>NZ_QMBQ01000001.1 GCF_003289965.1 Mesorhizobium atlanticum
GAGTGTGTTTGGGTGGGAGGGGGCGCCTGACAGTGAGTCAAGGCCTGCGAAGAAAGACGCTTGAGGCGGTGAACGCTCTGACAAAGGCTATCGGTCGGCGCTGCCCCTCATTGCCCTGCCGGGCATTTCTCCCCGTATAGTGACGGGGAGAAAGAGCCTGTCATCGACGCTTTCGCCAATCACCAACGTCACGGAATTGGCGCCGGCGCTGCGGCCAGTCCTCTTCTCCCCGTTCACGGGGAGAAGGTGCCGGCAGGCGGATGAGGGGCGGCGCCAGCATCCGCGATTGGCGATCCCTCCCTTCATTTCTTCCGCTCGATCAGTCGCATGTCGATTTCGGGCTTCACATAGTGAATCAGCCCCGCCTTTTCGGACAGGACCATGATCCCTCGTTCCAGATATCCGAATGCTTCCTTGGGATACTCCTCGGAATATTCGTCGGTATCCATGGAGCAGACCACGACGCCTTCGTTTCCTTCCCAGACGACGATCTTGTCGCCAAGTCGGGCAAGGACCCATCGGGGTATTTCATTGGCGCCTACTAAGCGAAGCCCTGCTTGCGATCTCGAGTGCCTCGTCGGCAGATGCCGCTTGATACTCGTCGCCGTCGAGCAGGTAGGAGGTGAACTGAATTTCGTGAGCGGCGCCGCCTTTAGGATCGCGCTGACCGATGCGCGCCATCGGCAAGGCCGGAGCTGGGTTTATAGTGATATGTCCGCTTGGCCCTCTAGGTAGAAGACGCAACTGCCTTCTAGTTCCACCCGGTCACCGCAAAGCCGACAGACGACCTCGCCCCCGCGACGTGAGGCCTGGTAGGCGACAAAAGACGACCTGCCAGATCTCTCAGCCCAGTAAGGCGCCAGCATGCAATGGGCCGCCCCGGTGACGGGGTCCTCCGGTACCCCTTTGGCGGGCGCAAAGTAGCGACTGACAAAATCATAGCCATCATCGCCGGGCGCGGTGACGATGATGCCAGATCGATCGAGACCGGCGATCGCGACAAGGTCCGGCTGCAGATCGCGGACATTTCGGGCATCATCCAGGACGGCAAGATAGTTGAATTGATTGCGATAGACCTCAGTTGGCATGATGCCCAGGGCTTTCGACACGTCTGGCGGAGAACTGACCTTTTCGGACGGCCTGCTGGGGAAGTCCAGGACATAACCGTCGGCACTGCGAGCTACAGGCAATTCACCGCTGGCGGTTTGGAAAACCACTCCGCCAAGGTTCGGCGAGAGGCGTTCCATAACGACCGCCGCCGTCGCCAATGTGGCGTGGCCGCACAGCGGCACCTCGACAGCGGGGGTGAACCAGCGCAGATGATATTGGCCCTCTTCTTGGACGAGGAATGCCGTCTCGGCCAGGTTGTTCTCGGCCGCGACGGCTCGCATGACAGTGTCGCTCGGAAAGCTTGGCAGCACCACAACCGCGGCCGGATTTCCGGCAAAGCGCCGCTTGGTGAATGCGTCAACCTGATAGATGGGAACGCGCATGCTACCAACCTCCAGCCGGCTCAGTCGTCAGCCGCTTGCTTGATGCTTTCAACATCCGGTTTCGAACCGGCAGCCGGCCGGCGAGAGCAGGCTGTCGGCGTCCGTTCGCGCGCATTAAGACTCTTCAGCTGCGCTGCGGGTCTGCCCCAACCGGCCCAAGCTGGGAGTGTAATGCAAAATAAGGACGGATAACAGGAACGCGCCCGCGGCTGTCCTGATTTGCACCGCCGTGCCATAGCTGTTGCCGAAGCTATCTCCTAACCAACGAAGACTCGTGCTTTGACGGTCGCCTCAACCAAAACTCACCCCGCCTTCCTCCCCATCATCCCATAGTGCACCGCCAGCAAATCCAGCCCCACCTTCAGCAGCTTCACCACCACATCCCTTCCCTCGCCGCTCCGCTCGGCGATGGCCTTCACCGACTGGCCTTCGAGGCAGGTCTTGCGCACCACCTCCGCCACATCCCAATGGGCGAGCGCGGCGGCTGCATGGGCATGGGCGCGGCCGGCTGAGAGGACGCGGTCGGGGACGCCGCCGCCCATGCGGCTGGCGTCGACGCGTTCGCTCCAGGATTGCGGCTGCAGGCCGTGGCGGGCGGCGCGCTCGAAATCGTCGCGAAAACGCTGGCCGGCCTCGCGCTGCTGGCGGGTGAGCGAGGTGATGCCCACCAGCGGATCGACATTGCGCAGGCGCACGATGCCGCCGGTGGAGGTGTAGCCGCCGTTCGACACTTCGTAGACGCGCCGCGCCTCGGCCGTGCCGGCGGTCAGCCGCTGGCGGCCGAAGGCGTCCTGCTTCAACGCGAAGTCGTGGCCGACCTCGCGGCGGATGCGCACCTGCTCGGCCTCGCCCTTGGGGAGTTTTGGCGGTTGGGGTTTTTTCGAGGATTTGCGGGGCATGGGCGGGTCCTTGGGTTGTGGGTGAGTGTTGCAGAACTTGGGTTCCTCGCCCCCACCAACGGTGGGGGAGAGGTGGCCGCGAAGCGGACGGAGAGGGGGACGCCCTCCGCGAAGCCAATGGCGTGGAAGGTTGAGCTCGTTGCGGCTTCGCTCGTGATGCGAGGAGCCAGGTTCTCAGCCGGCTTTGATTTCGCGAAGGGCGCTCCCCTCTCCGTCGCGGCTTCGCCGCGCCACCTCTCCCCCGCGCAGCGGGGGCGAGGAACTGGCGCCTGGCTGGACGCCCCGCTTCGCCGTCAGCTCCCTCATCAGGCGCCGCTCCCGCACCTCGATCGAAAGCTGCGCGCTCGACGGGCAGAACTGGGCGTTGTCGACCTTGGCCTCGCCGCGGATGAAGCGCCGGATCGCGGCCTCGACATCCTCGAGCTCGGCATCCTGCACGGCGGCCAGATACCCGCGCAGCTGCATCTCGGCGTCAGCCAGCGCGGATTGCGGGAAGCAGGAAAACATCGCGGCCAGCGCCTTCGCCGCCTGCTGCAATTCGGCTGCGGTCATTGATCTCCTCGATGATTGCGTTGGCGGCATCGACATGGGTCCTGCGCCGCTGCCATTTCTTTTCGGGCGGTTGCCCTGGAGGCGCTTTTCCATTCCTGTCCCGCGAAGCGGAAAACGCCGGGGCGTTTTCTCTCGATGGATCGATGGCTTGTGGACTCTGGGAGTCTGGACTCTGGGTTTTATCCCCCGCCTTATCCCCGGCCCTTGCCCGCCGCTTATCCGAGGGCGGAAAAGCCCTTTCCTTCGAAAGGCTTGGGTTGCCGCCCTTCAAGCCGTTCTTGCGCGCGAGCCGAGCCTTGCGGGCGTCGGCGATCATGCGCCTGGAATAGATGCGGCCGTGGCGGTCGCGCGAGAAGACGCGGTTCTGCTCGAGCTCGCCAAGCAGCGCGCCAAGCTCCATCTCCGCGCAGCCGGCAAGGCGGGCAAGGGCGGTCTCGTCCAGCCCCTTGCCGGCGATCGCGACATAGCCGACCGGCTCATGCGCGGCGGCAATGCACAGCATGCGCATCCACAGGCCTTGCGCCGCGAGAGAGCAGAGCCTGAGGTTCGGATCGGACTCCCAGTCCGACCAGAAGAATTTCGACCAGATCGTGCCGCTCATGGGGTGGGCTCGGTCAGGAGCAAGCGGCGGCAGCGGCGGGTAGCTGATCTCCTCCCTTGCGGGGGAGATGGCCGGCAGGCCAGAGGGGGGCGCTGTCCCGCCAGCATATCAGCGTTTGGAACCCTTACCGGGCCACAACAGACCATAGCGAAAGGCAGTTCTGAGACGTCGCATTCCTTCACACCCCCCTCTGTCCGGCCGGACATCTCCCCCGCAAGGGAGGAGATTGGCAGCTCCGACGCCTCGCCCATCATTGTTTCCCCAATCACCTTCCCCTCCCGCGGTGGCCGTGGAACCTGGCGTGATGGTGCGCGCAGTAGCTGCGCGTGGCCGACGTCGGCAGGCCGCAGCACAGCATGTCCGGCCCCGGGCGCGCGCCCAGCGGATCGGCTTCGGCATCCTCGCGCAACGCGAGATCGAGCGGGGCGCGGCAGCGGCCGAACAGGCAGTCGAGGAAGCGCATCGCCGCCACATGCGGCTGGCGGCCGGGGTTTACCGGCGGCGGCGGCGCCGGGAGCTTGTAGCGCTGCGCTTCGGATTTTTCGCGTTCGCCGGGGGCGAGCCAGGCCGGCGGCAGCGTGCGCGCGGGTTTGCGGGCCTTGGGCTTTTTGGGCTTGGGGGTGCGAGCGGTGATGGCGTCCGGGTTCGAGGAAGCGCCTACGACTGAAAGGTCGGCGGGACAGCACCCCCCTCTGTCCTGCCGGACATCTCCCCCACTTCCCGGTGTAAGAATGGGGGGGAGATCGGCAGCTTCGCCGCCGGCGCCTTCCACCAGCTCGGCAAATCTGGAAAGCGCGGCCGGCTCGGAGAGCGCTATCCCTCCAATCACGGTCCTGCCCCGCCTGCCCGGGCGGTCCGGCCGGGCATGCTTCCTCGGCCTGCCGCCGGCGCGGCCGCCCTTGGGATTGGCGAAGCCGATGGCGCGCAAGCCGGCGTTGCGGTGGACAATGCCGATGATGGCATTGCGCGAGACCGGGGCGCCGCGCAGCGCGCTGAAGCGGCCGGCGATGCGCGAGGCCGAAAGCCCCTCCTTCAGCCAGGCTGCGATCTCGTCGATTTCCTTTTCAGTGTAGGCGGCTGCCATCTTCTCATTCCGTCGATTGCTGGGGCGTGGGCATGCGAAAGCGCCGGGCTGGAACCCAAGCGCCTGGGTTCGGCCGCGAGGCCGTCGGTGCGGTTTGGAAAAGGGTTGGAATCAGGCGGGGCGCGCGGCCCCGTCCAGCTCGCGAAGCCTGGCTTCAGCCGCCGCCCGCGTCAGGCCCGACACCGCCCTGCCCGACGCGCGGTCGAACAGGATGACGGTGCCGTCCTCGGTGCGGATGCAGCTTGTGCCCGGATTGGGGGCCGGAGCCGGGGGAGGAACGGCTCCGGCCGTTCCGGTGAACCGGGGTGCGGGCGGTTCGACCGGATCCGGGGCAAGCGCCCCGGAATGCGCCCGGACGGGGGAGGAAGACAGTCCGGACGATTGGAATTCCAAAGGTGACTTGAATTGGAAGGGCAGCGCGTTCATGCCGCCTCCCCTTGCATGGCGCCCGCCCGTTGCATGGCGGCGGCGCGGCCGGCCAGCCATTCGTAGCTGACGCCGGCGATGCCCAGCCGGCGGCTGGCCGCCACCACATGCGGCCAGTGCTGCGGCGCGATGCGGCCGCGCCGGCGCATCTGGCGCGCCGCCTCGTAGCCGCAGCCGACATCGGCGGCGAAAGCGCCGATGCTGCCCCAGCGATCGATAAGCCCCGAGATGCTCGTGGGCAGCCCAGAGACGCTCGTGGGCAGGCCCGGGACAGGCTGCGTCGGAATCACGGGTAATGCGGAAATGCTTGCGGGATGCTCATTCATGCGCTAAGCGTACGTTATGTACGAATGACGCGCAAGCGAAATCGTACACTTTGCACGATAAATTTCAGGCATTTTGTACGATGATGGATTCCCGGCACAGATTGCAGCAGGCGCGCGCCCAGGCCGGCTATGCCTCGCCCAGCGATGCCGCGCGGGCGCTGCGCGAGATCAACAAGAACACGTTGATCAGCCATGAGAACGGCAACCGGCCGCTGTCGCGGAAAGCCGCCGAGAAATACGGCCGGCTGTTCGGCGTCGACCCCGGCTGGCTGCTGTTCAATGGCAGTTTGGGGGGCGATGGCGCCGAAGCGGCGCCGGTCAATCTCATGCCCTCGCCCGTCACCGTCGACGTGCCGATCGTGTCATGGATCAGCGCCGGCGAGCTCGGCAGCCAGGACAGCGTCGTCAACCTTTCCGACTATCCGACGATCCCCACCGCCGACCTCGAGGAAGGCGAATGGATTGCGCTCCGCGTCGACGGTCCTTCGATGAACAAGATCTCGCCGCCGGATTCGATCATCTTCGTCAATTTGCGCGACAAGCGGCTGGTGACCAATGGCTGCTATGTGATCTCGGACGAGACCGGACGGGCCACCTACAAGCGCTACCGCCCCAACGACAACCCGCCGTTCCAGCCGGCTTCCTACCTGGATATCCCCCCACCGGAGTTGGAGGGCGCGATCACCATCATCGGGCGCGTGAAGCGGTCGATGATCGATATGTGAGAGTGGATCCCTCGATGGAGCCACTTCGGCGGCCACTACAATTTATGCTTGCATTTTAGAACAAAAGCAGAACTATATAGGAATTGCAGCCGCGGTCGCGGCAACTCCGGGGGGAGGATCAAACCATGTCTCGCCGCACCGGCGCGGTGTCGCGCATATTCGTTGCCGTGCTCTCGAAGCCTCGCAGGCGCTCTCGGCCCAGCTTGCCATGCTGAACCACCTGATTACGCGACAAACGCCAGCCACCTGCGACAACTACCTGCGCAGCGGGCCAGACGCCGTCAGCGCGCCTGATGGTGAATTTCTGGCGCATCTGGACAAGATGGGCGCGACGCTGTTTCGCGCTTTTGGCGCCGCCAAAAGAAGCGGTCTGCCGGCCGCCGAACCCGAGGATCAGGACTGGTCGCTCCTCGCCGACGCCTTCACCGAAGGCGGTGGAACGCCGGCTGAGATGGAGGCCATAGCGAACGCCAATCGGAATTTCGCGGGCCTGTGCCCCGCAACGGCGAAATTGTTTGCAGCGGCCCTTTCCCTGCAGGGCGAAGCTGGACGACATGTCAAAACTGCCCTGCTCTATGCCATTGTGAAGAATTAGGCGCGCCGCAGCGATGCCCGGACATTACAGTCCGTACAAAGAACAAAAAAGGAACTTTTCCGGCTTGTACTTGTTTTGAAAATCCCATTAGATCACGGGGGCGTGAGATTGGGGTCCGGTCCACCGGAGGGGGTCATGAACAAATCGGTCAGGAAGAACCTGATTTTCGTTGCGGTGGCGTATGCCTGCCTGCTGGCGCAGCCAGCGAGCGTGCATGCCGAGGACGCGAACTATCATCCGCAGGATTTTACCCAGCCTCTAAGCGCCGCCAGGGGCACGATCGCGCCGGCCGGCAGCGGCGCCTTCTACCTGAAGCCGGAGGACCGTTGCGACCTGGTGGTGAAGGAGTTCGGCTGGGACCGCGGCGAGTGCGGCTCGATCGATCAGCTGATCTTCGGCTTCACGCCGGAGATCGACAACCTGACCGTCGAGAAACCGGTTTCGGACGGCTATGTCAGCCTCGCCGACTGGGACAGCGGCGACCGCAGCGAGGAAATCGGCTCGATCGAGGAGAGCTTCAAGGATTCGGTCAAGGCGCAGTCACAGCGACTTGGGCAGGACATCCGCTTCGACGGCTGGCTCGTCTATCCGCAGATCGATAAGGGCAAGAACATCCTCTACTACGCCAACATCCTGAACTGGAGCGGCGACCGGACCATCAACATCTCGGTCTCGATCTTCGACCGGCAGGGCTATGTCCCGATCAAGATCGTGCCGGTGAACGGCAACATCACGGGCGACGACGTGCAGAAGATCGTCGCGGCCTCGGCGGCCGCCTACAAGCCCCAGGCCGGCTCGTCCTATTTCGAATTCTCAAGCGGCGACAAGGTGGCCGGCTATGGCGCGCTGGGCGTGCTGGCGACGATGCTCGGCGTCAAATATGGCGGGGCCGCCAGCGCCGGGGTGATCGCGCTCGCCCTGGTCGTGCTGAAGAAAGGCGCCTTCATCCTGCTGCTGCCGCTGGTGTGGCTGAGAAGGCTGTTCAGCAGGAAAAAGGCCGATAGCTGATTTGGGAACAGGAAGGTCTCCAAATCGCAGCTGAATTCGTGCGAATGTCTCGGGCTTTCGTTCGATTGAACGCTTCACATATATTAGCAACTGCGCATAAATGGTCTTAGCCGACAGCGACGTGTCCCTTACGAAGCTGTCGGTTAGGCTCGGCGCCTACCGTTCGCACCCCAACAGCGATGGCGCCGGGCCGCCGCCATTCATTTTCCCAAGAAGAAGCCCGCTGCGCGAGATGTCGGCAGCGGGCCAGAGAGCGCCGGTTGACTGGCAACCCGGCTACAGCGTTTCACGGTTTCACGGAAACGGCGAACCGCTCTAACTCTTTGTTTTGGCGCAATTTCCCGACGGAAAACCGCTCACACTTCTCCTGGAATTGCTCTAAAGCGCGTCGCGATCCTTCGGATTCGCTCCATGCGCTTTAGGTCTTTGATTTACGCATGTCTTTATCCCGAAACCGGGTCCCACTTTAGGGAGACATGCCTTAGCGCCGACCGGCGAGGACTTCATCACCCGATTGCATGACGGTAGCGCCGCCGGTCGAACCTGTCGGGCCGCCGGCGCCCAGGCTCTCGGCCGACAGCCCTTCCTCATTTCGCCAGGAACTCGTTGCTGAAATAGGCAGAGAAGTCCGGTCGCGTCGTCAGCGCCTTGCCGTTGCCATCGAGCAGGATCCCCGAAGCGAACAAATACCCGCCCATCGCTTCCATCTTCGCCTTGTCCATGGTGCCGATGGCGCCGGCGGCACTCTTCAGGAAATGGCCGTCGTTCAGCGCCTTCAGCGAGGCATCGATCAGCGCCGGGTTGGTCAGCGTGTCCTTGTTGGCGGCGACCAGCAACTCGCCAGCCCCCTTCGCGTGATCAACCGCGTAGGCGTAGCCGGCCCGCGTCGCCTGGACGAAGGCGGCGGCGGCCTTTGGATTGGCGGCGAGGAAGGCGTTGCTGGAAACGATCAGCGTGGTGTGCTCGTCCGGCACGCCGTAATCGGCGTATCGGAAGCTGCGCTGTTTCAAGCCTTTCAGCTCGGCCTCGACGCCCTCCCAGGTCGAGACTTCCAGCGTGAAGTCGACCGCGCCATTGGCCAGCGCTTCGTAAGCCGAGGTGCCCAGCGTCACGGTCGAAAAATCGCCCTTGCCGCCGTCGTGGCGGATGATGGTCGAGATCAGCGCGTTCTCCCAGGCGCTGCCGAAGCCGCCATAGGTCAGGCCGTCGAGATTCTTCGGAGTCTTGATGGCGGCGCGGTCGGC
The DNA here is from genome assembly GCF_003289965.1 of Mesorhizobium atlanticum. GTDB lineage: Bacteria > Pseudomonadota > Alphaproteobacteria > Rhizobiales > Rhizobiaceae > Mesorhizobium > Mesorhizobium atlanticum. The sequence continues at coordinate 8,954 of NZ_QMBQ01000001.1, forward strand.
GTTGAAGACGACGCGGCCGGTTTCCGACTGGACGACCGCGTAGACGGCCTTCAGGTCGGCGCCGGCGCTCTTTTGCGTGAACAGGCCGAGCGAACCCGAAATGCCGAAATCGGCGACGCGGTTGGCCACCAGCGTGCCCGAGCCGGTGTCGCCATAGGGGAGGATTTCGACGTCGAGCCCCGCGTCATGGTAGAAGCCTTTGTCGCGGGCAACGAACAGGCCGATGTGGTTGGTGTTGACGGTCCAGTCGAGCGCGACGGTGATCTTTTGCGCGGCGGCCCGGGCACGCGTGACGGTCCCGGCAAATGGCAGGCTGGCGGCCAGGAACAGCGTCTGGCGGCGGGTGAGGTCAATCATTTCGGTTCTCCATCGGGTGGTCGTTGATAGGGGTCGGCTGGCCGAGCAGCGTGTCGAGGATGCCGGCCTCGATCGCGGCCGCCTCGCGGGCGAGCGCGGCGCTGTCGGTGCGCGGGCGCGGCAGCGGCACGGCCACTTCGCGGACCACGCGCGCGGGCCGCGCCGAAAGCACATAGATGCGGTCGGACAGAAGCACCGCCTCGCGCACGTCATGGGTGATCAGCAGCGCGGTCCAGCGGTGGCTTCGCCACATGCCTTCGAGCCAGCGCTGCATGGCCGCGCGGGTCAGCGCATCGAGCGCGCCGAAGGGCTCGTCGAGCAAAAGCATGTCGCGTTGCTGCACCACGGTGCGCAAGAGCGCCGCGCGCTGGCGCATGCCGCCCGACAGCTCGGCCGGCCAGGCGCGCTCGAAGCCGGCAAGGCCGAATTCGGCGAACAAGGGCGCCACGCGCTCGCGCGCGGCCCGGCGCGTCATGCCCTGCACTTCCAGACCCAGAGTCGCATTGTCGATGACGCGCCGCCACGGCATCAGCGCGTCGCGCTGCGGCATGAAGGCGAAGCGGGCGCCATCGAGCGGCGCGCCGTCGAAGCGCATATCGCCCTCGCCCCGGATCGCGCCTGTGAGGAGCTGGAACAGCGTCGACTTGCCGGCGCCGGAGGGGCCCAGGATCGACACGAACTCGCCCGCGCCGACATCGAGCGAAACGCCGGCCAGAACCTCCAACGCGCCGAAGCTTTTTCGCATATGGCGAAGCTCGAGCCGGGTCATGACCGGCGCTCGGAAGGTTCGGCCCTGCGGTCGCGCCCGGCCTTCTCCCAAGGCATGGCGAGGCGCTGCACCAGGACGGCCAGACCAAACAATGCCAGCGTCAGCGCCGAGCTGACGGCGACGGCGGCAAGCACGAGGTCGGGCCGAAAGTTGTTCTTGGCGCTGAGCATGTAGATGCCCAGCCCCTTCGCCGCGCCCGCATATTCGGCGAAGATCGCGCCGACCACCGCATAGGTGATGGAGATGCGCAGTCCGGCGAAGAAATAGGGCAGCGCCGACGGCAGCCGCGCCAGCCAGAATATGCGCCGGCGCCCCGCTCCCATGGCGGCAAGCATCTGGCTGATTTCCGCACTCGTGGCGGCGTAGCCTTCGACCAGCGCCACCATCATCGGAAAGAAGGTGACCAGCGCGACCAGCAGGATCTTCGGCAAGAGCCCGAAACCGAACCACAAGACCACCAGCGGCGCGATCGCCACCAGCGGCAAGGTCTGGCTGGCGATCAGCAGCGGAAACAGCGCGCGGCGCAGGGGGGCCAAGAAGTCGACCAGTGCCGAAAGCACGAAGGCGGCGACGAGCGAGCAGGCGAAGCCGGCAAGCGTGGCGCGGATGGTGGGCAGCGTGTTTTCGGCGAGTGCCGCGCGGTTTTCCCAGGCCTGCGCCAGCACGCGGGACGGCGCGGGAAGCACGGTGGGCGCGATGCCGCCGAGGCGGGCGTAGAGCTCCCAGGCGAGGAGGAGCAGGGCGAATGCAGTGGCGGCAGGGGCGAGCTTCGCGAGGGCGGTCATGAGAGCTGATCTCCCCCCATGCGGGGGAGATTGGCCGTCGCGACCGCTTTCGCCAATCGCCGGCGTATGCCCTACTTGCGGAGCACGATCAGGGGCACTTCCCCCACACGGATCAAATGAAACAACCACGACAGCTCTCCTCGACAGCCCGAGCGCGTGCGCTCAAACCGCGGTCGGGCTGTTGGCCGAAATCGTGATGTCGAGGGTCACGTGGCCCGCGCCTGGGCCGAAGCGGCAGAAGGCTTCGTTGAGCGTGGCGAACACCGCGCCGGCATCGCCGCGCAGCCTGGTGCAGAAGTTCTTGGAACGGTCGAACACGCCGGACTGTTTCAGGAAGTCGATGCAGCCATAGATCTCGTCCATGTGGTCACTGGCGCCCATCACATAGAGCGAGAATTGCGCCGCCACCGGCTGGTCGGTCGAAGGCGTCGACCGCACGGCGCCAAGCGCCGCGCGTTTGCGGTCGTCGAGCGGGATCGCCGGGCCGCCGATCTCGTCGGAGCGGCAGATCGGATCGTCCGGCTCGCCGGGGCAGCCGCGCGAGACGGCGGCCGACAGCACGCAATGCTTGCCGCTCCTGGCCGCCGCCACGAACAGGTCGCGCATGGCCGGGAAAAGCACTTCGGGCGGCCCAACCAGCAGCGTCGAGATGTCGTCGGTCTCGATCCTCAGCCTGTCGCGGTAAGGATCGAGCGCGCCCAACGCGCCGAGGATGACGCCGACGAAATCGTCGGCCATGGGATAAAGGGAAATCTGTGCGCCGGAAAACATGGCCCGCCTCGCTCCGCTGGTATTATCCAGATCAGCTTTAGGGTCCGGAGGCTTGCCGCCACCATCTCAGCCCCGACCGTACGGAGCACCCCTGTGGATGGCGGCGTTAAAGCACTGTTTGCGGGGTTGGGGAAGCGTTTTTTTGCCGGGCAGTTGGGCCAGGAAGTCTCATCTCCCCTAGGGGAGATGCCGGTAGTTATAAGATTTTCACGATTTTCTTATAACAGACTTGCAATCGAGCCGGCCACACGCAATTATAAGAAAATTTTGGAAATCTTATAACGCTGGTACGAGCGATGAAGACCATCGACCTCGCCTACCGCACCCTCTACGCCGAGTTGGTGCAGCGCAGCCTCGATGCTTCCTTCGAGACGGATTTCTCGACGGCGGGCAATTTCGTACGCGTGCCGGTGAAGGGCCGCGACTACTGGTATTTCGAGGAAACCCGCCCCGAGAAAACGAGGCGTTATGTCGGTCCGGCCGAGGATCCCGAGATCGCCAGGCGGGTTGCGGCCTTCAGGGAGATCAAGGGCGATCTCAGGAGTCGCCGCAAGCTGGTCTCCACGCTTGTCCGCGATGCTGGCCTGACGGCACCCGAAACCTTCACCGGCGATGTCGTCGAGGCGCTGGAAAAGGCGGGGCTCTTCCGGCTGCGCGCGGTGCTGGTGGGCACCGTCGCTTTCCAGACCTATGCCGGGCATCTCGGCGTGCGGCTGCCGGGCGCCGCGCTGCAGACAGGCGATGCCGATTTCGCGCAGTTCCATTCCGTTTCGGCCGACGTGGAAGACAGCATGCCGCCGGTCATCGACGTGCTGAGGGCCGTCGACCCGACGTTTCGCGAAATCCCGCACCGGACCGATGCCGGCCGCACGACGCAGTACGAGAACGCCTCGCGCTACAGGATCGAGTTTCTCACCCCCAACCGCGGCAGCGACAACCACGCCGACCGCGCCAGCCCGATGCCGTCGCTCGGCGGCGCTTCGGCGCAGCCGCTGCGCTTCCTCGATTTCCTGATCCGCGATCCAGTAAGGACGGTGCTGCTGCATCGCTCCGGCGTGCCGGTGCTTGTCCCCTCGCCCGAACGCTTCGCCGTCCACAAGCTGATAGTGGCGACCCGCCGCGAGCGAGGCGCGGCGCCGAAGCGGGAGAAGGACCTCCATCAGGCGGGCCTGCTGGTCGAGGCACTGGATACGACGCGCCGACAGGATGACCTTGCACTGGCTTTCGCGGAGGCGTGGGAGCGCGGCGACGCCTGGCGGGACGCATTGCGGAAGGGCTTGGGCCTGCTGAAGCCGGACAGGCATGAAATGGTCCAGTCGGTCTTGGGGCGGGCACTTGGCGAAGTCGGCGTGCAGCTCGAAGGCTTTTCGGTGCGGATCGCCTGATTTTTACCTCAAGTCGAAGCATATCGTTCAAATTGTACGAACCCTGCTTGACCGCGTTTCGTACATAAAGTACGATACTTTCTTTGAGGGAATCTGCTTGAACACCGCCAATCATGCCGCTTTTGCCGACCTCTCCCGCCCTTTGCCGTCGCCGCTGCCGCTCGCCGAGCGCGAACGCCTCGCCGGAGCCTGGCGCATGGCGAGCCAGGACATCACCGACGACATCCGCTTCATCCGGCAATATCTGAAAGTGATCGCCGAGAAGGACGAGCGGCTTTCGACCGGCACGCTGGTGCATGGCCGCGCCTATGTCGAAGCCTGCGCCGCCTGGCTGCCGGAAACGGTGGCGCGATATCTGCGAAACCTCAGGCTGATCAGCGAGTGCGAAAACGCGATGATCGCGGCGGGGGTGAGGTTCGCCAGGTCGAGCGATGCCTGGTGAGGCGCTTCCCTCCCCCGTGTGCAAGAAGGAAGAAGCCCGCGCCGCAGACCCCTCAACCGGCCGCCTGCAACCCTTGGCTCGCCGCCCCGGCAAATGCATCGTTTCACACAATCGCCAATTGGTGGACGCGGGTGAGTGGCCGGGCGTTAATTCCTCCCGGGTGAAGGAGGGACAGAGACGCATACCAGGGAGGAACACGTTTGATGCAACCGCAAATCGACATCGGCGCACTGCCCGAGGATCAGCCATACGAAGTCACTTCATTTGCCAGAAAGCACGGACTGACGGTTCCGGTCGCGGACGCGGTCCTTTTCGCCAAAGGCCCGTCGCCGTCGCGGGCTGCCTGCGATACCGCGGCGCTTGCCCTTCTCTGCGCGGTCGCGCAATACGCCAGGAGGCAGGGAGGGCACTAGAGCAATTCCAGGAAAAGCGTGAGCGGTTAGGCTCGGCGCCTTCGCCGTAGCCTTCCGTCCGGAATTGCGTAAAAACAAAGAGTTAGAGCGGTTCGGCGGCGCGCCTTTCCTCTTCTTCCTCTTCCTACCAGCTGAACTGCAACCCCGCATTGCCGCCAACCTGCCGGCCGGCGAAGGCGATACCGAGCGTGGCGGTCAGGCGGCCGCCATGGGCGAAGCCTTCGCTCAGCACGGCGGCGCCGGCTACCGGCGCGGCCAGTGCAGTCGCGTCCGGTCACTGTCGGAGCTCGTTGTCGGGATGAGCCGGCGGCGGCGCGGCCGCCGGAGATTCAGGCCTTGGCTTTCGGCTTGGCCGCCTTTGCCTTGGCGGGGGCCTTGGCGGGCTTTTCCGCCTTGGCGGCTTTCGGCTTCTCGACCTTGGCGGCAGCCGCCTTCTTCGGAGCTTTCTTCGGCTTGCCTGCCGCGTCGATCTCGGCGGCCGCCTGTTCCCAATGCTCCATATGAGCACCTTCGGGCCGGCCGGCCTGTTCCCAGATCTCGTGCGCGCGCTGGCGAATGCGTTCGTGCCTGTCGTCCGTCACTGTCGCCTCCTAAGGTTGGGACGGGTTCCCCGGCGCGAACAGTAGCGGAATTTTCACGCGGCGTCTTCGGTATCACGCATATGCGACCGACTTAGGCGGCAAATTCGTTCAGTGTCCGTCGACGACGACCGCGATGCCCAGATGCGCTGCCTTCTTTGCGATCAGTCCGGCTAAATCCGCGTCAGAGCGGTCGGTCCCCGTGCGCTGCCGCAGCAGGGAAATTGCCTCTTGCATGGTCAGCAGGCCAGTCCTGTGCTCGGCCAGCAGCTTGTCGACCGTGGCGGCGACGCTGGGTGATTCGACATGTGGATGATGCATGGCAACGACTCCTTCCGCTTCGTTGCCTCCCAAACCACTGCATTCTAGGCGTTTTGCCCTAATGCGAGAAGAGCCCGGTCCTCCCCGATGCTTCCGCGGGAGGATCGGGCTCCTCGGTTCCAGGTGTTACTGGATCACCTGGACAACGCGGCGCGTGCCGGGATCGATCAGCACCGTGTGGTCGTTGACGATCGCATAGCGATACTTGACGTCCGGAACCTGCTGCAACTCGACGGTGTCGGGCACGGTCGAGCCGACGCCGAGCTCGAGGCCGAGCACGTTGACCGAGGCGATCGGATGCTTGTGGACATATTCCTTGACCACGGTTTGCTGCTCGGGGGTGATGATCACCTCGTCCGCGGCCGCGATGCCGATACCGGCCATCAAAGCCAGGCCGGCGACAGCTGGAATGAGGGTGTTTTTCATCGTTTCTCTCCTGTTGTGTTCACGACGACCCTTCGGATCGCGTATTGGTTCACGACGATCCTTCGGATCGCGTTTGGCGAGCTCCGCCCTGCCTCCGCGAGGGGCGGAAACACCGGCAGGCCGAATAGTTGAGCTCCCGGGGCAAACGTCCCCGGCGAGGTGTTGTTCCGTCAGCGACAACTAATTGATGTGGCGGAACCTTCGCATCGGCTCCGCATTGGAAGGCATTGAAACTCCCCAAGACTTTGAAATCCAAAGGGCGTCGCCGTCATGCGAGAAGGTTACATCAGAAGCGACATCGAACTTCGCGCCCCAGTGGTGATCGCCGTCGGCGCCGGCTTCAAGCGCGAGATCGGCTCGCTCACCGGGATGCAGAATTTTCTCAAGGAATGGCCGCCGGCCTCGCGGGGCGAGAGCCACGCAACGGCGCTGCGCGCCTGCGAGGCGGCGCGGGCCGGAGACATCGATCTCGACAAGGCGCGCCAGGCGTTCCTGGTCTTCGCCAGGAAAGCGGGGATCGAGTGGACCGGGGCCGATCCGGTCGCGGTGCTGCGCGAGGCCAAGATCAGACGCAACCGGGCACGCGAAAGCCGGGCGCAGCAGCGGCCGGCGCACTGACGGCGCCGGTGCGCATTGGCCTTGCAGGTTTCAGGATCAAGCCGACGATATCCCGGCAACAAGGCCGCCTCGCGTCCGTCTTCCCGCGGACCGCCGCCTGGCGGCTGACGGTCGACTGGATCAATCGGGGAATTTTCGGCTGGTGGCCGCGGTCAGGTCGGCGTCGACTCGCCCAGCGCCTCGGTAACGAAGGACGCGGCGATCAGGTCGTCCGCTTCGATGCGTAGGGAGCCCTCGCCGCCCCCCATGATGGCCGCGACCTTCTGGAAGGTCTTCATCTCATGCTCGGTGATCCGGGCGTCGCGCATCCTGGCTTTGAGATCGGCGACGCGCATCCCGAGGGAACGGGATGTTCCGATTTCTCGTTTCGACATGTCGGTTAGACTCCTCCTGACCCGCCCGTATTGTTCGCCGCCGCCCGAATCTCCACCTTGCCATTGATTTGTGTTGTCTATGAGACAGCGTGAGCCCAGAGCCGCTAACTCAAGCGCGACGGGATGGTTCCGTTAGCACATGGTAACAAATAATAACCGGCTAATGGCCCGCCGCAGAACGACGGGCCATCCGATCGCGGCGTCGTATCGATTATTCGATCACCTTGATGATCTTGCGCGTGCCGGGGTCGACGATGACCGTCCGATTGTCGACGACAACGTAACGGTATTTGACGTTCGGCACCTCGTGCAGTTCGACCGTGTCGGGAAGCGTGCTGCCGATGCTGAGCTGGACACCGGGAAGCTTGACCGACGCCAGCGGCTGCTTGTGCACATATTCCTTGATCACTGTTTCCTGCTCCGGCGCGATGACGACATCTTCAGCGGCAGCGGCGCCAATGCCGGCAAGAAGCAGGAAGCCGGCGGCGGCGGAGGTGATGTGCATTTTCATTGTTCGTCTCTCCTATGTGGATTGGATCAAATCGCCTTGATGCTGCGCCTGCGATTTTCCACAGCGGGTCGGCATTGTCGTAACGCCAATCGCCTGGCGTTGTTCCTGCGAAATTTGGACCGGCGCCTGCAAAAATTGATGCCGCCTTATTCCGCAAAACCATCCTTTTCGCCCCTTGCAGCAATTTCGGAACAATGCGTTTCGGGCGGGGTTACCCATGCGAAGGGACCGACTTTTCGAGGAGAGATCCAATGAAACATCTGCTGATCACAAGCATGATTGCGCTCAGTGTGAGTTGCGGCGCCGCGATGGCGCAGACCGAATCCGCGCAGCCAAGCGGCGACAACAATTGCGCGGCCGGCACGGCCGACTGCCAGAAGGGCGGCAAGGCGGGCGGCCAGGCCCAGGGCGAGACGAAATCGAAAACCGAAATGAACGCCCAGGGCAAGGCCGGCGCCAACACGCAGGAGCAGGCCCAGGGCAAGGCCAAGATGAAGACCGAAGAGCAGGCCCAGGGCCAGGCCGGCGCCAAGACCGACCAGAACGCCGAGGACAACACGCAGCTCAAGAAGAAGCAGCAGGCCCAGGGCAAGGCTGGCGCGACCACCGAGCAGAATGCTCAGGGTAATACCAAGATGCAGACCGAGCAGAATGCCCAGGACAACACGCAGCTGAAGAAGAAGCAGCAGGCTCAGGGCAAGGCCGGCGCGACCACCGAGCAGAACGCTCAGGGCGGCACTACCAAGATGCAGACCGAGCAGAACGCCCAGACCCAAACCGGCACCAAGACTGAGCAGAATGCCCAGACCAAGACCGAGCAGAATGCCCAGGGCAACACCAACGTCCAGACCGACCAGAACAAGACGGCCTCGATCAACAACGTGACCGTCGAGCAGAAGACGCAGATCACGCAGATCATCCACGAGACCAAGGTGGAACCGGTTCGCGACGTCAGCTTCGACATTTCGGTCGGCATCGAGGTGCCTCGCCATAAGGTGCGGCTGCACCGTCTGCCGGCCCGTATCGTCAGGATCGTGCCCGCTTATGAAAACTACGACTATTTCGTGCTGGCCGACGGGCGTATCGTCATCGTCGACCCCGACACTTACAAGATCGTCCTGATCCTGACCTGACAGGGACCGGCACGAAGAGAACAAGGCCCGCCGATGCGGGCCTTTTTTCGTCCAAGTGCCGCCGCGATCAGGAAATAGCCGGTGCGACTACGCGCTCCATAAGGCGTTGCTTGAATGCCGGTGGCCATGGAACGATCCGGCGCAATTGGCGGTTGTTGCAAGGAAGTCCTGCATCCTTGGTCCCTGTCGGGGCAGACGATAGTGCGACCAAGCCGCCGGGCAGATTGTTCAAGCTTGCGGTCCACCCGGAAAAGGTGCAAGGGTCATGACGGGTAGAGACATGGGCGAGATCGTCGACGACTGGACATGGTCGCGGCGCTCGGTTGGGCAAATGTATTTTCCGCAGTTTCTTATGGGAATGGCGGCGACGCTTCTGGTGATCCTCGGCTGGACATTCGCGTCCACCGGATCGATTTGGGCGGCATTGGGCTGGACGGTCCTTGCCGCTGTTGTTCTGCAGGCGGGCTATTTCGTGGCCGTGCTGTGGCTGGTGCATGGCGAGGCCCGCGTGACCGACGAGGCCAAGTCGAGCGACGGCGCCTCGCCCGCCAAATTGCCTGGCCCGTTCGAGCGCGACGGCATCATCCAGGCGGTCATTTCGCTGTTGTTTCCGAAGCTGTTGCCTTAGCCGGCGGTAGCTTGCTCGCGAAGGGCCGGCCAATCGCTTTTCCCGGAAACCGGCTGCAAACCGTTTCGCCCGACACACTGCACTCTTCTGCTCGAGCACAGCGAGCCGGACTAGCCGCGGCGTTAAGCTTCCGAGGCGCAGTCAATTTGGCATTGTCGCCAGCGGCCGTCTGCAACAAAGGTTATTCGGCGCAACGCAAACGGCCGTCTTGTCGTGTTTCTTCGGTCAGAGGCTCCAGCCCGTCCAGGCCGAAGCCCCTGCTCGACGGCAAGCTAGCGCGCCGTGGCTGGTGAGGCGGAGCGCACCGTTTCCGACGACGAGAAGACGACGAAGCCAAAGACCAGCACTGCAGCGGCGACGATGAGCGAGCCTATCGCCACGACCGGCTCGATCTCCGGATGGCTTGCCGCCAGCATCCAGTACAGCGCCGGCAGCATGATCACGATGCCGACCGTATAGAGGCCGTAATGGATCATGGCGATGCGGCGCTCTGCCTTGGCCGGGTTGAGCGCATAATAGCCGCCGAAGATGGCGCTGGTGACCCAGCCCAGAAGGTTGATGTGGGCATGCGCCGGGAAGGCGCCGTGATCGCCCGAAATCGCCATCTGCAGCCCGGCGGCGATGCCCAGAATGAGAAAGACGATGGCCGTCTTGAAGAAGAGTTCCGATACCCGTGGCATTCTGTTGTCCCTCCCAATGCCTCTGTAGACCCGACTCTGTGAAGTCTATATCCATCAAGCCATATTAGCCATGGCGCACCTAAAGCATGTCTCCCCGAAAGTGGGAGCCGGTTTCGGGATAAAGGCATGCGCAAAATTAAAGTCCTAAAGCGCATGGGGCGAATCCGAAGGATCGCGACGCGCTTTAGGTCGGTGAAGCCTTCGGACGAAAGCCGCGAGGCGGCTTGACGAAAAAAGGCTCGCCCCTTTCGAGGCGAGCCAAAAAGGGGAGCCGGGCTTGAGGTCGGCTCCCATCCAGGTTGCCACCTGAATTTCAAACCGCGCCAACCTATAGCAATTCCAGGAAAAGCGTGAGGGGTTTTCCGGCTGGAATTGCGCCGAAACAAGGAGATGGAGGCTGAAGTTCATTCCACCGCAGGAGTGGAGTGTTGTCCCGGAAAGAACCGCCTTGCACATGGCTGATGTCGGATGCCCGCCCCGCGCCTTGCATATGGGCAGCATTTGGGCAATGCTTGGATTCGGGGGAGTGGTTTCCGTAATTTCGGAAGCACGATTACATGTTCGTTGACTACTACGAAACTCTGGAAATAAGCCCGAACGCCAATTCTGAGACAATCGAGCGGATTTTCCGCTATTTTGCTATGCGCTACCATCCCGATAATCGGGAAACAGGCAATGAATCGCGCTTCAGCGAGATTGTTGAGGCCCACAATACGCTGCGGGATCCAGTCAAACGGGCCCAGTACGACATCCTTTACCGCGAGCATCTGGGCCTTCGCCACGAACTCACGGATGGCGCGCGCGACGGCGGCGGCCTCGAGCGGGATGCGGCCATCCAGGCCAATTTGCTGTCACTTCTCTATGTGCGGCGCCGACGCGACGTCAACAATGCGGGCATCGGCGACGACGAGCTCGAACGCCTGTCGGGCTGCCCACGCGAGCACCTCGAATTCCACCTGTGGTACCTCAAGGCGAAGGGCTTCATCGGCAGGACCGAGAACGGGACGTTCGCCATCACGGTCGAGGGCATCGACCATGCCGGGAGCAAACAAGCCCGAGACCGTCCGGACGCCACCCGCCTGCTCGATCACGCCGATTAGAGCATGTCTCCCGAAAGTGGGAACCGGTTTCGGGATAAAGACATGCGGCGCCCTTCCCGTAGCCTTCCGTCCGGAACTGCGTAAAACAACGAGAGAGTGCGTTTCACCGTTTCGGAGAAAAGGCGAAACGCTGCATTTGTCTGATTGGACGGGGCTGAAGTTTGCGGCGAAGCCGCCGGGCTCGGCCGTTCACACTTCCCTGAAACTGAATTCGGCCGGGTTGCCCCGCCCGGCTATCAAAAGCCCGCCTACTGGTGCCTGAACCAGTGGCGGGCTCGATGAAGGAACAGCTACATCCCGGGGGAATCGACTGTCGTCTCCTGTACTCCCCATATCTGGGCTCGGTTCCGCTGGGGTAGAGCGGAGCCTGAACCATGCGCCATGAAGGGCAAGAACAGGGAGCGCAAGGATGACATAGGCGCCTTGTGCGGCCGAAGACAAGACGACTGAGGTCTGACGCGCCGCCGAAATAGGCCCGGCCTGGCCCGCGCCGAAGAGAACGGCTTCACGCTGAGGCGGTGGCGCACAAAAAAGCGGCCTTATGTAGCAAAAGCACCAAACCCCGAAAACGGGAGGGGACCATGACCTAGGCGGCGCGCTGTGTGGGCGCGAGCGGCGTTGGCCGCTGTGACGATCTTGCTAGGTAGTGACGCCGGGTGCGACCGGATAATTCACGAATGTAAGGCGATCTATAGGTATGGGAGCGCTGTCGATTGGCAATGCCTCGCCCACGCCATCGGTGGATTTCAAGAGTATCCCATAGACCCGCATCGTTTGAGCGAGTTGATTGGTGAACGGCACACGGTAATCAATGCAGACGATCAGCACTGGCAACATAATCGGAAGGACGGGAAGTCCCTCGACCGGGACGATGGCTCTCATCTTCTCTCTGTCGATGCGGAAAGTCCGTCTTTCGACACGTTCTTCGCTTGGCAGTTGGGTTGCCCCAATCAGCTCGTGCTCATTGCGCATCCCCAAAAGCTCACCCGATGTGATGTGAACTGCAACTGTAGAGCCAAGCGTATTGATCACCTTGGCCTTCACGTAGACGTGCTGCGCGGGGGTTTTGCCTATGTTCCTGATATCCAGAGCGACCTCAATGATCGCCCCCTTGGGATCGAACCTTATTGGCCGGACGAAGCTTGGCACTACAAGAAGCCAAGGGCGCTGGTCCGCAACCAATTGCTGTCGAGCGGTATCGACAGCCTCATGGGAGGCAAGCAGCGATTTGCGGACGTAATAGATACCGATGACAGTCACAGCCAAACCGGCGCACGACGCGAGGAAAGTGCAAAGAGCCCAAAAGGCCATATCCTTTTGGGCTTGCAAATCCTGATCGGAGGCTTGCTTGCGGTCGTAGGTTTCCAGCTTGTCGGAAACGCACTTAGTGAAGGCAGGCAGGGCCATCCCGAAGCAGGACTCGGCTATTACCTTTTGGGCATCGCGGCGATCTTGCTCGGCCTTTTCCTGATATCTGGAATAAGCCTCATGTACCTTGGCGTATTGATCTAAGATAATGGCGGATATCATCCCGACCATAAAGACCAAGACAGTCACCGTCGCTAGCGTGAGCATCACATTCGCGTCGCGCAAAAACCGCATTGCAATACCCCCTACAGGCGCGATGATGGCTCTACGCCTCGTCGTTCCGTTTTTCTACTTCGCTCTTCTTGATAACTCGGCCTTTGCTGAACATGCGCCGGTACTCAAGAATCCAATCAGCGATGAAGTTGGTCATTACCGGAACGGGGTGACGCGGCGACTTGGTCCCCGTGAGGTCAGCGCCAGCCCACTTTGGAACCTTGGGGATCAGCAACCGAACTGCCGTATCCATGTCGACACCTCCTCGCGGACGGTCAAATGCGGTCATGTATTCAAGTATCAGTTCGACCATCGCGAAGGGTTTGCCCGGCGCTCCCTTGCCGGTCTGGTCAACAACTTCGTCGGGATGAATGGCGAAAGCCAATATGTCGTCGGCACCGGCAGGCCACAGTTCGGTCAACTGGTACGAATTGACGTTGAGAGGCTTTGGGGCGGGTTCGACGCTTATTGGCTCCGTGCAGGCGCGATAGACAACCTTCAAATCGTAGGCTGGGCTTTGGCCCGAATTCCTTACTTGGAGGATGATCTTAGGCAGAGCCTTGGCGTTGTTTTCGAACCAGGCTTTGGTGACCGAGATGTAGGCACGGGCTTGAGCTTCGCCGATCTCGCGACTGACAGTAATAGCGTCTTCTGCCGCCTTCGCGCTTCGTTCGGCATGGTCAGCCCCCGTTTTGGTGTGCTTGGCCGCTTGTCCGGCATAGACGGCAGCGGCACCGGCGGCAATCAAAGTGAGGACACCAATTACCGTCCCGACGACAACCATCCAAAAGGAGCGTCTAGCCCAGTCAGCGGATTCCTTGGCCGCATCGGCAGCCTTCCACTGGGCGCAAAGATCGGAACTACGGTTGTCCTCACCGGCCTTGCATGGGGGATTGGTGTTTTCGGGCTTGTCGGCGCTCTGAATTGGCGGCTGACTTACCGGGGGCGGACTGGGCGTAGTTTGCTGGTTTTGCTGGGGCTTGGCCTGTTCTGCTTGCCCGCTGTTCTGTGGTGGTGAAGCCGCCGCGAGTAGAACTACTCCGAAAGCCGCAATGAGGATGCCCCGACAGCCTCTAAGCATTGCAGTAAGAACGCAGCACTAAAGCCCCCCCGGCTTATTTTGTTGTTCAAATTACGCTCGGTTTCGTGAATGTCCATAGTCGCCAATCTTTCGGCGAGCTGGGCATAGGTAACGCCGCGTCGCTTCAATTCGGCTTTCAGGAGGTTCTTAGCTCTCGTCTCGTATTCGACGGTTTGGGGATCGTCCTTACGTGCCATCCGACTCGCCTCGAAAAATATCATCGTATTTGATGATATAGGCCCTTGAATTTGGCGATATAAGTCCGCATATACGATGAGTAATATCACCGGATATGATGACAATGGCACAGCACTTCCTCCTCTCCGCCGAAAGCCGCACCCTTTCCCTCAAGGACATCTACAAGGGTGGCGAGGACAAGGCTTACGACACGTTCAAGCGCCTTCGCTGGGCTTCGACGCAAGGCGAGCCTGTTTGCTCGAAATGCGGGTGCCTGGATCACTACGACATCCCGACCCGTCGCAAGTTCAAGTGCGCCGCCTGCGGTGCGCAGTTCTCGGTTACGTCCGGTACGATCTTCGCTTCGCGCAAGCTCTCCTTTACCGACTTGCTGGCGGCGATCTGTCTGTTCGTCAACGGCTCAAAGGGCATGTCGTCGGTCCAGTTCTCCCGCGATCTGGACGTTCAGTACAAGACCGCTTTCGTACTCTCGCACAAGCTGCGCGAGGCACTTGCGGCTGAAACCAAGGACGAAATGCTTGAAGGCGAAGTCGAGATTGACGGTGCGTACTTTGGTGGCGCCGTGCGCCCTGAGAACCGCGCAGAGGACCGCAAGGACCGCCGCATGAAGCAGAACCAGTCAGACCGCCGCCGCGTTGTCATTGCCCTGCGCGAGCGCGCTGGTCGCACCCTGACTTTCATCCGCAACCGTGAAGCTGAAGGCGTCGATATCGCCCGCGCTCGCATGGTCGCCAGCGCCAAGCTGTTTGCCGACGAGGCGACCCATTGGGACGCTCTGGAAGCCGATTATGCCTCTACCCGCATCAACCACTCGGAAAGCTACAGCGACGGCCACGGCAAGCATACGAACATGGTGGAAAGCTATTTCAGCCGCCTGCGCCGCATGGTTGTCGGTCAACACCACCACGTTTCGCACAAATACCTCTACCAGTACGCAAACCATGCCGCATGGCTTGAAGACCATCGCCGCCGTTCGAATGGCGGCAACGCGCCTATGCCATCCTTGGGGGTGCCCTAAATCATTCGGTGAGCCGGGTTTGGGCCGGATACTGGCAGCGGTCAGAAGCCTAAGCCTTTGATAACGCAAAAGGAAAATCTAAATCATTGATTCTTAAGGGAAAACATCCTATAACTGACAGCACATGAGTACGATTCGTTTTAAGTTCGCGCCTCTCAAGGCATATGCTGCGCTCCATTGGATGGTGTGCCAGACGAGAGATATTGATCTGCATACGGCGCTTAAAGCGTGCTATTTCGCGGATAAAGCCCACCTGAACGCCTACCATCGCCCGATCTTCGGAGCGACCTACAAGGCGATGAAGTTTGGCCCGGTGCCTCTTGAAATCTACGAGATGGCAAAGGGCGAGGCTCTCTGGCTTGCCGAAATTCATGCCGACCATCTCCCTTGGAAACTGCAGGGCTATCGACTGCGGCTTGAGGGAAATTCTGAAGTCGATTTGTCTCAGCTTTCGGAAAGCGACAAAGAGTTTCTAGAGGCTGGGCTGGCCCGTTCATTGAAGATGTCTTTTAGTGAGCGTACGGCCGCTACGCATGGTCCAGATTGGCAGAAGGCAAACCTCGGCCTCATGCATTATGAAGACATGCTGGATGAGACAGAGGATAAGCCGGCGATCATCGAATACCTGATGGAAAATGCGAGATTCATGCGGCTTTGAGCGATGATATCTCCGCTAGACGTCATCCTGATTCATGACGGCACTATTACGCCACCGGGCCCAAAATTGGTCGTGTGCATCCATCCGGGTGAAGGCTGGTACTATCGCATAAACTCGAAAAACCACTGGAAACCAGCCGTCGCAATTTCGCGCGATCCGCACCATGGATTTCTAGATCACGACAGCTTTTTGGAATGTGGCGACCCGCTTGAACTTGATGATTACGTCGTCGAGGAATCAATCAGATACAAAGGCATCATTGGCCATGTATCTCCTACTCTGTGTGCTGAGATTGTTGCCGCTCTGAAGGACGCGCGGTATCTTAAGGAAGTCGATAAAGACGCAATTCGCGCAATTTTGGGGAAGTGCTAGAGACCAGCTTTAGCCTTCCGTCGCCGCCGTCCCTTGGTCGTCTTGATATGGTCCATGAGCGGCTTGATGCGCGAGGAATCCCACCCTTCGCCTGTGCGATGCGCGTGGCGGTTTCTCGGTTTGAGGCGCTGCCTTCCGCTTCGTGCATCAAGATCAGCCGCCAAAGCTCGCCCCTTCGGGCTTGGCGCGCGGCGTAGTGGCACGATTTGAGACGGATCGCCCTTGTACCCAAGGATGCCAAGCACCGCGTCTATGTGGAGTAGCTGGTGCGCCAGGTCCGCGCCCTTGAAGCGGATTAGGCCGGATATCTCGGAACGCTTCGCCACCAATGTGTTGATGGCGTGTTCGTATCGGGTGGAGCGGACGATAGGGGCAACTCTTGGCATGCCCGGATTTTATGGGAACCCGCTCTTTAGGTCGTGCGGCAAGTTGGTGCTTTTGCTACATAAGGCCGCAAAAAAGCCGCCGGGCGAGGCCCGGCGGCTTTTGCAGTTCACCCTCTGGCGGGCCTGCGCGCCTTACGGCGTGGTCATCGTGGCGGCTTCCGCGTCGATCTTGCTGGCCAGCGTGTCCTTGGCCCAGGCCGTGACGGCGGCATCGACCGGCTTGTTGGACATGGTGCCCAGCGCCGTGGTGAGCGAGGCGTCGTCGGTGCCGACAGCGGCAGCGGTAGCCGCCGCCTGGGCCTGGGCAGCCGCCGTGGTGTCGGTGGCAAGCGTCGCGGTCGCGGCGTCGATCTGAGCCTGCAAAGCGTCGATCTGCTGTTGCGACGCAGGTGGATTCGCCTGCTTCAACGCGGTCATCTGGTTGTTGAGGTCGTTGAGTGTCGCCTGGTCGGTGGCCACTTGGGCGGCCGCAGCGTCAGCCGCCGCCTGCGCGACCTTGGCCTTGGCCGACTGGGTCACGAAGGCCTGGACGGCGGCGAATTTCTTGCTCTTGGAGTTCATGTAGGCGTTGATGTTGCGCTGCAGCGAGTTCAGCCGCCCGAGCTTCGAATGGATGTTCGCGTTCGACGTGGAGGTCGTGGTCGTGTTGTCGGTCGAGGTATCCGAGGCTTCGGTGCTCGTGTCGGTGCCTTTGTTGTGGCCCGGGGCAGATGCCGAGTTGCCATGCGAGGCGCCGCTGTTGCCGTTGCCGTTTCCGCCGCCATGGCTGCCGCCATTGCCATGGCCATTGCCGTTGCCTGCAAGCGCAGGGGCCGCCGCGAGGGCCAGGATGGCAAGCGATGCCAGAAGTGTTTTGCGCAATGTCATTGTGCTTCTCCGCAGATGAATCTTCACATGGCCCAACCGCTAGGCAGCCTCATATGAGAATTTCCTAACGCCGTCGGATAAACTTTAGGCATTCGCGGTCGCGAAATGAGAGCGGCGCGGCCATCGCCTCGTATCTTGCTCGAAGAACCACACTAACTCATTGAAATCAAACAGAAATACAAAGGGCCGAGCGTGTTTGGGCCGTTTGGAACAATGAGGGCCCTTGTCTCGCCAGACCATGGTCCCAAGGGGGCATTTGGGTACGCGAAAGTTCGCAAATCGGGAGCGTTCGGGCCGTCGGAACACTCTTGCCGGGCCGAGGTTAACACTTGAAGGGACGCTGCCCGAAAGGACCAATCGTCATGAAACGCATTCTTCTTGTCGCCGCCTTGCTCGCCATGTCCGGAGGGCTGGCTGCAGCGCAGTCGAGCACGTCGTCGGGTTCTTCATCCACGACCACGGTGCCCAGCACGGATCAAACGCAAACGAACTCGACCAATCCAAACTCGGCCAAGGATTGCGCTCCGGGACAACAGACGACCGGGAGCGCGAAGCAGGCGGCCCCCGGCCAGCAGGATACAAGCGCCAAATCGAACGCTCCCGGCCAGATGAAAACGACGACGCAAGGCTGCTAGCGTGTTGCAGCGTCCGCTGAAACGGCGGACCGCCCTATCTTCCCGTTATGGTGCGGTTGCGGACGGAACGCTACGGCGAAGGCGCCGAGCCTAGCTGTTTCACGCGGCTTCCACGTCGCCGGTGGTCGCCGGCGCGTCGGTCGCGGTATCCGGGTCCTCGCTCTCGCCCGAACCGGTTGGAGAGAGCACCGTCAGATCCATTCGGGCGATGCGGGACGCGGCTTTTCCTTGCGCGTTCGGCTCGCCCGCATCCGTCTCGGCAACCGAGGCCTTTGCAAGGTGGCCGATGCTTTCCGCGCTCTTGCCCGGGAAGGTTTCCGACGATCCCTGAGGTTTGCTCGAATGATGCACGACGCCAGCGGAATGCTGGCTTCCGACGGGAGAGGTCATGGCTGCGCTCCTGACAGGACGACGGCAAATCATTAGCACTCCTGGCTGGCGTCAAGCTTGCGACTTTAGGGATTGCTAAGATGATGCGCCCGCCGGACGGGACGGCACGCAGGCCGCCGGCCCGTCACTAGCCGGCGACGGTTCTGTCTCCGGGTTGCCCGCACCGTTCTAGCCGCCGACCAGCGGCACGGTGGCCGATTCAGTTCCGAGTGTTACTGAGGGCAAGCTCCTTGCACGCTGTTCGCCAGCGGCACGTTCACCATGGCCGCGTAGCTGATCGGGTAGTCGCTGAAATATGGGAAGCTGATGACGAAGGCATAGCTGGCCTTGACATGGGCCATGCAGAAGCCACCGCTCGGCTGATCAGTGGTAATCGTGACGTTAACATTCTGCAGGCCGAGCGCCTTCAGCTTCTGCGTGGCGATCGCCTGGATGTCGGACTGCGTCAGCGTGTTGTTGAGCTGCAGCGAGCGCGCGGAGGCCTCAAGCGCATAGCGCACGCTGGATACGCTGTTCATCGACCAGCCGAAGGCGAAGATGCCGAACAGGAGCATGATGAGGATAGGCACAATCAGCGCGAACTCGATGCCGGCGCTGGCCGAGGCATCGCCGCCAAATGCCCGAAGCTTTTGCTTGTCTGGAATTGCATTAGCGGACACGGACCACCTGCTGATGGCCGATCGCGGTATTGTTTGGGAAGGGGCCGAAGGTAAAGGGCGGAACCCAGGTGCCCGACGCCTGGATCTGGACATAGATCGAGCGTAGGTTCGACCCTGTGCACGGGGTCGCCGCGTCAACCACGGTTGTTCCGCACTTGTAGGTGCGGCTCACCGTGACCGCCGCGTCGGCGGGCTTGTTGTCCCAGCTTGCGAGCGCTGCTGCCTGGGTGGCGCTGTCGTCGGAGGAGCCGGCCAACAGGAGGTTCGCCGCCGTCTTCACCCCTGCCCGCATCGCCAGAGAGCTGGTGACGTAAGACCAGCCGTCCACCACGCCGAGAAGAGCGGCGCACAGCACCGGCATCACCAGCGCGAGTTCCACCGCGGCGATGCCGGTGCGGTCCCTGCCGAAACGGATTACAGGCAGCGCCATGGCCGCTACTCGACGACCGCGACCGACGGGGCGGCAGGGATATCCGCGAACCCGTATTTCTTGCAATTCTGGTTGATGGTCGCATTGCCCGACCACTGGATGGTGTCGGCCACAACCTGCGAGCAGCCGTCCAGGCCCGAGAAATTGCCGAGATAGTTGACCTGCTGCCTGGGGAAATAGAGGGCGCCGGTCAACAGTGAATTCGCGGTGCCGTTGAAAGTGCTCTGCGCCGCCGTTCCCGTCCGGTCGCCGTAAAACAGCATGCCGGAATAGGTGCCCGAGGTCGGCGCGCTCAACGTCACGGTTGCGTTGCCGTTCATGCTGACGGTGTTGCTGCCGGCCATGTAGATGGTTACCCCGTCGCCCGAGACGACGGCGTTGGCGTTAATTTTCATACTGCCTTGAACGACATAGACCCCGGGAGAAAGCGTGACATTGCCGTTGAGGCTCATGCCGCTGCAATAGGTGCCGGGCTGCAGCGTCTGCGATGACTTGTTGCCGTTGACGTTCTTGCAGGGGTTGGACGCCGCGGGCGCCGGCACGCTGGAGAAGGGATCGGACGCCGGCAGGGCCTGGGTCATAGGCGACTTGCAGACCGTGGTCACCGGGTTGTTGAGTGAAACGCCGCCCACAGAGATCAGGCAGTCCGTCTGAAGCCCCGCCGATCCCTGCACCTTGATGGCATCGTTGGCCATCGAATCCGACATGACCGAGCAACCGTTGAATTTGACGCTCGTGCTGCCGGAAAACAGCGCCGACTGCGAGGCCGACGGGTTGAGCGCCAGCACGCAGGCCTTTGAAGCGTCGGTGATCAGCGCAACCGCCCTCGCCTGTTCCGGCACCTTGGTCTGGGTGAAGATGGAGGTGAACATCCGGTCGAGGTTCTGGCTGAGGATGACCTCCACCGCCTTGTTGGCCGTGTTCGGTCCCGAGGTGGGCGGCGTGTTGACGACGATGGTGCCGCCGCCCAGCCCGTTCGAGGCGGCCGATGTCGTGGCGGCGGCGGTGATGGCGGCCGTGTCGGACCCCTGGATCTTTTCCAGCGCGCCCGCATAGGCGGCCGCGTCCGCGATCGCCTGCAGCTTCAGGCTCGAATAGTACCAGTAGGACGTCTCGACACCGAGCCCCGCGCCGCCGACGACGATCGGCAAGGTGAACGCGAAGATGGTCGCGACATTGCCGCCCTTGCCTTCGCAAAAGCGTCTAAGGGCCAGCCAAGAAAAAAATTGTCTTAAGAACGGACCTGAAAAGGCCATGGCCGAGCACACCCGCGGTATCCCGGCGGTCACGTCATCATTGCCATATGAACGAATGCCTAATTATTTCGTTCGACTTGCGCCGGTAGGACCGCAGCGGGCGTCCGCCCCGATCTTGCGCCGTGCGTGCTCAGACTTAAGGCCTAACCTCTTTAGGACTTAAGGTGTAAGTATCCGTAAAACCTAATATTTTAGCACGTTCTGCATTTTATCTTTTTTGGAAATCGCCCGTAGAGACGGCACGCCTATCACTCTTCGGAATACGACGAGGGCGGGCTCCATGTTTGGACGGTTTTGGGTTTCGAAGCGCGGCAATTTTGCGGTCGCGACCGCGGTTGCCATGGTGCCGCTGATGCTTGGTGTGGCAGCTTCCGTCGACCTGATCGGCACCAGTGACGACGCCGCCCAGCTGCAGAACTCCCTGGACGCCGCCGGCCTTGCGATCGGTACGAAGTACCAGCCGACCATGTCGGCGGGCGATGTGCAGCAACTGGGCCAGACCTTCTTCGCGGCCGATATGAGCGCGGCCGACGCACAGGAGCTGTCGGGCAGCCTCGCCGCCTTCCAGGCCGCCGCCAGCGGCGATCCAAGCGCCTATTTCATTTCGGCGTCGTCGAGCATCAGCCGGCCAGCCTTCATCGGCGCCATGCCGGCCTGGCAGGCCACGCGCACCGCCTCGGTCAAGATCAAGCCCGGCGCGCAGGCCTGCGTGCTGGCGCTCAACCAGCATGCCGACAACGCGGTCAACCTGCAGGGCTCGACCAATGTGGCGATGAGCGGCTGCGTGATCGCGGCCAATTCGGACGCCGCCGACTCCGTCAACCGCGGCGGCTCGGCGATCGTCAGCGCAGCTTGCGTCTCGACGGTCGGCGGCACGCAAGGATTGACGCCGCCCAGCGCCACGCTTTCCTGCGGCACGCCGCATGAGAAGCAGTATGCCTCCTTCGATCCCCTGGCCGACGTCGTTCCTCCGGCCTACACGCTTTGCCTGCCGGTGCCCAACGGCAAGACGATAACGCTCTCGCCGGGCACCTATTGCGACAAGACCCTGTCGGGAAAGATCACCCTCAATCCGGGCACCTACGTCATGCGCAACGTCGTTATCAAGCCTGGCGGCAATGGCAGCCTGAGCGGCCAGGGCGTGACGATCTTCCTGATGGAGAACTCGCAGCTCTACATCAATGCCAACGAGCAGGTGAACCTCTCCCCGCCCACCAGCGGCCCCTATCAAGGCATCACCATCTACCAGGCGCATGGCAACACACAGGCGCTTACGCTGAACGGCGGATCCGGCTCGCTGGTGAGCGGCTTCATCTACGCGCCGGACGCGGCCATCACCTACACCGGAAATTCGGACATGAGCGCCCAAGGCAGTTGCCTGCGGCTGGTGGGCGACACCGTCGCGATGACGGGAAACTCCTCGGTGAAGTCGGACTGCACGGCCGAACTGGGGACCCGGGAGATGTATGCGGGCCGAATGATCACCCTGGTGAAGTGAGGCGGAAAGCGGCGGCGGCTCGCGAGGGCCGCGACGACCGATCTCCTGCCGGAGCCCTCGGCCCGGCCGCCGCGCTTAATTACGCGATAATGTCGGCGCCCGGCCGCTCGTCGAAAAGAACCGAGCAGCCGCGCTCGAGCGCGACCTGCGTCAAGGCATTGGCCGCATCCTCGTCCGACGAGACGAAATCGCCGGTCAGGACGCGCAGTTCCTCGACGGCCCTCGACATCGGCACCACGCGCCCGGCAGAACGGTCGCTCGCGCATGCGTCGATGACACACAGAAGATCGATGAGTTCGAAATTATCCATGGCGGCCTCCACTGGCGCCATCCCTTCGCTCAGTCAACGGCGTGAGGCGCGGACTGGTTCCCGCGCCGGCTTCATCCTTGCGGCCTGGCCGGCGCGAGCTTGAGATCGAAGCGGGCCGGCAGGCATGGCTCGATACAGGCTTTGCGCACCGATCCCGTGGCCATGGTGTCGATTGGAAGAAGGACAATCATCTGGGCATGGCGTTGCGGCCAGAGCGGCCCGCCGAAGAGGAGGAAGACGCCGCCGATCACCAGCGCCAGGAGCAGCGCGGCAAACAGGTTCGCGATCATGTTGCCGGGTTGCACGGCAGCAACTCCAAGTCAGTTTCCAGAGGGAAAGGAGTGCCCATCACATCGCAGGAATGATGGGCACTCCGTGGTCGACCGCCGATGAAGGGACTTTGTCCGGCGGCTTAGTAGTCAAATGCATTGATGCCGCTGTTGTTGCCCGAAAATCGGCGCCTCGGGCCTCTGCGCCCGACGCATGAGACTTCAGTCCGAAAACGGCCTCGGACCGTCGCCCGAGGGCCGGAACAATCGCTTTCGGCTGCCGTTGCCCGGCCATCGAAATCGGCGAAAGGAGAGAAGACATGGCCGACGGACCTACAGTCGTAAACACCGGCGGCGGAGGCGGCGGCGGAACCGCGGTCGCTGTCGTGGTTGCCATCATCGTGATCGTTGGACTGCTGTTTTTCACCGGCATAATCAACATTGGCGGAGGCGGCGGGTCGAAGGACGTGAATGTCAAGATAGACGCCCCGAAGGTCGAGGCGCCCGCGGCTCCGACGGCCTCGCCGGCGCCTGCAGCACCGGCCAAGACGCCCTCACCGGCCCCCGCCGCTCCTGCCCCCGGTCCAGCACCCGCCCCGGCAAGCGGCGGCTAGTCAGCCGGGCGTTTGTTGCGGCAACGCCACTTTCGGTCCGCGCGTTCTTGCGAACCGCGAGCCATTTCATGGAGCGGTCCCGCCTTTTGACGGGCCGCTCCAACTGTTGCTGCTCCAATTCAACGTAGAATTCAGGCCTCGAGGTCCATCGGCTGGTGGCCGGGCTGCTGGTGCCAAAGCACCTGGCGATAATCCGTCAGTTCGACGACCTGCGTGCAGACCGGACAGATGTAGCTGTCGCAGCATTGGCGAAGCGCCGGGGATCCGCGGCGAGCGGCAATGACCGGCGGACGCGAATAGGCTTTGACGGCTTGATCAAGCATGGTTTCCTCCTGGTGGTTGTCGATTATCCCCGCCCAAAGGCTCCTCCCCCTCGCCGACACGCCGCGCCGCCGTGGCACTTGGCGAGCGGTGGAGCAGGTTCGGCATGATGCTGATGGGGGAATGCACGAGGCCGCGACGATATCGCCTTGATTGTTGCCGAGGGTCGCATCGAATTCTCTCCCTGTCGGGCGAAAACGGATGGGTCCCTCAACCACCGCCGTGCCAGCGCGAGAACACGAAAGCACCGGCAACCAGGTTCCGCATTAACTTCCGATAAGGCGCCAAAGAATCTTGCAAATATCTTCGAGCGCCGGGAGCGCTCAAATATATTAGCGACCTCTCATTATAAGGTGTATGAGTCAGACAGCGGTCGCCGACGATCGCAACGTTAGGCGCCGCTTCAGATGGGAGGGAAACCATGGCCGAAGTTGCAATGCAGGTGACGAAACTCGAATCCAAATCGCACAACAATCCCGACGAGGTCCGCGCGCCCGCCAAGACGCGTGTCGAGATCGTGCGGCTGCCGGGCTACACGCTGGGGCGGATGAACATGCAGCCGGGCTGGAAATGGTCCGAATGCGTCAAGCCGGTGGTCAAGACCGACAGCTGCCAGGTTTCGCATGTCGGCTATGTCGTGTCCGGATCGATCACCGTGCGGATGACCGACGGCACGCAAAAGACCTTCGAGGCCGGCACTTCCTACACCATCCCGCCCGGCCATGACGCCTGGGTGGAGGGCAACCAGCCATTCCAGTGCATCGAGGTGCTGAGCGCCGAACAATACGCCAAGCCGGCATAGCGCGGACGCTCGCCTCATTTTCGGCAATGGAGAACTGGGGCGCCGTGGGCGGCTTTCCTGTCAGGTTCGCGCGATCTCCTCCAGGGGTGATCGTGCGAGCTGCGCCTATCCACGGCTGCTTCAGGTTGTGGAAACTTGCACGCCCTAGCGTGGCGGCTTGACAGAGAGCTTCTTTTGTTCTCTTTATGTTCTGTTAATTCCCCATACAAAAGACGCAGCTAATGCTGCAATGCCACACAAATGGCCATGGGAGCGCGCGATGGCCGCCACGAATGAAGCTGCGGCCGCCACCATCCTGCATGCCGATCTCGACGCCTTCTACGCGTCCGTCGAGCAGCTGCTCGATCCGTCATTGCGCGGCAAGCCGATCGCCGTCGGCGGCGGCGTTGTGCTGGCGGCTTCCTATGAGGCCAAGGTGTTTGGCGTGCGCGGCGGCATGCCCGGCCGCAAGGCGCGCGAGCTCTGCCCGCAGCTCATCTTCGTCGGCGGTCATTTTTCCGAGTACCAGCGCCTCGGCGACGCCGCGATCAAGGTGCTCGACGACTTCACGCCAGTGGTCGAGCGCATCTCGATCGACGAGGCCTTCGCCGACGTCGCCGGCTGCACGCATCTGTTCGGGCCGCCGCCGGAGATCGCGCGAAGAATCCGCGAGCGGGTGAAGGCCGAGCTCGGCCTGCCGATCTCGATCGGCGTGGCGCGGACAAAGCACCTCGCCAAGATCGCCTCGCAGGTGGCCAAGCCGGACGGGCTGGTGGTGGTCGAGCCCGGCACCGAGCTTTCCTTCCTGCATGACCTGCCCGTCACGCTGATGTGGGGCGTCGGCCCGGCGACCAAGGCGCGGCTCGCCGAAATCGGCGTCGAGACCATCGGGCAATTGGCGCGCACCCATAGCGCCGCGCTGGAGCGGCTGATCGGCCATGCCGCCGGCCGGAAGCTCGCCGCGCTCGCCTGGAACCGCGACCCGCGCAAGCTCGAGACGCATCGGCGCGCGATTTCGGCCGGCGCGCAATCGGCGCTGGGCAGGCAGCCGGCGGTGCCGCGCGTCTTCGTGCCGACGCTTTTGCATCTGGCCGACCGCGTGGCGAGCCGCCTGCGCGCCAAGAACCGGCCCGGCCGCACGGTGACGGTGCGGGTGCGCTTCGCCGATCTCAGCGCCGTCACCCGCTCGGTGACGCTGGAGCAGCCGATCCAGGCGACAGTGATGCTGGCCGAGATCGCCGAGGAGCTGGTGCGCGGCGTGCTGGCCGCCCATCCCGGCGAGCGGGACATATCACTGCTCGCCATCTCCGTCTCGCATCTGGAGGAGCATGCCGAGCTGCAGCTCGAACTGCCGCTCGGCCTGATGGATGAGAAGCGGAAGCCCGGCAGCCGCAAGGGCCTCGCCCGCTTCGGCGCCGACCGCGCCATCGACAAGATCCGCGAGCGTTTCGGCAGGCAAGCCGTGGGCTATGGCACGGTGGCGCTGGAAGGCCCACGTTCGGTGCCGGACGGGTTCAGGGAACTGGCGGAGAAGGAGCTGTGAATCCTCTTGCAGCGTTGGAGATTGGGGAAAGCCGATGCGACGGCCAATCTCCCCGTGAGGAAATGTCCGGCAGGACACCGGAGCGAAGGAACGCCCATCTTGTCCTTCGTCATTCTAGCGCAGAGCAAGGAGCGAAGCGACGCGCGCAGACCCTAGAATGACGAAAGATAGGCTGGCGGGACAACGCCTCCTTCGGTCCTGCTGGACGTCCCCCGCAAGGAGGGAGATTGGCGGTTGCGTCGCCTCGTTCTCACCCTGTCTCCGCCCACTCCAGCCTCATCATAGCGCCCATCGTTTCCCCATCGCCGAGCACCGTCAGCCCTTCGCCGTGATGGGCATCGACCGGGTGCGAGACCGGCTCGAAGCAGAAAAAGCCGGCGTCATGCGACGGTGAATAGAGGATGAACACGTCCAGCTCCGGCGAGGCTGTCAGTTCGACCGCAATCCCCTGGGCCGGCTGCGCGATGGTGGCGCGCCGATTCCACCCGACGAAGGCGTTGTTCACCCAGCCGGCCGGCAAAAGCGAAGCCCGGGAAAAATCCCACCAGGGATGCTCGGTGAGCGGCGCTAAGCCTGTTGGTAGGTGGCGCGCGTCCTCGAGCCAGACGCGCTCGGCCGTGGCCTGCAACCTCGTCCTGGCGCCGCGCGGAAACCAGGGATGGAAACCGAGGCCGTAGGGCAGACGCATGCCGGCGCGGTTCTCGACCGTGAGGCGCGCGTCCAGCGCGCCGCCGCGCAATGCATAGGTGACGGACGCCGCGTAGCGGTATGGCCCGATCGCGCCGTCATCGAGCACCAGCTCGGCCTGGGTGTCGCTACGTCCGGCAAGCCGCCACGGCTTCTGGAACCCGTCGCCATGAATCGGAAAAGCCTCGCCGGGCATGTTCGGCGGGACGGCGTGAAAACGGCCGTCGAATTCGAAGCCGCCGCCGGAGATGCGGTTCGACCACGGCACGAGAAGCTGGCAGCCGCACGTGCCGGTGCCGTCCCCCGGCTTCAGCAGCGGAACCGGCGCGCCGCCGACCACGAGCGCGTCGTAGCGCGCCACGGCCGCGCCCTGCTCCGGCGCAAGGACGAGCCGCGACCGCCCATCGTTCAGTTCGACCATGCCCGGCATTGCCTCACCAGCCGCCGTCTATGGCGATGTTCTGGCCGCTGATCATGTCGGAAGCCGGCGAGACGAGGAACAGCACAAGCTCGGCGACATTCTCGGGCTCGATGCGCTTCTTCAGGCTTTGGTTCGCGAGAATCCAGTCATTGTATTCTTTCAGCCGGTCGCCGAAGACGCGCTCCTCGGCTTCGGAAACCACGGCGCCCGGCGAGACCGCATTGACGCGGATGCCATGCGGCCCGAGCTCGCGCGCCAGCGACTTTGTCAGGCCGAGCATGGCGCCCTTGGAGGCGACATAGGGCACGTAGCCGTCCCAGCGGCCGTTGAGCGTGATCGAGCAGAAGTTGACGATCTTGCCGTAACCCTTCGCCTTCATGCCTGGAGCGCAGGCCCGCGCCAGCGCGAACGCCGCCGAGGAGTTGACGCGGATCTGGTCCTCATACTCGGCGAGCGAGAACTCCTCGAACGGCCGGTTGATGATCAGTGCGGCGTTGTTGATCAGGATGTCGATGCCGCCTTCGTCTCCTGCCACCGCCGCCACAGCCGCCTCCGCCTCGGCGAGGCGGTTGAGATCGCAGCCGACGAAAGCGATATCGCCGCCGGCCTTATCGGCCAATCCCTCGACGATCTTCGGCGCTTCGGCGATGTCGGGACGGTCGAGCAGCAGGACACGCGCGCCGGCCCGCGCCAGCGCCACCGCCTGCGCCCGGCCGAGCGAGCCCAGCCCGCCCGTCAGCAAAACCTTACGACCAGCGAGCACCTTCATCGCCACCTCACAGGACACCGTGGACTTCGTCGATCGAGGTGTCCTCGATGCGCTTGTCCAGCACGACCTCGCCGCGCGCCATGGCCACGATGCGGTCGCAGCAGTCGAAGACGTGATGCATGTTGTGGCTGATGAAGACGCCGGTGACGCCCTGCTCCTTCAGGCCGCGCACGAAGCCGATCACCTTGTTCGTCTCCTTGACCGAGAGATGGTTGGTCGGCTCGTCGAGGATCATGACCTTCGACTTGAAATGCATGGCGCGCGCGATCGCCACACCCTGGCGCTGGCCGCCGCTGAGCTCGCCGACGAGCGCGTCGGGCGAGCGCAGGTGCAGGTCGACATTGGCGATGGCGCGAATGCTCTCCTCCGCCATCTTCTTCTGGTCGAGGATGCCGACACCGAGGACCGAGAAGCGCGTCGGCTCGCGGCCGATGAACAGATTCCTGGCGATCGACATGGTGGGAACCATGGAATTGTACTGGTAGATGGTCTCGATGCCGAGATCCATCGCATCGCGCGGCGTGGCGATGCTGACCGGCCTGCCCTCGACCTTGATCTCGCCCTGGTCGGCGCGGTGGACGCCGGACAGGATGTTGATCAGGGTCGACTTGCCGGCGCCGTTGTCGCCGACAAGGCCGAGCGCCTCGCCGCGCCGGAAGTCGAGCGAGACACCCTTCAGCGCATGCACGCCGGAATACCATTTGTGCAGGTTGCGCACCGAGATGATCGCGTCGCTCACCGCTTCAGCCCTCCATCTTGATGGCCTTGGCGCGCTTGCGCATCCAGGCATTGGCGACGACGGCGAAGATGGTGAGGAAGCCGATGGCGAACTTGAACCAGTTGGCGTCGACGTGGCTCAGCACCAGGCCGTTGTCGATGACGCGGATCAGCGTCGTGCCGATGATGCCGCCCATGACGGTGCCGATGCCGCCGGTGAGCGAAGCGCCGCCGATGACGGCGGCGGCAACCGCCTGCAGTTCCAGCCCCTCGCCGATCGAGGGCAGCGGCGAGCCCAGTCGCAGCACCTGCAGCATGCCGGCGAAGCCGGACAGCACCGAGCACAGCATGAAGCAGACGATCTTGACCCTGGCGGTCGGGATGCCCATCGCCGCCGCGGCCGGCATGAAGCCGCCGGTGGCCTTGATCCAGTTGCCGAAATTGGTGCGCGACAGCATTAGCGAGGTCAGCACCGCGACCGCCACGAACCACAGGAAGGACATGCGGAACATGTTGCCCGGCCCGACGAAGGCGGTGAACAGCCAGTTGGGCAGGTCCACGGGGAGCAGCGGCGGGAAGCCGCCGGAGACGACGACGGTGAGCGAGCGCGCCATGAACAGCATGCCCAGCGTGGTGATGAAGCTCGGGATCGCGAAGCGGATGGTGACGTAGCCGTTGACGAAGCCGATGGCGGCCGAGACCAGCAGCCCGGCGAACAGCGCCAGCGGGAACGGCCAGCCATGCACCATCAGCACCGCCATCGTCATCGGCATCAGCGCGAAGACCGAGCCGACCGAGAGGTCGAACTCGCCGCTGATCATCAGGATGGTGACGCCGATGGCGACGAGGCCGGCCTCCGGCAGGATGCCGAGTATGCCGCGCAGATTGTCGGCGTTGAGGAACACGCCGTGCGAGCGCACCTGGAACAGGATGATGAGCAACACCAGCAGGATCAATCCCGCCAGCTCCGGCTTCTCGAGATAGGTCTTGAACAGGCGCTTCAAGGAGGGGCTCCGGATTCGGGATTCGGACGCATCGGCGACGGCGGGCGCCGCCGATGCAGGTCGGTTTAACCTCAGCGCATGCCCTGCGCCGACAGCGCCATGATGCCGTCGGCCTCCTTCGGCCGCACGATGCCCTGGCCGGTGTCGATGTCGGATGGGGCGAGGCCGATCTTCTTGCTGAGATAGGCCTCCATCACCGGCATGAAGCCCTGCATGTAGGGCTGCTGATCGACAAGCGCCTGGACATAGCCCTTCTGCATCTGCTGCAGCACCTCCGGAACGAGGTCGAAGCCGCCGAGCAGCACCTTGCCGGGCGCCACGCCGCGATCGGCCAGGACGCGCGCCACGCCGGCGCACCAGAAGCCGGTGTCGAAATAGGCCGTGGTGTCTGGATGGGCATTGAGATAGGCGCCGACACGGTCGGAAGTGATGGCGAGATCGGTGCCGCTGTCGATGCGCTCCCACGACACGTCGCGGTCCTTATGGGCGGCCTTGTATTCCTCGAGGAACTGCATGACGCCGGCGCCGCGGCTTTCCGACCAGTTCTGGCCGGGCGCCGAAATGCCGACCAGCACCTTGATCGGACCGTCCTTCGGGAAGCTCTCTGAAATCGCCTTGGCGAGCGAATAGCCGGCGGGCTTGAAGCCCTGGCCGACGAAGGCCTGCCGGGCATTGCCCTTGGCGCCTTCGGTGTCGTCGACATTGACGGCGATCACCAGCACGCCGGCATCGCGCGCTTCCTTGATGACGTCG
The DNA here is from genome assembly GCF_003289965.1 of Mesorhizobium atlanticum. Taxonomy (GTDB): domain Bacteria; phylum Pseudomonadota; class Alphaproteobacteria; order Rhizobiales; family Rhizobiaceae; genus Mesorhizobium; species Mesorhizobium atlanticum. The sequence continues at coordinate 39,463 of NZ_QMBQ01000001.1, forward strand.
TCGAAGGCATGGTCGTCGACGATGGAGGTCAACAGCGCATCGGGCTTGGCGGCAAGGGCGGCGCGCATGTTGGCGACCTGCTGCTCGACCGAGCCCTCGGTCTGGGTGAAGACCATGTTGCAATTCGCCTCGACCTTGGCGCAGGCATCGTCGAAGCCTTTCTTCACCGCCTGCCAGAAGGTGTTCGAGGCCGACGAATGGTGGGTGAAGACGATGTTGAGGCCGTCGGCCCTGGCGACGGATTGTCCGCCGATCAGGGCCGCGCCAAGCAAAAGCATAGCAGTCAGTTTTCTCATGTCTGTTCCTCCCTATGGATTTTTTCTAGATGTCGGCCTTGTCGGAGACGCGGCGGTGGACGGTGTAGGCGCGGCCGAGCTCCGGATTGAGCGCCAGCCCGAGCCCCGGCCCCGGCGGCACGGTGATCATGCCGTCTCTCACCTCCGGCAGCGCGGTCACAAGGTCGCGGTACCAGGTGCGGTAGAAGGCGCGCACGCTTTCCTGGACGAGCGCATTGGGGGCATTGAGCGACAGGTGCGTCGAGGCGGCGAGCACGACCGGGCCCGTGCAGTCATGCGGCGCCACCGGCAGCCGCCAGGCCTCGGCCATCGACGCGATCTTGCGCGCTTCCGACAGGCCGCCGCACCAGGAGATGTCGAGCATGACGATGCCGGCGGCGCCGGTTTCCAACAGGTCGCGAAAAGCCCAGCGGCTGCCCAGCGTCTCGGAGGCCGAGATCGGCGCCGGACTGGCCGCCGCGTAGCGCTTCAGGTCGCCGAGGCTGTCCATGCGGATCGGATCCTCATGCCAGTAGGTGGCGAACGGTTTCAGCGCCTGCGCGATCTTCATGGCCGGCAGGAGCTGCCACATGGAGTGGAACTCGACCATGATGTCGATCTTGTCGCCGACGGCTTTGCGAATCTTTTCAAAAGGTTCGAGCGCGGCCTTCAGGTCGGCCGAAGAGATGTCGTTGCCGCGCGTCTTTTCGGCGGCATGGTCGAACGGCCAGATCTTCATGGCGGTGATGCCGTCGGCAAGCAGCTCTTCGGCCAGCTCGTCGGCGCGGGTGAGGAAGGCGTTCAGGTCGTCATAGTCGCGCCCGGCGCCAATGCCGTAATTGGCCGTCGTCTGGCCCTTGGCGTCCTTGATGTATTCGGTGCCGGCGCAGGTGTTGTAGGTGCGGATCGAGCGGCGGCTGAAGCCGCCGAGCAATTGCGCGACCGGCTGGCCCGTGGCCTTGCCGAAAATGTCCCACAGCGCGATGTCGAAGGCGGAATTGCCGCGCACCTCCGCGCCGCTGGAGCGAAAGCCGAGATAGCCGACGAGATCGGCGGCCAGAAGGTCGATCGCCAGCGGATCGCGGCCGATCACCCGGGGCGCGACATATTCGTGCAGATATTCCTCGACCGTGCGCGACAGATAGAAGGTCTCGCCCAGCCCGGTGATGCCCTCGTCGGTATGGACCTCGACCCAGAGCAGGTTGGGGCGCTCCGCGATGCGGACCGTTTCGATGGCGCGGATCTTCATGTCAGGCGATCCCCGCGTCGATGAGCGCCTTGACGCTCTTGTCGAAATGCTCGGCCATGTGTTCGGCCGCCAGCCGTGGATCGCCCTTGAGGATGGCGTCGGCGATGTCCTCGTGGCCCTTGATCATCTTGAGCTGGGCCTCGTCGGACGAGCGGGTCCGCCAGCCGATCACCCAGGTGCGGCGCGTGACGCCGCTGAAGGCGGTGACGATCAGCGAGAAGACCGGGTTGTGCGAGGCGGCCGCGATCGCTTCGTGGAAGGCGATGTCGTGTTCCATGACGGCCTCGGGATTCGTGAAATTCTCGCGCATCAACCGGGCGGAGCTGGCGATGGCGGCGGCTTCCGCGTCGGTACGGCGGAGCGCCGCCAGCGCCACGGTGCGCATCTCGATGGTGCGCCTGACGTCATAGACCTGCTGGACGCTGATCTGGTGGGTGGTGATGCCATGTTCGATGACCATCGACATGGCGCCGGTGTCGAGCTTGGCGACGGTGGCGCGGCGGCCCGCGCTCATGTCGATGAGGCGCATCGCCGACAGCGAGCGGAAGGCCTCGCGCACCACGGTGCGGGAGACGTTGAGCTGGCGCGTCATGGCGGCTTCGCTGGGCAGAGGATCGCCCGGCGCCAAGCCCTCGGCGCGGATGTGCTGGGTGATCGCCTGGATCGCCGCGCTCACCAGGCCGGGGCTCGGCTCGCTCGTTGGCTCTGTCGGCTCCATCGATCCTTGCATATTGCTTCCCCATAACCTGTATGACAGGTTGTTGTAATATTGCTCATAATTCAGGCGAAAGATATATGTCAAGCCGATTCCAAACGAGACGGAGGAGCTCGATGTCCGATATTGGAGCCGCCCTGGTTTTCGACGCACGCGACGTGGTCGGCGAGAGCCTGGTCTGGGACGAAGCCCGAGCCCGACTGGTATGGGTCGATATCATCGGCCGCAGGATTCACCGGCTCGATCCGCTGAGCGGCGCCCACGAAAGCTGGCCGACCCCTGATCTCGTCACCTCGATCGGGCTGAGAAACGATGGCGGCGCCATCGTCGGCCTGCGCAAGGAGATCGCGCTTTGGGATTTCGGCGGGCCGTTCCGGACGATCGCGACGATCGAGCCGGACAGGCCGGACACACGGCTCAACGAAGGCGTCGTGGCGCCCGACGGTTCGTTCTGGGTCGGCACGATGGCCAACAATATCGGGCCGGACGACGCGCCGCGGGCCATCACCGGCGACGAGGGCCGGCTCTATCGCGTCGATGCGGACGGCACGGTGACGGCGCTCGGCAAGGACCGATTCGGCATCACCAACACGATGGTTTGGCTGCCGGACGGCCGCTTCGTCACCGCCGACACGACGAAGAATGCGCTCTACAGCTATGCCTGGGACAAGGAAGCCGCGCGGCTCGGCGAGCGGCTTGTCTTCCTCGCCGATTTCCCGCGCGGCCTGCCCGACGGCTCATGCCTGGACGTCGAGGGCCACATCTGGAACTGCCGCGTGGTGGGCGGGAGCTGCGTGTTGCGCATCGCGGCGGACGGCAGGCCGAACCGGGTCGCGGAGCTGCCCTGCGGCTGGCCGACGAGCTGCGCCTTCGGCGGCGCCGGGCTCGACACGCTGTTCGTGACCTCCGCACGCTTCACGATGAGCGCCGGGCATCTTGCCGCCAATCCCTCCGAAGGCGGCCTGTTCGCGCTCAAGCCCGGCGTGCGGGGAGTGCCGGGAAACCGGTTCGGATAATCTTCCCGGCGGTCGTGGCCGGTTCCAGTCCGTGAAGTTACGCGTTCCCCCACTTGCAAGAGGGCCGGCACTGGGCTGGATTGGCCAAAGCCAAGATCGAGGACGCCGGAGTCGGAGGGGGCGCAATGGAACCGATTGCGGCCGGGTCAGCACCGGACGTGGATGACGGCAAGGCCGAGCGCTACGACCTCGGCCTTTGCCTGTCGGGCGGCGGCTACCGCGCCATGCTGTTCCACGCCGGCGCGCTCGCGCGGCTGAACGAGGCGGCGCTGCTCCAGAAGCTCGACATGGTGAGCTCGGTTTCGGGCGGCTCGATCGCGGCCGGGCTCTTGGCGGTGCTCTGGCCCCGCTTCGTCTTCACGGGCGGAGTCGCCACCAATTTCGATATCTATCTCGACAGGATAGTGGAGTTCTCGCAGGTCTTTCTCGACGCGCCGTCGATCCTCAAGGGCTTGTTCAATCCGTTTTCAAGCGCGGCGCGCGAAGTCGCGGCCTGCTACGAGCAGCGCCTGTTCGACGGCTCCAGGCCGATGTTGAAAAGCCTGCCGGAAAAACCCTGGTTCGTGTTCTGCTCGAGCAATCTCGGCACCGGCTCGCTGTTTCGCCTGTCGCGGCGCTACATCGCCGATTATCGCATCGGCGTCGCTTACGGCGCCGACCTTCCGGTGGCTCTTGCGGTGGCCGCCTCGTCGGCCTTCCCGCCTTTCCTGTCGCCGCTCCGGCTCGACCTCACGCCCTTCGCCTGGACCAACGACAAGCTCGACCCTTCGGTCGGCCCGCCGGTGCCGCCATCCCGCGCCGTGCTCACCGATGGCGGCGTCTACGACAATCACGGCGTCGAGCCGGCGCTGAAGCGCTGCCGCTGGCTGCTGGTGAGCGATGCCGGCGCGCCCTGGCAGGCTTCGAACGCCGGCTACTGGAACTGGTTCTCGCAGTTGAAACGCGTCGCCAACACCACCGACAACCAGGTGCGGTCACTGCGGCGACGGGATCTGGTGGCGCGCTTCCAGGCGGCCAAGGACGCCGACGATCGAGGACTGCCCAAAGACGCGACCCGGCCCGACTATGCGGCGGCGCGCGGCGTCTTCTGGTCGATCGCCAGCAAGCCGGACGCGACCGAGCCGACTTTCGTGCAGACCGCCGAGACCGCGCCGGCCGATATCGGCACATCGCTGCATTTCCTGGGCAGCGAAGAGACCGTCGATCTGGTGAACTGGGGCTATTGCGCCGCCGACCAGGCGCTGAGGAGCTGGTACGAGCCGGCGGTGGCGCCGGGAAAGGGCGTGCCGCTCAAGGCGGGCGATGTGAAGCCGGGGCGCTGTGCTAGGGTTTCGAAGATGATGATGGGTGTTTTTAAGGTTTGAGCGAGGCGCTGAAGCCGCTGATCTCCCCCCTTGTGGGGGAGATTAGGCGCTCCGCGGCTTTCGCTAATCGCCTTGGCGCAATCCAATCCGGTTCGTGCCCTGCCCTGCGCATGCTAACAGGATCGCTTTCAACAATTTCAACAAATGGACAGCGACATGGCAGGCGAAAAAGTAGCTCTGGTGACGGCGGGCGGCAGCGGCATGGGGGCGGCGGCGGCCAAGCGCCTGGCGGCGGACGGCTTTAAGGTCGGCGTGCTCTCCTCCTCCGGCAAGGGCGAGGCGCTGGGCAAGGAACTCGGCGGCTTCGGCGTCACCGGCTCCAACCAGTCGAACGAGGACCTGAAGCGCCTTGCCGACGGCGCGCTGGAGCGCTGGGGCCGCATCGACGTGCTGGTCAACAGCGCCGGCCACGGGCCGCGCGCGCAGATCATCGAGATCAGCGACGAGGACTGGCATAAGGGCATCGACACCTATTTTCTCAACGCCGTGCGCCCGACCCGGCTGGTGACGCCGGTGATGCAGAAACAGAAGTCCGGCGTGATCATCAACATCTCGACCGCCTGGGCGTTCGAGCCGAGCGCGATGTTTCCGACCTCGGCCGTGGCGCGCGCCGGGCTTGCCGCCTTCACCAAGATCTTCGCCGACACCTATGCCGCCGACAACATCCGCATGAACAATGTGCTGCCCGGCTGGATCGACAGCCTGCCGGCGACCGATGAGCGCCGTGGCAGCGTGCCGATGAAGCGCTACGGCACGTCGGAAGAGATCGCCGCGACGATCTCGTTCCTCGCCTCGGATGGGGCGGCCTACATCACCGGGCAGAACATCCGCGTCGACGGCGGCATCACCAGGGCATTGTGAGGGCGGCTAAAGCAATTCCAGGAAAAGTGTGAGCGGTTTTCCGTCCGGAATTGCGTAAAAACAAAGAGATAGAGCGGTTCGCCGTTTCCGTGAAACGGTGAAACGCTCTAGGACGCCGCCTCGAATCATCCCGGCCTGCGGGAATTGAGCACCCACAGAACGCATAGGAAGGCTATCGAGCCCACCAGGACGATCGAATTGCCGACCACGATGTTCCAGAATCGTGTCGGATCGTCCGACAGTGCGACCCAATGCAACTTGCCTCGGACTTCGCCCGTCTTGATGCCGCAGGCAATGTTGTAGATCGCGATGGCGGCGAGCGCGGCCATCAGGACAAACAGGTCGTTGTTCTTGTTGCGATCCATGGCAGCGGTTTTTAACAGCGCTTGGTGAAATTTTGCTTACCTTTGGTAAGGCGGCGGCCGCGATACAGGCCGCCGCCTTATGCTAGGTTTACTGATTGATCTCCGGCTCGACGAGCTTGGCCAGGTTGCGCAGCGATTCCTGCCAGCCGAGATAGCAGGCCTCGGCGGGGATGGCGTCCGGGATTCCGGCCTGGGTGATGTTGATCTCGGTGCCGACCAACACTTTCTTCAACGTCACCGTCACCTCGATCTGGCCCGGCAAATTTGGATCGTCGAAGCGGTCGGTGTAGCGCAGGCGCTCGCCCGGGACGAGCTCGACGAACTCGCCGCCGAAGGAGTGGCTGCCGCCCGTGGTGAAGTTGCGGAAGGACATCTTGTAGCTGCCGCCGACCTTGCCCTCGAACTCATGCACCGTGCAGGTGAAGCCGTTCGGCGGCAGCCACTTGGCCAGCGCATCGGCCTCGACGAATGCGCGGTAGACCTTCTCCGGCTTGGTCGCCAGGACGCGGTGCAGATGGATGGTGCTCGGCATGTCTCGATATCCTCTCTGGTTTCGTTGATCGATGCCCCAAGGACGGATGCCTCCCAGCCGATCCGACAGAGGCTGCCAAATTTTTTGCCCGGCGGCTACCGCGCCCGCTTTGTGACGGGGACAGGACGTAGGTGCTGCGATCGGCATTCCAGCTCGAATGTCCACCGTCGCGCTTGGCGACTCAACCCTCTGTCATGGCACGCGGCTGCGCTGGTCAATTGTGGCCACGAGCGGCATCCTGCCAAATATTTCAGCATGAGCCTCGCAATTTTGAGTAAAATTGAGTAATTCAAGGTGTAATTATCGCGCTTAAATTGTATTAGAAACCCTTGTTATGTCTATTTCCGATCATTAATCGATGAACGGTAATTTTTTATCTGTACTGTGACGCGATTCCTTGGAACCATAGGCCGGCTTTGTAGGTTGGCCTGAAAATCAGCCACCACCGAGGAAGGAGTGCACGATGAGCTTCGTCGTCAACGCGGTAGGCGTTCCTCTCTACTATAGCGGCGCCTCCAATCATTGGTTTTCGGCAACGTCTGGACCGACCTTCAACGGCAGCAGCGGCAACGACTCGATCTGGGCCTCCAGCGGCGTCAACGTCACCATGTATGGCGGCCAAGGCGACGACATCTATTACCTCTATTCGGCGGGCAACAAGGTGGTCGAGTACGCCGGACAGGGCGTCGACACCATCAACACATGGATGAGCTACACGCTGCCGAACAATGTCGAGAACCTCGTCGTCACCAACGCCCACAACTACGCCTTCGGCAATGCGCTGGACAACATCATCACCGCGACGGCGGGCGGCCAGACGATCGACGGCGGAGCGGGCAACGATGTGCTGATCGACGGCGGCGGCGGCGCCGATGTTTTCATCATCGCCAAGGGCAACGGCAGCGACTCGATCGTCAATTTCGCCTCGAACGATGCCGTGCGGCTCGATGGCTACAGCTTCACTTCGTTCGCCGCCGTCCACGACAGCATGATCCAGGCGGGACCGAATGTGGTGCTGAACCTCGGATCGGGCGAAATCCTCGAATTCAAGAACACCACGATCGACAAGCTGCAGCCCAACAATTTCCAGCTGCCGATCGACAAGTCCGGCATGACGCTGTCCTTCAGCGACGAGTTCAACACGTTGAACCTGCACAGCAGCCAGGGCGGCACCTGGGACACCAACTTCTGGTGGGGCGCGGCGAACGGCAGCACGCTGGTCCGGAACAACGAGCTGCAATGGTATATCGACGCCAATTACGCCCCGACCAGCTCGGTGCATCCGTTCAGCGTCGACAATGGCGTGCTCACCATCACCGCTGCGCAGGCGCCGGCCGACATCAAGCCGCTGATCAACAATTACGAATACACTTCCGGCCTCCTGACCACACATGACTCCTTCTCGCAGACCTATGGTTATTTCGAAATGCGCGCGGACCTGCCGGAAAACGCCGGCGCCTGGCCGGCCTTCTGGCTGCTGCCGGAAGACGGTTCGTGGCCGCCGGAACTCGACGTGATGGAGATGTACGGCCAGAAGCCGAATTCGCTGCTGATGACCGCGCATACCAACCAGACGGGCCAGCACACGACGGTCGGATCCACGGTGAACGTCATGGACACCGCCGGCTTCCACACCTATGGCCTGTTGTGGACGCCGGACAAGCTGGTCTGGACCTATGACGGCGTGCAGGTCGCGTGGGCGGCGACGCCGTCGGACATGAACAAGCCGATGTACATGCTGGTCGATCTCGCGGTGGGCGGCCAGGCCGGCGCGCCGCCGGACCATCTGGCGACACCGGCGCAGATGAAGATCGATTATATCCACGCCTACACGCTGGACGAGCTGCAGCAGAGTCATTTGAACGTCACGGGCGGACAGACAGCCTAGGCGTCCAGGGCAATGTCGCGAAAGCGCCCTCCGACTGGTTTGCCGCCCGTTTCCCTGCGCGGGGTGTTCCTGCGCGCAGTCAGCGATGTTGGCCTGTTCTCGCTGCTGATCAACCTGCTGCTGCTGGTGGTCCCGCTTTACCTGCTCCAGGTCTACGATCGGGTGCTGCCCTCCTCCAGCGTCGAGACGCTGGTCTATCTGTCGGTCATCGCGGTCGCGGCGCTCGGCTTCCTCGGCTTGCTCGACGCCATCCGCGCCGTCTACACGCAGCGCATCGCCGCGACGGTCAACGACAGGCTGGGCGCAAGGATGTTCGCTGCTTCACTCGGCGCCAGAAGCACGCCGTCGCCGCTCGCCGACCTCGCCTCGGTCTGCGCCTTTATCCGTTCGCGCGGTGTCTCGGTGCTGTTCGACCTGCCCTTCGCGCCGGTCTTCCTCGGCCTGCTCTACCTGATCCATCCGGTGCTGTTCTGGGTGACGCTCGGCGGCACCGCTCTGCTGGTCGTGCTGGTCGTGGCCAACCAGCTTGCGATCGGCAGGAACGATGCGCTGTCGGCGGAGCGTTCGGCCTTGGCCAGCCGGGCCGAGCAGGCCTTTACCCGCAACGCCGACACGCTGCGCGCCATGGGCATGGTCGAAAACGCCGCGCGCGCATGGGGGCGGCATGTGGCGGAAGCGCTTGTGCTGCATGACCGTTCGGCCAGCGCCAACGCCGTCTTCAGCGGCGCTTCCCGGGCGCTGCGCATGATGCTGCAGCTGGCGATCCTCGGCGCCGGCGCCTGGCTGGTGCTGAAGGGTGAGATGACGGCCGGCATGATCTTCGCCTCCTCGCTGGTGTCGTCGCGCGCGCTGCAGCCGCTCGACCAGCTGATCGGCTCGTGGCGGCAGATCGGCGAGGCCAGGCGCGCCTGGGAGCGGCTGCAGGTCGCGCTTGCTGGGCAGCCGACAGACGCGCGCAAGCTCGCCCTGCCCGATCCGACCGGCGCGATTGCCGCGCAGGATCTTTTCTTCATCGCGCCCAACGCCAGCTTCGGCGCCGAGCCGATCCTGAAGCGGCTGAGCTTCGCTATTCAGCCCGGCGAAGCGGTGGCGATCGTCGGCCCGAGCGGTGCCGGCAAATCGACGTTGGCGCGGCTGCTTGTCGGGGCGGCCCAGCCGAGCGGCGGCTCGGTCAGGATCGACGGCGCCGAGCTCAGGACCTGGGACGAGAACCAGCTTGGCCGGCATATCGGCTATCTGGCGCAGGAGGTGGAGCTTTTCCCCGGCTCGGTCAGCGAGAATATCGCCCGCTTCGACGCAGGCGCGGACGACGCGGCGATCGTCGAAGCTGCCAAACGCGCCGAGGCGCATGAGCTGATCCTTTCGCTGCGCGACGGCTACCAGACGATGGTGGCCGGGACGCTGTCGGGCGGCGAGAGGCAGCGGATCGGGCTGGCGCGCGCCTTCTACGGCAATCCGCGCATCCTGGTGCTGGACGAGCCGAGCACGCATCTCGACGGCGCCGGCGAAACGGCGCTCGAAGCGGTGCTGGCGGCCGCGCGCGCGGCGGGCGTCACCACGATCGTGATCACCCATCGCCCCTCCATCGCCACCGCCTGCGACCGCGTGATGGTTCTGCGCGGCGGCGTCATCGAGGCGTTCGGATCGAGCGCCGAGGTGCTGCGGCAGTCGACCGTCGACAAAGGCAAAGGCGCGCGGCAGAACACGGTGGTGACGGGCTCGTTCGCGCCGGTCATCCGCGCCTCGCAAACCATCCGCCACGGGTCGTAGACGATGTCCGCGCCAAGCCTCACCTTCGACGACCGGCCGCGCACAGACTTCCGCCGCACCGCCTTTGCCGGCTACGCGGCAATCGCGTTGCTGGTCGGCGGCTTCGGCTACTGGGCAGCGAGCGCGCCGCTGGCCGGCGCGGTGATCACGCAAGGCACGATCGCCGCGACCGGCGGCAACATCCTGATCCAGCATCGCGAGGGCGGCATCATCAGCAAGTTACTTGTGCATGAAGGCGACCGCGTGCGCGAGGGCCAGGAGTTGATCCTGCTGGACCGCACCGCGCCGGAGGCCGATCTCAACCGACTGACCCGGCAATGGATCGCGCTCAAGGCGAGTGCGGCGCGGCTGGAAGCCGAGCGCGACGGGCTGGACCGGCTGGCGCCGATCACCGCGCCCGCGCCGGCGCCGTTCCAGCCGGCGTTCGAAAACCTGATCCGCGAACAGCAGAAGGAGTTCGACGCCAGACTCGCGCGCTTCCGCTCGGAGCAGTCGATCCTGGCGCAGCGCGTCGCCATGCATCGCGAATCCGTCAAGGGCCTGATCGCGCAGAAGGCGGCAATCGAGCAGCAGGCCGAGGTGGTGAAGAAGGAGCTCGGCATCAAGACCGACCTCCTTAGCAAGGGGCTCACCAACCGCAGCGAATATTCGCAGCTGCTGCGCTCGGAGGCCGACCTCGTCGGCCAGGCCGGCGCGCTGGAAGCGTACCTTGCCTCCGCCAAGACGCAGATCGCGGAGGCCGAGGCGCAGACCGAGCGCGCCACCACGCAGCGCGTCGAGGAGGCGCTGACCAAGCTCGACGACGTGCGCACCAACCTCGCCGACATCGAGGAACAGATGCGCGCGGCGGAAGCCGTGCTGAAGCGCACGACGATCACCGCGCCGGCGGCGGGCATCGTCGTGTCCTCAACCTACAATGCGCAAGGCAGCGTGGTCGCGCCCGGCGAGAAGATCATGGAGATCCTGCCCACGTCGTCGGGCCTGCTGGTGGACGCGAAGCTCAGGCCGAGGGACATCGACCAGGTGCATGTCGGCCAGAAGGCGATGCTCAGGCTCTCCGCGCTCAACACGCGCCTGACCCCGGAGGTCGCGGCCACGGTGAGCGAGATTTCCGCCGACCGGCTGATCGACGAAACCACGCACGAGCCCTATTTCCGCGCCAGGCTGAAGATCGCGGACGCCCTGCCACCCGGCGTGAAGAAAGAACAGCTTTATCCCGGCGCCCCGGTCGACACCTTCATCAGCACCGGCGACCGGACTTTCTTCGAATATCTGGTGCGGCCGATGATGGATTCCTTCGCGCGGGCATTTGCGGAAAGGTAGGGGCGGACCGCAGGTTGCCGGCGGCCGTCGCGGTGAGCGGCAGGCTCACGGTCAGGCCCGGATAAACAGCTACGGCTCAGGGCATCGGCGTTGGGCAGACGGGTTATTCCAGAAAGATAAGCGCCGTGGCCAGGAATCCCATCCCGAAGCAAGACGCCATCGAATAGGCGATCATGCCGACAGCCACATAGTCGCCCCCGCCTGGCGACAGATGGCTGCCGAGCGTGCCGAAAGCCAGGAGCCAGCACGCCACCGCCAATCCGATGATCGCCCCGGTAGCGAGGTTCTTGACGACAAAGAGCACCAGTGGAGGCATGAGCGCTGCTCCCAAAAGAGCATTTCGCGGCGGCCCAGGGCTTGCGGCCAGGGCCGGCTGCTGCCATTCAACGCCAGGACGGTCATCTGGTTGCTCCTCCCCGCCGTTTTCGCTCCTGAACCGGTTCGAGCGGCTGTTTGCCTGACGCACGGGGTTTCAGCCGAGGGTGCGAGCCGCCAGCCTCATTCCCGATGTCCGCCCGCGCCTTCGTTTGCGGGCCCGCAAAGCGGCGCCGCGACCCGATCGCGGGCCGCGGGCCGGTCGAAGGCGACGCGATCTCGCCCGGCTTCGACCCGTACGACTGCGTTTTGCTGGACGCGGCCGGTGCGGATTTCCTGACTGTCGCAAAAACTATCCGGCGGTCCGTGTGGTCCGCCGTGTAGTCGCTACGTTCCTTGACAGCTATTGCAGTCTATTTTTTGGAGAGGAACGTCTTGCACGCAGGAGTGAGCTCACTGATGTGCTGTTTAAGACAGCTTAACCCCTTTGCATTGTCGACCATCTTGCACAATCGCTGGGCATCCGCCCTGCAGGGTGTTTTATAGGCATCTTTCGCCAAAGCGGCGTCGGCGAGGAAAAGCGATACAGAAGCGAGAAGCGCCAGTCCAAGCGATTTCTGTTTGCGCATGACTTCTTTCCCCTCTGAATGAGCACAGTAACGCAGCCATTATATACGCTATTCCTTATATAACGGGAAGACCAAAGACTTCGCGACGGCGCGCTCCGAGCCCATTGGCAAAGGACGATATTTCAAACTGAGAAACCGCCAGATTCCACGGCAATTTCGACGCCCGCTCCAACGCTGGCTCCCCCGGTCGTCAGCGACAGTCCCGCCATCGACGACGCGAAACGGTCGCGCCGCAAAGGATGGAGACGACGATGACGAGTTTGGAACATACCGCCTATGAAAACGGCCGGTCGGGCATCGGCCCGATCGGCTTTGCCGGCCGGGCGCTCAGGGTTTTCTATCATGCGATGAAGATGCGCAGCGACCGCGCCGCCTTGCAGGCCATGCCCGACTTTCTGCTCAAGGACATGGGCATCGCCCGCTCGGAGATCGATCACTACACCTCGATGCGCTCCGCCGCATCCGACACCGACGGGATGGACATCCGCGACGGGGGGTGACCGCCGTTGGCGATCGCGGCCACGCCGTCGACAAGCCTCGGGCGCCCTCCCAACGCCCGGGGCTTTCTGCATTTCGGCGCATTCGGTTCAGGCGGTGGGCCATGCCGTTTCAAACGATACGTCCAACGCCATTTCCACGGTGAGCGTATGAAAAATTCCACGGTCGCATCCACTCTCGTTCAAACGCTCCATCGGCAAACAGAGGCCGTCACGGCAACCAAGCCGCAAAACAACCTTTGGAGATGAAGATGCAACCCAACACCAAACCTGCACGGCTTCCGCTCAATGGCGTCGACACGCCGAACCTGATGGCGACGATCAATTTCGTCGCCGGGCAACCGGAACTCGCCAAGTTCCAGTTCCGCGCCCACAATGAGTGGATCGAAGGCACGCACAGCAAGACCGTCATGAACGGCTTCTTCGGCGCCGGCAACGAGCAGAAGCATGAGAAGCCGCATTATGCCGACGCCGACCATCCGGCGATCCTGTGCGGCGCCGACAATGCGCCGACCCCGGTCGAGTGGCTGCTGCACGGACTGGCGGGCTGCCTGATGGCGGGCGTGGCCAACATCGCCGCCGCGCGCGGCATCAAGCTCACCAAGGTGAAGTGCTCGGTCGACGGCGACATCGACCTGCGCGGCATCCTCGGCATTTCCGACGAGGTCCGCAACGGCTTCCAGAACATCCATGTGTCGTTCGAGATCGAAGGCGACGCGCCGGCCGAGAAGCTCAAGCAGCTGGTCGAGCAGTCGCGCGCGCGTTCGGCCGTGTTCGACGTGCTGACCAAGGGCGTGCCGGTCACCGTCGGCATCAAGACCATCCAGTAAGCCGGCTGGCGGTCCGGAACCGATCCGGGCCGCCTCTCCTCCCATTGACGGAACAGAACATGAGACGCGCGGACGTCGTCATCATCGGCGCGGGCCAGGCCGGCCTTGCGCTCAGCCATTGCCTCGGCCAGGCCGGCATCGACCATGCCGTGCTGGAGCGCGGCCGCATCGGGGAGCGCTGGCGCTCGCAGAGCTGGCGCTCGCTTCGGCTGCTCACGCCGAACTGGCTGAACGCGCTCCCCGGCTCGCCCTATAAGGGCGGCGATCCCGACGGCTTCATGAGCAAAGGGGCTTTCGTGGAAAGCCTGGAGCGCTACGCCTGGCAATGGCATGCGCCAGTCGAGACCAATGTCGAGGTCCTCGCCGCCAAGCGAACCGGCGACGGCTTCGCCTTGCGCACCAACGCCGGCGACTGGTCGGCACGCGCGGTCGTCGTCGCGACGGGGCATTGCGACCGGCCGGTCATCCCTTTTTCGACTGAGACCCTTCGCGGGCCGCTCAGCATCCACGCTTCGCACTATCGCTCGCCCGGCGAGCTGCCGGGCGGCGGCGTGCTGGTCGTCGGCGCCTCGTCCTCCGGCGTGCAGATCGCCGACGAGCTCGCCCGCGCCGGGCGGCGCGTGGTGCTTTCGGTCGGCAAGCATACGCGCCTGCCCAGAACATGGCGCGGCCAGGACATCTTCTTCTGGCTCCGCGCCATGGGCCTGATGGCGCAGCGCCCGGAAGACCTGGCCAATCCGGAAGGCGCCCGGCGCCAGCCATCGCTGCAGCTCGCCGGCCGGCCGGACAGGGCCGATGTCGACCTCGCCACGCTGCAGGCGCTCGGCGTGGAACTCACCGGGCGGGTGGGTGGCGTCGGCGATCGCGAGATCGGCTTCGCCGGCGATCTCGGCCAGCACATCGCGGCAGCCGAAGCGAAGCAGGCGCGCCTGCTCGACGAGATCGACCGCTTAACGGGCTCGGCGACGCCCTACCGACCCGAGCCGGTGGCGCTGCCATCGGCTTCGAGCGAGCGGCTGTCGCTGACGGACGGATCGATCCGCACCATCATCTGGGCGACCGGCTATGCGCGCTCGTTCGGCTGGCTGGAGCCGCTGGCGCTCGGCGCCGATGGCGAGCTCGCGCATCAGGGCGGCGTCACCAGCGTGCCCGGCCTCTACGCGCTCGGCTTCCGCTTCCTGCGCAAGCGCGATTCCAACTTCATCGGCGGCGTCGGCGCGGACGCCGAGGCGATCGCCGCCGAAATCTCCCGTCATCTCGACTGCGATGGCCGCAAGGCGGCCTGAGGAACAACGACCATGACAAGCAATCCCATCTCCCTCATGGCCTCCCCCAGGCGCGGCCATTACGACGCCATCATCGTCGGCGCGCGCTGCGCGGGTGCGGCGACCGCGATGCTGCTTGCCCGCGCGGGCCTCAAGGTGCTGGCGATCGACCGCAAGCCCTATGGCTCCGACACGCTGTCGACGCATGCGCTGATGCGGCCAGCGGTGCTGCAATTGTGGCGCTGGGGCCTGCTCGAGCCGCTGCTCGAGGCCGGCACGCCGCTGATCGAGACGACGACCTTCCACTATGGCGACAACGAGATCACCATCCCCCTCGCCTCCGGTTCGGAGCTTCCCGGCCTGATCGCGCCGCGGCGCACGGTGCTCGACCGCATCCTGGTCGATGCGGCGCGCAAGGCCGGGGCGGAGATCCTGCACGAAGTCGCGGTCGGCGATCTCTTCGCCGACACGCGCGGGCGGGTGCGCGGCATCGAGATCCGCGCCGCCGGCCGCTCGTCCCTGCGGGTCAGCGCAGATATCGTGGTCGGCGCCGACGGTGTCGGCTCGCTGGTGGCGAAATGCGTCGACGCCCAGCTCTTGCGACGCGGCTCGGTGTCGGCCGCCCATGTCTATGGCTATGCGCCGTTCGAGCCCGGCGCCGGCTATCACTGGTATTTCCGCGACGGGATCGCCGGCTCCTTCATCCCGACCAATGACGGCCTCGCCTGCATCGTCGCCTCGGTGCCGACGGGCCTGTTCGACCAGCGCTTCCGCCTCGGCCACGCGCGTGCCCGCATGGATGTGCTCGAAGCGCTTTCGCCGGCGCTGGCGGAACAGGCGGCACGGGCGCCGAAGGATGCGCGGCTGCAGGCGTTCCGCGGCGTGCCGGGCTATATCCGCCAGCCGCACGGCCCCGGCTGGGCGCTGGTGGGCGACGCCGGCTTCTTCCGCGACCCGATCACCTCGCACGGCATTTCCGATGCGCTGCGCGACGCCGAGACTCTGGCGCGGGCCATCCTCGACGGCTCGGAGGCGGCATTCGCGATCTGGCAGCGGCAGCGTGACATGATCGCGAACCAGATCCTGGACACCACCGACGCCGTCGCCGGCTTCGACTGGACGCTCGACGACCTCGGCGAGCGGCATCGCCGCTTCAGCGCCGTGCTGAAGGCGGAGGTGCAGGCGCTGGCCGGGCAACCCATGCCCGTCCGCCGGGCCCCCTTCCCCGCATCGCGGCCGACGGCCCACCATGCGCCGGCCAATCAGGACGAGCCACCGGCGTCGACCGGCTCTAACCTCACTCGCAACCGAACCGGAGCAAGACCATGACTTTGCATTCGATAAAGGATGGGCATGTGATGAAGGACGGCTGGGTTGGCGTCATCAAGGGGCGGCCAAAGGTGGGCGCCTTCGCCGAGCGCTCGCGGCGCACGCAGCCGCAGGATATCGACGCCTTCGCCGATATGACCGGCGACCGTAACCCATTGCACTACGACAAGGCGCTGGCCGAGGCTTCGGTGTTCGGCAAGCTCATCGTGCAGGGCGGCGTCACCTCCGGCATCCTGAACGCGATGGTGGCGGAGGACCTTCCCGGCCCCGGCTCGGTGTTCCTCGAGGTCTCGTGGAAATTCGTCAAGGCGGTGGGCGTCGGCGAACTGATCACCGGCCGCGTCGAGGTCAAGGAGGTGCGCGCCGACAAGCCGATCACCAAGCTGGAGACATCGGTGCGCAACGAAGCCGGCGAGCTTTGCCTCACCGGCACCGCGACGGTGTTCACCGTGCCGCTCGCCAGGGGCTGAGGACTTCGCGTACCCGCTTACCCGCCCGCCGTCTCGGCGATGAAGGCGCGGACGTGGTCGATGAACGCCTCGAAGGTGGGCTCGCCTTCGAGCAAAATGTGGTTCTGGCTTTCGAGCTCGATGAAACGGGCGCCCGGAATGCCGGCGGCCATGGTGCGCCCGGATTCGACCGGAGCGACGTTATCGTCCCGCGCATGCAGCACCAGCGTCGGCACGCGTACCTTTTCCAGCAAGTCGCTGACATCGATCACCGAAGCGGCGCTCTGCAGCCGCCAGGCATCGTCGGGTAAGACGGTGCGCAGCATCAGATCGTCCATCCAGGCGAAATGCTCGTGCGTCGCGCCGGGGATGAACATCGAGCAGAAGGCCTGACGGAACATCGGGTTCGGCTTGCCCCAGTTCTCGCGCATCAGCGTCGCGGCGGCCTCGCGCGTCGCGATCTCGCCGGCATCGCCGCGCGCCCGCCAGCCTTTGACGTAACCGCCGTAAAGGATCATGCCCGACACTTTCTCGGGGTGGCGGATGGCATAGGCGATGGAAACCGCGCAGCTCTGCGACAGGCCGAGCAAGGTGAAGCGGTCGAGCCCCGCCGCCTCGACCACGCATTCGAGATCCGACAGCATGGTCTCGAACGAGATGTCGACGACGTGCCGCTGCGACAGGCCGTTGCAGCGCTGGTCATAGCGCACCAGCCGGTTGTGGCGCGACAGTTCCCGCATCCAGTGCCGCCAGATCGGGCTGTCCCAGTCGAAGGTGAGATGCGACATCCAGTGCGCGGCGCGCAGGATCGCCGGGCCGCTGCCGGTGCTGGCATAGGCCAGCCTTGTGCCGTCGAGCGCCCGGCAGAATTGCACGGCGCGGCCGGGATCCTGCGCCGACGCGCCGGGTTTCGACGGCGCCTGCGCCGGTCGCGCGGCGCCGGACTGGGGCGCGCGGCTCGTGGCTTGAGCGGCGGCCGACCTGACCTTGCCCTCCAGCACCTGGATCTCGGCGGCGAGGCTGGCGTCGTCGGGGACGAGGCGGCGCAGGCGCTGCGCAAGCGGCAGCGCCCGCCGGGGCTGGTCCGTCAGGCGCTCGACCAGCTCGCGCAGGATGCCGAGCTCGACGATCTCCACTTCGCTGGCGATCGCCTGCCGCCAGGACTCGTATTCGAAGCATCGTTCGAGCGAGAGGTCGGCGAGAAAGCCGCCGCGGATCGAGGCAAGGACGGCTTCGAGCTCCTCGGTCGAGCGGGACGACAGGTCGGCCTTCACCAGCGGCGCCAGCCGCGCATAGTCCGTCTCGAGGTTGAGCGCCACGGCGTTGCGATCGGCGATGAGGGAGGATTCGCCGCCGTCCAGCACCTGGCGGATCTTGGAGAGGCTCCAGCGCAAGGCGCCGCGCGGGTCGTCGGGAATGTCCCAGAATATCTCGCACAACCGCTCGCGCTGGTGCTGCCTGGCGGTGACGGCGAGGTAAGCAAGCAGCGCCCGCGTCTTGCGCGACGGCGGCAGGTCAAGCGGCTGGCCGTCGCGCGCCACCTGAAAATCGCCAAGCACGCGCAGCTCCAGCCTGTGCTGAGAGCCGTTCATGCGTTCACGCGCATGTCGATCGCCATGGTCCCCCTTCGGCCGAGGCCGCCGCTGCGAAGGCGCAGCCAATAGCAAAAATGGCTAATTTAGGAAAGCTTGGTGCGTCAGGCCAGCAGCAGCTTCAGCCTGGAGAGCCTGAGGCGCGCGAGCCGCCGCGCCGGATTATGGAAGGCTTCCAGGCCGGCCTCGACCAGGAAGGCCAGCGTCATCAACTCGATCAGGAATTCGTCCGCCGCGTCGAAAGCGGCTCGCGAGCCGGCGGCGAGGTGCCGGAGCAGCGTGCGCGCTTCCTCGACCGCGTCGGCGCTGCCGGTGTCGATCAGCGCTTCGAGCCTGGTGAAGCAGTCCATGTCGATTCTCTCCGCCCCACCAAGGCGATAGATCGATCCGGCGGCGCGGACATCCACATATGTTAAGCGAGCTGCTTTGAGGCTTGCTCACGCCTTGACTGGAACTGCCTTCGGCTTGATCACCGTTGCCAGCACGACGCCGAGGACGATGAAGGCCGCCCCGACCAGATCGTAATCATGCAGGCTCTCGCCGAGCAGCAGATAGGCGAGGATGGCGACGAACAGCGTCTGCAGATAGAGCAGCATGCTTGCCCGGCTGGCGCCCAGCGTCTCGACGCTTTTGTTGTAGAGATAATACATCAGCGCACCGCCGGGGCCGGCCAGATAAGCGAGCGCGAGCAGGCCGTTGCCGTTCAGGGCGGAGCGCTCGTCGTTGAATATCTCCCAGAGATGGAACGGCAACGCCACCAGCGCGCCGGCGCCGAGCAGCAGCACGACCAGGGGCAGAAGCTCGAGGCCGAATTTGGAGCGGCGCAGCAGCACCGTGTAGAGCGCCCAGCAGAAGGCGCTGCCGACGATCCACAATTCACCGATGTTGAAGCGCAGTTGCACCAGCGCGTCGATATTGCCATGCGCGACGATGACCAGCATGCCGGCAAGTGCCGCAGCCGCGCCGAGCGCCTTCCAGAGCCCGAGCGGCTCACCAAGCACGAGACGCGCCAGCACCATGGTCATGATCGGCGACATCGCCATGATGATGCCGGCCGTGGTCGCGTCGGTGTCGTTCAGGCCACGGTAGATCATGCCCTGGCAAAACGTCAGGCCGATGGCGCCGACGGCGACGATCTCAAGGGGCCGGGATTTGAGCAGCGCCAGCATGGCGCCGTGATGGCGGTGCACGATCGGCAACAGGATGGCGCAGGCCAGCAGGAGCCGCCAGAAGCAGAGACCCCAGGGCGGCATTTCCGGCGCCACCCATTTGGCCGCGATGTAGACGCCGGCCGAAAGCAGCCAGCACAAGACGGCGGCCGGATAGCCGGCCAGGGACGATCCTGCCGGAATGGCCGGCGGTTCGGGGGGATGGACTATCGGTATCGCCTGCATTCTCGAATCCCGATGCTAACGGCGCATTTCCATGACAAAGATCGCTCCGATGACGATGGCGATGCCGACGCCCTGAAGCAGCGAAACCCGCTCCCCCAAAACCGCAATCGCAAACAAGACCCCGAGGACCGGCTCCAGATTGCTGATCATCGCCGCGCGAGCCGCGCCGACGTAGGCCATGCCTGAGATGAATGCGAGGGTGCCCACCGTGGATGCGACGGCGACGCCGATAAAGCCGGTCCATGCGAGCGGCGTCGTGGGCAAGGCCAGTGTTCCAAAGAACGCGAAGATCACGGTGAGCGTGACTGCGGCCGAAAGCATCATGTAGAAGCCGACTGAAATCGCCTTTGCTTCCGCGGTCGCGCGCGCACCGCACACAACAATGATCGCCGTCACCGCCATCGCCAACGCCGCGAGCGACAATCCAACGCCGCTCAGCCCTTCGAAGGAAAGCCCGATGGCCAGGTAAAGGCCGACCAGGGCGGCAACGAGCGCTCCGATGGATATGATCGTGAGTTTTTCCTGTCCCAGAAACATCACGATGAAACCGACAAGCACCGGATGGATGAAGTAGATCAAGATCACCAGGCTGACGGGCAGGTAATTCACGGCTCCGAGATAGCCGTAGAGCATCACGGCGTATGCCACGCCCATCGCCAGGGCGATCCACATAGGCCGGCGTGGAATTGCTATCGGCTGACGCGACGCCCCCAGCAGCAACAAGGTGATCAACACCGAAAAAATGCTTCGGCCGGTGATGACGCTGAGGGTGTTGCTGCCCCCTTCGTAGGCGAGCTTGGCGAAACTAGGCACAATGGCGATTGCGATAGTCGAGAGGACCACAAGGCCAACGCCGAGCGCCTGTTGCTTAAACCCGGCGCCAGATGAAACTGTCCCCGCATCGACCATCGGCCGACCTCGCCGCCTCGTGCAAAAGTCACTTTGGCATGCAGCCGGCAGTTTCAACTGCCGTTGGGCGCGCAGTCTATCCTACCGCAAAGGAACGCCGCAACTATTGAGCGTAGATCAATGCGACGTGTCGCCGGCCGGGTGCAACTGGTCCCAGGCCGAGCCGACGCAACCGTTGAACTGCGACGCGAAGCGCTCGGCCTCGGTGCCTTCGAGCCCGTCGTCGACAAGGGCCTCGATGCTTCGGCGCAGCAGAGCGAGCTGCATCTGCCGCGCATGACTCCTGTCGGTTTCGCGCATGATGGCCGTGACGTGATAGGCCACGACCGGCTGGCCGAGACAGGAGAGAAGCGCTCCCGACCCCGCCGTCGCCGCCGTGACTGCTTCCTCGATGTTCATGCCGGCGCTCCTCATCAAAGATGCTGGGCGCCTCCCCGGCAGATGGCGGCGATAGCGCCGCTTCTTTTCTAATTCCGGCGTCGCGAGACCATCGCTCGCGGCCAAAATCAGTATCCTCCAGAACCGTATTAAAGGCGACCGGATAGTTAATTGATGGTTAACGCGAACGGTCGCATCTTAGACGTTCAGCCTCTTCGCAACGCACCGGTCAGTGATCCGGAACGTTTCGCTCGGCCGACGGCGCGAGGCACTGTGAGCCGGGCACCGAGACCGGGGCGCCCTGCAGCACCCAGTCGGCGGCGATCTGGCCGATGACCGGGGCGAGCTGGATGCCGTAGCCGCCGGCGCCGGCGGCGGTGACCAGCGCCGGTTCCGAGGCGTCGATGGGCCCGACGAAGGGGCGATGGTCGGCCGTCACCGGGTAGAGACCCGCCCAGCCGCGGCCGAGCCGCGCGCCCGGCAGGTCGGGCACACGTTCCAGAAGCAGCTCGGCCAGATCGACCTTCGATTGCTCCTCGCACTGATCGTTGTAATTGTCGGGGTCTTCCGGCGCGATCGACTTCACCTTGTGGATCTCGGCGATCAGCTCGCCCGGCTTTTCGTGGCGGAAGTTGAGGCCGCTGCCCTCGCCGTTCACCAGGTCCATCACCATCGGCATGGTGTAGCCGAGCGGCTCGTCGAGATGGATGACGACGGCCTCGTGGCGCTCGGGCCAGATGTGCAGGCGCTGGCCGAAAAGTGCCGCGACCTGCGGCGCCCAGGCGCCGCCGGCATTGACCACGGCGTCGGCATCCATCATGCCGTGACTGGTCTCCACCCTGTAGCCGGCCGCCCGTCGTTCTACGCCGAGCAGCTTGCGATACTGGCGGATCTCGCCTCCATTCGCGCGCACGATGCCCGCCAGGAAATTGCACATTTCGTACGGATCGAGGAAGCCGTTGTCGGGCCCGAACAAGCCGCCTTCGAGGCCGTCGGGGTTGATGTGCGGGACGAGCTGCCTTAGCTCGTTCGCGCGGACCAGGCGCGACCTCAGCCCCGCCTCTACCTGGATCTCGACCGATCTCGCGAACAGCGCAATCTGCGCCTGCGTACGGGCCAGCCGCAGATAGCCGATATGGTTGAAGCGAAGCCCCTCGCCTTCCCATTGGCGGAACCGGCGCAGCGAATGGACGCGCAGCAGGATCTCGAACGGGTCGGTCAGTTGCGATCCGACGACGCCGACCGACCGGCCGCTCGACCCCGACGCGATCGACTGCGCTTCCAGCACCGTGACGCGCGCTCCCTGCTCGACGAGGTTGAGCGCCGTGCACATGCCCAGCGTGCCCGCGCCGACCACCACGACATGAGGAGAAGCTGTCATCCGTGATCCGCTTTCAGGACTGCGCGGCGACGTCGCCCAGGGTCTCGTCGATCGCTTGAAGAATGGCGCCGGCGTCCGCTTCGGTCATCGGCGTCGACAGCGCGAACAGGCCATAGCTGGCGGAGAGCACGCCGCGGCAGAGCAGGCCCTTGTGGAAGGCGTCGAATTTTTTCCGCTCGGCCTGGCCGGGATAGATGGAGCGGTAGTCCGTGACGGGATGCGACGTGAAATGAACCTTGAATAGCGACCCAAGGCCGACGCATTGGCCGGCAAGACCGTGCTTTCCGAATGAGGCTGTGACGCCGTCGCGCAGGGATTCGCCGAGACGATCGAGATGGGCGAAGCTTTCCTTCGTCAGCGCCCGCATCGAGGCAAGGCCGGCGCGCATCGTCACCGGATTGGCGGTGAAGGTGCCGCCATGCGGAAGCGCCGGCTTGCCTCCGGTCGGATCGAACACCGCCATGATATCGGCGCGCCCGCCCACGGCGCCGACCGGAAAACCGCCGCCGATGATTTTTCCAAGCGCCGTCAGGTCGGGCTCGATGCCCCACAAGCCTTGCGCACCCGACCATCCGAGGCGAAACGAGATGACCTCGTCGAAGATCACCAGCGCCCCCGCCGCGTGGGCGATCTCGACCATGGCCTGGAGATAGTCACGGCGGGCCGGGATGAGGCCGGCCCGGTTGGGCATCGGGTCGATCAGCACGGCCGCGATGGTGTCGCCCTCGGCGGCGAAGACGGCGCGCAACGCCTCGGTGTCGTTGAAGGGCACGGCGATCACGTCGCCCAGCACGCCGCGCGGCGTGCCCCTGGCATAGGGCGTCGACCTCGGCAGGTCGCCCCAGTTGGCCGGCGAGGAATCCAGGCTCACTTCGGCGAAATCATAGGAGCCGTGATAGGCGCCCTCGATCTTGACGATCTTCGGCCGCAAGGTGAAGGCGCGCGCCGCCTTGATCGCCATCATCACGCCCTCCGTGCCGGAGTTGGTGAAACGGACCTGGTCGACCGAGGGCAGCCGCTCGACCAGCAGGTCGGCGAGCTCGATCTCGCTCAGCGTCGGGGCGCCGAAGGCTGTGCCGAGGGGCAGCTGCCCGGCCACGGCCGCGGTGACGTCGGGATGGGCATAGCCATGGATCATCGCGGTGAAATTGTTGATGCAGTCGTAATAGGCATTGCCGTCGACATCCCAGACCCTGCAGCCCTCGCCGCGCGCGGCGTAGATCGGAAAGGGATCGACAAAGACCGTGGTGCGCGTGTTGCCGCCCGGCATCACCTTCCTGGCGCGCTCGAACAGGGTTTTCGATCCGGGCATGGCGTCGGGATAATGCGGCATGGCTCTCCGAGGCGACTCGACGGCTCAAACAGCGGCGCAACGGCCGCAGGTCACGAAGCTTGGGTTCGTTTCCTTGCCGGCGCAATCGGCCAGGCCGGGCATGCGACCCGACCAGGGTCATGGCGGATCCGCATCATTTCGCGGCAACTGCCGCAGCGCGGTTCGGGTGCCTCAGATGCGTCGGCGTGATGCCGGTCTGCTGGCGGAAGACGCGGCTGAAATGGCCGGCATTGGCAAAGCCGCAGCGATAGGCGATCTCGCCGATGGCGAGGTCGCTGCCTTCCAGCAGCGACTTTGCATAATGCACCCGCAGCGCCAGATAGGCGGCCATCGGGCCGATGCCGAGCTCGGTGCCGAACAGACGCTCGAGCTGGCGGCGCGAGCAGTTCATCCTGGCGGCGATCTCGGCAACCGAGAGCGTCTCCTGCAAATTGCTTTCCATCAGGAGCAGCGCCCGCTTCACCGCGCGGCTCGCGGCCGCGGGGAAGAGGTCGCCGACAGGCTGCACGTCGCGGCTGGAGCGGATACGGTCGAGCACCAGGATCTTGGCCGCCTTCTCCGCCGCCTTCTGGCCGATGAATTGCGAGACGAAATAGCCGGCGAGGTCGGCGGCACCCGTGCCGCCGGCGCAGGTGGCGCGGCCGCGATCGACAGAATAGAGGCTGTCGGCATGCGCGCTCACATCGGGGAACTCGGCGCGGAAATCCTTGATGTGGAACCAGCTGACGGCGGCGCTGTAGCCGTCGAGCAGGCCGTAGCGCGCCAAAACGAAGCTGCCGGTGCAGAGCGCGGTGAGCGGCACGCCCTTTTCGGCGGCGCGCATCAGGAACGCCTCCTTTTCCGAACTCAGCCTGCGGCTGGTGTCGAGCAGGCCGCCGACCACCACGACATTGTCGAAATCCTCGGGATTGCCCATCGCGCGGGTCGGCAGCAATTCGACGCCGCAGCTGGCGCGGATCGGCAGGCCGCGCTCGCCGACGATCTCCCAGTCGAACTCGACCCGGCGGCTGCGGTCGCCCTCGTCGCCGGCGAGCCTCAGCGTGTCGATGAACAGCGACAGCGGCGAGAGCGTGAAATCGCGCACCAGCAGGAATGCGAACTTCTTGGCCATCTGCTTCCGGGATCGTTCATCGTTCGACCGCAGCTTAGGCGGAAATCCGTGCGGCGAGCCTTCTGAATACGACGTGCATGAGGTCGCAACACCATTCGGCCGCGAGCGGCAGCCTAGTGTCGCTCGGCGGCGCGGCTCACCCACGTGATGACGAAGCGCCCCAGGACAATCCCCACGACACCCGTCGCCGCCTTGAGCAGGGCATCGAGAACCCGCGCATGGCGGCCCGGGTCGAACAGCTGCAGGAATTCGAGAGCGCCGGCCACCGCGCAAATGAACAGCACCGTCTGCGTCACGCGGGACGGGAACCCGAGCGCCAGGGCCACTCCCAGCAGGACGTAGGCCAAAGCGCGTTCGATGTTGGGGTCGCACAGATGTGGCCGCAGTTCGATGGGCGACAGCGTTGCAAAGGTGATGAGGGCCAGCAGGGCGAGCGCGGCGAGACGGGAAATGGAGGTCATACCCGCTCTTACAGGCTGCCGGCTGTCATAACAATATTGCCGGTGCCGGCCATGGATCGGTCCGCCCACGCCGGCGGCGCCCGTGCCTTCCCGGCGATGGAATGGGTCTGGCACAAAGGCCGTCAGATCGACACGGCATCGGCGCCCCTGCCCGGCAGCGGCTGTCTGAAATCCTTCCGGTCGTTCAACGATGCCCGATACGCCATCGGCGACTTGCCGTTAACGCGTTTGAAGGCGTTGCTGAAAGCGCTCTCCGATGTGTAGCCGAGCGTGCGGGCGACGACGGCCACGGGCGTCCGCTCCTCGCGCAAGGCGCGCTCGGCAAGGCGCATGCGCCACTCGGTCAGATAGGTCAGCGGCGCGACGCCGGCGATCGTCCTGAAATGGACGGCGAATGAGGTGCGCGACATGGCACAGGCTTTCGCCAGCTCCTCCAGATGCCAGGCACGGGCCGGGTCGCCATGCATCAGGCGCAGCGCCGGCGCGATGCGCGGCTCGGCCAGCGCCTTGAGCCAGCCGGCGGGCATCAGGCTCGCCCTGTCGAGATGCGAGCGCAGGATTTCGATGAAGAGCAGTTGCGTCAGCTGCGCCGAGGCGAGCTCAGCGCCCGGCTGGGCGGCGTCCCTCTCCTCGATCAGCCGGTCGAGCAGCCAGCGGAAAATGGCCGCCTGTGGCGATGCCGCGCGCGTGTGGATCCATGGCGGCAGCAAATCCGCCAGCAGCCCACCGCGCGCCGGATCGAGCAGGACATGGCCGCCGATATGGGCGAATTCCGAGCCGTCGCCGAGCGTCACCAGCGTGCGGCCGGCGCCGGTGAACAGGCTCATCGCGTCGACTGGTGGAACGCCTGGGTCGCTGGCGAGCACGAAGCCGCGCCGCGCGGCCAGCAACCCGACATCGCCTGTCTCGAAGCGGAAGGGTTCTGGCTCGCCTTCGAGGGTGACCCAGCAGCTGCCCTTCACCACGGCGAAGAACTTGATCTTGTCGCGTCCGGGGAAGCTGATCGCCCACGGGCCGCCGGCGGTGAAGCCGCCCGTGACGACCGCCTCGGCATTGGTGAGCGTGAGAACATCGGAGAAGGGATCGACGGTCATCTTCGTACTCTCGCGCAGGAAATGCGGATTTTCAAGCATTCACAGTACAGAAGTGCCGTCCTACCTACCGCCCATTGCGACGCATGCGGCGCTCCATTCCAAACTCAGAGGCATCAAATGACCGACAAACTCGTCCTGGTGACCGGCGGCACCGGCTTCATCGCGCAACACTGCATCCTGGCGCTGCTGAACGCGGGCTACCGCGTGCGCACGACCATCCGCTCGCCCGGCCGTGAAGCCGAGGTGCGCGCGCATCTCAAGGTCGGCGGCGTCGATGCGGGCGACCGCCTCTCCTTCGCCAACGCCGATCTCACCGACGACCGCGGATGGGCGGAAGCGGTGGCCGGATGCGACTATGTAATGCATGGCGCCTCGCCCACGCCTTCCGGCGACCAGACCCGCGAGGAGGATTGGATCGGGCCCGCCGTCAACGGCAACCTTCAGGTGCTCAGGGCCGCGCGCGACGCCGGCGTCAACCGTGTCGTGCTGACATCGGCCTTCGGCGCGATCGGCGTCGGCCACAAGCCGGACCACCGGCGGCCCTTCGACGAAACCGACTGGAGCGACCTCAACGGCAATGTCGCGCCCTATCAGAAGTCGAAGACGCTCGCCGAGCGCGCCGCCTGGGATTTCGTGGCGCGCGAAGGCAACGGGCTGGAACTGGCGGCGGTCAATCCGGTCGCCGTCTATGGGCCGGTGCTGGGCGCCGACTATTCGCACTCGATCAGGCTGATCGCCAACATGCTGGAGGGGCAGCCGGGATGCATCAATGTCAGTTCCTGCTGCGTCGATGTGCGCGACGTGGCGGACCTGCATCTGCGCGCCATGACCGACCCGGCCGCCAAGGGCGAGCGATTCCTCGCGACCGTCGGCGAGAGCATGTGGATGGTCGAGATCGCCGAACTGCTGCGGCAGCGGCTGGGCAAGGTCGCCGAGAAGGTGTCGACGCAGGTGTGGCCCGACGAGCAAGTGCGCATCGCCGGCGAGACCAACGCGCAGCTCAAAGGCGTGGTGCCGCTGCTCCACTACGACATGAGCGCGACGGGCAGGAAGGCCGAGCGCCTGCTGGGCTGGACGCCCCGCTCGCGGGAGGAAGCGATCCTATCCTGCGCCGAGAGCCTGGTCCGACTTGGCCTGCGCGGCTGAGCTTCCTTGAACGACGCGCGGGGCCGGTGCATGGTTCGCGCGCGCTTTCGGCGACCGCCTGGCGGCGACGGATAATCTCCAACGCCGGCGCTGCCCCTCATCCGCCCTTCGGGCACCTTCTCCCCGTATAGAGACGGGGAGAAGGAACTGGCCGCCACGCCCTGGCCCGGCCGCTGGGCGCATCTGGAGCATGGCTCTGGCCCAACCCGCACATGCATGAACGGGATGGCCATTATAACCAGAGGCTTTATAACGGTCGCTGACAAAGCGATCACCAAGGGGAGACGATGCGTTACATACGTCCGCTTTCAATCGAAGATGCCGTTGGCGAGCTCGCCAAGGCGGTAGGACCGGCCGCCATCCTGGCCGGGGGCAGCGACCTGCTGGTGAGGATGAAGGGCGGCTTCGTCGAGCCTGAGCTGATCGTCGACATCAAGCGCATAGGCGGCCTGAGCGACGTCACCGAGACGGCGGAAGGCTTCCGGATCGGCGCCGCGGTGCCCTGCGCGGTGCTGGGCGAGAACAAGGCGCTGCGCAAGGCATGGCCGGGCGTGGTCGAGGCGGCGAACCTGATCGGCTCCAAGCAGGTGCAGGGCCGCTGCACCATCACCGGCAATCTGTGCAACGCCTCGCCCGCCGCCGATAGCGTGCCGGCGCTGGTGGCCGCCGGGGCGAAAGCGGTGGTCGCCGGACCTTCGGGCAAGCGCACCATCGCCGTCGAGACCGTGCCGACCGGACCGGGCCGCACCTCTTTGGCCAAGGGCGAGATCGTCGAGGCGATCCTGCTCGACAAGCGTCCCGAGCATGCCGGCGACGCCTATCTGCGCTTCATTCCGCGCACCGAGATGGACATCGCGGTGGTGAGCGCGGGCGTGAACCTGACGCTGGATGACAAGGGCGCGATCAAGACCGCCCGCGTGGCGCTGGGCGCCGCGGCACCCACGGTGCTGCTTGTCGAGGAAGCGGGCCAGGTGCTGGTCGGCTCGAAGCTCGACGAAGCGACGATGGAACGGCTGGCGAAGATCTGCTCGGGCGCCTGCCGGCCGATCGACGACAAGCGCGGCACAATCGAATTCAGACGTAAGGTCGCGGGCGTGCTGGCAAGGCGCGTCGCGGCAATCGCCTACAAGCGTGCGGGAGGCAAATAATGGCCGGTGTAGCTGTATCAACCACGATCAACGGCGATGCCGTCGAATATCTGTGCCAGCCCGACGAGACGCTGCTGGAAGTGCTGCGCGATCGTCTCGGCCTGACCGGCGCCAAGGAAGGCTGCGGCACCGGCGACTGCGGCGCCTGCAGCGTCATAGTCGACGGCCGGCTGGTCTGCTCGTGCCTGGTGCTGGGCGCGGAAGCGGAAGGGCGCAAGGTCGAGACCATCGAAGGCATGGCGCATGGCGACCAGTTGCACCCGCTGCAGCAGAAGTTCCTGGAGCATGCGGCCCTGCAATGCGGCATCTGCACGCCAGGCTTCCTGATCGCGGCGAAGGACCTGCTCGCGAAAAACCCCTCGCCCACCGAGGAGGAAATCCGCTTCGGGCTGGCCGGCAATCTCTGCCGCTGCACCGGCTATGACAAGATCGTGCGCGCCGTCCAGGACGCGGCGAACGTGATGAAGGGAGCCTGATCCATGAATTTCGATCCGCGCTTTTCAGGACGCCAGTTCGCTTCCGTCGGCACGCGCCCGATCCGCCCCGACGGCGTCGACAAGGTGACGGGCCGCGCTCGCTACGGCGCCGACTTCAATATGGCCGGACAGCTGGTGGGCCGCGTGCTGCGCAGCCCGCACGCCCATGCGGTGATCAAGAAGATCGACACCTCGAAGGCGGAAAAGCTCGCCGGCGTGAAGGCGGTGATCACGGCGAAGGACCTGCCGGACCTGACCGACGGCGATGCCGCCATGTATGACATCCTCGACAATTGCATGGCGCGCAAGAAGGCGCTCTATGACGGCCACGCGGTGGCCGCGGTGGCGGCGATCGACGCCCGCATCGCCCGCCAGGCGCTGAAGCTGATCGAGGTCGAGTATGAGGTGCTGCCGCATGTGACCGATGTCGACGAGGCCGCGCACCACCATGCCCCGCTGATCAACGACCAGGTCTTCACCGAAGGCCTGGAGGAAAAGCCGGCGAAACCTTCCAACGTCACCAAGCGCACGCAGTTCGGCCATGGCGATGTCCATGCCGGCTTCGCCAAGGCCGATTTCATCGTCGAGCGCTCGTACAAGACCGAGCAGACGCATCAGGGCTATATCGAGCCGCATGCCTGCGTGGCGAGCGTCAACCCGGACGGCACGGCGGACCTATGGGTCTGCACGCAGGGCCATTTCGTCTACCGCCAACACTGCGCCCAGCTGCTTGGTATGGAAGCCTCGAAGCTGCGCGTCACCTCTTCGGAAATCGGCGGCGGCTTCGGCGGCAAGACCCATGTCTGGGCCGAGCCGGTGGCGCTTGCGCTGTCGCGCAAGGCCGGCCGCCCCGTCAAGCTGGTGATGACCCGCGACGAGGTGTTCCGCGCCTCAGGGCCGACCAGCGCCACCTCGATCGACGTGAAGATCGGCGCCAGGAAGGACGGCACGATCACCGCGGCGGAAGCGACGCTGCGCTATAGCTGCGGCCCCTATGCCGGCTCCTGGGCCGAGATCGGCGCGATGACGGCGTTCGCCTGCTACAAGCTCGAGAACGTCAAGACCGTGGGCTACGAAGTGCTGGTCAACCGGCCGAAGACGGCGGCCTATCGCGCGCCGTCGGCGCCGATGGCGGCCTTCGCGGTGGAAAGCGCTGTCGACGAGCTTGCCCACGAGCTCGGCATGGACGCGGTGGACTTCCGCATCAAGAACGCCGCGCAGGAAGGCACCCGCGCCTCCTATGGCCCGGTCTACGGGCCGATCGGCATCGGCCCGACGCTGGAGGCGGTGAAGCACCATCCGCACATGAAGGCGCCGCTCAAAGCCAACCAGGGGCGCGGCATGGCGTGCGGCTTCTGGTTCAATTTCGGCGGCCAGACCTGCACGGACCTGAACATCGGCATGGATGGCTCGGTGTCGCTGGCCGTGGGGACCGTCGACGTGGGTGGGTCCCGCGCGTCGCTGTCGCTGGTGGCGGCGGAGGAGCTCGGCATCGACTACAGCCATGTGAAGGCGATCGTCGCCGATACGTCTTCGCTCGGCTACAACGACATGACCGACGGCAGCCGCGGCACCTTCTCGTCCTCGATGGCGACGATCTCGGCCGCGCGCAACGCGATCAAGATCCTGCGCGAGCGCGCCGCGCAGATGTGGGATATCCCGGTGGAGGACGTCACCTGGGAAAAGGGCCATGCGGTTGCCAAGGGCGAGAAATACGGCAACCTGTCGCCGCTGTCGCTGAAGGACATCGCGGCGAAGTCCGGCACGACCGGCGGGCCGATCGCCGGCCATAGCGAGCTTGTGGCCGACGGCGCGGGCGTCTCCTTCGCCACGCATATCTGCGACGTCGAGGTCGACCCCGAGACCGGCTCGACCCGGGTGATCCGCTACACGGTGGTGCAGGATGCCGGCAAGGCGGTGCACCCGACCTATGTCGAGGGCCAGTACCAGGGCGGTGCGGCGCAAGGCATCGGCTGGGCGCTCAACGAGGAGTATATCTACGGCAAGGACGGGCGGCTGCAGAATGCGGGCTTCCTCGACTACCGCATCCCGGTCTGCTCCGACCTGCCGATGATCGACACGCAGATCCTGGAAATCCCCAACCCCAACCACCCCTATGGCGTGCGCGGCGTTGGCGAGACCTCGATCGTGCCGCCGCTGGCGGCGATCGCCAACGCGGTGTCGAATGCGGTGGGCGTGCGCATGACCCACATCCCGATGTCGCCGCCGCGCATCCTCGCGGCGCTGGACGCGGAACGGGAAGGCTGAGAGGTATTCTGGCTAGGGCAAGCTGTGTTGAGATTCAGGTCAGGCCGAGCCGAGAATGATGGTTTCCGAGAACCGGAGCGGAGCGTACTTGAAGTACGTGAGCACCGGAAGCGCAGGAAGCCGTCGTTCGCAGGCCGGCCTCACCTGAATATCGGCACAGCTTGAGGCGGTAATGGTCGAAGTCACCCTTTGGGGCTCGCTCAGCGCCGTCGCCGGCGGCAAGGCCAGGCACGACATCGAGGCCAAGGACATCAGGGAGCTGTTCCGCAAGCTGGCGGAACAGTATCCCGGCATCGAGCCCTGGATCGACCGCGGCATAGCGGTCGCGATCGACGGGACGATCTATCGCGATACGTGGAGCAAGGAACTGCCGAAGGACGCGGAGATTTTCCTGCTGCCGCGATTGGCGGGGGGATAGCGCGCGCGGCTCGCCGGCTTTCACGGATCCCGCGCGGACGGCCTCGCGCCTATCGCCTGAGCCCGAAGAAGCTCAGGATGGCGAGGATGACGACGACGAGCCCGACAAGGTAGATGATGCTGTGCATGGAGGTCCTCCTGTGGAGGATCAACAGTTAGCGACCGCTAATGTTCCAGCGATGAGGCAAGTCCGAAACGTCATCAGTTCGTATGGCGATCCGTTCAGCATATGCCGGCATGCTTCGGCAGCCGGCGCACTGTATCCAGTCCGCCGGTCAGGCGCGGATCGTGGGATCCCCCTTCCGGGTCGGGCCGCCCCGGACAAATGGTTTACCTGTTACCTGTTTGGCCGGTCTTCGCGCATAACGTTGTAGAGAAGCAGGCCCGCCATCAAGGACACCACGGCGCCCAGCATGTCATGGCTGGTCAGCCCGGAATAATACACAAAAGCGAATGCCAGTTCGGCCATGGTTCCACCCGGCTGGGCGATGCTCCTGAGAGAACCCCTGGCGCGGGCTAAGGTTCCTGAAGCTCGCGCCGATCCTGGGCACGGTCCCGGTGCCTTCTCAGGCCAGCCGCATGCAATGGGGTCGATCAAGGCCGCGAGGGCTGACGGAGCGACCGGCACCCCTACCCTAGCTTTGCCTGTCAGCCCGCTCTTTCAGAAAATGCGCCTCGCGAAGGAGCGCATCCCAGTCGGTCCCGATCGTCTCGATCAGCTCGCCGGCCTGTTCCTGGGTGATGCCGGTTTCCCTTGCCAGGCGCCCTGCAAGCAATTCGAAGACGGCTTGGTCGCTCTCCCCGAGGCTGCCTTCGCGATGTTGCAACGCCTCGAAGATCACTTCGAAGACGCTGTCGACTTCCTCGTCGATCTCGCTGGCCGGGATGCCTTCGCGCCCTGCCGCCTTCATCATCTCGTCGACGAGATCGGCCACCGCTACCGGGTCGTCCGTCAGCACGTTCGGCAGATGCTCCGCCATCCATCTGTCGAAGAAGTCGAGACCGCGCCTGCTCATGTGGCCATAAGCGCGCGGGCAACATTAGGTTCCGCTGATGGGGACTGAGGTCCCATGCGCCGGCGCATTGGTCCATCGCGTGAAACATAGACCCTGCGATCTCATTGGGGCTGTGCTGACGAGCATCAGTCCCTTCATCGTCAGGCTGCCGGATCGCCCGCCATCTGCCCACAGGTGGCGGGCATCTGACGACAAGGCAATCAGCCTCTTCATCGGGCCGGGGATGTTCTCGTGCCTGATGCCGGGCATCCGGAACACGGCGTTGGACAGTATGGAGGCAAGCATGATCACCACGACCTTGGAGAGCAGGGTGGCGGGTTTGCAGGACAGGCTGAGAGCAGCCAAGCTCAGCACGGATGACATGCTGGCCTTCCAAAAGGTCGCGGACGTGCTGGACAATGGCCATGGCGCCATCGACCTCGACGACCTGATCGCGCTGTCGTTTGTGGTGGAGGATGAGGATTGAGGGTGAGCCAAGACGCGGCGAGGCCACCCTACGCTCACGATGCCCGCTAGTATTTTGCTCCGCGACGACCTCGGGCTGGCCCAGAATGCGGAGGTCTCGCATAGCTCCAACGCCGAGCGGTTAGTCCCCTTCGGACAACCCACGCAATGGCATCCATGGGGATGATCTGCTCCCTAGTCCTAGCCGAGTCGATAAACCAGGATCGCGAAACAGCCGCAAGAACGGCATGGCCGTCGATACGCCCTGGTAGCAAACACCAAAGCTTGCCCTGCATTTCCGGAGGTAATCCGTCTGGGGCTGCGAAGCCTTCGAAATCGAATAGGACCGGCTTTGTGCAGTTGAGCCAAACTGCGGGCAGACAACTTTCAGGGCTACGCGTAAGGAACAAGCCATTTGCAAAGGGCACACTGAATAGTTTTCCCCCCGCGAGGAACCGCTTCCGGTCATTCTTTAGGCGCATCCCGTCCACGATCCAGATCATGTTCCGGTAAAAAGTCTCGCGCGCAGTTCTCTCTTGCGCAGGCAAGTGGGAATGCTGGAACTCGATCACTTGGCCATTTCCGGTCATTACATCGGCGACGTGCTTCTCACCTTTTTCATCGTGCTGGATGATTTCCTGCCATTCCGAGGGAAAATGATCCTTCCAGCGGCGGTGCCAGAGAGTTTCTGGTTCCCACCAAGGATCGCAGTTCCTATTGCCCTGATGCGCCCAATGCCAAACGCGTTGTGTTCCGCACTTTGCGATCATCTGTTGTGAGCAAACGAGGCATTGGCCCACCAATGCGGGAGCGGCCTCACTTCGTTCGTTATTCACCAATGCACGCCGCATAACTTTCTCCACAATCGCGGCTGCCCGTTGCAGCCAGCCACCGGTTTCTTGCGAGGAATGTTTCGGCAGCATAGCCAGCCATAAGTTGGCGCTGGTTCTTCTTATCGTCGACGTAAGGGGGCAACCCACTGTCGGTTATCGTGCGACTGTCCTCAATGCCCGGCGTCGCTTCTTCTCAAGGCACGAGGAGGATTGTAGCTGCCGAACTAGGTTGGTCAAGTCTCGGTGTTGCGAGGGTCCACGCGCCAACACATGGACATAGCCGGATACCAGTCCAGCGGCGACACATCGTTCAAATTTGTTATCCCCGTCAGCGAATAACTTTCACGCTAAAGGCCGACTTGATTAAAGCATCTTTTGAGGCTGGAATGGCCAGCGAAAGCGCTTCTCTTAACCCCTTGTTGGCTGCACCTTGAAGGCGCTCATGAAAGAGCGGCAACATTAGCAAGTTGACGTCGCGAAGTACGTTCTTTTGAGTCGCGGCCCATTTTCCAACGCCATCAGCACTCGTCTTCCAAAGGTTCGACTTTTCTATTTCGTTGGTCATTCTGAATTCGCGAGCGGAAGAATGGACAACGTTCGACAGATGACTGTAATGAGACCTTAGCGTCGCTGGTGACTTCAAGGATTCAGGCAGATTACAAATTTCCGGATGTTCCGCAAAGTAGTCGAATAATTCTTTAAACGTTGGGCGATATTTTCCCTGATCCCACTGCCGATATTCCACCGGATGATCCATAAAGAAAAGCGATTGTATTGTATTCTCGATCAAGCTTCTAAGTGACTTCATCGCCGGCCGCCACATGCCGACAGAAATCAAGACAGACGAGGTTAGTCCATCATTCTGCGCTTCCGAAAAGAAGCCCAGGGCTCCAGCTGAAATTTTCTCTTCCAAAACGAATGACCGCCAAGCTTGTAAGGTCGTCAACCGCGAATAGGCGTCGTCTAGTTTCGCGGAGCTACTTCCGATAACTGTCAACAGATTCGCGGTTAGCTTCCCTCCAAGACCATTCCGAAACTGCTGCGCGTTGGCCTTGATCTCCGCATCGGGCATGACAAATCACGGCTTCTTCATCAAAATCGCAAGAGCGCGTGCAAGAGCCGAAGTTTGTTCTGGCTCATCCTCGGCTACATCACTAGCTAGCCTATCACGAATGTCCGGGTTTTCCTGAATGTGCCTTAAAATCTTTCCAAGAATATCACGGACAGCGTCAGCTTTTCTAACCTCTATCGGTATCCTGAAATAATTCGCCAAATCAAGCAGTTCCTGCTTGTTATAACTTGCCATCTGCGCAAGGAGCGCCAAGCCCGTTCCTTTGTCGGCCATATCAGGTCGTTCCATATCCCGGCGTTGCCTTTGTGGACGAGGCGACATAGCGTAAGTTGTAAGATTTGTGAGTTCTTCAAAATCAATATTAGGTCCAGCGCGCAGTACGCGAGAAAGGTGGTTGAGCGCCTTGGCTAATTCATGAGTTTTCATTAGAAGCCTACGTTCTGATCGAGTTCAGCAAATATATAGTTGAACTCAGCTATCGCATCCTTGTCGCCGCTATCATAAATAGATTCGGTCTTCTCCATTGCCGCACTTATTGCTGTGCGATCAGCAATCTTTCCCTGAAGGACCTTGCCATTAAAATTCCCGCGAACGCCGCTTTCAGTCTCCGCCCTGTGCTTTGCCGGCCTTCCGACGCGAGAGATGACTATGCCCGCGTTTATCAAATTGACATCTAGGTCTTCGGATAGAACCTCAATCCGACCGAGGAGCAAACCGATACCAAGAACCGAAAGATAGTCCAGAGAGACCGGCACCATGTAATGCGTGCTAATGGCTAATGCGTTTTGCGTGGGAAGCGTCAGATTCGGCGGACAATCACAGATTACAATATTATAATCACCAAGATGATCCTTCAGTGATTTCTTAAGCTGAAACTCGCGAGCGGTGAGCCCAGCTAGATCAAGATCAACCGTAAAAAGATCAAGGTGCGATGGAATTAAGTCGACATTCTTCCACGCGCTGCTAATAACCACATCGCTGAAATCTTTCACCGCGCCTTGGGCGCTTTTGTGGCGCCGAGCACCAAGAAGATCAGCAACAGTTCCTTTGGTCTTTGTATGATCCTCCCAACCCTCTACACCTATCATGCCGAAACTGGCATTGGCTTGGGGATCTAAATCACACAGCAATACCTTACGTTTTTTTCGACCGCAGTATGCCGCATAGTTGACTGCCAAAGTGGTCTTCCCGACGCCACCCTTCAAATTGATTGACGATAATACGATAGTCATTTGATTCACGCCCGATATCGCGGTTGAGGCAGCCATAGCGCATTGTTTGCGCCGAAGCGAGGGCGTTCGCTGGCACGTCCCGCAAGTCGTTCGGCTTTCGCGAGGCGCGCAGACGTAGTGACGGCCTGCCGCACCACCCCACCCACAAATTTCTCCTCCCCCACGGACACATCTCCCGCCTCGCGCGTTAATGCGCCTATCGTCGACGGGCTGAGTTTCATGGCCTCAGGGCAAGGGTGGGTCGCCGGATCGATCCGCGCCCGTCGCTGGGGTTCGAGCCCGCTCGGGCCGTTGAGGCATGGACGCCAAGCCTTCGCACCACGGTCAACCTGATGCTCGCGGCCGAAGCGCAGATCGTGCTGTATTGCGGGCCGGACTTCGTCCCGCTCTACAACGACGCTGGCACGGTATTCCCTCCAGCGCCTGTTCCTCCTCGCCCTACCCGCCGAGCACCTCCACTTCACTCCCGGCACATGCCCACACCAGCGGAGTGTGCCTGTCTGGCGGACCCACCTATCGACGGGCTCCTTTCCCGCAACAGTTGCACTCTCTCATGGAACCAACCTTCCGTTGGCGCGTAGTCTCGCGGTCGTCCCCAGCACGAGAGGCAAGGTGCCCATGCCCGTCCGCAGGAAACGCAGGAAGCACTCCGGCAGCGATCTTTTGCTGGCGCCGGCGGTGATCGGCATGCGGGTGCCGCTGCTGGTGCTGGACGCGATCAGCCATGCGCCCAACGGGCGGGAGGCGCTGCGGGCGGTGCAGGAGAAGGCGCTTGCGGCGACCGAAGGCCTGTTCGCGGCGCAGGCAAAGACGCTCGAGGCGGCGTTGCGCTTCTGGCCTGACGTCCTTTCCGGCAAAAGCCCATCGCTTTGCGACGGAACGGTGGCGATGGAAGCGGCGGCGGCCGCCATGCTGCCCGCGGCCCAGCAGGTGCGGCGCAATTTCGACCGGCTTTCCAAACGGCGCTGACCGCGCCGCAAGCGTCCGCCGGTGCGGGACGCTCCGGCTCGGCCGCAGGCTAAAGCGCGTCGCGTCTGAACGCCCTCACGCGACGCGCTTTAGGTTGTTGTTTTTATGCATGTCGTTGTCCCAAAACCGCTGCACACTTTTGGGCGACATGCATCAGCCGATCGTTGCGAGGAACCGGTCGGTGAAGCCGGCGAGCGCGTTCCAGTCGGTGAATTCGTGATCCTGCCCTGGGCCTGGATCCTCGCCCTTCATGACGACGAATTTGACGAACTGCTCCTGGAAGTAATCGTATTTGGTGAAGCGCAAGGCGCCGCCCAGCAGAAGCGTCATGCGCGGCTGCCAACCCGTCACGGAGACGAAGCGGTCGACATATTTCTGGGCAGCGGCCTCGTGGCCGTCCAGCGCCGCCGACAGGCTGACCGAAACCAGCGCCGAAGGCTTGCCGCTCAACAGGTCGTGATGCGCGAACACGAAAGTCGTGACGGCTTCCTGATGGTGCTCCTGGTGGACCGACGCGGCAATAATGAAGGCGTCGAAATGCCCGAGCTTCAGATCGGGCGTGAACCTCGCACTGTCCAGCAGCTCGACCTGATGCCTGCGCCCGCGAATGTCGGTCGCCATCCGTTCAGCGATTTTCCTGGTCTGCCCTTCAGTCGTTCCATAGACGATCAAGAGGTTCACGATGTCCCTCCGACAGAGGTTGATGGGGACCATCCGACTTGCCCGGCGCGCCCCAATGCAACGGAGCGCATCATAGCGCATGAAAGGGGCTTCACGCACCGATTTTCGCGCCGGCGCGGATGCCCAGGTTCGTGCCATTTTCGCGGGCCGCAATTCGCGCTGACGCCTGCGCGCCGGCCATCGGCGAGCCGCGTGCGCTCGGCCGGCCGGCGCGGGAGGACTTGGCGGAGCTGCGGCTCGACGCGCATGCAACGTCGCTTCTGCGATCGCGCCATGTCGCGGCGCCGCTACTTTAGCTATCTTGAATATGCGGCGGACCCAGGTTCGCCGGGCCGGCGTCGGGGCGCTGCCCCCTCACGCAACAGGCGC
Organism: Mesorhizobium atlanticum; assembly: GCF_003289965.1. Taxonomy (GTDB): domain Bacteria; phylum Pseudomonadota; class Alphaproteobacteria; order Rhizobiales; family Rhizobiaceae; genus Mesorhizobium; species Mesorhizobium atlanticum. The sequence goes on from NZ_QMBQ01000001.1 coordinate 77,859, forward strand.
CGGCCACTCAGAAAGCGGCCCCGCGCGCCAGGCGCCGGCTCGGTGTTCGCCGCCAGCGCCGCCTGCGCGGCCGATGCGACGGCGCCCGTCCTGCCCGGGCGCCTTCTGGAGCGTTTCACCGTTTCGGCGAACCGCCCTATCTCTTTGTTTTGAGGCAATTCCGGACGGAAGGCTGCGGCGAAGACGCCGAGCCTAACCGCCTTGCTTGGAATTGCTCTATTCGCGGCTCTCGGCGAGGTCGTTCGCGGTGAGCGGGTTCATGCGCTCCAGCGTCCCGTCCTTCATGACGAACTGGTGCCAAATGGCGATCAGCGCATGGGCGCCGGCCAGCCACAGGATCAGCGTGCCGCCGGTTTCGTGCAGGTCGGCAATCAGGCCCGGCGCGCCCTGCACGGGCGCGGCGAGCGCCGGCAGGTCCAGCCCCAGGAAGGAGACCTGGATGCCCAGGCGCGAGGCGGCATACCAGCCGCTCAGCGGCAGCGCGATGAGGAACAGGTAGAGCACCGTGTGTCCGGCGCGCGCGGCAAGGTCCATCCAGCGGCTCTGCGGGTCCTCGACGCGGGGCGCCGCGCCCAGCCAGCGCGCCAAGAGGCGCGGCACGACCAGCAGCAGAACGGCAAGGCCGAGGGTGAAATGCAGGTAGGGCGGGTCGGCGCGCGCATGGCGCCCGCCCTCGGCAGTGAACCAGGCGGCGACGACCAAAAGGGCCGTAAGCCAGTGGATCGCAATGGTGATCTGTGAATAGCGCCGCATTAGGCATGCTCCGTCTTTTTAGGCTCGCGTGATGCCGAGGCCGGGAACGCCTCGGCGCGCAAACGCCGATATGGTTCCGCGGGCGTCCAGGCAGGCGCCCGCGGTTGCCCCGGTGCGGGGCGCGTTCAGGCGATGTCGGCCGGCGCGGCTTTGCGCTTGCGGCCGGTGATCATCGCGCGAACAAGGTTTTCATTATGGCGAAGGCTTGCCATCGCCACGCCGCCGATATGGACGAGCACCAGCGCGAGCAGGCCGTGCGCGGCGAGGCTGTGCGCGTCCTCCACCCAGGACACGCCGAAATACGCGTCCGTCGTCTGCATCCACCCGGTCACCGCCACCGACACCATCATGGCCATCAGCACGATCACCATCGCGCCGCCAGCCGGGTTATGGCCGATATAGCGGGCCTCGCTGCCCTTGATGATGGCAAGGAGATAGCGCAGCACCGTCGCGGGATCGCGCACGAATTGCGAGAAGCGCGCATAGGGCGTGCCGACGATGCCCCAGACCAGCCGCATGGCGACAAGCGAGGCGGCGGCGTAGCCGGCCCAGTGGTGGATGTTCTCGGCGCTTTGCGGCGTGAACCAGGCGATTGCGAAGCTCAGCACCAGCGCCCAGTGGAAGCCGCGCACGACACGGTCCCAGACGCGCACGACGTCGAGTGACGGGCGCGCGTGGGCCTGTGCCGGCAAGGCTCGATCAGTTTTCGCCGGCTTCGGCATTGTCGAGCTTCTCGAGCGTCTCGGCATTGTAGGCGGTGTTGACCTTCTTGCCGTCCTTGTCGACCGCATAGACCTCGTAGCAGCCTTTCTCGGTCTTGATCTGGCGCACGGTCAGGCCCTCGCCCTTCAACTGCGCCTCGAGCGTCGCCTTGGGCTGGAACTTCGATTTCGCGGCGGTGCTGCAGGTGCCGGCCGCCAGCGCCGGTCCGGCGATCACGCCCGCGAGGGCGGCGATAACGAGAGTGCGATACATGGGATCTCCATCTGGTTGGGAGTGGTATTGCGGCCGAGAGGCCATGACGGCGTTGCGCGCGTCACTGGCGAGGCATAGCGAATCCAACCTGACAACCGACTGACAGAAGTCCCGGAAAAGATGGCGGGCGCGATAGAACCGGGCGACGTGCGCGATAGCGCTGAAAGTCTGGGGCTGATCCGACGGGCTCCTAAACGGCGAGCGTCGGCTCGGTATTCACCTCCAGCGCCGCTTCCGCCTCGTGATCCTCGTCGGGCAGGACCTCGCCGTGCACCGCCAGCGGGCGGCCGATCCAGATCGGGTCGATGAGGTGGTCGCGCTTGGCGTTGGCGGTGTTGGGGTGGATGAGGATGCTCAGGCCGCCATGGTTCAGCATCAGCCACGGAACCAGCGTGGCGAAAAGGCCGGTGGCGAAGGAGACCTGGTACATGGCCTCGTCATGCGGGCCGACCTTCTTGTCGTGCCAGTTGCCCAGGCGCACGCGAAAACGCTCGCCGATGCGCTCGCGCAGCCATTCGGCGTGCCGGCGCTCGGCCGGCCCGGCGAAATAGATATGGGCGTGATAGCTGGCGATCTCCGAAAGCTGTCTCGGATTATCTGGTGTGGCGTCGTTCATGGCGATGCTCCCCTCCCCGATGGTTCCATCCCGTCGTGCTTGCCGGAACTGTAGGCGGTTCTTCGTTTCCTGGAAACGGGTGAAGCGCTCCGTTCAAGCGTCGGCGAGCTTGGCGGGCAATCGCGTACGCTGGCGCTGCCCCCGCTCCGTCCGCTACGCGGCCACCTCTCCCCCATTTCATGGGGGCGAGGAAAGGGCCGCCGCCCGCCGCTCGCGACAATGTGTATGGCAGCTATTTCAGTCTTCGCTTATCAACGGGCAAGCATGCCATCCATGGTTCCCGGACAGCCCCGTCCTGGGAAGACGACGTCTTTGAGAATGAGGCAAGGGATGGAGGGGGAGCGGCGACGGAACGGCCTTTGATGCGCCTGAGGCGCGGCGCCCGGGAACGGGCGGCAAGCCGCGCCGAGGCGGGCAGGTTCCGGCATCATCAAAGCGGGCAAATCGACGCGGACCATCGAGCGGGGCCGGCCGAAACGGCACCCCGCGCAGCATGAACCCGGGCGGTGCCCCGGAAGTCTCGTCGTGGTCTTCGCTTGCCCTCTCCCTTCGATTTTGAGTGCGTTTGAGCGGGGGGTTGGCATGTCGCATCTTCTGTTTCTGCTCGCGCTCGGCTTCGTCGCCTGGCAGTGGTTCGCCAAGGGGCGAAGCAGGGCCAAAGGCGTCCGGCTGGAAGGCAGGCGGCCGGAGGGCCGCCGGCGCGCCGCGCCGCGGGCCGTGTCCTCGGACGACGCCGACGACGACACCGAAGGCGACGAGGTTGTCGATGTCGCCAAGGCGGTTTCGGGCTTCCTCGGCGAGAAGGGATTCCTCGGCGAAAAAGGCCTGCTCGGTGACGCCCTGCTCGGCGAGACAGGGCGGGAGCTGCTCGGCCAGGCCGTCAGCCGCGCCTTGCAGGAGTCCGGCGTCGCCACCGAGATCGAGCGCAGGGCGTCCGAGGCGCTGAAGCCGCTCAGGCAGGCGGCCAGGCAGGCCTCGAAGAAGGCGGCCGCGCAGGCACAGGGCAAGCAACGGACCAAATACCTGCTCGACGGCGACAATGGCTTCCGGCAGCGGACGGACCGCACCGCGCGGCTCGAACAATCCTTCAGGGGCAAGGGCCTCTGCTCGCCGCGTTAGCGCGGCTGACATTCCGAATCGTCTTTCCGCTCCAACCATCTGTTCTGCATCGTAAATCCATGAGGCACGCGGGGCGTGTCCAACCAAGCGAGGGAGAGTTCAAATGGCAATCACCAGGCAGGTCATCACATCGCTGCAGCGCGACGGCACGGATGCGCTGGGCACCAGGACGGTGGCGATGAAGATCGTCGACGAGAGCATCGTCTCGGGCTCGCTGCTCACCGTCGAGAGCAATCATTTCTGCATCCTGAAGTCGCGCGGCGCGGTGCTCAACGTCTACGAGACCGGGCAATACGCGCTGCAGACGCCGGACAAGCCGCTGGTGGGCTCGGTGGTGCAAGGCTTCTTCGGCGGCTCGTCGCCCTGGGTCTACGAGGTCATCTACATCAACCGCTCGAAACTCCTGGTGCGCAACGAGGGCGTGGCGACCAGCGCGGAGATGGCGGAGATGTCCTATGTGGTCGACTATTACATCCACATCGACAGCAAGGAAGAGGCGCTCGACCTCATCACCCACATGCCCTTCGCCGGGGCCGTGATCGACACCAAGGAGATCGCCGACTATGCCGGCCCGGCGATCGAACAGGCGATCAACCAGATCATCCAGGTCACCAAGATGGAGAACGTCAACGAGCGCATCAGCGACGTGCGCGAGGCGGTGAAGGCGCATCTCACCGATTTCCTGAAGGTCTACGGCATCATGCTCAACGACCTCAAGGTGCTGATCATGCCGCGCGACGAGCGCATGCGCGAATTGATCTCGCTGCAGGCGATCGGCCTCAGCCCCATCGAGGCGGTGCGCTATTACCTGGCGCTGCGCATGGCGGACAAGGGCCTGGTCTCGGCGCCCAATGCCGCCGCCGGCGTGCCGTTCCAGATCGGCGGCCAGCCCACCGGCTTCTATCCACTGGGCGACGAAGTGGGCGCGACGCGATGAGCCGCTTCTACGAGGCCGGGCCGCTGGCGCAGGTCGGGATCAACCTGTTCTACGGCTATGGCTACAATTTCTACCGGCTGGAAAACCAGCTCCGGGCCGACGACCAGCGGGTGCGCCAGATGGCGTGCTCGCTGCTCAGCCGGGCGCGGGCTGGGCTCGACGCGGCCGAGAGCCGCTACCGGCGCGAGAACATCGCGCCGCCCACCAGGGCCAATCCCTTCCCCGATCCGGCGGTTGTCGCCAACGCCCAGGCGCTGGAGCGGCTGGGCCGCGAGGTGGGCGGGCTGGAAGGGCTGATCCGCCACCAGCCGGTGCCGGAGAACGACCGCATGGCCCAGCGCTACCGGCTGGAAGCCGCGACGCTTGCCACGCTGGCCGAAAAGGACGCGGTGCTGGTCGGCCAGGCGGAGCTGCTGCGCTCTCTCCTCGAGGGCGCGGCCGGCGAGGCGATACTCGCCAACAAAGGCGAGATCGAGACCGGCATCGCCGCCATCGCGACCACATTGCGCGACCGGCAGACGTTCCTGCTGTGAGGATCCGAACCGGGCGGGGCGCGGGCTTCTGACAGGCAAAAGCTCCGGCGCCTCGAAGGATCGCATAGGGCAGCGCTGCCCCCGCTCCGTCTCGGCTTCGCCGAGCCACCTCTCCCCCGCGCTGCGGGGGCGAGGAACCCAAGCTTGCGAAGGTCGCGGCCAAGGCGATTGACATTTCCTCGCCCTCGGCGACTGGCGTTTCCTCGCCCCCGTGAAATGGGGGAGAGGTGGCTCGGCGCGCAGCGCCGAGACGGAGCGGGGGAGCGCCATCCGCGGTTGCGCACCACCTCGGAGCGCCCTATCCCTTACCGCCGCTCGCCCCACTCCCCCACAGCGCCCGCTGGATCAAGCCGCGCTTCTTCTTCCTCGACACCAGCTCGACATCGCTCACCAGCTTCGCCCCGCCCTCACGCCGCTCCAGCGTGATCTTGCGCGTATGAAACGCTTCCAGCTCGGCGCGGTGGGCGACGCTGATGATGGTGACTCTGGGCAGTTCCTTCATCACCGTTTGCATCATTGTGTCCTGGCTCTTCTCGTCCAGCGCCGAGGTCGCCTCGTCGAGCACCACGATGTCGGGCGCGTGCAGCAGAAGGCGGGCGAAGGCGAGGCGCTGCTTTTCGCCGCCCGACAGCGTCTGGTCCCACGGCGCCTCCTCCTCCAGCCGTTCGTTCAGATAGCCAAGGCCGACCTTGTCGAGCGCGGCATTGATCTCCTTCACCGTCCAATTGTCGGCGGCGGCGGGATAGGCGGCGGCGCGGCGCAGCGTGCCGGATGGGATATAGGGCCGCTGCGGCAGCATGAAAAGGCGCTTGCCCGGGTGGAAATCGACGCTGCCGCTGCCCCAGGGCCAGAGGCCGGCAATGGCGCGCACCAGCGTCGACTTGCCGGTGCCGGATTCGCCCGAGACCAGCACGCGCTCGCCGGGCTGGATCTCCACCTCGGTTTCCTTCACCACCGAGGTGCCGTCGTCGAGCGTCACCGAAAGATTTCTGAGGCTGAGCATGGCGCCGTCCCCGGTCTCGCCGCGCTGGATGCGGCCCAGCCGGTCGTTCTCTTCGGCCCGCTCCAGCCCGTCCAGCGACATCATCAGCGAGGCGATGCGGCGGGCCGAGGCGTTCCAGTCGGCAAGCCGGGGATAATTGTCGACCAGCCAGCCGAACGCGCCTTGCACGAGGGCGAAAGCGGAGGCCGCCTGCATGACCTGTCCAAGGCTCATCGAGCCGTCGAGGAATTTCGGCGCGCATAGAAGCACCGGCACGACCGGCGCGAACAGGCTGGAGCCCTGCGAGACGAGCGTGGTGCGCATGTGCTGGCCGGTGAGCCGCGCCCAGCGGCCGAGTACGGCGGCGAAGGAGCGGTCGATGCCGGCGTTCTCCTCCTCCTCGCCGCCCAGCAGCGCGATGCTCTCGCCGTTTTCGCGCACGCGCGTCAGCACGTAGCGGAACTCGGCTTCCGTCTGGTTCTTCTGCTCTGAAAGCTCGACGAAATGGCGGCCGATGAAGAACATCGAGGTCGAGGTGATGGCGGCATAGATGACGGCGGTGACGACGAGGAAGCCGGGCACGGTGATGACCGAGCCGCCCAGCGAAAAGCTCAGCGCGCCGCCGATGGTCCACAGGACGACGATGAAGGTCGAGGCCGACAGGAAGGCGTTGAGCACGCCGGCGATGAAATCGACGGGCGATTCCGTGGCGATGCGCAGGTCCTCGGTCAGGCGCGCCTCGGGATTGGCATGGTCGCCCTTGACGAGGTTGAGCTGGTAGTAGCGCCCGCCGGCCAGCCAGCGCTGGATGACAGCCGTGGTCAGCCAGGAGCGCCAGCGCCGCTGCATGGTCATGCGGATGTAGACCTGCGCGACCACCAGGCTGATGCTGCCGGCGACCAGCGGCAGGAAGATGGCGCTCAACCAGTAGACGATGTGGGCGTCGCGCTGCTCGATGGCGTCGAAGATCGCGCGGTTCCAGCGGTTGATGCCATACTGAAAACCGACATTGACGCAGATGAGCGTGAGCAGCCCGATCGTCAGTGGCCAGGCGAGCCTGTCGCCGCGCAAACCCCAATAGCCGCGCCCGCTGATCCAGAAGCGCCGCAGAAGATACTTCTTGCGCGCCCGCTTGGCCTCTTCGGGCGAAAGCTGAGGGCCGGGCTCGGCGGCCTCGGGCGGCGGCGATCCGGCATGACCGATGGCCTCGGGCGCCGCGTCGGCAGGTGGCTTTTCCTGCGCTGCCTCGGGCGCGGCCGCGCGCGGCTTGGGCGGCTTGTCCTGCCGCGGATTCGGCTTGCCTACCCGCTTCTGTGAGGGCGCTTGGCGCACCGCACGCAAAGTGGCGGCGTCTGCGGGCTTCCGTTTGGCTCTGGCCTTGGGCATCGCGCGACAACGGCCCAAAAATCAAAAGGTTTCATGCAGGCCGCCCGGGGCAATCACGGAGGTTGTTCCCCCGCTCCGTCCCGGCTTCGAGTCACTGCCTTGGCGGGGGCGAGGGACCGCATGCATTCTCCAACGCAGTGCTGGTCGACCCCCACTCCGTCTCGGCTTCGCCGAGCCACCTCTCCCCCGATCGACGGGGTAGAGGAAAGGGCGTCAAGCTTTTTGCCGTCAACGCTCGTCCCGGCAACGCTCGTCCAGCAACGCTCCCTTCCTTTCCCTCCGGAGGGGGGAAAGGTGGCGCTGCGAAGCAGCGACGGATTGGGGGAACCACCTGGCAATCAAGCCTCACGTCGATCAGTCACGCCAGTCACAGAAGATGTGTGCATGCCGTAGACGATTGTGGGGAGAGGTGGCTCGGCGCGCAGCGCCGAGACGGAGCGGGGGAGCGCCCCATGCGATTGCGCACGACATCGGAGCGCTTCCCACCACTCGGGCGATCCACGTCGCGGCTACCCTGCCCTTTCGCCGCCGCTTGCCAGCCGAACTACGAAGAATGCCTGCGCAGGCAAGTCACGCTGCGGTGCCGCTGCGGGGATTGCGCCGCGGCTCGAAAATAACCTCAGCGCCCGCGGCGTCGAAGGCGAGCGCGTCGCGCATCGGGAGTGCCGCCGAAAACAGATAGCCTTGCGCGATCATGCAGCCCAGGGAGCGCAGGATCATGCGGTCGGCGTCGGTCTCGACGCCCTCGGCCATCACCTCGATGCCGAGCGTGCGGCCAAGGCCGATCACCGCCTCGACCACGGCCTGGTCCTCAACCGATTTCGCCAGGTCGCGCACGAAATCCTTGTCGATCTTGATCTTGCGGATGCGGCTGTCCTTCAGCGACACCAGCGTCGAGAAGCCGGTGCCGAAATCGTCGAGAACGATCGATATGCCGGCATCCGCAAGGTGGCCGACCTTCTCGTCGACCCGGGCGCGGTCGACCGGCGCCTCCTCGGTGATCTCGATCTCCAGCATTGCGGCCGGCACGTTCTTCGCCTTCAGGCCATCGAGGATCATGTCGTCGACATTGCCGGCCTCGAGCTCGCGCGGCGACAGGTTCATCGCGACGCGAACATCGGAGCGCCCCTGCCGCATCAGCTCGCCGATCATGGCGCAGCAATTCAAGAACACGGTCTCGGTCAGAAGCGAAAGAAGGCCGGTCTCGCGCGCGGCGGTGACGATCTCGGGCGGCGAGATGGCGCCGTGGACCTCGTGGTGCCAGCGCAGCAGCGCCTCGAAGCCGACGACCGCGCCGGTGTCGAGCCGCACCAAGGGCTGGTACCAGGAGCAGAGCGCGCCCGACTCGATCGCGCCGCGCAGATCGCGCTCGATGCGGTTCTTGCGTTCCAGCGCGCAGTCGAGCGCGGCGTCGAAGAGGCAGTATTCGTTCCTGCCGCCGCGCTTGGCCGCGTAGAGCGCGAAGTCCGCCTTGAGCAGCATCTCCGTCAATCGCGGCTTTTCCGCCTGATAGATGCCGATCGAGGCGCCGACGCGCACCGAATTCAGCTCCGTGTCCGGATTGGCGATGGCCGCGATGATGGTGGATGCAAGCTCGCCGGCCGGCCGCGAGGATCTGCCGGCGGAAAAAAGCAGCACGAACTCGTCGCCGCCGATACGCGCGATCGTCGCGCCTTCCGGCGCGTGGTCCTCGATCCCGCGCGCCACCTTGACCAGCAGGCCGTCGCCGATGTTGTGGCCGTAGGTGTCGTTGACGGATTTGAAGCCGTCGAGGTCGATCAGCATGGCCACGAACGGGCCGTCGGAAGGACCGATCTCTCGGATCGCCTGTTCCAGCCCGTAGCGGTTGAGCAAATTCGTCAGCGGATCGCGCCTGGAGTTGCGTTCCATCTCGGCGGCGAACTCGCGCGCCTCGTATTTGAGGCGGCTGGTCTCGCGGAAGCGGGATTGTCCGATCAGCGCGCTCCTGACCATGCCGGCGAAAAACATCGCGATGGTGAAGGCAAGCACGTAATTCGCGACGCCGCCATGCGCCAGCACGCAGCCGGCGGCGATGAGAAGCGGCAAGGTGACGAAGTTGATCGAGGCCGGCGCATAGGAGGTGCCGTAGGTGACCGACCCGGCCGAAGCGCCAGCCAGCACGATCAGGTAGAGCGGCGCCTCAGCCGATGCGTATCCGTCGCTGAGCAGCGCCAGAAACGACCAGGCGATGCCCGAGGCGAGCGCCAGCAGGCCATAGAGCGAAAGCCGGGCGCGGACCGCCTGGGGCCGCTCGTCGGTCGCGCCGGACTGGGCGAGCGCCAGCACCAGGCGCGCGCCGTTGATCAGGGCGACCGCGGCAAACCACATCACCGCGGCAAGGCCGCCGCCGGAGATCAGCTGCACCACCAGGATCAGCGCCGAGAGCACCGTGCCGACGGGCATCGAGATGAAGACGCATTTGCTCAGATCGCCAAGCTGGTCGCGCAGGATGCCGGCTTCCACGGCTTCGCTCTGCCCCTCCGAAGAGGGACCCGCAGCCAGCCGCTCATCATGCTTCGCCATGCTTAACGTGGTTAGGCGAGCGGGATGAAAATCGTGTTAAGGATTTCAGCGGTTTACGGTGCATTTTCCCGGTGGGCCACAGGAATTTGTCCGCATGGCCCGGCGTAGGCAGAATCGCAGCGTGTTTGTATGAGCCACGCTCAAGCGGAGTTGGAAGATCATGACCCTCACCAATCGCGACATCGTCGAGCTCACCGAATGGCGCCGCAAGCTGCATCGGCAGCCGGAGATTTCCAACGAGGAGGAGAAGACGGCGAAGGAAGTGGTCGCCTTCCTCGCCGATACCGGGCCGGACAAGGTGCTGACGGGGCTCGGCGGGCACGGCGTGGCGGCGGTCTATGACAGCGGCAAGGCCGGGCCGACGGTGCTGTTCCGCTCCGAGCTCGACGCGCTGCCGATCGAGGAGCTTTCGGGCGTCGAGCATTCATCACAGGTGCCGGGCAAGTCGCATATGTGCGGCCATGACGGGCACAGCGCGATCCTGGCCTCGCTTGGCCGCCAGTTCGGCCGAGAGCGGCCGGCGCGGGGCCGCGTCGTGCTGATGTTCCAGCCGGCGGAAGAGACCGGCAATGGCGCGGCCGGCGTCGTCGCCGATCCGCGCTTTGCCGAGATCGCGCCGGACTTCGCCTTCTCGCTGCACAATCTGCCCGGCGTGGCGTTCGGCGAGGTGCGGCTCAAGGCCGGCACCGTCAACTGCGCCTCGCGCGGCATGCGCATCGTGCTCGAGGGCAAGACCGCGCATTCCTCGATGCCGGAAACCGGCATCTCGCCGATGCCGGCGATGAGCGAGCTGATGCCGGCGCTGCCCGCGCTCGGGCGCGGCACTTTCGCCGACGACGATTTCAGCATGGTGACCGTCACCCATTGTTCCATGGGCGAAGCCGTGTTCGGCATCGCCCCTGGCTATGCGGAAGTTTGGGCGACGCTGCGCACCAGGCGCGACGAGCGCATGGCCGAACTCGTCGCCGCCGCGGAGGCGCTTGCCGCGAAGATCGCGGACAAGCACGGCCTCTCGGTGCGCTTCGACTATCACGAGATCTTCGTCGCCAGCGTCAACGCGCCGGACGCGGTCGAGCATCTCGCCCGCGCGCTCGACGAGGAAGGCGTTGCCCGCAGCGAGGCGGCGCTGCCGATGCGCGCCTCGGAGGATTTCGGCATTTTCGGCCACAGCGCCAAATCGGCGATGTTCTTCCTCGGCGCGGGCGAGCGCCATCCATCGCTGCACAATCCCGACTATGACTTCCCCGACGATCTGATCCCGATCGGCTCGCGTATCTTCATGCGCGCGGCGCGCAATTTGCTGGGGTGAGCGCCAAAGCAGCCAAGGAGCGGCCACCGCGCATCGAAAGCTCGCATTACGGGCAATTTGTCGTTATATTCAGCTTATGACCAAAGCGCAGATCAAACAGGAAGCAACAGGCAAATGGGCGGTGCGTGATTCACGCAGCGGTCGCTTCGTGGAGGTGCGCGGCGCAGACTCCTTGAAGGCGTCGCAATTGCCGCTGAAGAAAGGCTTGGATCTTACAAAGCCGATAGCAGAGCAAGCACTCAAAGACGACTCGCACAAGGTCCGTAAACCCACCGTCAAGAACTGACGTTTGCCAGGCGCCCTGCTCGACACCCATACACTTTATTGGCTGGTGACGGCAGCCGGCACGCTTTCCGAAGAAGCCCTTGTCGCGATTGCCGATGGCCAATCCTCCGGAACGCTTTACGTGTCACCGATCACGGCATGGGAATTGACGATCGCGTCCCGCAAGCCGGCGCATAAGGACCCGCCGAATCTCGGCACGGGAACCCCGTCGAAGTGGTTCTCGGCGGCGGTGGCTGCCACAGGAGCGAAGATTGTCCCCATCAAGCAGCGTATTGCCTGCGAGGCAGCAGCTGTAATAGCCGATACCGGCCACAAGGACCCAGGTGATTGTTATCTGATCGCGACGGCGCGCGTGAGAAGGGTCCCGATCATCACGCGCGACGCACTCATGTTCAGCCTCGCCTCACCCAACTACCTAGAGGTGATTGCCTGCTAGAGCCAGCAAGAAGCGCGATGGATGTTGTTGCGCCAGCCACACTAGGTCCAGTTTCAGCATCGTCGCAGCCGCTATCAACACGAACAAGGCGATCACGGCAGCGCGCCGGCGGGATGATCATGGCCTATCTGACCAGCGCGGGCCGCCATGCCGCCTGATCGCGACTTCTTCGCTCGTGACGCGCTGGTAGTCGCCCGGGCGCTGATCGGCGCCACGCTTGCGCTCTCCGGTGTCGGCGGCATCATCGTCGAGACCGAGGCCTACCGGCCCGACGATCCCGCCTCGCATGCCTATCGCGGCCGCACGCCGCGCAACGCGCCGATGTATGGCGCGCCCGGCACGGCCTATGTGTATCGTTCCTACGGGCTGCACTGGTGCCTGAACGCGGTATGCCTGCCGGGCAGCGCCGTGCTGATCCGCGCGATCCAGCCGCAATCCGGCATCGCCGAGATGCGCGGCCGGCGCGGCGTGGATGACGAGCGGCTGCTCTGCTCCGGTCCCGGCAAGCTCTGCCAGGCGCTGGGCATCGACGGCTCGCACAATCGGCTGCCGCTCACCGCGCCGCCTTTCGAGTTCTCCCCATCGCGGACCGATCCGGCCGCGATCGTCAGCGGCCGCCGGATCGGCCTGACCAAGGCGGTGGAATTCGAGTGGCGGTTCGGGCTTGGCGGGTCGGCCTATCTCAGCCGGAAATTGTGAGCGGCGCCATATCCGTTCCTCCCCCATCATGGATCGTTCGCGGCGGGCGCGCGTTTCGGGACAGGCATCGGAGGAACAGACAATGGCGAATGACAAATACGAACGCATCCAACGCCGCGCCTATGAAATCTGGCAACGCAGCGGCGAAGCGGATGGCCAACGCGAGGAACACTGGCATCAGGCTCGCGAAGAAATCGAGCGCGAGGACAAGGGGCTGGGCGAGCAGCCCGGCGCCGCGTTGCCCGGAGCGGTGACGATACCGGCCGGCCAGCCGGACCCGCTGGCAGCCGAGGCACTGGCACGCAAGGCAACGAGCAACCGGCCCGAGGGGCCCGCAGACGATCCGGCACCGACGAAGCGCAGCCGGCGCAAAGGCTGAGGCCGGTCATATTCATCAATCTCGAACAGGCCGTGGACGAGACGCTTCTTGCCATGGGCAAGCCTTGTAAGCCGGTCACCTCATGCCAGCCCTGGTTCTAGACCTCGCGGCTGTCGAAAATGAAGATCTGAACGCCTGACTCATCGGGCGCGTAAAGCCGGCGATCCGCCCCGGCCGCCTTTCCCTCCGGGCTGGCGAAGCCCTTTTTCATCGCGTCGAGATCGTCGAAATGCAGCGTCCCGATGAGGTAGACGTCGGACGGTCCGGCCAGCACCGTGATCGGCCCCTGGCTGACCTCGTATTTCTTCAGGCCCGGAATCTTCTTGGCCAGGGGTATATGCGTCTCGAAATAGTGCCTGTCGAACGCCTGAGCGTCGGCCGGCTGCTTGTAGATGACGATCATTCCAGCCATGGCGGCTCTCCTTCTTCGCGGTGGACCAACCAAGGACGAAGCCGCGGGTGGAAACGGAACGAGGCGTTGAAGAAATTTCGGGAGCGCGGAGGGACGATGATAGGCGACAGGTCCGCTCCACCTGCCTTGTTGCCGCCGGTAGGCGGCTCGCAACTTCATCAAAATGCACAAGACGCTGAAGATGACCCTCGCGATGGCCGCTGACGTGCCCATGACCCTCTGGTCTATGGATGACCTTTGCGAGAAGATGGACACCGTTGCACCGAAGCCGGGCAAGCGTCGTCCCTATAAAAGCGAAATGCCGAGTGATGGCGGCGCTCAGGCACAAAGCGCTGATCAATTCGACCTAAGTCAGTATATTAGCTTTCTCTAAATTGCTATAGTCAAATGCCTATAGGCAAGTGCGAGGGGGCTAATAACATGGGAGAGTGGCGGGGGCGAATAGTCTTGGTTTGTCTTATTTTGGCCGGCAACGCCAGCGCTCATAGCTGGTACTCGGGCAAAACCGACCCTGTTCTGCGCCTCAAATGTTGCGGCGATCACGATTGCCACCCAGTCGCGTCAGGCGATGTCAGATCGACTAGGCAGGGCTATTACGTCAGGCAACCTCAACCCTACTCTCGGAATGATCCCGCTACCGGCGAATGGTTCATTCCTTGGGACCGCGTGCAGGCAGCGCCTGACGACCAGTATCATATCTGCGAAACCCTCTATCCGACGTTCCGCGTTGGCAGATACAGGATGCGGTGGACCTGCTTCTTTGCGCCGCGAACCACGGGTTCAATTTCAAACTGAGACACTACTTGCCGCCATCTCGCTTGTGCGAAGAAGCATTCTGTGGTCTTTCCGGCCTAAATTAGCGAGGACTCAAGGATGAGAATTGCGATGATCGCCGCGCTCTGCGCGGGTGTGGCTGGATGCGTGTCCTCTCCGGCCGACTACGGCGCCTCGCTGTCGCAGCAGGATCCGAAATGGGCATCGCCAGGATGCCAGCAGGCCCGCGCCGCCGCAGCTGACTATGCGCAGCGCGAGAAGGACCATCCCGGCTGGGGGTTCGGTGTGCTGCTTGGGCCGTACAGCATGGGGATGGTCGCGGCGGTGAAGGAGCATGAGAAGCAGCAGCGGCGGCTGCTCGCCCGCCAGATGCATCTGCAGTGCTCAAGCCAGAAGCTGCCGAAGGAACTGGATTTCGATCCGGCAATCTATGCGCCGAAGAAGGAGCATTATCCGTAGGGGACACCGCGTTGCGGTTCAGGCCGCCAACTTGCTCCACGCTGCCAACAACGGTCCGTCGCTGCCATAGATCGGGTCCTTATCGGGACGGCGGACCTCCGGGATCGTGCGCAGCGCCTCGGCATGCTGCTCCGGGCTCCGGCACAGATCGTATGTGCCGAAGGGCGGATAGGCGCCCACCACGAGCAGATCCGCGGAGGCGGACAGGCGTTGATGGCCCGTGCCGGCCGGCAGAACCACCACGTCGCCCGCCTTGACTTCGAGAACCTTGCCCTTGCCGCCGCCGAAGCGCACCTCGGCGGAGCCGCGCGCGATGCCCAGAACCTCATGAATGCGCGAGTGATAATGGACGAAGCCGTAGATGCCGTCGCGCCAGCTGTCGCCCCAGCCATTCGCGCTGAAAATATCCTCCAAGA
The DNA here is from genome assembly GCF_003289965.1 of Mesorhizobium atlanticum. Classification (GTDB taxonomy): domain Bacteria; phylum Pseudomonadota; class Alphaproteobacteria; order Rhizobiales; family Rhizobiaceae; genus Mesorhizobium; species Mesorhizobium atlanticum. The sequence goes on from NZ_QMBQ01000001.1 coordinate 92,873, forward strand.
CGGCGGCCGGATCGACGTCGTCCGGCAGCGGCACCGCGCCGGGATAGACAAGCATGGGCCAGCGCGGATGATTGGGCACCAGCCCGTCATCGGCGAAGCGAAAGGAGAGAGGCTCCTGCTTTTCGACCAGTTGCGCCATCCTTGCCACTCCTGCAACCTGCATCACCGGGTCTAACGGTTTCCCGCGCGTTTTGCTCCGGTCAGCCTAGGAGGTCACGATGACCGCGTTTTCGACAATCGGCTTTCTTGCCCCAGCGCTGCTTTCGGCCTTTGTCGCTGCCGCCGGCGTCGCGCCGGCGCCGGCTGCCGCGGTGCAGGATCTTTACAGCTTCTGCCGCCAGGTGAAGAACGACGACACCGTCCGCCCCTATTCGCATGAGCTTTACAGCGGCACGGTCAAGGCGTTCAAAAAACTGTTTCCCGACGCGAAGAGCGCGCCGCAGGAGCAGGAGCTGCAGACGCAGGCCAACTACCGCTGCATGAACGGCAAGGTGCTGGCCTGCTTCGTCGGCGCCAACCTGCCCTGCGCCAAGATGAACGCCGCGCGCGACAATCCGGGCGCCGACGAATTCTGCAAGACCAACCCGAATGACGACGTCGTGCCGGCCTTCGCGACAGGCCATGACGCTGTCTATTCCTACAAATGCGCAAGCGGCAAGGCGGTGGTGAACGGCTCGGCGTGGGCGCTGGACGAGCGCGGATTTGCCAAGAAGCTGTGGGCCGAGGTGCCACGGCGCTGAAGCTGGCTGGCTTCCGGCCACCAGCAGAAACGGCGGAGCGGCGGCGGCTCGCCGCCTACACTCTCCGTACGGCGGATGACTTGCGCCGAAGCAGGAGCGCGATGGCCAAGGCCGGAACCGCAGCAGCAGCGACAGCGAGGAAGACGAATTGCAGCCCTGCCGACGCGGCGACCAGACCGAGCACCGGACTGCCGAAGCCGAGCGCCACATCGAGGAAGACTGTGTAGAGCCCCATGGCAAGGCCGCGGCTGCCTGACGGAAGATGGCTCACGGCCTCGGCGCCGAGACCGGGATAGACAAGCGAATATCCGAGACCCGTCAGGCCTGCGCCTAGGGTGGCAACCAGCGGTCCGGGCGCCGACCAGATCAACAACAGGCCCACCCCTTCGACGGCCACGAAGATTGCGGCGACTCGAGCGCCTCCAAGCCTGTCGGGCAACTGGCCGAAACAGAGCCGCGCCGCGATCAGCGATGCCGCGTAGGCCGTGAACGGAAGCCAGACGGGATGCCAGCCGCGCTCGGAAAAGAGCAGTGCCGCGAAGGACAGGATCGCGCCATAGCCGAGGCTGCTGAGAGCCGCCCCCACGCCGGGAAGCCAGACGGCTTGCGCGACGCTCGTCCAGGATTGCCGAGCCGTTGCGCCAGCCGGCCCGACACCGTGCATCGGCAGCGTGGCGAGGAGCGTTGCAAACGGCAGGACGATGGTGGCGAAGGCAATCGCGGCGAAACCTCCGGCCGTATAGAGCGCGGACCCGACGGGCGCCCCGAGCGCCAGAGCGGCGAACATCGCGGTGCCGACCCAGGCGATGACCTTGCCGGAGTGCTGCCCGCCGGCCAGCGCCAATCCCCAGGCCACACCACCCGTGATGATGAAGCTTTCCGCCGCACCCAGCACGGCCCGGCCAACGAACAGCATGGCCGCCGACGCCGCTGGCCGATCGAGCAATGCGAGCGATCCGAGATAGATGAACCCGGCCAGGGCGGCGGCGATCAGGCCGACGACGACCGCCCGCTTGCCGCCGCGCGCATCGGCGTAGTTTCCGGCGCCGATCCGTGACAAAAGCGAGGCTACGAACTGGCTGCCCGTCACCAGCCCAACGGCGAAGGGTCCGAAGCCCAGCCCCTGGTGAAGATGCAGCGGCAGGGCCGGCAGCGCCAGGCCGATCAGCAGGAATCCGGCGAAAACCGCCGCCATGATCGGCAGCAGACCCGCCATGGCTGCGCTTGCATTCCGCGCCGTGTCCATCGCGACCATCGCCAGCGCCTAGACCTCGAGCATGACCTTGACGGCGCGGCGCTCGTCCATCGCGCGATAGCCTTCGGCGACCTCGGCCAGCGGCAGCTTGAGATCGAAGACCTTGCCGGGCTTGATCCTGCCCTTGAGCACACGCTGCATCAGGTCAGGCAGGAAGCGGCGCACCGGCGCCGGGCCGCCCAGCATGCGCTTCTGGCCGAAGAACAGTCTTTGGCCGTCAAAGCTCACGCCATGCGGCACGCCGACATAGCCGATCGTGCCGCCGGGCCGCGAGCAGGCTAGAGCCTGGTCGAAGGATTCCGCCGTGCCGACGCATTCCAGCACCGAATCCGCGCCGATGCCCCTGGTCAGCTCCTTGATGCGCGCAATGCCTTCCTCGCCGCGTTCGGCCACGATGTCGGTCGCGCCGAATTCGCGGGCAAGCTTCTGGCGGCTCGCATGGCGGCTCATGGCAATGATGCGTTCGGCGCCCATCTCCCTGGCTGCGAGCACGCCCATCAGGCCGACGGCGCCATCGCCGACAACGACCACCGTCGATCCTTCGCGGACCTCGGCCGCATCCGCCGCGTACCAGCCGGTGCCGAGCACGTCCGACACGGCCAGCAAGTCAGGGACAAGCTCGGCCGGCGGAACCTCGGAGGTCGCAACCAGCGTGCCGTCCGCCAGCGGCACTCGGGCATAGGGCGCCTGGGCGCCGCTCATGAACTCGCGCTGCTCGCAGGAGGACTGGAAGCCGAAGCGGCAATGCGGGCAAGTGTTGTCGGAGAGGCAGAAGGAGCCGACGACGAATTGGCCGGGGCGGACATTGCGCACCTCTGCGCCCACCTCGACCACGATGCCGCAATATTCGTGACCCATATGCATCGGCCCGTCGACCGGCTGCAGCCCGCGATAGGGCCACAGATCCGAGCCGCAGATGCAGCTTGCCGAGAGCTTTATGATCGCGTCGGTCGGGCGCAGGATTTTCGGATCGGCGACCTCCTCGCAGCGGATGTCGCCGGGCTCGTGAAGAACGGTTCCGAGCATTTTGCTGTCCTTTCGTTTCGGAGAAAGTCAGGCGCCGTAGTCGGCGTCGCTGACATGTTCCAGCCAGTCCACCACCTTGCCGTCCTTGACCTCCTGGAGGGCGACGTGGGTCATGGCGGTTTCGGGGGACGCGCCGTGCCAGTGTTTTTCGCCGGGCGCGAACCAGACGACGTCGCCGGGCCGGATCTCCTCGACCGGACCGCCCTCGCGCTGCACGCGGCCGAGCCCGGAGACGACGATCAGCGTCTGTCCGAGCGGATGCGTGTGCCATGCCGTGCGGGCGGCGGGCTCGAAAGTGACCTGGGCGCCTTGCACGCGCGCGGCGTCGAAGGGATTGAAGAGCGGATCGATCCGCACCGTGCCGGTGAACCAGTCCGAGGGCCCCTTGCCGGAAGGTCTCGTGCCTGCGCGAAGAATGTCCATGGTGATCTCCCTTGCGTCCTCAGACGCATTCTATGTGAAGCTGCCCGCCGTCAGACCCTCCAGTCATTCCGCTGGTGGTTATATAAATCACCGACACTATCCGGATTAGCCGTTGCAATCTGCATGGAGTTATTCATTTCTGATATGAATCGACGAGCGGCGGCCACGAACCGCCAGAGCTTGAACGAGCGGCCGAGGTTGCCATGCAACGCGAGGATCTGAAGGATTTGCTGTGGTTCCTGACTGTCGCCAGGGAGCGCAGCTTCACCAGGGCGGCGGCCGAGCTCGGCACATCGCAATCGACGCTCAGCCACACCATCAAGCAATTGGAGGCGCGACTCGGCGTGCGGCTGCTGACCCGCACGACGCGCAGCGTGGCGCCGACGGAAGCGGGCGAGCGGCTCTACCAGTCGCTACTCCCGCGTTTCGAAGGCATCGAGGCCGACCTTTCGAGCCTCGTGGCTTTTCGTGACAAGCCCTCCGGCACTGTGCGCATCACACTATCCGATCATGCGCTGCGAATGATCGTATGGCCGAAGCTGCAGCCGATGCTGCGCGACTATCCCGACCTCAACGTCGAGCTCTACAGCGACAACGGCATGCGCAACATCGTCGAGGAGCGCTTCGACGCCGGCGTACGGCTCGGCGAAAGCGTCGACAAGGACATGATCGCGGTGCGCATCTGCCCGGACTGGCGGCTGGTGGCCGTCGCCTCGCCGGATTACTTTTTGCGTCGCCCGGTCCCCAAGACACCGCAGGACCTGGTCGGACACGAATGTATCTGCCTGCGACAGGCGACGTTCGGCGGCCTCTATGCCTGGGAATTCGAAAAGAAGGGCCGCGAGCTGAGGGTTCGCGTGGACGGCCAGCTTACCTTCAACACGACCATCCCCATGGTCGACGCCGCGCTCGCCGGCTACGGCATCGCCTACGTCCCGGAAGACCTCGTCAGCCAGCACTTGGCCGAGGGCCGGCTCAAGCTCGTGCTCGACGACTGGAGCCTGCCCTTCCCGGGCTACCACCTCTATTACCCAAGCCGGCGCCAGCTCTCGCCGGCCATGGCGGTGATCGTAGAGGCGCTTCGGCACCGGGGCTGAGGAGCTCGCGGTCAGCGCGGAAGCAGCCGCGAAACCTTGAGCCGCGGCGCGAAGAAGCAGCGCAGATAGGGCTGGTTGGTTATGACGTAGTGGTTCTCGCAGATATGGTATCGGCCATCCGGGGATTCCTGCACGCGCTCGCGTGGGATGTTGAAGCCATCAGGCAAATAGACGTAACCGCCGTCGGCCCTGGACTGCACCGAATCGTCGGGTATGGGGCGGCAATCCGTGCCGCCGCAGCATTTGAAGTTCGTTACCGGATCGACCTTGTTTTGGTACCAGTCGTGGGCGTCGACGCCTGTCGCGGCGGCAAGGCACATGGCTGTGACGATGACCCTTCGCATGGCATTCCTCGACAAGGCGGAGGCGCTGCTCATTCGAACGCCATGTATATAGCGTTGCGCCGGAAATGCCATTGCCCGGCGAAGTCCGGAACAGGAGGCCTGGCCCTGGTGGCAGCGATTGGCGGAGCCGGATGCTCAGACAGAGGTCCGGCCGTTTCCGATCACACCAGCCGCTGCCCGCCGTCGATATGGACGGTCTCGCCAGTCATGAAAGCGTTCTGCATCAGATAGAGATAGGCCGGCGCGATGTCGGCGGGCCTGGCGATCCTGCCGGCCGGAATGCGTGCGCCCATCTGCTCGAAATAGCCTGTCTTGGCCTCGCCGACGATCTCGTCCCACATCTCCGTGTCGACCCAGCCGGGCGAGACGATGTTGACGCGGGTCGGCGCGATCTCCAGCGCAAGCGCGCGGGCGAAATAGGTGAAGGAACCGGCGACCGCCGAGACCACGGAGCCGCCGGGGACCGGCGGGCGGTCCTTGTTGATGCCCGAGGTGAAGATCATCGAGCCGCCTTTGTTCAATTTGCGCACGGCATACTTGGCCAACATCACCGCGCCGACCAGCTTGCCGTCGACGAAGCCGCGCACGAAATCCATATCAGTCTCGCCGATCGGATCATTGGGCGGCGGCGTGCCGGCCGTCGCTACCAGATGATCGAAGGCGCCGCCCGTGTCGAACAGGCGGGCAACGTCCGCCTCGCTGGCCATGTCGGCGGCAATGCGCGTCACGCGCCCTACCCCGCCAAGCCGCTTCTCGGCGGCCCTCAGCTTGTCCTCGGAGCGGCCGACGATCACGACGTCCGCGCCGTGTTCCAGTGCAGCGGCCGCGACGCCGAAACCAATGCCGGAGCTGCCACCGACGACGACGATCTTCTTTCCCGTGAGAGTGGTCATGGGTCTTCTCCGTTCTTCAATTGCGGGATGTTTGTGTTCAGGCGCGGCCGGCGTGGGCGGCTTCAAGGTCGGCGAGGATGATCTTCCTCATCGAGTACATCGCCTGGCGTGCCCGATCGGCCTTTTCGCGGTCGGGGTCGTTCATCAGGCGCAAGGCCTCGCTCGGGATGACCTGCCAGAAGACGCCGAACTTGTCCTTGAGCCAGCCGCAGGGCTGTTCCGAGCCGCCGTCGGCCGTAAGCGCGTTCCAGAAATAATCGGTCTCTGCCTGGTCCTTCGTCTCGATGTAAAGCGAGATGCGCTCGTTGAAGGGCGGCACGCCACCGGCGTTGAGCGCGGTGAAGCGCTGACCTTCCAGTTCGAAGTCGAAGATCGCGTGCGGCTTGTCGGTGAACTCGATCGCTCCGAGCGCCCGGCTGTTCTTGAAGACAGAGAGATAGAAGTCCCGCGCCGCTTCGGCATCGAGGTTGAGCCAGAGGAAGGGATGAAGGGTGGCCATGGTGTCCTCGCAGGTTTTTAAGTGAGTATTGATCACAAATTCTGTGAGGATTTTTGCTTGGAAAAAGCTCGACGGACAAACCAAAGTTTGGCAAGGATTTGTTACCATATTTCACAAATGGCTTTGTCGTCATGGCCCGCAGACTGCCGTCGCTCAACGCCTTGCCGGCCTTCGAGGCCGCCGCCCGGCACCTGAATTTTTCCAGGGCCGCCGACGAGCTCAACCTCACCCATGGCGCGATCAGCCGTGCCGTGAAACATCTGGAAGACCAGCTCGGCGTGCAGCTCTTCGAGCGCGCGACGCGCTCAGTGCGGCTCACCCCTGTCGGCGAGCCCTATGCGGCTGCCGTGCGCGAGGCGCTCGACCAACTCGCGCTGGCGACGCAGACGGCGACCTCACGCCATTCCGGCTCGACGCTCAATGTCAGCACGTCGGACGGCTTCGCGGGCAAATGGCTGGTGCCGCGGCTCTACCGGTTTCACCGCGCGCATGGCGATATCGACGTGCGCGTCTCGACCACCGGCCGGTTGACCAATTTCCGCGGCGACGGCATCGACGTCGCCATCCGCTATGGCGGCGGCCACTATCACGGGCTGACGTCGGAATTCCTCACCGGCGAGGAAGTGTTTCCGGTCTGCAGCCCGAAGCTGCTGGAGGGCCCGCATCCGCTGAAGCGGCCCGAGGACCTCAGGCATCACACGCTGATCCGCGACGGCTACCGTATCGACTGGGCGGCGTGGCTGGCCAGCGCCGGGGTCGAAGGCGTCGATCCTAACAGCGGCCTCACCTTCGATTCCGCCACCTTCGCGGTGGAATCCGCCGTCCAGGGCGAAGGCGTGGTGCTTGGACGTACCATGCTCGTCTCCGCCGACCTTGCCACCGGCAGGCTGGTGCGGCCCTTCGATCACGCGCTGAAGGCGGTTTCCAGCTTCTATCTGGTCTATCCGCCGGAAGCGATCCGGCAGCGCAAGGTGAAGGCATTTCGCGACTGGCTGTTTGAGGAGATCAAGCCGAGCTGAGGAGCGGCAACATCTACGCACCGCCTTGCGCGCGTGTGCTGCCTTCGAGACATGGCACTCAACTCGCACCTCTTGCTGCAATGCAACCTGAAGCCCTGTACGCCGATATATTAGCAATTGCTTCTTTATGGGGTGAGCACGTGCTATCGTGGTTCCGGGAACGGCGGACGCGCCGTGAGCGCCCCGCGTTTCCGTTGTGGGAGGAAACCAATGGCTCACTACGTATTGCTGTCGAATTTCACCGACCAGGGTATCAGGACCATCAAGGACACCCAAAAGCGTGCCGAGGCTTTCAAGGCGATGGCCAGCAAAAGCGGGGTCAAGGTTCACACATTGTTGTGGACGCTGGGCAAGCATGATGTCGTGGTGGTTGCCGAAGCGGAGGACGACATTGCCGCGACCGCGCTGAGCCTATCAATGGCATCGATGGGCAACATCAGAACCGAGACGCTGAGGGCGTTCGATACAGCGGATATGGCCAAGATACTGGCAAAGATGGCCTGACCGTTATCTTACCAACGCAGGTGGCTGATCGAAGCCGGCGCCGGGCCTGATGCCCGGCGCCTGCCGCCGACGAATTCACCCTCACCTATGGCGGAGCAGCTCGGCGTGCGCCTCTTCGAGCGCGACGCGGTCGGTGCGGCTCGATCTCTATGCGATCCCCGTGCGCGAGGCGCTCGACCAACTCGCACTGGCGACGCAACGGCGGCCTCGCCATTCCGGTTCGACGCCGCAGCGGAACCGTGATGAAACTTTCGACGGGTTTTCCAGTTTGGTCGGAAGGAGGATCCTTGATATGACTGAACCCGGTGAAGGCAGTTCCCATGGCCGAATTGACGACAAGCAGCTTGTCATCCTGCTGAAGCAAAAAACCGGCATCTCCGACGCTCAAGCCAGGAGGCTGATAAAGGCCGTCGGGCGCGACCGCCCCTCGCTTCTGCGAGAAGCCCGCATCATAAGGGCGCGTGCTCAGACGTCCATGTCAGGGCGCATGTGAACGGCGGAATGCGGCGCATGTTCTACCGGACTCCGCGGCCGTGAAGGCGCTCCTCGGCTTGCTGTTTCACAGACCAGGCCAAACAAGGCCGCGGCTCGTCCAAGTCCGCCGACTTGCACGGGCGCGCCGTTTGCGAGATGCTGAACGGTGATGACCACCCAGTATCTGGACCACAAATTGGAATGCCCGTTTTGCGGCGTCATCCGTTTGAACATTCCAGCCGATGCAAAACCCACAACCCCGATCCATTGCGCCGAGTGCGGCGAATATCTCGGCACGTGGGACGAGCTTCAAACCGACTTCGAGCAGCAAGGCGGCACCGACGGCGTGTTCCGGCTGGACAAGGGGCGTATCCAAAAGCTCAATTCCAGCGGGTAAGAAGGCCGCCGGCGGCGGCTAAAGCGCGTCGCGATCCTTCGGATTCGCTCCATGCGCTTTAGGTCCTCGATTTACGCATGTCTTTATCCCGAAACCGGTTCCCACTTTCGGGAGCCATGCTTAGGATGCTGGCTGGCCGACTGACCGGCGCGCCGGAAGTTCGGCCCGCTAAACAGGACATGACGGCATCCGGCAAGTCCCTTGACGGCTTAAACTCATAAACCCATATCCGATGCAGGCGCGGACCGCTGCGATCCCCGCCCCCGTTCAAACTCAAATTGTTCGTTCGACTTGGAGGATCTTATGAACGATCGGATGTTCGACACCCCTGTTTTCGTCAAGAGCGGAACCAGCCTCATCCAAGAAATCGCCTGCCTCGAGGACGCCCTGGAATTCCTCTATGAATGGCCCAAGAACCGGCGGGGGCCGATCTACGAAACGGCGCTCCGCGCCTGCCAGAGGGCCTTCGACAGCGGCTTTCCGCTGACGGCCGCCAGAGAGGCATTTTGCGGTTTCGCGAAATCCGCCAAAATCCATGAAGACGTGAGCACCACCCTGCCCTGGATGATCGGCAAAGGCCGCAAGGGCGGCGGCCTGACCGCCTAGCATCGTCGCGGATCGAGGGAGTTTTGCGATGTTCGCCAAACCGTTCGAAAAACCAATCCGGGTTTGGGTGGGACTGGGATTTCCGCGTCAGTTGAACACCGTCGCGGACGCCTATCAATTCGTCATCGACTGGTGCGGTAACAGCCCCGAGCAGAGGGCGGCCATTCGTGCCTGCAGGGCCGCGCTCGCCGGGGATGTTGACGCGGAAACAGCAAAGGGCGTTTTCGTGGCCTTTGCGCGCAAGAAGGACATCCTCATCGAGGATGGCGCCGTTCCCCCCACCGTCCTTGAAAGTGCTCACCCAAAGCATGCCTGATCAAAGTGAGGCGGCGGCCAGCGCCGCCTCACTCACTCTCGGCCGCGATCGCCGGCAGCGTAGCACGATCTTCATCTTGCCCCTCGATAGGAACCAGATCGAGGCTGCCGCGTCATATAGGCAGGTCCTTGTCGCGGTTCCGGAGTGACGTCGATGGTCAGGTTCCTTGTTGTCGTCGCGGTGGCGCTGGGCATCGCGTGCGGCGTCGCGCAAGCAGCGAGGCTGGAACCCGACGCCGTCAATCAAGCGCAATTCCGCGAGGGTGAACCCAAAGGCGTCAGCCCCATGCTGCTCAAGGCGCAGGTGCTTCTGGACCGCGCCCGCTTCTCCCCCGGCCTGATCGACGGCCGCGTCTCGCAGAACTTCACCAAGGCCGTCGCGGCCTTCCAGGCGGCGAATGGACTACCTTCCGACGGCAGGCTCACGCGGGAGACCTGGGACAAGCTCGCGGCAACCTTCGCCGGCCCGGTGCTAACGACCTATGAGACCACCGCGAAGGATGTGCGCGGCCCCTTCACCAGGCGCATCCCCACCCGCATGGAGAGCATGGCGCATCTCAAGCGCCTCGACTACCGTAACCCGCGCGAGAAGCTGGCCGAGCGGTTCCATATCAGCGAACAATTGCTGGGAATGCTCAATCCCAAAGCCGGGTTCAACAAGGCCGGCACGACCCTGGTCGTGCCCGATGTCGGCCGCGGCGATCCGCCTTCGCAGATAGCCAGCGTCGAGGTCGACAAGGCATCGCGCCAGGTGCGCGCCCTAGATGCGTCGGGCAAGGCGATTGCCGTCTATCCCGCCTCGATCGGCAGCGAGGAGAAACCGGCGCCGAGCGGCGCGGCCGAGGTCAAGCGCGTGGTGCACAATCCGACCTATCACTACAATCCGAAATTCGCCTTCAAGGGAGTGAAGACTAAGCATCCCTTCACCATCGCCAAGGGGCCAAACAATCCCGTCGGATCGGTATGGATCGACCTCTCGATCGAGAGCTACGGCATCCACGGCACGCCCGACCCGGGCAAGATCGGCACCACCTACTCGCATGGCTGCATCCGGATGACCAACTGGGACGCCGAAGACCTTGCCGCGATGGTCAAGCCGGGCACGAAGGTCGACTTCAGGGACGAGACGGCGCAGGATGGGCAAGCCCAGTAACTGCCTCCGCTCGCAGCCCGGCCCGCAGGCTGCTGCATAAATCCAGCTTATCATGACCCCTCATTTTTGAAGACGTTACAGCGCCAATCACCGCCTGTAGCTTCGACCGCGGTTGTCCTTAGCTAAGTCGAAAAACTGGTGGTTTGATGCAGACACATGCGCGGGTGGTGATCGTTGGCGGGGGATGCGTCGGCGCGGGAATTCTCTACGGGCTGGCCAAGCGCGGCTGGACCGACGTGGCGCTGCTGGAGCGCACGCAGCTGACCGCCGGCTCGACATGGCACGCGGCGGGGCTGATCCCCTCCTATGCCCGCAACATCAATGTCGGGCGCATGATCAACAAGACCATCGAGATCTATGAAGAGCTGGAAGCCGAGACCGGGCAGCCGGTGGGCTGGCACAAATGCGGGCAGCTGCGCATCGCCAATTCGCGCGACCGGCTCGACGAGTATAAGAGCTATATGAGCGTCGCCGAGGTGCAAGGCATGCGGGCGCAGCTGCTGACGCCCGACGAAGCGCGCAAGCTGTGGCCGCTGCTCGACAACAAGGAGATGCTCGGCGCGCTCTACCATCCCGATGACGGCCATATCGCGCCGGCCGACGTGACGCATGCCATGGCGAAGGGCGCGCGGGATCTGGGCGCAAAAGTCTACCTCAGCACCGAGGTCACCGGCTTCAAGCGGACCGCCGGCGGCGAGTGGCTCGTCCGGACCAATCAGGGCGACATCACCTGCGAGCATGTGATTTGCGCCACCGGCAATTACGCGCGCCAGACCGGCGCGCTGCTCGGCCTCGATATACCGGCGATCCCGATCCTGCATCAATACTGGATCACCGAAGCGGTGCCGGAAGTGGTGGAGCGCAAGCGCGCGGGGCGGCCCGAAATGCCGATCCTGCGCGACGAGGGTTTCGAGGGGTATCTGCGCGAGGAAGGCGACGGGCTGATGTTCGGGCCTTACGAACGCACCGAGCACCTCAAGCTGTTCGCCGAGGACGGCGTTCCCTCCTGGTTCGGCGCCGACCTGCTCGAAGAGGATTTCGAGGCGGTGTCGTGGAACTGGGAGCAGGCCTTGCGGCTGGTTCCGGCGCTCGGACGCGTGGGCATCAAGGCCAATGTGCGCGGGCCCTTCCAGATGACGGCCGACGAACTGCCCTTGATGGGACCGGCCTGGGGCTTGCCCAATGTCTGGCTCGCCGAAGGCGTGCCGGGCGGCATCCTGTGGGGCGGCACGATCGGCTACTATCTGTCCGAGCGGATCGTCGAAGGCGGCAACAGTATCGACACGTCCGATCTCGATCCGCGCCGTTTCGGCGATTACGCCAACAAGGAATGGACGCGCGAGAAGGTGCGCGAGGCGTGGGGCACGCATGCCGAGCAGAAATATCCGGGGCAGGACATGCCCGCCGCGCGGCCGCAGAAGACCGCGCCTTCCTATGACAGGCTGACGAAGCTGGGTGCCGTCTGGGGCGTGCTCAACGGCTGGGAGATGCCCAACTGGTTCGCGCCGAAGGGCGTCGAGGCCAAGGACCAGTATAGCTGGCGCTGGACCGAAAAGGGCGTGTTCGTCGGCGAGGAGGTGCTGGCGGTGCGCAACGCCGTCGGCCTGGTCGAGATGACGCCGATGACCAAGTTCGAGGTGTCGGGCCCGAACGCCGCCCAATGGCTGGACCGGATCATCGCCAACCGCTTGCCGACGGTCGGCAAGGTGACGCTGGCGCATCATCTGACGGCCAACGGCGGCGTGCAGGCGGAATACATGGTGGCGCGGCTTGGCGAGGACCTGTTCTACCTGATCTCCACGCCGCGCGCCGAGCGCTGGAACTTCGACGATCTTTCCAGGTTGCTGCCGGCCGACGGCAGCGTGGTCTTGAAGAACGTCACCAACGATCGCGGCTGCTTCACGGTCGTCGGGCCGAAGGCGCGCGAGGTGCTGCAGCCGCTGACCGAGATCGACCTTTCCAACGAAAGCTTTCCTTGGTTCGGCGTCAAGACCGGCGGCGTGGCCCTCGCCAGCGATGTGCGGCTGTTGCGCGTCAACTATGAGGGCGAGCTCGGCTGGGAGCTCTATCACCCCCTGCCCTACCAGCGGCAGTTGCTCGACGCGATCCTGAGGGAAGGCGGGAAGCACGGCATGCGGCTGGTCGGACTGCATGCGCTGGAGTCGCTCAGGCTCGAGAAATCCTATCGCGCCATGTATCGCGACATGAATCCGGAGCTCAACGCGCTGGAGAGCGGGCTGGAACGCTTCATCCGCCTCGACAAGGGCGATTTCGTCGGGCGCGACGCGGTATTGAAATACAAGGAGCGCAATGACCAGCGCCGCTCGGTGACACTCAGGATCGACACGGACGGCGCCAGCACTCTAGCCAATGAGGGGCTCTACAGCGACGGCAAGCTGGTCGGGCGCATCACATCCGGCGGCTATGGCTATACGCTCGGGCATGATGTGGCGCTGGCGCTGCTGCCCGAGCGTTTAGCGAGGCCCGGCACGAAGCTCGATGTTGCGATCCTGGGCGATTGGAAGACGGCGCAAGTGGTCGCGGATTCGCCTTACGATCCGAGCTCGGCCAGGGCGCGAATGTAGCCATATGCGCATCGAGCGGATCAACGTCTATTCGGCCCATTTGCCGGTCAAGAACGGCGTCTACCGCATGGCCAGCGCCGATGTGGAGGCGCTGGACTCCACACTGGTCGAGATCGTCACCGATGACGGGCTCGCAGGTTGGGGCGAGACCTGCCCGATCGGCCCGGTCTACCAGCCGCATCATGCGCTGGGCGCCCGCGCCGCCATCGCCGAGATCGCGCCCGGCCTCATCGGTTCGGAGATCGCCTCGATCAGGCTGCTCGCCAGGCAAATGGACGAGCGGCTGAACGGCCACGGCTACGCCAAGGCCGCCTTCGACATGGCGTTGCTCGACGTGCTCGGCCAAAAACTCGGCGTGCCTGTTTCGACGCTCTTGGGTGGCGCGCTGACCGACCGCGTGCCGGCCTATTATTCGCTGATCGTCGGGCCGCCGAACGAGACGGCGAGGATTGCCGCCGACAAGGTGAAGGCCGGCTATCAGCGCCTGCAGGTGAAGATCGGCGGACACAACCTGGAAGAGGATGTGGCTGTCGTCAACAGGGTCTGGGAAGCGGTCGGCTACAAGGCGCGGATCGCGGTCGACGGCAACCGGGGCCTGACGGTGGCCGCGGCGATCCATCTCGACCGGCTCTGCCAGGCGATCCCCTTCGTCTTCGAGCAGCCCTGCAACACGATGGACGAGATCGCGACGCTGAAAGGCCGCGTCACGCATCCGGTCTATCTCGACGAAAGCACCGAGGACCAGAACGCGGTGCTGCGGGCAATCTCGATGGGCATCGCCGACGGCTTCGGCTTCAAGGTGACGCGGCTGGGCGGGCTGACCAAGATGACGACGGTGCGCGACCTTTGCGCGATCCGCTCACTGCCGCACAGCTGCGACGACGCCTGGGGCGGCGACATCATCGCGGCGGCCTGCGTGCATCTTGCCGCCACCGTCGAGCCGCGCCGCATGGAAGGCGCCTGGATCGCGCAGGAATACATCAAGGGCCATTTCGACCAGAAGCACCCGGTCGTCATCAAGCAAGGCCACATCGCCGTGCCGCAACGGCCGGGGCTCGGCGTGAAGCCGGAGCCCGGCATGTTCGGCAAGCCGGTGGCGATATACGGGCCGTAGGCCAAAGCAGCGCGCAGCCAGTTCGCCGTTTCGAATCGGCGCGGGCGTAGGCGACAATTGTCAGCGCCGTCCCCCACTCCGTCTCGGCGCTGCGCGCCGAGCCACCCCTCCCCCCTCCGGAGGGAGAGGAAATAGTCATCGAAGCGGATCGTTCCGCCCTGTCCCGCGTTCTTGTGACACGCAAGGAGGAACGGCGATGGACGACGATCGGACCGAGAAGATCAGGCAGCGCGCCTATGAGATCTTTCAGCGCGAGGGCGGTATCCTTGGCCATCACGAACGGCACTGGCAACAGGCCGAGATGGAGATCGACCGCGAAGCGGCTCTGCCGCTGACCGCGGGCGACGCGCTGCCCGAAACGCGCGAGATCGACAGCGCGGATGTGCTGACGGTGGAAGCGCTGGCCATGCGCACCGGCATTTCGGGCGACGAGGCGCGGGAGCTGCTCGATCGGCTGGGCAACGATCGCGCGGCGATCGAGCAAGCCGCGCGGAGTCTCAAGGCAAAGCGGCGCAGCTGACGAGCCAGCAACCATCCCATCTGCGCTTCACGCCGAGGACTACGGGCGTGCCCAGGACACGTCCCGGCGCCCGCGCTTTGGTGTGCGCTTTCAGGCGCAATGGTCACGCTTGTCCTCATCCTCGTGACGGTATGGGCAGCGCTCGCTGAGCAGCGCCCGCTTTTCGCTCCGTCGGCGGAACCCTCGGCCCGATCAGAGGTTCATCCCCTGTACACCACAGGAGATGCGCCATGGACCACACCAGCCACGTAAGACTGACCAATGCCGAGCTCACGCCGGAGATCCTCGAAGGCGCCACCATCTACGGGCCCGACGACGAGAAGATCGGGTCGGTCGACCATCTGCACCGCAGCCAGGTCGTCATCGACGTCGGCGGCTTTCTCGGCATCGGCGCCAAGCCGGTGGCCGTCACCGCCAGCCAGCTCGATTTCATGCGCGACGAGGACGGCGACGTGCATGCCGTCACCAGTTGGACGAAGGATCAGTTGAAGGCGATGCCGGAGCATCGCGACTGACGAGTTGCGGTTGTGAATAAATGAAGAAAACGGGCCGGCATTGTCGGCCCGTTTTTCGTTCATGTCCGCGTCATAAGCTTCTATTGTAGTTGCATCGCTCGGCGGCCTGCATCTGGCCTCCGTGCTCAACGAGACGCTGGCGGTGGACAAGTAGCCCCGGTCAGCTGCGCACGGCCACGACGAGACAGGCGCAGAGCGCCACATTGACGGTCGCGGCCAATGCAAGGGTCGTCAGGACGAGGTAGCCGCCGCCAATGCCCAGAAGCAGCGCTCCGATCGAGGGAGCCGCCGCCTGGATGATAAGGCTCGGCGTTGCGAGCTTGCCCATCAGAACGGCGTATTGCTGCGGATCGAACAGCACCAGCGGCAGGGCGCCGCGCGCGATTGTGTGGATGCCGTTGCCCGCGCCGTAGAGGATAAGGGCGAGCGCGATGAACGCATGGCTCGCCAGGAGCAGCCAGATCCCGGCCGCGAGCAGGGATACGGATGCCAGCATCGTCCAGATAGGATGGTGCCGGTTGCGGCCGATCAGCAGTTCCGCCACGCGCGCGCCGACCTGCGACGGGCCGACTAGGGCGCCAAGACCGACTGCCGCCGCCAGGCCCACGCCGCGCAATTGCAGCAGCGTCAGCAGGTGGACGGAGAGCGTGGATGCGATCATCGCGGCCAATGTCAGGATGGAGGCAAGCAGAATGAAGCGTGCCCGCGCCCCGCCCGTGGCGGATGCCTCTTTCGACTTCCCCCTCACCGGGCGGGCGTCGCGGGTGGAGGCGGCGGTATCACCCAAAGGTGGAGCGGCAGGCAGACCGCCAGATGGATCGCGGCATAGGAAAGGCAGGCGATGCGCCACCCGCCATGCTCGACCAGGAAGGCGCTGAGCGGCCAGCAGACGGTGCTGGCGAAACCACCGAAGAGCGTCAGGTTGGTGATGGCGCCGCGCGCTGCTCGACCATAGAGCCGCCCCAGCGTGGCGAAACCGGCGTCGTAGAGACTGCTCGACATGCCGAGGCCCATCAGCAGCCAGGCAGACAGGTAAAGGGGATAGACAGTTGCCGTCGCCAGCAGCGAATGCCCGGCCGCGAGCAGCAGCGAGCCGGCGGCGAGCACCGGACGGCCGCCATGGCGCTGGATCAGCCGGCCGGTGACGGGGGATACAAGCCCGGCAAGCAGCAGCCCGCAGGACAGGCCGGCAACGACCAAGGCGAGCGACCAGCCGGTATCCTTTGCAATCGGCGCGGCAAGGACCGCGGGCAGATAGTAGGACGATCCCCAGGCGAGGATCTGCGTGATTCCGAGGGCCGTGACGAGAACATGACGGTTGCGCTGGACGGGCGCAGGCGCTTCGGCCTTCACGGATTGCTCAAAGCCCATTATCAATCGAGCCTCAAAGGGGAGCGCACATGCGTATCGCGGTAATCGATGAGGCCGAAGCAACGGCGCAGCTCGATGCCCTCGCCGGGCTCTTGATGCAGAGCATAGAGGATGGCGCGCTCGTCGGCTTCGTCCTGCCCTTCGATGCCGAACAGGCCCGGTCCTATTGGCAAGGCATCTTCCCCTCGCTGGTGGCCGGGGAGCGCCTTCTCATCTGCGCGTATCTCGAGGACAATCTCGTCGGCACCGTCCAGCTCTATCTGTCGCCGGAACCGAATGCGCTGCACCGGGCGGAGGTTTACATGCTGCTCGTGCATCGAGATTTCCGGCGGCAAGGCATCGGTTCCGCGCTCATGGCATCCCTGGAAGACGAGGCAAGGAAGAGAAAACGTTCCCTTCTGCTTCTCGACACCGCCGAGGGCGGAGCAAGCGAGCGGCTCTATCGGCGCATGAATTGGCGGCAAGTCGGCATCGTGCCGCATCATTCCGTCGACCCGTTCGGCAAACCAAAGGCGTCCATCTATTTCATGAAGCATCTGGCGCCCTAAGCGGGGGGGCAGGATCCTTTGTTTTTTCGCAATTCCGGACGGAAAACCGCTACGCACTTTTCCCGGAATTACTCGTATAGGCGACCTGCTCGCCGTCCTCCTTGATAAACTCCCGCACCGGATTGTCGAGCAGCGGCAGCACCGCTTCCGATGGCCGGCACAGTCTCGTCCCTTTCGGCGTCTCGACGATCGGCCTGTTGATCAGGATCGGATAGGCAAGCATGAAATCGATCAGTTCCTCGTCGCTCCATTTCGGATCGGCGAGACCGAGCTCGGCATAGGGCGTTCCCTTCTCCCGCAGCAACTGGCGGGGTGCGATCCCCATCGCCGCGATCAGTTCGAGCAGCCGCTCGCGGCTGGGCGGCGTCTTCAGATATTCGATCACCACCGCTTCCTCGCCGCTGGCGCGGATCATGGCGAGCGTGTTGCGCGAGGTCCCGCAAGCGGGATTGTGGTAGATCGTGACCGTCATGGTTCTGCTTTCAGTGGGTGGGATTGCTGAACGGTTTCGGGCTTGAGCAGCCAGCCCATCAGCGCAAGCGCGATTAGGGCGCCGAGCAGCTCGGCGATGATGAAGCCCGGCAGATCGACCGGCCTGATGCCGGAGAAGCTGTTGGTGAGCGAGCGCGCCACGGCAACAGCGGGATTGGCGAAGGACGTGGACGCCGTGAACCAATAGGCCGCCGTGATGTAGAGCCCGACCAGCCACGGCACGGCCCGCCGTTCGAAGCGAATGCCGGCGAGAATGACGGCGACAAGGCCGAATGCCGCGACGCCTTCGGAGAACCATTGCGCCGGACCAGCTCGCGACTTCGTCGCGATCTCCAGAACCGGCAGGGCGAACATGAGATGCGCCGCGACCGTGCCGGCGATGCCGCCGATAAACTGCGCGGCGAGATAGGGCGGAAGATCGCGGGCGGGCAGCGACCGGTTGAGGCAGAACACCAGCGAAACGGCGGGATTGAAATGCGCGCCGGAGATCGGCCCTAAGATGGTGATCAACACCACCAGCATGGCGCCGGTCGCGAGCGTGTTGCCGAGCAGCGCCAGCGCGGCGTCATGCGTCAGCGTCTCGGCCATGATGCCGGAACCGACGACCGTCGCCACCAGCAGACCGGTGCCCAGGACTTCGGCGACGAACCGCCGCGCGAGATCGAAGCCGTTCATCGGCTGGCCCTGGGTCGGGGCAAAGGGCGCGACATCATTGCCGGGTACCCTCGCCTGGCCGGCAGCAAGGTGCGGCAAGCGCCGGCGCGCAGATTTCCGGACGGCCCGAGCAGCAATCCTCCATCAGGAACCGGATCAACCCGGACAGCGCGTCGTATTCGGCGCTGTACACGATCGAGCGGGCATCACGCCGCGCGGTGACGAGGCCGGACCGCTCCAGTTCCTTGAGGTGGAAGCTGACATTGGAGGGCGAGACCTCGACCTGTTCGGCGAGCGAGCCGGCAGCGATGCCGTCCGGTCCGGCAACGACCAACAGGCGCAGCAGGCGCAGGCGAGTTTCCTGCGACAGCGCGCCAAAGGCGATCAGGGCTTGACGTTCATCCACGTTTCAATAATCCTTGAAATGTTGAAATGAGGAATAGCCGACATGCTGTCTTCTGACAATCATAAAAACGCCGCCCCGATCGACCCCTCCGACCTGACCATCGGCGACCTGCTGGGCGCGCTGGCCGATTACAAGGACAGGCCGCTGGTGTTCCGCTATGACGGGCGGCCGGTTAAACCGGGCTATCATGTCACTGAGGTGAAGGCAGGGCAGTTCGCGGCGCTGGATTGCGAGGCCAATCCGGAATCCTGGTCGGAGATCTTCGTCCAGCTATGGGACGTGGACGAAGGCGGGCCGGTCCATATGTCGGCCGGCAAGTTCGCGGCAATCATCCGCAAGGTCTCGGATCATGTCGCCCTCGACCAGTCGGCGAAACTGACCTTCGAGGTCAGCGACGGCATCCGCCCGATGGAACTGCACTGCGCAGCCCAGCCAAGCGTCGTTGGCGGCACCATCGAGGTCGAGCTTTCGCCGCGACCGGCGAGCTGCAAGCCGCGTGACCGCTGGCTGAAGGAACAGGCGGCTGCGGGCAAGCCGAGTTGCGGAGAAAGCCGCTGCTGCTAACCCGGCGAACTGCGCCGCCGCCGCTTCAGAATCTGATCAGGCCATTGGCCTGCAGCAAATAGAGGCCCACGAGAACGATAGCGATCAGCGCCACCCAAACGACTGTCCTGCCCATGCGCGAAGTCCCAGTTGATCGGCCCTCATGAACGCACGCGCAGCGGTTGCGTTCCCCATGTACCGGGTTGCATGCTGCCCAGGGAGGATCAAGTCACGAATTGCTGAGCGGCGGGCGGCGCGTCAGTCCTTCGGCGCGTTGCTGTAGAGCGCCACGCCGATGCGGTCGTTGCGCCGCCACCGCACCAAGGCGCGATAGGTCGTATCGTCGGCTGGGACCTCGAGCAGGAAGCGTTCCGGGATCCCCGTATCGGCGGCGACGCGCAATTCTGCGCCCTGCTCGTGCTGGTTCCTGACCGAGCAGCCGATCCTGACGGCACCGGCAATGATCGTGGCTTCCTTCAGCACGAACTGGCGCGCATGAAGACGGCGCTCGGTCTCGGGATAACTGGCCATGTCCGACGGCTCCTAAGGCAAGGCTCTCCTCGCCACGGGCGGCACCATAGCAGAAAGGCGTTTCCGTTCCGTTAGCGATCAATGAAACGGCGAGCCTTGATATAGGTGCGGACTGTTGTCGAAGCTTGACGGGATCCGCGTATGGGAAGAACCGACAGTTCAGCCGATGGCAACCCCGCTCGCATGCAGCACCCAGCGGCGGCCGTCGCTGCGGAACTCGGTGAGCGACAGCGGCTCGATGTCGATCTTCCAGACCGAGGAGAGCGGCGCCCCCAGCACATGCACGATGGCGGCGCGGATCGGCACGGCATGGGTGAGCGCGATGGTGTGGCCGCCCTCGCCGGCCAGCCGCGCCATCAGCGCAGCGCCGCGCTCGGCGACGACGGCAAGCGATTCGCCGCCATGGGGTGCCGCGTCCGGATCGGCAAACCAGGCCGCCATGCCTTCCGGGTCCTCAGCCTGTACCTCCTCGAAGCTTTTCCCAGCCCAACGGCCAAAATCCTGCTCGGCAAGCAGCGGCTCGACCGTCGCTTCCAGGCAGAGCGCCTCGGCCGTCCCGCGCGCGGCAAGCGCCGGACTTGTCCAGACGCGGTCGGCCCGGCGCAGCGACGAAGCGATCGCGCCGGCGCGGTCGAAGGCGCTCGGCTCCGGCGCCTCGTCGATCGGGAAGCGGCCCTTGCGCGTGGCCTGCGTCGCGCCGCTTGCGATCATCGTCAGGCGGGCGAACATCCCAAAACTCCTTGGTCCAGTGAAATTTCGGCCGCGCGAAGCCGCGTTGGCCATTACATGTCGTTGACAGGCGAACGAAGTGCTGACAAGTGTTTTAGCGCTATACGGGATTGGAAGCCGGTGCGAGTCCGGCACGGTCGCGCCACTGTGATCGGCACCAGCCGAAAGTCAGGCCTTATTCCGCAGCATAGTTGGATCAACGGGACGCAGCATCCCACAGGAGGTCAAAATGTCCGACACCACCTTCGCCCCGACCTACGGCCCGGTTGCGATTCCCGTCCGCGAGCTCCTGCCCTGGGCCATCTTCGCCGGCCTGATGCTGATGCTGGCGATCTATTTCGTCGGCGCGGAAGAAGGCGCGACGTCGCTGATCCGTGGCACGGCGGTGCACGAGTTCGTGCATGACGGCCGCCACCTGCTCGGCTTCCCCTGCCACTAGGACCGGTTCGGCGAAGGCTGAACCGTCCTGGGTTTTGGTCTTACGCAATTGCGGACGGAAAACCGTTGCACACTTTTCCTGGAATTGCTCTGGAGCGGTTCGGCGTCGCTGAGCCGTTCTGAGTTGGTCTAGCGCAAATCCGGACGGAAAAACGCTTCGATTTTTCCGGGAATTGCTTGAAGGAACTCTGACATGGTCGGGAAACTTTTGCTCCGCGGCATGCTTGTCGGGCTGGTCGCGGGGGTTCTCGCGTTCGCCTTCGCCCGCGTCTATGGCGAGCCGCCGGTCGACAAGGCGATCGCCTTCGAGGAACAGCAGGCCCAGGCGGCCGGCGAGGCGCCGGAACCCGAGATGGTCAGCCGCGCCACGCAGGCGGGCATCGGTCTCGCAACCGGCTTGCTGGTCTATGGCGCTGCCCTTGGCGGGCTGTTCTCGCTGGTCTTTGCCTATGCCTATGGCCGCGTGGGCTCGCTCGGTCCGCGCGGCACCTCGGCGCTGCTGGCGCTGCTCGGCTTCCTTGCCGTGATCGTGGTTCCGAGCCTCAAATATCCGGCGAACCCGCCCGCGGTCGGCAACCCCGAAACCATCGCCTACCGCACCGAATTGTTCTTCATCATGATCGTGGTCTCGATCGCGGCGATGGTGGCGGCGGTCGGCCTGGCGCAGCGGCTGTGGACCCGGCTTGGCGCCTGGAACGCCTCGATCGTGGCTGGGCTCGCCTTCCTCGTCGTCTTCGCGCTGGTGAAGGCGGCCCTGCCCGACATCAACGAAGTGCCGGAAAACTTCTCGGCGACGGTGCTGTGGCAGTTCCGCGTCGCCTCGCTGGGCATCCAGCTGGTGCTGTGGGCCGTCGTCGGGCTCGGCTTCGGCGGGGTTGCCGAGCGCGTGGTCGCGGTGCGCGACCGGCGCGGCCCAACCCGCCGCTACGCCTGAAACCTATGCGCTGGCCGCCACGGTTCCTCGCCCTGGCGGCCAATTTCTTCGCGGCGACCGCCCTGCTGGTCATGCTGGCGGCATCGGCGCAAGCGCATAGCGGATCCTCCGCCCCGCCTCCCCCCGGCATCCATATTCCCAGCCTGACCCACGGCCAGATGGCGGTGATCGCGCGCCATCGCGGCGACATCCTCGACCTTGCCCAGCGCCAGACCGTGACCGATCCGACCTTTCGGCGGCTCTACAACCACGGCAATTTGCAATTCACCTACTGCCTGTGGGGCCTGATGCCGGGCAGCCTCGGCGACGAGGCCAGCCCGTTCAACGAATGCAGCCACGCCTATCTCGCCACCGCCAAGGCGCTGCTCGCCTATATGGCGACGATGCCGGCGGCCGAGGGTGAAGCCAAGGCGCTGATCTCCGACATCGACGCCGACATGGTGCGCAGCGGCGCGTCCTGGATCCTGTGCCAGTACAGCGGCGAGGCCTTCAGCACCGGCGCGGTGATCGAGCCCAGATGGCGGGACATGGTCTTCCACGCGCCGAGCCTCGCGGTGCTGCTGGTCACGATTGCGGCGCTCGCCGCCGCAAGTCGGGCGATCTTCGGCGCGAAACGGGTACGCGCTGTTTAACCGACGCGGGCCGGCTAGATACCAGGCGAAGTAACGCTGCTCGTTGCGTTGCGCAGATCGCGACAGGCGCCGCGACTACTTCGGGCGCACCCCATAGGCGGCAAGGAACGCTTCGACCGAGGCATCGGCATGGCGCTCAAGGTCGGCTTTCAAGCGCGGGTTGCTTCCGGTGAACATTGCTTCGTTCATCGGAATCCAAAGCAGCATTCCAAAGAAATGGCTGGCCGCCAAGCGGGGGTCGCCGGTCTGCAACAAGCCTCGGCTGGTGAGCTTTTGAAAGCACTCCGCCACAGAGGCAAGCATGCGCTCAAAGCCTTTGTCGTACCAACTGCGGCCAAGCTGCGGCATCCGATCGGCATTGGCGATAATCAGCCGCCGGAGCTTCAGCAACTCGTCGTTCATCAGCGTCGTGGTCAATCGCCGGGCAAGCTGCTGTAGGCCGCCCTCCAGGAATTTTGCCTCGGAAAGCAGTATCGTAACGGACTCGACAACGTCGTTGACCTGAGAAGCGGTGGACTCCACGACTTCGGTGAAGAGCGTCTCCTTGTCCGTGAAATGCTTGTAGACAGTCTGCTTGGAAGCGCTCGCCCTGGTGGCGATCTCCTCCATGCTGGTCCCGTCATAGCCCTTGGCGATGAACGCAGCGGTCGCCGCCTCGATGATCTCACGGTCCTTGCGGGCCGATCTGGTCTCAACAGCAATTTTCATGACGCCTCACGATCAGTACTAGACGGTACCGTTCCCTCATGCTAGCCATCTCGACAGTACTAGACTGACTAGTACCCGTCAATGAAACGGAGGCTCAAACCGATGGCCCAGATGCTTTTCCTCAATCTGCCAGTGCGCGATCTGCAGGCAGCGACCAAGTTTTACCTCGCGATCGGCGGCACGCTCAACCCGCAGTTCTCGAGCGACCAGGCCAGCTCGATCATGTTCTCCGAATCGATCGGGGTGATGTTGCTGACGCACCAGCACTACAGCCAGTTCACGGCCCGGCCGATCGGCGACGCCAAGCGCGAGAGCCAGATGCTGATTGCGCTGACCGTCGACAGCAAGGACGCGGTCAATGCGGTCATCGAGAAAGGCGTTGCGGCAGGCGGCCGCGCCGATCCCAACCCGGTGCAGGATCTCGGTTTCATGTTCAACCGCCACATCGAAGACCCGGACGGCAATGTCTGGGAGTTCCTGTGGATGAACCCCGCTGCCATGCAATAAACCCGTCCGTGCCACCCGAATGCCGGAACGACGCCTGGGAAACGACGGGCATCCATCCCGTCGCTCTCGTGCGCGGACAACGCCTGCGTCGTTCCGGCCAAAGTTTGATATCTCGGTGTCCCGCACCACACCTGCGGCGCGCCGTCGCCGGTGCGGCTAGCGCATTGCGGCGCGCTGGCGTAAGCATCGGCGCCTCTCCAATCCCGGACGGAACCCCCGCAGCCGCCAGCCATGTTCGTCTCCGAAAGCCTCGCCGTCACCGCAGCCTTGTGCAGCGCGCTGAGCTCCATGTTCCTCAGCGAGCTGAAGGGGCGCGTTCCCCTGCTCCAGCTTGCCCGCTGGCAGATGCTGGCGACCTTCGTGATGACCGGCTCGGTGTCGCTGGCGATCGGCGGCTGGCACACGATCGGCGCGAGGGAGTTCTGGCTGCTCGCCGGGTCGAGCTTCGCCGGCATCAGCATCGCCAGCACGACCTATTTCGCCACCATCTATTCGGTCGGCCCGCGCATCACGGCGCTGCTCTTCTCGCTCACCTCGCCATTCGCGCTGGCGCTCGGCTATCTGGTGCTCGGCGAAACCATCAGCCGGTGGCAGGCGCTGGGCGTGGCGCTGGTGCTTGCGGGCATCGTGCTTGCCATCGGCATGCCGCGGCGCTTCCTCAAGCGCGGCGACCTTGCGCCGGCGATGCCGGTCGTCACCCCTTCCACCGTGCCGGTCAGCACCGTGCCGGGTCCGCCGCTCACCGGCCGCCTGGGACCGGGCATCGTGCTCGGCGTCACCACGGCGCTCGGCCAGGCCACCGGCACCCTTCTGGCGCGACCGGCCATGGCGGCCGGCGTCGAGCCGTTCACGGCCATGGCGCTGCGCTCGGGCCTCGCTGTCATCCTGTTCATCGCGCTCACGGCAACGCCGTTCGGCAAGGGCAAAAGGGAGGCCGTCCAGTTCGGCACGGTCGGGCTCGCGGTGCTGTCCGCCTTCGTCGGCACCTCGCTCGGCATGTCCTGCCTGATGGCGGCGCTGCGAAACGGCAATGTCGGCATCATCTCGACGCTGTCCTCGATGACACCGGTCATCATCCTGCCGATGGTGTGGCTGCGCAGCAGCCAAAGGCCGACCGCAGCCGCCTGGGCCGGCGCGCTTCTCGCCATCGCCGGCACGGCGCTGATCAGCATCAGGTGAGCTGAGCCGTCATAATCAGGCAGACTCCGCGCCGGCGCTCGAAGAGCGCCGCCTCATCCATGCGCGTGCTCGTGGTGGTGGCCTTCCGGCTCGGCCATGACGAAGGGGAGGTCCTCGCTGTCCTGACCGGCCGCCAGATGCAGCCTGGCGCTGAACTCATGCGGCTCGGCCGGAGCGACAAGGCTTTGCAGATAGTGATGGTCGCCGCCGACCGGCGACAGCGGCAGGCTTTCGACGGCCCCGCCGGCGCGTTCGATGGCGACGTTCGCTTGCAAGCCCTCGGCATGGCGCGAGAGGCGCAGCCGCATGCGCTCGCCCTGCGGCGTGTCGACGATCTCGAGCAGCCCGCTGGCCAGCTTGCCCGACACCAGGAACGGGTCAGGCGCGTGGTGGTGGCCACCCTCGGCATTGGGCGCGGCAAAGCGCACCGTGGCGACGTCGAGCGCGGGAATGTGCGCGAAGAGCTCGGCCTTGAGCGAAGCGGCGATGTTGTTGGCGGCGGCAAGCAGCAGCCCGTCATTGACCGCGATCTCCACATCGATATGCAGCTTGTGGCCGAGCCAGCGGGCCTTCGCGTCGACCACCCTGTCGATCCCGGCGACATGTGCGGCGGCGTGATGAACTTCGTCGACCAGCCCCGGCTCGACACCGTCGAGCATGCGCGTCAGCACGGAGCGCGCCGACTGCCAGACGATGCCGAAGATGGCGACGGTGATGATGAGGCCGATGATCGGGTCGGCGAGCGGATAGCCAAGCCGGACGCCGACCGCGCCGGCAACGACGGCAAGGCTGGTGAGCCCGTCGGTACGCGCGTGATAGCCGTCGGCGATCAGGGCCGCGCTGTTGATCTGACGGCCGACGCGGATGCGGAAGACGGCCACCGCCTCATTGCCGAGGAAGCCGATGATGCCGGCAGCGGCCAGCCAGCCCAGGAACCGCACCGGCTGCGGATTGAGCAGGCGATCGATCGCTTCGTAACCGGCAACCAGCGCGCTCGCCAGGATGATCTGCACGATGGCGATCCCGGCAAGATCCTCGACGCGACCGAGGCCGTAGGTGAAGGTTCGGGTCGGCCTGCGTCGCGCCAGCACGAAGGCGATCCAGAGCGGAATGGCGGTCGTCGCGTCGGCGATGTTGTGGATGGTGTCGGCAAGCAGCGCCACGCTGCCCGAAAAGATGACGACGGCGAGCTGCAGCGCGGCCGTTATCGCCAGGATGACGAACGACCATTTGATCGCCCAGATGCCGCGCTCCGTCGTGGCGATCGTTGCGTCGATCACGCCATGCGTGTGCCCATGCGGGCCGTGATGGTCATGCCCCTGCCCGCCATGATCGTGTCCGCCGTGGTCATGCCCGTACGCGCCGAAGCCGAACCAGTCGAGAACCTTCGTCAACATGGGCCGCCTCACAGATATTTGGTGAGCTGCTTCAGCTCTTTCAGTGTGTCCCGGGTCGGCTCGCCCCCCTCGACAAGGCAATGCTCCATATGATCGTGGATCAGCTCGCGCTTGGCGTTGCCGACGGCGCTTTCGACGGCATGGAGCTGTTGCGCGAGGTCAAGGCAGGAACGGCCCTGCTCGAACATGGTGAGCACAGCGGCGAGATGGCCGTGCGCGCGCTTGAGCCGGGCGATGATGTCGGGATGGGAGCTGTGCATCGTCATGTCCCGATCCTATCCCCCAGGGTAGGATGCGGCAACCAAGGAAAGGACTACGTCGCACCGAGTGAGCGGGTCCGCCGATCCCCAACTTCGACGATGATATCGGTCGGCCGATCAGGCCGACTTGCGGGCAGGCTTGGCTTTTGAGGGCGCCTTGATGCCTTCCTTGGCGAGGCTCTTCCTCAGCACCGAGGCGAGGTCGACGACATTTTCCCTTGGCGGCGGCGCGGCCTTGGGCGGTTTCTTACCCTTGCGCTTGGCATCGATCATCGCGATCAGCGCATCCTCATAGGTGTCCTCGAATTTCGAAGGATCGAACTTCGTCACCTTCTTGTCGATCAAAAGCTCGGCAATCTCGAGCAGGTCCTTGTCGTATTTCGGTGACGTAAGGTCTTCGAAGACGCTCTTTTCCGAGACCATCTCGTTGCGGGTGCGCAGTTCGGTGAGCAGCATGCCCTTGCCGAAAGGCTGGATGACAACCTCGCGGCCGCGCTGATAGAGCACCACGCAGGATCTTGCCGCGACGCGCTTCTTCTTCATCGCCTCGCGCAACACGCTGAAGGCCTCGAGCGCGGCGCCATCGGCGGGGATGAGGTAATAGGGCTTTTCCAGATAGCGGGTGTCGATGTCGTCAAGGGCGACGAACTCGTCAACCTCCAGTGTATGCGCCGAGGTGAGTTTCAGCTTCTTGATCTCATCCGGCTCGATCTCGATGAAATCGTCCTTCTCCAGTTCGAAGCCCTTGGTCTGGTCCTGGGCCTCGACGACATCGCCGGTCTGCTCGTCGACATAGGCGCTTTTCACCGGCAAGCCGTCCTTACGGTTCAGGATCTTGAAATGAACTTTTCCGGTTTCGCTGGTCGCGCCGACCAGCTTCACGCCGCACGAGACCGACCCGACCTTCAGAAAACCCTTCCAAACCGCGCGCGGCGCAACCATGTGCCATTCCCGTTGTCGTTGCGATCAACAGGAACATCTGGGGCCCCGCGTGGTTCCGCGCGGGCCAAGTGCCACTAGTGCGCGGCCGCCCTGGCGTAGCGTCCGGGCGGCTGGCCGACATGGCGGCTGAAGGCGGTGCTGAAGGTGCTGGCCGAGCCATAGCCGACGCGCTCGGCGATCTCGGCGATATCGCCCTCCTGCCGGCGCAGCAGATCCTTCGCCAGCGCCATGCGCCAGGCCAGCAGATATTCCATCGGCGGCACGCCGACGCCGCGCACGAAGCGGTCGAAGAAGGCGGAGCGCGAAAGCGCGGCCTCCTTCGCCAGTTCGACGATCGTCCACGGCCGCGCCGGATCGGCGTGCATCCGGCGGATCGCCTCCGCCAGCCGCGCGTCGCCCAGGCCGCGCAGCAGGCCGGCCGGCGCGTCGGGCGTCTGCGCCTGCCGCAGGGATTCGACCAGCAGGATTTCGATCAGCCGGGTCAGCACCAGGTCGCGCCCCGAATGCCGGCCCGCCGCCTCCTCGATCAGCAGCTTCACCAGGACCGACAGCCGCTCGACGCCGCGGACATGGACCTGAGCAGGCAGCAGTGAAACCAGCAGGCCGGAATCCTCCCCATCGAAGAGGAAATAGCCGCCAAGCATGCGCAGGTCCGGCGGGCCGTCCTGCCTGCCGTGCCGGACCTCCTCCGTCGCGGCCGCGGCAAGGTTGAGATCGATCAGCGTCGGAACGACCGGCTCGAAGCCCGTCATGGTGAAACCGGGCGTTGAAGGCAGCAGCACGAAATCGCTGGCCTCGAGCGTCAAGGGAGGCTGGCCGTCCACCGCCAACAGGCAGGCTCCCTCGATGACGACGGCGAAGCTCGGATGGCCGAAATCGGCGTAGCGGACCCCCCAGCGCCCGGCGCCGCTGATGCCCTTGGTGAACACGGCGCGCGGCCTGAGCAAGCCTATGATTTCGGAGAGCGGATCGACCATATCAGGACTTTTGCAAACAAAATCAGGACTGTCAATTATAGATAGTCCGGCACCCTGCCGGTAACTTGCCGCTGTGCAAATCGAACAGCAGGGACCGATCCCATGAAAACCATCCTGATCACCGGCGCTTCCTCGGGCTATGGCCTCGAGACGGCGCGCCATTTCCTCTCGAATGGCTGGAACGTCGTCGCGACGATGCGAAGCCCGCGCGAGGATGTGTTGCCGCGTTCGCCGGCGTTGCGCATCCTGCCGCTCGACGTGACGGACGACAAAAGCATCGCGGCGGCGATCGAAGCGGCGGGGCCGATCGACGCACTGGTCAACAATGCCGGCATCGGTGTCGCCGGAGCTTTCGAGGCGACGCCGATGGCGCATATCCGCAAGGTCTTCGAGACCAACACGTTCGGCGTCATGGCGATGACCCAGGCGGTGATCCCGCAGATGCGCAAGCGCCGTTCCGGCGTCATCGTCAATGTGACGTCGAGCGCCACGCTGGCGCCCTTCCCGCTGGCGGCGGCCTATACCGCGAGCAAGCAGGCGATCGAAGGTTTCACCGGGTCGCTGGCGCTGGAGCTCGCGCCCTTCCACGTCCGCGCCAAGCTGGTCGAGCCCGGTTACGGGCCGACGACGAGGTTCACCGCCAACACCGGCGTCAATGTCCAGGACCTTATCCCCGAGGCCTATGCCGACTTTGCCAGGGCAGTCTTCGGCAATCTCGCCGATCCGGCGATGGCCGGGGCTCTGACCACCAGGGAAATCGATGTCGCCGAAGGTGTGTGGCGGGCCGTCAACGACACGACCGGCACGCTGCGCTTCCCCGCCGGGGCCGATGCGGTCGCCCTGGCGCAGACCGCATAGGGAAGACCGAGGCCCATTCGCCTGCAATTCGAGGGGTCAGCGCCTGCCTCGACAGGCGCGGCCTCGGACTTCTCCTTGGGTTCAGCTCCTCCCTCGCCTCTGGCGAGGCTGTCAGGCGGCAACCAAACGCTTGTTTTCCCGTTTATTTCAGCGGCTGCCGGCGCCCATCGTGCCGTCAGCCGGCTCCGACGGCCAGAACCGCAGAGCGGAAAGGAGGCGTCGATGACACGGCCGGCAGTAGAGATCGGCGACAGGGTGGCCGTGATCGCCACCGTGATCGAGCGCATCAACGACCGCGTGACGCTCAGCCTCGACGGCAACGGCCATCGCTATTCGATGGTCGAGCCAAACGCCAAGGCAGGCGACAAGCTGAGGCTGGAGGGCGAGGTCGTCCATGTCGACGAGGATCTCGGACGCACGACGGTGCAGGTGCTGGGGCGGGTGACCGTCGACACCGGGTCGGTCGAGATGGTGACGAAACGTTGCGACCTCGACCATATCGGCTCGAACGTGCCTGGCCACCCTCGCCCGCGCACGCAACCGATACCGCACGGGTGAAGCCAGGCAGCGATCCTTCCCGGTGAAACGGCGGTCGCTCACAGGGGCGTTGCCGTTACCGACGCTCTCCGTTGCCCTAATGGCGCTTGAAATACTGCACTTCACGCTCGTGCTTTTCGGCCGCCTCGCGCGACTTGAAGGTGCCGAGATTGCGGCGCTTGCCGGTTCTCGGGTCGACCTTGCGCGAATAGAGCCGGTATTCGCCGGTTTTCAGTTTGCGGATCATGGAAACCTCCTATGCGGGGCCATGATTTCAACCCGCCGGGGCCGACTCGGTTCCGATCACCATGGCAGCCCGCGCCCGGCCGGCGGGAAAAACGCTTCTGTCGGTGAACCATTTCACGGACGCAAACGACCCAATGTCGGAATCGACATCGCAACGACACGATTAAGTCGAATTATTTGTATTCAAATGACTTTCGCGACGTTATGCGGATGTTGCGAGCGTGCCGGATCTGAGGAGGGTGAGATGGTGACGGCGAAGCTTCACGGTGTTGAACTCGTCAGGGGACAGAAGTGGACGGTGCGCGTCACCGCCTATGGCACGACGCTGATCTTTCCCTTCGAAGCCGAGCAATATGCGCGTTCCTACGCGGATGGCCAGGCTTTCCGCCTCGGCGTCGAGGTCGTCGAGCTGAAGGACTGCGCCTGAGAGGCCAAATCCGGTGTTCGGCCGTTGGCCCGCGGACCCGCACGGCCGTATACGATAGGCTCATGTCGGCTCTCGACTCGGCAAAGCAATGGGCGCGCGCCATCAAGCGCGATGCGGTGGCGCTGTGGATCGCAGCCCGTGATTCGCGCGTGCCCTGGTACGCAAAAGCCACCGCGGGCGCCGTCGCGGCCTATGCGCTGAGCCCGATCGATCTCATCCCGGACTTCATCCCGATCATCGGCTATCTGGACGACCTGCTGATCGTGCCTCTCGGCATCATGCTCGCGGTCAGGCTGATGCCGCCCGACCTGATGCGGGAATTCCGCGAAGAAGCCGCGCGGCGCGAGAAGCCGGTCAGCAAAGCGGGTCTCGCCTTCATGATCGCGGTCTGGGTGCTGGCGGCGCTGGCGCTCACCTGGCTGTTCTGGCCGAAGCCGGCCTAAGCGTCGATTGTACTGGAGCTCGCCGTTCTTGCGCCGAGAGCGGCGCCCATCCTGTTGAATTAGCGGCCTCTTGTATTCGATGCAAATCAGGATCATGCTGAAGAGTGCGCAAAACAACATGCGTAGCGGGTGGGTCAAAAGGGGTAAGGCGTGATGGAGTTTGCAGTCTGCTACGACCACAGCGGGTTCGATCTGGCGTGGTCGATCTTCCTCGATCTCACTGCTTTCCTTGCGCTGATGACGCCATGGGCGATCGCGCGGTTGATCGAGATCGCGCGCGAGGATGCCGCCACCGGATTGCAGGTCGCGTGACGGGCTGAAAGCCGCCTTCCTGGAATTGCCCCTAAAGCGCGTCGCGATCTTTCAGATTCGCTCCATGCGCTTTGGGTTTTTGATTTGCGCATGTCTTTGCCCGAAACCGGTTACGACTTTCGGGAGACATGCTTTAGCCGTCGCGGCCGACCTTTCGGATCGGCAAGTCGCCGAACAGGGCCGAACAGTCAATCTCCTCCCGGAAATGCGCCTGCGGATCGAGCACCAGCCAGGAAGCGTGGGTGCGAAGCTTCTTCAGCCTGGCGTTCTTTTCCGCACGCGCCAAGCGCTCCGCCTCGTCTGTTGAGGCTTGAACCGGCCTTTCGGCCTTGTGATGGTGAGGAATCCTCGGCATCGCGGGCTAGAACGCGCCCGACCAGCTTTCGTTCCGCCGCATTGCGATGGCCACGGCCATACGTTTCGACGACGGACCAGCCTTGCAGCATTCAGGGAGTGGGGTAGCCCGGCTTGCCTTGGCGGTAAAAGAGTACGGCTCTCTTACAGGCAAGCCGGGCTAAAGCGCCGACCATTGGGTTTCCTTGGGGGGAGCCGGCGCACGGCCACACTGTCGGTTTCCACCTGTGCCCGCAATTGTCGCTGAGGTCCTATGCGCCGGCGCAATGGTCCGAGCGGCCAGGGCCGAAACGTTCCTGCGTGGAATCGGCCGGCTTCCGGACGCCTGAACGCTCAAGCCCGCGTAGACCGGCTGCCTTTTTGGAGCGTGCTCTTGACGAAATGCTCGGCGTGCCGCGCCCACTCGGCTTCGGTGACGTCGTTCTCCCGAACAGACTGCCTGAAAGCTTCGCGCAATGCCTCGAGCTCAAAAATCGATAGCCGCTGATTGGTTTTGTGGTTTTTTGTGCCGACGTCCATACTGCGTTGCCACGAACAGCAAGGTAACGCCCATCGTATAGGCGGCGCGTGTCTGGCCGATCAAGGCCTTGGCCCGACTTCTTTTGGGGGCAAATGCGGTCGCTACCTCCCGCTTCTTACGCGAGCACAGAGCGGCCCGGCCGCGGGCCTCGGGCATCCGAGAGACATCGCTATATATTCATATCCACAACGCCCGACGGCAGGACCGCGCCGGAGCGAGACTGCCGGGGCGTGGCGCTATATTCTGCGCGGCATACGTCTTTTGGTATGGACCTGGCGCCGGATTGGTGGTTGTGTCGGCGCTGCAAGAAATTAGGGTGGCAGCCGGCCCGCGTCTTCCCCGTCAATTGGAGTGGCGCGGGCATTTGCCATTCGGGGGTATGAGCGACCTTGCCGCTTGCGAATCGGGCTGCTCCGCCGGCGCGCCGGCAACGGCCCGTCATTAACCTTCCTCATCGGCACGGACCAAGGTCGGTGTCGCAATTGCGTCCCCTCGCCTATACTCTCGCGAACGGGTGGGTGAACGGTGCCGATGTTCGGGAGGTATCTGAAACGACTTGCAGGAATCTGGGGCGGGCTCTCGCTTGCCTGGCAGTTCGTGATCGCGGGAGGCATCGGCCTTCTGGCGGTGATGCTCGTGGTCGGGCTGTGGGTGACATCGCAGATCCGTGACGGCGTCTTGCACAATTCCGCCGCCACCACCGCGCTCTATGTCGACAGCGTGATCGCGCCGCTGCTGCCCGACATGCGCAAGAGCCAGCAGCTGGACGACACCGTCAAACGGGCGCTGGACGAGACGCTCGGCCAGGGAGCGCTTGGGAAAAGGCTGGTGTCGTTCAAGCTATGGCGGCGCGACGGCACGATTCTCTATTCGAAGGACGCCAGCCTCATCGGCAGGCAGATAAAGCCCAACGCCAACCTCGTCGCCGCTTTCGCCGGCAATGTCATGGTCAAATACAACTCCAACAGGCTCGTAGACGAGGAAGACGAGAAGGAACGGTCGATGGGAGTGCCGCTGCTCGAGATCTACAACCCGGTGCGCGAACCCTGGTCGGGCGAGGTCGTGGCCGTGTCTGAATTCTACGAATTGTCCGGCGATTTTGAGGAATCGCTGCACTCGGCCCTGTTGTGGAGCTGGCTGGTAGTGGCGGGCGCCACGGCGGCGGCGCTTGCGCTGCTCTCGGGCATCGTTTTCCGGGGCAGCCGCACCATCGTCACGCAGCAGGCGGCGCTCGAGGCCAAGGTCTCCGAATTGCAGGCGGCACTGGCGCAGAACTCGATGCTGCGGCAGCGCGTCCAGCGCGCCTCGCGCCGCGCCACCGCCATCAACGAGCGCTATCTGAGGCGAATCGGCGCCGACCTGCATGACGGGCCGGCGCAACTTGTGGCGCTCGCCGCGCTCAGGATGGACAGCCCGGCGCTGGTCGATCCGGCCACGTCGAGCACGCTGCGCGAAGCCGAGATCGCCGGTATCCACAAGACGCTCGGCGAAGCGATGCGCGAGATACGCGGCATCTGCAACGGGCTGGTGCTGCCGCAGATCGAAACCCAGGCCATCGCCGACATCCTGCGCCTGGCGGTGGCCGAGCATGAGCGCCGCACCAGCACCAATGTGTTACTAACCCTGCCAGAGCGCTTGCCGGAACTCGGCACCTCGGAAAAGATCAGCATCTATCGCTTCGTGCAGGAAGGCCTGAACAACGCCTTCCGGCACGGCAAGGGCAAGGGCCAGCAGGTCAGGGCCACGACGAAAGGCGGCAAGCTTCTTGTCGAGGTCGTGGACACCGGCCCCGGCTTCGATCCGGCCCGAAGCGAGGGACTTGGGCTTGCGGGCCTCAGGGAACGTATAGAAAGCATAGGCGGTCAGTTCGAGACACTGACAGGCCCCGGAGGAACAAGACTGGTGATCACCTTGTCTGTCGAGGAGCAACCGTGAGCACACCCATCCGCATCGCAATAGTCGACGACCACCCCCTGTTTCGCGAGGGCGTTGCGCGCAGCCTCGGCGAGATAGGCGGCTTCGAACTCGTGGGTGAAGGCGCCAGCGCCGAGGACGCCGAAAGGCTGGTGCGCGCCAGCACGCCCGATATCCTCCTGCTCGACATCAGCATGCCGGGCGGCGGCCTCGGCGCGCTCGCCAGCATCCTTTCAGCGACGCCCGAGCAGAAGATCGTCATGTTGACGGTGTCGGAGACCAATGCCGACGTCGCCCAGGCGCTGAAGGCCGGCGCGCGCGGCTATGTGCTGAAAGGCGTCGGCTCCAAGGCGCTGGCCGAGATCCTGCGCGATGTCGCCAACGGCCAGAGCTATGTATCGCCGAGCCTCTCGGCCAGGCTGCTTTCCGACCTTCTGCAGCCTACCGGCAGCAAGCCGGATCCGCTCGCCCAGCTCACCGGCCGCGAGGCCGAGATCCTGAAGCTGGTCGCGGAGGGGCTGAGCAACAAGGAAGTGGCCGCCCGGCTGTCATTGCAGGAAAAGACGGTCAAGCACCACATGACCAGGGTGCTCGCCAAGCTCAACGTGCGCAACCGCACCGAAGCGGCGCTGCTGATGCATGAGGCAAGGGAGAGGAATTAGGGGAACCGGGGACCGACGAATTGAAGAACTGAAGAATTGAAGAATTGAGGAGTTGGAGAGCTGTAGAGCTGAGAAAACAAGGAAACGGTGTGACTGATCCCCTCTTTCTTCAGTTCTTCAATTCCTCAGCTCCTCACTCCCAGTTCCCCTCCCCCAAACGCAATCACCCCCGCCTCGAGGGACGGGGGTGACATGCGAGGATATCGGAAAAAGGGGGTAGCCTTTCCCGGCCCTCACAGGCTCAGCAGACGATTCAGATCCTCCTCCGTCGCCTGCCGCTCGATGATGGTGCGGCCTTGCGCGTCGATCATCTCGAAACGGCCATTCTGGACTGATTCCTTCATGCCGTTGCGATGGACGACGGTGATCTTGTTGCCGTCAATCGAGAGCGTGTCGCCGGTTGCAGCGTTGGTATAGCTGTTCTTGCCGCCGGGATTGGTGTTGCCCTTGCCGCTGTTGTTGCCGGGCCCGGCATTGGGGTTGCCCCCACCGGCATTGCTGTTGTCGGAATTGCCACCGGCATTGCTGTTGCCGCTGTTGCCGGAATTCGAGCCACCTGCCGAGCCGGAATTCGAGCCACCGCCGCCGGAACCCGAGTTGCCTCCATTGCCATTGCCGCCGCTATTGCCGTTGCCGGCGTAGGCGGACACGAGCTTTGTCACGTTGCCCGGCGCCAACAGGCAGGGCGCGACCACAACCGCCAGCGCGACGGAGAGGCGCAGCGAAAGGTCGATTAGCCTTTTGCAGGCGGGTTGGCGCATTCTTTTCCTTCTTGCCGGTTCCACCTCGGTTTGCCGAAGTTCCGCTCACGGCACAGGCGACGCGGAACCGGTCTCTTGACGCAGGAGGTTAGGATCACATTCCGGCGACGCGACGAAAGCGGCCCACGACCCATGCTCCAGCCGATCAGACCATTTCCGCCGCCATGGGTGACCAATGTCGCAGCAGCAGCCATCGCCACGGCTTTGAAAAAATTACCCCCGCACGGAGGCGGGGGTAAGGTGAGTAGCCAGATTCCATCGCAAGACGATCAGGACCGCAGAGACGAAGCAAAAGGTGGCAACCTGATTTTGCAGCGCTGACCTTCGGTCCCTTAAGATCTAATCCGAATAAAACCTCGCTCTCACAAACTCTGCTCTCACAAACTCTTCAGGCGATTGAGATCGGCCATGGTGGCCCTGCGGTCGACGATGGTGCGTCCGTATTTGTCTTCCATCCTGAACCGGCCGTTCTCGATCGTCTCCTTCATTCCATTGCGGTGCGTGACCTGGATGCTGCCTGCGGTGGCCTCGACCTTGTCGCCGGTCGCCGCGTTCACGTGGCTGTCGACATCGCCGGCGCCGTTGCTCGAGCTGTCGTTCTCGCCGCTGTTGCCCTTGCTGTTCCCGCTGTTGCCGCCGCTATTGCCGTTTCCGTTTCCGCTGTTCCCGCCGCTATTGCCGCCACCGTTTCCGCTGTTGCCGCCGCTATTGCCGCCACCGTTCCCGCTGTTACCGCCGCCGCCGTTCCCACCACCATTGCCGCCACCGTTCCCACCGCCATTGCCGCCCTTGCCGGCATAGGCCTTGGTCACAACGACACCATCGACGGAGAGACTGAAAGGCGCGACAACAAGCACCAACGCAGTCAGCGCTCGCAAGACCAGCCTGCAGCCCCTGCGCGATGCGCGCATCCCGCTCTCCCAACGCCAGCCCTTCGGCCCGTCGGCCGAACTACCCCACCGGCAATGTCGCAGCATAAGCATCCCCAATCAGCCCATGATTAGGAAGTGGCCCACGACCCTTGTCTTGTCCACTCGGACTTATTGCTATTTTTGATAAGACCTAAGTCTTATTTCAACCACCGGATGTGGTCGGATATTGCCGACGCGCGGATCGATTTTCTTCAAACCGGGCAACGCCTTAATGCGCGACGCTCAGAAATGGATTCGCGTGGCGCGACGGCTTTCGGGGAGTCAGGCCGGCGAAGGCGCGGGCCGCCGCGCGGCGACCGCCGCCGAAGGCGGCCGCAATGACGGCGGCTATGCCGGCGCATTGCGCAAGATTGAGCTTCTCCGCCAAAAACAGAAAGCCGGTCAGCACGGCGCGCAGACGGTGATGCCGTAGGCGGCGAGCCAGGGCAGGTTTTTCCGCGAGGGCAGCACCTTCCATGGCCTCAGCACCGCCGCCAGCATCAGCGCGCCGATGGCAAGCCTCAACACGGTCGTGCCTTCCGGCCCCAGCACCGGAAACAGGCTCTTGGCAAAGGCGGCGCCGACCTGCACCAACAGCATGGAGCCGAGCAGGCCGAGGATGGGCATGGCGCCGACATGCGCCTGCGGTTCTGCAATCGGCGTCGATGTCACTTGCTCTCCGTTCCTCCTGCCCCGGTCGAGAATCGGAGATAAAGGCCTTTGCGGCAGCGCCGTCGTGAGTCAGCGGGCGGCGGATGGTGGGACAAGGCGTGCCCTTCCCTCGGGCGGCAGGCCTGCTGCACCGCACAAGAACTTGAAATTCAAGATGCTTTCACAGGCCTTACCGTAGAACTTGGCACCGCGATCGAGCCTCTTTCTCAATATTCCCATCATGCTCGCTGCAGTTGCCGAGATAACCCTCCGACATCCCTGGCGATTGATGATTTCCGCAAATCAGACCAATTACCCATGACTTCATAAGACCATTAGATGGTCCGTACGGATATTTTCACAGCACAACCATTTACGTCCCGCAACGGCATCACATCTTATTTCAAGATCGTAAGCATTTTGTGTTGCACCGCAACATCCACCGCGACAATCGTGGAGCGGGGGCATGCCTGTTGGAGGATGCCATTATTGTGACTCGGATGGGCATTCTGCCGGCCGGCAGGGATTGCGCCCCCGGCCCCGACGGCGAGCGGTCGGCCCGCAGCGGCGAGATTCGCTCGCCCTCTGCCGCGTGGCGTGACCAAGCTGGCGAATGCCGCCGATGACGAACGCGCGCGACATCCAGCTGGATGCGTTACGGGCCATTGCGGTGGTGCTGGTGCTCTACTCGCATTTCCTCGCTCCCGGCGGCTCGTCCTTCGTAGGCCATCTCGGGGTCAGGCTGTTCTTCGTGCTCTCCGGCTTCCTGATCACCCGGCTGTTGCTGGACGCGCGTGACACCGGTGCATTCGCCGCAGGGCCGGCGCTGCGTTCCTTCTATGCCAGGCGGATGATCCGGATATTCCCGCCTTACTTCGCGGTGCTGGCGCTCGCATGGTTCGCCTCGGAACAATCCAGGCCCTCGCTCGCCTGGCATGCGCTCTACCTCTCGAATTTCTGGTATGCGCGGCAGAACGACTGGACGCCCTGGCTGCTCTGCCACTTCTGGAGTCTCAGCATCGAGGAGCAGTTCTACCTCGCCTGGCCGCTGATCGTGCTTCTGGCGCCGCGCCGGCGCATCGAGGCGATCGCCATCGGCGTCATCGCCTTCTCGCTCGCTTACCGGTTCTACTGGCCGATCGCCGCCGGCCCGGCGCTCGCTCGCGACCTGCTGCCGCCGGGCTCGATGGACGCGCTTGGCTGCGGCGCCCTGCTTGCCGTCCGCCGCGCCAGGGGCGTGGATGCGCCGCAATGGATGCGGCTCTGCTGGCCGGCCCTGGCGGTGGTGTTCCTGTTCGTGGTCCAGTCCGACCCCGGGCCGGCGAATTCGGCTTGGGAGTGGCCCCGCTGGGCGCTGGTGCAGGTGCTGCCGCTGGTGCCGATGATGGCAATCGTCGCCGCATGCTCGAACGGGCTGCGCGGCACGCCGGGCAGGCTGGCCGAACTCCCCCCGCTGCTGTGGCTCGGCCGCATCAGCTACGGCGTATACCTCTATCATTCGATCCTTCTGGCCTGCGCCGTCAGGGCGCAATCATGGATTCCGATCAACGTCTCGGAACAGGGGCCGGGGCGGTTCCTCGTCGCGGGCACCGCCACCGTGGTCGTCGCCTCGCTTTCCTGGGTGTTTTTCGAGAAGCCGCTCAACGGTCTCAAGCGCTATTTCCCCTATGTCGCGCCCGCTCATCCGCGTGGCGCGAGCGAGGCCCTCCGGTTCGGCGCCGCCCCGGCGCTCGATCTGCAGCCGACGGACCGGAGCCGGCCATGACCGCAGCGCCTCTCATCTCCGTGCTGTTGCCGGTCTACAATGCCGAGCCCTACGTGGCCGCCGCCATGCAGTCGATCCTGCAGCAGGACTACGGCCGGCTCGAAGTCATCGCCATCGACGACGGATCGACCGACAGGTCGCTTGAGATCCTCGAACGCTGCCGCCGGGACGACAGCCGCGTATCGATCATCTCGCGCGAAAACCGTGGCCTCGTCGCCAGCCTCAATGAGGGACTGGCGGTCGCGCGGGGCGAGCTCGTAGCGCGCATGGACGCCGACGACTTCGCCTATCCCTGGCGGCTGTCGCGCCAGGCGGCGCTGTTTGCGGCGCGGCCGGAGCTCGGCTTCTGCGGCGCGCTCGTGGATACGCTGCTGCACGGCCGCGTCCTTAAGGGGCGGCTCGACCCGGTGTTCCGTCTCAGCCTCCCCGAGCTGGCAAAATTCTTCACGATCTTCCTGCACCCGACGGTGGTCTATAACCGCAAGGTCATCTCCGAGGCCGACCTCCACTATGACGGCGCTTATCGGCATGCCGAGGATTTCGACCTCTTCCGGCGGCTGGCCGATCGCTATCCGGCGGCGCTGATGCCGGAGAGCCTGCTGGTCTACCGCGTCCATCCCGGCAGCGTGACCAGCCGGCACGGCAAGGAGATGCGGCGCACGCATCTCAAGATTGTCGGCGAGAACCTCGAGCGCCTGGGTTTGGCGCAGGAGTGCGAGGACCTGCGCGCCATCGGCGATCGCGTTTGCCTCGACACCGTGCGCCGGGCGGCCGCCTTCATCCGGGCGCTCGAAGAGCGGATCGCGACATTGCCCGACCCGACGCGGCCGAGCTTCGAGGCCGGCGCGCTCAACCTGTTCTATTTCCTCTACCAGCTCGTCAACGACGAGGAGCGGCCGGCGCTGTCGCATGAATTGCTGACGCTGACCGGGAAATGGAACGCGATCCGCCGCCGGGAGAAATACGCGCTCGGCCCCGGCGCCTGGGCGCCCTGGCTGAGCCAGGCCTCGATGTGGGCCGGCAAGCGCGCCGATTGGCTCGCCTATCGCTTCAAATCCGCGCCGGCAACGTCAGTGCTGGCACCCTACAGGATGGCCGCGCCATGAACGCCGAGCGCCATCCGTTGCTGCGGCACCTGCCCCCGCCTCCGCGACCCAGGCAGCGGCCGGAGGCTTCCTTCATCGTCTGCACGCGCGACCGGCTGGACGTGCTCGAAGCCTGCATCGACTCGATCCGCGCCGCGTGCCGGGCGCATCCGGCCTTCGCGGCCGAGCTGGTGGTGGTCGACAACGGCTCGCGCGATGGCACGGCCAGTTATCTGTTGGCGGCCGCCGCGACGTCGGACATCCCCCTGACCGCAATCTCGGAGTCCCGCCCCGGGCTGGCGGCGGCGCGCAATGCGGGACTGGCGCAGGCGCGCGGGCGGGTGCTGGTGTTCGTCGACGACGACTGCAGGCTCGACCGCAACTATCTCGCCGACCTCGAGCGGCATTATGCGAGCGGCGAGAAATGGCTGATCCGCGGCGGCCGCGTCGAAATCGGCGACGCGCGCGACCTGCCCTTCACGATAAAATGCTGCGACGAGCGCCAGCGGCTGACGCCGGCGGTCCACCCGGGCGGCTTCGTGCTCGGCTGCAACATGACCATGCACCGCGACGTCGCCGCCCGCATCGGCCCCTTCGACGAACGCTTCGGCGCCGGCGGGGCGCTGCGCTCGGCCGAGGACACGGATTATCTGGTGCGGGCGATGCTTGCCGGCATGGCGGTGGAATATGTGCCCGACATGACGATCTCCCACCATCACGGACGGCGCGACCGCATGGCGATCGACCGGCTGCACCGCGACTATCATTTCGGCAACGGCGCGCTCTGCCTGAAGCATTTTCGCCGCGCGCCCTGGCTGCTTCGCCATTTCTACTGGGCGGCGCGGGCCGCCATGCGCGAGCTCGCCGGCGGGCCGCGCTTCGACCAGGATCTCAAACTGTCGCACTGGCCGATCGTTCTGATGAACCTTGCCGGCGCGGCGAAGTTCATGGCTCTCGTGCTCGCCGGGCGGCCGGATCGGCAACAGCTCGGCCAGGAGACCACCGCGACCAGGGCGGAGGCCGGCGCGCCATGAGCGGGCGTCCGACCCTGCCGATGCTGCGCCAGGCGCTCGGCCGCCGGCAGCTCGGCCTGCTGCCGATCGTCGTGGCACTCGGGCTCGCCGGCGCCGCGCTGGAAGGATTCGGCATCGGGCTGATCATTCCGCTGCTCGGCATCATCATGGGGCATGGCGAGGCGACCGGCATGGCCGGCCTGTCGGCGCTCCTGCAGAAGGTCGGCGCCGGGCTCGGCGAGCGCGAGCGGCTGATCGCCCTTGCGGTCGCGATCCTCGGCTCGATCCTGCTGAAGAACCTGCTCGGCTTCGCCAATTCCGTGCTCACCGCCCATATCTACGGCAAGGCCAGCCAGGCGATCCGCGGCGCGCTCGCCGAGCGGCTGCTTTCGATCGGCTATCCCTTCTTCCTCAAGGAGAGCCCCGGGCGGTTGCTCAACATCATCTCGAGCGAATCCTGGCGGGCGTCGGACGCCATCCAGGCGATGCTGGGCTCGATCGTCAGCGCCTCGGCGTCGCTCATCCTGCTCGTCTTCCTGCTGCTGCTCTCCTGGCAGATGACGCTGCTGGTGATGCTCGGGCTGGCGCTTGTCCAGGTTGCGCATATGGCGCTGTCGGCGCATCTGAGAAAGCCGAGCCGAAGCGTTGCCTCGCGCAACAGCGCCCTGGCCTCACGGATGCTGCACCTGGTGCATGCCGGCCGGCTGATCCGCATCTTCGGCCAGGAGGCGCGCGAGAAGGCGGCGTTTGAGGCGGCGTCGGACGGAGTGCGCCGGGCGGCCTTCCAGCTTGCCAACCGCCAGGGCGCGCTGGGCCCGGTGACCGAAGTGCTGCACGCCATGCTGTTCCTCGCGGTAGTGATCGGCGCATGGCTGGCGGGCCTGAGCTTTCCGCTGGTCGCCGCCTTCCTCATCCTGCTCTACCGGCTGCAGCCGCATGTGCGGGCCCTGCAGATGACCTGGAGCCAGCTGCAGGGGCTTTCGGGCTCGCTGGAAGAGGTGACCTGGCTGCTCGACCCCAAGGGCAAGCCGGCGCCGCCGCAAGGCAGCCGGCCGTTCGCGTCTTTAAGCGACAAGATCGCCTTCGAGGGCGTGAGCTTCAGCTATGCCAATGAGGAGCAGCGCGCGGCGGTGCTGCATGCCGTGAGCTTCGACATAAGAAGCGGCCGCTCGACGGCGCTGATCGGCCGTTCCGGCGCCGGCAAGACGACCATCGTCAACCTGCTCTGCCGCTTCGTCGAGCCGGATGGCGGCCGCATCCTCGTCGACGGCGCGCCGCTCGGCGAGATCGATCCGGTCGCGTGGCGGGCGCATATCGCTTTAGCCAGCCAGGAGCTGGAACTGGTGGACGGCACCATCCTCGACAACATCACCTACGGCAAGGACAAGGCGAGCGAGGAAGAGGCCCGGCGCGCCGCCGAGCTTGCCGAGGCGCATGAATTCATCGAACGCCTGCCGCAGGGCTACGGGACAATCGTCGGCTATCGCGGCGTCAATTTGTCGGCCGGACAAAGACAGCGCATCGCGCTCGCCCGCGCGCTGGTGCGCGACCCCGACATCCTGATCCTTGACGAGGCCACCAACGCGGTGGACGGGCTTTCGGAGGCGGCGATCGTGGAAACGCTGAAGTCGCGCGCCGGCCGCCGTACGACGATCGTGATCAGCCACCACCACTCGACGATCTCGTTCTGCGACGACCTCGTGATTTTGGAGCATGGACGGGTGAGGAGGCAGGCGCCGTTCGCGGAACTGGCGGCGCGCAGCATGGATGAATTGTATCAGCCGGAGTGAGGGCATGGAGGGACGGCGGCGTCGCGCCTTCGTCATCCTAGGGCGGAGCAAGGAGCAAAGCGACGCGCGCAGACCCTAAAGCGCGTCGCATTGAACCGGATTCATGCGACGCGCTTTAGGTCCTGATTTTTATGCATGTCGTCTTCCCAAAACCGAGGTCACTTTTGGGCGACAAGCATTGGGATCCATGCCGTGACGCTAAAGCGTTGCTACGGTTACAGAATTTTCCACCGCTGCACTCTGCGGCAACGGTTACGGCATGGATCCTCGGGTCAAGCCCGAGGATGACGAAGCGTTGGCGCAGCCCCCTCCCCGATCCGCTTTGCGGATCGACCTTCCCCACAAGGGGGAGGGTAAAGATCACCCCGCCATCGCCAGCGGCGCGGCGCTCTTGTTGGGGATCTGGATGTCGATCTCCAGCGTCGACATGGTGGCGCCGCGGTCCATCGAGACCTGGAGGTAGTCCTGGTCGATCTGCACATGCTTGGCAATGACCGCCATGATCTCCTCGCGCAGGATGGAGACAAGATCCGGCTGGCCGCGGCTCTGGCGCTCATAGGCGAGCAGCAGCTGCAGCCGCTCGCGCGCCACCGGCGCGCTGGTGCGCCGCTTGAAGAGGTCGAG
Organism: Mesorhizobium atlanticum; assembly: GCF_003289965.1. Lineage (GTDB taxonomy): Bacteria > Pseudomonadota > Alphaproteobacteria > Rhizobiales > Rhizobiaceae > Mesorhizobium > Mesorhizobium atlanticum. The sequence goes on from NZ_QMBQ01000001.1 coordinate 136,473, forward strand.
GATGCTCATGCGGCCCTCCTTCCGAGCAGCCGGTCGAGGAAGCCCTTGCGTTCGAAGGGGACGACCACCGGCAGGTCCTCGCCTTCCAGGCGCCTTGCCGCTTCGAGGTAAGCCTTTGCGGCACCATTGAGCGGTTCCGAGAGCGTCACGGGCGAGCCGAGGTTGGAAGCCCGCAGCACATCCTGGCTTTCCGGGATGATGCCGAGCAGCGGCGTGGAGAGAATCTCCAGCACGTCGTCGATCGACAGCATCTCGCCTCGCGAGGCGCGCGCCGCGTCATAGCGCGTGACCAGCACGTGTTTTTGCACCAACTCGCCCTGCTCGGCCTTCATGGTGCGGGCGTCGAGCAGGCCGATGATGCGGTCGGAGTCGCGCACCGACGACACTTCCGGGTTGGTGACGATGACCGCTTCGTCGGCGAAGCGCATGGCGAGCTGGGCGCCGCGCTCGATGCCGGCCGGGCTGTCACAGAAGACATAGTCGAACACCGAGCGCAGCCGGGCGATGACTTCCGCCACGCCCTCCTCGGTCAGCGCGTCCTTGTCGCGGGTCTGCGAGGCGGGCAGCAGATAGAGCGTCTCCAGCCGCTTGTCGCGGATCAGCGCCTGCGACAGCTTCGCGGTGCCCTGGATGACGTTGACGAGGTCGAACACCACGCGGCGCTCGGCGCCCATGATGAGGTCGAGATTGCGCAGGCCGACGTCGAAATCGACCAGCGCCACCTTCTTGCCGGTCTTGGCCACGGCGGCGCCGAGCGCGGCCGTCGAGGTCGTCTTGCCGACGCCCCCCTTGCCCGATGTGACCACGACTACCTTGCCCATATATTCAGCCTCCGTTGGCGATTCTTATTCATGACCGTGCCGGGCACGGCGGACTGTCCATTCCTTGGTGCATGTCGTTCTCCCAAAACCGCGGGGCACTTTTGGGCGACATGCACTGTCACTTTGGCACGCGAAACCGGTCCGAAGCTTGCGCGTCAGCCCAGCGGCACCACGCAGAGCGCATCGTTGTCGAGGAAGGCCTGCACGGCCTTGCCGCGCGACACGCCTTCCATTTCCTCGGCCGTGGTGTACCAGCCATCGACGGCGAGCAGCTCGGCCTCGTTCTTGCGGCAGAAGATGCGCGCCGAAATATTGCCTTCCGAACCGGCGATCGCGCGGCCGCGCAGCGTGCCGTAGACATGGATCGAACCGCCGGCGACGATCTCGGAGCCGGACGCGACCGAGCCCAGCACGATGACGTCGCCATGCGGATGGAACACCGACTGTCCCGAGCGGATCGGCGCCTTGATCATCAGCGTGCCGGCCGAAGGCTGCGCCGGCTCGGCGCTCGCGCTTGCGGCTTGCACCGGTTCGATCCTGACCGCTTCGAGCCTTGCCAGCTCGGGGTCGACCGGCTCGTCGGCCGACATCGCGATCTGCGGAGCCTCGGCCGGCGCCCCCGCGACCGGCCGGGTCTGCTCAGCGGCCTGGGCCTGCTCCCCGGCGGCGACTTCCAGCTCCTCGGCCCGCGCCTTGCGCGCGGCCCGACCCAGCAGCCCCTCGGCGGTCGCCTCCTTGGCGCCGGCCAAGAGCGGCGGCAGCTCGGGCCCTAGCTCGGCCCCTTCCAGCTCGATCGCATAGACGCGGATGCCGCGCGAGCCGAGCACGCCGACCAGCGCCCCGATCTCCTCCGGCCCCGGCTGCAGGAGGTTCAGATCCAGCACCACCGGGCGCCCGTTGAAATAGCCCGGCGAGTTGGCGATCCAGCGATCCAGCCCCTCCAGCCAGTCGGCGATCGGCGCCTCCGGCGTCAGCGTGAAAGCGACGAAGGAACGGGCGCGAAAGCGGATCGATTTGTTGTGCAGGGGGGCGGCGAAGGTCACGTCCAAGCGAATCCTTACTCAATGGTTAAAGGGTGCCGGGCGAATGGTTAACAAAAGGTTAATTTTGGGGATCGAGGCCGTTAAGGAAGTGGCTCGGCTAAGTTCTGTGGCAGCGCGGTGACAGGGCCTGCGCCGACTACTACCAGCCGAAGGGCGAGGCCCCGACAGGCATGCATGTGAAACGGCTAATATACGAAGCGAGGTCCTGCCTGCACCATCCGGCATGGTTAATTTTGCATCACCTCCAGAGCAAGGGGACGGCACATGCATTTCCATCAGCAAGGTAACGAGCAGGCAGGCAGCAAATGGGCAGGCAGGGCAAGCGCGACAATCGCCGTGGCGCTGGTGACAGTCCTTGTGGGATGCGCGTCATTCCGGATGGGCGGCAGGGACCAGGCGTACGGCATGTCCGCCTCCCAGACGAGGGGCGCGGAGGACTGGCTGGCGACGGCCGACGCCGACAAGGTCGTCAACGCGATGAGCGCGAAGGGCCTGATGCCCGCGACCATCGACTGCCGCTTCGCCGACACCACGCCTGGACAGGTGGCTTACCTGTCGAAATTCACCTGGATGCGGGCGCCCGCCAACACACGCTACCATTGGGAAGTCGGCGACCCGGCCTATCTCGCGAGCAAGGAAGTGAGGGCCAACCGGGTGGGGTTGAAGCGGGTGGATGCGAAACTGGTGCGGGATGCGGCGACCGGGCAGAGGGTGGGATGCTCGGTGTGGGTGGGTTAGGTCCCTTCACCACGCGAACAGCACTGGGAGGCTGATGTCCCGGCATTCGGCGTGACTCCGGCGCGCTCGCACATTTATAGGAGGGAGCTCGTCCGCCTTCCGGAGCCGCCGCCCATGCCTGCCACACTCCTCCCCTCCCTCCGCGCCCTCCTCCCCACCGCGACCATCTGGGACGCCGCCGAGCTCGCCGCGCGCGATCCCGGCTTCGATGCGCGCAATTTCGGCGCTTCGGCGCTGGTGCGGCCGCGCAATGTCGAGGGGGTCGCGGGGCTGGTGAAATTCTGCGCGGAGCGTGGCGTCAGCCTTGTCCCTCAGGGCGGGCGCACGGGGCTGGCGGGTGGGGCGGCTACTTCCTCCGGGCAGATCATTTGCGATCTCGGCGGACTTGCCCAAATCGAGGAGATCGATCCGTTCGCGCGGGTGGCGATCGTGCAGGCGGGGGTGACGCTGGGGGCGCTGCAGGAGGCCGCGGCAGCGCATGGCCTCGACCCGGGCATCGACCTTGCGGCGCGCGGCAGCGCAACGATCGGCGGCATGGTTTCCACCAATGCCGGCGGCATCATGGCGTTTCGCAACGGCACGATGCGCCACCGCGTGCTCGGCCTGGAAGCCGTGCTGCCGGACGGGCGGGTGTTTTCCGATCTCACAAGGGTGCTCAAGACCAGCGCCGGCTATGACCTGAAACATCTCTTCATCGGCGCGGAGGGCACGCTCGGCATCGTCACCCGCGTGGCGGTGCGGCTCGACCCGGTGGCAGGCGCCAGCGCCACGGCGCTGGTCGGCGTGCCGGATGCGGCAAGCGCGCAGCGCATCGTGCGGCATTTCCTGGGCTCGACCAGCGCGCGGCTTTCCGCCGCCGAGATCCTGTGGCGCAATTTTGCCTCGCTGATGCAGCGGGGGCTGGGCTATGCGCCCGGGCAGTTGCCGCTCGATGCGCCCTGCCTGCTGGTGCTGGGGCTTGGCGCCGACAGTGTCGAGGCGGCTCGACAACTGCTGGAGGACGGGCTGGCGGCGATCTGGGAAGAGGCCGGCATCCTCGACGGGCTGGTCGCGAACTCCGAGGCGCAAGCCGCCCAGATGTGGCGGCTGCGCGAGGAGACAGTTGAGATCGAGCGCGCGCACCCCATGGCGCCCTCCTTCGACGTTTCCGTGCCGGGCGGCGCGCTGGACGCCTATGTGGCGCGCATCGAAGCCGGGCTGAGGCGGATCGACGCCGCCTACGCGCCCTATGTCTACGGCCATCTCGCCGACGGCAATTTGCACATCTCCATCAATTGCGACGGGCCGCTTCCGCATGAGCGGCACGCGGCGATCGAGGACGCGCTTTATGAGGGCCTGCGCGAAGCCGGCGGCTCGTTCTCGGCCGAGCATGGGGTCGGGCTGGAGAAGCGCGAGGCCTATGAGCGGCATGCGGATCCGGTGAAGCGGGATTTGGCGAAGGCGATCAAGGCGTTGATCGACCCGGGTAATGTGATGAATCCGGGGAAGATCGTGGGGTGAAGGCTCTTTTCCTCGCCCCCATAAAATGGGGGAGAGGTGGCTCGGCGAAGCCGAGACGGAGAGGGGGAGCGCCAACGTTGAAGGACGCGTGCGAGCCCGCCAGCGCCGCAGGCCCCTCTCCGGCCGCTTCGCGGCCACCTCTCCCCACTTCGTGGGGCGAGGAAACGCGAACCGCTGGGCGCCGGCCCTACTCGCATTGGCGGCGCGGGCCGCCGTCGAAGGGCTGATAGCTGTTGTCGCGCGGATCGTAGGAGCGGTAGCGGCTGAAGCAGTAATCGACATGGTCGCCCGAGACCTGCCGGCCGGAGGCCTGGGCGGCCTCGGCCTGTGGCGAGATCTCTTCCGGCGGGCCGCCATAGGTGGTGGCGTAGCCGTCGCCGGTCGGGGCGTAGCCCTCCATCTCGGCCTGGTCGTCGTTCGTCTGGTCGTCGTTGATCCGGTTGCCGGTCGAGGCGGTGCGGTCGCCGCCGGGGTCGTAATAGGGCGAGATGCATGGGCGCAGCTCGCCACTGTAGGAACGGTAGCTGTTTTCGTCCGGGCGGTAGCTGCGATAGCGCGTCGCGCACCATTGCAGATGGGCGACGGGCAATTGCCGCTCGGCCTGCGGGTCGGCCGGCGCTGGCTGCTGGGCCGCGTTGACGCCCGGCGCGGGCTGAGTGGGAGCGGACATGCCGGGCAATGGCTGCAGCCGCGGCTGTGCTGGCGCCGCCGGCGCCGCGAGCGCCGTGGCCTGCGTGGCGCCACCCGCCTTGACGGGTTCGCCCGGGGCCGGCTCGCCGCCCGCCTTGGCGGGCTCGGCCTGCTGGGCGGGAATGCGCTCGAGGTTCTGCTTTTGCTGATCAACCGGCTGCGCGTCCTTCGTCCACAGCTCGGAAACGCCGATCGCGGGCGTTGCCTGGCGCACCGGCTTGGCGGCCAACATCCAGGTGGCGAAGGCAAGTCCGCTGGCGAACACGGCCAAGGTCAGCACGAACCCACCGGCAATTCCCAACAAAGCCTTCACGCGGCGCTCCTTCAGTCCCCGCTCATAGAATGCGGGGCGCGGGATGGAGTTCCTTCTGCTGCGCAATGGGGGCCAAAGTCGGGCGGGCAAGCGCCGCCGCCGAAAGCCGGCAAGACGGATGCGGCATCAGGCCCGGCCGACCACTTCCCTGTATTCCCGCACCTTGCCGTCCTGGCCCCTGATCAGCCAGGTGTCGCCGTCGCGGCCCTCGATGTGGCTCGCCGCCAGCGGCACCTTGCCGCCGCCGTCCGGCAGGTCGATGACATAGGTCGGGTTGCAGATGCCGGAGAGGCGCCGGCGCAGTTCCGCCACCAGCGCCTGGCCCTCGGCGATCGTTGTGCGGCGGTGCGCCATGGCGCGCGCGAGGTCGCCGTGGTGCAGGTAATAGGGTTTTACGCCGAGACGGTACATCAACTCGCGGCAGAGTTCCTCCAGCACCTCCACCTTGTCGTTCACGCCTTTCAGGAGAACGCTCTGGTTGAGCAGCACGAAGCCCGCCTGCCGCATCGCGCGGCAAGCCGCCTCGGCCTCCTCGGTGAGCTCGCGTGGGTGGTTGAAATGAGTGACCACCGTCACCATCAGCCGGCCCTGCAGCGCCTCGACCAGGCCGGGCGTGATGCGCGACGGCAGCGCCACCGGCACGCGGGTGTGGATGCGCAAAAGCCTGAGATGCGGGATCGCTTCCAGGCGGGCGCGGATCTCGGCCAGCGCCTTGTCGGGCAGCGACAGCGGATCGCCGCCGGTCAGGATCACCTCGCGGATTTCCGGGTGTCCGGCGATATAGGCCAGCGCCGGCTCCACCGCCTCGCGCGTGTAGCCGCGGCCGATCGAGGTCAGAGACTCCTTGCGGAAACAGAAACGGCAATAGACGGCGCATTGATAGGTCGGGAACAGAAGCACGCGGTCGGCATGGCGGTGCGTCAGCCTGGGAACGGGACTGAAGGCGTGGTCGCCGATCGGGTCGTCGAGCTCGCCCTCGGCCGCGACCAACTCGTCCGGCGACGGGATCACCTGGGCGCGGATCGGATCGTCCGAGTCGTTCCAGTCGATCAGGTCGAGATAGGGTTTTGGCACGCGTACCTTGTGGGCGGCAGCGGCCTCCTGCGCGGCGGCGCGCTCGGCCGGCGAGAGCGGCAGGGATGCCAGATCGCGAACGTGACGCACGCCGGCGCGGACGTCGTCCTGCCAGGCGGCATCGGGGGCGGCAGCTTGCTTGAGGTTGGCGTCTGAGGTCATCAGGGTTCTCGGGGGCGGTTTTCCGCGGGATATCGGCCGAACAGGCGTCACGGTCAATCGCCGCGGTTGCCGCAGACAGCCTACGCAGCGATTCAATGCTTCCCCACCGCTTCGGATAGTTGTTTCAGTGGAATGGTATTAACCTGCATCATCCGTGGCTTCGGGGGCGATACCAATGGATTTCAGCGCAGGGCATGGCTACCTCCTCATCGGCGGGCTCATCCTTGTCGGCGCCGGCTTGCTGATCATTTCGCTGATCGTCAACCTGCGCGTGGCGCACAGCGTGCGCGACGACGTGCGCCACCGCGAAAAATTGCTGGAATACTACCGCAACATCTTCTCGCAGCTCGGCGTGATCCTGATCGGCATCGGTGTGTCGCTGTTCATTTTCTTCTTCCAGCAGAACTATCAGGACCAGCGCAGGCGCGAGACCGAGCTGCAGCAGGTGCTCGCCAAGCTCGCCGCGCGCATTGCCCGTGGCGCGCCGGTCGTCGAAACGCTCGGCGAATTCGACGAAGTTCTGGATGCGGGCGGGGCCTATGTCGGCCCCGAACACGGCGGAAACAACGCCGCGATCAGCGCTGAGGGAGCCGAGCTCGGCAAGCAGGTCGAAAAGATCCTGCTGGTCGAACGTGACGTTGATGTTCGAGATTTTGACATTCTGAACCTGTCGCGCGATCTCGAAGCCACCTTTGTCGTCAACGAGCTCGATCCGACACTCTGGTTCGACATCGTGCGCGACGAGAACGACATCAAATATGCCACGACGCAGCTCGGCCTCGACTACAAGGACCTGCATGAAGCGATCGGAGACGAGCCGGTCGAAGCGGCGGTCGCCAAGCCTGACAAGGGACAGAAGATCAAGCGTGAGGTGCTCGACATCCTCTATGACGCCGATCTCCTGCGCCAGCGCAGCAGGCGGTTTCTCGGTCGCGCGTGCTGGCTCTTCAGCAAGGGGCGAGGCTTCGTCGCTCTGCCGGCGACCGAGGCGATCGAGGCCGACGCCAAGTCGCAGCAGGAATGGATCGACCGCTCGAAACCGGTGCTGACGCAGTCGAAGTCGGGCAGCAGCGACTGCTTCAAGCTGCTGCGCTACGGCCAGGCATCTTGACCCCTGCGCGTTTGCCGGGCGACACGCCTTTGGGCGGGCGGTCTAAAGCGCGTCGCGATCCTTCGGATTCGCTCCCCTGCGCTTTAGGTCTTTGATTTTACGCATGTCTTTATCCCGAAACCGGTTCCCACTTTCGGGAGACATGCTTTAGTCACCCACGCGCCGCAGCGTGCCCAAGTGATTGTCGTCGAGGAACTCGATGGTCACCGACGACGCCTTGCCATCCGGACCGACGACGAAGCTGACGCCCGTCGGCCTCTCCGGCGTCTCGGCGTCAGGATTGGTCAGGAACAGGTCGCCGTCAAAGTGCCTCAGCGGATAGGACCTGGCCCCACCCGGCCCGAGCTTGAGAACAACGCCCCCGCCCTCGCCCGATACGGTCGCCTCGCCGATGAAGTCGTTGGCGTAGCGGCCGGCGTAGGTGCTGGCGGGCGCCGCCGGCCTCGCCGGCGACTTCGGCGCGGCATATCTGGCCTTGGCCGCCTCGACCATGGGACCGAACATGCCGGCATAGATCGCGTCCCATGCCTTGACCCAATCCTCTTCGACCGAACCGTCGAAAACCAGATCGGCAAAGCTGTCGGACAGGCCTTCCGGCACGCCGGTCGGAAAGGCATTGGCAAGGATGACGATGCCGAGCTTGTCCTTTGGGAAGATCGTCACCAAGGTGCGCGCGCCGACGCTGAAGGCGCCGGCATGGCCCCAGCTCAGGCCGTGCCGGCCGAACTCGACATTCCAGCCGAGGCCGTAGAAGGAATCGCCGCCGGACACCGGATTCTTGCCGCGCGTCATCAAGGGCACGTGCGTCGGGTCCAGCGCATCGGCGGCGATCAGGGTCTTGCCGGCATAGGTGCCGTCGCCCAGCAGCAGGCGCACCCATTGCGCGAGATCGCGCGCGGTGGAGCTGACGCCGCCGGCCGGAGCCTGCGCATCCGGATCGCGCTGGATCGTCGCGGCCCAGGCGTCGCCGACCCTGATGTGGAGCGCGGCGCGGTTCGCGCGCTTGAGGAAATCGGCATGGCGCGAGCTTGTCGAGGCCATGCCAAGCGGACGGTAGAGCTTCTCCTCGGCGATCTGTTCCCAGGACTTCCCGGTCTGCATCGCGGCGGCGACGGCGCCCTCGGTCAGGCCGAAATTGCTGTAGGAATAGCCGGCGCGAAAGCTCGACGATGGCGGCACGAAGCGCAGGCGATGCAGGATCGTGGCGCGGTCGTAGCCGATGTCCTCCAGGTCGTCGCCGGCGGTGCCCGGAAGGCCACTGCGATGCGAGAACAGGTCACGTATCGTGAGCTGGCTCGTCGGATAGGGGTCGGCCAGCCGGAAGGCAGGGTCGAGGTCGGCGATCCTCGAATCCCAGGACACCACATGGTCGCTGACCAGGGCCGCGACGACGGTGGCGGAGACCGGCTTGGACAGCGAGGCGATCTGGAACACCGTATCGGCATCGACAGGCTCCGGCTTGCCGGCCTCGCGATGTCCGAAACCCTTGAGGAAGATCACCTGGTCGTCATGCACGACGGCAATGGCGAGGCCGGGCACCGCACCGGCCTCGACAGCGCCTTGCGCCAGCGCCTCGAGCTTCGATAGGGCTGTGGTCATCCGCTCCGGCGAGATCGGGTCCGCCCACACAGCAGGCGGCCAAAGGGCCATCAGGACGAATGCCCAGATCCTCAGATGACAGAGATTCCGATCAAGCCGCATGCTTGCGCCCCCCTCTCCGCATTCATCTCGCGATGTTACAGGCCGGCGCCAGCGGGGCCAATCCCCGTCACCCGTCGAACTTCGCAATTGCCTCCGCCGTCACCGGCGTGAAGAAATTCACCAGATTGCCGTCGGGATCGCGAAACAGCAGCGAACGATTGCCCCAGGGCATGGTCGTCGGCGCCTGCACCAGCGCGCTGTCGAGGATCTCGCCCAACCGCCGGTACTCGTCATCCACGTCGGCGACACGGAACTCGATGATGGCGGTGCGATTTGCCGCCGGGCTTGCCACGTGGTCGCCACCGAAGAGCTGAAGCGTGCGCGTGCTGCCGATCGCCAGGGTGCCGGCTTCCGTGACGAGCTCGGCGAAATCCTCGGTGTAGAGCGTGAGCTTGATGCCCGTCGCCGTCTCGTAGAAGGCGACGAGCCGCTTGACGTCGGCGGTGATGATGCGGGTCGAAACGAAATTCATCCAAGTCTTCTCCGTTGGCAGGCCGACGAAGGAGTTTTCGCGGCTGGACGCCCGTTCAGGCACCCTGCCCCGGCTTGTGGACCAGGCGTGCTGCCAGCATAGTGGCAACAGGAGACATGCCTTGCGCCGCGCCGACCGACTGTTCCAGATCATCCAGATCCTGCGGCGCTCGAGCCGGCCGATCACCGCCGGCCGGATCGCCGAGGAGCTCGAAACCTCGCGCCGCTCGGTCTATCGCGACATCGCCGACCTGATCGGACAGCGCGTGCCGATCCGGGGCGAGGCCGGCCTCGGCTATGTGCTCGACCGCGATTACGACATGCCGCCGCTGATGCTGACGCCGGACGAGTTGGAGGCGGCGGTGCTCGGCGCGCAATGGGTGGCCGACAAGGGCGACCCGGTGCTGGCGGGCGCGGCGCGCGACCTGATCGCCAAGATCGCCACCGTCGTGCCCGAGCGGCTGCGCCCCTTCGTCAGCAATCCGACCGTCGGCGCGCCGCTCGGCCGCGCGAGCCTGCCGGACGGGCTGGATATCGCGAAGGCGCGGGCTTCGATCCGCAAGGGCCACAAGATCCGGATCCGCTACCGCAACGAACAGGGCGACGAGAGCGAGCGCGTCATATGGCCGACGATGATCGGCTACGCCGAAACGGTGCGGCTCATCGCCGCCTGGTGCGAGCTGCGCCAGGATTTCCGCCATTTCCGCACCGACCGTATATCGGCCGCGACCTTTCTCGACGAGCGCATCGGCTGCCGGCCGGGAGAGCTGCGCAACCGCTGGAAACGGCATATGGCGGCGCAGGGAATTCAACTGCCACAAGGCTAGATATCGGCGTAGATCTCCAGCACATTGCCGTCGGGATCGCGAAAGAACAGCGTGCGGTGCCCCCAGGGCTGGTCGGTCGGTTCGCTTTCGATCGCCACGCCCTTACCGCGCAACGTGTCGGCGCATTGGTCGACCTGGCCCGGCGTCACACGGAAGGCGAGTTGCACGGAGAGAGCGCGCGCCGGCGTCGGCGCGTCATTGAACATCACGCCGCGCTCAGTAAGCGCCAGGAGGCACGAGCCGACCTGGTAAGCGGTCCAGCCCTCGCCCAGGCTGGAATGAACCGGGAAGCCCATCACGTCCTCGTAGAAGCGGCGCATCTTCTTCATGTCGCGGGCGAAGAGGACGGTGTAATCGATATTCCTGATATTTTTCAGCGCGTTCATGACGGACTCCTTTGCCTGGCGCCGCGTCTCGGCCCGGCGCGGTTGTGTGATGCGCCACCTCATCTATACTGGTAGCAAGGTGGTACAAGATGAGCGGCGCTGCTGGTAGCGGCGCTACCCCTTTCAAGGCACGACCATGCTGGAACGGACCGCCGAAATGGACAGGCGCAAGGAACTTGGCCGCTTCCTGCGCGCCATGCGCGAGCGCGTCGAGCCGTCGCGGCATGGCATCCGCACCGGCACGCGACGCCGCGCAAGCGGGCTGCTGCGCGAGGAAGTCGCGCTGCTCGCCGGGATCAGCGCCACCTGGTACACATGGCTGGAACAGGGCCGCGAGGCCAACCCTTCCGCGCCGGTGCTCAATGCGCTGGCCGACGTGCTGGACCTCTTGCCCGTGGAGCGTCAGCACCTGTTCAAGCTCGCAAAGCCGGAATGGCTGCCCGAGGCGATGGCGCCCGAGGGCCCCTCGCCCGATCCGCGCATTGCCGCATTGCTCGCCACGCTCTCGCCCAATCCGGCCTATGCGCTCAACCGCGCCTGGGACTTCATTGCCTGGAACGACGAGGCGGCGGACTTGTTCGGCGGCTTCGATCCCGAGGAGCCGACGAAGAGCAACCTGCTCAAGCGGCTCTTCCTCGACCCGGCCTGGCGTGCGCTGTTTGCCGACTGGGAGGTTGTGGCTCGCTCGGCTATCGGCCAGTTCCGCGCCGCGACCGTCGGCTACGCGTCGGCGGCCGACATCTCCGCCGTGCTCGACCCGCTCAAGGCGCTAAGCCCGGACTTCGCGCGCCAATGGGCCGAGATGCGGGTGGAGGAAGCCTCGATCTGGTCGAAGGGACTGGTCGGGCCAGGCGGCAAGGTCGCGACCTATGACTACTTCATGCTGGCGCCCGCGGGCGTGGGCAAGGACATAACGTTGAGCCTTTATCGGAAGCGCGGTTAGGCGGTTCAGGTCCTGATTCCGGTATCGGGTCCAGCCTGTTGATCGGAAACGTTTAACGCCGCGAAAGCCAGCCGTCTTTCGTGGAGCTTGCTTGCCTGCCGCGACTTTCGCCGCAATCGACCAGCGACATCTTTTCGGGCAATCTCCCTCGGCGGCGATCATGGGAAGATGACCGCCGCCAAAGGGAGGATTGCCATGACCGATACGCCGGCGGCGTTGCCGCGCTATGAGGATGCCGTCAAGCGCTTCCGCATCGAGGACGAGATCGCGCGCCTGCATGGCGATCCGGCCACCGGCATCAACGCCTATGTCGAATGCTGCGGCCGCTATACAGGCGCGAATCGGCTGGCGCTGCGCGCGATCTCGGCCGGCGGCGAATTGCGCGAATATTCCTTCGACGACCTCGCCGACATGTCGGGCCGCGTCGGCACCCTGCTCAAAAGTCTCGGCGTCGGCCCCGGCGATGTCGTGGCCGGCATGCTGCCGCGCATCCCCGAGCTTGTGGCGCTGATCCTCGGCACATGGCGGATCGGAGCGGTCTACCAGCCGCTGTTCACCGCGTTCGGCCCGAAGGCGGTCGAGCATCGCCTGAGCTACAGCAAGGCGAAGCTGGTGGTGACCAACCCCACCAACCGCGGCAAGCTCGACGAGGTGGAAAACCATCCGCGCATTGCCACCATTCTCGCCCCCGGCGAGACGCTGCCCGAAGGCGACACCGATTTCCGCGCGGCGCTCGCCACCGCCTCCCCCGACCGCGAGCCGGTGATGCGCAAGGGCTCGGACCTGTTCATGATGATGTCGACCTCCGGCACCACCGGGCATCCGAAAGGCGTGCCCGTGCCGCTCAGCGCGCTCACTGCCTTCGGCGCCTATATGCGCGACGCGATCGGGCTTCGCCCAGACGACGTCTTCTGGAACATCGCCGACCCCGGCTGGGCCTACGGGCTCTACTACGCCATCACTGGACCCTTGCTGCTCGGCATCGCCACCACCTTCTACGAAGGCGCCTTCAACGCCAAATCGACCTACGACATCATCGAGCGGCTGGGCGTCACCAGCCTCGCCGGCTCGCCGACGGCCTACCGCCTGCTGATGGCGGAAGGGCCCGAGGCCGCGGCCCGCGTCAAAGGAAAACTGCGCGTGGTGAGCAGCGCCGGCGAGCCGCTCAACCCGGAGGTGATCCGCTGGTTCGACGCCCATCTCGCCGCGCCCATCCACGACCATTACGGCCAGACCGAGAACGGCATGATGGTCAACAACCATCACGGGCTTAAGCATCTTGTCCGCGCCGGCTCGGCCGGTTTCGCCATGCCTGGCTACCGCATGGTGGTGCTTGACGAGGCGGGCAACGAGCTCGGCCCCAACCAGCCGGGCGTGCTCGCGGTCGATATCGCCAACTCGCCGCTGCGCTGGTTCAGCGGCTACCACCAGGCGGAAACACCGGCGATCGCCGGCGGCTACTACCGCACCGGCGACACTGTGGAGTACGAGCCGGACGGCTCGGTCTCCTTCATCGGCCGGGCCGACGACGTCATCACCTCATCCGGCTACCGCATCGGGCCTTTCGACGTCGAAAGCGCGCTGATCGAGCACCCTGCGGTCAACGAGGCCGCGGTGGTCGGCGTGCCCGATCCGCAGCGCACCGAGATCGTCAAGGCCTTCGTCGTGCTGGCGCCCGCCTTCCAGGGCAGCGAGGCGCTCGCCGAGGAGCTCGCCCAGCATGTGAAGAAGCGGCTGTCGGCGCATTCCTATCCGCGCGAGGTCGAGTTCGTGAGCGAGCTGCCGAAGACGCCGAGCGGCAAGATCCAAAGGTTCCTGCTGAGGAAGGCCGAGGTGGAGAAGCGCAAGGCGGAATAAAGATTTGCGTCTGCCTTGATTTCCGCCACGCAAAAGCCGCCAAGTCGGGCGATGGCTGGCATGGGCTCTTGATCGCTAAATTGGGGTTGCAGCATGCGGCTGGTCTTGACACTTCTCCTCGCGCTGGCAGGCAGCACGGCGCTCGCCGCCTCGCCGGAAGACGATTATATCGCGGCGCGCGACAAGGCGATCGCCGATATCACCGCGCAGGAAAGCGCGAACACGGCAATCGAAACCATCGATGCGCAGAACGAGAAGGCGCTGGCCGACCTGCAGCAGCGTCTCGCCGCCATTCTCGGTCCGCTTTCGGTCAAGGGTTTTCCGACGACCGGCACCAACAACATCGAAAGCCTCAACGCCTCCGATATCGGCTACGGCATGCTCGACGGGTTGCGGTATGCCCAGAGCGACGACGGCCCGAGCATCGTCGTCTCGACGCGTGGGCTGACCGAGCGCTGGCTCAAGTCCAAATCGACCGAGGCGGAAGCGGATTTCAAGCTGCCCACCGATATCGGCGCGGCGTTGAAGCTCGATAGCTTCTATACCCAGGCCATCGGCAGCGACGCCGCCTTCGCCGGCACGCTCGACTTTCCGCTGAAGAAGCCCGACGGCGCCGACATGGTGCTGGCTCGGCTCGGCGGCTGGACACAGGATGTCGGGCCGATCTACGAGCAACATGTCGTGGTGGCGGTCGTCAAGGGCGACCGCGTGATGATCGCCGAGGCGCCCGCCTCCCCCGCCGTGCCTAAGATCGCAGCCTGCGATTCAATCTGGGCAGCCGCCGACGCGGCCGCGCAGAAGGCCCAGCAGGCCGACGAGGGCTCGGACCAGGACAACTCGCAGGCCTCCGATCCCGCCAACGCCGCCTGGGAAAAAGGCGATGCCGACTACCGCGCCTGCATGGCCCAGCGCCTGCCCGGCGATCCGTCCTTCCCGGCGCTGCTCAAGCAGGCGCAGGATCTTGCCGACGGCATGGCGGGCAAGTAGCCCGTCGGAGCAGTTCCGGGCGCGGCGGTTTTCTCAGCCAGCGTTGACTCGCAAGTTCCGCCGCGGAACACGCCGCGCGGCGGGGCGCGCCGTTTCCGCGATGATCCCGTTGGTCTGAGGCGCGGCATCCTTACGCGACCTTGCGTCGGTCACCCGATGCAGCCGCTCGTAAGGCAGCAATTCCCGAATGCGGGCGTTAAGCGCTTCGACCTCGGCGCGCAAATCCTCGCATTCCTGTTTCTGGATATCGAGCTGGATCTGCTCGGATGCCTGCTGCAGCGAAAGCTGTGAGAGATTGGTGCTGACCACCGACAGGTTCTTCTTGTCGGCTTCGCTCTCTTCCTTGAGGACGGCGAGCCTTTCCTCGGCGATCTGGCGTTCGGTGACGGCATCGTTCAACTGCGCCTTGAGCCTGGTGATCTCGGCCGTGGCTTCGCCATTGTCGGTCGAGACCCTATCCAGGCGCGACTGCAATTCCTGGATCTCGGCGCGCAAGCCGCGCATTTCGGCCTGGCTGCGCGCCAATTCGGCGGCGCTGTCGCTTTCGGCGATCCGCGCCGCCTCGGCTGTTTCGGCAAGCTTGGCCTGTGTTGCCTCCAGCGTCTTCTGCAGCCGGCTTTCTTCCTTTTCGTGATTGCCGATCTGCGCCATCAGCTCGGCAATGTGGGCGGTTTCGCTGGCATGAGTCGCCGCGAACTCATCGAATTTGTGCCGGGCCTCAGCCTCGCGCTTCTGCGCCTGCTCCAGGTCGACCGTGAGGCCGACTTGCTTCTCGCGCAGCAGCTTGTTTTCTGCGCCGCGCCTGTCGACTTCGACAGTCTTGGCGGTCAGAGCCTTGACGATTTCGCCGAACTCCGTTTCGCGCCTGGCGCTCTCATTGCTCATCTCCACCAGCTCCAGGCGAACGGCCGCCAACGCCGAGCGCAGCTGCTCCCGGTCCTGGACAAGGCTTGCCTCGCGCTGCTGCCAGGCCTCGGCCGCGCCGTCGCGCTCGCGCTGCTTGCGCGCGGCGTCAAGCAATTGTTCTGAAAGCGTTTTATGTTCCGCGGTGAGAGCGAGGTTTGCCAACTCCAGCTCGTTGGAGCGCAACACGTCGCGATGGAAGACGTTGAGGACCTCGCGCGTCATGTGATGCGCGGTGGCGATCTCCCCCAGCTTCGCCTCGATTTCCTGGAGATGGCCCTGTCCGTCCCGGAAGAGCCCGGCCACGGCTTCCAAGGCGGCGAGCCGCGTCTGGGTATGGGGCGTCAACCGCGATGAAGCCGGCTCGGGCTGCTCCGCAGGCGGCGGATTCTCGTCGCTTGCCACGAGTTCCTGGCCTGCAACGGCATCGTCTCCCGACGGCGGCTGTTCATCATCTTTCAGAACGTCCTCGAATGCTTCCGCCAGATCCGATTGGAGGTCCTGAAATTCCTTATCGACGTCCTCGGCCCGCTTGATCAGAGACTTGAAATTCATCATCACACATCCCTTACTCACGCCCCACGCGTACTTAACGAATTGCTAATCTAGCCCTTTACCTTCCTTTCGGGAAGCCTATGCAACCGAAACCGAAATTAAGGTTATCGCCGGTCGCAATCTTATGCGGACCCGTTGCGAGGTGATCCGTCTGCCGGGCATAACGTATGTTAATTTCATCTCTCGACGGACCCTGAAATTCACCGCCGTAAAAGGGAGAAGGCAGCGAGCTGTTTGGCATCATTCATCGAGCTTTTTGTCATCATTCAAATGGCCGATACGAAGACTTCGGGACGGAAACGAGAAGCTCCGTTCGCGTGGGTTTTCTCTATGCGGGCCGCTCCTGATCGACCGCCAAAGAGCAGCGCTGCGCGGGCGTCCGGCTGCCGTGGCTCTCATGGAGATCGGGACGCGGGAGGCGCATCGGCCGACCTCCCGCGTCGATGCATCAACTCTTGATGTCGATGCGCTTGACCTGCGATTGCGCCTTCTCGCTCTTCGGCAAGGTGACGGTCAGCACGCCATTCCTGAAGCGCGCCTCCACCTCGTCTTCCTTGACCTCGTAGCCGACCGGGATGCGGCGTTCGAAGCGGCCATAGTAACGCTCCGAGAATTGCCTATCCTTGTCATCCGTCTCGGAGCGCTTCTCGCCTCGCAGCGTCAGCACGCCGTCGTCGAACAGGACCTCGATGTCTTTCTGCTCGAGGCCGGGCACCTCGGCCGTCACCTTGATCTCCTTCTCTCCATTGGAGATCTCGACGCTCGGCCAACCAGTGGCGAGGGCGGAGGCACCGCCAACAGACGGCCACCGGCTGTCGAAGCCGCGGAAAACATCGTCGAACAGGCGGTTCACCTCACGATGCAGCGACAGGAACGGATCGCGTTCGCCGTCGTGGAATATGCTTGGAACCTGGTTGCCGTTGCTCCGGCCCCAGGGAATCAGATCGCGGACACTCATGGTTTCCTCCTTTCTGCTCATCGGTCTGAAAGCCTTGCTGTTGCGCCGGGCAGTGCCCGGCGCGGTGCGCGGGGGGCGCTGACAGGAACGCCTCAGGCCGCGTGCTTCTCGGCTTCGATCTTCTTCGTCGCGCCTTTGGGCATCGCCTTGTCGGCTGCGATCTCGATCCGGCGCGGTTTCATCTCTTCCGGAATTTCACGCTTCAGATCGATCGTCAGCAGGCCATTGACTAGGCTGGCGCCAACGACTTTGACATGGTCAGCAAGCTCGAAACGGCGCTGGAATGCGCGACCGGCGATGCCTCGGTGCAGGTACTCACCCTTATCCTCGCCGGCTTTCTGGCCCGAGACCATGAGCATGTTCTGCTCCTGGGTAATGTCCAGTTCGTCCTGCGCGAAGCCCGCCACCGCCATGCTGATGCGGTAGTCGTCTTCCGAGGTCTTGGCGATGTCGTAGGGTGGCCAGTTGTCGACGGTTTCGATCCGGCTCGCCGTTTCGAGCGCGTTCAACATTCGATCGAAACCGATGCTCGACCGGAACAGCGGACTGAAGTCAAATGTGGTTCTCATAGCTACATCCTCCATTGAGCAACATAGATACGAGGGGCGCCAAGGAAGCGGCGCTCCTTGACCTTGCCGGTCTCTCAAGACCCGGCAAAATCCATCTGGGAATTCAACGCCGGGACGTCAAGACCCAGCCTCGAATCGCCTTCAAGGTCGTGAAAGTCACCCTCTTCGTCTGCATGCCGGCGGGCAATGATGGAAGGCGGCCACGCAACGCGACCGCCTTGGGGAGTTGATCTTCAATGGATCGCGATGATCCCGTCGACGACCCGCCATTCCGATGGCCTGATCAGCCGATGATGGGCGACCCGGACGGAATGCAAGGCGCCCGCCAGCTCGCGTTCCCAAAAGCCCAGAAAGCCCCTCAGTCCAGGGAAATCCGGGGCCAGATCATAGTCCTGCCAGACATAGAGCTGAAGCAGGCTGGGATGGTCGGGCAGATGATAATGGATCTCGGCAGTGGTCAGGCCATAGCCATTCATCTGCAAGCGGAATTCCCTGCTGACCGTGCTTGCCATCGCCTTCCGCCCTCACGCGCTCAGCCGCTCGACCAGCTGCCGGTGGTCGGCATCGGCAGGGCGGCTGGGTGGCGGGGCGGTTGCGTCGAGCCGGCGCAGCGCATCCATGATCTCGTCGAAGGAGACCGGCCGCTCGGCGCCCGGCGGCTGGCGCAGCGCCGGCATCGATTCCACGGCGCAGGCGTCGGACGCCCAGGACGAAAGGATCGCCCGCTTTTCCCATATGTCGAGCGAGCCGTCCTCCAGCACATCCCGCGGGTGCTGAAAATGGCTGGCCGGCGACAGCAGCCGGTCGAGCGAAAGGTCTGATATTTCGGGAGCAAGGGAAGGAATGATCGGCGAGAGCGTCTGTCGGTCCATTTCTGTCCTCCGTCTCCAAAAACTCCTTGGTTCGGGTTCCAAATTTCTCAGCGGTCCCGGCGCTGCCGGGCGCCGATAATTTTGTTCAGCTCAATCGCGAATTCAAGCCTTTCCTTTGTCGCGCGATCGGATTTATCGCATTGTTTTCAGCACGCTAGCACTCGGTGATCGAGAGTGCCAAAAAATTTTCGATACCCCCTTGAAAGTACAAGAAGGCAAAATTAGCTCGACATGCGCGCGACGCCGAAAGGGTCGCGAGCCCCGCTCCGGTCCTGCCGGTCCGGAGCGGAGGAACCTCTCGCAATCTGTTTGTCCTGAAGGAGAACGATATGACGTTCCGTCCATTGCATGACCGCGTGCTCGTCCGCCGCATCGAGGCCGAAGAGAAGACGGCCGGTGGCATCATCATCCCCGACACTGCCAAGGAAAAGCCGCAGGAAGGCGAAGTCATCGCCGTCGGGCCGGGCGCCCGCGATGAGAGCGGCAAGCTCGTGCCCCTCGACGTGAAGGTCGGCGACCGCATCCTCTTCGGCAAGTGGTCCGGCACCGAGATCAAGCTCAACGGCGAGGATCTGCTCATCATGAAGGAAAGCGATGTGATGGGCGTGATCGAGCAAGCCGCGACGCTGAAGAAAGCCGCCTGACCGGGGCTTCGATCGAACCGCAACCCAGTCAATGAAAACTGCCTAAAAGGAGTGATCCAATGGCTGCCAAGGAAGTCAAATTCCATTCCGACGCCCGTGAGCGCATGTTGCGCGGTGTCAACATCCTCGCCGACGCGGTGAAGGTCACCCTCGGCCCGAAGGGCCGCAATGTCGTCATCGACAAGTCGTTCGGCGCGCCGCGCATCACCAAGGACGGCGTCACCGTCGCCAAGGAGATCGAGCTCGAGGACAAGTTCGAGAACATGGGCGCCCAGATGGTCCGCGAAGTCGCCTCGAAAACCAACGACCTCGCCGGCGACGGCACGACCACCGCTACCGTTCTCGCCCAAGCCATCGTTCGCGAAGGCGCCAAGGCCGTCGCTTCGGGCATGAACCCGATGGATCTGAAACGCGGTATCGACAAGGCGGTGGATGCGGTCGTCGCCGAACTCAAGACAAACGCCCGCAAGATCACCAGGAACGACGAGATCGCACAGGTCGGTACCATCTCGGCCAATGGCGATGCCGAGATCGGGCGCTTCCTGGCCGAGGCCATGGAAAAGGTCGGCAACGAAGGCGTCATCACTGTCGAGGAAGCCAAGACTGCCGAGACCGAGCTGGAAGTCGTCGAAGGCATGCAGTTCGACCGCGGCTATCTCTCGCCCTACTTCGTCACCAACCAGGACAAGATGCGCGTCGAGCTCGACGAGCCCTATGTGCTGATCCATGAGAAGAAGCTCGGCAACCTGCAGGCGCTGCTTCCCGTGCTCGAGGCCGTGGTCCAGTCGGGCAAGCCGCTGCTGATCATCGCCGAGGACGTCGAGGGCGAGGCTCTGGCCACGCTGGTGGTCAACAAGCTGCGCGGCGGGCTGAAGGTCGCCGCCGTCAAGGCTCCGGGCTTCGGCGACCGCCGCAAGGCCATGCTGGAGGACATCGCCATCCTCACCGGAGGCACGGCCATCAGCGAGGATCTCGGCATCAAGCTGGAGAATGTCACGCTGGAGATGCTCGGCCGCGCCAAGAAGGTCGCGATCGAGAAGGAGAACACCACGATCGTCGACGGCGCCGGCAAGAAGGAGGAGATCCAGGGCCGTATCACGCAGATCAAGGCCCAGATCGAGGAGACCACCTCCGACTATGATCGCGAGAAGCTGCAGGAGCGGCTGGCCAAGCTCGCCGGCGGCGTCGCGGTGATCCGCGTCGGCGGCGCGACGGAAGTCGAGGTCAAGGAGAAGAAGGACCGTGTCGACGATGCGCTGCACGCCACGCGCGCCGCGGTCGAGGAAGGCATCCTGCCCGGCGGTGGCGTTGCCCTGCTCAGGGCGGCCAAGGCGCTCGATGCGGTTGCGGTCGACAATCCCGACCAGAAATACGGTGTCGACATCGTGCGGCGCGCGATCGAGGCTCCGGCGCGCCAGATCGCCGAGAATAGCGGGGCGGAAGGCTCGATCATCGTCGGCAAGCTGCGCGAGAAAACCGACTTCGCCTTTGGCTGGAACGCCCAGACCGGCGAGTATGGCGACCTCTACAAGCAGGGCGTGATCGACCCCGCCAAGGTGGTGCGCACCGCGCTGCAGGACGCAGCTTCGGTCGCCGGTCTGCTCGTCACCACCGAGGCGATGGTGGCCGAAAAGCCGAAGAAGGAAGCCGCCCCGGCCGTGCCGGCCGGCGCCGGCATGGACTTCTGAGATAGAGCTGAGAGCCCGCTCCACGGGAGCGGGCGTTTCACCAGAACTTGGGAGGCCTTCATGAACATGATGAGCGCAGATGGCTCGATTCCCGCCCCGACGCATTCGGCAAGCGAATTCCTCGCCTATGAAGGCGAATGCCGGAGCGCGCTGAAGCCGCTGCTGGCAGGCCTGCTCGACGCGGCCGAAGCCGCCGGATGGAACCGGCGGACGGTCGCCTCGACGCTGATGCTCCTTGCCGCGCAGCAGGTTTCGGCCACCCAAACATCCGCGCGAAGCTGAGCAAATCGGCCCCGCCACGGCGGGGTCCGTCTTACCATGTCGCGATGGGATTTGGGCGAAGGGAATTGCGATGCCATGATTGCAGGACGCTTGCGGGAATGCCTGAGGAGCTTGCGATGGGAAGCCAGCGACCTTGCGCAGGAGCTTGGCTGTTCCAGGACCGACGCGGCCTGCTGGATCGACGGGCGCGCGCCGGTGCCGCTGGCGGTCGCCGCCTGGATCGAGGCCCTGGTCAAGGCGCATAGCGCGCTGCCGCCTCCGCGCCTGAACCAGCAGATTTCAGCGACGCACACCACGCCTGCGGGCATGGTCAATGTGCAGGCCTTCCCCGGCATAGGCCAGCCGCGGCCGCACGGCATCGTGCTGCAACCACCCTACCCGCGCCGGCATGCGCTGGCCGGGACGGCCGGCCTCCGCGCGAGCATCGTGGGAATCCACCGGAAAGAGGGTCCAGACCATGAACCACGACCGCTTTGAAGAGCCTGTCACGGTGCTCGTCGGCATGGGCTTGCCGGTGCGGCTGGAGACCGTGGCGGAAGCCTATGCCATGTTGCAGGATTGGCCGGCCGCGAGCAGGAGCAGCGCGCATACGATCGCGCTCAATGCCTGCAAAGCCGGCATTGCCGGCGAGATCGACGCCGAGACGGTGCGGGCAACCCTTGTTGCCTTCGCCCGCCGCCACGATATTCTGGCGCCGGACATGGTTTTCGCTGGCGCCCGCAGCGCTGGCAGGGCGCGCGTCCACAAGCAACAATGGCTGAAGATTTGAGGCCCGGCGCGTGTTGGCGCGGCGGACAAAACGACCAACCCAGGAATTCTGAATGACGACGGACACCAAGGCGAAGGAAACCAGGACATTCGAGGCGGACGTCTCGCGGCTGCTGCACATGATGGTGCACTCGGTCTATTCGGACCGGGATGTCTTCCTGCGCGAGCTGATCTCCAACGCGGCCGACGCCTGCGAGAAGCTGCGCTTCGAGGCGGTCAGCCGGCCCGAGCTTCTGGGCGACGATCCGAAGCCGCGCATCACCATTGCCGCCGATCCGGACAACAAAGAGCTTGTCGTCGAGGATAACGGCATCGGCATGAGCCGCGAGGAGATGGCGGAAGCGCTCGGCACCATCGCGCGCTCCGGCACACGCGCCTTCATGGAGCGCGTCGAGGCCGGCAAGGCGGCGGAGGACACGCAGCTCATCGGGCAGTTCGGCGTCGGCTTCTACTCGGCCTTCATGGTCGCCGACCGGGTCGACGTGATCAGCCGGCAGGCCGGCAGCGAGGAGGCCTTCCGCTGGTCGTCCGACGGCAAGGGGACTTATGAAATCGCGCCGGTGCCGCTCGAGGCGGCACCCAGGCGCGGCACGCGCGTTGTGCTGCATCTGATGGGAGACGCCACCTCCTACACCGCGCCCTACAGGCTCGAAGGGCTGGCGAAGTCGCAGTCGGGCCATGTGCCGGTGCCGATCGCGCTTGTCGAGAAGCCCGGCGCCGAGCCGCGCGACATCGCCGACGGCACGGCGCTCTGGGTGCGGCAGAAGAGCGAGATCAAGCCGGAGGAATATACGGATTTCTACCGCAGCGTCGCCGGCCAGTATGACGAGCCGGCCTCGACCATCCATTTCCGCGCCGAGGGCCGGCAGGAATACAGCGTGCTCGCCTTCGTGCCCGGATCGCGGCCGTTCGACCTGTTCGACCAGGACCGCAAGGGTCGCATGAAGCTCTATGTGCGGCGCGTTTTCATCACCGACGATGCCGATCTCCTGCCGCGCTACCTGCGCTTCGTGCGCGGCGTGGTCGATTCCGCCGACCTGCCGCTCAACGTCTCACGCGAGATGATCCAGGAAAGCCCGCTGCTCGCCGCGATCCGCAAGGGCGTGACCAACCGCGTGCTCAGCGACCTTGCCAAGACCGCCGAAAACAATGCCGAAGCCTACACCAAGATCTGGGAGAATTTCGGCGTTGTCCTCAAGGAAGGTCTCTATGAGGATTACGAGCGGCGCGAGCAGTTGCTGAAGCTTGCCCGCTTCCGTTCGACCGCTTCGGGCGAAGGCTGGCGCAGCCTTGCCGACTATGTGGCGGCGATGAAGGAAGGCCAGAAGGCGATCTTCTTCATGGCCGGCGACGACCGCGCCCGGCTGGAGGCCTCGCCGCAGCTCGAAGGGTTTCGCGCCCGCGGCATAGAGGTGCTGCTGCTCACCGACCCGGTCGACAGTTTCTGGGTGACGATGGCGCCGGAATTCGACGGCAAGCCGTTCAAGTCGGTGACGCAGGGCGCCGCCGAGCTTGCCGACATCCCGCTGCCGGACGCTGCGGCGAAGCCGGATGCCGAGACGTCATCCGACATCGCGACGTTCCTTGCCTTCGTGAAGACGACGCTCGGCGAGGAGGTGTCGGACGTGAAGGCCTCCGACCGGCTGACCGAAAGCGCCGTCTGCCTCGTCGCGCCCGAGCATGGCCCGGACCGCCAGTTCGAGCGCCTGCTCAACGCCGCCGGCCGGCTCGACAAGGCCGCCAGGCCGATCCTCGAGATCAACCCGCGCCACGAGCGCGTGGCGGCGCTGGCAAAGCTCGGCGACGACGACAAGGCGTTCAAGGAAGACGCCGCGCACCTGCTCTATGACGAAGCGCGCGTGCTCGACGGCGACAAGCCGGCCGATGCCAAGGCCTTCTCGGCGCGCCTGGCGCGGCTGATCGACCGCGGCTTGGCAAAGGGGTGATGGGCGCCCATGCCTCGTCATCCTAGACGAATGGAGGGCGGCGCCGCCAGACAGGATCGGAGGCTGGCACATTGCCAATGACCCGCTAAGCTTTATCGTAGTCTGTGGCGAAATGAGCGGCGGGAGTTCCGATGAAGCGCATCGTTCTGGTCAGGCACTCGGAAGAGCCGGGCGACGATCATGTCCAGACGACGCTTGAGGCGAATGGCCATACGGTAACGACCGCCATGCCCTTCAAGGGCGAGGTGATCGATCTCGAAAATGTCGGCGGCGCGGTGATCTATGGCGGGCCGTTCAATGTCTTCGACACCGACAAGCATCCATTCCTCGATCACGAAGCCGCACTGATCGAGCATTGCCTGGACAACGACCTGCCGCTGCTCGGCATCTGCCAGGGCGCGCAGCAGATCGCCTGGCATCTGGGCGCCGATGTCGGGCCGGTGGCAAGCGGCATCAGGGAGTTCGGCTATTTCGAGATCACGCCGACAGCGGAGGCCGGCGACTTCCTCGACCGGCCGCTCTTCCTGCCGCAGAACCATTTTCATACTTTCGCTCTGCCGGCGGGCGCCGTGCACCTCGCCTCGAGCGAGATTTTTCCCAACCAGGCATTCCGGATCGGCGACAAGACCTACGCCTTGCAGTTCCACGCCGAGCAAGGCCCGGCCGGCTTTCGGCGCTGGCAGGAGCGGCAAGGCGCGCCTTACGGAACGCTCGGCGCGCAAAACCGGGACGAACAGGACCGGCTGATGGAAGCCCACCACGCGGCGCAGCTTGCCTGGTTTAGCGGCTTCGTGACCAAGCTGTTCGGCTGAGGCGCATTTGGTGGGAATCCGGACATGACCATAGAGGGTTTCTGCGATCCGCGTTTTGCCGGCGTGCGCGAGGCGTTCGCCTGGTGTTTCGCTGAAGGCCTCGAACATGGCGGTGGGGTCTCGGTCGTGGCCGACGGCAAGACGGTCGTCGAGCTTTGGGGCGGCCATGCCGATGCCGCGCGCACCCGCCCGTGGCGGCGTGACACGCTGATCAATGTCTGGTCTTCAACCAAGGGCATCGTGGCGCTGGCGATCGCCATGCTGGTGGAGCGCGGCAAGCTGGACTATGCCGCGCCGGTCGCGCGCTATTGGTCGGAATTCGCGGCCGGCGGCAAGGAGAGGATCACACTCGACCAGGTGATGTCGCACCGGTCCGGCCTGAACGGCCTCGCCGTGCCGATGGACGAGGCAGGCATGCTCGCCTGGACGCCCTATGTCGACGCGCTAGCCGCCATGGCGCCGCTGTGGGAGCCCGGCAGCCGCTGTGTCTACCATGCGCTCAGCTACGGCCACCTTGCCGGCGAGGTGCTGCTGCGCGTCGACGGGCGTAGCGTCGGGCGCTTCATCGCGGAAGAGATCGCAGGCCCGCTTGGGGCCGATTTTCATGTCGGCTTGGCGGAACCCGAGGATGCCCGGGCAGCCGAGATGATCGAAGGCCCGAAGGCTTCGGAGTGGGTCGACTTCGTGCGCGCCTCGCCCTTTCCCCATTCATGCGACAACCCAACGCCCAGCGCCCTGGCGCCAAACGACCGAGCCTGGCGCGCCGCCGAGGTGCCGGGCGGCAACGGCCAGTCCACGGCGCATGCGCTGGCGCGCATCTACGGCATGATGGCGGCGGGCGGGACGTTTGAAGGCAAGCGCCTGATCGGCCGCGCGGCGATCGAAGAGGCCGCGAGGCCGCGCTTTCGCGGCATGGACGACAGCTTCGCGCTGCCGGCCGCCTTCGCCGCCGGCTACCAGATCGAGGATCCCGTCTATGGCGGCCGCGCATCGCCGCAAACCTTCAGCCACACCGGCTGGGGCGGCGCCATCGGCTTTGCCGATCCCGGCGCCGGCGTCGGGTTCGGCTATGTCACAAACCGCATGCTTGGCTTCGACGATGTGGACCCGCGCCGCAAGGCGCTGATCGACGCCGTCTACGACGCGCTCTGATCCCTACCCCCTCAGCCCCGGCGCTTCCTGGCCGGTGCGGGCGACATATTCGGTGTAACCGCCGCCATAGGTGTGGATGCCGTCGGGCGTGAGCTCCAGCACGCGGTTGGACAGCGCCGCCAGGAAGTGGCGGTCGTGCGAGACGAAGAGCATCGTGCCTTCGTACTGCGACAGCGCCTCGATCAGCATCTGCTTGGTCGTGATGTCGAGGTGGTTGGTCGGCTCGTCGAGCACCAGCAGGTTGGGCGGGTCGAACAGCATTAGCGCCATCACCAGCCGCGCCTTCTCGCCGCCCGACAGGACACGGCACTTCTTCTCGATCTCGTCGCCTGAGAAGCCGAAGCAGCCGGCCAAAGCGCGCAGCGCCGCCTGGCCGGCCTGCGGGAAATTGTCTTCCAGCGTCTGGAAGACGGTGCGCTCGCCGTCGAGCAATTCCATGGCGTGCTGGGCGAAATAGCCCATCTTGACGCTGGGACCCCGCGCGACGGAGCCCTCGTCGGGCTCGGAAGCTCCCGCGACCAGCTTGAGCAGCGTGGACTTGCCGGCGCCGTTGACGCCCATCACGCACCAGCGCTCGCGGCGACGGATCTGGAAGTCGAGGCCTGAATAGATCGAGCGGCTGCCATAGGATTTGTGGATGCCCTTCAGCGTCGCCACGTCCTCGCCGCAGCGCGGTGCCGGCTGGAACTCGAAGGCCACCGTCTGGCGGCGCTTGGGCGGCTCGACGCGGTCGATCTTGTCGAGCTTCTTCACCCGGCTCTGCACCTGCGCGGCATGCGAGGCACGCGCCTTGAAGCGTTCGATGAAGGCGATTTCCTTGGCCAGCATCGCCTGCTGGCGCTCGAACTGCGCCTGCAACTGCTTGTCGGCGAGAGCCCGCTGCTCCTGATAGAATTCGTAGTTGCCGGAATAGGAGGTGAGCGCGCCGGCGTCGATCTCGATGATCTTGTTGACGATGCGGTTCATGAATTCGCGGTCGTGCGAGGTCATCAGCAGCGCGCCGTCATAATCCTTCAGGAATTTCTCCAGCCAGATAAGGCTTTCGAGGTCGAGATGGTTCGACGGCTCGTCGAGCAGCATGACGTCGGGCCGCATCAGCAAGATGCGGGCAAGCGCGACGCGCATCTTCCAGCCGCCGGACAGTTTTGAAACGTCGCCGTCCATCATCTCCTGCGAAAAGCCGAGACCGTCCAGCACCTCGCGGGCGCGGCCGTCCAGCGCATAGCCGTCGAGCTCTTCGAAGCGGTGCTGCAACTCGCCGTAGCGCTCTATGATCCGGTCCATCTCGTCGGCGCGCTCGGGATCGCCCATGGCGTGCTCAAGCTCGCGCATCTCGGCCGCCACCGCGCTCACCGGCCCGGCGCCTTCCATGACTTCCGCGACAGCGCTCAACCCGCCCATGTCGCCGACATCCTGGCTGAAATAGCCGATGGTGACGCCGCGATCGACCGAGACCTGGCCCTCGTCCGGCTGCTCCTCACCGATGATCATGCGGAACAAGGTCGTCTTGCCGGCGCCGTTCGGGCCGACCAGCCCGACCTTCTCGCCCTTCTGCAAGGCGGCCGAAGCTTCGATGAAGACGATCTGTCGGCCGTTCTGCTTGCCGATGTTTTCGAGACGGATCATGGGACGGTCCGGGAAACTGCGCTGATGTGGCGGGATTTGCCCGGGCGTGTACGCGAAGGAGGGCGCGAGGGGAAGAGGTAGAAGCGCCGCAGGATGAAGGTTCCTCGCCCCCACGAAGTGGGGGAGAGGAACCCAGGCCTTCGTCGCCGCGCCTCACTTCGCATCGTGGAAGATGATCCCCACCGTATGCCGCCGCCCAGACCGCAACCGGCTGACGCCATGGCGCAGATTCACCCGGTAATATCCCTTCGTGCCCTGCACCGGCCGGTTATGCACGGCAAATACCACCGCGTCGCCGCGCTTGAGCGGCACCACCTCCGCGCGGCTCTGCATGCGCGGGCGTTGCTCGGTGAGCACGAATTCGCCGCCGGTGAAATCCTCGCCCGGCTCGGACAGCAGGATCGCCACCTGCAGCGGAAAGGCGAGCGTGCCGTAGAGGTCCTGGTGCAGGCAGTTGAAGTCGCCGGGAGCGTATTGCAGGAGAAGCGGCGTCGGCCTCGTCTGACCCTCGTCGTGGCAGCGTTTCAGGAAGGCGGCGTAATCAGCGGGATAGCGAAGCGCCACGCCCATCTTCTCGTTCCAGTCATTGGCCACCGTGGCAAGACGCGGATAGAGGGCTGAGCGCAGACCCTCGATCAGGTCCGGCAGCGGGTATTTGAAGTAGCGATATTCACCCTTGCCGAAGCCGTGACGCGCCATCACCACATGGCTGCGGAAATGCTCCTCATGCGGATAGAGGCCAGCGATGTCGGCGCATTCTTCCGCCGACAGCAGGCCGGGCATGACGGCGCAGCCATGGGCGTTGAGGTCGGAGACGATGCCGCGCCAATCCTGCGCGGCGATGCGGGCTTCGGCAGAGCGGCTGACGCGTTTGGTGCTGAGGGAATGGATGGTCATGGGTGCGCCTCCTTGCTTGCCATCAAAGTGGGGCGAAGGAGGTGCGTCGGCCACCCGATTCCTGCGGAGGTGGGCGCCGCCCTTTCCTTCTTCCCTTGCGGGAGAAGGTGGGCCTCGCGAACCGAGGTCGGATGAGGGGCGCTGGAATGCGGCGGCGCCGATTTCAACCTTATCGTCAAGCTGGAACACCCCTCATCCGTCTCGGCGCTAACGCGCCGAGCCACCTTCTCCCACAAGGGGAGAAGGAGAATATCTGCGATACCTCTCCAACTCCGGATCAAGGTCCACCTTCACCGCATTGGTGAACACGCAGGTCGCTACCATGATGCCGGCGAAGGCGGTGAGGTTGACCAGCAGCGTCTCGTCATAGCGCGCCTTGAGCGCGCCCCAGGTTTCATCCGGGACGGCATTGGCATCGGCCGCGACCGTCTTGCCGAACCGCATCAGCAGCGCTTCGTCGGCCGTCGGCGCTATCGCTTCGGGATCGAGCCCGCTCTCGATCAGCGCCCGGCGAAAGAAGGTCACCGGGACCTCGGCACGCATCGTCTCGGCGATCGCCTTCGAGAACAGCCAGATCGCTCGGTCGTCGAGCGTGGGCTTGAGAAGATCGCGCAGCGTGAACCATTCGGCATAGATGCGGTGCGCGGCCGGCGAATGCAGCAGGATGCGCTTCATGTTGGTCATGCGGCCGCGCAGCTTGAGTTCGCGGTCGTGCTCGGCGCGGATGTCTTCGGAGGCGGTCGCATAGTCGATCGCGGAGAGATGCGCCATCGGCCTCACCCCAGCGTCGCGCGCAGTGCCGGCGCGCCGCGCAGCGTGTTGGAAACGGTGCAGATGTCCTCGGCGTCAGCCAGGATCCGCTCTTTCGTCGCGAGATCGAGGTCGCCGGTGATCTCAAGCTTGATGGTGAATGTCTCTACACGCGACGGCTCATCCTTCGCCTTCTCGCCGCTCACATCCGCCCTCACCTCGCCGAGCCTGTCGGCGACGCCGAGACGGGTGGCGGCGATGCGGGCGCTGAGCACCATGCAGGCGGCCAGCGAAGCATAGAGCAGATCGAGCGGATTGAAGCCGGGGGCGCTGACCTGCGTGACGACATCGACCGTGCCGCCGGTCGGCGTCGTGACCGCCGGCAGACCGCCCGGCGGCATGACCGCGAGCGCGCCAGTGTTGCGGGTTCTGATCTTCAGCTCGCTCATTGCAAAATCCTTCCGGCCGGCATGGCTGACAGATCTGTCATAGCGGGCATGAATTCAACAGGGCAATCGCCGAATGCGAAGAAGGCAACGCAGGCGGACGCAGGCCTCCTGGAACCGGTCGCCGCGCTTATTCCCCTCTTGCGCTCCTTATGCCAGCCCCCGCAGCACGTGCTTCTGAACCTTGCCAGACGCCGTGCGCGGCAACGCTGCCAGCGCCCGGAATTCCTTGGGCACCTTATAGCGGGCGATGTGCGCGGCGCAGTGGCTGGCCAGCGCTTCAAAGTCGAGCGCGCGGCCGGGCCGCAGCACGACAAAGGCGCGGCCGACCTCGCCCCAGCGCGCGTCGGCGATGCCGATCACCGCCGCCTCGGTGATGTCTGGATGGGCAAGCAGCGCCGTCTCGACCTCGGCCGGGAAGACGTTCTCGCCGCCGGAGATGAACATGTCCTTGCGGCGGTCGACCAGGGTCACGAAACCGTCCTCGTCGCGCCGCGCCATGTCGCCGGTGCGGAACCAGCCGTCCGCGCTGAAGGCGCTCGCCGTCTCGTCCGGCCGGTTCCAATAGCCCGGCGTGACGTTGGGGCCGGCGAGCCAGATCTCGCCCGTGTCGCCAGGCGCGACATCGTTGCCGGCGTCATCGACGATGCGCAGCGAAACCGACGGCGCCGGCAGGCCGGCGGACCCCGCCTTGACGGCAATGCGATCCGCCTGCGGCGGCACGCAGAGCACAGTGCCGGCTTCCGTCATGCCGTAGCCGTCGGCCATGAGCACGCCCTGCTGGAGCCACCAAAGCACATCCGCGGCGGGATTCGGCGCGCCGCCGGTGAAAAGCGCCTTGAGCGATGTCCAGCGCGCGGGCGCGAAGCTTGCATGCTCGCGCAGCATTTTCGCCATCTGCGGCACGCAGAAATAATGGGTGACGCCGAGATCGGGGTCGGCGAGCCGGCGATTGGTGAGGCCGGCATCGAAGCCAGAGGAGATCAGGACCGTGCCGCCCTTCAGCAGGACGGGGCGAAGATTGGTGATCAGGCCGATGACATGAAACATCGGGGCGTCGCAAAGGAAGATGCTGTCATGGCCGACGCGGCCGACGACACTGAAATTGACGGCCGTGGCGAAAGCGTTGGCCTCCGTCACGATGACGCCCTTGGGCCGGCCCGACGTGCCTGAAGTGTAAAGGATGATCGAAGGCCGGTCGGCTTCCGGCAAGGGACGGCGCGGCGCCGGCGCCGCCGCTTCCACCGCCGCCGCGAAGCGAGCGACCGCGACAGGCGCGCAGCCGGACGGCGCCGCGATGTCCACGTCGGCGTCGTGCACCAGAAGCGAGGGATCGCAATCGGCAAGGATAGCCTGGCGCTCGGGCACGGCAAGCCGCCAGTTGACCGGCACGAAAATAGCGCCGAGGCGCATCGCGGCCTGCTGCAGGATGACGAGGTCGGCGCTGTTGCGGGCGAGCGCGGCGATCCGCTGCCCCTGCCCTATGCCATGGCTTTCGAGCACGGCGACCGCGCGCTGGATGGCGTCGTCGAACGCCGCGTAGGTCCAGCGCCGGCCGGACGCGAGGTCGACGCAAGCGAGCCTCTCCGGCACTGCCTGGGCATGCAGGGCGACAGGATCAGGTGTCGTCCAGGCCGGCATTTGCGTTCTCCTCCCGTGTCACGCGCCCTATCGGTTGCCGGCCGGCATCAGTGCCGTCACGGCGTCAGGTCATTCCGGTCATCTCGCCTTGTCGTAGGCGCCGAGGCCGGGCTTGTAGCTCTTTTCGTCGATGAATTGGCGGATGCCTTCCTTGCGGCCTTCATTGTCGAAGGAATTCGCCGCCTCCTGCGCCCGCACCAGATAGTCCTCGGCATTGTCGTAGGTCATCTCGGCGACGCGGCGGATGGCATCCTTGGTCGCCTTGAGCGCGACCGGGTTCTTCTGCAGGAGGACCCCGGCCACTTCGGCGACACGCGCCTTGAGCCCGCTGAGCGGCACGCTCTCGTTGACCAGCTTCCAGGCCGCCGCCTTGCGGCCGTCGATCAGTTCGCCGGTCAGCGCGTGGTACATGGCATCGCGCATGGATAGCAGCTCGACCACCACCTTGGTGGCGCCGCCGCCGGGCAGGATACCCCAGTTGATCTCCGAGAGCGCGAACTGCGCCTCGTCGGCGGCGAAGGCGAGGTCGCAGGCAAACAGCGGGCCGTAGCCGCCGCCGAAGCACCAGCCATTGACCATGGCGATGGTCGGCACCCGGTACCAGCGCAGCCGCCGCCACCAGCCATAGGCTTCGGATTGCGCCTTGCGCACCGCGCCCAGGCCTTTCGCCTCGGTCTCGCGAAAATATTCCTTGAGGTCCATGCCGGCCGACCAGGCGGCGCCCTCGCCTGACAACACCAGAACGCCAACATCGTCCCGGAATTCGAGCTCGTCGAGAACCTGCATCATGCGCCGGTTGAGCGTCGGGCTCATCGAGTTGCGCTTGGCCGGCCGGTTGAAGCGGACCCAGGCGATGCCGCCCTCGACATCGAAGGCAACCGCGTCTTCGGTTTCACTGGTCTTCTCGGTCATGCCGGTCTCCTCCTCCGATTGCTATGCTACATAGCGTTATCTTTGCTATGTCGCATAGTATTTTTGCCTTGACAAGGGCATGGATCACGGCGATCGATCGGACATGGACGAGACCAGAGTTCGCGATGTCCCCGGCGAGGACGCGCTCGACGCACAGATCGGCTACAATTTGCGGCGCGCATCGGCGCTGGCGCTCAACGATTTTTCCGTGGAGATGGCGGAAGCGTCACTGCGGCCGGTGACCTATGCCATGCTGGCGCTGATCGACGAGCGGCCGGGCATCCGCGCCGCCGAGCTTTGCCGGCTGCTCGGCATGAAGAGCGCCAACATGGCGCCGCTGCTCGCCGAACTGGAGGAGCGCGGCCTGATCGAGCGCGACGATCATGCAGAGGACAAGCGCGTGCGGAAACTCAGCCTGACCGGGGCGGCCAAGGCGGCAATGCCCAGCTGGCGGCTCAAGGTGCGCCGGCACGAAAACCGATTCCTGCAGCGTCTCAGCAGCAAGGAACGGGCGACGCTGCTGCGGCTGCTGCGCCTGATCTGGGTGGATGAGGCCGAGTGAGCGCGGCGCCTCGACTTGTGAAATATCCTAGGCAAGCAAGGAGATGGCGGCGTGGGCTGCCGGATTGATTCAGGCTGTCGCGCAGGCGAAACGTTGGAAAAGCTGGCGGGAACGGCCTCCCACCTCTTTCGGCCGTTGGCCGCGTGGGCTCGAAAATCGATTGCACGATCCGGGTTGCGATGAAGGGCTAAGGCACATTAGCGGTTCCTAAACCGTGAAGCGATATCTCTTGCAGACTGTAGGAGGCTCTGCGGATGAACGCCTTCTGGCGAATGACCGGATTTGCTTTGATCCTGGTGACCGGCGCGGCGACGCTGGCCGCGTTGCACATCCGTTCTCAGCGCGACCTCGCGCTCGCCAAGGAACGCTACCTCGAGAACTCCCAGGCGGCATCGCGGGCAACCGCCAAAACCGTCGAAGACTCGTTGCGCGCCATCTATGAGAATGTCCGTACCCTAACCTACCTGCCGAGCGTGCAAAACCTCGATCGCCATGGCACGAATCTCGGCGAGGAAGGCCGCGCCACGATCCAGCAGATCTACAACAACCTGGCCAACAACGTTTCCATCTCCGAAGTCTACTTCCTGCCGCTGGATTTCGACCCCGATCGCTTCGACCCGGTGACGAGAAAGCTGGAGGAGCCGATCCTCCAGTTCGACCAGTTGATCGTGAACGCCAGGGCAAGGACCGACGCCAGCAGCGCCAAAAAACTCGCAACGCTGGACAATCAATCGCTGACGCGTCCGCCCGAAGAGGTCGAGACCTATGAATACCACGAGCTCGCCAGGCAGCTTGCCTGGCTCAAGGCGAACTATCCGACTTCGAGCAATATCGAAGGGCTCAACGTACCGATCATCGGCACGAAAGAGCTGATCACCTGCGACAACACGGACTTCATCCACAGCGGCAACGACGCCGACCGATCGGGCTTCATCCTGTCGGTTCCCGTTTTCGCGGCCGACGGCAGCCTGCGGGGCTCGGTCTCGGCCATTATGCTTACCTCGGCGCTGAGAAAGCTTCTGCCCAGCGCCGATTATGTCATCGTCAATGCGGACTACGGTTTCGAGTCCGACCAGCATCGGCTTTCGACGTCGCTGGCGGCGGATACAAGTTCCTTCACCGCCCCCGATCCAAAACTGATCTATTCGGAAGTGATCCCGCTTTCCCTCAACGATCCGAGAAGCGCGTGGCGGCTCTGGGCCGGATTCCCGAACAGCCGGTTCGAGAACGATGTCGATGTCCAGTCGGTGCGGCAGTTCGAACTTGCGAGCTATGCCGCAACCGCCATCGTCACCCTGCTGGCGTTGGTGTGCTGGTATGCAATCGGGCGCACGATGTCGATGCAGACAGAGGCCGCCGAGACCCTGGAACGGCGGGTGGATGAACGCACAGCCGAGATCCAGCACCTGGCCACCCATGACATCCTGACTGGCCTGCCGAACCGTAAGCTGCTGGCGGATACGATGGACGAGGCGTTGCGCAGTCTCAGGGACGCCGAGAAGCTGGCCGTGCATTGCATTGATCTCGACCGCTTTAAGCCGGTCAACGACACGCTTGGCCATCCGGTCGGCGACGAGCTTTTGCGCGCCGTGGCGGCGCGGCTGAAGCAGCAGGCCGGTGAAACCGCCATGGTGGCGAGGGTCGGCGGCGACGAATTCACAATTCTGCAGTTGCTGTTCGATGACGACGACCAGGCCGGAGGGCTGGCGAGCCGAGTCATCCATG
Source organism: Mesorhizobium atlanticum (assembly GCF_003289965.1). Classification (GTDB taxonomy): domain Bacteria; phylum Pseudomonadota; class Alphaproteobacteria; order Rhizobiales; family Rhizobiaceae; genus Mesorhizobium; species Mesorhizobium atlanticum. The sequence continues at coordinate 170,805 of NZ_QMBQ01000001.1, forward strand.
CGCTCTCCGGCGAATTTTCCATTCAGGGCCACACGATCAACATCGGCAGCAGCATCGGCATCGCCGTCTTTCCCGAGGACGGACAGAGCTCCGAGGTCCTGATCAGAAATGCCGACCTTGCCCTTTACAAGGCCAAGATGGAAGGCCGCGGCACCTGCCGGTCGTTCGAGCCGGGGATGGATGCGCGACTTCAGGAGCGCCGCCAACTCGAGGCTGAACTGGCCGTGGCCGTGGCAGACAATCAGTTCGTGCTCCACTACCAGCCGCTGCATGAGGCAATGACCTCTAAGCTTACCGGCTTCGAGGCGCTCGTACGATGGAACCATCCGCGACTCGGCCTGCTGGCACCGTCGGAGTTCATCCACCTCTCTGAAGAGACCGGCGTTATCGATGCGCTCGGTGAATGGATCTTGCGGCAAGCCTGCTCCGACGCCGCCCAATGGCCATTGCCCGTCAAAGTCGCCGTCAATCTGTCGCCGATCCAATTCAAGCAGCAAGGGCTGCCGCTTCAAGTCGCCGCGGCGCTAGCAGCCTCCAGCCTCATGCCGTCGCGGCTGGAGCTCGAGATCACGGAGTCGGTGCTGCTGGCGCACAACGAGCATACGATCGAGACACTGCACAGCCTGCGCGATCTCGGCGTCGGCATCGCCATGGACGATTTCGGGACGGGATACTCCTCGCTGAGCTATCTGCGGTCCTTCCCGTTCAACCGTATCAAGATCGACCGCAGCTTCGTCAGCCTGATGTGCGAAAGCAGCGAGAGCCGTGCCATCGTCAAGGCGGTCGCCGATCTCGGCTCAACGCTCGGCATGACCACGACCGCCGAAGGCGTCGAGACCGAGGATCAGTACCGCCTGGCCAAGGAGAACGGCTGCACGGACGTGCAGGGATGGTTGTTCGGGCGACCGATGCCGGCGTCCGAGCTCGCAGCCTTTTTCGAGGCACCGCACGCCCTTACCGCCTGACGACGCGATCTTGCCGGCAGAACGACAAAAAGCCCGCAAAGCGGGCCTTTTGCACAAGATGTCTCAATCCTACTTCGTCAGATCCAGCGCGGCGCTGAGATCCCCCATCGGCGGCTGGTCGTGGTTGCGCAGCGCCTTGTCGCGGGCGACGATGCCTTGCAGCACCGGCAGGTCGTAGCGGTTGGTGATGAAGCGCAGGATCGAGGTGGTGTCGTACTGCGTATGGTCGACCGTGCCCATTTTCGCGTAGGGCGAGATGATGAAGGCCGGGATGCGGTTGCCCGGGCCCCAGCGGTCGGCCTTGGGCGGCGCGACGTGATCCCAGAAGCCACCATTTTCGTCATAGGTGACGACCACCAGCATGTGCGCCCATTGCGGGCTCTTCTCCAGATGCGAAACAACGTCGGCCAGATGCTGGTCGCCCGAGGTCACCTCTGCATAGCCGGCATGTTCGTTGAGGTTGCCCTGCGGCTTGTAGAAGGAGACCTGCGGCAGCTTGCCGTCGTCGATCGCCTTGATGAACTCTTCGCCGCCGAGGCCGCCATCCTTGAGATGCTCGGCGCGCGCGGCTGTGCCAGGCGCGTAAGCCGCGAAATAGTTGAAGGGCTGGTGGTGGAACTGGAAGTTCGGCACGGGCGTCGCGTTCTTGCCATCGAGCGCGGCCTGCCAGGCACCCGAGTACCAGGCCCAGGAAATGCCCTTCAGCGACAGGAGGTCGCCGATGGTGATCTCGTGCTGCGGCGGCAACGTGGTCGGCGCCGCCGGATCGGCGAGCGCCTTGTCGCCGCCCTCGGCCGGCTTGTTGGCGCTCGGCTGGTAAGGCGGCTGCATGGTGTTGACGGCGTAGAAGTCGGGTGTGATGGCGCCATCGCTGACGAATTTCGGCACGCCGCCCAGCGCGGACGGCGGCGAGTTGTCGGCAACCTTCAGCGTCGTGCCGTCGGCCTCGACGACCGCGATCTGGCCCTTGATCGGGCTGGTGTCGGCATTGGGATAATAAGGCACGCAGGCGCAGGCAAGCATGATGTGGTTGAGGAATGAACCGCCGAAGGCGCCTTGGAAGAAATTGTCCGCCAGCACGTATTTCTGGGCGATCGCCCACATCGGCAGCTTCGAGCCGTCGTAATGACCCATCACCAGCGCGCCGGAATCGGCCCAGGCGACGAACTTGTCGTTGCGGCCGCCGTCGATCTGCATCTGCTCCTGGTAGAAGCGGTGCCACAGGTCATGCGTGACGACGTTGGTGGCTTCGTTGAAGCCGTTGGGGTCGTCGATGGCGAAGACGGCATTGGGAAGATGCGCACTCTGCGCTTCCGTTACCGCCGGCGTGACGCCCTTGCCGGTCAGTCCGCCCCAGGCCGGCGGCAATTCGGCAAGCGGCTTGCCGTCGCGGTCGAGCTGGCGCGCCTGGTCGGGCGAGACATTGGCCAGGCCGTTGGCACCGGGGAAGCCGCCATAGAGGTTATCGAAGCTGCGGTTCTCGGCGTAGATGACGACCACGGTGTCGATCTTGTCGTAGCCGGGAGGAGCCGCGTGGGCAGCAGCAGAGAGCGATGCCAGCGCCGTGGAGACGAGGCAAAAGGTGAGAAGGGACCGGGTCATTGAAGGATGCCTCGTGGCTTGGGAATGGCTGGAGGACGGCAATGCAGAAACGCAGCTTTATCAATGTCCAGCTACTTCGACGCCTTGTCACCTTTGTGACAGTTCCGCCTCCGTCAAACACGGTTTCGTGAGTGGGAAAAGCCGGTCATCAATCCGTTGCACTCGCTCCTTACGTCGCCAAGGAAAGTTGGCGAAAGAAATCAAGGATGTCGCCGAAGACGATGGGATTGAGGAATCACGCGATCGCCCTTCTGGCAGCCTCGACCGCCGGCTTCACCGCGCCTGCCAGCACGGCTGAGCCGTCAAGCGTCCACCCCGGCCCGATGTCACGCCAGGAAGCCTATGCGCGCGCCGAAGCGCTGACCGCGCTCGGGCGGCAGATGTTCTTCGATCCTTCGCTTTCGGTTTCCGGCAAGCAGGCCTGTTCATCCTGCCACGATCCCAACCACGCTTTCGGGTCGACCTCGGCCTCGCCGGTCGAGATGGGCGGGGCGAAGCTCGACCAGCCCGGCGTTCGCGCGGTGCCGTCGCTGCGCTATTTGCAGGCGGCGCCAGCCTTCACCGAGCATTTCCGCGACTCCGAGGACGAAGGCGACGAGAGCGTCGACAATGGCCCGACCGGCGGCTTGACCTGGGATGGCCGCGCCGATCACGGCAAGGACCAGGCGAGGATCCCGCTGCTTTCGCCCTTCGAGATGGGCAACAAGGACGAGGCTGAGGTGGTCGCCAGCCTGCGCAGGGCGCCCTATGCAAGGGCCTTCAAGGCCGCCTTCGGCGCCGATGTCTTCGACCATCCGCGGGACGCTTTCGACGCCGCGGTGGAAGCGCTCGGCACGTTCGAGCAGAGCAGCGCCGATTTCTATCCCTATTCCAGCCGCTACGACGCCTTCCTTGCCGGCAAGGCACAGCTTTCGGCGCAGGAATTGCGTGGCCGCATGCTGTTCGAGGACGAGACCAAGGGCAATTGCGCCAGTTGCCATCTGAGCGAGCCCGCCAATGACGGCGAGCCGCCGCAATTCACCGATTACGGCCTTATCGCGATCGCCGTGCCGCGCAACCCGGCCATCCCCGCCAATGCCGATCCAGATTACTTCGACCTTGGGCTGTGCGGTCCGCTGCGCGCCGACTTCAAGGGCCGCGCCGAATATTGCGGCCTGTTCAAGACGCCGACGCTGCGCAACGTGGCCTTGCGCAAAAGCTTCTTCCACAATGGCTATTTCCACACGCTGCGCGACGCGGTCGCCTTCTACGCCAGCCGGGACACGGATCCCGGCCGCTGGTATCCGAAGAAGGCGGACGGCACGGTCAACAAATTCGACGATTTGCCAAAGGCTTACTGGCCGAACCTCAACACCGAGCCGCCGTTCAACGGCAAGAAACCCGGCGACAGGCCGGCGCTGACCGACGCCGAGATCGACGACATCGTCGCCTTCCTCGGCACGCTGACGGATGCCGACCAGGCGGGGCAGTGAGGCTCAGCCGCTGCAAGGAAAAGCGGCGCTGGTTCCGGTCGGGATTGTCCCCTGCAATTATGCGCCTGTGTGAGCCAGGTCATAGGAACGACAATCAGCGTCTGCTATATTAGAATCTCATCAGAGCGGGGGCTCGAATGAGGTTCGTCGCGGTGCAGGAGCCGCCCCATCACAGTTGGGCGGTGGTTGATACAATCAACGACGCGCCGGTGGAATTTGCCGGCCGGGTGCTAATCGGGCTTACATCGCGCGAAGCGCGCTGGTTCGTCGCCCTGGGCAACGACCACTCCGGCTGGCCACAATACAGCCGGCCAGCCCCGCACCTGCGGCTGGTTGAAGCTGGCGGGCCCAGTCCGATCCGGAAAAGGCGGGGCCATTGAGAGGGCGTGCTGCCGGGTTGCGCCGCACAGACTAGCCGGATGCGGACTCCACGTGACGTAAGTCACTGGTTCACCATGAGGCGTCGGCCACACTGGGCGACCCTCATGAATGGAGCTCGGATGAGATTCGTCGCGATAGAAGACCCAGCCGGCAGTTGGGCAGTGTTCGATACGGCCAATGAGGAGCCGGCCGAATTTGCCGGCCGCGTGCTCATCGGCCTGACCTCGCATGAAGCCCAGTGGCTCGCTGCCGCGGCGAACAATGAAGCCCAGCGCCGGGAAACCGACCCAGTGGATCGCATCCGGGCCGGTAAGGCGGAATATCGACAGCTAGTCGCCCTCCAGGAAAAGCGCGAGCGGTCAAGCGATTGAGGCGGCGCGCTGCCGGATTGATTCAAGGCGGCGCGACCTCGGCTGCTGCCTCTCATTGCGCCGGCGCGTAGCGGCTCACCACCATGCCGCAGGCATAGGACTTCGAGCCGAGGAGCGTCAGCCGGGCAAATCCGCCCTGATCGAAGATGCGACGGCCGCTGCCCAGCACCGCCGGATTGATGAAGAGCTGGAACTCGTCGACCAGGCCGGCGGCGATCAGCGCCGAGGCGAAGCCGGCGCCGCCGAACACGGCGATGTCGCCGCCCTCGCCCTGCTTCAGCGTATCCACCTCGCGCGGCAGGTCGCCGCTTACGACCCGTGTCCGTTCCCAGCGCGAAACTCCAAGCTTGTCGCTCGCCACCACCTTCTCAGCCTCGACGATGCGTTGCGCGAAAGCATAGAAGCGATCCCGAGGATATTTCTTCGCCGCATTGCCCCAATGGGCAAGGTAGCCCTCCTCGGCCATCTTGCGGCTCAACAGGATGGTATCGACGGTCGCGAAGACGGCATTGAAATCCTGCTTCAATTGTTCGTCCCAGGCGCTGTCGTCGCCCCATTCCCAAAGCTGCCAGCGACGGTCCTCATCGGAGCCGACAAAGCCGTCCACCGACATCTGCATCTGAAGGATCAGCTTCCTCATGTTCGTTCTCCTCGTCAATGATTTACTTTTGGAACCATTTGACGCAACGCGACAATGGTGTCAATAGTAAATTGATTTACAAGTGGAAGCATATTAATGGCGACCAAGGGACGGTCCGGCTGCCCGATCAGCCTCTCGCTCGAACTCTTGGGCGACCGCTGGACGCTGCTCATCATCCGCGACCTGGCTTTCGGCGGGAAACGGCATTTTCGCGAATTCCTGCAGTCTGACGAAGGCATCTCGTCGCGCACGCTGGCCGAGCGGCTGCAGACGCTGCAGGACGAAGGCATCCTCACCCGCAGCGACGACCCTAGCCATGGCCTGAAGGCGATCTACCGGCTGACCGAAGCCGGCATCGACCTGTTGCCGGTGCTGACTACCCTGGGGGCGTGGGGCAGCAAACACCGCAAGGCCGACGACAAGCTTGCCCGAATCGCGGACGACCTCGCGGCCGGCGGGGAACCGGCGCTCGAGCGGATGAAGGAGACGCTCAGGGCGCAACATCTGGGATAGCCAAGGCGGAATACCGCATTCTCCCGGCGACCTGTGCGACCGGCATCTATGCCCAAACGCCTCGGGTCAGCCGGCCGCCTTGCGTGGCGTCTTGAGCGCGTCAAGGCGCTCCTGCAGATGGCCGTTCAGCACGATCATCTCTTTCAGAGCTTTCACCGCATCGCCCTTGTGTTGGGCTATAAAGCTCTCGGCGACCGCCTGAAGCGCGGCTTCCTGGTGGCTGTCCAACCTTATGATGCGATCCATGACGGCTGCTCCAATGGCTTGTATTAGAAAGTGAACAAAAAGGGAACAAATATGTCAAGCGCGAATTGACTCGATGAGGAATGCCTTCCTATTTTGTCAGCAGGTGGGGCGGTTGCTCGATAACAGGGAGAGCCGCGTTGGGCAGACGGAAAGGCCGCTATGACAGATTGTTCCATTCAGACGCGGAGGCGATCATTCGCGATGCGCTGAAGCTGCGCGAGACGGTGCTCGCGACACAGCTCAACCTCACGGTAAATGGTGAAATGTACTGGCGGCTCAATGGCTTGGTTGACCGGCTGCATGAGGTGATGGGCGCGGTGGCAGGCCGGGAGCCGGATTTCCGGACCGCCCGGCTCGGGCTTTTGCCGCTGCCCGAGGATTATTGCGACCGGACATGACGGATGGCCGGCCCCATGGACAGCGTCGGCCGCGCGGCCAAGGCCAACATGCTGCTCGTCGTCGAATGCCGCCATTGCTACCACGCCGGCCGCTTCAAGGCGAACGACGTGGCCAAGGTGGTGGGCTGGAACAAGCCGCTGGAAGCCGTCCGCTTCCGCTGTAAACGCTGCGGCCGCAAGGACACGGAGGTGAAGACCCAATTCATCGACCAAGACCATCCGCCGAAGGGCTATATCTGGGTGCTGCAGAAGGCGCGAGGATAGAATGCGAGGCGCCCTCGCCCTTAAAACAACGATCCCTGCGCGGGCGGCTCGGCTGGAAACTTGATCTGCGTCGCCGGTTTTTCCACAATCACCAGCGCATCGTCCGGCGCCGGCTGCTGCAGCTTCCTCGCCTCCGGCCATGGCGCGGTCAGCCACAGTTCGGTCTGTTCATGCGTGGTCAGGATCACCGGCATTGCCTTCTCGTGTATCGGCGCGATCAGCGCGTTGGGCCTCGTGGTCAGAAAGCCGTAAAGCTCGTGATCGCCCGGACCTTCCTTCACCTTGCGCACGCCATGCCAAGTTGTCCAAAGGCCGGCGAAGAAGAACAGCGGCCGTTCTTCGTTGAGCGCGAACCAGAAGTTCTTCTGCACGCCGGTTTCCGGGTCCTTGTCGCCTGGGGTCGGTGACGGCTCGGCGAAGCTTGTCACAGGAACGACGCAGCGGTTCTCGACCCCAAGATAGGGAAGCCAGTGGGCATATTGAGGATTGCGGATGTTGGTTGTGCCGGAATCAGCGTTGCCACGCACCCGCTCGGCCGGCGTCGGCATGCCCCAGCGCAGTCTGGCGAGTTCTCGGCTGCCGTCGGCGGCATTGCGCACGACCGGCGCCGGCTGGTTGGGATAGATGTCGATCGACGGTTCCAGATTGCCGACTATGTCACGCAACGCCCGCGTCCACTGGCGGATCGCTTCCTGGCTGGTGGTGACGTTGTAGAGATTGCACATCGGCAGCGTTTCCCCGTCCGCCGATAGTTCCCGCATTTTCACACAAAGCGCAAACCGCACGAAGGCAAGCAGCGCCTTTCGTTGGCTAGCAGCGTCGACGATCTCAGCCAGCCGGTCCGCTCTGCAGCGGCCCGACCGGCTCCTCGGCCGGTGGTTCCCCGGGAAGTCCCAATCGCAGCCGCTCCTCCTCGGCGAAGCTCTCGGCCTGTTCGTGAATATCGAACACTTGCTGCGTCAGCCTGCCACCGTCGACGACGCGCACGATCCATTGGCCATTGACGGCTTTTACACGGACGCTGTCTGGCTCGCTTGTTACCATATACCGCCCCTGCCCTTCGGCCCAAGTATTTGGTGCCTACTCCCAATAGGATCTAGAGCGCGCGAAGTTGCCGGAAAGCGCAGCCGGTCGCTCTTTAGTGCAAAGGCACTCGCCGGTACTTAACAGATTTTTGAAATCTGACGGATAAAAACGATTTATGGGGCCTGCGCCGCCTCATGCCTGGCGGACATAACTCGCGGGGTGGTGGGCGGCCCGGCAGCCTTGGGGGGGTGATACTGGGTTCGGCGGCCGGGCCTGACCGGAGTTTGCGAGGCCGCCGGCTACGGGAAAGGATGCGCCCGCGCCCATGCGAGGGCAAGAACGACCTAGGCCCTAGGACCAAAGCAGCAACGGGCCTGGCCGAGAGGGACCAATCACAATCAGACTGGAAAACCACCTGAAGCCGGCCGCGCGTCAAAAGCCGAGATAATGCCGGCCGACGAGATAGCCAAGCGCCGCGACCACCAGCGGAAACAGCGCCGGCGCCGCCCTACCGAACAGCGAGGCACTTATCTCCTTGGCTGGAGCGCTGGGTTTGGCATTGCCGAGGTTTTTGGTCATTGGCTCGCTACCGGTTGGGGCTAATTGCCGGCGGAGCCATTAAATTAGAAGTCGCTTATTAAGTTTCCGGCAAGCCCAACGCTACAATTCGCTGCAATTTGTTCCGATTGCTGGATGCGCTCGGCAAGCGCGAAAGCTTGGAGGCTGCGCGATTTGCCGGGGTCCTGGTCGGCATTGGCGATGATGGCGTGGAAGGCGGCGCGGGCGATGTCCTTCTTCCTGGCGTCCGGATGCTCCTTGCGCACCGCCTTGACCAGATCCTTCGGCGTCATGCTGGGGGTGACGAGGCGCATCAGCGTGTCGCCTATGGCCTGCAATTCGCTGGCATCCATAACGGTGACTCTGTTTTGACGACGTAAGCCTAGCATAAAGGGGGGCGAGCGCGTCACTTTTGTGATACGCGCCGGTCAAAATCGGAGTGGGGCGACGGTCTCCATGACCCAGGCCGTCGATGATCGGGATCCGAAATGGCCAAAGGCGAACTGACGGGCGGTAATGCTTGGTGACCTTGCCACCTTCGGCGGACTTTTCCTGACCGCCTTCGCCGCCGCGACCATCCTGCCGCTGCAATCGGAAGCAGTGCTGGTCGGCCTGCTCCTGACCGGGACCCATTCGCCGGCCGCGCTGGTTCTGGTCGCGACGATCGGCAACGTGCTTGGTTCGGTGGTCAACTGGCTGCTGGGCCGCGGCATCGATCGCTTTGGCGACCGCAAATGGTTTCCGGCAAAGCCTGCCGCGCTCGACCGCGCGGCGGCGCGCTATCACCGTTACGGCCGATGGAGCCTGCTGCTGAGCTGGGCTCCGGTTATCGGCGATCCGCTGACGGTGATGGCCGGCGTGCTGCGCGAGCCCCTATGGAGCTTTATCGCCATCGTCACTGTTGCCAAGGCCGGCCGGTACCTGGCCGTGGCGGCCGCAACCCTCGGCCTGTAGCCCAGAGCAATTTCAGGAAAAGTAGCCGGTTAGGCTCGGCGCCTTCGCCGTAGTCTTGCGTCCGTAATTGCGTAAAAACAAAGAGTTAGAGGATCCTCGTGGCGAAGGCATCCAGCGGTGAATTCTCGCGATAGCAAAGCCGCACCGCCAGGGCGGCCGCGACCCCGGTGGCCGCGCCTCCGGCGACGTCGCCGGCATAGTGGATGCCGATATGCAGCCGCGACCAGCAGATCAGCGCGGCCATGACGAGCAAGGCAAGCGTGCGGCGCGGCAGCGCCTGCATGGCGAAGGCGGCGACGATGGCCATGCTGGCGGTCGCGTGATCGGACGGGAACGACCAGTCGGCGCTGGGCGCGATCAAAAGATGCGTGACGCCGGCGTCGTAGGGCCTGATCCGGTGGACGAACAGGAGGATGGCCTGGTTGATCGCCAGCCCGAGCAGGAAGGCAAGCCCGGCGGACAGGCAGGCATGGCGCACATGGGCGCGGTCGGTCCTCGACCACCATTGCAGGGCGACCGCGATCACCATCAGCGGCACGCCGATTTGTGAGATCGTGATCATTGTCCTATCAAGAAGCGGGCTGATGCCGGCAGCAGAGTTGATCCAGTGCGTGAGAGAAGCGTCCATTCTTATCGGATTTCCCTGGTCCATCATGAGGTCGATCGTTGAAGCCCGCCGGCGAGCATCGCATTCACCAGCTCTTTGAGGTCAGCGTATGGCTGAAAGGTGCCCATGCCCTGATCGAGTGCGTCGGCGGCATCCTGCTTTACCTCGTCACCACGCAAACCATCGCCTCCTGGGTCAACATGCTCACCCAGGAGGAGTTGATCGAGGATCCCAACGACTTCATAGCCAGCCATTTGTCGCGGATGGCCGCCGGGTTCTCCATCGCGAGCAAGGAATTCTATGCCTTCTACCTGCTCAGCCACGGGTTGATTAAGCTCCTGCTGGTCATCGGCCTGCTGCGCGGCAAGCTGTGGTCCTACCCTGCCTCGCTGGTCGCGCTCGGCGCCTTCATGGCTTACCAGGTCTACCGCTACTCCTACACGCATTCGCCCGGCCTGCTCGTGCTGACCGTCTTCGATGCCATCGTCATGTGGCTGATCTGGCAGGAGTGGAAGACGGTGCGCCGCCACATCGCACCCTAGATCTACTGGAGCATGATCTTTCTCCGAAAACCGGTTCCCACTTTTCGGGATCATGCTCTCCGGCCTCACTCGACTTTGCGCCGGAACTTCGCATGGCAGCTCGCGCAGTCCTGCAGGATGAGGTGCAGGAGATGTTCCGCCGGCATGTCGGCTGGATCGGCTTCAGCCGCGCCCGGGCGTTTGCCGAGCAGGCTGCCGCCATCCATCGGCGGGCCGGTCATCCGCATGTCGGCGGTGATCCCGGGCGGCGCGTTCTGCGCCTTGATCGCGAGCGCATCGGCGAGCCGGCCGATATGGCGGGCGAGCGCCTCGAACTCCTGCCGAGCTTGGTCGATCTCCGGCTTGGCAGCCGATGGCGCGCCCAGCGTGCCCCGCGGGAATTCGCCGGTCAGGGCCGCGACGCGGGCGCTCAGCGTGTCCGCCGCCGCCTTGAAGGCCGCCGGCTCATAGGCGCGCTTGCCGTCGAACATTTCGGCGATCGCCCTGGCGGCGGCCGCCATCTCCTTCATCGAGGCCTGGCGCGCCGCCACGATGGGATCGCCCGGCCCCGCGGCCAGCGACGGAGCAAGGATCAACGCGCCGGCGAGCGCCAGCAACGCCGCGCCCAGAATGACGCGAGACCTCACGCCCGCACGTCGACGATGCCCATCATGCCGAGCTGCTCATGCTCCAGGATATGGCAGTGATACATGCGCGCGCCCGGCCTTTCCTGGCGCGTGAGAAGCCGCACCGTCTCGCGGCGCGCCACATTGACCGTGTCCTTCCACGCCAGATAGGGCGGCTTGGCGACATTGCCGTCGCGTTCGCGCTCGACCACCTGGAACTGCGTGCCGTGGATATGGAACGGATGGTCCATGTCGGCCTGGTTGACGATTTCCCAAAGCTCGATATCGCCGGCCCGGGCGACGAAGTCGACGCGCCCCATGTCGAACGCCTTGCCGTTGATCAGGAAGTCCATCCCCATGCTCGCGGCATTCATCGTCATGGACTCGGTGAGGACGAGGCGGCGGCTGACGGCGGGAGCCCCAAGCGGGGCGATCGGCCTCAGCCTTTCGGGCAGCGGCGGCATCGCCTCGGCCGGCGTTTCGGAAACACCGACCGTCAGCAGCGTCAGCCCGGCGTCCGTGGGCCGGCCCGGCCCCATCCAGCCGCGGTCGTAACGAAGCGTGGTGAGCGTGGCGGTACCCGGCCGGTCGAAGGCGACGACCAGTTCGACGCGCTCGGCGGGGCTGAGCAGGAGCTCGTCGGCCGCCACCGGCGCCTCCAGGAGGCCACCGTCGCTGCCGATCACGGTCATCGAGGCATTGGCGAAGGCGAGCCTGAGGAAGCGCGCATTGGTGGCGTTGTAGAGCCGCAAGCGCCGCTTCGCGCCCGCCGCCACCGCCAGCTTCGGGTTCTTCTGGCCGTTGACCAGCACATGGTCGCCGACGCGGCCGTTCATCATGTCGATCATGGTATTGTCGGGCATGGATCCGTCGGCGGCCAGGCGAAGGTCCGTGAACATGAGCGCGGTGTCGCCATAGGCCGCCGGAACCGGATCGGCCTTGGCCTTGACGACGAAGGCGCCGGCAAGGCCGCGATAGACCTGCTCGGCCGTCCGGCCATGCGGATGCGGGTGATACCAGTAGGAGCCGGCCGAGCCTTCGGGCAGATCGAAGGCGTAGACGCGGTCGGCGCCCGCCGCGACCGGGTCCATCGGGTTGCCGTCCTGGTCGGCGGGCACCGGCATGCCGTGCCAGTGGATGGTGCTTGGTTCGCCCTCAATCCGGTTGGCGAAGGTGATCTCGACGCGGTCGCCCTCGTAAGCCTCGATCAACGGCCCCGGGCTCGTGCCGTTATAGGCGAGGATCGGCGTGTCCTTGTCGGCGCCGAAGCGCGCCGTGGCGGGCTCGGCCGTCAGGCGCGCCTTGAACAGGCCGGGCCGACCGGCCTCGTTGGCCAGCAGCGGCAACGCGCGCAGCGCCTCGCCCTCGGGCAGCGCCGCTTGCGCCGTGGCGCCCATGTCATGGCCGGCATGACCGCCCATATCCATGTCCGGCATGGAATCCATGTTCGACATGTCATCCATCTTCATCTGCGCCAGCGCGCGCGGGCTCGCCAGAACCGCCGCCAGGCCTGCCGCCAGAAAACCGCGTCGATGCATTTTTTTCTCCTGGATCGTGATTGGGAAGGACGCCGCCGGGACGATCCTTCGAGCACGCTACGGGTTCCAGTAACTGGAAGGTCAAGAGCGATGTCGCGGCAGAAGCGATCCCCGACCGCAGTGACTTTTTTTGGGTGTTTTTGTCCGGTGGCGCAAAAAGCGATCCTGGACCGCCGCCCGATCGACTGGCCCACAACATTTCCGGCCTGCCTGTTTCAGGGCTTGCCGAACGGTCGCATTTTGACCCCAATCCGCCTCTAGCCGGCTGAAGATGTTGCGGTTCCGATCTTCACGGTTTCTTGACAGAGGCCGGAAAAACGGGCAGCAAGTCGGGTGAGGGAGAGCATTTTTACCGTGGCGAAGACCATGGAAGGCTCTTTTTTCGTATGGACCGTCGCCAAATCGGCGATTGGTGGAGGGATTGGTTAACCATCTTTGTCCATCTTTTGAATCAATCGGCAACAGACGCGTGAAGGTGCAGGGGGCACCAGCGAACTGTGATCGTGACGGGTGCCAGGTCCGCAAACCGGCATGCCGATTGAGAGTGGTCGTATGGCGTTTTTGCGTTTGAAAAACCGGGGTGACGCTCCTCAAGGGGGGGTAACTTCGAAAAAGTCTGGTCATCGTTGGGTCCTGGTGCCTGCTGTCGGCGCCGCCCTCGCCCTATGGTCCGCCGCCACCTTGGCGGGGCTCTATTCGGTGAGCACCTCGCTGACCGCCGCTTCCAACGGATTGCCGCAAGGCATGCTTTCGCCGCGCACCATCGCGCTTGGCGACCAGCGCCGGCAGATCGCCAATGCCTGGGCGCCGCATCTTGGCGCCAATGGCGGCTACAGGGCGGCCTCGCTCACCGGGAGCTGCGATACAGGCTGCTTCAGCCTCGCGACAAGCTTCAGGCATGACGGCCAAGATCCTGAAAAACTTAAGAATAAAAGTGTCGAGGGCAAGATGGCGCGCCTCAGGCTGCCCTCGCCCGACAGCGTTGCGCATGAAAAGGTGGTCCTGGTGGCTTCGGCCGCCGGAGCCGCCGACCGCTTCGATGGCGTGGTGAAGCGCGCGGCGCTTTCGCCCCAGAAGCTTGCCGACGCCTTTGCCCGCGCAGAAAAAGCGCCGTTCCTGCTGGCCAGCCTGCCTTCGGCAAGTCGCTTCGGCGGCGCGCAGCCGGACGCCGCCCCGATCGAGGCCCGCTTCGGTCCGCAGCCGGCCGAAATCGGCGGCGCTTCCGACCTGGCGCTGGCGCTCGCCAACATCGCGCCTGAGGATACGGCGGATGTTCCGACCGCCGTCGCGTTGCAAAACGGCGACGCACCGGATGTCGCCGGCCCCGATGCTGCTAACAATGCGGACAATGGCCAGGACGGCGCGTACCAGGTGGCCTCGCTGCCGCCGCAGGACGATTTGCCCGATACGATCGCCGTGCCCGGCCTTCGTCCGCGCACCACGCTCGAGCGCGCCACCGAGGCGCCCGTACAGAACGCGGCCAAGCCGCAGAAGCCTGAGGCCATGAAGCCGCAGGTCGCCAAGGCCAAGCCGCAGCCGGCCGAAGCCGACACCGCGCAAAGCGCGCCGACGGCGGCCTCGCCGAGAAGCGGCGACCAGGCCCTGCCGGGCGTGCCGAATTCGAAGCCGATAGTGGCGGATTCCAAGCCCGGCAAGCGCAAGGCGCAGGCATCGGAAATGCTCGCCTATGCCAAGCCGGACACGCCGGAGCGCGGTGGGCTGGGCAGTGCCTTCCGCAGCCTGTTCGACGGCCCTTCGACGGGCAATGGCGTCGCCGTCTACGATATCTCGGCAAGGACCGTTTACATGCCCGACGGCTCAAGGCTCGAGGCGCATTCGGGACTGGGCTCGATGGTCGACCAGCCGCGCTTCGTCAACCGCAAGAATGTCGGCCCGACGCCGCCGGATACCTACAATCTGTCGCTGCGTGAATCACGCTTCCATGGCGTCGAGGCCATCAGGCTCACGCCGGCCAGCGGCAGCAACAAATATGGCCGCAACGGCTTGCTTGCCCACACCTACATGCTGCGCGGCGGCCGCGCGGAATCCAATGGCTGCGTCGTGTTCAAGGACTATCACCGCTTCCTTGCCGCCTATAAAAGCGGCAAGATCAAGCGCCTTGTCGTCGTCCCACGCCTGACAAGTTCCCCCACCCGGGTGGCCCAGGAGGGCCGCCAGGGTTAAGCCTGCTCCCGCCGGCGAACATGTCGCCGGCATTTGTCAGTCCCCACTTGCCGATCCGAACGGGCCTCGCGCCAAAATGCGCTCGGGCCACCCCATGCCGTCGCGGCCTGCAGCCATGACGGCAACCTCACCTGGGAAGCGATAACGACCCTTCCCAGGACGTAGATATGGCGCAGCCCGGGCTTGCGGCAAGCCCCCGGGCATGGCGTATCAACGCTGCTCCGAAAAAGAAAAACGGAGCACGGAATGCGGATCTTGCTATCGACTTACGGCTCGCGCGGCGACGTCGAGCCATTGGCGGCGCTCGGCGCGGCCTTGCAGGCGCATGGCGTCGAGGCCCGGGTGAGCGCGCCGGGCGACGCGGAGTTCGCCGCGCTTCTGGAGCGCGCCGGCGTGTCGCTGGCGCCGGCTTTCGCGCCGGTGCGCGAATGGGCGAAGGAGATGGTCAAACGGTCACGATCGGCATCGCCCGAGGACAGGGCCAGGCTCATCTCCGGCCAGGCGGCCGAGATCGCCGCCAGGCAATGTGAGGCGCTGAGCGCGGCCGCCGAAGGCTGCGATGCGGTGGTGGCGTTCGGCCTCTTCCCGTCCTGCGCCGCCGCGCGGCTGGTCGCGGAACAACGCGGCATGCGCTACATGCTCGGCACGTTCTGCCCCATCTGGTTGCCGTCGCAGCACAACCGGCCGCATGAATATCCAAGCCATCCGCTGCCGGCCGGCGCGACCGATAACCGGCTGCTGTGGGAAACAGATATCCGGACCAAGAACGCGCTCTTCGGTGAGGCGGTCAACGGCCAGCGCGCATTGCTCGGACTGCCGCCGGTGGAGAATGTGCGGGATTATGTCTACGGCAATCCCGTCCTGCTCGCCTGCGATCCGGTGCTGGGGCCATGGCTGCCCTCGGACCTGATCGACGCCGTGCAGACCGGCGCCTTGATCCTGCCGGACGAACGGCCCCTCCCCGATCGGCTCAACGCGTTCCTCGATGCCGGTCCGCCGCCGGTCTATATCGGCTTCGGCTCGATATCGGTCGCGAGCGAAGCCGGCCGCACGGCCATCGGGACGATCCGCGCCAGAGGCCTTCGCGCGGTCCTCGCGCGTGGCTGGGCCGGGCTCGGCCTCGTCGACGATGGCGACGACTGCCTTGAGATCGGCGAGGTCAACCAGCAGGCGCTGTTCGGCCGCGTCGCCGCTGTTGTCCATCACGGCGGCGCCGGCACGACCGTTGCCGCCGCGCGGGCCGGAGCGCCGCAGCTGATCGTGCCGCAGATCGGCGACCAGCCCTATTGGGCCAAGCGTGCCGCCGAGCTAGGCATCGGCGCCGCGCATGACGGCCCGATGCCGACGACGGAGTCATTATCGGCCACGTTGGACGTGGCGCTGGCGCCCGAAACCCGCGCTCGTGCGGCGGCGGTAGCTGGCAAAATCCGCGCCGACGGCGCCGAGGTGGCGGCAAGGCTGCTGATTGAATTGCTCGGCCAATCCAGCCGGTAAGCTCACTGCGTGGTCAGTTCCGCCAGCGCCCTTTGCAGGGGCGCTGGCGAGATCTGGATCGGACCTGAAAAGGGCGAGTCCATGTCGATGATCAGATAGATCGCCGCGGCCACCAGCGCCGCGGAAATGAGGCATGTGAAGACGACGGTTCCATTGCGCGGCGCCCTGAAACCGAAGCTGGCGAAGATCAGCGTCAGCCAGGCGACGAGCAGGACGATCAACGGCGTGGGAATGGCGCCTTCGGACTGCTCGGCGAGTATCCAGCGTTGCTCGACCAGCTTTTGCAGCTGCTGTGTCGCGGCCTGCTGCGCAGCGTTTTGCCTGGCATCTGTGGGCGTCAATCCGGCCATGAGGTCGCCGACCTGATTGAGCAGCAGTTCCGACAGCCTGTTGGGGACGACGGTCGTGTCGCTGTCGGCCGTGGAGGTCTCGACGACGCGCTGGACATAGGCCGTGAGCGACTGTCGGGCGCTGTCCGCCTCCGGGCCATAGTGTCGGAGCGTTCGGTCGAGCAGAATGAGATCGGTGGCGAAGGTGTGCACGTTGCCGTTGATGGACTCGAATGTGTTCTTGGCCGAGTTGATCATCAGGCCGAGCACAAGCGAGGACATCACCACGAAAAGGTTCGCGGCAAGCCGCACCACCGCGCTGGTGTCGTCCCCAAGGTGATGGGCAGGGAAGCGCTCGTGCACCATCAGGCTGACCAGCGAGGCCCCGGCCAGGCAAGCAAAGATCGCTGTCCCTACAAGCACTTCGCCCATGGCTGATATTGTAGCCGAGGCGCAGCGCTTGCCAATCGGCTGCGCAGCGGCTGAATCAGCGTCGAAGCATAAGTACCTATATCATTGGCCGACAAGGGAGACTTTCACGCCGGCCTCCATGCACTGCGAAGCAAAGGTCGAAAACCGCTTTCAATACCGGGCGAAGGCGCTATCTATGGCGCGGGGCGGCTCCCAATCACTCACGAGGCAATCCATGACAATTCGCGCTGTCGTCTGGGGCGAGAACATCCATGAGCGGACCAATGAGGTGGTGGCTGGCATTTATCCGGAAGGCATGCACGCGACCATCGCCAAAGCGCTGAATGCCGACAAGGCGATCTCCGCTACGACCGCCACGCTGGAGCAGCCGGAGCACGGCCTGCCGGAATCCCGCCTCGCCGAGACCGACGTGCTGGTCTGGTGGGGCCACAAGGACCATGGCGCGGTCGCCGACGAGGTTGTCGAGCGTGTTGCAAAGCGCGTCTGGGAAGGCATGGGGCTGATCGTGCTCCATTCCGGCCATTTCTCCAAGATCTTCAAGTGGCTGATGGGCACGCCCTGCACGCTGAAATGGCGCGAGGCCGGCGAGCGCGAGCGGCTCTGGGTGACGAGCCCCAACCATCCCATCGCCGAAGGCGTCGGCGAGTTCTTCGAGCTCGAGAACGAGGAGATGTACGGCGAGCAGTTCGCCGTGCCGGAGCCGCTGGAAACCGTTTTTATCTCGTGGTTCCAGGGCGGCGAGGTGTTCCGTTCGGGCCTGACCTACCGGCGCGGCGCCGGCAATGTCTTCTACTTCCGGCCCGGACATGAGACCTATCCGACCTATCATGATGCCACCGTGCACAAGGTGCTGCGCAACGCGGTGAAGTGGGCGCACAACCCGCAAGGGTCGAAGCCCGCCATCCTCGATGCGCCGAACGTGCCGGTCGAGAAGGCGCTGGAGCCGATCGTCGAGCGCGGCGGCAAGCTGCACGCGCATGGCGAGGCCGGCTTCCGCTAAAAAGCGCTACCCTCTTTGCTCGGGATTGCGCGGAAACAGCGCCTGGGCCACATTCGCCTCGCAAGATTGAATCGAACCAAATCGCTCGGAGGAGCAGAAATGCGGCTTTTAATACTCGGAACCGGCTGGATGGCGCAGGAACATGCCCGCCGCTTCGGCGCCATCGAGGGCGTGGACATCGTCGGCGCGGTCGACGTCGATGCGGCCCGCGTCGGCGAATACGCCGATGCCTACAAGATCCCGAAGCGCTTCACCTCGCTGGAGGCGGCGATCGACTGGGGCGATTTCGACGCGGTCGCCAATGTCACGCCCGACCGCATCCACCACCCGACCACCATGGCGCTGATCGCCGCCGGCAAGCCGGTGTTGTGCGAGAAGCCGCTGGCGGAAAATTTCGGCAAGGCCAACGAGATGGCCGACGCGGCGGAGGCCGCCGGCATCGTCAACATGGTCAACCTCACCTATCGCAACGTGGCCGCGTTGCAGAAGGCGCGCCGGATGGTGCAGGCGGGCGAGATCGGCACGGTGCGCCATGTCGAGGCGTCCTATCTGCAGAGCTGGCTGGTGTCGAAATTCTGGGGCGACTGGCGCACCGATCCGAAATGGCTGTGGCGGTTGTCGCGCGGCCACGGCTCGAACGGCGTGCTGGGCGACGTCGGCATCCATATCCTCGATTTCGCCAGCTATGGCGCCGCGCTCGACATCGACCATGTGTTCTGCCGGCTGCGCGCCTTCGACAAGGCGCCAGGCAACCGTATCGGCGAATACCAGCTCGACGCCAATGACAGTTTCGCCATGACACTCGACTTCGCCAATGGCGCCTTCGGCGTGGTGCATGCCAGCCGCTGGGCCACCGGCCACATCAACGAACTGCGCCTGCGCATCCATGGCGACAAGGGTGCCGTCGAGGTGGTGCACAATCTCGACGGCTCGATGCTGAAGGCTTGCATCGGCGCCAATGTCGAGAACGCCAAATGGGAAGAACTCGACGCAGGCTCCGTCCCGACCAACTACCAGCGCTTCGTCGAGGCGGTGAAGAGCGGCGCACAGACCGAGCCGACCTTCCGCCACGCGGCAGGCCTGCAGAAGGTTCTGGACCTCGCCGTGGTGTCGGATGAGAAACGCGCCGAGTTGAGGGCCAACGCGGATACGCAGTAGCGCTTTCCTCGCCCCCGCCAAGGCGGGGGAGAGGTGGCTCGTCGAAGCCGAGACGGAGAGGAGGGGCGCCCTACGAAGACCCCCGCTCCGTCCGCTTCGCGGACACCTCTCCCCCGCCTTTGGCGGGGGCGAGGAACCAAGTGTCACGCCCCGCGATAGATCCCGACCGCCGCCGCGACCAGTGCCGCGTTGCCATCCGCCACGCTGCCGTCCGGCAGCGCCTTGCCATCCTCCAGCCGGACCCGTGTCGAAAACTTCCGCGCCGCCGCCCTTTCCACGAAGGGCCACACGGTCGCGTTCTCACCATGCAGCAAGATGGAGCGGCGGATACCGGCGCGCTCCAGCACCGTCTCGATGCCCTCCGCCACGGCAAAGGCCTCGTCAATCGTCTGCTCGGAAATCTCGATCAGCACGCGCAGCACCCGCGCGCCATGATCGAGGCCGACCAGGCGCTCGGCATCGGCGATGGACGCCAGCCCCGCCTCGATGCCGATGCCGCGCTGGCGCAGGCTTTCCATGACGATCGGCGCCGCAGTCTCGCTGAGATTGACCGAGGCGTAGTCGGGCAGCTCGCGCCATCCGGAGATGGCAACCAGCGTGCGCAGATCATCCTTCTCGATCCAGGCGCCCGTGGAGACGCCGATCAGCGTGCCCGGACAGGCGCGGCGCAGTGCCGCGACCGTCCTGTCCATCGCTTCCGGCGCCAGGCTCTCCTGGCCATCAGGCCCGCGCGCATGGACATGCAGCTCGGCCGCACCCGCAGCGATCGAGGCGGCTGCGTCGCGCGCCATCGCCTCAGGATCGAGCGGCAATGCTGGATGGAAATCGGCGGGACGGGCGCCGTTGATGCAGGCCTGGACGATCATCTTTGCGGCAATCCTGTTTCGGCTGGCCGGAGCCTAGCCCAGGCCAAGGATGATCGGAACGGATATGGCGAAGTCTCCTGACAGGCCGGGCCTACGAACAGAAAATCCCCCTGGCCCGACGGCCAGGGGGATAAGCGTTCCCCTTCGGTGGTCTCGGACTCGAAAGCCCGTTACGCCGGCACGCGCTTCAGTGCCTGCGCCATGCAGTGGATGCCGCCGCCGGTCTTGGAGATCTCGCTCATGTCGACAGCCGCGACCTCGAAGCCGCGCGCCTTCAGCTGGCCGATGAGGCTCTTGCTGGAGGTCGGCGCGATCACCCTGTCCTTGCCGAGCGACATGAAGTTGCAGCCGAGCGCCATCGTGTCCTGGAAGGGCACGTCGATGATCTCGTGGCCCTTGCTCTTCAGCCAGTCGACGATGCCGGGCTCGGTGCAGGCGAGGCAGACGGCGGTGAGCTTTTCGGCGATCGGCACCACCATCAGGTCGATATGGACATAGTACTCGTCGATGAAAGCGAGACGCGTTTCCCAGCCTTCCTTGTCGAACCATTCCTTCACCTGGCGGGCGCCTTCTTCCTGGGTGCGGGCGCCGCCGCAGCCGATCAGCACAACGCCGTCCTCGATGACGTTGAAGTCGCCGCCCTCGAAGGTGCCGGCCGTCACCATGTCGTAGATCGGGATGCCGAGCTTCTCATAGGTGCGGATGGCGGCGTAGTTCTCGCCGCGCCGCCACCAGTTGGCCATCGCGGTGATGAAGGCGCCGTAAGGCGTCATGACGCTGGAGTCGCGCGAATAAACCTGCATCGGCAGTTCCGGCGTCGGCTCATGCCAGTGGATGTTGACGCCGAAATGCTCGTAGGCGGCAACGAGGTCCTTGTGCTGCGCCTGCGCGATCTGGACGTTGCAGGGCGCCTCGCGCAGATGTTTCCTCGACAGCGAGCTGGTCGACAGGTGCCGCAGGAAATTGGGCGAACCGAGCAGCACGTCGGTCAGGACATCGGTCTCGTTGGCGAAGCCCCAGGCGGTCAGCGGCTTGGTGCCGCCATTGGGATTGCGGCGCTGCAGCGAGAACGGCTCGGCGACGATGCGATCATGGACGGTCATGGAGTTCTCCTCTGGAATGCTCTGTTGATGGTCATGCGGTGGAAGCGGCCGGGATCCACCAGTCGCGCCCGCGCGGCGTGGTGACATATTCCGGCCAGCGGAAATTGATCGGGGGTTCGTAATCGCAAAGCGGCGCGATCCAGTTCGAGCCGCCGACGCCGCCGCCGGTTCGCTTGACGAACTCGTCCATGGCGGCGTCACGCGCGGCCTTGTCCTCCAGCAGGCGCAGCGCCGTCAGCGCGACCGTCTTGGCGGCACAGGTGACCATCGGGTCGATGGTGGCGGGAATGCCGCCCAGCGCATTCATCGCCCAGGACGGATAGGAATGGCCCTTGACCGCGCGCAATGCCGGGCGGGCGACGTAAAAACGCGATGTCGGCGCGTGCCAGCTCATGTCAGTGTAATCGTCGGAGGTGGAGTTCACCTGCGACGGCGGCAGGTCGCGGCGCAGGATCGCCTCGGCCTCCCGCGGCGTGATCAGCCGCTCCAGCTCGTCGATGAAGGGATTTTCGGTAGCCTCGCCGCCGGCATTGACCTGAACCTCGCGGGCAATGGCCCTCGCCGCCTCGTCCCAGCGCGGCGCGCCGACGGTCGACAGCGCCTGATAGGTGATCTCGGCCATGGCGTGGTTGGCAAGCCCCGGCCGCGACTTCGACACCCAGTGGCGCTCGTAGCGGCAGCCGCTCATCCTGGCCGCCGCTTCGGCGTTGCGGTCGAGCACGGCCGTCACCTGCTCGGCCATGGCAATGGTTGGCACGCGGATCATGTACTGGATCTCGGCCAAGCCTGCTGGCAGGTTGTCGGCGGTCGCCTGGCCTGCCGTCAGGATCGCCTCGCTGATCGACCAGCCGCCCTGATGCGTCAGCATGGAATCGCGCAGGGCCTTGGAGGCCATGTACATCATCATCAGCGCGTCATTGGCGCCGGGCGCCCTGACCGCCGAATGAGCCTGCGGGATCGGCGCGCCATCGCTTGCGCGAACCCAGTTTTCGGGCTCGTCGCACACAAAGCGGTAGATCATCGAATAGGCGGCGCCGCAATGCGTGTCCCAGCGCGCCGTGTTGCAGAGCGGCAGCATGTAGAAGGGATGGAACGAGATCATGCCGGCAAGGCCATCATAATAGCCTTTTGCCGCATGGATCGGCTTCGAGCCCCTCACCTTCTCGGCCGGCTCGCCGGTGAAGCGAAGCGTGCCCTTGATGCCGTGCTCCAGCATCGCCGCCTTGGTGGCCAGCAACCCGCCAAGGCTGCCGATGCCGAGACCCGAATGCGGATCGGTGTGGCCGCCTGCTTCAAAGCCCAGGCCGGACCGCGGCTGCTTCACCGTCGCAGCATCTTGGCAGTTTCCGGGCACGGCGTCATACTCGCCATACATGCCGATCACCGGGCCGTCGCCATTCGTCCAATGCGCGCAGAAGGCGGTCGGCATGCCGGCCGACCCTTCCTCGACCGAGAAGCCCTCGCGCTTCAGCCGGTCGACATACCAGGCTGCCGACTGGTACTCGCGCCAGGCGGTCTCGCCGAAGTCGAAGATGGTGCGCGTCCAGGCCGACAGCAGCGGCTGGATGCTGTCGATCGTGGCAAGCGCGGATTCCTGCGCGGAACTCGTCACCGGTTTGTCCATGCCTCCAAGAAAAGCAGTGAAGCGGCTCGTCAAAAAGTGATATGTTTTCCCGGCTCGTGCAAATTCGGTTCACCTGAGGCCTCTTGCGAATACCGTCCACGCAGGCGCTGCGCGCCCTAGACAGTTTTGCCCGTCACGGCAGCGTATGGCGCGCCGCCGACGAACTGCACCTCACCCGCAGCGCCGTCTCGCACCAGCTTCGCCTGCTCGAGCGCGACCTCGGCTTCGATCTGTTGCAGCGGATCGGCAAGGGCGTGGCGCTGACGCCGCGCGGCCAGCGCTACGCGGCCGATGTCAGGAAGGCGCTGACCGTGCTCGGCGACGCGGGGACGCAGAACAGCGGCGCCGGGGTCGGTGGCTCCTTCGCCATCTCCTGCCCGCCGGGCTTCGCCTCGATGTTCCTGTGCACCCATATCGGCGAGTTCCAGCAGATGTATCCGGACGTGGCGCTGTCCGTGCTGACGCCGCGGCGGCTCGACGACGTCTCAAACCCGGATGCCGACGCCTTCATCGCCTTCGGCGTCGGCAACTGGCCGAACCGGGCGGTGGAGCTGCTGTGCGAAGTCTCCTTCACGCCGCTCTGCAGCCCGAGATTGCTCAACAAGGTCGGCGGCTTCTCCAAACCCGCCGACGTGCTGCGCGCCAGCCTGTTGCATCTTTCCGACACCGAGGACTGGGCGCGCTGGCTGGCGCTGTCCAAGGTGGAAAATCCCGATACCGAAGGCGGCATCTTCTTTTCCGACATGAACCTCGTCTTCTCGGCGGCGATCGCCGGCCAGGGCATCGCGCTCGGCGACGAACTCACCGGCCGCCAGGCGCTGAGCGAAGGCCGGCTGGTCAAGCCGTTCGAGGCGACCGTCCCGTCGCCGCGATCCTATTTCCTCGTCTTCGAGCACGCCAAGGCGGGGCATCCGGTGCTCAACGCCTTCGGCGACTGGCTGAGGGCGAAGCTGTCGGAGAGCAGGCTTTAGGCGGATTGAGATTGGCAGCTCCAGCGTCGCCCCCCTTCCACCACCCGTGAATCAAATTTGCCGATGAGGCGAAAACTATTCGGTTGCGGTGAGCCGCAGCCATGCCTACGATTTCATCGGGAACTGAGGAAAGAGCCAGGATGCAGCAACCCGGCCGGGCCGCAGAAATCAAAGCGAACGGGATCGGCAAGAGCTTCGGCTCGTTCCGGGCGCTCGACAATCTGTCGCTCGATATCGGCCGTGGCGAATTTCTGACGCTGCTCGGCCCTTCCGGCTCCGGCAAGACCACCTTCCTGATGATCCTCGCCGGCTTCGTGCAGCCGAGCGAAGGCAGGCTTTTCAGCGACGGTGTCGACATCACCGATCGTCCGGCCGAGCAGCGCGCCGCCGGCATGGTGTTCCAGGGCTATGCGCTGTTTCCGCATATGAGCGTGGAGCAGAACATCGCTTTCCCGCTCAAGGTGCGCAAGAAATCCGCTTCCGAGATCAAAAAGCGCGTCGGCGAGATGGTCGAGCGCGTCGGGCTGAAAGGCCACGAGAAGAAATTGCCGGCGCAGCTTTCCGGCGGCCAGCAGCAGCGCGTGGCGCTGGCCCGCGCGCTGGTGTTCGAGCCGGGCGTGCTCTTGCTCGACGAGCCGTTCTCGGCGCTCGACAAGAGCCTGCGCGGCCAGATGCAGGCCGAGATGAAGCGGCTGCACCAGGAGACCGGCACCACCTTCGTCTTCGTCACCCACGACCAGAGCGAGGCGCTGGCGCTGTCCTCCCGCGTCGCCATCTTCAACCATGGCAAGCTCTTGCAGGTGGGCAGGCCGGACGAGGTCTATGACCGGCCGGCGAACCGCTTCGTCGCTGAGTTCCTGGGCGAGATCAACATGCTGCCGGTGAAGGGCGTGAAGCCCGCCGACAATGGCGCCACCGGGCTCTGCGAAGACCGCGCGGTCAACATGCGCTGCAAGGCCGAAGCGATCAAAGGCGACGCCATCCTCGCCATCCGCCCCGAGGACATGTCGATCGCGCCGGAAGCGTCGGCGAACCAGAACGGCATTGCCGCGACCGCTGTCGCCTCGACCTATCTCGGTGCCGCGACCAAGCTCGACCTCACCACGCGCCAGGGCGCCAGGGTCACCGTCTCGGTGCCGAACGAGGTCGCGGCCGCGGCCCTGAGCAAGGGCAATTCCGTCTGGCTGACCTGGCCGGCGGAGAAGGGTTTCCTCCTTCCGGACGGAGGACAGTAGAGAGCGCTGCTGCGGCCTGAAATCGCCGCATCGGCTTCCGGTTCAAATCAACGACAACAAGGGGAACTGACATGAGCGATACCAAGAAACAGACGATCGAATCCCTCGCCGAGAGGACAAAGCGCGGCGAGATCTCGCGCCGCCAGTTCGCGCAGCTTGCCGGCCTGGTGCTGGCCGGCACGCCGATGCTGCTGCGCTCGACCGGCGCCCGTGCCGAGACCAAGGGGCTGGTGCTGGTCAACTGGGGCGGCGACGCCATCACGGCCTACGATGCCGCCTATGGCCAGGCCTTCACCAAGGACACTGGCATTCCGGTCAAGATGGATGGCTCGGGCCCGACCGAAGGCGCGATCGCCGCGCAGTTCAAGAGCGGCGCGCCGACCTGGGACCTCGTCGACGTCGACCCGTTCTCGGCGATCACGCTGGGCGCTCAGGGCATGCTCGAGCCGATCGACTACAAGATCGTCGACAAGAGCAAGATGCGGCCGGGCTTCGGCTGGGAGTATGCCGCGTCGACCTACTTCTTCTCCTACGTCATCGCCTACGACTCGCAGAAATTCGGCTCCAACGCGCCGACCGGCATGGCCGACTTCTTCGACGTCAAGAAATTCCCCGGCAAGCGCTCGCTCTACAAATGGGGCGTGTCGAGCTGGGAGGCTGCACTTCTGGCGGACGGCGTCGCGCCGGCGTCGCTCTATCCGCTGGATCTCAAGCGCGCCCATGACAAGATCGCCGCCTTCAAGGAGAACGTCGTCTCCTATTGGGGCGGCGGCGCCGAAAGCCAGAGCGTGCTGCTCAACGGCGAAGCCTCGATGGCGATCGTGTGGTCGACACGCGCCTCGCTGATCGAGCAGGACTCCGGCGGCCAGATCAAGTTCATCTGGGATCAGGGCCTGATCTCGCCCGGCGCGCTGGCGGTGCTGAAGAACAATCCCGGCGGCAAGGACGCGGCGATGAAGTTCATCGCCAGCACCCAGGATCCGCAGAAGGAACTTGTGATGTTCGAAAAGCTCGGACAGGGCCCGGCCAATCCAGCGGCCGACGCGCTGATCCCGGCCGACAAGAAGCGCATCAACCCGGTTGATCCGGCGAACATGGCGAAGCAGATCCCGCTCGACATGGACTGGTACGCCAAGAACTACGGCGCCGCGCTCGACGAGTACACCAAGATCATCTCGGCCTGACCGGGCCGGGAACTTCTTGGCAATGAGAGGCACCCTCTCCGACAGGATGGGCGCGGCGCTGCTGATGGCGCCGCTGCTCCTGTTCCTGATCCTGGCCTATGCCTGGCCGTTCCTTGGCGTGGTGAAGTGGAGCTTTACGCTCCCCACGCCCGGGCTCGGCCAGTACCATGCCCTGCTCACCGACGAGCTGGTGCAATCGGTGTTCATCCGCACGCTGCGCATCGCGGCGATCGTCACCCTCGTCTCGGTCACCGCCGCCTACGCGATCACCGTTGTCTGGGTGCGCGGTAGCCCGGTGCAGCGCGTGTTGGCCGAATTCTGCATCCTGGTGCCATTTTGGATTTCCGTACTCACCCGCGCGTTCGGCTGGGTGGCGCTGCTCTCCAACCGTGGCCTGATCAACACCTGGCTGCAATCGATCGGCTTCATCTCGGAGCCGTTGACCCTGGTGCGCAACGAATTCGGCGTCATCGTCGGCATGTCGCACTTCCTCATCCCCTTCGCGGTGTTCCCGCTGGCATCGGCCATGCGCAGCCTGGACGAGCGCGTGCTGCTCGCGGCGCGCGGCCTTGGCTCCAGCCGCATGCGCACCTTCTGGACGGTGTTCGTGCCGATGACCCGCTCCGGCATCATCGGCTCGGCGATGATCACCTTCGTCTTCTCGCTCGGCTTCTTCGTCACGCCGGCAATCCTCGGCGGCGGCCGCTCCGTGATGATCGCGGAGCTGATCTATCTGCGCATCTTCCAGAGCCCGGACTGGGGGCTGGGCGCGGCGATCAGCGTCGTGCTGGTGGTGTTTGTCGGCGCGCTGATGGCGCTGCTTTTCCGCTACGTCAAACCGAAGCAATTGGTGTAGCCAAGATGCCGACCTACCGTCCCGGTCCCGTCTCGCTCATCCTCGCCGTGCTGGTAGCGCTGTTCCTTTTGATGCCGCTGCTTGCCGTCATCCCAGTGTCGCTGACGCCGAGCCGCATGTTGACCATGCCGACGGGGGAACTGTCGCTGCGCCACTACCGCTCGCTGATCGAGGATCCGCGCTGGCTGGACTCCATCCTGCTTTCGCTCAGGATCGGTGTCGTCAGCAGCATCCTCTCGACGGCACTCGCGCTGACTTTCAGCCTCGGCGTCTGGATGTTCCAGCCGCGCTTCACCGCGGCCCTTGTCGGCTTCGTGCTGCTGCCGATGGTGGTGCCGCCGGTGGTCTCGGCGGTGACGCTCTATTTCCTCCTCACCTCGGTCTCCGGCCTCACCTCATTGTTCGGCTATGACACGTGGCTGGGTGTCGCGATGGCGCATTCGGTGATGACGGTGCCATTCGCCACGGTGCTTATCCTGGTCTCGCTCAGCCAGCTCGACCGGCGCATCGACCTTGCCGCGCGCGGGCTTGGCGCCACCGTTTGGGAACGCGCGACGCGCGTCATCATGCCCAACATCAAGTTCGGCATCGTCACTGCCGCCCTGCTCTCCTTCGTGCTCTCCTGGGAAGAAATCGGCGTGACTTTGTTCATCACCTCGGTGAATGCGATCACGCTGCCGCGCCTGATGTGGATGGGCCTGCGCGACAACATCGATCCGGCGATCGCGGCGCTTTCGGTGATCCTGATCGTCATCACGGTGCTGGTGCTGGCGGTGAGGATCGTGATCACCAGGCAAAAGGCCTCGTCGTAGAGCGGTTTGCCGTTCACCGGATCGTTCTCTTTTTGACGCGATCCGTACGGAAACCGCCCACACCTTCCGGAATTGCCCCGATCCAGAAACGAAAGAGGCCCGCCGGGATCGGCGAGCCTCTTCACGGAGCCGAAGTGGAAGTTCGGCGCCGTCATGATCCGGGGGTGTGGATCGACTCGAAATCTAGCCAACAGGGCCCCGCCGGGCGACTTACAAATCCGTAAACTTCGGTCGGTCCGCGCGCCCAACGGCGCAAGAAAAGCCCGTTCTATCAGCGGCTTGCCGGGAGCATCCGGCATCGAGACAGCGCCTGTCAAAGAAACGTGATGAACCGTCTGCCCGGCCGGCGGGACGGCAGAGCGGCTTGGAGATGCAGGGAAACACGGCGGCGTCGCGATGCGACCCGCTTGTTCGCAGTCTGCGCCATCGAGGCCCCGCACCGGACGAAGGCCCCCCGGCCTCGTCCGTGCGTGGCGGTCCGTTCAAGCGGCCTGCGGCCGCCGCATCCTCTCGACGAACGCCTGCCTTGCCGGTCCGGCAAGAGGCTTGTCCGTGGCCAGCAGGCCATCGAGCAGCGCCAGAAGTTCGCGCGCCGCCGAAGACTTGCAGGAATAGTAGACCATCTGACGATCGCGGCGGGTTTCGACCAGGCCAAACCTACGCAGTTTGGCCAGGTGTTGCGACAGCGCCGATTGGCTGAGTTCGACCTTGTCGGCGAGCACGCCGACCGAGAGTTCGCCCTCGGCCAAGTAGTTCATGATGAGCAGACGCTTCTCGTTGCCCATCACCGCAAGAAAGGCTGCCGCGCTTTCTGCGTTGGCGGTAAGTTTCTTCGTAACCATCGATTTCCCCATGGTTCATGCTCTTCCGAAGGCCATGGGGGCAAATGGCTTCAGAGTTCCAGAGCGTTGGTGGGCATGCCCCGATTTCGACACGGGACCTGCCCTGCTTCTTTTTCGACCAGAACCCCTTCGTAACCCGGTTGCCACCACGCCGGGGCACTGGTCTCGGACACAACGCGCGGCGTTTTTTCGGGCTCAAGTCAATGCAGACTCGGAAAAATTCCGCGCTGCTAATGCGTACCAGCGCAGCGCTCGTTCGGCAAGAATATAACGAGCCCGGCAAAACAGCGGCCAGCCGAGGACAAGAGCGGCGTCAGCCGAAGTGCATGGCAAGCTTAGCTCGCCGCGACTCACGCTCAACCTTGAAGCATGCTAATATTAACTGGCAAAAAAGGAGCCCGGCTCAAGGAGGAAGCCATGTCCATTGCACCCAATGGCCGCAACACATTCACTCCCGACGAGACGGCGATGCTTGGCCGTGTCTATGAGAATGGCAGCATCAAGGGCGAGACCGCCGAGCAGAAGGAAGCACGCGCCTCGCGCATCATCGCCAATTACATGGCCGGCATCACCGACGAGGCGGAACTGATCGAGCTTTCGCGCAGGCCGCTTGGAAGATGAGCAACGTGCTGCGCCCGCGCGAGGCGGCTTCACGTTAAGTTGACGTTCCGGCACGGAACGCAACGGCAGAATGTCGTGTTCCGATATTGTTCGGGAGGTTCCGCGATGATGCAGGGATGGTTCTCCAGGCCGGTTGAAGTCGCCGTCGGCGTTTCCGGCTCGATCCGCCACATATCCAACGCCGAACAAGCCGCCGAACTGCTGACCGGCCAATGGCGCGATGCCGGCAGCGCGCTGCATGGCGAGGCGCTGCGGGCCTGTCGCCGGGCGATCCGCGGCGACGTCCCGGCCGACGCCGCCAGGGAGGCCTTCATCGCCGCCGCGCGCGAAGCGCATGTGCTGGTCGAATAGGACATCGCGGCGGCGTGTGGCACGAGCCTGCCTATCGATAGAAAAGCCACAAAAGCACCAGCACCGCGAACACCGCCGGAGAGAGCAGGATTCCGGCCCGAAAAAGGCACATGGCCAACTGAAGCGGGGTGAACATGCCCGGCGGTGTCGTCGGACCTACCGAACGCGCAGATTGACGGGAAGACGACGCGCTGTTCGAAACGCGCGCGCACGA
Organism: Mesorhizobium atlanticum; assembly: GCF_003289965.1. Lineage (GTDB taxonomy): Bacteria > Pseudomonadota > Alphaproteobacteria > Rhizobiales > Rhizobiaceae > Mesorhizobium > Mesorhizobium atlanticum. The sequence goes on from NZ_QMBQ01000001.1 coordinate 200,763, forward strand.
TCCGTCTCATCGGGCGCACGGCTCGGTCGCGCTTCCTCGTAAAGGCCGAAAGCGGTCGCCACCAAGGTGGCAACGGTCATGGTGGATGCGAGCACGGCGATAAGCATGAGAGGTCTTCCCGCGTTTCATCAGCCTGCCGGATTCATTAGCGCAGGCCGCGGGGGTGCTGCAGTGACTTTGGTCACACGATTTTCAACCATCGGAATCGCCGAGGAGCCCGTCCCGACGCTGCCCATAGTCGCCTCGAAATTCTTCGGAACCTAATGCGCGATGGTTGGTTAACGCGCGGGTCCGCAATCGCCTCACGGACCCGCATCGGACGCCATCCGGCGCCGATAGCTTGCTCAAAAAGACGATCATAAGAACGGAGGAAGTGATGAACGATGTCTGGTTTTCCGAACCAGTCGTGATCGATTTAAAGCCAAACGGCCGGCGCAAGGTATCGAGTTGCTTCGAGGCGATGGAATGCCTCGACCAACGTTGGCCGGGACAGGCGCGCGACGGCGCCTGGCGCTCGGCGAGCCGCGTCTGCCGTGACGCGCTTGACGGCCTGCGCAGCCCGGTGGAAGCCCGCAAGACGCTGCGCAAGGCGGCCAAGGTCGCCGGGCTGCTGGCGTAGCCCCGATTTCCCCATGCCCGTCGCGGTTTCCCATTGCCGCGGCGGGCTTTCCGTTTTCCATACAGGCGAAGTTACGGCCGGCGCATACTGTGGAACGCGTTCAAGCACGCATCCCGTGGGGCACATGAAAACGCCGGCCGCTGGGCTTAGGGGTTGCCTGACGGGTTCAGGCCTTTCCATTTCGGCGAGTCGGGCGCCGGGCCGCAACGCGAGCGCCGGAGCATGGTAAACGCACGGTTACTATCCACAGCGCATGGTCAATCGGTCAAGCAGGCAGACGACGGCCTGGTCAGGCGAAACCGCCAAGCACCTCCGGAAACTGGACCGCCATCGCGCCTTCATCCGCCTGCCTGGCATAGATCGCGTGCATCCTGCTGCCGTCATATCTGGCCCTCCGGCGCTGCACGTCCTTGCCGAACAGGCCGGCAACCGCGTCGAAGCGTCGGAAGAAGCGCTTCACCACGCCGCGCTCGAAGGGTATGCGCTGCTCGAAAGGCCTGCCCCAGGGCGTGTCCCCTGCCAGATCCCGCCAGATGCGCAGCGCATCGAGTTCGACCCCCACCTGATTGCCCCATGGCTTGCCGCCCGCGAAATGCCTGGCCCAGGCTTGCGAGAAGCGGAATTCTCTGGTTCCGAGCGACTGCAGGTTCCAGTTTGGATGCATCGTCTGCCATTTGCCCTCGAAGGCGATGTTCAGGGCGTTCTGGTCGTTCATCTGACCTTCAACAGCGAGTTTCCGAGCTTCCTTCATAAGCCCTTGTTCGCGCACCGGCGCCATATTGAACACGATGATGCCGGCGTTGAAGTAAGGCGCGCCCGGCCGCATGGACATTTTTTGCCGGTAAGCCGGTCGGAAATACATGTAGTCGTCATGCGCAGCGAGCAACGGCGCGTGAATTGGCTGTCCGACCAAATCGGCTATGTCTCTGTTGAAAAGAACGTCGCAGTCGACATGCGCGATACGATCGTAAGGCGCGAACTCGGCAAACTGGTCGACAAAGAGCCGGATGAATGTCGCAATGCTGCCCGGGCGAAAGCGGTAGCCGGATGCGGCCATGAATTCCGCTACATCGACCGTCTGAATGCGATCTTCCAACAGACGATCGGCGACGCTCTTGTCGGCATCGGTCGCTCCGAGATGAAGAATGAAACCATCCGTCGGCTTTTGCGCAACGTCCAATATCCGGCGCGCCGCCAGGCAGGCATAAGGGAAGTACCTGGCGTCAGCCGCTATGAAAAAACAGGATTTCGTCATTGGCTGTCGTTTACTGCGACTGGTTGAGGGCAGTGCCTGCCACAAAATGCTTCTCGACGAAAGCCTCGATGGGGCCAGTGAGCATTGCCGCCTCGCGTTTGACCTTGTCATCGTCCCAACGCCACCATTGGATTGCCAACAGCTTCGAGATGATCTCTTCGGAAAAGCGGTATCTGATCAGTCTTGCGGGCGAGCCGCCGACAATGGCGTAGGGCGGCACGTTCTTCGTGACCACCGCCCCTGCCCCAACGACAGCGCCATCGCCGATCTCGACTCCCGGCAGGATCACCGCGCCATTGCCGATCCAGACATCATTGCCGAGGGTGATGCCAGCCGGCTTGCCGCCATTAGGGATCGGCTCTGGCCGGTTCAGCAATCGGCTGTAGATCGGAAACGACGTCGCGCTGTCGGTCTGATGCTGGCCAGAGCACATGAAACGCACCTGGCCGGCGATAGAGCAGAAGGCTCCGATTTTGAGCGGAGCGTCCTTCGAGGGAAACATGATCTTCTGCCATTTCACACCGTAGGTGTGACGGCCAACCGTCACGTGCTCCGGCAATTTGGAACGGACTTCCCTCAGCCATTGGGAAAATTTCGACATCAGAAACCTCGGTCGCGAACTACAGCGACATAGCCGCAGATCAACGTGGCCAGCAACAAGGGAACCGCAAGAATTGCGCGCCGCGCTTCTGGTCGAGACGCTGGACCAGGCCGCGGGATCGAAGCGCTCCCCCTTCCTCGGCGACCATATTCACCATATCGAGCTCGATGGACTGAAACGAGATCACCGAATACCTGCTGGCGTCCGCGCCGACCAGCACTACCTCAAGCCGCTTGATTTTCCTGCGGCGCCGGGCAAAGAGAACATCGGGGGGCTGCCACTATCGCGAGGCAGCCTTGGCATTCAAACCGCTGGTCGACAGGCTGAGCCGAAGCCGGACGGTGATCCGGGTAAAGGCGCTCAGAAACCAGTTCGTCTACAAAGCCTTCGAATATCGGGGGCGCGCGTCCGGGCGTCTTCTTGCGAAGGAATTGCGGGACGCCGAAGTGTCGCGCGTATGCTTCACGGTCGCCTTCAACGTGCCTTGGGTGATCGACGCCTTGACGAAAGCATGGGAGATGCGGCCGCCGGGAATGACGCTGGTCGTCGTCGACAACTCGACGAAGGTAGCCGCGAGAGAGGCCATCGCACAGATCTGCAAGATGCGCGGCGTGCCTTACCTTGCCTTGCCGATGCGGGTCGAGAAGCACCTGTCGAGATCGCATGGAACGGCGATCACCTGGGCGTTCCACAACATCGTGCGCCATCTGAAGCCGGAGTTCTTCGGCTTCATCGACCACGACTGCTTCCCGGTCGTGCCGTTCGATATCCCGTCCAAGCTGGCCGGCAAAGCCGTGTATGGGCGCAGGGCATACGCCACCGAAAATCACGTCTACAAGGCCAAGCCGGACGATCGGCACTGGAACCTATGGGCTGGCTACTGCTTCTACCGGTTCTCCGCCGTGGCCCCTTACGAACTGAATTTCGAACCCCGCATAAATCTCGGCCTCGACACCGGCGCCGCCAACTGGGCGATCCTCTATTCGAAACTCGCCGAGACGGATGTCGCCGTAGCAAGCGTGGAACAGCGGCCGATGACGATGGCCGGCGCGGTCGGGCACCACGAGTTCATCGACGGCGCCTTCTTTCACCTGGCCGGCGTGTCATATCCCGAACGACCGGGCTATCACCATCGAACGACGGAGCACCGCGAAATGCTCAGGGATTATGTGTGGAACACTTATCTGGGTGGTCCGGCCGGGCAGGCCGTGAGCGATTTCTGAAGGCCGGCCACCGCCTCCTCCCGGTCCTTCGGAGCGCGCAGCGACGCTCGAATTTGGTTGTTCCTAGATACGATCAGGCGCGCGGACTAGTCCAGCAATCGCCTCGTCGATCCCAGTCCTTCCTTGACGTTTTAGGGCATGGGGATCGCGGAAGTCGATCCAGCCTTCGTTGAAGCCGTCGAGCATGCGCATGCGCATGGCCGGATGGCGCATGCCCTGCTCGTGGAAGATCGTCTCCCATCGCTCGCGCGGGACGATGCGTGCCTTGATCTCGCGGCCGAGGGCCTTGGCGAAGGCGGCGGCGATTTGGTTCGGCGACACCCTTTGCCCGGCCTCGAGCTCGATCACGCGGTGGCCGTGCCAATCCTCCAGCAGCAGTTCGGCAGCCGTCCTGCCGACATCCGCGGCCGAGATCATCGCGACCGGCCGATCGAGCGGCTGCAGGTAGCTGTCGATCACGCCCTGGTCGCGCGCCGAGGCGATATCCCACTGGGCATTTTCCATGAACCAGGCGGCGCGCAGGAACGTCACCGCCACGGGCAGATCGGCAAGCGCCTCCTCCAGCAGGCGCAAGGCGTTTAACAGATTGGGTTCGGCGGCATCCGCGCCGATCGTCGACAGGACGACGACCTTGGGCGGCAGCGCGCGACCAAGCGCCTCGCGGACGACGGCGATCTTCGGCAGCACGTCCGGGAAATCGTGTTCGGAATCATAGACTGGCGGCAACAGGATGAAGGCGCCCTCGACGCCCGAAAGCGCCGCGGCAAGCGGCCCGGGATCGCTCAAGTCGGCGACGGCGATCTCGCAGCCTTTGGCCAGCCACGGCGCGCCCTTGGCTTCGTCGCGAATAACGGCCCGAACCTTGTGGCCTGATGCCAACAGCGTTTCGGCAAGGACCCCGCCGACGCGGCCGGTAATGGCGGTAACTGCGAACATGATCTTTCCTTCATTTGTGGTGTTGACCGGGACCAGGGCCAGCGGCTGCGACGAGCCAGCGGTCTCTGGCCGGTCTTTTCACACCCTTTGCTTGCTGATCCCAGCGCCGATATGTCATCATAATCCGGACTTCAGGTTGGGAATGGCGCATGACCTATGACGGAAGATTGCTGTCCGGCGTGACGGTGCTGATGGCGGTGGTCGAGGCCGGCTCGATGGCGCGGGCAGCGGACTCGCTCGGCATGACCGCATCGGGAGTCGGCCGCGCCATCCAGCGGCTGGAGGCCCGCATCGGGGTCAGGCTGCTCGACCGCACGACCCGCACCATGCAGCTGACGGACGAAGGGCGGCGCTTCCACAAGCGGGTCGGCCCTCACCTCGACGGCATCGAGGAGGCGGCGGTCGAGGCCACCGGCGCCACCTCGGTGGTTCGCGGCCGGCTGCGCGTCAATGTCGACCCGTTCTTCTCGCAACTGGTGCTGGCCGGGCACGCGGGGCGATTCCTGGCGCTCTATCCGGAGCTTCGCCTCGAGCTCATCATGCGCGACGCGGTGGGCGATCTGGTGGCGGACGGGTTCGATCTTGCCTTGCGCTTCGGCGATCCGCCGGCCGGGTCATTCACCGCGCGCAAGCTGTTCGAGACGCGCATACTTACTGTCGCGGCGCCCGCCTATATCGAGCGCCGCGGGCGTCCGCGACACCCTTCCGAATTGCCCAACCACGACGCCATCGATTTCTGGGACGCCGCGCATGGCCGCGCCTACGATTGGGAGTTCCGCCGCGGCAACGAGGCGCTGCCTGTCAGCGTCCAGACCAGGCTGATGACCTCCGACGCGCCGACCATGCTCAACGCCTGCCTCGCCGGCGCCGGCATCGCGCAGGTCTTGGAATTCGCCACACGCGAGCAGGTTCGCGAGGGGCAACTGATCGACCTATTTCCGGATTGGTCAGACGAGCTCTTCCCGCTCCACGCGATCTACCCTTCGCGGCAATACCGCACCGCCAAGGTGCGGGCGTTCGTGGAGTTTGTGATGGAGTTGTTGGCGGAGGTTTAAATCCGGAGTCGGCAGATCTCGTAACCCGTTGAATAAACTGGCGATCCCGGCAGGATTCGAACCTGCGACCATCGGCTTAGAAGGCCGGTGCTCTATCCAGCTGAGCTACGGGACCGTCGGCCGGCCGGGCCGGCTGTTGCGTTACGCCAAGCGATGCAAGACTAGGGAAGTCAGTGCGTCCAGGGCGTCTTGCGGTCATAGCGGAAATTGTCCGAATAGGAAATCTGCCGGCGCTTGGCTTCCTTCGGCTCTTCGACGCGATAGGCGATCTTTTCCTTCTCGGCATAAGCGATCGCCTCTTCCTTCGTGTCGAAGGTGAGCTTCACCTGGCTCAGCATGTCGCCCGAGGTTGTATAGCCCATCAGCGGGTCGATCTTCTTGCGCTGGGCGGGGTCGAACTCCAGCACCCAATGTCCGGTCTTGGCCTTGCCGGATTGCATCGCGGTTTTGGCTGGACTGAAAATGCGCGCGGACATGAGCACCTCTTTAACGCCCGACGACCGGGCACCCTGTTCGGCGCGCCACCTTAGAGCACCCTTTCGGGAGCCGGAAATCTCGCGCCAACCCGTCATTACTTTGCAATGGCCGCGGCGGCAAGGCCGCAAGCGCCCCTGCGCTCCAACGGCGCAGGGAACCTCGCCGCGCCGGCGACATTATCGAAAGGTCAGCCGGCCGGGCCGGGCCAGCCTTTCCCGGGAACCCTCAATCAGAAGCGGAGGTTTAGCCATGACCAATGCTATCGAACACACCGTCCTGCAGCTCGCCGTGCTTGTCGGCAGCCTGCGCGCCCAGTCCTTCAGCCGCAAGATCGCCAAGGCCCTGGCCGCCCGAGCGCCGGATTCCGTGCGCTGCCGCTTCATCGAGATCGGCGACCTGCCGCTTTACAACGAGGATCTGGACGGTGACGACCCGCCGGCGGCGTGGTCGGCCTTCCGCGCGGCGATGCGCGAATGCGACGCGGTGCTGTTCGTCACCCCAGAATACAACCGCTCGATCCCGGGCTGCCTGAAGAACGCGCTCGATATCGGCTCGCGCCCGCCGGGCAAGAGCGTGTTCAAGGGCCTGCCCGCAGGAGTCGTCAGTGTCAGCCCGAGCAAGATCGGCGCCTTTGGCTCCAACCAGGCGCTCAGGCAGACCTTCGTCTTCCTCGACATGCCGGTGATGCAGCAGCCGGAGGCCTATATCGGCAATGTCGCGGAACTCCTGGACGACAAAGGCGCGGTGACCCATGCCGACACCGCCACCTTCTTGGAAAAATTCATGGCCAGCCTGGAGACATGGATCAGGACGGTGCATCCTGGCCGCTCCTCCTTCGATGCCTTCATGAAGCAGCGCGAGAAGATCGCCGAGGACTATGTCAACGGCGATGCCTCCTCGCTGAAGGCGATCGTCACCCGCACCGGGCCAGCGACATTCTTCTCACCGCGCGGCGACCATCTGGAAGGCGCCGATGCGGTTGCCGGCCGTTACGAACGCGACGCCGCGAGCTTCCACAAAGGCGGCAACACCGACCTCGAGGTGCTGCAAGCGTCGGCGAGCGGGGATCTGGCGTTCTGGAGCGGCCTGCAGCACGCCAAGGCGCGCATCGGCAAGAACGGCGAGGCGACCGAGATGACCTTGCGGGTGACGGAAGTGTTCCGACTGGAGGACGGCGCTTTCAAGCTGGTGCACCGCCATGCCGACCCGGTTCATTAGCCGGCGCTTGCAGAAATCCGCGACACAATGTCGGGGGCTTTGCAACACGCACCTATTCCTTTTGGCCTGTGAGCGGCATACATCGGATACATGGTCGTGCCACTTGAAGGCATGATGACGACGACAAAGACACGAATGGGCGCGGATACGAAAGTCTCGCCGTTGGGGGCCGGCGAGCCAGCGATACTGGACGGCGCGATTGTCGTCGGCGGAGGCGCCGCCGGGCTTGCCGCCGCGCATGCGTTGACCAAGGCCGGCGTGACGACGCAGATCCTGGAGCGCGAGCAGAGGCTGGCCGAACCCTGGCACCGCCGCCACGACAATCTGCACCTCAACACGCATCGCGACCTTTCCTCATTGCCCGGCGTATCCTATCCGGCGGGGACACCGGCCTTCCCGCACCGCAGCGCCGTCGTGCGCCACCTCAACGAGTTCGCCGAGACGCACCGGCTATCTATCGCCTTCGGCGTCGAGGTCGACGAGATCGAGTTTCACGGCGCCCACTGGCTGTTGCGAACGAGCGTGGGCCTGAAGGCGGCGCGATATGTGGTGATCGCCACCGGACGCGACCGGCAGCCCTTCATCCCGGCCTGGAAGGGCATGGACGATTTTTCCGGCAGGATCATCCATTCGGCCGATTTCGGAAAAGCAAGCGACTATGCCGGCAAGAAGGTGCTGGTGGTCGGCGCCGGCAACTCCGGCTTCGATGCGCTCAACCATCTTTCCCGCGTCGAGACGGGCCAGATCTGGCTTTCGGCGCGCAACGGACCTTCGCTGCTGCCCAAGCGCATCGGCAAGATCGCGGTCCACCGCGTGTCGCCGTTCATGGCCAACCTGCCCACATGGCTCGCGGACGCGGCCATGGCGGCAACGCAGCGCCTGGTGTTCGGAGATCTGACGAAATACGGCCTGCCCCCTGCCCCGTCGGGCGGTGCCAGCCGGCTTGGCTCCGACTATACCGCGATCGCCGCCGACGACGGCGCGGTCAAGGCCATCAAGGCCGGGCGCGTCATCGTCGTGCCGCAGTTGCGCGAATTCAGGCGCGACGGCGTCGTGCTCGACAATGGCCAGTCGATCGCGCCCGACATCGTCATTGCCGCCACCGGCTACCGAACGGGGCTGGAAACGATGCTGGGCAAGCTCGGCGTGCTCGACGCCAAGGGCGTGCCGCTGTTCAACGGCGCCGCGAACGACCCAAAGCTGCCCGGGCTCTGGTTCACCGGCATGCGGCCGAGCATTCGCGGCTGCTTCTCCAACGCGACAATCCAGGCCGCGGCGATCGCCGGGAAGGTCGCCGGCCTGAAGCACTGAATCGAACGGTCGCTTTGGCCTCCGTTTTTGTGTTGCCTTCCGGGCGTGCGCCCCCTATACGCCGCGGGACGTCGGAGTGTAGCGCAGCCTGGTAGCGCACCTGATTTGGGATCAGGGGGTCGCGTGTTCGAATCACGCCACTCCGACCATCGTTTTTTCCCCGCAAAATTGCCGTGCCGGTCTCGCGGCCCAGGGGCCTGACCAGAAGGGCTCTTCATCTTGGCAGCCACGGTCGTAGCGATCCTCGACAGGGACAATTGGGACGCCAACACCGACATCATCGTCGTTGCCGATGTTTCCAGGCGGCGGCTGACATGGGTGCCGCGCGACTTGTGGTCTCCCCTCATAGGCGACCGTATCAATGCCGCCTTCGCCGTCGGCGGCGGCGGGCTGCTGCTCGATGCGCTCGCGCAATTGGGATTTACAGCGCAAAGCGCGGTCTGCCTCCGGCGCGGCGCGACCGAGGCCGCGCTTGCCGGCGCCAGTGTCCGGGTGCCGATCCGCGAGCCGCTCGATTTCTGGTATCCGCTGACGCCGACCAGCCGCCTTGAGGACGGGCGCCGGCAGGTCTCGTTTCGCCCACCGGATGAAACGCTGTCCGGCGAACGGCTGCACCAGTGGATCGGCGCCCGCACCATGGTCGACGGCCAGGGAACCGACTTCCACCGCATGCGGCGCCAGATCGTGTTCCTGCGAGCCCTCATCGCCCAGGATTTCGATTTCCGCTCGGTGTTGAAGGATCCGGAACTGGCACGCATCACCGGTGAGGATCCGTTGCCCCTCCTGGCCCGCGTCGGGGTCAATTGGCGCATGCAGGTGCATGACTGGGTGGATGACGCCGTCATCGACGGCAGGATGGTCCTGGTCCCGCGCAAGCCGAAGCCATGGTGGCGGCGGCAATTGCGCCGGTTGCGGGACAGGCTCAAGGGCAAGCGGACCTAGCCCATTCGGTCGCAGGAACGGTAAACCCGCCGGGCGAGAACCCCAACACCCTCGAGCCCGGCGAGCCTACAACCCGATCTGGAACGCGACCGGGACCGGGATCAACCGGCACAGTCGGCGTTGCAAGACTGATGCCGGAAAGACTGTTCCGAAATGGGACGGCTACGCCCTTAGAGCGCTTCAGCGTTTCACGGAAACGGTGAAACGCTCTAACTCTTTGTTTTTACGCAATTGCGGACGGAAAACCGATCACACTCTTCCTGGAATTGCTCTAAGGCTCCCACGGATTGATCACCGACACGCCGGCCGCATAAAATGGCGCCGTGTCGCGCGACGCAACCTGAAAGCCTTTCGCGGTGGCGATGGCTGCGATGTACCCATCAGGCATGGGAAACCCCTTTCCGGCGGCTCTCGCCTTCACGGCGAGACCGGCGTAGCGGCGTGCCGCCTCGGCGTCGAAGACCAGGATGCGCTGATCGAAGATTGCGCAAATTCCGGCGAAGGCGTCGGCCAGCGCATTTTTGCGGCGGCCGGCCGGCATGGCTTCGATGCCGAACAGTACTTCCGCCAGCGTGATGCTGGACAGGTAGAGTGTCTCGGCAACCTGCTCATCCAGCCAGTCCAGGACCGCGGGACTAGGCTGCGGTCTCATCACCTCCGAAACGACATTGGTGTCCAGGAGGATCATTCGAATTTCAGCGGCTCAGCCGGCCTTTTCTCACGGACTTGTTCAAGTGCTTCAACGTCCTCGTCCGTCACGCCCGCCCGGCGAGCGATGGCGGACAATAGCGTGCCCACCCTGATGCGGCCCTCCGGCCGAACCGCATCTTCAAGAATGGCGCGGATTTCCGCCTCCGTGCTGCGGCCATTGATGGCCGCGCGCACCCGCAAGGCACGATGTGTTTCCTCCGGAAGGTTTCTGATCGTAACTGCAGTCATTGATATCATACCGATTGCATTGCTATCAATGTATCGCATTATCACCTCGGTGTCACGTGCCTGCCGATGAGCCCTGCTTATCGTCGGGCGCGGCTATACGAACCGGGGGGCCGCGGCTCGAACAATCCCTGTCGCTTCCAACGTTGTCGCCGGTCTAGACTTCGGACAAAGGGGGATTGTCGATGCCTGTTCTCGAGGCGCTGCTGTCACTGATCGGCCCAGCCTACCTGGCCTACTACGGCTTCGCGATTCCGGTCATGGTGGTCTGGGCAATTCTGTGCGCTGCCCTGTGGGTCTGGAACAACCGCCCAAGCAAGCGGCAGAGCGGCGTCGCCCGGTCGCGGTCCGCCGGCGTGATGGTCTTCGTCCTCGTCGCCGCCTGTTACATCGCAGCGCATACGGGCGTGTATCTTTTGGCCCGGCATCTGGCCGGGCTCTGGGCATAGTTTTTTGCCTTCTCCCCCTGTGGGAGAAGGGAAATGCCTAGATATCGAACTCGCCCTGCCCTTCGTCCATGGCGCTGACCGTCTCGGCCGCGAGCGCGCGGGTGATCGGCGTCTTGCGCTCGAGCGCGGCGCGGTCGAGGCGCCCGACGACCCGCATGGCGGTGCCGAGCGAACGCTCGATGCGGCGCACCAGATATTGCACCACATGCGGCTCGACCTCGACCTGGCGGTCGGCGAAGAGCTTCGTGATGACGCCGGCAAGCAGCAGGTCGTCGGGCTCATGGATCTCGATCGTCGCCGCCGCCTTCAGCCGCGAGACGAGGTCGGGCAGCGCGACGCGCCAGGCCGAGGGGAAACGCCGCGCCGTAAGCAGCAGCGTCGAGCCCGCGCCACGCACTTCGTTGATGAGGTGGAACAGGCCCTGCTCATCGATCGCCGCCTTGTCGATATCGTCGATGAGCACCGGCCTGATGCCGAGGCCGGCAATGTGCTCGCCGATCCGGCCTGGATCGATGGCGACGGCATGCGCCCGCTCCTGCCATATCCGGGCGAGATGCGTCTTGCCCGAGCCGGGCGGCCCGGCCAGCACGACCACCGGCGACGGCCAGTCCGGCCAGCGGTCGATCAGCGATGCGGCTTGCGCGTTGGTGCCCGAGACCACGAGCTCGTCGCGCGAATAGCCGGTGCCGTGGCCGAGATCGAGCGGCAGCTGGCGCGGCATATCGGTTCGCTCGCCGGCCACTTCAGCCACGCGGCTTCGTGCGATGGCCGCCGCCGCGATCGGCCGGCAATGGCGGCACGGGCTCTGTGGCGTGACCCTTGTAAAGCGGCGATTCGAGGTAGCGGGCGATGGCGAAGCGCACCAAGACGCCAATCGCCGCCGAGGCCGGCACGGCAATCAGAAGGCCGACGAAACCGAACAGCGCGCCGAAGGCAAACAGCGCGAACATCAGCCAGACCGGATGCAGGCCGACGCTCTTGCCGACCAGCCGGGGCTGCAGGATGTTGCCCTCGATGAACTGGCCGACGAAGAACACGCAGGCCACCAGCACCACCATGGTCCAGTCCGGCCAGAACTGGACGAAGGCGACGCCGACGGCGAGCACCAGCCCGGTCAAGGATCCGACATAGGGGATGAAGGAGATCACCCCGGCGAAGAAGCCGATGAGGATGGCGAAGTTCAAGCCGGTCAGCGTCAGCCCGGTGGCATACATGGCGCCGAGCACCAGGCAGAGCGTGCCCTGGCCGCGCACGAAGCCGGCGGTGGCGGTGTTGATGTCGCGGGCGAGCGCGCGCACCGTCTCGACATGGTCGCGCGGCACCCAGCCGTCGACCTCGGCCACCATGCGGTCCCAGTCGAGCAACATGTAGAAGGCGACGACCGGGGTGACGACGAACAGGCTGACCACCGAGACCAGCGCCACGCCGGAGCTCCAGATCGAGGTGAAGACGGTGGTGAGCAGGCTGAAGCCGGAGGTCAGGAGCGAGTTCAGCCCGTCGCGCAGGCCGGCGGCGTTGACGCCAAAACGCTGCTCCAGCCATTTCGGGTCGAAGCTGGTGATCAGCGACTGCAGGCGCGTGAGATATTCCGGCAGCTTGCGGGCGAAATCGGCCATCTGGGTGGCCAGCACCGGCACGAGGATGACGAAGGCCAGCACCACCACGACGATGAAAGCGATCAGGATCACCACCGTCGCCATCAGGCGCGAGAGGCCGAGCCGCTGCAGCCAGTCGGCGACCGGATCGAGGAAATAGGCGAGCACCATGCCGGCGACGAAAGGCAGGAGGATGCCTGAGAAGACATAGAGGAACAGCGCCAGCAGGACGCCCGTTGCCACCCAGAAGAAGACCTGACGGCGAAGCCCACCGGAGCTGTCGTCAGCGGCGATCACCGCGCCATCGTAGTCAGGCGTCCGTGCTGGAGCCGCCCCACTTGCCGATGCCCGACTTGGTGTTGTCGTTCTGGGAGTTGCTCGTCCGGGAGCCTTCGCCATAGCCGCTCATATGCCTCAGCCAAGCCACGAGATAGGCCGCGGCCGAAGCCACGGTCAAGACCCCGGTCAGCAATATGAGCGCGGTCCGCAGCAGGCCCAGATGCGCGGCAAAGGCCAGCTCACCCAGCACAAGCGCCGCCAGCACGATCTGCGTGGCGGTGTTGGCCTTCGAAACGAAGAGCGGCTTCACCTCGACCGGATTGCTCATCACGCTGGACAGGAGAACGGCGCAGACGATGAGCCCGTCACGCGAGACCATGGTGACCACCAGCCAGAGCGGCAATTCTCCGGCAAAGCCCATGACGACGAAGGCCGAGACCAGCAAAAGCTTGTCGGCGACCGGATCGAGATAGGCGCCGAGGCGGGACGACTGGTTCCAGCGGCGCGCTATGAAGCCGTCGACGCCGTCGGAAATGCCGGCGACGAGGAAGCTGGCGAAGGCCCACCCCCAAAGCGACTGCAGCATGGCCAGCACCACGGCGGGCACAAGCAGCAGCCGCATGATCGTGATCATGTTGGGGATGGTCACCTGATGTCCCGTCGTGACTTTTTTGTCGGGGAATAGATGAGGGAGATGGAAGATAGGTGCAAGAGCGATGCGGCGAAGCTGCCAATCTCCCGCAAGCGGGGAGATTGGCCGTAGCCTCGGCTTTCGCCAATCACCCCGCTTTTCCTCGGGAACAAACTCCCTCACCCGCGCGTCATCCTTGCTCCCCGAAACCATTCATGCGAAGAGCCCGCAATGGAAACAGGGATGAGCCGGATATGAGCAAGGGCGACAAGGCCAAGCGCAAGAATGGGCTCACCTATGCCGAGGCGGGCGTCGACATCGACGCCGGCAATCTGATGGTCGAGAAGATCAAGCCGCTGGTGCGCGCGACGCGCCGGCCGGGCGCGGATGGCGAGATCGGCGGGTTCGGCGGGCTGTTCGACCTGAAGGCGGCCGGCTTCACCGATCCGGTGCTGGTCGCGGCCAATGACGGCGTCGGCACAAAGCTCAAGATCGCCATCGATTCCGGCAAGCACGACACGATCGGCATCGACCTCGTCGCCATGTGCGTCAACGACATCGTCGTGCAGGGCGCCGAGCCGCTGTTCTTCCTCGACTATTTCGCCACTGGCAAGCTCGATCCGGACCAGGGCGCCTCGATCGTCGGCGGCATCGCCGAGGGCTGCCGGCAGGCCGGCTGCGCGCTGATCGGCGGCGAGACGGCCGAAATGCCCGGCATGTACCACGCCAAGGACTATGACCTTGCGGGTTTCGCGGTCGGCGCGGCCGAACGTGGCCAGTTGCTGCCGACCGACGACATCGTCGAGGGCGACGTGCTGCTCGGCCTTTCCTCCTCCGGCCTGCACTCCAACGGCTTTTCGCTGGTGCGCCGCGTCGTTGCCGCGAGCGGCCTTGGCTGGAGCGATCCGGCGCCGTTCAACGAGGAGCTCAGCCTCGCCGAGGCGCTGCTCGAGCCGACGCGCATCTATGTGAAGTCTATTCTCAAAGCGATCCGCAACACGCATGGCATCAAGGCGCTGGCCCACATCACCGGCGGCGGTTTCCCGGAAAACATTCCGCGCGTGCTGCCGAAGGATTTTTCGGCCGAGCTCGACCTCGAGGCGATCGACGTGCCGCCGGTATTCTCGTGGCTGGCAAAGAGCGGCGGCGTGGCACCGGAAGAAATGATGCGCACCTTCAATTGCGGCATCGGCATGATCCTCGCCGTCGCCTCCGGCCAGGCGGCGCAGGTCGCGGCAGTGCTGCAGGAAGCCGGCGAGACGGTGACGCCGATCGGCCGGATCGTGCCGCGCCGCGACGCCGGCGTCATCTACAGGGGCTCGATCGGCCTATGAGCAGGAAGCGCACGGTCGTCCTGATCTCGGGGCGCGGCTCCAACATGACGGCGCTGATCGCGGCCGCCGCCGATCCCAGTTATCCAGCTGAAATCGTCGGCGTGATCTCCGACCGCGCCAACGCCGCCGGTCTCGGCATCGCTCAGTCGCGCGGCATCGCCACCAAGGTCATCCAGCGCGCCGACCATCCGAGCAAGGATGCCTATGATGCCGCGATCGATGCCGCGCTCACCGGATTCGGCGCCGAGATCGTGGCGCTCGCCGGCTATATGCGCATCCTCGGCCGTGGCCTTGTCGAGAAATGGCAGGGGCGCATGGTCAACATCCACCCTGCCCTGCTGCCGGCCTTCAAGGGATTGGATACGCATGCGCGCGCAATCCGCGCCGGCGTGCGCATCCATGGCTGCTCGGTGCATTTCGTCACGCCGGAGATGGATGACGGCCCGATCATCGCGCAGGCCGCCGTGCCGGTGATGGTCGGCGACAACGAGGACACGCTTGCCGCACGCGTGCTGAAAGCCGAGCATCGGCTCTATCCGCTGGCGCTCGGCCTCGTCGCGGAGGGCAAGGCGAGCATGGAAAAGGGCCACACAGTGCTTGCCCATTTCGCCGACGACGCCGAGAACGCCAGCTCGGTGGTGATGGCGCCGGATCCGCTGCGCGAGGAGACCGACCTCGAACAGCTGGCGCGGATCACGCCGTAGGCGAGTGGGCGCAGTGCTTGACAAGCGGGCAAGGGAAATTCTCCTCCAGACGTTCTGGAAGAACGGCTGGATCAGGGACACGGACAGACGCATCTCACCCGACGATTTCGCTTACGCAAAGCGCATGGGGTATATGTTCGACCCTATCAAACTGTCGCACGATCAGGTGGTCTCGCAACTGATCGAGGAGCGTGACCGAGCAAACCCGACTGCTCTTTCCGATGCTTTCCTAGCAAGCCTCGGCAGCCGTCGATTGGATCTGAGGTCGGCGCTCGGCAGTTACGCGTTCGCCACAAACTTTCCTCGACATGAAATCGCCGCTACCCCCGCTACCGTCGTTCCTTCTGGCGCTCGACGATGCGCGTGGTGCGGGTTCTACGGGCACCCAACTCCTGCCGAATTCGATCTGAACGTGCTAAATTTCGAGCGCCACAAATGGGGTGGCGTGCGTCGCGACAATCCAACCTATGTCTGGCTGGACCTGTCGCTCTTTCGAACAGAGCCGCTCCCGGAGTCTACAGCCGCCGACAGACAGACAATGCATCGCATAATAGAGACGGCGAGTTCCATGCGGGCCGTCGCAACGGTAAGCGACCTGGAAAAGGCACTCGCCGGCACCTTCCAATCGTCCAAGGCCGAGAGACGCGTGCTCATTGAAATTCTTGCCGTTTGCGGGGTTCTTCAACCAAGAAACCGAAGCGGATATTTCGGCGAGTTCACACTTGCCAATGAGCGAGAGCATACCGGCCAGCATCTGAACGACTGGCGCTATCCTGCGATATGGTGGCGAGGGTCGGACGGAGTGAGCGAGAGCGCGCTTGCCGCGCACTTTCCAGGCTTGTGAATCGCTGGCCTAAGGGGAGTCGGAGCCTTGGAGATCTTCGACAGCGCGGTCCGTACCAAAGGCGATTTCGCCGGCGTCTTCGAGTATGAAGAGACCGATGGCCCGCAGAGCGCCACAGCTTATTTTTACCTGTGCGAGGCCCAGGGCGAAGCAGCCGGGCCGATCATCGGCATAATCCATATTCGTTCAGGAGCCTGGTCGATCACCGAGGCCGACATCGCCGTCAAATGGGATAGAGGCGAACAGCGCGTAGGCCTCTTCGTCTTTGGTGCGCTGACCGCGGCCTTCGACATCGAGACGGGGGCGAGATACGGTGGTAGGCATGGCAAGGATTTCAACGCCGAGATTCCGTGGTCCTGATCGATGCCCGTGAAACAGCTCCTCGTCCTGCGCCACGCCAAGTCGAGCTGGGACGATCCCGCACTTACCGATTTCGACCGTCCTCTCGCCCCGCGCGGGCTGAAAACCGCGCCGCTGATGGGGCGGGAGCTTGCCCGGCGCGGCTGGCTACCGGATCTGGCGCTGGTCTCGCCGGCGCTGCGCGCCCGCGATACCTGGCGGCTGGTCGCCCAGGAACTACCGAAGCATGTGCAGGCGGAATTCGCGGAAGAGCTCTACGAGGCGGCGCCTGCCACCGTCCTGGCGCGCGTGCGGCAGGTCAAGGCGACGAATCTGCTGGTGATCGGCCACAATCCCGGCCTGCAGCAGTTCGTGTTGCGGCTGGCCGGCGCCGGCTCGGATGAGAGCGTTTTCAAGAAGATCGAAGCGAAGTTTCTGACGGCGGCACTTGCGCGGTTCACGCTGGACGAGGATTGGGCGGATCTTGCGTTGGGCGGTGCCAGGCTGACGCATTGCCTGCGGCCCAAGGATTTGCGGTAGCGCCCGGAGCTTGCCGGTCCAATAAGCAAGGCGGCGGGCAAGCCCGCCGCCTTTGGTATTTTCAAAGAAGCGGATCAATTACCTACCCCAGTTGTCCGGTGACGGACCCCAATCCGCGGCGCCGGTCGCGCCGGTCTTCATGTCGGTATCGACCTTGGGGGCCGGCGTGACTGTCTTGTGCTTCGGGATCGAAGCCGTGACGCTGCTGTCGGCGCCGACGGCTGACTGGTTCACACCATCAGCGCCGTAGTGATCGCTGCCAGCGGATGCGGTGCCCATGGCGGCGACAAGCATGGCGGCCGCGACGAATGCAATCCTGGTCATGTTCGATTTCCTTGTTCCGTGTCGTTTGATCGGCAGTGGCCTTGGGAGGATGGCCCCCGCTGCCGAGAAGACCGGCGGCGGCCGGGATTTATTCCCCGCACCTTCGCTTTTCAGCGGCCAGAGCAGCCTCGGCTTCAACTTCGATCGGAAAAAGGAGAACGATTACAAATACTTGTGATACAAATACTTGTGAAGCGATTCATGCCACCAGTAGCCGGCTTCACAAACGCAGAGCGGCGGGACAAGCCCGCCGCCTGAGTTTTTTGCAGACCGGATCAGTGGTTGCCGAACAGGTCGTGATTGGCGCCCTGCACGACCGGCTGATGGATATCCGCGTCGGGCTTCGTGACCGAGGCTGTTGCGGTCCGGTCGACGGTGGTGACCGGCCGATTGGCGTTGGCCGAGCCGTAATTGTCGGAGCTGGCGAAAGCAGTGCCGGTGGCGACGAGAATGGCGGCTGCGGTAAGGACGAACTTGGTCATTTCAAATACTCCTGGTTCTGGGGTTGCGCTGTTATCGATCGGGAGCGATTGACGATCCGATGACCAGCCAATCGGCACGGCACGCACTGGACATCGCCCGGGTGCTGCCCGCTCGTTCCACTGGTCTGAATTTCCCTGGATCGGCCCCGTCCGATTAGTGGTTGCCGAACAGGTTGTGATCAGCGCCCGTGACGACCGGCTTCTGAGCGCCCGCGTCCGACTTCTGGATCGAAGCGGTGGACGAGGTGTCGACCGAGGCGGCCGGCTGGTTGGCATTGGCCGAACCGTAGTTGTCCGAGCCGGCGAAAGCAGCACCGGTGGCAACGAGAAGGGCGGCGGCGGTAAGAGCGATCTTGGTCATTTGAGTTACTCCAGATTCAAGTTGTTGGTTGACGTTGGTCAGGAAGGGGCCGGATTAGCGGCCCCAGATGCCCTGGCCGGATTCCGGCTGGTTCTGAGCCGGCCTGATGTGAAGGTCGCGCTGCTCGAACTTGCG
Source organism: Mesorhizobium atlanticum (assembly GCF_003289965.1). GTDB lineage: Bacteria > Pseudomonadota > Alphaproteobacteria > Rhizobiales > Rhizobiaceae > Mesorhizobium > Mesorhizobium atlanticum. The sequence continues at coordinate 219,353 of NZ_QMBQ01000001.1, forward strand.
GATCGAACCCGTGACGGTGTTGTCGACCTTGCCCGCGGGGGCGGTCACGGCCGGCTGATTGACGTTGTCGGAACCGTAATGGTCACTGCCGGCAAAGGCGCCGCTCGTAGCGACGAGGAGGGCAGCGGCGGTAAGAGCAATCTTGGTCATTTTAAGTACTCCAGATTTTCAAAGTCATGTCCGTCTAGTGGCGTGCCTTGATGGAAATTCGCGTCGCTCGGACCACCCCGAGATGGGTCTGCCCTGCTGCCAGTTCCAATCACGAAAAGTTGTGAACCGAACCGTTCGGTTCGATCTTGAAATTGCGTGAAAGCCCAAGCGGCTAAACACTTATCATTTGATATCAATCGGTTACGGCGAGCGACTGTCGAGATGCCACTCTGGCCAGACCTGCCAGCGTTCACTGTGGTTACACGAACCGTCAACATTAATTGAACCGAACGGTTCGGTTTCATCACTTGCACGACGCGGCAAGGGCCTCGGCGGGCATCGTGATCGGGATGGCGGCCGCCGGGAAACCGCGTTTGCCTTGCGGGCGGATCGATACTATCGGTTGCCTCAGGGAACCAATTCGGACGCCGCCTGCCGCTCTCGGCCAAGGTCGGCACCGTTGGGAGGAAACAGCGACGAACGATGCGACTGCTGCTTGTCGAGGACAATCGCGAACTGGCCGATTGGCTGAGCAAGACGCTGCGCCAGGCGAGCTATGTCGTCGACGTCGTGCATGACGGCGAGGATGTCGAGCATGCTTTGGCGGCCGGCGATCACGCCTTGATCATCCTCGACCTTGCCCTGCCCCGCATGGGCGGCATGGAGGTGCTGAAAAGGCTGCGGGCGCGCGGCAACCCGGTGCCGGTGATCGTGCTTACCGCCAACGCCAGCCTCGACGGCAGGGTCAAGGGGCTGAACGAAGGCGCCGACGACTATCTGGCCAAACCCTTCCAGATCGAGGAGCTGGAGGCGCGCATCCGCGTGCAGCTGCGCCGGGCCAACGACCGCACCGCGCCGGTCATCACCTGCGGCGACCTCGTCTTCGACACCAACACCCGCCTGTTCTCGCTTGCCGGCACGACGCTGTCGCTGACGCCGCGCGAGCACGCGGTGCTGGAACAGCTCGTCGTCAAGGCCGGACGCACGGTGAGCAAGGCGGCGCTCTCGGCGGCGATCTACGACTTCGACACCGACGCCGACCCCAGCGCCATCGAGATCTATGTGCATCGCCTGCGCAAGAAGCTCGAGGGATCGCGCGTCCAGATCGCCACCTTGCGTGGCCTCGGCTACCTCTTGCGCCAAGACGATCCGGCGTCATGAGAATCGGCAGTCTTCGGATCGGCAGCCTTCGAATCCAATTGCTGGCCTGGGTGGTGCTGCCGCTGGCCGGGCTCGCCGGGATCAATCTATGGACCAGCCATGGCAATGCGCGCGCGACTGCCGATCTGGTCACCGATCGGATGCTCATGGCATCGGCGCGCGCCATCGCCGAGCAGGTCGCTGTCAAAGACGGCGTGCTCGACGCCACCATTCCACCGGCGGCGATCGAAATGTTCGATACCGGCGATCGCGACAGTGTCTACTACCATGTCGAGACCGCGGGCGGACGCCTGCTGACCGGCTATCCCGACCTGCCGAAGGCGGCACGGCGCGGCAGTATCGAGACCGGCTTTCGCGATCACCGCCTGCGACTGGCAACGCTCAGCCATACGGTCATCGGCGCCGGGCCGGATTCGCCGATCACGGTCACGGTCGGCGTGACGCTCGGCGGTCACGATGCGATGGTGAAGCGTCTGTGGTTGAGCGCCTTTGGCCAGCAGCTGGCGCTGGTGGCGATCGCCGGCGTTTTCGTGCTGCTTGGCCTGCGCCGCGGGCTGGCGCCGCTGATCCGCCTTAGCGATGCGGTTCGCTCGCCGGGCCGCAGCGACCTCGACCCGATCGAGGTGACGGGCGCGCAGAGCGAGATCAGGCCGCTGATCGAGGCGCTCAATGCTTATATGGCGCGCGTGCGGGCGCAGATGGCGGCGCAGCGCCGCTTCATCGCCAATGCCGCGCACCAGTTGCGCACGCCGCTGGCGCTGCTGTCGACACAGGCGAGCTATGCGTTGCGCGAAAGCGCCGCGGATCGACGGCGGGAAGCGCTTGTGGCGTTGCAGGCAAGTTCAGGCAAACTGGCGCGACTGGCCGAGCAGTTGCTGACGCTCTCGCGTGCCGAGCCCGGCAGCCGGCGGCCACGTGCCGATCGCATCGACCTCTCCGAGGCCGCCCGCCAGGTTCTGGAGGCACATGCGCCGAAGGCGGTCGAACGCAACATCGACCTCGGCCTCGAGGAAACCGGCCCCGTGCCGGTCATCGGCGACGGGACGATGTTGCGGGAGATGATCGTCAATCTTGTCGACAACGCGTTGCGCTACACACCGGCCGGCGGCAGCGTCACCGTCAAGCTCACCGCCGCTGGCGACGAGGCTGAGCTCACGGTCATCGACAGTGGACCCGGCATTCCCGTGGAAGAGCGGGAGCACGTCTTCGAACGCTTCTACCGCATCGCCGGCTCGGCCGAGGAAGGCAGCGGGCTCGGGCTCGCCATCGTCCATGAGGTTGTCGAGAATGCCGGCGGCAGCGTCACACTCGGCGACGCCGCCGCTGGCGGGCTCAAGGTCGAGGTGCGGCTGCCGCTGGCAGGCAACTAGAGCAATTCCAGGAAAAGTGCGTAGCGGTTTTCCGTCCGGAATTGCGCAAAACAAAGGCTTAGAGTGGTTCGGCTTTTCCCTGAAACGCTGAACCGCTCTAAGGCGGTTCACTGCGTCTCATGCAGCGGCTGAGGACGCCACTTTGCCAGCCGGCTCTCGACCATCGTCATCAGGTACTCGGCGCCCAGGGCCACCACCATGACGATGACGATCGCGGCATACATGCCGGCCGCGTCGAACGAGCCCTTGGCGATGTTGATCAACAGCCCGATGCCGTAGCGCGAGCCGACGAACTCGCCGACGATGGCGCCGATGATGGCGAAGCCGAAGCTGACATGCAGGCTGGCGAAAATCCAGCTCATCGCCGACGGCACGATCACCGAACGGGTCAGCTGCCAGTCGGAGGCGCCGAGGATACGGGCATTGGCGATCATGGCACGGTCGGCCTCGCGCACGCCCTGGAAGGCGTTGTGGAAGACGACGAAGAACACCATGACGAAGGCCAGCGCCACCTTGGAGGCGAGGCCGAGGCCGAGGATCATGATGAAGATCGGCGCCAGCACCACGCGCGGGATCGAGTTGATCACCTTGATGTAGATCGAGAAGATATCGGCGGCCATGCGGTTGCGGCCGAGCGCGACGCCGATGATGATGCCGGCGACCGAACCGGTGACGAAGCCCAGCACCGACTCTTCCATGGTGACATAGAGATGGTACCAGAGCGGGCCTTCCGAGGTGCCCTCGGTGATCCACTCATAGAGCCGCGCGGCGATCGTGCTCGGCATGGCGTAGAAGAAGGGATCGATCCAGGCCATGCGGCCGGCGATTTCCCACAGGCCGAGGAAGACGAGCAGGATACCCAGCCGCCAGAACGTGACGGTGTGGCGGCGATGCACGGCGGCTTTGGCGGCGGCGGCCTCGATCTCGGCGTCCGAGGTTCCGGGCCGGAAGGCGGTGGTCGGGATGTTGACGGTGGCATCTGTCATGTCGGTTCTCCTCACGCCGCCGCGCGGGCGTAGCTGGTCTCGACCTCTTCCTTGAGATCGGCCCAGATGGTGCGCGAATAGTCGATGAAGCGCTGCTCGTAGCGGATGTCGGCGACGACGCGCGGGCGCGGCAGGTCGATCGTGTAGACGGATTTTACCGTCGCCGGTCCGGCGGTGAGCACATAGACCTTGTCGGCCAGCGCGATCGCCTCCTCGAGGTCGTGGGTGACGAAGACGACGGAGGCCTTCGCCTCGGACCAGAGGCGCAACAGTTCTTCATGCATCAGAACCCGGGTCTGCACGTCGAGCGCGGAGAACGGCTCGTCCATCAAGAGGATCTCTGGGCCGTTGATGAAGGTCTGGGCGAGCGCCACGCGCTTGCGCATGCCGCCGGAGAGCTGGTGCGGATAGTGCTGTTCGAAGCGGGCCAAGCCGACGCGTGCCAGCCAGTCGCGGGCGGAAGCCTGCGCCTGTGCCTTGGGCTTGCCGCGAAACAGCGGCCCGGCCATGACATTCTCGATCACCGTGCGCCAGGGAAACAGCGCATCGGTCTGGAACACGAAGCCGATACGCGGGTCGATCCCCTTGACCGGCGCGCCCATGACGCGGACCTCGCCGGCGCTCGGGCTGGCGAGCCCGGTGACGAGGTTCAGCGTCGTCGACTTGCCGCAGCCGGTCGGGCCGACGACGGCGACGAACTCGCCGCGTTCGACCGTCATGGTGAAATCGCGGATCGCCGTCAGCGATTTGCCGGTGGGGGAAAGGAAGCGACGGCTGACATTGATCAGCTCGATCGCCGGAGCGGTCTTTTCGACAGCCATGGTTGAACAGACTCCAATAGCGGGCGATCCCCGCGCGGGAGATCGCCGGACGTGGAAACAAGGCGGGCATGGTGGCGCGAGGTCGGAACCTCGCGCCGTCCTGACGGCTACTTCACGTTCTTGACGAATTCCGTGGTGTAGGTCTTCGACAGGTCGATCTGCTTGCCCTGCAGTTCCTTCTTGAAGGCGGAGAGCACGGTCAGCACCGTTTCCGGACCGCCCTGGGGCATCACGCCATCGGCGGTAAACATGCCTTTGCCGGCGTCGAGCGCCTTCACGTAGCCTTCCTCGTCGCCGACATAGTAGTCCTTCGGCATCTTCGCGGCGATCTCGGCGCCGCTGTGCGTGTTGATGAATTTCAGCGTCTTGACGAAGGCATTGGCGAGTTTCTGCACCGTGTCCTTGTGCGCCTCGACCCACTCGGTCTGCATATAGAGCGAGGCGGCCGGATAGGTGCCGCCGAGCGCGGCCTTGGTGCCGTCCATTGTGCGCATATCGATCAAGACCTTGGCTTCGCCGGTCTTGAGCAGCCGCGTGATCGTCGGTTCGGTCGTCATGCCGGCCTGGATCTTGTCCTGCTGCATGGCGGCGATGAAGGTGTTGCCGGCGCCGACCGGAACCGAGGTGAAATCGCCGAGCTTCAAGCCGTTCTTGACCGCGAGATATTCCGTCAGGAAGTTGGTCGAGGAGCCGAGGCCGGTGACGCCGAGATTCTTGCCCTTGAAGTCGGCGGGAGACTTGATCTCGGGATGCTTGGACGAGACCAGCTCGACCTCGCCAGGCGCCTGACTGAACTGGACGACGGATTCGACGAACTTGCCCTTGGCCTGCAGGTCGATGCTGTGGTCGTAGAAGCCGACCACGCCCTGCACGGCGCCTGCCAGCATCTCGTTTTCGGCATCGACGCCCGCCGGCTCGTTGAGCAGCTCGACGTCGAGGCCTTCATCCTTGAAATAGCCGAGCGCCTCGGCGAGCTTGGCCGGCAGGTAGATCTGCTTTTCGTAGCCGCCCACCATGATCGAAATCTTGTCTGCGGCCGACGCCGTCGTCGCGCCCGCGGCAAGCATGGCAAGCGTCAGCGTCGCCGAACGAAGAGCGTGTTTAGAGATAAAACCGGTCACGTAACTTCCTCCACCTGGGCGGCGCGCCATCCGAGCTGCGCCGCATCTCCTCCTTGCCGACCCCTCCCGGGCCAGTCACGGCGAACGCCGCGAATGCCGTCATGGCATGGCCAAGCTTTCAGCTGGCTTTCAGCCTTTTTAGCGACCGCCAAAGCCGAGCACGTCGCGCATGTCGTATTCGCCGGGTGGTCGGCCGGCGACCCAAAGTGCCGCCGCGATGGCGCCGCGCGCGAACATCGAGCGATCCCCGGCGGCATGCGAGAGCGTGACCGTCTCGCCTTCGGCAAGGAAGCTCACGATATGCTCACCGACGATGCCGCCGCCGCGCAGCACGGCAAAGCCGATCTCGCCGGCACCGCGCGGACCAACGAGGCCGTCGCGGGCGCGCTTCGCCACATTGTCCAACTCGACGCCTCGCCCGCGCGCGGCCGCCTCTCCCAGCATCAGCGCCGTGCCCGACGGCGCGTCGACCTTGAAGCGGTGATGCGCTTCGAGGATTTCGATGTCGCAATCGTCAGGCCCAAGCGCCCTTGCGGCCTGCTCGACCAGGCCGGTCAGCATGTTGAGGCCAAGCGAATAGCTGCCGGAGCGCACGATGGCGATTGTCTTTGCCGCCTCGGCGATTGCGGCCAACTCCGATGCGGTGAAACCCGTTGAGCCGATCACCAGCGCCGGACCGCCGCGCACCGCGCAGGCTTTGGCCAATTCGGCGGACGCCGCGGGCGTGGTGAAATCGATCACCACGTCGGCAAGCGAAAGCGCTTCGTCGCGCTCGACCAGCCCCTCGCCCACACTGCCCGGCCGCTGGAAGCGCGCGACGAGCTGCAGCCGCGGATCGGCGGCGACGGTCTCCGTCATCTGTTGTCCCATGCGGCCGAGCGCACCGGCGATGGCCAATCTGAGCGGGTGCGGCATGGCGATTCCTGTCGAAAGCCCGAGTCGTAACAATCCTCTAGCACGCTGCGTTGGCAAAGTGATTCAAGCGGCCGCGGGCCACGACATCGGGGCGATACGAGGGCGAACTATAGGCGAATGTGAAGCGCCACACTCATCATCGCTGACGCGACATGCTAATTTAGCGCCTGTGTGTCCGGCCGTGCCCGGACTGTCCGAGGGGGGACGCTCATGCTGCGGCCAGTGCATGCCCTGGTACTTTCCTGCCTCGCCTTGACGCCGCTTGCCGGCGCGGCCTTCGCGGCTCAGGCATCTTCCGAAAAGTCAGACGATGCGGCCAAAAAGGCGGCGGACGATCCGGCCAAAAAAGCCGCGGACGATGCGGCCAAGAAGGCGGCGCTCGCGGAGGCGATCAGCGTCTGCGACAAGGGCGCCTCGGTGCCGCTCGATCCCGAAGCCAAGGCGCCGCCTGTTCAGTATGGCGAGCTCTTCCCGCAGGATTTCGATCTGAGCAAGCTCAAGGTCTTGGCCGAGAAATGCCAGGCGGCGATGCTCGGCGCGCCACAGGAAAAGCGGCTGACGCTTGAATGGCTGCGGGTCCAGGTCGCGCTCAACCAGCCGGGACTCACCTTTCTTCTGCCGCAGATCAAGCTCATCGCCGACGGCGGCAGTCCGGAGGCGAATTATCTGCTCTATGAGATCTATTCGGTGCATCGGCACGACAGCGCCGACGCCAGTGCGCCGCCGGTCTCGCGCGACATGGCGCTCGACGCCTTGCAGAAGGCAGGCGCTGCCGGTCATCTCACGGCCCTTGTGACTCTGCTGCATCAGTACAGCGACGGACCGCTGCTGCGCCGCGACGCGCATAAGCTTGTCGAGACCGCCCAGCACATCATCGACGCGCCGGTTCAAGGCCCCTCGCCCGGCGAATGGGACAGCCAGCTCCGCAAGGCCATGCCGCTGCTGATCGCGCAGACGGTGCTGGAGAATGACGGTTTCGCCGCCGAAGAGCAGCAAAAGGCATTTCAAGCCGTGGACGCGGATTCCAAGGCAGGTACCAGTGGACCCGAACCGTCGGTGCTCGCCTATATCAAGGCGCTGCGGCTGGGACGCGGCACGCAGCAGGACGCGGCGAAGGCCAGGCAATTGCTCGAGGCGCGCGTCGCCAGCGATCAGTATGCCGTGCCGATGCTGGCCGACATGCTGGCCAAGGGCGAAGGCGGGCTGGCGGACGGCAAGCGCGCGATCGCGATGCTGCGCGGCGCCACCAAGAACGTCGCCGGCGCCGGGCCGCTGCTCGCCGGCCTGCTGCTCGACGGCAAGGTCGTCGGCCGCCAGCCGCGTGAGGCGATCCAGCTGCTCAATGCCCCATGGGACCTCGACGCCAGCATCAGGCTGGCGAAGCTGCTTCCCGATTATGACGGCTTTCAAATCGACAATCCGGACCAGCTGGTCGAGCGCCTGAGCGACGCCGCCGAGGCCGGCGAACCAGGTGCCGCGCTGGCGCTGGCGCGGCTGCAGCTGTCGGACGATCAGCAGTTCAAGAACGAGGATTTGGCGCGTGCCATGCTGAAGCCGCTGGCGGACGGCGGCGACCGCGAGGCGCTCTGGCTCTACGCCTCGACGCAATATGCCAATCTCGATTCGACCAGCTATCGCCCGTCGCGCCACGACGAGGGGCTGAGCGACGATCAATTGAAAGCGCTGATCGACGAAGGCGAAGCCAGGAAGGAGCAGCAGGCTTATCTGCTGCACGCAAAGCTCCTGCGCAAGGGCGTGGTCTATCCGCAGGACGACCTGAAGGCGACGGCGATGCTGATCAACGCCGCCAATCTCGGCAGCGTCGAAGCGATGGTGCTGCTGGGCGATGCCTATGACGACGGTCTCGGCATCGACAAGAACCCGCGCGAGCGCCTGCATGCCTGGCGCGAGGCGGAGCGGCTCGGCTCGCTCAGGGCAAGGAGCAAGCTCGCCAACGCCTTCACCTTCGACAGCTTCGATCATCTGATGACGCTGCGCGAAGGCATCACCGACCGCATCGCGCTTTACAATGACGGCATCGGCAGGATGGGCGCCGGCGTGTTCGGCGCCAACGACGCCGACATGGAGCTGAGCGGCGTCTTTTCCGGACCGGCCTCCAGCGCCGGAACGGCGGCGATCGCGGCCGCGGTGATGGATGCTTTCCGCGAGGCGCCGGCCGGCCTCGACGACCAGAACCTTGTCGGCATCGGCAAGGCGCTGCCCGATGAGATCCGCGTCGCCATCGAGACGACGCTGAAGAGCGAAGGTTTCTACACCGGCGAGCCGAAAGGCTATTTCGGCCCGGACGCGCGCAAGGCGCTCGCGGCCTGGGTCGACGCGAAGGGCCCGCTTGGCGATGCTCCCAGCCCGCAAGCCGCAGCCGGGACACAGCAGGCCGCGCCGGCTCCGGGCGGCCTCGACGCGGACCTCGTCAACCGCATCCGCGACAAGGTGTTTGCCCAGGCGCAGGCAGCCAAGACCGACAAGCAGAAGCTTGCCGCCATCAAGCAGCTCGGCGTTCTGGCCCGCTACGGCGATCTTCCCTCGCGCTGGGTGCTGGTGCGCAACTACCATCAGGCGCGCGCCATCCGATCGGTGGTGACGCCCGAGGAGATCACTCGCTTCGCGCTGGATATACTGGTGTCGAAGCCGGAGGGCGTCGAGAAGCCGGAATTCGAGTTCATCTTCGACCTGACGCAGATCGCGCAGGATCGGAAATCACGCGCGGTCGGCGGCGCCACGCTGCAAGCGATCCGCGACGATCCGCGCCTGCAGGACCCGCTCACGCTCGGCGCCATCATGGGTCAGTTCGCCTTCGCGCCGGACGCCTGCGACTCCGTGCTCGCCGCCGCCAGGAAAGCCGGCATCGACAGCTTGGGCTCGGACGGATGCGACGAGGACACGCGAACGGCCCTCATTGCCTTCGCCAAGGACAAGGGCGCGTCCGGTGTCGATGCGGCGGCGCGCAAGGCAGCCGTGGATGAGATCAAGGCGCTGGATGCGCAGGCCGCGAAGTAGCAACGCAAGCGAGATGCAGCGCCGCGACGGACCTATTGCGCCTTGTCGACGCGATCAAGGATCGCGCGGTAGCGGCTGCATACGGCGGCGTCCTGGTAGAAATCCACTTCGGTATCGATGATCTGGTCAAGGCTCATTCCGCGATAATGCGCCTTGACCTTCGCCAGGACATCTTGCGCCTGCCTGATGTCGCCCAGTTCGGAATGGCAGATGATAAGGCGGATGAGCGACCATGGTGTCACGGTCGCCATCTTCGCGTAGCAGGCAGCCGCCTCGCGATATCGCCCGGCCGTCGTCAGCAGGACGCCACGGAAGTCGTCGTACCATCCCACGGCGTATGGGTCGCGGCGCTGGGCTTCGGCTATTTCATCGAGCCCTTGCTCCGGCCTGTCCGTGTGATTGAGGAAAATAGCGCGGATGCTGAGAATGAACGGATCGTTCGGATTGAGCGCAACCGCCCGGTCAAGGCTGATTTCCGCTTGCCTGAATTGGCGCAGGTACAAGTGAGCGAAGCCGGTGGCGAGATGCCCATAGGCTTCGTCGGGATCGAGGCCCAATGCTGTTCTTGCGATCTCCAGTCCGGAATGCAAATGGCCGGGATTGTTGTAGTCCCAATAGTACTTGATGGACTCCACGAAGCTCAGCATGGCGTGGGCGGCGGCAAACTGCGGATCGAGCTTTACCGCCTGGCGCAGAAATGGCTCCGCTTCGAGCACCGTGTCATAGACGGCCGCCAGTTGCAGCGCCCGCAGGTAAGACTCATAGGCTGACATGTTGTTGGTTGGCCTGGCCCTGGCGCGCGAAGCAATCGCGGTTCTGGCCTGCCGGGCCAGACGCGCCGCGATCATCCGGGTGATTTCGTCCTGGATGGCGAAAATGTCGTCGAGTTCCCGGTCGTAGTGTTCGCCCCAGATATGGGCCATCGACAAAGCATCGGTTAGCTGCACGGCGACCCGCACCCGGTTGCCGATCTTGCGCACACTGCCTTCGACGACATATTGGACGCCAAGCTTGCTCGCCACCTCCGCCGGGTCATGCGTCTTGCCGCGGAACTGGAACGAGGAGTTCCGCGCGATGACCAGAAACTCCTTATACTTGCCGAGCTCGGCAATGATGTCTTCGGTAATTCCGTCGCTGAAATAGTCCTGCTCCGGGTCGCCGCTCATATTGTCGAAGGGCAGTATGGCGATAGACGGTCTGGACGACGCCGCTGCATCTGCCGAAACCGCGAAGGGTCTGGGCCCTGCATATTTGTAGCCGCGACCATGCACGGTAGCGATCAGCTCGGCAGACAGAAGTTTGCGCAGCGCCGAAATGTGGACCTGCAGCGTGTTCTCCTCCACCACCACGCCAGGCCAGACCGCATCGAAAAGTTCGGCCTTGCCGAGCACCTCATCGGGCCTGTCGAGCAGCATGGCGAGGATGTCGAAGGAACGCGCCGAAAGCTCCACCGGGCCGTTCGGGCCCAGCAACCGCCGTTCGGCTCGCCTCAAACGATAGGTCCCAAACTCCAAGTCCATCGGCCAAGAACCACCCTCACGGGCAGGATAATCCAAGATCACCCTGAAGGCGAACTTCAGGGCCGTTCGGGAGTCTTCGCTTCAAGCAACTTCAGAGCCGTTCAGGACTCTTCAGGTTCGAGCCAAGGACCTGGGTGGGGAGCGGTGCCATTTGTCGCCGTCACTGGAGGACATCATGGCTGACATCCTCACCACCCCGACTTCCGTCCGGCGCTTCAAGCTGGCGCGGCTAAGCTTTCCGAGGCTTGCAATCGGCGCATCGCTCAACGCCATATCCGGCTTGGTGGGCGATGCGCTCAAGATAGCTTATGTGGACCCCTACGCCAGTCTTGGTCGCCAACCGCAAGTCGCCCCGGACGATGATCTCGAAGGCCGAGATCCCAGTTGGTGAGCCATCAGGCCATGGCAGACCGTGAAGTAATCAGAGCGCCCTGAGCCAGACCTTGTTGTCATGGACGGCGGCGCCGCCATAGGGCGCCGGCGCATCGGCGCCGGTCAGCACATTGATGCCCTCGCCCCGTTCATGCGCGCTGTTCGGCCAGATGCCTTCCGCAATCACCACGCCTCGCTTCACGCCGTCGAAGAATCTGGCGTGCAGCACCAGGTCGCCGCGCCGGTTGCCGACCTCGACGCGGCCGCCATTTTCGATGCCGAGCGCTTCGGCATCTTCGCGGTGGATGAGCAGCTCCGGCCTGCCTTCCTTGGCCTTCGATACCGGCGTCTCGGCAAAGCTGGAATTGAGGAAGTTGCGCGCCGGCGAGGTCGCCAGCCGGAACGGATGCTCCTCGTCCGCCACTTCGATCAGCTCGACATGGTCCGGAAATTCCGGCAGCCGCTCGACGGGTCCGAACAGGCCCATGCTTTTCGGCGGCCGGTTGGGCGCCGACTGGCCGGTCCAGTTGGGCCGGAAATGGAACTTCTTGTCGGCATGGCCGAAGCCGTTGATGAAATGCGCGTCGTCGAAGTCGGGCTGCAGGTCGACCCACTTCTGTTCCCTCAAACTATCGAAGCTGCCGAGGCCGCGCTTGCCGAGGATGATGTCGATATGCTCGCGCTCGGTCAGGCCGAAACCCGGACGGTCGCCGACGCCCAGCCGCTTGCCGAGCTCCTCATTGACGTAGTGGTTGGTGCGCGGCCCTTCCGGCGGCTCGATCAGCTTGGGGCCGAGCGTGATGTGCTGGTTGCCGCCGCCCTTGTAGATGTCGTCATGCTCCAGAAACATCGTCGCCGGCAGCACGACGTCGGCGAGCTTGGCCGTATCGGTCATGAACTGCTCGTGCACGCAGGTGAACAGGTCCTCGCGCAGAAAACCCTGTTTCACCAGTCGCTGCTCCGGCGCGACATTGGCCGGATTGGTGTTCTGGATCAGCATCGCCGTCACCGGCGGGCCGCCATAGAGCGCGTCTTGGGCTCCGGTCAGCACCGGGCCGATGCGCGAATGGTCGAGATAGCGGATGTTCGGGTCGCGCATCGCGGTGCCTTCGAGCACATCCTGGTTCAGCTTGAAGATGCCCGAATTGGAATGGAAGGCGCCGCCGCCCTCATATTGCCAAGCGCCGGTGACGGCGGCGATCGAGGACGCGGCGTGCATGTTGATCGAGCCGTTGCGCTGGCGCGCGAAGCCATAGCCGAGACGGAAATAAGTCTTCTTCGTCGTGCCGACGATCCGCGCGAAAGCTTCGATCTCGGCGACGGAGAGCCCGGTGATGGCGGCGGCCCATTCGGGCGTGCGGCTGCGCAGATGCTCTTCGAGCCCGCGCGGATCGTCGGTGTATCTTTCGAGATAGGCGCGGTCGGCGAGCCCATCGCGGAACAGCACATGCATGACCGCGCAGGCGAGCGCGCCGTCGGTGCCGGGCCTCAGCACCAGGCCGAGATCGGCCTGCTTCATCGTGGCGTTATCGTAGATGTCGATGACGACGATTTTCGCGCCGCGCTCTTTCCGCGCCCGCATCGCATGGGTCATGACGTTGACCTGCGTGACCACGGCATTGGTGCCCCAGATCACGACGCAATCGGCCTTGGCCATCTCGCGCGGGTCGGGACCGCGCAAGGCGCCCACACCCATCATCCAACCGGTCCAGGCGAGATTGGTGCAGATCGAGCCGAAGAAGCCTGAATATTTCTTCGCGTGACGGAGCCGTTCGATGCCGTCGCGCTGCACCAGCCCCATCGTGCCGGCGTAGAAATAAGGCCAGACGGTTTCCGAGCCGTATTTCTCTTCCGCCGCGATGAATTTTTCCGCCACGAGGTCGAGCGCCGCTTCCCAGCTCGCTTCCTTCCAGGCGCCCTCGCCTTTGGCGCCCGCGCGCGCCAGCGGCTTCAGCAGCCGGTCCGGATGATGCACCCGGTCGGCATAGCGCGCGACCTTGGCGCAGACGACGCCCGCCGTATAGCTGTTCGCCTTGGCGCCATGCACGCGGCCGATGCGGTTGTTGTCGAGCACCTCGACTTCGAGCGCGCAGGTGGAAGGGCAATCGTGCGGACAGGCCGAATGGCCGATCCGGAGCTTGGCGTGCTGGTTCATGCGGGGTGTTTAGCGGGTTTTGCAGGAGAGGTGTAGGGCCAGACGAGGCTCCTCCTTCTCCCCTGTGGGAGAAGGTGGCCGGGCGAAGCTCGGTCGGATGATGGGTGTTGGAAGGATCGCAACGATTAAGAAATTGGCGCTTGAAGCGCCCTATTCTTCAGCGCCCAGTTTCTTCCAGCACCCCTCATCCATCTCGGCGCTGTGCGCCGATCCACCTTTTCCCACAAGGAGAGAAGGAAAAGGGCGCGCTACTCCGCGATCCCTTCCTCATATTCCGCCGACATCGCCAGCCACTTGTCCTCGTTCACGGCAAGCGTATGGGCAAGCTGCGAGCGCTCCTTGGCCAACCGCGTCGCGGTGGAGGGATCCTTCTCGTAGATCGCCGGGTTGGCGAGCTCGTCCTCGATCAGGTCGATGCGCTTGCGGATGCGGTCCATCAGCGCCTCGGTGGCGCGGATTTCCTTCGCCAGCGGCTCCAATGCCGCGCGGCGCTGGGCGGCCTCGCGGCGGCGGTCGGCCTTGGAAGCCTTGTCGGCTTCCTTCTGCTCGCGGCGGTTGGAGGACACGCCGGTGACCAGCGTCTTATAGTCCTCCAGGTCGCCGTCATAGGGATTGACCGCGCCGTCCTTGACCAGCCACAGCCGATCGGCCGTCGCCTCCAGAAGATGCCGGTCGTGCGAGATCAGGATCACCGCGCCCGGGAAATCGTTCAGCGCATGGATCAGCGATTCACGGCTGTCGATGTCGAGATGGTTGGTCGGCTCGTCGAGGATGAAGAGGTTCGGACCCTCGAAGGCGGACAGGCCCATCAGCAGCCGTGCCTTCTCGCCGCCGGACAGATCCCTGGCCGCTGTGTTCATCTTCTCGGTCGACAGGCCGAACTGGGCGACGCGGGCGCGCACCTTGGCTTCAGGCGCATCCGGCATCAGCCGGCGCACATGCTCATAGGCGTTTTCCTCTGGGCGCAGATCGTCGAGCTGATGCTGAGCGAAGATCGCCACCTTCAGTCCGGGCGCAACCGTGACCGAGCCGGTCTCGGCCTTTAGCCGCCCGGCGAGCAACTTGGCGAAGGTCGACTTGCCGTTGCCGTTGGCGCCGAGCAGCGCGATGCGGTCGTCGGCATCGATACGCAGCGTCATCTTCTTCAGGATCGGGTTGCCTTCGGTATAGCCCACATTGACGCTGTTCAGCGCCACGATCGGCGAGGCGACTGTCTTGACCGGCTCGGGAAAGGAGAACGGCCGCACCGTGTCGTTCACCACGGCGGCGATCGGCTTCAGCTTCTCCAGCGCCTTCAGGCGCGACTGCGCCTGCCTTGCCTTGGAAGCCTTGGCGCGGAAACGCTCGACGAAGGATTCCATGTGCTTGCGCTGCGCTTCCTGCTTGACGCGGCTTTTCTCCTGCAGCTCCCGCTGCTCGGTGAGCTGCCGCTCGAACTGGTCGTAGCCGCCACGCCAGAAGGTCAGCTTCTTCTGATCGAGATGGACGATCGAGTTGACGGCGCGGTTGAGCAGGTCGCGATCATGCGAGATCAGCAACACCGTGTGCGGATACTTCGAGACGTAGTTCTCAAGCCACAGCGTGCCTTCGAGGTCGAGATAGTTGGTCGGCTCGTCGAGCAGCAGCAGGTCCGGCTCGGAAAAGAGCACGGCGGCCAAAGCCACGCGCATGCGCCAGCCGCCGGAGAAGGACGAGGCCGGCCGCTTCTGCGCGGCATCGTCGAAGCCGAGGCCGGCCAGGATGGTGGCGGCCCGGGACTCTGCCGAATGCGCGTCGATGTCGGCGAGCCTGGTGTGTATCTCGGCGATGCGGTGCGGATCTGTCGCGGTCTTCTCCTCTTCAAGCAGAGCCTGGCGCTCGACATCGGCCTTCAGCACGATTTCGATAAGCGGCTCCTCGGTGCCGGGGGCTTCCTGCGCCACCTGGCCGATGCGCGTGTTTTTGGGCAGGCTGATCGAGCCGGTCTCCGAAGGAAAATCACCCGTGATTGCCTTGAACAGCGTGGTCTTGCCGGTGCCGTTGCGGCCGACAAGGCCTGCCTTCGTGCCGGCCGGCAGGGTGAGCGAGGCGTGATCGAGAAGCAGCCGCCCCGCCATGCGCAGCGTAAGGTCGTTGATGATAAGCATAGCCGCGCTTTTGCACGGGACATCGGCGCTTCGCAAGAGCCAGCGTCTGGACGAGGCCTGCCGCGCGGTCTGCAAACGTTCAGCAAAAAAATCGACGGGGCTGGAACCAGTTGCCGACCGAAGCGTTTGGAGGCCCGTGATCCGCTATCTCGCCCTCGCCTTCATCTTCTTCCAGGTCGCCACGACAACCGCGCTGGCGACGCAGGTGGTTCTGTTCGAGAGCGAGACTGCTCCAATTGCTCTTCCAGTTGAATCGACGGGCCGTGCACCGACACAGCCAATCTCCCCGCTTATGGGGCGCGCGACGGAACATTTGCTGATCCAGATCGACAGCGGAAAACAACTCCGGCCATCGCCCATGAATGACTGAGAGGCAGCGCTCCCACCGCCCTGCCGGGCATCTCCCCACAGGAAGGGAGATCGTTCACTCCCGTCTTTCGCCAATCATCGCTGCTTACACTTTGCTTGCCACGTCACGGATTTGGCGTTGATCGCCGCCATTGTCTCAACCTATGCTGGCATAGGCGCCGGGGCCGATTCAAACAGAGGGCAGATCATGTCGAGCAAGACCTCGCTCCTTTCGGCCTCGCTGGCGGTCGCGATTTTCGCAATCGCGGCCGGGCTGCTTCTCACAACGCCCGCGGCCCGCGCGGCAGCCGTCGACTGCGCGACGGCGAAGACGCAGGCCGACCTTGCCACCTGCACGACCGCGAATGCCGCTTCGGCCGACGCAGGGCTCAACGCTGTTTACAAGGCGCTGGCGGCCCGTCTCGCTCCCGCCGACCTGAAACGCCTGCGCGACGCGCAGCGCGCCTGGATCCCGTTTCGCGACAAGGAATGCGCCTTCCGCACCCAGCCCTATGCCGACGGTTCGATCTATTCGAGCCTGGTCGGGGTTTGCAAGGCGGAGTTGACCAAGGCGCGGCTGGCGCAGTTGCAGCACCAGTTGCAATGCCCGGAAGGCGATCTTTCCTGCGTGCCGCAAAGCGGCGGCAGTGCCGCGAATGCCGGCGCCGCGCCTGCGAAGGCCCAGCCTGCCAAGGCCGCGCCTGCGACAGCTAAAGCTGCGCCTGCGACGGCCAAAGCCGCGCTTGCGAAACCCGCCGCAGCCCAGGCTGGCCAGAACGATACGAGGCCATGCGTGCAATCCGCCGGCAAGGCGAAGTCGGACCAATATGTCTCGCAATGCGTCCAGGTTTCGCCGGCGACCAACCCGCCCTGCAATGGCCAGAACGCATGCAGCATGATGATCGACGAGATCAAGCGCGGCTGCGCCATGATCGGCAATGACAATCCGCCGGCCTTCTGTTCCGCCTATAAGGGCTGAGCCGTGCGCCCGCCCAGCCGCAAGCCCGAGGCAATCAACATTCCCGGGCGGAAGATCAATCCGGCGCGGCAAGACAACCGCAAGTTAGGCTTGTGCTCAATATTGGTGCAGCGATCGACGATACCACCAAAAAAGGACAGCAAAATCTTCCGGGCCGGGCATGATGCTTGTCAAAAATTGATTTCAGTTTTTATCCTAAACCTGCAACCTTGCGGACGCGCCGTGAGTCGTGAGTAGGCGCCAACGATAACTTGGTCCAAGCAACTTGGCCCTTGCAATGTCAGGAGCTCACGATGGGCGAAGCGGTCAACGATCTGCGAACGCTGAGATATGTGGCGGAGATCGCGCGCAGGCTGGCGAAGATGCTCTCGCGCACGCGCTACCAGATGCTCGTCTATTTTCTTGAAATGACCGCCGTAGAGGCGGACAGCCTCGCCGCCGAGCAGGATCGCGACCGCCACGACGAGAGCAAGCCGCCCCGCAACTGATGCCGGGTGTTCGGCGCGTTGGCAGAGACCACTTTTGCGGGATTGCTTGAAGCGCGTCGCGCTGAAACGGATTCAGGCGTGGCGCTGTCAGTCTTCGTTTGACGCATGTGGATGTCCCAGAACCGCTGCGCGCTTCCGGGCGACTGGCATCAATTGCCTTTCTTCTCCAGGCCGCTCATGCGGTCCAGGATGGCGAGGCATTTCAGCCGCCGCGCCTCGATGACCACGCGGTGCTCATGCTCGAGAATGGCGCGCTCGAAGTCGTCCAGCGCGGCGAGCGCGGCGTGCAGATCGGCGGGGGGACGTCCCAACGAAAACAGCACGCGCCGCGCTTCGACCCCCCTCGGCCGCGCCGACGGACACCTGTCCGGCCACGCGGCGACGCAACATGCCGAGAGCGGTCCGACGGCCGCGCCATGACGATGGCGCGGCCTCATTCATTGCCTCAGGCAGCACCTCGGTCCGGCCTCACGCCTTGCCCTTGCGCTTGCCCTTGCCCGCATCACCGCCGGCCGGCTTGCGGCCGAGGCCGGAAGATTTGGCCAGCGCCGAGCGAGTTGCCGAATAGCTGGGCGCCACCATCGGATAATCGGCAGGCAGGCCCCATTTGGCGCGGTATTCGTCCGGCGTCAGGCCGTGATCGGTCGCAAGGTGGCGTTTCAGCGACTTGAACTTCTTTCCGTCCTCCAGGCAGACGATGTGATCCGGGAAGACCGAACGCTTCGGGTTGACGGCGGGCGTCAGCGCCACCGCCTCCTTGACGACGCTGCCGCCGGCGAGCTTGCGCACCGATGCGCTGACGCTGGCGATCAGATCAGGCAGGCCGGAAGCAGGGAGCGGATTGTTGCCGACATAGGCGGAGACAATGTCGGCGGTCAGTTCGATTGCAGTCTTATCGTCGATGTTGGACAATTTTTTCACCTTCTGCCGGCCCTCAAATCGCCAGCTTGTTTTTAAGACTTTTGTCGGTGTATCGAATTGGACAAGCCCCCCAACGGACCGTCCAGAGTCAGTAAAGCTACGCGACTCAATACCGGATTATGTTTCTACGCTGGCTGCAAACGCGCAAGTTAGGATTTCTAATAGCTATAACAGATGTTTTATAGCACCGGTGGTCCGGCTGGATAGGTAAAACCTACGGTGGCACTCGGTCGGCCAAGGAAGTTGCTGAAAAATCGAAGTTCAGGCCAAGTTCCGCCACGGTAACGATAATCCGCCGGTTGGATGTCGGCCATTCGCGCTTCCGCGGCGCCAGGGCAAATCGCTCATTTGACGGCGACGCCGCGCCTGATATCCGCCGAAGGGCTGTCCGCCAGGATTTCCAGCACGCGTTTCCAGCGCGCGCAGCGGCCAAAGTCCCTTTGCTCGATAGCCTTTTCCGCCTTCATGGCTGCATAGAGCGACGCTTCCGCGCCAAACTCCCTGACCAGCCAGTGCGCCTCCTGTCTGGCGCGGCGTTCGTCCTCGTCAACGGGCATTCTGGACATTGTGCCTGGTCTCCGTACCTTCGATGCCGACCGCGAGGCAACTGCCAATGACGAGGACGGCGCCGGCAAGCGCCGTCATCGACAGGCTTTCGCCCGACAAGGTCAGAAGAAACGTGGAAGCGATCGGCGTCAGATAGGCGACGACCGCTATTTTCCCGCCGTGATCGAGCTTTGCCGCGCGCGACCAGAAATAGTAGCCGAGCCCCATCGGGCCGGCGCCGAGATAGAGGCCGAGCAGGAGATGCGCACCGGTCAGGCGTCCAGCGCCGTCATGCAGGCACCAGGCAAAGGTGAGCGCGACGCCGATGAGTGCCGAGGGCAATAGCAGACGCTCCGGCGACACGCCAAGGCGGCCGACGGTAAGCGAGTAGAAGGCCATGCAGAGCGCCGAACCGAAAGCGGCGAGATAGCCGACGACGCTGCCGCCTCCGAACCAGGCCCTGTTGAACCAAAAATGCGCGCGCCCTCCGGAAATGACCAGCGCCACGCCGGCGAAGCCGACGGCCGCGGCCAGCCCGAGCAGCAGTGGACGACGCGGCCGGCCCAAAAGGATAACCGCCGCGGCGGTCATCAGCGGCCAAGTATAGGCGACGAGGTTCGCCTCGATGACCGGCATCGAGGCGAACCCGATATATTGCAGCACCATGGTGCCGACCAGACCAAGGAAGCCGACGGCGTAGGCGGCAAGCGCGGGCCTCCCCCTCTCCCCTTGTGAGAAAAGGCGTCGCCGAAGGCGACGAGGTGCTGGACGGAGTGAGGCTTTGTCATCGTCAGGCGCGAGTGCCAGACGGGACAAATCGCGTTCCTTCCAACACCCCTCATCCGTGTCGGCGCTACCCGCCGATCCAGTGCTCATCAGCCGGATCAGCGCGAAGACCAGGGCCGCCCCGCAAAATTGCAGGAACTGCACTTGCGACACCGGATAGAGGGCAAGCAGCGTCTTGCCGACCAGGGCGTTGGTCGCCCAGAGCGCCACCGCGCCGAGGGCGAAGGCCAGCGCCGCCGCGGGGGCGGCGCTGGAACGGTCCTGACAGTCCGGCACGACCGGGCCGAGGCTCAGCGACGCTGAGGGCGGCTGGCGCTCGACCGGATCGTTGGTCACTACCACGACTCCCTTGCTCCGCCGGAAACCGGCTCAGCGGCGGGCTGCGGCATGGGATGCTCCTCGGCGTGGCGCCGGTAGGCGGGCAGCTGGTTGGTCCAGACATCCTCGGCCAGTTCGTTCACCCAGGCACGGTCATGGTCGTTGTCGGCGGCGAGGTAGAACATGCGGTTGTCGTCGACATAGGGCTTGGTCGCCGAGCGCTGGTTGAGCACCAGCGTGACGCGCTCGCCGAGCTGGATCGGCGCGGTGCGGTGGAGCACGCCCAGGAACTGGCCGAGCGTGGCGTAGTTCATCTTGTGGTCGATGCGCATGATCTTGTTGCGCGGCAGGTCGCGGCCGGATTCCAGGATGGAGCGGCCGGTCTCGGAATCGTCGCAATAGATTTCAAGATGACCGCCGATGAGAGGGTCGCTGATCGACAGCGGGATGAGCTCCGTCACCGGAACGCCGTCGCAATGCCATTCGACGGCGCCGTCCCTGGGGTTCATGAAGGTGACGGTCGAACCGACGATCGACAGCGGATAGGGCTCGAGCTTGGTGCCCATCATGTCGGACAGCCTTTCCAAGCGCAGCTTGTCGTGCAAAAGCTCTTTGATTTCGGGAATATAGCGGTCGGCGCCGGTGATAAAGGTGAGGTCGAGGTGTTTGTGAACGGCGTGGCTGGCCTTCAGCTTCAGGGCAGCTTCCTCGATCGCGGCAAGCAGAGCCGGATCGTAACCGTGACGATACTGGGCGACGCCGAAGGTCGAGACTTTCCAGGCGGTCTCATGACCAATGATGGCCTCGCGGCTCATTGCGCAACGCAGTTCGGGAATTGTATGGGCGTTCATTCTACTTTCTCCAAGATGGGGGCAACACTTGGTTAACAGTCATTTAAACGCCCACCCCTGTAAATTTAGGAATGCTGGTGGTAGCGTAAGCCCAGCTTAAGGTCGAAACCCCGTGCGTCTGCTCAGTCAGGTCAACCTCAACTCGCTGAAAATCGTGGAGAGCGCCGCGCGGCACAGGAATTTCACGCGCGCCGGCGAAGAGCAGTTTATCACCGCTTCCGCCGTCAGCCAGCGCGTGAAGAGCCTTGAGGACCAGTTGCGCTTCAAGATCTTCGAGCGCGGCGGCAACGCGGTGTCGTTGACGCCGGAGGGCGAGACCTATGTGGCGCGCGTGCGCGAGGCGCTGGAACGGATCGTGGCGGCGAGCATGGAGGCCACCGGCCAGTCGCAGGCGCATGTGCTGCGGATCTGCGTGCTGCCGACCTTCGCGGCGCGCTGGCTGTTTCCCAGGCTGATGACCTTCCAGCGGCAATATCCCGACATCGAGATGCGGGTGTCGACATCCTACGCCACGCATGAATTCTCGACCTCGGAATATGATCTCGAGATCCGCTACGGCGACGGCAATTTCCCCGGCCTCATCTCAGAACTGCTGTTCAAGGAAGACCTGACGCCGGTGTGCAGCCGCAAGCTGTTTCACGAGGTGCTGGGCGACAAGCCGCTGTCAAGGGTGACGCCGGAGGACCTGCGCTTCTTCACGCTGCTGCATTCCGAAACCTGCACCCAGAACTGGCAGTCGTGGTTGGGCTTTGCCGGCGCGAGCTTCGTGCTTGGCGAAACCAGGAGCGTCTATTTCGATTCCTGCATGATGTCCTACGAGGCCGCCAATGCCGGGATGGGCTTTGCCGTCGCCAACCGTGCCTATATGGCAAGCGACATCCGCGCCGAACGGCTGGTGGCTCCCTTCGCTGTCCACCATCCCAACACGGCGGGCTGGTACTTCGTAAGCCCCATCAAGGCGCTCGGCGCCCGCAAGGTGGAGCTGTTCAAGCAGTGGATCCTGGCCGAAGCGGCGCTGACGCAGCGCCAGCTCGACGTCGAGATCGCCGGCGGACAGCCGGGGCGCGCGGCGGTGGCGTGAGGTGTCAGCTCATTCTCGCAGCAGATACTTCAGTTCCATCACCCTGTTCGCACGATGATCGAGATGACAGTTCGCATTGTCCAGCGCAGCCATCGTTCCCTCATAGTTCGAACGGATTTCACAATCGAAATCGCTCCACGCCCTCCACATCGACTGTGATTTTTGGATCCCCTTGGGCGCGCCTTTGAACTGTAGCAGACGACCATAGACATCATCGAGAATACGACCCCAGGCCATCGCCGAAAAACCGGAGCACTGATTGTTGTCGTACTGGTTGCCTTTCCCACCATCGAATTGAGAAACACAGACCTTGGTCGGCGTGTACACGCAACTGTCGCGCTCCTGAGGCTCCACACTATCAAGACAACCACGTGCAATGGCCTCCGCCGAGTCTACGGCGACCTCGTCACTGCTCCAGTCGTAGAGCTTTTCGGTCGAGTTTGCCGTGCTTGGAAAAGCGGGAACACCGAGTGCGACCGACAGCGCTATGCGGGCGGTCAGCCCGGAAAGGGACAATAGTTTGAGAAACACGTCTTCCAAGCTCCCCGTTCGTCCGAAGCGTAGGACCATTCCAGCAATCCGATAGAAGTGAACCAGTTATGGCGCAACCTGGCAGAATTCCGATATTTCCGGTGAGTTCCCTGGGACTGCATAGCCGGTTAGCGCGATCGCACCATGACGCAAGGCCGAGACTCAGCTATGTTGGATTGCGCGGCGGGCCTGATTTTCCCGCTTGGCCGGCGCTATCCAGCTTCCTCCCAAGCAGCGCCGGCCTTCTTCGCTTCAGGCCGACGATGATTCAACCCGCCCTGCCCTATTGCTTCGGAGGCGTGCCCGGCTGGTCGCCGCCGGTGGTCGATTTCGGCACCGGGTTCTTGTCGACCTGAGGGTTCTGATTGACTTCATCGCCCGGCGCCTTGGTGGGTTGCACGCTGTTGTCGCAGGCGGCGAGCACGAGCCCTGCCGCAAGAGCCAGCAGCACAGGAAGCTTCATCATGACGACCTCCTCTCGTTCGCCCCTTTCATAATGGCAAACGAGGCGGTGGCGGTTTGGTTGCGCGTGAGGGGAACCAACCGGCCTGCGCCCGGTTGAAAGCCAATCGAACCGCACGAGGAGACGATGATGATCCGCCTGCTGCTTACCGGCCTTTTCGCCTACATCGCCTACCGCGTCGCCGTGAGGATCATCGACGAGGTGCCTGGCGATGTCGCGCCGCTGGACATGCCGGGCGATGAGAGGCGCGCGCTGCGGCGCCAATCGGCGGCAATGGGGGTAGAGCCGAAGCGCTAACGCCCTTTCCTTGTCCCACGGACGTGGGGGAGCGGTGGCTCGGTGAAGCCGAGACGGAGTGGGGTCGACCAGCGCTCCACTAGACAATGCATGCGCCAACTCACCGCCGGCGCAGCCCCCTCTCCGGCCGCTTCGCGGCCACCTCTCCCGCTCGCGCGGGCGAGGAAATTATTGCGAACAAAGCGGAAACGATGCTTGATGGGCGATGAACATCGCCGCTCGTGATTCGTCCTTCGAGACGCCCGCCTATCTTGCCCGGCTGAATGACGAGCAGCGGCTGGCGGTGGTGCATGGTGACGGCAAGGCGGCGGCGCCGCTGCTGGTGATCGCCGGCGCCGGCTCCGGCAAGACCAACACGCTGGCGCATCGCGTCGCCCATCTCATCGTCAAGGGCGCCGATCCGCGCCGCATCCTTTTGATGACGTTTTCCCGCCGCGCCGCCGCCGAGATGGCCAAGCGCGTCGAGCGCATCGCCGGCGAGGTGCTGGGGCGCGACGCCGCGATCATCGGCGACGCGCTTGCCTGGGCCGGCACGTTTCACGGCATCGGCGCCAGGCTCTTGCGCGACTATGCCGAGCAGATCGGGCTCGATCCCGCCTTCACCATCCATGACCGCGAGGATTCCGCCGACCTGATGAACCTTGCGCGGCACGAGTTGGGATTCTCGAAAACCGAGAGCCGCTTCCCGACCAAAGGTACCTGCCTGCAGATCTATTCGCGCGCGGTGAACGCGCAGGCGCCGCTCGGCGAAGTGCTGGGCTCGGCCTTCCCGTGGTGCGCGGCATGGGCGGACCAGCTGAAGGAGCTTTTCGCGGCCTATGTCGAGGCCAAGCAGGCGCAGAACGTGCTCGATTACGACGATCTTCTGCTCTACTGGGCGCAGATGGCGGCCGAGCCGGAAATCGCCGCTCACCTCGGTTCCCGCTTCGACCATGTGCTGGTCGACGAGTACCAGGACACCAACCGCCTGCAGGCATCGATCCTTCTGGCGCTGAAGCCGGACGGCGCCGGCCTGACGGTGGTGGGCGACGACGCGCAGTCGATCTATTCCTTCCGCGCCGCCGAAGTGCGCAACATCCTCGACTTCCCAAGGCAGTTCGCCCAGGCAGCGGCGGTCGTCACGCTGGAGCGCAACTACCGCTCGACCGAGACGATCCTTGCCGCAGCCAACAGGGTGATCGGCGAGGCCAGCGAGCGCTTCACCAAGAATCTGTGGACCGAGCGCCGGTCCTCGCACAAGCCGCAGCTGGTCAGCGTGCGCGACGAGGCCGAGCAGGCGAATTATGTCTGCCAGGCGATCCTGGCCGAACGCGAGGCCGGCACGGCGCTGAAGTCGCAGGCGGTGCTGTTTCGCACCTCGAGCCACAGCGGACCGCTGGAGGTGGAGCTGACACGCCGCAACATCCCCTTCGTCAAGTTCGGCGGCTTGAAATTCCTCGACGCCGCGCATGTCAAGGACATGCTGGCGATGCTGCGCTTCGCCGAGAATCCGCGCGACCGCGTCGCCGGTTTCCGCGTGCTGCAATTGATGCCGGGGATCGGCCCGTCCGCCGCTTCGCAGATCGTCGAGGCGATGGCGACGTCGCTGGACGAGACGCTGGGCCTTGCCCGCTTCCGGCCGCCGCAGCGCGCCGCGCAGGATTGGCCGGTGTTCCTCGACATCTATAGCGGCTTACGCGCCGGCGCCAAATGGCCGGCGGATCTGGAACGGATCAGGCTCTGGTACGAACCGCATATGGAACGCATCCATGAGGATGCGATCACGCGACGCGCCGATCTCCTGCAGCTCGAGCAGATCGCTTCGACCTATCCGTCGCGCGAACGCTTCCTGACCGAGTTGACGCTCGACCCGCCCGATGCCACCAGCGACCAGGCCGGGCCGCCACATCGCGACGAGGACTACCTCATCCTCTCGACCATCCATTCCGCCAAGGGCCAGGAATGGAAGAACGTCTTCGTGCTCAACACGGTCGACGGCTGCATCCCGGCCGATCTCGGGGTCGGCACCAAGGAGGACATCGAGGAGGAACGCCGGCTGCTCTACGTGGCGATGACCAGGGCCAAGGACAGTCTGCATCTGGTGGTGCCGCAGCGCTTCTATCCGCACAACCAGGCGGCGCGCGGCGACCGCCATGTCTATGCCTCGCGCACCCGCTTCATCCCGGCCTCCATGCTTTCGGCCTTCGAGCAGTCGTCCTGGGCCAGCGCCGCGATCAAGGACGACCCGCGTCAGCGGCCGGGCGTCAAGGTCGATCTCGGCGCCCGCATGCGCGGCATGTGGAAATAGGACGCCCGCCTAATCCATGTCGCCCAGAAGTGTGCAGCGGTTCTGGGACAACGACACGCATCAAAACAAAGACTTAAAGTCGCCCGAAGCCATGGTGCGGAGCGTCGACGCGCAAACCGGCTTGCAGGCGTTCGTCGCGGAACTTTTCATCCGGCAAAGGGTTTCCGTTAGGAAAATCTAATGCAAGGAGGCCGCAATGAAGAACCTCATTCTAGCCGCCATGCTTGGCGTGGCCGCCATGGCGCCGGCAACGGTTCCGACCCAGGCGACAAGCCTGACCATCACCACCGATGACGGCATGGGCAGATACAATGACGACTATTACTGGCGCCGCCACCATATGCGCAACGACGACTGGCGCTACAGCGGCCGGTACGAGATGGGCGACGGATACCGCTACGGTCACCATCGCAACTGCATGGTCAGGGTGCACAAGCGCTGGCATCACCACCATTGGGTCGTGAAGAGGGTCTGGAGCTGCGGCCTCCACAGAGGCTGGCGGTATTAGGGAGCCGACGCCGACGCGGGCGTTGAAGGCGGCGCCCATAGGACTGGGTGGAAAAAATGCGTTTGGTCCCATCAACGATGAGTTGGCGGCAACGGCTCGCCGAACGGGCCGGCCAGCTCTTCGTCAACATCGTCGCGACGCTGTTCGCCGGGATCGCGATCTTTCTCTTGGTGCTATCGGCGTATTACCACGTGCCGCGCCCCCCGGCGGAAGTGGCAATCATAGCCGGCTCCGGGCCGTGATCGCCCGCAACCGCTTTGGCAAGGCGGGCGGACTTTGGCAACGCGGGCGTGAAAAGATCGGTGGCGGTGGAACCTCGCGCCGCAACGCGCGTTGTCCGGCGTCCGATCCAAGACCGAGGCTGGCAGCCCTGCCGTCCTCCGCCCAATTTCCGCGAGGTCTAAATGCACGACAGGATATTCTTCACCCCGGTCGCCCTCAGCGTCGGCGCCGGCCACAAGCGTATGATCGCCTCGCTGTTCGAGATGCATGACTTCCTGACCGAGTTTCCGCCGTCGCGGCGGCGGCTGAGCTACGGCGCCGCGGTAAAGGCCTGCGAAGCGGCGCGGGCCGGAGAAATCCCTGCCGAGTCGGCGCGCGATGCGCTGATCACCTTCGCGGTGACCGCCGGGATCCTGTGGCCGTCGGACCAACCGATCGTCTCGGTGAAGCCGGTCGCGCGCGGCTATGGCGGCTTTGCCGCCTGAGTTTCCGGCAAAGCCCCCGGGGCAAGGCACGCAGCCTATGAACCGACCCCGGGTCAGTTCGGGCCTTCCAACACCGTTATTCCGGCTTGCCGGCCGAGGCCTCGGCGATCGGCGCGGCCGGTTCGGCCGCTGCAACGAGGGGATAGACGAGCTGCTGGTGGTAGAGCTGCGGCACCGGCTCGTCGACACCGTATTTTTCCGGCATCCTCGGCGGCATGAACAAAGTGCCGCCGATCAGGTCGAGAAAGGGCAGTTGCCCGGCGAAGTTCTTGTCATAGGCCTCGCGTTCGTTGGCATGGTGCCAGTGATGGAATTGCGGCGAGGCAATCAGCCATTTCAGCGGCCCGAACCTGATGCGCGTGTTGGAGTGGATGAACACCGACTGCCAGTGGTAGGTCAGCACGTAGATGAGGACCGCCTCGGCGGAAAAACCCAGCGCGAACAGCGGCACGAACGAAGCCGACTTGGTCAGGATCTGGTCCACCGGGTGCACGCGGTGCGCGGCCAGCCAGTCCATCTCCTCGATCGAGTGGTGGATGGCGTGGAAGCGCCACAGGAACGGCACCGCGTGGAAGGCGCGATGGGCAAGGTAGAAGCCGATGTCGGCGATAAGCAGAGCCTCGATCGCCTGCAGCCACACAGGCTGCGACTGGACGGCGGCGGTGAGCGCCTCGGGAACGAAACGCTGCGCCAGCAGCATAGCCGCGCCAACCACCGATACTATGCCGGCCTTGACGACGATGCCGTTGAAGAGCAGGTAGAAAACGTCGTTCAGCCAATGTCGGCGCGTCGCCGACTGCTCGCCATGCAGCGGCAGGAGCTGCTCCAGCGGGATGAAGATGAGGGCGATGATCAGCACCGCCTTGAAGTCGATAAGATCGAACACGGTCGCTCGCGGATCGGCTGAGGTCAGCTGCCGACACTAGCCGCCAAAGGATGAACGGACCGTTGATGGCGCCCGGGTTGCGGCACGTGGCTGCCCCGAAATCCGATGGGCGTTTCGGCCCGCCGCCAAGGTGTGCGGACTCGCCGAGGCCGCCTATGCCTGAGTCGCCACCAAGGGATGCCTAGTGCATGGTGCCGCCGGCAAGCGCGCCGCGCTGGCTCTCGAAGCTCACCTGGTCGCGGCCGTTGGACTTGGCCTTGTAGAGATGGCGGTCGGCGACCTGGAACATATCATGGTAGGTGGTCGGGCCGCTGAAGGCGATGCCGCCGATGCTCACGGAAAGCGGCCAGGGTCGCCCGTCGGGGGCAAACTCGGCCTCGCGGATGCGGCGCCTGATGGATTCGGCGACCAGGAAGGAGCGCGCAGCGTCGGCGCCGGGCAGGAAGACCGCGAATTCCTCGCCGCCGATGCGTCCGACAATGTCGGCGCCGTGCAGTTGCCCCTTGATCGTCGCGGCGATCAACCTCAGCGCCTGGTCGCCGCAATCGTGGCCCAGGCGGTCATTGATCGACTTGAAATGGTCGGCATCGACGATCAGCAGCGCGCCGGCGTCGGCGACCGTTTGATTGCGTGCCTGATCGAGATAGGCCTCGACCAGCATTGAGAAGGCGCCGCGGTTGAAGACCGCGGTCAGGCTGTCGGTCGCGGCGATGACGCTGAGCTCCTTTTGCGTGATCGCCAGCTGGCGCATCTTCCACATTAGGAAGAACAGAAAGGAGCCGCCGAGGAAAAGCGGCAGGAAAAGATCCGTCAGCTTCGCCCACAGCAGCGCCTGCGGCGACAGCGCGGGAAAATTGAAGGAATCGACGAAGAAGGCGACGGCAATGAAAAAGGCTGTGCCGGCGGCGGTGACCACCACGACCCTGCCCCAACTTGTCGGGGACAAATCGATGCGCATGCCATTGCTCCCACTGCTACCGGCTTATTGTGGAGCGCGAGCGCAAAGGAAGTCCTAACATATTAGCTCCAATGCAAGTGTGGTTAACAGGCCGCCGGAACCACCCGTGGTGGCAGGCAAGCAGAAAGCCTGCCGCCAAGACGGCAGGCTTCCCGACTGACCGGAAGTTCTCGTCAACGCACCGCCAGCCGTGGCGGGCGATGCGGTAGGAGATGCCGCGGAGCCTCACGGCCGGTCCGGCGTTGCGGCTACCTCTCGAACGCGTCAACGGCGCGCGATCATCAGGCAGAGCGCCCTGAGATCGCTGTCATAGGTGCCTTGGCTGGAAAGCACGTCGGCGCAGCGCTTCTTCATCCGCGCAAGTTGGGTGCCCGACATCTGCGCAACAGCGGCTGAAGGCTTGGGTCCGACCGAAGGCTCGGGGGTGCCCGGAACTGCCGAAGTGCCTGGTATGCCGACACCGACACCGGCGGAGGCTCCAAGCGTCCCGATGCCGACATTGGCGCCGCTGGTGCCAATCGAGGCGGTGGCTCCGGTGTCGGTCCCGCCCAGGGACACCGCTGCATCGGCCGCCTGGTCGCCGCCTACCGAAACGGCAGCGTTAGCGCCATTAGTACCGCCGATGGAAGCCGTAGCACTGGTGCTGCTTCCCCCAAACGAGGCATCCGCATTGGCACCGCTCGCGCCGCCGGCGTTGGCGCTGGCCCCATTACCACCGACGGACACGCCGCCGAGACCGCCCAGTCCAAGACTTGCAGCATTCCCTGGAACCGCCAAAATGGCGACAATCGCGCCGCAAGTAAGGACTTTATGCAATTCCCGAATGATACTTGGCATGATACTCTCCTCATTAGACAGAATATGCTGCACTGCATCACACATGCACCGCGTTCTTTGGTAACGCCGCGCGCATACCTATCTACGTCGACAG
Organism: Mesorhizobium atlanticum; assembly: GCF_003289965.1. GTDB lineage: Bacteria > Pseudomonadota > Alphaproteobacteria > Rhizobiales > Rhizobiaceae > Mesorhizobium > Mesorhizobium atlanticum. Next base: position 248,954 of record NZ_QMBQ01000001.1, read on the forward strand.
CCATGCCTCAGTTTCAAAACCGAATTTGCGGTAATCTTTTTTAGTTTCTTGTTTTCATACCGAATTGCTAAATAACTTTTCGACTTTTTGTCGATATTTAAGCAAGCAAATCAGTCAACAAGCACTCCACAAGCACCATTCGCAACGAACCCGCGGCAGAAATGTGTGGGTTCCCAAAGCCATGCTTCAGGCGTAGGCGCGGCCCTCCTCGGAGCGCTGGAACAACATCAGGTCGAGCGGCACCGAAGGCCGGCCGAGCACCGTCAGCACCATATGCGCCTGGCCGCGATGATGGGTCTGGTGGTTGAAGAAATGGCTGAGCGCCGGTGGAAGCCGCTGCGAGACGGTGCGCATGTCGACGGTCATGTAGGAGAAGCGGCCGGCAATCGCCTTGTCGCCCATGCCGCTCACCCAGTCGACGATCCTCCTGTCCTCGGCCTCGCGCGCCAGCTTCAGGGCGGGCAAGGCTCGGTACAGGATGGCGGCGGTGTTGGACGGCGCATCGCCCTCGCCGGTGAAGCGCTTCATCCAGACGCGGTCGACGGCAAGCAGATGGTTGAGCGTGCCAAGCATCGAGCCGAAGAAGGCCCCGACGTCGCGACCGAGTTCCTCCTCGTCAAGATCGGCAGCGGCATCGTAGAGGCGGCCGTTGGCCCATTGATTGTAGGCCGCAAACATCATGAAATGCTGCTTCATTCTTCCCACCCGGCTCATCACGAAATCCGGGCTCTTCGTAACCTGCAGCAACGGACCCGCCAATGACCATTCTGCTTTACGACCTCGTCGGCCATGATGTCGGCCGCCCATTCAGCCCGCATTGCTGGAAGATCAAGATGGCATTGGCGCACAAAGGGCTCACCGCGACCAAGGTGCCGACGCGCTTCCTCGAAGTGCCCAAGGTGGAAGGCGGCGTGTCGAAGACGGTGCCGGTGATCCGCGACGGCGAGCGGGTGGTTGCCGATTCCTTCGCCATAGCGCTCTATCTCGACGAAGCCTATCCGGATCGGCCGACGCTGTTCGCCGGCGAAGGCGGCAAGGCGATGGCGCGGTTCATCGAGCGCTGGTCGCAGCTCACCATACATCCTTACATCGCAACGGTGGCCCTTGCCGACCTGCATGGGATGCAGGATGAGACGAACGGCCGCTACTTCCGCGAGGATCGTGAACGGCGCTATGGCAAGCGGCTGGAAGAGGTGGTTGCCGGACGCGACGCAGGGCTCGCCGGCTTCCGCGCCTCGCTGCAGCCGCTGCGCTCGATGCTCACCTACCAGCCCTTCATCGGCGGCGAGGCGCCGCTGTTTGCCGACTACATCGTGTTCGGGGCGCTGCAATGGGGGCGCATCGCCTCGCCTTTCCAGTTGCTCGACGATGGCGACAGCATCGTAAGCTGGTTCGAGCGCTGCCTGGACCTGCATGGCGGGATCGGCCGGCAGGTCGCAGCCGCGGCGTGAACGCGGCGAGCACCGGACTGCCATGTTGCGCTATGAGATGCGGGCCGGAATCTGGGTCTACCCCGGCAAGGGCGGTTGGCATTTCGTGACGCTGCCGACGGACGCCGCGGCTCGGATCAAGGCGGCGATGGCGGGACTGGCGCGCCCTTGGGGCTCGCTCGGCGTCACGGCCAGCATCGGCAAGACCAGATGGCAGACATCGCTCTTCCCCGACAAGACGACCGGCAGCCTGCTGTTGCCGGTCAAGGCGTCGGTGCGCCAGCGCGAACACCTCAAGGCCGGCGATGAGCCGACACTGACCATCGAGATCGAGCTCTAGAGCAGATCACCGTCTGATAGAATCGCTCAACTGCTCTAACTCTTTGTTTTTACGCAATTCCGGACGGAAAACCGCTACGCACTTTTCCTGGAATTGCTCTAACTCTTTGTTTTTACGCAATTTCGGACGGAAAACCGCTACGCACTTTTCCTGGAATTGCTCTAGCGTCTACTTCGACGCGCCCTTGTCACGCGCCTCCCCATTCGGCGCATCGCGGTTGGCCAGCCTGACGCAGATCGGATCGCCCTCCGCCATGCGCGCGCATTGCCACTCCGGGCCGAAGCCGAAATTCCGCCCGGCGCGTTGCGGAAAGAAAAGCAGGGCAAGGGCGACAGCGGTGCAAAACACGGCCACGAAAAGAAGGCCGGCCATGTCGCCGCGCGTGAGATGGCGCCGGTTCATCGCCTCAGGCTCCGCTGCCGCAACGCGCCTGGGTTCGACGCGAGGCACGTTCGCAGCCGTCTAATTATCCCGCAAAGAGCCCGCCTTGACCAGGAGCCGCTCCCCTTGGCAAGCCGCCGGGCGACTTGTATAGAGCCCGCCACTCCAATTTCCATTCCCAAGAACAAGGACGACCCTATGGCGATCGAACGCACCTTCTCCATGATCAAGCCGGACGCGACCAGGCGCAACCTGACGGGCGCCATCACCAAGATGCTGGAGGACGCCGGCCTGCGCGTCGTCGCATCGCGCCGCGTGTGGATGAGCCGCCGCGAAGCGGAAGGTTTCTACGCCGTCCACAAGGACCGCCCGTTCTTCGGCGAGCTGGTGGAATTCATGTCGTCGGCTCCGACCATCGTGCAGGTCCTGGAAGGCGAGAATGCCATCGCCAAGAACCGCGAAGTGATGGGCGCAACCAACCCGGCCAATGCCGCCGAGGGCACTATCCGCAAGGTGCATGCGCTGTCGATCGGCGAGAATTCGGTGCATGGCTCGGACGCGCCGGAGACCGCCGCGCAGGAGATCAAGTACTGGTTCTCGGACACCGAGATCGTCGGCTGAGCCGTAGCTTTGAATTGCACGAGACGGCCCGCCCAAGCGGGCCGTTTCATTTTGAGGGGTGGTCGCGCCTGTCGCGCGCCCTAGATCTCACCGACATCGGCGACAAAGCACCTGGGGCGTTGCCGGCTGCGCGAGCGACCACCGTGCTTCTGCCCAAACCGAGGGAGGGAAGCATGATCAAGCCTCATGTTTCTAAAAGTGGCGCTGCCTATCCGGACGATCTCGTCCTGCTGAAGCGCATCTATGACCAGGTCTGCGAGGAGCGCGGCATCGTCGTCGGCAGTTCCGAAGCAACGGACCTTGCGATAGAGGCCATGAAGCTCTTTTCCGCCGGTGTCTTCGACGAAGGGACGATCGGAAGACGTCTGCGCAGCGGCTGATGCGAGGATCGGTGGCTCAGTCCCCATCGCCATAGCGGATGACCTCGACCTTCTCCCTCGTGATCAGGCAGCTTTTCGCCTTCGTCAGCGCCTTGATCTCAGGGATCAGCGCATCGATCTTCTCCGGCGCGTCGACGATCTCGACGACGATGGGCAGATCCTGCGACAAGCGCAGGATCTTGGCGGTGTGGAGCACGCTTGACCGGCCGAAGCCCAGCGGCCCCCGCAGCACCGTAGCGCCGGCCATGCCGGTTTCGCGCGCCTTGATGACGATCGCCTCGTGCAGCGGCTTGCCGTCGGCCGTCCTGTCGTCCTCGCTGAAGAAGATTCTGAGCAGCGCGCATTGCGCGGGAAGTTCCATGTTCTCCTCCTTGTTACCTGTCGGCCGGCAAGCGGTTGAGCCTGGATGCCATCAGATAGCCCAGCCACGCGGCGGCGAGCGACAGCCCGACCACACTGATGAGATAGGTCGCGGCCAGCGGCAAGTCGCCCTCGAACAGCAGGATGAAGGTGTCGAGGCTCATCGCCGAAAACGTGGTGAGGCCGCCGCAGAAGCCGGCCATGACGAAATTGCGGCTGGCCGCGCCGACCATCATGCGCCCATCCGGCCCGGTCAGCGTGGCAAAGGCCATGATGATCCAGGAGCCGACGACGTTGACGAAAGCGGTCGACCATAGAGCGTTCAGGCCGAGCAGCGAGACGATGACATAGCCCGACAGGAAGCGTGTCAGAGAGCCGATCGCCGCGCCGCAGCCGACCGCCAGATAAAGCCGCATTGCCGCCTGTCTGTCCATCATCGCTCAGCCCGCCGGCCCTGTTGCGGGACCAGCCACCCAGACAACGGCCCAGAAGCCGAGGGCGACGAACAGCACGCACAGAACCGATGAGGCGACGACGTTGAAGGCCGCGAGCCGCCCCTCCCCGTCGAGCGCGAGATTGAGCGTCTGCAGGCAGAAGGACGACACCGTGGTATAGCCGCCGAACAGGCCGACGACGATGAGATCGCGCACGAGATCGCTGGCAAAGATGCCGCCCACCGCTCGCGCGGCACCCGCGAGGGCGCCGATGGCAAGAGCGCCGGAGACATTGACCGCCAGCGTGCCCCAGGGAAAGGTCTCGCCGACTCCGCGGCCAACCACGCCGGAGAGGAAGAAGCGCGAGATGCCGCCGAGGAAACCGCCGATCAGGACCAGGGCGCAGGCCACAAGGGTCATCGCTTTCATGCCTTTCCAAACGCGATTCCGCACCGGAATCACCTCACGAAATCAGGCATGATGCGAGCGGGAAAAACAAATCCTGCCGCGCAAGAGCACGCCTGGCAGGAGTCATCAGCCCATAAGAGCGGTTTCGGGGGAACCCCATCCCCATTTTCGAGGCAAACTAGGCGGTCACCGAGGCGCGGTCAACCAGCCCGTTTCAAGACGATGCCTTGATGACCGCCGACCAGCGGATCGACCCGGTGACTTGTGTCGGTGATGAACATCAGCCGCTCGCCGACCGTGATGCGCGCCCGCAGCGCGTAGGTCCGGCCCTTCTGGATCGCCTTGGGATCGAAACCGATGTCGAATCTGATCGGCACCTGGCCGGTGGGCGCTATCCTGCGCTTGGCGATCACGGTTGCCGGCGCATCGGCCAGGGAGACATCGGCAAGCTCGACCACCAGCACGGCGTCAAGCGGCAGGGCGATACGCTCGCGATAGGTCACCTCGCCGGCGATGGTCTTCTCGCCGGCCTTCGTCACTTCCGGCACGGCAAGCACGCCGACGACCAGCGGCACCAGCCCGAAGATGAAGAATTCCGCGACGCGGTCCAGCATGAGATTGCACGCCCAAGCAAATCGAACCGATCGGCAAGCTTGGCAAGGATTGCGGTCGTTCGATGGCCGAACGGGAGTTTTTCTGATGCATGTCGTTGCCCCAGAACCGCTGCACACTTCTGGGCGACATGCATTATTCACCCGGTTTCTTCCAGCGGTCCGCCGCGTGGTCGTCGGCTTCCTTGGCCTCGACCCAGCCGCCCTCGGAGCCGTCGGCAAGATGTTCCTTCTTCCAGAAGGGCGCGCGCGACTTCAGATAGTCCATCAGGAAATTCGCCACCTCGAAGGCCGCCTGCCGGTGCGACGAGGCCGCGACCACCAGCACGATGTTCTCGCCCGGCCTTATCTTGCCGTGGCGATGGATGACAGTGAGCCCCTGCAGCGGCCAGCGCTCGACGGCCTGAGCCGCGATGCGGCCGATCTCGGCCTCCGCCATGCCGGGATAGTGCTCGAGCTCGAGCGCCGACAGCGTGCCCTGTTCGTCGCGGCAAAGGCCGGAGAAGGTGACCACGGCGCCGATATCGGCCCGGCCCTTGGTCAGGCCGGCGATCTCGGCGGCGACGTCGAAATCCTCGCGCTGAATGCGGATGGCGGGCACGACGGCGCCGGCCATGTCAGCCTCCGGTCATCGGCGGAAACAGCGCGATCTCGCGCGCACCGGCGATCTTCTCGCGGTGGCCGACATGTTCCTGGTTGATGGCGACGCGGATGACATCGGGGTATTGCAGCGCGTTCTCATATTCCTCGCCGCGCGACTTCAGCCAGCGCAGCAGGTCGGCGACCGTCTCGATACCGGAAGGCAATTCAACGTCCTCTTCCGGCTTGCCGATCCGCTCGCGCACCCAGGCGAAATAGATGAGTTTCGTCGACATTGTCTTCACTCGTCCATGATGTGCTTGAGGCCGGCGCGAAAGTAGTCATAGCCGGTGTAGAGCGTGACGAGCGCCGCGATCCACAGCAGCACCAGGCCGATCTGGGTGGTCAGCGGAAAGATCTTGTCGCCGGCCGGTCCGACCAGCAGGAAGGCGATGGCGACCATCTGGATGGTCGTCTTCCACTTGGCGAGCTGCGTCACCGGCACCGACACTTTCAAGGCCGCCAGATATTCGCGCAGGCCCGAAACCAGGATCTCGCGGCACAGGATGATGATCGCCGCCCAGAGCGACCAGCCGGCGATGCCGCCATGGCGGTCGGTGTCGGCGGCAAGCAGGAGCAGGCAGGTAGCGACGAGCAATTTGTCGGCGATCGGATCGAGCATCTTGCCGATGTTGGAAGTCTGCTGCCAGGCGCGCGCGAAATAACCGTCAAAATAATCGGTGATCGAGGCGAGCAGGAAAATGACCAGCGCCGACCAGCGGGCGAAGTCGGATGACTTCAGATGCCCCTCCAGAAAAAAGCACAGCACGACCAACGGCACCGCAACGATGCGGGCGTAGGTAAGGATGTTCGGCAGGTTGAACGCGCGTTGTGCCATGTCGTCTCGGGAAATCTCCGCCGCCAGAGGTACTCAAATCAGAAGCCAATGTAGGGGGTCAACAGCCGAGATTCGATTGGACAGGGAAAAATGGCGTGAGGGCCGGCGTGAGGTGCCCCCTCGGGACGTCCCTGCCCGCGACGGCCTCAGCTCTCATGAAAATGATTGTAGACCAGCTTTGCCACATGCTCGGAAATGCCGTCGACCTTGACCAGGTCCTCGACCGCGGCGCGGCTGACCGCCTTGGCGGTGCCGAAGGCGAGCAGCAGGGCGCGCTTGCGGCCCGGGCCGATGCCCGCGATCTCGTCGAGCGGGCTTTTCACCATCTCCTTCTTGCGGCGGGCCCGATGCGAGCCGATGGCGAAGCGGTGCACCTCGTCGCGCAAGCGCTGGACGAAATAGAGCACCGGGTCGCGCACCGGCAGCATGAAGCTCTCCCTGCCTTTGACGAAGAAGCGCTCGCGGCCGGCATCGCGGTCCGGGCCCTTGGCGATGCCTATTGCCGTTACCCGGTCCTCGACACCGAGATCGGCAAGGATCTGGCGCACCGCCGTCATCTGGCCTTGGCCGCCATCGATCAGGATGACGTCGGGCCAGGCCGGGAAGCCGCCATTGCCGGCGACCAGGTCCTCGTCACCGGTGTCGTCCGCGGTTGCGCCGGGCTGCTCGTCGCCATGCTCCTTGAGCAGCCGCGAGAAACGCCGCTGCATCACTTCGCGCATCATGCCGAAATCGTCGCCCGGCGTGATCTCGGTCGAGCGGATGTTGAATTTCCGGTACTGGTTCTTCACGAAACCTTCCGGCCCGGCAACGACCATGGCGCCGACCGCGTTGGTGCCCATGATGTGCGAGTTGTCGTAGACCTCGATGCGCACCGGCGGTTTTGCCAGGCCGAAGGTCTCGGCGAATCCCTGCAGCAGTCGCGCCTGCGTCGAGGTCTCGGCCAGCCTGCGGCCAAGCGCTTCGCGGGCGTTCTGCAGCGCGTGATCGGTCAGGTCCTTCTTCTCGCCCCGCTGCGGTACAGAGATCGTAATCTTGCGGCCGGCATGGGTGGACAGCGCTTCGGCGAGCAGTTCCTGTTCCTGCGCGGCATGGGACAGCAGCAGCGCGCGCGCCGGCAATTTGTCGTCATAGAATTGGGCCAGGAACGAGCCCAGCACCTCGGCCGGCTCCAGCGCCGGATCGGCCTTGGGGAAATAGGCGCGGTTGCCCCAGTTCTGGCCGGTGCGGAAGAAGAACACCTGGATGCAGGTTTGGCCGCCTTCCTGGTGGATGGCGAAGACATCCGCCTCCTCCACCGTCTGCGGATTGATGCCCTGATGCGCCTGCACATGCGAGAGCGCGGCAAGCCGATCGCGGTAGATGGCGGCGCGCTCGAAGTCGAGCTCCTCGGAGGCCTGCTGCATGGCGGCCGAGATTTCCGTCTTCACCTTCTGGCTGCGGCCGGAGAGGAAATCCTTGGCTTCCGCGACGAGCTCGGCATAGCCCTCATGCGAGATCTCGCCGGTGCAGGGACCGGCGCAGCGCTTGATCTGGTAGAGCAGGCAGGGCCTTGTGCGGTTCTCATAAAACGAATTGGTGCAGCTCCGAAGCAGGAAGGCGCGCTGCAGCGAATTGATGGTGCGGCCGACCGCGCCGGCCGAGGCGAAGGGGCCGAAATAGTCGCCCTTGCGCGAGCGCGCGCCGCGATGCTTGTAGATGCCGGGCGCGACATGGTCCCCGGTGAGCAGGATATAAGGGAACGACTTGTCGTCCCGCATCAGCACGTTGAAGCGAGGCCTCAGCCGCTTGATGAGGTTCGCCTCGAGCAGCAGCGCCTCGATCTCGGTGCGGGTGACGACGAATTCCATCGTCGCCGTCTCGCGCACCATGCGGCCGATGCGGGCGGTGTGGAACCGCCCCTGCGCGTAGTTGGTGACGCGCTTCTTCAAGCTGCGCGCCTTGCCGACATAGAGCACGTCGCCGGAGGCGTTCATCATGCGATAGACGCCGGGCTGGTTGGGCAGCCGCTTGACCAAGGTCTGGATCACCTCGGCGCCGACCATGCCGTCGGCATCGCCGGCATGCGGCGTCCAGTCGATGGCCGTGAAGGCGACATCGGGGCCGGTCGGCAAAGCCTCGGGTTCGACGATCTCCTCCGCCGCCTCATCCTCGACGTCGAGATCGACATCGGGGGGCAGGTCTTCGGCGGCGCCGTTGCGTCTGTGTTTTTGGGCTGCGGGACTCATTCCACCATGCCTGTCACATCGGGCGTCTGCCATGCAAGATGCTGGCCGCCGTCGAGCGCGATCATCTGGCCGGTCACCGAACGCGCCTGCCAGAGATAGCGGATCGTCGCGCCGAATTCGGGCAATTGCGGGCCGCGCTTCAGGATCAGGCCCTCGACTTGGCTTTCGAAATCGTCGTCGTCCTGGCGCTTGTTCTTCAGTGTCGGGCCGGGTCCGATGGCGTTGACGCGAATGCGCGGCCCGAGCGCCTGCGCCAGCATCTGCGTCTGTGTCCAGAGCGCCGATTTCGACAGCGCGTAGGAGAAATAGCGCGGCGTCGGCCGCCAGACGCGCTGGTCGATCATGTTGACGATCAGCCCCTCCTCGTCTTGCGGCAGCGCGCGGGCGAAATTCTGCGCCAAAAGCGCGGGCGCCTTCACGTGGATGGCGAAATGGCGGTCCCAGGCCTGCCAGTCGAAATCCTCGACCCGGTCGTCGACGAACAGGGACGCATTGTTGACCAGCAGCGTCACAGGGCCGAGCGCCGCCTCGGATCTGCCGACGAGATCGCCGACGGCATCCATGTCGGTGAGGTCGGCGGCGACGACGGCGGCGCGACCGCCCTCGCCCGTGATCTTTCCCGCCAGCGCCTCGGCATCCGTGCTCGACCGGTTGGCATGGATGGCGACGGCGAAGCCATTGGCGGCCAGATCCTCGACGATCGCCTTGCCGATCCGCCTTGCTCCACCCGTCACCAGCGCGACGGCCGTGGCTTGTTTCATGGTGTCAATCCTCAATCGGCTTCACGATTCCGGGAAGCCGGCACAATATGACGGGCCAAGCGTTAAATGCCATTTCCACCTAGGGCAGGAATGTGGCGGAGCGGCCCGGATGCGCTTCCGCCCCGCCGGATTCGGGGCGCCGTTCCCGGCAATATATGTTGCTGCACCCCTTGAACCAAGCGATGTGCAGCGCAACATGATTAGCCTGCTGACATTCGCTGTTGCGAAGATGCAACGTCACCTTTCGGCCTCATTCGCGCCCGGGAATGACCCAAGTTCAGGTTCGCTTCAGCCGCATTTCAGCACGACATTCGGAACCGTTAAACGCCAGGCTCGTTTATCCCCCCGGACGGGCCGGGGCGTTTCATGAACAACCAAGCCTAAGTGTCTTGTGGCTTAAGGAGTACAACAATGAAGACCAATCTTAAATTCGCGCCGCTTGCCGCCGCGCTCGGGCTGTTCGCCTTTGCTGGTACCGCTTTTGCGGCCGACGTCGTTTCCGAGGAGCCGCCGGCTCCCGCTCCGGTTGCCGAGCTTCCGGTTGCTTCCTGGGCCGGCCCCTATGTCGGCCTGAGCGCCGGCTATGGCTTCAGCGGCCATGCCAAGGCGTTGGGTGACAATGCAAAGACCAAGGGCTTCGTCGGCGGCGTCTTCGGCGGCTATCAGTGGCAGCAGGAGAACTTCGTCTACGGTGCTGAAGCCGACCTCGGCTACAACGGCACCAAGGGTTCGACCGCTACCTACAGCGCCAAGTCGGGCCTGGAAGGCTCTCTGCGCGCTCGCCTCGGCTATGCCGTGACCCCGGAAATCCTGCTCTATGGCACGGGCGGTCTCGCCGCCAAGAACCAGAAGATCGACGACGGCGTCTCCAGTGAGAGCAAGGGTATGTGGGGCTGGACGGCCGGCGCCGGCACCGACATCAAGATCACGGACAACGTGTTCGGTCGCGTCGAGTATCGCTACACCGACTACGGCAGCAAGAACTTCGACAATGTCGGCAAGGTCAAGTCTTCGGACAACCGCGTCACGTTCGGCCTCGGTATGAAGTTCTAAGTCGTCAAAAGCCACGACACGGAAAAGCCGGGCCTCGCGCCCGGCTTTTTTGTTGACAGGGCCGAAAGGCGTCAGGCGCCCGACCGACGCGCCGGCTGCTGCTGGAAACCATCGTGAGTGGCGATCGAGGGCAGCCGGTCCAGCCATTTCAAGCGCGAACGCATAAAGACCTGGGCGTCGGGCCGGTAGTCGCCTGGATCGGTCATGGTGGCGGCGTGGACGTGGATCTCCGACGGCCATCTTGCCGAGCGGAAGTAGAGCCTGGTGCCACAAGACGGACAGAAGCCGCGAAACGTGTCCGTGCTGCTTTCATAGTGCCTGATGTCGCCGGCCCAGCTCAGGTCATCGGGCCTCAGTCCCAGGAAGGCGGTGAAGGGAGACGAGGTGGCACGCTGGCAATCGGCGCAGTGACAGACCAGATTGCGGATGATGTCGCCGGAATATGTCCAGGTGACCGCTCCGCACATGCAATGCCCGCTGAGTGCCATCGCTTGCCCCTTGGCCGGGTGCGTTCGTCAGCGCCGGCGCAAGCCGATACTGACACATCGCCGTCCGGAAAGTGGTGAGTCAGCGGCTTACGCGCGCTTCTTTGCGACTTTGGCGGGTTTGTCCTTCGGCGGCAATGTCTGGACAAAGGCCAAAGCGAGATCGAGCCAGAAGGCGAGTTCGGCCTGGCTCGCCGTGCCTTCCGGCGCGACGTGGAGGTAGCCTTCCATCGAGCGCCCGCCCATTTCCATCGGGCGTGCATGGGGGCGAGCGGCCGCCGCCGCATGCGCGTCCTTGCCGACGCGCACGAGGAGTCCGCGCTTCGAAGTGCCGATCAGCATGTTGCCGTTGATCATGAAGCAGGTGCCGCCGAACATCTTCTGTTCGGTGAAGTCGCGCCGGCCGAGGGCGGCGCGCAAGCGCTCGACCATCGGGTCGGGCGCGACACTGGTTGAGGGCTTTGCCATGCTCATATCTCCGACTTGGATGATGTCAGGCAAGCATGGAAGCGGGTGGGGGTTCAAGCTCGCTTCCCCTTCTCCCCTTGTGGGAGAAGGTGGATCGGCGCGCAGCGCCGAGACGGATGAGGGGTGCTGGAAGAAACGGGGCGCTGAAGAATAGGGCGCTTCAAGCCCCAATTTCTTACTCGCAGCGATCCTTCCAACACCCCTCATCCGACCGAGCTTCGCTCGGCCACCTTCTCCCACAAGGGGAGAAGGAGAAGGCGCTCTACCCCGGCACGCTGCTCTTCAGTTCCGGAAACTTTTCGTCGAAGCGCGCGGCCCAGCGGACCAGGCGGCCGCGGCCCTTCTCCCATTGCCCCGAGAAGCGCAGCGCGAGATAGCCAAGTGTGGCGCGCAGCGCCATGTGGCCGGCGGTGATCTTCTTCGGCAGCTTGGGCGGATTGGCGTTGATGAGGTCGAGCGCGGTGGTGATCTTGCCCCATTGGCGGTCGAGCCAAGGCTGGTAGACCATCTCTTCCGGCCGTGTGCGCCGCTCATAGACCATCGACAGCGCGCAGTCGCAAATGCCGTCGGCCAGCGCCTCGAGAACTTCCGCCTCGAGCCGCTTGTCCGGATTGCGCGGGAACAGCGCATTCTTCGACAGCCGGTTGAGATGCTGGGTAATGGCGCGGCTGTCATGGATCGAGCGGCCATCCTCCAGCACCAGCACCGGGATCTTGCCGAGCGGATTGGCTGAGATCAGTTCGGCGGGCTTGTCCTCCGTCTTGACCGGCACGAGATCGACGGCGATGCCGGCGTAGACGGCCGCCATGCGGACCTTCGAGCTGTAGGGGGACGTGGAAGCATAGAGCAGTTTCGGCATGATCGATTTCCCAGTTGTGTGCCGCACTGTTGACCGAATGGAACGTCCTGGGCAACGGCCCAGCAAAGCTGATCCGGATTGGCCACGTCCTGCCGGCGCGGACGCGCCAACAAAAAAGCCCCCGGAAAGTTTTGCCGGACGGCAAAATTTCCGAGAGCTTTAGGAGGAGCGTTCGCTCCGACTTCGCTCGCTGTCACACCGAATTGGCGAGAGGGGTGCCGGGGTGGCACCCGCCCTCACCTGCCGCGGTTCGCCAAGCGAAGCTACGCGATTACTTCTTGGCGGCCGGCTTCTTCGCCGGAGCTGCCTTCTTGACGGCTGCCGGAGCCTTGGCGGCGGCGGCCTTCAGCGGAGCCTTGGCGGCGGGCTTGGCCGCGGCCTTCGCGGCCGGCTTGGCTGCTGCCTTGGCGGCGGGCTTCGCCGCTGCCTTCGCTACCGGCTTTGCGGCCGGCTTGGCTGCTGCCTTGGCGGCGGGCTTGGCCGCTGCCTTCGCCGCCGGCTTCGCTGCTGCCTTGGCCGGAGCCTTGGCGGCCGCCTTCGGTGCCGCTGCCTTCTTCACTGCTGCAGGTTTCGCGGCAGCCTTAGCTGCCGGCTTCTTTGCCGGCGCTTTCGCCGCCGGCGCCTTGGTTGTGGTCTTTGCCATGCGATGCCCCTTGCGTTTTGCCTAAGGTCGTGAGTGACCCGGCGTGCTCATGCATATCTGACTCGCGACTGTCTAGCCAGCGAAGCAACACAATGATTTTCAGTTATTGAATTTTGGTTACACGAAGATGCGCCTCATTGAAAAATTGTGAGCGAATCTGTCACTTTCGAAGTGGCGGCCCGGCGCACAGGTTTTCGCCCGGCTTCTATCACCCGATGATCCATCCATCCGCGGCATAACCTTATACCGCAATGTGAGCAGAGTGCTCACAATAGAGAACACGCCGCTGAACATCCGCTTCATCTTGTCCAGCGAAAACATCTACAGATGAACCGGCCATGCGGGACGATCAAAGCTTACGAGCTTGAAAGTGAGCTTAAAGCTCATATTCTGGCCCACCGTCAATCTCGGTCGACCTGCGTTCGCCCTGCAGGCGGCGCGCCGGCTCGGCCCGGTGCAGGTGCACGGCGTAGGTATCCCAGGGCGGCGAGACCGCGATCCCGGCCAGCATGCGACCGACCTCGCCGCGATGGTATCCGCCGTGCAGGACGACATGGGTCAGCATCTCCTGCCGCGTCATGCAGCCCTTGTCGCCGTCGGTGAAGGTGAAGGCGATCTGCTCGGCAAGTGCCTGCTCCGAAATGGTTTCGAGATAGTCGAGATACCAGCGATCGATCTCGGCAAGGTTGGCGCGCAGCGCGCGCGGCTCGGGTGTGTCCGGCGTATTGTCGCTCGCATAGCCGTGGGCTACGCCGCTGAGATGCGCGGCAAAGATCCGCGACACAACATGGATATGGTTCATCAGGCGGAGCGCGGCGTGTCGCTCTCCGGCGCCATGAGACGGATCCAATCCGGCAAGCGTCTCCACGAGCTCATCATTGGCCCAGGCCTGGTAGGCAAGCAGGCTCTTCAGCAAGGTCTTGGCGCTCAACTTCGCGGCCCATTTGCGTTGGTGAAATGAATGTGAGTATCCTGTTCATATTCTCGGGAGACGGGCCAGCATGTCTACTCGCATTGCAAAGCCGGCCGCGCGCATGCGCAAGCAGCCGCGCCAGGCACGTTCGATCGCCACCGTCGAGGCGATCATCGAAGCCGGTGCTCACGTTCTGAGCGAGCTCGGCTGGGCCGGCTTTTCCACCAACAAGGTGGCCGAGGCCGCGGGCGTCAGCATCGGCTCGCTCTATCAATATTTCCCCGACAAGCTCGCTTTGGTCGAAGCGATCCGGCGCCGTCACTTCGATCATGTGCTGTCGGTGATTCGCGAAGCGTCGGCGGAGGCGAAGCCGCTCAGGCAATTCGCGCGCGAGCTGGTGCGCGGCATGATCGGCGCGCACTCGATCCATCCGACGCTGCATCAGGTGCTGCTCGACGAGGCACCCGGCGACCGCGGCTCGCGCGCCGTGCACGCCTCGTTCCAGGCGCGCTATCTCGAACACTACGCGGCGGCCGTCGCGCAGTACCGCCGACGCCGCAAGGATACCGAGACGATGGCGCGCGTGCTCTCCTCGGCGGTGGAGGGCGTGATCCACAACGCGGCGCGGCGTAACATGCTCGACACGCCGGAATTGCAGAAGCAACTCGTCGAGCTGATCTCGGCCTATCTGTCAGGTAGCCGAGCTACCTGACCTGTCAGGTGGCCGAGCTACCTGACCTGTCGGGCGCCAAGGCAGCGTGAGACAGCGCCAGAGGACGAGGCTGGCTCCGGCTCGCATGCCGCCACGCCACTTCGCCCGGTGGCCGGCATCGCAAAATAATTCGCATCGCCTGTCGATTCCGCCCATCCCCGTTCGTCGTATCATCGCAACCAACCAACGAAGGACAACACACCGATGCGTTTCATGATGCTGATGATCCCCGGCGGCTACGCGACCGCGGCTCCCGAGGTCAGGCCCGAAGCGGAAGCCGTGGCGACGATGATGAAATACAATGAAGAGCTGAAGCGGGCCGGCGTGCTGCTCGCGCTCGACGGGCTGCATCCGCCGTCCTCGGGCGCACGGGTCTCCTTCAAGGGGGGCAAGCCGACCGTCACCGACGGCCCGTTCGCGGAGGTCAAGGAAGTGCTCGGCGGCTATTGGATGATCGACGTACGCTCGCCCGAGGAAGCCGTGGAATGGGCGCGACGCTGCCCGGCCGGAGAAAACGACGTCATCGAAATCCGGCGCGTTTTCGAGATGAACGATTTTCCCGAGGACGTCCAGAAGGTCGTCGACGGATTCGACGAGCTGAAGGGTTGACCGCCACGGCGGCGATCGAAGCGGTCTGGCGGATAGAGCAACCAAAGCTAGCCGCCAGGCTCACCCGCTATTTGCGCGATGTCGGGCTGGCCGAAGAGGTGGTGCAGGATGCTTTCGTGCTGGCGCTGGAACGCTGGCCCGAGGAAGGCATTCCACACAATCCGGCCGCATGGCTGACCCGGGTCGCCACCAACCGGGCGCTCGACCGGCTGCGCCGAACCGTGCTGATCGACGGCAAGCATCGCCAGTTGGCCGTCGACCTAGCCGAACTGGAGCGCGAGATGCCGGGGATCGAGGCGGCGCTGGACGAGGACATAGACGACGATCTGTTGCGGCTGATCTTCACCGCCTGCCATCCGGTGCTGCCGGCCGAACAGCGCGCGGCGCTTGCCTTGCGGATGCTGGGCGGGCTGTCGACGCCTCAGATCGCGCGCGCCTTCCTGGCGCCGGAGGCGGCCGTCGCCCAGCGTATCGTGCGCGCCAAAGGAACGCTGCGCGAAGCCGGCATCGCCTTCGAGACGCCGCGCGGGCAGGAGCGGCGCGAGCGCCTCGGCGCCGTGCTGGAAGTGATCTACCTGATCTTCAACGAAGGCTATGTCGCTTCCGCCGGACCGGACTGGCTGCGCGCGGACCTCAGCGGCGAGGCGATGCGTCTCGGCCGCCTGCTGGCGGCGCTGCTGCCGCAGGAGCCCGAGGCGCTCGGCCTGGTGGCGCTGATGGAGCTCAGCGCGTCGCGCTTTGGCGCCCGCATCGACGCGACGGGCAACCCGGTCCTTCTGCTCGACCAGGACCGCAGCCGCTGGGACTGGTCGCTGATCCGGCGCGGCCTCGATGGGCTGAACCGCGCGATGGCGCTGACGCCGACACCTGGCCCCTATCAGCTGCAAGCGATGATCGCCGCCTGCCATGCGCGCGCCGTGAGCGCCGCGGACACCGACTGGGTCGCCATCGCCGCCTATTACCAGGCGCTTGCGCTGGCGGCGCCCTCGCCCATCGTCGAGGTAAACCGGGCGGTCGCTGCCGGCATGGCGTTCGGACCGGCGCAAGGGTTGGCGATCGCCGACGCGCTGCGGGACGAACCTCGGCTCAACGATACGCATTTGTTGCCCACGGTGCGCGGCGACCTTCTGGCGAAGCTCGGACGGACGGACGAAGCCCGCGCCGAATTCCGCCGCGCCGCCGGGCTGACGGGCAATGAGCGGGAACGGGCGCTGTTGCTTGCGCGGGCTGGTGGTGGAGAAGCCAATTCGGGGTAGGCCGGCGGGACAGCGCCTGCCTCAGCTGTCCCCCAGCTGCCGTTGAACCGGCGTCCTCAGCGCGTGGCGACCACGGCCACGCCGGCGCCGATCATCACGCCACCGGCGGCGCGGTTCACGCGGCGCACGATCGCCGGTGTGCGCAAAAGGCCGCGGGCTCGGCCGGCGAGCAGGACATGTCCGCCGATGACCACAGCCTCGACGATCAGGATCACCGCCGCCAACACGCCAAGATCGCTTGTGTTGAGCGACGCGCCGACCACGTTGGGCAGCAGCGCGACATAGAACAGCGGCATCTTCGGATTGCCCAGGTTGAGCGCGATGCCGGTGGCGAAGGTCGCCAGCAAGCCGCGCCGGTTCGATACCGGCTGCGATGCCGGCACCACGGGAATGGCGGTCCACAACCTGATGCCCATCCAGATCAGATAGGCCGCGCCGCCATAGCGAAGCGCCGTCATGACGACCGCCATCTTGGCGGCGACGATCGACAGCCCGAGGGTGGCGAGCACCAGAAAGATGAGGATGCCGACCAATGTCCCGGCCCCATAGGGGATGCCCGACGCGGCACCGCCGGAGATCGTGCGGGCGACAATCGTCATATTGTCGGGGCCGGGACTGGCGGCAAACACGAAGAATGCGGCCGCAAAGGGGAGCAGCGTCGTGATATCCATGCCCGTCAGCGCCGCCTCAGCGCAGCACGCGGCAGCGGCCGTTATAGACAAGCCAGCGGTCGAAGCCCGAGACGCAGAATTCGACATTGTCGCCGATCGAGGCAAAGCCCTGGCCTTCCTCGATCAGGTAGAAGATCGAGCGGTCGCGGCCGTCCGACAGGTTGACCGTGGCGCGGCAATAGTGGCGGCCGATCGGCCATTCGTCGCTCGCCGGCTCGTAGCGATGCTGGCGGATGTTGCGGAAATCGGTGATCGCGACATTCGGCAGATGCGGCACGTGGTGCACCTGATAGGAGAAGCGGTCGGTGATCCTGCTCAGCACCCAGCTTTCGCCGCAGACGCTGCCATCGTCGCCGGTGTAGACGGAAAGGTCGGCGGCCCGCGCCGCCTGGGTGAAGCCCAGCGGAGCGGCGAAGGGAGTAGACAGCGCAACCAGCGCGGCAAGAGCGGAATGGGCGAAGCGAGTCATGACAGCCTCTCAGGGTCGGTTGCACGCACTGTGCGGATTCGCTTGGCGGCGGTCAAGCGGGTGGCAAAACAATGGTTTCCGCAAAGCTTCGTTCCGGAAGTCGCCGGCAAATCAGACCGTGCCGGCAAGCAGCAGGCCGCCGATGACGGCAATGTTGATCAGGAACGCATTGCGCAGCACCTGGCGCTCCGGCTCCGCGCTCGCCCAGAAACGCAACAGCATCACGTTCGTCGCCAGTGTGAAGAGGACCAGCGCGCCGGCGGCAAACGGCCGGGCCAGGCCGATCGCGAGCAGGAGGCCGCCAACGACCTCGACCGTCGAGCCGGCGGCCAGCATCAAGGCCGGAGCCGGAAATTTCTGCGCGGCCAGATAGTCGCGCATGGCGCCGAATTTCACGAAATGCTCGACGCCGGCGAAGACGAACACGCCGCCGATGAGGAGAGCGCCAAGCACTTGAATGGTTTGGACAGCCATGGCGGCCTCCTCTCGAAGCCATCTTCCGCTCCGCTCAGTCCTCGGGAACGAGGGCCGGGTTGTAGACGACCTCCCACAGATGATCGTCGGGATCCTGGAAGTAGCCGGCATAGCCGCCCCAGAAGGTTTTCTGCGCCGGCTTGACCACTCGCGCGCCGGCCTTGACGGCCTCGGCCATCACCGCGTCGACCTCGGCCTCGCTGCCGACATTGTGGCCGATGGTCAATTCGGTCGGGCTGCGACCGCTTTGCGGCACGGTGGCATCCCAGGCGATGTTGGCGCGCTCGTAGATGGCGAATTTCAGGCCGCCGGCGAGGTCGAAGAAGGCGACGGCGCCATGCTCGAAATCCCGGCCGATGATGCCCTCGGTCGGCAGGCCGAGACCGTCGCGATAGAATTTGAGCGAGGCTTCCAGATCGTCGACGCCGAGCGTCAATACGGTGATGCGAGCTTTCATTTCTCTCACTCCTTTCTATATTCGTGACCACGGTCGCAAACGGATGCGGTCTGATGCGAGCGCATGAAGCACCGTGAGGTTCCATCCGTTTTGTCATGGATGACGTAGCCGGCCTTGAAGATTTCGGCCAAAATGACCGTCGTACCGATCCGGCAAACCTGCCGGAGCAGATCGGAGAAGAGATGGAACCGGTGCTGGCACAGACAACCGGCTTCTTTCGGGAGCGGCCCGTCGCCGGCGGGCTGGCCGATGCCTTCTCCGCTGTCTGGGTCCATCGCATGGACGAGCGCGCCGTTCCACCCATCGTCATCACGCCGGACGCGACGATCGACCTGCAATGGATCGACGGCCGCTTCCGCGTGGCCGGGCCGGACAAGGAGCCACAGATCGAGACGCCTGCCGCCGGCGCGGTGATCGTCGGCTTCCGCTTCCGGCCGGGCGCGGCCGCGGGATGGCTCGGCGTGCCGGTCGGCGAAATCGTCGGCGGACGGCTTGATCTCGGCGAATTATGGGGCACGCGCAGCCGCGAGCTTTCAGACCGTATCAAAGCGACGCCCAACCTCGCCGACCTGGTTCGGCGCCTGGAAGAGACGATCGGCGCGCACACGGAAGGACGCGCTGCGCTCGACCGGCAGATGGGCCGGGCCTTCGACGTCATCGACGAAGGTTTGCCGCCGGAAACGCCGTTGGTTCCGTTCCTGCAACGCCAGTTGCATATGAGCGAGAGGACGCTGCGCCGGCGTTTCGAGGACGCTTTCGGCTATGGCCCCAAAACGCTCGACCGTATCCTGCGCTTCCACCGGTTCCGGCGCCTGCAACGACAAACGGCCGATACCTCGACCGCGCTGCTCGCCATCGAGGCCGGCTATGCCGACCAGGCGCATCTGATCCGTGAAAGCCGGCGGCTGACCGGTGTGACGCCTTCGGCACTGGCATAAAGACTACCGGCCCTACTCGCCCGCCAGCCAATCAGAGGTCCATCGCGACGGCTGCCGGACAGCGAGCACCTTGTGCAGGGCGGGCAACAGGACCTTCAATTCGCCTTCCAGCGTATAGGGCGGATTGACCACCACTAGACCGCTGCCGTCGAGGCTGGGCTCGTCAGAGGCGGGCCGGATCTCGAAGGCGATATCGAGCAGTTTTGGAATGCCGGTTTCCTTGAGCGCCGCGCGGAAAGCGGTGACCGCCTTGCGGTCCTTGATCGGATACCAGAGCGCGTAGATGCCGCCCGGCCAGCGCCGGTGCGCCTTGCGCAGGCCCTCGACCAGACGGGAGAACTCGCCTTCCTCCTCGAAGGGCGGATCGATGAGGACCAAGCCGCGCTTTTCCTTCGGCGGCAGTTGCGCGCCTAGCGCCAGCCAGCCGTCGAGCTCGATCACTCTTGCCTGGAAATCGCCCGCGAAAACCGATTTGAGCCGCGCGGCATCCTGCGGGTGCAGCTCGACCGCCGTCAGCCGGTCCTGGTTGCGCAGGAGATGGCGAACGATCAGCGGCGAGCCGGGATACTGCTTGAGGTCGCCGTCGGGATTTTGCGCGCGCACCGCTTCCAGGTAGGGCTGAAGCAGCGCCGCGGCCTGCGGCTCCAGCGTGGCCTCGGCCAGCCGGCCGATGCCGCCCTGCCACTCGCCGGTCTTGCCGGCCTCCACCGAGGCAAGGTCGTAGCGGCCAATGCCGGCATGGGTGTCGATGACACGGAAGGCCTTGTCCTTCTGCTTGAGGTACTCGACAAGGCGCGCGAGCACGGCATGCTTGACGACATCGGCGAAATTGCCGGCGTGGTAGGCGTGGCGATAATTCATGCCGGCCTCACTCTAGAGAGCATGATGTCGTCCGAAAACCGCTTCACACTTTTCGGCATCATGCTCGTAGCGAACCGTTGCGGCCCCAGCGCGGCGGTGGCGGCTGCGAATTGGGATTTTGCGGACGGCCTCCGCCGCGGCGGCCGAAGACCAGCGACAGCACCAGTCCGGCAAGGCCGACACCCATCAGCGTGTAGCCGGCCGGCTCGGCGCGCTCGTCGATCGAGCCGGTGCCGGCGCGCAGGATGAGATCGACCGCCCGCATGTCGATGCCGTCGGCATCGCCCGGACCGACGGTGAAGACGTAAGGACCGGGCGTGACCCTTTCGATGACGCCGGCCTCGTCGCGAAAGATCTTGTCTGGCAGTTGCGGGCTGGCCTGGCGCGGATTGTCGGTGTGATTGAAGGAAAGGGCCGACGCCAGCGCCGTGCGGCCGCCGCTCGCGGCCGTCAGCGTCAGCACGGTGCGCTGCTGGCCCGCGATGCGCTCTGCCCGCGCGGTCATGTCGACCAGCACCCGCACTGGGGCGTCGCTTGCGGCGAGTTGCACGGTGGCCGGCCGGAAGCGGCCGCCGCCATAAACGCGGTAAGTGCCGATGGCGTGGCCGGAAAAATTGCTCATCGCCCAGGGATAGAAGATGCCGATGGCGGCGCCGGCGATGAGGAGAAGGACAAAGAGGAAGCGCATTCAAACCCTTGGCTGGTTTCTTCGGCGTGCGGCTGCCGCCATTCTGACTAGCGGCCTCCGCTTCGGGCAGCTTCGCGGACCCGCTCCATCTCGTCCAGAAACATTTCCAGGCCAAGCTCGAATGTCTTGTCGAAATCCGCGGCGCCGAAATAGGCCCCGGCCTTCACAACGCTCGGATAGTCGCGCGCCAGTTCTTCGTTGCTCACGGTGGTGACCGCCGAAGGGCCTTTGGCGTAGCCGGCCGTCTCGTCGAGGATCGCGCCCATCAGATAGTAGCCGGCGGCGCGGAACAGGCGAGCGCTGAGCTCGGGACCGAAGCCGCCGTCCTCGAACAGGCCGATGATGGCGTTGAGCTTGGCAAGGCAAGGCGGCGAGTTCATGCGATAGACGACGATGAAAGGCGCAAAGGCCGGGTGCTCGGTGGCGACACGGCGGAACTCCTGCATGCCGACGCGGGCGCGTTCGCGCCAGGGCAGGCTGTCGTCGGGAATGACAAGCCCGCTCATCTGCCGGTCGACCAGCGCCTCATAGAGATGCGCCTGCGAGGGGAAGTGGTGATAGATGCTCATCGCCTCGCAGCCGAGCCTGGCGGCGAGCTTGCGCATCGAAAAGCCAGACAGCCCTTCCCGCTCGATCACCTCGAAGGCGGCGTCCTCGATCATCTCGCGGGAGAGCTTTCCGCGCGGTCGCTTTTTTTTGCTCGGTGCATCCATGGCGGCGCTTGACAACTTACACTGTAAGGTTCATCTTCCACATACCTTACATCGTAAGGCTAACAAAAACCAGAGGAGAACATCATGTCAGTCATTCGCATCGCCTCAACCGTGCATTCCTGCCTTCGTTCCGCCTCGCTCATCGCCGCCGCGGGCGTGTTTGCCGCAACACTCGCCTCCGCACCCGCCTGGGCCGATGACTACGACGCGGCGCTGAAGGACATCCAGTCGACGATGGGAGGCGTGCCGAGCTTCGTGAAGCAGTTCCCGAAAGCCGGTCTGCCCGGCGCCTGGGCCGAGGTCAAGGCCATCGAGCTCAGCGACAAGACGGCGCTGACGCCGAAGGAGAAGTCGCTGATCTCGCTCGCGGTCGCGGCGCAGATCCCCTGCAGCTACTGCATCTGGTCCGACACTCAGGACGCAAAGCACGCCGGCGCCACCGACGAGGAAATCCAGGAAGCCGTCGCCATGGCGGCGCTGACGCGCCACTGGAGCACGATCTTCAACGGCATGCAGGTCGATTTCGAGACCTTCAAGAAGGAGATGGGCGGAGAGTAACGGTTCAGGCACAAGGTGCTGAGGTGACAAATGGCCCACGGCGACGCGGGCCATTTTGTTGGCCACGGTCTGCCCCCAATCGACCGTCGTCATGCGGGACAGGTGGATGTCCGGCGTCAAGCCGTCCTGCCCTCTTGCGCAACAGAAAAATACGTGGAAGCGGTCAAACAGCTATCGCTAAATTAACCATGTTTGCCATAATGAGTTTGGGTGGCGGCTGATCAATGATTCGAACATAAGCGCCGAGCGATCGAGGGGATATTACTTCATGCTCATGGGTTATCGCGGCTTAAGCCGGCCCTGCCCCAACAACAATTTTCGCATGCCGATCAAGGCTCTACCCCGTCTTTTTGTTTTGGGCGCATTGTTGGCAACTGCCGGTTGCCAATACTTCAACTTCGGTCAGTCGACCTCATTCAGCGTGTCGCAAAGCGGCAACGCTGCCTTGATCGACTTGAAACCAACCCGATCCGCCCAGACAGAGGGCCCGTCTCGCTCGGCGCCTGTGGTAAGGGTCAATCCTTATCTCGGGAACGCCGGTTTTATTTGCGGCCCGAGCGGCTTTGGACAGCAATCGCATTGTTTCGCCAGAAGTCCCGGGGTGCTTGCCGAGAACATCTAGATACGGCCGGCAATCTCGACCCGGCGTCTTGCTGGCGTTGCTTCGAGGCTTCAGGAAAGACGCCGAGGGCTCTCCCGGCCTGTTGCCGCAATTCGATGAATGCGGCGCCGGTTACAAGGCTTTCCGGGGCAGCGCCTCACCGCTGACGAGCCCTGTGTGCGCCACTCCTTGGTTAACCACTCGCAAAGGCGTGAGGTTAACAAAACGCTAATTTAGTTGACTACCCCCGACACAGGTATATCTTTGTATGTGTTGGGTGTGCAATTTGGGCGAGCAGTCTGCGGTGGTGGCAACCGACTCGTGGATCGCGATTTAGGGGCGTAAGGGACGCTTAGCGGCGAAGACAAGCCGTAAAGCAACAAGCCCCGCGAACTCAGAAAATTACGACGCACATCAGTGCAGGCGGTTCTGCATATGCGGAGGAATCGCCTTTGTGACCTGGTCGGGCAGTGCCCCGTCCCGGAACGGTAGCGTGTGTGCGTACGAGGTTGCCATGAATAGGGTCATCAAAGTTCTGAAGCCGGTCCGATCGGGTCGAAAGAGCATCGATCGTGGCCGTGCCCTGGTCACCGGCGGAGCGGGGTTCCTGGGTTCTCATTTGTGCGAGCGACTGCTTGCGGACGGCTATGAAGTCATCGCCCTGGACAATTTCCACACCGGCAAAAGATACAATCTAGCCGGCGTCGCGGGGGACGCCGCCTTCACCTGCATCAGCCACGACGTCGTCGATGCCTTGCCGACGGATCTCGCCGTCGACGAGATCTACAACCTTGCCTGCCCGGCGTCCCCGCCGCACTATCAGGCCGATCCCATCCACACGTTCAAGACCAGCGTGCTCGGGGCGATCAACCTTCTGGAACTCGCCCGGCGCCACAACGCCAAGATATTCCAGGCTTCGACCTCCGAGGTCTACGGCGATCCGCTGGTGCATCCGCAGCCTGAAGCCTATTTCGGCAACGTCAACACGCATGGCCCGCGCGCCTGCTACGACGAAGGCAAGCGCTCGGCCGAAACGCTGTTCTTCGATTATGCGAGAACCTACGGCCTCGATATCCGCGTCGCGCGTATTTTCAACACCTATGGGCCGCGCATGCGGCCCGATGACGGTCGCGTGGTGTCCAATTTCATCGTCCAGGCACTGCGCGGGGACGATATCACGGTCTATGGCAGCGGCACGCAGACGCGCTCCTTCTGCTATGTCGACGACCTCATCGAAGGGTTTGTGCGGCTGATGCGGTTGCCGACCGCGCCGAACCATCCGGTCAACCTCGGAAACCCCGGCGAGTTCACCGTCATGGAACTGGCCGAGCTCGTCCTCGATTGCACCAATTCCCGCTCGCGGATCGTGCACAGGCCGTTGCCGGTCGACGATCCCCGGCAGCGCCGGCCCGATATCAGCTTCGCCGAGCAGCAGCTCGGCTGGAAGCCGAAGGTCGCACTGAGCGAGGGGCTCGCCTACACCGCCAGCTATTTCGAAGCGCTTCTCGGCCGCCGGCAGCCCGGCACCTCACGCGGCGACCATCTGTCCTCCGGCGAGGCTTTCGCCCTATGAGCGCCCGCCCCATCCTGGTGACGGGCGGCGCCGGCTTCATCGGCAGCCACACCTGCAAGCAGTTGGCGGCGGCCGGCTACCTGCCGGTGGTCTACGACAATCTCAGCCGCGGCAACGAGAAGGCTGTGGCCTGGGGTCCGCTCGTGGTCGGCGATATCCGCGACCGCGGCGCGCTCGAGCGCGCCATCGCCATCCACAGGCCGCAAGCGATCGTCCATTTCGCCGCGCTCGCCTATGTCGGCGAGTCGGTCAGCGACCCCGCGGACTATTATTCAGTCAATGTCGCCGGCACCATCGCCGTGCTCGAGGCCGCGCGGGCGAACGGCATCGGCAACATCATCTTCTCCTCCAGTTGCGCGACCTATGGCATGCCCGAGGCGCTGCCGGTGCGCGAGACCTCATCGCAGAACCCGATCAGCCCCTACGGCCGCAGCAAGCTGATGGGCGAACAGATCATCAGGGACCATGCCGCGGCCTACGGCACGAAATACGCGATCCTGCGTTACTTCAACGCTTGCGGCGCCGATCCCGACGGCGAGCTTGGCGAATGGCATACGCCGGAAACCCATCTCATTCCCAGGGTGTTGATGGCGGCGTCCGGCATGATCGAGGCGATCGAGGTCTTCGGCACCGACTACGAGACCGCGGACGGCACCTGCGTGCGCGACTACGTCCATGTCAGCGACCTCGCCCGGGCGCATATCAAGGCCCTCATGCATCTGGAGGCCGGCGGCAAAAGCCTTGCGGTCAACCTTGGCACCGGCCGCGGGGTCTCGATCAGGCAGATCATGGAGGCGGTCGAGCGGATCACATCGCGGCCGGTCCCGGTCATGTACAAGGCGCGCCGGCCAGGCGATCCGGCGGGGCTTTTCGCCGACCCCGGCCTTGCCCGCGAACAGCTGGGCTTCGTGGCGCAACTTTCCGACATCGACACCATCGTCAGGACGGCCGCACCCTTCTTCGGGCTCGGTCCGGCCTTGCGCGATTGCGGCGCTTCGGCCGCCATGCCGCGCGCATTGCGCGCGCCGCGCGGCGCAAACGCCAATCAGAAACGCCGGCCCGCAAGGCCGGCGGTCGGCCCTGTGAGTAATGTGTCGGGGCGTGGGCTCGCTGAGTTCGGCTAAGGCCGTCTCAGCGAGCCTCCATTTCTGTTGCAGGTTGCCTGAGCGCAATAAGGACGAGAGCCACGGCGAAACCGCCGAACCCAACGCGCAGCTTTCCCGCAATTGCTTCAGCTCTTGCTGTCGATCAGCTTGCGGGTCTCATCGAACTGCGCGCCCTTGGTGTTGCCCGCCTCGAACTTCTGGTGCTCGTCGGCGGGATCGTCCTTGGCGTGCTTGAAATCATACCATGTGCCGTCGGGATCCTTGCGCTGCTCGATGTTCCCGTTCTCGACACGATGACTGTAGCAGGTACGCTGCGGCTTGGTGGAGTAGGTCTTGGACCGCCAGGCAAGTTCCATGCACATCTTGCCCTTTTCCGTCACCAGCCAGCGGCCCTCGCCGACGGCGGGCGAATCCTCCCCCTTCGTCCAGGCATGCAGGCGCCTGTCCATTCCGAAATAGGCGGCGCCGTTCTTCCAGTTCCAGGTGCGGTCGGCATAGAGAAGCTGCAGCTCGAAAGCCGTCGGAGCAATGTCGGGCTTGGCAGCCGCCTCGACCGGCGTACCGTTCTTCGCCGGAGCCGCGCCGCCGCCAAAAGCAAGCTGGCCGCAGGTGGCCAACGCAACCAGCCAGCCGACTTTCGCAAGCCGATGGGGCCGGCTCAATTCAAGTCGGCCCGGTTCGTATGACGATGTGGTTTCAGCTGTCGTCCCGTTGAGCGTGCGCATGTCGATACCCCCTCTCGACCCCGATACTGTGGGGCCGATGAACCCTGTTCTGGAAGATGTTCCCCCGGGCTTCCCGCGAGCCGTCACGATGCCTGGGCCTGTCGGCCCGATGGCGGCGCGATCAGCGCCCATGAGCCTATTAACAGCCGCGCGCGGCGCGATGTCAACTCAATCGAGGCTCAAGTGATCACTACAAGTCGCTAGTTAAAGCAGGGATATCATAATGTTGCGATAGTCTGACGTTGTTGGCAATTACATGGGGCCAGAATAGCTTCACCGGGGGGCGGGTCCACATGACGGGCACGCGGCTGGTTGCAGCCATCGCTGCCCGATCCATCGATGCTTGCCCTGCTGACACTCGGCGTATGGCTGCTCGCGAAATACCGGGCCGGCGGCCAGCCGAGGCTCCTGCCGCCGGCTACGGTTTGTCGAACATCATCCCGGAGTGATCGACCACCTCGACAAGACCGCGACCAAGCTTGTGGATTCGGACACGATGCTGGTCTATAGGATCACCCGCCCGTGACGGCGCGCCGTCCGAGGCGCGCCGGCGAAGCGATCCGCGGATAAAGGCGTGAATTGTCGAGCCACCGGATAAGCCGCTCCGACGCGGCGGTGGCGCCATCGGAGAATTGGTTGAAGCGAGCGATATCGATAGTCGTCACCCTGGCGCTGCTGGCATGGCTTGCCAGCGATCAGCGCTGGAAGATGGTCGGCGATGCCTTCGCCTCCATCACGCCCGGCGCTTTCGTGGCGGTCGCGGCGGCGCTGTTCGTCACCTATGTGCTCAGGGCGCTGCGCGTCTGCGACGAATTCCGCGACGACGTGAACGGCCGCTTCGGCGCCACGCTGCGCGTCATCCTGGTCCACAATGCGATGATCAACATCGTGCCGTTCCGCGGCGGCGAGACGGCCTTTCCGATCCTGTTGCGCCAGGTCTTCGGCGTTTCGATCGTGCGCGCCAGCGCCTCTCTTCTCTGGTTCAGGCTGCAGGACGCCTTCGTCGTCGGCGTGCTGGCCTGCCTTGTCTGGCCGGGCCTGCATCCGGCGCTGAGGACCGCCGGCATCGCGGCGCTGATCGCTGCCGCATGGTATCTGCCGCGCTGGGCGCGCGCGCCGCACAACTGGACCGCCGGCGGCAGCATCGTCTCGAAGCTCGGCAAATTGCGAGACATCTTCACGGAAGCAACCGGGCGCTCGCGCTACGGCTGGTGGTGGACGATCGCCAACTGGGCGCTGAAGCTCGGCGTGCAGGGCTGGCTGCTCGCCATGCTGCTCAACACCTCGTTCCAGACCGCCTTTCCGGGCGCTGTCGGAGCGGAAGCTGCCGCCATCCTGCCGGTGCAGGGCGTCGCCGGCTTCGGCACCTATGAGGCGGGCGCCGCCGCGGCGCTGCTCTATTCCGGCATCGCCATGAAGGACGGCCTGCAGGCAGCGCTCGCGTTGCATCTTTTCATCCTGTGCTCGGCGGTCGCAACCGGTGCGATCGCCTGGCTGTTTCCCTCGAAATCGACGCTGCCGGAAACCCCGGCAGCGGGACCGGCAAGGAAATGACTGCCATGAACGTGCTTCCCATTCCGGCCTCCGGATTGCCCGAGGGCGCCGTCATGCCCGAGCACAAGCTCTCCATCGTCATTCCGATGTACAACGAGGCCGACAATGTCGAGCCGCTGCTTGTCCGCATCCATCAGGCGATGGAAAATTACAGCCAACCCTGGGAAGTGGTGCTGGTCGACGACGGCAGCACCGACGCCACGCCGGCCGAAATCCAGCGCCTCGCGGCCGTGTACGGGCCGCACGTGCATGGCGTGGAGCTGGTGCGCAACTACAAGCAGACCGCGGCCATGCAGGCCGGCCTCGACGCCGCGCGCGGCGACGTCATCGCAACGCTCGACGGCGACCTGCAGAACGACCCTTTCGACATCCCGCGCATGGTCTATCGCCTGCTGACCGAGGATCTCGACCTCGTCGCCGGCTGGCGCAAGGACCGCAAGGAAGGGTTCTGGTTGCGCCGCCTGCCGTCCCGCATCGCCAACAGGCTGATCGCGCGCGTCACCGGCGTTAAGCTCAAGGACTATGGCTGCAGCCTGAAAGTGTTCCGCGGCAGCGTCATCCGCAGCGTGCGGCTCTATGGCGAGATGCACCGCTTCATCCCGGCGTGGCTGGCGACGGTGACGACGCCGCGCCGCATAGCCGAGGAAGTGGTGACCCATCACGCCCGCATTCATGGCCAGTCGAAATACGGCATCTCGCGCACCTTCCGCGTGGTGCTCGACCTCGTCTTCATGTTCTTCTTCCTGCGCTACCGCACGCGGCCCGGCCATTTCTTCGGCGGCATCGGCATCGTGCTCGGCGTGCTCGGCTCGCTGATCCTTGCCTACCTCTTCTCGATCAAGGTTTTCTGGGGGCAGGACATCGGCACAAGGCCGATGCTGATCACCGGCTTCTTCCTGGTGATCGCAGGCCTGCAGGCGGTGACGTCGGGCGTGCTGGCCGAGATGCTGTCGCGTGTCTATCTCGAGGCCAACGGCGCGCTCGCCTATGTGGCGCGGCCTCAGCCCGCGCATGGCGAGGGCGACGGCTGGCATTGGCCGAGCAAGCCGGCGGTTGTCGAAAAGCCGAAGGCGCGTCGGAAGTAATCCCGCTGGCGTCCGCCGGCCAGAACCGCGACGGGCGGACGATCGAAGGGCAAGAGGCAGCGCGCCATCAGCGCGCAAATGCCCTCTTGCCCCGCGATCACGCCCCCCGGCGATGGATTGGGCGGATCAACGTGCCCGGCAGGCCGCGCGTTGGCCGAAGCCGCTCGGGCCGCAAATCCAGGGTGAATGGCCAAGCAGCGGGCCAACGCTGCCCAGCGTGTAGGAAACCTTGACCGGCGCCGGCATGTGCAGCCGCTGCGGGCGCACGAAAGCCGCATAGGCTTCTTCCCTGACGCGCGTCACCCTGGTCATGCGCGTCATCGGCTTGCGATTGACTACATGCAGCCGCCTGTTGCTGACGTGGTGCATCTTCTTGCCGAGTTGCTCCGTCACCGGCTTGACGCTGAGCGAGCCGGTTTTCATCGTATCCATGCTCTGGCAGCCGGACACGATCGAGGCCAGTGCAAGAGCGGCAATGACGCAAGCATATCTCTTGCCGACGGCCGCTGCTTTATTCATGAAATCGTTCATTGTCGTCCCCTGCTACGAAATACGCGTTGCTTTCGCGCGCGGATATATTTTCTCTTTCCTTGGCTTCCGCGCCGCGTGAATGGCTTACGCCCATTCACATCGTGGCTTAATATTAGAGGGGACTTATTAAAATTCGTGCAAACGAGATGATGAGCGCAGTCTTTCGCGACTCGATCGACTATTATTAAAATGCGAACGTTCGGCAGCCGCCCTTGCCGCCCAAGCCAACGGTCAATTTCCGGCCGGCGCAGCCGTGTAGGGCAGTCTCGCTTTCAGGCGGTTCAACGGTTGTTCCAACAAGTGCCATGAGGCCGCGGCAGCCGCGACCGTGACCAGCCCCGCAATCACGAACCGGATCGGACCGAGCGGAGGGAACTGCATCTCGAAGTATCCGCAGAAAAGGAAGACGACGGCCAGTGCGGGGAAATGATAGAGATAGATCCCATAGCTGATCCGGCCCAGATATCGCACAGCGGAGTTCTCTGCCAGTCGCTTGATCGGGCCCTTGGCACCTACGCTGGCCCAACTCACGACAGCGGCCAGAGGTACGACCGTCAGGAAGTCGCCGAGTATAAAGTTGAACATGGCAGCCTGCAGCGTGAATGAAATCGCCACGATGGCGATGGCCGCGACGCTTGCTATCGCCAGTTTCCACCGCAGTACATCGGTCAGTCGATTGGACGCTTCGATCGCCGCGAGAAGGGCGCCGGCGCCCAAAGCGTCGAACGCGGCCGGCGTCAGCACGTAACGGGCCGGCCCTTCCGGAAGAGAGAACATGATGGCTGCCCGAAAGGCGACCGCAGCAAGGATGATCCCAATCAGCGTCGGAATCAGTGTTCGGCCGGGGCTCAGTACGATCAGCAGCGGCCAAAACAGATAAAACTGCTCTTCTACGCTCAAACTCCACAGATGAGCGAGCGGCCAGGGGTCCCAGTTACCGTTTAGCGCAAACAAGACATTGGAGAGGTAGGCAGTGTGCCAGGGCAACGATGTCCGGACTTCGGGCAAGAAGGCGGCTGCCAAGGCCAGCATCACGTAATATGCCGGGAAAATCCTCAGGGCCCGCCGCAGATAGAAGACCAGGATGACTCCAAGAGTGCCCTGCGATCGGACCGCTTCCTTCGATCGGATCAAGATACCGGTGATCAGGTAACCGCTGATAACAAAAAACAGCCGGACACCATAATGACCCCAGGGTGAGGCTTCATCCCAAAAGTGCGAGTACATGACGGCGAATACAGCAACGGCTCGCAGCGAGTCGATCTGCGGCCTGTACTCGGGGTTAGGCATCCTACTGAACACAGGATGCCGCTTGCCAGGGCTTAGCGCAGCCGCGTTCAGACCACTCACAGGCATTCACCGCGCGACGACGATCACCAAAGAAGCGATCCGCCGAATAGGATTTGAGCCATGAACGACAGCTGTCTTCGGGCATTCCATTTGACTATTCATTCGACTCTTGAGGTTTCATTCACCCCAACCGAGATCAAAGCGGAATCTTTGGCTTCCGAGTTCGCCGCGGCCTGCACCGGAAACCGGATACGTAACCTTGACGATGTGTAGGCCGGCGCCCTGCTGCAGTCCATATATGCCTTGCAGACCGCGGTCGTAAAATCCTGCCAGCGGGATCAATATGGCGACGGCCGCGAGCGATCCTTGCAGCGCAAACTTACCTATGTTTTTCCGCAGAGAAATCTTGTTCTCAGTCAGATGCTTGCCAACTATCACCACGACCAGCAATCCGTAGATCGTCGCATTGAACGCGGCGAACCAGTAGAAACCGAAGGCTCTCGAAGGATGCTCCACTAGAAGCACCGGCAACGAAGCTCCAACCGCTAGCAGGGCATATGGCACGATGACGCGAGCGGGCAGAAGGTGTTTCGGGCCGCTGCCTTTTGGAGTGACGCGGAAATCGACGAATGACTTGGTCAGATAATCGCGAACCGATGCCAGCGTTCCTGCCATTACCCACGGCCAGCGCGCGAACAAATGGAAGAGTGTCCCTTCCCAACTGATAGCCTTCGCCGAGAATGGACGCGAGAGACCCAACCTCTTTAGAAAGATCACCAGAGCAATCGGGATGCCCGCGCTTGGCATGTAGTAGAAAAGGAAATCCGGGTAGGTCACGTTGGCAAAATTGTTGCCCGACAAAAGCGCGTAGATCGGCATGGCATAGGTTGCCATCGCAAACAAAGCGAACATGGGATACCAGAGCTGGCAGAATACGAACTGCCGTCTGAGCCTCGGGCTGAGCTTGGACAGATATGCCGGCGTGTATTCAAGCAGGATGGTCGTCAAGCTGCGCGACCATTGGAATTCCTGAGTAATCAGATCGGCGAAAGTTTGCGGTCCGTCGCCGTTGGCGATTGCGTCAATCGCGTGCACGCCGCGCCAGCCGGCGGCGTTGATCAGCATCGAGGTGGAATGATCCTCGGCAAGCTCCGGACCGAGACCCCCGGCCTCACGCAGCGCCCTCGTCCTTACGGCATAGTGCGAGCCGATGCAGAGGGGTGCGCCGCTAGCTGTGTAACCGGATTGCAATGGTCCGTGAAGCATCCCCTCAACAAACAGCCGGCCACGGGCCGCCCAGCTTTCATTGGCATTGTTGTCGCAGATGCTGGGCGCCGAGACGTAACCGACGCCAGGATCGGCAAACGGATAGAGGATTTCCCTCAGATAGGTCGGCGTCGGCACGTGATCGGCGTCCATCTGAGCGACGAAGTCGTAGCGCTCGTAACCGTAGTGGTCGTAAAAGAAGGCCAGATTGCCTTCCTTGCAGCGGGTCCGGCGCGGCCAGGTCTTGCGGTGATAGTCCTCGCGGCCGCGCCTGGTCGAAATCAGCACGCCATGGGCGTCGCACCAGCGAACCGTCGCCTCGGTCGGATCCTCGTCGGCAAGCCAGGTGTCGTGCGGATAGTCCTGCGCCAGCATCGCTTCCAATGTGCGCTGCACCACGGCGAAAGGTTCCGACGGCGCCTTGGTGACCACCATGGCGACGCGTGAACGCTTAGGGATCGTGTGCAGCTTCGAGGACTTCCTCGAGGCATGGACGTTGAGCAGGAAATACATCGGCATCAAGGTCAGCCAGGCCAGCACTATGGTGGCGAAGGCAAAGGGCCCGAGATGGCCGATATGCTCGGGCCGCAACCACCAGGACCAGAAGAAAGCCAGCGTGAGGAACCAGAAAGCGATGCCAAGCCGCAGGATCAATTGCTGGCGCGACGTGAGGACGGGCACGAGGTAGGGCCCATTGGGGCCGTGGCCAGCCGGAACCTCGCCAGCCTTGCCGATTGACGTCGTTTTGCCGCCGACAACGTCGGCTCCCCCAGATACGCCCATACTACCCGCCGCCCTGCCCGCCCGGCAAAGCCGGTCGAACGCATTCATCCCACTACAGAATCAGCTTGATCTAATGCAGAGTCAATAAAATTAGGCTTTCGTTAACCAAGCTTATTGGGAACTGGTTAACCCACGATGGCCTCCGCGACCTTCACCGGTCAGGGCGCGGCCGCAACGCCGGCTGGTGTGAAGCGCTCGGGGCCGTCCTTCCCATTAACCATACCGGTGGCGCTAAGGTTAAGTAACGGTTAATTGCGCTTGACTCTCGTCGAGTATAGGCTCTTATATGAGAGAGGGTTAATATCGTAATGTTGACGCGAATTTGTGAGTATCGCGGCGATCTTCTCTCCAGGTTTCAGGTAGAGAAACCTAGAGAGATAACCTCGGCGGACGGCGCTTCGTAAGACACGCCCGTCCCAGTCGCTCAGGCAACCCACGATTCACGTTGGCAGACGTTAGGGTTTGCGCGCCGGTTCATGCCGGCACGCAGCGGCAAGTTCCGATGTCCGTCGGACGTCGGAGCCATGGGAGGCAAGCATGAAATACTCCACGGCAACTGCATTCATGTCGGCGCTGGTTATCGGCGGCGGCCTTGCGTTCCCGGCTTCGACGGGGTCCCAGACCGGAACGGATCCGATCAAGACGAGCTCGGCCGCGTCGGCGTTCGGCTCCTACGATCCTTACGGCGATTTCAGCAATGACAAGTCGGCCAGCATCGAGGAACTGTTCCTGCCTTGGGAAGACGTCGACCTGTCGACGCTGCCGCTGGCGGACGCCTATGCGCAGCAACGCGGCCGCTCGCTGCTGATCACCATCGAGCCTTGGACGTGGTCGAAGGACTGGCGCATCACGCCGCCTGAGCTGAAGAACGGCATATTGAGCGGCAAGTATGACGCCAACATGCAGGCGATCTGCAACCTCGTCGGGCAGATGAAGAGCCCGGTTACCATCCGCTGGGCGCAGGAGATGGAAGACACCAACGGCCGCTTCACCTGGGCCAACTGGGCGCCGAAGGACTGGATCGCCGCCTACAAGCGCGAGGTGGACGTCTGCCGCAAGGCCGCGCCTGCGGCAAAATACATGTGGTCGCCCAAGGGTATCGAGGGCCTGGAAAAATACTATCCCGGCGACAACTATGTCGACGTCATCGGCCTGTCGGTGTTCGGCCTGCAGAAGAAGGACAATGACGAGGTGGGCCGCGACCGGACCTTCGAAGAGACGCTGAAGCCAGGCTATGACCGTGTCGCGAAATTCAACAAGCCGGTCATCGTTGCCGAATTGGGCTATGTCGGAAAGCAGGACTACGTGTCCAAATGGGCCGACGACTCGCGCAAGTCCTATGCGGAGTTTCCGGCCCTGACCTCGGTCGTCTACTTCAACCAGAAGGAAGTCTGGCCGTGGCTGGGCGGCTACGGGCTGCCCGACTGGCGAGTGACCCAGCACGTCCTGCCGTAGGGCGCGACAGACCATGCCCGTCCCGGCAGGACAGGGGCGGGCTCCAGTTTTATAGTTTGACAGGGATCGCCCCAAGGCCGAGCCTTGGGGATCGGTTCAAGGCGTGGCGTAAATGAGTTGGCGGAGTAAAATCGTGAACAGGGTGTTGGGGAATCTGCTCGGAGCGGCGCTAGCCTGCTCCGTTTTTGTTGTCGGCCCGCAGGGCGCTGCGATGGCCAAGGCCGCGAACAGGATCGACGCTAAGGTGGCGAAGGCCGCCGTCGTTTCCGACGAAGACGTCTATCAGCTCTACAAGAACCGTTCCTGGCGCTGGGGCAATCACGGCGCCGCCTATTTCGCGGTGCAGAAGCGGCAGTTTACAGCCTGGTCCACCGAAGGTGGAAAGAGCTATGGCGAGGGCATCTGGTTCATGCCCGGCAGCGGTAAGCTGTGTTTCCGGGCAACCTGGCATGGCTCATGGGGCGCCAAGACCTCCTTGAGCTGCTTCGAGCATCGCCAGGCCGGCAAGGTGATCTACCAGCGCAAATCTCCGGGCGGAGACTGGTACGAGTTCAGGGATCGCCACGGCAAATCGGACCTGCGCAATGGCGACTACGCCAGCAAGAAGGTGAAACGCTTCAAGGCGAAGCTGTAGTCGCTGCGCGCAAGCATGGCGCCATGCTTAGAGCAAGTGTGAGCGGCTAGGCTCGGTGTCTTCGCCGTAGCCTTCCATCCGGAATTGCGTAAAAACAAATAGATAGGGCGTTTCGCCGTTTTCCATGAAACGGTGAACCACACTGGTTGGCGTGAACAGCGCAATTGCCTGGGACCGCGATTTCGCGCAACGGTTTTCGCGACGGGAACGACCGCGAATGACCGATGCCTAAGGCTGGCAGATCCATCCTGATCACGGGAGCACGCGCGCCGGTGGCGCTGCATCTGGCGCGCCTTGTCCACGGCGCCGGGCGCAGGGTGATCCTGGCCGACACCCCGGCCCGGCCGATCGCGGCGGCGAGCAAGGCCTGCGCCCGCTATCACCGCCTGCCGCCGCCGCGCTTCGAGCCGCGGGCCTATGCCGATGCGGTGGAAGCGCTGATAAGGGCTGAAGGCGTCGAACTGGTCATCCCGACCTGCGAGGAAGTCTTTCACCTTGCGCTGGCCTGGCGCGGCAGGACCATGCCGGCAAAAGTGTTCGCGCCCGAGATCGGGTTGCTGGCGCAGGTCCACAACAAGCACAGCTTCATCCGGCTCGCCGATCGGCTTGGGCTGGAGGTGCCGGAGACCACGCTTCTCAATTCCCGCGACGATCTGGAGCCGGTGCGTGGCCACTCGCGCGACCTGGTGTTCAAACCGGTCTGGTCGCGCTTCGCCAGCCATGTTCTGCTGCGGCCGACACCGGATTTCCTCGATGCGATCGCGCCCTCGCCTGCCATGCCCTGGGTGGCGCAGCGTTTTGTCGAGGGCGAGGAGATCAGTGCCTATGTGGTGGCGCGCGAGGGACGGCTCAAGGCGCTGGCGCTCTATCGTTCTCCCTACCGCGCCGGCAGGGGCGCCGGCATCTTCTTCGAGCGGGTCGAGGACGATGCGGCGCGGGCGCTGGTCGAGCGCATCGTTGCCGGCACCGCATGGACCGGGCAGATTTCGTTCGACCTGATGCGTGAGCCCAGCGGCCGTGTGCTGCCGCTGGAATGCAATCCGCGCGCGGTGAGCGGCCTGCATTTCTTCCGCGATCCGGCGCGCTTCGCGGATGCCCTGCTCGGCGACGGCCAGGAAATCAGGCCGGACGTCACCCCGCCGCAAACGGTGCGGCTTGCGATGTGGATCTATGGGCTGCCGGCGGCGCTGCGTTCGGGCGAGTTCGCCCGCTTTCGCCAAGCGATGCGCGAGGGCGAGGAACTGCTCGATTGGCCGGGCGACTCAGCCCCAGTAAGGGCGCAATGGCCTGCACTGGCAGAGGTTGCGCGCGTGGCGTTGCGCGAGCGGATCAGCCTGCAGGCAGCGTCGACGCGGGATATCGAGTGGAACGGGCCGGGCTGATATGCTCATGCCCCGAGCGAGCCAGGGCCGATAGGCTTCACGTCAAGTTGCAGACCAAGTGCCTTGGTGACACCCAGCAGTGTGCTGAGGCGTGGGTCGCCCTTATCGCTCAGCGCTTTGTAAAGCGCCTCGCGGGTGACACCGGCGTTCTTAGCCACGGCGGTCATGCCGCGAGCTCGCGCGATGACGCCGAGTGCGTGTGCAATATAGGTTGCGTCACCGGTCTCGAACGCGTCGGCAAGGAGCTCGGCCTGAGACTCTGCATCATCGAAATATTCAGCGGCATCGAATGGTGTGGTTTTAAGAGCCATGTCAAACCTCGCTTGCCATCTGCTTGGCCTTTCTGATGTCCCTGTCTTGAGAGGATTTGTCGCCTCCGCAAAGCAGGATGATGACCGTGTTACCGCGCCTGATGAAATAGACACGGTAGCCCGGTCCATAGTCGATCCGAAGCTCGCCGATGCCTTCAAAGAACTTCGCGTCTCCCAGCAAGCCCGCTTCAACACGAATGATCCGTTGAGCAATCTTCCTCGCGGCTCGGATATCTTTAAGGTCCCGCAGCCACTTCCTGAATTCGTCAGTCTGCCGGACCTCGATCATGCGTGAACTATAATTCACACAGACGCTCAGGTCAAGATGTGTGAACTTCAGTTCACAATTCGATCTCGTGCACCCTGGCCTCGCTCGCCGCCGGCGGCACCCTTCCCTCCATGATCGCCGCGATGTCGCGGCGCAGGAAATCGAGCGGGCCGATGACCGGCACGGCCTGCGGCGGAAACCGGGCATTGTCGCTTGCCGATTTCAACACGCGGCGGTCCTGGTGCAGCGCGATGGTGAAGAGTGGCTTGAATGCCAGCGCCTTCAGCTCGCCGAGCAGGCCCTGGCGCCGTCCGATCAGCCAGCCGACGCCCTCGACGGTGCGCTCGTCGGCCTGGCGCAGATGAAAGGTGGTGGCCAAGACCAGCCCGTCCTTGCCCCAATATTCGAGCTCCGCGATGCCGGGATGGCGGAAGCGGCCGATGGTTTTCGCGCGCTCGCCTTCCAGGAGCCTGCTGATCAGGCCCTGCTGGCGATCCTCGCCGGTGTAGCTCGCCTCGACCCAGCCATCGCCGCCCGTCACCTCGACCCGCACCAGATGGCGCTTGGAGGTGAGGCCGCGCAGCAGGCCCTTGTGGGTGAAATGGGTATGGGTGGCGTCGAGGATGTTTTCCGCCGCGTCGATGACCGTCGACTGTGTCGACGAGCGTACGCGCCGCACGATGATGTCCTTGCCCTGCATACAGTGCAGGTAGGGCGCGCCCCGCGGCGTGCCGGATGAGATGAAGACGACGCCGTCGCGCTCGATCGCGGCGTAGCGGCGGACCCGGTAATGCGGCATGGCGCCGACATGGCCGGGGATCGCCGTGCAGCGGCCTTCGCCGTCATAACGCCAGCCGTGATAGGGGCATTCGATCTCGTCGCCGACGATCTTGCCGGTCGACAGCTCGACCAGCCGGTGGGGGCAGCGGTCGAACAGCGCGGCGATGCCTTTCGCCGAGCGGAACAGCACCACGGGCTCGCCGTCGAGCAGGATGCGTTTCGGCCGCCTGCCAATATCGGCGGACAGCGCCACCGCCTGCCAATGCGCTTCCCCACGGCGCTCGCTCACAATTCGAACCTCCTGAGCAGCGGAATTCCGACCAGCGCCAGCACGGCCTCCATCACACGGATCGCCATGCGCCGGCGAAGCGGAAGATGTCCGGCATAGACGGCGTTGTATTCGATAGCGGCAACGGCACCGCGCCGTCTTTTGAAACCGGCGGCGCCCGCGCTCATGTTGAAGAACAGGCCGCGCGCCGTGGCGTGCTCCTGCGCCACTGCCATCATCATGCGGTAAAGCCCGTCGGCCACCGGCAGGTCAGTGTCGTAGCCGACGATCGGCTGGGTCAGCGTGCGGCCGTTTTCGAACAGGCCGGTGACGGCGACCAATTCGCCGCCGGGCCGGCGCAGGCCCGCCAGGCTGATGATGCCGCGCCGGTGCATCTCGGCAATGTAGCGGGCGGTGTAGTGCGGATTGAGCGGCGTGTATTTATCGAGATAGAGCAAATTGTAGAGCTGCTCGGCGCGGGCGTAGTCGGCGCCGGTGAAGTCGCCATTGCCGACCCGCTCGAAGGGTGTTTCGCGCAGGCGGGCGCGATCGCGCTTCATGTCGCGCGTCATGGCGGGCGCGGCGCTGCGGTCGGCGAAGATGTAGATCTGGCGCGCCGCCAGCATACGGAACCCCTCGGCCTTCAAGGCGGCAATGGTCGCCGGATCGGCGATGTCGTTCAACGAGCGGATGACGATGGCGCGATCGGGGAAACGCGCGGTCAGGTCGGCACGCAGGGACGCGGCGGTCGGCCGGTCGAGCAGCGGCACCGGATTGGTCGAATAGAGCCAGTTGTTGACCTGTGCCTGACGGTCGAGGCCGCTGGCCCTGACCAAAGGCGCGCAGGCCCTGATCAGGGCGTTGAGCGCGCGCTTGAGCAGCGGATGGGCGGCGAAGTTGCGCGTCTCGTCCATCGCATAGTCGATGTAGGCGCCGGTCGGGCAGCAGATGTAGCAGTTGGGCGCATCATCGGCGCCGTTCAGGGTCAGCGGAAAAACGTGCCCGGCAAGTTCGAACGTCTCGACCTTCGTCTTGAGGTTGGCGACGAGGTCGCGCACGGGCACCTCGTTGAAAAGCCTTACGAAAGCCTCGACCTTGGCCGGCTTGTTCTCGACGCGGTCGGCCTGCTGTACGGGCCTTTCCATCATCGTCGCGCCGCTCATCGCGCCGGCTCCAGGCGGCATTCGACGCGGCGCAGCTTGCGGCCTGTTTCCAACGGCAGCGGCGTGCGGACCAGCGTTATGGTGGCGGCCGCCTTTCGTATTTCCAGGAGAGCACGCACAGCTTGATGCGCGGCCACCGCCGCATCGTCGGGGAGCGTCGGCGGAAGTCTGAGCTCGATGCTCTCCGACGCGGTCTGGACAAGGCGGAAATCGTCGATGCGGCGGTCTGCCTTGAGCACGGCGTTGCGCAGCACATCGGGCGCGACCAGGATTGGCCCATTCGGCGACGTGAATCGGAAGGCATCGTCCATGCGGCCGACAATTTCGTCGACGCAGCGCAACGGCGAACCGCAGCGGCAAGGTTCTTTGGACAAACGCAACAGGTCGTTCATCCTGTAACGCGCCATGATCTGTGTTTGACGGCGAAAGGCGGTCACCAGCGGCGTCACCAGCCCCTCGCCCGCCGGCTCGAATTCGAAGAAGACGGAGTCTTCCGCCAGATGCAGGCCGCCCTGTCGGCAGGTCACGGCGAACAGGCCCTCCGTCGCCATGTAGATCTGGTCGAGCGGCCGTTGGAAGAAGTTCTCGATCACCGGGCGATCGACCGGATCGAGCGTCTCGGCGGCGGAAAAAACGCGCTTCGGCCGGAGCCGGAAGCCTTCGGCCGCAAAATGCCGCAGGATCTTTGGCGGCGCGATGATGACCGTCGGGTCGAAGGCTTGCAGTTCATCGCGCCAGCTTTCCGGCCCCAATGTCAGATCGAAGAAGGCAAGCTTGATCAGGCGCGATTTGCGGGCGCTGTCATAGAGCCCGGTGTTCTGCGGCAGGATGACGGCGACTCGCATGCCGCGCCAGAGAAGATCGGCCGCCGCCTTGGCGAGGATCGCTCCGAGCCATCGGTATTTCTCCGCTTCCGAAATCACGAACAGGCCGCGATTGCCGGAGGTGCCGGTGCTGGCGCCGACCGCGAGCGCGCCGGCGCGGCCGTCCCGCGCCAAGGCCGCCCAGGCTTGCGCGGCGGTGAGACCGTGGATGTTGAACTCGTCGAAGCGCGCCATCAGCAGCGCCTTGTCGGTGACCGGCAGATCGCTGAGGCGGGCCGGCGCCTTGCCGTAAAAGGGCGCGCGCGGCAGGTCGCGGTCGAGGAAACGGCGCAAGGCGGTCGCCTGCCAGCGCTCAAAATCCGCGCGGCTTTTCCGCGACACCCAGCGTGTCAGGGCGAAAGACCCTGCCGCCTCCGCCAGCCCGTTCATGAAACCTCCGGCGCGAGGTCATAAGGCGTCGGCGCGGGATCATGGCAGAGCATCACCTCGCCGCCCGTGCTGAGGAAGCGGCGCAGCATGGCGCTGGTCGGCTCGATCGCCGCCGCCTCCTCGGCGATCAGGGTGGCCGGGAAACCGGGCGTGCGATTTTCGATCAAAGCAGTGAGCAGCCATTGCGCATCGACGGCGTAGAGCAGCGGGCGGTGGAGGCCATTGAACAGCAGGCCGAACTGGCCATCGGCATGTCCTGGAAGATCGACCGCGATCACGCTGCCGTCGTCGAAGAGATCGGCGCCGCCCGGTACGTCCTCGCGCGTTTGGACGCCCCGCTTCGCGGACAAACCTTCCAGCCGCGCCTCGAAATCCGGAGGAAAAAGTTCGGTGAAGACGCCATGGCGCAAATTCTGGCGCCGCGTGCGCGCCTTGACCCTCCCCCAGGCTGCATCGCTGGCGATGAAACGGGCGTTGCGGAACAGCGACAGGCCCGAAATGTGGTCGGCATGGAAATGCGTGACGATCACGGCGCGGATGTCATCGGGCGACAGGCCGAAACGCCGCAGCACCGGCAGAACCTGCTCCTCCGCATTGAGATCGGGCTTCAGCAGCGCGCCGTAAAGCCGCAGCATCAGGCCGCGCCGGTCGCCGCTCAGCGCTTCCGGCGTGTAGCCGGTGTCGACCAGCACCGGTCCGGCGGCGGGGTGAAAGAACAGCCCGTAGCGGACACGCAGCCCGACGTTTTTCCAGCTCCCGCCGCGCAGGATCAGCCGCTCGGCGGCGTTGACCCAGGCGCTGTTGGCAAAGACGAGCCTCATGGCCTGGTCCCGCCGGGAAAGGTGCGGTCAAGCCCTTGCTCGAACGAGATTTTCGGCGCCCAGCCAAGAACGCGTTTCGCCTTGGAAAGATCGAGGCTTTGCGCATAGGCGAAGAGACCGAGCCCATAGCGGGTGACCGGCGGCTCGGGCCGGCCGGGCAGCCGCAGCGCCACCGCTTCCATCAGGCCAGCCGCCAGCATCGCCGGCATGAGCGGCATCGGCCGCCACCGCGCCTTGAGACCGGCGCGGATGCAGGCCTCGTCGGCGATGCGGCGGACCGGCAGCACCTCGCCGCCGGAGATATTGAATATCCGCTGCTCCGCCTCCCTGGGTGCCGCGAGCGCCGCCATGACCGCGTCGACGACATCGTCGACATAAGTGAGGTCGATGGCCGCCCGGCCGTCGCGAAACAGCGGCAGCGGCCGGCTTTTCGCCGCCTTGATCAGGCGCGGCAACAGCGCGCGATCGCCCTTGCCGTAGATGCCGCGCGGCCGCAGCACCACCGGATGGATATCGGGCTGGCCAAGCACGATTTTCTCCGCCTTGCGCTTGGTGCGAGCATAGTGATTGACCGGTTCCGGCAAGGCCGCATCCTCGGTGAGACCGAGTTGGTCGCGGAAGGCAAAGCAGACGGACGGGCTGGAGATGTGGACGAAACGGCTGACGTCCTGCCGGCTGGCGAAGTCGACGAGGTTCCGGGTCGCCATCACATTTGCCGCCTCGAAATCCGCGAGGCGTCGGAAGGGCGAAGAAAGCGCCGCGCAGTGGATAATCCGTTCGACCCTGCTCAGCCTGGGGTCGAGGGCGGCGCCGAACGGCTGCGCGAGATCGTGACGGATGATGCGATGGCCGGCCGCTTCGAGCGCCGCGCAGCGCGCCTCATCGCGGCCGAGCCCGAGCGCCAGCGTGCCGGATTCCGCCAGCCGCTCGAGCACATGGGCGCCGAGAAAGCCGCTTGCGCCGGTGACGAGGACGGCCATGCTCAGACCTCCAGCGCCATGCCGCCGAAGGAGACGCCGGCGGAAGTACCGAGGAAGAGCAGCTTTATGCCGGGCGCTACGCGGCCCTCGCGGCGAGCGACGTCGAGCGCGAAGGGCATGGAGGCGGCGATCTGGTTGCCGAAGCGGGCAGAGATATCGACGAGCTTTTGCGGCGCAAAGCCGGTCTGGCGCGCCATATGCGCAAGCGCGAACGGGCTCGCCTGATGCGGCACGACGAGATCGACGTCGTCGCGCCGCCAGCCGGCGCGCTCGAGCAGAATGTCGACGAAACCGTTGAAGTGCCGCGAGGTGA
Organism: Mesorhizobium atlanticum; assembly: GCF_003289965.1. Lineage (GTDB taxonomy): Bacteria > Pseudomonadota > Alphaproteobacteria > Rhizobiales > Rhizobiaceae > Mesorhizobium > Mesorhizobium atlanticum. Next base: position 291,354 of record NZ_QMBQ01000001.1, read on the forward strand.
GCCGGAACAATTCCTTGCCGTCCATGTGGAACAGGCTGTGCGCGGCAAACGCCTCCTGATCCTTGCGGAAATCGAAGCGCGTGCCGCCCGAACCGATGCCGCAGGCTTCCCAACCGGAAGGGTAAGTGCGCATCAGGCTCGCCGCTACCTTGCCCTCGCCGGGCCCGGCCTTGCGCAGCACGGCCGCCGCCGCGCCGTCGCCGAAGAGCGCGGCAATCTCCGGCGCGTCCTGCCATGGCAAAGCGCGCGAGGCGACTTCGGACGAGAAGACCAGGGCTGTCTCGCATTGCCCGGCCTCGATCATGCGGCCGGCGGTCTCGAAGGCGGTGAGGAAGCCAAGACAGGTGCTGTTGACGTCGAAAGCGGCGGCCGAACCGTCCGCCAGCCCGAGGCGCTGCATGACCAGCGGCGCGGTCGCCGGGAGCGGCTGATAGGGCACGCCGCAGCCGCCCACGATCAGGTCGACGGCGCCGGGCTCGATACCGGCATCGGCAAGCGCAAGCGTGGCCGCGGCGCAAGCGAGATCGATTTGCGATTCGGCATTGCAGACATAGCGCTCGACGACGCCTGTGACGGTTTCCAGCGTGCCCTCGCCGAGGCCGAGCGTTGCCTCCAGGGCGCGCGTGGTAACCCTCTCAGCCGGTACCGCCCTGCCGGTTCCGACGACCTTGATCCGCATTCCCCCCTCGCCGCTTGAGCTTGGCTCTATCTAGCGCAAAATGCGGTTCGAGGCGACGTTTCCCAAACTCATACGGCACTGTCGGATCATCGCTTCCGCAGGAAGCCCACCACCGCCTCGATGAACTCCGCCGGACGCTCGACATTGAGCAGGTGGACGCCGGGGAGCAGAAGAAGCTCAGCACCGGGGATCGTGGCCGCGATGGCCTCGCTGTGGCTTGCCAGCGTCACCTTGTCGTCCTCGCCGCCGATGACCAGCGTCGGCGCGGTGATCAGCGAAATCGGGCGGCGCAGATCGGCGTCGCGGACCGCGGCGAAGCAGCCCGCAAGGCCTTGCGGCGACATGGCGAGGATCGCGGCGTGGAATTCTTCGACGGTCTCGTTTCGACCGGCAAACATCGAGGCCGGGAACCAGTTGCGCATGAACATCTCCGCCGTGGCCGACAGGTCGGCTGAAAGCACGTTGCGTATCTGCTCGTCGAAATAGGACGCCGGCCCGAGATGCGGCGAGGTGTTGGAGAGGATAAGGCGCTCGATGCGTTCCGGCGCGTGGATGCCCAGCCACTGGCCGACGAAACCGCCGAGCGACAGGCCGAGGAAATGCACGCGCGCAAGCCCGAGGAAATCGAGCAGTTCCAGGACGTCGCGGCCGAGGCGGTCGAGCGAATAGGCGCCGGCCGGCGCGTCGGAGCCGCCATGGCCACGAAAATCATAGCGCAGCACGCGGAAGGATCTGGCGAGTTCGGGAACCTGGCCATCCCACATATGGAACGTCGTGGCGATGGAATTGGAAAGCACCAGCACCGGCCGGTCTTCCGGACCGTCCAGCCTGTAGGCGATGCGGGTGCCATCGCCCGTGGTGAAGTGAAGTGTGTCGGTCATTTTGGATCCTCATCCGTTGGGCACGTTTGGGCTTCGATGAGGCAAAGCTAGGCATGGCAATTATCGAAGAAAATTACTATGATTTGACAATCTTTGTAGGATTCTACGACTATGGATGGCGTGAAGCTTCACGATCTCAGATGTTTCGATGCAGTCGCCAGTCGAGGCAGCTTCCAGGCTGCTGCCCAAGCTCTGCACCGGACGCATCCCTCTGTGTTCGCCGCCATCGCCCGACTTGAAGAGCAACTTGGCCTGACGCTGCTTGATCGCAGCGGTTACCGGGTGAGCTTGACCGACGAGGGCCGCCTGTTCCATGCGCGGGCGCAGCTGGCAATCCGCGAGTTGGAGCATCTTCGGACCTATGCTGACCAGCTCGCGAGCGGCGAGGAGACCGTGCTGCGCGTCGTGTTGGGAGACGTCTGCCCGAGACCCGCAATACTCAGCCTGCTCAGCCGCTTCTTCGCCGAGCGGCCGCGCACGCGCCTGCACCTCGACTATGAAGCGATCAGCGGGCCGGTCGAGCGGCTGATGGATGGCGAGGCGGACCTCATCTTCCACCGCGCCAACCCCTCCGACCCGCATCTCGAGCGGATCGACCTACGCGAAGTCGCCTTCGTGCCGGTTGTGGCACCGGGCTTCCTCCCCTTCGAGGCCGTATCCAATGTGACGCCGGAAGCGATGCGACCCTTCACCCAATGCGTGATCCGCGACACCGCGCGGCGTCCCTCATCCGAAAACTTCTTCGTCATCGACGGCGCGCATTCATGCTCGGTGCCTGACCATATGATGAAGAAGGAGCTGATCCTGCACGGGCTCACCTGGGGTCATTTGCCGGAATGGCTGATCGAGGATGAGCTGCGCGACGGGCGGCTGATCTCGATCGCCGGCAGGCATATTCCCGGCCGCAACGAGACCGTGGCCGCGGTTCGGCGGCGCGACAGGCCGCATGGGCCCGTGGCCGAGGCGCTGTGGCGACACCTCGAGGACAGTCCCAAGCTTCCGGGCTAAGCCTTGCGTTCCCACCGCCGGTCCGGCGTCTGCTGCCAGTAGGTCACGGCGTGGCCAGCTTCCTTCATCGTCTTCCAATGGCCGCGCGCGGCTTCGAGCTGTGCCGCGTCATGGCCGTCGAACAGGAAGACGGCGCGTTCGTAGCCCGATAGCTCGGGCGGGTTTGCGCCATCGACCAGGAAGCGGATCTGCGCGGCGTTCTGGTTGCCCTCGCCCGTGGTGAGCAGGACCGGCTGCTCGGCCGGATAGGCCTCGCGGTCGGTGGCATGCGCCAGGAAGGAATCGTCGCGGAAAATCCACAGATGCTGGTCGAGCGCGTCGCGCCGCTCTTCCGTGCCGGTCTGCACCACCGCGCGCCAGCCGCGCTCGACACTGCGCTCGAGCAGGCCGGGCAGCGCCTCCTCGAGCGTCGATTCGGTCAAATGGTAGAACAGGATGTCGGCCATCCTGAAGCCTACCCTTCGTAGTGATCGCGCACCAGCCTATCGAGCAGGCGCACGCCGAAGCCCGAACCCCAGGACTGGTTGATCTCGCTTGACGGCGCGCCCATCGCGGTGCCGGCGATGTCGAGATGCGCCCAGGGCGTGTCCTTGACGAAACGCTGCAGGAACTGCGCCGCGATGATGGCACCGCCATAGCGGCCGCCGATGTTCTTCATGTCGGCATTCTTGGAATCGATCAGCTTGTCGTATTCGGGGCCGAGCGGCATGCGCCACAGCCGCTCCTGACTGGCCTGCCCGGCGCCGAAGAGCCTGCCCGCCAACTCGTCATTGTTGGAGAACAGCCCGGCATAATGCTGGCCGAGCGCGACCATGATGGCGCCGGTTAGCGTCGCCAGGTTTACCATGAATTTCGGCTTGAACCGGTCGTTGGCGTACCAGAGCGCATCGGCCAGCACCAGGCGGCCTTCGGCGTCGGTGTTCAACACTTCGATCGTCTGGCCCGACATCGAGGTGACGATGTCGCCGGGGCGCTGCGCGTGGCCGTCGACGGCGTTCTCGACAAGGCCGATGACGCCGACCACATTGGCCTTGGCCTTGCGCGCGGCGAGCGCATGGATCAGGCCGGTGACGGCGGCCGCACCGCCCATGTCGCCCTTCATGTCCTCCATACCCGAGGCCGGCTTCATCGAATTGCCACCGGTGTCGAAGGTGACACCCTTGCCGATGAAGGCAAGCGGGGCGTCCTTGGCCTTGCCGCCGTTCCAGCGCATCACCACCAGGCGGGCGCCGCGCGGCGAGCCTTGCGCCACGCCGAGCAGCGAGCCCATGCCGAGCTTCTTCATCTCCTTTTCGGCGAGGATCTCGACGTCGACGCCGAGCGCCTCCAGCGCCTTGACGCGCTCGGCGAAGTCGACAGGCCCCAGCGCATTGGCCGGCTCGTTGACGAGGTCGCGCGCCAAGAGCACGCCGTCTACCACCGCTTCCTCGCCGGCAAACACCTTCTTCGCGGCAGCCGGATCGGCGCAGTGGATCGTGACCTTGGCGGGCTTCGCCGCCTTCGCGTCGGATTGGCCGTCGTCCTTGTCCTTCCTGGTCTTGTACTTGTCGAAGGCGTAGCTGCGCAGCAGGATGCCGGCGGCAAGGCTCGCCGCCTGGCGGCCATCAGCCTGCAGTTCCGGCAGATCGAGGATGACGGCCACCTCGGTCGCCTTGCGCAGCGAAGCCGCGACAGCGCCGCCGAGCTTCAGCCAGGCGTTGTCGTCGAGAGCCGACACCTTGCCGGCGCCGATCGCCACCAGCCGGTCGACGGACGTTCCTTCCGGCGCCAGCACCTCGACCGAGCTCGCCAACTTGCCGGAGAAATCGGCAACCGGAAACGCGCGAGCCAATGCACCAGCAGGATCGCAGGCTTTCGCCGCCTCGCCGAGCCCGCCGCCGTCGGCCGTGAGCACGAAGACGCTGCCCTTTTTCGGCGTGGCGAATTTGGCGAAAGAAATGGTAGGTCTCGACGTCATCAGGGTCCTGCTTTCGGGGATGGCCGTAAGGTGCCGGCAAAGGTAATTCTTGGCGAGCAAGGGGTTTGGCAAGCGTGCGCGACATTTGGTCGTTTTGAGCCATTTGGCAAGACTTTGGCCGAAATCGCTGCCTATATCAGCGCCACCATAGACAAAGGATTCGCCTCGGCGCAATCTTAGCTTGCTGCCGTAACCTGCTGTTAACCATCGATGTTTTGCATTTCTTATCCATTGGCGCGGAGATTCCGTCGCGCCGGGGCACGCGGCGTGGGGCGACAAACCGGAGCGAGCCGCCTATGACCCAGTTGTGCGGGCGACGCCGGATGACTACCTTGTCGGCGGGCATGATGCCGTTCGGCAAAATCGAGAAAAGCCCTCATGAAGGTCGTTGAACGCTACATCATGCGCCGGGCGCTGACGATGTTCCTCGCCGCGCTGGTGTGGACGCTGGCGATCGTGTGGACGACGCAGGTGCTGGCCAAGATCGACCTCGTCACCGACAACGGCCAGTCGGCGCTGACCTTCTTCGAGGTCGCGGCACTGATCATTCCCTCGATCATCCCGATCGTGGTGCCGTTCGCCCTGGTGGTGGCGGTGGCGCAGACGCTGAGCGCCATGAACACCGATTCGGAGCTCGCCGTGCTCAGCGCCGCGGGCGCCTCGCGCTGGACCATCGCGCGGCCGATCCTGCTGCTCGCAATCGCGGCTTGCGCCTTTTCCTTCATCGTCGACAACGCCATCGACCCCTATGCCAGGCAGAAGAACCGACAGCTGGTGGCGGCTTCGCGCGCCGACCTCGTGTCGCTGATCATCCAGGAAGGCACGTTCCGCAAGATCGACGAGGGCCTTTACCTGCAGGTCGGCGAGCGGCTTCCCGGCAACCGGCTCGGCGGCATCTTTGTCGCCGATTCACGCGAGGAAGGCGCCAGCCTCACCTATTACGCCAAGACAGGCAGCATCGTCGAAAAAGGCGACGAGAAGGTGCTGATGATGAATGACGGCGTCATCAACCGCAAATCGGTCACCGGCGACCTCTCGGTCATCCGCTTCACCTCTTACGCCTTCGACATGTCCGCTTTCATGTCCGCGGCGAACGACATCACGCTTTTGCCCAAGGACCGCACGACGGCCTATCTGCTCAACCCGGATCCCAATGACAAGATGTTCCAGCGCGAACCGGGCAGCTACCGGGCGGAACTCAACCAGCGCTTCGCCGAATGGTCCTATTCGCTGGTGTTCGCGCTGATCGCGCTGGCCGTCGCTGGCGATGCGCGCTCGCATCGCGAAGCGCGCATCAACCCGTTGATCACGGCGATCGCGATTGCGCTTTTCGTGCGATGGCTGGGCTTCTTCGCCGCCGGCAAGGCCGACAGGGTCTCGTACTATATCTACTTGCTCTACGCCATTCCGCTGGTTGCGTCGGCGGTTTCGATCTGGTTCATCGTCTCGTCGCGCACCATGGAATTGCCGGTCAGCTGGGCGGACTGGCTGACCAACCTCGCCAAGCGCACCAGCGACAACTGGACGGCATTCAAGCTGTGGCTTGCCCGGCGCACGTCCGGCCAGGGAGCCTGACCATGGGCTGGACGCTGGGCCGCTATTTCTTCTTCCGCTACGTCTCGATCACCTTCTGGTTTTTCCTGGGCCTGCTGGCGCTGGTGTTCCTGATCGATTTTACCGAGCTTTCCGGCCGCACGACCGGGCTGCCGGGCTTCACCTATGGCACGGCCTTCGCCATTTCGGCGCTCAGGATGCCGATGATCATGCTGCAGACGGTGCCGTTCGTCGGGCTGTTCTCGGCAATGGCGACGCTTGTGTCGCTCAACCGCCGCTACGAGCTGGTGATCGCGCGCTCGGCCGGCGTTTCGGCCTGGCAGTTCCTGTTTCCGTGCTGCGTCGGCGCGCTGATGTTCGGCGTGCTGTCGGTGGCCGTGATGAACCCCATCGCCGCGCATGGCTTTTCCTGGTCCGAGCAGATGGAGAACGACCTCAGGGCCGGCAAATCGAATGCGGTCACCACCAACGTCACGCCTTGGCTCAGGCAGAAAACCGAATCAGGCGACACCATCATCGGCGCCCGCGCCATCCTCAATCAGGGCCTGGAGATGGCGGACGCGGTGTTTTTCATCCTCGACCCGCAGGGCAACATCGCCGAGCGCAAGGACGCGGCCAAGGCCATCCTGCGCGACGGTTACTGGGAATTGCAGGACGTCAAGGTCTTCAAGGCGGGCAACATCCGGGCGCTGGCGACCGACAAGGTGCCGACCAACCTCAAGCCGGAATTTGTTCAGGAGCGCCTGGCGCGCCCGGAAACCATCCCTTTCTACGAGCTGCCGCGCAAGATCGAGGTTGCCCGTTCCTTCGGGCTCAAGGCAGATGCCTTCGCCATGCAGTTTGATTCGCTGGTGGCGTTGCCTTTCCTTCTCGTCGCCATGACGCTGATTGCTGCAACGGTTTCAATGCGATTTGCGCGAATGGGGCAGTCGGCAACGATGATTCTGGGTGGCGTCGTGGCCGGGTTTCTGCTTTATGTCGTTTCGGTACTGGTCAAGGCATTCGGTGTAGCCGGATTCGTGCCTACGGTGGTGGCTGCATGGGTTCCGGTTGTCGTGGCTATGTTCTTTGGGGTGACATTTCTGCTATACAAGGAAGACGGCTAGTGAGGGAGGCTGGATTGCGCAGCCATAGGCAGGCCGGTTTGGCACGCCTCTATGGGGCGACAGCCTTGGCATGTCTGTTCGCTTGTGCGGTGCCGACGGCGCCCGCGCTCGCGCAGACTATCGCTGCCAAGCCCGTCCCGTCCGGCACGCAGATGCTGCTGGCCGCCGATACGCTTGTCTATGACAACGACAAGCATACGGTAACGGCCGTCGGCGGCGTGCAGATCGACTATGGCGGCAACAAGCTGGTCGCCCAGCGCGTGGTGTACAACCGCGACACCAAGCGCCTCGTCGCCAGCGGCGCCGTCGAGATCATCAACAGCGACGGCACCAAGATCAACGCCGAGCATATCGACATTACCGACGACTTCGCCGACGGGTTCACCAACGCGTTGCGCGTCGAGACGATCGACAAAGCCTATTTCGCCGCCGAGAGCGCCGAGCGCATGGGCGGCGTGCTGACCACCTTCCACAATGGCGTCTACACCGCCTGCGAGCCTTGCGAGGACAAGCCGGACAAAGCGCCGACCTGGCGCATAAAGGCACGCAAGATCATCTGGAACGGCGAGAAGAAGACGGTCCGCTTCGAAAATTCGAATTTCGAATTCTTCGGCTTCCCGCTTGCCTATCTGCCCGCCTTCGAGATCGCCGACCCGACCGTGAAGCACAAGAGCGGCTTCCTGATCCCCGGCATCGTCTACAACAACCATCTCGGCGTCGGCGTCAAAGTCCCCTATTATTTCGCCCTGTCCCCGACCTATGACCTCACCGTCACCGGCAGCGGCTATACCAAGCAGGGCTTCCTCGGCGAGGCCGAGTGGCGCCAGCGCTTCAACAACGGCGAGTACACGCTGAAGATCGCCGGCATCAACCAGCAGGACCCGAACGCGTTCATCGGCACGGGCAACCGCTATGTCGTCGATTCGGGCGAGCCGGGCGATCCGAACAAGTTCCGCGGCATGATGGGCACCAAGGGCCAGTTCGCCATCAACGAGCGCTGGAACTTCGGCTGGGACGTGCTGCTGCAGACCGACAAGAACTTCTCGCGCACCTACAACATCGACGGTTTCAACGATCTCGCCCACCAGTCGTCGATCTATCTGACCGGCTTGAGCGACCGCAATTACTTCGACGTTCGCGCCATGCGCTTCGAGGTGCAGGAAGACACGCTCTCCAGCGATCCGACGGCGCGCGCGGCCAAGCAGCCCTGGGTGCTGCCGTCGCTCGATTACGCCTACATCCCCGACACATCGGTGGCCGGCGGCCAGTTGTCGTTCAACGTCAACACGCGCGTCATCAGCCGCGACCGGCTGGATGAAACATTTGACGAAAACTCGAAAGTTGTACGCGTTCCCGGCGTCGAGGGCCAATCCGGCCGATTTACGGCGGAAGCCGAATGGAAGCGCACCTTCACCACCGACGGCGGCCTGCAATTGACGCCATTGCTCGCCTTCCGCGGCGACGCAGGCTATGTGAACGCCAACTCGGCATCGCTCACGGCGGTCAACGACATGGCGACGAATCTCGGCCAAGACGTCGACATGCGCTCCTCGCTCGCCCGCTACATGGCCACTCTCGGCCTCGAGGCGCGTTGGCCGCTGCTGTTCTCGATGCCCAGCTCCAGCCATATCCTGGAGCCGACCGCTCAAGTCTTCGTGCGTCCGAACGAACAATATGTCGGCGGCCTGGCCGTCCCCAACGAAGACGCGCAGAGCTTCGTCTTCGACGCCTCCACGCTGTTCGAGCGCGACAAATTCTCGGGCTATGACCGCATAGAGGGCGGCACACGCGCCAATGTCGGCTTCCGCTACTCGGGCGCCTATGACAATGGCTGGGCGACGAACGCCATCTTCGGCCAGTCCTACCAGCTCGCGGGCGAGAACTCCTTCGCCGCACCCGATCTGGTCAATGTCGGGGCCGATTCCGGCCTGGACAAGCGGACCTCGGATTATGTCGGCCTTGTCGGCTTCAACAGCCCGAGCGGCTTCTCCGGCTCGCTGAGCGGTCGTTTCGACGAGCAGACATTCGAGGTCCGGCGCGCAGAAGTGAAGGCCGCCTATTCCAGCCTGCCGATATCGCTCAGCGCCAAATATGCCTTCATCGAGGCGCAGCCGCTCTATGGCTTCACCACCGACCGCCATGAAGTCACGCTCGGCGCCTCCACGCATCTGGCGCAGAACTGGCGGCTGTTCGGCACCGGCACCTACGACATCCAGAGCAACGTGCTGGTCAAGGACGGCGTCGGTTTCGCCTACAACGATTCCTGCTTCACCTACATCATGACCTATTCGCAGACACGCGATACCATAACCAAGGAAGTGTCGCAGAATATCGGCTTCAACCTGTCGTTCCGCACGCTGGGCGATTTCGGCTCGTCGACAAGCGCCGTCGATACCATCCGGTAACCGAAGGCCGGCGCCTGCGAGCCGGGCGCCGATGATGCTTTGGTCTTGATTTGGAGCGTGAACCCCCGAAAATGCAATGATTCTCGGGGCCATGCGCTGGCGACATCGTTTCGCCGCATAGGAGAGGCATGGGGTCGGCTGCATCGCGCAGGCGTTCGGAGGACGCGCGGCGCTGTCGTGCCGACGAATTGGGGCGGGAAATTGGAAGGTAAGATGAGGAAATACCTGTTTTCAGCAGGATTGGCGCTTCTGGTGACGGCGGCTTCGATTTCGGTCACTGCTGTTGTACAGCCGGCTTTCGCCGCGGAGATCAAATATGTCGTCAACGGCATACCGATCACCACCGGCGACATCGCGCACCGCGCCGCCTTCTTCAAGCTCCAGCACAAGAAAGGCGATGCCAAGGAGGAGATGATCGACCAGACGCTGCGGCTGGCCGAGGCCAAGCGGCTCGGCATCCGCATCACCGATCAGCAGGTCGACGCCGCCTACCAGCGCTTCGCCTCGGGCAACAAGATGCCGCTGGCCAAGCTCGACGCGATCATGAGCCAGTCGGGCGTCACCAAGGAACATTTCAAGGAATTCATCCGCGCCCAAATGGCCTGGAACCAGGCGCTCAGCGCGCGCTACCGCTCCGGCGAGGGCGGCTCGGTGACCGAGCAGGACGCCGTGCGGCGCATGCTCGACAAGGGCGGCGCCAAGCCGACGGCGACGGAGTACATGCTGCAGCAGGTGATCTTCGTGGTGCCGGCATCGGAGCGCGCCGCCACGCTCGCCAAGCGCAAGCGCGAGGCCGACGCCATGCGTGCCCGCTTCAGCGGCTGCAACACCACGCGCGAATTCGCCAAGGGTCTACTCGACGTCACCGTGCGCGATCTCGGCCGGGTGCTGGCGCCGCAATTGCCGACCGACTGGGCCGAGCAGATCAAGGCCACCAAGGTCGGCGGCGCGACACCGACGCGCGAGACCGAACGCGGCGTGGAATTCATCGGCATCTGCTCCTCGCGCGAGGTCTCCGACGACAAGGCCGCGCAGATGGTGTTCCAGGCCGAGGGCAGCAGCGACAAGGACGCCGAAGAGCTCAGCAAGAAATATGTCGCCGAGCTGCGCCAGAAGGCCAAGATCGTCGAACGCTAGAGCCGGAGGCATCAGGTCGGACCGGCCTGAATCCGTCTTCCAAATCCGAGAAATGGAGCATGATGTCGTCCGAAAACCGCAGCACACTTTTCGGCGTCATGCTCTGAGCGACAAGCATGCGATACCGCAGTCAGCCCACCCAATGAGCGCGCGCAAGACCGACGCGCCACTGGCGCTCAGTGTCGGCGACCCTTCGGGTGTCGGACCCGAGATCGCCATCGCCGCCTGGCAGGCGGGCGACAGCGCCGGGGTGCCGCCCTTCTACCTACTGGCCGACCCGGCCCTGATCGAAGCCCGCGCCCGCCTTGTCGGCGCAAATGTGACGGTTGCCGAGACCTTGCCCGGACAGGCCGCGCATCATTTTGCCCGCGTGCTCCCCGTCGTGCCGCTCCATGCGCGCCATGTCGACAGCCCGGGAGAACCGGATCCGGCCAATGCCGCCGGCACCATCGAGGCCATCGATCGCGCCGTCGCCGACTGTCTCGCCGGCAGCGCCGCCGCAGTGGTCACCTGTCCGATCGCCAAGAAGCCGCTTTACGATGCGGGATTCGGCTTTCCCGGCCACACCGAATATCTGGCGCATCTGGCTTCGCGCCACACCGGCAAGGAGGTCACGCCGGTGATGCTGCTGGCCGGACCCGATCTGCGCACCGTTCCGGTGACCATCCATATCCCCTTGGCCGAAGTGCCGAAAGTGCTCACCACGGAGTTGATCGTCGCCGCCGCGCGCATCACCGCCGCCGATCTCAAGAGCCGCTTCGGCATCGCGCGGCCGAGGCTTGCAATCGCCGGGCTCAACCCGCATGCCGGCGAAGGCGGCGCCATGGGCCAGGAGGATGCCGCAATCGTCGCCCCGGCAGTCGAGACGCTGAAGGCAGAAGGCATCGACGCGGTCGGACCGCTGCCGGCCGACACGATGTTTCATCCGCGCGCGCGCGCCTCCTATGACGCGGCGCTGTGCATGTATCACGACCAGGCGCTGATCCCGGCCAAGACCTTGGCCTTCGACGAGGCGGTCAACGTGACGCTGGGCCTGCCCTTCATCCGCACCTCGCCGGATCACGGCACCGCCTTCGATATCGCCGGCAGGGGGATTGCCCGCGCCGACAGCCTGATCGCGGCGCTCAGGCTGGCGCGTCGGCTGGCCGATAGCGGCCGGCAGGCCGCGGCCGCGTGAGGACCCGTTGAACGGGCGCACCACGATCGACGGGTTGCCGCCGTTGCGCGCGGTGATCGAGCGCCACGGCCTGCAGGCCAAGAAAGCGCTCGGGCAGAATTTCCTGCTCGACCTCAATCTGACAGGCAAGATCGCCCGCGCCGCCGGCGATCTCGGCGAGGCCACCGTGATCGAGGTCGGCCCCGGGCCGGGCGGGCTGACGCGGGCGCTGTTGTTCAACGGCGCGCGACGCGTGATCGCCATCGAGCGCGACGAGCGCTGCCTCGAAGCGCTGGCCGAGGTTTCCAGCCACTATCCCGGTCGCCTGGAGGTCATTCCCGGCGATGCGCTGAAAACGGATTTTGCCGCGCTTGCCGGCACGGCGAATGGCGGGCCGGTGAAGATCGCCGCCAACCTGCCCTACAATATCGGCACCGAGCTTCTGATCCGCTGGCTGACAATGGCCGACTGGCCCCCGTTCTACCAGTCGATGACGCTGATGTTCCAGCGCGAGGTGGCGGAGCGCATCACGGCGGGTCCGGGCAGCGACGCCTATGGCCGGCTCGGCGTCCTGGCCGGCTGGCGCACCGAGGCGAGGATTGCGTTCGACGTGCCGCCGCAGGCTTTCACGCCGCCGCCGAAGGTCACCTCCTCCGTCGTGCATCTGGTGCCGCGCTCGTCTCCCCTACTCGTCGACGGCAAAAAGCTCGGCCGTGTCACCGAGGCGGCCTTCGGCCAGCGCCGCAAGATGCTCAGGCAAAGCGTGAAGAGCCTGGGCGGCGAGGCGCTCCTCATCCGCGCCGGCATCGACCCGACGCGACGGGCGGAAACGCTCAGCGTGGAAGAGTTTGTCCGCCTGACCAACGCCGTCTGACCGCCGGCGCCACCACTGGAATCCACAAGACGGCGCCATAGATAGGCGGGCGAAACCGCCTGGAGCGTGCAATGCCTGCCTATATCATTTCCGACGTTACGATCCGCGACCGGGAAGCATTCGAAGCCTATCGAAGCCGCGCCGCGGCCTCCATCGCCGCGCATGGCGGCCGCTATCTGGTCCGCGGCGGCGATGTGGACGCGCTGGAAGGCAATTGGCAGCCCGGACTACTGATCGTCGTTGAATTTCCTGATAGCGAGACCGCGCGGCGCTGGTACCGCTCCGATGAATACGCGGCCGCACTCGAGGTTCGCGATACGGCGCTGAGCCGCAACCTCATTCTGGTCGAGGGGATTGGCTCGTGACGCACCTCACGATTGCCCCGAAATCATCGGACGTGATAATGTGATTGCATGAAAAAGAACCCTGCCCGCTCGGTCCAAAATGGCCAGTTTATCCTGACCAGTGATAGAGGCGAAAAGATCAGCGCCGTTGAGGGCCTGAGGTTGTCACATCGAATGGCCGCCATTCTGAGAGAAAGCCGTGCACGAGGTCTGAGCGGCGATGAACGCAGGACGCTGATCAAGGACCAGGCATCATCCCGGAAGAAATAGGATCATAGGTGGTCTACGCCGCTGAAGAAGATCCGCTTTGCTATCCAGGCACAACTGTCCTTCGAAACCAGCTGAACATCAAGAACCAGGCCGAACTCGACGAATTCGAGTTGGCCCTCTTCCTAACCAGAGCCGACGAAGAGATGCCGGCCGGCGACCTGGATTACCAACACTACAAGGCGATTCATCACCACCTTTTCCAGGACATATACGAATGGGCTGGCGCGGTTCGCACCATCCGCATCGGCAAAGGCGGCAATTGGTTCTGCTATCCCGAATACATCGACCAGGAAATGCGCAGAATCTTCAGAGAGTTGGCAGCAGCCGATCGTCTTTCTAAGCTCGGAATCGAAGACTTCGCTGTGCAGGTGTCACATGTGCTGGCCGAAATCAATGCCGTGCATCCTTTCCGGGAGGGCAATGGCCGTACGCAGCTCACCTTTCTGGCGATGTTGATGGAGAACGGTGGATTCCCGTTCAATGCCGATATGCTCGACCGCGAGCGCGTCCTTCACGCGATGATCGAGAGCTTTGCGGGCGATGAGGCGCCGCTGGCGCGCCTCATTACGGATATCGCCAGTCGCTGAGGGACGACCCTACTCCGTCTTCTCGTCCAGCAATCCCGAAATGAAGTCGAACAGGCCAGGCCGCCTGTCGCGCCGAAGTCGCTCCGCCGCGACGATGGCGCGGACCTCGGCGAAGGCGCGGTCGAGATCGTCGTTGACGATGACGAAGTCGTATTCCTTCCAATGCTCGATCTCGAGGCGAGCGTTCTTCAGCCGGGTCTCGATGACGGATTCCTGATCCTCGGCGCGGCGCTTTAGGCGCGCCTTCAATTCCTTCATCGACGGCGGCAGGATGAAGATCGAGACGATGTCGGCGCGCATCTTCTCCTTGAGCTGCTGAGCGCCCTGCCAGTCGATGTCGAACAGCATGTCGCGGCCTTCGGCCAGCGCGATTTCCGCCGGCTCGCGCGGCGTCGCATAGCAATTTCCATGCACCTCGGCCCATTCGAGCAGCGCGTCGGAATCGCGCAGCCGCTCGAACTCGCGCATGGAGCGGAAATGATAGTGGACGCCTTCGATCTCCGAACCGCGGCGCGGCCTCGTTGTGACGGAGACCGAAAGCTCGAGGCTTGGATCGCTCTCCAGAAGATTGCGCGCGATCGTCGACTTGCCGGCGCCCGACGGCGACGACAGCACCAGCATCAGTCCGCGGCGGCGGATGCGGGACCCCAGATCCCTGGCAGCCGTCGGCTCCTTGGCAACCATTCCCGTCACTCCAGATTCTGGACCTGTTCGCGAAATTGGTCGACCACCGCCTTGAGCTCCAGCCCGATCGCGGTGACCGCGGCGGCGTTCGATTTGGAGCACAAGGTATTCGATTCGCGATTAAATTCCTGCGCCAGAAAATCGAGCTTGCGGCCAATGGCGCCGCCGCCTTTGAGCAGCGTCCGCGCCGAAGCGACATGCGTCTTCAGCCGGTCGATCTCCTCGCGGATGTCGGCCTTGGTTGCCAGGAAGGCTGCCTCCTGATGCAGCCGGACGGCATCGAGATTGGCCGAGGCATCCATCAACAGGCGTACCTGCTCCGTCATGCGCTCGCGGATTGCCGCCGGCTCGCGCGACGGATCGGCTTCCGCCTTCAACGTCAGCACCTCTATGGTGTCGATATGGCCGGAAAGCAGCGCGCCAAGTGCCGCGCCCTCGCCTTGCCGCGCTTGCTCCAGCCCGGCGAGCGCTGCCTCGAGCGCCGACAGGATCGCGGCATCAAGAGCGGCGCGTTCCTCCTCGGTCTCCATAGCCTCTGGAATGTCGAGCACGCCGCGGAGCGAGAGCAGGCCGTCGGCGGAGGCCGGCTCTGTGCCGAACTGCTCCTGCAAGCGCTTCGCCAGCCCCGCCAGATCCTTGAGGAACGCCTCGTTGACCACCGGCTGGACCTGCCTGGCCGCAGCGCGGCCGACGGTCAGTGTCGCCTGGAAATTGCCGCGCGCGAAACGCTTCTGAACGGTCTGCCGGACGGCGGTCTCCAGCCGGTCGAAACCCTGCGGCAACCTCAGCCGAACCTCGGCACTCTTGCCGTTCACCGATTTCACCTCCCAGGCGATCGACGTGCCATCGCTCTCGGCGGCGGACCGCGCGAAACCGGTCATGCTTTGCAGGTTCATTGTGCCTGTCATCCCCTGTCGCGGGCCAACGCACGCGGCCCGGCGCTACACGCCCCAAAAATCGCCGGACGATCGGCCGGCGCTCCCTCAAAACATGAATATGGCGTCGCGTCAAAGGACGCGTGCGGCACGCTTATTGAGCCGAGTCGCCGCCCGCATCGCCGTTTTCGCCGCTGTCGCCATTGTCACCGGCGTCGCCGCTGTCTGTGTTGCCGTCGGCGGCGGCCGGGGCCGTCGTCTGGCCGGAAGCCTTGGCGGCGGCATCCGCCTGCTTCTTCTGCAGCGCCCGGTAGCGGGCGACATTCTGGTTGTGCTCTTCCAGCGTCGCGGCAAAGACGTGACCGCCATTGCCGTCGGCGACGAAATAAAGATCGTCGGTCTTCGACGGATTGGCGACCGCTTCGAGCGCCGCGCGGCCCGGATTGGCGATCGGCGTCGGCGGCAGGCCCTTGATCAGATAGGTGTTGTAAGGCGTCTGCTTGTCGATGTCGGACTGATAGATCGGCCGGTCGGCGGGTTTGCCCTTGCCGCCGAACAGGCCGTAGATGATGGTCGGGTCGGATTGCAGCCGCATGCCCTTGGCCAGCCGGTTGAGGAAGACAGCGGCAACGCGCGAGCGCTCGTCGCTCCGGCCCGTTTCCTTCTCCACGATCGAGGCCAGCGTGACGAAATCATCGATGTTGGCGATCGGCAGGTCGGGCGCGCGATGCGACCAGACCTCCTCGACCAGCTTCTTCTGATCGGCGACAAGCTTGTCGATCATCTGCTGGCGGGTCGCGCCGCGGGTGAAGCGCAGCGTGTCGGTGGCAATGCTGCCCTCGGGCGGCAAGGTCGCCGGCATGTCGCCGGTGAGCGCCTCCTGATCGGCCACGCGCTGCAACGCCTGCTCGACCGTCAGCCCTTCGGGAATGGTGAGCGAATACATCACCGACTTGCCGCTCTTGAAGAGCTCCATGATGTCGCGCATCGAGGCGCGCGGCTTGATGGCGTATTCACCGGCCTTCAGCGCCGATTCATTGCCGGTGGCGCGCACGCCGAGCCGGAAGATGCGGGCATCGCTGATCAGATTGCGGCGCTCGAGTTGGTCGGCGATCTCCTGCACGCCGGTGTTCGGCTTGATCATGAAGGTGTCGCCATTGGCGGACGGACCGGGCTCGACGAAAGCCTGCATGCCGAAATAGAGCGCCGCGCCCGAGGCGAGCACGAGAAGGATCGCCACGGACAGGAAGAAATTCAGGAACACCACGACCTGGCTGCGCGAGGCGCGCGAACGCTTCGACGGCGGCGGCGTGCCGGCTTCCGGGCGCAATGCCTCGGCCGCCGTCTTGGGCACGATCGGACCCTTCGTGCCCTGCCGTCCGAAATCCCCGCCGCCCGGATTAGTGCTCCCCGGATTTGTGCTCATGGGCGCGCCCTACCGTCTGATCTTGCAACGAATCCCCCGGCGGTAAGCTAGGGGAGAATTTGGCAAAAATGACGGCAGGTGGCGGGACTGCCGACTGGTTGTCCGAGCAATCCTGGGAAGAGCGCCGCGCCCTCTTCCCGGGATTGCCCCGGTAGGCCTTTCAGCCATTGTAGCGCTGGAACACGAGCGAGGCGTTGGTGCCGCCGAAACCGAAGGAATTCGACAGCGCGACGTCGATCTGGCGCTGGCGCGGCTTGTTCGGCACGAGATCGATCGCCGTCTCGCGTTCCGGATTGTCGAGATTGATCGTGGCGGGAGCGATGTTGTCGCGGATGGCAAGGATCGAGAAGATCGCTTCCGCGGCACCCGCGGCGCCCAGCAGATGGCCGACCGACGACTTTGTCGACGACATCGAGATCTTCGAGGCGGCATTGCCGACCAGGCGCTCGACCGCGCCAAGCTCGATCGTGTCGGCCATGGTCGAGGTGCCATGGGCATTGATGTAATCGACATCGGCAGGGGAAAGCTTCGCCCGGTTCAACGCCGCCGTCATGCAACGGAAGGCGCCGTCGCCATCCTCGGCGGGGGCGGTGATGTGGTAGGCGTCTCCGGTCAGCCCGTAGCCGGTGACTTCGGCGTAGATCTTGGCGCCGCGCGCCTTGGCGTGCTCGAGCTCTTCGAGCACGACGACGCCGGCGCCCTCGCCCATGACGAAGCCGTCGCGGTCGCGGTCGTATGGGCGCGAAGCGGTCTCCGGTGTATCGTTGCGGTCGGTGGAGAGCGCGCGGCAGGCGGCGAAGCCCGCAATCGACAGCCGGGTGACCGGCGCTTCGGCGCCGCCCGCGACCATGACGTCGGCATCGCCCCACATGATCAGCCGGGCCGCGTCGCCAATGGCGTGCGCGCCGGTCGAGCAGGCGGTGACGACCGCATGGTTCGGGCCTTTCAGGCCGTGGCGGATGGAGACCTGGCCCGAGACCAGGTTGATGATCTGCCCGGGGATGAAGAACGGGCTGATGCGGCGCGGCCCGCGATCCTTCAGGATCATCGCATTTTCGGCGATGCCGTCGATGCCGCCGATGCCGGAGCCGATCAGCACGCCGGTGGCGCACTGATCCTCATGGGTTTCGGGCTTCCAACCGGAATCGGCCAGCGCCTCGTCGGCGGCCGCGATGCCGTAAAGGATGAAGTCGCCGATCTTGCGCAGTTCCTTCGGCTCGAGCACGGCCTCCGGATTGAAGGTGCCGTTCGAGCCGTCGCCGCGCGGGATGATGTGGGCGATCTTGCAGGCAAGATCGTCCACCTCGAACTCGGTGACACGGCGGCAGGCGCTGCGGCCGGAAAGCAATTCCCGCCAGCTGTGCTCGACGCCCATGCCAAACGGCGAAAGCAGGCCAAGGCCCGTGACGACGACACGCCTCATCGCAGGTCCTCCCCGATTATGCCTGCGAAAGAACTCAGGCCGAGGCCTTGTCGATATACTTCACGGCGTCGCCGACGGTGAGGATCGTCTCGGCGGCATCGTCCGGAATCTCGACGCCGAACTCTTCTTCGAACGCCATGACGAGTTCGACCGTGTCGAGGCTGTCCGCGCCCAGGTCGTCGATGAAGCTCGCCTGCTCCGTCACCTTGTCGGCATCGACGCCGAGATGCTCGATGACGATCTTCTTGACGCGCTCTGCGGTGTCACTCATTTGGGCAATCCTCGTCTTATGTTGTCTATCTTCGTTAGCGGGCGGAATGCCGCTAATCAAGCTGAAAGATGGTCCTGCGGGCAACGCAACGCCACAGGACCGGTTTTTGCCCGAACCGCCGGGTTGCGGGCCGCATTACACGAAAAATGACGGGCGTCCAAGCCGAAATGGCTGTTTTCACAGGCGCCCGGGGATTGGCCTCCCCTTAGATCGTTACCCCCTTAGATCATCGCCATGCCGCCATTCACGTGAATGGTCTGGCCGGTGACGTAAGCCGCCTCGTTGGAAGCAAGGTAGGCGACGGCGGACGCGACCTCGGCGCTGGTGCCCATGCGCCTTGTCGGGATGGCGGCCATGATCGTCTCTTTCTGCTTGTCGTTGAGCTTGTCGGTCATGGCCGATTCGATGAAGCCCGGGGCGACGCAGTTGACGGTGATGTTGCGGGTGGCGATCTCCTGCGCCAGCGACTTGGAAAAGCCGATCATGCCGGCCTTGGAGGCGCAGTAATTGGTCTGGCCGGGATTGCCGGTGACGCCGACCACCGAGGTGATGTTGATGATGCGGCCATGGCGGCGGCGCATCATCGGATGGGTCAGCTCGCGGGTCAGCCGGAACACGGCGGTGAGGTTGACCTCGATCACGCTGTCCCAGTCGGCATCCGACATCCGCACGAACAGGCCGTCCTTGGTGATGCCGGCATTGTTGACCAGGATGTCGACGCCTTCGAGATCCGCCTCCGCTTTCTGGCCGAGCGCCTTGACCGCGTCGCGGTCGGTCAAATCGGCCGGAAACAGCTTTACGCGCTCGCCGAGATCGCCAGCCAACGCTTCCAGCTTCTCCACGCGCGTGCCGTGCAGGCCGACGATGGCGCCCTGGCTGTGCAGCACCCTGGCGATCGCCTCGCCGATGCCTCCCGATGCGCCGGTGACGAGCGCCTTGCGGCCGGTCAGTTCGAACATTTTTCTCTCCTGATCTCAGAGAGGCACCCTTGGCACAGGTGCCGTCAAATCGCCAGCCTGTCAGCCAAGCGCCGCCAGCGCCGCCTCGACGTCGGCCGCCGTGCCGACGGTGCCCGTCGCGATGTCGCGGTTGATGCGGCGGGCCAGGCCGGACAGCACCTTGCCGGCGCCGATCTCGTAGAGCGTCGCGACGCCGTTGGCGCCGAACCACTCCACCGTCTCGCGCCAGCGCACACGGCCGGTCACCTGCTGGACCAGGCGGCGGGCGATCTCTTCCGGGTCGCTGGTCGGCGTCACGGTAACGTTGGAGACGACCGGGACCACCGGCGCCTGCTTTGCCACGCCGGCCAGCGCCTCCCGCATGATGTCGGCCGCAGGCGCCATCAGCGCCGAATGGAAGGGGGCCGAAACCTGCAGCATCAGCGCCCGCTTGGCGCCCTTTTCAGTACACAGCTTCGCCGCCAGCTCGACCGCCGCCTTGGCGCCGGAAATCACCAGCTGGCCGCCGCCATTGTCGTTGGCGACCTGGCAGACAGAGCCTTTGGCCGCTTCCGCGCACGCCGCTTCGACATCGGCATGCTCCAGCCCGATGATGGCAGCCATGGCGCCCTCGCCGGCCGGCACCGCAGCCTGCATGGCGTTGCCACGGGTGCGCAGGAGCTTCGCCGCGTCGCCGACCGAAACGAAGCCGGCCGCGGCAAGCGCGGAATATTCGCCCAGCGAATGGCCGGCCACATAGGCTACCTTGTCCTTTAGCGAGAAGCCGCGCGCTTCGAGCGCCCGCATCGCCGCCAGCGACACCGCCATCAGCGCCGGCTGGGCGTTGGCGGTCAGCGTCAGCGTCTCTTCCGGCCCTTCCCAGATCAGTTTCGACAGGTTTTCGCCGAGCGCGGCATCCACTTCCTCGAAGACGCGGCGCGCTTCCGGGAACGCATCGGCGAGGTCCTTGCCCATGCCTACGGCCTGGCTGCCCTGTCCCGGAAAGGTAAATGCGACGGCCATTTTTGGTCTCTCCAGAGGCTGGTTTTCCCTGCCTCTGGCGCAAGGCGCACAGCCAAGTCAAGCCCGCGGGGATCCCTTTAACCCGTATTTCAGCCGGAAAACCGGGCTGACTCCCTGTTCCGAAAGGCTTTTTGGCGATCACACCTGATGAAAACCGCTCACGTTTACTTTGCTGGCTCTTCATATTTCCGCTACAGGCGCTAGCTTTGCGTGACATTTTGATGACAGAGCCGTGACGCGCGTGGAAGGCGTGTTGCGTGGGCCCGGGGGACGTAGAGTGGCAAGGATCAGGAAAGGCACGGCCAAGCCCGTGCCTCAATTTTTGGAAGACGATCCGTCCACCGGCTACCTGCCGGGACGACCCTGGCCGACGGTGCGCTACGGCCTGGCAACACTTCTTGTCTCCGCCCTGCTCGTCTTCGCAATCGAATGGATCGTGCGCGGCGACTTTTTCGGCACGGTCGATTTCTTCCTGCAGCCCTTCAAGCCGGGCTGGACCACCATCATCGTCTTCGCGCTGGTGCTGGTCGGGCTCGACGCGGTGCTTGGCCGCAGCCATCAGAGCCTGATGATCGTGGCGCCGCTGACGCTGGCGCTCGCCTTTGTCGGTCACCAGAAATCGCACTATCTCGGCGACCCGCTCTATCCGACGGATTTCCTGTTTGCCCGCCAGATCATGGCGCTGATGCCGCTTCTGGTGCGCGAACGGCCATGGACGGCCATCATGCTGGCCGCGGCAATCGTCGGCGGGCTGGCGCTGCTGGTCTATGGCTGGCGGACCTGGCGCCGGCGGGTGCCGATCCTCAGCCGCAAGGGCCGCTTGGCGCGGCTGGCGCTTGCCGTGCCGTTGCTGGCCTTCTTCGTCTCGATCATGGACTACGCCACCTTCTCCTGGACGCGCGACCGGCTGCAGATCATCCCGATCATGTGGGACCAGAAGGAAAACTACGCCTCGAACGGCTTTGCGCTGGCCTTCGCGATGAATGTGCCGATGGCGCATGTCTCGGCCCCGCCCGGCTATTCCGACAAGACGATGGCCGCGATCCAGCGCTCCGGCGTCGCCGCTTCGGTGCCGGATGAGAAGCCCGATATCGTCGTGGTGATGAGCGAATCCTTCTGGGATCCGACGCAGCTGCCCGGCGTCAGCATCAAGCCGGATCCGATCCCGACCGTGCGGGCCCTGCGCTCCGGCTCGATGTTCTCGCCCGAGTTCGGCGGCATGACCGCCAATATCGAGTTCGAGGCGCTGACCGGCTTCTCCAACGCCTTCCTGCCGGCCGGCTCGATCCCCTACCAGCAATATGTGCGCACCCCAACGCCATCTCTGGCGACCTTCCTCAAGAGCGAGGGCTACCGGGCGCGCGCCATCCATCCCGGCACCAACTGGTTCTGGAACCGGGGCGCCGTCTATGCCGATTTCGGCTTCAGCGACTTCCGCTCCGAAGAAACGCTGCCGCCCATGGAAAAGCGCGGGCCGCTGGCTTCCGACGCTGCGATGACCGACGAGATCATCCGCGAGGCCGATGCCAGCGACGATCCGGTGTTCCTGTTCGCCGTCAGCCTGCAGAACCATGGCCCTTACGAGCCTTATCGCTATTACAATCCGACGCATTCGGTCGATGCGCCGATCAGTTCCTGGGCGCGGGAATCGCTGCTTTCCTATGCCGAGGGCTCGGGCGACGCCGACCGCGGCCTGCAGCGGCTGGTCGACTGGGCGAAGAAGCGTGAGCGGCCGACCATCATCGCCTTCTTCGGCGACCACCTGCCGCCGCTCGGACCCGTCTATGTCGAGACCGGCTTCCTCAAAGACAATGTCGCGCCACGCAAGGAGCCGAATCCGGAAGCCGCGCTCGAACACCACGACACGCCGCTGGTCATCTGGTCGAACCGCTCCGGTCCGGTGCAGAACCTGGGCGCCGTGAGCCCTGCCTTCCTGCCCTATCACATCCTGACTACGGCCGGCATCACGCACCCCTACTACACCGGCTTCCTCGGCGCGCTGCGCGAGCATTACCGGGTGGTCGACCGCAACCTGCTGCTGACGCCCGCGGGCGAAGCGACGCCGGACTGGGCGAGGCAGAAGCAGATCGACCCGAAGATCAACGACTTCCGCCTCATCCAGTACGACATGATGTTCGGCAAGCGCCACTCGGCGCCCGACTTCTTCCCCGAGACGGTGGACAAGCTCGTCGCGCATACGAGTTGAGCGATTGTTGCAGCCGCGGTTGATGCTGCAGCCAAGTTAGTCAGCGAGTGACCAGAGCAGCTGAAAAGGCGTCTCCGGGGACCTGAAACGGACCGGTAGCATTGGATCGCGATGTCCTGGAAAGCTGCCGTTCGCACAAAGACAACAGCAAGCAGTCGAGGCGCTGCCACGCTATCGCGCAGAAGAACAGAAACTGGTCGGTGGATATATGCCTGCAGTTCAACTAACATTTCCAGCGGGAAGGCATTATCTCAGACTCTCAACGCAGGACGGCGATGCTGGCGAACGATTCAACCCGAAAGAGGCGCTCCAGCCCACGTACGCCCTCGCATGAACGTGCTATCGAGCGCTACGAAACCCTTCTGGACAGCGTCGACGCGCTGCTCCGCACACATGACCCCGATGATATCGGCCTCTATCAGATTGCCGAACATGCCGAAGTGCCGAACGCTTCGATTTATCACTTCTTCCCGACCAAGGACGCAGCGTTTCTCGGTTTGGTTCAGAGATATTTGAAAGGGTTTGCACAGCTCAAGAATGCACCCGTACCAGCCGAATATCTCTATAGCTGGCAGGGCGTCATCGATTGGGATTTGAAGCGTTCCGTCAAGTTTTATCACGAACACACGCCAGCGATGAAGTTGTTTCTCGGCCAGTACGGGGGCATAGAAACCAGTCGGGCGGAAGCTGTTTATCACGAGAAAATGGCATCGCAGGCCTATCGGCGGCTGGAGCAATATTTCGAGATGCCCAAGCTGCGGGATGCGGCGAAGCTCTTTTATATTTCCACGGAGATCGTCGATGCGGTTCTATCGATCTCCTATTTGAAGTTCGGAATGATCAAGGAGGAATATCGCCTTGATGCGTTTCGGGCCGCAGTGGCGTATTGCCGCCTGGTTTTACCCGAGATCACCGAGCCCAAAGATAAACCGGACGATCGCAACCAGACCGAGGTCGAGATTCAGTGAACGACCTCGGGTTTTTCTGCGCCGGTACCCAACACTTCTTATATGCCGCCTCAGCCAACCCGGACCCTATATGGTTCCAACGGTGTATTGTCAGTGAGGCTTTGAATTCCGTTCGAAGTCACCACGAAGCAATCGCCTAGATTGGCGCCAGCGACGCCCGGTTCCAGCCACTGGGAGTGAAGCACGAAGACCATGCCTTCCTCCAGCCGATCGTAATTGTTTGAAGACACATTGTAGAGCGGCATGCCGGGCATCGAGACCTCGTGACCAAGGTTGGGATTATGGGGCCCCCTCTGGACAGGATAGACATGCCTCAGCTGGCGACCCTGCCTCTCCCAATCGACGTCCGGCACATATTGCTGAACCACCTCACGCGGACCGCCGTCAGGCATGGACTCCCAGTTGAACGGCATCGTTCTTGCTTCTGCATCCCGTAAATATCCGCGCTCGATGAACGGTGCGAAAGAGGCTTCGTTGACTTCGCGAAAAAGGATTCCGGGGCGCGCCATGGCTGCGGCTCGTTTCACGCCCTCGGTACACATGTCCAGCACGTCTTCCTGCTTCGCGGTCAATTCTCCGACAGCGATCATTCTCGATGATTGGGCAAAATATCCGCGATAGGTCACGTTCGATATATAGAGGTTTATCAGGTCGCCAGGCGCCACGACGTGTCCATAAGGCCTTCCGCAATGGGTGCCGAACCGGTTGATTCCAATCTGATATCCATCCCCGGTCTCACCGCCGCGAGACAATTGAGCAAAGGTGAAAGCAGCATAGATTTCGTAGTCGGTGACGCCTGGGCGGATAACGTGGTAGGCAGCCTGAATTCCGATATCGATCAGTTGTGATGCGGCGCGAAAGATTTCGATCTCCTTCGGAGAGCGAATTCGCTGCATGCGATCGATCATGCCATTTTCGAGCGAGAACCCGGCGTTCGGCAGGAGCTCGCACAGCAACTTCCAATATGGCTCCGAGGTATGGTCGCCTATGAGACCGATCCGCCCCTTATCAAGTTTCGAGTCGCGCAGGATCTTGCTGGCCGCCTGTGCTGCCTTTTGCAGGGGGACCCCAGGTCGATCCGCATATTCGCGTCCCCAGCATCCGACTTGCCAGATCTTCTCCACCAGCAGCGGCTCGCCGCCTGGCGGCAGCACCACGGAGTCGCTGAAGAAGGACACCAGTTGGATCGCCTGGTCGGCGTCGGTCGGGATGATGAGCAGGCCTTCGCGTGACCAGTCGCATATGTAGCGCAGGTACGAATTGGATGTGTGATACCAGCCGACATCGTCCGCGTGCACGACAAGCGCGTCATACTCGCCGACGGTTGCCGCGCGCCGAATCCGCCGCAGCCGCTCCACGAACTCGGATTGCGGGAGCGGGTCGACCGGCACGAATTCGAAGGTCGGCTCGAAACCTTCAAGCAGCTTTTCCGTCTTGTTTGAAAACCTGTACGCCGATTTCATCGCGCAGCCACATTGTCGATGATGTCGCTGTAGGCGACCGGCTGTTCGATGAGGCCGTAGGCCATGATCATGTTCTGGTAGCGCGCGAAAGGTGCGGGTCTGACTGTCATGTCGGGTGACCACGTGCGATGCGAATGCATTCGTTCTACCGAGGCGGCGAGCACGTGTTGCGATACGTTCGCGAAATCTGGCGCGATAAGCGCGGCAGTCTCCGCCGGCGGATGATTGTCGATCCACGCCGCCGCCTCGGACAAGGCTCTGACGAAACCTTCGAGTTCCTGCCTATTCCTTTCGAGATAGGCCGGCGTCGTGTAATAGACACTCCACGGGACCTCGCCGCCGGACGTGGCTATGTCGGTCGCGACATGATAGCCCTCGCGCACGAGCGCTTCCGCCTGCGGCGAATAAACAAGATAGAAATCCGTGAAGCCGCCACGCCACAAACGGTTGGTCGTGCTTTCATCAAGATCGCGGATAAACTTGATGCGATCGAGGTCGACTCCGTTCTCCAGCAATACGCCTTCCAGGTACATCCATTGGCTTGTGGACGAGGCCGATATCAGCAGCTTCTTTCCGTAAAGATCGCTCCACCGGAAGTTCGGGCAAGGCTCCCTTGAGACGATCACCTGGGTGTTCCTGCCGCAGAGCTGGGCGAAGATCCGCAATTCCTCCAGCCGGCCGCGGTACATCAGCGGAATCCATACTCCTCCTCTTGCAATGTCCGCGCCGCCGTCGGCCAGCACATCCGCAAGCCACGATCCTCCAGGTCCGGAATTGTAATTGACGTCGATGGTCAATCCGTAACGGGCAAACAAGCCGAGGTTCTCTGCAACATGATGCGGCACATAGGTGAGATGTTCTTCGGCGATGAGGCGAATTTTTTTCATATGAAATAGATCCTTGTAGTCTCTATGCGGGATGCACAACGCATCACTTCTTGGCTTCGGCACGCCGCCGTGAGACCTCGTAGACGATGGCGATGAGCAGGGTGAGCGTCACAATCGCGATGGCAAGCGCGCTGATTTCAGGGGTCAGTCCGACCCGGATACGGCCGGCAAGCACGGTGGTCAGGGTCTTGTCGGCGAGGATGGTGAATGTGGTGGCGTTGAACTCCTCCACGGAGGAGAGCAGCGACAATACTGCCGATGAGATCAATGCCGGCCGAAGGAACGGCAATGTGATGTGCAGGAATATCTGAAGCGGGTTCGCTCCCAGGTCGAGTGCCGCCTCTTCCTGGCTTCGGTCGAATCTCTGCAGGCGGGCAAGAACGATCAGCATGCAAAGAGTCGAGATGAAAGTTATCTGGGCGGCAACGGTCAGGAATATGCCGTTGTAGAGCAACGGCAGGCCGGTCTGGCGCGTAACCCCCCGCCAGAACACGACGGTTGCGACGCCGGTGATGATGCCCGGCGTCAGCATCGGGGAAATCACGACGACATAGTAAATGGGACGAAACCGCGCCTTCAGCTGCTCCATGACCATCGCCCCCGCGGTGCCGATTGGAACCGTCAGCAGGGTGACCAAAACCGCGATGATGAGGCTGTTGCGAAGCCCATCCATCAGGTCGTGGCTGTAAGGCAGCTTTTCGAACCAGGCGAAGGTCAGTCCCTCGATCGGCCAAGCCTGCGGATAGGACGGCAGGTTGACGGCCGAGACGGCCATGACCGCGAGCGGCGCCAGCAACAACCCGAGAAACGCCCCGAGATAAATCCGGAATACAATACGGTGCGATCGTGCCGGCTTCATCGTGCGATCTGCCCAAGCTTAAGGCCGAGTATTCTAAGCGAGAGAAGGACGAAGACCGTGCAACTGACCAGGAGGATGACGGCATAGGCCGCGCCAAGCGGCCAGTTCAGCGCTTGGTAGAAGCGGTCATAGATGACGGGCGTGAACCAAAGCGTCCGCGGCCCGCCAAGAACGAGAGGGGCGGCGATCGAGCCCACGCAGGACATGAACGTCAAGGCGCAGCCCGATGCGATGCCTGGCTTGGCATATGGCATCACGATGAACATGTGGACGTGCCACCACGGCGCTCCCAGGTCCCGGGCCGCTTCGATCTGGCTTTTGTCAAGGCTTTCCAGCGCGTTGTAGAGCGTGAAAACCATCGTCAGAATGCAGGTGTAGCTAAGTCCCCAGTACAAGCCGACATTGTTGCCAATGAAGTCGACAGGCGTGCCGACAAGCCCTGTCGCGAGCAGCATTCTATTGACGATCCCTGCGTCGGAGAGCAGCAGGCGAACCGCGAAAACCCGCAGGACCTCGTTTATCCAGTAAGGAAGGATAAGCAGGATGATCAGGCGCCTGAGAGCGCGCGGCAAGGCCGACTGCGCCATATAAAAGGCAATCGGGTAACATAGGATGAAGTTAAGCGCGGTAACCGCCACGCTGGCTGTGATCGTCGCTGCGTAGGCGCCCAAGTGAAGCGTGTTCAGAGAACCCGTTGAGCTTACCGGACCGAATACAAAGTACCGGTAATTTTCCAGCGTAAACACATCTTCGGGCCCGCCGATCTTTTTGGGCGGCAGATTGGGATGAAACGACAAATCGATCATTGCGATTTGCGGAAAAACGATCGTCAGGAACACCCAGGCCGAAACGGCAATGACGAGATAGATGCTGACGGCAGGCCCGTTTCGCCGGAAGAATCCCGGCCCTGGGGACGCGTTCGGCTGTCGTCTGAAAAGCCCTCCAGCCAACAGTATCGCCGTGACCAGGAACGGCAGCAGCAGGCAGAGCGACAGGGCGAGCGAACTCCTCATGGATGGCTCCCCTCGATCGCCATGACGATCCCATCGGCTCTATTGCAACCCACTCTCAAGCGTTCGCCAAGCATCGGCGAGGCAGTCATGCTCGTGACCGACCTGGCGATGAGTTTCTCGCCGTCCGGCATGCGCAAGGTCACTTGGGAGGAGTTGCCCTCGTACAGGATTTCGACGATTTCGCCCGCGAAGCAGGTTTCGTGGGATGGCTGATAGGGCGTCAGAGCTTCCGGCCGAACGAAATAAGCGGCCGGTTGATCACAATGGAGATTGCCCGCGGCTCGGCCCGTGAAATCCCCCAGAGCGGTGGAGATGGTCGCTTCGGTACCGTCGAAGCGCTTTATCCGACCGCGGATGATGTTGTTCTCGCCGACGAATGAAGCGACGAAGGGGGTTTCGGGCGCGGAGTAGATCGAGCGCGGCGAACCGACCTGCTCTATCCTGCCGGCGTTCATGACGGCAACCCGGTCCGACATCGCTAGCGCCTCGGCCTGGTCATGGGTGATGTAGATGAATGTGATGCCGATCCGCCGCTGGATCGCCCTGAGCTCAGCCCGCATGTATTGACGAAGCTTCAGGTCAAGCGCCGAGAGAGGTTCGTCCAGCAGCAGAACCGACGGCTCGACGGCAAGAGCGCGCGCGATGGCAACCCTCTGCTTCTGCCCGCCGGATAGTTCCTGGATCTTCTTGGCGCCATGGCCAAGCAGCGAAACGATATCAAGCAAACGCGAGACCGTTACATCGCGATCGCGCCGCGGAACGCCCCGTACACGCAGTCCATAGCCGATATTCTCGGCGACCGTCATCAACGGAAAAAGCGCGAGATTTTGGAATATCAGAGCGGTCGGCCGCATGTTGGGCCCGGCCGCCCGCATGTCGATACCGCCGATCTTGACCTGACCCAAAGTGGGAGATTGGAAGCCTGATATTGTCCGCAGCAACGTCGTCTTGCCGCAGCCGGAAGGCCCGAGGAAGCTGAAGAACTCGCCGGACTCGATTTTGAGGTTTGTACGCTGCAGTGCCTGGAAGTCACCGTAGCGGACTTCGAGATCACTCAGCTCGACGACACCGCTCTTAGCGGTGGCGCCAATATTGTCGGGCATGGGAAAGTCCTCTGGCTGCTTCGGTTTTTCCGGCCATCCGCAGGACGTGGGCGACGGCTGCGGATGGCGGGGGGCTTGGCTCAGGCAGCTTTGAACTTTTCGGAGTATTCGTTGCGGATGGTGCCATACCAGCCCGGCTCTTCCGGCCGGCTCCAGAGCTTGGAAAGCGCGTCGCCGGGATAGGCCTCCGCGAAGTTCTTCTTGATCTCGGGCGGCAGGAAAGCATCCGTTCCATTCATCACGCCATTGTAGCCGGAGCCTTCCGCTATCATGGCCGAGACTTCCGGCGTGTAGAGGAATTTCAGGAACTCGTAGGCCTGGTCCACATTCTTGGAGGCAGCTACGAGGGAAAGCCCGTCAATCCAGGATTGAGCCCCTTCCTGGGGCGCCATGTAGCGGACCGGCTTGCCTTCCTTCTGCAGCGAGAGAGCGGGGCCATCCCATACCTGCCCGATTACGCATCCATTTTCCATGAAGCCCGACTTGACCATGTCGGAGGTTTCGAAGAACTGCCGGATCTGGGCTTTTTTCGCCGTTGCGAATGCCAGGATCTCGTCGAAGACCTTTCGCATCGTGGCTTCGTCCTTATAGGTGTCCAGCATACGGTTGGACGGCAATTTGCCAGAAGCGTCGAACCACAGGCCAATGCCCAGCAGCAACGTGTCGGGCTTGCCCTGAACCTTTCCGACATATTCGTCCCGCCACAACGTCCCGTAGCTCAAACTCTTGTAGTCAAGCGTGGTCAGATCGCTGCGCCAACCGATGGCCTCCGTGCCCCAACAATGTGGCAGGGAATAAAGGCCATCATCGAAATGCCAGGCCTTCATGCCGGCCATGACGGAGGGGAGGATATTGTCGACAGGAAGCTGGCTTACGTTGATGGGAGCCAGGACGCCCAGATCCCTGAATTGCGCCGCTCGATCGATGGTGGGCTGGCACAGATCGAACCCGTCGCCCTCAGTCGCCATGAGCTTGTTCATCTGCTCTTCGTTTGAGGAGAACGGGGTGATCTTGATTGCAATGCCAGTCTGCTTGGTGAAAAGCTTCGTCACCGCCTCAGGCAGTTCTTCCGCCCATCCCAGAATGTTGAGCTCGCCCGAGGACGCCCTCGCATTTCGGATGAAGTAAGGAGCGCCGAGCGCAGCGATACCTCCTCCCACGATCGATTTGACGAGCGTGCGTCGGTTCAGCCTCCCTCCTCCCTTTGAGTGTTTCCCGTGCGCAGCGCCAGCGTGAAGATGTTTGTGATCCATGGTTCCCTCTTATGGTTTTTGCTTGATTAGTTGTAAGCAAAAAGCGGATCGTCTTGCAACATTTTTTCGATAAATATCGAAAAATGTGAAACGCCACCTCCGATTTTGGCATAAATTTCAGCATTTGCCGCTTGATTAGGCAGAAAATTCTCGTCAAATATCGATAATGAGGCACGGCGCCATTTTTTGGCGGCCGCGGATCGGGAGGCTCCGCCTCGGATGGTCGCTTCGGTCGGGAATGTCGAGACCGGCTTCCTCGGCGCGCTGCGCGAGCATTACCGGGTGGTCGACCGCAACCTGCTGCTGACGCCCGCGGGCGAAGCGACGCCGGACTGGGCGAGGCAGAAGCAGATCGACCCGAAGATCAACGACTTCCGCCTCATCCAGTACGACATGATGTTCGGCAAGCGCCACTCGGCGCCCGACTTCTTCCTCGAGACGGTGGACAAGCTCGTCGCGCATACGAGCTGAGCGGCGGCGGTTGTTGGAGGCGGGATCGCCGCAACCGCGGTCACGGAACGCGCCTGGCGCTATTGCGCCGCTTCCGCGAGTTGTCGGCAATACTGTGCGAGCCGACGCGTATCCAAATTGGTCACGCCGAGCAGGAGTCCCTGAGAGAGGGGTGACCGGACATACCATTGAGAAAGAGGCGACGGAGCCAAGCCGAACGAGCGGGCGCGGCCGGCGATCTCCGCATCCGACATTGAGGCGGTTGTCGAGACAATGACCGCCAGGCCAGCAGTGGCTTCGACTTTCAGCGACTTCGACCCGACCTGTGCGAGACCGTCGAGCACGGCCTGCCGACGAGAGGCGTAGAGGCGCTTCATGCGCCGCAGATGCCGAATATAGTGCCCCTCGCGCAGGAACTCGGCCACCGCGCCTTGAAGCGCCAGGCCTGGAGCCGGAGCCAGGCAGGCGCACACGTCACCGAACCGGCCAGTCATTCCAACAGGCGCGACGACGAAGCCGAGGCGCAGAGCAGGGCTGATCGTCTTGCTGAAGCTGCCAACATGGAGAACCCGTCCGGCATGATCGAGCGATGCGAGCGCCGGAGCCGCCCGGCCGGTTAGTTGCAGCTCGCTCAGATAATCGTCCTCGATGATCCAGGCGTCGCTCCGCCGGGCCCAGGCGAGCAACGCAAGTCTGCGGCTCAGCGACATCGTCATCCCGAGCGGGGCATGTTGCCCTGGCGTGATGATTGCCAGTGCCGCGTCCTGGGCGCTCTGGATGGCGCAAGCGACATCCAGGCCTTCGGCGTCGACCGGGACGGCCGTCGCGGTGATTCCCGCCAGGTCGAGCGCCTTGCGTGTGATCGGGAAGCTCGGATCCTCGATCAAAGCCCGCGACCCCTCCACTTGCAGAGCCCGCACCGCCAGACCAAGCGCCCCGGAATAACCTCCCGTGACGAACACCTGGGCAGGACTGCAGCGAAGACCCCGGGCAATTCCGAGGTAGGCCGCGATCTCCTTTCGCAGTTGCGGATCACCCCGGGGATCGGGATAGCTGACCGGCGCGGCTGCCGCCCTCCGCGCCGCTCGCGCGACGACGCGCGACCACAGCTTGAACGGAAAGGCGTCCTGTGAGGGCACGCCCATCTGGAACGGCAAGGGTGGCGTTCCATAGGTTTGGAACAGCTCCGGCAGTGGCGCCAAGTCGGGCGACGACACGTGCGGCGACGAAAGCGAGCGGCGCCTGGCGACGCGAGTGCCCGCCGCGCCGGCGCCGACGGCGAACTGCTCGTCTATAAGGCGCTGATACGCGACGCGTACGGTGCCGCGCGAGACGCCGAGTTGTGCGGCCATGTCACGCCAAGAAGGAAGCTTTGCCCCCGGGTCCAACCGCCCCGTCTCTATGGCGTCCCGGAACACCCGATAGATCTGCGTCGCCAGCGGCGTCCTTGCGACACGGTCGAGATCGATGGGCAGGACGGTCATTGGGCAATGGTACCATCATTCGCGCCAATCTTGGTCCTGTTTCATGGCCGGAGCCGGACACATCTGCCGGCCATCGTCACGTAACCAAGGATCGAGGAGACAGTTTCATGAAAGCAATTGTCGTGGAGCACCAGGCCGCAGGGACTGCCGGGATGACGCTGGTGGACCGGCCCGAGCCGCTGGCAGCGATCAACGACGTCGTTGTCCAGGTTCACGCATCGGGCTTCGTCCCAACCGAACTCGAGTGGCCCTCGACCTGGGCCGACCGCCGCGATCGTGACCGGACCCCATCGATCCCTGGGCACGAACTGGCCGGGGTGGTCACCGCTCTCGGCTACGGCACGACGGGGCTGTCGTTGGGACAACGCGTGTTCGGCCTCGCCGACTGGCATCGCGACGGGACGCTGGCGGAGTATGTGGCTATGGAGGCACGCAACCTCGCGCCGCTGCCAGGCGATGTCGACTTCGCGGTGGGCGCGAGCCTGCCGATCTCGGGCCTGACCGCATGGCAGGGACTGTTTCAGCATGGTCGCCTTCAGGCGGGCCAGAGCGTCATCGCCCACGGCGCGGCCGGCGCAGTCGGGTCCATGGTGACGCAACTCGCACGCGAGGCCGGCGCCTATGTCATTGGCACCGGACGCGCCGCCGACCGTCAGAAGGCGATCGACTTCGGCGCAAATGCGTTTGTCGATCTCGAAAACGATACCCTGGAAGACGTCGGCCGCGTCGATCTGGTGTTCGATGTCATCGGCGGCGACATTCAGAAGCGCTCCACGGCGCTGATCCGACCCGGGGGCACGCTGGTGACCGCCGTCGGCCCGGCCGAGGCACGGCCCGTGGATGGCCTGGTAATCGATTTCGTGGTCGAGTCCGATCGCGCCCAGCTGAGTGAGATCGTGCAGCGGGTGCGGGATGGACGACTGCGGACGAACATCGGCAAAGTCGCGCGCCTCGACGAGGCGATCGCCGCCTTCAACTCGGGCGAGCGACGCGCCGGAAAAACGGTCATCCGCGTCCGTCCGTGAACCGGCTGGCAGGGCGCATCGCATAGATAGGCAACCTGCGGGGAGCTGGGTATTGGTGCACCGTACCGACTAATGCATGTCGCCCAAAGTGCGTAGCGGTTTTGGGGCAACGACATGCATAAAAACAACAACCTAAAGCGCGTCGCATGAGGGCATTCAGACGCGACGCGCTTAAGTCTTCCGCCCTCCTCTTCGCGCGGCCTCCGGTTTGATCCTGATGCGCAACGCTCCGCCCTCGGGACGGTCGATTTCGAACGCGTTCGTCTTGCGCACCAGATCGCTCAGCTTGCGAAAGCCGAAAGTGCGTGGATCGAAGTCGGAAGCCAGGTTGGCAAGTTGCGTTCCGACCGCACCGAGCGGAACCCAGCCATCCTCGCTTTCCATCTGCGCGATGGTTTTGCGGATGATGGGCACGGCCGCCGAAGGCGGCTGCAACGGCTTCATGGCCGATACTGCCTCAGGCTCATTCGCGGGCGCGGACGGCAGCAGGTTCTCGGTATAGACGAATCGCCGGCATGCCTGGCGGAAACTCTCAGGCGTCTTCTGCTCGCCGAAGCCGAACACGTCGATGCCCTGCTCGCGAATGCGGGCTGCGAGCCGGGTGAAATCGCTGTCTGAGGAAACCAAGCAGAAACCGTCGAACCGGCCGCTATGCAGCAGATCCATTGCATCGATGACGAGCGTGATGTCCGAAGCGTTCTTGCCTGTCGTGTAGGCGAACTGCTGCTGGGGTATGATTGCGTGCTTTGAAAGGACGTCGGCCCACGCTTTCGAGCGCGAGCTGGAAAAATCGCCATAGATGCGACGCACGCTGGCTTCGCCGATCTTGGCGATCTCCTCGAACAGCCCATCGGCGATCTTGGCGGAAGCGTTGTCGGCATCGATGAGAACGGCAAGGCGTGGCGAGCGCGGCTCGGACGGCATCATGGTCTTTTCCTTAGCGCTGTTCGTGCCACCTGAAGTTCTTGCTCTCAATGTCTATGATATCGCCGCAGTTGGCGCATTCCATCTGGATGTGCGTTCGAATCCAGCCGACGAGCGTCCTCGCCTGATGATGACAACGGGGGCATTCCACGTCGATTTCGAAGCTGTCGGTCTCGCGCTTCGTCATGGCAATGCCTTAGCTTTCATCGCCGGCTGGCTCCTGCGCTTCATTCCGCTCCGCGGATGAAGGTTTCTCCTTCGCAGCTTTCCCCGCAAGCTTGGCTTCTTTCTTGGCCGCCTTGGCCTTGTCTCTTTGACTGCGCTCGTATCGATAGTTCGGCTTCATCGCCATTCGAGCTCTCCGTATCTGGTGGTTCCATCAGGCCGAATGCTGGCTGAGCATCGCAAGTGAGCCAGCGAGCACGGCTCAAACCGCGCAGTCGCCCGCCAAGCTCAGTAAATCTCAACCGTGCGGTCGGAGCCGATCCCCGCCCCCTCAAGCGCGATGAGGAATGCGGCACTCGCGTCATCGGCAGCGCCATCTTCGGCGCAGCGTTTCATCGCGTCGGTCCAAGCCAGGCTGTCGTTTCCTGGCCAATGGTCAAACAGGAAATCCGAAGCCTGTGCGACGGACTCAATCAGCGTGAAGCCGATCGGGCCGGCGACATAGACAACCACGGGAACCCGGAACTTTTTACCAGCCATCGCGCACCCTACGCCCGATTGCATCGAAAGACGAGCGCGGGTCTATTGTTGGCCCGCTTTGACTACACCCGGATGCCGCTACCTGAAATCGGCGGCGGTTAAAGTGTAGGAGTCTCGGCGGTTGCGGGCATAAACCTTGCCTGCCACTTGCTGTATGGAGGTTCGCAAGCCATCGAATGCAGAAAGATAGGCCGTCTCCACGCTGGCCTTCGCCCCCAGGACAATGCCGTTTCTCGCCAGAGCCTCGGCCTCGATGAAGAAACGGATTTGAAACATGCCGTCATGACCGATGAAGTAGACGCCATTGCGCTCCTGATCGAAGCTTCGGCTGGGGTTCGGGAACGCGAGCGTCATGACTGGTCTGCCGGCTTCTCAAGCGCAGCGAAGAACCGCGCGGCGATCCTCTCCGTACGGCGCTCGCTGCTGCAAAAGTTCAGGGACAGCATATTTTTCGTCGCTTCCGAACGGCTGAGCCCGACCAGGGAGGCGCCGTTCACATGCGCTGGAATGCCCGTGAAGACATGATAGACAGTCCAGGAGCGATCGGCTTCGACGCGGCGGCCATATTGATGGTCCCCAAAGTCGCATGCCCGGGCACCGCCTGCATTTTCCTCGCGAAGATGAGGCCAGGCGCCGCGAGCGGCATCCTTGCGAGGGTCACCGACGTTCAAGATGGCGCCCCTTCGTCTGTGCCCGCCTGCGCGGCGATGATGCCGGAATAGATCATCGCGCCGTCTGCGTCGGCGATGGCGACGGCATCCGGCCATTGGGGCATGTTCAGCGTCCTTGCCAGAAGCCCCGCGATCTCGATCGCCGCGTCGAGGTCGGCCGCATCCACGGTCTCGCGGCCGACGACGGCGTGCGCGTCGTCGGCAATGCGCGTGCGATAGAATTCGATCACAACCTTCATAGGAGTCCGCCTCGCGCAAACATCCTGGCGTCAGCCCTTGCTCTTGCTTTGGGTGTGGGTGCCGCCAGCACCTTTGATTTGGCCGAACACACTCTCAGGCTTCACCGGAACCTTTTCCTGCTTCGGCTTCCTGATCTCTCTGTTCGAGCGCTTCTGTCCCTTGGCCATGTCCGAATGTCCTTTCGATGAGCATTATGCCGCCGTCCGACACCGCGTCGACCGGTTCCAGCCTGTCTTCCGTCACCACCCGCTCATGCGGTTCGGCGTCGCTGCGGATGCGGTATTGCGGCGAGTTTCCCCTCGGCGGGAGGGTACGGGTGACACGGTAGATTTCGCCGGTCGTGGGGCCAGTTCCTGGACTGCTCTTCAGCCGGACCGCCTGCCCGATGTCAAAAAGACGTACCGGGGCTCCGTGCTGGATGGGACGTGCGTTGCGTTGCATGAGCGTGATCATGGTTGTCTCCGGTCCTTATCGAGCGCGGCCTCGAGCAAGGCAGGTTCGATCTGCACCATTTGCTGCGTAGGCCCCTTCACGGAGATCGCCGGCAAGTGGATGAACGTGGCCACACGGCGCCATGCGATTCGCGAAGCCCCTTCGAGAGATTCCTCGTCGAGATCGACGCGGTACTCCCCGGCCGGCTGCGGCGCGTCGAAGCCCGGCAGCATAAACGGCGCATTGAAGCGAACGACGGTCGGCGTGGTGCGACTGGTCACTTACCGCTTTCCGCGGAAACGCGCTCATGCGCCTTCCACTTCAGTTTCAACCGAACCGGCGAAACAATGTGGGGCGCCGCCAGTACATCCGTGGTCGGCGCCGGAATCATTTTTTCAGGGTTCGAACGAAGCGAGATGCCGCGCCGGGAGCGTCGCCAATGCATTCACTGTCGAAAATTCGGAGGCGGATGGCGAGGCTTCACTATCACGAAAACCACCCACCGAGTTTTATATATATGCACCCCAATTGCGCTACGGACAAGGCGGTGTTGGCGTTTTATTTTTGCTGGTTAATAGAAACTCGGGCGCAGAGGTCGAAAATCCTGCGCGAATTCTCGCTGTCAAACGACATTTTTTTGAATCTCGCAAATATTCGCGGCAGATAATTTTGCGCCTCTGACGAATAATTTCAATTTTGCTATCTATCACGAGGCAAGCGCTCTATAGAAGGATATGCTCAGCCGTTCCGCCACGAGAAAGAAGCTGCCCTTAAAGCTCAGCCACCTGGCAGCCGCGCCACCGGCGAAGCCTGGCATCTTAAGCAGATCCAGGGTCTCCTCCGAACGCGAACCGCCTAGCGCTTTCGGCAAGCTCGGCACCAAGGCGCCGCTCGCTGTCGCGGCGGGGCGGGCTAATGCGAATGGGGCGGTGGGACGCGCATGGGTGCGGCGCTCTCTTCATATGGTCCGCTCGCCTTAAAGGTGTGTGTCGCGCTCTGGATTGTCGCTGTGCTGGCCTCGGTTTTTGTCAGCATAAAAGGCTGAACAAGGTCGACATTCGTCGGCGAACGCGGAAGGACGCGAGCATGGCAAATCGCTACGCGCTTCGAATGAACGAGCCGAACAGCTGGACCGTTTTCGATATCTTCACCGGTCAACCTGCTGAGTTTGAGAAGATGATGATGATCGGCATCAAGACGCGCCGGGCGGAAAAGATCGTTAGCGAACTAAACGCACAGGATGCCCGGAGGCGGGAGGAGTCGGACCGGACTTCCTGATCGCGGCAAGGCCGATACTGCGATTCAGCGCTCCTGACCCTGCCATGCGCGGCATGTTCTGGGTGGCTTCGGTCCCGGCATCCATTTTGCCTGAAAGGAGAATACCGATGAGAACCATGAAGACACCGGATGCCCCACCCGTCGTGGTCGCAGCAGCGATCAAGTCGTCCAAGATTATGTCGGCTCGGCTGACGATCAGAACAGACGAAGCGGCAAGGCGCAAGGTCGCTGACACCGACGGCACTCTGAGGCGGGCGCGTGAACTCGCGCAACGCAATCGCCTGATCTGAAGCTGACCGTCACATCCGGCTGGCGCTTGAGGATGGCTAAAGCTCGAAACGATGCATCTAGCATCGGCTGGCGCTGGTGCTTTGCGAAGCTGCGACACATTTGGGGCTCGCCCGGCAGGTTGCCGCCCCTTGCCTTCCCGCGAAATTGCTGTATAGACGCGCCCAATCTGCCGGTCCTTGCTGGGGGCTGAACGGAGGGCCGTGGTCATAAAGGACCGCGACACGAAGCCAGAAGCGCTTCCAGCCTCCCGTGTCTCCGCTCTCGACCGTCTCGTGATGCTCCTTTCTTCCCCGTTCCGTCGGGTCAGACAAGTTGCAGAGGCTTAGCCGCGAGGGCCGGACAGAGAAACGAAGAAAGGCAGAAAGACATAATGGCTCTTTACGAACATGTGTTTCTTGCCCGGCAGGACCTGTCGCAGCAGCAGGTTGACGCGCTTGTCGAACAGTACAAGGGCGTCATCACCGCGAATGGCGGCTCGGTCGGCCGGATCGAGAACTGGGGACTGAAGTCCCTCACCTACCGGGTCAAGAAGAACCGGAAGGCTTACTACACGCTGATGGACATCACCTGCCCGCCGGCCGCGCTCAACGAGATGGAGCGCCAGATGGGCCTCTCGGAAGACGTCCTTCGCTTCCTCACCGTCAAGGTCGAGGCGCATGAGGAAGGCGCTTCGGCGATGATGCAGAAGCGCGAAGAGCGCTCCGAGCGCGGCAGCTTCGGCGACCGCGAGCGTGGCGATCGTGGCCCGCGTTCCTTCGGCGACCGCGACCGCGGCGACCGTGGTCCGCGTTCGTTCGGCGACCGCGAAGGCGGCGACCGTGGCCCGCGCCGTCCGCGCGAAGGCTTTGAAGGGGGTGCAGAATAATGGTCGACATCAACCAGATCCCGACCCGGCGTCCGTTCCATCGCCGCCGCAAGACCTGCCCGTTCTCCGGCGCCAACGCCCCGAAGATCGACTACAAGGACGTGCGTCTGCTGCAGCGCTACATTTCCGAGCGCGGCAAGATCGTGCCCTCGCGCATCACCGCCGTTAGCCAGAAGAAGCAGCGCGAGCTCGCCAAGGCGATCAAGCGCGCCCGCTTCCTCGGCCTGCTGCCCTACGTGGTTCGCTGATTTCTCGAGCGGGCGGCTTGCCGCCCGCTCTTTTCACCGGCGCGACGGGCGCGTCGGGGTTGACCGTCAAATCCCGAGTTGGGGCCAATTGCCTCTAACTGCCAAGACAGGCAGGACAGCGACAAAAGCGGCAACGCCGCGCCAAGCTTCCTGACCTGTTCCAATTCATTCAACGTCGATCGAACGATCGACGCCCAGACGAAGGAACGAAACCATGGAAGTCATTCTCCTCGAGCGCATTTCCCGCCTCGGCCAGATGGGCGAGACCGTGAAGGTCAAGGACGGGTTCGCCCGCAATTTCCTTTTGCCGCAGGGCAAGGCGCTGCGCGCCAACGAAGCCAACAAGAAGAAGTTCGAGGGCCAGCGCGCCCAGCTCGAAGCCCGCAACCTGGAGCGCAAGTCTGAAGCCTCCAAGATCGCCGAGACGCTCGACGGCAAGAGCTTCATCGTGGTGCGCTCGGCCGGCGAGACCGGCCAGCTCTACGGCTCGGTGTCGACCCGCGACATCGCCGAGCTGCTCACCGCCGAAGGCTTCACCGTCAGCCGCAACCAGATCGAGCTCAACCAGCCGATCAAGACCATCGGCCTCTCCAATGTGGCGATCGCGCTGCATCCGGAAGTCGAGGTCACCGTGACGCTCAACGTCGCCCGTTCGGCCGACGAGGCGGAGCGCCAGGCCAAGGGCGAGACGCTGACCACCGCCGAAGCCATCTATGGCGAGGACATCAACGACAACGCCCGGCCGGAGAATTTCTTCGACCCGAACGCCGAGTTCGAGGGCGGCGAAGAGAACGCCTGATCACTGCCTTTCCGAAGCATCGCTTCGGCTCGCAGACGTCCAGTATTTCTGGACCAACGCCCGGGTCTCCGACCCGGGCTTTTTTGTGCCAAAAGGAACTTTTCGACACCCCATATCTTGTGCACATTACAGCGTAGCGCGTCGATTGGACGCGGGCGATGCGCTGTGGCATCTTCGCTGTGGCATTCCAGTCTGATTACCGGGTGATCCGACTGAGGGGACATTTGGTCATGAACATCCTGTTGAAACACGTTCTCGAGCGCCTGGTGCGGGCCGGCGACCTCAAGGTGACCGGACCGAAGGGCACGACGCACAAGTTCGGCGACGGCAGCGGCGAGCCGGTGCATATTCATATCAAGACGTCGCATGCCGAGCGCGCCATCACCTTCGACCCGATGCTGGCGGTGCCCGAAGCCTATATGGACGGCGAGTTGGATGTGCTGGAGGGCGGCGTTCTGGGACTGATGCGCATCGCGTTCCAGAACATGGGCTCTAGCGGCATCGACGTGTCCTGGTCGAAGGCGATCGAGGGCCTGCGCCACGCTTTCCGCCGGCTGCAGCAGATCAACACCGCCGCGCGCTCGCGCCGCAATGTGCAGCGCCACTACGACCTGTCGGGCGAGCTCTACAAGCTCTTCCTCGACGAGGACATGCAGTATTCCTGCGCCTATTTCGAACAGCCCGACATGACGCTGGACGAAGCGCAGCTGGCCAAGAAGCGCCACATCGCTGCGAAGATGCGGCTCAAGGCGGGCCAAACCGTGCTCGACATCGGCTCCGGCTGGGGCGGGCTCGGCCTCTATCTCGCCAAGGCCTTCGACGTCGACGTGCAGGGCGTGACGCTCTCGACCGAACAGCATGGCGTCGCCACCGACCGCGCGCATGCGCAGGGGCTGCAGGACCGCGTGCATTTCGAGCTCAAGGACTATCGCCACATCAACGAGCGCTTCGACCGCATCGTCTCGGTCGGCATGTTCGAGCATGTCGGCGTCAACCACTACCGCACCTTCTTCGACAAGGCCGCGACGCTTCTGAAGCCGGACGGCGTTATGCTGCTCCACACGATCGGCCGTTCCGGCGTGCCGTGGGCGACCAGCGCCTTCGTCCGCAAATACATCTTCCCGGGCGGCTACATCCCGGCGATGTCGGAGGTGATGCCGGCGATCGAGAAGTCGGGCCTCGTGGTGACGGACATCGAGATCCTGCGGCTGCACTACGCCGACACGCTGAAGCACTGGGGCGCCCGCTTCGCCGCCAACCGCGACAAGGCCAAGGCGATCTATGACGAGCGATTCTGCCGGATGTGGGAGTTCTATCTCGCTGCCTCGGAAGCCGCCTTCCGCTGGCAGGACCTGGTGATCTTCCAGTTCCAGATCGCCAAGAAGAACGACACGCTGCCGGTGACCCGTGACTACATCGCCAAGTGCGAGAAAGCTCTGGAGCTGCGCGACCACGACCATCCGGAGCCGGAAGCGCCCGCCGCCCAGCCGGCCAAACCGACGCGCAGGCGCAAGGCGGTGGAATAGACGCCCATTGCCGCTTGCCATTGCGGGCTGACGCTATGAAAAAGGTCTCGTTCGCGAGACCTTTTTCATGACCTATCTCATCTATATCGCAGCATCCCTTGCCGAGATCGGCGGCTGCTTCTCGTTCTGGGCGTGGTGGCGGCTGGACAAGTCGGCGCTCTGGCTTCTCCCCGGCCTCGTCTCGCTGGCGTTGTTCGCCTTCCTGCTGTCGCTGGTCGACACGAACGCGGCAGGCCGCGCCTATGCCGCCTATGGCGGCATCTACATCGCGGTTTCGCTCGGCTGGCTGCGGCTGGTCGAAGGCGTGCGTCCCGACCGCTGGGACCTGGCGGGGGCCGCGCTCTGTATCGTCGGCGCCTCCGTCATCCTGCTTGCGCCGCGCGGGGCTTGAGGGATGGAACTCCCCGCCCCGCTCCGCCAAGGCGTCGACAGCCTGCTCGAGAAGGTGCCGCTGCCGGCGCTGAAGCAGGCGGCAAGGACGCTGTCCGAACGCTACCGCGCCGAGCTGCGCGACGGCCGCCTGCATATGGGCGAGGACATGGCGGTCAAGGCCTATCTGGCGACGCGGCTGCCAGCCACCTATGCC
Source organism: Mesorhizobium atlanticum (assembly GCF_003289965.1). Taxonomy (GTDB): domain Bacteria; phylum Pseudomonadota; class Alphaproteobacteria; order Rhizobiales; family Rhizobiaceae; genus Mesorhizobium; species Mesorhizobium atlanticum. Next base: position 333,228 of record NZ_QMBQ01000001.1, read on the forward strand.
GCCGTGCGCGCCAGCCTCGAGGCGCTGGCCAATGCGCGGCCGGATTTCCAGCCGAGGACCTTGGTCGACATCGGCGCCGGGCCTGGCACGATGCTTTGGGCCACGGCAGACGCCTGGCCGGAGCTGGAACAGGCGGTACTGGTCGAGGCAAGCGCCGCGGTACGCAAGGTCGGGCAGTCGCTCGCAGCCGGCACGATCGCCGCCCGCACCGAATGGGTCGCCGGCGACGCCACCATCGATCTCGACAACCTTCAGCCCGCCGATCTCGTCAGCATCGCCTATGTGCTCGACGAAGTCGCGCCGGCTTCGCTGCCGAAGCTCGTCGGGCGGCTCTGGCAGCTGACCGCCGACACGCTACTCATCGTCGAGCCCGGCACGCCCGCCGGCTGGCAGCGCATGCTTGCCGCACGGCAGCAACTGATTGAAGCCGGCGCGCATCTCCTGGCGCCCTGCCCGCACGCGGCGCCCTGCCCGCTCGCCCCGCCGGACTGGTGCCATTTCGCACGCCGCGTCGCCCGCTCGCGCCTGCATCGCCTGGTCAAGGAAGCGGACGTGCCCTGGGAGGACGAGAAGTTCATCTATCTCGCCGCGTCCCGGCAACCGGCGCCGGCGCGCTTGCCACGGGTGATCGCGCCGCCGAAAGGCGGCTCGGGCAAGGTGGTGCTGAAGCTATGCCGGCCGGACGGCAGCGCGGGGGAGCGCCTGTTCAGCAAGCGCGACGGTGATGTCTTCAAGGCGGCGCGGCGGGCGGACTGGGGCGACACACTGACGTAGGTATTTTCCTGTTTTGTTCTCATATGAGAAACGCTATCGTTGCCCCTTCCGATTCGAGTCAATGACGATTCTTTCCACCAAAAAATTTTGGCTGTGAATCGCGAGCATCAAGACCGGTTGGATCCTCACTGTTGCAGATAAGTCAGCACCGATTTTTCCAATTCTGATATCGAAAGGCCGGGATCGAAATCGGGGATATCATGGCAGAGGCGGCACTGAAATTCGGCGCGGCGGAAACGCCGCTTTATCGCGAGGCACCGAACAACATCGAGGCCGAGCAGGCGCTGCTCGGCGCCATCCTCGTCAACAACGACGCCTTCTACCGGGTTTCGGATTTCCTCAAGCCGGCGCATTTCTATGAGCCGCTGCACCGCCGCATCTTCGAAGTGGCGTCCGAACTGATCCGCATGGGCAAGATCGCGACGCCGATCACGCTCAAGACCTTCCTGCCGGCCGACGAGAAGGTCGGCGACATGACGGTGGCGCAATATGTCGTGCGGCTGGCCGTCGAGGCAGTCACCGTCGTCAACGCCACAGACTATGGCCGCGCCATCTACGACCTCGCGACGCGCCGCGCGCTGATCACCGTCGGCGAGGACATGGTCAACATCGCCTATGACGCGCCGGTCGACATGTCGCCGTCCGAGCAGATCGAGGACGCCGAGCGGCGGCTGTTCGAGCTCGCCGAAACCGGCCGCTATGACGGCGGCTTCGAAAGCTTCAACGACGCGGTCAAGACCGCCGTCGACATGGCCAACGCCGCCTATATGCGCGACGGCCACCTGTCCGGCATTTCGACCGGCCTGCGCGACCTCGACCGCCGCATGGGCGGCCTGCAGCCCTCCGACCTGATCGTGCTCGCCGGACGCCCGGGCATGGGCAAGACCTCCTTGGCCACCAACATCGCCTTCAACATCGCCGAGGCTTATGTCCCGGCGCAGCAGGCCGACGGCACATTCAAGGCCGCCAATGGCGGCGTCGTCGGCTTCTTCTCGCTGGAAATGTCGTCGGAGCAGCTCGCCACCCGCATCATCTCCGAGCAGACCGAGATTTCGTCGTCGAAGATCCGCCGCGGCGAGATCACCGAGATGGATTTCGAAAAACTCGTCGCCTGCTCGCAGACGATGCAGAAGATCCCGCTCTTCATCGACCAGACCGGCGGCATCTCGATCGCCCAGCTCTCCGCCCGGGCGCGCCGCCTGAAGCGCCAGCGCGGCCTCGACCTCATCGTCATCGACTATATCCAGCTGATGCAGGGATCGAGCGCGCGGGCCTCGCAGAACCGCGTGCAGGAAATCACCGAGATCACCACGGGCCTCAAGGCTTTAGCCAAGGAACTCGGCGTGCCGATCATCGCGCTGTCGCAGCTGTCGCGCCAGGTCGAAAGCCGCGACGACAAGCGCCCGCAGCTCTCCGACCTTCGCGAATCCGGCTCGATCGAGCAGGACGCCGACGTGGTGCTGTTCGTCTATCGCGAGGAGTACTACCTCAAGAACCGCGAGCCGAAGCTCGGCACCGAGGAATACGTCAAGTGGGAAAACGAGATGAACGAAGCGCGCGGCAAGGCCGAGTGCATCGTCGCCAAGCAGCGCCACGGACCGACCGGCACCGTCAGCCTCGCCTTCCACGGCGAATTCACGCGGTTTTCCGATCTGGCGGAAGAGCATCATCTGCCGGAGAGGTTTGAGTGATCTCTTGAGAAAGGCCTCGTTCCTTCACACCCCCCTCTGTCCTGCCGGACATCTCCCCCGCAAGGGGGGAGATTGGATGTCGCGTTGGCTTTCGCCAATCGTAGACGTTGCAAGATGGGTGCCGTCGCCAAAGCTGCTGATCTCCCCCCTTGCGGGGGAGATGGCCGGCAGGCCAGAGGGGGGTGCTGTCCCGCCGACCTCCGGCAATTGGCGACCGGCACAGCCCTGATGGCCAAATCGCGCGTTCAGTTCATCTGCCAGAATTGCGGCTCGGTGCATCAGCGCTGGGCCGGCAAATGCGATGCCTGCGGCGAGTGGAACACGCTGGTCGAGGAAGGCACCGCTGGCGGCATCGGCTCCGGACCGGCCAACACCCGCAACGCCCGCAAAGGCCGCGCCGTGGTGCTGACCAGCCTCGCCGGCGACATCGAGGACGCGCCACGCATCGTTTCGGGAATCGGCGAGCTCGACCGCGCCACCGGCGGCGGCTTCGTGCGCGGTTCGGCGCTGCTGGTCGGCGGCGACCCGGGCATCGGCAAGTCGACGCTCTTGACGCAGGCGGCGGCGGCACTCGCCTCCAAGGGCCATCGCATCGTCTATGTCTCGGGCGAGGAGGCAGTGGCGCAGATCAGGCTGCGGGCGCAGCGCCTCGGCGTCGCCTCGACGCCGGTCGAGCTCGCCGCCGAGACCAATGTCGAGGACATCCTGGCGACCATCGCCGACGGCAAGCGGCCGGACCTCGTCATCCTCGATTCGATCCAGACGCTGTGGACCGACCTCGCCGATTCGGCGCCGGGCACCGTCACCCAGGTGCGCGCTGCCGCCCAGGCGATGATCCGCTACGCGAAATCCACGGGTGCTGCGATCGTGCTCGTCGGCCATGTCACCAAGGAGGGCCAGATCGCCGGCCCTCGCGTCGTCGAGCACATGGTCGACGGAGTGCTCTATTTCGAGGGCGAAGGCAACCATCACTTCCGCATCCTGCGCACGGTGAAGAACCGTTTCGGGCCGACCGACGAGATCGGCGTGTTCGAGATGTCGGATAAGGGTCTGCGCGAGGTCTCCAATCCGTCCGAGCTTTTTCTCGGCGAACGCCACGCGAAATCGCCGGGCGCCGCGGTTTTCGCCGGCATGGAAGGCACGCGGCCGGTGCTGGTCGAGATCCAGGCGCTGGTCGCGCCCTCCTCGCTCGGCACGCCGCGCCGCGCCGTGGTCGGCTGGGACGGCGCGCGGCTGTCGATGGTGCTCGCGGTGCTCGAGGCGCATTGCGGCGTGCGCTTCGGCCAGCACGATGTCTATCTTAACGTCGCCGGCGGCTACCGGATCTCGGAGCCGGCGGCCGATCTGGCGGTCGCCGCCGCGCTGGTTTCGTCGCTCACCGGTCTTGCCCTTCCCGCCGATTGCGTCTATTTCGGCGAAATCAGCCTATCGGGCGCCGTCAGGCCGGTTGCGCATGCGCAGCAGCGCCTCAAGGAAGCCGAAAAGCTGGGCTTTGGAAGCGCGGTGCTGCCGCTCGGCAGCGAGGAAGTTGCCGGGGGGATCGGGGCCGGCGCGTTCCAGCCCACCGAGCTTGCCGACCTTGTGGCGCGCATAGCAGGCTCACGGCGCGGCCGTGCCGACGTCGAGGAGTGATGCGGCTCGTCTGGCCGCAAGACAGGAAGTGGGGCGAGAACCATGCCGATTACGCTGCTTGACGGAATCCTCGTTGGCTTCACCCTGGTCTCAGCCATGCTCGCCATGGTGCGCGGCTTCTCCCGCGAAGTGCTGTCGGTGGTCTCCTGGGCGGCGGCGGCAGCAGCGGCGTTCTTCTTCTACAAGCCGGTCCTGCCCTATGTGCAGCCCTATATCGAGAACGACAAGATCGCTATGGCGGCTTCCGCGGGCATCGTCTTCGTCATCGCACTGATCGTCGTCTCCGTCATCACGATGAAGCTTGCCGACTGGATCATCGATTCGCGCATCGGCGCGCTCGACCGCACGCTCGGCTTCCTCTACGGCGCGGCGCGCGGCATCCTGGTGGTCGCGGTGGCGCTCCTGTTCTTCAACTGGCTGGCCGGCGCCAAGGCGCCCCCCTGGATCGCCAACGCCAAGTCGCGGCCGTTGCTCGAGACGATCGGCGCCAAGCTCGAAAGCGTGCTGCCGGAAAATACCGAGGAACTGGTCAACAAATACACGCATAAGGGCACGCCGCAGGCCGGCGCGCCGGCAACGGGCGATCAGCCCGCGGCGGAGCCGCCGGCAGCTGGCGATGACAACGCGACGGCGCCCGACGATAGCGAGGGCGAGGCCCCGGCCGACAACGAGCCGGCCACGCCTGCGCCCGCTCCGGCGCCAGCGCCAGCACCTGCGCCGGCAAACTGATTTGGCAGGCTCTCGCGGCCTGCCCTCACGCTATTTGTTATTGCCTGAAGGCATGCGTTGCGTTCGGCGAGCGATGGCCCTATATGGCAGCTTTAGCGGAGCTTGAGCACCAGATGGCAGACTCAACGGCAGATGCAGGCAAAGTCCTTTCCGCCGAGGCCGACGATCATTTCCACGACGAATGCGGCGTGTTCGGCATCTTCGGCCGGCAGGACGCGGCGGCCATCGTCACACTCGGCCTGCATGCCCTGCAGCATCGCGGCCAGGAAGCGGCCGGCATCGTCTCCTATGACGGCACCCAGTTCCATGTCGAACGCCATGTCGGCCTGATCGGCGACACCTTCACCAAGCAGCGCGTCATCGACAGCTTGCAGGGCAATCGCGCCATCGGCCATACGCGCTACGCCACGACCGGCGGCGCCGGCCTGCGCAACATCCAGCCCTTCTTCGCCGAGCTTGCAGAGGGCGGTCTTGCCGTCGCCCACAACGGCAACCTCACCAACGCGCTCACCGTGCAGCGCGCGTTGCAGAAGCAGGGCTCGATCTTCTCCTCGACGTCAGACACCGAAACGCTGCTGCATCTGGTCGCGACCAGCAAGGAACGCGATCTGAATTCGCGCTTCATCGATGCGGTACGCCAGGTGGAGGGCGCCTTCTCGCTGGTGGCGATGACGGCCAAGAAGATGATCGGCTGCCGCGACCCGCTTGGAATCCGGCCGCTGGTGCTGGGCGACCTCGACGGCGCCTGGATCCTCGCTTCGGAGACCTGCGCGCTCGACATCATCGGCGCCCGCTTCGTGCGCGACATCAAGCCCGGCGAGATGGTGGTCATCACCTCCAAGGGGATCGAGAGCATCTTCCCGTTCGAGCCGCAGAAGACGCGTTTCTGCATCTTCGAATATGTCTATTTCGCGCGGCCGGATTCCTCGGTCGAGGGCCGCAACGTCTACGAGGTGCGCAAGCGCATCGGCGCGGAGCTGGCACAGGAAAACCCGGTCGAGGCCGACATTGTCGTGCCGGTGCCGGATTCCGGCACGCCGGCCGCGATCGGCTTCTCACAAGCCGCCGGCATCCCCTTCGAGCTCGGCATCATCCGCAACCACTATGTCGGACGCACCTTCATCCAGCCCGGCGATTCGATCCGCCACATGGGTGTGAAGCTCAAGCACAACGCCAACCGCCGCATGATCGAGGGCAAGCGCGTGGTGCTGGTCGACGATTCGATCGTGCGCGGCACCACCAGCCAGAAGATCGTGCAGATGGTGCGCGACGCCGGCGCGAGGGAAGTGCATATGCGCATCGCCTCGCCGCCGACCAGCGCGTCCTGCTTCTACGGCGTCGACACGCCCGAGAAGTCGAAGCTGCTTGCATCGCGCATGTCGGTCGAGGAGATGGCCGAGTTCATCCGCGTCGACTCGCTCGGCTTCCTGTCGATCGACGGGCTCTACCGCGCCGTCGGCGAAGCGCGCCGCGACAACGACCAGCCGCAATTCTGCGATGCCTGCTTCACCGGACAGTACCCCACCCGGCTGCTCGACTTCGAAGGCCACGACAATGTGCGCACGCTGTCGCTGCTGGCGTCGAGCGGATCGTAAGCCGGTCTATCTTACGGAAGCTTTCACATGACCCTCGACCTTTCCGGCCGCGTGGCGGTCGTTACCGGCGCCTCGCGCGGCATCGGCTATTTCATCGCCAGGGAACTGGCTGCGGCCGGCGCGCATGTGATCGCGGTGGCGCGCACCGTCGGCGGGCTGGAAGAGCTGGACGACCAGATCAAGGCCGATGGGCGCGGCCAGGCGACGCTGGTGCCGCTCGACCTGACCGACATGCCGGGTATCGATCGTCTCGGCGGCGCGATCCATGAACGCTGGGGCAAGCTCGACATCCTGGTGGCGAACGCCAGCGTGCTCGGCGTGATCTCGCCGATCGGCCATGTCGAGGCCAAGACCTTCGAGAAGGTGATGACCGTCAACGTCACCTCGACCTGGCGACTGATCCGTTCGGTCGATCCGCTTCTGCGGCTCTCTGAAGCCGGCCGAGCCATCATCATGACCTCCAACGCGGCGCATTCGGCGCGCGCCTTCTGGGCCCCCTATGCGGCGTCCAAGGCGGCGGTCGAAACGATGATGCGATCCTGGGCGCATGAGACCGAGAGCCTGCCGCTGAGGGTTAACGCCGCAGACCCGGGCGCCACCCGCACGGCGATGCGCGCGCAGGCCATGCCCGGCGAGGACCCGGAGACGCTGCCGCATCCCTCCGAGATCGCCAGGCGCATCGTGCCGCTGGCCAGCCCGGAACTGAAGGAGACGGGCCTGATCTTCCGGGCCAAGCACAACCGCTTCGTCGCCTACCGGCAGCCGGAATAATTCGAGTTCAAAAGCGCGTCGCGGCCGACCGGGCCGCCTGGCGAAAGCCCTCTTCACGGGTCTGTGAACAGGGCGGTGAAAGCGTGTGCCGCCGCCCCGCTTTCGCCACTCCAAGGGAGTTGCTAGGATCGGCCCGACTCCGACATTCAAGCAAAGCGAGGAATTCCCATGGCTGCTACTCCCAGCGTGGCATTGGTCTGGTATCTGGTGATCGCCGGCCCGCAAGGCGGCATGGTGGTGCTGCCCAGCACCTTCGACACCCGCGAACAATGCACAAACGCCATCACCGAATATCAGAAGCAGCCGACGCCGCAGGGCTGGGCCGTGCAATGCGTGCCGAGCGCCTCGCCGTTCACCGATGAAGGGGACGCGGAGACGCCGTCGGCGCAGTAGCGGAGCACTCCCCCTCACCCAGCCTCCGCTTCGCTCGGCTGACCTCTCCCCGCTGGGGAGAGGAGGCTGTCAGCGCCGACGCAAACCTCGTCTCCCCACCGGAGAGAAGGTGGCCGCGTAGCGGCCGGATGAGGGGGCGTCGCGCTTCAGCGCCCCGCGCTCACGCTCAGCGCCGGCTTGTTGTTGATCGTCTGGAACACCACGCAGTAGCGCTCGGTGAGCTTCAAGAGCGAATCGATGCGCTCCTGGGACTCGTCGGTGTCGAGGTCGAATTTCAGCCTTATCTCGCGAAAGCCGACCGGCGCATCCCGGGCGACGCCGAGCGTGCCGCGAAAATCGAGGTCGCCCTCGGCTTCGACGGTGGCGTTGCCGAGCTTAAACTCCAGCGCGGTGGCCACCGCCTTCAGCGTCACGCCCGCGCAAGCGACCAGCGCCTCCAGCAGCATATCGCCCGAACATAGTTCCAAGCCCGAGCCGCCGGTGGCGGGATGAAGCCCGGCAATGGCGAGCGCCCTGCCCGTCTCCACCTTGCAGGCGATCGACTGGTCGTCGAGCGTTCCGCGCGCTCTCAGCGTGATCAGCGCTCGTGCCGCATCATCGCGATAAGCTTCCTTGAGCGGAGCCTGCATGGCCTTGAGTGCGGTGGCGTCCATTGGGTTGTCCTTCCGATACGTCTTTTGTGGTTGATAGCACACAATTCAGCTTGGGTTCCTCGCCCCATGAAATGGGGGAGAGGTGGCTCGGCGAAGCCGAGACGAAGGGGGGAGCGCCCTACGAAGGCCCCTCTCCGTCCGCTTCGCGGACACCCCTCCCCCGCCTTCGGCGGAGGCGAGGAACCCAAGCCTTGAGATACCCCCTTTGACTTCCCTCGCCCCGGCCATACCTTTGCGATGTCATTCCGCGTGGAGCCTTCATGCGATCCAAGCTCATCTCTTTCGCTTTCCTGATGCTCGCCGCCTTCGCTCAGCCGGGCTTCGCCGCCGAAACACCCGAACGCCCTGCCCCGACCGGCGGTGTGTTGTCGCTGTTGCCGGCGCCGCAGGTGACCGAGCATTCGATCACGCTCGGCGGGCGCAAGCTGAACTACCAGGCCAAGGCCGGGACGCTCTCGCTCCTGTCCGGCAAGGGCGAGGTCACGGCCGAGATCTTCTACGTCGCCTACACACAGCAGTCGCCCGCCCCGGCGAAGGATCGGCCGATCACCTTCGTCTTCAACGGCGGGCCGGGCGCGGCGTCCGCCTACCTGCATCTCGGCGCGATCGGGCCGCGCATCGTCGAGACTGCCGCCGACGGCGAGTTCCGGCGGCCGCCGCAAAGGCTCATCGACAATCCCGACAGCTGGCTCGACATGAGCGACCTCGTCTTCGTCGATCCGGTCGGCACCGGCTACAGCCGCGAGGCACCGGGGCACGAGGGCAAGGAGTTCTGGAGCGTCGATGCCGACGCAAGCTCGGTCGGCGCTTTCATCCGCCTCTACCTGGCGCAGAACAGCCGCACCGGATCGCCGCTGTTCCTCGCCGGCGAAAGCTATGGCGGCTTTCGCGCCGCACTGCTTGCCCGCACGCTGCAGGAGGATGTGGGCCTGAGCCCCAGCGGCATCGTGCTGATCTCGCCGGCGCTGGAATTCATGCTGGTGCGGCCCGATCAGTTCGATCAGTTGCACTGGGCGCTGGAGCTGCCGTCGTTGGCGGCGACGCGGCTGAAGAGCGACGGCTTGAGCGGCGACGCGCTGCGCGACAGGCTGGCCGAGGTCGAGCATTATGCGCTCGGCGATTACCTGACGGCGTTGAACAGCGGACTGGAACAAGGCGGCAAGCTGGCAAGCGGACGCGTGGCCGAAATCACCGGCCTGCCGCTCGAGCTCGTCCAGCGCAACTTCGCCCGCATCCCCATCGGGCTTTTCTCCAAGGAATTCCAGCGCGCCACGGGCAAGGTGCTCAGCCCCTACGACGCTACCATCGGCACCGCGGACATCGCCCCGCAAAGCGCGCATGACGCCGGCCCCGACCCGGTGCTCGACCGCAGCGTTCCGGTGCTGACCTCCGCCTTCGTCGCCTATGCCCGCGACGAGCTCAACTACCGCACCGATGTCAGCTACCGGCTGCTCAATGGCGAGGTCACCCGCAACTGGGACTACGGCACCTCGGGCCAGGGCTATGCCGGCGTGATGAACGACCTGCAGCGGGCGCGCTCGCTCAACCCGGCGCTCGGCGTCGTCATCGTCAACGGCTACACCGACCTCGTCACGCCCTATCTCGCCTCGCGCTATCTGGTGAACCAGCTTCCTTCGCTGTCCGACGCCAAGCCGATCCGGCTCGATGTCGTCGAAGGCGGCCACATGATGTATCTGCGGCCGGACGGCCGGCGCGCGCTTAAGGACGCAGCATCGGAGCTCTATCAGGCGACGCAGTAGTCCCGATCGGGGTCCGGCGAACAACCTGCGCCAACGCAAGCGCCCTGCTGGAGCAGCGCCGTGTGAGCTTTCGCCCGTATAGCTGGAGCAACGGTCCCGACTGGGGCGGAACCGCCCACGCAACACGCTGAAACCACATGGCCGAAGTCGTCGTCCTCGAAAGCCGCGAAAGGGTGCTGGCCGGCATCCTGTTCACGGCTGCCGCCTATTTCCTGTTTTCGGCGCAGGACGCCTCGATCAAGCTGTTGGTCGCCGGCATGACGGTCTGGCAGATCATGTTCGTGCGTTCCATTACCGTGCTCCTCGCCTGCGGCGCGATCGGCGGGAAGCGGCTGTTTGCCGATACGATCGATTCGCCGATCGTCAAGCCGATGCTGGTGCGCAGCGCCTTCACGCTGGCCGCCTGGCTTTGCTACTACAACGCCGCGCGCTCGCTGCAGCTCGCCGAGCTCACCACCATCTATTACGCCGCGCCCATCATCGTCACCGTGCTGTCGGTGCTGATCCTGGGCGAGACGGTGCCGCTCTTGCGCTGGATCGCGGTGTTCATCGGCTTCGTCGGCGTCTTCATAGCCTGCGATCCGGCGCGGCTCGGCCTCTCGGTGCCGGTGCTTCTGGTGCTGGCGGCGGCGGTCCTTTGGGGCATCGCCGTTGTGCTCTTACGCAAGACGGCGCTGCAGGAGCGCACGACGATCCAGCTCGTGCTCAACAATTTCTATTTCCTGCTCTTTTCGGCCGTGCCGGCGCTGCTGTGGTGGCGCATGCCCGATTGGCGGCAGCTGCTTCTGCTCGTCAGCGTCGGGGCACTCGGCGGAGTGGCGCAATATGCGCTGTTCGAAGGCATGAAGCGCGCGCCGGTGTCGATCGTGGCGCCCTTCGAATATACCTCGCTGGTCTGGGCTTTCGCGCTGGGCTACGCCATCTGGAGCGACGTACCGCGCACGGCGGTGTTCATGGGCGCGGCGCTGATCATCGGCGCCGGCCTGCTGATCGTCGGCAACGAGGGTTTCCGCAAGCGGGAGCAGGCCTGATGACAGAGGGCTGTCAGGAGCAACCGGGTAGGCTGGCGCCATGACGGACGCGCTCGATATGCCGGAAAAGCTCGCGCCTGGCGCCGCCGACGCAGCGGCCGAGCGCACGCTCGGCATCATCCTGGTGTCGGCATCGGCCATCGCCTTCGCGCTCACCGGCGTGCTGACCAAGTCGATCCATGCCGATCCTCTGACCATCACCTGCTGGCGCGGTTTTTTCGGCTCGATCCTGATCGCGCTCTATGTGCTGTGGCGCCGGCGCCGCTCGGGCGGACACGAGAGCCTGAGATTGGGCTGGCGGGGCTGGCTATTGGCGGTCGAAGGGGCAGCGGCCAGCATCGCTTTCATCTCGGCGTTCAAATACACCTATGTCGCCAATGTCGCGGTCATCTACGCGACCTCGCCCTTCATCGCCGCACTGCTTGCCTTCCTTCTGGTGCGGGAGAAATTCCGGCTGCAGACGATGCTGGCAGCGGCCGTGTCGCTGTGCGGCGTCGCCATCATGGTGGGCGGCGGCCTCGGCAGCGGCCATCTGTTCGGCGACGGCCTGGCGCTTTTGATGACTGCCGGCAGCGCGCTTTACATGATCATGGTGCGCGCTTTTCGCGACTCGCCGGTTGTGTGGGCGGGCGCGGTCTCGGCCTTCCTGCTCTTCGTGCTCGGCTGGTTCGTCACTGATCCGCTGGCCGTCTCGACGCGCGACGTGGTGCTGCTTGCCACCTTCGGCTGTTCCTTTGCGCTGGCCTCGATCCTGTGGACGGAAGGCTCGCGGCTCATTCCGGCCGCCGAATCCGGTCTGCTGGGCTCGGCCGAAGTGCCGTTCGCCATCCTGTTTGCCCTGGTCTTCCTCGGCGAAGCCCCGCCCATGGCCAGCGTCATCGGCGGCGCCATCGTGCTTTGCGCGGTCTTTGCCCATGCCGGACGCGACTGGCTGAAGGCGAAATCGGCACGCTCGTAAAAATATTTTGCCGATCACGGAACCATCATCCGGCTCAGGCATTGTTAGGTCGACGGGTCACCCCCAAGTCCCCCCAAACCCCTCGACCCGTCCGACTAGAAGCCGACCCGCAAAAAGGTCGGCTTTTTCTTTGGGGACTTCCTGGCCGATCATGACGGCAGGGTCAGGCCGTCGCCGAGCAGTTCGGCCAGATCCCGCGCCGGGCGCGGAGCTTCGCGGCCAATCCGGATGGCGAAGTCGGCCATCGGCAAAGGCGGCAGGTCGAGATCGGCGGGCGCTTCCAGGATGCCGGAATGGGCGAAACGCCGGGTGCGCGGCGTCAGCGCGATGCCCGCATCGACCGCCGCACGAAGGCCGGCAAGGCTGGCGCTTCCGGCGGCGATACGGTAGCGGCGGCCGGCAGCGTCGAGCGCATTGAGCGCCGCCTCGCGGAAGCCGCAATAGGGATCGAGCAGCGCCAGCGGCACCGCTTCGGATCGAGCCGCCAAGCCTTTTTCCGAGCAGAGCCACAGCATTGGCTCGCTGATCACCGCCGTTTCATCCGGCGACGGGGCATGGCGCATGATGATCGCCAAGTCGATTTGGCCCGCCTGCAGCGCCGCCCCCAGCTCCAGGGAGCGGCCGACGCGCAGCTCGATCCGGACGCGCGGATGGCTGGCGGCGAAGGCTCTCAGAAGGTCCGGCAGCCCGTGGTCGGCGAAATCCTGCGTCGTGCCGATGGCGATGCGGCCGCCGGCGCGCGCGCCTTTCAGCGCCAGCCACGCCTCGGTGTGCACGGCAAGGATGCGCCGGGCATGGCCGACAAGATCCTCGCCGGCCGGCGTCAGCCCGCGCCCCCTGCCCTGGGGGATGAGCAGCGGCTCGCCGACGATCTCTTCCAGTCGCTGCATCTGCGCGGTCACCGCCGACGGCGTGCGGCCGACGGTGGAGGCGGCCTTGGCCAGCGAGCCGGCATCGACGAAGGCGAGGAAGGTTTTCAGAAGGTCGGGATCGAGCATTTCCATACTTCGATGATATCGAAGTGTTTCTTAAAAACAATTCGATTTTATCGAATTCATGCCGATGACATGATCCTCACATCGAAGGCGCGAGGCGCCCAACCCAAGGAGAGAAAATATGCCGATCATCAACATCACCGTCACCGGCAAGCCCGACGCCGAGCTGTCCGCCGCGATCGCCAAGGATATCACCGAGATCACCGCCAAGGAGCTGCGCAAGGACCCGACGATCACCGCGGTCGCGGTCAACTATATCGACCCTCAGCATTGGTTCGCCGGCGGCAAGTCGCTGGCCGAACACGGGACCAACACGTTCTGGCTGGACATCAAGGTCGTCGACGGCACCAACACCAAGCTCGAGCTCGAAGCCTATCTGAAGGCGATCTTCGAGGCTTTCGGCCGGCTGCTCGGCGGCGTGCATGTGGAAAGCTATGCCTTCGTGCATGAGGTACCGGCGGCCGCCTATGGCTATGGCGGCAAGAGCCAGGAATTCCGCTTCATCAGCGGCAGGCTGAGGGTGGCGTAGGCGCCGTCGTCTCCTTCTCCCCTTGTGGGAGAAGGAGACGCCACTGCAGCACCCCACATTGACCTTGCCCGCGCTTCCGCTACCCTCTGCACCAAAGCGGCCGCTCAAGAGCCGCGTCCTGGAGGAGACTGGGAGAGCGGCATGATCCTGACCCTGGCGCTGCTGGCGGGCCTTGTCTTTGCCTGGCTGCTGATCGCCGCGATCGAGCGGTTCCGGCTCGACCTGCGCTTCACCCAGGCGCTGCTCTATGTGCCGTTCAAGCTCGCCTATCGGATCGCCGACAATCGCATCCGCATCGCCCGCAGCGCCAAGACACCGGTCATCTATGTGGTCTCGCACCAGTCGCGCATCGAGCCGGCGCTGATGCTGTCGCTGCTGCCCGACGACACGCTGCATATCCTGGACGAAGCCTCGGCGCGCTCACCCTGGCTGGAGCCTTGGCGGGAGGTTGCCCGCACCATCGCCTTCAATGCCGAGCATGTCTTCGTCAGCCGGCGGCTGGTGCGCGTGCTGAAGGGCAAGGGACGGCTCGCCGTCTACCTGCCAGACAATGTCGAGCCGGACGTCAAATCCTTCCGGCTGTTTCGCGCCATCACCCGCATCGCCATGCAGGCCGATGCGCGCATCGTGCCGATCTTCGTTGCCGGAACGCGCGACCTGCCGGTGTCGCTGACGCCGAAGGAGAAAGCGCCCCGCCACTGGTTCCCGCGGCTTTCGGTGAGCGTGCTGGAGCCGATGACCATCGCCGAACTGGTGGCGCGCAACCCCGACATGGCCTCCAACACCAACGCGCTGTTCGACCGTTTCGCCGAGGCGCGGCTCTACGGCACCAATCTCGACCGCAGCCTGTTCCTCGCCATGCGCGACGCCGCCGATCGCGTCGGCCCATCGCATCCGATCATCGAGGACGTGATTTCGGGTTCGCTCAGCTACCGTAAGCTGTTCATCGGCGCGCGGGTGCTCGGACGCCGTTTCGAGGCGGTGACGGCGCCCGGCGAAGCGGTCGGCGTGCTCTTGCCCAACGCCAATGGCGTGGTGCTTACATTCGTCGGCCTGATCTCGGCGGCCAGGGTTGCGGCGATGATCAACTACACCGCCGGCCCGGCGAGCGTGACCGCCGCGATCCGCACAGCCGTCATCCGCACCGTGGTGTCATCGCGCGCCTTCGTCGAAAAAGCCGGCATCGACGACATCATTGCCGCGGTCGAGGCAGGCGGCGCGAAGATGCTGTGGCTGGAAGACGTACGAGCCGGCGTTACGGTGCTGGACAAGGTCGCCGCCGCGCTTTTGTGGCGCTTTCCGCTGCAGCGGCAGCAAGCCTCGAAGCCCGCAGTCATCCTGTTCACCTCCGGCTCGGAAGGCACGCCGAAGGCGGTGGTGCTGTCGAACCGCAGCCTGCTTGCCAATGTCATGCAGGCCGAGGCGCGCGTTTCCGTCTCGCCGGCCGACACCCTGCTCAACGTGCTGCCGGCTTTCCATTCCTTCGGGCTCACCGGCGGCACCATCCTGCCGCTGGTGCTGGGCATAAAGCTGTTCCTCTACCCCTCGCCGCTGCACTACAAGATCATCCCAGAGATCGCCCGCAAGGTGAAGCCGACCGTCATGTTCGGCACCGACACGTTCCTCGCCAATTATGCCCGCACCGCCAAGGACGGCGACTTCTCCAGCCTGCGCTTCGTCGTGGCCGGCGCCGAGGCGGTGAAGCCGGAGACGCGACGCATCTACCGCGACCGCTTCCAGGCCTCGATCGTCGAAGGTTTCGGGCTGACCGAGGCCGCGCCGGTGGTGGCGGTGAACACCGCCATCCACAGCCGCGACGGCACGGTCGGCCGGCCGCTTCCGGCCATCCGCCTGAAGCTGGAGCCTGTCGAAGGCATCGCCGAGGGCGGCCGGCTATGGCTCGACGGGCCGAACATGATGATGGGCTATATGAGCGCCGACCGGCCCGGCGAATTGCAGCCGCTGGAGGGCTGGCACGACACCG
Source organism: Mesorhizobium atlanticum (assembly GCF_003289965.1). GTDB lineage: Bacteria > Pseudomonadota > Alphaproteobacteria > Rhizobiales > Rhizobiaceae > Mesorhizobium > Mesorhizobium atlanticum. Next base: position 348,723 of record NZ_QMBQ01000001.1, read on the forward strand.
GCGACATCGTCTCGATCGACCGCGAGGGCTTCATCACCATCCGCGGCCGGGCAAAGCGCTTCGCCAAGATCGCCGGCGAGATGGTGTCGTTGGGCGCCGTCGAGATGCTGGTGCAGTCGCTGTGGCCGGAAGAGCGCCACGCGGCGGTGGCCGTGCCCGACAAAAGGCGCGGCGAACGTATCGTGCTGGTCACCACCGCCGACGATGCGAATGCCGAGGAGCTGCGCCAGTTCGGCAAGAAGGCGGGCGCCGCGGAGTTGATGGTGCCCAACGACATCATCAAGGTGGAAGAGATCCCGGTGCTGGGCTCGGGCAAGACGGATTACGTCTCGACCCGCAAGCTGGCGATCGACAGGTTGGGGCTGGGCGTGGCTGCGTAGCGCCCCCTAAAGCGCGTCGCGATCTTTCAGTTTCGCTCCACGCGCTCTGGGTTTTTGATTTTACGCATGTCTTTATCCCGAAACCGGTTCCCACTTTCGGGAGACATGCTTTAAGCACAACTTTCCACCGCCGCGGGCCAGCCAACACCTCTGGCCGGAACACGGTCATACTCTTCCCGATCCGCTTCGACACACGAAACATTGCTTCGGCAAAAAAATGACAAATTGGTGAGTGAACATTCACTCACCAATACAAGGAGAAGTTCCATGGCGAAAATCCTTGTCACCGGCGGGACCGGACATCTCGGCCGCGATCTGGTGCCGACACTTGCAGGGGCTGGCCATGACGTCAGGCTGCTCGCCAGAGCAGTTGGTGACGGCGGCTCCGTGGAATGGACCGTGGGTGATCTCGCAACGGGCGAAGGCATCGACCATGCTCTTCGCGGCGTCGACACGGTCATTCATGCCGCGACACTCTCGCCCATCGCCAGGCGCGGCATCAGGCCGGTTGATTTCTTCTCCAGCCCGGCAAGCGTCGATGTCGAGGGCACAAGACGTTTGCTCGCCGCGTCGCGGCGTGCCGGCGTCAGCCACTTCATCTTCGTCTCGATCGTGGGTCTCGAATTCAGCACCCTCCCCTATGCCAGGGTAAAGCTGGCGGGCGAACGACTTGTGCGAGAGTGCTCGCTGTCGTGGTCGGTCATCCGCGCGACGCCGTTCTATTACCTTCTGGGCCAGATGCTGGATGGGCTGAAATGGCTGCCGGTCTGGCCGTTACCGACCTCCCTCTCAAATCCCGTCGATACACGCGACGTCGCGACCTATCTGGCCGAAGCCGTCAGCGATGGGAAGCGCGGTATGCGTCCCGAGATCGGCGGTCCCGAGGCGATGCCGTTCGATACCTTCGCGCGGCAGTATTGCGAAGCGCTTGGTATCAAGCGCTTCATTCTGCCGTTGCCGCTCAGCCGCAAGATGAGCCGCAAAATGGGTTTGCTCGAGACCGGCGAGCGCCTTGGCGAACGGACATGGAAAGCGTGGCTTGCCGAGGGCGCGCGGACTGCAAGGGCCGCTTCCTGATCGATCCGATGTTATCGTCCGTCGCGAATCTCATCGCCACGTCCGACAAAGCCGAGGAGCAGCCATGAAGCCGCCATCAACGGGACGGGAACGAATTCTGCACGAGGCCGTTCGGCTGTTTGCCGAGCGCGGCTACGACCGCACCAGTGTTCCCGACATTCAGGAGGCCGCAGGACTCTCGCGCGGCTCCGGCGCGCTCTACAAGCACTTCCCCTCCAAGGAGGCATTGCTGAGCGCCGCGATAGAGCGGTTCGTCGGCCAGGCAAGGGATGGTCGCGCCGAACTCGGCGACATGACACTGCCGGTGGACGAGGGTTCACGGAGGCTTGTGGAAGGCATGCTGGAAAGGCTGGGGGCCAACCGTGATGTGCTGAGGATCCTTTGGCGTGATCTCGAGCATTTCCCAGAGATGAAAGCCCTGGCGCGTGGCGAGATCATGCAAAGGACATATCTCGCCGTTTCGAACTGGCTGCAGGAGAACCAGCGGCAGGGCAAGCTGCGTCCGCATGACAGCGAGGCGACCGCGGCCGTCATTGTCGGCAGCGTCGCCATGTTTCGGGTTTTCGAGGCGATCTGGGGCGAGCGGGCGATCAACATCAGCGACGAGCGCTTTGCTTCCGCCTGGAGCGATCTGCTGCTCCAGGGACTCCGGCCCGGCACTTAGAGCTGTTCAGCGTTTCACGGAATCGTCGAACCGCTCCAAGTACCTGTTTTTACGCAATTCCTGACGAAAAACCGTCATCCACTTTTCCTGGAATTGCGCTAGCCGATATCCGAAGGCGGCACCTTCTCGCCCTCGCGCATGGCCCGCTTCGAATAGGCGCGCACCGAGAACGGCAGGAAAAGCAGATATCCCGCGACCGAGGCCGTCAGCGTGTACCAGGGATAGGTCATCAGCAAGAGGATGTAGAGCACCACGCCGAGGATGACCGGCAGCACCCTGTCGCCCGGCACCTTGACGCTCTTGCCCGAATAGACCGGCAGCCGGCTAACCAGAAGGAAGGCGATAAGCACGGTGAAGCCGGTGGCGACGAAGGCGGCCGGCCGGGATGGCTCCAGCCCGAGCCGCAGGAAATAGAGATAGAGCGGCAGCATGACCAGCACCGCGCCGGCCGGGGCCGGCACGCCGACGAAATATTCGGTCTGCCACGCCGGCTGGTCGTGATCTTCGGCAAGCACGTTGAAGCGGGCAAGCCGCATGCCGCAGGCGATGGTGAACAAAAGCGCCGCGATCCAGCCCGGCGAGCCGGCGCGATCGAGCAGGAAGGCATAGAGCACCAGGGCCGGCGCCACGCCGAAATTGACGATATCGGCCAGCGAATCCATCTGCGCGCCAAATTTCGAGGTGGCCTTCAGCATGCGCGCCAGCCGCCCGTCGATGCCGTCGAGGAAGGCGGCAAGCAGCACCATGACCACCGCGATCTCGAAGCGGTTCTCGAAGGCGAAGCGGATGCCGGAGAGCCCGGCGCAGATGGCAAGCACCGTCACCAAATTGGGCAGCACCATGCGCATCGGGATCTCGCGGATGCGCGGACCGCCGCTGGCATGGGCCTCGAATTTCTTGAAGGGCGCGCCCAACGCTCAGGAAACCCTGACCAGGGGCGTGACCGCCGTACCGCCGAATTCGGCAAGCACGGTCTCGCCGCCGACCGCCGTCTGGCCGACCGCGACGCGCGGCACGGCGCCCGACGGCAGGAAGACATCGACGCGCGAGCCGAAGCGGATCAGGCCGAAACGCTCGCCGATGGCGATCGAGCCGCCGGCCTCTGCCCAGCAGACGATGCGCCGCGCCACCAGGCCGGCGATCTGGACGGCGGCGATCGTGCCGTTGGGACTGTCGATGACCAGGCCGTTGCGCTCGTTCTCGGCACTGGCCTTGTCGAGCTCGGCATTGAGGAATTTGCCGGGCTTATGCTCGATGCGCGTGATCCGCCCACGCACCGGAGCACGGTTGATGTGGCAGGAAAACACGTTCATGAACACCGAAATGCGGGTCATTTCGCCCGGGCCCAGGCCAAGCTCGCTCGGCGGCACGGCGGGGCCGACCGCCGAGATCACGCCGTCTGCCGGGCTCACGACCAGCCGGTCGTCGACCGGTGTCACCCGCTCGGGGTCGCGGTAGAAATAAACGCACCAGGCGGTGAGGGTCAGCCCGATCCAGAACAGGATCGAGGAGAAATAGCCGAGAAACAGCGTCGCCGCGGCGAAGGCGGCGATGAAGGGATAGCCTTCGCGATGGATCGGAACGAACGTATTCTTGACCGAGTCGAGAAGCGTCATAGGGCTGGGGGCGGTCCCTGTTTCAGGTTGCGCCTCAATAGCGGAAAGCCCCACTCCCCGCAACGCAACAATGGGGAAGAGCGGGAGGGCGGGCACGGCGATGATAGCCGCGACTTTCAACAAGACTGTAGGAACACGGCCATCTCATCCGTCCTAAGGCTGGACAATCCGCCCACGGAGCCAGCCAATGTCGTCATCCGGTAGCGTCAGGAAAGCCAATCTCATTGCCGAGGGCCTTGCCTTTGGCGAGTCGCCGCGCTGGCATGAGGGACGGCTGTGGCTCTGCAACTGGGGCACCGGCGAGATTGTCGCCGTGGACGAGGACGGCAATAGCGAGGTCATGCTCACGGTGCCGGCCGTCCTGCCCTATTCGATCGACTGGCTGCCGGATGGACGATTGCTCGTCGTATCCGGGCGGGAGGGGCTTCTGCTCAGGCAGGAAGCGGACGGAACGCTCGCCACCCATGCCGATCTGCGAGGGCTGTCGAAAAACCCCTGGAACGAGATCGTGGTCGATGGGCGCGGCAACATCTACGTCAATGGCGGCGGGCCGGCGCCAGCGCCGGGCGAGCATTTCGGACCGGGCACGATCGTGCTGATCACGCCGGACGGCTCGGTTCGGCAAGTGGCCGACAACATTGCCTTCGCTAATGGCATGGCCGTGACGCCGGACAACCGGACGCTGATCGTCGCCGAATCCCATGCCAGGCAACTCACGGCCTTCGACATCGGCAAGGGACGGGAGCCTGTTCAACCGGCGCGTCTGGGCCGATCTCGGCAACGATTACCCCGACGGCATCTGCATCGATGCCGAAGGCTGCGTCTGGTATGCCGATGTACCGAACCGGCACTGTGTCCGAGTGCGCGAAGGCGGCGAGAAAATCGACCAGGTCGAGGTCGATCGCGGTTGCTTTGCCTGCATGTTGGGCGGGGCCGACGGCAGGGCGCTGTTCGTCCTCGCCGCCGAATGGCGCGGATTCGAAAACATGGTGAGCGACGCCCGCACCGGTCAGGTGCTGAGCATCGCCGTATCCGCGCCGGGAGCCGGATGGCCTTCTTACACCTCCGGCACGCGCTGATAGTTGGCGATGTCGGCCTTGACGCCGAGCCGCGCGATGGTTTCCTGGGCACTGAAGGCGATGCGCTCATGCGCTGCCTTGACGATCGGCACAACCTTGTCGACGGCCTCCTGGCTTTCCCATTCTACCATGGTCACGATGTTGAACTCGCCCGGGCCGGAGAATTGTTCGAGCAGAAAATCCTGCACGAAGCCCTCCTGCCGGCGGAGCAATTCGTGCGTCATGATGACCCTGCTCAGGATTTCGTCGCGCGCCTCGGCCGGCACGACGAATTTGTCGACCCGGAACACGCTGCCGGTGCGGTGATTGTTGGTGCTCATTTCGATCTGTCTCCGATTTGGAAGGTTGCCTGGCAGGTGGCTCGGAGACGGTTTGCAAGCTCAAGATAGGTTGAGGTCAAGGGATTTTCGGCGCCTTTCCCTTCTCCCCTTGTGGGAGAAGGTGGATCGGCGCGTCAGCGCCGAGACGGATGAGGGGTGTTGGAAGGAATGAGGCGAGAAAAGAACAAATGCTTCAAGCGTTTAGTCTTGCCGCGCGGCGATCCTTCCAACTCCCCTCATCCGACCTCGCTTCGCGAGGCCACCTTCTCCCCAAGGGGAGAAGGGGAAGCCGGCGCTAGCTCACCTCCGCCGTTCTCCTGCGCACGATCACCCCAAGCTCGTCGCTCTCGCGCGCGATGCGCAGACGCTCTTCGGCTTCGGTCGCCTCGCGCTGGCGGTCCCACATCGAGGCGTAGAGGCCGTGCCTGGCGAGCAGCGCTTGATGCGTGCCGCGCTCGGCGATCTGGCCGTCCTTCAGCACGATGATCTCATCGGCTGAGATCACCGTCGACAGGCGGTGGGCGATGACGATGGTGGTGCGGCCCTTGCTGACGAGGTCCAGCGCCGCCTGGATTTCCTGCTCGGTGTGGCTGTCCAGCGCCGAGGTCGCCTCGTCCAGCATCAGGATCGGCGGCGCCTTGAGGATTGTGCGGGCGATCGCCACGCGCTGCTTTTCGCCGCCCGACAGTTTCAAGCCCCGTTCGCCGACCATCGACTTGTAGCCTTCGGGGAGCTTGTCGATGAACGGGCCGATCTGGGCGAGTTCGGCCGCCTTGCGCACCTCCTCCTCGCTGGCCCCGATGCGGCCGTAGCGGATGTTGTAGGCGATGGTGTCGTTGAACAGCACCGTGTCCTGCGGCACCATGCCGAGCACGGCGCGCAGGCTCTCCTGGGTGACGTCGCGGATGTCCTGGCCGTCGATCAGCACCTGGCCGGACTGCACGTCGTAGAAGCGGAACAGAAGCCTGGAAATGGTCGACTTGCCGGCGCCCGACGGGCCGACGATCGCCACCGTCTTGCCCGCCGGAACTTCGAAGGAGACGCCCTTCAAAATCTTGCGGTTGGGATCATAGGAGAAATGCACGTCGCGGAACTCGACCTTGCCGGGGCCGACCTTCAAAGGCTTCGCATCCGGCTTGTCGACGATCTCCTGCGGCACGTCGAGCAGGTCGAACATGTGCTCGATGTCGGTCAACCCCTGCCGGATTTCGCGATAGATGAAGCCGATGAAATTGAGCGGCACCGAAAGCTGGATCAGCATGGCGTTGATGAAGACGAAGTCGCCGACGCTCTGCGTGCCGGCCTGCACTTCCAGCGCCGACATGCACATGACGACGACGGTGCCCACACCGAAGATGAGGCCCTGGCCGAAGTTCAGCCAGCCGAGCGACGTCCAGGTCTTGGTCGCGGCGATCTCATAGCGCGCCATCGAGCGGTCGAAACGCTCGGCCTCCATCCGCTCATTGGTGAAATATTTGACCGTCTCGAAGTTGAGCAGCGAGTCGATCGCCTTGGTGTTGGCATCGGTGTCGCTGTCGTTCATGTCGCGGCGGATCGAGATGCGCCAGTCGCTCGCCTTGACCGTGAACCAGACATAGAGCCAGACGGTGGCGGCGACCACGGCGACATATTTCCAGCCATAGGTGAAGGCGAAGATGCCGGCCGTCAGCGCGAATTCGAGGATGGTCGGCGCCGTGTTCAGCATGATGAAGCGCACGATCGTCTCGATGCCTTTGGTGCCGCGCTCGATGATGCGCGACAGGCCGCCGGTGCGGCGCTCGAGATGGAAGCGCAGCGATAGCTCGTGCATGTGGACGAAGGTGCGGTAGGCGAGCTGACGCACCGCATATTGGCCGACGCGGGCAAACAACGCGTCGCGCAACTGGTTGAAGCCGAGCTGGATCAGGCGCAGCAGGTTATAGGCGATGACCAGCGCCACGGGCGCGAGCAGGAAGGACGGCAGCGGAGGCGGCGTCTTGGCGGCATGAGCCAGCGCATCCGTCGCCCATTTGAAGAAATACGGGCCGGCGACCAAAGTGAGCTTCGCGACGACCAGAAGCAGTGTCGCCCAGGTGACGCGGGCTCTGAGATCGGCGCGCTCGGCCGGCCACATATAGGGCCAGAGGTTGCGCAGGGTCGTGAGGGTGCCGGCTTCGGCGGATACGGTCTTTTCGGCCACTAGTCTTGCCTTTTGGGTGCGGGGCAGCAGGAGTTGACGAGTTCGGTGAGCAAGGCGGAGACGCCCGCGAGCGCGTTGTGATCGACCGCGTAGCGCGAGCGCTGGCGGTCGGCCTCGAAGCGGACGAGCCCGGCCTCGACCAGGATCTTCAGGTGCTGCGAAACGGTCGATTGGGCGAGGTCGAGATGGTCGACCACCTCACGGCACGAGCAGCAGGAGCTGGCCGAGAGGCGTTTCAGGATCTCGATGCGCGCCGGATGCGAGAGCGCCGCCAGGCGCAGCGCGATGGCGCGGCTGTCGGCGCAACGGCTTTCGGGGGATTCGGTCATCGTCCATCGGCGATAGACGATGGACGGTGGGAGGGCAAGCTAGGCGGATGGGTAGATTGAGGTGGGGCGCGCCCGCCATTCGCGTTCGCCATCCTGGGCGGAGCGCCGCTTCGCTTCGCTCCTTGCTCCGCCCTGGTGTGACGAAGTCGCTACTCCGTCTTCGGCGTGGTCATCTGCTCACCCATGGCCTTCAGGTCGGCATCCTCGCCTTCCTTGGACTTGGACGGCACCTTGAACACCTGGCCCGGCCAGATGCGGTCGGGATCGCGGATCTGATCCTTGTTGGCGAGATAGATTGTCGAGAAGCGCGTGCCATGGCCGTAGACGCGGCGCGAGATGCGCCAGAGCGTGTCGTTGCGGCGGATGATGACGGCCCCGTCGGCATGTTCGAGCTTCGGCGCGACCGTCTCGGCCACGTCGGCTGACGGCGTCGCCTCCGCGACCTTGGCCGGACCCTCGGCGGGCTTGCCCGCTTCGGCCGTTGCCGCCGCCTTGGCTTCCGCGGCCTGGGAGCCGGCACCCTGGACCTGTGCGAGCTTGGTCTCGGCCGGCTTGGCCTCGCCGGTCTTCGTCTCGTTCGGAGCGACGGCTGCGATCGACTCGCCGGGTTCACGCTCGAACGGCACGGCGGCGCGGGCGACGACCTTGACGCCGTCGCTGTCCAGGCCATCGACATGGATGGTGTAGTTGCCGACCGGGATGTCGCGGGTCGCTTCGATCAGGAAATGGCCGTCGGCGGAGGTCTGCGCGTCGCCAAGCAGGATGGCGTCGGCATAGGCCCGCACCTTGCGGCCGGGATCGGCCGTGCCGGCGACGAAGATCTTGCTGCCGTCGATCTCGACCGCCTCGACGGCGATCTTGGGCTCCGCCGCAGCCGGCGCGGCTGCCTGGTCCGTGGCGGCCGGCGCGGTCGTGGCCGACGCCGAGGCCGTGTCGGATGCAGCCGGCGTGGTCGTTGCCGGAGCGGTCGTTGCGGGGGCCTGGGCTGCCGGTGCCGCCGGCTTGGTCTCGGCCTGCGGCACGGTGATCAGTTGCGAGGCCTTGCCGGGCTCCTCGACCATTGCCAGCACCTGGCCGGTCGAGCTCTGCGGCACCGAGACGACGGCGGTCTGGGCCGAGGCGATGGCCGTGCCGCCAACCGTCTGGCGCAGCGTGATCGTATAGTCGCCGGGCTTCAGCGGATCGTCGAGCACGATGGCGAAGGCGCCGTCGGGGCCTGAATCGGTCGAGCCGAGCACCGTGCCGCCATTCAGGATCTCGACCTTGGCGTTGGGCGCGGCGCTGCCAGCGACGACGATCGAGCCGTTGCTTTCGACACGCACGACATCGAAGGTCGGCAGCGTCGGACCGGCCGCAGCGGCGGGCGCCGGGGCGACCGGAGCCGTCGCGTTCTTGGCCGATGCCATCGTGTTGGCGGGTGCCATGGCATTATTCGCCGGCGCCATCGTATTGGCCGGAGCCATTGTGTTGGCCGGGGCCATCGTGTTTGCTGGAGATTGCGGCACGCGCGACTCGGTGGCCGTGCTCGAGGATTCAGCCGGTTTCGCATCGGTCTGCGGAAGCGCCGCGACCTGCGCCGGTTTCTGGTTGTTGATGTATGGATCGAGCGCACCCGACCCGTAGGCGACCGCCGCGACGACGGCCACGCCGCCCGCCGCGAACAAGAACGCCTTAGAAGGATTGATAGCCATAACTTTATATTGCCCCCTTAGCCACCTAACGCCGGTCTAGCGTGTTTTCTCCAAGCTCACAAGAAAAAGCCCGCCAGCGGGCTTGACCCCGCCGACCGTCCCTATAACCAATCATCGCCATGAACACGATTCGATCCGTCTGCGTCTATTGCGGCTCGTCTCCGGGCCGCGACGAGGCCTATATCAAGGCCGGCCACACGCTTGGCCGCTCGCTTGCCAAATCCGGGTTGCGCCTCATCTATGGCGGCGGCACCAAGGGCATCATGGGCGCCGTCGCCGACGGCGCGCTCAAGGCCGGCGGCAAGGTCACCGGCATCATCCCGCGCTTCCTGGTCAACAGGGAAGCGACCGAGACAGCCCTCGACAAGCTCGACGAATTGCTGATCACCGACAACATGCACGAGCGCAAGCACAGCATGTTCGAAAAATCCGACGCCTTTGTGGCGCTGCCGGGCGGCATCGGCACGGTGGAGGAGATCGTCGAGATCATGACCTGGGCGCAGCTCGGCCATCACCGCAAGCCGATCGTCTTCGCCAACGTCAAGGGGTTCTGGGACCCGATGCTGGCGCTGATCGAGCACATGTCGGAGGAAGGCTTCATCCACACCGCGCATCGCGTGAAGCCGCTGGTGGTGAATGACCCGGAAGCGATCGTCGCCGCCATCATGGTGGCGGGCTCGTCCGTCGACGCGCCGACGGAAGGGGTGCAGTCGGTGATAGATAAGATGTAGAGTGAATAGTGAATAGTGAATAGTGAATAGTGAATAGTGAATAGTGAATAGTCGGATCACGCAACCCCGATGTCTGTCCACTACTCACTATTCACTATTCACCATTCACCGCCTTCCTCAAATCCCCAATCACCGTCCGCCGGTCATTCCTTCGCCACGCCAGATGGATCGAAACGCTGCGCTTGAACCAGGGCAGGTCGCGGAAGATCACCCCGGGAGGGGCTGCGCTTCGCAGGCTTGCCTGGACCGTGGCGAGGCCGAGACCGGCGCTGACCAGGCCGAGCGAGGTCAACGGATCGGCCGTCTCATAGGCAATATCGGGCACGAAGCCGGATTCGGCGCAGGCCGCCAGGAACTGCGCGCGGTTGGTGTCGCCGGGCTGGCGCACAACGGTGATCCAGACGCGACCGTCGAGATCGCCGGGTTGGACGTCGGCGACACCGGCGAGCGGATCGCCCTCGGGAATTGCCAGCACCAGCGGCTCGCGCCGCACCAGCACGCTTTCAAGATCGGGGTCACCTTCCAGCGCCGGCGAGTAAACGAAACCGAGATCGAGGACGCGCTGCCTCAGATCCTCGAATTGCGCCGCCGTTCGGCGGCTGCGCAGCTGCAGATGAAAATCCGGCCGTGCTCGGCGAAAATCCTTCAGCATCGCGGCAACCAGCCCGGAATGCACCGCGCCCTCGACATAGCCGATGGCAAGGCTGCCCGCGGCGCCGCTGGCGAGGTTGCGGCCGATTTCTTCCAGCCGCGCCGCGTTGGCAAGCAGCGCTCGGGCTTCGGCAAGGAAGGCCCTGCCCTCGGCATTGAGATGGACGCGCTGCTTCGCGCGCTCGAACAAAGTGACGCCGAGCTGCTCCTCGAGCTGCATGATCTGCCGGCTCAAGGGCGACTGCGAGATGTGCAGTTGCTCGGCGGCTCGGCCGACATTGCCGGCCTCGGCGACGGCGACGAAATATCTGATCTGGCGCAGGTCGAGCATCTTTCACTCCAATTCAAGTCCTGAAAGGTCTGAACTTTATCCTAATCAGTCTTGGACAGTCTGGACAGCCGGCGCGATATCTCCCCGTCAACCCAGCCACGAAGGAGACCCCCATGCAGTTCTTTGCCCTGCTCACCCGCAACACACAGAAATTCAGCGATGCCGATTTCGCGCCGTTGCTCCCGCCGGAATCCGAACAGCGCAAGACGCTCTACGTGCAAGGCGCCGTACGCCAGATCTGGAACCGCGGCGACGTTCCCGGCACGGGCATCATGTTCGAGGCGGGCGACGAGAAGGAAGTGCGCGGCCATCTCGCCACACTGCCGCTGATCGAGGCCGGCATGATGGACATTGCGGCGATTGTGCCACTCAATCCCTATCCGGGTTTTGGACCCAAGCGCTGAAGCAACAGCAGCGTTAGCTGCCGCGGCCAACCTGGCAGGGCCTATCCGCGACCGAAGAGACGGCCGAAAAGTCCCGGGCGCGTGCCGCCGTAGCGCTCGGGCAGCGGGCGAGTGAGCAGGAACTGATCCAGGCCCTCGACGGTCTCCGTGCCGCAATAGCTGCATCGGAGCGAACGGGCCAAGGGAACGATCTCCTTCAGCACGGCGCGAAATCCCTCGCCATCGATCCGCACGTCCTTCGCCATCCTGAGCTCGTGCGAGACTATCTCCATGCCAAGGAAGCGATAGCCGCGCTTTTCGAGAGCGGCGCGCAGCTTTGCCAGAGACGGCTCAGCGCCCCGGAACTCGAAGCGCGTCGGCCGGATGCGGGCGTCCGCCGCGACTTCCAGTCCGAGATCGCCTATCGCTTCAGTCGGAAGAATGAGCGGCGCCAGCGCGGCAAGCGAATGCCGTTCCACGGCGAGCGGAAAGGCCAGCGCCTCGGCGACCCTGCCGGCTATCTGTTCGAAACCGGCGATGTCTTCGCTCGTAAAGTAGAAATCGCGGCGGCCCTCGCCATGCTGCTCGGCGATATAACAGGCGGGGCAGTTCGCGGCGACCAGATCCTCGCAGAGCTTTTCGAGGAAAGCATAGTTACGCTGCGACCCTTTGGGCGTCAGCAGCCCATCGCGCGGCATCACTTCGTTTCCGCGCGGCGTGATCTTCAGGCGCAGGATCGGCAGCGATGCGGCGGCGCGCATCAGCGCCATGTTCACCCTTGTATGGATGAAAAGCTCGCCGCCATCGGGGCGGTAGCGCACGAGGCCGCGATGCGGTTCCGCCTCGCGGATGACTTCTTCCGTCTCCTCGTTTGAGACCTGTTCGCCGGTGACCGGAAATTGCAGCAAGGTCATGCGATCGCCCCCAATCGCGTTGATCGGGCCATCCTGCCAGTTTGTTGGGCCGGAGCCTAGTGGCCTACGGCCAGGCATCCTGCATCGCGTTCACCGACAGCCATGCCATCATCGGCAACGCGACCAGCAGCGCCAGCCGCAGCCCCGCCGAGCGCGCCTGGTCGGGCTCCTGACGCTGAAACCGGCGCCAGATCTGAAATGCAGCGGCCAAGATGAGCAGCGCATAGAAGCCGGCCAGCAACCACAGCGCCGTTTGGCCGGATATCGCGATGCCGTTGTTCTCGAGCACCTTGCCGATCAGCATGGCCGGCCCGGCGACGAAGAAGGCGATAGTGATGCCGAACAGAAAGCCGATCATCGCGCCTGGAAAGGACGTCGCCGACAGCGCGACGAGGACCGCCAGCAGGATCAGCAGAGTGATGAACGCTCGCTGGCTCATGGCCACAATCCCCGATCGGATGCCACGCAATGTACGGGTTCGGCCTTAATTGTGCGTAACGGCAACGACTATCCGCCAGTCTAGCGCCGCTCCGGCAGCATCCGCAGAACAAAGCCGACCATCAGCCCGAGAATGAAGCCGAGCGGGCCTGTGATGAAGATGCCAAGCAGCGGACCCTGATTTGCTTCCGGCGTGAAGATGACCGGACCGACGAAACCGCCGAGAAAGCCGATCGCACCCAGGATGGCACCCCATTTAAGCATTGGCCCCTCCGTCCGCTCGGATAGATCAGCAGATTCTCGCGCCGGAACAAAGCCCGCGCATTAGCGTTGCCTCCCACAACAAAATTTTGGAGATCGTCATGCTGCGAGGCGGATTGCTTTGGCTTATCGGGATTCCTTTGCCCGTCATCCTTATTCTTTGGCTGCTCGGTTATCTGCATTAGCCGTCACAAACGCAGGCCGGAACAACACGAAGGTCCGGCCTGTCGCGGCTCAGGCTGCGCCCGTAAGCTCAACGGCCGTGCGGACGCGGGCGAGCACCTCGCTCAACATGTCGTGCATGGCCTTGCGGGCTCTTGCCGAGTCACCGGCCTCTATCGCTTTCAGCACCTTGCCATGCGCGTCGAGGTCGCCCACCTGATGGCCGAACAGCGCGTTGGTGGTCGGCACGCTATATTGCAGCGCCGTGTGGATCAGCGCCGAGAGCGGCAGGAAGAAGCGGTTGCCGGTGGCGGCAAGCACCGCTTCATGGAAAGCGGCGTCCGACAGGACCGGATCGCCCTGGCCGGAGGAGGCGGCGCGCATCGCCTCGAAGGCCTCGCGGATGGCGGCGATCTCGTCCGCGTTGTTGCGGCTCGCGGCAAGCGCCGCCGCCTCGCATTCGAAGCCCAGGCGCACCTCCAGGAGCTCGGTGATGAAATGGCGCGGCGTCGCGCTTTCGCGCAGCCAGCCCAACACCGAAGGGTCCAAAAAATTCCAGTCCTTCAGCGGACGGATGCGCGAGCCACGCCGCGGGCGGGTGACCAGCAGGCCCTTGGCCCACAGGATCTTCACCGCTTCGCGGGCGGCACTGCGGCTGGCGCGGAAGCGGGCGCAGATCTCCTCCTCGCCAATCAAGGTCGCGCCGGGGGGAAACAGCCCGCCGAGAATCTCGCGGCCGAGGATGTTGGCTATCTCGTCCGTCACCGACGAGGTCTGGTTGCCTGCCATTTGTCCCGGCCCATTTCAGAGTCTGCCAGCCCAGCGATGAACGGTCAGGTTGATACCTCACCAAACCAGTGGTTGTCCATATCATCTGATTTGTCAGATAAATAATTGGAACGGCCACGGTTTTCCTGCTAGCTGTGGCAGCGGAAATCCGGGCGAAACAGCGGAGAGCCGGTTTGTCGCCAACATCCTCCATGCGTGCCGTGGTGCTGCGCCGGCCGCTCGACCTCGACGTCGAGGAGCGCGCGACGCCGGAGCCCGGCCCAAGCGAGGTGCTGGTGCGCATTGCCCGCGGCGGTATCTGCGGCTCCGACCTGCATTATTTCCGCCATGGCGGCTTCGGCACCGTGCGCATGAAGGAGCCGATGATCCTCGGCCATGAGATCGCCGGCCATGTCGAGGCGCTGGGCGCCGGCGTCTCCGGGCCGGCGGTGGGCACGGCGGTCGCCGTCAATCCCGCCAACCCGTGTGGTTCCTGCGCCTTCTGCCGGGCCGGACAGCCGATCCATTGCGTCGACATGCGCTTCCTGGGGTCTGCGATGCGCACGCCGCATGTGCAGGGCGGCTTTGCCGAACATGTCGTCTGCCGCGCCGATAATGCCGTGCCGCTGGCGAAGGACTCCGACCCCACGGCCGGCGCTTTCGCCGAGCCTCTCGCTGTGACGCTGCATGCGGTCGACCAGGCGCCGGTCTATGGCAGTCGCGTGCTGATCATGGGCGCCGGGCCGATCGGGACACTGCTGGTGCTGGCCGCGCGCTTTGCCGGCGCGCGCGAAATCGTCGTCACCGACGTGCAGGACAGGCCGCTGCGATACGCCGCCAAGGTCGGTGCCGACCGCACCATCAACGTCGCCTCCAATGCCGAAGCGATGGACGGCTACGCCGCCAACAAGGGGTATTTCGACGTCGTCTTCGAGGCCGCCGGCCAGGGCGCGACAGTGGCCAGCGCCTTGCCTATCATCAAGCCCCGCGGCACGCTGGTAGCCGTCGGCCAGGGCGCGACGGCGGAACTCTCGATGTCAATGATCGTCACCAAGGAGATCCAGGTGAAGGGCAGCTTCCGCTTCGACACGGAATTCGCGCTTGCGGTCGACCTGATCGGCTCTGGCCGCATCGACGTCGCGCCGCTGCTCAGCAACACGCTGCCCCTCGCCGAGGCGCGAAAAGCCTTCGATCTGGCCAGCGACAAATCGCAATCGATGAAGGTGCAAATTGCGTTCGACTGATTATCTCGGCCGTCTCTTCGGCCTGGAAGGCAGGCATGCCTTCGTCACCGGCGCCAGCCGCGGGCTGGGGTTTGCCTTCGCGGAGGCGCTGGCCGCGGCCGGCGCGCGCGTCACGCTCGGCGGCCGCAAGATGGAGGAACTGAAGGCTGCCGGCGACAGGCTGCGTGCCGAAGGCCACACGGTCGCGGAATCCGTGATCGACGTCACCGACACCCAGTCGGTCGATGCGGCAATCGCGGCTTCGGAATCCGGCACCGGGCCGATCGATATCCTGGTCAACAATGCCGGCATCCAGCGCCGCGCGCCGCTCGAAACTTTTTCCGATGCCGACTGGGACGCGCTGATGGCGACCAATCTCGATGGCGTGTTCAAAGTGAGCCGCGCCGTGGTGAAGGGCATGATCCAACGCCGCAAGGGCGTCATCATCAACGTCTCCTCGGTGCAGAGCGCGCTGGCCCGCCCCTCGATCGCGCCCTACGCGGCGAGCAAGGGGGCGATCACCATGCTGACCAAGTCGATGGCCGGCGAATGGGGCCAGCACGGCGTGCGCGTCAACGCCATCGCGCCCGGCTATTTCAAGACCGAGATGAATGCAGCTTTGGTCGCCGACGAGAAATTTTCGAGCTGGCTTACCGGCCGCACGCCGATGCGGCGCTGGGGCGATGTCGAGGAACTGGCGGGCGCCGCCGTGTTCCTGGCGTCGGATGCGGCGAGTTTTATCACCGGACAGACGCTGCTGGTGGATGGCGGCATCACGAGCGTTTTGTAGCGGCCCTCACCCAGCCTCCCAGGTCACGTCCGCCGGCATGCTGTGTTCCAGCACGAGGTCGACATTGGGCATGTCGTTGCCGCGCACCTTGGCGACGGCATATTCATCCGGGTAGCTCAGGTCGGTCCAGCGCTTGAGCAGCCTTCGTTCGAGCTCGGCGCGCGGCGCGGTGAGGAAGACCGTCAGATCGAACAGCCGGGCAAGGCCGGACCAGGGCGCGCGGTCGAGCAGGAGGTAATTGCCCTCGACGATGACGTAGCGGGTCGCCGGCACGATCAGCCTGGCGCCGGCGCGCGACAGGTCGAGCGGCCGGTCGAAAGTGGGCACTGCGACGCTTGCCGTGCTGTCGCGCACCCGCCGCAGGGTGAGCTCGAAATTGTCGAAGTCGAAGGTCTGCGGCGCGCCCTTGCGCTGGCGCAGGCCGAGCTGGTCGAGCACGGCATTGTCATAATGGAAGCCGTCCATCGGCAGGATTTCGGCGCCCTCGCCGGCGAGCGCGGTTCGCAGCCGTTCCGAGATGGACGATTTGCCTGCAGCCGGCGGGCCGGCGATGGCGATCATGGTGCGCGCAGCACCGGCCTCTGTCGCAAGGATGCGCGAGACGAGATCATTCCAGTCGCTCATGGTCGGTCCTTGGGCCTTGGCCTTTTGCAAAATGAAAAGGGTTTGACCAGTGCCGCCTCGCCAAGCCGGTCGAGCTGGCGATGCCCGGAGGGAGCGCCGGGCGGCGGCACTGGTCAAAGCGGTGAGAGTCAGTCGCCCGATATCCAGCGGATGATGTTGCCCATCAGCCGGCCGTAGAGCGGCCATGCGAGGAAATCCTGCGACAGCCAGTGCGGTCCGATGTCGGTCGTCCAGGCGGCGCTCCGGCCCTTGCCAAGCTCGCGCACCGAAAGCAGCGGCCAGTCGGCGCCGCGATAGTGGCAGGAGGCGAGAAGCCGGGAGGAGCCGTCACGGCGGAAGTCGGTCTTGTTCATTCCGAGGATCGGCGGCAGCGGCCCCTCGATGCCGGCAAGGATCGGATGCGACGCCTGAAGAATGGAAGCCTGCAAGCCCTGCGGCACTTCCAGCCCGTCGCTGAACGGCAAGCAGCGCACCGGCAGCACATCCTCCACCGGCGTGTCGTGGAAGCGGGCGGTGCCGAACATGCCCTGGAAGCCCATATAGCCGCCGGCCAGCATCAGACCGCCGCCGCCCTCGACATAGGCTTTCAGCAGGTCGAGGCGATTGACGCCGACACGTCCGGCGCGCGCCTCGGGCGTGACCAGCAGGCTCAGCGCGCCGACATCGGAAATCACCACCGCCTTGTAGGGCGCAAGCGCTTCGAGGTCGTAGGGGAACTCGGCCGGGCAGCGTTCGCCGCCGACCTGGGTGACCGAGATGCCCTCGGCCGCCAGAGCGGCGTTGAACGCGGCGGCGCCATTGACATAGGCGGCGCTCGTCAGCACCTCGGCGCCGGAAGCCACCGATGTCGTGGCCGAAAAGGTTTCCCCCGCAAGCAGGATCTTCATGCCTCACCGTCCGGTCGACTGAGAAAGGGACGGCGGGCGCCTGGCGCGCCCGCCGAGTTTTGCAGGTTCAGAACTTGAACTCGGCCAGGTTCTCCGGCGTCACGATCTTGGCCGGACCGAGCACCAGTTCGCCGCCGGCGCCGATCGTGTATTCGCCGAGACGGCCGGCCTTGAACTTCTCGCCTTCCTTGCCGGTGATCTTGCATTGCGCCAGCGCCTGGGCGGTCTGGTAGGTCAGGTAGCCGAGATCGGAGACATTCCACCAGATATCCTGGGCGGAGCCGTCCTTGATGTATTTCGAGATCAGCGTCGCCGGCGCCAGGCCCGTCAGCTTGACCTTGCCCATCAGGCCGGCTTCCTCCAGCGCGCGCGCCGCGGCCGGCAGGCCGATGCCAGCCGGAACGATGATCGCCTTGAGGTCCGGGAAGGCCTGGACGAGCGCCAGCGCCTGCTGCTGGTTGACCTGCTCGCTTTCCTCGCCATAGGCGACCTGCACCAGCTTCATCTTCGAAAATTTCGGCTCGGCCGCCATCTTCTTCTTCATGAAGTCGATCCAGGCGTTCTGGTTGGTGGCCGTCGGCGTCGATGACAGGATGGCGAAGTCGCCCTCGCCGCCCATCAGATTGTAGGCGCTTTCCAGCATCATCTCGGCCAGGCTGTCGCCCTTGGCCTGATTGGCGAAGACGGCGCGGGCGTCGCCGGCGACGTCGGAATCGTAGGACACCACCTTGACGCCCTGCTGCGCGGCGCGCTTCAGCGCCGGCGCGACCGCGTTGGCGTCATTGGCCGAGATAGCGATGACACCGACCTTCTGCGTGACAAGGCTGTTGATGAAATCGATCTGCGCCTCGGCAGTCGCCTGCGAGGGCGCGACCTGGATGGCCTTGCCGCCGATCTCCTTGGCTGCCTCTTCCGCGCCCTGCTGGGCGACCTTGAAATAGGGATCGGTGTCAAGCTTGGGCAGGAAGCCGACAGTCACCGGCTCCTTGGCGCATTCGTCGGCAAGGGCCAACGAGGCAGGGGCAAGCAGAACCGCGGATGCAAGCAGGCCTAGTCGAAACGCTTTCATTGTACACTCCTCCGTTTGAGAATTCGGGCTTGCAGGAAGGGGCCCGAGATCACCCCTTGGTTTCGCGCAAGGCGCGCGATCTTGAGAGGCGCTCCTCCAACGAGCGCCAGTAATTGCCGATGAGCAGCGAGCCGATCAGAAGCAGGCCGATGATCATCCCTTGAGCGTCGCCGCCGATCTGGTTGAGCGCGAGCACGTTGCGGATGATGGCGATCAGCACCAGCGCGAGCATCACGCCGGTCAACTTGCCCTTGCCGCCGAAGACGCTGACGCCGCCGAGCAGCACGATGGTGATGACGTCGAGCTCCATGCCGAGCGCGTTGTTGGCGCGCGCATTGGCAAGGCGCGCCGTGTAGACGATGCCGGCAATGGCCGCGACGACGCCTGAGAGGACGAACAGCGCAAGCACTATGCGGCGCGTGTTTATGCCGGAGTAACGGGCGACTTCGGGGCTGCCGCCCAGCGCATAAAGCCGCTTGCCGGTTGCGGTCTTCTGCAGCACGACAGCGAAGATCGGCGCCAGTAAGAGAAAGGGCACGATGGTCCAGGGAATCTGCGTTCCCGGCAGATTGTCGATGCCGAAATCGACGATCGCGGGCGGCAGGATGTTGACCGAGCCGGTGCCGAGCAGGATGTAGCCGATGCCCCGATAGAGCGCCATCGTGCCCAGCGTCACCACCAGCGACTGCAGGCCGAGCGCCGACACCAGAAAGCCGTTGAAGGCGCCGAGCAATGCGCCGAAGACGAGCGTCAGCGGGATCGCGGCAAGTGTCGGCATGCCGGCCTGGACAGCCAGTCCGAAAATCACCGAGGTCAGCGCCAGCACCGAGGCAATCGAAAGGTCGATCTCGCGGCAGATGATGAGCAGCGTCATGGGAAGGATCAGCAGCGCCTTTTCCGACGCGCTGGCGGCAAGCTGCGAGAGATTGAAGCCGGAGACGAAGTTCGGCACGAAGATCGCGGCATAGAGGAAGACCGCGAGACAGGCGGCGGCGAGCAGCAGGTCCCAGAAGTCGATCGAGCGGAGGAACTTGGTCATCTCATCCTCGCCTGTCTTGCCTGCTCGGCGCGGCGCACGATGAAGGTGTCGATGCCGATGGCGACGAGGATCACCAGGCCGTAAACGCCCTGCAGCCAGAGCGGATCGACGCGCACAAGGGTCAGCCCGTTCTTGATGACCAGCAGCGTCAGCGAGCCAAGCACGATGCCGAGCAGCGTGCCGGAACCGCCACGGATGGCGACGCCGCCGACCACCGCGGACGCGATCACCGTCAGCTCGAAGCCGAGCGCGACCCGGGCGTCGATGGTGGCGTAGCGCGAGGCCCAGAGCGCGCCGCAGAGGCCGCCGAGCAGCCCGGCCAGGCCGAAGGCCATCAGGATGCGCCGGTCGACGGGGATGCCGATGAGGCGAGCGCCATCCGGATTGGAGCCGGTGGCGAACAGTTCGCGGCCGATCGCCGTTCGGTAAAGCAGTACATAACCGGCGCAGAGGATGAGGACGGCGATGGCGACGATCAGCGGCACGCCGGCGAGCTTCAGCCCGGTCATATCGAGCCATCTTTGCGTCACCTCGTCGGCACTGACCTGATCGCCGGCGGCCCAGATCGAGTTGAAGCCGCGGAAGATCGACATCGAGGCCAAAGTGACGACGATCGCGGGGATTTTCCCCCGGGTGACGACCAGCCCGTTGATGAGCCCGCAGACCGTGCCGACGGCGCAGGCGGTCGCCAGGCCAATGGCGATGTCGAGGCCGGGATAGGCCTGCACCATGCTGGCCGCCATATAGGCCGACAGGCCGATCACCGACGCGATGGAAAGGTCGATGTTGCGGGTGATCAGCACCAGCATCTGGGCAAGTGCCGCGACCACCAACAACGCCGCGTCCATCGAGACCGCCGTCAGGTTCGCGGCGCTGACCATGCGCGGGTTGATGATGGTGACTGGAATGGCGACCGCCAGCGTCGCGGCGAGCAGGCCGAACTCGCGGCGCTTGAGGATATTCGCCGGGCCTTTGCTTGCTTCCTCGAGCGCGGCCTGCGCGGCCTCGGTCGGTGCACCGGCTTGCTCGACCGTGCGGGTCGCCGCCTCGAGCACTTTTTCCTGGGTCGCTTCGCCGCTCGAAAACTCCGCGGTGGGATGGCCCTCGCGCAGCACGACGATGCGGTCGCACATGCCGATGAGCTCGGGCATTTCGGACGAGATCAAAAGGATCGCCATGCCTTGCGCGGCAAGGTCGGCGATCATGGCATGCACCTCGGCCTTGGTGCCGACGTCGATGCCTTGCGTCGGCTCGTCGAGGATAAGCACGCGCGGCTCGGTGCGTAGCCATTTGGCCAGCACCACCTTCTGCTGGTTGCCGCCGGACAGCTCCTTCACCGGCTGGCCATAGCCGGCGAAACGCAGCTTCATGCGCTTCAGCCAATCGGCGACGAGGCCGATGGCGCGGTCGGTGCCGTAAAGGCCGAAGCGCGCCGCCTTGTCCAGAACCGGCAGCACAGCGTTGTCGAGAACGCCGAAATCCATCACCAGGCTCTGGCCCATGCGGTCTTCCGAGACATACGCGATGCGCGCGTCCATGGCGTCGCGCGCGGACGTGAAACGCACCGGCCTGCCGTCGATGAGTATCTCGCCGTCATCAGGCTGATCGATGCCGAACAGCACGCGCGCGATCTCGGTGCGGCCGCTGCCGACGAGACCGCCCAAGCCCACCACCTCGCCGGCATGGAGCTTGAGGTCGATGTCGGCGAAGGCGCCGGCGCGGGAGAGCCCCCTCGCCTCGAGCACCAGCGCGCCGGGTTTTTCGCGGCGGTCCGGATAGAGATCGCTGACCTCGCGGCCGACCATCATGGAGATCGCCGCAGCGCGCCCAAGCTCGGCCTTTGGCCGGACGCCGACGAGGCGCCCGTCGCGCAGCACGGCGATGCGGTCCGCAATGCGGAAGATCTCATCCATGCGATGGCCGACGAACATCATCGCCACGCCATGTTGCCTGAGATCGGCGACGACGGCGAAAAGCCGCTCCACCTCGCGCTGCGAGAGCGCGGCGGTCGGCTCGTCCATGATCAGCACGCGCGCGTCGAGCGACAGCGCGCGGGCGATTTCGACCAGCTGCTGCTCGGAGGTGCGCAGGGCGCCGAGCCGGGTGTCGGCCGGCACGGCAAGACCGACGGTCGCCAAAACCTTCTTCGCGCCGGCAAGCATGGCGGCATTGTCGATGCCGCCGAAACGATCGCGCGGCATGTGGCCGAGATAGATGTTTTCCGCGACCGACAGGTCGGGAAACAAGCCGGGATGCTGATGCATGACCGCAATGCCGGCACCTTGAGCGTCATGCGGCGAGCGGAAGGCGGCGGGTTTGCCGTCGACCTCGACATGGCCATCGGTCGGTGAGTACACGCCGGCGAGCAGCTTCACGCAGGTGCTCTTGCCGGCGCCGTTCTCGCCGAGCAGCGCCAGCACCTCGCCCGAATGCAAGTCGAAGGAAACGTCCTTCAGCGCGACGGTGCCGCCAAAGGCCTTGGTGGCGCCGACCAGCGCCACTGGAACGGCTGTTCCTCCCGCCGTCGCGACGGCTTCGCCAAGCGCGCCTTGCTGCAGCACGTTTCCTCCCTGGTCGCAGTTATTTTTTCAATTTGCTATATTAAATGCGCCCATCCCGCAACCGGAAAATTGACTTCCTTGCGCGCAACGCGCAGTGTCGCGCCGTGCTTCGACGCGATCCAGCGGCTTCACGGCCGCGATTGCAGATAGAGCCGGCCGTGCTTGCGGCAAGACCTGGGAGATGGCGTTGTGTCGGGAAAAGGCAGCAATTCGGTCAAGGTTCGGCATTACAATGAGCGTTTCGTGCTCGATGCCATCCGGCGCCTGAAGGAGGCGTCCAAATCCGATCTGGCACGCGCCGCCCATCTCACCCCCGCTGCCGTCGCCGACATCGTCGATGGACTGGAGCAGGCCGGTTTCGTAAAGCAAGTTGGAAAAAGGTTCGGGCAGCGCGGATCGCCTTCGATCCTCTACCGGCTGGCGCCGGAGCGCATCTACAGCGTTGGCATCAAGATCGGCCGGCGCGCGCTGGAAGCGGTGCTGGTCGATTTCGCCGGCGAGGTGCGGGCGCGCGCGTCGCACGAATACCGCTATCCGGACCCGGATCTGGTGCGCCGCGCCGGCAACACCTCGCTTGCCAATTTCGAGGCGCTGGTCGACGGCCTCAACGATGCCTCGATCGTCGGCGTCGGCATCGCCTCGCCCTATTTCCTGGGGGGCTGGAGCGAGGAGCTGGGTTTCCCGGACGACCTCGGCGATCGCTGGGAAGCTATCGACCTCATGACCTTCTTCGCGACCCCGCCGAAGGCGCCGGTGTTCATCGAGAACGATGCGACCTCGGCGGCGTTGGCGGAACTCGTCCAGGGCGCCGGCGCGCGCTTTCATGATTTCATGCATATCTCGATCGACACCTTCGTCGGCGGCGGCCTGGTGCAGGGCGGCAAGGTGCATACCGGCCCGCATGGCAACAGCGCCGCGCTCGGCCCGCTGCCGGTCTCGCCGTCAAGCCTCGATTCAGTGGCGGCGAAGCCCGCGCGCTACCAGAGCCTGCTGCACCGCGCCTCGATCTATGTGCTGGTCAATCACCTGAAGTCGCGCGGCATCGAGATCGTCCGCGTGCGCGAGCTCGATCCCATGCCGCCCGGCGCGCGCGAGCCGCTGTTCGAATGGATCGAGGATTGCGCCAACGCGCTGGTCGAAGCGATCATCGCGATCACCTCGGTCATCGACATCGAGGCGATCGTGCTGGACTCGATCCTGCCGCGATCGATCCATCTCGAGCTGCTGGCGAAGGTGCAGAGCCAGTTCAACCGGGTCAGCGCCATCGGCATCGTGGCGCCGGAAATCGTGCCTGGACAGTTCGGCCCCGAAGCCTCGCCGATCGGCGCGGCAATGCTGCCCTTCTCGGCGCTGCTGGCGCCCGACAGCAGCGTGCTGATGATCGGCAAGGACCGGACAAAGCTGCTCGGCAGTCTCTCGGCACTTGCCGGCCAGGGCTGACAAAACGGTATGGCCGTCACACTGGCAGACTTGTGACACCTGTCGACAGATGCGGCTCGACGGTCGTCGTAGCGTCGGCTGTGGCACTCGCGCCATCCGTGCCCTTCCGCATCGCGACCAGCACCCTGTCCACCGACAGCCTGCCGGAACCGGCGAGCGCCAGGATGAACATGCCGCCGGCGATGGCGAGATCCTTCTCGAAGTGCAGCAGCTCGTTCTGGCTGGCGAAATTGGTGTGGAAGAGACTGGCCGTCATCAGGCAGAACAGGCCGAGCCCGATCGCGCCCAGCCGCGCCAGGATGCCGAGCGCCACCGACAGGCCGGCGCCGAGCTGCAGCGCGATGGTGGCAATGAGCAGCGGCGTGCCGACGCCAAGCGCGGCCATCGCCTTCTGGGCGCCCTCGAAATGCGTCGCCAGCTGCATTCCCTCATGCACGAAGATCAGGGACAGGAGCAGACGGCCGGCCAGCAGGACGACGTCCCTGGCGTGAAGTTTTTCGGCAAGTTCGGTCGGTGTCATCGTCGGGATCCAATCCCTTGGAAACAGTGCGCCCGGCGTCCGCGTGGATACGCGCCAGCGCGCTCGAGGTTGAAAGGTCGGAGCCGGCGCGAGGGAGAGGAACGCCGGCTCCGGTTTTCGGGCGCTACCGCCGTGGCGCCCAAAAAAGTTGGTCGTCGTGGGGCAAGGTCAGCGCCAGACCCCCTCTCCGGCCGCTTCGCGGCCACCTCTCCCCCACTTCGCGGGAGCGAGGAACAGCGTTACTTCGTCACCTTGGTGTCGATGGCCTGCTTGAGGTCGGATAGCTCCTCGCAGCCCGACGGGCACAGCTTCTCCAGCGAGGCGAGCTGCTCGTTGGCCTTGGCCATGTCGCCGGTCTCGACATAGAGCTCGCCCAGATATTCATGCGCGGCCTTGTGGTCGGGCTTTAGCTCCAGCGCCTTGGTGTAGTAGGTCAGCGAGGTCTGGTAGTCGCCGGTCTTGCGCAGCGTGAAGCCAAGCAGATTGTAGACGTCGGCCTGCTGGGTGTCCTGCGCGAGGTCGCGCAAGTCGGCCAGCGCGCCCTTGTAGTCCTTGGCGTCGATCTTGGCCTTCACGGCAGTCAGGTCGGGCGCATCGGCGCCTTCGATGTCGTCCACCGCATAGGCCGGAACGGCGATGGCGATCGGGGCAGCAGTCAGCACTGCAATGGCGCCGAGCACCGCAAAAAGTGCGTGTTTCATGGAAGTTGTCGCTTTCTATACGTGATCCGATTTGAGATCAGATCTGGGTTGGGGTGAAGGCGTAGGCATTGCCGTCCTTGACGAAGCTGCCTGTGCCGGGGAACGGGAAGTGCGAGCCGCAGATGCGGACATTGTCGGCGATCACCTGGTCGATGATCCGGTGGCGCGTGGCGATCGCCATCGGCCCGTCCTGGTCGTAGCTGCCCTGCCATTCGGGATGCGGGGCAAGCAGCGCCGGCACATACATGGTGTCGGCCGAGACGAGGAACTGCTCGGCGCCGGCATCGACATGGTAGACGGAATGTCCAGGCGTATGGCCAGGCGCCGCCATGAGGCGGATGCCTGGCACCACTTCCGCGCCGTCGGCGACCAGCTTCCAGTTCTTCCACTTCGGGAAGTTCTCGGCGATGCGCTTGCCCGCCGGCTTGCGGCCCTCCGGCAGCTTGGCGAGGCGGCTCGGATCCGTCCACCAATTGTACTCGGTGGCGTTGACGATCAGCTCGGCATTCGGGAACACCGGATCGTTGGTGCCCTTCTCCATCAGGCCCCAGACATGGTCCGGATGGAAATGCGAGATCAGAATGGTGTCGATCGCCTTGTAGTCGATGCCGGCGGCCTTCATGTTGGCCGGCAGATGCGTGGCGTTGGCCTGCCACTGGCCGACGCCCGAGCCGGCATCCATCATGATGGTGCGGCCGTTCATCTGCAGCACCACGACGGTGAGCGGGATCGGCATGAACTCAGTGGTCAGCCCCGCCTTGGCGAGCGCCGCCTTGGTGTCGTCGACCGACACATCCTTGATGAAGGCCGGGTCGTGGGGCTTGCGCCAGATGCCGTCATAGACGGCGGTGACCTCGAGCGAGCCGACCTTGTATTTGTAGAAGCCGACAAGCGGCTCGACCGGGGTCTCGGCGTGGGCCGCGGGCGCGAATTCGAGCTTGCCGGCAATGCCGAAGGCGGCAGCGGCGGCGGCGGATCCGAGCACCATGCGGCGTGTCATGTTGAACATCAGAAATCTCCTCTTGTGGCTGCAAATTTGCTTCAGGTTTCAGGCGGTATGAGAAGGTTGGCGGAGGGCCCGGTGCGACCCTCCGCCGGCTGCGGAACCGGTGCCGGCCGGTCCGACTGAAGACCGACCGGCACCGGGAGATCGGGACTCCGGTTCCGAGCCCGGCGAGGCGTGCCTTCCCCGCCTGGGATCAAGACCTCGGGTCCCGTCTCCTCACCTGGGATCAGAAGCTGCGGTTCTGCCCCATGGGCGAGGACCTTTCGGTCCCGCCGGGACCAGAACCTGCGGTTCTGACCCATGCTTAGTGACCCCAGATGCCCTGGCCGGGCTCATCCGCAGCGATCTTGGCCGCCGGCTTCATGTCGTGGCGGTCCATCTTCACGATGGAAGCAGTGGTGGTGGTGTCGACGGCCGCTGCCTGCCGGGCGTTCGCGGAGAAGTGGTCGCTGCCGGCAAAGGCGCTGCCGGTGGCAACGAGGATGGCGACTGCGGTGAGGGCGATCTTGTTCATATGCGTATTCCTTCCGGGTTGGTTGATGCGTGCCTTGGGAGGATGGCCTCGCTACAGCAAAGACCCGGAAGGCCCGGGCTTTATTCCCGCGGACCGGAAGATTTTTTGCAGGACGACAAAATCGCGATTTTTCCAGATGAAACTGGCGGCGGCCGCTGGTTAGCCGGCGTTAAGCATGGCTCCAGTTTGTGGGCTGAAAGCAAGCCTGCGGGCTGCCGGCACTGCAACTGGAAGCCGGCGTGGAAGTTTTAACTTAAGCACTTTCCATTAGCTTCGACCGATGGACCTTCGTCCAGGAAAGGTATTCGGGTCGAATTGACCGGGGCAGTCTCAAATATCGGCCGCGTCAGACAGGCCATCTTCTCTTCCGCCAACTTGCCGGCGGCGATTGCCGTCTTCGTGCTTGCGATCTGCGCCCTCTTCGTCGATCAGCAAAACAGAGAAGTCTCCGACCAACTGATGCGCGCCGAGGTGCTCGCCAAGGTCAACATCATCCGCGCAAAGCTCGAGGGCAACATAAACGGCAACCTGCAGCTGGTGCAGGGCCTTGCTTCAGCGGTGACGACGGAGCCGTATATGGGGCAACAGAGATTTGCCTCGCTTGCCGCGAACCTGTTCAAAGAGAAATCACAGCTGCGCAACATCGCCGGCGCGCCCGATCTTGTGATCTCGCTGATGTATCCCATGAAAGGCAATGAAAAGGCGCTCGGACTCGACTACCGCAAGAACGAAGCGCAGCGCATGGCCGCGCTACGGGCGCGCGACCAGCGCGCCCTGGTGCTTGCCGGTCCGGTCGACCTCGCCCAGGGCGGCCGAGGCTTCATCGGCCGGATTCCGATTTTCGTGCCGACGGTTGGCGGCAGCGATCGGTTCTGGGGCATCATCTCGGCGGTCATCGATGTCGACAGGCTCTATGCCGCAAGCGGCCTCACCGATCCCGACCTCGACATCGAGGTCGCCCTGACAGGCAAGGACGCGCTGGGCAGCGGCGGCCAACGCTTCTTCGGCAGCGAGAACGTCGTCAACAGCAACCCGGTCACGGCCGAAGTGGAACTGCCGTCGGGTTCCTGGCAATTGGCGGCGACGCCGAAGCACGGCTGGCCAGCCACGCCGAAGAACGAGACCGCGCTGCGCGCGACGATGGCGCTTGCTGGCGCCCTGGTGGTGCTGCCTATCGTGGCGGCGGGATGGCTATTCGGCGAGCGACAGAAGAACTACGCGGAATTGCGGCGGCTTTCGCAGCGGCTGGAGCTGGCGCTCGACGCCTCGGGCATCGGCGTTTGGGAGCATGACCTTGCAACCTCGGAGCTCATCTGGGATGACCGCGTCAACGAAATCTATGGCAAGCCGGCTGACGGCCGTCCGCGTGGCTATGACGACTGGGCGCTGACCATTCATCCAGACGATCTCGAACGCGCAAGGAACGATTTCGATGCCGCGGCCGCGACCAAGGGCCCCTATTCCTCGCAATACCGTCTCAAGCTTCCAGACGGCACCATCCGTCATGTGCGCACGCGGGCAAGCTTCCTGCAGGACGTCGGCGACACGCCCAAGATGATCGGCGCCGAATGGGACGTGACCAGCGACGTCCTGCTCAACGAGAATCTGGTGCGTGAGAGGCAATTGTCGGAATCGAAGAACGCCGAACTCGAAACCGCCAAGGCGCGCATCGAGCACGTTGCGCTGCATGATTCTCTAACGGGCCTGCCCAATCGCCGCTATCTCGACGAGATGCTGGCAGGGGCGCACGATGACCGCACTGCATTGCTGCATCTCGACCTCGACCGCTTCAAGCACATCAACGACACGCTCGGCCATGCGGCAGGCGACGCCATGCTTATCCACGCCTCGAACGTCATCAAGGCCAATGCCCGGGCATCCGACTTCGTGGCGCGGATCGGCGGGGATGAGTTCATCGTGGTGTGCCGCGGGCGTGGGGACGATGAACTCGCCACACTCGCGGACCGGATCATCGAAGCGATGCGCCAGCCCGTCGACTATAAGGGCCACCAATGCCGGTTTGGGGTCAGCATTGGGATTGCGGCCGATAGCGGCATCGATGCCAAGCAACTGCTGGTCAATGCCGATCTCGCGCTCTACCGAGCCAAGAGCAGAGGGCGCAACCGCTATGAGTTCTTCAACGAAGAGCTGCAAAGCGAAATCGTGAAGACCAAGCAGACCGCCGACGAGATTCTCGGCGGGCTCGAGCGCAACGAGTTCATTGCCTATTACCAGCCGCAGTTCGACGCCAACACACTTGAGATCGTCGGTGTCGAAGCGCTGTCGCGCTGGCGCCATCCACGGCGCGGCATCCTCGCCCCCGACGTGTTCCTCAAGGTGGCCGAGGAATTGAACGTGGTCTCGCTGATCGACCGCACGATCCTCGAACAAACGCTCGAGAATTTCCAGCGCTGGTCGCTGGACGGGCTTAACATCCCGCGCGTCTCGGTGAATGTCTCGGCACGAAGGCTGGAAGACAAGGATCTCATCAACGGCCTGCGCAAGCTGGGGATCAAGAAGGGAACCGTTTCATTCGAGCTCGTGGAATCCATCTTTCTCGATGAGCAAGACGACCTTGTCGCCTGGAACATCGAGCACATCAAGGAACTCGGAATCGACATTGAGATCGACGATTTCGGCACAGGCTATGCATCCGTCGTCAGCCTTCTCAAACTGCAGCCGCGCCGTCTCAAGATCGACCGCCAGCTCATCACGCCGATAACCGGCTCGGCGGCGCAGCGACGGCTGGTGTCGTCGATCATCGAGATCGGCAAATCGCTTGGCATCGGGGTCGTGGCAGAAGGCGTCGAGACGATGGAGCATGCGCGCATCCTGAAGGAGCTCGGCTGCGACATCCTGCAGGGCTACGCCTTCGGGCGCCCGATGGACGCAAAATCCTTCAGGACCTTTGCGCAGTCGCGCAAGTGGCTGGCGGCGGGATAGCGATGTCGACTCGTCGAGCCACCGTTTGACTGGGCCGTTGCCGGCTGCGCGACCCGTTCGGCAAGCAGGCAAACGATAGGACAGCCCTGTCGAAAGCGAGAGTCGGTGAAAACCCGGTCATCAGACTGTCACACCCGGCGGTAATCGCCGTGGTAGGTTTGCCGTGGCCGCCCCCGCGACCCCGACCGCATCAAGAGCCGGCGAAGCCGCCATGAACATCGCCCTCCCCGCCGAAGGCACCGATCTCTCGCCCTATTTGCCGGACGAGCACGGGCTGTTCTTCATCTACCATTTCAAGGCCGACGGTTCCCGCACCACGGATCACGCCGAGGCGCATTGGAGCTGGCGCAGCTACCAGATCACCGACATGCGCGCCCGCCAGGAGATCGGCAGCGAAAAGGCCCTGCCGGCGCCGGTGCGCGACGCTTTCCTGTCGCCCAGCCATGGCTGCCAGATCGATTTCGAGGACGACTTCCTCTATGGTGACCTGCCCGACCTCAGGCACGATTTCGCCGAAGCGCGCGGGCTCACCCATTTCCGTTTCGCCTTCAACGACAGGATGCTGGTCGGCGCACGCAAGCAGCCGCTGGAATCGGTCGACAGGATCCGCAAGCTGGTGGAGAGCGGCACGCGGAAATTCCGCACGCCGGCCGAGCTGATCGAGGCGGTGATGGGCCAGTCGCTCGACGGCATGGCGGCCGAGCTCGACAAGATGGGCGACACGCTCGACGGCATCGAGGACCGCATTGTCTGCGATGCATGGCACAATGAGCGCCAGGCGCTGGTCGACGCGCGCCGGCAGCTGGTGCTGATCCACCGGCAGATGGCGACGCTCACCAGCCTTTTCCGCCACCTCGACCATTCGCATCGCAACGAGCTGCCGGACCCGATCAACGACATGGCAACACGGCTCTCGCACCGGGCGCACACGCTGCATCACGACGGCGAGCAGTTGCAGGCGCGCACGCGCCTGTTGCAGGACGAGCTGATGGCAAAGCTCACCGAACAGTCGAACCAGCTGCTCTACATCCTGTCGGTCATGACGGCGGTGCTGTTGCCGATGACCATCATCTCCGGCCTGTTCGGCATGAATGTCGGCGGATTGCCGCTGGTCGACACGCCGCACGGCTTTTGGGTGGTGACGGCGATCTCGGTTGTCATCGCCGGCATCGTTTACAAGATCGTGCGACGGCTGGGGCGCGTGTAGCGCGCCGATCCTATCTCGTCGCCGGCGCCGCCGGCCGCGCTTCGCGGCCCCTAAACATCGACCAGCTGTACATCGCCAGCGCTGTCCATATCAGCGCGAAGGCGATGGCCTGCGTGGTGCCGAACGGCTCGTCGAAGATCAGCACGGCGATCAGGAACACCATGGTCGGCGCGATATATTGCATGATGCCGATCGTGGAGAGCCGCAGCAGCCTTGCGCCGAAGGCAAAGAGCAGCAGCGGCACCGCGGTGATCGGACCGCAGCCGATCAGCAAGGCTGTGTCGGAACCGGTGCTGGAGATGAGATGATCCTGGCCGGTGGCGATCAGATAGACGATGTAGCAAAGCGCCGGCACCGACAGCAAAAGCACCTCGAGCAGAAAGCCCTGGCTCGGGCCGATCGGCAGCGTCTTGCGGAAGAAGCCGTAGGCGGCGAAGGAGAAGGCGAGCGCCAGCGATACCCAGGGTAGCTTGCCTGCCTCGACGGTCAGCACCGTCACCGCGATCGCGGCCAGCGCAACAGCCGCGATCTGCAGCCGGTCAAGCTTCTCGCCGAGCAGCACCGCGCCGACGACGACGTTGACCAGCGGGTTGATGTAATAGCCCAGGGCGGTCTCGACAGTGCGATCGACCGCGATCGCCCAGACATAGATGCCCCAGTTGACCGAGATCAGCGTCGCCGTAAGCGCCGCCATGGCAAGGCTTTTGGGCGAGCGGATCGCCGCCTTGAAGTCGGTGGTGCGGCCGGCCCAGATGAGCACCGCCGCCGCGATCGGCACCGACCAGACGACGCGGTTGGCGATCACCTCGGCAAGCGGCAGATGCGCCACCGCCTTCATGTAGAAGGGCAACAGCCCCCAGAGGAAATAGGCGCCAAGCGCCAGAAGGAAGCCGCGGCGGCCCTTGGCGTGTTGATCGAGATCGGCTGTAGCGGTGACCATGGCCCAACGCTATGGCCCAGCGGATCGCCCAAGACCATCACAAAATTATGATGGATCAACGGACTTTTCGTGATGGTTCAAGCAGCCATGCGAGTTCCTCGCCCCACGCAGTGGGGAGAGGTGGCCCGGCGAAGCCGGGACGGAGAGGGGTCAGCGGCGGCGGCCGGCAATTTATCGCTTCGGGATAAGTGTCTTTGAGACTGGCCTCGCACCCTCTCTTGCATCGACTCTGACTTCGCAGAGGGCGTCCCCGTCTCCGTCCCGGCTTCGCCGGGCCACCTCTCCCCCGCTTTGCGGGGGCGAGGAAAAGCGGCGGCGCCTACTCCGCCGCCACCAGCCCAGCCATCTCGCGGTTCTTCATCAGCTTGTAGACGATCGAATCCATCAGCGCCTGGAAGGAAGCGTCGATGATGTTTTCCGATACGCCGACCGTCCACCAGCGGGCGCCGGTGGAGTCGTGCGATTCGACCAGAACGCGGGTGATGGCCTCGGTGCCGCCGTTGAGGATACGCACCTTGAAGTCGGCGAGCTCGAGGTCGACGATCTCGCTCTGGTATTTGCCGAGGTCCTTGCGCAGCGCGATGTCGAGCGCGTTGACCGGGCCGTGGCCTTCGGCCACCGACATCTTTTCCTCGCCGTCGACCTCGACCTTCACGATCGCCTCGGAGACGGTCTTCAGATTGCCGTTGGCGTCGAAGCGGCGCTCGACCATGCAGCGGAAGGAGGTGACGTTGAA
The DNA here is from genome assembly GCF_003289965.1 of Mesorhizobium atlanticum. Classification (GTDB taxonomy): domain Bacteria; phylum Pseudomonadota; class Alphaproteobacteria; order Rhizobiales; family Rhizobiaceae; genus Mesorhizobium; species Mesorhizobium atlanticum. The sequence goes on from NZ_QMBQ01000001.1 coordinate 380,897, forward strand.
GAACTCCGGCAAACCATGCAGCATCTTGCGGGCCAACAGCTCGAAGGACGCGTCGGCGCCTTCATAGGCATAGCCCTCGGCCTCGCGCTCCTTGACCACCGCGATCAACGCGTCGAGCCGATGATCGTCCTTCGGCACCTCGATGCCGCGCCGCTTCAGCTCGGCGAGGAAATTCGCCTTGCCGCCCTGGTCGGAGACCATGACGCGGCGGCGATTGCCGACGGCTTCCGGCGGCACGTGCTCGTAGGTCGCCGGCTCCTTGGCAAGCGCAGAGGCATGGATGCCGGCCTTGGTGGCGAAGGCCGAGGAGCCGACATAGGGTGCCTGGGCTTCCGGCGCGCGGTTGAGCAATTCGTCGAAGGCGCGGGAGAGCCTGGATATTCCGGTCAGATCCTCCGCCGAAATGCCGGTTTCGAAACGGTTGGCGAAGGCCGGCTTCAGCGCAAGCGTCGGGATGATGGTGATCAGGTTGGCGTTGCCGCAGCGCTCGCCGATGCCGTTCAGCGTGCCCTGGATCTTGCGCACGCCGGCCTCCACGGCGGCGAGCGAGTTGGCGACCGCCTGGCCGGTGTCGTCATGGGCGTGGATGCCGAGATGGTCGCCGGGGATGCCGCCGGCGATCACCTTCTCGACGATCGCACGCACTTCCGAGGGCTGCGTGCCGCCATTGGTGTCGCACAGCACCACCCAGCGCGCGCCGGCATCGTGAGCCGTCTTGGCGCAGGCCAGCGCGTAATCGGGATTGGCCTTGAAGCCATCGAAGAAATGCTCGCAGTCGACCATCGCTTCCTTGCCGGCCGCGACCGCCGTCTCGACCGAGGTCTTGATCGATTCCAGGTTCTCCTCGTTGGTGCAGCCGAGCGCGACGCGGACATGATAGTCCCAGCTCTTGGCGACGAAGCAGATGGCATCCGACTTCGACTGCACCAGCGCCGCCAGCCCCGGATCGTTGGAAGCCGAGACCCCTGCCCGCTTGGTCATGCCGAAGGCGACGAATTTCGCACGCTCAGTCCGCTTCTTCTGGAAGAAGGCGGTGTCGGTGGGGTTCGCGCCGGGATAGCCGCCCTCGACATAGTCGAGGCCGAAATCATCGAGCAGCTTCGCGATGGCGATCTTGTCCTCGACGGAAAAGTCGATGCCCGGCGTCTGCTGGCCGTCGCGGAGGGTCGTGTCGAAGAGGAAAAGTCTTTGTTTTTTCATGTCTATAGCTCGAAAAGCTGCGATCCTTCGCGCCCGCCTCTGCCCTGCCGGGCATCTCCCCCACGAGGGGGGAGATTAGCAGCTTTGCCGACGGCGCTTGTCCTGCAACGTCGGCGGTTGGCGAAAGCGAAGGCAACATCCAATCTCCCCCCTTGTGGGGGCGATGGCCGGAAGGCCAGAGGGGGGCGCCGTAGAGCACGAAGCTGCATGATTATTTGCCCGCAAACCTATCCGTTGCCCGGATCAGCCGATCCAGAATCCCCGGCTCGGAATAGGCGTGCCCTGCCCCTTCGATGAGGTGGAAATCCGCTTTCGGCCAGGCCTTGTGCAATGCCCAGGCATATTTCGCCGGGCATGGCATGTCGTAGCGGCCGTGGACGATGGTGCCGGGAATGTCCTTCAGCTTCCAGGCGTCGCGCAGAAGCTGCCCCTCTTCCAGCCAGCCGGCATGGACGAAGTAATGGTTCTCGATGCGCGCGAAGGCGACGGCGTAATCATCCTGGGCGAACGGGTCGCTGGTCTCGGGTTCGGGAAGCAGCGTGATCGTCTCGCCCTCCCAGATGCTCCACGCGCGGGCGGCTTCGACTTGGCGCGCGCGGTCGGAGCCGACCAGCCGCCTCCGGTAAGCGGCCATCATGTCGCCGCGCTCGGCCTCGGGGATCGGCGCCAGGAACCGCTCCCATTTGTCGGGAAACATCTCCGAGACGCCGAACTGATAATACCATTCGAGCTCGGCGCGGGTGAGCGTGTAGATGCCGCGCACGATGAGCTCACTGACGCGCTCGGTATGCGTCTGCGAGTAGGCGAGCGCCAGCGTCGAACCCCAGGAGCCGCCGAAGACCAGCCATTTGTCGAAGCCGGCCATCTCGCGCAGGCGCTCGATGTCGGCGACGAGATGCCAGGTGGTGTTGGCCTCCAGCGAGGCGTTCGGCGTCGATTTCCCGCAGCCGCGCTGGTCGAACAGGATGACGTCGTAGAGTTTCGGATCGAATAGCCGCCGGTGCTTTGGCGAGATGGTGCCGCCCGGGCCGCCATGCAGGAACACGGCAGGCTTGGCGCCCCTGGTGCCGCAGCGCTCCCAATAGACGGTGTGGCCGTCGCCGACATCAAGCATACCGCTCTCGAACGGCTCGATCTCGGGATAAAGGGTACGCAGGGAACTGGCGTGGATCGTCATAGTTTCAAGCCCTGCTGTGGCCAGTTGGCCGTCTCGTGGTCGGGATGCTGGAAGGAGATGATCTGCTCCTGTCGCCGATAGAAGTCGGGGTCGTCGAGCGTCGGCGCCTCGAATATCTTTTCGACCCAGGGCAGCCGGACAGCGTAGTTCACCTGGATCTGCGGCGCGAGATCGGAGCGGTCGTCGAAGGCGCCGATGGCGATCTCCAGCGCGCCGGGCTGGCGGTAGGTCAGCGGTGTGCCGCAGCGGGCGCAGAAGCCACGGTCGATGTTGACCGAGGACTGGAAATAGCTCGGCTCCTCATGGGTCCATTCGACGCCGTCCTTCGGCACTGTCACCAGCGCACCGAAGAAGGAGCCGAACTGTTTCTGGCACATGCGGCAGTGGCAGATGGATGGGCGTCCGAGCTTGCCGTGCACGCGAAAGCGGACGGCGCCGCACTGGCAGCCGCCGGTTCGAACTTGATCGGTCATGGTCTTTCCTCCGGCGGCCATTGGTCGGTGTCGTGATCGGGATGCTGATAGGAGACGAGCTCGGCGAGGTAAGGCGCCGAAGCGATATCGGCCATCGTGTCCTCGGACGGCAGCTTCGGGATGCCGTCGACATAGGGGAGCTTCGCTTCCGTTCCCCATTGGATGGTCGGCGCGATGCCGGTCGGGTCGTCAAAGGCGGCGATCGCCAGCGCCATACCGTCCGGCGCCTCGAAGGTCAGCGGCGTGCCGCATTCGGCGCAGAAGCCGCGCCAGGCGGCGTTGGACGAACGGAAGCGTTTCGGCTCGCCGCGCGTCCAGTCCAGCGTGGCGCCGCGCACCGACACCAGCGGCAGATAGAAATTGCCGCTCGCTTTCTGGCACATGCGGCAATGGCAGACCGAGGCGTCGCCCAAAGCGCCTTCGACGCGGAAGCGCACGGCGCCGCATTGGCAGCCGCCGGTGTAGACCGGCCTGTTGTCGAGGCTCATCGCTCACTCCGTTTCATGGGCTGCTTTAGGGGCTCACTCCGGATCATGGCAGACCGCCTCGACATTGTTGCCGTCGGGATCGAAGACGAAGGCGCCGTAGTAATTGGGATGATAATGCGGACGCAGGCCCGGCCCGCCATTGTCCCTGCCGCCGGCGGCAAGCGCTGCCGCATGGAAGGCGTCGACCTCGGCGCGGCTGCGCGCGGTGAAGGCGATGTGCTGATGGTCCTTCGGCTTTTCCTTGCCCGCGCTTACCCAGAACACCGGCCGGTCGCGGCCATAGCCGCCGACCTTGGCGCCGCCGGTATATTCCTGCGGCACCATATAGAGCAGCGAAGCCCCCAGAGGCGCCATCGCCTTGTCGTAGAAGGATTTCGACACGTCGAAATCTGAAACGGTGATGCCGAGATGATCGATCATATGACGAGCTCCTCCCTTGGTGGCGCGGGCGCATCGGCCAGGCCGGCCACGATGACGATGTGCCGGCAGACATTGTCGATATCGCGGATCACGTCGTCGTTCCAGAAGCGCAGGATGGTCCAGCCTAACGCCTCGAGCGTGGCGGTTCGCGCAGCGTCAGACGCCGAGACATCCGGCGAGGCATGTTGCGAGCCGTCCAGTTCGACGATCAGCTTCTTCTTGGGGCAGGCAAAATCGACGATGTAGCCGGCTATGGGCATCTGACGCCTGAACGCCATTCCCATCAGCCTATCGGCGCGGACCTCATTCGAGAGCTTCAATTCGGCGTCTGTCATTGCCTTGCGCATCTTGCGCGCATTGCCGCGGTTGACGGGAGATACCCGATGATGAGTCATCGCGAGGCCCCCCTCTCTGCCCTGCCGGGCATCTCCCCCCTCGAGGGGGGAGATCAGCAGCTTCGCCGACGGCACCCAATCGTCAACGTTCGCGATTGGTGAAAGCCTGGGCGACATCCAATCTCCCCCCTTGAGGGGGAGATGTCCGGCAGGCCAGAGAGGGGGGCCTCGCTCCAACCTCTCCATCATGAGAGCATCCACCCTCACCGCTTGATCTCCCAGGTCGTCACGCGCTCGCCTGTGACAGGATCCTTGCCGTCCTTGAGCTGAACGCCCTGCGCCAGGAGTTCGTCGCGGATGCGGTCGCCTTCGGACCAGTTCTTGGCGGCGATGAATTCCAAGCGTTTGGCGATCGCCCTGCCGATCGCGTCCTCGTCCACCTTGGCCGCGCCGACATCGAAGCCGAGGAAGGCAAGCGCCGCCTTCAGCGAAGCGGCTGCGCCATTGCCGGCGTCGCCGCCGGCATCGACCGCCTCGCCGGCCAGCTGCGTCAGCCGCTGGAAGGCGGTGTAGGTGGCGACGTCGTCGGATAGCGCTTCCACCACCTCGACCGGCAGGTCCTTCGCCGCCTCCGGCGCGAGATCGGCGGCGCGCTTCCATTTGCGCAGCGTGTTTTCCGCCTCCTCCAGCTTGCGCACGGAAAAGTCGATCGGCTCGCGGTAATGCGTCATCAGCATCGCCAGCCTGAGCACCTCGCCTGGCCATTTCCTACCGCCGAATGTCTCGGTCTCGAGCAACTCGTGGATCGAATAAAAATTGCCGAGGCTCTTCGACATCTTCTGGCCTTCGACCTGCAGGAAGCCGTTGTGCATCCATACATTGGCCATGACCTTGGTGCCGTGGGCGCAGCGCGACTGGGCGATCTCGTTCTCGTGGTGCGGGAAGATCAGGTCCAGCCCGCCGCCATGGATATCGAAGACCTCGCCGAGATAGGCGGCCGACATGGCCGAGCATTCGATGTGCCAGCCGGGCCTGCCCCTGCCCCACGGGCTTTCCCAGCCGGGCTCTTCGGGCGAAGACAATTTCCACAGCACGAAATCGCCCGGATTCTTCTTATGCTCGTCGACGGCGATGCGGGCGCCGGCCTGCTGCTCGTCGAGATTTCGCTTCGACAATTCGCCATAGTCCGGCATCGATGCGGTGTCGAACAGCACCTCGCCGCCGGCGACATAGGCGTGGCCGCGCTCGATCAGTTGGCGGATCAGCGACAGCATGTCGGCCTTGCCGTCGGCGCGGGGCGCGACGAACTCGGTGGCCCTCGGCTCGTAGGTCGGCTCAAGGCAGCCGAGCGCGGCGACATCCTTGTGGTACTGGTCGGCCGTCTTTTCGGTGACCTTGCGGATCGCGTCGTTGAGCGAGAGCTTTCCGGCCGCGATCTCGCCGCCGAAGTCTCGCAGCGCCCTGGCGTTTATCTTGTCGTCGACATCCGTGATGTTGCGCACATACGTGACGTGCTTCTCGCCGTAGAGTTGGCGCAACAGGCGGAAAAGCACGTCGAAGACGATCGCCGGCCTGGCATTGCCGATATGGGCAAAGTCGTAAACGGTCGGGCCGCAGACATACATGCGCACATTTTGCGGGTCGATCGGAACGAAAGGTTCCTTCGTCCGCGTCAGCGTGTTGTAGAGGCTGAGGCCCTTCGATGCGTCAGACATGCGTGCCCTTCCGATCCCTTAGATTTGGACGGAGCCTTGCCTGCGCCACGGCGCAAGACAGGCTCCAGCCTGCTGGCCGGGGCGTTTGTCCAATCTAGGAGAAGATGAGGCGAAAACGTCCGGACCAGCGCGAGGCTAGCCAATAATGCAAATGCCACAAATGGCGAAAGACGTTTTCATGCGCGGCTTTATCGCGCCGGCGGGTGTTGCCGTCAAGTCGCTCGGCTTAGGAAAGATGTCGTTGGATCACAGGTAAAGACGGGGCGAAACATTTTATTAAACATGTCGGCACAGTGATGAAACATTCGCCGGCTAGGACCGCCAGATGTCACGATTTGGACGGAATCAGCCGCCAAACGCTGAACACGAAACCGTTACCAGGGAAGAGAAACATGGCTCGCAGCAAGCAAGAACAGATCCGACAAACGCAGCCCGCACTGGCCAGCCACTACCGTGCGATCGGCCCGGCGGCCATCGTCGCCGCCCTCCTCCACACCGCGAAGAAGAAGAAGCCCGCGCAGAAGATCGTTTCGCCGCGCGCTGCCTGAAACGGCGCAACCGGTGCGGTCCCCGACGACGGGACGCCGGCGACGAGGGCGCCAAAGAGCGCCCTGGAGATGAAGGCCCCAAAGCAGCCTTTCGGGCAAGCAGCCTTCGCTAGAACAAGCTCATCTGGTTTTCGTCCGCGCCAGGCTTCTGGCGCCTGGGCTTTTCGGCTTGTGGCGAAACGATGCCGCTCTCCTGGATCTCCGGCCCGGTGTTGGCGACCTTGTTGACAAGGTCGGAAACCGGTATCGCCTCGAAGAAATCCGGCTCGGCGGGCTTCAGCAGATCGAGCACGTGGCGCGGCTCCTGCGTGCGGCAATCGAGCCAGCGGGCGAAGTCGCGCTCCTCGATGACCACCGGCATGCGATCGTGGATATGGGCAATGCCGGCATTGGCCTCAGTCGTGATGATCGCGCCGGTGTCCATCTCGGAACCGCCAGGCTCGGAGTAGGTCTCGATCAGGCCGGCGAAGGCGACCACGCCGCCGCGTCGCGGGCGAATCCAGTAGGGCTGCCCCTTGGCCGAACCCGATTGCTGCCACTCGTAGAAGCCCGATGCCGGCACAAGAGCGCGGCGGTGGCGCATGGCGGTCTTGAACGAGGCCTTTTGCAAAACGCCCTCGGAGCGGGCGTTGAACAGCAGCGGGAATTCCCTGGTGTCCTCGACCCAGGCCGGGATCAGCCCCCAGCGCACCAGCATCGCCTGGCGGTCCGGCAGGTTTGAGCCCGGCTCGCGCTGCGGGCCGGCAAGCACCATGAGCACCGGCTGAGTCGGCGCGATGTTGTAGCGGGGCGGAAATTCCTCCAGTTCCGCAAGGCCCAGGAAGGCCGCGGTCTGTTCCGGCGTGGCGGTCAGGGCGAAGCGTCCGGCCATGGATCTGGGCTCGTCAGTTGGTGTTCGATGAAAGTGGCGATGGAACCGCCATGTCGCAACGGCTAAAGCTAGATTGGACCAACCGGTCCGCAACAAGGCTGCGAACAAATCGGCGCTCATGCAATCCAGAAAGATCGTCCCGGCCGTCTCCGTTGCCGTCGTGCGGGGCAAGACAGTATTATTGGTCAAGCGTGCACGCGCACCTTCCAAAGGGCTTTACGCCTATCCCGGCGGCAAGGTCGAGCCGGGCGAGACCTTGCCGCAAGCCGCCGCGCGGGAGTTGCGGGAAGAGACCGGACTTGAAGCCACCGACTACCGCCCGCTGCGCGACATCCATATCGACGGCAGCGGCGAGAATCACGCGGTCGACTACCTGCTGACGGTGTTTGGCGCCGCCTATGCCGGCGGCGAACCCGTGGCCAGCGACGATGCCGAGACCGCGGCGTTCTACACGCTGGCGGAAATGGCAGGGATGCCGCTTGCCGGCGACGTGTTTTCGGTCGCCGAGCAATTGCTCGGCCCCGAGCAACGCGCCACGCGGTGAGCATCCAGAATGGCCTTGCAGGCGACAAAATGTTTCGCCACAAAGCCTTGCCCCTTCTTCGCAAGGCTCTGATGACCCGCGCTTCCCCACTTCTCGCCGCGTGCCTCGCCGTCGGCATCACTGCCACGCCGGCCCCGGCGCGCGCCGCCGAGGCGCCGTTCGAGCCGGGGCTGATGCGGCTGGCGGAAGTGCTGGGATCGCTGCATTTCCTGCGCAACCTGTGCGGCGAAAAGGGCGACCAGTGGCGGGTCGAAATGGAAAAGCTGCTCGAGTCGGAAAATCCGGACCCCGACCGGCGCGCCCGCTTCATCGCCTCCTTCAACCGCGGCTACCGCTCCTTCAGCGGCACCTACACCCAATGCACGCCTTCGGCGACCGCGGCCATTACCCGCTACATGAAGGAAGGCGAGACGCTGTCGCGCGACATTGCTTCGCGCTACGGGAATTGAGGCGGCTCGGGCGGCCAGCGCGTTTTGCCCAGATTTCTTGCGACAATCGGCGCCAATGTGACCTGCCTTATTGTCTCCTGTCCCGCTCTGGTGCAATCATCTGTTGCGGTTCCGCAACAGTGTTAATGAAACGTTAGCGCGCGATTGCGGAATTAACTCAAACTGAAGGTTTTGATGCCGCAAGCCGGCCTAATCGGCTAAGCTCGGCATCGATTGAGCGCAGTCTCGCCGATAATGTGAATTTCGACCCTAAAAATGTCGTATTTACAATGACTTAATTGAGACTGCGGACGAACTGACAGCCCAAGCCGGGTCCATTGTTGGATCGCTGCTTGCAGTAAGGTGGACATCGCAATGGAACATGGTGTCAGCGACATCGACGCATTGGTCAGGGAAGAAAAACGCCTGACCGCCGTTGAGAGCCACAGCGAGGCTTGGGCGGAAGGCCTGTCGGCCGGCATCGAACCGGAAATCATCGCCGAGGCGGCACTGGAGACAGCTTTCGGCGAGATGTTGCGCGCCAATGGCGAGACCTCGGCGCTGGCGCTGCTCGACCGCATGCGGGAAAAGGTGATAGCCGGCGCCTTCGAGCCGGAACGGCTGAAGCACTAGTCACCTGTTTTTATAGCGACTTTTCGACAGTGACTTTTGACGAGGGCACGCCGTTTAGGCATCATGCCCATGCGCTTGACCATTCAAGGCGCCGCCCGGACGGGTAACAATGGAGAGGCAAGCGGTGAGATTTTCGATGTCAGGCCGGCCGCGCGGGCTGACCCTCAACATCCTGGTCGCCGCTTCCTGCCTTGCGCTGCCTTTGTGCCTCGCCAGCACGCCTTCCTACGCACTGAGCGAGATCCAGCGCGAGGACCTGCCTTCCCCGGTGACCCCGCCCGCCAACAGCGGCAGCGCCGCGCCCGGCGCGACCGTGCCGATACCGGAAGCGCCCGGCTCCAAACCCACGGACGGCGGCCAGCCGGCAGACGACACCGACAAGTCGGAGCCGGAAACGCCGCCGGCCAATGGCGGCATCACCAGCCCGCGCGCCGATCCTGATCAACCGCCGCCGGCGGTCGTCTACGACCTCGACACGCTCCCCGAACCGGTCAAGCGCATGCATGGGCTGATCATCGAGGCCTGCCGGACCGGCGACATCGAGAAGCTGCGGCCGCTGATCGGCAAGGGCGATTCCATGACGCAATTGTCGCTGGGCGACATCGACGGCGACCCGATCACCTTCCTCAAGGGCCTTTCTGGCGACAGCGACGGCCAGGAAATCCTCGCCATCCTGGAAGAGGTGCTTTCGGCCGGCTATGTGCATGTCGACACGGGCACGCCGCAGGAACTCTATGTCTGGCCATATTTCTTCGCGCTGCCGCTCGACAAGCTCGACGCCAGGCAACGCGTCGAATTGTTCAAGCTGGTCACGGCCAGCGACTATGACGACATGAAGCAGTTCGGCGCCTACATCTTCTACCGCGTCGGCATCACGCCGACAGGACAGTGGCTGTTCTTTGTGGCCGGGGATTGAGGCGAGAACTTACTCCTTGGCGGCCTCCGGCCATAGGCGAGCCGCTTCCTTCCGCAAGGCCGAAATAGCGTCGGTTCCCACCGCGACATCCATTTGAAGGACGTCGGCCGCGGCGCGTAGTTCGCCTTTGTCCCGGAGCTTGTCGATAACCCAAACGACTTTGCGTTCGACGTCGGGGCCGTAGGCGGCTTGCGCCTTGTCGAGGGCTTCGGTTGGGATTTGCCCATACGCTTTAACCAGCATCCCGAGATCGAAGGCATCTCGATATGCGACAGCACGATCCTGGCATCGATCGGCATTCGCCAGCAGCTTCTCCGCGAACATATCCGCAGGAACAAGGGCCGGTATCTCAAGATCGTCGTCAAAATGACCACGCAAATCGACGCGGCCCTTCCGGACGACTTCGAACCGGATCAGTTGCCCTTTGAGGCGCACGACGGTCCTCAGACATATTGGTCGATCTGGAAATCCCGGACGGCTTCGATGGGCTCAGGGAAGAAGGCCCGAACGCCAAGTTCCGAGGCCCGTGTCCGCAGCTCGCGGTAGCCGCTGGCGTCGGCGCAAAGGAAATCCAGATCCAGTGACCGACGATACTCGCCAAGTTTCATGACGATGGCCGTGCCTCCGCCAAACCAGCATTGAGTGGCCGTCAGGAAGTCACGATCCATCAGTCCGAGGGCTTCAGCGATAATCCTGTGTTCCGGTTTTCCGAACGCCTTCATGATTTCTACCCGCAATATTCCCGTCGGGCGCAGCGGTTGCACGCGTCGAGGACAGAAAGATGGATTATCACGATGTGGTCAGAAGGATACCGTGGCCGAATTCGTCAGCCAACTTCCTGATAAGCAGCTTCTCACGCGCCGTAAGGCGCTTTTGATCGACAAAGCGCCAATTGCGCTCGTAAAGCGCAAAGGCCTCTTTCGCTGGGATGGGGCGCGCGACATCGCGGTTCCAGGCGAGCGCCTGAAGCTCCGGAAACTCTGCAGGAATGATCGGCGCGATGTTCTCGGTCATAGCGCCTGCAAGATAATGCAGAGCGCTTAACAAATCCAATTTTTGGCAGGGCTAAGCCGGCAGCGCCTCTGAAAACTCCACCGCCCTGCCCTGGCTGGGTGTCGTGATCTCACCTTCCCACATGACGCGATTGCCGCGCACGATGGTGCCGATCGGCCAGCCGGTGACCTCCCTGCCGTCATAGGGCGTCCAGCCGGCCTTGGAACCGGCTTGGGCGTTGGTGATGGTCTCGCGCCGCTTCAGGTCGATGATGGTGAAATCGGCATCGTAGCCGGCGGCGATGCGGCCCTTCCTGGCCATGCCGAAGATGCGCTGCGGGCCGTGGCTGGAAAGGTCGACGAAGCGCTGCAAGGTGAGCCGGCCGGCATTGACGTGATCGAGCATGATCGGCACCAGCGTCTGCACGCCGGTCATGCCCGACGGCGAGGCCGGATAGGGCTTCGCCTTCTCGGCCAGCGTGTGCGGCGCGTGGTCGGAGCCAAGCACATCGACGATTCCTTGCACAATGCCATGCCAGACGCCATCGCGGTGGCGGGCGGCTCGGACCGGCGGATTCATCTGGAGCAGCGTGCCAAGCCTGGCATAGTCGTCCGCCGTCAGCGTCAGATGATGCGGCGTCGCCTCACAGGTCGCGACATCCTTGTGCTGTTCGAGGAAGACGATCTCCTCGGCCGTCGAGATATGCAGCACATGGATGCGCGCGCGCGTCTGCCTGGCGATGCGCACCAGACGCTCGGTGCAGCGAAGTGCTGCGATCTCGTCGCGCCAGACGGGATGCGACGACGGATCGCCCTCGACGCGCTCGCCGAGCCGCTCGCGCAGACGGAATTCGTCTTCCGAATGGAAGGCGGAGCGGCGGCGGGTGTTGCGCAGGATCGAGGCGACGCCTTCGTCGTCCTCGACCAGAAGGTCGCCGGTGGACGAACCCATGAACACTTTGATGCCGGCCGCTCCCGGCAACCGTTCCAGTTCGCCGACATCGCGAGCATTGTCGCGCGTGCCGCCGACCCAGAAGGCGAAATCGCAATGCATGCGGCCGGTGGCGCGGCGCACTTTGTCGGCGAGCGCCGCCTCGGTGGTGGTCAAAGGATTGGTGTTGGGCATTTCGAAGACGGCGGTGACGCCGCCCAGCACCGCCGCGCGAGAACCCGTCTCCAGATCTTCCTTGTGCTCCAGCCCCGGCTCGCGGAAATGCACCTGGCTGTCGACGACGCCCGGCAGGATGTGCAGGCCCGCGCAGTCGATGGTTTCGCCGGCCGAGGCCTGGCCGAGATCGCCTATCCGCGCGATGCGTCCGCCCTTCACGCCGATGTCGCGGCGACCCTCCCCGTCATGGTTGACCACGGTGCCGCCTGTCAGGATGAGGTCGAAGGTGGTTGCCATGGGCAGGTCCAATCTCTTGCGGGGGGAGTGTGGCCGGCTTACGTAATGACCGAACGTTTTGCAAGATCAGGCCGATTTTACCCTCATGCCCTTTGCCCAGCTCAAAGACCGCGCGCTCATTTCCGTTTCCGGCCCCGACGCCGAGCATTTCCTGCAGAACATCCTCACCACCGATCTCGACACGCTCGGGCCGGGCCAGGCGAAGCCCGGCGCGCTGCTGGCGCCGCAGGGCAAGATCCTGTTCGATTTCCTGATCTCGCGCGCCGGCGACAACAGTTTCTGGGTCGACTGCCGGGCCGACATCGCCGACGATTTCGTGCGCCGGCTGATGCTTTATCGGCTAAGGGCAAAAGCCGAGATTGCCAGGCAGGATCAGGTGGTTGTCACGGTCGCGTGGGGCGATGATTCAACCGCCTCATCTTCCGATTCAACCGCGCTTGCCGACACGCGTTTTCGCGATGTGGCGGTAAGCCGTGCTTATGGCGGCGGGGCAAGGGACGGTGGCGATCCTGATGGCTGGAAAGCCGTTCGCATCGCCAATGGCGTCGCCGAAAGCGGCTCCGACTACCAGCTCGGCGATGCCTTCCCGCATGACGTTCTGCTCGACGAAACCGGCGGCGTCGGCTTCAAGAAGGGCTGCTATATCGGCCAGGAAGTGGTTTCGCGCATGCAGCATCGCGGCACTGCGCGGCGCCGCGTGCTGATCGCGTATGCCGACGGCCTCCTGCCCGCTTCGGGAACCGAGCTCACCGTCGCCGGCCGGCCGGTGGGCGCGCTCGGCTCGGTTAGCGGCAGGACCGGGCTCGCCATTGCCCGCACCGATCGCGTCAAGGCGGCGGTCGATGCCGGCGAGGTGATCATGGCGGGCGATGTTCCGGTTACGCTCGCGATCCCCGCCTGGGCGAAGTTCTCCTTCCCTGAAGGCGCGGTCAGCGCGGAGGAGGCCTGATGGCGGCCGACCGGGCCGGCGCGCCGCCGCGCGCCTGGCAACGCATGCTTTCGGGGCGGCGGCTCGACTTGCTCGACCCCTCGCCGCTCGACATCGAGATTGCCGATATCGCGCATGGGCTTGCCCGCGTCGCCCGCTGGAACGGCCAGACCAGCGGCGAGCATGCCTTTTCGGTCGCGCAGCATTCGTTGCTGGTTGAAGCGCTCTATGGCGAGCTGGCACCGCAGGCCACGGCCGAAGCGCGGCTTGCCGCGCTTCTGCACGACGCGCCGGAATATGTCATCGGCGACATGATCTCGCCGTTCAAATCGGTAATGGGCGGCTCCTACAAGGATTGCGAGCTACGCCTGCAGCGCGCGATCCATCTGCGTTTCTCGCTGCCGGCGGAGCTCAGCGCGACCTTGCGCAAGGACATCAAGCGCGCCGACCAGATCGCCGCCTATTTCGAAGCGACGCTGCTGGCCGGCTTCTCGACGGCGGAAGCGACGGAGTATTTCGGCCGGCCGCGCGGCTTCTCCGCCGACCGTTTCGACTTCACGGCAAAATCCGTCACCTGGGCGCAAACGGCTTTCCTCAAGCGTTTCAAGACGCTCGAAGCCAGGCGCCAGTCCTCGCTTGCCGCCAGCTCGGCAAGCTAAACAAGGCACGCCGGCGACCGTCACTGGACACAACCGCCAATCAGTTTCATGAAAAGCGGCGCAGGTTGGCGTAATCTGCCACCGCAATGGCGTGCTTCGTCACTGAATGGGCGAGCGCCTGCCCCTAGATCCTGGTCATGCAAGATCAAGAGGCAATCATGTTTGACAGGAAGAGAAAGACAGCCCTTGTGACCGGCGCGTCGTCCGGCATGGGCAAGGAAATCGCCAGGCGCCTGATCCGGGACGGATATCAGGTCTATGTTGCCGCGCGCCAGATCGAGAAGATGGACGACCTCGCTGCGTTGGGCGCGCGCGCATTGCGCATGGACATTTCGAAGGACGCCGATATCGAGGCGGCTGTTGCCAACATCCTTGCCGAAGTCGACGGCGTCGATGTCCTGGTCAACAATGCCGGTTTTGGGCTTTACGGGCCGGTCGAGGAAATCGGCATCGATGAAGCGCGCTACCAGTTCGAGGTGAACGTCTTTGGCCCGGCCCGCCTGACGCAGCTTCTGCTGCCATCGATGCGCCGAAGGAAAGCCGGCACGATCGTCAACATCACCTCGATGGGCGGCAAGATCTACACCTTGCTCGGCGCCTGGTATCACGCGACCAAGCATGCGCTGGAAGGCTGGTCTGACAGTCTGCGGCTCGAGCTCGCTCCCTTCGGTATCAAGGTCGTGGTCGTCGAACCCGGCCTGATCGAGACTGGATTCGGCGATGTGGTCGCGGATGGGCTTCTGAAGCGATCCGGAAGCGGCGCCTATGCGAAGGTGACGCAGGCCGTGGCGAAGACGACCCGAGCAAGCTATGGCCATGGCCGCGGCAGCGATCCGAGCGTGATCGCCGAAGTCGTCTCGGCCGCCATAAGCTCGGCCAGGCCACGAACGCGCTACGCCGCCGGCAAATATGCGAAGATGATGATCGGTGTGAGAAAATGGTTCGGTGACCGCATGTTCGATCGCCTCATCCTCAGCCAGATGCGATGAGCGGAGCCGGGAGAACGGGCATGAGCGGAGTTCCAGGCGACAAATGCAAGGTGCCTCGGGCCTTCTGGCGTGCCGTGGAGCGTCTGGGCCTGCCCGCGCCGGCTGTGTTGCGCCAGGCCCGGCTTCCCGCCACCCTCCACCTCAACGAACAAGCCTTCGTCACGACCGCTCAGTATTTCGCGCTGTGGAGGGCTCTCGAGGAACTCTACGCGCAATCGGATCTGGGCATCCGGCTGGTCGAGGTCGCCGATACCGCGATCCACCCGCCTTCCACGCTCGCCGCTTTCCACGCTCGGAACTATCGCGACGGCATCGCCCGGATTGCTCGCTTCAAGCGACTTTGCTCGCCCGAGCAGTTGCATGTCGCCGACGAGAACGGCGAATGCATGATAAGTTCCGAGTGGCTTTACGCCAACGAGCCGACGCCTGCGGTCGCAACCGACGTCGCCTTTGCCTTTCTCGTCGAGCTCGGCCGGCGGGGAACGGGGCAGCATCTTGTCCCGCTTCGTGTCGAGTTGACGCGCCCTGACGACAAGAGCGGCGCGCATCGGGCCTATTTCGGATGTCCGGTCCGCTACGGCGCCGCGCGCGACTTGCTGGTCCTGCGTTCCGCCGATCTCGACCGTCCCTTTCCGGGCCACAATCCAGAGCTTCTCGAGATCCTCACGCCTGCGCTGGCCGCCGCGCTCGGCGAGCTTGGCGCGCAAAGCTCGATTGCTGAGCAGGTGAAGGTCGTGTTGAAACGGAGCTTGGCGAGTGGAAGGCCGGAGCTCTCCGACATCGCGCGCGAGCTTGGGATGAGCGAACGCACGCTGCAGCGGCGCATCACCGAGGAAGGAACCAGTTTCCGCGAGCTTCTCATCAACGCCCGACAGGAACTCGGCCGGCAGCTGCTGTCGGATCCGACAGCCGACATCGACGAGGTCGCCTGCCTGCTCGGCTATCAGGATGCGAGTTCCTTCTACCGCGCGTTTCGCGAGTGGGAGGGCACGACTCCCAATCGCTGGCGGGAACTCAATTTCGATAGCTCGAAACAGGTTCCGGGCAGCTTCATACACTAGGTTTCACCGTTTCACAGAAACGGCGAACCGCTCTATCCCATCGTTTCAACGCAATTTCGGGCGGCAAAACTGCTCGCTTTTCGTGGAATTGCTCCAGTTGCAGCCGTGCATCCGTTCGGCACAATCTTGGAATGCGCCGCGCCACTGGCGTTTTGTGCAAGTGGATTGGCGCCCTCCGTCACTGTGCCGCCCGCCCACAGCCGCTATCCAAATCCTCGTCGAGTAACCCCAGCCTTCGCGAATGACGAGGAAAGATCATGTCCGGCAAAGTTTGGTTCATCACAGGCGCATCGCGCGGCTTCGGCCGCATCTGGGCCGAGGCCGCGTTGAGGCGCGGCGACAGGGTGGCGGCGTCCGCTCGCAACCCTGCAAGCCTCGCTGACCTCAAGAAGAGTTACGGCGACGCCGTGTTGTCGCTGGCCCTGGACGTGACCGACAGCGAGCAGGTCACCGATGTGGTCGAGCAGGCACATCGCCATTTCGGCCGTCTCGATGTCGTCCTTAACAATGCCGGCTACGCGCTGGTCGGTGCGGTGGAAGAAGCGGCTGAAGTGGCCATTCGCGCCGAGTTCGAAACCAACTTCTTCGGTGCATTACATGTAATCCAGGCCGCCCTGCCATTGCTGCGTGAGCAAGGCAGCGGCCATATCCTGGCCGTCTCCAGCGTCTCGGGCATCGTGGCGAGCCCTATCGTAGGCTTTTACAACGCCTCCAAATGGGCGCTCGAGGCTCTGCACGAAAGCCTCGCCCAGGAGGTCAAGAGCTTTGGCATCAAGGTGACGCTGCTGGAGCCCGGCGCCTATGCAACGGATTTCTCCAGCCAATCGTCGCTCAGAATGTCCGGCAGCCTTGAGGCCTATGCGGCCCTCAAGGCTCAGGTCTTCGCCGCGGGCGCGGCAATGGAATTCGGCGATCCGCAGGCCACGGCCGAAGCCGTGCTGAATATCGTCGATCTGCAGGAGCCGCCGCTGCGCTTCTTTGTCGGCACCGAAGGCCTGCCGGCCGCCCGCGCAGCCTATGCCGACCGTCTGGCCACCTGGGAAGCGTGGGAGGCCCTGTCGAACGCGGCTCAGGGCACATCGAGGAAACACGCCATCGCGTCGCTTTAGCAAGATCCGGCGCGGGGTCCAGGGCCGGCAACTCTCGCTTTGTCGGCTACGACATCCATTCAAGAAGCTCACAGGCTCTTCCGAGGAGGCTCAATGCAAGGCGATTTCTGGATGTTCTTTCGGTCCTGGATGGCCGCACCGCTGCGAGTGGCAGCCATCGCTCCATCCGGCAACGCGTTGGCGGGGATCATCACCCAGGATATCACCTCCGGCACGGGGCGGGTGATCGAGTTGGGACCCGGCACCGGCGTCTTCACGGCAAAACTCCTCGAGCGCGGCGTGCGACCGGAAGACCTCACCTTGATTGAATATGGTGAGAATTTCGCGCGGCATCTGGAAGCTCGATATCCTGGGGCGCATGTGCTGCGGATGGACGCGGCTCGCGTCGGAGAGTTGGAATATCGTGATGCGCCGGTGGGGGCGGTGATCAGCGGCTTGCCGCTGTTGAGCATGCCCGACCACAAGGTGATAGCAATCCTCGACGGTGCATTCGCGCATCTGCGGCCCGGAGCGGCATTCTACCAATTCACCTATGGGCCTCGTTGTCCGGTTGCGCGACCTATCCTCGAAGGACTGGACCTTATCGCGACGCATGTCGGGCGTACGATGTTGAACGTTCCGCCTGCCTCCGTCTACAGGATCTCCAGGCGCCCAAGCGGTAAGAAGAAGGCCGCGGCTTTCAGCGGTGCGGGAGAACCATCCTGGACGAGCGCCTGATGACGCTCGGCCAAAGGCAAGGTTCCTGTTGTGAATTCAACCCTATAAAAGAACGCTAAATTAACCGGCGAGCAGGACAGTATTGCGTTCGGTCACGGTCCGAAGGCGTGCTCATGCCCGGCGCACATGTCAAGACTGGTTCGGTCGCCGGAAAGCGAAGAGCGGCCGCTGTTGGCCCGGTTCGACGAATAGCCGAAGAACTTCGTGCCCAGAACGAGCGTTTCGCGGCCGCCGTCGAGAACATGTCGCATGGGCTATGCATGTTCGACGCTGAGGAGCGGATGATCATCTGCAACCGGAACTATATCGACCTCTTCCGCCTCGACGCCAAGGTGGTGAAGCCTGGCATCCGCTTCTTCGACATTCTGCAACACAGCGTCGATGTCGGCGTCGCCTCGCAAAGCGCCGAAGAACTCTATGCCGTTCGCAAGCCTTACATCGACGGCGCCGCGCCTTCGACTTATGAGGAGACGCTGGCGGACGGACGCATCATCGTCATCTCGCATCGCCCGCTGGCTTCCGGCGGCTGGGTGTCGATCTATGAGGACGTGACCGTGCAGCGTCGCGCCGAAGAGGAGCTGAAGGAGCAGCACCGCCGCTTCGACGCCGCTTTGGCCAACATGTCGCAAGGCCTGCTGATGTATGACGCCGACGGCAAGATGATCGTGCGCAATCAGCGTTTTCTGGAACTCTACAAGGTCGCCGCGGCGGACTTCCCCTATGGAACGACGCATCGCGACGCGCTCGAACGGCTGCTGGAGCTCGGCATCTACACCAAGCTCGACGTCGACAGCGAAGTCGCCAAGACCCAAACCTGCCTGCAGGCGGGGAAGATGCACTCGACCTACCGCTACCTATCCGACGGCAGGACGTTCCTCGTCGTACGCCAGCCGATGGGCGGCGGCTGGGTGGTGACTTTCGACGATGTTACCGAGCAGCGGCGCGCCGAGGAGCGCATGACGCATCTTGCGCATCACGACACGCTGACCAACCTGCCCAACCGCTCGATGTTTCGCGAAAAGCTGGACCAGGCGCTTGGCGAGGCCAAGGCCAAGCCGCTGGCGATCCTCTCGCTCGACCTCGACCGCTTCAAGGCAGTCAACGACACATTCGGCCACCCGGCCGGAGACTGGCTGCTGAAATGCGTCGCCAAGCGGCTGCTGCACGCCGTGCGCAGCAGCAAGGATATGGTGGCCCGCTTCGGCGGCGACGAGTTCGCCATCATCCAGTTCGGCATCAAGAGCGCTGCCGACGCAGAAAAGCTCGCCAAGCGCATCGTCGAGATCGTCGGCAAACCCTATCGCGACAAGGGACGCGAAATGCATGTGGGCGTGAGCCTCGGCATCGCGCTCTATCCCGGCGACGGACACGATGCCGACACGCTGCTCACCAACGCCGACATGGCGCTCTACCGGGGCAAGAGCGAAGGTCGCAATGTCTATCGCTTCTTCGAGCCGGGCATGGATGCCCTGATGCGGGAGCGCCGCGCGCTTGAATTGGATCTCGAAGCAGCCCTTTCCAAGCGCGAGTTCGAGCTCGATTTCCAGCCGATCCTCAACATCGGTTCCGGCGAAATTGTCGGCGCGGAAGCCCTGATGCGCTGGCGCTCGCCATCGCGCGGCCTGGTGTCGCCTGAAAACTTCATCCCCGCCGCCGAGGAGACCGGGCTGATCGTGCAGCTCGGCGACTGGGCGCTTCGCAAGGCTTGCAGCGTGGCTGCCCATTGGCCGCCGGAGATGCGGATGGCCGTCAACGTCTCGGCCGCGCAGATCAAGAGCGGCGGCTTCGCCCGCAGCGTGATCTCAGCGCTCGCCTTTTCGGGCCTGCCGGCCAACCGCCTGGAGCTCGAAATCACCGAAACGGTGATGATGGACGAAAGTGACGCGGTGCTGAAGACGCTCAGCCAATTGCGCGGCCTCGGCGTGCGCATCGCGCTCGACGATTTCGGCACCGGCTATTCCTCGCTCGGCTATCTCAGACGCTTCCCCGTCGACAAGATCAAGATCGACCGCTCCTTCATCCGCGACCTCGACAGGCGCGACACGGCGGCGATCGTGCGCACGGTGATCGGGCTTGGCGCCGAACTCGGCATCACCGTCACCGCCGAAGGCGTCGAGACCGAAGCGCAGCTCGACATGCTGCGCAAGGCCGGCTGCGGCGAGGCGCAAGGCTATCTGATCGGCGTGCCGGCCAAAGCGGCGGACATGAGCCGGCTGCTCCGTTCCCAGGCGCTGCTGCGCCAGTCAGGCTAATTTCTGGCCGTTAACGCGCCGGTCGCCTAGAGCGTTTCACCGTTTCACGGAAACGGCGAACCGCTCTATCCCTTTGTTTCACGCAATTCCGGACGGAAAACCGCTCACACCTTTCCTGGAATTGCTCTAGCGCAGCGCCTCGATGTACTTCTCGTGGAAGCTCACATAGCCCGGCTCGACCACCTTGAGGTGCCGCTCGATCAGCCGGTGGAATTCCGGCAACTGGTGGAACGGCACGCCCGGATAGGCGTGATGCTCGGCATGATAAGGCATGTTCCAGGCGAGCTTGCGCACGAACCAGTTGGTCAGCGTCGTGCGGGTGTTTTCCAGCATGTTGGCGACGAAGGGACAGCGGCCGTGCTCGGCCAGAAGATAGAGCCTGAGGAACGGCTGGCCGAGCAGCGCCGGCACGATCCAGACAGTGAGCAGCACCGACGCCTTGAACCAGGCCGCGAGCGCCAGCAGGACGACATAGAAGGCGATCATCGCCCGCGCCTCGGCCTTCACCTTCGGCAGACCCTTGGGCGGCACGTAGCTGTCCCGGCAGCGCCCCATTGCATTGGTGTAGAGCGTCTTGAAGTGGCCCCACCACACCGGCAGCCCTGAGACGTGGACGAGGTACTGCCGCAATGTCTCGGGCTTCGGGAAGGCGAGCTCCGGATCGTTCTCGGGGTCCTGGGTGAAGCGGTGATGGGCGAAGTGGAAGTAGCGGAACCAGTCGGCGGGCAGCGCGATCGCCAGGCTACAGAACCGCGCGAGGATATCGTTAAGCCACTGCGTTTCGAACGCCGTCCTGTGCACGGTCTCATGGAGCAGCGTGAACAGGAAGACGATCAGGATGCCCTGCGGCAGCATCAGGACCGGCCAGAACGGCACCTTGGCCGCGATCAGCGCGCCAAGGGCGACGATCGCGCCGAGATGGAGCGCAAACTGGACAAGGCCCGGCCCATCGGATTTACCGGTCAGCCGGCTGCGTTCGTCATTGGTCAGCGAGGCTATCACCTGGCGATGGTCTACGGTTTCGTGATGGTCGATTGCGTTCATGCAGCCATGGTACTCAGAAAGAAACCTTTCGAAAAACGAGGATTTCTGTGAAATAGATAAGATCGCCTTATCTTTTGGAATCGCATGGTCGCCCTTCCCTCCTTGCGTGGACTTCAGGCCTTCGAGGCCGCAGCACGCACCGGCAGCTTCGCGGCCGCGGCGGACGAGCTGTCGGTTTCAGCGGCGGCCGTCAGCCAACTCATCCGTACCGTCGAGGAACAGCTGGGCCGAAAACTGTTCCACCGGGTCAACCGGCGGGCCGTGCTGACCGAGGCCGGCGTGGAGATGCTGCCGAGGCTCAGCATGGCCTTCCGGGAGATCGGCAGCGTCGCAAGGGATGTCGGCGGCGATGCATTCCGGCCAAGGCTCGTCATTTCAGTGCCGCCTTCCATGGCGATGGGCTGGCTCTCGGAGCGGCTCGCCGGTTTTGTCGCCGGCCATGGCGCCGCCGACATATCGCTTAGAGGCGACGACGATCCGGTGCCATTCGATCACGAATTGATCGACATCCGCCTCTCTTACGGTCCCCATTACCGGCAGCATCCGACCGAGGAAATCGTCAGGGATACCGTCTACCCCGTTTGCGCCCCGACGCTTTCCGGCGCGACCAGATCCGACGGCCTTGCCGGCCTGCCGCTCATTCACACCGACTGGGGTCCGACCGGTGCGTCCTTCCCCTCCTGGCGCAACTGGTTCGAGGCGGCGGGAAGCGAGCCGGACCGCGCGATACAGCGCGGTCTCTCCGCGAACTCGTCTCGGGCAGCGCTCGATCTCGCCATTTCAGGACTGGGCGTGGCGCTGGCGCAAGGCATCTATTGCGCCCAGGCGCTGGAGGATGGAAGGCTGGTCCGGCCCGTGGCCCGATCGCTGGCGTTGCGCCAGCCCTATTGCCTGACCATTCCGGAACGCAGCGCAAGGCGCGATGTCGTGGCTGCGTTCCGCGAATGGCTGATCGGGGAATGCCGGCGCACCGTCGGATCGCCGGCGCTGGGCGCCCAGTCCTCCGAGACGTAGTTCAGGGAATTCGGGCAACGGAGCACCAGTCCTTCGCGCCCGCCCGTTTTTCAGTCAAACGAAGCAGCAGGAGATCTTTGATGTCGCTCGAACTCATCAATCCGGCGGACCTGCCGGTTCCGGAGATGTATACACAGGTTGTCGTCGCGACGGGATCCAAGCTAGTGTTCATCTCGGGTCAGCAGCCTGAAGACATAAACGGCAAGCTCGTCGGGCACGGTGATTTTGCGGCGCAAGCGCGCCTGTCATTCGCCAATCTCGGCCGAGCGCTGAGCGCGGCGGGCGCCCGGCCCGACCAGGTCTGCAAGATCACGATCTACATCGTCGACTACAACCGCGACGAACATGTTCCGATCATCGAGGCCGCGCAGATTTCGCTGTTTGGAGATCACAAGCCGGCGAATGTGATCGTCGGTGTGGCGATCATGTCACCAGGCTACCTCATTGAGGTCGACGCGATAGCTGTCGTTTGAGGGAGCCATAGGAAGGATTGAACGAGCGCAGTTGGCGCCAACCTGCGAGGTTTAGCCGTATCGCTCATCCCTTCGTCATACTCGGGCTTGACCCGAGTATCCATGCCGTGATCTCTGCCGCGGGGCGCAACGGTGCAGAATTCTGTAACCGCTGCAACGCCTTAGCGTAACGGTATAGATCCTAGGGTCTGCCCCGCGTCGCTTCGCTCCTTGCTCCGCCCTAGAATGACGATCACGCGGATGTCATTGCTGGCTGTGGCTCGGACGACAGCCCAAATTCGGTGAAAGTGCACTTTTTGCAAGCAGGCATATGACAGCAAATTAGAGTGACACTGCACTATTTGGCTTCCGCTCCGAAGCCTTTCAAAGATGCGCCGCCAGCGCAACCACCATATCCTTGCTGCTGGCCACTGGAATGATCTCGAACTCGACAAGGTCGTTCCACTCGATGGCCCAACGCTGCAGGATCGTGACATCATCCGCCTCCACCAACAGGAAGCAGCGGCTCATGTCGGCAGCGATCCAGCTGTGGTGGACAACGAGCTCGTCCGGCTTCAAACGGCCCTTGTCGCGAAAGCGGCGGTAGATCTCCTTGCGGTCCGCGCCGTGAAAATCCTCGATCACGAAGAACAGCATGCTTTTCCCTCGGTTTGAATAATTGGAACTGAGGAACTGAGGAGATTAGGAAATGATGGACTGATGGCGCAAGGACAGGCGGTTCCGCCAGACACTCCATTCTTCAGTTCTTCAGCTCACCAGTTCCTCACTACTTCTCCGGCCGGTCCAGGCGTTCCAGGAACCACTGCGTCAGCCGCACCCAGAGCTCGTCCTTCTCGCCGGAATCCTCCCAGCCATGATCGAGATTGGGGTTGTCGTTGACCTCGATGACGAAGACCCCGTCCTTGGTCTCCTTGAGGTCGACGCCGTAGAGGCCATCGCCGATGCATTTTGCCGCCCGCACCGCCGTTTCGACGACATGGGGCGGCGTCTGCTTCAGCGTGAACGTCTTGATGCCGCCCTGGTCGGGCTTGCCGCTGGCCTTGTGGTTGACGATCTGCCAGTGCTTCTTCGCCATCAGATAGTGCACGGCAAACAGCGGCTGGCCGCCGAGCACGCCGACGCGCCAGTCATATTCGGTCGGGATGAATTTCTGCGCGATCAGGAGATCGGAATCTTCCAGCCATTCGGTCGCGAGCTTGGTCAGCTCCGCCATGTTCTCGCACTTCTTGACGCCGCGCGAGAAGGACGAATCCGGGATCTTCAACACCAGCGGAAAGCCAAGTGTCTGCGCCGCCACCTCGAAGTCGGAGGTGCCGGCGATCATTACCGTCGGCGGCACCGGCACCTTGTTGTAGGTCATCAGCTCGTTGAGATAGACCTTGTTGGTGCAGCGGATCATCGACAGCGGATCGTCGATCACCGGCATGCCTTCCTGCTGGGCACGGCGCGCGAAGCGGTAGGTGTGGTTGGAGATCGACGTCGTCTCGCGGATGAACAGCGCGTCGTAATTGGCGAGCTTGGCAAGATCCTTCCTGGTGATCGGCTCGACTTCGACACCCATCTTCTCGGCGATCCTCGCCCAGTAGCGCAGCGAGGAAATCTCCGACGGCGGCAATTCCTCATGCGGGTCGACCAGCGTCGCGAATGTATAGCGCGCCGGTGTGCGGCCCTTGGTGTCGCGCCATTCGCGGCTGGTGTAGGTCTCCAGGCACTGCAGGAAGAACTCTTCCTCGCCCTCCGTCATGCGGGCTAAAGGCAGGAAGCCGATCTTGCGGATCGAAGCCCATTCTGCGCTGTCCTTGATATGGACCTCCAGCGCCGGCGCGCGGAACCAGTCGAACAGAAGCCTGGTGAAGCGGTCCCAGACCTTGGACGGGCCGATGCCGAAGAAGATCGCGACCTTGGCCGGAAAAGTCCCGCCGAGGTCCTTGCGGCATTTGTTCAAGGCAAGCTCGAGTTCCGGCAGGGCGTGCTCGTAGAGCTTGCGTTCCGAGAGGTCGATCATGGTCTCGACGGTCGGGATCACCCGGTGGCCACGCGAGCCGGCCAGCAGCGAGGCATAGTAGCCTCGGCTCTGATAGCCGTAATTGTTCGACAGGTTGATCACCTTCGGCCGCTGGCCGCGGAACAAAGCCGGATGCGCGAGATAGTCGCGGTTGGTGATGATCTTGTGGGGTGTGGCCACCTGGTCGAGATCGTTCTGCCTGCCTGTCAGGATAACCCAGGTCATTGTCTCAGCGTTTTCCCAGAGTGATAGCGGCGCGCAAGCCGTCGCGGCCGAATTGCGCCATGTTCATGAAAATGTCGTAGGGCACCGGAATGTTCGCGGCATCGAGGATTGTTTCCTGCCTTTCATCCTCGACCCAGGGATCGTGGATCAGGATATGGTCGCCATCGTCACCGATGGCCAGCACCCAATGCGGCACCTTCTTGCCGAACATAAGGAAGCCGCTGATCAGCACCACCACGAGCTTGCCCTCGGCGAGGGCTTGGCGGATATCGCCGATGCCGAACGGGCGGTAGTTGACCGGGATGCCGTAAAGTTCGGCGCGGCGGCGGAAATCGACCTGGGCGAGCTCCATCACCCGGCGCTTGTCCTGGCTCCTCACCGACTGCAGGAACAGCGCGCCGTAGAAGGAGACGAATATCTCGGCGGCGAGCCCGCTCTCATAGCCGGCGACGGCCAGGCCGAAAGGCTCGCAGCCGCCGGGACCCGACATCATGAAGACCGTGGTCGCTTCGCGCCAGAGGCGGATTTCCATGACCGGATCGGGAACGAAGCCACGGTCGAAATTGGCCATCGCCATCATCAGGCAGCACGGGCCGCAGGTGAACTCGCAGGTTTGCTGGTAGAACGGCACTTTGGTCGCCGTGGGCGTGTCGCCGCGCAGCGTCTTTTCGTAGCGCAGCGCGGTCGCGCCATCCTCGTAGTAGTCGGGCTCGCGGCCCAATTTCCGATAGCCGGCCTGCTCGTAGATGCGGATGGCCCGATCATTGTCCTCGCGCACTTCGAGGCGCAGCAACAGACGGTCGTGCTCGAAGGCCGCCTCTTCGGCGGCGGCCAGCAGAAGTCGGCCGATGCCGAGGCGGCCGAAGAAGGGACCGACAGCGATGGAGTAGAGCCGCGCCACGCCGCTGCCCTTGCGAAACAGGACCACCGCATAGCCGGCGACCCGGCCCTCGTTCTCGGCCACCAGCATCTCGGCGGTCTCGCGTTCGATGAACTGGCGGAAGGAGCGGCGCGACAGCCTGTCGCCAGGAAAAACAGCCTTCTCGATGGCGGCGAGGTCATCGACGTCTGACGCGCGGGCCTTGCGGATCTCGGCAGGCATGCGGGCTTGGGAGAACCTCGATTGGGTTTAAGAAACGGCCCCGATGGATGCGTCGCGAATACTGGCCGAAGCGCCAGTATTCATCAAGCGCTATCGCTCCTTGATTAGGGCCGAATTGTGACAGTTTCCGCGGCAGCAGCAAAGGGCCAAGCGTTTGAACAGAATTGCTGTTCAAGCGACTGCCGGCCGCCGAAAAACGCAGCCGCTTCAGCTTGATATGCCGGCCAGCAGCTGGCCATAGGCGCTCTTTGCGACGTCCGACAGGCGCTCCGGCGGCAATGAGCCGACGACCGCGCAGGCATAGCCCTTGTCGAGCCAATAGACTGCTTCCGGTCCGCCCGCCTCGGCCGCGTAGGTGCCCTTGGATGTCTCCGACGATTCGGCGGTGACGTAGAGCGAGATGCGCTCGCCCTTGGCGTCCTCATAAAGCAGCATCGCCGCCTTGCCCTGGCCGCCGGCAGGCAACAGCCGGCCGCCGACCAGCTCGAAACCCTCGGCCGCAAGATCGGGCGCGACCAGCTTCAGCCCGACACGGTTCGACAGCCAGGTCTGGAGATGGTCCTTATCGCTCGCTGGGACTTCGACGGCGTGGCGCTTCTCGGCGGCGTAGGTGACATGGGCGGCGATCGCCTGCTCGGCGAGCTGGTCGTCACTTTCGCCGCGGGCGATGCTGTCGACACCGGCGACATAGCCGCCGAGCCCGCCGACCGCGAGCATTACGGCCGCGGCGGCCGACAGCCACCAGCGCGAGCGCCAGACCGATGCTTTTGCAGGCGCCTCGCCAAGCACGACCTGCCGCAGCCTCGCCGGCACCGGCTCGTCCATCACGCCTGCCAACGCGGCGCGCATGGCGGCGCGGTCAGCAATGTAGCGTACGGACTTCGCCTTCATCTCGGGATTGGCCTCGAGCCAGGCATCGTAAGCCATGCGCTCCTCGCCCGGCAGCTCGCCGTCGAGGGCCATATGGATATCGCGTTCGGAAAAATCGCGGCGGGTCATTTCTCGACGATCCTTATCGTGCGTCGGCGCGATGTGTCGTCGAGCAATCCTCGCAATTCCTCGCGGCCGCGCGCGATGCGCGACATCAGCGTGCCGGCCGGCACGCCAAGGATGTTGGCGGCCTCGGCATAGGAAAAGCCCTCGATGGCGACCATCACCAACGCCGCGCGGCGATCGGGGCTGATCGCCTGCAAGGCATCCATGATCTCGCGCGAGGCGATGGTCTCGACCTGATCGGCGGGCGCGGCTTGGGCCTCACCGGCTTCGAGAGGCAGCATCGCCGCCTCGCCGCGCCGGTTGACCTTGCGCATCTGGTCGATGAACAAGTGATGCATGATCGTAAACAGCCACCTCCGGGGGCTTTCTCCAGTCTGCCAGTTGTCGAGCCGCACAAGCGCCCGCTCCAGGCAGTCCTGGACAAGGTCGTCGGCGGAATCGCGGTCGCGCAGCAGCGAGCGCGCATAGCGCCGCAACCGCGGTATTTCGCTCAGGATCGCTGCCTTCTTGTCGTCCATGACCGCTTGTTTCGTGGTCGCTTTCCATCCCGATAAAACGCGCCTTCCCGGCGCGGTGCAAGCAGTCAGCGCGAAGCGGCCGAACCGCTGCGATTACCCAAGCAAAGTGAATAACGCGGGCGCGGGCCGGTTTATTCCCGGCAATCGCGAGAAAACCTAACTATCTCAAATCCGTGAGCAGGAAATCATTGCCTTTGTAGAGCAGCGGAGTGCCGAGAGCTTTCGCGCAGCCATAGGCAAAACAGTCACCCAAGTTCAGGTCAGCTTGGTGACCGACGGCCTTGCCATAATGAGCGCTGGCATCGATCGCACGCGAACCGATCTCGTCGCCAATCGGGACATTTTCCCCGCCAATTTCCACAATGAGTTGATCCACCAGGTCGCGAGCCTTGAGGAGTGCTTCAGCGGTCGGCTTGCGGGAACCCGCGCCGGCTTGCGCCAAAGCCTGCGTCGCTTCAAAACGGACCATGGCAGAGACGTAGAAGTCGACAGGCCGGGAGAGTTGCTTGGATAATTCCTCCCAGCCCGGTTCCTGGTTGAGAATTGCGACGATCACCGAAGCGTCGACAAACATCAGTCTTCCCACATCTCATCGGTGAATTTCTTCATATCGAAATCGGGATTGGGCAGACCGATCTTCTTCGCCTCCGCTTGAAGCCGCGCAATCCGATCGCGCAGCGGCACCTTGGCGCGATTGCGTTCCAGTTCGTGAATAAGGGCTGTCCGCACCGCCTCAGTCTTGCTCAGTGCGTTTGTTTCACGCTGCAATTTTGCGGCCAGAGCATCGACTTCATCGTCACGTATGTAGAGCGGCATTTGAATATCCTCTTCTGAATATTCAATATATACAGCATCAGATATCCGATCAGGAAATCTCCCTGCTCTCTCGCGCGGCCCGCGTCAGCAGCCGCTGGTAGAATAGGCCGATGCCGATCAGCACGGCGCCAAGGCCGATGAAGGAGAGCGCGCGCAGCACGCCTTCGAGTTCCGACATGTCGAAGAGGAAGACCTTGACCACCGCCACCGCGATCAGCACCGCGGAGGCGATACGCAGCACCTGCGATTTCAGCCAGACGCCGGCGGTGAGCAGCGCCACGCCGATGACCAGCCACAGCGCCGAATAGGTGTAGGTCTCGAGCTGGCCGAGCCCACTCCACAAGGCGATGAACTCACCCTTGAACAAGCGACGCACCGAGAGCGTGGCATAAGCGAAGGCAAGCAAGGCAGCGACCAGCGCCAGCATCGCCGCATACCATCGCGGGCGCTTGTCGCGGACATAGAGCGCCAGCGCGCCGGCGGCGACCGCCGGCAGCAGATAGGCTAGGAACAGAAGGTTGAAGACCGGGATCGTGCCCGTCGACTCGTCCGTCAGCAGCGGGTTCAGCACGACGAAATGCTGGACCGCGATCAAGCCTGCCGAGACCACGCCGGCAACCATCGAGCCATAACGCAAAACCGAGCTCGGCGAGCGCATGTCGATGGCGACCAGTATGGCGCCGGCGCCGAGCGCGATCAGCGTGTAGATCGCCTGTTCGGCAAGGGTGACCGCGCCGGTGTCGATGACGCCGCCATGCATGGCATGGCGCACCAGCATGGCGATGGTTAGCAGCGCGAACAGCGCCGAGGCCGCCTCCATGGCAAGGCGCGGCCTGCCGCTGGTGGTGCGTGCGAGTTGCCAGGCGGCGAAGCCGAAGGCGAGCGCCGGCACGCCATAGCCCGGCAGCAGCCAGTTGAAGACCGGCGTCCTCGACAGAAACGCCGCGCCGACGATGGTCGGATCGAAGGCGACGCGGCCGAGCACCGCAATCGCCGCGCCCACCGCGATCCAGCCCAGCACGGGGTAAGAGCGCCAGCGCGTGGCCAGCGCCGGCAGAATGGCGGCGGCGCCAAGCAGCATGGTCGTCCAGCCCGAGCCGAAGGCCATGTGCAGCATCAGCAAGCCGGCGACGCCGGCGCCGCCGAGCGCGAACGACACGGCTGGGCCGCCGGTCAGCGGCGGCTGCTCGGCGCGCGCGATCCATTCGCCGCCGACGGCAAAGACGAGCATCAGCAGCAGGGCCGGCAGCGCGTAGCCGAAGTCGCGGTCGATATCGCCGAAGGTCAGCCACAGCGCGGTCAGCACCACCAGCGGGGGAATGACGCCCCAGGCCGCCCAGCAAGCCGCGCGCAGCGGAGCGGTGGCGGCGAAGCGGCGCGCCGCCCAGAAGCCGGCGGCAAGGAAGACCAGGCCGAGCGCGATGCCGATGCGGAAAGTCAGCGCATCGGACGATGCCAAAGGCTGGGCGTCCAGCCCGACATCGAGCGCACCGGCGCCGATGATGGCGGGCGGGATGATGCCGAGATAGATCAGCACTGTGGCGATGCCGGCGGCGAAGACCAGCGGAAGCGCGCGCGGCCGGTAGAGCGCCACCGCGACCAGCGCGGCCAAAAGGATGGCGCCGTGCAAGGCATCGCCGGCGTTGGCAAAAGCCGGATCGACAGACAGGCCCAGCGCGCTCAGGGCGATGAAGAAGCCGGGCACGATCGATGGCCAGTCGAAGCCTCGCGCCGCTTCGCCGCGGCCAGTGGTGAAGAACGGGGCGAGCCAGACCAGGGCAAGCACGGCCAGCGTGGCGAGGCTGATGAACAGGACCGCGGCGAGGTTCACGTCCGGCGCGTCGACCATATAGAGGATGGTCCAGATGCCGGCGCCGGCGAACGCGGCTGCCATGAGCGCCTTCCAGTCGCGGATGCGGGCAGTTGCCGCGCTCGCCGCAAGCACGATCGCCAGATAGACGAACAGGGCCCAGGGATTGGGCGCCTGCGATGCCACCAGCGCCGGCGTGACCATGGCGCCGACAAGGCCGATGCCGGCCAGCGCCAGGCCATGCACCAGCGAGGCCCCGATGGTGGCGACGCCGATGACGCCAAGCAGCGCGAAGGCGGTCGCCGGCCCGATAAAGCCATAGACGCCATGCGCGGCATAGACCGTGCCGAACAGGATGAAGGCGCCGGCAGCCGTCAGGATCGAGGGGATATAAGCGCCGGCGGCGCCCTGCACCGGCACCCTGAAGCCGGTGCGGCGGATGAATTCGGCGCCGGCAATCAGCGCGAGACCAAGGATACCGGCCATCGCGAGGCGCACCCCTGGCCGAAAATGCCGGCCTCGATCGTGTAGCGGATCAGGAACAAGCCGCCCAACGCCAGCGCGATGCCGCCGACCCAGACCGCCCAGCGCGTGCCCAGCGCCGTTTCGACATCGGTCTGGCGCGCCGCCTTGGCGGGCGCCGGCGTCGCGGCCACAGTGGGGGGTTGCGCCGGTTCGATCGGCTTGGCGGATTGCGCCGCGACTGACTGGGCCTTCGTCCAGGGTCCGGCCACGGCCTCGCCTTCGGCGGCCTCGGGCTTTGCGACGACCTCCTCGGCCGCGGTCGTGCCGTCGGCCAACGGCGTGGCAGGCGCCGCGGCTGCCTTGATTTCCCCGGGAAGACCTTCCTGCGCGGCGTCCGCCTTGGGCGCGGACAGCGAAGCTCCCGACTGCACCAGGCCGCGCAGGATGCCGAGCTCGCGCTCGACCAGCGCGATGCGGTTCTGCTGTCGTGAAACGATGACGAAAAGAGCTATGACGGCGGCAATGGCGATCAGGCTGAAAAACATGGTGGTTTCCCTCAAAACCAGACCAGTCGTGGCCAACAAATGCGGCAACGAAGCGACTGGCTCAAATCAGCGTCTTGCCAATTAACAAGATCGGGCCGACTAACAAGATCGAGCATGTTTCGCGGCCGATTGCCAGCAACTTGCCGGTTTATCCGCCGTCGAGCCCCAACACTGCCCGCATGGCGGGCGGGATCGCGCGACGTCGGCCGCGAAATACTCGCGCTAGTCTCGCGCGATCAGAAGCAATGCCGTGGGGTGACCGATGCCGCAGCGAAGTGCCGGCCTGCTGATCCACAGACACATAGGCGGGGTGTTCGAATTTCTGCTCGTCCATCCAGGCGGTCCGTTCTGGGCACGCAAGGATGAAGGCGCGTGGTCGATCCCGAAGGGACTGATCGGCGACAATGAGGATGAGCTCGAGGCCGCCAAACGGGAAGCCGAGGAGGAGCTCGGCGTCGCCATCGACGGCGACTTCCGGCCGCTCGGCAGCTACAGGCAGCCGGGCGGCAAGATCGTGGTGGCGTGGAGCGTCGAGGCCGATGTCGACACAAACGCCATCAAGAGCAACATGTTCACCATGGAGTGGCCGCCGAAATCGGGAAAGATGAAGGCGTTCCCCGAAGTGGATCGGGCCGGCTGGTTTTCGTTGCCCGAAGCCGGCGTCAAGATCCTGAAAGGCCAGCGCGCCATGCTCGACGATTTCCTGGAACGGCGGGGCGCCGATTAGTTCCCTCACCGCGCCGCGAGATTGCCGACCGGGAAGATCGAGCAGGTCTCGGTGCCGAAGGCAAGGAGCTTGCCGTTGCCATCCTTCAGCGTTGCTTCGGAGACGGCCAGCGTGCGGCCCTTGTGGATGACCTTGCCCTCGCAGATCACCTCGCCCGTCCTCGGCATGATCGGCCGCGTCAGGTTCACCTTGAACTCCGCCGTGGTATAGGCCTCACCCTTTTCAAGCAGGGTATGGACCGCGCAGCCAAGCGCGGAATCGAGGAGGGTTGCCGCCCAGCCGCCATGCACGGTGCCCAGGGGGTTGAGGTAGCGCTCGCTCGGCATGCCCCGAAACACCGCACGTCCTTCCGACACTTCGGTCAAGATGAAGCCAAGCTGATGGGAAATCGGCGGCGCCGGATATGCGCCGGCCGCAAGGCGTTGCAGCAGCTCGAGCCCGGTGTATTTCTGGATATCGTCATGCGGAACCGTGCCAAGGCCGAGCGGCGAGACCCGGCCTGGATAAAGCTCGACTTCGCTCACTATGTGGCCCCTCCGCTGGATTCGCTGCCGATCGCCTTCAACGCCGCATGATGCCGGCGCAGCGCGGCGAGGAAGCCGGCGCGGGCATCGGGCGGCTCGAGGCCGCGGGGCTCGTAGACATGGCGGGTGAGGAAGAAGCCGCTCAGCCGGAAGGCATCCTCGAGCGCCGCCGCGTCGGCGCGCAGGCCGGAGCCGCGCTGCAGGAAGGCCGGCAGCGCCAGCATCTTGTCGTGCCAGGCAGCGCCCGCCGCGCGCGAAACGGCGCGGCCGGATTTCGGCGAGACATAGGCGAGGTCCTGCCTGGAGCCGGTCGCCGCGCATTGGCTGAGGTCGAGGCCGAAGCCCAATTCGTCGAGGATGAGCAGTTCGAAGCGTGCCACCAGCTCGCCCGCCGCATCGGCATCGCTGAGATGGGCAATCATCACGGCAAGCGCCTCGTAGAGGCCGCCATGGGCGTCGCGCTCGGGCAGGAGCCTCAGATGCGCGGCCATGGTCTGCAGACCGTAGACGGCGACCGCGCTGTCCATCAGCCGCGCGGCATTCATCTCGATCGCCTCGGCCTGGAAGACGCCGAGATGCTCGTCGAGCCGCGCCCGCCACAAGAGGTCGACGCGGTTGCCGGGCTGCAGGACCGGCTGCTGCTTGCGCGAGCGCCCTCCCCGCACTAGGCCGAGATGGCGGCCATGGGTGCGCGTCATCACCTCGAGGATGGCGCTGGTTTCGCCATGCCTGCGAGTGCCGAGAACGATTCCCTCGTCGCGCCATTCCATGGGCGGAGCTTTTCACCGATCGGGAGGCGAAATCAAGGACACGAGCGGCCCGCCAGCCAATCGTCGGCTTTCGGGCTCGTTGGAGATTTTCATTGGCTGCGTCGCGAATGGCAGCAATGCGAGAGCCGGACGAGGATGTTCGTCTCTCTATTCCAGATACGGCGTCAGTACATCTTCGATCCATTTCATGAATGCGCGGACTCGGCGCGACAAGTTGCTCCGATGTGCCACGACGAGGGACACGGGGAGCGCCCGGCGACGAAAATCGGGTATGATCTCCACAAGCGCACCACTCTCCAAGTATCGGCCAATCCCCAAGAGTGGCGCCTGAATCAGGCCAAGGCCGGCGAGGGCGGCGGCTTCGTAGTTCTGAGCGCTGTTGACGTGTAGCGCACCTGGTAACTGAAGCGTCGCGTAGCTGTCGCCGTCCGGATATTCCCATCCAATGGGTCTTGCGCCCAGCATCGTCGAAAAATGAACTGTCCGATGTTCCTGACGCTGGAGATCTTCTATCGATCGAGGGACGCCATAGCGCGCCAGATAGGCAGGACTGGCGGCGTTGACCATGCGTAACTCGCCCAGTGGACGGGCAATCAGTGTCTCGTCTCTTATGGGCCCAAGCCGCAATACACAGTCGAACCCCTCCTGAACCAGATCGACTTGCCGATCCGTACTCGACAGCTCGAGCTCCAACTCGGGATGCGTCGCTATGAAATCCGGCAAGGCTGGCACGATCGTAGTGCGCGCCACCTCAGTCGGAAGATCGACCCGTAAACGCCCACGAAGTGCCACACGATCGCCTGCGAACATTGAGTGTAGATCATCGACTTCAGCAAGCAGATCGCGGGCGCGGGCATGAAATGCCCGTCCGTCCTCTGTCAACAGCACGCTGCGCGTCGTCCGGTGCAGGAGTCTGACGCCGACATCTTCTTCCAGTTTCCTGACCGCCGTTGAGGCCCTCCCTTTTTGGATGCCCAGGCTATCCGCCGCGCGGGTGAAGCTCCCCATTTCCGCGACCGTGTTGAAAATGAGGACGGGTTCAAGATTCTGCATTTTCGCCTCGGAATTGTTTCCTAAAAAGAGAACAGTTGGTTCGTTTCCTCAGCGTTTATCACAGCTAGGAGGCACAGTAAGCTTTGAATATGGGATCCCCCGTCGGAGAGCGAGAGTAACAAGTGTCCGAAACCATGAACCTTCATCAGATACCTGAAACTACGGCCTTGCATCGCGCCCTGTGGGCCGGCCGGATAATGAGCGCGTTTGTCGTTGTCGCTCTGGCGGCAGACGGCATGATCCAACTTTTCGCGCCAGCACAGATCGCGAGCGTGTTGCAGGAAACTGGGTTCGCGATGGGCCTGACCCGTGTCGTGGGTCCGATCATACTCGCCTGCGCCATCCTTTACGCCATCCCGGCCACCGCCGTCCTCGGCGCGATCCTGGTGACGGGTTTTTTGGGAGGCGCCATCTGCGCTCATGTCCGCATTGGTGAATTGGGGTCGGCGCCGGAAATCATTTCCCTGCTTCTGGGTGCAATGACATGGGGCGGCCTTTACGCGCGTGATGCCCGTATCCGGGCCATTCTACCGCTCATCCATTGAACCAGCCGGGGCAGTGCTCTGTCCCTCAACATCAGGAGAAAACACATGTTTTTAGTAATGGGAATCACAGGAAAGGTGGGCGGCGCAACGGCAGAACATCTGTTGGCGCACGGCAAGAAAGTACGCGCACTGGTCCGCAATCGCGAGAAGGCGTCAAGCTGGGCGAACCAGGGCGTGGAACTGGTTGACGGCGATTGGAATGATCCGGCAGCCATCGAGCAGGCGCTCAAAGGCGTCGAAGGCGCGTTCGTCATGTTGCCGGCCGTCTGGACGCCCTCGCCTGACTACAGAGAAGCAAAGGGCGTGATTTCGAACTATGTCTCAGCACTCACCAAGGCAGCGCCGCCACGGCTGGTAGCGCTTTCGTCGATGGGTGCCAACAGGACCAGCGGGCTGGGGATGATCACGGCCTTGTCGCTTCTGGAGCAAGGTTTTCGCGACCTGATATCGCCAATCGCATTTGTGCGCGCAGGCGGATTCTTCGAAAATTTTCTTTACGGCTTGCAGGTTGCGCAGGGCGGAACGCTGCCGGTCTACTACAATCCGACAAACCGGAAATCGACCATGGTCGCGACGAACGACATCGGCGCGGAGATCGCAGCCCTTTTGACCGGGCCAGCGTGGTCAGGGCGGCGCATCGTGGAGATTGGTTCGATGGTGACCGCGGATGAAGTCGCGGAGCAATTGGGTGAAATCCTGAACCTTGACGTGAAAGCCTTTGCAATCCCGCGTTCTGGGTGGGCGGAAGCATTCGAGCAATTCGGCATCCCGAAGGGCCACTCCGGACCTGCCGAAGAAATGTTTGAGGCCGTGAATGCCGGATGGATGGACCTCGGCGTCGCGGGTACGGAGCACGTAGCGGGTACGATGTCCGCACGCGATGTATTCGAGGCTGCACAAAACGCCGCCAAGGCGTAGGTCCGAGTCAGATCAGGCATAGACGGAGACTTCCTGCCTCCGCGGTCGGACGCGAGGCGGGAAGCGCTCAACAGTTCAAAGTAACGCGAAGCGTCTCCACCCCCGCCTAATCTTCTGAGTCTCCCGGAGATTTAGTTGTTTCTGTCTTGTTATGCCCGCGTTCGGTGGTGCGAAATTCAAGACTTCTGCAAGGCGGGCTAGAACCCGTGATATCAATAGGTTGGCGTCTTTCTAAGCCGTGCTCGCTATTGGGCCTTTTCAACCATAGCGGACCAACTGCTTTCGGCCCAATCAAGACGTCGGGCCCCTCGGGGGCTAGTTCCTGGCGCTAGACTGTCTTTTCGGCCCGCACCGTCGCGTCGATTAATTGGTCACATGTAGATGAGCGTGGCTTGCCCGGCTTACCCCGGAAACTCCAGCCCCATCTCGCGGTAGCGCTCGGGGTCGTCGCCCCAGTTCTCGCGCACCTTCACGAACAGGAAGAGGTGCACCTTCTGCTCGAGGATCTCGGCGATCTCCATCCGCGCCGCCTGCCCGATGGCGCGGATCGTCTCGCCCTTGTGGCCGAGCACGATCTTCTTCTGGCTGTCGCGCTCGACATAGATGACCTGTTCGATGCGCACCGAGCCGTCCTTCTTCTCTTCCCATTTCTCGGTTTCGATATGCGAGGAATAGGGAAGCTCCTGATGCAGCCTCAGATAGAGCTTTTCACGCGTGATCTCGGCCGCGAGCTGGCGCATCGGCAGGTCGGAGATCTGGTCTTCAGGATAGTACCAGGGGCCCGGGGGAAGCGTCTCGGCGAGATAGTCTAGCAGGTCCTTGCAGCCGGAGCCGGTGAGCGCGGAAACCATGAAGGTGCGCTTGAACGGCACGCGTTCGTTCGCGGTCGCGGCCAGCGCGAGAAGCGTCTCGGGCTTGACCCGGTCGACCTTGTTGAGGACGAGCAGCATCGGCTGACGGACCTCCTTCAGCCGGTCGAGGATGGCATCGGCATCGCCCTTGATGCCGCGCTCGGCGTCGATCAGAAGCACCACGACATCGGCATCCTTGGCGCCGCCCCAGGCGGTGGTCACCATCGCGGTGTCCAGCCGCCGCTTCGGCTTGAAGATGCCGGGCGTGTCGACGAAGACGATCTGCGCGTTGTCATGCGTGGCGATGCCGCGCACGATGGCGCGGGTGGTCTGCACCTTATGCGTGACGATCGACACCTTGGCGCCGACCAGTTGGTTGACCAGCGTCGACTTGCCGGCATTGGGCGCGCCGATCAGCGCGACGAAGCCGGAGCGCGTGGCTGGGGCTTCAGGGGTTTCGATTTCTGTCATGCCGCGCTCCATACGCCTTCGCGCAGCAAAAGAGTAGCCGCCGCGGCCTGCTCGGCTTCGCGTTTGGAACGACCGCTGCCGGTCGCCGGAGCAAAAGAGCCGACCTTGACGCTGACGGTGAACAGCGGGTCGTGGTCCGGTCCCTCGCGGCCGTCGACGCGGTAAGCCGGCACGGCGCCGGCGGCAGCCTGATGCGCCCACTCCTGCAATTCGGTCTTGGCGTCGCGCCGCGCAGCGCCGATCGCCTGCGAGCGCGGCTGCCAGTAGCGGTGGATGAACGCACGGGCAGCCTCGAGGCCACCATCCAGGTAAAGCACGGCAATCAGCGATTCCAGCGCATCGGCGCGCAGATTGGTGCGCTTGCGCCCGTCGAGATTGCGCACATCGGAGCCGGCGCGGATCAGTTCGGGCAAGCCGATCTCCTCTGCAATGTCGGAGAGCGCCTCGGCATTGACCAGCGCGTTGAGGCGCAGCGAAAGCTCGCCCTCGGCGGCCTCGGGAAAGGTGGCCAACAGCATGTCCGCAATGACGAGGCCGAGGACGCGGTCGCCCAGGAACTCGAAACGCTCGTAGTCGACGCCGGCATGGGTCGAGCGCGCGCTGGCATGGGTCAGCGCGCGCTGCAGGCGCTGGCGATCGGCGAAGGCATGGCCGGTGCGCGGGGCAAGCGCCTCGGCAAGGGCATCGGCGGTCAAACGCTTGCTGGCCGCCATCGCTCTAGTGGACGAAATGGAACAGGCGATCGGCGCGCATCAGCGACGGCCACTTCCAGATCTCGAGCGGGCTCGCCTTGCCGGCGATCGAGAAGAAGATGAGGTTGGCGCGGCCGACCAGGTTTTCGGCAGGAACAAAGCCGACGGTGAAGCGGCTGTCGGAGGAATTGTCGCGGTTGTCGCCCATCATGAAGTAGTGGCCGGCCGGCACGGTCCATTCGCGGGTGTTGTCGCCGATCGAGTTCGGCGTCAGGTCGAGCGTGTCGTAGCTGACACCGTTCGGCAGCGTCTCGCGGTAGACGTCGACCGGCTGAGGCACTTCGGTGATGTCGGGATTTTCGATCTGGCCGGTCTTCACGCGCGGCACCCCGACGTCGTTGATGAAGAGCTGGCCGTTCTTCATCTGGATCTTGTCGCCGGGCAGGCCGATGACGCGCTTGATGTAGTCGACCGACGGATCCGGCGGGAACTTGAACACCACCACGTCGCCGCGCTTGGGCTCCGAGCCCCAGATGCGGCCGGAAAAGATATCGGGACCGAACGGCAGCGAATAGCGTGAATAGCCGTAGGCCCATTTGGTGACGAAGAGATAGTCGCCTTCGAGCAGCGTCGGCCGCATCGAGCCGGACGGGATGGAGAAAGGCTGGAAGAGCAGCGTGCGGATGACGAGCGCGAGCAGCAGAGCCTGGATGATGACGGAAAAGGTTTCACCAAGCCCGCCGGATTTCTTCTGCGATTTTTCAGCCACGCTCATGTCGTCCTCGATTGTGCGATGTTGGTATAGAGTCTCGGCGCGCGCTGGGCAACGTCATGCCGCTCGTGGTCAGATGGAATCAATGTGGCGCTTGTTCGGCGGGTACCGCCTCGATAATCACAAAGGCTTGAGCAAGCGGGAAATCGTCGGTGATGGTCAGATGGATCAGC
Organism: Mesorhizobium atlanticum; assembly: GCF_003289965.1. GTDB lineage: Bacteria > Pseudomonadota > Alphaproteobacteria > Rhizobiales > Rhizobiaceae > Mesorhizobium > Mesorhizobium atlanticum. The sequence continues at coordinate 419,266 of NZ_QMBQ01000001.1, forward strand.
GCGCGGTGGCCTTTCGGCAGTATCTTTTCCAGCCTGGCGGCGGCGCCGCCGGTCAGCGCCATGGTCGGCGCGCCGCTCGGCAGGTTGATCACGCCCATGTCGCGCCAGAACACGCCCTCGGCCATGCCCGTACCCAGCGCCTTGGCGCAGGCCTCCTTGGCGGCAAAGCGCTTGGCGTAGGAAGCCGCGCGGGCGGCCCGCTTCTCCGATTTGGCCTGCTCGACCTCGGTGTAGATGCGCTGGACGAAACGCTGGCCGTGCCGCTCCAGCGATTTCTCGATGCGTCTGATGTCGATGAGGTCGCTGCCGATGCCGATGATCATTGCGCCGGCATTTCCCGTCCGCCCTGCCGCAACTTCTTCTCGGCGCGCTCGGCCATGCGCTTCCTGCGCTGCTCGCGGAACACGGTCATGCCCCAGCGCGTGACGCCGTAGAACAGGAGGCCGAAGATCAGGCCGAGCAGCACCGCGCCGATCAGCATCGGCTCCAGAACGGGATGCCAGAGCTTGTCGAAGGAGAGCTTGTGCATCATTTCGCCGAGATGCTCGGGCGGCCCGTGCCTCGGCAGACGCTCACGCAGGATCAGTTTGCCGATTTCCCAGGACGCGCCCCACAGCAACGGGGAGGTCAGCGGATTGCCGAAAAACACCGCGCCGAGCGCCGCCGCGACCAGATTGCCGGCGATCATCCAGCAAAGCACCGCGGCAACCACGAAATGGACGCCAAGCGGGAAAAAGGAGGCAAAAACACCCGCGGCGACGCCGGCGGCGACCGAATGCGGCGTCGCCTTCAGCCGCAGGATGCGCTTGGAGAAATATTGCACGGAACGTGAGAACGAGCGGCGCGGCCATAGATAAGTACGCACCCGCTCAAGGAGGCCATCAGGCTCTCGGCGTCGAAAAAGCACTCTGTTCCAGTTCCCGGTCCAACATGCGCTGCCCCTGCCCACCGGGTCGCGCCAACACATCTTGCGCTTCGAGGGCGCAGAAAGGCAACAAACTTTGATATAGCGACGGCAGGGCCCAACAACAACGAAAGGCCGCCGCGATGGTCTGCCGCAGCCTGTAACAAGGCCCTCATTCTGGCGAAACTGAGGAAAACAACAGGGATACCCAGCCGATGATCACCGTTCGACCGGCGCGCGCCGAGGATGCCGAGGCCTTGCCGCAGATCGAGCAATCCGCCGGGGAATCGTTCCTCGCCATACCGGAACTGGCATGGCTCGCCGATGGCGACAATATCAGCGCGGAGCGGCACCGGACGCTGATCGCAGCCGGCGCATGCTGGGTTGCCGCCGACGAGGAGGGCCGGCCGGCCGGCTTCCTGAGCGCCGGGATCGAGGGCGATGCACTGCATATCTGGGAGTTGGACGTGCGCCTCGACCGGCAGGGCCAGGGCTTCGGCCGGGCTTTGCTTGAACGGGCGGTCGCGGACGCCCGGCGGCGCGGCCTGGCCGCGGTGACGTTGACCACGTTTCGCGCCGTGCCCTGGAACGCGCCCTTTTATCGCAAGTTCGGATTTCGCATCCTGGAAGGGGCCGAGATCGACAGACGGCTGGCCAGCCTGCTTGAAGACGAGGTCGAGCACGGCATGCCTTCCGATCAGCGCTGCGCCATGCGGCTCGATCTCAGGTGAGCCGATATTCGCTGACCTCGACCAGATTGTCGTCCGGATCGCGGAAATAGACCGACATCATCGCGCCGCGCGCGCCGGTGCGTTCGACCGGGCCGACTTCGATCGCCACGCCGTTGGCCGCGAGGCTGGCCTGGACTTCGGCAAGCGGCACCGCCGCGACGAGGCAGAAATCGCCGGAACCCGGCGTCGGCCTCTTTGCCTTGGGTTCGAATGTGCGGTCGACTTCATGCAGGTTGATCTTTTGCGAGCCGAATAGAAGCGCGGTCGGCCGGTTCGGCTCGTCGAGCCGCCTCATGCCAAGGACGCGCTGGTAGAAGTCGCAGGTTGCTTCCACCGAGCGAACCGTCAGCACGAAATGGTCGATGCCGGCGATCATTGTAGAGGCCTCAGATGTTGCGGCTTCCCGGCTTGACGGCCGGGATGGCGGCGAGTTCCGGCGGCAGGCGGTCGGCGGGATAGGCCGGCACCTCGTATTCGGCAAGCGCGATCAACGGCACGCCGACATCGGTCTTGCCGGCCGAGCGATCGATGATGCAGGCGGCCGCGACGACCTCGGCGCCGATCTCGCGCAGGCAGTCGATGGTCTCTCGGATCGAGAGGCCGGTGGTGACGATGTCCTCGACGATGACGACGCGCGAGCCCTTGGCGATCTCGAAGCGGCGCAGCCTGAATTCGCCCCCTTCTCGCTCGACCCAGATCGCCGGCGCGCCGAGGTGACGCGAGGTTTCATAGGCCGGGATCAAGCCGCCGATGGCCGGGCCGACGACATAGTCGATTCTGCCCGGCACGCTTTCCCGGATTTTTTCGGCCAGCGCCTTGCACAGGCGTTCGGTCTTGTCGGCATGCATGAAGACGCGCGCCTTCTGCAGGAAGACCGGGCTGCGCAGGCCGGACGTCAGGATGAAATGACCTTCTAGAACGGCGCCGGCCTCACGGAAAATGCCCAGCACTTCGTCGGTGTTCATTGTTGCTCCATGCCGTTGGTAGGAAGTGAGTGGTCAGTAGTGAGTAGTGGGTAGTGAGTAGTGAGAGCGCCTTATTCACTATTTACTATTCACTATTTACTATTCACTATTCACTATTCACTACTCATTATTCACCCGTTGACGCGCCGCGCATCGCTGACGCTCGAATTGTCCTTGAGCTGCGACAAGAGCCGGTTGAGGTGCTTCAGGTCCCAGACCTCGAGATCGATCAGCATCTCGGTGAAATCGGGCGCCGTGCGTATCATCGACAGCGTGTGGATGTTGGCGTCGTTGGACGCCACCACCTGGGCGATGTCGGCCAACGAACCCGGCGCATTGATGGCGGTGACCGAGATGCGCGCCGGAAAACGTTCCTTGGTTCGCTCGTCGATGTCCCAGCGCACGTCGATCCAGCGCTCGGGCTGGTCGTCGAAGGCCTGCAGCGCCGGCGACTGGATCGGATAGATGGTGATGCCGGTTCCGGGCTGGATGATGCCGACGATGCGGTCGCCGGGCACGGCACCTTCCGGCGCGAAGCGCACAGGCAGGTCGCCGCGCACGCCGCGGATCGGCACGGCATCGTCGCGCGGCTGGTTCTTGTCCTTGCGCGCGGCCCGAGTGCCGGGCATCTGGAACAGCATGCCGGCGGCGTTGCGGATCTTCGACCAGCCCTCCTCGCGCTGCTTGGGCGCCGCGACGGTGACGCGCTCGTCCTTATAGTCGGGGAAGACCGCCTTCATGACGTCGGTGGAGCTCAACTCGCCGCGGCCGACGGAGGCCAGCACGTCCTCGATATCCTTGCGCGCCAGCCGGTGCAGAACCGGTTTCAGGCTCTCCTTGGTGAAGGTCTTGCCGGCGCGCTCGAAGGCGCGTTCCAGGATACGGGCGCCGAGGCCCGAATATTGCTTGCGGATGGCGTTCTTGGTGGCGCGGCGGATGGCGGCGCGCGCCTTGCCGGTGACCACGACCGATTCCCAGGCGGCGGGGGGCACCTGCGCCTTGGAGCGGATGATCTCGACCTCGTCGCCGTTCTTCAGCTCCGTCATCAGCGGCATGATGCGGCCATTGACCTTGGCGCCGACGCAGGTGTCGCCGACATCGGTGTGGACGGCATAGGCGAAGTCGATCGGTGTCGCGCCGCGCGGCAGCGCGATCAGCATGCCCTTCGGCGTGAAGCAGAAGACCTGGTCCTGGAACAGCTCCAGCTTGGTGTTCTCGAGGAAATCCTCCGGATTGTCGCCCTCGGCCAGTTGCTCGATCGTGCGCCTGAGCCAGGCATAGGCGTTGGTCTCCTTGGAGATCGCATGGCCGGCGCCGTTCATCTTGCCGCCGGTATCCTTGTAGATCGAATGGGCGGCGACGCCGTATTCGGCGATCTTGTTCATCTCCTTGGTGCGGATCTGCAGTTCGACGCGCTGGCGCGACGGGCCGACGATGGTGGTGTGGATGGAGCGGTAATCGTTCTGCTTGGGCGTCGAGATGTAGTCCTTGAAACGGCCAGGCACCATCGACCAGGTGGTGTGGATGGCGCCAAGCGCGCGGTAGCAGTCGTCGACCGAATCGACGACGACACGGAAGCCGAAGATGTCGGAGAGCTGTTCGAAGGAAAGTGCCTTGGCCTCCATCTTGCGGAACACCGACCACGGCTTCTTCTGCCGGCTCTTCACGCTCGCCTTGATGGCGTGTTTCTCGAACAGGCCCGACAGCGCCGTCTCGATCTCCTGCAGGACACCCTTGTTGCGCTCGAAAATCTCGGCAAGCCTCGCGGTGACGGCGCGATAGGCTTCCGGATTGATGTAGCGGAAGGCGATTTCCTCCAGCTCCTCGCGCATGCCCTGCATTCCCATGCGCCCGGCCAAGGGCGCATAGATGTCCATCGTCTCCTCGGCGATGCGAAGGCGCTTGGACTCGGGCATATGGTCGAGCGTGCGCATGTTGTGCAGGCGGTCGGCGAGCTTGACCAGGAGAACGCGAATATCCTCGGAGATCGCGAGCAGAAGCTTGCGCAGGTTCTCCGCCTGCTCGGCCTTCTTGGAAACCAGGTCGAGCTTTTTCAGCTTGGTGAGCCCTTCGACCAGCTTGCCCATCTCCGGTCCGAAGAGCTCGTCGATCTCGGCCCTGGTCGCGGTCGTGTCCTCGATCGTGTCATGCAAGAGCGCGACAGCAATGGTCGCCTCGTCCATGTGCATGTCGGTGAGGATGGCGGCGACTTCGAGCGGATGCGAGAAATAGGGATCGCCAGAGGCGCGCTTCTGGTGGCCATGCTTCTGCATGGCATAGACATAGGCCTTGTTGAGCAGCGCCTCGTTGACGTCAGGCTTGTAGCGCTGGACGCGCTCGACAAGCTCATACTGACGCATCATGGGCGGGATCTCGCGGTGCTGAAATGATTGATGCGCCGCACTGGCGTGCGACGCATCCCATAGATAGCCACGAAACTTACGAGACGGAAGTGCCGGATGGTTGATCCAGGCAAGTTCCGGAATGCTTAGTAATCGTCGCTCTTTTCCGGCGGCACCAGGCCTTCGATGCCGGCGAGCAGGTCTTCCTCGCTCATGCGGTCGAAAGCGATGTTCTCCTCGGCATCGTCGGCGTCGGCTGCGACAGCGGTTGCGCCGGTCTGGTCGGTGATCGCCTCGCCCTCGGCTTCCGGCTCATCGACCTCGACGTGCTTCTGCAGCGAGTGGATCAGGTCTTCCTTGAGGTCATCGGGAGAGAGCGTCTCTTCGGCGATCTCGCGCAGCGCGATGACCGGGTTCTTGTCATTGTCGCGCGGAACGGTGATCTGCGCGCCCTGGCTGATCTGGCGGGCGCGATGGCCGGCGAGCAGCACGAGTTCAAAACGGTTGTCGACCTTGTCGATGCAATCTTCAACGGTTACGCGGGCCATGGACTGCCCCTTTCATGCGATGGATTTGATGGAAAGCTGGCGCGCTCCATAACGCGGGCGCGGCCCAAATACAAGCTTTATGGCAGAGTCGTCGGCTTTACCGGCCTTTGCGAGGCTCATCGTCGGACCATGCCATGATGCCTCTCACATAGTCGCGATCACAATTGCTTGCAATGCCAGGCCCTGCCCTTGGATATCCATAAATTGCGCGTTATCTCCGATGTGACGGGTAGCAAGCGCATTTCTGGGACCTGCCCGTCGACGCTTTTAGACGACAGAAATTTTCGAAAGGGATGTTTTTCAATGTTCGATCCCCGTGAAAAGATCGCTCTTTTCATCGACGGCGCCAATCTCTACGCCACCTCGCGCGCGTTGGGCTTCGACATTGACTACCGCAAGCTCCTGTCGAGCTTCCAGAAGCGCGGCTATCTGCTGCGCGCCTATTATTACACCGCGCTGGTCGAGGATCAGGAATATTCCTCGATCCGGCCGCTGATCGACTGGCTCGACTACAATGGCTTCAAGGTGGTGACCAAGCCCGCCAAGGAATTCACCGACTCGACCGGCCGCCGCAAGATCAAGGGCAATATGGACATCGAGCTGACCGTCGATGCGCTGGAGCTTGCCGATGTCGTCGACCACTATGTCATCTTCTCCGGCGACGGCGACTTCCGCACGCTGGTCGAGGCCCTGCAGCGGCGCGGACGCAAGGTGTCGATCATCTCGACCATGGCCTCGCAGCCGCCGATGATCTCCGACGATCTGCGCCGCCAGGCCGACCATTTCATCGATCTAATGACGCTGAAGAGTGAAGTCGGCCGCGATCCGTCCGAGCGGCCGGTGCGCCGGCCGGAGCCCGCCGAAGTCGACGAGGACGATTATTGACGGGCGGCGGCCTTGAGCGCCGCGCCCTCCCCCGAACCCAGCCATGACTGCCCGCTCTGCCCGCGGCTGCATGATTTCATCGCCGCCTGGCGCGAGCGCGAGCCGGGCTGGTTCAACGCGCCGGTGCCGACCTTCCTGCCGCCGGAAGGCGAGGATTCGGTCAAGCTGTTGATTGTCGGGCTGGCACCCGGCCTTCGCGGCGCCAACCGAACGGGACGCCCCTTCACCGGCGACTATGCCGGCGACCTGCTCTACGGCACGATGATCGCGCAGGGCCTGGCGCGCGGCGAGTTCAAGGCGCGCCCGGATGACGGGCTCGAGCTGGTCGGCACCGCGATCACCAATGCGGTGCGCTGCGTGCCGCCGGAAAACAAGCCGGTGGGCGCCGAGATCGCCACCTGCCGGACCTTCCTGAGACCGACCATCGCGCGCTTTCCCAATTTGCGCGCCATCCTGACGCTGGGCTCGATCGCGCACCAGTCGACGGTGCGGGCGCTGGGCGGGCGCGTCGCGGCCATTCCGTTCCGGCACGGCGGACGGCAGGAGGCCGGCGGTATCGCGCTGTTTTCCAGCTATCACTGCTCGCGCTACAACACCAATACGGGCGTGCTGACGGAAGAGATGTTCGTCAGCGTGTTCAAGGAGATTGCCGCGTTCCTGAAGAACTAGATTCAGGCCTTCCTGCAGGTCCACTCATACCGGCAGCAACGCATCCGGCTTCACGTCGCCGATCGAGGCGTAGGTGTGCGTCTCCTTCACGCCGGGCAGCGGCAGGATGACCCGGGTCAGGAAATCCTGATAGGCAGCCATCTCCGAGATGCGCGCCTTTACCAGATAGTCGAAGCCGCCGACGACCATATGGCATTCGAGAACCTCCGGCGCCCTGGTCACTGCCTCGGCAAACCGCTCGAAAATTTGGGGCGCCGTATGGTCGAGACGCACCTCGATGAAGACGAGCGTGCCACGCCCGATCTTTGCCGGATCGAGCACGGCCCTGACCGCGGTGATGTAGCCTTCGCGAAACAGCCGCTTCACGCGCAGGCTGGTGCCGGTCGGCGACAAGCCGACACGCGCCGCCAGATCGAGTGTGGTACGGCGTCCATCTTCCTGCAGCAACCGCAGGAGATTGCGGTCGACCGCGTCGAGATCACTGGCTTCCGGATTCACTTTAGAACTGCCTTTCTGATGTGAATTCCACTACCGCTTTCCAAAAAGAGCGTATTTCAACGCGGAGATTTGAACAATAGCCTGCGCTTGGCCGTAGCCGTGGAGATGGTCTTCACCTCCGGTGACCTATGGGTGGCAAGTCGTGGCGGACGCGGGGAATACAGGAAATACGAGACTGGCGATTGTCGCCGGACTCACCATGATCGGCATCTACGCTGTCCAATTCGTCGCCGCTCGCTTCAGCCTCAGGGAGCATCTGACGGCGACGGATCTCGCCGCCTTGCGCTTTGGCGGCGCCGGGGCGATCTTTCTGCCGATCGTCTGGCGCGGCGGCTTCGCAAGCATGAGGGCGCTTGGATGGCGACGAGCCCTGGCTTTGGCGGCGCTGGCCGGTTTGCCTTATCCGCTGATCATCAATTGGGGCCTGACCTATGCCCCTGCCGCCCATGCCGCGGCGCTATGTCCAGCCTCGATCGTCTTCTTTTCGTTCCTGCTGTCGCGCATCGTCTTCCATGACGGCGCTTCGCAGCAACGGACCATCGGTGTCCTGGCGATCATCGCCGGCCTGTTCCTCTTCATCGCGCCGGCGCGCAACGGAGCCGGCAGCGTCCTCTTCGGCGACGTGCTTTTCATCGGATCGGGGCTGATGTTTTCGGCCTATGCCGTTCTTGTCCGGAGCTGGCATGCCGATCCCGTCGCGGCGACAGCCGCGGTGGTGCTGCTGTCCTGCCTGCCGCTGCCGGTTCTCTATCTCCTGGCACCAAGCCAAATCCATGCCGCGGCCGTCGGGGAAATCATCGGCCAAATCATGATCCAGGGGATTCTGGCCGGCGCGGCCGCCATGTTCCTTTATACCTACATCGTCCGGCAACTGGGGCCGCAGACGGCATCGCTGTTCCTGCCCGGCATACCGATCGCCACCGTGGTCGTCGGCATGGCCGTACTGGGCGAGACGCCGATGACGATCCAGTTCGCAGCCATAGCCATCATGGCCGCCGGGATGGGCTTGTCGGCGATCGGAGGACGTATTGCCAGCAAACGTCTTGGTGCACCGGCGCCGGGAGGATCGTGAGCCTTCAGCGGCGCGGCAAACACTTCAAGGGCCTGCAATTCGAGGCGTCGGCGCGAACAGTTCGGCCAGCGTCTCGCGGCTGCCCTTCAGCACGTTGAGATCGACATCGCCTTCGATGCCGTCCACGCGGCCCATATTGTGATACTGCCAATAGATCCAGTCCCTCTCGCGCGGCCTGATCGCCAATGAACGCAGCCAGCGCTGGCGCGCGATGATGGTTGCGGAATAGGCATCGGCCGCCTCGTCGGTCAGATAGAAGATCGCCTGCTTGCCGAACGCCGTCTCGACCGGGCCGAGGAAAGCGGCAAGCTCGGTATTCAACTGCTCGGGCGACGGCCGCTGCGGGCAGTTGCCGCCGAATTCGATATCGACCACCGGCGGCAAAAGCGGCTCGCCGCGCGGCACCGCGGCGATAAAATTCTTCGCCTGGTCGGCCCCCGGCCGGCAGAAGGTGAAGAAGTGATAGGCGCCGACCGCGAGGCCGGCGGCGCGGGCTTCGCGTAGATTCGTGGCGAACAGGGTGTCGACATGCGTGCCGCCTTCAGTCGCCTTGATAATGGCGAAGGCGACATCGTCGGCCGCGACGCGCCGCCAGTCGATCTTTCCTTGATGGTGCGAGACGTCGATGCCCCGGATCGGGAACTCCTCGCGATCCGGCGAAAAGCCACGGAACCAGAAGAATGTACCCGCCGCTACGGCACCGGCGACAATCACGCCCGCAAGGCCCCAGAGAACAATCCGCTTGCCCAAGACCATCCCCCGTCGGAAGGCGCGTACGCCGGACCAGAGAACCTGCCGGCGGCTTTATTCAGGATTCAGGCTGCCGAGTACAGCCGGCTCGGAAGCTCAGCCGCGCTCCTTCAGCAGCCGGCCCTTTTCGCGCGACCAGTCGCGCTGCTTTTCGGTCTCGCGCTTGTCGTGCAGTTTCTTGCCGCGGGCAATCGCGAGCAGCAACTTGGCGCGGCCGCGGTCGTTGAAGTAGATTTTCAGCGGCACCAGCGTCATGCCCTCGCGCTCGACGCTTTGCGAGAGTTTTGCCATCTCGCGCTTCGAGACGAGCAATTTGCGGCGCCGGCGCGGCTCGTGGTTGAAGCGGTTGGCCTGCAGATATTCCGGCAAATAGGAATTGATCAGCCAGATCTCGCCGCCCTCGGCCGAGGCGTAGCTCTCCTGGATGTTGGCTTGGCCCTGGCGCAGCGACTTGACCTCGGTGCCGGTCAGCACCAGGCCGGTCTCGATCGTGTCGAGCACCTCGTAGGAAAAGCGCGCCTTGCGGTTTTCGGCGACCGTCCTGTTGTTGGGGTCGGCTTTCTTGACTTGATTCATAACGCGGAGAGGTGGCGCCTCATTCCTAATTAATCAAGCCGGCGTGCTTCATCGCGGCGTCGATCTTCTCGGCCGTGGAGGCCTCGATCGTCACCAGGGGCGAGCGCACGACGTTCTCGACCTTGCCAAGCCTCGACAGCGCATATTTGGCGCCGCACAAGCCGGGCTCGACGAAGATCGCCTTGTGCAGCGGCAAGAGCCGATCCTGCAGGTCGAGCGCCTTGGCGCTGTCGCCGGAGAGCGTGGCCTCCTGGAATTCGGCGCACAGCCGCGGCGCGACGTTGGACGTCACCGAGATGCAGCCGACGCCGCCATGGGCGTTGAAGCCGAGCGCGGACGCATCCTCACCCGAGAGCTGAATGAAATCCTTGCCGCAGGTCATGCGCTGCTCGGAGACGCGCTCGACCTTGCCGGTCGCATCCTTGACGCCGACGATGTTCTTGAAGTCGTGGGCCAGCCTACCCATCGTCTCTGGCGTCATGTCGATCACCGAGCGTGGCGGGATGTTGTAGATGATGATCGGCAGCCTGGTCGCGCGGGCGACAGCGGCGAAATGCTCGTAGAGGCCGCGCTGCGTGGGCTTGTTGTAGTAAGGCGTGACGACAAGAGCCGCGTCGGCGCCGGCCTTTTCGGCATATTGCACCAGCCCGACCGCTTCCTCGGTGTTGTTGGAGCCGGCACCTGCAACGACCGGGACCCGGCCCTTGGCCACCTCGATGCAGACCTTCACGACCTGGCGGTGCTCGTCATGCGACAGCGTCGGCGACTCGCCGGTGGTGCCGACCGGAACGAGCCCCTTGGTGCCCTCGGCGATCTGCCATTCGACGAAAGCGCGAAAGGCTTTCTCGTCGAAACGCCCGCTCTTTTCGAACGGTGTGACGAGCGCAGTCAGCGAGCCTCTCAGCATGTCTTCCAAACTCCTTGGAACTCTCAGGAACGTATCAGGTTTGTCGGTCGGTTTACTTGCGCGCCTTCTAACCGAAAGCGAAGCCGCGCACCATAGTCTCGACATGGTTCAGCGGCAAGCATCGGCGTAGTGCCAGCAAGCGCAATTCGAACGGCCTCGATAACCTTTTGTTTACGAGCCCTTCACGACCTAAGTTTAGGCTCCGCATCGGGTCTCGAGTGCCCGCGCCTGCAGACGATGTGCTAGGATCGTAAAATGCCGACGAGGCGGCCTCATCTCTTCGCGCTTTTCGGCGCGATCGTCGCGCTGACGCCCACCATAGCGATCGGTGGCAGTGTCGACGCGCGCGCGACGGCTTCCATCCCGGCGCCGGACGTGCCGCAAGCGCCTGGCCAGATGCCGGCCGCCCCATCCTCCGACATCGCGCAATTGAAGAGCGGCCTCGACGCGCTTGCCGCCAACAACATTGCTGGCGCGCGCAATGCCCGCGACACGCTGCCCGCCACTTCGCTCGACCGGCACATCCTGGCCTGGGCGATCGCGCTCTATGGCGGCGACCAGGTGCCGAGCGGCGAGATTGCCGATGCCGCCAAGATGCTTCCCGGATGGCCGGGCACGATCGCGCTGCGCAAGAACAGCGAACGTGCGCTCTATCGCGAAAATCCGCCGCCGCAAATGGTGGTTCAGGCTTTCGGCCGCAGCCAGCCGCTGACGCCCGAGGGCGTCATCATCCTTGCCCGCTCGCAGGTGGCGTTGGGCAACCAGGCGGCGGCGCGCGCGGTGCTGGTGCCGTTCTGGCGCACCGAGAAGCTGGAAGCCAAGGACGAGGTGACCATCATCAAGGAATTCGGCACGCTGATCCCGGCGGCCGATCATCGCTATCGCATGGAGCGGATGTTTTACGCCGACCGGCCGGCCTCGGCGCTGCGCGTTGCCGGTCTCGCCGGTGCTCAGCCGCTGGCGGATGCCTGGGCCGCGGCAGACAAGGGCGACAAGAACGCCGCCAAACTGTTGAAGGCGGTGCCGGCGGCGCAGCGCTCGGCCGGCTATTTCTTCGCCGAGGCGGAATATCTGCGCAAGCAGCAGAAATTCGCCGACGCCGCCGCTGTCGTGATGAAGGCGCCGACCGATCGCGATTCGCTGGTCGACCCCGATGCCTGGTGGGTGGAACGGCGTGTGCTCTCGCGCGAGCTTGTCGACCAGGGCGACATGAAGACCGCCTACAGAATCGTCTCCATGCATGCGGCCGAAAGCCCGGCCAATGCCGCCGAGGCCGAGTTCCATGCCGGCTGGTATGCGCTTCGCGGCCTCAACGATCCGGCGACCGCCGCCAGGCATTTTTCGCGCATCGCCGAGCTCGCCCAGGGACCGGTGTCGCTGTCGCGCGCCTATTACTGGCTCGGCCGCGCCGCGGAAGTCGGCGGTCCGGGTAGCGCCAAGGATTATTTCACGCGCGCGGCCAGCTATGGCACGACCTTCTATGGCCAGCTCGCCGGCGAGCGCGTGGGGTTGAGGACGCTCAACATCGTCTATCCGAAACCGAGTGCCGCCGACCGCCGAAGCTTCGACGGCCGCGAGGCGGTGAGCGCGATCAAGCGGCTGCAGGAGGCGGGCTACGACCGCTATGCCGAGACGCTCTATCGCGACCTTGCCGGGCAACTGACCAGCCCGGGCGAGTTGGCGCTGCTTGCGGTGCTGGCGGAAAAGCAGGGCAACCACTTCATGGCGCTGAAGGTCGGCAAGATCGCCGCCCAGCGCGGCATCGATGTCGGCGCGCTGTCGCATCCGCTGGGTGTCATTCCCGATTCGGCCAATATTTCCGGGTCCGGCAAGGCGCTCGCCTACGCCATCGCCCGCCAGGAAAGCGAGTTCAACGTGGGCGCCGTTTCCAGCGCCGGCGCGCGCGGTCTGCTGCAGTTGATGCCGGGCACGGCCAAGCAGTTGGCGAAGAAAGCCGGCATGAGTTTCTCGCAGGCGCGGCTGACGAGCGATGCCGGCTACAACGCAACGCTGGGCTCGGCTTTCCTCGGCGAGCAGCTCGACCGCTTCAGCGGCTCCTATGTGCTGACCTTCGCCGGCTACAATGCCGGCCCCAACCGAGCCGCCCAGTGGGTGGCGAAATACGGCGATCCACGCGGCAAGGACGTCGATGCGGTCGTCGACTGGATCGAGCGGATTCCCTACACGGAAACAAGAAGTTACGTGCAGCGCGTGATGGAGAATTACGAGGTCTACAAGATGCGTATTTCGGGCAAATACGACATCGTGGGCGACCTCGTGAACGGACGCAGCTGACGGCTTAGCTCGTCACGAATTCGCCTGAGGCGCAACAATTAACCCGTCCAGTACACCCGCCACGATGCTTGACAAACAATGGTTATACTTTAACACTATCTAATATTTTAAGTCCGGGCGGGTGGACGGGATGTTATTTGCGGCTGGGCCGACCGCTTCGGCGCAAGGATGTTATGGCTATACCACCTATTGTTGGTCACCTTCCGGTTACAGTCCGTCTTTTCCGATACTTGAGGACATTACTGCCAGCCCGGGCGAGCCAGGCGGGTTACCGGGCCGGCACCTTATTGTTGAACTGCACGATGCGATCGGCCTCGGCGACGCGCCATTTATCGAGCATGTCCTAAGACGCGCGGCTGAAGACGCCAAGGCGCAACTGCTTGCGCTCCATCATCATGTGTTCATGCCCGCTGGCGGCATCACCGCATTTGCGATGCTGGCCGAGAGCCATATCTCGATCCATACTTGGCCTGCCGAACGCTATGCGGCCTTGGACATCTTCATGTGTGGGGTCTGCAACCCGATCGCCTGCTTGCCGGCCTTGGCGACGTCCTTCCTTCCAGCGCGCATAGGTGTGCTGGATCTCTATCGCGGATTGGATGCCGAGGACCAAGCCGCCACCGAAATTCAACCCACTTCGATTGATCGAGGATAAAATGGCTACCCGCCTGGACTTGCTCTCCCAACAAATTGCCGGCCATACGCCCAATCGACCATATCCTTTGCCACCCCTGCCGCCGGGCCATTTCTACGTCGAGCCTGATGACCCGCGGTCGCTTGGATCCGGTGGAGCTTTCGTCCGAGAGGACGCGGATCCATTTGATGAGTACAACTACCGCGTCAAGAGTATTGTGCACGCTGGGCGAACGCAGTTTCAAGACATCATAATTGCAGATACCTACAACTTCGGGCGCGCCCTGTTCCTAGACGGCGCAATTCAGAGTTCCGCTGAAGACGAGGCCCTTTACCACGAGATGCTCGTACAGCCGGCGCTGCTGATGCACGACAACCCGCGCGACGTTCTGATCATCGGCGGCGGAGAAGGGGCGACGCTGAGGGAGATCCTGGCGCATCGTTCGGTCGACCGTGCCGTCATGATCGATATCGATCGAGAGGTCGTCGATATCTGTCGCAACCTGCTGCCGACCTGGCATTGCGGGGCTTTCGACGATCCGCGGACTACACTGCTCTACATGGACGGGCGAAGCTACCTGGAAGAGGCTGACGAGGCGTTCGACGTCATAATCATCGACGTCGTGGACATGCTCGATGACGGGCCGGCTCAACGCCTCTATACGCGGCAATTCTACGAACTTGCCCATAGACATCTTCGCCCCGGCGGCATCCTCGTTGTGCAAGGCCTCGAATTCTCTTTTGCGGACTACAAGTCGCATTGCGCTCTTTTGCGCACGCTCCGGACGGTTTTTGCCGAAGTGCACAGCTACAAGACATGCGTTCCATCTTTTCTGGGCAGTTGGGGTTTCCTTATCGCTTCGAACAGCATCTCGCCCCGTGACTTCAGCGCCGAAGCGCTTGACCGGGCGATCCAGGCACGTCTTGGGCCCGAATGGCTCGATCACGCCACGGGAGCCTTTATCCGGGCAAGCTTTGAACACTGCAAGGAAACGCGGTTTCTGCTCGATCTGCCTGGTCCGACCCTGGAAGACGACGTGCCTTTTGTGGAGCCCCCCGATATCGAGGAGGACGAGGTATCCGGCCGCCAATTGCCAGCCCTGCGCGATTGACGGCCATGACGTTGCAAGAGGTGCGCAGTCCCCAGATGTGGCGCCTCCACAAGGCGGCCGATGATGATGGCAACGTCTGGCTCAAGCTCCAGCATCCGGCCCCACTCAGGCTCGTGCGGCAGCGGGCGACCGATGTAGCGCCGTCGCCGGATACGGACGAAATGCTGACGTTTGTCCAACTTGCTCCGGGGATTGAAACGCCTTTCGAAGTGCAAAAGGAATTTGAAACCTGGGTCGCGCAAGGAGATGCGGAAGCGCCATATCTCGACGTGACGGGTCGATACGCCCGGCTTGTCTGGAGAGGTCGCCGCTGCCTCGCGTACGCAACACCGCAAGCAGCCGAGGATTGCCTTGTCGCCGCGGCCATGTTTTCGCATCTTCACAGCACCCTCTCAGCCGAGGAGAGGCGTCTGGAAAGAGCGTGGCCGTCATTGATGAATGATGCAGCTCTCACGCATGACGTTCGTCTTGCCGCCTCGGTGCGCGAGCAAGGCCGCGTCAACGACATGACCCGACAATTCCAGACTGCTCGAATATTGGTGTCCCGGATGGACATCGCCCTGCAGCGCCCTGAGCCGGCAACGCCTCCAGCGGTGAAACGGCTGTTCAGCGAACTTGCGCTGCAGGCCGACTTGGCGTCCCGCGTCCGCTTGCTTGACGACGCGGTTGAGGTTGGCGAGGACCTCTACGAGCGCGCCAACGATAGATTGATCGAGCATCGAAACTATTTGGTCGAAATATGGATCGAAGCAGCCATTCTTCTGGCGATTTTGGCCGAGCTCGCCGTATTGGTGTTCGACGTCTTCTCCAGATGATCTGAGCGGATGTCAGAAGGTGGCAACAAAAGGGGCCCGATTTGTGATCAGAAACGGCTTCGCCTCGGTAATAATTCTTTTGGCTGGCCAGGCAGCGATGGCGCAGGGTCCGTCGGAGATCATGGACCAAATAAAGGGGGCTACCATCCACGGAACCGAGAACGGGGTCGCTTATGTGGAGTTGTTGAGGGCGGACGGGAGCATCAAGGGGAAGGACAGCGACGGTCCATATTCGGGGGAATGGATGGTGAATAGTAAAGGACAGGTTTGCCTGTCCTACGACGAGGATGACGAGGACGACGATTGCGGCTTCTCTATCGCCAGATGGAAGCAGGCTTACCTTCGCGAGTGACGGAAGCACAGCGCAAGTGACCCTGGCGCGCCGCAAGCCATAACGCATCGGCCCGCGCACCGCTCTTTCCGACATTGGCCGAGCCCGACGATTAAAATATATCGGCACAAGCGGGTGACATCTCGAGCAACCGACATGCGTCGCGAGGCGTCGATCGAAGCCCGATGCGAGGCGCTTCCACGCAAGCAATCAATCGACCTCTTGTCGTTCTCGTTTGACTGTCCCTGCCCTCGCCTGTAGCTCTCCGCCAATCCGGCAAGGACAGCAATCAATGGCGAGCGAAGGCTTTTCCGACTTCTTCTATCCCGCAACTGACGGCTTGAAGCTCCATGCCCGCATCTATGGCGAAACAAACGCCGGCGGCTGGCCGGTCGCATGCCTGCCGGGCCTCACCCGCAATGCCCGCGACTTCCATGAGCTGGCGCTGCATCTTTCCAGGAAGGCGGAGATCCCCCGCAAGGTGATCGCCTTCGACTACCGCGGCCGCGGGCAATCCGATCACGATCCGGATATCGGCCACTATAATATCGGGGTCGAAGCCGGGGACGTGCTTGCCGGGCTGGCAGCGCTCGGTATCGAGCAGGCAGCCTTCATCGGCACGTCGCGCGGCGGCCTGATCATTCACGTGCTCGGCGCGCTGAAGCCGACCGTGCTGAAAGCCATCGTGCTGAACGACATCGGCCCGGTGATCGAGGCGGAGGGCCTGGCCCATATCCGCTCCTATCTCGACCGTGCGCCGAAACCGAGGACGTTCGCCGAGGCGGTGGCGGCGCAGCGGCGCGTGCATGGCGCCGATTTCCCGGCGCTCAGCGACGTCGACTGGGCGAGGATGGTCCGGGCAATCTGCCGCGAGACGGATGCCGGCTGGGTGCCGGATTTCGATCCGGCGCTGGTCGACACGCTGGCCGGCGTCGACCTCAGCAAGCCGCTGCCGGATCTGTGGCCGCAGTTCGACGCTTTAGCCGCCGTGCCGCTGCTTGCCATTCGCGGCGCCAACTCGAGACTTCTGTCCGTGGCGACACTTGAGGAGATGAACAGGCGTCATCCCGGGATGGAGTCGGCCACCGTCGAGGGCCAGGGCCACGCACCCTTCCTCGAGATCGGCGACCTGCCGGACTGGATCGCGGCGTTTCTCGGCCGCTTCGAAAATCAAGTCAAACAAAAGTAAAGCCCGAGACTATATTGGTCTCGGGCCCTGCCATAAAATATAGGTCTACCCTGCCGGCAAGGCCGTTCCGGTTGGTCTATTCGCCTTTCGAGCGCTTGCGGGTCGTCTTGGCCGGCTCCGGCCGCTTCGCCTTGCGAGACGACGGCGCGGAAGTCGGCGTGGTAAGAGGCGAAGCAAACGCAGAGCTTTCCGCCGAACGCGACGACGCTTCATGGCCGCGCGGCTTCTCGAGAACGACGACGCAGCCATCAAGATCGTTGGTGGCCAGATGCGCGTAACGCATGGTCATCGACAATGTCTGGTGGCCCAGCCACATCTGGACGCGCCTTATGTCGATACCGCCCTGGACGAGACGTGAGGCGCAGGTGTGACGCAGGATGTGCGGCACCACCTGCTCGTCGGCGCCGAGACCGACTTCCGTCTTCGCCTCGTTCCAGATCGCGCGATATTGCGGCTGGTTCAGCATGGCGAAGGGACCTTTCGGCCGGCGCCCTTCCGTGTTCGGCGGCAGCTTGATCACCTCCTTGACCCGTTCGGTCATCGGAATCGTGCGGCTGCGGCCCGATTTGGTGATCCAGAAGGAGACACGATGTTCCTGGATGTCGTTCCAGATCAGGCCGAGCGCCTCGCCGAGACGACAGCCGGTATCGACCAGGAAGACGGAAAGCCGGTAGGCATCCTCGCTGCGGCTCCTGATCGCCGCGAATAGCCTCGCCTCTTCGTCCCTTTCGAGGAAACGAATCCGTCCCGCTCGCTCCTTCTGGCGGCGGAACTCGGGCAGGCTGTGGATATCTCCCATCTTATGCGCCTTACGCAGCAATTTGCTGAGGGCAGCCATCTTGCGATTGATGGTTGCGTTGCTGTTGCCGCGCTGGCGCAATGTACCGATAAGATTGTCGAGGGTGTTCTGGTCAAAGGTACTGAAACGCTCTCCCAGCAGGATCTCGTCTATTTCACCGATGAAAGAGCTGACATTGTATTTGTGCCGCCCGTCATCCCAGAGTATATCTCGATAAGCTGCGAAAAGCTCCCCGATCCGATACGATTTTACTTCTCTGATCTTGTTATACGTATAGTTAAACTTCGAATTCTGAGAAGAAAAGAACGCAAAATGACCAGATGCACCGGCCCCTTGAGCCGCTTCGTTCGACATTTTCAGCCACACCCCCTGTGGTTATGGCCCAGCCGTAACCGCTTGGGGATGTCCTTTCAAGAGTTTTGATCACGCAATTGTGATTTCATTCGCCAGAGCCGAATTTCCACGAAACCGAACTGCGGATCACCAGCCTACCGCTTCACCCCCACCCTTTCGTTTGAATTGCCACGACCGCGAAAACAAAGCGGCCCGGGCGTAAAAGCGCCCGGGCCGGATTTCACCTGTAGGATTCCAGCCCTTAGAAGTCGCGCTGGAAGCGGAGGATGCCGCCGACCGCGTTCTTCTTGTCGGCATCGATACCAGTCCAGTTGCCGAACTGGGTGTGATCAGTGCGAGCCCAGTCGACTTCGGCCGTGACGGTGAAGCCGGGGACAACAACGTAAGCGACGTTCGCCGCCAGGCCGAAATCCTTGCTGTCGTCATAAGATGCCTGGACGTTGAACGAGGTCTTCTCGTTGAACTTGTAGGTACCACCACCCCACACAGCCCAATTGCCACCCCACTGCTTGTAGAAGCCACGATCGCCAGCAGCCAGAGCAACCTCTGGGAAGGGCTTCTTGAGGTTGTGGTCGGAACCGTAGCCGCCCATGATGAACAGCGAGAACGCGTCGTTCACATTGACGTCCAAACGGACCTTGCCAGCAACTTCTTCGTAGTTGCTGTCATAGGCAACAACGCCGGTGATGGCGCCCCAGCCCTGCGTCCACTTCACGCCGCCGACGACGTGCGGAACATAGCTGTCGATCGTGCCGACTGCACCCGCGCCTTCTTCGAGCGAGAGGACGGCCGAGAAGCCGTTGCCAGCATCGAAGTAGTACTGGATGACGTTCGTATCGAAGTCACCGTAAGGAACCAGCGTATCCTGGATGACATTGCCGGCATAGCCGATGAACGTATTGAAGGCCGATTCATCCTTACCGACGCGGAGACCACCGAGCTGGATCCAGGCGAAGTTCAGCGAAACAGCGGTATTGTCGCCGCCGTTCAGATTGCTGGCCACGCCGCCGCTACCGTTACCGAAGTTGAAGCGGGTTTCGGTGAAGGTCTTCAACGTGCCAAGCTCGGTTTCCTGGCCGGTCCAGGTCCTCAGCGTGAAGCGGGCCTGCTTGTGCCAAGTATCCTGGGCATCGCCATTCAGGTCATCGAAGGTATGAGCGCCATCGAAGCTGCCACGGTTGCCGGCACTGATGTCATAGCGGATATAGCCGCCGATGCGCAGGCAGGTCTCGGTGCCCGGGATGTAGAAGTAGCCGGCGCCGTAGACGTCGCAGATCTTGACGTATTCAGCGGGTTCCGGCTCGGCGACGGTCACCGCGTCGGCGGCGCGAGCACCGGAAACTGCGATCAGGGCCGCAGCTGAGCCGAGAAGAAGGCTCTTGATGTTCATTTTCTGACCTCCAGTCAAAAGTTAAAAAACGGGTCTGGGTATTTTTTGCTGAAGGACAGCGTTCCCTGCCCCATCCCCACTACCGAAAAAGATGCGCACCGCGCCGCTCCTTCGAATGTGACCTTTACCCATGAGCCGGCGCCGTTCAACCACGATCGTATCGGCGCAAGGGCTGTCCGGGCGCTATCGCCGGGGGTTGTTGCACAAATGACACGATTTGGCCTCACTCAGAAAGCTCTTGTTAACCATCGATGCCCTTGCGGCCGCTGAATCCGGGCGAATCCGGCAAAGGGTCGACCGGATTGTGGCGCTCCGGCGAGTCGGCCGCCAGGCGATTGCCGCAGAATCGCCACCTGAGAATGGCGGGCGCGAGCGAACCTGCCGATTTTTCGATGATTATGGCGCCGGCTTGTTGATTGTGCCGCCGCTTTTCTTTATCCAGCGGCGCGACGGAGAGGTGGCCGAGTGGTCGAAGGCGCTCCCCTGCTAAGGGAGTAGAGGTCAAAAGCTTCTCGTGGGTTCGAATCCCATCCTCTCCGCCACCCTACGCCC
The DNA here is from genome assembly GCF_003289965.1 of Mesorhizobium atlanticum. GTDB lineage: Bacteria > Pseudomonadota > Alphaproteobacteria > Rhizobiales > Rhizobiaceae > Mesorhizobium > Mesorhizobium atlanticum. The sequence continues at coordinate 439,583 of NZ_QMBQ01000001.1, forward strand.
TGCGGGCTTCGGGTGGCAGGCCACCCGGAACCGCATTTGGGCGTGGGAGTGTCGCCCGAAGCTACCAAGTAGCGTAGGGGGACCATGTGGTACGTCTATTTCCTGCAGCTCCATAACGGCGATGTCTATGTTGGATCGACAAACGACCTTCGACGCCGTTTCGAATCACATCAATCAGGACAGGTGACCTCGACCAAGGCTCATTTGCCTGTGACCGTGAAGGCCTATATCGGGGTCGAAACCGAGGCCAACGCGCGGCAACTCGAGCGCTATTTCAAGACTGGATCCGGCAAGGCCTTCGCCAGCAAGCGATTTTGGCGAACGGAGCCTTATTGACCGATCCAGGGTTATCCGCTTGATATAAAAGGGAAAACAGCTCAACTGGCGGCTTTTCCTGGACCTCCATCTTCGATTCTGACTGGAGGTCAGAAAATGAACATCAAGAGCCTTCTTCTCGGCTCAGCTGCGGCCCTGATCGCAGTTTCCGGTGCTCGCGCCGCCGACGCGGTGACCGTCGCCGAACCGGAACCCGCTGAATACGTCAAGATCTGCGACGTCTACGGCGCCGGCTACTTCTATATCCCGGGCACCGAGACCTGCCTGCGCATCGGCGGCTATATCCGCTATGACATCGGCCTGGGCGACATCGGCTCGTTCGATGGCGCCAAGACCGACGACGTGCTGAACGGCAAGAACCAGGGCGTCTGGCACAAGAATGCCCGCTTCACGCTGAAGACCTGGACCGGCCAGGAAACGGAACTCGGCACCCTGAAGACCTACACCGAGACGCGTTGGAACTTCGGCAACGACAATGCTAATGAAGATGTAAATGGCGCCCACAACAAGACTCCTTCGCTGAACTTCGCCTGGATCCAGCTCGGTGGCCTCCGCGTTGGTAAGGACGAATCGGCCTTCAATACGTTCATCGGCTATGCCGGCAACGTGATCCAGGATACGATCGTTCCCTACGGTGACTTCGACACCAACGTCGTGCAGTACTACTTCGACGCCGGCAACGGCTTCTCGGCGGTGGTCTCGCTCGAAGAAGGCGCTGGCTCCGGCGGCTTCTACGTTGGCTCGATCGACAGCTACGTTCCGCATGTCGTCGCCGGCGTGAAGTACACGCAGGGCTGGGGCGCCATCACGGGCGTCGCCGCCTATGACGCCACCTACGAAGAGTGGGCCGGCAAGGTTCGTGCCGACTTCAACGTCACCAGCGCACTGTCGCTGTTCGTAATGGGCGGCTACGGCACCCACAAGAATAGCCTCGTTGACAACGGCACTTTTGTTGTTACCGACTTCACCGGCCGCGACTTCTACAAGCAGTGGGGTGGCCACTGGGCGTTCTGGGCCGGCGGCACCTACAAGTTCAACGAGAAGACCGCGTTCAACCTCCAGGTCTCGGGTGACCAGGACAAGAACTACGGCGTGGCGGCTAACGTTGCCTACACCGCCGTTCCGGGCTTCACGATCACGGCTGAAGTCGACTACGATCACTTCGGTCACTTCAATGACTTCACCCCGTACGGCAACTGGACCGGTGCCGACAAGAAGAACAGCGTCGGCGGCCTTCTCCGCTTCCAGCGCGATTTCTAAAACAAGTTGCTTTGAGAACGAAACCCGGCGGGCAACCGCCGGGTTTTTTGTTAGCCGAAGACTTGGCTTGCTTTACTATCCTTGGAACTCGGAATGGCCACGCGAAGCCGGGGCCAGCGGACGCTCCGCTAATCTTAGATCTGCTCGATTGTGCCAGCCTAGGAACCATCTGCGCCCCAACATCTCCGCCGAAGAAGTGAAGAGATGCTGAGACAGCCTCTAAGGCACGTCGTGTACTGCGCAGACATCGAGAGGCACCCGATCTACCTAACGGGCCGGTAGCTCGGCGCGAATCGATGCATTCGGCATTAGATGCCCACGCAGCCGGGATGCCCTTCAGCGAAATGAGATGAAAAGCGGGGTTTTCGCGGAGCACCGCCAATACGGCAAGGGCAGTCTCGTCGACTGAGCGTCTGCGTTCGGCAGCCATGTAAACAAGCTGATCGGGAGGGGTGTGGTTGACGTGCCGCCTACCGACTTCGCATGGTATTCTCGATCAGCTTGCGCCTACCCTTCGCCCACGCTAGCAAGAAGCTCCCATTTCTCACGCGAGCCAATGCCATGCGCCAGCGCCCTTCCCTCACGCCGATCATCGGTTCGCTTCCCACCACGGTGCCGTTCGTCGGCCCGGAAGCGCAGGAGCGCGAGCGCGGGCGGCCTTTTCGCGCCCGCATCGGCGCCAATGAAAGCAGCTTCGGCCCCTCGCCGCGCGTCATCGCGCGGATGGAGAGCGTCGCCCGCGACCAGTGGATGTATTGCGATCCCGACAACTACGAGCTGAAGGTGGCGGCGGCCGCGCATCACGGCGTGGCCGTCGAAAACGTGGTCGTCGGCGAAGGCATTGACGGGCTGCTCGGCCTGGTGGCGCGCATGTATGTCGCCCCGGGCGACGCGGTCGTGACCTCGCTTGGCGCCTACCCCACCTTCAATTTCCACATCGCCGGCGTCGGTGGCCGGCTGGTGACGGTGCCCTATGCCAACGACAAGGAGGACCTGGATGGGCTCCTCGCCAAGATCGTCAGCGAAAAGGCACCGCTGGTCTATCTCTCCAATCCCGACAATCCGATGGGAAGCTGGTGGGAGGCGCCGGATGTCGTCCGCTTCATCGAGGCGCTGCCGGAAACCACCATGCTGGTGCTCGACGAGGCCTATGGTGAGCTGGGCCCAGCCTCGGCGCTGCCGGCGATCGATGTCGCGCGGCCGAATGTCATCCGCATGCGCACCTTCTCCAAGGCTTACGGCCTGGCCGGCATACGCTGCGGCTACGCGGTTGCGGAAGCGGAGGTGATCCGCGACTTCGAGAAGATCCGTAACCACTACGGCGTCAGCCGCATGGCGCAGATCGCCGGGCTCGAGGCGCTTGCCGATCAGGAGTACCTGCGCTCCGTGGTGGCGCGCGTGGCGGCAGGCCGCGAGCGCATTTCAGCCATCGCCAGGCAGAACGACCTCAACCCATTGCCGTCGGCGACCAATTTCGTCACCATCGACTGCGGTCGAGACGGCGCCTTCGCGCTGAAGGTGATGCAGAACCTCCTGTCGCGCGACGTGTTCATTCGCAAACCGATGGCGCCACGGCTCGACCGCTGCATAAGGGTCAGCGTCGGGCTCGACCATGAGCTCGACATCTTTGCCGAGGAACTGCCGGGCGCTCTGGCGGCGGCGCGAGGGAACTGATCGAACCCCTGCCCCTGCTTCCCGGGAAGCGGATCTGGCGATTCACATTCCCGCGGCTGCCAGCAGGCGTGTCACGCGGTTGAGCGCATCGGAAAGCTCAGCTGCTTCCTTATCCTCGAGCTTGACGGTCAGGCGGGCAAGATCGCGGTTCGTCGCTGTCTCGAGATCGACCAGCGCGGCCTTGCCGCGCCTGGTCAGCGCGAGAGCGGGCTGCCCGTTCTCCGGATCGTCGCGCATTTCCGCCAGCCCCATGGCGGCAAACTTCCGAAGCACCCTCGTGAGATAGGCAGGGGCAAGGTTCAGTTCGCCGGCCAGCTCCGATACCGCAGGCGCGAGATCGAGGTGAAACATGCGCGCCAGCAGACCGGCCCTTCCACCGCCCGGTCGGGGCTTGCGCCCGAGTTCGAACAGCACCCGAGCCTCGGTCAGCGTATAAGGGCTCTGCATCAAGGTCTCATCGAGCAGCCCGACCAGCCCGGTATAGAACCGATTGAAGCGACGAATCTCATGGACCAGGGCGTCGTGCTGCATGCTGATCTCCTTGGAGACGTAACATCCGATAATTTCTCCATTGATTGACTGAGTCAATTATTTAATCGGCCGCGCTACCTATCCCTCAAACCGGTTGCATTTGACCTTTCGTGCGCCAGATTGATGGGGAAGATTCTGGAGCGGGCGATGCAAGGTGAGCAAAGAGCCGTTCGGGCGCGTGTTTCCGGCATTGTGCAAGGCGTGAGCTACCGTGTCTGGACGCGAGGCGAGGCCATGCGTCTTGGGCTGAGAGGCTGGGTCCGCAACGAGCGCGACGGCTCGGTCACCGCGCTGATTGCCGGCCCTGACGCCGCTGTCACGGCGATGATCGAACGCCTATGGCAAGGGCCGCGGGGCGCGCTCGTCTCGAAGGTCGAGATCGAGGAAGCGGGCGACGACGCGCCGGCGGATTTCAGGATCATCGTCTAGCCTCATCTCGCCTCCGCAACCCGCAAGCGGGATTAACGTTTAATGCGCCTTGAATTAATTGAACGTTCGTTTTATTAGTGTGGCAAGAGGCGAATATGGCGCGTACAACCGGTTCAGACGGGGAAAAGACCGAGGCGGCCGTCCGCGAGGCGGCGGTCAGCCTGATCGCGCGGCTGGGCTATGAGGCGATGTCGATGCGGCAACTGGCGGCGGAGGTCGGCGTGCAGGCGGCAGCGCTCTACCGTTACTTCCCGACCAAGGAAGATCTGCTTTTCACCTTGATGCGAGAGCATATGGAAGGCCTGCTCAACGCTTGGGAAGCGGCGCGGCCGGCGAGCGCCGATCCGGTCACCCGGCTTGCCGCGTATGTCGAGAACCACATCGCCTTCCACATCGAGCGGCGCCACGCCACCCATGTCTCCAACATGGAGTTGCGCAGCCTGTCGCATGAACGACTGACGCAAATCCTCAAGATGCGCACAGCCTATGAGAAGGAGCTGCGCACGATCCTGCGCGACGGCGCCGAGGCCGGCGCCTTCGAGATCGACGATACAGGCCTGACCGCCATGGCGCTGATCCAGATGATGACCGGCGTCATCGTCTGGTTCCGTCCGGGCGAACGGCTGTCGCTCGCTGAAGTCACGGCATCATATCTTTCGATGACAATGCGCCTGGTCGGCGCGACAATCAGCCATGGCACCGCGCGACCTTCCGGCCGCGCCGGGGACGCCGTGGCACTCTGATACAGGCATGATTCCCGCGAAGACCGGGGCGTGCGCAGGGAGGAACGGCATGTACACGAAAACACTCAGCTTCGGACTTGATCCCGACATCGAGGCGCTGCGCGACACCGTGAGGCGCTTTGCCCAGGACAGGATCGCACCGATCGCGGCGGAGATCGACCGTTCCAACGAGTTCCCAACGCATCTGTGGGGCGAGCTCGGCGCGCTCGGCCTGCTCGGCATCACCGCCGATCCGGATTTCGGCGGCAGCGGCATGGGTTATCTCGCGCATGTCGTGGCGATGGAGGAGATCTCGCGCGCTTCCGCTTCGGTCGGCCTGTCCTACGGCGCGCATTCGAATCTCTGCGTCAACCAGATCAACCGCTGGGCGACGCCGGCGCAGAAGGAGAAGTACCTGCCTGCCCTTTGCTCGGGCGAAACGGTCGGCGCGCTGGCGATGTCGGAGCCAGGCGCCGGCTCGGACGTGGTGTCGCTCAGGCTGCGCGCCGAAAAGCGCAACGACCGCTATGTGCTCAACGGTTCGAAAATGTGGATCACCAACGGCCCCGACGCCGGAACGATGGTGGTCTATGCGAAGACCGACCCGGAGCGCCACTCGCGCGGCATCACCGCTTTCATCGTCGAAAAGACGATGGCCGGCTTTTCGGTCGCGCAGAAGCTCGACAAGCTCGGCATGCGCGGCTCCAACACCGGCGAGCTCGTCTTCGAGAATGTCGAGGTGCCGTTCGAGAATGTGCTGCATGAGGAAGGTCGCGGTGTCGAGGTCCTGATGTCGGGGCTCGACTATGAGCGGGCGGTGCTTTCGGGAGGCCCGATCGGGCTGATGGCAGCCTGCCTCGACGTCGCCGTGCCTTACGTGCACGAGCGCAAGCAGTTCGGCCAGCCGATCGGAACGTTCCAGCTGGTGCAGGGCAAGCTCGCCGACATGTACACGACGATGAACGCCGCGCGGGCTTACGTCTATGCGGTGGCGGCCGCCTGCGATCGCGGCGAGACCACGCGCAAGGACGCCGCCGGCTGCGTGCTCTTCGCCGCCGAAAAGGCCACGCAGATGGCGCTCGACGCGATCCAGCTTCTCGGCGGCAACGGCTATATCAACGATTACCCGACGGGACGGCTGCTGCGCGACGCCAAGCTCTACGAGATCGGCGCCGGCACCAGCGAGATCCGCCGCTGGCTGATCGGCCGAGAGATCATGGCGGAGGGGGTCTAGTGAGCGCGGGTCGTGACCTTCGTCAAGCTTTCATCGACCCGCTTGCGGGCGGCTTCGGCGAGTGTGTCCGACACCCACTGATTTATCGATTTGCCGTCGCTCGCTGCCGCCTTGCCCAGCAAGGCATGAATTTCCGGGGTGGTGCGCAGGGCGAGCTTGCCAGAATAGGGCTTCTGCGGATCGACACCGCGCTCTTTGCAAAAGGCGAGGTAGTCGTCGACGCTGTCGTGAAACGACTTCACCAATTCCTCGGCGGTTTCGGCCTCGAAGGTAACGATGTCGCGAATGCCAAGGATGCGGCCATGGAACACCATGTCCTCATCGTCGAACTCGATCGAGCCAGCATATCCCTTGTAAAGCTTCATGGCCTTATTCCAACGTTCGTCAAGAATTCGCGGATATCCCTGATCGCCCATCGCCTGGTATCAGGCGACGGATGGGGACGATGCAGGAACAGTGTCTGGACCGCAATGGTAAACCGGACCCGCGAACCTCTGCCTTCCGAAACCTCGGCTCCTAGCGCGACCAGCAACGCCTCGACGTCTCGCCATTTGATCGAAGCACTGACGGGTTCGCAAATATCTTGTCCAGTGTCTGCCGGTGCGCTGCTTTCATGGCCTTCATCCCTCCCCAATCGATACCTTTGTGGTCAGTTCCTCTGGGGTCAGGCGAGAGCCGGAAGTGATACTAAAATATGATATCATCTGAGGTTCGTCAATGCCCGCCTTAACCTCGCAGATCTCCCCTTCCTCCGACACATTCCGCGCCAATGCCGAGCGCATGCGGGCGCTGGTCGACGACATCGCCGAGAAAGCGGCAAACATCGAGCGCGGCGGCTCGGATGAGGCGCGCGAGCGCCACCGGGGCCGCGGCAAGCTTCTGCCACGCGAGCGGCTGGCGCAATTGCTCGACACCGGCTCGCCCTTCCTCGAGGTCGGACAGTTCGCGGCATGGTCGATGTACGGCGAGGACATTCCCTCGGCCGGCATCATCACCGGCATCGGCCGTGTCGAGGGCACGCAGGTGATGGTCGTCGTCAACGACGCCACGGTGAAGGGCGGCACCTATTATCCGCTGACGGTGAAGAAGCATCTGAGGGCGCAGGAGATCGCGCTGCAGAACAATTTGCCCTGCGTCTACCTGGTCGACAGCGGCGGCGCCAATCTGCCGAACCAGGACGAGGTCTTCCCCGACCGAGAGCATTTCGGCCGTATCTTCTACAACCAGGCCAATATGTCGGCGGCTGGCATCCCGCAGATCGCCTGCGTGATGGGTTCCTGCACGGCGGGCGGCGCCTATGTGCCGGCCATGTCGGACGAGACGATCATGGTGCGCAACCAGGCGACCATTTTTCTTGGCGGCCCGCCCCTGGTGAAGGCCGCCACCGGCGAGGATGTCAGCGCCGAGGAGCTCGGCGGCGCCGATGTCCACACCAGGCTTTCCGGCGTCGCCGACCACTACGCCATGGACGACGAGCACGCCTTGGCCATTTGCCGGCGCATCATCCGGAATCTGAATCGGAACAAGGCCCTGAGCCTGAATTTACAGAAGACGATTCAACCGCTTTACGATCCGCGGGAACTCTACGGCGTCGTGCCGACGGATCTGCGCCAGCCCTATGACGTGCGCGAGGTGATCGCACGTCTCGTCGACGGTTCGGAATTCGACGAGTTCAAGCAGAACTACGGCACGACGTTGGTCACCGGTTTCGCCCATCTGCACGGTATGCCCGTCGGCATCCTCGGCAACAACGGTGTGCTGTTTTCCGAAAGCGCGCTGAAGGGCGCGCATTTCATTGAGCTCTGCTGCCAGCGCGGCATTCCGCTGGTCTTCCTGCAGAACATCACCGGCTTCATGGTCGGGCGCAAATACGAGGCCGGCGGCATCGCCAAGGACGGCGCCAAGCTGGTCATGGCGGTCGCCACCGCGAAGGTGCCGAAGCTCACCGTGATCATCGGCGGCTCGTTCGGCGCCGGCAATTACGGCATGTGCGGCCGCGCCTATTCGCCCCGCTTCCTGTGGATGTGGCCCAACGCGCGCATCTCGGTGATGGGCGGCGAGCAGGCGGCAACCGTGCTCGCCATGGTCAAGCGCGAAGGCATCGACCGCAAGGGCGGTGAATGGAGCGCCGAGGAGGAGGCGAAGTTCAGGAAGCCGATCCTGATGAAATACGAGCATGAGGGCCACCCGCTCTATTCGTCGGCGCGGCTCTGGGACGACGGCATCATCGATCCGGCCAGAACCCGCGACGTGCTGGCGCTCAGCCTTTCCGCGGCGCTCAACGCCGGTGTCGACGAGACGAAGTTCGGCGTGTTCAGGATGTGACGATGAGCATCAGCGATCGGATCCGCATCCATACCGGCGACATCACCAGGCTTTCGGTCGACGCGATCGTCAATGCCGCCAATTCGTCGCTGCTCGGCGGCGGCGGTGTCGACGGCGCCATCCACCGCGCGGCCGGGCCGGAGCTGGTCGCCGAGTGCCGGATGCTGAACGGCTGCAAGACCGGCGACGCCAAGCTGACCAAAGGCTACCGGCTGCCGGCGCGCTATGTCATCCACACGGTCGGACCGGTCTGGCGAGGCGGCGCCCAGGGCGAAGCCGAGCTGCTCGCCTCCTGCTACCGGCGCTCGCTCGAAATCGCCCGCGACCATAACTGCCGCACCATTGCCTTCCCGGCCATCTCGACCGGCATCTACGGCTATCCGAAAGACGAAGCGACCGGGATCGCTGTCGGTATGGTAGGCGAGTTCATGCAACAGAATACGGTTCCAGAACTCGTTACTTTCTGCTGCTTCGACGAGGCGACGGCGGAATTGTATCAACGGATTATTGCCGCTGCGATCGGGAAGCGAACTTCATGAGCGGAACCATCCATTTTCTCACAAAAGTGCGAGCGCCCGGTTCGCGGCTGGCAACAGCACGGAATATTCGATATTGCTCATCCTGCATTTTCTATTGGGGATGGGGAAAAAATGGAACTGAGATACATCCGGAAGGCTTTCACCTCTATACTTTCAGCATTGCTTATATTCACGGCATCGGGCGCAGCCATCGCCGGATCGCTGGCGGGCAGCGTGGGCGACAAGCGCTTTCCGCCCCCCTTGGCGATGAACCCCAAGGATCAATGCAGAATTGCCTACAATGCATATGTCGCAGCGGGCGGCCACTCGGCCTATGCAACGACGTTCTACACGCGCGTGAGGGATCTCTATGTCGTCTGCGGCAAGGCGCTCAACGCACCGTCTCAAAAGGCCGCGGAAGACGTCGCGATGCGCAACTGCCAGGGCGGCCTGAAGAAGTGGCGGCTCAACACGGCGAGCGGCGGCTGCGCCATCGCGGCGTCGAAATAGGCTGGCGCCTGCGGGACTGGCACCGCCCGAAGCAAAACCGGGAGGCTCCATGTTCGGCAAGATCCTGATCGCCAATCGCGGCGAGATCGCCTGCCGCGTCATTCGCACGGCCCGCAAGCTCGGCGTGCGCACCGTGGCCGTCTATTCCGACGCTGACGCCCGCGCCTTGCATGTCGAGATGGCCGACGAGGCAGTGCATATCGGCCCCTCGCCTATCGGCGAAAGCTATTTGCGCGGTGACAAAATAGTTGCCGCGACGCTCGCCACCGGCGCCGAGGCGATTCATCCCGGCTACGGCTTCCTGTCGGAAAACCCGGACTTCGTGGACCAGGTGACGGCGGCAGGCCTCGTCTTCATCGGGCCGAGCGCCGCCTCGATCCGCGCCATGGGACTGAAGGACGCCGCCAAGCGGCTGATGGAGACGGCCGGCGTGCCTGTCGTGCCCGGCTATCACGGCGAGGCGCAGGAGATCGTGCTGCTTGCTTCCAAGGCGCGCGAGATCGGCTATCCGGTGCTGATCAAGGCGCGCGCCGGCGGCGGCGGCAAGGGCATGCGGCGCGTCGACCATCCCGACGATTTCTCCGAAGCGCTCTCGGGCGCGCGGCGCGAAGCGAAAGCGGCTTTCGGTGACGACCGGGTGCTGGTCGAAAAATATGTCGACAAGCCGCGCCATATCGAAGTGCAGGTCTTCGGCGACAATTTCGGCAATGCCGTGCATCTTTTCGAACGCGACTGCTCAGCGCAGCGCCGCCACCAGAAGGTGATCGAGGAGGCCCCTGCCCCCGGCATGACGCCAGCGCTGCGCAAGGCGATGACGGAGGCCGCCGTGAAGGCCGCCAAGGCGATCAACTATTCGGGCGCCGGCACCATCGAGTTCATCGTCGATGCTTCGGAAGGACTGAAGGCCGACCGCTTCTGGTTCATGGAGATGAACACGCGGCTGCAGGTCGAGCACCCGGTCACCGAAGTGGTCACCGGCGTCGATCTTGTCGAATGGCAGTTGCGCGTCGCGTCCGGCGAAAAGCTGCCGAAGACGCAAGGCGAGATCGCGCTGTCGGGTCACGCTTTCGAGGCCCGCCTCTATGCGGAGGACGCCGCAAAAGGCTTCCTGCCGGCAACCGGCATGCTGCATCATCTGAAATTCCCCGACGCGCCGCCGGAAGGCGCCGCGATGCGCATCGAGACCGGCGTGCGCGCCGGCGACGCGATCTCTCCCTTCTATGATCCGATGATCGCCAAGCTGGTGGTGCACGGCAAGGACAGGACCACCGCGCTCGGCGCGCTGCGCGATGCCCTCACCCGGACCGAAGTGGCGGGCTCCACCGTCAACACCGCCTTCCTGGCGGCGCTCGCGGCCGACGCCGATTTCGCGGCCGGCGATGTCGATACCGGGCTGATCGGCAGGCATCAGGAGGCGCTCACCGCAATCCCTGCGCCGAGCGACGAGACGATCGCCGCCGCGGCGCTGGCCGCGACCGATGCCGGCGCGCCAGGTGCGGCCGCCGATCCGTGGTCGACGCTTTCAGGCTATGCGCATTTCCACCTGCTCGCGCGCCGCATCCGCCTGCGCCACGGCGAGGAGAACATCCTGGCCAGGGTTTCGGCACGGCCGGACGGGCGTTTCCAGGTGGCGCTGGAGGCGCCGCATGACGCGGTGAACACGCATGATCTCAGGACCATGCCGCACGCCGCACGCTGGCCCGGCCACGTCACAGTCTTCGAGGGCGCGGTCGGCTACACCTTCGCCGTTCCCGACCCGCTTGCCAAGGCCGACGAGGCCGGAGCCGCCTCGGGCAGCCTGCGCGCGCCGATGCCGGGGCTGGTCAAGCTGGTGCGGGCGGCGGCCGGCGATGCGGTGATCAAGGGCCAGCCGCTTCTGATCCTCGAGGCGATGAAGATGGAACACATGATCGCCGCCCCGCATGACGGGGTGATCGCCGAGATCGCGGCCGAGGGAGCTCAGGTCAGCGACGGCACCGTGCTGGTGCGGTTCGCGGAGGACGGCCAAGGCTAGAGCGTTTCACCATTTCACGGAAACGGCGAACCGCTCTATCTCCTTGTTTTTACGCAGTTCCGGACGGAAAACCGCTCACACTTTTCCTGGAATTGCTCTAAACGAAAATGGCCGGGACAAGCCCGGCCACCTTCGCACAAACAATACCAACTACTGCTGGATCGGCGCGTATTTGCCGTCGTGCCACTGGTTGATGTCGTAGCTGGCGTTCTTGAGGTCGCCCTTCTCATCGAAGATGACGTCGCCGACGACGGTGCTGATCGGCTTGCCGTTCTTCAGCGCTTCGGCAACCTTGGCCGGATCGTCGGTGCCGGCGCGCTTGACGCCTTCGGCGACGGCCTGGATCACGGCATAGGAGAACAGCGTGAAGCCCTCCGGGGTGAAGCCGCCGGCCTTGATCTTGGCGACCGCATCCTTCGCCTCGGGCTTGGCCTGGGGGTCCGACGGGAAGACGAATAGCGTGCCTTCACCGGCCGGGCCGGCGACCTGCCAGAATTCCGGCGAGGCGATCGAGTCCGGCATGATCAGCTGGAACTTGACGTTCTGCTCCGCCGCCTGACGCAGGATCAGCCCGGCCTCGGGGTGGTAGCCGCCGAAATAGACGACGTCGGCCTTGAGTTCCTTCAGCTTGGTGACCAGGGCCGAATAGTCCTTCTCGCCGGCATTGATGCCTTCATAGTCGACCTCCTTGAGGCCGCCCGCATTCATCGTCGCCTTGACGGCGTCGGCAACGCCCTGGCCATAGGCGCTCTTGTCGTGCAGGACGACAACGTTCTTGCCGGCGTATTTCTTGGCGATCCACGGGCCGATGAAGGCGCCCTGCGCGTCGTCACGCGTGTAGAGGCGCATGATCGTCGGCCAGCCGGACTTGGCGGCGGCATCGGTCAGCACCGGGTTCGACGAGGCCGGGCTCATCATCAGCGTGCCGGCTTCGGCATAGACGGCGGAGGCCGGAATGCTCGAGCCCGAGCAGGCATGGCCGTCGACGAACTTGACGCCGTTGGCGACGATGCGGTTGGCCACCGAGACCGCCTGCTTGGGGTCGCACTGGTCGTCCTCGATGTCGAGCTTGATCTTGGAGCCGTTGACGCCGCCCGCGGCGTTGATGGCGTCGGCGGCGGCCTGCGCGCCCTGCTTGAACTGGTCACCGATGGTGGCGAGCTGGCCGGTCATCGGGCCGACCACCGAAATGGTGATATCGTCGGCGAAGGCAATCGGGGCGCTCATCATCAGGCCAAATGCGGCCGCGCTCAAAATACCCAATTTTTTCATGACTATAGAACTCCTCCACTTGTGCGCGGCGGCATGGCCGCGCTTCTTCCACAGAGCCGGGACAATTTCACCCTTCGCCGGGACTGTCGAGAGGACAATGCGGAAGGTTTTGGTTCATTCCGGCAAGGATTTCTTGGGCCACACGCCGCGTAATTACCTGGCGTAATGCAAAAAGCCGCGCCGACCTTGTTTCGGTCGGTCGCGGCTTTTGCAGTCGAGCTCCCCGGACGCCCCCGCGCCTGAAACCCGCTCGCTTCCCTGTTTAGTTGCGCGGCTTTGCCTTTATTGGCCTGCCGCGTTCTTGGTCTTGTGGCCGGCCGTCTTTTCGCGGCCTTATCCAAATCAGTGTCTCAGCGCTGCGCACAGGATCAGTGCATCGTCATCCATTCGCGGGCTTCGCGCAGCGCCGTGGCGATCTCGACCTTGGACATGGTGGCCGACAGTTCCGAGCGCAGCTCGGCGGCGCGGAGCGAACCCTTGATCGCGGCGATGTTGAACCATTTGTGGGCGGCTACGACGTCGGTCTCGCAATCGCGGCCGGTCGCATACATCATGCCCAGTTCGAAAAGAATGTCGGCCTGGGCAGTTGCCCCCATGGCGCCGAAGCCGTCTTCAAGCATTTCAAAACGTGCCATTTCAATCCCCTGTCTGGCTCCCGAGAGCTGCCTCCTTCTGTCCCTTGATTTCCCTCGGGGCGGGCCGCTCTTTCGATGCTTTCGAGGATGAAGCCTGGCCTTGAATCCGTCGTTAAATGGCTTGCTTAATTTGAGGAAAACAAAGCTAAAACAAGAGGTAAACGCAAAAAACCGTTAAGCATGGGAATCCAGCTTTTGCGCGGTTTTGCGTCAAATTCGATGAAAATTGGCGAGAGCGGAATCAAGACTTCGCTAACCACGGGAACCGAAGCGTTTTTCCGGTCCCGTTTATTTTCGGCCATGCGCCGGGCGAAAAACCTTGCAACCTTCCGTGGCGGCACCGCTTTTGTTTTGGCGGGAGCTGGATTAGCTTTACCTTTGCGTAAGGGACTGGAAGGCGGACCGACGCCCGCCGCACGCCCATTGGGAGGAGGACGAGATGTTTCGAAAGACGAGCCTGGCCCTGGCGGCCACCTTGATCATGGCAGGCGCCGCGTGGGCCGACCCGATCGAAGGCAATTGGAAGACGCAGTCCGGCGAAACGGCGACCATTGGCGGCGGTGGCTCCTTCTCCATTACGCTCAAGACGGGCAAATATGCCGGCAAGACGATCGGCTCGCTGAAGGCGGCCGGCGACAACAAATATGCCGGCAACATCACCGATCCAGCCAACGACAAGACCTATTCCGGCAAGGCGACGCTTACGGGTACGACGCTCAAGATGAGCGGCTGCGTGCTCGGCGGCCTGATCTGCAAGAGCCAGACCTGGCACAAGCTCTGATCGCCAATTCCCGGTCGTCCAAACGGGGCCCGAGTGGCCCCGTTTTCTTTTGCGGCGGCTGCGCCCTGCCTGACCAGGTCCAGGCCCGCCGGCAACTCTTCAAGAGCCCGTCAATCAATTTGAACCGCAGATGAATGCGGATCTCAGAACCGGTTCAGAGGCTTTTTGGCATTCTCTCCCGCATTGAAGGAGAGAGAAATGCTTGCCCGTCGCTTCACCATCGTCTGCCTGCTGATGAGCCTGTTCGGGATGTTCTTCGCCATCCTGGTGGCCGAGGGCGGCCACTCGGCCCGCCTGTGGGAACGGCCCGTGGCTGGGTTTTCGGCTCCGTGAACCAGGTGACGCGCTGAAACGACAAAGTTGAAAATCGACCACGTTGAAAATCGGGATACCACCAAAATGAACCGCATCGCCGATAACGCCATGAAGATACTGAGGCTGCTGCCGCGGGCGACGCTCATCCTCATGCTGCTCGCCGCCCCGGTTCTGGCGGTGCCGATGATGCGCGCCGACACCGGCCACCGGATCGAGGCGCCGGCGAACAAGAACAGGAGCGTCGGCTTTGTGCTGCTGGTCAGTCTGCAGCGCGGGCAAGCTCTATAGGAGTGTCAGATGGCGCGACTGGCTCGTGGCCAGCGCGCTTTAAACACATCCGAAGAAAATCGACGCTGTCGGCTCTCGCGGCCCCGCTTCCCCCTCCCAAGCGCTCTTCCAAATCCCTATATTGAGCCATGGAAAAGCGAATCTACCCCCAAGCCATCGAATCGGTCGTCATGCCGGAGCCTTTCGGGGCGCAGAGCTTCCATGACGCCAGAAAAGCAGTTGCGGCGCTGCAGGCGCTCTATGACCGCAACACCAAATTCCTGCGCGATTCATTCGCTGCGCTGGCCGCAGGAGGCGACGAGAGCAAGCGCTACCGGGCCTTCTATCCGCAGATCGGCGTCACCACGACCTCGTTCAGCCAGGTCGACTCGCGCCAAGCCTATGGCCATATGCCGACGCCCGGCCATTTCGCCACCACCATCACCCAGCCGCAACTCTTCGAGAACTACCTCATCGAGCAGCTTCGCCTCATCATGCGCAACCACGGCGTGACAGTGACGGTGTCGGAATCGACGACGCCGATACCGCTGCACTTCGCCTTCCTGGAAGGCAGCTATGTCGACGGCGCGGCCGCCGAGCGCATCAAGCGGCCGATTCGCGACCTGTTCGACGTGCCGGACCTCGACGGGACCGACGACCAGATCGCCAACGGCACGTTCGAGGTGGCGTTCGGCGAGCCACGGCCGCTGGCGCCGTTCACCGCGCAGCGTATCGACTATTCGCTGCACCGCATGACGCATTACACGGCGACCAGCCCGCAGCACTTCCAGAACTTCGTGCTGTTCACCAACTACCAGTTCTACATCGACGAGTTCGTGGCGCGGGCCCGCGAACTGATGGAGAGTGGTGGAGGCGGCTACAGTGAATTTGTCGAGCCGGGCAATGTCGTGACCAAAGCGGGAGCCGGCGCGCCGAGCGAAGGCACGCCGCCGCAGCGCCTGCCGCAAATGCCGGCCTATCACCTGAAGAAGCCCGGCCATGGCGGCATCACCATGGTCAATATCGGCGTCGGCCCTTCCAACGCCAAGACGATCACCGACCACATCGCGGTGCTTCGGCCGCATGCCTGGGTCATGCTCGGCCACTGCGCGGGCCTGCGCAACACACAGGCGCTTGGCGACTATGTTCTGGCGCATGCCTATGTGCGCGAGGACCATGTGCTGGACGACGACCTGCCGGTCTGGGTGCCGATCCCGCCGCTGGCCGAGATCCAGGTGGCGCTGCAGGAAGCAGTCGCCGAAGTCACCGGCCTTTCCGGCTACGACCTCAAGCGCATCATGCGCACCGGCACCGTCGCCACCATCGACAATCGCAACTGGGAACTGCGCGACCAGCGCGGACCGGTGCAGCGCCTGTCGCAGTCGCGCGCCATCGCGCTCGACATGGAATCGGCGACGATCGCCGCCAACGGCTTCCGCTTCCGCGTGCCCTACGGCACGTTGCTGTGCGTTTCCGACAAGCCGCTGCACGGCGAACTGAAGCTGCCCGGCATGGCGACCGAGTTCTACAAGCGGCAGGTGGCGCAGCATCTGACCATCGGCATCAGGGCGATGGAGAAGCTTGCCGAAATGCCGATGGAGCGACTGCATTCGCGCAAGCTCAGAAGTTTCTCGGAAACGGCGTTCCAGTAGGCGCGTGCCAGCCAGCTACTGACGAGGCAATCCGTCGTCTTGCTTGAGCCGCAATTTGGCCGATAAGCGATCAGAACGGATTGCCGGGGCAATAAGATGACTACGGGCGGTGCGCGCTTGAGCATGATGGCTCAGCTGACATTCCTGGCGATGATGGGATTCTCGGCCGCGCTGCTGGCCGGGTTCTTCGGCACGCTGCATCCGGCCTTCGATTCCTTCTCGCATTTCCGCATGCATCTGAGCGTGCTGACGGTGCTGCTCGCGCTGCCGCTGCTTGCCGGTTCCTACCGGCTGCAGGCCGTCGCGGCCCTGGTCTTCGCCATTGTCTGCCTCGCCACGACCACGAGCGCGCTGCCCAGGCTGTCGACGCAGCAGGCGGTCGCGAAGCCGGCCGACCGGATCGTCTACAGCCTGCTGCAGATGAACCTGCGCTTCAACAACCCAACGCCGAAGAAGGTGCTGTCGCTGATTGGCCGGACCAATCCGGACGTCATCACGCTCGACGAAGTGTCCGGCATGTGGACGAAAGAGCTCGGCTATATTGCCGGCGCCTATCCCTATCGCATCCTGTGCGACTATCCCAACGGTATATTCGGCGTGGCGCTCTTGTCACGCCGTCCGTTCGCCGCCGGAACCGCGCCGCGTTGCGAGCCGCGCGGCGCGATGGCGACCGCCACGATCGACTTCAACGGCGTTCCGGTCGACGTCGCCGCGATCCACCTCAGCTGGCCGTGGCCGAAGGAGCAGTACTGGCAGATCGGCCAACTGGCGGAACCGCTGGCAGCGCTCGGCGAAACCGCCATCATGGCAGGCGACTGCAATGCCGTGCCGTGGAGCGCGGCGGCGCGGCGTGTGGCGCGGCTCAGCGGCATGACGCTGATGCCCTCGGCCGGCCCGACCTGGATCCATCGCACGCTGCCCGACGTCCTGCGTCGCTATGCGGGCCTGCCGATCGACCAGGTGTTCAGCAAGGGCGGGGTGACGATCCTTTCGTCGGCCCGGCTGGAGGATACAGGCTCCGACCATCTGCCGGTGCTGGTCGAATTCACGCTGCCGCCCGCAAGCGACCCGCCCGAGGACGCGCACAAGTCGGCGCTGGCGGCGAATGACGCGCCGGACAAGCCACGCAGCTGACGCCTCCCCTGGCAGGCGAACAGGCTGAAGCCTCAGTTCTTCCCCACCAATGCATTGACCAGCCGGTCGACATGGCCGCCGTCGCGGTGCTCGCGTGCGTCGAAGGCGTTCTGTTTCGCTTCGTATTGCGCGTAAACGGCATCGATCCGGCGCCTGGCCTCGCGATGGGTGGCGGTGCAGAACCAATTGTCGGCAAGCTTCAGGCCGGCAATGGACTTTGCGGTGGCGCGCATCATGGCCTCGGCTATGCGACCGTGGTGATGCTCGTGCGCATGAACGCCGGCGAGGAAGCGCCGCCAGCGCCGCTCGAGCTTGGGTGTCGGCGGCGAGGCCAGGCGAGGAAAATTGTAGGTGAGCTCCATCGTTCCGTCGGCGCCTCGCAATCTGCAGACCCCGTCGGTGCGGTCCACGTCCAGCTTCCAGTTCACCACATAGCTGGTGTCGGCGATGGCGCGGGTCATGAAGCCGTGCTTGGGACCTTTGTGGTTCATCGCTTCGACCAGGGCAGCCCCCGTCGCGCCGGCGATGTCATAGTTGCGAGTCGTGACCAGCACCTTGGTGCCGGCCAGGGCTTCCGGGGCGGCGCCGCATAGGCCGCCGAGCGTGATGAGGCATGTAAGAACCGCCAGGCGCATGGCCCATTTGCTCCTTATCCGCAGAGAAGGAACTATAAGCCGCTTGCAATTTCAAGCGTAAGGAGCCGGTCGGCCCGAACCGTCGATGGTTGTCGATGGAGCGGCGGTCGAGACGGCCCGGTCGGAGCGGATCACATGCCTTGGTAGACCGGGCCTTCGCCGCCTTGTGGCGGCACCCAGTTGATGTTCTGGTTCGGATCCTTGATGTCGCAGGTCTTGCAGTGCACGCAGTTCTGCGCGTTGATGACGAAGCGCACGTCCTTGGCCGACGGATCGGCGGCGGCATTGCCGTCCTTGTCCACCCATTCATAGACGCCGGCCGGGCAGTAGCGGGTCGAGGGACCGGCAAAGACGTCGTGCTCGGAACGCTGCTGCAGCGCCATGTCGCCGACGATCAGATGCACCGGCTCGTTTTCCTCATGGTTGGTGTTGGAGAGGAAAACCGAGGAGAGCCGGTCGAAGGTCAAGACGCCATCCGGCTTCGGATAGGCGATCTTCTGATGCTTGGATGCCGGCTCGAGCGTCGCATAGTCGGCCTTGCCATGCTTCAGCGTGCCGAAGGGCGAGAAGCCGAACAGCGTGTTCAGCCACATGTCGAGGCCGCCGATGCCGACGCCGATGATGGTGCCGAAGCGTGACCAGAGCGGCTTGACGTTGCGCACCTTCTTCAGGTCCTTGCCGATGTCGCTGCCACGCCAGGCTTCCTCGTAGGAGGCGAGCTCATCATTGGCCCGACCCGCCGCGATGGCGTCCGCGACATGCTCGGCCGCCAGCATGCCGGACAGCACCGCATTGTGCGAACCCTTGATGCGCGGCACGTTGACGAAGCCGGCCGCGCAGCCCATCAGCACGCCGCCCGGGAACGACAGCTTCGGCACGGACTGCCAGCCGCCCTCGGTGATGGCGCGCGCGCCGTAGCCGATGCGCTTGGCGCCCGCAAAGGTGCCGGCGATCGCCGGGTGCGTCTTGAAGCGCTGGAACTCCTCAAAGGGCGAAAGCCAGGGGTTCTTGTAGTTCAGGTGAACGACGAAGCCGACCGCCACCTGGTTGTCCTCGAGATGATAGAGGAAGGAGCCGCCGCCAGTCTTCATGTCGAGCGGCCAGCCGAACGAGTGCTGCACCAGACCCGGCTTGTGGTTCTCCGGCTTGACCTGCCAGAGTTCCTTGAGGCCGATGCCGAACTTGCCCGGCTCGCGGCCATCGGCAAGCCGATATTTGGCGATAAGCTGCTTGGCCAAGGAGCCGCGCGCGCCCTCGCCGATCAGCACATATTTGCCCATCAGCGCCATGCCGGGCGCGTAGGCCGGGCCATGCGTGCCGTCCTTCTCGACGCCCATGTCGCCGGTGATGACGCCGGTGACGGCGCCGGCATCGTTATAGACGAGGCTTGCGGCGGCAAAACCGGGATAGATCTCGACGCCCAGCGCTTCGGCCTTGGTCGCCAGCCAGCGGCAGACATTGCCGAGCGAGACAATGTAGTTGCCGTGATTGTTCATCAGCGGCGGCATCAGGAAGTTCGGCAGGCGGAACGAACCGGCCGGGCCGAGCACCAGGAAATGGTCGTCGGTCACCGGCGTCTTGAACGGATGATCGCTCTCCTCGCGCCAGCCGGGCAGGAGGCGATCGATGCCGATCGGGTCGACGACGGCGCCGGACAGGATGTGCGCGCCGACCTCGCCGCCCTTTTCCAGCACAACGACGGAAAGCTCAGGGTTGAGCTGCTTCAGGCGGATCGCCGCGGCAAGGCCGGCGGGACCCGCGCCGACGATCACCACGTCGAATTCCATGCTCTCGCGTTCGATTTCGCTCATCGGCCCCTCACTGGCTCGCCATGTTCTCGCATTCTGCTGGCTCACGCGCTGCATAGCGCATCAATTCGCGACGCGAAACCGGCGCTGACGTGACAACGCCGATTTCGACAAAAAGTCGCGGTTTTCCTACGAAAAGGCAGCAGCACATGCCATGGCCAAGCATAGGCCAGACCCGGCAGGTTGGCAGGCCAGGCGGCGCCTGCATGTTTTTAATTGTTCGACGGCTTGGTTATCGGCAATACTTCAAGCCATGCGCAGTCCAGAGCCGTCCGGCTTTCCATCGAAGCGCTTACTCTTCACGTCAGGCCTGGCCTGGCGGGCGGTTCTTCCGCTCCTCTTCTTGAGCGTGCCGGCACTTTTGACCACGTCAGTCCGGGCCGATCCGGTGAAGGTCTGGGCGACGGGCGCCTATTCCTTCTCCGATGAGCTGGGCGGCTTCCGCATCACCGGCGCTTCCGGCATCGGCACCAAGGAAGACCCGCTGGTCATCAAGGAGGAACTGAACACGGCGACGCCGGTGACGCTGACCATTCGCGCAACCAAGCCGATCGAGCCCTTCGGCAAAGCCGGCGAGGTCGCCAACGGCGTGATGTATATGCGCATCGACGTGCTCAACAACAGCGCGCTCCCCTGGGTGGAGTTCCAGTTCGAGCTGCAGGAGATCCTCGGCCAGCCTAGCGTGTTCGGCGATGGCCTGTCCTTCGACCAGCGCAACAAGACGCCCGACAACATCTGGTCGAGCAATTTCGCCGATTTCGAGCGCAAGTTCGAACCTTACGACCAGCTGCTGTTCAGGAACGGCAAGGTCGACCCGCTGAAGACGGCGACCTTCGATTTCCTAATCACCGACTACACGCCGCGCTGGACGTTCTACATCGTGCAGGATCCGCGCATACCGACCGGCTAAAAGTCTTACCACGGTTGCAAATTCGAACCGCGCGGACGATGTTGGCGCCATGACTGCCGCCTCTCCCAGAACACCAGCCGAGATCGCCGAACTACTCGCCTTCTATGCCAGCGCCGGCGTGGACGACGCGCTCGAAGACACGCCGATCAACCGGTTCGCCGAACCGACGGCGAAGCCAGCCGAACGCAGGCCCGCCGAGCGCGCGCCGGCAGCGCCCCGCCGCGAAGCCGCGCCCGAGAGCCGGACGGCACCCGAGCGGGCTCCGGAACGCGTTGAGAACCCGCCAGCGCCCTTGTCCGGCCTCGACGCCAGCAATATTCCGGACGCACCCGCGCGTGCGCCGGCGGCGGCCGTTCCCGACGAGGCGCAGGCCCTGCTGGCGCGCCAGCTTGCCGCCCGCGCGACGACGCTGGACGAGTTGCGCCAGTACATGGCCGCCTTCGACGGCTGTAACCTCAAATTCACCGCCAAGAACCTGGTCTTCGCCGACGGCAATCCGAACGCCGACCTGATGCTGGTCGGCGAGGCGCCGGGCCGCGACGAGGACCTCGAAGGCCTGCCCTTCGTCGGCCGCTCCGGCCGGCTGCTCGACCGCATGCTGGGGGCGATCGGCCTCGACCGGACCTCGGCCTATATCGCCAACGTCATTCCGTGGCGGCCGCCGGGCAACCGCACGCCCACGCCGCACGAGACCGAAATCTGCCGGCCTTTCATCGAAAGGCAGATCGAGCTGGTCAACCCGAAGGTGCTGGTCAATCTCGGCGGGCCATCGGCCAAGACGCTGCTCAACACGACCGAGGGCATTCTGCGCCTGCGCGGCAACTGGCGGGTGCATACGACCGCATCGGGCATAGCCATTCCGGCGATGCCGACGCTGCACCCGGCCTATCTCTTGCGGACGCCGGCGCACAAGAAACTGGCCTGGCGGGATTTTCTCGAGGTGAAGGCGAAGTTGCGGGCGCTGGGGTAAGCGCGGCCTTTCCTTCTCCCTTGTGGGAGAAGGGGGAGGCAATAACCTCCCAGGTAATTGAATTGCTCCGCCCGCCGCCCTACTCATCCGTCCATGACCACATCCGAACCGTCCGCCGGCAGCCTGATCCGCGAGTGGCGCACGCGGCGGCGCATGAGCCAGCTCGACCTCGCCATGGAGGCCGATATCTCGCAGCGGCATCTCTCCTTCGTCGAGAGCGGCCGCGCCCGGCCGTCGCGGGAGATGGTGCTGCATCTGGCCGAGCAGCTGTCGATCCCGCTCAGGCAACGCAACCAGCTGCTGCTTGCGGCAGGTTTCGCGCCAAGCTTCAGCGAAAAATCACTCAGCGACGCAACACTGGCGCCGGCGATGGCCGCGGTCGAGACCGTGCTCAAGGGCCACGAGCCCTTTCCGGCGCTGGCGGTGGACCGGCACTGGAACCTGGTTTCGGCAAACACCGCGATCGCCCCGTTCCTTGCCGATATTTCCGAACAGTCGCTGCTCCAATCGCCGGTCAATGTACTGCGGCTCAGCCTCCATCCGGGCGGCGTGGCGCCGCGCATCGTCAATCTCGCCGAGTGGCGTGCGCATCTGCTCGAACGGCTGAAGCACCAGAACGACGCGACCGGCGATCCGGTGCTGATCGAGCTGGAGCGAGAATTGCGCGCCTACCCGTCCGGCCTGAAGAGCAGCCGACCGGCGCCGGTCGAACCGAGCGGCATCGTCCATCCGCTCCGGCTCGCGCATGGCGGCACTGTGCTCTCCTTCATCAGCACCATCACCGTATTCGGCACGCCGCTCGACGTCACGCTGTCGGAGCTGGCGATCGAATCCTTCTTTCCGGCCGATGAGCAGACGCGGACGGTGCTGGTGCGGCTGGCGAAGGAGCGGGCGGCGACCTCGTAGTCTTACCCCTGCGGCGGCGCGGCCGTCCTGGTGCGCGTGCGCTCCAGGCCGAGCTGGCGCTCGCGCCAGATGATGAAGATGCCGGCGGCGACCACAATGACGCCGCCGATCAGCGTGTTGAGCGAGGTCACGTCGCCGAAGACGAAATAGCCGACGACGACGCCGAGGATCATCGAGGTGTATTCGAACGGCGCCACGACGGAAGCCTCGGCATGGCGATAGGCCGCGGTCATCAGGATCTGGCCAAGCCCGCCGCAGAAGCCGGCGAAAACGAGCAGTGCCGCCTGCAGCGGCGTCAGCGCCTGCCAGCCGAAAGGCAGTGTGAAAAGCGACAGCACCGAAGCCGTCGAGGAGAACCATAGAACGATGGTCGCCGTCTTCTCCGTCTGCACCAGATTGCGCACCAGGAGCATGGCGACCGCCGAGATCGCGGCGGCGATCAGCGCCGCCAAGACGCCGAGCACCTCCTGGTCGTCGAGGCCTTGATCGGAATTGAGCAGCGTCAGTTCGGGCCAGGAGATGACCAGCACGCCGGCAAGACCGACGACGACCGCGCTCCAGCGGTAGACGCGGATGGTCTCGCCGAGGAAGACCGAGGAGAACACCACCACCAGCAGCGGCTGGGCGTAGTTCAGCGTGATCGCTTCGGGGAGCGGCAGCCTGGTCAGCGCGAAGAAGCCGAGGCCCATGGCGCCGACACCGACCAGGCCGCGCGCGATGTGGTTAAACGGCCGTTTCGTGGTGAATGCCGTTGCCAACTCTCCCTTGAAGGCCAGGAAGGCGATGATCGGGAAGATGGCGAAGAAGGAGCGGAAGAAGACGATCTGCCCGGCGGGCACGCCGCCGGCCGCTTTGATGCAGGTCTGCATGCCAACGAAGACCGCCACCGAGACGATCTTCAGCGTAATGCCGCGCAGCGTGCTGTGGCCGGCGGCATGATCGACGGTCATCTTGCCTCGTAAGGATGGTTGGAAAACGAAGCCGCAAATGAGGCCTTTGTGCAGTTTTGTCGAGTGGCGGTTTCGTGTAAAGAGCGCGCACCTCAAAATTCTTGGACCAGCCAAGCTGGCCCCTGCACGAAATCGACAGGAAAAGCCCAGGGAATGCGCACCGATACCGGCCATGTCTTCAAGCTCGAAGACTATCGCCCCAGCGATTATCTCATCCCGAGGACCAGCCTCGACTTCCGCCTGTCGCCGGACGCGACCCATGTCACCGCGCTGCTTACCATCGAGCGGCGTGAGGGCGTCGCGGCAACGGCGCCGCTGGTGCTCGACGGCGACGGGCTGACGTTGCTTGGCGTCGCTATCGACGGGCATGTGCTTCAGGCCGGCGACTACGATGGGACGCCGGACCGGCTGACGATCCCGAAGCCGCCGGCGGCACAGCGCTTCGAGCTTCGCCTGGAGACGGAGATCGCACCTTCGCGCAACGAGGCGCTGATGGGCCTCTATCGCTCCAACAACGTCTATTGCACGCAATGCGAGGCCGAGGGCTTCAGACGCATCACCTATTTCCTCGACCGTCCCGACATCCTGTCGGTCTACACGGTGCGCATCGAAGCCCCGCATAACGAGGCGCCGCTGCTGCTTTCCAACGGCAATCCCGTCGAACGCGGCGCGCTTGCCAACGGCAGGCACTACGCGATCTGGCACGACCCCTTCCCCAAACCCTCCTACCTCTTCGCCCTGGTAGCGGGCGCGCTCGGCAAGGTGGCGGGCAGCTTCACCACCATGTCCGGCCGCGAGGTCGAGCTCGGCATCTATGTGGAGCCTGGCAAGGAGCGGCTTGCCGGCTATGCGATGGACGCGCTGAAGCGCTCCATGAAATGGGACGAGGAAGCCTTCGGCCGCGAATACGACCTCGACGTCTTCAACATCGTCGCCGTGTCGGACTTCAATATGGGGGCGATGGAGAACAAGGGCCTCAACGTCTTCAACGACAAATATGTGCTGGCCGACGAGGAGACCGCGACGGATGCCGACTTCGCCAACATCGAGGCGATCATCGCGCATGAGTATTTCCACAATTGGACTGGCAACAGAATCACTTGCCGCGACTGGTTCCAGCTCTGCCTCAAGGAAGGGCTGACGGTTTACCGCGACCACGAATTCTCCGCCGACCAGCGTTCGCGGGCGGTGAAACGCATCGCCGAGGTGCGCACGCTGCGCGCGCACCAGTTCCCGGAAGACCAGGGACCGCTGGCGCATCCGGTCAGGCCGCGCCGCTACCGCGAGATCAACAATTTCTACACGGCGACCGTCTACGAGAAGGGCTCGGAAGTGGTGCGCATGATCCGCACCATTCTCGGGCCGGAGACCTTCCGTGCCGGCATGGATCTCTATTTCGAGCGGCACGACGGCGAGGCCGCGACGATCGAGGACTTTTTGAAAGTCTTCGAGGACGTGTCGGGCCGCGACCTCGCGCAATTCGCGCTCTGGTATCACCAGGCCGGCACGCCGAATCTGACGGTGAGCTCGACGCATAATGCGGCGGCCAGGGAATTCACGCTGGAGATCGAACAGTCGGTGCCGCCAACGCCGTCGGAAAGCCGCAAGAGGCTGATGCATATTCCCCTGGCCTTCGGCCTGGTGGGCGCCGACGGCAAGCCTGTCACCTGGACGGCTGTCGAGGGCGCGACGGTGGATGACGGCGTCATCCACATCCGCAAGCGGCGGCACACGGTGCGCTTTTCGGGCGTCTCGGAACGGCCTTCGGTGTCGCTCAACCGCGGCTTCTCGGCGCCGATCACGCTGTCGGTGCAGCAGAAAGCGGAAGACCAGTTCTTCCTCGCGGCGCATGACAGCGACGCCTTCTCGCGCTGGCAGGCGTTCAACACGCTTTTGACCGACGCGCTGATCGCCGCCTTCCGCCAGATCCTCGGCGGCAAGGAGCCGGTCTTCGCGGCACGGCTGGCCGAGCTTGCCGGCAGGATCGCCGGCGACGAGGCGCTGGAGCCGGCCTATCGGGCGCTGGCGCTCACGCTTCCCGGCGAAGCCGACATTGCCCGCGACATCGGCAAGGGCATCGACCCCGACGCCATCTTCGCCGCGCGCGAAGCGCTGGCGCGCACCATCGCCGAGGCAAACCGCGATGCTTTCCTGGCGCTCTACGGCAGCCTTGTCGACAAGGGCGCGTTTAGCCCGGACGCGGCAAGCGCCGGGCGCAGGGCGCTCCGCAACATCCTGCTCGATTATCTTTCGCTGCTGCCGGGCGGCTCGGACCTCGCCGCGCGGCACTTTGCTGCCGCCACCAACATGACCGACCGCGCGGCGGCGCTGGCCGTGCTGGCGCACCGCCATTCGGGCACGGCCGGGGCCGAAGAGGCGCTGGCAGCCTTCGAGGCGCGCTATCGAAGCGATGCGCTGGTGCTCGACAAATGGTTCCAGATCCAGGCCGGCGTGCCCGGCCCACGGACCGTCGACAAGGTGCGCACGCTGATGCGGCATCCAGCCTTCTCGATCGCCAATCCGAACCGTGTTCGCTCGCTGATCGGCACCTTCTCCAGCGCCAACCAGACCGGCTTCCACCGCGCCGACGGCGAAGGCTACCGCCTGTTCGCCGAGACGGTGCTGGAGGTCGAGAAGCGCAACCCGCAAGTGGCCGCGCGGCTGGCGACGGCGCTCAGGTCCTGGCGCTCGCTGGAGCCCGGACGCCAGGCCAAGGCCAAGCAGGCGCTGCTCGACATGGCCAAGGTGGAGAACCTGTCGGCTGATCTGCGGGATATTGTGGAGCGCACGTTGGCGTAGCGCTGCCTCTCCTTCCCCCCTTGTGGGGGAAGGTGTTGCCGAAGGCGACGGATGAAGGGTGCTCCAGATGCCACGAGCGTCGCACCTCGCTGGAACACCCCTCATCCGTCTCGGCGCTGCGCGCCGATCCACCTTCTCCCGCAAGGGAGAAGGGAAAACGAAAAATTTCAATCAACTTTTAATCTTTTTCGCCCGCGCCACTGGACAAGGCGAATCGGCTTTGATTCTTTAATGGCGATTCGGGCGTGCGGCGTATCCGGATCATCCAGTATACGGCAGATCGGGGAGTGCCATTTATGGCCAAGGCGGACGCGTGGGGCGCGCCCGGAGGGAAGGCTTTTGCGCGTCGCAAGGCAAGGAGCGATGGACTTGCCGGCAATACGCGCCTGATCGCCGAACCTACCTATCAGCGGCTGTTGGCCGCCGAGCCGTTTCTGCGCCGGTCGATCCCGGCGCTGATCGTTATTTTCCTCATCGTCATCGCGGCGCTGCGCTTCCTGTCGCTGATGAACGAGCATGACGAGATCGAGCGCGACGCCAAGGCGGTGCTGGCGCTGGCCGCCGGCCAGATGGCGCAGGCGATCACCGCGGACCCCAACGCGGCGGGCGCCAACGCCATCAGCCTGCTGGAAAGCACCAGCCGGCAGGGCGCCATGAGCCGCGCCCATGTGCTTGCCATCACCGACGGCGCCTTCAAGGTCATCGCCGTCTCGCCGCTGTCGACGGGCTGGCAGGGCCGCACGCTGGACAGCCTCGTGCTGGGCGGCCAGCCGCTGTTCATGTTCGGCGACCGCGCCGGCGTGATGGATGTCTCGATCGCCGGACAGGAGTGGTTTGCCGCCGTCAGCCTCAGCGGCGATCGCAAACACGCGGCCGCCGTGCTGGTGCCGCAGGAAGCGGTGTTCGACAATTGGCGCAAATCGATGTCGCTGAACGTCACGCTGTTCGTGCTGACTGCCGGCGTGCTGATCGTCATCCTCTACGCCTATTTCGGCCAGGCGGCGCGCGCCCAGGCGGCGGACCGCATCTATCTCGAGGCGCATCAGCGCATCGACATGGCGCTGGTGCGCGGCCGCTGCGGGCTGTGGGACTGGGACATGGTGCGCGGCAAAATGTACTGGTCGCGCTCGATGTACGACATGCTGGGCTATGAACCCTGCGATGCGATGCTGTCCTTCGGAGAGGTCGACGAGATCATCCATCCTGAGGACGGCGACCTGTTCGAACTCGCCAACCGCATCGTCGAACGCGAGATCGACCATATCGACAAGGTCTTCCGCATGCGCCATGCCGACGGGCAATGGGTTTGGATGCGGGCCCGCGCGCAGGTGATCGATCCGGAAGCGCCGGAGATCCAGCTGATCGGCATCGCCGTCGATGTCACCGAGCAGCGGCATCTCGCGCTGCGTTCGGAAGCGGCCGACATGCGGCTGAGGACCGCGATCGAGAACATCAACGAATCCTTCGTGCTGTGGGATGCCTCCGAGCGGCTGATCATGTGCAATTCGAAGTTCCAGAAGGACAACGGGCTGTCGGACCGCGATGTCGTGCCTGGCGTCGGTCGTGATGCGCTGGAAGAGCGGATGCTGGCCTTCGCCTCGGAGCGCAGGCTCGCCAACGCCAATGGACCGCATGGCGGCATCACCCTGGAGCGCCAGCTTGCCGACGGGCGCTGGCTGCAAGTCAACGAGCTCAGGACCCGCGACGGCGGCATCGTCTCGGTCGGCTCCGACATCACCCAGATCAAGCTGCACCAGGAAAAGCTGGTCGACAGCGAGCGCCGGCTGATGGCGACGATCCACGATCTCAGCCTCGCCCGCCGCGCCGAGGAGGAACGCTCCAGCGAACTGGTCGAGCTCAACCGCAAATACATGAAGGAAACCGAGCGCGCCGAGGCGGCGAACCGCGCCAAATCGGAGTTCCTCGCCAACATGTCGCATGAGCTGCGCACGCCGCTCAACGCCATCATCGGCTTCTCGGAGCTGATGCAGCAGGGCCTGTTCGGGCCGCTCGGCTCCGAGCGCTACGAGGAATACGCGACCGACATCAACGGCAGCGGCAAATACCTGCTCGGCGTCATCAACGATATCCTCGACATGTCGAAGATCGAGGCGGGCCAGTTCTCGCTCGACCGCGAGGAGATCGACCTCTGCCCGCTGATCAAGGAAACGGTGCGGGTGATCTCGCTGCAGGCGGCGGAAAAGTCGATCAATGTCGAAACGCGCATCGCCGACTCGATGCGGGTCTATGCCGATCGGCGCGCCATCAAGCAGATCGCCATCAACCTGCTCTCCAACGCGGTGAAGTTCACCGGACAGGGCGGCAAGATCACGGTCAGGGCGCGCAACACGTCGGGCGCGCTGCTGCTCACCATCGAGGACAATGGCTGCGGCATTCCCAAGCAGGCGCTGAGCAAGCTCGGCCGGCCGTTCGAGCAGGTGCAGAACCAGTTCTCCAAGAACCACACCGGCTCAGGCCTCGGCCTCGCCATCTCGCGCTCGCTGGCCGAGCTGCAGGGCGGCGCGCTGAAGATCCGCTCGACCGAAGGCGTCGGCACGATCGTGTCGGTGCGCATTCCGCTGAAGAAGGCACCGGCCGCGGTGAAGGCGGCGGCTTAAGCCAGACCGGTTTCGCCCGCTGTGCTGCCAAAGCAGGAGAAAGCGTCCGCTCCGGGGAGGTTATCCCAGAATTGCTAATACTGCGATTCACCCAGCCGGCTTGCCCGCGCCGGTCAGGCGCGGCGGTCGATCGAACCCACCCCAACGGACTGCCGGGTCGCTAAACTGAGCCGGTGGGTTTTAGATCGTTTGCGGCCGCCGGCGCCGGGCTTGCCTCGGTGCCCTTCGATGCCCGTCTATAGACCAAGGCGACGACGAGACCGAAATATCCGACCTGCAGGATGACCATGGCCAGCATTGCCCATCCGAGCGCCGTCCAGGCGGAACCAGTTTCCATGCCAGCCCAGACCGCCACCATGAATGACGCTGCGAACATGCCCACCAAGAATTTCTTAAGATCCATAATTGCCCAACGCCCCAGGTTTTGGCGATTTGGGGGGCTTTCAAGTCAGCCGTTGAAAGAACCCGCCGCTCCATTTGCGAAGCGGCGAGGCCCCCCTTCGTCGGGGTGAATTCACTCCCCGGCATTGCTGGCAGTGCAATTGCGGTGCCAGACCCATCGACCCATTACGGGACACCTCTGCCAATGGCGCAAGACCGGATCGCCGATTAATATTAACTGTGGCTAATGTGTCACCCCGGGAATCTCATGGCGACGATGCGGTTGATGGCGACGCTCCCGCACGAAGCAGACGGTCGAAATCTCTCCTGACCTTCCGCGACGTCTCCTTGAGATGCGCTTCCAGCACAGCGAAATCCGGCAGGTCGGTGACTGCCAGGAGCAGGTCCGAAAGACCCGGCGGGACATCGTCGCGCTGGAACTCGCCGGTGAGGCAAAGCCTGATCATCTGCGTCAGCTCCAGATAGAGCCGATAGGCCTCGGCAAGCTCTTCACGGATATCGGGTGCGGCGAAATCGGGGGCGAGCCGCGCCAGAATGTCGGTCGTCGCCGTCACCCGGCGGCCGGGCTCGATATTGCCGGTGATGGTCGCGACCTGGGCGATGAATTCCAGATCGATGAGCCCTCCCGGGATCAGCTTGATGTCCCAGAGGTCGCGCGGTGGCTTTTCCTTCTCGATCAAGGCGCGCATGTCCGAGGCCTCGGTTTTCACCTTGGCGGCATCGCGCGGCTGCGCCAGAACCGCCGCCACCTCGTCGTCGAGCTCGGCGCAAAGCTCGGTATCGCCGCCGATGGCGCGCGCCCGCGCCAGCGCCATGTGCTCCCAGGTCCAGGCATCCTGGCGCTGATATTTCTTGAACGCGTCGATATGGGTGGCGACCGGTCCCTTGTTGCCTGATGGGCGCAAGCGCAGGTCCAATTCATAGAGCACGCCTTCGGCCGTCGGCGCCGAGACGGCGGCGATCAGGCGCTGCGTCATGCGGGTATAGTAGTGCGACGGCGCCAGCGGCTTGTCGCCGTCGGAATCTTCCGCATCGGCGTCATGGTCGTAGAGCAGGATGAGATCGACATCCGAACCGGCGGTGAGCTCGCGGCTGCCGAGCTTGCCCATGCCGAGCAGCGCCACCTTGCCGCCGGCGATGCTGCCGTGGCGCAACGCGAATTCGGCGATCACCGCCTGAAGCGCGGCCTCGATGGTGAGGTCGGCGAGATCGGAGAAGGCGCGCCCCGCCCGCGCGGGATCGATCGAGCCGGCAAGCAGGCGCACGCCGATCAGGAACTTCTGCTCGGAGGCGAAGATGCGCAGGCGGTCGAGCACATCCTCATAGGCGCGGTCCCCCTCGATGAAGGCGGCAAGCCGCGCCGAAAGGTAGGCGCGGTCCGGCAGTTCGGTGAGAAGCGCCGGATCGAGCAGGCCGTCAAAGACGTGCGGGCGACGCGTGATGATGGCCGCCAGCCGTGGCGCCGCCCCCATGATCGTCGCCATCAGCTTGAGCAGCGCCGGATTGGATTGCAGCAGCGAGAAAAGCTGGATGCCTGCCGGCAGGCCGGCGAGGAACTCGTCGAAGCGGATCAGCGCCTCGTCGGCGCGTCGGGTCTGGCCGAAGGCCTTGAGCAGCGCCGGCGTCAATTCGGTCAGCCGCTCGCGCGCTTCGGCCGACTGGGTGACGCGGTAGCGGCCGAAATGCCAGCCGCGGATGACGCGGCAGATGTCGCTCGGCCGGTGGAAGCCGAGCCGGTGCAAGGTCTGCAGCGTATCGGGATCGTCGACATCGCCGGTAAAGACAAGGTTGCCGACGCCGGCCGACAGTTCGGGCGCCGTCTCGAACAGCGCCGCATAGTGGCGCTCGACCTGCTGCAGCGAAGCACGGAATGCCTGCGTGAAGTCCACTTCGCCGGCAAAGCCCAGCATCAGCGCGATGCGTTCCAGCTCCTCGTCGCTGTCGGGCAGGATATGCGTCTGCTCGTCCGCCACCATCTGGATGGCGTGCTCGACGCGGCGCAGGAACCAGTATTGGCGCGTGAGCGCATCGCGCGCGTCGGCGGTGATCCAGCCGCGCGCGGCGAGCGCTGCGAGCATCGGTACCGTCTCGCGCCCACGCAGCTCCGGGAAGCGGCCGCCGGCGATGAGCTGCTGGGTCTGGACGAAGAACTCGATCTCGCGGATGCCGCCGCGGCCGAGCTTGACGTTATGGCCCTTCACGGCGATCTCGCCATGGCCCTTATGGGCATGGATCTGGCGCTTGATCGAATGGACGTCGGCAATCGCGGCATAGTCCATGTATTTGCGCCAGACATAAGGCTGCAATTCCTTGAGGAAGGCGGCGCCCGCGGCGAGGTCGCCCGCTACCGGCCGCGCCTTGATCATGGCGGCGCGCTCCCAGTTCTGGCCGCGCGCCTCGTAATAGCGAAGCGCCGCCTCGACCGGAATCGCCAGCGGCGTCGAGCCGGGATCGGGGCGCAGCCTGAGATCGGTGCGGAACACATAGCCGTGCTCGGTGCGGTCCTGCAGGATGCGCACGAGCCGACGGGTGAGCCTGGAAAACAGCTCGGTCGCGTCGAGCGGATCGATGACGGCCGGCGCTTCCGGATCGAAGAAGACGACCAGATCGATATCGGAGGAAAAATTCAGCTCATGCGCGCCGAGCTTGCCCATGCCGAGCAGGATCCAGCCTGAATCCCTGGCCGGCACCGCCGGCTTCGGCAGCTTGAGCTTACCTTGCCGGTGCGCGTCGAGCAGCAGGAAATCGACGGCGGCGTTTGTACAGGCGTCCGCGAGATCGCTGAGGCGGCGCACCGTCACCGAGGTCTCCGCCTCGCCGGAAAGATCGGCCAGCGCGATCAGGAAATGCGCTTCGGTCTTCCATTGCCGCAGCGCCATCATCAGACCGGATTCCGAGGCATCATCCGCCTTGGCCGCGCCGCCGATCGCCGCGCTGATGGCGGCGAGCCGCGCTTCGACCGTCTCGTCGAACAACGTCTCGAGGATTGCCGGCCGGCGGCGCGCCACATCGCGCAGGAAGGGCGAGAGGTCGAAGACGGCCGCCAGCAGGTCCTGCAGCGGCCCCTCGCCCGCCAGGAAGGCGGCGAGACGGGAAAGCTCCTCTTCCTCGGCGGCATCCGCGATTTCCGACAATTCGCGCCGCGCGTGTTTCGCGTCCAGAGGCCGGAGCGCCAATGTCGGGCTAAGCTGGAACTCGGAATCGATCTTCTTCGCCATTTATCCGCGCTATCAATGCGTGTCCCGCAACGGGAAACTCATGACCACGGACAATCCGGGATTTGCGGGCACAAGATCAAGCCTGCCGTTGTGGAAAGTCATGATTGCCTTGGCGAGGCTGAGGCCGAGGCCCGAGCCTGGCTGCGAGCGGCTCTTTTCCAGGCGAACGAAGCGCTCGGTGGCGCGGGCGCGATCGGCGTGGTCGGGAATGCCGTGACCATTGTCGGTGACGGTAAGCTTGATTTCGCTTCCGGCACGCTCCAACGCCACACGCACTTTCGGCGCCTCGGCGGCGTCGGTCGAGTATTTGATGGCGTTGTCGACGATATTGGACAGCGCCTGACCGATCAGCTCGCGGTTGCCGTTGATCGTGAAGGCCTCGGGCACGGTCGCTTCGAGCGAAACCCCTGCTTCCTCCGCGACCGGTTCGTAGAGCTCGACGACGTCGCTCACCGTGGCGGCGAGATCGACCGGACCGGTCTGTTCCGAGGAGTAGCCAGCCTCGAGGCGCGAGATCATCAATATGGCGTTGAACGTCTTGATGAGCTGGTCGGATTCCGCGATCGTGCTTTCCAGCGCCTGGCGGTAGTCTTCCGTCTTGTGCCGGCCGGCAAGCGTCGCCTCGGCGCGGTTGCGCAGCCTTGTCAGCGGCGTCTTCAGATCATGGGCGATGTTGTCGGAGACCTGCTTCAGCCCCTCGTTCAGCATGGCGATGCGGGCCAGCATCGCATTGAGGTTCTCCGACAGGCGGTCGAATTCGTCGCCGGCGCCGGTGACCGGCAACCGTCCGCTGAGGTCGCCGCCCATGATCCGGCGGCTGGCATCCGAGACGCTGTCGATGCGTTTCAGCGCGGCGCGCCCGACGAAGAACCAGATCAGGAGCCCGCCCAGGCCCATCATGCCGAGCGCCAGCGTCAGCGCCCGGCTGATGACGGCGCGGAAGCGCTCGGGCTCGCCGAGGTCGCGGCCGACCAGCATGATCATCTGGTTTGGCAGCCGCAGCACCAGCGCGATGGCGTTATGGCCCTTTTCGCCTGTCGATTGGGGGTTGCTGCCGTCACCGGTCTTGGGCGCGGGCTGGTCGGTAGCTCCGCTCCGCAACCGGTCGAGCTCGCCCTCGCCGAAGCGCTGGTAGGAAAAGGGCTCGGTCGTCCAGCCTTCCGTCTCGATGACCCCCGGCTCCAGGCTCTGCACGTTGCCGGTCAGGATCTGGCCATTGGCGTCGGCGATGAGATAGAGGTTGGCGCCCGGCTGGCGCGAGCGGTTCTCGACGACGCGCACCAGCACAGGCAGGCCGCCGCGCTGATAGGCTTGGGCCAGGCCCAGCACCTCGTCGTTGATGGTCTCCTGCGTCTGCGCGGTCAGCATGCGCGCCGACAGCGACGTCATGTAGAGCACGAGCAGCACCGCGCAGAGCGCGAAAAGCAGAAGATAAAGCGCCGAGAGCCGGGCCGCCGTCGTCTTCATGATGGCCGGCAGGGAAAGAGCCATGATCGGCTTTACCCGCCCTTCAGCATGTAGCCGGCGCCGCGGATGGTGTGCAGGATCGGCTTGTCGAAGCCTTTTTCGATCTTGCCGCGCAGACGCGAGACATGGACGTCGATGACGTTGGTCTGCGGATCGAAATGATAGTCCCAGACATTCTCCAGAAGCATGGTGCGCGTCACCACCTGGCCGGCATGGCGCATCAGATATTCGAGCAGGCGGAACTCGCGCGGCTGCAGGGTGATCTCTCGCCCGGCGCGCTTGACCGAATGCGACAGCCGGTCGAGCTCGAGGTCGCCGACGCGGTAGACGGTCTCGGACTCGCGCGCGCTGGCGCGGCGGTTCAGCACCTCGACGCGGGCGAGCAATTCGGAAAAAGCGTAGGGCTTGGTAAGATAATCGTCGCCGCCGGCGCGCAGGCCCGTGACGCGATCGTCGACCTCGCCCAGCGCGGACAGGATCAGCACCGGCGTGGTGTTGCCGCGCGAGCGAAGGGCGGCGATCACCGACAGGCCGTCGCGGCGCGGCATCAGGCGGTCGACCACCATCACGTCATAATCGCCGGCATCGGCGAGCGCGAAGCCGGTCTCGCCGTCGCCAGCGACATGGGCGGTATGGCCCGCTTCGGCAAAGGCTTTCTGCAAGTAGTCCGCCGCCTCGCGATCGTCTTCCATGACGAGAATCTTCATGGAGCCGTTATACGCGATTTCACTGGAAGTTTGAGAGGCAGCCATTCTTCATGCCTTCAAGTTAAAGCGGCAGCGGGTGATGGGAAACCCGCTGCCGCCAGGAGCGAAACACGGTGACTGACTTACGTGCTCGGCCCCATGTTTTCCCGGTGGCGGCTCGGGGGTGTTGATACCGCCACTGGGAAAAGCTGAAAGCCGAGATGTCAGCCCTTGCCGACTGGCAGCGCGACGAAGCGGTTCGAGTCGTCGCGGGTGATCTGCATCAGCACGGCCTTGCGGCCAGCCTTGGCTGCATCGGTCATCGCCTTGGAGACGTCGTCGGTGGTGTTCACCTCGTTCGAATTGATTGAGGTGATGACGTCGCCGGGCTGGATGCCGCGGTCGGCCGCGTCGCCGTCGGGATCGACATCGGTGACCACGAGGCCCTTGCCCTTCTCCGCCTTGGTGACGGTCAGGCCGAGATCGGCCAGCGTGTCGGCCTTGGCGGCGGGCGCCGACTGCTTGCTGCTGCCGTCGTTCGAGGCCTGCTTGTCGCTCGACGGCAGCGTGCCGAGGTCGACCTTGACCGTCTCGTTCTTGCCGTTGCGCCAGACGGTGACGTCCACCGACTTGCCCGGCGCGAACGCACCGATCATGCGGGCGAGCTCCTTCGGCGAGGCGACATCCTTGCCGTCGACCTGGGTGATGACGTCACCGGCGACGATGCCCGCCTTCTTGCCCGGCCCGCCATCCTGGGCGCTCGACACCAGCGCGCCCTTGTCCGACTTCAGGCCGAGCGATTCGGCGATATCGGAGGTGACCGGCTGGATCTCGACACCGAGCCAGCCGCGCTGGACCGAGCCGCTCTTCATCAGGTCCTGGACGACCTGCTTGGCGGTCGAGGCCGGGATGTCGAAGGCAATGCCGACGCTGCCGCCCGACGGCGAGAAGATGGCGGTGTTGATGCCGATCACCTGGCCGTTGAGATTGAAGGTCGGGCCGCCCGAATTGCCGCGGTTGACCGAAGCGTCGATCTGGATGAAGTCGTCATAGGGGCCGGCGCCGATGTCGCGGCCGCGGGCCGAGACGATGCCCGCCGTGACGGTGCCGCCAAGGCCGAACGGATTGCCGACGGCAACCACCCAGTCGCCGATGCGGATCTTGGAATCGTCGGCGAAGTCGACATAGGTGAACTTGTTGCCGCCGCCATCGACCTTGAGCACGGCGAGGTCGGTGCGCGGATCGGTGCCGATCAGCTTGGCGTCCAGCTCCTTGCCGTCATTGGTGACGACCGTGAAGTCCGAGCCTTCCGACACGACATGGTTGTTGGTGACGAGATAGCCATCCTCCGAGATGAAGAAGCCCGAGCCCTGGGCAACCGGACGTGGCTCGCCATTGCCGTGGTTGCGGTGGTTGAACGGGCGCATGCCGAACTGCTGGCCACCCTGGTCGCCGAAGCCGCGGAACTCCTTGAAGAAGCGGCGCAGCTGCGGATTGTCGGGCAGGTTGTCGAAACCGTTCTGGTCGTCGGAGCCGTCATCGGCCGTCGGCTGGATCTTGGCCTTGACCTTGACGCTGACCACCGCCGGCGAGACGTGCTCGACGACATCGGCGAAGCTCGGCACCTGCGGGGCTTCCACGCGCACGGCATCGGCCAGCACGGGGGCGGTGCCGGTTGCGAGCATGCCCGCGCCGACGGTGCCGACAATCGCCAGGGAAGCGACGGCGGCCATCAGGCGCTTTCGGGTGCGGGAATATGAATTGGGGGCAATATTCATGGGGTCTCGTTTCCTCTTTCGACGTGGATGCGCTCAGGCGAAGCATCCTCGGGCAAGAGGATTAGAGAGCCGCACATTACGGCGCCATTTCCGATACATGAAAGTTTTGTAATGTTGGGGATTGGCGACCTCAGAAGCGATTGAAGCCAATCACCAAGGTCCGCGACGGCGCTCAGTCGCGCAGCATCTTATCCAGCGCCGCCTGCTCTTCGGCCGAAAGCGCCGACGATGCCGGCCGGCGCGAGCGGGCGCTGAGCACGATGAAGAGGCCGCCGGCCAGAAGCAGGAGCACCGGCGTGGCCCACAGAAGCGCGTTGCGCGGGCTGAAGCGCGGCTTCAAGAGCACGAACTCGCCATAGCGCGAGACGATATAGTCCATCACCTGCTGGTCGGTGTCGCCGGCGACGAGGCGCTGGCGCACGAGGATGCGCAGATCGCGGGCGAGATCTGCATCGGATTCGTCGATCGACTGGTTCTGGCAGACCATGCAGCGCAGGCCTTCCGACAGCGCACGCGCCCTCGCCTCCAATGCCTTGTCCTGCAACACTTCATCAGGCTTCACCGCCTGCGCGGCGCCCGTAAACGCAAGGGCGAGCAGAAGGACCAGCGAGGCGAGCGAAAACCTTGCCCTCATGTCGGGCTCGCCAACGCGGTGGCCGGCTTGCGGCGCCGCGCGGGCGCGCCGACACGCAGGCGGCGGTCGGCCAGCGACATGGCCGCGCCCGCCATCATCACCAGCCCGCCGCCCCAGATCAGCGTCACCAGCGGCTTCCACCAGAGGCGCACCACGACGGAGCCGTCATTGCCCTCGTCACCGAGCGACAGATAAAGCTGGCTCAAGCCGAGCGTCCTGATGCCGGACTCGGTCGTTGCCGTCTGCCGGGCCTGAAAGAAGCGTTTTGCCGAAGAGATCTCGCCACTGGCATTTCCGTCTGCGCCGATCAGCAGGAAGCGGGCGCGATCCTCGGTGAAGTTCGGACCTTTCTGCGGAAAAAGCCCTTCGAAGCGCAGCGTGTGGCCGGAGAGCTCCACCGTCTCACCAGGCCGCATGGTGAGGATTTTTTCGCTGCCGAAGCAGAGCGTGCCAACGATGCCGAGCAGGGTCAACCCAAGGCCAAGATGGGCCAGCGCGGTGCCGAAAACCGAGCGCGGCAGGCCGGCGAAACGGCGAAGCATGATGGCCGGCGCCGCCGAGCCGGCGCCCGATTTGACGGCAAGGTCGGTCAGCGCCCCCGTGATCAGCCAGACAGCGAGGCCGACACCAAGCGCGGCGAAAACCGAGGCGCCGTCGATGAACAGGCCGGTGACCAGCATCGCGGCGATCGCCAGGGCGAAGGCCGCCATCAGCCGATGCGAGGCGGCAATCACATCACCGCGCTTCCAGGCGAGCAGCGGGCCGAACGGCACGATCGCCAGCAGCGGCAGCATCAGCGGGCCGAAAGTCAGGTCGAAAAAGGGCGCGCCGACCGAGATCTTGCCACCCGTGAGCGCTTCTAGCGCCAGCGGGTAGAGCGTGCCGACCAGCACCGTCGCGGTGGCCGTGGTGAGAAAGAGGTTGTTGAGGACCAGCGCGCCCTCGCGCGAGATCGGATGGAACAGGCCGCCGGCTGTCAGGCTGGATGCGCGCAGCGCAAACAGCGCCAACGAGCCGCCGATGAACAGCGTCAGAATGCACAGGATGAAGACGCCGCGCGCCGGATCGGTGGCGAAGGCGTGCACGGAGGTCAGCACGCCCGACCGCACCAGGAAAGTGCCGAGCAGCGACAGCGAGAAAGTGAGGATGGCAAGCAGCAGCGTCCAGATCTTCAACGCCGAGCGCTTCTCCATGACGATGGCCGAATGGAGCAGCGCGGTGCCGGCAAGCCAGGGCATGAAGGAGGCGTTCTCGACCGGATCCCAGAACCAGAAGCCGCCCCATCCGAGCTCGTAATAGGCCCAGTAGGAACCCATGGCGATGCCGCCGGTGAGGAACATCCAGGCGACCAGCGTCCACGGCCGCACCCAGCGCGCCCAGGAGGCGTCGATGCGCCCCTCGATCAGGGCCGCGACCGAGAAGGAAAAGCAGACCGAGAAGCCGACATAGCCGAGATAAAGCAGCGGCGGGTGGATGGCGAGGCCAAGGTCCTGCAGGACCGGGTTGAGGTCGCGCCCCTCGACCGGCGCCGGATTGAGGCGGATGAACGGGTTGGAGGTCGTCAGGATGAACAGGAAGAAGGCCGCGCCGATCATGCCCTGCACGGCCAGGACATTGGCCTTGAGCGTCGCCGGCAGATTGTTGCCGAAGACGGCGACGAGCGCGCCGAAGAAGGTCAGTATCAGCACCCACAGCAGCATCGAGCCTTCGTGGTTTCCCCAGGTGCCGGTGATCTTGTAGATCATCGGCTGCAGCGAATGGGAATTCTCCCACACGTTCGCCACCGAGAAATCCGAGCCGGCATAGGCGCTTGCAAGGGCCGCGAAGGACAGCGCCGTCAGCGCGAAGCCGGTGACGGTCACCGGACCGCCGACCGCCATCAGCCGCTGATTGCCGGTGCGGGCGCCGACCAGCGGCACCAGCATCTGCACCAGCGACAGCGCGAAGGCGAGCACGAGGGCGAAATGTCCGGTCTCAACCATTATTGGCTCTTGCTTTCCACCCAGACGCCCTTGGCCTTCAGGCCATCGGCGACCTCCTTCGGCATATAGCGCTCATCATGCTTGGCCAAGACGCTGTCGGCGACGAAAACCCCGTCCGGACCGAAAGCGCCCTCGGTGATGACGCCCTGCCCCTCGCGGAAGAGATCGGGCAAAATGCCGGTATAGGTCACCTTGACCGATTTCTGCGTATCGGTAACCGAGAAGGCGACGGTTGCGCCGCTGCCGCGCACGACGGTGCCGTTTTCAACGAGGCCGCCAAGGCGGATGCGCTGTCCGGGCTGGACGCTTGCCGTTGCCAGCTCTGCCGGCATGTAGAAATAGGAGGCCTTCTGGCCAAGCGCGTAGAAGGTCAGTCCGGCGGCCGCGGCGAGGAAAGCCAGCCCCGCCACGATCACCGACAGTCGCTTCTGCTTGCGCGTCATTGCCTTACTCCGTCGCCGTCACGCCGAGGGAGGCGGCGAAGGCGGTGAACTTCTTGGCTTGCTCGCTGTCGGCCCCAAAGGCGGCGACAGCGCGGCCGAGCGCCTCGCGCGCCTGATCGGTCTTGCCGAGCACGGCATAGGAACGAATGAGGCGCATCCATCCTTCCTCGTCACGGGGGTTCTGCTTCAATTTGTCGTCGAGGCCCGCGACCATGGTTTCGATCATCGCCTGCCGGTCCTGCGGCGACATCTGCTGCGCGGCTTCCATTTGCTGTGCATCCGGCCCGCTCGCCGGCGCGCCCGCCGCGACCGCCGGCTGGCCAGCCTCGGCAAGCGCCTGCTGGACGGCGCTGCGCCAGGGCGAATCCGGCGGAAGCTGGCCGAGCATCTTTTGCCAGGCGGCGACCGCCTCGTCCTTCCTGCCTTCCTGGGCAAGGCCTACGGCCAGGTAGAAATTCGCCTTGGCATTGGCCGGATCGAGCTTGAGAGCCGCCTCGAAGGCATTTTGGGCGTCGGCCGAAACGATGCCGCCCGCGGCGCTGGCAATCGCCTCGCCAAGGCCTGACCGGCGCACCGCGCTGTCGCCGTCGAGGCGAATGGCGTTGCGATAGGCGGTTATCGCGTCGGGAAAACGCTGCAGTCGAAGATAGATCGGTGCCAGCACGTCCCAACCCTTGCCGTCCGACGGATTGGCGGCAAGGTGTGCTTCGGCGCGTGCGACCAGCTCGTCGACCGAGGAATCGGCAGGATTCTTGGCGAGACGTTCGGCCAGAGGCTGCGAGGGCAGATCGGGAGAGCCGAGCACGCCGTACAGGCCCCAGCTCAGCAGCGGCACGGCAAGCACGGCCAGGCTGGCGACCAACCTGATGCCGCGGGAGGAGCCGGGGCTGGCGGAGCCCGGCCGCTCGGTCGCGCCGAGACGAAGGATGCGGCGGCCGATTTCGGCGCGCGCCTCCTCAGCCTCGCCCGGCTGGATCAGGCCGCGCGCCACGTCGCGATCCAATTCGGAAAGCTGGTCGCGATAGACTTCGAGGTCGTGATCGCCGGCCGGCGACGTGCCCCTTATGCCGCCGGTAAGCGGCAACAGCACCGCCAGGCTGGCGCCCAGCGTAAGGATTGCGGCTATGACCCAGAACAGCATGGCTCTTCCAATAACGGCAGAGCCCTGCCCTGCCAACACGACCATCGTGCGACGCTTTGACGGCGGGAGCGCCGCCCGGCCTTGATCGACGTCAAGCCGAACGAATAATTAGGCTGGCGCGCCTTGTCTTCTAGGTCAGCGGCGTCCAGCTGCCGTCGGCGTTGCGGCAGGCGGTGCCGCGCGCGGTGACGCCCGCGCCGCCGGTGAAGACAGTGTGGGTATACTGGCGGCAATCCTGGGAGCCGACCCGATAAGGCTGGGCCGCGACCACCTCGCCATAATGCGAAGCGTTGTCGCCCTTCCATGTCACCTTCTGGCCGCTGGTGTTATACTCCAGCGCCTTGTACTCCGCCTCCAGCCCCTTGCGCTTTTCGGCATCGCTCAGGCCCGAGCCGATCGATCCGCCGATAAGCCCGCCATTCATCGCCGAGACGATGCTGGTCGACACCTTGCCACCGGACGGCGGCGTCGAAACAGGCGTGACCGGAGAGGTTGGACCGCCCCTGCTGAGTGTCGTGCAGCCGGAAACGGCGAGCAGGGCGGAAACGAGCGCGACGCGGATCTTCATGCCAACAACCGGTTCTCTTGAGCAGGATGAGCTTCTTGAGCGAAATGGACTTCTTGAGAGGGATGGATTGGGGGCCGCGCCATCAGGGAAGCATCCTGGCCATAGTGTTGATATTTGTCGGAAATTTGGCCGTCAGCCACTGCTCGCAAATCGATAAAAAACATCATTGAAGGCTCCGCAATCTAACCACCGCCCTCAAGCCGCCCATGCCGGACCGTTCCAGCGCCAGCGAGCCTCCATACTCGTTGACGAGGTCGGCGACAATGGCAAGGCCAAGCCCGGTTCCAGGCTTCGTCTCGTCCAGTCTCTTGCCACGTTTCAACACCTCTCGCGCGCTGTCCTCGGGAATGCCCGGACCGTCATCCTCTATAACGATTTCAAACAGGTTGCCGCTTCCCGAAATAGTGGCGATCGTCACGGCAACAGCGCTCTTTGCCCATTTCATCGCATTGTCGAGCAGATTGCCGAGCAGTTCCTCGAGATCCTCGCGCTCGCCGGCAAAGACGATCTCAGCCGGCGGCAGGGACAGCGTCAGCCGCGTTTGCGGGTTGAGCTTGCGCAGAACGCGCACCATGCGCTCGACCAGCGGCGAAACCGGCGTGCGAAAGACGACGCTGTCGCGCTGGGCGGCGACGCGGGCGCGCTGCAGGTAGTGATCGACCTGCTTCTGCATGGAAGCCGCCTGGTCGGCGATCAGCTGGCCCTTGGCGCCGCCCAGCGCGCGGCCCTCATTGATCAGCACGGCTAGAGGCGTCTTCAGCGAATGGGCGAGATTGCCGACCTGGGTACGCGAGCGCTCGACGATGCGCCGGTTGTTCTCGATCAGCGCATTGGTCTCGTTGGCCAGCGGCTCGATCTCGGCCGGGAAGCTGCCGTCGAGACGTTGGGCCGTGCCTTCGCGCACCATGGCGAGCGCGTTGCGGACCCGGCGCAAAGGCTGGAGACCCAACAGGATGGCGATGGCGTTGATGGCGATCATGCCGACGCCGAACAGCGAGAGATAGGTGAGCAGGCGGCGCTGGAAGCTCGCGATCTCCTGCTCAAGCTCGCTGTGGTTGCCCATGACACGGAAGCGGGCGGCGCGGTTCTTGGCGTCGAGGACGAACTCGCTCTCGAACACTTCGAGCTGCTCGCCCTTGATCCCTTCCATCGAGTAGCTGCGCTGGAAGTTCGCGTTGAACGGAACCTCCGCGACGCTTGGCGACAGGAGCGAGGTCGTCATCGAGGAGGAATGGATTTCGCCATGCACGCCTTCTGAGGCCGGCTCCACCGACCAGTACCAGCCGGAATTCGGCTCGGAGAAGCGCAGGTCGCCGAGGTCGGGGGAGCCGGTCAGCGCGCCGTTGTCGGAAATGCCGACGGAGCCGATCAGGTTGAACAGATGCGCCGAAAGCAGGCTGTCGAAACCGCGCTCGCTGGCCTGGCGGTAAAGCGTGGTGATGAGGGTGAAGATGACGACCAGCGTCAGGATCGCCCAGATGGTCGAGAAAGCGATGACGCGGAAGGTCAGCGAGCGCGGCCAGAGCCGCAGCCTTGAAATCCACGTTCCCATCGCTGGCTTCAGCGGTTCCGCGTCACGCCTCCGGCTCTCGCATGCGATAGCCCATGCCACGCACGGTTTCGATCATGTCGATGCCCATCTTCTTGCGAAGCCTGCCGACAAACACCTCGATGGTGTTGGAATCGCGGTCGAAGTCCTGATCATAGAGATGCTCGACCAGCTCAGTGCGCGACACCACCTCGCCCATATGATGCATCAGATAGGCAAGCAGCCGGAACTCATGCGAGGTGAGTTTCAGCGGCACGCCGTTCACATCGGCCTTGGACGCCTTGGTGTCCAGCCGCAGCGGTCCGCAGGTGAGCTCGGACGAAGCATGGCCGGCCGCACGGCGGATCAGCGCCCGCACCCGCGCCAGCAC
Source organism: Mesorhizobium atlanticum (assembly GCF_003289965.1). Lineage (GTDB taxonomy): Bacteria > Pseudomonadota > Alphaproteobacteria > Rhizobiales > Rhizobiaceae > Mesorhizobium > Mesorhizobium atlanticum. The sequence continues at coordinate 483,026 of NZ_QMBQ01000001.1, forward strand.
CTCCTCAATATGGAAGGGCTTCGTCACATAGTCGTCGGCGCCGGCGTCGATGCCGGCCACCTTGTCGCTCCAGCGGTCGCGCGCGGTCAGGATCAGCACCGGCATCTTGCGCCCTCCACGACGCCAGCGCTCCACGACGCTGATACCGTCCATCTGCGGCAGGCCGATGTCGAGCACGACGGCATCGTAGGGCTCGGTATCGCCGAGGAAATGCCCCTCCTCGCCGTCATAGGCCCGGTCGACCACATAGCCGGCATCGACCAGCGCATCGGCCAGTTGCCGGTTGAGATCCTTGTCATCCTCGACGACGAGCACGCGCATGGGTTGAAGCCTGTTGCTGGGTAAACGTATAGGCCGATTCCGCCGGCCTGGGAAACGAGTGAGGTCAGCCCATCGGCACGACGATTTCCGAGCGGCGCGGCCGCTGACCGTCCTTGCCGGGGACGAGCACGACAATGACGCAGACCTGCTGGCCGCCCCGAGTCGCCTGCGACGCCTTGGCCAGCGTGCCGCCATTCTGCGCGGCCACCTGCTGGCCTATGGCGTAGCAATCGCCGGCGGCGAGCACCACCGGCTGATCGGCCGACGGCTCGATGACAGGCAGGGCGACCGCCTGCGACGCAAGAAGCCCGGCAGCGGCAAGCGCCAGCACTGCTTTGCGAAGATGGGAGCGGAACGTTTTCATGATCACGGTTCTAACGCATGTGTGCTGAACATGAAATGAACGGTGAACGGCCGAAAATCCATGCCCACCATTCCCCCCTGCGCGAGGCAAATGAATGCACCCGCTAGACGCCAGGGCTCCCTTAGGCCCGGGTGCAAATTCATAGCCGGAAAATCAGTCGGCCCGCTACGTTTTTCGGGTGCGGATTCCCCGCCCGACCCTAGCTAGTGTAGAAACGCCGGAGGACCATAGGAGCATGCTATGACCCGGGAGGATATTGGCGGTCTCTATCGGGGCTACATCGTCTGCCTGAACGAGCAGGATTGGGACAGTCTCGGCCGCTTCGTCGGCGAGGAGGTCCAGTATAATGGCGAGACGATCGGGCTTTCGGGCTACCGCCGTATGCTGGAAAGCGATTTCGAGGCCATTCCCGACCTGCGCTTCAACATCGAGCTTCTGATCTCGGAGCCGCCGCGCGTGGCGGCGCGCCTGCATTTCGACTGCCGGCCCAAGGGCATGCTGTTCGGCCTGCCGGTCCACGGCAAGCGGATTTCCTTCGCCGAGAACGTCTTTTACGAGTTCCAGGACGGGCGGATTCGTGAAGTCTGGTCGGTGATCGACAAGGCTGCGATTCAGGCTCAACTTTAGAGCCGAATGCTCAGGCGCTTTCCTGCGTCAGCGCGCGAAAACGCAGCAATCCATGATGGACCGCAAGGTCCTCGTCATAGCGAGCCTCGGCGAATTCCAGCGACAGGCGCGTCTGGCCGCGCGAGCCGATCGAGAATGCCGCGCCGTCGAGCCGCGCCCTGATGCTTTCCATGATGAGGCGTGTCTCGGCCTCGCCCTGGGCTTTCGACCAGATATGCAAGGTGACCAGTTGGTCACTGTCGTTGTCGGCGCCGGTCTCGAGGTCGAAGGCGCTGGTGCGGCCGTAAGTGACGTTCGGAAAGGCAGCCTTGTCGCTCGCCTGCTCGAGCAAGCCGGAGCCGCCGAGCAACGCCGAGAGCGACGCATCGGTCTTCAGCCTCAGGAACAAGGCCTGCATCAAATCGCCAGGCGCCGTCATCTACCGTCCATCGCCAATACATATCTCCTCACGCTGCCCGGCAACCTAGCCGCGCTCGCGATCCGATGCCAGATCGCGAATCGTTTTGACTATAAAGTGAATGGCGAAGGTCTCGAATTTATTACGTTTTCGTCAAATCAGGAGACCGGCGCGGCGCCGCCTTCTTCGGTGCGCCTGGCAATGAACTCGTCGAGCACGCCCGCGGTGGCGGCAGGGGAGGCCGGCGGCTGGAAGTCGGAAAGAATCCGCTTCCAGATGCCGGTCGCACGCTCCGTCGCCGTCTTCGAACCGGATTGCGTCCAGTTGCCGAAATTCGACCAGTCGGCGACCAGCGGCTCATAGAAGGCGGTGCGGTAGCGCGACATGGTGTGAGCGGCGGAGAAGAAGTGGCCGCCCGGCTGCACTTCGGCGATGGCCTCGAAGCCGATCGCATCCTCGTCGCCCGGGGTCTTCGCGCAAAGCTCCGCGACCGTCTGCAAGGCCTCGATATCGGTGATCAGCTTTTCGAAGGAAACGCTCAACCCGCCTTCCAGCCAGCCGGCGGCATGGATGCAGACGGTCGCGCCGGCCAGCACCGAGCCCCACAGCGCGAACTGCGTCTCGTGCGCCGCCTGCGCGTCGGAGATATTGGCGGCGCTGCCGCCGCCGGACCGCCAGGGCAGGCCGGTGAAGCGGGCGAGCTGGCCCGCGCCCAGCGTGGCCTTGACGTGTTCCGGCGTGCCGAAGGCGGGCGCGCCGGACTTCATATCAACATTGGAGGAGAAGGAGCCGTAGACCACCGGCGCGCCGGGGCGCGCGATCTGGGCCAGCGTCAGGCCGGCCAGCGCCTCGGCATGCTGCAGCGTCAAGGCGCCGGCGACCGTGATCGGCGCCATGGCGCCCGCCAGGCAAAAAGGCGTGATGATCGATATCTGGCCGGCGCGGGCGAAGTCGATGATGCCCTGCGCCATCGGGATGTCGAGCTGGCGCGGCGAGTTGGTGTTGATGACCGTATAGCTATGGGCGCTGCTCACGAACTCGTCCTCGGAGAGGCCGCGCGCCAACCGGATCATCTCGAAACTGTCCTCGACCTGCGGCGTGCCGCGGGCAAAGACGAAAGGTACCTTGTCGGACAGCGTCAGTTGCGCACGGCCGGTGGCATAGTGGCGAAAGCGCGTGTCGACGTCCTGCGGCTCGACGCAGGGGCCGAGCATATGCAGCACGTCGAAATGCTGCACGAGCCGGATGAAATCCTCAAAGGCCTGAAGCGTGCCCGGCCGCCGGCCTCGCTCGAGATCGGTGACGTTGGGCGCGCCGCAGCCGGCAAGGAACGTCATCGTGCCGAGCTCGAGATCGAGATCGCGGGAACGGTCTCCGGCCCGCGCCGGGATCGATCGCGGCGCCGACGCAAGCGCGGCCGTCACGATATCGCGGCCGATCTTGACCATCTGGCTGTCCTCATCGACCAGCGCGCCGGCCCGGGCAAAGATGGCGCGCGCCTCGGGCAGCAGCACCTTGATGCCGAGTTCCTCCAGCACGCGCAGCGCGGTGTCATGGATCGCCGCAACCTGGTCGTTGGAAAAGACCGGCTGTGGCGCGAACGCGTTCTTCAGCGAATGGTAATTCGGGCGGCGGCTCGATTCGCTGCCGGCCTCGCCGGTGCGGCCGCGTCGACGCTCGCGCCTCAGGTCGCGTGCGGCATCTTCAATCATGGCAGCTCCTCCTCATTGCCGCATCGCCTTGCCTTCCGGGTCGTAGGGCGAGGCAGCGATGACGCGCGCCAGCCGTTCGACCCCGACAATGTGTATGGAAAGCTCGGTGCCCTCCCCGGCGAAATCGTCATCGAGCAACGCCAGGGCGACGCTCTTGCCGATGCTGTAGCCGTAGCCGCCGGAGGTGACGAAGCCGACGCGTCGGCCCTTGGACCAGACCGGCTCGAAGCCGCTGGCGTCGGCGTCGACGGCATCGACCTCCAGCGTCACGATCCGTCGTGACACGCCAGCCGCTTTCTCCTTCAGTGCCGCGTCGCGGCCGATGAAATCGCCCTTGTCGAAAGCGATGAAGCGGTCGAGCCCGGTCTGGCCGGGCGTGTAGCCTTGCGTGAATTCGCGCGACCAGATGCCGAAACTCTTTTCCAGCCGGAGCGAATGCAGCGCGTAGTAGCCGATCTCGGCCAGGCCGAGGTCTTCGCCGGCGGCAAGCAGCGTCTCGCGCAGCGTCGAATGCAAAGTGGCCGGGCAGTTGATCTCGAAGCCGAGCTCGCCGGCGATGGACAGCCTTGCTACCCGGGCTCGCACCATGCCGATGTCGAACACGCCGCAAGCCATGAAAGGCGTCGCCTCGGCGGAGAGGTCCTGATGCGTGGTGCGTTCGAGGATCTTTCGTGCATTCGGTCCGGTGACCAGGAAACCGGATGTGGCATCGGAAATGTCGGTAACCGTGACGCCATCCCTCAGATGGGTCTCGAACCAGCGCATGTGGAATTCGCGCAAATAGTAGGAGCCCATGACCCAGTATTCGCCGCCGCCCCAGTTGAGCACGGTGAGGTCGCCCTTCAGCCGGCCGTCGGAGCCAAGCATCGGCGCGAGCTTCGCCCGGCCGGGTTTCGGCAACTTGCAGGCAAGCAGCCGGTCGAGCCACGCCTCTGCTCCAGGGCCTGACACGGCATAACGCGAGAAGGCCGTGGTATCGACGAGGCCGGCGGCGCGGCGCACCTGCAGCACCTCGTCGCCGACGATGTCGAAGGCGTTGGAGCGCTTCAGCGTCGTCTCCTCGCGGAACCCCATCGGCGCGAAATAGGCCGGGATCTCCAGGCCCCAGGATGCCGTCCATTCGGCGCCGGCGGCGCTCATGCCGTCATAGGCGCCCGGGCGCTTCAGCGGTCGGCCGGCGGGCAGGCGCTCATTGGGGAAGGTCATGACGAAGCGGCGGGCATAGAACTGCCGCGTCGTCTGCCTGAGATATTCGCGGTTGGCGGCGAAGGCGCCGTAGCGGGCGATGTCCATGCCGAAGATGTCGGCTTCCGGTTCGCCATGGATCATCCACTCGGCCAGCGACTTGCCGACGCCGCCGCCCTGGCTGAAGCCGGCCATGACGCCGCAGGCGACCCAGTAGTTCTTCAACCCCCTGACCGGGCCGACGAGCGGATTGCCGTCCGGCGTGAAGGTGAAGGCGCCGTTGACCCATTTGCGGATGCCGGCCGTGGCCAGGCAGGGAAAGCGCTCATAGGCCTTGGCAAGCTCGGGACTGATGCGATCGATATCCTCGGGGATCAGCTCGATGCCGTAATCCCAAGGCGCGCCGTCCATGTTCCAGTGTTTCGGGTTCTGCTCGTAAACGCCGAGCAGCACGCCTTTGCGCTCCTGACGCAGATAGGCGAAGCCGTCGAGATCGACGGCAAGGCCGAGTTCCCTGTCGAGCGCCGCCACCTCGGGAATGTCCTCGGTGACGAAATAATGATGCTCCATCGGCGTCACCGGCAGGTCGACGCCGGCCATCAGCCCGACCTGCTTGGCCCAAAGACCGCCGGCGTTGACGACATGCTCGGCGACGATCGTGCCCTTCTCGGTGACGACGTTCCAGCCGCCGTCGGCGCGCTGCTTCAGCTCGACGACGCGGTTGCGCAGGATGACGTCCGCGCCGCGCTTCCTGGCGGCGCCCGCATAGGCGTGCGTGGTGCCATAAGGGTCGAGATGGCCCTCGTTGGAATCATAGAGGCCGCCCAGCACGCCGCTGACATCGACGATCGGGCAGATCTCCTTGATTTCCTGCGGCGTCACCAGCCGCGCCGTCTCGATGCCGACCGATTGGAACACCGCCCAGGCCGATTTCAGCCATTCCCAGCGCTGCGGGTCGCTCGCCATGTTGACGCCGCCGGTCATGTGCAGGCCGGCATTCTGGCCGGACTCGGCCTCGATCTCGCGATAGAGCTTGATGGTGTAGTCCTGCAGCGCGGCGACATTGGGATCGGCGTTGAGCGCGTGGAATCCGGCCGCCGCATGCCAGGTCGAGCCCGCCGTCAGCTCGGCGCGTTCGATCAGCGCCACATCGCTCCAACCAAAACGCGTCAAGTGATAGAGCACCGAGGCGCCGACCACGCCTCCGCCGATGACCACTGCCCGGTAATGCGACTTCACGAGCCCTCTCCCTCTCGTTGGAGGCTCCAAGATACATCTCCTGGACATATGTGTCTAGACACTTCTGTCCAGAGCTTGCGCGCCGCCCCGTGCCATGTCACTTGTTCGTCATGACCATGATCGCTTCCCAGGACGAGCCGGCGCCCGGCAACATCAAGGTGACCCGCGCGGACTGGATCAATCTCGCGCTGCAAACGCTGATCTCCGACGGCATCGAGAGCGTGCGCGTGCTGACGCTGGGACAGAAGCTCGGCGTCTCGCGCTCGAGCTTCTACTGGTATTTCGAAAGCCGGCAGGACCTGCTCGACCAACTGCTCAAGCATTGGCACGAGACCAACACCACGGCGATCGTCGAGCGGGCGCGCCGGCCGGCCGACACCATCATCATGAGTGTGATGAACGTCTTCGAATGCTGGGCCGACGAGCGCCTGTTCGATCCCAGGCTCGATTTCGCCGTCCGCGAGTGGGCAAGGCGCTCGGATGACGTGCGGCGCATGATCGACAAGGCCGACGAGGAGCGTCTGCTTGCCATACGCGACATGTACCGCCGGCACGGCTATGAGAGCGAGGACGCCTTCATCCGCGCCCGCGTCCTCTATTACATGCAGATCGGCTACTACGTGCTTGACCTCAAGGAACCGGTCGAGGCGCGCGTCAGCCATCTCGCCGCCTATCTGCGCTCCTTCACCGGACTGGAGCCGAGCGAGGCGGATGTGGCGCATTTCATGCGCTTCATCGCGGCGCGGTGATATCGCTCTGCGTATTTGTTTTACGCAATTGCGGACGGAAAACCGCTACACAGTTTTCCTGGAATTGCTCCAGGCTGACGCAATTCCGGACGGAAAGCCGCTACACACTTTTCCTGGAATTGCTCAGGGCACAATCAACCATGGCGTTCAACAAAGCCCGGGTGTGGCTTCGCTGCCCTTGTGAGTGGTGCTAAAATGGTCGATTAGTCTGGCAGGGAGGGCGCCCCGGAACTGCCACGGCTGTTTCGGGCGGAAGTGCCGGGGTGGAATTCTGGAATGGACAATCCCTCTAAGCCACGCAGGAGAAGAGGCCGGATCGCTTCGGCGCTTCTCGCCGTGGACGCGTGGCTCGACAGCTCGCTCTACGAGATCGGTTTCAAGGCGCGCGAATTCTGGGAAGCGGCGACCATCTTTTCCCGCCGCTTCCGTGTGCATGGCTGGCGTCGCGCCATCATCGAGGTGCTGAGCGAGGGCTTCACCATGGGCGCCGGCGGCTTCGTGGTGCTGCTCGCGCTTGCCATGCCCGCCTTCGACATCACCACCGGCGACTGGCGCAACCAGGGCGACTTCGCCGTCACCTTCCTCGACCGCTACGGCAATGAGATCGGCCAGCGCGGCATCATCCAGCGCGATTCCGTGCCGGTCGACGAGATGCCGGACATCGTCATCAAGGCGGTGCTGGCGACGGAGGACCGGCGTTTCTTCGACCATTACGGCATCGACGTGCTGGGCCTGTCGCGCGCGATCTTCGAGAACGTGCGCGCCAATTCGGTGGTCCAGGGCGGCTCGAGCATCACGCAGCAGCTGGCCAAGAACCTGTTCCTGTCCAACGAGCGCACGCTCGAGCGCAAGATCAAGGAAGCTTTCCTGTCGCTGTGGCTGGAAGCGAACCTCTCCAAGAAAGAGATCCTGCAGCTCTATCTCGATCGCGCCTATATGGGCGGCGGCACGTTCGGTATCGAGGCGGCGGCGGATTTCTATTTCGGCAAGAGCGTCAAGGATCTGAGCCTTGCCGAGGCGGCGATGCTGGCCGGCCTGTTCAAGGCGCCGACCAAATACGCCCCGCACATCAACCTGCCGGCGGCGCGCGCGCGCGCCAATGTGGTGCTGTCCAACCTTGTCGACGCCGGCTTCATGACCGAAGGCCAGGTGCTGCAGGCGCGGCTGCATCCGGCCGACGTCGTCGACCGCGGCGAGCAGAAGAGCCCGGACTACTTCCTCGACTGGGCCTTCGACGAGGTCAAGAAGATCGCCAAGCCCGGCCAGCATTCGCTGGTCGCCCACACGACCTTCGACGCCAACATCCAGAAGGCTGCCGAGGAGTCGGTCGAGTTCCATCTGCGGCAATTCGGCAAGGAATACAACGTCACCGAAGGCGCGGTGGTGGTGATCGAGACCAATGGCGCGGTGCGCGCCATCGTCGGCGGCCGCGACTATGGCGCCAGCCAGTTCAACCGCGCCACCAAGGCGCTGCGCCAGACGGGCTCATCGTTCAAGCCCTATGTCTATGCCACCGCGATGGAGCACGGCTTCACGCCGGACTCGGTCGTGTCGGGCGGCGCCATCAGCTGGGGCAGCTGGTCGCCGCACAATTACAGCGGCGGATCGGCCGGCAACGTGACGCTGCTCACGGCGATCGCCAAGTCGATCAACACGGTGCCGGTGCGGCTCGCCAAGGATTACCTCGGCATCGGTCCGATCAAGGCAATGGCCGAATCGATGGGTGTCGAATCGCCGCTGGAATCGCACAAGACCATGGTGCTCGGCACATCCGGCATGACGGTGATGGACCAGGCGACCGGCTATAGCGTCTTTGCCCAGAACGGTTTCGTCGGCTCGCGCCACGGCATCACCCAGCTCGTCACCCGCACCGGCGAGGTGGTCTATGACTGGGCCAAGGATGCGCCGCCGCCACACCGGGTGCTGTCGGAAAAGGCGCTGAAATACATGAACACCATGCTGGCGGCGGTGCCGGTCATCGGCACGGCGCGGCGCGCCCAGCTCCCCAACATCGTCGTCGCCGGCAAGACCGGCACCACGCAATCCTACCGCGACGCCTGGTTCGTCGGCTTCACCGGCAACTACACGGCGGCCGTCTGGCTGGGCAATGACGACTTCACGGCAACCAACAAGATGACCGGCGGCTCGCTGCCGGCGATGGTCTGGCAGCGCCTGATGGTCTATGCGCACCAGAACATCGACCTGAAGCCTATCCCCGGTCTCGACCATCCGTTCGTCGACCCGGAGGTCGCGGCCAAGGCAGAGGAAGCGGCGAAGAAGGAAGCCGACGCCACGGCGGCGCAGGCCGAGGCCGAACGGCCGCCGGTGCTTTCCAGCCGCACCACCCAGACGCTGAGGGACATGACCAAGGCGTTCCAGGCCGCGCCCGTGCTCGATGCGCCCGCCCTGCCGGAAACGCTTTCGGCGCTTTAAGGCGTGTTGATATTCAGGTGAGGCCGCCCTGACCCAAATCTCAACACACCTTGGAGCGGCCCTCATGCGAAGCCGGCTTGCCACGGCACCCCGCGCCGCGATATCCCGGGCAACCTCCTCTGTTTGCGGCTCTCATGCTCAAGAACGCCATCCTGACGCTGCTTTCGCTTGCCATAGCCATCGGGCTTGGGGGCTACAGCGTCTGGTATGCGCTCAACGCGCAGGACGGCGTCGGGGCGATCCGCATCGGCCAATGGACCGCTTTCCCCGAAGTCGGGACTTTAGCCGCCGATCCCTATTCCAAGGCGCGCGTGGCGCGCGAGGGCGTGCTGGCGCTCGGCCAGGCCGAGGGGCTTGCCTTCGTCGCCGAGCGCGACGATGCGGGCGAGCCGCTGAGGCGCGAATGCACCTACACGATCGAAGGCAGTTATCCGACCGCTCGCTTCTGGACGCTCTACGCCGCCGACCAGTCGCTTGGCGTGATCGACACCGGCAAGCCGAGGCAGGCGGCGCTGCAGTCCTACCAAGTGCTGCGCCGGCCCGACAATTCCGTCGTCATTTCGGTCGGCAATCGCCCTGCGCCTGGCAACTGGCTGCTCACCGGCGGATCCGGGAAGATGTATTTCGTGCTGACCTTCTACGACACCCCGATAGCCTCGAGCACCGGCCTCTCCGACGTGACGCTGCCGCGCATCCTGAAGGCGGGCTGCAATGCGTAGGCTGCTGCATGCCCTGATCCTAGGCCTGCTCGGCGCCGGCATCGTGCATATCGTTGTGCTTTTCCTGGTGCCGGAATTTTCCGAACGCGATGCCTGGTCGCGGCTAGCGATGGCCTCCGACCTCTACAAGATGACGCGGCTGGATGCCGAAGCCGGCGGCGCGCCAGTGGTGAAATCGGTCGATCCGCTGTTTTACGCCGCCGCCTGCCGCTTCGACCTCGCCGACGGCTTGGTGCGGATCAAGGCGCCCGGCGACGTGCCGTTCTGGTCGGCCTCGGTCTATGACCGCAGCGGCCACAACATCTATTCCTTCAACGATCACAACGCCAATGGCGAGAAACTCGATACGGTGGTGCTGACCCCGGCGCAGATGATCGACGTGCGGCGCGACCTTCCGGAGGATCTGCAAGGCGCTATCTTTGTCGAGGCGCCGATCGAGGAAGGCATCTTCGTCGTCCGCGCTTTCGTGCCGGACGAGAGCTGGAAGCCGATCGTGTCGCGCTTCCTCGATCAGAGCACCTGCGATTTGCAGGACTACTGAGAAAGGCGAGCCTGTTCAGTGATGCGGCTTGGCGGGCGGCGGGGAGCTCGGCCTGCCGGAGCCGCTTTCGCCGGGCCGGGCCGCATCGGCCTGCGGGTGCAACTCATAGCGGACGCCGGGGAAAATGATGACCGCCGCCGCCGTAGTGGTGTCGTGACTTGCTCGATTTACAGGTGCCGCTCGCGGCACAAAAGACAGGACCATGCCCATGGTTCGCGCATTCCCTCTCGGTTTGACCGGAGCACAACGCAACGCCTCCAAGTTGATTAAGGGGCGTAGAGGGTTAACGGAGCGCTAACGGATCGCGGTTAATTTGATGTTTGTTTTCCTGAAGATGCGGAACCGGCCCGGCCGGATTGCGCGGTTCGGGAGTTGTGTCGAGTGTCGGGCGTATCCTCCGTGTCATCTTCGGATTTCAGGCAAATCGCTATCCGGACCGAAGCGGGAAAGGCCGAAAGGCTGTTCCGCGCCGCGGTGTCTGCCTTCTGCTCGCTGACGCGGCCCTCGCGCCGCGAGATTGCCCAGCTCGAGGACCTCACGCTGCCGCTGTTCGACGAGGTCTCGGTCGAGTCGCGCCGATATGTCGCCGCGGCCCTTTCCGAATGCGAATATGCGCCGACCGCGCTGGTGCGGCGGCTGGCCGAGGAGCCGGTCGAGATCGCGGCACCCCTGCTCACCCGCTCCAACGCGCTGAGCGACATCGACCTCATCGCGCTGATCGGCCGGCATGGGTTGCCGCACGCGCGCGCCATTGCGCGCCGCAAGGAGCTCAACTCGACGATCGCCGACCTGATCCGCGCCCTGGAAAGACCGACGCTGGTCAAGACGCGGCCGCCGGAAACGGTTACGAAGCTCACGCCGAGACCGGAGCCCGTTGCCAAGGCGGACACCGACCGCCCCGTGTCCGGCGAAGCGGCGGAGAACGCGCGGCGCCGCCTGCGGTCGATGATGCGCCCGGCCGGCGACGCAGCCGACGTCAATACCTTCCTCGGCCAGCCGGCTTATGTGAGGCTTCGCGAGACGGCGCTGACGGGCAACGCGGCCTTCTTCCAGACCGCGCTTGCCGATGCGCTGGAGATCGACTTCGCGACGGCCCGCTCGGTGACCGGGCAGTCGGGTTATGCCGCTCTGCTTGCGGCGCTGCGCGCCCTCGACCTCAGCGAAGACAGGGCCTTCCTGATCGCGGTCGCAGTCTATCCCGGCGAGTTCCCGCATCCGCAGGCGATCCGGCTGTTCCTCGACCGATACCGGCTGCTGCATCGCGAGGCGGCGCTGGACAAGGTGCGCGCCTGGAAGGCGGAGACTCTTTCGCGGGCCATCCGCGACAAGGCGGCCGACACTGTCAGCACGGAGCGACGCGACCCATCGAACGGCGACGACGCGAGCTCCGGCCTCAAGGCATCCTGATACGGTTTATTCGGCCTTAAGCGAAAGAAGCTCTTCAACCGGAACGGCTCCCGCTTCAATCTCGACCACCCAGATGTCGGGATCGAATTTCTTCTCCCGCTCCAGCCGCGCATCCAACGCCGAGCCATCCTCGCCAGCACCAAGCAAGGTGAAGAAGCGCTCGTCCGGCTTGGCCGAATCGTAGCTCGTCTGCGGCGCCGGCCCATAAAGAGCGACCTCCCCCAGACGCCCGCGCGACAGCACGAAGACGGCGCCCGCCTCGGTCGCGCCGCGCTTGACCACAGCGGCAAAACCGCCGGCGCCAAAGACACGGCGCACGAGGGCCGAGACCCAGAGATCGGTGGTCACGCGCATGAGTGGTTTCCGGATGTCATGCGCGGTTTCTTACCGCAAGAACTAAGGAACCGAAACGATCGTTGCCGACGCTCAGTTGGTCAGGCCGATCTCGCGCATCTTGACATAGACGGCTTCATCCGGCTCGCCGGTCTCGGGCAGGCCGAACAAGGCCTGGAATTCCTTGATCGCAGCCTTGGTGCGGGCGCCGACCTTACCGTCGAGCTGCATGTCGTTGTTGCCGAAAGCCTTGAGGCCCGCCTGGATCTTGACGATGCGGGCATCGGGCGATTGCGTGGCGCCATCGGCAGGGGCCGAGACCGGAATTACCGGTGGCCTGGCGGACGGCGCGGCTGCTGCCGCGCCGGCCGGCCGCGGCGCCGGATGTGGAATCGCCGCCGTCGTCTGGCGAGCGCCAAGCTGGTCGAGCAGCGCTCCGTCTATCTCGCCCGAGCCCGGGAGCCCGACTTTCAGCTGATAGGCCTGGATGGCCTTGCGCGTGGCCGGTCCAGTGAGACCATCGACCGTGCCGTCATAGAAGTTGAGGTCCTTGAGGATGCCCTGCACCTGCTGGACGATCGGGTCCGGCTTGGCGACCGGCTGTGCCGGCGGCTGGCGCACGATGTTGATGGTGGTCTCCGGCTCGTCCGAGACCGTATGCGGGAAATTCTCGATGCTGCGGGTGGCAAAGAAGGCGCTGGTGTGCGGAAAAGGCTGATACCAGAGCGCATTGGCCGAGACATAGAACAGCGTCACCAGGAAGGCTGTCGAACCGCCGACCAAGACCGGATTGCTTGCGATCAGCTGACCAACCGCGACCGCGCCCTCGGCAAGGACGCCGCGTTCGGGTTCGACCACCTTAGGCCGTTTTGCGGAGCGAGCCATTCCCCTCCCCATCTCTTTCCCCCTTCGGCTTCGCCGTCGGCATGGCCAGCACGCCAGGCTGCGCACCGGAATGGCGCTTCGGCCCGCTCACCGGCAGGCCGATCGTCACCGTGGTGCCCTCACCCGGGGCGCTCTCGATCGACATCGTGCCCTCGTGCAGCGCCACCAGGCCCTTGACCAGCGACAGGCCGAGCCCGGTTCCCTCGAAGCGGCGCGTGTAGTCGTTCTGGATCTGCACGAACGGCTTGCCGAGATTAGCCATATCCTCCTCGGCAATGCCGATGCCGGTGTCGCTCACCCAGAAATGCAGGCTCGAGCCGACGCGCTTGGCGCCGATCACCACGCTGCCGCCGTCGGGCGTGAACTTGACGGCGTTCGAAGCAAGGTTGATCAGGATCTGCTGGACCGCGCGACGGTCGGCATTGATCTCGCCGGCATCCGGCGCGATCTGGGTGGCAAGAACGATGCCCTTGGCGTCGGCCAGCGGCCGCATCATCGAGCGGCACATGTCGACGGCCTCGACGAAACGGAACGTCTCCAGCTCGGTCGCATAGGCGCCCGCCTCGATGCGCGAGACGTCGAGGATCGAGGTGACGACGGACAGAAGGTGCTGGCCGGACTCCCTGACCAGGCCGACATATTCCTTCTGGCGCGGGTCGTTGAAGGTGCCGAACATCTCATGCAGCAGCATGTCGGAAAAGCCGATGATGGCGTTGAGCGGCGTGCGCAGCTCGTGGCTGACCACTGCCAGGAAGCGGCCCTTGGCCACTTCGGCGGCCGCGGCGGCCTCCCTGGCTTGCGCAAGCTCCTCGCGTAGCGCCGCCACATTGTCGTTTTCGCGCAGCACCAGCATGAAGACGTCGCTGTCGGCTTCGCCGCGGAGCAAGTCGAGACTGAACGGACGGAAATTATCGGCCGCACTGGCTCCCTCGCGCGGCAAGCGGATGCGCAGCTCAAGCCGGCGCTTCGGTGCGCCCTCGCGCATGTCGGCCAAAGCGGTGAGATAGGCGACGCGGTCGGACAGATGGACGCGGTCGAACAGGCCGGTGCCGAGCAGGAGCTCCGGCGCCAGTTTCAGCACCGAACGCGCCCTGGCGGACGCGTCGAGCACTTCGCCCTGGCGGCCGACGCGCAGCACGACGGCATCGATCACATCCTCAAGACGATCGCCGACGGGCTCCGTCGGCCGCAGGCCGGCAGGATTGGCGAAGGCGGCGGCACGCGGCAACAATGTCAGCGCCCAGACCAGCGGCAGCAGCCAGTGCCAGGCGGCGATTTCGCCGAGCGGCAGGACCTGGCCGGCAAAGGGCTGGAGAACGATCGCGCAGACCGCCGCCAGCACGCTCGACAGCGCGGCGCGCCGCGATCCTGAAACCCACCAGGTTTCGACCGGCAATGCGAGGCCAAGCAGCGCGACCGGCGAGGCCAGTCCGCCCGCGGCCGCTATGGCGCCGGCAAGGGCGAGGCCGCCCAAGGCGACCGCCATGCGGCCGGCGAGCGCCATGCGTCCGGTGGCGGCGACCAGAAGCGCGGCGAACCAGCACAGGCCGAAAGCGGCAAAGATGGCGGCTACGGTGACGGCCGCGCCGAGGCTCGAAGTGACCAGCGTCACCGCGGCACCCGCGGCAAGGAAAGGCGCGGCGAGCATGACGCCGATAAAACGGCGCTGGCGCAGGCGTTCCGGCTCACCCGTCACGGTGGGATGGACCAAACGTTCGCAGCCGGCGGCAACCGCGCCAGGCAATTGAACGTATCTGGCTGAAATCGAACTCAACGCACGCGTACCCGGTCTTAAAAAACCCTGCCTGGCAGGTGACTCGTCAATCGGCTTGAAACTCGCATCCAGCGTTTAAGGAATGGATAAGGCTGATGGAGCCGGCGGCCCGGCCAACGCAAATATTGTGATGCCGGCCCCGCAAAGCACGCCGAGTTGGCGCCATGGTAAACGGCGCGTTAGCCGCGAGGCCTGTGCCAAAACGGACCTAAACGTGATGCGGCTAATCTCTATCGGGAATAAAATCGAGTAATTACAATGCGATATATGGTTATCATAAAGTTAATGAGGTCGATGAGATTCGACACAAGCTCGTTTCAAAACCAATTCCTTTCGAATTTGCCTAAAATTTGAGGAAAATTCGCGGCTTCGATGCAAGCCGTCCTTTGCGTGACCATGCCATTATCGTGCCCATAAAAGAGGTCATGCCGATGGATGCATGATCCGTCACGGATGGATAGACGATCCATCCCGCACGAGAGGCAAGTAAGATGGGCTTTCTGATCAGGATGGCTTTCTGGTTTTCGCTGGTGCTGCTGGCGCTGCCGCTCGGCGTCGGCCCGGGCGAGGACGGCCAGCAGAGCGTCGGGCCGATCCAGGCGCTGTTTGCGGCGCGCGAGGCGGTGGGCGACATTGCAGGGCTTTGCGAGCGCAAGCCCGATGTCTGCGAAACCGGTAAATCGGCCATGTACACCATCAGCGTTCGCGCCAAGGAAACGGCCAGGATCGCCGCGGCCATGATCGACGACCAGCAGTCCGGGCAGGCAGGCGCGCCGGAGACGAAGGTCGCGGATGACGGCTCGGTCACGACCACCGGCAGCGTCGTCGAGGACATCGTGCTGCCCGCCAAGGTCAACATTCCGGTGATGTTGACTTCCAAGAACTGAGACAATCCTCAGCCGCTACTCGGCTACGCCGCGGGCCCGTCCGACCTCTCGACGCCCGCGGCGTCTTTCTTTTTCCGTGACGCGGCCGTGCCGCGCCACTATATGCGGGCAATGACCACCCCGATCCAGACGATCCGTGACGACTTTTCCCTGCTCGACGAGTGGGAGGACCGTTATCGCTACGTGATCGAGCTCGGCGAGGGCCTGCCGCCTTTCCCCGAGGCGGAACGCACGGCCGCGAACAAGGTGCCCGGCTGCGTGAGCCAGGTGTGGCTCACCACCGAGCAGGGAGCGGGCGCCGATCCGGTGATCAGCTTCCAGGGCGATTCGGATGCTCATATCGTGCGCGGCCTCGTCGCCATCATGCTGGCGCTGTTTTCGGGCCGGCGGGCAAGCGAGATCCAGAACACGGACGCCGAGGCGACGCTGAAGGAGCTCGGCCTCGACGAGCATCTGTCGCCGCAGCGCGCCAACGGCCTGCGCTCGATGGTCAAGCGCATCAAGCGCGACGCGGAAGCCGCGCTGAAGCAGACGGCCTGATCCGGCCCATATTTGCCTTCGCTATCCAAAAAGCAAAACGGCGCCCCAGGGGCGCCGTCGAACTGCTTGCTGAGCTGAGACCGATCAGCGGCCCTTGCGCTTGCGGCCCAGACCCATCTTCTTGGCGAGCTGCGAACGGGCAGCCGCGTAATTGGGGGCGACCATCGGATAGTTGGCGTCAAGGCCCCACTTCTCACGGTATTCTTCCGGCGTGAGATTGTAATGGGTCATCAGGTGCCGCTTCAGCGACTTGAACTTCTTTCCGTCCTCGAGACAGACGATGTAGTCGTCATGGACGGAGCGCTTGGGATTGACGGCCGGCTTCTGCTTTTCGGCCGACGGCTGCTCCGGCGAACCACCGACGCGACCCAACGCGGCATGGACGTCGGCGATAAGGTTCGGCAGTTCCCCAACCGGCACCGGGTTGTTGCTGACATAGGCGGCGACGACATCGGCAGTCAGCTCGATCAGCGCATCACCGTTTTTCGAAGGTGTTTCGACGATTTCCATAGTGCTAAGGCCCCAACGAGAGTTGTTTCTGAAACTGCGCCCTTTTTTGCGAGATCGGGCATCGCGCGAATTTCATTCAGGAACGCCCTGCGATTCGCGTCAGGTCATCTTAATGACGCCGCATCGCAAGTAAGTCAATTCGCATATTGACTTACATTGGCCGATATTCATCAAATATTGCCGATTCAGCTTCAAAAATTCGTGCGCCGTGTAACTTCGCGAGATTCTTCTGGCCAGACCAGCATGCCGTGACGTTGCGTCATCCACATTTTAGACATCCGATCGCCGCTCGACATAGCCCGCGATGCTTGGCCAATGCTTGGATGCCTATTGCGCCAGCACGATGAATCCTGTGGCGCAATGTAGCGCAGGGAGCCCGCCTGGCCGGCCGGCCGACAAAGCGAGGCGACGGGATCCGTCAATATGGTGCGATGTACTTGCCGTAGACCCAGCCGGTGACGAAATGGCCATTCTGCGCCGGGTCGTGCCAGATCTCGCACCAGCGATAGCGGATTGCCTGACGCTGCTTCCATGGCGGCTGCCTGGCAATATCGAGCAGATTTACGCCACCGGTGCAGCGGCCGGTCATCTGCAGCACGGTGCCGTTCGGATACGCAGCCTGTTTTTGCGACGCGTTGGAGGGATATTTGCGCGCATTGAGGGTGTCGCCGAGCGGCACGCCCGCCACTTGCCAGGCGGCAAAGACGGTTGCATGAGACTGAGTGGAAAAAGCAAGCAATGCCGCGACGACAGCAGCAGACATTGCGGCAGAAACACAGGATTTCATCTTTTCCCCTTCAACTTGGCTTCTGTCGACCATCTTGAGCCGCGCCCCTTGAACCGCCGCCGAGCGGCGTGTTCATTCGTCATTCAAGCAAATTTCCGCAGCGAGACGTAATGACCAGAACTTCCGCCTTGATTTCCGCCTTCCCGGCCGCCAACCCGCCGACGCCCGAGAAACATCCGGTGTCCGACACGCATCACGGCATCACCCGCTCAGACGACTATGCCTGGATGCGGGCCGAGAACTGGCAGGCCGTGTTCCGGAACCCTTCCCTGCTCGACGGCAGGATCCGCGCCCATCTGGAGGCCGAGAACGCGTATCAGGCCGTTCTGATGGCCGGCACGGCGGACCTGCGCGGCAAGCTGTTTGCCGAGATGAAGGGCCGTATCAAGGAAGACGACTCCACGGTGCCGATGAAGGACGGCCCCTATGCCTACGGCTCTTCCTTCCGGCAGGGCGGCGAGCAGCCGCGCTATTTCCGCACCTCGCGCGATGGCGGCAGCGAGGAAATCCTGCTCGACGGCGACGCGGAGGCCGAGGGCAAGGCGTATTTCCGACTCGGCGGCGTCGACCATTCGGCCGACCATAGGAAGCTGCTCTGGGCATTCGACGACAAGGGCTCGGAGTTCTTCATGCTGCGCGTGCGCGATCTCGCGGGCGGCAAGGACCTTGCCGACCAGATCCCGGATACGGGCGGCGGCGGGGTCTGGAATGCCGGCGATGACGGCTTCTTCTACACCCGCCTCGACGACAACCATCGCCCGTCGAAGGTGTTCTTCCACAAGCTCGGAGACAAGTACGAGAACGACCGGCTGATCTATGAGGAGACCGACCCGGGTTTCTTCATGGATGTCAGCGGCACGCGCGCCAATGACTGGATCATCATCGGCATCAACGACCATGAGACGTCGGAGTACCGGCTTCTGCCGGCCGATGATCCATCCGCGGCGCCCCGGCTGGTGGCGGTGCGGGAGGCCGGGCTGCAATACGACCTGGAAGAAGGCGGCGACGTCTTCTTCATCCTCACCAACGCCGACGGCGCCAAGGATTTCAAGATCATGACCGCGCCGGTCGACAATCCGGTGCGCGCCTACTGGCAGGAACTGGTGCCGCACGAGCCTGGACGGCTGATCCTCTCGGTGCTCGGTTTCAAGCACCATATGGTCAGGCTGGAGCGCAAGGACGGCCTGCCGCGCATCGTGGTGCGCGAGCGCGCCAGTGGCGAGGAGCATTTCATCTCGTTCGACGAGGAGGCTTTCTCGCTCGGCCTTTCCGGCTCCTACGAATACGACACCGAGGTGATGCGCTTCACCTATTCGTCGATGACGACGCCGGCGCAGGTGTTCGACTACAATATGCGCAGCCGCGAGCGCGTGCTCCTAAAGACGCAGGAAGTGCCCTCCGGTCACGATCCCGAGCACTATGTCACGCGCCGGCTGATGGCGCCGGCCGCGGATGGCGAGCTGGTGCCGATCTCGCTGCTCTACCATCGCGATACGCCGCTGGACGGCTCAGCACCCTGCCTTCTTTACGGCTACGGCTCCTACGGCATCACGGTGCCTTCGGCCTTCAATACCAACTGCCTGTCGCTGGTCGACCGCGGCTTCGTCTACGCCATCGCGCATGTGCGCGGCGGCAAGGACAAGGGGTATGGCTGGTACGAGGACGGCAAGCGGGCGAAGAAGATGAACACCTTCACCGATTTCATCGCCTGCGCCCGCCATCTCGTCGCCGAGCGTTACACAAGGCATGACTGCATCGTCGCGCAAGGCGGCTCCGCCGGCGGCATGCTGATGGGGGCGATCGCCAACATGGCGCCGGAAAGCTTCGGCGGTATCGTCGCCGAGGTGCCGTTTGTCGACGTGCTCACCACCATGCTCGACGCCAGCCTGCCGCTGACGCCGCCGGAATGGCCGGAATGGGGCAACCCGATCGCATCCGCCGACGACTACAAGACGATCGCCGCCTATTCGCCCTATGACAATGTCGCCGCGCTCGACTATCCGCCGATCCTTGCGCTGGCGGGTCTCACGGATCCGCGCGTGACCTACTGGGAACCGGCGAAATGGGTGGCCAGGCTGCGCGAACGCAAGGCCGGCGGCAACCCGGTCCTGTTCAAGATCAACATGGATTCCGGTCATGCCGGCGCGTCGGGCCGCTTCTCGCGGCTGGAGGAGATCGCCTACATTTACGCCTATGCCTTGAAAGTGACAGGCAAAGCCTGATTTTCCACTCGCAATCCACAAGAGCGCGCGTTACGCAATGCACGGTCGTCCTGGGCGCGGTCATCTCGGATGCCGCGTTCAGACCAGCCAATCTCCATTCAACAAGGTTCGTCATGCTGCTCGTCGACACCTATCTCGACAAATCGTCCATCCAGGGCATCGGCGTCTTCGCCAGGCATCGCATCCCGAAGGGAACGCTGATCTGGAAGCTCGACCCGCGGTTCGACCGGCGCATTCCCGTCGACACCTATGAGAGCCAGACGGGACCGGTGAAATCCTATCTCGACCGCTATTCCTATCCGGACCGTCACGACCCGAGCTTCATCGTGTTCGAAGCCGACGACGCGCGCTACATGAACCATGACGACGACCCGAACTGCGACGTCTCCTCGCCCGAGGAAACCTACGCGCTGCGCGACATCGCTGCGGGCGAGGAACTGACCTGCAACTACAATCACTTCTTCGAAAACGGCTTCGATTTCCTGGGCGACCGCCACCCGTAACATAAAGGTCAACTCGCCGGCTTGCGCGCCGGGTAGCCGTTGGGATGCGGTGGGACAGCCTTGAGATAAGCGGCGATTGCCGCACGGTCGTCCGACGTCAGTTGCGCCATGTTTCGCTGCACTTCGACCATCGAGCCGCCAACGGAATCGAAATCGGGCGTGAAGCCGGTCTCGAGATAGTTGGCGATATCTGCTTCCGACCAGCTCTTGATGTTCTTCCCGTCGGGGGTGATGTTCGGCACGATACCCGAGCCTTCGGCGGCCACGGCGCCCGCCAGCCACTCACCCTTCTTCGGACCGCCGGCGATGTCGCGTGGCGTGTGGCATTCGCCGCAATGGCCAGGCCCCTCGACCAGATAGCGGCCGGCCAGCACCTTGTCTGGCGTGCCGTCCGGCAATGCGATCACCGGCTCGGGACTGAGATAGAGCCATTTCCACAGGCCGATGCCGCGGCGGATGGTGAAGGGGAAGGAGAGCTTGTGGTCCGGCGCCTTGCCGGCGACCGCCGGCAGCGTTTTCATGAAGGCGTAGAGATCGGCGATGTCGGTCGGCTTCATGCGCGCGTAGGACGCATAGGGAAAGGCCGGATAGAAATGCTCGCCCGAAGGCGAGACGCCTTTCAGCATGGCGTTGGCGAAGTCCTCCTCGCTCCAGGCGCCGATGCCGTCCTTCCGGTCCTGCGAGATGTTGGGCGGAACGAAGGTGCCGAACGGCGTCTTCAGCTCGAGGCCACCGGCCAGTTGCAGCCGGGCGTCGCCCTCGGCACCGGGCTTGGAATGGCAGGAGGTGCAGCCGCCTGCATAGAAGATGCGCTTGCCCCTGGCGGCGTCGCCAGGGCCGAGCTGCGCGGCGGTCCCGGCGTCAAGCCTGATCGGCGCCGACAGCGCCCAACCGGCCGCGGCCGCAGCGCCGCCAAGCAAGATGACGGCGCCGACGAGCTTCTTCAGCCAGGACATCGCCGGCGATCAGCTCTTCTTGACCCTGTAGCTCTGATGGCAGGCGCCGCAATCGCCGCCGAGGGTGTTGAGCTGCGCCTTCAGACCATCGACATCGCCCGGCGGCGAGGCAACCGCTTCCTTGGTGTTGGCCAGGAACTTGTCCTCGGCGGCCTTGAAGCCGGCCATGTCTTCCCAGATCTTCGGCGCGGCCGTGGTGTCGCCTTGATCGCTGCCGGCCGGGAAAAGCTTTTCGGCATCGAACTTCTCGGCATTGGCCTGCAGGGCCTTCAGCGTCGTCAGCACGGCGGCCGCGTCGAAATCCTCCTCGCCCTTGACCACCTTGGACAACTGGCCGGCGAGCTTGCCGCGCTCCTTCATCAGCGCCTGGCGCTCCTGAATCGGATCGGCAAAGGCGACCGAACCGGCAAAGGCGAGCATAGAGATGGCAAGGACAAGCTTTCGCATTCAATTGGCTCCGTGGTGAAAAAAGTTCGCGACTACGGCATTTCACCGTTCCACGGCGAAATGCTCTATCTCCTCGTTGGCACAATTCCGGACGGAAAACTGTTCCACACCTCGTCTGGAATTGCTCCAGACGTTAACGGACCCGACCATGGAAATATTCCCCCGGTGCCGTCACGATTTTCCCACTCGCGATCAATCTGCTGTGTTGGCAGATAAAGAAAAGCCCCGGCTTGCCGGGGCTTTTCTTCATCAAAAATCGCTCAGCCTTTAGCCTTTTCGTACATTTCCAGGACATGGTCCCAGTTGATCAGGCTGTCGACGAAGGCTTCGAGATATTTCGGCCGCGCGTTGCGGTAGTCGATGTAATAGGAATGCTCCCAGACGTCGACGCCGAGGATCGGCGAGCCGCCATGCACCAGCGGGTTCTCGCCGTTCGGCGTCTTGGAAATCTCGAGCTTGCCATTCTTGACCGAAACCCAGGCCCAGCCGGAGCCGAACTGGGTGGTGCCGGCGGCGATGAAATCCGCCTTGAACTTGTCATAGCCGCCGAGATCGCTGTCGAAGGCCTTCTGCAGCGCGCCCGGCAACTTGTTGCCGCCGCCGCCCTTCTTCATCCACTTCCAGAAATGGATGTGGTTGTAGTGCTGGGCCGCGTTGTTGAAGAGCCCGGCATTCTTGCCGAAGGACTGCTTGACCACCTCTTCGACCGACAGGTCGCCAAGGCCGGCCTCGGCGGCCAGCTTGTTGCCGTTGTCGACATAGGCCTTGTGGTGCTTGTCGTGGTGATACTCCAGCGTCTCCTTCGACATATAGGGCTGAAGCGCCTCGTAGTCGTAAGGCAAGGCGGGCAACTCAAAAGCCATGGATGGTACTCCCTCGAGGAAAAAATCCGGTCAACTACCGAACTTAGATAGGTCTGGAATGGGTTGGGGCAACTCCGGAATGAAGCGCCGAGCGACTTTAGAGCAATTCGCGGAAAAGTGTGAAAGGGTTTTCCGTCCGGAATTGCGCCAAACAGGAGAAAGAGTGGGTCGCCGCTCGGTGAAACGCTGAAACTCCAGCGGCTCAAGCAGCGGACGTCGAATGCGCCCAGTCCCAATAGAGTTCGCGCGCCTTCTTGGCCACGGGCCCGGGCTGCAGGTCGCGGCTCTCGATGCGCGTGACCGGCACGACCTTGGAATGGTTTCCGGTCGAGAAGATTTCGTCGGCCTCGAGGAAATCGCGAACCGACAGCGTCTTCTCGATGGTCCTGAAGCCGTAGTCGCCAAGCAGGTTGATGGTGCGCGAGCGGGTGATGCCCGACAGGAACGTGCCGTTCGGGGCGGGCGTCATCACATGGCCGTCCTTGACCAGGAAGATGTTGGACGTGCCGGTCTCGGCGACATTGCCCAGCATGTCGAGCACGAGCGCATTGTCGAAGCCGCGATTCTTGGCCTCCAAGATGGCGCGGCCGTTGTTGGGATAAAGGCAACCCGCCTTGGCATTGGTCGGCATGGTCTCGATGGTCGGGCGCCGGAACGGCGAGACGCCAACCGAGAAACCGGATGGCGGGATCATCGGCGATTCGTACAGGCAGAGGCAGAAGCGGGTCGAATCCGGATCGGCCGGCACGCCCATATAGCCGCCATGCTCGGCCCAATACATCGGCCTGATATAGACTGCCGTCTTGCCGTCGAACTTCTTCAGGCCGTCCCAGGTCAGGCCGACGATCTCTTCCGTCGTCATCGACGGCTTCAGGCCAAGCGCCGCCGCCGAAGCGTTGACGCGGGCGGAGTGAAGCTCGAGGTCGGGCGCCACGCCTTCGAACCAGCGGCCGCCGTCGAAGACGCTGGTGCCGAGCCACATGGCGTGGCTGCGCGGTCCGAGAATGGCAACGTTGCCCTCGTACCAGTCGCCGTCCACATAGGTCCATGTCGCGGATTGCGCCGCAGCCGCCAGTGTCATGTTCGCCGTCCAAATGAGTGATTTCCGGCGGCCATAGGAAAATGCTTTGACGGCCGGCGTCAACCGACATCGGGAAAAATCGTTGAGGCCAGAGGCACTTGACTGCAATCAATGCTTGCACGGCAGGCCCGCGCGCCGCAAAACTCAAGCCATGCATCATGCGGCCTATGTCTTCGACGCCTATGGCACGTTGTTCGACGTGCACGCCGCCGTGCGCCGCCACGCCGGCGAGATCGGGCCGGACGGCCAGTTGCTGTCGGAAATCTGGCGCGCCAAGCAGCTCGAATATTCCTGGGTGCGGACGCTAATGGGCTCTTACGCCGACTTCTGGCAACTGACCGAGCAGGCGCTGGATTTTGCGCTGCGCAAGGTGCCCTCGGCCGATCCAGCGCTGCGGACGAAACTGCTCGAAGCCTATTGGCGGCTCGATTGCTATCCGGAAGTGCCCGCCGTGCTAAAGGCGCTCAAGGCGTCCGGCGCGAAGCTTGCAATCCTCTCCAATGGTTCGCCGGAAATGCTCGACGCGGCGGTCAAATCCGCCGCGCTCGACCAGATCCTCGACAACGTGTTTTCGGTCGACCAGGTCAAACGCTTCAAGACCGACCCCTCGGTCTACGACATGGTGGTCACCGGTTGGCGGCTTTATCCGGGAGCGGTGTCGTTCCAGTCGTCGAACCGCTGGGATATAGCCGGTGCGACCAAATTCGGTTTCCGTACCGTCTGGATCAACCGGACCAACCAGCCGGATGAATACCGCGACTTTCCGCCAGGGCTGATCCTGCCTTCGCTCGACGGCCTGCTGGCGGGCGCCTAAAGCAATTCCAGGAAGAGTGTAAAGCGGTTTTCAGTCCGGAATTGCGTCAAGAAAGACGAGGTGGCTCGCCGTTTCCTTGAAACGGCGAGCCACCCTGACATCGCTGTTGCTGCAGCGCAACAGCCGTGACGTGGTCACAGCTTCGCCTTTTTCTGTCCACCCTCAGGCCAGAATTGGAACCGCCTATCACGGCCGACTGTTATGGATGCCGGCAGCAATAGCCTTCGCATTCATGCTTTCTTGCAAATTAAGACCTAGAAAAGGCAACCATGTCAGACGCTTCCTTCCGCATCAGCCGCCGTGGCTTCCTCAATTTCACAGCCCTTGGCGCTGCTTCGGTTGCCGTGTCCGCCTGCACCACGACCAGCGATCAAGGCCCGGCACCCATCCAAACGCCGCCGCCTCAGGCTCCTGTCGAGCCGCCGCTTGGCGATTATGAGACGATGTATGGCGCGATGTCCGACAATGGCTTCGACCTGCCGGCCATTCCGGTGAACAAGATCGATCACAGATTCCTGCGCCAGATCGTTCCCGATCCGACCGGGCAGCGCCCGGGTACCATCGTCGTCGATACCACCGGCCATTTCCTCTATCTGGTGCGCGAGGGCGGCCAGGCGATCCGCTACGGCGTCGGCCTCGGCCGCGCCGGCTTCGAATGGTCGGGCGATGCCGTCGTGCAGTGGAAGCAGAAATGGCCGAAATGGACGCCGCCGGACGAGATGGTCGCGCGCCAGCCGGAGCTGACGCAATACAGCGCCAAGAATGGCGGCATGCCCGGTGGCCTGAAGAACCCGCTCGGCGCCCGCGCGCTCTATCTCTTCCAGGGCAACCAGGACACGCTCTATCGCCTGCACGGTTCGCCCGAATGGTGGTCGATCGGCAAGTCGGTTTCGTCGGGCTGCGTGCGCCTGATCAACCAGGACATCATCGACCTTTACGACCGTGTGCCCACGAAGACCCCGGTCATCGTGACGGCCAATATCGGCGCGCCGGAAGAGGACATGCCCGAGCGCAAGGCGATCCCGATCGACAACGGGGTGCCGACGGGCTCGATCCTGCTTGGCCCGGTGAAGCGGCTCACCAACGAGATTTTCTGACGAAGCCGATCCATCAGCGGTGCTTGGCCAATATGGCGGCCGGCACCGCGACCCAGCGCTGGAATGAAAATCGGTTATCGGGGCAGGCCCGAAGCCTCCGGCCCAGCTGGACCACACAAAACTTTCAAGACTGGATGTTCTAAGCAGGCCGGACTTCGGGCATTTTATGGCGGCAAGGAGTTTCGCCATGTACATCCCGCCCGCCTTCCGTGACGACGACAAGGAGAGCCTCAAGGCAACGATCCGCGCCGCGCGGCTGGCGACGCTGGTCACCGCCACGGCGGAAGGACCGCTGGCAACGCCGCTGCCGCTTTTCCTCGATGACAGCGAAGGCGAGCACGGCGTGATCTACGGCCATGTCGCGAAGGCAAACCCGCAATGGCGCGTGCCGGTGCTGGGCGACGGCCTGGCGATCTTCATGGGCCCGGATGCCTATGTGACGCCCGCCTGGTACCAGACCAAGCAAGAGACCGGGAAGGTGGTGCCGACCTGGAACTATCTCGCGGTCCACGCCCATGGGCCGATCGAGTTCTTCGAGGATGCCAACCGACTGCTCGAGGTGGTGACCCGCCTGACCAACCTGCATGAAGGCGAGCGTAGCGCCCCCTGGGCCGTGTCGGACGCGCCGGCGGATTTCATCCAGTCGCAGTTGAAGGGCATCGTCGGCCTGCGCATGCCGATCACGAAGCTCGAAGGCAAGCGCAAGATGAGCCAGAACCGCAACGCGACCGATCGCGCCGGCGTGCTGGCCGGCCTAGCGGCAAGCGAGCGGCCCTCCGACCGCGAGGTCGCGCCGCTCATTCCGGTGTGAAATCCGATCCATCGTGCTTGCCGGCAGCCTGGGTGTTTCGGTTCTTGCGCTGGCAAGCGGCAAGTTGTTCACCGCTCTGAAGCTGACCTGCGCCATCCAAGAGGTGCCTCGAAGGCTTCACCGCCCGCGCGCCAGGCTGCCCAGGATGCCGCGCACGATGGCGCGGCCGACGGAGGAGCCGACCGAGCGCACCACCGACTTGATGGCGGCTTCGGCCACGGTCTGGCGGTTGGAAGACCGCCGGTTGCCGGTTCCCAAAACATCGTCGAAGCCGGGAATGGTCCAGCGCGAGCCGCCGCTGTTTTGTTGCTGTGCCTGCGCCTCGGCGTCCTGCGCTTCCTTGGCCTTCTTCTGCAGGATCTCGAAGGCCGATTCGCGATCGACGACCTGGTCGTACTGGCCGGCGACCGGGCTCTCGGCGATGATCTTGCGACGCTCGTCCGGGGTGATCGGGCCGAGCCGCGAGGACGGCGGCCGGATGAGCGTGCGTTGGACTACGGCCGGCACGCCCTTATCCTCCAGCATCGAGACCAGCGCCTCGCCGGTGGCGAGCTGGGTGATGGCCGTGGCGCAATCGAAATCGGGATTGGCTCGGAAGGTCTCGGCTGCCGTGCGAACCGCCTGCTGCTCGCGCGGCGTATAGGCGCGCAGCGCGTGCTGGACGCCGTTGCCGAGCTGGGCGAGCACCTTTTCCGGAATATCCAGCGGGTTCTGGGTGACGAAATAGACGCCGACGCCCTTGGAGCGGATGAGCCGCACCACCTGCTCGACACGGTCGATCAGCACCTTCGGCGCGTCCTCGAACAGAAGATGCGCCTCGTCGAAGAAGAACACCAGCTTCGGCCTGTCGAGGTCGCCGACCTCGGGCAGTTCCTCGAACAGCTCCGACATCAGCCACAGCAGGAAGGTGGCGTAGAGCCTGGGGTTCATCATCAGCTTGTCGGCGGCGAGCACGCTGATCGCGCCGCGGCCGTCGCGCGTGGTGCGCATGATGTCGGCGATGCGCAGCGCCGGCTCGCCGAAGAAGTTCGCAGCGCCCTGCTGATCGAGCACCAGGAGCGTGCGCTGGATGGCGCCCACGGAAGGCTTGGTGACATTGCCGTAGCGCGCGCTGAGCTCGTCGGCGCGCTCGGCGATGTTGGCGAGCAGCGCCTGCAGGTCCTTCAAATCGAGCAGCAGCAGGCCTTCCTCATCGGCGATGCGGAAGGCGATGTTCATGATGCCTTCCTGCGCCTCGGTGAGGTTCATCAGCCGCGAAAGCAGCAACGGCCCCATCTCGGAGATGGTGGCGCGGATCGGGTGGCCCTGTTTTCCGAACAGATCCCAGAAGATAACCGGGAATTCCTGGAACTGATACGGATCGAGCTTCACCTCGCCGGCGCGCTTGACCAGGAAATCCTTGGCCTCGCCCATCATGGATATGCCGGAAAGGTCGACCTTGATGTCGGCGCAGAACACCGGCACGCCGGCATTCGAGAAGCCCTCGGCAAGGATCTGCAGGCTGACTGTCTTACCGGTGCCCGTGGCGCCTGTGACGAGGCCGTGGCGGTTGCCGTAGCGCAGCAGCAGCTCTTCGGCGCGCTGGTAGGAGTCGTCGGGCTTGCGGCTGGCGCCGATGAAGATGCTGGTTTCGTCAGCCATATGTCCGGTCTCCGCATCCGTTCCGCTCGGGGGCCTCACCCGGAGGTATAGTAACGCTCGTCGCATGCGGCAATGGCCAGTATCGATTTGGGAGCGGCCCGGAATTTGGCCTTTGGCGCTTGCGGATTTTGCGCATGTTTGGCAATCGGTTAGCTGGCCGCGAGAGAACCCGGGCGGATAACGCATTGTGATATCCGGTTCCCGACCTTAGATTGGCTGGACCGGCTGATGCTGCCGAGAAGCGAGGAGGAGCGATGGGCGCCGGCGCCTTGACCAGGGATGTCGACCTTCCGAACCCGGACGCCAAGCGTTGGCGGACGCTGGCGGAAAAGGCGCTTGCCGGCGGTTCCTTCGAGGAAAAGCTTGTTTCCCGCACCGATGACAGCATCCGCATCGAGCCGCTCAGCCAGCGCGCGGCGGCCGCCGAGCCATGGCCGCGCGCAAATCCGACCGCACCCTGGATCGTCAGCCAGCGTGTCGACGACCCGGACATCGCCCGGGCCAGCGCGCAAGCCCTGGAAGACATCGCCCAAGGCGCCACCGGCCTGTCGCTCGTGTTCGAGGGCGCGCCGAATGCTTTCGGCTACGGCCTGCCGCGCACTGCGGAAGCGTTGGAGAGGGTGCTCGACGGCGTGCCGCTCAACCGCGTGCAGGTGCGCATCGACGCGCATCCCTGGAGCCGCGCCGTGGCCGACTGGCTGCTCGCCTTCCTGAGCAAACGCCGCTCCGATCCGACCAAGCTCAATCTCTCCTTCGGCATCGACCCGGCGGCGATCTTCGCCGGAACCGGGCGGCTGCGCACCTCGATCGAGGCGCTACAGGAATCGATGCCGCAGTCGCTGGCACATTTCTTCTCGATGGGCGTGCCGGGCGTGCTGCTGGAGGCCGACGGCCGCGTCTTCCACAATGCCGGCGCCACCGAGGCGCAGGAGCTCGGCACGATGATGGCCTCCGTCGTGTCCTATCTCAGGATGTTCGAGAAGGCGCGCCAGCCGCTGGTCTATGCCGCACCGTATATCGGCTTCGCGCTCAGCGTCGACCAGGACCAGTTCCTGTCGATGGCCAAGGTGCGGGCTTTGCGCAAGCTCTGGGCGCGCATCCAGGAAGCCTGCTCGATCCCGGCCTCGACCGCCAGCATCCATGCCGAGACCTCCTACCGCATGATGACGATGGCCGACCCGGAGACCAACATCCTGCGCACGGCGATCGCGGCCTTCGCGGCGGCAACCGGCGGCGCCGATTCGATCTCGATCCTGCCGCACACGATCGCGCATGGATTGCCGGCGGGCTTTGCCCGCCGCATCGCCCGCAACGCGCAGCTCATCATGGCGGAGGAGAGCCATCTCGGCTATGTCGCCGACCCCGCCAGCGGCTCGGGCGCGGTCGAGGCGCTGACAGACGATCTCTGCGCCGCCGCCTGGGAAGAATTCCAGCGTGTCGAGGCCGAGGGCGGCGTACTCGCCAGCCTGCAGCAGGGCTATATCCAGAACCGCGTGCAGACCGCCGCCGCCAAGCGCAACGGCGCCTACCGATCGGGCGAACGCGGCATTGTCGGCACGACGCTCTACCGCGTCGGCACGGAGCGCCCCGTCGAGACGCTGCCGCAGGAGCGGCGCCCGGCGCTGACGGAAGGCGTCGCGACCTGCGAGCCGCTGTTTCCGGTGCGCATCGACCAGTCGATCGGAGCCGGATCATGATCCCGGATTTCAGCCAGATCGGCTGGTCGGCGCAGCGTCGCGCGCCGGTCGAGCTCAAGGGCCAGCGGACGACGCCGGAAGGCATCGCCGTGAAGCATCTCTACACTGAGGGCGATCTCAAGGGGCTTGCCAATCTCGACACCTATCCGGGCCTGCCGCCTTTCGTGCGCGGCCCCTATCCCACCATGTATGTCCAGCAGCCCTGGACGATCCGGCAATATGCCGGCTTCTCGACGGCCGAGGAATCCAACGCCTTCTACCGGCGCAATCTCGCGGCCGGCCAGAAAGGCCTGTCGGTGGCTTTCGACCTCGCCACGCATCGCGGCTATGACAGCGACCATCCGCGCGTCGCCGGCGATGTCGGCATGGCGGGCGTGGCGATCGATTCCATCCTCGACATGCGCCAGCTGTTCGACGGCATTCCGCTGGGCGAGATGACCGTGTCGATGACCATGAACGGCGCGGTTCTGCCGATTATGGCGCTGTACATCGTGGCGGCGGAGGAACAGGGCGTCGCGCAGAAAGACCTCGCCGGGACCATTCAGAACGACATTCTGAAGGAGTTCATGGTCCGCAACACTTACATCTATCCGCCGAAGCCTTCGATGCGGATCGTGTCGGACATCTTCGCCTACACCTCGCGGCACATGCCGAAGTTCAACTCGATCTCGATCTCCGGCTATCATATGCAGGAAGCGGGAGCGACGGCCGATCTCGAACTTGCCTATACGATCGCTGACGGCATCGAATATGCGCGCGCCGGCGTCACCGCCGGGCTCGACATCGACCGCTTTGCGCCGCGCCTTTCCTTCTTCTGGGCGATCGGCATGAATTTCTTCATGGAGGTCGCCAAGCTCAGGGCCGCGCGGCTTTTGTGGTCGAGCCTGATGCAGAAGAATTTTGCGCCGAAGGACGAGCGCTCGCTGTCGCTGCGCACCCATTGCCAGACGTCGGGCTGGTCGCTGACGGCGCAGGACCCCTACAACAACATCACCCGCACGATGATCGAGGCGATGGCCGCCACGCAGGGGCACACCCAGTCGCTACACACCAATTCCTTCGACGAGGCGATGGCGCTGCCGACCGACCATTCGGCGCGGATCGCCCGCAACACGCAGCTCATCCTGCAGAAGGAATCCGGCACCACGCGCATGATCGACCCGTGGGGCGGCTCGGCCTATGTCGAGCGGCTGACGCATGATCTGGCGGCGCGCGCGCTCGCCCATATCGAGGAGGTCGAAAGCCTCGGCGGCATGGCGGCGGCGATCGAGAAAGGCATTCCGAAGCTGCGCATCGAGGAAGCGGCGGCGCGCACCCAGGCGCGCATCGATTCCGGCGAGCAAATTCTGGTCGGCGTCAACGCGCATCGGCCTCAGACCGACATCGAAGTCGATGTGTTGAAGATCGACAATGCCGAGGTCAAGGCCCGGCAATTGGCGAAGCTGCAGCGGCTGAAGGGCACGCGCGATGTGACGGCCCTGGAAAACGCCCTGACGGCGCTGACCCGCGCCGCCGAGAGCGGCGAGAACCTGCTCGAATTCGCGATCCGCGCCGCGCGAGCCAACGCCACGGTCGGCGAGATTTCGCTGGCGCTGGAAAAAGTGTTCGGCAGGCATACGGCGGCGGTGCAGACGATCTCCGGCGTCTATCGCGACGCGCTCGGCGACAACTCGGCGCTCGACCCGCTGCAGGAGAAGATCGAGGCGTTCGAAAAGAAATCCGGCGGCAAGCCGCGCATCCTGGTCGCAAAGATGGGCCAGGACGGCCATGACCGCGGCCAGAAGGTGATCGCCAGCGCCTTTGCCGATCTGGGCTTCGACGTCACGGTCGGGCCGATGTTCCAGACGCCGGACGAGATTGCGAAGCTCGCGGTGCAGCACGACGTAGACATCATCGGCGCATCCTCGCTCGCGGCCGGGCACCTGACGCTGATCCCCGAGCTCAAGGAAGCGCTGAGGAAGCTCGGCCATGGCGACATGCTGATCGTCGCCGGCGGCGTCATCCCACCTCAGGACTATGACGCGGTGCTGGCGGCGGGCGCGGCGGAGATTTTTCCGCCTGGGACCGTTATCCCGGAAGCGGCGAACCGGCTGATGGATCGGTTGCTGGCCGGTCAGTGACGGCTTGCTGACTTGGCCGAAAGGTTGTTCTATGGAAATAGATACAACCATGGCGCGATGATGTTCAAGGCAACCATCCACAGGCTTGAGGACGGATCGGGGGCCCTGCTGCTGCCACGCGAAATGCTTGACAGCTTGGACCTTCAGGTTGGCGATGAGTTCCAGATCATCGAAACCGACGATGGCCTCATTCTAAAGCCAATCCGGCACGACAGCCACGAACGGCAAATGAACGCTGCTCGGGTTGTTATGGACAAATACGAAGCTGGGTTACAGCAACTGGCAGGTAGGCTTGGCTGCTAGTTCTCGGCCTTGTCCGAGAGCTTGACGATTTCCCATTCCTTGCCGTTGACGGCGGCAACATCGCCGACCTTCTTGCCGAACAGGGCGACAGCCATCGGCGAGACATGGGAAATCGAGCCCTTCGACGGGTCGGCTTCGTCCTCGCCGACGATGCGCCAATGCACTTTCTTGCCGTCATCGCCTTCCAGCGTCACGCCCATGCCGAAGCGGACCACGTCGCTGCCCGGCTCCGGCACGGAAAGCTCGGCGCTCTCGCGCCGCGCGGTCCAGTAGCGCAGGTCGCGGGAAACCACGGCGATACGCTCGCGGTCACCCTTGCGTTCGGCCTTGGCGAGCATATCACGCAGATCGGCGAGATTGTCCTCGATCATGGCAAGGCCGCGCTCCGTCACCAGATTGCGATGCGTGCTGATCGGACGTTCGCCGACGCCGGCAATGGCGTTTTCGCTGTCTTCTTCGCGTGTGAAAGCTCTGCTCATAGAGTGAACTTAGGCTTGGCGAGGCGACTGCACAAGCGGTTTGCCGATGACACCACCCTGGCATGATTCCTGCGACAGACAGGGCGAAAAGCCAGGACCTGTGCCGATGTTGAACAGACGAACGCTGCTTGCCCGGACCGCGGGCCTTGCCGTCGCCGGCGCCTTTGCCGGGAAGGCATCGGCGAAGTCGCTGCCCGGCATCGAGATGGCCGCGATGCGCGGCTCGATCAACGCCACGGAGATCGGCGTGCAGCCGGGCGCGGTAGACGACCAGAGCAAGGTTTTCGCCAAGATGCTGGCCGAAGCCAGCGACCGCGACCAGCCGGTGTTCCTGCCGCCCGGCACCTATCTCGTCTCGAACCTGAAGCTGCCTGCCCGCGTGCGCCTGTCGGGTGTGCCGGGCGCGACGCGCATCGTTTATGGCGGCAATGGCCATCTGATGATGGCCGAGCAGGCCGAGCACATCGAGCTCAGCGGGCTGGTGCTCGACGGCGCCAACCGCTGGCTGGCCGACTATACGCAAGGGCTACTCGACCTTCGCCGCGTCGGCCATCTCGTCATCGACAATTGCCAGGTGACCGGCAGCGGCAAGAACGGCTTGGCGCTGGAGCACGCCATCGGCCGCATCGGCCGCTGCGATATTTCCGGCGCGGCGGACGCCGGCATCTATTCGGTCGAGGCCGGCGGGCTGGAGATTTCCGGCAATACCGTTTCCGATTGCGCCAATGGCGGCATCCTGGTGCATCGCTGGCAGGCGGCGGAGGACGGCACCATCGTCAGCGGCAACCGCGTGCAGCGTATCGGCGCGCGCAGCGGCGGCACCGGCCAGAACGGCAACGGCATCAACGCCTTTCGCGCCGGCAACGTCATTATCTCGGGCAATGTCGTGTCCGACTGCGCCTTCACCGCGATCCGCGCCAACAGCGCGAGCAATCTGCAGATCACCGGCAACACCTGCTCGCGCTCGGGCGAGACGGGGATCTATTCGGAATTCTCCTTCGAAGGCGCGATCCTCAGCAACAATCTGGTCGACGGCGCTGCCAACGGCATCTCGATCGTCAATTTCAACGAGGGCGGTCGCATGGCCGTGTGCTCGAACAACATCGTGCGCAATCTCACGACGGTTGGCCCCTACACGGCAGACCCGCCCGGCTTCGGCGTCGGCATCAGCGCCGAGGCCGACACCACCGTTTCCGGCAATGTCGTCGAGAACGCGCCGCTTTACGGCATGCAGCTCGGCTGGGGGCCGTATCTGCGCAATGTCGTGGCGAGCGGAAACATCATCCGGCAGGCGGGCACCGGCATCGTCGTTTCGGTCGTCGAAGGCGCCGGCACGGCCGTCATCTCGGACAATGTCATCGACGGCGCGAAAAACGGCGCCATCATCGGCCAGCGCTGGGCCGATCCGGTGACCGGGGACCTTTCCCAGTCAAGCGATACCGGCTACGCGCATCTGACCGTCGAGCGCAACAAGGTGAGTTAGGCGACGGCCACGATAATGTGCGCCTGGATCTTGGCGGCAACCGCGCCGCGGCCGTGTCTGTCGGCGATCACGGATTCCGCGTAGTCGGTCGCGGATGCCAAGCTGCCGGCCTCCCTCGCCTCGATCTCGTTGCGAAGCAGGGTTCCCTGGCAATAGGCAACGGCCGGAACGCGCGGCGAAGACGCACGGCTCTGCTCGGCTCTGGTGTCGATCGTCACGTCGGAGAATCCGGCGGCAGTCAGATCGCCGCGGATCAAATCCTTGTCGTGATAGCCGTGCGGCGTGCGCGCCAGGAAACGCGGCGGATCGTGCGGAAAGATCCGGGCGAGAGCGTTCGTCACGTCATCAGCGAAGATATTCTCTTCGATGCGATCCCACACGCTGAACAGGAAATGCCCGCCGGGCTTCAGGACGCGTTTTGCCTCGCGATAGGCGGCGGGGCGATCGGGAAAGAACATGGCGCCGAACTGACAGCAGACGAGGTCGAAAGCCGCATCGTCGAACGGCAGCTTCAAGGCATCCGCCTGGCGCCAGGTAATGCGGCTGTCAGGCCCCTGGCGCGACGCCGCGTAGTCGAGCATCGGCTGGTTCAGATCGGTTACGGTGTAGGTGGCATCGGCAGAGAGTTTTGGCGCCAGGGCGCGGGTGACGGCCCCGGTGCCGGCGGCGGTTTCCAACACGGTGACCGGTGAGAGGGACGCCGCCCGCCGCGCGGTCTCTTCGGCAAAGGCCTCGAAAATCAGCGGCACCATATGGCGATCGTAATTTTCCGGAATCGACCCGGCAAACACCTTGTCCGCTTCCAGCATGATCTGGCCTGTTGTCCGATTGATAGTGGAGGAGACTAGCACATATCTTTTTGTCTCGGCTTACCCGCACGGCATATCGGTGCCGGTGAAACCCCGCTAGCTGAGCGCCGGCGTCGGCCGCAGCAAGCCGACCTTGGCGCCGATGCGGCTTTCGACCGGAGGACGGGCAAGCTCGGTCAGCTTTGCCGCAAGCGCTTCATCGGCGCGAAGCAATTTTGCCAGCACCGCGGCGATCATCACCTCCGCGGCCCTGCCGGCGCCGTCGTCGCATTTCAAGGCGATGCCGAGGCCAAGCTCCGGCAATGCCGCGCAATAGACGCCTTCGGCGCCGGTCTTGACGAAGATGCGGCCGGGTGCCGCCTGCATCAGCGCGACGTCGGCCTTGCCGGTGCCGGCGACCAGGAACGGCTCGGCCATGCAAGCCGAAAGCAACCGCTTCGCCGCCTTGGCGCGTTCGGGCGCAAAGCCCCTGCCCGTCGCCATGCGGGCAAAGCCTTGTGCAAAACTCTTCAGCGGCACGGCATAGGTCGGGATCGAACAGCCGTCGGTCGCGCTATTGTCGGCGTTGTGGGCGGCTCCGGTGACGGATTGCATGGCGTCGCGCACCATCTCCTGCTGCGCATGTCCCTCCTTAACATAGCCCCGATGGGGGATGCCCGAATGCACGCAGGTGCAGAGGAAGCCGGCATGCTTGCCGGAACAGTTGTTGTGCAACGCGCTCGGCACAGCACCGGCGCGGGCAAGCGCGATGGTGGCCTCATGGTTGGGCCAATGGGCGCCGCATTCCAGCGCCGTCTTGTCGAGTCCTGCCTTCGCGAGCATCGCCGAGGCCAACGCGACATGCGCCGGTTCGCCGGAATGCGAGGCGCAGGCCAGCGCCAGTTCGCGGTCGCCGAAGCCGTAGGCGTCGGCAGCGCCTGATTCGACCAGCGGCAGCGCCTGGATCGCCTTCACCGCGGAGCGCGGGAAAACCGGACGGTCCGTGTCGCCGATCTCCCAGACGGCCTTGCCGTCGGCGTCGAAGACCGAAATCGCGCCGCAATGCCTGCTTTCGACCACCGCGCCGCGCGTGACTTCGACCAGAACCGGATTGGACATGCTGCCTCCCGCACGCGCCTTAGGGCGCTTAATGCGGGCCGCTTCTACCTGATGCGGTCGAGAATGGAAACGTAATTGGCGACGGCAGCACCGCCCATGTTGAAGATGCCGCCGAGCTTCGCGCCCGGCACCTGGATGCCGCCGGCTTCACCGGTCAACTGCATGGCGGTCAGCACATGCATCGAGACGCCGGTGGCGCCAATCGGGTGGCCCTTGGCCTTCAGGCCGCCGGACGGATTGACCGGCAGGCGGCCGTCCCTGGCCGTCGTGCCGTCCAGCGCCAGCCTGGCGCCCTCGCCGGGTTTGGCCAGGCCCATCGCTTCGTATTCGATCAATTCGGCAATGGTGAAGCAGTCATGCGTCTCGACGAAGGACAGATCGTCGAGCGTGACGCCGGCCTTCCTCAGCGCCTGGTTCCAGGCGTGCTCGCAACCCTCGAAGGCGAGGATGTCGCGCTTCGACATCGGCAGGAAGTCCTGGACATGCTCGTTGGCGCGGAAGGTCACGGCACGGCGCATCTTCAACGCCGTCGCCGTATCCGTGAGCACCAGCGCCGCGGCGCCGTCCGAGACCAGCGAGCAGTCGGAGCGCTTCAGCGGACCGGCGACGAAGGGGTTCTTTTCGCTTTCCTGGCGGCAGAATTCGTAGCCGAAATCCTTGCGCATCTGCGCATAAGGGTTGTCGACACCGTTTTTGTGGTTCTTGGCAGCGATCATGGCCAGCGCATCGGACTGGTCGCCATAACGCTGGAAATAGGCCTGCGCGATCTTGCCGAAGACGCCGGCAAAGCCGGCCGGCGTGTCGCCGTCTTCCGGCAGGTAGGATGCCTTGAGCAGGTTCTTGCCTATCTCGGGACCCGGCGTGGTCGTCATCTGCTCGGCGCCGACCACCAGGACGATACGGGCGGCGTTGGCGTCAATGGCGCGGATGCCTTGCCGGACGGCGGCCGAGCCGGTGGCGCAGGCATTCTCGACGCGCGTCGCCGGCTTGAAGCGCAACCGATCATCGGCCTGCAGCACGAGGCTCGCGGTGAAATCCTGCGGCGAGAAGCCGGCGTTGAAATGGCCGAGCACGATCTCGTCGACATCGTCGGGGCCGATGCCGGCATGGTCGAGCGCCTCGACGGCAACCTTGGTGATCAGGCCCTCCAGCGTCTCGCCTTCGAGCTTGCCGAAGCGCGAATGCGCCCAGCCGACGATGCATGCGGTCATGGCAGCCTCCATTTGTGCGCAGCGTAGCACGATCCTTCGCGGCACGTGATTCAATATTGTTCAATTGTGAACCGTTTTCCAGCCCATGCCATGGGCCAGAACGACACGATCGGTTGATCCCGGCGTCGATTTTTTATTGATTGACGCGTCAATAAAAAAAAATAATCTTAGCTCGAACCGGACCCCCAAAATGCCGAAAATCGGAATGGAACCCGTGCGCCGCAAGGCGCTGATCGACGCGACGATCTCTGCGATCGGCGAGCGCGGATCGCTCGACGTGACGATGTCGGAGATCGCCGGCCGGGCCGGCGTGTCGTCGGCGCTGGCGCATCACTATTTCGGCGCCAAGGACGAGCTGCTGTTCGCGACGATGCGGCATATCCTGACGGAGCTCAACATCGACACCAGGCGCGCGCTTCATACCGCCGGCACAGCACGTGAGCGCGTTTCGTCCGTGGTCGCGGTCAGCTTCTCCGACGATCAGTTCCAGCCACAGATCATCGCCGCCTGGCTCGCCTTCTATGTCGAGGCGCAGAAATCGACCGAACTGCGGCGGCTGCTGCGCGTCTATGCGCGGCGGCTGCATTCGAACCTGATGAGCGGGCTGACCGGCATCCTGCCCCGGAGCGAGGCCGACCGCGTGGCGGAAGCGACCGCGGCGCTGATCGACGGACTCTATATCCGCCGCGCGCTGAAGGACGGCGTGCCGGACGCGCAGACCGCGATCGCGCTCGTCGAAGACTATCTCGAAACCAAGCTCAACGGACGGAGCCTGCCTTGACCACCCGGCGGCCAAATTTCCTGATCGTCATGGTCGATCAACTCAACGGCACGTTCTTTGCGGACGGCCCGGCCGAGTTCCTGCATGCGCCCAATCTGAAGGCGCTGGCCCAGCGCTCGGCGCGCTTCGCCAACAACTATACCGCCTCGCCGCTCTGCGCACCGGGCCGCGCCTCCTTCATGAGCGGCCAGTTGCCGTCGCGCACCCAGGTCTATGACAACGCCGCCGAGTTCGCTTCCTCGATCCCGACCTACGCGCATCATCTGCGCAGCGCCGGGTACCACACGGTGCTTTCCGGCAAGATGCATTTCGTCGGACCGGACCAGTTGCACGGTTTCGAGGAGCGGCTCACCACCGACATCTACCCGGCCGATTTCGGCTGGACGCCGGACTACCGCAAGCCCGGCGAGCGCATCGACTGGTGGTACCACAATCTGGGTTCGGTGACCGGCGCCGGCGTCGCCGAGATCACCAACCAGATGGAGTATGACGACGAGGTCGCCTTCCATGCGACGCAAAAGCTCTATGAGTTCGCGCGCGTGTCGGATGACGCGGACCGGCGCCCCTGGTGCCTGACCGTTTCCTTCACGCACCCGCACGATCCCTATGTCGCGCGGCGCAAATACTGGGACCATTACGAAGACTGCCCAGCCTTGGAGCCAGAGGTTGGCTTCATTCCCTATGACAGCCAGGATCCGCATTCGCAGCGGCTCTACAAGGCATCCGACTACGACAGTTTTCATATCACGCCGGAGCAGGTGCGCCGCTCTCGGCGCGGCTATTTCGCCAATATCTCCTATCTCGACGACAAGGTCGGCGAGCTGCTGTCGGTGCTGGAGCGCACCCGCATGCTGGACGACACTGTCGTGCTGTTCTGCTCCGATCACGGCGACATGCTGGGCGAGCGCGGCCTGTGGTTCAAGATGTGCTTTTACGAGGGCGCGGCGCGGGTGCCTTTGATGATGGCCGGCAGCGGCATCGAGGCCGGGCTGATCGGGACGCCTGTCTCCAATCTCGACGTGGCGCCGACGCTCTGCGACCTCGCCGGCATCGACATGAGCGGGATCGCGCCATGGACGGACGGCCAGTCGCTGCTGCCGCTTGCCGCTGGCGAGCAGCGGTCGGCGCCGGTGCTGATGGAATACGCGGCCGAAGGCTCCTACGCGCCGATGGTGGCGATCCGCGAAGGCAAGTACAAATTCGTCCATTGCGAGCTCGATCCGCCGCAGCTCTTCGACCTCGACGCCGATCCGCGCGAGCAGGACAATCTCGCCGCCAGCCCGGCTCACGCCGATCTGGTCTCGGCCTTCATGAAAAAGGTCCGCGCGCGCTGGAACATGGCGAACTTCGACGCCGCCGTGCGTGAAAGCCAGGCGCGCCGCTGGGTCGTCTACCCGGCGCTGCGCAACGGCGCCTATTACCCCTGGGAGTTCCAGCCGCTGCAGAAGGCGTCGGAGCGCTACATGCGCAATCACATGAACCTCGACAATCTCGAAGAGAGCAAACGGTATCCGAGAGGCGAATGATGGCAGACATTCTCGTCCCTACCCTTGATCATCTGAATCACGCCTATGCCGTCACCTCGACAGCCACGCAGGTGACGCCGCTGTTGGAGGCTGCGGCTTTAGCCACGGAAACGGGCGCCGCGCGCGTCTTTGTCAAGCCGGAGTCGCTGCAGTGGGCCGGCTCCTTCAAGGTGCGCGGCGCCTATTGGCGTCTGAAGCGGCTCTCGCCCGACGAGGCGAAGCAAGGCGTCGTCGCCTATTCCTCCGGCAATTTCGCGCAGGGCCTGGCGGCCGCCGGCCAGGCGCTGGGCATCCCGGTCACGATCGTCATGCCGATCGACGCACCGGCCGCCAAGCGAGATGCCACGGCCGGCTATGGCGCGCGCGTGGTGCTGACCGACCATGGCGACCGCGCGCGCGAGGAGGTCGCCGCCGCCAAGGCACGCGAGATCGCCGAGACCGAGCACCTCACCTTGCTGCATCCTTTCGACGATCCGGAGATCGTCGCCGGACAGGCCGGCGCCGGCCTTGAAGCGCTCGACCAGTTGGCCGCGAAGAAGGCGCATGCCGACCTGGTGTTCTGCTCGGTCGGCGGCGGCGGGCTGATCGGCGGCGTCTCGCTCGCCTTCCACTATCTGTCGCCCAAGACCGAGATCATCGCCGTCGAGCCGGAGGGTTTCAACGGCATGGGCTCATCGCTCGCGCATGGCGCGATCGAGACGATGCCGATCGGGCCGAAATCGATCTGCGACGGGCTGATGGCGCGCAAACCCGGCGAGGCGCCCTTCGCGGCGGTAACTGCCGCCGGCGTGCGCGGCGTCACCGTTGACGATGCCTCGGTGCGGCGGGCGATGAAGATCGCCTTCGAGCGGATGAAGCTTGTGCTGGAGCCCTCGGGTGCCGCATCGCTCGCTGCATTGCTCGGCGGCAAGGTGGATGTGGCCGGCAAAACCGTCCTTGTGATTGCAACCGGCGGCAATGTCTCGCTCGCCGATTTTATGGCGCATATGAACAATGCTTGAAGCGGATTTCGTCATCATCGGCTCCGGCTCCGCCGGTTCGGCCATGGCCTATCGCCTGTCGGAGGACGGCAAGCACTCGGTGATCGTCATCGAGTTCGGCGGCACCGATATGGGGCCGCTGATCCAGATGCCGTCGGCACTGTCGATCCCACTCAATATGAGCCTTTACGACTGGGGTTTCGCCAGCGAGCCGGAGCCGCATCTCGGCGGTCGCGTGCTGGCGACGCCGCGCGGCAAGGTGATCGGCGGTTCGTCCTCGATCAACGGCATGGTCTATGTGCGCGGCCATGCGCACGACTTCGACCATTGGGCAGAACAGGGTGCGACCGGCTGGGGCTTCGCCGACGTACTTCCCTACTTCAAGCGCATGGAGGATTCCGACGGCGGCGAGGATGGCTGGCGGGGCCACGGCGGACCATTGCATGTGCAGCGCGGCAAACGGAAGAATCCGCTCTACGGCGCCTTCGTCGAGGCGGGACGCCAGGCCGGGTTCGAACTCACCAACGACTATAACGGCTCCAAGCAGGAAGGCTTCGGGCCGATGGAGCAGACCATTCTTGGCGGCCGCCGCTGGTCGGCTGCGAATGCCTATCTGAAGCCGGCTCTCAAACGCAAGAATGTGAGTCTGGTCAAAGGCTTCGCCCGACGCGTGGTGATCGAGAATCAACGCGCCGTCGGTGTCGAGATCGAAGCTAACAAAAAGATTCGGGTCGTTAAGGCGCGGCGCGAAGTCATCGTCGCGGCGTCGTCGATCAACTCGCCGAAGATCCTGATGTTGTCCGGCATCGGCCCAGGGGCGCATCTGCGGGAGAACGGCATAGAGGTGATCGCCGACCGGCCGGGCGTCGGCGCCAATCTGCAGGACCATCTGGAACTCTATATCCAGCAGGAATCGACCAAGCCGATCACGCTGAACTCGGTGCTCAATCCTTTGTCCAAGGCATTGATCGGCGCGCAGTGGCTGTTCTTCAAGAGCGGGCTCGGCGCCACCAATCATTTCGAGGCGGCCGCCTTCGTGCGTTCGCAGGCCGGCGTCGACTACCCCGATATCCAGTATCACTTCATCCCCGCGGCGGTGCGCTATGACGGCAAGTCGGCCGCGAAGGCGCACGGCTTCCAGGCGCATGTCGGGCCGATGCGTTCGAAGTCGCGCGGCTCGGTGACGCTGCGCTCGCCCGATCCGAAGGCGAAGCCGGTGATCCGCTTCAACTACATGTCGCATCCGGACGACTGGAGCGAGTTCCGCCACTGCATCCGGCTGACGCGCGAGATTTTCGGGCAGAAGGCTTTCGATGGTTTTCGCGGCAAGGAGATTTCGCCGGGCTCTCATGTGCAGACCGACGAGGAGCTCGATGCTTTCATCCGCGACCATGCCGAGAGCGCCTACCATCCCTGCGGCACCTGCCGGATGGGACGCGCCGACGATTTGACCGCCGTCGTCGATCCGGAATGCCGGGTGATCGGTGTCGAGGGCCTGCGCGTCGCCGATTCCTCGATCTTCCCGCGGGTGACCAACGGCAACCTCAACGCACCTTCGATCATGACCGGCGAGAAGGCGTCCGACCACATCCTCGGCCGCACGCCGCTGGCGCCGTCCAACCAGGAACCCTGGATCAATCCGCGCTGGCAGGTGGCGGACCGATAGGGCATTGTCGGGCTGACCGTCCTTCCGGCGAACAGACTTGGAGAAAGCCATGCGCGCCCAGCCGACCGCATCGCACTATGTCAACGGCCGCTATATCGAGGATGAGGGCGGCACGCCGCTGCCGGTGATCTATCCGGCAACCGGCGAGACCATCGCCACCCTGCATTCGGCGACGCCGAATGTGCTGGAGCTGGCGATCGAGGCCGCGCGCGCCGCCCAGCCGGCATGGGCGCGGCTGAAACCTGTCGAGCGCGGGCGCATCCTGCGCCGCGCCGCCGACATTCTGCGCGCGCGCAATGCCGACCTCGCCCGCATCGAGACGCTCGACACCGGCAAGGCGATCCAGGAGACGCTGGTGGCCGATGCGCCCTCGGCCGCCGATTGCCTTGAATATTTCGCCGGCGCGGTCGCCGCGTTCAATGGCGAGATGATCGATCTCGGCGGGCCTTTCGCCTATACGAGGCGCGAGCCGCTCGGCGTGTGTGTCGGCATCGGCGCCTGGAACTATCCGATCCAGATCGCCGGCTGGAAATCGGCGCCGGCCTTGGCCATGGGCAACGCCATGGTGTTCAAGCCGTCGGAAAACACGCCGCTGTCGGCGCTGGCGCTGGCCGAGATCTACAGCGAGGCGGGTTTGCCGGATGGCCTGTTCAATGTCGTGCAAGGCTACGGCGATGTCGGCGCCGGCCTCGTCGGCCATGATGTGGTGGCAAAGGTTTCTGTGACCGGCTCGGTGCCGACCGGCCGCAAGGTGCTGTCGCTCGCCGGTTCCAAGATGAAGCACGCGACCATGGAGCTCGGCGGCAAGTCGCCGCTCATCGTCTTCGATGATGCCGACCTCGAGAATGCCATCGGCGGCGCAATGCTCGGCAATTTTTACTCCGCTGGCCAGATCTGCTCCAACGGCACGCGCGTCTTCGTGCAGAAAGGCCTGCATGACCGCTTCGTCGAGCGGCTGGTCGAGCGCACCAAGAAAATCCGCATCGGCGATCCGCTCGATCCGGAAACGCAGATGGGACCACTGGTCAACAGGCTGCAGCAAGAGAAGGTCGTCTCCTACATCGAAGCCGGAAAGCAGGACGGAGCGACACTCGCCTGCGGCGGCAATATACCGTCGCTGCAGGGTTTCGAGGGCGGTTTCTTCATCGAGCCAACCGTGTTCACCGGCGTCACCGATACGATGCGCATCGCGCGCGAGGAGATCTTCGGACCGGTGATGAGCGTCTTGAAGTTCGACAGCGAGGACGAGGTGATCGAGCGTGCCAACGACACCGAATTCGGGCTGGCGGCCGGCGTGTTCACCCGCGACCTGCCACGCGCGCATCGGGTGATCGCCGAGCTGCAGGCCGGCACCTGCTGGATCAATGCCTACAATCTGACGCCTGTGGAAATGCCCTTCGGCGGCGTCAAGCAGTCCGGCATCGGGCGCGAGAACTCGCTGGCGGCGCTGGCGCACTACTCGCAGCTGAAGGCGGTCTATGTCGAAACCGGAGACGTGGCGGCACCTTATTGATGTCGCGATCCGCTCCGGCCGATCATCGCGTTGTTCTCCTTGCTCCGGTTTGCCATAAGCTTGCCTGCGCGCGGAAGGCAAAGAGGGCCAAGATGGCGGATGAAGCCAAGGACAAACGAGCCGTCGTGTTGCCGCTGCTGCTCGGCTTCAACGGCGGCTATGTCGACACGATGGGTTTCCTGGCGCTGCAGGGGTTGTTTACCGCGCATGTCACCGGCAACTTCGTGACGCTCGGCGCCTCCCTGGCGCTCGGCACGTCGGGCGCCCTGTCGAAGCTGCTGGCGCTGCCGGTCTTTTGCGCAGTTGTCATCGTCAGCCGGCTGTTGTCGAACGCGCTGAGACACCGGGAGGCGCCGGTGTTTCGTTACCTGCTGACGATCAAGCTCGTGTTGCTGATCGCGGCCGCTGTTCTGGCGGTCCGGCTCGGACCTTTCCCGGATGGCGACCATTGGGTCGCCATCGTGACGGGAATGATATTGGTTTCGGCCATGGCCGTGCAGAACGCCGCGCACCGCGTCCATCTCGCCAGCCTGCCGCCTTCGACGCTGATGACGGGCACCACGACCCAGATCATGCTTGATCTGGCCG
Organism: Mesorhizobium atlanticum; assembly: GCF_003289965.1. Lineage (GTDB taxonomy): Bacteria > Pseudomonadota > Alphaproteobacteria > Rhizobiales > Rhizobiaceae > Mesorhizobium > Mesorhizobium atlanticum. The sequence continues at coordinate 527,125 of NZ_QMBQ01000001.1, forward strand.
ACCTGATCTACGGCTCGTCGGCCGAAGACACAGCCGCGTCACGGTCGCGCCTCGCGCGGATGTCGGGCATGGTCGCCGTCTTCGCTCTCGGATGCGGAACGGCCGCGGCTCTCCATGTGCAGATCGGTGTCTGGTCGTTCGCGGTGCCGCCGGTCGTCGCGATGCTCTCGCTGATCGTTCGCGGGAGCACGACGCCGTGACGACGATATTTGGTCAGCCGTGCCGGAACCGGCTCACCCCTTCTGCGCCGTCCCGTCCAGATACTGCGTCAGCGCATAGACCAGGTGGTAGAAGATGCTGGCCGGCACCTCGGTCGCCAGTGAGCGGCCGCGCTCGTCGATGCGGTCGATCCACAGGCCGAGCGGCGCCGGATCGATGTGCCAGCGGAACAGGCGGCCGACACGCGCCTCGATCTCGGGCTTGAGGTCGGGCCCGCCCGACCCGTCCAGCGCGATCGCCGCCTTGATCGCCTCGGCCTGCGGCCAGCCGCGCGAGACCGTATCCAGCGGCAGACCCTGGCGCGAGACCGCGCCATAGGCGAGGCCGGTGGAGCGGTTGAGGCCGTTGGCAATGGCCGAGGCATAAAGCTTGCGGGCGAAAGCGGTGAGTTCGCTCTGGCCGCTGCGGGCGGCGAAATCGACCAGCAGGGAGGCCCATTCGAAATGATGGCCAGGCTCGGTCCAGCTCCCCTTCTCGCCCGCGGCCGGCTTCCAGCCCTTGTCGAAATACTCGCCGATCGTCCAGCTTTCGGCATCGAAGAAATGACTACGGAAGAGGTCGATGATGCGCGCGGCGCGGCGCAGATAGGCGCGCTCGCCCGTTGCCTTGTACCAGGCGAGGAAGGCCTCGAGCAGGTGCATATGCGGGTTGGAGCGCCGCTCCTCCGCCCCGTCGGAGGTTTCCAGAAAGCCGGTCATGCGGGCATCTTCCAGATGCGCGTCGAGGAAGGCAAACGTCTCCTCGCCGAGCCGCAACGCGTCGGGATGGCCCGAAATGTGGGCGTGAGCCAGCGCCAGAAGCACGCAGGAATGATCGTAGGCATCCTCGACAGGATCGGCGACCGAGCCATCGATGTTGAGCGTGCGCACCCAACCGCCGCGTTCGGTGCGGCCTTTGCCGGCCATGAAGTCGAGGCCGTGCGCGATCAGCCGGTCGGCCGGGCCGTCCCAGCCGCGCTCCTTGGCAACGGCGAAGGCATAGACCTGGCGAGCCTGCGTGCGCATGCGCTTTGGTTTCATCAGCGGCGAGGCATCGAAGCCGAGCGCTTCGTGGAAGCCGCCATGGCGCTCATCGACGCCGACCGTCGACCACAGCGGCAGCGTCTCTTCGAACAGCCAGTGGCGCACGCGCCGCCGCCAAGCGCCGCTCTCGATGACGCGGTCATGCGCCGGCGTGAATCGCGTCTCCAGCCGGCCGGATTTCTCCAGCTGCTCGACGATCTTCTTGACGTGCTGGCTGTGGCTGACCGGCGCGACGAAGGTGGCGTCGGCCGTCGAAACGATAGCGACATCCTTCATGCCGATCGCTGAAAGCAGGCGGCCATCGCCGCGGATATAGGAGTTTTCGCAATCGATGGCGACGACATCGCCGAGGATGACGTTGCCGTCCTTGTCGGACGGGCCGACATCGAGCAGCGACTGCCAGGAGCCGAGGTCGTTCCAGCTGAAGCCGGCCGGCACCATGGCGATGTCCCTGGCGCGCTCCATGATGGCATAGTCGATCGAGGTCGACGGGATGGCCGAGTAGAGTTCCAATGGCATGTAGAGGCCGGACAGATCGCTGATCGCAGCCTTGTAGGCGGCCTCCGTCGCCTGCCATATTTTCGGCTCATAGGCCGCGAAGGCATCGCGCATGGCGCCGGCCCTGAACAGGAAGATGCCGGTGTTCCAGTAGAAGCTGCCGGCGTCGAGATACGCCTGCGCGGTGGCGAGATCGGGCTTCTCGACAAAACGCGAGACGTCGAAGACGCCGTGCTTGCCGGTCCCGACCTCGATATAGCCGTAGCCGGTCTCGGGCTGAGTCGGCTTGAGGCCGAACACAACGAGCCGGCCGGCCTTCGCCGCGGCCGCGCCCGCCTCGATGCTTTGCCAGAACTGGCTAGGCGTCGATATCTCGTGATCCGACGGCACCACCAGCACAAGCTCGTCGCCATATTCGGAGAGCGTGCGCAGGCTGGCCAGCGCGACGGCGGCTGCCGTGTTGCGGCCCGTGGGCTCGAACAGCGGTCCGCCACCCTTGAGATCAACGCCGGCAAGGTCGGCATGGACGCGCTCGGCGTGACGTTCCGCGGCGATCAGGAAGATCGGCGTCTCACCTTGCGGCCGCGCCGCCAGCCGGCGCAGCGTCCTGGCCAGCATCGAGCCATCGCCGGAAAAATCGTGGAACTGCTTGGGGTTGTCCTCCCGCGACAGCGGCCACAGCCGCGACCCGACGCCGCCACTCATGACGAAACTGACGATGCGCTGAGGCAAGATTCGGGACTCCAGGCGGCCGGGGACCCGTTTTAGCGGGGTCATGGTTGGTCACACAAGGCTGGAACTCGCCTTTCACGAACTGCCTCAATCGGCTGCCACCCCGACCGGCGCGACGAAACCCGACGAAATGCGACAGAAGTGCTGCCATTGCCGCTTGCAGTATCGAAAAGCGGCGGCTATAAGCCCGCCGTCTGGTCACGGAGTGTAGCGCAGTCTGGTAGCGCACCTCGTTCGGGACGAGGGGGTCGCAGGTTCAAATCCTGCCACTCCGACCAGAAAAAACAATGGGTTAGCGGTATAGTAGGCCGCTGGCAGAAGAACAGAACAGGACCTGAGCCTCCTGGTCCAGCTTGCTCACGCGCATATCTCGCAATGGAGCCAGCCTCATCGCAAACGATCGTTTCGCCCCGTTGCGTCAACGTTTCATCGCCAGGTGCGCCGATCAGCTCGCCGAGCTGAGGACCATCGCGCATCAGGCCACTCCCCTCCCCGGCAACGACTCTCTCATCCGGCTCGCCCACTCGCTCGCCGGCGCCGCGGGCACATTCGGCTTTGCGGAGATCAGCGCGCGGGCATCGGCGCTGGAGACGCTGATCGTCGAGCAGGCCGATGGCGGGAGCGCGCATGCGGCGCTCGATGCCTTGATCCAGGAGATCGAGCGGACGCTGTCGTGACAGGGCTTGGTCCGAGGGGGCCGAGGTCTATTTCTTGGCGGCGCCGAGCCCGGTCCTGGTCATCTCGCCCCAGCCCTGGTTGCCACGCAGATATTGCCACCAGCCTTTCACGCGCCAGAAATTGTTGAGCTGGCGGTAGCCGAAATTCTCGATCACGGCGGCGGCCGTCAGCACGGCGAGGTCTCTGGCGCGGGGAAAGCGCTGCAGCTCGGCCTCTTCGAGGATCAGCGAGCAGACGCTGACGCAGACCCCATAGGTGAAGATGAGCGCGGTGAAGGCGAGAAGATATTCGGCCGAGAGAATGCCGAGCAGCCAAAAGGCCGGGATCAGGATATAGCCCATCACTTCCGCCACCGGTCCCAGCACGTCGACGATCAGGATGTGGCCGAAGCCGAGGAAGCCGACGCGGCCGTAGCGCGGATTGAACAGCATGTTGCGATAGCGGAAGAAGCATTCGAGCGCGCCGCGCTGCCAGCGCGAGCGCTGGCGGGCGAGCACGCTCAGCGATTCCGGCGCCTCGGTCCAGCACACTGGTTCGGGAATGAACTGGATGCGGTATTTGCGCTTTTTATCGCGCATATGGCGGTGCAGCTTGATGACGAGGTCGAGGTCCTCGCCCATCGAACCCTTGGTGAAGCCGCCCACCGCCACCACTTCCGCACGGCGGAACATGCCGAAAGCGCCAGACACAAGCATAAGCGTGTTGATGCTGCTCCAGGCCAGTCGCGCCATGAGGAAGGCGCGCAAATATTCGACCACCTGAAACAAAGGCAGCAGGCGGCGCGGCAAATGGATTTCGCGCACCCTGCCCGCCTCGATCTTGGAACCGTTGGCGATGCGGATCGTGCCGCCCACGGCGATGGTGCGCTCGGGGTCGTCGATGAAAGGCTGGGCGGCGCGCATCAAGGCATCCGGCTCAAGGATGGAGTCGCCGTCGATGACGCAGAAGAGCGGCGCGCGGCAGACATTGATGCCGGCATTCTGGGCGTCGGCCTTGCCGCCATTCTCCTTGTCGACCACGAACAGCCGTTCGGTCATCGGCGAGGAATAGAGGCCGCGGATCGGCTGGTGCGCGAGCGCCTCCTCAAAGGGCCGCTGGAACTTCACCAGCTTGAAGGCATCGACCAGGCGCTGCAACGTCTCGTCCTTCGAGCCATCATTGATGACGACCACCTCGAAATTGGGATATTCGAGCGCGAGCATCGAATGGACGCTCTCGACCACGTTCAACGCCTCGTTATAGGCCGGAACCAGCAGCGCGATCGGTGGCGCGACGTCGCCATAGCGCTGCCAAAGCAGCGCCGAGCGCGCCACCGGAGGACGCTCTGACAGCGCGTAGCCTGCGACGACGAGCTGCAGGAGATAGATCGTCGTCTGGGCCAGCCCCGCCCCGATGATGAACAAGGACAGGATGGTGGCGGCAAGAACGACCTCGTGACTCCAGTCGGCGATCATAGGACCGGCCCCTCGGCAAGGATAAGTGAGGCGGTGCGCTGGCTGCGCGAGACCTCGGCGGAAGCGATCTCGCGCAACAGCCGCTCTCCCGGCTGGCCGAAGGAGCGCAGCGCGTTGGCAGCGGCGTAGCGCACGGTCCAGACCTCATCATCCATGAGCCTGGAGAGCGGCGCGGCGAGCTCGGGCAGGCCGAGGCGCCCCGCGGATTCGGCGGCGGCGGCGCGCACGTCCCAGTCGTCGTTGGCCATCGCGCGCTTCAGGATGGCCGGCGCTTCGGCGTGACCCGTCAAGCCCAGCGCCCGCAATGCGGCGGCGACAACTTCGGGCGCGGCATCGCCAGTCAGGCCAGCGAAGAAATCGGCGAAGCCGAAACCTCCGGCATGAGCGAGCGCGTCGATCGCGGCCGCCCTGATGAAGGGCGAGGCGTCCACCCGGGATGCGTGGACCGCAAGCTCGTTGAAGCGCGAACGCGGAAAGCGCCTGAACAGCTCGATCAGTCGGCGCGAGCGCTGCCCCGCCACGCCGATAAAATCCAGCGCGGTGCCGAGCAAGGGCAGGCTGCCCAGGTCGCAGAGCGCGATAGCGGCGGCGATCCTCACTTCGCGCGAACGGTCCTGGGTGAGCGCCGCCAGCAGGCTTGCCGACGCATCCTCCCAACCCAGCGCCGCCAGCATCTCCGCGGCGTGGATGCGTTCGGCGACGTTGCCCTTCCGCAGCTGCCTGGCGACACGGGCCGGCAAACCGCATTCGTTGAACGCGACAAGCACGTCGTCCCTCTCCTCGCCGCGCAGCAGTGAAATGAACTCGAAGCCGGCGTCGATCGCCACGCCGGCCGGCACGGCAAGCACCGTCGCCTTGAGGGCCTCGCGATCGCGGTTTTCGGTGAAGGCGATCAGCGCGGTCAGCAATTGGCGCCGCTGATCGGCCGCCGCCCTGGCCCAGCGCTCCTGCAGCAGGCGGCGCGCGATCAGGACCAGCATGATCACCAGGGACAGCGCGCTGAGCAGTATCGAGAGGTCCCAGATGTACCACATGGTCAGAACCGCGCCGTCAGGCCGAGGCCGAAAATGTTGCGGTCGAAGGTCGGGCGTTCTTCATGCGCGATGCTGGCACGCAACGTCAGCGGATCGCTGACCTCAAAGGAAATGCCGCCGAAGACGGTGCGCGTCGGCACCAGCGCGCCATCGTCGATCTCGGGGGCGTCGGCATAACCGCCGAAGAGGTTGAAGCGAGGCGTCACCGCAAGGTCGGCGCGAAGTACATAGCCGTTCGCCCGCGTGCCGATATCGTCCTCGGCATGCACCCAGCGGGCGGAGAGGCCCAGGCGGCCGTCGAGAATATAGGCCTGCATCCAAGGCTGGATGCTGGTCACGCTCGTATCGGCGAAATTGTCGTAGCGGGTGTCGATATTGAGCGAGAGCGGGCCGAACGCCTTTGCCGGCGCCACGACCTGCCAGGACGCGCCGGCGCCGATCGAATAGCGAGCGAGGAAGTCGGCATCCGGCGTCACTGCCGCGAGCGCATAGGCGGAAAAGGCCGGCGTGAAGGCCTGGTCGATGCGGCCCTCCATCTGGACGTCGGTGCGGCCGAAGCGGCTCGCCAGCCGGGCGTGGCCGGAAATGGTCGTGCGCGGCGACAGCCGATAGGCAAGACCGGCCGAACTGTCGGTCCAGTCGCCCAGCCCGTTGGTGAGATCGCTCACCTCATTGCCGACATCGAGCCGCCATTTGCGCGGCGGCGGGACGGCCAGTCTCTGCCCGATGTCGGCCGAGCCCGGCTCGATGGCCAGCGCCTGACGATAGGCCTGCCGCGCGGCCTCGTCGTCGCCTGCGGCGCGCCGCACATCGCCGATCCCCACCAGCGCCTCGGCATTCCGCGGCTCCAGCGCCAAGGCGCGCTGGAACGACTGCGCGGCCCGGGTGTAGTCGGCCTCGAGCAGGGCGATCCTGCCGTCGAGGTCGAGCGCTTCGACATTGTCCGGCGCGGTCGCCAGCACGTCGTCGACCAGCACCCGGGCGCGCGCCGTATCGCCTTGCCAGATCGCCGGGCGCACCTTGCCCAGCCTGGCATCGAGAAGCCCGGGCTTGATGGCCAGCGCACGGTCGAAGAAATGGTCGGCTTCGTCGAAGCGCTGGCTGGAACCCACGACAAGGCCAAGCGCGACCAGGATGTCTGTGTCTTTCGGCGCCAGCCTGAGGGCGCAGCGATAGACCTTCTCCGCTTCGGGGAGCTTGCCTGCTTGGCGCAGGCGCCTGCCCTCTTGGATCAGGGTGGGAACGGGATTGGGCCGGCGATGCGGTTTCTTCACCGCCGCTGGCACCGCGGCAGCCGCATTAGGTTTGCTGACGGCCGCCTGCTTCGCCTTGCGGATGTTCTCGACAAGGGCTGCGGCGTCGGTATTGGCCGGATCGGCCTTTGCGACGGTTTCGGCCAGCGGCAGCGCGGCATCCAGATTACCGGAACGGTATTCGACCTCGGCCATACCGAAGGTGGCATCCCTGTAGTTCGGAGCCAGCGAAAGCGCCTTGGAAAAAGCATCGCGCGCGGCCGGAAGGTCGTTGCGCCCCAGCTCGGCGAAGCCAAGCTGAACCAGCGCGTCGGCATTGTCTGGCTTGAGCGCCAGCACGCGCTTCAAGAGGTCGGCGGCCTCATCGAAATGCTGCGCCTGCCTCGCTTTCACGGCCGAGGCGTAAAGCTCATCGGCTGTCTGCGCGAGGGCCACGGCCGGAGCGGCGGCAACGGCCAGGATCAGGCATGCGGCGAAGCTCAAGCGCCGTCCGCGCCGCATCAGCGCTTCCCGCTGTTGCGCGCGATGAGACGCGCCAGCCGCGCCAAAAGCTCCTCGGGAATGAAAGGCTTCACCAGATAGTCGTCGGCGCCCTTGTCCAAGGCCGAGACAATGTCCTTTTGGCCCTTACGGGCAGTCAACATGATGACCGGCGTATCGGACAAAGCCGGGTCGCATTTGATGCGCGCCAGCACTTCAAGGCCGTCGGCCTTGGGCATCATCGCGTCGAGCACGACCACGTCGGGGGCGTCCTGCTGCGCCTTCTCCAGCGCCTCCGCCCCGTCGACCGCCTTGATGACCTCGTATCCCTTCGCCCTTAGCCTGAATTCCATCAGTTCGAGCAACAACGGGTCATCATCGCAGATCAGAACTCTTGCCTTCGCTCCATCCACCAGTCCTGCTCCGGTTCCGTCGCCCCCCGGAGTGATCACCCATGGACCTGCATCCGCCAAATGCGTCCCATGCGGACAAAACCGCGCAAATCATAGATAAAGCCGATTCGCGACGGTTGCGTTCCGATGCAATCAGTAGATGAATATCGGCGCATGGTATAGGAGGCGTAAACACCAGGTTGGGGCTTGCCGACAGGCTTTCGCCGCTGGCGGCGCGCTCCCTGCTAGGCCACCGGACCGCCAGCGCGCGAGGCAAGCAGCTTCTTCACGTCACCGGCAAGCGCCATTGGGTCGAAGGGCTTCGCGATGACACCCACCGCGCCCATGGCGAGATAGCGTTCGACCTCATGCGTCTGGGTGCGCGCGGTGATGAACACCACGGGTATCGGAGCCGTCGGCGGCGCTGCGGCCAGGCGCTTAAGCGTCTCCGGCCCGTCCATGTCCGGCATCATCACGTCGAGCAGAATGAGGTCTGGCCGCCATGCTGCCGCATCGACCAGCGCCGCCGCGCCCGAAGCGCAGGACCGCACCTCGAACTCCGGCTCAAGCTCCAGCGACATCTGAGCGATTTCGCGGATGTCGTCCTCGTCATCCACATAAAGGATTCTTGCCGGCATGAGGGTCACTCCTTGGCTTGCGCGCCGGCTCCCGCGCCGTCGCGGGCCGAAGTCAACATGTTCCTGACCAGCTTCGCGACGTCGATCTCCGACGCTTTAGTCTTGGTCATGATCGCCTGGACCCGATCGCCCAGCTTGTCGTCCAGCTCCGCCGCCGAGAACACGATGACCCCTGTTTCGAGCGGCAGATTGGCAAGCAGGTCCAGTCCCGACCCGTCGGGAAGCGCAATGTCCAGGATGACCAGATCGAAACGGTGGTTCGCGATCGCCTGCCGTGCGTCCTTGAGCGTTTTCGCCGAGGTGATCGAGACACCCGAGCCCAGCCCTTCCGACATCACCGCAAGCACGCCCTCGTCGTCCTCGACATGCAGGATCTTCGGCTTCGGCTCGACCCTACGGCCGACGATCTTGGCCAAGGCGGCGTGAAGGCGCTTCGAATCCACAGGCTTTTCCAGCCAGTCGACGATGCCGACAGCGGTGCCGTTCAGTGAACGCCTGGCCTCGTCGGCGACGGCGGAGATGACGATGACCGAGATGTCGGAATTGACCTTCGACGCCCTGATATCATGGAAGAGCTTGATGCCCGATTCCCCCGCCAGCTTGATGTCAAGCGTCAGCGCCACATAATCGCGGGAGCTGAGGAGGGCCTTGGCGGTGTCGATGTCGGGGGCGACATCGCTGGAGAAGCCTTCCGCGTCGAGAAGCGCGGCGATCACCGCGGCGACATCGGGCTCGTCCTCGCAGATCAGGACACGCAAGCGGCGATCGCGCTTCTTCGACCGACGCTCGACGAAAACCGGTTTCGCCTCCTGCCTATGCGCTTCGGCAAGGTCAACATGAAACGACGTTCCCTTGCCTTCCTCCGTTTCGAAGGAAACAGCGCCGCCCAGCTTTTCGACGATGGTTTTGACGATGCTCAAGCCCAGACCCGTTCCTCCCTTCCTGCGGGTGCTGGACGCGTCGGCCTGCTCGAACTTGCCGAATATGCGGCTGCGGAATGCTTCGGGAATGCCGGCGCCCTGATCGATCACTGAGACGCGCAGCATGCCGCCGTCACGGCGCTGCAGCTTCACCATCACTGTGCCGCCGTGCTCGGAGAACTTGATCGCATTGGACAGCAGGTTCGCCATCACCTGGTGCAGACGGTCCGGGTCGATATTGGCCTCGACGCGCGGCGCGTCGTCGACCAGGACGATGCGTATCCTGCTCTCGGCCATGTAATTGGAGCTTGCGGCGATGGCCTGCTCCAGGACCGGGCGCACGGGCATCTGCTTGATCTTGAAGCTGATGACGCCCGATTCGATCTTCTCCATGTCGAGGATGTCATTGATGAGAAGGACCAGCCTCTCGCTGTTGTTGTGGGCGATGTTGACGAGATTGGCCGCCTTGGCCGGCAATTCGCCCGCTACGCCCGCCGCGATCAGCCCGAGTGAGCCGCGGATCGACGTCAGCGGCGTGCGCAGCTCGTGGCTGACGGTCGAGATGAAGTCGTTCTTGAGCTCGGCGTTGCGCTTCTGCTCGGTGATGTCGCGATTGTAAGTGATGACGCCGACGATCTCGCCGGTCTCGTCGCGGAAGGGAGCCTTCAACGTATAGAGCCAGCCCTCGCTGCCGTCCGGGAATCGCGCGGGCTGATCGATGCGCGACGTCTGCCCCGTCTCCAGCGCGCCTTTTTCATCCTGCCTGAAACGCTCGGCCACATCCTTCGGATAGAAATCGAAATCCGTCTTGCCGATCAGGTCCTCGGCCGAGGCGGCGCGCATCATTTCGGCGGTCGCTGGGTTTGCAACGACAAAGCGGCCGGCGGCGTCCTTCACGTTGAGGCAATCCGGCAGCTCGCGGACCATGGCGCGGTAGATCATGTTGGACATGGCGAGATCGCGGCGCCTCTGCTGCCGGTCGAGCAGCACGCCGATGATGAAGGTGCCGAGAAACCGGAACACGAGGGAAGGAAGCGTGCTCTGCTGAACGAAGCCCGCGAGGACCTGCTGAGGGATGACCACGAGCGTGATCAGCCCGGCAAGCGCCACCGTCACGCCGAGGCCGAATATATCGAGCATGGTACGCGAGCGGACCGCAACGACATGGTGCCAAGCCAGCCCGACGACGGCCGTGATCAGGATGCCCATGATGCCTGCACTCGCGCCCTGCCCGCCAAGATAGGCGCGGTAGGCGATGGAGCCGGCGGTCGCGACGAACATCGCCGGCCATCCGCCGAAGAAGGCAGCAGCGCCAATGAATGCGGCACGCAGATCGACGACGAAGCCCGAGACGGACAAAGCCGTTGCCATGGAGATGACCGAGCCAGCGCACATGACCACGCCGAGAAGCAGCGACTGTATCAGCCGTGGAAGGCGTCCGGTAAAATCCGCCACGAGGTCCCAGGCAACGATCAGGATGGAGACCAGGGCAAGATTAGCGAGGAGTGAGCGCCAGATTTCGGTCATGACTTTCCTGCTCCCTTTCCCCGATCAATACCGGCAAAGTCTATCCGAGGTCTAAAGAGCCCTGAGCTGAATTCATCCGCGCCGCACGATGGCACTCCGAAGCGAAGATCGATCAACTCCCGTGCAGGCGGTTCCGCATCGAACAGGCAGCCGAAACGGCTGCCGCCATCCATGGGCTCGACAGCCGGCCCTTACTTTGTCCTAATAGCGTTTCGTCCGGGTTCGACTGAGCGCGGCCCCAGCAGAACGGCTAAATGAGAAAATGACATTTAGGCGAACAGCCATCTCGATCGCGACGCTGCTTCTGGCGGCAGGCTGCTCGTCGACCGCGGCGTCGATCAGCCCGGCGAAATACGACAAGATGAATTGCGCCGAGCTCAACAATGCGGTGGGCGACACCGCCACGGATATTTCACGCACCGCAATCGCCCGCGGCAAGGTCGCCAGCACCAGCGTGCCGATCTGGCTGCTCGGCGGCGAACGTGTGAAGACGGTGGTCGCCAATCGCGAAACCGCCCGGATCGAACGGCTGCAGCAACAGCAGCAAGCGATCGTCACGGCCAGAAAGCAACGGTGCCCCTCCGCGCAGTGAGCCGGCGCCCGGTCGGGCTCGCCCGGCCTCAAGCGCTGACGCGGAATCGTGTCGAATCTATCGCCGCGTTCATCAGCGTCTGCGTGTAGGCCTCGCGCGGATTGTCGAAGATCTCCTGCGTCGGGCCTTCCTCGACGATCTTTCCCTGCTTCATGACGATGATGTAGTCGGCCATGGCGCGCACCACCGCGAGGTCGTGGCTGATGAAGAGGTAGGACAGTTCGTGGTCGGCCTGCAGCTTGCGCAGCAATTCGACGATCTGCTTCTGCACCGAACGGTCGAGCGCCGAGGTCGGCTCGTCCAGCACCACCACTTTCGGCTTCAGGATCATGGCGCGGGCAATGGCGATGCGCTGGCGCTGGCCGCCGGAGAATTCGTGCGGATACCGATTGCGGGCGTTGGGATCGAGGCCGACCTCGCGCAGCGCCTCGACGGCGCGCTGGTCGCGCTGCTTGCCGGTCAGCGAGGGCTCATGCACCAGAAGGCCCTCGGTGATCACCTGGCCGACGGTCATGCGCGGCGACAGCGAGCCGAACGGATCCTGGAAGACAAGCTGCAATTCGCGCCTCAGCGGCCGCATCGCCTGGCGGTCGGCTTCTGAGATGTCGCGGTCGCCGAAGCGGATGACCCCGTCGCTGGGCAAGAGTCTGAGCAGCGCGCGGCCGAGCGTCGACTTGCCCGAACCGGATTCCCCCACGATCCCGATCGTCTGGTTGCGCTTCAGCCGGACCGATATCTTGTCCACGGCGCGCAACATCAGCGGCTCGCCGCCGAGAAAGCCGCCGCCGATCTTGAAGACGACCTCGACATTGCGGCCCTCGAGCAGCACCGGTGCGTTGGCCGGCGGCGCTGCCTTGCTGCCGGTCGGCTCGGCCGCGAGCAGCATTTTGGTGTAGGCGTGCTGCGGATTGACGAACAGCGCTTCCGCCGCGCCCTCCTCCACCACTTCGCCCTGGCGCATGACATAAACGCGGTCGGCGAAGCGGCGCACGATGCCGAGGTCGTGGGTGATGAAGACGATCGCCATGCCGAGCTTGCGCTGCAACTCGGCAAGCAGCATCAGGATCTGCGCCTGAATGGTGACGTCGAGCGCCGTTGTCGGCTCGTCGGCGATCAGGATGTCGGGATCGTTGGCCAAAGCCATGGCGATCATGACGCGCTGGCGCTGGCCGCCCGACATTTCATGCGGATAGGATTTCATGCGCCGCTCGGGATCGGGAATATGCACCAGCTTTAAGAGCTTCAGCGCTTCTTCCCGCGCCGCCGCCCCGGAAAGCCCGCGGTGCCGGCGGATCGGCTCCATCAGCTGGTTGCCGATGGTGTAGAGCGGGTCGAGCGAGGTCATCGGCTCCTGGAAGATCATGCTGATCTTGCGGCCGCGCACCTTGTTGAGCTCGCCCTTGGTCATCGTCAGAAGGTTCTGCCCGCGATAGTCGACCTGGCCGGTCGCCTCGCCGTTGGAGGACAGCAGGCTCATCGCCGCCATCATCGTCTGGCTCTTGCCGGAGCCGGATTCGCCGACGACCGCAACCGTCTCGCCGGCATTGACCTTGATGTTGATGCCCTTCACGGCCTCGACGGTGCCGTCGAGGGTCTGGAAGCGAACGCGCAGGTCCTTGACGCTGAGGATCGTTTCGGAAGCGGTCATCTCAGCGATCCTTCGGGTCGAGCGCGTCGCGCAGGCCGTCGCCGACGAAATTCAGCGCGAACAGCGTCGAGACGAGGAAGAAGGCCGGGAACAGAAGCAGCCAGTTGGCGTAGCCGATATTCTTGGCGCCGACCGAGATCAGCACGCCCCAACTGGTCATCGGCTCCTGCACGCCGAGGCCCAGGAAAGAGAGGAAGCTCTCCAGGATGATGACCTGCGGCACCAAGAGCGTCATGTAGATGACGACCGGGCCAAGCAGGTTGGGGATGACATGGCGCAGCAGGATGCCGCGCTGGCCGACACCCATGGCCTCCGCCGCCTGGACATATTCCTGCCTGCGTATCGACAGCGCCTGGCCGCGCACGATGCGGGCCATGTCGAGCCACAGCACAGCGCCCACCGCCAGGAACATCAGCACGAAGTTGCGGCCGAAGAACACAACCAGCATGATGACGAAGAAGATGAAGGGCAGCGAATAGAGCACGTCGACGATGCGCATCATCACCTCGTCGACCCTGCCGCCGGCAAAGCCGGCCGTCGCGCCGTAGATGACGCCGATGACACCGGCGACGACGCCGGCAAGCAGGCCGATGGCGAGCGAAATGCGCCCGGCCATCAGTGTTCGAGAAAGCAGGTCGCGGCCGGTGTTGTCGGTGCCGAAGAAGAAATATTGCTGCTTCACGGCCGAGCTCATCGTCACTTCGCGGCCATCGGGCGACTTGTTCTCGATCCTGGTGTCGTCGAAGGCGTCGGAACGGTCGAGATAGCGGATGTTGCGATCGTCGATCGGCCTGGTCGAGGTGACGGTGACGATGACGCGGTTGCCGTCCTGGTGCCATTCCTTGATGTCGGCGCGCATGCGCTTGATGGCATCGGTAAGAGCGCCCTGGATCATGTCGGGCTTCGGATAGGCCGAGAGGCTCGGCGGCATGCGCACATAGTCGCCGTAGATGGTTGTGTATTCGTGCGGCACGACCATTGGGCCGAACAAGCTGATGACGGCGATGAAGGCCAGGTAATAGAGGCTGAACATGGCGGCGCGGTTGCGCTTCAGCCGCGCCCAGGCATTGCCCCAGAGCGAGCGGCCGACGATCGGCTCGGGCACGGCGACGGCGAGGTCAGTCATAGCGCACCCTCGGGTCGACGACCGCATAGAGCAGGTCGACGATCAGGTTGAAGACGATGGTGAAGAGCGCGATCACCACCACGGTTCCCATGACCAGCGTGTAGTCGCGGTTGAGCGCTGCATCGACGAAGTAGCGGCCGACCCCGGGGATGGAGAAGATGGTCTCGACGATGATCGAGCCGGTGAGCAGGGCCGCGGCCGCCGGGCCGGTGAAGGAGACGATCGGCAGCACGGCGCCGCGCAGCGCGTGCTTGACCACCACCGACCAGTCGGAGAGGCCGAGCGCGCGGGCGGTGCGGATATGGTGCGATCGCAGGCTCTCGATCATCGAGCCGCGCATCAGACGCGCGACGATGGCGATCTGCGGCAAGGCCAGCGTCAGCACCGGGCCGACCTTGTTGATCAAGGCGCCGTCGCCCCAGCCGCCGATCGGCAAAAGCTTCCAGGACAGCCCGAAGACGAGCTGGATCACCGGCGCGATGACGAAGGTCGGAATGGTGCTGCCGGCGGTTGCCAAGGCGATCACCGAATAGTCGGCGATTTTGTTCTGGTTGAGCGCCGCGATCGTGCCAAGGATCGAGCCCACAACCAGCGCCAGCACCAATGCCGACGTGCCGAGCTGAACGGAGATCGGCAGGCCCTTGGCGAAGAGCTCGGTGACGGTGAAATCCGGCAGGTTGTAGCTCGGGCCGAAACTGCCGCGCAAAAGATTGCCGAGATAGTGGACATATTGCAGCCAGAGCGGATCGTTGAGGCCGAACTGGGCTTCGAGATTGGCCCTGATCTCGGGGCTCAAGCCCCGTTCCTGGTTGAACGGGCCGCCAGGCGCGACGCGGATCAGGAAGAATGCCACCGTCACGATGACGAACAGCGTCGGGATGGCGGTCAACAGCCGCCGGAAGACATAACGCAGCATCGGCGCCCCGCTTCAGCCAAAGCGACCGCTCTCCAGACGAGATCGTGGCGCGCTGGCATCTCTGATCTTCGCACCGGGATGCTCGAAAATCCAACCCGACTTTCGGCCCGGCACGACGACAGACCGTGACCGCCGCTCCCAAAAAAGGGGGAGCGGCGGCACGGCCAAGGTTGCTTTTCAGTCCTTGGAGATGAAGCGGGACGGATGAATGTCCATCACATTGTCGTCGAAGCCATGCAGCTTCGAGGACACGATGTCGTGGTAGCTGTAGTAGAGCAGCGGGATCGCGCCAACGTCGTCGATGAGGATGCGCTCGGCCTCAGCGAGGTCCTTCATACGCTCTTCCGGCTTGCCGCCGGCGGCGGCAGCCTTGTCCATCGCGGCTTCATAGGCCGGGCTGTTGTAGTTCGAGTAGTTGTTGCCGCTAGCCTTGCGCGAGATGCCGAGGAAGGTCTCCGGATCCTTGTAGTCGGCGATCCAGGCGGCGCGGGCCACGTCGTAGTTGCCCTTCTGCTCGAGGAAGGCATAGTGGGTCTTGGTGTCGGTGTTGAGCAGCGTCACCTCGACGCCGAGCGGCTTCAGCTGTTCCTGGATGGCGACCGCCGTGTTCTTGTGGTTCTCCGAGGTGTTGTAGCGGATCTCCATCTTCAGCGGATGCTCAGGCGTATAGCCGAGCTTCTCCAGGATCTTCTTGGCCTCGTCCTCGCGGTCGATCTGCGGCGTGTCGGCGTATTTGGCCAACGCCGGCGTGTAGCCTTCGATGCCCGGAGGCACCATCGAATAGCCGGGCAGCATGGAGTTTTGCCAGACCTTCTCGGCGAGGAAGTCGCGATCGATTGCCATCGAGATGGCGTTGCGCAGCTCGACATTGTCCCAAGGCGCCTTGTCGGTCTTGATCGCAAAATAATAGGTGCCGAGATATGGCCCGACACGGACCTGATCACCGAATTTGGTCTTGAGATCGGCGAGCTGTTCGGTCGGCAGGTCACCATAGCTGTCAAGCTCGCCGGCCTCGAAGCGCTTCATCGCCGACGAGCGATCCTCGGTCGGGATGTAGTTGACCACGTCGAGCTTGACGCTCGCGGCGTCCCAGAACTTCGGGTTCTTGACCAATTTCATATGGTCGTTGGGAACCCACTCAGCCAGCGTGTAGGCGCCGTTCGAAACCAGCTTGCCCGGCTTGATCCAGTCGGCGCCGAGCTTGTCCATGGAAGCCTTGTTGACCGGATAGGTCGCCTGGTGGGTCAGCATCTCCAGGAAGTAGGGCGTCGGAGCCTTCAGCGTGACTTCAAGCGTGTTGGCGTCGATCGCCTTCACGCCCATGTCCTCGGCCTTGCCTTTCTTGGTGTTGAAGTCCTCGGCGCCCTTCACCGGATAGAGCATCGAGGCGTATTCCGCAGCGGTGGCCGGATCTTCGAGCCGGTGGAACGAATAGACGAAGTCGTCCGCCGTCACCGGGCTGCCGTCCGACCAGAGGCCGTCCTTGCGCAGCTTGAAGGTGTAGACGGTGCCGTCGTCGGACACCGTCCAGCTTTCGGCGGCGCCCGGAATGAGGTTCGTCTTCTGGTCATGCATGACGAGACCCTGGAACAGGTCGCGTATGATATCGGCCTCGTAGGTCGTCGACGTCTTGTGCGGATCGACTGTCTCCGCCTCCGCGGCGGCGCCGCGGTTGTAGACGGTTTCGGCGAAAGCATGGGTGTAGAAGGAGCCCGTGGCCAGAGCCAAGGTGGTGGCGAACGCCGTCGCCTTCAGCATGTTTTTCAGCATGAAGTTCTCCCTGTCGGCGAAGCCCCTCAGCCGCGCCTTTTTTAAGTGTTGACGCCTGGGACCGTTGAAACGGCCCCTTACAGGCGTTGCCGCCGGTCCCTTCCGGCTGCTCGTGGCAGGAGACTAGACAGAGCGAAATCTTATTTCAACCATTGGCCTGCTTGACGCAAAGTGAGCGTCACCACGCTAAAACAGCAAAATCTAATATTATAAACCTTACTTCAACTTGGCACACCTGCCGGTTGTTCGACGCGTTTTCTGTTTTTGCAGGCAGGGTTTGGCATTCTCCGCAACATGCTGAAAAACCGAAAATTCCTTGTCTCTTGGTCTTGTTTCCGGGCAGACGCCACGGGCACGTCGGCGATCGAATTCGCCATGCTTGCGCCGATCTTCATCCTGCTTCTGCTCGGCATGGTTGCATACGGAATCTATTTCGGCGCCAGCCACTCGGTGCAACAGATCGCCGCCGATGCGGCGCGAACAGCGATCGCCGGCCTCAACCAGACCGAACGGCAGGCACTGGTCACCGATTTCATTGCTCACGACGTCTCCGGCTATCCGTTCGTCGACCCCAACAAGCTGACCGTCAACGCACAAGACAGTGTCGCCGATGGCAGCCAGTTCGTCGTCTCGGTCACCTACGATGCGCGCAACCTGCCGATCTGGAACCTGTTCAAGACATTGCCCCTGCCAGGCACGACGATACATCGCCAGTCGACGATCCGCGTCGGAGGCATATGATGTCCATCAAGGGGGGATTGATGGCTGCCACGCGGAGGCTGCTGGCCGACCGTAGCGCGAATTTCGCCGTCATGACGGCGCTGTGCACGCCGGTGGCGCTGGCACTGACCGCCTTCGCGATCGACGAGGGCTCACTTTACAATGAACGCCGCGCCGCGCAGTCGATCGTCGACCTCGCCGCCATCACCGCGGCCTCGAACATCACCAATGCCCGGCAGGCGGTGCTGACGACCCTCGCCGACAACGGCATCACCTCGGTCGCGGTGCAGCAACAAGGCGCCAACGTGGCGCCAACCGCCACCAAGGCGGTCGTCCAGATCGTGCCGGGGCGCTACACGGGCGTCAGCACCATTGCCACCGGTAGCCGGTTCGAGGCGGGGAAGCTGCCCTACAATGCCGTGCAGGTGTCGCTGAAGAAGCAAGGCACGCTCTATTTCGCCGGGTCGATCATGGCGCCGCCCACGCTAGGCACGGCGGCAATCGCCAGCGCGCAGCCACAAGCGGCTTTCTCGGTCGGCTCGCGGCTTGCCAGTCTCAATGGCGGCATTCTCAACGCGCTTCTCGGCGGCCTTCTCGGCGGCAACATCTCGCTCAGCGTGATGGATTACAATTCACTGGTGTCGGCCGATGTCGACGTTCTTTCGTTCACCGATGCGCTGGCGACGCAATTGCACCTGACCGGCGTGAGCTATTCCGACGTGCTCGCCTCCAAGGCAACGATCGGCCAGATCGCCACCGCCATGGCCAACGTGCCCGGGCTCGACCACACGGCCAAGATCGCCCTGCAGACCCTGGCTTCCAGCGCCACCAATAACGTCAAGATTCCGCTCAGCACTCTCGTCGACCTTGGCTCGGTGGGCAGCCTTGGCCTTGGACAGAAACCCGCCGGGCTGTCTGTCGATGCCAGCGCGCTCAGCATGCTCACCGCGGCGGCCGCTCTGGCCAACGGCACGAACCAGGTCGCGGTCAATCTTGGCGCCACCATACCGGGGCTGACATCGACGACGCTTTCGATAGCCATCGGCGAGCCGATGCAGAATTCGGCCTGGCTGGCGGTGGGAGAAGCCGGCACCGTGGTGCGCACGGCGCAGACGCGCATCAAACTCAATGCCAGCGTCACCGTCGGCAATTCCAATCTCGGCGGCGGCATCAATCTGCTTGCCGTCAACCTGCCGCTCAATATCGAGGTCGCCTATGCCGAGGCCAAGCTGACCGATATAAACTGCCCAACCGGCCCCTCCAGCATGAAGGTTTCGATCGCCGCGCAACCGGGAGTCGTCGAGGCTCATCTGGCCGACAGCAGCGCCAGCGGTTTCGCGGACTTCACCAAGCCGCAATCCTTCTCCGACGCTGAGATCGCGGATGTCAGCCTCAAGCTGTTGCTGATCAACCTCAACCTGCTGCAGATCAAAGGATCATCGGCCTTTTCGATCACCAACATGGCGCCGACCAACCTGACCTTCAACGCTACCGACATCGCCAACAAGGCGATCAAGACGGTGTCGACGAAGAACCTGACGCAGTCGCTGACGACATCGCTGGTCAACAACCTGTCGCTGTCGGTCAACGCGCTGGGGCTCGGCCTCGACGTGACCGCCCTGCTCGGCGCGGTCAAGCCGGCGGTGACGACGCTGTTCAACGGCGTGACCGCGCCGGTCGACGACCTGGTCTACAATGTGCTTGGGGCTCTGGGCGTCCATGTCGGCGAGGCCGATGTGCGCGTAACCGGCGCGACATGCGGGCGTTCGGTGCTCGTCCAGTAGGCCGCTATCAGCCAATCCTTGCAACGAAACTGCCCAGGGGCGGCAACGCCAACGCACTCTCCTCGACGACACCGCCAAGAACGCCGGCGACATCAACGGCAAGAGGCGTTATCTCGACATCCCCGATCTCGGCCGGCAGCGCCCAACTCGCCGGTTCCGCGGCGAAATTGAAGACGCACAGCAATCTTTCGTCCTGCTGCTGGCGGATGAAGGCCAGCACATCACCCTCGGCCTCGAGAAAACGGATCGAGCCGTCGATCAGCGCCGGATGACGCTTGCGCAAAGCAAGGATCGAACGATAGGCCGCGAGCACGGAGCCGCCCTCGCCATCCTGAATGTCGACCGCGCGGCCGCGATGCGCCAGCGGCACCGGCAGCCAGGGCCTGGCCGTCGAGAAACCGGCATTTTCCGCCTCTGCCTGCCAGACCATCGGCGTGCGGCAACCGTCCCTGCCCTTCACGCCCGGCCAGAAGCGGATGCCGACGGGATCACGCAGATCCTCATAGGCGAGTTCGGCTTCCTCCAGCCCCAGTTCCTCGCCCTGGTAGAGGCAGATCGAGCCGCGCAGGCATGACAGCAGCGCGATCGAGAATTTGGCCATCGCGTCCGGACTCTCGCCGGGCCGTGTCCAGCGGCTGACGTGGCGCACGACGTCATGGTTGGAGAAGGCCCAGCAGACCCAGCCGTCCGGTGCGGTCGTCTCGAACGCCTCCACGCAGCCGCGTACATGGGCAGCCGAAAATTGCGGACTGAGCAGGTCGAAAGTGTAGCACATCTGCAATTTGTCGCCGCCGGAGACATAGGCGGCGAGCGTCTGCAGCGAACGCTCCTCGTCACCCACCTCGCCGACCGCGGCGCGGTCCGGATACTCGTCGAGAAGCGCGCGGAAGCGTTTCAGGAAGTCGAGGTTCTCGGGCCGCGTCTTGTCGAAAAGATGCTCCTGGAACCCGTAAGTGCTGGTCGAGCCGTTGGTGCCGGCAACACTCGCGGCCAAGGGCGGGTTGTCGCGCAGCCAACGGTCGTGGACATAGTAGTTGACGGTGTCCAGCCGGAAACCGTCGACGCCACGTTCCAGCCAGAAGCGCACGGTGTCCAAAAGCGCGTCCTGAACATCCGGGTTGTGAAAGTTCAAATCCGGCTGCGCGGCCAGGAAATTGTGCATGTAGTACTGCCGGCGGGTGGCGTCCCACTCCCAGGCGGGGCCGCCGAACAGCGATTGCCAATTGTTGGGCGCGCTGCCGTCCGGCTTCGCATCGGCCCAGACGTACCAGCCAGCCTTGGCGTTGTCGCGGCTGGCGCGGCTTTCGGCGAACCATTCGTGCTTGTCGGAAGAATGCGAGATCACCTGGTCGATGATGAGCTTCAGGCCGAGCCGATGCGCCTCGGCAACCAGCGCGTCGAAATCCTCCAGTGTTCCGAACATCGGATCGACGTCGCGGTAGTCGGACACGTCATAACCCATATCGGCCATAGGCGACTTGAAGAAGGGCGAGAGCCAGACCGCGTCGACGCCGAGCGACGCGATATGGGCGAGCCGCGCGGTGATGCCCTTGAGGTCGCCACTGCCGTTGCCGGTCGTGTCCTGGAAGGAGCGCGGATAGACCTGATAGATGACGCAGCCGCGCCACCATTGTGCACCCTGTCCAGCATTGCCATCGGTCATTACGGCCCCTTCCTGGCGCGGACCTTTACCGCCGCCGCTCAATCAAGAAACTCACACAGCGGCCAGGCAGCGGCCTGGCCAGATCGACCGGTTGCGTCTCGATCGCCGGGCGCCATTCGAATCCATCCCGCGCCGGCAGGGTGAAGACGCATTGACGACGATCGCCGTTTATCATGACCGCCAGGCGCTCGCCCTCGCTATCGCCGAGCAGCATGACGAGGCGATGTCGGCCGGCATCGTTCCAGTCGGACTCGCCGAGCGGCACGCCGGTCTCGGTCAGCCAGGCCACATCGGGGATTTCCGATCCGTCGGCCGGCTCGCCGGTGAGAAAGCGTGTATGCGCGAGCGCCGGAAAGGCGCGCCGCAGCGCGGCAAGCGACGATGTGTATTGCTCCAGCGCCTGATCGCGGCCGGCCCAGTCGAGCCAGGTGATGGCGTTGTCCTGCGCATAGGCGTTGTTGTTGCCTTTCTGCGTGCGGCCGAACTCGTCGCCGGCGGTCAGCATGATGGTGCCACGCGAGGCGAAAAGCGCGGCGAGCAACGCGCGCTGGTCGCTGGAACGGGCCGTGGCGATCGCCTCGTCGTCCGTTTCGCCCTCGGCGCCGTTGTTCCAGGACAGATTGTCGTTGTGACCGTCACGGTTCTGCTCGCCATTGGCTTCGTTGTGCTTGCGCTCATAGGCGACGATATCGGCCAGCGTCATGCCGTCATGCGCGGCGATGAAGTTGACCGTCCGGCTCGTCGGCCGGCCTTCCTCGCCGAAGACATCGGAAGAGCCGGCAAGCCGTGTCGCCAGCGCGCCGATCGCGCCGGCGTCGCCGCGCCAGAAGCGCCTGACATCGTCGCGGTAGCGGTCGTTCCATTCCAGGTAGGGCGGGCGGAAATTGCCGAGCCGGTAGCCGTTCGGACCGATATCCCATGGCTCGGCGATCAGCACGCGGTCGGCGAGCACGGGATCGCCGGCGATGTCCCCGAGCAGCGGCGCGTCCGGATCGAAGGCGCCGTCGACACGCCCGAGCACCGGCGCCAGATCGAAACGGAAGCCGTCGACGCCGGCATGGCGGACAAAATGACGGAGCGTGTCGAGCACCATCTCGCGCGCCACCGGATGATCGCAGGCGACGGTGTTGCCGGTGCCGGTGTCGTTGACCAACCTGCCGTCCGGCTGATGCCGGTAATAGGCCAGCGCATCGAGCCCGCGCAGGGACAGCGTCGGCCCGAGCCGGTCGCTCTCGCCGGTGTGGTTGAAGACGAGGTCGAGGATGGTGCCGATGCCGGCCTTGCGGAGCTCGGCGACGGTGTCGCGCAATTCCTTGAGACCGCCGGGCGCAAGGTGCGGATCGAGCGCCATGAAGGTAACAGGGTTGTAGCCCCAGGCGTTGCTGAGGCCCAGCGGCGGCAGATGCCGCTCGTCAATCGAGGCGGTGACCGGCATCAGTTCGACGGCCGAGACGCCGAGACGCTTCAGGTGCTCGATGATGGCGGGATGGGCGAGCGCCGCGATGGTGCCGCGCTGCGCTTCCGGCACGTCCGGATGGAGTTTTGTGAAGGAACGGACATTGAGCTCGTAGATCAGGCCGCCGGGTTGGAAGAGCGGCGGCTTGGCCGGCACTGGCTCGGGCAGGGAACGCGCAACCGCCTTCGGCATCAGCGAAGCGGTGTCGGCGCCTTCGTTGCGCTTGGCGGCAAGCCGCCAATGATATTGGTATCGGCGGTCGACCTCGACGGCATAGGGGTCGGTGAGCAGCTTGTCCGGGTCGAACCACAGACCACGCTCCGGCGCATAGTCGCCGTCGGCGCGAAAGCCGTAACGCGTCCCGTCGCCATGGCCGGGGACAAGGAGCGCATGCACGCCCTCGCCTTCCGGCTTCAGCTCCAGCCGGTCGATCTCGCGCGCACCGCTGTCGTCGAAAAGCGAGACCCACAGGCGCCGCGCCGATGAGGACCAGACGGCGAAGCGGATGCCTTCGGGGGTGATGGTGGCGCCGAGGGTCATCCGCGCGCCTCCCCTTCTCCCCTTGTGGGAGAAGGTCGATCGGCGCGCAGCGCCGAGACGGATGAGGGGTGCTGGAAGGAATGGGACGCCGGTGTTCCCGGCGCCGGTTTGCGCCCAGCTGGAGCACACCTCATCCGTCGCCTTCGGCGACACCTTCTCCCACAAGGGGAGAAGGGGGAGCCGCGCCCCGCCACCCTCAAGTAATCACGCTCGGCTTGTTGCGGCCGGTGTGGCTCTTGATGCCGGCGATGTCGTCGGCGGCGGCGATGAGGTCGGCCAGCGCTTCCTGCGTGTCGAGATCGTGCCTGGCCTTGTCCGGTTCGTAGCGCTCGATATAGACGCGCAGCGTCGCTCCAGAGGTGCCGGTGCCGGAAAGGCGCAGTACTACGCGCGAGCCGCCTTCGAACAATATCCGGATGCCCTGGTTCTTGCTCACCGAGCCGTCGACCGGATCGTGATAGGCAAAATCGTCGGCCTTGGCGATCTTCAGGCCGCGCACGCTCGTTCCGGGGAGCGAATCGAGCTTGGCGCGCAGCTCATCCACCAGCGCGTTGGCGCGGTCGCTCTCGACCTCTTCATAGTCGTGGCGCGAATAGTAGTTGCGGCCGTAGGTCGCCCAGTGCTCGGTGACGATCTGCTTGCAGCTCTCGCCGCGCGCCGCAAGGATGTTGAGCCACAAAAGCACGGCCCACAGGCCGTCCTTCTCGCGCACATGGTTGGAGCCGGTGCCGGCGCTTTCCTCGCCGCAGATGGTCGCCATGCCGGCGTCGAGCAGGTTGCCGAAGAACTTCCAGCCGGTCGGCGTCTCGTAGATGCCGATGCCGAGCTTTTCGGCGACGCGGTCGGCGGCGCCGCTGGTCGGCATCGAGCGGGCGATGCCTTTCAGGCCCTCCTTGTAGCCCGGCGCCAGTTTGGCATTGGCGGCAAGCATCGCCACCGAGTCCGACGGTGTCACGAAAATGCCTTTGCCGATGATCAGGTTACGGTCGCCGTCGCCGTCGGAGGCCGCGCCGAAGTCGGGCGCGTCGGGCCCCATCATCTCGTCATAGAGATGCTTGGCGTGCACGAGGTTCGGGTCAGGGTGATGGCCGCCGAAATCCGGCAGCGGCTTGAAGTTGCGGCAGGTGCCGTCCGGCGCGCCGAGCCGGCGTTCGAGGATCTCCTTGGCATAGGGCCCGGTCACCGCGTGCATGGCATCGAAGCGCATGCGGAAGCCTGATTTGAACAGATTCCGCAGCGCCTCGAAGTCGAACAGGCTTTCCATCAATTCGGCATAGTCCTTGACCGGGTCGATGATCTCGACCGTCATGTCGCCGGCCTTGACGGTACCGATCGTGTCGATGTCGATCTCGCCGATATCGGCGATCTTGAAGTTCTTGATCTCCTTCGATTTGGCGAAGATCGCGTCGGTGATCTTTTCCGGCGCCGGGCCGCCATTGCCGGCATTGTACTTGATGCCGAAATCCTCGTGCGGGCCTCCCGGGTTGTGGCTGGCCGACAGGATGATGCCGCCGAAGGTCTTGTATTTGCGGATGACGTTGGAGGCGGCCGGCGTCGAGAGGATGCCACCCTGCCCGACCATCACCTTGCCGAAGCCGTTGCCGGCGGCAATGGCGATGGCCTTCTGGATGACCTCGCGGTTGTAGAAGCGGCCGTCGCCGCCGATCACCAGCGTCTTGCCCTGAAAGCCGTCCAGCGCGTCGAAGATCGACTGGATGAAGTTCTCGGCGTAGTGCTCCTGCTGGAACACCGGCACCTTCTTGCGCAGGCCCGACGTGCCGGGCTTCTGGTCGGTGTAGGGTTTGGTGGGGACGGTTTTTATCATGCCTCAGGCAGCCCTTTTCGAAAGCAGCAAGCGATAGAGTTCGACGTATTTTTCGGCGCTCTTGTCCCAGGAGACATCGGCCTTCATGCCCTGGCGCTGGATCGAGGCCCAGGTGGCCGGCCGCGCATGCTGCTCGACCAGCCGCTGGATGGCATGAAGCATGGCGCCGCCATTGTTGGGGGCGAACTGGAAGCCGGTGGCGACGCCTGCCGACAACGCCGCCTCGTTGGCGTCGATGATGGTGTCGGCCAAACCGCCGGTGCGGGCGACGACCGGCACGCAGCCATAGCGCAGGCCGTAGAGCTGGGTCAGCCCGCAAGGCTCGAAGCGCGACGGGATGATGATGGCGTCGCAGCCGCCCTGCATGACATGCGAAAGGCCCTCGTCGTAGCCGACGACGACGCCGACGCGGCCGCGATGGCGCGCGGCGGCGGCAAGCAGCGTGCCTTCAAGGCCGGCGTCGCCCGAGCCGAGGATGGCGAGGCGCGCGCCGGCGGCGACGATGCCGTCGACGACGGCGGCCAGGATGTCCATGCCCTTCTGCCAGGTCAGCCGGCTGACGACGCAGACGATCGGGCTGCCGTCCGCCTCCAGGCCGAAGCGCTCTTCGACCGCCTTGCGGTTCTTGGCCCTCGCGGCAAGCGTTTCGGCCGAATAGTTGGCGACCAGATGCTTGTCCGTCTCGGGATTCCAGATGTCGACATCGATGCCATTGACGATGCCATAGAGGTCGGTGGCGCGCATGTTGATCAGGCCGTCGAGGCCCATGCCGAATTCCGGCGAGCGGATTTCCTGCGCATAGGTCGGGCTCACCGTGGTGATCGCCCAGGCGGCCTGGAGACCGGCCTTCAGATAGCCGACGCCGCCGTAATATTCGACGCCGTCGAGCTGCATGGCCACGGCCGGCAGGCCGAGTTCGCCGAAGATGCCGGCGCCGAATTGACCCTGGAAGGCAAGGTTGTGCACGGTGATCAGCGACGGCACGCCGATCGCCTTGCCGTAGCGCATATAGGCAAGCGTCATCGCCGACTGCCAGTCATGGGCGTGCACGATGTCGGGCTGGTAGCCGGAGATGACGCCGCCGGCAATGTCGCCGCCGACCTGGCTCAGCGCCGCGAAGCGCCGCCAATTGTCCGGCCAGTCGGCGCCGGATGCCGTGCCGTAGGGGCCGCCCTGACGATCGAAGAGATGCGGCGCGTCCAACACGAAGAGGTCGAGATCGCCGACCTTGACGGCATGGACCGAGGCCTTGCCACCCTGCAGCAGCGGGTACTGGTAGACGGGTTTCTTCTTGGCGAAGGCCGCCATCACCACGGGATAGCCGGGGACCAGCGTGCGCATCGCCACGCCCTTGCCGGCCAGCGCGATCGGCAAGGCGCCGGTCACGTCGGCGAGACCTCCGGTCTTGATCAGCGGGAAGATTTCGGGCGTGACCGACAGAACCTGCATGCGCTCCACATTCCGATCTCAACGTGACAGGTCAAAGTGACAATCTGTTGATCAAGTCGTCAGCTTGCCGATCGACCCGATCAGGTCGACAGCTTTGCCGATCAACCCTAGCGGGTTGACGGCTTGATCAACCCTATCAGGTCGACAACTTGTTGATCATGTCCTGAGTGATCAGGCAGATGCCCTTTTCCGATACGCGAAAACGCTTGGCGTCAAGCGCCGGATCCTCGCCGACGACCAGTCCTTCGGGGATCTGCACGCCATGGTCGATGACGACGCGCTTGAGGCGCGCGTTGCGGCCGACAGTCACGTCGGGCAGCATCACCACCTCCTCGAGCTTGGAGTAGGAATTGATGCGCGCGCCGGTGAAGATCAGGCTGCGGCGCAGCGAGGCGCCGGAGACGATGCAGTCGCCGGAGACCAGCGAGGAGATCGCCTCGCCGCGGCGGCCATCCTCGTCATGCACGAATTTTGCCGGCGGCTTCAATTCCGCATAGGTCCAGATCGGCCAGTCGCGGTCGTAGAGATCGAGTTCCGGCGTGACGTCGGTGAGGTCGATATTGGCTTCCCAATAGGCGTCCACGGTTCCGACGTCGCGCCAGTAGGGCTCGGACTCATGCGAGGAGCGGACGCAGGACTTTGCGAAGCGATGCGCGATCGCCTTACCGTGCTGCACGATATAGGGGATGATGTCCTTGCCGAAGTCGCGGCTGGAGCCGGGTTCGGCGGCGTCGCGGCGCAGTTGCTCCATCAGGAACTTGGTCTTGAAGACATAAATTCCCATCGAGGCGAGGGCGAATTCCGGCTTGTCGGGGATGCCGGGCGGATCGGCCGGCTTTTCGACAAAGGCAATGATGTTGTCCTTGGCATCGACATGCATGACGCCGAAGCCGGTCGCCTCCATGCGCGGCACTTCCAGGCAGCCGACGGTGACGTCGGCGCCGGCGTCGACATGCTGGCGCAGCATCAACTCGTAGTCCATCTTGTAGATGTGGTCGCCGGCGAGGATGACCATGTATTCGGGACCGTAGGCCTCGATGATGTCGATGTTCTGGTAGACGGCGTCGGCCGTGCCTTCATACCATTGCGTTTCCGAAACGCGCTGCGAAGCGGGCAGGATGTCGAAGCTTTCGTTTCGCTCGGGCCGCAGGAAGTTCCAGCCGCGCTGCAGGTGGCGGATCAGCGAATGCGCCTTGTACTGGGTGGCGACGCCGAGGCGGCGGATGCCAGAATTCAGCGCGTTGGAGAGCGCGAAATCGATGATGCGCGTCTTGCCGCCGAAATAGACGGCGGGTTTGGCGCGCCGGTCGGTCAGCTCCTTGAGGCGGCTGCCGCGGCCGCCGGCCAGCACATAGGCCATGGCGTCGCGCGCCAGCGGCTGGGTTCTTTTGAGTTCTGCCATTTTGTTACCCTCCCAAATAAGCTGCCCGGACCGAAACCTCAGCAGGCTGAGATATCATCTGCTTCAGTCCGGGACGAATTCCAGCATGATCGTCGACAGCGGCGGCAGAAGCATCGTCGCCGATACGCTGCCCCCTTCCCCGCTCGCCTTGACCGCGCCGCCATTGCCCATGCCGGAGCCGCCATAGTCGGCGGCATCCGTATTGATGATTTCGCGCCACTTTCCCGCCCTCGGCAGCGGCACGCGATAGTTTTCGCGCGGCACCGGCGTGAAATTGGAGATGACGGCGATCGGGTTGCCGTCCGGGGCGCTGCGCAACCATGCGAAGACCGAATTGTCGCGATCGTCGACGATCAGCCAGGAAAAGCCTTCCGGCTCGCAGTCGCGCGCGTGCAGCGCCGGGCGCGAACGATAGAGATAGTTCAGGTCGCGCACCGTCTGCCAGACGCCGCGATGCGGCGCGAATTCGAGCAGGTCCCAGTCGAGCGCGCGTTCCTCGCTCCATTCGCGGCGCTGGGCGAATTCCTGGCCCATGAACAGGAGCTTCTTGCCGGGATAGCCCCACATGAAGGCGTAATAGGCACGCAGCGTGGCGAACTTCTGCCAGTCGTCGCCGGCCATCTTGTGGAGCAGCGTGCCTTTGCCGTGCACGACCTCGTCATGCGACAGCGGCAGCACGAAGTTTTCGGAAAAAGCGTAGACCAGGCCGAAGGTGATGTCGTTGTGGTGGTGCTTGCGGAAGATCGGCTCCTTGGAAAGGTACTCCAGCGTGTCATGCATGAAGCCCATGTTCCACTTGAAGCCGAAGCCGAGCCCGCCCTCATGCACGGGACGCGACACTTTCGGCCATGAGGTCGATTCCTCGGCGATCGTCATCACGCCGGGGTGGTGGCCGTAGAGCTCCTTGTTCATCTTCTGCAGGAAGCTGACGGCCTGCAGGTTCTCGCGCCCGCCCTTCTCGTTCGGAATCCACTCGCCCGCCTTGCGCGAATAATCGAGGTAGAGCATCGAGGCGACGGCGTCGACGCGCAATCCGTCGACATGGTATTTCTCTGCCCAGAACAGCGCGTTGTTGACGAGGAAAGATACCACCTCGCGGCGGCCGAAATTGTAGATCGCGGTGTTCCAGTCGGGATGGAAACCCTGGCGCGGATCGGCATGCTCGTAAAGCGCGGTGCCGTCGAACTTCACCAGCCCGTGCTCGTCGACCGGGAAATGCGCCGGCACCCAGTCGAGGATGACGCCGATGCCGGCGCGGTGCGCGCCGTCGACGAAACGGGCGAAGCCGTCGGGGTCGCCGAAACGGGCGGTCGGCGCATAAAGGCCGGTGGTCTGGTAGCCCCAGGACGGGTCGTAAGGATGCTCCGAGATCGGCAGGAACTCGATATGGGTGAAGCCGGTTTCGACCACGTAAGGGATCAGCCGCGCGGCGAGCTCGTCCCAGGAGAGGAACGTGCCGTCGTCGCGGCGCTGCCAGGAGCCGGCATGGACCTCGTAGATCGAGATCGCCTCGCGCCGGGGATCGGCCTTGCGCCAGTAGCCGCGATGCGCCTCGTCGCCCCATTGATGCGCTATCGGCGGCGCCGTCACCGAGGCGGTCGCCGGGCGCAGTTCCGATTCGAAGGCGAACGGGTCGGCCTTGAGCGGCAGGCGCACGCCGTCGGGCGCGATGATCTCGAACTTGTAGGGCTGACCCGCGCCGATATCGGGAATGAACAGCTCCCAGATGCCGGTATCCTTGCGGTCGCGCATGGTGTGGCGGCGGCCATCCCAGTCGTTGAAGGCGCCGACCACGGAGACCCGCCGGGCGTTGGGCGCCCAGACCGCGAAATGCACGCCGGTGGCGCCCTCATGGTTGATGATGTGGGCGCCGAGCTTGTCGAATAGCCGTAAGTGCGAGCCCTCGGCCATGTAATAGTCGTCCATCGGTCCCAGCACCGGGCCGAAGGAATAGGGATCGGTCAGCCACCAGTCGCCGCCGGCATTCCTGGCATGATAGCGCAGCGGCTGGCGCTTGCGGATCGAGACCTTGCCCTCGAAGAAGCCGGCATCGTCGCGGCGCGACAGCTCGCCGGCCTCCTTGCCGGTCAGCGTATAGGCGGTGACGAATTCGGCGTTGGGCACGAAGCAGCGGGCCAAGAAGCCCTTGCCGGCCTCGTGCACGCCCAGAACCGCGAAAGGATCGCCATGCGTTCCGGCGACAATCGCCGCGACATCACCGGCTGGCGCCAGTTCGTCCGGCCCGCTTGTCGCAGCGGTCGCGCGCGGCTTCCTCATCAAGCGGTCGCCCTCCCCGGGCATCTTGTTCTGGCGCATGCCTTGGTCCGGCATGCGCTGTTCTTTGTCTTGGTGCGTGTCGTAGCCCCAAAACCGCTACGCACTTTTGGGCGACATGCACCTGGGCCACATTCTTCGTGGCTCATGCAATCATATCAGACGGGCACGTTCCAGATATCTTTCGCATATTGGCGGATTGTGCGATCGGACGAGAACCAGCCGACGCGGGCGACGTTGCGGATGGCGCGCGTGTACCAGTCGGGGCTGTTGCGCCAGACGGCGTCGACCTCGCGCTGGCAGGCGGCATAGGAATCGAAGTCGGCCGCCACCATGAACCAGTCGCTCTGGTAGAGGCCGTTCATCAAGTCGCGGTAGCGGCCCGGATCGTCGGGCGAGAAGACGCCGGAGGAAATGGCGGACACCGCCTGTGACAGTTCCGGCGAAGCCTCGATCACGCCGCGCGGATTGTAGCCGTTGCTGCGCCGCTCGGCGACTTCGGCGGTGGTGAGGCCGAAGATGAAGATGTTGTCGTCGCCGACATGTTCCTTGATCTCGACATTGGCGCCGTCGAGCGTGCCGATGGTCAGCGCGCCATTCAGCGCGAATTTCATGTTGCCGGTGCCGGACGCTTCCATGCCGGCGGTCGAGATCTGTTCCGAAAGGTCGGCGGCCGGCATCATCACCTCGGCCAGGCTGACATTGTAGTTCGGCACGAACACGACTTTCAGCAGGCCGCGCACCGACGGATCGCCGTTGATGACCTTTGCGACGTCGTTGGCCAGTTTGATGATCAGCTTGGCGTTGTGGTAGCTGGGCGCCGCCTTGCCGCCGAAGAATTTCACGCGCGGCATCCACTCCCGCTCGGGATGTGAGCGGATCTGGTCGTAAAGCGCGATGGCCTCCAGGATGTTGAGCAATTGGCGCTTGTATTCGTGGATGCGCTTGACCTGGATGTCGAACAGCGCCGACGGGTCGAGCCGGATGCCCAGCCGGTCGGCGACGAGGTTGGCGAGCCGCGCCTTGTTCTGCCGCTTCACGGCGGCGAACTTTTCGCGGAAGGCCGCGTCGTCGGCGAGCGGATCGAGATCCTTGATCCTCTCGATGTCGTCCATGAAGCGGTCGCCGATCACCTCACGGGCAAGCGCGGTGAGGCCGGGATTGCACTGGATCAGCCATCGGCGGGGCGTGATGCCGTTGGTCTTGTTGTTGATGCGGTCGGGATAGAGCTTGTGGAGATCGGCGAACACCGTCTCCTTCATCAGTTCGGTGTGCAGCGCCGAGACGCCGTTGATCGAATGCGAGCCGACAAAGGCAAGGTTGCCCATGCGCACCCGGCGGTCGCCATTTTCCTGGATCAGCGAAATCCGGGCGATCTGCTCGCCCGAGAATTTTCCGGTGGCCCGCGCCTCCAGCAGAACCTGCGCATTGATGGCGTAGACGATCTGCATGTGGCGCGGCAAAAGCCGCTCGAACAGCGGCACCGGCCAGCTTTCCAGCGCCTCGGGCAGCAGCGTGTGGTTGGTGTAGCCGAAGGTGCGCTTGGTAATGCCCCAGGCAAGGTCGAAATCCATGCCATGGACGTCCATCAGCAGCCGCATCAGCTCCGGCACCGCGACCGCGGGATGCGTGTCATTGAGGTGGATCGCCGCCTTGTCGGGCAAGGACTTCAGGTCGCCATACTGGCTGAGATGGCGCTGGACGATGTCCTGCAGCGAAGCGGTCGAGAAGAAATACTCCTGCCGCAGCCGCAGTTCCTGGCCGGCCATGTGGGAATCGGCCGGATAAAGCACGCGCGACAGCGCGTCGGCCTTGTTGCTTTCGGCCAGCGCGCCGATGTGATCGCCGGCGTTGAACTTGTCGAGCAGGATCGGGTCGATCGGCATGCCGGACCAGAGCCTCAGCGTGTTGACGCGGTTGGCGCGCCAGCCGGCCACCGGCGTGTCATAGGCGACGGCAAGCACGTGCTCGGTCGGCTTCCAGACATGGCGCTCGAGCCGGCCGTCCTTGGAAGTGATCGATTCCACCGAGCCGCCGAAGCCGACCTCGAAGGAGCGCTCGCGCCGCTCGAACTCCCATGGATTGCCGTGATCGAGCCAGGTCTCCGGCAACTCGACCTGCCAGCCACCCTGGATTTCCTGGCGGAACATGCCATTGGCGTAGCGGATGCCGTAGCCATGAGCGGGGATGTCGACGGTCGCCATGCTTTCCATGAAGCAGGCGGCGAGACGGCCGAGGCCGCCATTGCCGAGCGCTGCGTCCGGCTCGAGGCCGGCGATCAGGTCGAGGTCGACGCCGAGCGAGGACAGCGCCTCGCGCATGTTCTCCATCAGGCCGAGATTGGAGAAGGCGTCGCGCATCAGGCGGCCGATCAGGAATTCGAGCGAGAGGTAATAAACCCGCTTTTCCTGCTGGTCGTAGGCTTCCTTGGTCGCCTGGATCCAGTGGTCGACGATGCGGTCGCGCACCACCTTGATCGAGGCGGTCAGCCAGTCATAGGGCGTGGCGACGGTGGTGTCCTTGCCGACCCGGTATTTGAGCGACATCAAGACTTCTTCGGCAAGCGTCTTGGGATCGGGATTGTCAAGGACAGGGACTTCGATCGTCATGGCGGATGTCATTTCGCCTCTCGTTCATTTGGCCTGATCATAGCGGCTTTCGCCGTTCCTCCCAGCCCATCCTATCGCATTGCAGCATGCGTTCAATCGATTTAGTGATCGAGCCGTCGCCCGCCTGCTGCAATTGACCCATTCCTGGAGATCAAGCCGCCAGCGCATCCTCCGGCGGTTTCTTGGCGCCGGTCATGAGCGCGACGGCATCCGACATCGAGACCTGCTTGGGATCGACGACGCAGAGCCGGCGCCCGAGCCGGTGGATGTGAATGCGGTCGGCCACCTCGAAGACATGCGGCATGTTGTGCGAGATGAGCACGATCGGCAGGCCGCGCTTCTTGACGTCGAGGATCAGCTCCAGCACGCGCCGGCTTTCCTTGACGCCGAGCGCCGCGGTCGGTTCGTCCATGATAACCACTTTCGAGCCGAAGGCGGCGGCGCGCGCCACCGCCACGCCCTGGCGCTGGCCGCCGGACAAGGTCTCCACCGCCTGGCTGATGTTCTGGATGGTCATCAGGCCGAGCTCGGTGAGCTTGTCGCGGGCGCGCTTTTCCATCGCCGGACGGTCGAGCATCCGGAACCAACTGCCGAGCGGGCCCGGCTTGCGGATCTCGCGGCCAAGGAACATGTTGTCGGCGATCGACAGCGCCGGCGACAAAGCGAGGTTCTGATAGACGGTCTCGATGCCGGCCTCGCGCGCCTCGATGGGCGAGCGGAACAGCACCTGCTTGCCATCGAGCTCGATCGCCCCCTCATCGGGGATCACCGCGCCCGAGATCGCCTTGATCAGCGTCGACTTGCCGGCGCCGTTGTCGCCGATCACCGCCAGGATCTCGCCCGGATAGAGATCGAAGTCGCAGTTGTTGAGCGCCGTCACGCGGCCGTAGCGCTTGGTGAGGCCGCGCGCGGTAAGAACAGGCTGCTGGGTCATGATTACACCGAAACCTTTCTGATCCACTGGTCGATCGCAACGGCGCCGATGATCAGCACGCCGGTGAGCAGCACTTTCCATTGCGGATCGGCGCCCAGCATGTTTAGGCCCATCGAGACGACGCCGACGATCATGGCGCCGAACAGCGTGCCGAGGATCGAGCCGCGGCCGCCGAAGAGCGAGATGCCGCCGATCACCGTCGCGGTAATCGCCTGCAGATTGTAGTCGGTGACGGCGGCGGACGGCGAGATCGAGCCGTTGCGGCCGATGGAGACCCAGGCCGCGAAGGCGGCGATCAGGCCGGCAAGCGTGTAGACGGCCATCAGCACCTTCTTGGTCTGGATGCCGGAAAGCTTGGCCGCCTCGGGGTCGTCGCCGACGGCATAGACATGGCGCCCCCAGGCGGTGTGGTTGAGCACATACCAGAGCAGCATCACCAGCAGGACCATGGCGATGACGCCGGCCGTCAGCACGGCCGAACCGACCCTGAAGCTCAGCGCGAAGAAGTGCAGCAGCGGCGCCTGGGCGTCGACATCGGCGTCGCGGATCGTCTCATTGGCCGAATAGATGAAATTCGTCGCCATGACGATGTTCCAGGTGCCGAGCGTGACGATGAAAGGCGGCAGCTTCATGTAGGCGACGAGCAGGCCGTTGAGCAGGCCGCAGGCCGCGCCGGCGGCAAGGCCGAGAAGCACGGCCAGGATGGTCGGCATGCCGTAGGTGATGGCGCAGTTGCCCATGATGACGGCCGAGATCACCATGATCACGCCGATCGAAAGGTCGATGCCGGCGGTGAGGATGACCAGCGTCTGGGCGGCGCCCAAAATGCCGACGATGGCGATCTGCTGCAGGATCAGCGTCAGCGTGTAGGATGAAAAGAAGCGGCTGCCGATAGCGATGCCGAAGATGATGATCGACAGCACCAGCACGATCAGCGGCACCGCCGCCGGCGTGGAATGCAGGAAGTGCTGGGCGCGCTTCACAAACGATTTGCCGTGCTCCTCGAAGGCGGCGACGCTGGTATCGCTGCCCGAGAGAACCTTCTCGAATTCCTGAATTTGAGACATATCTCCTCCCGTCTCACGGAACTTCGTCATGGCTCCGTGCCGCGTTTACGCATTCCGGTCTGTCGCCGGGCTTATCAGCGCTTACGAAAATGCATCGTCCACCCGATGCGGCCGGGGATCAAGCCCCCAGCCGCAAGGTTTGTGCGCTCAGGCGGACATCAGCCCCAGCACTTGGCGAGGCCTTCCTTGGTGTCGATGGACTTGACACCGTTGGCCGGCTTGTCGGTCACGAGGTTGACACCGGTGTCGAAGAAGTTCTTGCCCTCGGTCGGCTTCGGCTTGGTGCCGTCCTTGGCATATTTGGCGATGGCCTCGATACCGAGCGCGGCCATCTGCAGCGGATATTGCTGCGAGGTGGCGCCGATCACGCCTTCGGTAACCGACTTCACGCCCGGGCAACCGCCGTCGACCGAGACGATCAGCACCTGCTTTTCGAGGCCAACGGCCTTGAGGGCCTGATAGGCGCCGACAGCGGCGGGCTCGTTGATGGTGTGGATGACGTTGATGGTGTTGTCCTTCTGCAGGAGATTCTCCATCGCCTTGCGGCCGCCTTCCTCGTTGCCGTTGGTGACGTCATGGCCAACGATGCGCGGGTCGGTCTCGTCGCCGATCTTGTTGGGGTCCTTAACGTCGATGCCATAGCCCATCATGAAGCCCTGGTCGCGCAGCACGTCGACAGTCGGCTGCGAGGGGGTGAGGTCGAGGAAGCCGATCTTGGCGTCCTTGGCCTTGTCGCCGAGCGTCGCGGCGGCCCAGGCGCCGATCAGCTTGCCGGCTTCGAGGTTGTCGGTGGCGAAGGTGGCGTCGGCGGCATCGATCGGATCGAGCGGCGTGTCGAGCGCGATCACCAGCAGGCCGGCGTCACGCGCCTTCTTCACCGTCGGCACGATGCCCTTGGTGTCGGACGCGGTGATCAGGATGCCCTTGGCGCCGTCGGCGATGCAGCTTTCGATCGCCGCCACCTGACTTTCGCTGTCGCCGTCGATCTTGCCGGCATAGGTCTTGAGGTCGACGCCGAGTTCCTTGGCTTTGGCGGTCGCGCCCTCCTTCATCTTGACGAAGAAGGGGTTGGTGTCGGTCTTGGTGATCAGGCAGGCGCCGACGCCCGCGGCCGATGCCGACGAAGCGAACGCCATCAGGCCCAAGCCGGCGGCCGCAAACACGGTAGACTTCAGCAGTGATTTCTTGGTCACGATTTTCCTCCCAATGGAACTGTTGCGGACGCCGGCCACCCGGCGCCTCAAGCGCGTCCACCTTTTCTCCCAGCGTGGACACATCTCAAAAAACACCAGGACAGAACGGCTGTCAATAATTAAATCACTCTTATTTATTATTGACACTCTTGCGCCGTTCACTCATTCTGAACGAAAAGCATCGCGGGGAAACAGACGGGAGGAACAGGGTGGAGACCGGCATTGCGAGGCACGGTTCGCCCGAGGCGTTGGAGCGCCGGCTGCATCGCGGCACCAACCAAAGCGGCATGCGCGACCATAATGAGCGGTTGGTGCTGTCCCTGGTGCGCCAGCACGGCAGCCTGGCCAAATCCGATATCGCGCGCATGACCGGGCTGTCGGCCCAGACGGTGTCGGTCATCATGCGCGAGCTCGAGGAAGACAAGCTGCTGGTCCGCCAGGCGCCGCTGCGCGGCAAGATCGGCCAGCCTTCGATCCCGATGGCGCTGAACCCCGAAGGCGCCTTCTTCATCGGCCTCAAGATCGGTCGCCGCAGCGCGGAGCTGGTGCTGATCGACTTCCTCGGCAATGTGCGCGCCATGCTGCAGCACTCCTACCGCTATCCCGCGCCGCGCGAGACCGTCGAGTTCGTCACCGCCGGCATCAGGACGATGCGCGGCGAACTGACGCCGGCGCAGGACAAACGCATTGCCGGGCTCGGCGTCGCCATGCCGTTCGAACTGTGGAACTGGGCCGATACGGCCGGCGCGCCGCGCGACGTGATGGAGGAATGGCGCCATCGCGACATACGCGCCGACATCCAGGCGCAGTGCGAGTTCCCCGTCTACCTGCAGAACGACGCGACCTCGGCTTGCGGCGCCGAGCTTGTCTTCGGCCAGGCGGGCGCGGCGCGCGACTTCGTCTATTTCTATATCGGCGCCTTTGCCGGCGGCGGCATCGTTCTCAATGGCCGTCTTTACAGCGGGCCGAAGGGGAACGCCGGCGCGCTCGGATCGATGCCGGTGCCGGGGCCGGACGGCAAGCCGACGCAGCTCATCGACGTCGCCTCGATCGCGATGCTGGAGAAAGCGCTTTCCGCCAAAGGCATCGACGGCTCCTATCTGTGGACCTCGCCGCAGGAATGGGGCGACATCGGCGCCGAGCTCGACGAGTGGATCGCCAGCGCCTCGCGCGCGCTTGCCTATGCCATCGTCGCGGCCTCGTCCGTCATCGATTTCGAAGCGGCGGTGATCGACGGCTGGATGCCGCTCGACGTGCGGCGCCGTCTTGTCGAGGCAATCCGGCAAGCCATTTCCGGCATCGACGCCGAGGGACTGAAGCTGCCCTTCGTGCGCGAGGGAACTGTCGGCATCCATGCGCGGGCGCTGGGCGGCGCCAGCCTGCCGCTTTCCGAGCGCTTCCTGGTCGGGCGGAACACATCCGGGGGCGCCTGACCATGCTGATCGGCATCCCCTCACTGCTCGGGCCGCAGTTCCTGGCGACGCTCAGGGCAATGGGCCATGGCGACGAGATCGCAATCGTCGACGGCAATTATCCGGCAGAGGAACAGGCGCGCCGGCTGATCCGCGCGGATGGCCACCATATCATCCCGGTGCTTGACGCCGTGCTCAGCGTGCTGCCGGTGGACGAGGCGGTGCCGGAAGCGCTGTTCCGTGCCTCGGTCAACGGCGACCCGGCGCTGGCAGACCCCGTGCATCGCGAGATGGAAGCGGTTTGCGCCAGACGCGTGCCGGGTCATAAGGTGGTTGCGCTGGCCGGGCCCGACTTCTATGCACGCGTCAAGGCCGCGCATGCTATCGTCGCGACCAGCGAACCCAGGCTTTTTGCCAACATCATCATCCGCAAGGGCGTGATCCATCCGCCGGAGACCAAGACGACATGATCCTCTGCTGTGGCGAAGCCCTGATCGACATGCTGCCGCGCATCACGACCGAAGGCGAAGCCGCCTTCGCGCCCTATGTCGGCGGGGCGGTGTTCAATTCGGCGATCGCGCTCGGCCGGCTCGGCGCCCCGGCGGGATTCTTCTCGGGCCTCTCCTCAGACTTGTTCGGCGGCCAGTTCCGCGACGCGCTCGGCGCCAGCAAGGTGAGCTCCACCTATGCGCACACGTCCCCTCGCCCGACCACGCTCGCCTTCGTTCGGCTTAACAACGGCCAGGCGACCTACACCTTCTATGACGAGAACACCGCCGGGCGCATGCTGACCGTCGAGGACCTGCCGAAGCTCGGCGCCGAGATCGAGGCGATGCTGTTCGGCGCGATCAGCCTGATCTCCGAGCCGGCCGGGTCGGCCTATGAGGAGTTCATGCGGCGCGAGCACGAAACCCGCGTGATGATGCTCGATCCCAACATCCGGCCGAACTTCATCCCGGACAAGGCCAAGCATCTCAGACGCATCCGCGAGATGATGGCGATGGCCGACATCGTCAAGCTCTCGGACGAGGACCTCAAATGGTTCGACGAGGCCGGCTCGCATGAGGATGTGGTGCGCAATTGGCTGGATCGCGGGCCGAAGCTGATCGTCGTCACGCATGGCAGCGAAGGCGCCGTCGGCTACAGCAAGGCGCATAAGGTCACGGTCATGCCGCAAAAGGTTAAGGTGGTCGACACGGTCGGCGCCGGCGACACGTTCAATGCGGGCATCCTTGCCTCGCTGCACGAACAGGGGCTGCTCACCAAGGCGGCGATCGGCAGCCTCTCCGAGGACGCCATCCGCAACGCGCTGGAGCTCGGCGCCAAGGCATCCGCCGTGACGGTTTCGCGGGCCGGCGCCAATCCGCCCTGGCGGCACGAAATCGCCTGAGCCGTTGTCCGGATTGGTCGGAAGATCTGCCCCAGCCGATCACTTTATGTTTCTGAAGTTGGAACGACGCGATAAAAGGCATTGAAAATGCTCTTTTTAGCTCGGTTTTCCGGCTTCTTCGGGCGTTGCGCCGGCAAAGAGCGGTAACAGGCTGCGACACATAAGCAATTTGCCCCGGACCCGGCCGGCTTTCTCAGCCGCGCCAAGTCTGGTACCAGCGGACCGGTTTATTGGCATTTTGAGGCCGGACATGCAGTTCATCGATCTTGGCGCGCAGCGCGAACGAATCCGCGACCGGCTGAAGGCCGCGATCGACAAGGTGGTCGAAGACGGCCGCTATATCCTGGGACCCCAGGTCACCGAATTCGAGAACAAGCTCGCGGCCTATATCGGCGTCAAGCATGTGGTCGCCTGCGCCAACGGGACCGACGCGCTGCTCCTGCCGCTGTTTGCTGCCGGCATCGGCCCGGGCGACGCGGTGTTCGTGCCGAGCT
The DNA here is from genome assembly GCF_003289965.1 of Mesorhizobium atlanticum. Taxonomy (GTDB): domain Bacteria; phylum Pseudomonadota; class Alphaproteobacteria; order Rhizobiales; family Rhizobiaceae; genus Mesorhizobium; species Mesorhizobium atlanticum. The sequence continues at coordinate 566,236 of NZ_QMBQ01000001.1, forward strand.
TCACCTTCGCCGCGACGGCCGAGGTTGTGGCGCTGGCGAAGGCCGAGCCGGTCTTCGTCGACGTCGACCGCGATACCTACAACATCGACATCGCCAGCCTCGAAGCGGCGATCGAGATGATCAAGAAGGAAGGTCGGCTGAAGCCCAAGGCGATCATTCCCGTCGACCTGTTCGGCCTTTCGGCCGACTACGAGGCGATCATGGCGATCGCCAAGCGCGAGAACCTTCTGGTGATCGAGGACGCCGCGCAGTCGATGGGCGGTTCCGCCGACGGCACCATGTGCGGCGCCTTCGGCCATGTCGGCTCCACCAGCTTTTATCCGGCCAAGCCCCTTGGCTGCTACGGCGATGGCGGCGCCATGTTCACCAATGACGGCGCGCTGGCCGAGAAGCTCCGCTCCTTCGCCTTTCACGGCAAGGGCGAGACGCAATACGACAATGTCCGCGTCGGCATCAATTCGCGCCTCGACACACTGCAGGCGGCGATCCTTATCGAGAAGCTCGCCATCCTCGAAGAGGAGATGGTGGCCAGGCAGGTTGTGGCGGACCGTTACGCAAAGGGTCTCGGCGACATCGTCAAGGCATCGCGCAATCTGGGCCACGGCCGCTCTGCCTGGGCGCAATACGCGATCGAGACGCCGAAGCGCGATGGGTTGAAAGCGCATCTCGGCGAAAAAGGCATCCCGTCGGTGATCTATTATGTGAAGCCGTTGCATGAGCAGGTGGCCTACGAGGACTATCCGCGCACGCCCACCGGCCTTGCCGTCTCGGAAACGCTGCCGAAGCAGATCCTCTGCCTGCCGATGCACGCCTATCTCAGCGAAGCCGACCAGGACCGCATCATCGAGACGATCCGCAACTACATCGGCTCGAACTCGGCGCATGTCGCGGCGGCTTGAACAGCACCTTCGTCATCCTCGGGCTTGACCCGAGGATCCATGCCGTGACCTTCGACGTCGAGCACAACGGTGCAGAATTCTGTAACAGCTGCAACGCTTTACCCGCAACGGCATGAATCCTAGGGTCTGCGCGCGCCGCTTCGCTCCTTGCTCCGCCCCAGGATGACGCGACAATTGGCGGCTGCCAATCACCAACGCTTTAAGCCGCGCCCTTCCCAGTCGCAATGAAATGTGGATTGGCGAAATCGCTGTCGCTGGCCTGGTTGCGCTTGCCGTAGACCAGCGGCGCGCCATCCAACGTGCGGGTCATGCCGCCGGCGGCGCGCAGCACCGCATCACCGGCCGCCGTATCCCACTCCATGGTGCGGCCGAAGCGAGGATAGACGTCCGCCTCCGCAGCGGCGAGCAGGCAGAATTTCAATGACGAGCCGACCGAGACAATCTCGGCCGCGCCGAGATCGCGGATGAAGGCGTCGGTTTCCGGCGTGTTGTGCGAACGGCTGGCGACGACCGCGAGTGGTGTGCCCTCTGCCCTCACCGTGATCGGCCGGCGGCCGGCAATGCGATAGTTCGCATCGATCTCCAGCGCTTCGGCCTTGCCAGGCCGTCCACTGAAGAAGCGTCCGGTGCAGGGCGCGTAAACGACGCCGACTTCCGGAACGCCATGGCGCACCAGCGCGATGTTGACAGTGAAATCGGTGCGGCGATTGACGAATTCCTTGGTGCCGTCGAGCGGATCGATCAGGAAGAACGCGCCGTCGAGGTCGGGCGTGGCGATGCCCGCCGCCACCTCTTCCTCGGCCACGCATGGGATATCCGGATAGGCGGCGCGCAGGCCGGCGAGGATGATCTTCTCGCTTTCGCGATCGGCTTCCGTCACCGGCGAGGAGTCGGCCTTGCTGTCGACGGCGCAGCCTTCGTGGAAGACGCGCATGACCTCGCGCCCTGCTTCCAGCGCCAGGCGCTCGAAGACACCCAGCATCGCCTCGTCGTCAGATACCGCCGCCATTGTCATACTGCTCCTCGGCAATGTCGCGCTCGGTCAGCCAGTGTTCCAGGGCTTCCGCCATCTCCTGCGGGCTCCTGCCGAGGGTCTTGAGATGGATTTCCGGGTTCTCCGGCGCCTCATAGGGAGAATCGACGCCGGTGAAATTCTTGATCTCGCCGCTCAAGGCGCGCGCATAAAGCCCCTTCGGATCACGGCGCGCGCATTCCTCGAACGGCGTGTCGACGAACACCTCGACGAACTCGCCCTCGGCCATCAGCTCGCGCGCCACGCGCCGCTCGGCGGCGAAGGGCGAGATGAAGGAGACGATGACGATCAAGCCGGCATCGGCCATCAGCTTGGCCACCTCGGCGACGCGGCGGATGTTCTCGACGCGGTCCGCGTCGGTGAAGCCGAGATCGCGGTTCAGGCCGTGACGGACATTGTCGCCATCGAGGATGTAGGTGTGGCGCCCGGACGCGAACAGCTTCTTCTCGAACAGGTTGGCTATGGTCGACTTACCGGAACCGGAGAGCCCGGTGAACCAGAACACCGCGGGGCGCTGGTTCTTCAGATCGGAGCGGCCGCGCTTGCCGACATCGAGCGACTGCCAGTGGATGTTTTCGGCGCGGCGCAGCGAATGCAGGATCATGCCGGCGCCGACGGTGGCGTTGGTGATGCGGTCGATCAGGATGAAGGCGCCGGTGGTGCGGTTTTCGGCGAAGGGATCGAAGGCAATCGGCGCCCGCGTCGACAGGTTGCAGACGCCGACCTCGTTGATTTCGAGCGACTTCGCCGCCTCGTGCGCGAAATCGTTGACGTTGACGCGGTATTTCAGCTCGGTGACGGTCGCGCTGACCTGGTCGGTCTCGGTGCGCAATATGTAGGAGCGGCCGGGCAGCAGCGCCTGCTCGTCGAACCAGACGATGTTGGCGGCGAACTGGTCGGCGACCTGCGGTCTAGCTGCCGGCGACACCAGCATGTTGCCGCGCGAGACCTCGACCTCATCCTCGAGGACCAGCGTGATCGCCTGGCCGGCGACCGCCCGATCGAGATCGCCGCCTTGCGCGACGATGCGCCTGACCCGGGAGGCCTTGCCGGATTTCGCGACGACGACCTCGTCGCCCTGCGAAACGGTGCCCGAGGCGATGGTGCCGGCGAAGCCGCGAAAATCGAGGTTCGGACGGTTCACATATTGCACGGGGAACCGGAACGGCAGCTCGACTGCAGCCTCGTCGACCGACACGGTTTCGAGATGCTCGATGAGCGACGGGCCGGAATACCAGGGGGTGCGCTCCGAGCGGCTGGTGACATTGTCGCCGAAACGCGCCGACATCGGGATCGGCACGACGCTGACGAAGCCGAGCTCTTTCGCGAACGCGCCATAGTCGGCGACGATCCGGTCGAACGCAGCCTTGTCGAAGCCGATAAGGTCGATCTTGTTGACCGCCAACACGATGTGACGGATGCCGAGCAGCGAGGCGATGATCGAATGACGCCGGGTCTGGCGCAGCACGCCCTGGCGCGCATCGATCAGCACGATGGCGAGGTCGGCGGTCGAGGCGCCGGTCGCCATGTTGCGCGTATACTGCTCATGCCCGGGCGTGTCGGCGACGATGAACTTGCGCTTCGGCGTGGCGAAGAAGCGGTAGGCGACGTCGATGGTGATGCCCTGCTCGCGCTCAGCCTCCAGCCCGTCGACCAGCAGCGCGAAGTCGATGTCGTCGCCGGTCGTGCCGTGCTTGCGCGAATCCTTCTCGAGCGCGGCAAGCTGGTCCTCGAAAATCTGCTTGGTGTCGGAGAGCAGGCGGCCGATGAGCGTCGACTTGCCGTCATCGACGGAGCCGCAGGTGAGGAAGCGCAGCAGCGACTTCTTCTCCTGCGCAGCCATGTAGTCGCGGATGGAATCGGTCGGGGCGAGGCTCTTGGCCATGATGTGGCGCATGATCAGAAATAACCCTCGCGCTTCTTCTTTTCCATCGAGCCTGCCTCGTCGCGGTCGATGAGCCGGCCCTGGCGCTCGGAGGTACGGGCGGTCAGCATCTCGCCGACGATGGCCTCCAGCGTATCGGCTTCCGATTCGATGGCGCCGGTGAGCGGGTAGCAACCCAGCGTGCGGAAGCGCACCAGCCGGTTCTCGATGGTCTCGCCAGGGCGCAACTGCATGCGGTCGTCATCCTTCAGGATCAGCATGCCGTCGCGCTCGACCACCGGCCGTTCCTTGGCGAAATAGAGCGGCACGATCGGAATGTTCTCCTGCAGGATGTATTGCCAGATGTCGAGCTCGGTCCAGTTCGACAGCGGGAAGACACGGATCGACTCGCCCGGCGCGATGCGGGTGTTGAAGATCTTCCACATTTCCGGCCGCTGGTTCTTGGGGTCCCAGGAATGCTGCGCGTTGCGGAAGGAGAAGATGCGCTCCTTGGCGCGCGACTTCTCCTCGTCGCGGCGGGCGCCGCCGAAAGCGGCGTCGAAGCCGTATTTGTCGAGCGCCTGGCGCAGCGCCACGGTCTTCATCACATGGGTGTGGGTGTTGGAACCATGGTCGAAAGGATTGATGCCGTCGCGCACACCGTCCTCGTTGACATGGACGAGCAGGTCGAAGCCGAGCTTCTGCGCCATCTGGTCGCGAAACGCGATCATCTCGCGAAACTTCCAGGTGGTGTCGACATGCAGGAAAGGAAAAGGCGGCTTGGCGGGATAGAAGGCCTTCATCGCCAGATGCATCAGCACCGAGGAATCCTTGCCAACGGAATAGAGCATCACCGGCTTGGAGAATGAGGCCGCGACCTCGCGGAAGATGTGGATGGACTCGGCCTCGAGCCGCTGCAGATGCGTGAGCGCGATATTCATGGACTGTCGAGCGTTCTCTCGTGCGGTCGAGCGGAAATCTTGCATTGCGGGCGCAATTCCATGCCGCCCGGGCGCAAATTTCATTTGGACAAACTTGTTTCGTGCGGGCGTTCTAACAGATCGGCGCTGTTCATAACAATGCAGGACGCGCCGGACGCACGATGATTAGGGAACGAATTTTCCAAGTGAGGCCGGGAAAGCGGAAAATCCTGCCAGGGCGCTTGAAACGCGGGAGCAGGAAAGGACCGTAAATTCCGAAGATGCCAGCCGTTGCGAACCAAGGATTTCTGTCGGAACATCGTCAACCGGCCTATCGCGGAACGGCGCCAGCGGCTATACGGGCTCGGGGAACGGGCAAGGCGCGGCAAACGGAGTCGGTCAAGCCGGCCATCGGCTGGCATCACGGATCCGGGCGCAACCTGGAAATTGCGAAGCAAGCATTTGAACCCGTTTACAACGCTCCGGCGCCACCTCTCGCCCGCACAGATCAATTTCTATTTTTCGATCATCTGCTTTTTTTCGCCGCCGGTGCTCGGCTCGCTGGTCAGCATCGCCTTCAATGCCGGTGGCGTGTGGTCGGTAATGCTGCTGGCCGCGAAGCGGCGGCGCTTCAACATCGACCGGCCGATGCTCACCTTGACGATGGCGATCTATGCCTATTGCGCGACCATGGTGCTTGCTTCGATCGTCAATGGCACGCTGGCGGCCGATCTGCGGCTCTTCCTGCCGCTGATCACCTTCCTGCTCTTCCCCATCTCCTATTCGACATGGAGCATCACCGAGAAGACCACGCTGGCACGCATCGCCATTCTGGCAAGCGCCGCGGCCTGCTTCGGCGCATTGGCGATCGCCATCGTCCAGTATCACTGGCTGGGCACGAGGGCCGAGGGCGGCGCCGGAAACGCGATCGTCTTCGCGACCGTCACCTGCCTTGCCGTCATGCTATGCCTCGCCGGCGCCCTGTCGGGCATCGAGACGCGCTGGAAGCTGCTGGTCCTGGCGGCGACCGCCGGAACCGTGGCGATCGTCTATTCGGGGTCGCGCATGATCTGGGTGGCCGTGCCGATTACCGGCATCGTCGTCCTTCTCATCAATCGCCGCCGGTTCGCCGGCGCCAGCGTGGCGCGCTTCCTGGCGATTGGCCTTGTCGCCGCCGTTGTGATCGCCGCCATCGGCTCCCGCGTCATCCTGGATCGAGCCGACTTCCTGGTCAGCGACTGGGACGCGCTGAACGCCAATGGCGATCATTCGACGGCACTCGGCTTGCGCGTGGCGATGTGGGAAATCGGCGTTCACGCGTTTCGCGAGATGCCGATTTTCGGCCACGGCATCTCGGCCAGCCGGGCGCTGATGAAGCAGGCGCTTCAGGACCAGTTCGGCGTGCAGCAGACCCTCAGTCATTTCCACAATGGCTTCCTGACGGCGCTGGTCCAGGCCGGCCTGCTGGGAGCGCTGGCCCTGGCGTCGATCTTCATCGTTGCCGCCTGGAATGCGGCAAGGACGCTGCGTTTCAGCGCGGACCCGCTGGAGCGGTTCGGCGCGACGGTGATCCTTGTCGCGGTCATCACCTATCTCATCGCCGGAATGACCGGTATGCTCATCGGCCACGACATCCTCGACGCGACGCTGATGGTGTTCCTGGTTTCGGGAACCTACCTTGCGTCCGGGCGGACGGTAACGCCGATCGGGAAAAGCGCGCCCGCCATGTCGCCGCACGCCAGCCCGCAACCATGAAGGTTCTGGTCACCGGCGCGACAGGCTTCGTTGGACAACGGATTGCCAGCCGGTTGCGCGAGGCGGGGTTTGACTTGCGGATTGCCTCCCGCCTGCCGCAACGCCTTGCGGGCGCGGATGATGCCGTCGCCTTGCCCGGCGCCGATGCGCCACAGGAAGCCTTTCTCGCGCTGATGCCGGATGTGACGCATGTCGTCCACTGCGCGGCGCTCAACAATGATCGCGGCGCCGGCGAGGCCGACTTGCGGACCGTCAACGCGACACTGACAGGACGGCTCGCCCAGGCGGCCGCCAAGCGCTCCGAAGGGCGCTTCATCTACCTGTCCTCTGTCCGCGCCGTGGTGGGAGCCGATTTCAGCGGCACGATCGACGAGGCCACGCCTCCTGCCCCGCAATGCGCCTACGGGCGCTCCAAGCGCGAAGGCGAGATCGCAATGCTGGAGGCTTTTGAGACCGCCAGACGCGTCGGGGCGACGGCGCTGCGGCTGCCGCCGGTCTATGGCGAAGGCGTGAAGGGAAATCTGCACGGGCTGATGCGTCTCGCCGCCACTGGCCTGCCGCTGCCCGCAGCCGCTTTGACCGCGGTTCGTTCGCTGGTCTCCCATGACGCGGTGGCCGGCGCGGTGACGCATCTCCTGGCCCGCCCGACGCCGCCGCGCCCGACCTATGTCCTGGCCGATGCCTCGCCGGTTGCGCTGTCTGAAATCATCGCCGCGTTCCGGCGCGGATACGGCCGGCCGGCCCGACTGCTCCCCATGCCGGCCTGGCCCTTCCGGCTGCTGGCGACGCTCAGTGGCCGACAGGCGTCGTGGCAGGCTTTGGTGGCCACGCAGATCTGCGATCCGTCGCTGCTGGCCTCGGAAGGCTGGATGCCGGAGACCGACACGCTCGGCCGGCTCGAGGACCTGGCGCGGCAGGCGGGCTAGAGCATTTCACCGTTTCCGCGAAACGCCCTATGCGCGGTAGAAGGTGCCCAGCAATATCCTGAGATCCAGGCGAACGGTGGCGGCCTGGACGTAGGCCGCGTCGGTTTCGGCGCAGCGTCTCGGATCGGACATGTCGATCCCCTTGATCTGCGCCAAACCGGTTATGCCCGGAAGGGCTGCGAGCACGCCAAGCTGCTTGCGCCGCTCGATCAGTTCCGTCTGCGTCGGCAGGCACGGACGCGGTCCCACAAGGCTCATCTCGCCTTTGAGCACGTTCCAGAGCTGCGGCAACTCGTCGATCTTGGTTGCGCGCAGCACCTTGCCTACCGCGGTGACTGAATTGGCCGGCGCCTGGTGGGTAGGCAAGGAGGGTGTGTCGCGACGCATCGTGCGCAGCTTGCGGCAGGAAAAGAGCGCGCCATCCCGCCCGACGCGGATTTGCGAGAAGATGGCGGGGCCCGGCGACGTCGCCCGGATCGCCAGCATCGCGACCAGCACGATCGGCGACGTCGCCGCCAGCATCACCGCCCCAACAGCCAGATCAAAGGCGCGCTTGGCCGTCACGGTTCAGATCCGGCGCGAAAGGAAAGCGAGGTAGAGCCCGAGCGTGCCCATGAGGGTCTGCCGGTAGACGCCGCTTTTGCCGAGCAGGCTGAAGCGCCTGAAGGTGCTGCCCTTGCGCGCCCTGATGAACAGGCGCAGGCAAAGCGCCGCATCGCGCGCGATGAGGTCGCGGTTGACGGCAAGGCCCCTGAGATTGCTGTCGGTCCAGGTGGCGAACTGGCCCTGAAACAGCCGTCCGAGCCGTGAAAGCCTTGCCTTCCACGAGACGTTGGCGCCGACGAGGTTTGCCGCGTGCTGGCGGTATCTGACCAGCGGCCGCGGCTCGTAGCGGACCTTGCCGCCGGCGGCGGTGACGATGAGATAGGCCCACCAGTCATGGCTGACGAATTCGGTCCTTGCCGATGCTTTCGCCAGGAGGTCGCGCGCCTTGCGGTTGAAAAGCATGGTGTTGCCGCCGGCGATGCTTTGCACCAGCGCGTTGCGGAAAGACGGCGGGCGGCGAAACAGCGGCGAATAGCCGGCTGGGATGCCGGTCTGCGAAATGGTTGCCGTGCGCGAGCAGAACAGGAGCGGCATGTCGATATCCTCTCCCTCCATCCAGCGGATGGCGCTCTCCAGCCGATCCGGCTCCCAGACATCGTCCTGGTCGCAAAAGGCATAGTAATCGGCATCGATGCGGGGATCGATGACCATCGAACGGAAATTGGCGGCGAAGCCCTTTCGCGGGCCATCCACCAGCGTAAGGGAGCCCTTGTTCCAGCGGGATCGCCAAGCCTCGACGATCGCGACCGTGGCGTCCGTCGAGCCGTCGTCGGAAACCCACAGATCGACTGCAGGCCAGGACTGCGCGAAAAGGGATTCCAATTGCTCGCCGATGAATGCCGCGCCATCCCTCGTGCCCATGAGAACGGCCACGCGCTGATCTTTTGCGGTCAAGGTCTCTGAACCCGCGGGGGCATTCGAACAGGCTTCAACTGCCGATTTCGGGTGGGCGGCACTGGTCTAACCGATCTGAACGGCCGTTTTCGGCACCGCCTGCCCGCGCGCGCCGATATCTTCCTCGGCCTGGTTGAACCCGGCCAGGACGGCAAGCGCGGCGGCTTTGTCGCGATCGTGCATCGCGGCCACCAGCGCCGGCAGCGCCGCCTCGATCCTGGGCCATTGCACGACGTCACTCCTGAGGCCGAAGAGCTTGGCGATGTCGAGCTTGACGACCTCTTCATTCTCGCCATGCAGCGTCTCATGCAGCTTCTCGCCGGGCCTGATGCCGGTGAAGCGGATCGGAATGTCCGTGTAGGGGCTTTTGCCGGCCATGCGGATCATGGTTTCGGCGACTTCGAGGATCGGCACCGGCTTGCCCATGTCGAGCATGTAGATGGCGTAGTCGTCCTTGCCCTGGCGCTGCTCGGCATCGGCGGCCGACATGATGACGAGATCGACCGCCTCGGCCACGGTCATGAAATAGCGGGTCATGCGGCGGTCGGTGATGGTGACCGGCCCGCCGGCCTCGATCTGCGCCTGAAAGATGGTCGCCACCGAGCCATTGGAGCCGAAGACATTGCCGAAGCGCACGGCAATGAACTTGGTGCCGGAACGATGCACGCTCGAGGCGACGGCCCGGTGACCGTTCGCGGCATGCAGGGGCGATGGCGTGGCATAGGTTTCATGCAGCGAGGAGACGATCTGCTCGGCCGCGCGCTTGGTGACACCGAGAACGGAAGTCGGGTCGACGGCCTTGTCGCTGGAAATCAGCAGGAATTGCGGCACCCCGCATTCGGCGGCGACCTCGGCGCAGGCGAGCGTGCCGAAGACATTCGTCTCGATCGCCGCTTCCCAGTTCTCTTCCAGCAGCGGCACGTGCTTCAGCGCCGCGGCATGAAAGATGATCGCGGGTTTGAACTCGCTGACGAGACGCATCATGTGGGGCCGATCGGTGACGTCCACGATGCGGCTGGTCAGCCGGTCGCGGTAATGATCGTCGATCAGCTGATCGAGCTGGAAAATGCCGAATTCGGAATTGTCGGCCACCAGCACCGCCTCGGCGCCAAGCTCCAGCGCGCGCTTGACGAGCACGCGGCCGATGGAGCCGGCACCGCCGGTGACCATCACCCGCTTGCCGCCGACGAAGGCGCCGATGCGCGTGGTGTCGGTGGCGACCGCCGAGCGGCGCATGATGGTTTCCATCTCGACGGCATCGAGAACCAGCCTGCCGCCCTGCCCCAGCTCCGACAGGCCGGAAAACTGGACGACGGCGATGCCGCTGTGGCGGGCGACGCGAACCAGCTCGGCATAGTCCTCGATCTCGCGCTCGACCCCCTTGCCGAAGATCAGGAGGTCGAGGCTTTCCGTGCCCTTGACATAGTCCTCCAGCACCTCGACCAGGCGCGGCCTGAGCGCCACGACCGGAACGCCCTGGATCCGCGTGCCGAGCGGCGCGTCCATCTCGGTGGCCATGATGCCGGCGATGGCGTACTCGGCCGGCATCGCCGCGCGGGTGAAGCGCACGATCACGTCCGCTTCGCTCAGCCGGCCTATGAACAGCGCCTGCTTGACCGGCGCGTCGCCCGGAGCGCGGCGCAGGATGCGCCAGGACGCGCCGTCGCGCAGGAAGCGATAGTAAAGCCGGGGCGCCGAAATGATGGTGAAGGAGACCAGGAAAAAGACGATGAACTGGCGTTCGTTGAGGCCGGCTACCGGCTCGAAAAAGAAGCGGAAGGCAAGCGAGGCCAGATAAAGGACCACCGTGAGGCTGCCGCAGCCCTTGAGGATGTTGAAGAAGTCGGGCGTGGAGGCAAAGCGCCAGACGGTGTTGTAGAGGCCGCAGGAGCGAAACAGCAGATGGGCGATAAGCACGATGAGCGCCCAACAGGCCAGCCCGCGGGCGGAGAAGGCGGCAAAGGAAAGCCGCGACTGCGACAGGATCAGGCTGAGAGCCACCGCCACCAGGACCATGACGAGGTCCTGGATCATGATGATGGCGCGCCGCATCCTCGGTCTGAGTTCCGATACGGCTTCTACGTATGCGGTCATTGGGTGGCACTGAACTCCAGACGTCGGGACATGCTATCAGAACGGCGCAGGACAAAACACCGTCCGCCGCCACTCTGGATTGCAAATCCCCAACCCCGTCACCCGGTTATCGCCTTAGCGCGGAGTTGAAGGGAGGGCTAGAGGTTTTTTGGGTATACGAGATCCCGTTGATGATTTGTCTCGAAGCAACAACAGTTCAGACTGCTGGTCGCTTCAGGAAACTGCCGGGGCATCCACCAGATTCTGCTAATACACATCACCGAATGACGATCCGGCTTCATTAAGCCGCACCGCGTTGCCATAAGGCTGTCGCAATGGCTATGAAGGGGTGCTTGGCGGTCGTGTGGGCGTTAAACGAAGCAACAGAACAATAATTGTGGCACCACGGCGATGATTTCGGCACTGAACAGCGCCCTCAACGATATCTTCGGGGCGATGAAGCTGCGAAGGGTATGGATTGCCCTCGCCCATGAGGATATCGGTGACCAGCACCGGCGCACCACGCTTGGACCGCTCTGGCTGCTGGTCAATTATCTCGCGTTTGTGGGCACCTTCGTCTTCGTGTTCCAGCCCGCGGGCAAGGATGCCGCCGGCTATTCCGCCTATGTGGCCATTGGCCTGATGGTTTGGTTCTATCTGATGGAGATCATTTCTTTAAGTGTACCGCTCTTCAGGCGCGAGCGCAGCTTTATCGAAGGCACAACACTGCCTTTGTTCGTCTATGTGATGCGTCTGACAATGCAGTCTGCGATCCGTGCGGGTTATGCCGTGGCAGGGTGTATCGTCATCCTCCTGCTTAGCGGTTCGGACATGACGCCGGCTTGGCTTTGGTCGGGCGCCGGTCTGTTGCTGATTCTGCTCGCAACTCCCGGCATCGTCACCGTGTTCGCATTTGCTGGTGCCTTCTTTCCAGATAGCGAATTCATCATTGGCAATATGATGCGGGTGGGAATGTTCTTCACACCCGTCTTTTGGGTCTATTCAGGCCAGGGCGGCATTCAAAAGTATGCTCATCACTGGAACCCGTTCAGCTATTTCCTAGACATTGCCCGCGTTCCGATCCTTACTGGCGAATTCCCAGCCCATGCATTCACCGTCACGAGCACGGTTTCTATATGTATGTGGGCAATGGCATTGCTGCTGCTCGGCAGATATCGCCGGCAAATCGTTTTTATGATCTGAGATCCCTATGGTTTCCATCAAGTTGGACAACGTCAGCCTGGTTTATAAGCTGCACGAAAAATTGACCCTTTCCGCCCCAGACCGACGCATAAACGGCACGGGCGGCACAATTCAAGAGTCTGGCCGAAAGCAGTTCGTACGGGCATTGGATGATATCAGTTTCGAACTGAGTGCCGGCGACAGGCTCGGCCTTGTCGGACCTAACGGTGCAGGGAAGACCACCTTGCTGAAAGTTCTCTACGGTATCTATGAACCATCCGGAGGAACCGTTGCGATAAAGGGTAAGGTGGATGCGTTGTTCAACATCAACCTAGGATTTCGAGCCGAGGCGACGGGCCGTAGGAATATTGTTCTGCGAGGACTAATAAACGGATGGTCCGAGGCTGAGATCGAAGAGAAAATGGAGGACATCATCGCCTTTAGCGAACTCGGCGATTTCATCGACCTCCCATTCAAAGCATACAGTCAGGGCATGGCAGCGCGGCTCGCCTTTTCCGTGGCGACGGCGCTCGACCCAGAAATCCTGCTGATGGACGAATGGATCGGGGCCGGCGATGCCTCGTTTCAAACGAAGGCCAAGAGGCGGATGGATGAGTTAGCCGAAAAGGCGGGTATTATCATTCTAGCAAGCCATAGCGAAAGCCTACTCAACAACCTGTGCACGAAGTTACTCACACTGCGGAACGGCCGGAAAGAATCGCTCGTTCCAGTTTTGTCTAAACTGAACTTGGCGATAACTTCGAAATAATTTCCGCAATTGCATATTTCTCCGGTGTTAAAAACGCTAAATCCATATTTCCTTGCAAGTCGAACCAAGTCATTCGGCTGATAGCCTCAAGAGAGCCTAACCGGGGAGAAAAATATCTTCTGGGCTCCCTCCAAACAAATGTCTGAGGATTTCCGTTGTCCGAAACGGTTAGATACGAAAGTCTCGGAAAGAAATCGTGGATGGCATAGATCATCTTGTAGATATCACCATGCCATGCGGCACCCACTCCACCTTCGCGTATCCGAGTTGAAATAGCTAAATCCATATCTGGTACTGAGGAAAAAATATCTGATGGGATAGTATCATCGATAACCACCAGTGAGTTATCATGGGTGACTAAAATTGCATTACAAAAGTCGCGAAACGTCTGCTCGAATGTGTGCAATCCATCGAGAAAGACAATGTCGAACTTCTTTTTTGCCACCTCCATAAAGTATTTGTCGGAGGTTATCGGCCAAAAAATATTCCTCTTGGATTCCTTGAGCTTGGGATCGAATCTGAAGTACGGATCGACGCCTGTCCTGCTAGGAACAGAGACTGCAAAGAAAGTGTCGCCGTCAGCTACACCAATCTCAAGGTAGGTCTTTGCACCCACCGCCTCAGCTATGGCGTTGATCCGCCGACTAGAGTGCGTCCCCTCCATCGCCTTTAATCACCCTTCCTCGGCGTATCGAACGCTGCCCTTTCATTCACACAAGACTATATGTTCTTCCTAAGCCAAAGTCCGCCGCCCGGGTTCTTAAGCACGGGAGTTCTTGGATACGCGGCTACCTCTTTATGATGCCTTGCCGCAAAGTAGCTGTTAAAGAATATTATCTCAAACGCATTATTGTACAATAAAAACGCCCTAAGAAAATATAGCTCATTCCAACCCCTGTTCTGCTCAACGAGCCAGTCTTTTGGGTACTCAAACGGCCAGAAACAATCATGAAAATGCACCACGACTCCAGGCTGCAACTTGGGGAGTATGTTGAATATCTCGAAACTAACGTCGCTCCCGGCCTTAACAACATGGGAACTATCTATGAATAAGATATCGTTAGCTTCAAGAGACTCAAAATGGTGAACCGGAACGTTTTGAACTTTGTCTTCAATTATTGTCACATCCGACCGATCAGCTTCACGCAGAAGGCCATTCAAGGTATTAGGGTAAGGCTCGATAAACGTAAGTGCTATTTCCCTCCTGAAGACGTCACGCATGTCCAGCGCGAGGGCGGACGAGTATCCCGACCCGATCTCGATAATACGCCTTGGCTGCAGATGCCAAACGAGACCGAAGTAGATGGCAGAATCCCCATAGGAGTACATGTCGTTAGCGAAATGGTACCGATATCCGCCGGCCCCCTTCTCGTCACCGAAGGGCATTTCGAGTGTCCGCGGTGCTATACGTCTCCAGAGCGCCACCATTGCGTCAGCATTGAGGTTCAAGCCATCTACTTCCGAACTGGCCGTGGCGCCGGCTTGGCGAAGCGCCAACTCACGGTCCTCAAGGGACGGGATGGGGCTATAGAAATGCCCTGGCGGAACGAAAAATTCTTCAGTCATCAATTTCCATCAGTGCCGGAGAGTCTGGTCAGCCGCTCGGTATTCAGCATCTGCCGAGCGATGTCATTCAGGTTTCGATTGCGGACATCTTCGTAGCTTTCATCAAAGCCCCGCTGCCTGGAGGCTACTACAGCAGGGTCGGCTGGAACTCGATAAATCGACGTCAATTTCTCGCAAAAAGCGAAAGAACCGAGGGCCGAAAATCGACACCACAAATTCCAGTCCTCCAAAAGGTCCATATCTTCATGGAACCCGCCGCAGCTTTCGTACGCCAGCCGTCGAAACAGCACGGACTGAATAGCGGCAATATTCTCCACAAGGAGCCTACTCCTGTCGAAAGGCAGGCGATGAGAAGCCACCACGTCGTGTGACAGTTCCCGATACGTCTTGGCCACTGCATCGGTTTCGGTTCGGACCATCCAGGCAAGAGAGTAAGCACAGATAGAACGCGGATTCTTTTGTATAGTCTGAACCAGCGTCTCGATGTGATCTGGGAACAGAAGATCATCATCATCAAGGAAAAGAATCAAATCCCCCGTGGCAGCCTTTAGGCCTGCGTTGCCGGCAGCTGTTCGCCCGCCTTTTGTGGAGCAACAATAACAAATATCAGCCCCATAGACGCTTCGGACATCATCGACCAATTTACTCGCGCTCTCGCTCCGATCCTCAACAATAATGTGCTGTATATTAGGATATGTCTGCGTAAGGACAGAAGATATAGCCTCTTTGAGAAGCCAATCTCTTCCTTCAATAGTTCTGGTGATAATTGAAACTTTGGGCAAAACGCTATTTGAGAGATCTACCTTGTGCTTGAAAGTTGCACCGTCGCGAATGATGTCATAGTCGAATCCGGAAAACGGAAAAAAACCATTCCTTCGTTTGCGAGTAGTCATAAACGCCCGCCTATGCCTACGAACGGTCCGGATTGCAGCGTGGATCGCCCTTAATCGCGACTGATCGTGCGTCGTTGCCCTTAGCGCTCGCAAAAGCGCTTCTCCGACAAACGCGTCGATTGGCCGACCGTACCTATGACGAAGAAGCACGTTTGCGGCCAAAGAACCAGACAGTTGCAGCGGGCGAAACTCCTGCTGCTCGACGTCATTGTGATGAAGAAGTCGAGCAAAGGGTACGTAGCGCAAGCGCCAACCTGCCGCGCGAAGCCGGTACGACAGCTCGACATCCTCTCCGTACATGAAGAGGCGTTTTTCATATCCCCCGACAGATATGTAAGCGCTCCTTCGAAGCAAGACGCAAGCATGGCTGCACCAGTTGGTCTGCAGAGTAACCGGGTCGTGATATTTAGGATGCTGAAAAGGAACCTGCATAGCCTCCCAGCAACCGACGTCTGGGTTATCAGCAATCGCCGAGCCGACCATACAACGCAATAGATTGGAGTCGAATTCCACATCCACGTTGGTAACAAGCACGAATTCTGTTTTGCTCAGTGCAATCGCTGCATTGTTGCCTGCGCCGTATCCGTCATTTTTCCTGCGAATAATCGACGTACTTCCGAAAATTTTTCCGCAGTTCTGCGCCCAGGAGGTGACCTTGACTACTGTGTCATCGCTTGAATCGTTGTCAACGAATATCAAGTGTACCTTGTTTAGGGGATAGTTCGACTTTAGCAGCGAGGATGTAAATCCCTCTATCCATCGAGAGCTATTGTGAAGGACAATAGACATCGTGATGTCGACAAAATGAGCATCGGGTTGGACCTGCTTAGCAGCCCGGATGCACCCAACATGCCAATCGGAAAGGAGGGCTCTAGATCTTTCGGCGGCAAGGTCAGCGATAGCTGGCGGAATGTCGGCCGACACCGCAAAGCCGGATAGACTCGGAGCCTTCCACGCAGCATAAAGGCTCACAAGACGAGGACCACCCGGAAGCCAACTGATCGTATGCCGCATTAACTGCGTGAATCGCCTGAATCCCGATCTGCGAAGCGCCACCTGCGCTCTCAGCGCGTCGACCTGAGCCTCTAAGGCTCTAATACGACTAGCTTGCCTCTCCAACGCAACTTCGAGGTCCAACTGCCGCTCATTCCTCACGCACTCTGCGTCCGTATATTCTGGCGCGAGCCGCCTCTCAGTCTTCATCGACTCGGATTCCCCTCAAATGTCGGCACATTGTCGGTTCACAAGAGCAAGCCAATACCGTTGGTGACACTTCGCATCGCGAAGGTCTCGCCTGATATCGAAGGGGGCAGTCTCGCATCTTGATTGGGGCGGTAGATCAAAAAAAGTCTCCCGGGTCAAAAGAAATCCCCCTGACCGCGTTAGATTTTAGTGGAGCACGCAGTTGGTGGTTGACCCAGACGCTCACCGGCAATTATCGGACGCGTAGGGGGTAAAGAATGTCAGATTCGCCAAGCGTCGTGATCGTTCATATCGGGAAAACAGGAGGGACCTGGCTGAAAGATGCCCTGCGCCCATTTTATGACCATGAGGAAGTTTGTCAGCTCCAGTTTGAATCGCAATTTTCGAAGAACTTAGACGAATTGGCGACGTTTAAGCTATTCGATAGCCACATCGGTTATGACATAGCTTCGAAGCTAAACGGCCATTTGGTGACTGTGCTGCGCAATCCCTTCGATAGGATCGTGAGCCTTTATCACTACTGGAGAGAAGTTCCCGGCGCCGACTTCGGCCCAGGAGTTGCTAAGTCGTTGAGCTTTGAGGAATTTCTAGATAACCGTGACGATGCTGTTGTCTTAGACGTCGTTAATGCGCAAACATGGCAGATCGCGTTTGGAACGACGCTCGGCGCGCGCCATGAACACAGGAATATATCGCCAGATCAACTATTGAAGAGAGCCATCAAAAACCTCGAGAGTTTCGAGGTCGTGGGCATAACCGAAGCTATGCCTTTGTTGGCTGCGGAGATCGGACGCAAGCTTGGCCTCTCGATAGATGTTCGCATGGGTCGAAGCAACGTAACCCAGACACGACCGAGTCTTAGCGATATCCCTGTCTCGCTCCGTGACCGACTCTATCCGCTGGTGAATGTCGACCTTGTTCTCTACCAGCACGTCATCGAGCGTTATGTCGCTCCAGCGTGTTCTGCCAGCGTGGTGAGTGATCTGGGCAATCTTTTGCAGAACCAGGGCTAAGTGGAAGGTGACTTGGTTGCGACATCCGTCTCTTTGAAATTCCGTGGCGTTCTCAAATGCCCGCCCGCTAATCTATTGTAGTCAACGGATAGCAATGATGGAAAGTCTAAGCGGACGCTTCGATCCAAGGCTGCGGGGCCAAGGCCATATATTCATTAGCGGGACCGGCCGCGCCGGAACAACATTCCTGGTCCAACTTTTTACGGAATTGGGCTATGATACCGGCACATGGTCCGACGCTGATTACTTTCCTCATGCGCGGGCGGGACTAGAGCGAGATGTATTCGGCGCCGACCTCCCTGCCATAGTAAAGACACCGTTCCTTTGCGACTATGTCGATCAGGCGCTCTTCTCGGGCATCCAAATTGACCATGTAATCATTCCAGTCCGTAGAATGGTCGACGCGGCAGCCAGCCGCGCTCATGTTCAACTTGAAACCACGGGAACTAAGGATGGCAAAAGCGTCAACGGTGGACTGTGGGGAACTGAAATAGCCGAGGAACAGGCGGATGTTTTGAGTAGAAAATTCGCAAACCTTGTGGAGGCCCTTGTACGGCATGATATCTCTATCACGATGGTTTCATTTCCAAGATCAGCTACGGACGCCGCTTATCTTTTCAGGAAACTTTCCCCCATCATACCCTCCATCTCAGTGGATGTTTTTACGACGGCCTTCAACAATACGGCCAAACCGGCGATGATCCACAAATTCTCTTAGAACCCTTGACTCGTCTTCTGCGTGCTCTGAAGGCGTCATCTTAGAGCCAATTTTGTGGCAAGTGGGTAGATCGGCGACCTTGGCCTGACCTAAGATAACTTATCGCACCCGGCTGCTCGCACCACCCTCCCCACCGCCTCCCCCCACTCCGGCGCCGTCCACCCAAACAGACTCGCAAACTTCGCGCTCGACAGCCGCGAGTTGGCCGGGCGCCTGGCCCTGGTCGGATAGTCCGCCGTCGCGATATCGCGCACGGTCGCGTGCGGGCCACCAAACGCGCGGCTTGTGTCGAGGATGTGACGGGCAAAGCCGCTCCAGTTGGTGTCGCCTTCGCCCGCCAGATGGTAGACGCCGAAGGCAGCGAAATTCCTGTCGTCTCGCAGCCTCGCCGCCGTATGCAGGATCGCGTCGGCGATGTCGAGCGCCGAGGTCGGGTTTCCCCATTGGTCGGCGACCACGGCGATCTCGTCGCGATCGGCGGCCAGCCGCAGCATCGTCTTGACGAAGTTCCTGCCGAAGGGGCTGTAGACCCAGGCGGTGCGCAGGATGAGGTGGCGCGGGTTGGCGGCGGCCACGGCTTCCTCGCCGGCGAGCTTGGAGGCGCCGTAGATGCCGAGCGGGGCGGTGGCGTCTGTCTCGACATAGGCGCCGTCCTTGGTGCCGTCGAAGACATAGTCGGTCGACAGATGGATGACAGGCACTCCGAGCCTTGCCGCGGCTTCGGCCACCTTGCCGGCGCCGACGGCGTTCACCGCGAAGGCCAGGTCCTGCTCGTCCTCGGCCTGGTCGACAGCGGTGTAGGCGGCGGCGGAAACGACGATGTCCGGCCTTGCCGCTTCAAGCGCCGCGAACACCGTGTCTGGCCGCGCCAGATCGAGCGCCGGCCGGCCGACTGCGACGACTTCCACGTCGTCACGACCTCGCGCTGCCTCGACCAGGCTTGCGGCAACCTGGCCTTCGCGTCCGGTGACGGCAAGCCTCACGTCGGCACCTTCCAGCTTCCGGCCTCTGTTCCGGTTGGGTTGCTGGCGACCCGACTGTTTTGGCTGTTTGCGGCGGCACCGTGGCCCAGCCGCTCGCCGGCATAGCGCTGCTCGCGGATCGGCCCCCACCACCATTTGTTGTCGAGATACCAGTCGACGGTCCTTGCCAGGCCGCTGTCGAAATTCTCCCGCGGCGCCCAGCCGAGATCGCGCGCGATCTTGGAGGCGTCGATCGCATAGCGCCGGTCATGGCCTGGGCGGTCGGTGACGAAGGTGATCAGCTCGCGATAGCGCTTGCCGCCGGCGCGCGGGCGCCTGACGTCGAGCAGATCGCAGATCGTCTCGACGACGCCGAGATTGGTGCGCTCGGAATTGCCGCCGACATTGTAGCTCTCGCCCGGCCGTCCCTTGGTAGCCACCAGCTCGAGGGCCCGCGCGTGATCCTCGACGAACAGCCAGTCGCGCACATTGGCGCCGGCGCCGTAAACGGGCAGCGGCCTCTCGTCGAGCGCGTTGAGGATGACCAGCGGGATCAGCTTTTCAGGGAAATGGTACGGCCCGTAATTGTTCGAGCAGTTGGACAGCACCACCGGCAGGCCGTAGGTCTCGTGCCAGGCCCGCACCAGATGGTCGGATGCCGCCTTCGAGGCCGAATAGGGCGAGGACGGCGCATAAGGCGTCTCCTCCACGAACATGCCTCCGTCGAAAGGAAGATCGCCGAAGACCTCGTCGGTCGAGATATGGTGGAAGCGGAAGCCGGACTTGCGCTCCTCGGACAGCCCGCGCCAGTATTCCAGCGCCGCATTGAGGATGCGGTAGGTGCCGACGATGTTGGTCTCGATGAAGGCGCCGGGGCCGTCGATCGAGCGGTCGACATGGCTTTCGGCGGCGAGGTTCATGACGATGTCGATGTCGTCGCGGCGCAAGATCTCCAGCACCGTGCGCTCGTCGCAGATGTCGGCCTGCTCGAAACGGTAATTGTGCGCGTTCTCGATCGGCCGCAGCGACGCGAGGTTGCCGGCATAGGTGAGCTTATCGAGGTTGGTGACGCGGTAGGCCGGGTTGGCGCACAGATGCCGGCACACGGCCGAGCCGATGAAGCCGGCGCCGCCGGTGACCAGGAAATTCATGCCACCCTCTCCGCGGACTCAAACACCTGTGCCATGGCCAGCGCTGGCGCTTTTTGGTCCTTGTCCGAAAGCTGGAATCCGCCGGCAAGCGCCGGCCACTCGATGCCGATCGCAGGGTCGTCGAAACGGATCGACCGGTCATGCTCGGGCGAATAGGTGTCGGTCACCTTGTAGATCACCTCCGTATCCGGCACGAGCGTGACGAAGCCGTGCGCGAACCCCTTCGGCACCAGAATCTGGTTGCCCTTCTCGGCGGACACCTCGAGCGCAACCCATTTGCCGAAAGTCGGCGAGGCGCGGCGGATGTCGACCGCGACATCGAACACGCTGCCCCTGACGACGCGCAGCAGCTTGTCCTGGGCGCGCGGCGGCAATTGGTAGTGCAGCCCGCGCAGCACGCCGGCCGCGGCGGAATAGGAATGGTTGTCCTGCACGAAATCGAGATCGATGCCGGCCTCGGCGAAGCGTTGGGCATTCCAGGTCTCGCTGAAGAAGCCGCGCGCGTCGCCATGCCGCTTCGGCACGATCTCCAGCACGCCGTCGAGGCCGAGCGGCCTAACCTCAAGCACCCCGCTCCTCCATCAGATCGGCCACCCGCCGGCGCAGATAGGCGGCATATTCGTTCTTGCCGAGCCGCGCGGCGCGATCCAGAACCTTGTCGGCGCTGATCCAGTCCTGCTCCAGCGCAATCTCCTCGGGGCACGCGATCTTGATGCCCTGGCGGTGCTCGATCGTGCGCACGAAGGACGCTGCCTCGAGCAGGCTGTCATGCGTGCCGGTATCCAGCCAGGCATAGCCGCGGCCGAGGCGGTGGACGTGCAGCTCGCCACGCTCGAGATAGACATTGTTGACGGCCGTGATCTCGAGCTCGCCGCGGGCCGAAGGGCGGATGGTCGAGGCAATGTCGACCACTTTGTTGTCATAGAAATAAAGACCGGTCACGGCCCAGTTGGACTTCGGCTTTTGCGGCTTCTCCTCGATCGTCAAAGCCCTGCCGGTGACCTTGTCGAAGGAAACCACGCCATAACGCTCGGGATCGTCGACATAATAGGCGAAGACGGAGGCGCCGCCGTCGCGCATCGCCGCCTCGCGGCAGAGCTGCGACAGGCCGCCGCCGAAATAGATGTTGTCGCCAAGAATCATCGACACGCTGTCCTTGCCGATGAAGTCGCGGCCGATGATGAAGGCTTCGGCGAGACCATTAGGTTGCGGCTGCTCGGCATAGGAGAGATCCAGGCCGAATTCGGAACCGTCGCCCAGCAAAGCCTGGAAGACGGGCAAGTCGCGCGGAGTTGAAATGACCAGGATTTCGCGGATTCCCGCGAGCATCAGCACGCTCAACGGGTAGTAGATCATAGGCTTGTCGTAGATCGGCAGTATTTGCTTAGATACCGCTAATGTAAGCGGATAAAGTCGTGTCCCGCTGCCGCCCGCAAGGATAATTCCTTTCAACAAGCTCTCCTTGAACTACCGCGGCCCCCGCCTCGATGCTAAGTTGCCCGTGCTTAGGTTTCAGGCACCGGCTTGTCAATCTCAGCTTCGAGTCCTTCCTGACGCTGTTTCTGCTTTGTACCATCCGGCATGCGGTGGTTTCGAGCGAAATCCGACCGCAGCCATGAAAAAGGGCCGGCGGGCGCCTGTCGCCCGCCGGCCCTTCTTTCGTCGATCGCGATCAGCCGCGCTTGAGCAATGCCCATACCGCCGGCACGAGGCTTGCCGCCAAAGCCACCTTGATCAGGTCGCCGGCAATGAACGGCAGAACGCCGAACTGCCAGGACTTTTCCGGCCCGATGAGCATCGCCAGCCAGGCAAAGCCCATGGCCATCATGACGACCTCGGCGGCCAGCATGGCGCCGAACAGCTTGAATGGACTGCGGTCCCAGCCGCGATCCGCGGCCCAGCCGGCGATCGCCGCCATGACCACGAAGCCGGCGAGATAGCCGCCCGTCGAGCCCAGCATATAGGCGATGCCGATGCCCTTTTCCGGCGTGCCCTGGAAGACCGGCAAGCCAAATGCGCCTTCGGCGAGGTAGAGAAGCAGCGTAGCGACGGCGAGGCGCAGGCCGAAGGCCGAGGCGATCAGCAGCACGGCGAGCGTCTGCAGCGACAGATCGACCGGGCCGAGCACCACTTTGGTCTTGGCCGAAAGCGTGAGCAACAGGGTTCCGGCGAGTGCCAGGAAGAGCTGGGTCGCGAGCCGCGCGGCGCCCCGCTCCGGCAGAGTGAGAGAAACGAGCGGACGCATCGTGGTTGCAATTGCCATGGTCTTCCTCATTCTGGCTGATTTGCTGGCTTTGATTTTCCTATATTGGCTTCCGTATCGGGCGGCAATCATTTTGCCGCGTTGCAAAGGAATCCGGCATGGCGCTTGAGTTCGATACCAGCTTCGACCCGGCCTATGGCCGGGCAGTCACGGTTGCGCCGGACGTGCTGCGCATCACCGCCGGAAATCCGAGCCCGTTCACCTTCCACGGCACCAACAGCTATGTCGTCGGCCGCGACACGCTGGCGGTGATCGATCCTGGGCCGGAAGACGACGCGCATCTCGATACGCTGCTCACGGCGATCGCCGGCCGGCCGGTCAGCCACATTTTCGTCAGCCACACCCATCGCGACCATTCGCCCCTGGCGGCGCGCCTGAAGGAGCATACCGGGGCGCCGACGCTTGCCGAAGGCCCGCACCGGCCAGCGCGGCCCTTGCGCATCGGCGAGGTCAATCCGCTCGATGCCAGCGCCGACCTGGGTTTCGTTCCCGATGTCGCGCTGGCCGACAATGCGCTGACCGAGGGCGACGGCTGGGCAATCCGCACCGTGCTGACGCCCGGCCACACCGCCAACCACGCCGTCTTTGCCCTCGAGGGAACCGGCACCCTGTTTTCAGCCGACCATGTCATGGCCTGGTCGACCTCGATCGTCGCGCCGCCGGACGGTGCCATGGCCGACTATATGAGCTCCCTCGACAGGCTGCTGGCGCGCGATGATCGTCTGCTGCTGCCGGGCCATGGCGGACCCGTGACCGCGCCGCAAAGGTTCATGCGCGGCCTGAAGACGCATCGCAAGATGCGTGAACGGGCGATCCTAGAACGCATCCGCGCCGGCGACCGGACAGTCAAGGAGATGGTCGCGGCGATCTATCGCGACACCGACCCGCGGCTGCACGGTGCCGCGGGCCTGTCGGTGCTCGCTCATCTTGAGGACCTCGTCGCGCGCGGCCTGGTCGCAACCGAGGGCGAGCCCGCGATCGACGGCATTTTCACGCCTGCCGGATAGGCTATTCGGCCGGCGCCGCGCCGACCTGGCCGGCGACTTCCTGGTCGAGCTCGCTGAGGAAATCCGTGATGCGGGCGGCGTTGTCGCCGAGGTCGTAGCGGCCGTAGCGCGAGGCCGAGCGCATGTCGACGATGACCTGCTCGCCATCGTCAGTGACGCGGATGGCGACGTCGGCCGGCAGTCCCAGCACGAAGCCCTTGGCCAGCGCATTGATCGTCGCCTCGCTCTGCCCGTTGATGTCGGGATAAGGCGCCGTCAGTTGCCAGTCGCGGCGGTCGAGCACGGTTTCGACAGCGTCGACGACGGTTTCGAAAGGCAAATTGTAGCTGTGGCCGCTGACCAGAGGATAGGCATCGGCCTGCAGGCTCTGTTCGCCCGGGGTCGGCGGCGACAGCTCGTTCATGTCGCTCGTCCGGTCGCTGGTGTCCAGAACCGGCGGATCGTCGAGATCGGTCGAGATGTCGCGCAGCGGCGGGTAGATCGTGGCCCAGTAGACGACGACGCCATAGGGCGCCAGAACCAGCAGCGCCAGCAGCGCGCCGACGCTGAGATCGCGGCCGCCGCGATCGCCGAAACTCCACACCCTCGACAGGCCGAGACCCGCCAGGAACAGGGCGAGCGCCGCCAGCAGCGCGACGACCGCAAGCACCCACAGGAAGGGCGGCGTCTCGACGAAACCGAGCCGGTAACCGGCAACGACGGTGAGCAAAAGGACGAGGGAAAATGCCCCGATCCGCCGCGACCAGCCGGCCGCCCTCGACGTCTGCCGTTCAGGAATAGATGCCATTCTTTGCCGTATCGTCCCAACCCGGGCCGAGAGTTACCGGTTTTTGGCGCCGGCTTGAAGCCGAAAGATCGAACATTTTCGTCAATCCGTCGGCAGGCGGTAATCCTTGAACTGGTCGCGCAGGCTGGTCTTCTGGATCTTGCCAGTGGCGGTGTGCGGAATTTCGCCGACGAAGGCGACGTCGTCGGGCATCCACCATTTCGCCACCTTGCCGCTCATGAAGGTGAGGATGTCACCCTTGCTCGGCTCCCGGCCGGGCTTGCGCACGACGACAAGCAAGGGCCGCTCGCCCCATTTGGAATGCGGGATGCCGATCGCCGCAGCCTCCGCCACGTCCGGGTGGCCGACGGCGAGGTTCTCCAGGTCGATGGTCGATATCCATTCGCCGCCGGACTTGATGACATCCTTGGCTCGGTCGGTGATCTGCATGTAGCCGCTGGCGTCGATATGGGCGACATCGCCGGTGTCGAACCAGCCGTCGGCATCGAACTGCTCGGCGCCGGCGCCGCCATAATAGGCGCGGGCCACCGCCGGGCCACGCACTTTGAGATGTCCAAAGGTCTTGCCGTCCCAGGGCAGCGCGTTGTCGTCGTCGTCGGTCACTTTCATCTCGACGCCGAAGGGCGGAAAACCCTGCTTGCCCTGGACATCCAGCCGGGCCTCGCCGGTCAGGGTCTCATATTGCGGCTTCAGCGTGCACAGCGTGCCGAGCGGCGACATCTCCGTCATGCCCCAGGCATGCACCACCTGCACATCGTAGTTGTCCTGGAACTTGGCGGTGATGGCGCGCGGGCAGGACGAACCGCCGATGACCACCTTCTTCAGGTGAGGCAGCTTCTTGCCGGTTTCCTCCAGATGTTGCAGCAGCATCATCCAGACGGTCGGCACGGCGGCGCTGAACGTCACCTTCTCCGTGTCGAGCAGTTCATAGATCGAAGCGCCGTCCATCTTGCAGCCGGGCATCACCAGCTTGGCGCCGATCATCGGTCCGCTCTGGCCGAGCCCCCAGGCGTTGGCGTGGAACATCGGCACGACAGGCAGGATCACATCCCGGGTGGATATGCCCATGGCGTCGGGCATCGCGGCCATCATGGCGTGAAGGACATTGGAGCGGTGGCTGTAAAGCACGCCTTTCGGGTCGCCCGTCGTGCCCGAAGTGTAGCACATGCCGGCGGCGGTATTCTCGTCAAAGGTCTTCCAGGCGAAGTCGCCATCGGCCTCGGCCAACCATTCCTCGTAGGAGACGGTATTCGCCAGCGAGGTTTGCGGCATATGCGCCCGGTCGGTGAGCACGATCACCCGTCGCAGCGACCGGACCGCGCCGGCGATCTTTTCCAGGAGCGGCACGAAGGTCAGGTCGACGAAGATCGCCTTATCCTCGGCATTGTTCATGATCCAGGCGATCTGCTCGGGAAAAAGCCTCGGGTTGAGCGTGTGGTAGATCGCGCCGATGCCCATGATGCCGTACCAGGCCTCGACATGACGGGCCGTGTTCCAGGCAAGGGTCGCGATGCGGTCGCCGAGCCTGAAGCCGTCACGCTCGAGCCGCTGCGCCACCTTGAGCGACCGGCGATGGATTTCGGCGAAGGTCGTGCGCACGATCGGGCCTTCGATCGAACGCGACACGACCTCCCGGCCGCCATGCTGGCGTTCGGCGTGGTCGATCAGCTTGTGGCAAAGCAGCGGCCATTCCTGCATCAATCCGAGCATCTATTCCTCCCCTTTTGCGCGTTCGCGTCGTTTGTTTCACGCATTGTGGAAGGAACCGGCAGTTTGTCCAGCCGCCATAAGTCGAAGCCGGTGGATGGATCGAAGAACCAGGAAAACCGCCATAATCCGGCCATCCTCGCCGTTAAGTTTCGTTAACGGGCTGGGTGAGATTGGCGAATGGAGTGGTTCGCATGGACGCGCAGCTCGACGAAAAGGCCCTCGAAAGCACGCTTGCCGAAAGTCTGGACGATCTGACGCCGGACATCAAAACCGTTTCCGAAGATGAATTTGCCGAAGTCGTCGGCGGGGCACTGGAGGCCGTCGGCGGAACGCTGCTGTTCAAGATGCGCGTTGAAAACGGCGAGAACGGCGAGCATGTCGCTGCCGCCTGCATCGGCGACGCGGGCAACCGCCAATTCCTGCTGCTGACGCTGCCGACCAGCGGCGGCGCGCTCAAGGTCGAAACCGCGGCGAGAAGCACCAATCCGGTGGCCGGCATTGCCGCCGCCTACGCCGGCCTCATGGACGCCTTCAAGACAGCCGCCTGACGGCTTGCCACCAGACGTTCAATGAATGGTGATGGAGCCTCGCGCCGCGCGGGCTTGCGCGGCGCACTGGCCCGACACATGTAAGTCTCCCCCGAGAACGTTTCACGGTTTCACGGAAACGACGAAACGCTCCCCCTTTGTTTGACGCAATTCCGGGCGGGAAACCGCTTCGCACTTTCCTGCAATTGCTCGAGGAGACCATTCATGGACAAGTTCGCCAACCCTGCCCCCGGCTTCCAGCGCAATCCCGACAAGGTGATCACCGTCGAGCCCTATCGCGGCAGCGTCACCGTGCGCGCCGGCGATACCGTCATTGCGAGATCGAGCCGGGCCAAGGTGCTGTCGGAACCGCCATATCCTGCGGCCTTCTACATCCCTTTCGACGACATCGACTTCAGCAAGCTCTCCGGCAGCGAGCACTCGACGCATTGCCCGTACAAGGGGGATGCCAGCTACTGGAGCGTCCAGGAGGCCGGTGAAGCCGGCAGGAATGCCATGTGGGCTTACGAGCAGCCGTTCGACGAGATGACCGAGATCCGCAATCACGGCGCGTTCTACACGAGCAAGGTGACGGTCGAAGCCAAGCCCGACTGATCTCTCGATTGGGCGGAGCCGTCGCTGCGATTCGAGACAGACGAAGCCCAAGCGTCAATCTTGGAAGGATGTGGCTGCCAAAATTCAGCCGCAGCCACCCTCGCGCCGCGCGCTCAATCCGTCGTGCCGTCGTTACCTATACCGTCGGCATCGTCCAGGCGCACGAAGGTCATGCCTTTCTGCTTCAAGGCCAACAGCCCCTGAACCACGCCCCCGCCCGCCGCATGCGTCGGCTGGTTGATGTGGGCGATGATGACGTCGCCGTCCTTGGCGGCGCCGATGCGGCGTGCCGTTTCCTTGGCGCCGAGCAGCGAGCCGCCGTCGCCATTGACCGAGAAGCCGGCGATCTTGAAGCCCAGCTTGCGGATCATGGCGATCGCCGATGGGCTGTATTCCGCGGTGGCGCCGCGAAACCATTTGGGCGCCGGCCCGCCCGCGCTGGCGAGCGCCGCGGCGCCGGATTCAACCTCGGCCTGCACGGCGTCGGGGCTGCCGGCGCTGCTTATACCGTAAATCTTCCGCGGCGTATCGACCGCCGGAATGTGGCGGCCGCCATGGTTTTCCAATTCGAACAGATCAGGATGGGCCCGCATGATCTCGACGGCCGCGGCATTGCGCTTGAGCCAGATGCCGGTAACGAAGATGGTCGCCGGTATGCGGTTGTCGACAAGCGCCGAAAGAATTCGGGTGTCGGTTTTTCCGCCGCAAGCATCGAGCGTCAGGGCGACTCGCCCGCCCCCTTCCCCGGATTGCGGCTTCAGATGCAGCGTCGGCTCGACCAGCGTGGCTGCATTGCCGGACGACGCCGCGAACAGCGACAGCGCCATCGCACAAAGAGAGTTTCCAAGCCGACCCATCATCCATTCCAAACCAGCACTTTCGGCCGTCGCCGTGCCGCGCAAACAAAAACTCGCCTCAACAAGACCGGCATCTAGGCGAAAATCGGGACGGCAAACAGCGGCAGTCGCAAAAAGTTGCTTGGCCTTACATCGCGGTTTCCGAGGCCGTCTCCGTCCGCGCCAGAAGCTCGCGCACGGCACTGGCGACCGCATCCACTTCCAGGCGCCAGACGCAAAATGCCTTGCTCGGGTCGGTCCGGCGGCACTGGTCGCCGCCCACGCACTCGCAAGGCATGGAGGGCCGCAGCGAAACGCTGGGCACGCCGACCGGCGCCCAGCGGATCGGGTTGGTCAGGCCGAACAGGCCGACGACCGGCGTGCCGGCCGCGGCCGCTATATGCATCGGGCCGCTTTCATTGCCAAGGAAGAGCCGCGCTTCCTTGAGCAGCGCCAGCAGCGTTTCAAGCGACAGCGCTCCCACCAGGTTGACGACCGGCGCCTTGACCCTGGCCATGATCTGGTCGTTGGCCTCGGCCTCGTCGGGACCGCCGACCAAAACGGCGGAAAGACCAGTTTCGTTCGATATCGTGTCAATGACCTGGGCGAAGCGCTCGGGCTGCCACCGGCGTCCCGGAAAGCTTGCTCCGGCGTGCACAACCAGGAAGGCATTGCGCCGAAGACCGAACTTGTCCAGCAACGCCAGGACCCGCGCCGTTTCCACGGGCTGCGGCTGGATTGAGGGGAACCTCACTCGCAGATCCACGCCTAGCGCCTCGAGCGGAGAAAGATAGCGATAGAGGAAATGCGCCTCGCCGTAACCGAACGGCTTGGCCAGGACGTTGGCGGATTGGCGCTCGAATCGGCGCAACCGCCGTTCGGTCGGAAAATAGCCGACCCGAATCCTCGCATTGAGGATCATGGCGATGAAATGCGACGTTTTTGAATCGACCAGGTCGATGGTCATATCGAAGGCGAACCGGCGCAGCTCACGCACTATCCTGTAGAGTTCCAGGCCGCGCTGCAACACGCTGCCACGCGCGCTGGCGCGCTTGAAAGCGACGGTCTCAGCCGCGATCCCGTGCGCGGTCAGGAAGCTGGCGAAGCGCGCCTCGCAAAGGAAGACAATCCTGGCGTCCGGATAGGCGATCTGCAGATTGTTCGCCAGCGCCGAGGCAAGAACCAGATCGCCGATATATTTCGTTTGCAGGATCAGGATCGAGCGGACCGCTTCGAAGGGACCCTGCAAGGTTCGTTTCCGGGCGCCGGACGAATCGGATTCCACTGAACTGGGTTGAGATATCGACATGTGGAACCGTCACGCGCCTATTCGAGCGGTTCATATACAAGACCATAAGATCGCGTGCCATAGGGCTGCCACGCGCACGTTCGCGTGACATTGCATACAAAATCGTAAGGTATCGGGATGCCGCTCGCCGAACGCCCGTCAGGCGCGTTTTGCGGTACCCTTCGCCGCAGCCACGGCCGCCTGCGCGGCGGCCAGCCTGGCGATCGGCACACGGTAGGGCGAGCACGACACGTAATCGAGGCCGACTTCCTCGCAGAAGCGGATCGAAGCCGGATCGCCACCATGCTCGCCGCAGATGCCGAGCTTGATGCCCGGTCGCGTCGCCTTGCCCTTTTCAGCCGCGATCCGCACCAGTTCGCCGACGCCATCGACATCGAGCGACACGAACGGATCCTGCTCGATGATGCCCTTTTGCCGGTAGGTTTCGAGGAAGGACGCCGCATCGTCGCGCGAGATGCCGAAGGTCGTCTGCGTAAGATCATTGGTGCCGAAGGAGAAGAACTCGGCTGCTTCGGCAATGACATGGGCGCGGATCGCCGCACGCGGCAGTTCGATCATCGTGCCGGTGAGGTAGTCGATCTTGGTGCCGGTCTCCTGCATGACGCTTTGCGCCACCGCATCGATGCGCGCCTTGACGTATTCCAGCTCCTTCACCAGGCCCACCAGGGGAACCATGATTTCCGGCACCACCAGGGCGCCGGCCTTGCGTCCGGCCTCGACGGCGGCCTCGAAGATGGCGCGCGCCTGCATCTCGGCGATCTCCGGATAGGAGACGGCGAGCCGGCAGCCGCGATGGCCGAGCATCGGGTTGAACTCGTGCAAGGCCTCGGTGCGCTGCCTCAGCTTGTCGGCAGATACATTCATGGCGCTCGCCACCTCGGCAAGCTCGGCCTCGGTCTTGGGCAGGAATTCATGCAGCGGCGGGTCGAGCAGGCGGATCGTCACCGGCAGGCCGGCCATGATCTCGAACAATTCGAGGAAGTCCGAGCGCTGCATCGGCAGGAGCTTGTCGAGCGCCGCGCGCCGGTCCTTCTCGGTGTCGGCCAGGATCATCTCGCGCATGGCAACGATGCGGGCGCCGTCGAAGAACATATGCTCGGTGCGGCAAAGCCCGATGCCCTCGGCGCCGAAGGAGCGCGCCATGCGCGCGTCGAGCGGCGTCTCGGCATTGGTGCGCACCTTCATGCGGCGCGCCGCGTCAGCCCATTCCATGATGGCGGCGAAATCGCCGGAAAGCTCGGGCTGCAGCATGGCGACCGCGCCCTTCAGCACCTGGCCGTTGCCGCCATCAATGGTGATGATATCGCCCTTGCGGAAGGTCTGGCCCATCGAGACCAATGTGCCGGCCTTGTAGTCGACGCGCAGCGAGCCGGCGCCCGACACGCAGGGCTTGCCCATGCCGCGCGCCACCACCGCGGCGTGGCTGGTCATACCGCCACGCGTGGTGAGGATGCCTTCGGCGGCATGCATGCCGTGAATGTCCTCCGGACTGGTCTCGATGCGCACCAGGATCGCCTTGCGCCCTTGCGCCCTGGCATCCTCGGCGTCGGCGGACGAGAAGACGATCTCGCCGGTGGCGGCTCCGGGTGAAGCCGGCAGGCCCATGCCGATCACATCACGCGCCGCCTTCGGATCGATGGTCGGGTGCAGCAGCTGGTCGAGCGAGGCCGGATCGATGCGGGCGACCGCCTCCTCCTTGGTGATCAGGCCGTCCCTCGCCATGTCGACGGCGATCTTCAGCGCCGCCTTGGCGGTGCGCTTGCCGGAGCGGGTCTGCAGCATCCACAATTTGCCGCGCTCGATGGTGAATTCGAGGTCCTGCATGTCGCGGTAATGCTTTTCCAGCCGGTCGGAGATGTCGACGAAGGCCTGGAACGCGTCGGGCATCAGCTTCTGAAGCGACGGCTTGTCGGAGCCGGCCGCAATGCGCGCCGCCTCGGTGATGTTCTGCGGCGTGCGGATGCCGGCCACCACGTCCTCGCCCTGGGCGTTGACCAGGAATTCGCCATACAGCTGCCTGTCGCCGGTCGAGGGATTGCGGGTGAAGGCGACGCCGGTCGCGGAGGTGTCGCCCATATTGCCGAACACCATGGCCTGGACATTGACCGCCGTGCCCCAGCTTTCAGGGATGTCGTGCAGGCGGCGATAGGTGATGGCGCGGCTGTTCATCCAGCTCGAGAACACGGCGCCGATCGCACCCCAGAGCTGCTCGTGGGGGTCCTGCGGGAACGGCTTGCCGAGCTCTTCCTCGACCTTGGCCTTGTAGAGCGAAATGACGCCCTGCCATTCCGCGGCCGTCAGCTCGGTGTCGAGCTCGTGGCCAAGGCTCGCCTTCTGGTCCTCGAGGATTTCCTCGAACACCTCGTGATCGAGGCCCATGACCACGTCCGAATACATCTGGATGAAGCGGCGATAGCTGTCATAGGCGAAGCGGGCATCGCCGGAATCGGCGGCCAGCGCCTCGACCGTTTCGTCGTTGAGGCCGAGATTGAGCACCGTGTCCATCATGCCGGGCATCGACGCCCGGGCGCCGGAGCGCACGGAGACCAGAAGCAGCTTCGACGGATCGCCGAAGCGACGGCCGGTAATGCGGCCGATATGGTCGAGAGCGGCGACGACATCCGCCTCGAGCCCATCGGGATAAGCCCGGCCATTGGCGTAATAGGCATTGCAGACCTCGGTGGTGATGGTGAAACCGGGCGGCACCGGCAGGCCGAGGCTGCACATCTCGGCCAGATTGGCACCCTTGCCACCGAGAAGATTGCGGTCGCCGGCACGGCCTTCGGCGGCACCGTCGCCGAAGGTGTAAACCCACTTGGTCATGCTTGCCCTCCAGTTCGTGGAAGATAGAAACAGCCGGACCATGGCCCGGTTCCCCGCCTTTCCGGTCCGAGCGATAAGATGCTGCAGTGCGAAAGGCAAGGCACCGGCCGGCGCTCGCAGGCACTACAATCGATTAAGCAAAAGCTGCGTCAAAAAGACTTGCCGGAGGGCATGGGTGCGTTATAGAACATAACAGGAACATAGTGGAGTAGCGTGATGAAACTCAACGGAAAACTCGACTATCTGGAGCTGCCGGCAACGGGCGGCACGCTGGACAGCGTCAAATCCTTCTACAGCGCCGCCTTTTCATGGTCGTTCACCGATTACGGCCCGACCTATTCCGCTTTCGCAGAAGGGCTCGACGGCGGTTTCCAGGCCGATGCCGGGGAAGCGCCGGCCAAACCGCTGCCCGTGCTCTACTCCGAAAACCTCGAGGAAACGCTGGACGCGGTCGAGAGCGCCGGGGGGACCATCGTCAAGCCGATCTTTTCCTTCCCAGGCGGCAGACGGTTTCATTTCACCGACCCAGCGGGCAACGAACTGGCGGTGTGGGGATATTAGAAAAGACGCGGATTTCGAGGTTTTTTTGCTGTTGACAGCCAGGCTCGGCTCACCCCAACAAACAGCGGCGATCTTCCAACGGCAAAAGCAGGCTGATGAAATTCGGGTCAAGCGGCGTTCGGGGTTTGGCTTCCGAATTGGTCGGAAGGGCAAGCGGACTTTACACTGAGGGCTTCGCCCGGCGCTTGCGGTCGACTGGATATCAGCAAGGCAAGGTATTCGTGGGGCGGGACTTGCGCGACAGCAGCCCGGCAATCGCGCGGGACTGCATGGCGGCGCTGGCCGCATCCGGCTTCCAGCCGGTCGATTGCGGTCCGATCCCCACACCGGCGCTTGCCTTTTATGCCCGCCGGCACGACGCTGCGGCGCTGATGGTGACCGGCTCGCATATTCCCGCCGACCGCAACGGCATCAAGTTCTACGGACCGAAGGGCGAGATCGACAAGGCGGACGAGGCCGCGATCACCCTTTCTGTCGCGGAGCTGTCGGACCAATATCCATGGCCGCCGGCGCGTGGGGACCGGCAGGCCGGCCATGAACAGGCGCTCGCGGCCTTTCGCGACCGTGTCGGGGCAATTCTGCCGGCCGGCGTCCTTTCCGGAATGAGGCTCGGCGTCTACCAGCACAGCACGGTTGCGGCGGAGCTGCTGGTCGAGGTCCTGCGATCCTTCGGCGCCGATGTGATCCCCGTCGGCAAATCAGACACTTTCGTGCCTGTCGATACCGAGGCCGTCGGCCAGGAAACGATGGCGAAGATGAAGGACTGGGCGCGCGAGTTCAAATTCGACGCGGTGGTCTCGGCCGATGCCGATGCCGACCGCCCCCTTGTCATTGATGAGAATGGCGAGTTGTTCCGCGGTGACCTGATCGGGCTGGCCACGGCGCTCTTCCTCAAAGCCGATGTCGTGGTGACGCCGGTCACCTCCAACTCGGGCATATCCGAGGCTTTCGGGTTCGGCGTCAGGAGAACGAAGGTCGGGTCCCCTTTCGTCATAGAGGGAATGGACGCCGCGCTGCAGGCAGGCGGCATCGTCGTCGGCTTCGAAGCCAATGGCGGGGTTCTGCTGGGGTCCGACTGCCTGGTGAACGGCAGGATAGTGTCGGCACTGCCGACGCGGGATTCATTCTTGCCGATCCTGGCCGTGCTGGGCACGATGGCATCGGCCGGCAAAACGCTCTCCAGCCTGCGCGAAACCTGGAATCTTCCGGTCTGCGCCAGCGAGCGGCTCGAGAACTTCCCGGCCGAGAGATCGCGCGGCTTGATGCGCAAGCTCGCCGACCACGACGCGTTGCAACGGTTCCTGGCGCCCTTCGGCATGGTGGCGGACATAGACGAGACCGACGGTCTCAGGGCGCGAATGACCAGCGGCGAGATCATCCATCTGCGGCCTTCCGGCAATGCTCCCGAATTTCGCTGCTATGCCGAGGCCGCCAGCCATCACAGGGCAACCGAAATCGTGGCAATGGCGCTGAAACGGGCGCGGGACACCGCACTGGCGGATGAGGGTGAGCCCGTATAATGACAGCGGTGCCGGCGGTTACCGCAGGCGTGGAGCGGCCAATTCAGCAACGATGGGGACTCCCGCCCCGCATCTCGCCCGATCACCGAGACCATTAATGACAAAGACAGCATTGATAACCGGCATTACCGGGCAGGACGGCGCCTACCTGGCGCAGCTCCTGCTTTCGAAGGGTTATGAAGTCAACGGGCTGGCGCGACGGTCGAGCACAGCCGACGTCAACACGACGCGGCTGAAATGGCTGGGCATCGAGAACGCCGTGCGGATCGTGGATGGCGACATCACGGACCTGTCGGGCCTCATCCGAACCATGCGCGACGTAAGGCCGGACGAGGTCTACAACCTTGCCGCACAGTCTTTCGTCAAATCCTCATGGCAGCAGCCTATCCTTACCAGCAACGTCACCGGTATCGGCGTCACCAATGTGCTGGAGGCGCTGCGTCTCGAAATGCCCGGGGCGCGTTTCTATCAGGCTTCGTCGTCGGAGATGTACGGCCTTATCCAGGAGCCGATGCAATCGGAGAACACGCCTTTCCATCCCCGCTCGCCCTATGCGGTGGCCAAGGCCTACGGCCATTGGATCACCGTCAATTATCGCGAGAGCTTCGGCCTGCATGCCTCGAGCGGCATCCTGTTCAATCACGAATCGCCGCTTCGCGGCATCGAATTCGTGACTCGCAAAGTCACGGACGCCGTCGCGCGCATCAAGATGGGGCTGGCGAGGGAGTTGCGCCTGGGCAACATCGACGCCAGGCGCGACTGGGGCCACTCCAGAGACTATGTCCGCGCCATGTGGCTGATGCTGCAGCAGGACCAGCCCGACGATTATGTGGTCGCCACCGGCAGGACGACGACGGTGCGCGACATGTGCAGCATTGCCTTCGAGCATGTCGGGTTGAAGATGGACGACCATCTTGTCATCGATCCAGACCTGTTCAGGCCGGCGGAAGTCGAGATCCTGCTCGGTGATCCAGCCAAGGCAAAGGCGAAGCTCGGATGGGAAGCAACGATCTCCCTGGAAGAGATGATCCGCGAAATGGTGGACGCGGATCTTGCGCGCCACGCGGCCGCAAAGCATTAAAAGGAAACTCTTGCTTTTACGGGCCGATGACTTGATGCACCGCGTTCCGACACGCATCTGCATGCGGACGGTCCGTCATGGCTCGTGAGGCGCCCGTGCGCGTTTTCCTGACCGGCGCCAACGGTTTCGTCGGCCCTTATGTCTACGACGCGCTGCGCAGCGTTTGCGGCGACGACATTGCCATTGCCGCGACCTCCAAATATGGCGGTCCGCATCCCGTTTTCGGCGAGGTTGGCGAGTTGGACGTGACAGACGCGGCCGCCGTCGAGGACGCCATTGCCCGCCATCGGCCAACGCACGTCATCCACCTGGCGGCGGTCGCGGCCCCGGATGCCGCCCAGGCGAATCCATCAAACACGTGGCGCATCCACGTGGACGGCGCGCTCAACGTGGCCAATGCCATCCTCGACAAGGCTCCGGATTGCTGGCTGGTCCATGTCGGATCGGGTCTGGTCTATGGCGAAAGCGCGAAGACCGGGCGACCGCTCGAAGAAAGCACGCTTCTTGCCCCGATCGACGACTACGCCGCGACCAAGGCCGCGGCCGACCTCGCGCTCGGCGCGATGTCATACAAGGGGTTGAAATGCGTTCGGATGCGCCCCTTCAATCATACGGGACCAGGCCAGACCGAGGCATTCGCGGTCCCGGCCTTCGCCATGCAGATCGCGCGCATTGAAGCAGGCCTGGCTGCGCCGGTCATCCGCGTCGGCAATCTCGACGCAAGGCGCGATTTCCTGGATGCGCGCGACATCGCCGACACCTATGCGCGCGCGGTCCTGCGCAGCCGCGATCTTGTGCCGAACACGATCTTCAATGTTGCATCCGGCGTTTCCTGGCGGATGGGCGATATTCTCGACCTGCTGCTGGCCCGTAGCAGCGTCAAGATCGGCGTGGAGCAGGATCCCTTGCGGATGCGGCCAAGTGACCTGCCCTGCATCGTCGGCGATGCGACCCGCGCCCGGACCCTGCTTGGCTGGGCGCCCCAATATTCTTTCGAAGAGACGCTCACTGCCGTTCTGGACGATTGCCGCGCGCGCGTGGCCCAAGCGTAGGCAGGGATGCATCGCCTGCTTCCCGAGAGCCCGAACTGAACCGCTGCCGTGCCGGCACTGCTGCGAAGCCGCCGCGCGGCGTGCGGCTTGCGCTCTACTGCCGGCGAATGGGTGAACTGGCTGGAATCGCGGCCTGCATCGCTGCCGATTTTAGTTGATCTTGCGGCATTGAGCTTTGCTTCGACCCGTCCTATAAGGCCGCGCGCAAGCGGGCACGCCCCGCCTGCTGGGGCGTCGCCAAGCGGTAAGGCATCGGTTTTTGGTACCGACATTCCCAGGTTCGAATCCTGGCGCCCCAGCCAACTGCCATCACCCAGATCTAGCCGGGTAGACAATGTCCACCGTTTCGCGGAAACGGCGAGCCGCCCTATCTCCGCGTTGTGATGCAATTCGAAGCGGAAAGCCGCTCTTTCCTAGTCAGCCGGCGAAAGACGGCTTCGGGAGCCATCGTTTTTCGATGAGGCAGACCATGGTGTAGGCAGGGTCAAAGACGTTTCCGACGTGATACCGCACAACCTGTCCCATCAGATGCGATGCGGCGGCAACGGACAATCCATAACCGCTTGTCAGCCAGTTGAGCATATCCGTAGTCGCGTGCTGGAGGGCCTGATCGAGCGGACGAGCGTTGCCCACGGAGAAAATATGCGTCTCGTTCTCACCGCGGGGCCATGTCAACCGCCTGTTCTTTTCCACGCTCAAGCGTAGCTGCAGTTCAAAACAGGTTTCGATCCCGGTTCCGACGATCTCCCCATCGCCCTGCGTTGCATGGCAATCGCCCGCGAAGAAGAGCGCACCCTCCACGGCAACGGGAAACCAAACGGTCGCGCCGGGCCGAAAGCCGCGATAATCCATGTTCCCGCCATTCTCCGCGCTTGTCGCGGTGGAGAAAGCCTGGCCTATCGCGGGCGCCACGCCAAAGCAACCGATCATCGGTTCGAGCGGCAGCACGAAGTTCTCAAGGCCTGGCGGCGGCTCCTGCAACCTCACAGTTTGCGATTCCAGATCGATCAGCCAGTCGGCTCTGTCGCGCGCCGGCAATTGGCGAGCAGCCTCCGGATCGACAACATTGGCGGCCAGCGACGAGATCGTCCAGCCGGAGGGACGGATAGGATCCATGCGCAGGATGTCCACGCGGAGCGCATCGCCCGGTTCGGCTCCCGTCACGAAGACCGGGCCGTTCATAGGGTTCGGGCCATAAGCCGGCCGAGCGCCGTTCTTGTCGAAGCCCCGAGCGTCCAGCGTCTCCGTTATCACGACATCGCCGGACGCAATCGTGAGCGCCGGCGCGATCGTGCCGAGGACGTTGTGCCACGTGGTGTTGATGAGCCTGTGCGTTGCCATGAGGTGGCAGTAGCGAAGGCGTTTCCGCGCGGCAAGTGGGCGGATCGAGATCCTGGCGCGCGATCGTTCCATCCCAAAGGGCGAGTTGACCGCCACGGTGCACGACGGACCTGGCGCCGGCCCCGACAAATCCAGTGCCCGGCCTAAACCTTTTGCACCAACGGGCGTTGTTGTCCAACCGGCCGGTTTCCAGGCGACCGGCAAAACGGCCGATGGAGAGGCTCAACCGATGTATTTCATGGCATTGGCCACCGATTATGACGGCACGCTGGCGCATGACGGGCTCGTGACCGCGAGCACGATCTCGGCGCTGGAGAAGCTGAAGAAATCCGGGCGCAAGATGATCCTGGTCACCGGGCGCGAACTGCCCGATCTCAAGGAGGTGTTTCCCGAACTTTCCCTGTTCGACAAGGTCGTGGCCGAGAACGGCGCGCTCATCTACACGCCGGCCAGCGAGGAGGAGCGCACGATCTCGCCCTCGCCTTCCACGGATCTCGTCGACAGGCTGAAGCGACGCGGCGTGAAACCGCTATCGGTCGGGCGCTCGATCGTCGCCACCTGGGAGCCGCACCAGACCACTGTGCTCGACGTCATCAAGAAGCTTGGACTGGAACTGGAAATCATCTTCAACAAGGGCGCGGTGATGATCCTGCCTTCCGGCATCAACAAGGCGACCGGGCTGGCGGCGGCACTGGAGGATCTAAAACTGTCGCCCCATAACGTCGTGGCCGTCGGCGATGCCGAGAACGACCATGCCTTCCTGAGAGCTTCCGGCTGCAGCGTCGCAGTGGCCAACGCATTGCCCGCTGTCAAGGAAACCGCCGACCTCCTCACCAAGGAGGCGCGCGGCAAGGGCGTCGAGGAACTGATCCGCAAGCTGATCAAGCACGACCACCTGATTGCCAGGAAGCGCTCGCGCGGCGTGCTGCTCGGGACTTCGCGCGGCAAGGAGATTTACCTGTCGCCGACAGAGACGGTGCTGATCGCCGGCAGCTCGGGCATCGGCAAATCGACCCTGGCCACGGCACTCACCGAGCGGCTGGTCGAGAAGGGGCTGCAGTTCTGCATCTTCGATCCCGAAGGCGACTATGACGGGCTGAAGGGCGCGGTGCCGCTTGGCAACGGCTCGACCGCGCCGAACAAGGAGCAACTGCTGGAACTGCTCGACAAACCGCAAAACAATGTCGTGGTCAACGGGCTGGCGCTGAAGGTCGATGAGCGTCCCGGTTTCTTCGCCGAACTGCTGCCTGGCCTCGGCAATGTCCGCTACCGGACCGCAAGGCCGCATTGGCTGATCATCGACGAGGCGCATCATTTGATGCCCAAGCGGCGCGGGGATACGCGATCCGTGCTTTCGATCGAGCTGCCCGGCACGGTGCTGATCACCGTCCATCCCGAAGCGATTTCCACCGACGCCTTGCGTCTGGTGACGGCGGTGATCGCGCTCGGGCCTAAGGCAAAGGGCGTGATCAAGACTTTTTGCACGGAAACCGGGCTGAAGGCGCCGAAGGACATTCCTCTGCCCAAGGGCGACCGCGTGCTGTTCTGGCGGCCGCATGACGGCAAGAAGCCGTTCACGGTCAAGGCCATCGAGCCCAGCCAGTCGCTGAAGCGGCACAGCCGCAAATATGCCGAAGGCGAGCTCGACGAGGCGGGGAGCTTCTATTTCACCGGACCAAAGAAGGCGATGAACCTTAGAGCCCACAACCTCATCATCTTCGCGCAGATGGCGGAAGGCATCGACGACAAGACCTGGGAATATCACCTGCGCGCCGGCGATTATTCCAAATGGTTCCGCCAGCAGATCCGGGATAAGGAGCTCGCCCGCGAGACGGCCGAAGCGGAGAAGGACAAGACATTGTCGGCCGAAGAAAGCCGCAAACGGGTGCTCGACGCCGTTCGGCGACGCTATACGGCGCCTGCGTCTGCACCGGAGAAGTAGAGTTGGTTGCCTTCCATTCGCC
This sequence comes from Mesorhizobium atlanticum, assembly GCF_003289965.1. Classification (GTDB taxonomy): domain Bacteria; phylum Pseudomonadota; class Alphaproteobacteria; order Rhizobiales; family Rhizobiaceae; genus Mesorhizobium; species Mesorhizobium atlanticum. The sequence continues at coordinate 606,059 of NZ_QMBQ01000001.1, forward strand.
GAGGATTCTTTTGACCAGGCCATTTCCGCTAGGAGGGGCTACGCAGATCTTGTTCTTGTTTTGTTCATAAAAATTGGCTAGCGTTGTAAGCAGTCACAAAGGTGGGGGAGGTTGATGGCGCAGATTCTCGAATCATCGATAAGGCGTTAGTGCTTTCGCATGAGCCCATTCGATGCCCACAAGGACATCCTCTCTGCACTGGAGTGGAAAAGCTATTCAGTAAGGCGCTCTGATAAAGAGCCCTTGCGCGCATTCGTGTTAAGAGCACTGGAGATGCGAGACTGCTCCATCGTGCATGCGAGCGACGCGAGCCGAGCCCCCTTCTACATCGTTTTTGACACGCCAGCCGGCGAGCGACATGGCATCCTCGTATACGCATTTTTTGCGAACGCGAAACTTATTAAAAATCGGCCCGCCGACGAGCATCGATTTCAGGTCAAGTACGGCGGAAATCTCAAAGGCGCGCTTGATGTCGTGATCGACTCCAGCAGACTTGTCACAACATTGTTCGTCGGCATTGACCTGGAGGAAGGCCTGTTTGTAGCCGCCGATCCGGTCATGAACACCCCAGCGCCGATGTCGCGCTCGATTGAGTTTAAGCACGAGCATGTAGAATTGATTCGGCTGCAGGGCTGGGCTGTTTGGGAGCGCGATAGGCGGCCTGGAAAGTCAAAAGATCGACCCACAGCCGAACTTGAGGATTGCCGAACTGAGGTTCTGGTTGGAGGCAAGCAAGATCGGCTGCTCGACTTGGTTGCTCTGGAGCGGATTGCTTATCAGCTAGACCCAGGCGAGCGCCACCTAGTAGCGGACAAGCTCAAGGCACTTAGACCGGCTAAGGCTGTTTCACACCCCATCCTCGAAGAATTTGGGATCGCATCAGACGCCCTCTTTGACCTTATTGAGGGCGCCAGCCGCCTGAAAATGGCGGTCCGCGGATGGGTCGCTGAGGAGCACCTTGCAGCTACCCTCGGTAAGCTCAAGGGTGTTTCCGAATGTATTCGCCTTGAAGCTGACGGCAAGCCGGACATTTCGCTCAGATGGAAGGGCGGCGCGCCGATCTTGATCGAATGTAAGAACACACTTCGCTCGACCTATTCAGATGGTCGGCCGAAGGTCGATTTTCAGAAGACGCGCGCCTCGAAAGGTGATCCATGCTCTCGTTACTATCGGCCTGAGGACTTTCCGGTCCTAGCAGCATGCCTCCATGCTGTGACGGAGAGTTGGGAATTCCGTTTCGCGCTCACGACAGATCTGGAGCTGCACAAAACCTGTGTCGGCCGAATAGCAAACATGATCGGGGTGGCAGAGCCGATCTTCTCAGCCAGCGCAGAGAGAGTTTTCGAATTGCATTATGCGAGAACCGCGTGAGGTGAACATGAAGCTCAAAGCTATTTCCTTGTTCACTGGCATTGGTGGACTCGATTTCGGATTTGAGGCGGCAGGATTTGAGACACGGGTCGCGCTCGATTTTGACGAGACGGCTTGTGCAACTCTAAGATTGAATCGGAATTGGCCTGTCCTTGAAGGCCCTATCGCAGCCATTTCGTCCGAGACTATCTTAGCGACTGCCGGTCTTAAGCCCGGTGAGGCAGATATTCTGATCGGGGGACCTCCTTGCCAGCCATTCAGCAAGTCTGGCTATTGGGCTCGGGGCGATTCTCGACGGCTGTCCGATCCCCGCGCTGACACTCTGGTCGAGTACCTTCGGGTACTTCGCGACACGCGCCCCAAAACATTCCTTCTAGAGAATGTTCCCGGCCTAGCGTATCGGGGTAAGAGCGAAGGAATTGAGACTCTGCAAGCTGGGATCGAGGAGATCAATCGCGATCTCGGAACCGACTACGTGCTGGAGTGCCGAGCCCTCAATGCGGTGGACTACGGCGTGCCACAACTCAGGGAACGCGTCTTTATTGTCGGTTCAAGGGACGGGCGGAGCTTCCGATTTCCATCGCCAACGCACTTCCGATCGGGCAGCCTCGAAGCTCTCGCAGGAAAAGACCGACATCGCACCGCTTGGGATGCGTTTGCCGATCTCGATTCCATAAAGGACAAATCAGCGCTGAGGGTCAAAGGCAAGTGGGCCGATTTACTGCCTTCCATCCCTGAAGGGCAGAACTATCTTTGGCACACCGACCGTGGCGGTGGTGCTGCGCTTTTTGGATGGCGCCGACGCTATTGGAACTTCCTCTTGAAACTGGCAAAAGATAAGCCGTCATGGACCATTCAGGCGCAACCAGGCCCAGCTACCGGACCTTTCCATTGGGAAAATAGACGTCTTTCACAGGAGGAGCTTTGCCGACTCCAGACATTCCCGGATGGGCTTCGCTTCAACTGCAACCATGCAGAAATTCAAAAGATGGTCGGCAATGCCGTGCCATCCGCGCTCGCTGAGAGTTTAGCTCGGGAGATAGCTGCGCAGTTCTTTGGCATTAATGGAGCCCTCGATACGTCAACGTTGGCGCCGTCTGCACAGGAATCTTTTCCGCCACCTGAAAGAAGGCTGCCAGTCCCGAAAAAATTTCTCCATTTAGCCCATAGCGATTCGGCACATCCCGGTACCGGTCTCGGGCGAGGCGCCGCCTACAGAGAGCGCGAAGCTGCTTAGGAGAGAAGTACAAGCAATCTTCCTCGCAGGGACTCTTCGTGCCGTGTCTCGCATTCCCATATTGTCGCAGAGTGCCAGCCCAACTCGCGAAGGCGCATGTCAATTTCTTGATCTCGCATTGCGTTACGCTCCAACTTAGGAAGCCAATAGTCCAAGCGTGATTTTGGTTTACGGGCAAGGCGGCATCCAGCATGCTGATGCCAAAAGCAACCGTGAACGAAAATGGCTGTCATATGCTTCGGAAGAACAATGTCGGGCGAACCCGGCAAATCGTGACGATGCAGTCGGAAGCGATAGCCGAGTGAGTGCAGCAGCTTTCGAACCCGGACTTCTGGTCGTGTGTTCTTCTTCCTTATCAAGCGCATGTGGGCGCTGCGCGCTTCAGGCGAAAGACGATCTCCCATGACCCAAAATACTCGATCCAGGGAAAGCAGCTACCTTAAAGAGGTACGTTCACACGATTTTGCGATGTGCAGTTTAATAGGATCGAGGCTACGCTGATCTAGCTCAGCTCGCCTCGCGCATCGCTTCGGCCGCCTGGAGGTCGACTGAGACCAGCTGGCTGACGCCCTGCTCGGCCATGGTGACGCCGAACAGGCGGTCCATGCGGGCCATGGTGATCGGGTTGTGGGTGATGATGACGAAACGGGTCTCCGTCGTCCTCGCCATCTCCTCCATCAGGTTGCAGAAGCGCTCGACATTGTGGTCGTCGAGCGGCGCGTCGACCTCGTCAAGCACGCAGATCGGCGCCGGATTGGTGAGGAAGACGGCGAAGATCAGCGACATTGCCGTCAGTGCCTGCTCGCCGCCGGAGAGCAGCGTCATGGTCTGCGGCTTCTTGCCGGGCGGACGGGCGAGGATTTCCAGCCCCGCTTCCAGCGGATCTTCCGACTCGATCAGCTGCAGTTCCGCCGTGCCGCCGCCGAACAGATGCGAGAACAGCCGCTGGAAATGGCCGTTGACCACCTCGAAGGCCGAGAGCAGCCGTTCGCGACCCTCGCGGTTGAGGCTCTGGATCGCCTGGCGCAGTTTCCTGATCGCCTCGATGATGTCCTCGCGCTCGGAAACGATGGTCTCCAGACGCTCGGACAAATCCTTCTGCTCTTCCTCGGCGCGCAGATTGACGGCGCCGAGCCGCTCGCGCTCGATCTTCAGCCGGTCGAGCTGGCGCTCGATCTCGACCATGTCGGGCATCGGATCATCGGCTTTGAGCCCGGTATGCTGGATGACGAGATGCGGCGGCGTGTTCAGCGCTTCCTGGATGCGCGCCTCGACCTCGACGCGGCGCTCGTCCGCCGCGGTGAGCCGCTCCTCGGCGCGCACGCGGGTCTCGCGCGCCTCGGCAAGCGACTGGATCGCGGCGGTGGCCGCCTTGTCGAGCTCGGCCTGCTTGTTTTCCGCCTCCTGCAGGCGGTCGCTCGCCGTCTGGCGCAGCGCCTCCGCCTCGGAAAGCTGCGTCAGCAAGGCGCGGCGCTTGGCGTCGATCTCGTCCGGCGCATCCGCCAGCCGCTCGCGCTCGGCTTCGGCCTCCGCCTTACGCTCGCCAAGCGCGGCGATCTGCGTCGAAGCGTTTTCGGCGCGCTCCACCCAGTTCCTGCGCTCGGCGCCGATGGCGTTGAGCCGGCGCATGCGCGCCTCGGCCTCGCGGCGCAGCCCGTCATGCACGGCGCGCGCGTCGGCAAGCGTGGCGCGGTCGCGCGAGACATTGGCCGAAGCCTGTTCGAGTTGCAGCTGAAGATCGCCGAGATCGGGCGCGTCCTTCAGCATCTCCTCGGCTTCGAGGAAGGCAGCCTGCGTCTCCTCATGGCTTTCGACGATGCGGGCGCGGGCGTCGTCCAAGGCGGCGCGGCGGCTCACCAGCTCGCCGCCGGCCTTCTCGGCCTCGGCCAGCGCGTTGCGTGCGGCATCCAACGCATGCTGTGCGTCGCGGCCGGCCTGGCGGGCGTTGCGCTCGGCCTCGCTTGCCTGGCGCATCGCCTGCTCGGCGCGCGCCAGCGCGTCCTCCGCCTCGCGCACGACGCGCGTCGCCTGCACGGCCTCGGCATCGAGTTCGGCCAGCCGGTTCTTCTGCGCCAGCCGCAGCGCGGCGGCGGTCGGCGCGTCGGCGCTGGCCGTCAGGCCGTCCCAGCGCCAGAGCGCGCCATCGCGGCTGACCAGTCTCTGGCCGGGAGCCAGAAGCGCTTGGAGCCGGCGGCCGTCGGCGGCGTCGACGATGCCGATCTGCGCCAGGCGGCGGGCGAGCTGCGCCGGCGCATGCACCACGCTTGCCAGGCTCTTCACGCCCTCGGGCAATGACGCGTCGCCCGGCTGCACCGCGCTTTCGCCCCAATGCACCGGGGCGCTGCGGTCGAGCGGGACGTCGAGGTCCTCGCCAAGGGCTGCGCCAAGCGCCGTCTCGTAGCCGCGCTCGACGCTGATCTGCTCAAGCACCGAAGGGAAGAGATCGCCGCCGCTGGTGGCGTTGAGGATCTTGGCCAGCGTGCGCGCTTCGGTCTCGATGCGCGCCAGTTCCGCCCTGGCATCCTGCAACGGAGGCCTTGCGGCGCTTTCGGCCGCACGCGCCTCGGCGACCGCCTGCTCGGCGGCAATAGTGCCGGCCTCGCTCTCTTCCAGCCGGGCAAGCGCGTCCTCGACCAGCAGCCGCTTCTCGGCGGGATCCGGCAGGCCGGAAATGCGCGCGACGATGTCGGAAAGCTCGCGGTCGACCTCGGCGAGCTGGCGGGCGAAGCGGTCACGGCGCTCGGCGGTTTCGCGCAGGCTGCGCTCGATCTGGTGGCGCGAGGCGGCGGCCTCGGCGCGTTCGGCGGTCAGCGCGGCAAGTCTTGCTTCGCTCTGCGACAGCGTAGCACCCGCCTGCTCGAAAGCGGCGCGTGTGGTCGCCTCGCGCTCGGCGGCGCCTGCGTTTTCGGAATTGAGCTCGGCTTCCTCGGCGCGCAGGCGCTCGAGGATGTCGGCATTGTCGCGCACCATCCGCTCCTCGCGGGCGATGTCGGCGTCGAGCTGCTGCAGACGGCGTTCGAGCTCGGTCTGGCGCGCGCGGATGCGGCCGGCCTCCTCCTCGATCTGCGTCTTGGCGATCGACAGGCGCTGGAAGGCGGCGGCGGCGGCGGCTTCGGCGTCGCGCAAATCGGGCAGCCGATGCGCGGCGATGCCCTGCTCCCTGGCGGCGGCCATCTGAGCGGCGGCGCGATCGCCGACCAGCGCGGTGGCGACGGCAAGCGCGGAGCGCGCCTCGCCTTCCTGGGTTTTCGCCAACGTCCAGCGCAGGTGCAGCAGCGTCGCCTCGGCCTTGCGGATATCGGCCGACAGGTTCTTGAAGCGCGAGGCCTGGCGCGCCTGGCGCTTCAGGCTCTCGATCTGGCCTTCCAACTCCCCGACGACATCGTCCAGCCGTTCGAGGTTCTGCTCGGCCGCCCTCAGCCGAAGCTCCGCCTCATGCCGGCGCGTATGCAGGCCGGAAATGCCGGCCGCCTCTTCGAGCAGCGCGCGGCGGGCCTGGGGCTTTGCCTGGATCAGCTCGCCGATGCGGCCCTGGCCGACCATGGAGGGCGAACGGGCGCCGGTCGACTGGTCGGCGAACAGAAGCTGCACATCCTTGGCGCGGGCTTCCTTGCCGTTGATGCGGTAGAGCGAGCCGGCCTCGCGCTCGATGCGGCGCGACACCTGCAGTTCGTCGGCGTCGTTGAAGGCGGCGGGCGCGGTACGGTCCGTATTGTCGAGGAAAAGCGTGACCTCGGCGGTGTTGCGGGCCGGGCGCGCGCCGGAGCCGGAGAAGATCACGTCGTCCATGCCGGACGCGCGCATGTTCTTGTAGGAGCTTTCGCCCATCACCCAGCGCAAAGCTTCGACGAGGTTCGACTTGCCGCAGCCGTTCGGCCCGACAATGCCGGTCAGCCCGCGTTCGATGACGAACTCGCCGGGCTCGACGAAGGATTTGAAACCGAGAAGGCGAAGGCGCGAAAATTTCATTCGCGCCGCCCTACACTACAGGTCATGGCGCCGAAGCCAGACCGCTTCGGCGCTGCCTGGATGTCAGAGCAGAGGGTCGATGATGGCCGACATTTCCTCAATCGACATCGCCCCTTTGTAGGTCTTTCCGTTGATGAAGAAGGTCGGCGTCGAGTCGACCTTGAACTCGTCCGCTCCGCGTTTCTGGACTGCTCTCACATCGTCCAGAAGTTTCTGGTCCGTCAAGCAGGCCTCAAAGGACTCCTGTGTAAAACCGGCCAGCTTGGAAATCTGCAGCAGCGCTTCCTTGGTGTTGTTGACGCCGACCCAGCTCGGCTGCTGCTTGAACAGCACGTCGACCATGGCGAAGTAATTGTCCTTGGAGCAACGCGCCAGCATGAAGCCGGCCTCGGCGCTCGGGTCGAACGGGAATTCGCGCAGGATGTAGCGGACCTTGCCGGTGTCGATATATTTGGTCTTCAACTCAGGGAAGGTGGTCATCGCGAAATGCGCGCAATGCGGGCAGGTCATCGAAGCGTATTCGACGATGGTGACCTTGGCGTCGTCCTTGCCGAGTTGCTTTTCGGGCAGCGCGCCGGGCTTCAGCAGTTCCGCCATGTCGACCGTACCCTGGGCCTCCGGCACCTGGACGGCCGCCGGCGTCGCGGCCGGCTTGGCAGGCGTCGACGGATTGGCAGGCTTCACATCGGCGGCCTTGGCCTCCTCGCCGGAGTCGCTGCATGCGGCAAGCAGCGCCACCGCGGGAACAGCGGCCACCGCGCTCAGAAGGTTTCTGCGGGACAAGGTCTTGCCAAACGGGGCACGGTTCATGCGAATCACCTGATATCGGTTGGATTTTGCAATGCAAGGGCTAGAAAAGGCGAGAGTTGGCGCGAATTAAGGCATCGCGATCCCCAATCCAATCGCGAAACTTGATCCTGAGCATCACGAATGCGCGAGATTGGTGACGCATTCATGACGCTTCTTACGACCCTTTGGGCTTCCTTTCACCCAAAATTGTGGCGCCAAGCCGCTCCAGCGAAGCGCGCAGGCCGTCATCCTCGATCTTGCCGACCAGATGCGAAAGTTTCGACTTCTCGGCCTCGGTCAAGGGGCGCGGCGCGGGCTTCGGCCGCGCCTTCTGCGAAAGCACCGGCTTCTGCAGGATCTTGATGCGGCCGACGGCGTTGAAGCCCAGGAAGGCGTTCACGCGATTGATGACCTCGCCGGCCTCGTGCTGCAGATGCAGAGCCGCCATGCCTTCGCAAGCGATGATCAGCGTCGCCGGCTCGAACGGATCGTCCTCGTGCAGGCGGCGGGGCCACTGGATCTTTTCCGGGCGCGAATGGGTGGCCAGGCGCGGCCCGGCGATCTCCTCCCAGGACTGCACCAGCCCGATCGAGATGCCGGCGCGCTTCCTCAGCACCGGATCGAGGATCTCGGTCGCGAGATCGCTCACCGGAACGGGATTGCCGAAGGCCCTTTTCCCTGCCATGTGCGTTCTCCAGTCCCCAATTCATCCGATCAATGGCACCGCTCGACCAGACCCGCAAGGCATCACCACAGGCCGCACCCGGCGATATCGGATCCGCAGATACCAGCAAAGCTGGATCCCGGGATATCGCCTCGCGCCTGCTTGCCTGGTACGACGCGCATCATCGCGACCTGCCCTGGCGCGTGTCGCCAGGCGCGTTTGCGCGCGGCGTGAGGGCCGACCCCTATCGGGTGTGGATGTCCGAGGTGATGCTGCAGCAGACCACGGTCGAGGCGGTAAAAGCCTATTTCCGCAATTTCGTCGAGAAATGGCCGACGGTCGAGGCGTTGGCGGCAGCCCCCGCCGAAGAGGTCATGAAGGCCTGGGCCGGGCTCGGCTATTATTCCAGGGCACGCAATCTGAAGGCCTGCGCCGACTTGGTGGCGCTGCGAGGCGGCCGTTTTCCCGCCACCGAGGCGGGCCTGCGCGAATTGCCGGGTATCGGCGCCTACACCGCGGCGGCGATCGCCGCGATCGCCTTCGACCAGCCGGCGGCGGTCGTCGACGGCAATGTCGAGCGGGTCATGACCCGGCTGTATTCGATCGAAACCCCGCTCAGCGAGGCCAAACCGCAAATCCGCGCGCTGGTCGAAAAGCTGGTGCCGCAGGCCCGGCCCGGCGATTTCGCCCAGGCGATGATGGATCTCGGCGCGACGATCTGCACGCCGAAGCGGCCGCGCTGCATGCTGTGCCCGGTGCGCGAGGATTGCAGCGCCATCCTCAGCGGCGATCCCGAGCGTTTTCCGGTCCGCCTGCCGAAGGACGACAAGCCGCTACGCAGGGGCGCCGCCTTCGTCGCCGAGCGCGCCGACGGCGCCATCCTGCTCCGCAAGCGGCCCGAGAAGGGCTTGCTCGGCGGCATGACCGAGGTGCCAACGACCGGCTGGACGGCGCGGGTCGACGGTGCCACGACAGCCGACGCCGCGCCCTTTCGAGCCGATTGGCGGCGCGCCGGGCAGATCGGCCATGTCTTCACCCATTTCGCGCTGGAGCTTGATGTCTTCCATGCCCGAGTCACGGGTGATGCGCCGTCGGGGCATTTCTGGTCGCTGGCCCATGAGATTTCCGGGGAAGCGCTTCCGACCGTCATGAAAAAGGCAATCGAAGCGGCGATACCGGGCGCGACGAAAAAACCCTCGTCGTACAGTGCAAAGAGGCCCGCATGACCGAAATCCGCCACATCGTGTTCGACATCGGCAAGGTGCTGGTCCACTACGATCCCGACATCCCGTTCAGCCGCCTGATCCCCGATGCCGGGGAGCGGAAATGGTTCTTCGACAATGTCTGCACCAGCGCCTGGAATCTGGAGCAGGACCGTGGCCGGACGTGGGAAGAAGCCGAGGCGCTGCTGATCGCCGAGCATCCCGGCCATGCCGAGAACATCCGTAACTTCCGCCGCCACTGGCACGAGATGGCGCCGCATGCCTATGAAGACAGCGTCGCTTTGCTCGAGGGCCTGATCGAGGACGGCCGCGACGTGACGCTGCTCACCAACTGGGCCTCGGACACGTTCCGCGAGGCCCGCGCCCGTTTTCCGTTCCTGGAAAAGCCGCGCGGCGTCACCGTCTCCGGCGAGATCGGCCTGATCAAGCCGGACCGCGCCATCTACGACCATCACGTCGCGTCGTTCGGACTCGATCCGTCGGCCTCGCTGTTCATCGACGACAGCCAGAAGAATGTCGACGGCGCCAGGGCCGCCGGCTGGCAGGCAGTGCTGTTCACCGACGCCGGCACGCTCAAAGCAGACCTTGAGCGGTTCGGGATTAGGGCCTGAACTGAGTCGCTTGCGGCGATCCGTTGAACTGTTGATTCAGCCCCCTGCCCGCTCCATGCCGAGACGGGCGATGCGGCGCAACTCGTCGATCGGGGTCAAGCCGCCGCTGCGTTCATAGTGCCAGAAGGTCCAGCCGTTGCAGGCGTCCAGCCCCTGCACTTCGGCGCCGATCTTGTGGATGGAGCCGGCGCTGTCGCCGATGGCCAGCGTGCCGTCGGCGCGCACTTTCGCCGCCCAGCGCTTCTTGGCGTCGTAGAGCGTGGCGCCGGGCGCCACCAGCCCGTTGTCGATCAGGCTGATGAAGGCGACGCGCGGTTCAGCGCGCTTGCCGGAAAGCACGGTGAGGTCGGCGCTTTCCAGCGGGCGCACCGCGGCGATGCGCTCATTGGCGGCGTCGATATAGGCCTGCTCGCGCTCGATGCCGACGAAGTGGCGGCCGAGGCGCTTGGCGACGGCACCGGTGGTGCCGGAGCCGAAGAAGGGATCGAGCACGACGTCGCCCGGCTTGGTCGAGGCCATCATGATGCGGGCAAGCAGCGCTTCCGGCTTCTGCGTCGGATGCAGCTTGTTGCCGTTCTCGTCCTTCAGGCGCTCGCCGCCGGTGCAGATCGGGAACAGCCAATCGGAGCGCATCTGCAGATCGTCGTTCGAGGCCTTCAGCGCCTCGTAGTTGAAGGTGTAGCCCTTGGCCTTCTGGTCGCGCGAGGCCCAGATCATCGTCTCATGCGCGTTCTGGAAACGGCGGCCGCGGAAATTCGGCATCGGGTTGGTCTTGCGCCAGACGATGTCGTTGAGGATCCAGAAGCCGAGGTCCTGCATTCGGGCGCCGACGCGAAAGATGTTGTGGTAGGAGCCGATGACCCAGATCGTGCCATTCGGCTTCAGCACGCGGCGGGCCGCCAGCAGCCAGGCGCGGGTGAAGGCGTCATAAGCCTCGAAACTCTCGAACTGGTCCCAGTCATCGTCGACGGCGTCGACCTTGGACTGGTCGGGCCGGTGCAGGTCGCCATCGAGTTGCAGATTGTAGGGCGGGTCGGCGAAGATGATGTCGACCGACTTTTCCGGCAGCCGGTCCAGCGCGGCGACGCAATCGCCCTTCAGGATCGTGTCCAGCCATTCGGACTTAAGAGGGGCGTGGGAAAGCTCGTCGAGAAGACGCACGGCAGACATCAAAACACCCAAACAAACGCGTTACGGTTTACTGGCTGTTATGGTTACCGATCAGCGTAAACATTCGGTGAAGGCGCGGCCGCATGCCTCGGACGTTTGCGCGGACCGGCCCATTGGTGTATGCCGCGCCACTTGAGCCGATAGGCCTTTCCCCAACGTTTCCGGATTGCCATGCCCCAGCCAGACCTTGTCATCTTCGATTGCGACGGCGTGCTCGTCGATTCCGAAATCGTCGCGGCGCGCGTCGAGGCCGAGCTTCTGACATCGGCCGGCTTCGAGATCTCGGCGGAGGAGATTTTCGAGACCTATGCCGGACTGACCTTCAAGGACATCATGCTGCGGCTCGAGGAGAAGTCGCACGTCCCGTTCCAGGCCTCTCTGATCGACCGCGCCGAGGAACTGGTCGACCGCAAGCTGCGCAGCGACGTGCGCATCATCGACGGCGCCCGCGAGGCGGTTGCGGCCGTCACCGTGCCACGCGCCGTTTGCTCCAACTCAAGCACCGAGCGGGTCCAGTTCATGCTGGAGAAGGTGCGGCTGCTGCCGTTCTTCGCCGGCCGTATCTTTTCGGGGCTGGACATTCCCAGCAAGAAGACCAAGCCCGCGCCGGACGTGTTCCTCTACGCCGCGGACAAGCTTGGCGCCAACCCGAAGAACACCTTCGTCATCGAGGATTCCGTGCACGGCATCGCCGGCGCCAGGGCGGCCGGCATGCGCGTCATCGGCTTCACCGGCGCCGGGCACAGCTATCCAGGCCATGCCGATGCGCTGACCGAGGCCGGCGCCGAAACGGTCATCCGGCGCTGGGCGGAGCTGAACAGCACGCTCGCCGCGCTCTCGGAGTGGTCGGAAGACGCATAAGCGCCTTCCCCAATTCCGCTACGCGTTGCCGACCGATCAGTTTGTCGCCGCAGCGCGCTTCTTCCTCTTGCCTTTCGACTTGTCCGTCGAGGCGGCCGGCGTGTTCTCGTCAAAGCCCGCATAGGCCTGGTAGTCCTTTGCGGAAGGCTCCGGCACCACGACATTGGTATCGGTGAAGACGAACTGGGTTGCGGCAGACGGGTCGGTGACCTGCACCTGGTACTGATGGAGCTGCGAATAAAGCACCTCGTCGCCACGCTGTACGGCGATGCGGATCGGCATCGTGACGGTTCCGGGCGCGAACATCGGACCCGGCACGACCTTGCCCGCTACCGCGATCTTCATGGACAGCTGGCCATTGGCATGGGTGCAGTCGCGCGTCATGTCCGAAATCGAGGCCTGGTAGATGATCTTGGACGGATCGTGAGCGGGATCGATCGGCTGGCCGTTGGGGCCGGTCTGGGCCGCGGCGGCCGCCGCCTCGGCTTCAGCGTCGGCCGCGGCGTCAGCCTTCTTTTTCTTCGGCTTAGCCGCCGCGCCCTTGGCATAGGTGTTGAAGAAGGCCGTCCCGTCGCGCAGCGTCACTTTCGGACAATAGGCCTGCAGCTGGCTGGCGAGTACCTTGGGGTCCTGCGGTGGCGGCGGCGCGGTCGGGTCGGACTTCTTGCCAAAGCCCAGGTTCAGGATGCCATTGTCGCTCGATTGGCAGCCGGCGGCGGCAAGCATAAAGCCGCTGAGCGCCAGACCCGCGACAAGACGACGGTTGACCGAAAAAAACGCCATGAAACTGCACTTCCCTCTCACAAAGCCGGTGACCTATAGCAACCGCGCGGCAAAAATGCGACTGAGCCGGCTCGGAAAATTAACCAATTGCCGTGGATGACGTGACCGGCAGCAATGGGCCTTTTACGATGCAATATGTGAGTACCCGCGGCGATGCGCCCGCCCTTGGATTTTCAGACGCGGTGCTGGCCGGCCTGGCGCGCGACGGCGGGCTTTACGTGCCCAGCGAATGGCCGCGGTTTTCGGCCGCCGACATCCGCGCCATGCGCGGGCTTGCCTATCCGGACCTTGCCATCCGCGTGCTGACGCCCTTCCTCGGCGGCGAAATCGCGGCACCCGTCTTCGAAAAGCTGGTGCGCGAAGCCTACGCCACGTTCCGGCATGAGGCCGTCTGCCCGCTGGTGCAGACCGGCAAGAACACCTTCATCCTCGAGCTGTTCCACGGCCCGACGCTGGCCTTCAAGGACGTGGCGATGCAGTTGCTGGCGCGGCTGATGGATCATGTGCTTTCCGAGCGCGGCCAGCGCGCCACCATCGTCGGCGCGACCTCGGGCGACACCGGGGGTGCTGCGATCGACGCCTTCGCCGGCCGCGACCGCACCGACATCTTCATCCTTTTCCCGCACGGCAAGGTCTCGCCGGTGCAGCAGCGCCAGATGACGACGTCGAGCGCCGCCAATGTCCACGCGCTGTCGGTCGAAGGCAATTTCGACGACTGCCAGGGCCTGGTGAAGGATATGTTCAACGACCACGCCTTCCGCGACCGGGTGTCGCTGTCGGGCGTCAATTCGATCAACTGGGCCCGCATCATGGCCCAGCTCGTGTATTATTTCTCGTCGGCGCTGTCGCTCGGCGCGCCCGACCGGCCGATCTCCTTCACTGTGCCGACCGGCAATTTCGGCGACATTTTCGCCGGTTACGCCGCCAAGCGCATGGGCCTGCCGATCGAGCGGCTGATCATCGCCACCAACGACAACGACATCCTGGCGCGCACGCTTGCGAGCGGCGAATACCGCACCAAGGGCGTGTTCGCCACGACCTCGCCGTCGATGGACATCCAGGTGTCGTCGAACTTCGAGCGCCTGCTGTTCGAGGCGGCCGGCCGCGATGCCGAAACAGTGCGGCGCTACATGAACGGGCTGAAGCAGTCCGGCGCGTTCACCATCGAGGAAGACGAGCTCCAGCGCATCCGCGCGGAGTTCGACGCCGGCCGCGCCACGGTGGACGAGGTCGCCGCCACCATCCGCGCGACGCTCGAGAAAAGCAACTACCTGCTTGACCCGCACACGGCCGCCGCCGTTCACGTCGCAGCCGCCAATGCCTCCGGTGCGGTGCCCATGGTGGTGCTCGGCACCGCGCATCCGGCGAAATTCCCGGCCGCGGTCGAAGCCGCGAGCGGCGTCACCCCTGCCCTGCCTGCATGGCTAGGCGGCTTGATGACAGCCGACGAAAAATACACGATACTTCCCTCCGACTTGAAAATGGTGGAAGATTACGTGAACCGCCACTCGCGGGCGGCGCGTTAGGGAGTACTTGCCATATGGGTGTTGAGGTAAGCCGTCTGTCGAACGGCCTGACAGTCGCCACCGAAACCCTTCCAAGCATCGAATCGGTTGCCCTAGGGGCCTGGGTGAAGTCCGGCGCCCGCAACGAGCGTGACGAAGAGCATGGCATGGCCCATCTGCTCGAGCACATGGCGTTCAAGGGCACGAAGCGCCGCAGCGCCTTCGAGATCGCCTCGGAAATCGAGAATGTCGGCGGCGAGATCAACGCCGCCACCAGCGTCGAGACGACCTCCTACTATGCCAGGGTGCTTTCCGACGACGTGCCGCTGGCGGTCGATATCCTGGCCGACATCCTGCAGGAATCCGAATTCGATCCCGACGAGCTGGAGCGCGAGCAGCATGTGATCCTGCAGGAGATCGGCGCCGCCCACGACACGCCCGACGACATCGTCTTCGACCGCTTCACCGAGACCGCCTTCCGCCATCAGACCATCGGCCGCTCGATCCTGGGCACGCCGGAGACGGTCAAATCCTTTACTTCCAGCCAGTTGCACGACTTCATCGAGCGGCAATACGACGCCGAGCGCATGGTCCTCGTGGCGGCCGGCGACATCAAGCACGACAATTTCGTGCGCGAGGTCGAAAAGCGGCTCGGCGGCTTCCGCGCCAAGGCGACGGGCAATATCCCGCAATACGCGCAATATGTCGGCGGCGACTTCCGCGAGGACCGCGACCTGATGGACGCGCAGATCGTGCTCGGCTTCGAGGGCCGCGCCTATCATGTGCGCGATTTCTACGCCTCGCAGGTGCTGTCGATGATCCTGGGCGGCGGCATGTCGTCGAGGCTGTTCCAGGAAGTGCGGGAGAAACGCGGCCTCTGCTACTCGGTCTATGCCTTCCACTGGGGTTTTTCCGACACCGGCATCTTCGGCGTGCATGCCGCCACCGGGCAGAGCGACATCGCCAAACTGGTGCCGGTGATCATCGACGAATTGCAGAAGGCCGGCGAGAGCATCCAGCAGGAAGAGCTCGACCGGGCGCGGGCGCAATATCGCGCCGGCCTCATCATGTCGGCCGAAAGCCCGGCCAGCCGGGCCTCTCAGATCGCCAGGCAGATGCTCCTGTTCGGCCGGCCGATCGCCAAGGAGGAATTGATGGAGCGGCTTTCGGCGCTGACCGTCGAGCGGCTGACCGACCTCTCCTCGCGGCTGTTCTCGACCAAGCCGACGCTCACCGCGGTCGGCCCCGTGGGCACGCTTGCGCCTTACGAGGCGATCCTTGAATCGCTTGCGGGCCCGCAGACGACGGCCCGCCGGCTCGCCGTCTAGCCTCCGTTCCAGAGCCGTGTTCGCGCTCCCTTTCTTTCGCCGCGACCTGCCGGCACTGAAGGGCGAAAAGGTCACGCTGCGCGTGCCTCTGACCAACGACTATCGCGAATGGTCGACCTTGCGCGGCGAAAGCCGCGCCTTCCTCGAGCCCTGGGAGCCGCGCTGGCAGCCGGACGAGCTCGACCGTACCGCCTGGCGGCTGCGCATCAGCCGCTACCGCGAGGATTACGCGCAGGGCACCGCTATCGCGTTCTTCATCTTCGAAAAATCGAGCGGCAAGCTTGCCGGCGGCATCACGCTCGGCAACATCCGCCATGGCGTCGCGCAGAGCGGCCATATCGGCTACTGGATCGGCGAACGCTTCGGCAGCCGCGGCCTGATGACCGAGGCGGTCAAGCTGGTGTCGCGCTTTGCCTTCGATACGCTGAGGTTGCACCGGATCGAGGCTGCCTGTATTCCCGAAAACGCCCGGTCGATCCGCGTGCTTGAAAAAGCCGGATTCCGGCGCGAAGGACTTTTGCGATCCTATCTCAGGATCAACGGCGTCTGGCAGGATCACTACCTCTACGCCCGGATCGCGGACGATCCGCCGGGTGATGGAACGAAGGGCTGAATGTGACGAATTTTTCGCGATTAGCGTCGCTGTTCGCCCTCATCATGACGGTCGTGGTCACGCTTTTCTCGGCCATGCCGGCTTTCGCCGTCGAGCCGATCAAGATCGCGCGCGACGACAAGGCGCTGGACCTTTCCGGCGCCGTGGAAATCTACCGGAACCAGGGCGAGAACTTCCAGGTTTCGACCGCGCCGGGCCCCGACGGCATCGTGCGGCGCATCGAGGTGGAGGCCAATGACGCGCGCTCCAGCGGCGACTGGGCCGTCTTCGCGCTGGCCAACACCACCGACCAGCAGCTCGACCGGCTGATCGTCGCGCCGCATTTCCGCCTGGTGAACTCCGGCATCTTCTGGCCCGATCTCGGCTCGACGCGCATCGCCGCGATAACGCCCAGCGAGGGCTTCGCGCTCGACCGCCAGACAAGCCCCGACGCCGATGTGTTCCGCGTGACGCTGAACCCAGGAACGGTGGTGACCTTCATCGCCGAGCTCGCCTCGCCGAAGCTGCCGCAGGTCTATCTGTGGGATCCGGATTCCTACAAGGACTCGGTCAATTCCTACACGCTGTTCCGCGGCATCGTCATCGGCATCTCGGGCCTTCTCGCGCTGTTCCTGACGATCTTGTTCGTAGTCAAGGGGACCTCGATGTTTCCGGCGACGGCGGCGCTCGCCTGGGCGGTGCTGGCCTATATCTGCGTCGATTTCGGCTTCCTCAACAAGATCATAGAGATATCGCCCGGCAACGAGCAGATCTGGCGGGCCGGCACGGAGGTGGCGCTTGCCGGAACCTTCGTGGTGTTCCTGTTCGCCTACCTCAACCTCAACCGGTGGCATGGCCATTTCAGCTACGGCGCCCTGGTCTGGATCCTCGGACTGCTTCTGATCGCGGGCGTCGCCATCGTCGATCCCGCGGTGGCCGCCGGCATCGCCCGCATCTCTTTCGCCGCCACCGCGCTCACCGGCCTCGGCCTCATCATCTTCCTCGGCATCCGCGGCTATGACCGGGCCATCATGCTGGTGCCAAGCTGGGTGATGGTGCTGCTATGGCTATGCGGGTCGTGGATGGCGATCACCGGCATGCTCGACAACGACATCGCGCAGCCGGCGCTGGGCGGTGGGCTGATCCTGATCATCCTGCTCATCGGCTTCACCGTCATGCAGCATGCCTTTGCCGGCGGCGGGGCGCATCAGGGCCTGTTCTCCGATCTCGAGCGGCAGGCGCTGGCGGTGGCCGGCTCGGGCGACATCGTCTGGGACTGGGACGTGCTGCGCGACCGCGTGGTGACCAAGCCGGACATCAGCCTGCAGCTCGGCCTGGCGCCCAACAGCCTTGGCGGTGCCGCCCGCAACTGGCTGCCGGTGCTGCATGCCGACGATCGCGATACATTCCGCACCACGCTCGACGTGGTGCTGGAGCACCGCCGCGGCAAGGTGGCGCAGAATTTCCGCCTGCGCGGCGCCGACGGCCACTACCACTGGTTCTCGCTGCGCGCCCGCCCGGTGATCGGCTCCGACGGCGAGGTGATCCGCTGCGTCGGCACCATGGTCGACGTCACCGAGCAGAAGAAATCCGAGGAAAGGCTGCTGCACGACGCCGTGCACGACAATTTGACCGGCCTGCCGAACCGCGAATTGTTCATGAATCGGCTGGAGGCGATCATCTCGATCGCCCGCACCGAGGACAAGGTGCGCCCGACGGTCTTCATCATCGACATCGACCGCTTCAAGCAGGTCAATGACGGCCTGGGCATTTCCGCCGGCGACACCATTCTGCTCACCGTCGCGCGCCGGCTGCACCGGCTGTTGAAGCCGAAGGATTCGCTGTCGCGCTTTGCCGGCGACCAGTTCGCGCTGATGCTGCTTTCGGAGCAGGATCCTGCCCGCATCGCGGCAATGGCCGATGCCATCAAGCACGCGATCAACAATCCGATCACCTTCGCCAAGCGCGAGATCGTGCTCACCGCCTCGATCGGCCTGATCACCTGGACGACGGCGCAGACTTCCGCCGAGGATATGGTCAAGGACGCCGAGCTCGCCATGCACCAGGCCAAGCGCTTCGGCGGCGATCGCATCGAGCCGTTCCGGCCTGCCTTCCGCACTGTCGGCACCGACCGGCTGCAATTCGAATCCGACCTTCGCCGGGCCATCGAGCGGCGCGAGTTCACGCTTGCCTACCAGCCGATCGTGCGGCTGGAGGATGGCAGCGTCGCCGGCTTCGAGGCGCTGCTGCGATGGGACCACCCGCGTCGCGGCATGATCCCGCCGGGAGACTTCATCCCGGTGGCCGAGAACTGCGGGCTGATCGTGCAGCTTGGCCTGTTCGCCATGCAGCAGGCGGCCGAGGACCTTGCCTCCTGGCAGAAGCAGATCGGCGACGCGCCGCTGTCGGTGTCGGTCAACCTGTCCAGCCGCCAGCTGATCCGCCGCGACCTGGTCAGCGACGTACGCTCCGTCATCGCGCGGGCCAACCTGAAGCCGCGCTGCTTCCGGCTCGAGCTCACCGAATCCCTGGTGATGGACAATCCCGAGCAGACCGCGCATGTGCTGACCAAGCTGAAGCAGCTCGGCATCGGGCTGTCGCTCGACGATTTCGGCACCGGCTATTCCTCGCTCTCCTATCTGACGCGCTTCCCCTTCGACACGATCAAGATCGACAAGAGTTTTGTCGACGACGCGACGCCGAAGCGGGCCGTGCTGCTCAAATCCATGGTCAACATGGCGCATGAGCTCGGGCTGTCGGTCGTGGCGGAAGGCATTTCCGACGAAAGCGACGCGCTGGAACTGCGCCAGATGGGCTGCGAATATGTCCAGAGCTTCATGTTCGGCGCGCCGATGCCCGGCGACCAGGTGCTGAAGACGCTGAGGGAGCAGTATCCGCTGACCCAGGCTTAGAGGCCCATCGCTTCGTCATCCTAGGGCGGAGCAAGGAGCGAAGCGACGCGCGGAGACCCCCAGGATCCATGCCGTGACGCTAAGGCGTTGAAAACGGTGCGGAATTCTGCACCTCCGCACCTACGGTCGATGTAACGGAAAAGATCCTAGGGTCTTCGCGACGGAGCTACGCTCCTGCTTCGCCCTAGGATGACGACGGCGCGGGCGTTTGCGCTAGTCGCGAGCGTCAAGCGTGCCCCGCAGCCGCGCTCAGATGGGCAAGATCGATGCCGATCGAGGCCAGGATACGGTCGTATTTGCGCTCGATGTCGGCGTCGAACAGAAGTTCCTGCGTCGCCGGGCAGGTCAGCCAGCCGTTCTCGGCGATCTCGCTTTCGAGCTGGCCGGCGCCCCAGCCGGAATAGCCAAGCGCCATCAGCGCATGGCGCGGGCCGCGCCCCGTGGAGATTGCGCGCAATATGTCGACGGTTGCGGTCAGGCAGATGTCGTCGGAAACGTTAAGCGAGGATTCCACGCGATAGTCGCCGGAATGCAGCACGAAGCCGCGGCTGCGGTCGACCGGCCCACCATTGCGCACGACGAAATCGCGCGTATGCGCCGGCAGTCGGATCGCTTCCTGCTCGTTCATGATGCCGAGCTGCACCAGCAGGTCCGGAAACAGCATCTGCTGCGTCTGGTTGATGATCAGCCCCATCGCGCCCTCGTCGCTATGGGCGCAGATGTAGATGACGGAGCGCGCGAAGCGGTCGTCCTTCATGCCAGGCATGGCAATCAGGAACTGGTCGTCGAGGAAACCGCGTCCGGCGGCCGCCTTCTTGTGGCGCAGCAAGTCCATGGGGGGAGCGTAACGCGTTTCGGCAGCGCCGAAAAGATGCTGTCAGTCCCCGATGTAACGCAAATATGATACCGGGAGAGCGACGAGGCCATTGCGCGGCCAAGAACGGACGGTCAAATCACCGCCATGCGATACATGAAGATACTGGTTGTCGGCGTCGTTTTGGGGTGGGCTGCAAGCCTCCCTGCCGAGGCCTCCTCCTCGATCTGGTACAATTCCGAAGGCGGCAAGGTACGGCTGGTGACCACCGGCAAGCCGGACGAGGCCGGCAAGATCCACGGCGTGCTCGACATAGCTCTGAAGCCCGGCTGGAAGACCTATTGGCGCGATCCGGGCGATGCCGGCGTGCCGCCGCAGCTCGACATATCCGGCAGCACCAACATCGCCGACGCCCAATTGTCTTTCCCGCCGCCGCAGCGTCATGACGACGGCTACGGCAAATGGTCCGGCTATGATCGTCCGGTGTCGCTGCCGGTGACCTTCACGGTGTCCTCGCCCGGCCAACCAGCGACGATCGACGCCCATGTCTTCCTCGGCATCTGCGAGACGATCTGCATTCCGGTGCAGACTCGGCTCAGCGTCGATCCCGCGTCCGATCCGGACAACGCGACCGACGCGGCATTGGTCAAAACCGCGCTTGCGACGCTGCCCTCCCCGGCCCGACCCGATTTCGGCATCAATGTGCTGCCCGGCGATCACGAAACCCTTGTTGTCCAGGCGCAGTCGCCCGGCGATCCGGAATCCGTCGACTTCTTCATCGCCGGCGAACGCGACTACATGTTCGGCGCGCCGGTGCGCAGCCAGAAGGACGGCAAGCTCGTCTTCACCGTGCCGATCCTCGACCGGCCATCGGCCACGCCGACCGATGGTGGGCTGTATTACACGCTGACCAGCGCCGAGGGCTCGGTGGACGGGTTGCTGCCTTTCCCTTGATCCAGCATTAGCGCAACGGTTGCGGGAAGCCGTCCGGTCCGATATCGAAGGCGTCGATCTTCCCTATCTCGCAAGCGAGGAACCCATGACCATTTCGGTTGGCGAAAAACTGCCCGCATCGAGCTTCAAGGTGATGACCGCCGACGGCGCCAAGCCGATCACCGGCGATGAGATCTTCGCTGGCAAGAAGGTGGTGCTGTTCGGCGTCCCCGGCGCCTTCACGCCGACCTGCAGCAATAACCATCTGCCGGGCTATCTGGAGAACCATGACGCCATCCTGGCGCGCGGCGTCGACACGATCGCCGTCGTTTCGGTCAACGACGTCCACGTCATGGGCGCCTGGGCGCACTTCACCGGCGGCGAAGGCAAGATCCTCTACCTCGCCGACGGCAGCGGCGATTTCGCCAAGTCGGTCGGGCTCGACAACGATCTTTCCGCGGCCGGAATGGGCCTGCGCTCGAAGCGCTTCTCAATGATCGTCGACGACGGCAAGGTCGTGGCGCTCAATGTTGAAACCAAGCCGGGCGTCGACGAGAGCGGCGCGGCGAAAATCCTCGAGCAGCTCTGATGCTCGACATCGCCTGGCGCGCGGCGGCGATCGGCATCGGCGCCACGGTGTTCATGGATATCTGGGCGGTCATTCTCAACAAGGCGATCGGCCAGCCCTTGCCCAACTGGGGCATGGTCGGACGCTGGGTCCGGCATCTCCCGCAGAGGGTTTTCCACGACGATATCGGCAATGCCGCGCCCTATGCGCATGAAAAAGCGCTCGGCTGGGCATTCCACTACCTCGTCGGCATCCTTTACAGCGTGATCCTGGTGGCGCTCGCCGGCGCGGGCTGGCTGGCGGCGCCGACCTTCCTGCCGGCCTTCATCCTCGGCATCGTCACGGTCGGGGCCGGCTGGTTCCTGCTGGCGCCGGGCATGGGCGCCGGCTGGGCGGCATCCAAGCTCCCCAATCCGACGAAGGTGCGCGCGCTGAACCTCGTGGCGCACACCGTGTTCGCGCTCGGCATGTTCTCGACAGCGCTGCTGATCCGGTGAAGCGAGAAGCCGTCGGACTCTCAATAACTTTGGGTCGAACGTCTGGGCGTAGGCTTCCTTGCCGGGGTGCCTTCCTGCGTTGACGCTGCCGCCACCGGCGCAGGCCTTGCAAGCTTCGGCTTGAACGGCGCCATGCCTTGCCGGGCCAGTTCGTCGGCGCGTTCGTTCTCAGGGTGGCCGGCATGGCCCTTCACCCAGTACCAGGTCACCTTGTGGCGGCGGTTGGCCTCGTCGAGCGCCTGCCAGAGCTCGCCATTCTTGACCGGCTTTCTGTCGCCGGTCTTCCAGCCGTTCTTCTTCCAGCCATGGATCCATTTGGAGATGCCGTCCATGACGTATTTGCTGTCGGTGTAGAGGTCGACCGCGCAGGGCTCCTTCAGCGCGTTGAGCGCGGTGATGGCCGCGAGCAGCTCCATGCGGTTGTTGGTGGTCTCGGCCTCGCCACCGTACAGTTCCTTGGTCACACCGTTGTAGCGCAGCACGGCGCCCCACCCGCCCGGCCCGGGATTGCCCGAGCAGGCGCCGTCGGTGAAGATCTCGATCTTTTTGTTCATGTCAGCCCGTATTCGGATGGCGACCTGATCGCGCGGTGGAAGCGCATGCGGCGGATATATTCGGTCGGGTCACGCTTCATCACCAGTCCGCCATCAGGAATGGTCAGCCAGTCGTAGAGGCGGGTCAGCATGAAGCGCAGCGCCGAGCCGCGCGCCAGCATCGGCATAGCCGCCTTCTCGTCGGCCGTGAGCGGCCGCACCGACTGGTAGCCGGAAAGCAGCGCCGTCCCCTTGGTCAGGTTGAAGGAAAAATCCTTCTCGAAGCACCAGGCGTTGAGGCAGGTGGCGACGTCGTAAGCGTAGAGATCGTCGCAGGCGAAATAGAAGTCGATCAGCCCGGACAGCTTCTCGCCGAGGAAGAAGACATTGTCCGGGAACAGATCGGCGTGGATGATGCCTTGCGGCAGGCCAGTCGGCCAGTTGCGCTCGAAATCGCGAAAGTCGGCATCGACCTCCGCCGCCAGGCCCGGCTCGACCTCATCGGCTCGGTCGCGCGAGGCCGCCCAGAGCTTGCGCCAGCCATCGATCGCCAGCGCGTTCGGCCTTCTCATCTGAAAATCCTGGCCGGCAATATGGAGGCTGGCGAGCGCCTTGCCCACTTCCGCGCAATGCGCGGCGGCCGGCCGCCTGAGCGACAGGCCTTCGAGGAAGGTGATGATCACCGCCGGACGGCCGGCGAGCGTGCCGATGACAGTGCCGTCATGCGCCGTGACCGGCAGCGGGCAGGAAATGCCCTTCCTGGCGAGATGGCCCATGAGGCCGAGAAAGAACGGCAGGTCGGCCTTGTCGACGCGCTTCTCGTAGAGCGTCAGGATGTAGGAGCCGGTCGAGGCGTGGACCAGGAAGTTGGAATTCTCGGTGCCCTCGGCGATGCCCTTGTAGGAGAGCAATTCCCCCACCGGATAGGCTTTGAGGAATGCGGTCAACTCGCCTTCGTTGACGTCGGTGTAGACGGCCATCCTGCTTCACGCCGCTCCATTGACGAAGGCCATGTCGGCCGCCGTCAGTTCGACATCGCGCAGTACCCGCATCACCGGAAAATCCTCCGTTTCAGTGGCCGTGATGGCCAGGTCGATGGTGACGTCGAAACGCTGCCGGAACGCGTCGATGATCTCGTCGACGATGATCTCCGGCGCCGAGGCGCCGGCCGACAGGCCGAGCGTCCTGATCCCGGCGATCTCATCCCATGGAATCTCGGCGGCGCGCTGCACGAGAAGCGACATTGTCGCACCCGCCCGTTCCGCCACTTCGACAAGGCGGCGCGAGTTGGACGAATTGGGCGCGCCGACGATGAGGAAAAGATCGGCGCCGGCGGCGGTCTCCTTGACCGCTTCCTGGCGGTTGGTGGTGGCGTAGCAGATCGATTCGGCCGCGGCCGCGTGCAGCTCAGGAAACCGCTCCTGGAGGGCCCGGATAATGCCGGCGGTGTCCTCGACCGACAGGGTCGTCTGGGTGACGAAGCCCAGCGCCGAAGCGTCGACGGGCACGAAGCGCGCCGCGTCGGCCTCGGTCTCGATCAGCGTCACGGCGCCTTCCGGCAACTGGCCCATGGTGCCGATCACTTCCGGGTGCCCGGCATGGCCGATCAAGAGCACATGGCGGCCGAGCCGCTGGTGGCGCATCGCCTGCTTGTGCACCTTGGAGACGAGCGGGCAGGTGGCGTCGAGGTAGAAGAGATTGCGCGCCTCGGCATCCGCCGGCACCGATTTCGGCACGCCATGCGCGGAGAAGACCACGGGCGACTGGCGATGCTCCGGCGGGATCTCGGACAGTTCCTCGATGAAGACGGCGCCGAGGCTCTGCAGCCCTTCGACGACGTAGCGGTTGTGCACGATCTCGTGGCGGACATAGACAGGCGCGCCGTATTTCTTCAGCGCCAGCACGACGATCTGGATGGCGCGGTCGACGCCCGCGCAAAAGCCGCGCGGCTGGCAGAGCCTGATCGTCAGCGGTGGCTTTTTCTCAATCATCAAATGCAGCCGGTCCAGTCGGAAACTATCTCTTTGTTTTGACGCAATTCCGGACGGAAAACCGCTCACACTTTTCCTCGAATTGCTTCAGGCGAAATGAGGTGCGCAACCCTGCCCTGTCAAGAGCGTGGGCTTCACGCTTCCTTTGCCGGGCGGCGCAGCCTCAGGATCAGCACGGCGGCGAGAGCCGCAGCCAAGCCATACCAGGTGACCGCATATTGCAGGTGATTGTTGGGCAGGTCGATGATGGTGACGCCGCCGACGGGCAGGCCGCCGGGGTTCGGCGTCTTGTCGGCATCGATGAAGAACGGCACCAGCACGAAACCGGCGGGCAAGCCGGCGGTCGCCGCCATCACCTCGCGGTCCTTCCAGTAGAAGATGTTCTTGGCAACATCATTGTCGGGAAGCATCATCGACGGTTTGCCCGGCAGCGGATTGCGGGCAAGCCCGGTCACCGTCACCTTGCCGGCAATTTCGCCCTGTTGGCGCCTGGCCGGATCCTTGAGATCGTAGGGGACGAAGCCGCGGTTGACGAGCACAAAGCGGCCGTCGTCCAGCCGCAGGGGCGTGTAGACATTGAAGCCGCTGCCGCCTTCCCAGGTCGAAAAGAAATGCCGTTCGCCCTGGTGCAGGAAGGTGCCTGTCACCGTCACCGGGGTGTAATCGACATCGTGGGAATCGGCGAACTCCCTCTCGACGTCGGCCAGCGGCAACGGCGCGGAATGCGTCCGCTTGTCGATGGTCGCGAGCAGGTCTTCCTTCCAGTGCAGGCGCTGGACCTGCCAGGTGCCGAGCCCGATCAGGATGGCGAACAGGACAAGGCCGAGGCCGATGAGCAACGCCGAACGCGGCCGCGAACGGCCGGCCGCCGAACCGGTCGCCTCGGTCATTCGTGGGATTCCAGCCTGCCCTCGGAGGCTTTCTTCGAATACTGCAAAGTGATCAGGACGCCCTTGATCAGGCGCAGCGCCGTCAGGCAAAGCACCAGCGCCAGCGGTATCCATAAGATGAAGTGCAGCCAGAGCGGCGGGCTGAACGTCACCTCCATCCAGAGCGCGAGGCCGACGACGAGAAAGCCGATGATCAGAATGACGAACACCGCCGGCCCATCGCCGGCATCGGCGAAGGAATAGTCGAGCCCGCAATTGTAGCAGCGCTTGCCGACGGTGAGGAAACCCGAGAACAGCTTGCCTTCGCCGCAGCGCGGGCAGCGGCCATGCAGGCCCGCCGAGATCGGGTCGATGGGGGGCCAGATCGCCTTATCTTCGCTCATTTCATGATCTCGATCGGTGTGCCATCGGCCACCATTGTCCAGATTTCATCCATATCCGAGTTCGTAACCGCAATACAGCCATCGGTCCAGTCGACCATTTGAAGCAGCCGGCCCAGCCAGCCGAAACCGTTCGGCTGGCCATGGATCATGATCGAGCCGCCTGGATCGACGCCCAGGGCCTTTGCCGCCGCTATGTCATCGGCATTGGGATAGGAGATGTGGATCGACTTGTGGGCGACGCTGTCGGGATTGCGCCAATCGAGCATGTATCGGCCCTCAGGCGTTCGCTCATCGCCTTCCCGATGCTTTTGGCCAACCGGATCTCCGCCCAGCGCGATACTGTAGCTGCGCAGGATCTTATCGCCGCCGATCAGCTGCAATTGCCGGTTTGACTTCGCGACGCGCACCAAATCAACCTTCTGCCGCGACAGCACATTGCGTTCGAGCAGCGGAGTCGTCGCGATCAGACACGCGCCGATGGCCAGAGGTATCTTCACCCACATCGCTCACCGATGGCCGGCCATTGCGCCGAAAAGAAGAAAGGCGGCCGCGTCGTCGCGACCGCCTTCAAAACTCCTGAAAAACTGCTGAAGGCAAATCCCGGAAAAATCGCTACGCGCTTTCCGGAATTGCCTCTTGTCAGTGGCCTTCGATCAGCGCGCCGTTCGACGCCCAGACATAGACCGCGCTGAACAGGAACAGCCAGACCACGTCGACGAAGTGCCAGTACCAGGCGGCCGCCTCGAAGCCGAAATGCTGCTTCGGCGTGAAGTCGCCCCGTATCGCGCGCACCAGGCAGACCAGCAGGAAGATGGTGCCGATGATGACGTGGAAGCCGTGGAAGCCGGTCGCCATGAAGAAGGTGGCGCCGTAGATCGATTCCTTGAACGCGAAGGGCGCGTGCATGTACTCGTATGCCTGCACCATCGTGAACAGCATGCCGAGACCGACGGTCAGCACCAGGCCGTTGATCAGGCCCTTGCGATCCCCATGCAGCAGCGCGTGGTGCGCCCAGGTCACGGTCGTGCCCGACAGCAGCAGGATGATGGTGTTGTAGAGCGGCAGATGGAAGGGGTCGAGAACCTCCATGCCCTTCGGCGGCCAAACGCCGCCGGTGAAGGCGGTGCGGGCATACTGGTTCGCCTCGCCGGGGAACAGGCTGGCGTCGAAGAAGGCCCAGAACCAGGCGACGAAGAACATCACCTCGGAGGCGATGAACATGATCATGCCGTAACGCAGATGCAGCGACACGACGCGCGTGTGGTAGCCCTCATGCGCTTCCTTGATGGTGTCCGACCACCAGGCGAACATCGTGTAGAGCACGATGATCAAGCCGATGAAGAACAGCCACGGATTGGCGATGTTGTGACCGAAGACCGGGAAGTTGCCGCCCTTCAGATATTGCATCAGGCAGACGCCGCCGATGGCGGTGACGAGTGCGCCGACCGAACCCAGGAAAGGCCAGGGGCTCGGGTTGACGAGATGGTAGTCGTGGTGTGGTTTTGCGTGCGCGTCTGCCATATCAACCCCCGAGGCTTGCTTCGGTATCGGAAACTTTGTTGGTGCTGCTGCCAGCGGCCGGAGCCGACGAGGCGACCGGCTGTTTCTTTTCGACCGGGAACATCGTGTAGGACAGCGTGATGGTCTTCAAGTCCTTGAGTTCCGGCACGTTGACGATGTCTGGATCGACATAGAACACGACCGGCATGTCCAGCGTCTCGCCGGGCTTCAGCGTCGTGTCGGTGAAGCAGAAGCACTCCACCTTGTTGAAGTAGGCGCCGGCCATTTCCGGCTGCACGTTGAACGAAGCGCGGCCGGTGATGGGTCGGTCGAACTTGTTGGTGGCGCTGTAATGCGCCTGCGTCGTCTCGCCTATCTTGATCGTCACCGAACGGGCGACCGGCTCGAACTGCCACGGAATGCCGTTGGTATTGGCATCGAAACGGATGGTGATGTCACGGTCGAGCACGCGGCCGGCATATTGCTTCTCGGCGCGTTGCGTGGTGCCGCCATAGCCGGTGACCTGGCAGAACATCTTGTAGAGCGGCACGGCAGCGTAGGCCATGCCGACCATGCCGGTGAAAAAGGCAAGGCAGACGGCGGCGACGATGCCGTTGTTCAGCTTGCGGGACTTGCTCAGTTCGCCTCCCATCAGCCGCCTCCCAACAGGCCCGAGCCGGTGAGGCTGGCGCCCTGGTGGCCAAAGCGCACGATGGTGGCGGCGTAGAAGATGACGACCAATGCCGCCAGCGCGACAGCGATGGCGATGGACCGGTTGCGACGCGCCTTCTGCTGGCGTTCGGTCAAAGTGACCAGTTCGAGCTTCTTGTCGGCCACGGTCATGCTCCCCCCATCATGAGGGCGCGCCCGACCACACAGTCGACGAGATAGGCGGCGAAGATGGCGAAGAGGTAAAGCAGCGAGTAGCCGAACAGCGCCTTGGCCGGCTTCATCGCGCGATCGCCGTCGGCCATGCCAAGCACTTTCCACGCATACCAGACGAAGCCCGCGCCGAGGACGGCCGAGACGACGCCATAGCCGGCCGTGGTGTAGCCGAGCGCCCAGGGCAGAACGCCGACCGGCGCCAGGATCAGCGCATAGGCAAAGATCTGCCGGCGGGTCGAGGCATGGCCGGCGACGTTCGGCATCATCGGGATGCCCGCGCGGGCGTAGTCGTCGGACTTGAACAGCGCCAGCGCCCAAAAATGCGGCGGCGTCCACAGGAAGATGATCAGGAACAGGATCACGCTTTCCAGGCTGACCGAGCCGGTCGCGGCGGCCCAGCCGATCACCGGCGGAATGGCCCCGGCAGCGCCGCCGATGACGATGTTCTGCGGCGTCCAGCGCTTCAGCCACATGGTGTAGACGACGGCGTAGAAGAAGATGGTGAAGGCAAGAAGCGATGCCGACAGCCAGTTGACCAGCACGCCGAGCGTCATCACCGACAGCACCGACAGCACCAGGCCGAAGGTCAGCGCCTCGCCCGGTGTGACGCGGCCGGCCGGCACCGGACGGCCGGCGGTCCTGGTCATCACGGCGTCGATGTCGGCGTCGTACCACATGTTGAGCGCTCCGGAAGCGCCCGCGCCGATGGCGATAGCCAGGATGGCGATCATCGCCAGCAGCGGATTGATGGCAACCGGGGCCGCGACGAGGCCGACAAAGGCCGTGAAGACGACCAGCGACATGACGCGCGGCTTCAACAGGGCGAAGAAATCGCCCGCGGTCGCTTCCGACATGCGAAAGCCCGCTTCCTCCGTCAATCTGTCTCCGGCAAGGGCCATGCGTACCTAAAGTCCATCATTCCGTTGGCCAAGACCGCCGGACGAGCCGGCGGCCTCGCATGCATCGGTAGGCGCCGCCTACTTGATCTTCGGCAGCTGTTCCCACTGGTGGAACGGCGGCGGCGAAGGCAGCTGCCATTCGAGCGTGGTGGCACCCTCGCCCCACGGGTTGGCGCCCGCGACGCGCTTCTTCTGGAACGCCTCGAACACGCCGTAGAGGAAGATCGCGACACCGACGGCCGAGATGTAGGAGCCGTAGGACGACACCATGTTCCAGCCCGCGAACGCGTCCGGATAGTCGACGGTGCGGCGCGGCATGCCGGCGAGGCCGAGGAAGTGCTGCGGGAAGAAGATCAGGTTGACGCCGACGAAGGTGACCCAGAAGTGGGTGTTGGCGATAACCGGCGAATACATGTAGCCGGTCATCTTCGGGAACCAGTAGTACCAGCCGGCGAAGATGGCGAACACCGCGCCCAGCGACAGCACGTAGTGGAAGTGGGCGATCACGAAATAGGTGTCATGCAGCGAGCGGTCGAGGCCGGCATTGGCCAGCTGAACGCCGGTGACGCCACCGATGGTGAACAGGAAGATGAAGCCCAGCGCCCACAGCATCGGCGGCTTGAAGGAGATCGAGCCGCCCCACATGGTGGCGATCCAGGAAAAGATCTTCACGCCGGTCGGCACCGCGATGACCATGGTGGCGAACACGAAGTAGCGCTGCGTGTCGAGAGACAGGCCGGTCGTGTACATGTGGTGCGCCCAGACGATGAAGCCGACGGCGCCGATCGCGACCATGGCGTAGGCCATGCCGAGATAACCGAAAACAGGCTTCTTCGAGAAGGTCGAGACGATGTGGCTGATGATGCCGAAGCCCGGCAGGATCAGGATGTACACTTCGGGATGGCCGAAGAACCAGAACAGGTGCTGGAAGAGCAGCGGGTCACCGCCCTGATCCGGCACGAAGAAGGCGGTGCCGAAGTTGCGGTCCGTGAGCAGCATGGTGATGCCGCCCGCCAGGACCGGCAGCGAGAGCAGGAGCAGGAAGGCGGTGATCAGCACGGCCCAGGCAAACAGCGGCATCTTGTGCAGCGTCATGCCGGGAGCGCGCATGTTGAAGATGGTGGTGATGAAGTTGATGGCGCCGAGGATCGACGACGCACCGGCGATGTGAATCGACAGGATCGCCAGATCCATCGCGGGCCCGGGCTGACCGGAGGTCGAGAGCGGCGGATAGATCGTCCAGCCGCCGCCGACGCCGAAGGCGCCCGGCGCGCTCGGCACGAACATCGAGGAGAGCAGCAGGATGAAGGCCGGCGGCAGCAGCCAGAAGGAGATGTTGTTCATGCGCGGGAAAGCCATGTCCGGCGCGCCGATCATGATCGGCACCATCCAGTTGGCGAAACCGCCGATCAGAGCCGGCATGACCATGAAGAAGATCATGATCAGGCCGTGCGCGGCGCCGAAGGCATTGTACATGCTCTTGCCGCCGTCGATGGCGGCGTCGCCCTGCATGCCATAGACCATCTGCGCCAGACCGCTGAAGATCTGGATGCCCGGCTCCTGCAGCTCCATGCGGATGGCGACCGAGAGCGCGCCGCCGATAACGCCGGCTATGATCGCGAAGATCAGGTAGAGCGTGCCGATGTCCTTATGATTGGTCGAGTAGACCCAGCGGACCCAGCCATGCGGCCTGTGGTCGTCGTGATCGTGAGCTGCAGCCTCTGCCATGTTCCGCTCCGTTCCCTAAATCTTGCTGACCCGCG
Organism: Mesorhizobium atlanticum; assembly: GCF_003289965.1. GTDB lineage: Bacteria > Pseudomonadota > Alphaproteobacteria > Rhizobiales > Rhizobiaceae > Mesorhizobium > Mesorhizobium atlanticum. The sequence continues at coordinate 636,730 of NZ_QMBQ01000001.1, forward strand.
ACATCAGTTGCCGGCGGCCGCTACCTTGTTGGTACCATCGATCTCGGCCATCAGCGCCTTGTTGGCGGCGGGCACGTCGGTCTTGGCCGTCTCCAGCCAGGTCTTGAACTGCGCGTCGGAAACGACGCGAACCGCGATCGGCATGAAAGCATGGTCCTTGCCGCAGAGCTGCGAGCACTGGCCGTAATAGAGGCCTTCCTTCTCCGCCTTGAACCAGGTCTCGTTGGTGCGGCCGGGAACGGCGTCCATCTTGATGCCGAAGGACGGCACGGCGAAGGAGTGGATGACGTCGGTCGCGGTGATCAGCACCCGGGTCGTGGTGTTGACCGGGACAACCAGCTCGTTGTCGACCGCGAGCAGGCGCGGATAGAGGTTGCGATCCTCCTTGCCGGCCTTGGCGCGGTCGCCATCCTGCAGAACCGCCGAGTTGAACGAGAAGGTCTTGTCGACCTGGTACTCGTAGTCCCAGTTCCACTGGTTGCCGGTCGCCTTGACGGTGAGCTTGGCTTCTTCCGGCGGCGTGTACTGCGCGGTGAGGAGCTGGAAGGAGGGAATGGCGATGAGCAGAAGCACGATCACCGGCCCGACCGTCCAGATCACCTCGATCAGCGTGTTGTGGCTGGTCTTTGACGGCACCGGATTGGCGCTGGCGCGGAACCTGATGATGCAAGCCAGCAGCAGCACCAGAACGAGGACGGTGATCGGGACAATGAACCACATGGTGTAGTTCCCGAACCGCTCGATCTGCCGCATCATGTCGGTCGCCGGCTCCTGGAAGGACACCTCCCACGCCCGCGGCTGGTCGGCACGGGCCGCGGCACCGGAGAAGAGCACGGCCGAAGCTGCCGTACCTGCCAAGAATTTAGCGCTTGCCAGGAATTTCCTCATCGCCCTCTCGTCTCCCACTTCCCGCGATCTGGTCGCACCAATAACGGACGACGCCGGAATTGGGAATCCCGGTCTGTCCCTAGGGTGGTTCAAACCATACTCTTTTTCCCTCCGCAAGAAAGGAGCAGAGGAAACCGTGCGGCATTTTTGCGCGCAACCCGAAGGCCGTGTTCGGCGCCCGCCACGCTATATGCGCGACGGCCCCAATTCGGGCGAATTTGCTTTGGAAAAGCACGCAATTGCCGGTATCGGGGCGCACCGGCGACGGTCTCGTCCTTTACTTGGCCCGGGCGCAGCTTAAAGTGCCGTGATTCGCAATGGAGCCGTCATGACTTCCTGGCTTTCGAGAACCTTGGCGAAGGTCGTTCTTGCCGTCGCCTTGCTCGGCGTCGGCATAGCCGTTGGCGCCGCCGCCGCGCCGAACAACGCCACGCCGCCCAGCGGCACGGTGAAGTCGACGCATGGCGCATGGTCGATCATCTGCGATACGCCGGCGGGAGCGACCTCCGAGCAATGCGTGATGATGCAGAACGTCGTCGCCGAGGATCGTCCTGAAATGGGCCTTTCGGTCGTGGTGCTGCGCACCGCCGACAACAAGGCCGAGATCCTGCGCGTGCTGGCGCCGCTCGGCGTTCTCCTGCCCAACGGCCTCGGCCTCAATGTCGACGGCAAGGATATCGGCCGCGCCTATTTCGTGCGCTGCTTCCAGGACGGCTGCTATGCCGAGGTGATCCTCGAAAAGCCGCTGCTCGACACGTTGAAGAGCGGCACCTCGGCCACCTTCATCGTCTTCCAGACCCCGGAAGAAGGCATCGGCATTCCCGTCGACCTCAAGGGCTTTGCGGAAGGCTTCGCCGCCCTACCTTGATCTTGCCGTTCACGCGCAACGGCCGCCCCTAACGCTGAGGAGCGGCGGTGATGCGCGCCTAAACCGCATCGCGATCTTTCAGATTCGCTCCATGCGCTTTAGGTCTTTGGTTTTACGCATGTCTTTATCCCGAAACCGGTTCCCACTTTCGGGAGACATGCTTTAGCGGCCAGGAGGCTTGATGCGCGCGACGTTATCCATTTTCATTGCAGGCCTGGCGCTGGCCTGCTTGGCCTCGAAGGCCCGGGCCGAGGATGCCGAAATCCTCCAGACGCCGGATCCTGCGACAGTCCTCGATATCGCCAAGGGCTTCGGCTCGGCCAGGATGGGCAAGGATGACAATGGCGACCCGATGATTTCCGGCCGTGTCGAAGGCGTCAAATACGTGATCTATTTCTACGGCTGCGAAGACCACGAGAACTGCAAGTCGCTGCAGTTCTCGACCGGCTACACCGATCCGCTGACCGCCGACCAGGCCAATGCCTGGAACGCGAAATACCGCTGGGTGAAGGCCTATTCGGGCGACGGCTCGAATTTCAAGATGGATGTTAGCTTCGCCGGCGGCATCACCAGGGCCAATCTGGAGGAGCAGTTCTCCAACTGGAACGCGATGGCCGGCAACATCAAGGACTTCGTCAACGGCAAGTGACGGCGTCGCAATCGCCGGCTTCATTCTGTTGGCGATTGTGCGACGGCAGCTTCGCGCCTACATCCGTTGCACGATTTTGTTTCCACGAATGGATTTGCCATGAACAGCCTGATCGGCCAATTCGATATTTCCGACGATCGCGTCAAGGAGATCGTCACCGAGACCATCAAGGGCGCCGACGATGGCGAGCTGTTCCTCGAATACAGCGAGAGCGAGGCGCTGATGTTCGACAATGGCCGGCTGAAGACGGCCAATTTCAACACCGACCAGGGGTTCGGCCTGCGCGCCGTGGCCGGCGAAGCCACCGGCTATGCGCATTCCAGCGATCTTTCCGAAGCCTCGCTGTTGCGCGCGGCCGATGCCGTCTCGGCGGTCAAGGGCGGCTATTCGGGCACATTGGCCGGAGCGCCCGCCCGCACCAATCGCCACCTCTATGGCGACGAAAACCCCATCCCCTCGCCTTCCTTCGAAGCCAAGGCCAAGCTGCTGCAGGAGATCGACGGCTGGCTGCGGGCCAAGGACCCGCGCGTGCGGCAGGTGACGGCTTCGCTTGCTGCATCCTGGCAGCATGTCGAGATCGTGCGCGGTGACGGCCAGATCGTACGCGACATCCGTCCCCTGGTCCGCATCAACGTGTCGGTCGTGGTCGGCAGCGGCGACCGGCAGGAGAGCGGCTCCTACGGGATGGGCGGCCGCAAGAGCTTCGGCGAGTTCGTCAGCGAGGAAAGCTGGAAGCATGCGGCAAGCGAGGCGCTGCGGCAGGCGCTGGTCAATCTCGAGGCGGTCCCCGCGCCCGCCGGAACGTTCGACATCGTGCTGTCCAGCGGCTGGCCGGGCGTGATGCTGCATGAAGCGGTCGGCCACGGGCTGGAGGGCGATTTCAACCGCAAGAAGACATCGGCCTTCGCCGGCCTGATGGGCCAACAGGTGGCGGCGAAGGGCGTCACGGTGGTCGACGACGGCACCATCCCCGAGCGGCGCGGCTCGCTCACCGTCGATGACGAAGGAACGCCTTCGGCGCGCAACGTGCTGATCGAGGACGGCAAGCTCGTCGGCTACATGCAGGACCGCCAGAACGCCCGGCTGATGGGCATGAAGGCGACCGGCAACGGAAGGCGCGAGGGCTATGCGCACCAGCCGATGCCGCGCATGACCAACACTTACATGACCGCCGGCGACATGGAGCCGGAAGAGATCATCGCCTCGGTCAAGAACGGCATCTACGCCGTCTCCTTCGGCGGCGGCCAGGTCGACATCACGTCCGGCAAATTCGTGTTCGGCTGCACCGAGGCCTACATGATCGAGAACGGCAAGGTGACCCAGCCGATCAAGGGCGCGATGCTGATCGGCAACGGGCCGGACGCCATGCACCGCGTCAGCATGGTCGGCAACGACATGAAGCTCGACAACGGCATCGGCATGTGCGGCAAGGCCGGACAGGGCGTGCCGGTCGGCGTCGGCCAGCCGCATCTGCGGATGAACCAGATGACGGTGGGCGGCACCAGGGTTTGAGCGCGTGAACGCCGGAGGAGGCCACGATGTCCGCTTCTGAAAAACTCATGATGATCGTCTCAACCAAGGGGCCGAACGGGGTGCGTTGGAAGCTCACGCCAGCGTTTTCGGCGACGCAGACGAAGGATGTTTTTGGCTCCCTGCCATCCCAGGGCAAACCGAAGGCGCTGGAAGAGATGCACGCAGGCGTGCTCGCTGAGGCACGGCGCAGTGCTCGCGTTCGAGCGCATCGGCATGTTCCGGTAGCATCCGCTAAACGATAGTTCTCGGCCGGTGTCGTCGACCATGCCCAAACCCAAGATCGTCATCCTGACGGGCGCCGGCATCTCGGCTGAATCGGGCGTCGCGACGTTTCGTGATCCGAACGGCGTGTGGGCTAATTTCGACCTTGAAGAGGTCGCGACGCCACAGGGCTTTGCGTGCAACCCGGCCAAGGTGCAGGATTTCTACAACATGCGGCGACGGCAGATGGGCAGCGTCGAGCCGAATGCCGCACATCAGGCGCTGGCGAGGCTGGAACAGGCATTGCCGGACGAAGTGCTCGTCGTCACCCAGAACATCGACGACCTGCATGAGCGCGCGGGATCGCGCAGACTGATCCATATGCATGGCGAGCTCGGCCGCGCGCTTTGCCTGGCCTGCGGCGCTGGCAGCCCGTGGATGGACGACATCGCGGCCCAATCGAAATGTCCTGCCTGCGAGGCAATGGGCCGATTGCGACCCGACGTCGTCTGGTTCGGCGAGATGCCCTATCGCATGGAAGAGGTCGGTGACGCATTGACCGGCTGCGATCTCTTCGCGGCGATCGGCACCAGCGGCAGTGTCTATCCAGCGGCGGGTTTCGTGGAGGAGGCGCGCGCCGCCGGCGCCCTGACAATCGAGCTCAACCTGAAATGCGCCGGCTGGGCCTCGCGTTTCGACGAGCAGATCGAGGGGCCGGCCACGCAGGTCGTGCCGGCCTTCGTCGAGCGCATTCTGTCCGGCAAAGGCTGACCATTGCGCTTTCCCGCCGTGGACGCCTGCTCGCTCCTTGAAGTGAACACAATCGTGTTAGGACATTATTAATTGTTTAATTGGCCGGGCTGGCGTTTGCGCATTAGCCTGTCGCCAGTGTCCTCGTTGCGGTGGTGTTGGCAGTGAAGCGATCCCCTTGCGTCCCGACCTCTTCCTTCCTGTTTGGCCTTGCTTCGTTGATTGGTGTGTCATCGCTCTGTGTCAGCCCGGCGGCGGCACAGTCGACGCTGTTCAGGCGAATGTCGACGCAACCTGCCGCCGGCGCGAGTTCCGCCACGGTCGGCGCAAGCACCAGCGTTCCTTATGGCTGGCTCGATTTCTGTCATCGCCGGCCGAAAGAGTGCAAGGTGCCCGCTTTGCCGGCCGCGAGCGTCAAGCTGACCGCGCAGAACATGGGCATCCTGAAGCGGATCAACCAGAAGGCCAACCGCTCCATCAAGCCCGTCAGCAATTACGACCACTGGGGCACGATGATGGACCACTGGGACTATCCGACGGACGGCAAGGGCGATTGCAAGATCTACGCGCTCTACAAGCGCAAGCTTCTCCAGGAGGCGGGATTCCCCCGGCAGGCACTGCTGATGACGGTGGTGCGCGACCTGAACAATGAGGGCCATACCATCCTGACGGTCAAAACCGACAAGGGTGATTTCGTGCTCGACAATCTGGTCGATGAGGTCAGACCCTGGAACGCGACCGGATACTACTTCCTGAAGCGCCAATCGCAGCAGAACCCGAACATCTGGGTTTCGCTCAACCAGCGCGGCGGGAAAGCCTCGCGCATGTCGCCAAACTCGTAGACTGAGGGGCCTTGACGGGTCAGGGCACGCGGTAAGGAAGGCGCCTGCGCGGCAAATTCGCGGGCTGGAAAGTCCGGCCCGCGCAACCGCGACGTATTGACGAACCTCGACAGTCTACTGCTTGCAGGGCGGCTCGCCCGGATTGCCGCAGGCGAATTTCTTGTTGCCTTGCGGCTGTTGTTCCTTCGGCTGCTGTGGCAGACGCCGCTCCTGAACGTTGGGGTTTTCCTGAAGCTTGAGCTGGCGCTGCGCATTCTCGTTCGGCCGGTTGACCTTGAAGTTGCGCTGGACGTTGACTTCGGGGCCGGCGGAACCTTCCTCGTTCTGCGGCCTGCGGAACTTCCTGGCCCCGTCGTTCCCGCTGGCCGAGCCCTGATTCTCGCCGGAGAAGACGTCCGGACTGTTCTTCCCGAGCCGCTTCTGCATACTCGGGCCATTGTCGGCCGGCTCACCATTGACAGTCGGCAGTCTGCGGAACCTGTTCCTGACGTTCCCGTCGACCGAGCCCTGGGACTGGTCGGAGAACACGTCCGGATTGTTCTTCCTCAGGTGTTTCTGCACGCTCGGCCGGTTGTCGGCCGGCTCACCATTGACGGTCGGCAGCTTGCCGAATTTCTTGCCCTTGGTGGCCGAGCCCTGATCGCCTGGTTCGACTATGGATTGGCCGGCTGACAAATCCTTGCGCGTCAGCCTTTTCGGTTTGCCGTTGCCCTGGTCGGACAACGCATTCGGATTGTTCTTCCCGAATTTTTCCTGTGCGCTCAGCCCGTTATCGGCCGGCAAGCCGTTGACGGTCGGCAGCTTGCGGAATTTCTTGCCCTTCTGCTGATCCGTGCCCTGCTCTCCAGTCGCCGCGGCGCCGGCATTTCCCGTCGCCTCCTGGTTGCCCCCCACAATGCCTTGCTTGCCAAGCAGCTTCCTTGACCTGTCGTTGGGCAGATTCTGGCCGTTGAGCACCGGCTTGCCGTTGACGAGCGGCAGCGTTTTGCCATCGGCTCCCGGCAAGGCGTGGTCGGTTCCGAGCTTGCGGGCGGACAGGTTCTTCGACAGCGGAGCCGCGGCACCAGGCTGCTGGCCCTGCGTCTCACCCTGGCCGGGCTTCAGCGGCAAGGCGCCCTGATTCTGGCCGCCCTGATTCTGGCCGCTCTGACTCTGGCCGCTCTGATTCTGATTGAACTGGGCCTGACCGGATATGGCCGCCCTCTTCTTCAAGAGCGGCGGCAGCGCGACCTTGGCCGCCAGCGCAGCGCCGGCTCCGACGGCAGCTCCGGTCATTTTCTGGCCCGTGGTGAGGCCGCCCTCGGCATTGCCGTTTGGCTGACCGGCCTGATTGGCGGTCTCGTTGAGGATCGTGGTGTTGTTGATGTTGTTGATGACGGTCGTGTTGTGGATGTTGTTGAAAATGATGTTGTCCGGTGGCGGCACGATGTTGCGCGGCGGGTTGACCCACACGGGCACCGGCACGAAGACCGGCACCGGCAGAACGAAAACATCGACCGGCGGCCGTGGCGGCGGCAGCACGATGAAATCCGGCGGCGGTGGCGGCAGGAAGATCACCGCGACCGGCGGTGGCGGATCGAAGTCGTAGTCCGGATCGTCGAAATAGAGCACCGGACGGTCGACATAGATGATTTCCTCCGGCGGCGGCGGCGGCACGTCATAGACGATGACGGTGAAACTCGACGGTGGCTCAAGCTCGGCGTCGAAATGCTCCAACCGGCGTCGCGCGTCCCAGGCATGCGGCCCGTGCGGATAGCGGTCCAAATAGGACCAGTACGCCTCCGGCGTGTCGCGCATCCAGGTCTGGCGCCATGTGATCGCCTCTCGCCGCGCGGCGATGATGGCGCGCACGCGCTTGGCCATCCGATCGTGCGGATAGGCGGCGAGGAAATCCTCGTAGCCGCGCAACGTGTCGCGATCGAGCGCCGCCGTATAGGCATCGCGGGCATCGAAATCGCGGATTTCCCTGGTCCGGTTGGCTTGGTCTTCCGCCTCGGAAACCTTGGGCGCCGGCGCATCCGGCGCCCGGTCGAAGAAGACGAAAGGCGCGCTGATCTTCGAGGCGTTCCAAGGCACTTCGGCGCCTTGCGTCACTTCGTTGACGCGCAGGCGCGTGCGGTCGAACACGTCTTCGAGCGGTAGGCCGCCCTCGCGCATCATCTCGGCGAGCGCCTGTGCATAGGCGCCATACGGTCCCTTGCCCTCGGGTGCTGCGGTTCCCGGCGCGGCATTGAAGGCAATCAGCATATTCGGGTCGGGATCGACCAGCGCGAGACCGCCGGCCAACGGCTCCTTCATCTGCGGGAACGCATTCGGCCGCGCCGCGTCAAGCACGATGATGTTGACCTTCGCCGGCAGGGCGGCAAGCGGTCGGGTGAGGTCGGAAACCCGAATGGCCTGGAGCGGCACATCGGCGGGATTGGCGATGTTGGCGTCAACCGGCAGGAAGTAGTTTTCACCTTCGAACTGCGCGCCATGACCGGCAAGGTAAACGAAAACGACCGCGTCGGGACCGGCGGCCGAAACCTTGGCGAGGAACTCGCGGAAGGCGCCGCGCAGCGATTCCTGGTCCACATCGCGCGCGCCGACCACGTCGAAGCCGGCTGCCTGCAAGGTCTGCCCGATCAGGCCCGCGTCATTGGCGGCCGTCGCGAGTTCGCCGGATTGATAGGCGCCATTGCCGATGACGAAGGCCAGCCGCTTTTCACCTTGCGCCAGCGCCCCGGCCGCGGAACCGGCCATGAATATAAGAACAACGACGAGCCCAAGGAATTTCTGAAGCGTGCGCATTGCAATCCGCCGTCCATTCGCAACGGTAACGCTCCGGAGGCCGGAACGTTTCCCAGACGACATAGATTTATGGCTCGCAAAAAGGCGGCTTTGGGGCGCAATTTCGTCGAAAGAACAGAGGTTTCACAAATTTTCTTGCGAACCGCCGATCGTGGACTATCGCCGCCGCTTCGGCTTCTCCAAAAGCGCCACGGCCTCGACATGCGCCGACCACAGGAACTGGTCGATCGGCGTCACGCTCTTCAGCGCATAGCCGCCATCGACAAGGATGCGCAGATCGCGCGCGAGCGTCACCGGATTGCAGGAGACGGCTGCGACCAGCGGCACATCGGAGCGGGCGATCTGCTTGGATTGATCCTCGGCGCCGGCGCGCGGCGGATCGAAGACCAGGCCGTCGAAGGCGTTCAACTCCTTGAAGGTCAGCGGCCGACGGAACAGGTCCCGGCGTTCAGAGGTCACCCGCTTCAGGCCAGTACCGAAGCGGTAGGCGCGGTCGAGCGCGGCGAGTGCCGCGGCTTCGCCTTCGACGGCATGGACCTCGGACTTCGCGCCGAGCCGCAGAGCGAAGCTGCCGCAACCGGCAAACAGATCCGCGACCTTCCTGGCGCGCGACAGATGCTGGCCGACAAGGCCGGCCATCGCCTGCTCGGCGGCTTCCGTCGCCTGCAGGAAGGCGCCAGGCGGCACGGCGACGGCGACCGGGCCGAACTGCACCACCGGCTTCTTCGGCTCGACAATGATCTCGCCGTCGACGGAAAGCCGCGCAAGGCCCTCGGCCATGACGAAGTTGGAGGCAATGCGGCGCTGGTGGTCGCCAAGCTTGCCGGCCTCATGGACGGCAATGTCGAGGCCCGAAGCTGTGACGGTTACCGTCATATGAAACGCTCTCGGCATGGCGCAGACCAAGTCAGCCAGGGCGCGCAACCTGTCGAGCGCCGAGACGATCGCCGGATGCGAGATCGGGCATTCCTCGATCGGGATGATCTCCGACGACAAGGCGCGCACGAAGCCGAGCAGCATGCCGGCCTCGGTGCGCCTGGCGCTGAAGGTGACGCGACGGCGGCTGTGCGGCGCGCAAGGCACCAACTCGGCGATGTCGCAGGCGATGCCCTTGGCCTTCAGCGCCTGCACGACTTTCTCGCGCTTCCATTGCCGGTAGGCTTCGGCCTGGTAGTGCTGGAGCGCGCAGCCGCCGCATTCGGTGAAATGGCGGCAGGCAGGATCGACCCTGAGCGGCGAGGCTTCCAGCACCGACATCAGCGTGGCGCGATCCTTCTGGCGCGCGGCGGTGACCGTCTCGCCGGGCAGCGTGAACGGGATGAAGACCTCCCCGCCCTCGGCACTGGCGATGCCATCGCCCTGCGAGCCCAGCCTGGCGATGGTGAAGCGTGTGCTCATCGGGATTTTGCATCCTTGATCGCGGCAAGCAGGAACTCACGGTTGCCGTCGCCGCCTTCGATCGGCGACGGGTGCAGGCCGAGCAACCGCCAGCCGGAAATGCCGGCAAGCCAATCGCGCAGATTCCCGGCAATGCGCTCGGCATCGTCCGGATCCTTGAGCAGGCCACCCTTGCCGATCGCTTCGCGTCCGGCCTCGAATTGCGGCTTGACCAGAAGAACTGCCCTGGCGCCCTCGCCCGCCAGTTCAAGCGCCGGCGGCAGCGCCAACTTCAGCGAGATGAAGCTGACGTCGCAGACAAGGAAACCGGGAACGCGGCCGCCGAGATCGGCTGCCGTCAGATCGCGGGCGTTCAGCCCTTCGATCACCGTCACGCGCGGGTCGCCGGCGATGTCGGGGTGGATCTGGCCATGGCCGACATCGACCGCCGTGACATGCGCCGCGCCTCGCTCCAGCAGCACCTGAGTGAAGCCGCCGGTCGAGGCGCCGATATCGAGCGCCTCGCTGCCGGAAGGATCGAGGCCGAAACGGTCGAGGCCGGCGATCAGCTTCAATGCCGCGCGCGACACATAGGCCCGGGCCGGGTCGTCGATGGCGACCAGGCAATCGAACGCGACCGGCTGGCCGGGTTTGCGGGCAACGATGCCGTCAACCGTCACCGTGCCACGCTCGATCGCATCGCGGGCGCGTGAGCGGCTGGCGAACAGGCCGCGCCCGACGAGCAATTCGTCGAGCCGCTGGCGCTGGCTTGATGGCAAAGGGGAACTCATCGGCCTTCATTGGCGAAAGCCGGGCGCGAACGCAATGGGTTGAATACCGCGCAAGAGGCTGCAGAATGCCGCCACGGCGGGCTGTCGATCGGAGGTGTCGATGCTGAAGGGGATCTGTCATTGCGGCGCGGCCCATTGGACGCTGGAGGGTGATCCCGGCGGAATCACCGCTTGCAATTGCACGCTTTGCCGCCGCTACGGCGCGCTCTGGGCTTATGATTATGCCGACGAGCGCATTCGGGTCGCCGGGCCGCTGAAGTCCTACACGCGCGCCGAGGTGGCCGAGCCCGCGCTGGAAATCCTATTCTGCCCGACCTGCGCCTGCGTGGTCGCCTGGCGCGGCTTGCGTTCCGGCAAGAGCGGCCGCACGCGCATCGCCGTCAATGTCAGGTTGGCACCGCCGGAGGAAGTCGCCGACCTGCCGATCGACCATTTCGATGGGTTCGAAACGTTTGACGACCTGCCGCGCGACGGCCGCTGCGTGCGCGATATGTGGTTTTAGAAAACCGTACGGGAGACGCGGCGCTCGACGGCCGGCATCAGGCCGTCATTGCCGGAGGCTTCCTTGTGCGGAGGCTCGGCCGGCACCGGGGCGGGTGGCGGCGTATCCGGCAGCACAACGAGCTGCGGCCTCTGCTTGTAGGAGAAGCCGCCGCGGATGTTGCCCATCTTGCCGGCGACGATGTCCATCGCCGCCTTTTCGATATTGCGGTCGTAACGCGTCTCGGCTGCCACCGGTGCCGCCAAGGCCGCCAACAAGGCCATGCCGCAAAGGAACGACTTCATTGTTCTTACCCCCAAGCCCAGGACCAAAGTCTTAGCAGGGCGCCGTTGAAAATCGGCCAAGAGACAGGGTAAGCGAACCGCAAAACGGAAGCGTTAACAAAAGCTTGCGGCCGGAAGCCGGCAAACTTATTCAAAAAGCTAACGTCCTGATTCAGGCGCGCTGGGCCTGAGCGCCATGGCCGAGCGCGGCAAAGACCGTGCGCACGATGCCCGCCGAATCCAGGCCGGCATCGGCATACATCTTTTCGGGTTTGGCGTGGTCGGTGAACACGTCCGGCAAGACCAGCGGGCGCACTTTGAGGCCGCTTTCCAGCAGGCCTTCATGGGCAAGGAAGTGCAGCACTTGGGCAGCGAAGCCGCCGATGGCGCCCTCCTCCACGGTCACCAGCACTTCATGCGAACGGGCGAGGCGCCGGATCAGATCCCCGTCAAGCGGCTTGGCGAAGCGGGCGTCGGCGACGGTGGTGGAAAGGCCCGCGGCGCCGAGCTCCTCGGCCGCAAGCAGGCAATCCTGCAGCCGCGTGCCGAAGGAAAGCAGCGCGACCTTGGTACCCTCTCTCACAACGCGGCCCTTGCCGATCTCGAGCACCGAACCGCGCTCCGGCATATCGACGCCGACGCCGTTGCCGCGCGGATAGCGGAAGGCGATCGGGCCGTGGTCATAGGAGGCCGCGGTGCGCACCATGTGGCGCAACTCCGCCTCGTCGGCCGCGGCCATGACGACGAAGCCCGGCAGCGTAGCGAGGAAGGTGGTGTCGAAAGCGCCGCAATGGGTGGCGCCGTCGGCGCCGACGAAGCCGGCGCGGTCGATGGGAAAACGCACCGGCAGTTTCTGAATCGCCACGTCATGGACGACCTGGTCGTAGGCGCGCTGCAGGAAGGTGGAATAGATGGCGGCGAAAGGCTTGTAGCCTTCGGTGGCCAGCCCCGCGGCGAAGGTCACCGCATGCTGCTCGGCAATGCCGACATCGAAGGTCCGCTTCGGAAACACCTCGCCGAACAGGTCGAGGCCGGTTCCGCTCGGCATGGCGGCGGTGATGGCTACGATGCGGTCGTCCTCGCGCGCTTCCTGGATCAGGCTCTCGGCGAAGACCTTCGTGTAGGCCGGGGCGTTGGCCGGCGCCTTGGCCTGCGCGCCGGTGATGACGTCGAACTTGTTGACGCCGTGATATTTGTCGGCGGCGGCCTCGGCCGGCGCGTAGCCCTTGCCTTTCTGGGTCACGACATGGATCAGCACCGGACCGCCGGCATTGTCCCGGACATTCTTCAGCACGGGAATCAGGTGCTCCAGATTGTGTCCATCGATGGGGCCGATGTGGTAGAAGCCTAGCTCCTCGAACAGGGTGCCGCCGGTAACGTAGCCGCGCGCATGCTCGACGGCTCGGGTGATGGCGCGGTCGGCGCGCTTGCCGAGATAGGAGGTCAGCTTCTTGCCGAAATCGCGCAGGCCCAGATACGCCTTGCCGGAGGCGAGCCTGGCCAGATAGGCGCTCATGGCGCCGGTCGGCGGCGCGATCGACATGTCGTTGTCGTTGAGGATGACGATGAGCCGTGCATCCAGCGCGCCGGCATTGTTCAGCGCCTCGAAGGCCATGCCGGCCGACATCGAGCCGTCGCCGATGACCGAAATCACATTGTTGCGGCCACCCGACAGGTCGCGTGCCATGGCCATGCCAAGGCCGGCCGAAATCGAGGTCGAGGAATGCGCGGCGCCAAACGGGTCGTATTCGCTCTCGGCCCGACGGGTGAAACCGGAAAGCCCGCCTTCCTGACGCAGCGTGCGGATGCGGTCGCGGCGACCGGTCAGGATCTTGTGCGGATACGCCTGGTGGCCGACGTCCCAGATCAGCCGGTCGTCCGGGGTGTTGAAGACATAATGCAGCGCAACCGTCAGCTCGACGACGCCGAGGCCGGCGCCAAGATGGCCGCCCGTCTGCGAGACGGCGTCGATGAGCTCGGCGCGCAGTTCGGCGGCAAGCTGCGGCAGTGCCCCCTCATCGAGCTTCCGTAGGTCCGCCGGGATGCGGACCTTGTCGAGCAGCGGCGTGTCTGGCTTCACTCGGGCGCGTCCTGCCTCAATTGATCGAACACGGCGCTACCAGCAGATTGCGCCATAATCATGCGCGGCATAGGCCGTCGCCAAGCGAATGTAAATGCGCGCCAGTGACGCGCGGCTAGAGCATCCTAGTTCTCAGGCAGCGGAATGAACTCTTCCTCATCGCCAGGAACGATATCGAAGCGGCCGGTCTTCCATTCCTGCTTGGCCTGCTCGATGCGCTCCTTCGAGGACGAGACGAAATTCCACCAGATGTAGCGCTGGGAGCCTAGCGAAGCGCCGCCGAACAGCATGAAATGCGCGCCGCGCTCGGAGGAAACGACGATCTCCTCGCCCGGCTTGAACACCAGGAGCCGCTCGGCCGGGAAAACATCGCCGGCGATCGAGACGTCGCCTTCCAGCGTATAGATGGCGCGTTCCTCGGCGTCGGCCGGAATTTGCACGCTGGCGCCCGCGGCCAGGCGCAAATCGGCATAAAGCGTGTCCGATGCGGTCGCGACCGGTGAGCGCAGGCCCGAGAACTCGCCGATGACGACGCGGCCGCTGACGCCCTCGGCGTCGATCTGCGGCAAGCGGGCCACGGACGTGTTCGCGAAAACCGGGGCGATTTCCTCCTTGCCGTCCGGCAGCGCCAGCCAGGTCTGCAGGCCGGAGATCGACATCGGCGCGCCGCGCAATTCCTCCGGCGTCCGCTCGGAGTGAACGATGCCGCGTCCCGCAGTCATCAAATTCACGTCGCCCGGCGCGATCACCATTTCGGTGCCGAGCGAGTCGCGGTGCCTGATCTTGCCGTCGAACAGATAGGTGACGGTGGAAAGCCCGATATGGGGATGCGGCCTCACGTCGAGCGCGTGGCCGGCGCGCAGGATCGCCGGGCCCATGCGGTCGAAGAAGATGAACGGCCCGACCAGACGGCGCTTTGCCGTCGGCAAGGCGCGGCGCACCTCGAAGCCGCCGATATCCTTGGCGTTGGGGATGACCATCAGCTCGATCTGGTCGCAGGCGAAGGCATCGCCGGGTTCAGGATCGTTTCCGGGAAAAAAGCTCATGACAATTCCTCAGGCGAAGCGCAGCGCCGACCTGGCCTTCGCCTTGGCAGCCTCTTCCTCGCGATTGCGCGGCTCCTGGTTGGTTTCGAGCGAATCGATCAATTCGCGCGCGGCGGCCGCGATCGCCTCCACGGCGTGATAGAAAGCATGCTCATTGCGCTTGGACGGCTTGGTCGAGCCGCTCAGCTTGCGCACGAATTGCAGCGCTGCGTCATGCACCTCGTCATTGGTCGCCGGCGGCTCGAAATTGGCCAGGGTCTTGATGTTGCGGCACATGGCTTGAACTCCTTACCTGCTTGCTCTGCCCACGCTATTGCAAATTATTCGGCGTCGAGCGGCTCCGTTCCCACCGGCTTGCCGTCGCGCGACAGCCTGATCTTCTCGACCTTATCCTCGGCGGCCTTGAGCAGCCTGTCGCAATGCGCCTTCAGCGCCTCGCCGCGCTCATAAATCTTGATCGACTGGTCGAGCGGGACGTCGCCGCGCTCCAGATCATCGACGATCCTCTCCAGCGCGTCGAGCGCCTGCTCGAAGCTCATCGCCTTGACGTCCTCATTGCCTTCCACTGCCATACCCTATCCCTTCATCAGCCGCCCAACATGGGCGGCGACTGAAAATGCCAATCCCTGCAGATCGTAGCCGCCTTCCAGCAGGCTGACGAGCCTGTTGCCGCTGTGACGGCCGGCCCGCTCCATCAGTTGCCCGGTTGCCCAGTCGA
This sequence comes from Mesorhizobium atlanticum, assembly GCF_003289965.1. Classification (GTDB taxonomy): domain Bacteria; phylum Pseudomonadota; class Alphaproteobacteria; order Rhizobiales; family Rhizobiaceae; genus Mesorhizobium; species Mesorhizobium atlanticum. Next base: position 652,028 of record NZ_QMBQ01000001.1, read on the forward strand.
AATCATCCTCGGTCAGGTTGATCTCGGCCAGCGGATCGCGATGGTGCGCGTCGAAGCCGGCGGAAATGATGATCAGGTCCGGCGCGAAGGCATCGATGGATGGCAGCACGCGCGACAGGAAGGCGTCACGGAACAGGTCGCTGCCGGTCTGCGGCGCGAGCGGTGCGTTGACGATGTTGCCGGCGCCGGTCTCGCTCTTCGCCCCGGTGCCCGGGTAAAGCGGCATCTGGTGCGTCGAGCAATAGAGCACCGACGGGTCGTCCCAAAAGATGTCCTGCGTGCCGTTACCGTGATGGACGTCCCAATCGACGATGGCGACGCGCTCGGCCAGGTGCTTCTTCTGCGCATAGCGGGCGGCGATGGCTGCCGTGTTGAACAGGCAGAACCCCATCGCCGTGGTCCTTTCAGCATGATGTCCGGGCGGGCGGGCGGCGACGAAGACATTGGAGGCGCGGCCCTCGAAGACATCATCGACCGCGGCGTTGGCCGCGCCGATCGCCGTCACCGCCGCCTGCCAGCTTTTCGGGCTGGCGCTGGTATCGGCGTCGATCGAGACGATGCCGCTCTGAGGGATCGCCGCGCGCACGCGCTCGACGAAATCCTCGGGGTGCGCATAGAGGATGGTTTTCTCGTCGCCTTCCGGCGCCTTGACGCGGTCGAGCGCCGAGAACGCCTCGTCGTCCAGCACGCGTTCGATGGCGCGCAGGCGGTCGGGCCGCTCGGGGTGGCCGGGCGGCGTCAGGTGTTCGAGGAAGATCGGGTGCGTGTAGAGACGGGTGGCCATGGCGCCTAATCTAGGCACCCGCGGCCGTAATGACCATGTTTGAAAAACCGAATGGCTGGGGAAATTGCGCCAGCCCATGTCGTGCGCGCCATTGGCGGGTGCCGAACTTCGCGATAAGGTCATCCCGCTGCCTGGTGCCCGCAACGCGGGAGAATCGGGAACACGGTTGAACTCCGTGGCGTGCCCAACGCTGTGAGGGGGACTGCGCCGGCAAATGCCACTGTCTCAGACGGGAAGGCGCCGGAGCGGGACGATCCCGAGCCAGAAGACCGGCCCGGCAGACATGGTCTTCCGCTTGGTCAGGCGGGGGACTGCTTGTCGCAAGGGGAAAAGCGATGACGGCAGCAGCGATCGCCGCGTGCGGCGACGACTTCGACCAATTGGCGCGCGACGCGGTCTATCGGGCGATGTTCACCAGGCGCGACGTGCGCAGCCATTTTGTGCCCGACGATCTTGATGACTGTGTGCTGGCGCGGCTTCTCACCGCCGCGCACCATGCGCCGTCGGTCGGCTACATGCAGCCGTGGAATTTCATCGTCATCCGCGATGCCGAGCGGCGCAGACAAGTGCGCGACCTGTTCCTCGCCGCGCGCGAGCAGGAACTGCCGGCGATCGAGGCGGAGCGGCAGGCGCTCTACCGCAAGCTCAAGCTGGAAGGGATTTGCGAAAGCGCGCTCAATCTCTGCATCACCTGCGACCGGCGGCGCTCGAAGGACTCGCCGCTCGGGCGCTGGCACAATCCGGAGATGGATCTCTACAGCACCGTCTGCGCGGTGCAGAATTTCTGGCTGGCGGCACGTGCCGAGGGCGTCGGCGTCGGCTGGGTGAGCATCATCGAGACGGAAGCGCTGAAGCGGCTTCTCGCGATCCCGGAGCATGTCACGCCGATCGCCTATCTGTGTGTCGGCCGCGTCTCGGAATTCGCGCCGAAGCCAGACCTCGAGGCGCATGGCTGGGGCAAGCGCCTGCCGCTGCCCGAGCTGGTGATGAGCGAGACGTTTTGCGGCGCCGGCGAGGCGCCGCTCAAATCGGCGATCGCTAGGCTTGGCGGCTCCTAGAGCGTTTCACCGTTTCATCGGAACGGCGAACCGCTCTATCTCTTTGTTGTGACGCAATTCCGGACGGAAAACCGTTTCACACTTTTCCTGAAATTGCTCACGAATCCGTGATCAAGCTGCCCGGGGCGTGTCCCAGCGCGAGCCGCCAAAAGATCCCAGCGCCTTGTCGCGCAGTTCCCTGAATTTGGACGACGCCTCGGCCAGCCGGCGGTCCCATTCGGGATTGGGTGTCTGGCCTTCGATGGTTTCGAAATACACCTGCATCAGCGATGCGATGGCGAAAGGCTCGATGAAGGCGGCCTTGAAGGCCCAGGCAAAGACGATGGCCAGCACGAAGGCCCAGCCGGCAAGCTGTCCCGGCATGACCCAGAGGATCGCGGCCGCGGGCGCCAGCATCAACAGGAAGATGACGAAGGACACGCCCCACATGATCACCGCCAGCCAGACGGCGTTCTTGACCATGTGCTTGCCGTTCTGCGCGTAAAGCACGACGCCTTGCCGCGCCGTCTCGAAGGGCGAGTTCGAATTGATGCGGATGTTGTAGCCGAGGATGATCTCGTCGACATAGGTCAGCGAAATGCGGATGACCGTGTTGATGAAGCTGACGATGCCGCTCAGGCCCGGAATGGGCACGAAGGCGGCGATGCCGCCGATCAGGCCGGTGATGGCGCGGATGGCGCCCTTGACCAGCTGGTCGACGACGAAAAGGATGTTGGCCTCGGCAAAGCGCTGGGTGACCACTTCCTTGGCATAAGCGATCTGGCCCTGGCCGTCAGGGACATCGTGGCCGTCGATGAGATGCACCATGACGGCGATATGGCCTGCTTTCAGCACATAAAGGATGTATTCGCGGATCCAGTAGACGGCGATCGACACGATGCCGAAGCCGACCACGCCGCCCCACAGCGCAAAGGACATCGGGCCGTCCGGATCGGTCGATATATGGCCGACGCCGTAGCCGACGCTGGCGCCCGTGCCGGTCGCCATGATGTAGGCGACCGTGATGCCGAAATAGACGATCATGCGAAAGACGATAAACGGCCATGTCCGCATCATGATGGACACCGACCGGCCAATGCTGAAGTCCCACATGGCCCCGACTCTCCACGCCCTTAGAGATGGCGCAGGAGGATGCGCTCGCCCGGTTGATTGTCAATCGCCGCAGGGTTGCACCGGCCCGAAACCGGTGCACAACGCTGTGGCTTGGTTACCCGAGCGTGCCCTCAAGGCCTCTTGCGACGTCGCGTAAGTCTCGGCCAATCGCCTGCGTCGCGGAGGGTTCGGACAACCGCCTACGTCGCCGAGGCTTCGGTCAGCCAGCGACACCGCAGGCTGCAACGCCGGCGGGGCAGCCGCCAGGGCCTCCCGCTCGTCAACCCTTCGACGACTAAAGGATCTCGGTCTTGGCGATGTGGATGCCGAACCCCTCAAGGCCGACATAGTGGCGCTCGCGCGAGGCGATCAGGTTGATCGAGGAGATGCCGAGATCCTTGAGGATCTGGGCGCCGAGGCCGATCTCGCGCCATTCGTTCTCGCGGCGGCGAGCCTCTTCGTGATCCTCGCGGTCGCCGCTCACTGGGCGCTTGCGCTCCTGATGCGCGACGCCGACCGAGCCTTCGCGCAGATAGACGATGACACCGCGCCGGCGCTCGCCCATCGCCTTCATGATGCCGTCGAGTCGGTGGCTGGTGCCGAAGACGTCAGTCACGACGTCCTCAGGATGCAGGCGCACCGGCACCTCCTCGCCGTCGCGGATGTCGCCGAAGACCACCGCCAGGTGGTGCATGGAATCCCATGGCAGCGTGTAGGTGAAGGCCTGCGCCTTGCCGCCGGGCGTTTCGATGTCGGAACAGGCAACGCGCTGGACCAGCGTTTCCTTGCGCTGACGGTAGGCGATGAGGTCGGCCACCGAAACCTGCTTCAGGCCATGCTCCTCGGCGAAGGCCTGCACTTGCGGCCCGCGCTTGACCGTGCCGTCGTCATTGACCAGCTCGGAGATGACGCCGACCGGCGGCAGTCCGGCAAGCTTGCAGAGATCGACTGCGGCCTCGGTATGGCCGGAGCGCATCAAGACACCGCCTTCGCGCGCGATCAGCGGGAAGATGTGGCCGGGACGCACGAAATCCGACGGGCCGACATTGCCGTTGGCAAGGTTGCGCACGGTGAGCGTGCGGTCGTCGGCGGAAATGCCCGTCGTCGTGCCATGCTTGAAGTCGACGCTGACGGTGAAGGCGGTGGTGTGGGCGGAGTCATTGTCCGCCACCATCGGCGCGAGGTTCAGCCGTCTCGCATCCTCGCGCAGCATCGGCGTGCAGACGATGCCGGAGGTGTTGCGTACGATGAAGGCCATTTTCTCCGGCGTGCAGTGCACGGCGGCGACGATCAGGTCGCCCTCGTTCTCGCGCCCGTCATCGTCCATGACGACAACGATCTCGCCGCGCTCGAAGGCGCGGATCGCTTCGACGATCTTCTTCTGGTCGTAAGGCATAAGTGCTCGCTTCGCTCGCAGGGGAGTAGGGGAATAGGGCAGTAAGGGAGTAGGGGAAAGGAAAAAGTTTGGCGTCGGAGCACGACGTAGCCTACTGCCCTACTCCCTTCCCCGTCTGTCCTCTGTGCCGCAGATAGTGATCGGCAATCGCGCAGGCAACCATGGCCTCGCCGATCGGCACGGCGCGGATGCCGACGCAGGGGTCATGGCGGCCCTTGGTTGTCACCTCGACATCCTTGCCGTCCTTGTCGATGGATTTGCGCGGGGTCAGGATCGACGAGGTCGGCTTGACGGCGAAGCGGGCGACGATCGCCTGACCGGTCGAGATGCCGCCCAAGATGCCGCCGGCATTGTTGGACAGAAACACCGGCTTGCCGTCATTGCCCATGCGCATCTCGTCGGCGTTCTGTTCGCCGGTGATGCGGGCCGCCTCGAAACCGTTGCCGATCTCGACGCCCTTGACGGCGTTTATCGACATCAGGCCCGACGCGATGTCCTGATCGAGCTTGGCGTAGATCGGCGCGCCGAGGCCGGGCGGCACGCCGTCGGCGACGATCTCGATTACCGCGCCGACCGAGGAGCCGGCCTTGCGGATGCCGTCGAGATATTGGGTGAAGACCGGAACCGAGGCCGGATCCGGGGTGAAGAACGGGTTTTCGGCGTCGCCGACGAAATTCCAGTTCCAGTTGGCGCGGTCGATGGACTTTTCGCCCATCGAGACCAGCGCGCCGCGCACCGTCATGCCGGGCACAACCTTGCGCGCCAGGGCACCGGCAGCGACCCGCGCCGCGGTCTCGCGCGCCGAGGAGCGGCCGCCGCCGCGATGGTCGCGCAACCCGTATTTGACGTCGTAGGTGTAGTCGGCATGGCCAGGCCGGTATTGCCGGGCGATCTCGCCATAGTCCTTGGAGCGCTGGTCGACATTCTCGATCAGCATCGACACCGGCGTGCCTGTGGTGATCATGGTCTCGCCGTCCTCGTCGAGGATGAAGCCGGACAGGATCTTGACCTCGTCCGGCTCGCGGCGCTGGGTGACGAAGCGCGACTGTCCGGGGCGGCGGCGGTCGAGCTCAGCCTGGATGTCCTCGCGCTTGAAGCGGATGCCGGGCGGGCAGCCGTCGACAACGCAGCCGAGCGCGGCGCCATGGCTTTCACCCCAGGTGGTGACGCGGAAGAGATGGCCGAATGTGTTGTGCGACATGAAAAACGCCCTGCCCCGGTGAGGAAACCGGTTACGGCTGCCTTCTATTGGCGTTTTCCACAGTGGTCAAACGCTGCATCAAACTGTGATCTGGCGGATTTAGTTTTGACACATTCGGTTGGTTTCTGCTCTCTTCCCATCCGCCGTTGAGGACCCGCCGCTGACGAGCCGGCGCAATGACCTAAAGAGGACGACGATGCGTACCCTGATTGGCGCCGCCTGCGCCATGCTGCTGATTTCCACCGCCGCCGCGTTCGCCGGCCAGACCGAAGGCCTGATCAAGAAGATCGACAAGGACACGCTGACGCTGACGCTGGACGACGGAAAGGCTTACAAGCTCAACGCAGAAACCGATATCGACTCGCTGAAGCCGGGCATGGATATCGTCATCGCCTATGACGTGAGCAATGGCGAGAATGTCGTCACCGATATGCAGTTGCCCGACAGCGACCAGAACTAGTCTACGCCGCAACGCCGCAGCTTCGTCATTCTAGGGCGAAGCAAGGAGCGTAGCGACGCGCGCAGACCCTGGAATCCATGCCGTTACGTCTGAGCCTTGCAGCGGTGCAGAACGATCTGTGTTCTGCGCCGCTTTTGCCATTCGGCCTAGGTCACGGCATGGATCCTTGGGTCTTCGCTCCGCTTCGCGTCGCTACGCCCAAGGATGACGACTTTCAGGGTGCTTCGCCCTACGTAGAACAAACGACCTACGCCGCAGGTTTCAAAGCCACTCCAAGCTCCGGCCTTTCAGCCGCAGCAGGCGGTCCTGCGGGACATCGAGGCCGGCGGCTTCCTGCTTGGAAAGGCCGGCGACGAAGCGGAAGAAGCAGCGTATGACACCGCCATGGGTGACGCAGACGGTCGGCTGCCGAAGTTCGGCGAACCATGGCTTTATCCGCTCGAGCAGCATCTCGTAGCTTTCGGCGCCCTCGCCGGGCGGCTGAAAATCCCACTTTGCGTGGCGGCGGCCATCGGTCGAGCCGGGCGCGCGTTCCTCGAGTTCGGCGAAGGTGAAGCCCTGCCAGTCGCCGAAACTTATCTCCACCAGGCGCGGATCGGTCCGGTAGGCAGCGGGATCGAGTCCCATCGCTTCGCGCATGAGCTCCATCGTCTCGCGCGTGCGCCGCATCGGGCTGGCGACAAAATCGAAACCTTCGGCCTTGCCGATGAGCCCGGCCAGCCGCCGGCCGTTAAGCCTCGCCTGCTCGCGGCCGAAGTCGTTGATGTCGGTATCGGCCTGGCCCTGCAGGCGGTGCTCGGCATTCCACTCGGTCTGGCCGTGGCGCGCGATGTAGACGAGCGGATACATCAGGTCTTCCGAGGTCGGGCTGGGCCTGGGACGAAGGATAAGCGGAGGGGATCAGTCCTTGACGGTCGAGATGTCCGGCGCGTCGACCGCCTTCATGCCGACGACGTGGTAGCCGGAATCGACGTGATGGACCTCGCCCGTCACGCCGCGCGACAGGTCCGACAGGAAGTAGACACCGGAATCGCCGACCTCCTCCTGGGTGACCGTCTGCTTCAGCGGCGAGTTGTACTCGTTCCACTTCAGGATGTAGCGGAAGTCGCCGATACCGGAGGCGGCAAGCGTCTTGATCGGCCCGGCCGAGATAGCGTTGACGCGGATCTTCTTGGCGCCGAGGTCGACGGCGAGATAGCGCACGCTGGCTTCCAGCGCCGCTTTGGCGACGCCCATGACGTTGTAATGCGGCATCACCTTCTCGGCGCCGTAATAGGTCAGCGTCAAAAGCGAGCCGCCATCGGTCATCAGCGGCTCGGCGCGCTTGGCGATGGTGGTGAAGGAAAACACCGAGATGTCCATAGTGCGCAGGAAATTGTCGCGCGTCGTCTCGACATAGCGGCCGGTGAGCTCGTCCTTGTCGGAGAAGGCGATGGCATGGACCAGGAAGTCGAGCTTGCCCCAATGTTTGGCAATGTCGGCGAAGACCGCGTCGAGGCTTTCCGGGTCGGTCACGTCGCAATGGCCCGCGACATGCGCGTTGAGTTCGGCCGCGAGCGGCTCGACACGCTTCTTGAAGGCCTCGCCCTGATAGGTCAGCGCGATTTCGGCGCCATGATCGACGCAAGCCTTGGCGATGCCGAAAGCGATCGACCGATTGTTGGCGACGCCGAGGATAAGGCCCCGCTTACCGGCCATCAGGCCCTGTCCACCTGCCATGTGCAAGCTCTCCGCAAGAATATCTGCTTTGTGGAGAGCCCTATCGCACAGGCACAGAGCCCCTTCAAGCGCCCAAAAGACACTGTGACGGGAACAAAATTCCCTCAATCAGCCTTTTCGGCGGCGCATCAAGGCCTCAAGCTCGGCATCGCCGCCTTCCGGCAGCATCAGCCGAACATGGGCATAGAGATCGCCATGGCCGCCGGCCTTTTCCGGCAGGCCCCTGCCCTTGAGGCGCAGCACCTTATCCGAGCTGGACCACGCCGGAACGTTGACCGCGAGCTTGCCGGTCGGTGTCTCGACCGCCACCTTGGCGCCGAGCACCGCGTCGGCCAGAGGGACGGGCAGATCGACATGCAGGTCGCGGCCTTCGATGCGGTAGCGTGGGTGGCGGCGGATGTGGATCTTCACCAGCGCGTCGCCGGGCTGTCCAGGACCCTGCTCGCCCTGGCCCTTCAGGCGGATCGTCTGGCCGTCCTCGACATAGGCCGGCAGCTTGACCGCCACCTTGCGGCCGTCGGGGAACATCGCCGTCACCTTATCGGCGGTGGCGGCCTCCTCGACGCTGATGTCCATGGTGACGTTGAGGTCGGCCGCCTGCACCGGCTGGCGGCGATCGCCCCGGCCGGCGCGGGCGCCGGAAAAGGCATCGCCGAAGATCTGGCTGAAGATGTCGCTGTTGCCGTCGAACGGATCGCCGCCCGGGCGCCCGGCGCGGAATTCGAAATGCGCGCCGCCCGGGCCTTGCTGACGGCGGAACCCGGCGAACGGGTCGCCACCGGCCGCGCCTTCAAAGCCCTGGAATTTCGGCTTGCCCTCGGCGTCGATCTCGCCGCGATCATAGGCGGCGCGCGTCTTCTCGTCGCCGACGATCTCGTAAGCCTGGTTGGCGGCGGCAAAACGGTCCTTCGCCTTGGGATCATTCGGATTCTGGTCCGGATGATATTTCTTGGCGAGCTTGCGGTAAGCCGATTTTATGTCCTTCGCCGATGCGTTCTTGGCAACGCCCAGCACCTCATAGGGGTCGCGCATACTTCCTGCCTGCTAGAGATTGGATTTGTGGTCGCCCCCTATATGCGCTCGCATAGGAAGAAATTCCAGTAGCGCAAGGGCAATTAGCGCGTGAAACTCAAAGCGCCAAAATCAAAGCGCCTTGAACTCCTGCATGCGCCAGCCGCCAGCGCCGGCCAGGCACAGCTCGCCCTTGTAGAGGGCAACGCCGTCGAAGCTCTCGCGCGTGGCGCTGAAACGGCGGCAGGTCAGGCCGCCGTCCTTCAGTTCCACCAGTTCGGTGATCGCGCCGCGCGAGCCGGTGCCGGCATTGGCCCATGGCACCGTCTGGCCGCCAAGCTCCTTGATGTCGGCGGAAGAAACCGCGTTGCCGATGGTGGTCTGGTCGGAGTCCTGGTCGGAGACAGCCGGGGCGGCAGGCGAGGACGGCGCGCTGGAGGTGATGATCGAGCGGTCGACCTCGGCCTTTTGCAGGCTGAAGCCGCCGGCGCCGCAACCGGCAAGCGGCAGCGCCAACGTCAGCAGCGCAGCCTTGGCACTGGCCGAAGCGATAACGCTCCATTGCCCGCTGTCAAAAGCCTGCGCGATACGCGACAATCGGCGAACTCCTCCCGCAATGTTAAAAATTTGGAAAACTATGAACGAAACCGAGTTAACAAGCAGTGACTTCACCGAAGCGGCGGAGCCGTTCCGGCTCTTCGCCGCATGGCTGGAGGACGCAACCAAAAGCGAGCCCAACGATCCCAACGGCGTCGCTCTGGCGACCGTCGACGCCGACGGCATGCCGGATGTGCGGATGGTGCTGCTCAAGGGGTTCGACGAAAAAGGCTTTGTCTTCTACACGAATTTCGAGAGCGCCAAGGGCCGCGAGATTCTTGGCAGCATGAAGGCGGCAATGTGCTTCCACTGGAAATCGCTGCGCCGCCAGGTGCGGGTGCGCGGGCCGGTGGAGATCGTCAGCGATGCCGAGGCCGATGCCTATTACGCGACAAGGCCGCGCGGCAGCCGCATCGGCGCCTGGGCCTCGAAACAGTCGCGGCCGCTGGAGAGCCGCTTCGCGCTGGAGAAGGCAGTGGCCGAATACACGGCGCGCTACGCCATCGGCGATATCCCGCGGCCAAAACACTGGTCGGGCTTCCGCATCGTGCCGCAGACGATCGAGTTCTGGCACGACAGGCCGTTCCGCCTGCATGACCGCGTCGTGTTTTCACGCAATGCCGCCGGCGGCTGGGACAAAACCAGGCTTTATCCCTGAATCCCTGAGGGCGGGCGCGGGCGACGCGTTCAGCTCTTCTTGCGCGTCATGAAAGCGGTCAGCGCGGCGCGCGCCTCTTCCGAGGTCAGGCGCTCGCGAAAATGCTCGGCTTCGACCTTGATGCGGGCGACGAGCGCTTCGCGCGGCTCGCGCATCAGGTCGCGCGCGATCTTCAGCGCCTGTGGCGGCTTGGCGGCGATGCCCTCGGCGGCGGCCAGCACCGCGCTCTCCAGCGCATCCTCGGCAACCACCTCATAGATCAGCCCGGCGGCCTTGGCCCGTTCGGCCGAAAAGCCCTCACCGAGGCCGAGCAGCGCGAAGGCGCCCTGCCGACCCAGGAGCTGCGGCGCGATCAGGCTGGAGCCTGCCTCCGGCACAAGGCCGAGATCGACGAAGGGCGTGCGGAACAGCGTGCGCGGCGTGGCGAAGGTCAGGTCGCAATGCAGATTGAGCGTGGTGCCGATGCCGACGGCGATGCCGTCGACGCCCGACACCATCGGCTTCTGCGATCTGGCCAGCGCCATCAGGAAATCCCACACCTCGTTGCCGCCCTCGCCGCCGGTGGCAATGACGAGGAAATCGGCGAGGTCGTTACCGGCGGAAAAGGCGCCCGGAACGCCGAGGAAGACGTGGACGCGAACCGCCGGATCGGCATCGCCCTCGGCAAGGGCGGCCGACATTTTTGCGTACATGGCGCGCGTCAGCGCGTTCTTCTTGTCCGGCCTGTTCATCCGGATGATCTGCACGGCGCCCCGGCGTTCGATGAGGATATGGTCTGTCACGATTTTTTCCTTGTGAACGTCAGGTTGAAATCAGAGCCTTGCCGGCGACGGCGAGGCTTTCGGCGCCGTCGATGACCCGCTCCTTCAAGGCGCGCGTCTCGCCGAGCAGGTTTTCGGCGAAGAAGCGGCAGAGCGCGATGCGGCCGCGATCGGCGAGCCCGCCTTGCGCCAGATAGGCGCCGCCGGCCGCTAGCGAGATCAGGCGCAGATAGGGCGTCGCGCCGGCCATCGCGGCGTCGGCCTTGCCGTCGGCGAGTTGCTTCTGGAGGAAGCGCGTCGCTTCGTCGAGATCGGCCAGCGCGCGCTCGAGATTGTCGGCGGTGCGGCCGAAGCCTTCGATGTTCGATGTGCGCACCGCATCTGCCACCGCTTTCAGTTCACCGATGTAAGAATGGATATGCTCGCCGCCGCCGAGCGGCAGCTTTCTCGAGACGAGGTCGATCGCCTGGATGCCGTTGGTGCCCTCGTAGATCGGCGCTATGCGGGCGTCGCGATAAAGGGCGGCGGCGCCCGTCTCCTCGATGAAGCCCATGCCGCCATGCACCTGGACGCCCAGCGAGGCGACCTCGACGCCGACATCGGTAGAGAAGGCTTTCGCGAGCGGCGTCAACAGGCCGGCGCGGTCATGCCATTTCGCCCCTGCCTCGCCCTCGCCGACGCGCGCGCGGTCGATGGCATGGGCGCAGGAATAGCTGATCGAGCGGGCGATCTGGGTCAACGCCTTCATGGTCAAGAGATTGCGCTGCACGTCCGGGTGATGGACGATCGGCGCCATGCCGGATCCCGAATAGGCGGAAGCCTTGCCCTGGCGGCGCTCATTGGCGTAGGCGACCGCCATCTGGGTCGCGGTCTCGGCCACGGCCACGCCCTGCATGCCGACAGCGAGGCGCGCATTGTTCATCATGGTGAACATGCAGGCCAGCCCCTTGTTCTCCTCGCCGATCAGCCAGCCGATGGCGCCGGGTGTCGCACCCTGAAAGCCGTCGCCATAGATCATGGTGCAGGTCGGCGAGGCATGGATGCCGAGCTTGTGCTCGAGGCCGGAACAGAAGACGTCGTTGCGGGCGCCGAGCGAGCCGTCGTCGTTGACGAAGAATTTCGGCACCAGAAACAGCGAGATGCCGCGCGTGCCGGCCGGCGCGTCGGGTAGCCGCGCCAGCACCAGATGCACGATGTTGTCGGTGAAATCGTGCTCGCCATAGGTGATGAAGATTTTTTGGCCGAAGATGCGATAGGTGCCGTCGCCGACCGGTTCGGCGCGGCTGCGCAAGGCCGCGAGGTCCGAGCCTGCCTGCGGCTCGGTCAGGTTCATCGTGCCCATCCACTCGCCGGAGACGAGCTTTGCGAGGTATTTGGCCTTGAGTTCCTCCGAGGCGTGCTTGTCGAGCGCCTCGACCGCGCCCATGGTCAGCGTCGGGCCGATGCCGAAAGCCATGGCGGCGGAGTTCCACATTTCGAGCGCGGCGACGCCGAGCATGGTCGGCAGACCCTGGCCGCCGTACTCCTCCGGCCCCGACAGCGCATTCCAGCCGCCGTCGATCCAGCGCCGGTAGAGCTCCTTCCAGCCGGGCGGTGTTGCGACGGAAGCGTCCTTCAGCACCGCGCCGTGCTCGTCGCCAATTTTGTAGAGCGGCGCCACCTCCTCGCTGGCAAAGCGGCCGGCTTCGGCCAGGATCGCGTCGACAATATCCTCGCCAAGATCGCCGAAGGTTCCGGCGTCCAGCGCCGGCTTCAGCCCCGCCACGTGCTTGAGCGTAAAGGCGATGTCCTCGACCGGCGCGCGATACATGTCTGCTCCTCCTCCGTTCCAGCCAACCGTAATCGCATGGCCGGAGCGAAACCATCAACCTTTGGGTCGGCCTCGCGCCTTCTTTTTACGTAAACGTCAAACTTTGTCACGCGGATTTTGCATGGACGTCGACATCCACGGGTGGAGCGGGAGCCGGCGCCCGGTCCATTCGAGGTTCCGTCGCCGTTTAGGCGCTGATCGATTCCTCAGCGTATGCTGCGGCCTACCGCCTGCAGCGCCAGGAAGGCTTCGTAACGCTTGTCGTGCCAAGCGCGGATGTCGCCCGACGCAGGTGTAAAAACGTCGCCAAGCCGTGACATTGCAGGCATCGCGGTCGACAAATCGGGATAACGGCCGGATGCCACCGATCCGAGCATCGCGGCACCCAGCAGCACCGGCTCCGGCGACTGCGAGGCGGCAACCGGGAGGCCGGCGGCGTCGGCGAGCAGCTGGCGCACCAGCGGCGACTGCCCGGCGCCGCCGCTGATGACGATGGTGTCGACAGCAAGACCGGACGACGCCATCGCCGCCACGATCTGACGCACGCCGTAGCCAAGGCCGCAAAGCCCGGCCACATAGAGACCGACGAGGCTGTCGACAGAACGGTCGGTGCCCAGCCCGGCGATCAGCCCACGCGCGTCCGGATCGGCCAAGGGCGAACGATTGCCGAGGAATTCGGGCACGACGTGGAGGCTTCCGGCGAGCGTGGCGGCTGCTGACAAATCGGGGGAAGCCACCGTGGCGGCCGCAGCCAGCCAATCGACCAGCGATCTGCCTTCCGCTGCGGCGCGCGTGGCAGCCTCGGCTGCGGCGAGGTGGAAATGCACTAGCTGATCGATGGCCGCGCCGGCGGCCGACTGGCCGCCCTCGCTCAGCCATAAGCCAGGCACCATGGCGGAATAATAGGGTCCCCACACTCCTGGAACGAAGGCCGGCGCTTCGCTGCTTGCCATAGTGCAGGCCGAGGTGCCCAGCACATAGGCCATGCGCGAGGTGATGGTGCCGGCATCGCCGGCAGCACCCACGGTGCCGACACCGCCAGCATGGGCGTCGATCAGCCCGGCGGCGACGACCGTGCCCGCGACCAGCCCCAGGTCGGCCGCGGCCGCTTCTGTCAGGCCGGCACCCACCGTCGTGCCAGGGTCGACCACTTCGGTGCCGATGCGGGCAAATCCCTCATCTGCAAGCTCGCCGAGCCCGACGGAATGAAAATAGCTGTCGTCCCAGTGCCGCTCATGGCCGAGATAGGTCCATTTGCAGGCGAGCGTGCAGACCGAACGGGCAAGGCTGCCGGTGGCGCGCCACGTCAGGTAGTCGGCAAGGTCGAAGAAATGCCGCGCCTTGGCAAAAGTCGCGGGCAGGTTTTCCTTAAGCCACAAAAGCTTCGGCGTTTCCATCTCCGGCGAAATGACGCCGCCGACATAGTCGAGGACAGGATGGTGGCCGGCATTGATGCGCCTGGTCTGGTCGAGAGCGCGATGATCCATCCAGACGATGATGTTTCTGTCGCTGTCTCCGGAACGACCCACCGGCAAAGGCTCGCCATCGTCGCCGACCACCACCAGCGAGCAGGTCGCGTCGAAGCCAATACCTTTGATGTCCCCGGGGCCGACGCCCGCCTTGTCCACCGCCTCGCGCACGCTGGCGCACACTGCCTGCCAGATGTCGCGGCTGGACTGCTCGGCGATCTCGCCAGGCTCGACGAAGAGCGCGATGTCGCGTTTGGCGGAAGCGAGCAGCTCGCCACGCTCGTCGAAAACGCCGGCGCGCGCGCTGCCGGTGCCGACATCGATGCCGAGAAAGTGGGAAGGCATTGGGGAACCTCAGAAGTGGAGCGGTAGGCAGTAGGCAGTAGGCAGTAGGCAGTAGGCAGTAGGCAGTAGGCAGTAGGCAGTAGGCAGTAGGAGATGGTCAGCGTTGAATGGCCGGACGCAAGAGCCGCTTTCCACTGCCTAATTCCTACTGCCTACAGATCATTGCTCTGCGGCAGGATCACCAGATCCCGAATGGTGATGTTCCTCGGCCGCGTCAGCATGAACAACACGGCTTCCGCGACCTCGACAGGCTGCATCAGCCCGCCGGCCGCCAGCTCGTCCTCGAGCTTCTGCTTCGGCCAGTCGCTGATCAGCGCCGTTACCACGGGGCCAGGCGCGACGGCGCCGACGCGCAGGCCGTGCTTGGCCACCTGCCGGCGCAGCGTATGAACGAAGGCCTGGATGGCGTGCTTGGAGGCCGTGTAGACCGGCTCCCAGACGACGGGAACCAACCCGGCGATGGAGCTGGTGACGATGATGTCGCCGGTCTTGCGTCCGACCATATGCGACAGCACCGCATGCACGGAGCGGAACACCGAGTTGATGTTAAGGTTCAGCATGCGGTCCCACGCGTCGGGATCGCCGTTGAGGATCTCGCCGCCGACATAGGAACCGGCATTGGCGTGGAAGATGTCGAGCTGGCCGGCCCTGTCGAGGATACCTGGCAACATGGTCGCCACACTGGCGGGGTTGGTGAGGTCGACCACCAGCGGGATCGCGCCGTCGCCGAGTTCGGCGACGACCTCCTTCAGCCTGTCCTCGGCGCGGTCGACCAGCACGACGCGGGCGCCGGCCGTGAGCATCGCCCTGGCGCATTCGAGGCCGATGCCCGATGCCGCGCCGGTGACCGCGGCGACTTTTCCCGAAAGATCTTGAGCCATGTGTACCCTTCTCGTTTGAACGGATCAGGCGCGGCCGTGCGAGGCACGGGAACGGCGCGCGAGGGAGTCGACGATCACGGCGATGGCCAGAACGGCACCGGTGATCATGTATCGAAGCGACGAGGACAGATCGAGCAGCGTCAGCCCGCTGGCGATCGACTGGATGACGATGATGCCGAGCAGCGCGGAATAGGCGCTGCCGCGGCCGCCGAACAGGCTGGTGCCGCCGATGACCGCGGCTGCGATGGCGTTCAAATTGACGTCGCCGGTGCCGGCCTGCTGGCTGGCGGAAGCGAGCCTGGCGGCTGCAAGCACGCCGCCCAGCGCGGCGAACAGCGAGCACAGCGCGAAGGCGCTGAGATAGATGGCGCGCACCTTGATGCCGGCGCGCCGCGCCGCCTCGCGGTTGCCGCCGACGGCGGTCATCGAGCGCCCCCATTTGGTCCGGGTCAGCGCATAGTTCATCGCCACAACGAGGCCGACGAAGAGACCGAACATCCACGGGATACCTCGTGACTGGTTGAGGTACGCGACGATCAGCTCGAGGCCGACGGTTATGGCGGCGACGCGCAGGACGAGCCCGGCCACGGACGGCGTCGACAGATTCGCCGCGCGTCTGCGCGCGAAGGTGCGAAGCCCGCTGACCAGCATCGCCAAACCCGGGATCGCGGCAAGCGTGTGCGAGACCCATTTCGGCATCACCATCAGCTGGCCGAAATCCACCAAAGCGGAGCCGTAGGGCAGGTTGATCGAGCCGGTGGAGCCGAGGATGTAGAGCTGCATGCCCAGCACCGCGAGCAGGCCGGCCAGCGTCGAAACGAAGCTCGGCATGCCGAGGCGGTTGAACAGCAAGGCATAGAGCGCGCCGATCAGGGCGCCGAAGGCCAGCGCGGCCAGGATCGCCAGCGCGACCGGCCAGCCCTGGTTGACCCAGAGCGTGCCGACCATTGCCGAGGCGAAGCCGCTGATCGAGCCGACGGACAGGTCGATCTCGCCGACCATCAGCACGCAGACGATGCCGAGCGCAATGACGCCGACCGTCGAGCAATCGAACAGGAGATTGACCAGATTGCTGCTGGAGACGAACACCGGGTTGAGGCTGGTGAAAACCGTCCAGATGACCACGAGGCCGACGATGACCGGCAGCGAGCCGAGATCGCCGCTACGCACGCGGTCGAGGAAGGCGCGGACCGCTCCGCCGATGCCGGCTTCATGCTTGACGCGCGCGTCGGCTCGATCAAGCGCCAGTGGGGCCAAATTGCCTTGCTCCGTCATGGGCGCTGCTCCCCCGCCTGCGCGCTGTGATCGCGTTCCGCCCGCAGGCGCTCGGCGCGGCGCGAGACCGCGTTGTTGGACGCGCCGGTGATGGCGCTCACCAAATCCTGGTTCGAGGCATCCGGCTCGAAGACGCCGTTGTTGCGCCCGAGCCTCAGCACGACGATGCGGTCGGCGACGGCGCGGACATCCTCCATGTTGTGGCTGATCATAACGACGCCGAGACCGCGCGCGCGGACGCGGTCGATAAGGTTGAGCACTTCCGCCGTCTGGGCGACGCCGAGCGCGGCGGTCGGCTCGTCGAGCAGGATGAGTTTCGGCTCGAGCAGCAGCGAGCGCGCGATCGCCACCGTCTGGCGCTGGCCGCCGGACAGCGAGGCGACCGCCTCGCGCACGCTCGGAATGCGCGCCGACAATTCGTTGAGCAGCGTCCAGGCCCGCATCTCCATCGCCACCTCGTCCAGCCGCAGCGGGCTGAGCTCGTTGCCGAGGAAAATGTTGGCGACGACATCGAGGTTCTCGCAAAGCGCGAGGTCCTGGAACACCGTGGCGATGCCGAGCGTCAGCGCTGCGCGCGGGTCGGGCAGCGTCACCGGCCGGCCGCGGAAATTGATCGTTCCCGAGCTCGGCTGATGCACGCCGGCCAGGATCTTGACCAGGGTCGACTTGCCGGCGCCGTTGTCGCCGACCAAGGCTACGACCTCGCGGGCATGGACATCGAAATCGATATCGGTCAGCGCCGAGACGGCGCCGAAATTCTTCGATATGCCGCGCAGGCTGAGCACCAGCTCGCCGACGGATGCCGACCTTTCAGGACTTTCGCTCATGCGCCGCCTTTCTTGACAGTTGTTGCCTGGCATCCGGCCGCCGCCGCGGGGCGGCCGGATGCCACTTGATCAGTTGGTGATGCCGAGCTTCTTGCAGCCTTCGGCATAGCGGTCGACGCAGAGCTCGGCGGCCGTATTGATCTTCTTGTCGATGATCTCGGCCTTGAGGTTCTCCTGCGTCACCACCGCCGGCGTGAAGAGCTGCGAGGGCGTGTCGTAGAGCGTCATCTCGGCCTTCGGCGTCTCGCCCGACAAGAGCTTGACGGCGACGTTGGCCGCGGCCGCCGCGACGATCTCGCTCGGCTTGGAGATGGTGTTGTACTGGTCGCCGGCGATGATCAGTTGCAGCGCCGCGATGGTCGCGTCGTTGCCGGTCACTGGCGGAACCGGATCGACGCCGGCCGCCTTGAAGGCAGCGATCGCGCCGCCGCCGGTGCCGTCATTGGCCGCGACGACGCCGAGGATCTTGGCGCCGAAGCGGGTGATCTGGCCGCTCGCCCATTGCTGGGCCTTCGGCGGCGCCCATTCCGGCGTGTCGAACTCGGCCAGGATCGGATAGCCGCTGTTGTCGAGACCCTCATGGATGCCCTTCTTGATCAAGCCCGCGGCGGCGTCGGTCGGCGAACCGTTGATCTGCAGCAGGCCGCCGCCGGCCGGGTCGACCTTAAGCGCCTTAAGGTGCTCGACCAGAGAATCCGCGATTGCCTTGCCGATGCCTTCATTGTTGAAGGAGACGTAGAAATCGGCGGGTGCGGTGGGGATGGGCCGGTCGTAAGCGATCACCTTGACGCCCTGGCTCTGGGCCAGCTTGACCAGCGAGGCGGCGGCAGTGGAATCGACCGGATCGAGCACGATCGCCTTGGCGCCCTGCGAGATCACCGAATTGAACTGCTGCTGCTGGCGCGCGGCATCGGCATCGGCGTTCTGGTAGATCACCTTGCAGCCCGGGCACAGTTTCTTCATCTCGGCGACGAAGCCCGGATAGTCATGCTGTTCGTAGCGGGTCGATGCCTGGTCGGGCATCAGGAACGCGACCGTGGCATCGGTGACGGTGTCAGCGAACGCCGCCGTGCTGCTGAGCAGCGAGACGGCGAAAACGGCCGCAATGGTCGATTTCAAGGCAAACGGCGATTTCCAAGCATGTCTGGTCATTCGAATGTCTCCCTTCCGAGAAATGGTTTCACGAGGACCCGCGCGGTGAACGGCGCGCCAGGCCTTGACTGCATGTCGAACTGTTGAAAGGAGTATGATCAGTCGGCTGAGGATCGATCCGATCCCGGTAAGCCGTGCAAACATCCTCCTGAAGTGCTGGATTTCAGAATAAATGATCTCCATCACCGGGTGCCCTGCACCCCGCGTTCTTCCTTCCCTGAATGTCTCTTTGGTCTTGACGCAATTCCTCTCGGAATTGCTTTGAGCTCCTCCCGGTTTCCTCCCTGTTAGGCGGCAATCTCCGCGTTGATGTTCTCAGCCAGCAAGGCCCGGAAGCGCGAAGGCGACATGCCTTTCTGCGCCAGGAACTGGCGGTTGAAATTCGAGATGTTGTTGTAGCCGGCGGCGTAGCAGATCTCGGTGATCGACATCTGCGCCTCGCTCATCAACAGCTGGCAGGCAAGGTTGATGCGCAGCCGGTTGACATATTGCACCAGCGCCATGCCGGTGTGGCGGCGGAAGCTGCGCGAGAAAGCGCTCGGGCTGCGCCCGGCGATCTCGGCCAGCGTCCCTTCGCTGAACGGCTCGGTCAGGTGGCAGTTGATGTAGGCGAGCGCCTGGTTGATGCCGGCCGACATGAAGCCGGAGGGGTCGGGCAGATAGCCGGCGCTGGCCAGCGTGCGGACATCGCCGGCGCGGTTCAGGATGTCGAGCACGGCCATGAACAGCGACAGGCGGCGCACGCCCTGCGCCTCGGTCAACTCCGCCAGCAGGGGCGCCGCAAGCTCGGCCGTCGCCAGCGAGAAGAGCGCGCCGCGGCGGCTGGTCTCGAGGATGCCGGCGCAAGCGGCAAGCTCGGGCAAGGCGGCGGAAGCACCGGCGATGAATTCTTCCGAAAACTGGACGACGCGGCCACGCAGCGGCACGGTCTCGCCGGGCGGCACGTCGCTGACCCAATTGTGCGGCAGGTTCGGCCCGGTGAGCACCAGATTGCCTGGCTCGAACTCGCCGATGAAATCGCCGACGAAATAGCGGCCGGTGGTGGCGACGACGAGATGCAGTTCGTATTCGGGATGGAAGTGCCAGCGCACGGTGCGGAAAGGATAGCCGTGGGCCCAGGCCTTGAACGACTCTCCCTGTCTGATCTGGACGACTTCCAGGTCCGGATTCATGTTCATTTTCCTCCCCGCGCGGGTCCGGCCTTGTGACCGGTTGCTGCGCTTCGTCAGGCGGGCCCGTCTCTTCCCACTGGCCGCCATGATTGAAAGCTTAGGCGGCAATCGAAGCCCCTGCCACCACGGCTTGTCCACCCGACCGATACTTTTTTGACGTGTTGGAGCGGATCGAAGCAAGCCGATGTTTGAAAGCACTTCCTTAACCATAGCGGTTCAGGATCGTTCCCTGGTCAGTGGGGACACCCCGATTGAAAAAGCCGGCGCGCCTTCTTCGCCGCCTGGCGCTGATCGCTGCGGCGGTTGCGTTGGGTACGGCGGCAAAAGCCTCGGATTTCTCCGAGCCGTGGAAGAATGCCGACCGCCCGCTGGTGATCGACGCCTACGAGTACAATTCGATCGACTGGCAGCAGCTTGTCACCGACAAGCGCGTCGCCGGCTTCGTCAACAAGGCGTCCGACGGGCTGCCGCCGCCCTATTTCTGCTTCGGCGCCGAGGCCGACGTCAAACTCTGCAAGGCGCAGTGGAAGCGCTACGCGGTGACGCGCGAATTGTTCCAGACGCGCAAGGTGGTGGCCAAGGCGCTCGGCCTGAAATGGGGCGCCTATCATCTCGCGCGGCCCGGCAATCCGGTCGAGCAAGCCAACAACTTCATCGACTTCGCCGAGCCTGCGCCCGATGAGCTGATGGCCCTCGACATCGAAGGCATCGATCCGACGCAATGGATGTCGCTGGAAGACGCGGAGGAATTCGTGCGCCAGGTGCATCGCCGCCTCGGCCGCTTCCCGGTGCTCTATGTCAACGGCAAGACCGCCCAGTACATCGCCGACAATCGTTACCAGTATCGCCTGCTGTCGCGCCTGCCGCTCTGGTATGCGCGCTACAAGCCCGACATCGACGTACATTTCCCGATGGGCAACTGGCAGGGCTACGCGCTGTGGCAATTCTCGGCGCAGGCCAATTGCGGCCGTTTCCGCTGCCCCTATCGTGTGCCGGGCACGCCCAACGACATCGACGTCAGTGTCGCGCCGATGAGCGCCGACCAGTTGCGCCAGCAATGGGCCTTTGGCGGGCTGCTCGACGTGCCGACCGACTACCTCGCCTCAATCCCTGTGCCGCTCTCGCGCGAAAAAGCCCTCGCCGGCAAGGTCACCATCACCTATGCCGATGTGGCGACGCCGCCGACGGTCGAGGAAATGGTCGCGGTGCTCGGCGCGCGCTGGGAGAAATTCCGCGACGGGTTCCGCATGCCGGTGGTGAAGACGGTGCCGCAGCGGCCGAGCTTCGGCATCGTGCAATATGTCGCCTGGAAGCGGACCGAGCAGCGCACACCCGAACAGATCGACGCGGCCTTTGCCGCCGCCGCCGATCCGGTCAAGACCGCGTCGACCGCTCTCGACCACAGGCGGCATTGAGGCCCAGGATCAGCGATGGTTGCCCAGGCTGGCATACATGCCGGTGGTGCGGAACTGCGTCGGGTTAATGCCGTAGCAGCGGCGGAAGACCTTGGAGAAGTAGTTCGCGTCCTCGAAACCGCACAGCACCGCGACCTCCTTGACCGGCAGGAAATCGGCCTTGGTGAGCAGCTTGGCCGCGCGCTGCAGCCGCTGCTGCAGGACGAATTCGGCGGGCGGCAGCCCCTCGCTCTCGGCGAAACAACGCGAGAAATGGGCCCGGCTGAGGCCGCTGATCTCCACGAGCTCCGCCACCGGCAGCGGCTTGTCGAGATTGGCGTTGATGTGGTCGATGACCGGCTGCATGGCGCTCTGCTTCTCGGCGAAGGCGGGCGAGCCGAAGACATCGTCATAGAGCGCCATCGCCGCCTCATAGGCGATCGCCGACGCCGCGCCGGGCGAAGCGGCGCCCTTGATCAGCCGCAGGCTGCAATCGGCAAGGTGATCGATGGTCGCCGGCTGCAGCCGGAACACCGGGCCGGAGACGCTGAGGATCGACTTGTGGATGCGCAGCGCCTCCTCGCCGTTCATCGAGATCCAGAAATATTCCCAGCGGTCGCCCTTGGCCAACCAGTAGCGATGGTTGTGCGGCACCAGAACCAGCAGCGTGTCGTTCGCCTGCAGACGGTAGTTGCGGTTCTCGTAGCGCAATTGGCCGGTGCCGCTGATCGTATGCTGCAGCACCGTGAACGGGGTCTGGCCACGCTTTCTCCCATCCCAGTCGTAGGTTTCGTCCTCGCGCACCTCATAACCGGTGCTTGTCGGCATGGCATGCAGCCGCTGGCGCCCGCGCGGCAGCGAAATCGTCCGCATCAGCTCTCCGTTGGCGATCAGGTCACGCAGCACAAAATTACCCTCGAAAGCATAATCCTTCTCTGGCGGTGCCCGCCAATAAGGGCATAATCCAACTTCTCAGAACGCGAAAGACCCGCGGTCGAGGAGCGGGCGGGAGGAGAAAGAGCCGGATTTCCGGCTTTGAGCGGCGCGTGCGTAAGATCGCGCGGCCGTATCCTTCCTTGCTGCTCCTTGCCTAGCATTCGAACGGATCGAGGTGAAGGTGATGAGCTTCAAAATCGCTATTATCGGCGCGGGCAGCGTCGGGTTCACCAAGAAGCTGTTCACCGACATTCTGTGCGTGCCTGAATTCCAGGACATCGAATTCGCGCTGACCGACATCAGCGAGCACAATCTCGGGATGATCAAGGCGATCCTCGACCGGATCGTCGAGTCGAACAAGTTGCCCACCAAAGTTACGGCTACCACGAACCGCCGCGAGGCGCTGGAGGGTGCGCGCTACATCATCAGCTGCGTGCGCGTCGGCGGGCTGGAAGCCTATGCCGACGACATCCGCATCCCGCTGAAATATGGCATCGACCAGTGCGTCGGAGACACGATCTGCGCCGGCGGCATCCTCTACGGCCAGCGCAACATTCCAGTGATCCTCGACTTCTGCCGGGATATCCGCGAGGTCGCCGCGACCGGCGCGAAATTCCTCAACTATGCCAACCCTATGGCCATGAACACCTGGGCGGCGATCGAGTATGGCAAGGTGGACACGGTCGGCCTCTGCCACGGCGTGCAGCACGGTGCCGCCCAGATCGCCGAGGTGCTCGGCGCGAAGTCATCCAGAGAGCTCGACTATGTCTGTTCAGGCATCAACCACCAGACCTGGTTCATCGAGCTCAAGCTGAACGGCCGGACGATCGGCAAGGACGAACTGGTGGCCGCCTTCGAGGCGCATCCGGTCTATTCGAAGCAGGAAAAACTGCGCATCGACGTGCTGAAGCGCTTCGGCGTCTATTCGACCGAAAGCAACGGGCATCTTTCCGAATATTTGCCCTGGTACCGCAAGCGCCCCGAGGAGATCACGCGCTGGATCGACATGTCCGACTGGATCCACGGCGAGACCGGCGGCTATCTGCGCTACTCGACCGAGACCCGCAACTGGTTCGAGACGGAGTATCCGCAATTCCTCGAAGCGGCGTCTAAGCCGATCGACCCGGCAAAACGCTCCAACGAGCATGCCAGCCACATCCTCGAGGCGCTGGAGACCAACCGCGTCTATCGCGGCCATTTCAACGTCAAGAACAACGGCGTGATCACCAACCTGCCGCAGGACTCGATCATCGAATCGCCCGGCTTCGTCGACCGTTTCGGCATCAACATGGCGGCCGGCATCACGCTGCCCGAAGCCTGCGCGGCCACCTGCATGGCCTCGATCAACGTGCAGCGCATGTCGGTGCATGCGGCGATCGCCGGCGACATCGATCTCTTGAAGCTCGCCGTGCTGCACGATCCGCTGGTCGGCGCCGTGTCGACGCCGGAAGAGGTCTGGCAGATGGTGGACGAGATGGTGGTCGCTGAAGCCGCATGGCTGCCGCAATATGCGCACGCCGTTCCGGCGGCGAAGGAGCGGCTTTCGAAATCCAAGGTCAAGACCCGCGAATGGGCAGGCGCCGCGCGCCGCAGCGTGCGCTCGATCGAGGAATTGCGCGCCGAAAAAGCGGCACTGAAACAGGCCGGCTGAGATCGCCGGCAAGCAGGCGAATTCGCAGGGGGAACGTCCGCAAGACACTCACAAGAGGCGGGCAGCAGCAGACGTCCAAAACATCTGGGAGGAGACTATGAGGACTTTTCGTAGAACTGGCATTGCCGCCGGGCTGATGCTCGGCGTTTCGGTCCATGCGCTCAACGCCTTCGCTTCCGAGCCGACGATCCCGCCGGAGCCCGCGACATTCCCGGCCGAAGGCAAGATCCATTATGTGGCGCGCGACTCCATCCTGGAGTTCAAAGCGCTGCCCGAATATCACGAGCCGGACTGGGTGACCGAGAAATACGTCAAGACCGGCAAGCTGCCGCCGGTGAAGGACAGGCTGCCGAAGGAGCCACTGGTCTTCAAGACCGAGAACATGCCGGACGGCATCGGTGTCTATGGCGACACGATGCGCCATGTCATCGGCGGCCGGCCGGAAGGCTGGAACTACGGTGCCGGTCAGACGCAAGGCTGGGGCGGCATCGACATCGGCCTGTCCGAATGCCTGACGCGCACGGCGCCGCTGTTCCAGGTCGAGGCCAAGGACACCGAGCCGCTGCCCAACCTCGCCAAGAGCTGGGACTGGTCGAGCGACGGCCACAAGCTGACCATGCATCTGATCGAAGGCGCCAAATGGTCCGACGGCGCGCCCTTCAATGCCGACGACGTCATGTTCTACTGGGACGACGAGGTCGTCGATCCGAACGTCT
The DNA here is from genome assembly GCF_003289965.1 of Mesorhizobium atlanticum. Taxonomy (GTDB): domain Bacteria; phylum Pseudomonadota; class Alphaproteobacteria; order Rhizobiales; family Rhizobiaceae; genus Mesorhizobium; species Mesorhizobium atlanticum. Next base: position 676,393 of record NZ_QMBQ01000001.1, read on the forward strand.
CGCCGCTCAACGGCGCCACGCCGGAAACTTTCGGCGTCGGCACGACGCTGAAGAAGATCGACGACTACACCGTCGAGTGGACGTTCAAGGAGGCGTTCCCGCGGCAATATCTCTATGCCATGGCCTACGGCACTTTCTGCCCCGGTCCCTCGCACATCCTGAAGCCGCAGCATCCGAAATATTCGAAGAACACCTACGACCAGTTCAAGAACGCGTTCCCGCCGGAATATATGAACATGCCGGTGATGGGCGCCTGGGTGCCGGTGGAATACAGGCCGGACGACATCATCGTCATGCGCCGCAACCCCTATTATTGGAAGGTCGACGAGAAGGGCAACCAACTGCCTTATCTCAACGAGTTGCACTACAAGCTCTCGACCTGGGCCGACCGCGACGTGCAGGCTGTTGCCGGCTCAGGCGACTTCTCGAACCTCGAGCAGCCGGAAAACTTCGTCGCCTCGCTGAAACGCGCGGCCGACAAAAACGCGCCGGCGCGCCTCGCCTTCGGCCCGCGTCTCATCGGCTACAATCTGCGCATGAACTTTTCCGCCAATGGCTGGGGCAACCCGGACGAACGCGGCCAGGCGATCCGCGAGCTGAACCGCAACGAGGACTTCCGCAAGGCCGTCACCATGGCGCTCGACCGCAAGGCGCTGGGCGACTCTCTGGTCAAGGGTCCGTTCACCGCCATCTATCCGGGCGGCTTCTCATCCGGCACCAGCTTCTACGACCGCAAGTCGACGGTCTACTACCCCTTCGATCTCAAAGGCGCGAAAGCCTTGCTCGCCAAGGCCGGTCTCAAGGACACCGACGGCGACGGCATCGTGAACTTCCCGGCCGGCACCGCCGGCGGCAAGGACGTCGAGATCGTGATGCTGGTCAACAACGACTACACCACCGACAAGAGCCTTGCCGAAGGCGTGGTCGCGCAGATGGAGAAGCTCGGCCTCAGGGTCGTGCTCAACGGGCTTAACGGCACGCAGCGCGATGCCACGCAATATTCCGGCCGCTTCGACTGGCTGATCCGGCGAAACGAAACCGAGCTCACCTCCGTCGTCCAAAACACCGAGCAGTTGGCGCCGGTCGGGCCCAAGACCAGTTGGAACCATCGCGCGCCGGAAAGCGGCCAGGTCGACCTGATGCCCTTCGAAAAGGACCTCGTGGACATCGTCAACAAGTTCGTCTCGACGCAGGACAACGACCAGCGCGCCGAGCTGATGCGAAAGTTCCAGAAGATCTCGACCGAGCATGTCTACAATGTCGGCCTGACGGAATATCCGGGCGCGCTGATCATCAACAAGCGCTTCTCCAACATCCCGCAGGGCACGCCGATCTTCATGTTCAACTGGGCCGAGGATTCGATCATGCGCGAGCGCGTGTTCGTCAAGGCGGACAAGCAGGCCAAGTATGAACTGTTCCCGCAGGAGCTGCCCGGAAAGCCGGGTGACAAGGGTCCAATGGATTAGGAGTTCGATGTAAGGTTTACCTCCCCTGACGAGAGACGTCCGGCCGCGTCGCGGCGCGGCCGGACAAACGAAACCTCCGAACGCACCCCAGGGGAGCGGCGGGCAGACAAGAAGGCGGACGATCCGATGCTGCGGTTCCTGCTCATGCGCATCGCCTCGGCGATCCCAGTTCTCGCCATATTGAGCCTGGTCACCTTCGCCATCATCCAGGCACCGCCGGGCGACTATGCCGACTACATCAAGTCGCAGCTGATCAACCAGGGCGGCGCCTCCTACGCCGAAGCCGACGCGCAGGCGCAGGCCTATCGCGTCGAACATGGCCTCGATAAGCCGCTGCCTGTCCAGTATTTCAACTGGATCGGCGGCATCATCACGCGCGGCGATTTCGGCTACAGCCTCTATTACAACAAGCCGGTGGCTGACGTAGTGGGTGAACGCCTGCCGCGCACGCTGCTGCTGGCGCTGGTCTGCCACCTGCTCGCCTCGGTGCTCGGCATCACCTTCGGCATATGGGCGGCGACAAGGCAGTATAGCTGGATCGACTCGACACTTTCGGCGATCTCGTTCCTCGGCATGACGGTGCCGCGCTTCCTGATGGCGCTGATCATCGTCTATCTGCTGGTCTTCCAGTTCAACGTGTCGGAGATCGGCTCGTTCTTCTCGCCGCAATATGGCGGCGCGCCGTGGTCCTGGGCGAAGTTCGTCGACCTCGTGAAGCATGTCTGGCCGGTGGTGGCGATCGCGACCTTCGGCGGCCTCGCCTACAACATGCGGGTCATGCGCGGCAATCTGCTCGACACGTTGAACATGCAGTATGTCGAGACGGCCAAGGCCAAGGGATTGACCGGCGGCGCCGTGGTGATGCGCCATGCCGTGCCCAACGCGCTGCATCCGCTGGTGATGTATCAGGGCGTGGTGCTGCCCTATATGCTCACCGGCGAGATCGAGACGGCGATCATCTTCGCGCTGCCGACCGTCGGCCCGGCCATCGTCGGCTCGATGGCGGTCGGCGACGTCTACGTCACCGCGACCTTCATGATGGTGCTCTCGGCGACGCTCATCGTCGGCAATATCATCGCCGACCTGCTGCTGGTCCTGCTCGATCCGCGCGTGCGCCAGTTCGGGGAGCGCTAGATGCTGGCGCGCGATCCATCCCCGCCGCCGCCAGCCGAAGGCGTGACCATCGCCGAGCCGGCGCATGGCAATGAGAGCTACATCGCGCTGGTCTGGCGCCGGCTAAAGCGCTCCTGGACCGGCATGGCCGGGCTCTTCCTGGTCGTGCTGCTGCTTGTCATGGCGGTGTTCGCGGATTTCATCGCACCCTCGGATCCGAAGGCGACCGATGTCGCCTTCGCGCCACCGCAGGTGCCGAGCTTTCACGACAAGGACGGCAATTTCACCTTCCGGCCGAGAATCTATGCGCTGGCCGACTCGGCCGATCTCGATCCGGTTACCTTCCAGCCGATCGTCGGACCCGACTACGACAATCCGCGCCTGCTCGGCTTCTTCGTTGAGGGCGCGCCCTACAGGCTGTTCGGGCTGATCCCGGCCGACCGGCATTTCTTCGCCTCGATGGACGGCCAGCCGGTGCATATCCTCGGCACCGACAAGTTCGGCCGCGACGTGCTCTCGCGCGCCATCCACGGCTCGCGGGTTTCGCTGATGATCGCGCTGACGGTGGTCTTCATCATCACGCTGATCGGCACTACCGTCGGCATGGTCTCCGGCTATTTCGGCGGCAAGTTCGATGTCTGGATGCAGCGCTTCGTCGAGCTGGTGCTCGCCTTCCCGCAGCTGCCGCTTTATCTGGCGCTGACGACGCTGATCCCGGTCACGGCGCCGACCAACGTCTTCCTCGGCTTCGTCATCATCGTCATGTCGGCGCTGGGTTGGGCGCAGATGTCGCGCGAAGTGCGCGGCAAGACGCTGGCGCTGGCGCGGATCGACTATGTGCGCGCCGCCATGGCGGTCGGCGCCACCGACCGGCGCATCATCATGCAGCACATTTTCCCCAATGTGATGAGCCATGTGATCGTCGCGGTGACGATCGCCATCCCGACCGTGGTGCTGCTCGAAGCCTTTCTCGGCTTCCTCGGCTTCGCCGTGAAGCCGCCGCTGATCTCCTGGGGGCTGATGCTGCAGGACACCGCGACCTATTCGGTCATCGGCACCTATCCGTGGATCCTGTCGCCGGTCGGCTTCGTGCTGGTCACCGTGTTTGCTTTCAACGCGCTGGGCGACGGTCTGCGCGATGCCGTCGATCCTTATTGAGGTGGCCGGGATGACGACAATCGCGCTCGCAGAGAATTTCGCACCCGCCGTCCGGCTCGACCATGACGGGCGCCATGAACAGCCCATCATCGACGCCCGCAACATCGAGGTCGCCTTCAAGGTGGAGCACGGCACCGTCGAGGCGGTGAAGGACGTATCGTTCCAGCTCTATCGCGGCGAGACCATCGCCATCGTCGGCGAGTCCGGTTCCGGCAAGTCGGTGACCGCGCGCACGGTCATGGGGTTGCTGTCGCGGCGGGCGACCGTGTCGCCACGGTCGAGCGTCGACTATCTCGGCCAGAATATCCTGAAATTCCCCGAGGCCGCCCGGCGCAAGCTGCGCGGCAACCGCATCTCGATGATCTTCCAGGAGCCGATGAGCTCGCTCAACCCGATCTATACGGTCGGCAGCCAGATCGTCGAAGCGATCAGGGTGCATCGCAAGGTGAGTCGCAGGGAGGCCTGGGCGCGAGCGCTCGAGCTCCTCAAGCATGTCCAGATCCCCGAGCCGGAAGCGCGGCTCAAGCAGTATCCGCACCAGCTCTCGGGCGGCCAGCGGCAGCGGGTGATGATCGCCATGGCTCTGGCCAACGATCCCGACGTGCTGATCGCCGACGAGCCGACCACGGCGCTCGACGTCACGGTGCAGGCGCAGATCCTCAACCTGATCCGCAATCTTCAGAAGGAGCTGAAGATGGCGGTGATCCTGATCACCCACGACCTCACTGTGGTGCGCAAATTCTCCGACTACGTCTATGTCATGCAGCATGGCGAGATGCGCGAGCACAACGTCACCGAGCGGCTTTTTGCCAATCCGCAGCATCCCTACACGCAGCGGCTGCTGGCTTCCGAACCGCACGGCCGGCCGCAGCCGCTGCCGAAGGGTTCCGGCGCCATCCTCGAGGCGAACGGCGTGCGTGTCTGCTTCATGCTGCGCCACGGTACGTTCCTGAAGCCCGACTGGCGCGAGCTGGTCGCTGTCGACGATCTCGACCTGAAGCTCTGCCGCCACGAGACGCTGGGGCTGGTCGGCGAATCCGGCTCCGGCAAGACGACCTTCGGCCAGGCCCTGCTCAGATTGCAGGATGCCAAGCGCGGCGAAATAAGCTTCGACGGCAAGCCGATCCAGAGCCTGTCGCGCGGCGAGATGCGGCCGCTGCGCTCGCGCATGCAGATCGTCTTCCAGGACCCGTTCTCCTCGCTCAATCCGCGCATGACGATCGGCCAGATCATCGAGGAAGGGCTGGTCGTCAACAGGCTGGGCGCGACGCGGCGCGAGCGGGTCGAGCGGGTGCGCGACGCTCTCACCAGCGCCGGCATGCCGGGCAACATCCTGTCTCGCTTCCCGCATGAATTCTCCGGCGGCCAGCGGCAGCGCATCGCGATCGCGCGGGCCATCGCGCTGGAGCCGGAATTCATCCTGCTCGACGAGCCGACCTCGGCGCTGGATCTTTCCGTCCAGGCGCAGATCATCGACCTGTTGCGCAAGCTGCAGGACGAGCGCGGCCTGAGCTATCTGTTCATCTCGCACGACCTCAAGGTGGTGCGGGCGCTCTGCCACCGCGTCATCGTCATGCAGCATGGCAGGATCGTCGAACAGGGACCCGTCGACGAGGTCCTTTCCAATCCCAAGACCGCCTACACCGAACGGCTCGTCAGGGCCGCTTTCGAGGTGGCGTAGATCAAGTGCCGGAGGCTTACAGTGGTTAGAAATCCCAGGATCGCGTTCATCGGCGCCGGCTCGACGGTGTTCATGAAAAACATCGTCGGCGACGTGCTGCAGCGGCCGGCGCTGTCGGGCGCGACGATCGCGCTGATGGACATCAATCCGCAGCGGCTGGAAGAGAGCGCCGTCGTCGTCAACAAGCTGATCGCGACGCTCGGCGTCAAGGCGAAGGCCGAGACCTATTCCGACCGGCGCAAGGCGCTGAAAGGCGCCGACTTCGTCGTCGTCGCCTTCCAGATCGGCGGCTACGAGCCCTGCACCGTCACCGATTTCGAGGTGCCGAAGAAATACGGCCTGCGCCAGACCATCGCCGACACGTTGGGCGTCGGCGGCATCATGCGGGGCCTGAGGACCGTGCCGCATCTGTGGAAGATCTGCGAGGACATGCTCGCCGTCTGCCCGGAGGCGATCATGCTGCAATATGTCAACCCGATGGCGATCAACACCTGGGCGATCGCCGAGAAATACCCGACGATCAAGCAGGTCGGGCTCTGCCATTCGGTGCAGGGCACGGCGATGGAATTGGCGCACGACCTCGACCTTCCCTATGAGGAGATCCGATACCGCTCGGCCGGCATCAATCACATGGCGTTCTATCTCAAATTCGAGCATCGCCAGGCGGACGGCTCCTATCGCGACCTCTATCCGGACCTTGTCCGCGCCTATCGCGAAGGCCGCGCGCCGAAGCCGGGCTGGAACCCGCGCTGCCCGAACAAGGTGCGCTACGAGATGCTGACCCGGCTCGGCTATTTCGTCACCGAAAGCTCGGAGCATTTTGCTGAGTACACACCTTATTTCATCAAGGACGGGCGGCCCGACCTGATCGAGAAATATGGGATTCCGCTCGACGAGTATCCAAAACGGTGCATCGAGCAGATCGAGCGCTGGAAGGGACAGGCGGAAGCCTACCGGTCGGCCGAACGGATCGAGGTCGAGCAGTCCAGGGAATACGCCTCCTCAATCATGAACTCGGTGTGGACCGGCGAGCCGTCGGTGATCTACGGCAATGTCCGCAACAATGGCTGCATCACCTCGCTGCCTTTCGACTGCGCGGCCGAGGTGCCGTGCCTTGTCGATGCCTCCGGAATCCAGCCGACCTACATCGGCGACCTGCCGCCGCAGCTGACGGCGCTGATCCGCACCAACATCAATGTGCAGGAGCTGACGGTGCGGGCGCTGATGAGCGAGAATCGCGAGCACATCTACCACGCGGCCATGATGGATCCGCACACCGCGGCCGAGCTCGACCTCGACCAGATCTGGTCGCTGGTCGACGACCTGCTCGCCGCGCATGGCGACTGGCTGCCGGCCTGGGCGCGCGGCGGGCGCAAGAGCGCGGCGGCCTGAAATTCGGGATTACGCGCCGGCTTTCTCGCGCGCCACGGCCTGCCAGCCGATGTCGCGTCGACAGAAGCCCTGCGGCCAGTCGATACGGTCGACAGCCGCGTAGGCCTTTGCTTGCGCCTCGCCGACCGTCTTGCCGGTTGCCGTGACGTTGAGCACGCGGCCGCCATTGGCGACCAGCGCGCCGCCATTGATGGCGGTGCCGGCATGGAAGACCTGAACGCTCTCGCCTTCCGCCTTGTCGAGGCCGCGGATGACGGAGCCCTTTTCCGGCGTGCCGGGATAGCCGCGCGCCGCCATCACCACGGTCAACGCCGTCTCGTTGCTCCAGCGGATCGACATATGCGTGAGCTGGCCGTCGACGGCGGCATTGAGCAGGACGAGCAGATCGTCCTTCAGCCGCATCATCAGCACCTGACATTCGGGATCGCCGAAGCGGGTGTTGTATTCGATGAGCTTCGGCCCTTGGTCGGTGATCATCAGGCCGGCAAAGAGGATGCCGGCGAAGGGCGCGCCGAGCTCGGCCATGCCGCGCATGGTCGGCTCAATGATCTCGCGCATGGTGCGCTCGGTCATTTCCGGCGTCATCACCGGCGCCGGCGAATAGGCGCCCATGCCGCCGGTGTTCGGCCCGGTATCGCCGTCGCCGACGCGCTTGTGGTCCTGCGCGGTACCGAAGGGCAGCGCGGTGGCGCCGTCGCACAGGCAAAAGAAGCTCGCCTCCTCGCCGGTCAGATATTCCTCGACCACGACCTCGGCGCCGGCGGCCCCGAATGCGCCGTCGAAACAGGCTTCCAGCGCGGCGTTCGCCTCGTCCAGTGTCATGGCGATGGTGACGCCCTTGCCGGCGGCGAGCCCGTCGGCCTTGATGACGATCGGCGCGCCGGTCTTCTCGACATAGGCCTTGGCCGAGGCAAGATCGCCGAAGCGGCCATAGGCGGCGGTCGGAATGTTGAATTTGGCGCAAAGGTCCTTGGTGAAGCCCTTCGAGCCCTCGAGCCGCGCCGACGCCTTGGACGGACCGAAGACGCGGATGCCCCAGGCGCGCAGGTCGTCGGCGATGCCGGCGACCAGCGGGCCTTCCGGGCCGACCACGACGAGTTCGATCTTCTTTTCCTGGCAGAAGGCGGCGACCGCGGAATGGTCGGCGACGTCGAGCTTCACCAGTTCGGCGACACGGCCGATGCCCGGATTGCCGGGCGAGGCATAAAGCTTCGTCAGCAGCGGCGAGGCGGAGAGCTTCCAGGCAAGCGCATGTTCGCGGCCGCCCGAGCCGAGAAGAAGAACGTTCATGGCCACCTCTTGCTGCCGATCGTCTCTGCTTGGAACCCGCTATTGGTCCGAGGGCGGCGGGTCAAGGCGTCTTGGCATTTTGGCGGCAATTGCGCACGGTAAAGCAGCGTTGCACGCCCTGGCGAAGGTAACGGCATGGACCCTCGGGTCTGCGCGGCCGCTTCGTTCCCGCTTCGCCCGTGGATGACGAGGCAAGGCCGCTCAGCTCTGGTAGATAACCGGGAACCAGTCCTCGCGCAGCTTCTGGCCGGGTTTCATGTCGTGGCCGGGATAGGGCGGCGAGGTGCGGCCGGGGCGCTCGACATAATGCGCGTCGTCGCCGACCCAGCGCAGCGACAGCGCCCGGCGTCGCGCCGGCGTCATGTTGCCGCGCGCGCCATGCGCCGTGCGGAAGTCGAACAGGATGGCATCGCCCGGCTCCATCTCCCATTCCAGCACCTTCATCGACGGGTCGTTGTCGGGATCGGGCACCGGCAGATAATCGCCCTCTCCGGCATAGAAATTGGTGTCGTTCAGCCAGCGCACCGGCAGCACCATCTTTTCCCACTTGTGCGAGCCGGCGATCAGCCGCAGCGTCGCCTCCTTCACCGGATCGATCGGGATCCAAAAGCTCACCGTCTGGCTGCCGTCGACGAAGTAATAGGGAATGTCCTGGTGCCAGGGCGTCGGCTTCTGCGTGCCGGGCTCCTTGACCAGCACGTGGTCGTGGAAGAACTGGGCGCTGCGCGACTGCATGACGGCGGCGGCGAGTTCGGCGGCCGGCGATTCCCGCACGATCCTGACGAATTCCGGGATGCGCTCCCAGTTGCAGTAGTCGTCGAAGAAGCTGCCCTTGCCGCCGGCGATGTCGGAGGCGGTAGCGCTGCGGTTCTGGATATTTCGTTCGATGCCTGCGGCGATGACATCGACCCAGTCCTTGAAGGCGCCGCGGATGCACACGGCGCCGTCGCGCTGGTAATCGGCAATCGTCGCGGCGTCGATCTTGGGGCTGGCCATCGTGCTCTCCTGCTTGTTCGATGACCGACTATCGCAAGAGCGTCACATCACGTAAAATAATAACTTGTCATCTTACTTATAGTTTTTGCCTATGAAGTTCACGCTCGCTCAATTGCGCTATGTCGTCGCCGTGGCCCGCTATGGCAGCGTGACCGCGGCAGCCCAGGCGCTGAATGTGTCGCAGCCGTCGATCTCGGTGGCGATCGACCATGTCGAGGAGGCGCTTGGCCAGAAAATGTTCGTGCGCCAGCGCGGCAGCGGCGTTGCGCTGACCTCCTTCGGCCGCAGGGCCGCCGCCAAGGCGAGGCAGGTGCTGGGCGAGGCGGACGAGCTGGCGGCGCTCGGATCGCGCGACGCCGATATCGGCGGCGAGCTGGTGCTCGGCTGCTTCGAGGACCTGGCGCCCTATTTCGCCCCGGCGCTGATGCGCGCCTTCGCCGAGCGCTGCCCGGCCGTCACGGTCGTCATCGGCGACGAGACCTTCGAGACGCTGGGGCGGCGGCTGGCCGACAGCGCCGTCGATCTTGGCCTCACCTACGATCTCGGCCTGCCAGGGCATTTCAAGCGCATCCTGCTGCATGAATTGCGGCCGCACGCGCTTCTTCCCGCCGGCCATGTGCTGGCGGACAAGCATGCCGTCAGCCTGGCGGAGCTCGCGGCGCATCCGCTGATCACCACCGACCAGCCGCACAGCTGGCAGCATATGCTGGATCTCTTCCTCAGCCGCGGCCTGTCGCCGATCGCGCGGGCGACGACCAGCTCGTTCGAGCTGCAGCGCTCCATGGTGGCCAACGGCTTCGGAGTCGCGGTCAGCTATACGAGGCCCTATGGCGACCGCAGCTATGACGGCCTGCCGCTGGTCTGCAAACCGCTCTCGGACCCGCTGCCGATGCAGCGCATCATCCTGACGCACGACACGCGCCAGCGCCTGTCGAAGGCGGCCACGGCCTTCATCGAGGTCGCCAAGGCATGGTTTGCCGGTCACGATGTTTTCACTGCTTGAGCGACAACGCGTCCGCTTGACGGGGCCGCCTGCTGCTGCCACTCCGGCGTGATGGAAACCGTCCAGTCGAAAGCGATCCAGGGCCGTGTCGCCGACGCGCCGAGCGGCCATTGGGTCTATCGGGTGCTGCCGCGCTGGCTCTGGCCCTATGCGCAGTTGGCGCGCTGGGACCGACCGATCGGCTGGCAGCTGCTCTTGTGGCCCTGCTGGTGGTCGGCGGCGCTCGCCGCGGGCGCATATCCGCGCGCGACCGACCCGCTGCTGACGCTGCTTCCGGCGCCCTGGTATCTGCTTTTGTTCTTCATCGGCGCCGTCGCCATGCGCGGCGCCGGCTGCACCTACAACGACCTCGCCGACGAGGACATCGACAACCAGGTCGAGCGCACCCGCTCGCGGCCGCTGCCCGCCGGCAAGGTGACGCGGCGCCAGGCCTGGATCTTCGTCATCATTCAGGCGCTGGTGGGCCTGGCCGTGCTGCTGCAGTTCAACAGCTTCGCCATTCCCCTCGGCATCGCCTCGCTGGCGATCGTCGCCGTCTATCCTTTCATGAAGCGCATCACCAACTGGCCGCAATTCGTGCTGGGCTTAGCCTTCTCCTGGGGCGCGCTGATGGGCTGGGCGGTTGAGTTCGGCGACATCGATGACCCGGCGATCATGCTCTATATCGGCTCGATCCTGTGGGTGATCGGCTACGACACGATCTATGCGCATCAGGACAAGGAAGACGACGCCATCGTCGGCGTGCGCTCGACGGCGCGGCTGTTCGGCGACAACACCAAGATGTGGCTCAGCGGGCTCTACGGCGGCGCGCTGATCTGCTTCGCCATCGCCTTCGCCTCCGCACAGGTGCCGATCGTGGCGCTGGCCGGTCTGATCGCCGCCGGCGCGCATATGGCGCGCCAGATCATCCGGCTCGACATCAACAATCCGGACCAGTGCCTCAAACTGTTCAAGTCGAACAACCAGGTCGGCTGGCTGATCTTCCTCGGGCTGATCGGCGGCTCGGTGTGGATATGGCTTAAGCCGCTGGTGTAGCGGGGCTCCCCCTTCCCCCCTTGTGGGGGAAGGTGTCGCCGAAGGCGACGGATGAGGGGTGTTCCAGGGAAAGCCAGCGTCTCACTCCGCTGGAACACCCCTCATCCGTCTCGGCGCTACGCGCCGATCCACCTTCTCCCACAAGGGGAGAAGGAGAGGGCGCCGCGCTACTCCCTTGCAATGATCTCCTGGCCGTCGATGACGAGCCTCAGGCCCAGATTGCCGGCCTTGCGGCGGGCGAGGAAGCGCGGGCGGCGCGTGGTGGAGACACGGCCCTTGCGGCGCTCCTGCGGCGTCCGCGCCTTGATGGCGGCGCCGAGCGATTCTTCCAGCGTGCGGGCAATGCCGTCGGCCTCGATCAGCAGCATCGGCAGGCGATAGGCATCGGCCCAGGCGCGCCAGTCGGCGGCGACGTCCTCGAGATCGTCTGCGACCAGCAGCGGCACCGACAGCATCGGATCATTGTGCAGGAGTTCGAGCGTCACCGTGACGTTGCCGTCCGGATCCTCCATGGCGCGCGCGGCGACGCCGCGGAACGCCTTGGCGGGCAGCGCGATGATCGCCGGCACGCCGCTCATCTCCAGCATGCGGCGGATGACGGCGCCGCGCTGGTCGATGGTGAAGGTGACATCGCCATAGTCGTCGCGGGTGGCATAGCTCACCATCTGCGGCAGGCGAAACGGGTCGAGACGCATGTTGCGGCCGGCCCAGACTGGCTTCAATCCAGTGTTCATCGAATGTCTTCCCTGTTACTCCTGAGGGCCGTTTTCCGGTTCTCTCAGGGCCGGTTTTTCCGGCCTCGTTATGGGAAGAAACATTAGCGCTCGCTTCTTACCGGCGCGCTTAAGAAAGTCGGTTAAATTTTGCTGATCGGGGCCGATGGTTATCGGAATGCGACCGCCCACCAGACATCGGAAGGATCAGATAACCTTACCGGGGTTCATGATGCCGGCCGGATCGAAGGCGGCCTTCACCCGGCGCATCAGGTCGATGGCCATCGGCGGCGCCGTGGCGAGGAGCTCGTCGCGCTTCAACTGACCGATGCCGTGCTCGGCCGAGATCGAGCCGTGGAAGGAGCGCACGACATCGTGCACGGCCTTGTTCATCGGGTGGTAGAGCTCGAGGAACGGCTCGTCCTGCCAGTCCACGGGGCGCGAGATGTTGTAGTGAAGATTGCCGTCGCCCATGTGGCCGAAGCAGACCACGCGCGCGCCGGGGCAGACGCCTTCCACCACGCCGGCCGCCTTTTCGATGAAGTCGGGGATCGAGGCGATCGGCACCGATATGTCGTGCTTGATCGAGGCGCCCTCGGGCTTCTGGCATTCAGGGAGCGTCTCGCGGAAATTCCAGAAGGCGTCGCCCTGGGCCAGGCTTGCTGACACCACCGCGTCGCCGACGATGCCTTGCTCGAGGCCGGCCGACAGGATCTCCTCGATCAGCGCCTTGCCGTCCTCCTCGGAGCGTCCGGACGAAACCTGCATCAGCACATACCACGGCCAGTCGTCGGCCAGCGGCCGCGTGATGCCCTGCCCGTGCTTCAGCGTGAAATCGTAAGGCCTTCTGGCGATCAATTCGAAAGCGGTGAGCGAGGCGCCGGCCCGGTCCATCGCCAAAGTGAACAGCGAGAGCGCGTCTTTCGGAGACGACGGCAGGCCGGCAAAGGCGACCTCCCTGCCCTTCGGCTTCGGGAACAGCTTCAGCACCGCGGCGGTGATGACGCCGAGCGTGCCTTCGGCGCCGACGAAGAGGTTCTTCAGGTCGTAGCCGGTGTTGTCCTTCTTCAATTTGCGCAGGTCGTCGAACACCTCGCCGGTCGGCAGCACCACCTCGACGCCGAGACAGAGCTCGCGCGCATTGCCATAGGCAAGCACGCCGGTGCCGCCGGCATTGGAGGAGAGGTTGCCGCCGATCTGGCATGAGCCCTGCGCGGCGAGCGAGAGCGGAAACAGCCGGTCGGCAGCGTCGGCGGCTTCCTGCAGCGTCTGCAGGATCACCCCTGCCTCGACGGTCACCGTGTTTGACAGGACGTCAATCTCGCGGATGCGGTTCAGCCGCGACAGCGACAGCACGATGTCGTGGCCGGATTTGTCCGGCACCTGGGCGCCGACCAACCCGGTATTGCCGCTCTGCGGCACGATCGGCGTGCCGGTCTCGGTGGCAAGCCGCATGATGCGGCTCACTTCCTCGACGCTGCCCGGCCTCAGCACCAGCGATGTGCGGCCATGCCAGAGGCCGCGCCGTTCGGTGATGTAAGGGGCGATGTCGGCCTGGTCGCGCAGCGCATATTTGTCGCCGACGATCGCCGCGAAGCGGTCGATGACGGCGGGGTCGAGATCGAAGGGCTGGTCGTTCATGATCTGAAACTAGAGCAATTCCAGGAAAAGTGCGAAGCGGTTCCGCCCGGAATTGCATCAAAACAAAGAGATGGCTCAAGCAGTCTTGTCGCGCGGCGCGGCGGCCCGCGCCAGCCGATCGTTGATCGCCTCGCCCAGCCCCTCGAAAGGGATCGGCTCGACAGCGATGGTCGTGGCGCCGCTGCGGTCCAGCGCCTGCATGGCCGCAAAAAGGTTGCTTGCCGCCTCGCGCAAGTCGCCGGCCTCGGAGAGATTGCGTATAGCCGCTGCATCCTGCCAGCCCTCGGCGCGGCTGCGGCCGAAGGCAAGCAATGCCTCGCCCCTCACGATCTGTTGAACATTGAGCCGCATCGCCGCACCCGGCGCGTAATGCGAGGCAAGCATGCCGGGCGCCTCGATGCCGGCAGCGCCGCGCAACAGTTTCGCGCCGGCCACCGCCTCGATCTCCTCGGCGCCGATGCCACCGGGCCTGAGCAGCCGCAGTTCGCCGTGTTCGACCTTGACGATGGTCGATTCCAGACCGACGGGCGTCGCGCCGCCATCGACGACCAGCTTGATCCTGCCGCCGAGATCGGCGGCGACCGCTTGCGCCGTCGTGCCGGAAATCCTGCCGGAGGAATTGGCGCTGGGGGCGGCGAGCGGCCGGCCGAGCCGCGCGATCAACTCGCCACCGAACCCGCGCGGCATGCGCAGCGCGATCGTGTCCAGCCCGGCGGTGACCAACGGATGGATGCCGCTGTCGGCGCGGTGCGGCAGCACCAGCGTCAGCGGGCCGGGCCAGAAGGCCTCGGCCAGTCTTGCCGAGAGGGGATCGAAGCCGGCAATGCGGTCGGCCATGGCGCGATCGGCGACATGGGCGATCAGCGGGTTGAAGCGCGGCCGGCCCTTGGCCTCGAAAATACGCGCAACGGCGACACCGTTGGTGGCGTCGCCAGCCAGGCCGTAAACCGTCTCGGTCGGGATGGCGACGACGTCGCCGGCTTGAAGCAACGCCAAAGCCCGCTCAAGCGCCTCGCCAACCGCCACTATCTCAGCCAAATTTGCCACCATTCCTGATGCATGTTGCCCAAAAGTGTGAAGCGGTTTTGGGACAACAACATGCATGAAGCAAAACCTAAAGCGCGTCGATTGAATCCATTTCAACGCGACGCGCTTTAGACATGCCGGTCCCGTAATACGGCCGCTTCCACCGGGCAAGGGCGCGCATTGGCGATTTATCAATCCCTAAAATGTTAAGTTTCCGCGCAAGCCGGCTTCAATTTGCCGGCCTTAAGGTGCGGGGCGGTGGTTACCGGCTGGGGAGTTTTCGTAATGCGTTTGCTCGGAGCGTTCGGCATCGGCCTTTTGGCAATGAACGGCGCGGCGCATGCTTCGTCGATCGTCGTGCTTGGTGTCTCGACCTCGACGCCTTCGGTGGTCAGGCTGGACGCGATCGATCCGGCCAAACTCTCGGCGCTCACCGCGCCGTCGATCATTGCGCTCGGCGACCCCATGCCCGCGGTGACCGACGAAAAGGTTGCGGCTATTCCCGAAAAGTCCGGGCATGAGTCGGCGCCGATGATCATCCGCGGCGGCATTGTCGGCGGCGCCTTCGCAACGCCCGCCGCGACCGCGTCGGCCAAGCCCGCAGCACCGGCAACCGCGGCCACCACGCCTGCGGCCACCACGCCGGCAAACGGCACTTCGACGGCAACGCCGCCGAACGGCACGGCCTCCGCCTCGAAGGGCAACAGCAAGGCCGGCAACCAGCCGACCGCGACAGCCAATGCGTCGGGCGGCGCGCAGCAAAGGGCGCAACCGCCAAATGCCCAGCCGCTGCCGCGCGTCGGCAAGGCGATGTAAATCACACTGGACGCCATCCCGATGTGCTAGGCGCTGTTTGTCGGGACGCAATTCCGGACAGAAGGCTACGGCGAAGTCTGACCGCTTCACACTTTCCCTGGAATTGCTCTCGTGTGTCCGAATCCCGTCATCGGGACCGGGCACGATGGCACTGGCATTTCAAAGGGGGTTCCATGACTGTTTCGAAAGCAATGGCCGTTGCCGGGCTGGTGGCGGCAACAGTGCTGGGCGCGGGTTCGGCGCGTGCCGACGATATGCTCGGCTCTTACGTGGCGCGGATTTCCGATCGCGACCATCGCGCCAGCGACGGCTATCCGCTGAGCAGCGCGGCGCAGATGGTGCGGCAGGACCGCGCCAACTGGCACAAGTTCCACCGGCGCGACAGCGACGACCAGGGCGATGCCTGGTTCCGCAGCGACGGCTCGCGCGCCGACCTGCAGCGCATGCTGGAACGCGGCAGCGCCATGAGCAGCGCGACCCGGCGCGCCATCATCAATGGCGAACCGCTGATCGAGGTGGATGTCTATTCCGACAGCGTGCGGGTCAGCATCGTGGAAGATTGAGATGCTGATGAAAAAGGGCGGCGCCTGACGCGCCGCCCCGCATTTTTCAGATGACGGGAAACGGGTCAGGCCGCCTCTTCCTTGTCATCGTCGTCCGACTCGTCTTCGTCCTCGGCGTCTTCATCCTCATCGTCGGATTCGTCATCGCCCGAGGCTTTGGCTTCTTCGTCGGCGTCGTCTTCGTCCTCGCCGTCTTCCTCGTCGCCGTCTTCGTCGTCGCCGTCTTCCTCGTCGTCCTCGGACAGGTCGGTGGCTTCGACGGCCGCGGCGGCAGCGTGGTCGAGGATGGAAGCGGATTCGACGGCCTCGGCGGCGGCCGGGGTCTCTTCAATCAGGTCGATATCGTCAACGGAATTCATGGTATGCCTCCGTGGTTTGGGAACGTTTTTTATATGATGCATGTCGTTGTCCCGGAACCGCTGCACACTTCCGGGGCGACATGCATCGGTTGTCCCACGCGGATGTCATCGCCGTATGACTGTAAGCCGGCTCCGGCGCACTAAATTTCGGACGCAAAATTGTTCAAGCCTGCCCGTACCCTAGCGAATACGAGCAGGCCTCAACCGCGCGAATTTCGCGCTGTCAGCCGACGATCTTTGAAAAATCCGCGACCTGATCGGTGGCGGCACGGATGCGGGCAAGCAGCGCCAGGCGGTTGGCACGCACGGCCTGGTCCTCGTCATTCACGAGAACGCCTTCAAAGAATGAATCAACCGGTTCGCGCAACACGCTAAGCGCCAGCATGGCGGCGGAAAAATCTTCGTTTTGAATTGCTTGGCCGGCTTCCTTCTCGGCCTGATTCACCGCGGCAAAGAGCTTCTTTTCCGCACCGTCGCGGAACAGAGCCGGCTCAACCGTCTCGGCGACCAGTGTTTTCTTCTTCTCTTCCGCCGTCAGGATGTTGGCGGCGCGCTTGGTGCCGGCGAGCAGGTTCTTGCCCTCCTCGGTGTCGAGCAAGGAGCCGAGCGCCTCGACGCGGCGCACGATCTGCAGCAGGTCGTCGGACTGCGGCGTGATGACGGCATCGATCAGATCGTGCCGCGCCCCCTGGTCGCGGAGATAGACTTTCAGGCGATCGTGGAAGAAGGCGAGGAGGTCGAACGACTGATCCGCGCCGCCTTTGAAGTTTGCAAAAGCCTTGGCGAAGACCGACGTCAGCGCCAGACGAATCCGGTTCTCGATGAGGATCCTGACGACGCCAAGTGCTGCTCGGCGGAGAGCGAACGGGTCCTTGCTGCCGGTGGGCTTCTCATCGATGGCCCAGAAGCCGGTCAGCGTGTCGAGCTTGTCGGCGAGCGCCACCGCAACCGAGACCGGATCGGTCGGCACGCGGTCAGAAGGGCCTTGCGGCTTGTAGTGCTCCTCGGCGGCCGCAGCCACGGATGCATGCTCGCCCTGCAGCAGCGCGTATTTGCGGCCCATGGCGCCCTGCAATTCAGGAAACTCGCCGACCACCTCGGTCTGCAGATCGGCCTTGGCGAGCACAGCCGCGCGGGCAACAAGCGCGCCATCGGCGCCGACGATCGGGGCAAGCTCTATCGCCAACTTCTTGATACGCTCAACGCGTTCCCCCTGCGTGCCAAGCTTGGCATGGAAGGTCACGTTGAGATGGTCGAGGCGCGCCATGCGCTGGTCGAGCGGCTTCTTCAGATCCAGGTCGAACTTCGCCGCCGACTCCACGAGCTGGTCGAGGTCGGGCAGGTCGCCTTGATCGGTCTTCCAGAAATAGAGCGCGTCGGACAGGCGCGCCCTGACAACCTTGCCGTTGCCGTAGGCGATTTCCTTGCCGCCGTCGGTCGCCTCGATGTTGGCGACCAGGATGAAGCGATTGGACAGATCGTCGGACGCACCCCGCGGCCGGGTGACGAAGCACTTCTGGTTGGCGCGGATGGTGAGGCGGATGACCTCGCCCGGAATGGTGAGGAAATCCTGCTCGAACTCGCCCATCAGCACGACCGGCCATTCGACCAGGCCGGAGACTTCCTCCAGCAGGCCCTCGTCCTCGACGAGGTCGAGGCCGTTGGCGAAGGCGATGTTGCGGGCATCGGCTAGGATGATCTCCTTGCGCCGGTCGGCGTCGAGCACGACCTT
Source organism: Mesorhizobium atlanticum (assembly GCF_003289965.1). Classification (GTDB taxonomy): domain Bacteria; phylum Pseudomonadota; class Alphaproteobacteria; order Rhizobiales; family Rhizobiaceae; genus Mesorhizobium; species Mesorhizobium atlanticum. The sequence goes on from NZ_QMBQ01000001.1 coordinate 694,377, forward strand.
GGCCGCTTCGAGCTTCGCCACATAGTCGTCGAAGCGGCGCACGGTGATCGGGCCCGGCGCATGGAAGCGATGACCGTAGGTAACGTTGCCGGCGCTGATGCCGTCGATCTCGAAATCGACCACGACCGGCTCCTCGGTCTCCGGGCCGAAGGTGCAGACGATCGACTGCAGCGGCCGCACCCAGCGCAGCGAGCCGGGTTTCGCCGAGGCCGGCCCCCAGCGCATCGATTTCGGCCAGGGGAAGCTCTTGATGATGCCCGGCACCAGCTCGGCGATGATCTCTTCGGCCGCCCTGCCCGGCTTCGCGATGTGCGCGACGTAGAAATCGCCCTTCTTCGGATCGGAGTGGACATGGGCCTCGGCGATCGACGACAGGCCGGCCTTGCGCAGGAAACCCTGCACCGCCTGCTCGGGCGCCGTGGTCGAGGGACCCTTGATCTCTTCGCGGATGTCCTTGGAGCGCGCCGTCAGGCCGCGGATGTCGAGCGCCAGGCGCCGCGGCGTCCAATATTCGCGCGCCGCCTCATAGGTGAGACCCGCCTCGACCAGACCGTCGGTCAGCATCTTCCTGAGGTCGCCGGCAGCCTTGCGCTGCATGCGGGCGGGGATTTCCTCGGAGCGAAGTTCCAAGAGCAGGTCAGGCATAGTTAAGCTCCCACCCTCCCCTTGATGGGGAGGGTCGGCGCGTAGCGCCGGGGCGGGGTGGCGGCCTCTCAGCCGCCAGTACCTTCGGCACCATCGCGCAGATGCAGGTGTGATTTCCGTTCTTCCACCGCCGCATAAATTGTATCGAGCACGGAATCCAGTTCGTTTTTTATCTCATGGTTCCAGAAGCGGACGACGCGATAGCCCTGGCTTTCAAACCATCGTGTTCGAACTTCATCATGACGAAGTTGATCATCGGCACTGTGGTGGGAGCCATCCACCTCGATAATCAATTTCAGCCGATGGGATAAGAAGTCGGGGTAATAGGCGCCCACAGACGCCTGTCGGCGAAAATGTGTCCCTTCGACCGGCATGCGCCACACGTGCCGCCACAGCAGTCGCTCTTCGTCCGTCATCGAGGCGCGAAGCCTTCGTGCGGACTGCAACTTGAAACGGTCAAGTTTTGGCATAGGGAAGCGCCAGTCACCCCCACCCGCCGCTTCGCGGCGACCTCCCCCATCAAGGGGGAGGTAAGAGCGCATAGCAACTCGGCCGGCCGCTGTCACCCCGCTAGCAGATCGCCTCTTCAAGCGATTTCACGGAATTTTCAAGCGGCTGTCGGGACGCAGCGAAGCCGCTCGTCCTTGGAGCAGACCTTCCCATGAACCGAATGCAGCGCTGAAGCGACACACGCTCAGGCAGAGACCTATTGGCTGAACGACGATGAAGACGGCATCGAGAACCCTGCAGATCCTGGCGCTCAGCGCCTGCTTCGCCGCCCAGATGCACGGCGTGATCACGATGCCGGGGGTGAGGCAGGCCATGCGCACGATCGATGGCGCAACGGCGCAGATCGTGTTGCCGACCGGCGCCGCCATCGAGACCATGAAAGCCGTGCCGGCTTAAAGCGCGTCGCACTGAACCGGATTCAGGCGACGCGCTTAAGTCTTTGTTTTGATGCATGTCGTTGTCCCAGAACCGCTGCACACTTCTGGGCGACATGCATTAAGCCGCCGCCAGCCCGCCCGCCCGCGTCTTGAGGAACGCCTCGCCGCACGCCTTGGCCAGGTTGCGCACGCGCAGGATATAGCTTTGCCGCTCGGTGACCGAGATCACGCCGCGCGCGTCGAGCAGGTTGAAGACGTGGCTTGCCTTGATGCACTGGTCGTAGGCCGGAAAGACCATGCGGTGCATGGCCAGATTGTCGCTCGGCCTCGGCGTGCCGGCATCGAGCAGCGCCTTGCACTCGGCCTCGGCGTCCTCGAAGTGCCTCAGCAGCATCGCGGTGTTGGCGAATTCGAAGTTGTGGCGCGAATATTCCTGCTCGGCCTGCAGGAAGACGTCGCCGTAGGTGACCTTCTCGGCACCCTCGCGGCCGTTGAAGTTCAGGTCGTAGACATTGTCGACACCCTGCACATACATGGCGAGCCGCTCCAGCCCGTAGGTCAGCTCGCCCGCCACCGGCGCGCATTCGATGCCGCAGACCTGCTGGAAATAGGTGAACTGCGAGACTTCCATGCCGTCGCACCAGCACTCCCAGCCAAGCCCCCAGGCGCCAAGCGTGGGGCTTTCCCAGTCGTCCTCGACGAATCGGATATCATGCAGCAGCGGATCGACGCCGATCGCTTCGAGCGAGCCGAGATAGAGTTCCTGCAGGTTCGGCGGATTGGGCTTCAGGATCACCTGGTACTGGTAATAATGCTGCAGCCGGTTGGGGTTCTCGCCATAGCGGCCGTCCTTCGGCCGGCGCGAGGGCTGGACGTAAGCGGCGTTCCAGCGCAGCGGGCCCAGCGCGCGCAAGGTGGTCGCCGGATGGAAAGTGCCGGCGCCGACTTCCATGTCGTAGGGCTGCAGGATGAGGCAACCATAGTCGGCCCAGTAATTGTGCAAGGTCAGGATCAGCCCCTGGAAGGAGCGGCTGGGATGCATATGGGCGGGAATTTCGATGGTCACGGCGGCCTCGGAAAGCGCAGGATGACGCTTCCCTAGTTGCCGGGCCGGCGAGCGTCAAGGCAGTGGCTCACGTCCGGCAAGGCGGAAAGCTTTGCGGCAGGCTGGCCCATTGCCGTCGGGCGTGGGTCGCCGTTTGCTCCGTTCCATGTCAATGACAGAGGTTTCGCCATGTCCGGTCAACTTACCGTCCGCCCTGTCACAAGGCAGGACTACGAACAGTGGCTGCCGCTCTGGGACGGCTACAACGCGTTTTACGGGCGCTCCGGCCCGACGGCGCTTGCCGGCGAGATCACGCAGATGACCTGGTCGCGTTTCTTCGACGCTTATGAGCCGGTGCATGCGCTGGTGGCCGAGCGCGAAGGCAACCTGCTTGGCCTCGTGCATTATCTCTATCATCGCTCGACGACATCGATCGCGCCGAGTTGCTATCTGCAGGATCTCTTCACCACGCAAGCCGCGCGCGGCCAGGGCGTCGGCCGGGCGCTGATCGAAGGCGTCTACGATCGCGCCAGCCAAGCGGGCGCGAACCGCGTCTATTGGCTGACGCATGAGACGAACCACACCGCGATGCAGCTCTACGACAACGTCGGCGAGAAGTCCGGGTTCGTCGTCTACCGAAAGATGTTCTGAAAATGCCACGGGGCCCCGAAGGGCCCCGCCAGAATCAATAGCGCAACGCTCAGCCCTTCGGCGCGGGCGTCGGGTCCGGTTTCACCTTCGGGGTTTCCTGCGCGGTGTTGGATTCGATCGGCGGCAGGCCCTTGAGCAGCTTCTGCTGCAAGGTGGCGAGCACATCCGGATCGGGCTTCAGGTCGCGCGCCTGGGTCCACTGATAGGTGGCCTCGAGCTTGCGGCCGACGCGCCAGTAGGCGTCGCCGAGATGGTCGTTCAGGACCGGATCCTCCGGCTTCAGGGAGACGGCGCGCTCCATCTCGCGCACGGCGTCGTCGAAGCGGCCCATGCGGAAATAGGCCCAGCCCAGCGAATCGACGATGTAGCCGTCATTCGGCCGCAGATCCACGGCCTTCTGGATCATCGCCAGGCCTTCCTTGAGGTTCATGTTCATGTCGACCCAGGAATAGCCGAGATAGTTCATGACCTGCGGCTGGTCGGGCTGCAGCTCCAGTGCCTTGCGGAAATTGGGTTCGGCCTTCGGCCATTCCTTCAGCCGCTCATAGGCGATGCCGCGCTGGTAGAAGATGTTCCAGTTGGCGGCGGTCGGCGTCTTCAACTGCTCGACGGCCTTGTCGTAGAGATCGGCCGCCGAGCGGAAATCTTCCTTCGAGCCATAGACACCGCCAAGCGCCAGATAGGCGCGCATGTCGTCCGGGTGCTTGTCGAGATAGGCCTTGAGGTGGGAAATCGCCTCGTCATGCTTGTCGAGATCGGCAAGGTTGAGGCCGATCTGCAGGTCGGAGAGCTCTTTCAGCGGCGAGGAGTCCGGAATGCGGCGGTAGAGCGCTACCGCGCCCTCGCCATCCTTCAGCTGCTCGGCAACGGCGGCAAGCTGCACCAGCGCGGCGTCGCTGTCCGGCTTCAGCGCCAGCGCGTATTGCAGGTAAAGCCGCACGAAAGGCTCGCCACCGCCGCGGTTGAGCGCGGTGGCAAGGTCGAGCAGGATTTCGGACGCGCCGTCGGCCGGGCTGGCGACCAGCGGCTCGATCTTGTCGCCCTTGGCGATGCGGTCGCGCAGCGTGGTGATCTCAAGCTTGCCCGGCGCGAAGGCTTCCGCCTGGTTCAGCACCGCCTCAGCCTTCGACTTGTCGCCCTTGCGGGCAAGGAAGGAGGCATAGGCCTGGGCATTGCGCATCCAGGTTTCGGGCGCGGAGCCGCCGGCCGCGGTGTCGGCCAAGGTGGCGGCGTAGATCGCATCGGCCTTGTCGCCGAGGCCGGCGGCATCGGCGATCAGCGCGCGGTGGAACGACTTGAACAGGCCGAACCAATCGGGGCCTTTCAGCTTGTCGATGGCATCCATGGCCTCGGACGCATTGCCGGCACCCTGCCTGGCCCAACCGTCCATGACGCCGGAGAGCAACCGGTCGAGGTCGGATTCGAGCGACAGCTTCAGCCAGTACTGCGCCTTGGCGAAGTCCTTCTTGTTGAAGGAATCGACCGCCAACGCCAGGCGCGAGAAGCGCTCGACATCGGGCACTTCCTTCAGCTTGTCGGCATAGACCAGCGATTCCTCGAAACGGCCCTGCGAGACAAGCGCCAGCATCAGGCTTTGCTGCAGCTCCTTGTCGTCGGGGGCAAAAGCCAGCGCCTGCTTGTAATAGGCGATCGCGTCGTCGAGGTCGTTGTCGCTTTCGGCGATATGGGCCGCAAGATAGGCGCCCGAGAAAGACGTGATCTGCAGCGGTTTGGCTTCTTCCTTGGCCTGGACCGGCAGCACCCAAAGCGCCGCTCCGGTCAAAAATGCCAGCCTCGTCAGCCAGCGCGCACGTCCTTGCCGCATCGTATCCCTTTCAGCCAGATGCGATCCCGCCCTTGGAGGACCGCCCCACAGACTCGAACTTTTCCGGTCAAAGCATGGCCTTTTTGCGGTCAGGCTTCAATCGGCAAGCGAATCACAATCCAATCATCCCGCTTAACAAACGATGCCAGTCAGCGAAAATATGCGGATCGGCGGCTGAATTTCGACATAAGCGATCTAAAGGCGTGTTCCGCGAAAGCCGTTGGCCGCGACCGCGCCGCACAGCTCGAACCACCCGCAGCCCGGGCACGCCTTGCGCGTCAGGCCGGATGAAAAGGCCTCGCGCATGCGCGCGAGCGTCGGGGCATCGAGCTCGATCCGGGCGCCGGGCGGGAGCGGCCGGCTGAGAAGACCGGCGACATCACGAGCCGCGATGTCGTCCCGCCCGGCAGCGCTTTCGCCCAGGCAATGCGGGTCGGATTCATCCAGCAGCGGGGCGCAGATGTCGTCCGGACCGGAAACGATCAAAATATCCTCGCCGCCGGCCAGGCGCTTCACCACAACGTCGTAGTTGACGGTGAAGGCCGGCGAGTAGCCCTTGCCGACATAGGTCAGCAGGCAAAGCAGATGATGGGCGCGCAGCCTGACGGTCATCCTGTTTCCCGGGATCGGTTATCCGCCCGGCGGCTTACCGGGGATCGGCCGGCCGGTTGCCCGAAAACAGCTTCAGCGTCGCCGCGCCCAGCGCCGACTTGAGCAGACCGCCGACGATGAAAGGCAGGAAGCCGAAGGTGATGGCTTTCTCGGCGCCAATCATGACGGCAAGCCAGGCTGTGCCCAGAACCAGGCAGAGCAGGTTGCCGATGACCATGGCGGCGAAGGCAAGCAAGACGCGCTTGCCGTTCCAGCCGCGTTCGGCCAGCCAGCCGACGACGGCGCCGACGACCGGGAACGAGAAGAGATAGCCGCCGGTCGGACCGACAAAATGCTGCACACCGGCGGCACCGCCCGCCAGCACAGGAAACCCTGCCGCGCCTTCGACCAGCCATGCAGCGATGGTGAGCGCCCCGAAGCGCCAGCCGTAGAGCGCGCCGACCAGTGTGACGGCGAAGGTCTGCATGGTCACCGGAACCGGCACCATCGGCACCTCAATATAGGAGGACAGCGCCAGGAACAGCGAGCCGAAAATGACGGCGCCGATCTGCCAGGCGAGCGAACGGCTGTGCAGCCGCAGCGGGCTGAAGGAGGGTTTTTGGGTCGAAACGGTTGCGTTGGTCACGGTGTCTTCCCTGGCTGGATTGAAATTATAGATAATTTCTTCGTTCGATCTATTATCGAATCCATATTTTGAAGCGGATGGCAAGCCCGCAGGTTCGTCATCCACGGGCGGCGCGGAAGCGAAGCGGACGCCGAGACCCGAGGATCCATGCTCGTGACGTATGGGCGTCAGGACGGTGCCGAACGGCGCTATGTTCTGCACCGCCTCTATTTTTCGGCGAAGGTAACGGCATGGATTCCAGGGTCTGCGCGCGTCGCTTCGCTCCTTGCTCCGCCCTGGAATGACGCGGTTGAGAGACCTCGGCTAATTGCCAAATCGCCCGTCACTACCCCACGATGGCGAAGGCGTCGCGGGTCCTGCCGGAAGCGGTCTTGACCGGCTTCTGGCCGATCCACTGGACGTGGCGGCCGAGCGTCGCGGCGGCCGATTCGGTGTTGCCTTGCCGGAGCGCGGTCAGGATCGCGCGGTGATCCTGGTCGGTGCGGGTCTCCCATTCCGAGCGCCAGGCCGCGAAGAGGAAGCGCGCGCTCGCCGCATGCAGGTCGTCGATGGTGGAGAGCAGGCGCGGCATGTTGCAGGGCGCCAGGATCAGCCGGTGGAAGGTGCGGTTAGCCTCTTCCCAGGAGCGCACGTCGCGGGATTTGTCGCCGGCCTTGGTCGCTTCCTCGGCCTGGTCGAGGATCGACGCGGTCAGATGCGGCGCGGCATGGCGCAGCGCCAACACTTCCAGCGCGGCGCGCATCTCGGCCACTTCCCTGACCTCGCCGAGATCGAAAGAGGCGACCCGCACGCCGCGCCTAGGCTCGCTGATCGCCAGGCCTTGAGCCTCCAGGCGGCGAAAGGCCTCGCGCACCGGGACGTGGCTGGTGTTGAACTCCTCGGCGACATGGTCCTGGCGCAGCCGCGACCCGGGCTCGATCGCGCCCGAAATGATGCGGTCCGCCAGTTCCTTGCTGATGCGGACGGCGATCGTGTCTTCTGTGCTGGCCATATTTTATAGATAATTTGCCGGGCCACCCTTTGTCGAGACGGCCGACCGGGATTCGCAAGCGCCCTGCCCGGCATCAGCCAAGCAGGCGCAGGGAGGCCCGCAGCCTCAGTTGACGCGGCTGATGCAGAAATCGATGACGTCGATCAGCGCCGACTTCTGCGGCGTCGCCTCCAGCGGCGCCAGCGCGTCCCGGGCGATCTCGCCGAAATGGCGGGCGCGGCCGATCGTGTCGGCGATGGCGCCGTGGCGGGCCATCAGGCCGATCGCCTTTTCCAGCCCGGCATCGTCGGTGACGTTTTCCTCGATGGCGCGCTTCCAGAAGGTCCGCTCGGCCTTGGTGCCGCGCCGGTAGGCGAGGATCACCGGCAGCGTCACCTTGCCTTCGCGGAAATCGTCGCCGACATTCTTGCCGAGATCCTTGCTGGAGCCGCCGTAATCAAGCGCGTCGTCGATGAGCTGGAATGCGAGACCGAGATTCATGCCGTAGGAGCGCAGCGCGGCGCGGTCAGTGCGCGAGGCCTGGGCGATCACCGGCCCGACTTCGGCGGCGGCCGAAAACAGCGCCGCGGTCTTGGCCTTGATGACGGCGAAATGCTCGTCCTCGGTGGTATCGAGGTTCTTGGCGGCGGCAAGCTGCATCACCTCGCCTTCGGCGATGATGGAGGCGGCGGCCGACAGGATGTCGAGGGCTTCCAGCGAGCCGACCTCGACCATCATGCGGAAAGCCTGGCCGAGCAGGAAATCGCCGACCAGCACGCTCGCCTGGTTGCCCCAGATCATGCGTGCCGTCTTCTTGCCGCGGCGCAGCGCGCTCTCGTCGACCACGTCGTCATGCAGAAGCGTCGCCGTGTGCATGAACTCGACGGCGGTGGCCAGCTTGACATGGCCTTCGCCCGAATAGCCGAACATCTGCGCGGCGGCCAGCGTCAGCATGGGCCTCAGCCGCTTGCCGCCGGAAGAGATCAGGTGGTTGGCGATCTCCGGGATCATCTCGACGTCGGAGCCGGCCTTGGACAGGATCAGCTCGTTGACCCTCCCCATGTCGACGGCCGTCAGATCGATCAGATCCTTGATGGAAGCGGGTTCCCGCTTGCCTTCGATGTTGAGAACGACACCCACCACGACAACTCCCGTCTATTTGACGCGCACGAGCAGCGCGCACCACGACACCCTTAGTCCCGGCTCGACTCTAGGGCGGCACAACCGGGCACGGCAAGAGGCGAATTGGCGCGCTCTGCCGACGCTGTGTCCACCCGCACGTTTACACGAACGCCACAACCTGCGATTTTCGTTCCATGATCGAGCTTGTCCGCACCAATGACGCCGTCGTGATCTCCTTTGTCGAATCGCTGATGCGCGACGCCGGCATCGCCTGTTTCGTCGCCGACCAGAATATGAGCGTGCTCGAAGGGTCGATCGGCCTTTTGCAGAAGCGTGTCATGGTCGACGCCGACAAGGCCGACGTGGCGCGCCGCATCCTCAAGGATGCCGGCATCGAAAACGAGATCCGCCAGAAATAATGGCAGCGACGATCGCCCCAGATACCCCGGCGCACACGGTCGATGCCTTCCATCGCGGCCGCTTCTGGCTGGTGCAGCCGAGCCGCGGCGGCCATCGCGCCGGCATGGACGCCATGATGTTGGCGGCCGCCGTGCCGTCCGGCTTTTCCGGCCGGCTCGCCGATTTCGGCGCCGGCGCTGGTGCCGCCGCCCTTGCCGTCCTGTCGCGCTGCCCGGCGGCACTGGCCGTGCTCGTCGAGCGCTCCGTCGAAATGGCGGGGTTCGCCGCCGCCACGCTGTCGCATCCCGGCAATGCGCATCTCGGCGACCGCGCCTCGGTGCTGACGGCCGACGTGACGCTGACCGGCCGGGCGCGCGCCGAGGCCGGGCTTGCCGACAATTCCTTCGACTTCGTCGTCATGAACCCGCCTTTCAACGCGCCCGAGGACCGCTCGACGCCCGACGCGCTGCGCCGGCAGGCGCATGTGGCGGACGATGGGCTGTTCGAAAGCTGGATCAGGAGTGCCGCCGCCGTCGCCAGGCCGCGCGGCGGGCTGGCTGTCATCGCGCGGCCCGAGCAGCTGGTTGCCATTCTCGATGCGATCGAAGGGCGCTTCGGCGATGCCGAATTGCTGTGCGTGCATCCGCGCCCGGACGCGGCGGCGATCCGGATCGTCGTGAGGGCGGCGCTCGGCGCGCGCGGCAAATTGTCGATCCGCCCGCCGCTCACCTTGCACGGGCCATCCGGCAACGAGCCGACGGAACGGACAGAAATGATCAATAACGGTCTGGCATCGCTGTTCGGCGATTGATCCTGGCCGCACTATGCGCCATTGCCGTTGGGCGGCGAATTCCTACATCCCAAAGCAAGATGACGTCGCCTGAGAGACATTACCGACTTAACTGAACTCATCTTGCTTCTTTGCATTCCACCGGAGACATTCCCTCGTGAAACGCCTCTTCAACCGCCTGCTTCCGAAGTCCTGGCGCTCGACTGTCGTCACCATTCCGGTCATCCGGCTGCAAGGCGCGATCATGCCCGGCGGCGGGCAGTTCCGGCCGAGCCTGTCGCTTGCCTCGACGGCCGGCCTCATCGAAAAGGCGTTCGGCTTCGACGCGCCGGCGGTCGCCATCTCGATCAACTCGCCGGGCGGCTCGCCGGTGCAGTCGCGGCTGATCTTCAAGCGCATCCGCGACCTGGCGGCGGAAAAGAACAAGAAGGTGCTGGTCTTCGTCGAGGATGTCGCGGCTTCCGGCGGCTACATGATCGCGGTCGCCGGCGACGAGATCTTCGCCGACCCGTCCTCGATCGTCGGCTCGATTGGCGTGGTCTCCGCCTCCTTCGGCTTCCCCGAGTTGATGAAGAAGATCGGCGTCGAGCGGCGCGTCCACACCGCCGGGCAGAACAAGGCCGTGCTCGATCCGTTCAAGCCCGAGAAGAAGGAAGACGTGGAGCGGCTGAAGGCGCTGCAGCTCGAAGTGCACGAGACCTTTATCGACCTCGTCAAGGAGCGGCGCGGCTCGAAGCTGAAAGACGACCCCGACCTGTTCACCGGCCTGTTCTGGACCGCGAAGAAGGGCCTGGAGCTCGGTCTGGTCGATGCGCTGGGCGATATGCGCAGCGTGCTCAAGACCCGTTTCGGCGACAAGACGCAGCTCAAGCTGATCACCGCGCCGCGCGGCCTGTTTGGCCGTTTCGGCCTGTTCGGCTCGCGCTTCGCAGCGCCCGATATCGCCGCGGCGGCCGCAAACGGCATCCTCGATGCGGCGGAAGAGCGCGCGCTGTGGGCGCGCTTCGGGCTTTGAAAAAGCCATGATTGCGGATAGCATTATCGCTTGACCGAGCCCATTCGGCCGGCCTTGCCGCGAGAACGCGGGAGGAGTTTGGACATGCCGCAGATCATTTTCTTCGCTGTTGTCGGCGCCGCCGCTTACTTTGGCTACCGCGCCTTCGTGCGCGAGGCTGAACGCGTGACGGCCAAGATCCGGCGTACCGAGAAGCAGGCGGCGAACGGCACGATGGGCACGCTGGTCAAGGATCCCAAGACCGGCGAATATCGTCTCGCCAAGGACTGAAGCCATCTCGCCAGCAGCCGACATCCTGGAGCCCGGCACAGAGGTCCGGACGTGGCTGGCGCCGGCCAAGATCAACCTGGCGCTGCATGTCATCGGACAGCGCGACGACGGCTATCATCTCATCGACAGCCTTGCCGTATTCACACGCTTCGGCGACCGGCTGGAAATCGAGCCGGCGGAGCATGACGAGTTCTCCGTATCCGGCCGCTATGCCGCCGGCCTGCCGCTCGACGACGGCAATCTGGTGGTGAAGGCGCGCGATGTCCTGCGCCGGGAAGCCGGCGCGCAGCGCACGCCGCCCGTCGCCATCAGGCTGGAGAAGAACCTGCCGGTCGCCTCGGGCGTCGGCGGCGGATCGAGCGACGCGGCGGCCGCGCTCAATGGCCTCGCACGCCTCTGGAAGCTCGATATCGACGACACTTCGCTGGCGCGGATCGGGCTTTCGCTCGGCGCCGACCTGCCGATGTGCCTGAAGTCGAAGCCGCTGGTCGCGCGCGGCATAGGCGATGAGGTGTCGCCGCTCTCCGCGTTTCCGGCGCTTGGTCTCGTCCTGGTCAATCCGGGCGTCGCGGTCTCGACACCGGACGTGTTCAAGGCGCTCTCCCGTCGCGACAATGAGGCGCTGCCGCCGCTGCCAAGGCGACTCGACTTTCACGCCGTCCGCAACTGGCTGGAGACGACCCGCAACGATCTCGAAGGCGCCGCTCAGGCCATTCAGCCCGCCGTCGGCGAGGCGCTCAAAGCGCTCAAACGCGCCGACGCCGCCTTCGCGCGCATGTCGGGCTCCGGCGCCACCTGCTTCGGCCTGTTCGAGACCGGCAATGTGGCCAAGCGCGCGGCAATCGAGATCCGCGCCCGCCATCCCGATTGGTTTGTCGCAGCGACGCGCAGCATGGAGGTCACCGATGGCGAAGCTTGACGAGAGCCGGCCCTTCATTCCGGTGCGCATCGCGGTGCTGACCGTCTCCGACACGCGCAGCCTTGCCGACGACAAATCCGGCCAGACGCTGGCCGACCGGATCGCGCAAGCCGGCCATACGCTTGCCGCGCGGGACATCGTTACCGACGACCGCGAAAAGATCCGCGACAAAGTTCTCGGCTGGTCGAAGGACGACAATATCGACGTCGTCATCACCACCGGCGGCACCGGCTTCACCGGCCGCGACGTGACGCCGGAAGCGCTGGAACCGATCTTCGAAAAGCGCATGGACGGCTTTTCGGAAGTCTTCCACCGCATCTCCTATGACAAGATCGGCACCTCGACGATCCAGAGCCGGGCAACCGGCGGCGTCGTCAACGCCACCTTCGTCTTTGTGCTGCCGGGCTCGCCCGGCGCCTGCAAGGACGCCTGGGACGGCATCATCAAGGCGCAGCTCGACTACCGTCATATGCCCTGTAACTTCGTCGAGATCATGCCGCGGCTGGACGAGCATCTTCGGCGCGGCGGCAAGCCCACTTCGTAAGGGACGCAGGCGTCACTTCGGCGGCGCGACCCAGATTTCGGCGTTCAACCGCCTGGTCGCGAGACCCCTAGCCAAGGCTTCCGCGCTGCGCGCGCTCTTTGCCAGAGCGGACGCCTGGCGCTTGCTGACGACGAGACCTTCGGCCAGCGCACGATTGCCCGAAAAGACGCGAGCCAGGAAGGGCGCGCGATCGGCGCGGGCGCGTGAGAAACGCGCCGGCATGGTTTGCTTCGCCGTGTGGGCGACGACTTCGTCGATCCAGCCTTCGGCGAGCCGGGCGCCGGGTTCCAGAAGCAGCAGCCAGTCGCCCTTGGCTTGGCCGATGCCGGCGCCGATGCCACCGCTCACGTAATGACAGCCGGCATGCTCGGCCACCCGATGCGTCTGGTCGGTCGAGCCTTGATCGCAGACGATGACGTCGCGCACGACGCCCTCGACCGCGCCGCCGACCAGCGAGGCGAGCGTGCGGGCAAGTCCCTCTTCGTCGTTCCGGGTCTCGATGAGAACGCTGAGCATGCCTAGCCGAATAGCGGAAAGTGCGGCGATGCGCCAGTTGCGCGCCCCAAGCGAAAAAGTTCTTGCTTTGTTCTCATCGGCAAAATAGGAATAGTTTCATGAACAGAGCGATTCGACAGCCTGCCGACAGTCCCTGGGAAAGGGCGAAAATGGAACAGATCGTACGCGCCGACATTGCCGCTTTCGGAGCAGGCAGAGCCGAGATGGCGAACGCGATGATCGAGCAGAGCGGCATGCGCGTGCGGCCCGACCGCAATCGCGGCCGCTCGGCCGGCATCAACCCGTCCGGCCGCTTCGAGCCGGTCAGCCGGCATGTGTTCGACGACGGCTGGAACTCGCTCGAGGAGCTGCCGCCCTTCAAGACCGAAGTGCAGGTCGAGAAGCCGCGCACAATCATCACCCGCAACGAGTCGCCCGACATTTCCTTCGACCGTTCGATCAATCCCTATCGCGGCTGCGAGCATGGCTGCGTCTATTGCTTCGCCAGGCCGACGCATTCCTTCATGGGCCTGTCGCCGGGGCTGGATTTCGAATCGAAGCTGTTCGCCAAGCCGGATGCGGCGCGCATGCTGGACCGGGAATTGTCGAAGCCGGGCTACCAGCCGCGCACCATCGCCATCGGCACCAACACCGATCCCTATCAGCCGATCGAGAAGCAGTACCGGATCATGCGCGAGATCCTCGAGGTGCTGGAGGCGCGCGGACACCCGGTCGGCATCGTGACGAAGTCGGCGCTGGTGACGCGCGACATCGACATCCTTTCGCGCATGGCCGAGCGTGGCCTTGCCAAGGTGGCGCTGTCGGTGACGACGATGGACCGCATGCTGGCCCGCACCATGGAGCCGCGCGCGTCGACCCCGACGAAGCGGCTGGAGGCGATCAGGCAATTGTCGGACGCCGGCATTCCGGCCTCCGTGATGGTGGCGCCGATCATTCCCGGCCTCAACGATCCGGAGATGGAGCGCATTCTCGATTCGGCCCGCGCCGCCGGCGCCCGGGAGGCCGGATACGTCATCCTGCGCCTGCCGCTCGAAGTGGCGCCGATCTTCAAGGATTGGCTGTTGCGACATTATCCGGATCGCTACCGGCATGTGATGTCGCTGATCCGTTCGATGCGCGACGGCAAGGATTATGATTCCGAATGGGGCAAGCGCATGAAAGGCGCCGGACCCTATGCCTGGCAGATCGGCCGGCGCTTCGAGATCGCGGCCAAGCGGCTCGGTCTCAATGTCGAGCGGCGGCAGCTTCGGATCGATCAATTCGTCGCAGGCGCCGGCGCCGGTGAGCAGCTGATGCTGCTTTGAAGAGGACGCCGGCCGTGACCGCCGGCGCCAAGCAGTTCCAGGCAAAGCGGTTTTCCGTCTGGGATTGCTACTTGTTTCGAGAATCCCGTCCGGCCCTTGTCCCCCCGGCCGTGAGACGGTGCCCTCCCGGTCCGGCGCCCCACCCGACCCGGAGGGACTTGCGGAGAATCGGAGCCGATGCGAACCTCGCCGCACCATGGCTCGCGCGCGTTCCGATTCTCCGCTTCTCTTTGAAATGGTCGATAAGCCCGACTTCTCGATCGAGACGAAGGCGATGGCCGACGGGCTGTGGCCGGTTGCCGGCATGGACGAGGCAGGCCGCGGTCCGCTCGCCGGGCCGGTGGTCGCCGCCGCGGTGGTGCTCAACCCCGCCAATATTCCTGAGGGCCTCGACGATTCCAAACGCCTGACCCATTTGCAGCGCGAGGCGCTGTTCCTCAAGATCCTCGGCTCGGCGCTCAGCGTATCGATGGCCTCGATCAGCGCCGAAGGCATCGACAACAGCAACATCCTGAAAGCCAGTCTCGAAGCGATGCGCCGCGCCGCCGCGGGCCTCTCGCTGCAACCGAAACTCGCCTTGGCCGACGGCCGCGACGTTCCGCCCGGCCTCGCCTGCGAAGGCCGAGCGCTCATCAAGGGCGACCAGCGCTCGCAGTCGATCGCCGCCGCCTCGATCGTCGCCAAGGTGATGCGCGACCGCATGATGTGCGGCTGCGGCGGACATCACCAGCATTACGGCTTCGAGGTGCATATGGGCTATGCGACAGTCCGGCACCGGACCGCCATCGAGGCGCATGGCCCAGTGGCAAGGCTGCACCGGACCTCGTTCGCGCCGTTCAGGCTGGGTGGCGCCGAGGTGGTTGAGGAAGAAGAGAGCTTCGCCGGGTTGGAGTAGCATAGTCTCCCCCTTGTGGTTACGGCGTCTTCTTTGCCTGGCGTGACTGATCGAGCTGAGGCTTGATTGCCACGTGGTTCCCCCAATCCGTCGCTGCTTCGCAGCGCCACCTTTCCCCCGCCGGAGGGAAAGGAATGGAGCGTTGCTGGACGAGCGTTGCCGGCAAAAGAGCTTGGCGCCTTTCCTCTACCCCGTCGATCGGGGGAGAGGTGGCTCGGCGAAGCCGAGACGGAGTGGGGCTCGACCAGCGCTACCTTGGACAATGCGTGCGCCAAGCTGCCATGCACGCTATCGCCAAGGACCAGCCGCTTGGAAATGTGTGCATGCCGTAGCCCCTTGTTGGAGATTGGCACCGTCGGCGCCGCGCTCCCTTTTCAAACAACAAAAAAGCCGCCGGTTGCCCAGGCGGCTTTCTGATTGGTGGCTGCGATCAGCTCAGTTCAGCTTGGCCTTCACGTCATTCAGCGCCGACTTGAACAGGTCGGCACCGGCCTTGGCGTCAACCTTGGCGGCAAGCATCGCGCGGGCGGCCTCGACGGCGATGTCGACGGCAGAGGCGCGAACTTCGCTGACGGCCTCGCGCTCGGCCTGGCTGATCTTCTGCTCGGCAAGCGCGGTGCGCCGGGCGACATAGTCCTCGGTCTTCTTGGCCGCCTCGGAAGCAAGCAACTCAGCCTCGCGCTTGGCGGCGGCGACGATGTCGGCAGCCTCCTTCTCGGCTTCCTTGCGCTTCTGCTGATACTGGGCGAGCAGCTGCTGGGCCTCTTCACGAAGCTTGCGTGCCTCCTCGAGCTCGCCGCTGATCTTGGCCGCGCGGGCGTCCAACGACTTGGTGAGCATGGCCGGCACCTTCAGATAGATGACGGCGCCGAGGAAGATGATCAGGGCGATGGTGGCCCAGAGCGTGGCAAGTGATGTGGCGTCCATGATCCCGCTCCTCACCGGCTCGCGGATTTGACCGCGGCCGCGATCTCGGACTTGTCGGCCTTGCCGCCGACAAGCGCCTCGACGATGGCCGACGTGGTGTCCTCGGCGATCGTGCCGACTTCCTTCATCGCCCTGGCCTTGATCGAGGCGATGCTCGCCTCGGCCTCGCCAAGCTTCTTCTCGAGCTCGGCCTCCAGCTTCTTGCGCGTGCTCTCGGCGTCCGCCTTGGCGGCGTCGCTTGCCTGCTGGCCGATCTTGTTGGCGTTTGCCTTGGCCTCCGCCAGTTCCTGCTCATAGGCGGCAACGGCGGCATCCGCCTCGGCCTTCAGCCTTGCGGCATGGTCGAGGTCCTGGGTGATGCGGTCGTTGCGGACATCGATGATGCCGCCAAGACGCGGCATCACAACCCGCTTCAGGAACAGGTAGAAGAGCCCGAAGGTGATGACCAGCCACAGGATCTGCGACGGAAAGGTCTTGGCATCGAACGGCGGGAACGCTTCATGCTCCGCGGCAGGCACGGCAGTGCCCGCATGCGTATCGCCCTCGGCCGCGGCCGGCGCTGTTTCTTGCGCATAGGCAGATGTCACGAACATCTCATTCCCCTGTCCATGGAACGGGGCCGCACCATGCGGCCCCTTTCGTCAGCTCTCAATCTTACTTGAAGACCAGGAGCAGAGCGATCAGGAGCGAGAAGATGCCCAGAGCTTCGGTCACGGCGAAGCCGAAGATCAGGCGGCCGAACTGGCCGTCGGCAGCCGACGGGTTGCGGAGCGCGCCCGAGAGGTAGCTGCCGAAGATGTTGCCGAGGCCGATGCCCGCGCCGCCCATGCCGATGCAGGCGATACCAGCGCCGATAGCAGCTGCTGCAGTTGCGTCCATTTCAAAACTCCTGTGGTTTGCTTGTTCGTTGCAGTTGGTACGTTGGGTATGCTGGCGCCGGGGCGCCGGTGAAAATCGATCAGTGGCTCGGGTGCAGCGCGTCGTTCAGATACATGCAGGTCAGCACCGCGAAAACGTAGGCCTGCAGGAAGGCGACCAGGAGCTCGAGCGCGGTCAGCGCGACGGCCATGGCGAGCGGCAGGACCGAACCGGCAATGCCGACGGCGCCGAGCGCGCTGAGGCTGACGACGAAGCCCGAGAACACTTTCAGCGTGATGTGACCAGCCAGCATGTTGGCGAAAAGACGAACCGAGAGGCTGACCGGGCGCGAGACGAAGGAAATGACTTCGATCGCCACCACCAGCGGCAGCAGAAGACCCGGCACGCCATGCGGCACGAACAGCTTGAGGAAGCCAAAACCGTGCTTGGCGAAGCCGTAGACGACGACCGTGCCGATGACCAGGATCGCCAGCGTGAAGGTGACGATGATGTGGCTGGTGACGGTGAAGAAATAGGGGAACAGGCCGATCAGATTGGCGACCAGCACGAACATGAACAGCGAGAACACCAGCGGAAAGAACTGCATGCCCTGCTTGCCGGCGGCATCGCGCAGCATGTTGCCGACGAATTCATAGGCCATTTCGGAGACCGACTGCAGGCGCCCCGGGATCAAGGCGCGGCTGGCCGTGCTCCAATAGAGGAAAGCCGAGGCCAGCACGATCGTCACGACCATGAACAGAGAGGAGTTGGTGAACGAGACGTCGTAGCCGCCGATATGCAGCGGGATGATCGGATGGATCTGGAACTGGTGGATCGGATCGACCTTGTCAGCAGCAGCCACTTTAAATCCCCGTCAAAGCCACAATTGGCTTCTTAAGTTCACTTCAGCGCCCAAGGGCGCCCACTTCATTCTTTCGGCTCGCGCGGCTTGCCGCCCTGTCCGAACTCCGGTGCAAGCCCCGCCGAACGCAGGACATTTAGTATACCGGCACCAAAGCCAAGCAACAGGCCCACGATCAGACCCCAAGGCGCTGTTCCCGCCAGGCGATCGATGATCCAGCCCAAGCCGACACCAACCACCACTCCGGCGATGAACTCGCTGGACAGTTTCAGCGCCTGACCGTAACCGGTCGCAGCTTTCGCTTCGTCTTTCCCCTCGAGCCGGTCCGTGCGTCTCGTCGCGAGCGATGCTTCGAGATCGCGCCGGCGGCGCTCAAGTTCGTCGTCGCGGATGGTGGCTTCTGGCTGCCTGCCGCGGCCGGTTTCTCCGGTTCCGTCTGGCCCGGTTTTGTCGGCCATCGCAACCCCCCTGCCCGGGCAGACGATTGCCGTCCGTCCGCTTCTAAAGTCGCCGGCAACATAGTTAGAGGGTCCGCGCCCGTCAAGCCACGGGCCGAACTTCCGACCGATGTATTTTTCGCTGTTAAAACAATGATTTATCGAGGTGCGACATCGTGCCCTTCACGGCCGCGTGAGGTGACGGCGCGAATCCTGGCGACAAGCCGCGCCGATCGGCCCGCGCGGCGGGCCGCCGGGAGCGTTGCCGGAGGCGTCGTTCAGGCGGGTCCAGTCCAGGTCGCGCGACGGCTCAGCTCCAGCCGCCGCCATAGGTGCGGTAGAAGATATGCAGGCCGATCCTGGTCATGCGCTGCATGGCGCGCGCCCAGCCGGGATGGACGTAGTTGGCGTAGTAATGCGTCGACGAGCCGACCTCGGGAATGAAGATCTTGCCGGCGGTCACCGCCATGGCGACCTCCTGCGCGGTCTTGTAGGAAGCCTGGTCGGTGATGGTCTTCTTCCTGCCGTCGCAAGCGAAGGAGAACTGACAGCGATTGAACCAGTCGTCGTTCTGGTAGATGACGCCGCAGATCGTCTTCGGATAAGCCGGATTGCGGACGCGGTTCAGGATCACCTGGGCGACCGCCGCCTGGCCTCGCACTGGCTCGCTGCGCGCCTCGAAATAGATGCCCTTGGCAAGGCAGGCCTGCTCGGGCTTGGAAAAGACGCTGGCCGGCAGCGGGTTCTGGAGCCAGGCATGGTCGCCCTTGCCCATCGGCGGAATGAAGCGGCCGTTGTTCGGATCGTCCTGCAGTAGCGCCTCGAAGGGCGAGGCCTTGGCATAGTCGGGCGCGGATTGGGCATAGGCCGTGGCAAGAACGTCCGGCTTGTCGTTGTTGACGAGGGCGACAAGCGCCGCCGGCAGGGCCGGGTCGGGCTTCTTGTCCTCGCGCAGATGGAACGCCTGGGCGATCTGGACTTCCTTGCCCTTGATGCCTGGCTTGGCGAAGGTGAGCTTCAGGCCGCTGTCCATGCTTGGACGCAGCAGCGAGGAGGTGCGCTCGAAAATCGAGCCGGCGCTGAAATTCTTGGGCGGCGCGACGGGCGAGACCTGGACGAGGCGGCCCTTCTTGTCGGCGCGCACGACACGATCCTCATCGGGCGTGGCGCCCGCGGCGTTGCCCTTGCCACGGAAGGCAACCGTGCCCACGCCCGGCAGATTGACGCCGGAGCCGGAGATCGAGCCGGTGGTGGTGGAATCGATGAACGGCATTTCTGCGGCATGCACCGAGCCGGCGGCGGATTTCTCGATATAGGCGTTCCAGCGGGCGCTGGGCGTTTCCAGGCCGGTGATCAGGCTGGTCATATCCTGATAGGCGACGACCGACGGAAAGCCGATCCACATGCCGAGCCCAAGCACCAAGGGAGAAAGGAAGGAACGTCTTTTCGCAACGGCGGCGGCGGCAAGCCGCATGGAAACGCGTCGATGCACGGAACTCTCCAGAACGCTACTGACCCCGGAGAGCCAAAATGAAGCATTAACCTTGATGCGGGGTTAACGACATCGATCGTGTTCTTTCCATGTTTGAGGAAAGCCGGCCCGCAGTTTCCACAGCGGGCCGACGGAGAATCGGGCATGGCGGGTGCATCAGGTTTGGGTGAATCAGGCCTGGCGCAGGAAGATCGGGCAGGCGAGCGCCGCGCAGATCGCGGCCGCGAGCCACACACCCGGCCAGGCAAAAGCCACCAGCAGCCACGGAATGGCGATCGGCACCAGGCAGAAGCCGACGAACACAAAACTGTTGGCCAGGCTGAGCGCGGTGCCGACATGGCCGGCGCCGGCAAGCGTGGCAAGCTCGGTATAGGCGACGCCGTGCCAGGCGGAGACGAATATGCCGGCAACGACGACCACCAGAGGAAGCAGCGGCAGCAGCGCGGGGATTGCGGCGGCGCCGGTCACCAGCAGCCACAGCACCAGGAAGGCCAGCGCGCTCAACGCGCTGCAGACTTTCAGAAACGGACGGCGGTTGCCGTGGCGGTCGGTGAAGCGGCCGCTCCAGACGCGCATCACCATGGCTCCGGTCTGCACGGCGGCGAGGGTTGCGCTGGTCACAAAGGTGCCCGTGCCGGCAAAGTCGTGCAGGAAGACCGAGGCGAAAGTCAGCACCGCGACCTGCGGGAAGCAGAGCAGACCGATGGCGGTCGAGATGCGCCAGACCTCGATGTTGCGCAAGGGTGCCGGGCCGCTTGTGGCGGTGGCGGCATGACCGCCGCTTCCTACCGGTGGCTCATGCAGCCAGCGCCAGGCAAAACAGGCCGAGAGCGCGGAGACGGTCGCAAGCAGGCCGAAGACCGCCGTGAAGCCGGAAGCCAGCGCCAGCGAAGGCAGGACGAGCGCGCCAAGCCCGCCGCCCAACGGCACCGCCGTCTGCCTGATGCTCATGGCGAAGCCGCGCTCGCCCTCGCCGAACCAGCCCATGATGGCACGGCCGCTGGAGCCGTTGACGCTGCCGCCGAGCAGGCCGGCGACGAGCAGGCTCGCCGAGAGCAGTGTGACGCCGGGAACGGCCATTTTCGTCGGTACGACCAGCAGCGCCATGATGAGAAGCCATGCCGCCGTCGCGCCGAGCCCGGTCAGGAGCACGCGGCGGTCGCCCCAGCGGTCGGTGAGCACGCCCCATGGCAGTTCGCTGAGCGCCACGCCGAGGCCGAGCAGCCCGAGCGCGAGGCCGAGCGAGGCATTGTCGAGATGGTAGCCCTGGCGCATCACGACCGCGGTCGCCGGGATGCCGGAGAAGGTGGCGGAGAAGCCGGCATTGGCGGCGACGCCGATGCCCAGCACCTTCCAGCGGTGACTGGGGCCGAAGGCGCGGCGCGCGGAGCTGGCGGCAATATCTGCATCAGGCCGTTGGCAGTCGTTGCGTGTGACGATGGCGGACATGAGCTCATTCCCATTGCGGCCGGCTGTCCGGCTTGACGGGCCGGATGTAGCGCCATAGCTTCATCCATAAAATCAGGAAGTTTTTGATCATTAATCCTGAAAATCAGGACAATCTCATGCGCCGCGTCACTTTCGACCTCGACGTCCTCAGAACTTTCGTCACCGGCATGGAGCTGGGCAGCTTCGCCAAGGCGGCCGAGCGGCTGGGACGCTCGACGTCGGCCGTCAGCGCGCAATTGAAAAAGCTCGAAGAGCAGGCGGTTACGCCGATATTCCGCAAGGCGGGGCGCGGCCTCGCGCTGACCGAGGCTGGCGAGACGATGCTGGGCTATGCGCGCCGGCTGATCGAGCTCAACGACGAGGCGGCTGCCGCCATCCGCGACGTCGAGCTGGAAGGCTGGGTACGGCTCGGCCTGCAGGAGGATTTCGGCGAGGCCGTGCTGCCCGATGTGCTCGGCCGCTTCGCCCGCGCCCATCCCAAGGTGAGGATCGAGGCGCGGATCGGACGCAGCCACGACCTTGCCGAGCGCGTCCTGTCAGGCAATCTCGACATCGCGCTCGCCTGGCATGACGGCACCACCCTGCCCTACAGCCGGCATGTCGCCGACGTGCAGGCGCGTTGGATCGGCCCGGCCAAGCCGATCGAGGCCGGTCCGCGCAATGGCGAGCCGCTGCCGCTGGTGGTGTTCGAAGCGCCGTGCCTTTTGCGCACGGTCGCGACGGAAACGCTCGATCGCGCCGGCATGGCCTGGCGCATGGCTTTCTCGAGCCCCAGCCTCGGCGGCATCTGGGCGGCGGTGGCGGCGGGCCTCGGCCTGACGATCCGCACCGATATCGGCCTGCCCGCCAATGTCAGGGCGATCGCGCCGGGGGTTCTGGGGCTTCCCGCCCTGCCGATGATGGCGCTGCATCTGCACCAGAAGGACGCCGAGCTCGACCCGGTGTCGGCGCGGCTGGCGGAGATTCTTTTGCAGGCGGCGCTGGAGACGCTGCCGGAGGGGGCACGAACCGGCGACGGGTTGCTAGAGGTCGCTTAAGCCCCAAACTTTCGTCATCCACGGGCGACGCGAAAGCGGAGCGTAGACCCGAGGAATAACGACTGGAAAGGCGTCGCCGCCTTGCCTCACCGCTTCTTCGCACGGCCCGCGAACGGATTGTCCGAGGTGCGCAGCGCCATGCGGATCGGCACGCCCGGCATGTCGAAGGCCTCGCGCAGGCTGTTGGTCAGGTAGCGGACATAGGATTGCGGCATCGCGTCCGGCCGCGAGCAGGAGACGACGAAACCCGGCGGCCGGGTTTTTGCCTGGGTGACATATTTGATCTTCAGCCGGCGACCGGCGACGGCGGGTGGCGGATGATGCGCCAGGATGCCTTCCAGCCAGCGGTTGAGCTTGCCGGTGGAGACGCGGCTGTTCCAGACTTTGTGCGTCTTGATGACGCTTTCCATCAGCTTGTCGAGGCCGCGGCCGGTCTCGGCCGATACCGGCACCGCCTGGATGCCGCGCACCTGCGGCAAGAGCCGCTCGGTCTTCTCGCGCAGCTCAGACAAAAGCTCCTGCGGATTGTCGATCAGGTCCCATTTGTTGAAGGCGATCACCGGCGCCCTGCCCTCGCGGATGATAAGGTCGGCGATCTGCAGGTCCTGCTTCTCGAACGGGATGGTGGCGTCGAGCACGATGATGACGATCTCGGCGAAGCGGATGGCGCGCAGGCCGTCCTGCACCGAGAGCTTTTCCAGCTTCTCCTGCACCTTCGACTTGCGCCGCATGCCGGCAGTGTCGAAGAGCTTGATGCGGCGGCCGCGCCAGTCCCAATCGACCGAGATCGAATCGCGGGTGATGCCGGCTTCCGGGCCGGTGAGCAGCCGCTCCTCGCCGATCAGCGCGTTGATCAGGGTCGACTTGCCGGCATTCGGGCGCCCGACCACCGCGATGCGCAGCGGCTTGGTGTCGTCATAGGGTGCTTCAGCGTCCGGGTCGGCGATGTCCTCGCCGATCAGCACTTCGCTGGCGGCAATCTCGCCGCTCTCTTCCTCGTCGTCCTCGCCGAAGACACGCTCCTCGCCAAGTGCTTCGACCACCGCGTCGCGCAGGTCGGGCATGCCCTGGCCGTGCTCGGCCGAAACAGGGATCGGCTCGCCGAGGCCAAGCTCCCAGGCCTCAAGCATGCCGCCTTGAGCGCCACGCGCCTCGGCCTTGTTGGCGACGAGCACCACCGGCTTGCCGGATTTGCGCACGACGTCGGCGAAGGTGCGGTCGTCCGGCATCAGGCCGGATTTCGCATCGACGGTGAAGAAGATGAGGTCGGCCTCGCGAATGGCGATCTCGGTCTGCTGGCGCATGCGGCCGGGCAGCGTCGAAGCCGCCGCATCCTCGAAACCGGCAGTGTCGATGACGTCGAAATGAAGATCGTAGAGTTTCGCCGCATGGACGCGGCGGTCGCGCGTGACGCCCGGCGTGTCGTCGACAAGCGCCAGCTTCTTTCCGACCAGCCGATTGAAAAGAGTCGATTTGCCGACGTTAGGCCGACCGATGATGGCGACTTTGAAGCCCATCCAGGGTCACGACGCGTTGCCCGACCCGCGGATCAGCTCGGACATCAGCTGCGCCCGCTGGCGCACATTGCGCGGGGCACCGTCATCCGAAGAGATCTGGTCGAACAGTTTGAGCGCATCGGCCGACTTGCCGTCCTTCCAAGCGGCGAGGCCGAGCGCCTCGCGCGCCGAATGGCGCAGCGGATTGGTGTCGGCGGTGAGTGCCTCGACCCGGCTGGAGACATCGGCGAAGGAGCCGTGGTCGACGAGCAGCAGAGCTGCCCTCAGCCTCGCCATATCGCGGATGCCGCCGGGGATGGCGTTGTCAGCGGCGACTTCGTCGAAATCCTTGACCGCGCCGTCGACGTCGCCCTTGTCGGCCTTGACGGTCGCCGCGCGCATGCGGGCGAGCAGCGGATAGGCGCCGTAGCCGTCCTTCTCCAGCTGGTCGAGAGCGGCGATCGCCTCGTCGTTCTTGCCGTCATTGGCGAGCTTGAGGGCCGCCGAGAAAGCGTCGCCCGAACGGTTGGCGCGGGTCTCGTCCCAGTAGCGGTAGCCAACGACGGCGGCGGTCGCCAGCACGATCAGGATGGCGATGCCCAGAATGGCCGGGCCAAAACGGTCCCAAAGCGCCTGCGCCTGCTCGCGACGAATCTCTTCGTTCACTTCGCGGATAAAACTGTCGTCCGACATCAATCAATAACCATTGCGGCCACAAACCTTCGCGGCGCTTCTTGTTGAGCCCGCGTTTTAGCGAAATTTTGTCGGCATGGAAGGGGGCGGGCCGGAAAATCGGCTGGGAATGCCGGGCACCCACAGGACTTGCCGAACGCATCCGCGCCACATTTGCGCGATAGCCGGCTTCCGAACAGCCGGAGGGGGTCCCGCCAGAAAGTTGCCAATGCTTCGTTCGTACCGCGTCCTTGCATACAGTCTTGCTTCGCTGGCCTCAGCCAATGCGGCCTTCGCCGATCCGCCGGAACCGCCAGCCGTTTCGCCGGCCAGGCCCAAGCAGGTCGTGCTGATCTCGTTCGACGCCGCCCGCGAGATCTCGCAATGGCAGCGAAGCCGGGCGCTGGCAAAGCGCACTGGCGCGCATTTCACTTATTTCCTGTCCTGCGTCTTCCTGCTCTCGCCGGAAACGCGGCAGGAGTATGCCGGCCCCGGCAAAGCCGCCGGCAAATCCAATGTCGGCTTCGGCGCCTCGAAACAGGACGTCGCGGACCGGCTGGAGCAGGTCCGGCTGGCCGCGGCCGAGGGCCACGACATCGGCAGCCATGCCTGCGGCCATTTCGACGGCAAGGACTGGAGCAAGGCGGACTGGCTGGCCGAATTCGCCTCCGTCCGGCGCATCTTCGAGAACGCCTATGCGATCAACGGCATCTCGCCCGAGCCGCCCGGCTGGCGCGATTTCGCCCGCCATGCCGTGACCGGTTTTCGCGCGCCATACCTTTCCACCGACAAGGCGCTTTACGAAGCACTGCCCGAGGCCGGCTTCCTTTATGATGCGAGCGGTGTCTCGAACGGCCCCGAACTGCCGCCGACCAGGAACGGCACCACCCGCTTCGCGCTGCCTCTCATTCCAGAGGGGCCGAAGGCGAAGCCGGTGGTCGGCATGGACTACAATCTCTATGTCCGCCACTCAGACGGCGCCGAGAAACCGGCGATGGCGGGCGAGTTCACCGAGCGCGCCTATCAGGCATTTCGCGCCGCCTTCGACGCCCAGTACGACGGCAAGCGCCTGCCGCTGGAACTCGGCTTCCACTTCACGCTGATGAACGGCGGCGCCTATTGGGACGCGCTGGAGCGATTCGCCGGCGAGGTCTGCGTGAAAGCCGATGTCGAGTGCATCAGTTTCCGCGATTATGTCGCACGCCAGAGCGCCGGGCAGGCGCAGGCGAGTGTGGGCGGCTAGCCGGACTCTAGCTTGCCGGCTGATCTTCGGGCCGCATACCGGCTTGCTCGCGTTCTAGATAGTGCTGATCGATAACCGGCAGCTGCTCGCCCAGCAGCGTCGCTTCGAAGGCTCGCAAACGTTTGTGCACCGACTGCAGCTCGACAATCGTCGACCAGGAATTCAGTAGGAATTGAAGCGAATTCGTCACCTTGCCGAACGCGTTCGATATCTGGTTCAGGGCGCCGAACGTGATCTTATGCGCAACCAGCGAGGGCCCAAGGATGAGCAACGAGAAGATGTTGTCGGCCTGCAGGTAGGTGTAACGAACGACGTTGAAATAGATGTAGTGGAAATAGAGCTTGAAATAATTGCGGCGGACATTGGCGAATAATTGGGTCGTCGTCGCCGGCTGAGCCCGGTCGGGATGATCTTCGCCGTAGACCAGTTCCTTGCGATAGGCTGCCTCGACGCGCTGGTTGCGGAACTGCAGGCCCGGCAGCTTGAGACCCGCCACCATGACGGAGATCGTCCCGAACAAGCACCAGCCCAATGCGGCAATAACCAAGGGCTGCGGGACCGCGCCGACGATCGGCAGTTCGGTAATATGGGCCTGCAATTGAATCAGGACCGGCAGAAAGGCGATGAGTGTCATGATGGACTGAACGAAGGTCGAGCCAAGGTCCTCCATGATCTGCGAAAAGCGCATCGTGTCTTCCTGGATGCGCTGCGAGGCGCCTTCAATGTGACGCAGCCGACCCCAGTTCGCCATGAAGTAATCGTTCATCGCGGTGCGCCAGCGGAAGATCCAGTGGCTGACGATGAAGGCATTGATTACCTGCACGTTCATGCCGACCAGCGCCAGCCAGGAGAAATCGGCCAGTCCTATGTAAAATTCCGAGTCAGTCGACTTCCCCGTGCCCGACATCAGGCCCTGCACGTAGTCGAAGAACGGACCATACCAATTGTTGACGGCGACGCTGATCTGAACGTTGAAATAGATGAAGAACAGAATGACAGCGGTCATCAGGATCGACCAGTTCTGCCAAGGATGCGGGGCGTACCAGCTCCAGAATGCGTAGAAGACCGCCACGCAGGCCACGAAGTAGACATAGAACCACAGGAACGGCTTCGACCACAGAACAGCGATGCCGATGATGGGCGGTGCGCCAGCGGCCGCCGGCGGCAAACCGAAGACCGCGCCCAGCTGCTCGCCACCGAAAAACCAGAACAGAATCGCTGCAAGGCTCCAGAGGGCGGCCGACGTGAAGAAGAGCTTCGGCTGCGGGAAGAAAGATACGAACACTGTGGCGGGTTTCCTCGGTCTGACCGCAAATCAGCGGCGTTGCTGTTCGGCGGGCATAAGGTCACACATTAGGGGGAAAGAAAATGGCCTGCCCGATGCCCGGCATCGAACAAGGCCGCAAATCATGGCGATTTTGGCGCGGCCGACCAGGCAATGACGCCGGAGAGCAACAGGGCGACCGCCGCCATGATCGAGGCGAGCACATAATTGCCCGACGCCTGGGCGAGCAGGCCGGCGGCGATCGGGCCGACGATCTGGCCGAGCCCGAAGGCTGCCGTCATCACCGCGAAGATGCGGCGCGGCGATTGCAGCGCGAGCTGCCTGCCAATCTGTATCCCCAGCGCGGTGATGGCGATGAAGGTGCCGCCGAGCAGGACGCCGGCGATCAGCGGTCCGGCAGCGCCCTTGACGACGACGCTGGCGGTGACGCCGACCACCTCGATCAGGCAGGTGACCGCATAGGCGGCATAGAGGCCGATCCGCCCGGCCAGCTTCTGCCAGAACCAGGTCGAAGGAAAGCCGGCGAGGCCGGCGACCATCCAGACGCTTGCCTCGAAGACGCGGCTGCCGCCGCCCTGGCGAACAATGGCGATCAGAAACGTCGCGGTCACCACATAGCCGAAGCCGAACAGCCCGTAGGCGACGATCATCTTGGTCAGCGACCTGTCTCTGGGCAGCGCCGGCTCGCGGCCGGCAACGCCATTGGCCGGCCTGGCGGAGCCGGCAAGCAGCGCGACCAGAAGCAGGCCTGCTAGCGAGATCGCTCCCGACCAGAGCCAGCCCGCTGTCCAATCGGCATGCTCGGTGACCAGGATTGCCAGCAGCGCCGAGGATGCCGCGATGCCCAGGCCGACGCCGCCGAAATGCAGCGCCTGCAGATCGCCGCGGCCGGCTTCGGCGAGATGGCTGAAGACGATCGACGACATGAAGACCATGACGAAAGCGCTGGCGAGGCCGGCGAGGAACCGAATGACGAGAAAGGCGGCCATCGTCTCGTTCAGCCCCATCAGGCCGGCAAGCAAGGCGCTGGCGGCGAGGCTGGCGAACATCAGCATGCGCTCACGGCCATGCGCCCAGCCACCCGCGGCAGCCAGCGCGCCGACGAGATAGCCGAGGTAATTGGCGGAGGCGATCCAACCGGCATCGGCCGGCGTCAGATGCAAGGCCTCCATCATGCCGGGCAGGATCGGCGTGTAGACGAAGCGGCCGATGCCCATGGCGACGGCAAGCGCTGTCATGCCGGCAAAGGCAAGACGCAAGGGGGGTGGCGAGGCGTTCATTGCGGCGCACAATAAGTCTGTGCGTCCGCGAAACAATGTGCTTGCGTTGGGCCAGCGCTGCCAGGCCGCTCGATTTCAGGCCCTCTCAGCGGCAGCCCGTTTCGTACACGGTGCGGCCGGCGGTCAGCCGGAACGGCATGTCGCCCAGCTCGCGCTCCGACATGGTGTCGAGCACGGGATGCGACAGCGGATCGGTGACCCAGCGGGCGATTTCTTCCTCATCGCGCGGCCTCGCCTCGGTGCCGGGAAACCCTTTCAGCAAAGATAAAATCTTCATCGGACAAGCTCCTGCCTTGAGGCTGGTCCAGCCAAATTCTGGCTTTTACCACCGGGTTTCAATTGAGATTTCGACCCGAACACTTTAGAAAAACTGAATGGCTATGCTGAACCGCGTCCATCTCAACGGCTTGCGCGCCGTGGAAACCGTTGCCCGGCTGGGATCGCTGGCGGCAGCGGCCGCGGAGCTGAACGTCTCGGTCAGCGCCGTCAGCCAACAGGTCAAGCGCACGGAAAAGCAGCTGGGACAGGCGCTGTTCGAACGCACGCCGGGCGGACTCGTGCCGACCGAATTCGGCGCCGTCTTCACGGCGCGGCTGAGCGCCGGCTTCCGCGAGCTCGCGCAAGCGGTGGCGCTGGCCGACGAGGCCAATGAATGCACGCTGGTCGTCTCGGTGGCGCCGGCCTTCGCCTCGAAATGGCTGTTGCCGCGGCTGTCGCGGCATTTCGCCCGGCACCCCAATGTGCTTTTGCGCATCGACGCCTCGGCCAGGGTCGCCGATCTCGACCGCTCCGACATCGATATCGCCATCCGGCTCGGCGACGGCAAATGGCCCGGCGACCGCGCCGAGCTTTTGCTTGCGCAGGAAGTGTTTCCGGTCTGCGCGCCCTCGATCGCGGCCAGGCTGAAGTCGATCGGCGATCTGGCGCAGACCTGCGCCATCACCGACGAGCGGGCGATGTTCAGTTGGGACAGTTGGTTCGAGGCGGCCGGTGTCGAGCCGGTCACCTTCCAAAAGGGCGCGCGCTTCACCGATCCGATGCTTTGCCTGGAATCGGCGATCGCCGGCCACGGCGTGATGCTTGCCTGGCAGTTGCTGACCGCCGACGCGCTGGCCGACGGCCGACTGGTCGCGCCCTTCGGCATCAGGGCCGAGAGCGGGCTGGGCTACTGGCTGGTGACCTCGGCCACCAAGAGCGAAAGCCGCAAGGTGCGCGACTTCAAGGCCTGGATCCGCGAGGAGATCGAGGCGACCATGGCGCAGTTCCGGGCGCTGGACAGCGCCGCATAAAAGCTGCGCACTTTCGCGATCCGTCATGCTTGAGAGCAGGCCCAGTCGATCGCGGTGGAAAGGCCAACCGCAGCGGTCTATGTAAGGATGAGAACCCCAACATAACGGTAGGCAGGATCATGACCACACATTCGCGCGGCGTCTCGGCAAGCATCGACCCGGTGAAACTCGACAGGCTGGCCGAAGTCGCCATCAAGGTCGGGCTGCAGCTGCAGCCCGGTCAGGATCTGGTGCTGACCTCCTCGATCGCGGCGCTGCCGCTGACGCGGCGCATCGTCGAGCACGCCTACAAGGCGGGCGCCGGGCTGGTTACGCCGATCTTCAACGACGACGAGATCACGCTGGCGCGCTTCCGCTACGGCGCCGATGCCGGTTTCGACCGCGCCGCCGGCTGGCTCTATGAAGGCATGGCGAAAGCGTTCTCGAACAATGCCGCGCGGCTCGCGGTGCGCGGCGAAGACCCATCGCTGCTTTCTTCGCAGGATCCGGCCAAGGTGGCACGCGCCAACAAGGCGAATTCGATGGCCTACCAGCCGGCACTGGAGAAGATCACCGGCTTCGACATCAACTGGAACATCGTCGCCTATCCCGATCTTGCCTGGGCTCGCCAAGTTTTTCCCGGCGAGCCGGACGACGTCGCAGTGGTGAAGCTCGCCGACGCCATCTTCTCTGCCTCGCGCGTCGACGTCGAGGACCCGATCGGCAATTGGAAAGCGCATAACGCTGCGCTGGCCGAGCGCACGAAATGGCTGAACGAGCACAATTTCCATTCCCTGCATTTCACCGGACCAGGCACGGATCTCACCGTCGGCCTGGCGGATGGTCACGAATGGATGGGCGGCGCCTCGACGGCGAAGAACGGTGTCACCTGCAATCCCAATATCCCGACCGAGGAGGTCTTCACCACGCCGCATGCAAGGCGCGTCGAGGGTCACGTCTCCTCGACCAAGCCGCTCTCCTACCAGGGCACGCTGATCGACGAGATCTCGGTGCGCTTTGAGGGCGGACGGATCGTCGAGGCCAAGGCCTCGAAGGGCGAGGACGTCTTGAAAAAGGTGCTCGACACCGACGAGGGCGCGCGGCGTCTCGGCGAGGTGGCGCTGGTGCCGCATTCCTCGCCGATCTCGAAGAGTGGGCTTCTGTTCTTCAACACGCTGTTCGACGAGAACGCCGCCTGCCACATCGCGCTGGGCCAGTGCTACTCGAAGTGCTTCGTCAACGGCGCCTCGCTCAGCGAGGACGAGATCGCCGAGCGTGGCGGCAACAAAAGCTTCATCCATATCGACTGGATGATCGGCTCGGACAAGATCGACATCGATGGCGTGGCCAAGGACGGCGGCCGCGTGCCGGTGATGCGCAAGGGCGAGTGGGCATAACCTCCTCGCCAGCGGAGATATGATGGCCTTCGACATTGCGGTGAAGCGTGTCTATGAGCCGCCGGCGAAAGCCGACGGCCAGCGCGTGCTGGTCGACCGCGTCTGGCCGCGCGGCGTCGCCAAGAAGGACGCCGCGCTGACGCTCTGGCTGAAGGAGATCGCGCCGAGCGACGCGTTGCGCAAATGGTTCGGGCACGAGCCGGAGCGCTGGGTCGAGTTCCAGAAGCGGTACAGGGCGGAGCTTGACGCGAATGGCGAAGCGGTGGCGCAGCTGCGTGGCCTGTTGCGCGAAGGCAAGGTGACGCTGCTCTACGGCGCGCATGACGAGGCGCATAACAACGCGGTGGCGCTGGCGGGGTATTTGCGAGCCCAAGCATAATTATCGAGACGCGGCGTAAATAGTTAGCGCTGCTACTTTCCGCCCACCGCCTCGCCGTAAACCTCAGCCTTGAACCCCACCAAAACCCGATCTCCCACCTCCAGCACCGGCCGCTTGATCATCGTCGGCCTGGCGAGCATCAGCTTCTTGGCCTTCTTCTCGTCGAGCCCTTCCTTGTCCTTCTCGGGCAGCTCGCGAAAAGTCGTGCTGCCCTTGTTGAGCAGTTTTTCCCAGCCGACCTTGCCGACCCAGCCGTTGAGTTTGTCAGCCTCGATCCCCTCGGCCCGATAGTCATGAAAGCGATAGGGCACGTCATGGCTTTCCAGCCAGACGCGCGCCTTCTTGATCGTGTCGCAGGTGGTGATGCCATACATGGTGATGGTCAAGGCGGGCCTCTGTCGGGTGGGGTTTCGAATCCGACGAAACCCTATGCCTGCCCTGCCCGCTTTGCCAGCGTTTCGCAGTGACCAAAATGGCCGACCAGCTTGCGGACCACGGGAAGACGATTTGAGGCTTGCCTGGGCAGCGGCCGGAGCCCGGCCGCTGCGTGCAGTATCCGGCCTCAGCAGTATCAGTAGTAGAAGCGCTCTTCGCTGATCTTGCCGTTCTTGACCGTGTAGAGGCCGACCTCGTCCATCTTGACGCGTTCGCCGGTGGATTTGGGCGTCACGTCGAAGCTGAAGCGCAAGGCGAACTGGTCGCCATTGACATAGGGACCCTCGACCGAGCCACCGTGAACCTCATGGTTCGCTTCCCACCATTCGCCCTTCTGCTTGACGGCTTCCTTGCCGTTGCAGACGGCCATTGGGCCTTCCATCGCTTCGTAGCTGACGATGTCGTCGGCATTATATTTCGCGGCAGCGCCGTGGCTGTCGCCCCGCTTGAGAAGTTCGGTGAAATCCTTGGCAATGTCGGCAGTGGTCATGATTTCCTCCGGGGGTTGGACCAGACATCAAGTAGGAACCGATCGTTCGCCTGCCACTGGAGCGCCGCTCCGCAGGTGACAATTCGTGTCAGGATCGACGCGTCTGGAACTATGACGCGGCCATCAGCAGCCAGCGGTTGAATTCCCTGCAGCTCGTCAGGCCGCGCAGGCTGTGAATGAGGACGAACTCGCCCCTGTTCAGCTCTTTGATCAGAACAAAACAGGAACATCGACAAGAGTCAAGAGTGGACGATCTTCGCGTCTATGAGGTCAATAACACCCGCGCTCGGTCGCCAGCCGCCGCACCAGCGCCAGCACGCTGTCGATGGTCGGCGTCAGCTGGTCGGTGAGGCGTCCGAGTTCCTGCACTGCGGTGACCAGCGCATCGATCTCCATCGGGCGGCCGCGCTCGAGGTCCTGCAGCATGGAGGTCTTGTGCTCGCCGACATCGCCGGCGCCCTTGATGCGGCGGTCGACGGGGATAAGAAAGCGCACGCCGAGGCGCTCGCCGATCGCCTGCGCTTCCAGCATCATGGCGCGGGCGACGGCGCGCGTGCCTTCGTCGGCGACGATCGCCGCAAGCGTGCTGCCGGTCAGCGCCGAGATCGGGTTGAAGGAGAGGTTGCCCCAAAGCTTCACCCAGATCTCCGAGCGGATGTCCTCGCGCACCGGCGCCTGCAGCCCTGCCTTGACCATTTCGCGCGCCAGGGCGGTGGCTCGCTCGCTTTTCTCTCCCGACGGCTCGCCCAGCGAAAAGCGCGTGCCTTCGACATGTCGGATGAGGCCCGGCGCATCAACCTCGACGGCGGGATAGACGACGGAGCCGATGACGCGCTCAGGTCCGATGCGCTCCCAGATCGCACCACCCGGATCGACCGCGTCGAGCCGGGTTCCTTCGAGCGTGCCGCCTGCCTTGTGGAAATACCACCAGGGCACGCCGTTCTGCATGGTAACGACAGCTGTCCCCTCGCCCAGCAGCGGTGCTATCTGGTCAAGGGCCGGCGCCAGCGAATGCGCCTTCAGCGCCAGCACGACATAGTCCTGCACGCCGAGGTCCTCGGCGCGCGCAGCCGCCCTCACCCGCGCGACCGTCTCGTTGCCGTCCTCGATCAGGCGAAGGCCGTCGGCCTTGATCGCCTCCAGATGCGCGCCGCGCGCCACGATCGACAGATCGGCCGAGCCGGCGATCGCGAGCTTGGCAGCGAGATAGCCGCCGATGGCGCCGGCGCCAAAGACCGTAACGCGCATCAGCCGAGCCCGAGTTTTGCCGCGAGACCGATGCGCTGCAATTTGCCGGTGGCGCCCTTCGGAATCTCGTCCAGGATCACAACCTTGCGCGGCACCTTGAAATCGGCGAGCCGCGTCGCGGCAAAGCCGCGGATATCGGCCTCGCTGGCGCTCTGGCCTTCGCGCAGCACGATCGCCGAAGCCACCTCTTCGCCTAGCTTGTCATGCGGCATGGCGAAGGTGACGACCTGCGCCACCGCCGGATGATCCATCAGCACCTCGTCGACCTCGAGCGGCGAGATTTTTTCGCCGCCGCGATTGATGATCTCCTTCAACCGGCCGGTGACGCGCAGGTAATTGTCCTCGTCGAGCACACCCTGGTCGCCGGTGTGGAACCAGCCATGGGCGAAGGCGCTGGCATTGGCGTCCGGGTTCTTCTCATAGCCCGCGGTGACGTTCGGGCCGCGGATGACGATCTCGCCGACCTCGCCGGCTTCGAGCAGCCGCCCGTCCGGCGCCATGACGGCGACTTCCGGTCCGGCCGACGCGCCGACGCTGCCGGGCTTGCGCAGTCCAGGCGGCAGGCGATTGGACGCCATCTGATGCGCGGCCTCGGTCATGCCGTAGGATTCGATCACCGGACAGCCGAAGGTCGCCTCCAGCTCGGCCATGACCTGCGCCGGCAATGACGCCGAAGAAGAGCGGATGAAGCGCAATTTCGCCTCAGCGAGTTGCTCGGGATTGCGGGCGGCGCGCGGCAGGATCGCCTGGTGCATGGTGGGTACGGCGGTGTACCAGCTGGGCTTGGCTTCCGAGAGCCACTGGAAGAAACGCAGCGCGTTGAAGCCCGGCGTGCAGAAGACGCTGCCGCCGGCGGCGAGCGAAGAAAGCACCGCGGCGATCAGCCCATGGATGTGGAAGAGCGGCATGATGTTGAGGCAGCGATCCGCCGGCGTCAGGCCAAGCGTCGCGCCGATATGCGTTGCCGACGCCGCAAGATTGGCATGGCTGAGAGGCACCAGTTTCGGGCGCGACGTGGTGCCGGAGGTGTGGAGCAGCAGCGCTATATCGCCGTCCTCGGCCGATCCGGATGAAACCGGTGAACCAACCGGCTCGCCCTCGATCGTGAAAACACCGGCCGGGGAGCCTTCCGGCACGACCAAACGCAGCACCGGGATGCCGAGGCGTTCGGCGACTTCGACCGAAGGGCCCTGCTCGTCCTTGCCGACCAGGATCGCCTTGACGCCGATATCGGTCAGATAGAAATCGAGCTCGTCGGCTCGGTAGGCCGGATTGAGCGGCGCGGTGGACGCGGCCGCCGCCACAGCGATGAAGGCCGTGGCCATTTCGGGACCGTTCGGCAGCACGATGGCAACGCGGTCGCCACGACCGACGCCCAGCACGTTGAGCCGCGCCACGGTATCGCGGATCAGGTTGTGCAGTCCGCCATGGGAAAGAGCTGCGCGGTCGGGCGCCAGAATCGCCGGCGCATCTTCGGCGCCGGCGGCAAGGCGATAAGCGAGATCGATTTCTTCTGTTCCGGTCATGGTTCTCGACTATGTTGCGAACGATCGGCCGATGTCCAGCGCTGCTCAATATCCGAGCGCGAGGCCGTCCTTGCGCGGATCGGACGCGCCGGTCAGCGTGCCCTTTTCCCAATCGATGAGCACCGCCTGTCCGCCGCCCAACGGGTGATCGGGCTCCACAACGCGATGACCACGCCGGCGCAGGCTTTCAACGGCATCGGGATGCACGCTTCGTTCGGCTTCGACGACGTCGTGGTTATAGAAGACGCGTGCCGCGTCGATCGCCTGCTGCGGGTCCATGCCGAAGTCGATCATGTTGGTCACGACATGCACATGGCCGAAGGGCTGGTAGCCGCCGCCCATCACGCCGAAAGGCATGACCGCGCGGCCGGCTTTCGTCATCATGCCGGGCATGATCGTGTGCATCGGCCGCTTGCCGGGGGCTATCGCATTCGGATGCTTCGGATCGAGGCGGAAGCTGGAACCACGGTTCTGCAGCACGACGCCGGTCTTCGGGCCGACGACGCCGCTGCCGAAGGAATAATAGGTCGAGTTGATGAAGCTGACCGCGTTACGGTCGCGGTCAACGACGGAGATATAGACCGTGTCGCTGCCGGGCAGGTCGAGGCGCGGCAGATGGGTCATGGCGTGCTCGGGATCGATCGCCGCGCGCAAGCTGTCGGCATAGGCGCAGGAAAGCAGCGCCTGGACCGGCACGTCGACATGATCCTGGTCGGCGATGAACGCGTCGCGATCCTGGTAAGCGAGGCGCCCTGCCTCGATCTCCAGATGCAGACGCTCGGCACCCTCGGGATCGAGCCTGCCGAGGTCGAAGCCCGAAAGCACGTTCAGCATCAGAAGCGCGGTCAGGCCCTGGTTGTTCGGCGGCATCTGGTGGATGTCGTGACCGCGATAGGAGGTGCTGACCGGGGTTCGGTAATCGCCCTTGGTCGCGGCGAAGTCTTCCAGCTTGTGCAGCCCGCCGAGCGCGCGAAGCCGTCCGACCAGATCGTCCGCGACCGCGCCTTCATAGAAGCCGGCGCGGCCTTTCCTGGCGATGATGCGCAAGGTCTCCGCCAGTTCCGGCTGGCGATGGATGTCACCCGCCTTTGGCGGCTTGCCGCCCGGCAGGAAGATGTGCGTTGCCACCTCGTCGGCCGACAAGTCGGTCTCGGGGTCGTGCCAGTCGAAGGCGACGCGGTCGTGCACGACATAGCCTTCTTCGGCGTAACGAATGGCGGGAGCGAGCGCGTCGGCCAAGCCCTTGCGGCCATGATCCTCCAGCAGCCGGCACCAGGCATCGACGGCGCCGGGGATGGTGACCGCGTGCGGACCATGCAGCGGCAGCTCGTTGAACCCCTTGTCGAGGTACCACTCGACCGTTGCGGCGCCGGGCGCACGACCCGAGCCGTTGAAAGCGATCACCTCGCCCTGCCCTTTCGGGCAATAGAGCACAAAGCAATCGCCGCCGATGCCGGTCGACTGCGGCTCGACCACGGCCTGCACCGCGGCCGCGCAGACGGCGGCGTCCATGGCGTTGCCGCCGGAGCGCAGCATGTCGATGGCGGCAAGGGTGGAAAGCGGATGCGAGGTCGCGGCCATCGCCTCGGTGGCGCGGACCGGCGAGCGGCCGGGAAACTGGAAGTCACGCATGCTGTTTGAGGTATCCTTGAATCAACGTCCGCGG
Organism: Mesorhizobium atlanticum; assembly: GCF_003289965.1. GTDB lineage: Bacteria > Pseudomonadota > Alphaproteobacteria > Rhizobiales > Rhizobiaceae > Mesorhizobium > Mesorhizobium atlanticum. The sequence goes on from NZ_QMBQ01000001.1 coordinate 730,858, forward strand.
CCGAAAAGCTGGGCGGCGGACAACAAGACGATCGATAGCACGATCAGGCAAGTCGAAATGGCGGCAATCGTCGGATCGATCTGGTCGCGTAGCGCATTGAACATGCGCCGCGTCAGCGTCGTGGTCTCGCCGCCCGAGATGAACAGCGACACCACCACCTCGTCGAAAGATGTGATGAAGGCAAACAGCGCGCCCGAGACGATCGAGAATCTTATTTGCGGCATCGTCACCTGGAAGAAGGCGGAGAAGCGGCCAGCGCCGAGGCTGCGCGCCACCATCTCCTGGTTCATGTCATAGGAGCGCAGCCCCGACAGCACGGTAAGTACGACCAGCGGCAGCGCCTGCACGGTGTGCGCGATGACGAGGCCGGTCAGCGTGTTGTTGAGGCCGATGCGGGCATAGAGGAAGAAGGTGCCGATGCCGATCAGGATGACCGGAATGATCAGCGACGCGGTGAGCAGCGCGTTGATAGAACCGGTCAGCCGCAACGTGCGGGCGTTGATGGCATAGGCGGCCGCGGTGCCGAGCAGCGTCGCGACGATCGCCGTCATCACCGCTACCTTGACCGAGACGACGGTGGCGTCGCGCCATTCGAGGGAACCGAAATAGCTTTCGTACCAGCGCAGCGACCATTCCTGCGGCGGGAACTCCAAGAGCGAGGAGCCGGAGAAAGACATGATGACGATGATCAGCGACGGGGCGATCAGGAAGAGCATGACAAGGCCGCCGAGCGCGTAGAGCCAGAGGCGTTGCCGATGCGAGATCGGCAGGGCATTTTCCATGCTCATCGCTGGCTCCAGACTCCGGTGGCGCGGGTGCCGAGCAGCCAGTGGAAGAGGCCGAGCAGCGCCAGCGTGACGGCGAGCAGCACGACGCCAAGTGCCGCGCCCGCGCCCCAATTGGAATAAAGGCTGGTGGTCTGCTCCATGCGCATCGCCCACATGATCACCTTGCCGCCGCCCATCAGCGCCGGCGTGACGAAGAAGCCGAGGCAAAGCACGAAGACGATGACCAAGCCGGAAGCCAGGCCCGGCAGCGACAGCGGGAAGAAGATCTGCCGGAAGGTGGCAGCAGGGCTCGCGCCGAGATTCATGCTGGCGCGCAGGCAGTCGACGTCGATGGTCTTCATCGAGGCATAGAGCGGCAGCACCAGGAAGGGCAGCATGATGTGGGTCATGCCGATGACGACGCCGGCGAAATTGTTGGCGAGCGGCAGCGGCTGGCCGATGACGCCGAGATCCATCAGCCATGTGTTCACCAGCCCCTTGCGCTGCAGGATGACAAGCCAGGCGTAGGTGCGCACCAGCACCGAGGTCCAGAACGGCAGGATGACGAAGATCAGGCAGATGGAGGCCGCGCGGCGCGGCAGCTGCGACAGCATATAGGCCAAGGGATAGCCGAGCAGCACGCAGGCGCCGGTGACGGTGAAGGCCACCCTGAAGGTGGTGACGAAGGTCTTGATGTAGGACGCCTGCTCGAAGAAGCGCGCGTAATTGGCGGCGCTGAGCTGGCCGTTCTCGTCGAACAGCGAAAGCCAGAACAGCCAGCCGATCGGCACGATGATGACGGCGAAGACCAGGAAGAGCCCGGGCGACAGCAGCGCGAGCATGCCGCGCGCTTCCCGTCGCGCGTCGGCGTTGAGCGCATCGCCATTGAGCGCGTGATCGGGCCTACCGGCATGATTGAGACTGGCGGATGCGATGCTCATTGGTCGGCCACCAGCACGACGTCCTGCGCATCGATGCCGAGCGTGATCGGCTCGCCCGGCGCCGGCAATTTCGCCAGCACATCGGAGCGGCAATAGTCGCGCAACGTCACCTGCCGGCCGTCCTTGAGCGTCGCGTAGCAGACGAAGCTGTCGCCCTGATAGATGACGTCGCCGACGGTCGCCGGCAGCAGGTTGACGCCGCCGGCCTCGTCGGCATCGGCGACCAGGCGCAGCTTTTCCGGCCGCACCACCATCAGATGCCGGCCGGCGGACGGCGCGGCCGTGGTCATGCGAAGTTTCCTGTCCTCGTACCAGACACTGCCATTGCGGCTCTCGACGGGAACGAAGCTGGACTCACCGATGAAGCCGGCGACGAACTTGGTCCGCGGCCTGGCGTAAAGAACTTCCGGCTGATCGATCTGCTCGATGCGCCCGGCATTCATGACGGCGATGCGGTCCGACATGGTGATCGCCTCGCGCTGGTCGTGCGTGACGTAGACGGTCGTCATGCCGAGTCTACGATGCAGGTTGCGCAATTCGATCTGCATGTGCTCGCGCAGGCTTTTGTCGAGCGCCGACAGCGGCTCGTCCATCAAGACGATGCGCGGCTCGAAGACGATGGCGCGGGCCAGTGCCACGCGCTGGCGCTGGCCGCCGGAGAGCTGGTCGACACGGCGCTCGCCGAGGCCGTTCAACTGCACCAGGTCCAGCGCCCGTTCGACGCGTCCAGCCGTTTCGGCCGCCGAAACGCGGCGCTGCTTGAGCGGAAAGGCGATGTTGTGGAAAACGTTCATATGCGGGAACAGCGCATAGTTCTGGAACACCATGCCGATGTTGCGCTTGTGCGGCGGCATGGTGATGATCTCCTCGCCCCCGACCTTGATCGAGCCGGCATTGGCCCGCACGAAACCGGCCAGGATCATCAGCAGCGTCGTCTTTCCCGAGCCGGACGGCCCGAGCAGTGTCAGGAACTCGCCCGCCACGACATCGAGGCTGAGATCGCTGAGGATGGAGACAGCACCGAAGCGCTTCTCGATCCCGCTGATGCCGATGGGAAGCGCGGACTGCGCGAGAGACAAGAGCATCTCCTTCAACTCCGGATCATGTTTCGCGAAACGGTGTAGAGCGGCGCATTTTGCGCCGCTCCACACACGTTCGTCATTGCTGGATCAGGTTGTTGAATTTCTCCGTCGCCTCGACGAGCGTGTCGCGCCAGAAGGCGGGATCCTGCAGCACCTGCTTCTTGACGTTCTCGGGCGAGGAGTTGATGTCCTTGATGCGGTCCTGCGGGATCTTGCCGGTCTCGAAGGCCTTCTCGTTCGCCGGGCCGTTGTCGACATAAAGCGGCAGGTTGGCCTGAAGGTCGGGGCTGACGAATTTGGCCAGCGCCTTCATGGCGATGTCCTTGTTCTTCGAGCCCTTCGGGATGACCATGCAGTCGGCGGTGAGCACGCCCTGGTCGAAGGAGAAGCTGACCGGGGCGCCGCTCTTCTTCAGCGTGCCGGCGCGGCCGTTCCAGATGCTCGCCATATCGACCTCGCCGTCCTTGACGAGCTGCATGGCCTGCGCGCCTGAGGTCCACCAGGCGTCGATGTGACCCTTGACCTTGTCGACGGATTGCAGCGCGCCGTCGATGTCGACCGGATAGACCTTGTCGATCGGAATGCCCTTGGCCAAAGCGGCGACGCTCAACGTCTCCGTCGCTTGGCTGCCGGAGAGCGCGCGGCGGCCGGGGAATTTTTGCACATCCCAGAAATCGGCCCAGGTCTTCGGACCTTTGTCGCCGAAAACATCCGTGCGGTAGATCAGCACCACGGAGGTGTAGGAGATGCCGACCCAGTCGTCATGCACGAGCTTTGGGTTGATGCCGGTCCTGTCGATGACGCTGTAGTCGAGCTTCTCGAACAGGCCCTCCTTGGAACCGCGCGCGCATTCGTCGGCGCCGAGCTCGGTGATGTCCCATTTGACGGCATTGCCGGTGACCTGCAGGCGCACGTCATCGAGGCCGTTGGTGGTGTCCTGCTTGATAGTGATGCCAAGATCCTTGGCCGTCGGATCGAAGAAGGCCTTGGTCTGCGCTTCCTGATAAGTGCCGCCCCATGAGGCGACGGTGATGGTGTCGGCGGCCGACGCCGGAACGGCGGCCGATGCCAGCAGCCCGGCGATGGCCAGGCCATGAATGCAAAGTCTCTTCGTCATTTTCGCTTCTCCAACCGGTGTTCCCGTTATCGTTGATTTGGTATGCGAATTTGTATACAATTTTGAGTGTAATTCTCCGGGGGCTGATGTCAACATGGGGCTTCGGGATTTTTGGCGGCGGAGAAGCAGCGCGGTTCGGAGCGGCCGCGTGCGGCGACAGGGGTCTGTTCAAGCAGGCGCTAAAAGGCACTAGACTGCGATTCCGTGACTGACCGTTGGAGGCGGGACGCTTGAGCAAGGAGAAAAAGAACACGCTGCGCGACTCGGTGTTCGAGAAGCTGAAGGCGTTGATCATCACCGGCCAGATCCCGCCGGGCGGTCGCGTTACGGAAAACGAGATCGCCGAACGCCTGAAGGTCAGCCGCACGCCGGTGCGCGAGGCCTTCAATCGGCTCGAACGCGACGGCCTGGTGATCGGGCGGCCGCGCCAAGGCTATGTCGTGGCCGAATTCAACATCACCATGTTTCGCGAGGCCTTCGAAATCCGCGAAATGCTTGACGGGCGCGCGACCGAGCTGGCGGCAGCCAACGCGACCGCGGCCGACAAGGCGAAACTGCGCGAGATGCTTGCCGAATGCGAGCGGCTGGCGGCGATCCCGGACCGCAGCACGCGGGAGAAATTCGAGGAGCTGCAGGTCGGCATCGACCTGCACCGGGTGATCGCCGAAATCGGCGGCAACGAGATGCTTTACGGCATGCTCTGCGGCATCCTCGACAAATGCCAGCAATATGTCTGGGCGGAGCTTTTGTGGCTCGACGAATGGAAGCTCACCCGCGAGGAGCATGCCGGCATCGTCGATGCGATCTGCGCCGGCGACGTCGCTCTGGCCGGCGAGCTCGCTCGCGCGCATGTGCGCGCCTCGCGCGAGAACATCCTGCGGCTGTTGCAGGCGAAGTCCGACTATCAGGGATTCTTCGCCAAGGCCTCGTGAGGCCCGATCGCATTAGCTTGAAAGCACGGGGCAGTTGGCGCCGCGCCGCAGGCTGACATGCGCCACGTCGCCGACGCTGAACTGCGAACCGTCGGCGCGCCGCGGCGCGTCTATGACGATCGCAGTCCCCTGCCCGAGCTCGGCATGGAGGCGCAGCGTGCGGCCGTGGAAGACGACACCGCTGACCCGCGCCGGCACGGTGCCTTCGCCGGCTTCGCTGGCGGCGAGAAGATCTTCCGGGCGTACGCCGATGGTGCGGGTGTCGCCGGCGGCCGGCGTCTCGCCACTGTCTGAGGTTGCCTCCAGGGGCAGGTCGCCGGCGGCGAAGCGCAACCGCTCGCCGTCACGGCCCAGGAAGCGCGACTGCAACAGGTTCATCGTGCCGATGAAGGAGGCGACGAAGCGCGTCGCGGGCCGATCGTAGAGCATGGCCGGCGGCGCGATCTGCTCGATGTGGCCCTTGTTCATGACGACGATGCGGTCGGAGATCGACAGCGCCTCGGTCTGGTCGTGCGTGACCATGACGAAGGTGGTGCCGAGCCGCGATTGCAGCCGCTTCAATTCGACCTGCATTTGCTCGCGCAGATGCGCGTCGAGCGCCGACAGCGGCTCGTCGAGCAAAAGCACGCGCGGCTCGCAGACGATGGCGCGGGCCAAAGCGACGCGCTGGCGCTGGCCGCCGGAAAGCTCCGAGACGCGGGCGCGCAGCTTGTCGGCGAGGCCGACCATGTCGAGCGCGTCGCGGACCCGTTTCGCCTGCTCGGCGCCGCTCAGCTTGCGCAGCGAGAGGCCGAAACCGACATTGGCCGCGACATCCATGTGCGGGAACAGCGCGTAGTCCTGGAAGACGGTGTTGACCGGACGGTCGAAGGGCCTCAAGCCCGTGATGTCGCGGCCTTCGAGCAACACATTGCCGCCGGTCGGGCTCTCGAAGCCGGCGATGACGCGCAGGCTCGTCGTCTTGCCGCAGCCGGAGGGGCCAAGCAGCGTCAGGAATTCGCCCGGAGCGATATCGAGATCGACGGTGTCCAGACCGACCACGCCACCCGGAAAAACTTTCGAAACCTTCTGCAGTCTTACGAGCGCGTCAGGCGCCATCGCGCACCTCGGACGGTTTTGTCGTGTTGACCCAGAGGATCTGGCAGCGCTCCGCGCCGGGGTTGCGGAAGGCATGCAGCAGCGTGCTCTTGAAGGCGAAGCTGTCGCCGGCTTTCAGCACATAGGTCGTGGCGTCGACCACCAGCTCGACCTCGCCCGCCATGACGAAGCCGAATTCGTGGCCGGCATGGGCGTAGGCTTCCGCCGTGCCGCCGCCGGCCTCGACCGTGACCAGCATGCCGGTGAGCGTCGCCGCCGGCGGCGACAACAGCGCCTTGGCGATGCCTTCGGATTTCACCGGGATCTGCCGCCGCTTGTCGGCGCGCACGCAATAGAGGTCGTTCACCGCCTCGTTGCCGTCGGCGATCAGCGCCGACGGCTCGATGTCGAGCGCGGCTGCCAGCGGCCAGATCACCTTGACGCGCAGCGATGACATGCCGCGCTCGATCTGGCTCAGTGCGCCGATGGAGATGCCGGCCTTGGCGGCCAGGTCGGCGAGCGAGAGGTTACGCTCGAGCCTGAGCGCCCGCACGCGCCGGCCGACGCGGATGTCGGCATCGTCTTTCGGCTTTGCCGCCGCTTCATCGAAAGCATCCATGCAATGGTCCTCGTTTTCCTTTCCTTCTCCCCCTGTGGGAGAAGGTGGATCGGCGCGAAGCGCCGAGACGGATGAGGGGTGTTCCAGCGGAGTGAGACGTTGGCGTTCCCTGGAACACCCCTCATCCGGCCGCTGCGCGGCCACCTTCTCCCACAAGGGGAGAAGGTAAGGCGCCGCTCAGCCCCCCGCCTTCACCTTCTCGAACATCTTGGCCACATCGTCATTTTGCTTCATCGGGCCGGTGAAGATGGTGCTCTTCAGCATCACCTCCGGGTCCGCCGGCAGCTGCAGCTTGTCGAGTTCATCCTTCGACACGCCGGCGAAAGCGGTCGAGAGCGAGCTGCCATAGCCGTAGGACTGGATCAGGAACTTGCCCGAATCGGCGTCGAGCCGGCTGTTGATGAAGTCATAGGCGAGATCGACGTTCTTGGCATCCTTGAGCATGACGAAGCCGCAGGCCCAGGTGAGCATGCCTTCCTTCGGCTTCATGAACTCGACCGGCACGCCCTGCTTCTTGAGCGAGGTGGCGGACGCGTTCCAGGTCATGGCGGCGACCAGCTGGCCGCTGGCCAAAGCCTGCTCCACCGAGGTCATGTCGGTGGTGTAGCTCGACAACAGCGGCCGCTGCTCGCGCAGCTTTGCCGCCACCTTGTCCATCTGGTCCGGCGTCATGTCGAAGGGGTTCACGCCTGCCAGGAGAGCCGCAACGATCGGCGTGTCATGCACGGCGTCGATGGTCGCCATGCGGCCGGCATATTGCTTGTCCCACAGAAGATTCCAGCTCGCCTCCGGGTTCTTCACCAGATCGGTGCGGTAAAGGATCGAGGTGTTGCCCCAATCCCACGGCACCATCCACACCTTGCCGTCGCCTGCCTGCAGGTCGGGCAGGTTCTTGAACACCGGGAAGATCGAATCCCAATTCTTGATGCGCTTGGTGTCGATCGGCTGCAGCAGGCCTTCCTTGTTCCAGCGCGCCACCTTGTCGTAGCAGGGATGCGCAATGTCGGGCCGGAAGCCGGCCTTGACCTTGGTGAAGGCGTCATCATCGTCGCCGAAGATCGTCGCCTCGACGCCATCGGGATGCGCGGCAAGGAAGCTCTTGTTAAAGTCGGGCAATTCATAGCCCGACCAGGTGAAATATTGCAGCTTGTCGGCGGCAAAAGCGACCGTCGACGACAGCGCCACGGCCAGAGCCGCGAGACCCGCCAGGGCTTTGCGGCCGATGATCGATTTCAGGTGGACAGTCATTTTCGTTCTCCTCTTCTTTGTTGTGCTTCAGGCTGGATTGCGGCGCGCGGCGCCGAGGCCGCGATGGCGCAGGATTTCGGCGGTTCCGGCGATGATGAAGGACGCGGTGAGGATCACCGTGCCCAGCGCCATCACGGTCGGCAGCGAGCGCGGGAAGCGCAGCTGGCTCCAGATGTAGAGCGGCAGCGTCGGCTCGGTGCCGGCGAGGAAGAAGACGACGATGAACTCGTCGAAGGAAATCAGAAAAGAAAGCATGAACGCCGACAGCACGGCAGGCGCGCTCAGCGGCAGCATGACACGCCGGAATGTCGTCCAGTCGGAAGCGCCAAGGTCGAGCGCCGCCTCGCGAATGGTTTTCGGAATGGCGGCGAAGCGGCTGCGCATCACCACCACGGTCGTCGGCAGCGCGACGAGGATATGGCCGAGCACGATCGAGATGCGCGACGGGCCGAGGCCGATCAGATTGACCAGGATCAAAAGCGAAATGCCGACGATGACGCCGGGGATCAGGATCGGCAGCCGGGCGATGGCGCTGATGGCGGAGGCAAGCGGCGAGCGGCCATAGAGATCCATATAGGAAACGGTAATGCCGCAGAGCGTCGCGCCCAAAGCGGCAATGAGGCCGATGACCAGGCTGTTGGCCAAGGCGCCGGAGAGCGCCGGATTGCCGTAGAGCGTGCGGTACCAGTCGAGCGTAAAGCCCTGCAGCGGAAACGCCGCCTGGATGGAGTTGTTGAAGGAAAACAGCGGGATCAAAAGCACCGGCAGATAGAGGAAGACGAGATAGGCGAGCACGTAAAGGCCGAGCCAGCGGCCGTCGCTGTTGGTGTTGGCCCGCGCGCTCATGTGCGGCTGCCGAACCGGCGGTCGGCGCCGCGCGCGACCAGCACCACGCACAGGATGACCAGCATCACGCAGACCGAAAGGGCGGCGCCGAACGGCCAGTCATTGGCCTTGCCGAACTGCGACTGGATCAGCGTGCCGATCATGGTGCTGGCCGGACCGCCGACCATGGCCGGCGTGACATAGTCGCCGACCGTCGGCACGAAGACGACGAGCGCGGCGGCCAGCACGCCCGGCATCGAATTGGGCAGCACGACGCGACGGAAGCTGGTGAAGGGCCGCGCGCCGAGATCGGAGGCGGCTTCGAGCAGCGATTTCGGGATCGTGTCCAGCGCCACATAGATCGGCAGGATGGCGAAGGGCGCGTAGGCGTGGGCGAGCGTCACGACCACCGCGGCCGGCGTGTTGAGGAAGGCAAGCGTCGGCTCCTTCCAAAGGCCGCTTTCGATGAAAGTCGAATTCAGCACGCCGTTATAGGCAAGCACGATCTTCCAGGCAAAGACGCGCAAGAGGTAGCTGGTCCAGAAGGGCAGCGTGACCAGGAAGAGCAAAAGGTTGCGGCGGCGGCCGGCATGGAAGGCGAGGTAGTAAGCAACAGGATAGGCGGTAACGACTGTCGCCAGCGTCACCAGGCCGGCAATGACCAGCGAGCGCAGCGTCACCGTCCAGTAGAGCGGATCGGTGGCGACGGTGAGGAAATTCTCTGCCGTCAGGCCGACGCCGAGCAGCGAGCCGTCATTGCCCCTGAAGGCGAGGAAGACCACAAGGCCAAGCGCGAAGAGGATCAGGAAGAATGTGACCAGCCCGCCCGGCAGCAGCATGGCGAAGCGGAAGACCGGCGAGATGCGGTTTTCCGGCAAGGACCGCGCTGCAACGATGGTCGACGACATCGAACTGCCCATCGGAATTCTGAAATCGCCTAATGATTTTTCATATTCGTGAAACTGTCAAGCTGAATCGCTTGTGCGCTGCACGCGTTTGGCTCATCGTTCGAATGCGTCGAGCATCCGGTACCAGGTGATGGCCGCGGCAACGCCGACCTGGCGGAAGGCGTGGAACGGGATCGCCCGGATCGGCGACAGCGGGAACGGCAGTTGCCTGGCATCGCCGCTGGCAAGATAGTTCGCCATGCGCTTGCCGAGCGCGCTCATCAGGCCGACGCCCCTGCCCTGACAGCCGACAACCGCGATCAGGCCCTTTTCCGGTTCATGCAGATGCGGCAGGTGATCCGGCGTCAGCGCCACGCGGCCGAACCAGCGCTTTTCGATGGCGATGCCGGCAAGCGCCGGATAGAGGCGGGTGAGCGCGCGTTCGAGATGCGCCCAGTCGGCCGCGCTTGAGGGCAGCGCCATGCGACCGCGGCCGCCCAGCACCATCCGGCCATCTGGACTCCGGCGGTAGTAGACGAGGATGCGACGGGAATCGGAAACGGCCTGGCCGCCGGGCAGGATGCTCGCGGCAAGCTCCGCCGGCAGCGGCGCGGTGGCGATCTGGAAGGAATGCAGCGGCACGATTGTTTGCGCAAGGCCGCGCAGCAGGCCGTCCGTATAGGCGTTCGTGGCGAGCACGACCGACTTGGCGCGCAATTCGGCGCCGCTCTGCGTCGCAACCCGCCAGACCCCGGTCTCCTTGGCAAGCCTCACCACCCGCTGCTGCTCGGCGATCTCGGCGCCGGCGGCCGAGGCGACGCGGGCCAGTTCGAGCGTATAGGACAGCGGATCGATGATGCCGGCGCGGCGGTCGAGCCAGCCGCCGAGATAGCCCCTCGCGCCGGTCATCGCCGCGATCTCGGCCTGGTCGAGCAGCTTGACGTCGGCGCCGCGCGAGCGCCATTGACGATCGCGGTTGGCCGCCGCCTTCAGCGCGGTCTCGGTGTGCGCCGCCTGGATCCAGCCGTTGCGCGTGAACGGCACTGCCAGCTTCTCGTCGCGGATCACATCGAACACGGCATCGGCCGTCGAGGTGGCGAAGTCGACCAGGGCTTCGCCGCGCTCCTTGCCGAAATGTCCGATTAGCCATTCAGGGTCATATTTGAGGCCGGGAATGACCTGGCCGCCATTGAGGCCCGAAGCACCCTGCCCGATCGCGCCGGCATCCAACACCTGGACCGAGAGACCGGCGCGCGCCGCATGCAAGGCCGTCGACAGGCCCATAATGCCGCCGCCGACGATGATCGCGTCCAACGTGCCGCCGAATGACAGTTCGGACCGGAACGCCGGCGCCGTTCGGGGTTTTTGCCAGACCGGATCGGAGAAGGCTGCGGGCAAAGATCACCTCGGCGCTTGGAACTGCGTGAAAATTCTATTGTCGATTTCACGGATTTGAAAGAGCGTTTCGATGGGCCAGATCACCGGCGGCTGTGAGACAAGCCCATTGGCCCCATGGACCACACCATCAACGGGATAGACGTTTGGGCAAAATCCGGGGAAAGTGCCGCCCGCAAGATTGAGAGGACAGCGCCATGACCGATCCAACCCGCCTGCCCGCCGAAGGACTTTTCGTCGGCCGCGCCAGAACCAGCGAAGCCGCCCACCCGCTGGTGGTGACGGCGCGGAACGGCGAAGTGATCGATATCACCTCGAGCGCGGCGCCGACGGTGCGCGACCTTTGCGAGCTGAAGGATCCGGCCGACTATCTGCGTTCTGCCAAGGGCAAGGCGATCGGCGCGCTTGCCGTTATCGCGGCGAACAGTTTTGAGGCCACACGTGACGCAAAGAAACCCATCCTGCTGTCGCCCGTCGACCTGCAGGCAGTGAAAGCCTCCGGCGTCACCTTCGTGGTCAGCCTGCTCGAACGCGTCATCGAGGAGCAGGCGCGCGGCTCGGCGGAGAAGGCCGACGCCATCCGCGCCGACATCGTCGGGCTGATCGGGAACGATTTGTCGAAGCTCAAGCCGGGCTCGCCGGAAGCGATGGAGATCAAGGCCAAGCTGATCTCGCGCGGCGCCTGGTCGCAATATCTGGAAGTGGGCATCGGCCCGGATGCCGAGATCTTCACCAAATGCCAGCCGATGGCGTCCGTCGGCTTCGGCGCCGATGTCGGGCTGCACCCGGTCTCCACCTGGAACAATCCGGAACCCGAGATCGCCATGATCGCCGACAGTTCGGGCCGCATCGTCGGCGCCACGCTCGGCAACGACGTCAATCTGCGCGATGTCGAGGGGCGCTCGGCGCTGCTTCTGGGCAAGGCAAAGGACAACAATGCCTCGGCGTCGCTCGGGCCTTTCATCCGGCTGTTCGACGAGACGTTTTCCATCGCCGACGTGAAGCGCGCCACGGTGCGGCTCAGCGTCGAGGGCGAGGACGGCTTCTCACTGGAAGGCGCCAGCTCGATGGCCGAAATCAGCCGCTCGCCGGAAGAACTGGTCAAGGCGGCGATGGGGCCGCATCATCAATATCCCGACGGGCTGGCGCTTTATCTCGGCACCATGTTCGTGCCGTCGAAGGATCGCGGCGAGAAGGGCAAGGGATTCACCCACAAGGTCGGCGACATCGTCACCATCTCGTCGGAAAAGCTCGGCGCGCTCACCAACCGCGTGCGCCTGTCGCCGGATTGTCCGCATTGGACCTACGGCGCCAGCCACCTGATGCGCGACCTGGCCAAGGCGGGCCTTATCTAACGCCGCACCCAAAGGGCCATTGCCTGGAGGTCATCCGGGCGGCGCATGAGCCGATGGCGCCGCTTGCCCGCGAAAATCATCGCTGCTGATGCAATCTGATGGGATTGCTGATGGCGCGCGCGCCTCGCTCAACATCCATTGGCGATGGAGGCTTGCCAGCGCCGGAAAAAGAGAATGCTCTAGACGTTCCGGTCGGCGCCGGCAGGAGACGCGGTCCAAGGCCGCGTCGCGCCGATCCAGGAGGAGAGTTTCAACATGGGAGGAATCAAATGCTTACGCGGCTAAGACTGCTCGTGCTTGGCTTGATCGCGCTCGTCGCCATTCCGGCGATGGCTGAGGCCAAGACGTTCTACTGGATTTCACATGGCGGCCCGGCCGACCCGGTCTGGACCTATTTCCTGGCCGGCGCCAAGCAATGGGCAAGCGACACCGGCAACAAGGTCAACACGTCGTTCCACAATGGCGACGTTGCCTCGCAGCAGGAGGCGATCCGCGCCGCCATCTCGGCCAAGGCCGACGGCATCGTCACCACCAGCCCCGATCCGGGCAGCCTGATCGAGCTGGCCAAGGAAGCGCGCGCGGCCAACATCCCGATCATCAACTTCAACACGCCCGACCCGAAAGCCAACTTCAACGCCTATGTGGGCGGCGACAACGTCACCTTCGGCAAGCACTGGGCGCAATACCTGGTCGATAAGGGCCTGGTGAAGAAAGGCGACTTCGTCTGGATGCCGGTCGAGGTCCCCGGCGCCACCTATGGCGTGCAGGAAGAGGAAGGCATCAAGAGCGTGTTCGGGCCGGCAGGCATCACCTATGAGATCACCGAAGCCACGCTCGACCAGGCCGAAGTGATCAGCCGCATGGCCGACTACCTCACCGCGCACAAGGGCAAGGTGAAGGCGATCATCGGCCTCGGCGACCTCGTCACCGGCTCGATCAAGCGCGTGTTCGACCAGGTCGGCGTCAAGGCGGGCGAGATACCGGTCGTCGGCTGGGGCAACTCGCTCGACACCACCCAGGAAGTGCTGAACGGCTACGTCAACGCCGCGCAGTGGCAGGACCCGCAGGCGACCAGCTATGTGGCGCTGTCGCTGGCCAACATGGCCGCCAGCGGCATCCCCCCGGGCTTCAACGTCATCACCGGCGCGCTCTATGAGAAGGACACGGCCGGCGTCTACGACAAGATCCTGTCCGGCAAATAAGTCACCGCGCGATTGACCAGCGCCGCGCTTTCCACCTGAGGCGCGGCGCTGGATGCTACCGCCGCCGGAGGCGCCGCCATACGCGGCGCGTAACCGGCCAGTTTTCAATCATGTCGCGGGTATTTCGTGGAAAATCGTTCCTTCATCCAGCGCCTGATCGGCAGGTCGGAATTCGGCCCCCTTGTCCTGCTCGTCGTCGAGCTGGTCGTGTTCTGGGCCATCAATCCGGACTTCCTCTCGCCGCAGAACATCTCCAACATCCTGGCCTTCACCGTCGAGCTCGGCCTGATCGCGCTGGCGATGACGCTGCTGATGACATCGGGTGAATTCGACCTTTCCGTCGGCTCGCTGTTCGGCTTCTCGCCGGTCTTGATGTGGACGCTCTACAACAGCGGCGTCACCTCGCTGGAGGTGGGCCTGCTGATCGCGCTGATCGTTGCCGCGCTGATCGGGCTGGTGAATGGCTGGTTCGTCACCCGGCTCAAGATCCCGTCCTTCCTGGTGACGCTCGGCATGCTGCTGGTCGTGCGCGGCACGGCGCTGTTCGTCACCGACGGTTTTCCGCAGCGGACCTGGAGCGCGGAAGGCAGCTGGCTGGCGAACATCCTGGTCGGCGATTTCTATGTCGGGCCGTTCCGCATCTATGCCTCGCTGTTCTGGTTCATTGGTGCTGCGATCGTCCTCGGCTATGTGCTGACGCAAAGCCGGACCGGCAACTGGATCCAGGCCGCCGGCGGCAATCCCAACGCAGCCCGCGCACGCGGCGTCAACGTCAACCGCGTCAAGGTCGGCCTGTTCATCCTGTCGGCGGTGATGGCCTCGCTCGCCGGCGTGATCTCGTCGCTGCGCACCTCCGCGGCCAACCCCAACAGCGGCACCGGCTACGAGCTCGAGGTCATCGCCATGGTGGTGATCGGCGGCACGGCGCTGACCGGCGGTCGCGGCACCATCATCGGCACGGTGCTCGGCATCCTGATCCTGCGCGTGATGCGCAACGGCATCGTGCTGATCGGCGTGCCGGGGCTGGCCTACAACATCTTCATCGGCGCGATCATCCTCGGCATGATGGCGCTGCATTCATGGCTCGAACGCCGGCACCAGGCAGGGACCTAAGACGATGGCCGAGCCTCTGATCCGCATGACAAACATCCGCAAGTCCTACGGGCGCGTTCAGGCGCTGGTGGACGCCAATTTCCACGTCAATGAAAAGGAGATCGTCGGCCTGCTCGGCGACAACGGCGCCGGCAAGTCGACATTGATCAAGGTGCTGTCGGGCGCCGTGCCGCTGACCAGCGGCGACATATTCGTGCGCGGCAAGAAGGTCAATTTCCGCAGCACCAGCGACGCTATCGCTGAGGGCATCGAGACGATCTACCAGGACTCGGCGCTCGTCACGCAGCTGTCGATCGCCCGCAACCTGTTCCTCGGGCGCGAGCCAATCAAGCCGCCGCGCTTCCTCAACCGCATGGATCAGGAGGCGATGAACGTGGTGGCGCGCGACCTTCTGCGGCAAGTCGGCATCACCAAGAACATCCCGCCGACGACGCCGATCGGCTCGCTGTCGGGCGGCGAGCGGCAGGCCGTGGCCATCGCCCGCGCCATGCATTTCGACAGCGATCTCATCATCCTCGACGAGCCGACCAACAATCTGGGCGTCGCCGAGACGCAAGGGGTGCTGAGCTTCGTGCGCAGCGCCCGCGACTCCGGCCATTCCTGCATCTTCATCGCGCATAACATCCACCACGTCTTCCAGGTGGTCGACCGCATCGTGGTGATGCGCCGGGGCAAGGTGGTGGCCGACGACATCGATCCGAAGAAGACCACGGTGGCCGAGGTCGAGCGGGTCATCACCGGCATGTCGGACAAGGAAATCCGGGATGCGATCGCCGACGGCCGGGAATCGCATGGCTGATTTCGGCTGACTTTGACTTGGCGCGACAGGGGTTCGCATCCCATCCTATGACTGGACCCATGAAAGCCACCGTAGCCGACATCGCCAGAAGCTGTGGCCTGTCGACCGCGACTGTCGACCGGGTGCTCAACAACCGCCCGGGCGCGAGCGCCGCCAACCGGCAGCGGGTGCTGGAGGCGGCCAAGCAGCTCGGCTACCTGCCGACGCTCGACCAGGTCGTGCTGCCGT
The DNA here is from genome assembly GCF_003289965.1 of Mesorhizobium atlanticum. GTDB lineage: Bacteria > Pseudomonadota > Alphaproteobacteria > Rhizobiales > Rhizobiaceae > Mesorhizobium > Mesorhizobium atlanticum. Next base: position 746,445 of record NZ_QMBQ01000001.1, read on the forward strand.
CGAAGCCGGCGCATCTCGAATTCTTCCTGCCGATCGGCTCCAACGCCTTCATGGCCGACCTTGCCAATCACATCGAGGACTATGCGGCGCGCCTGCCCCTGGTCGCCTCCTGCCGCATTCACAACCTTGCCGGCATTTCGCCCGGCGCGCTGCAGGGCGCGGTGGAGAACCTGTCACTCAAGGCCAATGGCGTCGGCGTCATCGCCGTCGACCATCCGCGCACACGCAACATCCTGCGCGAGCTGGTCGAGGCCGGGATCAGGCTGGTCACGCTGGTCTCGGACGTGCCGGCCGCACCCCGTTCGGCCTATGTCGGCATCGACAACCGCGTGGCGGGCCGCACGGCGGCGTTGCTGATGGGCCGCTTTCTCGGCGGCCGGACCGGGCATCTGGCCATGGTGGTCGGCTCGCGCTCCTATCGCGGGCATGAGGAGCGCGAGATGGGTTTTCGCTCGGTGCTCGCCGAAGAATTTCCCGACCTCGCCGTCTCCAGCGCCGTCGAGATCAACGACGAGCCGGACGCCAGCTACCGCGCGACCATCAAGGCGCTGCACGACGAACCGGATCTGCTCGGCATCTACTGTGTCGGCGCCGGACGCTCCGGCGTCGCCAGGGCGTTGCTGGAAGCCAAGCCGCGCAGGAAGCCGGTCTTCATCTGCCACGATCTGACCAAGGAGACACGGCGCTATCTCGTCGATGACCTCGCCGACGTCGTCATCGACCAGAATGCGCGGCTGATCGCCGAGCAGTCCGTGATCCGCCTGCTCGGCTCGATCGCCTCCTCGGCCCCCTATCTGACGAAAAAATTCATCGAGCCGCGGCTGATCTTCAAGGAAAACGTGCCGGTGCAATAGGCCGGCAACGGCCAGGCGAGAGGCTCCTCGGATTTGTCTGACGATTGATCCGGCAATTCTGCACAGCAGCTATGCACGCTTCGCAATTGCCGAATCGTTGGGCAACTCGTATTTATTGACGTGTCGGATGTCTTCCTCCTCCCAGACACCGACGGTGAATGCGGTACACCTCCTCCCGTGCCGTATTCGAAATCGAAGCCCGCTGCCTCCTCCTCCCGGCAGCGGGCTTTTTCTTTGCGTGCCAGAGGCGGGGGAAGCCAACCCATCCGATGCTGACCAGGTACGGGCTATCTCTTTGGTTTAACGCAATTCCGGACGGAAAACCGCTCACACTTTTCCTGGAATTGCTCTAGCCTTTCGCTGTCACCAGATTGGAGCTGAGTTCGAAAGCGACTCCCGATCCATCGGCGTAGGACTGCAGCACGGGCGCACTCCCGCTCACGATGTCCTCCACGACGCGCATGCGTTCGTGATCGGCCATTGCCTTGCCGGCAGCACTCATGCCGACCAGCGCCATCGCGTTCAATCGCAGGAGGGGCGCCCCGTCCTCAAAGCGTATCCTGCGCGATATTGTCCTTGATCGAACGTCGTGGAAGCCGGCGTCGCGGAGCAGCGCCTCGATCAGCGCCGCATCGCCGAAGCTGTGGCGCAGGTCCGCGATTGGGCCAAGGAGTCGTTCGGCGACGCGGCGGAGATCGCGAAAGAAGGGGATTTCCTCATCGGAGCGCCAGGTGGCAACCGCCAGCCGGCCACCCCGCGCCAGCGCCCGCCGCATCTGCGCCGCCGCAGCGGGCTTGTCGGGAAAGAATTGCAGCCCCTGCTGACAGACGATCACGTCGAACTGCTCTCCGTCGTGGAGGGGTAGCGCACCGGCATTGCCTACGCGCCAATCGATGTCTGGCGCCACGGTGCGCGCGACGGCAAGCATTTCCGCGTTGATGTCGATGCCGACGACATATCCGGCGGCGCCGAGCCGTTCCCTGGCAACGCGGGCAACTATTCCTGTGCCGCAGGCGATGTCCAACACACGATGGCCTGGAGAGAGCTTCACCTCTTCGAAGGTGACTTCGGCCCAGGGGCGAAACAGAGGCCCCACGAGCCAGCGCTCATACATCTCCGGAAAACTTGCCTGACCCATCGTCTAGCGCCCGTTTCCGGGACAGCATAACAGAATCAGGACGATCCGAAGAGATCAGCGCGCCCGGAACGAGGCGATCAGGCTCTCGGCCATGCGCACGAATTGCGCGCTCGGACCTTCGGCGCCGACGCTCTGCATCGAGACGCGGGCGCCTTCGAGCAGCAGCGACAGCGTGTCGGCGAGAAGCTCGGCCTGGCCGATGCCGGCATCGCGGCAAAGCGCAACCAGCTTCTCGCGCTGGGCTTCCTTCAGTTCCTTGATGACGCGCCTGGCCGGATGATCGGTCTCGGTGAGCTCGACGGCAGCATTGGCCATGTCGCAGCCACGGCTGTCGGCGCTGAGCAGTTCCGAAGCCTTCTGGACCCAGGCGTGCAACTGGGCGAGCTTGTCGCCGGGATGCCTGGCCTCGAATTCGTCCCATATCCTCGAAGCCTTCGCCGCCGTGGCGCGCAGGCATTCGATGACCAGATCATCCTTGGACTCGAAATGGCGGTAAAGCGTCATCTTGTTCGTGCCGGCAGCCTCGGTGATGGCGTCGACGCCAACGCCCTTGATGCCGTGCTTGTGGAACATGTCCTGCGCCGTCTCCAGGATCCGATCCCGGGGGCGGGAACGCTCCGCAACGCCGTCAGTCATCATGCTCTCCTTTCGTCGTTTCCAAAAAAACCGTCGCCACCTCTTGACTAGGGTGTTACCGGTCTGTAACTTTCAGATGTTACTTACTGGTAACACCTATATCACTCCCCGTCAAACGACAAGGCCCACCGATAGCCTGCCAGAGTGAGATAGGACGAAAAAACAGCCTGTCATGCGGCTTCGGCCGGTGAAAAAAGAGAAAGCGGCCCGTGATCAACCGATGCGGGACGGGCAAGGAGCCACTCCTATGCAAAAGCGCAAAGACCTGACGATCGACGAAGCCGTCCGGGATCCGATGATCCGGCTGGTGATGAAGGCGGACGGGATCGACCCCAAAGCCTTCGAGCGGATGCTGCGCCAGCGCGCGGCGGAACAGGCGCCGGACGATGAAGTCCTGCCATCCTTCCTGCAGGATTCCGGCTCCGGCCGGGCCCGGCGCCTGCGCCATTTCGCAAAGCCCTTCGGCGAGGCGTCCGCATCATGGTAAACTTCTTCGTCCACCGCCCGATCTTCGCGTCAGCGATCGCCATCATCATGGTGCTCGCCGGCGCGATCGCTTATTTCCTTCTGCCGGTCTCGCAGTTTCCCGACATCACGCCGCCGCAGGTCGTGGTCAGCGCCCACTATCCCGGCGCCAGCGCACAGGTCGTGGCCGATACGGTCACCACGCCGCTCGAGCAGCAGATCAACGGCGTGCAGGGCATGACCTACATGTCGTCGACGAGCTCGAATGACGGCTCGTCGACTATCACCATCACCTTCGACGTCGGCTATCCGCTGAGCACGGCGGCCGTCGACGTGCAGAATCGCGTCAGCCAAGCGGCGTCCTCCCTGCCGGCAATCGTCAACCAGGGCGGCGTGACGATCAAGAAGCAGAACCCCAATTTCGTGCTGATCGTCGACCTGACCTCACCGGACGGCTCGGTCGATCCGGTGGCGTTGAGCAACCTTGCCTATCTGCAGGTGGTCGATCCGCTGAAGCGCCTGCCCGGCGTCGGCGACGTGCAGATCTTCGGCGAGCGCCGTTATTCGATGCGCGTCTGGCTCGACCCGGACAAGCTGGCCAATCTCGGCATCACCGCGGTCGACGTGCAGAACGCCATCGCCGAGCAGAACGTGCAGGTCGCCGCCGGCAAGATCGGCCAGTCGCCGGCGCCTGCCGGCACCGCCTTCGAAATGCAGGTCAACGCGGTCGGCCGTCTCAGCGACCCCAAGGAATTCGGCGACATTGTCGTGCGCGCGAACTCGCAGAGCGGCTCGCTCGTGCGGCTGCGCGACGTCGCCCGCATCGAGCTCGGCGCGCTGCAATATTCGTCGTCCGCTTTCTTCGGCAAGGACCCCACCGTGGTGCTCGCCGTCTACCAGATGCCCGGCTCCAACGCGCTCGACCTGCAGCAGCGGGTCAAGGATAAGATGCAGGAGCTGTCGCAGCGTTTCCCGAAGGGCGTCAGTTACGCCATGCACTACGACACGACACGCTTCGTGTCGGCCTCGATGCATGACGTGCTGATCACGCTCGGCGAAGCGCTGGTGCTGGTCGTGGCGGTGGTGTTCATCTTCCTGCAGAGCTGGCGCACCACCATCATCCCGACCATCGCCATCCCCGTGTCGCTGATCGCGACCCTGGCGATCATGTACATGCTGGGCTTCTCGCTGAACATGCTCTCCCTGCTCGGCATGGTGCTGGCGATCGGCCTCGTCGTCGACGACGCGATCGTGGTGGTGGAGAATGTCGAGCGGCAGCTGGAGGCCGGGCTCAAGCCGCTCGCCGCGACGCGCGCGGCGATGGCCGAGGTGACCGGGCCGATCATCGCCACCACGGCGGTGCTGATGGCGGTGTTCGTCCCCGTCGCTTTCATCCCTGGCGTTTCCGGCCGGCTCTACAACCAGTTCGCACTGACAGTAGCGATCTCGGTCGGCATCTCGGCCTTCAACTCGCTGACGCTGTCGCCTGCGCTGAGCGCCGCCTTCCTGCGCCATCGCGGCGAAACCCAGTTCGTGCTGTTCCGCTGGTTCAACGCCGGCTTCGACTGGCTGTCGCATGCCTATGCGCATGGCGTGCGCATCCTGATCAAGCTGCGCTGGATCATGCTCGGCCTGTTCGCGGCCGGCCTCGTCGCCACCTTTTTCGTCTGGCAGAAATTGCCTTCGACCTTCCTTCCCGTCGAGGACCAGGGCTATTTCTTCGTCGTCATCCAGCTGCCGGATGGGGCTTCGCTTGAGCGTACCGACGCGGTGGCGCAGAAGGCGCGCGACATCCTGCAGAACACGCCCGGCGTCGACATCGTCGGCTCGATCAGCGGCCTGAACTTCCTGACCAGCGCCGCGCAGTCGAACTCGGCCGTGGAATTCGCCATCCTGAAGCCATGGGACCAACGCGGCCCCGATCAGAACGCTTCGAAGCTCGTCGCCCAGGTGCGCAACAAGCTGTTGCAGATCCCGGAGGCCTTCGCGCTGTCGTTCGATCCGCCGTCGATCCCGGGCCTCGGCACCACCGGTGGTTTCGAGTTCCAGGTGGAGGACCTTTCGGGCCGCGGCAGTGCGGCGCTGAACGACGTGACGCAGGCGCTGATTGCGGAAGCCCGCAAGCAGCCGGAGCTCAACCCGCAGCAGCTGTTCTCGTCCTTCTCGACCTCGACGCCGCAGTTCAACTACGACCTCGACCGCAGCAAGGCGAAGCTTCTCGGCCTCAACCTGCCTGACGTCTTCAACACGCTGCAGATCTATCTCGGCTCGCTCTACGTCAACGACTTCAACCTGTTCGGCCGAACCTTCCGCGTGACCATCCAGGCCGACAAGGACGCGCGCGCTGACGCCACCGACATCTCAAGGCTCTATGTGCGCAACGCCTCGGGCGGCATGGTGCCGCTGAGCACGCTGGGCAAGCTTGTGCCGATCGTCGGACCGGAGACCGTGCCGCATTACAACAACAATGCCTCGGCCCTGATCAATGGCGGCGCCGCACCCGGCTTCTCGTCCGGACAGGCGGTGGCGGCCATGGAGCGGGCGGCGGCCAACGTGCTGCCGCGCGACTTCGGCTACGAATGGACCGGCATCACCTTCCAGGAGCTCAAGGCCGGATCGATCGCCTCGGTCGTGTTCGGGCTGGCGATCGTCTTCGTCTTCCTGATCCTGGCGGCGCAGTATGAAAGCTGGGCGATGCCCTTCATGGTGCTGCTCGCGGTGCCGCTCGCCCTGTTCGGCGCCTTCGTGGTGCTGCTGCTGCGCGGCATGCAGATCGACGTCTACTCGCAGATCGGCTTCGTCATGCTGATCGGCCTCGCGGCCAAGAACGCGATCCTGATCGTCGAGTTCGCCAGACGCCGGCGCGAGGAAGGGCTGACCATCGTCGAAGCGGCGATGGAGGCGGCAAGGCTGAGGCTGCGGCCGATCCTGATGACCGCCTTCGCCTTCATCCTCGGCGTGCTGCCGCTGATGTTCGCGACCGGCGCGGGCGCCGCCAGCCGGCAGTCGATCGGCACCACCGTTTTCGGCGGCATGGTGGCAGCGACCATCCTGTCGCTGGTCTTCGTGCCGGTCTTCTACGCGGTGATCGAACAGCTGCGCGAGCGCGGCGAAAAAGAACCAGCCAAGGGACACCACGACGCCCCTCAGCAGCAAGACATTGAACCGACCGCCGAGCCGGCGCTTCAGCCGCTCGCCCAGGCGGCTGAATAGCTCGTCAGGCGGCCGAATAGGATTGGAGACCAAAATGCGTAAATGGAAAATCGCTTTAGGAACGGCCGTTGCGCTTGGCGCGATCTCGGTGGCAAGCGTCCACCTGCTGAATCCGGGCTATCTCGGCAACGGCACGGCGGGTGCAGCGCCCGCCCCGGCGGCCTTCGTCATGCCGGTGCCGGTGGTGAACGTCGTGAAGAAGACGCTGCCGATCTATCTCGACTACGCCGCGCGGGTCGAGCCGATCCGCAGCATCACGCTGCAGGCGCGCGTGCCGGGCTATCTGCAGGAGCAGACCGCGGCCGACGGCAGCGACGTCAAGCAGGGAGACATGCTCTACCGCATCGCGCCCGACGACTATCAAGCCGCGCTCGACCAGGCGAAGGCGCAGGTGCAGCGCGATACCGCGACGCTCGAATATGCAAAGTCCAATCTCGGCCGCGGCACCGATCTCGCCAAGGCCGGCTATCTGGACAAGGACAGCTTCGACCAGCGCACCAGTAATCTGCGCACGGCCCAGGCCGCCCTTGCCGTCGACCAGGCGGCGGTGCGGACGGCCGAGCTCAACCTCGGCTATGCCGAGATCAAGGCGCCGTTTTCAGGCCGCATCGGCCGCAACCAGGCCTCGGTCGGCACGCTGGTCAGCGTCGCCGGCACGGTGCTCAACACGCTGGTCCAGCTCGACCCCATCTATGTGACCTTCAATCCGAGCGAGACCGACCTCGTGCAGATCGAGCAGGCGAAGGCCAATGGTCCGATCGCCGTCGACGTGCTCCTGCCCGGCGAGACCCAGCCCAGCCAGAAGGGCGAGCTGACCTTCATCGACAACACGATCGACCACTCGACCGGCACGATCACGGCGCGCGCCACGATCGGCAACGCCAAGTTCACGCTGCTGCCGGGGCAATATGTGCGGGTGCGGCTGCATGTGAAGGAACAGCCCAACACGCTGATGGTGCCGCAGGTGGCGCTGGGCTCCAGCCAGCTCGGCAAGTACCTCTATGTCATCGGCAAGGGCAACACGGTCGACCAGAAGCTGGTGTCGCTCGGGCCCACCGATGGCGACCTGATTTCCGTGACCTCCGGCATCTCAGAGACCGACCAGGTGATCACGGGCAATCTGCAGAAGATCGGACCCGGAATGCCGGTTTCTCCCTTGCCGCAACCGAAACCGGCCAGCTGATAACCCCCATCAGTTTCCGGTCCGACGGTGCCCTCGACACCCACGTCGAGGGCGCCGTTTTGCTAGGGGGTTCCAGACGGCTCCCTACGCCGGCTTTGCGTGCGGCTTCGCAGGATTGCCTGCAAGCAATTCGACCAGGCCGGCAATGTCAGCGCGTTCGGCCTTGGCCGGCAGCATGAAGGCACAGTAGGGCTGGCCCAAGCGGACGGAGACGGAAGACAGCGCGATCAAACGGCCGGCTTCGAGATCCGCGTTCGCCATCACCTTCTGCCCCAGAGCTATCCCAAGCCCCAGCCGCGCCGCGCCGATCGCCAGGCTGGACAGGCCGACGCGCCGGCCATGCGATGGGTCGGGCGCGCGGCTGCCGCCGGCGGCGGCGAACCAGTCCGCCCAGCTCGGATGCGAGGCGTAGTTCGGCCCCCAGTTGGTGTGGATGAAATGGCTCTCGTGCATATCGGCCAAGCTGGCACCTTGGCCGTAGCGCTGCCAGAACTCGGAGGCCGCCACCGGCAGCACCTCGTCATGGACGAGCCGCACCATCTTCAGCGCCGGATAGTGATAATCGCCATAGGAGATGCGCAGGTCGATGTTCTGGCGCACCACATCGACGGGATCGTCCTCGACCCGGACATCGATCGCCATTTGCGGAAAACCGTCGAGCAGCACCGCAAGCCTTGGCGCCAACCACAACTCGGCCAGGGAGAACGGCACGCTCACCACGAGGCGCGTGCGCAGGCCGCCTTCCAGCATGCGCCGGCCGACCGCCGCGATCTCGCCCAGCGCCCGCGCCGTCTGCGGATAGATGGCATGACCGGCATCGGTCAGCGCGATGCGGTTGCCGTTGCGCACGAAGAGCTGCTTGCCGAACCAATCTTCGAGATTGCGTATCTGCTGGCTGACCGCGGCCGATGACACGCCGAGCTCGGTAGCGGCAAGCGTGAAGGAGCCGGCGCGGGCCGCGACCTCGAAAGCCCTCATCGCATTCAATGGTGGAAGCTTTTCCACGTTTGTGCCCCCGAAAGATTTTCTTGGCGGAGCCTAACAATTTTCCGCGTTGCGGCAAAGTTTTCCTTGCGGTGTAGTGAACTCAGATTTTGGAGGACGCAATGATCGAAGACATTCTCGACCTGGACCGCTATCCACTGAACCGCGAGGGCAGCCCTGAATGGCAGCGCCTGGTGGACGAGTCCAAGGCCGCGCTGGCGGCAAACGGCATGTTTAACCTCGAAGGGTTTCTGCGCCCCGGCATCGCCGACAAGGCCGTCGCCGAGATCCGGCCGGTGATGGACACGAATTCGCATGTCCACAAGCGCATGCACAACATCTACTTCAAGCCGTCGATCCCCGAGTTGGCGCCCGACCATCCGGCGCTGCGCAAGGTCGAGACGATCAGCCATACGGTCTGCGCAGACCAGATCCCGGGCAGCACCGTTCTTTCGATCTACGAATACGAGCCGCTGGTGCGGTTCCTGGCGGCGACGATGGACAAGCCGCAATTGCATGTCATGCAGGACCCGCTCGCCCGCGCCAACGTCATGGGTTACCGCGCCGGCGAAGCGCTCAACTGGCATTTCGACCGCTCGGAATTCACCACGACGCTGTTGCTGCAAGCGCCCGAGGTCGGCGGCGATTTCGAATACCGCACCGACCTGCGCTCGGACGACGACCCGAACTATGACGGCGTCGCCAAACTGCTCGAAGGGCGGGACCCCGAGGCAAAGATCCTGCGCATCAAGGCCGGAACGCTGAACGTCTTCCGCGGCAAGAACACCGCGCACCGTGTCACCACCGTCGAGGGCAATCGAGAGCGCATGATCGCGGTGTTCTCCTACTACGAACGTCCCGGCGTGATGTTCACCGATGAGGAGCGTATCGGCTTCTACGGCCGCGCGGCTTGAGGTTGCCAGTTTAATCCGGAATTGGAAATCGGCTCTTGTTAGATTGTCGACAATCTGCTTGTCTTGCAGAAATTCCTCCCGGGAGTCGACCTATGGCAAAGCTGGATTTCAGTCCGATCGCGGATACGACGCGCAGGGCGGAGATCGTCGCCCTGCTCAGGCGCGCTATCCTGACCGGACAGCTGGAACCGGGGCAGAAGCTCAATGAGCTCAGGATTTCGGAGCAGATGCGGGTCAGCCGCGCGCCGCTGCGCGAGGCAATGCGCGAGCTGGTGCAGGAGGGCATCCTGACCAGCATCCCCTATGCCGGGACCTTCGTCATCGACGTCACCGCCAAGGACATCATCGACGCCTATTCGCTCAACAAGGTGCTCGATGAATTCGCCATCGAACTTGCCTGGCCGCAGCGAGACCAGCGCTTTTTCGACGAGCTCGACCGCCGCCACGAGGCGGTGAAGCAGGCCACGCGGGCGCTCGACACCACGCGCCAGATCGAGACCGCGCTGCAGCTGCATGGGCTGATCTACGAGTGGGCCGACAATTCGGTGCTTCTGGAGACCTGGCAGCGGCTGACCAGCCGGCTGCAGATGTACTTCGCCCTGCATCAGCGCGCGCGCAACGAACCGGTGCCGGCCGAGGACGTGCACGAAACCTATGTGGCACTGCTCAAGGGTGCCGACATGCGCGCCGCCCAGCGCCATGCGCGCGAGCATATCGACCTCGATTTCGAGGAGCTGCTTGGCTATGCGCGCGGCCTCGAAAAGCGCGCATCGAAGAACTGACAGACGGACGGCAAAGTGAAGATCAAGAGCATCAAGGCCTACCATGTCGTCCAGCCCTTCGTGGACGGGCCTTACCGCATGTCCAAGGGACGCGTCGCCGACTGTTTCGACGCGGTGATCGTCGCCATCACGTCGGACAGCGGCGTGACCGGCTGGGGCGAGATGGCGCCGCTCGGCAATTTCTACTCGGCCGCCTTCCCGGCGGGAGCGCGCGCGGGCGTACCGGAAATCGCGCCGCATCTCATCGGTCAGGATCCGCGCGGTCTGGCCGGCATCGGCCGGCTGATGGACACGGTGTTCAAGGGCCACCCCTACATCAAATCGGCGCTCGACATGGCCTGCTGGGATCTCGCCGCTCGCGCGGCCGATGTGCCGCTGGTGACCATGCTCGGCGGCCGCGAGAGCGACATGGCGGAGACCTATCGGGTCGTCACCCACGGCACGCTCGATCAGATGGCGGCTTTGGCCAAGCGGATCATCGCCGAAGGCTGCCGCCGCCTGCAGGTCAAGGTCGGCGGCAATGTGCATGACGACATCGAGCGGGTGACGACGGTGGCCTCGGCGGTGCCGAAAGGCACAGTGATCTTCTGCGACGCCAATGCCGGCTGGACGCCCTATCAGGCGCGCCAGTTCGCCGACGCGACGCGCGGCATCGACTACACCTTCGAGCAGCCCTGCACGACGCTCGATGAGAACATGTCGGTACGCCGCATGCTGGACAAGCCGATGGTGCTGGACGAATCCGTCACCTCGTTGGGCGAGATGCTGGAAATCCATCGCAGGGGCGTCGCCGACGGGCTGACGCTGAAGATCTCGCGGCTGGGCGGCGTGACCCAGACACGGCTGATCCGCGACGTCGCGGTGGATCTCGGCTTCATGATCACGGTGGAAGACACCGGCGGCGCCGAGATCGATACCGCCGCCATGGCGCATCTGTCGCTGTCGACGCCGGCGGAGCGCCGGCTGCACGCCATCGCCTTCCACGAATGGGTGACGGTGCGCACTGCCAGGAACGCGCCGCCGGTGACCGGCAGCCATATGGGCATTCCCGACGGCCCCGGCCTCGGCATCGACGTGGATCCCAGCCTGCTCGGCGAACCCTTCTTCGAGATTGGCTGACATGAAGATCAGGCGCGTCAAGGCAACCCCGATCAACTACCGGCTGGAAGCGCCTTACGTCTGGGTCTTCGGCGAGCTCGACGGCTTCTCGCCGACCATCGTCGAGGTCGAGACCGAGGACGGGCTTGTCGGCATCGGCGAGGCGCCGACGCCAGGTGCGGCGGCCGTCATCAACGACGTGCTGGCGCCGAGACTCTTGGGCCGCGACGCCTTCGACATCGCCGGCGCGGAGGAAGTCTGCCTGCCCTTCTGGAGCGGCGTGCAGTCGATCAACGACCGCACCCGCATCATGGCTTTCGGCGCCGTCGAGATGGCACTGTGGGACCTGCGCGGCAAAGCGTGGAAGCAGCCGCTCTATCAACTGCTCGGCGGCGCGGTGCGCAAGGACGTCCCCTTCACCGACTATTTCGCGCTGCGCGGCGATGGAGCCAAGGTGAAGGGCGAGAAGACGCCGGAAGAAGTCGCCGACTACTGCGTCGAACTCCACGAGCGCCACGGCACCACCTTCTTCGAGGGCAAGTTCTCGACGCAGGACCCGAAGGTCTCGATGAAGATGGTCGAGCTGATCCGCAGGAAGCTCGGCGACAGCGCCATGATCCGCATCGATTCCAACCAAGCCTATTCGCTGGCGACCGCCAGACAGCTGGCGCGGCCGCTGGAAGAGCTAGGCGTGCGCAACTGGGAGGACCCGGTGGCGACGATCGAGGAGATGCGGGAACTGCGTCGTCACACCTCGATCCCGTTCTCTACTCACAACATCGACATCGCCCGCGCCATGGAACTGAAGGTGCCGGACGCCTTCGTCGGCAATCCGACGGCGCATGGCGGCATCAACCGCATGCTGCGCTTCGTCGGTGCTTGCGAGCATGCCGGCATCGATTACTGGTGTTACAGCGGCGACACCGGCATCGGCAGCGCCTGCTACCTGCATCTGTGCGCGGCGCTCGGCTGGATCAGGGAACCCAACCAGTCGCTGTTTCGCATGCAGCCGATGGACATCATCGAGGAAGGCCCGTTCGCGCCGAAGAACAACACCGTGCGGGTGCCCGAGGGCCACGGCCTCGCGGTCACCCTGTCGCAAGAAAGGCTTGCCGCCTGCCATCGCGATTTCGTCGAAAACGGCCCCTGCAACAAATATCACGACCCGGAAAAGCCCGGGACCTACCGCCGATTGCCGCTGAACTAGGAGGATGACGAAAAGCTAGCAGAACTTATCGAGAAAAGGGCGGTCACAAGTCGCCTGGCCGACAGACAATTCATCAAGAAAATCTGACTTTTCCGTCCCAACCAGCGGATGGACCGGTCGGAACCGCATGCTACTGTACGTCGACCGATACTGACGAGAGCCGGGAACAGGAGAACTCCACGGCACTGGTCAATTTGATGGCACTCGCCAACCACAACAAACTGGGGAAAGGGCTCAGACCCATGAGCAAGAATTATCGCATTCTCGATCTGCTGCGGCGTGGCCGCACGCCACTCGAAAACCATCTCATTGACGGCCTGATCGACGGCCGCATCAGCCGCCGCGAATTCGTGCGCCATGGCAGCCTGCTCGGCCTGTCGCTGCCGCTGCTCGGCCGCATCGGCATGGCCGCCGGCTTCGGCGCCGCGCCCTCGCTCGCGCGCGCCGCAGGTGCTGCCGGCGGCACCATCCGCGTCGGCAGCAGCGTGCCGGCCGCGGCGATCGATCCCGTCACCATCGCCGATGCCGGCGGCCTTGTCGTTATGCAGCAAGTGGCCGAGTTCCTTTGCGTCGACGGTCCGGACCTGGTGCTGAAGCCGGCGCTGGCGGAAAGCTGGAAGCCGAATGCCGACGGCACGGTGTGGACCTTCACGCTGCGCAAGGGCGTCAAGTTCCACTCGGGCGGCGAGATGAAGGCCGACGACGTGGTGGCCAGCATCGACCGGCTCGCCGATCCGGCCAATTCGTCCAACGCGCTGTCGGTGTTCACCGGCATCCTGCAGAAGGGCAACACCAAGAAGGTCGACGATTACACCGTCGAATTCCATCTCGATGCGCCGAACGGCAACTTCCCCTACATGGTGTCGTCCGACAACTACAACGCCGTCATCATCCCGGCGAGCTACAAGGGCGGCTATGAGCAGAGCTTCGACGGCACCGGTCCGTTCAAGCTCGAGAAGTATACGCCCAAGGTCGGCGCCTCCTTCGTGCGCAACGACGACTACTGGGGCGATAAAGCCTTGCCCGATCGCACCGAGTTCACTTTCTTCACCGACATCCAGCCGCAGATCCTGGCGCTGCAGGGCGGCCAGATCGACATCATCAACCAGATGCCGGTGCTGGCCGGCGTCGGCCTGCTCAACGATCCGAATGTCGACATCATCAGCCTCAAGTCGGTGGCGCATCAGCAGTTGCACATGCAGTGCGATGCCGATCCGTTCAAGGATCCCCGCGTGCGCCGCGCGATCGCGCTCAGCATCGACCGCAAGAAGCTCGTCGCCGGCCTGATGAAGGGACGCGCCCAGGAGGGCAACGACAGCCCGTTCGCCAGCGTCTATCCGTCGACCGACCCGAGCGTGCCGCAGCGCGAGCAGGACATCGCGCAGGCCAAGCAGCTGATGGAGGCCGCCGGCGCCGGCAAGGGCTTCAAGGTGACGCTGACCACGGAGCGCTATCTGGAAATCCCGGAATACGCCCAGCTCATCCAGAACTGGGTCAAGGAGATCGGCATCGAGCTTGAGCTCAACATCCTCGACCAGGGCGCCTATTACGGCGACGCGGTGTTCGGCAAGTCGAACTGGCTGGATTCCGTGATGGGCATCACCGACTACGGCCATCGCGGCGTGCCGAACGTCTATCTCGCCGCGCCCTTGAAGAGCGACGGCACCTGGAACGCCGCGCATTTCAAGAACAAGGACTACGATCAGCTGGCGACCAGCTACATCGCGGCCCTCGACCTCGAGGCGCAGAAGGCCACCGCGGGCAAGATCCAGAAGCTGCTGCTCGAGGAAACGCCTGTGATCTTCGGCTATTTCTACGACTACCTGACGGCGACGGCGAAAGGCGTGACGGGTGTGCAGCCCACCGCCATGTCGCAGCTGTTCCTCGACAAGGCGTCGAAGGCCTGACGAGCGAACAAGCTTTTCCGTGACAGCCGGCTCTCCACGGAGAGCCGGCTCCAATAGGAGTATTCGCCATCCTCGTCTTCCTCGTCCGGCGCCTGGCTCTGTCGCTCGTCACGCTGTTTTTGCTCAGCGTCATGGTCTTCCTTGGCGGCCAGGTGCTGCCGGGCAATGTCGGGCGCGCCATATTGGGGCCGTTCGCGGATCAGCGCGCCGTCGACGCGCTCAACCACTCGCTCGGCGTCGACCGGCCACTGCTCGTCCAGTACGGCACCTGGATCTGGAACTTCCTCCATGGCGACATGGGCACGTCCTATATTTTCCGCGCGCCGGTCGCCCCCTTCGTCATCGATGCTTTGGGCAATTCGATGAAACTGGCGCTGGTTGCCTTCGTGCTTGTGGTGCCGATCGGCATCCTGGGCGGGGTCATCGCGGCGCTGAACCTCAACCGGCCGCTCGACCGCATCATCAGCCTCGGCGGCCTGTCGGTGACGGTGCTGCCGGAATTCGTCACCGGCATCATCCTGATCCTGATCTTCGGGGTGTGGCTGCGCTGGCTGCCGATCGCCGCCGCATGGCCGAAAGGCGCCGGCTTCTTCACCCAGCTCTACTATCTGATCCTGCCCTCGCTGCCGCTGTTTTTGGTGCTGTTCGGCTATATCGCGCGCATGGCGCGCTCCGGCATGATCGAGGCGCTCGATTCCGACTATACGCGCACGGCCGTGCTGAAAGGCCTGCCGTGGCGAACGGTGATCTGGCGGCATGTGCTGCGCAACGCGCTGCTGCCGACCATCACGGTGATCGCCACCCAGACCGGCTATCTCATCGGCGGCCTTGTCGTCATCGAAACTTTGTTCCGCTACCAGGGCATCGGCTCGCTGATCTTCACCGCCGCGCGCGGCAAGGATTTCCCGATGCTGGAGGCAGGCATCCTGACCATCGGCATCGTCTATGCGGTGGCGACCTTGGTCGCCGACTTCCTCTATTCCGTGCTCAATCCGCGCATCCGGCTGGGAAGAGAGCAATGAGCGCAACAGACACGCCCGCCAGCCTGCCGGCGCCCTCCGCGCCCGACGCTACACGGCGCAGCCCCTGGGGCGAGGTGCTGCATTCGCTCTCCAGGTCCGGCACCTTCCTGACCGGGCTTTTCATCCTGTTGTTTTGGGTCGTCTGCGCGCTGTTCGGCCAGCACTTCGTGCCCTACGATCCGCTGGAAAGCGACATCATCAACGCGCTCACACCGCCGGCGGCCGACCACTGGTTCGGCACCGACCAGCTCGGCCGCGACGTCTTCTCGCGCGTTATCGTCGGCTCGCGCGACATCCTGACAGTGGCGCCTTTGGCCACCATTCTGGCGACCATCGCCGGCACCGCGCTCGGCCTCGTCATCGGCTATTTCCGCGGCATCGTCGACGACATCGTCAGCCGCGTGCTGGAAGCCTTCATGGCGATCCCGGTGGTCATCATCGCACTGCTCGCCATCGTTGCGCTCGGCACCTCGAAGATCACCGTCATCGTTGTCATCGGCCTGAGCTTCGCGCCGATCATCGCGCGCACGGTGCGCTCGGCGGTGCTGGCCGAACGCGAGCTCGACTATGTCGCCGCGGCAAAGCTGCGGCATGAAGGCGCGCTGCACACGATGTTTGTCGAGATCCTGCCCAACGTCATCCCGCCGATCCTGGTCGAGACGACAGTGCGGCTGGGCTATGCCATTTTCGCGGTGGCCACGCTCTCATTCATGGGCTTCGGCATCCAGCCGCCCTCGCCCGACTGGGGCCTCTCGATCTCCTCCAATTACGGCATGATCGGCGGCGGCTTCTGGTGGACGGTGCTGTTCGATGCTTTGGCCATCGCCTCGCTGGTGATCGGCGTCAATTTGGTGGCCGACGGCGTGCATGGAGCGTTCAATGACTGAGCCCAGCCAAGCCGCCAACGCGCTGGAGCTGAAGGACCTTTCGGTCGCCTATCGTGTCGGCCGCCGCGACCGCGCGGTGCTGCGCAACGTCAACCTGACCATCAAGGCGGGCGAAGCCTACGGGCTGGTCGGCGAATCCGGCTGCGGCAAATCCACCGTCGCGCTTTCGGTGGTGCGCTACCTGCCGCGCAACGGCTCGATCACCGGCGGCTCGATCGCGCTCGACGGCAAGGATGTGATGAAGCTCGATAGCGAGGCGCTGCGGCGTGCCCGCGCAGACAGCGTGTCGATGGTCTACCAGGACCCCGGCAAGGCGCTCAACCCGTCGCTGCGCATCGGCCGCCAGCTGACCGAGATCTTCGAGCTTGCCGGCATCACCGGACAGGCAGCGGAAGACAAGGCGCTCGCCATGCTCAACCGGGTGCGCATCTCCGATCCGGCGAGCGTCATGCAGCGCTATCCGCACCAGCTCTCCGGCGGCATGCAGCAGCGCGTGGCGATCGCGATGGCCTTGGCCAACGACCCCTCGATGCTGATCCTCGACGAGCCGACGACCGGCCTCGATGCCACCGTCGAAGCCGAGGTGCTCGACCTGATCGGACAGTTGCGGCGCGAGCTGTCGGCCTCGATCCTGTTCATCAGCCACAACCTCGCCGTCGTCTCCAACATGTGCGACCGCGTCGGCGTGCTCTATGCCGGCATGCTGGTCGAGGAAGGCTCGACCAAGGACGTCTTCAACGATCCGCGCCATCCCTACACCGTGGCGCTGCTGCGTTGCCTGCCTCGCGGCGGCCAGCGTAAGGACCAGGGCCGGCTCGACACCATTCCCGGCTTCCTGCCCGGCATCGGCGCCAATATTGTCGGCTGCGCCTTCGCCGACCGTTGTGCGCTGGCCACCGAACGCTGCCGCGCCGAACCGCCGCCGCTCTACGACCTCGGCGGCGGGCGCTTGTCGCGCTGCCACTACCATGACAAGGCGCAGTCGCTGCCGCGCGCCACGCCCGCCGAGATCGCTGCCGTCCAGCCGAAGCAGGCGCCACCGGTGCTGCAGGTCGAAGGGCTGAACAAGACCTATGCCAGCCATGGCCGGCCGCTCAGGGCGGTGAAAGACGTCTCGGTCAGCCTGAGGCCGGGCGAGACGCTCGGGCTGGTCGGTGAATCCGGCAGCGGCAAGACGACCTTCGCGAGACTCCTGCTCGGCCTTGTCCCGCCCGACGACGGCGGTTCGATCGAGCTCGAAGGCAAGAAGCTGGCGCCGCGGCTTGCCAGCCGCTCGGAAGATCAGGTCAAGGCGGTGCAGATCGTCTTCCAGAATCCGGACTCGGCGCTCAACCGCTCGCATTCGATCCGGCACATCCTCAGCCGCGCCTTGAAGCGGCTGGGCGGGCTCAGCGGCAAGACGCTGGACACGCGGCTGGAAAAACTCGTGCGCTCGGTGCGGCTCACCGACCGGCATCTTGCGGTCAAGCCGCGCCAGCTGTCAGGCGGGCTGAAGCAGCGCGTGGCGATCGCGCGCGCCTTTGCCGGCGATCCGCGCATCGTCGTCTGCGACGAGCCGACCTCGGCGCTCGACGTCTCTGTGCAAGCGGCGATCCTCAACCTATTGGCCGACCTGCAGTCGAGGCAGGATGTCTCCTACATCTTCATCTCGCACGACCTCGGCGTGGTGCGCTATCTCTCCGACAAGATCGCCGTGCTCTATCTCGGCCGCATCATGGAGTTCGGGCCGTCGGAGGCGGTGTTCTCCGGTCCGCATCACCCCTACACCGAAGCCCTTCTGTCGGCGGTTCCAAAGCTCGATCGCACCGAGAGTTCGCGCATCCGGCTCGACGGCGAAATCCCGAGTGCGGCCAACCCGCCGACGGGCTGCGTCTTCCACACCAGATGCCCGCGCAAGATCGGTGCCATCTGCGAGACGCAGGAGCCGCAACTCACAGAGGCCCAGCCCGGCCACACCATCCGTTGCCACATTCCCTATGCGGAACTGGCCAGGCTGCAGGCACCCAGGATCACCGCAGCGGAACCGGCATAGCGGGCCGGGCGAATGGATATTCTTTCCGGTCAGGGGTGGCTTGCATCTGTGACGCTCGTCGCGTCACGCCTGCTGACCGGCCATTCTTGATTTCGCCGATCTGTGGTAATCTGGAGGGTGTGGTGATCCATCCAGACGAAGGTCGGATTGAATGGCTGCCGGGGGAGCAATCGCGTCTGCGATAGAAGCTTGCTACGACGCTGCTCTCGAATTTGACCGGTGGCCGGGAGCGCTTCAAAAGCTCGCGGATTCGCTGGGCGCAACAAGTTGCGCTCTACGCACCCACGACCAAGCGCACCCGTTTGGGTGCGATCAACGTCGCAAGTCCGTGCGGGCACCGGACTCTACGGAACACGCCGGGTTTACGGCTCTCTGGCACGAGAGGATCGGAAACGGACCCACTCCCCTTCTCGACAGGCCGCAGTTGCTCGCGAAGCCACCGGTCAGTTTCACCGTTGAGGACGAAATCACAACCGCGGAAGAACGAAGGGTCCTGCCGTACTACAACGAGATCGCTCGCCCCGGAAATCGGGAATGGTGGGCCTCCATCCGTGTCATGGTGAAGAACCGCAGTTGGTGCGTGCCGCTTTTCCGTGATGCCCCGAGGGGGCGCTTTTACCGCAGCGAGGCCGATCGTTTTTTGAGCGTGGCGCCGGACCTGAGACGGATCATAAGTGTGGCGGAGAAGGTTTGGGATGTTTCGCTCGGAACGAGCCTTGCCACACTGGACCACGTCAATTGCGCCGCCGCGCTGCTGGACTGCCATGGCTATGTCACGCGCGTGAACAAGCATGCGGATGCTCTGTTCGGCTGCGGCCTCGTGATCCGTCACGGCCACATCCACGCGATCGATCGGTCGAGCGATGCCCGTCTGCAAGGGCTGACGCGGGCCGCGGTTACGAGTTCGTCGGGTGGATCGCTTCGGGCTGAGCCAGTCGTGATCACCCGCAACGGATCACCCTGGCTTCTCGCAGAGTTCATGCCAATGACTTCATTCGCGCATGACCTGTTCAATGGCGGCGATGTGCTGCTCCATTTCACCGACCTCACGGCCGAACTGGCGCCAACCGAACAACTGCTCAGCCAGACTTTCCAGCTGACAGCTGCCGAAGCGCGGCTCGCCTCTGGCCTGGCGACTGGCAAAGGGATCGGCGCGGCAAGCACTGCATTGGCCATAGGCCGCGAAACCGCTCGCACGCAGCTCCGAGCCATCTTTGCGAAAACGGGAACATGCCGCCAGGCGGAACTTACGGCACTCTTGTTGCGCTTGCGCAAGCCTTCTTCACACTGAGGCGGCGCCATCCCCCAATCGGGTGAAGCGAGACACCGCGCGTAGTCCCAGCATCGCTCCATAGAAATCCAGCCAATGAGCGCGGAATGCGCGGAGGCGGTGCCAGATGGGAACGCGGTGCCTTTCGAATGTTTGGCATACTCCGGAGGCGACACGGCCGCGGTCGAGATTATGTCTAAAGATACTGGCCCTGCTCCTCGGCATCTTCAACCCGACCTCGGTGGGTGTTGGTCATGAAAGGCTCGCCGTCGATCTCGAACTGATCCTGGCTGTCGACGTCTCGCCATCGATGAGCCAGGCCGAGCAACGGATTCAACGCGACGGCTATGTCAGCGCATTCCGGCACTCCGATGTCACGCGAGCCATCGCATCGGGAGCACGCGGCAGGATTGCTGTCGCATATATCGAATGGGCCGGGCCGAAGCACCGACGCGTGGTCCTGCCGTGGACGATCATCGGCAGCGATGATGATGCAAAACGGTTCGCCGACGCCCTTGCAGCCCAGCCGATGGTCAGGGAAGCAGGAACATCGATTTCGGGCGGCCTCCAGGCGGCGCAGGATTTGTTTGCCCGCAACTGGGCCATTGGCGAACGCCGGGTGATCGATGTCTCCGGGAATGGCCCAAACAACGCCGGGCCGCCTGTCGCCCCGGTGAGAGACGAGTTGATAGCGTCGGGCATCACAATCAACGGACTGCCGGTGTCGCTACCACACGGGACTTCCGACAGCTTTGAGACGTTTAGCGAGGGCTATCTCAATTCCTACTATGAGCACTGCGTCATCGGCGGACCCGATGCATTCGTGATCGAGGTTGACGATCTCACTCTTTTTGCGGTCGCGATCCGCAGGAAGTTGGTTCGAGAGATCGCAAGCGTCCCGCCACGACCAAAGCTTGCATCCTATGCGCCGGCGCGCCTTGCGAACTTCGATTGTTTGACCACCGGAGAGGGTCGGTACCGGTAGCAATCCACGGCCTACACTCCCATGCTGAAGGCGCGATCATTCTCCGCGAAAGCCTGATCGCTGGACAGGTTCCTGGCGAGCGTGCGCAGGCCCGTGAGCGCAACGTCGAGCGCATCGGAAGAGGCAGGGTTCTCCGGATAGGCAAGGTAGATCGGCCGCTGGAACACCGGCGTATCTTCGACGCGCTTCAGCTCGCCGCGCTCGATATGCGTGCTCACCGCGCTGAGCGGCAGATAAGCGGCCGCCTTCTGCGACAGCACATGCTGCAAGCCGATGAACACCAGCCCGGCCGAGATCGCCGGCTTCACCATGCTGGCAAAGGCGCGGTCGTGCTCGATACGGAACTCCAGCCCCCAATCCATCAGTATGTAGTTGTCGGTCCACGATCCGGGCTGCTCGGCGTGCTGGACAAGAACCACCTGATCGACGGCAAATGTCTCATAGACGATGCCCGGATGCGGCCTGGGCAGATAGAGGATGCAGATGTCGAGCAGGCCTTCGGCGACCTGGTCGACCGCAAGGTCCGGGAAGCTGCCTTCCAGACGCAGCGCTACGTTCGGCCGCTTCGCGCGCATCCAGTCGATCCAGGGCGAGGTGATGCTGTCCCAGAGATAGGCAGGCGCGGTCAGCCTGAGCAGCGTCTCATAGCCATCGGGAACGGCAATGTCCTGGCGCGACTGCTCCCAGGTGCGGGTGATCGTCGAGGCATGCGGCAGAAACTGCCGGCCGGCCGGCGTCAGCGTAACGCCGTCGCTGTCGCGGACGAAGAGCTTGCGGCCCAGTTGTTCCTCCAGGCTGCGAATGCGCGCGCTGACAGTCGACTGCGCGAGGTTCAGCCGATGCGCGGCGACGGTGAAGCTGCCATGCGCGGCGACTTCCAGGAAACTGCGCAGATTTTCGGTGTCCATGGCTCTCGCCTTTCAGTGGCGGCAATCGAAAATTCCGATGGCTCCGATCAAAAAATATCGCTTTCCGGTCGCGGTCAACAGTGGCCTAAATGCCAAGCCCCCGCGACAGACAAGGAATGCAGCCATGCCCAAGCATTTCAGGACGATCGACGCCGCACGCAAAACCCTCGGCGCAATCGAAAATTCCGCTATCGACGAATTGCTCGCCGGCAGGATCGGCCGGCGTGAATTCCTGCGCCATGGCAGCGTGTTCGGCCTGTCGCTGCCCTTCCTCGGTGGCATCGCTACGGCGGTTGGCCT
Organism: Mesorhizobium atlanticum; assembly: GCF_003289965.1. Lineage (GTDB taxonomy): Bacteria > Pseudomonadota > Alphaproteobacteria > Rhizobiales > Rhizobiaceae > Mesorhizobium > Mesorhizobium atlanticum. The sequence continues at coordinate 768,230 of NZ_QMBQ01000001.1, forward strand.
CGGCGCTCCGCAGGCGCGCGCCGAGGGCAAGCCGGGCGGCACGGTGCGCGCCGGCATCGCCGTGCCCGGCGGCGCCATCGACCCGGTCACCTTCTATGACAGCGGCAGCTACCAGCTCGCCTTCCAGACGTCGGAGTTCCTGTGCGTGACGCAGCCCGACCTGACGCTGAAGCCGGTGCTGGCCGAAAGCTGGTCGCCCAATGCCGATGGCAGCGTGTGGACCTTCAAGCTGCGCAAGGGCGTGAAATTCCACAATGGCGGGGACTTCAAGGCCGACGACGTCGTGGCGACCTTCGACCGTCTTGCCGATCCGAACGGCGCCTCCAACGCGCTGTCGGTGTTCAAGGGCCTGCTGTCGAAAGGCGGCACGCGCAAGGTCGACGACCACACCGTCGAGTTCCATCTCGACGCGCCGAACGGCAGCTTCCCCTATTCGGTGTCGATCGACAATTACAACGCCGTCATCCTGCCGGCGAGCTACAAGGGCGATTACGAAAAGACCTTCGAAGGCACCGGTCCGTTCCGGCTCGAAAGCTATACGCCCAAGGTCGGCGCCAGCTTCGTGCGCAATCCCGACTATTGGGGCGAGAAGGCCCTGCCCGACCGGCTCGAGTTCAAGTTCTATGGCGATGTGCAGCCGCGGATCCTCGCGCTGCAGGCCGGCGAGGTCGACGTGCTCGACGCCATCCCGCTCGACGTCAGCCAGGTGGTGCTGGGCAACCCCGACATCCAGGTGCTGCGCGTGGCATCCACCGCGCATCGCCAGCTGCATATGCGCTGCGACATGGCGCCCTTCACCGACAAGCGCGTGCGCCAGGCGCTGGCCTTGTGCATCGACCGTTCCAAGCTGGTCGATGGGCTCTGCCGCGGCATGGCCGCGACCGGCAATGATAGCCCCTTCGCGCCGGCCTTCCCGGTCACCGACAAATCGGTGGCGCAGCGCACGCAGGACATCGCCAAGGCCAAGCAGCTGATGGAAGCGGCCGGCCTTGGCGGCGGCTTCGACATGACGCTGACCACGCTGCGCTATTCCGACATTCCGGGCTATGCGCAGCTGTTCCAGAACTTCGCCAAGGAGATCGGCGCGCGCATCTCGCTCAACATCGAGGACCAGGACAAGTATTACGGAAAGGCGGTGTTCGGCCAGTCGGACTGGCTGGACAGCCCGCTCGGCATCACCGATTACGCGCATCGCAGCGTGCCGAACGTCTTCCTGAAAAGCCCGCTGGTCAGCGATGGCCCGTGGAATGCGGCGCATTTCAAGAACGCGACCTATGACGGGCTGGTCACCGGCTACCTCAAGGCGCTCGACCTCGATGCGCAGCGCAAGGCCGCCTCCGATATCCAGAAGCTGCTGCTCGATGAAACGCCGGTGATCTTCAGCTATTTCCCGGACCTTCTGGTGCCCGTGCGCAAGACTGTCAGCGGCGTGCCGCCGATCGCCGCCGGCCTGCTGCTCGATCGCGTATCGGTGGCGTCATGACCATGGTTGCGCGAAAGAATCCGGTCGCAAACGACGAGAAGAGGACGAATACTATTCGCAAGCCCCATCTGCGCGGCCGCGGGCCGCATTTCCCGATCCTCGACAGCATCGTGCAGTACGAGTTCGAACCGGGCTATGTCGCCTTCACCATGCCCTCGCCCAAACGGATCAGGGTGCAGGTCGGGCCGATGATCGTCGCCGACACCACCAAGGCGCTGGTGTTCCAGGAGAGCGACCACCTGCCGGTCTACTACTTCCCGATGAGCGACGTGCGCGAGGAGTTCCTGCTGCCGAGCCGCACGACGACGGAAGACCCGTTCAAGGGCGTCGCCACGCATTACTCGCTCAACACCGGCATCACGTTGGTCGAGGACGGCGCATGGCGCTATCTCGACCCCGTCAAGGGCTGCCCGCCGATCCAGGACTACATCTCCTTCTACTGGCCGAAGATGACACACTGGTATGAGGAGGACGAAGAGATCTTCGTGCACGCCCGCGACCCGTTCCGCCGCGTCGACTGCCTGCCTTCGTCGCGGCGCGTGCAGGTGATCCTCGACGGCGAGCAGGTGGCCGATTCACGGCGCGGCGTGTTCCTGTTCGAGACTGGACATCCGGTGCGTCACTATCTGCCGATCTCGGACACCAGGCTCGATATGCTGTCGCCCAGCCGCTACATCTCGCGCTGCCCCTATAAGGGCATCTCCAACTACTATCATGTGACGACGCCGAAGAAGCGGCACGAAAACCTCGTCTGGTACTATCCCGAGCCGGTGCACGAGGCCGAACGCATCAAGGGCCTGGTTTGCTTCCACCACGAGCTGGTCGACAAGATCCTGGTCGACGGGGTGGAGATCCCGAAGGAAGCGACGGCGGCGTCGGACGGATATTTCTGAGCGTCGATACGTCCGGCCCGGCCAGATCAGGCAGCTTGATCGAGATGCTGTTCAGCGCATACCTTCCCGCAATCAGGGAGGGTGCGATGGATCTTTTCAAACTGGACGGCGGCGTGGCGCTGGTGACAGGGGCCGGCAGCGGCATTGGTCAGGCGATCGCGATCGGACTTGCGGAGGCAGGCGCCGACGTCGCCTGCTTCGGTCATGCGTCCAACGGCGGCCTTGACGAAACCGCCCACAGAATCATGGCACTTGGCCGCAAAGCGTTGGCGCTGACTGGCACCGTGACCTCCGAGACCGACCTGACGACGGCGATCGGTCGCATCGAAGCCGAACTCGGCGGGCTGACCGTCGCCGTCAACAATGCCGGCATAGCCGGCTCCGAAGCGGCCGAGACCATGGCACTGGAAAAATGGCGCAAGGTGCATGAAGTCAATGTCGCTGGCGTGTTTCTGTCCTGTCAGGCTGAGGCGCGCGTCATGCTCCCTCGGCGCGCGGGCTCCATCATCAACATCGCCTCGATGTCGGGCACCATCGTCAACCGCGGGCTGACGCAGGCGCATTACAATTCCTCCAAAGCCGCCGTCATCCACCTGTCGAAGAGCCTCGCCATGGAGTGGGCGGACCGCGGCCTGCGCGTCAATGTCGTCAGCCCGGGCTACACGCTGACGCCGATGAACAAGCGGCCCGAGGTGGCTGAGGAAATAAAGATCTTCAAGCGCGACACGCCGATGGGGCGCATGGCGGCGCCGGAGGAAATGGTCGGACCGACCGTATTCCTGGCCAGTCGCGCTTCCAGCTTCGTGACCGGCCTCGACCTGATCGTCGATGGCGGCTACGTGTGCTGGTAGACTGGTGGGGTGTCCCGTGAGACTCCCCACCCTTGCCGGCTTAACGAATGTGGGCGGAGGCGCGCCGTCCTACTCTGCCGCGACGCCCTTCACCTCGAGATAGCTCTCCATGGAATCGTCCAGCGCCTGCAGCCACGGCGTGTGGTGCAGCGGCGCCATGGTGCCGGTCATCAGCGAGCGATAGGCATTGTCGCGGAAGGTCATGATGTTTTCCATCTTGTGGTGCTCCCACTCCATGAAGGTGTGGTTGACCGCCTCGACGTCGAAGCCCGGATAATCGGTCTGGTCCATCAGCTCCTTGGTATAGTCGCCCTGGAACCAGATCATCTGCTCGGCATCCTCCAGCGTCTCTTCGCGCGCCTGCCACTTGGCGCTGTGCTCGGCCATCGCCTCGGCCGAGGGCAGCTTGATGCGGCCCATGATGATGTCGCGCGCGTACCAGGCCTGGGCGTCGAACATGTTGAAGGTATAGAACTGGTCCTGCATGCCGATGTAGAACAGTTTCGGGTTCTTCTCCCAGACGACGCCCTCATAGAGATCGAGCGGCCACATGCGATTGGCGGTCTTGAGCTTGAGATCGTCGGTCAGGAAGGGGAAGGAATGCAGGTAGCCGGTGCACAGGATGATGGCGTCGACATCCTTGGTGGTGCCGTCCTTGAAATGCGCCGTCTTGCCGACGACCTTCTGCAGCAGCGGCACCTCCTTCCAGTTCTCCGGCCATTTGAAGCCCATCGGCTTGGAACGGTAGCTGGAGGTGATCGATTTGGCGCCGTATTTGTAGCATTGCGAACCGATGTCCTCGGCCGAATACGAGCGGCCGATGATCAGAATGTCCTTACCTTTGAATTCCATGGCATCGCGGAAGTCGTGGCTGTGCAGGATGCGGCCGTTGAAGGTTGAAAAGCCCTCGAAATACGGCACGTTCGGCACGGAGAAATGGCCGGAGGCGACGACGACATTGTCGAACTCTTCCGAGTAGGTGATGTCGTTGGTGCGGTCATGCGCGGTGACGGTGAATTTCTTCGTCTCGTCGGAGTAGGTGACCATGCGCACCGGCGTGTTGAAGCGCACCCATTTGCGCACCCCGGATTTCTCGACCCGGCCCTTGATGTAGTCCCACAAAACGGCGCGCGGAGGATAAGACGCGATCGGCCGGCCGAAATGCTCCTCGAAGGTGTAGTCGGCGAATTCGAGGCATTCCTTCGGGCCGTTCGACCACAGATAGCGGTACATCGAGCCGTGCACCGGATCACCATGTTCGTCGAGGCCGGTGCGCCAGGTGTAGTTCCACAGCCCGCCCCAGTCGCTCTGCTTTTCGAAGCAGACGATTTCCGGGATTTCGGCGCCCTTGTCGGCGGCCGATTTGAAGGCCCTCAACTGCGCCAGCCCCGACGGTCCGGCACCGATGACGGCAACACGAGATTTCATTGCGGGCCTCCTTTTTGATTTCGACTTTTTTCTCGACGCAATTCCGGGCGGAAAACCGTTCGACACTTTTCCTGGAATTGCTCCCACGAAACAAATTTCACTCACAGTGACAGTAATTCGCTCTTCGGTGCTGTCAACAAGCATCTGCGGCAACGGCGTTTGCGTGAAACGGTTTTTGTGCGCAAAGGCGGCGGCGGGCTCCACGCGGGCGAAGTGCTGCCGCGATATACAGCGGCCTGCCGTGGCGGTTGCGCTTCCGTATCGCCACCGCATATGTTCACCTTGAGTGAAATAAATCCGCGGATTCGAGGGCGACATGGCAAACAAGACCTCTGACACAAAGCCCGCCGCTGCGGCCGCCAAGGGCAAGGTGCCGCCAAAACGCGTTTCGGCGGACGGGCGCACGATCCGCACGCCGCTGACGCAGAACCCGCACGCCATCCGCGACACGCGCGAGAAGGTGCTGGAAGTGGCGATCGGCCATGAGGTGCGGGCGTTTCGCAAGAAGCTCGGCATCACCGTCGCCGATCTCGCCGCCGCCACCGACATCTCGCTCGGCATGCTGTCGAAGATCGAAAACGGCATCACCTCGCCGTCGCTGACGACGCTGCAGGCGCTGTCGCGGGCGCTGGGCGTTCCGGTGACCGCCTTCTTCCGCCGTTTTGAGGAAGAGCACAGCGCCGTCTTCGTCAAGGCGGGCGAAGGCGTCGATGTCGAGCGGCGCGGCACGCGCGCCGGCCACCAGTACAATCTGCTCGGCCATATCGGCGCCAACACCAGCGGCGTCGTGGTCGAGCCCTACCTCATCACGCTGACCGAGAATTCTGACGTGTTCCCGACGTTCCAGCATGCGGGCATGGAGTTCCTCTACATGCTCGAAGGCGAGGTCGTGTACCGGCACGGCAACAACCTCTATCCGATGAAGCCGGGCGACAGCCTGTTCTTCGACGCCGACGCGCCGCACGGACCGGAAGAGCTGACGCAGCTGCCGATGCGGTATCTGTCGATCATCTGCTATCCGCAGAACAGCGCGGGGTGAGCACCTGGTTCCTCGCCCCACGATAGTGGGGAGAGGAACCCAAGTCCTCAGTCCGGCCCAAACCCCGGGCTGGTCGAGCTGACGTCATCGAGCTTGGACAGCCATTCCACCAGCGTCGGCCGGTAGCGCGTCAAACCCTTGTAGGTGGCGAGGTCTTCCGGCAGGTCGCGGATGACGCGGTGCAGGCGGCGCGCCCATTTCGGCTGGGTGACCAGCTCGTCCATCTTGATCAGGTAGCAGCGGATCGGGAAGACGATGGCGTTGGAGCGCGGCAGCCGCCAGAAGCTTTGCAATTCGACCCGCAGATGCACCTTCTGGCCGACATTTTCGGGCGTGACCGTGGCGCGATCCGGACCCCATTTGTGATAATTCTCCGGGCTGGTGTCGAGGCGCGGATTGATGGTCATCGTCCAGTTGAGGCGCCTGGCCGGCTTGCCCTGCTGGATGTTGGTGAGGAATTTCAGCGCGCGGGTGAAGATGCCCTTCTCATGCGCCAGCGGCACCGGCGCATGCCATTCGAAGAAGTTCATGCCGATGTCGAAATCGAGCGACCAGTCGGCCTGGGTGGTGACCATGCCGGCATCCATCCACAGATTGCCGTCGCGCTGGTCGAGGATGCAGAAATCACCCTGGCTCTGGCGGGTGATGTATTCCATCGGCCCATAAGGCAGCGTCGAGGTGTCGCCGAAGGTGAAAGTATCGTCGATGCCGAGCGGCCGGTTGATCCAGCGCCAGCGGTCGCCGTTGCGCTCCAACGTGAAATGCTCGGGATAGCCGAGCGCCTGCTGCTCCATCAAAAGCTCGAGCAGGTCCCAACCCGCCAGCGTCATATGCGGCAGCGACTGGCAGCGCAGCGGATCCTCGGCCAGCACCAAGGCGCGGTCCTGCATCTCGGCCACATAGTGCTCGTCGACGTCGATCAGGTTTTCAAGCACCGAACCTTTCGGGCCGACGACATGCGGCTCGATGTTGACCGCATACATGTAGGCGTCTTCGTTGAACGGGAACGGAAAGCGCCTGATATGCTCGGGGCTGTTCCTGAAGGTGTAGTCGTCGCGAAAGGTTTCCTTGCGAAAGGTTATGCCCATTGACGCCTCCTATCTTTCCAGGACCAGCGACTTGCCCTCGAAGCGCGAGACGCAAGGCATGATCTTGCAGCCGGAACGGTGGTCTTCCTCGCTCAGCCAGTGATCGTTGTGAATGAACTTGCCGTCCGAGGAAATGACATTGGTCTCGCATTGGCCGCAGACCCCGCCACGGCAAAGATAGGGCGGGTCGACGCCCGCCGCTTCCATGGCTTCCAGCAGGCTCTGCTGTTCGTCGACGCGGATCGTCTTGCCGCTGACGGCCAAGGTCACGTCGAAGGGCGCGCCGGGCTGGGGTGCGGCGAAATGCTCGAAATGCACGGTCTCCGGCGGCCAGCCGAGCGCCGCGGCGCGGTCGCGCACCCAGTTGATCATGCCGGCCGGGCCGCAGACATAGAGATGCGTGCCGAGTGGCTGCGAGGACAGGAGCCGGTCAAGATCGATGCGCTCCTCGCGGTCGTCGTGATAGAGCTTGACCCGGTTGCCGTAACGCTGCTGCAAGACATCGGCATAGGTGCCGAGCGAAGCGGTGCGGCAGGTGTAATGCAGCTCGAAATTGCCGCCGGCGCCCGCCAGTTGCGACGTCTGCGCCATGAACGGCGTGATGCCGATGCCGCCGGCCAGCATCAGGTGTTTCTTGGCTCTGAGATCGAGCGAGAACAGGTTGACCGGATAGCTGATCACCATCTCCAGGCCGGGCTTGACCTGTCGGTGCATGAACAGCGAGCCGCCGCGACCGACATCGTCGCGACGCACCGAGATCGTGTATTCGCGCGTGTCGAGCGGCGAGCCCATCAGCGAATAGGGATTGAGCCTGGTGCGGTCGCCGTCGCGCATCTCGACCACGACATGGGCGCCGCCGGAAAAGGTCGGCAGCAGCTCGCCATCGCGGCGGCGGAAGTGGAAGCGCGTGACCAGTTCGTTGACGGGAACGACGTCGCTGACAACGACATCGAGCTTGGTGGTGCCGGTGCTCATGGGAAGGCCTCCTCCATCGGAGGAATCTCGGAGCGATCCTCGGCGTTGATGCATACGCCCTGGAAGGCGGCGAGGCGCCTTGAATAGTGATCGCGCACCAGAAGCAGCAGGCCGCAATGCGAGCAGAGCGCCGGCTGCGTCGTGACGTTCTCGGTGATGCCCTTGCAGTGCACGCATTGCATGCGGCGCGCCAGCGAGCCGCGATGCTCGGTCTGCATGGAAGTGTGGTCGATGCCGGCTTCGAGCGCCACCTGCATGGCCTGGCCGATCAGGCCCTCGGTGCCGGCAAGATAGAGCCGCAGGCCCATATGGGCGTTGGTCAGCGTCTGCCTCAGCCGGGGCAAGAGGCTGGCGAAGGACGGCGCGATATGGAGTTGCGCCGGCTTCAGCGCCTCAAGCGCGGCGATATGCTTGCCCTCGGGACCCGGAATGAAGACAATCTCGGCACCGTCGAAAAAGCCAGGCGGCGCCTTGCCGCCCATGTCCGTGATCGCGAGCGCGCCTTCGGCATCGGCGATGAAGAGGTGATGCTTGCCGGGCTGTGGAGACAGTATCCCGTAAATGGGCCGGCTGATGATCGTCTTGGCTGCCATTCTACCTTAGATCAGTTGGAGCATGATCTTTTCCGAAAACCGGTTCCCACTTTTCGGGATCATGCTCTGGTGCCTTAAAACCCCTCCCCGCTGATGATGCCTCAACCCTTGGCGGTGCGCTTGGTCTTCTTCGGATCGTCGAACGGCAGCGGCTGCGCTGTCGCTTTGATCGAACCGCTCCTGTTGCGGATCTCGAGCTTGGTGTCCTTGACCGCGCAGTCGACGTCGAGACGGGCGATGCCCATCGATTTCTCGACCAGCGGCGAATACATGGCGCAGGTCACCACGCCAACCTTTTTGCCGTCGCGATAGACCGGCGCGCCTTCGTCCGCCGGTTCCTTGCCGTCGAGCAGCACGCCATAGATCTTGAAGCGTTCCTTGCCCTTCAGCCGGTAGTGTTCCTCGGCGCCGCGGAAGCCGGTCTTGCCGGGGCTGACGGTGAAGTCGAGGCCGAGCTCCCACAGCGTGTCGCCAGGGCCTTCGTTCTCGAACGGATATTTCTGCGAATTGTCGTAGGGGTAGAAGAGCAGGTAGCTCTCGACGCGCAACATGTCGAGTGTGGTGAAGCGGCACGGGATGATGCCGGCGCTCTTGCCCTCGTCGAGGATGCGGTCCCAGATCGTGCCGGCGTCCTGGCCGCGGCAGAAGATCTCGTAGCCGCGCTCGCCGGTGTAGCCGGTGCGCGAGATCATGACGGGCAAGCCGAAGAGCTGCGTCTGCATGTGATGGAAGTAGTTAAGGTCGCGGATGCCCGGCACATGCTTGGCGAGATAGTCGACCGCGGTCGGCCCCTGCAGCGACAGGTCATGCAGATTGTCGTCGAAGCGCAGCGACACATCGCGACCCATCGCCGCCCGCTGCAATTCCTCATGGCCGGTGCCGGAGCCATGCACCACCATCCACGAGTTCGGGCTGATGCGGTAGAGGATGCAGTCGTCGGTGAATTTGCCGGCCTCGTTCAGCATGCAGGCATAGGCCGACTTGCCGGGATAGATCTTTTCCACGTCGCGCGTGGTGGCGAGGTCGATCAGATGCGAGGCGTGCGGCCCGGTGATGTGGACCTTCTTCAGGCCGGAGACATCCATCAGCCCGGCCTTGGTGCGGATGGCGATATATTCCTCGTTGGGATCCTTGTCGTAGGTCCAGGCGGTGCCCATGCCGCTCCAGTCCTCGAGCTTCGAGCCGAGCGCGCGATGGCGATCCGCCAGGGTCGAGAATCTCCAGGATGCCGTCATCCGATCGTCCTCCGTGCAATTTAGGTCGCTTAAGCGGTTGCTGTTCCCTGCTCCTGCTTGGTGGCGGAGCTTGCCCGAATATTGACCGCAAACGGCGGAGCCCCGCAATCCCCTTAAAGCAAAAAATTTCATTGTCAGGCAAATTTCTTGCCCGGGGACAAATGGCTTACGGAGCGTAATTCCGGCTTGACAATTTCAAAGATCGGTCGGAATTTATGAAAAAAATTTCACTCTCTAGAAAGAGTGGACGCCCGGTCGATTTCGGGGCTGGACGTCGCCAGAAGGGGAAAAACCGATGTCCGACCTGCAGCAGCGCATCGAAGCGCTGTACCGTTCCGACGTGCGCGGATCCGTGCTCCTGATCGTTTGCCTGTGGGCGACGATCCTCTTCGTCCTCCTGATGACCTGGGCCTACATCCCCGACAGCGGGATCAAGCTCGTGGTGGTGATCGCGGCTGCCGCGGTGCTGATCTTCAACACCGCCGCGATCCTGGCCATGCTCAACCACTACAAGGAGGACAAGGATTTCATCTACGGGCTCGACATCAAGAACGCCGACGCGGCCCGCAACCGTCAATCCTGAGGGAGAAACCATGGCCCGCTATACCCCGCCGCAGCAAAGCAAGGCTGGACAGATCTTCGACATCGCGGTCGTGGTGGTCGCAATTTTCGTGGCACTCTGGCTGCCGCTGAAGCTCGGTCTTGCCGGGGCGGCGAAGTCGATCGACCCACTCGACGCCAAGACCTGGGACGCGCTCGGCCAGAACGCGACCATGGCCTCGGTCTGGGAGAAGCTGGGGTACACGCCGGAGACCGCGCATGACATCATCCAGAACCGTTTCCACTACATCATCGACTGGCCGACGCTGATAATCATGGCGATCGTGCTGGTCGCCTATTTCGTCTTCCTGTTCCGGGCCTCCGACAAGGAATATCGCGAGGTCATCAACGAGAAGTTCGACGACAAATAGATCTTCGACGACGACAAAGAGTCCGGGGAAAACATCATGTGGATGGGACTGTCTTATGTTTGCTGGGGCATCTCGGCCGTGCTTGCGCTGTGGATGCTCTACGACTGGTTCAAGGTCGACACGACCTATTCCGAGGACATGCTGACCTCCTCGCGCGAAGGCGAGCTCGAGGCCGTTTCCGAAAAGCACCGGATCTGAGTGGGGAACTGACATGACGGCTGCGGTTGAAACGGCACAAACCACGACAATCCATGGCGACAGGGTCTCGCTGCTTCGGGTGCTCGGCCCCGCCCATGTCTGGGCGCTCGGTGTCGGCATCGTGCTGGTCGGCGAGTTCACCGGCTGGAACTTCGCGGCCGACAAGGGCGGCGCATTGGCCGCGCTGATCGTCTGCTGGATCGTCGGCCTGCTCTACACCTCGGTCGCCATGATCGACTCGGAGGTGACGTCCACGGTCGCCGCCGCCGGCGGCCAATACGCGCAGGCCAAGCACATTGTCGGGCCGCTGATGGCGTTCAACGTCGCGCTGTTCCTGGTCTTTGCCTACACCATGCTCGAAGTGTCGGACGCGATCCTGCTCGGCGACACGATCGTCGCCAAGGCAGGCGTCGAGGGGCTGACGCATAACTCCTTCATCGCCGCCACCATCGTGGTGCTCGCCTGGCTCAACTATCGCGGCGTGCTGATGACGCTCAACGTCAACTTCGTCATCACCGCAATCGCCTATATCTCGATCGTCATCCTGTTCTTCTCGGTCAGCCCGTGGACGCAAGGCGCGGTGCTGAAGCTCAACGAGCTGGTCACTCCCGGCAACGCGCTTCCCTATGGCTGGATCGGCGTGATCGCCGCCTTCCAGTTCGGCATCTGGTATTATCTCGGCATCGAAGGCACGACCCAGGCCGCCGAGGAAGTGCGCTCGCCGGCGCGCTCCCTGCCCTACGGCACCATGGCGGGCATGATCACGCTGCTGATCGCGGCCGCCATGACCTGGTATGTCTGCGCCTCGCTGATGCCCTGGGAATATCTTGGCATCACCTATTATCCGCTGTGGGACGCCGGCAAATTGACGGGCAGCCCGCTGCTGGAAAACCTGCTTTTCATCGCGACGCTGCTGTCGGCGCTCGCCTCGGCCAATGGCTGCATCAACGACGCGGCGCGCGCCTGGTTCTCGCTCGGCCGCGACCGCTATCTGCCGAGCTGGTTCTCGGCGGTGCATCCGAAATACCGCACGCCTTACCGTTCGATCCTGTTCCTGCTGCCGATCGCGCTGGCCTTCGCCTTCATCGCCGACCTCAACCAAGCGATCACCTTCTCGATCCTGTCGGGCGTGCTGCAATACACCTTCATGAGCATCAACATCATGATGTTCCGCAAGAAATGGCCGCTGGGCACGATCCGCCGCGGCTACACGCACCCCTTCCATCCGCTGCCGGCGATCGTGCTGTTCTGCCTGTGCATGGTGACGTTCTTCGCCATCTTCCTCGGCTTCGGCTCGCAGCTGATCGCGATGACGGTGTTCTATTTCCTGATCTCGCTCTGGTTCCACTTTTACCGGTACAAATTCGTGCGGCGCGGCGATCAGTTCTCCATGCCGTGGCCGAAGCCGCAGGGTTATTGAGTGGAGTGAAGGCCCGCCTGTCGACGGCGGGCCGTGGCGTGTCGAAATGTCGGAACTGACGTCAGTATTGCTTGCCGGGGCGATCGCATTGGCCGTCGTCGCGCATATTGCGTGGCTCGCGCGCGCCAGCCGCAACAGGGCGAAGGCGGCCTTGGCCGCCGATTTGACAAATGTTCGCAGTGTCGTTCCCGATGCCGACGACATTTCCGACGGCACGGCCGGCGTCGTCACCTGGGCAGGGTCTTGGAGCGGTCAGCGAGTCCAAGTGCGCACTATCGTCGACACCCTGGCGACACGAAAGCTGCCGACGCGCTGGCTCAGCGTCTCGATCACCGAGCCGGTCGCGGTGCCGGGTGTGTTCGACATGATGATGCGGCCGAATTCGGCGACGACATTTTCCAATTTCGACCATCTGCCGCACACGCTGCCGAAGGTGCTCGGCTTTCCCGCCGAAGCGGTGCTCAAGACGGATCGCAGAGGCGTCGCCTTTCCGCAGGATCTGATCGCCGCGCATACAGAGGTTTTTGCCGAGGGGCGCGCCAAGGAATTGCTGATCACGCCGAAGGGCGTGCGCATCGTCTGGCTGCTGGCCGAGGCCGAGCGAGCTCGCTACGGCGTGTTCCGGCAGGCCGCCTTCGGCGATGCCGGGATCGATCCGGCCTTGATCGAACGGTTGCTCGAGGCGGCCTCGACACTTCGCCAAGCCATCAACCGGCGCGAAAGGCAGGCGGCATGAGCGACGGAACCGCCAACCCTGCACCCGTGAATCCCTATCTCGTGCTCGGCGCCGCGATCGTCTTGCCGGCAAGCGGCCACGTCATGCTCGGCGTGCCGGCGCGCGGCCTGCAGTTCCTGTTCTTCATGGTGATCCTTGGCTGGATAACGACCAAGCTGGCGCCGGCCGACGCCGGCTTCATCGGCCGCCATGCCGGGGGCTTCCTGATCTACGCCTTCTCGATCCTCGACGCCTATAGGATCGCCCGCATCCGCCACGCGATCTGGGTTCACAAGCCGCGCCCGGACGGCGATAGTGCCGAGGGCAATGCGCCGTCCAACATGTAACCACAGGAAAAATTCTTTCATACCAATTGAATTCGGCTTACTCATTGGGTACATCATCTGAGAGCCAAAAAACGTCGGAGGCTGGCATGTGCGGAATCGTCGGACTTTTCTTGAAGGACAAGGCGCTGGAGCCGAAGCTCGGCGCCATGCTGTCCGAGATGCTGGTGTCGCTCAGCGACCGTGGCCCGGACAGCGCCGGCATCGCCATCTATGGCGCGGCCACCGGCAATGAGGCCAAGATCACCGTGCAATCGCCGAAGCCCGACCGCGATTTCCGCGGCCTCGACGCCGAACTTGCCAAGGCGATCGGCGCGCCGGTCAGCGTCGCGGTAAAGTCCACCCACGCTGTCATCCGGACGACGCCGGACAAGGTCGACACCGCGCGCGAGGCGCTGCAGACGCTCAGACCCGACATCCGCATCATGGGCGCAGGCGAGGCTGTGGAGATCTACAAGGAAGTCGGCCTGCCGGAAGCCGTCGTCGACCGCTTCGACGTCCGCTCGATGACCGGCACGCACGGCATCGGCCACACCCGCATGGCGACCGAATCGGCGGTCACCACGATGGGCGCGCATCCCTTCTCGACCGGCGCCGACCAGTGCCTGGTGCACAATGGCTCGCTCTCCAACCACAACAATATGCGGCGCGAGCTGATCCGCGACGGCATGAAGTTCGAGACCGAGAACGACACCGAAGTGGCGGCCGCCTATCTCTCCAACAGGATGGCGCATGGCAAGAATCTCGGCGAGGCGCTGGAGGGTACGCTCTCCGACCTCGACGGCTTCTTCACCTTCGTCGTCGGCACCAAGAACGGCTTCGGCGTGGTGCGCGACCCGATCGCCTGCAAGCCGGCCGTGATGGCCGAGACCGACCAGTATGTCGCCTTCGGCTCGGAATATCGCGCGCTCACCAAGCTGCCCGGCATCGACAATGCGCGGGTCTGGGAGCCGGAGCCCGCAACCGTCTATTTCTGGGAGCATTGAGCCGATGCCGGCAAACACAATGTCGAAAGCCGAGCGCGATCAGAGCCATGCGAGGGTCTTCGACCTCTCGCAGCATACGCTGCGCGAGTTGAATCAGGCGCTACACAAGCTGACGCCCGGCTCGAACGAGACCGCCTGGGAAGTGCTCAACCCGAAGGGCAGCCATTCGGTGGCCGTGGGCGTCGACCAGCCGGTCAGCATCGATGTGCGCGGCAGCGTCGGCTATTACTGCGCCGGCATGAATGACGGCGCCGCGATCACCGTGCACGGCTCGGCCGGCCCGGGCGTCGGCGAGAACATGATGTCGGGCTCGATCGTCATCAAGGGGGACGCCAGCCAGTATGCCGGCGCCACCGGCCGCGGCGGCCTGCTGGTCATCGAGGGCAACGCCTCATCGCGTTGCGGTATCTCGATGAAAGGCATCGACATCGTCGTGCATGGCAATATCGGCCACATGTCGGCCTTCATGGCGCAGTCCGGCAACCTCGTGGTGCTGGGCGATGCCGGCGACGCGCTGGGCGATTCCATCTACGAGGCGCGGCTCTTCGTGCGCGGCAAGGTGGAAAGCCTCGGCGCCGACTGCATCGCCAAGGAGATGCGGCCCGAGCATTTGGAGTTGGTGCAGGGCCTGCTCGACAGGGCCGGCGTCACCGGCGTCAAGGCGTCGGAGTTCAAGCGCTACGGCTCGGCCCGCAAACTCTACAATTTCAACATCGATAACGCCGACGCGTATTGAGGCAAGATGACCTACCGCAACCCGCCGACGACGCCGCGCAAATCCGCGACCTTCGACGACTACACGCTTTCCGAAATCCGCCGCGCGGCCGCGACCGGCATCTATGACATCCGCGGCGCCGGCGCCAAGCGCAAGCTGCCGCATTTCGACGACCTGCTTTTCCTCGGCGCCTCGATCTCGCGCTATCCGCTGGAAGGCTATCGCGAGCGCTGCGACACCTCGGTGGTGCTCGGCTCACGCCACGCCAGGAAGCCGATCGAGCTGAAGATCCCGATCACCATTGCCGGCATGAGCTTCGGGTCGCTTTCCGGCCCGGCCAAGGAAGCGTTGGGGCGCGGCGCCACGCTTTCCGGCACCTCGACCACGACGGGCGACGGCGGCATGACCGAGGAAGAACGCGGCCATTCGAAGACGCTGGTCTATCAATACCTGCCTTCGCGCTACGGCATGAACCCGCGCGACCTGCGCCGCGCCGACGCCATCGAGGTGGTGGTCGGTCAGGGCGCCAAGCCGGGCGGCGGGGGCATGCTGCTTGGCCAGAAGATTTCCGACCGCGTCGCCGAGATGCGCACGTTGCCCAAGGGCATCGACCAGCGCTCGGCCTCGCGCCACCCGGATTGGACCGGTCCGGACGATCTCGAGATCAAGATCCTCGAGTTGCGCGAGATCACCGACTGGGAAAAGCCGATCTACGTCAAGGTCGGCGGCGCGCGGCCTTACTACGACACCGCGCTCGCGGTGAAGGCCGGCGCCGACGTCGTCGTGGTCGACGGCATGCAGGGCGGCACGGCCGCGACGCAGGAAGTGTTCATCGAAAATGTCGGCCAGCCGACGCTTGCCTGCATCAGGCCGGCGGTGCAGGCGCTGCAGGACCTCGGCATGCACCGCAAGGTGCAGCTGATCGTCTCCGGCGGCATCCGCAACGGCGCCGATGTCGCCAAGGCGCTGGCGCTCGGCGTCGACGCGGTGTCGATCGGCACGGCGGCGCTGGTCGCGCTCGGCGACAACGACCCGCGCTGGGAGGCGGAATACAATGCGCTGGGCACCACGGCCGGCGCCTATGACGACTGGCACGAGGGCCGCGACCCGGCCGGCATCACCACGCAGGATCCGGAGCTGATGAAGCGGGTCGACCCGATCGCGGCCGGACGGCGGCTGGCGAACTACCTCAAGGTGATGACGCTGGAGGCGCAGACGATTGCGCGTGCCTGCGGCAAGAACAGCCTGCACAATCTCGAGCCCGAGGATCTCGTCGCGCTCTCGATCGAAGCCGCCGCCATGGCAGGCGTTCCTTTGGCCGGCACCAACTGGATACCGGGGAAGAACGGCTTCTAGGACAACTTCCAAGATCACATAAGCGAGGAACTATAATGGGGAACGATCTCGCCGCATTCGCCAAGGAGAACGGCGTCAAATATTTCATGATCTCCTACACCGACCTGTTCAGCGGGCAACGCGCCAAGCTGGTGCCGGCGCAGGCGATCGCCGACATGCAGAAGGATGGTGCGGGCTTCGCCGGTTTCGCGACATGGCTCGACCTGACGCCGGCGCACCCGGACATGCTGGCCGTGCCGGATCCGGATTCGGTGATCCAGTTGCCCTGGAAGCCAGAGGTTGCCTGGGTGGCGGCCACCTGCGTGATGGACGACAAGCTCGTGGACCAGGCGCCGCGCAACACGCTGAAACGGGTGATCGATGAAGCCGCCCGCGACGGCATGCATGTCAAGACCGGCGTCGAGGCCGAGTTCTTCCTGATCTCGCCCGACGGCAAGGCGATCTCCGACGAATACGACACAGCCTCGAAGCCCTGCTACGACCAGCAGGCGGTGATGCGCCGCTACGACGTCATCGCCGAGATCTGCGACCATATGCTGGCGCTCGGCTGGGGCCCGTACCAGAACGACCACGAGGACGCCAACGGCCAGTTCGAGATGAACTGGACCTTCGATCACGCGCTGGCGACCGCCGACAAGCACTCCTTCTTCAAGTTCATGGTCAAGTCGATCGCGGAGAAGCACGGCCTGCGCGCGACGTTCATGCCCAAGCCCTTCCAGGGCCTGACCGGCAATGGCTGCCACGCGCATATCTCGGTGTGGGACGAGACCGGCAAGACCAATGTATTTGCCGACAATTCGGAAGAGCTTGGCCTGTCCGCCAAGGGCAGGAACTTCCTTGGCGGCATCATGAAGCATGCCTCGGCGCTTGCCGCGATCACCAATCCGACGGTCAATTCCTACAAGCGCATCAACGCGCCGCGGACCATTTCGGGCGCGACCTGGGCGCCGAACACGGTGACCTGGACCGGCAACAACCGCACGCATATGGTGCGCGTGCCGGGACCCGGACGCTTCGAGCTGCGCCTGCCCGACGGCGCCGCCAATCCCTATCTCCTGCAGGCCGTGATCATCGCGGCCGGCCTCGACGGCATCCGCTCGAAGGCCGACCCCGGCAAGCGCTACGACATCGACATGTACCAGTTCGGCCATACCGTGACGGACGCGCCGAAACTGCCTCTCAACCTGCTCGACGCGCTGCGCGAATTCGACAACGACAAATCGCTCAAGGCGGCGCTGGGTGAGGAATTTTCGTCGGCATATCTAAAGCTGAAGCAGCAGGAATGGAATTCCTATGCTTCGCACTTCACGCAGTGGGAGCGCGACCACACGCTGGATATCTAGCATCCAGCGTTGCGGGTGGGCGGCCTCGGAATGACGCAATGAAATATTCGATCTTCTCGCTCGCCCGCGCCGCCCTCTCCGGCCACAAGAACTGGAAGCCCACCTGGCGCGACGCCGCACCCAAGGATCGCTACGACGTGGTGATCATCGGCGGCGGCGGGCACGGGCTCGCCACTGCCTGGTTCCTTGCCAGCGAGTTCGGCATCCGCAACGTCGCGGTGCTCGAAAAAGGCTGGATCGGCTCCGGCAATGCCGGCCGCAACACCACCATCATCCGCTCCAATTACGGCCTGCCCGGCAATACCGGCTTCTACGAGTTGTCGATGAAGCTGTGGGAGACGATGGAGCAGGACCTCAACTACAACGCCATGGTCAGCCAGCGCGGCGTGCTCAACCTCTACCATTCCGACGCGCAGCGCGACGCCTTCGCCCGGCGCGGCAACACGATGCGCATCAACGGCATCGACGCCGAGCTGCTCGACCAGGCGGCGCTGCGCAAAATGCTGCCATTCCTGAATTTCGACAATGCGCGCTTCCCCGTGCAGGGCGGCCTGCTGCAGCGGCGCGGCGGCACGGCTCGCCACGACGCCGTGGTTTGGGGCTATGCGCATGCGGCGAGCGCGCTCGGCGTCGACATCATCCAGAACTGCGAGGTCACCGGCTTCACGCGCGACGCCAACGGCAAGGTCACCGGCGTCGAGACCTCGCGCGGCAGGATCGGCGCCGGCAAGGTCGGCATGGCGGTTGCGGGTTCTTCCTCGCACGTCGCGGCGATGGCCGGCTTGCGCCTGCCGATCGAGAGCCATGTGCTGCAGGCCTTCGTCTCGGAAGCGATCAAGCCGCTCATCCCCGGCGTCATGACCTTCGGCGCCGGACATTTCTATGTCAGCCAGTCCGACAAGGGCGGGCTGGTCTTCGGCGGCGACATCGACGGCTATAATTCCTACGCCCAGCGCGGCAATCTGCCGGTGATGGAAGACGTCTGCGAAGGCGGCATGGCGCTGATCCCGATGATCGGCCGCGTGCGGCTGCTGCGCCAGTGGGGCGGCATCATGGACATGTCGATGGACGGCTCGCCGATCATCGACAAGAGCCCGGTCGACGGCCTCTATATCAATGCCGGCTGGTGCTATGGCGGCTTCAAGGCAACGCCGGGCTCAGGCCTCGTCTTCGCTCATCTTCTGGCGCGCGACGAGTCGCACAAGGAGGCTGCCCGCTTCCGCCTCGACCGCTTCCAGCGCGGCGCCATGATCGACGAGAAGGGCCAGGGCGCCCAACCGAACCTCCATTGAAGACCCAGCCATGCGCATAATCTGTCCCTTCTGCGGCGAACGCGAACTCGGCGAGTTCACCTATCTCGGCGACGCCAAGCCGCAGCGCCCCGCGGCCGACGCCGGCGAGGACGCCGTCTACGATTACGTCTATCTGCGCGACAACATCGCCGGCGTGATCAGCGAGTACTGGTATCACGGCGGCGGCTGCCGGGCCTGGCTGAAGGTCACGCGCAACACGCTGACGCATGAGATTTCGGCCGTCGAGCCGGCTGCGGGCGCCGGCGCCGCCAAGGTTGGCGCATGATGCGCGGCGATCAGGCAAACCGGCTGAACAATGGCGGTCTCATCGACCGTACGGCACCGCTCAGCTTCCGCTTCGACGGCAAGAATTTTTTGGGCTTCAAGGGAGACACGCTGGCTTCCGCGCTGGTTGCCAACGGCATCAAGCTCGTCGGCCGCTCGTTCAAATATCATCGCCCGCGCGGCATCCTCACCGCCGGTTCGGAAGAGCCCAACGCGCTGGTCGAATTGCGCAGCGGCGCGCGGCGCGAGCCGAACACCAAGGCGACCACGGCCGAGCTCTATGAAGGCCTCGAAGCCGCCAGCCAGAACCGCTGGCCGTCGCTCAATTTCGACGTCATGTCGGTCAACCAGTTGTTCGCGCCGATCTTCGTCGCCGGCTTCTACTACAAGACCTTCATGTGGCCGGCAAAATTCTGGGAAGCGATCTACGAACCGGCGATCCGCCGCGCCGCCGGTCTTGGCCGCGCGGCGGGCGTTTCCGATCCCGACCACTATGACAAGGCCTGGGCGCATTGCGACGTGGTGATCGCTGGCTCCGGTCCGGCCGGTCTGGCGGCTGCCCTTGCCGCCGGCCGTAGCGGCGCGCGCGTCATCCTGTGCGAAGAGGATTTTGTCCTCGGCGGGCGGCTGCTCGCCGATGGCGGCACGATCGACGGATTGCCCGCCGCCGAATGGATCGCGGGCGCGGTTGCCGAACTGACTGCAATGCCGGATGTGCGCATCATGAGGCGCACGACTTTGTTCGGCGTCTATGACGGCGGCACCTATGGCGCAATCGAGCGCGTCAACGACCATCTGCCGGTGCCGCCGGAACACCAGGTCCGGCAGCGGCTATGGCGGATCGTGGCCAAGCGCTGCGTCGTCGCCGCCGGCGCGATCGAACGTCCCATCGTCTTTGCCGGCAACGATACGCCGGGCGTGATGATGGCGTCGGCCATGCGCAGCTACATCAACCGCTACGCCGCCACGCCGGCGAGACGCATCGCGCTCTTTACCAACAACGAGGATGGCTGGCGAACGGCCGAAACGGCGATCGCGGCAGGGCTGCAGGTGGCGGCCGTGATCGATGCCCGGCCGGACGTTTCGCCGGCGCATCGCTCGCTGGCCAGCAAGGGCGGCTTCCCGGTGCTGCACGGCTCGGTCTCCGCTGTCGATCGCGGCAAGGCCGGCGTGCGCAAGATTTCCGTCGCGCTGACCGGTGGCGCGCGCGCCGAGGTCGAGGCCGACGGGCTTGCCGTGTCGGGCGGCTGGAACCCGGCGGTCGGGCTCACCTCCTATCATCGCGGCCGGCCGAAATGGCGCGACGACATCGCCGCCTTCGTGCCGGACGGCGCGCCGCCCGGAATGGTCGCGGCCGGCGCGGCCAACGGCGCTTTCGGTCTCGGCGCCTGCCTGCGCGAAGGGTTCGAAGCCGGCGCTGCCGCGGCACGCGATGCCGGGCGCGGCGGCAATATCGGCTCCATGCCTGTCGCCGACGATGAGGCGTTCTCGCTGACGCCGCTCTGGCATGTCGCCGGCAACGGCAAGGCCTTCGTCGACCAGCAGCATGACGTCACTGCTTCCGATGTCGAGCTGGCGCAGCGCGAGGGTTTTCAATCGGTCGAGCATCTGAAGCGCTACACCACGCTCGGCATGGCGACCGACCAGGGCAAGACCTCGAATGTCGCCGGCCTCGCCATCATGGCGGCGGTCACCGGCAAGTCGATCCCCGAGACAGGCACCACGATCTACCGGCCGCCTTATGTGCCGGTCGCCATCGGCGCTTTCGCCGGCCACCATCGCGACGAAAATTTCCATGCGACGCGGCTGACGCCGTCGCATCATTGGGCGGCCGAACAGGGTGCCGTCTTCGTCGATACCGGGCTTTGGAAACGCGCCCAGTGGTATCCCCGCGCGGGCGAGAAGGACTGGCTGGAATCGGTCACCCGCGAGGTCAAGGCGGTGCGCAGCGGCGTCGGCTTCTGCGATGTCTCGACGCTCGGCAAGATCGACGTGCACGGGCCCGATGCCGGTGCCTTCCTCGACCGCGTCTACATCAACGCCTTCTCCAGCCTCGCCGTCGGCAAGGCGCGCTACGGCTTGATGCTGCGCGAGGACGGCATCGTCTATGACGACGGCACGACCTCGCGTCTGGCCGAAGACCATTATTTCCTCACCACCACCACGGCCAAGGCCGGGCTGGTGATGCAGCATCTGGAGTTCTGCCGGCAGGTGCTGTTCCCCGAGCTCGATGTGCAGCTGACTTCCGTCTCGGACCAGTGGGCGCAGTTCTCGATCGCCGGGCCGAAGACCCGCGACCTCTTGAAGGAGATCGTCGATCCGGCCGAGGACCTGTCGAACGAAGGTTTCCCGTTCATGGGCGCGCGCGAGGTCAAGCTGCGCGGCGGCCTGAAGGCGAGGCTGTTTCGCATCTCCTTCTCCGGCGAGATGGCCTTCGAGATTTCGGTGCCGGCGCGTTACGGCGAGGCGATGGCGCGCAATCTGATGCTCGCCGGCAAACCGTTCGGGGTGACGCCCTACGGCACCGAAGCACTCGGTGTGATGCGCATCGAAAAGGGCCATGTCGCCGGACCGGAGCTCAACGGCACCACCACGGCTGGTGATCTCGGCCTCGGCAAGATGATGTCGACCAAGAAGGATTTCATCGGCCGTGTCATGGCCGGCCGCGAGGCGCTCACCGTGCCGAATCGACAGGTGGTCGTCGGCATCAAGCCGACAGATAAGGCACGGCGCCTGCGTTCCGGCGCGCATATCATTCCGAAGGGCGAGACGCCCGGGCCTGAGAACGACCAGGGCTATGTCACCTCGGTCTGTTTCTCGCCGGTGCTCGACCAGTGGATCGGCTTGGGTCTTGTCGAGCGCGGCCGCGAGCGCATCGGCGAGATCGTGCGCGCGCATGACCCGTTGCGCGGCGAGGACTACGATGTCGAGTTCTGCAATTCCGTCTTCTACGATCCGGATGGAGGGCGCCAGCGTGGCTGATTTTTCCTGGGACATCCGCAGCCCGCTCGACCGCGCGCTCGTCGCCGGCCCTTATGGCGCGCAAGGCGAAGCCGGCGTGTCGCTGACCGAGATCCGCAATTTCGACCTTGTCCAGGTGATGGCGCGGCGCGGCAAGGCCGGCGAGACGATCGCGGCTGCGAAGGCGCGCCTCGGTGCTGCCGCGCCGGAGACGCCCAAGGCTGTCAGCATTGCCGATGCGACGGTGATCTGGTCGGGACCGGACCAGTTCTTCGTGCTGTCCAAGGGTGGCAAGCATTCGATCGACGCGCTTGCCTCCGTCTTTGCCGGCTCGGCCTCGCTTTCCGACCAATCGCATGCGCGGGCGCTGATCAGCATCTCCGGCGACAAGGCCCGCGCGATGCTCGCCAAGCTGTCGTCGATCGATTTGCATCCCGATGTGTTCGGCGTGGGTGCGGCGGCTGCGACCTCGATGGATCACACGAGTGTCACGCTGTGGCGCGGTGATGATCGCAATGGGCAGGCGGTGTTCAATCTCCTGGTGTTCGCGACTTTCGCCGAGAGCCTCTGGCACACCATCCTCGACTCCGCTGCCGAGCACGGCGTGACGATCGGTCATTCGGAAGATTTGGCGTAGCGATGCGCCCTCTCCTTCTCCCTTGCGGGAGAAGGTGGATCGGCGCGCCAGCGCCGAGACGGATGAGGGGTGTTCCAGCGGAGTGAGACGTCGGCTTTCCCTGGAGCACCCCTCATCCGGCCGCTGCGCGGCCACCTTCTCCCCCAAGGGGAAGGGAAGTCCCGCCTTGCCAAACGCATTCCCCCTGCTATTCTCTCAGCGAAAATAATTTTACACACAGGCAAACTTGTTTCTCGCTCGGAGGAGGGTTTGAGATGAGCCAGTCGCCCTACCCCGCCGTCCTGTCCAGGCCGCCCAAGCCTAGCCTGATCCTGCGCCCCGGCGAGATCCGGCTGCCGCCGGGCCTGGAGCGCTATACGGTGCAGGGCAACGGCGCGGTGCTGATCGACGTCGAGGCGGGCGACAGCGTCGGCGTCACCAATGTCGAAGGCGGCCAACCCTGCGAATTGCTGGCCTGGGACACATCCGGCGCGACCGATCCCGGCATTTTCGGCGAACGGTCGAACAGCAACGCCGCCGGCGTCAAGGCGCTGCTCGCCGAGGGCGACGACAGTCTCTCGGCGCTGCGTCTCAGCCTCGAGCGCCGGAAGGTGCAGCTCGACCAGCCGAAGGCCGTGCGCGTGTTCGGTGGCGCCACACCGGCCGGCGCCGAGCAGAGTTTTTCCGTGCAGCGCGACGGCGCGCTGCTGATTGCCGCGCCCGGCGGGCCGATGCTGGTCGACGGCCACAACACCGCGACGCCACTGACCGTCCTGGTGCGCCGCGCCACCATCCGACTGAAGACAAGAGGGCAGCTTGCCGATCCGCTGGCCGATCCTGTGCTCGATCTGCGCGTGAGATCGGCGACCGCCGAATCCTATTTCGTCAAGGCGGGCGACTATCTGCAGATCATCGATGTCGATGGCCGGCAATGCACCGACTTCCAGTGCTTTTCGGCGCGCAAGCTGGACAAGGGCCGCGACCTGCCGCTCGACGTGACGACGACCCGCACGCTGATGGGCTCGGCCTATCCGATGCCCGGCCTGCATTCGAAATATTACAACCAGGACATGGAGCCGCTGGTCGAGGTGGTGCAGGACACATGCGGGCGGCACGACGCCTTCGCGCTCGCCTGCGCCGCCAAATATTACGACGACATCGGCTATCCCGGTCACACCAACTGCTCGGAGAATTTCAACAAGGCGCTTGCCGACAAGGGCGTGACGCCCCGCGCCGGCTGGATGGCGATCAACTTCTTCTTCAACACGGCGATCGACGCGCATGGCGTGATGGTGTCGGACGAGCCGTGGTCGCGGCCGGGCGACTATGTGCTGCTCAGGGCGCTGACTGATATCATCTGCGTGTCCTCGGCCTGCCCGGACGACACCACGCCCGCCAATGGCTGGGACCTGACCGACATCCATGTGCGAACCTATTCCGGCCAGCACAAATTCTCGCGAGCGATCGCCAGACGCATGAAGCCCGACTCGGAACCGAAAATGACCCGCGAGACAGCCTTTCATTCGAGCTTTGCCAAGCACACGCGCGATTTCGTCGAATACAGGGGCTATTGGCTCGCTAATTCCTTCGCCAAGGAAGGGCCGATCGCCGAATACTGGGCCTGCCGGCAGGATGCCGTGATCATGGACCTGTCGCCGCTACGCAAGTTCGAGGTCACTGGACCCGACGCCGAAGCGCTGCTGCAATACACGCTGACCCGCGACGTCAAGAAGCTCGGCGTCGGCCAGGTCGTCTACACGGCGATGTGCTACGAGCATGGCGGCATGATCGACGACGGCACGCTGCTGAGACTCGGCAAGGACAATTTCCGCTGGGTCGGCGGCGACGATTTCTCCGGCGAATGGCTGCGTGAGACGGCCAAGAAGCTCGGCCTCAACGTGCTGGTGCGCTCCTCCACCGACCAGATGCACAACATCGCAGTGCAGGG
The DNA here is from genome assembly GCF_003289965.1 of Mesorhizobium atlanticum. Lineage (GTDB taxonomy): Bacteria > Pseudomonadota > Alphaproteobacteria > Rhizobiales > Rhizobiaceae > Mesorhizobium > Mesorhizobium atlanticum. The sequence continues at coordinate 792,965 of NZ_QMBQ01000001.1, forward strand.
GCCGAAGAGCCGCGACATCTTGAAGGAGGTCGTCTGGACCTCGCCGGTGCAGCCCTCGATCGGCGAGCTCGAATGGTTCCGCTTCGCCGTCGCGCGCATCGGCGGCGGCAACGGCGTGCCTGTCGTGGTCTCGCGCACGGGCTATACGGGCGAGCTCGGCTATGAGATCTGGTGCCATCCGCGCGACGCCGAAAAGGTGTTCGACGCCGTCTGGGAAGCCGGCCAGCCGCATGGGCTGAAGCCGATGGGCCTGCAGGCGCTCGACATGGTGCGCATCGAGGCCGGGCTGATCTTCGCCGGTTACGAATTCTCCGACCAGACCGATCCGTTCGAGGCCGGCATCGGCTTCACCGTGCCGCTGAAGACCAAGGCCGACGACTTCGTCGGCCGCGACCCGCTGATCCGGCGCAAGGAGCATCCGCAGCACAAGCTCGTCGGCCTCGACATCGACGCCAATATCCCGGTCGGCCATGGCGACTGCGTCCATGTCGGGCGCGCCCAGATCGGCGTCGTGACCTCCGGCATGCGCTCGCCGGTGCTGGGCAAAAACATCGCGCTGGCAAGGCTCGACGTCACCCATGCCGAGATCGGCGCGGAGGTCGAGATCGGCAAGCTCGACGGCCACGCCAAGCGGCTGCCCGCGCGCGTCGTGCCCTTCGCGCACTACGATCCGCAAAAGACCAAGCCTCGTTCCTGATAGCTGCGATCTTTCCCTTCTGCCCTTGTGGAGAAGGGAAGAAGGATGTTTCGCAAGCGTGATGTGCATGACATTCACAAAACGCTTGACGCGAAAGCGCGTCGGATCAATCTTCACTCTAAAGAAAAAAATACGACTGAGTGGAAACACGACAGTCGGACCATAGTGGCCGGGGAGCAAGCTTCGCGAGAGCCGAAGCGTCGCCGGCGGGGAACAGAAAAAAGGGGAAGACACAAGATATGAGCACGATAAGCACGGCCCTGGAGCAGCCTGCCGAAAGCAAGCTGCTCAGGCATATCGACTGGCGTGGCGCCTTCTGGGTGGCAAGCGGTGTTCCGGCACTGGTCCTGTTCTCGATCGGCGGCATTGCCGGCACGACCGGGACGCTTGCCTTTCTGATCTGGACGGTGTCCATGATCATGGGTTTCCTGCAATCCTTCACATATGCGGAGATTGCCGGCCTGTTCCCGAACAAGTCGGGCGGCGCCTCGATCTACGGCGCTACCGCCTGGCTGCGTTATTCGAAATTCATCGCGCCGCTGTCGGTGTGGTGCAACTGGTTTGCCTGGTCGCCGGTGCTGTCGCTCGGCTGCTCGATCGCCGCCGCCTATATCCTCAACGCGCTGGCGCCGATCCCGGTCTTCTCCGAAACCTCGCCCGAGGTGGTCGCCTATATCGCCGCGCATGCCGGGACGGCTCCCGCCGACGCCATCGCCGCGGTCACGGCCGCCGCGACGCCGGCGATCCGCAACTGGACGCTGTGGGGCCATACGCTGGGTCCCGTTTCGTTCACGCTCAACGCCACCTTCTTCATCGGCGCGGTGCTGATGCTGGTCATCTTCGCCATCCAGCATCGCGGCATCCTCGGCACGGCCAATGTGCAGAAATATATCGGCCTGCTGGTCATCATCCCGATGCTGATCGTCGGCGTCGTGCCGATCGTCACCGGCCAGATCAACTACGCCAACTTCTCGCCGCTGGTGCCGCTGGCGGCCGCATACGCGCCTGACCCCGGGTCGTGGAACATCGCCGGCTGGACCCTGGTGCTGGGCGGCATGTTCATCGCCGCATGGTCGACCTACGGCTTCGAGACCGCGGTCTGCTACACGTCTGAGTTCAAGAACCCCGGCACCGACACGTTCAAGGCCATCTTCTATTCCGGCCTGCTCTGCATGCTGTTGTTCATCCTGGTGCCCTTCACCTTCCAGGGCGTTCTGGGCCTGAACGGTATGCTGGCGACGCCGATTGTCGACGGCTCGGGCGTCGCCGACGCGCTGGCCGGCATGGTCGGCGGCGGCAAGCTGATCCACAGCCTGCTGGTGATGCTGATGATCCTGGCGCTGGTGCTTTGCATCATGACGGCGATGGCCGGCTCCTCGCGCACGCTCTACCAGGGTTCGGTCGACGGCTGGCTGCCGCGCTATCTCAGCCATGTCAACGAGCACGGCGCGCCGACGCGGGCGATGTGGACCGATCTCTGCTTCAACCTGGCCGTTCTGGCGATCGCCTCGGCCGACGCGACGAGCTTCTTCTTCATCCTCGCCGTGTCGAACTGCGGCTACATCATCTTCAACTTCCTCAACCTCAATGCCGGCTGGATCCACCGCATCGACAACGGCCATATCAACCGGCCGTGGAAGGCGCCGACCTGGCTGCTCGGCATCGGTGCCATCTTCGCCTATGTCAACGCCATCTTCATGGGTGCGGGCGCCAAGGTGTGGAACCCGATGGCGCTGTGGGCCGGCCTGATAACGGCTGCCTTGATCATCCCGGTGTTCTGCTTCCGTCACTATATTCAGGATGGCGGCAAGTTCCCCGAGCATATGCTGGCCGATCTCGGCATGGCGGGGGCGGACCTCTCGGTCAAGAAGGCGGGCGTGCTGCCCTACCTGACGCTCGTGGCCGGCGTGATCGTGATGCTGATCGCCAACTGGGTGTTCGTTATCTGACGTGGCAACCTGAAAGGAAACGGGCGCGCTTCGGCGCGCCCGTTTGTTTTTTGCGATCGCCTCGATCTCGGCGTCAACCTGCCTTGCGGGCAGCCACTTCTTCGAAGAACCGGTTCGGCGGCCGCTTCAGGCCGAGATTCTCGCGCAGCGTCGATCCTTCATATTCGCGCCTGAAGATCCCGCGCCGCTGCAGCTCGGGGACGACCTTCTCGGCGAAATCGTCGAGCCCGGCGGGCAGATAGGGGAACATGACGTTGAACCCGTCGGAGCCGTCGCTGAGCAACCACTCCTCCATGTCGTCGGCAATGGTCTTGGCGGTGCCCACGAAAGCCAGACCGGAATAGCCGCCGAGCCGCTGGGCCAGTTGGCGGACCGTGAGGCTTTCCTTGCGCGCCAGCTCGATGACGCGCTCGCGGCTGCTCTTCGAGGCATTGGTCTCGGGAATGTCGGGCAGCGGAGCGTCGGGATCGAAACCCGACGCATCATGGCCAAGCGCGATCGACAGCGAGGCGATGCCGCTCTCGTAATAGACGAGACTGTCCAGCTTCGCGCGCTTGGCCCGCGCCTCCTCGACACTGTCGCCGACGACGACGAAGGCGCCGGGCAGGATCTTGATGTCGTCGCGCGCGCGGCCGAGTTTTTGCGCCCGGCCCTTCACGTCGGCAAAGAAGCGCCGGCCGGATGCCAGGTCGGGCGGCGCGGCGAAGATCACCTCCGCCGTCTCGGCGGCCAGTTGGCGCCCGACGTCGGACGCGCCGGCCTGGACGATGACCGGCCAGCCCTGCACCGGCCTGGCGATGTTGAGCGGGCCACGCACAGACAGGTGCTCGCCCTTGTGATCGAGCACATGCAGTTTCGATGGATCGAAATAGAGGCCGCTTTCGGCGTCGCGGATGAAGGCGTCGTCGGCAAAACTGTCCCACAGTCCGGTCACGACATCGTAGAACTCGCGCGCCCGGTGGTAGCGCTCGTCATGCTCGACATGCTCGTCGAGGCCGAAATTCAGCGCCGCGTCGGGATTGGACGTGGTGACGATGTTCCAGCCGGCGCGTCCGCCGCTGATATGGTCGAGCGAGGCGAAGCGCCGGGCGATGTGATAGGGCGCGTCGAAGGTGGTCGAAGCGGTCGCCACCAGGCCGATATGATCGGTGACGGCGGCAAGCGCCGAGAGCAGCGTGAACGGCTCGAACGACGTTACCGTGTGGCTGCGCCGCAGCGCCTCGATCGGCATGTTGAGCACGGCCAGATGGTCGGCCATGAAGAAGGCGTCGAACTTCGCCGCCTCGAGCGTCTGCGCGAAGCGCTTCAAATGCGCGAAGTTGAAGTTGGCGTCCGCGTAGGCGCCCGGATAGCGCCAGGCGCCGGTGTGAAGACTGACGGGGCGCATGAAGGCGCCGAGTCGCAATTGCCGTTTTTCTGACATGAGGAATGATCCAGCGATGACGAGCGTTGCCGCTCCGATATTAGCGCAGGATCGGCCTGCATCGCGCCGCTGAAAAGGAATTCTGTTTTGCCGAAGCCCTGCCGCGGAGTATTTTCGCCCAGCTGACCCTTGATGCGGATCATCCGCCACCGGCTTTCGCCGATGGCGGATGAGGCTTGCTTTCACGCAATTCCGGACGGAATTGCTCTCTAGGTTGCCACCTTTGTTCTATTCCGCGGCCAGTGCCAGCTGCGGCCGTTCGATGCCTTCGATCTTCTCCGACTCCGGCGCCTGCTCGTCGGTCTTGGCTTTCTTCGGCGCGCGGCCGAAGAACAGCGCGTAGCCGGCCGGCAGCACCAGAATGGTGAGCACGGTGGCGACCAGGATGCCGCCCATCATGGCGTAGGCGAGCGGCCCCCAGAAGACGGCGCGCGAGATCGGGATCAGCGCCAGGACGGCGGTGAGCGCGGTCAGCATGATCGGCCGGAAGCGGCGCACGGCTGCACCCACGATCGCTTCCGATCGATCCATGCCTGCCGCGATGTCCTGATCGATCTGGTCGACCAGGATGATCGAGTTGCGCATGATGATGCCGAGCAGCGCGATGACGCCGAGGATGGCGACGAAGCCGAAGGGCGCGCCGCTGATCAGCAGCGCCGCGGCGGCGCCGATAATGCCGAGCGGGCCGGTTGCCAGCACCAGCATCGATTTGCCGAAATGCTGCAGTTGGACCATCAGAAGCACGACGATGATCGCCAGCATGATCGGCGCCTTGGCGGCGATCGAAGCCTGGCTCTCGGCCGAATCCTCGGCGCCGCCCTGGATCTGGATCTGGTAGCCGGGCGCAAGGCCGGCGCGCAGGTCCTTCATGTCGTTGTACATCTTGGTGACGACGTCGTTCGATTGCACGCCGTCCGGCAACGTGGCGCGCACGCTGATCGTCGGCAGCCGGTTGCGCCGCCATTCGATGCCCTGCTCCAAGACGGGCACGACCTTGGCCACCTGCGAGAGCGGCACCGAACCGCCGAAGTCGGTCGGGATATAGACGGAGTCGACCGAGGACAGGAGATGGCGGCTCGCCTCGGGCTCGCGGGCGACGATCGACACCGTCTCCTCACCGTCGCGGAAGTCGTCGAGCGGCGCGCCGGACATGGTCGCCTGCAGCATCTGGCGGATGCGTTGCGAGGTGACGCCAAGGGCGCGAGCACGATCCTGGTCGATCACCAGCTTCATCGCCGGCACCGGCTCCAGCCAGTCATCATGGATGGCGCCGAGCAGCGGGTTGGCCTGGAACTTCGCCTTCACCTCGTCGGCGATGCGGCGCACCTCCTTGCGGTCCGGACCCATGATGCGCATCTGCACCGGCCAGCCGGTCGGCGGTCCAAGGAACAGACGGTCGACCTTGCCGCGGATCGACGGGAAGTCCTTGGCCAGGATGCCGCGCATCTTGACGATCAACCGCTCGCGAGCCGGCTCGTCCTTGGCCATCACCAGCAGCTGGGCGAAGTTGGGATTGCGGAGTTGCTGGTCGAGCGGCAGGAAGAAGCGTGGCGCGCCTTCGCCGATATAGGTGGCGATGAAGCGCTTGTCGGGATCGTCCATCATCCTGGCTTCCAGCGCCTTGGCCTGGTTCTCGACCTCCTTGATCGAGGTGCCTTCCGGCAGCCAGAGATCGACCAGGATTTCCGGGCGCGACGACTGCGGGAAGAAGTTCTGCGGGATGAACTGGAAGGCCCACAGGCTGGTGGCGAAGGTCACCAGGGTCATCACCAGAACGATGATGCGGTGACGCACGGCCCAGGTAACGGTCGCGCGCAGGCGGCGGTAGAAGCGGGTGTCGAAGACATCGTGATGGGTGCCCGCGTGCTTGCGCTGCTTCAGGATCATGTAGCCCAGCCAGGGCGTGAAATAGACCGCGACGAACCACGACACGACGAGCGCGATGCCGACGACGTAGAACAGGGTGCGCACATATTCGCCGGCGGTGGACGCCGCGAAGCCGACCGGGATGAAGCCCGCCGTGGTGATCAGCGTGCCGGTAAGCATCGGGAAGGCTGTCGAGGTGTAGGCGAAGCTCGCCGCCTCGATCTTGACCAGCCCCTCCTCCAGCTTTCGCTCCATCATCTCGACGACGATCATGGCGTCGTCGACCAGGAGGCCGAGCGCGATGATCAAAGCGCCGAGCGAGATGCGCTGCAGGTCGATGCCGATCTCGTACATGATGGCGAAGGTCGCGGCCAAGACCAGTGGGATGGCGATGGCTATCACCAGGCCCGAGCGCCAGCCGATCGACAGGAGCGAGACGGCGAGCACGATGAGCAGCGCTTCGCCCAGCGCTTCCATGAATTCGCTCACCGCGTCCTTGACCACCTCCGGCTGGTCGGAGATCTGGTCGACCGAAACGCCGTAGGGCAGCCCAGCCTCGAAGCGCTGATAAGTCGCCTCGACATCCTTACCGACGTCCCTCACGTTGAAGCCCTTGGCCATGACGACGCCGACCTGGACGCTCTCATGGCCGTTGAAGCGGTATTTGCGCTCATAAGGGTCTTCGAGGCCGGACGAGACCGTGGCGATGTCGCCGAGCCGCGTCACCTGGCTGCCGGAGCGCAGCCTCAGTTCGCGGATGTCCGCGGCCTTGGTGACGTCGCCCTCGACCGAGATGCGCACCGAGCGCAGGCCGGTGTCGACCGAGCCGGCCGGATCGACCGCGTTTTGCCCTTTGACGGCGTTCTGCAGGTCGAGGGTGGTCAGGCCGCGCTCGGCCAGCGCCTTGGATGAGACGTCGATATAGATCTTCTCCGGCTGGTCGCCGATGATGACGGCCTTTTCGACGCCCGGCGTCGTCAACAGCATGTCGCGCGCCTGGATGGCGAATTTCTTCAGCTCCGGATAGGTGAAGCCGTCGCCGCTGATCGAATGCAACGTGATGAAGGTGTCGCCGAACTCGTCGTTGAAATAGGGGCCGAGCAGGCCTTGCGGCAACTCATTGGAAATGTCGCCGACCTTCTTGCGCACCTGATAAAAGGCGTCCTTGACCTCCTCGGCATTGGTGTCGCCTTTCACCTGAAGCGTGATGATGGCGCTGCCGGCACGCGTGTAGGAGCGCACGAAATCGAGATGCGGCGTTTCCTGCAGCTTGCGCTCGATCTTGTTGACGACCTGGTCTTCCATGTCCTGGATCGAGGCGCCGGGCCAGATCGCCTGCACCACCATGACGCGGAAGGTGAAGTCCGGGTCTTCCTTCTGGCCCATGCGCATCAGGCCGAGCGCGCCAGCCAGGATGATCAGCCCGAACAGGAAGCGCGCGATGCTCGGATGTCCGATCGCCCAGCGCGAAAGGTTGAAGGGCCGCTTTTCAGTGCTGCTGTCGGTCGTGGTCATGGCACAAGTCCAGTCCAATTGGCCGGCAATGCACACCTGGCATTGCCTGTGAATTCTCGGTCGGGTTTCCGGGCGGCGAGACCCTCAAGCGGAGAGAGAGACTCGCAAATCACGCAGGACGACGCGGCACTGCCGCGGGGGGGAGCCAACATGCCGGTATCCCGCGATCTGGCGTCCGCCGCCCGGAACCCATGCCCTCCCCGGCTCGCGGCTTGATGCAGCGAGAGCGGGAAAGGCGTCTGTCGCGCCTGGTTAGTGCAGGCTGCTGGTGGTTGCGACGTCCTCCGCCGAGGCGGATTGCTGGACGTCGCCAGAAAGCTTGACCTTCAAGTTTTCGGCCATGAACTGGGTGCCCGCCGCGACCACGACATCGCCCTGTTTCAGGCCGTCGGCCACGGTGACGCCGTCGGCGGTGAAGTTGGCGACCTTGATCGGGCGCGGATGCACGGTGTCGGAGGCACGGTCCACCGTCCAGACGATCTGCTTGCCATCCTTCTCGGTCATCGCGGTCAGCGGGATCGACACAAGTTGCGTCTTGTTGCCGACGGTCGCCTGGACATTGGCGGTCATGCCGAGCAGCACGCGCGGATCGTTGGGCAGCGAAACCCGGACGGCGAAGGTGCGCGACTGCGGATCGGCGCTGCCGGCGACCTCGCGGACCTTGCCGTCAAGCGTCAAGCCTTCGTCCGACCAGAAGCTCGCCTTGACCTCCTTGCCGGGCTTGAAGCCGGCAATGTCCATCTCCGGCACCGCGATCGACACTTCCTTCTCGCCATCCACCGCGACAGTCATCACCGGCGTGCCGGCCGCGACCACCTGCCCGACGTCAGCGGAGATGGCGGTGACGATGCCGTTCTTGCTGGCTTTCAGATCGGCGTATTGAACCTGGTTCTGCGCCTGGGCCAGCGTCGAACGAGCGGCATCGCGGGTCGCCACGGCCTGGTCGTAGGTCAGCCGCGCCTGGTCGAGCTGCGACTTCGGCGCGAAATTCTTGGCATAGAGCTGTTCGGCGCGCTTCCTGGCGAGGTCGACGGTCTCGACCTGGCGCTCGGCGGCGTCGAGGCTGGCCGCAGCGCTCTTCACCGACAGTTCGTAATCGGCAGGATCGACGCGGGCGAGCACGTCGCCCTCATTCACGTGCTGGCCGATGTCGACCAGGCGCTCGGTGACCTTGCCGGCGATGCGGAAGCCGAGATTCATCTCGGTGCGGGCGCGCACCGAACCGGAATAATCGAGCTGACGGGTGGTCTGCGCCTCGCCGATCTCGACAACCTTGACCGGCCGGACGACTTCCTGGACGACCTCGGCTTTCTCCTGGCTGCAGCCGGCAAGGCCGAGCATTGCCGCAACGACGGCGGCGGTTGAGAGGCGTGCAGCCGGCAGCTTGCGGAGGATGGAACTGGACAAAGACACCTTAGCGCTCCCGAATTGGAGATGATTTGTCGACCGCACCCGGCGGACGGCTTCTATTTCAAGGCTCTGATGGCGTAGTCGATAAGTTCGTCGGGCATCGCCCGGTTGGTCTTGGCAAGGCACTGCGCCACCATCTGCGGATGGCAGAGAATAACGGTCGCGGCGCCGAAGCAGCGCGAGGCCGTTTCCGGATCCTGTTGTCTGAACTCGCCGGCCTCGATGCCCTCGCGGATCACTTCGGCGTAGAGGTCGTGGATGCTGTTGACATGCTTGTCGATGACGGACCAGTCGCGCTCCAGCGCGACGATGACCATCTCATGCACCTTCTCCTGGTCGAGCATGACCTCCAGCGTCATCTTGTACTGCGCATGGATGTAGCGGCGCAGCCGTTCCTCGGCGCTGATCGGCAGATGCATGATCTCGTAGGCCATCTTGTAGCTAGCGCCGAGCATGCGGCCACAGACGGCCTGGTGGATTTCAACCTTGGAGGCAAAGAAGCGGTAGATGTTGGCCGGCGACATGCCGAGCTCGCGGGCAATGTCGGCGACATTGGTCTTGCCGTAACCGTAGTGGCGGAAGAGCCGCTCGGCGCAGTCGAGAATGCGGGTCACATTCTCCTGTTTGGCTGGGTCTGCCACGATGTCGGCGGCTTCGGACATGGCACTTTCGTTTGATAAGTGACGAATTTCAATTTTCGTCAGTCGTAAAACGAAAGGAGCGAGGAGTCAACGCGGAATCGACGTACACGTATAATTGGTGACAGATGGTGACAGCGGGCGCGGCCTTCAATCGGCGCCTGCGATTGGCAGCCGACGCTGATGGGGTCGTCATCCTAGGGCGGAGCAAGGAGCGAAGCGACGCGGCGCAGACCCTAGGATGACGAAGTCGCGGGCGCTGGCGCAAATTGTCGATGTCGCGGCCGTGTTGGGGCGAACTACGCCCCCTTAGCCATCTCCCGCAGCCGGAACTTCTGGATCTTGCCCGTCGAGGTCTTCGGGATCTCCGCGAACACGACCGCCTTCGGCACCTTGAAACGCGCCAGCAACCCTCGGCAATGCTCGATGATCTCGGCCTCTGTCGCGGTCTTGCCGGGCTTCAGCTCGACATAGGCGACCGGCACCTCGCCCCATTTGTCGTCTGCGCGCGCGACAACGCCGCAGGAGGCGACCGACGGATGCTTGTAGAGCGCGTCCTCGACTTCGATGGAGGAGATGTTCTCGCCGCCCGAGATGATGATGTCCTTGGAGCGGTCCTTGAGCTGGATGTAGCCGTCCGGATGCATGACGCCGAGGTCGCCGGAATGGAACCAGCCGCCGGCGAAGGCCTCGTCGGTGGCCTTCCGGTTCTTCAGATAGCCCTTCATGACGATGTTGCCGCGGAACATGACCTCGCCAATGGTCTCGCCGTCGGCCGGCGTCTCCTCCATCGTCTGAGGGTCCATCACCGTAAGACCCTCGAGCGAGGCATAGCGCACGCCCTGGCGCGCTTTCTTCGCCGTCCTGGGCCCCTTCTCCAGCGCGTCCCACTCGTTGTGCCATTCGTTGACGACGGCCGGGCCGTAGGTTTCGGTGAGGCCGTAGAGATGGGTGACGGCGAAGCCGGCGTCGGCCATGCCCGCCAGCACGGCCTCCGGCGGCGGCGCCGCGGCAGTGTTGAAGGTGACGGTCTGCGGGAACTGGCGCTTGTCCTCATCCTTGGCGTTGATCAGCACCGACATGACGATCGGCGCACCGCACAGATGGGTGACGCCGTGATCGGCGATCGCGTCGTACATCGGTTTCGCCCGTACCCAGCGCAGGCAGACATGCGTGCCGGCCTGCACGGCAAGCGTCCAGGGGAAGCACCAGCCGTTGCAATGGAACATCGGCAGCGTCCACAGATAGACCGCGTGCCTGGCCATGCCGGCATGGATGGTGTTGGTGTAGGCCATCAGGGCGGCGCCACGATGATGGTAGACGACGCCCTTCGGGTTGCCTGTCGTGCCGGAGGTGTAGTTGAGCGAGATGGCGTCCCATTCGTCATCCGGCATCGACCATGCGAACGCCTCGTCGCCCGCGGCGACGAAGTCCTCATAATCGAGCACGCCGATCCGCTCGCCCTTCGGGTAGGGAGCGTCGGCGGCATAATCGGGGTCATCGTAGTCGATGATCAATGGCTTGGACTTGGCCAACGCCAGGGCCTCCTTGACCACGCCCGAGAATTCGCGGTCGACGATCAGCACCTTCGAGTCGGCATGGTCGATCTGGAAAGCGATGACGGCGGCGTCGAGGCGGGTGTTCAGCGAATGCAGCACCGCCTTGGTCATCGGCACGCCGAAATGCGCTTCCAGCATCGGCGGCGTGTTGGACAGCATCACCGTCACCGTGTCGCCCTTGCCGATGCCGTGCCTCGCAAGCGCCGAGGCAAGCTTCAACGAGCGGCGCCAGAACTCGCGATAGGTGATGCGCTGGCTGCCATGGATGATGGCGATGTGGTCGGGATAGGTCTTGGCCGCGCGTTCAAGATAAGTGAGCGGCGTCAACGGCTGATAATTGGCGGCGTTCCTGTCGAGATCCTGTTCGTAGGGATTGGCCATCCCGTTCTCCCCAATGTTCTTTTCGAGCTTTCTAACCCTAGGCCCGCCGTCACGCCATCCCCCTTCCGCGGCCGAAAATGCTATGCTGCGCCGGCTTGGTAGAATGGCGATCCGGATTGGGCCGCGCCGCGAGGCGATCGCGGCCCTGGTGTGCAAATTTGACTTTTGTCGAGAGCCGTGACTAATGTCAGCCGAGGAGGCGGCATGGCGATCAGACCGGCAGAACAGCTCATCCACAAGGCCGCCTGGCTTTACTATGCGCACGGCCTTCGCCAGGACGAAGTGGCGAGCCAGCTTAACATTTCGCGGGCCTCGGTCGCCATGTACCTGCGCAAGGCGCGCGAGACCGGCATCGTCAACATCTCGACCTCGACGCAGCTTTTCACCGACGATGTCATGGCGCGCAAGGTCGAAGATGCCTTCGGGCTGGACGCCGTCTGGATCGCGCCGGAAAATGCTTATCTCGCCGACCCTTCGACCGACATCGCCGTGCTGGCGGCGAGCGTCTTCCTCGAGCTGGTGAAGAAGGGCGACCGCATCGGCGTCGCCTGGGGCCGCACCGTCTACACCATCGCCGACATCATGTCCTTCGCCGACCTACAGGACGTGACCGTGGTGCAGCTCTGCGGCAATCTCGGCGCGCCCTATTCCTACCGGCCAGACCAGTGCACGATGGAGATCGCGCGGCGGCTCAACGCCAAGGGCCTGAACTTCTACGCGCCGCTGGTGCTGTCGACGGAAGAGCTGGCGAAGAGCCTGCGCGCCGAGCCGGTGATCCGCGACCAGCTCGCCGGCATCGCCGAGTGCGACCTCGCGCTCTATTCCGTCGGCGCGGTCGATGCCGACAGCCATCTGGTCAAATGCGGCGCGCTGTCGCCGGCCGAGATGGAAGGACTGCGCAGCCAGGGCGCCGCCGGCGTCATCGCCGGACAGATCATCGACGCCAGGGGCGAGGTGCTCGACTGCAGCTACAACCGGCGCGTCATCTCCGCCGAGCTCGCTTCGCTGCGCGCCATCGGGAAGCGGTTGATGGTGGTGCAGGAAGACACCAAGTTCGAGCCGCTGCTTTCAGCCATCGCCGGCGGGCTCTGCACGCATCTGGTGATCGGGGCGCATATGGCCGGGCGCCTGCTCCAGTACGCCGAGGCGGCAACCAAAAAGGCCTCTTAGAAAAACCACCCTCGCCGCTTCTGTCTGTCATACAGGCGTCGCGGCTTTCTGTTCATGAGCAAAAAGACGAGTATCGGACGGAACGACATGAAGAATCTTTGGAACGATGCCGACGCGGAGAAGACGGTTACCGACTATGCCAAGAAGGGCGTCGGCGGCGACCTTGCGCTGCGCGTCTACACGACCCGCCTGCTCGGCGGAGAGCCGCGGCTGGTGCTGCATGGCGGCGGCAACACGTCCTGCAAGACCAAGGCCACTGATCTCCTCGGCGACGAGTGGGATGTGCTGTGCGTCAAGGGCAGCGGCTGGGACATGGCCGTCATCGAGCCGCAAGGCCTGCCGGCGGTGAAGATGGGCGCGCTGCTCAAGGCGCGCACGCTTACCAAGCTCTCCGACGAGGACATGGTCGCGCTGCAGCGCTCCAACCTGATCGATCCCGCCTCTCCCAACCCGTCGGTCGAGACACTTCTGCACGCCTTCCTGCCGCACAAATTCGTCGACCACACGCATTCGACCGCGATCCTCGCCATCGTCGACCAGGAAGACAGCAAACCGCTGATCAGGGCCGTGTTCGGCGACAAGATGGGTTACGTGCCTTACATCAAGCCGGGCTTCGACCTCGCCAAGGTCGCGGCCGACATCTATGACGCCGACCCGAGCGTCGAGGGTTTGATCCTCGACAAGCACGGCATCTTCACCTTCGGCGACGACGCCAAGCAGGCCTATGACCGCATGATCCATTACGTGACTGTGGCCGAGGACTACGTCGCCAAAAACGGCAAGCCGCAGGCGGCCAAGGCTGCGCTGCCGGCAAAACTCGCCAAGCCGGGCGACATCGCGCCGACGCTGCGCGGCGCGGTGGCCGTGTCGCGCGGCGAAGGCCGTTTCGACCGCATGATCAGCGACTTCCGCACCTCGGACGCCATCGTCGATTTCATCAATTCGGCCAAGATTGCCGAGTTGGCCGGCCGCGGCGTCTCGACGCCCGATCTGTCGATCCGCATCAAGACGGGACCGATGGCGGTGCCGGCGCCCGACGCCGACAAGCTCGGCGACTTCAAGGCCGTGGTGCGCAGCCATGTCGAGGCCTTCGTCAAGGACTACACCGCCTATTTCGAGACCAACGACGCGCTGGACGACGTCAAGCGCACCATGCTCGACCCGATGCCGCGCCTGACGCTGGTTCCGGGGCTGGGGATGTTCGGCCATGGCCGCACGCTGAAGGATGCCAAGATCGCTTCCGATGTCGGCGAGATGTGGATCGAGGCGGTGCGCGGCGCCGAGGCCGTCGGCAATTTCCATCCGCTGTCCAAAGCCGATCTCTTCCCGCTCGAATACTGGTCGCTGGAGCAGGCCAAGCTTGCCTCCAACAAGCCGAAGCCGCTGACCGGCCAGGTGGTGCTGATCACCGGCGGCGCCGGCGCCATCGGCGCCGCGACGGCAAAACTGTTCGCGGCCAATGGCGCGCATGCGGTGATGGTCGATCTCGACGCCGCCAAGGCCGCCGACGCGGCGAAGGCGGCCGGCAACAACTCGATCGGCATCGGCGCCGACATCACCAAGCCTGACGAGATGCGCGCCGCCTTCGACAAGGCGGTGGCCGTCTATGGCGGCGTCGACATCCTGGTCTCGAATGCGGGAGCGGCCTGGGAAGGCCGCATCGGCGAACTGGACGACGCCACCTTGCGCAAGAGCTTCGAGCTCAATTTCTTCGCCCATCAGTCGGCAGCGCAGAATGCGGTGCGCATCATGCTGGAACAGGGTACCGGCGGCGTGTTGCTCTTCAACACCTCGAAGCAGGCGATCAATCCCGGCCCGAAATTCGGCGCCTACGGCATTCCGAAGGCGGCGACGCTGTTCTTGTCACGGCAGTATGCGCTGGATTACGGCGCCTATGGCATCCGCTCCAACGCGGTCAACGCCGACCGCATCCGCTCGGGCCTTTTGACCGACGCCATGATTGCCAGCCGCTCCGGCGCGCGCGGCGTGTCGGAGAAGGAATACATGTCCGGCAATCTGCTCGGGCAGGAAGTGACGGCCGACGACGTGGCGCAGGCCTTCCTCCATCAGGCGCTGGCCGAGCGCACCACGGCGGACGTGACGACGGTGGACGGCGGCAACATCGCGGCGGCGTTGCGGTGACGAGCACCGTTGCAGCGGTTCGTCGTTTCACGAAACGACGCACCGCTCTTCTCGCGTTGACACCTCTCAGGACGGAGTGCCTTTCGCGCTTCTGCTGAAAAACTGCTGCAACCGGTCAAAGTCCCACTCCAATCCTCCGCTTACTACGGTTGAAGGGGATGTCTGGTGTTTCGCGTGCGAGCTCCAACCCTGATCATTGGTGGAGTTGTCGATGCCCGCAAAAAGACTTCGTATCGGCGTGCTGTTCGGCGGGCGCTCAGCCGAGCATGAGGTCTCGCTGCTCTCGGCGGCCAATGTCATGGCCGCGCTGGATCCGGCGAAATACGATGCCGTTCCTATCTTCGTCACGCGCGAAGGACTGTGGCTGCTAAGCAGCTTCGAGGGCGGCGCGCTGGCAACGCCATCCTCTGGCACGCAGCTCTGCCTGGTGCCGGGCGGGCATGGACGGATGCTGGCGATACCCGCCGGCGGGACTCCCCACGACCTTCCCGCCATCGATATACTGTTTCCGGTGCTGCATGGCCTGCATGGCGAGGACGGCGCGGTGCAGGGATTGGCCGAAGTGGCGCGCGTGCCGCTTGCCGGCTGCGGCATCCTCGGCTCCGCCACGGCCCTCGACAAGGACATCGCCAAGCGGCTGCTGAAGGCGGCCGGGCTGCCCGTCGCACGCTCGGTGGCGATCGACGAGGGTGCGGCGCCATCGCTCACCGAACTGGAAGAGCAGCTCGGCCTGCCGCTCTTCATCAAGCCGGCGCGGCAAGGTTCGTCGGTCGGCGTCGCGAAGGTCAATGCCAGCCAGGAATTCGACCGGGCGCTGACAGAAGCCTTCCAGCACGACCGCAAGCTGCTGGCGGAAGAATTCGTTCGTGGCCGCGAGATCGAATTCAGCGTGCTGGAGAGCCCCGCGGGCGAACTTTTCGTCTCGCGTCCAGGCGAGATCGTGCCCGCGGAGAGCCACGGCTTCTACAACTACAATGCCAAGTACATCGACGAAGACGGCGCGGCACTGATCGTGCCGGCCGAGCTGCCGCCGGAGGTCGAGGAAGCCATGCGGGGCACAGCCGCAAAGGCGTTCAGAGCGCTTGGCTGCGACGGCATGGCCCGCGTCGACTTCTTCCTGATGCCGGACCTGAATTTCCTGATCAACGAGCTCAACACCATTCCCGGCTTCACCAATATCAGCATGTACGCCAAGGCGATGGCGGCGAGCGGCGTCAGCTACCCGGAAGTCATCGACCGCCTGGTGGCGCACGGGCTGGCGCGCGCCGGCCGCTGAGGCCAGGGTTGAGCTACTAATAGCTCAGATCGCCGCATCACTCCGGCAGGCCGGCCTTGCGGAAGCCATCGACGAAATGCCCGAGCGTCGCCTCGTCGCGGAACGGCTCCGTGTCGACCCAGCGCTGCGTAGAGAAATGCGGATTGCCGACGAGGAACAGCGCGACCTCGGTGCGCGCCTCGTCGAGGCGGCCGAGCTGCGCCAGGCTTGCCGCGAGGAAGCGGCGTGAGCTGGTGCGGTAGGTCTCGTCGCGGCGTAGCGTCTCGACGGCCGCCTCATAGTCGCGGGCCGCATACTGCGCCTGGCCGAGCGTCAGGTAATACCAGCTCGGCGGAAATGGATTGAGCCGGAATGCCTTGCGGATGTGTTCGAGACTCAAGTCCACCTGGCCGGCCAGCACCTCGATGTCGGACAATGTCGCCCAGATATCCGCCTCGTTCGGATCGAGTTCGATCGCCTTGGCGAACTCAATCTCGGCCTGTTCGAAATCGCGCTCATAGGCAAGCAGGTTGGCGAGCACCCAGCGGCAGCCGGCGTCGTTGGGATCGATCGCCACTGCCCTGTGCGCCAGTTGCAGAGCCGTGCTGCGGGCAGGCTCGAACGGCTCACCCCAATGCACCCAGCCCATCCAGTGGTTCATCGCAAGCCAGCGATAGGCCTCGGCATAGTCCGGGTCGAGCGAGATCGCGCGCGTGAGCATCAGATGCGCTTCGCGCGCCATTTGCGGCGACTCGTCGAACATTTTGCGTGCCCGCACGACGAGATCGTAGGCTTCGAGGCTCTTCGGCCGATTGCGCTCCGGCGGCGCGCGCAGCCGTCCGAGCAACGCCTCGACGATCTTACTGGTAGCCTCATCCTGAACGGCGAAGATGTCCTCCAGGCCGCGGTCGAAACGCTCCGCCCACAGATGCTCGCCGCTCAGCGCGTCGATCAGCTGCGCGTTGATGCGCACGCGTCCCGCGGCGCGTCTTGCGCTGCCCTCCAGCAGATAGCGCACACCGAGCTCCCCGGCGATGGCGCGCACGTCCATGGCCCTGCCCTTGTAAGCAAAGACCGAATTGCGCGCGATGACGAAGAGACCCGGTATCCGCGACAAATCGGTGATCAGGTCCTCGGTCAAGCCGTCGGCGAAAGACTCCTGCTCGGGGTCGTTGCTCAGATTGATGAAGGGCAGCACGGCGATCGACGGTTTGTCGGGCAGCGGCAAGGGTTTGCGTGTGGCGTCGGCCTGTTCGACGGTACCGGTGAAGCGATAGCCGACACGCGGCACCGTGGCGATCCACTCGCCGCCACCGGTCGCCGGTCCGAGCAGCTTCCTGAGCTGCGCTATCTGGACGGTGAGATTGCCTTCCTCGACGGCGGTGCCCGGCCAGGCAGCGTCCATCAGCTCGGCCTTGGCCAGGATTTCGCCGGGACGCGCGACGAGGGCCTCGAGCAGCTTCAGTCCGCGATGGCCGGCGGCAACGGGAACATCGCCCCGAAGCAGCGTTCCCGCGCCCGGATCAAGCACAAACGGTCCGAAGGCAAAGCGCGATCCCTGCATGCGGCGATCTATAGAGCAATTCCAGGAAAAGTGTGAGCGGCTAAGTTCGGCGCCTTCGCCGTAACCTTCCGCCCGGAATTGCGTAAAAACAAAGGGATAGAGCGGTTCGCCGTTTCCGTGAAACGGTGAACCGCTCTAGCCGATTTGGAAGTTTTGAGAACTATTTGGGAGGGCTTAATTACGCCGCCGGTCGCCTGCGGCACAGTGCAATCTCAATCAGGTCGAGGGCCTTCGGAACCCTCGTTTCGATGGAGGTTGCCATGAACGACAGCTTTGCGCCTTCCACATGTCTGGCGGCGCCGTCCGCAATGCGCACAGGCCGCCGGCGCTTCAGCCTCGCGGCCTGGCGCGGCCTCGTCGCCGAGCGCCGCAAGCAGGCCTATTTCCGCTTCGAGCTCAAGCGCATGGCGATGGACAATCCGCATCTGATCGACGATATCGGACTGACGAAAGAAGAGGTCGAGGCGGAGATCGCCAAACTGCCTTTCTGGCAGCGGTGAGGCCGCAACGGCCCTTACAAAGACAGAGAGCGGCCCATTGGACCGCTCTCTTCATTTTGCGACGGCCTGAGCCCTTACTTGGCATTCGGGTTCGGCATCCAGGCAGGCATGGCGACATTGGCATGGGCGAACTGCGGCAGCTTGGCCGACAGGTCTTCCATGTTCTTGATGTCCTTGTCGATCAGCTCCTTCTGGGTGATCAGCGTCGGCGGCACGATGACGTTGTGGCCGGGATCCTCGCCGGCAAGCAGCTGCGCCAGCGCGCGCACCGAGACCTGGCCGACGACGGCCGGGTTGGTGGCGGCGGTGGCAGCCCAGGCGCTGTCCGGCTCGCGCATCGCGGCGATATCCGAGGTCGAGATATCGGCCGAGTAGATCTTGATGCCCTTGTTCAGGCCGGCCTCGTCGACGGCAATCTTCACGCCCTTGGCGAACTCGTCATAGGGCGCGAACATCACCTTGATGTCGGGATGCGCCTGCAGCACCGAGCGCGCCTGGTTGGCGACCGAGTTGGCGATCGGGTTGTCGAGCGTGCCGAACTGCGCGACCTCGCTGATGCCCGAATATTTCTTCTTGACGTCCACCCAGGTCTCGTTGCGGCGGTCGAGCGGGGCGATGCCGGCGACATAGACATAGCCGGCCTTCCAGCTCTCGCCATTGTCCTTCACCGCCTGCTCCAGCGCGAGCCTGGCTAGGTCGCGGTCGGACTGCTCGATCTGCGGGATCTTCGGATTCTCGACATTGACGTCGAAGGCGACGACCTTGATGCCGGCGTCGACAGCGCGCTGGGCGGCGTCCTTCATCGATTCCGTCAGGCCGTGCTGGATGATGATGCCCTGCACGCCCAGCGCGATCGCCTGGTCGACCATGTCGGCCTGGAGCGCGGCGTCCTGGCGGCTGTCCAGCACGCGCAGATCGACGCCGAGCGCCTTGGCCTGCGCCTCGACGCCGGACAGATAGGCCTGGAAGAAGTCACCGGTCGACAGATAGCGCACCAGCGCGATCTTGACGCCCGGCTTGTCGAATGGCGCCGGCTTGTCTGCCGCCAATGCCGTGCCCTGCATCAGCAGCGCCGCGCCGGCGAGGCCGAGTGCCGCCTTCCCCAAAAGTCTCCTTGTGATGCTCACTTTTTCCTCCGTTTGTGTTCTCATCAATGTCCCGGTCGCAACTATCTCTTGCCCCTGCCGGAAAGGGCGAAGGTGAAGACAAGGGCGACGACGAGCACCGCGCCCTTGACGAAATCCTGCGTGTAGTAAGGGGCGTTCATCATCGTCAGGCCTTGCAGCAGGACGCCGACGAACACCGCGCCGACGGCCGTGCCGAAGGCGTTGGGCTTGGCCGCGCCGAGCACCGCGTAGCCGATGAGCGCCGCCGCAACTGCGTCGAGCAGCAGATTATTACCCGAGGCGATGTCGCCGCGTCCAAGCCGGGCAGCGAGCAGAATCCCGCCGATCGAGGCAAAAACTCCCGAAATGACATAAGCCCAGATTTTGTATGCCTTGACAGGCGCGCCGGCGAGTTCGGCGGCTCGCTCATTGGAGCCGACGGCATACATCATGCGGCCGAAGCGGGTGTATTCGAGGAAGAACCAGATCAGCACCGCAAGCACGACCAGCACCACCACTGAAACCGGGATCAGGTTCGGGATGAAGAAGTCGATGCGATGGCGGCCGAGTGCCAGGAAGGCTTCCGAGAACTTGCCGTTGGCGACCGAGCCGTCGGGCATGGTCATGCCGGTGGCGATCGAGCGTCCTTCGGTCGGGATGCGCTGCAGGCCGAGCAGCAGGAACATCATGCCGAGCGTCGCCAGCAGATCGGGCACACGCATATAGACGATCAGCCAGCCGTTGATCAGGCCGACGATGACGCCGATGACCAGGCAGGCGATGACGGCGACGATGGCGTTCTGCTCCAGCACCACCATGGCGTAAGAGGCCGCCATCATGGCGCTGGTAGCGACTGAGCCAATAGACAGGTCGAAGCCGCCGACGACGAGCGTCGCGGTGACACCGAGCGCCAGCACGCCGGTGATGGCCACCGACTGGAAGATGAAGACCGCGCTTTGCGGCGAAACGAAGCCGTCGGCTGCAACAGCGAAATAGGCGATCAGCCCGACCAGCAGGACGATGAAGCCGTAGCGGATGGCGTAGTCGCGCATCATTCAGCGCCCCGCCGCGCGGCATTCGAACTCAAACGCATTCCCAGTCCACTCCCTGCAATTTGTCCCCCTCACGCAGCGCTGTGAAGCGGGCCGCCGGCCACTTCCGCCAGCAGCCGGTCGAGGTCGATATCGGCGTTGCGGTGCTCGCCGACGATCGTGTGTTCCGACATCACCAGGATGCGGTCGGCGGTTTCCAGCGCCTCGTCGATCTCGGTGACGAAGATCAGCGTCGCCCGGCCGTCGGCGCTGGCTCGAAGCTTCGCGGCGATGTCGCGGCGCGCCGAAATGTCGACGCCCTGGAAGGGCTCGTCGAGGATGAAGAGGCGCGAAGCCTGCGACATCCAGCGCGCCACCATCACCTTCTGCTGGTTGCCGCCGGAAAGCGCCGACAGCTCGTCCTTTTCGGAGCGGCAGACGATGCCGAGCTCGTCGATCTGGCGGCGGGCGGCGACACGCTCGGCGCGCGTCTTCATGACACTGAAGCTCGACATGCGCTTGAGGAACGGCAGGCTGATGTTGCGTTCGATGTTGAAGCCGCCGACGATGCCGCTCTCGGCGCGATCCTTGGCAACCAGGAAGACACCGGCGGCGATCGCCTCGCGCGCCGAGCCCGGCGCGTAGGGCTTGCCATCCATATGCATGGTGCCGGCAAGCGGCTTGCGCACGCCGAACAGCGTTTCGGCCAACGCCGTCTTGCCGACGCCGACAAGGCCGGTGATCGCCACCACCTCGCCGGCGCCGAGCGTCATCGAGATCGGCTTCGACCCTTGCGCGATCCGCAGCCCCTCGGCGGTGAAGATCGCGCTGGCCGAGTGTCTGGCGACGACCCTGTCGAGATGGATCTTGCGCCCGAGCATGGCGTTGACGGCACCCTCGTAATCAAGCGGTTTTTGATCGAATGCGCCGGAGATGACGCCGTCGCGCATCGACACGATGCGGTCGGCGAGGCGCCTGATGTCGGACATGCGGTGCGAGATATAGAGGATGGCGACACCGTGACCGCGCAGCCGGTCGATCAGCGAGAACAACCGGTCGGCCTCGGCGCTCGACAGCGACGAGGTCGGCTCGTCGAGGATCAGCACTTTGGGCTCGTGCGCCATGGCGCGGGCAATGGCCACCATCTGCCGGTCGGCCAGTGACAGATCGCTGACGCGCGCCTTGAGGTCGATTGTGAGCCCCATACGGTCGGCGACAGCCTTGGCTTCGGCGCGGACATTGGCTGGCTTGAACAGCAATGACGCACCTTTGCCGCTCAGCCGGTCGAGCGTCAGGTTGGTGGCGACATCGAGGTCGGCCACCACGCCGTCATTGATGTTCTGGTGCACGGTGACGACGCCGGCGCGGATGGCCTCGGCGGGGGTCTGCGGATCGAACGCATTGCCGGCGAGCCGCATCGTGCCGGCACCGCGCGCATAGACGCCACTGATGATCTTGACCAGGGTGGATTTGCCGGCGCCGTTGGCGCCCATCAGCACGGTAACCTCGCCCGAATGAAGTTCGAGCGAGATGCCGCCAAGCACCTCGTTCTGGCCAAAGGATTTCCTGAGGCCGTCCACACGGAACACGGCATCTGCGCCCATTCGTTCCTCCCTGATCCGTGACGCTATGGGCTCATTCGTCAATTGTCAACACGATTGACATTTGCCAGAGCGCTTCCTAGCTTGGCCCCGCCGCCGTGGCTCCGCTATCGTCGGAAACCACGCGCAGGAGGGGAGAGCATGACTGGAAAGTTCGAAGCATTGTCGGTTGAGACGCTGCCGAAGCGCCTTGGCGGAACCGCGGCGCTGACCGAGCGCATCGGCAAGGATGCCAGCCGCTGGAAAGTACGCGAGGTCGGCGACGGCAATCTCAACCTCGTGTTTATCGTCGAGGGCGACCAGGGCGCCGCGGTGGTCAAGCAGGCGCTGCCCTATGTGCGGCTGGTCGGCGACAGCTGGCCGCTGCCGCTCAAGCGCTCCTTCTTCGAATATCATGCGCTGACCAGGCAAGAGCGCCGCGCGCCCGGCTCGGTGCCGGCGATCTACCATTTCGACGAAACCCAGGCGCTGATCGTCATGGAATATCTGGCGCCGCCGCACGTCATTCTCAGGCGCGCGCTGATCGACGGCCGCGAATTGCCGAACATCGCGCGCGAGATCGGCCTGTTCATGGCCCGCACGCTGTTCCGTGGCTCCGACCTGTCGATGATGGCAAGAGAGCGGAAGGCCGACCTGGCGCTGTTCGCCGACAATGTCGAGCTTTGCGACATCACCGAGAACCTGGTGTTCTCCGATCCGTATTTCGACGCCAAGATGAATCGGCACACCAGCCCGCAGCTCGACGGTCTGGTCGCCGAACTGCGCGCCGATCGCGACCTCAAGGTCGAGGCGCAGCGGCTGAAACATCTCTTTGCCGCCAATGCCGAGACCATGCTGCATGGCGACCTGCATTCGGGCTCGATCATGGTCACCGACACAGAGACCCGGATGATCGATCCGGAGTTCGCCTTCTACGGTCCGATCGCCTTCGATGTCGGCATGCTGCTCGCCAATTTCTGGATGGCCTTCTTCTCGCAACGCGGCCATGAGGAAAACGGCAGCCGCGACTCGATGCGCGCCTATCTGCTCGGCGTCACGGCCGAGACCTGGGCGACCTTCCGCGCCGAGTTCTCGCATCTGTGGCGCACCGAACGCACCGGCATGCTTTACCAGCGGAGCCTGTTCGAGGATCAGGGCGACAGGCTGGGCGCTGAGCAGGCGCTCGACCACATGCTGCATTCCATCTGGACCGACCTGCTCGGCTTTGCCGGCATCGAGGTGCACCGGCGCATCCTTGGGCTGGCCCACAATGCCGATTTCGAGACCATTGCCGATCAAGACCTGCGCGCCAGATGTGAGGCCAAGGCTTTGCGCTTCGGCCGCCACATCGCCGTCAACCGGCGGCAGATCCACAGCATCGACGAGGTCAACAATCTGGCCGCGCTGATCGAACAGGAGAACAGAATTTGAACGTCGGCGAACGCCACTACCGCACCATCTGGCTCAGCGACGACAAGCGGTCGGTCGAGATCATCGACCAGCGCTGGCTGCCGCATGAGTTCCGCATCGAAAAGATCGGAACTGTCGGCGGCATCGCCACCGCGATCCGCGACATGTGGGTGCGCGGCGCGCCGCTGATCGGCGTCACCGCCGCCTATGGCGTCGCCATCCAGATGATGGACGATCCGTCGGACGAAGCGCTCGACGCAGTGTGGGAGACGCTCAACAAGACGCGGCCGACGGCGATCAACCTGCGCTGGGCGCTGGACGAGATGCGGCGGCACCTGAAGCCGCTCGCGTCGAAGGAACGCGCGGAGGCTGCCTACAAGCGGGCCGCCGAGATCGCCGACGAGGATGTCGGGTTGAACCGCGCCATCGGCGAGAATGGGCTTGCCATCATCAGAGAGATAGCGGCGAAGAAGAAGCCCGGCGAAACCGTCAACATCCTCACCCATTGCAATGCCGGCTGGCTCGCGACGGTCGACTACGGCACCGCGACCGCCCCCATTTACCTCGCGACGGAGGCCGGCATTCCAGTGCATGTCTATGTCGACGAAACCAGGCCGCGCAACCAGGGCGCCCAGTTGACCGCCTGGGAGATGGCCGGGCACGGCGTGCCGCATACGCTGATCGTCGACAATGCCGGCGGCCATCTGATGCAGCATGGCGACATCGACATGGTGATCGTCGGCACTGACCGCACCACCGCCAATGGCGACGTCTGCAACAAGATCGGCACTTATCTGAAGGCGCTGGCCGCCGCGGACAATGACGTGCCCTTCTATGTCGCGCTCCCCTCGCCCACCATCGACTGGACCGTCGCCGACGGACTTGCGGAAATCCCGATCGAGGAGCGCTCGGGCGACGAGGTTTCGCTGGTTTGGGGCAAGACGGCCGACGGCAAGATCGCGCAGGTGCGGGTGTCGCCGGATCAGACGCCGGCGGCGAACCCGGCCTTCGATGTGACGCCTGCACGGCTGGTGACCGGGCTGATCACTGAGCGCGGCGTGGCAAAGGCCTCGCGCGAGGGGCTGAAGGCGATGTTTCCGGAGCGGGGGTAGCTGATCTCCCCCCCTCGTGGGGGGCGCAGAGGATCGCGGCGCTGCAGGATCAAGGTTCCTCGCCCCACGCAAGTGGGGAGAGGTGGCTCGGCGAAGCCGAGACGGAGAGGGGAGCGCCCTACGAAGGCCCCTCTCCGTCCGCTTCGCGGAAACCTCTCCCGGCCTCTGGCGGGGCGAGGAACCCAAGGTTAGCTACGTCGGCGGGACAGCGCCCCCTCTACCCTGCCGGGCATCCCCAACAAGGGAGAGATTGGCTAGACGCCAATTGACAGCGTCGTCCTCCTCTCCCATAAAACCTGCGTTAATGTTCTCAGGGCGGGGTGAAAGTCCCCACCGGCGGTAAGAGCCTCGGCTCAAGCCCGCGAGCGCCTTTCGCGTAAACGGAAGGGTCAGCAGATCCGGTGCGATTCCGGGGCCGACGGTTAAAGTCCGGATGGAAGAGAACGATCGCTAAAGACGGTCCGCTCGCGCGGGCCGGTTTTTTGCGTCGTGCGTCCTGATTCTGGTTCGAAACGGAAGGAAGGACCCATGAATCAGCATTTCCCCAAAGACCATACTGCCCTTCGCGTCGCCGTCATCCGCGCGCGTTGGCATGCCGATATCGTCGACCAGTGCGTGGCGGCGTTCGAGGCAGAGCTTGCCGCCCTTGGCGGCTTTGCCGTCGAGGTCTTCGACGTGCCGGGAGCCTATGAGATCCCGCTGCACGCCAAGACCCTCGCCGAGACAGGCCGCTACGCCGCGATCCTCGGTACCGCCTTCGTCGTCAATGGCGGCATCTATCGCCACGACTTCGTGGCGAGCGCCGTCGTCGACGGCATGATGAATGTGCAGCTTGCGACGGGCGTGCCGGTGCTGTCGGCGGTGCTCACGCCGCACAATTATCATGAGAGTGCCGAGCACCACCGCTTCTTCCACGAGCATTTCATCGTGAAGGGCAAGGAAGCCGCGAAGGCTTGCGTCGAGATCCTCGCCGCGCGTGCAAAGATCGCCGCCTGAGCAACCGGTGCACCAGAACTAAACCGATTTGGATTTCAGGACCGCAACGAGAGTGGTTGCGGTGCGTCGGAAATCCAGCCAGAAGCAACGGGGCCGCCCGACGCCGGGCGGCCATTTCAAACGGGCTCGAACCAGATACGGGAGACTATTCGTTGGCTCGCATCACACTGAGACAATTGCTCGACCATGCCGCCGAACACGGCTATGGCGTACCTGCCTTCAACATGAACAATATGGAACAAGGCCTCGCCATCATGGAGGCGGCCGAGGAGACCAAGTCGCCGGTCATCCTTCAGGCCAGCCGCGGCGCGCGTGCCTATGCAAATGACGTGGTGCTGGCCAAGCTGATCGACGCGCTGGTCGAGATCCATCCCGATATTCCGGTCTGCATGCATCTCGACCACGGCAACAACGAAGCCACTTGCGTCACCGCGATCCAGTACGGCTTCACCTCGGTGATGATGGACGGCTCGCTGAAGGAGGACGGCAAGTCGCCGGCCGACTACGCCTACAATTCCGGCATCACCCGGCGTGTCGTCGACATGGCGCATTGGGGTGGTGTCTCGGTGGAAGGCGAGATCGGCGTGCTGGGCTCCCTGGAGAGCGGCGGCGGCGAGCAGGAAGACGGCCACGGCGTCGAAGGCGCGATCAGCCACGACCAGTTGCTGACCGACCCGGTGCAGGCTGAGCAGTTCGTGCGCGACACGCATGTCGACGCGCTGGCGGTGGCCATGGGCACCAGCCACGGCGCCTACAAGTTCTCGCGCAAGCCGGACGGCGCGGTGCTGGCGATGAACGTAATCGAGGAGATCCATCGCCGCCTGCCCAACATGCATCTGGTCATGCATGGCTCGTCCTCGGTGCCGGAGGAGTTGCAGGAGATCATCAACAAATATGGCGGCCAGATGAAGCCGACCTGGGGCGTGCCGGTGGAAGAGATCCAGCGCGGCATCAAGCATGGTGTGCGCAAGATCAACATCGACACAGACAACCGCATGGCGCTGACCGGCGCGATCCGCAAGGTGCTGACCGAGAACCCGTCGGAGTTCGATCCGCGCAAATACCTGACGCCGGCGATGGCTGCCATGAAGAAGCTCTGCAAGGAGCGCTTCGAGCAGTTCGGCACCGCCGGCAACGCGCCGAAGATCAAGCCGATCCCGTTGGCGGACATGGCCAAGCGCTACAAGTCGGGCAGCCTAGATCCGAAATTCGGCTGAGCAGCATCCGCACGACCTGTCACAATCAGGTCACGGAAAAAGCGAACGCCGCCGAGGGCTATTCGGCGGCGTTGGGCGTTTCAGCGTCAGCGCGGATAAGCTTGATATCGGCGCCCGCCGCCCAGGCGCCGATATCCTCGCGGCGCAGCGCCGCCGCCATCATGTCGGGGAAATGGTCGGGCGTGCAGGCAAAGACCGGGATGCCGAGTGCGGCGACCGACCCGGCCATCGACGGATCGTAGCCGGGACGGCCCTGATCGGTGAGCGCCAGGAGCACGACGACGTTGACGCCCGACCGGACAAGTGCCGCCAGCCTTTGCAGGAGCTCCTTGCCGTTGCCGCCTTCGTAGAGATCGGTGATCAGAACGAAATGCGCCTTGGTTGGCCGCTCGATGCGCTCGGCGCAATAGGCGACCGCCTGGTTGATGTCGGTGCCGCCGCCGAGCTGGACGCCGAACAGCACCTCGACCGGATCGCTGAGTTCTTCAGTCAGATCGACGATCGCCGTGTCGAAGCAAACCAGCTTGGTCCGCACCACCGGCAGCGAGGCCATCACGGCGGCGAAGATCGAGGCGTAGATGACCGAGCTTGCCATCGAGCCGGACTGGTCGACGCAGAGCGTCACCTCGTCGAGGTCAACCAGTCGGCGCTGACGACGCATGAAGCCGACCAGCTTTTCCGGCACGACGGTCTTATGGTCCGGCTGGTAGTGGCGAAGGTTGGCTGTGATGGTGCGCGGCCAGTCGATATCGCGCTGGCGCGGCCGGTTGGTGCGCCGCGACTTATCGAGCGCGCCGCGGATCGCTTCGGCGGTCTTCTGCTCCAAGCGCTGCATCAGCTTGGCGACGATGTCGGAAATGATGGACCTGGCGATGTCCTTGGTCTTGTCCGGCATCGCCGAGCGCAGCGAGACGAGGTCGGCGACGAGATTGACGTCGGCCTCGATCGCCTTGAGGAACTCGGGCTCCATCAGCATCTGCTTCAGGTTGAGCCGCTCGAAGGCATCCTTCTGCACGACCTGGACGACCTGCTCGGGGAAGAAGGAGCGGATGTCACCCATCCATTGCGCTACGCGGGGCGCCGAGCGGCCGAGCCCGCCGCGCCGCTTGCGCGCATCGCCGGCGGTGTCGCCGCTGCCGTCGCCATAAAGCGCATCGAGCGCCGCCGACAGTTTTCGGTCCTCGGCCGACAGCGCCGACGATGTCTCGTCGTCAGCCCCGATCGCCAGCCGCCAGCGACGCTCGCGATTGTCCGTTGCCGGTTCGAGATCCAACCCGGTCGTTTCGTCAGCCATGATTGGCCTCCCCTGCCAGCAGCTTTGCGAGAAGACCAAAATGCCTGTTCCATGCCGCGCCACCATCCGGCGCCGACGTCAGGCCGGCGGGCAGGCTCGCTCTTTTGCCAAGCACGGCTTCGATCAGGCGGCGGCGCTCCATGCTGTCGAGGTTGGAAAAGACGCGGCGCAGCAATGGCAGATGCGCCACGAAAGCCTCCTCGTCCAGCGAGGCCAACCAGGCATCGACCGCGCCACGCAAGCCCTCGTCATAGATCAGCCGCTGGCCGGCGCCGCTGAAGAAACCTTCGAAGAAGGCGGCGGCATCGATCACGGGCGTTCCCGGCGACAGGCGCCTTGCCAGGAGATCGGCGGTCTCATCGGCTGAGAGCCGCCCTGCTTCGTAGAGAAGATGCGCTGCGCAGCCGGCGACGAGCGCCGTCGAGCGTGAGGAATCGAGCACGGCCGCCAACCCGTGGCGCCAGGCTTCGAGGACATGCTCATCCGGTTCGACCAGCTTGATCGCCTCGTCGGCCTTGCGCAGCGCCGCCATCAGCGCGGCGGCGGCCTGCGCATCGAGATCGCGCGCCGCGTAAGGCAGCGCGATGGAGCCTTCGATGATCAGCCGCTCCAGCAGGCCGGCGAGCCGTTCCGTCTCGGTCTTGCGCGCTTCGCCGTAGCGGATGATGTCGGCCAGCGGCGGCACCGAGGCCAACAACTCCAGGCACTCGCTGCTGTGCGCCGCCTTTTCCTCGAGCGCCGCAAGACCGGCGGCGGATGCCTCGCTCAGGGCGGCGGTAATCGCGCTCTGCACCAGCGTGGCCAAAGCATCGAGCGTCGCGGCGGCGCCGATCATCTGGATCAGCCGGCCATTGGCGGCCTTCTCAATGGTCGGGCCATAGACCAGGTTCTCGACCAGGCGCACCGCATATTCCGGCTGCCAGGCGAGCATCCAACGCTCGCGAAATGTGCCGCGGCTGCGCCCGACATCCGTCAGCCTGCCCCAATTGACGCCGAGCACGTTCAGCCGATGCAGCAAGGTCGAGCGGAAGAGACCGCTGTCGCTGCGCAAGTCGACGGAAAGTTCCCGCTCCAGCGCCTCGGGCTTGAGCCGCGCCGCCTTCTGGTTGCGCTGCAGATCGTCGATCAGCGGCGCGAGCGGCGTGTCGGGCGGGATCTCGCCGACATCGGCGCCAAGGAGCAGCTCGGCCTCGACCATCTTCCACAGCAGGGCCTCGCCGTTGAAGAGGGCCGAAATCGAAGCGTCACGCAGTTCCTCGAAGCCCGGCTTCGGCCGTTCGCGGATTGCGGCTAGCGCGCGCGCCAGACGCTCCGCCTCGATCAGCGATGCGGTCGAAATCATGTGGCCCTTGGCGCGAAGCACCGTGGCGATGCGCGCCAGCCACAGGACCGAGGCGTCGCCCTGCCCGTGCGTCTGCCACAGATGCTTGCACCAGCCGGGCGCGACGACGCCGGCGCCATAGCCATAGCCCAGTGCCAGGCGCGGCCCCGTCCACGGCGCATAGGTCATCGTGGTCTTGCGCCGGCCGATGCCCTTGAGCAGCGCCTGGTCGCTCTTTTGCGTATGCGCCGTTTGAAGGGCCGGCACATGCCAGGCGCCGCAGACGACAGCCAGCGGCCCGTCGAATTCCTTCCGCGCGGCGGCGATCTCCAACCGCATATGCGCCTCGCGCATGGCCTCGAACTTGGCGATCGCGCCCTCGCCCTCGCGCAGCGTCGTCATCGCGTCGGCGATGGCCGCGAAGATCGGGCCGGGTTCGGGGTTCTGCTCGATGATATCCGACCACCAGCTCTCGCCGTCCTCATAGCCGGCGGCTTGTGCCAGCGTGCCGATCGGATCCTGGATGCGCGTGGGTTCTTCGCCCTGCTCGTCCGTGACGTCCGCCTCGGCTGCTTCGGTGTCCGCTGCCCCTTCAGGCGCCTTCTCCGCAAGCCGCGCGGCCGACGGCAGGTCGATGAAGCGCAGCGCCGCCTTGTTGGCGACGGCCCAAAGTGCTGCCTGATATTCCGGCGAGAATTCGGCGAAAGGCCAGAAGCTGGTCGCGGCGGGGTCGTCCTCCGGATAGCAGAGCAGCGCCACCGGCGGCTTCATGTCGGGGCTGGCGAGCAGCGGCAACAGCGGCGAGGCATCCACCGGCCCCTCGATCAGCACGGCGACCGGCTGCAATTCCTGCAACGCCTTGACCAGGCTCCCAGCGGAGCCCGGGCCATGGTGGCGAATGCCGAAATAGCTGATGCCGCCTTGCGTCATGGTTCAGATGGCCGCGTTGAGCGCCGCATAATAGCCGGCATAATCCGGACGCTTCTTCAGCACCGTCTCCAGATATTCCTCCAGCACCACCTTGTCCTGAACCGGGTCCTTGACGATGGCGCCGACCAAGCTTGGCGCCAGCCCTTCGGCGTGGAGCTTGCCGTCGTCGAACCATGCCGCCTGGCTGAGGCCGCTGACCATGGTGGCGATCGCCTCGGCGGTGGAGAGCGAGCCCGACGGCGTCTTCAGCGTCACCTTGCCGTCGGCAGTGGCGCCCGAACGCAGCTCGCGGAAGATGGTGAGCACCCGCGCGATCTCCTCGCCGACATTTTTCGGCACCGGCAGGTCCAGCCCGCCGGCCATCTCGCCGACGCGCCGGGAGACGATCGAGACTTCCTCCGCCATGTCGTCCGGCAAAGGCAACACCACGACGTTGAAGCGGCGCTTCAGCGCCGAGGAGAGTTCGTTGACGCCCTTGTCGCGGTTGTTGGCGGTGGCGATGATGTTGAAGCCGCGCTGCGCGTAGATCGAGGTGTTCAGCTCCGGCACCGGCATCATCTTTTCCGACAGCACGGTGATCAGCGTGTCCTGCACGTCGGAGCCCATGCGCGTCAGCTCTTCCAGCCGGCAAAGCTTGCCGTCCTGCATGGCGCGATAGAGCGGCGTCGGCACCAGCGCTTCCTGGCTCGGGCCCTTGGCGAGCAGCTGGGCATAGTTCCAGCCATAGCGGATCTGGTTCTCGTCCGTGCCGGCGGTGCACTGCACGACCAGCGTCGAATTGCCCATGATGGCGCCGGCGAGATGTTCCGAGACCCAGGATTTCGCGGTTCCGGGAACGCCGAGCAGGAGCAGCGCCCGGTCCGTCGCGAGCGTGGCGACCGCCGTTTCCATCAATTGCCGGCGGCCGACATATTTCGGCGAGATCACCGTGCCGTCGCTCG
This sequence comes from Mesorhizobium atlanticum, assembly GCF_003289965.1. Taxonomy (GTDB): domain Bacteria; phylum Pseudomonadota; class Alphaproteobacteria; order Rhizobiales; family Rhizobiaceae; genus Mesorhizobium; species Mesorhizobium atlanticum. The sequence goes on from NZ_QMBQ01000001.1 coordinate 823,972, forward strand.
CCTTGCCGCCCATCAGATAGGTGAGCACGGCTTTCGGCGACAGGCTCCAGCCGGCAGGCTTCTGGCGGTCGTCGCCGCGCGCAAGCGCCTGCAGTTCGGCGGCGTAGACCTGTTCGGCCGGAAGGCGGATGGCTGCGTTCATGCGATCTTCTCCGGGTTGATCATCTGGTTGGGGTTTCCGGCCAGCGCCGCGTTGAGGCGCAGCAGGCTAAGCGATGGGGATGCGGGCGGCAGGCCGGCGGCGACGACCTCGCCGATCAATTTTTCCGCCGACACCGGACTGGCCAGAAAGCCGACGGCTTCGAGATATTGCTCGGCGTTTCGCCTCGTGACGTCATTGTCACCCGAGACGGCGGAACGCAGCGCTGGAAGCGTCTTGCCCTTTGCGAGGTCGCTCCATTCCAGCCAGCCCGCTTCAGCGCCTTCGACCAGGATGAGCGCGGCCAGATTTTGCGCATCATTCAGGATCTGCCTGACCAGGACACGCTTCCTGCCGCTGTCCAAACGCGCCGTGAGTTGGAGGCCGAGAATCGCCAGCCTGCCGCCAGCTGCGGCAAGCAGATCCGCCAGAGAGGCCACCGCCTCATCGCTGCCGGACACCGCAACCATTCGAACGAGAAAAAGATCGGCGCCGTCATCGACCCCGAACTGCCATGCGCCGATGAAATCGGGCTCCGTCCTGCCGAAGCGGACGACGAGATCGCCGAAATAGCAGGATGCGAACAGGTCGGCGCGACGGGCTTGTTGCGCCTGTGACTTGGGTTTTATCGGCGCGTAGGTGGCGCGGCGGCGGATGAAGCCGGATTTGCCTTCCTCAATGAAAGCGGCGAGTTCGGCTGTCGAATCTTCCGACCCGCCATCCGCTTGATTGCCCCGTTCGCCCAACCTCGCCAGCAGCCGGCCGGCCATTTCGCGCACCTTGCCTGAGCGATCGGCGGACAGGCTCTTCAGAAATGGCACGTCATCGGCCCCCAGGCCAAAACGCATGAGTTCGACGAGCGCAAGCCTGACCTCGGCGGGCTCGCTTGCCCCTTTTGTCTCGATAAGGGTCCGCGCCAATGCGGGTGCGGAGCGCCGCAAATCGATCAGCGCGCTACGGCGCGCGGCGGGGTAGAAATCGTCCCAGGTTTCCGCCGTCAAATCCTCGCGCCGCGACTGCTTTTGGCTGTCCGCGCCTGCCTGCCAGTCGACCCAGGGAGCGTAGATGTCCGGGCTTTCCTGATCCGACACACTGGGCATCCAGTCCATCGGATGCAGCACGAAGCCGCGGCTGGCGACGAGCGCGGCGACGCGGGTCTTGAGCCTCGCATCGGCCGCATATTTCAATGCGGCACGCAGCAACGGTCGCAACCGCTCCGGCAGCATCGGCAAGGCCAGCACCGGCAGCGGCGGGCGCCGCTTCAAGGTCTTCGGCGCCGCGGGGCGGAGCGCGACATCCAGCGCCTGCGCGGCGATGGCCAACAGCCGCCGCTCCTGCTCGTCCGGGCTGGAAGCGGTGGCTACCTCTTTCCACTCGACCGGGGCGAATTCGAACATGGCGCCGCCGGAAATCCAGCCGTCGCGCAATCGTGCCAGTCCGGCCTGATCGAGCTCGTTCATGACAGATCGAGCCTCCCGATGCTGCTTTGCGAGGCCAGCAGCTCGAGCCTGGCGCCGTTCCAGAGTGCGGCGGTCGCCGCGAGATCGATGCCGAGCAACGTCTGGTGGACGGAGCCGGCGACAGGCAAGGCGATGCCGTGCGGATCACTTGCCGCCTGCCACCAGGCACCGTCCTTTTCATCCAGCGCGATCGCACCGGCCGGCAGGATGATGGGACAGTCGGACAGCCATGGGGCACCGTCCTGGAAGGCGGCGCAGGCGGCCAGCGGATCGCCTGCTGCATCAGGGGCGAATGTCGGCCATGTGCCGGGCGCCACGTCCCCCAGCCGTTCGGCGACCAGCGCCCGCAGCGGATTGCGCGCCGGATAGAACACCAGCCTCGCCCTGAAGCGGTCGCCCGCCGCGAAGGCGCCGGAGCGCCGCCCGGCCGAGGCGGGGAAGAAATCGAGCAGGACGGCAAATCGCGGCGTCGTGCTTTTCAGGTCGAGCAGCCAGGTGGCGTGGCTGACGAGGCCGTCGCGGCGGGCCTCGATCTTTTCGCCAAGCACCTCCCAGTCGCTCTCAACCTGGACGGCGTCGGGGTTGGCGAGGATCTGGTCGCGCGTCTCCGATGTCGAGACCAGGCGTTTCAATTCGGCATCGTCCGGCGCGGCGCGCCAGGCCTTGGCGAGCAGCACCAGCTTGCCCAGCTCGCGGATCGCGGCGTCCGGCCGCTCCTCGCCGCGCAGCGCCATCAGCTTCGCGGGCAACTCGTCGACGCGCCCGGCCAGCGCCGTCGCCTTCAGGTCGACCAGCCGTGCGGCGATGCGGCGGCAGCGCTCGCTCGAGGCATCGACAAAGCCGGCAAGGCCGAGCCGCAACTGGTCGGCAATCCACTGGTCGAGCTCGTCGAGCGCGGCCGAGACCGCGCTGCGCGTGTCCTCTGCTCGCTTGCGCTGCGCCGCCTCGCGGCGTTCGGCGGCAGCAGCGTCCTCAACAGGTGGTGCCTCTTCCAGCCGCGATGCCTCGTCGATGCTTTTGCCTTCCGCGCGAGCTGGTCCCGTGGCCGGCGGCTGCCCAGGCTTGCGGCGTCGGCTGAGCCAGTCATTGACCCAGTCAGGCGTCTGGTCGACGCGCGCGAAGCTCGCCGGCGCGGTAGCGCCGATCCAGGTCAGCGCCAGTATGTGCTTGCAGGGAAATTTTCGCGACGGACAGGTGCATTTATAGCCGTGGTCGGAAGTGTCGAACGCGACCCGGTAAGGGTTGGAGCCCGAGCCCTGGCACTCGCCCCAGATCAGCGGCAGCTGTTCATGCGCTTCAAGCCTGGGCCAGTTGGACCGCTTGGTCAGCTTGGCGGCAGCGCCAAGCGAGGCCTGATCGGGGGCCAAAGCCTCGATTGTTTTCAAATCCAGCTGCAAGCCGCGCGCCTCTCACCACCCCGAAGCATGACTTCGCGACGATTGATAGCCGTTTGCGGCCGGCTGGTGTAGCTCCAGTCGACTCAAAATCGAGAGCTTGTCTAACGTTCCGTTGTTCTCCTGAACCCCGGGTCGCGCGAAGCTCGCAATGAGCATGTTCTCATCCAACAATTCGATATGTGAACGCTGTTCATTTTTTTCTTGAACGCCGTTCACGATGTGCTATGCTGCGAACATGAACAATGTTCACTGGATTGTATCTGGCCTGAAACAAGCCCACGCCGACGCAGCCTAAGCCTGAAACGAAAGGACCATATCGATGCTCACCGACAGCCAAGCCCGCAAATATTCCAGCGCCTGCAAGCCCTTCAGACCGATCGCGGACGACAGATGTGGGGCGCCAAGGGCAAGAAACAAATGGATTGGAATAAATCGCAGTAACGAAGTTTAACCGCTTCCCGGTAAACAAGGCTCAAACCGCGTAAGTCACCGCTCAGTCCAATCGGATTGCCAGTCGGGCTTGCCCAATGGAAATTGCCATGAACACCCATCTGATGATGTCGCGGCGCTTCGCGCCTCTCTTCTGGACGCAATTCCTCTCGGCCTTCAACGACAATTTCCTGAAGAACACGCTGGTGTTCCTCATTCTCTTCACGCTGGCGAAGGACCAGGCGGCGTCGCTGGTGACGCTGGCCGGCGCCATCTTCATGGCCCCCTTCCTGCTGCTTTCGGCGCTTGGCGGCGAGATCGCCGACCGCTTCGACAAGGCGCTGATCGCGCGCCGGCTGAAATTCACCGAGATCGCCGCGGCCGCTGTCGCCGTCGTCGGCATCGCGCTGTCCTCGATCCCGGTGCTGATGACGGCGCTCTTGATGTTCGGCATCATCTCGGCGCTGTTCGGACCGATCAAATACGGCATCCTGCCGGACCATCTCGAACGCAAGGAACTGCCCAAGGCCAATGCCTGGATCGAATCGGCCACTTTCGCCGCGATCCTCGGCGGCACGATTGCCGGCGGCGTCGTTTCCGCAGACGGCATCGGTGTTTCGGTGTTCGGACCGATCATGATGGCGCTGGCCGTCGGTTGCTGGTTCGTCAGCCGTTACATCCCTTCCACCGGTTCGGCGGCTCCCAACCTCACCATCGACTGGAACATCTTCCGCTCGACTTGGCGGCAGGTCGCCGAACTGCGCACCGACACGCGCATCTGGCGCGCCGGCCTGATGACCTCGTGGTTCTGGCTGGTCGGGGCCATCGTGCTTTCGATCCTGCCGGCGATGATCAAGGACTCGCTCGGCGGCAACGAGATCGCGGTCACCGCCTATCTCGCGGTGTTCGCCGTCTCGATCGCCATCGGCTCGGCCATCGCAGCCTGGATGTCGCAAGGGCGCATGGTCCTGCTGCCGGCGCCGGTCGGCACCGCGCTGATGGCGCTGTTCGGCCTGCATCTGGCCTGGACCATCGGCAGCATGCAGCCTTCGCCGACAGCCGCCAGCCTGTCGGCCTTCTTCGCCGGCCCCAACACCGTCCGCGTCGCCATCGACCTCGCCGGCATGGCCATTGCCGCCGCCTTCCTTGTCGTGCCGACCTTCGCCGCCGTGCAGGCCTGGTCGCCGGAAGCGCGCCGCGCCCGCGTCGTCGCGGCGGTCAGCATCGTCAACGCCGGCTTCATGACCGTCGGCGGCATCCTTGTCGCCGCCATCCAGGCGGCGGGCGTCTCGATCGCAGGCATCCTGTTCGGCCTCGTCGTCGCCAACGCCGTCGCCGCCTGGCTGATGCTGAAATTCCTGCCGACCAACCCGTTCCGCGACTTTGTCTCGATCCTGTTCCGCGCTTTCCTGCGGCTGGAGGTCGAGGGGCTGGACAACCTCAAGGCGGCCGGCAAGGCGCCGATCCTGGCGCTCAACCATGTCAGCTTCCTCGATGGTCCGCTGGCGCTGACGCTGACCGACGAGGAGCCGGTCTTCGCCATCGACTACACGATCGCCCAGGCCTGGTGGATGAAGCCGTTCATGAAGCTCGCCCGGGCGCTGCCGCTCAATCCCGCGAAGCCGATGTCGACCCGCACGCTGATCAAGATCGTGCAGGGCGGCGATCCGCTGGTCATCTTCCCGGAGGGACGCATCACCGTCACCGGCGGCCTGATGAAGGTCTATGACGGCGCCGCCATGGTCGCCGACAAGACCGGCTCGATGGTGGTGCCGGTGCGCATCGAGGGGCTGGAGAAGAGCTATTTCTCGCGGCTCTCCTCGCAGCATGTGCGCCGTCGCCTGTTCCCGAAGGTCAAGGTGACCATCTTGGAGCCGGTGAAGCTCGAAGTTGCCCAGGAACTGAAGGGGCGTCAGCGCCGCGCCGCGGCGGGCTCGGCGCTCTACCAGGTGATGTCGGACCTCGTCTTCCGTACCCAGGACATCGACAAGACGGTGCTTCAGAAGATCATCGAGACGGCTAACGAGCGCGGCATGAAGGAACTCGCCGTGCAGGATCCGGTCACCGGTTCGCTGAGCTACGGCAAGCTGCTCACCGCAGCCGCGGTGCTCGGCGAGAAGTTCGAGCACCTGTATGCCGGACAGCAGACGCTGGGCATCATGCTGCCCAACGCCAACGGCTCCTGCGCGACGCTGCTCGGCGTCATGTCGGCGGGCAAGGTGCCGGCGATGATCAACTTCACCGCCGGCGCGGCCAACATCCTGTCGGCCTGCAAGGCGGCCGAGGTAAAGACCGTGCTCACCTCCCGCGCCTTCGTCGAGCAGGCGAAGCTCGGGCCGGTGGTGGAGGAAATCGGCCGCTCGGTCGACATCGTCTGGCTCGACGACCTGCGCGCCACGATCGGCCTCAAGGACAAGTTGCTTGGCCTCTTGCGCAAGACGACGCCGCGGGTGGCGCGCAAGGCGGACGACCCGGCGGCGATCCTGTTCACCTCCGGCTCGGAAGGCACGCCCAAGGGCGTGGTGCTGACCCACCGCAACATCCTGGCCAACGCCGCCCAGGCGGCCTCGCGCATCGACTTCCACTCGGGCGACAAGGTGTTCAACGTGCTGCCGATCTTCCACTCCTTCGGCATGACGGCGGGAACGGTGCTGCCGCTGATCTCGGGCGTGCCGGTCTATTTCTACCCCTCGCCGCTGCACTACCGCATCGTGCCGGAACTGATCTACGGGTCGAACGCGACGATCATTTTCGGCACCGATACGTTCCTCGCCGGCTATGCGCGCACCGCGCATCCCTATGACTTCCGCTCGGTGCGCTACTGCTTCGCGGGCGCCGAGCCGGTCAAGGCCGCGACGCGCACGACCTATATGGAGAAGTTCGGCCTGCGCATCCTCGAGGGCTACGGCGTGACCGAAGCAGCCCCGGTGATCGCCATCAACACGCCGATGTACAACAAGTCGGGCAGCGTCGGCAAAATCATGCCCGGCATGGAATATCGCCTGGACCCGGTGCCCGGCGTCGAGGAAGGCGGGCGGCTCTTCGTGCGCGGTCCGAACGTCATGTCGGGCTATCTGCGCGCGGAGAACCCCGGCGTGATCGAGCCCCTGAAAGACGGCTGGCATGACACCGGCGACATCGTCACCGTTGACGACGCCGGCTTCATCTCGATCCGCGGCCGCGCCAAGCGCTTTGCCAAGATCGGCGGCGAGATGATTTCGCTGGCGGCGGTTGAGGCGCTGGCAGGCGAACTGTGGAAAGGCTCGCTGTCCGCGGTCGCCACAGTGCCGGACGCGCGCAAGGGCGAGAAGCTGATCCTGATCACGGAAGCTTCCGGCGCGACCCGCGCGGACTTCCTCGCCTTCGCCAAGGCGAACGGCGCCATGGACCTGATGGTGCCGGCCGAGGTGCGCGTCGTGCCGAAAGTGCCGGTGCTCGGTTCCGGCAAGCTCGACTTCGCCGGCGTGGCCAGGATGGTGCGCGGCGAAGAAGAACTGAAGGTCAAGGCCGCCTGACCCGGACAGAGGAACAGGCCGGCGACAGACGCCGGCCCGTTCATTGTCGACTCCGCCTGGACCAGCCTGGCCAGCATTCGAGCAGGCGCGCTCGGCGCGGTTCCCAATCAGCGCCACGCCGCGGGTGCCAATGCGAGCAAGCGCGGCCGGGCGGGCTTACCCTGCAAGAAAAAGGCCGGGCGCAAAAGCGGCCCGGCCAAGCATGAAGGTCACAACCTTCAGAGAGGAACATCGCCCGGCGCAATGGGAGGAAAACACCGAGCGATGTTGCCTATTTGGGGTCTCGGCGGTGTATTTTCCACGAACGAAATTCCAAAAAAGACCAAAAATGCGGAAAATCTCGCCCTGAAGTATCTCAATCGTCAGCCGCCGGCCGATGCTTTTTCCAACAGACCCGCATAATGGCGCCGAGCGACGTCGGGATGGGATCGCAACCGGCTTTTCAGCACATTGGTTCCGACGTTGCGGAACAGCGGATTGTCCGGGTCGCTGGCCGGGCCGCGCGCCTCGGCCGCCAGTTCCTCCGGCAGGTCAAGCAGCGGGATCGTAGCGTCGAGCCGGGCGCTGAAGAAGAACGGCACCGAAATCCGTTCGATGCCGGCGGGCGGCGTGACGACGCGGTGCACGGTTGCCCTGAGATAGCCGTTCGAGGCGAGTTCGAGCAGTTCGCCGATGTTGACGACCAGCGTCTGAGGGATCGGGTCCACGTTCACCCAGCTGCCGTCATATTCGACCTGCAGGCCCTTGTTCTCGTCCTGCAGCAGAAGGGTCAGGAAGCCGCCATCCTTGTGCGCGCCGACGCCCTGGTCGTCGCCGGTCGTGTCACGGCCGGGATAGCGCACGATCTTCATGCGGTGGTTCGGCTCGCCACGATAGATCGCATCGAAGGCGTCCTCCGGCTGGTCGAGCGACAACGCGAAGGCCTTGAGCAGCCGGATCGCCACATCGGTCGCCTTGGCCTGCCAGGCGAGCAGCGCCGGCTTCAGATCGGGGAGAGCGGCAGGCCACTGGTTCGGGCCCTGCAGCCGCGTCCAGGCCGGCACGCCCGGCCCCTGCGCAATGGTCGCGCGTTCGACGCCGATGTCGAGCTGCTCGCGCCAGTCGGCCTTGCCCCTGGTCAGTTCGCCGCCGGCGCGCGTATAGCCGCGGAACTGCGGCGACTTCACCATCTCGATGGCGAGCTTGTCGGCTTCCGGCAAGGCGAAGAAGCCGCGCGCGGCACCCAGCACCGCGTCGATCTCCGGCTGGGTGATGCCGTGGCCGCTTAGATAGAAGAAGCCGACATCGCGGGCGGCGGTGCGCAAATCAAACAAGAAAGTCCGAAGCTCGGATGGACCCTGCTCCAGGCGGTCGAGATCGAGCACCGGAATTATTCTGGGCATGGACAGGCTCCTCTTACGGTAACTCTTTGTTCTAGCGACCCTGCCGCACGATGACATGCGCCTCATTGCCGGTGAAGAAACACGCCGACCAATCTCATTGCAAACGGAGCAAGCCGGCGCTCAATTCCCGGCTTTTGCGGCAAATTGCGTTCGGATACCGCACATCATCCACGACGATCCAGACGAGCGACCAGCCGGTCGCCGATCCACTGGATGCCGCAGACCAGCACGATGAGCACGACGACAACGGCGACCATGACGCTGGTTTCGAAGCGCTGGTAGCCGTAGCGGATGGCGAGGTCGCCGAGGCCGCCGGCGCCGATGGCGCCGGCCATGGCCGAGGCGCCGACCAGCGTCACCAGCGTCACGGTAAAGCCGGCGACGATGCCGGGCAGCGCCTCCGGCACCAGCACCTCGCGAATGATCGTCCAGCGGTTGCCGCCCATGGCGCGCGCCGCTTCGATCAGTCCATGATCGACCTCGCGCAGCGACACTTCGGCGATGCGGGCGTAATAGGGCGTCGCCGCGATCGACAGCGGCACGATCGCCGCCCAGGTGCCGATCGAGGTGCCGACGATCAGCCGCGTCAGCGGGATGAGCGCCACCAGCAAAATGATGAAGGGCACCGAGCGGAAGCCGTTGATGATGGCGCCGAGGATGCGGTTGACCCAAAGGTTCTCGGCGATGCCGCCGCGATCGGTGGCGACCAGGGCAAGGCCGAGCGGCAGGCCGAAGACAAGCGAGATGAGACCGGACGCGCCGGTCATCAGCACCGTCTCCCAGATCGAGCGAAGCAGGAGTTCAAACAGGACCGGCGACATGGCCAAGCACCTCCACCCGCGCGCCGCGGTCTTCAAGGAAAGCGATAACGGCCGCCAGATGGGCGGCATCGGCTCCAGGAACAGCCACGAACAGCGTGCCGACGGGCTGCTGCTGCACATGATCGATGCCGCCATGAACAAGCCGGAACGCGCCGGGCACGCTGGCGCTCAGTTCGGACAGCAGCGGGCGACGCGCGGCTTCTCCGGCGACATCGATCCGGAGGATCGTTTCGGCGCCCTCGCCTGCGGCTAGCCGACTGGCGATCTCGGGCGGCAATTGCGGCCGGATGCCGCCGAGCAGACTGCGCGTGATCTCCGATTTCGGATCGGCGAAGACCTGCCAGACGGCGCCCTCCTCGACGATGCGGCCAGCATCGATCACCGCCACGCGGTCGGCGATGGAGCGGATCACCTCCATCTCGTGCGTGATGAGCAGGATGGTGAGGCCGAGCCTGGAATTAATGTCCTTGAGCAGCGCCAGGATTGAGCGCGTCGTCTCCGGATCGAGCGCCGATGTCGCCTCGTCGGACAAGAGCAGTGCCGGCCGCGCGGCCAAAGCCCTGGCGATGCCGACGCGCTGCTTCTGGCCGCCCGACAGCGAAGCGGGATAGGCTTTGGCCTTCTCCGACAGGCCGACGAGCTGCAGCAATTCAGCCGCGCGGGCCATGCGCTCGGCGCGCGGCCGCCCTTCGATCTTGAGCGGCAGCGCGACATTGTCTTCGACGGTCTTCGCCGACAAAAGGTTGAAGTGCTGGAAGACCATGCCGATGCGGCGGCGCAGCGGCTGCAGCTCGTGTTCGCTCAGACGACTGATCTCGCGACCCTCGATGAAGACCTCGCCGGAATCCGGCCGCTCCAGCCCGTTCAGGCAGCGGATCAGCGTCGACTTGCCGGCGCCACTGCGGCCGATGATGCCGAGGATCTCGCCCTTCTTCACGGTCAGCGAGACGCCGTCGAGCGCCGCCGTCGCGCCGAACCGGCGCTTCAGATCGACAAGGCGGACGACGTCTTGCGGCGCTGCGGGATCGACAGCAACCGGATCGCCTGTCTCAGCCGTGACATGCTGGTTCATATCTGCTTCCGTTTCAGTACCACGCAAACGCGACGGCGGCCCGCTCAACAGCGGACCGCCCATTTCTGCCAGCCATGCGCCGGTCAATAGGCGCTGATCCCGGTGCCCTTGTAGACCTTGTCGAACTCGGCCTTGACCGTCTCGTTCTGGTAGGAGGCGACCAGCGTCTTCACCCAGGGCTCGTTCTCGCTTCCGGCCTTGACCGCGATGAAATTGCGATAGGGATTGTCGGCCACCGGCTCCTGCGCGATGCGGTTTTGAGGGCCGAGGCCACTCTTCAGCGCCCAGTCGGTGTTGACAACGGCGGCATCGAGATCGTCGACCGAGCGGCCGACAATGCCGGCGTCGAGCTCCTTGATCTCGAGCTTCTTCGGGTTGTCGGCAATGTCGGCGGTGGTCGCCAGGATGCCGGTGCCGTCCTTGAGCTTGATCAGGCCTTCATGCTCCAGCACATGCAGCGCGCGGCCCTCATTTGACGGGTCGTTCGGCAGGCCGATAACAGCGCCCTCCGGCAGGTCAGCGACCTTGGCATGCTTCTTCGAATAGAGCCCGATCGGCCAGACGCCGGTATAGCCGACCGGCACGATGTGATAGCCTTGCGTCTTGATCTGGTTGTCGAGATAGGGCTTGTGCTGGAAGGCGTTGGCGTCGATCTCGCCACGCTCCAGCGCCTCGTTGGGCTGGGTGTAGTCGTTGAAGACGACGGTCTCGATCGTCAGCCCTTTCTTGGCCGCCTCGGCGGTGACGACGCGCCAGACATCCTCGTCCTCGCCGCTGATGATGCCGACCTTGATCGCCTTCTTGTCCTCGGCGAAGGACGGCGATGGCGCGGTGAGGCCGATGACGGCCAATGTCGTGGCGAGAAGTGCCGCCAGTCCGGCGCGCCTGCTGATTGACGTAACGAGAGAATTTGAAGCGTTGCCGCGTTCGGACATGATTCGTTCCTTGCGATCCTGAAATCATTTTGGCCTGGCGGGATGCGAAGCCTTGATATCAAGCATCACCAATGCTGCCCGCTCGGGCAAAGAAGCGCATTTCCTCTTAGACGGGAGGCGGAAAATATTCTCTCAAAGATTTTATGACTTGGAGCACATTGGCTGCTGGCAGCCGGTTTTACGCGATCAAACGGTAAGCGCTCAGGAGGCCTGCTGCGCGACGCGCCAACTCAACCGATCGCTTCCCCGCAAGCGGGGCACAGTCGGCAGTCCTCGCGCTTCCTGCACAGGGTAGCCCAACCGTTGCAGGCTGACCCGCGCCAGCGCCGCGTTGCTGTCTATGACGACCAGGCCGTTCGTGTCGCCGAGGCTGGCTGCCACGACGGACAGTTCCGTGCAGCCGAGCAGAGCGACGTCGGCGCCGGCCATTTGCGCGAGATGAAGCGCGCGCTCGGTCTCGGCTGCGGCTTGCACGATCGAGCCGGCCTTGACGAGCATGATCGCGCTGTCGACGCGTTCCTGAAACTCGGCGTCCGGCGGCAGGCAGAGGTCGAACCCGGCCTCCAGTATCCTGTGCTGATAGAAGCCGGAGACAAGCGTGCCCCGGGTCGCGAGATTCGCAACCCTGCCCCGGTCCAGGCTGCGGCGGATTTCCGCCACCACCGCTTCGCCGATGTGGATGATCTCGGCTCTCGAGTCCGCCGCCAGCCTGTCGTACCAATGATGAGCGGTGTTGCAGGGCATGGCGATGCAGGCGACGCCGAGCGCGTTGAGCGTTGCGACCGCGGCCTGCAGCGGCGCCAGCGGACCGTCATGGTTGCCGAGGATCGCTTCGGTCCTGTCGGGCAATTGCGGCACGCTGAGGATGACGGAAGGCACATGCTCGTCGTCGCGCAGCGCCTCGGTCATCCGGGTGAGCTTGTAGTAGAAGTCGGCCGATGCCAGTGGCCCGAGACCGCCGATGATGCCGAGCTGAGGACGGATGGCGTCGTCGATCATCGGGCGGGCTCGGCTTCGAACTCTTGCGCGACGGTTTCGTCAGACTGCGCCGTCTCCCTGTGGCTGGGCGCGATCATTGCCGTGCTTGCGGCGACGGTGGAGACGCTGGACAGCGTCATCAGCGTGTCCACGGCCGCGTCCACCGCGACGAACAGGGCGAAGGCCGCCTCGAAGGGAAGCTTCAGATAGCCGCATACGATGGACATCTGCGACAGGATGAGCAGGCTGCCCATGCCGCCTGTCGTCAGCGCCAGAAGCGCGGAGACGATGCCGACAAGCAAAAGGTCCGGGATCGCCAGCTGATGGCCGTAGAGCTGGGCAATGAACAGGGTGCCCGAGGTGTAGACCAGCGCCGGGCCGGTCCGCAACAGCGCCGCCTGCAGCGGCACGAGCAGCTCGACCACCACAAGATTGAAGCGCAGCCGCTCGCTCAAAAGGTTGATGACCCAGGGCAGCGAGGCGACGGTGGAGCGCGTGGTGATGGCCACCATCAGAAGCGGCTGAAGGGTCTTGATCGTGGCCCAGTAGCTTCGCCGCGAGCGTATGGCGATGATAGCAAACGCGCCGGCGAGGAATGTCAGGCAGGAAAGGCCCATCACCAGCAAATAGCCGCCCATCAGCATCAGCGGCTTGGTGCCGGTCGACGCGGTCTGGTCGGCGATCAGGATGAAGGTCGCGAAGGGCAGTCCCCAGACGAACCAGTTGGTCAGCACCGTGCAGGCCCGGTACACCGCGTTGAGCGCCTGTGACAGGCTGAGCGACGAGGGCTGCGGGATCTTGCCCATCGCCAGCCCGAAAAGCAGGCAGAACAAGAGCACCTGAATGGTCTGGCCCGACGCCAGCGCGTTGAAGACGTTGTTCGGCACCAGATCCATGAAGATCGAATGGCCGCTGTTCGGGTCGCTGGTGGGCGGTGGCGGCTGGAACGGGAAGGCCAGATCGGTGGAGACGCTGCCTTGCGAATTGATGAACTCGCCGAGCTCGATGCGAGACTGCGGGTTCTCGATCTGGCCTGGCTTGAGAACCAACGAATAGGTGCCGCTGACCAGCACGGCGAGGAACGACACGACCAGCACCGCTATGCCGACCTTGCCGAGATAGCGCACCGATTTCGGGTCCTGGACCATGGCGGTGATCGAGAAGATGACGGACGAGACCAGGTAAGGCAGGACGACCATCTTGAGGAAATTCAGGTACACCTGCGCGACGGGGCTGATCGCATGGGCGAAGGCCGGATAGTAGAGCCCGCACAAGATCCCGGCCAGGATCATGATGATCGTCGTCAACGGCGAGCGCAGGATGCGCTTCGCCGCCAGGCGCCAATCGAGAGGCATGGATTCGGCTGCATCCGAGACGGCCATCGTCAGGCTTTGCTCCCCTGGCGATAGCGCGCGATGATCTCGTCGGTGTTGAGGACCTGCTGGCCTCGCGCAAGATCGAGATAGAGATCGACAAAGGCCGCCAGATGCGGATTGGCCGGACTGACACCGACCGCGATCGTGTCGACCTTGTCGGTCAGCGTGATCGAGCGCGCGACGACCGTCATCGACGGATCGTCGACCATCAGCTTCTTGATCTCGAAATCATCGCGATAGGCGAGGTCGATCGTGCCGTTGCGGATCGCATCGATGACCGTGTTCCAGCCCGCGAAGCGCTGGATCGTGGCGTGCGGGAAGGTGGTTGCCGCATAGGTGGCGAAGGACGAGCCTTCGATCACGCCGAGCTCGCCGGAGAAATCGCGGATGATCTGTTCGGGTGGCTTGCCTTGCGTGACGCGCGCCAGGTTCACGCGATTGGCGAGCAGCCCTTGGTGCAGCATGGCGTAAGGCCGGGAATAGAGAATCGAGCGGCCGCGCTTAAGCGTGCGGCTGAGCTTGCCGATCGCCAGGTCCGCCTGACCGGAGGTCAGTTTTTGCACCATGCCATCGAAGGTCACGGCGGACCGGTCGAACACGGGTTCGACGCCGAGCTCGGCGGCTATGCCGCGCGCAAGGTCCATGTCGATGCCATTGTCGCCTGAGCCATCGGCCGGAAAGAACGGATCGGAGGCGAAAGCCGGCATGGCGATGCGCAGCTTGTTGTCGCTTACGATGGGTTTTGGAGCGTCTTGCGCCTGGGCCTGCGTGGCCACGGCTTGCGCCTGCGCGATCAGCAGCCCTCCGCCTCCGGCTGCAAACAGCGTGCGACGTGTAAGCGGCATGCCCATTCTCAATTCGCGCAGGAGAGCCGGACAACAGATCTGACCAAACCGCAGTATGCACGCCGAAGTTAAGTAAAGGTATCTTTTATTTTTCGCCTTTTTACATTGCAGGTCGCTAAAATGGCGTCGGCAAATATGCAGACTTCCTAAAATAACGCGAGCACGGCAGGCGCGTTGTTGTAAGGTTCATGCAACGGCCGTTAGAAGGTCTCGACCCAAGGCCTCAGCTCGACCTCGAAGCTCCAGGCGCTGCGATGCTGGCGATGGACGGCGAGATAGGCCTCGGCGATCGCATCGGGTGACAAATGGCTGTCCGGCCGCTCGGGCGTCCTCGCGGGTGACGCGATCTGGCCGTCGATAATGAAATGCGCGACATGGATGTTCTTCGGGGAAAGCTCGCGCGCCATCGATTGCGCCAGCCCGCGCAGGCCGAATTTCGGCATGGCGAAACCGGCCGAGCCGGAGAAGCCTTTCAGGCTCGCGGTGGCGCCGGTGAACAGGATCGAGCCGGAGCCGCGCGCAAGAAGCCGGCGCGCAGCCTGCTGGCCGACCAGGAAGCCGCCATAGGCGCCGACGAGCAGCGCTTGCTTGACCGCCCCAGGATCCAGTTCGGCGATCGGGCCGCGCGTGCGGCCGCTGGCGTTGAAGACGGCGATTTCGAGCGGACCCGCTTTGTCGGCCACCTCGAACAGCCGCTCGACGGAGGCCGGGTCCGACACATCGGTTTCCACGGCCTGCGCGCCGGTTTCCTCGACCAGCGCAGCCAGTTTGTCGACGTTGCGCGCGGCAAGGACGACGCGGAAGCCCTCCTTGGTGAGAAGCCGCGCCAGTGAGGCGCTCAGCCCGGAGCCGGCGCCCGCGATCACTGCAACATTGGCTGCCATTGCATTTCCTCCTTGAGACAGGTCGGTGAGGTCGCGCAGGCTCGCGCCTTCGGCGGCAAGAGGCAAGAACGTGGTTGCTCGATTTTCGCCATTTGGCGCAAAAGGCCGCCGGCAAGGGGCGCGGCGAAAGACTTGCTTGGCGGGCCGATCCGTCCGACACGTGGATGAAGGGCGATTCGAGGAAGGACCATGGAACCAATCTGGGCCGTCGGCCTGATGACCGGCACGGTGCTCGACGGCAATATCGACGTGGCGCTGATCAAGACCGACGGCGAGCGCATCGCCGACACCGGCACCTACACGCTGGCCCCCTACCCGCAATCGATCCGCGCCCTGCTCGAAGAGACGCTGCGCCAGGCGCGCACCTGGAATTTCGAGGGGCCGGAGCCGGCAATCTTTCGCGAAGCCGAAGAAGCGCTGACGCGGGCCCAATCGGCGGCAGTCAAGAACCTGGTCGAGAGCCAGGGCATGCACATGGCCGATATCGGAATCGTCGGCTTTCACGGCCAGACGGTGCTGCATCGCGCGCCACAGCCAGGCAAGATCGGAAGAACTCGCCAGCTCGGCGACGGCGAACTGATGGCTTCGCTGCTCGGCACCAAGGTCGCCTATGATTTCCGCTCGGCCGACGTGGCGGCCGGCGGGCAAGGCGCGCCTCTTGCGGCCGCCTATCATGCGGCGCTGTTGGAAGAAGCCGACCCGAGCGGCGACACCGCCGTGCTCAATCTCGGCGGTGTCGGCAACATCACCTGGTGGGACGGCAAGGACAATATCGTCGCCTTCGACACCGGACCGGCCAATGCGCCGGTCAATGATTTCATCAAGGCGAAGGGCCTCGGCGAGATGGACCGCGACGGCAGACTGGCGGCTGCAGGCAAGGTCGATGAGGAACGGCTCGCCAGGCTGTTGCAGCATCCCTACCTGACGAAGCCCTATCCGAAATCGCTCGACCGGTTCGACTTCACGGCGGCGATGGCCGAAGGGCTAAACGCCGAGGATGGCGCGGCGACGCTGACGGCCTTCACCGTCTCGGCCGTCGGCAAGGCGCTCGATCTTTTGCCGCGAAGGCCGAAACGGCTGGCGGTGAGCGGCGGCGGCCGCCACAACCCGACGATGATGGCGATGCTCGAAAGCCGCGCCGGCGTCGAAGTGGTGCAGGCCGAGACGCTCGGATGGAAGGGCGACGCCGTGGAGGCGGAGTGTTTTGCCTTCCTCGCCGTGCGCGTGCTGCGCGGCCTGCCGATCAGCTTTCCAAGCACCACCGGCGCGCCTGAGCCGCTGCGCGGCGGGAAACTCGCGGGCTAGTTTGTTTTTGACGCAATTCCGGACGGAAGACTACGGCGAAGACGCCGAGCCTAACCGCTCCACACTTTTCCTGGAATTGCTCTAAGGCAGCTTCTTCTGCAGAAAGACGCGGCTGCGACCGGCCGGAAAATCCGGCAGCTTGCCGAACGGCTCATAGCCCTGACGCCGATAGACCTTTTCGGCGATCGGATTGAAGGTGTCGATCCAGGCGCCGTGGCAGCCGCGCGCGACAGCCTCCTGCTCGGCGGCGTCGAGCATGTCGGTGGCAACGCGGCGGCCACGCAGCCTTTCGTCGACCCACAGCCATTGCACGTAAAGCCAGCCCCAGGCGGTGTAGCCGGAAATGCCGGCGACGATGACGCCATGCTCGTCGCGCACGAAGATCGCCAACGGCTTCCGGCCCGACGCGCCCACATCGGCGTCGTTGAAAGCGGTGAGACTCCCGCTCAGGAAAGCGAGTTCCTGCGGCAAGGGCTCGGCGGTGATCTCGAGGCTGGTCTTCATCGGCTTGCGTTCCTTACGGAGGTCACAAGCCTTAGCGAAGCGGTGGACGGGGATGCAAGCCTATCGTCCGGCGGGCGACCGCCACGCCGCCGCGCCCGCCGCCACCAGCATCAATCCCGCGGCGATCAGGGCGCAGTTTGCGAAGCCCAGGCTCGTGTAGAGCGGGCCGAAGCCTGCCGTGCCGACGGTGACGGCGAGATAGGTGACGGCGCTGTTCAGGCCCATGATGGTGCCGCGCCGCACCGGGTCGAGGGCGGTGAGGCGCATGACCAGCACATTCAGGCCGAAATGGTTGGCCAGACCCCAAACTGCGATCGTTGCGATCAGCAGGCCGAAGCCGCCACTCGCCAGCGCGATCGCGACATAGACGGCGCCAACCAGCAGATAGGCGAAGGGCATGACACGGCGCGCGCCGAGGCGATCGATGACACCATCGAGCAAGGCGGCCGCGCCGAAGCCGAGGCCGTAGGCGACGGCCGCAAGGCCGTTGGCGCTGACCGGCTCGCCGAGAGCTTCGTGGAGATGATCGCCAAGATAACCGTAGACGCCGTAGAAAGCGGTCATGAAGGCGCCGCAGGCAATGAGCAACGGCAGGATGCCGGAAACCGCGAGCGCGCCCAGGGGCGACGGCGCCGGGCCGCTCTTCCTGGTGTCGTGCAACGAGATCGTCGCCAAGCCGGCAACGGCCGCTGCCGCCAGCAGCGCCACGGCCGCGAAGACGGCGCGCCAGTGGATGAGATCGGCGAGCACCGCCGACAGCGAGACCCCGGCGACCATGGAGAGCGTCCAGCCGGTCAGCACGACACCGATGGTGCCGCTCTCGCGGCCGGGCGGCGCGATCGCGGCCGAGCTGGCATAGATCGCCGGCATGGCGATACCGGCGGCAATGCCGGCGACGAGCTGAGATGCCACCAGCGCCGTCACCGTCGGCGCGAGCGCGCTGGCGACCAGCGCGATGGCCAGCAGCAGCAATGCGCCCTGCAGCATGCGGCGCGCGCCGATGCGGTCAATGTAGCGGGCAAGGAAGAGCGCGCTGGCCGACGTGCCGAGGCCGAAGGCGGCGGCAGCCGTCATTACCGCCGGCACGCTGGCGCCGAACGACGCCGCGACGGCGGGCGCGATGGGTCCCAGAACCAGCGAATTGGAGCCGATGACGGCAATGCAACCCGTCAGCAGATAGGCGGCGGCCGGGATCGGCGCGCGCGGCGCGTCAGTCATAATTGCTGATTGATTGCTGTTCGACATATCATCATAATGGCCGAATTAAATTCCGCAGCAACGGGGAATTTCCATATGGACGCAGAAACAGATGACATTCAGCGGAACAAGCACCCGACCCGTGACATCGACCCGATCGACCGAAAAATATTAGGCGTTCTCGTCGAGGACGCGACCATCAGCTATGCTGACCTTGGCGAGCGCGTCGGCCTGTCGCCGCCGGCGGCGCATGAGCGGGTCAAGCGGCTGAAGCGCAGCGGCGCCATCCGCGCCACATCGGCGATCATCGATCCGCGGGCGGTGAAGAAGCCGCTGCTGGCCTTCGTGCATATCGACACAAGGGGCTGGGGCAAGACGCCGGAGCTGATGGCGGTCTCGAAATATCCCGAGGTCGAGGAGATCCACACCGTCGCCGGCGACACTTGCGTGCTGCTCAAGGTTCGCACAGAGGACACCCGCGCGCTGGAAGGCCTGCTGGGCCGTCTGTACGACACGCCCGGCGTCACCTCGACGCGCAGCTATGTGGTGCTGTCGACCTATCTCGAGCGTCCGGTGCAGCCGGAGATCACGAGCGAATTTCCAGCGCCCAAGCACATGGCAAACCCTATGTACTAGGCCGCTGCCGGCTGATGGCGCCTGGAACGCGCCAGCAGATAGAAGGCTGCTACATGCGTGATCATCAGCAGCGGCACGTAGATGACCGGGATTGCGTAGGTCGCGCCCAACTGGCCGGCATGGCCGGGAAGGTCGAGCACGACGCCGTGGTAGTAGTCGCCAGCAAGGTCGACCACGCCCACGACGTTGAAGGCGACGACGAGTGGCCAGAAGATCGCGGGCCGCTTCACCGCGAGCAGCGCCAGCATGGCGAGGAGTCCGGTCGCGAAGTCGCCATAGGCTGCGAAGCTTGCGAAGCCAGGAGCAAGGTCAGGGCCGACCACGCCCGGGACGAGGAAGACGAGACCGAAGAAGCGGAAGCTGTGCAGCGTTGCGATGGCGCGCTGCGCGTCTACCGGCTCCATCGATCTCACCCTCGGCCAGATATAGGCGGCAAAGCAAAGCAGCCAGGGCACGTAGCCAAGCCCAAGTTGGATGTTCAGGATCATCGCCGGCGACATCTTCGCCTCCTTTCAATGTTAGTTTTCGCAATTCCGGACGGAAGGCTACGGCGAAGTCGCCGAGCCTAACCGCTGAACACTTTTCCTGGAATTGCTCAGTCGACCGGAACGGCTTCGAACACCGCGGTGAGGATGCCCAGCCTGCCCTGCATGAGATTGCGCCCGAGATTGGTGGTGAGTTCAGCGAAACCCTGCCCCATGACGACGCCGAGATTGAGCGCTGGCGGACCGGAGGCGCGGAGTTCGGCGAACCAGGCCTTGGCTATGGCCGAGTCGTCGCGGCGCACGACCGTGCCGAAGCCGGCGGCCTCGATCGCCTCGCAGGTCGCTTCGGCGGTCAGCAGGAAGCTTTCGCCCGGCGTCTTCGCCCACGGCACCGGATAGAGCGGATCGCCGCCATTCAGCACGACGTCGAAGGTGGCGAATTTTCCGCCCGGCTTCAGCACGCGCCTGATCTCCCGATAGAGCAGCGGCCGGTCGGCAATGTTCATCGCCACATGCTGCAACAACGCGGCGTCGAAGCGCCCGTTTTCGAAGGGCAGAGCCAGCGCGCTGCCGGTTTCGAACGATACTTTGCCGTCCTGTCCGGTTCGCGCGGTCAGATAGCGCGCCGCCTCGACAAAGGGTTCGCTGAGATCGACACCCGTCACCTGGCAGCCATAGGTCTCTGCAAGAAAACGGGCCGGCCCGCCGACGCCCGATCCGACGTCGAGCACCGACATATCGGCGTTGATGGCGGCCAGATTGGCGAGTTCCGCCGTCGCGGCGAGCCCGCGGGTGTGGAACTGATCGAACGTAGCCAATTGCTCGATCTTCAGCCGATGTTCCTCAGGCCCAAAGACCGCAAGCGCGGCCTTCAACCGATCGGTCAAGCCGGTCGCGCGGTAGTGATCGCGCACGCGATCGAGTTCGTCGGTCATGTCAATTCCCTTCAGGCTTCCAAGTCACGCAAGAGATACGACCGCTATCTGCCAGTGACTATCCGCGATAATGTCGATGGGTCATGAAGCAGAACTTCACAGTCAGGCATGGCGCTCTCGACGGCGTCGAGGCATTCCTGAGCGTCGCCAGGCACCGCAATTTCCGCAAGGCCGCGGCAGAGCTCGCCGTCACGCCGTCGGCGATCAGCCAGGCGATACGCACGCTCGAGGCGCGCATAGGTGCTGCGCTCTTCATCCGCACAACGCGCAGCGTCGGCCTCACCGAAGCCGGCGAGCGTTTTTTCGCGCGCGCCCGGCCGGCCTTCGAGGAATTGATCGCCGCGAGCGAGATCGCCCGTGGCATGGGCCAGCGGCCGGCCGGGCTGTTGCGGCTCTCGGTGCCGCCGGCAGTGGTGCCGGTGCTGCTGGAGCCGATGATCGCCTCCTTCTGCCAAGCCTATCCCGATATCGAACTGGAGATCGTGGCCAGCGGCGAACTGGCCGATCTGGCCGCCGAAGGATTCGACGCCGGCATCCGCATGGGCGATCTGATCGCGCCCGACATGGTCGCGGTGCGCCTGACGCCGTCCTTCCCAATGGTGGTCGTCGGCAGTCCCGATTATTTGCGCCGGCGCGCGGCGCCCGAGCGCATCGAGGATCTGCGCGGTCATGCCTGCCTGCGCCTGCGCCGCTCCAACGGTTCGGTCGCGCCATGGTCCTTTGTCGACGGCAACAAGACGATAGAGGCGATCGTCTCGGGGCCGCTGATCGCGCATGACTACCCCTCGCTGCTTGGCGCGGCGATCCAGGGCGTCGGACTGGCGCAGGTGCCAGGCCCGATCGCCGAAGCGCCGATCGCCGACGGGCGCCTGCAGGCACTGCTTGCCCGCTTCGCGGTGACCACGCCGGGCGTTTTTCTCTATTATCCGGAACGGCACCAGGTACTGCCGAAGCTGCGCGCTTTCATCGACCACCTCAGGCAGCCGGGCAGCGCCGACGCGCCCTCGAAGCGATCGGGCAGGCAGCGCCAGAGCTGACGCTCACTGGGCCGGCTGTGTTCGAGGGTATTCGAGCTGCATGGCGACGAGATCGGTGGTGCGCGCGCCGTAGCGTGCAGTGATATCCTCGAGCGTCCGGTCCAGCGCTTTTGCCGATGGCATATCCGCCATGGCTGAAACCCTCCGATCCGCCGGCCAATCGCTCGCAACCTGATCGGGCAGGATGCGGATACCGGCGCGGCTGACGACTGCGCCGTCCTTCGCGGCAAAGGTGACGGCGCCGGAGCGGAAGGTTCGCGACCAGGCGTCGGCAGTCAGCGCCAGCGACACCTCGTCCATGCCGGTCGTAAGCGGAATGCCGAGTTGCTCGTGGTTGAAGAAGGCGAGCGTGTTGCCGATCGCCGTCAGCGCGAAAGGCCGCGTGAACTTGAAGGCGCCGCTGTCATGGCGTGCATCCCAATGGTCGAGGCCGAGATCGCGGGCGACGGCCTCGGCCTTGTCGCGGCCGGCAATCGCCTCGATCAGGGTCAGCATCATCGGCATCGACGCGGTGATGCCGGTCGTGGTCGCGACATTCCCGTCGACGACGTAGCGGCGGTCGGCGACATAGCGGATAGTTGGGTGTTTCTGGCGCAATTCGCTCAGCGAATACCAGTGTGTCGTCGCGCGCCTGCCGTCGAGCAATCCGCTGGCGCCGACCACCGTGGCGCCGACGCAGACGCCGATCACCATGGCGCCCTTGGCCGACTGGGCCCTGATCCATGTCAACACGTTCGGATCGTCGTCGCGCATCATGGCGGGGACGATGACGTAGTCGGCGCCTTCCGGATGCTGGGCATCGAACACCGCCGTCGTCGCATCCGGCTCGACGCGCAAGGCCGGATGCAGTTGCACCGGCCCCGGCTGCGTCGCCAGCGCCACGACATCCGCGACGTCGGCGCGGCGCAGGATGCCGTAAGGCATCAGATAATCGGTGGTCTCGGTCCCGTCATTGACGCCTATGATGGCGATCAGCGGGCGCTGGCGCTTCGGCTTCAATGCAGTGAGCATGGCTTCGGCCTCCTTGGCGTCGATCGCCGGCTGCACGGCGGCCAGCGACGCAGAGGGCAGCGATAGCAGCCAACCGGTTGCCGCCACCGTCAGGAGCGCAACGATCCCCACGCCGCTCCACAGCAGTATCCGCAAACTCATGGTCCAGTCCTTCCGATCTCAAACGCTTGACCGGCAGGCTAGCTCGGATAAGTTTTGGCCGAAATGACATATATCGGGCAAAAACTGCCATGCGCTTGATAGGCATCGTCATCCATCCGGGCTTCCAGTTGCTGGACGTGGCCGGCCCGGCAGCAGCCTTCGAGCTGGCCGAGCACTATCAGCCCGGCAGCTACAGGCTGGATATGCTGGCGCCAGGCGGCGGCGAGGTCGAAAGCTCGTCCGGCATGCGCCTTTCGGCACGCCCCTTATCCGACAGCGGGCCGCTCGACACGGCAATCATTTCCGGCGGCGAGATCATCCGATCGATGGCAGCGGCTCAGGAAATCGTGGCCTGGCTGCGGCAGGCAAAGCCGCGCCGGACGGCAAGCGTGTGCACCGGCGCCTATCTGCTGGCCGAGGCAGGCCTGCTCGACGGGCGCGCCGCCACCACACATTGGTGGAGCACCGACGATTTCGCCCGCCGCTATCCGACGGTGAAGCTCGATGCCGAACGCATCTTCATCCAGGACGGCGGCGTGTGGACGTCGGCCGGCATCTCTGCCGGCATCGACCTGGCGCTGGCGCTGATCGAGGACGATCTCGGCCCGGCGATCGCGCGCCGCACCGCACAGCAGCTCGTCGTCCACCAGCGTCGACCCGGGGGGCAGTCGCAATTTTCCGGCCTTGTCGAACTCGGCGGGCGTTCGGGCCGCTTCGTCGAACTGATCGAGTGGATGCGGACCAAACTCGCCGAGACGCTGACCGTCGAGCGCCTCGCCGAGCGCGCCGCCATGAGCCCACGCAACTTTGCCCGCGCCTTCACCGCGGAGACCGGCACGACTCCAGCCAAGGCGGTGGAGCGCCTACGGTTGGAAGCGGCTCGAATGGCGGTCGAGACCAGCAACGCGTCGCTCGACCGCATCGCCGAGGAGAGCGGCTTCGGCGACGCCGGACGGATGCGCCGCGCTTTCCTAAGAAGCTTCGGCCAACCGCCCCAGGCGTTGAGGCGCGCGGCGGCGCGAAAGTGACGCCTCCAAACTTCTTATCCTTTGTGTCACGCAAGCATTCTGCGAATTTCCTCGCGTTTTTCTTCCGACAGACCCGAGAGCAAGTTCTCGTCTAGATATCCTTGTCGGATGAGAGTTGCGAAAACGACGGTCACTGCGAATAGCGGTACTCGAACGTCCGATCCAAATCGCGACGTTGCTCTTTCAGATAGTCCTCAACCTCCCACATCTCGGGGGCCGTGGTCGCGGCGTTCGCCCGCCTTTTAAATTCGGCCATTATGCTGGCCAGTGCCCTCTCAAGGGCCTTGTCATAGGCAGCACGGGCAACCTTCTTTTCGGAGGGCGGCCAACTGGGCTCATTCAAGGTCATAGAGATCTTCCACGAAAAGTTGGACGTCGAATGTTACTCTGACCGGATTGCCGTTGTGCCTGTTTCCGCTTCGCAGCCGCACCTTGGCGCAGTTCCAGACACGGTGGCCATCATTTTGCGGCGCGAGACGCGATCAACGATTGAATGCGTTCCGCATCAGCAGGCGTCGCGGGGTTGTAGACGATCATGCCGAGCTCGGGCCGGCCGTCAACGGCAAAGACCGAGAACTCCAGCTCGATCAGCCCGATCTCGGGATGCCGCAGACGCTTCACGCCTTCGCCATGCGCAGGGACGACATCATTGTCGCGCCAGAGCGCGGCGAATTCCGCGCTGATCCGGCAAAGCTCTTCGACGAGGTCGGTGATTTCCGCGCCCGCGCCGGCCCTGGTGGCATCCGCTCTGAAGGAGCCAACCACGAAACGCGCGACGCTCTGCCAGTCGTCCTGCGCGTCGCGCACGCGCGGGTTGCCGAACATCAGGCGCAGGATGTTGCGCTGCTCGCGCGGCAGCTTGGAATAGTCGGTGAGCATCGCTGCCGCGGCGCGGTTCCAGGCCACCACATCCCAGGTCGCGGTCTTGATGATCGCCGGGCTGGGGTCCAGGGCGTCGAGGACACGCTGCAGGCGCGGCGTGACACTGTCCACCCCTCTGTAGCGGACCTCCGGCGGCCGCCCGAGACCCAGCATGAACAGATGCTCGCGTTCGGGCTCCGTCAGCATCAGACCGGTCGCGATGCGATTCAGCACATCGGCGGACGGCGCACCGCCCCGCCCCTGCTCCAGCCAGGTGTACCAGGTCGGGCTGATATTGGCGCGCTGCGCCACCTCTTCGCGGCGCAGCCCCTGGGTGCGCCGGCGCCCCGTGGCGAAGCCGAAGGCGGCTGGATCGAGGCGCATGCGGCGATCGCGAAGAAAGGTGCCCAGCTTGTTGGTCGTCTCTTTGTTGGCCGTCCCTTGGGGCATTGCCATCCTGTTGACTATTATACCATGATAAAGTCACTACTTTAACAGAATGAGCTATAGCGCAAATAGGGCCTCCAAACAACCACAGGAGACCTCCCATGCGCGTATTCCTTACCGGCGCGACCGGTTTCATCGGTTCCCGAATAGTGCCTGAGCTTCTTGCGGCGGGGCACCAGGTGCTCGGCCTGACCCGCTCCGAGGCCGGCGCGCGGTCGCTTGTCGCCGCCGGCGCCGAGCCGCATCGCGGCGATCTCGAAGACCTCGACAGCCTGCGCGACGGCGCGGCGAAATCGGATGCGGTGATCCACACCGCCTTCGACCATAATTTCTCGAACTTCATCGCCAATTGCGAGAAGGACAAGCGCGTCATCGAAGCACTGGGCGGCGCGCTGGCCGGCTCGGACCGGCTGCTCATCATCACGTCGGGTGTGGGCATGGGCTCCGCCGAACAGGGACAGCCGGCGAGAGAAGACGTCTTCAACACCGACCATCCCAACCCGCGCATCCTGTCGGAACTCACCGGCGCGGCGATGGCCGAGAAGGGCGTCAAGGTGTCGGTGGTGCGCTTGCCTCAGGTGCATGACACGATGAAGCAGGGCCTGATCACGCCGCTGATCGCGCAGACGCGCGCCAAGGGCCTGTCGGCCTATCTCGGCGAAGGCCGCAACCGGTGGTCGTCGGCGCATGTGCTGGATGTCGCGAAGCTCTATCGTCTGGCGCTGGACAAGCAGGACGCCGGCGTGCGCTACAACGCCGTCGCCGAGGAAGGCATCCCGATGCGCGAGATTGCGGAAGTGATCGGCGCCGGCCTCAACGTGCCGGTGGTCTCGCTGTCGCAGGAAGAAGCAGCGGACCATTTCGGATGGCTTGCCATGTTCGCCGGCCTCGACATGCCGGCGTCGAGCGAATGGACGCGTGCCCATCTCGGCTGGCACCCGACCGGACCCGGCCTTATCGCCGATCTTGAACGGATGGATTATTCGCAGGCGGCCGCGGCCTAGCCAGGTCCTCCGGCGGTTCAGCGACCCGGCTGGACCGCCGTCTGCAACAGATCCGCCAGGCTGTCGGATTTTTCCACCTTGTCGGTGAGGTCGAGACCGGAGAGCAGGTCGACCAGATGGCTGTTCATCAGGGCGGCGGCGTTGGCGCTGTCGCCGGTCTCGATGGCGTCGACCAGCGCGTGATGGGCGTGCTTCTCGCAGGTCGCGTCGCGGCGCTTCCAGTAAAGCGCGATGATCAGCGAGGAGTGCGAGACGAGGTCGCGCACAAAGTTGGTGAAAACCGAATGTGCCGCGATCTCGGCGATGCCGACATGGAAGCGCGCCGACAGCATGATGGCGTCGCTGTCGCGGCCGTCATGCAGCGCCTCGTGCTCCTTTTCGAGATGGTGGCGCAATTGCACGATGTCCGACGGCACCGCAGCCCTGGCGGCAAGCGCCGCCACCTTCGGCTCGATCAGCGCCCTCGCCTCGAACACTTCCCGCGCCTCGATCTTGGACGGCTGCGCGACAAAGGCGCCGCGGTTGGGCTCCAATCGTGCCAGCCGGTCGTGCGCCAACGCCTGCAGGGCGGCGCGAACGACGGTGCGGCTCACCGAATAGATCGAAGCCAGTTCGTCTTCCGGCAGCTTGGTGCCCGGCGCGAGACGGTGGCTGACGATGGCGTCCCTCAGCCCATAATAGATCGGCGACCAGCGTGCCGCCGGCTTGTCGTCGCGATCGTCTTCCCTCAGTACCGTCAACATGCTCTTCAACGCGCAGGCGCAGAACGCCTGATTTGCCTCCATTGGTAGAGGTCGGTTCAATCTAATATGGCTTGCGCGGTGGTCAATCCCGGGCAGCCGGCCTTACACGACGCGCCTCAGCCGGCCGGCGACAGCGGTGCGAACATGCCGGCGAACCGCTTTCCGCGCGGCGCCGCATAGCCGCCGATCTTCGATGTTTTCAGGCCGACCTTGAACAGGCTCTCGGCCAGCGTGACGGCGCAGACCACACCGTCGAGCACCGGAACCCCATGCTCCTCGGACAGGCTGTGCGCGAGGTCGGCCATGCCGGCACAGCCGAGCACGATCGCTTCGGCATGGTCCTCGCGAATGGCGCGCGCAATCTCCTGCGATATCCGATGTCTTGCATTCGAACCAGGACGTTCGAGCTCGAGCACGGCGACTTCCGACGAGCGCACCCTGGCGCAGCGCGAGGCGAGGCCGTATTTGGCCAGATTGTGCTCGATCGCAGGCACCGATCGGGCAAGCGTGGTGACGACGCTGAATTTGCCGGCGACAAGGCTCGCCATATGGAACGCCGCCTCGCCGATGCCGATCACCGGGGCCTCGGTGGCGCAGCGGGCGGCATCGAGCCCGGTGTCATCGAAGCAGGCGATGACATAGGCATCAGCCGGTGCCTTGCCCATTTCGGCGATGATGCCCGGAATGGCGAAGACCTCATCGAAATAACCCTCGATGCTCGGCGGGCCGTCGGCGGGATTGACAGCAACGATCTCTGTCGCGCCTGAGGCGACGCTCGCCGCCGCCTCGCCGATCTTGGCGGTCATCGACGCTGTCGTGTTGGGGTTGATGACGAGAATGCGCATTCCAATCAGCCTCAAATCTCGCCGCCGAGATAAAGTCGCTTGACCCGGTCGTCGGTCAGCAATTCGGCGGAGTTGCCGCTCAGCGCGACACAGCCGGTGGTCAGCGCATAGGCGCGCTGCGAGATGCGCAGCGCCATGCGCGAATTCTGCTCGACAAGGAGCACGCTGACCTTCTCGTCACGATTGATGGCGACGATCGAGCGGGCGATGTCCTGGACGAGTTTTGGCGCAACGCCGAGCGACGGCTCGTCGAGCAGCAGCAGCTTCGGCTTCGCCATCAGCGCGCGGCCGATGACCAGCATCTGCTGTTCGCCGCCGCTCATCGTGCCGGCGGCCTGCGAGAAACGCTCCTTGAGCCGGGGAAAGCGCCCCAGCACCATCTCCATCGACGCCGCGATCTCGGCCTTGCTGGTGCGGGTGAAGGCGCCCATCAGGAGGTTGTCCCTGACCGACATGTAGGGGAAGACGCGGCGCCCTTCCGGCACCATGGCGATGCCCATCTTGACGATCTCGTCGGGCGCGGCGCCATCGATGCGCTTGCCGCCATAGTGGATCTCGCCGGACCTGATCTTGCGCAGTCCGGTGATGGCGCGAAGGATCGACGACTTGCCGGCGCCGTTGGCGCCGATCAGCGCGACCGTCTCGCCCTCGTTGACCTCCAGCGAGACGCCCTTCAGCGCGTAGACATGGTCGTAATAGAGCTCGACATTGGCGAAGTTCAGGATCTGGTTCATAGGCCGATCGCCTCGTCTTCGCTGCCGAGATAGGCTTCGATCACCTTCTCATTGGCCTGGATCTCCGCAGGCGTTCCCTCGGCGATCTTCTGCCCGAAATTGAGCACGACGAGCCGGTCGGAGATCTTCATCACGGCCGGCATGTCGTGCTCGACCAGAAGGATGGTGAGGCCGCGCTCGCGCAGGCGCCGCACCATCTCGACCATGCGCATCGTCTCGTCATGGTTCATGCCGGCGAAGGGCTCGTCGAGCAGCAGGATCGAGGGGTTGGTGGCGAGACCGATGGCGATGCCCAGAGCGCGCAAGTGGCCGTGCGGTAGGTTGCGGGCGATCTCATGGGCGAGCGAGGAGAGGCCGAGCAGCGCCAGGATCTCGTCGGCGGATTGGCCGAAGGCCGCTTCGTCTTCCTTCGCCGTGCCGGTGCCGAGGAAGAAGCCGAACAGGCTCGCCTTCGAGCGCAGGTGATGCGCGATGATGACGTTGTCGCGCACGCTCATGTTCTTGAAGATGGTGGTTTCCTGGAAGGTGCGCACGACCCCCTTGCGAGCGGCGATGTGGGGCGCGAGGCCGGAGATCCGTTCCCCTTTTAAACGCACCTCGCCCGTGGTCGGCCTGAGGAAGGACGAGATCAGCTTGAACAAAGTCGACTTGCCGGCGCCGTTCGGACCGATCACCGACAGGATCTCCTTCTCGCGCACCGAGAAGGAGACGTTGTTGACCGCGACTAGGCCGCCGAAGCGTTTGGTGATGCCGGAGACCTCGAGCATTTCGGCCATGGCTCACCCCTTCTTCCGGGTCGCTTCGGCAAGGCTGAGCAGGCCGTTGGGCAGCACCAGCATCAGGACGATCATCAGGCCGGAATAGATGAGCAGCTGGAATTGGCCGGTCTGGAACAGAAGGTCCCAGCCGAAATAGAGCACCAGCGTGCCGAGCATCGGACCGAACACATAGCCGAGGCCGCCGAGGAAGCAGTTCAGCATGAAGTTGACGGAATCGGTGACGGTGAAGCTCGACGGGTAGATCGACTGGGAGATGGCGGCGAAGATGGCGCCGGAAACGCCGCCGAAGAAGGACGAGACGGCATAGGCGATGACGCGCAGATAGGCGATGTTGACGCCGATCGAGGAGGCGAGCTCCTCATTCTGCTGCAGGGACTGGCAGAGCTTGCCGATGCGGGAATTGACCAGCCGGTACATGATGGCGAAGCAGACCACCATCAGCGTGACCGCCAGCAGATAGAAGGCAAGCCGCGAATTCTGCAGCGTGGCGAAATCGGGGATTAGCGTGATGCCGAAGACCGACAGCGCGCCGGGCAGCGGAATGCTGACTATGCCCTTGGCGCCGTTGGTGATCGGCAGCGCCAGCGCAAGCAGTCTAGCCACCTCGGTCAGCACCAGCGTGACCATGGCGAAGTAGACGCCGCGCAGGCGCAGGATCGGCAGGCCGATCAGCACGCTGGCGGCGGCGCAGAACAGGCCGGCAACCGGCAGCGTCAGCCAGAACGACCAGCCATGGTTCATCACCAGTATGGCCGAGACGTAGCCGCCCGTCAGCGCATAGGCGCCCTGGCCGATGTTGATGCGGCCGATGTAGAAGGTGAGCCAGACGCCGGCGCTGGCGATGCTGAGCAGCGCCACCGAGGTCAGCGTGTAATAAAGGTCGAAGCGGCCGCTGGCCGAGATCGCGACCGGCACGGCGATGAAGACGATCGCCAGGAAAGCGACGACCGCGGCGATCCTGGTGTTGCGATTGACGGTCATGGCGCGATCAACCCCAGGGCTTGCCCATCAGCCCGTTGGGGCGGATCGACAGGAACACCATCAGGGCGGCGAAGATGACGAGATAGGTCACGTCGCCATATTCGCGCAGCACGGTGAGACCGACCGACTCCATCATGCCGAGGATGAAGCCGCCGGCGATCGCGCCGCCGACGACGCCGGCGCCACCGATCATCACCATCAGGAAGGCCTTGATCGAGATCGGCCCGCCGATGCCGGAATTGACGCCGGTGATGGTGACCAGCAGCCCACCGACGACGCCCGCGAGCATGGCGCCCATGGCGAAGCCGATCATCGAATAGCGGTCGACACGGACGCCCATCAGCTGGGCGGCGACGCGGTCCTGGGCGAGCGCGCGCATGGCGCGGCCGACCCGGCTGTACTGCATGTAGAGCACGAAGGCGGCGATGAAGACGATCGCCAGCGCGCCGACGACGATGCGGTCGTATGGCATGATGATGCCGACGTCGTTGAAGACTCCCTTGACGATCTTGGGAACGCCGCGCTGCTTCTCGCCGAACAGAAGCAGGATGACGGCATCGAAGAAAAAGGCGGTCGCGGCGGCGAGCAGCATGGTGCTTTCCTCGCGGTGGCTGCGCCGGATGACGGTGCGGAAGAGGAATTTCTCCATCAGCGCGCCGATGATGGCGAGCGTCACGCCCGATGCGAGCAGCGCGACCACGAATGGCAGGCCGAGCTGGCCGTAGACGGTGTAGGTGATGAACCCGCCCAGCACATACATCTGGCCGTGGGCGAAGTTGAGCACGTTCATCAGGGCGAAGATCAGGGTGAGGCCCAGCGCGATCAGCGCGTATTGGGCACCGAGATACAATCCGTTGGCGATGACCTGTTCCATGGATACCTTCGATCTTCCGCGGGGTCGGGCCGATCGCCCGGACCCCGCGGCAAGCTGGAGGAAGTGACGCTCGAAGGTAAGCTAGTCGACGGAGCCGACGAACAGGGTCTGGAATGCGCCGTCCTTGTATTCGTTGACCACCATGGGCACCGAGAGCTGGCGCTTCTGGCCGAAGGACGTCGCGCCGACATAGCTGAGCTTCGCGTCGCCCTTCAGGAAGGGATTGGGCGCCGAGAAGGTGTCCATGGTCTTCTTGAATTCCGCGACGTCGTTGATGGCCGCCGGATTGGCCTTCAGCGTGTCGAGAATGTATTCCAGCGCATAGACCTTGGTGTTGGACTCGTCGTTGTATTCGCCGAACATCTTGGTGTAGCGGGCGACGAATTCCTTCATCTCGTCCGAAGCGATCTCCGGCGTCGAGGCGCCGCCGACGGAAATGAAGCCGTTGGCATATTCGCCGGCGCCCTCTTGCAGCACCTTGGCGTCCTGCGCGGTTTCGGTCGAGATCAGGCCTTCATAGCCGAGCTCGCGGGCGGCGCGGATGAGCAGCGGCGCATTGGCGGGTGCTACGCCCGACAGGACGAGCAGGTCAGGCTTCAGGGCGACGATCGGCGTCAGCACCGGCGTGAAGTCACGTGTGTCGTTCTGGTAGGTGTCGTTCTGGGCGACGATTTCCAGGCCGAGAGCCTTTGCCGCCTCGACACCGCTGTCGCGCTGGCTGAGCGGGTCGGATTCATTCGCCGCGACAAAGGCGATCTTCTTCACGCCCTTGTTTTCCTTGAGATATTTATAGATCGCCGGGCCGGACTGGTAGTTGGCGATCATGCCCAGCACGGCATTGGAGGCCGGCTTTTGGTAGAGCGCCTTGGGGAAAGCGTAGGGGAAATAGATGATGCCGTTGGCCTCGGCGACGGGACGCACCGCGGCCGCGCCGTCGTCGACATTCGGGCCGACGACATAGTGGATGCCTTCCTGCGCCATTTTCTCCATGCCGGCGATGGCGCGCTTGGGGTCCTTCTGGTCGTCGAAGGTGACGATGTTGATGTTGTAGGTGTCGTTGCCGATCTTGACGCCGCCGGTCTCATTGAGCCAGGCGGCGCGCGTCTGCATCGAGCGCACGTTCGAGGTGCCCCAGGCGGCGGCCGGGCCGCTGGTGACGCCGACAAAGCCGATTTTCAGTTCCTTGTTTTCAGCCTGCGCATACGAAATGCCGACAGCGGCAATGGCCAGGGCCGAGACGGCGCCGAGCGCCATGGATTTCAGAGTCGAGCGACGGTTGATCATATTGGCAGTTCCCCTTGGTTATCGCGCTTTGTGTTTTGCTCATAGGCTGCGCGGATAGCGTTAAGGGAAACCGCCTAAGGCGGATTGTCAACATCTTTCTTCGGTATTGTATACAATGTTTCGCGAGAATGTGTGCACCCGTCAGGACGGGGCCGAAGGCTACTTCCCGCAATGGTGGTCGTTGATCTTGTTCGTCGCGTTCGCGTCCGGCCCGACGCGGTCGTAGGAGCAAGCGCCGGCGGCGGTGGTGAACAGCTGCTGATCGTAGTAACGCGGACCGCCGAAGAGCTGATAGAGAAGATCGTCGCTAGCCGGAACATAGCGCTCGCGCTCGACCGGCTGATAATGGCGATGATGATGCTTTTCACCCGCAACCGCTTGGGCGGACACGGTCGCGACCGTAGCCAGTACGAGCGCAGAGAGGGTCAGGTACTTCATCATCGACGGCAACCTTCTGGCAGTTTGGATCCGCAGCATATCCAAAATCAGCAGCGGCGCAAAAGTTCCCGCACTGGCATTTCTCGCCGCCGTGCCGCCAGGTGAAGAACGGCAATCGCGACGGCGGATTTTCGACAATGGCCGGGTCCGATGCCGGATATCCTGCATTCGTTCGGCCACCATTCCCGGAGGCCCAAAGGACTAGCCCAATGACAGCCAGAGTGATCGTCCTCGACGCCAAGCCGCTCAGCACGGAAGATGTCGCGGAGATCGCGCGGCGCAATGCCCGGCTCGTGCTCGGCGAGGAAGCCATGCGCCGCATCCGCGCAAGCCGCGCCCTGATCGAGCATCTCACCCAGCTCGGCAAGCCGCTCCACGGCGTCACCACCGGGCTCGGCGCCTGCGTCGACACGCCGCTCGCCGAGGCCGACCTGATTGCCTTCCAGCACAGCGTGCCGCTCAGCCATTCGATGGGCGCCGGCCCGTCGCTGCCGACCGAGGCGGTGCGGGCGCTGATGGCCGCGCGCATCTGCGGCATGGCGGCGGGTGGCACCGGTACCTCGGAGGGCGTGGTGCTCGGCCTGCTCGCCGCACTCAACGCCGGCGTCCATCCCGTCATTCCGAGCTGGGGATCGGTGGGCGCAGCGGATCTCGCACCGCTAGGCCATCTGGCGCGGGCGCTGCGCGGCGACGGCGAGACGGAGTATCAGGGCAGGATCATGCCGTCGGCCGAGGCGCTGAAGCTCGCCGGGCTCGAACCGCTCGACCTGCGTGAGAAGGACGGCCACGCCATCATCGTCGCCAACAGCCTTTCGACCGGCACGGCGTGCCTGGCGCTCGAGGAAGTCGCGTGCCTGATCGACTGGTCGCTGGCGGCGGTAGCGTTGAACTACGAGGCGTTCCGAGCATCGCTCAAGGCCATCGACGAGGGCGCGCTGGCGGCGCGGCCGGCCTTCGGCCAAGTCGAGATCGGCGCGCGGCTGCGGGCCGAGCTTTCAGGCAGCGGGCTGTGGCAAGACAACGCCGCGCGGCGCCTGCAGGATCCGCTCAGCTTCCGCTGCGTGCCGCAGGTGTGGGGCGGGTTGCTCCATGCCTATGAGCAGGCGAAGCTGGCGACGGAGATAGAGCTTGGCCATTCCGGCGACAATCCGGTCATCCTGCCTGAGGCGGAGCAGGTCGTCTCCAACGGCAATTTCGACCTCACCGCCTTCACGCTGACCTGGGAAAGCCTCGGCCAGGCTTTGGCGCATTGCGCGGTCGGCACCGCCAACCGCTCGATGAAGCTGATGTCGCCGACGGTGGCGGAGCTGCCGCGCTTCCTGTCGGCCAGGGGCGGCAGCCGCCAGGGATACGCGGAATTGCAGAAACCGGTCGCAGCGCTCGAAGCCGAGATCCGGCACCTCGCCAATCCGATGTCGCTCAGCCCGCTCGCGATCTCGGACGGCGTCGAGGACCAGTCGTCGATGGCGCCGCGCGTGGTGGCCAAGACGGCGGGGATCATCGAGCGCCTGCGCTATCTGGTGGCGATGGAGCTGATCTTCGCCGCCACGGGCGTGGAGTTGCGCGGCGTGCTGGACTCGATGGGCGAAGGCGCGCGGCGCAGCTATGAGGCCGTGCGGGCGCTGGTCGCCCCGCTCGACGACGATCGCGAGATGAGCGCCGACATGGCCCGCGTCGCGCGCATGGTGGCGGGACCGAGGCTGTGAGCGGCCGAGAGGTCAGCTACAGGCCTCAGTGGTAGTAGATGCCGCCGTCGACGTTGAGCGCCTGGCCGGTGACGAAGGCCGACAGGTCCGAGGCGAAGAACAGTACCGGGCCGATAATGTCCTCCGGCGCGCCGAGGCGCTTCAGCGCGGCAACTTCTTCCCAGTGGCGGATCGCGGCTTCGCTGCCCAGATTGTTCTTGCCCATCTCGGTCAGGATGATGCCGGGGCAGATCGCGTTGACGGTGACGCCGTCCATGCCGACCTCCTGCGCCAGCACGCGGGTGAGCGTGATCACCACCGCCTTGGTCGCCGCGTAGTGGCCTTGCGTCGGCACGCCCTGGCGGCCGGCGATCGATGCGATGTTAATCACCCTGCCCGACTTCCTGGCGCGCATATGCGGCAGCACCGCCTGGCACATCATCAGCACGCCCTTGGCGTTGACGTCGAAATGCGCGTCCCAGTTGGCCTCGTCGAGATCCTGCAGCAGGCTGGGCTTCAAGATGCCGGCATTGTTGACCAGCACGTCGATGCTGCCCGCGGCCTTCAGCAGCGCCTGTGCGGTCGCCTCGACGTCCTTCTTCTTGCTGACGTCCATCGTGTAGACATAAGCCTTGCGGCCGGCCGCCTCGATCTCGCCCCTGGTCACGTCGAGCTCGGCAGCCTGCGAGGGAAGATCGGTGATAGCGACATCGAAGCCCGCTTCGGCGAGCCCCTTCGCGAGCGCCCTGCCGATGCCGCGGCTGGCGCCGGTGACGAGAGCCGTCTTGCCCTTGGCTTCAGGAAGAATGGTCATGCTGCTTCCACCTTTGATGTCTTGACCGGAAGCGCATTCATCGCCGCGACCGTGTCGTCGAATGAAACGAGTTTGCCGTCGGAGCCGAGCCCCATCGCCACCTTGGCGGCGACCGCGCTGGCAAAGCGAGCGGACTGCTTCAGATCCCAGCCCTTGACGATGCCGACGATGATGCCGGCCGTGAAGGAATCGCCGCAGCCCGTGGTGTCGAAGACCTCGACCTCGAAGGCCGGCAGATGGAAATCCTCGCCATGCTCGGGCGAGACATAGACGCCGCCGGCGCCAAGCGTGATGATGCAGTTCTTCACGCCCCGCGCCTTGAAGAAGGACGCGACGCGGGCCGGGTCGCGGTCATGCGCCATCTCGCCAGCCTCGTCGATGCTCGGCACGAAATAGTCGATGTAAGGAAGGCACGGCTCGACCAGCTTCCAGGTCTCCGGCGTCGCCTGGATAAGGTCGAAAGTGGTGATGCGGCCAAGCTCCTTGGCGCGCTTCAAGAGCTTGACGGTCGGCTCGCCATCGAAGCGCTTCAAGAGCCCGGTGCCGCCGACATGGACCACGGTCGCGTCGAGCGCGGCGTCCAGATCGGCATCGGCGACCTCGAACAAGGTGGCGGTGCCGGGCACATGCAAAGCTGGACGCTCGCCGTTCGGCCGCACCGGCAGGATGGTCGACGAAGTCTGGACGCTGCCGTCGCGACGGACAAGGCTCGTCTCGAGGCCATATTTCTTCAGCTTGGCGAGGAACCAGTCACCCATGTCGTCGAGCCCAAGCGTCGTGACGGCGCGCGTCTTCAGGCCGAGGATGGCGCAGTCCATGCCGGTGGCGCCGGCCGTGCCGGCGACGGTCATGCGGATCTCCTCGATATAGTCGGCGCGACCGCCTTCGGGGATGCGCGAGACCGGCCGTCCCAGGATGTCGAGGACGTAGAAGCCGATCGAGCTGACGTCGAATTGGGGCATGGCTGACTTGACCTTTCGAACTCAATGGGCGGCGCGGCGCAGGCCGAAGCTCGCGGCCAGCACCAGGAAGACCAGCACGCCGATGCCGACCTGCTGCCAGTAGAAATTCCAACCGACCAGCAGCAGCCCGTTCTTGACGATGGCGAGGAGCAGCACGCCGAGCAGCGTGCCGATGACCGAAGGCTTGCGCTCGCGGCTGAGCGTCGTGCCGATGAAGGTGGCGCCGATGGCGTCGAGCAGGAAGGCGTTGCCGGAGAGCGGCACATAGGACTTCACCGTCGCCGACAAGAGGATGCCGGTGACGCCGGCAAGCAGCGCGCACAGCACATGCACCATCGACAATTCGCGCGGCACGCGGATGCCGGAATACCAGGCCACGCCCGGCTGCGCGCCCATCGCCTGGACATAGCGGCCGAACACCGAGCGATGCAGCAGGAGATGGACGGCGACGGCGAGCACAATGAGCGCGATCACCGGGGTCGGCACGCCGAACAGAGCGGTGCGGGCAATGGCGTTGAACTGGTCCGCCGCATAGCCGCTGGTGAGATAGATCGGCTGGCCGCCGCTGGTGGCGAGTTGCTGCGTGCTCTGACCGATGAAGAGCACGCCGAGTGTCGCCAGGAACGGGCTGATGTTGAGCCTGGTGATCAGGATCGCGTTGAGAATGCCGACGATCAGCGCGGCACTGAGCCCGCCCGCGACGCCGACCACGCCGTTGTAGCCGGCGGCCAGAAGCATGACGAAGACCATGCTTGCCATGTCGACCGAGACGCCGACCGAGAGATCGATGTCGCCCGACGAGATGACGATGGTGAGGCCCAGCGCCACGATCGCCAGCATGACGACATTGTTGACCAGCATGTTGAAGAGATTGGCCGGCGTGAGAAAAGTTGGGCTCGCCACAGCGAAGAAGACGACGATCGCCGCGAAGGCGATGAGCACGCTGTATTTGGCGAGGAAGCCGCGCACACCGGCTGAGTTGTTGTCGTTGGCCGAGACGTTCATCGCGAACCCTCCGAACCGCGGGCAAAGGATGTGATCGCCACCACCAGCAGAATCAGCGCGCCCTGCACGCCGTTGACCCAGTAGCTGGAAACGTTGAGCAGCTGGAAGCCGTTGGCCAAAAGGCCGATGAAGAGCACGCTAAGCAGCGTGCCGCCCATGGTCGGCACGAAGCGGCGGGAAAAGACGGTGCCGAGCAGCGCGGCCGCCAGCACCGAAAGAAGCAGCTCGCCGGAGCCGGGCGTGCTCGCCGACAGCCGTGACACGGTGAGGATGCTCGCCACTGCCGCGCAGAAGCCGCTGAGAACATAGGTGAATGACACGTAGAACGGCACGCTGATGCCAGCCGCGCGCGCCGCTTCCGGGTGTCCGCCGACGGCGTAGAGCCTGAGCCCGAACGACGTGCCGTGAACGACCACGATCATGATGGCGGAGAAGACTATCAGCGCCCAGGCAAGCGCGGAGATGCCTAGGAAGCTGCCGGAGACCAGCACGCCGAGCAGCGGGGAGGATGCGCCGACGACCGTGTTCTGGGTGAGCGTGAGTTCCATGCCGGCCGCGACGTTGAGCACGGCAAGCGTGGCCAGCAGGGGCAGGATGCCGAGGCCGACCACGGCAAGAGCGTTCAGCGCGCCAACCGCCATGCCGACGCCAATGGCCGCGACCACCGAGAGGAAATCGCCATAGCCCATCGACAAAAGCGTCGCGTAGACAGCGGCGCAGAGCCCCATATTGGCGGCGATCGAAAGGTCGATGCCGCCTTCGGTGACGTCGGAGCCGCCGCCGATGATGACGGAAGTCATGCCATAGGCAAGCACGCCCAGGATAGCCGACTGCTCGACGACGTTGATCAGGTTGAAGGTCGAGGTGAAGCCCGGCGCGAAGACGACGAAATAGGCCATGATCGCGGCGAAGGCGGCGATGGCGCCGAGCCGTACGACGAGCGCGCCAAAGCGACGGCCGGCGCTTTTGGCGGCAGCTTGCTTTTCGTCGGACACGCCGACTTCCGTGTGGAGAACGCTCGCGCTCATGCGGCCACTCCATCGGCGTTCGAGCGGGCGCCGGACGAAGCCGCCAGCAGCTCATCGCTGTTCATCGCAGGGCCGGAGAAGCTGCCGGCAAGCCTGCCACGATAGACGACCAGCACGCGGTCGCAGACGCCAACCAATTCGAGCAGGTCGGAGGACAGAAGCAGGATCGCCGCGCCCTCGCCCGCCAGCCGGTTCAACAGATTGTAGATCTCGACCTTGGCGCCGACATCGACGGCGACCGTCGGCTCATCCAGCACATAGACGCGCGACTGGCAGCTCAGCCATTTGGCGATAGCCACTTTCTGCTGGTTGCCGCCCGAGAGCTCGCGCACCAGCGCGTCGCGATGCGGCGTCTTGATCGACAGTTCCTTGATCAGGCCGTCGACCGCCTGGTTCTCGGCGCCACGGCTGACCATGCCGCTGCGCGAGTAACGGCGCAGGCTGGCCAAGGAGATGTTCTCGCGCACCGAAAGACCAAGCGCCACGCCATGGGCGCGACGATCTTCCGGCAGCATGGCGATGCCGTCGCGCACCGCCCTCACCGGCGTCGACAGTGACAGCTCCCTGCCCTCGACCTTGACCTGGCCGCCATCGGCAGTCTTGAGCCCGAACAGGCACTGGACGATTTCCTTGGCGCCGGAGCCGAGCAGCCCCGTAAGGCCGACGATCTCGCCGGCGCGGACATTGAAGCCGATATTCTCGAAGCTGCCGCCGAGGCGCAGGTTGGAAACCTCCAGCACCGGCGCGCCGAGCTCGACCGAGCGCTTGGGAAACATCTCGCCGACATCGCGGGCGATCATCATCGCAATGATCTCGTCGATCGGCGTCTGGCGCGGATCGACCGTGCCGACATCGGTGCCGTTGCGCATCACGGTAACGCGGTCGCAGAGCTTCTCGATCTCCTGCATGTAGTGGGAGATGAAGACCACCGCGATGCCGTCGTCGCGCAGCCGGCGCAGCACGTCGAACAGACTGTCGACCTCGCGCTTGACCAGCGCCGCCGTCGGCTCGTCCAGCACCAGCACCGACGCCTTTTGCGCCAGTGCGCGGGTAATCTGCACGACCTTCTGCTGCGCGGTTGTGAGGTCTTTCACAAGAGTTCCGGACGGCAATTCCATGCCAAAGAAGCGCTTCAGCAGGTCCGCGGCCCGGCGCTCCATGGCGCGGCGGCTGACGAAGGGGCCGAGGCCGATTTCATGGCCCAGGAAGACTGCTTCGCCGACGGTCGCGGTCGGCACCAGGAGCCGGTCCTGGTGGATGAAATGGACGCCGAGTTTTTCCACCGACGCCGGTGTCAGCGCGCTGACGGTCTCGCCGTTGATGACAATCGAGCCGCTGTCCGGCTTGATGATGCCGGCCAGCACCTTGATGATGGTCGACTTGCCGGCGCCGTTCTGGCCGACAAGGCCGAGGATCGAGCCGCGCGCGATCTCGAGGTTCGCGTTCTCCAGGGCGCGCACCGGACCGAACCGTTTCGAAATGCCTGTCATCGATACAGCAATGTCACGCTTTGCTGTCTGCATGGCCGTCAATCCTGGTTGGATGTGACGGGCAGCAGCATAGGCGCGGCTGCCCGTCGTTTCGTTCCGTTCTATTTAACGCCAGCCTTCTCGGCGGCGTCGAGGAACGGCTTTCCCTTTTCGGCGGCATTTTCCTTGTTGATCAGCACCGAAGGCACGAAAGTGAACGGCGGCACCTTCTGGCCGGCCAGATATTTGGCGGCGTTGTCGACCGAGGTCTTGCCGATCTCATAGGGCTGCTGCGCCGCGACCGCGCCGGCCGACGACTTCGGGTCCATCACCATCTTGATGACTTCCGGGCTGCCGTCGATACCGTAGGTCTTGACCTCGTTGCGGCCGGCGGCTTCGACCGCCTGCGTGGCGCCGATCTGCGGCACGTCCCAGCAGGCCCAGACCGCGCCGATCGAACCCTTCTCGGGCGACTTGGTCAGCATGTCGGTGACGTTGGAATAGGCGCTCTGCACCGTGTTCGGGATGACGTCGCGCAGCTCGGGCTCGACGATCTTCACATCCGGGAACGAGGTCAGCACATATTTCAGCTGGTCGTAGCGGATCTTGCAGACCGGCACGCTGTAGAAGCCATTGAACACCAGCACATTGCCCTTACCGCCCATGTCGGCGACCATCTGCAGCGCGATCTCGGCGCCGATATTGTAGTTGTTGGAGGTCGTGTTGTTGATGGCGTGCGGGGTCGCGGTATCGACCGTGAACAGCGGGATGCCGGCGTCGCGGATCTTCTGCAGCCACGGATTCAGCACTTCGAGGTTGCCGAGCTGCTCGATGATGGCATCGGGCTTCTGCGCGATCAGCGTCTGCAATTGCGCGATCTGCTGCTGGTCCTTGCGGCCGGCGTCGAGCGCGATGACTTCGCCGCCGAGTTCCTTGACGCGGTCCTGGATGCCTTTGAAGGCCATCAGGTCCCAATAATGGTCGGTGCCTATCGCCGAGACGCCGATGCGCTTGCCCTTGAGCGACAGTTCCTCGGCCGTCGCGCCGGAGATCACGGCCAGGCTGCAAGCCGCCGCCAACCCCAGAGCGAGCGCCTTGACGAGGCCTTTCATTGAATTCGTCATTTCATTTCCTCCCTTGTTGATCGCTCCGGAGCCTTCCCGGAGGATATGCGAAACAGTAGGTTGCTGCTCCTGCCCCTCTGTTGGTCGCTTCGGGCAGAGCCCTCCGCTCAGGCGGCGGCGTCATTGTCACGCAGGCCGTAGCTGGCCATGCGCTTGATGACGTTTTCGACCTCCTCGTCGGACAGGATCGGCGGCTCGCCGATCTGCAGGGCGCCGTGATACTGGCGCGCCAACGTCTCGACCTCGACGGCCAGCCACATCGCCTGGGCGAGGCTCGACCCGACGGCGATCATGCCGTGCTGCGCGAGCAGGCAGGCCTTGCGGTCGCGCAGCGCCTCCACCGCGTGCGCCGAAAGCTCCGCGGTGCCGAAGGTGGCGTAGGGCGCGCAGCGTATGTCGCTGCCGCCGGCGACCGCGACCATGTAGTGGATCGCCGGTATCTTCCGGCCCATGATGGCGATTGTCGTGCAGTAGGTCGGATGCGCGTGGACGACCGCGTTGACCTCGGGCCTGGCCTTCATGATGTCGAGATGGAAGCGCCATTCGCTAGACGGCGGCAGGCGTCCGTCGACCTCACCATCCCAGCCCATGAAGACGATGTCTTCCGGCTGCAGCGTGTCGTAGGGCGTGCTGGTCGGGGAAATCAGCATACCCTCGCCATGGCGGCAGCTGATGTTGCCTGATGTGCCCTGGTTGATGCCGAGCGCGTTCATCTCGATACAGGCATCGATGATGGCCTGGCGCACATCTCGGTCCGAAACGGTCATGCGATATTCCAATCCTTGCTCAGTCCGTCACCAGGCCGTGTAGCCGCCATCGATCGACAGGATCGCGCCCGTCACGTAGCTCGACGCCGGCGACGCCAGGAACAGGATCGCCGAGGCGATCTCCTGCGGTGTGCCCAAGCGCCCCATTGGCGTCATGTCGATCCAGGTGTTGAAGAGTTCGGGACGCTCGCGCATCTTCAGCGTCATCTCGGTGCCGACATAGCCCGGCGCCAGCGCGTTGACGCGCACGCCCGACTTCGCCCATTCGACCGCGAGCGCCTTGGTCATCATATGCACGGCGCCCTTGCTCGCCATGTAAGAGGGCGCCGTCTGCGGACGGTTGATGATCAGGC
Organism: Mesorhizobium atlanticum; assembly: GCF_003289965.1. GTDB lineage: Bacteria > Pseudomonadota > Alphaproteobacteria > Rhizobiales > Rhizobiaceae > Mesorhizobium > Mesorhizobium atlanticum. Next base: position 865,681 of record NZ_QMBQ01000001.1, read on the forward strand.
CCGACATCGAGCCCAGATTGACGATCGAACCCTTCTTGCCGGAGACCATCGAACGGCCGAAGGCGCGCGAAGCCCAGTAGACGCCGTTGACGTTGACATTCATCACCAAGCGCCATTCCTCGTCCGGTGTGTCGAGCGCGGTGTTGAGGCGCGCAATACCGGCGCTGTTGACCAGGATATCGACCTTGCCGAAGTCCGCGACGATCCGAGCGGCCATCGCCTCGACGGCTTGCGGATCTGTGACGTCGAGCACGCGGCCATCGACGCTCGCGACCCCAGCGGCTCGCAGTTCATCCGCGGCTGCCTTCAGCCCATCCGCATTCATGTCGAGCAGGACGACACGCGCGCCGCAAGTTCCGAGCGCCCTGGCGGCCTCGAGACCGATCCCGCTGGCGCCGCCGGTGACGACGGCAACCTCGCCCGTCAGGTCGAATTGCGACCGGTAATCCATGCACGTCCTCCATCAGGAGGGACTTGAGCGCGGGCAAAACTCCGCCCTCGCCGCCGAGGCGGCGCCGCAAGCCAACCGGTCCTGATAATGCCTCCGGGATCAGGCTCCTCCCGATCCCATGACAGGGACGTTACAGAAGCTTCCCGGGCCCGTCAATCTGGTTATAACCAGAAAACGAAATCTTTTTTGGACGGATGCAGCTCAGGTGCGATCGACGCCGTTCACGGTCGCCGAAGGCTGCTCGACCGCCATATGGATGCGGGCGACGGAGGAATTGTAGAAGGCCTCGTAATATTCGAGCGCGGCGCCGTCGGCGTCATAGGCGATGGACTCGATCTCGATCAGCGGCGTGTTGGCGGCGACGCCCATCTCATCGGCCTCTTCCTTGGTGGGAAGCGCGGCGCGCAGCCAACGGTCGGCGCGCTTCACCGTCAGGCCGAAGACGGCGCGGATGGTGCCGAAGATCGACTGGTTTTCCGACAGGATGTTCTCCAGCCCCGGCACCCGATGTCCCGGCAGGCTGATGCGCGTCATGGTGATCGGCGCGCCATCGGTCATGTAGACGCGGCTGATGCGGACCACGCTGCCATTGGCCGGAATGCCGAAGACCTTCGACTCCTTCTCGCTCGGCGGGCAGCGGTAGATCTCCAGCGTGCGGGTCGAGACCTTGTGGCCCTTGGCGGTCAAATCGTCGAACACGCCGAGATTGGCGGTCATGAAGTCGACATGCTCGCGCGGTGCCGCCACGAACATGCCCTTGCGTGGCATCTTGATGATACGGCCTTCGTTGGAGAGCGACCCGATCGCGGCGCGCACGACGGGGCGCGACACGCCGAAGAAATCGCAAAGCGCCTGTTCCGACGGAATGCGCGAATTGGCGGCAAGCAGGCCGGTGTTGATCGCCTCCTCGACCTGGTTGCGCAACTGCACCCAGAGCGGGGCCGCCTCGTCGCGGTTGAGCTTAACCTTGGAGCCGATCGAGCGGAACGCCTCGGCCGCCTCGGCATCTTCCTGATCATAACGAGGACGCCCGCGCGTTCTGGTTGCTTGTTCCATCCGGTCCCGCCGCAATTCAATTGCCGCGACTCAGATAAGCGGCAGCGCCTCCCTAGCGGAGGCCGCCGGCCATTTTCACGCTCTCCGGCAAGTTTCGCAACCATAGCATGGCGGCGGCCCCCAGAACCGGCCCGGGAACCAGGAGCAGGAAGGCCCAGCGCCAGCCGCCGATGAAATCGGCGAAGCGCGGCGTCAGCCAGATGGCGAGCACCGTCAGCGCGAAACCGGCGCCCAGTTGCACCGAAAGCGCCGTACCCACGAAGCGGCGGTCGGCAAGTTCGGTGACGGCAGTGGAGAACTGCGCCGAATCGCCGACCACCGAGATGCCCCAGACGATGGCGACCAGCATGAACAGCCAGAGCGGTCCGGTGAACAGAAAGCCCATCAGCAGCGCGCAGCTTCCCGAGACGATCATCATGCCGGCGGTGGTGGCGGTGCGGCCGACGCGGTCCGACAGATAGCCTCCGAGCAGACATCCCAGAATGCCGGACGCGACGACGAGGAAGGTCGAAATCGAAGCGGCGGCTGTTCCGATCGCCTGCGTCTCGAAGGCGGCGCGGGTATAGGCAAGCAGCCATGCCCACATGGCGTAGAGTTCCCACATGTGGCCGAGATAGCCAAGATTGGCCAGCAGCAGCGGCTTTTGGCGAAACACCTGGCCGATGCGCGAGGGTTCGAACACCGCCTTGCCGAAGGGATAGGGCCCTTCCTTGGCGAAGAGCAGGAAAAGCAGCGCGCCCGCCGCTGTCGCGGCGCTGGCGGTGGCGACCACGGGATGCCAGTCGAGCGCGGTCGAGACGGCGCGGAAGAGGTGCGGCAGCGCCGAGCCGACGGTGAGCGCGCCGATGACCGCGCCGAGCGCCAGCCCCCTGTCGCGTGTGAACCAGGTGGCGACCAGCTTCAGCGCCGGCGGATAGACCCCGGCAAGCGCGGCGCCGGTGACGATACGCGCGGCGATTATGCCGCTAGGCCCCGGATGAAGCAGCAAGGTCGCGTTGGCTAAAGCGGCGACAAGCGCCGCCGCCGCCATCAGCCGGCTCAGCCGCACAAGGTCCGGCAGATTGACGAGGCTCGCCGCCAGCGCGCCAATCACGAAACCGACCTGGACGCCATTGGTCAGCCAGGCTTCGGCGCTCGCGCCGAGCGCCAGTTCCTGCTTCAATTCGGGAAGGATGGCGGTCGCAGAGAACCAGGTGGTCAATGACAGGACGACCGCGAGACAAAGCAGCGACAGCACGCGCCAGCGCTCGGCGTCGGCCGCCATGCCAAGCCGGCCGTCGCTGACCGTGCTCATGCGCCTTGCAGCGGAACGGTGAAGACTGTGGCCGTGCCGGTGAGGCAAAACTCGCCCTGGCCATTGCGCACGCTGGTCTCGATCTTGCAGATCGGCTTGTCGGGGCGCACTTCCTTGACCTCCACACGACCGGTGATTTCTTCGTCAACGCCGACGGCCTTGACGAACTTCCACGCGACTTCGAGGAACACGGTTCCAGGCCCGGGCAGATCCTCCGCGACCAGGGCGTTGAGGATGCCGGAGGTGACGCCGCCCTGGACGATCAGCTTGCCGAACACCGACTTCTCGGCCAGCGCGCGGTCGTAATGCAGCGGATTGCGATCGCCGGTGATGTCGGTGAAAGCCTCGATGTCGCTCATCTTCGTGCGCCGCGTACGCTCGGCGAAGGCACCGACCTGCGGACGACCCTTCACGACACCCACCCAACCATCTTTCGTCTCGGTGCTCATTGCGGCTTCTCCTCTGCTCCGGGTTCGACTGGTTTGAAGGCCGGCAGGACGCGGCCGCCGATGGCGGTCGGCGCAAGAAGCAGCATGTCCCCGACTTGTAGCGGCCGTGTGCCGGGCAGGACGAAGCTCAGCATCGTCGGGCCTTCGGGCAGTTCGACCAGGCCGACCACATAGGGTGCCGCCTGCAGCCAGCCGGGATGGCCGGGCTTATGCACCTCGGAAAAGGATTTGAGCCGTCCCCTGCCCGACGCATCCTTCCAGATCAGCCGCTTGCTCCAGCAGTGGGGGCAGATCGGGCGCGGATAGAAGATGGCCTTGCCGCACTCCTCGCAGTGCTGGATGGTCAGCCGCCCATCGGCGGCGGCGTCCCAGAACGGCCTGGTCAGCGCGGTGACCGTCGGGCCGGCGGTCTTGAGCGTGTTCAAATCGATCGGCATCAGGCGGCTCCCAGCACGAGCGCGGTCGCTTCGCTCATCGTCGCGCCGTTGCCGGTGACCAGTGCCAGCCTGGCCTTGCCGATCTGGCGTTCGCCCGCCTCTCCGCGCAACTGGCGCACCGCCTCGACGATATGGGTCATGCCGCCGGCAAGGTCGGGCTGGCCGAAGCCGAGCTGGCCGCCATGCGTGTTGAGCGGCTTGTCGCCCTTATGCGAAAGGTCGTGGTCGTTGAGCCACGCGCCGAACTGGCCCGGCGCGCAAAGGCCGGCATCCTCGATCGTGGCCGCGACCATGATCGTGTAGCAGTCGTAGAGCGACAGAAGATCCATCTCATCGGCCCGCGTGCCGGATTGTTGGAAGGCCCGCGCCATGGCGCTCTTCAGCGGGCCGGAGGTGAGGCTCGGCGCCTGGCTCACGGCACGATGCGTCACCTTCTCGCCGGCGCCGAGCAGATTGACGGGCGGTTTGCACAACGACCGCGCGCGTTCGGCGGAGGTGACGACGACCGCTTCGCCGCCGGCGACCGGCATGACGATTTCGAGGAGATGCAGCGGCGAGGCGATCATCGGCGAGGCCAGCACCGCTTCGACATCGGCCGGCTTGCCATAGAAGATGGCGTCGGGATTGAGCTGCGCGTTGGCGCGCGCCGCCGCGGCGATCATGGCGAAGTCGCGCGCGGTCGAGCCGTATGCCGCCACATGCGCCTGCATCAGCAGCGCGTAGGAGATGTTGGCGCCGGAGGCGCCGAAGGGCACGTCGAACTCGCGGATCGGGTTGCGGTTGGGCGAGCGGGGCGCAACCTCCTCGCGGTTGTTGGCGAGCACGCACAGCACCGCCTCGCACATGCCGGCCTCGATCGCTGCGGCCGCGCGCCAGACCATGCCGGCGCCGGACGCGCCGCCGAGATCGACGACATTGGCCATGGTCGGCGCGAGACCCAGATATTCGGCAATGGTCGCCGGGACATGCTGCGGCGTCTCGCCGACCTGCGGTCCGACCAGCAGCCCGTCGATCGCCGCCGGCTCCAAGCCGGCGTCGAATACCGCAAGGCGCGAGACTTCCGCGATCATCTCCAGTGTGGTCACACCTTGCGTCAGGCGCTGCGGCTTCAACTCGCCAACGCCGACGATCGCTCCCTTGGCCCGGCTCATGCCGCCTTGCTCCGGTCGAGCGCTCGGTATTCGTCCAGGCATGCCGGATTGGCGAGCGAGGCCATGTTCTTGACTGGCTTGCCCTCGAGCGTCGTGCGGGCAGCGCCCTCGACGCGCTTGCCGTTCAGCGTGTAGGGCACGGCCTGCACCGCATGGATCCGATGCGGCACGTGGCGCGGCGAGGCGCCTTCACGGATCGCGCGACGGATTTGCGCGGCAAGCTCGGGGCTCAGCGCATAACCGTCCTTGAGCTTGACGCAGAGCACGATCTCTTCGTCGCCCTCGACCGGCGCCCCGAAAACAAGGCAATCCTCGATCTCGGTAAAGTTCTCGCAGGCGGCGTAGATCTCGGCGGTGCCGATGCGCACGCCGCCGGGCTTCAGCGTCGTATCCGAGCGGCCGTGGATGACGCACGAGCCGTAAGCGGTCATCTCGGCGACGTCGCCATGCGTCCAGATTTCCGGGCGGGCGGCGAAGTAGGTGGCGTGATAGCGCTCGTCGCCATCCTTGCCCCAGAAGGTCAGCGGCATGGACGGGAACGGCTCGGTGCAGACGAGATCGCCCTGACGGCCGATGACCGGCGCATTGCGGTCGTCCATCACCGCCACGGCAAGGCCGAGCCCCTTTACGGTCAGCTCGCCGCGCCGAACGGCATGGATCGGCGATTCCAGCAGGAAACAGCCTACGATCTCCGTACCCCCGGAGATGGAAGCGAAGATCATGTCGCGCTTCACATGCTCATAGACCCAGTCGAACTGTCCGGGCGAAACCGGCGCGCCGGCCGAAAGCAGCGAGCGCAGCGACGACAGATCGTGCAGGCGCCCCGGCGCGTAGCCTTCGGCGGCGAGCGTGGCCAGATATTTCGGGCTGGTGCCGAAATGCGTGACGCGAGCGCGCTCGGCCATTGTCCAGAGCGGGCTGGGATCGAGGCCATCTGCCGATTTCAGGATCGGCGCGCCGTCATAGAGCACCACGGTCGCACCGCAGGCGAGGCCCGAGATCAGCCAGTGATACATCATCCAGGCGGTGTTCGTGTACCAGCTCATCACGTCGCCCGGGCGGACGTCGCCATGCAGCAAATGTTCTTTCAGATGCTGCAGCAGCACGCCGCCGGCGCGATGGACGATCGCTTTCGGCGCGCCGGTCGTTCCGGACGTGTAGAGCACATAGGCCGGATGGTCGAAGGGCACGCGCTCGAAGGAGAGTGGCGCGTCGCCGCCGAAATCGCCGAAAGAAACACAAACCGCCGCGCAATCCGGCTTGGGGCCCGGTTCGCCGGTCAGCACCAGCGTCGTCACCGTCGGCATCGCGGCGACGATCTCGGCCAGCCTGGCGGAGATGTCATGCTCCTTGCCCGCATAGCGGTAGCGCGGCGCGGCGAACAGCACCTTGGGTCCAATCTGGCCGAGGCGGTCGACGATCGCGGCGGCGCCGAAATCCGGCGAGCAGGACGACCAGACCGCGCCGATGGAGAGCGTCGCAAGAAGCGCTGCGAGGCCCTCGACGCGATTGGGCAGGATACCGCCGACGCAATCGCCTTTGCCGATGCCGGCCGCGCGCAGGCCATGCGCCGTCCTGGCGACGAGCCGGTGCAATTCGCCGAGCGTGACTGTGCGGAAATGACCGGTCTCATCGGCTTCGATAAGAGCTGCCCTGCCCGGCTCGCCGCGCAACAGATTTTCCGCAAGATTAAGCTTTGCTTCCGGCAGGAAGCGACTCTTGGTCATCGGCGCATTGTCGTCGCGCAGGAAGGCGTTCGAGCCCGGATCACCGATGACCTCGCCGAAATCCCACACCGCGCGCCAGAAGGCGCCGGGGTCGCCGATCGACCAGCGATGCAGCGTCTCGTAGTCATGCGGATCGAAGCCGTTGGCCATCGAAAAGCGCGCAAGGTTGGACGATTGGAACGCGGCCGGCGCCGGCGTCCAAAGCACGGATGACATGGATTTCCTCCCGCAATGCAGGCCGGGCTCGATGCCGCGACCTTGCCTGCCGATGCATTTCATGATTATTGGTTATAACCAGAATGTCAAGCCGCGATCGCAGGTCGGCAATCGGCATTTGAGGAGGACTGGAATGGACGCCGTTTATATCGTTGCCGCCAAGCGGACGCCGATCGGCAAGTTGAACGGCGCGTTCGCCGGCCTAGCGGCGGCAGAGCTAGGAGCGCAACTTGTCCAGACGATGCTCGCGCAAACGCGGCTCGCGCCCGACGCCGTCAGCGAGGTGATCATTGGCCAGGTGCTGACCGGAGGCGCCGGGCAGAACCCGGCGCGGCAGGCCGCGCTCAAGGCTGGCCTTCCGGTCAGCGTTCCCGCCATGACCGTCAACAAGGTGTGCGGCGCCGGGCAGAAGTCGATCCATCTCGCCGCGCAGGCCATCCGCTGCGGCGACGCCGATTGCGTGATCGCCGGCGGGCAGGATTCGATGACTTCCGCGCCGCATGTCATTCACGGCGTCCGCGGCGGCATCCGCATGGGCGAGCGCACCGTCAAGGATTCCATGATCACCGACGGGCTGTGGGATGCCTTCCATCAGGTGCATATGGGCGTAACCGCCGAAGCGCTGGCGCGGCGCTACCAGATCACCCGCGAGGAACAGGACCGTTTCGCGTTGCGCTCGCAGGAGAAGGCGGACGCCGCTACCCGGGCCGGGCGGTTCGACGACGAGATCGTCCCAATCTCGATAAAGACCAAACAGGGCGATCTCATCATCGAGCGTGACGAGCATCCCAATCCCTCCACCACCATGGAAGGCCTCGGCCGGCTGAAACCGGTCTTCGATGCGGCGGGAACGATCACCGCCGGCAACTCCTCCGGTCTCAACGACGGCGCCGCGGCGGTGCTGGTGATGTCTGGGGCGCGGATGGAGGAACTCCGCGGCCTGACGCCCCTCGCCCGCATCGCCTCCTACGCTTCCGCCGGCGTCGAGCCGATGGATATGGGCCTCGGCCCCGTCGCGGCCTCGCGCCGCGCGCTCGACAAGGCAGGCTGGCGCGCGTCCGACCTCGACGTCATGGAGATCAACGAAGCCTTCGCCGCGCAGGCCATCGCCGTCAATCGCGAGATGGGCTGGAACGAGGACATCATCAACATGAGCGGCGGCGCCATCGCGCTTGGACATCCGCTGGCCGGCTCCGGCTGCCGCATCGTGGTGACGCTGTTGCATGAGATGGTCCGCCGCGATGCGCGGAAGGGCCTCGCCTCGCTCTGCATCGGCGGCGGCCAAGGTGTCGCGATCTGCCTGGAGCGATGAGTTCAGGGCGATCATCGCGGCCGCGCTAAATGCGGCTCTCCGACCTCGTGTTCATCACCCGTCCCGACGCTCACAGCGGCCCCTTTCCAACAATTGATGTGGATCAAGGTCGCTGCAACCGGTCTCTGTTTTGGTCGCGCGAGCTTGGCAACCTGAACGGAGTTCCCCTGACATGGACGGCATTACCTTAAGCGCCGAACAGATCGGCGCCTGGCGGCGGGAGATTGCCTCGGCAAGGCTCCTTCCCTTCCCCGCTTCGGGGCCGCTGTCTCCGGCGCCGGTCCATCTCGAGGGGGCGCTTTTGGCGCCGGCCGATGCTGACGGGTCGCGCAAAACCGGAGGCCGGCTATGAAGGCTTCCCCGCGATGGCTGATCCTCGGCGCCCTGATCGCCTTCGGAGCAGCCGGCTACTACGCGTGGCAGCGCTCCAAGGACGGACAGTTGCCGGAAGGCATCGCCAGCGGTAACGGCCGCATCGAGGCGGTCGAAATCGACGTCTCGACGAAGGCGGCGGGGCGGATCAAGGAAATCGTTGTCGGCGAAGGCGATTTCGTCAAGGCGGGCCAGGTGCTTGCCCGCATGGACACAGCGCAGCTCGAGGCGCAGCGCCGTCAGGCGGAGGCGCAGCTTCAGCGCGCCACCATCGGGGTCGAGACCGCGGGCAGCCTGGTGACGCAGCGCGAGGCTGAAAGGACGGCGGCCGGCGCCGTCGTCGCGCAGCGCGAAGCCGAGCTCGACGCCGCCGAGCGGACCTTGGCGCGCTCCCAACAGCTCGCGGTCAACAACACCGTTTCCCAGCAGGTTCTGGATAACGACCGCGCGGCCGAGCAGAGCACGAAGGCCGCCGTCGCCGCGGCGCAGGCCCAGCTTGCCGCCAGCGAGGCGGCCATCAACGCCGCGCGGGCGCAGGTGGTCGATGCCAAGGCCGCGGTCGATGCGGCCCAGGCCGCGATCGAAAGCATCGACGCCGATATCGGCGACGCCACGCTGGCGTCGCCGCGCGACGGGCGCATCCAGTTCCGCGTGGCGGAACCTGGAGAGGTGCTGGCGGGCGGCGGGCGCGTGCTCAACCTCGTCGACCTCGGCGATGTCTACATGACCTTCTTCCTGTCGACCGCGCAGGCGGGACGCGTCGCGATCGGCTCCGATGTGCGCCTCGTGCTCGACGCGGCGCCGCAATACATCATCCCCGCCAAGGTGACCTTCGTCGCGGACGTCGCGCAGTTCACGCCCAAGACGGTCGAAACGGAGGAGGAGCGCCTGAAGCTCATGTTCCGGATCAAGGCGCACATCGCACCGGAGCTGCTCCGCAAATATATCCAGCAGGTGAAGACCGGCCTGCCCGGCGTGGCCTATGTGCGGCTCGATCCGCAGGCCGAATGGCCAGCGAGCCTCAAGGGAAAGCTCGTGCAATGAATGCGCGGCCGGACGCCGGCGTGGCCCTTCCGTCAGGCTGCGTGGCGCGGCTGGAGAATGTCGGCCACGCTTACGGAAAGGTCCGGGCTCTCGATGCCATAACGCTCGATTTCCCGGCCGGCCGCATGGTCGGCCTGATCGGGCCGGACGGCGTCGGCAAATCCAGCCTGCTTTCCCTGATTGCCGGAGCACGGACGATCCAGCAGGGGCATGTCGAGGTGCTGGGCGGCGACATGGCCGATCTCGGCCACCGGCAGAGCGCCTACCCCAGGATCGCCTATATGCCGCAAGGCTTGGGCAAGAACCTCTATCCGACGCTGTCGGTCTTCGACAACATCGATTTCTTCGGCCGCCTGTTCGGGCATGATCGGCGCGAGCGCGAGCGCCGCATCGGCGAGCTCCTGAAGCGAACCGGGCTGGCGCCTTTCGCCGACCGGCAGGCCGGCAAGCTTTCGGGCGGCATGAAGCAGAAGCTCGGCCTGTGCTGCGCCCTCATCCACGATCCAGACCTCCTGATCCTGGACGAGCCGACCACCGGCGTCGACCCGTTGTCGCGCCGCCAGTTCTGGGAACTGATCGGCGAGATCCGCAAGGGTCGCGAGGGCATGAGCGTCATCATCGCCACGGCCTATATGGAGGAGGCCGCGCGCTTCGACTGGCTGGTGGCCATGGACGCGGGCCGCGTGCTCGCCTCCGGAACCCCGGCCGACCTACTCGAAAGAACCGGCGCACCCGATCTGGACGCCACCTTCATAGCCCTTCTCCCGCCGGAGAAGCGGGACAGCCACGAGGCTGTGGTGATTCCTCCGCGGCCCGCCGGCGCCGACGGCGAACCCGCCATCGAGGCCGAGCACCTCACCATGCGCTTCAGTGATTTCACCGCCGTCGACGACGTGAGCTTCCGCATCGGCCGCGGCGAGATCTTCGGTTTCCTCGGATCGAACGGCTGCGGCAAGACGACCACGATGAAGATGCTGACCGGGCTGCTCGAGCCGTCCGAGGGCAAGGCACGGCTGTTCGGGCGCGAGATCGATCCCCGCCACATCGAGGTGCGGCGGCGCGTCGGCTACATGTCGCAAGGGTTCTCGCTCTACTCGGAGCTGACGGTCCGACAGAATCTCGAGCTCCACGCCCGCCTCTTCGGCATGGCCGATGCCGCGGTCCCGCCCCGGGTCGAGGAGGTCGCGCAGCAATTCGGCCTCGCCGACAGTGTCGACACGTTGCCTGAAGCGCTCCCGCTCGGCATTCGCCAGCGGCTGTCGCTGGCTGTGGCGATGATCCATTCTCCGGAGATACTGATCCTCGACGAGCCGACCTCCGGCGTCGACCCGGTCGCCCGTGACGGGTTCTGGCGGATCCTTGCCGATCTCTCCCGCAAGCGGAACGTGACGATCTTCGTGTCCACGCACTTCATGAACGAGGCGGAACGCTGCGATCGCATCTCGCTCATGCATGCCGGCAGGGTCCTGGTCAGCGACACGCCTGCCGCGATCGTCAAAAGCCGGTCGGCGGCAACGCTGGAGGAAGCCTTCGTCGGATATCTCGAGGAGGCGACAGGCACGCAGGCCGAAACTGCCGGGACAAGGCCGGTCCCGGAAGTCCCGGAGGCGCCGGCCAGTCGCCCCGGAAGGAGCGGCACAGGCCGTTCCTTCGATTTGCGCCGCATGTTCGCCTACACGCGGCGGGAGGCGCTTGAGCTCCTGCGCGATCCGATCCGGGCCACGCTGGCGACCGTCGGCAGCCTCATCCTGATGTTCGTGGTCGGCTACGGCATCAACATGGACGTCGAGAACCTCTCCTTCGCCGTCCTCGATCGCGACGGCACGACGATCAGCCGGGACTATGTGCTGCAGATCGCGGGCTCGCGCTATTTCACCGAGAAGGCGCCGATCACCGACTATGCCGATCTCGACCGGCGCATGGAGAACGGGGAGCTCAGCCTCGCGATCGAAATCCCGCCCGGCTTCGGACGCGACGTTGCGCGCGGCCGCCACGTCACGGTCGGCGCCTGGATCGACGGCGCCATGCCGACACGGGCGGAAACCGTGCAAGGCTACGTTTCGGGAATGCATGCCGGCTGGCTGACGCAGAAGGCGCGTGAACTCTATGGCGACGCCGCCACCGCCAGCGCCTTCCAGCTCGACATCCGCTATCGCTACAATCCCGACGTCCGCAGTCTCGATGCCATCGTTCCGGCGGTTATCCCGATGCTTCTGCTGCTGATCCCGGCGATGCTGGCCGTGCTCAGCGTGGTGCGGGAGAAGGAGCTCGGCTCCATCATCAATTTCTACGTCACGCCCGTCACTCGGCTGGAGTTCCTGATCGGCAAGCAAATTCCCTATGTCGCCCTCGCGATGCTCAACTTCGGGCTTTTGACGGGCTTCGCCATCTTCCTCTTCGGCGTGCCGCTGACCGGCAGCCTCCCGGCTTTCGCCGCCGCCGCCCTTCTCTATGTCACAGCCACGACGGCAATGGGGCTTTTCCTGTCGACCTTCATGAGCAGCCAGATCGCGGCAATCTTCGGAACCGCGCTGATCACCATGATCCCGGCCACCCAATATTCTGGCATGATCGACCCGGTGTCGTCGCTCCAGGGCGTGGGCGCATTCATCGGCCGGATCTATCCAACCACCTATTTCGTGACGATCTCGCGCGGCGTCTTTTCCAAGGCACTCAGCTTTGCCGACCTGTCCGGCGCGTTCGTGCCGCTACTCGTCGCCATTCCGGTGCTGCTCGGCCTTGGAGCGGCGTTCTTGAAAAAACAGGCCCGGTGATGCGCATCGCCAACATATACAATCTCGGCATAAAGGAACTGCGCGGTCTCATGCGGGACCCGATGATGCTTGTGCTGATCGTCTATGCCTTCACCGCCGCCATCTACACCGCCTCGAAGGCGATGCCCGAGACGCTCAATCACGCTCCGATCGCCATCGTCGACGAGGATCAGTCGCCGGTCTCGTCGCGTATCGTCACGGCATTTTATCCGCCCTACTTCACCGCGCCGTTGCTTATCTCCCAGCCAGAGATGGACAGCCGCATGGATTCAGGCACGGATACTTTCGCGCTGGATATTCCGCCGAACTTCCAGCGCGATCTCCTGGCCGGCCGTTCGCCAACGGTTCAGCTCAACATCGACGCCACCCGGATGTCGCAGGCCTTTACCGGCGGAGGCTATATCCAGTCGATCGTTTCCGGGGAAGTGAACGAATTCCTCGACCACTACCGTTCCAAAGCCTCCCTGCCCGTCGACCTCGACCTGCGGGCGCGCTTCAACCCCGAACTCAACAAGGGCTGGTTCGGCGCCATCACCGATGCGATCTCCTCCATCACCATGCTGTCGATCGTGCTCACCGGCGCAGCGCTGATACGCGAGCGCGAGCACGGCACGATCGAGCATCTGCTGGTGATGCCTGTCACTCCGTTCGAGATCATGACGAGCAAGATCTGGTCGATGAGCATCGTTGTGCTTGCAGCATCCGGCCTCGCCCTCGTCTTCGTCATCCAGGGACTTCTGTCGGTCCCCATCAATGGATCGATCACGCTGTTCATGGTGGGCGCGGCCCTCGACATAGTCGCCATGACCTGCCTGGGGATCTTCCTCGCCACGGTCGCCGGGTCCATGCCGCAATTCGGTCTGCTGCTGATGATGGTGCTGCTGCCCCTGCAGGTGCTGTCCGGCGGCGTCACGCCGCGCGAGAGCATGCCGATCGCCATCCAGGCCATCATGTTCGCAGCGCCCAACACGCATTTCGTCATGCTGGCACAGGCGGTGCTGTTCCGCGGCGCGGGCCTTGGTGTCGTGTGGCCGCAGCTCGCGGCGCTGCTGGTCATCAGCGCGCTCCTGTTTGCCTTCTCGCTCCGCCGCTTCCGACAGTTCCTGAAATAGGACCGGCCCGGGCGAAAGCGGCTCGACGTGGGCAAGCCATCGCCGTCAGCCCATCCTTCGAGCTATGCAGGCCATGCCATCATCAGCGGGTGCGCGCCTGAGGTTGGGCGCAGGAACAAGCGCGCGTCGCGGTCGCGGGTTCAAGACCAACCCAGCCCGTCTTGAGCCCTCCGCGGGAGTCCGCCGGGTCGCGGTGATCCAGGACCAGGCTACTTGGCAGATGCCTTGTTCATTCTAACTGCGATAGACGCCGCAGCTTTCATCTCGACGATCCAGATGTCAGGCGCTCACGAGCCGCATGATGGTGTCGATATTGAATTCCAGACGCTCATTTAGAGCGTTCTTCTCCATGAGGTCGCGCTCGAAAATAATCGAGCCCGTAAACCTGTTGGTCAGATAGTAGTATCCGATCGCAGCAATCGTGATGTTGAGCTGCACAGGATCGATACCGGCGCGGAAATCGCCGCTGCTGACGCCCCGCTCAAGTATGCCCGACACCATGGCGACGAATTTGCGGCTGGCGGTCTTGATCAGTTCGGACTTCTTCACATGCTTCGCGCGGTGAAGGTTCTCGCTGTTGACCAGGGTGATAAACTCCGGATTCTTCAGATAATATTGCCATGTAAATCGCACGAGGCGTTCAAGGGCATCCCTCGGTTCCAGGTCGTCGAGATGAAGTTTCTGCTCGGCCGTGCGGATGTCCAGATAGGCATTTTCCACCACCGTCTGGAAGAGACCGTCCTTGCTGCCGAAATAATGATAAATCATACGCTTGTTGGCGTTGGCCTTGGCCGCGATAACATCGACGCGCGCGCCGCCGAGGCCATTCTTGGCGAAATCGCTCTTCGCCGCTTCCAGAATACGAAGCTTGGTCGCTTCGGCATCCCGAAGCCGCTTCTTCTTGGCGACATTGCCTGATTTTTCGGACTTGGCGTCCACTTTGGCCGCTCCCTTGATTCCAGTTCCAGCGTGCTGTCGACGATCGGTCATGCGCTGAAAGTCATTTCAATTGTCCAAGAAGTCAACAGGCCGCGCACCGCGCCGCCGCTTGACTCTCGCGCATTCAGGAAGTAACTAGATGGTGCATTCAGCGATCAAGAGAGCGGTTTGGACGGCCTGGCTTCTCGAGGTTGCTCAATAGACGGCCCGCCCTTGCGGGCTGTCGCCAAATGGGAGGTAACATGTCGACTTTCATCAAGGATTTCATCGAGCGCGAGACCGTCAATCGGCGCAATTTCCTGCTCGCCACGGCTGCCGGCATGGGGGCGATGGCCGTGCCATTCGCCTTCGGCGGCGGCGCTGCCCGAGCGGCGATCAGCGACCCGGCGATCGCCTGGTCGTATCGCGACCGCGCCTCGGCTTACTGGAACTCGGTCGTGTCGGGCGGCGAGGCATTCGTAGAGTCCCTCGGCAAGTCCAAGGATTCCCTCGTCTCGCTGATCAACGAAGGGTCCTCCGAAAAGTCGCTGGCCGACATCAAGGCTTTCCTGGCCAAGACCGGCGGCAAGTGCGCTATCGCCTGCGACGCCAATGACAGCCCGAACGCGCGTCCGGTGGTTGAGGCGGTGCGCGACGCCGGCGCCTACATTTCCACGATCTGGAACAAGACCGACGACCTGCACCCGTGGGACATCGGCGACAACTACGTCTCGCACATGACTTGGTCGGACGAGAAGCCGGCCGAGCAGACGGCGCGGATCCTGTTCGATGCCATGGGCGGCAAGGGTGGCGTCGTGCATCTGGGCGGCATTGCCGCCAACAACCCGGCAATCGAGCGTCTGAACGGCTTGAAGAACGCCTTGAAGGACTTTCCCGACATCCAGCTCCTCGATGCTCAGCCCGCCGACTGGGACACGACCAAGGGCACGGAGCTGATGGCGTCTTTCCTGACGCGTTTCGGCGACAAGATCACCGGCGTGCACTGCGCCAACGACAACATCGCCTATGGCGTGATCGAGGCGCTGCGCGCCGAGGGGATCGAGAACATGCCGATCGTCGCCTATGACGGAAATCCGGAAGCCGTGAAGCTGGTGATGGACGGCAAGCTGCTGGCGACCGTCTTCACCAATCCGCATTGGGGCGGCGGCATCACGGCGGCGCTCGCCTATTACGCCGCGACCGGCGCCTTCAAACCTTCGGAGGAACCGAAGGAGCACCGCGAATTCTACGGCCCGACGGTCCTCGTCACCAAAAAGGACGCCGCGGACTTCAAGGCCAAATATCTGGACGCCGTTCCTTCCTACAATTGGAAGGATTTCTGGGGACCGAGCAACGGCCAGATCAAGTACAAGTGATACGAAGCTCGATCGAGCGGCCCTGAACGGGCCGCTCCCCTCTACACGGCACGCTTGGACGGGAGGCCGGAGTTGCCACGCATCCTCACGCGGGAGAACGCGATCCGCTGGGCGCCCTTCATGGTGCTTCTCGCGCTCATAGTTCTGTTCACGGCGATAAACCCCTCGTTCCTGTCGCAACGCAACTTCGCGCGCATCGCAATCGCGGCGGCGCCTGCGCTCATGGTTGCGGTCGGGGTGACCTTCATCATCGTGATGGGTTCCATCGACCTCTCCATGGAGGGCGTCGTTTCCCTGACGGCCGTCCTTTTTTGCTTCCTGATGCTGGCACTCGGTGGAACGCTCGCGTCGGGTGGCTGGGTCGCAATCCCGGTCATTCTTGCCGTCGGGGCCGCGATCGGCCTGGTGAACGGTTTCATCCACGTCAAGCTGAAGATACCGTCCTTCATGGCGAGCCTCGCGCTCGGATTCGTCGGCACGGGCGCCGCGATCCTGCTGACCGGCGGCGACATCGTCAAATTCAACGATCCGACGTTCCGCGCCCTGCTGACCTGGCGCATCCTCGGCTTTCCGCTGATGGTCTATGTCGCGGGCCTCTGCCTCGTCCTCGCCTGGTTCATCCAGTCCCACACTCGCCTTGGGCGTTACTTTTATGCGGTCGGCGGCGGCGAGGAACTCGCCCACGCCTCGGGCGTGCGGGTGCAGCATGTGAGGATGGCCGGCTTCTCGCTTGCCGGCTTCTTTTACGCGATCGCGGCGATCCTGCAGGTGGCAAAGCTCGGCCAGGCCGAATCCGTCACCGGATCGAACTTCATGTTCATGTCCATCACTTCGGTGGTGGTCGGCGGCGTGGCGCTCTGGGGTGGCATCGGCGGGGTATGGAACACGCTCGTCGGCGTACTGATCGTCGCCGTCATCAACAACGGCATGGTGGTCATCGGCCTGCCCGATTTCCTGCAGGCCGCCGTCCTCGGGCTGCTGGTCATCATCGCGGTCATCCTGTCGACGGACCGGCGCGCGGTCGCGTTCGTCAAGTGAGGCCGCAATGTATGAATTGAAAGCCGTCGAAAAGAAGTTCCCGGGCGTCCGTGCGCTGAAATCGGTCGACTTTTCCATCAGCCGCGGCGAGATCGTCGGGCTGGTGGGAGAGAATGGCGCGGGCAAGTCCACGCTCATGAAGGTGATCTACGGCGCCTACCAGCCCGACGGCGGCGAGATCCTCATCGATGGCAAGCCCGTCCGGTTCGCCGGCCCGCGCGACGCCATGGAGCGAGGCATCGGCATGGTGTTTCAGGAGCAATCGCTGATCACCAACCTGTCGGTGATGGAAAACATCTTCCTGGGCTATGAAGACCAGTTCTCGCGCTTCGGCGTGGTCAACTGGAAGGCGATGGCCAAAGCCGCCGGGAAGCAGCTTGCAAAGGTCAAGCTCGATATCGATCCGCGCACCATCACCTCAAGCCTTTCCTTCGCGCAGCGCCAGCTTGTGGAACTGGCCAAGGTGCTGACCCTGGAGGAACGGGTGCAGGGTCATCTGGTCGTCTTGCTCGACGAGCCGACCTCGGTGCTGGCCGAGGAAGAGGTGAAGCTCTTGTTCAAGCTCGTGCGGGAGCTGACGACGCGCGCCTCATTCATCTTCGTGTCCCATCGCATGGACGAGGTGATGGAGCTCTCGGACCGCATCTATGTGATGAAGGACGGCCAGGTGGTCGACGTCGTCTCGCGCGGCGCGGCGACGCCGGAGGCGATCCAGCACAAGATGGTCGGCCGCCACGTGGACAAGGAATATTATCGCGAACAGCGGCAAAAGCCCTACGACGCGACGAAGCCGCTGGTCGAGCTGTCAGGCGTGGACCTGCCGGGGCGGGTTCACGATATCTCGCTGACGCTGCATGCCGGCGAGGTGTTGTGCCTGGTCGGCACCGAAGGCTCCGGCCGCGAAGCGATCCTTCGAACGATCTACGGCATGCGGACGCCCACCAAGGGCACCCTCAAGATCAAGGGCGAGACCGTCTCCAGGCTGACCGCCCGGGGAGCGGTGGAGCGCGGCGTCGGCTATGTGCCGCGCGAGCGCAAGATCGAGGGCATCGTGGCCGGCATGAATGTCTACGAGAACATGACGCTGTCGCAAATGCCGCACTATGCGCGGATGGGCTGGCTCGACGTTGCCGACGAGCGTGCCCTGGCCCGGAAATGGATAGGCAAGCTCGCCATCAAGGCAAGCTCCGAATATGCCGACTGCGGCAACCTTTCCGGCGGCAACCAGCAGAAGGTCGTGCTTGCGAAATGGCGGTCGGGCGGCTCCGACATCATGCTGCTCGATCATCCGACCCGAGGCCTGGACATCGGCGCCAAGGAGGATGTGTACGACATGATCAGGGAAATGTGCGACGACGGGGTCGGCGTTGTCCTGGTCGCCGACACGCTTGAGGAGGCGATCGGCCTCTCCCACACCATCGTCGTCATCAAGGATGGTGAGATCCAGAAGCGCTTCGACTGCGTGCCCGGTTCCAAGCCGACGCTCTACGACCTTCTGCACTACATGATCTGAGAGGCCTCCATGGACATCCAACGCCTCAAGCCGCACTTCCCCTGGATCACACTTCTGGTCCTGGTCACGATCGTCGGCATCGCCGATCCGAGCTTCCTCAAGCCGGCCAATCTGCTGAGCCTTGCAGGCGATATCGTGCCGCTGTTCATCATGGCGCTCGGACTGACCTTCGCGATCTATATCGGCGGCATCGACCTGTCGGCACAGTCGATGGCGAACATGATCACCGTCGTCGCTTCGGTGTACCTGGCGCCGCTGGGGATCTGGGTCGCGGCGCTCTGCATCCTTGCCGGATTCACGCTGGGAACACTCTCCGGCTACCTGACCACCCGCATGTACGTCCCATCCTTCATCTCCACGCTGGCCGTCGGCGGCATCTGCTTCTCGGTGGCGCAATGGCTTTCCGGCAACCGCGCCCTGAACATGGACGCCACCCAGCGCAACGAGACGTTCGGCTGGATGATCGGTCGAACCGGCATCGTGCCGCACGAGCTGTTCATCGCGATCGGCTTGCTGGCGATCTGCCTGCTCATCGAACGGCGCACGGTCCTCGGCCGCGCGCTGAAGGCCGTGGGCGCCGGCGAACTGGCCGCGGCCGCGTCCGGCCTCAACGTCGCCCGCTACAAAATCCTCGCCTTTGCGATATCCGGAGGGCTGGCCGCGGTGGCCGGGCTGCTGTTCTCCGTCAAGCTGTCGGGCGGCGCGCCGACGATCGCCAACGGCTTCCTCCTGCCGGCCATCGTCGCGGTGCTTGTCGGCGGAACGCCGCTGACGGGCGGCGTCGGCGGTGTGCTCAATACCGCGATCGGCACGCTGATCGTGGCGGTCATCCGCGCCTCGATGCTCTATTTCGGCATCGCGGCGACGCAGCAACAGATGGTCTTCGGCCTGGTGCTGATCGCCGCCATCGCCTTGACTATCGACCGCTCCAAGCTTCGCACGGTGAAGTGAGATGGCAACCATGCGCGCCGCCGTCCTGACCGCTCCGCACCGTTTCGATCTGCGCGAGGTCGCCATCCCGGAGGTGGGACCCGACGACGCCTTGATCCGCGTCTCGCGGACCGGCATATGCGGCACCGACATCCATATGTTCAACGGTCACTATGCCGCCGACCGGCTGCCGTTGGTGCCGGGCCACGAGTTCGCCGGAACGGTCGCCGCGACAGGCGAGCGTGTGAAGCACATCAAGCCAGGCACGACCTGCGTCGCGGACATCAATATCGGCTGCGGCCAATGCTATTGGTGTCGCCGCAACGAGATCCTCAACTGCCCGTCGATGACGCAGGTGGGCATCGGGCGTGACGGCGCGTTCGCCGAATATGTGTGCGTGCCAGCCAGGCTTGTCATACCGGCTTCGGACGATGTGCCGGTTCAGGTGCTTGCCCTGACGGAGCCGGTGTCTTGCGTGGTGCGCGCGGCGCGCAAAGCGCACGCGAGTTTCGGCCAGTCCGTCGTCGTTCTCGGAGCAGGACCGATCGGCAATCTTCATGTCCAGATGATGCGCCTGTGCGGCGCCGCGCCAATCATCGTCGCCGACCTGTCGGAAGACCGCTGCCGCCTTGCCCTTCAAGCCGGGGCGGACGCAGCCGTCGCCGATCCCGCCCAACTTAAGGCGGAGGTCCTGAAAAGGACCGGCGGGCGCGGCGCGGATCTCGTGATCGAGAGCGTCGGTTCGCCGCGGCTCTACGCGCTCGCTTTCGAGCTCATCCGCAAGGGCGGTCATGTCGCTTTCTTCGGCCTCACCGGACCCAACGACACGGTGCCGGTCGATATCCTTCGTACCATCATCGAGGAGAACAGTCTCAAGGGCTCGGTCGCCGGCATGGGCGAAGACATGCACGATGCGCTGACGCTCTTGTCGCATGGCCGCTTCCGGACGGAGGCGTTCACGCGCGCGACCTTCCCGCTCGACGACATCCAGCGCGCCTTCGAGACCCTGGCCGAGCGGCCCCAGGATCTCAAGACGCAAATCATATTGAACTAGGAGCCGGCGCGACCCGCTTGCAGCGGCGGGCGGCCGGCGCACCGCCAGAACGGAGGCATTCCATGCTCGATTTCACCGACCGCGCGACCCTGCCGGATGCACCGCGCGAATTTGGTTTCTGGTCGGACGGATCCTGGCACAAGGGCGGCGCTTTGTTCGAGCGCCGGTCGCCGGGCCACGGCGTGCCGGTAACGCTCACGCCCAGATGCACGGTGGACGACCTCAATGCCGCCGTCGCGGCGGCGCGCCGTGCATTCGAGGATCGCCGGTGGGCCGGACTGCCGGGTGCCGACCGGGCCGGCGTGCTGCTGAGGACAGCCGATATCCTGCGCCGCCGCCGCGACGAAATCGCCTATTGGGAGGTCCTCGAGAACGGCAAGCCGATCTCCCAGGCGCGCGGCGAGATCGATCACTGCATTGCGTGCTTCGAGGTCGGCGCCGGCGCTGCGAGGCTATTGCATGGAGACAGCTTCAACAGTCTCGGCGACGGCCTTTTCGGCATGGTGCTGCGCGAGCCGGTCGGCGTGGTCGGGCTCATCACGCCGTGGAATTTTCCGTTCCTGATCCTGTGCGAGCGCATTCCTTTCATCCTGGCCAGCGGATGCACCGTGGTCGTCAAGCCTTCGGAGGTCACGTCGGCGACCACGCTGCTGCTCGGCGAGATCCTTTCCGAAGCCGGCGCGCCGGACGGCGTCTATAACGTCGTCACCGGATCGGGCCGGACGATCGGCCAGGCCTTGAGCGAGCATCCCGATGTCGACATGCTGTCTTTTACCGGATCGACATCCGTCGGACGCTCATGCGTCCATGCGGCGGCCGATTCGAACTTCAAGAAACTCGGCCTGGAACTGGGCGGCAAGAATCCGATCATCGTCTTTGCGGACAGCGACCTCGAGGACGCGGCGGATGGCGCGGCCTTCGGCATAAGCTTCAACACGGGCCAGTGCTGCGTGTCGTCGAGCCGCGTGATCGTGGAACGCTCGGTCGCTCGCGAGTTCGAGGATATCCTCGCCGCCAAGATGGCCAAGATCGTCGTCGGCGATCCGCTGCAGACGAAGACGCAGGTGGGAGCCATCACCACCGATGCGCAGAATTCGACCATCCTGAGCTATATCGACAAGGGCAAGGCCGAAGGGGCGAGGCTTGTCGCCGGCGGGCAGGCTCTGGATCTCGGTGGCGGCCAGTATATCGCGCCGACATTGTTTTCCGGGGTCACGCCCGGAATGTCGATTGCCCGCGACGAAATCTTCGGGCCTGTCCTGTCCTCCTTCCATTTCGACACGGTCGAGGAGGCCATCGGCCTCGCCAACGATACGGTGTATGGCCTGGCTGCCAGCGTGTGGACGAAGAACATAGACAAGGCGCTGGTGGTGACGCGGCGCGTGCGCGCCGGCCGGTTCTGGGTGAACACGATCATGGCCGGAGGGCCGGAGATGCCGCTTGGCGGGTTCAAGCAGTCCGGATGGGGAAGAGAGGCCGGAATGTACGGCGTGGAGGAATACACACAGGTGAAGTCCGTCCACATCGAGGTCGGCAAGCGTGCGCATTGGATCAAGTGATGACGACAGGTTTCGATTATGTGATCGTCGGCGCAGGCTCTTCGGGTTGCGTGCTTGCCGCGCGCCTGTCCGAGAATCCGGCAGTCCGCGTCTGCCTCATCGAGGCCGGCGGCAAGGACAGCCATCCTTACATCCATATGCCGGTCGGCTTCGCCAAGATGACTACGGGGCCGCTCACCTGGGGGCTGGTCACGGCGCCGCAGAAACACGCCGACAACCGTGAAATTCTCTATGCGCAGGCAAAGGTGCTGGGCGGCGGTTCCTCAATCAATGCCGAGGTCTATACCCGAGGGCACGAGACCGACTACGACCGGTGGGCGAACGAGGAAGGCGCGGACGGCTGGGCGTTCAAGGATGTGCGGAAGTATTTCCTCCGTTCCGAGGGCAACAGCATATTCTCCGGCATGCTCCACGGCACCGACGGACCGCTCGGCGTGTCGAACATACCAGATCCGAACGTCGTCTCGCGCGCATTCGTCCAGAGCTGCCAGGAATATGGGCTGCCCTATAATCCGGACTTCAACGGCGCGAAGCAGGAAGGCGCCGGCATCTACCAGACCACGACGCGCAACGCCCGCCGCTGCTCGGCCGCCGTGGGCTACCTCAAGCCCGCCCTGGCGCGCCCGAACCTCACGCTGATCACAGGGGCGCTGGTCCATCGCATCGTCTTCAAGGGCCGCCGGGCCGTTGGCGTCGAATGCTCGGTCGGCGGCTCGCTGAAGGTCATAAACGCCGACAGCGAGGTGCTGGTCACTTCGGGGGCGATCGGCACACCGAAGCTGATGATGCTGTCCGGCATCGGCCCTGCCGAGCACCTGCGCCATCATGGCATCGAGACGATCCAGGACCTCCCGGGCGTCGGGCAGAACCTCCAGGATCATTTCGGCATCGACATCGTGGCCGAGTTGAAAGGCCACGATTCACTCGACAAGTACAACAAGACCCACTGGATGCTGTGGGCGGGCATTCAGTACGTGCTGTTCAAGACCGGCCCGGTAACGTCGAACGTGGTCGAGGGCGGCGCCTTCTGGCATTCCTCGGGGAACCATGCCGGGGCGGTTCCCGATCTGCAGTTCCACTTCCTGGCGGGAGCCGGCGCGGAAGCAGGCGTGCCGTCGGTCCCGAGGGGATCGTCCGGCATCACGTTGAACAGCTACACGCTGCGCCCGAAATCGCGTGGGAGCGTGACGCTCCGTTCGCCGGATCCGCGCGACAATCCGGTCGTCGATCCGAATTTCCTCGCGGACCCGGACGACCTCAGAGTGTCGGTCGAAGGCATCAAGATCAGCCGGGAGATATTCAATCAGCCTTCGCTGCGAAAATTCATCAAGGAACTCCGTTTCCCTGACACAAATGTGCGTTCGCAGTCAGACTATGAAGCCTATGCGCGACGCTATGGCCGGACCTCGTATCACCCGACTTGCACCTGCAAGATGGGGAAGGACGCGATGTCCGTGGTCGACCCGCAACTGCGCGTGCACGGCTTGGATGGCATCCGCATCTGCGACAGCTCGGCAATGCCGTCGCTGGTGGGGTCGAACACCAATGCGGCGACAATCATGATCGGCGAGCACGCGTCGGACCTGATCCGAGGCAACCGCTAGCATTTGCCAGTCACCTCGGATCTGCCCGCACCTGTTCGCGCGCCTAGAGCGTTTCACCGTTTCACGGAAACGGCGAACCGCTCTAACTCTTTGTTTTGACGCAATTCCTGACGGAAGGCTACGGCGAAGACGCCAAGCCTAACCGCTCACACTTTTCCTGGACTTGCTCTAGGCGTCGAAATCCGGCGCATATGGGATCAGCCGCTTCCCGACAACGCGATAACCGACGGCATTCATGGCGTCGATGCGGCCCATGTCGATACTCGACAAGGTGAAGTCCATCACGTCGAAATTCGAGCGGATGTTGTCCGGCTTGGTGGACATCGTGTTGATCGGCAACCCCTTCTGCAGGATCCAGCGCAGCACGACCTGAGCGGCCGATTTGCCGTATGTGGCGCCGATCTCAGCGAAAAGCGGATGCTTGAAGACCTCGCCGCGCGCGACCGAGCAGTAGGATGACAGAGGGATACCCGTTTCACTCGCGGCCGCCAGCAGCTTGCGCTGGTCAAGAAGCGGATGGAATTCCACCTGATTGGTCACGAGCGGCACGCCGGCGATCTGCCTCGCCTGGCGCATCATCGCCGCTGTGTAGTTCGAAACTCCGACGGTGCTGGCGAAGCCCCGTTCCTGCGCCTCCTGAAGCAGTTCCAGCGAAAGCTTGATGTCGCCTCCCGGCGTCGGCCAGTGAAGCAAAAGGATGTCGACATGGTCCAACCTCAGGTCCCGCAAGGACTGTTCGACGGACGGCATGAACCGTTCCGGCGAGAAGTTCTCCACGGTGACCTTTGTCGTGATGCAGAGCTCGTCCCTGGATATGCCGCTCTCGGCCAAGGCCAAGCCCGTGTCGGCTTCATTGCCATAAGCCTGAGCCGTGTCGAACGCGCGGTAACCCGCATCGATCGCAGCCGCGATCGCGGCACGCAACGTATCCCCCTTAAGAGGGAAAGTTCCAAACATCCGCTGGTTCGTCTTCTGGAACATGATGTTCATCGAAATCCTCCCGCTGGTCGCCGCCGGCGCGGAGCTTGCCTTGCAAGCCGCAGGCGGCTATATCACGCTTATAACTATCTAGTTACTTATTGCCAAGCCTTATGGAGAGGAAGCGTGAGCAAGGTCAGGTCCGCGGCGGAGGCCGTCGCTCAGATTCGCGACGGAGCGGTGGTAGCGGTCAATTCGTCATCCGGTCTGCTTTGCCCGGACGCCGTGCTTGAAGCCCTTGGCAAGCGCTTCGCGGCTGAAGGGGCGCCTCGCGACATCACCACCATCCATCCGATTGCCGCCGGCGACATGTTCGGCACCAAGGGGGTCGATCACATCGCCCTGCCGGGCTTGATCAGCCGCATTATCGGCGGTTCGTACCCGTCGGGACCGACCAACGCCGAGCCGCCGCTGATCTGGCAGCGTATCCTTGCCGAGGATGTGGCGGCCTGGAACTTCCCCTCGGGAATCGTGTTCGACATGCTGCGCGAGGGCGCGGCGCAGCGTCCGGGTGTGCTGACCAAGGTCGGCATGGACACGTTTGTGGATCCGGCGCTCGAAGGCGGAGCCATGAACGCATCGGCGCGGAAATCGCCCATGGTGCAGCGCGTGGAGTTCAACGGCGAGACATGGCTCCACTTCCCTCCCCTCCGGCCGGATGTGGCGATCATCCGGGCGACCACGGCGGACGAGAAGGGAAACCTCACCTTCGAGCAGGAAGGGGCGACGCTCGGCGCCATGGAAATGGCGCTTGCGGCGCGCAACTGCGGCGGCATCGTAATTGCGCAGGTGAAGCGCGTCGCGGCTCAGGGCACGCTGCGGCCGCATGACGTGCATGTGCCCGGTATCCTGGTGGATTTCATCGTCGAAGCACCGGATCAGCTGCAGACCACGGCGACGGCTTATGACCCGGCCATATCGGGCGAGCTGTTCCGGCCGCTGCACACATTCCGCACGCCGGAATACAATGTTTCAAAGGTCATCGCGCGCCGCGTCGCGCAGGAGCTTCGAGCGGGCTGGGCGGTCAATATCGGCTTCGGCATCTCGGCCAACGTGCCTCGCATCCTGATAGAGGAAGGCTTGCACGGCGCCGTCACCTGGGTGATCGAACAGGGACCGGTAGGTGGCGTGCCGTTGCTCGACTTCAAGTTCGGTTGCGCCTCGAACGCGGAAGCCTTCGTCGCCTCGCCGCATCTCTTCACTTACTTCCAGGCCGGAGGCTTTGACTGCTCCTTGCTGTCGTTCCTCGAAATCGGCTCCGACGGTTCCGTCAACGTCTCGCGCCTTTCCTCGACGCCGCATCGCACCGCTGGCGCCGGCGGCTTCGTGGACATCACCTCGCGGGCGCGCAAGATCGTGTTCTCCGGCAACTTCAACGCCGGCGCGAAGATGCGGCTGGAGAACGAAAAGCTGGTCATCGACAAGGAAGGCAAGGTCGCCAAAAT
Source organism: Mesorhizobium atlanticum (assembly GCF_003289965.1). GTDB lineage: Bacteria > Pseudomonadota > Alphaproteobacteria > Rhizobiales > Rhizobiaceae > Mesorhizobium > Mesorhizobium atlanticum. The sequence continues at coordinate 891,491 of NZ_QMBQ01000001.1, forward strand.
CGTCCCGAAGGTGGACCAGGTCAGTTTCTCGGGGCAGCGCGCCGTCAGCCAGGGCCAGGACGTCACCTATGTGACGGAAAGATGCGTCATCCGCCTGACGGCCGATGGCCTCGTCGTCACCGAAATAGCCCCGGGGCTCGACCTCGAGCGCGACGTCCTGCGGCAGGCGGCGTCTCCTCTGGCGGTCTCGCCCGGACTGAAGCTGATGGACGCGGCGCTGTTCCTCGACCAGCCGATGGGATTGCGACTGTGAGCGATCCCCGTCTCGACCTCAGCTTCGACGGAGCGGTCGCGCGGATGACCATCCGCAGGCCTGAGAAGCTCAACGCGCTCGATGCCGCGATGGTCGATGCGCTCGTGCCGCTGTGCAGGGCGGTGGAGCGTTCCGCGGCGAAGGTGCTGATCCTGACCGGCGAGGGCGAGAAGTCGTTCTGCGCGGGTGGCGACGTCGCCGCCTGGAGCGCGCTCGACCCGCCGGAGTTCGCCCGCCACTGGATCCGCGACGGCCATGCCGGCTTCGACGCTCTCGCCAGGCTTTCGCAACCGGTCATTGCCGTCCTCAACGGCCATTGCCTTGGCGGGGGCCTGGAGCTCGCGGCCTGCGCGGACTATCGGATCGCCGAGAGCCACGCCCGCATCGGACTGCCTGAAACCAGCCTCGGGATCGTACCGGGCTGGTCGGGCACCCAGCGCACGGCTCGCCGTTTCGGCCCCCAATTGATCCGGCGCATGTCGCTCTTCGGCGAGGTCTATTCCGCAGACGAGGCCTTGAGATTGTCGCTTGTCGACAAGGTGGTCGACAAGGGGAGCGGCCTCGCTGCTGCCGAGGAACTCGCCGCCATCGTCGCGGGCCGGTCCGCTACCGCCACGGAGCTCGCCAAGATGCTCATCAACGCTGCCGAAGGCGAGGAACGGGAGCGTGTCCTGGATGCGTTTGCCGGACGTATCGCCGCTGGCAGCGACTACCTTCGGGCGGGCCTCGCTGCCTTCCGGGAAAAGGGCCGCCAGTCGAGCGACTGATTTCGGGCTCGATCTGAGGCGGCAGAAGTCTGTTTCGCAGGGCGGCGGCTGACCGCTCAACAGTCCCTCGAAGCTGGGATACCCCCACGGCTGCGAGCGCCGCCGGCTGTCCTCTGTCTTCAACAAACGGAGCGAAAGCGCTCCACGCAGGCGTCCAGCACGTCCGCGGGATCACGCCTCCACCAGTTCTGCGCCGAGAACACCTCCACCTCGCAAGGTCCATTATAGCCGGCCGCTTCCACCGCCGCGCGGATCGCCTTCAGGTCGGCCACGCCGTCTCCCATCATGCCGCGGTCGAGCAGCACGTCGTGTGTCTGCGCCAGCCAGTCGCAAAGATGATAGCCGAAAATGCGTTCCGGTCCGGCCCGCAGCAATTCGTCGGCCAGCGTGCGATCCCACCAGACGTGGTAGACGTCGACCGCGACGCCAACGTTGGGGGCATCAATGGCAAGGCAAAGATCGACCGCGTCGCGCATCGTCACCAGGCACGACCGGTCGCCACCATAAACCGGATGCAGCGGCTCGAGAGCCAGGCGAACGTTGCTGGCCGCCGCGTAGGCTGCAGCTTCGGCGACGCGATCCGCGACCAGCTTGAGGCTTTCGCCGATGCCTTTCGTTCCCGGCTCGACCCCGCCGCAAACGATGGTCAGGACAGGCGCGCCGAGTCCGGCGGCCATGTCGATCGCTGCGCGGAAATCGTCCATGATCGCCGCGCGGCCGGGCAGCGCCAGCGGGCCGGCGAGATAAGGCGCGCGGCACAGGCCGACGACACTCAGGCCGGCCGCGCGAACCCGCTCGCCGATCTCGACGGCACGGTTGCCGATTTCGCGACGCCAGAAGACAATGCCGCCGAACCCTCGTTCGGCACAGGCCTCGACCACACGCTCGACCGACCAGCCCGCCCCGTGCCCGTCCAGATTATGACCGAGCGTCGCTGTGTTCAGCGCCAGCGCGGAATGATCCTTCGCAAAATCGCGCATATCGCTGATCAGAGACCGTAAAGAGCAAGCAGCTTGTGCATGCGTGCGGCCGCCAGTTCCGGATCCCCAAGCAGGCCGCATCCGTCGGCCAGCTTGAACACCTCCACGAAATAGGGCAGCGGCCGCATCGACTGGGCGCCCGCGAGCATGATGAAATGATCCTGGAACCCATTCAGCCAGGCTAGGAACACGACCCCTGTCTTGTAATATTGCGTGGGCGCTCGAAAGATCAGGCGCGCGAGCGGCACGGTCGGATCCAACGTCGCGTGGAAGCCTTGGATATCGCCCCGGCCGAGCCGATCGATGGCGTAGGCGGCGGCCGGCGCCAAAGGATCGAAGATGCCGAGAAGGGCATGCGAGACCCCCTGCTCGTCGCCCGCGATCAGCTCCGGATAATTGAAGTCGTCGCCGGTATACATCTTCACGCCGGCGGGCAGCCGGCGGCGCATCGCGATTTCCTTCTCCTTGTCGAGGAGCGAAATCTTGATGCCGTCGACCCTGGCGGTGTTGTTTCCGATAATCGCCAAGACCGTCTCGAGCGCGTCCTCGAAGCGGTCGGCTCCCCAGTAACCCTTGAGGGCCGGATCGAACATCTCTCCAAGCCAGTGCAGGATCACCGGCCTGTCGCAGCGCGCGAGCACATCGCCATAGACCGAAACATAATTGTCCGGCGAACGCGCCACGGCCGCCAGGGCCCGGCTGGCCATGACGATCAATCTGCCGCCAACCTTCTGGATGGCCTCGATCTGCTCGAAATAGGCTCGGCGGACATCGTCGAGCGAACGTGCATCGGCCGGTCCGAGCTGGTCGGTGCCGGCGCCGTTGAAGACGAGCGCATCGGGCAGCTCGCTCCTGGTCCTGCGGATCAGTTCCAAGGCCGAAGGCCAGTCGAGGCCCATGCCACGCTGCGCGGTGTCCATCGCCTCGGCAATGCCGAGGCCGAGGCCGTGAAGATGGCGCCTGAATGCCATCGTGGCCTTCCAGTTAATGGCGGCAGGGCCGCCAGGATCGCCGGCACTGAAAGGATCCGCAACGACATGGGCCGCCGACAGCACGGTGCGTGGCGCATCGAGGGACAATCGCGCGGCCGGTATCGTCTTGCCCTGAAGCCGGTAGTCGGAAAGTCTTCCCGTGTTATCCGGCAGCTGGATGATCATGGCGTTCTCCCTGACGCTGCGCCGCGGTCAGAACCGTGGCACCAACATGCCCGCGTCGACGGCAATGACATGGCCGGTCGTATAGGGCAGCTCGCCCGTGGCGAGCGTCGCCATGACGCGACCGACATCTTCCGGCTTGCCGAGGCGGCGGATCAATGTCAGCCCCTCCTCGTCGATGCGACGCTGGTAAGTCTCGCTGACCGCCCTGGTCATGGCCGTCTCGATCAGACCGGGCCTGATGTCGTAGACGGCGATGTTCTCGCGACCCAAGCGGACGGCGAAGACCTGGCTGACCATCGCGGACCCGGCCTTGGACACGCAATATTCGGCGCGCGGCTCGGCCACCGCCGTGGCATTGGAGGAAGAGACATTGATCAGGCTGTAGAAGCGGCCGTCATCGCGCTTGCGGGCAAGCAGCCGCCTGGCCCAACGCTGCGACAGGAAGAACTGCGCCTTCGTGTTGATTGCCTGGCAGCGGTCGTAGCTCTCCTCGGTCACGTCGAGCGGGTCGCCGCGCGAGATGACCGACACGCCGGCATTGTTGATCAGCGTCGACAGAGGACCGATCACAGCCTCGGCTGCATCAAGCATATCCTCGTGGCCGCCGAGATCGGCGACGTCGCCCGCGACACGCGCGACCGGAACGCCGAGCGCAGCGACTGCGGCTTCGGCGGATTTCAATTCCTCGTCATCGGCCGGACCGTTGAGCGCCACGCCGAATCCGCGCCGGGCGAGCTCCAATGCCGCCGCCAGCCCGATGCCGCGGCTCGATCCCGTGACGAACGCCGCATGATGCGATCCGGCACTCACGCCCGGGCTCCGTGCTTGAGGAGCTCGCGGGCGATGATCATGCGCTGGATCTGGTTGGTGCCTTCATAGATCTGCGTGATCTTGGCGTCCCGATAGAGGCGCTCGACCTCGAAGCCGCGTATGTAGCCGGACCCGCCGAAGACCTGCACGGCATCGGCGGTGCGCGCCACGGCTATGTCTCCCGCGAAACATTTGGCGATCGAGCAGGCCTTGGTGGCATTTTCCCCCGCATCGATCTTCTCGGCGGCGCTGCGCACGAGCAGACGAGCCGCCTCGATGTCCTTCGCCATGTCGGCAAGCAGCCACTGCACGCCCTGGAAATCGGCAATCGGCTTGCCGAACTGGCGTCGCTGCTGGGCATAGTCGACCGCCGCCTCGAGCCCGGCCTGGGCAATGCCGACGGCCAGCGAGGCGATGCCGACACGCCCCTTGTCCAGCACGCTCATCATCATGTGGAAGCCACGGCCTTCTTCGCCCAGCAGCGCTTCAGGACCCAGGACGACATCGTTGAAATTGAGCGCGCCGACCTGGCTGGCCCGCTGCCCCATCTTATGTTCCTTCGGCCCGCGCTCTATTCCCTTGGCGTGCAGGTCGACGATGAAGATCGACATGCCGCGATGGCCCGCATCCTTGTCGGTGCGCGCCAGCACGAAACCGACGTCGGCGACCGGCGCGTTGTGGATCCAGATCTTGCCGCCGTTCAGCCGCCATCCATTCCCGTCGCGTGTCGCGGTGGTGCGTATCCCGGAAACATCGGTGCCCGCTTCGGGCTCGGTGATGCAGTAGGCAGCCTTCTTCTCGGCGCGCATGGCAGGACCCAGCCACTGCTGCCGCTGCGCCTCGCTGCCATGCTGAACAAGCAAGGTGCTGATCAGCTCGACGAGGCCGCACTGATCGGCGACGGACGCATAGCCGCGCGACAACTCTTCCATCACCAGCGCGTAGGTAAGCGTGTCGAAGCCGGGGCCGCCCATGGACTCCGGAACGCCGATGCCGAAGAGACCGAGTTCCCCCATCTGCTCATATATCTCGCCAGGAAAGCGCTCATCCCGATCAAGCGCCTCGGCAACCGGACGAATGACATCCTCGGCAAACTGGCGCGCCATCTCGCGCACCTGCTGCTGCGTTTCACTCAGCGGCACGGCCGACCTCCCTATGTAACTATCTAGTTACTCCTACGCCGGAATCGTCGCCGGCGTCAAGCGGCGGACTTCGCGTCGCGACGCGTTGCCGTTACAAGTGCTTGCGGCGCCGCGAGGACTTAAATATAAATAACCAGTTAGTTACTAATGGAGGAATATCATGAAACCGTCTGACAAGCGCGTATTCGGCCGGTCCGGCCTCAACGTCACGGCCTTCGCGTTCGGAACCGCTCCTATCGGCAATTTCCTTCAGCCCATAGACGAGCGGACGGCGGATGCCATGATTCAGACCGCCTGGGACGCGGGCATACGTTTCTACGACACGGCGCCGATGTACGGCCACGGCCTTTCGGAACTGCGGGCCGGGTATTCGCTGCGCTGGAAGAAGCGCGACGAGTTCGTCCTCGCCAGCAAGGTGGGCCGGGTGCTCAAGCCCGCGAAACGCTCCGAGATCGACTTCGCGCCGTGGTCGAACGCCGCGCCGAACACCATGAATTTCGATTACTCCTACGACGGCACAATGCGGTCGTTCGAGGATTCGCTGCAGCGCCTGGCGCTCGAACATATCGACATGCTGTTCATCCACGACATCGATCGGTTCACCCGTGGAGACGAACAGCCGGAGGTCTTCCGGCAGGCGATGGATGGCTGCTGGCGGGCATTGGAGAAACTGCGCTCGGAAGGCGTCGTGAAGGCGATCGGCGTTGGGGTCAACGAATGGCAGGTTTGCCACGAGGCGCTGAAGCAGCGCGACTTCGACTGCTTCCTGCTGGCGGGACGCTATACGCTGCTCGAACAGGAAGCCCTCGACGAGTTCCTGCCGCTTTGCGTCGAGCGCGGCGCGGCGGTGCTGGTCGGCGGAGGCTTCAATTCCGGCATCTTGGCCACAGGCGCCATTCCCGGCGCAAAGCACAATTATTCACCGGCGCCAAAACCGATCATGGAGAAAGTGGCAAAGATCGAAGAGGTCTGCCGCGCGCATGGCGTGCCGCTGCCGGCTGCCGCCTTGCAGTTCGTGGTGGCGCACCCGGCCATCCCGTCCTTCTGCGCCGGCACCCGTACCGTCCAGCAACTCGAGCAGAACCTCGCATGGTTCAGTTACCCGATCCCCGGCGAGTTCTGGCAGGACCTGAAGAAGAACGGGCTGTTGCGGGAAGACGCTCCGGTGCCGGCATGAGCGCCGACGCCCAGGGAAACCGCTCACAGGCTTCGGCGATCATTTCGAAACGCCCTCCAGGGACGTGACCGCGGCCAAGGACCGATCTCAAACCGGAAGCTGCGCGACGTCCTTCGGTTGCGGCAAGAGCATGACTGGCGAACCGAGTGAGCTGATCCTTGAGGGTCAGCTCAATGCCTGTCGCTCAAAAGCGAGCGGCGACAAAGTTCAGTCGAAGAAGCCAGCATCCTCTTCCTTGAGATATTTTCTCGCCGCCTCAGCGTCGATATCGAGGCCGAGCCCCGGCGCCTCCAGCAGGTCCACCATGCTGTCCTTCACGATCTGTTTCGGCAGGCCGACCACGAGGTCTTCCCACCAAGGGTCGGAGGCGCTCGGATATTCGAAGGCGATGTAGTTGGCGGGCAAGGTTGCGCAGACATTGATCAGCGCGCCGAGGCCGAGCAGGCCGTTGGCGGTGCCGTGAGGCGCCATCAGGATCGAGTGCATGTAAGCGTGCTCGGCGACCCACTTCAGCTCGGCGATGCCGCCTATATCGGCCGGATCGGGCCCGATGACGCGCACCGCCTGCGACTCGATCAGCTCCTTGAAATTGTGCCGCAGGTAGATCTGCTCGCCGGTATGGATCGGTGTCGAGGTTGAGGTGGTCAGCTCGCGATAGGCTTGCGGATTGACCCAGGGCACATAGTCGCCGGTCAGCATGTCCTCCAGCCACATCAAATTGTACTTCTCGACGGCGCGGGCGAATTTGATCGCGTCGGGCAGCATCCAGCCCGGGCCGCAGTCGAGCGCCAGGCTCACCTTGTCGCCCAGGACTTCCTTCATCGCCGCCACGCAGTCGAGCATGTGATTGAAACCGCGCTCGCTGATCACGCCCTGATCCATGGCGCCGTGATAGCCGGCCTTCTTCTGGGTCACGCCGTAGTGGAATCCCTCGATCGAGTCCTTCATGTTGGAGTGGAACGAGATGCCCTGCTTGACCATGAAGAAGTTCTGCGGCTGCTCCATCATCCATTTGACGTCGGCGGCGTAATCCTCCGGCCGGTCGCCCGAGCGCTTGCGGCGGATCGAGCCGTTATAGACGCGCACTTTGTCCCGGACCTTGCCGCCAAGCAATTTGTAGACCGGCACGCCCGCGGCCTTGCCGGCAATGTCCCACAGCGCGTGCTCGATGGCGCTCACCGCCGCGCCATAGGGCTTGAACGAGCCGCGCTGGCGGATCTTCAGCATCACCCGTTCGACGTCGGTCGGGTCCTCGCCGATCAGCGCCTCGCGGAAATGCAGCACGAAGGGTTTCAGATAGGTCTTCGTGTATTCGACCTCGCCCAGGCCATGGAGGCCCTCGTCGGTGACGATGCGGACAATCGGGTGCTTGCCGAGGACGGCGCAGCGCAGGTCGGTGATCTTCATGACCGGTCCTATTTCACAGACGAGAAAGCTGTCGGCGCGAGCAGCTGGCTACTGATATTTGCAATGATCTGCCCGTCGCGCTGGGACTCGTCGACGGCCCTATGCCATGCCGGATCGGTGACGAAAGCCGTCCATTTCGCCTCACGCTCGGCCAGCGATTCCCAGGCGAGCAAATAGGTGAGGCGATTGTTGTTTTCGCCGATCACCGTGGTGAAGAACCCGGCTTGGCGGATGCCATGCCTCTCCCAGATGGCCAGCGTTTGTTCGGAAAAGCGCTTGAGCAAAGCCGGGAGCCTGCCCGGCAGGCAGTCATAGATACGCAGTTCATAGATCATCGTTTCGTCCGTTTCTCTCTTCGCCTCTCCCTTGGGAGAGGTCGCGAATGGTCGGTCGTTGGCCCTGCGAGCCTGAGGGAATGAGAGCAGAGGGCCTGGGCTAACTCCAAGTCCGGTCCCAGCTATATTCATTGTCCCAGTGCTCGGTGGATTGCCATATCCCCGTGACACCGGGCTGCAGATGCTGGCTGATCACCTCGTCGACCACATCGTCTATGCCCAGTCCCGGTCTGTCGGACACGGTGATGAAGCCGTCCTTGACGAGCGGCTTGGGAAGGCCCGTGACGATGTCGTCCCACCAATCGACATCGGCGGAATGGTATTCGAGCGCCATGAAGTTTTCGGTCGCGGTCGCGACATGCGCCGCGGCCATCGCGGCGATCGGGCTTTCGGCCATGTGGATCGCCATAGCGACACCGTGGTCCTGCGCCATGTCGCCGATCTTCTTGGTCTCCAGGATGCCGCCGCTGGTGAGGAGGTCCGGGTGGATTATGGAGACACCGCCGCTCTTCAGCAGAGGCTCGAAGCTCTCCTTGAGGTAGATGTCCTCGCCGGTGCAGATCGGCACCGAGGTCGCCTGCTGCAATTGCCGGTATTGCTCGGTGTACTGCCAGGGGATCACATCCTCGAGCCAGGCAGGGACATATTTCTCGATACGGCGCGACAGGCGGATGCCATCCTGCAGCGAGATGTGGCCGACATGGTCGATGGCTAAGGGAATCTCATAGCCGATGACCTCGCGGACCTCGTGGATATATTGCTCGAGCAGGTCGATGCCCTTTTCGGTGAAATGCAGGCCCGTGAACGGGTGCTGCACATTCTGCGCATCGTAAGCGAGATTGCGGGCCTTGCGCTCCGCGAGCGTGCCGCCGCGGCCGCGCGGATTGGCGTGAAAGCCTTCGAGCGCGCCGGCCGGCGCTGTGACAGCGCCCGGAATGTGGGCGATTTGCATCAGGCCCAGATCCATCTTGAGGAAGGTGAAGCCGCGCTCCATGCGCGCCTTGAGGCGCTTGCCGGTTTCGGTGCCGCTCGGCCTCTCGGCGTCAGTATCGCAATAGACGCGCACCTGGTCGCGAAACCTGCCGCCCAGCATCTGGTAGATCGGGACGCCATAGGCCTTGCCGGCAAGATCCCAGATCGCGATCTCGACCGCCGACACGCCGCCGCCCTGCCGGCCATGGCCGCCGAACTGCTTGATACGGCGGAACAGCCGGTCGATATCGCAGGGGTTCTCGCCAAGCAGCCGGCTCTTCAGCATCAGCGCAAAGGAGGCGCTGGCGCCGTCGCGCACCTCGCCGAGCCCGACAATGCCCTGGTTGGTGTAGATCTTGAGTAGCGCCGAGGTGAAGGGCGCGCCGACGATCTCGGCCACCCGCATGTCGGTGATGCGAAGCTCGGACGGCCTGGAATTCGTGTTGATGCGATTGAGAGCCTCATCGGCTCCGTCCGTCTTTGGCATGATTTGTCCTCGTTCCGCTGGGAGTGGCCCCGCCCGCCGCGCCTGCTTAAGCAGTGCTAGCCGAGTTCGATCTCGTGGGCCTGCAGGTAGTCGCGGTTCATCTCGACACCGAGGCCCGGCTTCGACGTCAGCTTGAGGCTGCCGTTCGAAACGTCCAGCGGTCTGTCGATGAGATGATCGTATTTGGAGAGGTCCCACTCCGAGGTTTCGAGCTTGTAGAAGTTGGGAACGGTCATCATCACCTGCGCTCCCGCGACCACGTTGATCGGTCCGGCGGCGTCGTGCGGCGAGACCGGGACGTAATAGGCTTCGCACAGGGCGGAAATCTTCTTGAGCTCTGTGATGCCGCCGGTCCAGGTGACGTCGGGCATGATGTAGTCGGCGAGCCTGTTCTCGAGCACCGGCACGAAATCCCACTTCGTGTGGCCGCGCTCGCCCCATGAGATGGGGGCGCTGACCTTATCGCGCACCTGCTTGAGAGCGTTGAGGCTTTCGGGCGGACAGGGCTCCTCGAACCAGTCGATCTGGCCGGCCTCCTCCAGGCTCCGGCAGAGGCGAATGGCGGTGGGAACGTCGAAGCGGCCATGCGCATCGATGAGAATATCGACATCAGGACCCGCCGTCTCACGGATGAGAGCCGTGAGCTCGGCGGCTTCACGCTCGTCCTTGCGGGTCATGCTGCCGTCGAGATAGCCGTCCCGCCTTTCGCGGGCCACGCCATCGACGCTGGGGCCCTGGTGGGGGAACGGATCGAATTTGAGCCCGGTGTGGCCGGACTCCACGATGTCGCGAATTTCGCGGACTACCGCCTCCTTGCTGGTGAATTTGGCCTGGTTGGGATGGGTGTATAGCGCGATTTCATCGCGCACCGGTCCGCCCAGCAGCTCGTAGATCGGCTTGCCGAGAACTTTGCCGCGGATATCCCAGAGCGCGATGTCGATGGCGCTCACACATTCCACGGCGGCGCCGCGGCTGCCCATATAGGTGAAGCTGCGGAAGACCTTGTGCCATAGATGCTCGATGCGCGCCGGATCCTCGCCTGCCACGGCAAGCCCGATCTGGCGGAGGATCGTGCACAGCGCGCGGTTGGCGAGCTTCGTCGTGGTGGTGATCTCGCCCCAGCCGCTGACCCCTTCGTCGGTCGTCACTTCGACGAACAGGTACTCTCCCCAGTAGGAAGCGTCGGATTTGATCAGCCATGGCCGAATGCTCGTGATCTTCATCTGAACTATCCTCTCTGAAACGGCCGAGCTGACGATATCGCGGATCAGCTACCCGGCCCGGGCGGCGCTGCGCGCGCGCATGTGTTCGAGGACGTGCCGGCCGGAGCCCTCGACATGCCGAGCTATGAGCTCGGCCGCCTTGTCGGCCTCTCCCGATTTCACCAGCGCGATGAGCTCGCGGTGCTCGCGGATGATCGCGGCGCGCCGGGCGAGCGTGAAATTGAAACGCCGGCTGACCGCCCGCAGCACCTCGCGGTGCTTCCACCAGAGCTCGGCGGCATGGCGGTTGTAGTGCCGCTGGTACATCACGGTGTGGAAGGCGGTATCCAGTTCGCTGTGCCTGAACGTGTCGGCGAAGTTGTTCTCTTCGATCAGGCCCTGGAGACGTTCGAGCTCGGCGATGTCCTCCTCGGTCGCCATTCCCACAAACCAGCGCGTCAGGGCGGGCTCGATGAGAACGCCGATCTCGTAGATATCGCGCACGAAATCCTGATCTATGGGCCGGACGCGCGCGCCCCGGTTGGGAACGAAGGTGACGAAGCCCTCCCCGCGCAACAATTGCAGCGCCTCGCGCACGGGATTGGTCGAGGTGCCGTGACGGCGGGCGAGATCGGTGACGACGAGCCGCTCGTTGGCAGCGAGCCGTCCCTCGATGATGTCTTCCCTTATCTGCTCGTAAAGCGAGGCGCCCTCGCTCGATGCCCCGAGAGCGTCAATCCCCTCGGGTGGCTCTGCTTTGAAATCGCTCGGTTCCGCCAAGGCCGTCCCCCTTAGTCCAATACACGATCTGACCGATATCATGCACATCTTCGACAAACAATGTACGATTTGTTGCGTTGACAGCTATTCTGCGATCTGAAAACGTATAAAGTGATCGAAGGGATACATTAGGGCGGAGAAATATCCCGGCGATGAACGACCAAGGACCGCTTGCCTCGACGCAGAGCGGCATGGGAGAACCTGGAGGAGACCTATGAGGAGGATCACAGTCGGCGGTGCCGTCCTGCGCGGCGCTGTCTCTACTGCTTTGACGATATCGCTGATGTCCGCTTCGGCGCTTGCCGCGCCGCCGGTCGACCTGAGCAAGTGGTCGCCGGAATATGTGCGCTCGATTGCCGGCACGCAGGATTTCGACACGGCGGGCGATTGCGCCAAGGTCACACCGCTCGACTACAAGGGGCGACTGACATTCTGGTATCAGGGCGTGTTCGAGGGCGACCCCGATCTCCTGCGCCAGTACTACAAGGATTTCTTCGCAACCTTCCGCAAGACCTATCCGAACATCCAGCTCGAGGAACAGGCCCTCACCTATAACGACCTGCTCGACAAGTTCCGCACGGCGCTCCTAGGCAATGCCGCGCCGATGGCGGTCCGCCTGCAAATCCTGGGCGGAACCGAGTTCGCCTCGAAGGGCTATCTGCAGCCGCTGAAACCCGAGGACGTGGGCTATTCGACCGAGGATTTCTGGCCCGGCGCCATGAAGGCCGTGACCTGGGACGGCGTGACCTACGGCATTCCGACCAACAACGAGACGATGGCGTTCATCTGGAACGCCGACATCTTCAAGCGGGCGGGTCTCGATCCGAACAAGCCTCCGGCAACCTGGGACGACGTCGTCAAATATTCGAAGCAAATCCACGACAAGCTCGGCATTGCCGGCTATGGCCTCGTGGCGCGCAAGAATGCCGGCAACACGCCCTACCGCTTCATGCCGCAGCTATGGGCCTATGGCGGCGGTGTGTTCGACGAAGCTAAGGCGAACCCGACCTACAAGGAGATCGAGCTCAACAGCCCGCAGAGCAAGGCGGCGCTGCAGGCTTCCTACGACATGTATGTCCGCGACAAATCGGTTCCGGTTTCGGCGCTCACCAACCAGCAGGCCGACAACCAGCCGCTGTTCCTGGCCGGCCAGCTCGGCATGATGATCTCGCACCCGTCCGACTACAATGTCATGCTCGACCTGCAGAAGAAGGCGACGGGCGCCGACAAGGACAAGGCCCAGACCGTCATCGACAACATGCGCTACGGTCTCATTCCGACCGGTCCCGACGGCAAGCGCGCGGTCGTCTTCGGCGGCTCGAACATCCACATCCTGAAGCCTGAATATGTCGAGGGCGGCAAGGTGGACGAGCCGGCGGCAAAGGCCATCATCTGCATGTGGACGAGCCCCGAATGGTCGCTGAAGATGGCCTATGCCGGCTCGAACCCCGGCAACCTCAACGGCTTCAAGACCAAATGGATGAAGGAGCGTCTGGACAGCATCAAGTTCCTCGATGTCACGACGTCGATGCTGCCATACGGCATCCCCTTCCCGGCGCTGCCGCAGTCGCCCGAGATCATGAACATCATCATCCCGGACATGCTGCAGAATGCCCTGACCGGAGCGATGACCGTCGACCAGGCGGCGGAGGACGCGGCCAAGAAGGTGAAGGACCTGATGGGCGGCGGACTCTAGCACTAGCCTGACCCTGCGATCTCACCGGCTGCGCCGACAACGCAGCCGGTTCGTTCCGAAAACAAGGGCACGCCAAAGTGACGATCGTGAGCGGCAAGGCCGAGGCTCGCCGAACATTGCAATCCGCCAGGTCCGATGTGCTCCGCAAGATGTGGGAGCATCGCGCCGACTATGCCTATGTGCTTCCGGCGATTGCCGTGATGCTCATCGTCATCGCCTATCCGATCTACTACACGATCGAGCTGTCCTTCTTCAACACGCCGCCCGGCCTGCAGCTCCGCGATAAGATCTTCGTCGGTTTCAACAATTACGGCGCCATCCTGACCAGCGGGGTGTTCTGGCAGGTCACCTTCAACACATTGATCTGGACAGTCGCATCCACTTTCTTTTCGTTCGCCCTGGGATTTGCCGCCGCGCTGGCGCTGCATCGCGACTTCATCGGTCGCGGCGTCCTGCGCGCCATCCTGATCATTCCCTGGGTCATCAGCGCCGTCGCCGCCTCCTATATCTGGAAGTGGATCTACCATTCGGATTTCGGCATCATCGGAGCGGTGCTGGTCGAGCTCGGATGGGCCAGCCGACCGCCGAACTTCATCGACAGCGTCTCAACGGTGCTGCCCTCGCTGATCGTCGTCAACATCTGGCGCGAGTTCCCATTCGCCATGATCATGATGACGGCCGGCCTGCAGACCGTTCCCGAGCAGTTGCTGCGCGCAGCGAAAGTCGACGGCGCCAACGCCTGGCAACGCTTCTGGCACGTCACCTTCCCGCATTTGCGCAATGTCTCGACGGTGACGATCCTGCTGCTCGCGGTCGCCAACTTCAACTCCTTCATCATTCCCTGGATCATGACCGGCGGCGGGCCGTCCAATGCTTCGCACATCTGGATCACCCACATCTATGAGCTCGCCTTCGGCCGCCAGCGCTGGGGCGTGGCATCGGCCTATTCGGTGCTTCTGTTCATCATCCTGATGACGCTCGGTTACTTCTACGTCCGCGCGCTGAGCGGCAACGAGCGGAAGGACGGCGGCGCATGAGCACGGTTTCCGAGACAATCCCACGGGGCCGTTCGGCCCGCCGCGTGCGCATCGATGGATGGCGGTGGGGCGGGCGCGCCTTCCTGGTGTTCATGCTGCTCTACACGGCGCTGCCGATGATCTGGATGCTGCTCACCTCGATCAAGTCAGGCTTCGCGGCGATGCAGTTTCCGCCGCAGTGGTGGCCCGACCAACCCACACTCGCCAGCTACCAGAAGCTGCTCGATCCGCAGAACAGCGTCGGCCAGGATTTCCTGCGCTTCTTCTGGAACAGTCTCATCGTCTCCACCGCCACCACCATCCTGTCGGTGATCGTGGCGGTCCCCGCGGCCTACGCATTCTCGCGCTTCACCTTCCCGGGCCGGAACTTCCTGTTCTTCGCCGTCCTGCTGCGCAACATGTTCCCGGCGGTGATCTTCCTCGTGCCGCTCTTCATCCTGATGCGCGCGATCGGACTGGTGAACACGCATGGCTCGCTTGTGCTGACCTACCTCACCTTCGGCCTGCCGCTGGCGATCTGGCTGTTGAAGGGGTTTTACGACAACATCCCGGTGCAGCTCGAGCAGGCGGCGCGCATCGACGGCGCGACGCGGTTCCAGGCCTTTGTCCTGATCGTGATGCCGCTCTCGGCGCCGGGCATCATCGCCACGGCGATATATTCGTTCATCGGCGCGTGGAACGAATACATCTACGCCTACACCTTCCTCTCCAAGAACGAACAGCTGACGCTGCCGGTCGGCATCCAGCGCTTCTTCTCGGAGAACACGACGGACTTCCCTGGCCTGATGGCGGCCAGCTTCATGATGAGCGTGCCCGTCGTGGTGCTGTTCCTCCTCCTGCAACGATACTTCGTACGCGCCCTCACGGAAGGCGCGGTCAAGCACTAGAGCCGGATGATTTCTGGTCGAAACGACCTGAAATCTGAATCCGGCTCTAAATCAAAGAGATAGAGCATGATGCCACCCGAAAACCGCTTCACGCTTTTCGGCATCATGCTCTAGGGAGCTGCCTGCATGGCCCATGTGGTCCTCAAAGATCTCGTCAAGACCTATGGTAGCTTCAAAGCCGTCAACGAGGTTTCGCTGACGGTCAATGACGGCGAGTTCGTTGCGCTGGTCGGCCCCTCAGGCTGCGGCAAGACGACCACGCTCAACCTCGTCGCGGGCCTGACCTCGGTCACATCGGGCGACATCTTCATCGGCGACCGGGTGGTCAACGACCTCGACCCCAAGGACCGGGACATCGCCATGGTGTTCCAGAACTACGCGCTCTATCCGCAGAAGTCCGTCTATATGAACCTCGCCTTCCCGCTGCAGATGCGCAAGCTGCCCAAGGACGAGATCGACAGGAAGGTCAGGGAAGCAGCGCGCGTCCTCGACATGACGCAGCTGCTCGAGCGCAAGCCGCGCGAGCTTTCCGGCGGGCAACAGCAGCGCGTGGCGCTCGGCCGCGCCCTCGTTCGCGATCCGGCGGTGTTCCTGATGGACGAGCCGCTCTCCAATCTTGACGCCAAGCTGCGCGTGCAGATGCGGTCGGAGATCAAGCGGTTCCACCAGGACCTCAAGGCGACGATCATCTATGTGACGCACGACCAGCTCGAGGCCGTGACCATGGCTGACAGGATGGCGGTGATGAATGGCGGTTACCTGCAGCAATATGATTCACCGGCGCAGGTTTTCGCTCATCCCGCCAACATGTTCGTCGCGAGCTTCGTCGGCAGCCCGGCGATGAGCCTCATTCCGCTGGAGGCATCGACGGCAAACGGGGGCGCCGTTCTGACGAGCGCGGAAGGCTGGAGCCTCGCGCTGTCGCCACGCAACGCCCAGAAAGTCGCGCGAGCAACCACCAGGAAGGTCGTGCTCGGCGCCAGGCATTCGACGATCAAGCTGCACAAGAGCGCCGTTGCCGGCGCTATTCCGGCCAAGGCCTATACGGTGGAGCCGACCGGAGACGTCACCTTCGTGCAGGCGTTCCTCTCCGGCGCCATCGTCAACATCAGCGTCTCCCCCAACGTCGCCGTCGCACCCGACGAACAGATCTGGCTCGAGTTCGACCAGGAGCGCATGCACCTGTTCGACAGCGAGACGGAAATGGCCCTCGAAGCCAGTTGAGACAGCGAACGCATGGGACATGAGGGGACGACGACGACGATGAAGATCACCGCGATCAAGCCCTATCCGGTGTGGGTCGGGACCCGTAACCAGATGCTCGTCAAGGTCGAGACCGACCAGGGCATCTGCGGCTGGGGCGAGAGCGGCCTGAGCGGTCGCGAGAAGGCCGTGGCCGGGGCGGTCGAGCACTATCGCGAATTTCTCATCGGCCGCGACGCCACGCAGATCGGCCGCATCTGGCAGGAACTCTACCGCAGCCAGTATTTCGAAGGCGGGCGGGTTCTGCAGGCGGCGATCTCCGCCATCGACATCGCCCTCCACGACATCAAGGGCAAGGCGCTGGGGGTGCCTGTCTACGAGCTGCTCGGCGGCAAGCAGCGCGACCGCATCCCGACCTTCGCCTCGACCGGGGACGAAGCCGAGGGCGATGCCGCCATCGAGCGGGCGCGCGAGTTGCGCGCGGAAGGATGGCAGGCAATCCGCTTCTTCCCCGCCGGGCAGAGCAGCAAAGACATTTTCGAGCCGCGCGAGTCGATCGGTCCTACCGCCACCATGCTGAGCAGGGCACGCGAGGTGCTGGGCGACGATGTCGTGCTCGGCATCGACTATCATCACCGGCTGTCGGTGGCCGAAGCGGCGAGCTTCTGCAACAAGCTTGGCCGCGGCGTGCTTGATTTCCTCGAGGAGCCGATCCGTGACGAGGCGCCGGAGGCCTACGAATCCCTACGCAGGATGACCGACATCCCCTTCGCCATCGGCGAGGAGTTTGCCAGCAAGTGGCAGTTCCTGCCTTACATCGAGCGCGGCATCCACCAGTTCAACCGGCTCGATGTCTGCAATGTCGGCGGACTCACCGAGGCGATGAAGGTCGCCGGCTGGAGCGAGGCGCATTATGTCGACCTGATGCCGCACAATCCGCTTGGCCCGGTGTGCACGGCCGCAACCATCCATCTGGGCGCCGCGGTGCCGAACTTCGCCTGGCTCGAAACCAGGGTGCCCGAGAAGAAGCTGGGCTTCGACAATTCAGACTTCTTTCCTGTGCAACCGCGGCTGGACGGCACCCATTACCCGGTCGGCGATCTGCCGGGGCTCGGCGTCGAGGTCAACGAGGCGGCGATCGAGGCACAGAGCTTTCGCTTCTGGGAAGCGCCGCATCTCAAGCGCCGCGACGGTTCCGTCACCAACTGGTAATTCCATCTCACCCGGAGTTCGACAATGACGCATACAACCGACATCACCCGGCCGCCCAAGGACCTGATCGAAGCACTGAAGGAGATCGGCGCCGCGACGGTTGCCGGCACGCTCGGCCATATGGGTTTTCGCAGTCCGCACATGGTCGGCCCGGTGGCGCAGAACCATGGCAAGTCGATCGTCGGACCGGCGCTGACGCTGCAGTTCCTGCCGCAGCGGCCGGACCTCTTCAACGAAGGCGAATATGCCGATCCGGAAACGCAGCTGCACCGGCATGTGCTCTACCATGCGCAGGAGGGCGACGTGGTCGTGGTCGACGCGCGCGGCGACATGAGGTCGGGCGTCTTCGGCGATATGATGTCGACGTATTTCAAGGGCCGCGGCGGCGCGGGCATCGTCATCGACGGATGCATGCGCGACCGGCCCAATGTCGAGAAGCTCGACCTGCCGCTATGGCTGCGCGGCTGGACGCCCAACTATCATGTGCAGACCAGCATCTATCCCAATGCCGTCAACGTGCCGATCGCCTGCGGCGGCGTCACGGTGATCCCCGGCGATATCATCGTCGCCGACGATGACGGGGCTGTGGTGGTTCCCGTCTCGATGGCGCCCATGGTGATCGAGGAGGCCCAGAAACACCACGATTGGGAAGAGTTTTCCCGAGAGAAGCTCATGCAGGGCGCGCCCTTGCAGCGCTACTATCCGCTGCACGACGATGCTCGCGGAGAGTATGAGGCGTGGCGCAAAACGAGGCGCTAGCGGAGCCAAGCCAACGAAGGAAGACAACCATCACGACTTGGAGCGATGCAGCTTCAAGCCAGTCCAGACGGAACGAGATAGCGCCGCTCGGCACAACGCGGCGCGCAGTCATTGCCTGTTGGGTCGGCGGCAATCCAAGCCTAAAGCGCGTCGCGATCCTTCGGATTCGCTCCATGCGCTTTAGGTCTTGATTTTACGCATGTCTTTATCCCGAAACCGGTTCCCACTTTCGGGAGATATGCTTTAGAGGATCGCCGCCGGGCGAGTATTTCCGCGTTACTGCAGCTTCGCCTGCAGCGCGTTGACGTCGTCTGTCGTCATCTCGCCGTCGGTCGTCACCTTGCCGTCGACGATCTTCCAGAGCCGGAACGGACCGGTGATATCGCCGAATTTGTCGAAAGAGACCGGGCCGATCACGCCTTCGTAGCGGATCGGCTTCCCGTCCTTGATCAGGCCGAGCGCCTTGGCGAATTCCTCCTTGCCGGCATAGATCGGCGTGCCTGCCGGGTCGACCGCCTTGTACATGGCGTCCTTGATCTTGGCCGGGTCGTCCGAACCGGCGATGGCGATGGCAAGCCCGACGATGGCCCCGGCGTCATAGGAACGATCGGCGGCCGGGTTCGACGGCTCGATGCCTGAGAATTCCTTGTAGTTCTTGTTGAAATAGTCGGTCGACGCGGTCGGGCTGGTGCCGGAGGACGTGCCATAGGCATCCTTGAGATAATCGGCTCCGACGGATTCAATGAAGTCGGGACTGTTCATGCCGTCATTGAGCAGGAACTTCTGCACGCCGCCTTGCGAGATCCAGGTGCGGGCGACAGTGGCGCCGTCGACGGGCGTGCTGACGAGATAGAGTCCGTCCGGCTCGCCGGCCATCGCCGCCGTCACTTCCGAGGCATAGCTCGACTGCTTCTCATTGTAGGGCGTGTCGGAGACGATGGTGCCGCCGAGGGCTTTGTAGGCGCGCGAGAACTCGGCCACCATGTTGACGCCGAAGTCGTTGTTGACGTGGATGATCGACAGCTTCTTGAAGCCCTTGTCGATGGCGTATTTGGCGGCGGCCACGCCCTGCAGCGCGTCCGAGGTGATGGTGCGGAAGAAAATGCCGTTGGTCTTGCCGTCGCGGCCGAGCGCGGTCAGCGTCGGCGAAGAGGACGCGGGCGACACCTGGACGATCTTGGCCGGCGCGGTGACCGAGGTGAGGATCGGGATCGACACCGAAGAGATGATGCCGCCGATGATCACCGGCACCTTCTTGACCTGGACGAGCTGGGTCGCGGCGTCGACTGCGACATTGCCCTGGCTCTGGCTGTCGCGCGTGTCGGTCGCGAGATCGCAACCGCGCACGCCGCCCGCGGCATTGATGTCGCGGAAGGCCATCTCGACCGACTTGGCACCCGCCTGCCCGTATTCGCCGGCCGGGCCGGTCAACTCCATGACGAGACCGACCGTGATCTTGCAATCGGCGGCATGCGCTGCGCCGGCCAGCGTTACGAGAGCGAGCGCGGTGGTGAATTTCAGGATCGCGTTTCTCATTGTTGTTCCCCTTGATCTACTCGACTTTGGTTTGATCTCTTGAGCCTGTTTCAGCGTTCCGGCACCTGCAGCCAGGTCTCATGCAGATGCCGCCATTCGACCCCGTTGGGCGCCGATGAACTGGTGGTGAAGACGGCGCTCGACTGGCGGCGGCTGAGCTTGCCACCACGCAGTTGCGCCTCGACATAGAGGACGACGATGGTGTCGTCGGTTTGCCAGCCGGGCCTGATGTCCTCGATCGCGATGGCAAAGCCGTCGTCGCAGGTGGCGCGGCTTTGCCTGACATGGTCGACGACCGCATCGCGACCAAGCACCGCCCCGCTCGGCGCGATCATGGTCAAGCCTTCCCCCATGGCGGCTTCGAAGCGACCGAAGTCGACCGCGTCGGCGCGCGTGGCGACAAACCAGTCGACGAAGAAGCGGTGCAGATCGACGATCTCGGTGCTGGCGCGGGAAAACAGCGAGGCCTCCTGACTCATGGCGTTCACACCCGGCCCGCATTCAGATTGTAGTGCATGATTGAGCCGTGGCGGCCATGGCGGTCACGCTCAAGCGTGTAGACGTCGCCTTCGAGACCGGGGCTTTGCGCGATCACGGCGCCAATAGCCGCCTTGTCGTCAGGGCTCAGTTGGACGTCCATGATTGCCGCATTGGCAAGCGCGTGCGACTGGTTGCGGGCGCCGACGATGACGGCCGCGACCTGCGGCTGTTCCAGCACCCAGGCGCTGGCGATGGTGGCGATGTCGACGCCGTGGCGATCGCCGACCGTCTTCAATGCCTGCAGCAATTGCTGGAACAGGTCCCACCCGCCGAAATCGTCGATGATCAGCTTGTATTTGACCAGCGAGCGGTTTTCGAGCGGCGTCGCCGGCTCGGCAGCGCCAAGCCATCGATCGCTGAGGAAACCTCCGGCAACCGAACCGTAGCATAGGAAATGCATGCCATGTTTCTTCGCCAGCGAGGCAAGGCCTTGGGCAGGGCGCTGGTCGAGCACGGAATATTGCAGTTGCTGACTGACCAGCGGAATGCCCGCCGCCAGGATTTCGGCGAGCCGCTGCGTGTCGAAATTAGTGGTGCCGAGATGGCGAACCTTACCCTCGCGGCGGAGCTCGTCGAGCCAACCCATCGCCTCGACATAGCGAGGCTGCGCATAGTCCCACCAGTGGAATTGCACGAGGTCGATGCGCTCGGTCTTCAGCCTGCGCAGCGACTGGTCGATGATGCCCCTGATATAGTCGCGGCTGATGCCGGCCAGCCGCTCAAGGTCGGGCACCAGCTTGGTGTGCACCTTCATCCTGGCGGCGGCATCGAGGCCGCGTTCGTTGCCAAGCAGCAGACGCGCGGCGCCGATCAGTTCCTCGACGCCGGTGTAGATGTCGGCGCAGTCGTAGGTGAAGATGCCGGCGTCGAAGGTCGCGATCAAATCGCTCACCGCTTGTTGCCGATCGATCGCGCCGTGCCCGCCGGCGAGCTGCCAGCCGCCGCGGATGACGCGCGAGATGGTGTAGCCGGGGCTGAGTTCGACGGTCGTCATTTCTCTTCACCTTTCCCCGGCAGCGGCACCGCCGTCGTTTCGGCATGGCTGAACCGCCGCTTGGCCACCCTGACGATCCTGAGCCGGCTGGCGCAGTTGGGATCTGGACAGGCGATCTCGGCGTCGGACGTCATCCAGTCATTGGCGTGGGTCGGCCGCTGCTTGGCCGCCAGCAGCGGCAGCACGGCGGCAATGGAATAGATCGAAAAACCCTGCCCCGGCGGCAGCGACAGCATCTCGCCCTTCAGTTCGAAATAGTCGCCGGCCTTGGCGCCGCAATAGATCGGCTTGCCCTCGGGGATGACCGCCTCGACGCGAAGATCGAAGAGCTCGAAACTGTCGTCGCGCCCGGCCATTTTTCAGATCTCCGCTCGCGTGAAGGCGACGTCGCAGGCACCATTGCGGCGAATGACCCCGCAGGCGGCGGCGAACTGTTCCCGCTGCTCCGGCAGCACCTGCGCGACGACGCTTCCAGCGAGCCACCCGATCGGAAACAAGAGCCGCGCGCCCTGCCCGTAGAACAGGCCGATGTCGAAGATCGCATTCGGATTGCCGCCCCACATGCGTGGCGGCACGTAGGAGAGCACGATGTCGCCGGGCTGGGGTGTCAGCGTCGCATTCTCGGCCGGCAACGGCTGGGCATAGGTCTCGCCTTCCAGATGCGACGACGGCACGGGACAGGAGATTTCAGGACCGGTCCACATCGCGTGGATGCCGGAGACCACGCGCGGCTCCCCCAGATAGCTCCAGAGAAAAGCAGCATTGCCCGGCGCCTTTTCCGGCAACAGCACCGCCGTCGCCGACAATCCTGAACGCGGCTCGGTGATTTTTATGGCGCGTTTTGTCATCTCACTCCATTCGAGCCTTGGATTGCAGCTTGTCGCGAAGAAAGGCAAAGGGCCGGCTGATGTCGGCCACCAATGCCTCGCGCGCGGCCTGTGCGTCCTGCGCCGCAAGCGCCGCGACGATGCTGCGATGGTAATGCGCGGTGTCCACCTCGCCGGCTTCGGAAAAGGCGTAGATGGCGACGCGGATGCATGGGCCGGATTGCAGCCAGAGGCTCTCTATCATCGGTATCAACACGGCAGACCCGCAGGCACGATAGATTTCGAAGTGGAAGCTCTGGTTGAGCGTAACCTCGCGGTCGATATCCTTCTTGTGCTTCAGCGCCCGGACCTCGTCCCATTCGCGCAGCAGGGCCTCGACGATCGCAATGCCACGCGGCCCCATGCGCGTTGCAGCGAGCGAGATCGCCTCCCCCTCGATCAGGATGCGTGCGCGCAGCAGGTCGTCGATCCGCTCCAGCGTGATCGGCGGCACGCGCACCGAGCGGTTGGGCAGCGCCTCGAGCGCTTTTTCCGTGATCAGCCGTCCGAGCGCCTCACGCACGGGCATGGTCGAGGTGACCAGCGCGTCGGCAAGGCCGCGAATGGTCAGCACCTGGCTTGGCTCGAACAGGCCACCGATCAGAGCGCGACGCAGCTCCGAATAGACGCGGTCCTGCACAGTCTCGCGGCCGACCGGCGCAAGCTGCGCGGCGAAAACGTCATTGGTCCGCTCCACGGCTGCCCTGTGCATGCGCTCCCGACTCCAGCCTTTTTGGCCGACCCGCCTGTTTTCGGCTTGCGGAGAAAATTAAAGCTGATTAGCGTGATCAAAGCAAGTGTGATCACATATCAAAATCAGGAAACGACAAACGCTTCCGGCCCGAGGGACTGATGGGAGACACGGTGAAACGGCATGGGGCTGACACCCAGCAGCCGGTGCTGGCGGCAAAAAACGTCGTCAGGCGCTTCGGCGGGCTCGTTGCCGTGAACAATGTCTCGTTCGATGTCCGCGCTGGCGAGATTCTGGGCCTGATCGGACCGAACGGCGCGGGAAAGACGACAATGTTCGACCTTCTGGCCGGCAGCATTCTGCCATCCAGCGGCGAAATCTATCTGGGCGGCGTGCCCGTTTCCGGCGAGGCCGCGCACCGCCGCATCGGACGCGGCCTCGGGCGCACGTTCCAGATCCCACGGCCGCTCCCCAATCTGACGCTGATCGAGAACGTCATGCTTGCCGCGCAAGGGCAGACCGGCGAGCGGCTGCTTGCTAATTTCCTCACGCCGTGGCGGGTAGCCGCCGAAGAGAAAGCCGCCGCGAAGAAAGCCGCCGAGCTGCTGGAGCTCGTCTCGCTGAACCGCCTGGCGCACGAGCCGGCGCGAGTGCTTTCCGGTGGCCAGCGCAAGCTGCTCGAGCTCGCCCGTGTGATGATGGCCGATCCGGCGATCATTCTGCTCGACGAGCCGGCGGCCGGCGTGAACGCCACGCTGCTCGAGGTCATCATCGACCGCATCCGTGACATCAACGAGAGCGGCATCACCTTCCTGCTGATCGAGCACAACATCGACATGGTGACGCGGCTTTGCCACCGCGTGCTGGTGATGGCGAGCGGCGAGTTGCTGTGCGAGGGCACCGCCGACGAGGTGGCGCGGGACCCGCGTGTCATCGAGGCCTATCTCGGGGGCGCGGCATGAACGAAACCGTGCTGGACGTCAGCGATCTCGAAGCCGGCTACGAGCCTGGCGTGCCGATCGTGCGCGGCGCCTCGATCACCGTCAACAAGGGCGAGATCGTCGTCGTGCTCGGGCCGAATGGCGCCGGCAAATCGAGCCTGATCAAGGCCATCGCCGGCCTTGTGCCGATCAGCCGGGGCAAGGTTCTGCTCGATGGCAAGGACATCACCGCGGCGCCCGCCCACACCATGGTCCGCCTCGGCCTTGCCTTCGTGCCACAGACCGAAAACGTCTTTCCCCGGATGTCGGTGGAGGACAATCTGAAGGTTGCCTGCGGCATCCTTGAACGGCGCCAGGCGCCTGCCCGCATCGAAGAAATGTACGCGGCCTTTCCCGACCTTCTGCGTCAGCGGCGGACCCCGGCTGGCAACCTCTCGGGCGGGCAGCGTCAGATGCTCGCGGTGGCGCGGGCGCTGATCGTCCATCCGAAGGTGCTGGTGCTTGACGAGCCCTCGGCCGGACTGTCGCCGAAATTCGTGTCGATGGTGTTCGAGATGCTTTCGGACATCCGCAAGTCCGGCGTCACCATCCTGCTGGTCGAGCAGAACGCCAAGGCAGCGCTTGCCATCGGCGACCGCGCCTACGTGCTGGTCGAGGGCAAGGAGCGGCACGAGGGGGCCGCCTCGACGCTATGGGACGATCCAGTCATCGCAGAGCTCTATCTTGGCCAGCGGCCGCTGCGTAAGGACAGCGCAAGGCACACCGAGACCGGAGGCGCGGCATGAACCTGCAATTCGTCGTCGACGGGCTGCTCACCGGCTCGATGATCGGACTTGGCGCCATCGGCGTGACGCTGACCTATTCCATCCTGCGCTTCTCGAACTTCGCCCATGGCGATTTCATGGCCTGGGGCACCTATGCGACCTTGGCCGTGGTCGGCGCCATTGCCGCCATGTTCGGCAAGGTGGCGCCGATCGCGCCTTTGTCTTTCGGCTGGCCGCTCATCGTCGCGCTGATTGTCGGCGCGGCGTTTACGGCCTTGCTCGCGCTGCTGCTCGACAAGGTGCTGTTTTCGCGGCTGCGCAAGCAGGAGCAGGCGATCATCGCGGTAATGGGAAGTTTTGGCGCCTCGATGGCGCTCAGAAGCCTGCTCGAATTCATCTTCACCTCGCGCCCGACCTATTTCAGCCGCGCCATCCAGATCGCGATGCCGGTCGGCTTCGGCATCCGCATCACGCCCGATCAGATCGCGCTCCTCATTCTGACCGCAGCGCTGGTGCTGGGCGTGCACCTTCTGACGACACGCACCCAGACCGGCCGCTCCATGCAGGCGATGAGCCAGAACCCGGCCCTTGCCCGCATCGCCGGCATCGACGTCGCCAGCGTGGTGCGCGTCACCTGGGTCATCGGCGCGGCACTGGCCTGCGTCGCCGGCGTGATGATCGGCGTGTTGGTTCAGATCCGTCCACTGATGGGTTTCGACATGCTGTTGCCGATGTTCGCCGCCGCCATACTGGGTGGCATCGGCAGCATTCCGGGCGCGGTGCTGGGTGGCCTGATCATCGGCCTCGCCGAGGCCGGTGCCGTCCAGCTGATCGGCGCTGAATGGCGCGCCGCGGTCTCCTTCATCATCCTGATGGCAGTGCTGATCGTGCGCCCTATCGGGCTCTTCGGGGTGCGTGAAAGATGATCGATCTGGTGGGCTACGGCGCCTTTTTCCTGACGACGGCATTGATCTTCTCGCTGATCACGCTGGGCCTCAACCTGCAATGGGGGCTGACCGGTCTTTTCAATGTCGGCCTCGCCGGCTTCGTTGCCATCGGAGCCTACACTTCGGCGCTGCTCACCACGCCTGACGACCCCGCCCGGCTGGGCGGCCTCGGCCTGCCGATCGTCATCGGCTGGCTGGGGGCGATGTTTGTTGGCGGGGTTGCCGCGGCGCTAACCGGCATCGCCACGCTGCGGCTCAGATCGGACTATCTGGCAATCACTACCTTCGGTGTCGCCGTCGTCGTGCAACTGGTCGCGCTCAACGCGCAGAAACTCACGGGCGGCCCGTTCGGCATCGGCTTCATCCCGCGACCCTTCGGCGGCCTCGCCGAAACGCCGCTGCTCTTCAACCTGTCGAACTTGGCCATCGTCTCGGCGGTGACGCTCGCCGCGTTTCTGGCGCTCGAACGTCTGACGCGCAGTCCGTGGGGTCGGGTCCTGAAAGCGTTGCGCGAAGATGAGCGCGCCGCGATTTCGCTCGGCAAGAGCGCGCGTTTCTATCGTGTCCAGGCCTTCGCCGTCGGCGGCGCGATCATGGCGCTTGCCGGCGCGCTGCAGGCGCATTTCATCGGCTTCATCGCTCCCGACAATTACCTGTCGATCCTCACCTTCCAGGTTTGGGTGATGCTGATCGTCGGCGGCTCCGGGAGCAACGCCGGCGCCATTGCGGGCAGTGTACTGGTCTGGGCGATATGGGCGGGCTCGGGCGCGCTCACCAGCGTGCTTTTCGCGCCGGAACAGCAGGCGCGAGCCGCATCTCTGCAGATCGTCGCCATCGGCGTTATGCTGTGCGTTATCCTGCTGGCTCGGCCGAACGGCATATTCGGTGAGCGACCACGGCGGGCGCTTTTCGGCAAGCGGACGAAGGTCACAGCCAGCGAAAGCGGATCCTGAACGCAATGGCGCGGCAAGAAGCTCTTTCCCTTTGGCATGCGGTCAGCCGCGACCATCGCCTCCGACCAACGCTGGAAGATAGCCTCGATGTCGATCTTGCCGTCGTAGGCGGCGGCTTTGCCGGCCTGTCGACCGCGCTGCATGCCGCCAGCAAAGGCCTTTCGGTGGCTGTGCTCGAAGCAGAAATCATCGCCTGGGGCGCCACAGGCCGCAACGCGGGCTTCGTCGTGCCAAATTTCGCCAAGATGGATCCGGACGCCATCGTGGCGCATCTCGGCGCGGAGCGCGGCGAGCGGCTGATCGGAGTCGCCGCGGGCAGCGCCGACCTCGTGTTCAAGCTGATCGAGCGGCACAGCATCGCCTGCGACGCCGTCCAGAACGGCTGGATACAAGCGGCGCACTCACCGGCTGCTCTCGAAAAAATCCGATCCCGCGCCAGGCAATGGGCGGAGCGCGGCAGGCCGGCGGTGATGCTCGACAGCCAGCAGACCGAGGCTCTGACCGGCGCGCGAGGCTATGCCGGCGGCTGGATGGATCGCTCGGGCGGCGTGCTCAATCCAGTCGAATTCGCGCGCGGACTGGCCGATGCGGCCGCAACCGCCGGCGCGCGGATTTTCGAGCACACGCGTGTCACATCGATCGACCGTTCGTCCGACGGCTGGACATTGACGACGCCGTCGGGTTCGTTGCGAGCCGGCAAGGCGCTGATCGCCACCAACGCCTATGGCGGAGCGCTCAACCCGACACTGCAGCGCACCTATTTTCCGCTGAAGGTTTTCCAGATCGCGACGGCGCCGCTGCCGTCGCACGCGCGCCGGCGCCTGCTGCCTGGAGGCCAGGGTTTCTCCGACACCAGACGCAATCTTCTCACCTTCCGCTTCGATGCCCAGAACCGGCTGATCAGCGGCGGCATGCATGTGGTAAGCGCGGGCGCCGAGAGACGCGTGCCGCGGACAATCTGGCGGCGGTTGGCGAAGCGCCTGGAATTGCCTGACCTGCCGCCGCTTGAGCATAGCTGGTCAGGGATCGCCGCCGTCGAACCGGATTTCCTGCCGCATCTGATCGACCTCGGCCCAGGTCTGATGGCGGCCCGTGCCTGCAATGGACGCGGCATCGCCATGACCACGGCCATGGGCAAGGTGCTGGCCGACTGGGCCGCAGGGACGGAAGGGCGCGACCTGCCGCTGCCATTCGCGCCGCCGGCGCCGATCCCCTTTCACGGCCTGCTGCGCTACGCGCCCAACATGCTGCTGCCTTGGAGCATGTTGCGCGACCGGCTTGATCGGAGCGGTTAGCACAGTTTCTTTCGGGCTATTTGGTTGAAAAGCCGCCCTTACTGCGCGTTACCGACGGTTGCAGCCGAGGAATGACCGGTAACTGCTCGGGTCTCCCCAGAATTCACCGGCCGCACTCTGCCTGAGGTTCATGCGGCGCGAGACGGGCACTCATATCGCGTAGAGTGCTAGCACTCCGGCGCGATTCCAATGGCTTAGGAAAGTAAGCGGTAGTGGTGAGCTTTACGGGCGGCCAGGACGGGTCCCAACCTTGCGCGAGGATTCTCCAAGCGGTGTTTGCCTTGGCGTTCTCCCAGCACATCGGCGAGCAGAAGTAGTATCGCACCGGGCGGTTATTAAAAACGCGGCTGCATGTAATGCAAATCATGTAGAACCTCATTTATTCAGCGAGGATTTTGCCACAAAACCGAACCGTCGCGCGGATTCACTGGAGCGGGCTGGGGCTGCCATATAAAGGCGTTCGGCCTGTAACTCCCGGCAAGCTACCCCTGAAGCCCGGTGAGGCGAGCCACGGCCGATCCGCGGCCCGCCTCTCGATCACGCCTGCAACGCAAGGATTCCTGTGTGCGCGGGCTCCGTGCAGGATTCAGCCTCACCCGGTTCACTGATCCGGAACCACGCGACATAGAGAGCGGGCAAGAAGATCAGAGTGAGAACCGTCGCGACGGCGAGGCCGCCGATGATGGCGAAGGCCATGGGCCCCCAGAAGACGGTCGGCGCGATTGGCACCATGCCGAGTGTCGCGGCGGCTGCCGTGAGCAGGATGGGACGTGTCCGGTGGATCGCGGCTGTGACGACTGCGTCCCATGGGTGTGCGCCCGTCTTCCTTTCGGTCTCGATCTGATCGATCAGAATGACCGAATTGCGCGCGATCATGCCAGTCAGCGCCAGCACACCCAAGATCGCGACGAAGCCCATCGGAGCTTGTGCAAGCAGCAGGGCCGCCACAACGCCGATAATACCAAGCGGAGCGACACTCAAGACCAGGAACATACGCTGGAAGCTCTGCAGTTGGAACATCAAGATCGTCAGCACAAGAAAGCCCATCGCGGGCAGCACCGCCATAACCGAAGCTTGGGCCTTGCCACTCTCCTCCACCGAGCCGCCAGTCGAGATGTGATAGCCGCTCGGCAGCGCCGCCACGAGTTTGCCGAGTTGAGGCTCAAACGCCTTGACGGCCGTTGCAGGCAGCACACCTGTCACCACGTCTGCCTGTACGGTCAGGGTCGGAACGCGATCGCGCCGCCAGACGATTGGATATTCCTGGGAATAGTCAAAGGTTGCGATCTGCCGTAGTGGGACCACGCGCCCGCCCGGCAGCGGTATCTGCAATGAGCGAAGCGATTCAAGAGAGGTCCGCTGTGTCTGCTCGGCGCGCGCGACCACGTCGACCAGGTAAATATCGTCGCGAACCTGCGTCATCGTCGTGCCGGAGACAATGGCATTGAGCGCGGTCGCCACCACGGCGGAGCTAAGGCCCAACTGTCTCGCCTGGTCCTGGTCGACGCGGACACGCATAACCCGTGATGGCTCGACCCAGTCGAAGTTGACGTTGCGGAGCCCAGCTGTCTTGCCTAGGGCATCGGCAACCTGCAGAGCAATGGAGCGAACTTGGGCCGGGTCCGGTCCGTCCACTCGGTATTTCACCGGCCAGCCGACAGGCGGACCGAGTTCCAGCGGATTGACACGCGCGACGACCTGCGGGAACCGCGTCGCCAAAGCCTTCTCGAGACGCGCGCGAACCTGCTCGCGTTCCTTAAGCCCTTTGGTGACAATGACCGACTGCGCGAAGAACGGATTCGGCAGGGCTACGTCGAGCGGCAAATAAAACCGAATGGCGCCCTGACCGACATAGGTCGAGAAATGCTCGACGTCAGGATCGGCGGCCACGATCTCGTCGAACTGTTGCACGACCTCGTTCGTCGCGAGAATCGACGCGTTGTCTTGCAGCTTCAAATCCACCAACAACTCAGGCCGATCGGAGGACGGAAAGAACTGCTGCGGGATGAGACGGGCTCCGGCCAGGGCTGCAGCGAAGAGACCCGCCGTCACCAGGATGGTGATCCACTTGGCGCGCATTGCAGCCAGCAGAGCATGCTTGAACAGGCGCATGGGGGCGCTTAGCGCTTCGCTATGGGAGTGCTTAGGTTTGCCAAGGAGCGCAACCCCGACCACGGGGGCGAAAAGGCCCGACACTACCCAGGAAGCGAGTAGAGACAGCGCCACCACTGCAAAGAGCGAGAACGTGTATTCGCCTGCGTCGCTGCGCGCAAAACCGACTGGCACAAAGCCAGCGACGGTGACGAGCGTCCCGGCAAGCCTCGGCATGGCCGTCGAAGCGTAGGCGAAGATGGCCGCGGTCGGCTTGTCGTCGCCACGTTCGAGACGGCTCACCATGGTCTCGATGGTGATCATGGCGTCGTCGACCAAAAGGCCGAGAGCGATGATGAGGGCGCCAAGCGAGATACGCTGAAGGTCGATGCCCAAGGCCAGCATTGCCGCGAATACGATCGCAAGAACCAGCGGAATCGAGATCGCGACAACGGAGCCGGCGCGGAAGCCGAGGCTCAAAACGCTCACGACGAGGACGATGGCGATCGCTTCCCAGAGCGCTTCCATGAAGTCGCCGATTGCGTGACTAACTGTCTCCGGCTGGTTGGCGATCATCGTGGGCTCGATTCCGACAGGCAAGTCCTTCCTAAGTTCCTTTATCGTTTCTTCGACGTTGCGACCGAGCGCCAGGACGTCGCCGCCGTCGCGCATAGAGATCCCGAGCCCCAGGCCAGGCTTGCCGTTGATGCGAAAGATCGGATCTGGCGGGTTGGCATCCTCGCGGCGCACTTGAGCGATGTCGGCAAGGCGAATGATGCGATCGCCCACGGCGAAGTTGACCGCGAGGATATCCTTCTCGGATTTTAGCGCGCCGCTTACCTGCAGTTTGATGCCCTCCTGATCGGTGACGATCTCACCCGAGGGAACCACGACGTTTTGAGCCTGCAGCGCTGTTGTCAAAGCCTCCGCGGTAAGGCCGTAGCCCGCGAGCTTTTGGGGCGAGAACTCGATGTAGATGCGCTCAGGCTGGGCTCCGATCAAGTTCACCTTGGCGACATCGGGCACCTGCAAGAGCCGCGAACGGACGCTTTCCACGTAATCCCGCAATTCGCGGTTGGAGTACCCGTCGGCGGTGAACCCATAGATGATGCCATAGGTATCGCCGAACTCATCATCGGCTACCGGGCCGATCACGCCCTGCGGCAAGGTCAGCCTGATGTCTTCAACCTTCTTGCGCACCTGGTACCAGGTATCGGCCACCACCCTCGGAGGCGTCGAACCCTTCAGGTATACGAAGACGGTGGACTCGCCCGCCTTGGTGTAGCTCTTCAGGTAGTCGAGATGAGGCGTTTCCTGAAGCTTGCGTTCCAGGCGTTCGGTTACTTGGTTCAGCGTCTCGTCGAGCGTGGCGCCTGGCCAGCGTGCCTGCACCACCATCGTCTTGATGGTGAAGGTGGGATCCTCGTTGCGACCCAATTGCAGGTACGCGCCAAGGCCCAGGACAATGACAGCGAGCATCAGATAGTAGATGACAGAACGATGCGCTAAGGCCCAAGCGGAGAGATTGAAGCGGCTCATTGGGAAGCTCCCAGCAGCCGGACGTTCTGGCCGGGTCGCAGCGCATGCACGCCGGCGGTTACTACGATTTCGCCGGTTTCGACGCCTCGAGATACCACGATATGGGAAGAATCCTGTCGCAGCAGGTCGACGGTGCGAAGGGAAACTTGCTGAGTCTTGCCGTCGACGACCCATACCGCGGGCCGATCCCCCGCCGTCGTCAGGGCGGTTGCCGGCAGCTCTATGCCGCTCGCCACCTGCATGTGCGTCTGACCGGTCACTGTTGCCCCAAGGCGCATCGCCTTCGGCCAGGCGCTTAGCCCAACTTTAACCCGATAGCTGCGGGTGACGGGATCGGCCTGTGGAGCCACCTCCCGGACCTGGCCAACGGCACGCACCGACGGATCGTCGGTCAGCGCGACGTCGATCGGCGAGTCAGGTGCCACCTGGCGCATGAGGCTGGCCGGGACGTCGAATACCGCGTCGGCACCGTCACCGTGCGCGACCGTGACAATTGTCTGACCTGTCCTGACAACCTCCCCGGCCTCCGCCCCTGTGGCGATCACGGCGCCGGACGAGTCGGCGACCAATTTGGTATAGCTGAACTGGTCCTGGGCCGTGTGCAACACCGCCGCCGTGGAATCCACCTCGGCTTTCGCACTCAGATATGCCCTTTCTGCGGCATCAAACTGGGCCCGGGTGGTCCAGCCCTGCCCGAGCAGGGTGCGTTGGCGCTGCAGGGTGTTGGCGGCTTCGTGGACGACTGCTAGCGCTGCTTCGTTCTGCGCCTGCGCGGCATGTAGGCCATCCTGCTGGGGCTGCGGATCGATTTCGGCGATCACGTCGCCCTGTTGGACGATCTGCCCAACATTGGCTTTGCGGCTAATCATCCGTCCGTCAATGCGGAAGGCAAGGTTCTCCTCGGTTCGCGCGTGGACATGGCCCGTCAGCGAAACAGGCTCTCCCTCCGCGCTGGCGGAGGCGACTACGGTTCGCACGGGGCGGATGTCAGGGGGTGGCGGCGCGGATGCACCAGCGCACACAAAAACGGTTAATCCCAGGCAGGCAAGTGTGGATGCGGATTTCATGAACAGAACCCTCTTGGTTGTGCCCAGCCCGATGAAATTTCGTCGCAGGCTGGATAATTTGGGCTTGCTTATATACATTCGCGTATGTATGTAAATAGGGAAATCATGAATGTATGTAAAAATTGACGCAGCGGAAGGACTCTTTTTATGAGGCGCACCAAGGCAGAGGCCGAACAGACACGCGAGGCCGTCTTGGCCGCGGCGATTGAGGTCTTCCTCGAGCGCGGCGTGACCCGCGCCACCCTGGAACAGATAGCCAGCGCCGCCGGCGTAACGCGCGGGGCGGTTTACTGGCATTTCCGCGACAAGCAGGAGATCTTCACGGCGCTGGAGCGGCGGGCCAACATGCCGAACGAGGAGTTTGGCGATCGCCTCAAGGCTCGCCTCGCCACCCATAATGATCTTGATCCGTTGCGCGAGCTCACAGACGCGATCCGGGAGGGGCTGCAAGCATTCGAAACCCATCCGGAACGCCCCCGGATCCTGACGATACTCTGGCTGCGTTGCGAATATTCCGAGGACATGCTGCCGGTAGTTACGCGTCAGCGCGAAGCGGACCTGGCGCTCCAGAAGTTGTTTGGGTCCGTTATCGGACTGGCCGCTGCGCGCGGTCGGCTCGCCCCCGCCCTCTCACCAGAATTGGCCGCGCGCGCGCTCCTGCTTTTGGTCAACGGATCGGTTCTCGATTGGCTTCGCGCTCCCGGACAGTCTGAGTTGACTGAAAACACAATGCCGATGGTGGCCGGGTTTCTCGAGGCAATCCGCGCGCCAAAAACGCAAACAACGGTGGACCAGAAGCACACCACCTCGGAGCAGAGCTATGACAAGTGAAGCAGTGGCGCGAGCCGAGCCGGAGCTACGCCGACCAACACCTTCTGGCCGGCGGCCAGCGGAATGGCTTTAAAAAAGCGAGCTGAGAGCAACGCTCGATCGTCCCTCATTCTTCACCTGGATTCCACGATGGCCGCACGAGGCACCACGCGCGACTATACCGACAAGATGCTGCTCGCCGCTCTGCAGGAAGCGCAGACGACGGTACGTGCCTACGACACAAAGGCGCAAATCGTCGGCGTTGGTTACATTCTAGCGCTCAATCTGGTGCTCCATTTCGGCGATCTGCTACCGACCCACGCGCCGCTCGGGCCACTTTTCTTCGCAGCCGTCTGGGGCGTGCTGATCATGCCGATCCTGCAGTTCGGGCAGGTCATCCACCCGAGCCGGACACGCGCGGAAAAGGATCTTGTTGCGAAGAAGTTCTGTGGCTCCGAGCAGCGCGTTTATTATGTCGACCCCAGCACATTCGCCAATCTCGGGGACTTCGTCCGGGAGGCGCTAACCGCCGATTGGACCTCGGTTCTTTCCGCCGAACTGCTCAAGGTCTCTCGCGTCAGGATCATCAAGCAGACGCGCTTCCGGCGCGCTCTGATGATGACCGTGGTTTCGTTCATCGTGTTGGCAGCCGATCAATTTCTACGAAGTCTGGCGGTCGTCCGATGAGAAGAGAACGTCACTCCTGGCCAAGGCCGAGGTTCCGTCTGCGCTGGTGGCGAGTCCTGCTTCTCCCCACGATGCTGTGCCTACTGATAAGCTGCGCCGCTCGACCTGAAAACGTCTTTCAACCCCTCCCCTTTGCCGCCAGTGACGCTGGCCGTGTCGACATGCTGGTCGCGACGACGCGCAAGCCATCTGACGATCGCGGTCAGCTCTATAGTGGCGATCGCGGAACGGCGATCTCGCTCAACAATATAGTCGTCTCCATTCCTCCGGATCGGAACCGCACGGTCGGAAAGGTCCAGTGGCCTCTGCTCCTTAAACCCGATCCTGAAAAGGAGTTTGCCGTACTCAGCGTAGGGAAAATCGGATCGCAACGCGCAGTCCTTAAGTGGGCCCGCAAGAATCGCAAAGGCAAGCGGCAGGTGCTCATCTTCGTCCACGGCTTCAACAACACGTACGCCGACGCCGTCTTCCGCTTCGCCCAGATCGTTCACGATACCGGGACAGACGCGGCGCCGATTCTCTTCACGTGGCCGTCGCGTGGGGATCCATTCGACTATCTCTATGACAAGGAAAGCACTATTTACTCGCGTCGCGCCTTGGAAGATCTAATCCTCCAGGCAACAAAGAGTCCCGACGTAGCAGACGTGACGATCCTGGCCCACTCAATGGGTGCATGGCTGACGGCGGAGGCACTGCGCGATATCGCCATGCGCGACCAGACCATTCCGGCCAAAGTCAGAAACGTGGTTTTCGCGTCGCCGGATATCGACATCGACGTGTTTCGGCGTCAGTTCATCGAGATGGGCGCCACCCGCCCGCATTTCACGATCTTCACGTCGACCAATGACAAGGCCCTGCAAGTCTCTCGACTGCTTTCGGGGGGAATTAGCCGCGTCGGTGGAACCGATCTCAGGCCCTATGTTCCCGTACTCGAAGAGCTTGGCGTTTCGGTTATCGACACCAGCGACATCACACCCAGCGATCCGCTCGGTCACACCGCGTTCGCCGACACACCCGGTATTGTGCGCCTTCTTGGGCGCCGGCTTGCAGGACAAAGCCTGGCCGGAGAAGAGGCGTCGTACGCCGATAAGATCGGGGTGGCGGCCGTCGGTATTGCCGGTTCGGCGGCGCGGGTGGCCGTTGCTGCCCCAGCTGCGGTCATCAGCCCCAAGGCTCGAGAAATCTTGAAGCGGGAGCTTTCCTCAGATCGGGGTCAGATTGTGGATGGGCGGATATCCTACTGACTGTCGAGCGTGGCTACAGGCGAATTGGTGATCCGAGCTTACCGTTGAGAGTGAAACAATGGCCCTTCCCAGCACCGCCAGGAATGATCCTTCAGCTGATGAGAGGTTGCAGATCATTCAAGCTGGCACGGCAGCGTGTCGCCTGTATGGGCCGTCGAAAACGACAGTCTCCGACATCGCTCGGCTGCTCGGAAAATCTCCCGCAAGCCTATACCGAACGTTCCCCTCGAAGGCGGACATATGGGACGCAATCGCAGCCGATTTTTTCGAAAGTGACCTCCGCTTCGCGCCGTCCCCTGCAGGCGACCCGGTGGGCGCAGCAGACCAGTTGAAACAAACGATGCTCGGCCACCATCGCTTGCTCCTGCAGGCCATTCACGGCGACCCCAAAATGTTCGACCTGATTGTCCTTAGCGCGAGCAGCAACTGGTCGTCCTTCAGACAGTTTCGAAATCGGCTTCACGGCCTCGTGGGAGAGCTTATTCGTGTTGGCATTGGCACCAAGGAGTTCCAACCGACAGATGTGCGCGCGGCCTCCTGCTGCTTTTGCGCCTCTCTTCTTGTCTTGTGGGATCCCAGGATTGTCGGTTCAACGCCTTCGAACCATTGCGAGATCTCAGCTCACAAACTTGTCTCCTTCGCGATTGATGGGTTACGTTAGTTGCGTAGGCGCCTGTTATCCGAAGTAGGCTTAGGGCAGCGCGCGCAATGCACTGACCTCTGCGCTCCTGGAGTTCCGCGAGGTTAGAACCGATCCAAAGTCGCACTACAGCCTACCCGAGAGTTTGGCTTGCCAGAGCATAGGTCTTCGGCATAGCGGGGCCGCTGGCGGCAAAATCGGCGAGGCGTTTGCCCAGCGACATGGTCAGCACCGTGTCGTAGACCGGCATCCCGCTATGCGACAGCAAGGCGGCAAACTCACCGCTCTCCATATGCGTGTCCACCCTGAGGAAGCTGCCTGAATGCTGCGCCACATGCGGGCGCGCAACTGCTACCGCATCGGTGTCGTTTTCAGCCACAAGCGGTCCCAGGACATGGCCGCGCCCGAACGGCCGGCAGAGCGCGAAAGCGCGTAACCTGCCGCCCCTAAAAAGACCATAACCGACCGAATGCGCGAACAGCTTTTCAAAGAGCGCGGTCCGCTTGACGCCGAATGCCACCGCGTCGAGCGCGATCGCAGCCGCCATATCCCTGTCGGTCAAAACCCGAAGCTCGCCCCGCGTCTCCGCCGGCCTGCCCGCCGCTTCGGCGCGGGCGATTCCCTGGCATTGATAAACGGTCTTTTCCGGCTGGAAGTCGAGCGAGAGATAGAGCCGCCTTGCCGCGCGCGTCGCATTGAGGCGCAGATCGCGCCCGCCGACCTTCTCGAAGACTCGCTTCATCAGCCATTGCCCGGCGCCGAGCGTCTGCAGGCGCGGCGAGGTGATGACCATGCCGACGGTCGCGAAGCCAGCGCCATGCCCGAACCACATGGCCGAACCCAGAACCCGGCCGATCTCATCGAGCGCCACGAACCCTTGACCCGAGCCGCGCAGGAACTGCCAGTCCTCGGCTCGGTGTGGCCATCCCACGGACAGGGACAGCGCATGCAGCCGCTCGAGCTCGACGTCTTCGATGTCGCCGACGCGCATCGAGAAAGTGTCGATTTTCAAGCTTCCGGACGGCTTCAATTCCATCCCCCCTGAAGATTGTCGCAAGAGAAGTCGCCACCCGATCAGCGGTCCTCTGCCTGCCAACGCTAACCGAGCGGACCCGTAGGATTTGCTCGAAAGCCGCACGCCAACGCTAGATTCGACTGAAACACTTCCGCTTTCGGCACGCAATCGCGAAAGCGTGCGCGCATCCTCTCTCGGAAATCTTGCAAGCCTGCGCAGGACGGCAGCGTTCCGGCGAACCGAAATCCCTTGAGGAGCTGAATGGACGTTCTTGACATCCTCGACCGGCTTGTCGCCTTCCCCTCCATCGCCGGCAAGCCGAATGCCGACATCGCCGGCTGGATCGAGGCCCATCTCGCGAAACACGCAGCGCAGATCGCGCTGCTCCCGGGGCCGGAAGGCGACCGCTTCAATCTCTTTGCCACGATCGGTCCCGCCGGCGTCCCGGGCTATGTCCTGTCCGGCCATATGGATGTCGTCCCCGCCAGCGAGCCGCAATGGAGCTCGGACCCGTTCACCTTGCGCCGGGAGGGTGAGCGGCTCTACGGGCGTGGCACCACCGACATGAAAGGATTTCTTGCGGCAGCACTCGCGGCTTTGCCTGTATTGGCAAAACTGCGCCTCGCCAGGCCGATCCATGTCGCTTTCTCCTATGATGAGGAAATCGGATGCCGCGGCGTGCCGCATCTGATTGCCCGGCTCCCCGAACTTTGCGCCAAGCCCCTCGGGGTCATCGTCGGCGAACCGAGCGGCATGCGCGCCGTGCGCGGCCACAAGGGCAAGGCAGCGGCCCGCATCACCATCCATGGGCGCCCCGGCCATTCTTCCCGCCCCGATCTCGGGCGCAACGCCATACATGGTATGGCCGAAACGCTCGGCGCCGTCGTGAGCGAAGCCGAGCGGCTGACGCACGGCCCGTTCGACGCGGCCTTCGAACCGCCCTACTCCTCGCTTCAGGCGGGCGTGATCAAGGGCGGACAGTCGGTCAACATCATCCCCGACATCTGCACACTGGACCTGGAAGCGCGCGCCATCCCCGGCGTCGACCCGGCCAGCCTGCTCGCGCCGGTCAGGGCCAGGGCGGAGACCCACGCGACCGATGGTTTTCGCCTCGAGTGGACGCCGCTCAGCGCCTATCCGGCGCTGTCGCTGCCGCGGAACGCGCGGCTGGCGGCGCTGCTGCAAGAGCTGACCGGCCAAGCGCCGCTTGCCGCCGTCAGCTATGGCACCGAGGCTGGGCTCTACCAGGCGGCCGGGCTGGATGCGATCATCTGCGGCCCGGGCGACATCGCACGCGCTCACAAGCCGGACGAGTACATCCTGGCCAACGAACTCGTCGCCTGCCAGCAGATGATTGAGGCGCTCGGCGCGCATTGCGCTGCCTGAAGGAGCAACCGGAATGACCTTCCTGTTCAACTCCGATGCGCGGCGCGGCGCGATCTTCGCCGAAGCCTTCGCGAAGGAATTGCCTGACCTCCCCTTCATCATGGATCCCGCGACGGTCGATCCCGACACAGTGCGCTATCTCATCACCTGGACGGTGCCGGAAAACCTCGATCGCTACAGCAATCTGGAAATCCTGTTCTCCATCGGCGCCGGCGTCGACCAGTTCCGCTTCGATGCGGTGCCCGCGACGGTGAAGGTCGTGCGCATGATCGAGGAAGGCATCGTGCGCATGATGCAGGAATATGTCGCGCTCGCCGTGCTTGCGCTTCATCGCAACCTGCCCGCCTATCTGGCGCAGCAGCGCGCCAGCGAGTGGCGCGATATCGCGCAGCCTCAGGCCGGGTCGCGCCGGATCGGCGTGCTCGGTCTCGGCCAACTGGGCCAGGCCGTCCTCGACCGGCTGAAGCCTTTCGGCTTTCCGCTTGCCGGCTGGAGCCGCTCGCCGCGACACATCGAGGGCGTGGCCTGCCATCATGGCGAGCTTGGGCTGGAGAAGATGCTCACGGCTAGCGACATACTGGTCTGCCTGCTGCCGCTGACCGGGAAGACACGCGGCTTCCTCGATGCCGGGCTGTTTGCGAAACTGCCTGAAGGCGCAGCACTGATCCACACTGGGCGGGGGCCGCAGCTCGATCACGAAGCGCTAGTCGCCGCGCTCGACAGCGGCCAGCTTTCGGCGGCGATGATCGACGTCACCGATCCCGAGCCATTGCCCGCGGGCCATCCATTCTGGTCACATCCGAAGATCATCTTGACCCCGCATGTCGCCAGCGTCACCCAGCCGGCGACCGCCGCGCGCGCCGTCGTCGACAACATCAGGCGTCATCGCGCCGGTCTCGACCCGATCGGGCTCGTCGACCGGTCGCGCGGCTATTGAAGCTCCAACCAGAAAGGCCGCCCCTTGTCCCTGCTCAAGACCGTCGATACCGATCCGTCCTTCGCGCCACGCCAATCCAAGGCCTTGCCCGAGCGGCTGATCGCCGGCGACCCGGCCTTCAAGACCTGGGCGCAGGACGCCGCCAAGGACGACCTCGTCCACACCGGCGTCTGGGAAGCGACACCGGGCGAGACGCGCTCGATCAAGGGCGAGACCTTCGAATTCTGTCACATCCTCGCCGGCGTGATCGAAATCACGCCCGACGGCGGCAAGCCGGTGACTTATCGTGCCGGCGACAGTTTTGTCATGAAACCCGGCTTCACCGGCATTTGGAAGACCATCGAAACGGTGCGCAAGATCTACGTGACGGTCGGTTGACGGCGCCCGGCTTCAGGCACCGCAACAGATTTTGCCGTCCCGCCGGGCCTGCGCGCAACAATCGTCGGCGGTGGTTCGGCGAACGATGCATGCTGCTTGTCCGCCTACGCTAGGCTCATGGCCGATGTTGCTGAGTGGTTGCCCATGAGCCTGAACTTCGATCCGGACAAGGTTGCTCTCCCCGTCGGCCATTTCATCGGTGGCGAGTTGATCGCGGCAGAGGGCGCGATCGAGATGCGCCGCCCGTCGGACGGCAAGGCATACGCCGCCTGCCCGGTGGCGGGCGTCGACATGATCGACCGCGCAGTGGAAAGCGCCAAGGGGGCCCTGACGTCGAGCAACTGGGGCGGCGTTCGCCCGCGTGAGCGCACGAGGGCCCTGCAGGCCTGGGCCGACCTGATGGAGGCGGAAGCCGCGACGCTCGCCCGGATCGAGGCGCTGTCCTCGACGCGGCCCGTCGGCCAGCTCGTCGCGGGCGACATCGCCGTGACCGCCGAGCAGATCCGCTTCTTTGCCGAATTCGCCGACAAGGAAGGCAGCGAGCTCGTACCGACCGACGACGCCAGCCTCGGCATGATCATGAGCGAGCCCTATGGCGTGGTCGGCGCGATCACGCCGTGGAATTTTCCGATCTCGATGGCGGGCTGGAAGCTCGGTCCGGCGCTGGCAGCCGGCAACGCAGTGGTGCTGAAGCCGTCGGAAATGACGCCCTTCTCGGCCGTCTATCTGGCGGAACTCGCTGTGAGGGCCGGCCTGCCGGCGGGGCTGATCAATGTGGTGCTCGGCGACGGCCCGACGACCGGCACGGCGCTGACCGGCCATGCCGAGATCGCCAAGGTCAGCTTCACCGGCTCGACCCGCGCCGGTTCCGCCATCATGGAGAACGTCGCTCGTACCGGTGTCAAGCCGATGACGCTGGAACTCGGCGGCAAGAGCCCGCAGATCGTCTTCGCCGACGCCGACCTCGACAAGGCGGCAGCGGCGATCGCCGGCAGCGTCACCTTCAATGCCGGCCAGGCCTGCGTCGCCGGCACGCGCCTGATCGTCGAGAAAGGCATCGCCGACCGGCTTACGGCTGCCATCGTAGAACGAATGAAGGCGGTGCGGCCCGGCCCGACCTGGGACCAGGCGACGCAGTATTCGCCGATCATTTCGGAACGGCAGCGGGCACGCGTCGACAGCATCGTGCGGGCCGCGGTTGGGCCCGGCGGCGAATGCCTGACCGGCGGCGTGGCCATGGACGCTCCGGGCTATTTCTACGAGCCGACGCTGATTGCCAATGTCGACCAGGCCAATCCGGCCATCGTCGAGGAGATCTTCGGCCCGGTCCTGACCGTCCAGACCTTCGACACCGAGGAAGAGGCGCTGGCGCTGGCCAGCCATCCGACTTATGGACTGGCTTCCGGCCTGTTCACCGCAGACCTGTCCCGCACCATCCGTCTCGCGCGCAAGCTCGAAGCGGGCACCGTCTGGGTCAACCGCTACAGCCGCTCGCGCGACCACATCCTGCCGACCGGCGGCTACAAGCGCTCCGGCATCGGCAAGGACCTTGGCCGCGAGGCCTATCTCGCCAACCGTAGGACCAAGAGCGTCCTGGTCAGCCTGTGAAGAGATGCCGATGAAATCCCATTCAATCGCCCTGATCCCTGGTGACGGTATCGGCCGCGATGTGACCGCCGCCGCCTGGACGGTACTGGAAACAGCAGCCAAGCAGTCGGGCTTTGCCTTGGCCGGAACCGAATTTCCCTGGTCCTGCGAATTTTACAAGGACACTGGCAGCATGATGCCGGAGGACGGCATCGAGACCCTGCGCGGCTTCGACGCCATCCTGCTCGGCGCGGTCGGCTGGCCGGCGGAAGTGCCGGATTCTGTTTCGCTCCATGGCCTGCTGCTGCCGATCCGTAAGGCATTCGCGCAGTATGCCAACATCCGGCCGCATCGTCTGCTGCCAGGGGTGACCGGGCCGCTGCGGGCCGAGAGCTTCGACATATTGTGCATTCGCGAGAACACCGAGGGTGAATATTCCGGCGCCGGCGGTCGCGTGCACCAAGGCACGCCGGACGAAGTCGCGGTGGAGACATCGATCTTCACCCGTGCCGGCGTCGAGCGAATCCTGCGCTTCGGCTTCGAGCAGGCGCGGGCGCGGCGCGGCAAGCTCGCCTCCGTCACCAAGTCCAACGCGCAGAAATACTCGATGGTGTTCTGGGACGAGATCACGCGCAAGCTGGCGGCCGAGTATCCTGATGTCACAGTCACCAGCTACCACGTCGACGCGCTCGCCGCCCGCATGATCATGCAGCCGGAAAGCCTTGACGTCGTCGTCGCCTCCAATCTCTTCGGCGACATCCTGACCGACATCGGCGCGGCGATGCAGGGCGGGCTCGGCTACGCCGCCTCCGCCAACATCAATCCCGACCACTCGGTGCCGTCAATGTTCGAACCGGTGCACGGCTCGGCGCCCGACATCGCCCATCTTGGCATCGCCAATCCGATAGCCACCATCTGGTCGGCTGCGATGATGCTCGATCATCTAGGCGAAAGAAACGCGGCCGAGCGCGTCATGACGGCGCTCGAGGCGACAACCGCGCGAGGCATTGGAACCACCCCCGGAAAGGATCGCACGGAAGCGATCACAGCCGCCGTCGTCGCGGCGCTCAGCTGAATGCAAGGTCGTTTTCGATGAAAAACCTGAAGGACAAAAGCCTTTTCCGCGAAGCCGGCCTGATCGGCGGCGAATGGGTCGCTGCCGGCTCCAGCAAAACGATCGACGTGATCGATCCGGCAACCCAGGCGGCGATCGGCACCGTGCCGGACATGGCCGGCCCTGAAACGCGCGCGGCCATCGAAGCCGCGGCCTCCGCCTATCGGGGCTGGAGGAAGAAGACTAATGCCGAGCGCGCCGCCCTGCTGGAAGCCTGGCATGGACTGATGCTTGCGCATCTGGACGATCTGGCGCTGATCCTGACGACGGAACAGGGCAAGCCGCTGGACGAGGCCAAGGGCGAAATCCGCTACGGCGCGTCCTTCGTCAAATGGTTCTCGGAAGAGGCGCGCCGCATCAACGGCCACACCATCCCCTCGCCGACCTCGGATCGCCGCATCGTCGTGTTGAAGGAACCGGTCGGTGTCTGCGGTATCATCACGCCGTGGAATTTTCCCAACGCGATGATCACCCGCAAGGTCGCGCCGGCGCTGGCCGCCGGCTGCACGGTGGTGATCAAGCCCTCCGAGTTCACGCCCTATTCGGCGCTGGCGCTTAGCGTTCTCGCCGAACGCGCGGGCATCCCCGCCGGCGTCATCAACATCGTCACCGGCATGCCGACCGGGATCGGCAATGAGATCATGGCGAACGAGACCGTGCGCAAGATCTCTTTCACCGGCTCGACGCGCGTCGGCTCGCTGCTGATGCGCGGCGCGGCCGATAGCGTGAAGCGGCTCAGCCTCGAACTCGGCGGCAATGCGCCCTTCATCGTCTTCGACGACGCCGATCTCGATCTCGCCGTCGAGGGCGCGCTCGTCTCGAAATTCCGCAATGGTGGCCAGACCTGCGTGTGCGCCAACCGCATCCTCGTCCAGGCCGGTGTCCATGACGCCTTCGCCGCGAAGCTCAGCGCCCGCGTCAACGCCATGACGGTAGGGCCCGGCACACAGCCCGGCGTCGCAATCGGACCGATGATCAACATGGCGGCGGTCGAGAAAATCAACCGCCATGTCGAGGACGCGCTCGCCAAGGGTGCTGCGATCATCACGAAGAGGCCAGCCTTGCCGCAGGGGCCGCAGTATGTCGCGCCGCTGGTGCTGACCGGCGCCACGGCAGAGATGCAACTCGCCGGCGAAGAAACCTTCGGTCCGGTCGCGCCGCTGTTCCGGTTCGAGACCGAAGAAGAAGCGATCGCGCTCGCTAACGGCACCCCCTACGGGCTCGCCTCCTACTTCTACACGGAGAATTTGAAACGCGCCTGGCGCGTCGGCGAGGCGCTGGAGT
Organism: Mesorhizobium atlanticum; assembly: GCF_003289965.1. Classification (GTDB taxonomy): domain Bacteria; phylum Pseudomonadota; class Alphaproteobacteria; order Rhizobiales; family Rhizobiaceae; genus Mesorhizobium; species Mesorhizobium atlanticum. The sequence continues at coordinate 935,060 of NZ_QMBQ01000001.1, forward strand.
TCGGCATGGTGGGCTTGAACACCGGCTCGGTCTCGATGGAGGTCGCACCCTTCGGCGGCGTCAAGCAGTCCGGGCTCGGACGCGAGGGCGCGCAGGCCGGCATCGAGGAATATCTCGAGATGAAGAGCTTTCACATGGGCGGGCTGGGCTAAGCTCCGCCTCGATCATTGGATCCGGTCGAGCGCCTTGTAGTAGAGGCCGACCATCGGCAGAAACCACGGCTTGCCGGAATAGCCCGGGATTGCAGGCCACTCGAGCCCCTTCAGCGGATTGCGGTCCTCGCGGCCGAGCATGGCGTCGGCTAGCATCATGCCGAGATGGGTGGAAAGCTGCGCGCCATGACCGGAGTAGCCCATCGCGTACCAGACCCCCTCATGGTAGCCGGCGCGCGGGTAGCGGTCCTTGGTCATGTCGACCAGCCCGCCCCAGCAATAGTCGATCTCGACCTTGGCGAGTTGCGGGAAGATCGCCGCGAGGCTTGCGCGCAATATCTGCCCGCTCTTGGCGTCGGAGCGCTGGTCCGAGGTCGCCGAGAAACGCGCTCGGCCTCCAAAGATCAGGCGCTTGTCGGGTGCGAGCCGGAAGTAATTGCCGATGTTCATCGAGGTCACGCAGGTCCGATTGCCCGGCATGGTGGCATTGATCTCGGCGTCGCTCAACGGCCGCGTGGCGATGATGAAGCTGCCTACCGAGATGAGCCTGCGGCGGAAATAGCTGAAATTCGGCGTCGTGTAGGCGCCCGTCGCCACCAGCACATTGTCGGCGCTGATCTTGCCGCGGGACGTTGTCAGCTCGTGCCTGTTTCCTGATTGCCTGCGGTCCGTCACCCTGGTGTTCTCGTGGATGACCGCGCCGTGGCGGGCGGCGGCCGTGGCGAGGCCGGCCACATAGCGGCCCATGTGCATCATGGCGCTCTTTTTCGACAGCATCGCGCCATGGAAGGGCGAGCCGATTTCAGATTTGAGGTCGGTCGGCGACAGCAGCGCCGTATCCGGATCGACCTCGGCATGGATGGCTTCGAAGTTGCGGGCGATCGCTTCGAAATGCTGCGGCTTGGAGGCGAGCTTCAGCTTGCCGGCACGGCGGAAGTTGCAGTCGATGCTTTCCTCGGCGATCAGGGCCTCGACGGTGTCGACGGAGTCGTCCAGCGCCCGGTAGAGCGCGATGGCGCGTTCCTTGCCGAGCTCGGCCTTGGCCGAAAGGTAGCTGTGGGCGAGGCCATTGTTCAGATGCCCGCCATTGCGCCCGGACGCACCCCAGCCGACCCGCTCAGCTTCCAGCACGACCACCTTGGCGCCGGCCTTCGCCAATTGGCGTGCCGCGGCGAGACCGGTGAAGCCACCGCCGACGATTGCCGCATCGTAGTGCCCTTCGAGCGGGCCTTGCGCGCCGCCGGAAAAGACCGGAGCGGTGTCGTGCCAGTAGGAGACGAACTTCATCGGCAATCCGCCTGTCTCAAAGCCCGACCACGCCCGGAAGACCTGAAATGTCGGCGATCTCGGTGTAGCCGTAATAGGGGTTGGCCGGCTCGTGGCCGCGGTTCACCCAGACCTTGTTCTTGATGCCGAGATCATGCGCCGACATCAGGTCGTAGCGAAACGACGACGAGCAGTGAAGGATGTCTTCGGGGCCGCAGCCCAGCATGTCGAGCATATATTCGAAGGCTTTGAAGTGCGGCTTGTAGGCCTGTGCCTGCTCGGCCGTGTAGACGGCATGGAACGGCGCGCCGAGCTTGTCGACATTGGACATGATCTGCGCGTTCATGGCGTTGGAGAGGATCACCAGCGGAATTTCCTTGGCGACCTTGGCAAGGCCCGCCGGAACGTCGGCATGCGGACCCCAGGACGGCACGCGCTCATAGACCATCTTCGCGTCATCGGGGCTGAAGGCGACGGCGTTGCGCTTGCAGGCGCGCTCGAGCGCATTGTGGACCACATCGGCATAAGGTTTCCAGTCGCCCAAGATCTCATCCAGCCGATAGGCCGCGAAGTTCTTGATGAACTCCTGCATGCGCGGCTCATCGAGCCGGCTGCCGTAGAGGTCGCGCGCCGCCTCCGCCATCTGGAAATTGGTCAACGTGCCATAGCAGTCGAAGGTGATGTATTTGGGCCTGAAGGAAGCCATGTCCGTCGATCTCCGGTGGAAGCACACCCGCTCTGGGATTACTTGATCATATGCGGGCAGGCGACGAGCCACTTGACCGAAATCGGCTCTCCGAAAGCAGAAAGTTCCGTATCTGCCGTCAAGTTTGGCACGCTGTAGCATCTTGGCTGTCGACAAGCCCGCTATGGCGCGACGCTGAAGCGACAACCGAAGATGTTGCCAGCAGAAGATGCGGCGCGCGCCCCGCGCAAAGGCGAAAGATATCGCGGAGACCGAAATCTTCAGACGATCCGCCGCGCGCCGATGACCGAGACTTGCAGGCAGACGGAAGGATGCCTCATGCAGCAGGGCGAAATCGCAATCCAGGCTTTCGGGCCGGACCATATCGAGGGCGCGGTGGCGCTTTCTCGTCAGGAGAACTGGCCGCATCGCCCGCAGGACTGGCAGATGGCGCTGCAGCTTTCAAGCGGCGCGGTCGCTCTCGACGACGACGGCCGGGTTGTCGGCACCATCCTGGTAACGCCCTACGGTATGGATTGCGCCATGATCAATATGGTGATCGTCGACCGGAACGCCCGCGGCATGGGGCTCGGGCGCCGGCTGATGGAACAAGCCTTCGCTCTTGCTGAAGATCGGCCCCTGCGGCTCGTCGCGACGGCGGAAGGCATGCCGCTCTATGAAAAGTTCGGCTTTGTATCCTCGGGCACGATCCTGCAGCATCAGGGCAACGTCGCTGCGCTTGGCGCGCCGGACGGCGTGCGAGCGGCGAGCGCCGGCGATCTGCCGGAAATCAAGGCGATGGACCGCGACGCCTATGGCGCCGACCGCGAAGCCCTGATCGACGCGCTGGCCGAGCGCGGCCAATTCGCCGTCATCCGCCGCAACGGCGCGATCGAGGCCTATGCCGCGATCCGCCCGTTCGGACGCGGCGAGGTGATAGGCCCAGTGATCGCGGGCAGTGCCGACGACGCCAGGGCTCTGATCAGCTTTTTCGCCGCCTCGCGCCCCGGCGCCTTCCTGCGCGTCGATACGGACAGCCGCACCGGCATCGCCGGCTGGCTCACGGAAATCGGCCTCGGCCATGTCGGCGGCGGCGTGGCCATGGATCGCCCGTCTCGGACGGCCGCGGCACAGGCCCGGCCAAAAGTTTACGCCCTCGCCAACCAGGCGCTCGGCTAGTTCGGAGAAAAACAATGCTCGCCAATTCGCTGATCGAACTCGACCGCGCCCATCTCATCCATCCGGTCTCCTCCTATCGCGGCCACGAGGCGCTCGGCGTGCGCGTGCTGAAGTCGGCGAAGGGCGCCACAGTGACCGATGCATCCGGCAAGCAACTCGTCGACGGTTTCGCCGGGCTTTGGTGCGTCAATGCCGGCTACGGCCACGACAGCATCGTCGAGGCGGCGGCCCGGCAAATGCGCGAGCTTCCTTACGCCACCGCCTATTTCGATCTCGGCTCGGAGCCGGCGATCCGGCTCGCTTCGGAACTGGCCGAGCGCGCTCCGGGCGACCTCAACCACGTCTATTTCACGCTCGGCGGATCGGACGCGGTCGACAGCACGATCCGTTTCGTCCGCTACTACTGGAATGCCAAGGGCGAGCCGCAGCGCGACCAGTTCATTTCGATCGAGCAAGGCTATCACGGCTCGTCGGTGGTTGGCGCCGGCCTGACGGCCCTGCCCGCCTTCCACGCCGGCTTCGGCATTCCCTTCGAATGGCAGCACAAGATCCCGTCACCCTATCCCTATCGCAACCCGGTCGGGGAGGACGGCAATGCGATCATCGCCGCGTCGCTCGCCGCGCTGAAGGCCAAGATCGAGGCCATCGGACCAGAGCGGGTCGCCGCCTTCTACGCCGAGCCGATCCAGGGTTCGGGTGGTGTCATCGTGCCGCCGAAGGGCTGGATCAAGGCGATCCGCGCGCTGTGCCGGGAGTATGGCATCCTGTTCATCGCCGACGAGGTGATCACCGGCTTCGGCCGCACCGGGCCGCTGTTCGCCTGCACGGAAGAGGACGTCGTTCCCGATTTCATGACGACCGCGAAGGGCCTGACCTCGGGCTATGTTCCCATGGGCGCCGTGTTCATGGCCGACCACGTCTACCAAGTCATCGCCGATGGCGCGGGCAACGCGGCGGTCGGCCACGGCTACACCTACTCCGCTCATCCGGTCAGCGCCGCCGTCGCGCTCGAAGTGTTGAAGCTCTATGAGGACGGCCTTCTGGAGAACGGCATCAAGGCCGGCGCTCGCCTAATGGCAGGCCTGTCTGCCTTGAGCGACCATCCGCTCGTCGGCGACGTTCGCGGCCGCGGCATGCTTGCCGCGATCGAGCTGGTGGTCGACAAAAAGCAGAAGACGCCGCTGCCGGCGTCGGCGATGCCGGCACGGCGGGTCTTCGACAGGGCCTGGGACAACGGCCTGATCATCCGCGCCTTTGCCAATGGCGTCCTCGGCTATGCCCCGCCGCTCTGCTGCACCGACGAAGACATCGACGCGATTATCGAGCGCACGCGCCTCACGCTCGACCAGACGCTGGCCGATCCAGATGTCCGCGAGGCCCTTGCATGACAAGCGGCGGATTTTTCGCATCTCGAAATATCGCCGGAGCGGACGATTTCGCAATTTTGTGCCGCTGCCCCGCGCCTTTTCGGCGAATCCAGCGCGGGGGAAGTGCCAGACTGCACAGAAGACAAGGCCACAAAGCCCGGAATTATTGGGCTTTGAAAAGGCCGACGCCCCGGACAGCACGGAATTTTGTTCTGTTCAGCACCATGCAATTCGGCCGCGCGCAGAGGAGAGCCAGATTTGGCCAGGGGCTTTAGCGAATTCAAATACCTGACCTTCGACGTCGTCGGCACGCTGATCGACTTCGAAAGCGGTATCACGAACTGCCTGGCTGGAATTGCCGCCGAGACCGGCGTGGCCATCGACGGCGAGGAAGCGCTGGCACTTTATCGGCAGGCTCGTTACATGCCCGGCGCGGGGTTGTTCCCGGACGATCTCGCGCGCGTCTACACCGTCATCGCGCCGCAGCTCGGCCTGCCCGCCGAAGAGAAATACGGTGTTCGCCTGAGGGATTCCGCAAGCGTCTGGAAAGGCTTTCCCGATAGCGCGGCGGCACTGGCCGACCTTGCGAAATCCCACAAGCTGATCGCCATGACCAATGCGCGGCGCTGGGCGCTCGACCATTTCGAGCAGCAGCTCGGGTCGCCCTTCTTCGCCACCTTCACCGCCGACGACACCGGTACGGAGAAACCCGACCCGGCCTTCTTCCAGAAGGTCTTCGATTTCGTGGCATCGCGTGGCGACAGCAAGGACGACATCCTGCATGTCGCGCAAAGCCAGTACCACGACATCGGCATCTCCCGGGCGCTCGGCATGACCAATTGCTGGATCGAGCGCCGGCACGCCCAGAAGGGCTATGGCGGCACGATCGAGCCCGAGCGCTTCACCGTGCCGGACTATCACTTCACCTCAATGGCCGCCCTCGCGGCTGCCGTGCGCGAGAGCCTGAAGGAGCGAATCTGAACCTAAGCCCGGAAAGCCGCAGCAAGACGAGCATACCGACCAACCAACAGAAAGGGGAATGAACATGAATGACAAGATCACCAACTGGACCAGCGCAGACGATGCCATGGTCGAAAACGCCATCCGGCGGGGTGCCAGCCGCCGCGAACTCCTCAAGATGCTGCTTGCGGGCGGCGCCGCAGTTGCCGCGGGCAGCTTCGTGCTCGGCCGTGCCACGCAGGCCGTCGCCGCCACGCCGGTTTCCGGTGGAAACTTGAAAGCGGCCGGCTGGTCGTCTTCGACCGCCGACACGCTCGATCCGGCCAAGGCGTCGCTCTCCACCGACTATGTCCGCTGCTGCTCGCTCTACAACCGCCTGACCTTCCTCGACAAGGATGGCAAGACGCAGATGGAACTCGCCGAGAGTTTCGACAGCAAGGACGCCAAGACCTGGACGGTGAAACTGCGCAAGGGCGTCACCTTCCACGACGGCAAGGATCTGACGGCCGACGACGTGGTCTTTTCGCTGAAGCGTCATCTCGACAAAGCGGTCGGCTCCAAGGTCGCCAAGATCGCCGCGCAGATGACCGGCTTCAAGGCGGTCGACAAGTCTACCGTGGAAATCACGCTCGCCGATCCGAACGCCGACCTGCCGACCATCCTGGCGCTGCACCACTTCATGATTGTCCAGGACGGCACGACTGATTTCTCCAAGGGCAACGGCACCGGCGCTTTCGTGCTGCAGACGTTCGAACCGGGTGTGCGTTCGGTGGTCACCAAGAACAAGAACTACTGGAAATCGGGTAAGCCCTATCTCGACTCCTTCGAGTTCATCGCCATCAGTGACGACAGCGCCCGCGTGAACGCGCTGCTTTCGGGTGACATCGCCTTCGCCGCCTCGATCAATCCACGGGCGATGAAACTGCTGGAAAGCCAGCAGGACTTTGAACTGTCGAAGACGACCTCGGGCAACTACACCGACCTCAACATCCGGCTCGACATGGATCCGGGCAACAAGGCCGACTTCGTCGCCGGCATGAAGTATTTGGTCAACCGCGAGCAGATCGTCAAATCGGCATTGCGCGGCCTCGGCGAGATCGGCAACGACCAGCCCGTCTCCCCGGCCAACATCTTCCACAATGCCGACCTCAAGCCGAAGGCCTTCGACCCGGACAAGGCGAAGTTCCACTTCCAGAAGGCGGGCCTGCTCGGCCAGTCCATCCCGGTGATCGCCTCCGATGCGGCGACTTCGTCGATCGACATGGCGGTGATCATCCAGGCAGCGGGTGCCGACATCGGCATGAAGCTCGACGTGCAGCGCGTTCCGTCCGATGGCTACTGGGACAATTACTGGCTCAAGGCGCCAATCCATTTCGGCAACATCAATCCGCGCCCGACGCCGGACATCCTGTTCTCGCTCCTATACGCTTCGAACGCGCCGTGGAACGAAAGCCAGTACAAGTCCGAGAAGTTCGACAAGATGCTTGTGGAGGCGCGCGGCTCACTCGACCAGGCCAAGCGCAAGGAGATCTATGGCCAGATGCAGACCATGATCGCCGACGAGGCTGGCACCATCATCCCGGCCTACATTTCCAACGTCGATGCCCTCTCCAGCAAGGTGAAGGGTTTGGAAGCGAACCCGCTCGGTGGCATGATGGGCTACGCAATGGCGGAATATCTCTGGCTTGAAGCCTGAGACGCCTGCCGGGGCCGGCCGACCGGCCCCGGCACTGCATTGCGCAGGATAGTTTGACCGAATGCAGCCGCAGGGAGCGCTTCCATGAAATCTGGGGTTCTCAACCTCGTGGTCAAGCGGCTGGGCATTGCGGTCGTCACGCTTCTGATCGTCCTGTTCGCCGTGTTTTTCGCCACCAGCATGCTGCCAGGCGACACGGCGTCGATCCTGCTCGGTCAGGCGGCGACTCCCGAAGCGGTCGCCGGCCTGCGCGAGGCCATGCATCTCAACGATCCGGCGATCCTGCGTTTCCTGCGCTGGCTTGTCGGCCTACTCCACGGCGACCTCGGTACCTCCTATGCCAATCAAATGCCGGTCGCGGCATTGATTGGCGGCCGCCTGGTCAACACGATGAAGCTCGCTGCCATCACCACGCTCCTCTCGGTGCCGCTGGCGCTGACACTCGGCATCACCACCGCCATGCTGCGCGGCTCGCTGTACGACCGCATCGTCACCGTGCTTTCAATCGGCGTTATCTCGGTGCCGGAATTCATGGTCGCGACGCTGTCGGTTCTGCTGTTTGCCGTCTATCTGAAATGGCTGCCGGCGCTGTCCTCGGTCAACGAGGCCCATTCGCTGACCGACCTCGTGCGCATCTATGCCATGCCGGTGATCACGCTCACCTTCGTCATCTCCGCCCAAATGATCCGCATGACTCGCGCCGCAGTGATCGAGACGCTGTCCACGCCTTATGTCGAGATGGCGCTGCTCAAGGGTGCCTCGCGCGGCCGCATGGTGCTGAGGCACGCGCTTCCCAACGCGCTCGGACCGATCGTCAACGCGGTTGCGCTGTCTTTGTCCTATCTTGTCGGCGGCGTCATCATCGTCGAGACGATCTTCAACTATCCCGGCATCGCAAAGCTGATGGTGGACGCCGTCGCGACCCGCGACCTGCCGCTGATCCAGAGCTGCGCGATGATCTTCTGCCTCGGGTATCTCCTGCTGATCACGGCCGCAGATATCGTGGCCATCATGTCCAACCCGAGGCTCAGATGACGATGGCGCGCGCGGTAGCCTCCCGGCGGTCCTTCCTGGGCCACAGCTATAACCTCGTCGGCGTCGTGGCCGCGCTGGTCATCCTGGCGTGGACGCTCGTCGCGATCTTCGCGCCCTACATCATTCCCCATCCGATCGGCGACATCGTCGACGACGACTATTTCGGCCCGATGCGTCAGGGGTTGTGGCTCGGCTCCGACTATCTGGGCCGCGACATGCTTTCGCGGGTTCTGATGGGTGCACGCTATACCGTCGGCATATCGCTCGCCGCGGTCTCCATCGCCTGCTTTTCGGGTGTCGTGCTGGGCATGGCTGCGGCCGTCACCGGCGGCTGGTTCGACACATGCCTCAGCCGCTTCCTGGACGCGATGAACTCCATCCCCAGCAAGCTGTTCGGCCTTGTGGTCGTCGCCGCGGTCGGCTCGTCGATCCCGGTACTGATCCTGACGCTCGCCGTCATCTACGTCCCGGGCGCCTATCGCTTCGCGCGGGCGCTCGCCGTCAACATCAACACGATGGACTTCATGACCGTCGCTCGCGTCCGCGGCGAAAGCACGGCCTATCTCATCGGGTCCGAGATCCTGCCAAACATCATCCGCCCGGTGCTTGCCGATTTCGGGCTGCGCTTCGTCTTCATCGTGCTCCTGCTTTCCGGCCTGTCCTTCCTCGGGCTTGGCCTGCAGCCGCCTTTGGCCGACTGGGGCGCGCTTGTGCGTGAGAACATCGGCGGCTTGCCCTTTGCCGCGCCCGCCGTCATCGTGCCCTCGCTAGCCATCGCCAGCCTCACCATCAGCGTCAACCTGCTGATCGACAACCTGCCGCACAAGATCAGGGACCGCGACGCATGACCAATCTCGTCGAGGTCAGGAAGCTGAGGATCGAGGCGACGACCGACGCCGGACGCGTCGTCGAAATCATCAGGGGCGTCAGCCTCGACATCGCCGACGGCGAGATCGTTGCGCTGATCGGCGAGAGCGGCTCCGGCAAGACGACTGTGGCGCTCTCGCTCATGGGCCATGCTCGGCCCGGCTGCCGGATCACCGGTGGTGAGATCAACGTCAACGGCAAGGACATGGCCGCTCTTTCCGAAAAGGAACGGGCAAAACTTCGGGGCACCGACATCGCCTATGTTCCGCAAAGTGCCGCCGCCTCCTTCAACCCCTCGTCTACCATCATGGAGCAGGTGATCGAGGTCACGCGCATCCATAGGCTGATGCCGCCGGAGCAGGCGCGCAAGCGAGCGGTCGAACTGTTCAGGTCCCTGTCGCTGCCGGACCCGGAAGGGATCGGTGCCCGCTATCCACACCAGGTTTCGGGCGGGCAATTGCAGCGGCTTGCGGCGGCCATGGCGCTGATCGGCGATCCCAAGCTGGTCATCTTCGATGAGCCGACGACGGCGCTCGACGTGACGACGCAGATCGACGTGCTGAAGGCCTTCAAGTCGGTGATGCGGGCGGGCGGGATCGCGGGTGTCTATGTGTCTCACGACCTCGCGGTCGTCGCCCAGATCGCCGACCGCATCGTGGTGTTGAAGGGCGGCGAAGTGCAGGAGACCGGCACCACGGCCGAAATCCTTTCAGCCGCCAAGCATCCCTATACGCGCGAGTTGCTGGCTGCCTTCGAACCCAAGCCCCGGCAAGCGAATGCGGATGGGGAGGCAGCGACCAATCAATTGCTGCGCATCGACAATGTCACGGCAGGCTACGGCGCGGTAGGGAGCGACGGACTGCCCCTCATTCGCGCTGTCGATTCCGTCAGCCTGGTTGTCGAGAAGGGGCGCAATCTCGGCGTCATCGGCGAATCCGGTTGCGGAAAATCCACGCTGGCGCGGGTCATCGCCGGCATCCATCCGGCGGCGGCGGGCGACATCGTCTTCGACGGCAAGCAGTTGCAGCGGGCGGCAGGCAAACGCAGCCAAGACCAGTTGCGTGAGATGCAGATCGTGTTCCAATACGCCGACACCGCGCTCAATCCGGCTAAGCCGGTGGCGGACATCATCGCTCGGCCGCTAGCCTTCTATCACGGGCTCGACAAGCGGGCGCGCTCAAAACGCGTCGACGAACTGCTCGACATGGTGCGCCTGCCGAGGGCGCTGCGCTATCGCCATCCGTCGGAACTCTCCGGCGGCCAGAAGCAGCGCGTGAATTTCGCGCGCGCTCTTGCCGCCGACCCCAAGCTCATCATCTGCGACGAGATCACCTCGGCTCTCGACACGGTGGTGGCGTCCGCCGTGATCGAGCTGCTCAAGGAGTTGCAACGCGAGTTGGGTCTGTCCTACATTTTCATCAGCCACGACCTCTCCGTCGTCGAGGCGATCTGCGACCAGATCATGGTCATGTACAATGGCGAGCGGGTGGAGCAGATCACGCCCGACAAGGTGAAGGCGCCCAGCCACCCCTATTCGAAGCTTCTGTTCTCCTCCGTGCCAAAGCTTGACCCGACCTGGCTTGACGGCCTCGTCCGCGATCCGGAACTCGTCAGCCAGTACGGCCATCGGTGAAAGCGGCGGCTCCGCCTTACATCGGAAACAGGCTGGGCAGCGGCATATGCGCCTTGACGATGGGCGACTTCAGCACCACGAAACTGAAATACTTGTCGATGCCGATATCCATATCGGTCAGCCGCTCCATGATCGTCTGGTATTCGCCGATCCCGGCGGTCATGAATTTCATCAGATAGTCGTAGCCGCCCGAGACAAGGTGACATTCGATAACCTGGTCGATCTTCTCTACCACGGCGAGAAAGCGCGCAAAGTCGACCTGGCGGTGGTTCTTGAGAGTAATCTCGGTGAACACGGTCAGAGTCTGGCCAAGCTTGCCGATATTGACCTGCGCGGAGTAGCCCTCGATGTAGCCTTCCGACTGCAGCTTCTTGACCCGCATCAGGCACGGGCTCGGCGACAGATGCACCAGCTCGGCCAGTTCGACATTGGTGATGCGGCCGTTCTTCTGCAGTTCGTGCAGAATCTTGATGTCGATCCGATCCAGTTTCATGGGCTGTCTCCGAGGAAGAGTGCTACAGCACAAAATGCTGCCATGCTGGTGACCGCCGAGACTACCATAGCCCGCTGGCCTGTCCATCCGAGCCGACACCGCTTTGAAACGCAGGGACTGGCGATTTCAATGGGATTGCCGGAACAAAATTCTGCTTGTGCCTCAACTGCGGCAGCGGCTGCCTGCGCGACGCGATAAACTGGCGCTTCAAGGCAGAGAGGATCATGCGCGCGCCGCTGCAGCAAATCGAGACATCTGGCGAACTGCCGCAATCCGCCGATGCGGTGATCATCGGCGGCGGTATCGTCGGCGTCTTCGCGGCCTATTGCCTGGCGCGCCGCGGCATGAAGGTGGCGCTCGTCGAAAAGGGGCGCATCGGCGCCGAGCAGTCCTCGAGGAACTGGGGATGGTGCCGCCAGCAGAACCGCGACGCCCGCGAGCTGCCGATGGCGACCCATAGCCTCGATCTGTGGGAGCGCTTTTCGACGGAGACCGGCGAGGACACCGGTTTTCGCCGCTGCGGCCTGCTCTACCTCAGCAATGACGAGGCGGAAGTGGCCGGTTGGGCGCGCTGGCGCGACTTCGCCAGAACCGCCGGTGTCACCACGCATATGCTGGACACGACCGAGGCCACTGAGCGGGGCCGCGCCACGGGCCGAACCTGGAAGGGCGGCGTCTTCTCGCCGACCGACGGCACCGCCGACCCGTCGCGGGCCGCGCCCGCGGTCGCCCGCGCCATTCTGAAGCTCGGCGGCACCGTGCACCAGAATTGCGCCGCGCGTGGCATCGAGACCGAGGGCGGGCGCCTGAGTGGCGTGGTCACCGAAAGCGGAACCATCCGGACGAAATTGGCGGTGATGGCCGGCGGCGCCTGGGCGTCCTCCTTTTGCCGGCAGTTCGGCTTCCGCTTTCCGCAAGCGTCGATCCGCTCTTCGATCATGTCGGTCTCGCCGGGCGCCGAAGGCCTGCCGGATGCGCTGCACACGGCGAAGATCTCGGTCACGCGCCGCGGCGACGGCGGCTATACGCTCGCGATCAGCGGACGCGGGCGCGTCGACGTGACGCCGCAGCAACTGCGCTTCTCTTCGCAATTTTTGCCTATGTTCCTGAAGCGGTGGCGCAGCCTCGCGCCCGGCGGCCTGCAAGGCGCGCTTTCGGGCCACGAAACGCTGAAACGCTGGCGCCTCGACCGGCCGACGCCGATGGAGCGCATGCGCATCCTCGATCCAACTCCGGATCAGTCGACCATCCGCCTGACGCATGCCCGCGCGCTCGAACTTCTGCCCGATCTCAGAAAGACCAGGATCAGTGCTGCCTGGGCAGGCTATATCGACAGCACGCCGGACGGCGTGCCGGCCATCGGCGCGATCGATTGCGTCCCAGGCTTTTTCCTGGCTGCCGGATTTTCGGGACACGGCTTCGGCATCGGCCCCGGCGCCGGGCACCTCGTCGCCGACCTGGTGACCGGGGCGAAGCCGATCGTCGATCCGAAATCCTATGATCCACGGCGCTTCGACGCTTCGTCCTGGGGCAAGGTCGCCGACTTCTAGCATCAGTCCTCCCGAAGAAAGGCGCCGACGGGCGCCGGCCGAACAGGCGCCTGCCCGCGAAACCGACCGACATCCCTTGACGCGCATCCGGATTGCGCCGCGACGAGCTCGACGGCCGCCAAGTGGCAATAGCGCCCTTGGCAGCGCCCCATGCCGACGCGTGAAAGCGACTTCAGCCTGTTGGCCTCGCCGCCGCCGAAATCCGCACCCTCGCGCACGGCTGCGGCAGTGATATTTTCGCAGCGGCAGACGATCGCGTCGTCGGGCATTGTTCGCACCATCTCGGCCGGCCAGGGAAAGGCACGAGCCAGGCCGTAGGCAAAACGCTTGAGTCGCGTCAGCTTGCGCAGGTCAGCTTGGACGGGAGATGCCGCATGCCCGAGATCCTTGAGGCATGCCACGGCCGCGAGACGCCCCGCGATCTCCGCCCCATCCGCGCCGATGAGACGAGCCCCGTCACCTGCAAGGTAGACTCCGTTGCCGGCCCGCCCCATCGCGTCGGTCTGCGGCAGCCATTGTTGCCACTGCTCGTCATAGGCAAAGACGCATCCGACCAGATCGGCCAGATGCGTCTCCGCCCGCAAGTGCCAGCCCATGCCGACCATGTCGCATGGGGTGATGCGCTGCCATCCGCCGGCATCGCGCCAGCGCATCGCAATGACGCCCGACGCGTTCGCCTCGATGCGCTCCAGCGTCACGCCCGCATGATAGCGGCCACCGAGCCGCGCCCTTAGGGCCAGACCGCGCAACGCAACGATCGGCCGGGCCGCGAGTCCAGGGAATCCCCTCATCTGCCGGCGCCACGAGGATGTATCCAGCACCGCCGCCACGTCGGCTCCGGCCTTGAGGAGTTGCGCGCCGACCAGCGTCAGCAAAGGTCCCGATCCGATGAGAACGACGCGCCGTCCGAGCGCCACGCCCTGCGCCTTGAGCGCGATCTGCGCCGCGCCGAGGCTGTAGACGCCGGCGTTCTGCCAGCCTGGGACCGGAGCGATGCGATCGGACGCGCCGGTGGCAAGAACCAGGCGGTCGTAGCTGATCACCTGCACCCCGCCCTCGCCCAGCACATGCAGCCGCCCCTGATGCACGGCAATGACGGAGCTGTGTGCTTGATAAGTGAGCTGTCGCTCTTCGGTCAGCCGGTCAAAGAGCGCATGCAGTTCTTGCGCCTTCACTGCCTCCGACCCATAGAGCTGTTCCGGCGTGCGGACGAACCCGTCCGGCGGGCGGCGATAGATCTGCCCACCGGCGCGATGGCCTTCGTCGATCACCACCGGATGGAGTCCGGCTGCGACCAGCGTTGCTGCTGCCCTTATGCCGGCGGGACCGGCCCCGACGATCACGATTTTCGGCGATGAGGGCCTACTCACGGCCAGCTCTCCGGGGGCGTCGTGCGCAACCACATGCCCTCAGTGACAGGCGTGGAACACGCCCGCAGGCGTGGTCCCTCCTCCTGCCACACCCAGCAATCCTGGCAGGCTCCCATTAGACAAAAGCCGGCGCGCAGCTCAGGTCCGAACTCGGAACTCCGCAATGCGTGTCCTGAAGCCAGCATCGCGGTCAGCACCGTATCGCCGGCAAGTGCTGAGCGCTTCTCGCCGTCGAGAAAGAACTGTACCTCCGCCCGGTCGCGCTCGGCCAGCCGGACGATGCGACCGGCGGTGATCATTCCGCGGCCTCTCGCACCGGTTTCGGACGCGGCAGTTCGGGAAAGCGTTCGCAGACCGCATCAAAGGCGGCCTGGACACCCTCCGGCCCGGTGCGCCCTTTCATGCGCCGAAAAATCTCCGTCTTGGCGAAGAACCGCCAGTGGATCGGCAAAGCATCCAGCACGGCGTGGAGCCGGTCATAGGCTGCCGGCGTCCACTGCGCTTCGTAGCCTTCGCGCTCCGGGCCAAAATGAAAATGACCGGCGGCCGGCTTGCGCCGTGCGCGCAATTCGTTCGTCGCCTGCTCGTCAACCTCGCCGTCGCAAAAGACGACGCCGTAGTCTCGCTCTGCCGCTGCCGGCGTGAGATAGCCACGCCGCACGTCCTGCGCGACCCGCCAAGGCTCGCGCTGATGCGGATCGCCGCGCCCGCCGCCACCGGCGGAGCGGATCTCGAGCACGTCGCCCGGCTGCAGCACCGCCGTGTCGATGTTTCCCAGCCGCCGCTCGTGCTCGGTTCCCGGATTGATGACCATGTCGGACAAGCCGGCCGCCTTGCCGCCCAGCACGCCCCACGGGCGGAAGAAGCTGCGATCGCGGTTGCGCGCCGTGATCCGTGAGTCCGGCGCAAAGACGCGGAAGGCCATCTCGGTCGCAAGCCCGCCGCGCCAGCGGCCCGCGCCGCCGCTGTCCCGGGCGAGCCCGTATTTCACGAATTCGACCGGCGTCTCGGTCTCGGTGATCTCGATCGGCGTGTTCTTCAGATAGGCGGCATCGGCGCCCGATCCATTGGTGCCATCTCGATGCGGCATCGCGCCGCCGCCGCCCACAACAGGGTTCACCGCCGCGATGACGCTGCGGCTGGTGCGCTCGTCGGTGGTCATGACATTGACGATGCAGTTGTTGCCCGCAGGCGCCGCCGGCAGGCGTTCGGGTACCGCTTGCGAGAAGGCCCCGAAGATGACGGACCGCAATCGCGCGCAGGTGAGCGAGCGCATGCCGACGGCGGCGGGATGGACCGGGTTGAGCACCGACCCTTGCGGCGTGATGCAGGTAAATGGTCGGGTAAGGCCCGTGTTGAGCAGGATCTTCGGGTTCAGCGTGTAAAGCACGTAGTAGACGCCGACGAGCAGCATGGTGTGGCGCGGATCGCCGCCCGAAGGGACGTTGAGCGAGGAGCCGAGCTGCGGATCGGAGCCGGTGAAGTCGAGCACCGCCTCGTCGTCCTTGATCGTCAGCCTCAGCTTCAGCCGGCATGGGTTGGCTTCGACCGAATCCTCGTCGGCATAGTCGGCGAACTCCCAGGTGCCGTCGGGCATGGCGCGCAACACCTCGCGCGCCTGCGCCTCTGCGTGATCGAGAAGCGCGGCGACGCCTTCGACGAAGCCGGCCGTGCCGAACTTTTTCACCATCGCCTGGATCTTACGCTCGCCGGTGTTGAGCGCGCCGACCAGCGCCTTGATGTCGCCGATATTGAGGTCGGGCTTGCGCACATTGGTGCTCATGATCCGCAGGATCGCGTCGTCGAAGACGCCCTCGCGCACCAGCTTCATCGGCGGAAAGCGGATGCCTTCCTGATGAATCTCGGTCAGTGCGCGGCTGAGCGAAGCCGGCACCGCACCACCCATATCGGTGTTGTGGATATGGCCGCCGGTCCAGGCGATGATCTCCCCGTCGACGAACACCGGCTTCCAAAGATGAGTGTCGGGCGCGTGCGTGGCGACATGGCCTGAATAGGGATCGTTGGTGAAGGCGACGTCGCCCGGCCGATAATCATCCACCATCGCGATCGCGCGGTGATAGGAAAGGCCCGGATACCAGGTGGCGCCGAGTTCCATCGGCACGGCGAAGGTCGCGCCCGAACGGTCCATCAGCATCACGGTGAAGTCCTGCGTCTCCTTGACGAAGGCCGAATGGGCGGTTCGGTGCAGGGTGTGCGCCATGTTCTCGGCCGCCGCGCGGGCATGGTTGGCCAGGACCTGAAGGTTCGTGCGATCGAACAAGGGCGTCACTCCGCGAAGGTCAGAAGGAGGTTGAGGTGGCGGTCGACGCGCGCCCGCGTTCCGGCGGGGATGGCGAGGGTCGTGTCTTCCTGCACCACCACGGCGGGCCCAAGGAACGTACTGCCGGGCACCAAGGTCTGCCGGTCGTAGAGGTCGACGGTCTCAACGGCTCGGCCGGTGTAGACCGAGAGCCGGCGCGCCGGACTGGCCTGAGCGTTTATCTCGTCGGCTTCCGGGAAGGAGAGCACCGGCCCCGCGCCTATCGCCGACAGGCGGACATTCACAAGCTCGATTTCGCCTTGGGGATCGTGGAAGTCGTAGAGCTGCTCGTGGGTGCGGTGAAAGGCTTGCTCGATTGCCTCCGCGCCGCCCTCCCCCAGCCATTCTGGAGACAGCACGACCTCGATCTCATAACTCTGCCCGATGTAGCGCATATCGCAGGAGAAATTGAGTTCAGCGGCGGCATCATGCCCCTGGGCTGCAAGCCAGTCGCGGCCCTCTCGCGCGAGCGCCTCGAAGGCCTCGCGCACGGCGGGGAGCGACGCTGCCGACAGCGGACTGAAGATCGTGCGGATGAAGTCGCCACGCAGGTCCGCCACCAGCCCACCGAGCGCCGAGACCACTCCCGGGCGGCGCGGCGCCATGACGCGCTTCATGCCGAGCTCGCGGGCAAGGAAGGCGCCCAGCATCGGGCCGCCGCCGCCGAAGGGCATCAGCGTGAAATCGCGCAGGTCCACGCCGGCCCTCGAGGCGAGCTTCTCGACCTCGACGAACATTTCCGACACCGCGATGTCTAGGATCGCCTGCGCGGTCTGCTCGACCGTGCGCCCTAGCCTGGCGGCGAGTTCGCCAACGGCGCGATGCGCCAGTCCGGCGTCGATCGTGAGCTGACCATAGGCCATCTCGCTGTGACCGAGCCATCCGCAGACGACCATCGCGTCCGTTACTGTCGCCTGCGTGCCGCCGCGACCGTAACATGACGGTCCCGGCGTCGAGCCCGCCGACTCCGGCCCGACGCGCAGCACCCCTTGCGTATCGACGCTGGCGATCGAGCCGCCGCCGACCCCGATCGAGCTCACCGACACCGATGGGATATGCAGCGGAAACTCGCCGATCAGTTCACCCGTGCCGAACTGGGCCTCGCCGCCGATGATGAGCGCGAAGTCGGCAGAGGTCCCGCCGATGTCGAGGGTAAGGATCTTGTCCTCACCGGCCTGACGCGCCAGCCACGAGGCGCCGATGACGCCGGAAGCCGTTCCGGATAACAGCATGTTGACGCAAGCGCGCTTGCCTTCGGCGGCGTTCATCAGCCCGCCATTCGATTTCGTCAGCATCGGCCGGGCCGGCACGCCGCGGCCTTTCAACCGCTCCTCCAGCGCCGTCAGATAGCCCGAGACGCGCGGATGGACATAGCCGTTGAGAATGGCGGTCGAGCTGCGCTCATATTCGCGGATGACCGGCCAGACCTCGGCCGAGGTGAAGACGAAGAGCTCGGGCGCAAGGCGAGCGATCGCCGACTTCACCGATGCTTCCTGCGCGCCGTTGCGCCAGGCGTGGAGGAAGGAAACGATGATCCCTTGCGCGCCGTTGGCTTTCGCCGCTGCCACCGACCTTTCCACCGCCGCCATATCCGGCGCCTGGGACTCGCTGCCGTCGGGACGCATCCGGGCCGGAATACCGAACACCATATCGCGCGAGATCAGCGGATCCGGGCGTGAGCAGAACAGTGAATACATGTCCGGCATGCGCAGCCGCGCCAGTTCGATGACGTCCTCGAAGCCGGCATTGGTGAACAGCGCGAGCGGCGCGCCCTTGCGCTGGATGATAGTGTTGATACCGACGGTCGTGCCGTGCACGAAACGGGTCATGTGGGTGGGATCGAAGCCCTCGCGTTCAGCGAGAAGCGTGAGGCCCGTCATTAGCTCGGCGCCCGGATCGTCCGGCGTCGTCAGCACCTTCAGCGACGCCAGGCGGCCGGAACGCGCTTCGAGCGCGCAGAAATCGATGAAGGTCCCGCCGATGTCGACGCCGATCTTCCAATCGGCCTCGCTGCGCGCCTCGTCCACCGTGATGGCACCGTCCATAATGCGTCCCTTCCTGTCTGCCGACCAAAGCTGGCACGAGCGGGTAGTCAGGGTCCAAGATGGATGAGGGGCAAGGATATAAGTCTTGCTTATACCTTAGCGCGATGCTCCCCAAGCAAATCGGAGCAGGCCGTGCGGATTTCGTCGCGCATGATCTCGTCGGCTCGCGAAAGGGCCCGGGCGCGCGACATGAGCAAGGCGATGGGGAATTCCGGCCCGGCGGCCAGCGGCCTGACGCTCAGCCCGGAGAACTTTTGCCAAGGCAGCAGCGCGTCGACCAGACCAATGCCGAGGCCAGCCTGGACGAAACCAACCGCGGAGATGGAGACATCGATCTCCAGCGATGGCGAAAGCGCAACACCTTGCGCGCGGGCCGCATGGGCCAGTTCGTCGGCGGGACGCGTGTTGCCGCGGTAGGATATCAGCTCCTCGCCGACGAGGTCGGCCAGCGTCAGCTCGGTTTTCCTCTGCAGCGGATGCCCGGCGGGCAGCAGGCAGGCGAAACCGACGCTGCCTATCACCTCAGCCTCGATATCGGGCGGCAGACGGTCGTCCAAGGCCACGCCGAGGCTGGCATCGCCGGCACGCAGCATGTCGACGATCGCGGCGATCGGCGCGCTATGGGAACGCAGCAGAATATTGGGATGCTGCGCCCGGAATGCGGTGAAGGCGCGCGGCAAGATCGCCATGGCCGGTGGCGGCGAAGCCGCCACGCGCACCAGTCCGGTCCGACCCAGCCTGAGGTCGGTGGTCTTGCGGCGGAGGCCGTCGAGCCCCGCCGACAGCCTTTCGGCATCGGCAAAGAGTTCAAGCGCCTCCGGGGTTGGCCGCAGCCGCCCCTTCACGCGCTCGAACAGCGTGAAGCCTAGCTCGTCCTCGGTGTGGAGCAATATCTGGCTGAGCGCAGGCTGGGAGATGTTCAGCATGCGCGCCGCGGCAGTCACCGTGCCGGCGCGCATGACGGCGATGAACACTTCGAGCTGCCGGGCCCGCATTGCCACTCCATAGGTAAAGCTTATGGGTCTTGCCAAAACCCATCTTTGACGCAATGCCGCGGCGCCGACAAGATGGATGCATTCAAGGATCAAGGAACGACTATGGATGTGATCGTGCTGGGCGGCGGCCTGATGGGGACGGCTTCGGCTTATTTCCTCGCCAAGCGCGGCGCGCGCGTGACGCTGATCGAGCGCAATCGGATCGGCGCCGGCGCGACAGTCGCCTCCTTCGGCAACATCCGGCGCACCGGGCGTCATCTGTCGCAGCTTCCGCTCGCCCACCGCTCGCTCAGCCTGTGGGGCGAGGCTGAAAAGATGCTTGGCCGCGACGTCGAATTCCGCGCCACCGGCCACATCCGACTGATCTTCGATGAGGGAAGTCTTGCCGACATGCGGGCCTACGCTCAAGCCGCCAGGCCCTGGGGGCTCGAGCTGGAGGAACTTGGCTCGCGCGAAATCCGCTCCCGGTTTCCCGGCCTCGGTCCTGAAGCGATCGCGGCGTCGTTCTCGCCGGATGACGGCAGCGGCAATCCGCGGCTGATCGCGCCGGCCTTTGCCGACGCCGCCCGCAAGCTGGGCGCGGGGATCGTCGAGAACGCCGAAGTCGAGACGATCAAGCAGACCGGCTCCGGCTTCCTTGTCACCACCTCGAAAGGCTCGTTCGCCGCCGAATGCCTGCTCAACACCGCCGGCGCCTGGGGCGCGCGCGTCGCCGCGCAATTCGGCGAAACGGTGCCGCTCGACGCACGCGGCCCGCAAATGGGCGTGACCGAGCCGCTGCCGCACCGGATCCTGCCCGTGGTCGGCATCTGGACACGCGACAAGGGTTACGGCGCCTATCTGCGTCAGGTCGAGCGCGGCAACATCGTCTTTGGCGGCGCGGCCGAAAGAGTGCCGGTGGACCTTGATCCAGGCCATGCGAAGGCCGATCCCATGCGCCTTCCGGTGCAATTGCGCGCCGTAGCGCGGCTGTTGCCGACGATCGCAAAGGTCGCGGTCATCCGCACCTGGTCCGGCTGCGAGGGCTATGTGCGCGACATGCTGCCGGTCATGGGAGGCTCGGCGACGACGCCGGGCCTCTTCCACGCTTTCGGCTTCTGCGGGCACGGCTTCCAGCTCGGACCGGGCGTGGGCGACGCCATGGCGGAACTAATGACGACCGGCCGCTGCGAAACGCCGCTCGACGATTTCAGGATCGATCGCTTCGCACCCGCAGCCTGACGAAGCGATCGATTGCGATTGGCGTCCCCAGGCCACTGGCAGTGACCGTTTCAAAAAACGCCAGAGCCTACCGCAGCGGCCGACATAGGCAGACACGCCTTTGTGCACGCCGTTCTACGCCACAGCGCTCGCGCCATTCGAAAGCACCTTACTCGATCCGGGATGTGGCCGCAGATCGCGTCTGCCAGATGCGACGCGTGCTAGTGACCGAAAGAATCGAACATTCTTGGGCAAGGTGCATTCAGCGAAGCAAAGCCGTCGCGGCGCATATGACATGCTTGTGCCTGATATTCACGATCTACAACCATTCACATCGTGGATGATCTAAACGTTCTCAGCGCCTTCGATATGCTGGATACGCCGCCGATAGCCGCGACGACGGCCACGACACGAAACCGTTTCAGGGGTGCTTCATCAAACAGAAGCCGTAGAGATCAGGGCACGTTGAACGCTCCGGTATCCAGGAAGGTCTCGATCGCGCGACACCAGGGAGCGATGTCGATGCCGTTCTGGGCGAGCCAATCCGGGTTGAAGTAAGTGCCGTCATAACGGTCGCCGCTATCGCAGACCAGGGTGACGAGCGAGCCCTGGTGCCCCTCCTTGATCATGCTGTCAGCGATGGAGAGCAGCCCGAAGAAGTTCGTTCCGGTCGAGGCGCCAACGCGGCGGAACAGGCGGTCGGAGAGAACATGCGCGGCGGCGATCGAGGCGGCGTCCGGCACCTTGATCATGTGGTCGATGACCGTCGGAATAAAAGAGGGTTCGACGCGCGGCCTGCCCACCCCTTCGATACGGGAGGGAACGGCGCAGGTCGCATCGGCGTCAGCGTTCTTCCAGGCATCGTAAAAAACCGAATGCTCCACATCCGTCACACAAAGCCGGGTCGCGAAATTGCGGTAGCGGATGTAGCGGCCGATCGTTGCGGAAGTACCGCCGGTGCCCGCACTCATGATCACCCAGGCGGGCACCGGGTGGGCTTCGCCCTCCATTTGTCCGAAAATGCTTTCGGCGATGTTGTTGTTGCCGCGCCAGTCGGTGGCGCGCTCGGCGTTGGTGAACTGGTCGAGATAATGGCCGTTCGTCTCGGCGGCAATGCGGGCGGCCGTTTCATAGACTTCCGCCGGGCTGTCGACAAAGGCGCAGCGGCCGCCGAAACGCTCGATGACTCCGATTTTCGTCTGGCTGGTGCTGCGCGGCATAACCGCGATGAACGGCAGCCCGAGCAAGTCGGCGAAATACGCTTCGGAGACGGCGGTCGATCCCGAGGAAGCTGCCACAAGTGTGGTGCCTTTGCGGATCCGTCCATTACAGATGCCGTATAGGAAGAGGGAACGCGCCAGCCGGTGTTTCAGGCTACCGGTAGGGTGCGTGCTCTCGTCCTTCAGATAAACGGAGATGCCCTTCAGCCCTTTGAAGACAGGGGTGAGGAGGTGTGTGTCCGCCGAGCGCCGGGCGTCGCCTTCGAGAATACCGACTGCGTTGCGGGCCCAGGCTCTTTCGGCGCAATCAAGCGAGATTATCGGTTCCAGCTGCAGCGGAGTCGCAGTCGTGCTCATACCTCAAGCTCTCCCAGGCGCAATGGACGCTTCGATTTCCCCCCACTCGTGCTTCCGCCAACCGGATACCTCAAAGCGGCGCGAGCCGGACAGGATGCGGGCGCAGCCGGCAGCAGCTTGTGCATCGACCGTCGGGACCGGCGTTGAGCTCGGCCGCCGCCACGAGGCCCATAGGATCAGAAGACATCGTTGGAGTCCATTTCGGGCTGAATATCGAAAAGCTCGTCAGCGTGAAGCATGCTACGCAACAACAGGTTTGCACCATCGGCGCATTGTTGCGGCGTAGAATATTCGCGCTCGTTGTGGGACAGCCCCTCGCGCGACGGGACAAAAATCATCGCCGTTGGCACCTTGCCAGCGAGGTGAGCCGCATCGTGGCCGGCGCCGGAGACCATATCCAGAGCGGACAGCGAAAGCTCCGCGGCCGCTCGGCGGATCACTCCACGCAGCGCCGCATCGAACACGACCGGCGCCTTGCGCCAAACGACGGAAACCTCCGCGCCCGGCGCAAGCCGCTCGATCTCCTCCGTCAGGTCTCTCTCCATCGCCGCCAGTCCACTCTCTTCGGGATGGCGCATGTCGACCTCAAGCCGGACTTCACCGGGAACGACGTTGCGCGAATTGGGGGCGACATGGGCATAGCCGACAGTGGCGACGCCAGGCGTATGCCTCAAGGCCACGCTTTCGCAGGCGAGAATCACCTTCGCCGCCGGGACCAGCGCATCTTTGCGCAGTGGCATCGGGAACGCGCCAGCATGAGCCTCCGTACCGCCTATGCGGATATCCAGCCAGCGCAGGCCCTGTACGCCTGTGACGATGCCGACGGCACTTCCATCGGCTTCCAGAACGGGCCCCTGCTCGATATGCAGTTCCAGGTAGGCCGCCATCGGCAGATAGCCAGGCGCATGCTCACCGCGATAACCTATCGCCTCCAGTGCCTCGTCTACCGTCACCCCATCCTTGTCCATGCGGGCGTAGGCGACTTCGATATCATGCACGCCGCAGAACACACCCGATCCCATCATGGCAGGGGAGAAGCGGGAACCCTCCTCGTTGGTCCAGTTGACGATCGTGAGGGGGTGGCGCAGTTGCTTACCCGAGGTCTTCAACACCCGCAGGATCTCGACTCCCGCAAGCACGCCGAGAATGCCGTCAAAGCGCCCGCCACCCGGTTGAGTGTCGAGATGGCTACCGACAGCAATTGAGGCGAGGTTCGGCTCCGAACCAGGCAAGGTCGCAAAAATATTGCCAATGCGATCGATCTCGACGGTGCAGCCGAATGCCCGGCATTCCGCCTCGAACCAGCCGCGCACCTGCCCGTCGGACAGGCTCAGCGCCAAGCGGTTCATGCCCGTCTCGCCAAAGGCGCCGAAACGCGCGGTGCCGAGTATATCCGACCATAGGCGGTCGGCATCGATGGAGAGTGAACACACGGCTTCGATCGATTGCAAAGCGTTGGTCATTCGGCGTTCCCTTGCGGGGACTTGTGGAAACGATACTTGAAATCGCAATGGGACGCGCCCTCCATGATCGTCTGGGTGCGCTCCAGCGTGATGCGCGGGTCGTAACCGGTGCAGAAGACGCCGTCGCGGTTGCAAGACAGCAGGTGACCGATATGGCCGAGACCCATCTCGTGATAGCTCTCGGCGTAGCGGCAGCGCTTGACGGTATAGTGGAACTCCTCGTCCGTCGCCTTGGTCACATCAATCACCAGGGCATCATCCTGCGTCCACAGATCCTGCAATTCCTCGAAGGTGCGCAGCGACGTACCACCGGGCGTCTTGGCAGCAAAATCCTTGCCGGCCTTGATCGCGGCTTTGCGAATGGCGCTATCCAGGATGGACTGAGCCTTTTCCTCGCCGATCTGCTCGCGCATTTCCTTATAAATCGGCGCGATGATGCCCGCCTCGATCCTGCGCCGCGCGAGAATGCCGATCTCGCCGTCCATGGCGGCTCTGGAGTCCGGGCGTTCGTTCTTGTCTGTCATGACTTTCTCCTGTTTGAAGCGGAACAGAGTCGCCGCTACTTCAACCAAAGGCGCCCCGCACCGCGTACGGTTCGCGTGTTCCCCGCCATTCGAAGCGCGCTCCAGGCCAGGGCCTGGTTGCTGGTCACCGCGGGCTTGCCGATCGCCGCCTCGACGAAGCCGGCCACAACTTAACGCGACGCTTGGACCTCACGGGAGATCTGCCTTGCAAATGTCTACTGAAGGAGCGCCGTGGTCTTGTCGAGCGCGCTTGGGAACCCTTTCAACGAGAGTGCCAGATTCGTCTCCTTGCCGCCGTCCGCTACCACCTTGACCTTCAAGCTGCTGCCCTTGCGCAGAGCCGCCAGAGTCCCGCTGTCGACGCTCAGGTCGACGACACAGCCCCTGGGAGACAAGTGCGGAACCGGAGCGGCGGAAGCACGACGCCGTCGTCGATCTGCAGCGTCACACCCTGATCGCAACGTAAGTATTGATTCCGCACGGGAATAATTTTGAAAGTGGGGGGGGGCCGCGGCCCTTTGCCAGGATGCAACCCTAAGAAACTCGAAGTCCGGAGGGATGTCGACGAGATATTGAATCCATTGGTATTTTTGTGGGCCGAATTTCCCCTATCGTCCCGGATCATCTCGCCGCTGATTGGTTCGAACGCGCGTCTCTGGAGATGGCTGCTAGCTCGGCCGCAGCGGCCCGGGCGTGGGCTCCGGCGCAGCTTCATGGACGTCAGCTCGAAATGTAGGACCGATCAAATCCGGCTGTTTCGATAAGTCCCACATGGTCATGCAACTCGACCACGCCATTGCGGAATGAAGCCAGCCCCCTCTCACGCAATTCCTTCAACACGCGGCTCACATGCACAGCCGAAAGTCCCAACGCGTCGGCAAGTTCGGCCTGGTTCAGCGGGCATTCGAAGCGGTCCGGAAAACTCGTTGCCGATCGATGTGCGCGGCAGGCCAGTTCGAGAAGAAGGTGGGCCGTTCGCTCAACGGTTCCTCTGCGGCTGACCCCTGCAAGGTGTTCCGCAACCCTCGAATATCGACTTGCCTGAGCCTGCTGCACCGCTTCGCAAATGGGCTGCGGATAGGACGAGAAAAAAGACCGAATAGGACCCGCCAGTTCGATCGTTTTTACCTCAGACAGGGCCGTTACGGTCTCGCTCACTTCTCCGCCGAATTCGATCAAGGCAATTTCGTGAGGGAGCGCGAAATCGACGATCAGGCGCGAGCCGCTCGGCAGCATCTTGGCAAATGCCGCCCAGCCGGCAGTTATGACCAGAATGGAGGATCTCGCCACATACTCGCGCGCGATCGTTGCATTGGCCGGGTACGAGCGGCGCACAGCTCCCGGTAACTCCGACACTACCCTTTCCCAACTTGCATCAGCAAGCGTGGGTCTCCGCTCAAATCCAGCGACCTGCCTTGATAAGCCCATCCACGAAACAACTCACCCGATCAACCTGAAGCTGTAGATGTACAACAACTACGCCGAAAGTTCCATCAAAGATATCTTCCAAGCGCTGTCGCACTCTACCACTTTTGGATAGGGTCCTGCCATCCTGAGGATGATGAGCCGAGCAGACGGCCAGTGCCGGCCACCGGTGGTTCTCGAAATATCATCGCCTCGCGACCGGTCTTCGACCGGCAGATGGGCGGCCGCATTCGCCTCAACTCCGCTCCAGGGCTGTCACATTCGAAAGACCGCATCCAAGACATTTGCCCAGATCGTGGTGGACCGAGGCTCAAGTATCGCCGGCCATGCCGGCCCGACAACGCTCCTTCCCGATCGACGCTCCTTCCCGATCGACTGGGGCGAGCTTGACCGGGCCTTGCCCGTGGTTCGCCTAGGGCAAACCACAAGGCAAATAGTCGCCGCCCTCGATCTTGTCCTTCGGGGCTAGCTACGCCCATACCGTCGCCGCGACCTTTTGCGGCCGGCTCGAACCAATTCCAACCGTCAACTCCTGCGCAGGTTCTTTCTGGAGGCGGGATTGCGGCTTGCGGGGCGAACAGCATTTAGAACCGCCGAGTCTTGCCGCAAATCGAGCACTTGCAGTTCTTGCCAAGGCGGACCGGGGACCATCGGCGCCTCTCTTGCGAGACTCGCCGTTGCGCCAATTTGCTCCACTGTTCCGGCATCCGGCTTCCGGCGCTGGTGAACCCGTGAGGTAGAGGAACGCTTGGCGCTGTAAGTTTGTCGTCTCTCCTCGGCGGTCTCCAGCTCGCCGACGGTCGCAACAACCGACGCCAGGCTGACCTCCATTTGCGTCAATCGCTTTCGGGTGGAATGCAAGGCAATGGAAAGCAGCAAGGTATTCGCCAGATTGACAATGAATGCTCCTGCGAGGCTCTCGACCCCGAGCAAAATCAACGTCACAGCTCCGCCAAATACGGCAAGGGCACTGTAGCCCAGCAACCGGCCCTGCTTCAGAAGAAGCGTCAATGGCAAGGTCGCCAACAGCACCAGAAGGGCTCCCGACCTATTCGCCATCCAATCCAGAAGACCCAAACCGAATTCGCCGTACGTGTCCATATCGACCTCAGACTCGCCGAGACAAACGAAGCTGTCCGCTTTCTCGCTCTCGAGACGCGCACGCCCTCCCTGCCCGTATGCCGCCAGCGCTGTTGTAGACCTCCCGGGGTGAGCCCGGAAGGTGTTGGCTCACGTCCCAAAAACCTCTGGAAATCTATCGGGTAGACCAGATCGACCTTTAGCCGAGTTACTACTCAATAATGGTAATGGCGGGTGTGTCCGCGAAGCTGATATGTTTGCGAATGGCGGCGATATCCGTGGGCAAGTGGGAAGAGCGATTTGGACATGCCGGACGGCGGGGCACGAACCTTTGCGTTTCAGGCACTTGAGAGCGCGCTGAACAACTAACTGCCCGAACAATTTGAAATGAAGGCCATTCAGCCGACGCTGAAAGGGCGGGAGTTGCATTGCCGATTCGCAAGGATTTGGAATGGCTAGTTCAACCGACAATCCGACCATGACCCGAGAATTGATACCGCTCGACGTCAGGGAGATCCTCGACTTCTTTCTGCGGAGATGGAAGTTTGGCTGCGCCATTGGAGCAGCCACGTTAGGTCTATTCATAGTTGCCGCCTATACGCTTCCCACCTCGTATACGGGCGTCGCTCAAATCTTGCTTGACGCCCCGAGCGACTACATGACCCCTCAGGACTATTCCAATTCCGATTTTTCAGACAATCCAACATTCATCGAAAGCCAGCTTGCAGTCCTGAGATCGGCCTCGCTTCTTCAGCAGGTCGTCGATAGCGAGAAACTGACGGAAGATCCCAAGATCGGGCCGGCGGCTTTGACATGGCTGCAAGGAGCGCTGGTAGTCTCTCGTGTCGGGCTTGGGAACGTCATTGAGATCGACGTGACCATGTACAGCCCGCAAAAGGCGGCAACCCTCGCGAATGCAATCGCCCAGGCCTATGTCGCTGATCGGATGAAGTCCCGCTATGAAGGGGTCCAGAAGGCCTCGACATGGCTCAGCGACCGGGCCGCGTACCTGCGGGCGGAGCTCAGCCGTTCGGAAGAAGCCGTCCAGAAATTCCGGGCCGATCACAATTTGCTGACGACTCAGGCTGGCAGTCTGACCGATCAGCAGCTGTCCGAACTGAATATCGCGCTGATAAACGCGCGTGCCGAATTGTCCGCGAAGCGGGCGCAGTACCAGCAAGTCGACAAATTGCTGAGCAGCGGAGGCGACATTCAATCGATGCCCGACGTGTTGCAATCCGTTGTGGTCAACGCACTTCGTGCTCAGCTCTCCGTGGTGAGCCGGCGGGAAGCCGACCTGCGGTTGAAATACGGCGAACGACATCCCGACGTCTCATCGGCAGAGGCGGAGCGGCGAGATATCGAGGGACAGATTGCAGCCGAGGTCCAGCGGCTTATCGGTAATCTGAAGAACGAAGTCGACTCCGCCGAGGCCCGTGAGGCAGCGCTGGCTCGGGCTTTGGGTTCGGTATCCAACCAGTCCGAGGCCGAAGGTCAGGTCGGCGTCCAGTTGCGCGATCTGGAGAGGATCGCCGCCGCGAACCAGAACCTTTTTGAAACCTTCCTGTCACGCGCCAAGCTCACCGAGGAAAAGTCCACTCTCCTCAATAGCGGCGTACACGTGATCACCAACGCATCTCCTCCTCTTGGGCCAAGCTTCCCGAACAGGACGCTTTTTGCGGCTCTGGGTTTGGTACTTGGCGTCTTGTTCGGAGGCGCCGGCGCCGTTCTTCGTGAACTTTTCGCTTCCGGCTTCATGGCAAAGAAGCAGATAGAGGAGGAGCTGGCCGTTCCGGTTCTCGCCTCCGTGCCAAAAATGTCGGGTTGGTCGAGAGACGCACAGTCCCAAGCCCAACCCGTGGCCTATCTCGAACGCAAACCGCTATCCAGATACAGCGAGGCAATGCGACGGCTCCGCCTGGGCGTCGAGGCCACCCCGGAAGAGGACCATTCACCGCGACTCATGCTGGTGACATCGGCGATGCCCGGCGAAGGAAAGACAACTTTGGTGTTAAGCCTGGCCTGCTCTGCCGCGGCCGACGGCGAACGGGTTCTGGTCATCGATGCGGACTTGCGCCTTGGAGCCGCCACGACCTTCTTCGGCATGACGGAAAAGGTCGGACTGGTCGACCTGCTGACTTTGCCGGTCAAGACCGCCGACGCAATTCACCGGGATGAACGCTCAGGGATCTCGCTGCTGCCCGCCGGCGCCAAGACCCGCAACCCGCCTGCGCTTCTTGCTTCGGCGCGCATGGGCTCGATCCTCGATGAACTTCGAGGAAAATTCGACACGGTGATCATTGACGCGCCGCCTGTTGGACCGGCGGCCGACGCCTCGATCCTGTCCAGACATGTCGACAAAGTCGTCTTTGTCGTGAAGTGGCGTGAAACCTCACGCGAGGCCGTTGCCGAGGGAATTCGACATCTTGGCGGCCGGTCCAAGATTGCGGGTATCGCTCTTACAATGGTGGACGAGCCAAAGCTGCCGAAATATGGCCGTTATACGTCGCTCGAAAGCAGCGTCTCGGATAGTTACTATCTAAATTAGAAGAGAAGAAATATTATAACATGATAAACTCTGAATTACATCGCGAACCGCCTCCGGCGCCAGCACCAAGAATTCACAACGGTGAATCCGCGCGATGGTTTGTGGTTCAGACACACCAGCATTCCGAGAACCTGGCCGAGCGGCACTTGCAATCGCAGAACTTTCGAACCTATTTGCCCAAGCGAAAGCAGACTGTGCGGCACGCGCGCAGTGTCAGGACTGTCTGCAGTGCATATTTCGACTGCTATCTGTTCGTCTCGTTGGCTGTTCGTCAGCAGAGATGGTACCCGATCAATTCAACCGTCGGCGTCCGAAGGCTGATCATGAGCAACGGATTGCCGATACCGGCACCCCACGGTGTCGTGGAATCATTGATATCGGCAACCGACAACGACGGAATCTTGCATCCGGACATATTGTTGATTCCAGGTCAGACGATCAGGATCGTCCGAGGGCCGTTTGCGGATCAACTTGGTATCCTAGACCGAGTTGGAAAATCTGGTGCGGTGAGAATTCTTCTTGACATTATGAATAGTTCAATTCCAATCGTTATTGATCAAGAAAATCTGTCAGTAGTTTCTTAGTTTTATATATTGTTTTCATTTACTATTTATTTTCATACGAAAGACGCCGAAACCATCCGGCAGGGAGTGATGAGTTGGCGCTCAATTCACCCTCGGTGCGGCAGCTTGAAAGGCTTTATCCGGGCTTGATGACCGGCGTTGGGAATGGCCGGTGAACGACGATCGCGGCAATCAACTACGGGAAACCTCTTGCAACCTTCAACCAAATCCAAACCAGGCGGCGACTGCCCGGTGGGAGCCGCAGAGCTTCGGGCTGGCCCGCAGCCGCGGCAATATCGTCCCGGATCCTTGGGAGCCAAGGCAAGAATGACGGCTGACGCGTTGGCGCCGTGGGCGGATGCCTCGGCGCCGGCCAGGGCGCCTGGCCTAGGCTCGTCGAATACAGGGCCGTCTCAAACGGACGGAATGGCCCACTTACGTCCGTTCGAGACGGTGGCGGCCCTGCCGATTGCGGCGGCCTTTTTTCGAGCACTCAATGAAGCCGGCCTGAAGTACGGAATAATTCAGGATCTCTCATCCCTGCCGGACGGACTTGCCGGCCGAGACGATCTCGACGTCCTTTTGGACAAAAGCGACTACTCGGTCTTCTGCTCGATTGTCAGTCAGTTGCACGGCCGTCGCAGCGTGAGCCTGTCCTGTTACGACAATGTATGCGCAGGCCGGGAAGACTGGTTCCTGCCTGACTTCTCGTGTGGCCGCTATCTCCATCTCGACATGCATATCGGTGTGCGGGTCGGCCGGGAGTTTCGTAAGCGCTATCTGGCATTCGATTATGCGGCGATCGCGCGATGGGAACCGATTCATGTCGACGGCGTGCCCGTTCCCGTCGTCTCTGCAGAAGACGAGATTCGAATAGCAATTGCCCGGCTCGCCTTTCGGGCCTGGACGCTCACGTGGAGGCGATGGGTCATCGTCGGCGATCGTTGGAAGGACCAATTGGCACGCCTGCCTTTTGCGTCCGACGGGCAAGGCCTGCATGTCGTGGAGTATCCATTTGGCGGCGGCAGAACGGTCATCTGCCGGTTCCGGCAAACCGCCGACACTTTGGTCGCCCATCGAGGCGATCTTGCCAGTCTGCGCCGTTCGATTCGGGAAAAGGATGGCTTCACCGGGCGATATGGGGTCGCCGATGGCGCCGTCCATCTTGTGCGCAAGAGCTCATATCTCGCCCTGAGGCTCCTTCAGCGGCTGATGCCCGGCAGCTTTCCGCCAAAAAGACGGCCTATGGCCGGCGGGCTTGTGGTGGCGCTGATAGGTCCTGACGGCGTGGGTAAGAGCACTCAGGCTCGCCGGTTGACACAGATACTTCGATGGAAATTCGGTTGTGCGCAAGCCTATGTCGGGATCGGCGATGGCAGCGGATGGTGGTTGCGCAAGGGGCTGCAGAATCTGGTTTTTCCTCACAGGCGCCGCCTGAAGTCCTTGGCTCATGACGACGGCAGGGATTCATCCCGTCGAGATCGGGCCAAAGGAGGAGTTGCCGCTACGGCGTTGGCGTTGTGGGCGGTCTTGATTGCGTTTGAACGATATGCCGTCGTGAAGCGTTCGCATCGATGGGCAACGCGCGGCCTGATCGTCATTTGCGACAGGTGGCCACAGGCGCAGCGCAGCGGATATTTAGACGGTCCGACCATCCCGCCGCACTTATTCTCCATACCGGGCCTGTCGGCTCTCGCCCGGCTTGAGCGGAAACTCTATGAAAAAATGGCGGGATGCCGGCCACACCTTGTTTTGCACCTGGTTTCCGACTTTGCCGTCTCCGCGCTGCGGAAGCCTGGAGAAATCAAGAGAGAGGCGTTCGATGCGCGCCTGTCGCTGATGGCTGAGTTGCGAGCACAGGACAAAGACATTCGAACGGTTGACGCAAACGGCAGCCTGGAGGCGGTCAACCAGGAATTGTTCAGGCATATCTGGCTGTCTCTTTAGGGACGGAACGGGCGGCTCAGACCGCCGGCACCTCATCCACCACTACTAACGCGAACCACCAGCCCTTTCCGAGCTCGCCCAGGCTTGGGCGATCGCGGCCACGCGTGGGTAGGCCGAAGGCACTCCCAAGTCCGAATGCCTGCCTAAGCGCCCTTCCGCCGGATTT
Source organism: Mesorhizobium atlanticum (assembly GCF_003289965.1). GTDB lineage: Bacteria > Pseudomonadota > Alphaproteobacteria > Rhizobiales > Rhizobiaceae > Mesorhizobium > Mesorhizobium atlanticum. Next base: position 967,166 of record NZ_QMBQ01000001.1, read on the forward strand.
CATCTCCCTGAGGTATTGGCAATGAAGATCGTTCATGTGCTTACCCGACTGCTTCGGGCAGGTTCCGAAGAAAACACATTGGCCTGTTGTCTCGCGCAGGCACGGCATGGCCATGAAGTGCTGTTGGTTCATGGCGAGGAATTCGACCCGGGCTTGCGAGCCTCCGTTGCCGGAGCCCTCCGGGTCGTGACGCTGGAAAAGCTCATCAACTCGATTTCGCCGCCCCGTGACGTTTTTGCATTCGGGCAGCTCGTCCGCCTCATGCGCGATTGGCAACCAGACATCGTGCACACGCATCAAAGCAAAGCCGGCATCGTCGGCCGCCTTGCCGCAAGGCAAGCCAATATCCCAGCCATCATACATGGCGTGCACATATTGCCTTTTGTGCACGTTGGCAGCGCGCAGAGGCTGATGTATCTGACGGCCGAACGCCTCGCTGCGAAGTTCACCCGCGCCTTTATCGATGTCAGCCAAGGCATGCGCGAGATCTGCCTCGCCAATCATTTGGGCAGCCCCGATCAGCACCATGTCGTTCACTCCGGCTTCGATCTGGCGCGCTTCGCGAATGCGCGATGGCCACAGGAACCGCATCTGCTGCTTGGAACTGCTGCCGGAGAGCCAAAGCCGCCGGTGGTGCTGATGCTGGCCGCACTTGAACCGAGAAAACGCCACGTCGAGTTCATTGAAGCGTTTGGGCAGGTGGTCGAGCGAATTCCGAACGTAAGACTGCTGCTGGCAGGCGAAGGGCCGGCGCGGCCCGCCGTCGAATCGGCGATTGAACGATCCCCGTTCGCAAACAACATTCGCATGATCGGCTACCATCACGAACCCGAACGACTGATCAGCCTGGCGGATGTGTGTGTGCTGGCGTCGATGCGAGAAGGATTGCCCCGCGTCATGATGCAGTATCTGGCCGGCGGCCGAGCGAGCGTGGTGTCGCATCTGCCGGGAGTGGAAGAGGTCGTGAAGCATGGCGTCAACGGAATCGTTGCGCCAGCCGAAGACGTGGGCGCCGCAGCGACCGCCGTCGCCGATCTCCTCGAGAATGAGCCCTATCGCGATCGACTGGCTGGCGGCGCGAGACTAACCGACCTTTCGTCCTGGGGACTGGATGCCATGTGCGAAAGCGTTGAGCAGGTTTATCGGTCCGTGCTGGAGCAAGCTCCTATAGCTGCCCGGCCAAACGATACCCGAATTCGCGACAGCCTGGCCAAGCAACCCTTGGGGCTGCACGGATTTTGACGAGCGTCCACTCCGCCGACGGATCGCGCGACGTTCCAAGGCTTCCTTTTCTCGAATCCACGATTGCCCTTCAGTCTCGCTCCTGTCGACGAATGTCGATTGATCCTGACGGCAGGCAAGACAACCGGAGTACCGACGATGCGTTTGCGTTCCGACCAACAATGTCCGCCGAAGCCTCTCACAGGAAGGGGTTGGAGCCGACGTCCATTTCCAGGATTCTTAGCCATGGCTGGCCGCGCGCTCGCAATGATTGGTAGCCTCGCCATTGCCTTTATTCTGCTCACTTCAGCTGCATCCCATGCGGATGGATATGCTCTGGATACCGGCGACGTCCTGCGCGTGTCAGTGGTCGGCGAGGCCACCTATCCGCTGGAAGTGACTGTCGATGATCGTGGCTCGATATCGCTTCCCCTGCTTGGGGATATTCAGGCGCGAGGCCTCACCACGGTTGCCCTTTCCCAGGCCATTCGGGACGCATTTCGGCAGCAGAAGCTCATCCTCGAGCCGTTCGTCAAAGTGGATGTCGGCCAGTACCGGCCCTTCTTCATTTCGGGAACGGTGGCTCGTCCCGGATCGTATCCCTTTCAACCCGGCATAACTGTTCGCCACGCACTCGCCATTGCAGGCGGCTTCCGGGCCACGATCGCGGGAAATACCGAACCGGCCCTACAGATAGCCGACCTGCGCAGCACGCGCTCGAACCTGGCGATTGACGAGTATCGGCTCAAGGTTCGGCTCGCCCGCCTGCAGGCGGAAAGTCGACAGGACACAACCTTTACAGCCCCGCCGGATCCACCGATCGAGTTTGGCGGACACCTGATTGCCGACATCATAGCGGCCGAACAGGCGCAGCTGGATGCGCGCCTTGCCGCCTACCGAGACGATGTTTCCTTCCTTGAGGCCTCGCTCGGCCGTGCCAGGAAGCAGGCAGACATGGTTGCCGCAACGCGCAAAGAACGAGAAAAAACAGCCAGTCTCCAATTTGATGAACTGCAATCCGCGCGAGCACTGCGGCAAAAAGGATTGATCACGAACTCAAATGTCGAGACGGCTGAAAGGGCACATACCAGCTACCGCGCCGAACTTGCGCAGACCGAGGTTCAGCAGTCACAGGTGCAGCAGGAGATGCTGAACGCGGAAAGTGAATTGCGAAAGAAGCATCAAACTCATGAAATGGACCTCATCACGCAAACCCAGGACACCGAAGTCGAATTGGGGAAGATTCAAAGCCAGATAAGATACGTCGCCGATAAGCTTCTTTTTATCTTCACATATGGCGACCAGAGGACCTTCGACGACTTGCATGGGTCCGTGAAGATCTCGATCTTCAGGCGCGACCAGAAGGCAGCTCACGATATCGCCGCCGACGAAAATACCGAAGTAAGAGCGGGCGATGTCATCGAGGTTTCGATTGTAGCCAACAAGGGCTTCTACGCGCCGGACACGTCCGGAACAACAATGCTGCCACCTGGGCAAGCTTCGGTTCAGCCCAGCATCGTCGGCCAATAGGCGCTACCGCATGCCCCGCTATCCCAGGCAGAGCTTCGCTTCAGGCTTGCTGCCGACGTTCTGCAAGGCCCTGGGGTTCATTGCGCTTCTGAGTGGGCTGACCTGGTCCATCCACCGGAACATTTTCGAAACATTCGGCTCAGCCGGTACGCCATTGAAACCTTCGAACGTCGATCTTTCCGGTCGGCTTGCCTCTATCGGGCTGGCAACAGGTCTTGGTGGGCATGACTTCATCGTCGGAATTTCGATGGCAGCCCTGGGCGCAGCACTGATCGCCTTGGGGAGGCATCTGCGCAGGCTGCATATCCATGCCAAAAGAGAGCAAAGGCGGCTGAGCTTTCTTCACGCGCCGGCACGCCGTAAGACGCCACGTCGCACCCCGCGGCGCCCCCCCAAGGTGCGTTCGCGCATTCCCCGTGTCATCCTGATCTGCCTCGCTATCGCCCTGGCTGGAGGCGCGTCTCTCCCGAACCTTGATTCCGGCCGGCTGGCCGCGATGGCGCGACGTTGGGTCGATCTGGTACCTGATGGGCTCGACTTTGCCGATGGGCGTCCACTGGCCTCGCTGGCCGGTCTGGACGCTCTCCCGGTCTGGCTGGCGGTTGTCGCTCTGGGATCGCTGGCGGCGGCCGCCTACAGAACAAGACGGAAGCGGAGGGGGGGCTCGCCGATCATATTGGCGAGTGCAAGTACTCAATCCCTGGTGGGCGACACCCAGCCGGTGCCTGGTTCGGAACTGGCCTGTGCGTTGCGCTCCTGCAAGGTAGCGTTCGCGGGCGTCGCGGCTTTCAGTGGCGTCAGCAACATTCTCATGCTGACCGGCGCCGTGTTCATGTTGCAGGTCTATGATCGCGTGCTGCCGAGCCGCAGCGTTCCGACTCTGATAGCGATGGCGATATTGGCGGCGGTTCTGTTTGTCGGGCAGGCAGTCATCGACCTCGTGCGCAGCCGCGTCATGGTTCGGATCGGCACGGAACTGGATGAAGCGGTCGGCGGGCGCGTATTCACCGCCGTCTCCAGGTTGCCTTTGCACATCGGCCTGCAAGGCGACGGGCTTCAGCCGCAGCGCGATCTCGACAACATCCGCGCATTCCTGTCGAGCCCCGGGCCCAGCACGCTCTTCGACTTTCCATGGCTGCCCTTCTACATGGCGATCATCTGGAGCCTTCATCCGATCCTCGGCATCACCGCTATTTGCGGCGCGATCGTATTGATGACGCTGACCGCCGCGACCGAGGTCTTTACCCGCAAACCCCTGGGTGCCGCGGTTCTGACCGGTGTGCGGCGCAACGGCTTCGCCGAGGCCAGTCGCCGCAACGCGGAGGTGCTTGCGGCGATGGGCATGGGCCAGCGACTGCACGACCTTTGGCGTGAAGCAAGCCGCGAACATCTTACGCAACAACAGCGTGTCAGCGATATCGTCGGCGGCTTCGGCAGCTTAGCCCGCGCCCTGCGGTTGATGCTCCAGTCGACAATGCTGGGTGTGGGGGCCTGGCTGGTGATCCAGGGGGAGGCGACGTCCGGGGTCATCATTGCCGGCTCCATCCTCGCCGGCCGTGCGCTGGCGCCTATCGATCTCGCCATCGCCCATTGGCGCAACTTCGTTGCCGCGCGCCAGAGCTGGAACAGGCTGAGCAAGTTGCTCGCCCGATTGCCGCCAGGCGCTCAGCCGATGGCCCTTCCTGTGCCCAGTTCGAATTTGACCGTGGAGCGTATCGCGATCGGCGCGCCGGGCACGCAACGCATCATCGTGCAAGATGTCGAATTCAGCCTCGACGCCGGCTCGGTACTGGGCATCATAGGACCAAGCGGCTCCGGCAAATCGAGCCTCGTTCGTGGGCTGGTCGGCGCGTGGCGACCGCTGGCGGGTCGCATCAAGCTGGATGGCGCCGCGCTCGACCAGTGGTCGTCGGAGCGCCTTGGCCGCTACATAGGCTACCTTCCGCAGGACGTCGAACTATTCGCTGGAACGGTTGCCGCCAATATCGCCCGCTTCGATCCTGGATCGGACCCGGAGGCTATTGTCGCCGCCGCCCGAGCGGCGGGTGTGCATCAATTGATCACCGATCTTCCCGACGGCTACCAGACGCATATCGGAGAAGGCGGAACCGCGCTTTCAGCCGGGCAGCGCCAGCGCATTGCCCTGGCGCGCGCGCTCTATCGCGATCCGTTCCTGGTCGTCCTCGATGAGCCCAACTCCAATCTCGACGTCGATGGCGAAATGGCGCTTGCCGAATCCATTCTCGGAATCAAGGCGCGCGGCGGCATCGTAGCGATCGTGGCGCATCGGCCGAACATCCTCGCCGCGGTGGATTTCTTGCTGGTGATGAAAGAGGGACAGATGCAGATGTTCGGCATGCGGGAGAGCGTGCTCCCGAAACTCTTTCCGGCGCCACAGGTCAAGGCCGAAAGTCTGCGGCCCTTCTCGGCCTCGCCCCGACTTTCGAATTGACGGCGTCCAGGACACAGGAAACGGCAATGACGGCGGTCGCCCTGAACCGGTTGCTTGCCAACCGGCGATCCATTCGCCGCAATCTGCTTGGCGGAATGACCGTCGTGGTGCTGCTCGTCGGCGGAATGGGAGTCTGGGCCGGGACGGTCGACATTTCAGGAGCAGTGATCACGCATGGCACGGTGGTGGTCGAGACCAGCGAAAAGAAGGTGCAGCATCCGACCGGCGGCGTCATCGGCAAGATCTTCGTGCGCGACGGCGACCGCGTCCGGGCCGGAGACATTTTGGTCCAGCTGAGCGACACCATTCCGCGCGCCAATCTGGCCTATGTGACGAATAACCTGGACGAGCTGCTTGCGCGAAAGTCCCGCCTCGAGGCCGAGCGCGACGGCAGCGAGCGGATCGTGCTTGATCCGACGCTTGCCGTGCGAATGAATGACCCCGAGATTGCGGCCACGGTGGCCAGCGAACAACGGTTGTTCGAGCTTCGTCGGGTCGAGCTGTCTGGCAACAAGGCGCGCTTGGGCGAGCGCATAGAGCAGCTCCGCAAACAGATCGAAGGCTATTCATCTCAGGAATCGGCAAAGGCCAGGGAGATCGAGCTGATCAACGACGAACTTGCCGACATCCGCAGCCTGGTTGAAATGAAGCTCGTCCTCAAATCGAAGTTGACCGAATATGAACGCGAGGCGACTCGCATCGAGGGTGAGCGGGCGCAGCTTGTGGCGAACATGGCCCAGGCTAGGGGAGCCATCGCCGAAGTCGAGTTGCAGATACTGCAATTGGACAAGGAGTTCGCCAGCCAGACCGGAGGCGAGTTGCGCGAGGTCGAGGCCAAGATCGACGAGTTCGAGGAGCGGAAGGTCACGGCGCAGGACCAGCTGTCACGCATCGACATCCGCGCTCCCGCCAGCGGCACGGTGCATCAATCGACCGTCCACACCGTGGGCGGCGTGATCAGTGCGGGGGAGCCTATCATGCTGATAGTGCCCGACACCGACGCTCTCACCGTCGAGGTGAAGGCCGCTCCGCAAGACATCGACCAGTTGTTGATCGGCCAAAGCGCGCGCCTTCGCTTCACCGCCTTCAACGTGCGCACGACGCCCGAAACGGAGGGCGTTGTATCCATGATCGCGGCTGATGTGACGCGCGACCCACGTACCAATGAAGCCTACTATTTGGTGCGCATCAAACCCGAACCGAACGATCTGAAGAAACTCGGGCCGGTATCGCTCATTCCCGGCATGCCGGTGGAGGCATTCATAAGAACCGGAGATCGCAAGGTGATCTCCTATCTGATGAAGCCTTTGACGGACCAGATGATGCGAGCGTTCCGGGATCAGTAGCTGAATTCCGCGCGGGTTGACGTTTCGGGCCGTCCACCCGCATCGAACAGGGATTTGTCGCCATGACGACTGAGCTGAAACCTCCGATTTTCCTGATAGGCAACTATCGGTCGGGCACCACCATCGCGCAGAAATTGATTGGGCTGCATCCCGACATCGTCACCTGGTATGAACCACGGACGTTGTGGCTCTATGCCGATCCGGCCCGGCGCCATGACGAGTTTGGCAAAACCGACGCGACCGCAAAGGTCGTCCGTTACATTCGTGGCCGGTTCCTGGAATACCAGTCGCGGCACGGTGGCCGACAGATCATGGAGAACACCCCGTCAAATGTGCTGCGCGTGCCGTTCGTTCACGAGGTTTTTCCGGAAGCCATTTTTCTATACATCACGCGAAATCCATTCTCTTGCATAAGTTCCATGGAGCTTAAATGGCAGAGAACAAAGACCCTCAAAGGTCTTCGGAGAACTTTGGCGGTCACTCCGGTGACGCAACTTCACTACTACGCCAAAGATCTCATAAGGCAGATGATTTCCAAGAAGGTGCTGAAGAGGAAATACACACCGATCTACGGGCCGCGCTACAAGGGGATAGACCGGGACCTGAAGGAGAACGACAAGCTGACGGTGATCGCGCGCCAATGGGCGCGCGGCAATCGAAAGGCGCGGGAAGATCTCGCCAGGTTGGGAACCGGCCGCGTGCTCTCGTTTCGCTATGAGGATCTGATGGAGGATCCCGAGCCGGTGTTACGACGCATCTATGAACATTGCGGCCTGCGCTGCACCGACGATATCGTTCGCACGGCCAAGGAGATGATCGATCCCGGCCGTCAGCAGAAGTGGCTCCGCCTCGACCGGAAGGAACTGACGGCGATCATACCGGAGATCCGGGATGAGATGGAGTTCTATCGCTACGAGATCCCGCAGTCCCTTCTCGTTGAGCATGGCCCGCGGCCAACGCGGGCTCCGTTGGCGTTTCGGCATGGCCACCCGGGTATTCCGTCGTCTGGCTAAGCGGCCTGCCGGAAAGGGCTTTGCCCGCCGCCTTGGTCGGTCGAGTAACCAAGCAAGTGGAGATTGGCGTGGGCGACATTCGGCGCGGACTGGCAAAACGCAGTATTGTGGGTATGTTCTGGACGGGCCTGTCCATGGGCGCCCTGGCAGTTGCGGAGCTTGTCGCCCTCCTCCTCCTGGCCCGGCTGCTCTCGCCCAACGAGTTCGGCCTCTACTCCGCCGCGCTAATCGTCATCAAATTTTCGGCCATCTTCCAGGGGCTAGGCATTACGCCTGCAATCGTCCAGCGACCGGTGCTGGAGGAGCGGCATCTTCGGGTCGGGTACACCTTGTCGCTCATCCTCGGCCTGGCCGTGTCCGCGCTTGTCTGGGCGATGGCGCCCGCCATAGCCGGCCTCCTTCGTCTCCCCGATCTCACTGCGATCGTGCGCGCGATCTGCTTCATCTTCCTTTTCCAGGGTGCTTCCATGGTGGCGCTGGCCTCGGCCCAGCGCGCGCTGCGGTTCCGCTGGCTCGCGCTCGTCGACGCAATCGCGTTTGCGGTCGGCTACGCGATTGTCGGCCCGGTGCTGGCTTGGTTCGGCTTCGGCGTATGGGCTCTTGTCGCCGCGCTCTTGGTCCAGCAATTGTTCCGCACCATCGTGCTGCTCGCCGGCCAGCCACACCCGATGAGGCCGCTGCTGGAACGCAGCGCCATCGTCGAGCTGCTCTATTTTGGCGGCGGCTTCACAATTGCCCGGGTCTTCAACTACCTCGCCACTCAGGTGGACAGGCTTGTCGTGGGCCGATACCTGGGGGCCGATGCGCTCGGCGTCTATGGGCTGTCGTCGCAACTTATGACGACGCCAGCGGTCATCGTCGGCCAAGTTCTCGATCGCGTGCTGTTCCCCACCATGGCGCTGGTCCAGGAAGAGCCCGTGAGGCTTGCCCGCGCCTATCGCGGAGCAGTCGCCGGTTGCGCCTTGCTCGTTCTGCCGGCCAGCGCGGTCGTGGCGATCGTAGCGCCCGAACTGGTTCGGGTTGTTCTTGGAAAGGGATGGGAGTCAGTCGTCGTTCCGCTCCAGGTGCTGGCATTCAGCATGCTGTTCCGGACGAGCTACAAGCTTAGCGACTCCGTCTCGCGGGCAACCGGAACGGTGTACGCCCGAGCATGGCGCCAGGCAGTTTTCACCATCGGTGTCTTTGTCGGTGCAATCACAGGCCAATTCTGGGGCGTGGAAGGGGTAGCGTTCGGTGTCGGCCTGGCATTCGGTGTCAATTTCTTCCTCATGGCACAACTGAGCCTGCGCGTGACGGCGATGACGTGGTGGGAATTCGCCATGGCGCACGTGCCCGGCCTTGCGCTCGCGGCCGCCCTCGGCATGGGCACCTGGACGTTGGTGGAATGGCTGCGCGAACTGCGGCTGCCGCCTCTTACCCTGCTCGTCGATACAGCGTTGCTGGCGTCCGCCGGGAGCTTGCTGTTGTGCTGGATTCTGCCGTCTCTGTTCCTTGGGCGCGAGGGGATATCACTGCTGCGCTTGCTCGCCGCGGTGGTGCCAGCCTGGCCCGGACTGAAGAAGGCGCAGGCTGATCAATGACATAACTCGACGCGCCCGGTCGTGGATTTCCGGCCACGGCCTCACGCGCCACCCAACCATCGCCATGCTCGATTCGAGGTCGCCACTGACGCCCCTGTCGGGTTGTCTGCGGCGATGGCGACCTGCTCCCGTCTCCGGCGCGATCCCGATGCGATAGACCGGAGCCGGCCAGAGCATCCACCTCCGAGGCTATCAAGGCCCAGGTCCGGAAAATAGCGGCAAAGGATCTCTGAAATGTCCAAATCAGCTCGAAATACGGACATCGATAGCGCGAGCGGACCACTTATGACCGAGCTCGGCGCGACGTCCCTCAAAAGCTTTCACCCGCTCGACGATAGCCCGATTCCGTTCGCAACCGACGATCCGAACGTTGTGAGGTCCCGGCATGGCGACAGCCTCACCGCTGGCCCTGGCAATGACGGCGCGGATCAAGCCTCGATCAAGATCGACAGCCTCATCTCCGCGCAGGGGATCACTCCAAACCAAGAGGGCGATGGCGGGCTCAAACTCACTGGCCTCGCCGAGGCGGCATCCAGACTTGATGGTCATCTCGACGGCACCTTCCTCAACAGCGTGGCGGCGAGAGTTTCCGGCTTCTGGCCGGATCCTCCAACGACCAATGCGGACGGGAGTGCCACACACACCGATGCCGTTGCCAGCACCAGCGCGACACCAACGGCGACCTCGCTCACCATCAGCAGCGCGCTTGGCGCCGATCCTATCTTTGAAACGAGGGTGGCGGCGGCCGGCGACGATGTCGAGGAGAAGGGGTCCGGTTCGATCTCAAGCAACATCAACGACCTGGAACTGGGCTATGACGGCACCACGCGCCAGACCGTCGGCATCCGCTTCACCGGCGTGGACATCCCCAAGGGCGCCATCATCACCAGCGCCTACATCCAATTCCAGGCCAACGAGGTCAAGACCGGCGCGACGTCGCTGCTGATCCAGGGTGACAATACCGACGACGCCAACCCCTTCACCGCTGCCAGCTTCAATGTATCCTCGCTTCCCAGGACGACGGCATCCACGGCCTGGACGCCGGACCCATGGACAGCGGTTGGCGATCACGGCCTTGCCGAGCGCACGCCGGACCTCACGGCGATCGTTCAGGAGATCGTAAACCGCTCAGGCTGGTCGGCTCTCAACCACATGGCCTTCATCATCACCGGGACCGGCACGCGCACGGCCGACTCCTACGAATATAACCCAGCCAGCGCGCCGCTGCTGCATGTCGAGTATCTTCTGCCGGCCGGCTCTCCGGTGGCGTTCAACACCCCGCCCGACGCCGACACCGCCGCCAACCAGATCGCAGAGCTCGCCGCAGTGGGCACGGCCATCGGCATCACCGCCTCGGCCACGGATCCCGACGCCGGCTCGACCGTTACCTACAGCCTTAACGATGCGCGCTTCGCCATCAATTCCAGCACCGGCGTCATCATGCGCTCAGCCACGGGTACGCTCGACTTCGAGACACAGTCGTCGATAAACCTGACGGTGACGGCGACCTCCTCCGACGGCAGCACCGCCAACCAGACCTACACCCTCGCCGTCCTCGACAGCCCGGAGCCCGTCGCCTTCAACACCCCGCCGGATACCGACCCCACCGTCAACCAGATCGCCGAGCTTGCCGCTTCGGGCACGGCGATCGGCATCACGGCTTCGGCCACCGATCCCGACGCCGGCTCGACCGTCACCTACAGCATCAACGACACGCGCTTCGCCATCGATTCCAGCACCGGCGTCATCACCCGCTCGGGCACCGGCACCCTCGACTTCGAGACCCAGTCTTCGATCAACCTGACGGTGACGGCAACCTCCTCCGACGGCAGCACCGCCAACCAGACCTATACCCTCGCCGTCCTGGACAGCCCGGAGCCGGTCGCGTTCAACACCCCGCCGGACGCCGACACCGCTACCAACCAGATCGCCCAGAACGCCGCCGCGGGCGCGGCGATCGGAATCACGGCGTCGGCCAGAGATCCCGACACCGGTTCGACGGTCACCTACACCATCGATGACCCGCGCTTCGCCATCAATTCCACCACCGGCGTCATAACGCGCTCCGCCACGGGTACGCTCAATGCGACGAACGAGCCGTCGGTCACCCTCACCGTCACAGCAACCTCCTCCGACGGCAGCATCGATACCCACGCCTTCGACGTCGCCGTCACGGCCAGCCAGTTGCCGGTGGCTTTCAACGCGCCGCCGGATGCAGACCCCACCACCAACCAGATCGCCGAGTTCGCCGCGGTGGGCACGGCGATCGGCATCACCGCCTCGGCCACCGATCCCGACGCCGGCTCGACCGTCACCTACAGTCTCAACGACACGCGCTTCGCCATCGATTCCAGCACCGGCGTCATCACGCGCTCGGCCACCGGCACGCTCGACTTCGAGACCCAGCCGTCGATCGACCTGACGGTGACGGCAACCTCCTCCGACGGCAGCACCGCCAATCAGAGCTTCGCTCTCTCCGTCATCGACAGCCCGGAGCCCATCGCCTTCAACACGCCGCCCGACGCCGATCCCAACACCAACCAGATCGCGGAGCTCGCCGCCGCGGGCACGGCGATCGGCATCACGGCTTCGGCCACCGATCCCGACGCCGGCTCGACCGTCACCTACAGTCTCAACGACACGCGCTTCGCCATCGATTCCAGCACCGGCGTCATAACCCGCTCGGGCACCGGCACTCTGGACTTCGAAACCCAGTCGTCGATCAACCTGACGGTGACGGCAACCTCGTCCGACGGAAGCACCGCCAATCAGAGCTTCGCTCTCTCCGTCCTCGACAGCCCGGAGCCCGTCGCCTTCAACACGCCGGCGGATACGGACAACGCCGCCAACCAGATCGCCCAAAGCGCTGCCGCAGGCACGGCGGTCGGGATCACCGCCTCGGCTAGGGATCCCGATGCCGGATCGACGGTGACCTACAGCATCAACGACTCGCGCTTCGCCATCAATTCCAGCACCGGCGTCATCACGCGTTCAGGCACCGGCACGCTCAATGCGACGACCGAGCCGACGATCAACCTCACCGTTACCGCAACCTCGTCCGACGGCAGCACCGATACCCACGCTTACAGCGTCGCCGTTTCCGGGACGAGCAGCACGCCAGTGATCTTCGAGACAAGGGTGGCGACCGCCGGCGACGATGTCGAGCAAAAGAACTCCGGCGCGATGTCGACCAACGTCACAGACCTGGAGCTGGGTTATGACGGCAGCACCGCCCAGACTGATGGCCTTCGTTTCGCAGGAATCAACATTCCCAAGGGCGCCGTCATCACCAATGCCTATATCCAGTTCCAGGCCAATGAGGTGAAGACCGGCGCGACGTCGCTGCTGATCCAGGGCGACAATGTCGACGACGCGAGCGCCTTCACCAACGTCAAATTCAACGTGTCCTCGCTTCCCCGGACGACGGCATCCGTCGCCTGGACGCCTGCTCCATGGACAACGGTGGGCGAGCATGGCCTTGCGGAGCGCACACCAGACCTCACGGCAATCGTTCAGGAAATCGTGAACCGTTCCGGCTGGGCGGCACTCAACCACATGGCTTTTTTGATCACCGGCACGGGCACGCGTACGGCGGATTCCTATGAGTACAATCCGGCCAGCGCTCCCCTGCTCCACATTGAATATACTCTGCCCGGTCCGGCCGGCGGTCCGGTCGCCTTCAACACCCCACCCGACGCCGACACCGCCACCAACCAGATCGCCGAGCTCGCCGCCGCCGGTACGGCCATCGGCATCACGGCTTCGGCCACGGATCCCGACGTGGGCTCGACCGTTGCCTACAGCCTCGACGATGCACGCTTCGCCATCAATTCCAGCACCGGCGTCATCACGCGCTCGGGCACCGGCACGCTCGACTTCGAAACCCAATCGTCGATCAACCTGACGGTGACGGCAACCTCGTCGGACGGCAGCACCGCCAACCAGACCTTTACCCTCGCCGTCCTGGACAGCCCGGAACCGGTCGCATTCAACACGCCGCCCGACGCCGACACGACCGCGAACCAGATCACCCAGAACGCCGTCGCCGGCACGGCCGTCGGGATTACGGCCTCTGCCAAGGATCCCGATGCCGGGTCGACGGTGACCTACAGCATCAACGACCCGCGGTTTGCCATCAATCCCAGCACGGGCGTCATCACGCGCTCGGGCACCGGCACGCTTAATGCCACGACCGAGCCGACAATCAACCTCCACGTCACCGCAACTTCGTCCGATGGGAGCACCGCCGCGCAAGACTACGCGCTCGGTGTGACCACTGGGCCGGTCTTCCAAGCAAGGATCGGGTCCAGCGCGGACGACGTTGAACAGGGTCCCACGGGCGGGATGGACCTCATCAGCACCCATCTCGACATGGTCGTTTCGGGCACCAAGGTCGAGACGGTTGGAATGCGCTTCACCAGCGTCGACATTCCCTACGACGCCGTCATCACCAATGCCTACATCCAGTTCCAGGCCCAGAATACCGGTACGGGCGCCATGTCGCTCCTGATCCGCGGCGAAAGCGACGAAGCCACCCCCTTCGAGAGTGAGATAAACGACGTCACCTCGCGCCCGATGACCAATGCGTCGGTGACGTGGACGCCACCCGACTGGACCGTGATCAATGAAGCCGGCCTCGCCGAACGCACCCCCAACCTTTCGGCGATCGTGCAGGAGATCATCAACCAGCCGGGTTATTTGCAGCTCAACGACATGGCATTCGTCGTCAGTGGCAGCAGCGGCACGCGCAGCGCCTATTCCTTCGACGGCAGCGCCGCCGGCGCCCCGCTGCTGCATATCGAGTACTACGTGCCGACGACCGGCCCGGTTAGCTTCAAGCATCCGCAGGATGCCGACTCCGCCGCCAACCAGATCGTCCAAAACGCAGCCGCAGGCACTCTGGTCCACATCACGGCGTCGGCCAAGGATCCCGATGTAGCCGACAAGGTTACCTACAGCATCAACGACTCTCGCTTCGCCATCGATGCCAACACGGGCGTCATCACGCGCTCAGGCACGGGAACCCTCAACGCGGCAACCGAGCCGTCCATTAACCTCCACGTCACCGCAACCTCCTCCGACGGGAGCACCGCGGGACAGGACTATAGCCTCAGCGTCGTGCCGGTGACGGCGCCGCAGGTGCTATACCGATACGCGGTCTTTGGTGACTACGGCGATACCGATCTCTCCGGCGAGAAGGCGGTGTCGGCGATGGTGCATGCCTGGAACGTCGATTTCATCCTCACCGTGGGCGACAATGTCTACGCGCCGCAGGCAATGGACGCCGCAGTCGGCCAGCAATACCACGACTATATCGGCAACTATCAGGGCGCGTATGGAAGCGGCAGCAGCATCAACCGCTTCTTCCCGACACTAGGCAATCACGAATACAACGAAAACAACGTTACCAACTACCTGAACTATTTCACGCTGCCCGACAACGAGCGCTATTACGACTTCCAGATCGGGCCGGTGCATTTCTTCGCCCTCAACAGCAACAAGCAGGAGCCGGATGGCCGTAGCTCCACCTCGGTTCAGGGCCATTGGCTGCAAAACCTTCTCGCGACTTCCGACGCGAGCTTCAACGTCGCCTACTTCCATCACACGCCATACAATCCAGCTGGCTTCACCGCCACCATGCAATGGCCCTTCGAGCAATGGGGTGTAAATGCGGTCTTTGCCGGCCACGAGCACAACTACTACCGGGAGAACCGCGACGACAATGGCGACGGCGTCTTTCTTCCTTACACGACCACCGGCCTCGGCGGCGCCGGCAAAACCGTCCCCGACGTCGGCGCCAACCTGGTGACGGTGACGGACCAGGGCATGCTGATCGAGTTCTACAAGGTGAGCAGCTTCAACGGGACAACCGCAACCCCCGTGCTGACGGATTCCTACTTTGTGCCGACGCCCGCCGGCCGCACGCCCACCATCGTCAATGGCGGTTACGTCCTGAACGGCACGACCGGTGCGGACTATCTGTGGGGTCTAGGCGGCAACGACACGCTGATCGGGGGGCGCGGAAACGACACGCTGGTCGCCGGCAACCAGCACAATCTGTTCGTGTTCGCCCACGGCGACGGTCAGGACACGGTCATGAATTTCCTGCCCGGCGCCGGCACCGGCGACGTCCTCGACCTCAGAGCCTTCGGCATCTACAACGCCAGCCAGTTCCTGCAGGTGGCAACGAACCAAGGCTCGAATGTCGTGGCGACCCTGGGCGGTGGGGATCAGATTACGCTGACCGGTGTTCACGTGGAGCAATTCCACAACGACAATTTCGTGAGCAGTCTGCTGCTGGCTTAGAGCAATTCCAGGAAAAGCGCGTAGCGGTTTTCCGTCAGGAACATGCAGCGGCGACCAGCTGGCGCTTCCCGGGAAGGTCTGCCGCATGCGGCAGATAGCAAGCGTGAGCCTGTACGCGGCAAAGGAAAAGCCCGGATCGCGCGTGGCACTCTGGTGTGCCACGCGCGGTCCGGGCTGTACAAACCGGTCTAGTACTCTACGCTCTCGAAACGCTTATTTTCCGTGACCGTGACCAGGCGGATCGAAGAACTTACCCACCTGGCCGGGAGGACCGAGGTGAATTTTGTTCTTGTCCCCCCAGCCGTGGCCCGGGCGTGATCCTCCCGATTTGGCAATCGCCTTGGAGTTCAAGCTTGTGCCGAGCAAAAGTGTTATGGCCGGCGGAGTCACCGCCGCAAAACGCCCCGCCTTCTTGAGAAAGTCTCGGCGGGCCTGAGATTCAGAGATCAAGGTCTCCGACGTCTGCCGTGAGCGTTTTGTGCTTTCAGTCGACATGTCAAACCCCCCATAAATTTCCCAAATCCAGAGATTTTACTTTATATTTTCTGACACGGAGTACTAGTTCTCCAAAAGGCTTAGATTTTCGTGCGACCGCCCAGGAATTTGCGAGCGATGCGACGCGCGACGTCGGAGGGTCCGCGTCGGGCCAAACCATCGGCGCGTGAAAACCGCCATATGCCCCACGCCAGATTGCCGGCCAGACGCATCGGGGCGCCAATAATGGGGTGTCTCGCGGTGAAGACGCGCCTCCAGTGCTGGAAACGGACCAGGGGCCGCTGCGCGCAATTCGCTGGGATCCGGGTCCCGAAGAAATGCCGCAGAGTCAGGAGTTGAGTGTCGAACGCATTACGGGCACCCTGGTCCGACACGGATGCCTGCAGCGCCGTCCAATCCACATCGTCGCTTTGCGCCAATTGCGCCAGATCGTGAAGATGCCTGAGATCAATCCTTCCGCGCCAGTAATCCCCTTCCTTGACGAGGTCGTGCTCCATCCAGTGCAAGGCTCGTGACTGCGCAGGCGGAATGTTCGCCAAAAGACCGTCTTGCTGGACGAGCTTGGGCGGCTCAAAGCCGTTCGCCCGGCTCGGCCGAACCTCCAGCATTCCGGCGTCCTGCTGGCGGGCCATGCCTCGAGCGCCCGCCACCTCGACATAACCCAGCTCTTCAAGGCAGGCGCGAGCGGGCCCCTCCTCGGCCGGTTCCACGGCCAGATCGAGGTCACTGGTCATCCTGCTGGGAACCCGGCCAGCCGGGGAAAGGAACAAGGGAACGGCCCCCTTTAGGAGGAGCGGAACGATGCCGCGGCGGTTGAGGGCCCCAACAGCTTCGCCCAGTTGAGCTTGCAAGCGCAGGTTCCGTTCCCGGTTGCAGTCGTGAACGAACCGAAGATACTCGCGCACGTCCCGCGGCAGTCGGTCGGTCTGGCCGGCGAGCAAAAGCGACGAGAACAAGTCGGGTGTGAGCAGAGTGTGATTGGCCAGGGCAATCACTGCCTGCCAGTCGGCCCTGTCGGTCGGGCAGCCGCGAAGTCCGGCGATCAACGCCTCGAGGGCATTGCTCCTGCGCATCATTGGCACGCGCTCGCGATCAGCTCCACCGCATCATCCAGCCTCGAATAGGTCAGGCGATAGGTCTCCGCCGATTCGATGACTTGGGTCAGCACGTCAAACGCGGCGCTGCTCAATTCTCGGCCAGGTGAAAATGCGCCGTTGAGCAAGCCGCGCAACGCGCCGGCCGGCTCGACCGGCTCCAGGCCAGCCTTCAAGTCGCGACCTCGACGGAGCAAGACCACACAGGCGATTGGCACCGGGAAAGGTGGCAAGGGCACGAACTCGCTGGGCATGGCAAACCGAACCCGCCTACGGTCCGGGCGACGACTGACCGGAACGGCATCGAGATCGGGGCAGTATTCGGCCAGGAGCGGCCATGCCCCTGCCTTGACCGCAGGGGCAAACGGAAGCCCCACGCCACGCCCACTGGAGTCCAGCAGCGTCACATCGTCAGATGCGAAGCCGAACCCCGCATGGACCAACGCCATGGTCAGCGTTGTCTTGCCCGCGCCCGGATTGCCGCAAAGAAGAACGATGCGTTCATTTCTAAGAACCGCGGCCGCGTGGACAGCAAGTTCATAGGCGCCGTAGTCGAGAACCTCGGTCAGCAACTGCCCTTTCAGCATGACTGGAAGTTCGTCGGGGGAGCAGGACAGAACCCACTCGTCATCCCGGAACAGATGGATCCGTTCCCGGTGCTGAACCACCCGCAGCAGAATGTCTGCAGTCTCCCTTCGGACCTCGATATGCCGAAAGATGCGGATAGCGGGAAAGGCGCAGGTCGCCGGATACAGGATGCGTATGAAAAGGCCGGCAATGGCGATCACCTGGCTCACTTGGGCCGATGATGGAGACGCCGCCGCGCGGGGCCGTACGAGATTCAGCCGTTGCCAATCCCGAAGCGCGGTCTCGACATGCTGGTTTGCCTCGCGGCTATCGACGCCGCCGCGTGCAATCTCGACCGAGATGGCCTGCGGTGGCATGCCTTCTTCCAGCGAGCGCCAGATATCGGCTGCAGTATCGTTGACGGCAAAGATAGCCTGCTGGGATGGGCTGAACAGGAGGTTCTGCCCCCTGACGCGCGCCAAGCGAGCCTGGACCACGAATGTGGCCGGGCCGCAATCGATCGCGTTTCGCGCGGTCATCGCCTCGCTCTGCTTCATCGAATAGTCGCCCTCCACCAATACGCCGCGGCGGTCCGAGCTATCGTTGCAGAGCCGGCGCCTTCGATGGGCGCAGCGGACTGCTCTTTCTCATTCCCAGCCGACGCTGCACCTGCGCGCTTGGCAGCCGCGTTCTGGGTTCGGCTTGACGGGGGTCGGGCAGCCCGGACCAGGTACTCCTTGATCGCCGATGCCGGGTCGGGCGGCCGTGCCACTTCGACAAACACCTGAGGATCATGCGCCAGCCGCAAGCGCAACCAGAACCCTGTCGCGAGGGAAGTCAGTATCGACGCGAGCACCAGCGCGGTGAACATGCGTTCATCGATGATGCCGGCCGCGTAGGCCACGCTCGCCAGCACGATGCCAGGCCCGCCGCGCGTGTTCATGGCGACGCCATAGTCGAAAGCCCTGGCCCAGTCCGAACCTGCTATCCTGGCGGCAATAGTGCAGCTCACCAACTTGATGGCCGTGCTGGCGATGATGAAGAAGAGGATGAGCGAACCGTCGAACTGATGCGCCAGATCGAGCCGCAGCCCCACCAGCGCGAAATAGATCGGCACGAAGAACCATATCGAGATGTCGGCGATATGCTGTTTCACCGGAGCGAGATGCCTCGAGGGAAAACGCGTCATTACGAGACCCGCGAGAAGCGCGGCGAAGACAATGTTCACGTTCAAAAGGCTCGCGGCCGCGACGAAGACAAGGCACAATAGCATCGTGTAGCCGGTCAAAGATGCCTCGCTAAACTTGCCGAAGACCCTTTGACGAGTCTCTCGCGCGACGGCCGGCGCGACAAAGAGCGAGACGAGCACGAAGGCGAGGTTGACGGCGATCACCCGCCCGATGCTTCCCGCGTCGGCAGCGTCGCCATGCTGCGCCGCCGTGGCGATGGCAAGCATGCACCAAAGAATGAGATCCTGGATGGTCGCTGCGCCGATAATGTTGCGGGCGAACGCGCTGTTCATCAGGCCGAGATCGAGAAAGAGGCGCGAGATGACCGGGATCGATGTGACGCCCGCGGCGATACCCATCACCAGCTTGAACGCAAAGGCATCGCCCTTCTGTGCGTCCGCGAACAGCGGCGCGCCAAGATAGCCAAATGCGAACGGAACCACGAGCGCGCCGATCACCAGCGCCGGTATGATGCGGCCCGATCCCGCTATGGCTTCCGTCTGCATCTTGAAGCCGGCGGTGAACATCAGCAAGACGAGGCCCAGCCAGTAAAAGGCCGAGAGCAAGGCACCTTGGGCGGCAAACCCGGTAAACAGCCATTTGTGCGCTTCGGGCGAAACGAGCCCCAGCACGGACGGCCCGAGCGCAATTCCGCCCGCGATCTCGCCAATCACGCGCGGCAGCCTCAGCCGCTCGAACAAATGTCCACCGCCCAGCGCGCCGACGAGCAGCACGACGAAGGATAGAAAGAAACGCGCGAGTTCAGAATCGGTCATGGCTCCACCTTGATTGACGCGCTCGGAAGGTGAACCCGCGATTTCGTCGAGGAGTCACGCATGCTCCCCGCTCAATTCCGAATATAAGAGGCAACAATCCGCGCCGCGAGTTCATCCACGGAATGCGCCTCGGTATCGAGAACAAGGTCCGGATCGGCCGGTGGCCGATATTCGCTGTTGTAACCGATGAGGGTATCGATCTCGCCGCTCATCGCCTTACGATACAGCCCCTTCGGATCCCTCTGCGCACAGGTCTGGACGGAGCAGGCGACATAGCCGATCGTCAGGTTCGTGACATTCTCGCGGACATACTGGCGTGCATCCTGCCCGGCGGTGAGCGCAGCGACCACCACGTGCAGGCCGGCGTCGGCCGCCTTGTTGGCCAGATGCACCAGGACCGAGACCACCCGCAAACGGCTGTCCGCGCCAAAGCCGAGATCGGCGCCAAAGAATCCGCGAACCTCATCGCCATCGAAGATAATGGCCGGAACGCCATGCCGTCGCAAATCGGCAACGACGCGCATCGCCAGCGTCGTCTTGCCGGCCGAGGTCGGCCCCAGCAGCCACAATACTGTTCCCGGCTGCGGATGCCCCCAATCCTGCCGGGACATCAACCCGAAATGTTTCGTTCCATTGACCATCTTTCATCCCCGGCTCGCGCCCTATTCTTGGAACAGCGCGTGCTGCACCATCATCTCGGCGCGCACGACGTCCTGCACCTCGGATCGCATCATCCAGTTCGGCAGCGCCTCTCCCGCCCTCAAGGCGCGCCTGATCTCCGAACCGCTGATGGGCGTAGCGGCCTTGCAGGCGCTCAGATCGACATAGCTTTCGGACTGGGTGTCGTAGCCGATGGCATCGAAGAAGATCGGTTCGATGCCCACGTCGCCGAGCTCATCGAACAGCTCCCTGCTCGCGTTGGCACCGTAGAAACCGCCGACGCCCGAGTGGTCGCGCCCGATGATGAAATGGCTGCAGCCCATGTTCTTGCGGCACAGCGCCGTGAAAACGGCTTCGCGAGGGCCCGCAAATCGCGGGTAGGTGATGAAGCTTGCGAGCACCACCTTGCCCGGCGGGTAAATGCCGTAGTCGAGCATGGCCTGGTAGCCGTCGAGGATGAGATGCGGCATGAAATCTCCGCGCTTGGCAAGTCCCACGACGGGGTTGATCAGCAGGCCGTCGGCGTAGGTGCGCTCCAGAGCAGCCATCTGGATCAACTCATGGACGCGGTGGACCATGTTGCGGCTGTGGAAGGCCACGACCCGGCTCCAGCCCTTATGCGCGAAGACCATGCGCAGCTGGGCCGGAGTCAGGTCGTAGCGCCGGTACGGCAAAGGCAGCGGCTGGATGAGCGTGATGCCGCCGGCCAGGAAGTGGCCGCCGCGCGCAAGCACGCGGGCGACACCTGGATGTTCGCGCGAATCCGTGCCGAACCATTTGCGCGCAAGCAGTTCCGGCTCGAACTCAAAGGCTTCGGAAACGTCGAGTACCGAGTGCGGCAGTCCGCTTTTGCTGGAAAGCAGCACGCGATCGCTCTTCAAAAATCGGCCCGCGATCTCCTTGGGAACAGCCAGGACGACCGGCATGGTCCATGCCAGGCCGGAGGGAAGCCGATTGTATTCAAGCACGCTTTCCAGGCACGCCCTGTCCATGAAACCATCCAGCGGCGAGAAGGTGCCGCGGGCGATCTGTTCGATGTCGGTCAAGTCGTCATCGCCGACCGTGACCACCGGCAGGCCCTCTGTCTCCAGCTCTTCCGCCGGTCCCAGTGTGCGGCTGACCAGGCGCCCGCCGTGCGGCTCGATGTCGCCCAGCAGCGATGAAGGACGCACGCGGGCGGTGTGCGCTGCGCTGCTCCAATTGCGCTTGAATTGCTCGGCAACCTTGACGACCATCCTGGCGCAGTTCACCGGATACTGGCCGATGGCTGTTTCGGCCGCCAGGACGAGACCGTCGGCGCCGTCCGCCAAGGTATTGTAGACGTCGTTGACTTCGGCCCGGGTTGGCGTTGGCGCGCTCGTCATCGATTCCAGCAGGTTGGTTGCGACATAGACCTTGGCGCCATGCGCCTTGGCGGTGCGGATGATCATCTTCTGGATTGCCGGAATCTGCTCGATCGGAACTTCGCGAGACAGGTCGCCGCGATCGATCAGGATCGCGTCCGACTTGTCGGCAATGGGCGCGAGATGGCGCAGGCCGCTCAGGCACTCGATCTTCGAGATAATGACCGCGCCGGCGCCGGCCTTTGCCCGGATGCCGTCGACATCCGAAGCACGATGCGCGAAGGAAAGCGCGAAATGGCGGATACCCATGCGGCGGCCGATCGCGATGGCTGCCAAGTCCTTTTCGGTCAGAGGCGGCATATCGAGCGCGCGCTGCACCGTTACAGCCTTGTTCTGGCCCAGCTCTCCGCCGTTCAGGACCCGTAGGATGACTGCGTCGTTGTTCTTCTCCACGACCTGGGTGAGGACCGCATTGAAGTCGATGCTGATGAAGTCGCCGACCTGAAGCTTGTCGATGATATAGGCGGGGTAGAAACTGATGCTGAACTGGTCGCCCGCCACTGGCCGCGCCCGGGCAGTCAGGAACCGATTCTCGCGCACCGTCACCTTGCCGTCGGCCAGCGGGCCGGTTCGAACCTGCGCGCCTTCGGTATCGAGGCAAATCGGAATACGCGTCCGTTTCTGGATGAAGGTGATGATCCGCTCGAGATCCTCGATCTTCGTGTGCGAGAGATTGACACGCAGCAGCGAGGTGCCGACACGCTCCAGCCAATGGATGACCTTGTCGTTCAGCGACGCCGGACCCAGCGTGCATAGCAACTCGACTTCCCTGGCTTTCATTGCTCCCATCTCCGTTTCGTGTTTGCGCGGTTCGTGCGATGAATGGCTGATCGTCTGATCCGACCGACGATCCTGCTGAAAGGGACGCGACCGCCGGCATCGAGGCGGTTTGCGCGTTGAGGTCGATGGATTGCCATCGTCGCGGCTATGGAAAGGAAGGAGCCGCCGGCCGGCGGCTTCTCACAGCGCTTCGTCGGTAAACCGGGCCACGTCCTGATGCGCGGTGATCCAATGGAGACGCGCCTTATCCCAGTATCGACGCGCGTCGATACCCTTCAGCACCCTGAAACCTGACGGCGGCATCGGGAATTCGAAAGGCATCGGCTCGTCGGGCAACCACAGCAGCATGTTGTCTCGGCATTCGATCGCCAGCCGCCACGTCCGTTCCAGACGATGAAACCCACGCATGTTCGCTGCGGCCAGGGCGAAAACCGACCCCGTGATCCGCAACCTGGGTGACTGGTCAACCGCCTTGACCGGCGTCTGATGGGTAATCTCACCTTTGGCCAGATAGGCGTGCATGTGGATGAGCGATCCATCAATGTGCACGACCTCGTTTGTTCCGTCCCGGTCGTTTTTGGCGGGATCCACGCTGATCCCCGAAAAGCATCCGTCGAACAGGCAATCTTCGACGGTGCCGCTCAGCAGATAATCGTTCTCCACCGCGTCGTCCCGGATCTCGCTGAGCCAGCTCCCTTTCAGATGAAAGCCGCCGGCCCCCTCGGTGAAACGAATGCCGTCCCAGCAGCGGCGTGCGCGGACGCCCTCTATCGTCGCATTGGCGGTTTCACCTCTGACAAGAACGGCCGCGCTGTTGCAGTAGGTGTCCCGCCAGTCGGACGTCTGCGGCACCTGGCCGTTGAAGCGCCCGCCGATGAACCGAACGCCAGGGCAGTCGCGTATGACGAGCGGATAGCGATTGACCGGCAGCGTCCCCTCATCGCAGCCCATCATGGCACTCGGTTCGCTGTTCCTGCTGTTGGCAACCAGGAAGGAAGCATTCCGGGCATCGATTGTCGCTCCCTCCGGCAGATCCCGAAATGATTGTTGCTCGTAGCCGTACTCGCCATTCAGCACGATCGGCTGGCCTTTGCCGCTGTCGATCGCCGGGAGTGGCGCCTGGCCACCTTGCGCCTCTTGCCAACCGGGCAACAGCGCGAATACCGAGGAGCCGGCAAGGCTCATGAATGAACGGCGGTCCATTTTCATGCTCATTGTGTTGCCGAATCGCATAGCCGGTGCCTGTCGAGACATGCCAGTAGGACCGCCTCGAGCGCTTGTTCCGCCACGTCTTCGGGCGACGCCAGCCTGTCCACCTCGACCGCCGCCAATACGCAGGAATGGTCTTCTCTTCGCATTTCTCTTTCGAGGTCAGCCACCATCTCGCGGCAAGCCCGATCCGCCGTCGACCAGAGATCACGGTAGCTGTCCAGGGATGTTCTTTGCATCCGCGAGGACCGATCGCCTCTCACCTGGAGTCGATCTCGTGCAACGTCGACGCCGCCGCGCAAATAGAGAAAAATCATGTCGTGGAGACCAATGGAAGACAATATATCAAACCATCTTTCGGACGTTTCCCGGTTTTTGCTTTTCAGAAATACAGACCAGAATCCCTGAAGCAATCCCTGATCCATTATGATGATCGAATTATTTCTTCCTCTCTCATCTTCTATGTATGCCACTAAAGAACAAAGGTTCCAGGTGACTTTAAACGCATCGACAAGCGACACCTGCCCGCTTTGGATCACGAAGCGCGCAATCCGCCTGACCAATGAACGGAACTCGGTCTGTCTGAATCGCGGGATGACGATGCCGATCCTGTGAATCTGCCTGCTGATGAATGTTCGTGTCTGCCCCGCTATCCTCACATCGCCAATCAGCGGGCCGCACCCTTGCAAGCTCTTCGCCATCAGGTTTGAGGCGGTCGTCTTGCCAATGCCGGGGAGACCAAAGAATTCGACAAATCGAATGTCGGTCTGAAGCGCCCGCGCTTCGGACGGCTGGAGGCCTACCACGAGGTCACGAACCGTATGAGAAGTCATGGCATCGGCTGACGGAGATAGCGATCGGAAGACCAAGAGAGCAGAAAAAAGCTCTCGCTCTTCCAGAGCTCCCTAGTGTTGGAATACCGGCAACGCAGCGCCGGCGTAGCGCGTTGTATTGTCGGCACGCTCGGCTTGCGGCTGCCGCTGCATGCCGCGGTAGAACATGAGCATCGCCAAAGGCAGCCAGAAGAAGGGCGCGGTTGACGGACCGAAGGAATCGCTCATCTGATTGGCGACGAGGTAATTCCACACGGAAACCGATGTACCAAGCACCATCACATCCGTCTTTGTCGCCGATTCACTCGCATCGCCGCCGATCAACGTGTGAATGACAGCGCTGATCAGATACCCCGTGACGAGCAAGACGACGATCGTTACCAACGCGAGACCGGGCACTCCGAGCGTCCTGAAATAGTCGATGAACAGGTTGTGGCTGTGGGGGGCTATGTCGCCTATCCACTGCCCCGCCCCCACCCCGAGGAACGGATGGGCCAAGCCCAGATTGATCGAAATCGACCACAGGATTTGCCGTGATATCATGGAATGCGTATCGCTCCCCGAGAGCTGGTCGAAAAGCAGGCTGTAAGCCCGTGGATTGAAATGCTGCAATGTCCGCAAACACGTAAGAAACAATATCGGAGCCAAAAATATCCCTGCAATTATTGATATTGAATTCTTCTTTCTCCTTATAAGATATATACTGTATAGAACAAAGAATACCCCAAGACCAACCACACCAACCACGAAATTGGTCTTTGAACCTGATTTCACCAGACCCAAGAGCACGGCCATGAGGCAGCCTAAGAGAAGAATCCGGTGCCTGCGGGAAACGGTCAATCTCGCGGCGACAAGCGGCAGACCGGCCGAGAGGGCAATTCCCAGTTGGTTCGAATGCTTGAAATACCCTTCGGCCCTGTCGTGGAACTTGGCACCGCCCAGGCCGACCGTCACGAGGCAAGAGGTTACGACGCTCATGATGATCATCGCCGTTATGATCCTTTCAACCGCCTCGGGACCCTTAGGCCTCACGGAGACCGCCGTCACGGCCGGGATAGCGGCGAAACCAAACACCTGCGCGAAAACCGCGCGTCCGGTCCTGATCGGATCCTCGGCGTAGGTCATCGATAGCAGGGAAAATACAATGATTAGGGCAGATGTCGTCAGCACAGCGGTTGCCAAGGCCGCTTCAGTCCGATGAAGGCGTCTTGCTATCTCGCTGTAGGAGGTGACGCTTACCAAAGCACAGAACAAGGCCAGCAAGAAGGAAATCGAGCCGTCAGCTCCGCCAATCCGAGCGGCGCCTGGGAACCAGGTCGACAGGATAAGCAGAAGAATGGATGCTTGTAGCATTGGGATGGTCTTGGATTGTGCCGCCGAGGGCGGCCACTTTGTGCTTCCCGGCGGGGCTGTGAATGGGTTGTCGGATGCCGGGAGACAGGCGCCCGGCGCTAACGCGCGGGGCGATTCAAGGCATGCTGCCGCACGGCGGGTGAATACTCCGCGTGCCTATTCAACAAACAGCGTAAGCTCAGCCGGCGGATAAGAAAATGAGCGGAAGGGTGCCATTGGGACAGGTCGCCCTACGCCTTTTGTGCGAAGGGTTCCGGGCCCCCACGAACCACGCGAACCACAAACGGCAAGTGGTCAAAAAAATGATCAAAGGCCTGCTGTCAGGCGTTGGTACGGTGTTGCGGACGTGGGAGACTTGGGGTGCGGCACACTGATTCTTCCAGACCATAGGAGATCGCCGTGCTTTGGAGCCTTGTCGCAGCCGGCGTGATCGGCATCCTGCTGGGATTTAGCGTTCGCGCCCCCGCGCTTATCGTTGCGACAGCGGTGATCGTCGTGGCCGGGGCCGTCATAGGCAATACGAACGGCTTGTTTGATCGGCATCGCCTACTTTCGATCCTGCTTCTGGTCGTAACGCTGCAATGTGCCTATTTGGTGGGCCTCTTCGTTGGCCTCATCTGGCGCCGAACCGCGACCCGTGAGCGATGACCCTCAAAGTGCGTCATCCGGATCCGTCGACGGAATATGCCTTGGCTCAAGATGCCCGGTCGAATTTCATCACGGCGAAGATCGTCCGGCAGAGAATGACTATATCGGCCCATATGGACCAGTTTCGCACGTAACGGCTGTCGAGAGAGACGCGGCTGGGATAGTCCATTGCGTCTCTGCCCGCCACCTGCCACAGGCCGGTAAGCCCCGGCCGGGTTTGAAGATAGTCCGTGGCACAGGTACCGTAGCGTTGCAGTTCGTCGGGAACGACCGGTCGAGGGCCGACGCAACTCATCTCGCCGCGCATCACGTTGATGAGCTGAGGCAACTCATCCAGACTCGACTTCCTGAGAATGTGCCCCAGGAATGTGATGCGCGGGTCGTTCTTGAATTTCCAGTTCTCCTCCCACTCCTTGGCGGCCGTGGGATTGCTCGCAAGGTAGTCGGCCAGAACCTTCTCGGAGTTGGCGACCATGGTCCTGAACTTGTAGCAGGCGAAACGCTTGCCGTTGAAGCCGACCCGGGTGTGGAAGAATATCACCGGCGCGCCGTCAGTCACCAATATCAGAAAGGCAACCGCCAGCATAACCGGCGCGGTGAGGACGAGCGCGATCAAGGCAACCGTCACGTCCATCATCCTCTTGGACCGGCCTCCAAGTGGACGACGGCTTTGGTCGGCGCGGACGCCGGATCCGTGGGGCTTTATGTCAAATGCGCTGATTGTCACGAGTTTCGCCGAGGAACGCTGGTGGTTTCAGTACTCAACTTCACAGCGGCGGGTCATTGTCGGCAAGAGCCGCAAAGGAGGTAGCCTCCCACGTGGCGTCGATTACCCCCTTAGCCTGATCCGAGCGTTGCTGGCGTTGTGTCGATAAGCCTTCCGATCAAATGGCGTATCACCGAGCATCCGTTTGCTGCTGTAGCACTCCCGGCCGGTTCGGCTGTATTGCGAGAACGATGCATTGACCGGTCCGCGTGCAGGGACGGTCGAGAGTGCCAGCCAAATTCAGGCCGCCACTCTCTTGGCGAGGACATTGAGCGAATGTCAGAAACCAAGCTTGCGGAGTGCGCACGCCCGCAAAGGCATTCGTCAACGCACTGCGTGAAGTGCACGCGCGTCGCGCCCGGACGAGATAGAGCAGCACAGGTGCTCCGCGTCAAAATAGGTATGCCGGCCTATCTGGTAGTGGAAAGTGCCCAATCCGATGCCTTCATCAGGTGATTTCCCCTCAACGCCGTTTGCTCGTCATGTTCCCGAGATTGACTGCGGGGAAGCACTTGCTATCGTCCGCAGGCAAATAGCCTTGCTCGATCTTGATCTTTCCGGTCTCACCGTGGTCGTCGGAGCCGCGACAGGATACCAAGCGATAACCGCGGCGGCCGCGGCGCTCGCCAATGCCGGCCGTGTCGTGGCCCTCACACGCACATCCTATAGACATCCGGCGGCAGCCTCGGACGCGACGTTGGCATTTGCCAAATACGCCGATGTCGCCGAACGCGTGGAAGTGGCGAACCGCATCGATAGCCACAAATGGCATGACGTCGACATCGTCACATACTGCCTCCAGGTTGGGCCCATCTCGAGATCGCTCACGGAGCTCTTGCCCTCTCATGCGGTTGTTTCATTGATGGCTGAACCATGGGAGCTTCAGCCAGGCGTTGTCGACTTCGACGCCTGTGACGAGGCTGGCATCAAAGTTGCCGCTCCCAATCTCAGCCACCCGGCCATAGACCTGCTGCCGGAGTTCGCGCGGTTGTGCTGCGCCTTGCTCGGCGATGCAGGTGTCGATCAACGTGCGGCGAGGATCGCCATTGTCTGCGACACGCCCTGCGCTGCGATCCTCGAGCAAATGCTGCGCGAGCGTGGGGCCAGGATAAGCGTCTTTTCGCACCCGTCGCTGCTGACCGACGATGCATGGGATGTGATCCTGGTCGCGATGCGGCCCTCCGACAAACCGCCAATGGACATCAACAGCTTGGGTCGTATTGCCAGGAACTCTCGCCGGGCAAAGTTGGTGCAGTTCAGCGGCGGGATCGACCGCTCGGCCGCCAGCTACTTCGGCCTCAGCGTGTGGCCGCCAAAGCGGCCCAGCCGCGGCCAGTTGGGCCTGCCACTTGACGTGCTCGGTGCGGCTCCTGAGATCCGTAGACTGATAGGAGGGCTGAAGGCTGCGGAAGCCGCGTACCGTGACGCGGACCTAGGAGGAAACAATGTCGGATTTCTCGTGACAGCGGGATCCGAGCCCGGCCGGGCGTATCCATCTCCCGACAAGGACCCGCAGGAGACATCCAACCTCTGAGCCAAGGAGCGGCGGACCTCATCGAGGCCCGACGCCCGCAAAGGCAATAGTGCCAAGCAGTTATATTCCTTGGGCCGGTCGAGGCAGCCCTTCAAAGCATCATCTGTCTAAGCTTGTACGCCACCTCTGTTCGGTTCGTAGCCTTCAGTTTTTTCATAATATTACGGATGTGGACCTTGACGGTGCTCTCGCAGAGGTTGAGCTCGTAGGCAATTATCTTGTTTGCCTTGCCTTTCCGGAGCGCCTCCACAACCGCGGCCTCGCGTGCGGTGAACATGCCCGCGGGCGGACGCGTGCCGTTTGCGGTCGAATGGATGATTTCGCGAAGTGCCAACACGCAGCTGGCGGGTACAAAAACCCCTCCGGCGCGGGCGAGACCAATGGCCTCGGCAGCGACCTTTACCTTCACACTGGTCGGAATGTAGCCTCGAACGCCGCATTCGAGAGCCGCGAGTATTTCCCCTGGCTCGTCGGAGTCCACGACGACGATCACCGGTGTGGCGCCAACTTCGGAAATGAAGCGCACAAGTTCCTCTCGAACACTCTGGTCGGTGACTTTTTTGGCGCCCAGAATGACGAGAATCGCAGCTGGACCCGCCTCGCCGGCAATACGCCGGATCTCGTCGAGCGACCCCACGGCACTAACGCGCAAAGTGGGATTGTGTTCGACAAGGCCACGAGCAAGGCATTCGCGCTCAAGTGCTCGCTTATCGACGATTACGACCAGGCCTTCGCTTGATTGCCCTTCCTCAAGTTCGGACCTGCCGAGGCCGGTCGGGTCCGGCAGATGCCCATTGTGTACTGGTCCCGTAGCGTCATTCCAAAAACCGGAAATTTGAGAATGCCCCATCGCCCTACTTACTCCTTCTCCACCGCTTGCTTTGCTTTCTTCCCCCTTTGTCTTGCTCGCCCTTGCAAAGCCAGTCAGAAGCATGAACTGATACGCTCATCCATCAGGCTGCTTGGAGGTTATCTGAAAAAGAATAGCTTCAAGGAGTAATGACATACGCCGGCCCAACGCACCGACGTATGGCATCCCCGCTCCATTGAGGTAGCCCAGCCTGGATTGCATCCTACGATCCTGTGGAAAATACGCATTAATCCCGGTTAACAATTTGGTAATTATATCTTAGGTGGCTAATATATCCGAAAGTACAACAACTTAAAATTGCATACGCGCTATATTACATCGAACGGACGAGAGCGTGCTCATCTCGACCCAAAAGCGGAACGTTGCGATTTGGCGGAAACGGGGCCACATTTTTTGAAAAACTCATTTGACCTCGGCTGCCAGTGTCACACCCAACCTCTGCAGCCGGGGTTGCTTTTTGACTGACAACTGCGGCTTGCCGACGCTCTACACCTTCAAAGGCAAGGCTTCCATTCTAGATCGAGGCTAGCACTTCGGCACGGTCGTCGGCTTCTTACGCTGATTTATCTTGATGAGGTCAGCTTTACTGGCACCGCGTTGCACGCCGTGTACCAGGACGTCGTCAGCGGCCCCAGAGTATAATCCAGCGCGGTACGCTGCACGAGCCCTTCAGGCGACGTTTCTCCCGTTGCTTCTCGATCGCCGGCGATCGTCCCTCGCCGACGGCGCGCCTCGCGTCGAGACACTTCTCTCGGGCCCGAGCAAGCGGGATTCCGTCCGTCCGTACCTGCCCAGATAGAACCGTCTCCCGCCGTCCGTTGAGCCTGTAATCCAGGCGAAACGAGATCGCTCCACTGGGCATGACGCGAACATACATGCCGTCACGGTCGGCAACCTCGTAGATTTTCTCTTTTGGTTTCAACGATTAAGAGCGGCGTCCGTCAACATTCCCACTCTATTATCTTCAACCCAGCTAGGCATTGATCTAGCTGGGTTTTTCCTTGTTTGCAGAACAGCCAGCCGGCGCACGGCCCGGCAAAAAGTTAGCCTTCTGATTTTAAAGGGAAAATTGCCACAAAAAAATTTTGCGGTTTCACCAACTATCGCGGCCAATCGGTCAACTTTTCCCACTTTGTGGTTTTCGACCCCGCCACAGCTGATCTCGAAAAGTACCGTCGCCGCTCCAGATAGCTGCACTTTTTCGCCGCAAGATCGACTACCATAAACATCCCGGACGATCCGAGCGAAGTGGACAAACCAATCGGTAACCTGCTGCCACCCCTTCTACGCAGTTCGACTCGTGGGACAGATGTTCCATTTGGGGCCGGAAGCGGATGGTCTGTTTTCAGTAGACACCTTCCAGAAGCGGATGTTCGGCAAGGGCCAACACCCTCAGGTCACGTTAGCAAGGTCTACTTCTGCCGGAACGCCGTGTGCAGCGAAGCCGTCAGCGGCCCCACAATGTAATCCAACGCGGTGCGTTCCTCCGTGACGATCATGACCTGCGCCGGCATACCTGGATAGAGCTGGATCTGTGGTGCCGCGGCGAGTTCCTGCTGATCCACCGCTATGTCGGCGACATAATAGGGAAAGCCAGTCTTGGCGTCGGTCACACGGTCCGCCGAGATGCGGGTGACACGGCCGTGGATGACCGGCGTCGTGCGCTGCTTGTAGGAGGTAAAGCGGATTTCGGCCGTCATGTCGGCGCGGAGGCTGGATATGTCCTCGACGCGGATCTGCGCTTGCACGATCAGCGAATTCCTGGCCGGAACGATGTCTAGGATGGTCTGACCGGGGGTGACGACTGCGCCGGTCGAGAAGACCGTCAAGTCCATCACCTGCCCATCGTAGGGCGCGCGCACTTCGGTGCGGTCGACGGTGGCCTGCGCGGCAAACATCTTTGGCACCAGATCGGCAAGGTTCGACTGCGTGTCGATCAACATGGCCGACAGTTTTGCGCGACGCTCGTTGGTGAGCTGTGCGATCTGGCTTTCGAGCTCGGCCTTGCTCTGACGGTTGCCGGCAATCTCACCGAGCGCCTGGTCGATGAGGCCCTGCAAGTCGGAGGCGGAGCGGTCGAGTTCCAGGATGCGCGTGCGCGTCGTCAAGCCGGCCTTCAGCAGCTTGTTCAGACCCGCCTTCTCGTCCACGGTCGACTTGAGTTGTGCGCGATAGGATTCTACGCGCGCCTCCTTGCCCTCGATCTGCTCTTCGAGCTCGGCGATCCGCTTTTGCAGGATCTTCGTAGCACCTGCCATCGAGGCGCGCTGGCTCTCAAGGTCGGCGATCTGGTTGGCCATCGCGTCCTGCAGATAACCCTGGTGCTCAGCGGAAATATCCTTGGGGAAGGCCACCGCCGCGCTACCGTCAAGCTCGGCACGAATGCGGGCATCCGTTGCGCGCAGTAGGGCATATTGCTGGGAGTAGAGGTTGAACTCAGAACGGGCACGCGTGTCGTCAAGCACGACCAGCACATCGCCTGCCTTGACGATGTCGCCGTCCTTCACGCGGATTTTCTTCACCGTGCCGCCATCGAAATGCTGGACGCTCTTTCGGTTGCCCTCGACCTTCACCATCGCGTCGGCAAGCACGGCGCCGTTGAGCGGCGCGATCGCCGCCCAGCCGCCGAATACGCCGAAGAAGGCGACGATGATGAGCAAACCGACCCAGACCGGACCCCGGATTGAGTCCGAGTCGGCGCCCGCTTCGACGACGCCGGGCAGACTGCGATACGTGGCGGCGACATCGGTCATTGGGTTGTCACCGCTATCGGCGCGGCGCGCTGGTTGAGCAGCGCGACAATCTCGTTCCTCATCCCGAAGGCCTCGACCCCTCCGTCTCTCAGGAGCAGGATCTTGTCGACATTGGCCAGGGTCGAGGGCCGGTGCGACACGATGATCACGGTGCTGCCGCGACGCTTGAGCTCCAGCGCGCATTCGGCCAGCGCGCGGTCACCGTCGGAGTCGAGATTGGAGCTCGGCTCATCGAGCACGATGAGGTTCGGCGTTCCGAAGACGGCGCGCGCAAGCGCGATGCGCTGCCGGTAACCGCCCGACAGCACCGCGCCGCCCTCGCCGATCTGCGTCTCATAGCCTTGCGGCAAGCGGATGATCATCTCATGCACGCCGGCGAGCCGGGCGGCCTCGATCACCTCGCGGTCAACGTCGGTTTTGAAGCGGCCGATATTGGCAGCCACGCTGTCGGAAAACAGCTCGATGTCCTGCGGCAGATAGCCGATATGGTCGCCGAGCGCCTCCCTGCCCCATTGCGTCATGTCGGCGCCATCGAGCCGCACCGTGCCGCGGCTCGGCTGCATGATGCCGGCGAGGTGACGCGCCAGCGTCGACTTGCCGGCGCCGGAAGGGCCGACGATGCCGAGCGCCTCGCCGGCCTCGAGCTTAAACGAGATATCGCGCAACAGCACCTTCTGCAGGTTCGGAATGGCGAAGGTAAGCTGTTCGACGGCAATCTTGCCTGTGGGCTTGGGAAGGTTGAACGAGCGTTCCCCTTGCGCGCCGCCGTCAAGCAGCTTCTCGACCCTCCCGAGCGCGGCCCGTGCCAGGACAAGGCTGCGCCAAAGTCCGACGATCTGCTCGACCGGCTGCAGCCCCCTGCCCAATAGAAGGCTGGCCGCAAACATCGAGCCTCCGGTGATCTGCCGCTCGATGACCAGATAGGCGCCGAGGCCGAGGATCAGCGACTGCATGGTGAGGCGCAGGAAGCGAATCATCCCGGACATCAGTGCCGCCCGGTCGCTGGCCTGTCCCTGTCGGCGGAGCGCCATGCCGCGGTCGCGCCCCCAGCGACGGACGAGGCCCTCGATCATGCCCATGGCGCGGATGACTTCCGCATTCCTCAGGCTCATTTCGGTGAAATTATAGTTGGCGGTGGCGAGGTCGTTGGCCTGCTTCAGAGGCACCCTGACCATATACTCGTTGAGCACCGCCATGGCGATGAGGATCAGCGACGAGCCAAGCGCGAAGAAACCAAGCCAGGGATGCAGAAGGAAGATGACCCCGATATAGATCGGCGACCACGGCAGGTCGAACAGCGCATGGACGCCGCTGCCGGTGATCACCTGGCGGAAGGTATCGAAATCGCGGATTGGCTGGCTTTGCGAAGCCCCCTGCGACGGGATCTCGACGGAAGCCGCCAGGATCTTGGCCGAAAGCAGCCGATCGAGCCGGGCGCTGGCACGCGTCAGGATCGCGGCGCGCACGAGATCGAGACCGGCGAGCGCCAGGAACGCCGCAAGCAGCACCAGCGTCAGCATCACCAGCGTGGTCTCGCTGCCGCTGGTGACCACCCGGTCGTAGATCTGCAGCATGTAGAGCGGAGATGCGAGGTAAAGCAGGTTGATGGCCAGGCTGAACACCGCCGCAAACAGGAAATAGCGGCGGCAGGCGCGAAGCGCTTCCCTGACAATCTTGGATTTGCTGTCGAGACTCAAAATGCCCAGCGGAGAACCGCCCCCTGTCCAAACTGCGTGCCCGGCACTGATGCTACTCCCGATCCTTCAGCTGACCACGCCGCTCACTCGTAAACCTGCTGTAAACCTTAATTCGTAAGCTAAACGCCCGACCGGCGCAGAAACCGGGTGAGCCGCGCGTGGTGCGAGCTCACCCTCTATCCATCACACCGCGAACTCGCTCGTTCCACCGCCGACGCCGGTCAGCGTGAACTCCGCCGGGTTGTAGGTCACGACGGCGTGCCCCTGGCCGTCATCGGCGAGCTTGAAGCCGTTCGCATCGTAGGTGCCGAGTAGGTGCAGCGTGGCATTGTGCGCGCCGGCCGAGACGGTCAACGTGCCGCCGCTGCCATCCTGGCTCGCCTGATAGGCGACCGTCGTTCCGACACCGAACAGGATGTCGTTAAGGTCCAGCTTGTCGTCGTTGGTGATGCCGCTGATCCGTCCGCTGTAGTCGAACGAGTCATCGAGCTCCAGCGTGCCGGCCGCATTCTGTGCGAAGGTGACATCCGTCGACGAGGCTGCGCCGAATTCCAGCTTCGAGAGGTTGCCGATCGTGGCATCGCCGTCGCCGGTTACTTGGCCGTGGATGACGACATTACCGCCATCGGCCTCGATCATGCCGGAATTCGCAACCCCGCCGGCGACGACCAGGCCACCCGAACCGGTCGCTGCCAGCGCGCCGGAGTTGATGACGACGCTGCCGCCGGTATCAATGACCAAGGCATTGGTGCCCGAGGCGATGATGGTGCCCCTGTTGTCGAGGCCGAGCATCCCATCGCCCAGCTGGCCGGCGCCCGAGATCGTATTGTCGATGTTGATCAGGGTGACGTCCGGACCGGTGCCGGAGATGATATTTGCCGCGCTGTCGGACAGGACAACCTGCCCGCCGCCCTCGAGGGTCACGCCATGCTCTATGACCTGCAGCAGCGTGTCGTCGACGGTCGAGTTCAGCGAGATAAGGCCGCTGTTGTTGACCGTACCGCTCAGCGGCAGCAGCGAGCCGTCACCGAGTGTCATGGTGCCAGGATTGTTGACCACCGGCGTCTGGTCGAAGACGAAATTGC
This sequence comes from Mesorhizobium atlanticum, assembly GCF_003289965.1. Taxonomy (GTDB): domain Bacteria; phylum Pseudomonadota; class Alphaproteobacteria; order Rhizobiales; family Rhizobiaceae; genus Mesorhizobium; species Mesorhizobium atlanticum. The sequence continues at coordinate 1,002,367 of NZ_QMBQ01000001.1, forward strand.
CTGCGCCGAGGGCGGAGGAATGCACGCCGTCCAGCGTGATCGACTGCCCGTCGGCAAGCGTGATCACCGCATTGCCATTGGCGTCGTCGGCGGTATGCGCCTGGACGTCGGCGAAGCTCTGGAAGCCGGAATAGCCGATCAGATCGATCTGGTCCGCGGCAGCGTCGAAGCTGTGCACGGTATCGTTGCCGATCGGCTGCGAGAAGACGAACAGATCGTTGCCGCTGGAGCCGGTCAGCACGTCATCGCCCGACCAGGCGAAGATCGGCGAACCCGGCGCGTAAGCCTCGACGTTGTCTGCGATCGACGCGCTTCCGGTCGTGCCGTCGGCGTTTGTCCAGGTCATTGAGACATCGAGCACCGCCGCGCCGGCGAAACTGGCGGGCGTGGTGACTGTCAGCTCATGGACGGCATTGGTCTGAACCGTCCAGGACCCGTCGGCGTTCTGCGTGGCGCCGTCAATGGTCCAGCCGGAAGGCATGTCTTTCACGGTGACGGTGACGGTCTGGCCGTCCGACGAGCCGGTCAGCGCGAGGTTGATCGGCTCGCCGGCGGTGCCGGCGGGATTGAGCGGTCCGAGACTCCCTGCAGCACCGGGATTAAGCGCCGAGTCCGTATAGCTACCTGCTACCACATCAACCTTAACAGAGCCGTTAGCGGTTCTGGTTAGAGTTGCCGTCCAAGTATCGCCATCCACTTGAACAATGTTGCTCAGCGTGGCTCGAGTCAATGTAACATCAGTCACGCTGCCGGGATTAAAGCCGATTACAGTTTCACTAAATTGGAACGTTACTGTTGAGGTAGATCCGACTGTATTGCCCAATGGTGTACTGGTGATTGTTACAGTCGGCGGCGTCGAGTCGCCGGTGCTGACCGTGTAGTTGACCGAGTTGGTTGTAGCCGCCGGGGCATTACCCGCAGGGTCTTGCCACGCCGTACCCACCGTAATGATGTTGGTTGCATCGTTGATCGACGCGATTGGTGTCAGAGTGGCCGTGAAGACCTTTGGATCGCCCGTGGGCGTGATTGCGCCCAAGGTTGCGCTCGTGGTGTCATAGCTCACGTCTGCCGCAGAGAAGTTCGACGGTACCTCACTGAAGGTAAAGGTCACTGTCGCGACATCGCCGGCGGTGAGCGCGGTGTCACTGATCCCGATCACAACCGTCGGCGCGACGGTGTCCACCGTCATGCTCAGCTGCGTGGCGGCGGTGTTGTTGTTCCCCGCTGCGTCGGTGAAGGTGCCGCCGGCCACATTGATGGTGGCGGTGGTGGTGCTGCCGGGCGTGGGCGTGAAGTCGGCGGTGTAGCTGGTGCCGCTGCCGGCAAAATTGCTCAACGTGCCGCCGGTGACGGCGACATCGCCGCTGCCAAAGTTGGTCGACGCCTCGCTCAAGGTGAAGGTGAGGTGCGCGACATCGCCGATCTTGAGGGCATTGTCATCGGTGCCGATCACAACCGTCGGCGCGACGGTGTCCACCGTCATGCTCAGCTGCGTGGCGGCGGTGTTGTTGTTCCCCGCTGCGTCGGTGAAGGTGCCGCCGGCCACGTTGATGGTGGCGGTGGTGGTGCTGCCGGGCGTGGGCGTGAAGTCGGCGGTGTAGCTGGTGCCGCTGCCGGCAAAGTTGCTCAACGTGCCGCCGGTGACGGCGACATCGCCGCTGCCAAAGTTGGTCGACGCCTCGCTCAAGGTGAAGGTGAGGTGCGCGACATCGCCGATCTTGAGGGCATTGTCATCGGTGCCGATCACAACCGTCGGCGCGACGGTGTCCACCGTCATGCTCAGCTGCGTGGCGGCGGTGTTGTTGTTCCCCGCTGCGTCGGTGAAGGTGCCGCCGGCCACGTTGATGGTGGCGGTG
>NZ_QMBQ01000002.1 GCF_003289965.1 Mesorhizobium atlanticum
CATGTTCAACTCAAATCTTCTCTCTACGTTCCAGGCCCGCCGAACGGGATCCAAGGCCGCGCAAGCGGCCCTTTCATTTGGCGAGCCATCTACCTATCTGTAGGCCAGCCTATCCGTAGGCCTAGGCTTACGTCCAAGAACGCAAGCAAACGCTTGCTCGTAGGTGACGCGGGGTGGAGCAGCCCGGTAGCTCGTCAGGCTCATAACCTGAAGGTCACAGGTTCAAATCCTGTCCCCGCAACCAATTCTATCATAAATCAATTACCGTCCCGCTCTAACCGGGGCGGTTTTTTGCGTTTAGAAAGGCACGCAATCGTCGCGGCGAACCGGACGGCGCATCATTGCGCCGAGGAGTGGCGCTAAACGGGAGCGCGGGCAACCTAGCGCCCCCTAGGCGCGGTGTAGCGCGCCTCTAGACGTAAGCTTAAGATAGAGCACCAAGGCCGATGGCGCAAAAGCAGCTATGCCCCCATCGCAGCCACTCGGATCAGCTTTCGGCAACAGGGGGCCCTACCGTGGTACTAGGACGTCGAAGTGTCTAGCGCCCCACTGGAGCCGTGCTTTCCCTGACGATCAGCCGGATTGCCAGTTCGCGTTGCCTTAAATGCAGCCGCTGCGACGGCGATGCCAGGATGTAGTCGGCAGCAATTCGGCCCATGTCGCGTGCCGGCACTTCCAACGTGGTCAATTCAGGTGAGGTGAGCTCAGCAATTTCGAGATTGTCGAAGCCAACGATCGAGACCTCCCCGGGGACAGCGATCCCGGCGGCGTGACAGTATTTGATGGCGCCGGCCGCCAGGATATCGCTGCCGCAAAACACCGCCGTCGGCCTTGTGCCTTCTTCCATCAGCCGCTGCATGCACCGCCGTCCGTCATCCAGCCTGTAGGCCCCTTCGACAACCGTAACGGTTGCGCGGTCGATGCCTGACCGCTCGAGTTCATTCAGGAAACCGTCGCGGCGGCCAGCCGCGCGATCATTGTCCTGGGTTATGCCTGCAATCATCCCGAATTGGGCGTGGCCGAGGTCGAGCAGGTAGCGCGCCGCCGTGCGCCCAGCCTTCTCATTGTCGAACCCCACCGCGGCGCCCGACTCCATCGCTTTCGACGTGTAGGTATAGACATAGTCGATACGTTTTTGCTCAAGCATCGCAAGCGTCGCCGGCAGGTGCGTGGACCCTACCAGCACCACCGACTCGACGCCGCGCTCGACCAGCAGGCGCGCTTGCTCGTATTCGAGATCGATGTCGTAGCCCGAGGTGTTGATGATCAGCGAAACGTCCTTTTCGGACAGCCTGGCCTGAAGCGCGTCGACCATTGTGGCGTAGATCGCGTGGTCCAAGGTCGGAATGATGGCGCCGACCAGCCTTGTTCGCGTGGATCGCAGCGCCCTGGCGGAACCGTTGGGGACGTAGCCAAGTTCCCGTGCGGCTCGCACCACGCGATCTCGGACGATCTCATTGACGTTCGGGTTGCCATTGAGGACGCGCGAAACGGTAGCCGGCGAGCAGTTCGCAAGCCGGGCCACGTCAATCAGTTTGGCGCTGCCGTCTTCGATATCCATTGAGTATGGCCATTGCCAAATTTGAGAAACCGTTTTCTAGATCGCACAAATTCTTTCAAGTCGCCACATGTCTTTTTCGACGAAAAGTCCAGAAAACAGGATTGACAGCGCTCTGAAAAGTTGTGAAAACGATTTCACAAAGAGCGTAAATGAAAGCGCTACATCAAGGGAAGAGACATGCTCAGCGGGATCAAGGTCGTCAGCTTTTGCCATTTCCTGCAAGGTCCCGCAGGCGCCCAGTATCTGGCCGACATGGGTGCCGACGTCATCAAGGTCGAACCGATAGATGGGGCTCATGAGCGTCGGTGGTCCGGCGCGGATGTGTATGTCGACGGCGTCAGCGGCTTCTATCTCTGCGCCAACCGCAACAAACGCTCCATCGGCATCGATCTGAAAAGCCCTGAGGGCAAGGAAGTCGCGCGCCGCCTGATCGCCGAGGCCGACGTGGTCATGGAAAATTTCCGGCCTGGCGTGTTCGCCAAGCTGGGTTTCGACGACCAAGCGCTTCGCGCGATCAATCCTACACTGATCTTCGCCTCGGCAAGCGGGTTCGGCTCCACCGGACCGATGGCGCTGAAGCCTGGTCAGGACCTTCTCGCCCAAGCGCGGTCAGGTCTCATGAGTGTCACCGGCACGCCCGATCGGGGCCCGACGCCCGTTGGGGCGGCGATCGTCGATCAGCATGGCGGCGCGCTGCTGGCGATGGGCATCCTGGGCGCGCTGGTGCGCCGACTTCGTGATGGCAAAGGCACGCGCGTTGAAGCCAGCCTGATCAACTCGGCGATCGATCTGCAGGGGGAGCCTCTCGTCAACTACTTCGCGGGTGGAATGAGCCGCGAAGTCCTGAAGCGCGAGAAGAACCTGGCTACGTGGTTCCACGCTGCGCCCTACGGCGTCTATCCCGCCACCGACGGCCATGTTGTAATCTCACTTTGCGACTCCTCGGTGCTGGCCGAAGCGCTAGGCAGCGATGGTCTGCGCGAAGTGGCGGACGTCGACCGATACGCGAATCGGGATGAATACGCTCGCCACCTGGCCGAGGCTACGGCGATCTTTTCTGTAGCGGAACTTGCTGACCGCTTCGATCGCCACGGCATCTGGTGGGCGCCGATCAACTACTATGACGATCTGCTGGCTGATCCGCAGCTAAGCCACGCTCAGGTGTTCCGTCAGGTCACCGTGCGGGGCCGCACCATCTATCTGGTCAATCATCCCAACCGCTATGACGGCGAGGTGCCGGCGCTGCGCTGCCTAGCCCTCGAGATTGGCGAGCACACCCGCGAGATCCTGCACGAGCTCGGTTATGCCGAGGGCGAGGTCAAGAGCCTGTTGGCCTCGAAGGCAGTGGTCGCTGCGAGCGGTGTCGGCGCTGCCGTGGAAAGGAAGGCATCATGATGCTGAACCAGACTGCTCCAGCGGTCCGGGACATGGCTGAACGGCAGTCCCCCGGCGACCGCGGTCTTGCGGTTGTCACAGGCGGCCGACGCGGCATTGGCCGCGCCATCTGTTGCGAGCTTGCACGGGTGGGCTTCGATATAGCGATCGTCGATATTGTCGATGACGAGAATGCCAGCGAGACTGTCGATCTTGTGAGCAGGCTCGGGCGCAACAGCGCTTTCTACCGCAGGGACATCTCCGAGACGTCGGGCAACGCGACCTTTGTCGAAGGCCTTGAACGCGACCTGGGCGAGATCACGTGCCTGGTGAACAATGCCGGCGTGCAGGTGAGCGTGCGCGGCGACCTTCTCGATGTCACCGAGGAAAGCTTCGACCGGCTGATCGGTGTCAACCTGCGTGGCACATTCTTCCTCACCCAAGCCGTCGCGCGCGCGATGCTTTCAAGGCCGCAAACCGCGTCGGAGCGATCGGTCGTGACGATCACCTCCGCCAATGCCGGCCTCGTCTCGCCGGAGAAGGGCCCATATTGCATATCGAAGGCCGGGCTCTCGATGGCGTCGCAACAGTTTGCGATCCGCCTAGCGGACGCCGGCATCCGGGTACATGAGATTCGCCCCGGCTTGATCCAGACCGACATGACCGCAGACGTCTACGAGAAGTATTCGTCGCAGGTCGAGGCAGGTGAGTTGTCGGCGATCCGGCGATGGGGCCAGCCGGACGACATTGCTCGCGCAGTCGCGACCTTGGCCGCAGGCGGCCTGCCGTTCAGCACCGGAGACATCTACCACATCGGTGGCGGCATGCAGATCCACCGCTTGTGAGCTTTTTTGAGCATAGCGTGAAAACGATTTCTTGAGGCTCAGGATGAAAGACGCAGTTCTCGAGATGCGCGGCATCCACAAGCGCTTTCCCGGTGTGTACGCACTGAATGACGTCAGCTTTGCCGTCAGCAAAGGCAGCGTCCATGGCGTTATCGGCGAAAACGGGGCTGGCAAGTCGACGTTGATGCGCGTCCTCTCCGGCGCCTTCCTTGCCAATGAGGGCGAGGTGGTCATCGATGGCACTGTCGTGCCGACGCCGACGCCGGAGCGGATGCTCGAACTGGGTATTGCGGTCATCTACCAGGAACTGGCTCAGGCGCCCCATCTGACGGTCGCCGAAAACATCTTTCTTGGCCGATTGCCGAAGACTGTGCTCGGCACCGTCGACTGGCGCAAAACCCAAGCTGCGGCTCGCGAGGTGTTGGACAGGTTGGGTTTCCGGGTTGATCCGGCCGCCCGGATCGATGCGATAAGCGTAGCCCAGCGTCAAATGGTGGAGATCGCCAAGGCGATTGCACGCGAAGCGCGCATCGTGGTCCTCGACGAGCCGTCCGCTGTCCTGGGCGACGCCGAGTTGGAACACCTGTTCACGACGATCCGGCGGCTCAGCGCCGAACAGGGCGTGTCCTTCATCTACATTACGCATCGTCTCAAGGAGCTCTACGAGATCTGCGACGAAGTCACCGTGCTGCGCGACGGGCAGGTTGTCGCGTCCATGCCGCTGGCGCAGACGACAACCGCCGACCTCATTCGCCACATGGTCGGACGCGAGTTGAAGGACGTGTTCCCACCCCGTCCGAAACCGGGCCCGGATGTGCGCCTTGAAGTGCGCAGTATCTCGCGAGCAGGCGTTTTAAGGGACATTTCTTTCGATGTCAGGCAAGGTGAGATCGTCGGCATCTGCGGTCTCGCCGGGGCCGGTCGGACGGAGGTGCTGCGGGCAATCGCCGGCGCCGACGCGATTGACAGCGGCGAGATCAGGATCGATGGCAAGGCGATCGCGGTCGATGGGCCGCGTGCAGCGCTCGCGCATGGGATCGGCCTGTTGCCCGAGGACCGCAAGACCGAGGGCCTTTTCCTCGAACAATCGGTTGCCTTCAACGTCACCGTTTCCGAACTTGCAGCCATCGTCCAAGGCGGACTGATCAGCCGCAGACGCGAGCAGGAGCAGGTTTCCCGCTTCATTCGGCAGATGCGCATCAAGACGCCGAGCGCCAGCGCCAAGGTGCGAACGCTCTCGGGTGGCAATCAGCAGAAGTGCGGCATAGCCCGGCAGTTGCATGCCGGGACCGAGATCCTTCTGGTGGATGAGCCGACGCGCGGCGTTGACGTCGCCGCCAAGCGCGAGATCTACGACCTGCTTGTTGGGCTGACCTCCACGCGCGGTGCGGCCATCGTGATGGTTTCGTCCGAACTCCCGGAAATTCTAGGCCTCTGCAACCGCATCGTCGTGATGCGGGAAGGCGCCGTCTCCGCGGTCCTGGATGGGGAGGGCGCGACCGAGGAAACCATCATGGCCCATGCGGTCTGGCAGTAGGAGCGAGATGGGCATGCGGAGCTACCAACAATTCATCGGCGGGCGGTTCGTCGCCGGCACGGGCACAGGATCAATTGAACGCAGAGCGCCAGCAAGTGGCGAGCGGGTCGCCACTTATGCGGAAGGCTCGCCGACAGATGTCGATCTGGCTGTCGAGTCGGCGCGGATCGCTTTCGAGGAAGGGCCCTGGCCGCGCTTGAGCGGCATCGAGCGAGCCGAAGTGCTCAACCGGTTCGCCGAACTCATCAGCGCCAATCGGGAGCGGCTGGTGAGGATAGAGGTGGAGGAGGTCGGCAAGCCGATAAGGTTTGCTCGTGGCGACATCGACGGCGCGATCGGCCTGACGCGCTACGCCGCTTCCTTTGCAATGCAGATGGCGGGTCTATCCTACACCAACATTGGTGAGGGCAAGACGGCGCTGGTCACGCGCGAGCCTGCCGGGGTCGTGGCGCTGATAACGCCATGGAACTTTCCGGCTCTCATCCTGTCACAAAAGGTGCCGTTCGCGCTTGCCGCAGGCTGCACGGTCGTGCTGAAGCCGTCCGAGTTCACATCCGGCTCGGCGTTCGAGATCGCGGCGCTGGCGAGCGAGGCGGGGCTGCCGGCCGGCGCCTTCAATGTCGTCAGCGGTTATGGCGCCGCGGTCGGTGATCACCTGACCGCGCATCCTGGCATCGACTTCGTTTCCTTCACTGGGTCGACCCGCACCGGCAGCCGCGTCGTCGCCAACACATCGCGCCACCTGGTCAAGTCCTCGGTCGAGCTTGGCGGCAAGTCGGCCAATATCGTCTTTGCCGATGCCGATCTCGATGCCGCCACTGACGGCGCGCTGATGGGTGTCTTCTTCAACAATGGCGAATGCTGCGTCTCAGGTTCACGGCTGTTCGTTCAATCGTCCGTCGCTGACGAGTTCATCGCCAAAGTCGTCGCGCGGGCGCGCACGATGAAGGTGGGCAACCCGTTCGACGAAGACACCGACATCGGGGCGCTGATCGACGGCAACCATCTGGAAAAGGTGGCGGGGTTCATCAGGGATGGGATCGAGGACGGCGCGGAGCTTGTCCTAGGCGGCAACATTGCAGCCGGAATGCCCGGACACTTCCACGAGGCAACCATCTTCGATCGCGTCGAGCCGCGCATGGCGATCTTCCGCGAAGAAATTTTCGGCCCCGTTCTCAGTATCACCCGGTTCAATACGGCAGACGACGCGGTAAGGCTGGCCAACGATACCGTCTATGGCCTGTCGAACTACATCTGGTCGAAGAACATCGACACCGTGCTGACGGTCGCCAAACGCCTGAGGAGCGGCTGGGTCCAGGCCAATACGATCATCGATGGCGCGCCACAGCTTCCGCTCACCGGTGTCAAGGGATCCGGTTTCGGTTACGAAATGGGCCAGGCCGGCTTCGAGGAATTCACGCAGCTTAAGACGCTTCTCATCCAGACCGGTCCTCGTGCCTCGGTGTTTCCGATCCGAGGCGGTCAATGACCATGCCACGCCTCATTGTTTCCGACGTCGACCGGACCCTGCTCACCCACGACTACGTGCTGCCGCAGCGAGTCGCCGATGCCGTGCGCGTGGCTCAGGACAGGGGAACCGTGGTCGTTTTGGCGACCGCACGTTCTCCGCTCGGGGTCAGGCCCTTTGCCGAACGGCTGGGAATCGCCGATCTCGTCGTCGCGTTCAACGGCGGCTGGATCGGCAATGTCGCAACCGGGTCCGCGCTCTCGCAGCAGCGGATCTCACGCTCCGACGCGCTGCACGCCATGGCGACCGCGCAAGCAGCGGGCGTGCGGCCTATGTGGTTCACCGGCGATGCTGTTTTCGCACTGATGAACGACCCGCTCATCGCACGCGAAGCCGCGGTGACGAGGGAGCCTCTGTTCGTAGCCGAAACGATTGAAGCGCTCCCGGGCGAACCCGGCAAGATCATGTGTGTTGCCGGGGGCCCCCCCGACCGGGAAGCCTTCGCAATGCTCCGCGAAACGCTTGGCGAACGGCTCTCCGTGTCGCGGTCACACCCGCGCTTGCTCGAGATCGGGCCACCCGGGGTATCGAAGAAGACCGCGATAAGCCTCGTCACTGCGCGGCTCGGCTTTGCACCCGCTGAGTGTGCGGCCGCTGGCGACGCGGAAAACGACCTCGAAATGCTGGCTTGGGCGGGAACCGCCATGACCGTCGCAAATGCCGTGCCGCCGGTCATCGAGCTTGCGCATTTCGTCGGACCGTCCTGTGACGAAGGCGGGCTGGCCGATGCCATAGCCTGGCTGATGCGGAGCCAGCAGCCGAAATCCACTGCCGCGCAATCAATGGGAGGAAGGGATGGTTGAGATGACGACAAGACAAGCATCGGCCGCGCTTCAGCCGGGGTCGATCGGACGCCTGCGCGGATGGGCGCAGAGCCTCGGGCTGCTCTGGGTTCTGATCGTGCTGTGTGCGTTCGCCATATACCTGTCGCCGAGCTTCGTTCACATGGGCAATGTGCTGAACGTCGGTCGTCAGATCGCCCTGTTCGGCATTGTCAGCGTCGGCATGACCTTCGTCATTCTGACACGCGGCATTGACCTTTCGGTCGGCTCGATCGTCGGTGTCGTGGCTGTCTCGACGGCGCTGATGATTTCGAACGGCATCTCAATACCGCTGGCCATGATCGTCGCGCTCGCCATCGGCGCCTTGTTCGGCGCAGTAAATGGCGCCGGCGTTGTCTTCTTCGGCATGCCGCCTTTCATCATGACCTTGGGCACATTGGTTATGGGCCGTGGCATAGCCATGACGATCGCCAATGGCGAACCGAAGGCGCTTGGCGAATCCGCGGACGCCTTCGCGTATCTGGGCAGCGGATTTCTGCTCGGCATCCCGGTTCCGATCTGGCTCTTTGCCGCCATCGCGGCGATAGCCTTCGTCGTCCTTCGCCATACGCCGTTCGGGCGCCAGGTCTATGCTGTCGGCTCCAACACCGAGGCCGCGCGGCTGGCAGGGATAAGCGTGTCTCGCACCTTGATGTCGGTCTATGTGATTTCTGGCCTGCTGTCGGCGCTGACCGCCCTGGTTTTCGTGTCGAGGTTGACCGTCGGCGAGCCGACGGCAGGAACCAATCTTGAGTTGGAGGCAATCTCGATCGTCGTCATCGGCGGGACCAGCCTGTTCGGCGGGGAGGGCGGCGTGATCGGCACGGTTATCGGTGCCGCGATCATTGCCGTGATGGCTAACATCCTGAACCTGCTCGGTATTTCGCCCTTCACGCAACAAATCGTCAAGGGCGCCATCATCATCGCAGCGGTGATGTTCGAGGTCTACCGCCACCGCGTGCGGTCCTGACATCCAAGCGTGTCCGGTCCCGCCGCGGCAGACCGGTTGGGGCGCTTGGAACACCTTAACTTGAAGTCCAACGGAGGAGTTAACAATGACAAATCGCAGACATTTCCTACGCACGACCGCACTGGCCGCGACGCTGCTGGCAGGGGGCATGCTGTCCGGCGCCGCCTTCGCCGAGGAGAAGATCAAGATCGGTTTCAGCCAAGGTACGATGAACCACCCGTGGCGCGTGGCCATGGTGGAAGGCAACAAGAAGTACGCAGCCGAACATTATCCGGACGTCGATCTCATCATCACCGACGGCAACAACGATGCCTCCAAGCAGGTGGCCGACGTCGAAAACCTGATCGCTCAGGGCATCAAGGTGCTGATGATCTCGCCGCTGACCGAGCAGGCGCTCACGCCCGTCGTCAAGGAGGCCATGGATGCAGGCATCAAGGTCGTCACGCTCGACCGCAAGGTGAATACGCCGGTGACGGTCCATGTCGGCGGTGAAAATCTTCCGCTCGGCGTCGGAGCGGGCGAGTTCCTCGCCAAGAAGTTGAATGGGAAGGGCAACATCATCGAGCTTCAGGGCACCGCGGGGGCTTCCGCCACCATAGACCGCAACAAGGGCTTCGCCGAAGCGATCGCGAAGTTTCCGGACATGAAGGTCGTCGCCTCGCAGAACTGCGACTATACGCGTGACAAGGCGGTCAAGTTCATGGAGGACATGGTTCAGCGCTTCGGGCCGGGCCAGATCCAGGCCGTTTACGCGCACAATGACGAGATGGCGCTCGGCGCCATACAGGTGCTTGAGGCAGCCGGCAGGCTGAACGAGGTGTCTGTCGTCGGCATCGACGGCCAGGAAACCGCGTTCGAAGCCGTCAAGCAGGGCAAGCTGGCGGCGACCTTCGTCTACCCATTCGTGGCCCCGGAAGGCATCGAGACCGCCTACAAGGTCGCCAAAGGAGAACAGGTCCCGCCGACCATCACGCTGCCCACAGTTTCCGTCACCGCGGACAATATCGCGCAGATGATCGGAAAGGGCTTCTGAGGCCACGATTCATTGGGACGCCGCGACTTGCGGCGTCCTGCCATTTCTGAAGGGAATCCGATGATGAGCGAGAAGAGACAATTTGTTGCCAAAGGCGTCATCCCAGCCTGCCTGATGCCGTTCAGCGCCGACCTGGCCGTCGACGAGGGCGCCTATCGCCGGCATCTTGGCGACGTCGGGTCCGTGGAAGGTATCTCGGGTATCACCATCAACGGACATGCCGCCGAAGTGCACGCGCTCACGATCGAGGAACAATTCCGTGCGATCGTCGTGACCAAGGATGTCCTGCAAGACAGGGTCCCGACCATCGTCGGCATCTATACCAATTCGAGCCTGGAGGCCGCCCGCATCGCTGCCTATGCGGAGCATGAAGGCGCCGATGCTCTGCTGGTGTTTCCCCCTGACTTCATGACGCTTGGCGGGCATCTCAGGCCTGAGATGATCTACGAGCATCTGCGGCGCATTACGGATGCATCGGGGCTGCCGATCATTCTTTTCCAGTATCCGCTCGCCTCAAATCTTGCCTATCCGTTGCCGACTCTGCTGGAGCTTTGCCGTCGCTTCCCATCCATTGTCGCCATCAAGGACCAATGCGGTGACGGCAACCTGCACGAACGTCAGATACGGGAATTGAAGGCGCTCGATCGGCCAGTGAATACGCTGACCACCCACAGTGCCTGGCTGCTTGGGTCGCTGGCTCTCGGATGTGACGGGCTCCTGTCGGGGGCCGGAAGTGTCATCGCCGATCTGCAGGTTGCGCTATTTCGCGCCGTGCAGGCGAACGACCTGAAGACTGCCAGGGCGATCAACGATCGCATTTATCCGACAGTCAGGGCTTTCTATGACGCGCCACTTCTCGATATGCACAATCGCATGAAAGAGGCACTTGTGATCCTCGGTCGATTGGACGAAGCCCACGTCAGGCCACCACTGATGAAGCCTGGTGTTGCCGAAATCGAAAAGATCCGCGGACTGCTGGCTAAAGCTGGTCTCAGCGCGGGATACAGAAAGGTCGCCTGATCGATGACCGACGCCCTCGTGCGGACCGAGGAACCATCTCCCGGCATCCGCCTGCTGACACTCAATCGGCCCGAAAAGCTGAACGCGCTATCAAAGGAATTACTCGGCGAATTGCGCGATTTGCTCGCGATCTATGATGCCGATGCGAGCGTTGGCTGCGTGGTCTTGACCGGTGCAGGACGCGCCTTTGCGGCGGGGGCGGACATTTCAGACATGCTGGAACGAGGAGTTGCCTCCTACAGCGATCCGGAGCGACTGGTTTGTTGGCGTGCGATCGAGGGCTTTTCCAAGCCGACCATCGCCGCCGTCAACGGCTACGCTCTGGGCGGCGGTCTCGAACTTGCTCTGCTGTGCGACATCGTCATCGCTTCCGATGCGGCGAAATTTGCCACGCCGGAAATCAAGATCGGCTCCTTCCCTGGTGACGGGGGCACGCAGCGCCTGCCTCGTCTGGTTGGCAAGTCCTTCGCCATGCAAATGGTGCTGACTGGAGAGATGGTCGACGCGGCGCTGGCGGAACGCAAAGGGCTGGTCAGCGAGGTGGTCGCGCCTGAAAGGCTGTTGCCCAGGGCGCTGGAAATCGCTGCCGCGATCGCTGCCAAGTCGGTCGCCATCACCCCCTATGCCAAAAGGGCAGTGCTGGCGGCGTTCGAGACCGATCTGAAATCCGGGCTGGAGATCGAGCACCGGCTGACGGTCGAGGCATTCGCGAAGGAGGACCGCATCGAGGGCTTGCGAGCCTTCGCCGAGAAACGGCCGCCTGTGTTCAAGGGCAGGTAGGCCCTTGCGATCTGGTGCGAACTAGGGTGGAGAAGTCTATGTGGGATTACATCATCGTCGGCGCCGGCTCGGCGGGTTGCGTGCTGGCCAACCGCTTGTCGGAAGATCCTGAGGTCAAGGTGCTGCTTTTGGAGGCTGGCAGTCGTGACTGGAATCCGATGATCCACATTCCCGGCGGCATCGGCAAGTTGTTTGGTCCCGGCGTCAACTGGCGTTTTCATACCGTCCCTCAGACGAATCTCGACAACCGCTCCATCTGGTATCCGCAGGGCAAGACGCTTGGCGGCTCGAGCTCGATCAACGCCATGATCTACATCCGCTGCCAGAGGGAGGACTATGACAACTGGGCGGTTCTCGGCAACGAAGGGTGGGCCTACGAGGATGTCCTACCCTATTTCCGGAAGTCTGAGGACAATGACCGGCTGGTCAATCGCTATCACGGTCAGGGTGGTCCGCTATGTGTTTCCGATCAGGTCGGCCCGCACCCGCTGACCCGGGCCTTCGTGCGCGCGGTGCAGCAGTATGGCCTGCCGTACAATCCGGATTTCAACGGCGATACGATGTATGGCGCCGGCTTCTATCAAGTTACTTGCCGGGATGGACGCCGGCGTTCGTCCGCCGTCTCCTATCTGCATCCCGTCAGCAAGCGCGCCAACCTAACGGTCAGAACACATGCCAGGGTCACTCGCGTGGTGGTCGAGGCCGGACGCGCGGTTGGTGTCGAACTGGCGCAGGGGCGGTCGCGGCAAGTCCTGCGCGCTGGTCGGGAAGTGATCGTCTCCGCAGGCGCAATCAACTCGCCGCGCCTGCTGCTCCTGTCCGGCATCGGGCCGGCCGATGAGCTGAAAGCGCTTGGGATTTCTCCGGTGTGCGATCTTCCGGGCGTTGGCCGCAACCTGCAGGATCATCTATGCACCAACGTCCATCTGACGCTGAAGGACCCGATCAGCTATGACGGTCAGGACCGCTATCCCAAGGCACTTCTGCACGGCATGCGCTGGCTGCTCTATCGCGACGGCCCGGCCGCTTCGGTCATTGTCGAAGGCGGCGGTTTCTTTCGGACAGAGGGTGCGACCCGACCCGACCTGCAGATCCATATCGCGCCGGCCATGGTGGTGCGCGGCGGTCAGACGAGGCTTGATGGGCACGGCTTCACGATCAACTCGACGTTTCTGCGGCCGCGCAGCATAGGTTCAGTCAAGCTTCGCTCGGCCAACCCCGAGGAGGAGCCGCTGGTCGATCCTAACTATCTTTCGGACCCATACGATCGAGCCATGGCGCTGAAGTCGGTCCGCATCATTCGCGAAGTGTTGGCGCAGAGCGAGATCGCCAAATTCATCAAGGTCGAGCGGCTGCCAGGGCCTTCCGCGAAAAGCGATGAGGAGATCATGTCCTATATCAGGCAGTATGCCTGCTGCGACTACCATCCCGTAGGCACCTGCAAGATGGGCATCGACGAAATGTCGGTCGTCGATCCGCAATTGCGGCTGCGCGGGATAGAAAGATTGCGGGTGATCGATTCCTCGATCATGCCGGTGCTCATCAGCGGCAACACGAATGGGCCGACGATGATGATTGGAGAGAAGGGCGCGGATTTCATAAGAGGCGTTCGGTTCGCCCGCTCTCATCCCGCAATGGCGGCAGTCGCCTGAGCTGGGGACCGATCCGTGCAATTCCTCGTTCTGTCTCGCCGCCGGACTGATCAGTTCAGTGACGTGGACTTCGAACAACTGGTGCCCGGCGAGGGTGCGCAGGCCCGCTATCTCTACAGCCTCGGCTTTACGAGGCAAATCTGGCACCGCGGTGACGTTCCCGGCGCCTGCCAGATCGTCGAGGCAAAGGATGCGAGTGAAGTTCACGAGAAATTGGCGACGCTCCCGCTGGCGCGAGCGGGAATGCTTGATTTCGACATTGTACCGCTGAAGCCCTATGCGGGCTTCAGCAACCGGTGACTTTATGGCGGACATTATCCAGGCTGGACGCAAGGGTCGGCCCGATTATCTGGAAGCTGACGACCTGCGTCGGGCCCCAAAGCCCTAACCACGCCGTTCCACAATCAGAGGCCGACTGGGAGTTCCCATGCTGCATTCCGACCTCCGCTCGAATTGCGCGTGCACAACGGGGTCTCGATCCGCAATGGTGCAAACGTGATCGAATTTCCATTCTGGGGGGCGAGTCAGTAGAAGGCTAGCGCCAATACACCTCTGCAACCGATTTCGTCTGTTACCGGACTTCGCAAGCAGGCTCGACAGGCTCAAAATCCTGTCCCCGCAACCAAACAAACAAACGCCCGCGAAAGCGGGCGTTTTGTTTTTGGCCCCGCGCTTCTTTCCAACTCGACTTGCCAGAACTTTGCGGCGATGGTCGCCTGACGCCGCGCTGCCGCAAATCCGGCCGCCGGCGCAAAGCATGAGGAGAGGAAAATGCGGCAGGCGCTGATCGTATGGGGCGGCTGGGAGGGCCACGAGCCCGAAGCAGGGGCACGTGCCGTCAAGGCGATGCTCGAGGAAGAAGGCTTTGCCGTGCGTGTCGAGAACACGACCGCGGTCTTCGCCGACCCGGCCATCGCCGAGCTCAGCCTGATCGTGCCGATCTACACCATGTCCAAAATTGCCAAGGACGAGGTGGCCAACCTGACCAGGGCCGTCGAGAACGGGGTTGGCCTTGGCGGCTATCACGGCGGCATGGGCGACGCGTTTCGCGAATCGCCCGAATACCAGTTCATGTGCGGCGGGCAATGGGTCGCGCATCCGGGCAACATCATCGACTATCATGTGAACGTGACGCGGCGCGACGATCCGATCATGCAGGGCATCGAGGATTTTCCTTACCGCTCCGAACAATATTACATGCATGTCGACCCTTCGAACGAAGTGTTGGCGACGACAACCTTCTCGGGCGAACATGCGCCATGGATCGACGGCGTCGTCATGCCGGTGGTCTGGAAGCGCAGACACGGCAAGGGGCGGGTGTTCTATTCCTCGCTCGGTCACGCAGCATCGGAATTCCAGGTGCCGCAGATGCGCACCATCCTGCGCCGCGGACTGGCATGGGCCGCGCGCTAAGCGATCGGCTCAAAGCTGGCTAAACGCTTCTAGAGCGGCATCACATACTCGCAGATTGCATCTGAGATCGTCTAGGCAGCGATAACCAGGGCAAAGGACGCGAACGCGGAACTCTTCTCCTTCAACACGTGACGGCCAACGGGCGTTTCCCAACCGAAAAACCAGAGCTACCCGATCTGCTCGAAGGTGCATTGCTTGGGAGCCTTGTCCGGCCGCCAACGCAGGAGCTTGGTGCCGTGCCGGAAGCGGTCGCCGGTGACATGGTCGAAGCGGACTTCGACGACCAGTTCCGGGCGCAACGGCTCCCATTCCCCGCTGCGTTCCGTGCTCCATCGGCTCGGACCGCCCGGCGCCTTGCCGGTGAAGCCCGGCCCGCCGCGCAACGCCTCAAGCCTCTTGGTCAACATAGCGCGCTCGTTGTCGGCGATGGTCGAGGTGAAGCCGACATGATTGAGCAGGCCTTGACCGTCATAGAGGCCAAGCAGTAGCGAGCCGACTTGCCGTTTGCCGTTGAGATAGCGAAAGCCGCCGACGACACAATCGGCCGTACGCAGTTTTTTGACCTTCACCATCACCCGCTCGCCTGGCTGGTAGGGTCCGTCGAGCCGCTTTGCGACAACGCCGTCGGTCGAACCATGGCCGGCGCCTCGCAGCCATTTGCTGGCATTGGCGAAACTTGTGGTGCGCGGCGAAAGCCGCAGCGCGGCGTTGCCGAACCGGGCAACGAAATCTTCCAACAAAGGGCGCCGCTCGGACAGGGGAAGCTCAAGCATGAGCTCGCCGCCTGGCGCCGCGAGCATATCAAAGAGAATCAGCTGCACCGGCGTCTCCACGCTCAGCTTTCGGATGCGGCTTTCGGCCGGATGAAGCCGCATCTGCAGCGCGTCAAAGGAAGCGCGGCCGTCGATCTCGATGACGATCTCGCCGTCGACGACGAAATCCCGAGCTTTCAGACCCTGCAGCAAAGCCTTCAATTCTGGGAAGTAGCGGCCGAGCGGTTTGCCCGATTTAGCGCGCAGGTCGACAGCCTGTTTGCCTTTGAAGGCGAGGCAGCGAAAGCCATCCCATTTCGGTTCGTATTGCCAGGCCCCGTCGTTGCGCGGCAACGCCTCTGCGGTGCGTGCTTCCATCGGCGGCGTGTCCAAAGGCAGAGGGAAGCCATGTTCGCCGCGAGCGTAAATTCCGGGATCTTCCATCTGCACTGAACGCCGAAGCGCGCATTCAGTTTCGGGTGGCAATGAAATGCGCGGGGTCACAGGGCGGAAAGTTCGGGAGCCTAAACGCTCTCGAGATAGGTCTCGATCTCGAAGTCGCTGACATTCAGCGCGAACGTGTTCAGTTCCTGGCGCTTGCAGGCGACGAAGGCGTCGCGCAGCATGTCCGGGAAGATCTCGGCTACGCGCGGGCCGGCCTCGAAGGCGGCGATGGCCGAGGCCCAGTCCGGCGGCAGCTTGGCGAGCGTCAGCCCCTGGCCCTCGCCGCCGGTCGGCTCGCCGGGCGAGAGCTGGCGCTCGATGCCGATCAGCGCCGCGCCGAGGATCGCCGCCAGCACCAGATAGGGATTGGCGTCGGCGCCGGAGACGCGATGCTCGATGCGGCGCGCAGCCGACGGGCCGCCCGGAATGCGGATTGCCACCATGCGGTTCTCGTAGCCCCAGGCGACGGCGGTCGGCGCGTAGGATCTCGGCCGCAGCCGGCGGTATGAATTGAAATGCGGCGCAAACACCAGCGTGCTCTGCGCCATCGCGGCCAGCAGGCCGCCGACCGCGTGACGCATGGTGTCGGAACCCTGGTCGGAGCCGTCGTCGAAGATGTTGCGGCCGTCCTTGTCGAGAACGGAGAAATGCACGTGGAAACCGTTGCCGGCGCGCTCGCCATAGGGCTTGGCCATGAAGCAGGCGGCGAAGCCATGCTTGCGGGCGATCCCCTTGACGGTGCGCTTGAACAGCACCGCGTCGTCCGCAGCGCGCAAGGCATCGGGCACATGGTTCAAATTGATCTCGAACTGGCCGACGCCGTTCTCGGCGATCGCGGTATCGACCGGAATGTCCTGCATGCGGCAGGCTTCGTAGATATCGTGGATGAAGGCTTCGAAATCGTCGACCTCGTCGATCGAGAGCGCCGCGTCGGAATCGAGGCGCCTGCCCGTGACCGGGGATACGGGACCGACAGGCCGCTGCGAGGTCGGATCGACGAGGTAGAATTCGAGCTCGGTCGCGGTGACCGGCGTCAGGCCAAGCGCCGCGTAGCGGTCGAGGATGCGGGCGAGCGCGCGGCGCGGATCGCCGAGATAGGGCGCGCCGCTGTCATCCGCCAGCCAGAGCGGCAGAAGCGCGGTCGGATGGGCCGTCCAGTTGACCGGCAATATGCCGCGTCCGGTCCAGTGGCAAAGCCCGTCGGCGTCGCCGGTCGAGAACACCTGGGCGTTGCCTTCGATGTCCTCGCCCCAGATGTCGAGGCCGATGGCCGAATAGGGCATGCGCAGCTTGCCTTCGAGCGCCTTGCGCGCTTGCTCGACCGGAATGCGCTTGCCGCGCATGATGCCGTTCAGGTCGCACACCGCCGCCCTAAGGCTCTGGATGTCGTTCCTGCTTTCGAGCCAGTTCAAAACGTCCGCGATCGCATCGCTCAATTTCCAGCCCCTTTTTAGGTGCTGTAGCCCTTGCGGGCTACGATATCCAATTTTCAGCTTGTGAGTTTATGAAGGCCGTATCGGCTGAAGCCGAATGGCTTTTCTTCATTTTTTCAATTCACTAGCTGGGATATCGGGCGGCATTTTCAGGTCCATTTCGCGATCTGCGATCGCACAATAGCCGGACGGTGAGGGAAAGCCAAGTCGAGATTTCTCGTCATCCTCGGGCGGAGCAAGGAGCGAAGCGACGCGGCGCAGACCCGAGAATCCATCCAGTGACTTCGGAGCTTTGCGGGCGTGCAGAATGCAGCACCGCTGCATCCTTCGGTCGAGGTCACGGAATGGATCCCGCGGTCTCCGCGATGGAGCTTCGCTCCTGCTTCGGCCTGGGATGACGAGGCTTGGAGCGCTTTCGGCCAACCTCGAAGGCTTTTCCCTAATGCCGCATCTCCGGAAATTTCACCTGGCCGAGGATGTGCTTGGCGCCCTCGTCGATGTCGCGCACGATCGCCCGGCGCGCCCGCTCGCCGTCGCCGGCCTCGATCGCCGCGACGACCTCCTCATGGTAGTCGATGCCCAGAATGCCGGCGAGATCATCCTCGAAGCCGATATGCAGGTTCCGCAGGAAAGGCCCAACCTGCATCCACACCGTCTCGATGAGGAAGATCATCTGTTCGTTGCCGCAATGGCGGTAGATCGAGAATTTGAAGTCGTGGTTCTTGCGCAGATAGTTTTCGATCCCGCCATTGCGGGCGGCCTCAGTGAGCTCGGCGCAGTGGCGCCGGATCGCGCGCAGATTGTTGCCGTTGATGCGTTTTGTCGCGAGCTCGGTCGCGGTGCCCTCCAGGATGGTGCGAACCGCGGTCAATTGCGAGAAGCGATCGGCGGAGATCAAAGGCACCTCGACGCTGCCGTTCGGCATCGGGCTCAGCGCCCTCAGCGCCTGCAGCCGGGTGAAGGCGCTGCGCACCGGCATGTCGCTGGTGCCGAGCTCCTTGGCGAGCTTGCGCGAGGTCAGCTTCTGGCCCGGCTGCAACTGGCCCGACATGAGGGCCCGCACGAGCTCCAGATAGACTTTCTCATGCAGCGGAACGGTATCGACGGCGGTCAGTCCGATTCGCGATTTGTCGGCCATTGGCTCTGCGTTACTTCGTCGTCCTGAAAGCTGCTCGTCGCTCTATCCGCCGCGGGGACAGGTTCCGATAGCATTGGGGGCGCACGATAGACGGTTAACGCGCGCCGTCGCAAGGGAGCGTCCGTCCCCAACGGCGCCATTGGGACTGCGGCTTATCGAACCCCGATGCCCGCCAAAAGGCCGCCGTCTATCCTGTAGTCCGCCCCGGTGCAGAAGCTCGCTTTGGACGAGCACAGGAACGCGATCAGTTCCGCCACTTCCTCCGGCTCGCCGATGCGGCCGAGCGGATGCGCTTCGCCAAAGCGTTTGAAGGCCGCTTCGACATCCGCATTGGGATCGTCGGCGCGGGCGGCGCGTTCGAGGATCGGGGTTCGGACGGATCCCGGGCTAACGGAGTTCACGCGGATGCCTTTTCGGGCGTAGTCGAGCGCCAGCGAGCGTGTCAGCGTGTGGATCGCGCCCTTGGTGGTGGCGTAGGCGGCGACATTCTCCTGGCAGGCGGTGCCTTGCACCGAGGCAACGTTGACGATGGCGCCGCCGCCGCGCTTGATCATTTCGGGTATGCCGAAACGGGCGGTGAGGTAGATCGACCCGATATTGACGGACATTGCCCGGTTCCAGGTCTCGAAATCCGTCGTCGTGGCCGTGCCGTAAGGATGCACGGCTGCCGAGTTGACGATGACGTCCAGCCCGCCGAATTTCGCGACGCCCGCCGCGATTGCCTTCTCCACCTGGTCGGGAACGGCAACGTCCGTGGCGAGGACGAGCGCGGCCGCACCCGCGCGAGTGAGCTCGGCCTGCAGCATCGCGTTGGCGGCCTGGTCGATGCCCAGCGCGATGATCGCGGCGCCGCCCTCGGCAAGGCGTCGCGCGGTTGCCTCGGCGATGCCGGTCGTTCCCGTCACCAGGGCGACCTTGCCGTCGAAATCGTTCATGGACAAAACTCCTGCAATGATGGACGAAAGCGCCAGTCTGTGGTTCGTCGCAAGGCGACGAAATCCACTGATTTGACGGCCATTGTCATCCGACAATATGGTCGACCGCAATCACCCTGAAGCGCTCGCGCTTTACGTCTTTGTTTTGATGCATGGCGGCCATCAGAACCGACATGCATGAAAACGCATGCTTTGAGAGGAAGTCATGGAACAATGCTGGCGTTGGTACGGCCCGAACGATCCGGTCACGCTCGATCATATCAAGCAGGCCGGGGCGACCGGTATCGTGACGGCGCTGCACAACATCTATGACGGCAGCGCTTGGCCGCTCGACGCCATCCTCGAGCGCAAGCGCATCATCGAGGCGGCGGGCCTGACATGGTCGGTGGTGGAGAGCATTCCCGTCCACAACTCGATCAAGACCGGCACGCCGGAACGAGAGCGTTACGCCGGCTGGTACAGGGACACGATCCGGGCGTTGGCCAAGGCCGGCATCTCGACGATCTGCTACAATTTCATGCCGGTCGTCGACTGGACCCGTACCGATCTGATGTACCGGCTGCCGACCACCGGCTATGCGCTACGCTTCGATGCGCTCGACTTCGCCGCCTACGACGTCTTCGTGCTGAAGCGGCCGAACGCTGAGGCGAGCTACAGCCCGGCGCGCCTCAAAGAAGCAGAAGCGCGGCTGACGACGCTGAGCAGCGAGGACATCGACAGAATAGAGCGCAACCTGATCGCCGGCCTGCCGGCCACCGAGCGCACCTACAATCGCGAGACGATGCGCCAGGCGCTTGCCGACTATGCCGCGATCGGGCCGGCCGAACTGCGCGCCAACCTCGCCTGGTTCCTGAAGGAGATCATCCCGGCCGCCGAGGAAGTCGGCGCACGCATGTGCATCCATCCCGACGATCCGCCTTTCTCGCTTTACGGCCTGCCGCGCGTGGTTTCCACGGCGGACGACGCGCGCTTCATCGTGGGAGCGGTCGACAGCCCGTCGAACGGGCTGACCTTCTGCACCGGCTCCTACGGCGTGCGCGGCGACAACGACCTCGTCGCGATGATCGAGGAGTTCGGACCGAAGATCCATTTCGCGCATCTGCGCAACGTGACGCGCGAGGCGGATGGCTCGTTCTACGAGGCCGAGCATCTGGAGGGCTCGACCGACATGGCCGCGGCCATCCTGGCGCTGATGAAGGAAGAGGCGCGGCGGCGCAAGGAAGGGCGGTCCGACTGGCGCATCCCGATGCGGCCCGACCATGGCCATCTGCTCGCCGACGATATCGGCAAGACGAAGATCAATCCCGGTTATTCGCTGATCGGCAGGCTGAAAGGCCTTGCCGAGCTGCGCGGCATCATGCGCGCCGTGGAGCGGTTCGAGCTGGCCTGAGAGGCGGACGCCGAAGCGTTTGGCATGGCGGCCTGACCCGACGAGGTAGCCGCTGAACCGGGCCGCCGCTCAGTTGGAGGGAACGCCCTCCAATCGGCGTCGAATCCCGTTCGTCCTGGCAATGTAGCTGCGCCAGCCGCCATAGGCAGAGATGTCCGTCGCCGCCGCCAGGCCGGCGGTCTCGGCCAGGAAACCCTTTGCCGACGTGCCGTCGTCGAGTTCGATGGTGCCGATGCCGAGCGGCGGCGGGATGGCCGCGACGAAACGGCCGAAGGCGTCGGCGCCAAGGCGCCAGACCTCGATCTCGATGGCGGTGCCGCCGTGGCCGACCCGGACAAGCCCGGGCTTGGGCGGGGTCTGGCCGGCGAGCTCATAGAGCTTGTAGGAAGCGGCCGTCCGAGCAGACCTGCAGAAACGGGCGCCGGCCTCTTTCAATTGGCCGTTGAGCGGCATTCCCGAAAGATGCGCGCCGACTACCACCAGCTCGATCATGCCATCCTCGGCCGATGCGTCGACGGCCTGCGCGCCCGATGGCCGCCATCCGGTCGCACCGAGAGTGAGGCCGCTCGCGGCATGGAGATCGCGCGCCACCGCGGCGACGAGGCCGTCGCGTCCTGCGGCGGCAAGCAGGGTAACGCTCATCGGCAGGCCGTCGTCGCGCGTGCCGGCCGGCACGGCGATGCCGCACATGTCGAGCAAGTTGACGAAATTGGTGTAGGTGCCCAGCCGACTGTTGGTGACGATCGGATCGGCAAGCACGGCATCGACGCTGTAGTGCGTCGGCGCCGTCGGCACGCAGAAGAGGTCGACGGAGGCGATGACCGGGGCAAGCCGCGCCTTGTAGGCCTGCAAGGCGTAGAACCCGCGGAAGGCGTCGGCGGCCGACAGGTTCCTGGCGCCGCCGATGATCCTGCGCGTCACCGGATGAAGAGCTGCTTCGTTCGCCTCGAAGAAATCGCGGATCGCCGCATAGCGCTCCGCCACCCAGGCGCCTTCGTAGAGAAGGTCGGCGGTGGCATAGAAGTCGCCGAACGGGATTTCGATAAGCCTGGCGCCGAGCGTTTCCAGGGCGGCGAGCGAGGACTCGAAGCTGGCCTGCATCGACGCGTCGCCGAAGAACTTCAGATCGGCCTTTGCCGGGATGCCGATGGTGAGCACCGGCGGACGCGCGGCGAGCGGCTGGACAGCGACGACGCGCGAATAGGGATCGACGGCATCGTGCGCCACGGCGAGCGAGAACACGGCATAGGCGTCGTCGATCGTCAGTGCGAACACCGAGACGCAGTCGAGTGTCCGGCAGGCCGGTACGACGCCGGTCGTGGACAGCGCGCCGACCGTCGGCTTCAGCCCGACGATGTTGTTGAGGCCGGCCGGGATACGCCCAGAGCCGGCGGTGTCGGTGCCGAGCGCGAAGGAGACGATGCCGCGCGCCGTCGCCACAGCCGAGCCCGATGAAGAGCCGCCCGGCACCAGTTCGGGATCGATCGCATTCCTTGGGATCGGCCAGGGCGTGCGCACGCCGACAAGACCGGTGGCGAACTGGTCGAGATTGGTCTTGCCGACGACAAAAGCGCCCGCGGCCTTGAGCTTCGCCACAACCGTCGCGTCTTTGTCCGGCGTGTAGGCATATTCGGCGCAGGCCGCCGTGGTTGGCATGCCGGCGACGTCGAGATTGTCCTTGACGGCGAAAGGGATGCCCCAGAGCGGCTTCGCCACGGGGTCAAACGAGCCGAGCGCTTCGGCGTCGGCCAGCATCTCGGCTCTGGTCGCGAGATGGATGAAGATGCCTGGGTCGGCCGCCGCCGCGATGCGGGCCAGCACCGTGTCGATCACCTCGGCGATGCTAAGCCCGCTTTGGTAGGCCTCGTGCAGGCTGGCGATGTCGAAGCGGATGTCGCTCATTTCGTCTCCCCCAGAATGATCACCGGCAGGTCCCACTGGATCAGCACCACGCAGCCTCCGTCGGTCCACACCGAATGCTCGGTGCCGACCGGATTGAGGATGACGCTGCCCGCCGGATAGTCGCCGTTCTCGTCGCTCTGTGTGCCTTCCAGCACGACGATGGTTTCCAGCCCGGCATGGCGGTGGCGCGGCACGCCGGCGCCCGGCTGGTATTTGAGGATCGCGACCGACGGTTCGACCGGCCCGCCCTTGAGCAGCCAGTGCGCGGTGACCCCGTCGCGGAAGGGCTCGAACGCCAGATCGCGCCAGCCGCCGCCGACGAGGCCGGCAAAGGCAAGATTAGGCATTCGCAATTCCCTCGAGCACCTGATCGGTGGTCGCCGTCCAGCCGACGATCGCGCCCTGCGCCCTGATCATGGCGAGCGCGGCCGCCTTGAATTCGGGAAAGTAGCTTTCCGTTGCATCCTCGGCGACCAGGCATTCGTAGCCGCGGTCGTTGGCCTCGCGCATCGTCGTCTGCACGCAGACCTCGGTCGTCACGCCGGCAAAGACTAGTTGCCGGGCGCCGAGCCGTTTCAGGTCGTCGCCGAGGCCGGTGGCGTAGAAGGCGCCCTTGCCGGGCTTCTCGATGACGATCTCGCCGGGCAAGGGAGCCAGCTCCTCGAGGATCGCGGTGCCAGGCTCGCCGGCGATCAGGACGCGGCCCATCGGGCCGACATCGCCGATGCGGATCGACGGGTTGCCGCGGTCGCGCTTGGCGGGTGGCAGGTCCGAAAGATCCGGCCTGTGGCACTCCATGGTATGGATCACCGGCAGGCCGGCGGCGCGAAAACCCTCGATCAGCCGCTTCACAGTCGGCACGATCGCCGTGACCCGACTGACATCGTTGCCAAGGCTGGCACCGAAGCCGCCCGGCTCGGCGAAGTCGCGCTGCATGTCGATGACGATGAGCGCCGTCGTCTCGGGTCTGAAGGCAAAGGCAAAGGGCTGCGCTGCGATTTCCGCCATCAGTGGTGCCCCGCCATGTGCTCGCCGATCGTTTGCACGCTCGCCTGCGCGATCGGCGTCTCATAGACCAGCGCGCCGTCGGACATGACGAGGATGCGGTCCGAAAGCTCCAGCAGCTCGTCGAGGTCTTCCGACATCAGGAGCACCGCGGCGCCCGCGTTGCGCGCCTTCATGATGCGGGCACGGATTTCGGCGACGGCGGAGAAATCGAGGCCGAAGCAGGGGTTGGAGACGATCAAAAGGTCGACCTCGCCGGTGAGCTCGCGGGCAAGCACCGCGCGCTGCACATTGCCGCCCGACAGTGAAGCGATCGGCGAAGACAGCGATGCCGTCTTGACCTTGAACTGCTCGACCAGGCGGGCGCTGAACGCCTTGATGGCGCCGGCGCTGATCCAACTCACCGGCTTGCCGCTACCGTCCACGTCGAAGGTGCGGAAGGCGATGTTCTCGGCCACCGTCATCCTTGGCGCGCAGGCGTTCTTCAGCGGCTCCTCCGGGATCAGGCGGACATTGAGCGCGCGTGCCTCGGCGCGCGTTGCCGCATAGGCGGCGCCGCGCACCATCACCTCGCCGTTATTGCGCGGGCGCTGCCCGGCCAGCACTTCCAGGAACTCCTTCTGGCCGTTGCCGGAGATGCCGGCGATGCCGACGATCTCGCCGGAGCGCACGCCGAGATCGGCGATGTCGATCGACTTCAGCCCGGTGCGGTCCGGCGCCTTCAGCGCCTTCACCTTGAGCACGATCTCGGCGTCCGGCTTCGGCGCCGCGCGGCTGTCGAGCGCTGCGATCGGTTGGTCGCCGATCATCATCGCGGCCATGGCCTTGTGGGTGAGATCGGAGACCTTGCCGGTTCCGGTGAGCCTGCCCTTGCGCAGCACGGTGATGTCGTCGGCGAATGCCGTGACCTCATGGAACTTGTGCGAGATCATCAGCACCGTGAGGTCGCCGGCCTTGGTCATGCCGCGCACCAGGCCAAGCACTTCCTGCGCCTCGCCCGGGGTGAGCACGGATGTCGGCTCGTCCAGCACCAGGAAATTGCGACCGAGATAAAGCTGCTTGATGATCTCCAGCTTCTGCTTCTCGCCGGCGGCGAGCTCGGCCACCTTGACGTCGAGCGGCAGCTTGAAGGGCATGCGTTCCATGAATTGGGCAAGTGCCGTGCGTTCCTTGCGCCAGTCGATGACGCCCGGCACTTTCTCGCGCGAGATGACCAGGTTCTCGGCGCCCGTCAGCGAAGGCACCAGCGTGAAATGCTGGTAGACCATGCCGAGGCCGAGCGCCGAGGCGTCCCTGGGGCTGGCGATCGCGACCTGGCGCCCATCGACCAATATCTCGCCCGATGTCGGGTGATAGAAGCCCATCATGCATTTGACCAGCGTCGACTTGCCGGCGCCGTTCTCGCCGAGCAAGGCATGGAAGGAGCCTGCCGGCACCCTGATCGAGACATCGTCCAGCGCGATGAAAGCGCCGAAACGCATGGTCATGCCGATGGTCTCGACGCCGATCGCTTTGTTATGCGTTTCGCTCATCGCCGGCTCCTCACGGCAACTGGGCGACGAGCGCGGCGGAGTTCGACACCGCGCCGAAAACGCCGCCCTGCATCTTGATCATCTTGATCGCCGCCAAGTGGTTGCCGTAGTCGGTCGCCCCGCAGCAATCCTCCAGCATAACGCATTCGAAGCCGCGGTCGTTGGCCTCGCGCATGGTGGTGTGCACGCAGACATCGGTGGTGATGCCGGTGAGCACGATGTTTTCGATGCCGCGCTGGTTGAGGATCAGCTCCAGGTCGGTGGCGCAGAACGAACCCTTGCCCGGCTTGTCGATGATCGGCTCGCCCTCGGCCGGATAGAGATCGGGGATGATGTCCCAGCCCGGCTCGCCGCGCACCAGGATGCGCCCGCACGGGCCTGGATCGCCGATGCCGGCATTGATGCGGCGCGAGCGCCAGCGCTTGTTGGCCGGCAGGTCGGCGAGGTCGGGGCGATGGCCCTCGCGGGTGTGGATGATGGTGTAGCCCTTGGCCCGCATGGCCGACAGGACCGCCTTGATCGGCTCGATCGGCGCCCGGACCAGCGACAGGTCATAGCCCATATGGTCGACATAGCCGCCAGGCCCGCAGAAATCCGTCTGCATGTCGATGATGATCAGCGCCGTGTTGTCGGGCCTCAGATCGCCATTGTAGGGCCAGGGATAGGGATCGGCGTCGATGTAGCGCTGGGTGATCTCGGCTCTGGCGTTCATGGCAAAAACTCCGGTCTCGCGAGCGGTTCGTGGTGCGCGGTCATTTGGTGATCGACAGTTCGCCCGGCGCGCCGGCGAGCGTGCGGCTCGGCGACGAGGTGGCGATCATGATGATGAGGGTGAGGATGTAGGGCGCGGCGTAGAAGAGGTAGTAGCCTTGCGTGACGCCCACCGACTGCAGCGCCGGGCCGAGCGCGCCCGCGCCGCCGAACAGGAGTGCCGCGGCAAAGCAGCCGAGCGGGTTCCAGCGCGCGAAGATGACCAGCGCCACCGCCATCAGCCCCTGGCCCGACGAGATGCGCTCGGTCCAGCTGCCGGGATAATAGAGCGACAGATAGGCGCCGCCGATGCCGGCCAGCGCGCCGCCGACGCCGGTGGCCAGCAGCCGCACTGTGTTCGGGTTGAGGCCCATGGCGCGCGCCGCATCGGCGCTGTCGCCGACCACGCGCACGATCAGGCCGACGCGCGTGTTGCGGAAGGCCCACCAGAGGAAGACGGCAAGTGCGGCACCGATCAGGAACAGCACGTTGACGTTGAGCGCTGCCTGCACCTGCGGGATATCGGACCAGGCGCCGAAGGGGATCGCAGGCAGGTCGGGCGCCGAAGGCTGGATGAAGGGCTTGCCGAAGAAGAAGGCGAGCCCGGTGCCGAACAGCATCAGAGCGATTCCGATGGCGATGTCGTTGACTTTCGGGAACTTGCAGATCCAGCCATGGAAGAGACCGAAGCAGAGGCCCGCGACCGCCGCGGCCAGAAGGCCGAGCCATGGCGAGCCGGTCATCACAGCGACCGCGTAGGCGCTCATGGCGCCGAACACCAGCGTGCCTTCCAGGCCGAGATTGATGCGGCCGGAGCGCTCGGTGATGGCTTCGCCGAGCGAGACGAAGATGAAGGGCGTGGAGACGCGGATGGCGCCGCCGAGCATGGCGAGCGGCACGCCCCATAGCCCGATGTCGGTCGTTTCCATCAGGTGCTCCTCTGCCAGAGGTCCGGGTTGAAGAGCTTGAAGCGGCCGTAGAAGGTCTCGCTGAACAGGATGACGATGAAGAGCATGCCCTGCAGCACCAGAACGGTCGCGTCGGGCAGGTCCATGCGGCGCTGGATCAGGCCGCCGGACGCGTCGATGCCGCCAAGCAAGATGGCGACGGGGATGATGGCAAGCGGGTTGTGGCGGGCGAGGAAGGCGACGAGGATGCCGGTATAGCCGTAGCCGGCGGCGAGCGAGCCGTTGGCGCTGCCCTGCACGGCCGCGACCTCCAGCATGCCGGCAAGGCCGGCGAAGCCGCCGGCCAGCGCGGTGAAGCCGACGATCAGCGGACCGACGGCCAGTCCCTGGACCTGCGCTGCCCTGACATTGCCGCCGGCGATGCGAGCGGCAAAGCCCCAACGGGTCTTCTCGATCAGCAGCCAGGAGAGCACGCAGGCGAGGATGCCGACGACCAGGCCCCAATGCACTTCCATGCCCGGTATGTTGCCGACGCGGTAGATGTCGGCCAGCGGCTGGGTCGAGGGTTTGTTGAGCGAGGCCGGGTCACGCAGCGGCCCTTCCACCAGATGGTTCATCAGCGCGATGGCGATGTAGGCCATCAGCAGGCTGGAGATGGTCTCGTTGACGGCCCGATAATGGCGCAGCGCGCCGACGACACCTATCCAGATGCCGCCGGCGGCTGCGCCCCCCGCGCCCATGAGAAGGATAACGAGAAAAGACGGAGCGCCGTTCAGCGCCACGCCGATGGCCGCCGCGGCGACGCCGCCCAGCACGATGGCGCCTTCACCGCCGATGACGACCAGGCCAAGGCGCGCCGGCAGCGCCACGCAGAGCGCCGCAAGCAGGAGCGGCGCGCCGCGCGACAGCGAATTCTGGATCGAGAACCAGGAGCCGAAACCGCCTCGCCACATCGTCTCGTAGAGCTGGACCGGCGACTTGCCCACAGCCAGGATGAACAGGCTGAACAGCACCATGCCGACGACCAGCGCCGCGAGCGGAATGACGAAGGCCTCCGCCCGCCTGGCGATCCATTCGAGCGCCGCCCGGTATCCCCTGGCATCGAGGATGGTCCGCACGTCCGGGCTGCTCACAGTGTCCGCCATATTCCCGTCTCCCCTCGGCTCGCGCTTGAAGCGTGCTTCAAGGCCTTGTTCGGATGCGTGTCGTTATCCCAAAACCGCTGCGCATTTTTGGGCGACACGCAAAGCCTCAGGCCGTCGAGCCGACGACGCCCTCGACGAGATAATCCATGCTTTCGAGCTCGATGGCGGTCTCGACGAAGGCCTGGCCTTCGGTCGCGACGACAGCGCCCTTGTTGCTCTTCAATGGTCCCTTGATGACGGAGAAGCCGCCCTTCATCATTTCGGCCAGCGTGGCGTCGAACTGCTTGCGCGCGGCTTCGCCGACGGCGGGGCCGAGCGGGCTCATCTTGACGAAGCCGTCGGCAAGGCCGCCGCGCGTGAAATTGGGCAGCGGCTTGCCGGCGATGAGGTCGTCGACGAACATCTTGTAGACCTTGGCCCAGTTCCACTCCGCGCCGGTCAGGTATTTTTCCGGCGCCAGCGGGCTCTGGTTGGCGTGGTAGCCGCAGATGAAGGCGCCGCGTCCGGCGGCCGTCTCGACCACCACCTTGGGGCTGTCGACATGGCAGGTGACGACATCGGCGCCCTGGTCGATCAGCGCATTGGTTGCCTCGGCCTCCTTCACCGCCAGGGACCATTCGCCGGTGAAGATCACCTGGCAGGTGATCGCGGGATCGACCGAGCGCGCGCCGAGCAGGAACGAGTTGACGTTGAGCAGGACCTGCGGGATCGGCTTGGCGGCGACGAAACCGAGCTTCTTCGACTTGGTGGTGTGGCCGGCGACGACGCCGTTCAGGTACTGGCCCATGCCGATATAGCCGAAATAGGAGCCGGCGTTCATCGGGTGCTTGTCCTTGTTCCACATGCCGCCGCAATGGCGGAACTGCACGTCGGGGAATTTGGCGCACATGGCCAGCATATGCGGATCGAAATAACCGAAGGAGGTCGGGAAGATCAGCGAGGCGCCGTCGAGATTGATCATCGATTCCATCGTCTTCTGGACGTCGACCGTCTCCGGGACGTTCTCTTCCTCGACGATGGAGATGCCTTCGACGCCCTTCAGCGATGCTGCGCCTTCAGCATGCGCCTGGTTGTAGCCATAGTCATCCTTCGGGCCGACATAGATGAAGCCGACGGTTGCGGCGGCGGCGCGCGCTGCGCGGATCGGAAAGGCCGCCGAGGCCAGTCCGAACGCCGCTCCGGCGGCGGAGGTCTTGAGCAGGTCGCGGCGGCTAAGCATGAATTTCCCGGTCATATCGAATGCTCCCCTTTCTTGGACCCTGGTGGGTCGGTTTAACGCCTCGTCAAGAAAGTGCATGCAATCGCTGTGCCAGTTCCTTTTTCTGATTTTCTGTAATAAAATCAATGAATGAATTTAGAAGGCATGCATAAACCAAAGGCAAGTGCATGCACTTTTTGCCTGAAAAACAGTCAATTTGACATTGAGGTCAAAATCTAGGCATACAGGGATGCAGCCTTGAGTCGAAACAGCCCGTGGGCCGTCCACCTTGCGGGCCGCCTGCAATAAACTGGGCGGGAGGAGACGTGTCGGGAAAGCGCAGCTTGGTCAGGTCGGGAACGACCGTGGATCAGATGGTGCGGGCGATCGCCGACCGCATCGTCACCGGCTATCTGCGTCCCGGTGAAAGGCTCGACGAGGGCTCGCTTGCCGCCCGCTTCGACGTTTCGCGCACGCCGGTCCGGGAGGCGCTCGGCCAGTTGAGCGCCATGGGTCTCGTAGAAAGGCGACCCAATAGGGGCGCCATCGTCGCTGTGATCACGCAGGAGCATCTGGCCTCGATGTTCGAGAGCATGGCCGAGCTGGAGGCGATCTGTGCCCGCTTCTCCGCCGAGCGCATGACCGGCGCCGAGCGCCGCTCGCTGGAGCTCGAGCATCAGGCGTCGGCGCGTCTAGTGCAGCTCGGCGCCGAGGAGGACTACGAGTATTTCAACACTGAATTCCACAGCAGGCTTTATCGCGGCGCCCACAACACGCATATCCACGATCTGACGGTGGCGACCCGCAGCCGGCTGGCGCCGTTCCGTCGCGCACAGTTCATGCTGCCGGGCCGGCTGGCCAAGTCCTGGCAGGAGCATGATGTGATTGTCACCGCGATCATGCGCGGCGATGCGGCGGCGGCGGGCAAGGCGGCCCGGGATCATGTCTCGATCGTCAGCGAGGCGAGCGCGGTGTTCGCGACCGTCGATCCGATGGAGTCGAGGCTCAGCCGATCCGCGCGTCGATGATCTCGACGAAGCGCGCGAAGAGACCCGCCTGCGACTTGATCTTCAGCTTGCGATAGATGTTGCGGCGGTGGACCTTGACCGTCCCCGGCACGATACGCAGCGCCCTGGCGATCGATTCCGTGGAATGGCCCTGAAGCACGAGGTCGACGACCTGCTTTTCGCGTGAGGTCAGCGACAGGCTTTTCCAGATATGGGCGCGGTCGAGCTCGTTGGTCGTCGCGATGGTGTCGCCGGAGGGTTGGATCGCAACCTCTTCGGTGGGCAGAGACGGCCAGCGCTGCCTGCAGAAGCCGATCACCGCCGGCGCCATGTCGCGCAGCAGCCTGGCATCCGCCGTTCCGAACGGGCCGGTGGCGCGCAGCCGCATCAGCGACAGCACGAGCGCGTCCTTGCCGGCTAAAGGCACGAAGAAGCCGACTTCCTCGGCGAGCCGGGTCTGGCTGTAATAGGAGCGGTAGTATTCGCTGGCATAGAAGCGGTCGGGCGCCAGCTCGCGCATGCGCCAGAAACCTTCCTTGCGCTCGACCGCAGCGTGGTGGAACGGGTCGAGCAGATAAGGCCCTTCCTGATAGAGCGCGACGAAGATGTGGCTTTCGGCCGGCGAGAAGGTCTCGAACAGCAGCGGGGGCCGCGCGGCGCCGCGATAGCCGAAGATCACGCAGTGATCGAAGCGCACTTGCCCGCGCAGCCAGCCGACGATCGCCTTGCCGAAATGGTCGCCCGCCGTTTCGCGCGACGCGGCGATCACGGCGGCCAAGGCGTTGTAGTCGTCACTGCGGGAGGCGACCAACTCATACCCCTCTAAACGATAAAATCAGCTAAATATACCACCCGCGAGGTATATACTAGATGCTATTGGCTCTGCTAGCGTCGCGACATTGCCTCACGCTGTCGCTGGAGCCCGTGGCTTGACTGCAGTGCCCGATATCGAATTTCGCGCGGTCACCAAGCGCTACGGCGCGGTCACAGCGGTAAGCGGCATCGACCTTGCCATCCCACCTTCCGCCTTCGTCGCGCTGCTCGGTCCGTCCGGCTGCGGCAAGACGACCTGCCTGCGCATGATCGGCGGCTTCGAGCAGCCGAGCGAGGGCCAGGTGCTGATCCGCGGCCGCGACATGGCCGGCACGCCGCCTTACCGGCGGCCGGTCAACATGGTGTTCCAGCAATATGCGCTGTTCCCGCATCTCGATGTCGAGGAGAACATCTCCTATGGCCTGCGCCAGGCAAGGCCGCGGCTGTCGTCGCGTGAGATCAGCCAGAGGGCAGGCGAGGCGCTGGCCATGGTGCAGCTCGCCGGCTACGGACGCCGCAAGATCCACGAGCTTTCCGGCGGCCAGCAGCAGCGCGTCGCGCTCGCCCGCGCGCTGGTCAACAAGCCGGCGGTGCTGTTGCTCGACGAGCCATTGGCGGCGCTCGACAAGAAGCTGCGCACCGATATGCAGATCGAGCTGCAGAATTTGCAGCGCGAGATCGGCATCACCTTCGTGCTGGTTACCCACGACCAGGAAGAAGCGCTGTCGATGAGCGACTTCGTCTGCGTCATGAATGGCGGTCGCGTCGTCCAGCTCGGGCAGCCGAGCGAGATCTATGACGAGCCGGCCGACCTGTTCGTCGCCGATTTCGTCGGCAAGACCAATCTCTTGAGCGGCAAGGTGGCGGGGCTTTCCGGCGACCTAGTCAATGTCGCGCTCGCCGACGGCACGGTGATTGCGGCGCGCAAGCGGGTGCCGCTCAGCCGCGGCGAGGCGGTATCGGTCAGCCTGCGGCCGGAATCGCTCAGCTTGTCGGCGCCCGGAAGCGGCGCCCTGAAAGGCATCGTCCGCAACCGGATTTTCCTGGGCTCGACGGCGGAGTACGCGATCGAGGTCCAGGGTATCGGATCACTGCTCGCCAAGGCCGACCACGTGATCGGCCAGGGCAATCTCTTCAAGCCGGGCGAACCCGTCGCCATCGGCTTTGCCGCCGGAGCGCCGCTGGCGTTTCCGCACGCCAAGAACAACGGGACCAACCAGAGGGAAGACCAAAATGCCGAAATCTTACCGTGACGGACTGCCGATAACCCCCGATAAATTCGTCGACCAGTTGATGCGCCTGAAGCGCGGCTCGATCAGCCGGCGCGACTTCCTCGGCCTCACCGGCCTCGGCGTCGCCACCGCGGTGATGGCGCGCGAGCTCGGCATCACGCCGACGCCGGCCTTCGCCGCCGAGAACCTCGGCGACCGCATGTCGATCGCCACCTGGCCGAACTACCACGACCCGCAGACCTTCGAGAACTTCAAGGCGGACACGGGTGTGGCCGTCGAGGTCAATGTCTTCGGCTCGAATGAAGAAATGCTGGCCAAGCTGCAGGCCGGCGGCTCGGGCTGGAGCCTGTTCGTGCCGACCAACTACACCATCTCGACCTACAAGAAGCTCGGCATCATCGAAGCGCTCGACATGGCCAAGCTCGGCAATTTCGACGGCAAGTCGGAAGACGCTCGCTTCACGGCAGAGGGCACGATCGACGGGACGATCTACGCCGTGCCGAAGAACTGGGGCACGACCGGTTTCGCCGTCAACACCAAGAAGCTTTCCAAGCCGATGTCGAGCTGGAAGGAGTTCTGGGACACGGCGATGGCCGAGGGTGACGGCCGCACCATGGTGCATGACTACCAGCTCACCACCATCGGCAACGCGCTCAAATATTACGGCTATTCCTTCAACTCGCTGAAGCAGGACGAGCTCGCCAAGGCCGAGGAACTGCTGCTCAAGGTCAAGCCGCATCTGTTCGCGGTGTCGAGCGACTATCAGCCCGGAATGCGCGCCGGTGATGCCTGGATGACGATGTGCTGGACCAATGACGGCGCGCAGCTTCACCGCGACATTCCCGAGATCGCCTATGTGCTCGGCAAGGAGGGCGGCGAGATCTGGACCGACTTCTACGCCATCCCGAAGGATGCGCCGAACAAGCCGGCCGGCTATGCGCTGCTCAACTATCTGATGAACCCGAAAGTCGCGGTGAAGGAGCATCTGGCCAATGGCGCGCCCTCGACCGACGCGCGCGTCAACGCGCTGCTGCCGAAGGAGGTGCTCGACAATCCGATCCTCTATCCGGCGGCCGACCTGTTGAAGCCGCTCGAGTTCGGCGCCGCCGCGACGCTGACCGATCCGGGCCGCGCCGAGTTGATGGCGCGCTTCAAGTCGGCTTGAGCGAGACCGGCTACAAACCCAAACCAGACAATGCGACCGGCGGACTGTCGTCCGCCGGTTCCCAACCGGCTTTCCCGATGCGCGGCAGTCTCTTTCGCAAAAACCTCGTGACGACGCTGCTGCTCGCTCCGGCGGCGCTGTGGCTGGTCGTCTTCCTGGTGCTGCCCTTCATTGCTATCGCCATCTTCAGCGTTGGCGAGAGGGCGCCGGAGGGAGGCTACCAGGCAGCGCTGACTTTCGCGCAATACGCCAATTTACCGGCGCGGGCGACCGCCTTCTGGAACACGATGGTGCTGGCGCCCATCGGCGCGCTCGCCTGCCTGCTCGTCGCCTACCCCGTCGCCTACTATCTTGCGCTGCGGGCGCCGCAGCGCTGGCGGCTGATCCTGCTTGCGATGATCGTCATCCCGTTCTGGACCAGCCTTCTGATGCGCACCTATGCCTGGATGTATATCCTCGGCGGGCGCGGCATCCCGGCCCTGCTTGCCTATGTCGGTATCGAGGATCTGCGGCTGATCAACACGCCGGGCGCGGTGCTGCTCGGCATAGTCTATGGCTACCTGCCGCTGATGATCCTGCCGATCTATGTCAGCCTGGAACGGCTCGACCGCCGGCTGCTGGAAGCCTCCGCCGATCTCGGTGCTACGCCGCTGTCGACCTTCCTCGGCGTGACGCTGCGGCTGTCGCTGCCCGGCGTGATGACCGGCTTCTCGCTGGTGATGATCCTTTTGCTCGGCGAATATCTGATCCCGACGCTGCTCGGCGGCGGCAAGGTCTTCTTCATCGGCAACGCGCTGGTCGACCTGTTCCTGCAGTCGCGCAACTGGCCGTTCGGATCGGCCATCGCCATCACGCTGGTGCTGGTCTCGGTGGTGGTGCTGATCGTCGCCAACCGCATCTCGACCCGGCTTTCGGGCGCGCGCCGGGTGGATCTGATCTGATGCGCGCCTTCGTCGTTGCCGTCTTTGCCTTCCTCTATCTGCCGATCGCGCTGGTCGTGCTGTTCTCCTTCAATGCCGGCCATCATGCCAGCGAGTTCACCGGCTTTTCGGTGCAATGGTACGGCAAGGCGCTGTCGAACCCGTTCCTGGTCGAGGCGCTGAAGAACAGCCTGTTCATCGCCACCACCAGCGCGCTGCTTGCGGCCTTTTGCGGCACGGCCGCGGCGCTCGGGCTGCAGCGCGTCGGCGCGCGCACCCGGGCGCTCTTCGACGCGCTGCTGGGCGCGGCGATCGTCGTGCCGGGCGTCGTCATCGGCATCTCGACGCTGGTGGCGCTGGTGCAGCTCTTCGCGGTCGTCAATCCGTTCCTCGCTTCGCTGTGGCCCACCGACCAGCCGCCGCGCCTTTCGCTCGGCTATGGCTCGATCATCGCCGCGCACGGCCTGTTCTCCATGGCGCTGGTGACGATGATTGTCGGCACGCGGCTCTCGAGCCTCGACCGCAATCTGGTCGAGGCATCGAGCGACCTCTACGCTACGCCGCTGACGACGTTCCGCTCGATCGTGCTGCCGCAGATCATGCCGGCGGTGATCGCGGGCTTCCTGCTCGCCTTCACCTTCTCCTTCGACGACTTCATCATCGCCTTCTTCGTCGCCGGCGCGCAGACGACGCTGCCGATCTACGTCTTCGCCTCGATCCGGCGCGGCGTGACGCCGGAGATCAACGCCATCGCGACGATCGTGCTCTGCGCCTCGGTCCTGCTGGTGCTGCTGGCGCAATGGCAGCTCGGCCGTCGAAAGCCATCGCCTTGAAAGACCAATCCATGATCCTGAAAGACCGTATCGCCGTGGTGACGGGCGCCGGATCGGGCATCGGGCGCGCCGGCGCCATGATCATGGCGCGGGAAGGGGCGCTCGTGGTCATCGCCGACCGTGATCCGGCTGCCGGCGCAGCCACCGCTTCCGATATCCGCGACGCCGGCGGCCGCGCCGAGGCGGTCGCCACCGATGTCGGCGACGATACGGCCGTCGAGGGGCTCATCGAGGGAACGCTCGGCAGGTACGGCCGGATCGATATCTTGCATAGCCATGCCGGCATCCAGGTCGGTGGCACGCTGACGGAAGTCGGCACGGATGGCATGGACGCTTCGTGGCGGATCAATGTGCGGGCGCAGTTCCTGGCGGCCAAGACCGTCATGCCGGCGATGATCGCGCAGGGCGGCGGCGTCATCCTCAACACGGCCTCCAATTCCGGCGTCTTCTACGACCGCGAGATGATCGCCTACGCCACGTCGAAACACGCCGTGGTGGCGATGACCCGGCAGATGTCGCTCGACTATGCAAAGCACAATGTACGCATCAACGCGCTCTGCCCAGGCTGGGTCGACACGCCGTTCAACGCGCCGTTCATCGCCCAGATGGGCGGACGCGATGCAATCGAAAACTATGTCCGCACGAAGATTCCGATGGGGCGCTGGGCGAGCGCGGAGGAGATCGCGGAAGCGATCCTGTTCCTGGTCTCCGACCGCTCGTCCTTCATGACCGGACAGGCGCTGGTCGTCGACGGCGGCGAGAGCATCGGCTGATCTGGCCCAGCAAAGCGGACTTGCGCCAGCGGCTATGATCAGTCAAATCATAAACTCCGCCATTTTGTTTTTACGCAATTCCGGACGGAAAACCGCTCACACTTTTCCTGGAATTGCTCTAATAGGACCCGTCATGCAACCCGCAAAACAGCAATACCGCGCCAGGCATTTTGTTGCCTGCGGTATTTCTTTTGCGCGCGCGGGACATCACTGACCATGCGCTGCTGCCGCCACGAAAACCTGCAGCGCGCGGAGGAGACCAAGGTGGGCTCGCATGTCGTTCGCGACGGCTGGACCGAAGGAGTGCAGGACGCGCTGACCCCGGCCCATAGGCCGGCCATCAGGCGGGCGTCCGTCCTCGGATAACGCAGCTTAGATAACGCCCCACCCGGAACGGACATGCCCGCCGAAGCGATCTCTCCTTCGTACGGACATGACCAATGCCTGACAATCTGAACACCACATTCCCCGGCGCGGACACGCAAAGCTGGCTGAGGACGCACGCGATCAACGAAGTCGAATGCTTCGTACCGGACGTCAACGGCGTGTTGCGCGGCAAGACCTTGCCGGTAGCCAAATTCCTGAAGTCGCTCGACGACCGCGCGCTCTATTTGCCGAGCAGTGCCTTCCTGGTCGCGATCGATGGCCGCTATTCCGGCTCCATCGACGAGGGCTTTGCCTATTCCGATCCGGACATGCGCATGGTGCCGGACGTTTCGAGCCTATGCCTTGCGCCCGGCAGCGCCGGCAGAGCCTATGTTTTCGCCGACACGTTCCATATGGACGACCGGCCCTGGATGGTTTCGCCGCGCCATGTGCTGAGGGCGGTGCTCGACCTCTATGAGCAGCGCGGCTGGCGCGCGGTGATGGCGCCGGAGCTCGAGTTCTATCTCACGGCCCCCAATCCCAACCCGGACCAGCCTCTGACCGCGCCGGTGGGGCGCAACGGCCGGCCGGAAAGCGTGCAGCATCCTTACGACATGCAGGCACTGGAGGAATTCGAACCGGTGATCCAGCGCATCTACGCTCATGCGGCGGCCGCAGGCCTGCCGCTCGAGACGTTGATCCATGAATCCGGCACGGCGCAGCTCGAGATCAACTTCCTGCATGGCGATCCGCTGGCGCTCGCCGACAAGGTGCTCTTGTTCAAGCGCCTGGCGCGGCAGGCAGCGCAGGCGAACGGGATGCACGCCACCTTCATGGCCAAGCCGATCGCCGCGCAGGCCGGCAGCTCGATGCATCTGCACATGTCGATCGTGGACCGGAAGGGCGAGCCTTTGTTTGCCGGCACGGACGGCGAGGACAGCGCGATGTTCGCGCATTTCATCGGCGGCCTGCAGAAATACATCCCCGAAATCATGCCGTTGTTCGCGCCCAACGTGAACTCCTACAGGCGCATCCGGCCGAACCACAGCGCTCCGGCCAACATCGAGTGGTCGCACGACAATCGCTCCTGCGGCCTGCGCGTGCCGATGGGTGGGCGCGCTGCCCGCCGCATCGAGAACCGGTTGCCGGGGGCTGACGCCAATCCCTACCTTGCCATGGCGGGCTCGCTGATCGCCGGCTATCTCGGCATCGAGGAGAAGCTTGCGCGCTCGGAAGAGGCCTTTGGCAATGCCTATAAAAGCAAGAGCACACTCCCCAAGACGATGGAGGAAGCGCTCGATCGTTTCGCCGCCTGCGAGCCCGTCCGGGCGTTGCTCGGCGAGGATTTCTTCCAGACCTATCTTCGCGTGAAGAGCGTTGAACTCGACCTGTTCCAGAGCGTCGTGACGTCCTGGGAACGCGACCACCTGTTGCTCAAGGTGTGACCATGGCTTCGCGTTCGACAGGGTTCAATTCCGGTCTCGATATCGGCAAATCCTATTATGTCGCCACTGCCAATCCGGCGCCTGACCATCCGGCACTTGCCGGCGATGTCGAGGCCGACCTGGTGGTGGTGGGCGGCGGCTGCACCGGCCTTTCGGCGGCGCTGCATGCGGCCGAGCGCGGTCTTAAAGTGGTCCTGCTCGAAGGCGGCAAGATCGGCTGGGGCGCTTCGGGCCGCAATGGCGGCCAGATGATCCCCGGCCTGCGCAAGGGCGCCCGGGGCCTGGTCAAGTCCTTCGGGCCGGAGCGAGCGAAGGCGCTGTTCGACCTCGCCTTCGAGGCACGCGGGCTGGTGCTCGACATCATCGAGCGCCACGGCATCGACTGCGATCTGCGCCTGACCGGCCATCTGGTCGGCGCGGTCAACGGCTCCGACGTGCGCGACTTTGAGGACGAAGCCGAATGCCTCGCCAAGGTGATGAACTTCACCGATGTCGAGATCCTCTCGGCGGCTGAGGCGCGGCAGATGGTCGACACACACTATCAGGGCGCGGTCTATGAAAGGCTCGGTGGCCACATGCATCCGCTCAACTACACGCTGGGGCTTGCGCGCGCCGCGGTTGGCGCCGGCGTCGTCATCCATGAAAACTCGGTTGCCGTCCGGCTGGAGCGCGAGCCTTCCATCCGGGTGTTCACCGACAAGGGCTCGGTCCGTGCCAGGCATGTGGTGCTGGCCGGCGATGCGCTGCTGAAAGGACTGGAGCCGCGCGTCAACAGCCGCATCATGCCGGTCGGCAACTACATCGTCGCCACCGAGCCCCTGGGCGAGCGCAATGTCATCCCGGCCAATGTCGCGGTCTCGGACACGCTGTTCGTGGTCAACTATTACCGCATGTCGGCCGACGGCCGCCTGCTGTTCGGCGGCGGCGAGCGCTACACGCCGTCGCCGCCCGCCGACATTGCCGGTTTCGTGCGGCCGCATATGGAAAAGACCTTTCCGCAGCTCAAGGGCTGCCGCATCGACCACGCCTGGGGCGGGCTGGTGTCGGTGACGACGTCGCGCCTGCCGCATGTCGGGCACTATGGCGAGGTCTATTTCGCGCATGGCTATTCCGGCAAGGGCGTCATCCTGTCGACGCTCTCGGGCAAGCTCCTGGCGGAAGCGATCACGGGCGATGCCTCGCGGCTCGACCTGTTCTCGACGCTGACGCCGCTGCCGTTTCCCGGCGGCACGGCGCTGCGCGGCCCGCTCTACGTGCTTGGCATGCTGTGGTACGCGATGCGCGACCGGCTTAGACACTGACGCTGGTTTCCTTTCTCCGGCGTGGCTAATGTCGCCAACGCCGGGGAGCGAGAAGGAGGGGCGATGAACATCGAGCCGGGCCGACTGACGAAGAAGGAGCGACATGAGCTGATCCTGTCGGAGGTGCGGCGCTCGGCGTCGATCCGCATCTCGAAGCTCGCGCGCCGCATCGGCGTCGCCGGCGAGACCATCCGCCGCGATCTCATCGAACTCGGCGAGGCGGGGCTCATCAACCGCACCTATGGCGGCGCCACCATCTCGCTGGTGACCTCGGAGCCGGTGATTGCCGAACGCGGCCTCACAATGGTCGAGGAGCGGGCCCGCGTCGGGCGTGGCGCGGCCGGGCTGATCGAGAAGGGCTCAATCGTGATGATCGATGGCGGGTCGACCACCTACGAGGTGGCGCGCAGCCTGTCGCAGCTCGGCCGGGATCTGACGATCATCACCAACTCAATCGGCGTCGCCTCGGTGGCCGGTGCCAATCCCGGCTTCCGCGTCATCCTCTGCCCCGGCACCTATGACAGCCGCGAGGCCGCGGTGCTTGGCGAGGACACGGTCGAATTCGTGCGCCGCTACAATGCCGACGTTGCCGTCATCGGCGCCTCGGCGCTGAACGCCGAGGGGCCGAGCGACATGATCTCGGGCGCGGCGGCGGTGAAGCGGGCGATGATGAGGCGGTCGCTGTCGACGATGCTTGTCGTTACCAACGACAAGTTCGGCCGCAGCGGCC
The DNA here is from genome assembly GCF_003289965.1 of Mesorhizobium atlanticum. GTDB lineage: Bacteria > Pseudomonadota > Alphaproteobacteria > Rhizobiales > Rhizobiaceae > Mesorhizobium > Mesorhizobium atlanticum. Next base: position 39,652 of record NZ_QMBQ01000002.1, read on the forward strand.
TGGAGCGCGTCTGCGCGCTGAGCGAGATTTCAGACATCGTCACCGACAGCGAGCCGGCAGCCGAACTGCGCGCCGCGATACATGAGGCGGGCGGCGAGTTGCACGTCTTTGCCGAGTAGGTAATCGACTAAGCGTCGCGATTGGTCAGCGCAATGTGGCAGCAGCCGGAGCCGTGGCCCGGCGTCCATGTGACATTGTCGAAACGAACGCCGGTCGCCTCGAACAGGCCACGGTCGAAGGCGCCGGCGATGCGGCAGAGCGTGGCGAGTTTCTCCTCGCCGACACCGGCCTCGACCCAGGCGTCCTTCAGCGGGCAGCGCTTGACCTTGAAGGCGATGCGGTCCGGCCCGCGCTCGACATGGGTCGGATACATGCGCCCGCCATCCGGACTGACGGCGAGGAACGCCTCGCCGATCGCCGGCGCGTCGTTGGGACCGAAGCTGGCGAAGGCCGCAGCCGCGACTTCCCGGCCGCGTTTCTCGATGGTCCGGATCATCACCGCCTCGGCCTGCTCGGCGCCGAGCTCGGCGGTCAACTCGTCGAGGAAGAGGCGATAGAGATCGGCGCGGTTGCGAAAGGCGGAATCAAGCTCGCGCGACAGTTTCTCGGCTCTGGCTGTTTCGGGATCGGTCATGGTGCGTCCTGATTTTTTGTTTGACCATGATCTTGCCCGCAAATCGGTTGCCACTTTGCGGGATCATGGCCGGTTCCTGGTCAATCTTGGCGCCGCCTCGACAAGGGCCTTGCCGACCGGCGATTGCGGGTTGGCGATGACGGCGCGGGCATCGCCGCTCTCGGCGATCCGGCCGGCATCGAGGATGACGACGCGATGCGCCACGGCGCGGATGACGCCGAGGTCATGCGAAATGAACAGATAGGCGATCCGTTCCCGCCGTTGCAGGTCGAGCAGCAATTCCAGGATCTGCCCACGCACCGATACGTCGAGCGCCGACACGGCTTCATCGAGCACGATCAGTGATGGTCGCGTGGCGATGGCGCGCGCGATCGCAACGCGCTGGCGCTGGCCGCCGGAAATCTCGTGGATGGCGCGCGCGGCAAGGCCGGCGTCGAGGCCGACGCGCTCCAATAACGCCGCAATCCGGCGCGGGCGCTCGGCGCGGGAAGCGATGTTGTGAATGCGCAAGGGATCGTCCAGCACGCGCGCCACGGTGGCGCGGGGATTGAAGGCGGCGAGCGGATCCTGGAACACCATTTGCAGGCGGGCGCGGCGCGCGCGCAAAGCGGCGCCCGACAAAGCGAGGAAGTCGGCGCCTTCGAAGCCGATGCGGCCGGCATCGGGCTCGATCAGCCGCAGCACCAGCCGCGCGATGGTGGATTTGCCGCTGCCGGACGGGCCGGCGAGCGCCAGCGTCTCCCCCGGGCCGACTTCGAAGGACACCTCGTCGACCGCGGCGAAAGGCTTGCCGCCGCGATGGTAGCGCTTGGTTAGGTTGGAGACGGCAAGCAGGCTCATGCCGAAACGCCCTGTCGGTCTAGCAACGGGTTGGCGTCGAGGCCGAGATGAGCGTCGAGCAGGGCGCGCGTATAGGCATGGCGCGGTGCGTTGAGGATCTGGTCGGTCCCGCCGAGCTCGATCAGTTCGCCATGGCGCAGCACCGCGATGCGATCGGCAAGCGCGGCGGCAAGCGCGATGTCGTGGCTGATGAAGATGAGCGTCATGCCGTCCTCGCTGACCAGCCTGCGGATCAGGGCGACGATCTCGGCCTGGACGATGGTGTCGAGGGCGCTGGTCGCCTCGTCGGCGATCAGGAGCGTTGGTCCGGCGGCAATTGCCGCGGCGATGGCGACGCGCTGCTTCTGGCCGCCGGAGAGCTGGTGGGGGTAGGCATGCAGGGCTGAGCTCGGGTCGGGGAGGCGGACCCGTTCGAGGAGGGTTTTGGCTTTGGCGCAGGCGTCTTTCCAGCCGAGGCCGAGATGGGTCCGCGTGACTTCGGCGATTTGTTTGCCGATCGGCATCACCGGGTCGAGGCTGGAAGAGGGGTCCTGGAAGACGAAGCCGATCTCGCGGCCGAGGAGGGGGTGGCTTGTGGCAAGTACGGACGGTTGGCGATCCTCCGCCTTGGCGCCAGCGCTTGCCGGCAGGAACCAGTCCACGCGCCCGCCAATCTCGGCACCCCTCGCCAACAACCCGGCAGCCGCCAGTGCCAGCGTGCTTTTTCCCGAGCCGCTTTCGCCGATGATCGCCAGGCGCTCTCCAGCCTCCACATCCAGGCTGACGCCCTTGAGCGCCTGCACCGCGACGCCGTCGCGCCGATAGGCCACCTTCAGATTCCGAATAGAAAGCAACACCGTCACGACAGGCTCCTGCTCACTGCAGTGCTTTCCACCACGCCCTCGCCGGTGAGGTAGATGCCGAGAACGGTCAGCACCAGCGCGACGCCGGGTACGACCGACAGGAACGGCGCGGTGCGCAGCACCGTGCGGCCTTCGGCGATCATGCCGCCCCAGGTGACGCGGTTGGGGTCGCCGAGGCCGAGGAAGGAGAGTGCCGCTTCGGTGAGGATCGCCGCCGCGACGATCACGGAAGACAGCGCCAGTACCGGGGGCAAGGCGTTGGGCAAAACCTCGCGAAAAGCGATCTCCAGCGGATGCATGCCGATGACGCGGGCGCCGGCAACGTAGTCGCGCTCACGGATCGATAGCACTTCCGCGCGGGCGACGCGCGCGGGTCCGGTCCAGGCGCTGAGCGCGATCGCCGCGACGACGACGCCCAGCGAGGGGCCGACGATGCTGACGAAGGCGAGCGCAAGCAGGAAGCTCGGCACGGTCTGGAAGGCGTCGGTGACGCGCATCAGCGCTTCGTCGATCAGGCCGCCGGCAAAGCCGGCCAAAGTGCCGACAACGGCACCGATCAAGAGCGCCGCGGCGGCGGCTGCCAGCCCGACGGCAAGCGAGGTCCGGGCACCGTGAAAAAGCTCGGCCAGCACGTTGCGGCCGAGCCGGTCGGTACCGAGCGGCACCGACCAGTCCTGGAACGGCGGCTGCAGCGCCGGGCCGGCGATGGCCTGCGGGTCGCCGGGAAAGAGCAGCGGCGCCGCCAGCGCCATCGCGGCCAGCAGGGCGAGGATAAGTGCGCCGGCGATCGCTTCCGGCGTGCGGAAGAAACGGCGCAGCCGGTTCATGCGCTTGCCTCGCCGGCACCTACGCGCGGATCGAGGACAGCGTAGGCGAGGTCGACCAGAAGGTTGATGACGACGACCAGGACGGCACTGAACAGGATGATGCCGAGCAGCAGCGGCGTGTCGCGCCCGGCGACAGCTTCCTGCGCCAGCCGGCCGAGACCGGGCACGGCAAAGACGCTTTCGATGACGACGCTGCCGCCCAGCATCTGTGCCGATTGCAGGCCGAGCATGGTGACCAGAGGCAGAAGTGCGTTGCGGGCGACATGGGCAAGCACAATGCGCCGGCGCGGCAGGCCCCTGGCGCGGGCTGCGAGGACAAAATCCTGCCGCCAGGCTTCGGCCATGCCGGCGCGCATCATGCGCAGATAGAGCGCGAGATAGATGAAGCCCAGCGCCGAGACCGGCAGCACGAGATGGACGGCAATGTCGGCGGCGCGGGAAAACCCGGTTTTGCCGGAGGCGATGGTCTCGATGCCGCCGATCGGCAGCCAGCGCAAATCGACGGCGAAGACGACGATGAGCACCAAGCCAAGCCAGAAGCCGGGCACGGCATAGAGCGCCAGCGAGCCGATCGACAGGAAGCGGTCGCGGAGGCTGCCGGGCCGCGCACCGGCATAGATGCCGAGCGCCGAGCCGAGGCCGAAAGAAAGCGCGGTGGCGCTGCCCATCAGGATCAGCGTGGTCGGCAGGCGTTCGAGGATGATTTCGCGGATCGGCCGCGAGAAGGTGACTGACTGGCCGAGATCGAGACGCAGCAATGCCCAAAGGTAGTTTGCCAGCCGCGTCAGCTCCGACTGGTCGAGGCCCCAGCGGTGGCGCAGCAATTCGATCATGCCGGCATCGCCGCCAGTCGAGACAATATAGGCGTCGACCGCATCGCCGGGTGCGGCTTCGAGCAGCAGGAAGCTGCCGATGACGACGATAAGCAGCACGAAAACGCTGCCGACGAGGCGGCGGCGGAGGAGGATGAGGGCGCGGGTCATACGCGCCTCGATGTGGTGGCCCGCTGATGGCAATAGGATATGCCGAGCCCAGGCCCCCCTCTCTGTCCGGCAGGAGAGAGAGGGGGGTGACGGAACGCGGCCTCCGACCAAATTCCGATTTCTTCGCGAACTCTCATCCGCGCGAATGTGTCACGATTCCAAATAAGTGTCCGCCCAGTTCGACACCGCCCAGCGCGGGTTGTTGGCGATGTTGCCGACGGTATCGCGGGCGACGCTGATAAAACTCCATTCGGCGACATTGATCAGCGGTAGGTCGGCGGCCACCTTCTTCTGGAACTCCTTATAGAGCTCGGTGCGGGCCGAGGTGTCGAGGGTCTCGGACGCCTTGACGATCAGCGCGTCGAGCTCGGCGTTCTTGTAGCCGCCCTGGTTGGAGAAGGGCACGCCGTCGGGAATACCGCTCTGCACCAGGATGGTGGTCGAGATCGCTGGGTCGCCGCGGAACACCGGCGGTCCGACGGCGAGGTCGAAGGCGTGGTCGGTGTAGACGGCCTTGATGTGCGCGGCCGAGTCGTTGTTGACGATCTCGGCGTCGATGCCGATCGCCGCCAGCGCCTGGCGCAGGTAATCGCCGAACTGCTTCGTTTCGTTGAAGTAGGGCGCCGGCAACAGCTTCAGCGCAAAGCGTTTGCCGTCGTCGGCGCGCTTGTAGCCGGCTTCGTCCAGCAGCGCGTTGGCCTTGGCGACGTCGAACGGATAGGTCGGCACGTCGGCGGTGTAGAATTGCGGGTCGTTCTTGGGCACCGGTCCCGTGGCGGTCGCGGCGTAGCCGAGGAAGACCGTCTTGACGACGAAATCCTTGTCGATGGCATGGGCGATGGCCTGCCGCACTTTCAGATCGGCCAGTTCCTTGCGGCGGTGGTTGACCTCGACGACGAGCTGATAGGTCAGCCCCTCATAACCCTTGGTAATGACCTTCAGGCCCGGCACCTTGGAGATCCGGTCGAGATCGGCGAGCGGCACGGCGGAGAAGGCGGCGAGCTGGATCTCTTCCGCTTCCAGCGCGGCGGCCGCAGATGTGCGATCGGGGAGCACCTGGTAGACGATCTCGTCGAGATAGGGCTCGTCCTTGCCCCAGTACGCGTCGTTCCTCGTCAGCCGGTAATATTGCCCGGCCTTGTATTCGGCGAATTTGAACGGACCGGTGCCGACCGGCGCGTTGTTGGCAGGATTCTCCTCGATCTTGCCCACCTCATAAAGGTGCTTCGGCACGACGCTCGACAGCGCTGGCAGCGCGTTGCGGATGAGCTGGAACGGCGTCGGCTTGGCGAATTTGAAGATCGCGGTCAGCTCGTCCGGCGTGTCGACGGCAGCAAGGTCCTTGAACACCGTGCGGCCGAGATTCTGCAGCGGCTTCCAGATCTGCAGCGCCGAGAAGGCGACGTCGGCGGAGGTGAAGGGCTTGCCGTCATGCCATTTGACGCCGTCGCGCAATTGGAAGGTAACCGACAGGCCGTCGGCAGCACCCTCCCAGGAAAGCGCGAGCCGCGGCTGAAGCCCGTCCTTGCCGTCGAAGGAGGCCTCGGCCAGCGTCTCGACGATCTTGCTGGAGAGGAAGAAGACGCCGTTGGAGGCAACGATCGCCGGGTTGAGGTTGCGCGGTTCGGAATCGGCGGCCAGCACCAGTCGGCCACCCTTCTTCGGCGTCTGCGCAAAGCCGATGGTGGGCAGCGCGGTCGAAGCCAGCAGCAGCGCCGAGCCGGCCAGCAGGCCGCGGCGTGAAATCGTCAATTCGGACATCGTTCAAACTCCCCTCTCCGCACCGTGGCAGGCGCGCCAATGCGGTGATTATGGCCCTTGGCAAAGGTTTCGCCAGAGACGGATTTGGCGCATCATGGCTTGGCTTTGAAATTTCCGTCCGCTGGACCAGCCGGGCAGAAGGAGTTCGGATCTCCTAATCTGGTAGGACCAGATTGTAGTGAAGTAGTATCGGGATACGAACGGAAGTCGACTTTAGCGCGAAGGCGATCGATTCTGGCTGGACCAGAGTGGCCAAAATGATGCAGATTTGGCCCACAGCCACAATCATGACGTTCGGCGCTCCTGCGGCCGATGAAAACAGGGAGAGGCAGATGAACATCGCTCCGGGCAAGACCGAGGTTGGCAGTATTCCGTTCGATCAGGCGCGGGTGGACCGGCTGATGGAAGAGGCCGGCATCGACGTGCTCTTCGCCACCTCCAAGCACAACACGCAATATCTGCTCGGCGGCTACAAGTTCATCTTCTTTGCCGCAATGGATGCGATCGGCCACAGCCGCTATTTGCCGATCGTGCTTTACGAGAAGGGCGGGCCGGAGCATGCGGCCTATATCGGCAACAAGATGGAAGGCGGCGAGCATCAGAACCATCCATTCTGGACGCCGACTCTCCATGCGGCCTGCTGGGGCACGCTCGATGCCGCCAACCTCGCGGTGGAGCACCTACGCAAGATCGGCAAGGAGGCCGCCCGCATCGGCATCGAGCCGGGCTTCCTGCCGTCCGACGCCTATATGCTGGTCCGCAAGGCGTTGCCGGAGGCGAAGCTGGTCGATGCGACCAGCATGCTTGAGAGCATGCGCGCCATCAAGACCGAGGCGGAGCTGGAACAGCTGCGCATCGCCTCCGAACTGATCACCGACTCGATGCTGGCGACGATCGCCTGGGCGCGCGAAGGCACGACCAAGGCCGACATCATCGAGCGGCTGAGGCGCGAGGAGACCAATCGCGGCGCGCATTTCGAATATTGCCTGCTGACGCTTGGCCCCAGCCACAACCGCGCTTCGTCCAGCCAAGCCTGGAAGAAGGGCGAGGTGCTGTCGATCGATTCCGGCGGCAACTATCATGGCTATATCGGCGACCTTTGCCGCATGGGCGTGCTCGGCGAGCCGGATGCCGAACTGGAGGATCTGCTGGCCGAGGTCGAAGCGGTGCAGCAGGCGGCGTTCTCAAGGGTCAAGGCGGGCACGCTGGGCGGCGACATGATCGCGCATGCGGAAAGCGTGCTGAAGGCCTCCAAGGTCGCGGCCTACACGGATTTCTTCGCCCATGGCATGGGGCTGATCACGCATGAGGCGCCGTTCCTGATGACCAACCATCCGGTCGCCTATGAGGGTACCTATGCGGCAAAGCCGCTGGAAAGGAACATGGTGCTTTCGGTCGAGACCACCATGCTTCATCCGACGCGCGGTTTCATCAAGCTGGAGGATACGGTCGCGGTGACGGACAGCGGTTATGTGATGTTCGGCGATCGCGGGCGCGGGTGGAACAGGGGTGGTGCGGCAGCCTAGCCTCGAGATCGCTCCCCCTCACCCGGATTGCCAGCCGAATTGCGAAGGGCAATTCGGGGCAATCCGACCTCTCCCCAAGGGGAGAGGAGCCTGTCGGCGCCAGCGCCACCTCTTCTCCCCGCCGGGGAGAAGCGGCCGGATGAGGGGCTGCGACGCTGAAGATTATTTGCCAGCCGGCAACAGCCTGAAATCCGGCAGGTCGCGCAACGCGAGCTCGGGCCCGGCGGGCGAATAGACGACGAAGAGCTGCATCGGCTGGTCGCCGGTGTTGAGCGTCGAGTGGAAGCGGCTTTCCGGCACGTAGATGGTGCAGCCGGGGCCGACCTTCGCCACCACCGGATTGCCCTTCTCGTCCTCGACCATCTGCTCGCCATGGCCGGAGATGACGAAGATGATCTCTTCGGCGCCGGGATGATTGTGGCGGGTGTGGCCTTGGCCGGGCGGCAGGTCGACGACGCCGCCAGAAAAGCGCTCAGCGCCGTTCACTTCCGGCGCGACGGTCAGCGACAGTCTGCCCCAGTCGAAGCCGAAGGCGCTGACGTCCTTCGGGTAGACGAATACCTTGCTCTTGTCGGCCATTGCCTCATCCCTTCGTTTTCATTTTCTGTCGGGGCACCGGATGTTCCCAAAACCGGCTTCCACTTTTAGGTCCGATGCCCTAGAGCGACCGCCTTGAAATCCGCGGTCTGCCTCGCGATTGCCGCCTCGGCCGGCAGCCGTTCCATCGAGCTTGCGCCGTAGAAGCCGTGCAGACCCTCGCAGCGCTCGAGGATGTAGCGCGCATCGTCGGGTATCGAGATTGGCCCGCCATGGCAAAGCAGGATGACATCCTTGCGCACCGACCGCGCCGCATCGGCGATGGAGTCGATCTCGTTCACGCAGGCGTCGAGCGTCTTCGCCGAGGTGGCGCCGATCGAGCCGCCGGTCGTCACACCCATATGGGCGACGACGATGTCGGCGCCGGCTTTGGTCATGGCGCGCGCTTCGTCCGGATTGAAGACGTAGGGCGTGGTCAGAAGATCGAGCTTGTGCGCCTCGGCGATCATGTCGACCTCGAGCCCAAAACCCATGCCGGTCTCCTCGAAGCTCTGGCGCATGGTGCCGTCGAACAGGCCGACGGTCGGAAAATTCTGCACGCCGGAAAAGCCCATCGTCTTCAGCTCGGAGAGCAGCAGCGGCATGATGACGAAGGGGTCGGTGCCGTTGACGCCGGCCAGCACCGGCGTCTTCTTCACCACCGGCAGCACCTCATAGGCCATTTCCTTGACGATCTCGTTGGCGTTGCCATAGGCCAGCAGGCCGGCGGCCGAGCCGCGCCCGGCCATGCGGTAGCGGCCGGAATTGTAGATGATGATCAGGTCGATGCCGCCGGCTTCCTCGGCCTTGGCCGACAGGCCGGTGCCGGCGCCGCCGCCGACGATCGGCACGCCGTCTGCGATCATCTTGCGGAATTTCTCCAGGATCGTTTTGCGCGAAATGGCGGCCATGCTTGTCGTCTCTCACTTGCTGGCAATGTCTAGAAAAGCCTCGGCCGCGGCCTTGGCGAAGGCGGGATCGTTGATGTGCAGAGGCAGGCGCGTCACGGTGCGGTCCTTCGTCGGCTCGATCGCGCGCTCCACGGCGTCGAACAGTGCCGCATCGGCTTCAGGGTCGAAGAAGGCGCCGCCCTCTATGTCGAGCGCCGAGACGCCTTTTTCCGGGATCAGGAAGCGGACCGGACCTTCGCAGCGCGCGAGCCGCCCGCCGATCCATTCACCGATCTTGCGGCATTCGTCGGCCGTGGTGCGCATCAGCGTGACATTGGGATTGTGCTCGTAGAATAGACGGCCGCGATAGCGCTCCGGAATTGTCGGCGGTGCCCAGAAATTCACCATGTCGAGCGCGCCGACCGAGCCGATATAGGGACGCTTGGTGCGGGCGATCGCGCCGAAGCGATCCTCGGTCGCCGGCAAAACGCCGCCGAATAGCAAATCGCAGACCTCGGTCGTGGTGATGTCGAGAACACCGGCCAGCAGGCCGGAATCGGCAAGCTTCTCCATCGAACGGCCGCCGGTGCCGGTGGCGTGAAAAACCATGCAGTCGTAGTCGGCGCGCAAGCGCTCGACGATCGCGGTCACGCAAGGCGTGGTGACGCCGAACATGGTGAGCCCCAGCGCCGGCTTGCCGGCGGCGATCGGCGCCGGTTTCGCGGCCATGCCGGCGATCGCCTGGGCGGCATTGTGCAGCACCGTGCGGGAGAGCCTGTTCAGTCCCGCCATGTCGGTCACTGACGGCATCATGATGATGTCGGACACGTCGACATAAGGCGCGGTATCGCCGGAGGCCAGCGTCGAGACCATGAGCTTCGGCAGGCCGAGCGGCAGCGCGCGCATGCCGGCAGTGACGATCGAGGTGCCGCCGCCACCGCCGATGCCGATTACCCCGGCTATGTCGGCGCGCGACTGGATGAAACTGGCGAAAGCGGCCCCCATGCCGGCAACGGCGGCGCCGCGGTCATCGAGGCCGAGAACCGCGTGGACTCCCTTGGGGTGATGCGCTGCGACCTCGCTCGCGGGGATGTCGATCGGGACGGTGGCGCGGCGCGTGCCGATATCGACCTGCACGACCGCGCCGCCGGCAGCAGTGACGGCATCGGCGAGGAAGGCAAGCTCCTCACCTTTGGTGTCGGCGGTGCCGACCACATAGATGCGCTTCATGCGCGTTTCCCCGTCATCCGGCATGGTCGGCTTGCCGCCTGCCTGCTTTTTTGCCCCACGCTCAAGCTTCTTGGCAAAAGCCTCGTCGCAGGTGGGGGCCTCATTTTTTGCCCCACCCTTAAGCTCCTCGGCAAAAGCCTCGTCGCTGGTGGGGACCGATTCTTTTTTGCCCCACCCTTAAGCTCCTCGGCAAAAGCCTCGTTGCTGGTGGGGCCCCAATTGCCTGACGTTGCGCCATTGCAAATTTTTGAGACGCGCGTATCGTATTGATATGGATGTCTCACGTCAACTAGCCGTCACCAAGGATGAGGTCGCCCAGGCGCCGGCCGTCGAGAAGGGGGCGCGCGCCCGCACCAGGCGGCTGATGCTGGAAACGGCGACGCGGCTGATGCAGTCCGGCATGACGCCCTCGGTCAGCGAGGTCGCGGAGGCGGCGGAGGTGTCACGCGCAACCGCCTACCGGTATTTCCCGAGCCAGGCGGCGCTGGTGCAGGCCGTGGTCGACGAAGGGCTCGGCCCGATCCTCACCTGGAAGTCGGCGTCCAACGATGCCGAGCGGCGCGTGGCGGATCTGTTCGCCACCGCGATGCCGCGCATCGAGGCCTTCGAGGCAACGTTCAAGGCAGCGCTGAAGCTGTCCCTCGACCAATGGGCGCGGCGCCAGGCCGGCACGCTTGGATCGGAGCCCGCCTTCACGCGCGGCCATCGCGTCGACCTGCTGAAGGATGCGATCGCGCCGCTCAAGGGCCGCCTGAAGCCGCGCCAGTTCAGGCGCCTGGCGCAGGCGCTGTCGCTGGTGTTCGGCGTCGAGGTGGTCACGGTCCTGAAGGACATCTGGGGGCTGGAAAGCGCCGAGATGATGGCTGTCGCGCAATGGGCGGCGGGGGCGCTGGTGCGCGCCGCGATGGCGGAATCAGGAGCGTAACGAGCAGGAATATCGGCGGCGTCAAAGGCGACAGCCGCTTTATCTGGTTCGACCAGATTGCGTAGTCAGTTTCGAATGTTAGTTGTGATGGGCGGCCTGCGACAAGGGCTCCACGTATCGCAGAGTAGGAAAAACAAGGGAAAACAGTCAGATATCGCAACGGTCCGCTTGTTTGGCTGATATCGGACGCTTAAGAAAGCGCTTGACGCCAAGCTGAAATTGGTAATACCAGATTAAGACCGACGACGCGGATCAAAAGTCAATGCTGCGATCCATTTCCGGCAGGGCGAGGAGGGCCCGGAACCGGGGAGGCGCATCACAGGAGGAACTACCAGGGTCGGCCGCGCGGCCGGCTCGCATGACACGGTGGAATGCGCACAAGGGAGGAAAACTATGCGCAAGATAGTGACCAGCGTGATCGCTGGTATCGGGCTGGCACTTGCCTGCGGGACATCCGTCCGCGCGCAGGACAAGGAACTCACCATCTTCTGGGCGGAATGGGATCCGGCAAACTACCTGCAGGAACTCGTCAACGACTACACGGCCGAGACCGGCGTGAAGGTCACGGTTCAGACAACGCCGTGGCCCGACTTCCAGACCAAGGCTTTCACTGAATTCAACGCGCATGGCGACGCCTACGATCTGGTCGTCGGCGACTCGCAATGGCTGGGCGCCGGTTCGACGCAGGGTCACTATGTCGACCTCACCGACTTCTTCAACCAGCACAAGCTTAATGACGTGATGGCGCCGGCGACCATCAAATACTATGCCGAATACCCCGGCGGGTCCGGCAAGTACTGGGCGATCCCGCTCGAGGGCGACGCGATCGGCTGGTCCTACCGCAAGGACTGGTTCGAGGACCCGAAGGAAAAGGAAGCCTTCAAGGCGAAGTATGGCTACGATCTCGCCGTGCCGACGACCTATGCGCAACTGCGCGACATAGCGGAGTTCTTCCACCGGCCAGACCAGAAGAAATACGGCATCGCCATCTACACCGACAATTCCTATGACGCGATGGCGATGGGCGTCGAAAGCGCCATCTTCAGCTATGGCGGCGATCTCGGCGATTACGCAACCTACAAGGTCGACGGCATCACCAACTCCAAGGAGGCCGCCGCCGGCCTCGACATGTACAAGCAGCTCTACAAGTTCACCCCTCCAGGCTGGGGCAAGACCTTCTTCGTGGAAGACAACCAGGCGATCACCGGCGGTCTCGCCGCGATGAGCATGAACTTCTTCGCCTTCTTCCCGCCGCTGGTGAACAAGGCCACCAACCCCTATGCCGACGTCACCGGCTTCTTCGCCAACCCGGCCGGCCCGGACGGCAAGCGCTTCGCCGCTCTCGGCGGCCAGGGCATCTCCGTCATCTCGTACTCGAAGAACAAGGACGAGGCGATGAAGTTCCTGGAGTGGTTCATCAAGGACGAGACCCAGAAGAAGTGGGCCGAGCTCGGCGGCTATACCTGCAGCCAGGCCGTGCTGAAGTCGGAAGCCTTCCAGAACGCAACGCCCTACAACAAGGCGTTCTACGACACGATGTTCATGGTCAAGGACTTCTGGGCGACGCCTGAATACGCCGAAGTGCTCGATCAGCTGAACCAGAACATCTATCCGTTCGTGGTCGGCGGAAAGGGCACCGCCCAGGAGGCGCTCGACAAGACCGCCGCCGACTGGAAGGCGACCTTCACCAAGTACAACCGCTACAAGTAAAGTATCGCAGTCAGAATGCCGGAGGAGGGTTTCCCCTCCGGCATTCCTGTTTTCAGGAGACAAAGTTGGCTTCGGTAGCCCTCACCAATCTCGATCCCGCGTCCAGGGCTGCCGCTCGCGGCTGGTCGGATCTCACCATCCGCAACCTGTTCATCATCCCGACGCTGGTCTTTCTGATCGTCTTCAACATTTTCCCGCTGATCTATTCGCTCGGCTATTCCTTCACCAATTTTGCCGCGAACCGCGCGGAGCCCTGGCAATTCGTCGGCCTGCAGAATTATCGCGAGCTGCTCAGCGACGACCACATCTGGTCCAACTTCGTCATCACGGCGAAATACGTCATCGTTTCGGTGGCGGGGCAGATGGTCGTCGGCTTCGGCCTTGCGCTTCTGCTCAACCGCTCCTTTCCGATGAAGGGCCTGATCACCACGCTGCTTTTGTTGCCGATGATGATGTCGGCGGCGGTCGTCGGCCTGTTCTGGCAGCTGCTCTACAGCCCGTCCTGGGGCCCGATCAACTATGTCTTCGGGCTTGGCGACTTCGCCTGGCTGTCCAATCCCGACAGCGCGCTCTACGCGGTCGCGATCACCGACATATGGATGTGGTCGCCCTTCGTGATGCTTTTGTCGCTCGCCGGCCTGTCGGCGGTGCCGCAGCATCTCTACGAGGCCGCCGCGATCGACCGCGCCGGATGGTGGTATACCTTCACGCGCATCACCTTGCCGCTGGTCTCGCCGATCCTTCTGATCGCGCTGATCTTCCGCACCATGGAAGCCTTCAAGACCTTCGACATCGCCTACACGATGACGACCCAGCCGACCGCCGAACTGATCGCGATCCGGCTCTACAAGCAGGCCTTCCAGCAGTGGGATACGGGCAAGTCCTGCGCGCTGGCCTACATCGTGCTGATCATGGTGCTGGCCATCACCAACCTCTACGTGAAGTATCTCAACAAGGTGAAGGAGCGCTGACATGGCCGCCGTCCGCACTTCTTCCGAGGTCGCTTTCAACCGTATCGCCATTGCCGCGGTGCTGGTCGCGACGCTGATCTTCCTGGCGCCGATCTACTGGATCGCCTCGACGGCCTTCAAGCCGAAGGAGCTCGCCGTCAGCGTGCCGCCGACCGTGCTGTTCGAGCCGGAGGTGACGCCGTTCGTGCGTCTCTTCACCAAGCGCGTGCAGATGCAGAAGGCCGTCGACCCGCAAGTCTACGAGGCCGCGCCGTGGTGGGAAAAACGCATCTATGACGGTGGCGAGCGGGTGCTGAAGGTCGGCAAGGACGTTCAGCTCTCGCAATATCCCGACCGGTTCATGAACAGCCTGATCGTGGCGGTGATCAGCACGGTGCTGGCGGTCGGCATGGGAACCTTCACCGCCTATGGCTTCTCCCGCTTCAAGATCGCCGGCGAGGCGGATCTTTTGTTCTTCATTCTGTCGACGCGCATGCTGCCGCCGGTCGTGGTCGCCATCCCGATGTTCCTGATGTACCGGATGGTCGGCCTCAACGACTCGCATATCGGGCTGATCATCCTCTACGTCGCCTTCAACCTGTCCTTCTCGGTCTGGCTGATGAAAGGCTTCATGGACGAGATCCCGAAGGAATATGAGGAAGCGGCGCTCGTCGACGGCTACACGCGCATGCAGGCCTTCTTCAAGATCGTGCTGCCGGAGGCGGCGACCGGCATCGCGGCGACAGCCGTGTTCTGCTTCATCACCGCCTGGAACGAGTACGCCTTCGCGCTGATCATGACCAACCGGCGCGCCCAGACGGCGCCGCCCTTCATCCCGTCGCAGATCGGCTCCGGTCTGCCGGATTGGACCACGATCGCAGCCGGCACCTTCCTGTTCCTGCTGCCCGTCGCGATCTTCACCTTCCTGCTGCGCAACCATCTGCTTCGCGGCGTGACGTTCGGGGCGATCCGCAAATGAGTTTTCGAGCGGTCAACGAGAAGTACCTATTGCCGGCCTCGCAGATCCTGATGGTGCTCGGCATCGTCGCGCTCTGCCAGCCATGGAGCCTCAACCTGCATTCCTACGGCGTGACGATCATCCTAATCGGGCTGATCGGCTTCAACATCACGTCCAAGATCGCGCCTGAGCAGAGCGAGGAAACCGGCGCCGCGACGCATGAGGGAGCCCGGCAGTGACGCAGATCGAACTTCGCGGCATCGAGAAATTCTTCGGTGCCGTCCAGGTCATCCACAATTTGAACCTCGCCATCGCAGACAACGAGTTCATCGTGCTGCTCGGCCAGTCCGGCTGCGGCAAGACAACCACGCTGCGCGCGGTCGCGGGGCTGGAGACGATCGACAAGGGCGACATCCTGATCGACGGCAAGCCGGTGCAGCACCTCAAGGCCGCCGACCGCGACATCGCCATGGTGTTCCAGTCCTTCTCGCTCTACCCGCATATGACGGTGTTCGAGAACGTCGCCTTTCCGCTGCGCGCCACGCGCATGAGCAGCGGCGAGGTCGACAAGTCCGTGCGCGAGGTCGCCCGGGTCCTGCGTATCACCGACCTGCTCGACAAGCGGCCGTCGGCGCTTTCGGGCGGCGACATGCAGCGGGTGGCGATCGGCCGGGCGCTGGTGCGGCGGCCGAAGGCGATGCTGATGGACGAGCCGATCGGCGCCCTGGACGCCAAGCTGCGCGAGGAGATGCGGGCCGAGATCAAGCGCCTGCATGTGAAGCAGGGGTCGACAACGATATACGTCACCCACGACCAGATCGAGGCGATGAGCCTCGCCGACCGCATCGTCATCATGCACGAGGGCTTCATTCAGCAGGTCGGCACGCCGGACGAGGTCTATTCGCACCCGGCGAACTTGTTCGTGGCGCAGTTCGTCGGCAGCCCGGTGATGAACATCGCCGAGGCCCGCGTCGCGGATCAGGCCGGCGCCGCTTCGGTGACGGTCGGCGAGGCGCCGGCGGGCTTCGAGTTCCCCCACCAACTCCTGTCCAAGCTCAATGGGCATTCCAGCGGTGGCCTGACGCTTGGCATCCGGCCGGAGGGCGTGCTCGTCCGGCACGATGCGGCGCCCGGCTACATGCCGGTCGAGGCGAGCATCATCGAGCCGTTGGGATCCTTCGACATCGTCGACCTCAAGGTCGGCTCCACGATGCTGCGGGCGCGCACCAAGGCCGGCTACGTCTCGGGTCCCGGCGAGAGGGTTCATGTCCGCATCGATCCGGAGCAGGCGCATTTCTTCGACACGGCAAGCGGCAAGTCACTCGGAGTAAGGCTGTAATGGCCCATATCGAACTCAAGAACATCACCAAAAAGTTCGGCGGCCACACCGCGCTGACCGGCCTCAACCTCGACATTGCCGACGGCGAGTTCTTCGTGCTGCTCGGCGAAACCGGCGCCGGTAAAACGACGACGCTGCGCCTGATCGCCGGGCTGGACAAGCCGACCGAGGGTCAGGTTCTGATCGACGGCGTCGACGTTGCCGGCTGGGGTGCTGCGGAGCGCGACGTGGCGCTGGTGCTGCAGCAATATTCGCTCTATCCGCGCTACACGGTGCGCGAGAACCTCGAATTCCCACTGAAGCCGAAGATCCGCCGGTTGCCGGATGCCGAGATCAAGGATCGTGTCGCGCGCGCCGCTCGAACGCTTCGTATCGAGCATCTGCTCGACCGCAAGACCGACCGGCTTTCCGGCGGCGAGATGCAGCGCGTCTCGATCGGTCGTGCCATCGTGCGCAAGCCGCGCGTCTTCCTTATGGACGAGCCGTTGTCGGCGCTCGATGCCAAGCTGCGCGAGGCGCTGCGCACGGAGCTGAAGAATTTGCAGATGCAGCTCGGCGCCACTTTCCTGTTCGTCACGCATGACCAGATCGAGGCCATGTCGATGGGCGACAAGGTCGGCGTGCTCAACCATGGCCGCATCGTCCAGACCGGCACGCCTCAGGAGATATACAACAATCCGCGCGACACCTATGTCGCGAGCTTCGTCGGCTCACCGCCGATGAACCTGATCGACGGCAAACTGGTCAACGATCGCGCGGTGATGGCGCCGATGAATTTCGAACTGCCGCTTTCAACTGCGGGCAACACTTTTGGCGGGGGCAGGACGAGTGGCGCGACCGATGGTCGGCCACTCGTCTTCGGCATCCGCCCGGAGGATGTCCATCTGGAGAGCGGCGCGCCGGTCGAGGCGCGGGTCCACGATGTCGAGAACCATGGCGTGGAAAAGATCCTGACGCTCAGGGTCGGCGATACCATGCTGCGCGCCACCGTGCCGGCCAGGACCGATGTTGCGATCGAACAGGCCGTGCGCTTTGCCTGGAATCCCGACAAGGTGGTGATGTTCGACAAGGGCAGCGGGGTGAGCCTGCGGCACTCGGGATAGCAGGCTTCGCCTGCCGCCTTATCGCGCCGCGCCCGATCAGGCGGAGAGCGCCGGCGGGCAGCCTGGCGGACGGGTCAACCGCCTCCGACCGTGTCAGCCATCCACCTTCATGCGATGACCGAAGCCACCGGCCTCCTTGGCGAAAACGGCAGGGCCGGCCCATATCCGAAGCGCATCACAACATCCGGCCTGCGGGTCTCGCCGACAATCGCCGCCAGGTCGGCGCGCAGGCGGGCGACCTCGACAGGCTGATTGATGAAGGCGAGCTTAAGTCCCAGGCTCGTCGCGGCCAAAGCGAAGCGCTGGCATGCCTGGCCGACCCTGATCCAATGATCGTGGTCCGGCCGCTCGCCGAAGAAGATCGCCACCCCTGCTGACGAGTCGATCTGACGGGCGTATTTCTGGTTCTCCTGGGCGACGCTGAACAGCCAGTCCAGGGCGATCCGGCCAAGGCTGGTCGGCAGGACCGGGCTGCCGCTCGCGGCTGAGAAGAGCCCATCGCCTCGAGCCATCGCGCTGCGCGGGTTGAAGCGTATCCACTGCTTCAGCTCATGCATGAATGCGGGGTCGTTCATCTGGTCTTCATTACCGGCAAGGACAAGATCCCGCACCTGCTTCATCCGCGCCCGATCCGTGACAAGCGCCAGGCTCACACCCGGTATAGCGGCTGCGCGCTCAAGTTCGGCGAGATCCGCGGCAGGGCTGGCACGGCCATCATATTCGGCACGCGTCGATTGGCGTTTCGGAATGGCGTCGGTCAGCGGATCCGCTTTCGCCTCGCCCATGAGGTAATCGTAACGGATTCCGTTGCCGTCCGCCGTAAGCGAAGCCTCGCCGGTGCGGCCGGTCGCCGCCGCCGCGAGCATAAGATTGGCCGCGGCGCATCCCATGCTGACATAGAGATGATGATCGTCAGGGTCGACCACCGGGGTCCGCCTCTGAAGGTCAGGCCGGATCTCGATTGCATGCCCTTCAAGCTGGAACCGCCAGGGCTGCGTATTATGGCTATTGGCCGCCAAGGTTGCGTAACGGATGACGGCCTCAAGATCGGGCGTAAGGCGGTCACGCAGGCCGGCGGCAAAGGCCTCATATTGGGTCATGGATCCGACCGCCGATTGCCAGGCGGCGGCGCCGGAGCCGGCCGTGACAAGCACGGCGCCTGCACCCACGAGCATCGTTCGCCTGTTCATCGTGCCCTCTCGAATAAGCTCGCAGGCAAGATAGCGGCGGATCGGGAATGGCCCTTGATAGAGCAATTCCAGGAAAAGTGTGAGCGGTTTTCCGTTCGGAATTGTGTAAAAACAAGGAGCTAGATCGTTTGACCGTTTCCGTGAAACGTTGAAACGCTCTAAGCGGCGCGACCGTCGAACCCGAAGACCTCCACCACGGCAAGATCGACGTCCTCGAGACAATTGATATTGATATAGGCCGTCCGCTCGCCGCTTTCGCCGACATCCTCGGCGAAAGGGTGGATGCCGCAGGTCCGGCAGAAACGATGCGCGATCGAGCCCTTGCCAAAAGTGTATTTGCCGAGGTCATCGCCCCAGGCGACCAGGCGCAGGCTGCCATGCGGCACGGCCCACAGCAGCGCGCCCTTGCGCGCGCAGATCGAGCAGTTGCAGCGCACCGCGCCGCCGATCTCACCCTTGACCTCGAATGCCACCTTGCCGCAGTGGCAGCTGCCTTTGTACAGCATCAGCATCTTCCCATCGCTGGCAGGGTGCAAAGGCACGCTTGCCGGGTTATCTCTTTGCCGGCCCAACATCAGGCCACGCCTAAAAGACGTCGCAACTTTGCAAGGCCCGACATCGACAATGCAATCCATCCGCGACCGTCTCGAAAACATCCTGTCACGTCTTGCCAATCGCGCGGCCGATGAGCGCGTCTACACGAAGCTTTATGCCGAGGCCGCTCGAGCAGCCGCCGATGCGTCCGACGCTCGCCGCAAAGCCGGCGTCAGCCTTGGCCCGCTCGACGGGCGTATCGTTTCGATCAAGGATCTGTTCGACGTCGCCGGCGAGCCGACGGCGGCCGGATCGCTGATCCGCGCCGAGGCCGCACCTGCCGCTCGAGATGCGGTGATCGTGCAAAGGCTGCGCCAGGCGGGCGCCGTCATTGTCGGCAAGACCAACATGACCGAGTTCGCCTTCACCGCGATCGGCGACAATCTGCGTTACGGCACGCCCGGCAATGCCGCCGGCGCCAGCCTGATTCCGGGCGGCTCGTCGTCGGGAGCGGGCGTTGCGGTCGGCGAGGGCACAAGCGACATCTCCATCGGTTCGGACACTGGCGGCTCGGTGCGCATCCCCGCCTCGCTCAACGGCGTCGTCGGCTTCAAGCCGACCGCGCGGCGCGTGCCTTTGGCCGGCGGCTTTCCGCTGTCGATAACGCTGGATTCGATCGGTCCGCTTGCCCGCAGCGTCGCCGATTGCGCGATCGCCGATGCGATCATGGCCGCAGATGAGCCGGCTGCTCTTCAGCCGGTATCGCTCGCGACCTTGCGCATCGGCATCCCGCGCGGCGTTTTGTTCGACGAGATGCAAGCCGAGGTCGCCGCGGCGTTCGAGACCTGCATCGACAGGATCGGGCAGGCCGGCGCGCGTGTCGCCGATTTGTCCATCGACGATCTCATCGCCGAGATGCGCGCGGCGACCAAAAGCGGCACGATCGCGTCGATGGAAGGCGCCGAAGTGCATGCCGACTGGCTGGCGAGCGGCGCATCCGTGCCGGTCGATCCGCATGTCACCGGGCCGTTGTCGCGCGCGCTGGCGGTTCCCGCCTCGACCTATATCCGCACGATCCGTCGTCGCGGCGAGCTTGTGACGGCCATGGCGGAACGACTGGAGACAGTCGATGTGCTGGCATTGCCGACCGTGCCGATGGTCGCGCCGTCCATCGCCGCCATGGCCGGCGACGAAGCCTTGCGCGACAGAACGGAAGGGCTGCTTTTACGCAATACCCAAGTCGCCAACCAGTTCGACCTCTGCGCGATCTCGTTGCCGATGCCGGGCGCGAAGCTACCCGCCGGACTGATGCTGGTGGGCAGGCATGGGGATGACAGGCGCCTGTTGCGCATTGCGGCCGCTGTCGAGGCGCTGCTGCATAGGTAATCAATGCCCCGAGCAGTGCTCGCGTTCATCGTCCTTGGCGGCACGTTCGACACTGGTCGCGACCAACCAGGGCAAGTTGTGTCCTTCGTCGCGATGCTGGATCGACCCTCTGACGATGATCTTTCCAGCATAAAGCTTATCCGGGAAATCGACCGCGGCCCTGTCCAACGGCGGCAATCGGGTGGTGTCGATCACCACGCCCCTGATGATCGTGCCGGTGGCGAGATCGAGCGCGTCGCCGGAAGGGCAGGGGGCCATCACGCAAGCAATCCCATTGCTGCAGTAGACGTAACTGCTGCTCTCGGCCACGGCGAGCGATGGCAATACCGCGATTAAGGAGGCGGCGGTGGCAAGCAACGCGAAGCGACGACGGGACATGCTTTCAACGTCGCGGACAATTGGGGCGAAACCGCGATGGGCTAACCGCCGGCCGGAAAGCGTCGCCGGTAATGCTCGATGACTTCAGGATTGCGCAGGTTGACCGGCAACTTGCCGGCGAGCACCAGCAGCGCCTCGCCGGCCGCGCCGACGCCCATGCGCATCATCGATTCCTCGGTGATGCCGGCCATGTGCGGGGTGATGATGACATTGTCGAAGCCGAAATACGGGTGGTTGGGCGGCAGCGGCTGCGTGGAAAAGACATCGAGCGCGGCGCCGCCGATGCGACCCTTTTGCAGGGCTTCAATCAGCGCCTCGTCGTCGACCACCGGACCGCGCGAGACGTTGATCAGCAGCGCATTGGGCTTCATGCGGGCGATGCGTTCACGGCCGATCAGGCCGCGCGTTTCCTCCGTCAGCGGGCAGCAGAGCACGATGATGTCGCTTTGCTCGACCAGCGCGTCGATCGACAGGAAGCCGACACGTTCGGGCGCAGGGCGCAGGCTGCGTGTCGTCGCCACGACATTGAGGTCGAAGCCATGCGCGGCGATATGCCCGACGGCCTGGCCGACCGCCCCTAGCCCGACAATGCCGATGGTCTTGCCGGCAAGCTCGCTGGTCGAATTGGCGTGCTCGCGCCCGGCAAGCCAGCCCTTGGCGCGCAGGTCGCGGTCCATCACGCGGAAGCGCCGTAATAGGGCGAGCGCGGTTAACATCACATGCTCGGCGACCGAGCGGGCATTCACCGCGGGCACGTTCGCGACCAACACGCCGGCGGCCGTCGCCGCCTCGACCGGGATCATATCCAGCCCGGCGCCGTGGCGGATCGCGGCGCGCAGGCTCGAAGCGCCCGCAAACAGTTCCGGCGGCAGCGGCGCGCGCACGATGACGATGTCGGCATCGCGGGTTTCGCTGGTCAGCGTCTTGGGATCGAGCGCGGAAGCGATCGCAAGCCGCCCGGCGCCCGCCAGCATGGCCGTGGCGCGAGGATGCAGCGGATGCGTCGACAGGATCTTGCGCATGGGGGGTCCATTTGTTTCACGCAATTCCGGACGGAAAACCGCTTCACACTTTTCCTGGAATTGCTCAAGCTTTCTCGAGCGCCGCGCTTTTCGGTTCGGTTCCGCGACCTTCGATGATTCCCTTCCAGTAGCTCTCGGCGCCCTGCAGATGGGCGTTCATCAGGGCCTGGGCGAGATTGCCGTCGCGGCGCAGCAGCGCCTCGTAGATCTGGATATGCTCCGCATGCGAGCGCACTGAGCGTTCGGGATCGTTGAAATAGATCGGTAGGCGCTGCTCGCCCATCAGGTAATAGACACTGCAGATGTTGTGGAAGACGCTGTTCTTGGTCGCGCGCACGATCTCGAGGTGGAACTCGCGGTCCTCCTTGGCGAGGCCTTCGCCGGCGGCAATGCGCTCTTCGGAGGCTTTCAGGATCTCGCGCAGGCGTTCGAAATTCTCCTCGGTGGCGCGCGAGCAGGCTAGCTCGGCCGCCTTGATCTCGTGGATCTTGCGCAGCTCGACGGTCTCGTAAATCTGCACCGGGTCGAGCGGCAGGCCGGCGCGGGCGAAAAGCGCCAGCGCTTCGACGCTTGCCTGCTTGGTGTCGATATAGATGCCGGACTTGGCGCGCCGCTCGACGATGCGCATGGCCTCGAGGATGGCGAGCGCTTCGCGGATCTGGCCGCGGCTGACGCCGAAATGTTCCGCCAGCTCGCGCTCCGACGGCGTGCGGCCGGACTCCTTGTCCGAGTTGGAGAAGAGATAGGCGGCAAGTTCCGCGAGAAGGTTCTTTTCTTTCATCGTCAAATACGTTGCGCGTGCGCCTCCAGGAATCGCTCGGCGATGGTGAATCCCAATCCAGGCTTTTCAGGGATCGCTATCATACCGTCCTTCGCTTCGACAGTCTCCTCGACAAGGTCGTGGATCATCGGATTGGCGCCGAGCGAATATTCGATGATGAAGCTGGCGGGCGAGGCGGCGCACACATGCAGCCCGGCAAAGAAGCAGGGCGCGCCGGCCCACAGATGCGGCGCAAAGCGCAGGTTGAAGGCGCTGGCGATGGTGCCGATCTTCATCGCCTCGCTGATGCCGCCGCAAAAGGCCGGATCCGGCTGGAAGATGTCGGCCGATTTCAGCACCGCCAGATCGCGGAAGGCGTAGCGCGTCGCCTCGCTCTCGCCGGTCGCGATCGGCGTCGAGCCCGAGGCGCGCACCTCGGCCATGCCCGGCTTGTCGTCGGCGATCACCGGCTCCTCGAACCAGGCGAGGTCGAGATCGGCGGTGAGGCTGATGAAGCGCTTGGCCTCGGCGACGGTGTAGGTGCCGTGCGCGTCGACCATCAGGTCGACGTCGGGACCGATCGCTTGCCTTGCTGCGCGCACGCGCGCGGCCGAAAGATGCGGGGCGCCGTCCATGGCGCCGACGCGCATCTTCAGCGCCTTGAAGCCGCCCTTGGCGATGTAGGATTGCAACTGCTCGCCGATGGCGTCGGGAGAGGCCCAGCCGCCCGAGGCATAGGCCTGCATGCGCTCGACCTTGCGGCCGCCGAGCAGCCGCCACACCGGCTGCCCGAGCGACTTGCCGAGGATGTCCCACAGCGCGATGTCGACGGCGCTGATCGCCGCCACGCTCACGCCGCGCCGCGACAGCTGCGGCATGGCATGGCCGGCATGCGCCGCCGTCTGGTGCCGCACGCCGTTATAGAGCATTTCCCAGATGATGCCGATATCGGCCGGATCGCGGCCGATGAGTTGCGGACCGATCTCGTGGTTGAGCATATGGACGAGCGCGCCATAGCTGCCGGCACTGCCGGCGGCGTTCTTGCCTTCGCCCCAGCCGACCAGGCCGTCATCGGTCTCGATGCGCACAATGGCGGCGTCGAACGTCGTCACCTGACCGAAGTCGCTGCGATGCTGCTTTGCGACTTCGATCGGGATACGAACCCACCAGGCCTGGACGCTTTTGATGCGCATATTTTCCCTTCGGCCCTCCGCCCGCCGGGCGGAAGGACAAGCTTTGATCGGAGGTCTACTTGATCAGGGGCAGCAGCGTTTCGGCGGTGATGCGCATCTGGTCGGTGTAGAATTTCTCCGTAAGCACGCTGGAGCCGTGGTCCTGGATGAATTTGAGCTGCTCGGGCGAGATGTCGACCGGATTGCGCTCGACCATCTCCGGATAGGGCGCGGCCGGCGTGCGGTCGACAGGCGCGACGAATTCGTTGGTCAGCGCGCCGTCATAGCCGACTTCCTTCAGCGTGCGCACGATCTTGGGCCAGTCGATCTGGCCAAGGCCGGCGGCGAAGCGGTTGTTGTCGGCGACATGGAAGTCGAACAGGCGCTTTCCGACCTGGCGGATCGCGTCATAGACGTTAAATTCCTCCATATGTATGTGGTAGGCGTCGAGGCAGACGCCGCATTCGGGGCTCACCGCGTCGGCGAGCGCCAGCGCCTGGGCGCCGCGGTTGAAGAGATAGGTCTCGAAGCGGTTCAGCGGCTCGATGGCGATCCGGACGCCGACCTTCTTGGCATGGGTGAAGCATTCGCGCGTGGCGTCGACCACCCAGCCCCATTCCTCCGCCTCGGTGCCGTCCGGAACGACCTTGCCGACGGTCGCGGGCACCAGCGTAATGATCTCGCCGTCGAGCTCGCTCACCATGGTGAGCACGTCCTTGACATATTGGACCGACCGCTCACGCTGGCCCTGGTTCTTGGCGGCGAGGTTGCGTTCGCCCAGCATCAGCGTCACCGAACCCCAACAGCGGATGCCATGCTCCTTCAGGAGCGCGCGCGTCTCCTTGGTCTTGTACTGCTCGGGCTCGCCGGAAATCTCGATGGATTCGTAGCCGAACTTCTTGATGCGCTTCAGCGTCACCTCCAGCGGCTCCGCCCGCATCCAATTGTGCGTCGAAAGATGCATGGTCTATCCTTCCCAGAATTCGCCTGTCACATTTTACCCCGCGACGCCTCCCACAGAGGCGGCCGCACGTTTCCTCCCCAAGGCGTTGCCAGCATTTTCCTCGAAACTGGTTCGACCAATTGGGCCTGCCATGACCTCTACAGCAAATTTTAATATACGGCAAGAAGCGGACAGGTGACACTGATTGCTCTGATCAATCCCATGATTTTGCGAGGAAATTTTGCTCGATTGACAGCAAGGTTGGCGTCCGTTCGGGGTTTTCAGGCGCTTGACCGAATTATGAGATTTGGTAATACCAGAATGGCATGGCGTTTAGATACCGTCAGGACTGACCAAACAGGCTGGCCCTCGCTCCAATCGGCGCTATGCTTGGTCGCGAAAACAAGAGAGGGAGGATGCCGATGCCGACGACGATGAAGGGTCCCGGCCTGTTTCTGGCGCAGTTCGCGGGCGACGCCGCACCGTTCAATTCACTGGCTTCGATCACCAAATGGGCGGCCGGCCTCGGTTATAAGGGTGTGCAGATCCCGACCTGGGACGGACGCCTGTTCGACCTCGAGAAAGCAGCCTCGTCGAAAGCCTATTGCGACGAGGTGAAAGGCATCTGCGCGGACGCGGGCGTCGAGATCACCGAATTGTCGACGCATCTGCAGGGGCAACTGGTGGCGGTGCATCCCGCCTATGACGCGCAGATGGACGGCTTCGCGCCGGCATCGGTGCACAACAATCCCAAGGCGCGCCAGAAATGGGCCGTCGAACAGATGAAGTTCGGCGCCAAGGCATCGCGCAATCTCGGGCTGAACGCGTCGGTGTCGTTCACCGGCTCGCTGGCCTTCCCTTACCTCTATCCGTTCCCGCAGCGGCCGGCGGGGCTGATCGAGGAGGCCTTCGGAGAGCTCGGCAAGCGCTGGAAGCCGATCCTCGACGTCTATGAGGACAATGGCGTCGATGTCGGCTACGAGATCCACCCTTCAGAGGACGTGTTCGACGGCGCGACCTTCGAGATGTTCCTCGACGCGGTCGGCGGGCACAAGCGCTGCAACATCAATTACGACCCGTCGCATTTCCTCCTGCAGCAGCTCGACTATCTCGAGTTCATCGATATCTACCACGAGCGGATCAAGGCCTTCCACGTCAAGGATGCCGAGTTCAACCCGACCGGACGGCAAGGTGTCTATTCCGGCTATCAGGGCTGGGTGAACCGGGCAGGCCGCTTCCGCTCGCTTGGCGACGGGCAGGTGGATTTCGGCGGCATCTTCTCAAAACTCACCCAGTACAATTACGATTCCTGGGCGGTGCTGGAATGGGAATGCTGCCTGAAGCATCCCGAGGACGGCGCCGCCGAAGGCGCGCCTTTCATCCAGCACCACATCATCCGGGTGACCGAGAAGGCCTTCGACGATTTCGCCGCCGGCACGACCGACAAGAAGCTGCTGCGCGCAATGATGGGGATTTGACGCGATTTACCCTCCCCCTTGAGGGGAGGGTGGCCCGATGGGCCGGGTGGGGTCGGTTCACGCCGCGCTCCACGCCGGGCGACCCCACCCGATCCGCTGCGCGGATCGACCTCCCCTCAAGGGGAAGGTGACAAACAAGAGGAGAGGACGAAAAATGGTCGGCGCATCGAAGTCGGAAACGGGAGGCGGCCCGATCCGCTACGGCATGGTTGGCGGCGGGCAGGGCGCCTTCATCGGCGCGGTGCATCGCATCGCGGCGCGCATGGACAATGATTTCGTGCTGGTGGCCGGCGCGCTGTCGTCGGACCCGGCGCGGGCGAAGGCTTCCGCCGCCGAGCTCGGGCTCGATCCGGCGCGCAGCTACGGCTCCTATGCGGAGATGGCCAAGGCCGAAGCCAAGCGTCCCGACGGCATCGAAGCGGTGGCGATCGTCACCCCCAACAATGTGCACGTGCCCGCGGCCAAGGCCTTCCTCGAGGCCGGCATACACGTCATCTGCGACAAGCCGCTGGCGACGTCGCTCGCCGAGGCGAAGAAGCTTGCCGCCCTGGTCGAGAAGACCGGCAAGGTGTTCGTGCTGACCCACAACTACACCGCCTATCCGATGATCAGGCAGGCGCGCGAGATGGTGGCCAAGGGCCAGCTTGGCGACATCCGCATCGTGCAGTCGGAATATCCGCAGGACTGGCTGACCGAGGACCTCGCCGCCACCGGACAGAAGCAGGCCTCGTGGCGTTCCGACCCCAAGCAGGCCGGCGCCGGCGGGGCGCTCGGCGACATCGGCACGCATGCCTACAATCTCGCCCGCTTCGTGTCCGGGCTGGAGCTGGATACTTTGTCGGCTGATCTCGACGCTTTCGTGCCGGGCCGCCAGCTCGACGACAATGTCAACGTCATGCTGCGCTTCAAGCCTGTCGGCAACAAGCATCCGGCCAAGGGCATGATCTGGGCAAGCCAGGTCGCGCCCGGCCATGAGAACGGGCTGAAGCTGCGCATCTATGGCTCGAAGGGTGGGCTGGAATGGGTGCAGGCCGATCCGAACTATCTCTGGTACACGCCGTTCGGCCAGCCGAAGCAGCTGCTCACGCGGGCCGGCGCTGGTGCGATGCCGGTCGCGGCGCGTGTGACCCGTGTGCCGTCCGGCCATCCGGAAGGCTATCTCGAAGGCTTTGCCAACGTCTACCAGGAAGCCGCGCGCGCCATCCGCGCGGCGCGCCGGAAGGGCGGCAAGCCGGCCAGGGACGTGGTCTTCCCGACGATCGCGGACGGTGTCGAAGGCATGGCCTTCATCGAAGCCTGCGTGAAGTCGTCGAAGAAGAATGGGGCGTGGACGAAACTGTAGGGCGGCTGCGTCGTTTAACGGAGTCCCCCCTCACCCGGATTGCCAACCGAATTGCGAAGGGCAATTCGGGGCAATCCGACCTCTCCCCGAGGGGAGAGGAGGGCGCCGGCGCCCTGCCTCTTCTCCCCACCGGGGAGAAGGTGGCCGCGAAGCGGCCGGATGAGGGGGAGTGTGACGCGCAAGCGCTGGCCGCCAAGCGGGGGAGGGGTGTCGATGAAAATCGGCATGTGCATGTTCTTGTGGACCACCAGCGTCTCGAAGAAGCACGAGGCGCTCTTGAAGGACATCAAGGCGACCGGTTTCGACGGCGTCGAGATACCGGTCTTTGTTGGCTCACCGGACGACTACAAGAAGCTCGGCGAGATGCTCGACCGCATTGGCCTTGAGCGCACCGCGGTCTCGGCGATGGGCGATCCGGCGATGAACCTGATCTCGCCGGATGCCGCGACGCGCAAAGCCGGCATCGACTACATGAAATGGGCGATCGACTGCAGCGCGGCCCTCGGCGCCAACAGGCTGAGCGGGCCGCTGCATTCGACGCTCGGCGCCTTTTCCGGCAGCGGGCCAACGGCTGCCGAGAAGAAGCGCTCGATCGCCTCGCAGCGTGCCATCGGCGACCATGCCGGCAAGAAGGGCGTGACTATTGGGCTCGAAGCGCTCAACCGCTTCGAATGTTATCTGGTCAACACTATGGCCGACCTGTCGGAACATATCGACGCGATCGACCGGCCGCACATCAAGGCGATGTACGACACGTTTCACGCCAATATCGAGGAGGCCGATCCGATCGGCGCCTATACCAAGCATCACCGCAATATCGTTCACATACACATTTCAGAGAACGATCGCGGCGTGCCGGGGCGTGGCAACATCCCGTGGAAGGAGACTTTCTCCGCCATCCGCAAGAGTGGCTATGACGACTGGCTGACGATCGAGTCGTTTGGCCGCTCACTGAAGGACCTGGCGGCGGCGACCAAGGTGTGGCGCGATTTCGCGGAGAGCCCGGAGGCGGTTTACCGCAAGGGGTACAGGCATATCAGGGATGGGTGGAAGAAGGCGGCTTAGGATGCGTCACCCGGCGGGCGTCGCGATCCCGCCGACCCTTCGCGTCATTCCGCGGCGACGAGCTACCCCCGCTCGGCCTGCAGCCGGTTGTAATCATGCAGCGTGCGGCTGAGCCTGCGGCGCAGGAAGTTCGAGATGTTGTCGAAGATGAAGACGACGAGCAGCGTCAAGAGCACCATGTAGAAGACGTTGGCCCAGTTCGAATTGGTGCGCATGGCTTCCCACAGCTTCAGGCCGATGCCGCCGGCGCCGACGGCGCCGATGATGGTGGCGCCGCGGGTGTTGGATTCCCACTGGTAGAGCGTCTGGCTGATGAAGACCGGCACCACTTCCGGCAGCACGCCGTAGCGCTGCACCAAAATCTCGTTGGCGCCGGTCGACAGCACGCCTTCGCGCGGCTTGTCGTCGATGTTCTCCAGCGCCTCGGAATAGGTTTTGCCGAGCGTGCCGATCTCGGTGAAGAAGATCGCGGCGCTGCCGGCCAGCGGTCCCGGGCCGAAGGCGCGGGTGAAGAACAGCGCCCAGATCAGCATGTCGACCGAGCGCATGAAATCGAAGAAGCGTTTCAGCACCTGGCTCAGAACGCCGCTTGGCGTGATGTTGCGGGCGGCGAAGAAGGCGAGCGGAAAGGCGACGATGCCGCCGAGCAGCGTGCCGAGGAACGCCATGACGATGGTCTGCAGCAGCTTCGTCCACACGTCGCCGTGCTGCCACTGCGCGTTGTTCCAGAAATTGTCGGCGGCCAGAGCGAGGTTCGACGTGCCGGGCTTGAGTTCCGGCCCGGAGACGATCAGCGAGATGACTTCGCTATAGGGTTTGCCGAAGAAGGGCGAGCGGGTGTCGAAGACGAAGTTCGCCCAGCCGAGGAAGCGCTTGCGTACCTTGACGCGGTCGACGGTGACGCGCACCTCGCCGACAAAGCCAAGCTTGGCGACGATCTCGTCGTCATGGACGGTCACCCAGTCGGGTACCGTACCTGTGATCACCGACTTGCCGCCGGTCAGCACTATCGGCACGGTCACGCCGTTGGCCGTGATCGCCGCCCTGGTCTTGTCGAAGGTCACGGATTTGGCATCGCCGTCGATCTGCACGGTGTAGGTGCCGTCGGGATTCTTGATCACCCAATCCGGGTTGGGGTGTTCGCCGAGCGCGGAGAAGCGTGGGTATTTCGGCGTGATCTCGGGCTGGTCGAGGCGGAACTCCGGCTGCAGGTCGTAGCTGATCCATTGCGACAGGAAGAGCGGCAGGCGCTCCCAATGCGACTCGCGCAGCACCTGCGGCAGGCTGAAGAACCACAAGGCATAGCCAAGATAGAGCACCGTGCCAGCGATCAAGAGCACCGGCCAGAAGCGCTTGTAGGCCGGCCGCTGGAAGATCTGCGGATGGCGGGTTTCGATGGCGCGAATTTCGTCTGCGGTAATCGTCGACATGTCACGCGCTCATCAGGAAAGCCTGCTCGCCGACGAGCTTGCGGCGCAGCCAGGCGGAGAACTGGTCGACGACGAAGATGGTGATGAAGAGCAGCAGAACCAGCGCCAGCGTCTTGGCGCCGAAGCCGCGCGAGATGGCGAGCTTCAGCTCCTCGCCGATGCCGCCGCCGCCCACCGCGCCCATGATGGTCGAGATGCGCACGTTGATCTCGATTCTCAGCAGCGTGTAGGACATGAAATTGGGCAGCACCTGCGGCAGGTCGGCAAAGCGCACGCGCTCGAACCAGTTGGCGCCGACCGCGCGCAGGCCCTCCTCCGGGCGCATGTCGATGTTCTCGTTGATCTCGTAGAACAGCTTGCCCAGCGCGCCTATCGAATGCAGGCCGATGGCGATGATGGCGGCGACCGGGCCGATCGAGACGATGGCGGCGAACAGGCCGGCAATAACGATCTCTGGGAAGGCGCGCAGCAATTCCATGAAGCGCTTGATGACGAGCCGCAAGGTCGGGCTCGGCGTCAGGTTGCGCGCGGCGATGAAGGAGAAGGGAACGGCGAAGACGAAGCCGATAAAGGTCGAGACCAGCGCCACGTTCACCGTGGTCAGCATCAGCTCGAAATATTCGGGGATGTAGAAGCCGCCCCAGATGTAGACTCGGCCGAGCGGGAAGTTGAACTCCTGCGTGCCCTTATCGCTGGGCGAAGCGATGTCGAACAGCGCCCGCCAGACATCGTTCCAATCCTTCGGGACCAGCCAGCTCAGGAAGTCGAGGATGTGCGGCAGCCGGTCGAAGAAGTGGCCGGCATTGGCCTCGTCGGCGAACCACATGGTCGCGAACATGGCGACAAGCAGCAGGCCGACGCCAAGCGCGGTGTAGAAACGGCGCAGCGAGGTCTGGCGTCGCCAGGCGTCGGCCTGCTGACGGGTGGCGTCGGAATGAAGTGTCGCTGATGTCATGATCGGGACATGCAAAAAGGGCGGCGTTCTGCAGCGCCGCCCTTTTCCTGATGCCTTTAGCCGCCGATAGCGGCTTTGCGGGCTTCGATGATGACGTTGTAGAAGTCCGGCTTCACGGGCACGTAGCCGGTGAAGTCGCCGCCTTCGACGCCTTCGAAGCAGGCCTTGTCCTTGGCGGGCAGCGCGGTGAAGAAGGCGGTGAGCTTGGCGGTCATGTCGTCGCCCAGCGCGCTGCGGACAACCAGCGGACCGTTCGGGATCAGGCCCGAGCGCCACACTTCGACGAAGTCGTTCGGGTCGACGGCGCCCTTGGCGACTTCCTTGTGGAAGGTGCCCGAGGTGTAGCCGTTCTTGAAGTCGCCGATGCCCGAGGAGTCGTCCACCGCCACGTCGACCTTGCCGTCACGCACGGCCAGGATGTTGTTCTCGTGGCCGCCATTGAACTGGGTCGAGGCGAAGTAGGTCTCGTTGGAAGCGCCGGTATCCTTCGGAATCTGCGTCAGCGGGATCAGGTAGCCCGAGGTCGAGTCCGGATCGGCGTAGCCGAGCTTCTTGCCCTTGGCCGATTTGATGTCGGTGATGCCGGAGGTCTTGAGCGCCAGGCCGACCGAATAATAGCCGGTCGAGCCGTCGGTCTGCTTGGTGGTGAGGATCGGGGTGACCGCCTTCGGGTCCTTCAGATAGACGCCGGCGTAGCCGGACGCGCCGAGCTCGGCGAAGTCGAGCGTGCCGCCGAGCAGGCCCTGGATGACGCCGTCATAGTCGGCGGCCGGGAACAGCGACACCTTCTCGAAGCCGAATTCCGACTTCAGGTGGTCGGCGAGGCACTGATAGTTGCGCAGACGGTCGGTCTCATTCTCGCCGCCGAGGATGCCGACGCGGAATTCCTTGATGTCAACGGCATGCGCGGCGCTTGCGGCCATGGCGAGCAGCGAAACCGCTCCAAAAACCATCTTCCTGAACATTTGCTCTCTCTCCTGTTGTGCCGGCTGCGCGCCGGCGACGTTCTGATTTTTCAAGTCTTGCCTTTGACGCCGGCGGGCGATCCGGGTTGCTCTGCCGAAGTCCACGATTTGCCCGGACCGCCTGGGGTCGGGGCGATGGACTCAGTAGCCAGGGAAGGCGGGTTCGAGCGGTCCGGCGGATGCGGTGATCTTCGGCCTGACGGTCACGCTGGTGGATGTGATGGCCTCGGAGATCTCGGTGCCGCTGGCATCGGCGCCGTAGACGGTGCGCACGGTGTCGCGATCGAGGTCTTCAGGGGCGCCGTCGAAGACGACCTTGCCGGCGGCCATGCCGATGATGCGGCTGCAATAGGCGCGCGCGGTATCCAGCGTGTGCAGGTTGGTGACGACGGTGATGCCTTCGCGCAGGTTGATGTCGCGCAGCGAATCCATCACCACCTTGGCGTTGAGCGGGTCGAGCGAGGCGATCGGTTCGTCGGCCAGGAGCACCTTGGGTTGCTGCATCATGGCGCGGGCGATCGCGACGCGCTGCTGCTGGCCGCCGGACAGCGTGCCGGCCGGCTGCAGCGCGGTGCGGGCGATATCGAGGCGCTCGAGCGCGGCCACCGCCTCGGCGCATTCGGTGCGCGTGAACATGCCGAGCAGGTTGGAAACCGTGGAGCGATGGTTGAGGCGGCCGAGCAGCACGTTGGTGAGCACGTCAAGGCGCGGCACGAGGTTGAACTGCTGGAAGATCATGGCGCAGTCGCGCTGCCAGCGGCGCAGCGGCGAGCCCTGCAGGCTGGAGACCTCGGTGCCGTCAAAAAAAATCGACCCCTGGCTGGGATCGACGAGGCGATTGATCATGCGCAAAAGCGTCGACTTGCCCGCGCCGGAGCGGCCGATGATACCGACCATCTGACCGCGCGGGATCGAGATGTTGATGTCGCTGACAGCGGTGTTCTTGCCAAATCGTCGGGTTACGCCGCGGATTTCGAGCGTGGCCGATGATGCTGACATACCAAAACTCCAGTCCGTCGCGGTTGCAGGTCTGTTAGCTCTCGCTAGCGCAGGCCGATGAAGCTGGGGTGTCGGATTGATGTCAGTTTTGTTACGAGTCACAGGCTTGGGGATTCAACCAAGCACCAGCAATTCCTCGAAATGCTTCATGTCCTTGAAGCTGCAGAAGGCCGGAGCCTTCAGCTCGATCACCGGAGCCTCGCGCTCGAGGAACGACAGGCAGTCATCGAACAGGTCCTGCCAGGCCGCGGCCCGCGCGTCGGCGAGGCGGCGGATCTGATAGGCGAAGGTGATGTGGAAGACGTATGTATCGTGATCCGGATGGCGGTAGCCGAACGGCACGGACAGCGCATCGCGCCAAGCTTTCAGGACCTGGCGGTCTTCTTGGGTGGCGCCGGCGACGGTCAGCCCGGTCGGCACGACTTCGACAATCTTGACCTTGAAGGGACCGTGGCCCTCGAAACCTTGCAGGCGATCGAGATAGAGGCGGGTCATGTCGTCGATGCCGGTGTCGAGCGGCACATCGGCGGGCCAATAGGGGAGGCGACGCCGGTATTCGATGATGCCCTGGAAGAGCGTCATGTGCAGGCTGGAGATCGGCGTGAAGGCGAGGCGATCCGCGTCGGGCATCGCCAGCATGCGCTCGCGCACCTTGATGACCGCCGCTTCGGAAGCAGAGCCCTTGACCAGATGGCAGACGACCGTGTTGCCGGGTTCGAGAAGAAAGTTGCCCGACGCGTCGTAACGGGTGCCGAGATGGGCGGGCGGCGCCGGGTTGGTGCCCTCGAAAAATCCGGCGAGCCTGGGTCTGATTGTGTCGAGCATGGCGATCTCCTGGGGGAGATCCGCTCTTGTCCGAGTCATGTGTCAAGGATGTGAATGGTGAGAAGAAGGGCTTCGTTGCCATTCACAATTCACCGAAATCAGCCGCCATATTTCTCCAAAAACACCTCGGCCGACAATTCGCGAAAATCGTCGAGGGCGGCGCGCAGGCTTGCATGGTCCCAGTCCCACCAGGCCAAAGCCTGGTAGCGCTCGGCGGTGCGGCGGTCGAAGCGCTCGCGGATCGGCTTTGCCGGCACGCCGCCGACGATGGTGTAGGGCGCGACGTCCTTCGACACCACGGCGCCCGCGCCGACCGCCGCGCCGTCGCCGACGGTGACGCCGGGCAGGATGGTTGAGCCGTGGCCGAGCCAGGTGTCGTGGCCGATGTTGACGCGCCTGGCGCGGCGCTGCGCGAAAAACTCGCTTTCGTGCTCGGCGTCGTCCCAATAATCCGACGCGCGATAGGTGAAGTGGTGCAGCGTCGGACGCCAGGTCGGATGGTTCGTGGCGTTGATGCGCACGCTCGCCGCGATGTTGGAGAACTTGCCGA
Source organism: Mesorhizobium atlanticum (assembly GCF_003289965.1). Lineage (GTDB taxonomy): Bacteria > Pseudomonadota > Alphaproteobacteria > Rhizobiales > Rhizobiaceae > Mesorhizobium > Mesorhizobium atlanticum. Next base: position 73,740 of record NZ_QMBQ01000002.1, read on the forward strand.
TGGTGGCGCACCAGACGGCGCAGTCCTGCATCATGTAGGAATAGTCGCCGAGCTCGCATTCGGCGACGCGGCTGCGCTCGGCGATTTCGGTCCAGCGGCCGAGCGTCGAGTTTTCGACCTCTGCCGTCGGATGGATTAGCGGCGTCTCCGAAAGTTTCTTGCTCATGCGGCGATCTTTCCGGCGCCGAAGGCGGTGACGTCGATAACGCGGTCGGCGACCGCATCGCGTACGTCGAGGTCGTGGAAGATGCCGAGGAGCGCAACGCCCGCCGCTTTCTTGGCGGTGATGAGCTCGACGACGACATCGCGGTTCCTGGCGTCAAGCGAAGCGGTCGGCTCATCGAGCAGCAGGATCGGATGCTCGGTGATGAAACCGCGTGCGATGTTGACGCGCTGCTGCTCGCCGCCCGAGAAGGTCGCCGGCGGCAGCGCCCATAGCTTTTCGGGCAGGTTGAGCTGCGCGAGCAACGCGCGCGCTTTCTCACGTGCCGCCTCTCTGTCCTCGCCGCGCTCGGCCAGCGGTTCGGCGACCACGTCGAGCGCCGAGACGCGCGGCACGGTGCGCAGGAACTGGCTGACGTAACCGATCGTGTGGCGGCGTACGGAGAGCACGGTGCGCGGGCTGGCGGAGGCGAGGTCGACCAACCCGCCGCCATGCTGGACGATGATCTGGCCTTCATCGACGGCGTAGTTGCCGTAGAGCATCTTCAGGATCGAGCTTTTTCCGGCACCCGACGGACCGCCGAGCACGGCGCATTCGCCGGCGCGGATCGCGAAAGAGACGCCCGTCACCACCGGCAGCGTGACGCCGTCGCGCAGATGCATGGTGAAGCTTTTCGCGACATCGGAAACGACGAGAGGAGTGGCCATCATCACACCTGCAGGATGGAAGAAACGAGGAGTTGGGTATAGGGCGCGCGCGGATCGTCGAGCACGCGGTCGGTGAGGCCGCTTTCGACGACGCGACCGTCCTTCATCACCATCATGCGCTGCGACAGAAGCCGCGCCACGGCGAGATCGTGGGTGACAACGATCGCCGCCAGCCCGAGATCGGTGACCAGCCCGCGCAACAGGTCGAGCAGGCGGGCCTGCACCGAGACGTCGAGGCCGCCGGTCGGCTCGTCCATGAAGACCAGCCGCGGCCCGGTCACCAGGTTGCGGGCGATCTGCAGGCGTTGGCGCATGCCGCCGGAAAAGGCGCGCGGCTCGTCGTCGATGCGGTCCTCGTCGATCTCGACGCGCGACAGCCAGTCGACGGCGGTGGCGCGGATCCTGCCATAGTGGCGGTCGCCCACCGCCATCAGCCGCTCGCCGACATTGGCGCCGGCCGATACCGTCATGCGCAGCCCATCGGCCGGGTTCTGATGGACAAAGCCCCAGTCGGTGCGCATCAGGAAGCGGCGCTCGGCCTCGCTCATGCGGTAGAGTTCACGCCACTGGCCGTCGCGCATGCGGTAGCTCGCGGTGCCGGAGGAGGGCAGCAGGCGGGTAGACAGGCAGTTGAGCAGCGTCGTCTTGCCGGAGCCGGATTCGCCGACGACAGCCAGCACCTCGCCCGGCCAGAGATCGAAGGTGACGTTCTCGCAGCCGACGCGCGAGCCGTAGAATTTGGAGAGCGCGGAAACGCGCAACAGCGGTTCGTCGGTCATTCGGCCTCCTTACCCTCCCCCTTGTGGCGAGGGTCGGCGCGCCGCGCCGGGGTGGGGGTTGAAGAAAGAGAAGATTGGCCGTTCCCCCCATCCGCGCCTTTGGCGCGACCTCCCCACGAGGGGGAGGTAGAGTCGGCGCGCCGCTTCTCACAATGGTCGGTGTCCGAGCAGACGAACATGTGGCCGCCATGGTCGTCGAGGATGACCTCGTCGAGATAGACATTCGCGGCGCCGCAGAGAGCGCATGGCTGGTCGAAGGTCTGCACTTCGAAGGGATGGTCCTCGAAATCGAGGCTGACGACGTCGGTGAAGGGCGGCACGGCGTAGATGCGCTTCTCGCGACCGGCGCCGAACAACTGCAAAGCCGGCGAACGATGCATCTTCGGATTGTCGAATTTCGGCGTCGGCGAGGGGTCCATCACGTAACGGCCCTCGACCTTGACCGGATAGGCGTAGGTGGTGGCAATGCGGCCGTGCTTTGCGATGTCCTCGTAGAGCTTCACATGCATCAGGCCATATTCTTCCAGCGCATGCATTTTTCGCGTCTCGGTCTCGCGCGGTTCGAGGAAGCGCAGCGGCTCGGGGATCGGCACCTGGAAGACCAGCACCTGTCCCGCGTTGAGCGGATGTTCGGGGATGCGGTGGCGGGTCTGGATGATCGTCGCCTTCGCGGTCTCCGTGGTGACGGCGACCTTGGCGACCTTCTTGAAGAAGGCGCGGATCGAGACGGCATTGGTGGTGTCGTCGGCGCCCTGGTCGATGACTTTCAGCACGTCATCCGGGCCGATGATCGAGGCGGTAACCTGGACGCCGCCGGTGCCCCAGCCATAGGGCATCGGCATCTCGCGCGAGGCGAAAGGCACCTGATAGCCGGGAATGGCGATGCCCTTCAGGATTGCGCGGCGGATCATCCGCTTTGTCTGCTCGTCGAGATAGGCGAAGTTGTAGGTGGCGATTTCTGTCGATTGCGCGTTCATTCCGCGGCCTCCTTCTTTTCTTCGACCTTGTCCTCGTTTTCCCGCGCCTCGTATTCGGCGCGCAAGCGGCGGACCAGGCCGAGCTCGGCCTGGAAGTCGACATAGTGCGGCAGCTTCAGATGCTCGACGAAGCCGGTCGCCTGGACATTGTCGGAATGGGAGATGACGAATTCCTCATCCTGCGCGGCGGCGACGACATCCTCGCCGAGCTCGCCGGCGCGCAACGCCCGGTCGCAGAGCGCCATGGCCATCGCCTTGCGCTCGCTCTGGCCAAAGACCAGGCCGTAGCCGCGCGTGAACTGCGGCGGCGCCTTGGCCGAACCCTTGAACTGGTTGACCATCTGGCATTCGGTGACGCGGATGGAGCCCAGCGGCACGGCGAAGGGCAGTTCCGGCACGTCGAGCTCCAGCTCCACCTCGCCGATTCGGATCTCGCCGACGAAAGGGTGGTTGCGGGCGTAGCCGCGCTGCGTCGAATAGCCGAGCGCCAGCAGAAAACCCTCGTCGCCGCGCGACAGCGCCTGCAGGCGGATGTCGCGCGCCATCGGAAATTGCAGTGGCTCGCGGGTGATGTCGCCAGGCACATGATCAAGCGGCATCTCGCCATCGGCCTCGATCAGGCCCTCATGGGCAAGGATCGCCGAGACGCGCGGCATGGCCTCCGGCTCGACCGGGCGCTGCGCCGGCGTCTCGACCTCGGCGCCGGCGGCGAGCTCCGGATCGAGGAGGCGGTGGGTGTAGTCGAAGGTCGGCCCGAGCACCTGGCCGCCCGGCAGGTCCTTGTAGGTGGCCGAGATACGACGCTCGACCTGCATGGCGCCGGAGTCGACCGGATTGGTGTAGCCGAAGCGCGGCAGGGTGGTGCGGTAGGCGCGCACCAGGAAGATCGCCTCGATCATGTCGCCGCGCGCCTGGACGACGGCGAGAGCCGCAAGCTCGCGATCGTACAGCGAGCCTTCGCTCATCACGCGGTCGACGCCGAGCGCCAGCTGCTCGACGATCTGGTCGAGGCGCAGCGCCGGCACCGCGCGGTCGCCGCGGCGGCGGTCGGCAAGCAGACGATGGGCGTTGGCGATTGCCGCTTCGCCGCCTTTCACCGCGACATACATGTCATGCCTCCATCGTCTTGATGCGGGTGGTGCGCGGCAGGCAGGCGAGGCTGCCCGGCGCCGCCAGGATGATGTCGACGCCGCGCGGAAAACGCTGATTGTTCTGCTTCCACTGCTCGACGAAATGGCGCGGCATGCCCGGAGGCGCGATCATCGACGTCTTTTCGATCCCCGGACCTTCGAGCAGCAGCGACGGGCCCGAGGCGAGGTCGTCGACCAGGAAGATCAGCGTCGTCGAGCGATCGGGATATTCCTGCGTGCCTTGCGCAAAACCGTCGAGCGCCGCCATCTCCTTCGGATTGGCGATCAGCGCGAAATGCGCGTCGGCCGGCGTGTTGGCCATGGGCGCGCCCGTGTGGAAGCCGAGCCAGGCCTTGACCGAAGCTTCCGCCTGCAGCGGCGGGTCGAGCCAGACCGGCGTGTCGTTGTCGCAGAGCGAAAGCGCCGCGGCGGCGGCGGTCGCCGACAGCGGCGCCGGCGGGCGGGTGAGCTGCGGAACGTCCTGGACGGCGCCGGGGCGCGCCATCGCGTCCATGATGGCGCGGAAAACAACTTGCGCGTTGAAGACTGGCTCGGCGAAGCCGCCGTCGATCGATTGCGTGGCGATATCCATCAATCCTCTCCGCGCACCATGGTGAAGAAATCCACTTTCGTGGCCGCCGTCTCGACGCGCCGCGTCTCGCGCGCCGCATCGAGCGCCGCGCGCAAGGGCGCGGCGAGCTTCGTCTCGACCGCCTCGCGCTGCGCCGGGTCCTGCCAGAGCGCGTCGGCGATCGCGGCGAGCCTGGCCTTGCCCTTGTCGCGGCCGAGCGCATAGGAATGGCCGACCTGGCCTGAGGGCAGCCGCACCGTGGCGCGGGTGACGGTCGCCTCGCCGACATTGAAGGGCGCGCCGCCGCCGCCGATCCGCCCGCGCACCGTCACCAATCCGGTTTCGGGTCCGCGCAAAAGCTCGGCCTCGGAAGGCAGGCCCGCTTCGTTCCACAGACGCGCGATCTCATCGGCTTCGGCATGCGCCAGCGTCGCCATCAAGGCTTTCCGCCCGGCCTGCTCGCGCGCTTCCTGTCCTCGCATGGCATTGCTCCTTGCATAGGGTAAAATTTGTATATTGATATAGACAACTATACAAATTATACCTATCTCCTAGCGGGAGTCCATGACGGGTGGATGACAGAGCCGCAAAATTGCCCGGGCTGGCGAAGAAATGGGGGCGATGAATGGTTGGACTGGCGAGCAGCATCGAAAGGCGCAACGGCGTGTCGCTGTGGCGGCAGATCGCCGACAGGATCCTGCAGGGGATCGCGAATGGCGATTTCGCCGAGAATGCAGCACTTCCGGCGGAAATGGTGCTGGCCGAGCGCTATGGCGTCAACCGCCACACGGTGCGCAGCGCCATCGCCGCGCTGGTGCAGGAAGGCGTGCTGAGGGCCGAGCAGGGGCGTGGCACCTTCGTCTTGTCGCGCAAGCGCCTGTCCTATCCGATCGGCGCCCGCACGCGCTTCTCGACCGGGCTGCAGGGGCAGACGAGCGAGCGGCATATTGCGCTCTTGTCGTCCTCGACCGAGCCGGCCAGCCGGCGCATCGCCGAGGCGCTGGGCATTGCCAAGGGCGCGGCCGTCATCCGCCTGGAGACGCGCGGCGAGGCCGACGGTCACCCGGTGTCGCGGGCGACCACCTGGTTCGACGCCAAGCGCTTCGCCGGCGTAGACAGGGCAATGGCGGAAACGGGATCGATCACCGCCTCGCTGAAGCGCTTCGGCATCAACGACTATCTGCGGCAATCGACGGTGCTGTCGGCCCGCCATGCCGACGCCGACGACCTCGCCGCGCTCGATCTGCAGCCAGGCGCCATCGTGCTGGTCACCGTCGCCGTCAATGTGACGCTCGATGGTGAGCCGATCCAGTTCGCCGAATCGCGCTTTCCCGCGGAGCGGGTGGAGCTGCGGCTTTCGGCCGGCGACTAGAGGCGCTCAGCCGACTTCGATCACCGCCTTGATCAGCCCCGATTTCTCATGCGTCCATCTGGCGAGGTCGCGCGGCGTTCCGGCGAGCGTCGTGCGATGGGTCACGAGCTTATCCAACGGCACGGAGCCGTTGCGGATCGAAGCGGCGACATGCTCGAAATCGGCCTTCAGCGCGTTGCGGCTGCCGACCAGCGTCATCTCGCGCTTGTGGAATTCGGGGTCGGAGAAGGTGATGTCGTCCTTGACGACACTGACCAGCACCAGCGTGCCGCCATGCGCGACATGGGCGAAGGCTGACTGTACAGACGCCGTGTTGCCAGTCGCGTCGAAGACGAGGTCGAACCCTTCGCCACCGGTCGCCTGCCGCACCAGTTCGCCAGCCGTCTCCTTCGAAGTGTCGAGCGGGGCAAAGCCGAGTTCCTTTTCGGCGAAGCCGAGGCGCTCGCTGCTCATGTCGAGCAGGCTGACGTCGAGCCCGGCGATGCGCGCGAAGATCGCCGTGCCCAGCCCGATCGGGCCGGCGCCGATGACCAGCGTGCGCTGGCCCGGCGTTCCGAGCGATCTGCGCACCGCATGCGCGCCGATCGCCAGGAATTCCACCGCCGCGGCATCGGCCAGCGACAGGCCGTTTGTCGGATAAAGGTTCTGCGCCGGCACCAGAATCTCGTCGCACATGGCGCCGTCGCGATGAACGCCCAGCACCTCGATCTTCACGCAGCAATTCGGTTTGCCCTTCCGGCAGGCGATGCATTTGCCGCATGAAAGATAGGGATTGATGATGACAGCCTCGCCGGCGCTGAGATCGACGCCTTCCCCCTTCTCGACGATGGTGCCGGAAACCTCATGGCCCATGATGCGCGGATAGGCGAGGAAGGGATGCTTGCCTTCGAAGATGTGGTAGTCGGTGCCGCAGATGCCGACATGGCTGACGGCGACGCGCGCCCAGCCGGGCCGAGGCGCGCCGGGCGCTGCGCGGTCTTCGAGGGCAAGCTCGCCGGGCGAACGGCAGACGACGGCTTTCATATCGCAAATCCAAAGCAAAAGAGCGCCGGCCTCAGTCTTGCGAGACCGGCGCGGAGTTTCAGGGAAGAGTCACTTGCCGCGACGGCGCAGGCCGTCGAAGTAAACGATGACGATGATCAGCAGGCCGGTGATGATGCGCTGCCAGAAGGCATTGACGTTGAGCAGGTTGGCGCCGTTGTTGATGGTGGCGAGGATGAAGGCGCCGAGCAGCGGCCCGTGCACCGAACCCACCGCGCCGAACAGCGAGGTGCCGCCGATCACCGACGAGGCGATCGCCTGGAGTTCCCAGCCCTCGGCCTGCGTCGGATTGCCGATGCCGATGCGCGAGGCGAGCAGCACGCCGACGAAGGCCGCGCACAGGCCGGAAAGCGTATAGGCCATATAGATGGTGCGCTGCACGTTGACGCCGGACAGGCGCGAGGCCTCGGCATTGGAGCCGACCGAGAACAGATAGCGGCCCCAGCGGCTGTGATGCAGGAAGATGTAGGCCGGGATACCGACCAGGATCACCATCCAGAACAGGTTGGGGATGCCGACAAAGGAGTTGCGCGAGAATTCCTGGAAGGCGTCGTTGTTGATCGAGATCGAATTGCCGTTAGTCATCAGCAGGCCGATGCCGCGCAGCGATGTCAGCGTCGCCAGCGTGATGATGAAGGGCGGCAGGCCCATCTTGACGATGCCGAAACCGTGGAACAGGCCGATGGCAACACCGACCAGCAGCGTGATCAGGATGGCGGCGAAAACCGGCACGCCGGCATTGATCAGCATGGCTGCGATGACCGTCGAGAAGCCGACGACCGCGCCGACGGAAAGATCGATGCCGCCGGTGATGATGACGAAGGTCTGGCCGACCGCCAGGATGGCGATCATCGAACCCTGACGCAAAAGGTTCGAGATGTTGTTGGCCGAGGCGAAGCTCGTCGTCGCCAGCGACAGGATCACCCACAGCAGGACCAGCAGCGCCAGCAGCGTCAGCCCGAACAGGGCGTTGTAATTTCGCTTCGGCCGTTCGGCGGCGATAGCCTCGGTGCTCATGTCTGACCTCCCTGTTTTTCTTGTTTCTCGGCGAGCGCCTGCGTGAGGATTTCCTCGTGATCGGCGGTGCGGAAGCCATGCGTGGCTACCAGCTTGCCGCGCCGGAACACATGCAGCGTGTCGGCAAGCTCGTAGACTTCCGGCAGATAGGACGAGATCAGAATGATGCCGGCGCCTTTCGACAGAAGCGCGCTGAACAGGCGATAGATCTCGGCCTTGGTGCCGACGTCGACGCCGACCGTCGGCTCGTCGAAGATGAACAGCTTGGCGCCATGCGCCAGCCATTTGCCGATGACGATCTTCTGCTGGTTGCCGCCCGACAGGCTGGAGGCGAGCGCGTTGCGCGTCGGCGTCTTGATCCTGAGGTCGGCGATCTGGCGGTCGGCCTCTGCCTTCTCCTTGGCGCCGGAGATCAGCATGTTGCTGGAAATGCGCTTGTAGATCGGCAGGTTGAGGTTCATGCCGACCGGCAGATTGAGGCACAGGCCCTGGTCGCGGCGGCTTTCCGGGGCCAGCGCCATGCCGAGGCGGATGGCGTCGTGCTCGGAATTTACCTGAACCTCCTTGCCCTCCCACAGGATCTGGCCGGCCGATTTTTTGTGGCGGCCGTAGAGCGTGGTGACGAACTCGCTGCGTCCGGCGCCGATCAGGCCGTAGAGGCCGACGATCTCGCCGGCGCGGACGGTCACCGAGACATTCTCGAAACCCTTGCCGGAGAGGTTCTTCGTCTCGACGATCGTCGCGCCGGGGGTGAAATGCTCCTTGTGGTAGATCTGCTCGATCGAGCGGTTGATCATCAGCTTGACCAGCTCGGGCTCGTCGGTCTCGGCGATGTTGCGGGTGCCGACCAAAGTGCCGTCGCGCAGCACGGAGACGCGGTCGGCAAGCTCGAACACTTCCTCCATGCGGTGGCTGATGTAGATGATGGTGACGCCTTCGCCCTTGAGCCTTCGGATCAGCTTGAAGAGCTGGTCGGCTTCCTTGCGGGTGAGGTAGGCGGTCGGCTCGTCGAAGATCAGGAATTTGGTGCCGCGCACCGTGGCGCGGGCGGCGGCGATCAGCTGCTGCTGGCCGATGGTGAGGTCGCCGAGCACGACATGCGCCGGCAGGTCGAAGCCGAGGCCGTTGATGATCTTCTGCGCGTCCTTGACCATGGCGCGCTGCTGCAGGAGGCCGAAGCGGGACTCCTCCTCGCCGAGGAACATATTGGCGGCTACGGTGAGATGGCGGCACAGCACCACCTCCTGGTGCACGGCATTGATGCCGAGCGCCATCGCCTCGTGCGGGGTAGCCAAAGCCACGGGCTGGCCTTCCCAAATGACCTCGCCCGAGGTGCGCGGCATGACGCCGGTCAGAAGCTTGATGAGAGTGGATTTGCCGGCGCCGTTCTCGCCGACGATGGCATGGATCTCACCCGCCTTGAAGGCAAGGTGCACGGGCTTCAGCGCGTGCGTGCCGGGATAGCGCTTTTCCAGCCCGTTGAGTTCGAGGATCGTCCTGCCCGGCTGCAGCGTTGGGGCCGGGTGCAGTTCCTGCGCCGTCGACGTCATGACAATCCTCCCGGTTTGGTCTCAACCATTGGATATGCGGCGATGCGTCTTCAGGTGCGCATCTTGGTTGGCAAGGTAAGGCAAGTTCAGGCAATTCCGAACGGAAAACCGCTAGGCACTTTTCCTGGAATTGCTTGGGCCGTCGAATTTCCAAGCCGTCCCGCCCAGGGGAAGTTTCCGGGGCGAGACCGCCCCGGAAACGCACAGAGTAACGATGCTCAGTTGAGCTTCGGATTGAGCAGCGCGTCGATCTTCGGGTCCTTCATGTTCGCCTTGGTGACGAGGTTCGCGCCGGTATCGACATTGGCTTCGACCTTCTCGCCCTTCGAGGCGGCCAGAGCGGTCTTGATGCCGTCATAGCCCATCCGGTACGGATCCTGGACGACGAGGCCGGAGATGACGCCGTCGTTGAGGAACTTGATCAGCTTCTCGTCGCTGTCGAAGCCGATCAGCCCCACCTTGCCGGCAAGGTTGTTCTCGGCGATCGCCTGACCGACGCCCTGGGCCATGATCAGGTTGGAGGCGAAGATGCCCTTGAGGTCAGGATTGGCGGTGATCAGGTCGGTGGCGATGTTGAGGCCCGTGGTGGCCTGGCCATCGGCATATTTGTCGGCGACCAGCTGGAGGCCGGGATACTTGGCCTTGATCTGTTCGATGAAGCCTTGCTTGCGCTGCTCGAGCGAGCCGGCGCCGGGAAGGGCCGTGATCAGCGCGACCTTGCCTTCCACCTTGCCGCCATTGGCGGCGCCGATTGCGGCGGCGAGACCGTCAGCGGCGACGCGGCCGCCCTGGACGTTGTCGGTGGTGAGGAAGGAGGTGAAGGCCTTGGAGTCGGCGCCGGAGTCGATACCGATGACCTTGACCTTGGACGCCGCCTCATCGATCGGCTTGCCAAGCGCCTTGAACTCCGTCGGCGAGATGACGACGGCGGCGGGGTTGCTGGCGACGGCGTTCTCGAGGATCGAGATCTGGCCGTTGACGTCGGTCTCAGCCTGGGCGCCGAGCTCCGGCACGTTGATGCCGAGGTCCTTGCCGGCCTTGCGGGCACCGGCCAGCACGATCTGCCAGTAGAAGGAAGTGGTGTCCTTGACGATGATCGGAATGGTCACGTCGGCCGCCGAGGCGGGCGCGGAATGCATCGCGCCGGCAAGCATCGACGCTGCAGCCAAGGCCACGAAAGCACGGCGGTTGAGAAGGCTGGTCACGAATTTCATTAGGTTCCTCCCTAAGTCGCCTGGTGAAGGTTTCGGAAGCTCCATCTGGATAGGCGCGGCCCAAACAGAACTTTATCAATAAAAAACAGATGCCATTTTTTGATAGAGCATTGCCATGGCCGATGCAAGCGGTGTCTGGTGCCGTTTGTGTGATGCGGGACAGGCTTTGTCCTGCTCCTCCCCCGGCGCATGGGCGCTTCCGTTCCTCCTTGCTGGTATGGAACGATAATTTCATACTGCTGTCAATATGGAATATTCATTCCATATTGAAGTCATGCGGCAACTAGGACGTCCTAGTCGCGCTCCCGCCAAAGCCTTCGGACTAAAGCGTGGCGCCGAGATGCCAGGGCACGAATTCGTTGTCGCCGTAGCCGAAGGCCTCGCTCTTGGTCTTGCGGCCGGACGCCGTCTCGATGATCAGCTCGAAGATCTCGCGGCCCATGCCGGCGATGGTCTTCTCACCCGAGGCGATGACGCCGCAATTGACGTCCATGTCCTCCTCCATCTGGTGGTACATGGTCGAGTTGGTGGCGACCTTGATCGACGGCGTCGGCCGGCAGCCGAAGCAGGAGCCGCGGCCGGTGGTGAAGACGATGACATTGGCGCCGCCCGCCACCTGGCCGGTGGCCGAGACCGGGTCGTAGCCGGGCGTGTCCATGAACACGAGGCCGTGGCCCGAAACCTTCTCGGCATAGCCGAAGACGCCGTTGAGCGGGGTCTGGCCGCCCTTGGCGACCGCACCCAGAGATTTTTCCAGGATCGTGGTCAGGCCGCCGCGCTTGTTGCCGGGCGAGGGGTTGTTGTCGATCGAGGCGCCGTGCTTGGCGGTATGCTCCTCCCACCACTTCACAAAGCCGTCGAGCTTGGCGGCGATCTCGGGCGATGCGGCGCGATAGGCGAGCAGGTGCTCGGCGCCGTAGATCTCGGTCGTCTCCGACAGGATGCCGATGCCGCCGACGCCGGCCAGGATGTCGACAGCGGCGCCCAGCGCCGGGTTGGCGGTGATGCCCGACATGCCGTCCGAGCCGCCGCATTGCAGGCCGACGACGATCTCGCTGACCGGGATGGGCTCGCGCTTGAGGTGGCCGACTTCCTCGGCGATCTCGGTGAGCACGCCCATCGCCTTCTCGACCGATTTGCGCGAGCCGCCGGCCTCCTGGATGTTGAAATGGCGTTTTCCGGCCGCCACGCCCTTCTGGCCGTAAAGGGTGAGCTGGTTGACCTCGCAGCCGAGCCCCACCATCATCACGCCGCCGAAATTCGGATGGCGAGCATAGCCCGCAAGCGTGCGGTGCAGAACCATCATGCCGTCGCCGGTGCCGCTCATGCCGCAGCCCTGGCCATGCACGATCGGCACGAAGCCGTCGATGCCGGGATATTTCGGCAGAATCGTGCGGTTGGCCTCGTCGGCAATGGCGTGGCAGACGGTGGCCGAACAATTGACGCTGGCGATGATGCCGACGAAGTTGCGCGTGCCGGCGCGCCCGTCGGCGCGGCGGTAGCCCATGAAGGTGCGCTTGCGGTCGGCTTCGGTTGCGTGCTCGGCCTCGCTCGGCGGCACCACCGGCAAGCGACCGCTCTCGAAGACCAGATTGTGCGAATGGACGTGCTCGCCGGGCGCGATATCCTGCGTGGCGCGGCCGATCGCCTGCGCGTATTTCACCACCGCTTCACCCGCCGCGATCGGCCTGATGGCAACCTTGTGGCCAGGCTCGATCACCGCGATCGCGGTGGCGCCGCCCGGCAGCGCCGTGCCGATCTCGATGCGGCCATTGGCGACCGCGACATTGTCGGCGGGGGAAAGAAGAATGGTGTTTGCGGGGTTCACGAGCGGCTGTCCTGGGTCATCCTGGGAATGCGGGCGGATTGACATGCGCCCGTTTGGGGGTAATGTCTTTTATCGTGAAAAAACATTTTTGCGTCAATTGTTTTTTCATCAGCGGCGGCCGGCGCCCCTTTGTTCGATGCGCGACCGCCCGTTTGGCAAGCCGGCGAAAAACGATTCCGCTTTTCGAGGCCGTGCGCTAGGAGACACCGATCATATCGCGCTTCCGGCCGTCCGCCGCAAGCGTTGGGGGATACAGGCATGTCGAAGAGCAACAACGTCTACAAGGACGCGTTCAACCGCTGCCTGCGGCTGCTCGACGAGACCCAAAGCCTGCCGTCGGAGCCGGAACTGGGCACGCTGCTCGGTGTCAGCCGCACCACGGTGCGCAGCATCCTTTCACGCATGGAAGAGACCGGGCTGATCGCCTGGAACAAGCGCAACAAGACAGTGCTCAGGGCACCGCGCCCGGAGGATTTCTTCCCCGAGGAAGAGACGGACTCGCTGGCCGAGATCATCGAGCGCTCCTTCATGCGCAGGCTGCTTGCTAGCGGCGCCGAGGCCGGCATGCAGATCAACGAGCTGGAGCTGGCGCGCGAGATCGGGGTGGGCACCACCAGCGTGCGCGAATTCCTGATCCGCTTCTCGCGCTTCGGGCTGATCGAGAAGCGCCGCAACAGCCACTGGGTGCTGAAGGGTTTCACGCGCGCCTTCGCGCTGGAACTGACCGAGATCCGCGAGATGTTCGAGCTGCGCTCGGCGGCGGCCTTCGCCGCGCTGCCGCACGACAGCGCGGTGTGGGCCGATCTCGACCGGCTGGAGGTCGAACATCGCCAGCTCGCCAGCGACATCGCCACGCGCTTCAACGAGTTCTCCGAGCTAGACGAGCGTTTCCACCGGCTGATCCACCGCGCCTCGCACAACCGTTTCATCGTCGACTTCTATGACGTGATCGCGATGATCTTTCATTACCATTATCAGTGGAACAAGGCCGAGGAGCGCCAGCGCAACGAAGTCGCGATCCAGGAGCATCTCGCCTATATCGCGGCGCTGAAGTCGCGCGATCCGGCCAAGGTGGACGCCGCCTGCCGCAAGCACCTGAAGTCGGCGCGCCAGACGCTGCTGAGCTCGATTCCCGAAGGACGCCAGGCACAGCCCGCCGACGGCAGGTTATCGGGCACATTCGCGCGGGCATGAACGGGTATCGCGCTGCGTTGCCGCAGCACGGTTTTGCCGATTTTCCCGCCTTATCGTCCGTGTTACGGTCGATCGAATTTCCGGGAGAGGCTTTCCGTTGCATATCCGGCTGAGACGATCGAGCATGCCGGCCGCGTTCGTCGCGGCGCTGCTCCTGTTGCTTCAGTCCACGCTCGGCGCTTTCGCCTTTGGCGCGCCTTCGCAGCTCGATGCCTTCGGCAACGTCATCTGCACGCATGAAGGGGCCGTAAAACTCCCCGGCGGCGATCCGCACCAGCAGCATATGCCGGCCTGCTGCTCGCTCGGCTGCAGCATGGTTTCGCCGGCGCATCTGCCGCCGCCGGACGCAGGCGCGCTGGCAGGAACCCGGCTTTTCGAGGCGGTCGCCTTCCAGCTTCCGGCCTTCCGGCACCAGGATTTCACCCGCGACCGTTCTCCGGCCAATCCGCGCGCGCCACCGGCAATGGTCTGATCCGCGGAACCCTCCGCGAGCCCATTCATCCAAAGATCAGACCGTTCGCGGCCGCAAAGCGGCGCGATCCTCGTATTCATGGAGCAACCATGTCCAATCTTCTTCCCAAGGCGCAAACCTTCGTCCTTCGCGGCGCGCCGTTCCACCTCCAGCAGCGCGTCGGCCTTGCCGTGCTCAGCCTTCTTCTTCTCCTGGCCTGCGTTCCCTCCGCCATCGCGCACGGATTCAAGGTCGGCGATCTCGAGATCGAGCATCCCTGGTCGCGGGCGACGCCGCCCGGCGCCAAGGTGGCCGGCGGCTACTTCACCGTGGTCAACAAGGGCAGCGCGCCGGACCGGCTGCTGTCGATTTCCTCCGACATCTCCGACAAGGCCGAGCTGCATGAGATGGGCGTCAAGGACGGCGTCATGACCATGCGGCCGGTCGAGGGTGGGCTGGAGATCCCGGCCGGCGGCAAGGTGGCGCTGAAGCCGGGCGCCTACCACCTGATGTTCACCGGCCTGAAGCGGCAGCCGAAGCAGGGCGAGAAATTCCCCGCGACGCTGACCTTCGAGAAGGCCGGCAGCGTCAAGGTCGAGTTTGCCGTCGAAGGCATGGGCGAGACGGGCAGCGGCGATATGGACATGGACCACGCCGAGTAATCCGGGCATCGTTGAAGACATAAACCGGGCGTTGGCGCTCGCCGCGTCATCGCTCCCTCGAAATGATAGGATGAGCCTAATTCTCCTGCGGTCTACTGCTTCCCGGGATAGCTCCCGCACCAGGTTGCTTACTGGCTGCCTGGTCGGGATTTTGGTGCTGATCGCCGTACTGATCCTGCCTGGCCGCGCCTTCGCGCATGCGGCGCTGGTCGCGACCGACCCGGCCGACGGCGCCGTTCTGACGCAAAGCCCGGCGCAGTTTTCGCTGACCTTCAGCGAACCCGTCTCGCCGCTGGTCCTGACCCTTGTGCGGCCCGATGGCTCGCGGCTTGCGCTGACATCCTTCCGCCTCAACGACCAGACGGTTGAGATCGACAATCCCGAAACGCTCAAATCCGGCACGCATGTGCTGAGTTGGCGGGTGGTGTCCGCCGACGGCCATCCGGTCGGTGGTTCGGCGCTGTTTTCGATCGGTGCGCCAAGCGCCGCGCCGACGGCGGGCGAAGCCGTGGACTGGACGCTGCGCGCGGCGATCTGGGCCGCCAGGCTGTTTTTCTATGCCGGCCTCTTCCTCGGCGTCGGCGGCGCGTTCGCGCTCGCCTGGCTGGCCGGGGACGGGCGCCGCGGGCAGTGCTTTGTCGCGGCGGCGCTGCTTTTGGGTCTCGTCGCAGCGCCCGTGTCGCTCGGCCTGCAGGGGCTGGATGGGCTGGGCGCCACTCTCGCCTGGTTTCCATCGCCAACCGTCTGGAAGACGGCGGTTGAGACGAGCTTCGTCTGGACGGTGCTGATCGGCCTGATCGCGCTTGGTGTCGCTCTGCTGTCGCTTGCTGGGCCGGCAGGTCTTCGCAAGCTGTCGGCAAGTGGGGCGCTGCTTGGTGTGGGCGCAGCCCTTGCCGTCAGCGGCCACGCCAGCGCCGCCGAACCGCAATGGCTGACGCGGCCGCTGGTGTTCCTGCATGGCACGGCAATCGCCTTCTGGGCCGGTTCGCTGGCGCCGCTCGGCTTGGCATTGCGGCGAGAGCCGGCGGAAGCAAAAGCCTTTCTGCGCCGCTTCTCCCGCGCGATCCTGCCGGTCGTCATCGTGCTTGCCGCGAGCGGTCTCGTGCTGGCGATCATCCAGGTGCAGGAGCCGGCGGCGCTGATCAACACGTCCTATGGCCGGCTGCTGCTGTTGAAGCTGGCGCTGCTGCTTTTCCTGTTCACGCTTGCCGCGGTCAATCGCTGGACGCTGACGGCGCCAGCTCAGGCGGGCGACACGGAGGTGCAGCGACGGCTGGTGCGCTCGATCGGCATCGAGGTCGTCATCGTGCTTGCCATTTTCGGCGTCGCCGCCGGCTGGCGCTTCACCCCGCCGCCACGCGCGCTGGCGATCGCCGCGGCACAGCCGGTGTCGATCCATATCCACACGCTGGAAGCGATGGCCGATCTCAGCATAACGCCCGGACATGCCGGCGAGGTCGCCGCATCGATGGTGATCATGACCGGCGATTTCGGACCGCTTGACGCCAAACAGGTGACGCTGGTGCTGTCGAAGCCGGATTCCGGCATCGAGCCGATCAAGCGGCCGGCGAGGAAACCCGGCGACGGCACCTGGCGCGTCGACAATCTCGTCATTCCGCTGCCTGGCCGATGGAACGCCCGGCTCGACATCCTCGTTTCCGACTTCGAGATGGTAAAGATCGAAGCTCCCCTGGATATCAGGGCGCAATAACCGACCCGCCGATACAATTCGGCGAGGCGGTTGGTCGGCGAGGCGGTTGACGCCGCCGCCAAGGCCCGTCATTCATCTGGAAAAGGCGTTCTCCGGGACGCAGCCTCCAACAAGCATGCGAAAACAGGGAAGAAACGATGGAAAAAGCCGAAATCGGCCTGATCGGCCTTGGCACGATGGGCTCCAACCTGGCCCTCAATATCGCCGAGCACGGGCACCGCATCGCCGTCTTCAACCGCACGCCGGCACGCACCGACGCCTTCGTCGAGAGCGCCGGTCCGCTGAAGGACATGGTCGTTCCCTGCTATAGCCTGGAGGAGCTTGCCGCGGCGATCCGGCCGCCGCGGCCGATCATCATCATGGTGCTGGCCGGAAAGCCGGTCGACGAACAGATCGCGGCACTGCGCGGCGTGCTGTCGGCCAACGATATTGTCATCGATGCCGGCAATGCCAATTTCCGCGACACGATGCGCCGCTTCTCGGAGCTGTCCGGCTCGGGCCTGACCTTTATCGGCATGGGCGTTTCGGGCGGCGAGGAAGGCGCGCGCCACGGTCCGTCGATCATGGTCGGCGGCACGGAGGAGTCGTGGAAACGCGTCGAGAAGGTGCTGACGGCGATCTCCGCCAAGTTCAAGGACGAGCCTTGCGCGGCCTGGCTCGGGCATGACGGCGCCGGTCATTTCGTCAAGACGATCCACAACGGCATCGAATATGCCGACATGCAGATGATCGCCGAGATCTACGGCATCCTGCGCGACGGGCTCGGCATGGCGCCCAAGGAGATCGGCAAGGTCTTCGAGGAATGGAACAAGGGCCGCCTCAACTCCTACCTGATCGAGATCACCGCCAAGGTGCTGGCTGCCGACGATCCCAAGACCGGCAAGCCGGTGGTCGACATCATTCTCGACCGCGCCGGACAGAAGGGCACCGGCAAATGGTCGGTGATCGAGGCGCAGCAGCTCGGCATTCCGGCAACGGCCATCGAGGCGGCGGTCGCGGCGCGCGTACTGTCCTCGATCAAGGACGAGCGGCAGGCGGCCGAAAAGGCCTATGGCAGTATCGGCGTCGAAAAGATCTCCGGCGACAAGGCCGCGCTGCTCAAGGATCTCGAACTGGCGCTGTTCGCCGGCAAGATCGCGGCTTACGCGCAGGGGTTTGCGGTGATGAGCGGCGCGTCGAAGGAGTTCAACTGGAACCTGCCGATGCCGACCATCGCCAAGATCTGGCGCGCCGGCTGCATCATCCGCTCGCAGATGCTGGACACGATGGCCGAGGCCTTCGGTTCGGGCAGCGCTTCCACCAACCTCCTGATGGCGCCGGCCTTCATCGCCATGATGAAGGAGGCACATCCCTCGCTCCGGCGCATCGTGGCGCGGGCGTCCGAGGCCGGCTCGCCGGTGCCGGCGCTGTCCTCGGCGCTCGCCTATTTCGACAGCTACCGTCAGGGACGCGGCACGTCGAACCTGATCCAGGCGCAGCGCGATTTCTTCGGCGCGCATGGTTTCGAGCGCATTGGGGAGCAGGGGGCTTTCCACGGACCGTGGGGGAGTGGGGCCGGGCACTAAAGCGCGTCGCGATCTTTCAGATTCGCTCCATGCGCTTTAGGCTTTTGATTTTGCGCATGTCTTTGCCCCGAAACCGGTTACCACTTTCGGGAGACATGCTTTAGCCCCGATAGGGCAGAACCTCGCTCGGCTTGCTCAGCGACTGCAGCGAACCGGGTTCTTTGCCTGCAATCCAGCCGAGCACGGCGCGGGCCAGCTCGGAGCCGGCCAGCCGGAAATCCTCGTTGACGACGAGCAGCTCCCGCCGGAACAGGTGCAGCACCTCCGAGGACTGTTTCGACACCACGTCGACATCGCGGCCGAGCTTCAGGCCGGCATCCTCGATGCCGGCGACGACGGCGAGCGTTGCTGCGGCGGCGCTGCTGATGATGCCGTCCGGGCGGTCGTCTCGGCGCATGAGCTGGGCGGTGCGCATCCTGATCTGCTCGATCGTATGGTCGATCGAGACGGTATTGAACGGCACCTCTGAGGCGCCGACCTCGCTCAGCGCGTCGGCAAAGCCGTTCACCGTATAGCGGAAATAGGTGAGGCCGACCGGCGGCGTCACAAGCGCCAGCCGGTTGCGGCCCTTGCCGGCGAGCGCGCGGACGGCTTCGCCGGCAAAGGCGTAATTGTCGAAATCGTGATAGGGATGCACCAGCCCCATGTCGGTGCGGCCATGCGTGGCGAAGGGAACGCCGTGCTCCAGCATGTAGCGCGCCCGCGGATCGTTGGGCTGAGTACGCGAGATGATGACGCCGTCGGCCGAGCCCGTCTCGACCAGATAGCGCACCGGATCGAGCGGATCCTGCGAGCGCGAATAGGGCGTGACGATCAGATGGTAGGGCGTGTCGGCAATCACCTCGGTGACGCCGTAGATGATATCCGAGACGAAGCTCATCAGCTCGTGCTCGGTGTTCAGCACAAGCGAGATGACGTTGGTCTTGCCGGTCCTCAGGCGCACGCCGGCGCGGTTCGGGCGATAGCCGATCTGCTTGGCGACGAGCTGCACGCGGCGCCTGGTCTCGGCGCCGATCTCGGGTGCATCCTTCAGCGCACGCGACACCGTCGTGACACCAAGTCCGGTCATGAAGGCAAGCGTCTTCAGCGTCGGCCGCTCCTTGCCCGACGCGTCGTCGTTCTTCTTCGTTACCCGTCTATCCATTCGTCCCGCCCGTCAGGCGCATAGCAGCCGCAGGGGCGACCGGCAATCGTGCAGCGTTGACTTTTGCGCGACCTTCAGCCTGCGGTCGGGTCCAATATACTGAAACGTTACAGATTGCCAATCTTCGTGATTGACTGGTGAGGCCGCCGACTCTGCCTTCCGGACATGGAGATGGGGTGAAAGTCGCTGGAATCACAAAGAAATGTCGGCCTAGACCCATTTTTGGCATGGATAGGCCGTTCGGGTTTCAATTCAGCCGCTCGAGCCGGAAGATTTTGTTCGTGCCTCGAAAAAATCTCAGGCCGCTTTGAGACAGGGGGTTGCCTAGGCGCATCATTTGCCGTATCGAAAATCTGTAACGTTTCAGATTCTGGGAGGAAGCCGAAATGCGATATAAATTCCTGACCGCCGCCTTTGCTGCGACGGTCGCGCTCAACTTCGCCGGTCCGGCGGCCGCTACCGACCTGGAGGTCACCCATTGGTGGACTTCGGGCGGCGAAGCTGCGGCGGTGGCCGAGCTTGCCAAAGCATTCGACGCGACGGGCAATCACTGGGTCGACGGCGCCATCGCCGGCTCCGGCGGCACGGCGCGTCCGATCATGATCAGCCGCATCACCGGCGGCGACCCGATGGGCGCCACGCAGTTCAACCACGGCCGACAGGCGGAGGAACTGGTGCAGGCCGGGCTGATGCGCGACCTCACCGATATCGCCACCAAGGACAAGTGGACCGAGATCGTGCGGCCGAAGAGCCTGCTCGACAGCTGCACCATCGACGGCAAGATCTATTGCGTGCCGGTCAACATCCATTCCTGGCAATGGCTGTGGCTGTCGAACGAGGCCTTCCAGAAGGCTGGCGTGCCGACGCCGAAGGACTGGAATGAATTCGTGGCCGCCGCTCCGGCGCTGGAGAAGGCCGGCATCATCCCGCTCGCGGTCGGTGGTCAGCCCTGGCAGGCATCGGGTGCCTTCGACGTGCTGCTGGCCGCGGTCGGCGGCACCGACACCTTCCTCAAGGTCTACAAGGACAAGGACGCCAAATTCGCCGCCGGTCCCGAGATCGCCAAGGTGTTCAAGGCGGCGGACGATGCCCGCAAGATGGCCAAGAACACCAATGTGCAGGACTGGAACCAGGCCACCAACCTGGTCATCACCGGCAAGGCCGGCGGCCAGATCATGGGCGATTGGGCGCAGGGCGAGTTCCAGGTCGCCGGCAAGACCGCCGGTAAGGACTATACCTGCCTGCCCGGCCTCGGCCTGAACGAGGTGATCGCCACGGGCGGCGATGCCTTCTATTTCCCGCGGCTCAAGGACGAAGCGAAATCCAAGGCGCAGGAGGTGCTGGCCGAGACGCTGCTCGATCCCAAGACCCAGGTCGCCTTCAACCTCAAGAAGGGCTCGCTGCCGGTGCGCGGCGACGTCGACCTCAACGCGGCGAACGACTGCATGAAGAAGGGTCTTGCCATCCTCGCCAAGGGCGCAGTCATTCCATGGACGGACCAGCTGCTCTCGCAGGACAGCCAGAAGCAGAAGGAGGACCTGTTCTCAGAATTCTTCGCCAAGCCCGACATGAGCGTCGAAGAGGCGCAGAAGCGCTTCGCCGACATCATCGCTTCGGCCGACTGATCGACGGCGCCCCCGCCAACTCCCGACCCCAGCCTATCGGGGCCGGGAGCCCGACGTCTCATTGTCCGGCTGCCTTAAATGAGCAACAGCGAACGCCCCAACCAGCTTTTCCGCAACCTCAACGCCAAGATCGCGTCGATCCCGATGGTGCTCACCGCGCTGGTGGTGTTCGTCGGCGGCACGGCCTGGACGGTGCTCTATTCCTTCACCAATTCGAAGCTTTTGCCGCGGCTCAACTTCGTCGGGCTCGACCAGTATCACCGGCTCTGGTCGACATCGCGCTGGCTGGTCTCGATCGAGAACCTCTTGATCTATGGCGTGATCTCGCTGGTGTTCTCGCTGGTCATCGGTTTCTTGCTGGCGGCGCTTCTCGACCAGAAGATCCGCTTCGAGGACACGTTCCGCACCATCTTCCTCTATCCCTTCGCGCTGTCCTTCATCGTCACCGGGCTGGTCTGGCAATGGCTGCTCAATCCGGATTTCGGCGTGCAGCGCGTTGTGCGCGACCTCGGCTGGACGAGCTTCAGCTTCGACCCGCTCTATAATTCCAGCATCGTCATCTACGGCATCTCGATCGCGGCACTTTGGCAAGGCACGGGGCTCATCATGTGCCTGATGCTCGCCGGCCTGCGCGGCATCGACGAGGATATCTGGAAGGCGGCGAGAGTGGACGGCATTCCCGCCTGGAAGACGTATCTCTTCATCATCATCCCGATGATGCGGCCGGTGTTCATCACCACGCTGGTGATCATCGCCGCCGGTATCGTCAAGGTCTACGATCTTGTCGTGGCGCAGACCAGCGGCGGCCCCGGCATCGCATCCGAAGTGCCGGCGAAATATGTCTACGATTACATGTTCTTCGCCCAGAATCTCGGCCAGGGCTTCGCCGCCTCGACCATGATGCTGTTGTCGGTGGTGATCGTTATCGTGCCCTGGGCCTATCTCGAATTCGGAGGCAAGAAGCGTGGCTGACGTCGCCTCCCTGTCCCCCGGCGCCGAAGCGCTCAGGCGCGGTGCCACTGGCCCCAGCGGCCCGAAGCCGCGGCATGTGCTGTCGCGCCGCAACATCTTCCTTTACGGCACGCTGATCGTCGTGGCGCTCTACTATCTCTTGCCGCTCTACGTGATGATCGTCACGTCGCTGAAGGGCATGCCCGAGATTCGCCTCGGCAACATCTTCTCGCCGCCGGTGGAGATCACTTTCGAGCCCTGGGTGAAGGCCTGGGCGACCGCCTGCACCGGGCTCAATTGCGACGGGCTGTCGCGCGGCTTCTGGAACTCGGTGCGCATCACCGTGCCGTCGGTGATCCTGTCGATCGCGATCGCCTCGGTGAACGGCTACGCGCTGGCCAACTGGCGCTTCAAGGGCGCCGACACCTTCTTCATCATCCTGATCGTCGGCGCCTTCATCCCCTATCAGGTGATGATCTACCCGATCGTCATCATCCTGCGCGAAATCGGCATCTACGGCTCGCTGACCGGGCTGGTGATCGTGCATTCGATCTTCGGCATGCCGATCCTGACGCTCTTGTTCCGAAACTATTTCACCTCGATGCCGGAGGAGCTGTTCCGCGCCGCGCGCGTCGACGGCGCCGGCTTCTGGGGCATCTATCTGCGCATCATGCTGCCGATGTCGCTGCCGATCTTCGTCGTCGCCATCATCCTGCAGGTGACAGGCATCTGGAACGACTTCCTGTTCGGCGTCGTCTATACCCGCCCCGACACTTACCCGATGACGGTGCAGCTCAACAACATCGTCAACTCGGTCCAGGGCGTGAAGGAATACAACGTCAACATGGCCGCGACCATCCTGACCGGCCTTGTTCCGCTGATCGTCTACTTCGTTTCCGGCAAGCTCTTCGTGCGCGGCATCGCCGCCGGCGCGGTGAAAGGATGATGATGGCCGCCGACATCGCCAACCCCAGCGTTTCGATCCAGGACCTGTCGCTCAATTTCGGCGCCGTCTCGGTGCTGCAGACGCTCAACCTGGATGTCGCCGAGGGCGAGTTCATCGTGCTGCTCGGCCCGTCCGGCTGCGGCAAGTCGACCTTGCTCAACTGCATCGCCGGGCTGCTCGACATTTCGGACGGGCGCATCTTCATCAAGGGCAAGAATGTCACCTGGGAGGAGCCGAAGGACCGCGGCATCGGCATGGTGTTCCAGTCCTACGCGCTCTATCCGCAGATGACGGTGGAGAAGAACCTTTCCTTCGGCCTGCGCGTCGCCGGCGTGCCGAAGGAGGAGATCGCCAAACGCATCGCGCGCGCCGCCGAGATCCTGCAGATCGAGCCGCTGCTGCAGAGGAAGCCCTCGGCGCTTTCGGGCGGCCAGCGCCAGCGCGTGGCGATCGGCCGGGCGCTGGTGCGCGACGTCGACGTCTTCCTGTTCGACGAGCCGCTGTCCAATCTCGACGCCAAGCTGCGTTCGGAATTGCGTGTCGAGATCAAGCTTTTGCACCGGCGCTTGCAGAACACGATGATCTACGTCACCCACGACCAGATCGAGGCCATGACACTGGCGGACCGCATCGCTGTCATGAGAGGCGGGGTCATCCAGCAGCTCGATGCGCCGCAGACGATCTACAACCGCCCCGTCAACCGCTTCGTTGCCGGCTTCCTCGGGTCGCCGGCGATGAATTTCCTCAAGGGCGAGTTGGAGGCGGGCGCCGTCCCCGTCTTCAAAGCGGACGGCGTGTCGGTGTCGCTCGGCCGCTATCAATTCGACGGCGACGGTGGCCCGGCCGCCAAGCCTTGCATCTTCGGCATCCGGCCTGAGCACATCGCCTTCGGCGACGCCGCCCAGGCAATGCCGTTCACCGCCGAGTCGACAGTCGAGATCGTCGATCCGATGGGCTCCGACACGCTGGTGTGGACCAAGCTCGGCGGCCAGATCATCTCCGTCCGCGTCGAAGCGGATAAGACGCTGCGCAACGGCGATGCGATCCGCATCGGCTTCGATCCAGCGCGCGCCTCGCTGTTCGACGCGCAAACCGACAATCGCCTCTAGCTCCGAAAAAATATCCCCCAAGCAGAACGGACAGGACAGATGAACTGGTCATTCCAACTCTACAGCGCCCGCAATTTCCAGCCATGGGACGGCGTGGTGAAGATGCTCGGCGAGCTCGGCTACAAGCAAGTCGAGGGCTTCGGCGGCGTCTATGACGATCCCAAGGCGTTCCGCGCCGAGCTCGACAAGAACGGCCTTGCAATGCCGACCGGGCATTTCTCGATCGACGCGCTGGAAAACGACTTCGACGGCGTGCGCAAAATCGCCGACGCGCTCGGCATCACACTCTTGATTTGTCCCTATCTGATGCCTGATCAGCGCCCCTCCGATGCCGCCGGCTGGCGCGGCTTCGGCGAGCGACTCGCCAAGGTGGGCGAGAGGGCGAAGAAGGCCGGCTACGGCTTTGCCTGGCACAACCATGATTTCGAGTTCAAGGCGCTTGCCGACGGCTCGCTGCCGCAGGACCATATCCTGTCCGCCGCACCCGACATCGGCTGGGAAATGGACGTCGCCTGGGTGATCCGCGGCGGCGCCGATCCGCTGCCCTGGATCGAAAAGCACCGCAAGCGCATCGTCGCCGTCCACGTCAAGGACATCGCCAAGCCCGGCGAGGGGCTGGATGAGGACGGCTGGTCCGATGTCGGTCATGGCACGATCGACTGGGCGGGCCTGTTCAAGACATTGCGTGCCAAGAGCGCGGCACAGTATTTCATCATGGAACAGGACAACCCCAACGACATCGAGCGCTATGCCCGGCGCTCGATCGCGGCAGCCAAGAGCTGGCAGGAGTAATTGAAATGGCAGACAAGCTTGGCGTCGGCGTCATCGGCTGCGGCAACATCTCGAAGGCGTATTTCTCGCTGGCGCCGCTGTTCCGCGGCATCAAGATGCGGGCCTGCGCGGATATCAACATGGATGCGGCGAAAGCGCGGGCAAAGGAGTTCAAGCTGCGCGCCGAGACGGTCGACGACCTTCTCAATGACGACGAGATCGACATCGTCGTCAATCTGACGATCCCGGCCGTGCACTACGAAATCTCGAAAGCGGTGCTCGATGCCGGCAAGCACGTCTATTCGGAAAAGCCGTTCGTGCTGTCGATCGAGGAAGGGCTCGATCTCAAAAAACGGGCCGGGAAGAAGGGCCTGCGCATCGGTTCGGCGCCGGACACCTTCCTCGGCGGTGCGCACCAGCTGGTGCGCGACCTCATCGACAGCGGCAAGATCGGCAAGATCACCAGCGGCACCTGCCATGTGATGGGCCACGGCATGGAGCACTGGCACCCCAATCCGGATTTCTTCTTCCAGCCGGGCGCCGGCCCGGTGCTGGATATCGGCCCTTACTATGTCACCAACCTGATCCAGCTGATCGGACCGGTGAAACAGGTGGCCGCCTTCGCGACGACACCGGCCAAGGAGCGCACGATCTCGTCGAAACCGAGGGCGGGTGAAAAAATCCCGGTCAACACACCGACCACGATCCATGCGCTGCTCGAATTCGCGAATGGCGCGGTGATCACGCTCAACACCTCCTGGGACGTCTGGAGCCACGGTCACGCGCCGATGGAACTCTACGGCGAGTTGGGCACCGTCTTCGTGCCGGATCCGAATTTCTTCGGCGGCGAGGTGCGCTTCACCGACGCGGCCAAGCCGGTGAAGAAGCTGCCGAAATGGAACCATCCGTTCGGCGTGCCGAACGAGATGCACGGCCAGGGCATGATGGCCAATTACCGCACCGCCGGGCTTGCCGACATGGCGATCGCGATCACCGAAGGGCGGCCGCACCGCTGCTCGATGGAGCTGGCGCTGCACGCCGTGGATGTGATGACCGGCATACTGCGTTCCGGAGAAAGCGGAAAATACGTCGCCATGCAGACGAGCTGCGAGCGGCCGGCCGCGCTCGGCGTCAAGGACGCGAAGGCGCTGCTGGCGAAAAAAAACTAGGTGGCAACCCCTCTCCCCGTTTCGGCGGGGAGAGGGTAGGGTTGGGGCAAGCATCGATTCAATTGACCCCTGAGCCGAGCATGAAGTCGCCCGAAAACCGCTCCAGACTTTTCGACTTCATGCTCTAGCGGCGCTCGCGGCGCCGCTTCGATTCCGAGGATTTTCCCCATGCCGTATATCGCCGCCGAGAACCGCTACGAGAAGATGATCTATAACCGCTGCGGCCGGTCCGGCTTGAAGCTGCCGGCGATCTCGCTCGGGCTGTGGCACAATTTCGGCAACGACACGCCGCACTGGACCAAGCAGGCGATCGTGCGCAAGGCCTTCGACCTCGGCATCACGCATTTCGACCTCGCCAACAATTACGGCCCGCCGCCCGGCTCGGCGGAAACCGCGTTCGGCGAGATCCTGCGCACGGATTTCGCCGCTCACCGCGACGAGATGATCATCTCGACCAAGGCGGGCTACGAGATGTGGGCTGGCCCGTATGGCGAATGGGGCAGCCGCAAATATGTGCTGGCGAGTCTCGACCAGAGCCTGAAGCGCATGGGGCTCGACTATGTCGACATCTTCTATTCGCACCGTTTCGATCCCGAGACGCCGCTGGAAGAGACGATGGGCGCGCTCGACCACGCGGTGCGTTCCGGCAAGGCGCTCTATGCCGGCATCTCGTCCTACAATTCGCAGCGCACGCGCGAGGCGGCCGACATTTTGCGGCAGCTCGGCACGCCCTGTCTGATCCACCAGCCGAGCTATTCGATGCTCAACCGCTGGGTCGAGGAGGACGGGCTGCTCGACACGCTGGAGGGGCTGGGTATCGGCTCGATCGTTTTCTCGCCGCTGGCGCAAGGCATGCTCACCGACAAATATCTCGGCGGCATCCCCGAGGGCAGCCGCGCGTCCCAAGGCAAGTCGCTCAGGCCGGCCTTCATCAACGACAAGTCGATCGCCAACATCAAGGCGCTCAATGAAATCGCCAAGAAGCGCGGCCAGACGCTGGCGCAGATGGCGCTGGCCTGGGTGCTGCGCAAGGGTCGCGTGACCACGGCGCTGATCGGCGCCAGCCGGCCGGAACAGGTCGAGGATTGCGTCGGCGCGCTCAAGGCGCTGGAATTCAGCGATGCCGAGCTTGCCGAGATCGACACCTACGCACGCGAGTCCGACATCAACCTGTGGGCCGCCTCCGCCGAACGCAAGGGGCCGCCGCGCAAGTAACCGGCGAACCGTCGCCGCCAGGCAGCACGGGCTGCGGAAACAGTGGCAAAATCACTCGTTCGTCGCTATCTCAGAGGAAATTGAAGTCCTTGGCATGCGGTCGCGCGTGCAAGCGTCGATTGGGCGAACAAAATGACGGCAAGAGATGCGCTGACCAAGAACCAGCTCTGCGTGCTCGAGAAACTCGAGGCGTCCAGCGGGCCGCTCAGCGCCTACACGCTGCTCGACCAGTTGCGTGAGCGTGGTTTCCGGGCGCCGCTCCAGGTCTACCGGGCCCTCGACACGCTGGTGAAATCCGGCTTCGTGCACCGTCTCGAAAGCCTCAACTCCTTCGTCGCCTGCGCCGAGCCGCATGATCACAGCCATTCGATGACGGCCTTCGCCATCTGCGACAATTGCGGCCAGGTGACCGAGATGTCCGACCATGACGTCGACCACCGGCTGGACGAATGGGTGCGTTCGACGGGATTCGCGGCCAAGAAGGCGGTGATCGAGTTCCGCGGCGTGTGCGCCAAGTGCAGGGCTGAAGCGGCGTAAGTACGCCGATATTCAGGTGAGGCCGGCCTGCAAATGGCGGCTTCCTACGCTTCCGGTGCTCACGTACTTTAAGTACGCTCCGCTCCGGTTCTCGGATGCCACCATTTTCGGCTCGGCCTGACCTGAATCTCGACGCACTTACTGGCGTCGTGCCAGTTAATGCGCCTCGTCCCAGTTGTTCGCCGCCCGGGCATCGACATGCAGCGGCACCGACATCGAGACGGCCGGCATCGGCGCGTTTTCCATTACGCGGCGCACGACGGGAATAGTCGCTTCGACTTCCGCTTCCACCGTTTCGAAGATCAGTTCGTCATGCACCTGCAACAGCATGCGCGCGGATAGCTTCGCCTTCTCCAGCGCTTCCTCCATATGCACCATCGCGCGGCGGATGATGTCCGCGGCAGTGCCCTGGAGCCTGGCGTTGATCGAGGCGCGCTCGTTGAAGGCGCGGATCGACGGGTTGGAGGATCGTATCTCCGGATAGTGGATGCGGCGGCCGAAGATGGTCTCGACGAAGCCATTCTCCCGCGCATAGGCCTTGGTTTCCTCGATATAGTCGCGGATGCCGGGGAAGCGCTCGAAATAGCGCTTGATATAGGCGCCGGCCTCGTCGCGCGGGATCGACAACTGGTTGGCGAGGCCGAAGGCCGAGATGCCGTAGATGATGCCGAAATTGATCGCCTTGGCGCGGCGGCGCACTTCCGAAGGCATGCCCTCGACCGGCACGTTGAACATTTCCGAGGCGGTGATCGCATGGATGTCGGCGCCGTCGGCGAAGGCCTGCTTGAGCTGCGGGATCTCGGCGACATGGGCCAGCACGCGCAGCTCGATCTGGCTGTAGTCGGCCGAGACCAGCTTGTGGCCTTTCTCCGCGATGAAGGCGGTCCTGATCTTGCGGCCCTCGGCGGTGCGCACCGGGATGTTCTGCAGGTTGGGATCGGAGGACGACAGCCGCCCGGTTGTGGTCGCGGCCAGCGCATAGGAGGTGTGTACGCGGTTGGTGCCCGGGTTGATGAAGCCGGGCAGCGCGTCGGTATAGGTCGACTTCAGCTTGGTGAGCTGGCGCCAGTCGACGATCTTGCGCGGCAGCTCATGGCCTTCGGCGGCAAGGTCTTCCAGCAGCTGCGCCGAGGTCGACCACTGGCCGGTCTTGGTCTTCGAGCCGCCCGGCAGGCCCATCTTGCCGAACAATATGTCACCCAGCTGTTTCGGCGAGCCGATGTTGATGCGCTCGCCGACGATGCCGTAGATCTCTTCCTCGACGCGGGCGGCGCCCTGCGCCAGCTCGCCCGACAACCGCGACAGGATCTGGCGGTCGACCGAGATGCCGCGCTGCTCCATGCGGGCAAGCACCGGCACCAGCGGCCGTTCCAGCCGCTCGTAGACGGAAACGAGGCCCTTGGCGGCGAGCCGGGGCTTCAGCAATTGCCACAGCCGCAGCGCCAGGTCGGCCTGCTCGCCGGCATAGGCGGTCGCGCGCTCGATATCGACCTGGTCGAAGCCGATGGCGCTCTTGCCCGAGCCGGCCAGTTCCTTCTTCGACGCCGGCGCGTGGCCGAGCCACTTCTCCGACAGCGAGGCGAGGTCGTGACCGCCGGACGTTCCTGCATCGAGCACGTAGGAGATGAGCATCGTGTCGTCGAACGGGCCGACCTCGACGCCGTGCCGGCTCATCACGACGATGTCGTATTTCATGTCCTGCACGATTTTCAGCACCGACCGGTCCTCAAGCAGCGGCTTGAGCAGCGCCAGCGCCTCGCGGACCGGAATCTGGTTCTCCAGCATGCCGCCGCCAAGCAGGTCGCCATTGCCGTTTCTGTGGGCAAGCGGCACATAGACGGCGCGACCGGGCGCGACCGCCATGGACAGGCCGATGAGATCGGCCTGCATCGGGTCGGACGACGTGGTCTCGGCGTCGAAGGCGAGTATGCCGGCCTCGCGGGCTTCGGCGATCCAGGCCTTGAGCGCCGCCGCATCGCGGATGGCGCCGTAGGCCGAAGGATCGATCTTGCGCGCCGTCGCCTGTTCCAGCCGCAGCGCCGACAACAGCGAAGGGGTGTCGCCCTGCGGCGGCGCGTCCTCGCCCCTGACCGGCGCGGCCGGTTTTTCGGCCTCGTTCGGCGCGGCCGCCGGTCGCGGCGCCGGCGGCGCGCCAGCGCCGACGTCGGGGCCATGAGCGGTATCGGCGCGCTCGATGGTAACGGCGGAAGCCTGGACGTCGCCGATCTCGGTCCCGGTCGCCTCGGCGACACGTCGCGTCAGCGTGGTGAACTCCATGGTCTTCAGGAAGCCGATCAGCTTCGGTCCGTCCGGCGCGTGCAGCACCAGGTCGTCCAGGCCTTCCTTCAACGGCACATCGTTCTTCAGCGTCACCAGCTCGCGCGAGATGCGGGCCTTGTCGGCATTGGCGATGATCGTCTCGCGCCGCTTTTCCTGCTTGATCTCGGAAGCGCGCGCCAGCAGACCGTCAAGGTCGCCGAATTGCTCCAGCAACTGCGCGGCGGTCTTCGGGCCGATGCCGGGCACGCCGGGCACGTTGTCGACCGAGTCGCCGGTCAGCGCCTGCAGGTCGATCATCTTTTCCGGGGGCACGCCCCATTTCTCGATCACTTCCGGGATGCCGATCTGGCGATCCTTCATCGGGTCGTACATGCCGACGGTCGGGCCGACGAGCTGCATCAGGTCCTTGTCGGAGGAGACGATGGTGGTGTCGGCGCCGACCTCGCAGGCGAGCCGGCAGTAGGTGGCGATGATGTCGTCGGCCTCGAAACCCTCCATCTCGATGCAGGGCAGGTTGAAGGCAACCGTCGCCTGGCGGATCAGCCCGAATTGCGGGATCAGATCCTCCGGGGGAGCGGAGCGGTTCGCCTTGTATTCGGGATAAAGATCGCTGCGGAACGTCTTCGAGGAATAGTCGAAGATGACGCCGAAATGCGTCGGCACGATGCCTACATTGGTGTTGCGGGCGTCCTGCATCAGCTTCCAGACCATGTTGCAGAAGCCAAGCACGGCGCTGGTCGGCAGGCCGTCGGATTTGCGGTTGAGCGGCGGCAGCGCGTGGTAGGCGCGGAAAATGTAACCGGAGCCGTCGACAAGGAAGAGATGATCGCCTTTTTTCATGCCGGCAGGGATAGCGCGGCCGGGCGTCGCGGTCCATGCCAAAGGCTGTGGAACTCACCGGTTCGGGCAACACCCCTGACAGATCCTGTCCGGCAAAGCGCGTCGCGCGGAAACGGATTCCGGCGACGCGCTTTGGGTCGTTTTTATTCGTGCATGTCGTTTCCCAAAACCGCTTCACACTTTCGGGCGACATGCACGGAATTCGCCGCTCACGGGCATGTTACAAAAGTGTAATCCTCGTGCCCTTGAATCGCCATGTTCACAGACCCAAATACACGTCATCGGCAGTTTTCGCCGAAGTCCGGAGCAAGGCCCGTCCCCCGCCTATTCCGGGCAAACTGCGGCAGCCTATCCCCCCTCTCCGGGCTGCCGCAACGTTTCGAGTAAAGACCGCCGTGGTTCCCCCTCCACCACGGCGGTCTTCTTTTATGTTGCGGCAGCGATCGCGCGGGTTGGTCCAACAATCACGGCTTTTCGTTTTCGGCGTGGCCCTTTAGGGTCTGCCCAAAATCGAAAGGCAAAAAGCATGTCCAGAATCTCCCCCGTCCTTGAGCGTCTCGACCAGAATCTCGACCAGAGCCTGGAGCGGCTGTTCGGCCTGCTGGGCATCAAGTCGATCTCCACCGATCCGGCCTTCGCCGCCGACTGCCGCAAGGGGGCCGAATGGCTGGTCGCCGAGCTCAAGCTGATCGGCTTCGACGCGAGTGTGCGCGACACGCCCGGACATCCGATGGTGGTGGCGCATCACGAAGGCCCCGCGGGCTCTCCGCATGTGCTGTTCTACGGCCATTACGACGTCCAGCCGGTCGATCCGATCGAGTTGTGGGACACCGACCCGTTCGCGCCTTCGATCAAGGAGATCGAGCCCGGACGCAAGGTGATCACCGGCCGCGGCTCGGCCGACGACAAGGGGCAATTGATGACCTTCGTCGAGGCCTGCCGCGCCTGGAAGCAGGTGCATGGCAATCTGCCCTGCCGCGTCACCATCCTGTTCGAGGGCGAGGAGGAATCCGGCTCGCCGTCGCTGAAGCCGTTCCTGGAAGCCAACGCGGCCGAGCTGAAGGCGGATTTCGCGCTGGTCTGCGACACCAGCATGTGGAACCGCGAGACGCCGTCGATCTGCGTGTCGCTGCGCGGCATGGTCGGCGAGGAGATCACCGTCAAGGCGGCCAGCCGCGACCTGCATTCGGGCCTCTATGGCGGCCCGGCCGCCAATCCGATCCGCATCCTGGCCAAGATCCTTGCCGATGTGCATGACGAGAATGGCCGCGTCACCATTCCGGGCTTCTACGACGGGGTCGAGGAAACGCCGAGCCAAGTGCTGAAGTCCTGGGAAGGGCTGGGCGAGACAGCCGAGACGTTTCTCGGACCGGTCGGCCTGTCCATCCCGGCCGGCGAAAAGGGCCGCTCGATGCTCGAAATGACCTGGGCGCGGCCGACCGCGGAATTCAACGGCATCATCGGCGGCTACACCGGCAAAGGCTTCAAGACGGTGATTGCGGCGGAAGCTTCGGCGAAAGTGTCGTTCCGGCTCGTCCACAAGCAGGATCCGAAGAAGATCCGCGCCGCCTTCCAGGCTTTCGTTCGCGAACGCATCCCCGGTGACTGCTCGGTCGAATTCCACCCGCATGGCGGCTCGCCCGCGATCCAGCTTTCCTACGACTCGCCGTTCCTTGCCAAGGCCAAGGACGCGCTGTCCGACGAATGGGAAAAGCAGGCGCTGACCATCGGCAGCGGCGGCTCCATTCCCGTGGTTGGCGACTTCCAGACCTATCTCGGCATGGAATCGCTGCTGGTCGGTTTCGGGCTCGACGACGATCGCATCCATTCGCCGAACGAGAAATACGAGCTGACCTCCTTCCACAAGGGGCAGCGGTCCTGGGCGCGCATCCTCGATGCGCTGACCCGCTGAGGCGAAAGTCACGAAAGGCGTGAGATTCAACTTTCTGTTGATTTTTCTCCGGATCGCGGCGAGGACGAATTAGCTGGCGCGAAGCGCCGCGGCGTGCGCGCACCCCAGGGATGCGCGGCACCGCAGGTGCGATCCGGAGAAGAGAATGACCGATATCCGTTTCCACAAGAACGATCTGCCCGACCTCACCCGCTACAATGTCGGGGCGGTGGCCATCGACACGGAAACGCTGGGCTTGAACCCGCATCGCGACCGGCTCTGCGTGGTGCAGATCTCACCCGGCGACGGCAGCGCCGACGTGATCCAGATCGCGCCCGGCCAGAAGAAGGCGCCGAACCTCGTCAGTCTGCTCCGCAACCGCGCGATCACCAAGCTGTTCCATTACGGCCGCTTCGACATCGCCGTGCTCTACAATGCCTTCGGCGTGATGGCGGAGCCGGTGTTCTGCACCAAGATCGCCTCGCGGCTCGTCCGCACCTACACCGACCGCCACGGGCTGAAGGATCTGTGCAACGAGTTGCTCGGCATCGGCCTGTCCAAGGCGCAGCAATCCTCGGACTGGGCGGCGGAAACGCTGTCGCCCGAGCAGCTCGACTACGCCGCCTCCGACGTGCTTTACCTGCACCGTCTGCGCGAGGTTCTGGCGGCGCGCCTGACGCGCGAAAACCGCACCAAGGAGGCGGACGCCTGCTTCCGTTTCCTGCCGACGCGCGCCAAGCTCGACCTGATGGGCTGGGCCGAGGAAGACATTTTCGCGCATAGCTGACGGAACCCGGCGCGCCGAAGGACGTTGGGGCCGGTTCGTGGAGGGAGTGAGATGGCAGAGCGCAAACCGATAGAAAGCGCGCCGAAGGACGGCTCGAAGGTCACCATCCTGTGGAAGGACGGCGACGGCGTCGTCAACGAATCCATCGGCCAGTATCGCGATGGCGGCTGGTGGGTCTACACCGACAGCGACACGCAAAAGAAGGTCGTTCCGACGAGCTGGCGTCCGGCATCGGGCGATGACGACGACCAATAGGCGATCGCGGCCTGCCATTTCAAAGCAGGCGTGAGACTGTCGCAATGAGGGGACGCGAATGAGGCAGAACACGCTCTATCTCATCATCGGCGCGCTGGTCGCGGTGATCATCGCGCTCGGCATCTATGTCTATCGCGAGCAGACCAAGCCGAAAGGCGTCGAGCTCAAGATCGACGACAAGGGGATTTCGATCCAGCAGAACTGACCATGGCGGACGACCAGGACGAGCCGTTTCGGCCTCGGTCCGGGACAACATTATCGTCATGAATGGTATGCCGATGCCGGCAGAGTGACGCCGGCCAGTTAGCGGATTCAGAAAATTCCAAGGGTTTTCAAAACCGTGCATAAACCCTGCTTTAACGCGCCTTTAAACCGCCGCATCTAGTCTTCAACCCGAACGCCATCGGCATCGGGGACAGACAAGCAAGAGCGCATGGCGAACCGCAGAGACAGTCGCATCGAACCGAGCTTCGAGGGATCGCCGCGTGCGAAATCCTCCGAGGGCTTTTCGGTGAGCGAGGAGGATCGCGTCGTGCCGCGCACCCGCAAATCCGCTGCAAAGGGCAAATCCGCCAAGGCGAAATCACGCGGCCGTGGCCGCGACCGCAATCGGCGCGGACTGCTCGGCATCGCCACGCGCCTTGTCTACTGGTGCTTCGTGCTCTGCATATGGGGCGGTATCGCGATGGCCGGCATCGTCGTCTATTACGGCGCCAAGATGCCGGCGGCCACGACGTGGTCGGTCCCGGACCGCGCGCCGAACATCAAGATCGTCTCGGTCGATGGGGCGCTGATCGCCAATCGCGGCGCGTCGGGCGGCGAGGCCGTCGGCCTGCATGAAATGTCGCCCTATATCCCGGAGGCCGTCGTCGCCATCGAGGACCGGCGCTTCTATTCGCATTTCGGCATCGACCCGATCGGCCTGTCGCGCGCCATGGTCACCAATTTGCTTGGCCGGCATTTCTCGCAGGGCGGCTCGACGCTGACGCAGCAGCTGGCGAAGAATCTATTCCTGACGCCGGACCGCACGCTGGAACGCAAGGTCCAGGAAGTGCTGCTGGCGCTCTGGCTCGAGCACAAGCACACGAAAGACCAGATCCTCGAAATGTATCTCAACCGGGTCTATTTCGGCTCGGGCGCCTATGGCGTCGAGGCGGCCTCGCGGCGCTATTTCGGCAAGAGCGCGCGCGACGTGTCACTTTCGGAGGCGGCCCTGCTGGCGGGCCTGCTGAAGGCGCCGTCGAAACTTTCGCCGGCGCGCGACCCGAAGGCGGCCGAGGAGCGGGCGCAGCTGGTGCTCGCCGCCATGCGCGAGACAGGCAAGATCAGCGACAAGGAATACAAGACGGCTCTCAGCGCGCCGGCGACGCGCGCGCCCTCCTACTGGACCGGCTCGGAAAACTACGTCGCCGACACGGTGATGGACGAGCTTCCGGACCTCATTGGCGACGTGCGCGGCGACATCGTCATCGACACCACCGTCGACCTCAACCTGCAGAAGCTCGCCGAACAGTCGATCCGCCGGCTGATCGACGAGAGCGGCAAGAAGCTCAACGTCACGCAAGGGGCGCTGGTGTCGATCGACGATTCCGGCGCAGTGCGCGCCATGGTCGGCGGCTATGATTATTCGACCAGCCAGTTCGACCGCGCCTCGGAGGCGCGCCGGCAGCCGGGCTCGGCCTTCAAGCCCTTCGTCTATATGGCGGCGCTGGAAGCCGGCCGCACGCCGGACAGCATCCGCAACGACGCGCCGATCAAGATAGGCAAATGGACGCCCGACAATTACGGCGGCAAATATTACGGCAAGGTCACGCTGGCGACCGCGCTTGCCAAATCGCTCAACTCAGTGGCGGCGCAGCTCACCATGGAAGTTGGCCCCGACGCCGTGGTCGAGGCCGCGCATCGCATGGGCATCCAATCTGATCTGCAGGCCAACACCTCGATCGCGCTCGGCACCTCGGAAGTGACGCCGCTGGAGTTGACCTCGGCCTATGTGCCTTTCGCCAATGGCGGCTACAAGCCGGACATCCACTTCATCCAGCGCATCACCACCGCCAACGGCAAGGTGCTCTACGAGGGAACCACCGGCAGCGCGCCGCGCGTCATCAAGGCCGATATCGTCGGCATGATGAACTCGATGATGACCGGCACGGTCGAGGTCGGCACGGCCAAGAAAGCGGCGTTCAACTGGCCGTCGGCCGGCAAGACCGGCACCAGCCAGAACTCGCGTGACGCCTGGTTCGTCGGCTACACCGCCAACCTCACCACGGGCGTCTGGTTCGGCAATGACGACGGCAGCGCGATGAAGAAGGTCACGGGCGGCGCGCTCCCGGCGCAGGCCTGGCACGAATTCATGGTGGCAGCGCATGAGGGCGTGCCTGTGCGGCCGCTACCCGGCACCTGGAAGTCGACGCCGTCCGACACGATCGTGCCGGACGAGATCCCGTCGGCGGATGCCTCGCAGCCGCCCGCGCCGCCCGCGGCGGTCGGCCAGTCGCAGCCTGCCGCTCAATCGCAGCCTGTTGCCCAGGCGCCAGCACGGCCGGCACCCGCGCGCCAGGCCCGGCCGGCCGAGACCGTCGACGCCGGGGGCTTCGAAATGCCCAGCGACAGCGGATCGACCGCCTCGATCAAGCATCCGGTGCCGCCCGGCGATGTCGGCGGACCGAAGAAAAGGCGGCAGACCTCGATCCTCGATATCCTCGGCGGCGGCTGAAGCCATCCCGATGGGATCGGAATGGCTTCAGCTTCTTTTTTGACCATGATCTTTTCCGGAAACCGGAACCCACTTTCCGGGATCATGGTTGCGGCGGCAACTTCGCCTCTCGCAATGCCAAGCGCCTTCGGCTACATGTCCGGCCGGAGAAAAAGCTCATGGCCGAAACCGACAGCAGAAAAACCATCGTGCTCACCGGCGCCAGCCGTGGCATCGGCCATGCGACGGTGAAGCGTTTTTCGCGCGAGGGCTGGCGCGTCATCACCTGCTCGCGCCAGGCCTTCGCCGAGGATTGTCCGTGGCCAGCCGGACCGGAAGACCACATCAAGGTCGATCTCGCCGATCAGGAGGATGTCGGCATCGCCATCTCGGAAATCCGCCACCGGCTCGAGGCGCATGGCGGCCAGCTGCACGCGCTGGTCAACAATGCCGGCATCTCGCCGAAGCTCAAGGACGGCAGCCGGATGAACTCGATCGACACGCCGATGCATGTCTGGCGCGACGTCTTCCAGGTCAATTTCTTCGCGCCGATCATGCTGGCGAGGGGCCTGTTCAAGGAGCTGGCGGCGGCCAAGGGCTCGATCGTCAACGTCACCTCGATTGCCGGCACAAGGGTGCATCCGTTCGCCGGCACGGCCTATGCGACATCCAAGGCGGCGCTCGGCTCGCTGACGCGCGAGATGGCGCATGATTTCGGCCCGCACGGCATCCGCGTCAACGCGATCGCGCCAGGCGAGATCGACACGGCGATCCTGTCGCCCGGCACGGACAGAATAGTCGAGACGATCCCGCTGAGAAGGCTGGGCGCCACCTCGGAAGTGGCCGACATCATCTACTTCCTGTGCTCCGGCCAGTCGTCCTATGTGACCGGCTCGGAAATCCACATCAATGGCGGCCAGCACGTTTAGAGCATTCCAGGAAAAGTGTGAGCGGTTTTCCGTCCGGATTTGCGTAAAAACAAAGGGATAGGACGGTTCACCGTTTCCATGAAACGGTGAACCGCTCTAGAGCGGCTGCGTTCAAGCCACGGTGAGAACGGCCTTGCCGCTGAAGCTGCGCTGTCTGAGCGCAGCCAGGGCCTGGCCGATGTTTGTCCACGGCATGGTCATGGCCACGCGGGTTTCGAGCCTGCCGGCCGCGAGCAGATCGAGCAGCGCGGCGATATCGGCGCCGATGGCTGAACCGGAGGTGTAATAGGCGAAGGTCTGGAGCCTGGCGCCTTCGTGGCCTGGGACGAACAGACGGAACCCGATCGGCGTGAGCTCGCCGCTGCTCGAACCGAACATGACGATGGTGCCGCCGGGTGCCACGCGTTCGATCGCGTCGGCGAGGCTTTTACCGCCGACCGACTCGGTGATCAGCGAAAAGGGTCCCTCGGCCATTTCGATCGACTCCACGGCCTGCCCCGCGCCCAGATTGCGAAGATCATCGTGATGCCGGGCCGAGGCGACCGCCGTCACCGAAGCGCCTTGCTCGCGGGCGATCTGGATCTGGAAGCGGCCGACCGCGCCGCTCGCGCCGGTGATCAGCACAGGCTGACCGGCGAGATCGCCGCCATGGCGCAACGTCCTGAGCGCAGTCGTGCCCGCGACCGGAAGCGTGGCGGCGGAAGCGAAGCCGACACCGTCAGGTATGACGGCGAGACGGTCGGTTGGAACGGCTACCCGTTCAGCCCAGCCGGCCTGGTCGACCAAGGCCGCGACGCGCGTGCCCGCGGCCGGGCCGGAGCCATCGGCCGCCGCGCGTTCCACGGTGCCGACGATGTCCTGGCCGGGGATCCAGCCGTCGGGGCGGATGGCGAGCAGGCGCAGCTCGCCACGATTCAATGATGTCGAATGAACCGTCACCAATGCTTCATTCGCATTGCAGCTTGGCTCGTCGGCCTCCGCGAGCTTCAGCCGGTTGGGGCTGTCGGAAGAAATAGCGAGAGCGAGCATGGCCCTACCTTTGAATTGGCGTCTGAGACGTGATCGATTGCGGCGATATCGGCGCGAACCTATCGACTTTCGTGGCTGAAGAATTTAGAGATAAAGCCAAGTGATCACTAAAAACATTCAAGCATGAGACAGCCGCTCCGCTGGCCCTGGCTGGATTTCGACGTCGACGACGTCGCCGCGCCGGCGATCGCCGTTGGCGTCGATGTCACCGAGACGAGGGCCGAGGTGCGCGAGCATTGGCATCGCAAGGGGCAGCTCGTCTTCGCGCTTGGCGGCGGCGTCACTTGCCGCGTTCCGAGCGGGCTTTGGATGGTTCCGCCGCATTGCGGCGTGTGGGTGCCGAGCCGCATGGAACACAGCAACATCGCGACGGCCAATGCGCGGATTTTCTTTGTCTATATCGAGCCGGGCGCCGCCGACCTGCCGGATCGGTGCTGCACGCTTTCGATCTCGCCGCTGCTGCGCGAGGTGATCATCGAGCTATCGGAGTGCGCGCCGGAGGACGCGCGATGCGATTTCCTGGGAGGCGTCCTGCTCGCCGAGTTGCCGTCTATGCCGGTGCAGCAATTGCACTTGCCGATCTCGACCGAGCCGCGGCTGCGGCGGATCGCCGAGGCGTTGGCCGACGACCCTGGAGATCGCAGCACGCTGGCGGAATGGGCCAGTC
This sequence comes from Mesorhizobium atlanticum, assembly GCF_003289965.1. Taxonomy (GTDB): domain Bacteria; phylum Pseudomonadota; class Alphaproteobacteria; order Rhizobiales; family Rhizobiaceae; genus Mesorhizobium; species Mesorhizobium atlanticum. Next base: position 112,512 of record NZ_QMBQ01000002.1, read on the forward strand.
GCGTGGCGCTCAGCGAAAGCAGCCTGGCACGCCTCGTCGTCAAGGAGACGGGCCTGAGTTTCGGCCGCTGGCGCCAGCAATTGCACCTGATCGTGGCGCTTCGGGAACTGTCCGCCGGCGCCAGCGTGCAGCAGGTGTCGGGCGATCTCGGCTATGAATCCGTCACCGCCTTCATCACCATGTTCAAGAAAGCGCTGGGCAAGCCGCCGGCGAAATATCTCGCCGATATCGCGCAGAATGGCGGTTCCGTGTTCATAGCCTGACAGGCATCAAGCTGGCTGCGGATTGATCTCCATGGCGGGCCCGGCCGGATCGATGGGTTTGCCGGTTACCACCTCGACGATGCCGCGGGCAATCTCGCGTTCGCCCATGATCACGGTGTCAGCGCCGAGGCCTTTCAGGTGCTCGACCTCGGCGTCGGAGTGCGCGCGGGCGATGATATTGATCGCTGGATTGGCGGCGCGGGCTCGAAGCACGATCTGGCCGGACTCGAAGGCATTGGGGATGGCGAGGATAAGCCGTTTGGCGCCTTCCGGGTTGGCGGCCGAGAAGACCTCCGCATTGGCGGCGTTGCCGGCGACGGTTTCGACGCCGTCGCTCTTCAGCTTCGCCAGCGTCTTGTCGGCATCCTCGATGACCAGGAAGGGCAGGGCGGCTTCCTTCAGCGCGGCGCCGACGAGGCTGCCGACGCGGCCGTAGCCGATCAGGATGGAATGGCCGGTGAGCGCCGTGCGCGGCGGCGGCCCGTCCTCTTTCGACGGCTTTACGGCCACCGAAGCGACCTGGCCCGGCTCGGTTGCCGGACCGATAGGCCTTGCCTCCTCGGCCGGTTGCGTCTTGCCCGCGCGCCTTTCCAGCCACGGCTTCATCCGGTCCAAGGCGAGGAACATCAGGGGATTGAGCAGGATCGAGAGGATGGCGCCGGCCAGGATCAGGTCGCGGCCCTGTTCGGGCAGCAGTTTCAGGCCGACGCCGAGCTCGGCCAGGATGAAGGAGAATTCGCCGATCTGGGCAAGGCTCGCCGAAATCATCAGCGCGGTCGCGATCGGATAGCGGAAGGCGACGACGATGACGAAAGCGGCGATCGACTTGCCGATGACGATGATGGCCAAGGTGGCGAGGATCGGCAGGCCGTTGCTGATCAGGCTGAGCGGGTCGAACAGCATGCCGACCGAGACGAAGAACAGCACCGAGAAGGCGTCGCGCAGCGGCAAGGATTCTTCCGCCGCGCGATGGCTGAGCTCGGACTCGCTCATGATCATGCCGGCGAAGAAGGCGCCGAGCGCCAGCGAGACGCCGAACAGCTTTGCCGCGCCGAAGGCGACGCCGAGCGCGATTGCCAGCACCGAAAGCCGGAACAGTTCGCGCGAGCCGGTGTGGGCGACGTAGTGCAGGATCCACGGGATGACCCTGCGGCCGACCACCAGCATGACGACGACGAAGGCGGCGACCTTGGCCAGAGTGATGCCGACCACGCCCCATATGCCGTAGCTGGCAGGCAGCGAGAGTAGGCTCGTATGATCATCAACCTGCGGCTGGCCGCCAAGCACGCCCGCCAGCGCCGGCAAAAGCACCAGCGCCAGCACCATGGCGAGGTCCTCGACGATCAGCCAGCCGACGGCGATGCGGCCACGCTCGGTCTCGATCAGCCGCCGTTCCTGCAGCGCGCGCAAAAGCACCACGGTGGAGGCGACCGAAAGCGCAAGGCCGAAGACCAGGCCAGCGCCGAGCGACCAGCCCAGCAGCCAGGCAAGCCCGACGCCAAGCAGGGTGGCGAAGCCGATCTGCACGATGGCGCCCGGCACGGCGATGGCGCGGACGGACAGGAGATCCTTCAGCGAAAAATGCAGGCCGACGCCGAACATCAAAAGGATGACGCCGATTTCCGCGAGCTCGTTGGCAAGGCTGGCGTCGGCGACGAAGCCCGGCGTGTTCGGTCCGACGAGGACGCCGGCGACGAGATAACCGACAAGCGGCGGAATGCGGAAACGGTTGGCTAAGGCCCCGAAGACGAAAGCCAGCCCCAGACCGGCGACGATGGTGGCGATAAGGGGCGTGTCATGCGGCATTGTCTATGGAGCGCCTTTCGAAAATCACGATGTCGGATGGGCGCCCGCCGAGGCTGCCGCCTTCGGCAATATGGTGGAGGGAGCGGCGGTGATGCAACCACCGCCGGGCAGAAATCGACGCCGAGGCAGGGCGCGCCGCGCAAAATCAGCGACGCGCCGTCAAAGAGGCGGCTTCGAGGCCCTTTTCGGCCTTGAACCCGCCGCCTTTCGGCCGCTTATGCGGCCTGCAGCAGGCTCTCGATATCCGAAATCGTGTGGTTGGTGAGCGTCTTCGGGATTTCGGCCTGCACCTTTTCGCTGACTTCCTTGTGCAGTTTCTGGCGCATTTCGCCAAGCACCTGCGGCGGTGCGATCAGCACGACCGCGTCGAACGCGCCACGATGCGCGAGCTTGTAGAGCCGGTCGGCAATGTCGACAGCGAATCGTTCCTTGTTCAGGCGGTGCCAATCGGTTTCCTCGACGGCGCTGCGAGGTCCCTCGTTGCCATACCGGCCCGGCTTGTCCGTGCCTTGCTCGCGCGTCGCGGGATTCTCCTGCTCCATCTCCTGCACCACCTCCAGATTCGGGAACTTGCTGTCGCCCTGGTTACGCAGGAAGAGCGCCTTTTCACCATCGGCCACGACGACCCACAATCCGTGCTTCAGCTTGACACTCATGGCGTTTCTCCTTGCTTGCATTGTCGTTGATCGGTGGATCCTGGGATCGACAGGCGGACCGCTAGGCAAACGAGCCGCGGAGCAGGATTGTTCCGATCCGGCGGTGGCGCTCGCGACTGCTCCCGCCAGGCGAGGCTGGCGTCGACCGACAAGGGTCGGCTTTAATCTACTAAGTTGGTAGAATTTAGAAAAAACTGTTTTGCCGCTTTCCCGACGCGGTGCTAAAAATTGCGACGGATCAAGGCGGTTCCTAGCGCCGTTTCGGCCGTCTCATTCTCAAAGTAGAATTTTTTTCTCCGGCCTTTCGCGGCTGCGAAAAAGCGATTGCCTGCCGTTCGGCAGCGCGCGAGTGCTTGCCTTCTGGTTTTTGGCCAGCCCGCGTAAAACTGCCAAACTGTTTCAATATTGCTCGTCGCCATGTCGCCAGCCAACGCCAAGCTCAATGCCTTTCCCGTCTTCATGCGGGTCGACGGCCAAGCCGTAGCCATCGTCGGCAATGGCGAGGAAGCGCTTGCCAAGGCCAGGCTGGTTTCGCAGTCGAGCGCCGTGCTGCGCATCGTCGCCGACAATGCCAGTCGCGGGTTGCTGGATTTCATCGCATCGACCGGCGCCGTGCACATCAACGCAGCCTATGAGGCCGTGCATCTCCAGGGTGCTGCCCTGGCGTTTGCCGCGAGCGGTGACGAGGCCCTCGACCGCCGCGTCGTCGACGACGCGCGACGGCTGGGCGTTGCGGTCAACGCCGTCGACCGTCCGGAGCTCTGCGATTTCTTCACTCCGGCGTTGGTCAACCGCGCGCCGGTCGTCATCGCCATCGGCACCGAGGGCGCCGGACCGGTTCTGGCGCAGATGCTGCGCGGGCGCATCGACCGTATGCTGTCGCCGTCGCTCGGCCGGCTGGCGGCATTTGCTGCGTCGTTTCGCGCCGCCGCCGAGCGGCTACCGAAGGGCAATCGCCGTCGCCGCTTCTGGAACGATTTCTTCGCCGGCGCGCCGGCCAAGGCCATCGAAGCCGGTGACCTCGATGAGGCGCATGGCGCGGCGCTCGAACTCCTGAGCGCGGATGCTCCGGCCGAGGGCCACATCGCCCTGGTCGGCGCCGGCCCCGGCGCGGAGGACCTGGTGACGTTGCGCGCGCACCGCCTGCTGATGGAGGCCGATGCGATCGTCTATGATGCGCTGGTGCCGGAGGCTATCGTCGCCATGGGGCGCCGCGACGCCGAGCGCCTGCCGGTCGGCAAGCGCAAGGGCTGCCATTCCAAGAGCCAGGAAGAGATCAACACATTGCTCATCGAGCTCGGCCGCGCCGGCAAACGCGTGGTGCGGCTGAAGTCGGGCGATCCGCTGGTGTTCGGCCGTGCCGGCGAAGAGATGGCTGCGCTGCGCGACGCCGGCATTGCCTATGAGGTGGTTCCGGGCGTTACCGCCGCCTTTGCCGCCGCCGCCGATTTCGAGCTGCCGCTGACGCTGCGTGGGGTCTCGTCCTCGATGGTGTTCACCACCGGCCACGATCTCAAGGGCAACTCGCTGCCCGATTGGGCCAAGCTCGCTATCTCGGGAGCCACGGTCGCCGTCTATATGGGCCGCTCGGTCGCGGCGGAAGTCGCTGGCCGGCTGATCGAAGCCGGGCTGTCGCCGGACACGGCCGTCGCCGTCGTCGAGAATGCCAGCCTCGGCAACCGCCGCCGCTTCCACGGCACGCTCGCCGACCTGCCGTCGCTGGAAGAGCGCGCGGACCTCACCGGTCCGGTCATGACGATCATCGGCGATGCGGTTGCCGGCGCCAATTTCGAACGATCCGAGCCGCTCGCGGCACATAGACATGAGGGCGCGGCTTCAGCCGTCGCCGAAGGAGTCGAGCAATGAAGGTTCTGACCGCAAACAGGCTCTCCGACGGCATCGCCGTCTGGTACGCCGATGGCGGCTGGGCGGAGACGGTCGGTCATGCCGATATCGCGCATGACAAGACGGCGGAGGACCGGCTGGAAGCGATCGGCGCCGCAGCCTACGCCAACAACGAGGTGGTCGACGTCAACCTGATCGACGTCGAAGTGGTCGATGGTCTGGTCGAGCCGGTGCGGCTGCGCGAGAAGATCCGCGCCGCGGGGCCGACCATCCGCACCGATCTCGGCAAGCAGGCGGCCCCGGAAGCCATCGGGGCCTAGGTTTCGAGCATGATCCCGAAAAGCGGGAACCGGTTTTCGGAGAAGATCATGCTCCAACAAAGAAATTGAAAACGGGCGGACGCGCCCGGAAAGACGAAGCATGTACCGTTACGACGAGTTCGACCAGGATTTCGTTCACGCCCGCGTCGCCGAGTTCAGCGACCAGGTGCAGCGCCGGCTTGCCGGCGAGATCACCGAGGACCAGTTCCGGCCGCTCAGGCTGATGAACGGCGTCTATCTGCAACTGCATGCCTATATGCTGCGCATCGCCGTGCCTTACGGCACGCTGAACAGCAAGCAGTTGCGCATGCTCGGCCACATCGCGCGCAAATACGACAAGGGCTACGGCCACTTCACCACGCGCCAGAACATCCAGTTCAACTGGCCGGCGCTGTCGGACATTCCGGCGATTCTGGCCGATCTCGCCAGCGTCGAGATGCACGCCATCCAGACCAGCGGCAATTGCATCCGCAACGTCACCGCCGATCATTTCGCGGGTGCGGCCGCCGACGAGGTCGCGGATCCGCGGCCCTATGCCGAAATCCTGCGTCAATGGTCTTCGGTGCATCCGGAGTTTTCGTTCCTGCCGCGCAAGTTCAAGATCGCGGTGACCGGTGCGGAGCGCGATCGCGCCGCCATCCAGACGCATGACATCGGCCTGCACTTGAAGAAGAACGCGGCCGGCGAGCTCGGCTTCGCCGTCTATGTCGGCGGCGGCCAGGGCCGGACGCCGATGGTGGCGAAGAAGATTCGCGACTTCCTGCCGGAGGCCGATCTTCTGTCCTACTGCACGGCGATCCTGCGCGTTTACAATCTCTACGGCCGCCGCGACAACAAGTACAAGGCGCGCATCAAGATCCTGGTGCACGAGACCGGCGTCGAGGAGATCACCCGCCAGATTGAAGCCGAGTGGCAGGAGCTGAAGGATGCGGAGCTGAAGCTGCCGGAAGCGGATATCCAGGCCATCAACGCCTATTTCGCGCCGCCCGCACTGACGGATCGACCGGAAGGCGATGCGCTGGTGAAGCAGGCGCGGCTCGACTCCAAGAGCTTCTCGGAATGGCTCGACCAGAATGTCGTGACCCATCGCCACCCCGACTATGCCGCTGTGACGATCTCGCTCAAGGGCATCGGCGAGGTGCCGGGCGATGCCACCGACAGCCAGATGGAGGCGGTGGCCGACATCGCCGAGAAATACGCCTTCGACGAGCTGCGCGTCAGCCATGAGCAGAACCTGATCCTGCCGCATGTGGCGCGCGCCGACCTCAAGGCGGTCTATGACGCGCTGGCGGAGATCGGTCTCGCGACCGCCAATTCCAACCTGATCAGCGACATCATCTCCTGCCCTGGCCTCGACTATTGCGCGCTGGCCACGGCCCGATCCATTCCGATCGCGCAGGAAATCTCGCAGCGCTTCGCCTCGCTGGAGCGGCAGCGTGAGATCGGCGAATTGAAGCTGAAGATCTCCGGCTGCATCAACGCCTGCGGCCACCACCATGTCGGCCATATCGGCATTCTCGGCGTCGAGAAGAAGGGCTCCGAGCTCTACCAGGTGACGCTCGGCGGCTCGGCCGACGAGAACACGTCCGTGGGCGAGATCATCGGCCGCGGCTTTTCATCGGACGAGATCACCGATGCCATCGAGCAGATCGTCGATACCTATCTCGGCCTTCGGCTCAGTCCCGACGAACGTTTTATCGACGCCTACCGCCGAGTCGGTCCCGCGCCGTTCAAGGAGGCGCTCTATGCTGGCGAAACCAAGGCCGCTTGACCGTATTGTCGACGTCGAGGCCGGCATCGCAGCCGAAGCGGCGGGGCTCGACGCGCTGCTCGGCCATCTGAAGCCGATCGAGATCATCGAGCGCGCGGCGCGCGAATCCTTTCGCGGCGAGGTCGCAGCCGTGTCCTCCTTCGGCGCGGATTCGGCGGTGCTGCTGCACATGATCTCCGAGATCGACCGCTCGATGCCGGTGATCTTCCTCGACACCGGCAAGCATTTCGAGGAGACGCTCGGCTATCGCGACGCGCTGGTCGCCGATTTCGGCCTGACGGATATAAGGGTGATCAAGCCGGACGAGGCGGCGCTCGAACGCGTCGATCCGACCGGCCAGCTCAACGAGACCGACACGGACGCCTGCTGCAATGTGCGCAAGGTGGAGCCGCTGGCGCGCGGCGTCGAGCCGTTCCGTGCCTGGTTCACCGGGCGCAAGCGCTTCCAGGCTTCGACGCGGGCGGCGCTGCCCGTCTTCGAGGCCGTCGGCTCGCGCATTCGCATCAATCCGCTGGCACATTGGACGACGTCGGATCAGGCTGACTATATGCGCGCGCATGCGCTGCGCGAAAATCCGCTGGTCGCCTATGGCTATCTCTCGATCGGCTGCTTCCCTTGCACGCAGCCCGTGCAGCCCGGCGAGGACGCGCGCAGCGGCCGCTGGGCAGGCCACGCCAAGACCGAGTGCGGCATCCATCTCTCCGGACTGGAGAAGTCGCTGACCGACGCCTCGCTTTAGGGTATATCGCTATCCACGTGACGCCGGCCTGCGAAAGGGCGGCTTCCTGCGTTTGAGCCTTTTGGGATTTTTGATGACTGAATCGACGACAGCGGGGACCCGCCTTTGGACCCCGGACGGTTTTCGCGAGGACGAGTGGACGCACGCCGAAAGCGCCGAGGCGCTTGCCGGCAATGGCCGCTTCATCCTGCCGCTGCAGGCTTTTCTCGGACTGGATGAAGACGTTCGCAAGTCAGCCAAGGAGCGCCTCGGTGTGTTGCTGCAGCCGGGCGACGAGCTCGACAAGATAACCGGCCTGCTGGACCAGCTGTCGCTGGTGGCGCTCGCCTTCCCGGCCTTCAATGACGGCCGCTCCTTCTCCAAGGGAGAGTTGCTGCGCGCCCGGCATCATTTCAAGGGCGCGGTGCGCGCCACAGGCCAGGTGCTAGTCGACCAGCTTCCGCATATGCTGCGGCTCGGCTTCGACGAATTCGAGGTCTCCAATCCGGTGCTGTTGAAGCGGCTGGAGGAAGGGCGCACCGGCGGCCTGCCGGTCTATTATCAGCCGGCCGTGGAGCCTGAGCCCAAGGGGCCCAAATATTCCTGGCGACGCAAGCGCGCTGGATCAGAATGACGTCTGGTTGACCGTCATCCTGATCCAGTCTTCGTTGGAGCGTGACCTTTTCCGAACCCTCGGTTCGGGATCATGCTCTGGCTAACGCAGCGGCATCTTTACAAGCAGCGCAAGCAGGCATTCTCTCCAGGCAACGGACGGAAAGATCCGCCGGGAGGGAACCATGCGCTACGACTATGTGATTGCCGGCGGCGGCTCCGCCGGCTCGACGCTTGCCGCCAGGCTTTCCGAAGACTCGTCGAAGACGGTCTGCCTGCTCGAGGCGGGGGGCGCCGGCAAGGATCTCTTGATCCGCGCGCCGGCCGGCATCATCGCTTTGCTGCCGGGTCGGCCGAAGATCAACAACTGGGGCTTCCAGACAATACCGCAGGAAGGTCTCAACGGCCGCAGGGGCTATCAGCCGCGCGGCAAGGCGTTGGGCGGCTCCAGCGCCATCAACGCCATGCTCTACACGCGGGGCCACCGCCGCGACTATGACGAATGGGCCGAGCTCGGCTGCGACGGCTGGTCGTGGGACGAGGTGCTGCCCTACTTCCGGCGCGCCGAAGGCAACCAGCGCGGGGCTGACGCGCTGCATGGCGGCGACGGACCGCTCAGGGTCGCGGAGCAGCAGGAGCCGCGCGCGATCTCCAGGGCCTTCGTCGAAGCCTGCGGCGAAAACCAGATCAGGCTGAACGACGATTTCAATGGGCCGGAGCAGGAAGGGGCCGGCCTCTATCAGGTGACGCAGTTTTGGGGCGAGCGCCGCAATGGCGAGCGCTGCTCGGCGGCGGCCGCCTATCTGCATCCGGCGATGAACCGGCCGAACCTCACCGTGGTCACCGGCGCGCATGCGACGGGCGTCGTGCTCAATGGCAAGCGCGCCACGGGCGTGCGCTACCGCAGCGGCAAAAGCGAAGCCGTGGCGGAGGCCAGGCGCGAAGTCATCCTGTGCGGCGGGGCGTTCGGTTCGCCACAGCTGCTCCTGCTCTCCGGCATCGGTCCGGCGGTGGAGTTGGCGGCGCACGGCATCCCGCTCGTCCACGAATTGCCGGGTGTCGGCCGGAACCTGCAGGACCATCTCGATTTCATCCTCGCCTGGAAGTCCAGGCAGACGGACCTGATGGGCATCGGCCTCCGTGGCATGCCGGGCCTGATCAGGCACATGCTGCGCTGGCGCAAGGACGGCACCGGCATGATCGCAACGCCCTATGCCGAAGGCGGCGCTTTCCTGAAATCCGACCCGGCGATCGAGCGGCCCGACCTGCAACTGCATTTCTGCATCGCCATCGTCGACGACCATGGCCGCAAGCTGCATCTGGGCTATGGCTTTTCCTGCCATGTCTGTGTGCTTCGGCCGCATTCGCGCGGCGAGGTGGGTTTGAACAGCGCCGATCCGCTGGCGCCGCCGCGCATCGATCCGCGCTTCCTCGAGGACGAGCGTGACGGCGAGCTTCTGCTCAAGGGCGTGCGGATGATGCGCGCCATATTGGAGGCGCCGGCACTGGCGAAATACCGCGCCAGGGAAATCTACACCGCCGGCGCGTCCAGCGATGCCGAACTGATGGCGCATATCAGGGCGCGCGCCGACACGATCTACCACCCGGCCGGCACCTGCAGGATGGGCGTCGACGACATGGCCGTGGTCGACCCGCAGCTCAAGGTGCGCGGGCTGGAAGCGTTGCGCGTTGTCGATGCCTCGGTGATGCCGACCCTGATCGGCGGCAATACCAATGCGCCGACGATCATGATCGCCGAGAAGGCCGCGGATATGATCCGGGCCGCGGCCTGATCGTCGGTCTTGGTCGGACCAGCTTCTCCGGTTCTGTCGCGATGGTGTCGCCTTTGCCCGCCTGCCGATAGGATCTGGAGCGTTTCACCGTTTCACGGAGACGGCAAACCGCTCTAACTATTTGTTTTGACGCAATTCCTGACGGAAAACCGCTCACACTTTTCCTGGAATTGCTCCAATCCATCTGGTCAGACCAGTTTGGCGATTTGCGCTTCCCCTTTTGCCGTCCTCACCGTAGGATAGGGTTATTATTTTGCACCCCGAAATAAATGCCAGCTAAGGGAGGAACGGCATGGCCGGCAAGAAGATATTGATGCTCGTTGGCGAGTTCAGCGAGGAATACGAGATTTTCGTCTTTGAACAGGCCATGCACGCGGTGGGTCATACCGTCCATGTCGTCTGCCCCGACAAGAAGGCGGGCGACGTGCTGAAGACCTCGTTGCACGACTTCGAAGGTCATCAGACCTACACCGAAAAGCTTGGCCACGACTACATCCTCAACAAGACCTTCGCCGAGGTGAATCCGGCCGACTATGACGCGGTCTATGCCGCGGGCGGGCGCGGACCGGAATATATCCGCATCGACAAGCGCGTGCAGGCGCTGGTCAGGCATTTCCATGAGACCGGCAAGCCGATCTTCACCATTTGCCATGGCGTGCAGATCCTGATCGCGGTCGACGGCGTGGTGCGGGGCAAGGAAGTGGCGGCGCTGCATTATTGCGAGCCGGAAGTGACGCTTGCCGGCGGCACCTATATCGATGTCGCGCCGACCGGCGCGCATGTCGACGGCAATCTGGTGTCGGCCAAAGGCTGGCCTGGCCTTGCCGCCTTCATGCGGGAGTGCCTGAAGGTCCTCGGCACCGAGATCCGCCACGGCGAAGCACTGACGCGTGCCGACCGAAAGGCGGCCTGAACTTGTTCTTTGCGCAATTCCGGACGGAAAACCGCTACACACTTTTCCTGGAATTGCTCTAACCGCTGCGCGCGGCTATTGACGCCGCTCGCCGCCAGCCTTCTTGGCATCCACGCCGTCCAGGCGGTCAAGCAGGTCGCTCAGCCGCCGGGGCACCTCCTTTTCCAGGCGAAATGCCGGCAATGTGCGCAGAAAGCGCTTTGTCGCTTCGCTGCCTGCCTGCCGCCTGATATCGTTGGCCAATTCGGCGCGCCGGTTGCCGTTGTTGCCGTTCATCGTCCCAAAATCCTGTGTCGGCTTCGAAACTCCTCCAGCCCGTTTATGGTTCCCGCAACGGCATTCGAGGGCAAGCAAAGCTGCGTGATACGGTAAAATTTGAATTAATTTGGAACGACGGCTCGACATCCGCCGCGAGCGCTTACCCCTTGATTTTTGGCCTCCAAACCTCGATATCGGGCGCAAATCCAGACCAATCCGAATGACGGGAAACGGCGATGAGCGACCAGGCAAAAGACGAACGCACGCCCGAAGATATGGAAGCCACCCAGGCTTCCGGCGAGCGTGCGGAAGGTGGCGTCGACGGCGACTACGAAGCGCTTGTGCGGCTGCTGAAGGAAAACGAGGAACTGAAGGACCGCGCGCTGCGCGCCGCGGCCGAAATGGAGAATTTGCGGCGGCGCACCGCGCGCGACGTGCATGACGCGCGCACTTACGCGGTGGCCAATTTCGCGCGCGACATGCTGTCGGTGTCGGACAATCTGCGCCGCGCGCTCGATGCCATTCCGGCCGAGGCCAAGGCCTCCGGCGATGCCGGCTTCAAGGCGCTTATCGAGGGCGTCGACCTCACCGAACGCGCCATGCTGTCGGCGCTGGAGCGCCACGGCGTGAAGAAACTCGCGCCCGAAGGCGAGAAGTTCGATCCGAACTTCCACCAAGCGATGTTCGAGGTGCCCAATCCGGAGGTTCCGGCCGGCACCGTCGTCCAGGTGGTGCAACCGGGCTATTCGATCGGCGAGCGCGTGCTGCGGCCGGCGATGGTCGGTGTCGCCAAGGGTGGCCCGAAGGCAACCGCGGAGGCGAAGGTCGAGCCCGGCCCGGTGAACGAGCAGGCCGAGAAGGATGCTTGAGAGTGAATAGTGAGTAGCGAATAGGGAAGCTGGCTATCAACGGCTCGGCTTCGTGGTATTCACTACTCACTATTCGCTACCCACTACTCGCTCGCTCATGAATCCCATCGCGTTGCTCGACTTTGCCGGCGTCGCCGTCTTCGCGGCGACGGGCGCGCTTGCCGCCTCGCGCAAGCAGCTCGACATTATCGGCTTCCTGTTCCTGGCCAGCATCACCGGCATCGGCGGCGGGACGTTGCGCGACGTCATCCTCAACCTGCCGGTGTTCTGGGTCGCCAACAGCGGCTATGTGCTGATCTGCGCCGTGGTCGCGGTGCTGGTCTTCTTCAGCGCCCACCGCTTCGAATCCCGCTACAAGCTGCTGCTGTGGCTCGATGCCATCGGGCTTGCCGCGTTCTCGGTGATGGGCGCGGCAAAGGGACTGGCGATCACCGGTTCGCCTGTCGTGTCGGTCATCACGGGCGTGCTGACGGCAACCTCAGGCGGCATATTGCGCGACCTGCTTGCCGGCGAACCCTCGGTGCTGCTCAGGCCTGAAATCTATGTCACGGCCGCCCTTGCCGGCGCCGCCATTTTCACTCTTGGCGATCTTGCCGGCCTGCCGGCGCTGGCGTCCAGCCTGCTCGGCTTCGCGGCCGCGTTCGTGGTGCGCGGCGGGGCGCTTAAATTCGGCTGGTCGTTTGCGGCCTATAAGAGCCGGCCAGGGCGAAGGCCGGAGGATATTCCGTGAAAGAGCAAGTGGTGAATAGTGAATGGTGAAATGGTCGATGGGCGGGAGAGCCGAGGGCCCTCAACCATTCACCATTTACTATTCCCCATTCACCGGAATCACGCCGCGAAGCGCTGGCCCTCGCCGCCATAGTAGTTGACGTAGCGGGCGCCGATCTCCTTGACCGGCATGACGACGAAGACGTCGACGGTCGAGAATTCATGGTCGATCACGCAGCCATCGCCGATGCGGGCGCCGACGCGCAGGTAACCCTTGACCAGCGGCGGCATGGCGGCAATCGCCGCCTTGGTGTTCACCGCTTCGATGGGCATCAGGTCCATCGAGCAATAGCGTCCCGGAACCGCGCGGACATCCCAAGCGGAGTCGGTGCGGCAATGGTGGGCGAGATAGGTCAACGCCTCGGCATGCGCCGCCGGCACGATGCCGTGGAAAGAGGCACAGCCGGTCATTACGCCGATGCCGTAATGGTTGATGTAGGCCCAGATGCCCTGCCACAGCGCCTCGATGGTGCGCTTGGAGCGGTATTCGGGCAGAACGCAGGAGCGACCGAGCTCGAGGAAGCGCTGGCCGGGGTGGCGCGCGATCAACTTGGTGAGTTCGAACTCGCCCTCGGAATAAAAGCCGCCGGCGGTCGCGGCGATCTCCTGCCGCAGCAGGCGATAGGTGCCGACGATGCGGCGATGCTCGGGGCCGGGAAGGGACGTGTCCAACACGAGAAGGTGGTCGCAGAGCGGGTCGAAACGGTCGGCATCGCGGCGGTCCTGCGCCTGGAACAGGTCCTTCCTCGCGCCAAGCTCGTCATAAAATACCCGATAGCGGACTTCCTGGGCGGCGGCGATTTCAGCCTCGTTGCGGGCGAGCCGCACCTCGAGGTTGCCGATCCGGCCCAGCGGAGCACCGCTTGCGACGGCATCGGCGGTACGGGCAGCGAGCAGAGCGCCGCCGGCATTCGGCCGAGTGTCACATTCAGGCATAACTGTATGCACGAGTGATTCTCCTTCGAGCCATCCCTCTTGGCACGGGGATACGGTGTAGGTGCAACAGGATTGTGACAGTACCGTGATACGACGTGGCGGGCAATACTTTGTCGGCTGGACAATACCCTCAACCGGCTATCTTACGGTCGCAAAAGCAAGGCAATGCATGGCTTACAAGGCTTCAAAATTTCGTCAGGCGGCGACCTGGCCTTCAACCGCCTGGACGAGCGCGTCGGGGTCGAGCGGCTTGGTCACGAAACCGCTGGCGCCATGGGCGAGCACGGCATGCCGGGTCTTTTCCTGGCTGTCGGCCGAAAGCACCATGATCGGGATCGGTGGCATCGCCAGGGACTCTTCATGGCGGCGGATGGCGGCGATCGCATCCAGGCCGTCCATGACAGGCATATGCAGATCCATCAGCACCACATCGAAGCGGAACTTGAGGCCGGCCTCGGTGACGGCGTCGACCGCGGCCTTGCCGTTGCCGACAACCTTGACGCGATGCCCTGCCTTGAGCAGCGTGGCGCGGGCGAGCATGGCGTTGATGTCATTGTCCTCGGCGATCAGCACCGACAGGCCCTGATCGCGCCTGCGCACCGAGGCGCCGCCGCGCGGCTCCGGCCGCGGCTGGGTGAGCGCGGAGCCATGGCTGGTCAACAACACCCGCAAAAGGGTCTCGCCGCGCACCGGTCTCGCCAGGAAGGTGGCGTAGCCGCTGGCGCGGAATTCGCCGAGCATGCCTCGGTCCGTCGGCGCGATCAGGGTGATGGCTTCACAATCGGCAAAGCCCGAGTCGCGCAACCGCTTGAGCAACCTGCCATCACTGTTTTCGAGCGCCGCGTCGATCAGCAGCACGTTGCAGCCGGCAGCGAACGGAGCGGCCTGGCCTGGCGTCGCCGCAACCTCGACGATGCCGCCATGGGCTCTGATGGCGCGAGCGATGGCATCGGCCTCGATGGCGTTCTTCGAAACGATCACCGCCCGCCGGTCGGCAAGGATGTTGCGCCGGTGCGGCGGCGGCTCGGTCGCCGCGACCGCCGGGATCTCGAGGACGAATTCGGATCCTTCACCGAGCCGGCTCGAAACGGAGATAGTGCCGCCCATCGCCGTCACCAGCCGCTTCGAGATGGCAAGGCCGAGGCCCGCGCCGCCATGCACCCTGGTCGAGGTGCCGTCGGATTGCTCGAACTCCTCGAAGATGCGCTCCATGTCCTCTTCACGCAGTCCGGGGCCGGTGTCGGCGACGGTGAAGCAGATGCAGTCTCTGGTTTCGCTGCGGGCGCGTGCCACGGTGAGCAGCACGCCGCCCGTATCGGTGAACTTCACCGCGTTGCCGATGAGGTTGAGCAGCACCTGGCGCAAGCGGCCGGGGTCTGCGGTGATCATTTGCGGCACATCGGGTTCGACATAGCAGCCGAGACCGATATTCTTGGCAAAAGCCTTCGCGGCCAGAAGTTCGATGATGTTGTCGGCGATTTCGCGCAGCGAAGTCGGCTGAGGCTCGGGCTCGAAGCGGCCGGCCTCGATCTTGGAATAGTCGAGCAGATCCTCGATAAGCGCGAGCAGCGCGCTGGCCGAGGTGGAAACGGCACCGACATAGGTCCGCTGTTCCGGCG
Source organism: Mesorhizobium atlanticum (assembly GCF_003289965.1). Classification (GTDB taxonomy): domain Bacteria; phylum Pseudomonadota; class Alphaproteobacteria; order Rhizobiales; family Rhizobiaceae; genus Mesorhizobium; species Mesorhizobium atlanticum. The sequence goes on from NZ_QMBQ01000002.1 coordinate 127,659, forward strand.
ATAGGTCGGTGTCGGCAAGCAGCTTCGCCATGCCCATGATGCCGTTCATCGGCGTGCGTATCTCGTGGCTGACGGTGGCGAGGAAGCGCGACTTGGCCTGGCTGGCATATTCGGCCCGCTCGCGCGCGGTGATCAGCGAGGATTCGGCGCGCTTGCGGGCGGTGATGTCGCGGGCGATTGCCCGGTGCGAGACGGCGCCGGTATCCTTGTCGCGCACCGACAATTCGATCCAGGAGAACCAGCGCGGCCCGTTCTGGGTGCGGATCGCGACATCGGTGGAACTCAGGCATTCATGGTCGGAGAAGGCGGCGTCGGGAACGACGCCGACATCGATGCCAAGCTCGGACAAGGTCTTGCCGGCGAGATTGCGAGGGTCGATCTCGACAAGTGAGGCAAAGACGCTGTTGGCATAGACGATATGGCCGTCGCGATCGCGATGGACGACAAGGTCGCCGAGCGCGTCGATCAGGCCGCGGAAGCGTTCCTCGCTCTCCTGCATCTCCCACATGCGATCGGCGAGGGTCTCGATCTCGGCGCGGCTGCGTGCGGCGGTCTCGTCGAGAAGTGCCGCGGTGCGCCGCTCGTCGCGGCGGCTGCGCAGATGCATGGCAAGGCCGGCAAAGGCCGCAGCGGCGAGCCCGATGGTGACGATGATCGGCGCCCCGGTGAGATGCGCCAGCCCTGCCAGGACGACGATGGCGACGATCGTCAGGAAGGCCAGGCCTTCGTGGCTGGCGGCAGGCAAGTCGGGGGCCAGCGGCGGCGCGACGAGCACCTGCCGCTTCGGCGCATCGGGAATGAGCCTGTCAGCGCCCGCGGCTTTGCTGTCCTGCCTGATGTGGGAGTCCGCGACCATGCGCGGACCATGCCAGACAGAAATTATGGAAGACTGGGGCGGATCGTTCGAATTTTAGCGATTGCGCGGATTCCGGCCGCCCGCATGCGCGGGCGAACGGGACTTTTTTGCGTGGCCTGCCGGCTACATGTCGACGACGACGCGGCCCCTGACCTTACCCTCGACGATGTCGTGCGCGGCGGCGATAATGCCGTCGAAACCGATGGTGCGCGACAATGTCGACAGCTTCTTCAGATCGAGGTCGGTGCCGATGCGACGCCATGCCTCCAGGCGGACCGGCTTCGGCGCCATCACCGAATCGATGCCGAGCAGCGAGACGCCGCGCAGGATGAAGGGCGCGACGCTTCCCGGCAGGTCCATGCCGCCGGCCAGGCCGCAAGCGGCGATCGCGCCGCCGTAAGAGGTCATCGACAGCACATTGGCCAAGGTATGACTGCCGACCGAATCGACGCCGCCCGCCCAGCGCTCCTTGGCGAGCGGCTTCGCCGGCTGGCTGAGCTCCTCGCGCGAAATCACCTCGGCCGCGCCGAGGTCTATCAGATAGGGGCTTTCGGCGTTGCGGCCGGTCGAAGCGATGACATGGTAGCCGAGGCTCGACAGGATCGAGATGGCGACCGAGCCGACGCCGCCGGCCGCGCCCGTCACCACCACCGGACCGCGATCCGGCACGATGCCGTGACGCTCCAGCGCCATGACGGAGAGCATCGCCGTGTAGCCTGCCGTGCCGACGGCCATCGCGTCATGCGCGCTCATGCCCTCGGGCAGCGGAACCAGCCAGTCGCCCTTGACGCGGGCGCGGCCGGCATAGGCGCCATAATGCGTCTCGCCGACACCCCAGCCGTTCAGAATCACATGATCGCCCTTGCGCCAATCGGGATGGGAAGAGTCGATCACTGTGCCGGCGAAATCGATGCCCGGAACCAGCGGCCAGCGGCGCACGACCGGCGCCCTGCCGGTGATGGCGAGCCCGTCCTTGTAGTTCACCGTCGTCGCCTCGACGGCGACTGTGACGTCGCCCTCCATCAGATCGGCCTCGGTGAGGTCGACGACATCGACCGACTGCTTCTTTTCGGCATCGCGCGAAACGAGGATGGCTTTGAAGGTGTCGGACACTTTATTCTCCTCTGGCTCCGGCGATGGACCTGACTGTGGGGCGGCAGCCGCGCGCCGTCAATCTTGCGAAGGTTTCGGCTCGCGCCGCCAGCCGATCAGCTCGTCAAAGACGACAAGCGCCGCACCGACCGAAATGAAGGCGTCGGCGAGATTGAACACCGCGAAGGACCAGACGGGCGTATGGAACAGGACGTAGTCGATGACGTGGCCGTAAACGGCCCGGTCGATGAGGTTGCCGAGCGCGCCGCCGATGATGAGCGCAAAGCCGGTGCGGGCGACGACATGACCGGCAGGCGTGCGCGTGGCGAGATAGAGCACGAAGGCGACGACCAGCACGGCGATGACCACCAGGCCGGTATCGCCGAAGGACTGGAACATCGAGAAGGCGATGCCGGTGTTGTAGGTGCGGAACAGCGCCAGGAAGGGCAGGAGATCGACCTTCTCCTGAAAGGCGAGACCGTTCTCGACCAGCTGCTTGATCCACTGGTCGAGCGCAATGGCAACGATCACCAGCAAGGCGTAAGGGGACCAGGATTTCACTTATCAGTCCTCATTGGCAGTTCTCATCGGCTGTCGCTGGCAGGCTCGAGCTTCAACGCGCCGCGCCGAATCTCGAACAGCATCACGCCGGTGGCGACCGCCAGGTTGAGCGAATCAGCCCGGCCTGCCTGGGGAATTCGGAGCAGCCGGTCGCAGCTCTCGGCGAGGCTGTCCGGCAGGCCCTGCTGTTCGTTACCCATCAGCAGCAAGACCGGTCCCCTGGTAAAATCGACGGACCGATAGTCGACCGCGCCCTTGAGGTGCGTTCCAACGACCAGTCCCGAAAAATCGCGCCGCCAGGCGAGGAAGGCCTGTTCGGTCGCTCTTGCGACCGGCACGGCGAAGATCGAGCCCATGGTGGCGCGCACCGTCTCCAGCGAGAACGGATCGGTGGTGTCGCCGACCAGGATGACCCCCTTGGCGCCGACGGCGTCGACGGTGCGGATCACGGTGCCGAGGTTGCCGGGGTCGCGCACCCGGTCTAGCGCCACCCAGACATCGCCGTCCCTGGCGCGGATCTCCTTCAGCGGCACGGTCTGCTGGGCAAAGACACCGACCACCATTTGCGGGTTTTCGCGCCTGGTGATGGCCGCCAGCACCTTCTCGGAGACCTCCAGCACCGTGCCGCCGGCGGCGACAGTCCGCGCGGCGACCTTTTCGACGGCCGTGTTGCCGCGTCCGGCCTTGGCGAAGACCAGCGTCCTGATCGACCAGCCGAGGTCGAGCGCGTCGATGACCAGTTTCAGGCCTTCGGCCATGAAGGCGTTCTGCTGGTCGCGGAATTTCTTCAGCGCCAGCGCCTTGATGTCCTTGACCAGCGGATTGGCGAGGCTGGTGACTTCCTTGACCTGCCCGACAGGGCGAGCGCCGTCATGTGCGTTCATTTCAAGCCACCCAGCGCGAGAACAGCGAGGTCGACAGCGCGCGGCCGGCGGATTTCTCACGAATGATCAGCTCGCCGGATTCGACCGTGCCGCCCATGCCGGCGAAAGTATCGCGCATCAGCGCATGGATGGCGAAGAAGGAGGCGCGGATCGAATAGGCGGTGAGAACGACAGCCAGCGGCTTCGGCGTCAGGATCGAGCGGCAGAGGTCAGTAAGGCCCGGCAGGTCCTCGAACAATTGCCAGACCTCGCCCTTGGGGCCGCGGCCATAGGCGGGCGGGTCGAACAGCACGATGTCGTAGCGACTCCCACGGCGTTCCTCGCGCTCGGCGAATTTCACGGCGTCCTCGACGATCCAGCGGATCGGCTTGTCGGCAAGTCCCGCCATTTCCTGGTTCTCGCGCGCCCAGCCGATCGCCTTCTTCGAGGCATCGACATGGGTGACCTCGGCGCCGGCGCGGGCCGCGACCAGCGAGGCGAGGCCGGTATAGCCGAACAGGTTGAGAACCTTGACCGGGCGCTTCGCCGCGGCGATCAACCCAGCCATATGGTCCCAATGCGAAGCCTGCTCGGGAAAGACGCCGACATGGCGAAACGAGGTGAAGCGGCCGAGATAATCGATGCCGTCATGCTTCATCGGCCAGGTCTCGCCGAGCGGTGCCTTGGGGAAGCGCCAGCGGCCGATGCCTTCCTCGTCGGTGTCGCCGGTGAAGATGGCGTCGACGCGCTCCCATTCCTTTGCCGGAAGGGCCCGCTGCCAGATCGCCTGGCCCTCAGGGCGCACGATGCGGTAGGGGCCGTATTGCTCGAGCTTTTCGCCCGCGCCGCTGTCCAGCAGCGCGTAGTCGGCGTTGGGCGCGACTTCGAGGATCAGCGGCAGGCGCTCGGCGGGCAAGGAGCCCTCGCGGCGGGCAAGAACACGCGGCGCCGGTTTGGCGTCCTGCCGATCCGCCGGTTTGGTTTCGCGGCGCTCCGCAGATGCTGCCTGCTGCCGTCCAGCCGCAAACGCGTCGCGCGGGCGGGCCTGTTCCGGCCTCGCGTGCTGCGGTCGATTATCGCGGCGTTTGTCGCGAAAAGATTTCAAGAAGGATCATCTCCGGCGGTTCGGCTCGCTTCTGCCACAGCTGAGCCTCCCGGCGCAACAAAGCGTGGCTCATCTAATGGTGGGGTCATCAACCATGCCGGACACCGAGCAGGCCGAAACAAAGCGAAATGAAGCCGAGCGCCTTCGCCGCGGTCACCGCCATGTGGCCGGTTTCCCAACGCAGCCGGACGGCCTCGAAATTGTCCGGGATCGGTCCTGGCGCCCAGGTCGCGAGAACGTCGTTGGCCGGTTTGACGAGAGCGAACCAGAGCGCCAGCGAAACGGCGTAGAGCAACGTGGCGGCGAGCACGAACCAGAATGCGCCAGCTTGGCCGCGCAGCATCCAGGCGAGAAGCGCCGGGCAGAGGACCGCGGCGATATCGAGCGGTGCTCCGATCACGGCAAAAAGCACGAACTGGCCGTTGAAGACGGTCGCCTCGCGCCACAATGCCGGTGACCATTTCGTCAGCCTGGGGAGCGATTCCAGCACATGGGCAAAGGACGGCCCAAGGCTGAGCGCCGCGACGAAAGCGGTCAGTACAGACCAGAACAACAGGAACCCGCGCATCTCCATGATGGGCACAACGGCCGCGACCGGCAGGCGTTCCCTCGGAGGGTCGCTTGCCGTGATGTCGGGGCCAGCCCTATTGTCCGGCGCATCGGTTAGCCAATCATGTCCCGCTCTGAACGCCTGCTCGACCTTATCCAGATTCTGCGCCGCCATCGCCGGCCGGTGAGCGGCCGCACGCTTGCGGACGAGATGGGTGTGTCGATCCGCACGCTTTACCGCGATATCGCGACGCTGCAGGGGCAGGGCGCGCCGATCGACGGCGAGGCGGGGCTTGGCTATGTGCTGAAGCCCGGCTTCATGCTGCCGCCGCTGATGTTCACCGACGAGGAGATCGAGGCGATCGTGCTCGGCTCGCGCTGGGTGGCGAAGCAGCCCGACAAAAGGCTGGCCGCCGCCGCGACCGATGCGCTTGCCAAGATCGCTGCGGTGCTGCCGGACGACCTGCGCGAGGATCTCGATGCCACGACGCTGCTTGTTGGACCGCGATCGGACAACCTCGAAGCGATCGACCTCGGCGTTGTGCGGCAGGCGATCCGCGACGAGCGCAAGCTCGGTTTCCTCTATCGCGACGCCGAGGGTGCGGCCTCCGAGCGGCTGGTCTGGCCGTTCGCGCTCAGCTTCTTCGACAAGGTGCGGGTGATGGTGGCGTGGTGCGAGATGCGCCAGGATTTCCGCCATTTCCGCGCCGACAGGATGTCCGACCTGACGGTGACCGGCATCCGCTATCCGCGCCGCCGCCAGGCGATGCTGAAGGAGTGGCGGGCGACGCTGGACGCACCGCGCCCGACGGCCAGGAAGGACGGTTCCGCCTGATCGCTGCTGCCAGAATCTGACAGTAGATCCGCATATGGTCCCCAAGGTCCAGACACTTTGGAGATCAGATATGACCACGCCGAATTTCGTCATCCTCTATGTCGACAGCCCGGAAAAGAGCGGTGCGTTCTACGCTTTGCTGCTCGGGCGCGAGCCGGTCGAATCCTCACCGACCTTCGTCATGTTCGTGCTCGACAAGGGCTTCAAGCTCGGCCTCTGGTCGCGCCACACGGTGGAACCGGCGGCTGCGGCGGCAGGCGGTGGCGGCGAGCTTGTGCTTGCCGTCGAGAACGCCGCGGCGGTCGATGCCACCCATGCGGATTGGACCGGCAGAGGCCTCAAAATGCTGCAGGCTCCAACCGATCTCGATTTCGGACGCACCTTCGTCGCGCTCGATCCAGACAATCATCGCCTGCGCGTCTATTCGCCTTTCGAGGGAGCGCAGGGATGACCGGCTTCTGGCTCGCGGTCGCATCGGCCGAGCATGTGCGGATCGGCCGCAGAGATGGCTTCATGCAGGTCAACCATGGCAAGGCGGCGCCGCTGCGCCGCATCAAGCCGGGCGACGGCATCGCCTATTACTCCTCGAGCACCGTGCTCGGCGAGAAGGACGGGCTGCAATCCTTCACGGCGATCGGAAGCGTGCGGCAAGGGACGTGTATGAGGGCGTCATGGGCGGCGGTTTCACGCCTGCCCGGCGCGACGTCGACTGGTGCGATGCGGAGGAGGCGCCGATCAAGCCGCTGCTTGGACGGCTCGACTTCACCGCGGGCAAGCCGAGCTGGGGCTATCAGCTTCGTTTCGGCCTTTTCGAGATCAGCGAGGACGATTTCCGGTTGATCGGCGAGGCGATGGGAGCCAAGCTGGAAAGCGCTGCTATTTGAGTGCCTTGTAGACGGCGATGCCGGCGGCGAGGTCTTCAAGCGCCGCCCCGACCGACTTGAACAGCGTGATCTCGCTGTCGGTTTGGCGGCCTTGCTTCTCGCCGCGCGCGAGCTCATGCAGGTCGCCGATGATCGCTTCCGGTTTCAGCAGGCCCGAGGCCAGAGGCTGGACGATGTCGCCGGCCTCCTTGGTGGCGCCGGCGCGGGTGTCGACATAGACGCGGGCGCGCGAAATGGCATCGTCGTCGGCCTCGCGCATTTCGGGCGTGAAGCCGCCGACCAGATCGACATGGGCGCCCGGCTTCAGCAGCGCGCCCTTGACCAGCGGCGTGTTGGAAATGGTCGCCGAGGCGATGATGTCGGCCTCGGCAAGCTCCGCGTCGAGATCGTCGGCCGCACTTGCCGGAAGGCCGTCGGCGCGCAAGGCGGCGGCCACCTTCTCGGCATTGGCCGGCGTGCGGTTCCAGATGCGGATGGAGGTGATCGGCCTGACCGCCGAATGTGCCTTGGCAAGGAACGGCGACAGCGCGCCGGCGCCGATGACCAAGAGCCGCGAGGCATCCTTGCGGGCGAGATAGGAGGCGGCGAGCGCCGAGGCGCAGGTCGTGCGCCACTGCGTCAGCCGCTGGCCGTCGATCATCGCCTGCGGCTCGCCGGTGACGCCGTCGAGCAAAAGATAGAGGCCCATCACCGCCGGCTTGCCGATGGCGTTGTTATCCGGCGACACGGTGACGATCTTGACGCCGATATGGCCTCCCTCCGAGGTGCCCGCGGCGTTGAAGTCGGTCCAGGCCGGCATCAAAAGCAGGGTCGAGGCCGCACCATCCGGCCTCTGGACGCCATGATGGTGACGAACCGGCTGCACGGCGCCCTCGCGAAAGGCGGTGCGCAATGTCTCGACCAGGCCGGGAAAGGTCAGCGCGCGGTCGACCTCAGCGGCCGAAATGGTCAGCATCGAAGGCTCCGGATTGCTTCAATTGGTCGGCTTGGGCAGCGCCGGTCCATTCGGCGCCGCCGGCGCGCGGCTCACCGCCTGGCGCAGGTTTTCAGCCTCCAGGCCGCGCTGGCGCGCGAGCTTGCGGTAGCGCCCCTGCTTCACCCAGGTCGCCATGCTGCCGACGACCATGCCGATGGCCAGGGCCAGAAAAAGGAAGATGAAAAGCGGCAGGTTTAGCGTCAGCGCGGGATTGCCGGGATGGAATGGATCGAGCGTGAAGGCGACGGCGCCGCGGTTGGCGACGGCGAGCGCGATCAGGATGATGGCCAGCGGCACGAAGACCACGACGAGGATGAAGCGATTGAACATCAGATCTCCATAGAGAGAAGCTTCCCAAGCGCGCATGTCTTTGGCCCGAACCGGCCTCCACTTTCGGGAGACATGCTTTAAGCGCCAAGATCCCATCTCAATCCGCCGGCGCGGCGCCTATTTGCCGCCGTTCAGCCTTTCACGCAACTCCTTGCCGGTCTTGAAGAACGGCACCCACTTTTCCTCGACCTCGACGGACTCGCCGGTGCGCGGATTGCGGCCGGTGCGGGCGGGGCGATTTTTCACCGAAAAGGCACCGAAACCGCGCAATTCGACCCGATTGCCCTCGGCAAGCGCGTCGGTGATTTCGTCAAAGATCGCACCGACAATGTTTTCGACGTCGCGCAGGAAAAGGTGCGGGTTGCGTGCAGCAATGATCTGCACAAGCTCGGATTTGATCATAGAACGTTCCCCGTAAAACCGATTATCAGGATGATTTTTATTGCTTTTTTGGCTCGCGCCAACAGCATGTCAAGGGTGCCAGACCGAAACGAGACCGTCAAGAAACAAGCGGTCGGCGCCGAGCTCGTGAATGACATCGCCGCCGGCATCCGGCAGGCCAAGCGCCTTGGCGGCCATTTTTGCCATCGACTGCGAGAACAGGAGACCGCCACGCCTGTCCTTGTCCTTCCACTCGACGACCTTGAGCTTGGCGTCCACGCCCTTCGTCGCCAGCCAGTCGATCGCCTCCTGCTCGCCGCCGACGGCGTCGACCAGATGGTTGGACAAGGCCTGGCGGCCGGTGAAGATCGAACCGTCAGCCAGCGCCAGCGCCTGCTCACGCGTCATCTTGCGGCGGTCCGCGACGATGCCGACGAACCAGTCGTAACTGTCGAGGATCAGCTTGCGCACCATGGCGCGCTCATCGTCATTGGTCGGCTTGAAGGGCGAGGGCGAAGCCTTGAGCGGCGATGACTTCACTTCCTCCAGCTTGATGCCGAGCTTGTCCATGAGACCGCTGACGTCAGGATATTGGATCAGCACGCCGATCGAGCCGACGATCGAGGTCTTGCGGGCGACGATATGGTCGGCCGCACTTGCGATCATATAGCCGGCCGATGCCGCCAGCGTGCCGACCTCGGCCACAACGGGCTTGTCGCCGGCAAGCTTGCGCACGGCTTCGAATGTCGACTCGCCACCGACCGTGGTGCCTCCGGGCGAATCGATCGACAGGATGACGCCTTTCACCTGCGGCGACTTGCCGATCGCTTCCAGCCTTTTGAGCAGTTCCTCGTCCTCAGTGATGGTGCCTTCGATCTTCACCTTGGCGATATGGGGGACCGCCTGGCCGGTAAAATTATCGTCATAGACCCATGTCGAGAAGGCGATAACCGCTGCCGCCAGAACCACAAAAGCGGCCACCCGCCAGAAAGTCAGCTTGCGGCGCAAGCGGCGGCGGTCGATCAGGTCGTCGGCTCTCATTGCCATCGTCAGCCTCATGGGTCGGTGGGAAAGCAAGCTTTTAAAGCAAGCCTCGGCACACGGCTACCGTTTCCTGAACGCCGGCTTCGAGCCTCGGCGTTGATGCCGACCTCACGAAAAATTAACGCAGTCCCCGTCTGTATCTGCTATGAAGTGCGGTCCGTCTCCCCGAATTCCTCTCGATTTCGTGGGCGGCAGCCGTCACATTTTTGCAGTTTTCGTCCCCTTGTGCTTGCGTGTAGGTGCCGGCATACCACCTATAGGCGATGTTTGGGCGGGCAAAGGTCCATTAGAAAAGTCATGTTGGCGCGATCTGACAAAACGAGCGATGCCGCACCGGCACCGGCTCCCGCGACCCAGGACGGCACGCGCGGCGAGGCGTTCAACCGCGCGCAACGGCACTCGCGCCGCGTGCGCGTGCTGAAATTCGCAGTGCCGCTGTTGGCGGCCGCGATCGCGATCGCCTTTCCAGTCTATTCCTACCTTAAAGCGCCCATCTCCATTTCCGTGCAGGCCGACGGCACGGCGTTTTCGAACGGCAAGCTGGTGATGGCCAATCCGAAGCTCAACGGCTTCACCAAGCAGAAGCTGCCCTATTCGCTGACGGCGACCAGGGCGACGCAGGATGTCGGCCAGCAGGCCGTAATCGATCTCGAAGGCATCAACGCTAAACTGCCCGTCGCCACCGACAATATCGTATCGGTCGATGCCGAGCACGGTATCTATAATCGCGACGCCAATACGATGAACCTCACCAGCGACGTCAGCGTGACGACGACGGACGGCCTTGCGGCGAAATTCAAATCGATCTTCCTAGACATGGGCAAAGGCTCTATGAAGACGAGCAATCCGGTCGACGTCAGCCGTGGCGGGTCGCGTATCACCGCGGACTCCATGTCGGTCGAGGACAATGGCAGGCTTGTGGTCTTCGAGAACCGGGTTCGCGTCAACATCGATCCGACTGCGCTGAAGGCGGCAGGGGTAAACAGTGGAGAACAGAATGCGTCGCAGTAAATCCGCGTGGGCTCTGGCCGCTGCCTCCGCATTGCTGTTTCTGGGGACGGCGCACTCCTTGGCGCAGTCGAGCGCGACCAGCCAGATGTCCGGGCTCAAGCTGTCCGGCGACCAGCCGATCCAGATCGAGAGTGACAAGCTGGAGGTCCGGCAGGCCGACAGCGTGGCCGTTTTCAGCGGTAATGTCACCGTCAACCAGGGGCAGACGCTGCTCAAGGCCGGCAAGATGACGGTCTACTATGTCAAGGATCCCAAGGCCGACAAGAGCGCCGCGGCCGGCGCTTCGGCGATGACGGGCGCCGCCAACATCGACCACCTGGTGGTCGAGAACAAGGTCTACATCAAGTCGAATGACCAGATTGCCACCGGCGACACGGGCACGTTCGACATGAAGACCCAGGTGCTCACGCTTCAGGGCAAGGAAGTGGTGCTGTCGCAGGGCGATAACGTGCTCAAGGGCTGCAAGCTCACGGTGCAGATGAAGAGCGGCCTCGGCAATGTCGACGGTTGCGGCAGCAGCGGCCGCGTCATCATGTCGATCACGCCCCAGAAGCAGGGCACGGCCCAGCAGGGAGCGTCGAGCAAGTAATGGCCGGCGTGTCCTCGCTGCTTGCCCGTCTTCCGGGACGGGCGGCCGCAAAGCCGGCTGCCCCGGCGACGGTCGGCACCGACAAGGCGAAGTTCAAGGGCACCCTGATCGCCAAGGGCCTGACCAAAAGCTACAAGGGCCGCAAGGTGGTGAGCGGGGTGACGCTTGGCGTGCGCGCCGGCGAGGCCGTTGGCCTGCTTGGCCCAAACGGCGCCGGCAAGACCACCTGTTTCTACATGGTGACCGGCCTCGTCCCCGTCGATGAGGGCTCCATCGAGATCGACGGCTTCGATGTCACCTCGATGCCGATGTACCGGCGCGCCCGCCTTGGTATCGGCTATCTGCCGCAGGAAGCGTCGATCTTCCGGGGCCTGAACGTCGAGCAGAATATCCGCGCCGTGCTGGAAGTGGTCGAAAAGGATCGCAAGGTGCGCGAACGCAATCTCGACGAGCTGCTCGAGGAGTTCCACATCAGCCATCTGCGCAAGGCGCCGTCGATGTCGCTGTCGGGCGGCGAACGGCGTCGCCTCGAAATCGCACGGGCGCTGGCGACGCGGCCTGCCTATATGCTGCTCGACGAACCCTTCGCCGGCATCGACCCGATCGCCGTCGCCGACATCCAGCAGCTCGTCCGTCATCTCACGGCGCGCGGCATCGGCGTCTTGATCACCGACCACAATGTGCGCGAGACGCTGGGCCTGATCGATCGCGCCTATATCATCCATGCCGGCCAGGTGCTGACGCATGGCCGGGCAGACGAAATCGTCGCCAACGCCGATGTGCGGCGTCTCTATCTCGGCGAGGGTTTCACGCTCTGAGCGTAAAATACCTTTCTCCTGAGTGAATTTGAGCGAATTTCGACTGGTTTGTCGCGATTTTTCGGCCCGATAACGCTCCGGTAAGCCGATCCTGCTAGCGTTTTCCTTGACAAGCAAAAGCCGGGCCAGTTTCTATGCCCGACCGGATAGCAAGAGTCCGACGCGTAGACGAGGCGTTTGAATCCCACCATGGCGCTGGCAGCCAAACTGCAGCTCAGACAATCCCAGTCGCTGGTGATGACGCCGCAGCTGATGCAGTCGATCCGGCTGCTGCAGCTCACCCATGTCGAGCTCGAGCGCTTCATCGACGAGGAGATCGAGCGCAACCCGCTCCTGGAGCGCGCCGAACCGCAGGACGACGCCGCCAGCGACCAGGCCCAGAAAAGCGAGACCGCGCCGGAGCGGGATAGCGCGGGCGACTGGTTCGAGGGCGAGACGGAGTGGAGCGCGGAGGCGATCTCGCAAAAACTCGACTCTTCGCTGGAGAACCTGTTTCCCGACGATCCCGGCACCAGCGAGCGGCTGGGGCCGGATCTCACGGCGCAGTGGAAGTCGGCCGCGGGCGGCGCCGGCACGGCCTCGTCGGAGGGGTTCGACGTCGGCGACATGGCTGCGGCCGTCGTCACATTGCGCGAACATGTCGGCGAGCAGATCGCGCTTGCTTCGCTGAGCCCCGGCGACCGCCTCATCGCGGGCGAGCTTGCCGACGGGCTCGACGAGGCCGGTTATCTGCGCATCGCCCTGGTGGAGGTCGCGGTCCGGCTCGGCACGGATGAAGCGGCGGTGGCGCATGTGCTTGGCGTCTGCCACACCTTCGAGCCGGCAGGGCTTTTCGCACGCGACCTTGCCGAGTGCCTGTCGCTGCAGCTTCAGGCGCGCGACAGGTTCGATCCGGCGATGAAAGCGCTGGTCGCCAATCTCGAGCTCCTGGCGCGGCGCGATTTCCAGACGCTGAAGCGCATCTGCGGCGTCGACGAGGAGGACCTCCTCGACATGCTGGCCGAGATCCGTGCGCTCGATCCGCGGCCAGGCCTGGCATTCTCGGGCGGCGCAAGCGACGCGATCGTCGCCGATGTCGAGGTCCGCGCCGCCAATGACGGCAGCTGGGCGGTGGAGCTCAACGCCGACACGCTGCCACGCGTGCTGGTGGACAATGTCTATTTTGCCCGTGTTTCGAGCCACGCCAAGGACCAGGCGGAAAAGGATTTTCTCGCTGAATGCCTGCAGAACGCCAATTGGCTGACGCGCAGCCTCGACCAGCGGGCCAAGACCATCCTCAAGGTGGCCTCGGAAATCGTGCGGCAGCAGGACGCCTTCCTCGTCCATGGCGTGCGCCACCTCAAGCCGCTCAACCTGCGCACGGTGGCAGACGCCATCGGCATGCATGAATCGACCGTCAGCCGCGTCACCGCCAACAAATACATGCTGACGCCGCGCGGGGTGTTCGAGCTGCGCTATTTCTTCACCGCGTCGATCGCCTCGGCCGAAGGCGGCGAAGCGCACTCGTCCGAGGCCGTGCGCGACCGCATCAAGCAGATGATCGACGAGGAAAAGCCCGCCGACGTGCTCTCCGACGACGCCATCGTCGACATGCTCAAGGAAAGCGGGGTCGACATCGCGCGCCGCACCGTCGCGAAATACCGCGAAGGCATGAACATTCCGTCGTCGGTGCAGCGGCGACGGGAGAAGCGTGCGCTCGCGAACGCCGGCCGCTAGGCTTGTTGGCGTTCGGGCGATGCCGGCCCGAGCCGAATCCCGACAAGCCCTGGCCGGTGCGAGACAGGCCGATTTTCCACAATTCCCAAGCTTCATTGACAAGCCGCAATGAAGTGTCTAGAAGCCCGCCCGCATGAGCGGGGCGGTAATGCCCGCTTGCGAATGGGTCCGTCAGATACGGCCACGGATGGCCAAGAAGGCGACTTGTGATCAACCGGAAAGTTCGGGTCTAAAATCGGCGCGCATGCCGCTGCAAAGCTTGTGCGCGCGCACCACGGGTATAAACTCGGGACCAGTTTGAAGCCTGGGCAAGGAAGGTCAGTTTTCAGATGAATCTACGCATTTCGGGAAAACATATGGACATCGGCGATGCGTTCCGCACGCGCATCAACGACCGGGTCGGCGAGGCGATCGAGAAATATTTCGATCGGGGTTTTTCAGGACATGTCACAGTCATCAAATCGGGGTCGCGTTTCTCCGCCGACTGCATGGTCCGGCTTGATTCCGGCGCTTCCTTGCAGGCGACCGGCGACGCTCAGGACCCGACGCTTGCCTTCGAGGCGGCGGCCGACCGCCTGGAAACGCGGCTGCGCCGCTACAAGCGCCGGCTGAAGTCGCGCAATGCCGGCAATGGCAATGGCGAAGAGCCCACCGACATCGCCTACACTGTGATGGCTCCTCTCACCGACGATGAAGAAGACATTCCGGAGGACTTCGCTCCGGCCATCGTCGCCGAATCAAGCATGACGCTGCGGACCATGTCGGTGGCGTCGGCTGTGATCGAGCTCGACAACAGCGACAGCCCGGTATTCCTGTTCCGCAACGCCGGGACCGACCATCTCAACATCGTCTACCGCCGGCCGGATGGCAATATCGGCTGGATCGATCCGTCGACGACCAAAGTCGCACAGGCATAAAAGCCGGCCGCGCGAGGGGGCGACGACTGGCGCGGCAGGCGAGCAAGGGATTTTTCAAGCATGGATCTCAGTGATCTCATCAGCGTCCCGGCGATCATGCCGGCGTTGAAGGCGAATTCCAAAAAGCAGCTTCTGCAATTGCTGTCGGAGAGGGCGGCGGCGATTTCGGGAATCCCGGAACGGGAGGTGTTCGACACCATCCTGCAGCGCGAACGGCTGGGATCGACCGGCGTCGGCAATGGCATCGCCATTCCGCACGGCAAGCTCGCCGGCGTGAAGCGGATCGCTGGTGTCTTCGCGCGGCTGGAAACGCCGGTCGATTTCGAGGCATTGGACGACCAGCCGGTCGACCTGGTGTTTCTGCTCCTTGCTCCGGAAGGCGCCGGCGCCGACCATCTCAAGGCGCTGTCGCGCATCGCGCGCGTGCTGCGCGATGCCGATACGGTTGCCAAGATCAGGGGTACGCGCGACGCGGTGGCGATCCACGCCCTGCTGTCCGACACGCAGGCCTCGCACGCGGCCTGAAGTTTTTGATTAAAGCTTCCAGGGCCGCCGCGGGCGGCCCTTTCTGTGTCGAAGACCTGGACTCGCGTTAATGGATCGCGACGGTGGTCAGGTCGTTCTCCAACGCACCCGCCAGCGCCCGGTCACGGGCGTCGGAAAGCAGGATCGGCTGGCCGTTGGCGGCAAACAGCGCCCACAGCTCCAGCCCGGGCGCGATTTCGCCGAGGCCCGGGAAGCGGCCGCGCAGATCGTCGCTCGACACTTTCCGCAGATAAGCGACAGAGCCTTCGCCGAGATGGGCGAGTTCGCCGCTGGTCATGGTGATCGTTTCGTCAGTTCTGGTCATTTCAAGCCTCCTTGGCGCGAGACGCCAGGATTGGCCGCCTCGCATAGAGCCATCGGCGAAGGTCAGTCTTTCACCGATATGTTTATTTTCCGTACCAGTCGCTCGGCCTCCGGCCGATCGAGATCGATCGACAGCAGGCCGTTCTTCAGTTCGGCCGCGATCACCCGCATGCCGTCGGCCAGCACGAAGCAGCGCTGGAACTGGCGCGCGGCGATGCCGCGGTGGAGGAATTCGCGCTCGGTGTCGTCGGTCTGGCGACCGCGCACGATCAGCTGGTTTTCCTCCGTGGTGACATCAAGGTCGCTCTCGGCGAAACCGGCAACGGCCAATGTGATGCGCAGCCTTTCGGCCTTGCCGTCAGCGGCGCTGAGGCGTTCGATGTTGTACGGAGGATAGCTGTCGCCGGTCTTCGCCAGACGCTCAAGCGTCTTTTCCATGGCATCGAAGCCCAGGAGAAGCGGGCTGGAGAAGGGCGTC
The DNA here is from genome assembly GCF_003289965.1 of Mesorhizobium atlanticum. Lineage (GTDB taxonomy): Bacteria > Pseudomonadota > Alphaproteobacteria > Rhizobiales > Rhizobiaceae > Mesorhizobium > Mesorhizobium atlanticum. The sequence goes on from NZ_QMBQ01000002.1 coordinate 143,513, forward strand.
ATTCGACTCATTGTTACACTGTCCTCTGAAGAGCGACACAAACTGGAAAAACCCGGATGGCATTTTTCCCGATGGTCTTGATATGGTCCGCCGCGCGATCAAGTTCAAGCCACTGAAATCAGGATGACGTTTCGTTGAACTGCCATCCTGGTTCAGCCCTTCGTTGGAGCATGATCTTGTCCGAAAACCGGTTCCCACTTTTTCGGGATCATGCTCGAAACCCCGCCCAAAAAGACTCCCAAAAGGAATTGAAATGCCCCAGTCCAGAAAGATCATCATCGACACGGATCCCGGCCAGGACGACGCCGTCGCCATATTGCTGGCGCTCGGCAGTTCCGAGCTGGAGATCGTCGGCATCACCGCGGTTGCAGGCAACGTGCCGCTGAAGCTGACCCAGAACAACGCCCGCAAGATCTGCGAGCTGGCCGGCAGGCCCGACATCAAGGTCTATGCCGGCGCCATCCGGCCGCTGGCGCGCGAACTCGTCACCGCCGAGGAAGTGCATGGCAAGACCGGCCTGAACGGGCCGCAACTGCCTGAGCCGACCATGCCGTTGCAGGAACAATACGCTGTCGATTTCATCGTCGAGACGCTGATGCGCGAGGAAAGCGGCACGATCACGCTGTGCCCGCTCGGACCGCTCACCAACATCGCGCTGGCGCTGATCCGCGAGCCCAGGATCGCGCCGCGCATCAAGGAAATCGTCCTGATGGGCGGCGGCTTCTTCGAAGGCGGCAACGTCACGCCGGCTGCCGAGTTCAACATCTATGTCGACCCGCAGGCGGCCGATCTGGTGTTCAAGTCGGGCATCCCGATCGTGATGATGCCGCTCGACGTCACCCACAAGGCGCTGACCACCTCCAAGCGCATCCAGGCTTTCCGCCAGCTCGGCACCAAGGTCGGCACCGCGACCGCCGAGATGCTGGAGTTCTTCGAACGCTATGACGAGGAAAAATACGGCACCGATGGCGGGCCGCTGCACGATCCGTGCGTGATCGCCTATCTCCTCAAGCCGGAACTTTTCAAGGGCCGCCGCTGCAATGTCAGCGTGGAGACCGCGTCGGAGCTCACCATGGGCATGACGGTGATCGACTGGTGGGGCGTCACCAAGCGCGAAAAGAACGCCATGGTGATGCGAGACATCGACCATAACGGCTTCTTTGCGCTGCTGGTGGAGCGGCTGGGGCGGTTGAACTGACCGGCTAAAATGGACGAGCGTGCGCCGTCACCCGTTGAGCAATCGATACGTGTCGGCGCCATCTTTATGGTGCTGTCTCCCGATGGACAGCGTTGACCTATCGCTCCACTCATTCTGGAAAGCGATATGAGATGGAAGCATTTTCGCGAATGACGCGCTCGATGCCGATACGCGAGCCGATCATGTGGAGGCGATCGTCCTCGACAAGAAGGGATGAGCCGTCGTCAAGCAGAAGCAGGTAGTTGATGCGGCCCTGTCCCCACTGGGCACTTCTGATCGTTGCATCGATCGCGACGACCGACCGTATCGGGCTCGCAGCGTTGGTCCAGCCATTTAGGGTTGCGGGAACTGCCATGAGCACAATGACGATCGGGATCACGCCGAGCGCGTTCCTTTTCAGATCGGCAAAAGCCCATGGCACTGGCATGAATCCCCGAAATCCCCCACCACAAATCATGTGGTGAATAGAAGGCCGACTTTCAATCGGCCTTCTATTCCATGAGATTGCCGTTGGTGTGTTGGCCCCCCCCGGGGGCCGTTACTTCGCCCTGGAGAACGCCAGCCACAGCCCGCCGCCGACAAGAAAACTGCCGCTGATGCGCGACATCAGCCTGACGCGGCTGGCCGACAGCAGCCGCCCGGCGCGGCCTGCCGCCAGCGCGTAGGTCGAGTCCGACATGGCGGCGAAGATCATTGCCGTCAGGCCCATGACCACGATCTGCAGCGTGTAATTGCCCTGAGGCGCGATGAACTGCGGGAAGAAGGCGCCGAAGAAGACAAGCGTCTTCGGATTGGAGATCGCCACGAGAAAACCCTGCAGGAAGAAGCCGCCACGCGGCTTCTTCGCCGACCCGTCCGGGTTGAGCGCGCCTTTGGCGCGAAACATCTGGACGCCCATCCAGATCAGGTAGGCGGCGCCGAGCAGCCGCACCCATTCGAACCAGTGGCCCATGCCGGCGATCAGCGTGTTGAGCCCGATGCCGACGATGGCGATCATGATGGCAAGGCCGGCCTGCGTGCCGGCGACGTTGGCCAAGCCCGCGCGCGAACCGTGGCGGATGCTGTTGGCGATGATCAGCGTGACCGTGGGACCCGGCACCAGGATGATGACGATGCAGGCGACGACATAGGTTGCGTAGAGTTCCAGCGACATGATTTCCCTCGAACAGGACGGCGCCGACTTGGGCGGAGCGCGATCAATGCACGGGATCGGCGTTGGCGCAAGCTCGCCGGGCAGGGCGGCCCGTCAGCCCGCGCCGGCCGGCCACGGCAGCGTCGCCTCATAGGCGGCGCCGGCCTTGAGCACGCCGAGGTCGCCGCGCGGGCGGCCGATCAGCTGCATGCCCATCGGCCGGCCTTTTGCGTCGAAGCCGGCCGGCACGTTGAGCGCCGGGCAGCCGCCGAGCGTGGCAAAGGCGGAGACCTCCATCCAGCGGTGATAGCTGTCCATGGTGCGCCCGGCGACCTTGTCCGGCCAGTGGGTGGTCACGTCGAAAGGGAACACTTGCGCGGTCGGCAGGGCGATGAGGTCGAAGTGCTCGAAGAGCGACAGCAGCGTGCGGTGCCAAGACGTGCGCCGGACCGTTGCGGCATGGATCTGCGGCGCCGTGAGGCGCATCGCCTGTTCCACTTCCCATGCCGCCTCGGGCTTCAGAAGCTTCCGTTTTGCCGGATCGTCGTAATGCGCCTTCAGCCCGCAGCCGCTGCTTGCCTGGCGCAAGGTGACAAAAGCCTGCCACAGCGCCTCGAAATCGACATCCGGCACCAGAGCTTCACTGTGGAACGACGCGTCCGCAAAGCGGGCAAGCGCGGCCTCGCAAAGGTCGATGACGCCCGGTTCCGTCGGCAGGTGGCCACCGAGGTCGCCCAGCCAGGCGATGCGGCCGCCGGACGCTTTCGCCCGCAAGCCGTCGAGGAACGAGCCTTCCTTGGCGAGCGATAAGGGCGCCTGCGGGTGGTGGCCCGCCTGTTCGTCGAGCAGCAGCGCGATGTCGCGGACACCGCGGCCCATCGGTCCCTCGACGCCCATCTGCGAATGGAAGACGTCGATGTCGGGGCCGGCCGGCACAAGCCCCTGCGAGGGACGGAAGCCGTAGACATTGTTGTAGGCGGCCGGATTGCGCAGCGAGCCGCCGAAGTCGCTGCCGTCGGCGACCGGCAGCATGTCGAGCGCCAGCGCCACCGCCGCGCCGCCGCTCGAGCCGCCGGCGGTCAGCGCCGGGTCGAAGGCGTTGAGCGTCGGTCCGAAGACCGGATTGTAGGTATTGGAGCCAAGGCCGAATTCCGGAACATTGGTCTTGCCGATGATGATGGCGCCGGCCTTGCGGATGCGCTCGACGAAGAAGTCGTCCATGTCAGGGATGAAATCGGCGAAGATCGGCGAGCCGAAGGTGGTCCTGAGCCCCTTGGTCAAGGCGAGGTCCTTGATGGCGATCGGCAGGCCGAAGAGCGATCCGGTCTCGCCGCCGCGGGCCAGATGAGCATCGGCGCTCTCGGCCTCGGCCAGGATATCGGTGCGCTCGCGCAGCGATACGATCGCGTTGACCAGAGGGTTCACAGCCTCGATGCGATCGAGGAAAGCGCTGACGACTTCACGCACCGCGAGTTGTCGCTGCCTGATCCTGTCGGCGAGCTCGACGGCTGAGAGGCGGCAGATATCGCTGGCCGCCGGCACGGCATGTTTGGTGACGGGACGCATGCTTAACGCGTTCCCGCCAAGGCAGCGTCGACATCCTTGCCCAGCGGGATCGCCGGTTGCGCGCCGGGCTTCAGGCAGGCCAGCGAGCCGGCCGCGGCGGCGCGGGTAAGCGCGTCTTCGAGCGAAAGACCCGACGCCAGGCCGGCGCCGAAATAGCCGCAGAAGGTGTCGCCGGCGCCGACCGTGTCGACCGGGGTGATCTTCAGCGCCGGGATGGTGAGGAAGTCGTGCGGCGTCGCGGCCAGCACGCCGTCGCCGCCCAGCGTGACGACGATGGCACGGCCGGTCTTTTGGGCATAGTCGCGCATGCGGGCGGGGCGGTCGCGTCCGGAAAGCGACAGCGCCTCGCCATAGAGATCGAATTCGGTTTCGTTGGCGACGGCAAAGTCTGCCTTGCCGAGGAAGCCGGCGGCTTCGGCACGGAAGGGAGCGGTGTTGAGCACGCTGACTGCGCCCGCCGCGCGCCCCGCGTCAAGCGCGGCCTCGACCGTCTGCAGCGGGATCTCGTGCTGCAGGAGCACGACATCGCCTTTCTTGAGATAGGCCTTGGCGATATCGCCCGGCACCACCGAATCATTGGCGCCCGGCACGACGGCGATGACATTCTCCCCGTCGGCGCCGACCAGGATCAACGCGGTGCCGGTCGAGGCGAAGCTTTCGCCGACACCGGAGAGATCAACATTGCCGGCCTTGAGCAGGGCGAGCGCCTCGGCGGCGAAACTATCCTTGCCGACGGCGCCCACCATCCGCACCTGGGCTCCCGCGCGCGCCGCGGCCAAGGCCTGGTTGGCGCCTTTGCCGCCAGGCGCGGTGGCGAAGCCGGAGCCGCGCACCGTCTCGCCGGGTTCCGGCAGGCGGTCGACATTGGCGATAAGGTCGAGGTTGATCGAACCGACAACGATAATCAAAAAACTGCCTCCCATTGAAGCGGCTCAGCCCGTGCTGAAAGGCGGACCTGCTCCAAGACTCTGCTTTTGCGCAAGTCCAGGCGAAATGCGCGAAGCGCTTTTCCTGTAATTGCGGGCTGGGCGCGAAGCTAGCCGCAAAGTCCGCCGGTTGCCAGATCATGTCGCTGTCCGCGCGGCCTGGCCCACAGCATCATTCGCAGCGGACGGTGACCTCGGCCTGGTAGCTACCCGCCGGGAAGATGCCCGACGACTTCGTGGCGGTCAGGTCGACCTGGATGGTGTGGGTGCCGTTGGTCAGCTTTTGCGGCGAGCTGCCCGGGTTATCCAGCCCCGAACCGTCGAGGCGGAAGACGGAGGCAAAGGTGACATTGGTGTCGCCGCCGCTCGGCGCGGACGTGAAAGCGGCCGGCGCCGCCGCGGACACGGAATAGCAGTCTAGCAGGTTTAGGATGGAACACAGCGTCGAGTTCGCGGTGATGGTGGCGCCGGCGCTCGATCCGCCTGCCTGCTTGGAGCCGAAGATGTTGATGGCGGGGTTCGATTTCATCGTTCCCGACGCCCCGATCATGATCGTGCAGGTGCCGATGATCGCAGCCTGCGCCGGGAGACAGAAGCCCGCAAGCGCTGCTGCCGCGAGCAGCGCGCGGCTATTTCCGCTTCTTTTTCTTCTCATTGCCGGTCGTGCCTCTGATGCTCCAGCCTTCATTGGCCCATCCCGCTGATTTGACCTGGGCCGCGTTGGCTTGAGCCGCACTGGTCTGGGGCGCGGGGCCTTGGGGCGCGGAGGCGGGCACACTGCCCGTCGTTTGGCCGTCGGCGCCGAGGCCCATTTTGAGGAGTTTCAATTCAAGCTGCAGGCGCTCGACTTCCAACTCGTAGAGGCGGCTACAATCGACGCGTTTCGGCGTCCGCCCGATCGGGATCACCACGCGGCCATAGGTGGCGATGTCGCTGTTGGCCTGGTTGCTCGAGTTGTTGCCGTGGATGATGCCGAGGTCGAGATAGGCGCCGCTGCCGGAAACGGCCGAGCGGCAGGTCGTGCCGTCGCTGGCATGAACCTCGTCCTGGCCCTGGGGCAGGGTGACGCCGGGCAGACTGAAACCGGTCTGGTTCTGGTTCAGGTTCAGGATATCCTCTGCAAGCCCCTGACTGACGGCAGCCAGGACGGGCAGCAAGGACAAGGTCAGAACCTGCGATGCCCGAAGAACTTTCCGCATATCTGTGCCCTTATCTGGGTCTGCTCGCTTGGAAAGGGGATACTTTCGGTACAGATACGCACTTTACGGTCGTTCGCGCCGTCGAACGGGACCACCACCAGGACAGGGCGCGAAGCCTGGCCGGCCAGAAGGAAGGCGCTCGGCGTGATCCTGGCCGCGACGGGCTGGAAATCCTGGTCGTAGACATGGACCTCCACGCGGATGCGTTGGTTGTACGGGTTGCCCGGAAAGACGCGGACAGCAAAGGCATCGGTGAAGGATCGCACCTCGCCCCGCATCGGCGTCATCGACTGGCCGGTCGCCGCAACGGGAGACAGCGCGGCGATCAGGCCCGCCGCCAGGATTGCAATTCTTTTCAAGGACCGCTCCTTCTCGCGTTAGGACTATTCGCAGCGCAGCGTCACCGTTGCCTGGTAGTTGCCGGCGGAGAACCGGTTCGTGCCGCTCTTGGTGCCGGCGAGATTGACCGCCACCGTCGATGTGCCCGGTACAGTCAGCGCGGTCGCGGTGCCGGTTTCGGCAATCGTCTGCGCGCCTGAAGTGGCGAAGGTCGGAGTCCATGTCGTCGCCGTCGTGTCCGATGCCGGCACGGTCGTGATGGTTACCGGGTCCACGCTGAGCGAGACGCCGCCCGTCGTATCGACCTGAGCGCTGCCCGCGGAGCCGCCGGCATTGTGCGAGCTCAGCGACTGAAGATTGCTGCTCACGGTCATCGTGCCGTTGGAGTTGATCGTGATGGTGCAGGTGGCGGTGATCGTGCCATTGAACAGCACGTTTCCGGTGGTGGCCGATGCCGTCTGGCCGGCGCAGGCGGCGAGCAGGCTTGCTGCCATTGCGGCGCGAAAGAACTTCATTGAGACCCCTCTTTCGAACCGGATCGTGCCGGCTCAACGTCGGGTCATCTTCCCTTTATCGTGGTTAATTTAGCGTTAAGTGAAGTAATGTCCGGAAACAACTTAAAAGAAACCGGCGATAACCATAGGTTGTCGCCGGTTGCATTTTGCAAATAAGTCGACTGGTTTATTTGGGATGTACCGATTTATATTATGATGCGCGGTTTTTCGAAATGACGTGACAAAAAAATCGATTGTTTCAGGACCCCACTTGTCCCGCTTCCCAACCGAGGATGGCGCGTTTGCGCGTCAGCCCCCAGTGATAGCCGGTAAGCGCGCCGGACTTGCCCAGCGCCCGATGGCAGGGCACCACGAAGGACATCGGGTTGGCGCCTACCGCCGCGCCGACGGCCCGGCTGGCGCTTGGCGCGCCGATGCTTGCCGCGATCGAGGAGTAGGTGCAGGCCCTGCCCATCGGGATGCGCAACAAGGCTTCCCAGACGCGCAGCTGGAAATCGGTGCCGATCATCACCACGCGCAGCGGCTGGTCGGCGCGCCACTTCGTCGGGTCGAAGACCCGCGCGGCGTAAGCCTGGGTGGCCGACATGTCCTCGACATAGGTCGCGTTCGGCCAGCGGCCGGACATGTCCGCGAAGGCAGCCCGCTCGCCGCCGGCATCGCAGAAGGCGAGCCCGGCGAGGCCGCGGTCGGTGACCATGATCAGCGCGATGCCGAAAGGCGAGATGTGGTAGCCGTAGCGGATGGTGAGCCCCGCGCCCCGCGTTTTGTAGTCGCCGGGCGACATCGCCTCATGCGTGACGAAGAGATCGTGCAGCCGGCCGGGGCCGGACATGCCGACCTCGAACGAGGTCTCCAGGAGCGGCATGCCGGAATCGAGCAGCCTGCGCGCGTGGTCGAGCGTCACCGCCTGCAGGAAGGCTTTCGGCGACAGGCCGGCCCAGCGCGTGAACAGCTTCTGCAGGCCGGTCGGCGTCTCGCCGACTTCCTCGGCCAGCACCTCCAGCGACGGCTGGTCGCGATAGTCGAGGCTGATCTTCTCGATGGCGCGGCGCACGACGTCATAGTCGCTGCCTTGCGGCGTGATATCGTTCTCAAGGATCGCGGTTGGTTTCATCCGCGTATTCATGGTCATCTGAGCGTTCATGGCAATATCTCCTTGGCCGCGAATATCGGTCCTCCAGAGCTTTGCAACCACCCGAAACTTGCCTTCCTGCCGCCGGCACCCAGATAGTCAGCTTCGGACCGAAGAGGACAATCATGGCCGGTGAAAAGGTCGATCTGACCGGCGCGCGGGAAACCTTGCTGATGACGCTCTACGGCAAGGCGCTGGAGAGCCGGTTGCCCAATTCGCTGCTCCAGGATCGCTTCGCCGACGAGGCCGTGAAGAAGATCGACTATGATTTTTCGAAGCTCAAGGTCGACGGCAATCTCGGCCTGGGCTTTGCCATTCGGGCAGTGACGCTGGATGCCAAGGTCGAGGATTTCCTCGCCAGAAATCCGGATGCGATCGTGCTGCATCTCGGATGCGGGCTCGACACGCGCATTTTCCGGGTCGATCCGCCGCGAGGCGTGGACTGGTTCGATGTCGACTATCCCGATGTCATCGACCTCAGGCGCAGGCTCTATCCACCGCGCGAGCGTTACCATCTGATCGGTTCGTCGGTGACCGAACCCGAATGGCTGGCTGAGGTGCCGCGAAACCGCCCCGCCATGGTGGTGGCCGAAGGGTTGACGCCCTACCTTCCGGCCGACGAAGGGCCGCAATTGCTTGCGCGGCTTGTCTCGCATCTTGCCGGCGGCGAGCTGATGTTCGACGCCTATAGCAATTTTGGGCTGAAGCTGATGCGGCTCAGCCCAGCCATCAAGGTGACGGGCGCCGAGGTCTCTTGGGCGATCGAGGATCCCCGCGAGCTCGAGCGGGCCGTCCCGAAGCTGCGCTTCATCGGCGAGATCCGGTCCTACAAGCCGGAGCGCGGCGCGCGGCTAGGCTGGTCCGCCCGCTTGTTCGTTTTCCTGTGGAAGCTGATCCCAGCGATGCGCAAGGTCGGCAGGCTGCTGCGGTATCGGTTCTGATACGTTTGGGTGTCAGCGCGTCTTGGCGGTCGCCAGCGCGCGCGAAAAGGCGGTGGCGAAGCTTTCGCGGTCGTCGGGATTGAGGAAGCCGCCGATCGCCACGCTCTTGCCCTGCGCTTCGACGGCCATCTTGGTGATGCCGATTTCGCTGTGGCGGGCAATCGAGAACCGGGTCCAGAACGGGTTGAAGTGATGCGCTTCCGAGCGGCCGGAAGGTGCTGTCTTGCGGATGTCGAGGCTGGTGCGCGATACCGAAATTTCCTCACGGGCGCGCGCGGCGCGATAGTTGGCGCGGAATGCGATATAAACGGCGATTACATCGAGGCCGAAGAAGCCAAACACCGGCCAGGCGCCGTGCGCCAGGAAGAAGGCGCCGGTGACCGCCCAGCCGAACAGAAGCGCTCCCATCAGGATCAGGAAGCCGGCGCGGCCGAGCGAGCGGTGCGGCGTGAGCAAGGCCTGGAAAAATGGCTCGTCGGCCTGAAACGAGGCGTTTGTGTCGCTCATGAGGTAATATTATAGGAGGGAAATGGCGCCTCCCAAGTCGAAAAAATCCACAGCTGTCAAAAAGTCCCAACCCTCTACCGCCAACGGCGGCCGGGTGCCCGGTGGACGGCCGCGAAAGGCCGCCTCGCGCTCGCTTTACAGCCCCGCCGAGGTGCATGAGATCTTCCGGCGCTTTTCGGTGCAGCGACCGGAGCCGAAAGGTGAGCTCGACTATGTCAACGCCTTCACCCTGCTGGTCGCGGTGGTGTTGTCAGCGCAGGCGACGGACGCCGGCGTCAACAAGGCGACGAAGGCACTGTTCGCGGCTGCCGACACGCCAGCCAAGATGCTGGCGCTGGGCGAGGCCAAGGTCGGCGATTACATCCGCACGATTGGCCTGTGGCGCAACAAGGCGAAGAACGTGATCGCGCTGTCGAAGGCGCTGATCGACGATTATGCGGGCGAGGTGCCGCAGGATCGCGACGAGCTGGTGAAGCTGCCAGGCGTCGGGCGCAAGACCGCCAATGTCGTGCTCAACGTCGCCTTCGGCCAGCACACGATGGCGGTCGACACGCATATCTTCCGCATCGGCAACCGGATCGGGCTGGCCCCCGGCAAGACGCCGGAACAGGTCGAACAAGGGCTCCTCAAGGTCATCCCGGCCGCGTTTATGCGCCACGCGCATCACTGGCTGATCCTGCATGGCCGCTATGTCTGCAAGGCGCGCAAGCCCGATTGCCCGGCCTGCGTGATCGCCGATATCTGCAAGTCGAAGGAAAAGACCACCGACATTCCGGCCCCGCTGGTGCGGATCGCGCCGCTGGATGAGACGTTTCCGGCCGAGGCCTAGAGCCGGATGATTTCAGGTCGAATTCGACCTGAAATCTGAATCCGGCTCAAAAATCAAAGAGATAGAGCATGATGTCGCCCGAACACCGCTTCACACTTTTCGGCATCATGCGCTAGAGCGGGTTTGGCTCTAATAGCCGTAGCCGCGCGCCATGGCCGCGGCAAAAACCGGGATGAGCAGGAAGATGAAGCCCTCGGCGCGGACATAATTCTTGACCGAGGCGAGTTCCGCCGCCGGCACCGCGAAAGAGGGATTGCCGCTGGCCTGCCTGTTCCAGGAGATGAAGCGGATGGTGGGCACGATCGACAGCAGGCCGACGGTGGCGAAGGCCACCATCTTTGCCCAGAACACCCAGTTATAGACGTAGAATTCCCAACCCTTCAGACCGAAGAACACCCGGCAGACGCCGACGATGATGATCAGCGCGGCGATGATGCCGTAATGGCGGTCGATGCCGGCAAGGCGCTTCAGCGTCGCCGCCGCCAAATCGCCGCGCACCAGCACGAACTCGGCGCCGATGATGCCGGCCAGCGAGAACACCAGAAGGTGATGGAGAATGGCCAATACAAGATCAGTGATGTCCATGTTCTTCCCTGCGCCTGGCGGCGCGACGCGGCTGGGTACCGTACCGTGTCCGAAGAGTAGCATCATTGGTCAAGATTCCCAGACGGCGAAATCGCTGCGCTGGAGGATGATCCCGGCCGATCGTGGCCCTTGCCGTGGGACGCCGGTTTGCTAGAGCAATTCCAGGAAAAGTGTGAGCGGTTTTCCGTCCGGAATTGCGTAAAAACAAAGAGTTAGTGTGTTTCGCCGTTTCCGCGAAACGGCGAAACACACTAAGCGCTGCCGTCTCAACGAGAGGAGTGCCATGAGCATCAAAACGGAAGCTGGCGTGCCGATCCTCGAGACGGCGCGGACCATCCTGCGGCCGCATCGTCTGGGCGACTTCGAGACGTATGCCGCCATGTGGGCGGAACCCGCGGTGACCCGTTTCATCGGCGGCAAGCCGCGCACACGCGAGGAAAGCTGGATGCGCTTCCTGCGCCATGCCGGCCTGTGGTCGCTGATCGGCTACGGCTTTTGGGCGATCGAAGACAAGGCGACGGGGCGCTTCATCGGCGAGGCCGGCTTCCATGACTTGAAGCGCGAGATCGAACCTTCGATCGAAGGCCTGCCGGAAGCCGGTTGGGCCCTGGCCTCGGAGGCGCAAGGCCGAGGGCTTGCGAGCGAGGTTGTCGGACGGATCGTCGCCTGGAGCGACGTGGCGTTCGGAGCGGCGAGAACCGTCTGCATCATCGATCCGGAAAACGGCGCTTCTTTGAAGGTGGCCAAAAAGAACGGTTATGGAGAGATTTTGCGGACCACCTATCACGAGAAGCCGACGATCCTGCTGGAACGGCGGGCCGGAGGGGTTGTCGCCTAGAGCATGTCTCCCGACAGTGGGAACCGGTTTCGGGATAAAGACGTGTGTAAAATCAAAACCTAAAGGGCATGGAGCGAAATCTGAAAGATCGCTGCGCGCTTTAGGGTTTGGCAATCAGCCGGCTTTGCGACGCAGCGTCCGGGCCAAGGTCTCCCAGCTATCCGCCGTCGCATCGCGCTCGCTGCGATTGGCCCGCAGCACCGTGGTCGCGTCGAATGGCTGGGGCCGCGCAATCGCATAGCCCTGCGCATAGTCGACGCCAATCGCTTTCAAGGCGTCGAGGATGCCGTCGCTTTCGACGAATTCGGCGATGGTGCGCTTTCCCGTCACCTTGCCGATGTGATGGATCATCTCGACCATGGCGCGGTCGATGCGGTCGTCGAGCATGTCCTTGACGAAGCTGCCGTCGATCTTGAGGTAGTCGACCGGCAAATGCTTCAGATAGGCGAAGGACGACATGCCGGAGCCGAAATCGTCGAGCGCGAAGCGGCAGCCAAGCCCGCGCAGATCGGCGATGAAGCGCATGGCTTCGGAAAGATTGGCGATGGCGCTGGTCTCGGTGATCTCCAGGCAAATCGTTTCGGGCGCAACGGCGTGCGCGGCGAACTGCTCGCGCATGAAGCCGAGGAAGGTCTCGTCGCCGAAGGTGGCGCCGGAGAGATTGATCGCGCAGGTGGATATCGGCGTCGCGTGCGGATCGGCGCGCCTGGCCGCCAAGGTGGCGAAGGTGTTGCGGACCACCCAGCGATCGATCGCCGGCATCAATCCGTAGCGCTCGGCCGCCGGGATGAAGCTCTGCGGGGTGACGAAGCTGCCGTCCTCCTCGGTCAGCCTGAGCAGGATTTCGATATGCGCGCCCTGCTCCGGGATGTCGTCGCGCAGGGGCGCGATTTCCTGCGCATGCAGCCTGAAGCGGTTCTGATCCAGGGCGACATGCAGACGCTGCACCCAGGCCATCTCGCCGAAGCGTTCGCGCAGCGCGGTGTCGCCCTCGCTATGGAACTGGACGCGGTTGCGGCCCTTTTCCTTCGCCATGTAGCAGGCGACATCGGCGGCGCGCAGCACCTCCTCAAGCGTCATGCCGACATTGGCGACTTCGACCATGCCGATGCTGACGCTGATGTTGAAGGGGCGCCCGTCCCAGGAGAAATGCAGGTCCTGGACCGTGGCGCGCAGCCGTTCGGCCGTTGCGGCGGCACAGTCGGCATCGCAATCGAAGAGCAGCACGCCGAACTCGTCGCCGCCGAGCCTGGCCAGAATATCGCCGGGCGGCAGTTCGTTGGCGAGCAGCACCGAGATCTGGCGCAGCAGCTGGTCGCCGGCGGCATGGCCACATGTGTCGTTGACCAGCTTGAACTGATCGAGGTCGAGATACATGAGCGCGTGCCGGCGCGACCTTTCCGGTGCTTCGGAGATCGCGCCCGCCAGCCGGTTCTCGAAGTCGCGGCGGTTCACCAGCCCGGTCAGCGCATCATGCGATGCCTGCCACGACAGGCGCTCGATATAGTCCTGCTCGCGAGTCATGTCATGCAGGGCCAGGACACAGCCGAGGATCCGGCCTGAAACGATCAGCGGCGCGCCATTCAGCGCCACGGGCACGACCGAGCCGTCGAGACGCTCCAGGAGTTGCGGGCGCACATTGGAGCGGCGCGGCTCGCCCGCCAGCAGGCGCGGGATCAGATCGGTCTCCTCGACGCCGCTGTCCTTGTCGAGGAGCCGGAACAAGGAGGGGATGGGTCTGCCCCTGGCTGCGGCCAGCGAGCAGGCAAGCAGCCGCTCCGCCCCGGCATTCATATAGTCCAGCCGCCCCTCGGTATCGGTGCTGATGACGGCCTGGCCGATCGAAGCCAGCGTGATCTGGGCACGCTCGCGCTCGGCGTTGAGGGCGCTCTGAAACACCTGGCGCTGGATCATCAGCTTGCGCGTGCGCCAGACGACGAGCAGGATAAGCAGGGCGGCGGTGGCGAGATTGGCCGCCGTCAGCGCCATTTTGATGAAGCGCGATCCCTCGCCGAGGCTGTCGGAGAAGGCCTTGGCAAGCGGTCCGATCTGGCGGTCGAGCTGGTGGATTTTCGCCTTCCAGAGACCGATCTCAGCCGTGGATGCCGGCCCCTTCTCAAGCCTTCGATGCATGTCGTCGCCAAGTCCCTCGATGGCGAGGATCATGTCATCGGCTGATGTCCAGTGGCGGATCGCGGTGTCGAGATAGCTGATGCGGCGGAAATTCCGGAACAGCCAGATCAGGCCGTCAACGTCGTCGGGGTGGTTGTTGCCGCCGAGAAAGCCAATCCTGGCCGCATTCGTGTCGGGCTCGGGCCGTTCGAGCGCCAGCCGCGCGGCGCGATCGGCGAGCGGCACGGCGATGGCTTGACGATATTCGTTGAAATACTCCTGCTGGCCGGTATCGGCATAGAGGTTCAGGAAGTAGATGGCGTGCTTCTGGCCTTTCGACCATTGGCTTTCGCCGCCGACATAGGCGCGGACCGCCGATAATGTGTGAAGGCTGAGGGTTGCAACCAGCGCCTGGATCAGGACCACCACCACAAAGGGCCAGACCAGCCCTATCAGACGCGGACCGGCATCGGTCGACGAGAGCTTCATCCCATTCCCATGGAGCTCGTTCTGGCTCCCTCGGTGTCTGTCCGACTGGCTCATCCGTCGGTTGAGACGATATTCTTCCCCACATGTCGCCCGGTTACTGGCGACATCATCCAGATAACGCGCCTGGCTTAACGGCCGATAAATTTGCCGAGTATTTGTTTCATGAATTATTGCTCAGAAACTGAAGGACGCTTGCGCCGCGTGATGGCGATATTTGATGCATAGTATCGATCCACGTTGCCGGGCGCGGCAAAAAAAGCCGGCAACATCAACCCGATAGCATTACACCGCAGCCATCTCTCAGCGCTTGGCCTTCGATCTGTTGAGGGCCACGGCTTCGCGAACCAGCGCCTTCAGCGCAGCTTCGTCAACTTGGTCGCCTTGCTTGAAATCGATGGCGCGCCTTGTGTTGCCTTCGAGGCTGGAGTTGAAGAGCTTCTTGGGATCGGGCAGTGCCGCGCCCCTGGCGAAGGTCAGCTTGACGACGGCCTTGTAGGTCTCGCCGGTGCAGATGATGCCGGCATCCTCCCAGACCGGCACGCCGCGCCATTTCCACGTCTCGACGGCTTCCGGCGCGGCCTGCCGGATCAGGGCGCGGAGCCGGGCGAGCATCTCGCCGCGCCAGTCGCCCAGTTCCTTGATCCTTGCGTCAATCAGCTCGGACGCAGCCTTGCCGTCTTGCTCGCCTTCTTTTTGCATGTCTGGTTTCTCCTTAATGCCGGGATATGAGACCGCCGCCGTGGTCCTTCGGGAGGCGGCGCTTGATCCTTCGTGCGCTTACATCCGTTCGCCGGGCAGCTTGCCCGCCTGTTTCACCCAGGAAACAAGCTGCTTCTCGTCGATCCGATCGGTCTCATGGATATGGACATAGCGCGTGTCGCTGCTCTTGGATTCGACCGGAGGCACGGGGTCCAGCGACAGGCCACGAAAGAACGCCACCTTGATGTATTTGGCGAAGCAATGGATGCCGAGAAACCAGCCTTCGCCTTCCATGCCGTAAAATGGAGAATTCCATTTGACGGCCTTTTGCACATTGGGGATGGCTTGCTCGATGAGCTGGTCGAGCCGGCGCCCGACCTCGCTCTTCCAGCCCGGCATAGCGGCGATATAGGCCTGGACAGGAGCATCGCCATGGCCCTTGGCGATCTGCGGATTGCCGCCCGAACGCAGGACCGGCTTCCTGTCAGGAGATGCGT
This sequence comes from Mesorhizobium atlanticum, assembly GCF_003289965.1. Taxonomy (GTDB): domain Bacteria; phylum Pseudomonadota; class Alphaproteobacteria; order Rhizobiales; family Rhizobiaceae; genus Mesorhizobium; species Mesorhizobium atlanticum. The sequence continues at coordinate 159,017 of NZ_QMBQ01000002.1, forward strand.
CGGCCTTCGATTTCGACTTCGCCATCAGGCCGATCCCGTGCGCTCGCGCGACGGCTCGCCGCGCCACCTGGCGGCGTAGGGCAGCACGAACATGTAGAGCCCGCTGAACAAAAGCAGGAAAAGCGGGATCAACGGCGAATAGACGATCCAGGCGGGCGGCGGGCCCATGGTCATCGCGATGAAATTGGCAACAACCGTGACGGTGAAGACGATCGACAGCCAGCGATGGAGCTGCCTGATCCATTTGCTCCAGTCCAATCTAACCTCCCTTGCAAATGACGAGACGGATCGAGCTCGCTACCAGCGCGCCAACTGCGAAAGCTGGACGAGGTTGCCGCAAGTGTCGTTGAGCTGCGCGATGGTCGCGCCGGTCACCGCGGTCGGCGCCATCGCAAAATTGCCGCCATTGGCCTTGATGCGCTCATGGTCGGCCTTGATGTCGTCGCTGAAAAGCATCAGCGCCGGCTGGCCCTGCTTGAACATCGCCTGCTGGTAGGTTTTTGCGGCCGGATTGTCGTTCAGCGCCAGTTGCAGTTCGGTGCCGTCAGGGTCGTCCGGCGAGACGACGGTTAGCCAGCGAAACGCCCCGTTGGTGAAGTCGGCCTTCTTGGTGAATCCCAGCACGTCGGTATAAAAGCCGAGCGCCTTTTCCTGGTCGTCGACATAGATCGTGGTCAGCTTGATCTTCATTTCGATATCTCCATAGCTTGCGCCTGCGGTGTGCCGCCCCGCTAAACAGCGTGTGGTTCCGAGCAGTTCTGCTGTAGGCCGCGACCTCAGTCGAGCCGCGAAAGGACTTCCTCCAAGGTCGCCAGATACCTCTTCCAGCCGACGGTGGCGCCGCGGTAGTACGGCTCCTGATCCGTGCGGAAGCCGACCTGCTCCATGCGCAGATGCGTGCCCGTGCCCGTCGGGGTCAGCGTCCAGGTGACCACGCTCTCGAGGTCCTTGGTGTCCCAGCTGTAAGACAGCGTCCGGTTCGGTTCGACCGTCTTCACCCGGCAGTCGACGCCGCCCCAGTCCGCGCTCAGATTGAAGCGATGGTCCACGACCGGCTTGAAGTCGTTCTTCATCAGCCATGCCTCGATGAGATGCGGCTGGGTGAGCGCGCGCCAGATCTTTTCCGGCGCAAAAGGTATCTCGCGCTCGACAATGACGGAGCGCGTTGCGGCTTCATTCATTGATCCATCCTTTTGAGGAGGTCTTCCAGGTCGTCGAACCGGCTTTCCCAAAACCCCGCCATGTCGCGCGTCCAGTCCATCAGCGGGGCAAGCGCCTTGAGTTGCGCGCTGTAATGGGTCTGGCGCCCTTCATGGCGATCGCGCACCAGCCCCGCCTCCTTGAGCACGCCGAGATGCTTCGACACCGCCGGCTGCGACACACCTGCCTGCGCGGTGAGGGCTCCGACCGTCTGCTCGCCCTGGCGGCACAGACGCTCGAAGATGGCGCGCCGGGTCGGATCGGCAAGCGTCCTGAACAGCATATCGTGCGCGGTGGTCATTCCAATCAATAACCCGTTGGCTATTGATTGACGTATAACCGTTGGGATATGTATGAGTCAAGCAGCGAATGGGGACGGCCCGCCCGCGATCGCGACAGTGGATCGCCACCGGCGTGCCGCTATCGGCCGAACGATATTGAACAGGTGTCCGCTTAAGACGGATCGGCCGCCGGAAACGTCAGATCCCGGAGCAGCGTCGAAAGCTCAGGCTCGTCGATGAGCAGGGCAGCGTCCGCCGGCGGCAGCCACGCGCGTTGCCGGTTCGCGGCTTCCCGCCAATCGGCAAGTTCCTCGGTGACTTGGAGGAGGAAGACCGAAACGTCCACGCGAATGAAGCCATCGGCCATGCGTTTCCAATAGGAATAGGTACCGGCAGGCTGCTTCAGGGCCTTGCCGAGAACGCCGGCCTCTTCCTGGGCTTCGATCGCCGCCGCCCTGCGCCCGGATTTGCCCTTCATGGGCCAGCCCTTGGGCACGATGAAGCGCCGCGTGGTGCGCGAGGTGACGAGCAGCACTTCGAGGCCGCCGTCTTCCCGCAACCGAAACGGAATGGCCGCCACCTGGCGGATCCGTTGCCCTTTCTTGGCTCGGCGAACTGCTTTCTTCTTGGTTGTTGCCATCCCAAATTCCGGTGAGAGCAGCATCCCCGCCATACGCTATCGGCGCGGGCAAAACCTGTCCCCTGCAAACCCTAAAACCAACACCCTTGCAATCCGGTATTTTGCCGGTAAGTAAGTCGGCTAATAAACTGAAAAAAACAAAATGTCAGCGGCAAACCCGCGAAATCGTGTTGCCGACCGCTTCCATTCGACATGTCTGATCATATACCGGCACGTCGGGCCGAGGCTGGCGGGCGGTCGGCCGGTCGAGTTCACGATAGATCTGCTGCTGTTGCTGGTACTGCTGCCGCTGCAATTGGTTCTGCAACTGCTGCAGCTGGTTCTGCTGCACCAATGCGTTGCGGTTGGTCGGGATGACGACCTGGGCCGATACACCGGAAGCCATGCCCAGCAAGCCGGTGGCCGCCAGGGCAGCTGAAATCAGAAACGTCGACAGGTAGCGGGGCGACATGGCTTCCTTGTCCGCATGAAAAACAGAACCTTCGCCTAATATAGGGTGTTCGACCAGCGGTGCCATGGTCAGCTGACCGATTGTCATGCCGAAGAAAATCCGGCCCGTGCCCCAGCATTGCACTTGACGGTGGCGCGGGCTGGCGGCTCTAACAGCGGCTCCGCCCGTCCGCGCGACCGGCCGGTTGGCAAGAGGGATTCGATGAAAATCAGGTATAAGTTTGCCATAGCGATGCTGGCCGTCGCGGGTTTCGTCGGTCCGCCGGCACTCGCCGCTCAGAACAAGGGCGACAAGGTGGCGCCCGCGGCTCAACCCGCCGACGCGCGGGCCAAGCCGCTCTTGCCGGGCGGCGCCTCGGCGCTTTCGGAAACGCATGGCGACTGGACGGTGAACTGCCAGGTCACCGGCACCAACAAGATCTGCAGCCTGTCGCATCAGCAGTTCAACAAGCAGAGCGGGCAGCGGCTGCTGGCGATCGAATTGACGACCAAGACCGGCCAGGACGCGACCGGCACGCTGGCGCTGCCCTTCGGGCTTGCGCTCGCCAACGGGATCTCGCTCGGGATCGACGACAAGAAGCTGGACGGCACGTTGCAGTTCAACACCTGCCAGGCGGTGGGCTGCCTGGTGACGGTGACGTTCGATGCCGACACCACGCCGCTGCTGCAGAACGGCACGTCGCTGAAGATCAATGCCACGGCGGCCGACACCATGCAGCCGATCTCCTTCACCATCTCGCTCAATGGTTTCGGAAGCGCGCTGGCGCGGACGGCGGATCTGTCGGCGGATTAGTTCGCTTTAGGCCGGCTGAACGCTTCGTCATCCACGGGCGAAGCAGGAGCGAAGCTCCGTCGCGGAGACCTTGGGACGACGACCTTGAGATGCTTCGGCCAACCACCACGGCCTGCGTCGGCTACTCGACCTCGCGCAATCGGTAGCCGACGCCCGTCTCGGTAATGATGTAGCGCGGCTGGTCCGGCGTCTTCTCGATCTTCTGCCGCAACTGGCGGACATAGACTCTCAGATATTGCACGTCGGTCGAGTCGTTCCAGATCTGCTTCATCAGGAGCTGATGGGTCAGCACCTTGCCGGCATATTGCACGAGCATGCGCAGGATGTCGTATTCCTTGGGCGACAGTTTCACTTCCTTGCCCTCGACCTTGACGATGCGCTTCACCAGGTCGACGGAGAGGTCGCCGGTGTGGAACACCGGCTTCTCACCCTGCTGCTGAAACTTGTGGCGCAGCGCCACGCGGATGCGGGCGACCAGCTCGTTCATGCCGAAAGGCTTTGTCACATAGTCATCGGCGCCGAGCTCGAGCGCCGAGACGATGCCGGCTTCGTCGGTGCGGCTGGAGAGGATCACGACCGGAATGTCGAGACCGTCGCCGCGCCACTTGCCGAGCAGCTCCAGGCCCGTCATGCCGGGCAGGCCGAGATCGAGCAGGATCAGGTCTGGCCGTTCGGTCTGCAAGATTTCGATCGCCGCCTTGGCGTTCGGCGCCTCGGAAACCGTATAGCCCTGGCTGCCCAAGCCAACGCGCAGCAATTTGCGGATCGGCGGCTCGTCGTCGACGACCAATATGGAAACGGTCTGATTTGTCATGCCGCATCATCCGTAAGGGGGGCGCCCAGCGCCGGCAAGTCAGCCGGCACGGGCATGCGGATGGTGAAGATCGCGCCTGGACGGTCGGTGCGGTTGGCCGCCGCGATCGTGCCGCCCATCGCCTCGATGAAGCCGCGGCTGATCGACAGGCCGAGGCCTGTGCCGGCGCGCACCTGGTCGCGTTTGCGCACGCGGTAGAAGGTGTCGAATATCCGCTCCAGGTCGCCCGGCGGGATGCCCGGTCCCTCATCCATCACCTGCAGGATGACGGCGCCGTTGTCGACCCAGGCCTGCAGCCGGATGATCGAGCCCGGCGACGCGTATTTAGCGGCATTGTCGAGCAGGTTGAACAGCGCCTGCTCGAACAGCACGGGATCGAGCCGCAGCATTGGCAGGTCGGCCGGGATGTCGGTCTCTATTGTGTGCTCGGCGGTGATCTTCTGCGCCCGGTTCAGCGCCGAGCCGACGACATCGCCGACATAATGGAGCGCGTAGTTCGGCTCCATCGCGCCCGACTCGATCCTGGTCATGTCGAGGAGATTGGCGATGAAGCGGTTCAGCCGTTCGGACTCGCTGACGACCGTCGACAATAGCTCGGCGCGATCCTTTTCCGGCAGCGCCGGCGCGAATTCCTTCAGCGTGCCGGCCGCGCCCATGATCGCGGCAAGCGGCGTCTTCAGGTCGTGCGAGATCGAGGTCAGCAGCGCCGAGCGCAACCGGTCCGCCTCAGCGGCGAGCCTGGCGCGGTCGACATCGGCGACGAGCTGGACGCGCTCGATGGCCACCGCTGCCTGGTCGGCCAGGGCGTCGAGCAGGCGCTGCTGCTCAGGCGTCAGCAGCGGCCCCTGCTTGTCGTTGTCGAGGCCGACCACGCCGATCGCGGTCCGCCCCGTCCGCAAGGGGAGATAGAGGCGTTTTGCGCCGGGCAAGGTGTCGGCGCCGCGGCCGGCGGCGCGGTTGTGTTCCCAGGCCCAGCGGGCGGCCGCAATATCGGCCTCGGCCAGGGTATCGTCCGGCGGATAGCCGGCCTTGACGGTAATGGTGCCGTTTTCCGGCAGGAGCAGCACAACACGGACCTTCAGCATCGAGGCGATCTGGAAGGCGGTGGCCCACAGCACGTCGTCGAGCGTGCCGGCGCCGGCGAGCTTCTTGGAAAAGGAATAGATGTCCTCGGTGGCGCGCGCCCGCGAGCGCGCGGCGACCGCCTGGCGCTGCACGCGCGCCGTCAGGTTGCTGGCGATCACGGCGACGACGAGGAAGACGACGAAGGCTACGATGCTTTCCGGATCCCGGATCGTCAGCGTGTAGCGCGGCTCGAGGAAGAAGAAGTTGAAGGCAAGCGCGCTCACGAAGCAGGCATAGAGCGCCGGCCAGAGCCCGAAGGTCACAGCCGCGGTCAGTACCGCCAGTAGCAGGACGCTGGCGAGATTGCGGACGTCCAGGAACTGGTCGAGGATCGAGCTGACGGCCAGCGCGCCGGCGACATAGACGGTCGAGATCAGATAGGGCCAGATCTGGAAAGGCTTCTGCTCGGGCGCAGCCTTGACGCGTACCGGCGGGGCGTCGCCATCGCGCTCGGCGCCGGAAATGACGTGGACGCTGATGTCGCCGGCATTGCGGATCAGATCATAGGTGAGCGAACCCTCGATCAGCTCGCGCCAGCGCGAGCGCGTCGGCCGGCCGATGACGATATGGGTAAAATTATTCGTTGTCGCGTGGCGCACGATGTCCTGGGCGACGTTGTGGCCTGGAATGGTGGCGATCTCGGCGCCGAGCTGCTCGGCAAGGCGCAGGTTCCTGGCCAGCCGGTCCTTGTCTTCCTCGGACATGCCGGCCAAACGCGGCGTGTCGATGTGAAGCGCCGTCCAGGGCGCGCGCAGCCGGTCGGCGAGCCGGCGCGCATAGCGGATGCGGGCCGCGCCGCCAGGCTGCGAGTCGACGCAGACCAGCACCCGCTCGCCGGCCGCCCAGGGGCCTGGAATGGCATGCGACTGCATGTGGTTGAGCAGCTGTTCGTCGACGCGCTGGGCGGTGCGGCGCAACGCCAGCTCGCGCAGCGCCGTCAGGTTGCCTGGAGAGAAATAATTCTCGATGGCGCGCTGCGCGGTGTTGGGGAAATAGACCTTGCCGTCCTGCAGCCGCTTGATCAGGTCGTCAGGGGTCAGGTCGATGATCTCGATGTCGTCGGCCTCGTCGATGATGGAATCGGGAACCGTCTCGCGCACCCTGACGCGCGTGATCTGGGCGACGACATCATTCAGGCTCTCGACATGCTGGATGTTCAGCGTGGTGTAGACGTCGATGCCTTGCGCCAGGATCTCCTGCACGTCGAGATAGCGCTTGGGATGCCGGCTGCCTGGCGCGTTGGTGTGGGCAAGCTCGTCGACAAGGACCAGAGCGGGGCGCCGCTTCAGGATGGCGTCGATGTCCATCTCATCCAGGGTCTGGCCGCGGTAGTCGACCAGGCGGCGCGGGATCACCTCATAGCCGTCGACCAGGGCCTGGGTTTCCTTGCGGCCATGGGTTTCGACGACGCCGATGACGACATCGACGCCGTCGGCGCGGCGAGCGCGGCCCGCCATCAGCATCTCGTAGGTCTTGCCGACGCCGGGTGCCGCGCCGAGAAAAATGCGCAGGCGGCCGCGTCCCTCGCGCTCGGCATGCTCGAGGAGCGCGTCGGGGGAGGGGCGGTTCTCGGAGTCGGTCCTGTCGTCGGGCATTGCGTCCAATCATAATTGCGCCGGGGGTCGTGTCGATCCCCGGCGCGCGTGGATCACTTCAGTTCGTCCAGCGCCAGGTTAAGCGCCAGCACATTGACCACCGGCTCGCCCAGGACGCCAAGCTCGCGAGCTTCGACATGACCGTCGACGAGTGCCTTGAGCTTGGCCTCGTCAACGTCGCGGGCCTTGGCGACGCGCGGCACCTGGAAATAGGCGGCCTCGGGGCTGATGTCGGGATCGAGGCCGCTGCCGGAGGTCGTGACGAGGCCCATCGGCACCGGCGCGTTCGGGTTCTCGGCCTTCAGCTTCTCGGCGTCGCCCTTGATGCGTTCGATCAGCTTGGGGTTGGTCGGGCCGAGATTCGAGCCGCTGGAGGAGGATGCGTCATAGCCATTGCCGGCGGCCGACGGCCGGCCGTGGAAATAGCGGTCGCCGGCAAAGGCCTGGCCGATCAGGCTGGAGCCGATGACCTTGCCGTCCTTCTCGATCAGGCTGCCATTGGCCCGGCTCGGAAACAGCGCCTGGGCAATGCCGGTCATGCCGATCGGATAGATCAGGCCGGTCAGCACCGTGAAGAAGACGATCATGACAAAAGCGGGTCTGAGTTGCTTGAACATCGGAATAAGTCCTTATGCGAGGCCGAGGGCCGTGACGATCATGTCGATCGCCTTGATACCGACGAAGGGGACGATGATGCCGCCGAGGCCGTAGACGAGCAGGTTGCGGGTGAGCAGCGAGCCGGCGCCGATGGCACGATATTTCACGCCTTTCAGCGACAGCGGGATCAACGCGATGATGATCAGCGCGTTGAAGATGATGGCCGACAGGATGGCGCTCTGCGGCGTTGCCAGATGCATGATGTTGAGCGCCTGCAGCGGTCCGGTGGACTGGCCGGGCGCGACATAGAAGACCGCGAACATCGCCGGGATGATGGCGAAGTACTTGGCCACGTCGTTGGCGATCGAGAAGGTCGTCAGCGAGCCGCGCGTCATCAACAGCGCCTTGCCGATTTCGACGATCTCGATCAGCTTGGTCGGGTCGCTGTCGAGGTCGACCATATTGCCGGCCTCGCGCGCGGCAACCGTGCCGGTGTTCATGGCGACGCCGACATCGGCCTGAGCGAGCGCCGGCGCGTCATTGGTGCCGTCGCCGCACATGGCGACCAGCTTGCCCTTGGCCTGCTCCTCGCGGATCAGCGACAGCTTGTTCTCAGGCGTCGCCTGGGCAAGGAAGTCGTCAACGCCGGCCTCGGCGGCGATCGCTGCCGCCGTGAGCGGATTGTCGCCGGTGATCATCACCGTGCGGATGCCCATCTTGCGCAGCTCGGCAAAACGCTCGGCTATGCCGCCCTTGACGATGTCCTTGAGGTGGACGACGCCGAGCAGGCGACCGTCGCGCTCGACCGCCAGCGGCGTGCCGCCGGCCTTGGCGATCTCGTCGGCAACAGCCTGGAGATCGCGGATTGTGTCGCTTGTCGGGCGCGTGCCATGGGCTGCGACGGTCGCCTGGTTGACGTGATTGAGCACCGCATCGACGGCGCCCTTGCGTACCGACGAGCCATCGATGTCGACGCCGCTCATGCGGGTCTGGGCGGTGAAGGGCACGAAGGTCGCGTGCAAGGTTGCCATGTCACGGGCGCGGATGCCGTATTTCTCCTTGGCCAGCACGACGATCGAGCGGCCCTCCGGCGTCTCGTCGGCGAGCGAGGCGAGCTGGGCCGCATCGGCCAGCTCCTGCTCGGTGACGCCCTTGACCGGACGGAACTCGGTCGCCTGGCGGTTGCCAAGCGTGATGGTGCCGGTCTTGTCGAGCAGCAGCGTGTCGACGTCGCCGGCGGCCTCGACGGCGCGGCCGGACATGGCAAGCACGTTGAAGCGCACCAGGCGGTCCATGCCGGCGATGCCGATGGCTGACAGCAGCGCGCCGATCGTGGTCGGGATCAGCGTCACGAACAGGGCAACCAGAATCGTCACCGAGATATAGCCACCCGAGTAGGAAGCGAAGCTCGGGATGGTCGCGGTCGCCAGCACGAAGATCAGCGTCATGCCGACCAGCAAGATGTTGAGCGCGATCTCGTTCGGCGTCTTCTGGCGTTCGGCGCCCTCGACCAGCGAGATCATGCGGTCGAGGAAGGTCTGGCCGGAGGCGGCGGAGATGCGCACACGGATCCAGTCGGACAGCACCTGGGTGCCGCCGGTGACGGCGGAACGGTCGCCGCCGGATTCGCGGATGACGGGCGCCGACTCGCCGGTGATCGCCGCTTCGTTGACGGAGGCCACGCCTTCGATCACCTCGCCGTCGGAAGGGATGATGTCGCCGGCCTCGACCAGCACGATATCGCCGACCTTCAGGCTGGTGCCCGGCACCAGCTTGAACTTGGCGCGGTCGCCGTTGCTGAGCAGCTTGGCCTGGGTCTCGGTGCGCGCCTTGCGCAGCGAGTCGGCCTGCGCCTTGCCGCGGCCTTCGGCGACGGCCTCGGCGAAGTTGGCGAACAGCACCGTGAACCACAGCCAGATGATGATCTGCAAGGTGAAGCCGAGATCGCCGCCGCCGGTGATCAGGTCGCGGATGAAAAGCACGGTGGTGAGCAGCGAGACAATGGCGACGACGAACATCACCGGATTGCGGACCAGCGTGCGCGGGTTCAGCTTGCGGAAGGCGCCGGCGATGGCGGGCACCAGGATGCGGGCATCCAGAATGCTCGCGGATTTGGACGGGCTCATTTCGAGGCTCCAGTATCGGTTATGTTGGACGGCGCCGGGTGTTCGGTCTTCGGGAGGAGGTGCGGAAGGCCGACGGCCAGCAGCCACAGCAGGAACAGAACGGCCGCCATACCGAGAAAGGTCGAAAGCGTTGGGAAAGGACGAGGTTTCTCGTCCCTTCCATTGTCTGGCGCTCCGTCACCGGTGTGGTGACCGTCGTTCCGACGTATGTCGTTGAAGCGGGGCATGGTCATCTCAAAAGGTCTGTCCATGGATCATCGCCAGATGCTCGACGATCGGGCCGACGGCGAGCGACGGGAAGAAGGTGAGGCCGCCGACGATGATGATGACGCCGACCAGAAGGCCGACGAACAGCGTGCCGTCGGTCGGGAAGGTGCCGGCCGAAGCGGGCACGGTCTTTTTTGCCGCCAGCGAGCCGGCAATGGCTAGAGCCGGGATGATGACCAGGAAGCGGCCCATCAGCATGCCGACGGCGATGGTCAGGTTGTACCAGGGCGTATTGCCGGTGAGGCCGCCGAAGGCCGAGCCGTTGTTCGCGGCCGCCGAGGTATAGGCATAGAGCACTTCGGTGAAGCCGTGCGGGCCGCCATTGGCCATCGACGCGACGGCGCTCGGCAGGACCACGGCGATGGCCGTGAAGATCAGCATGGCCAGCGGCAGGCACAGGATGGCGAGCATTGCCATCTTGACCTCCCTGGCCTCGATCTTCTTGCCGAGATATTCCGGCGTGCGGCCGACCATCAGGCCGGCAACGAAAACGGCGATGACCACGAACATCAGGATGCCGTAGAAACCGGCGCCGACGCCACCGACGATGACTTCGCCAAGTTGCATGTTGATGAGCGGGATCATGCCGCCGAGCGCGGTGAAGCTATCGTGCATGGCGTTGACGGCACCGCAGGAGGCAGCCGTGGTGATGACCGCGAACAGTGCCGAGGCGGCAATGCCGAAGCGGGTCTCCTTGCCTTCCATGTTGCCGCCGTCGATGCCGAGCGCATGGACCAGCGGGTTGCCGGCGGCCTCGGCCCAATAGCAGACGATGACGCCGATTATGAACAGCGCACCCATCGAAGCGAGGATCGCCCAGCCCTGGCGCTGATTGCCGACCATGCGGCCGAAGACGTTGGTGAGGCCGGCGCCGAGCGCGAAGATCGTCAGCATCTGGATCATGTTCGAGATCGCATCCGGATTCTCGAAGGGATGCGCGGCATTGGCGTTGAAGAAGCCGCCGCCATTGGTGCCGAGCATCTTGATGGCGACCTGCGAGGCGACCGGGCCGAGCGCGATGGTCTGCTTGGCGCCCTCCAGCGTGGTGGCGTCGACATAAGGTCCAAGCGTCTGCGGAATGCCGAGCCAGACATAGACCAGCGTCAGCACGATACACATCGGCAGGAGCACGTAGAGCGTGCAGCGGGTGAGATCGACCCAGAAATTGCCGATCGACTTGCCCGAAGCACGAGCGAAGCCGCGGATCAGGGCGATCGCGATGGCGATGCCGGCGGCGGCCGAGACGAAATTCTGGACGGTGAGGCCCGCCATCTGCACGAGGTAGGACATCGTGCTTTCGCCGCCGTAATTCTGCCAGTTGGTGTTGGTGACGAAGCTCGCGGCGGTGTTGAAGGCGAGCTGCGGATCGACCGCGGTCATGCCTGCCGGGTTGTAGGGCAGTACAGCCTGCAGCCGCTGCAGCGCATAGAGAACGACAAGGCCCACAAGGTTGAAGAGCAGCATGGCCGTCGCATAGACGGCCCAATGCTGCTCTTCCTTCTCGCTTGTCCCGGAGAGACGGTAGAGGCCGCGCTCGATCGGGACGAGCACGGGCGAGAGCAAGGTGCGGTCGCCGTTGAAAACGCGGTGCATGTAGAAGCCGAGCGGCTTAACGAGCGCGACGAGAATGGCGCAGTAGATAAGGATCTGTATCCAGCCGTAGATTGTCATTGGGATGGCTTTCCGTGCCTGGCGCCGGGGCGTTCTAAAAACGCTCGGGGCGGATGAGGGCGTAGGTGAGGTAGGCGAGCAGGAACAAGGTCACCGCGCCGCCAAGGATGTAATCAAGAAGCATGATCCGATCCTCGCACTCAGATTCTGTCGCAGGCTTTGACGTAGGCTAAGGACAGGGCGAAGAACAAAATCCCGATCCCGAGAACTATCAGGTCCATTACAGGTCTTCCTTTTTCCACTTTGTGTTTTCAGGCTCGCGGTAGCGGGCTCAAAACTGCACGCGGGCGCACGTCACCTTGGCGGCGACGGCGATCAAAGCGTTTTTCGAAGGAAAATATGGACCCGATCGCCATAAAGGTTCGAGACGGGGCGGATGGGAAAGATATAGGAATTTTATAGGCGTTTTGAGCGACCCCGTCCGAAGCTCCGGTTGGTCAATGGGCGTCGGCAGACTCCATGCCTTGACGACTGGCCGAGATATCTATCGCGGTCGTCATCCACGGGCGGAGCAAGGAGCGAAGCGACGCACGCGGACCCTGGAATGACGAGGTTCATGCGCCTTCAGCTCTTTACCTGCGTTTGCGCTGATTACCCCAACCGACGTTGATAGCCTTGCTCGACAAGGTGATCATCTACGGCGCCGGCCGCCGATCCTTCCAGGGCATCTCGCCTTCCAACTGTGTGGATAGCGCCAGCACCGTCGCTTCGTCGCCATAGCGGCCGACGAGCTGGATGCCGATCGGCAGACCGGCGGCCGAATGCCCAAGCGGCAGCGAGATCGCCGGCAGGCCGGAGATGTTGAACGGGAAGTTGAAGACCGCGTCGCCCCATTTGGCATTGTAACGGTCGAGATCGGTCTCCGACATATCGTAATAGCCCAGCGGGCGCGGCAACTGCGTCAGTGTCGGGGTGATGAAGATGTCATAGGGGTTGAGGTCGCCGACGATATCGCGGCCGATCAGCCTCAGCTGCTCGACGTCGGAAATATGCTTGATGCCGCTGGTCGCACGGCCGCTCTCGATGACAGCCCAGGTTACCGGCTCGACATCCTTCGGTGTCACGGGCCGGCCGACCAGCGTTTCGAGGAAGCCGAAGGTGGCGGCCGTCTGCACGTTGGTCATGTCGGTGTAGGTTTTCCATGCGGCATCGGCATCGAGCGGCATGTCGTGCTCCTCGACATCATGGCGGAGATGTTCGAGCGCGCCGACCGTGGAAAGCACCGCCTGCTTGACTTCAGGGTCTATCGCGGCGCCGTTGGGTGGCGTGACGGTAAACCCGATGCGCAAATTCTTTGGGGCACGCGCGGAGAGGTTGAGCCAGCTTTCGGCCGGCACCGGCGGCGTGTAGGCGTCGCCGGGCAGGGCGCCGGCCACCGCGTCGAGATAGGCAGCGGTGTCGCGCACCGTGCGCGAGCAGCAGAGGAAATAGGCGCCGCCATACCAATAGTCGCCGTAGGGCGCGAGGCTGACGCGGCCGCGCGACGGCTTCAGGCCGACGATGCCGCAGCAGGACGCCGGCACGCGGATCGAGCCGGCGCCGTCGCTGGCCTCGGCGATCGGCACCATGCCGGTGACGACCGCAGCCGCGGCGCCCCCGCTCGAGCCGCCCGGCGTGATGCCTTGCTTCCACGGGTTTTCCGTCGTGCCGTAGAGTTTTGGCTCGGTGGTGATCGACCAGCCGTTTTCCGGCGCGTTGGACTTGCCGACGAGGACGAGCCCGGCCGCCTTGATGCGGCGCACCACCTCGCTGTCGGAATCGGCGACAAAGTCCTTCAGGTAGAAGCAGGAGTTGGTGAGAGGCGCGCCTTTCCAGGAGGAGGCGAGCTCCTTGAGGAGATAAGGCACGCCGGCGAACGGCGCGCTCTTATCCACGGTCGCCGCCTGGCTGCGCGCCATGTCGTAGAGACGGTGGACGACCGCATTGAGCGACGGGTTGAGGCGCTCGATCATGGTGATCGCGGCCTCGACCAGTTCAGCGGGGGCGACCTCGCCGCGCTTCACCAGGCCCGCCAGGCCCAGCGCGTCGGAATCTCTGTAGGTTTCGAGCAGGCTCCGCGAAATCGCGGCCATGTGTGCCTCCCTTATGATTGCCGACCGCCGGACTCACCCTCACCCGGCCTCCGCTTCGCCTCGGCTGACCTCTCCCCGGCGGGGAGAGGAGGCTTTCAGCGCCGGCGCCAACCTCTTCTCCCCGCCGGGGAGAAGGTGGCCGCGAAGCGGCCGGATGAGGGCGCGACTGGTGACAGAGAAAGCTCAAGCCAGCTCGACGGTCCGCTTCTCCGCGATGCTCTGTTCGGCCGCCAGCACGATGCGCAGGCTGTTCACCGCCGCATCCATCTGCTCGGTCAAGTCGAGGTCCTCACGAATGGCGCGCAGGAAGAAGGCCTGCTCGCGGTCGCACAGTTCCTGGTGGCCGGGCTCGTCCTCCATGCTGACGATCTCGTCGGGCTTGGAGAAATTCTTATCGCCGTCGACCTGCGCATAGTGGATCTTCAGCGCGTCGGTCTTGGTATGGCGGTCGATGTCGGCCGAGTCGGACAAGTCCTCGGCATCCTTGGCGCTGCTCGCCCCCTGGCCGGCGACGATCGAGACGGCACCCTTCGGACCGACCACGTCCTTCACGAAATAGGCCGTCTCGCTCATCATCGGGCCCCAGCCTGCCTCATACCAGCCGACCGAGCCGTCATCGAAGGTGACATGCAGATGGCCGTAATTCTGCTTGTCGGCCTCCGCCCAGAGTTTTGCGCCGATGCCGTGCACGCGCACCGGCTTGGCGCCGGTCAGCTGGCACATGACGTCGACATAGTGCACGCCGCAATCGACGATCGGGATCAGTGAATCGATCAGGTTCTTGTGCCAATGCCAGGCGGTGCCGCTGCTCTGCTGGTTGAGGTTCAGGCGCATCACCAGCGGTTTGCCAAGCGTCTTGCCGACCTCGATGAACTTGATCCAGGACGGGTGCACCCGCAGGATGTAGCCCAGCACCAGCTTGCGGTTCTTCGCCCGCGCGGCCGCCACCACCTTCTCGGCGTCCTCGATGTTGGTGGCCAGAGGCTTTTCCATGAAGACATGGCAGTTGGCGGCAATCGCCTTCAGCGCGTATTCGGCATGCGTGTTCGGCCAGCTGTTGATCGAGACCGCATCCGGCTTCGTCTCCTTCAGCGCCAGGTCGAAATCCTCATAGAGCGGGTAACCGGCGAGCTCCTTCGGGATCTTCTTGTTGCCCTTGATCGAACGGCTCATGATGCCGACGATCTCAAAGCCTTCCGAGCGGTGATAGGCGCTGGCATGCGAAGCGCCCATATTGCCCAGACCAACCACCAGAATTTTCACCTTGTCGGCCATCGAAACCTCCCCAATGCTCTTTGAAGGAACTGCGGGCGGCGCCTCGCGCCGCCCGGTGGTCATGGCGTTGGCCTTACTTAACGGCGGAGTCGAACAGGTGCGCCTTGATCTTGTCGACGTCGAGCGCGGCGAAGCCTTCCGACAATTTGACCCCGTCGGCATCGGCCTTGACCTTGGCCTTGTCGAAATCGTTGGCGGCCGGGATCAGATCGTTGGTGCAGACGTCCTCGGCCTTCACCGGCGCGCTGATCTGGCCGATCTTGAGGATTTCATCGAAGAAGCCCTGCCAGCTCGCCATGTCGTGCGAGCCCCAGCCGCCGCGCTTGTCCATGTCGCCGCGGAAGACGTTGATCTGCTGCAGGATCGAGGTCGTGCCGAGCTCGGGGCCGAGGTTCTTGGCCAAGGTCGGGAACTGCTCGAACACGGCTTCGACCGCGGCGCGCGGGTTCTGGTAGCCGAACTCCAGGCCCATCGCCCAGCCGCGCAGATACTTCTCCAGGAAGGCCTTCTTGTCGGCGTCCTCGAGGTCGGCAGCGCGCACGACGAAGGTGTTGGCCGGCAGCTTGGAATTCTTGACGCCCAGCCAGTATTCGAAGTCGAGCCCCTTGGCGATCCACTCGGCGCGCAAGCCTTCCCAAGAAAGCGCCGCGTCGCCCTGACCGCCGGCGAGCGCGGTGCCCCAGGTCGGCCAGCCGGCCTCGACATATTTCACCTTCTTGATGTCGACGCCCTGGGCCGCCAGCAGCGGGTCGACGATCGCCTGCCAGGCAGCGGAGCCGAGCAGGATGGTCTTGCCCTCAAGGTCCTTGAGGTTGTTGGTGCCCTGGCCCTTGCGGAAAGCGAGGCTGAAGGTGTCGCGCGCGCCCATGTGGAAGACGGACTTCAGCTTCATGCCGTTCTGGATGGCGAAGGAGAAGACGCCCGGCGAGGGGAAGCCCATGTCGGCCTGGCCGACATCGACGAACTTCACCGTCGCGGTGCCGTCCGACGGGCCGGGCTGCATGTCGGTGCTGAGGTCGCCGAAATAGCCGGCTTTCTTCGCCGACCAGTAGGGGTAGTCGTCCAGCACTTCCAGCGTGCCGCGCGGCGAGATCCAGGTGAACTTCTCATAAGCCGCCGCCCTGGCCCTCAGGCCAGACGCGCCGAGCGCGGTGGCGGTCACCACGCCGGCCGCCGTCACCTGCAGGAAATAGCGGCGGCTGATGCCGGCCGGAACACTGGAGTGGATCGGATTGTCGTTGGTCATGGCATTCCCCTTTGTTGATAGCTTGCCTTGCCTTCGCCCGCCTCCCGGGCGACCTTCATCCTTCCGTGCTCAGGTCTCCCAGCTCGCCCATTTCTTGCCGATCAGGAAGAACAGCACGTAGATCAGGATGCCGAGCGTCGACAGGATCAGCACCACCGCGAAGAATTGCGGCATCTGGATCATCGACGAATAGGAGGTGAGCCGGTTGCCGAGGCCGAAACCGCCGCCGACCATCTCCGCGCCGACCGCGGTGAGCAGGCCGAAGATCGCGCCGATCATCAGGCCGACCAGGATCATCGGCAGCGCCATCGGCGCGCGGATCTTCCAGAAGATCTGCAACGTGCTGGCGCCATAGGAGCGGGCCAAGGCGATCTTGGCGCTATCGACGCGGCGGAAGCCGGTCGCGGCATTGATCATCACCATCGGGCCGGCAGCCAGAGCGACCGCGATGATGCGCGGCGTGTAGCCGAAGCCGAAACGCAGGATGAGCAGCGGCACCAGCGCCAGCATCGGCGTGGTGACGAGGATCAGGATGTAAGGCGCGACGATCTTCTCGGCGAAGGGAAACTGCGTGATCACCGCCGCCATCACCAGGCCGACGACGGCGCCGATGGCGAAGCCGGAGATGAGCTCGACCAGCGTATAGCCGAGATGCGGCGCAATCAGCGGGAACTCGTCGAACAGCGCGTAAACGATCGAACTCGGCGGCGGCATGATGTATTGCGGCACGTGGAAGAGGCGCAGCGCCAGCTCGATGCCGCCGATGATCACCACCGCCACGGCGAGGATCGCCGCCACCTCGGCGCCGGATTTGATGCCGGGGCCGCTGGCGAAGGCCGAGAGATTGGTCAGGCTGACGTCCTGCCCGTCACCGCCTGACTTCGCCTTCGAGAATTCCGGAATGGCGTCGCCCCCGCTCACGGCCTGATCCTCACGATTTCAGCGCTCTTGTGCTCCGGCTGCTCCTTGGCCTGCGGCCGACGCTCGCCGACGATGTCCATCTTGATGCGGTTGGTGAGGTCGAAGACCTCCTTCGTCGCCATGATCTCCAACGAACGCGGGCGCGCGAACGGCACGTCGTAGATCTTGGCAACTCGGCCCGGACGCGTGGTGAGCACCACGACGCGGTCGGAGAGGAAGATCGCCTCCTCGATGCTATGGGTGATGAAGACGATGGTGGTCTTGGTGTCGAGCCAGATCTCCTCGACCAGGTGGTTCATCTCCTCGCGGGTGAAGCTGTCGAGCGCGCCGAAGGGCTCGTCCATCAAAAGCACGGAAGGTTTCAGCGCCAGCGCGCGCACGATCGCGGCGCGCTGTTGCATGCCGCCGGAAAGCTCGCGCGGGAACTTGCCGCCGAAGCCATCCAGCCCGACGCGGTGCAAGAGATGGGCGATCCAGGCGCGGTCGGGTTTCTCGCCCTTGATCTCGAACGGGAAGTTGATGTTGGCGTCGAGATTGCGCCAGGGAAGGAGGTTCGCTTCCTGGAAGACGATGCCGATCTCGGGGCGCGGTCCGGTGATTTCGTTGCCGTCGAGAAGGATCGCGCCGCCGGTCAGCCGGTGCAGGCCCGACATCGACCACAGCAGCGTGGTCTTGCCGCAGCCGGAGGGGCCCACGATTGAAACGATCTCGTTGGGCTGGACATCCAGGCTGCAGCGATCCAGCGCCAGAAGATCGCCGGAACCTGTCTGATAGACCTTGGTCGCTGCCTGCACGCCGAGCTTCGGCGTTCTTGCGCTTGCCGTACTCATGCTCCCCCTCGGAGACTGCGCGATGCGTTGCCCGAGGGCCCATCCGTCCGCAAAATCAGTCTGTAACTATCCTACTTTACTGTCAAGCGGCGACGGAGAAGCCAAGCCATCAGCTTCCATCATTTGCTGCACAACGGTATGATTTTACAGTTCTTTTTCCTCGCTTGCGATGTGTGTTACTTTCCTACATACTTGGCTCGGTTGATTGCCTATGGCCAGCGGGTGGATAATCGCGAAGATGATGGCTCCCGAAGCGGGCTGGGGAGGACTGGCCAATGACCGAAGCTGACAGCCAGGTGCTGCGAATTGCGGACGAAGACGGCGACCGGCACGATCACGTCAGGCGCTTTCCCGATATCATCTCGCAGGTGAAGGACAGCTATGCGGAGCTGCGGCCGGCCGAGCGCCGCGTTGCGGACGTCGTGCTCGACGACGTCAAATATGCGGTCGATGCGTCGAATGCCGCGCTGGCCCAGCGCGCGGGGGTCAGCGAGCCGACGGTGACCCGCTTCTGCCGCGCCATCGGCTGCGAGGGCGTGCGCGATTTCAAGTTGAAGCTGGCGCAGAGCCTCGTCGTCGGCGCGCTCTATCTCGCCACCAAGCCGCAGCCCGCGAACAGCGACAGCGGCATGCCGTTCTGGAACGCCGTGTTCGGCGAAGCGCGGCGCGCGCTGCAGGAGGCGGAGCGGCAGATCGATCCGGGACAGTTGCAGAAGGCGGCGGAACTGATCGCCAAGGCGCGCCAGGTGACGGTGTTCGGCCTCGGCGGCAGTTCGTCGGCGCTGGCGCAGGAGACACAATACCGCCTGTTCCGCTACGGCATCACCATCAGCGCGCAATGTGATCCCTATTTGATGCGCATGACCGCCTCGACGCTCAAGCCCGGCGATCTGGTGATCGCGATCTCGGCCACAGGGCGCACGCGCGAGGTGATCGAGGCGGTGGAACTCGCCAAGCATTACCGCGCCAACGCGATCTGCGTGACGGCGCCCGACACCGAGCTCACGAAGGTCTGCGACGTGCGGCTGACGGTTGCCGTGCCCGAATATCCAGACACGCTGAAGCCGACCGCGTCCCGCTACGCGTTCCTGGCGGCCATCGATCTGCTCGCGGTGGCGACCGCCTACAAGATCGATGGCCCGGCGCGCGAGACCGTGCGCCGCATCAAATACAACGCGCAGATCCATCGGACAGGCAAGGAGATGGAGCCGCTCGGGGATTGAGGCAGGTTCTTCCTTCTCCCCCTTGTGGGAGAAGGTGGATCGGCGTGTTAGCGCCGAGACGGATGAGGGGTGTTCCAGCCGAGTGAGACGCCGGCATTCCCTGGAGCACCCCTCATCCGTCGCCTTCGGCGACACCTTCTCCCACAAGGGAAGAAGGGAAGATCGGCGCCGCCGGCTTTCGAACTGAAAAAGGGGAACGAAGAAGAATGCTCGACATCGCACCATCGCAACAGGCGGCAACCTGGCTCGGCTCGTTCGGCCGGGCGCTGGAGGCCGGCGATATCGAGGCGGCGGCGAACCTCTTCGCGGAGGATTGCTACTGGCGCGATCTTTTGACCTTCACCTGGAACATCAAGACCATGGAAGGGCAGGCCGCGATCCGCGAGATGCTGAAAGCCACGCTTTCGACGGCCCAGCCGTCGCACTGGCGCCTATCCGGCGACGCGAGCACGGATGAAGGCACGATAGAGGCCTGGTTCAGCTTCGAGACGGCGGTCGCGCGGGGCGAGGGCATCCTGCGGCTCAAGGACGGCCGCTGCCGCACGCTGTTCACGGCGATGAGCGAGCTGAAGGGGTTTGAGGAGCAAAAGGGCCCGGCGCGGCCGCTCGGTATTCGCCACAAGGCCGACCCCAAGCGTGAGACCTGGGCGGAAGCACGGGCGCGAGAGGCGCGCGATCTTGGCGTGCATGAGCAACCCTACTGCCTGGTGATCGGCGGCGGGCAGGGCGGCATCATGCTTGGCGCCCGGCTGCGGCAACTCGGCGTCCCCGCGCTCGTCATCGAGAAGAATGCGCGCGCCGGCGATTCCTGGCGCAACCGCTACCGCTCGCTCGTGCTGCACGATCCGGTCTGGTACGACCATCTGCCCTACATTCCGTTCCCGGAAAACTGGCCGGTCTTCACGCCCAAGGACAAGATGGGCGACTGGCTGGAAATGTACACGCGCGTCATGGAACTGAATTATTGGGTCGCCACCAAATGCATCAGCGCCGCCTATGACGAGGCCGAAAAGGTCTGGACCGTGGTGGTCGACCGCGTCGGCCAGCGCATCACGCTGAAGCCGAAGCATATCGTCTTCGCCACCGGCGCCTATGGGCCGCCGCGGCAGATCGCATTGCCGGGCGCTGACAGCTTCAAGGGCGAGCTTCTGCATTCCAGCCAATATTCCACCGGCGAGAAATTCCGCGGCAAGCGCGTCGCGGTGATCGGCGCGGCAAGCTCGGGCCACGATGTCAGCGTCGATCTGTGGGAAGCGGGGGCCAAGGTCACCATGGTCCAGCGTTCGCCGACGACGGTGGTGAAGTCAGACACGCTGATGGATGTCGGCTTCGAGATCTTTTCCGAAAAGGCGCTGGCGAGCGGCATCACCACCGACAAGGCCGACATGATCGTGGCTTCCACGCCCTTCGCGCTGGTGCCGAAGGGCCAGCGCGCGCTCTATGATGTGATCAGGGCGCGCGACGCGGATTTCTACAAGCGCCTCAGCGACAGCGGCTTCGCCATCGATTTCGGCGAGGACGAGACCGGGCTGCTGATGAAGGCCTATCGGACAGGCTCCGGCTACTACATCGATGTCGGCGCCTGCGAGCTGATCCTCAACGGTGAGATCAAGGTAAAGAGCGGCGTCGGCATCAAGTCGCTGACGCCGAGCGGCATCCTGCTCGAAGACGGCAGCGAATTGGAAGTCGACGCGATCGTCTGCTGCACCGGCTATCAGTCGATGAACGAGACGGTGGCGGGCATCGTCTCGCGCGAGGTCGCCGACAAGGTCGGCCCGTGCTGGGGCCTCGGCTCGGGCGTGAAGGGCGATCCGGGTCCCTGGCAGGGCGAGTTGCGCAACATGTGGAAGCCGACCGCGCAGGAAGCGCTGTGGTTCCATGGCGGCAACCTGGCGCTGTCGCGGTTCTATTCGAAATATGTGGCGCTGCAGCTCAAAGCGCGGATGGAAGGGATTGCGACGCCGGTTTACGGCGAGCCGAGTAATGCTGGGTAAGGTCGACCCCCACTCCGTCGAGCTTCGCTCGACACCTCTCCCGCGATCGACGGGGGAGAGGAAAGTCGCGCTTATTCCAGCTGGCTCCCTTCCTCTCCCTCCGGAGGGGGAGAGGTGGCGCCGCGAAGCGGCGACGGAGTGGGGGAAGGCGCTGCTCAAACGCGAAGCCGCCGCAGGCCTGCCGGGTATCTCGCCACGAGGGAGGAGATCGGCCAATCACTTCCCAAAATGCCTGGCCGCCACATCCACATGCGTATGATGCGCATGCGCTTCGACGCGCTCGGTCTCGTTGTGGTCGGGCGTGTCGTTCGGCCACCATTTGCCGGCGATGACGATGCCGTTGGAGACCAGCCGCTGGTCCGCGACCAATGACGCTCCGACGGCGTCGACGAAGGTGAAGCGGCCAGGTTGCTGCCTCAGCACCGCGACATCGCCGATGCCTCCGACCTTCAACGCACCCAGCTCGGGCCGGGCGATTGCCCGCGCGGGGTTCACCGTCGCCGCGCGCAGCACCTCGACCAGCGGCATGCCGAGCGCCATCAGCTTGGACATGCAGACCAGGATGTCGAAGGCCGGCCCGTCGACGCAGTAGAGATGCACGTCGCTCGAGATGACGTCGGGCGCCAGGCCTTCCGCGAGCATCGCCTTCGCCACCTCGAAGTCGAAGGAGCCCATGCCGTGGCCGATGTCGAAGATGACGCCGCGCTCGCGCGCCAGCCGCATGTCCGGCCGCACCGCGCCGGAGGCGAAGACCGGCGCGTTGGGGAACGGGCGGAAGCAGTGGGTGAGGATATCGCCGCGCCGCAATCTCGGGAGCACTTCAGAACGGCCGGGCGGCGGTTCGTCGATATGCGCCATCAGCGGCAGGCCGACCTTGTCGGCGGCTTCGAGCGCGAGGTCGACCGGCGCGATGCCGCTGGTCCCCCCGGCATGCTTGCCGGAGCGGACTTTCACGCCGACGACGACATCGGCGTGCTCGCGCACCGCGGCCACCGTCTCGCGCGGCTCGCAAAGCCTGAGGTCGCTGCATTCGCCGACGGAGACTGTTTTGGCGAAACCGAATATGCCGGCAAAGGAGATGTTGACGTAAGCGAGGATGCGAACTTTCGAGCGCTCGATGACATGGCGGCGAAAGCCGAGGAAATTGCCCGCTCCGGCGCTGC
This sequence comes from Mesorhizobium atlanticum, assembly GCF_003289965.1. Classification (GTDB taxonomy): domain Bacteria; phylum Pseudomonadota; class Alphaproteobacteria; order Rhizobiales; family Rhizobiaceae; genus Mesorhizobium; species Mesorhizobium atlanticum. The sequence continues at coordinate 181,300 of NZ_QMBQ01000002.1, forward strand.
CCGCGTCGATGAAGGTGGTGGTGCCGCTCTTGGCGGCCAGCCGGTCGGCATCGACGCCGAGCGAGGTGCCGCCCCAATAGACGTGGCTGTGCAGGTCGACGAGGCCCGGCGTGACGATGCAGTCCCTGGCATCGACCACCTGTGCGGCATGCTCGGCATCGAGGGCGGCCTCGATCGCTGCGACGCGGCCATCGGCAACGGCAACGTCGCGCTGCGCGTCCAGGCCCGATGCGGGGTCGATGACGCGCCCGCCCTTGATCAGGAGATCGAACTGCATCGGTGCCTCCGGGTTTTTTGACCGCAATCAGACCGGCCGGTAGGCGACGGCCTCGACTTCGATCTTGATGTCGATCATCAGGCGGGATTCGACGGTGGTGCGCGCCGGCGGATCCTTCGAGAAATGTTTTGCATAGACGGTGTTGAAGGTGCCGAAGTCGCGCGCGTCCTCCAGCCAGACCGTCGTCTTAACCACATCGTCCATGGTGCAGCCGGCCAGCGCCAGCGCCGCGCTGACGTTTTGCAGCACCTGCTCGGTCTGCTCGGCGATGCCGCCCTTCACCACCAGCCCGTCGCTGCCCACCGGCACCTGGCCGGAGACATAGACGAAATCGCCGGCGCGCACGGCGGGCGAGAGCGGAACATGCGATTTTCCAAAGCATTGCTTGGGCAAGTGAGCCTCCTTTTGTCGACTGATGGGAACAGGTCACATAGCCGTCTACCCTTGTCGGTATGATCCTCATAGAGGCAATGTCGGAAAGCAACATTTTTTCGAAATTCATGTTGCTTTATTACAGAAGCCTTAGCATCTTGCGGTCGATGCCGCTTTCGCGGCCGCGCGATATGAGGGGAGATCCAGCATGACCTTCGACAAGAATCCGTTTCCGGAAGGCGATGCCGATCGCCACGCGCTGTGGGAAATGCTGGTCCGGCGCGACATCGATGCCTTCCTCGGGCAGGACTGGTCGATGGTCGAGGACGATTTCATCGCCGAGAGTTTCTTCGGCATGCATGCGCATTTCCTCAACAATGCCGACGCCTGGCGGTTGCAGTTTCCGAGGCTGGAGGTCTATCGCGACGAATGGCTGCGACAGGCCAAGGAGACAGCAGCGACGAAATTCGCCGAGCCGCTGCGCGAGGCGATTTTCCGCGTCACCAACATGCGCGACCTCGATGTCGACGGCGATCGCGCGGTGCTGCACAAGAAGTTCGACGGCTCAATCGCCAAGGCCGACGGCGGCGTCTTCCGGCTGAAATGGCAGACGCTCTATTTCTGCCGCAAGGTGGGCGGCCGCTGGAAGATCGCCGGTTTTGTCGGTTACATGCCGCATCCGCTGGGCTAAGGCATGTCGCCCAGAAGTGTGCAGCGGTTCTGGGACAACGACATGCATCAAAACAAAGGCATGCCGATATTCAGGTGAGGCCGGCCTGCAAACAGCGGGTTCCCGCGCTTCCGGCGCTCACATATCTGCAGGCAGACGCTTCGGAGCCTATGACAGCCGCGGCAACCGCTCGTCAGGCGAGCGGTGGTCGAACACGACACCCATGGTCTTACCAACGGCGGCCATCACGATCAGCTCGACCAGATGGTCATCACTGTCCTCGCAGGATGGATCGGCATGGCGTATGGCATCGAGCATGGCGCGTGTGGATACGGTGTCGCCTGCGCGAAATTTCGAAAGGGCAGACGAAACAAGGTCTTGCACCGTCGGGTCCATGACGGGCACTTCCGCAGCGACGTTCATTGGCCTCCTCCTGCCATGAACCCTCCCTGCAAAGATGATACGCCAATGGCTGGATTGCGCCAGCGAAATGGTGGTCCGACCAGTGCCGGCGGCGGCAGCCTGCCGCCATTCGCCCGGGCTGACGCTCGCCCTTAGGGACGAGCTGACGCTCACCCACGAGACGAGCTGACGCTCGCCCACAGGGACGAGCTGACGCTCGCCCTTAAATGTGGAACACCGCCCCGGCCGTGCGCGGCCATGCTCGACGCGCCCGGCTTCGGTTGATAAGCCCGCTTGCGCGCATGGAGGCGTTCTGAGTCGAAATATGACGGTTGCAATCGAGATGGGGCAGACGAGCGCAGGCGCGCCGGCGGCCCTCGACCTTGAGGAACTGCTGGCGACCCGCCTGCTGGTGCAGGGCAATTCGGGCTCCGGCAAGTCGCATCTCTTGCGTCGGCTGCTCGAACAGAGCGCGCCCTGGGTGCAGCAGACCATCATCGACCCCGAAGGCGACTTCGTGTCGCTGGGCGAACGCTTTGGCCATCTGGTGATCGACGCCGAGGAGCATACCGAGCGCGGCCTGCAGGCGGCGGGCGAGCGGGCGCGCATCCACCGCGTCTCGACCGTGCTCAACCTCGAGGGGCTCGACGCCGAGAATCAGATGCGGCGCGCCGCGGCTTTCCTGGGCGGGCTGTTCGAGGTCGCGCGCGACCACTGGTATCCGATGCTGGTGGTCGTCGACGAGGCGCAGCTCTTCGCGCCCGCCGCCGCCGGCGAGGTTTCGGACGAGGCGCGCAAGCTCTCGCTCGGCGCGATGACCAATCTGATGTGCCGCGGCCGCAAGCGCGGGCTGGCCGGCATCATCGCCACGCAGCGGCTGGCGAAGCTCGCCAAGAATGTCGCGGCGGAAGCCTCCAACTTCCTCATGGGACGCACCTTCCTCGACATCGACATGGCGCGCGCGGCCGACCTGCTCGGCATGGAACGGCGCCAGGCCGAAGCCTTCCGCGACCTGGAGCGCGGGCATTTCATGGCGCTTGGGCCCGCCTTGTCGCGCCGTCCGCTCGGCGTGCGCATCGGCCAGACCGACACCAGCCCGCGCAACGGCACGCCGCGGCTGATGCCGCTGCCGGAAGCAGCGCTCGAGGATGCGCGCTCGATCATCCTTGCGGCGCCGCCGCCAGAGACGGTGCGGCCGCAACGGCGGCCTTCGCCTGACCTGCTCGACCAGTTGATGGCGGCCAAGGCCGCGCCGCTGGATATCCGCCCCGAGCCGGCGGAGCCGCAGCCCAGCGCCGAGGATCTCGCCGAACGTCGCGAGCGGATGGACCGCGTCCTGCGCGCCATCCTGGCCGAGCCCGATGCCGGCTTCCGCGTCATCGGCGTGCTCTATCAGGAATTCGTGGTCCGCTGCCGCATCGAAGGGTTTGCCTCGGTGGTGCCGGACCTTTCGGAATTCCGCCGCATGCTGACGCGGGCCCGCGCCGGCGTCGGCTCCGACATGGCGGAGGACGATGCGTGGCGGGACGTCTCCGTGCGCGCCTCGCTGCTGCCGGAGGACATGCAGGGCGTGTTCATGATGATCGCCCGCGCCGCCAAGGAAGGCTGGCCCTGCCCGAGCGACGCGGCGATCGCGCGGGCCTACGGCTCGCACTCGCTGCGCCGCGCGCGGCGGCTGCTCGACTATATCGAGGAACAGGGCCTCATCGTCTGCCAGGTCGACGGTATCGGGCGGCGTACCGTGACGCTGGTCGAACTCGCCTGGGCGACGGCGCCGGGCGATCCCAATGCCGCGGAGCAGGACAGCCCAGCGGCATGACAACCGCCGCGGGGTACCGAACGGGCAGCCGATCACCCTAAGGCCAGGGGCCTGGAGCCCGCTTCCATCGGTCGCCGGCCGCGTTCACGGCTGCAGCTCGATCGTGCGGACATCGCGAAGCGGCGGCGCGCGATGGGTGGAGACGACGACGATCCTATCGCTGAAGCGGGCGAGCAGTCGCTCGAGGATACGCTCCCCTTGCACCTCGTCGAGGTGTTCGGTCGGCTCGTCGAGCAGCACGAGGGGGCGGGATGACAGCCAGGCGCGCGCGAGATTGATGCGCTGCGCTTCGCCGAGCGAGAACCTGTCCTGCCTGACCCAGCTGTCCAGCCCGCCCGCTTCGCGGATACGGCCGTCCATCTCGACGGCTTCGAGCGCGCGCCACAGCGTTGCGTCGGGGACATCCCCGGCGAAGAGATTGGCGCGGACGGTGTCCTCGAGCACGACCGCGTCGTGCAGGACGAGGGACACGAGCGCGCGCCGCTCGCCTGCCGGCAGGATGCGGTCGCCGGCGGCGAAGGCATCGTCACCGATCCAGCCCGCGATCTGCTTGAGCAGGCTCGTCTTGCCCGAGCCGCTTGCGCCGACGAGCACCGTCGGCTGGCCCCGCGCGAGGAGCACGGAGATGGGCATTCCAATCGCCCGACCGTCGGGCGCGCGGCGCTGCAGGGCGCCGTGACGCAGGAGGCCGGGCTTGATGTTATCCGGCGCGAATTCGCGCCTGTCGGACGCGGTGCCGCGTGTCCATTGGCCGATCTCGGCGCGAGCCGCGTTGCGGCGAAGCACGGCAACCAGCATACGCGATCCGCCGTTGATAGCTTCGCCCAGCGCCAGCCAGGAGAAGGCGAGCAGCATGGGCGCGAGAAGTTCGCTGCCTTGTCCGCCGGCATACCAGGCAGCCGCCATCACGCTGACGCCGGCAGCCGGACCGAAGGCCGCGGCGATCATGTCCAGCGTGGCCTGCAGCCGGCGAAGGGCAAGCTGCGCGCCGTCGGCGCGAGAGAGAGCGGCAAGGGCCTCAGCGCATTCGCGGTTCCAGGCGCCCTCCACCTTCAGGGGTACGGCTGACGCCATGGCCGCGCCAAGCCGGCTCGCGCCCCCGCGACGCAGCGACCTGGTCTCATCCCACGCCATGGCGCCAGCTCTGGCCACCCGGTTCCCCGCGAACAGGATGGCAAGCAGCAAGAATGTGATGGGCAGAAGGGATAAAGGTGCCAGCACCGCCGAGCCGGCGATCAGGACCGCGAGGCCACAGGCGAGCGTCAGAGCCGGCAGGCCGGCGCGCAGCCTCGCGAAGTCGAGGTCCTCGACGTCGTCCAGATAGTCGGCAAGCCGTGAATCGTCGCCCAGCTGCCATCCGGCCCGGCGCACTGCCGGCGCCGCCGCCATCGCGGCGAACAGCTCGACGCGACGCGATATCTGATCGGTGAGCGCGGCCTTGTGGCCGGTCAGCCGCTCGCCGTAGCGGGCGACGGTGCGGCCGACTGCGAACAGCCTGATGAAGGCCGCGGGGATGTGGAAGTTGAAAGTGAAAGCGGCGACGGAAAGGCCGGCGATCGATACCGATCCGAGCAGCCAGGCGGAAACGCCGCCCAGCAATATGGCGCAGGCCAGCGCGGTGAAGGCAAAACCCGTCGCCAGCCGCCACGACTTCCGGCTCGATGACTGATACGCGGTGCTCATGCAGCCACCTCAACGGCATCGTCACGGGTGAGATCCACAACCAGGTCGGCGGCGGCGGCAAGGTCCCGGTCATGCGTCGCCACGACGACCAGCCTCGCCCCTGAAATCCCGATCAGCATGCGCCGCACGGCCTCTGCGGTCGCGCGGTCAAGCTTTGCCGTCGGCTCGTCGGCCAGCACGGTTCGTCCGGAAAGCTGCGCGCGGGCGATCGCGATGCGAAGTCGCTGGCCGCCCGAAAGATTGGCGCCGCCCTTGTCCAGCCTTGCATCGAGACCGCCCGGCAGCAGCGCGTCGTCGAGCAGCCCGATCGCGCGGGCGGCATTTTCCAGCCGGCTCCGGTCCAGCGCGCCGCCATTCCACGAAATGGCCTCCGACAGTGTTCCTTCGGGCACGTAGGCGTCCGTCGAAACCCAGGCGATCTCTTCAGCGGCCAGCGGACGGGTTGCCGGCGTCGGCATGGCGCCCGGCTCGAGCCCGGCGAGACGGCGCAGAAGCGTCGATTTTCCCGATCCACTCGGGCCGACGATGGCGACGAGGCCATGCGCCGGCAATGTCAGGCACAACCGGTCGAGCACCGGCAAGGCGCCGGCCGTGACCGGCGCCGCGTCGAGCAGCAGGTCCAGCGCGGCGGCCGCCGCCAGCCCTTCCGCCTTGGCATGGTACTGCTCCGAGAAGCCACGGAACGGTGCGAAATATTCCGGTGCGATCATCAGGATGAACAGGCTTTGCCAGAGCTCGAGATTGGAGAAGCCCGGGATCGTCGCAAGCTTCAGGTGCCCCAGGCCAAGGAAGATGGCGAGGATCGCTATCGAGAGCGAGGCGAAGAAGTCGATGATCCCGGCATTGGCAAAGGCTATACGCAGCAGACCGATCGTCTCGCCAGCGTAGCCCTCCAGGCGCCGGCCGAGTTTCGCCTCCTCGCTTGCCGTCGCGTGGTTGGCAAGAATTGTGGGCAGCGTGCGGACGCGGTCGGCGAACTGGCCCGCCAGCCGGCCGAAGGCACGCTCCTGGGCGTCGGCGCGCCGACGGATCGCATTCCCCACCAGCGCGAAGAACAGGATCATCACCGGCGTCAGGCAGATGACCAGCAGCGCGGCCTGCCAGGAAACGAAGCAAAGCGCGATGGCGGCGAGCAACGGTCCGACCGCCATCATGGTCGTGGCGGCACGATGGCCGACCACCAGCGCGGCGATCGACTCGGGATGGCGCTGCATCGAGACGATCAAGGCGCCCGTCGAGAGCGACTGCAGCTGCCGCGCCGGCATCTTGCCCAGTCGCTCGCCCGCGAGCGCCCGCAGGCGCGTCGAAACGGCGTTTTCCGCGGAGGCCTGCAACCTTTCGGCGGCGAATCCGGCGACGCATGCGGCCGCGAGCAGCGCGATCATTCCGGCGACAAGCCATGGATCGACCGTCTCGCCCATCACGAGCCGGCCAGCGGCCATCGCCGCCGTAGCGGCAAAGCCGAGCCTGAGCACGGTGCGGAGCACCTGCAAGGCGAGAACACTACGCAGTCCGGGCCTTGCCAATCGCTCGGCAGCGGAGAGCGCCGTGAACGTGGCTGGCGCCGAGGCGCCGGGATCAGGGGACGATGCGGGAAGGGCGGCTATGTTCATGCACTCCTTTTGTCACATGCCAGGCGAAACGAATTGATTCATGTCAAGTCGAGTATATCCTCCGCGCGTTATGAGGGCGTACCCAGAAAGGATACTCCCATGGCCGACGTTCTCCTCGTAGACCTTTCCCGGCTGCAGTTCGCCCTAACTGCCCTTTACCACTTCCTCTTCGTCCCGCTCACGCTCGGCCTTTCCATCCTGATCGCCATGATGGAAACCGTCTATGTGATGACCCGCCGCACCATATGGCGCGACATGACGAAGTTCTGGGGCGTGCTCTTCGGTATCAACTTCGCGCTCGGCGTCGCGACCGGCATCACCATGGAATTCCAGTTCGGCATGAACTGGGCCTACTACTCGCACTATGTCGGCGACGTGTTCGGGGCGCCTCTCGCCATCGAGGGGCTGATGGCCTTCTTCCTGGAAGCCACTTTCGTCGGCCTGTTCTTCTTCGGCTGGGACCGGCTCTCGCCACGCGCGCATATGATCGTCACCTGGCTGATGGCGCTCGGCACCAATTTCTCCGCGCTCTGGATCCTGATCGCCAATGGCTGGATGCAGAATCCCGTCGGTTCGGCTTTCAACCCGGATACGATGCGCATGGAAGTCACGGACTTCATGGCGGTGATCTTCAATCCGGTGGCGCAGGCAAAGTTCGTCCACACCGTCTCGGCCGGCTATGTCTGCGCTTCCACTTTCGTGCTTGGCGTCTCGGCCTGGTATCTGCTGCGCGGGCGCCATGTGCAACTCGCCAAGCGCTCCTTCGTGATCGCCTCGGCGTTTGGCCTGGCATCGGCGCTGTCCGTCATCGTGCTCGGCGATGAAAGCGGCTATGCGCTCACCGACAACCAGAAGATGAAGCTCGCGGCCATCGAAGCCATGTGGGAGACCGAGCCGGCGCCCGCATCCTTCACTGCGTTTGGTATCCCGAGCCAAAACGACCACGAGACGCATTTCGCCATCCGTATTCCATGGGTGATGGGCATCATTGGCACCCGTTCGTTCGACAAGCAGATCGCCGGCATCGACGAACTCGTCGCCCATGCGCAGGCTCGCATCCGCAACGGCGTCGTGGCCTACGACGCGCTGGAAAGAATCAAGGCGGACCGCAACGACACCGCCGCCCGCGCAGTCTTCGATGCCAGCTCCAAGGATCTCGGCTACGCGCTGCTGCTCAAGCGCTACCTGCCCGATCCGAGGCAGGCGAGCGAACAGCAGATCAAGGACGCGGCCTGGTCGACGGTGCCTTACGTGCCGCTGCTTTTCTTCGGTTTCCGCCTGATGGTGGCTTGCGGCTTCGTTCTCGCCGCGCTGTTCGCGGTGTCGCTGTGGCACACGAGCCGGGAGAGCGAAGCGCCGCGCTGGCTGTTCCGCGCCGCGCTGCTTGCCATGCCGCTGCCCTGGATCGCCGCCGAGGTGGGCTGGTTCGTGGCGGAGTTCGGCCGCCAGCCCTGGATCATCGACGGCGTGCTGCCGACCTTCCTCGCCACCTCGGAGCTCGGCGTGACCGACCTTCTGCTCACCATTGCCGGTTTCACGCTCGTCTATGGCGTGCTCGCCGTCATCGAGGTCAGGCTGATGCTTGCCGCCATCCGCAAGGGACCGGAGGTCGCGCAGGTCATCGATGATCTGCGTGCGGGCGCCGATCCCGCATTGCAACCGGCAGAGTGAAAGGATCACGACGATGATCGAATTTCTCTTCGAGTACGAATCGCTGCGCGTGATCTGGTGGATACTGCTCGGCGTGCTGCTGATCGGCTTCGCCGCGACCGACGGGTTCGACATGGGCGTCGGCGCGCTTCTGCCCTTCGTGGCCAAGACAGATGCCGAGCGTCGCGTGGCGATCAACACGATCGGGCCCGTCTGGGAAGGCAATCAGGTGTGGTTCATCCTCGGCGGCGGCGCCATCTTCGCGGCATGGCCGGCGCTTTACGCGGTGAGCTTCTCCGGCTTCTATCTCGCGATGTTCCTGGTGCTCCTGGCACTGATCATGCGTCCCGTCGGCTTCAAATATCGCTCGAAAAGGCCCGATCCGGCCTGGCGCACGCGCTGGGACTGGGCGTTGTTCGTCGGCGGCGCGGTGCCGGCGTTGATCTTCGGCGTCGCCGTGGGCAACACGCTGCAGGGCGTGCCGTTCCATTTCACGCCGGACCTGCGCCCGGTCTATGAAGGCAGCCTTTTCGGTTTGCTCAATCCGCTCGCGCTCTATTGCGGCTTGGTCTCGCTCGCCATGCTGGTGACGCATGGCGCGGCCTGGCTCACGTTCAAGGCGGAAGGCAGCGTCGCCGAGCGCGCTCGCGCCGTCGGCACGCGCTCCGCGATCATCACGGCGGTGCTGTTCGCCGGCGGCGGCGTGCTGGTCTGGCTCGGCCTGCTCGGCGGCTACCGCGTGACGTCGCCGATCGTCTGGGACGGGCCCTCCAATCCGCTGGTCAAGACCGTGGTGGCGGACAGCGGCGCCTGGCTGGCGAACTTCCATGCCCATCCGCTGCTGTGGATCGTGCCCGCGCTCGGCGTCGCCGCGCCCTTGCTTGCCGCCGCCGGTTTCCAGGCGCGGCTCGAAGGGTGGACTTTCCTTGCCTCGAAGCTCGGCGTTGCGATGATCATCGCCACGGTGGGCCTCGCAATGTTCCCGATCCTGTTGCCGTCGAGCAGCAACCCCGGCCACTCGCTCGCGGTCTTCGACGCCTCGTCGAGCCGCACCACGCTGCGCAACATGCTGGTTGCCACGGTGATCTTCATGCCGCTGATCCTTACCTACACCGCCTGGGTCTACAGGGTGCTGTGGGGCAAGGTCGGTGAAAAGAGCATCGAGAAAGCGGGCTCGTCGGCCTATTGATCAAACCGGAGCTTCTGACCATGTGGTATTTTTCCTGGATACTCGGCCTCGGGCTGGCGGCCTCCGTCGGCATCCTCAACGCGCTCTGGTACGAGTTGCGCACGGTTCGCGAAGAACCCGTGGAGGACACCCTCTCATTGCCCACTCCTTGAGCCTGGGCGTGACGGAGGAGCTATCATGACGGGCGCCGGGCCGGAGCCGCTGCACAGCCCGGCGGATATGAGGCGGGCGCATATGCAGAAGCTCGCGCTCTGCCACATGCTCGAAGGCATCGCCGACGACCTGCCGTCGCGGGTCGATCGGCTCCAGTGTCTCGCCGTGGCGGCCGACCTGTTGCCGCTGCTGCGCGAGTGCCACCGCTTCGAGGAAGAGGTCGTCTTCCCTGCCTTTGCGCGACAGACGGGCGAGGAAGACACCGTCGCGCGATTGAAGCTCGAGCACATGGAGGATGAAAGCGCGGCGGCGGATCTCAGCGAGGCGCTGCTGGCCTATGGCCACGGGCGGCAGATCGAAAATCCCGAGGCGTTCGGCTATATGCTGCGCGCCTTTTTCGAATCGTTGCGCCGCCACATTGCCTTTGAGCGCGACCACGTGCTGCCGAAGGTTCTCGGCAATCAGTAAGTATTTGTTCTTACGCAATTCCGGACGAAAAGCCGCTACGCACTTTTCCTGGTATTGCTCTAAAGGGACACGGCGGGGATCAGTCTCCGGCCCGCGCGGCCAGGCGCCCGATGTCGTCGACGATGACGTGGCGGTTGTTCTCGACACGGATGACGCTCTCGCCCCGCAGGCGGGTGATCTGCCGGCTCACCGTCTCGACGGTGAGACCGAGGAAATCCGCAATCTCGGCGCGCGACAGCGGCAGATCGAAGGCCGCGCCGCGCCGTTCCGGCCCGGCGGCGGGATCGATGTTGCGCGCGATCATCAAAAGGAAGCTCGCGATCTTCTCGGAGGCCGTCTTGCGGCCGAGCGCCACCATCCAGTCGCGCGCCTGGTCAAGCTCCCGCAGCTTCTGTTCGAGCAGGCGATGCTCAAGGTCCGGCTGCTCCTTTATCATGCGCTCCAGCGCCTGGCGCGGGAACGAGCACAATTCGACGTCGGTCGCGGCCTCGGCGCTGAGCGTGCTCTCGCTCTGGAAGGGCCTGCCGAGGAAATCGGGAGCGAATTGCAGGCCGACAATCTGCTGGCGGCCGTCGGAAAGCGTCTTGGTCAGCTTCACGACGCCTGAAAGCACGTTCGAGAAACGCTCGACGCTCGTGGAATCGCCCACCAGCTCCTTGCCGGCCTCGGCCTTGTGCCGTTTCGTCGATTTGGCAAGATCGACAAGCTGCCCGGCGTTGAGCGCGCCGCATATGCCACGATGCCGCGCCTCGCATGAAACGCAGAGTACAGGGACGCCTGCCGTGTGAATATCTTCGCGCACGATGGAACATCTATAGTGTTCCCGCCCCTCAGCGGCAACGCAGGCCGGGACGCGAAAGCGTCGCAGCTGTCCGCGCCTGGGTCATCGTCGCATCGCCGAGCTCGAGTCGGACATCATCCCCATCGGGCGGCGGAGTGAGCCGTGCGCGGGCTAGACCATTTCACCGTTTCACCGAAACGGTGAAATGGTCTATCTTCTTGTTTTTACGCGATTCCGGACGGAAAACCGCTCACACTTTTCCTGGAATTGCTCTAGCGGTCCTCGACGATCCGCAGATAGGCCGCCGTCACGAACAGCACGATGAAGCCGAACAGGATGCGCCGGCCGCCTTCGGGCATCTGCAGGATGGTGAGCAGCGTCGTCAGCACGGTCAGGATCAGCGCGCCGATGATGGTGCCGGTATAGCCGCCGCGGCCGCCGAAGATCGAGGTGCCGCCGATGACGGCGGCGGCCACCGAAGGCAGCACCAGCGGTTCGGCGAGCGAGAGCGAGGGCGCCTTGATCAGGCCGATATAGAGCAGGCCGGTGATGCCGGCGAGCAGGCTGGAGAGGACGTAGAGCGCCGTGATCACCTGCCAGTAGCGGACGCCGGACAGGCGTGCGGCGCGTTCATTGTCCCCGACGGCGTAAAGCAGGCGGCCGAAGCCGGTGCGGTTCAGCATGAAGACGATGAGCACGGCGACGGGCACGAACAGGAGAAGCGCATTGGGAAAACCGTAGGTGACACCCGTGCCCAGCCAGTTGAGGAAATCCGGGATCTTGGCGCCGGACGCGATCACGGTGCGCTGGTAGACCTGCAGGAAGCCGGTGCCGATCAAGCTGGTGCCGAGCGTCATGATCAGCGGATGCACCCGGAACACGCCGACGCCAACGCCGTTGACGAGGCCGATCAGCATCGCGGGCAGCATGGCCAGCAGGAACGCCACCGCCGGATCCTGGTTGACGATCTGGGTCGCCATGATGAAGGCGCTCATCGTCGCCACCGTGCCGACGGACAAGTCGATGCCGCCAGTCAGCATGGTCATGGTCTGGCAGCCGGCGAGGATCGCCAGCGGAATGGCGAATTTCGCCGTGTTGGCGAGCCAGCGCTCGTTGACGATGCCGGGGCGCAGGATCTGCAGGATCACCACGAGGATGATCAAAAGGATGATCAGCGGGATCAGCGGCCGGTCCGCCATGATACGCTTCAGGCGGCGGCCGAACGAAACGGGCCGGGGCATGGTCGCGATGTCGGTCATGGCGTTGCTCCTGCCGGGCGGCTCCGCATGGTGATGAAGGCGCCGAACATCACGACCGCGACCATGATGGCGCCCTCGATAATGGCGGTGACGTTCGGATCGATGGCCAGAAGCGTCAGGTCGGTGCGCACCAGCCGGAGCACAAAGACGGCGATGATCGGGCCGAGCAGGCCGCCCTTGCCACCGCCGAGCGCGACGCCGCCCAACACCACCGCGGCGACGCTGGCGAGCAGATAAGGCCCGGGTATCGGCGCGCCGATACCGGTGCTGATGGTGAGCGACAGGCCGCCGAGCGCCGCGAACAGGCCGGAGAGCGCATAGGCGATGATCCTGGTGCGGGCCACCGGCACGCCGCTGCGAAAGGCGGCGAGCTCGTTGCTGCCGATGGCGTAGATGGAGAGGCCGAGGCGTGAACGCCTGAGCGGAATCCAGATGATGCAGAGGCAGACGACGAGCAGCACCAGCGCCTTCGGCACCCAGGCGTCGGCCCAATCGGGCAGGCCGGGGATCGGCACCGTGCCGATGACGCTTGCCTTCAGCCATTCGGCGGCGGCACCGCCGGGCGCGCCGAGCACGAGCAGCGCCGCGCCCTGCAAAACGAACAGCATGGCGAGGGTGACGACGATGTCGGGCACCCGGGTGACGACGATGAGGATGCCGTTCAGCGCTCCGAGGACCAGCCCCATGGCCAGCACGAAGGGCACGACGAAGAGCGCGTATTCCTCGCTGGCGCCGTTCATCATCGAAGCGGCGGTCACGCTGGTCAGCGCCATCATGGCGGCGACCGAAAGGTCGATGCCGCCGGCGATGACGACGACGGTCTGGGCCGCGACGGCGAAGGCATAGGGCAGGACTGCCCGGGCGAGCGAACCGAAGTCGCCGCTGCCATAGCCCGGCTGGATCAGCTTGGTGACGACGAAGAGGAAGATCAGCAGGGCGAAGAGGCCGGCGACCCAGCCCTGGTTGCGGAAGAAGCGGCTCATGACGCGGCCTCCGCATCGGAGGCGGGTTTGACCTCGGCAAGGATGCCGACATCGGCCCTGGCGCCGCGCGGCAGGCCGTAGGCGGCGCGCATCAGCGCCGGCTCATCGGCCTCCTCGACCGAAAAAGTGTCGACGACGCGGCCGCCGAAGATGACGATGACGCGGTCGCAGACGCGCTGCACCTCTTCCATTTCGGAGGTGTAGAACAGCACCGACTTGCCCTGGCCGGCGAGCTCGCGCAGCAGCTTGTAGATTTCCTGCTTGGTGCCGACATCGATGCCGCGCGTCGGGTCGAAGCACAGGATGGTGCGGGCATTGGCCGCGATCCAGCGGGCGATGGTCACCTTCTGCTGGTTGCCGCCGGAAAGGCGCTGCACCTCGCCCTGCGCGCGGGTGTCGATCTGCAATCTGCCGATGGCGCCGGAAACCACCACCTGTTCGCGGCGCATGCGGATCGGCCCCCATTTGCGCAGCCCGGCGCTGAAGGGCAGCGCGATGTTCTCACGCACCGAACGCTGCATGGCCAAAGCCTCGGTGCGGTCGCCCGGCACATAGGCGATGCCGGCCTGGATGGCGTCGCTCGGATGCGAGAATTTCACCGGCGCGCCGTCGACGTCGATCGTGCCGCCGGTCGGGCGGATCGAGCCGGCAAGTGCTGCGAAGAGCTCGTCCTGCCCCTGGCCCTCGAGCGCGAAGACGCCGACGACCTCGCCATTGGCGAGATCGAAGGAGACGTCGTTAAGCTTGGTGCCGAGCTGCAGGTTGCGGACAGACAGGCGCGGACGGCCGCCGGCCGCAACCGCCACATCATTCGCCGCGCGCGCGGCAACGCGCGTCTTCTCGATGCGGGTGCCGAGCATCATCTCGACTATTCTTTCCTCGATGCCAGGCTCGATGTCGACGACGCCGACCGTCGAGCCGTCACGCAAAACGGTGGCGCGGTCGCACAGCGCGGAGATCTCGACGAAACGGTGCGAGATGAAGATGACCGAGCGGCCGGCGTCGCCCTGACGGCGCACGACTTCCAGCACCTTCTCGGCGAGGTTCGCCGGCAGCGCCGCGGTCATCTCGTCGAGCAGAAGCACGTCGGGTTCGACGGCGAGCGCGCGCGCCAGGTCGAGCACGCGCAGGATGGCCAGGGGGATATTGCGGGCGGTCTCGCGGATGTCGAGGTCAGGAATGCCGAGCTCGCGCACCCAGGCGCGGAAGGGTTCGACCGGGGTTCCGGTCAGCCGCAGATTGGACAGGACATCGAGGTCGGGGATCAGCGACGGTTCCTGGTAGACCGGCAGCAGGCCGGCGCGGCGGGCGTCGGCGGGCGAACGGACATCGAGCTGCTTGCCGCGGATCAGGATGCGGCCGGCATCCGCCTTGATCGCGCCGGTCAGGATCTTCACCAGCGTCGACTTGCCGGCGCCGTTGGCGCCCATCAGCGCATGGACTTCGCCAGGCGGCACCGACAGCGAGGCGTTGCGCAGCGCTGCAACCGCACCGTAGTTTTTCGCGACACCGGTGGCGTCGAGGAGAGGGTTGGTGGTCAAAGCGTTCTCGATCTAGAGCGTTTCACCGTTTCACGGAAACGGCGAACCGCTCTATCCTTTTGTTTTTACGCAATTCCGGACGGAAAACCGCTCACACTTTTCCTGGAATGCTCGAAGGCTCAAACTATGCGTGCCAAATCAAATGGCAAGGACGCCAGACCTTGGTCCAGCGTCCTTGCGCTTCGGTCAGATCAAGCGCTTATTCGCCCGGGCCCTTGCAGGCTACGATCTGGTCCTTGGTGTAGGTCGTCCAGTCCGGGATCGAGATCGAAACCGGCCATTCGGGGCTGAGCGACGGATCGGCGGCGGACTTCAGCTTGGCCTTGCCTGCGTCGGTGGCGTTTTCCCAGAGTTCCGGATTGACCAGCACGGTCTGCTGCGCCGGCTTCTTGCCGTCGAGGATCTGCAGGGCGAGCGTCACGCCGGCGCCGCCGATCGAGCCGGGATTGGTGACGGCCGCGCCGACCAGACCCTTGACCGTGTTCAACTGGCCGACGAAGCCAGCATTGTCGGCGCCGACGACCGGCACCATGGGCGCCTGCTGCTCGACCAGCGCGTCGACGATGACGTTGTCGATGCCGGAGGTCCAGATGCCGTTGATCGGCGTGCCGGTGGCGAGGAAGGATAGGATCTGCTGCTTGGCCTGATCCTGCTGCCAGCCGGTGAAGACTTCCTGCGCGACCTTCACGTCGGGGAATTCGGCGAGCGCCTTCTTGAAGCCTTTGTCGCGGTCGCTGTCGGCCGAAGCGCCGGCGGCGCCGCGCATATAGAACACCTCGCCCTTGCCGCCCATCTGCTGGAACAGCCACTTGGCGCCGAGATAGGCGTACTGCTCCTGGTTGTTGGAGATGATGTAGGCGGAGGGCTCGGTCACCGCCTGGTCGACGGCGACGACAACGATGCCGGCCTTGGTGGCTTCCTCGAGGCCTGCCTTGATGCCGGCCGGATCGGCCGGGTTGACGACGATGGCGTCGACCTTGGCGCTGATCAGGTTGCGGATGTCCTCGAGCTGGCCGGCGGCGTCGGTGTTGCGGTGGGCGATGTTGAGCTTGGCCACTTCGCCGGAAGCGAGCGCCTGCGCCTTCATCGCGCAGATCATCTCCTCGCGCCAGCCATTGCCCTGCACGGTGTTGGAAATGCCGATCGTGTATTTGCCGGCTGCGGCCGAGGCGCCCACCGAGGCAAGCAAGGCGGCGCCGGCAAGAAGCGAGGCCACGGTCAGATGTTTCTTCATGTCAGTACTCCTCCACATTGATCTTTTCGGTTCAGTTCGATGTCTTCATTTCCTGGGCGCCGATGCGACCGGCGCCAAGCTTTTCGTCATTTGATGAAGGGGCGCAGCACGTCGCGGGCAAGCAGGAAGCCGCGCTTGACCTTCTCATCCGTCCCCTCGAAGCGCCGGTCCTCATGCTCGATGATGACCGGCCCGTCATAACCGGCCCGGTAGAGGCCCGAAAAAATCCTGCTCCAATCGATGTCCCCAAGCCCCGGCATGCGCGGCACCTGCCAGCCTATGCCAGCGGAAAGGATTCCGCGCTCGTACAAACCATCATGATCAATCATCAGGTCCTTGGCATGCACATGCAGCATGTTCTTGCCGAACTCGCGGATGAAGCGCTCCTTGTCGATCATCTGCCAGACGAGATGCGAAGGGTCGAAATTCATGCCGACATCGCCGCCCCAGGCTTCGAGGATGCGGCGCCAGATGTAAGGCGAGTAGGCGATGTTGTGCCCGCCCGGCCATTCGTCATAGCTGAAGATCATCGGGCAATTCTCGAAGGCGAGTTTTACACCGTGCTCGCGGGCGTGGGCGATGATCGCCGGCCAGACCTTTTGCGCGTCCTCCCAGTTGGCGTCGACATGCTTCGAGGCGTCGCCGCCGCAGAATGTGTTGACAAGCGAGACCCCCATGCGGCTCGCCAGCACGATCACCTTCTTCAGGTGATCGATCACCGCCTCGCGATGCGTCCGGTCGGGATGGAGCGGATTGGGATAGAAGCCGAGGCCGGAGACGGCCAGGCCCTTGCCGGCAAGCCCGGCGGCAATGTCCTTGGCTTCAGCTGCCGAGATGTCCACGTCGATATGGCTGGTGCCGGCATAGCGGCGGCTGGCCCCGGAAGTCTTCGGCCAGCAGGCGATTTCCAGCGCTTCGAAACCGGCCGAGCGCGCCCAGTCGGCGACCTCGCCGAGAGCAGTATCCGGAAATGGTGCCGTGAGCAGTCCAAGTTTCATGATGCCTCCCAATACCAAACTATGCAGATCGAGCCGGCTGCTTCAACGGCGCATCTGTTGGCCCAGAACAGACTTGTCTGACAAAGCCTATCGGATCATTCGAGAGCAGGCCGTCGAGGTCGGCGACGACATGCGCGCGGAACATCGCGTTGGCGGCCAAGGACGGGTCGAAGACAGCGTCGATTCCCAAGATCGCGTCGGCGAGCAGTTTGCTGTTCGAACCAATGCGGTCGGCGATTGTCGCAATTCTTTCGGCGAAGGGGTCGGATACCTGCCAGGCGCGGCCGAAGCGCGCCGACGCTTTGATCAGATAGGCCATCCAGCTTGCCACGGGAACCGAAAGAAGCTCGATGCCCCCGCCCTTCGCCAGGCGGTCGCGGATCGGGTTGAGCAGGCGCTGCACTATCTTCTGCGAGCCGTCGGTGGCGATCTGGTGGTTGCGATGGCGGATCGCGGTGTTGGTGAGGCGCGACAGGCTCTGCTCGACATAGGCCGTGGGCGATATCCCGGGCACGGGCATCAGCGTCGGCAGTGTTTCCTCAGTCAGCATGCGGCGGACGAAGTCTGCCAGAAGCGGGTCGGCTATCGCCTCGAACGTGTGCTCGAAACCGCCCAAAACACCGAGATAGCTGAGCGTCGTCTGGGCGCCGTTCAGCACCCGCATCTTGAGATGCTCGAATGGTGTGACGTCGTCGACGAAGCTGGCGCCGACAAGGTCCCAGCGCGGCACGCGTCCGGCGAAGCGGTTCTCGATCACCCATTGGCGGAAGCGCTCGCCGACGACGACGGCGCCGTCGCGGTAGCCGAAGCGCTGCTCGACCGTGTCGATATCGGCCGCGGTCGGCGCCGGCGCGATGCGGTCGACCATGGCCGAGGGGAAGGCGACATTGGCTTCGATCCAGTCCGCCAGCTTCCCGCCGCGACGCTCGGCGAATGTGCGCACGACATTGCCGAGGATGGTGCCGTTGGTCGGGACGTTGTCGCAGGACAGCAGCGTCACCGGCCGGCCATGCGTGGCCATGCGCAGTTCCAGCGCCCTTGCCAGGATGCCGGGCACGCTGCGCGGCGTTTGCGGATTGGCGAGATCGTGGACGATGTCGGGGTGGTCAAGGTCGAGCGCGCCGCTCGAGGGGATGTGGCAATAGCCTTTCTCCGTCACCGTCATGGTGACCATCTCGATCTCGGGCGAGGCGAGCACGTCCAGCGCCGGCGCGGCATTGTCCTGACTGTCGACGACGCGCATGATGCTGCCGACGATACGCGCTTCGACTTCGTCGTTCTGGCGGATGAGCCGCGTGTAGAGACCGTCCTGCCGCCCCAGCGTGTCGGCCAGCAGAGGAGGGCGTATGTTGATGCCGACCAGTCCCCAGCGGTCGAAATCCTTCGCCAGGAGGTCGTCGGTGTATTCGGCCTGGTGGCAGCGGTGGAAGGCGCCGACGCCGATATGGGCGATTCCCGGCCTCAGCGCCGTGCGATCGTAAGCCGGCTTGCGGACCTCGGATGGCAAGCGACCCAATAGGGCAGGGCTGAGGTTCTCGGCGCTCACCGGTTGGCTCCGATCACCCATTGCTCCTGGTCGACCAGCGTCCCGGTCATCGGGCCGGCCGCATCGGAAAGCAGGAAGACGGCAAGGTTGGCGATGTCAGTGACGGAGAACAGCCGGCCGAAGGGCTGCGTGGCATTGGCCGCGTCGAGCCAGCCCGGCCCGTGGCCCAGCGTCTCGGCCTGCATGATGCGTTCGGCCGGGGTGTCGGTCCAGCCGACATTGATGCCGTTGACGCGGATGCGGTCGAAGCGGTGGGCGTTGGCGGCGTTCTTGGTCAGCGTCGCCAGCGCGCCCTTGGTGGCGGAATAGACGGCAAGCTCCGGCGCGCCGCAATGCGCGTTGATCGACAAGATGTTGACGATCGCGCCGCCCTGTCCGCGCTTCTTCATGTCGGCGATCGCCGCCTGCATGAGGAAGAAAGGCGCGCGGGCGTTGACGGCAAACAGCGACGACCAATCGTCGAGCGTGGCGTCGACGAAGGACGCGCGATCGGTGAGGCCCGCGGCGTTGACGAGACCGTCGATGCGGCCGAAGCGTTCAATGCAGGCCCAGGCCAACCGCGCCGGGGCTTCGGGATCGCCGAGGTCGGCGGCAGCGAAAACGGTGGCGGCACCCATGGCCATCAGTTCGGCGGCAACAGCGTCGCCGCGTTTTTGGTCCCGGCCGGTTATCAGCAGCCCGGCAGCGCCCGAGCGCGCAAGCGTCTCGGCAACCGCCCGGCCGATGCCTTGCGTCGCGCCGGTGACCATCACCACCTTGTCGTCGAGACGAACCTCCATTCCTCCTCCCGGAACAAAGTTTCTATTTTTTCAAATATGGAACGATAGTTCTCTTTAGTCAATCGTCTCAGAGTGGTTCGCCGTTTTCATGGAACCGGTGAACCGCTCTATGTCCTTGTCTTTCGCAATTCCGGACAGAAGGTTACGGCGAAGACGCCGAACTTAACCGCTCACTCTTTTCCTGGAATTGCTCTTGTCAGCCTGTCCGGCGCGCGACGACGCCGTGGACCAAGGCCATGCCGACCGCGAGCGAGGCGGCGAGCGAACGGAACCCGCCAAAATCCTGCTCGACCACTTCCAGCCAGGTGTCGGAGAGTTTCACCAGCGGCGAAAATGTGCTGTCGGTGATGGTGAGGATGCGCGCCTTGCGCTCATGCGCGACGGCGACGAGGTCGGGCGTGATCGAATTGTAGGGGCTGAAGGACACGGCGAGCACCGCGTCGCGCGGCGTGATGCAGCCGACCTGGTCGAGCGCGGTCGAGCCGACATTGTCGACCAGCACATTGCGTACGCCCTGCTGCGACAGCGTCAGCGACAAATAGGCGGTGACGGGAAAGGCGCGCTTGCTGCCGATGACGTAGATCAGCTCGGCCGCCGCCAGATGATCGACCATCGTCTCGAAACCGGCGATATCGAAATCATTGCCGATGCGGCCGAGCGAGGCCTGGCAGGCGCCGACCATGCCACTAAGGAAATGCAGGTCGGCATTCGGCTCCTCGGCCCTGTCCGGGCTGCCTTGCGCATCCGGCCAGGAGCCTTTCATGCGATCCTTGAACAGGAGCTGGAAATCGGAAAAGCCCGAATAGCCGAAGATCTGCGCGAAGCGCACCAGGGTCGAGGGCTGCACGCCGGCCTGGTCGGCCACCTGCGCGATCGAGCCCAGCGCCACCTCGCTCGGATGCTGCCAGAGGAAGATCGCTACCTGGCGAAGCCGTTTGGGGAAATGCACGGTGCCTGACGCAAGCACCGCCCGCAGCTCTTCATAGGTTTGCGGCTTGGTGTAGCCCAGCGCCGCCAGCGAACGGCTTCGCTTTCTCGCAGCCGTCTCCATACTATGCGCAAACGGTTCGTCGGCCGCGCCGCGATGGCCACTCATGCGACGTACCCGAAGACGGCTTGAGACACCCGAACCTCCCTCCGGATGCGGCCCATCAATTGGGCCACGAGAAACGCTAGCGCGGCACGATCGTTTTACAAAACAAAAAATAGAAATATCATTCGAAAACGACGGTGGGCTGCCTATGGTCCGCACCACGGCGGGCCATCGCTGCAATCGGGAGGATAATCTCAATCATGGTCTACGCAACAGCGGACGGAACCACACGCCAACGCCTTCGGGTCGGGATGGTCGGCGGCGGCCGCAATGCCTTCATCGGCGCGGTGCATCGCCTCGCCATGCGGCTCGACGACCAGATCGCGCTGGTCGCCGGCGCATTGTCCTCCGATCCCGAGAATGCCGCGGCCTCCGCCGCCGAGATCGGCATCGCGCCGGAGCGAAGCTATGCCGACTACCATGCCATGGCCAAGGCCGAGGCGGCACGACCGGACGGCATCGAGGCGGTGGTCATCGTCACGCCCAACCATCTGCACGCACCGATCGCCACCGCCTTCCTCGAAGCCGGCATCGACATCATCTGCGACAAGCCGCTGTCGACGACGCTTGGCGAGGCCGAAGCCTTGGTGGCGCTGACCAAAGCGAAGCAGCGCCGCTTCGTCGTCACGCTCAACAACACCGGCTACGCCATGGTGCGCCAGGCGCGCGAGATGGTGGCGGCGGGCGAGCTCGGCCGCATCGTGTCGCTGCATGCCGCCTATATCCAGGACTGGCTGACCAAACCGATCGACGCCGAGGGCCAGAAGCAGGCGGAATGGCGCACCGATCCGGCGCGCGCCGGGCAGTCGGCGGTGCTCGCCGATATTGGCGTGCATGCCTTCAATCTGGCGAGCTTCATTTCCGGTTTCGAGGCCGAGGCGGTTTCGGCCGATCTGTTCACCGCCGTGCCCGGTCGCCGCCTCGACGACAACGCGCATGTGCTCGTACGCTGGACAGGCGGGGCGCGCGGCACCATCCTCGCCAGCCAGACCTCGCCCGGCCATTACAACGACCTTTCAGTGCGCATCTATGGCGAGAAGGCCGGGCTCGAATGGTCTGGATCGCGCCCGGAGGAACTGCGCTTCTCGCCCTATGGCGAGGAATCGCGCACGCTGGTGCGCGGCGGCCATGGCGCGACGGCGGAAGCCCGGCGCGTCTCGCGCATGCCGGCGGCGCACCCGGAAGGCTATATCGAGGCCTTCGCCAATTTCTATCGCGACGCCGCTGACATCATCCGCGCGCATCGCGCGGGCGGAATGGAAGATGCCGCGCGGACAGCACAGGTACCCGATGTGGTCGACGGCGCGCGCGGCGTGAAGTTCGTCGCCGCGGCGGTGGAGTCGAACGCGGCCAGAGGAGCTTGGACGCCGGCGCGGTTTGGGGGGTGACCGCCGGACGCTGCCGAGAGACTGGGCCCTTCGAAAGAGACTGGGCCCTTCGAACTAGAGCGTTTCACCGTTTCACGGAAACGGCGAACCGCTCTATCTCTTTGTTTTTACGCAATTCCGGACGGAAGGTTACGGCGAAGACGCCGAACTTAACCGCTCACACTTTTCCTGGAATTGCTCTAGAGGAGCCGCAGCCGCTGGTCGATAAGCTGGAACAGCCGTTCGTCGTCGACCTCGGTGATAACGTGGCAGGTCGGCCGGTCCTTGCCGGCGCCGTTCTCGATAGGCGTCGCTCGTGTGCGGCCGTAGGTGCCGGCGGGATCGCAGTCGACCTCGATCGCCGCGTCGACGCCCTTGAACAGCGTCGGGTCGATCAGGAACGCGGTCACGCAAGGGTCATGCAGGCTGGCGTCGCCGCTGCCATAGTAGCGCATCATGGCGATAGCCGTCTTCATGATCGGGCTGCTGCCGCGCTCCAGCCGTTCGAACCTCTCCTGGGTCAGCGTCGCGTGGCGGGTGACGTCCAGCCCGAACATGGTGATCGGGATGTCGGATGACAGCACGACCTGCGCCGCGTGCGGATCGATCCAGATGTTGAATTCGGCATCTGTCGCGGTGTTGCCCGGGCTGAAAACGGCGCCACCCATCAACACGATGGCCTTGATCTTGCCGGCGATGGACGGTTCTTTAATCAGCGCCAGCGCGATGTTGGTCATCGGCCCGATCGGGCAAAGCGTGATCTGGCCGGGCTCGCGCAGCACCGTGTCGATGATGAAGTCGACGGCGTGCTGGCGCTCCGCCTCGTGGGTGGCATCGGCCACGCCGAGATCGCCAAGGCCGTCGAGGCCGTGCACAGAGGGCTCTCTCGGATGGCCCGGCAGGATAATCGGACGGCTGCAACCGGGATAGACCGGAATATCCTGACGACCGGCCATCGCGGTGATGCGCAACGCATTGCGCGTGGTCAACGGCAGCGAGACATTGCCGTTGACCGTCGTGATGCCGACGATCTCGATCTCGCCGGGCGAGGCAAACGCCAGTAGAAGCGCAATGGCGTCGTCCACGCCGGGGTCGCAATCGACGATGATTCTGCTCTTGGCCATGCCTGAAAAGTCCATTTTCTGTGTCGCGTTGAAAAAGGCCGCCACTGAGGGCGGCCTTGTCGTGGTTCATGCGAAGCGCGCCGCCGGGCCGACGGGACGAAAACCGCTTTCTATTTCAGCAGTTCGTTGGTGTAGTATTTGGAACCAGGAAGGACCTCCTTGATCTGGTCGGTATCCTTGAGTGCCTGGGCGATCGGCAGCCAGTTCTTGTCTTCCTGCATCATGTAGCCGCTGTCGCCCTTCATCAGCGCCGCGGTCAGCTTCCAACCGGAGACGTTATAGGCAAGGCTGCCGCCCTCGGGGTAAGCCTTGGTGAACATCTCGGCCGCTTCCTCGGGATGTTCGGCCGCCCACTCGGTCGCCTTGATGGTGGCGCGCATCCACTTCTTGGCGACATCGCCATGAGCGGCCAGGTAGTCGGTGGAGGCGGTGTAGGTCCAGACCGGCACATCGGGCGCGCCGGCGGCCTTGCCGACCAGGGCGGTCGGGTCCTTCTTCAGGGTCTCCTGCACCTGCGGCACCAGATAGTTCTCGGTGTTGGTAGCGATGTCGATCTTGCCGGCGAGCAGCAGGTTGGTGTCTGAATCCTGCGCGATGATCAGCTTGACGTCGTCCTCGGTCAGCTTGGCGGCCTTGAGCACGAAAGGCATCATCGCCTTGGTCCAGGAGTCGGTGTAGATGGCGATAGACTTGCCCTTCAGATTGTCGAGCGACAGCGGCTCGTCCGGGCGGCCGAACAGGCCCCAATTGTTGCTCTTGGTGTAAAGGCCGACCGAGGTGATCGGAATGCCTTGCGCGGCGCCGAACACCACGTCGGTGGTGGCCTCGAAGCCGATCTCGGCCTGGCCGACCGCAAGCAGGCGCGCGGTGGTCTGCGAGTCCGGCGGGAAGATGACATCGACCTTGATGCCTTCGGCTTCATAGAAGCCTTTCTGCTGGCCGACCAGCGTCGGGATCAGCTCGAAGTCGGCGCTGGGCCAGTCATAGACGAAGCGGACGGTGGTGAGGTCGGCGGCGCTGGCCGGAACCGCGCCGAAGGCCGTGGCAAGGGCAAGCAGGCCCGCGGTTGCCGAGAGCAATTTCGTATAGGTCATATGCACTGAACTCCTCCTGTTGTCGTTGGTTGGCGTTTCGAGATTTCCTGGTTCGTCACGAAGCGGGTTGCGACGGTTTCCATTGCGCCCATGCGGGCGCGGTGGAGCGGGAGCGCCACGGCGTCATCAGCACCTCCAGCCCGAAGACGAGCAGGAAGGAGCCGACGCCGATGACGGTGAGCAGAAGCATGGCGGCGTAGACGCCGGCCGTGTTCATCTGCGCGTTGGCGGTGAGCAGATAGGTGCCGAGACCCTGCTTGGACGAAGCCGTCCATTCGCCGATCACCGCGCCGGTCACCGCATAGGTCGCGCCGATCTTGAGGCCGGAGAACAGCGGCCCGATGCAGGCGGGCAGCTTGACGATGGCGAAGGTGCGCAAACTCCCGCCGCCCATCAGGCGGGCGAGGTTGAGCATGTCGCGGTCGACCGAAGCCAGGCCGTCGAGCACGTTGACGACGACCGGGAAGAACACGATCCAGGCGACGATGATCAGCTTCGGCGTGATGCCGAAGCCGAAGATGATGACCAAGGGCGCCGCGATGGCGACGATAGGCACCGCCTGCGAGATGATCAGCGCCGGCATCACCAGGCGCTGGACGACACGGATCTGGCCCATCGCCAAAGCGAGCAGGAAGCCGATGACGGCGCCGAGCAGGTAGCCGATCGCGGTTTCGTAAAGCGTCTGGCCAGTCAGCACCGAGAGCCGCGGCCAGTTGTCGAGGAGCGTCGAGAAGGCGAGCGCCGGCGGCGGGATGACATAGGGCGGCAGGCCGGTGGCCCAGACCAGCAATTGCCAGGCGACCAGGATCAGCACCATGGCGACGACCCAGATCAGGAACGGCCCTGCCGCCGCGCCAAAGCGTGTGTTCATTTGGGTGGCTCTTCCGCGCTTAGTGGTAGAGGTGCTGCATGATCTGACGCTTCAGGCCGACGAAGGTGTCGGTCGTCAGCACTTCCAGCGGCCGTGGCCGCGGCAGGTCGACGGTGAGGATGTCGGCGATGCGGCCCGGCCGCGGCGTCATCACCACGATGCGGTCGGCGAGATAGATCGCCTCGTCGACATCGTGGGTGACGAATAGGATGGTGCGCTTGAGGTCGCGCCAGAGCTGCAGCAGCCATTGCTGCATGCCGAGCCGCGTCTGCGCGTCGAGCGCGCCGAATGGCTCGTCGAGCAGCATCACCTGGCGTCCGGCGGCGATGGTGCGCATCATGGCGACGCGCTGGCGCATGCCGCCCGACAGCGCGTGCGGATAGTGGTTGAGGAAATCGCCTAGGCCATAGCGGCTGGCGAGTTCGGCGGCTTCGTCGCGGTCCTTGGCGGTGGCGCCGCGCGTGAGGGAGGCGGCGAGCGTGATGTTGCCGAGCACCGTGCGCCAGGGCAGCATCAGGTCCTTCTGCAGCATGTAGCCGACCTGGCCGGGACGGTTGGAGACATCCTGGCCGTCGAGCACGATCTTGCCCGACGTCGCCTTGAGCAGGCCCGAGACGACGTTGAACAGCGTGCTCTTGCCGCAGCCCGAAGCGCCGAGGATGCAGACGAATTCGCCGTCGGCGATGTCGAGGCTGACATCCTTCAACGCGACAACCGAACCGAAACGGACGTTGAGGTCCCCGATGGACAATTTGGTGGAGGCGGATTGCATTGGCAAAGGCTCGCTGGGCGGCTGACGCGGATCCGGCATTCAGCGATCCTCTCGAAGCAGGCAGGCTCGAAAAGGCATAGGTCCTCCCCTCCGGCGCCGGGCAGGCCTGGCTGGGCATCGGCCAGGCTGCTCATTGCCAGAAACAACATTGAACTCACGTAAGTAAACGTTTACCTAGATGGTTTCAGGACCGCTGTCAAATCGGCGGCAAGGGCTGTGGATGGCGCGACCTTGTTTCTTGGAAACGCGATCCATGCTAGTCGCATGGCGATCTGCCGACAGGGGGCTGGCGACCGTTTGCTGTTCGTCGACATGCGAGGGAATGTGGCAATCACGATCAAGGACATCGCCCGCCAGGCGGGGGTCTCGGCCGCAACGGTCTCAAAGGTGCTCAACCGAAAAGACCAGTTCATAAGCGAGGAGACCCGGGAGAAAATCTGGTCCCTCGCCAGGGAGCGCAACTACACGCCCAACTCGATTGCCCGCTCGCTGGTCACGCGCAGTTCGCGCGTTATCGGCATCATCGTGCCGGACATCCTCAACGCCTATTTCACCGAGCTCGTCCGCGCCTGCGATGTCGCGGCGCGCGAGCGCGGCTATTCGACGATCCTGTGCAATTCCGACAGCGATCCCGAGAAGGAAGCGGCGCATCTCACCTTCCTTGCAAGCCATGGCGTCGACGGAATAGTGATGGCCGCGAGCGATCTGATCCCGGACGCCGGATTGCTGGAAAGGCTCCGGATTCCGCTGATCTCGATGGACCGCGAGATACCCGAGCTCGATTGTCTCGCCGCGCGCATCGATACGGATTATGAGACAGGAGCGTTCCTGTCGGCCAGCCATCTGATTGGGGCCGGACACAAGCGCATAGCCTTCGTCAGCGGCAATCCCTTAGCCTCGAACACCAAGATCCGGCGGGCGGGATATGAGCGGGCGCATCGCGAGGCCGGGCTGCCGATCGATCCCGACCTGATCGAGTGCGGCGCGTTCAATCATCGCTTCGGGCTGATGGCCACCCGCACGCTGCTCGACCGCACCAGCTTTTCCGCCATGTGCTGCATGAGCGATATGCTGGCGATGGGCGCCACGGTCGCACTGCGCGAGCGGGGCTTGGGCGTCCCCGAGGATTGCGCGGTGATGGGCTTCGACAACATCTACATCGCGCCGCTTCTGGTCAGGCCGCTGTCGACGGTCGAACGGCGCATTTCGGAGGCCGGTCAACTGGCGGTGGATGCGCTGATCGATTTTCTCGATGATCCGACGCAGCCGCGCCGGATGGTGCTGATGGAGCCGACTGTGATCCTGCGGGAGACGACCTGACGGCACCGGACGGCTGCTTGGCTCTATCCCTTGATCGCCGACCCCACGATCGAATCGACGAAGAAGCGCTGCAGGAAGACGAAGAGCACCAGCGGCGGCAGCACGGCGAGCGTGGCGCCGGCCATCACCAGGCCGGTGTTGACGGCGCCGCGGTTGTAGCTGAGCAGCCGGCTGAGGCTGATGACGATCGGATAGGCGTCGGCATTGCCCTGCAACACGGTGAGCGGCCACAGATAGCTGTTCCAGTGATAGACGAAGGCGAAGAGCGCGAGCGCTGCGATCGCCGGCGCCACGCTCGGCGCCACGATCTTGTAGAGGATGAGCAGCTCGGAAGCGCCGTCCATGCGCGCGGCGTCGATGAGGTCGTCGGGTACACCGGCGATGAACTGGCGCATCAGGAAGATGCCGAAGGCGTTGGCGAGGTTGGGCACGATGATGCCGGCCAGACTGGCGCTCAAGCCCAGCGACCCGACCATGCGGTAGAGCGGGATCAGCGTCACGATCGGCGGCAGGAACATGGTGGCGATCAGGACGGAAAACAAAAGCGAGCGGCCGGGGAAGGAATATTTGGCGAAGGCGTAGCCAGCCATCATGCTGGTGACCAGGATGCCGGCCGTGGTGACCGAGGCGATGATCAAAGAATTCCACATTGACCTGCCGACATTGATGACACCGGCGACCTTCTCATAGGCCTCCAGGGTCGGTGTGCGCGGGATCCAGACCGGCGGCACCTGCATGGTCTCGGCCGGCGTCTTCAGGCTGGAGAGCACCATCCAGGCGAGCGGGAAGGCGGAGGCTACGGCGACCAGAAGCATTGCGGTCGCAAGCAGCGCCTTGCGGCCCGAAGGGCGCTTGCGGGCGAGCGATCGGGTTGATGCGCTCATTCGCCGTCCTTGCGGTTGACAAGTGAGAACAGCGCCGAAACGCAGACGATCAGCGACAGCATCAGCATCACCGCCATGGCGGAGCCCAGCCCACCCTGCGCGCGTTCGATGCCGACGCGGCGGACATGGTAGGTGAGCACGTTGGTCGAGCCGACCGGTCCGCCTTGCGTGATCAGCGCCACCGGCTCGAACACCTGCACGGCGTTGATGATGGCGATGACGGCGCTGAAGAGAAGCGTGCGGCGCAGCAGGGGCAGCGTGATGAAGCGGAACTGCTCGCGGCCGTTGGCGCCGTCCAGCGTCGCCGCCTCATAAAGACTGCCGGGGATCTGCGTCAGCCCGGCGATGGCGAGCACGGTGAAATAGCCGACCTGCTGCCAGACATTGAGCAACACGATCGAAACCAGCGCCGAACGTGGCGAGGAGAGCCAGGGCTGCGGGCCGACGCCGATCAGGCCGAGCAGCTGGTTGAGCGGGCCCTCGCTCGGCGAGTAGAGCTTCGACCAGACCAGCGCGACGGCGATCATCGGCACCATGTAGGTCGAAAACAGCACGGTGCGCAGCGCCGTGCCGCCGGCGACCTCGCGCTGATAGACCAGCAGCCCAAAGACCACCGACAGCGGCAGGATGAGGGCGACCGACAGCGCGGTGTAGATCGCGGTGTTGAGGAGCGCGGTCTTGAAGTCACGGCCGACCGAGGTGGGGCCGAAGATCTCGTTGAAATTGCCGAAGCCGACGAAGCTCGCCTCGGAAAAGGGTGTCTGCGTCGACCAGTCCTGGAAGGACAGCCAGATGGTGAGCAGCATCGGCAGCAGCACGAACACGCCGATCAATGTCACGGCGGGCGCAAGCATGATGCCCGCCGAGGCACGAAAAGCTTTGGCCATTCACCTGCTTCCGGTCAGCGACCCGAACTTACTTGGCGGCGCGCTCCAGGATCGAGGTGGCATCGGCCTGAGCGTTCGCCTGCGCATCCTTGGCCGAGACCTGGCCATACTGCAACGCCTCGAGGGTCTGCTGCAGGGATTCCGAGAATTCCTGGCCGCCGAGCACGACGGGGAAGGGCCGCGCATCGGCGAGCACGGAGACGTAGCCGGAGAGGAACTCCGAGCCGAGCTTGTCCTTGTGCGCCTCGATGTCGGAAGTGCGTGACGGCAGGATGCCCATCGACATCAAGATGTCGGACATGGCCGAGGCGCCGTTCTTGCCGGATTTCGGGCTGTTCAGCCAGGCGAGGAATTGCCAGGCCGCCTTCTGCTCGGCCTCGCCCGCCTTGGCGTTGACGACGGTCATCCAGGAGTAGGAGATAGAATGCGGCTTGTCGCCGCTCGGGCCGACCGGGATCGGCGCGGTGGCGATGTTGGCGAACTTGTCGCCCATTCCGGTCTTCAGCGCGCTTTCCCACCAATTGGCCATGATGATCATGCCGGTCTTGCCGGAGACGAAATTGTCGAGGAACGGACCGGTTGTGTTGGCGTCGGCCGTCGCCATCGCGGGATTGCTCGCGCCGGACTTTATCAAGTCTTCGTAGAGCGCGAAGGTCTCGCCGGCCTGGGGACTGTCCAGCGCCGGCTTGCCATCCTTGACCAGGTTGCCACCATTGGAGACGAGGAGCGACGCGAAAGGATGGACCACGCCCGCCGCCCATGAGTTGATCATGCCGAAGCCCTGCTGGCCCTTGTCCTTGTCGGTCAGCTTGGCGGCGGCATCCTTGAATTCGGCCCATGTCTTGGGCGGGGCGGCAATGCCTGCCGCTTTGAACAGTTCCTTGTTGTAGTTCAGCGCGTAGACGTCGATCTCGTTCGGGATGCCGTAAAGCGTGCCGCCGACAGAAGCAGCGCTGACGACGCCGGCCGGCCAGGCGCTCTTCACCTCACTGGCAACTGCATCGGGGGCAGGGGCGACGAGCTTGTCCTTGGCCAGCTCCGGCAGCCACAGATCGTAGATGCCGCCGATCGTCGGGCCGTCGGAGGAGCCGCCCTGCGAGCGCAGCGTGGTCAAGAGATCGCCGAAAGGAACCGCGCGCACGGTGACGGCGACATCGGGATTCTGCTTGGAAAAATCCTTGGCCGCCGCCTCGAGCAGCGCCACCGTTTCCGGCGACCAATGCGTCAGGTAGGAGATGTTGACCGATTGCGCCCATCCGGTCGCGGGCAGCGCAACGAGCCCCGCGGCGAGAGCCAGCTTCGAGATCCAGGCAAGCGACATCGGCATCCTCCACACAAGCCACAACAAGAGCCATGACGTTATGACAAGTTTGAGCAAAGGCGCAAGCCCCTTACGTGCCACCGTTCGACAGCGTTTTGTAAGCCAAAAATCCTCCGGGGCAGCAATTCAGTAAAATTATCATTATAAATCAATATATTATCTTTCGCCTTTCTATCAGGTTAGCTACCTGCGTGAAACAGTCCATGACGCTCAGGCACTTGTGGCTGGCATCATGTCGTTATAATGATTTTTCCGGAAAGTGAATGACCCTTTGCGGCCTCGCGCCGCATGAATGCCTCACGACCGAAAAATGGGAGGACCGGCAATGAGCATGCTTTCAATCCATAGGCGCGCCGCGCTCGGCATGATACGTCGCAGCTCCTGCTGTTCGGCGAGAACTGGGAGGACGACGAGGGTTTTCGGCCTGAGCATCTCGTCGGTGTCAGCGCCGGTTTCGACGCCTGGCACGAGGCGGTGATGGAATATGAGCTGGCGCGGGGCTTAAGCAGCTTCCCCTATGTCGACTACTACAGCGCTCTCTACCGGCTGCGCGGCTGCCTGCGCGGTACGCGCCATGCGCAAGCCTTCGCGGCGGCCTCGCATTCCTGGAATGCCGGCAGCGGATTGTTCGCGCCGCCCGCCGATCGGAGCCGCGAGACATGACACGGGTGCTCGCCATCGATCTCGGCGGCACCAATCTGCGTGCCGCCATACATACCGGCGATATCGGCGCTCTTGCGCCGCCAGTCCACGAGCCGGCGCCGGGCAGTCTCGACGCCTTCGTCACGCGCGTTCGCGCGCTTGCCGTCGCAGCTGATGCCGAAGCGCTCGGGCTTGCGGTGCCTGGCCTGACCGAAGGGTCGATCTGCCGTTGGATCCCGAATCTGCCCTGGCTCGATGGCGTCGACATTCAGGCCTTGTTCCCTGATTTGCGGGTCGCGACCGGCAATGACGCGCAGATCGCGCTTCTGGCGGAAGCGGCCGAGGGCGCGGCCAAGGACGTGTCCGATGCGATCCTGCTTGCCATCGGCACCGGCATCGGTTCGGCGGTGCTGGCCAATGGCCGCATCGTCGCCGGCGCGCATGGCGGCGCCTGCTCCTTCGGCTGGGCGTGCGCCGATGCCGAGGATCAGGGCGATGGACGCAGCGGTTGGCTGGAGCGCGTCGCCTCGGGACGCGCGCTGGATGCGCTTGCCAGCCAGATTGGGCTTGCGAATGGCGGCGAGTTGATTGCCGCCGCTCGCGCCGGGCAATCCGCCGCGCTTACCGCCGTGGAGGACACCGTGCGACGGCTTGGCGCCGCGCTCGCCGGCGCGGTGGCGCTGCTCGACCCAGGTGTCATCCTGGTCTCAGGCGGCCTGGCGGACGCGCTGGACGTGATCGGGCCGCCTTTGCTTGCGGCGCTCAGGCGTCAATTGCCGCCGCATCTGCGCGGCATCGAACTCAAGCCTGGACAATTCGGCTCTCGCGCCGGCCTGGTGGGTGCTGCGCTTGCCGGACAGGCGGGAAGCGGGTGGAGACAGATCCGATGAGCGAAGCAAGCTTTCAGCAGCCGGACCGCAGGCGGCCGGAACCGCTCTGGTACCAGGTCGAGGAGGCGATCCGCGCCATCGTCAAGAGCGGCGAGTGGGCGACCGGCGACCAGATCCCGGCCGAGGACCGGCTCTGCGCGCTGTTCGGCGTCAGCCGCATCACGCTGCGCCACGCGCTGCGCAACCTCGAGGAAAGCGGGCTGCTCAGACGCGAGCACGGCAGAGGCACCTTTGTGCGGTCGGCCACGCTGGTCGCCGGCACGCGCGAGCTCACCTCCTTCACGCAGGAGATGGGCAATATCGGCGTGGTCGCCGGCTCGCGCCTGCTCGACTGCAGCCTGACGACGGCCAATGCGGCTGCGGCCGGCGCACTGGAGATCGAGGAGGGCGATCCCATCGTGCGGATCCGGCGGCTGCGGCTCGGCAACAACGAGCCGATCGGCATCCAGACGGCGCAGCTGGCGGCGGCGCGCGTACCGGGCTTCCTCGATGCCGGTCTGCTCAAGGGCTCGCTTTACGAGGCGCTGGAGCGGCAATACGGCATCGTGCCGGTCGAGGCGCGCGAGAACTACCGCGTCGGCGCGGTCAGCGCGGCCGATGCCGAGCTGCTCGAACTGCCCGCGGGCAGTCCCGCCTTCGTCGTCGAGCGCATCACCATCGACGAACGCGGTCCGTTCGAATTCACCGTCTCGGTGATGCGCGGCGACCGCTACGAGATCCGTTCGACGCTGCGCGCCGGCCGCCTCCCAAACACCAGAAGCTGACACGATCAACAGGAGTACCAAAGTGTCCGATCTCTATATCCCACGCCTCACCGCTCTTCTCGAACAGGCTTCAAAGGCGAATGCCGAAGCCTTCGGCCAGGCGGCGAGCCGTTTCGCCGACACGCTGGAGAATGGCGGACTGGTGCATCTCTACGGCTCGGGCCATTCGGTGCTGCCGGCGCAGGAAATGTTCCCGCGCTATGGCAGCTTCGTCGGCTTCAACCCGCTGACCGACCCGCGCGTGATGTGGCACAACGTGCTCGGCGCCGGCGGCGTGCGCGAGCTCCTGTGGCTGGAACGGACCGAAAAATATGCCGAGAAGTTCTTGGATCATCAGCCGCTGAACAAGGGCGATTCCATCATCATCTTCGGTCATAGCGGCCGCAATTCGTCCGGCATCGACACGGCTCTTTATGCCAAGAAGCGCGGCATCTTCGTCGTTGCCGTCACCAGCAAGAACAATCTCGACAAGCCGGCCACGCATTCTTCCGGCAAAAGGCTGGCGGATGCAGCCGACCTGGTCATCGACACCTGCTCGCCGATCGAGGACGCGGTGGTGCCGGTCGAAGGCTGGAGCCGCCCGGTGGCGGGCTCGTCGACGGTGCTGGCGATGGTCATGGCGCACGAGCTCCTGGCGCGCACGGCCGAGCAACTGTCGAAGCGCGGCATCGAGCTGCCGGTGTTCGCCTCGCCGACCATCGCGGGCGTGACGCTACACGACACCGACGTCATCTATGGGGTCTACCGCGAGCGCATGATCGAGGCGCAGAAGAAGCACCTGCCGACCTTTCAGGCGACGATGCGCGGCGAATGAAAGGCGCGGGAGGCGTGTCCGCCGCCTCCTATGAGCCATTCAAGGTTGGCGCCGCCTGGGCGTGGAATGCTTGGGCGGGGCGTCATTCTCATCGGGATTGGGGACCGGCTCCTCATCGGGAAGTCGATCCGGATCCGGCTCGCGCATCGGCTTGGGTTCCGGGATGGGCGGAGGCGTGGGCACCGGCGTTGGAGACGGGTCCGGATTGGGGAGAATGGCCATCGCTCTATCCTTCCGCTCGGCGCCTTGGCTGGCTCTGCGCGATCCCGACAGGCGGGATGTCCTGCCCGACCTGAAATGGTGGGGGCGATCGCCACGTTCAGACGTTTCGTCGGGGGCGATCGGCGGCGCAAGCTGGCAGAACGGCCGCGCCAGCGGATGGTTCCCACACGATCGCGCCGCGAGATTGCGACAGGTGACGATCAAATGATTCCGCGCGTCCGTTTCGGCTCTTGCCGGCGCCGGTCGGCGCCTTAATTCCCATTGCGGGCGGGTGATTGTCTGTCGATACAGGAGACGGCCGTGAAGCACCAAACCCTTGACCAAATCAACGCCGTTGCCGACGTTCATGCCGAAGCACCGGCTCTCATCGCCAATCGGGGCCAGCGCCTTGAGCGCTGGGCACAACTTCTCGAACAAAGCCCCGGCCGCCGCCTCACGGCGTTGGCGGGCACCGAATACGCTCCACCCGACGTGCGTGAAAGAATGCGCACCGACGGATCGGCGATCACCGTCGCATTCGAAGATCCGATCTTCCGTGCGCAGGGCCTGCAGGATGACACTTACGGTGAAGCCAAGCGCTTCTTCGAGATGAGCGACTGGCAACTGCATGAGGTTGTCTGCCATTGCCATGTCGGCGCCAACATGCCGGCACGCTGGGCGGCGTCGCGCGTGCGCGCGGCGGTCTCTCCGGGGGCGGGCATTCTTGCGTGGCTGAGAGCTGTGTTCATGCATTAAGGCGGTTCCGTCGGCGAGACCGTGCCGAGCTCGACGGTTGATGGAAGAGATGGGGAGGCGCCGGGCTCTCCTCCTCGTCGGCGATCGATCTCGTCAGCGATCGATCTCGCCGAAGACGATGTCGAGCGAGCCAATGATCGCCGCGACATCCGCCAGCATGTGCCCGCGCGACAGGAAGTCCATCGCCTGGAGATGGGCGAAGGATGGCGCGCGTATCTTGCAGCGATAGGGAATGTTGCTGCCGTCGGAGACCAGGTAGACGCCGAACTCGCCCTTCGGCGCCTCAACCGCGGCATAAACCTCGCCACGCGGCACGCGGTGGCCTTCGGTATAAAGCTTGAAATGATGGATGGTCGCTTCCATGGAGCGCTTCATGGTGGCGCGCGACGGCGGCGTGATCTTCCGATTGGGCACCGCGACCGGGCCCTGGCCATCGGGTGAGCGCAGCTTCTCCAGGCACTGCCGCATGATGCGCACCGACTGGCGCATCTCTTCCATGCGCACCAGGTAGCGGTCGTAACAGTCGCCGTTCTTGCCGATCGGGATATCGAACTCCATCTCGGGATAGCATTCATAGGGCTGTGCCTTGCGAAGGTCCCAGGCGGCGCCCGAGCCGCGCACCATGGGGCCGGAAAAACCCAGGGCCCAGGCGTCATCGAGCGAAATCGCGCCGACATCGACGTTGCGCTGCTTGAAGATGCGGTTGTCGGTAAGCAGGCCTTCGAGATTGTCGCAGACCTTCAGGAACGGATCGCAGAAATCCCAGATGTCGTCCAGGAGCTGCTCCGGCAGATCCTGGTGCACACCGCCGACGCGGAAATAATTGGCATGCATGCGGGCGCCGGATGCGCGTTCATAAAACACCATCAGCTTCTCGCGTTCGGCGAAACCCCAAAGCGGCGGCGTCAGCGCGCCGATATCCATGGCTTGGGTGGTGACGTTGAGAAGATGCGAGAGCAACCGGCCGATCTCGCAAAACAGCACGCGAATGAGTTGCCCGCGTCGGGGAACCGATATTTCCAGCAGCTTTTCGGCGGCAAGGCAGAAGGCATGCTCCTGGTTCATCGGTGCGACATAATCGAGCCGGTCGAAATAGGGCAGCGCCTGCAGGTAGTTCTTGTATTCGATCAGCTTCTCGGTGCCGCGATGGAGCAGGCCGATATGCGGATCGGCGCGGTCGACGATCTCGCCGTCCAATTCCAGCACCAGCCGCAGCACGCCATGCGCGGACGGGTGCTGCGGCCCGAAGTTCAGGGTGAAGTTGCGAACCGCGGCTTCGGTCATGGCGACCTCCGCAAGGGTGAGGATCGAAGGCGGGACGCGGTCGCTCGGCCGCTGGCCGGTCAGGCCGTCGTCTGGATGATCAGCGTCAGCGTGCCGTCACCGTCGATGTTGGCGGCCACGACCTGCGAGGAATTCAGCCCGTTCGCATGCAGGACCGACGTTGCCGCGGGCGAAGCATCGACCGAGCTCTGCAGCTTGGCCAGCTCCTTGGCCGTCGTCCTGGTGACGATGGCCTCCGCCTGCGCCTTCACTTCCGAAGGCAGGTCCTCGATCGCGACCACGACGATGTTGGTGACGTTCTGGGCGGCATCGTCCTGGCCGGGCTGCGGCTGGTCCGGGATAAGCTCCTGAGCAGGAGGCGGGGCTTGCGGCGGCTGCGGATCGGCGCGTTGAGCAGAAGCGGGCTGCGCCATTGCCATTGCCGACAGCATCAGGACCATCGTCAGCGTGCGCATCGTCTTTCCTTTCGATCTCGAAATCTGACGACACAACCCCGGGGCCGGGTGATGGTTCCCGGAAAGCCGTGACAGCGACCACTTAAGAGATGCGCATTGTCCGGAAGGTGACGGAGTAGCGGTGTTGTTCGACAGGCGGGATGGAGTGCTCCCACTCATTTCGCGCCGGTCCCGCCATGAGATAGACCGACCTGGGCTCGACGTCGATCGTTGCCCGGTCCCATGCCGTGCCGTTCCTGCGGCGCAGCCGGAAGCTGCAGGGCGCCAGCAGGGAAACGCCGGCGACCAGCTCGAAATGCGGCTTGTCCCGATGCCAGCCTATACCGGCGCCCGGGCGATACTCGTTGATCAGCAGCTGCGCGAATTCGCTCGCCGCGATGCCCGCGAATTCGGCGACCTTGGCGCGCAGCGGCAGCAGGAAATCCGGAATGGGCGGCGCGTCGAGCACCTGGCGGCGCTCATAGTCATAGCGCAGGCCGAAGCCGACGACCTGCCTGTTGGCGAGATAGCCGTGAAAGTCGAACGGCTTGAAAGGCAGGCCGCGGATATGGCGGACCAGTTCGTGCTCTTCGCCACGGGTGATCAGGTCCGGATGGTAGGAGAAGCCTTCGGGTAGGCTTGCGGGCAGCGCGCGTCCGGGCGCACCAAAGAGATCGCCATGGCAGGCGCTCTGCTTGGTCGGGCGTCTGGCTGATGACATGCGGCTCAGATAGGCGATCGGAGCACGTATGCAAGGCCACTCCCGGCCCGCGGAACCTGGAGATGCGCGAAGGGTTAGGTTGGGAACGGGATGCCGGCCATGCCTTCCACCGCAATCCAGAACATTCAATACGATCCGTCGCGGCGAGTCCTTTCGGTATGGTTCGTTCCGAGCGGCAACCGCTACGACTATGAGGATGTGGAACCCGAGACCTACACAGCCTTCAAGGCAGCTTTCTCAAAAGGCCAATTCTTCAACGAATTCGTGCGCGATCGCTTCAGATACCGCCTGGTTGGACGTGGACGCCGGCAATGAGCGCCAGGGCGCCGTGTCTTGACGCCGCGGCGCCGTCAGCCCGTCTTGGGCGCGACGATGCGCATCACATGCTCGGCAATCGCCAGGCTTGCAGTCAGGCCGGGGCTTTCGATGCCGAACAAGTTGACGAGGCCGTCGATGCCATGCGTTGCGGCATCCTGGATGACGAAATCGCTGTTGGCGTCGCCTGGGCCCGAGAGCTTCGGCCGGATGCCGCTATAGGCCGCCTGTAGGCTGCCATCGGGCAGATCGGGCCAATATTTGCGGATCGCGGCATAGAAGCGCTCGCCGCGCGCCGGGTCGACGCGATAGTCGATCGTGTCCGTCCACTCGACGTCCGGTCCGAAGCGTGCGGCGCCCGCAAGATCGAGAGTAAGATGGACGCCGAGTCCGCCGGGCTCAGGCACGGGATAGACAAGGTGTGAAAAGGGCGCGCGCCCGGCAACCGAGAAATAATTACCCTTGGCATACCGAAGCGTCGGCAGGAATTGTTGGCCAAACCCCTCAAGGGAGCCTGCCAAGGTGACAGCGCCCAGGCCGGCCGCGTTGATAAGGCGCGGTGCTGCGATCTCGAACTGCTCGCCGCTCGCCGCGTCCATCGTCCGTACCACAATCCTGTTCGGCCCGACGCGGCCTGAGACGATGGGCGTGTTGAGCGCCAGCGTCGCGCCGCTGTCCTCCGCGTCGCCGAGCAGGCCGAGCATGAGCGCGTGGCTGTCGATGATGCCAGTGGAAGGCGAAAGCAGCGCCTTGGTGCAGTGAAGCGCCGGCTCCAGTGCTTGCGCTTCGGCGGCGGAGACGAAGCGCAAATCGTCGACGCCACAGGCAGCGGCGCCGGCCTGGATCGTGGCAAGCACGGGGTCCTGGGCCTCGTCGGTCGCGACGATAAGCTTGCCCGCGCGGCGATGCGGAATCGCGCGTTCCGCACAGTATCGGTACAGCATGTCGCGGCCAGCGACGCAGAGCCGGGCCTTCAGCGACCCTTGCGGATAGTAGATCCCGGCATGGATGACTTCGGAATTGCGCGAGCTCGTCTCGGTGCCTATGGCGTCCGCCGCTTCGAGGACCAGCGTGGCGAGACCTTGGGCGGCCATGGCGCGCGCGACCGCCAGGCCGATGAGGCCGGCGCCGGCGACGATGCAATCGACTTGTTCCATGCTCCAACCCTGCCGCGCCATCAGTTCCGCGACGGTCGCGGCTTGTTGGCGCTATCGATCCCGGCTTCGCGGCTCTTGCGATCAGCCTTCGCGATGAGGCATCAGCCGCGACAATGCAACGCGGAATTTTCGGATTTCTCAACGAGGAAGCTCGTCCTATTTCCGCTTTGGCCCCCCAAGACAGGACCCCACCACAATGGACGCCAGACCGAATTCCCCCGAAGCCCGCGATATCCGCTACCACATGCATGGCTACACCAATGCCCGCAAGCATCAGGAAACGGGGCCGCTGGTGATCGAAAAGGGCGACGGCGTCTATGTCGAGGACATTGCCGGCAACCGCTACATCGAGGCGATGGCGGGCTTGTGGAGCGTCGCCGTCGGCTTCTCGGAAAAGCGGCTGGTCGAAGCCGCGACAAGACAGATGTCGAAGCTGCCTTTCTATCACGACTTCGGCTCGAAGGCGCATTCGCCGCTGATCGACCTGGCCGAGAAGCTGGTGCAGATGGCGCCGGTGCCAATGAGCAAGGCCTATTTCACCAATTCCGGCTCCGAGGCCAACGATACCGCGATCAAGATGATCTGGTATCGCTCGAATGCGCTTGGACAGCCGGCGCGCAAGAAGATCATCAGCCGCAAGCGCGGCTATCATGGCGTCACCATCGCCTCGGCGAGCCTGACCGGCCTGCCCAACAACCATCTCTCCTTCGATCTGCCGATCGCCAATATCCTGCACACGTCGTCGACGCCGCATCACTGGCGAGAGGCCCAGCCCGGCGAGAGCGAGGAACAGTTCTCCGCCCGGCTCGCAGACGAGTTGGAAAAGCTCATCCTTGCCGAGGGGCCTGAAACGATCGCCGCCTTCATCGGCGAGCCGATCATGGGCGCCGGCGGCGTCATCGTCCCGCCGGCCGGCTATTGGGAGAAGATCCAGGCGGTGCTGTCGAAATACGGCATGCTGCTGGTGGCCGACGAGGTGATTTGCGGTTTTGGCAGGACCGGCGAGATGTTCGGATCCCAGACCTTCGGCATCAAGCCCGACATCATGGTGCTGTCAAAGCAGATTTCCTCGTCCTACCTGCCGATCTCGGCGCTGCTCATCAACGACAAGGTGTTCGAGCCGATCGCCGACGAGAGCGACCGCATAGGCACCTTCGGCCACGGCTTCACCGGTGGCGGTCATCCGGTGGCCGCGGCCGTCGCGCTGGAGAACATCAAGGTGATCGAGGAGCGCGACCTAGTCGGCAATGCGCGCAAGGTCGGCGCGCATCTGCAGGCGCGGCTGCGCAAGCTCGCCTCGCATCCGCTGGTGGGCGAGGTGCGCGGGGTCGGCCTCATCGCCGCGGTCGAGCTCGTCGCCGACAAGGCGACCAAAGTGCCCTGGGGCAAGCCGGCGGCGCTCGGCGCGTTGGTCAACGGCTTCCTGCAGCAGAACGGCGTCATCTCGCGCAACATGGGCGACGCGATCGCCTTCTGTCCGCCGCTGATCATCACC
Source organism: Mesorhizobium atlanticum (assembly GCF_003289965.1). Taxonomy (GTDB): domain Bacteria; phylum Pseudomonadota; class Alphaproteobacteria; order Rhizobiales; family Rhizobiaceae; genus Mesorhizobium; species Mesorhizobium atlanticum. The sequence goes on from NZ_QMBQ01000002.1 coordinate 220,923, forward strand.
GAGGCGCAGATCGACGCTTTGGTCGATGCGTTCGAGCGGTCGCTCGACGCGGCGTTGCCGCAGGTTCATCCGCAGGGCGGCTGAAGACGATCGAGGACGGCGCCCGATGTCTTTGGCGCCCTCTTTCCCCTGCTGAACGGCAAGCTGCTTATGCGCGTCTCGCCGTCGGTATCCATAATCTGTTCGATCCATGGAAAAATTGTTCGGCGGGGAGCTCTCCAAGGGTCGACGGTTCCTTCTAAGGTGGGTCGGAGTCTATAAAAATTATAGACATTGGACGTTTGGCGTCGACCTACCGAGAAAGTGCCACAGCATGCCCAATCCAACCGTTGTCGGTTTCTCCGGAAATTTCACGCGGCCGTCGAAGACGCGCGGCTTTGTGGAGCATGTCGTCAGGGATATCGCGGTCCGCAACAATCTGTCCGCCAGCACCTATGACATCGAGGACGTCGGAGCCTCGCTCGGCAGCGCCAAATGGGCGCGCGATCTCGATCAGCAGGGCCGCGACGTCCTCGACAAGGTCGTCAACGCCGATGTGCTGGTGGTCGGGTCGCCGACCTACAAGGGCAGCTACACGGGCCTGTTCAAGCACTTCTTCGACCTGCTCGATCCGTCCGCGCTCAGGGGCAAGCCGGTGCTGCTGCTTGCCACCGGCGGGGGCGAACGGCACGCGCTGATCGTCGAGCATCAACTGCGGCCGCTGTTCGGCTTCTTCGAGGCGCTTGCCTTGCCGACGGGAGTTTATGCGACGGACAAGGATTTCGCCGACGGCGTGCTTGTGTCCGAAGCGATCCGCAAACGCGCCGCGCAGGCGGTCGAGGAAGCGGGATATGCGCTGCTGCGCGCGGGCGGTCAGCGGGTCGCGGCCGAATAGCCGGGGCCTCTGGCCGCAGGACGTTTCCCGATGGGTGAGGCCATAGCCAATACGCGGCCACCACTGGAACCGCGCCTGCTCGTGCGAGCAGATCGTGACCTGCTGGGCTTTAGGCATATGGACGATCTCGCCCGGTCCTGCGGTGACGCCGCCTGACACCGCAGGTAAAGGCTACTGGAGATCATATGTTGCCAAGATCCCAGCTCCCGATAATGCGGATTTTGCTGCAGCCATCGCGGTCGGCAATTCAACAGTGATGAAATAGCGGGCCTCACTTTCATTGGCGCCGCCTTGTGCTAGAGCCGCGCTCTCCGCCAGATATCCCCCGGCAATGACAGCGGCCAAGGCGCGGAGGAGTGGCATTGCGGCCGCCAGCGACTGGACGCTGTCGGGCGCTTTGGATAGCGTCTTCGCCAGTTCCGATATTTCAGACACAATACGGCTTGCGAGCGGTTCGCCGGCAACGATCGCCAGTCCCTCCCGGCTGGATTTCAGGGCGTCAAACAGCGTCTCGCCGTCTTCCAGACGTAGCTTTCGCGAGACAAGGTCAATGGCCTGTATGCCATTGGTGCCTTCGTAGATCGGCAGAATACGAGCGTCGCGATAAAGCTGCGCAACGCCCGTCTCCTCAATGTATCCCATTCCGCCGTGGATCTGAATTGCAGTTGACGTTACCTCAACCGCTATCTCCGTCGAGTAGGCTTTGGCCAACGGTGTCAATAGAGAGGCCCTTGCATGCGCAAGCCGTCGGTCATCAGCTGATTTTGCTTTCAGGCTCCCGTCGATCCAAGAGGCGGTGGCCATGCATAGCAGACGTGCAGCAGCGGTCTTGGCCCGCATTTCAAGGAGCATTCGTTTGACGTCAGGATGATGAATTATTGCGCTCGCGCCTGCTCGCTGATCCGGAACGCTTCCCTGGCGCCGTTCCCTTGCATACGCGACCGACATCTGCGTGGCCCGCTCGGCGAGCGCAACTCCCTGGACGCCAACAAGAAGCCTCGCGTTGTTCATCATCGTGAACATGCAATTGAGGCCGCGGTTCTCTTTTCCGATCAGCCATCCTTTCGCGCCGCCGTTGTCACCATAGGTCATGGCGCAGGTCGGTGAACCGTGTATGCCGAGCTTGTGCTCGAGCGAATGGCAGCGCAGGTCGTTGCGTGCTCCGTCAGGCAGAAATTTAGGGACGAGAAACAGGGAGATTCCCCGGGTGCCGGCAGGCGCATCGGCAAGTCGCGCCAAGACCAGATGCACGATGTTGGACGCGCAATCATGCTCGCCATACGTTATGAAAATCTTGCTGCCGGTGATGGAGTAAGTGCCGTCGCCCAACCGTTCCGCTCGGCAGCGTAGATCCGAAAGATCGGAGCCAGCCTGCGGTTCCGTGAGGTTCATGGTGCCGGTCCATTCTCCGGACACGAGCTTGGGCAGGTAAAGATCCTTGAGGTCCTGGCAGGCATGCGCCGCAATCGCTTCGATGGCACCTGCCGTCAGAAGCGGGCAGAGAGCGAAGGCCATGGAAGCCGAGTTCCACAGTTCGGTGCATCCCACGGCCATCAACATGGGAAGGCCTTGCCCGCCATGGTCGGCAGGGCCCGCTAAGCCGTTCCAGCCAGCTGCGCACCAGTCCCGATAGGTTGCGCGCCAACCCGGAGGTGTTGTGACTATCCCGTCGTTGATGGATGCCGGAAGCCGGTCGCCGACCTGGTTCAAGGGGGCGATACGTTCGGCGGCAAAACGCCCGGCCTCGGAAATGATGGCCTGCGCATCATCGAGAGAGAGATCGGCATAATGAGGAGCGCCGAACTTCCCGGCGCTCTGCATCGCCAAAAGAATCTGGGACACAGGCGGTCGATAGGTCATCTGTCACCTGGTCCCCGGTTCGAGACGCTCGGTTTTCTTGGAAAAGAAGGCCTCGAGCCGCTCCCTGATATCCGGGTTGGTTTGCACGGCTGCGGCAAGCAGGCCTTCCGCAAACAGGCCGTCCGTGGTGGACATGTCATTGATGCGGGATATGCCGGTCACAATGGCAAAATTGGTGGTTGGGGGATTGGAGGCAACCTGCGCAGCCAGCATCTTGGCACGGGCGAGGGCTTGGCCGTCACCAACCACTTCATGGCATAGGCCAAGATCCAGCCCGCGTCGGGCGTCGTAGGTCCTTGCCGACAGCATCATGTCGATCATGCGCGCCGGCGTGATGATGCGGGCTACGCGTACCGTTGCGCCGCCGCCCGTGAAGATGCCGCGCTGGCCTTCCGGAAGAGCAAAGAAGGCACTCTCCTCTGCTACGCGGACATGCGCCGCCGCCGCCAGTTCGAGGCCGCCGCCCACGACTGCCCCCTTGAGCGCGGCGACCACGGGGATGCCGCTGAATTGAATGAGGTCGAAGGTTCGGTGCCAGGCTTGGCACATCGTCATGAATTCGACTGGAGAGCGGTCCTTCTCATAATGCTCCCGCAGATCCAGCCCGGCGCAGAAATGTGCGCCCCTGGCCGAAAGCACGAAACACCTCGTACCCCGGGGCGGCGCCCGAAACACGTTTTCGATCTCCATCAGCATGTCTTCGCTAATGGCATTGCGCCTATCCTCGCGTGCCAGCGTCACGACGGTTACAGCGCCTTCCGTCTCGATGGTGAGGTATTGTTGTTTCATCATGGAAAAGCCTTGGCCCGTTCACGTAACTTGTACTTTTCGATCTTCCCCGTCGAAGTCTTGGGCAAGGTCTCAAAGATATAATGCTTTGGAATCTTGAAGCCGGAGAGATGTTGCCGGCAGAACTGGTTCAGGTCATCCGCGGTGGCATTTGCACCAGGCTTGAGCTCCACGAAAGCGCAAGGTGTTTCGCCCCATTTGACATCGTGCTTGGCCACGACAGCGGCGGCGCTGACGGCCGAGTGCCGGTAGAGAACAGACTCCACCTCGATCGAGGAAATGTTCTCCCCGCCAGAGATGATGATGTCCTTGATGCGGTCTTTGATTTCGAGGAAGCCGTCCGGATACTGCACGGCGACGTCGCCAGTGTGGAACACTCCGCCTGCAAAGGCAGCTTCCGTGGCTGCCTCGTCCTTGTGATAGCCTTTCATGATCGTGTTGCCGCGCAGCACGATCTCGCCCATCGCGCTGCCATCCTGGGGCAGGCGCGTTCCGGATTGAGCGTCCCAAATCTCGGCCGATTCCGTTGTGGGAAAACGCACTCCCTGGCGCGCTTTCATCATCGCGCGTCTGGTGAAATCCAAACCGTCCCATGCCTGGTCCCAGATGGATTGGACGACATGGCCGTAGGTTTCCGTGAGGCCGTACACTTGCATCACATCGAAGCCCAGCGCTTCGACTTTCTCAAGAATGGCCGCAGGCGGCGGCGCTCCGGCCGTCATGACCCGAACCGCATGCGGGAGTGTAAAAAGTTCTGCTTCGGCGGCCTCTACCAGCATGCCGAGCACGACGGGCGCCCCGCCAAAATGGGTGACACCGAAAGCCTCGATGGCCCCGACGATCGCCTTGGCCGAGATCTGCCTGCAACAGACGATCGTCGCTGCAAGCGCGGTCATGGTCCACGCATGCCCCCAGCCGTTGCAGTGGAACATGGGCACTGTGTAAAGATAGGTCGGATGGCCCGAGAGTCCCCATCCCGCGATGGTGCCCAGTGCCATGAGATAGGCGCCGCGATGATGGTAGAGCACGCCTTTGGGCCGCCCGCTGGTGCCGGATGTATAGTTCAGGCACAGGGTCTGCCATTCGTCGGCCGGCAGTAGCGGCACGAAGGCTGGGGCTTCGGACTGAACCAAATCCGCGTGGCGGATGCATCCGGCCGGACCATCCCCAGGTCCGCCCAGATCGATGAAGGTCGGCATGGCGCCTGTGACTCGTGCAAGCGTCGCCTCGGCCAATGGCCGGCATTGCCTGTCGACCATCAAAACGCGCGCTTCCGCGTGGTCCAGAATGTAGGCAACCGTCTCGGCATCGAGGCGGATATTGATGGTGTTGAGGACCGCGCCGGCCATCGCGACGGCGAAGTGTGCCTCAAACATCTCAGCCGTGTTGGGGGCAAGGACCGAAACGACGTCGCCTGGCTTGACACCCAAACGGATCAAGCCCGCCGCCAGAGCCTCGCAGCGGCGGCGCACTTCCAGCCAGGTGAAGCGACGATCCTCATCGATGATTGCCACGCGATCAGGGTAAACATCAGCCGTACGGTAGAGGAATGAGATCGGGGTCAACGGCACGTGATTGGCGGCCCGAGGTCGGAGATAAGGCGCCTCGTCAATCATAGGAAAGGAAGCTCCACCAGCCGCGCCGCCATCGAACCGTTCGCGCGATTGACGCTGACCGTCGCTCCGGCCTTCACATCGGTCGATATCAAGGCATATCCGATGTTGGCCTTCATTCGGGGCGACCACGTGCAATGCGTCATCACGCCGACCTTGGTGCCGTCGAAGGTGATGTCCTCACGTTTGGCGCCAAACGGCACCGGCATCGAGGCATCGAAGATGAGACCCAGTTGATGCCGCTTCGGTCCCTCGGCTTCAATCTTTCGGAGTGCTCCGATCCCAACAACATCGTCGGGAACGTCGAGATCGACATACTTGCCGAGCCGAACTTCGAAGGGATTGGTTTCGTCGTCGGTGTCGCCTCCCACCGACACAAGTCCGCTCTCGGTGCGTTCGGCAGTTGCCGGTGCGCCAGGGCCGATCCCCCAGGGCTTGCCCGCTTCCTTGAAGATGTTCCAGAGCTTCGTGCCCTGCGTCCCATCCCTCAGATAAATCTCAAATCCGCCTTGTTTGGACCACCCAGATCGCTGCACCGCTATCGGAATGCCGTCGATCTCGGTTTCCTTGAACCAGAAGTACTTCAGCGCGCGCACCCAATCGCCCAGAACATGGGCCACAACATCCTCGGCCTTGGGTCCCTGCAGGGCCATGGGCGAGACGTCGGGTTCGGTAATCTCGACATTCAGCCCGCGTTCCGCCGCAATGGCACTGGCCCAAAGCCAGATGTCGCTGTCCGCAATCGAGAGCCAATAGAGGTCGTCGGAGAGCTTCAACAAGATCGGGTCATTGATGATCGTGCCGCGATGGTTGCAAAGCGGCACATATTTTCCTTGGCCAATTTTACAGGCCGAGAGATCGCGCGGCGACAGGATTTGTGCCAGCCGGCCTGCGTCCGGTCCCTTGAGCTGCACCTGGCGTTCCACACCGACATCCCATTGCGAGACGCCGTTGATCAGCCGCCAGTATTCTCCCTCCGGGTCGCCGAACGATGTCGGCATGATCATGCGGTTGTAGACATTCGCAGCCACCATGCCTTCCGCGACGGCGGCTTCAAAGAAGGGCGATGGACGAACGCGGGCAGTTGGGAAGAACGAGAACATTGGATCCCTCGGGCTGCATTATCGGCGGTACCTGCCGCCTTCCTCATCAGGGACAGCTCTGAGCTTCGGAAGTGGAGGCTCACTTGGTCCCGCCGGCGCAGGTGAGCCTTGAATGTCTCGGCAACGCGTGTTGCGTCAAACAACCGTTTCGCAGACAATGACCCTGTTTCTGTTATACATAGGTTGGAGATGACTAGATGCAGCTCGATCTGCCGCCTCTCATTTGGCTGCGAGCCTTCGAAGCCGCAGCGCGCCACCTCAGCTTCACCGATGCTGCCAAGGAGCTAAATCTCACTCAGGCTGCCATCTCCAAGCACGTCAAATCGCTCGAGTTCAGCCTGCGGCATCAGCTCTTCATCCGCCACCCCCGCAGCCTGCAACTGACCAAGACCGGGGAGGCCTACCTACCGAAGGTGCGCGACGCATTCGAGCGTCTGGCTGTCGGTACCCGTGAGGTATTCGGTGGGCGCCGAGCGAAGGAGCTGACAGTGCGATGCGCGGTGTCGTTCGCGGTCAATTGGCTGGCGCCCCGTCTCCCGGAATTTCTGGACTGCAATCCCGACAAGAATATCCGGATTATCTCGAGTGTCTGGAACGATGCCTTCGATACTGACGTCTTTGATCTTGACATTCAGTACGGCACTGGCGGTTGGAGCAACGTGCGGAGTCACCGTTTGACATGGGAGACCATTACGCCCCTCTGCGCCCCTGGCCTCATCGCGAAACGACCACTGAACCGGCCCGACGATCTGCGGGAACACCGGTTACTGCATGTGCTCGGATACCAGGAAGGCTGGGGGATCTGGCTGAATGCCGCCAAGGCAAAAATGGTCGACCCGGGACAAGGCTTGCAACTCGACACCTCCTTGACGGCCTTCGAGATCGCGGCAGAAGGTGGCGGCGTGGCACTCGGGCGGTTGTCTGTTGCCAACCGAGAACGGAAATCCGGCAGGCTGTTCGCGCCATTCGATCTCGAAGTTCCGATTGACGAGGCCTTTCACCTGTTGGAGCCCCTCGGAAGGGATCCGCATCCCGACGCCGCGCTTTTCGTCGACTGGCTGCTCGAAGCCGCGGCTCGCAATCGAGTTGGCTAACTATTTGAAAAATTGATTATTAAGAAGCTATGGCGGAGAGAGCGGGATTCGAACCCGCGTTACGGTTTCCCGTAAACACACTTTCCAGGCGTGCGCCTTCAACCACTCGGCCACCTCTCCGTCCTTGACATCTCGCGCCGGCCGGTTCCGCCGCGCGGGTTGGGGAGATGCTCCCATGGGAAGTCCTTTACGGATATGTGGTGTGCCTTCAACCGGCGGGCAACCCTTCCCTGCGCCGCTAGCCGTCTAGGCAAACAGGCGCGGGGCTCATCTAGTCGATCCGAAAGCGAATGCCAAGCCATAATGGCGTTGCAAAAGCTTTTGGCCGTGGATGGCCCCGAAGGCCGCCTTAACGAAGGCGTGCTGCGCGTTCGCGTGATGTGAGTGGCTGACCCGCAGGAGCCGTTCGCGCCTAAGCGTGCGGCCTGGTTTCAGAGTGCGTCAGAGGCCGGACAGCCGATCCGCAGCCAATGTCGTGGAAGTCGACAAGGTAACTCCAGTTGGCGGGGGAAGCTCGGCCGCAAGCTCGCGCGGGTATTGAGCCGGATCAAATTCCTTGCAGCCGTCGCCTTGCTATGTTGCCCGCTTCCCGGGACAAGGTTGAATGCGCATCGCGATCCTGTCTGACATCCATGCCAACCGTGAGGCGTTCGACGCAATCCTCGGCGTCGTTCGGAAGCAGGCACCGGACCAGCTGGTTCTGCTTGGCGATCTGGTCGGCTACGGGCCCGATCCCGTCTATGTGATCGAGAAGGCCGCCGATCTGGTGGAGGGCGGTGCATTCTGCATCAAGGGCAACCACGATGAAGCGGCGGCGTTGGTTCGGACCGACATGACGGAGAACGCGCGGATCGCCATCGAGTGGACCCGCGAACGGCTCGCCCGGGCACATCTCGATTTTCTTGCGCAGCTGCCGCTCTCGTCACGATCCTCGGACCGGCTCTATGTTCACGCCAGCGCGGAACGGCCGGAAAAATGGCTGTACATACGCGACGTCGACGCGGCGGAACACTGCCTCTCCTCGAGCGATGCCCGCTTCATCTTCTGTGGCCATACCCACATTCCAGCCATTTACTACGCTTTGCCCGGCAGCCGGCCGGTTCATTTTCGGCCGCTGGACAATGTGGGGGCGCCTTTGTCCGAGCTCAGGCGGCATCTTGTCGTCGTTGGGGCGGTCGGCCAGCCGCGTGACGGCAACCCGGCCGCCTGCTTCGCGCTTCTCGACACGGACCGGCGCGAGGTGACGATGGTCCGCGTTCCTTACGATCATGAAGAAACCGCTCGCAAGATTCAGGCGTCAGGCTTGCCCGGGTGGCTTGGCATGCGCTTGAAGATCGGCCGCTAGAGCGTTTCACCGTTTCACGGAAACGGCGAACCGCTCTATCTCCTTGTTTTTACGCAATTCCGGACGGAAAACGGCTCACACTTTTCCTGGAATTGCTCTGGTCAGCCTGGAGGCGATGGATGCAGAAGTTCGAGGCAGGGGCAAGCATCGATGGTTTCGAGCTCGTCGAACGGCTTCAATCCGGCGGCATGGCGACGCTATGGCGGGCGAGAAATCCGAAATTCGATTTCCCGCTTCTCTTGAAGATACCGTTTCTTGACCCGGGCGGAGACGTTTCCGTCATTCTCGGCTTCGAAGCCGAGGAACTGATCCTCAAACGCCTGTCTGGTCCGCATGTGCCACGCTTCGCGGCATCCGGAAGCCTGGCGAAGGTTCCTTATATTGCGATGGAGTTCGTCGCCGGCGTCGCTCTGGCGGAACTGACGAACCGCGCGCCACAGCCGCCGGACGAGGTGGCAAGGATCGGCGGCGAAATTGCGAAGGCGCTCGCCGCCTTGCACCGCCAGAAGGTCGTCCACCTCGATCTCAAGCCTGAAAACATCATTGTGGCCGAGCGCGGCGCCGTGCTTTTGGACTTCGGCCTCGCCCGCCATGCAGAGCTTCCGGATCTTCTCGGCGAAGAGAGTTCCGTGCCGATGGGCACGGCGGCCTATATGTCGCCGGAACAGGTGCTGGGCGAGAGGTCCGATCCCGCAAGCGATATATTCGCGCTGGGCTGCATCCTCTATCAGCTCGCCACCGGCGAGGAGCCGTTCGGGCGTCCGGCCACCTTCGCGGGAATGAAGCGCAGGCTCTATCATGCGCCCAAGCCGCCGCGAGATATCGACAAGGCGATACCGAGGTGGCTGGAGGCCGTCATTCTGCGATGCATGGAAGTCGACAGATCCAAGCGCTATGGCGAAGCGGCGCATGTTCTCTCGGATCTCAGGAATCCCGATCAGGTTGTGGTCGCCAGGAAGAGCGCGCCATCGAACGAAGGGACCTGGGGCGCAATCAGGAACTTTTTCCACAGGACGGACGAGAAGTCGCTGGTGGGCGAGGCGGCCAGCTCCGCGGCGCGCGCCGGGCCGCCGATCGTCTTGGCCGCGGTCGACCTTGCCAACGGAAGCGATGCGCTGGCGGGCGAGGTTCGCAACGAAACCGCGCGTGTCCTTGCGGCACGCCAGGATTCCTGGCTGGCCTGCGTGACGGTGTTGAAGACCGAGATCGTCGGCAAGACACCGGATGTCGATGAATCGGGGCGCCTAGTCTATCTGCAGCGGCTGGTCGCGTTGAAGGACTGGGCGCGCCCGCTGCATCTGCCGGAGGACCGTATAAGCTATCACGTGCTGGAGGCGGTCAGTCCGGCCGACGCGATCCTCAATTATGCCGAGCACAATGATGTCGGGCACATCGTCGTCGGCGCCCGATCCTCTTCGGCAATCCGCCGCCACCTCGGCAGCGTGTCGACCAAGGTCGTGGCGCGAGCCCTTTGCTCGGTGTCGGTCGTGCGATTGAAAGCGGTCGAGGAAGAGAAGCGGCTGCGGCCGTGAGGTGGTCGGTGCTCCGCAAGACCATCCGAGCTTGACTTCGGCCTTGCCTGCCTGTCGACTGCTCCCAGAATTGCATTGGGCTTTGCGAGGGGCATTGTCCTGACATGGCATCGATCGACCAGCAACCCGCGGGGCGGCCGGACAGCGGGCTTTCCTTCATCCCGGTGGCCTGGCTCGTCATCGTCATGGGGCTCTCGGGCTATGGCCTGATCTCGAACTGGCGGCTGATCGGCGACTTCAGCCTGCCGGATAACGTTCTCTTCCTGATCTATGGCGGCCTCGCCGGCGGCGTCATCACCATTCTGTGGGGGCTGTACCTGCTTGGTCTCGCCTTCAACCGGTCGGCCCGTTTCCCGCGCCACTACACGATCTGGCAGGTCGCCATCATCATCTGGATCCTCTTGCGCCAGGCCTATGTGCTGCTCGTGTCCGACTTCGTCTTCTCGGCCGAGGGGCTGGGCTTCACCGTCGCCGAGATCGCCATCGGCCTGCTCTGTATCTATCTCCTGCGCAACGGGGCCGGGGCCGAGACGGTCTACGCCAATCCGGAGACCGAGCGGCCGCCGGTCTTCGTCTCGATCCTCGCCGCGTTGCTCGGCATCATCCTTGGCGGCGCGATCGGCGCCTGCGCCGGATTCTTCGCCGGTTCGCTGATAGCGGACCTGACCCATATGAGCTGCTTCGAGGGCGCCTGCGGATTTTTCGCGGCTTTCATCGGGCTGGGAGGCCTGATCGTCGGGGCGATCGCCGGCGGCATTTTCGCGATCTGGCGGGTCAACCGGCGCAGACCGGCGCGGGCTCGTTAATTTCATGGTCCGCGATTGCGCGGGAACCACGCACGCTCTATGTCGATGGCGGGGTAGACGGGAGCCTTCCCGGGGAGAGCGTCGATGTTGCGTTTCATCTTTCGGCTGGCGGCCATGGTTGCGCTGTCGATTTCCGTCATCATGGCGGTGATCGACACGACACGTTCGGTCGCTGCCTCCTCGCTGGTTATGACGCCGCTCAATGCAAGCTGGCTGGCGGTCTCACCCGACACCCGCGCCGCCTTCGAGAGCTTCGTGCGCGCCAAGGCAAGCCCGCTGGTGTGGGATGGCGCCGTCGCCTGGGTGCTCGCGCAGCCCGGTTTAGCAGTGTTCGCGGTGCTTGCCTTCCTGCTCTACGCCATCGGCTACCGGCGCAAGCGCCGGGGCGCGGATTTCGCTCCCAGCCCCTGAAGGCTCTCTGACGCAATTCTGGACGGAAGGCTAAGGCGAAACCGCCGAGCCTGACCGCGTCACTCTTTCCCGGAATTGCTCAAAGAGCCGCGCCGGACCCCCGGTAACCGCTTTTTCCAACAGGTCAAAATTCCACGTGAATTTTGTTTCGCGCCGTGCCAGATTGGCCGCGAGCGGGAGGGGCAAACACTTCCTGCCTGGCGTTGCCAGCCTGCCGGAGAACCGGGCGGGCAGGCGGCGCAGAACGCAAAAATAACCGACAGGGTGTGGATCACATGAAACGTATCGTTCTCGGCCTTCTGGCCGCAACCGCAATGGTTCTTCCGGCTTTCGCCGCGGACGTGCAGCCGGCCATCCTCTACGATCTGGGCGGCAAGTTCGACAAATCCTTCAACGAGGCCGCTTATCACGGCGCCGAGAAATTCAAGACCGAGACCGGTGTCGCCTATGTCGAGTTCGAAGTCTCGAATGCCTCGCAGCGCGAGCAGGCGCTGCGCCGCTTCGCCGAGGACGGCCGCAACCCGATCGTCATGGCCGGTTTTGCCTGGGAAGACGCGCTGAAAGCGGTCGCGAAAGATTATCCGGACCTGAACTTCGCCATCATCGACGATGCCGTCGACCTGCCCAATGTCCGCTCGCTGGTGTTCAAGGAGAACGAGGGCTCCTACCTCGTCGGCATCCTGGCGGCGATGGCGTCGAAGTCGAAGAAGGTCGGGTTCATCGGCGGCATGGATATCCCGCTGATCCGCAAGTTCGAATGCGGCTATGTCGGCGGCGCCAAGTCGGCGGGTGCCACCGACGTCATCCAGAACATGACCGGCGATACGCCGGCCGCCTGGAACGACCCGGCCAAGGGCGGTGAGATCGCCAAGACGCAGATCGACCAGGGCGCAGACGTGGTCTACGCGGCTGCCGGCGGCACCGGCGTCGGCGTGCTGCAGGCGGCGGCGGATGCCGGCAAGCTTGGCATCGGCGTCGATTCCAACCAGAACGGCCTGCAGCCGGGCAAGGTGCTGACCTCGATGATGAAGCGCGTCGACGTCGCCGTCTACAACGCCTTCATGGACGGCAAGAACGGCACCTTCAAGGGCGGCCTCCAGAATCTCGGCCTCAAGGAGGGCGGCGTCGACTACGCCATGGACGACAACAACAAGGCGCTGGTGACCGACGAGATGAAGGCCGCGGTCGAAAAGGCCAAGGCCGACATCATCGCCGGCAAGATCGAGGTGCACGACTACACCGCTGACAACAAGTGCCCCTATTGATCGGCAGCTGAAGCAGGGTTTGAACCGCCGGGCCAGTGCCCGGCGGTTTCATTTTTGAGAGGAGATGATGCGGCCGACGATCGAAACCATGGCCGAAGGCGACGTCAAGGTAGTGGCGCGGCTCCGCCTGGAGGCTTTCTTTGAAGGTTCCGGCCGGACGCTCGACGAGGACATAGCCGGCCTGCGCCGGCTGATCGCCGGCGATGGGTTCGAGGCGGCGTTCGTCGCTCGCCACCACGGCCGGCCTGTCGGAAGCTGCCTGCTTGTCCGCAACGAAATCGACTCGCCGCACAATCTGACGCCGTGGCTGGCCGGGCTGATCGTCGAGGAGGCATTTCGGGGCAGCGGTGTCGGCACGGCGCTGGTCAGGGCCGTCGAAGCCTATGCCGCGTCGGCCGGCGTCGGCAGGCTTTATCTCTACACCTGGCAAGCGCGCGCATTCTACGAAGCGCTTGGCTGGTCGGCGGTCGAGACTTTCGAGCAGGACGGCGGGCCGATGCTTCTGATGTCGCGTGAACTATAAGGTGCCGACGATATAGCCGAGCGCGAACGCTGCCAGCAGGGCGAGCGCAATGACAAAACCAAGCCTGCCGCCAAGCGAATGCAGGCCGACCCCGTAGGGCTTGCGCTCGAGCCGGTGGATCATCACCGGCGGCGGTTCGGACTCGGGAGCGGCAAGGCCGGCGAGCCGCGCCTGCATCTGCGGCAGTTCGGCAAGTCGTTGGGTGACCAGTTCCCAGCGATTGCCGCGCGCCTCGGGCGTAGCCGGGTCAAGCGCGCGCAAGCGCTCGGCGAGCCGCAGCACCGTGTCGCGAAAGGCGGGATCGATCTCGAGGTCGCGCTCGGCGCGGGCGCGTTCCCTGTCGTTCATCAGGCCAAAGACATAGTCGCCGGCCCGAGCGACCCGGTCGCTTTCACTGGACATGGCCGTCTTTCCCCATGGCTCCTCACCAGTGCGGCGGCTTGGTCACCGGAACATCGGGTGCGGTCTGCTCCTCCAGCTCCAGGAACCGGTCGGTCAAGGCGGCGAGCTTGCGCTCCATGCGCTCGATCACCTTCCACTGTTCGGCGATCTGGCCGGACAGTTCCTCGATGGTCTTTTCCTGCTCAGCGGTGCGGATTTCCAGCGTCGTCAGCCGATCGTCAGGCATGGTTATTCAAAACCCGGGTTTCTGTGAATGTGAAGCTCTCGGCCACCTTCGAAATTGACAAGCGCGCGGGGATTTGTCGAGAGTGAAAGGCCAATTGGCACGGGCTGGGCATCATGCTAGGCATTTTGACCAAGCGATAAAAAAACCTGAGTGGGACAGGCTGCATGGCGCAAGCCGCAATTGAGCTCATAGGCATCAACAAGAGCTTTGGCGCGGTGCGCGCCAACCGCGACATAAACCTGGAGGTCGCGCGCGGCACCATCCACGGCATTGTCGGCGAGAACGGCGCCGGCAAGTCGACGCTGATGTCGATCCTCTACGGCTTCTACCAGGCCGACAGCGGCGAAATTCGCGTCGGCGGCAAGCCTGTTTCGATACACACCTCCAACGACGCCATCGCGCTCGGCATCGGCATGGTCCATCAGCATTTCATGCTGGTCGACAATTTCACGGTGCTGGAAAATGTCATCCTCGGCGCCGAAAGCGATGCGTTGCTGAAGAGCAGCATAACCAAGGCGCGCTCGGAGCTTGACCGGCTGGAACGCGAATACGGCCTGGAGGTCGATCCCGACGCCGTCATCGAGGAGCTGCCGGTCGGCCTGCAGCAGCGCGTCGAGATCCTCAAGGCCCTCTATCGCGGCGCCGAGATCCTGATCCTCGACGAGCCGACGGGCGTGTTGACGCCGGCCGAGGCCGACCACCTTTTCCGCATCCTCAAGCAATTGAAGGACCAGGGAAAAACGATCGTGCTCATCACGCACAAGCTGCGCGAGATCATGGCGATCACCGACACGGTTTCGGTGATGCGCCAGGGAACCATGGTGGCGACCAGGACGACCAAGGAAACCACGGTCGGCGAATTGGCCGAGCTGATGGTCGGCCGGCGCGTGCTGCTCAGGGTCGAGAAAGGTCAGTCGGAAGCCGGCGCGGTGAAACTGTCGGTGAAGAACCTGACGGTGAAGGACCAGCGCGGCGTCACCATGGTCGACAACGTCTCCTTTGACGTGCGCGGCGGCGAGATCGTCGGCATCGCCGGCGTTGCCGGCAACGGCCAGTCGGAACTGCTCGAAGCGATTTCCGGCATCAGGCATGCGGTTTCCGGCGAGGTGATGCTCGACGGCAAGCCGATCGACCTCACCGGCAAGGCCGATCCCGGCGAATTGCGCGACCGCGGGCTCGCCCATGTGCCGGAGGACCGCCACCATGTCGGGCTGGTGCTCGCCTTCGAGGAGAACGAGAATTCCATCCTCGGCTATCACGACGACGAGCGCTATCTGAAGGGGCCGTTCCTCGACGTCGATGCCATCATGGCCGACGCCAAGGACAAGATCGAGAAATACGACATCCGCCCCGCCAATCCACGCCTCAAGACGGCCAATTTCTCCGGCGGCAACCAGCAGAAGATCGTGCTGGCCCGGGAAATGGAACAGGACCCCGGCGTGCTGATCGTCGGCCAGCCGACGCGCGGCGTCGATGTCGGCGCCATCGAATTCATCCACAAGCGGCTGATCGCCATGCGCGACCAGGGCAAGGCCGTGCTGGTGGTGTCGGTCGAGCTCGACGAGATCCGCTCACTCTCCGACCGCATCCTGGTGATGTTTGCCGGCCGTGTCGTGGGCGAGCGCGGCCCGGACGCGACCGAAGGCGAGCTTGGCCTGCTGATGGCCGGTGTGGAACACCAGGAGGCCGCCGAATGAGCACGCCTTACGCAAAGTTGCCGGCCTGGGCCGATTATGGGCTGATCCCGCTGATCAACCTGTCGGTTGCCTTCATCGTCGCCGGCTTCGTCGTCATGCTGGTCGGCGAAAACCCGTTCCGCGCCGCCGTCATCCTGGTCGAGGGCGCCTTCGGCAAGGGCACGGGCATCGCCTTCACGCTGTTCTATGCCACCACTTTCATCTTCACCGGACTGTCGGTAGCGGTGGCGGCGCATTGCAGCCTGTTCAACATCGGCACCGAGGGCCAGGCCTATATAGGCGGCCTCGGCATCGCGCTCGTGTGCCTGAGCTTCGACAGTGTGCTGCCCTGGTGGGTGATCTTTCCGATCGCGATCGTGGCCGCCGCGGCGTTCGGCGCGCTTTGGGGCCTGATCCCGGCCTATCTCCAGGCCAAGCGCGGCTCGCACATCGTCATCACCACCATCATGTTCAACTTCATCGCCGCCTCGACGATGGTCTATCTGCTGGTCGGCGCGCTGAAGCCGGCCGGCTCGCAGGCGCCGCAGACGCGCAATTTCCTTGCCGGCGCGGAACTGCCAAAGCTCAACTGGGTCATCGAATTGTTCGGCGCCAAGATACGCTCGGCGCCGCTCAACATCTGCTTCCTGCTGGCTCTGGTCATGGCCTTCCTGGTCTGGCTTCTGATCTGGCGCACCCGGCTCGGCTATGAAATGCGCACCTATGGCCACAGCCCGAAGGCGGCGCGCTACGCCGGCATTTCGGAAACCCGCATCATCATCACCGCCATGATGATCTCGGGCGCGCTGGCCGGCATGATGGCGCTCAACCCCGTCATGGGCGACCAGCACAATGTCGCGATCGATTTCGTTTCCGGCGCCGGCTATGTCGGCATCGCGGTCGCGCTGATGGGCCGGCTGCATCCGGTCGGCATCGTGCTGGCGGCGATCCTGTTCGGGATGCTCTACCAGGGCGGCGCCGAGCTCGCCTTCGAGATGCCGGCGATCAGCCGCGACATGATCGTCATCATCCAGGGGTTGGTCATCCTGTTCGCCGGCGCGCTGGAACATATGTTCAGGCCTTACATCCAGGCGCTTTTCGCCTCGATCAGCCCGAAGTCGGTCGGCATGCAGGCGGTCAGGGGGACAGGGGCCTGAGATGGACATGTTCAACGCAATCGTCCAGGTGCTGGACTCGACCATCCGCCTCTCGGTGCCGCTGCTGCTAGCCTGCCTGGCGGGCCTTTATTCGGAACGGGCCGGCATCTTCGACATCGGGCTGGAAGGCAAGATGCTGGTCGGCGCCTTTGCCGGGGCTTCCGCCGCCGCCGTCTTCCATTCGGCGCTGATCGGCCTCGGCACGGCAATCCTGATCTCGGTCGCCTTCGCCCTGGTGCACGGCTTCGCCTCGATCACGCATCGTGGCAACCAGATCGTTTCCGGCGTCGCCATCAACTTCGTTGCCGCCGGATCGACCATCATTCTCGGCCAGGCCTGGTTCAGCCAAGGCGGGCGCACGCCGGCGCTGCAGCCGGGCGAACGCTTTGAGGCGATCACCTGGCCCGGCGCCGATGCGATCAAGGGTGTGCCGATCATCGGCCCGATCTATGCCGAGCTGATTTCCGGCCACTCGATCCTGGTCTATTTCGCCTTCGCCATGGTGCCGTTCACCTGGTGGGTGCTGTTTCGCACCCGATTCGGGTTGAGAATGCGCGCGGTGGGTGAGAACCCGGCCGCCGTCGACACCGCCGGCATCTCGGTCGCGTGGCTGCGCTATCGCGCGCTGATCTGCACCGGTATCCTGACCGGCGTTGCCGGCGCCTACCTGTCGATGGTCCAGAACGGCGGCTTCGTGAAGGACATGACGGCGGGCAAGGGCTATATCGCGCTGGCGGCGCTGATCTTCGCCAAATGGAAGCCGGTCAATGCCATGTTCGCCTGCCTGTTGTTCGGCTTCCTCGACGCGGCCTCGATCCGCCTGCAGGGCTCGCCACTGCCGCTTGTCGGCAAGGTGCCGGCGCAGTTCATGCAGGCGCTGCCCTATGTGCTGACCGTCATCCTGCTCGCCGGCTTCATCGGCAAGGCAATCCCGCCGCGCGCCGGCGGCGTGCCCTATGTCAAGGAACGCTGAGGCCGCGAACGCTGAGGCTGGATTTTCGTTCGGCGGCGACCGGCATTTGAACAAGATCGTGGGAGAGAAGAACCGTATGTCGCATGATCTGTTCGAGGCGGCGAAGACGGCGATGGGCAAAGCCTATGCGCCCTATTCGAAATTCCCGGTGGGTGCCGCACTTCGCACCGAGGACGGGCGTGTCTTCACCGGCGCCAATATCGAGGTGGCGTCCTACCCGGAAGGCTGGTGCGCCGAGACGACGGCGCTCGGCCACTACATCATGGGCGGCGGCGGCAGGATCGTCGAGATCGCGGTGATCGCCGAACGCATGGCCAAATGCTCGCCCTGCGGCGGCTGCCGGCAGCGGTTGGCGGAATTCTGCCAGCCTGACACGAAGCTCTATCTCTGCGACGACACCGGCGTGGCCGAGACGGTCACCATGGGCGATATGCTGCCCTACGGCTTCAGGGGCGATATCCTGAAATGATGGAAGCGCTGGATCATCTGGTCGAGAAGTTGGACGGGCTGGCGCCCACGGCGGCGCTCGTGCTTGGCTCCGGCCTTGGCGGGCTGGTCGACCAGGTCAACGATGCCAGGCGCATCTCCTATGCGGAGCTGCCGGGCTTCCCACGCAGCGGCGTTTCCGGCCATGCCGGCGAGGTGGTTGCCGGTTATTTCGCCGGCACACCGGTGCTGATGCTGTCCGGCCGCGCGCATTATTACGAGCATGGCAACGCCGCCGCGATGCGCCCGGCGCTGGAGGTGCTGGCCGGCATCGGCATCTCGCATCTCATCCTCACCAACGCCGCCGGCTCGGTCGATCCCGACATGGGACCTGGCTCGGTGATGTTGATCACCGACCACATCAATTTCTCCGGCTCCAACCCGCTGATCGGCGAGCCGAGCGACCGCCGCTTCGTCGGCCTCACCGAGGCCTATGATGCCGGCCTGCGCGGCGCGATCGAAAAGGCGGCGAAGGCGACCGGCACGGCGCTGCATCAGGGGGTCTATATGTGGTTCTCCGGCCCCTGCTTCGAGACGCCTGCCGAGATCCGCATGGCGCGCGTCATGGGCGCCAACGCCGTCGGCATGTCGACCGTGCCGGAGGTGATCCTCGCTCGCTTCCTCGGTCTCAAGGTTGCTGCCTGCTCGGTGATCACCAACCTGGCGGCCGGCATGACCGGAGCGGAGCTGTCGCACCAGGAAACCAAGGACATGGCGCCGGTCGGCGGCGCACGGCTGGCGACGATCCTGCGGCGCGTCTTCCAGGACGGCCTGCCCGACTGATGCTGCCGCAGGAGATCATCCGCCGCAAGCGCGACGGCCACAAACTCGCAGCCGATGAGATCGCGGCCTTCGTCGCGGGGCTGACGGCCGGCACCATCTCCGAGGGCCAGATCGGCGCTTTCGCAATGGCCGTATTCCTCAACGGCATGAGCCGCGAGGAAGCGGTGGCGTTGACGATCGCCATGCGCGATTCCGGCGATGTGCTCGACTGGTCCGACCTGCCGGGCCCGGTCACCGACAAGCATTCGACGGGTGGCGTCGGCGACAATGTCTCGCTGATGCTGGCGCCGATCGTCGCCGCCTGCGGCGCCTATGTGCCGATGATCTCCGGGCGCGGCCTCGGCCACACCGGCGGCACGCTGGACAAGATGGATGCCATCCCCGGCTATGCCAGCCAGCCTGACGTGGCGCTTTTCCGCAAGACGGTGCTCGAGACCGGCTGCGCCATCATCGGCCAGACGGCCAATCTGGCGCCCGCCGACCGCCGACTCTACGCGATCCGCGACGTGACGGGCACGGTCGAATCCATACCGCTGATCACCGCTTCGATCCTGTCGAAGAAGCTGGCCGCGGGCCTGGGCTCGCTGGTGCTCGACGTCAAGGTCGGCAACGGCGCCTTCATGGAAAAGTCGCGCGATGCCGTCGCCCTGGCGAACAGCCTGGTCGAGGTCGCCAACGGCGCCGGCCTGAACGCATTCGCGCTGGTGACGGGCATGAACGAGCCGCTGGCCTCGGCTGCCGGCAACGCGGTCGAGGTGAAGAATGCCGTGGATTTCCTCACCGGCCGTTTTCGCGACAAGCGGCTGGAGGAGGTGACGCTGGCGCTGGCGGCCGAGATGCTGCAATCGGCGGGGCTGGTTTCGTCGCAGCAAGATGGTCTCAGGCGCGCCACCGAGGCGCTTGCCGGAGGCCGTGCAGCGGCCGTCTTCGCGCGAATGGTGGCAGTGCTTGGCGGCCCCGTCGATTTCATCGAGAAACCGGAAGACTATTTGCCGGCGGCGCCGGTCGAACTGGCCGTGAAAGCGGAACAGGCCGGCTTTGTGACCGGAATCGCCACGCGCGATATCGGGCTTGCCGTCGTGACGCTTGGCGGCGGGCGTTCCCGCCCGGACGACAAGATCGATCATGCGGTTGGTTTGACCCGGCTGCTGCCGGTCGGCGCGGAGTTGCGCTCGGGGGAGGCGCTGGCGCTGGTCCATGCCCGTACCGACGCGGAGGCCGAGGCGGCAGCGGCGGCCGTGCGTGCCGCTTACACGATCGGGAGTTCCAAGCCACCCGCCGAAAAGGCGGTGCTCAGGCGAATATTGCCGCGCTGACCAGTTTACTGAACGAGCAGCAACGCGCCGTCCTGGACCTGGTATCTCTGCAACCGCTGCAGGAAGCTCATACCGATCAGGTTGGTCTGCAGCGCCCGGTCGTCAAGCACCATCGCCTGGACGTTGTCGACCGAGATCTTGCCGATCTGCAGGTGGTCGACCGTCACGACGGCGGCCTTGATCGCCCCATTGGCGGTGTTCACCTGTTGATTGAAATCTGACGGATTGAGCGAGATGCCGATCCTGCGAGCGGTCGAGCTGTTGATGGCGACCAGTGTCGCGCCGGTGTCGATCATGCCGTCGATCTGCCGGCCATTGAGCTTGAACTGCGATGTGAAATGGCCGCGTCCATCGGCATTGACCAGTACCTGGCGGCCAAGCGGCATCGGCGTAGCCGGCTTGGCCGGGACCGAGACGAGATTGACCTGGGGCTCGGCCTTCGGCGCCGCCGGCTGCGAGGCATCGGTCGATTTCAGCAAGCCGTCCACCAGATGCGGATTGGCCTGAAAGACGATCGGAATCGAGGCCGAGGTTCCGGCAAAGATGCCGAGGATGAGAAGCTTGCGCAGCATGGATGCCCCTAGGGGAAACGTTGAACCGCTCGATCCCTTTGTTCAGGAGCAATTCCGGACGGAAAACCGCTTCACACTTTTCCCGGAATTGCTCCCGAAGGCCGCATCCTTAGGCCGACATGGTGTTTTGAGCTTTAACGTGCGCCGGAACCGCGCGGTTGTGTAAACGCGCGGTAAACGGATGCGCTCACTTTGTTCCGTACATGCGGTCGCCGGCGTCGCCGAGGCCGGGCATGATGTAGCCCTTGTCGTTCAGCTGGCGGTCGATCGAGGCGGTGAAGATCGGCACGTCCGGATGCGCCTTGGTGAAGCGCTCGATGCCTTCCGGCGCGGCAAGCAGGCACAGGAACCGGATGTTGGTGGCGCCGCGTCCCTTCAGCTTGTCGATCGCCGCGATCGCAGAGTTGGCGGTCGCCAGCATCGGATCGACGACGATCACCAGGCGGTCTGCAAGATCGCTCGGCGCCTTGAAGAAATACTCGACCGCTTCCAGCGTGTCATGGTCGCGGTAGAGGCCGATATGGGCGACGCGCGCGGCCGGCACCAGATCGAGCAGGCCTTCGAGCAGGCCGTTGCCGGCGCGCAGCACCGAGGCGAAGACCAGCTTCTTGCCTTCGAGCGTCGGCGCTTCCATCTCCTCGATCGGAGTCTCGATCATGGTGGTCGTCAGTTCGAGATTGCGGGTCACCTCATAACCGAGCAGCAGCGAGATCTCGCGCAACAGCCGTCGGAAGCCGGCCGTCGAGGTCTCCTTCTTGCGCATGATGGTCAGCTTGTGCTGGACAAGGGGGTGGTCGACGACGGTGACGCCCTGCATGATGTGCTCCGACTGGTTCGCAGTGGGTAATGGTCTGTAGTGAGTAGTGAATAGTGAGCCGATTTGCGAGTCCTCGCCTCGGGGAAAGCTCCGGCCTTCAACCGCTCTATGCGCGCTCAGCCAAATCCATAACTACTGACTACCGACTACTCCCTACTCACTCACCGCGCCTTCGCGTCCAATCGGCTGAGCAGGATCGCCTTGGTCTTCCTGTCGATGAAGGCTGCCTCGATGGCCGTCCTCGTGACGGCGGTGAGCGCCTTGTCGTCCATGCGGAAATGCTCGGCGGCGATATCGTATTCGCGCTTCAGCGAGGTCCAGAAATAGGGCGGGTCGTCGGAGTTGAGCGTCACCTTGCAGCCGGCGGCGCGCAGCGCCGGAAAAGGATGGTCGGCGAAGCTGTCGAACACTTTCAACGCGATGTTGGAGCCCGGGCAGCATTCCAGCACCACGCCCTCGGCGGCGATGCGGCGGACGAGATCCGGGTTCTCGATGGCGCGAACGCCATGGCCGATGCGCGAGGGGCGGATGTGGTCGAGGGCGGCCTGGACACTTTCCCAACCCATCAACTCGCCCGCATGGATGGTGATGCCGAGGCCCGCTTCCCGCGCGATCTCGAAGGCGCGCACATAGTCCTCGAAATCGCCGATGCGCTCGTCGCCGGCGACGCCGAAGCCGGTCACCAGCGGATGGCCGCAGCGCGCCGCGAAGCGCGCCGCCTGTTCGATCGCCTCGACCCCGACATGGCGCACGCCGGTGACGATCATGCGGCCTTCGATCCCTGTCTTGGCCTTGGCGCGGGCCATCCCTTCGCCCAGCGCATCCGTATAGGCTTTTGGCGAGAGGCCGGCCTTTATCGCATGGTCCGGCGAGGTGAAGACCTCGGAATAGATGGCGCCGTCGCGGGCGAGGCTGGTCAGATAATAGTCGGCGAGGCGCGCATAATCGTCTTCCGTGCGAAACAGGTCGGAAGCGAAATCATAAGCGGCGAGAAACGAGGTGAAATCGTGCCAGACGAAGGAGCCGTTCTGGATATAGGGCGAAGGGTCCTTGCCATATTTGCGGGCCTGGCTGACGACAAGCTCCGGTGCCGCCGCCCCTTCGATGTGGCAGTGCAACTCGGCCTTCAAAATCATGCGGTCATTCCGCCCGGTATGCTGTTCTCGCACGGAATCTGGCCGGAAAATCATGCGGGACCTTTCTCGACCGGGTTTTGCAAGCGCGGCCGAAAACCGCGCCTTGGACAATAGCGTCGGCACCATCGATCGGCTATGGTCCCGCCGGTTTTATGACGGATCAAAATAATGTCAGTTGAGAGAACCACGGCCGCGGGCGGCATGGAAACCTCCTATGGTTTCAGGAAGGTCGGGGCAGGCGAGAAGCAGCCCCTGGTCAACGACGTCTTCCACAAGGTGGCCAATCGATACGACCTGATGAACGATCTGATGTCGGCCGGGTTGCATCGCTTGTGGAAGGACGCGATGGTCGCCTGGCTGAACCCGCCGAAGCGGCCGGGCTGGAAGGTGCTCGATGTCGCCGGCGGCACCGGGGATATCGCCTTCCGCATCGTCGAGGCCAGCCAGCGCCAGGCCCACGCCGCGGTGCTCGATATCAACGGCTCGATGCTCTCCGTCGGCCGCGACCGCGCCGAGAAGCTGGGCCTTGCGGCAAACACCGACTTCGTCGAGGCCAACGCCGAAGAGCTTCCTTTCGGGGACGACAGCTTCGATGCCTATACGATCGCATTCGGCATCCGTAACGTGCCGCGCATCGAGGTGGCGCTTGCCGAAGCCTATCGCGTGCTGAAGCGCGGCGGGCGGTTTCTGTGCCTTGAATTCTCGGAGGTCGAGATGCCGCTGCTCGACAAGGCCTATGAGGCCTGGTCGTTCAACGCGATCCCCAGGATCGGCAAGGCGGTGACCGGCGACGGCGAGCCCTATTCCTACCTCGTCGAATCCATCCGCAAGTTCCCTAACCAGCAGAATTTCGCGGCGATGATCGCGCGCGCCGGCTTCGATCGCGTCACCTTCCGCAACTATTCGGGCGGGATCGCCGCCCTTCATTCCGGCTGGAAGCTTTGAGGCTGGACCTTTGAAGCAGGCCCCCTTGAAACAGGCCCTCTTGAATCGGGATGGCCAATGAGCAGCATCGGCGCCGCCTTCAGGCTCGCCAGGGCCGGCTGGGTGCTGGTCCGCGAGGGCGTCGTCGCGGCGTTGCCGGGCGAAGAGCTTTCCGGCATGCCGAAATTCGGCTGGAGCGTGGCGCGGCTTTTCACCCGCCGCCGGGCGCTGAGCTATCAGCGCGGCGATAGGCTGGCGCGCGCGGTGGTGCGGCTCGGACCCTCCTATGTCAAGCTCGGCCAGTTCCTGGCGACGCGGCCCGATGTCGTCGGCAACGACATGGCGCTCGATCTCGCGCTGTTGCAGGACAAGATGCACACCTTTCCGAAGGCGGAGGCCGTGCATGCGATCGAGGCCTCGCTCGGACGCACGATCGACGACCTCTATGCCAGCTTCGGCGAGCCGGTAGCGGCGGCCTCGATCGCGCAGGTGCACAGCGCCGAGGTCGTGCGTGAGGGTACTGCTTCGCGCGTGGCGGTGAAGGTCATCCGGCCCGGCGTGCGGCACCGCTTCTTTCAGGACCTCGAAAGCTATTTCCTCGCCGCCCACCTGCAGGAAAAATACATCCCCTCGTCGCGTCGGCTGCGCCCGATCGAGGTGACGCAGACGCTGGCGCAGACCACCAGGATCGAGATGGATTTGCGGCTCGAGGCGGCCGCGCTTTCGGAACTCGGCGAGAACACCAAGGACGATCCGGGATTCCGCGTGCCGGCGGTCGACTGGGAACGGACCGGCCGCGACGTGCTCACCATGGAGTGGATCGACGGCGTCAAGATGAACGACATCGCCGGCCTTGCCGCGGCCGGTCATGACCTCAAGGCGATTGCCGCCAACCTCATCCAGTCGTTCCTCAGGCACACACTGCGGGACGGCTTCTTCCATGCCGACATGCATCCTGGAAACCTGTTCGTCGAGACGAACGGCACCATCGTCGCCGTCGATCTCGGCATTGCCGGGCGGCTCGGCAAGAAGGAGCGGCGCTTCCTCGCGGAGATCCTCTACGGCTTCATCGTGCGCGATTATCAGCGTGTCGCCGAGGTGCATTTCGAGGCGGGCTATGTGCCGCGCCAGCACAATGTCTCGGCCTTCGCGCAGGCGATCCGCGCCATCGGCGAGCCGATCCACGGCCAGTCGGCCGACACCATTTCGATGGCGAAGCTTTTGACGCTGCTCTTCGAGGTCACGGAGCTGTTCGACATGGCGACGCGGCCGGAGCTGATCCTGCTGCAGAAGACCATGGTGGTGGTGGAAGGTGTCGCGCGCACGCTCGATCCGGCCTTCAACATGTGGAAGACCTCGGAGCCGGTGGTCGGCGACTGGATCGCCGGCAATCTTGGCCCGCGAGGGCTGCTCACCGATGCACGGGACGGCGCCAAGGCGCTGCTGGCACTGGCGCGCCAGGCGCCGGACCTCGCAGCCCGCACCGACCGGCTGTCGCGCGAGATCGACCTGATGGCCGAGAACGGCCTGCGCTTCGACGAAGCGACCGCGCACGCCATAGGGAGGGCGGAGGCGCGCCACACCCGCTCCGGTCGCGTGGCGCTGTGGGTGATCGCGCTGACGCTGATCTACATCGCGTGGAAGCTGCTCTGAGCGCCAATCGGCTTGCCGCCAATTGATTGCATTGCTATCATTGCATGCGCTGTCTGAAAAGCGAGTGCAATCACATGGCCAGCATCACGATCCGCAATCTGGACGATGAGGTCAAGGACCTGCTGCGGCAGCTCGCCGCCGAAAATGGCTGCTCGATGGAGGAGCAGGCGCGGGCGATGATCCGCGCCGCAGTCGAGGGCCGGGCGGGGCAGGCCGACCGCATCGGCCAGATCGAGGAGAAGCTTCGCGCGCTGACAGGTTCGAAGGAGCGGGCGACGCCGGTTGTCGCGGCATCGGGCAAGCCGGTCCCGCGAGGCTCACTCTCCGGCAAGCGCATCCTGCTGATCATAGGCGGCGGCATCGCTGCCTACAAATCGCTCGACCTGATCCGCCGACTGCGCGAGCGCGGCGCTTTCGTACGGGTGGTCATGACATCGGCCGCGCAGGAATTCGTCACCACTTTGTCGGTCGGCGCGCTTTCGGCCGATCATGTTTTCACCGAATTGTTCGACCGCAAGGACGAGCACGATGTCGGCCATATCAGGCTGTCGCGCGAGGCCGATCTGCTGGTCGTGGCGCCGGCCACAGCCGACCTGATGGCGAAGCTGGCCAACGGCCATGCCAACGACCTCGCCTCGACGGTGCTTCTGGCCACCGACAAGAAGGTGCTGATCGCGCCGGCGATGAATCCGAAAATGTGGGCGCATCCGGCAACGCGGCGCAACCGGGCAACCTTGCAGAAGGACGGCATCGCCTTTGTCGGCCCCGGCAAGGGCGAGATGGCGGAAAGCAACGAAGCCGGCGAGGGCCGCATGGCCGAACCGTTGGAGATCGTCGCCGCGATCGAGGCGATGCTCGACGAGAAGCCGAAGCCGCTTGCCGGCCGCCGGATCATCGTCACCTCGGGACCGACGCACGAGCCGATCGACCCGGTGCGCTACATCGCCAACCGCTCGTCCGGCAAGCAGGGCCATGCGATCGCTGCCGCGCTGGCAAAGCTCGGCGGCGATGTGCGGCTGGTCTCCGGTCCGGTGAACATCCCCGACCCCGCCGGCGTCGCGACCACGCGTGTGGAGACGGCCGCGCAGATGAAGCAAGCGGTCGAGAGCCTGCTGCCGGCGGATGCTGCCGTCTTTGTCGCGGCAGTTGCCGACTGGCGCACGGCCAATGCCGCCGGCGAGAAGATCAAGAAGGTGGCGGGCAAAGGGCCGCCTTCGCTGCAAATGGTCGAGAACCCGGACATCCTGGCCGGCATCGGCCATCATGCGCAGAGGCCGGGCCTTGTCGTCGGCTTCGCGGCCGAGACGCAGGATCTCATCGCCAATGCCGAAGCCAAGCTGAAGAAGAAAGGCGCCGACTTCATCGTCGCCAATGACGTCTCGCATGAAAGCGGCATCGGACCGTCGGGCGTGATGGGCGGCGACCGCAACAAGGTGCGCATCGTCTCCAGGAGCGGCGTCGAGGAATGGCCGGAAATGGGCAAGGACGAGGTGGCGGCGCGGCTTGCCGCGCTGATTGCCGAGCGGCTGCAGACCGTCGTGGTGTGAGGCCGAAGCTGGCGCTTCGGTCGCCGGCCCTCGACCTCACTCGGCGGCGATGCCTGGACGGCTCGTGTTCGCCGCGAGCCCGGTCTCGATCGACTCGGCAATGATCTTCAGGCCGAGCTCCAATTCTTCCTCGGAGATCGTCAGCGGCGGCGCGATGCGGAAGACGCCGCCCATGCCGGGAAGCTTGACGATGTTCATGCTGAGACCGCGCCGGAACGCCTCGGCCGCGATCGCGGCGCCAAGCTGATGGTCGGGAACCCGGTCCTTGCGATCCTTCACGATCTCGACGCCGAGCAGCAGGCCGCGGCCGCGCACGTCGCCGACGCATTCGTAGCGCTGCTTCAGGCCGGACAGGCCGGCGAAGAGCTGCGCGCCGAGACGCTGCGCACGTTCGACCAGCTTTTCGTCCTCGACCACATCGAGCACGGCGAGGCCGACGGCTGCCGGCAGCGGATCGGAGACATGGGTGGTGTAGAACAGGAAGCCTTTCGCGTGCGCTTCCTCCTCGATCTCGGCCGTCGTCATGACGGCCGACAGCGGAAGGCCGGCGCCGATCGTCTTGGAGAGCGTGAGGATATCCGGCGTGACGCCGTCCCTCTGGAAGGCGAACATATGGCCGGTGCGGCCGATGCCGGTCTGCGCTTCGTCGAGGATCAGCAGCATGCCGCGCTCGCGGCACTTCTGCTGGAGAGCCGCCAGGTAGCCTTGCGGCAGCTCCAATATGCCGCCGCTCGACAGGATCGGTTCGGCGACGAAGGCGGCCAGGTTGCCTGTCGACTGGCTGTCGACCAGATCGAAAGCATCGTCGAGCTCGGTCTGCCAATCCAGCGAGCCGTCGGCATTTTTGAAACGCGGCCGAAAACTGTTCGGCGCCGGGATCGCGAGCGAGCCGACCGCTGCCGGCCCATAGCCCTTGCGGCCGGCGCTGTAGGTCGCGGAGGCCGCGACGCCGGTCATGCCGTGCCAGCTCTTCGAAAAGGCGACGATCTCGTGCTTGCCGGTCACCAGCTTGGCCATGCGGATCGCGGCTTCGTTCGATTCCGCGCCGGTCGACAGGAGCAGCACCCGGTCGAGCCCCGGCGCCAGCGCCGCAAGGCGCTCGGCAAGCTCGACCACGGGACGGGACAGCATGCCGCTGAACAGATGCGCGACCTGACCGACCTGGCGGCTCACCGTCGAGACGATCCTGGGGTGAGAATGCCCGAGCAGCGCGCTCATCTGGCCGGAGGTGAAATCGAGGATCGGCCGATCGTCGGCGTCGTAGACGAAGGATCCCGCGGCGCGCTCGATGATTGCCGGCTCGAAGCTGCCACCGTAGCGTATCAGATGCTTTTGCGCCGCATTCCAAAAACCGTGATCCTGGTTCTTCGACATCGTTCCAGCTCCACCACATTGATTGGCAACAAATAGCGGTTGGCGCGCGTGCAGTAAAATTGATAGTAGTCAAATCCGGATATCAATGGATTTGATATGCAGGCTCCGCTCGATCTCAAGCTCTTGTCGACATTCGTGCGTGCGGCGCATTCCGGCACGCTGAGCGCCGTGGCCGTGCAGGTCGGGCGTACGCAATCGGCCGTGACCATGCAGATCCAGCGGCTGGAGGAAGCGCTTGGCCAAAGCCTTTTTCATCGCAGCGGCAGCGGCGTGCGGCTCACCGGGAGCGGCGAAAGATTTCTGGCCTATGCCGAGCGCCTCCTCAAAATTCATGACGAGGCGATCTCGGCGCTTTCCGACAAGGGCCTGCATGGGTCTATCATCTTCGGCAGCCCCGAAGACTACCTGAGCGCGTTCTTCCCGGCGCTCTTGAAGAGTTTCGGCACCATGTATCCCGATGTCGAGATCAAGGTGGTCTCGGCGCCGACGGTCGAACTGCGCACGCTCATCAATGCGCGTCAGGTCGATCTGGCGCTCGTTTCCACACCCAATCCAAGCGATGCGCCGGATGTGGTGCGCAGGGAGTCCCTGGTCTGGGTCGGCAGCCGGCCAACCCTGGAACTCTACGATTTCGGCGACACTGTTCCGCTCGCCCTGGCCGCGTCGAACGCGATCGACCATAAGGGGGCCTGCGAGGCCATGACCCGCGCCGGCCTGCGCTACAAGATAGCCTATGCCTCCAACAGCCTTGCCGGGCTGATCGCCGTTGCACGGTCAGGCCTGGCGATCAGCGTGATGGCCGAGGGGGCTGTGCCGCCTGACCTCCATATTCTCGGCGCTCCGCTTCCTCCGCTGCCCGGGCTCGGCATTGTGATCGTTTTCGCCGAAGCGCAACGATCACCCGCGGCCACGGCCTTTGCCCGTCACATCCGCAACGTTCTGCCGTCGCTTTGAGGGTTTGCCGCCTTGCGGCTTCTCGGTCACGTCAGCCCGCGGCGAATTGCGGCCGGTTCGCTCTCGAAGATATCCTGAACGCCGCCAGGCAACCGACAATGCCGAGCGGCACGAAAGCCAGGAACAGCCAGCCGGCGACGGTCGCGGCCGCCTCGCGGCTCAGGCCTTCGGAAAAACCGCAGGCATTGGCGATAATGCCGGCAAGGGCGGCACCCACCGCATAGCCGATGCGTTGCATCGTCGGCACGGCGGCGGAGGCGATGGTCTGTTCGCCCTCTCGCGCCGAGGCGACGATCACGCGGGTCAGAAATGGCCAGGAGACGCCGAAGCCGCCGCCCTGCAGCAGGGCGCAAAGCAGGATCAGCGGGATCGAACCTGCCGGAATGGTGTAGGCGAAGCCGGCGAGGCCCGAGGCAATCATCAGCGCGCCGACGACGATGATCATGCGCTCACGCTCCAACGGCGCATTGGCGATGAGAATCGACAGGATCGACCAGGCGATCGATTCGGCGGCGATGATGTAGCCGGTGGTCAGGATCGGAATGCCGTGCAGGGTGGTCAGAAGCAGCGGCCCGTAAATGGTGAAAGTGCAAGTGGCCACGGAGAATGCCGCGACCATCGTCATGCCGCTGCCAAGCGGCGAGCGCCACGAGAACAAGGGCGACGGGAAGAGACGCGAGCGCGGCCTCAGGGCATCGATGCGGAAGAACAGTGCCAGGCCGATCAGGCCGAGCAGGAGCAGCAGCGACGAACGCAACAGGGCAATGTCGATGCCGGCGGCGGCGATCAGCACCACGCTGAGGGCGAGACAAGCGAGCGCCGGATAGGGGAAGGGTGGCGCCATGCCGCTGCCCGCCTGCGGCTTCGTTGCTTCGGGCGTGTCGAGCACGATGAAGCTCGCCAGCGCCATTGCCGCGCCACCGAAAGTGAAGACGCCGAAGGCCCAGCGCCATGACAGGAACTCGGTCATGATCGCGCCGAGCATCGGGCCGCTGAAGGCCGCGACACCCCAGATCGCGGACATGATGCCGAAGAGCTGCGGCCAGATGTTGCGCGCAAACAGCCGTTCGACCGAGACGAAGGCAAGCGATACGAGCGCGCCGCCGCCGAGCCCCTCGACCAAGCGTCCGGCGAGGAAAGACGGCATGGCGGGGGCCGTGGCGCAGATCAGCGCGCCGGCCGCGTAGAGCAGGGCGGCGACCGTCATGTTGGAGCGCAGCGCGACATAGCTGACCAGCCGGCCGGCCGCAGCGCCGGCGACAATGGCGCCAAGCTCGTAGATCGCCAGCGACCAGCCGACCAACTGCACGCCGGCCAGTTCACCGACCATGGCCGGCATCACCGTCGCCACCATCGTCTCGTTGGTCGCATGCAGCAGGATGCCGAGGCTGATGAAGCAGAAGCGCGCCAGGTCGCCACTTGCCCACAGCGCGCGCCAATCTATCTTATCGCCGCCTGCTTTGTTGTTGCTTGCTGCCGTCACGTCGATCTCCTGCCTTATGATTCGCAGCCTCATCCGCATCGCGAATGGGCGCCAGATCCAGTTCGGCAGGGCTTGTAGAACCTCAATCGCAGTTGAGCTCAAGAGGCCTTTTTTCGCTTGTCGCGGGAGGAACGCTTGATTGGTCCTGACGGCCAGTCAGTTCGCCATGCTGCGCAGCTGGAACTGGCTAACGCCGATGGCGATGTTGAGGCCGGTTTGGGTCTGGATGCTGAGCGGCTGCAGGGTGAAGGCGTTGCCGGTGCCGCCGACCAGGAGATTGGCGCCGGCTCCGACCGCGGCGGTCACTTCGGCGCTGGCGCCGACATAGTCGCCGGCGAGCGCACCCGGAGCGTAGATGTTGTTCATGGGCGTCAGCACCAGCCAGCGCATCACGCTCTGGCTGGTGGTGCCGATGTCGAGGCCGTATTTGTTGACGGCGCCGAAATAGGCTTCCGGCGCAAAGGTCTTGTCCGCCGGCGTGAAGGTGCAGCTCAGATCCTTACTGGAGCCGAAGACGAAGCCGGTGCCACCGCCAATGGCGCAATCCAGCACGCCGAGCTCGACGCCGCCGGTCTCCGCTCGAGCCTGTCCGGCCAGTGCAACAATCACGATAGCGGCTGCGGCGATGATCCTCGGCATATGTCCCCCCTCTTCTCTTTGACGCAATTCCGGACGGAAAACCGTGTCACACTTTTCCTGGAATTGCTCAAAAGCATGCGGCCCGGAACGGCTACAATGTCCTGTTCCGGGCCGCGCGTATAGGCGGATGTCGTTGGCGGCTGAGCGCCTATTTGTAGGAGTGGACCAGATCCAGCGACGCGACCGCGACGGCCAGGTTGACGCCGGTCTGCGCCTGGACGCTGAGCGGCTCCAGCATGAAGGCGCCGTCGAGGCCGCCGACCAGGAGATTGGCGCCGCCGCCGGTCACGACGGAAGCCTCGGCGTTGACGCCGTAATAGCTGCCGGCGAGGTCGCCTGCCTCATGATGGCGCGTGCCGGCAAGCACTGCCCAAACCAGCTGGCCCTGATGCGTCTGGCCGAGGTCGACGCCGAGCTTGGAGATCATGCCGGTGTATTGCTCTGCCGGACCGTGATGATAGGGACGGAAGGTGCAGGACACACCCTTGTTGGACGTGATGACATAGCCGACGCCGCCATCGATGGTGCAATCGAGCGTGCCGAGCCGGAGCGTGCCGGCGCTGACCGGAGAAGCGAGGACCGTGGCGGCAAGCGCGGCAGCGGCACAGGCAAGAGATTTGATCATTGGAAAGGTCCTTTCGCGAAAATTTTGCCCCGGCTTAAACGAGCGAGGTGCGCCGAGCGTTCCGCCGAAAACTTGGCGCGAACATGGCAAAGGTTAACGCATCGCCATCGACGGTTAACATGCGATGACAAGGGCTTGGGATGTTCGAGCGTTCAGTGGCGCCACAGGCTCTCAAGCGCCGACCAGACCTTGCCCAAGGGGCCCACGTTCTCCGGATCGCCGTGGTCCGGCAGTTCGATCAGCACGGTGCCGTGGAAATCCTTGGGATAGCGCCGGTAAAAGTCGATGTCGTTGACGATCCGCCGCCCTCGAAGGGCGCGCTTCATGTCCGGGTGGGGCTTGATCGGCGGGTGGGTTAGTTGCTTCGCCTTTTCGACCAACTCCTCGAAATCGTCGCGCGTGTATTCATCCACGTCGTAGGCGATTTTCGAACGGACATAGCCCTTGGCGTTGATGCGCTGCGCAGTGAATTTCAGCATGTCCCAGAGCGGCTCCCGGTTGGTGTCCGACCCGCCATTCTCCAAGGCCATAAGGAGATACCAGACCGGCTGACCTTTCCAGAACATGGTCAATGCCATGGCCTTATCGCATTGCGGCTGGCGCGCGATCCAGAACAGCGGGTCGATGTCCCAATCCCAGTTGAAGTCGAGAACGGCGCGGTGCCAATCGTCGGGCGAAGCTGTTTCCAGCCAGGCGATCTGCCGTCGGATGCCGAGTTCGTTCTCATCCATCGGTGCCGTTCCGGATGTCGCGAATGCCGGTGCTCGCCGGATTTCATCCGCTACCTTGACACGCAATGGTTGCGATTTGCCTGCCGCAGGCCCGACCAATGGACGATTTCGAGGGCCGGCGCGGCGCGTCGGCTGGAAAATCAGCTGGCGTTGCCGCCGGTGCGCGACAGGCCGTCCTTGGCCGGCTGGTAATTCGGGTCGAGGTGGACCGCCTCGCGGTAGGACTTGGCCGCTCTCACCTTGTCGCCGCGCCGTTCGTAAATCAGCGCCTGGTTGGCCCAGGCCTCGGCATTCTTGCCGTCGAGCTTGATGGCCATGTTGAAGTCGGAGAAGGCGTTGTCCTCGTCGCCCGTCGCCAGATAGGAGAGGCCGCGGCCGTTGTAGGGCTCGGCGGCGTCCGGCGCCAGCGAGATGGCGGTCGAGAAGTCCTCGATGGCGAATTTGTGCTGGCCCTGGCTCTGATAGATCAGGCCGCGATTGTGGTAGGCGCGCGCATCGGTCGTGTCGAGCTGGATCGCCTTCTGGAAGTCGTTGAAGGCATCCTGGGTGCGGCCCGCCTTGCGGTAGAGATTGCCGCGGCCGATATAGGCGGCATCGTAATTGGCGTTGATCTGGATCGAGCGATTGTAGTCGGCCAGAGCCGCTTGCTGGTTGCCGAGGAAACGCTGGATCAGCGCGCGATTCGAGTAGGCCTGGTAGAAGTTCGGATTGAGCTGGATGGCCTGGTTGAAGTCCTTCAGCGCCGCCTGGTACTGGCCGCCGCGGCCATAGGCCGAGCCGCGCACATTATAGCCCTCGGGATCCTGCGGATTGCGCTGGATAACCGCCGAGAGCGAGGAGATGTTCTCGCTGGACCCCTGCGCCTTGTCGATCGAGTTGAACTCACCCGTCGGCGCCGTCTGGCATGCTGCAAGCATCAGACCCGAAAGCAGGGCCGCCGTCAGGGCGAAGCCGCGAAGAGCGGTTCCACGCTCCACGGTAATAGCGTTCATCTTTGTCCTCACTGCCGCAGCGCCGTCAGTCCGTTCCCTCTCCGAACCGGCTCGAATCTATAAACAAAAAGGTGGCGGCGATTCCGCATCGCGCCACCTTCGGTATCCTTCGAAAAGGACGAAAAATAGGCGTTATGAGCGCGGCGAACGCGGCGCGCCGCCAGCACCGGCCGGAGCCGGACGCGGGGTCATCGGCAGCAGGCCTTCGCGCTGGGCGCGCTTGCGTGCCAGCTTGCGGGCGCGGCGCACGGCTTCCGCCTTCTCGCGGGCACGCTTCTCGGACGGCTTCTCATAGTGACCGCGCATCTTCATTTCGCGGAAAATACCTTCGCGCTGCATTTTCTTCTTCAGCGCGCGAAGCGCCTGATCAACGTTGTTGTCGCGGACGAGTACCTGCACGGGCAATCCTGTCTTCGGGTTTGAAATCGTTAGGCAATCGGCCATAGCCGAGATGCCTCCGCGGCGAGTTGCACCGCGAATTGTGGCGGCTGATAGCAGAATCAGGCCGGGATGTCCACCGCTGATTGCGGGAAAGCGCGATCAAAAACCGGAGCGGTGCGCCAAGCCGCGATTCAGCCTTCCACCGCCGCCAGATGGAGGCGTGCGAAATCCTCGAAAAACTCGCCGTAATCGCAGGTGATTTCCTCGCCGGCGGCGATGTCGCGAATGGCGGTGGCGCCGCCATATTGCGAGAAGTCCGTGTTCGGCCGCTCGGAGTGGTTCATGAAGCGGCCATTGTCGACCTCATAGACCATGAAGCCCGGCTTGTCCGGGCTCGGATAGGCGTAGCGGTCGAGCAGCTCGCGCAGATGAGGCGGCGCCGCCTCGTATTTCTCGATCGGGATCAGCCGGTCGAAGTCAGGATCGAGCCGCCAGATCGAAGCGCCTTTGCGGATCGGCTCGGCGGCGAAGACGCCGACGCCCTCTATGGCGCTCTGGGCAACATAGGTCCTGATCAGCAGCATCGTTCCGGTCCGTTTTCCACGGGAAACGAAAAATCGTCAAAACGGACCGGAATGCAAGGCCGTATCGCGATATTTCAGCGGATGAGCATGTCCGTCGTCCGCCTCACGGATCACGTCCGGTTGATCGAAGCGTCCGGCTTTGGCCGCGGCAAAGGCCGCTATCGCCCTACTGCCTCAACAGCCAGCCCAGCCTGTCCAGGGAGAAGGCGTAGCTGAGGGCGATCAGCAGAGCCATGACAAGGCCTGCGGCCGCATGACCTGCCAGATAGAACGCTGCGGCGCCGCCGAACAGTATGGCGAGCTCCACCGCCAGCCGCACCGCGCCCGGCACAGGAACCGGCGCGCGGCCTGACCGGCTTGGGTCGTCGGGAACCGCGAAGGTTCCCCACAGCGCAGCCGCAACAAGCGGCAAGGCCAAGGCGAGGATCCATCGCCACCACCCCTCGGACAGGCTCCAGCCGGCCATGCCGAGCCCAAGCAGCGCCGCAAGTTCCAGCAGAAAGCGCAAGGTCAGATTCCACCAGGCGTTGCCCATATCCATCCTCCAGGTCTCGGAGCAGTCGGTATGGCCGATCGCGGTCGCGGCTGCCAGCCCGGATGCCATCCTTTCGGCATGGCGCAAAGCGGCAAGCGCCGTCGCAATCAGCGCAAGGATGACATCGCGGTTTCGCTAGTGATAGACCTCGCGTGACGGGAGAGGCCCGGACGAAATCCGCGATTTTTGGCGCGAGGCTACAACGTGAAGAAATACTCGGTATTCGCCATTGCCCGCGAGGCGATGCGCGGTCACAAGGGCTGGGAAGAACAGTGGACCTCGCCCGAGCCGAAGAAGGAATATGACGTCATCATCGTCGGGGCCGGCGGCCACGGGCTGGCGACGGCGTATTACCTGGCGAGCGAGCACGGCATCACCAACATCGCGGTGCTCGAAAAAGGCTGGCTCGGCGGCGGCAACACCGGCCGCAACACCACCATCATCCGCTCCAACTATCTCTATGACGAAAGCGCCGGCATCTATGACCATGCGCTGAAGCTGTGGGACGGGCTCAGCCAGGAGCTCAACTACAACGTCATGTATTCGGCGCGCGGCGTCATGATGCTGGCGCACAACGTCCACGACGTGCAGGTGTTCAAGCGCCACATCCATGCCAACCGGCTCAACGGCATCGACAATGAGTGGCTGACGCCGGAACAGGCGAAGGAATTCTGTCCGCCGCTCAACATCTCCAAGGAAGCGCGCTATCCGGTGATGGGCGCGGCGTTGCAGCGGCGCGGCGGCACGGCACGGCACGACGCGGTCGCCTGGGGCTATGCGCGCGGCGCCTCGGCGCGCGGCGTGCACATCATCCAGAATTGCGAGGTCACAGGCATCAAGCGCGCGGCCAATGGCGCGGTCAGCGGCGTCGAGACGACGCGCGGCTTCATCGGCGCCAAGAAGGTCGGCGTGGTGGCGGCCGGCCATTCCTCGGTCATCATGAACATGGCCGGCGTGCGCATGCCGCTCGAAAGCTATCCGCTGCAGGCGCTGGTCTCGGAACCGATCAAGCCGGTGGTGCCCTGTGTGGTGATGTCCAACACCGTGCACGCCTATATCTCGCAGTCGGACAAGGGCGAGCTGGTCATCGGCGCCGGCACCGACCAGTATGTCTCCTATTCGCAGACCGGCGGCCTGCACATATTGCAGCACACGCTCGACGCCATCTGCGAGATGTTCCCAATCTTCACGCGCATGAAGATGCTGCGCTCATGGGGCGGCATCGTCGACGTCACGCCGGACCGCTCGCCGATCCTGGCGAAGACGCCGGTCAAGGGCCTTTACGTCAATTGCGGCTGGGGCACGGGCGGCTTCAAGGCGACGCCCGGCTCGGGCAATGTCTTCGCGCATACGATCGCGAAGGACGAGCCGCACCCGATCAACGCGCCCTTCACGCTCGAGCGCTTCCGCACCGGCCGTCTCATCGACGAGGCCGCCGCCGCCGCGGTGGCGCACTGATGATGGCTCAGCCGATTTGCGATCAACCGGCCGGCGCGCGCGTCGGCCACGACAGGTTTTAGGATCACCCAGATGCTTCTCATCCGCTGCCCCTATTGCGAGGAAGAGCGCCCGGAACTCGAGTTCCGCAATGCCGGCGAGGCGCATATCGCGCGCCCCACCAACATTGCCGCCGAGAGCGACGACGATTTCGAGAAATTCTTCTTCATCCGCGCGAATCCGAAGGGAGTCATCTACGAGCGCTGGCGGCATATCCATGGCTGCGCGCGCTTCTTCAACGCGGTTCGCGACACCGTCACCGACAAGTTCGTCATGACCTACAAGGCCGGCGAGCCGAAGCCCGCGAAGCTGCCTGGAGCCGCGAAATGAACGCCATGTTCCGCATTTCAGGCGCCGGGCGCCTCAGCCAGGCGAAGACCGCCTCGTTCAGCTTCGACGACAAGTCCTACACCGGCATCGAGGGCGACACGCTGGCCTCGGCGCTGCTTGCCAACGGCGTGCATCTGGTCGGCCGTTCCTTCAAGTACCACCGGCCGCGCGGCTTCCTGTCGGCCGGCGCGGAGGAGCCCAACGCGCTGGTGCAGATCGTGCGCGACGATGCGCGCAAGACGCCGAACGTTCGCGCCACCGTCCAGGAGCTCTATGACGGGCTGACCGCCAATTCGCAGAACCGCTGGCCGTCGCTCGCCTTCGACGTCGGCGCGGTCAACGACCTTGCATCGCCGATGTTCTCGGCCGGCTTCTACTACAAGACCTTCATGTGGCCGAAATGGGCCTGGAAGGATCTCTACGAGCCGAAGATCCGCGCCGCCGCGGGCCTCGGCGTTTCGCCAGAGAAGCCGGATCCGGATCACTATGCCGCGCGCTATGCGCATTGCGAGGTGCTGGTGCTGGGCGGCGGCGCTGCCGGCATTGCAGCTGCCCTTGCCGCCGCCGAAACGGGCGTGCGGGTGATCCTCGCCGACGAACAGGCCGAATTCGGTGGCAGCCTGCGCTTCGAGAGCGGCGCCAGGATCGACGGCCAGCAAGGCTACGCATGGGCTCAAGGCGCGATCGCGAAGCTCAAGGCTATGGACAATGTGCGGGTGCTCTCCCGCACCACGGCCTTTGGTTATTACGCGCAGAATTTCGTTGGCCTGGTCGAGCGGGTCAGCGACCATCTCAAGAGCCCGGGCCGCGACCTGGCGCGCGAACGTCTGTGGCAGGTTCGCGCCAATCGCGTCGTCATCGCCACCGGCGCCATCGAGCGGCACATGGTGTTCGCCAACAACGACCGTCCTGGCGTGATGCTGGCGTCCGCCGCGCGCACCTATCTCAACCACTATGGCGTCGCGGTGGGCAGGAATGTCGGCGTCTATACGGCCAACGATTCCGCCTATGCAGCGGCGATCGACCTCAAGAAGGCCGGCGTCAACATCGCGGCCATCGTCGACCTGCGCGACAATCCATCGGGACCGGTGATCGACGAGGCGAGGGCGCTCGGCATCGAGATCAATTTCGGCCGCGCGGTGGTGAGTGCCGGCGGCAAGCTGCGCGTGTCATCCATGACCGTGCAGCCGAAAAATGGCGGCGGCGGACGCACCATCCCGGTCGACGCGATCCTGATGTCGGCCGGCTGGACGCCGTCGGTGCATCTGTTCTCCCAGTCGCGCGGCAAGGTCGCCTTCAACGATGAGACCAGGCGCTTCGTGCCCGGCACCTACGCGCAGGATTGCATCTCGGTCGGCGCCTGCAATGGCACCGATGGGCTGGACGCAACGGTCGACGAGGCCTATGCGGCCGGAGCCAAGGCGGCGAAGGAAGCCGGCGGCAAGGCCGGGAAGAGCGCCAAGCCGAAGGTCGATGCCGGCGAGAGCTGGTCGCGCGGCATGCTGGGCGCCGCCCCCGGCGCCGGGCCGGGCACCACGGTCAAGGCCTTCGTCGATTTCCAGAACGACGTCACCGCCAAGGACATCCGCCAGGCGGTGCATGAAGGCATGCATTCGATCGAGCACGTCAAGCGCTTCACCACCAACGGCATGGCGACCGACCAGGGCAAGACGTCCAACATGCATGGCCTGGCGATCGCCGCCGAGGAGCTTGGCAAGCCGATCCCGCAGGTCGGCCTCACTACGTTCCGCGCGCCCTATACGCCGGTGACCTTCGGTTCGATCGTCGGGCACGCGCGCGGCGCGCTGTTCGACCCGACCCGGCGCACGGCGACGCATGGCTGGGCGGCACGCCAAGGTGCGGTGTTCGAGGATGTCGGCCACTGGAAGCGCGCCTGGTATTTCCCCAAGGCCGGCGAGGACATGCATGCCGCCGTCAACCGCGAATGCGTGACGGTGCGAAAAGTGGGCGGGCTGTTCGACGCCTCGACGCTCGGCAAGATCGAGGTGGTCGGGCCGGACGCGGCAAAGTTCATGGAGCTGCTTTACACCAATCCGTGGGAGAAGCTGGAAACCGGCCGCTGCCGCTACGGCATCATGCTGCGCGAGGACGGCTTCATCTATGACGACGGTGTCGTCGGCAGGTTGGCGCCGGACCGTTTCCACGTGACGACGACCACGGGCGGCGCGCCGCGTGTCATGAATCATATGGAGGATTACCTCCAGACCGAGTTCCCGCATCTCAATGTCTGGCTGACCTCGATCACCGAGCAATGGGCGGTGATCGCGGTGCAAGGGCCGAAGTCGCGCGACATCATCGCGCCGCTGGTCGAAGGCATCGATATGTCGGACGAGGGAATGCCGCATATGTCGGTGCGCGAGGGCAAGATCTGCGGCGTGCCGACAAGGCTGTTCCGCATGTCCTTCACCGGCGAGCGTGGCTTCGAGGTCAATGTGCCGGCCGACTACGGCGAGGCTGTGTGGGAAGCGCTGTGGGCCG
Source organism: Mesorhizobium atlanticum (assembly GCF_003289965.1). GTDB lineage: Bacteria > Pseudomonadota > Alphaproteobacteria > Rhizobiales > Rhizobiaceae > Mesorhizobium > Mesorhizobium atlanticum. Next base: position 260,430 of record NZ_QMBQ01000002.1, read on the forward strand.
AGGGCCAGAAGCATGGCGCGACCGCCTACGGCACCGAGACGATGCACGTGCTGCGCGCCGAGAAGGGCTACATCATCGTCGGTCAGGATACCGACGGCACGGTGACGCCGAACGATGCCGGGCTCGACTGGGCGGTCGGCAAGAAGAAGACCGACTTCGTCGGCATCCGCGGCCTGACCCGGCCGGACCTGGTGGCCAAGGGCCGCAAGCAGCTTGTCGGGCTGAAGACCAAGGACCCGAAGGTCGTGCTGGAAGAGGGCGCGCAGATTGTCGCGGATCCGAAGCAGCCGATCCCGATGAAGATGATCGGCCACGTCACCTCCAGCTACTGGTCGGAGAATTGCGGCCGTTCGATCGCGCTGGCGCTGGTCGCCGGTGGCCGCGACCGCATGGGCCAGACGCTCTATGTGCCGATGCCGAACGGCACGATCGAGGTGGAAGTCACCGGCATGGTGTTCGTCGACGAGAAGGGAGAACGCCTCAATGGCTAAGGCTGCCGCCAAGACAAAAGCTGCCGCATCCGCTTCCGTCGAACGGCGTCCTGCGCTTGCCGGCCGCACGCTGTCGGCGCCCGGCGTGAAGGTGGAGATGCTGCCGCCGGCCGAACGCATCTCGCTGCGCGCGCCGCAGGCTTCGATCGCCGCGCTCTCCAAGGCGCTCGGCGTGACGCTGCCGGTCAAGCCGAAGACCTCGGCCATGAACGACGGGCGCACCGCGCTGTGGCTCGGCCCGGACGAATGGATGATCATCGACGAGGCCGGCAATGATCCGCTCGCCGACTGCGCCAAGGTGACCGCGCTGCATTCAGCGGTCGGCATCTCGCACCGCAATGTTGGGATTTCGGTTGCCGGACCAGCGGCCGCCGTGACGGTCAATTCGGGTTGTCCGCAGGACCTGTCGCTCGAGGCTTTCCCGGCGGGTGCGGCCTCGCGCACCATCTTGGGCAAATCCGAGATCGTGCTGCTGCGCACCGCGGCCGATGCGTTCCGCGTGGAATGCTGGCGTTCCTTCTCGGACTATGTCTTTACTTTGCTGTCGGAAGCGGCGAGCGACGCGGCGAACTGATCCTCGCAGCGATTGGTGCGGGGAACCATCGCTGGTCCGGCCCGTTTCCGCGGCTTGCGAGGAGATTGCCGATGCCGTTCAAAACCGCGCCGAAATCGCCCAAGAAGACTCCGGCCGTCCGCTCACTGGAGCTCGAAAAGCAGCGCGAGATCGAAGAAGAAGAACTCGAGGAAGGCCTCGAGGACACATTTCCGGCCAGCGACCCGGTGTCGATCACGAGCACTTCTATCCCCGGAGGGCCGGCAAAGCCGGCCAAGACCGTGACGGGAACGAAACCGCGCAAGAAATAGGCTCGGGCAGATTGCTCGGGGCGAGAGGCAAAACGAAAAAGGGCGGCCAAGTGCCGCCCGTTTTCGTTTGAAATCTTACCAGTAGCGCTTACAGGCCGGGCACGAACCACGGGTTGACGTCGATGCCAAGCTTAGGGCTCTTCGGCTGGGTCTTGCTGGTGTCCGCCTTTTCGACGGAGCCGGTCGCAGTGCAATCGAGGGCCACATTGGCGTTGGTCTGGGTGCAAGCAGCCGGGGCATGCTTGGCCGGCTGGCTCGCGCCGGCAAAGGCGGCCCCCGAGAACGCCAGAACGGCGGCGAAGGTGAGGATGGTCTTCTTCATTTTCCGTCTCCAGTTCGTACATGTACGATACAACGTACACATACGGTTAACGGAAGCCGAATTCAAGAGGGAATTTGTACGCGTACGACAACTTTTCTTGAACGTAAGAATTCGTCGCCGCGAATCCAAGCGGTCGGCATCACGGAAAAGCGGCGCAAACGCCGGTCAGCAGTCGACCGGTGTTTCGGTGAGCGGTGGAATGTCCTGCGCCGATAGCGAGGCCACCATGAAATTGCACATGCGCTTCACATAGGCCTCGGGGTCGCCGAAAGGATAAAACGGAAAGGTGATCAGCAGCGAGATCGTGCCGTGGCCGACGGTCCACAGCATGGTGGCGATCGCGCGCGGGTCGCCCTTGAGCTTGCCGGCGGCGACGCAGGCCTCGACCCGCTTGATCAGCACCTTCATGGCCGGATTGCCCTCTTCCATGTCCTCGTAGCTGCGGCCTTCCGGCAGACGCGTTTTCTCGGTCATGAAGACGGTGCGGTATTCGTTGGGATTGCCGAGCCCGAAGGCGGCGTATTCGGTCATCACCGCCTTGAGCGCCTCGACCGGGTCGTCGGCGGGGTGTTCCTCGATGCGACGGGCCAGCGTTTCGAAGGCGTCCTCGGCGAGCGCGAACAGGATGTCCTGCTTGTCGGCAAAATAGGAATAGACCGACATCGGCGCATAGCCGACGCGCTTGGCGAGCTTACGAATGGTCAGGCCTTCGTAGCCTTCTTCCTGCACCAGCTTGTGAGCTGCCGCGACGAGTTCGGAGCGAAGCTCCGCCTTCTGCTTTTCGCGGCGTTTCTGAACGCTCAGCGTCAATGTCCGCTGCCTTTTATCGTTGGTTGCCTGACGAAATTATATACGCTGTACGGAAACGGACAAGAGAGCAGGCTGGTTCCCTTGCGTGCGCTCCAACCTCTGTTTCAACGCAATTCAGAACGGAAAACCGCAAGCACTTTTCCTGGAATTGCTCTTTGTTAGACGCAATTCCGGACGGAAAACCGCAAGGCACTTTTCCTGGAATTGCTCTTTGTTAGACGCAATTCCGGACGGAAAACCGCAAAGCCACTTTTCCTGGAATTGCTCAGATCGCCCCGATTCCGCCGTCGAGCGCCAGGGCATGGCCGGTCATGAAGGAATTGGCGGGGTCGGCGAGGAACAGGATGCCGGTGGTGATCTCGTCGACCTCGCCGACACGCTTCATCGGCACGCCGCGCGTGAGCTCGGCAAGCGCTTCGGTTTCAGGCGCTCCGCTGAAGCGGACGAATCCGTCGACCATCGCCGTGCGCGTATGCGCCGGGCAGACCGCGTTGATGCGAATCCCCTTGCTGGCGTATTCGACCGCCGCCGAGCGGGTCAGCCCGACGACGCCATGCTTGGCGGCGGCATAGACCGAAAGCTTGGGCGCGCCGGAGAGACCGGCGACCGAGGCGATGTTGACGATGACGCCGCCCTTGCCGCTTTCCCTGAACTGGCGCGCCATCTGAGGGATCTGGTGCTTCATGGCATAGAAGACGCCGAGCAGGTCGACCTCGATTACGCGGCGCGCCTCCTCGGATGTGACCTGCGGCAGGCGCACGAAGTCGTGCACGATCCCGGCATTGTTGACGGCGATATCGAGCCGGCCGAATTTTTCGACGGCCAGTTGCACAAGATCCTGCGAGAGCTTCTCATCGGCGATGTTGCCGGCAAGGGTCGCCGTCTCGGCATCGAGGGTTGCGGCGAAATCGGCAAGCGCGGCCTCGTTGAGGTCGGAAAGAACCAGGCGCGCGCCCTCGGCGGCAAAGGCCTTTGCCGCGCCGCTGCCGAGGCCTCCCGTCGCGCCGGTGATGAGGACGGTCGCCCCGTTGAAACGGCCCATTTATCCGCTCTCCGCTTTAGCTCTTCTTGTCGATCAGTTCCACTGCCAGCGCCGCAAGCAGTTTGACGGCCTCTCCGTAGGTCTTGGCCTTCTCGGGATTGGAGGCATTGCCGTCCAGCGCGCGGCGATAGACGCCCTGGCAGATCGCCGCAAGCCTGAAGAATGAGAAGGCCAGGAAGAAGGTCCAGTTGTCGATCTTCCCGATGCCGCGCCGCTTGCAATAGGCTGCGACATAGGCCTCCTCGGACGGCAGGCCGACGGCGGCGCGGTCGACGCCGCCGAGGCCGCGAAAGCCCGAGGCATGCGGCAGCCGCCATTGCATGCATTGATAGGCGAGGTCGGCGAAAGGGTGGCCGAGCGTCGACAGCTCCCAGTCGAGCACCGCGATGACTTTCGGCGCATCAAGCGCGAACATCATGTTGTCCAGCCGGTAGTCGCCATGGACAAGCGAAACGCGGCCGTCATCGGCCGGCATATGGGTCTCGAGCCACGCGACCAACCTGTCGATATCGGCTATGGTTTCCGTTTCGGAGGCCCGGTATTGGCCGGTCCAGCGCGCGAGCTGGCGCTCGAAATAGCTGCCGGGCTTGCCGAAATCGCCAAGGCCGATGGCGCCAACATCGACATCGTGCAGGGCGGCGAGCGTGGCATTCATGGCATCGTAGATCGCCGCGCGCTCGTCATTGCCGGAGGCGTCAGGCAGTGACGGATCCCAGAAGATACGACCGTCGAGATACTCCATGACGTAGAACATGCGGCCGATCGGCGATTCCTCGCCCGAGAGATGCAGCATGCGCGGCACCGGCACAACCGTGCCGGCAAGCGCCAGCATAACCCGGAATTCGCGGTCGACCTGGTGCGCGGATTTCAGCAATTGTCCGGGCGGCTTTGCGCGCAACACATAGCGGCCGCTGGCTGCAGTCAACAGATAGGTCGGATTGGACTGTCCGGACTTGAATTTTTCAATCGCGGAAAGGCCGGCAAAACCCGGAATATGCGCCTTGAGATAGGGCGCAAGCGCCGCCCGGTCTAAGGCGCCGGCGTCGCCGCTCATACGTTCTCGGGTTGACGCTCGATCAGCGTCAAGGTCAGCCAACGCGCCGTCAGTGCCGGCTTCTTCGAGCCTTCGATCTCGATGGTCACGTCATGCGCCGTCTGCACCCAGCCGGATGGCCGCACCTTGACGTCCGCCAGCACGAAGCGGGTGCGGATGCGGGAGCCCGTCTTCACCGGCGCCAGGAAGCGCAGCGTATCGAAGCCGTGGTTGACGCCCATCTTGGTGTTTTCGAGCGGCGGCATGGTCTCGAAGGTCATCGCCGACAAAAGCGACAGCGACAGGAAACCATGCGCGATGGTGCCGCCGAACGGCGTCTCGCGCTCGGCGCGCTCCGGATCGCAATGGATGAACTGGTGGTCGTCGGTCGCATCGGCGAACTGGTCGATCATGCGCTGCGTCACCGTTCGCCAGGGCGAGACGCCGACCTCCTTGCCGACGCTTGCCAGAAGCGTATCGAGACTGATCGGTTCCACGCTCATGTCCTCCGCACCCCCGCCCGGATTTCTTGAACCGGGAGTCTTATTCCTTGAACCCCGCCCGATTCCCTGAATCGGGCGACTTACTCCTTGAACAAAGTCATTCCATGCTGCACCGACTGGCCGCCGTCGATCGGCAGGATGGCGCCGGTGACATAGCTTCCGGCACGGCTGCACAAATAAAGCGTTGCGCCGGCAATGTCATCCGCCACGCCGATGCGGCCGAGCGGAACATGGTTACCAACATGTTTCGCCTGTTCCTCGGTCGCGGTGGCGAAGGCCGTCATGCGGCTGTGGAAAGGACCGGGCGCAAAGGCGTTGACGGTGATGCGGCGGGCGGCGAACTCGATTGCCAGTGTGCGCGTCAGATGATGCACCGCCGCTTTCGAAGCCGCGTAGGAATAGGCATCGTCGGCCAGCGGTTGGGTGCCCATCACCGAGCCGAGATTGATCACGCGGGCCGGGTCCTCGTCGCTTGCCGCGGCATCGAGCAGCGGCAAGAGTTCTCTGGTCAGGTGGAAGACAGCGGTGACGTTGACGCCAAACACCTTGGCCCAGGCATGGTAAGGGAAATCCTGCAGCGGCGCGCCCCAGGAAATGCCGGCATTGTTGACCAGGATATGCAGGCGCTCCGTGCGCGCCTTGACCTCGGCGACCAGAGCGGCGATGCCCGCTTCGCTGGACACGTCGCCGGCAAAGCCCTCGGCCTGGCCGGAGCCGCCGAGCGCATTCAATTCGTTGGCGACCTTGGCGCAATCCTCACCCTTGCGCGAGGCGATCATCACATGAGCGCCGGCGCGCACCAGACCGGTCGCAACCATGCGGCCGATGCCGGTCGCCGCGCCCGTCACCAGCGCGGTCTTGCCGGCGACCGAGAACAGCTTGTCCAGATAGCTCATTGCGTTCCTCCGCACCCTCGATCAGACCGGCGAGGGACTCGCGTTGACAAGGCTAGCCGAAGTACGGTCATCCTTGCCACGGGTAAAGATTTATCTGCGAAAGGGACCGGAAGCGATGGCGGACATGAATCTCGGCATGACCGAGCGGCTGAAGCCGATCCACCAGCGTGTGGCGGCGATGGTTCGCGACGAGATCGCGCCGCTCGGCGAGGAGTTTCTGGCCGAAATCGGCAAGGAGGGCGACCGCTGGGCCTACACCGCCAGGCAGACCGAGATCCTCGAAGGCTTGAAGAAGAAGGCGCGGGAGCGTGGGTTGTGGAACTTCTGGCTGACCGATTCCAAGCGCGGCTACGGTCTTTCCACCGTCGAATATGCCTATCTGGCGGAGGAGATGGGCAAGGCGAATCTTGGTGCGGAGACCTTCAACTGCTCGGCACCCGACACCGGCAACATGGAGGTGCTGGAGCGTTACGGCTCGGAGGCGCACAAGCGGGACTGGCTGGAGCCGCTGCTGGAGGGCCGGATACGCTCGGCCTATCTGATGACCGAGCCGGACGTCGCCTCCTCGGATGCGACGAACATCTCGATGCGCTGCGAGCGGCAGGGCGGCGACTATGTGCTTAACGGCGAGAAATGGTGGGCGTCGGGCGCGGGTGACCCGCGCTGCGCCATCTATATCGTCATGGTCAGGACCGGATCGGACGAGGAACCTCAGCATCGCCGGCACTCCATGATCCTGGTGCCCTCCGACAGCAAGGGCATCACCAAGCTGCGGCCGATGCAGGTCTATGGCGACGACGACGCCCCGCATGGCCATATGCATCTGAGATTCGACAATGTGCGGGTGCCGGCGGCGAACCTGATCCTCGGCGAGGGCAGGGGCTTCGAGATCGCGCAGGGGCGGCTGGGGCCGGGCCGCATCCATCACTGCATGCGCGCCATCGGCCAGGCCGAGATGGCGCTGGAGATGCTGTGCCAGCGCTCGGTGCGGCGCGAGGCCTTCGGCCAGTCGCTGGCCAAGCTCGGCGCCAATTTCGACATCATCGCCGAATGCCGGATGGAGATCGAGATGGCGCGGCTCTTATGCCTGAAGGCTGCGTGGATGATCGACCAGGGAGACGCCCGCGCGGCGGCGCCCTGGATCAGCCAGATCAAGGTCGTGGCACCCCGCGTCGCGCTGAAGGTCACCGACGAGGCGGTGCAGATGTTCGGCGCGCAAGGCATCAGCCAGGATACGCCGCTTGCCCGCTCCTGGACGCATTTGAGGACGCTGCGGCTGGCCGACGGGCCGGACGCGGTGCACCGGCGCCAGGTGGCGCGCACGGAACTGAAGAAATACACGCAGGAAAAGGTCTGACAGCCATGACGCTTCCATCGCAAATGCGGGGTCTGCTGCTTGTCGGCGACGGCTATACGAAGACGCCTTCCGCGGCCGCGCTGGAGGCGATGGAGCCTTACCTTGAGCCCGGCAGCATAGCCGTGCCGGTGCCCGGGCCGACACAGGCGCTGATCAAGGTCAGCCTCGCCTCGATCAACCCCTCCGATATCGCCTTCATCAAGGGCCAGTACGGCCAGCCGCGGGTCAAGGGCCGTCCGGCGGGCTTTGAAGGCGTCGGCGTCGTCGTCGCCACCGGCGATGATCCCTATGCCAGGAGCCTGGCGGGAAAGCGGGTCGCCTTCGCCACCGGCGTGTCGAACTGGGGCGCCTGGGCGGATTATGCCGTTGCCGAGGCCGCGTCCTGCATCCCGCTGATCGACACGGTGCGCGACGAGGACGGCGCCGCGATGATCGTCAACCCACTGACCGCCTTGGCCATGTTCGACATCGTCAAGCAGGAGGGCGAAAAGGCCTTCATCATGACCGCCGGCGCCAGCCAGCTCTGCAAGCTGATCATCGGGCTGGCGAAGGAGGAAGGTTTCCGGCCGATCGTCACCGTGCGCCGTGACGAGCAGATCCAACTGCTGAAGACCCTCGGCGCCGCCCATGTGCTCAATGAGAAGGCGGCGGATTTCGAGGCCGTGCTGCGCGAAACCATGAAGGCCGAGCAGCCGCGCATCTTCCTCGACGCGGTCACCGGCCCGCTGGCTTCGAGTATTTTCAATGCCATGCCGAAACGCGCGCGCTGGATCGTCTATGGCCGGCTTGACGCCGAGCCGACGGTGATCCGCGAGCCGGGGCAACTGATCTTCCAGCACAAACGCGTCGAGGGTTTCTGGCTGGCCGAATGGATGCGCCAGTTCCGCGACAGGTTGGGTCCGGCGGTGCTGGAGGCGCAGAAGCGCTTTTCCGACGGACGCTGGTCGACCGACGTCACGGCGGTCGTGCCGCTGGACGAGGCGATGGCACGGCTGCCAGCCGAGCTCGCAAAGCCCAACGGAAAGGTGTTTATCAGACCGTAAACGGCCGCTCGCATTTATCGGCCAACGCCTTTGAACACAAAGCCGTGATCAACTGGTGCGCGGCAGAAAAATGCCGCTGTTCCCCAATCCTTTGCGTCCCGCGCCGGCATCGGATTTTCTATTCCGCTTGGACGTGATATCTGGCCGGCGCTGAAGATCAAGCGGCGATGGGAAAGCCTTCCTGGTCGGAACGCGGGGTGCGCTATGGTGATTACCAAGCCGGTTTTCGACCGTCTGGGACTCTTGCTGTGGGTCGGAGCTTTTGCAGTCGTCCTTGCCATGACTTGGTGGGCGCCGAGCGCCCATTCGGTCGTGCCGATCTATAGAAATGGGAGCGAAGCTTTTGTCGCCGCGCGCCCTCTTTACCAAGTCCATGTTGCCATGGGTTTTCTCTACGCGCCCGCCTTTGCCGTGGTTTACATTCCACTCATGAAGCTTGGGCCGCATGTGGGCGATCTGCTGTGGCACATGATCGGATTCGGCGTTCTGACCTTTGCCGCGATGCGCCAGGTGCGCAAGGTGGGCGGCGAGGAGCAGGCATGGCTCCTGTCCTTCGGTCTCTTCCTCGCCCTGCCGGTTTCGCTGGCAGCGCTTCGCAATGGCCAGGCGACGATCCTGCTTACCGGGGCGTGCTGGTTTCTGACGCTGTCGGCACTCGAGGGGCGCCGCGCCGAATGCTTCTTCTGGGCCATGCTTGCGATCACCGCCAAGCCGACGGCGATCATCATGCTGCTGCTGGCGGGCGCGCTGCGTCCCAGGCTGATACCGGTCCTGGCGCTGGCGGTGATTGTCGTGCTCGTCATCCCCTACGGCTTTGCGTCCGCAGGCTATATCAACGCCCAGTATTACGATTTCTTCCGGATGCTCACTTCGATGACTGTTGACCCGACCGGCCCCTTCGTCCCGGCCGATTTCACGGCGCCTTTCACAAGGTTCGGGATGACGCTCCCGGCATTAGACGCGACAATCGTGCGCGTCGTCGCGGGCTCGCTTACGCTGTGGGTGGTGCTCCAATTCGACCGCAGGTTGGACCCGAACGTCAGCGGTCTGGCCATCTTCCTCACCGCGGCGTCCTATATGTGCGTCTTCAATCCGCGGGTCGAGCAGAACACTTATGCCATGGTGGCGGTGCCGGCAGGCCTGTCCATTGCTTTGCTGTGGCGGGAGAAAGGACCCGTGATCATGCGACGGTTACTGGCTGCGCTCCTCCTCGTCACGGGACTGACCAGTGTCGATACTCGGCTGCACGACCTTTTCCACCCGTGGTTCTGGCCAATCGGCATCAGCATTGTTGCTTGCCTGCTCATCGGCTGGTTCTGGGCGCGAGGCAAACAGAATATGCCGGCCGCGGGAGCCGTCGCGCATGGCTGAGAGGCTCGACGTCATCGCGCCGTTCTTCAACGAGGCCGAATCCGCGATCGCCTTCGTCGGGCTGCTCGACAGGCTCGAGGCTGCCGTGGCGGAGCGCTTCGGCATGACGGTGCGCAAGATACTCGTCGATGACGGCAGCCACGACGGCAGCGCCGAGACGTTCGCGGCAGCGCTGTCCGGCTCCTGGGAGATCGTGCGGCTCAGCCGCAATTTCGGCAAGGAAGCGGCGGTGCTCGCCGGCCTCGACCATTCCCGCGGCGACCTGGTCCTGATCATGGACTCCGACCTGCAGCATTCCATGGACATCAGCCTGAAGATGATCGGGGAGCTGGTCGACAACCCGGAGATCGATGTCGTTTTTGCGCAGAACGACCGGCGCGAGGGAAGCTGGCGGCGCAGCCAGCTGGCGCGGCTTTTCTACAAGCTGATCAACAGCAGCCAGCGTTTCGATATCCCCGAAAATGCCGGGGACTTCCGCGTCATGCGCGGCGCGGTGGCGCGTGCCTTGACCCGCGTGCGCGACAAGCGTCGTTTCAACAAGGGCCTGTTCGCCTGGGCGGGCTTTCGCCAGAAGGCGGTGCTTTATTCGCCGGAAAGCCGCGCCGGCGGCACGTCGAAATGGAGCCGGTTCAACCTGATCGCGTTCTCGATCGAAGGGTTCACCTCGTTTTCCGTGATCCCGCTGCGCATCATCAGCCTCATAGGATTGCTGGCGGCATTTGCCGGTCTCGCCTACGGCGTGAAAGTGGTCTTCGAGGTGCTCTTCTTTGGTATCGCCGTGCCCGGCTATCCAAGCATCATGGTCGCCGTCGTGTTGCTGGGCGGCCTCAACCTGGCGCTGCTCGGCCTGATCGGCGAATATGTCTGGGTCACGCTCAGCGAAAGCAAGGACCGGCCCGTCTACATCGTGCGCGATGTCCTGTACGGCAACGCCGCCGAGCAGGTCACCCCCGGCAAATGACCCGGCCCATCCGCCTGATCGCCGACGATTACGGGCTGGCGCCGGGCGTGTCGGACGCGATCCTCGAGCTGATCGAGCGCGGCCGCCTGACCGGAACCGGCTGCATGACCGGTTTTCCCGAGTGGGAGGCGGCGGCGGCGCGCATCAGGCCCTTTCGCGGCAGGGCTGCCATCGGGCTGCATCTGACCCTTACAGATCAGATTGCCGCGGCCGGCCCCTCCAGCCTCGCGCCGGAAGGCAAGCTGCCCGGGCTGTCTTCCCTTGCGCTGCCGGTGCGGCGCGGGCGCATCGACGAGCGGGACGTTCACGCCGAACTCGACGCGCAATATGGCCGCTTCGTCGAAATGCTGGCCGGCCCGCCCGACTATATCGACGGACACCAGCATGTGCATTTTCTTCCCATGGTGCGAAACTGGTTGCTTGCGCGGTTCGGGGCAAGCGCGCGCAAACCGGCGCTGAGAGGGGCACCGGGACTTCCGGGCATGGATGCGGCGGCGCCCAAGATCGCGGCGGTCGCCGCTCTGGCCGCCGGCTTCAACGGATCGATGCGACGGGCTGGCTTCAGCGTCATGACGCCGCTTTCCGGTATCTATGACTGGCGGCAGCCTGAGAAGTTCGCTTCAACGCTGCGCGCTGCAATCAAGACCTTGCCCGAACAAGGCGTGTTCATGTGCCATCCGGGCCATGTCGACGACATTTTGCGCGCGCGGGACCCGATGCAAGCCGTGCGCGAGGTTGAGTACACGGTTCTTTCCTCGCAGGCTTTCGGCGACATCCTCGACAAGGCCGGAGTGCGCGTCATGGACGGCGGCGCATGAGTAATGCCGGTCAGCCGCAGCGTTCGACCGGCAGCAAGATCGTTCGCTTCGCCTTGGTCGGGCTGGTCAACACCGGCATCGACCTCACCGCATTTTTCCTGCTGCTCAAGCTCGCGGTACCGGCTTTGGCCGCCAATGTCGGCGCCTGGTTCGTTGCGGTCCTCTTCTCCTTCGTGGCGAACCGCTTCTGGTCGTTCGAGCGGGACCCGGACATCCGGCTGCACCACTCCTTCCTGCGCTTCGTCTCGCTGGGAGCGCTGATTTCGCTTGGTGTTTCCAGTCTCTCGATCGCAGCACTGGCTGGGGCCATCGGCGTGTGGCCGGCCAAGATCGTTGGCGTCGTGGTCGCGGCCGTACTGAATTTCCTGGCCGCGCGCTGGTCGATCGAGGGGCGGCTGGTGCGGTGAGTCAGGATTTTCGCGAAGGCCGAAATATTAGCGCAAGCTTTCGAGCTCGCGGATGCGCTTGGCGCCTGCCGCTTCCAATTGCCTCGTCACCGCGCCGATCAGTGTCTCGGCGACGACGAAGAGAGCGGCGGACGAATCCCACGCAGAAGGCACCGCTGTGCGCCCGGCGATCACATGGCGCGCGAAGCGGGCGATCGGCGACAGCCACTGGTCGGTGAAGAGAATGATCTGCACGCCGCGGTGATGCGCCTTTTCGGCGAAGCGGACGAGACTTTCCTGGTAGCGGCGGATGTCGAAGATCACCAGAACGTCGCGCCTGCCCATGTCGATCAGCCGATCGCGCCAGATGCTTTCCTGGCCGGCGAGGTGGTAGACATCCGGCTGGATGATGGCGAGATGGGCGGCCATGTAGCGCGCCAGCGGATCGGTGAAGCGGCCGCCGATGAGGAAGGTCTTGCCGCGCCGCTCGGCAAGCCGCGCCGCGATGTCGGCCAGCTGTTTGTCGGTGAGGTGGCGGAACGTCTCGCGCAAATTGTCGAGCGTTGCCTCCAGCATCGGCGAGACAGCGCCGCCGGTCGAGCCTGGATTGAGCGTGCGCGAGGCCGGCGACTGCAGTTGCGCCGCCAGCTCATCCTGCAGTGCCGACTGGAATTCGGGGTAGTTCTGGAAACCCAGTCTGGCGACGAAACGCAGGATCGTCGGCGAGGATACGCCGGCCGCGGCCGAGAATTCGGCGACCGTCTTCAGCCCGGTCAAAGGATAGTTGGCAATCAGCGTCTGGGCAGCGCGGCGCTCGCCGGCCGGCATCGCCCCGATGCGGTCAGAAATCAGTTCGGCAATGCTGGAAATCATGGTTTTCCCCCACCCGTTGACCCGCCGCCGCCGTTTTCCCGAATTCGCGTTTGACAAAGCCGGTCAAACTGTATGAAATCATTCACAGGGACGCAATGAGACAAAATACGTAACATAAGATACAGTGTCCCGCAGGGGACGATATGGAGAAAGCTCGGCCCGCCAGCCTTGCACCGTCTGAGACCGTAAGGGTGTCCAACCCCGGCGGCTCCAGTCCCTTCGTCTTCACCTGCGACCACGCTTCCAACTTCCTGCCCGCCGAATTCGGAACGCTCGGCCTGCCGGCCGCGGACCTTTCGCGCCACATCGCCTGGGACCCGGGCGCGCTGCCCGTCGCCAGCCGCATGGCCGAGGCGCTCGACGCCACCCTGATCGAGACCCGCGTGTCGCGGCTCGTTATCGACTGCAACAGGCCGCTCGATGCGCCCGACCTCGTTCCACCGGTCAGCGAGACGACAGTCATTCCCGGCAATGCCGGTCTTTCCGAGAAGCAGCGCGCCGCGCGGGTGGATCTGTCCTGGCGTCCTTTCCACGACACGATCGCGGGGATCATCGACGGCCGGCTTGCGCGTGGACAGGAGACGCGGCTGGTCTCGGTGCACTCCTTCACGCCGGTCTACAAGGGCAAGAGCCGGCCCTGGCATATCGGCATCATCCATGATGAGGACCGCAGGCTGGCAGCGCCGCTGATATCGGCGCTGCAGCGGCTTTCCGGCGTCACCGTCGGCGTCAACGAACCCTATTCGCCGGCCGACCGCGTCTATTTCACGCTGGAGCGGCATGCGCGCTCGCGCGGCCTTGCCTGCGCGATGATCGAAATCCGCAACGATGAAATCGCCGGCGAGACCGGGCAGCGGAAATGGGCGGATCTGCTCACGGGCATCTTTTCTGATCTGGAGCCCGGGGAGGCCAGGGGCTCACGACAACGCACAATGGGAAAGTCAGTACGAACGGCCAGCCAAGAACTATAGGGGAACTCCAACATGACAACGGATCACGCAGAGAAATCGGAGGACGTAAAAATCCTTCACAGCATGGGCTATGCCCAGGAATTGGCCCGCCGCATGAGCGGCTTCTCCAACTTCGCCATCTCCTTCTCGATCATTTGTATCCTGGCAGGCGGCATCACGTCGTTCCCGCTGGCCATGGGGACCGGCAGCGGTTTCGAGGCGACCGTCGGCTGGATCATCGGCGGTCTCTTTGCGCTTGTGGTCGCGGCTTCGCTCGGCCAGATCGGCTCGGCCTATCCCACCGCCGGCGGCCTCTACCACTGGTCCTCGATTCTCGGTGGGCGCGGCTGGGGCTGGGCGACGGCCTGGATCAATCTGCTCGGCCTGATCTTCGTCGTCGCTTCGGTGAATGTCGGCGTCTACCTGCTGTTCCAGGGACTGGTCGCGGGGCCGATCTTCGGTTGGGACACGTCGACCTGGGGCTTCTGGCAGCAGACGACGGCGGTCGTCATCATCACCGTCACCCAGGGCCTGTTCAACCATCTCGGCATCAAGACGACGACGATGCTGACCGACTTTTCGGGCTACCTCATCCTCGTTGTCGCGGTCGTGCTGACACTGACCTTCCTGATCTGGGGCGCGCATGGCTTCGAGCTGTCGCGGTTCACGACCTTCGTCAACACGACCGGCGATCTTGGCGGCGGCTACGTTCCGTCAGCCCGCACGGCATTCGTGGCCTTCCTGATCGGCCTCCTCTATCCGCTTTACACGATCACTGGCTTCGACGCCTCGGCGCATACCGCCGAGGAGACGCACAATGCGCGCGTCGCTGTGCCCAGAGGCATGATCCACGCGGTTCTGTGGTCTCTCATCTTCGGCTTCGTCATGGCGGTTTCCTTCGTCGTCGCGAGCCCCGATCTCGTGGCGACCGCCAAGGATGGCGGCAATGCCTGGTTCAACCTGTTCAACAACCTGCCGGCGCCGACCTGGCTGAAGGATCTGCTCGGCATCGCCATCGTGGTGTCGAATTACCTGTGCGCTCTGGCCGGACTGACGTCGACCTCGCGCATGATCTTCGCCTTCTCGCGTGACGGAGGCCTGCCGGGGTCGTCCTTGTGGAAGCAGGTTTCGCCGACCTGGCGCACGCCGGTGCCTGCCATCTGGCTCGGCGTCGTGCTGTCGATCGCCGCCACGCTTTATTCGCCGGCTTTCGCAGCTTTGGCGGCGGGCTGCGCTCTCTTCCTCTATGTCTCCTACGCCATGCCGGTGGCGGCGGGCCTGCTGGCGGAAGGCAAGACCTGGACCGAATTCGGCCCGTTCCGTCTCGGCGTCTGGTCGAAGCCTTTCGCCATCGTTACCGTGCTCGGCGTCCTGGTGCTGATGTATGCCGGCATCCAACCGCCCTTCGACATCCTGATCAACTACGCCATCGGCCTGATCATTCTGCTTGTGGTCCTGTGGTTCGGTATTGAATCGCGGCGCTTCAAGGGTCCGCCTATCGGTGCCGACATCGCTCGTCGCGCCGCGGAGATAGCGGCGGCGGAAAAAGCCGTCGGCCAGACAGCGAGCTAAAGGCGACGCAATGCCGCCCGATCGGTCCAGGCCGATCGGGCATCGACGTGCAGCACCGGCCAGCCAAGAACCATAGGGGAATTCCGACATGACGACACCGGGCTATACCGAGTCAGACAAGGCGGAGGACGTAAAACACCTCCACAGCATGGGCTACGCCCAGGAGCTGGAGCGGCGGCTCAGCCGCTTCTCGAACTTTGCGGTTTCCTTCTCCATCATCTGCATCCTGTCCGGCGGCATCAACTCGCTGGCCCAGGCAACCTCCGGTGCCGGCGGTATCGGCATCGGCATCGGCTGGTTGGTCGGTTGCTTCGTGTCGCTGACCTTTGCGGTGGCCATGTCGCAGATCAGCTCGGCCTATCCCACGGCCGGTGGCCTCTATCACTGGGGTTCGATCCTCGGCAATCGCGGCACCGGCTGGGTGACGGCCTGGCTCAACCTGCTCGGCCTGATCACCGTGCTCGGCGCCATCAATGTCGGCACCTGGACGTTCTTCGTCGGCGCCTTCGGCCCGGCGCTGGGCATCGAGGGCACGCTGACCAACCAGATGATCTTCCTGGTCATCATCACCGGCGCCCAGGCGCTGATCAATCACCTCGGCATCAAGCTGACGGCGAAGCTCACCGACTTCTCCGGCTATCTGATCTTCTTCGGCTCGATCCTCATCGCGGTGGTCTGCCTGCTTTCGGCCGAGACCTGGGATTTCGGCCGTCTCTTCACCTTCCACAACTATTCCGGCGATGCCGGCGGCGGCGTGTGGCCGCAGGTGTCGAACGCCTGGGTCTTCGCGCTCGGCCTGCTGCTGCCGATCTATACGATCACCGGCTATGACGCCTCGGCGCATACGTCGGAGGAAACCATCAAGGCGGCCTCGTCGGTGCCGCGCGCGATGGTCATGTCCGTGATCTGGTCGGCTGTCTTCGGCTACCTGTTCCTCGCCGCTTTCGTCCTGATGATCCCGAACATGGACGACGCTGCCAAGCAGGGCTGGAACGTGTTCTTCTGGGCCTTCGACCAGCGCGTCGGCACCGGCGTCAAGGAGTTCGTCTACCTCGTGGTGTTCATCTCGCAGCTCCTGTGCGGCCTTGCCACGGTGACCTCTGCCTCGCGCATGATCTTCGCTTTCTCGCGCGACGGCGGCCTGCCAGGCTCGGCATCGCTTGCCAAGGTCAGCCCGACCTACCGCACGCCGGTGGCCGCGATCTGGACGGCCTCGATCCTGTCGGTGCTGTTCGTGTGGGGGTCGTCGGTCGTCTCGGTCGCCGGCACCTCGGCCTATACGATCGTGGTGTCCTGCACCGTCATCTTCCTGTTCCTTTCCTTCACCGTGCCGATCGTGCTCGGCATGATGGCCTGGGGCACGCCGAAGTGGGACAAGATGGGGCCGTGGAACATGGGCCGCGGCATCTTCATGCTGTTCGCCTTCCTGTCGATCGTGTCGATGATCCTGATCTTCGTCATCGGCATCCAGCCGCCGAACGACTGGGCGCTCTATATCACCGTCGGCTTCTTCATCCTGACGGCGATCGTCTGGTTCGCCTTCGAGCGCAACCGCTTCCAGGGTCCGCCGCTGGGCGACATCATCGCGGCCCGACAGGCGGCGATCAAGGCGGCCGAACAGGCGGTCGGCGAGACCGGCCACTGATATGCGCATTATGGACTGTGGCCGGCCTTGTGCCGGCCATGGCTTCGTTTCTCCCTCTCAACGACCAAGCACTGGAGCGCCAAAGGAATGGCCGGGAATTTCTCGTTCGATCAGTTGAAGAAGGCGGTCTCGAATGGCGAGATCGACACGGTGCTCGCCTGCATCGTCGACATGCAGGGCCGGCTCTCGGGAAAACGCTTCCTGGCTCAGTATTTCGTCGATTCCGCGCATGGCGAGACGCATGGCTGCAACTATCTGCTCGCCTGCGACATCGATATGGAGCCGGTGCCGGGCTACAAGGCGGCGAGTTGGTCGAAGGGCTATGGCGATTTCGTCATGAAGCCGGACCTGTCGACGCTGCGGCGCATTCCTTGGCTGGAAAAGACGGCGCTGGTCATCTGCGACGTGCTCGACCATCACACGCATGAGGATCTTGGTCACTCGCCGCGCGCGATCCTGAAGAAGCAGGTCAAGCGTCTGCAGGAGCGCGGCTATATCGGCTATTTCGCCTCCGAGCTCGAATTCTACCTATTCAGCGAGACTTACGAGTCCGCCCGCAAGAAGCACTGGCAGGGGCTCGACAGCGCCTCGCCCTATATCGGCGACTACCAGATCGGCATCACCAGCAAGGAAGAAGGCGTCATGCGCCGGCTTCGCAACGAAATGGAGGCCGCCGGCATCCCGATCGAGAACTCCAAGGGCGAGTGGGGACCAGGCCAGGAAGAGATCAATGTGCGCTATGCCGAGGCGCTCGACATGGCCGACCGCCACGTCATCCTGAAGAACGGCGCCAAGGAGATCGCCGATTCCGAAGGCAAGGCCATCTCCTTCATGGCCAAGTACAATTACGGGCTCGCCGGCAATTCCAGCCACATCCACAATTCGCTGTGGAGCGCCGACGGCAAGACGCCCCTGTTCTTCGACAGACAAGCCGAGTGGACGTTGTCGACACTTGGCCAGCAATGGGCGGCCGGCCAGCTCAAATATGCCAAGGAGTTCACCTGGTTCCTGGCGCCCTACATCAACTCCTACAAGCGCTTCCAGGCAGGCACCTTCGCGCCGACCAAGATCATGTGGAGCGAGGACAACCGCACCGCCGGCTTCCGGCTCTGCGGCGAGGGCACCAAGGGGATCCGCATGGAGTGCCGCATCGGCGGCGCCGACCTAAACCCTTATCTGGCCTTCGCGGCGCTCATCGCGTCGGGCCTCGCCGGCATCGACGAGAAGCTGGAGCTGCAGAAGCCCTTCGTCGGCGACGCCTATCAGGCTTCGCGGCTGCCGGAGATCCCGAAGACGTTGCGTGACGCGACCGAGACGCTGGCCAAGTCGAAGATGCTGAAGCAGGCCTTCGGCGACGACGTCATCGAGCACTATGTGCACACCGCCCGCTGGGAGCAGTTCGAATACGATCGCCGCATCACGGATTGGGAACTGCACCGGGGCTTCGAGCGGTATTAAGGGCCGCGTTAGGGTCGGCGCTGCCCATCACCCTTACCCTCTCCCGTGAGAACGGGAGAGGGTAGCCGGCGTCGCAACGCTTCCCTTCTCCCCCGTCACCATACGGGGAGAAGGTGCCGGCAAGCGGATGAAGGCAGGCCATGCGCATATCGATTGTTGTAAAACTGCGAGGACTTATAAAATGACCGAAACGGTCAAGCTGAAATCACCCATCGACGGTTCGATCTATGCCGAGCGGCCGGTCGCGACCGACCAGGCGATCAACGCCGCGGTCGAACGCGCCAGGGCGGCGCAGGAAAAGTGGGCCGAGACTCCGGTCGTCGAGCGCGGCAAATACATGCTGGCGATGCTCGAGGCGCTCGTCGCCATGACTGACGAGATCGTGCCCGAGATCGCCTGGCAGATGGGGCGGCCGGTGCGCTATGGTGGCGAGTTCGGCGGCGTCAAGGAACGCACCAACTATATGGTGGAGATCGCCGAGGCCGCGCTGAAGCCGGTCATGGCCTCCAATCCGAAGGACGGTTTTCGGCGCTATGTGAAGAAGGTGCCGCTCGGCGTCGTGCTGGTGATCGCGCCGTGGAACTATCCCTATCTCACCGCCGTCAACACCATCGTGCCTGCGCTGATGGCAGGAAGCGCCGTCATCCTCAAGCACGCGGCGCAGACGCTGCTCGTCGGCGAACGCTTCCAGCAGGCTTTCGACAAGGCCGGCCTGCCCAAGGGCCTGTTCCAGAACCTCGTCATGAACCATGCCCAGACCGAGAAACTGCTCGGCTCGGGCAAGATCGACCACGTCAACTTCACCGGATCGGTCGGCGGCGGCCGTGCCATCGAGAAGGCCGCGGCCGGCACCTTCATGACGCTCGGCCTCGAGCTCGGCGGCAAGGACCCCGCCTATGTGCTGCCCGACGCCCAGCTGGACCATGCGGTCGCCAACCTTGTCGACGGCGCCTTCTACAATTCCGGCCAGTGCTGCTGCGGCATCGAGCGCGTCTATGTGCACGAGAAGGTCTATGACGAGTTCGTCGAAGGTTTTGTTGCCGAGACGAAGAACTACGTCGTCGGCAATCCGCTGGAACAGGCGACGACCCTGGGTCCGATGGCGCAGGCGCGCTTTGCCGACCTGATCCGCGAGCAGAAGGCCGAGGCGCTGCGCAAGGGCGCCAAGGCGCACATCAACATGAAGGTCGAGAACGACAAGCCGGGCTCGCCCTATCTGGCGCCGGAAGTGCTGACCAATGTCGATCACCAGATGAGCGTCATGCGCGAGGAAAGTTTCGGGCCGATCGTCGGCATCATGAAGGTGCGCAACGACGAAGAGGCGATCGCGCTGATGAACGACAGCCCGTACGGGCTGACAGCCTCGATCTGGACGCGCGACACCGAGCGCGCGGTGGCGATCGGCGACCGTGTCGAAACCGGGACGGTGTTCATGAACCGCTGCGACTATCTCGATCCGGCGCTGGTCTGGACCGGCGTCAAGGACACCGGCAAGGGCGCGGCGCTCTCGGCCATCGGCTACGACAATCTGACCCGGCCGAAATCCTATCACCTGCGCGAAACGATCTGACCTTTCGAAAGACAGAAAATGTCCAAGCTCATCTCCAAATGGAACTACCCCACCACCGTCCGCTTCGGCGCCGGACGTATCAAGGAATTGCCTGATGTGCTCAATGCGACGGGCATCAAGCGGCCGCTCTTCGTCACCGATCCGGGCCTTGCGAAGCTGCCCGTCGTCGCCTCGACACTGAAGATCCTCGACGATGCCAAGATCCCGTATGGCGTCTTCTCGGAAGTGAGGCCGAACCCGGTCGAGTCCAATCTCACCGCCGGCATCGCGGTGTTCAAGAAGGGCAAGCATGACGGCGTCATCGCCTTCGGCGGCGGCTCCGCGCTCGACCTCGGCAAGCTGATCGCCTTCCAGGCCGGACAGACCCGGCCTGTATGGGATTTCGAGGATGTGGGAGACTGGTGGACCCGGGCCAATTCGGACGTGATTGCGCCGATCATCGCGGTTCCGACTACGGCGGGCACGGGATCCGAGGTCGGCCGCGCCGGCGTCATCACCAATGAGGAGACCCACACCAAGAAGGTCATCTTCCATCCGAAGCTTCTGCCGGCGATCGTCATTGCCGATCCGGAACTGTCGGTCGGCATGCCGCCCTTCATCACCGCCGGCACCGGCATGGACGCGCTTGCGCACTGCCTGGAGGCCTATTGCGCGCCGGGCTATCATCCGATGGCCGACGGCATCGCGGTGGAAGGCATAAGGCTGGTGTTCGAGAACCTGCCGAAGGCCTTTGCCAACGGCAAGGACCTCGTCGCGCGCGCCCATATGATGAGCGCGGCAGCCATGGGCGCCACCGCTTTCCAGAAGGGGTTGGGGGCCATCCATTCGCTGTCGCATCCGATCGGCGCGCTCTACGATACCCATCACGGCATGACCAACGCGGTGTTCATGCCCTATGTGCTGGCCTTCAATCGCGAGGCGATCGAGGACCGTATCGCACGGCTCGCCGCCTATTGCGGCATCAAGGGCGGCTTCGATGGTTTCGCCAAGGCCATCATCAAGCTGCGCAAGGAACTCAAGGTGCCGCACGCGCTGCCCGGCCTGATCAAGGGGCTCGACATGGACAAGAAGCGCAAGACGCTGATCGCCGACATGGCGGTGGTCGATCCGACCGCCGGCGGCAACCCCGTGAAGCTCACCAAGAAGGCGGCGCTGACGCTGCTGGAAAATGCGATCGCCGGCTCTGTCTGAGAGCCGGCTTTCAATACCAAAAGTTGAAGAAGGGAACACTCGAGGAAAGGGAGGGGCAAAATCAAGGCAGCTAACCATTAGCCGGAAAATTAAGTGCGGGCTAATTGCTACAGTCCGTTAAAAAGAGTTAACTTTTTTCGCTGTGGGCTTCGGTTTCAAAAAGCCTTCATCTGGCTGTCACACGGAAACGATACCCGCATCGCAGGCGCCCAACAGCGCCAGTTCAACGGAGAGAACACATGTTCAAGTTCACGGGGAAAGTGCTTTCCCTCTCGGCCGCGGCGCTCTTCGCGTCGACGGTGATTTCGTCCGCGGCTTCGCTGGACGATCTCGTCAAGGCCGCGAAGGCGGAAGGCCAGCTCACCACCATCGCGCTTCCGCATGACTGGTGTGGCTACGGGGCAGTGATCGACGGTTTCAAGGCCAAGTATCCGGGAATCACCATCAACGAGCTCAATCCGGACGCCGGTTCGGGCGACGAGGTCGAGGCGATCAAGGCCAACAAGGACAACAAGGGCCCCCAGGCGCCCGACGTCATCGACGTTGGCCTGTCGTTCGGTCCGACCGCCAAGAAAGACGGCCTGATCCAAGCTTACAAGGTATCGACCTGGGATTCGATCCCGGACAGCGCCAAGGATGCCGATGGTTTTTGGACGGGCGACTATTACGGCGTGCTGTCTTTCTTGGTGAACAAGGATCTTGTGAAGGAAGCTCCGGCTGACTGGGCAGATCTGCTGAAGTCGGATTATGCCAACACCGTCGCCCTCGCCGGGGATCCGCGCGCCTCGAACCAGGCGATCCAGGCGGTCTACGCCGCCGGCCTGTCCGGTGGTGCCGCTGCTGGTGAAGCAGCCGGCACTGCAGGTCTCGACTTCTTCAAGAAGCTCAATGCCGCTGGCAATTTTGTGCCGGTCATCGGCAAGCCAGCCACGCTGGCCCAAGGTCAGACCCCGATCCTGGTCACCTGGGACTACAACGCGCTTGCCGGCCGCGACACGCTGAAGGGCAACCCGCCGGTCGACGTCGTCGTGCCGAAGACCGGCGTCGTCGCCGGCGTCTATGTGCAGGCGATCAGCGCTTATGCACCGCATCCGAACGCCGCCAAACTCTGGCTTGAGTATCTCTACTCCGACGAGGGTCAGATCGGCTGGCTGAAGGGTTACTGCCATCCGATCCGCTTCAATGACCTCGCCAAGAACGGCAAGCTTCCGGCCGATGTGATGGCCAAGCTGCCGCCGGCCGAAGCCTATGCCTCCGCGGTGTTCCCGACGCTCGACGAGCAGGGCAAGGCCAAGGAAGCCATCACCAAGAACTGGGACGCTGTCGTCGGCGCCAACGTGAAGTAATCATGCAAATCGTCCGGGCGGCCACAAGGCCGCCCGGAGCTTCCCAGAAACGGTAGCCGGCGCATGACCGATCTCTCGCTTTCCAACCAGGCCATTGCGGGAAAGACCGCGCCGCCCGCCGATGCGCGAAGCCGAAGGCTGCCGACGCAATGGTTTGGCGTCGCACCGTTCTTCATCTTCGCGGTCATGTTCCTGATCCTGCCCACCCTCTACCTGATGCTGGGCGCTTTCCAGAACGACGCCAGTGAGTTCACGCTTGCCAACATCGTCGGCATTTTCGATCCACCAAACCTGTCGATCTATCTGCAGTGCCAAGGTGCATCCTGGCTTTCCTGGACCCCTGGCAACTGCCAACTGCCCACGATTCTGGCTGCCTACTGGATATCGATCAAGGTCAGCTTGGCCTCGGCACTGATCGGCGCATTTTCCGGCCTGGCGATTGCCATCGCCATCGTGCGTGGGGGATTGCCGGAGTGGATACGCTCGGCGACGCTAACGTTTTCAGGCGTTGCGTCGAATTTCGCCGGCGTGCCGCTGGCTTTCGCCTTCCTTGCCACGCTTGGCCGGCTGGGTCTCGCCACGGTGATCCTGAATACCGTGCTCGGTTTCAACCTCTACGCACATGGCTTTAATATCCTGTCGTTCTGGGGCCTGACGCTGACCTATGTCTATTTCCAAATCCCGCTAATGGTGGTCATCATCACTCCGGCGATCGACGGGCTGAAGAAGGAATGGGGCGAGGCCGCAGCGACGCTGGGCGCGACCACGGCCCAATACTGGCGCATGGTGGTCATCCCGGTAATCTGGCCGAGCTTCCTCGGCACGGTCATCCTGCTGTTCGCCAACGCCTTCGGGGCCATTGCTACCGCCTATGCGCTGACCGGCTCTTCGCTGAACATAATTCCCATCGTGCTCTACGCGCAGATCCGCGGCGATGTGTTGCACAACGCGCATCTCGGCTACGCGATCGCCTTCGGCATGATTCTAATCACCGGCCTCGCCAATGTCTTCTACATCTGGTTCCGTACCCGTTCGGAGAGGTGGCTCAAATGAAGTCCGGTAGATTCTGGGCCTGGGTCGTTTTCGCGCTCGGTGCGGCCTATTTCTTCATTCCGCTAATAGCTACCGTTGAATTCTCCATGCGCATGCGTCGCGGGGCCTATTCCTTCGACGCCTATCAGATCGTGCTTGGCGACGCACGCTTCCAAGCGACCTTCATGTATTCGGTGGTCGCCGCCCTCTTCACCATCATCCTCGGTGTGCTTATCGTGGTGCCGGCCGCCTACTGGATCCGGCTGCGCTTGCCGCAGCTCAGGCCGATCGTCGAGTTCATCACGCTGCTGCCGCTGGTCATCCCGGCAATCGTCATCGTGTTCGGCTACATCAGAATGTACGGCTCGAATTCGCCGCTGCCGTTCCTGGCAAACGATACGGCCACCAACGCCCTGCTGGTGATCGGCTACGCGACGTTGTCGCTGCCTTATATGTATCGGGCGGTGGATACAGGCCTTCGCACCATTGATGTGCGCACGCTGACGGAAGCGGCCCAGATCCTCGGCGCGGGCTGGTCCACGATCATTACTCGGGTGATTCTGCCAAACGTATTGATCGCTGTGCTCTCCGGCGCCTTTCTGACTTTCGCCATCGTCATCGGCGAGTTCACGATGGCCAGCCTGCTGAATCGCCCGGCCTTCGGCCCCTATCTGCAGAACATCGGCGCCAACCGCGCCTATGAACCGGCGGCGCTTGCCATCATCGCCTTTGCCATTACCTGGGGCTGTATGTCACTGATCCAGATCCTGTCCCGTTTCGCGCCGAAATCGGCGAACCGACCGAACTGAAAGCAAAAGCCATGGCCGAGCCGTTTCTCTCTATCCAGCATGTGCGGAAATCCTTCGGTGCCACGACCGTGGTCGAGGATTTCAATCTTGATGTCGCACCGGGCGAATTCGTCTCCTTCCTCGGCCCGTCCGGCTGCGGCAAGACGACGGTGCTGCGCATGGTCGCCGGCTTCGAGGAGCCGTCGGCCGGCAAGATCGTCGTCGGCGGCAAGGACATCACCCGGTTGAAGCCCAACCAGCGCAATGTCGGCATGGTGTTCCAGGCCTATGCGCTGTTCCCGAATCTGACGGTGGCGCAGAACATCGGCTTCGGGCTCAAGGTGGCGGGCATGTCGAAGGCGGCCATCGATTCCCGAGTCGCCGAGATGCTCGACATCATCAAGCTGCCGCAAATGGCCGATCGCTATCCCTACCAGCTTTCCGGCGGCCAGCAGCAGCGCATCGCGCTCGCGCGGGCAATTGCTCCAAAACCCAAACTGCTTCTGCTCGACGAGCCGCTGTCGGCGCTCGACGCCAAGGTGCGCGTGTCGCTGCGTGAGGAAATCCGCTCGATCCAGAAGAAGCTCGACATCACCACCATCTTCGTCACGCATGACCAAGAAGAGGCGCTGTCGATCTCGGACCGCATCGCGGTGATGTATGGCGGCAAGGCCGAGCAGGTCGGCACGCCGTTCGAGATCTACAACCGGCCGGCGACCAAGTTCGTCGCCAATTTCGTCGGCACGCTCAACGTGCTGGAAGGCAAGGTCACCGACGCCGCCTCGGGCAAGGTGCAGGTCAACAGCCAGGAAGTCTCGCTCAAGGGCAAGCTCAACGGCTCCAAGTCCGGCGACACGCTGTCGCTCGCCCTGCGGCCGGAAGCGATTTCGCTGGGGCGGCAGCCCGGTCATGACGCCAGCCTGTCGGGCGAGATCGCCGAAGTGCATTTCCTCGGCTCGGTCATCCGCGTGCGCGTCGGCATCGGCGGCAACACGGTGTCGCTCGACACCTTCAACAATTCCACGACGCCGCCTCCAGTCGTCGGCGACAAGGCGGACATTTCCTTCTCGTCGGGCGATATGCTGGTCCTGCACTAGCCTATGTCGAGAATCAGGTGAGGCCGGCCTGCAAATGGCGGTTTCCTGCTCTTCCGGTGCTCGCGTACGAAAAGTCCGCTCCGCTCCGGCCTTCGCCGGCCGAAGCACTCATAAGTGTCTCCGCTATATGAAGGCTACGGCGTAGGCCGGTTCTCAGAAACCACCATTTTCGACTCGGCCTGACCTGATTTCTCGGCACAGCCTCGCCAGCTGTACTGAAGCTCTTTGAGCCCGTGCAAAGTCCATATGACCGCGCGATATCGACGCGTTCGATAAATCAACAGTATCCTGTCTCAAGGTACTGCCAAGCTTCGTGCTTCGCCGCTACGATGAACCATGGCCCTTTTCGAGCTCACCCTGGTCCTGCTTCTCATCGCGGTCGCGCTGACGGCGCTATCGCGGCGGCTGGAGGTTCCCTATCCGTCATTGCTGGCGCTTGCGGGCGTTGGGCTTGCCTTCGTGCCGGGCGCGCCAACGATCGAGATCGATCCGGAACTGGCGCTGGCGCTGTTCATCGCGCCGGTGCTTCTCGACGCCGCCTATGACACCTCGCTGCGAGACCTGAAACGCTACCGGCTGTCGCTGGTGCTTCTGGCGCTCGGCGCGGTCGTCTTCACCACGGTGGTGGTCGCCTTCGTCGGCTGGAAAATGGCCGGTCTGCCGATCGCGGCGGCAATCGCGCTCGGCGCCATCGTCGCTCCGCCCGACGCGGTCGCGGCGAGCGCCGTGCTCGGCCAGTTCAAGGTACCGCACCGCATCACAGCCATTCTGCAGGGCGAGAGCCTGCTCAACGATGCCACCGCGCTGCTCATCTACCGGATATCGGTTTCGGCCGCCATCGGCTCGGTCATGCTCAAAGACGCGGTGCCCGTCATCCTGCTTGCAACCATCGGCAGCGTCGTCGCGGGCTATCTGTTCGGCCGAGTGTCGCTGCTCACGCTGACGCGCATTGAGGATGCGGCAAGCAGCACCGTGGTGCAGTTCGCCGGAACCTTCTCCGTCTGGATCATTGCCGACAAGCTCGGCCTTTCCGCCATCATCACCATCGTCGTCTATGCCATCACCATCGCCCGCACCGCGCCGCGCCACATTTCGGCAAGACGACGCGTCAGCACCTATTCGGTCTGGGAATCGGCGGTGTTCGTGCTCAACGTCCTGGCCTTCGTGCTGATGGGCCTCCAGGCGCGGTCGATCGTCGGTCGGCTCTCCGGCGACGGGCAAGGCGAAGCCTTTCTGTTCGCCGCGACGGTGCTGGCCGTCGTCATCGTGGCGCGCATCGTCTGGGTGCAGGGCTACGTCGCGATCATGCGGCGGTCTTTCCGCTTCAAAAGCGAAGACCGAAAGCGGGACGCGCCGACGTTTCGGGGCGCCGTGCTTGTCGGCTGGTGCGGCATGCGCGGGCTGGTGACGTTGGTCGCAGCCATTGCCCTGCCGCCCGGTTTTCCCGGCCGCGACCCGATCGTGCTGGCCGCCTTCGCGGTCGTTCTCGGTACGCTGGTGCTGCAAGGCATCAGCCTGAAGCCGCTGTTGCGCTGGCTCAACTTCGAGCGCGACACGACGATAGACCGGGAAGTTGCCCAGGCACGCGTCGCCATCATGCAGGCGGCGCTCGACGTGCTGAGCCGCAAGACGTCGGCCGCGGCTGCCGTGGTGCGCGAGCAATATGAGGCGCAGCGCCAGATCGCGGAGAATCCGGATAATGCCGAGGCGGCAACCGAATACGACCGCCTGCGCCTTTATGCGATCAACCGGCAGCGCGACACGCTGGAGGAATTGCGCCGCAACGGCACGATCGGCGACGAGGCCTATCATCGGCTGGAGGAAGAGATCGACTGGTCGGAACTGGCGGCGTCGCCCGCAGGAAGCTACCAGCCGCTCACCACCTGACGGAGGCCAGCAAAGCGTGGGCGGTTGGGGTCGGTGACTTCACCCTAGCGTCCGCCCGGAATTGCGTCAAAAAACAGGGAGATAGAGCGGTTCGCCGTCCATGGAACAGTGAAACGGTGTGGCGACGGCGGTTCGCCGGCATCCGTTGGACTATTCCGCTCGCGCTCGCGGTCCATTGAAACGCTGGCGGCGAGGGGCTACTGCGATCATCGGAAGTGAGCCGGTTAATCAATGAAGCTGATCAGCTACAACATCCAGTATGGCTACGGCAGCGACGGGCGCTACGATCTTTCCCGCTGCGCCAGGCTGGTTGACGGCGCCGACATCATCGCGCTGCAGGAGGTCGAGCGCCATTGGCAGCGCAGCAATGAGGACGACCAGCCCGCGATCCTTTCCAGCCTGCTGCCCGATTATTACTGTGCCTATGGTCCCGCCTTCGACATGGACGCAAGCGAGAAGCGCGACGGCCGCGTCGTCAACCGCCGGCGGCAGTTCGGTACGATGGTGCTGTCGAGGCTGCCGATCGTCTGGTCGCGGCTGCACGCGCTGCCGATGCGCCGCACGCTGAGACCGCTCAACACCCGCAACGCGGCGCTGGAATGCATGATCCGCACACCGGCGGGACCGGTGCGGGTGTTCTCGCTGCATCTTTCCCATATCGCGGCCGAGGAGCGGCTGGAGCAGATCGACTATCTGCTTGCCGAGCATCGTCGAGCGCCATCCGACGGCGGCCCGTGGAGCGGCGCCGACGACGAGCCGCAGCGCAACTGGAGCAACGGCCAGGCGGAGCCCGAAAACCCCCAGGCGGCGATCTGGCTTGGCGATTTCAACATGGAGCCGGGCAGCGCCGAATACCGGCGTATTACCGGCAGCATGCCTTATCATCCCGGCGCCGCTTATATCGACGGGTTCGTCGATGCCGCCGCCGTCGCCAGCGAGCCCGGGCCGGATTTCCACACGCATGAAAAGATCATCGACGGCAGGCTGGCAAAACGCCGGCTCGACCATTGCTTCGTCGGCGGCATGCTGGCCGGGCGCGTCCGTTCGGTAACAGCCGATGTCGGCGCGGTGGCATCCGATCATTTTCCGCTAAGGGTCGATATCGACCTGGAAACGCCGGGCATCGGCTCAAGTCTGGCGGGCAGGTGAGGCGGGCATGACGCTGTTCGTCTTCCTGGCTGTGCTCTCGGCGGCGGCCATGCATGCGATCTGGAACGCACTGGTCAAGGTGCATCTCGACCGCTTCCTGTCGATCACGCTGATGACGCTCGGCATGGGCGCTGCGGCTCTCGTGGTGCTGCCCTTCGTAGAAGTGCCGAAGGCCGAGGTCTGGCCATTCATCCTCGCCTCGGTTTTCTTCCACATGGGCTACCGGACATTCCTGATCGGCGCCTACAAGGCGGGCGATTTCGCCCAGACCTATCCGCTGGCGCGCGGCACCGCGCCGCTGCTTTCGGCGCTGGGCGGCATCGTGTTGGTCGGGGAGGTGCCTGCGCCGCTCGCCATCGTGGGTATCGTGCTGTTGTCGATCGGCACGCTGGTCATGTCGTTTCGCGGCGGCGCGCATCTGGAGAGGCTCAATCTGCGCGCCGTCGGCTTCGCGCTCGGCACGTCGATCTTCATCGCCAGCTACACGCTGTCCGACGGCAGCGGCGCGCGGCTCGCCGCGACCGCGACGAGCTACGCCGCCTGGCTGTTCGTCTGTGATGCGACGTGGGCGCTGGTGCTGTGCGTCGCCTTTCGCGGACCACGGTCGCTGCCCGTGCTGGCGCGCTACTGGAAGGCAGGGCTGTTCACCGGCGTGCTCAGCGGCGCCGCCTACTGGATCGTCATGTGGGCGATGACCAAGGCGCCGATCGCCTCGGTCGCGTCGCTGCGCGAGACCTCGATCCTGTTCGCCATGCTAATCTCGGTGCTGGCGCTGGGCGAGAAGATGACGGCCTGGCGCGCCACGGCCGCGCTCGGCATCGTCGCGGGCGTCATCGCGCTGAGAATGG
This sequence comes from Mesorhizobium atlanticum, assembly GCF_003289965.1. GTDB lineage: Bacteria > Pseudomonadota > Alphaproteobacteria > Rhizobiales > Rhizobiaceae > Mesorhizobium > Mesorhizobium atlanticum. Next base: position 289,733 of record NZ_QMBQ01000002.1, read on the forward strand.
GTTGATTGCCAGTCACCCGAGCACGGTCATCACCTTGCCGCGCTTCTCGGGGCTGAAGCGGATGACGACGATGATGCAGACTGCGACCACGCCGGCAAACAGCGCCAGCGCGTAGCCGTAACTGCCTCCCGGCGCTTCGGCGATGCCGGCTTGGTAGGGGCCGCCATAGGAAGCAGCCAGATTGCCGGCTTGATAGATGAAACCCGGCAGGGTCGCCCGCACGGAGCCCGGCGAAAGTTCGTTGAGGTGCACCGGGATGACGCCCCAGGCGCCTTGCACGGCCACCTGCATGATAAAGGCGCCCATCGCCAGCATGAAGGGTGTGGTCGTATAGGCCCAGAGTGGGATCGCCGGCAGGGCGATCACGCAGGCCAGCGTGATGGCATTGATGCGGCCGATCTTCTCCGACAGCGCGCCGAAGGCGAGGCCGCCGACAATGGCGCCGATATTGGCGACGATGGTGATCCAACTCACCGTGTGCGGATCGAAGCCGTGCTGCTTCTTCAGGAAGGTCGGGTAGAGGTCCTGCGTGCCATGGCTGAAGAAGTTGAAGAACATCATCAGCACGACGGCATAGAGGGCAATGCCCCAGTGCTTTCGCAGCGTTTCGAGAAGACCGGGCCGCGCCTGCGAACGGCCTTCGACGAAAGCGGGCGATTCCGGCACATGCGAGCGGATGAACAGCACGATCAGCGCCGGCGCGAAACTCAAGAGGAACATGGCGCGCCAGCCGATGGTAAAGTCGCCGATCTTCTGCCCGTAGAGCAGTCCGTAAGCGACAGCGGCCAGCAGGTAGCCGGCCGGATAGCCGCATTGCAGGATGCCCGAGACCATGCCGCGCGCGTTGGGGGGAATGGATTCCATGGCAAGCGAGCTGCCCAAGCCCCATTCGCCACCCATGGCGATGCCGAACAGGGCGCGCAGCGCCAGGAATATGCCGAGGTTGGGCGAGAAAGCGGCCAAGGCGCCGATCACCGAATAGCTGACGATATTCAGCATCAGAATAGGCTTGCGGCCGTATCTGTCGGCAAGCATGCCGAAGAAGAACGCGCCGATGAAGCGCGTGGCCAAGGTCAAGAACAGCGCCTTGGAGACGGCCGGGACATCAGTCTGGAATTCAGCGGCAATATCGGTGAGCAGGAAGGTCAGAAGGAAGAAATCAAACGCGTCGAGCGTCCAGCCCAGAAAGGATGCGACTACGGTTTTCTTCTGTTCGCTGGTGAGGTTCAAGGCGGTCCTCCTTTTGCATTCCCAAAAGGAGCGATATGTTCCACGGCGGGCAAAAGAGAACGGGACAGCTGCCGGTTTCAAGCCGGCGAGCGGTCACATTTGCGTCACCTCGAGATCGATGACCATCAACCCCTCGGTGCCGCCTTCGAGGGCGGCGACAAGGCGCGCGCCGGCGCGCTGGTGCGCCTCGTGCGCCAGATAGGTGTCGCGGGCGGCCGCATCGCGGAAATCGATGGTGAAACCATATGTGAAGCCGCGCGCGAAAGGCTCGGGGCTGACATTGGCGCTGAACTCCACCTTGCCCATGCCGTCGATGACGGCGCGCAGTGCTTCGAGATCGGCATGGATCGCCGCCCGTTCGGTTTCAGGAACGTCGTCGCGAAAGCGGACGAAGACGCAATGCCGGATCATCGTTGATGCCTCATGCCGCCTGGTTGCCCTTGAACACGGCCGGCGGCAGCGGCTCGCGGCCGAGGATGAGGTCGGCGCCCTTTTCGCCGACCATGATGGTCGGCGCATTGGTGTTGGAGGAGGGGACGCGCGGCATCACCGACGCATCGCAGACGCGGAGATTTTCGATGCCGCGCAGCCTGAGATCGGGCGTCACCACGGCCATCGCGTCATGGCCCATGCGGCAGGTGCCGACCGGGTGATGATCGGTCTTGGAAGTGCGGCAGGCATAGTCAATGAGGTCGTCGTCGCTTTGCAGGCTCGGGCCGGGCAGCACCTCGCGGAGCACATAAGGTTGCAGCGCCTTCTGCCGCATGATCTCGCGCGCCAGCCTGAGCCCCTTGATCGACATGTCTCGATCATATGGGTCGGACCAATAGTTCGGGTCGATCAGCGGGTGGTCGGCCGGGTCGGCGCTTTTCAGCCGCACCGTGCCGCGCGAGCGCGGGCGCAGGAAGGCGGAGTTCAGCGTCACGCCCGGGTTCTTCAGCTTCTCGACGCCGGCCTCGATCCCGGAGCCGAGGCCGAGATGGAACTGGATGTCGGGCGAGGCGGCGGTCGGATCGGCGTACCAGAAGCCGCCGGTCTCGAAGAGGCTGGAGGCGACGGGTCCATTCTTGAACAGGAGGTACTGCAGTCCGGCCCATAAGGTGCGGTGCAGCTTGGCGTAGTTGTCGTAGGTATAGTCGCCGGTGCATTCGGCGATCACGAAGAGGTCGAGATGATCCTGCATGTTGGAGCCGACGCCGGGCAGGTCGTGCACCGGAGTGATGCCGACCGATTTCAGATGGTCGGCCGGGCCGATGCCCGATTGCATCAGGAGCTTGGGCGAACCGATGGCGCCTGAGGAGACGATCACTTCGCGTTCAGCGCGCAGGATGGTCTTTTCACCGCCTGGCTTGTCGACGATCTCGACGCCGATGGCGCGGCCTTTCTCGACGACCACGCGGGTGACCAGAACATCGGTCCTGACCGTCAGGTTCTTCCTGGCGCGGATCGGCTTCAGATAGGCGACGGAGGCGGACGAGCGCCGCGCATTCTTTTGCGTCAGCTGATAGTAGCCGACGCCTTCTTGGGCAGCGCCATTGAAGTCCGGGTTGAAGGGTATGCCCATTTCCTGCCCGGCGCGGAAATAGGCCTCGCAGATCGGCAGCGGCGAGATCGGGTTCGACACGCCGAGCGGACCCTGGTCGCCATGGAAATCATTGGCGAAGCGCTGGTTGTTCTCGGCGCGCTTGAAATAGGGCAGCACGTCGCGATAGCCCCAGCCGGCGAGGCCTTCTTCCTTCTCCCAGGCGTCATAGTCGCGGGCGTTGCCGCGCGTGTAGATCTGGGCATTGATGGACGAGCCGCCGCCGACGACCTTGGCCTGCGTGTACCAGAAGACGCGGTCCTTCATGTTCTTCTGCGGCACGGTCGACCAGCCCCAGGAGGCGATGCCCTTGGTCATCTTGGCGAAGCCCGCCGGCATGTGGACCAGCGGATGCCAGTCCTTGCCGCCGGCTTCCAGGAGCAGCACGGAATTGGCCGGGTCTTCGCTCAGCCGGTTGGCGAGAACGCAGCCGGCCGGGCCGGCGCCAACAATGATGTAGTCAGCCATTGTTCCTCACAAGCGTGGCACCGAGAGCGCGCCGTCGACATCGATGACCGATCCGGTCGAAAAGCCGAATTTGCCGGAGGCGAGCGCGGCAACAACGCCGCCGATGTCGGCGGCTTCGCCCCAGCGTTTTGCCGGCACCAGGCCGCCATCGATCAGCGCGTCGTATTTGGCGGAAACGGCAGCAGTCATATCCGTGCGGATGATGCCCGGCCGCACCTCGAACACGCCGATATTCTCGGGTGCGAGCCGCAGCGCCAGGTTCTTCACCCACATTGAAAGGCCGGCTTTCGAGACGCAGTAGTCGGCGCGCTCCGGCGAAGCCATTTCGGCGCTGACCGAAGTGATGGTGATGATCGACCGAGCTGATACAGCAGGTGTCGCCAGCATGGCCTTGGCGACCGCCTGGCTGAGGAACACCGTGCCGCGCAGGTTGATGTTCAAGGCGCGGTCGAAATTCTCCGGCTTCAGTTCCAACAAATCGCCGCGCACCACCGCGCCGACGCCGGCATTGTTGACCAGGCAATCGATGTGGCCGAAGGCGTTGATCGCGGCTTCGACCATTCTTTGATGAACGGAAAGATCGGCAATGTCGCATTGGAAGTAGGCGAATTTCGCGCTGCGAGCCGCAAAGTTGGTGGCGAGCTTGTCTGGCGCTTTTTCGGCAAGATCGGCGACAAGGACGTCGAATCCGGCATCGGCAAGCGCCTCGGCGCAGGCGAGCCCTATGCCGCGCGCGCCGCCGGTGACGATGGCTGCCGGGCGGGTCATGCGGCAAGCTCCGTCTTGCGAAGGTAGTCAGCAACCCGCAGCGCCTGCGCCGCGATCGACAGCGCCGGGTTGACCGCGGCCGAGGTCGGCAGGAAGCCGCCATCGACAACGAACAGGTTCTGGTGATCGTAAGCGCGGCAGAAGGGGTCGAGCGGCGAGGTGGCGGGATCGTTGCCCATCTTTACCGTGCCGCATTGATGCGAGGGCGTGCGCTTGTCGAAAGGGCGCGACAGCACGATCGGATAGCCGCAGGCGCGCAAGTTCTCGCGCATCACCTTGGTCAGGCCTTCGAGCGACTGCATGTTCGAGCGCCGCCACTGCATGACGATCTCCTTGCCGTCGACCATGATGCGGCTTTCGGGATCTGGCAGGTCCTCGCACATCAGGTACCAGTCGACGGCGTGGCCGGCCATGAAATCGAGCACCAATTTTGGCATCGTCTTCACATTGGCCTTGAGCATGTTGCCGTCGATCTTGCCGAGCAGCTGCACATTGCCCAGCGGCTTGCCGCCATTGCCGTCCGACAGATAGTAGTCGTTGAGCATCAGCGTCTTCTGGTAGACGCTGTCGTTGCGGCGGCGCGGGTCGATCGCCAGCATGGCGCTCGAATTGTGGTTCATGAAATTGCGGCCGACCTGGTCGGAGCTGTTGGCGAGGCCTTTGCCTTTCGCCGAGGGCGAGCGCAGCAGGATGGCGGCCGAGTTGATCGCGCCGGCCGACAGGATCACCAGCTTCGGCGACAGCGTTTTTTGCGCGCCATCTTGCGTGTAGTGGATGGCGGCGATCGACTTGCCGTCAGGCGCGGTTTCGAGCCAGTCGACCTGGGCGCCGGTTTCGAGGCGGATATTCGGGTCCTTCAGCGCTTCGGTCAGGGGCCCGGTCTGGGCGTCGATCTTGCCCTGGCCGGTGTTGGGGAAGGCGTCCCAGCCGGTCCTGCCGTCCTTCAGCCAGGTCTCGATGTCGACGCCAAGCGGCAGCGAAGCCGGGTGCAGTCCGAGGCTCTTCAGCTCGGCGCGGGCGCGCGCGATCGGCGGCTCGTCGGGCACCGGCTTGAAGGCATAGGGGATCGAATGGAACGGCTCGGTCGGGTCTTCGCCGAGGGTGCCGCGCACGCGAAACAGTTGCTCGGCCTTCGAGTACCATGGCTCGAATTCGTCATAGGAAAAAGGCCAGGCCGGCGAGACGCCGCCGAAATGCTCGAGCTCGGAGAAATCCTCCTTGCGATAGCGGATCAGGACCGCGCCGAAGAATTTCGAATTGCCGCCGACATAATAGTAGTTGCCAGGGTTGAAGGCCGCACCGCCGGCCTCGCGCCACATTTCCTTCGGCCGGTAGTGTTCGTCGATGAAGATCGATCGCGTCGAGCGCGCATGCGGCGTCGCCGGAAGCGGTTCGCCGCGTTCCAGTATCAGAATCGAGGCGCCGCTGCCGGCCAAGCCGGAGGCGATCGTGGCGCCGCCGATGCCGGAGCCGATGATGACGATATCCGGGTTTGCCATAGCTTTTTAAAGGATGCGCTTCTCGGTCGCCGGGTCGAAGAACACCGCCTTGCTGAGGTTGAAGGCCAGCGGCGTGCTGGTGCCGGGCTGGATCCTGGCATCGGCTCTCAGCCGCGCCACCACGCCCTTGCCGCCGAGATTGGTGACTGCGAAGGTGTCCGATCCCGCTGGCTCAACCACCTCGATGTGGCAGTCGGCGGTGGCGATGCTGGAACCATTGCGCTCGGCGCCTTCCGGATCGGTCAGCGCTTCAGGGCGCACGCCGAAGATGACCTGCTTGTCCTTGAAGGCCGCAAGGCCGGCTGGCGCGCCGGGCATCGGCAGCACGATCGGCTGACGCGCCTCGCGGTCGAGCACGACCGAAAGTCCGCTGCCATTGCCGTCGATCTTGGCCGGGATCAGGTTCATCGCCGGCGAGCCCATGAAGTCGGCGACGAAGATGTTGGTCGGATTGTTGTAGATCTCGGCCGGCGTGCCGAACTGCTGCACCTCGCCATCGCGCATGACCGCGATCTTGGTCGCTAGCGTCATCGCCTCGATCTGGTCGTGCGTGACATAGACGATCGTCGTGCCGGTGGTGGCATGCAGGCGCTTGATCTCGATGCGCATGTCGACGCGCAGCTTGGCATCGAGATTGGAGAGCGGCTCGTCGAACAGGAAGAGCTTCGGGTCGCGCACCAGCGCCCGGCCCATGGCGACGCGCTGGCGCTGGCCGCCGGAAAGCTGGCTGGGCTTGCGGTTGAGCAGGTGGCCGATCTGCAGGATCTTGGCGACCTTGTCGATCGCCGCCTGGCGCTCGGCCGCCGGCACGCCGCGCATCTCCATGCCGAAGGCGATGTTTCCGGCCACCGTCATGTTCGGGTAGAGCGCGTAGCTCTGGAAGACCATGGCGATATCGCGCTTCGAAGGGTGCAGGTCGTTGATGGCGCGGCCGTCGACGCGGATCTCGCCTTCGGTGATGTTCTCGAGACCGGCGATGGTGTTGAGCAGCGTGGACTTACCGCAGCCGGACGGACCGACCAGCACCAGGAAGCCGCCCTTTTCGAGCTCGACATTGATGCCCTTCAGGATCTCGACATTCCCGAAGCGCTTCTTCAGCCCATCAATTTCCAGAAAAGCCATGGTCGTTCCTTCCGAATGGGGTCAGCCCTTGACCGCGCCAGCCATCAGCCCGCGCACGAAATAGCGGCCGGCGACGACATAGACGATCAGGGTGGGGAGCGCCGCGATCATCGCCGCGGCCATGTTGACATTGTATTCGACGACGCCGGTCGAAGTGTTGACGACATTGTTCAGCGCCACCGTCATCGGCATCACATCGCCGGTGCCGGCATAGGCCGAGGCGAACAGGAAGTCGTTCCAGATGTTGGTGAACTGATAGATGACGGTGACGACGAAGATCGGCATCGAGTTCGGCAGCATGATGCGGCGGAAGATCTGGAAGAAGGAGGCGCCGTCGACCTGCGCCGCCTTGATCAGTTCGGTCGGGAAGGCCTCGTAATAGTTGCGGAAGAACAGCGTGGTGAAGCCCAGGCCGTAGACCACATGGACGAAGACAAGATTGACCGTCGAGTTGCCGAGGCCGAAATTGAACCCCGTCGCGTTCTGCAGGCTGACGCCGAAGCGGCCGATGCTGCCGAGGATCGTCGCCATCGGCAGCAGCACCGACTGGAACGGGATGAAGCAGGCGAACAGCATCATCGCGAAGACCAGCGTGTGGCCACGGAAGCGCCATTTGGTCAGCACATAGCCGTTCAAGGCGCCGAGCAGCGTGGAGATCAGCACCGCCGGCACCACCATCTTGATGGAGTTCCAGAAGTAGCCCTTGATGCCGGCGCAGGTAAGGCCGACGCAGGTTTCGCCCCAGGCCTTGAACCATGGCGCGATGGTCGGCGACTGCGGCAGCGCAAGCATGTTGCCGTTCTGGATCTCGTCCATGGTCTTGAACGAAGTGACCAGCATGACGAAGAGCGGCATCAGGTAGAAGATCGCGAACAGCGCGAGCAGGCCGTAGATGACGATGCGGTTGATCGTCCTGGCGCTTATGCCGCTCGAAGCCGGACGGGCAGGCGAGGTGACAGCGCTCATCGCGGCTTCTCCCTGAGCTCGGAATAGAGGTAAGGCACGATGATGGCGGTCAGCGTCATCAGCATGATCACGGCGCTGGCCGAGCCGACCGCCATTTCGTTTCGCTTGAAGGTGAACTCATACATGAAATTGGAGGGCAGCCAGGCCGAGCCGCCGGGGCCGCCGCTGGTGAGCGCCACGACCAGGTCGTACGACTTGATGGCGAGGTGCGCCAGCACGATGAAGGCCGACAGAAACACCGGCCTCAAGAGCGGAATGACGATGCGGCGGTAGAGTTGGAAGGTGGTGGCGCCGTCGATCTGCGCCGCCTTCATGATCTCGCCGTCGATGCCGCGCAGCCCGGCCAGGAACATCGCCATGATGAAGCCGGAAGCCTGCCAGACGCCGGCGATCACCACCGTGTAGATGACGAAATCCTTGTTCTTGATCCAGTCGAAGTGGAAGCTCGTCCATCCCCATTGGTGCAGCGTCTGCTCCAGGCCGAGGCCGGGATCTAGGAACCACTTCCAGGCGACGCCGGTGACGATGAAGGAGAGCGCCATCGGGTAGAGGTAGATCGGCCGCAGCACGCCTTCGCCGCGGATCTTCTGGTCAAGCAGGATGGCCAGGAACAGGCCGAGCGCCAGGCAGATCAGGATATAGAGGAAACCGAAAATGCCCATATTGGTGATCGAGGTATACCAGCTCGAAGGCGGGTCGCTCTCAAACGTCCACCGCCACAGCCGCTGATAGGCGCGGGCGCCGGTGATGTCGTAGGACGGGAAGGTCTTCGAATTGGTGAAGGACAGATAGATCGTCCACAGGATGAAGCCGTAGACGAAGACGATCGTCGCCGCGAAGCTCGGCGCCAGAACGATCTTCGGCAACAGGTCCTGCAGCCGCGAACGGACCGATGCGCCGGGACGGGCGTCGTGCTCCGGTGTCAGCTTGATCTGGGTTTCGGCAACTGTGCTCATCGGCTTGTCCAGTTCCGGTTGGTCGGAAACCGCCCGGCGCAAAAACGCACCAGGGTTGTCCCACACCTTTCATCGACAGGAGGACCTCCCCCGCCGAAGCGGGGGAGACCTGAGTTCAAGCGAACCTTACTTGGCGTCGTCGATCGCCTTGACCAGTTCGGTCACGGCCTCGTCGGAGGTCTTGATCTGACCATGGACGAACTTCGAAACGACGTCCTTGTAGGCGTTGGCGACGGCCGGCGGGGCGCCATAGCCCTGAGCCAGCGAGCCGAACAGCGTGCCGCCTTCATTGGCCTTCTTCAGGTCGGCGATGCCCTTCTTGCCGCAGGCGTCGAAGTCGGTGTCCGGCACGTCGGTGCGGGCCGGAACCGAACCCTTCACCACGTTGAAGGCCGACTGGAAGCTCTTCGACAGAGTGGCGGTGGCAAGCGCCACCTGGGCGGCCTTGCGGTCTTCCGGAACGTTGAACATGCCGAACATGTCGGAGTTGTAGATCACGGTGCCGTCGGTGCCCGGGAAGCGGTAGCAGAGGAAGTCAGTGCCAGGGGTCTTCTTGGCGGCGTGGAACTCGCCCTTGGCCCAGTCGCCCATGACCTGAACCAGCGCATCGCCCTTGATGACCATGGCGGTGGCGAGGTTCCAGTCGCGGCCGGAGAAGTTCGGGTCGACATATTTGATGAGCTTGGCGAGGTTGTCGAACGACTTCTTCATCGTGTCGGACTTGAGCGACTCGTCATCGAGGTCGTTCATCGCCTTCTTGTAGAATTCCGGTCCGCCGGTCGACATAACAACCGAGTCGAACATGGTGGCTTCCTGCCAGTTCTGGCCGCCGAGCGCGAGCGGGATGACGCCGGCCGCCTTGGCCTTGTCGAGCAGGGCGATGAAGTCGTCGAAGGTCTTCGGCTCGGTGCCGCCGATCTTGTCCATCACCGCCTTGTTGATCCACAGCCAGTTGACGGAGTGGACGTTGACCGGAGCGGCAACCCACTTGCCGTCATAGACCGAGAACTTCTGCAGGGCCGTCGGAACCGACTTGTCCCAGCCTTCCTTCTTGGCGGTCTCGGTCAGGTCGCCCATGACGCCCGCGGCGGCATAGTCGAGCACGGTATAGCCGAGCATCTGCGAAGCGGTCGGATAGTTGCCGGCCGCGACCATCGCCTTCAACGCGGTCATGGCGGCGTCGCCGCCACCGCCGGCCACCGGCACGTCCTTCCAGGCATAGCCTTCCTTGGCCAGATCCTGCTTCAGCACGTTCAGAGCGGCCGCTTCGCCGCCCGACGTCCACCAATGCAGCATCTGCACTTCCTTGACGTCCGCGGCATGCGCCGAGAACGCAAAGCTCGTCGCAAGAGCCGTTCCGATAAGCAGTTTGCGCAACATGTACTACCTCCCTTGTTGCATTCACATAACCGGCGGTGTCCGCCGGCGTCTCCCAACTCAGCCGACCCACCATCCGGTGCGCTGGCCGCGATGAAACTGAATGGTCTTTTCCTCGGTATAATCCTCGACGGCGCGTTTGCCGAGTTCGCGTCCCAGACCGGACTGCTTGTAGCCCCCGAAAGGCAGCTCGGGGTAACCTTCCATGAACGTGTTCACCCAAACCGTCCCCGAACGCACACTGCGCGCCACCGACATGCAGGTGTCGATGCTGGCGCTCCACACCCCTGCAGACAAACCATAGGGCGTGTTGTTGGCAATGTGCAATGCCTTCTCAATCGTTTCAAAAGTCAGCACGGACAGCACCGGGCCGAACACTTCCTCACGCGCGATCGCCATATCCTCCGTGACGTTACGGATGATGGTCGGATCGAGATATTGCCCAGCGTTGGATGCAAGCCGGGCTCCGCCGGTGAAAACGTTGCCGCCGTCGGTTTTCGCCGCCGTTACATAGCCGGCCACCTTTTCCATGTGGTCGACCGAGATCATGGCGCCGACCTTGGTGCGGTCGTCTAGCGGATCGCCGACGCGGACCTTTTGGGACAGCGTCTTGACCGCGGCCAGGAAATCGTCGGCGATCGCCTCATGCACGATCAGGCGGCTGCCGGCATTGCAGCATTCGCCGGCGTTGAAGAAGCCGCCGAACACCGCGGCATCCGCCGCTGCTTCGAGGTCGGCATCGGGGAACACGATCTGGCCGTTCTTGCCGCCGAGTTCCATCGAGACCTTCTTCAGCGAATTGGACGCCGTGGCCATGGTCGTCTTGCCGACGCGGGTCGAGCCGGTGAAGGAGACCATCTCGACCAGCGGATGGCTGACCATGGGCGCGCCGACATCGGCGCCGAAACCGGCGAGGATGTTGACGACACCGGCCGGCAAGCCGGCTTCGAGCAGGATATCGCCAAGCACGAAGGTCGAGGCCGAGGTCATCTCGCTCGGCTTCACCACTGCCGTGCAGCCGGCCGCGAGCGCGAAGGGCAGCTTCTGGCTGACGATCAGGAAGGGGAAATTCCACGGCGTGATGATCGAGACGACGCCGATCGGTTCGCGCAGCACCACCCCCAGCATATCGTCGCCGAGATTGGCGTAGCTCTCACCATGCAGCGTGCGGGCAAGCGAGGCGGCATAGCGCCAGATGTCGATCGCGCCGCCGATCTCGCCGCGCGCCTGGGCGATCGGCTTGCCGGATTCCAGCGCATCGAGGCGGGCGATCTCCTCCAGCCGGGTCTCGATCAGGTCGGCGGCTTTGAGCAGAACCGCGGCGCGGTCCGAGGCCTTCATGCGCGGCCAGGGACCGGTTTCGAAAGCCTTATGAGCGGCCTGCATGGCAGCTTCCACTTCAGCCGCGCCTGCCTCGGCGTAGCGCGAGACGACAAAACCATGACCGGGGCTGGCGCGCTCGATCGTTCGGCCATCGCGGGCCTCGACATGCTTGCCGTCGATCAAGAGCTTGTAGGCCTTCGGCGCCTGGGACGCCTCTTTCGGCATGGCGATGTTGAGCGGTGCGTTCATCATGTCTTCTCTAGGATCTCGAAAAGGCCGGCTTCTGCTTGGCCTTGAAGGCGCCGACGCCGGCTTTGAGGTCGCCTGTCAGCGCAATGAAGCCGCTGGCCAGCGCCTCGGTCGCGGCTGCGTCTTCCTCGCCCTCGGCAACGCCGATCATCAGCTTCGCGGCCTCTGTCGCCAGCGGGCCGCGCTCGGCGATCTTTTCGGCCCAGGCCCTGGCTTCGTCGAAAGCCTTGCCGGTTTCGACCAGCCGGTCGACGATACCGTGCGCGAGCGCATCAGCCGCCAGGAAAATCTCGCCGCCGATCGCCATCCGGCGCACGATCTGTGCACCAAAGCGGCGCACGGCGCGCTGGGTACCGGACCATCCGGGAACGACGCCGATCGAGGTTTCGGGGAAGCCGAGTTTTATCTGCGCTTCGGCGACGCGGAAGTCGCAGGCCGCGGCCAGTTCCAGCCCGCCACCCAGCGCATGGCCGGACAGAACCGCGATGGTCGGTTGCCGCAGCCGCGCCAGCCGGTCGAAGACACGGTGGCCGTAGCGCACCCATTGCACCTGGAAATCAGCAGCACTCATCGCGCCCCAGGCCTCGACATCGCCGCCGGCACAAAAGCCCTTGCCTTCGCCGCGGATGAGAACGACGCGGACGCCCTCGGCCAGTTCCGCCTCGTCAAGCGCCGCTTCCAGCGCGTGCAGCATCGGAATATCGAGCGCATTGAACTTTTCCGGTCGGCGCAGCGTGACGATGCCGATGGCGCCGTCCTTTTCGAAGGTGACAAGCTCAGCCATGCGCGCCTCCGAGCGAAGCGCCGCCATTGAGAGACAGGCCGATCGGCCGGTCCTGATAGAGCGCCGCCGGCGTCACCTTGAGGTCGTTCGCCACAGCGAGCGGGATTTCGGCCTGCGCCAGCACATCGCGTTCGAGGTCGATGCCGGGTGCAAGCTCGGTGACCATCAGGCCATCGGGCGTCAGCTTCATCACGCAGCGTTCGGTGACATAAGTGATGTCCTGCCCTTGAGCGACGGCGCGTTTTCCCGAGAAGGAGATGTGCTCGACCTCCTCGACCACCTTCTTGACCTTGCCTTCCTGGTCGATGCGGATCGCACCATTGGCCAACGAAAGCTTCGCGCCGGCATTGAAGAAGCCGGAGAAGACGATCTTCTTCGCCCGCGACGTGATGTCGACGAAGCCGCCGGCGCCGGCCGTGACATGCGGCCGGGCCGAAAGTTTCGAGACGTTGACCGAGCCGTGGCGGTCGATCTGCAGGAAGGAGAGCAGCGAGGCGTCGAAGCCGCCTGCCTGGAAGTAGATGAATTGATGCGGCGAGGGCATGATCGCCTCGGCATTCGATGCGCAGCCGAACTTGAAGTCGAGCAGCGGCACGCCGCCGACCGCTCCCTGCTCGATCACCCAGGTGACCTTGCCGTGCTGTCCTTCCTCCAAGAGGATGCGTGGCACGTTGGCGGAGATGCCGAAGCCGATGTTGACGGCCATGCCGTCGCGCAATTCCATCGCGACGCGGCGCGCGATGACCTTCTGGATGTTCATCTCCGGGGTGCGGAAGCTCGATAGCGGCCGGAAGATTTCGCCGGAGATCGCCGGATCGTAAGGGGTCTGCGTCGTCTGCAACTGGTCGGGCGCCACGACGATGTGGTCGACCAGCACGCCGGGCACGCGCACGTCATGCGGCTTCAGCGTGCCGTTCTCGACGACGCGCTTCACCTGCGCGATGACGATGCCGCCATTGTTGCGGGCCGCAAGCGCCTGTTCCAGCCCGCCGAGATAGGCGCCTTCATGCTCGTAGGTCAGGTTGCCGCGCTCGTCGGCCGTGGTGGCGCGGATGATCGAGATGTTGGGCACGATGGCGCGGAAATAGAGCCATTCCTCGCCGTCGAACTGCTGCACCGACACGATCGGCTCGCCGGCCGCCGCGTTCATGGCGCAGCCTTGATGGCGCGGATCGGCAAAAGTGTCGAGGCCGACCTTGGTCAGCACGCCCGGACGCTTGGCGGCGGCCTCGCGATGCATGTCGAACAGGATGCCCGACGGTACGTTGTAGGCCGCGACCGAATTGTCGCCGATCATCTTCCAGATCTGCGGCGGCTCTGCGGAGGAGGGGCCGGATGGGTAGGAGCCGCAGAGCGTACGCTTCAACAGCCCGGGCTTTGCGAGATGGTCGATGCCCTTGACGCCATACATGTCGCCAGCGGCGATCGGGTGCAGCGTGGTGATCGCCTGCGGATGGCCTTCCGCGTCGAAGCGCTCGCCGATCGCGGCAAGCACGGCGTCCGGGCAGCCGAGGCCGCTCGACGACGACACCGAGACGGTCATGCCGTCCTTGATCAGGCTTGCCGCCTGCGCTGCGGAAACGACCTTGCTCAATTCATGCTCCCGAGTTTCGGGTCGATCTTGACGGCTTTGCCTGATTTGGCCGACTGCAGTGCGGCTTCGGCCGAAGCCAGCGACCAGATGCCGTCCTCGCCAGTGGCGGAAGGCTGGCCCTCACCGCGGATCGCGGCGTGGAATTGGCGCAGCGAGCGGGTGTAGAGGTCCTCGCGGTCGAAGCTCAGCTCTTCCTCACCGGAAGCCGTGCGCAGCAGCACCGAGCCCACCGGCTTCTGCGTCATGACATTGGTGGCGATGAGCGAGCCTTCCGAGCCGTGTACCTCGAAGCCGGTGCCGGCATATTGGGTGGTGAAGCCCTCATGCGATTGGGCGATGACGCCGGACTTGAAGCGCCAGATGCACATGGCGCCGTCTTCCAGCCCGCCGCCGGCCATGCCGGCGGATTGCGTGAAGGCCGAGATCTCGACCGGATCGTCGCCGAGCACGAAGCGGAGCGTATCGGCGTCGTGCACGGTGATGTCGAGCACCACGCCGCCGCCGGCCTCGGGTCTGGTGATGCGCCAGCCCTGCAGGTTTTCCGGCAAGAAGACCGAGTGGAAGACGCGCGCCGCGATCGGCTTGCCGATGCGGCCGGCGGCAATCGCCTTGCGCATGGCGCGATGTGCGCCGGCGTTGCGCAGATGGTGGTTGGTGCCGAAGATGATTCCGGCGTTGCTGGCTGCCGCAACCATCTTCTTCGCATCGGCGCTGGTCAGTGCCAGCGGCTTCTCGCACATCACATGCTTGCCGGCCTTGATGGCGGCAAGGCCCTGTTCGAGATGCAATTCGTTGGTGGTCGAGATGTAGACGGCGTCAATCTCCTTGCTGAGCAGCGCGTCGAGGGACGAGACGGCGGCAGGAATGCCATTTTCGCTGGCATAAGCCTCTGCGCGCTCGGCGCTCGAGCTCATCACGGCAGCGACCTCGCCATCGGCCTGCGCGCGGATAGCATTGATCATGAACTGCTTTGCGATCGTGCTGGCGCCGATCAGTCCCCATCGCACGCTCATGCCGCGTCTCCCACTTGGCTGTTGCGGTTCGGACCGCTGCTTTCCCGCACGACCAGGCTGACGGCGCCGATATGGTCCTCGGCGCGCGTGGTGCGCGACTGGATCATCTTCAGCATCACGTGGGCGGCACGCTCGCCGAGGCCCGCGGTGTCGACGGCAACGCTGGTCAGCGCCGGGCTGTAATGCTCGGCCTCGGCGACGTCGTCGAAGCCGACGACGGCGAAGTCCGTTCCCGCTTCCAGGCCGCGCTTGCGCAATGCCAGCATGACACCAAAGGCAACCGCGTCGTTGAAGCAAAGGGCCGCTGTCGGCGGTTCGGAAATGGCCAGCGCCGTCTCCAGGCAGGCCATGCCGCCCTTGCGGCTGGTCTCGCCCTCGACGATCGTCCGGTCGGCAACCGGAATGGCGAACGCCTCGCAGGCTTCGAGGAAACCGCCCAGGCGCTCCTGATAGACGACGAGATCGGACGAGCCGCCAAAGAAGGCGAGGCGGCGATGGCCCTTGCGGATCAGATGCTCGGTGGCAAGGCAGGCGCCGCGATGATTGTCGGGCGCGATTGCCGGTATGCGGCTCTCGGGCAGCCTGCGCATGGCGAACACCACGGGCACACCCGCCGCTTCGATGCGCCGGAATGCACCAGGCGTCGTGCCGCGCGCCGGGGAGACGATCAGACCGGCCACGCCCTGCTCCATCATCGATTTCAGTACCTCTTCCTGGCGCACCGGATTCTCCGCCGTGTTGGCGATGAAGGGGACGACGCCGGCCGCCTGGAAGACGCGCTCCATGCCGACCGCAAGCTCCGCGAAGAAGGGGTTGGTGAGGTCGTTGATCACCATGCCGATGACGTTGGAATGGGCCTTGCGCAGATTGGCGGCGCCGCGGTTGTAGACATAGCCGACATCCTCGATCGCCTTGCGCACCTTGACCGCGGTTTCAGGCCGGATGAGCCCGCTGCCTTGCAGCACGAGCGACACCGTCGATTTGGACACGCCGGCCTCGCGGGCAATGTCCAGGATCGTAGCCTTGGCCCGGCTGGCCATCCTCGTCCCTTCCTCCGCGTCTTTTGTACGAATTTATTGGAACGTTCTAATCACCGTTCCAAATCAGAGTCAATCATGATTTCCCGCCAGATTCGAAAAATTGATTGGAGCGGTTCAAAATGGCAGCCGATATAAGGGTTTCTCCGCCAAGCGACCCAGCCGGCTGGCTCGCGCGCCTTTGGATCATAAAGGTCCTTGATTTATTGGAACGTTCCATTTATAGCGACCGCAACGGGAGAGTTCCATGGACATCATCTTGCCTGCGGCAAACGGCGACCGGACTAGCTACCGGCTTGTCGGCAAGCCGGTCGAGCCGAGCAAGGGCGCGCGTTTTTCGCGTATCGCCTATGCCGCCGCCCATGTCGTCGCCGACCCCATCGCCATGACCAATCCGTGGTCGCGGCCGGCGGTCGACTGGGACAAGACCATGGCGTTCCGCCATCATCTGTGGCGGCTCGGCTTTCGTATCGCCGAGGCCATGGACACCTCTCAGCGCGGCATGGGTTTCGACTGGGCGAGCGCCAAGGAACTGATCCGCCGCTCGATCGCGGAGGCCAGGACAGTGCCTGGCGCCGACCTTGCTTCAGGGGCGGGGACCGATCATCTGGCGCCTGCGGCGGCCAAGACGCTCGACGACGTCATCCGCGCCTATGAAGAGCAATTCGCCTTCATCGAAGGCGAGGGCGGCAAGGCGATCATGATGGCGAGCCGCGCGCTGGCGGCGGTGGCAAAAGGGCCGGAAGACTATGCCCGCGTCTATGACCGTATGCTCTCCCAGGCGTCAGGCAAGGTCATCCTGCACTGGCTGGGCGACATGTTCGATCCGGCGCTCAAGGGCTATTGGGGCAGCAACGATTTCGGTGCGGCGCTCGACACGGTCGTCGCCATCATCGAGCGGCATGCCGGCAAGGTCGAGGGCATCAAGATATCGCTGCTCGATGCCGGCAAGGAAGTGGAGTTGCGCGACCGGCTGCCCGAGGGAGTCGTGATGTTCACCGGCGACGATTTCAACTACCCGGAGCTGATCGCCGGCGACGGCAGGCGGCATTCGCATGCGCTGCTCGGCATCTTCGACGCCATCGCGCCCGTGGCAAATGCCGCGCTGGCGAAGCTGGCGGCAGGTGACAAGGCCGGTTACGACACGCTGATGGCGCCGACCGTGCCGCTGTCGCGAAAGATCTTCGAGGCGCCGACCGAATACTACAAGGCCGGCATCGTTTTCATGGCGTGGCTGAACGGGCATCAGGGCCACTTCACGATGGTGGGCGGCATGCAGTCGGCACGCGGCATATGCCACTATGCGGACGTGTTCCGCCTCGCCGACCAGGCAGGCCTGCTTGCCGATCCCGATGTTGCCGTGGCCCGGATGAAGACCCTGCTGGCGACGGCCGGCATCTGAACCGATCCCCACACGCGGGATTTGCGTTCCGCTGGCAAATCTGTATTCGCTTGCCGAATTCAGGGATGAACGCGGCAATGGCCGGCAAAGTGGCTCTCAATGACGGTGCGACCGGGCAAAACGGGTTTGTCCGGCCGGGCTTGCGGTCGAGGACAGACCCAGCGCGCCGGCAACCACGCACGGCGTGACGGCCGTTCCACCTAGGAATGCGCGCCATGGACAAGAGCTTCGACCTTAAAGGAAAGCGCATTTTCGTCGCCGGTCATCGCGGCATGGTCGGCTCGGCGCTGGTGCGCCGCCTGGCAAGCGAGGACTGCGAGATCGTGACCGTCGCGCGCAGCGAGCTCGATCTTCTCGACCAGGGTGGCGTGCGCCGATGGATGGAGGACCGCCGGCCGGATGCGGTGATCATGGCTGCCGCAAAGGTCGGCGGCATCATGGCCAATGACAGCTACCCGGTGGATTTTCTTTACGAAAACCTTGTCGTGCAGACCAACGTGATCGAAGCCGCCTTTCGCAGCGAGGTGCAGAAACTGCTGTTCCTCGGCTCGTCCTGCATCTATCCGAAACTTGCGCCGCAGCCGATCCCGGAAGACGCCCTGCTCACCGGTCCGCTCGAACCCACCAACGAATGGTATGCCGTCGCCAAGATCGCCGGATTGAAGCTCTGCCAGGCCTACCGGCGGCAATATGGCGTCAACTACATCTCGGCCATGCCGACCAATCTCTATGGTCCGGGCGACAATTTCGATCTGGGCAGCAGTCATGTCATTCCGGCGCTGATGCGCAAGGCGCATGAGGCGAAGCGCACCGGCCAACAGACCCTGCAGGTGTGGGGGTCGGGCCGGCCGATGCGGGAATTCCTGCATGTCGACGATGCCGCAGACGCCTTTGTCTGGCTTTTGAAGACCTATGCGGACGATGGCCACGTCAATGTCGGGAGCGGCGAGGACGTCACCATCGCGGAGCTCGCCAGCACCGTCGTATCGGTCGTCGGCGCCGCCGCCTCGATCGCGTTCGATCCGACGAAGCCCGACGGCACGCCGCGCAAGCTGATGGATGTGTCGCGCCTGTTCGCAACCGGCTGGAGACCGGCATATTCGCTTCGACGTGGATTGGACCAGACCTATGCGTGGTTCCTTGAACATGTCGAGGGAGGCGACATCCGTCTTGGCCCCGGATGATCCTCAGTCGAAACTCATAGCGATGACCAGGGAGGGCGGTCTGGGCGGCCGCCTTCTGGCCATGGTCCACGCAAAGTCCTTCCCGACACGCTTGGCTATCGCTTCGGCTTTACCTGGTTGGCCGATGCATGACGACGAGTTTCACTCGGTCGAGAAGGTCGACAGATATTCTCCGCCGATTTTATCGAGAATTCGCAAACCGGCGCATTGCTGAGCGATGATCTGGGATCGGCGGAATTTCAGGATGAGACGCTCAGGGCGTTGAGATGAGGCTGATGGCGCGCTGCCGGACAATCTATGCAGGCGGCAGCGTCTATGCGTTCGTGGCATCGACGATGGGCGATATCGCCCTCGTCGACGTGAAAACCTTGTTCGACGGCTCGAGAGCCGCGGAAATTATTCTGGGCGAGCTGAGCCGTCACCGGACATTTGTTGCACGTCAGCGGCGGCGCGTTCATGGTGTAGGGCGGCAATCATTAGGGAGCGCTTCAGCGTGAAGGGATATTGGCTCATCGTCGGAACCGAGATTTCGGATCAGGAAGCGCAGGCCGAATACGCCCGGCTTTGGAAACCGATCGGCGAAAAATACCAGGCGCGGACCAACACGACGAAACAGCCGCCGCTGCTCGTCGAGGCGCGTGACGCCAAGCGCATGGTGCTTGTGGAATTCCCGTCCCTGGAAATCGCCAAGGCCTGCTATGCCGACCCGGCCTATGAGGAAGCCATGGGCTTCGCGCTGAAGGCGTCGAATCGCACGCTTGTGATGTTCGAAGGGGATCTCGGGTAGCGTGCTGCTGGGCACCGAATGCGGGGTTTTGTGCCCGCAAAATCCTGAGTTATGAGAAGGATGGTGGGCGTGACAAGGATTGAACTTGTGACCCCTGCAATGTCAATGCAGTGCTCTCCCGCTGAGCTACACGCCCATCCGAAGCCGCGCTCCTAAAAGGCCGAATGAATTCAACTGCTTCGCTACCTATACCTAGACTGCTCTGGATGCGCAAGACAGGATAATCGATAGCTGAATCGAGGGGCGATGTGACCAGAATGTGACCACGACCAGTCCCTTCCGAGGATATCTCGCCTTCTCACCGTGGGGACCAAAGTGCTGCTTTGCCGTTGTTCGCAGGGCGTCTTTAGGACCCGATAAGCCCTAATGCTCACCCGACCAGGATAGCATCTCGCTACGGTAGTGCTCCATGTAACCGATTGCCTCTGCCGCGATCGCCCCCATCTTTTCCAGCCTCGCTACCTCGCGAGTCCACAATATGAAGAGGCGCTGAGCCTCAGCGCGGTATGGATTAGCCAATCCCGCGAAATTGCGACTTCCACGCTTCTTTTTGGGGCGGCGCCGCTTTGGCTTTGGCGTATTCGGAGCAGTGGCGCCGCCAGCTGCTTGCCTTCCGTTGTACCTTGTGTCCCACGGGGTAGTATCCAGGTCTTCCCGGCGCTTTGTTAGGTAGTCAATGACGAAGCCATGGCTCCAAACCATAGGTCCACTCCGATGCTTCCGAGAAGCATATAGGAGTTCAGCCGCTCGCGCGACAACGCCCGTGGGGGCATCGCTTTTAAGAGATGCGGCCAGTCACCTGCTGCGCTGCCCGAGCGATGAGACTGGTGGTATCGTGTCGCATGTGATTCGCATGACAGGGGCATGCGCGGTGACCATACCCACTCCGAGCCGAGGGAAATTCGTACGGCAACGCTTGCGGGCTCGTGAGCGCGTCAAACGTACCACAGAACCCTGATTTGTCTCAATCCTGGGGTCCTCACTTGTGCGCACTAGTGTGAATTAATGCGGACTATGCTTGACAACGTTGTTCCGGTTGTGTTCTTGTCCCTTTTGGAGGCGCATTTCCTATGAGCGTGCGCATTACCGTCCTGCTGGATGAGGATTTGGATGCGCGTTTTACGGCACACTGCCACGAGCGTGGATTTAAGAAGTCGACGCTCGTTGCGCGGTTGGTTCGAGACTACCTCGCCAAAGAAGCGATTCCCCAACTCTCTGACCAGCAGTCGAATCTAAGACGCAAACCAAGGGCGAGGGACAAAAAATGACCAAGCGTCAGTCTGTGGAGAATGGTCCCCCAATTGTGCAGGTGATTGACCTTTTTTCTGGGTGCGGCGGGATGTCTCTCGGATTTCTCATGGACCGGAATGAACATATTTCGTACCGACTTCTAGGTGGATTGGATATTGATCCCCACGCGGCTGCCACCTACCGAAAAATGCTCGGACGGCCTTGTCTTGAACTCGATATCCGTCGCCTCAGCAGTCCATCTGTGTTGAGCCAAGCGTTGTCCGAATGGGGATACGACGCGAAACTTCCCTTGATCTTAATAGGGTGCGCCCCTTGCCAAGGCTTTAGCTCACACAGAAAGAAAGACAGGCGCAAAGACGATAGGAATAACTTGCTTTCGTCTTTTGCGGATATTGTCGAAATACTGAAACCTGACTTGGTAGTCATGGAAAATGTTCCAGAGATGCTTTATCTGGAGCATTGGAAGCATTTCTCTGAACTCAAGGAAGCCCTCGGCGCCTTTGGATATGCTATGCGTACACGGGTGGAGAACCTCGCCACCTTCGGCGTTCCGCAAGAGCGGTATCGTGCCTTGGTAATGGCAAGTCGGGACACGAAGCGGGTAAAGATGCCGTTGCCGTTTGTGCAGCCCGACAGGTTTCTGACCGTCCGTGATGCCATCGAAAAACTACCGCCGTTGCGGGCGGGCGAGCGGGATCAAACTGATCCTATGCACATCACATCAAAACACCGCCCGGAAACGCTTAACATTCTACGTCTGATACCAAAGGATGGCGGGAGCCGTCGCTCGTTGCCCCCCGGGGTAGGGCCGGAATGTCACACACGCGTCGACGGGTTTAGGGATGTGTATGGACGCCTTTGGTGGGATCGCCCAGCTGTAGCGATCACGGCGAGGTGCCGAACCCCATCCTGCGGCAGGTTTGTTCACCCTTCGCAAGACCGTGGCCTCACGGTGCGCGAAGCAGCATTATTACAGGGATTTCCTGAGGACTTCATGTTTGAGGGGCCTTTTGACGACAAGTTCAAGCAGATTGGCAACGCCGTTTCGCCAATCTTTTCTCGCGCCCTCGCTAAGCACATTGGATCAGTATGGTTTGGAGGCGGTGTTGGAGCGAGCGAACGAGAGGACGTGACGGAGCCAATTACCAAGTCGATCTCATCCTCTCTCGCTTCCATGAAGCGCAAGTTGCGCCATAACTCAGCAGTTCCCGGCTTGGCAGCATGATTGATTTGAAACTGGTAGACCTCTTCTCGGGCGCGGGGGGACTGTCGCTTGGCTTTAAGCAAGCTGGGTTTAAGCCTTCGTTTGCTGCAGACTTCGATCCATACGCCTGCGCGACCTACTCGGCCAACCTGGGGTCCCACATTCGCCAAATGGACCTTTCGGTGATGCAGCCAAGCGAGGTTGTAAGTCTTATTCGAACACACGTTGGCGACGTTGATGTCGTTGCGGGGGGGCCTCCTTGCCAAGGCTGGTCCATCCAGAGACGAGGGGCCGCAAGCGATATTCGAAACGATCTCACAGTACGCTTTGCTGCAATTGCCACAGGCATACTTCCCAAAGCGATTGTAATGGAGAATGTCCCAACACTCTTCGGTAAACGCGGGCAACATCACCTTCAAGTGGTTGAGCGCATGTTGGAAGAGACCGGCTACAATTACACCAAAAGGGTGGTGGATGCTGCCTCCTTCGGCGTCCCGCAGTCTCGTCGCAGGGCGGTGCTGGTTGCGATTCGTGGTGACGTTTCGGAGCACTTCTTGTTTCCAGAGCCTACCCATGAGCCTGCAAATTTCCGGACCGTTCGCCAAGCGATTGGCGACCTGCCGTCACCACCTCACGACGGCTCGGAACATCCGAGATTTCGAAATCACCGTTTGGTGTTGGTCTCCAAGAGCAATCTGGAGCGCCTAAGCTATGTGCCCGAGGGGGGTGGGCGATTAGACGTACCAAAGGCATTACAACTCCGATGCCACCGCAACGATAACGGCCATCGTCATTTGGACGTGTATGGTCGACTCTGGTGGGATCGTCCTGCGGGAACTATTACAGCTATGTTTGATAATTTCACGCGAGGCCGCTTTGCCCACCCCGCCGAGAACAGGAACATCACCGCTCGGGAAGGCGCACGTCTCCAGTCATTTCCGGACGAGTTTGTTTTCGTAGGCCCAAAGAAAGACGTGGCCCGGCAGATTGGAAACGCCGTCGCACCCGCAATGGCGAAAGCGATCGGGAAAGCCCTAGCTGAAACATTACGCGATGCGGAACGTTTGCCCCAGGTTCGCCAGGGCCAGTTGGCGATCCGACAGCAGCCTTCCCGCCGAAATGCGTACGGAGTACAAACGACAGCCTGAGTGGGTCGTTCCGATTTCGCGAAAGCTGTCGCTAGTTCCAACGTAAACCAGGAGCCCTATTTGAGCTTCTGTTCGCTCGGTGTAGCAGGTGAGTTGGTATACGTCGGGAGCTAGACCAAATTGCTCGCCGTCTGTCATCACCTTGTACTTGGCGTCGGCGATGGCCCATATCGATCCCATGCTGCGAACGACAACATCTGGGTTGATGATAGGTCCCTGAGTTCCAAACAGGCGTACCTGTGATTTCGCAAGTCCGTGAACCGACACTTGGGAACCGGCACCCAGTTGCGAGGCTTGGACCAGACTTGCGACCGCCTGTTCCCAGACACGCTCAAGATCGACAAACAAAGCGATCCCTGAAGGCAGCGGGTACGATGCCATACCCGTGGAGGATTGAAGCTCAAGCAAGGCTAAGGCGGCAGACAACAGCGTCCGAGAGCTTTCTAATGGCAGACCATTCTGCGCCAAGAGGCTCCGGCCTGTCTCGATCGCGTCCGCAAGGGATAGATCCCGTTGTATCTCGACCGCCTCCATCAGCATCGCAGCCAGACTAATCAGGGAAGGGGATGCCCCAGGGGATCTTGGAAGACTGCGGTATGCGGCCCATATGACGTCGCCAAATGCCTGTAACTGCCGCCGCGTCTGGCGCGTGACAACCAACCTATGCAGGATACCGCGTGAGATAAATTTGGCGATTGAGGAAGAGAACTGTGGCTTTCCCCTAGGGGTCGAGGTGGCCTCAGTATGTTTCTGGTATTGCCATGGCAACCCATCCTCGACGCTTTTGCTTAAAGATTGGACGAACGGCGTGGCCAGGTCGTCGCCCGGGTTTCCGATCGGCTTTCCTTCGTACTCTTGGGCCTGCTTCGAGACGAACTCCCAGGAAAGCGTTTGAAGTGCTCGAAAGAAATCCTCGTCCTTGGGGGAAACAGAGAGATGGACATTGGGCGCCCTCATATCTCCCACGTAGTGAGACGGAAATAGCAGAACGGCGTCCGAGGACCGTTCTATGCGGATGATGCCTGCTCCCGCCAAATTTCCGACGGTATCGTCAAGGCCATAGCTTTGCCATTCGCCCAGCCCCACGGCGATGGGCGCGCCTCGTTCGCGGAGTGAAAGCTTTAGCGTCACTTCAGGGGGAAATCGTCGTGAGCTTGTTGATAGGCGGGTGAAATCGCTCCGGTTGGGTCCTGAAGCAGTGGAGCGATCGTCCCGTGCCAAGCTTTGGTGATAGCCGACCCGTCCGCCAGGTTGGCGAACAAGCCATGTCCGAAGGGAAGTATTCCGACATAGGTTGAAAACCATTCCAGAAGCTTTTCTCGCGTCGGCTCGTCCAAATGTCCGAGCACACTTGAGAGCGCCTCAACTGAAGGCCCTACCGGTATTATGTGCATCCGACGCTTTACAGCCGCGTCGAGCTGGAGCGCCGATTTGTCCCGGGGGTTCATCGACGCAATGACGACGAGATTGGGGGCGATAAATGACTGCTCTTGCGAAACAGACCATTGAAAGGGTCGCCCACGGTGCTCGATGTAGGTCAACAGCTCGCCCAACACTGAGTGGGAATTGGCTCGCGTGAACTCCTCGACGATCAACACATACACTTGCATGGGATCAGCCATGGCTCGTTCATTGATAATCCGAAGGACCTTCGGCCTATGCTCAAATCCGGAGCCATCCTTTCGAGGTACAAAGCCTTCTGCAAAGTCTTCGTAAGAGAAGCTCTCGTGGAATTGGACTTCAGCGATGCGTGAATCATCGCCACCGGTGAGTCTCTCAGCGACAAGCCTTGCAAGCCTTGTTTTCCCGGTACCCGGTAGCCCAGACAGCACTATAAATTTGAAACCTCCGAACTCCGACGCAGCTTGCGCAATGGAGTCGACTAAAGGCTTATCCTCCGGTGCGATGGGTGATTCGGCGATCTGAACGGGCTCCATGAGGTAGTCGAGATACGTTTGGTAGTCGGCACCGTTTGGCAGCCCCGGGGGGACTTGTGCCAGCAAATCGTCCACGATTGTTCGACCGGTATCATTAAGGGTCCGGAAGCCGTCGGTATCTGCCTCGCTGGAGAAGAGGAGTCCCCCGACGCTAGCTCTATTCAGCCACGGTGTGATCAACCGGGGATCGTCTGAAAGAGCGGCTGGGCCAAGTTCGTGAAGGGTGGTCGCATCGTAGACCCCATCATACTTCTTTCGGAACGCCTGAATCTGAGCGATCGCAGCAGGCACGCTGCTCTCATAGTGCACTTGACCCAGGGCTCGATTTACATCTTGCCAGTGCAGCCGATCATTGAGATTGCGAAAAGCGCGCCAGATGGCTCGGATGGGAAGTAGGTCAGAGTCTTCAGGGACTCCTTCAGGAATTTTGCCGGGGGGCGCGAGGCGGATACGATTGGCGACCTCTGCGCCCAAGAGCGCGATGCGACTATTGGCACCTTGTAGGGCGTCGTCGACCCGCGTCCAACCATCCATGATCGCCTTGCCAAATCGCGTGGCTTGGACCTTGTCTTCCCTGACGGTGAGAATACCCATGTCCTCAAACGCCTTCTTCCAAGTGCGGAGACGTTGCTCGCTGACGTCGGCACTTGGCTTTTGGCCGGGCGTTTGACTCCTGCCAAACAGATCAATCGCAATTTGAAGGTTCGATCTCACTTCGCGATAGCCGTCAGCACGAAATGAAAGCCCATCTGCTCGCAGAATGCTCCAAAGGTAGTGAGGGGCGTTGACCGTTGGAATTTCCAGATGAACGTCTGGGCTTTCGTGATTGCTTGTTGGCCAAGACAAAGTGTTGCCCTCCTAATGCTCGAAGATCATACGGGGCACCTAGTGTTTGCCGCCGAATCGTTCACATGAGAACATAGCATGGCTGACAGATTGAAGCCTGAGCAGCGCAGTGCCCTTATGGCAAAGGTGAAAGGGAAGGATACCGGGGTTGAGCTCCGGGTTAGGCGGCTACTTCATGGCGCTGGGTATCGCTTCATTGTCCACTCTAAACGATTCCCTGGAACGCCTGACATTGTCTTTACCCGGCGACGCAAAGTCATTTTCGTGCATGGTTGTTTCTGGCACGGACACGAGGGTTGCAAGCGTTCAACCGCGCCTTCCTCCCGTATCGAGTTCTGGTCCGAGAAGCTTCGTCGAAACAGAGAGCGCGACAAGGCTACTCTGGCGACACTTACGTCCAGCGGGTGGGATGTCTTGACGATTTGGGAATGCGAGATTGCCGACGGCGCTGCTTTGGAGGCGCGCCTAATTGAGTTTCTAGGCCCCAGGAGATCGTAACATTAGTCCTGCTCCGTCGATCTCAGCTCCCTGGTAGGCGGACATTTCCAGCAAAAAATCTGTTTCGCTATTCGCATATAGTCGCAACGGCCAATCCCCCCGGGGGGGTGCCTCTAAGTTCGGAGTTTCCCTAACGTACTCGCCTATTGGCTCGTTCGCTCCAATACCTTCTGTACCGAGGCCTTGGACACTCCGATCTCAGCTGCGATTCTTCGGATGCTCAGGTCGTGCTTTCGCAGCTCAACAATCCTCAACTCCATCGTTGCGTCTATTGTCTTAGGTCTGCCCCCGACGCGCCCCGCTGCCTTCGCCTTGGCGATCCCCTCCATCTGCCGTTCCTTGCGGATGTCGGTCTCGAACTCGGCGATTAACGCCAATATGCCCATGACCAGCTTGCCCGTTCGGGTAGTGGTGTCGACGAGGTTGTCGTCCAGAACCTTGAACGCAACCCCTTTGTCACTGAGGTGGGTAACGATGCGGTAGAGGTCAGCAGTGCTTCGCGCTAGTCGGTCAAGCTTGGTTACCAGTAGCGTGTCGCCCTCTCTGACGTAATCCAGGCACCGGGCCAATTCGGGCCGCTTGCCGTCAACCCCCGACTTCTTCTCACTAAAAATTTTGTCGGCCCCTTCGGCGTTCAGCCTCGTGACCTGCGTTGCGTAGTCCTGACCGCTGGTGCTCACTCGGGCATACCCAACAACTGCCATATTGTACCCTTTCCTTTTAGAGATTGATGGACACCCATTTACTGGACGCAAAGTGTACGGTCAACGGCAGTGGGCTGAAAACCTATACCTTTGTGGACGAGCGGCGGCAGAGAATTCCTTGCATTAGGTCAAACCGGCCGATAGATCGAGACGCTTTGGCACAGGGGGTAGAGGGCATGAAAAAGAGCGATCAGTTCCTCCAGTTGGCGCAAATGATCGGTCTCCCCACAAACGCCACTGATGATCGTCTCGCGCAACAAGCGAAGGACGATTTCGGGGTTCAACGTGACCACATTCAGGCGCTGATGGATTCAGCCAATTGGCTTGTTTCAAGACCGCAAGTCGAGGTTTTCCCTTTGCTGAATCAGCTCGGAAACCTGGTGGTTGAATGGCAGCCGGTCGGCTACGAGTCTGTGTGTTACAAGAGCCAGGAATTTGAACCGCGCTTTTTCGGCCGGTACGAAACTTCCCGCGCCCTCGGACCTCAGTATGGCCATCGCCCGGTGTCGGAACTGATGTATTTCAAAGAGCCAGTTGCCTACCTCAGGCGATCTGGCGTGAACTCGGCGGCATCGTTTGCGCTTATCTGTGGCATCCAGGCTAGATTCGAAGAGCTGCGGAGCGAGATTTCTCGTTCACTCTCGGTGGTATGTGAATCGCGTATTTCGGCGGTCTTGCGGGGCGACGAAGCGTGGATTGAGGTGAGCGATGCTACCTGATCGGATTGCTCCTAAAGAGGACCTCGGGTGATGCACCTTGAGGAGATCAAGAATGCCATCCTCAAGAAAAGGCGACAGCGTGTCCGCCAATCGACCTATACCTATGTTGCTAACCTGATGCTGGCAGATACGGCGCTCGATCATCCTTATCGGGACCGCATGATTTTGGACTGGTGGGCACGAGTTATCGATCCGCTTGAGGCCGAGAGCTTCGACCGAGGGCCGAGGGGCCGGTTGAAGTACTTCAGGGACCGCCTGAGGGAACACCGTAAGGCACCGGCGGTGAATGCGGCTCTCCGTCAAGGAAGCCAGTCAGGTAGGCCGCTGCGCCGGATGAATGCGCAGAAGCTCGGCTATGTGATGCATCAGATTCGACGGCTTGCCGATCGCCGACTTAACTACGCAGCAGCGGAAGCGGTGTTCTTGCAGAATGGTGATCTGTTCGATCAGATGACGATAGGGCTCATTGCTCTCCCAACCTTTCGACCCGGGCGCGAGGGTGGGCTGCTTGATCGGGCGGCGCGTAAGGCGTTCAATGATCCACGGGTTCAGCCGTTAATGTCGAAGATACGAGAAGCGCCGCAGACTTGGTTGCCCGGGCATGACGAACGAGCGTTCGAACAGCGTATCGAACAATTGTCCAACCCCTATGATCCGATCTGGCTGTTCGACGAGACCTACCTTTCGGTAAAGAAGCGGCAAGGTCTTATACGGAAGCTTGAAGACGAATATCTAAGAAAAATCTGATACTTAGCTGGCGTGTCATATGAGGATAGCCAAGCTCAGTCTTGGCGCCCTTCTCCTATGTCGCCGTCGAGCGGCTCCTGACTCCTTCAAATCAGAGGAACACCAAATGGCCCCACGCAATACCGTGGCACCAATCGACTTCGCACGTCACATGAAAACACACTGGGAGTCCGCTCTCGGCAACAGGTCCAACCCAGCCTTGGAGCAACTCTGGCAGATCACGGCAGCAACCTTCAACGAGGCCATCCTGACCGGCGACCAACGCTGGAGGGTACTCGAACCCGCCACCGGCACGGGCAAGACCCAGGGCCTGATTGTTTATAGCGCCATGATGGCGGAACTGAATGCGGCGGGCGCTCCGTCGAACTGCACGGGCATTTTGGTTGTCGTTAGGACGATCGAACAGGCTAACGAGATCGTTGCGTCGATCAACGAGCTTGCAGGGAGACCTGTGGCGATCGCCAGGCACTCCGAGAACAAGATCGCCGCTGGACGGTGTGGCGACAAAGACGTGTTGGTGATCACGCATTCGGCGTACCAGAGGGCGGTCGAAGCGATCTGTCGCAACCAGCAGGGAAAATGGGACGAGTTTGTTAAATGGGAGGGTGGTCAACGCCGCCTCACCATAATCGACGAGGCGCTTGCTAACATCGTCGAACATTACCAAGTCAAGGCGCAGGACATTAGCAACGTGCTTGCCATGATCGACCAGCCGATGAGGTTGCGTCACAATGTGGCTGTCCAAGCGATCAAGTCTCTACGGGAAACACTGGAATTCTTGGAGTTCGATCGCCTCGAAGCGCGGCAGGGTTTGCTTTGGCGTGATCCAAGGGCCAGTCAGATCGACTGGTCGGAGGAGCATTCCTTTGCCGGGCTGATCGACGAGGTCTCAAGGCTTCCCCTCGACATGATGATCCTCCGCAAGGAGAGCCCTTTGGATCGTCGACGCCTCACAGAGCAGGCGACGAACACCTTACGATCATGCGAAAGCATTCTCAGTGGGTGGGCATATTATCAGCGATCAGGTGACTGGGACACGATCAACAATTCGGAGTTGCTGATCCCGGTGGAACTTCCAGGCCCTGTGGTCCTCGACGCAACTGCTGCGCACAACATGCTCTGGGAGTTGCTAGGAGAGCGAGCGGTTCGCCCGGTGATCCCGTCCAAGGCTCGGAGATATCGCAATGTCACGCTGCATGTTACCAACGCCAACGGGCTCGGCAAAGGCAGCATGAAGGAGAAAGGCGCCGCTCGACTACCTCGTGTCATCAAAGAACTGGAGAAATCCAGCAAGGAGAGGTCCGTGCTCGTTTGTCTCCACCAGTCCCTTGAGCCGAAGGCCCTCACGCTGGAGCCGAAGTTCTCGCGATACGCCATAGCGCACTGGGGTGCGATCGACGGCAAGAACGACTGGCAGGACTTTGACACTGCTGTTGTGCTCGGCCTCCCTTATCGCGGTGACCTATGGGCAGTAGGCACGTTCATTGCCCTTCAAGGGTTGCCTGAAAATGGGTGGTTCGCATCGCCGTCATGGAATGACTACGATGACGTTCGGAAAGTCATGGAACAGAAGCAGATAACGGTCTCCGTGATCCAGGCGATCAATAGGGTTCGCTGTCGGAAGGTCATCAACGCCGAAGGTGATTGCCCCCCAACTGACGTCTACGTCGTCCTCCCGGAAAGTCGGCTGGGCGCTTCGATCTTAAGGGACATCACCACCGAGATGCCTGGGATCAACGTTGTCCCTTGGGGCTTCAACCTCGACGGCGATGCGGTCAGCGTTCGACAGGCCGAAGGTTATGATCCGCTGATCTCCTACATGCGATACCGCCCTTCCGGAGAGACGTCGATGATCACGGTCAAGTCAGAACTCGGCTGGCCATCGTCTAAGATGAAGGAACTTGGGCGTCTGCTCCGAGACGGAGCCCACCGCATCACCGCAACTCTTGGTGAGATGGGCATCACGTTCCACCACAACGGCAAGACCGGAAGGGGAGCCAACGGTTGGTTGATCAAGGCCTAATGGTGGGTGGCCCCTATACTGGAAGATAGCGCCCACCATGGTCCCATGGATGATGGCAGAACGTTAAGAGACACGCCGAGCTGAGCTCGTTAGGTACCCAGGTGCCAACGTTGACCTGGCACCGGCCATGCGATTGTGGGAAGACAAAAGGTTTCATCGCCTTGCGTCCTCCCACCTTTTTCCTGATCAGGATAGCGGCTGTCTCGGCGGCAAACTTCTCATCCTATACCGCAGACGGCCAGCTTGGCTCGAATGGACGCATGACTGGCATGTGCGTATCGGAACAGCATCCTCATGTCTCGATGGCCACTGATTGACGCTACCTCTGGCGCCGTCAGGCCAAGCTCAAACAGTCGAGAGATGGCCTCGTGCCTGAGGTCATGGAAGTTCAGATCATTGATGTCCGCTCTTTCGGTGAGCCTGTCCCAGCACAGCCGAAGAGCAAGCGCCGACAAAGGGAACACCCGAGAAAAGCTTTCCTGTCCCGTTGGAGCTGCCAACGTCCTCACGACGTCGAGCGCACCAGATGTCAATGGAATATTCCGTGAGTGGCCGTTCTTGGTCTCCAGAATGGTTGCGGTGCCACGTGCCAAGTCGATGTCGCACCACCGAAGCTTCAGGATTTCGCTACGCCTCATCGCAGTCTCGATGGCGAAACGGATCACTGGGAGAACGAAAGGGTTGCGAGTTTTCTTTCCGGCCTCGACCAATCGGCCCATCTCGCCTTCCCGGAGCCGCCGCTCACGCCTGTTGTCATTCGTTTTCAGCGCAAGGTCGACCAAGGGGTTCTTAAGTGGGATTTTCCATTCGGTCCGAGCAAGCTCGAACATGTTGTTGACTGGCGCCAACTGCCGCTTGAGCGATGTGGCGGCAATGGTCTTCAGCCTCTCGTCACGATAGGAGGCGAAGTCTGACGTACCCAGATCGACAAGGCTTTTCCGGCAGATGGGGTGACGTAGGAAGGCGTCGAGGACGATCGTCTCTATGTCAGCGCCCTTCTTGGAGGCTACGATCTCGGTACGGTAACGTCGAACGAGGTCCCCTAAGGTGATCCCTTTGAGTTCCTTGCGGCTCGGCGCGAGTTCTTGGCGATCGGCTTGCGTCTCCATGTGTCTCGCCCATTCCTTGGCGTCCGCCAGTTTGTGAAACGAGCGTGAGATCGGAGGGAAACCCTTCCTACGAACCTGAACCTGATATTTGTCCCGGTGTTTGCGGATTGTAGCCATGACGGACCCTTTGCTGTGACCAGAGTGTGACCAGCAGCGAATTCGAGGGTCTTCAAAAGGCGCTTTTGCCTGATTTGCTAAGAGAAATCAGAGGCTTGGATGGTGGGCGTGACAAGGATTGAACTTGTGACCCCTGCAATGTCAATGCAGTGCTCTCCCGCTGAGCTACACGCCCATCCGACGCCGCGCATACACCACTTTTGATCCGGCACGTCAATAGCGGGAATGTGGAAAGACGGCTTCCGTTTGTCGCATCGGCGAAGTGTCTGCCGATGCACGGCCCGATACGGGCCGGAGGCGCTTAAAGCGCGTCGCGATCTTTCAGATTCGCTCCATGCGCTTTGGCTTTTTGATTTTGCGCATGTCTTTGTCCCGAAACCGGTTACCACTTTCGGGAGACATGCTTTAGGCCGCCTGCAGCATCTTCTCGACCTCGTTGACGAGATCGCGCAGGTGGAAGGGCTTCGACAGCACCTTGGCGTCCTTGGGCGCCTTGGAATCGGGATTGAGCGCGACGGCGGCGAAGCCGGTGATGAACATCACCTTGAGGTCGGGATCGATCTCGGTGGCGCGGCGGGCGAGCTCGATGCCGTCCATTTCCGGCATGACGATATCGGTCAACAGCAGCGAGAAGGGCTCTTCGCGCAGCCGCTCATAGGCGCTGGCGCCATTGTCGAAATCGCTTACCTGGTAGCCGGCGCGTTCCAGCGCCTTGACGAGGAAGCGGCGCATATCGTCATCGTCTTCCGCCAGCAGAATGCGTGCCATCATGTCCCGTCCGAATCACCCGCCCCAAGCCTGCCGCCGGGCTAGGCCGTTAACCATCCTGTATATGAGATGGAGCCGGTAAACATCAAGTGAATGAAGGGCATGCCAGATGCTGTTCGGGGCGTGGTTTCGCCGCCTGAAATGCTGGACATGCCGCACGCAAGGTGGCAAGTTTTGCGTCATGATGCAGTGCTGTTTCCTGGTTCGCACAAATTGAAGACGGCAGCCGAGGATTTTTCGGTCGTTCCACCCTTCGAAATCCGATCGGGCGCCGAACAGCGCGTCCCTTTTCTGTTCAACTCACCGCATAGCGGCCGCCATTATCCGGAGCGGTTCCTGGCCATGGCGCGGCTCGACCGCAACGCCATCCGCCGGTCGGAGGACTGCTATGTCGAGGAGCTTTTTGGCGGCGCCGTGCCGCTCGGCGCGCCGCTGTTGGCCGCCAATTTTCCGCGCGCTTATCTCGACGTCAACCGCGAGCCCTGGGAACTCGATCCGCGCATGTTCGCGGAGCCGGTGCCGTCCTTCTGCAACATCCGCTCGGCGCGTGTCGCCGGCGGGCTGGGCACGGTGCCGAAATTGGTCGGCGAGGGGCTCGACATCTATCCTGGCCGGCTGCCTTTGGCCGAGGCAGTGGGACGCATTGAGGCGGTATACAAACCTTATCACGAGACGCTGAAGCGGCTCCTGACCAGGACGCATGCCAGGTTCGGCTATGCCGTGCTGATCGACTGCCACTCGATGCCGGCCTCGATCCGCGTGGGCGACAATGGCGTGCGGCCCGACTTCATCATCGGCGACCGGTTCGGCATCTCGGCCTCGCCGGCGCTCACCGAGATGGCGATCAGCCTGCTTGTCGGCATGGGGTATACGGTCGCCCACAACAAGCCCTATGCCGGCGGGTTCATCACCGAGCATTACGGACGACCGGCGCGGCATCTGCATGCGCTGCAGATCGAGGTCAATCGCGGGCTTTACATGGACGAACGGACGTTCCAGAAATCAGCCGGTTTCGACGCCCTGGCCTGCGACCTGACCCGCTTCGCGGCCGACCTGATGTCGATGCCCGACCATCATTTCGTCGACTTGCCGCTGGCGGCGGAATAACAGCGCGCCCGAGTTCTTTATAAACGCAATTCCGGACGGAAAATCGCCTCGCGCTTCTCCCGGAATTGCTCGAAAAAAAGACCGCATCGTTTTCACGACACGGTCGAAGTCTAGGGAGGAAACGCCCAAGGAGGGCATGGACAGGAAAACCTGTCCAATGGCAAAATTATTGTGCGGCGCACAAATGTCAATCGACAGCAGAGTTTTTTAATTCAATATGATGTGGAAATTCCGCTTCGGCGGCTCGAATGTGGCATTCAGGCAACAGAAAACGGGCGACTGACGAGACTTCAGTGTGCCTGTTCTGCGAGATAGAGCGGCTGGCGAAGGCCGCGACGGGGAGAATGACTTGGATATCAGCACCGATTTCATGCGGCGCATAGCGCATGCCGCCGCAGCGGAAACCTTGCCGCGCTTCCGCAGCCAGGGGGCGGTCGTCAACAAGGAGGCCGGAAGCTTCGACCCGGTCACGGAGGCCGATCGCGAAGCCGAGCGCGCGATCCGGGCGCTGATCTCCGCCGAATATCCTGACCATGGCATTCTCGGCGAAGAACATGGCAGCCAGAACATCACCAACCGGCATGTCTGGGTGATCGACCCGATCGACGGCACCCGCGCCTTCATTTCCGGCCTTCCGGTCTGGGGAACGCTGGTCGGGTTGACGGCCGACGGCGACGCGGTTGCCGGCATGATGTCTCAACCATTCACCGGCGAGCTGTTCTATGCCAACGCCTCCGGCTCGCACTACGAAGGACCGGGCGGCCCGCGCAAGCTCTCGACCCGCAAGACGACCGACCTCGCGCAAGCGACGCTGTTCACGACCACGCCCGCCCTGTTCAAGGGCGAAGCGCGCAACCGCTACGACCAGTTCGAAACGAAGGTCCAGCTCGCCCGCTACGGAACCGACTGCTACGCCTTCGCCATGGTGGCCGCGGGCTGCGTCGACATCGTCGCCGATCCGGGCTTGAAGCCCTACGACATCGTCGCGCTGATCCCGATCATCGAGAAGGCCGGCGGCGTCGTCACCACTTTCGAAGGCGGCCCGGCGGAGAAGGGCGGCGATATATTGGCTGCGGCGACGCCGGAGCTGCATGCCGCGGCAATGGCTGCGCTGCGCGGCTGATCCGCCGCGGCCTGGTTTCGACCGCGATCAGGGAGCGTCGCCGGTGCCCGGAATGAAGGCATCGAAGGCGGCGAGCAACTGCTCGCGGTAGAAATCCTTCTCCTGCAGGAGTTCGTGCTCAGCGCCGTCGATCATCAACAGCGAGCCGACCCGTAGTTTCCTGGCATAGGCCTCCACCGCCTTGGTCGAGACCACCCGGTCGGCGCCGGCGGCCACGATCAGAGTCGGCACCCGGACCCTTGCCATGAAATCCGGATCGCTGACGGCTTCCGCGGCGGCGGCGGCGGCCTTCAGCCAGCGGATGGTCGGGCCGCCGAGCGCGAGCTGCGGCCAGGCCTCGTAGATTCCGACATTGCGGCGGTAACGCGCCGGGTCCGAGGTCACCTTGTTCACCTCGAAAGGCGGCGGCACTTTCGGCCGCGGACCGATCGCCGCGTAGAGCCAGCCGAGGCCAAGCGCGCAGAAGATCGCGCACACGCGCCGCACCGTGGCTATCGAGACCGGCATGTCCGGCACCTCCAGAAAAGGCGCCAGCAGCACCATGCGCCGCACCCGATTGACCATGGACGGCGAGGCAAGCAGCGCAATCACCGCCCCGGTCGAGTGGGCGAGGATATAGTAGGGGCCGCGGCAGTCGGGCAGCACGATCTCTTCGAAAAATTGCTCCAGGTCGCGCGTATAGTCGCGGAAGCTGCGGACATGGCCGCGCTGGCGGTCGCGCAGCAGGCGGCTGGAATCACCCTGGCCCCGCCAGTCGAGGATCGCGACGCCGAAGCCGCGATCGGCGAGATTGCGGATGGTCTCGAAATATTTCTCGATGCACTCGTTGCGTCCGGTCAGCAGAACCACCGTGCCCAGCAGCGGGCGGGCGACCGCAGCGAAGACGCCGTAACGGATCTTCTTGCCGTCACGCGTGGTGAAGAAGCCGCCCGCCGGCTTCTGCGGCGCGGGATTGTCCTCGGTCAGATGGAAAAGATCCGTCATTCGGCGAGTCGCTGGTTGTTCTTTGCCCGGGCGGACAAGGCGTCGGCATGGTGATAGACGGCCGGGCGGCAAAAGCAAAGGCGCCGAGATGCAACCGCCTTGAAACGGGAAGGCCGGAAGTGCCTGCGGCGCACTTCCGGCCTCTGTCGATCCGGGAGGAAGGGACGTTGCACCCGGTTCGGCCTCGTCGCGGCGCCGGGATCAAGGCACCGCTTGTCTCTGACGCAATTCCGGTCGGAACGCGCCTCGCGCTTTTCCCGAATTGCCTGACTTGACCGAAACCTAGCAAAGCCCGGCTGAACGGATGCCGAAGCCTCAGTTCATCCGCCGTTCATCAACATGGCGGTTTTGCGCCGGTCAAAAAGCCTTGAAATGGCTTTCTCCGCTTCCCAAATGAAGTTTGCGGCCGCCGATGTCGGGGCCGCTGGCCTATCCGAAACGCCTTTCGAGGGTTTCGCACCAGGTCATACGCAAACCATGTTGCTCAACAGGAGAACACCTCATGCGTCACGTTGATTTTTCCCCGCTTTATCGTTCGACCGTCGGCTTCGACCGGCTGTTCACCATGCTCGATTCGCTCGGCCAGCCCGAGACCGCGCAGACCTACCCGCCCTATAACATCGAGCGCACCGGCGAAAACGCCTATCGCATCTCGATGGCCGTTGCCGGCTTCTCGGAAGACGAGATTTCGATCGAAGCCCACCGCAACGTGCTGACCGTCAAGGGCGAGCGCAAGGAAGAGGGCAATGGCGAGGGTTCCGAGCTGCTCTATCGCGGCATTGCGTCGCGCGCTTTCGAGCGCCGCTTCCAGCTCGCCGACCATGTCGAGGTCGAGGGCGCCACGCTGAAGAACGGCCTGCTCTTCGTCGACCTCAAGCGCAACATTCCCGAGGAGCTGAAGCCGCGCAAGATCGCGATCACCTCGTCCTCGGACAAGGCCAAGCAGATCGAGGCGAAAGCGGCCGCGTAATCGAGGGCTCCATGCAAGCCCGTCTCGCTGCTGAGACGCAAGCGGCGCCGAAAGGCGCCGCTTTTTATTGTGCCATCGCCAACGGCCTTCTGGCCTGGGCCCATTACCGGCGCTTTGCCTTGATAACGGCCTCCACGTTTTGTCGGTGCACGGCTTCATAGGGCGCAAAATATTCAACCGCCATCGTTGCAAACATGTCGGCGCCGAAGGTCTTCAGATCCTGTTTCGCCAGGTCGGGGTCTTGCCGGCAGGCGAGCAGCTTTCGGAGATAAGCCTCGGTCGCGGCGATGAAGCTTCTGTCATAGCCACCGGCTTTGATTGTCTCTAAGGAACCATGATTGGGCAGGATCCGATCGAACCCCCAACCGGACATGCGCTCGAGGTCGATCAAGTGCTCCTCCAGACGCTCCGGCTCAGAGACATAGGTGATGGAATCCTCCAGCGTGTCGCCGGCCAGCAGCAAGCCGGCGTCGGGCATCAGCAGCACCGTGCCGTCATGGCTGTGGATTTCGACCTGACGTAGCTCGACCGGGATCGCGCCCACCGTGAGGCTGAGGCTGTTCTCGAACGTCCTGTTGGGCAGCACCAGCGGCCTGATCGGAGGATTGCCGCCCTCGATCTCGGCGCGGCCTCGTTCGAGCGCCGAGGCGGTGAGGCCGTTGGCGATGATCTCGCAATCCTGGAATACCTCGTTGCCGGCAATATGGTCGTCATGCCAGTGGCTGAGCACGACGCGTATCGAGGTCACGCCCATCCCATCGAGCGTGTGCCTGATGAAGCGGGCGTGGGCGGGCGAGATATGCGTGTCATAGACGAGCGCTTGCGATCCATCGACGATCGCATAGGTGCAGATGCCGAGCGTATAGGCGCCGTCGTCGAGCCAGTTCGGCTCGTCCGACCAGATACGAACGCCTTCGACGCGGCCGTCATAGAAGCCCAGCACGTTCGGCGCCGGGCGAATCAGCCGCATCGTCGAGCCGAGAGGTGGTCTGGTCATCCGGTTGCCTTTGACTGTCATTCAGCCAAGCAACTGGCCGAGACGGTCGATCTCCTGCGTCGTGGTCGCGAAGCTGGCGACAAAGCGGTAGATCGCTTCATTGTCGCCGAGATGGCCATCAAAACCCTGTGGGACGCCCCATTCATAGAATTTGGCGCCGGCCGCCTGCAGCTTGTCGGCGGTCTCGCGGTTGAGGATCGCGAACACCTCGTTGGCCTGCGGCAGCCAGGCGAGCCTGCCCGTCGGTGCGTCCTCGATCGTCTCGGCCAGATGCGCGGCCATTTGATTGGCGTGACCGGCCATCAGCAGCCATAGATCGTCGGTGAAATAGGCTTCGAACTGGGCCGAGATGAAGCGCGCCTTGGAGAAGGTCTGCCCGGCGCGCTGACGCTGCAGGCGCAGGTCCTTACCGACATCCGGATTGAGGATCACCACTGCGTCGGCCATCCAGCAGCCATTCTTGGTGCCGCCGAAGGAGATCAGGTCGACGCCGCTCTTCCAGGTCATTTCGGCCGGGCTGACACCGGTCGCGGCAATCGCATTGGCGAAGCGCGCGCCGTCCATGTGCAGCGGCAACTTGTGGCGGCGGCTGACCTCGGCGATCGCCTTGACGTCGTCGACGCTGTAGACCGTGCCGACCTCGGTCGCTTGGGTGATGGTGACCGCCATCGGCTGACCGGCCGGAGCCAGATCCTGCGAATAGCGCTTTATAGCCCGGTCAAGGGCCTCGGGATTGATGCGTCCCAGCGGCCCGGGAACCGGCGCCATGCGCGCGCCGCCGGTGTAGAAACCCATCGCGCCGAACTCGTCGACATTCATATGCGCTTCGGAATGGCAAAGCGCGATGCCGCCGATACGGTTCAACGCGGCCATCGAAAGCGCGTTCGCCGCGGTGCCGGTCGCGGCGAAGAAGACCTGCACTTCCCGCTCGAAAATCTCGTTGAAGCGGCGATAGACGGCCCGGTCCAGATCGCCGTCGCCATAGGCGGTCGCAACGCCGTCGGCATGGCGGGACAGGTTGGCCGAAATGTCGGGATGGACGCCCGCCCAGTTGTCGGAAGCAAAGAACATCGAGAGGTCCGTATCGTGATTGGCAAAAGCGGCGGGACTTGACCGCTTCGGCAGGCGAAGCGCAAGGGCCAATCGCCGGCAAAGCGGTGAAGCCAGCGCATCGCCTCGAAAGACCCGGACCAAAGCTTGCGTTTGCCGCGCTCGTCACGAAATTTTGTGTCGCGGCACGCCCAAGTTTTTTGTGAATCGGTCTTGTGCAGGTCCCTGATTTCTGCCATAAAAAAATTTAGGACAGTAGTGCTGTCTTATTTTGTCGCACAAAACAGGCTGGACTGGCGTATCATTGCTGCCATTCCGGCCATTGTCGCGAGCGGCGGGTAGACGGCCCGGCTCTGGCCTGTACGATACCGGATGCGAACCGGGCGTATAGCCGTATGGTTCGATGGATTTCGCGAGACGTGCAGCAAGGATCAAGGGGAAGCCTTGTGCTTCCCAAGGCAAACCAGCGCCCTCAGACAGTCAGGGCCAAGGTGGAGAACGGAGGATAGGACGATGACGGAACTGACGCCATCTGCGATCAACGGCCAGGCCGCGCAGACGAAAGCGGCAGTCGTTAAAAATACCGTCCTGACCAAAGCCGGCCGAACCACCAACGGCCCTGCCGCGCAGGGCCTCTATGATCCGCGCAACGAGCATGACGCCTGCGGCGTCGGCTTCATCGCCAACATGAAGGGCGTGAAGTCGCACCGGATCGTCGAGGACGGTCTGGCGATGCTGGAGAACCTCACCCATCGCGGCGCCGTCGGCGCCGACCCACTGGTCGGCGACGGCGCAGGCGTGCTGGTGCAGATCCCGGACGCCTTCTTCCGCGAGGAGATGGCGGCCAAGGGCGTCGAACTGCCTCCGGCCGGCCAGTACGGCGTCGGCCATTGGTTCATGCCGCAGGACGCGGCGCTTCGCGCGCATATCGAGGAGATCATCGCCGAATCGGCGCAGTCGGAAGGGCTGCCGCTCATCGGCTTCCGCGACGTGCCGGTCGACAATTCTTCGCTGTCCAAGGCACCCGATATCGTGGCCTCCGAGCCTTTCCACCGGCAGGTGTTCATCGGCCGCACGGCCGACATTCCGGACGACGAAGAGTATGAGGCGCGGCTCTATTTGCTGCGCAAGGTGATCTCGGGCCGTATCTACGCCGAGAACGACAACAAGGATGTCGGCGCCTATTGCGTGTCGCTGTCGGCCCGCACCATCGTCTACAAGGGTATGTTCCTCGCCTACCAGGTCGGCGCCTATTACAAGGACCTGAAGGATCCGCGCTTCGAAACGGCGCTGATCCTGGTCCACCAGCGCTTCTCGACCAACACCTTCCCGTCGTGGAAGCTCGCGCATCCCTACCGCATGGTCGCTCACAACGGCGAGATCAACACCGTGCGCGGCAACAACAACTGGATGGCGGCGCGGCAGGCCTCGGTCGATTCGGAGCTGTTCGGCAACAACATCTCGAAGCTGTGGCCGATCTCCTATGAGGGCCAGTCGGACACGGCGTGCTTCGACAACGCGCTCGAGTTCCTGTTCCAGGGCGGCTATTCTCTCAGCCACGCCATGATGATGCTGATCCCGGAAGCCTGGGCCGGCAACAAGCTCATGGACGCCGACCGCAAGGCTTTCTACGAATACCATGCGGCGCTGATGGAGCCGTGGGACGGGCCCGCGGCTGTGGTGTTCACCGACGGCCGCCAGATCGGCGCCACGCTCGACCGCAACGGCCTGCGCCCGGCGCGCTACATCGTCACCGACGACGACCGCGTCATCATGGCGTCGGAAGCCGGCGCGCTGCCTGTGCCGGAGGAAAAGATCGTGCAGAAGTGGCGGCTGCAGCCCGGCCGCATGCTTCTGATCGATCTCGCCAAGGGCCGCATCGTCTCCGACGAGGAGATCAAGTCGGAGATCGCGACCAGGCATCCCTACAAGACCTGGCTCGCCAACACGCAGCTGATCCTGGAAGACTTGAAGCCGGTCGAGCCGCGCGCGCTGCGCAAGGATGTCAGCCTGCTCGATCGCCAGCAGTCCTTCGGTTACACACAGGAGGACACCAAGCTTCTGATGGCGCCGATGGCCACCACCGGCCAGGAAGCCGTTGGCTCGATGGGCACCGACACGCCGATCTCGGCGATGTCGGACAAGTCGAAGCTGCTCTACACCTACTTCAAGCAGAACTTCGCCCAGGTCACCAATCCGCCGATCGACCCGATCCGCGAGGAGCTGGTGATGAGCCTGGTGTCCTTCATCGGGCCGCGGCCGAACATCTTCGACCTGGTCGGCACGTCGCGCCGCAAGCGGCTCGAAGTGCGCCAGCCGATCCTGACCAATGGCGATCTGGAGAAGATCCGTTCCATCGGCCACACCGAGGACCGTTTCGACACCAAGACGATCGACATCACCTACGGCTCGAACGAGGGTGCGGCCGGCATGCAGGGCGCCATCGACCGGCTCTGCGAACGGGCCGAGGCGGCGGTCGCCGGCGGCTACAACATCATCATCCTGTCAGACCGTCAGGTCGGTCCGGACCGCATCGCCATTCCGGCCCTTCTGGCCACGGCGGCGGTGCACCACCACCTGATCCGCAAGGGGCTGCGCACGTCGGTCGGCCTCGTCGTCGAATCCGGCGAGCCGCGCGAAGTCCATCATTTCTGCTGCCTCGCCGGCTATGGCGCCGAGGCGATCAACCCTTATCTTGCCTTCGACACGCTGCTCGACATGCACAAGCGCGGCGAGCTGCCGGCCGAGGTCGACGAATACGAGGTGGTCTCGCGCTACATCAAGTCGATCGGCAAGGGCATCCTCAAGGTGATGTCCAAGATGGGCATCTCGACCTACCAGTCCTATTGCGGCGCGCAGATCTTCGACGCCATCGGGCTCAGGTCCGATTTCGTCGAGAAGTATTTCACCGGCACCGCGACGCTGATTGAAGGCGTCGGCCTGGACGAGATCGCCACCGAGACGCTCAGCCGCCACTCGGATGCCTTCGGCAGCGATCCGGTGCTGCGCAACAGCCTCGAGGTCGGCGGCGAGTACATGTTCCGCATGCGCGGCGAGGCGCATATGTGGTCGCCGGATGCGGTCGCTACCTTGCAGCATGCCGTGCGGCAGGGCTCCTGGGACACGTTCAAGGAGTATTCGGCGCAGATCGACAGCGCGACCGCGCGCGCGCAAACCATCCGCGGCCTGTTCAAGATCAAGCTGGCCGAAGAAACCGGCCGCAAGAAGGTCGCGATCGAGGACGTCATGCCGGCGGCCGAGATCGTCAAGCGCTTCTCGACCGGGGCGATGTCGTTCGGATCGATCTCGCGTGAGGCGCACACCACGCTGGCGCGCGCCATGAACCAGATCGGCGGCAAGTCGAACACCGGCGAGGGCGGCGAAGAGGCCGACCGCTATCTGCCGCTGCCTGGCGGCGGCAAGAACCCGGAACGCTCGGCGATCAAGCAGGTCGCCTCGGGACGGTTCGGCGTCACGGCGGAATATCTGGTCAATTCCGACGTCATGCAGATCAAGGTCGCGCAGGGCGCCAAGCCCGGCGAGGGCGGCCAGCTGCCCGGCCACAAGGTCGATGCGACCATCGCCAAGGTCAGGCACTCGACGCCCGGCGTCGGCCTGATCTCGCCGCCGCCGCATCACGACATCTATTCGATCGAGGATCTGGCGCAGCTGATCTACGACCTGAAGAACGTCAATCCGGCGGCCGATGTCTCGGTCAAGCTGGTGTCGGAAGTCGGAGTCGGCACGGTCGCGGCGGGCGTCGCCAAGGCGCGCGCCGACCACATCACCATCTCCGGCTATGACGGTGGCACCGGCGCTTCGCCGCTGACTTCGCTCAAGCACGCCGGCAGCCCATGGGAGATGGGCCTTGCCGAAACGCATCAGACGCTGGTGCTCAACGGCTTGCGCAGCAGAGTCGCGCTGCAGGTCGATGGCGGCCTGCGCACAGGGCGCGACGTCATCATCGGCGCGCTGCTCGGCGCCGACGAGTTCGGCTTCTCGACCGCGCCGCTGATCGCGGCCGGCTGCATCATGATGCGCAAGTGCCATCTCAACACGTGCCCGGTGGGTGTGGCGACGCAGGACCCCGTTCTGCGCAAGCGCTTCAAGGGCACGCCGGAGCACGTCATCAACTTCTTCTTCTATGTGGCGGAAGAGGTGCGGGCGCTGCTCGCAGAAATGGGCTTCACCCATCTCGACCAGATCATCGGCGACAGCGACCTCCTGGAAAAGCGCGACGTGATCCAGCACTGGAAGGCGCGCGGGCTCGACTTCTCGAAGATGTTCTTCAAGCCCGATGCGCCGCATGAGGCGCTGCACTGGACCGAGCGGCAGAAGCATCCGATCGACGATGTGCTCGACCGCAAGCTGATCGAACTGGCGAAGCCGGCGCTCGACGCCAAGCAGCCCGTCACCATCGAGCTGCCGATCCGCAACGTCGACCGCTCCGCCGGCGCGATGCTGTCGGGCGAGGTCGCCAAGCGCTTCAAGCACAAGGGCCTGCGCGAGGACACGATCCAGGTGAAGCTCACCGGCACGGCCGGCCAGTCCTTCGGCGCGTTTCTCGCGCGCGGCGTGTCGTTCGAGCTGGTCGGCGCCGGCAATGATTATGTCGGCAAGGGCCTGTCGGGCGGCCGCATCGTCATCCGCCCGCCGGAAGAAGCCAAGATCGTGGCTGCCGACTCGATCATCGTCGGCAACACGGTGCTCTATGGCGCCACCGAGGGCGAGGCCTATTTCGCCGGTGTGGCCGGCGAGCGCTTCGCCGTGCGCAATTCGGGCGTGGCGGCTGTCGTTGAAGGCGTCGGCGACCATGGCTGCGAATACATGACCGGCGGCATCGTCGTCGTGCTCGGCAAGACCGGGCGCAACTTCGCGGCCGGCATGTCGGGCGGCGTCGCCTATGTGCTGGACGAGAAGGGCGATTTCGCCGAGCGCTGCAACATGGCAATGGTCGAGCTCGAGCCGGTTCCGGAAGAGGACGATCTGATGGAGAAGCTGCTCCATCACGGCGGCGACCTCGACCACAAGGGGCGCGTCGACGTGTCGGGCGACATGACCAGCCATGACGAGGAACGGCTCTACCAGCTGATCTCGAACCACGTCCACTACACCGGCTCGGTGCGCGGCCGCGAGATCCTCGAGAACTGGCAGAACTTCCGGCCGAAATTCCGCAAGATCATGCCGGTGGAGTATCGCCGCGCCTTGATCGAGATGGAACGCATGCGCATGAGCGTGGCAGCGGAATAAGCATCGGGCGTGGCCGGAAAGATGACTTTCCGGCCGGCATCCTCACCAACAATCCTGACCCCGAGAGCATGACCCCGCAAAGTGGGAACCGGTTTTCGGCGAAGGTCATGCTCCAACAAGGTGCGGTTGCCACGGCGGCCTTATGGGGTTAACGGGTGCGCGACAAAAAGCGTGCCTTCGGACAGCAGGGACTGGACTATGGGCAAGGTAACAGGCTTTCTCGAGATCGACCGGCAGGTGCACAAGTACCAGCCGGCCTCCGACCGCATCCGGCATTTCCGCGAATTCACGCTGCCGATGTCGGACAAGGAGGTCGAGAAACAGGCCGCGCGCTGCATGGATTGCGGCATTCCGTTCTGCCATGGGCCGACCGGCTGCCCGATCCACAACCAGATCCCGGACTGGAACGACCTCGTCTACAATGGCGACTGGGACAGCGCGATCCGCAACCTGCATTCGACCAACAATTTCCCTGAGTTCACCGGCCGCATCTGCCCGGCGCCCTGCGAGGAAGCCTGCACGCTGAACCTCGAGGACATCCCGGTCGCCATCAAGACGGTCGAGCAGGCGATCGCCGACAAGGCCTATGAAACCGGCCACATCCGGCCCTATCCGCCGGAGAAGAAGACCGGCAAGCGGGTTGCCGTCATCGGCTCCGGCCCCGCCGGCATGGCGGCGGCCCAGCAGCTCGGCCGCGCCGGGCATGACGTGCATGTCTATGAGCGCGAGAGCCGCCCCGGCGGGCTGATGCGCTACGGCATCCCCGACTTCAAGATCGAGAAGCACT
This sequence comes from Mesorhizobium atlanticum, assembly GCF_003289965.1. Classification (GTDB taxonomy): domain Bacteria; phylum Pseudomonadota; class Alphaproteobacteria; order Rhizobiales; family Rhizobiaceae; genus Mesorhizobium; species Mesorhizobium atlanticum. The sequence goes on from NZ_QMBQ01000002.1 coordinate 334,413, forward strand.
ATATCGACCGGCGCATCGAGCAGATGCAGGGCGAGGGCGTGACCTTCCATTGCGGCGTCAATGTCGGCGTCGATATGAAGGCGGCCGACCTCATCGAGGAATTCGACGCGGTGCTCTATTGCGGCGGCTCGGAAACTCCGCGTCCGGCCGGCATCCCGGGCAGCGACCTCAGCGGCGTCTACGACGCCATGCCCTATCTGGTGCAGCAGAACCGTCGCGTCGGCGGCGAGCCGATCCAGTCGGTGGCCTGGCCCTCGCACCCGATCATCGCCGGCGGCCAGCATGTCGTGGTGGTCGGCGGCGGCGACACCGCGTCCGACTGCATCGGCACCGCCTTCCGCCAGGGCGCGGTGCGCGTGACGCAGCTCGACATCCGTCCGCAGCCGCCCGAGAAGGAAGACAAGCTCTCCGTATGGCCCTATTGGGCGACCAAGATGCGCACGTCCTCCTCGCAGGCCGAGGGCGCCGAGCGCGAATTCCAGGTGGCAACTCTCGAATTCATCGGCGAGGACGGCCAATTGACCGGCGTGCGCTGCTGCGAGGTGGACGAGAAGCGCAAGCCGATCGCCGGCAGCGAATTCGTCATCCGCGCCGACCTCGCCTTCATCGCCATCGGCTTTGCCGGGCCGGCGGGCGACAGCCTGATGAAGGAGCTGGACGGCAAGATCAAGGTCGTCACCGACAGCCGCCGCTCGCGGAATGTCGAGGCCAATGATCGCGACTACAGGACCAGCGTCGACAAGCTCTATGCGGCGGGCGACGTGCGGCGCGGCCAGTCGCTGGTGGTCTGGGCGATCCGCGAGGGCCGTCAGGCGGCGCGCTCGATCGACGAGGCGCTGATGGGATCGACGGTGCTGCCGCGCTGAACCGGCTATCTGTGGCCGATGAGCCGCTGTCACCGTCAGTTCGAGCACAAGTGTGAATGGATAGGCTAGGCGACTTCGCCCTGGCGGAGAGAAGAGAACTGTTTGAGCGTTTCGCCCGTTCCCATGGAGCGGTGAGGCGCCCTAGCTGGTCAGCAGCTTGATTGCCCAATAGAGGCCAATGGCCATCTGGACTGCGAATGCCGAGAATCGCGCTTTGACAGCGGTCGGAGTTGTCGACGCCAAATGGATGGCTGACTGCACCAGCCGCGCGCCGAGAAGCCAATATGCGAGCGGATCAGTGATCGAGGCGCGCGAACTCATCATGGCCAAGGCCATGAGACCTCCGAATATCGGAAGGCCTTCTATGCAATTGGCGTGGGCGCGCGCCAGCCTCCGCAAGAACGGCGAGAGACCGGAATTGTCCGGTGCGAAACCATTCGCGGGGACGCGGCCGCTCACCACAAGATGGGTGCGCAGGATCTCCATCCATATAAGCAGTAAGAGCGCCCAGGTTACGAATCCGAGCAAGGAATAAGCTGTTGCCGACATATTCTCCCCCGCCTTTGACCTCGGCCAAAATCCAATAATGCCATTGTTCGCCTGGGCGCGAAATTGCTGCTGTGAGGGCTTGAATCAAGGAGTTAGGGGGGTCGAGCCTGGCTCGGCAGCCGCCGTCGTGGGCGGCTGCTTCTTGGGCGGCCAGGAAAAATCGTCGGCGCGGCCGGGCGAGGCAGCGGGAGCCTTGCCTTCCAGGATCAGCTTTTCGCCAGGCAGATTCGGATCGGCCCTGGCCGGCTGCGCGGCACCCAGCAGTTCGGTGCCGCCGTCGAGCGCCGGGTCGCCGAGCAGCATCGGCGCGGTGCGGTCGACGATGACGGGCGCGGCGGCCGGCTTGGGCGCCTCGACCGGAGCGCCGGCCGGCGCCGACACGGTGGTGATGCTTCCCGGCGCCGCCAGTCCGAGGATCTTGGCCAACGGCTTTTCCGTATAGAAGGCGAGCTTGCGCTTGCCGGCCTTGGTGACGTTGATGCCGTCGTCGGAGCGCAGGCGCACCGGCTGGCCGTTGATGTCGGGGCCGGAGGTGACGAACGCGCCGTTCTCGTCGACGAAGCCGTCCCAGACATCGACGAACTCGCCGCCATGGCTTTGGGCGGCCGAATGATAGATGTCGTTGAAGGCGAGCATGTCGGAGTTCATCTTCGACACACCAAAAGCCGGCATGCCGACCCACAGGAACGGCACCTTGGTCTCCTGAAGGGCCTTGCCCAACGCATCGGTACGGCGCTCATATTCCTTGGTCCAGTTCTCCGAGCGCGGCTGCTCGCGCACGTCGCCGACCTTCATCTGCTGCCGGTCGTTGGAACCCAGCATGACGATCACAGCCGCCGGTTTCTCGGTCTCGATCAGCGATTTTATCTGGGCTGGCCAATTGTAGACATCGTCACGAACGAAGCCGGACGAACCGTTGGCGCGGGCCACGATCCTGACAGCGGGATTGTCGGCAAAGGCCGTGTCCAGGCCCTCCGCCAGCCCGCCCGCCAGAAAATCGCCGACCACCAGCACGACGCGGGCGTCGTTCGTCTTCTCAACGATCGGCGTCTCGGGCTGCGCCGGCGGGCGCGGCTTGGGCTTCTTCTTGGGTTTCGGCCTTGGCTGGACTTCGACAGGCGGCTCGATGCGTTCGCTGCGGCGCGGAAACAGAAGGTCGCGCAGCGACCAGCCCCGGCTTTGCTCCTGCGCGAACGCGGGGGCGTGGAAAGCGCCGGCGGCGGTGACGACAAGCACGGCGAGGGCGAGAATCAGGACGGGCGCCCGGCGAATGCTATGCCTGATACGCGCAACCGACACCAAACACCTCTCCATCCCTTGGCGCATGACCAGGCAGACGCGGGAAAGTCATGCGCAAGCCGAAGCGCTACAGCATCCCTGCCGTCTTTGAAAGGATACCTGGCGATTCCGCGCGCTCTACTGCTTGCGGAGCCATTTGAGCACTTCAAGGCTCGGATAGCCATCCTGGGTCAGGCCGACCTTGGCCTGATAGGCCATGATGGCCGCCTTCGAGCTGTCACCGATCTTGCCGTCGAACTTGCCCTCATAATAGCCATGCTCGGAAAGCCGCTTCTGCAGCTCCTGCCGCTCCTCGAAGCTGAGCTTGGTGAAGGGGCGTTGCCAGTCTTGCACCAAGCCGGTGCCGCCGGCGATCTCGTCGGCGAGAAGGCCGACGGCCAAGGCGTATTTGTCGGCATTGTTGTAGGCCTTGATGACCGAGAAATTCCGGATCATCAGGAAGGCGGGGCCACCCCGGCCGTCCGGCACTTTCAGCGTCGCCTTGTCGGTCAGGTTCTTGAACGGCTTGCCGCTGGCCCTGACGACCCCCAGAGCCTGCCATTGGGCGATTGTCTTTGCGCCGCCGGGCAGCTTGCCGGCCGGTATGGTGACCTCATAGCCCCAGGTCTTGCCGGCCTGCCAGCCATTCTTCATGAGCAGATTGGCCGAGGTCGCCAGCGCATCGGGGATCGAGTTCCAGATATCGCGCCTGCCATTGCCGTCCATGTCGACTGCGTAGCGCTGATAGCTGGTCGGGATGAACTGGGTCTGGCCCATCGCGCCGGCCCAGGAGCCCATCAGATGGCTCTCGTCGATGTCGCCGGTCTGCAGGATCTTCAGCGCCGCGATCAGCTGTGTGCGGGCGTATTTCGAGCGCTTCGCGTCGCCATAGGCGAGGGTGGAAAGCGAACGGATGACATTGCGCATGATGTCGTCGCGCTTGAGGATCTCGCCGTAGTTGGATTCCATCGACCAGATCGCCAGCAGGATATTGCGGTCGACACCGAACCGCGCCTCGATGCGATCGAGCCAAGGCTTCCATTTCTTCGCCATGGCGCGGCCGTTGGCCACCGACTGGTCATGCACGCGGTTGTCGAAATAATCCCAGGCGGGGGCGGTGAATTCCGGCTGGGTGCGGGCCTTTTCCAGCACGACCGGATCGGGCTCGATGCCTCTCATGGCCTGATCGTAGACAGCGCCCGAAACGCCACCTGCCACCGCGGTGGCGCGGAAGGCGGCGACCCACTGGCGGAACCCGACATCGGCGAAAGCGGGTCCGGCGGGCATCAGCAAGGCCAATGTCAGGCCGGCTGCAGTCGCCAGTGCCGTCAGGCGCCTCGCGGTGTTGCGAACGGACATCATTTCCTCCTTCGTCAAATCAGGAAGGATCATTCAACGCCGAACCGGGTTAGTATTTAGTTTACCATAGGTGCCGCCGGGAACGAAAAGAGGTGTCGCGGCTTTTAGCTCTCACATTCAACCTGGCCGTTCAGTAGCCAAACATTCCGGCGTGAAAATGATTCCGGCGTGAAAATGTTTGGGGGGATTGCGGAGCGTGCCGCCGAGCGGATAATTGGCCGAAAAGCAGGGGTGTCAGCATGAAGCGCGTTCGCAAGGCAGTTTTCCCGGTCGCAGGTCTCGGCACGCGGTTCCTTCCGGCCACCAAGGCGATCCCGAAGGAAATGCTGACCGTCGTCGACAGGCCGGTCATCCAATATGTGGTCGACGAGGCGCGCGAGGCCGGCATCGAGCATTTCATCTTCGTGACCGGGCGCAACAAGGCGGTCATCGAGGACCATTTCGACGTCCAGTTCGAGCTCTACGACACGCTCGCCCAGCGCGGCAAGGACGACCAGCTCGCCCGCCTGCAGCGGCTGCAGCCGGCGCCGGGACAGACAAGCTTCACGCGCCAGCAGGTGCCGATGGGCCTCGGCCACGCCGTCTGGTGCGCTCGCGAGCTGGTCGGCGACGAGCCCTTCGCGCTGCTGCTGCCCGACATGATCATGCAGTCGGAAAAGAGCTGCATGAAAGACATGGTCGAGCTCTACGCCGAGACCGGCAACAACATCATCGCCGTGCAGGAATGCGACCCCCTCGAGGCGCATAAATACGGCATTGTCGGCCGCGGCGAGGACACACATCACGGCTTTCGCATCACCGGCATGGTGGAGAAGCCGAAGCAGGGCACGGCACCCTCCAATCTCTTCATCAACGGCCGCTATATCCTGCAGCCGGAAATCTTCGGCATCCTGGAAAGCCAGGAACGCGGCGCCGGCAACGAGATCCAGCTGACCGACGCGATGCTGAAGCTGGAGAAGAAGCAGCCCTTCTACGGCTATCACTATAAGGGGCGCACCTTCGACTGCGGCTCGCCTGAAGGTTTCGTCGAGGCCAACGTCGCCTTCGCGCTGTGGCGCAGCGACATGAATGGCAGCATGGCCGGCGTCATCCGCACGCTGCTGGATGAGGTGCGGCCGGTTGACCGTCGCGGCGCCGCGTTCTAGCCTATGCCGATATTCAGGTGAGGCCGGTCTGCGAACGGCAGGTTCCTGCGCTTCCGGTGCTCACGTACTTTGAGTACGCTCCGCTCCGGTTCTCGGAACCCACCGTTCTCGTCTCGGCCTGACCTGAATCTCGGCATAGGCTTGGGCCATTGCCGCTGCTCTTCAGCGCTGGACCTTCAGACCGAGATAGACGCTGTTGGCCGTGTAGTCGCGGCCGGGCAGGTTGCTGGTCAGCTTCTCGGTCCTGACGCGGGTGGTAACCCCGGCATAGCGATTGAGCCACCAGGTGAGCCCCGCCTCGGCGCTCAGGATCAGATCGTGGCCGTCGGAGCCGGTATAGTCGCGCCAATCGAGGCCAAGCGCCGAGTTTGCCGTCAGGTTGGCGCGGATCTGGCGCTCGCCGGTCAAACGGCTGGAATAGAGGATATCGCCGCTCTGGCCGGCGGTCGTTGTCGTCTCGACGCTGGTCTTGCCGGTGAGCCCGATGGTGGTGCCGCGCTCGGGTGACCATTTGAGGTCGGCGTTGATGCTTGGGCCCGCCACCGCCGGCAGGCGGCTGTCGTCGATCGCCTCGCGCAGCCAGCCGGCGGAGAATTCGCCGGACAGCTTCTCGCCCATATCGAGCTCGAGGCCGGCACGCGCGCCAAGCCTGGTCGAGGACCTTTGGAAGCCGTCGGTGTCGGTGCGCAGGTCATAGACGCGCCGCCCGGCCTCGACCTCCGTGAAGGGCGTCAGCGCGGGCGAGACCTCGTAACCGGTGCGCAAGGTCGCGGTGTAGAGCGTGGAGTCGCGATCCTTCTGCGACACGGTGGTGCCGTTGGAGAGCTCGGCGTCGCCGTAGAAATCATGCGAGACCGCCCCGGTCAGCGCATAGCGCATCTTGCCGACACTTTTTTCGACGCCCAAGCTGCCGTCCACGGTCTGGCGCAGCGGCTGCTGGGTGACACCGGCGATCGCATCCGGCGAGGAGGCCGATTCCGGCGCCGCCTCGTAGCCGAGCTTGGCGATGGCGCGCAGCTCGTTGTCGAGATCGACGTTGAGCTGGCCTTCGATGCGGCCCTGCGCATCGTTGATCTTCTCGCCTGAGACGGTGTTGCGGAACTGGCCGTAGCCGGTGATCAGAGCCGAATTCTCGCGCCAGTCGGAGGTCGCCGTGAAACGCAGCGCCGTCTCGGACAGAACGGCCGATTTGCCGGTGCTGCTGGAATCGGCATTGGACGTCGCGGTGAAGCCTTGCTCCAGCGTCGGCCGGAACAGAAAGGTGCCGATCCTGACGCCGGGAGCCGCGAAGGGATCTTCCTCCGGCTTGACCTTCTGTCCATCGATCGAGCCGGTGCGCTCCTGGCCCGGGTCGAGCTTCTGCTTATCGACGCTGTCGATGGTGACGGCGCGGCGGTTGCTGCCGTCGTCGGTCGCCGCGGCATCTGCCTGCCCACCGGGGGCGGCAGTCGCGGCGGTGGTCGTGTTGTCGGTTGCCTCGCCCGTCTTCTTCTTCGCCTTGCTCTTGTCGGCGGTCTTGGTATTCGCCTTCGTGTCGGCCTTGGCGTTCAGGGCGCGCTGCTTTGCCGTCGAAGGCCGGCGCGGCTTTGCCGGCGCCTTCGTGTCGGCCAGCGGATCGTTGGCCGCCTGCGGCTGGTCGAAGACGCTGTCCGACGCACTCGCCGTATGGTCGTCGTCGGGAACGGCGCCGGGGCTTGCCGGCTGATAGGTCGTGGGCGCCGTGTCCTGGACGACCGAAGCGGGAGCGTTCTGGTCCTGCGTCCCTTGCGCCCGCAACTGTCTGGCCTTGCGCTGCTGGTCGGCGAGTATCGCCGATTCGGATACCTCGCCGCGCAGCTCGGTTTCCTGCGAAAATGCCGGCGCCGGACGCAGCAAGGCAAGCGCGCTCGCCGTCAGCAGCAGTGCTGCAACGGCAATGCCCCTCCGACCGATTTTCGTTTCAGGCTGGCCCCCGGACATCGTCACCACTGCTTGCGCGGCGCGGTTGCGCCATACTTACCGAACCGTAAATGCGGATGGTTAACGGAGGGTTGAGAGAGCCTCCTCGGAGCCCTTCCAATCGGGGGCTCAAGGCAATTCTGTTGGACAGGGGCGCGGCAAAGCGCTAATCGCTTCGCCCATGCATGCTGGGTCCCCAGAAAGAAAGCAGCCCAACAGGCAGGCTGCGATCGAATCGGCGCTGAGAACGGTGGCGACGGAGCAGGCCGGTGTGGCGGCTTTGGCCGCCGCGCTCGAGAATGGCTTGGCGGAGCCTTTTGCAGCCGCTATCGACCTGATTTCGCGGATCGACGGCCGCGTCATCGTCACAGGTGTCGGCAAGAGCGGCCATATTGGCTCCAAGATCGCCGCGACGCTGGCCTCGACCGGCACGCCAGCCTTTTTCGTCCATCCGGCGGAGGCCAACCACGGCGATCTCGGCATGATCGCCCGGGACGACGCCATCATTGCCATGTCCTGGTCGGGCGAGAGCAAGGAATTGATGGGCATCGTCGCCTATTCCAGGCGCTTTTCCATCCCGCTGATCGCCATCACGTCGGGCGAGAGCTCGGCGCTGGCGCGGGCCGCCGATGTGGTGCTGCTGCTGCCGTCCGTGCCCGAGGCCTGCCCGCATGGGCTGGCGCCTACAACCTCCGCCCTGCTGCAGCTCGTCATGGGCGATGCCTTGGCGATCGCGCTGCTCGAGGCACGCGGTTTCACGCCGGACCATTTCCGCACCTTCCATCCGGGCGGCCAACTCGGCGCCAACCTGACCCAGATACGCGAGATCATGCATGTCGGCGAAAGGCTGCCGCTGGTGCCGTCGGGCACCGGCATGCAGGAGGCGATCCTGGAATTGTCGCGCAAGGGTTTCGGCTGCGTGGCGATTACCGGCGCCGACGGCGCGCTGGTCGGCATCGTCACCGACGGCGACATCCGCCGCCACATTGCCAGCGACCTTCTGACGATGAGCGTCGATCAGGTGATGACCAGGAAGCCGAAGACGGCCAGCCCGGACACTCTGGTGGCGACCGCGCTGCAGACCATCAACACATCCGCCATAACCAGCCTCATGGTCGTCGAAGGCGGACGTCCGGTCGGACTGGTGCATCTGCACGATCTGCTGCGCATCGGCGCCGCTTAGACAGCGTCAAGATCCAACGCATCCTGAGCGGCAGTCGGCTCAGATCGCCTCGACGGTCAGCTCCAGATCCGTATCCGCCGCTCCGGTCACGCGCACCTGCGTGCCGACCGGCAGGTCGGGTCCGGAGACGCGCCACAGCGTGTCGCCGAGTCGGATGCGGCCGCGGCCGTTCTTGATCGGCTCGGTCAATGTCGCCGTACGGCCGACCATCTGGGCGCCGCGGCGGTTGAGCAGCGGCTGGTCGACGCTGCCTTGGCGCGAAACCGCAATCTGCCTGCCGACATAGGCCGAGACCACGGCCAGCACGAGGAAGGCCAGGACCTGGACCTGCCAGGTCCAGAAGGCGGCGTCCCAGATCGCCAGCGACACCGCGCCGATGATCAGCGCCGCGATGCCGATCCACAGCATGAACACGCCGGGCGCCACGACTTCCATCACCAGGAGCACGATGCCCAGAACCATCCAGTTCCACGGGCCGAGTTCCGAAACGATGCGGTCGATCATTGATGTTCTCCCACCCCGGACGGCGTCACATCAGTTGTCGCCGGGCTTGACGACCGGCGGGCGGGATGCCTGCCGCTGCGTGCCGGAAGAGCCGTCGCCCTTGAAAACTTCGCGAGCGATCTCGCCGATGCCGCCCAGCGTGCCGATGAGGGATGACGCCTCAAGCGGCATCAGCACGATCTTGTTGTTGGGCGCCGAGCCGATCTTGGACAGCGCCTCGGTGTATTTCTGGGCGACGAAGTAATTGAGCGCCTGCACGTCGCCCTTGGCGATGGCTTCCGACACGACCTGGGTCGCCTTGGCTTCGGCTTCCGCCGAGCGCTCGCGCGCTTCGGCATCGCGGAAGGCGGCTTCCCGCCGGCCCTCGGCCTCGAGGATCTGCGATTGCTTCAAGCCCTCGGCAGCCAGGATCTGGGCGCGCTTGTTGCGCTCGGCCGTCATCTGGCGGCCCATCGATTCAATAAGGTTGGCCGGCGGGTTGATGTCCTTGATCTCGACGCGTGTGATCTTGATGCCCCAGGGGTGCGCCGCCTCGTCGACGACGCGCAGCAGGCGCTCGTTGATGGCGTCGCGGTTGGACAGCAATTCGTCGAGGTCCATCGAGCCCATGACGGTACGGATGTTGGTCATGGTGAGGTTGAGGATGGCGTTCTGCAGGCCTGAGACCTGGTAGGCGGCCTGTGCGGCATTGAGGATCTGAAAGAAGGCGATCCCATCGACGCCGACGATGGCGTTGTCACGGGTGATGATCTCCTGCGTCGGGACATCGAGCACCTGTTCCATCATGTTCATCTTGGCGCCGATGCGCTCGAAGATGGGGTTGATGATGTTGAGGCCAGGGGTCAGCGTCTTGGTGTAACGGCCGAAGCGCTCCACCGTGTAATTATAGCCTTGCGGCACCGTCTTGATGCCTTTGAAAAGAAGAATGATGACAAGGAAAACAAGGACAATGATTGCAATATCGAAACCGCTAAAGCCCATTTCGCTTCTCCCTCAAAGGCGGCGACCTCACGGAATCACTTAAGTGTGTTTCCGCAACGTTACAATCAGGTGATCGCCAATATTGGTTAGCGGCGGGTTTTGCGCACCGGTTTCGAGCTGTCGGTGAAGCCGGTCACACCCAGCCGGAAAGCTCGCGCCGCACCAGCGCCTCGATGACCGCCATGCCCTCGGGACTGTCATTGAGACAGGGGATATGGGCGAAGTTCTTGCCGCCGGCGTGATGGAAGGTTTCGGCCGCTTCGCGGCCGATCTCGTCCAGCGTCTCGATGCAGTCGACGGAAAAGCCCGGATTGACGACGGCGATCGACTTGACGCCGTCCTTCGCCAACTTCTCGACCGTGACGTCGGTGTAGGGCTGCAGCCATTCCTGCGCGCCGAAGCGCGACTGGAAGGTGGTGATGAGCTTCTTCTCGTCCCAGCCGAGCCTTTCCCGCAGCAGCCGCGTCGTCTTGAGGCAATGGCAGTGGTAGGGGTCGCCCTTCTCGAAATACGGCTTCGGAATGCCGTGATAGGACGCGATAACCACTTCGGGCTCGAAGTCCAACGTCCCAAGATGCCGCTCGATCGAGTGAGCGAGAGCCTCGATGTAGACCGGTTCATCATAATAGGGCGGTACGCTGCGGATCGCCGGAGCGTTTCTGATCTTCATCAGCGCGCGGAACAACTGGTCGTTGGCGGTCGCCGTCGTCGTTGCTGAATACTGCGGATAGAGCGGGAAGGACAGGATACGGTCGCAGCCCTGCTCGACCAGTCTTTGCGCGACGCTTGCGGTCGAAGGATTGCCGTAGCGCATCGCCCAATCGACCACGACGTTCGCGTGATCGGCGAGGGTACTGGCGAGCTTCTCTGCCTGGGAACGGGTGAAGCTGCGCAGCGGCGACTCGTTCTTCTCCCGATTCCAGATCCTGGCATAGTTGGCGCCGGACTTTTTTGGCCGGGTCGTCAAAACCAGGCCGTAAAGGATCGGATACCAGATCGCCTTGTTGAGCTCGATGACGCGTGGGTCGGAGAGGAATTCCCTGAGATACCGCCACATCGGCGCGAATTCGATTCCGTCGGGTGTGCCGAGATTGATCAGCATGACGCCGACCTTGCCCTGCTTAACCGCCGGGTGGCCGGCAGGCAGCAGACCAGCGGTCCTCGCGGTCTTGACATCGGTGGGGCTGGCAAGCGTCATCAACGGTCTCCGATAGCGCCGCGGAAACTAGCGATGCCCTGCCGGTTTTCAATGCTGCGTCTGGCCGCACCTTATCGTGTTTGGCAAAGGAAAAGGAACATCCGCCCGGTTTCCCGGGCGGATGCCATGAATTCCGGAGTGGCCGCTTACTTCGCAGCCGGCGGAATGGTCAGCGTCGCGCCGAGCGGCAGGCGACGCGGCTTGAAGTCCTTGTTGGCCTCGGAGATGAGCTTCCACTTGGTCGCATCGCCATAGGCTTTCCTTGCCAGGTCCCAATAGGTATCGCCGGCGGCGACGGTGTGGCTTGTTTCTGCCGGCTTGGTTTCAGCGGGCTTTGCCGGTTCGGCGGCGGGAGCAGGGGTAGGCTTTGCCGGTTCCGCAGCCGGAGCCGCAGGCGCCGTCTCGGCCGGCTTCGCGGTCTCGGCAGGTGCGGCTTCAGCCGGAACGGCCGGTGGTGTACCGGCAATGTCGCCGGAGCCGGAAGGCAGCGCCGGCATTGCAGGCTCAGCGTTCGCCGGTGCGGTCTCGGCCGGCTTTGCTGCTTCGGCCGCAGGCGCCTGGGTGGCGGCGGGAGCGGTCTCGGCGGGCTTCGCCGGTTCCACCGGCTTGGCCGGCTCAGCCGCTGCGGTCGTTGCCGCAATCTCGGTGATGCGGCCGTCGAGCTTCGGCGTGTAGGGCCGATGGGCGCCGAGATAGTCGGCCACCACCTGCTCCAGGCCTGGGCCGTAGTCATAGGCGTTCGTGGCCTTCTCGGCGAAGACCTTGTAGCCGTCGCCGCCTTGGCGGACATAGTTGTTGGTGGCGACGAGATACTGCTTGTCGGGGTTGATCGGCGCCCAAGCGCCGTTCTCCATCACCTCGACCGATTTGACGCGGCCGGCGTTGGGCGCCACCGACTTGTCGAAGGAATATTTGAGGCCGGCAACCTGCGGGAAGCGGCCGGCGCCGTCCTCGACCTGGCTGAGACCGCTTTCCAGGCCAGCGACCAGGTCCTTGCCCGAAATCTTGAAGGTGGCCAGCGTGTTCTGGAACGGCAGCACGGTCAGCACCTCGCCCATCGTCACCGTGCCCTGGTCGATCGAGGCGCGCAGTCCGCCGCCGTTCGAGATGACGATCTCGACGCCCTGGCCCTTGGTGCGGTCGAGGATGGCATCGGAAACGAGATCGCCCATCTCGCATTCGCGCGCGCGGCAGTTCTCGCGGCTGCCGTCGATCGCCTTGGTGGTCTCGGCCACCTCCTTGTTCTTCAGCGCCTCGATCGGCGCACCGAGCTCCTTGATGCGGGCAAGGACAGTGGGATCGGGCGTGATCGACTTGTCGAGATAGATCGGAGCGCCGCTAGCCTCCTTGACGTTTCCGTTGTCGTCGAACACGACCTTGAACTCGCCGAGATATTTCGAATAGGACGCCGCCTGCACCACCGGCACCTTGGAGCCGTCGGGGTTGTCGACCATCGTCGGGTACGGTCCCTCGGCTTTCGGATCGGTGTTGGACAGGAGCGTGTGGCTGTGGCCGCCGACCACCACGTCGATACCCGGGATCTTGGCGATCACGTCGCGTTCACGCCTGTAGCCGATATGGGTGACCGCGATGATCTTGTTGATGCCTTGCGCCTTGAGCTTCTCGACCTCGGCCGTGATCGATTTGACGTCGTCGGCGATGGCGATGTTCGGGCCGGGCGAGGCGAGTTCCGGCGTGTCGTTGGTGACGGCGCCGATGATGCCGATCTTCTGGCCGCCGACCTCGACGACGATCGACGGCTTGAACTTGCCGGCGGCGCCGGACTTGTCGTTAGGCACGACATTGGCGCTGACGACCGGGAACTTCGCCTTGTCGAGGAAAGGCACAAGCGCTGTCTCGCCGTCGTCGAACTCATGATTGCCGAGCGTCACCGCGTCGGGCTTGATCTGATTGAGGAATTCCTCCTCTACCGCACCCTTGTAGGTGGTGTAGAACAGCGAGCCCTGAAAACTGTCGCCTGCATTGAGCAAGAGCACGTTCTGGCCTTCGAGCTTCTTGCGCTCCGCGGCGATTGCGGTGATCAGCCGGCCGGCGCCGCCGATGCATTCGCCCTTGGTCTCCTCTTCGGCGGAACAGGTCGATTCGTATTTGTTGTTGCCTTCGATGCGGCTATGCCAGTCGTTGAAATGCAGGATGTTCAGTGTGTAGTCGGCAAAGGACACGCCGGCCGACAGGCCAAGCGTCGAAGCTGAAAGGGCTAGGATGGCGGCAATCTTCTTCATCTTTGTCTCCCGGTAAATTGACTTCGACATTGCTTAAAGCCTTCGCTTGACTGGAAAATAACAGTCAGCCTCGGGTTCATGTTCACATCGGGTCCCAGCTGATGCAAGCACAATCGGGGAGATATTTGCCGGCGCTAAAAAGGGACGGCGGCTCGCGCCGCCGTCCCTTTTTAGACAGCGATATCGGCATCGATGATGTGCGCGCCAAGATATGTTGAGAGAACTATGAAACCGACGGCGTTAGCGCTCGTTAGCCATCCAGGTTAACGCCAGGCGTGCACTGATAATCGTTCGGATTGGTGGGCTGCGGTGTAATCGCCGCCTTCTGCCGGGCTTCTGCGGAAGCACATGCCGGCCGAACGATAATGGAATAGCCTTTTCGCATCATGCAACTGGAAATATATCTGCCGCGCAGACCTTCATTGACGTCATAGGTCGACGCTGTTGCGGGAATATTGAGGCCGCCCATCTCATTGCAGTAGGTCGATGAGCCAATGGTGTTGCAGGTCACTGTGCCCGGTGTGTGGACACCAGGATTGATTTGAGTCGCCATGGCCTGCGGTATTTCCTTCAGAGAGGCGATCTTGCATTGGTCATAATCGAACTGCCGTTGCGAGAATGTAGAGCCAGGCTTGAAGGCGCTTGGCATCGGGCCGGTCTGACAGCCAGCGATGACCGCGACGGTAGCAAGAATGAAACGTTTGCGCATTCTGAAGATCCCCCCCTGCTCGCAATCAAAAGTAATTTTGTTCGCTAAGCAACGGCAAAAAAATGCCGCCAACCGATCTTCACAATTGCGCTAGAGCGTTTCATCGTTTCACGGAAACGGTGAAACGCTCGATCTCTTTGTTTTGACGCAATTCCGGACGGAAAACCGCTCACACTTTTCCTGAAATTGCTCTAGCCAAGCATTCGCCAGAGTTCGCTGTCAGCTGAACTCGAGCGGGCTGCTTTCTGGCTGTTCAGGAGCGCCGGGTAAATACGAAATTCTTCCCAGCCGCGTCGGTACAGTTTAGTTGGTTGATGGATACCAACAAACAATTGGTGTGGATTGGCGTCTGGCGAATCAATGAGGTACCTGTGATCTCAAGTGATGTGGCGCCAGTCATAGTGTAGGTACCCTCCGCAAATTTCTCACCGGTCTGGGCGGCAACCGTCGTATATTTTCCACTACTGAATGTGGAAACGGCTTGGCCAGTGCCGTCGATCCAGTTGCCTTCGACCCCCTTGGGAGCGGCGGCGGCCGGCGGTTCCGATGGACCGGTGGTGGTGCAGGCGGCGGCGGCCAAAAGGCTTGCCGCGGCGGCTGCCGAAAGCAGTTTGCGCGCAATGGTCATTCTTGAAAATCCTCTCCTCAGTCCGCTCCTTTCAATCGCCCGATTTCCGGGCGATTGCAAGGCGCTGCCTCTGGTCAGTCCCGGCGCTATCGGACCAGAATGTTGCGGAACTGCCACGGGTCGTCCTTGTCCAGGTCCTCGGGGAAGAGTCCCGGCCGGTTATCCAGCGGCGTCCAGTCGGTGTAGTAGCCCCTGACCGGCCCGAGATAAGGCAACTGCACTTCGAGGCAGCGCCGGTAGTCCATCTCGTCAGCCTCGACGATGCCGGCGGTCGGGTTCTCCAGCGCCCAGACCATGCCGGCGAGCACCGCCGAGGTGACCTGCAGGCCGGTGGCGTTCTGGTAGGGGGCGAGCTTGCGCGCCTCGGCCAGCGAAAGCTGCGAGCCATACCAGTAGGCATTCTTGTCGTGGCCGTAGAGCAGCACGCCGAGCTCGTCGACGCCGTCGACCAACTCGTTCTCGTCAAGCACGTGGTGGACCGGCTGCGGCTTGCCGGCGGCGCCGAACATCTCGTCCAGCGACAGCAAGGCGTCGTTGCAGGGATGGTAGGCGTAGTGGCAGGTCGGGCGGTATTGGACCTTGCCCTTCTTCGAACGCACGGTGAAGAAGTCGGCGATCGAGATCGACTCGTTATGCGTCACCAGCAGGCCGTATTGCGCGCCCGGCGTCGGGCACCAGCTGCGCACGCGCGTGTTGGCGCCGGGCTGCTCCAGATAGATCGCCGCCTTGGAGCCGTGCTTGTGCTTCTTGCCGTTCTTCGGCATCCAATTTTCGTGCGTGCCCCAGCCGAGCTCGGCCGGCTGCAGGCCTTCCGAGATGAAGCCTTCGACCGACCAGGTGTTCCAGAACACATTCATCGGCTTCGGCTTCTTGGTGCGCTGGGTGTCGCGCTCGGCGATGTGGATACCCTTGACGCCGGCCTTCCTCATCAGCTTGGCCCAGCCCTCGCGGTCTTCCTGCGCGGGTTCCGAAAACTCGAGGCCAAGGTCGGTGGCGAGGTTGACCAGCGCCTTCTTGACGAACCACGAGACCATGCCGGGATTGGCGCCGCAGGTGGAGACCGCCGTCGGGCCGCCGGGCTTGTCCTGCTTTTCCTTGATCATCGCCTCGCGCAGCGCGTAGTTGGAGCGGCTGGCATTGTCGGCCTCGGCGTCGAAATAGAAGCCCAGCCACGGCTCGACGACGGTGTCGATGTAAAGCACGCCGAGCTTGCGGCACAATTTCATCAGGTCCACCGAACCGGTGTCGACCGACAGGTTGACGCAAAAGCCCTGGCCGCCGCCATTGGTCAGAAGCGGCGTGAGCAGCTTCTTGTAGTTCTTCTCGGTCACCGCGTCCTGCATGAAGGCGATGCCGCGCTCGTCGAGCAGCTTGCGGTCGGTGTCGAGCGGGTCGATGACCGTCATGCGCGACTTGTCGAACTTGAAATGGCGCTCGATCAGCGGCAGCGTTCCCCGCCCGATCGAGCCGAAGCCGATCATCACGACGGGACCGGTGATTTCACCGTAAACGGGCCAGTTTTCATTCGCCATTTTTTCGCACACTCCTTCAAACACGCGCAAAACCGGGCGCCTTTGGCCCGACGGCCAAGCGCTACACCACAGATCATTGTCATAAACCAGCGAAAAGCGCCAACCGCCGGCTGAGCCGTTCTGGGCGTGTGGTTAAGCCGATCCGGCCATGCGGCCGAGGAATGCAACCAGCCGGTCGCGGTCGGCGGTCAGACCCTTGTAGTCGAGCTGTTGCTGGTCGAGAGCCAGGAGCTGCTGCGCGAATGAGGCCGCCAGTGCTGCCCGGCCCGGATGCGCATCAAGCACCTTGAGCGGGTCGAGGTGGATGCGGATGGTGAAGAGGATGTCGCGCGAAGCGGGCAGCTTGCGCAGCGTCTGGCGTTCGACGCGGATGAAGGCATGGGCGTTGACGTCGCCGTCGGGGAAGCGGCTCGGACGGTTGGTGGCGCGGTCGATGCGCTCGACGTTGGAGAGCGGATGATAGAGCCTGTCATTCGCCTGGATCGACCAGTTGAAGCGCTCGACCGCCTGGCCCTGCAGTCCGTCGAACATGCGGTTGATGAGCTCGGCCGGCCGCGTGCCTGGTCCGAAGCCGGGCACCGGTTCGTGGATCTCCTGCAGCGGCTTGCCGAATTTCTCCCGCAGCGACCAGGATGAAGGGAAGCAGAGCGAGCCGGCGGCGAGCCGCCAGCCGCGCTCGTCGCGCCGCATCAGGATCAAGTCTTCCTGGACGAGCAGCGAAGCCCTTGCCAATGGTGCCTTGCGCAAGGCGGGGGGCAGCCTGTCGCTTATGCTTCCAAGGCCGGCGACCTCGACGTCAGAACCTGCACCGCGATGGGTGTGCGGATGGTTCGCCGCAAGATGCGCGACGAGCAGGTCCAGCACCTCGCTCTGGGCGTCGCGCGTGCCGTCTTCCTCGACGAAGACCTTTTCCGGTATTTCCGCATAGAGCCGTTGCTTTTCGGCCAGATGCGGCAGGAGAAATTCATCGACCTCGATCCAGCGATCGAATTCGAGCGGCTTCAGCCCGATGGTGAAGAGCTTCGAGGATCCATCATAGGGCGTATGGGTCGGGTGGCGGATGGTCGAGTCTGTTTGGTTGTTATCCAGTTTATGTCTCCCGCGCGGTCAGCCAAGCCGCGCCGGGATCAGCCCGCGCAGCGAGTTGCCGACGAAGATCGCCTTCGCGGCCTTCAGATCGTCGAAGCTGTAGATCGCTTCCACGGCGCGGCCTTCGTCCAGAAGCTCACCGCGCAATATTCCAGGCAAAAGGCCGCAGTCGAGGCGGGGCGTGGCGAGCGGGCCGTCGCCGAAATCGGCAAAGAGGTTGGTGATCGTGCCCTCGCAGAGCTCGCCGCGCTCGTTGGCTAGAAGCACTTCCTCGGCGCGCGTGGCGAGATATTCCGCGCGCGCCTGCGTGTAGACCTGACGCAGGCTGGTCTTGTGGCGCAGCAGCATGTTGCCGGAATCAAGCCGGATCCGCGCCAGCTGCAGCCGCCAGACCTTGTCGGCGGGTAATGGTTCGTAAGGCTGCACGGCTGCCGCCGCTTCGCCGCTGCGTTGCAGGGCGAGGCGCACGCGCAAGGCAATCAGCTGTCCGTTGACGGCGTTCGAAAGCACTTCGCCGATCCGTTCGGGATCGCAGGCGAAGCCGAGTTCGGCGGCGGACGCATAAAGCCTGGCGAGGTGGCGCTCGAAGCGCAGGAAGCCGGAACCAGGCTCCCAGCGCATGGTCTCGATCAGCTCGAAGCCGGCACCGTTCCCGTCGCGAAGCGCGCTTTCAACAGACACTCCCGATACTCCTCCTCGGCGGTGGAATCGAAGACGACGCCGCCGCCGACATTGTAGACCGCCTCGCCGTCGGCAAAGAGCGAGATGGTGCGGATCGCCACCGAAAAACGCATCCTGCCGCCAGGCGCGATCCAGCCGATGGCGCCGCAATAGACGTCGCGCGGCGCGCCTTCCAGCTCGTGCAGGATTTCCATGGCGCGGATCTTCGGCGCACCGGTGATCGAGCCGCAGGGGAAGAGCGCGGCGAAGACCTGGCGGATACCGATGTCAGGCAGAAGCTTCGCCCGCACGCGGCTCACCATCTGGTGCACGGTCGGATAGGTCTCGATGCGGAACAGTTCCGGCACCTCCAGCGTGCCGACCTCGCTGATCAGCGAGATGTCGTTGCGCAGCAGGTCGACGATCATCCGGTTCTCGGCCTGGTTCTTCTCGTCGTTGCGCAGGAAGGCCTTCAGCCGGGCATCCTCGGCCTTGGTCGCGCCGCGCGGCGCGGTGCCCTTCATCGGATGCGTCTCGATCATGCCCTCGGCATCGATCTCGAAGAACAGTTCGGGCGAGCGCGACAGGACGACCGGATCGCCGAGCGAGACCAGCGCGCCGTATTTGACCGGCTGGCGTTCGGTCAGCGCGTCGAAGGCGGCAAGCGGATCGCCGGACCATTGCGCGCGGACGGGGAAGGTGAGGTTGCCCTGGTAGCAGTCACCCTTGCGGATGTGGTTGTGAAGGCGGGCGAAGCGGCCGGCATAGTCCTCGGCGGACCACGTTGCCCTTGCATCGAAAATCGGGCCGTTGCTGGCGGATCCCGCATTTTGCGGCACGGCCTGTTCGACGGGCGCATCGAAGACGCCGAGGCAGACCAGCGGCGCGCGGCGGCCCTCGGGCAGCAGCGGCACCAGTTTCGGCTCGAGCAGATAGCCGGCCTCGTAGGAGAAATAACCCGCCAGCCATTTTCCGGAGTCGGAGGCGGCCTGGGCTCGCTCGAGCGCCGGCACGAACTCCTCCGCAGTGCGCGCGAGAATGATCTCGTGCGGCCGGTCGAACACCAGCTGACGCGCGCTCTCGTCGTTGCGGAAAATGGCTGCGGGCAGGGACATGAGCCTTGGAAGCGGACAATTCAGTCGATCGCTCTATATGGGGGGCCGGCGAGGCGCAATCGAGAGAGCGGCGTCGGGCGGCGCAAAGGCGGCTGGCCCAAAACAAAGACGGCGCCCGTTAGGACGCCGCCTGCGGCCTATAGGCTGGTTGATCAGGTGTTGCTAGCGGTTCCAGCGGTCGGGAACTGGCGCGCGAATTCCGCCTCGTCGCCGGCGGCCAGCAGTTTCGCCTGCTCGATCCATTTCTCGCGCGCGATGCGGCCGTCGAAATTGAGCACCTCCTCGACGCGTTTGACGTCGGCGTCGGTCCAGGCGGCGATCTGGGCATAGGTGGCGACGCCCAGGCCCTTGAGCAGCCTCTCGTTGACCGGGCCGATGCCGATGAGGCGGCGCAGATCGTCGGCCTTACCGGTCGCGGCCTTCGGCGCGGCGGCTTTCTTGGCGGGAGCCGCCTTCTTCGGCGCGGCTGCCTTGGCCGCGGGCTTCGCTGCCGCGGTTTTCGTGGCCGCCAGCTTCTTCGCGGCAGCGGGCTTCGCCGTCGCTGCCGATGTCGCGTTCGCCGGGGTCGAGACCAGCGCCGCCGGGGCCGGCGTGGCGGCCTTGGCGGCGCCTGCCTTGGAAGGCGCCTCGCGCAGCCGGCTTTCGAGATCGGCTCGGGCACGGCCGCAGGCATCGAGCTCGCCCTTCAGCCGGTCGCTGTCGGCCTTCAGCCTGTCGCGTTCGCTTCGGGTGCGATCGAGATCGCCACGCAGACTGTCGATCTCGCCGCGCAGGCGGCCCCAGATGAACCAGCCAACCAGGATACCCACAACGAACGCCAGGAGCATGTAGAAGAAAGTGCTCATTTCCCTCTCCAGTCCGATCCGTCGGCCGCGGCTGGGAGGGCACGCTTGCCGCCAAGGATCGTCAAAGGTTCCGTGTCGGTGGAACCGCCGGCTTCAATCGAGCCATCGGCGTTCGGTCTTGTCCGGACCGACGGCCATCATCGCATTCGCCGTGGCGGAGCGGCAGGCATCTCTGGCCTGCGCGATGCGTCCGGCTGAGCTTGAGGGCGGACGCTATCATATGGCTTGTCGAAAGCCAGTTGAAAATGCGCCGCAGAGTTATTCAAGAACAGCTATTTAGGGCAAGAATAGTTTCTTGCTAATATGCGTCTTGGCTGAACTATAGATGCCGATGCACGCTTCGTTGCTGTTCACTTGTCCAGCGCTTCCAACTCGTCGATCAGCGAACCGATCACGCCAAGGCCGATCTGCCAGAACGCCGGATCGGTGGCGTCGAGGCCGAAGGGCGCCAGGAGTTCGGAGTGATGCTTCGTGCCGCCGGCGCGCAGCATCTCGAAATACTTCTCCTGAAAGCCGCGCTCGGCATTCTGGTAGACGGCGTAGAGCGAGTTCACCAGGCAGTCGCCGAAGGCATAGGCATAGACATAGAAGGGCGAATGGATGAAGTGCGGGATATAGGTCCAGAAGACCTCGTAGCCGTCGCGCAGCTTGATCGCCGGCCCCAGGCTCTCGGCCTGCACCTCCAGCCAGAATTCGCCCAACCTGTCCGACGTCAGCTCGCCGTTCTTGCGCTCGGTGTGCACCTTGCGCTCGAACTCGTAGAAGGCGATCTGGCGCACGACCGTGTTGATCATGTCCTCGACCTTCTGAGCGAGCATGGCTTTGCGCTCGCGTTTGTCACTGGTCTGTTCGAGAAGGGAGCGGAAGGTCAGCATCTCGCCGAAGACGGAGGCGGTCTCGGCCAGCGTCAGCGGCGTCGAGGCCATCAGCGCGCCCTGGCCGGCGGCCAGCACCTGATGCACGCCATGGCCGAGCTCATGCGCCAGCGTCATCACATCGCGCGGCTTGCCCATGTAGTTGAGCAACACATAAGGATGCGCCGACGGCACCGTCGGATGGGCGAAGGCGCCGGGCGATTTGCCCGGCCTGACCGGCGCGTCGATCCATCTGCGGTCGAAGAAGCCGCGGGCGATTTCGGCCATGTCGGGCGAGAAGCGTTGGTAGGCGGAGAGCACCGTGTCCCTGGCGTCATCCCAGCGGATCACCGCCTTCGGCGTCTCCGGCAGCGGTGCGTTGCGGTCCCAGTGGTTCATCACCTCCATGCCGAGCCATCGCGCCTTCATCGCGTAATAGCGGTGCGACAGCCGCGGATAGGCCTCGCGCACGGCCGCCGCCAGCGCGTCGACCACGTCGCGCTCGACGCGGTTGGCGAGGTGGCGCGAGTCGGCAATATCCTGGAAGCCGCGCCAGCGGTCGGAGATTTCCTTGTCCTTGGCTAACGTGTTGGTGATGAGGGTGAAGGTGCGCAGGTTCTTGCGGAACGTTGCCGCGAGCGCCTCTGAGGCGCGGCGGCGCACTTCGCCATCCGTATCCTGCAACCGATTGAGCGCCGGCTCCAGCGTCAGTTCCTCGCCGTCGACGTCGAAGCGCAGGTCGGTCATCGTCTCGTCGAACAGGCGGTTCCAGGCGCCGCGCCCGGTGACCGACTTTTCGTGGAACAATTGCTCGACGCGATCCTCGAGCTGGTAGGGTTTGTCCTTTCTGAGGTCGAGCACCCAGGGCCGGTAGTGGCCGAAGGCCTTGTCGGCGGCCAGCGCGTTCTCGATCGCCGCATCATCGATCAGGTTGAGCTCAAGCGCGAAGAACAGAAGATGGGCGCTCGCGTCCGTCATCTTTTCCTGGACGTCGCCGTAGAGCTTGGCGCGCTGCGGATCGGCGGTGTTGCCGGCATAGACGAGGCCGGCGTAGGAGACGATGCGGCCGATCAGTTCCTCGAGCGCCTCATAGGCTTGCAGCGCCTCGCCCAGCCGGCCGGCGCCGCCGCGCCCGGCTTCCGCGGCCAGCGTGCCTTTCCAGCGGGCCTCGAAGGCGACGGCGTCGCTGGCCGCCTTGGCGATGTCGCGCTTCAATTCGGGCGCTTCCATGCCGGAATAGAGATCAGCGAGATTCCACTCCGGCAGATCGCCAAGCTCCGCCGCGCCGATTCCGGACGCTGGCGCCGCAAGCCGCTGACCAAACTCCATGCGCATCAGCAATACCTTCTTTGAACTTTGAATCGATGCCAAATCAGAGGGAAGGAGGAAGCCGGTCAAATCCTAAGGAATTCGTTCACCGGGTTTTTTGAAACCTTATTTAGAACCCTGTGCCAAGATGATCCATGGGGATTTTCTCGGGCGGACAACTCGAACAGTCATGACAGGTTCCATACTCATAGTCGATGACGATCCGGTGCAGCGCAGGCTGGTCGAGGCCGCGCTGACCAAGTTCGGCCACACCGCGATCGTCACCGATGGCGGCGAGGCTGGCCTCGACGTGCTCGACGGGCCGAACGCGCGCGAAGTCTCGGTCGTCATTCTCGACCTTGTCATGCCCGGCCTCGACGGCATCGGCGTGCTGAAGGCGATGCGCGAGCGCGCCATCAACATTCCCGTCATCGTGCAGACGGCCCAGGGCGGCATCGAGACGGTCGTCTCGGCGATGCGGCACGGCGCCTTCGACTTCGTCGTCAAGCCGGCGTCGCCCGACAGGCTGCAGACCGCGATCTCCAACGCGCTCAAGGTGGAAGCTGTCGAGGACGAGATGAAGCGCGCGTCGCGGCGGCGCGGCGGCGGCCATCTCACCTTCAAGGACATGATCACGCGCAGCCCGGCAATGGACCGAGTGATACGCCTTGGACAGAAGGCGGCAGCCTCCAACATCCCGATCCTGATCGAGGGCGAGTCCGGCGTCGGCAAGGAACTGGTGGCGCGCGCCATCCAGGGCAGCGGCGATCGCCGTTCGAAGCCCTTCGTCACCGTCAATTGCGGCGCCATCCCGGACAATCTCGTCGAATCGATCCTGTTCGGCCACGAGAAGGGCTCCTTCACCGGCGCCACCGAGAAGCACACCGGCAAATTCGTCGAGGCGAATTCCGGCACGCTGTTCCTCGACGAGATCGGCGATCTGCCGCTCGACGTTCAGGTCAAGCTGCTGCGCGCCGTGCAGGAGGGCGAGGTCGATCCGGTCGGCGGCCGCTCCACCGTCAAGGTCGATATAAGGCTGATCTCGGCCACGCACCGGAACCTTCTGCAGCAGGTCAAGGACGGCAAGTTCCGCGAGGACCTCTTCTACCGCCTGAATGTCTACCCGATCTTTGTGCCGCCGCTGCGCGACCGCCGCGACGACATCCCCTACCTTGTCCGGCATTTCATGGAAAAGGTGGCGCCGACCGATCCGCGCCGCCGCCTTACCGGCATATCGGCGCAAGCGCTTGCAATGCTGCAGGCCTATGACTGGCCGGGCAACATCCGCCAATTGGAGAATGCGGTCTTCCGCGCGTCGGTGCTTGCCGAGGGCAACGTGCTGACCGAGGAGGAGTTCCCGCAGATCCGGGCCCAGGTGGAAGGCACGGTCGACCTGGGAGCGGAAACGGCATACGCCACGGCCGAAACGGTTGCGGAAGGGGCCAGGCAAGCGGATGAGGCGGTTGCAGAGACAACGGGATCTGCCCTGTCGGACGATGAAACGCCGGCCAGGCCGCAGCCGCGGTTCGGAACGCTTCGGGCGCTGGACGAGCGGGGCAATGTGCGGGCGCTGGCCGATGTCGAGCTCGAGATGATCAAGCTGGCGATCGACCATTACAACGGCCAGATGAGCGAAGTCGCGCGCCGGTTGGGCATCGGCCGCTCGACTCTCTACCGCAAGTTGAAGGAATATGGCATTGATCCCGAAGCTGGTCGCGTCGACCGGCTTGCCTCATGACAGGCAAGCCTCGAACCAGCTTGCTCGCCTAAAATCCGAGTCAAATTGTCGCTTTTGACGTGAAAGCGCAGGGTTTTCAGCGGTTAACGTTGCCCAGGATCACGCATTAACGCTAACGGTAACAGATCGTGTTCTGGCGGAGGCCGGATTCTTGATCTAAACCAGCGGTTTACCACGAAATGCTGTGCATCATTTTTGACGGGATATCGCCACGGTGTTACCGCATTTCGGCTTCAATAAACGATGATTAACCATTAGGATCGATATTCGGATGTGAAAACGACGCATCCGTTTGGTCAAATCCGGGGACAAACGGCAGCCTGAAAGCCATTTGATTTGAACAAAATCGAACGACACACAAACGGGCGGCATTTTCACATGAGCGTCTGGCCGAGGTGGCTGACGTTTGTGATTTTGGCTGTCGCGTTCCTGTCCGCGGCAATGTCGGGCGCCAGGGCTGAGGTTCGCACGCTCAAGCTCTATCACTTGCACACGCACGAGAAGGCCGAGATCGTCTACAAGCGCAATGGTCGCTACGATCCGGAAGGCCTGCGCAAGATCAACATCATCCTGCGCGACTGGCGCCGCAACGAGCCCACCAAGATGGATCCGCGGTTGCTCGACCTCGTCTGGGAAGCCTATCGCGAAAGCGGCGCGACCGACTATATCCAGGTCGTCTGCGGCTATCGTTCGCCGTCGACCAACGCGATGCTGCGTTCGCGTAGCCGCGGCGTCGCCGAGAAGAGCCAGCACATGCTGGGCAAGGCGATGGATTTCTACATCCCCGGCGTGCCGCTGAAGAAGCTGCGCAATATCGGCCTCAAGATGCAGGGCGGCGGCGTCGGCTACTACCCGACCTCCGGCTCACCCTTCGTGCACATGGATGTCGGCAATGTGCGTCACTGGCCTGGCATCAGCCGCCAGGAACTGGTCAGCCTGTTCCCGAACGGCAAGACGCTGCATGTGCCGAGCGACGGCAGGCCGCTGCCCGGCTACGAGCAGGCGCTGGCCGCATATCAGGCGCGTAAGGGCGCCGGCACGCCAAACATCGAACTGGCCAGCGCCGGCGGCTCGGGCAAGCGGTCGGGCGGATTGCTTGCCGCCTTGTTCGGCGGTGGCGCCGACGAGGCAGACGACGATGCCGATACCGGTGACGGCGGCGGTGCGCCCCAGGCGAAGGCTGTGAAGCAGGTCCAGGTCGCGAGCGTCGCGACGGCACGCAACAGCAATCTCCCGGGCATCGCGATCGTTTCGCCGAAGGATGCCAAGCGCGCCAACGTCCCCCAGATCGCGGATGACAGCGCCGACGATTCGCAGCAGCCGCAGCAGGATACGCCGGAGACGATCATCGCCGCTCTGCCGCCCAAGGAAATCCCGTTGCCCGATTTCGCGCCGCGTCCGAAGGTCGATGTCGGCCAGCAGACGCCGCAGAATGTGCCGTTCGCCGTGGCGGATGCCTCGGCGACGACCGAGCAGGCGGTCGCGACCGCGCAGGCACCCGTGCCTGACAAGGTTCCGTTCGGCGCTGCCAGCGCGGCCGAGGCCGCGGGCACCGATCCGGCGCAGGTGGCGGTCAACAACATTCCGCTTCCGACCTGGCGCCCCGATCGCTCGACGCCGGCCGAACTGGCGTCGAAGGATAAGAACGTGCTTCTGGCGCTGGCCGAAACGGCTTCGCAGGACAAGAGCGCGACCGATGCGTTCTCCGTGCTGCCGACCGCCCGGCCGCAGCCCGGCAAGCAGGATGAGGTCAAGGCTGTTCTGGAACAGGCCAACGCGTCCGTCGAGGCTGGCGGTGCCGGCGCCGAATACCAGCTTGCGTCGCTGACGCAACCGGAGCCGCGTTCGGCGTTCAACGATCCCTCGGATGCGGCCTCGCCGCGCAAGGCCATCGCCGCCCTTCCGGCAGGGACCGATCCTTCGCAGGCGATCGGCGGCAGTGTAAAGACGACGGCCAAGGAAGGCAGGGCGTCCGCCCACGATCTGAAGCCGGGACCGAAGGCCATGGTGGTGGCGGCACCGCCGCAGGCCGCGCGCTGGGCGCTTGGCAGCGGCGTGAACATCGCTTCGGTTTCCGATCCGACGACGGCTCCGCGTTATGCCTATAACATCGTGCATACGCCGCCGAGCGAAGTGTACACCGCCGGCTTCCAGGCGGATGACCAGGTGCCGGATGCAAGCCGTTTCACTGGCAATGCGGTGAAGTTCCTGTCGGTCGCGCGCTTCCAGACGAAATAGCGATCCCGCCAGACACGGAGAAGCCGCGTTGCAGGACAACGCGGCTTTTTGTTTTCATCCCTGAAGGCCTGTTTGATCGCCAGGTCTTCCCGCTTCGTCTAATGGTAGGACAGCGCCCTTTGAAGGCGTGAATCGTGGTTCGAATCCATGAGCGGGAACCAGACACGGCAATGCCTCAACCGGTGTTCCGAGCGAGTACACGCCAGGCTAAACTTAGCGTGAGGCTGGAACGCCGAGCCCGATGATGGGTTGAAAACGGGTCCGTTCCAAACTGGGGATATTCATGAGGAAGAGTGTGTTGGCGTCAGTTCTAGCGCTGGCTGCGGCATCGGCGGTGGTTGCTCCCTCGAACGCGCTGCCCTGGTGAAAACGCCGATTACTTCTTGAGCTTGCTCGCCTCACGCGCCAGCGCTTCGATCTCGTCCCACTTGCCGGCCTTGATGAGATCGTCGGGCGCCACCCACGAGCCGCCGACGCAAATGACATTGGGCAGGCTCAGATAATCGGCGGCGTTCTTGGCCGTTATGCCGCCGGTCGGGCAGAATTTCACGTCGGCGAGCGGCGAGGCGAAAGCTTTCAACGACGCGATGCCGCCGGACTGCTCGGCCGGGAAGAATTTCAGGAAGCGCAGGCCGGCTTCGCGCGCGGCCATGATCTCGCCGGGCGTGATGGCGCCGGGCAGCAGCGGCACCGGGCTGTCCTTGGCTGCGTCGAGAAGCTGGCTGGTGATGCCCGGGCTGACGATGAATTTCGAGCCGGCGCGGGCCGCTTCGTCGAACTGCCTGGCATCGAGAATGGTGCCGGCGCCGACCACCGCGTCCTCGACTTCGGCTGCCACACGACGGATCGCCTCCAGCGCGTCAGCGGTGCGCAGCGTGATCTCGATGGCCCGCAAACCGCCGCGCGACAAAGCACGGGCAAGCGGCACGGCATCGGCGACATTGGCGATCTTGAGCACCGGGATAACCGGCTGACCGTTGAGGAGCGATAGGAGCTTTTCGGTCTTGCTGGTCATGTGCTGGTCTCCATTTCGATCGGTTTAAACCGATTAGCAGAAGGAATATGCCAAGTCCACGAAGGGTGGCGTGTCGTGATGCCGCGTGGCAGATCGTGCATGACCTGAATTTCCTCGGCCTTGAAACCGCTTTAACCACGGTCTAGTGGCATGGCCATGACGACAACCAAGGAAATTCAGCCAATCCGCGTCGCCGCGCTTTACAAATTCGCGCGGCTCGACGGATACGAGGCCCTGCGCGCGCCGCTCGCCGCCTTCTGTTGCGGGCGCGGCATCAAGGGCACGCTGCTTCTGGCGCATGAAGGCATCAACGGTACCGTCGCCGGCTGCGAGGAGGCGATTGCCGCGCTCATCGGTCATCTGGAGGCCATGGAAGGCCTTGCCGGGCTGGAAGTCAAATACAGCAGCGCCGCCGAGATGCCGTTCCACCGCATGAAGGTGCGGCTGAAGCGCGAGATCGTCACCATGGGTGTGGAGGCCATCGATGCGGCAACCAGCGCCGGCACCTATGTCGCGCCGGCCGATTGGAATGCGCTGATCTCGGATGCGGACACCGTCGTCATCGACACGCGCAACGCCTATGAAGTCTCACTCGGCACGTTCAAGGGCGCGGTCGACCCGAGGACCTCCAGCTTCCGCGAGTTCCCGGCCTGGGTGGAAGAGCACCGTGAAGAGCTCGAAGGCCGCAAGGTGGCGATGTTCTGCACCGGTGGCATTCGCTGCGAGAAAGCGACGGCCTATGTGAAGTCGCTCGGCCTCAAAGATATCTTCCATCTCAAGGGCGGTATCCTGAAATATCTCGAGGAGGTGCCGGCCGGAGAGAGCCTGTGGCAAGGCGAGTGTTTTGTGTTCGACGAGCGGGTGTCCGTCTCGCATGGCCTGACCGAGGGCGAAGCGGAGCTCTGCCGCGCCTGCCGGCATCCGCTGACGGTCGAGGATAGGTTGTCGCCGAAATATACAATCGGCGTTTCGTGCCCGCATTGCTTCGAGGCGCGTTCCGATGCGGATCGGGAGCGCTATGCCGAACGCCACCGTCAGGTCGAACTTGCGCAAGCGCGCGGCGGCAAGCGCCATATCGGCAGCTAAAGCAATTCCAGGAAAAGTGTGAAGCGGCAAGGCGCGGCGACTTCGCGGTCGCCTTCCGTCCGGAGTTGCGTCAAAACACCTCTAAAAAATCACCGAATAGCGGTCGATCGCCCAGAGCCAGGTGCCGTCGCTCTGACGGCGGGCAACCTCGCTGGTTATGCTGCCGTCGGGAAGCTTGGTCGAGGTCAGCGCCAGGTCGCCATTGATGAGGGCAGGGCGCTGCTCGCCACGCTGGAACTTTCGTCCCGCAGCGATGCCCTGCTCGAACACCGCGCGGATGGCGTGTCGGTCGCGAACCGGCTCGCCATCGCCGCTGTCGACGACGGCGTCGGGCTCGAACAGCGCCAGCATGCCCTCGATGTCGCCGGCCCATTGCCGATCGATCAGCAGACGCTCGAGATCCTGCGGATCGCGCGCCGGCTCGCGGTTTTGCGCATTGGTCATCCGATCGCTCCTTTCAGAATTGCCGCTATCCTAGCCGAAGCACTCCGCCGTTTCGACACATGAGGAGCCCGCGCCGATGGCAGCGCCGGGCGGGCGAAATGTCCATCGTCATTGCAATGCCCAGTTATTGTAATGTCGGGGCGCGGGGCCTACGTCTTGCCGGTCCGAAACCCTGCCCGGGCGTATTCGGCCGGGCCAATTCTGGAGGCATTGATGCTCGACCCCAAGAAGCTGCTCGACGACCTTCTCGGCTCGCAAATCCCTGGGACCGGCTCGACCGTGCGCGACAAGGCGGGGCAGGCGGTGCAGATGGCGAAGGACAATCCGCTTGCCGCCGGCGCGCTTGCCGCCGTGCTGCTCGGCACCGGCACCGGCCGGCAGGTGACGGGCGCGGCCATCAAGCTCGGCGGTCTGGCGGCGATCGGCGGCCTCGCCTACAAGGCCTATCAGAATTACAAGGCCGGCAACGAGCCGGCGCAGGCGCCCGCGTCCGGCGAGCCCGAACTGCTCCCGCCGCCGGCCGATACCGCTTTCGATCCCGCGCAGGCGCCGCAGGGCGAGGCCGAGTTCACGCTGACCCTAGTCCGGGCGATGATCTCGGCGGCGAAGGCCGATGGTCATGTCGACGATGATGAGCGCAAGAAGATCGCCGACAAGCTGAAGCTCGCCGGCATCGGCGCGGAAGCGGAAAAATTCCTGCTTGCCGAGCTCGATAGACCACTCGATCTCGACACTCTGGTCGCCGGCGCCAAGACCGATGCGCAGAAGCTGGAACTCTACACCGCCTCGCGTCTGACCATCGATCCAGATACGCGCGCCGAGCGCGGCTATCTCGACCTGCTCGCCGGCCGGCTCGGCCTGCCGGATGCGCTGGTCGATCATGTCGAGGCGACCGTCTCGGCGGCCAAGGTGCCGGCCGGGAGCACGCCCGGTTCGCCGTGGTGAGTAAGCGTTGGTAAACGCGATCCCGCGACGCCCTGCCGGTCGTTAATCTCTCGTTAACCCAGCAAGCGCATCATTCTAATCAGTCGGACCGGCTTTTCCTCCTCCCAAGCGCGGTTCAGATCGGGGCGGTCGCCAATGACCGCCCTTTTTGTTGGCCCTTTCTTTATCGCCAACGGCGGCTTGCCTTGATCCGTGCCATTTGCGATGCCACGTCTTTCCGAGCATGACCGGGAGGACGACGATGACCGCCATAGCAGAGAAGACCGCGATCGTTACCGGAGCCGGCACCGGCATCGGCAAGAGCGTCGCTACGGCACTGCTCCAGGCAGGCTGGAACACGGTGTTCTGCGGCCGTCGCAAGACGCTGCTGGAAGAGGCGATCGCCGATGCCGGCAAGACGCAGGCCAAGGCATTGGCCGTCGCTTGCGACATCAGCAAGGCCGGCGAGGTCGACGATATGTTCGAGACGGTGCTCGAGGCCTTCGGCCGCGTCGACCTGCTCTTCAACAATGCCGGCATGGGCTACAAGTCGACGCTGATCGACGAGATCCCAGTCGAGGTCTGGAACGATGTGGTCGGCGTCAATCTCACCGGCTCGTTCCTGTGCGCGCGCGCAGCCTTCGGCGCCATGCGCCGGCAAAAGCCGATGGGCGGCCGCATCATCAACAACGGCTCGGTGTCGGCCTATGCGCCGCGCCCTGGTTCCGTGCCCTATACGGCGACCAAGCACGCCATCACCGGGCTCACCAAGACGCTGGCGCTCGACGGCCGGCCCTTCGACATCGCCTGCGGCCAGATCGACATCGGCAATGCGCTGACCGAGATGGCCCAGCCGATGACGGTCGGCGTGCCGCAAGCCAACGGCTCGATCGCCGCCGAGGCGGTGATGGACGTGCAGCGCGTCGCCGACGCGGTGCTGCATATGGCCAGCCTGCCGCTCGACGCGAACGTTTTGTTCATGACGGTGATGGCCACGAAGATGCCGTTCGTCGGGCGCGGATAGGCCCCTGACGGGTCACTTCTTCAGAAACGCCTCGATCCGTTCCAACGCGCGCAGGATGTTTTCCTCGGAATTGGCGTAGGAGAGCCGAATATAGCCTTCGCCGAGCACGCCGAAGTCGGGGCCGCCGATCAGCGCCACGCCGGCGTCCTCCAGCAGCGCCGAGGCGAGCTTCTTGGCCTTCCAGCCGGTCTTCGACACGTTGGGGAAGGCGTAGAAGGCGCCCTTAGGCGTGACGCAGGAAATGCCTGGCAGCGCATTCAGCCCCTCGACCACAATCTTCCTGCGGTTGTCGAAGGCGCGCATCATCTTGTCGACATCGTCCTGCGGGCCGTCGATCGCGGCGATCCCGGCAAACTGGCTGGGCGCGTTGACGCAGGACCAGCAATTCACCGCCAGCTTGCGCACCTTGTCATAGAGATGGGCGCCCTTGTCGCCGTTCGGCCAGATCGACCAGCCCATACGCCAGCCCGTCATCGCCCAGGTCTTCGACCAGCCGTTGAGCACGATCAGGCGGTCGCGGATTTCGGGGAAGTTGAGCAGCGAGCAGTGCTTCTCGCCGTCATAGGTCATGACGTCGTAGATCTCGTCCGACATGATGGCGACCTCAGGATGCTTCTCCAGGCCCTTGACCAGCTTCTCGATCTCGGCGCGCGGCGTGACGCCGCCGGTCGGATTGGCGGGCGAATTGAGGATCAGCAACCTGGTCCTGGGCGTGATCAGCGCCAGCGTCTCTTCCGCCGAGAAGGCAAAGCCGTTCTCCTCGCGGATCGGCACCGGCACGGGCGTCGCGCCGGTGAACTCGATCATCGAGCGGTAGATCGGAAAGCCGGGATCGGGGTAGAGGATCTCGGCACCCGCCTCGCCGAACATCAGGATCGCGGCGAACATGGTCGGCTTGCCGCCGGGCAAGATCATCACATTCTCGGGCGAAACCTCGACGCCGGTTGTGGTCAGCGTGCGGCGCACGACGGCCTCGCGTGTGGCCAAAAGGCCGTTGGCGGGGGTGTAGCCGTGATGGCCGTCGCGCAGTGCCTTGATCGCCGCCTCGACGATGTGCTGCGGCGTCTTGAAGTCGGGCTGGCCGATGCCGAGATTGATGATGTCGCGCCCCTGATGGGCAAGCGCGGTGGCCCTCGCCAGCACCGCGAAGGCATTTTCCTCGCCGAGACGATCGAAAGCGGCGATCGTGTGGAGCATTTTTCCCGTCCCTGTGGTTCTTTCTGTGAGCGAGCGTTTTTGTGAGCGTCCGCTGGGAAAAGTCAACGGTTTGGAGTGGCCGGTGTCGGAAGATCTGAAGAATTGGCAGCCGCGCCCGCGGCCGGAACGCAAGGCGATCGAGGGGCGCACAGTCAGGCTCGAGCCGCTGAGCGCGGCGATACATGGCGACGGGCTCTACGAGGCCTCGTCGGTTTCGGATGTCGGCGGACGTTTCGCCTGGCTGCCCGACTACCCGCCGGAGACCCGCGCGGCCTTCCAGCCGTGGCTCGACAAGGCGGAAGCGAGCGAGGATCCGCTGTTCTTCGCCGTCATCGACAAGGCGAGCGGCAAGATCGCCGGGCGCCAGACGCTGATGCGTATCGACGCCGCCAACGGCGTCGGCGAAATCGGCAACATCTATTGGGGTCCGCTGATCTCGCGCAAGCCGGCGGCTACCGAGGCGCAGTTCCTGTTTGCGAAATATCTTTTCGACGATCTCGGCTACCGCCGCTACGAATGGAAATGCAACAACCGCAACGAGCCTTCGAAGCACGCCGCCGAGCGCTTCGGTTTCAAGTTCGAAGGCATCTTCCGCCAGCATCTTGTGGTGAAGGGTGAAAACCGCGATACGGCGTGGTATTCGATCATCGACAAGGAATGGCCGGCCTTGCGCAAAGCCTATGAGGGCTGGCTCGACCCGGCAAATTTCGATGGCGAAGGCGTCCAGAAGCGGCGGCTGGAGGATTTCCGCTCCCACTTTGGCGCGTAAACCATGATCCCGAAAAGTGGGCAACCGGTTTTCGGATAGGATCATGGTGAGTAACGAGGAGTTCCGCGATGGCGCATGACCACGGTTCGCATGGGCACAACCATGGCGCCGGCCATGTGCATGGCTCGACCGACAAGAAACGGGTGCTGATGGCTACTTGCCTGACGGCCGGCTTCATGGTCGCCGAGGCCCTCGGCGGCTGGCTCACCGGATCGCTGGCGCTTGTCGCCGATGCCGGCCACATGCTGGCCGACGCCATCGCGCTCGGTCTTGCATGGTACGCCTTCCATCTTGCCGGACGCCCGGCAACGGGCCGTCTGACCTATGGCTTCGGCCGGGTGAAGACGCTGGTCGCCTACACCAACGGCATCGCCATCTTCGTCATCGCGCTCTGGATCGTCTACGAAGCCTGGGGACGACTGATGCACCCGTCACCCGTGCTCGGCGGGCCGATGCTGGTGGTGGCAGTGGCAGGCCTCCTGGTCAACATCGCCTCCTTCTTCGTGCTGCATGGCGGCGACCGCGAGAGCCTCAACATGCGCGGCGCCATCCTGCATGTGCTGGGCGACCTGCTGGGCTCCGCCGCGGCCATTGTCGCCGCCATCGTCATCCTGGCGACGGGCTGGACTCCGATCGATCCAATCCTGTCGGTGCTGGTGTCGCTGCTCATCCTGTCGACGGCGTGGTCGCTGATGCGCGAGGCCGCGCATGTGCTGCTCGAAGGGGTGCCGGCGAGCCTCGATCGCGACCTGATCGCCAAGGACCTGGAAGGCGCGGTCAAGGGCGTGCGCGAGGTGCACCACATGCATATCTGGTCGCTCGACGGCGCATCGAACATGGCGACGCTGCACGCCTGCCTGAATGACGGCGTCAATCAGCATTTGGCCGTGAGCGCCATCAAGAAACGGCTTGCCGCAAAGCATGGTATCGATCATGCCACGGTCGAACCGG
Source organism: Mesorhizobium atlanticum (assembly GCF_003289965.1). Taxonomy (GTDB): domain Bacteria; phylum Pseudomonadota; class Alphaproteobacteria; order Rhizobiales; family Rhizobiaceae; genus Mesorhizobium; species Mesorhizobium atlanticum. The sequence continues at coordinate 367,783 of NZ_QMBQ01000002.1, forward strand.
AATTCGGGCAATGCGCCGATAGCCATGACATGCACGACCACCACCACGATCACGATCACGCGCATGGCGCGCCCGCCGATCGCCGGCACTACCACTGATCACCATTATGCCTAACAGCGTCGAAGCCAGGAAAGCCTGCTGATGGATCGTGACACACGCAACGCGGCGATCGCCGCGGCTGTGATACTGCTCGTGTTCGGTCTCGCCGCCTATTTCCTGCCGGTCATCATGCTGGCCGCGGGCAAGGTATCGACGGTGCTGGCGGCCGTCATCGCCGCGGTCTTCATGGTCGGGCTGTTCGTCGTCCTGTGGCTGCGCGGACGCAGCCAGCACAAGAAAGGTCTCTGAAGATGAGAATTCTGATCACGGGCGCGGCCGGCATGGTCGGCCGCAAGCTTATCGCGCGGCTGGCCAGGGACGGCGCCTTGCGCGGGCGCAAGATAACGGCGCTCGACCTGCATGACATCGTGGCGCCGCAGGCGCCGGCGCTCGCGGGCGTCGATGTGTCGATCCATACCGGCGATCTTTCCGCTCCCGGCGCCATGGCGGCTCTGGTGGCTTCCCGCCCTGACGTGATCTTCCATCTGGCCGGCATCGTATCGGGCGAGGCCGAAGCCAATTTCGATCTTGGCTACCGGGTCAATCTCGACGGCACGCGCGCGCTGTTCGACGCGGTGCGGCTGGCGGCGTTCGCGCCGCGCCTGGTCTTCACCTCGTCGATCGCCGTGTTCGGCGCGCCGTTTCCGGATGTCATTCCGGACGAGTTCCACCCGACGCCGCTCACCTCATACGGCACGCAGAAGCAGATGAGCGAAGCGCTGCTTGCCGATTACACGCGACGCGGCTTCTTCGACGGCATCGGTATAAGGCTGCCGACGATCTGCGTGCGCCCCGGCAAGCCGAACAAGGCGGCCTCCAGCTTCTTCTCCGGCATCATCCGCGAGCCGCTCGCGGGGCAGGAGGCGATCCTGCCGGTGCCGCGCTCGGTGCTGCACACCCATGCCAGCCCGCGCTCGGCGGTGAATTTCCTCATCCATGCGGCCGAGATCGACGGCGACAAGGTCGGACCGCGCCGCAACCTCACAATGCCTGGCGTCGCCGTCACTGTCGGCGAGCAGATCGAGGCGCTGGAGCGAATTGCCGGCGCCGAGGTCGCGAAGCGGATCCGCGAGCAGCCCGACGAGACCGTCTGGGCGATCGTCAAAGGCTGGCCGACACGGTTCGAGGCCAGCAGGGCACGGGAGCTCGGCTTTGCCGCCGAGCAGAGCTTCGACGAAATCATCCAAGCTCATATCGAGGATGAGCTCGACGGGAAGATAGCTTGACGTCTATCGATAGGGTGATGCTCGCCTGACCCGAAGCGCAATACGGCTTCGGGCACTGCTTATGATCAGGCGCCGCCCGACAGGCTGGCCGACAGCAGCAGCAGGCCGACCAGGAAGATGAAGGCGGCGCCGCCGATCTCGACGATGGAGTGGATGCGGTTGCCGATGCGGCCGTCGCCGGCGAAATAGACCGCCCAGTTCTTGGCCGTCACGGCGATCGTTGCCAGCGCCGAGACGGTGATCGCGGTGCCGATCGACATCGCCAGCACCGACAGCAGCCCGCCGAGCCAAAGGCCGTTGAGCAGCGCGAAGCTCAGCACGATCAGCGCGCCGGAGCAGGGGCGGATGCCGACGGCGGCCACAGCCGACCAGGCGGTCTTCCAGTCGAAGCGGTCGCCCGACAGCATCGCCGGATCCGGCGCATGCGAATGGCCGCAGGTCTCGCAGACCTCGCCCGGGCCATGGTCGTGGTGGTCGTGCGCGGCGTGATGGTGGTGCTCATGCGCGCCATGATCATGGGCGTGGGCATGCGAATGGTCATGATGATCATCATCGCCATGCACGTGCAGTGCATGGGCATGCGCGTGCGCATGAGAGTGGCCGGCATGAGAATGCGCGTGAGCGTGTGCGTGGGAATGCCCGCCATGCGAATGGCCGGCATGGGCGGCCGACAGGCTGTAGGCGGGCGTCCTGCCGAACAGGCGCAGCACCGATGGGCCGAGCTTGCGCCAAAGCAGCCAGGCACCGAACAAGGTGACCAGCACAAAGCTGGAGATTTCGAGGAACCAGGCGGCGTCGGTCATCGAGATCGCAGTGCCGCGCAGCACGAAATAGGCAAGCATCATGACGACCACCGCCGTCAGGCCCTGCAGCAGCGCCGAGACGAAGGAGAGCATGATGCCGCGCCTGAGCGCGACTTCATTGGCGACCATGTAGGATGAGATCACCGCCTTGCCGTGGCCGGGGCCGGCGGCGTGGAAGATGCCATAGGCGAAGGATAGGCCGATCAGCAGCCAGAGCTTGCTGCCGTCCTGGCGCATCGCCTTCATGGCGGCGGCCAGCGAATGGTAGAATTCCTGCTGCCTGAGATTGATCCACATCAGAATGTGGGCGAACGGGCCCGTGGTGGTCGGCGCCATGCCGTCATTGGTGCCGATGCCAAGCGAGCTCTGCGCATGCGCGGCGCCGGGCAAGTGAGTGATCACCAAGGTGGCGGCCAGCAGGCCAAGCGCCAGGCGTAACGAAGGTTTCATCACCAAATCATCCTTCCGGCGGGCAGTCCAATTCGAGCTTGGTGGCGAAGATCTTGCTCATGTCTGTGCCTGTCGGATCGTTGAAGAACGCGTCCGTCAGGGTCTTCTGGTTTTCCTTGATCGCCTCATCCGGATCCGGGCGGATGACCTTCTTGGTGCAGGTCGAGGGCAGGCCTTCGACCGCGAGGTTGGCGTCGTCGGTGAAGTCGATCGCGGTGTAGAAGGTCGGGTCGTACACGCCGATATCGATCTTGCCGGCGAGCTTGATCGGCGTCTTGGGCTGCGATTCGAACAGGATGATCAGCTGGTCGTTGTCGAAGTTCGCCATCAGGTGCGGCGGCGGCACCATGGGCACGTCCTTGCCGTCCTGGGTGACGAGCTGGAAGTAGTTGAACTCGGCCAGCGAGGAATGGACGGTGTCGGCCACTTCCTTGAGCTCTTTGTCGTCAAGTTTCAGATCGGAATTCTTGTCGAACTCCATCATCACTGTACTCGAAAACAGGTCGTCGAAGCGCCAAAGGTGGCGCAGCGCCGTCACACTTTGGTGATCCTGGCTGAGGATGACGTCGAGCCGGGCTTCGGCAAAGACATGCGGATGGACTTCAGCCTGCTCGACCGAGGCCAATGTGGCCGCAAGGGCCGAAGCCAGCATGGTTGCTTGCCGTTTCAGATGCATTCCGTGCCGCGATTCCTTTGATTTCGGGAGCGGGCCCGAGGGTTGACATAAAGCGGGCGAAATTGGGACGCGACCGCTACGACGCCGTATCGCGCGTCCGGAACCAGTGCACCAGGAAGTCGACGAAAACCCTTACCTTGGCCGGCAGATAGCGGCGGTGCGGGTAGACGGCGAAGATGCCGGTGCCCGACAGGAGCCGATCGTCGAGCGCTGTGACCAGCTTGCCGGACGCGACGTCGGGGGCGGCGATGAAATCGGGCAGCATGGCGAAGCCCAGGCCGGAGAGCGCGGCGGCTCTCGCCACGATCGGGCTGTTGACCTCGATAGGCCCGGACACGGCGACGCTCATGGATTCCTCGCCTTCGCCCTTGAAGCGCCAGTTGGCCAGCGAGCGGCCGTTGGTATCGACGATGCAGGGCAGGTTGGCGAGATCCTGCGGCCTGGTCGGCGCGCCATGTTTGGCGATCAGCTCCGGCGACGCGCAAAGCCTGACTGAGAACGGCGCCAGTCGCCTGGCGATCAGCGAAGAGTTCTCCAGCCGCGAGATGCGCACGGCAAGGTCGAAACCTTCCTCGACCAGGTCGACGAAGCGGTCGTCGAGATGGATGTCGAGCACGATGTCGGGGTGCTGCCTAGTGAAGTCGATCAGCGATTGGCCGATCGGCGCGTCGGCGAAGGTGCGGGCGGCCGACAGCTTGATCCTGCCGCGGACGTCGCCGGAAGACTGGCGCACCGCCTCGGCAAGGCTGTCGACCTCGCGCACGATCTCGGAGGCGCGCTGATAATAGGTGTGGCCGGCTTCGGTCAGCGAGAACTGGCGCGTGGTGCGGTTCAAGAGCAGCGCGCCGAGCTCGTCCTCCAGCTCGCGCACATATTTCGACAAAAGCGCCTTGGAGCGGCCGATCTTGCGCGCCGCGGCCGAAAAGCCTTCCGCCTCGACCACGTCGATGAAGGCGCGCATGCGGGTCAATGTATCCATGGTCAGACCTTTCGTGCCGCGTCGAGAATCCTGCGGCCGAGCCGTATCAGGGCAACGTCGCTGCCGGAAGGGCCGAGCAGCGAAAGGCCGAAGGGTGCGCCGTCGACGGAGCCGATCGGCAAGGTGATCTGCGGAAAGCCCGAAAGGCCTGAAAGGCACAAGAGATGCAGCGCTCTTTCGCGATAGGCCTGGAACTGTTCCGGCGTGCTGGCGGCGAGCGGTGGCGCGCCGGGAACGGTGGGCAGGACCAGAAAGCCGTTGTTGCCGAGCAGGGCGCCGAGCTCGTCCCGGAACGCCAGCCGCCGCGCCGCTTCGGCGGCGGCGGCCTTGGCATCGATGGTGCGGCCGAAGGCAAAACGCTCCTCGACGCCCGGGCTGAGGCGGCCGCCGGCCGAAATCCACGGGCCATGCTCGCGCCAGGCCTCGAAAGCCTGCAGGCGGCGAAAGCACCAGTAAAGCTCATCGGGGAATGAGGCGAAGGCGTATTCGGTCTCCACGGGCTGGCCGATGACAGAGGCGGCCAGCGCCTTCATGCGCGCATATTGCGCGGCCTCTGCCGGGCCCATGACGAAGGCGTCCAGCCAGCGAATCGACAGCGGGCGGTTGAGCGGGTGCTGATGCGGGTCGCGGCCGAGCAGAAGCTTGCCGACCGTCTCGTAGGTCTCGATGTCATCGGCGAACCAGCCGAAAGTGTCGAAGCTCGATGCCAGCTTCATCGCCCCGTCGAGCGAAATACGGCCATGGGTGGTGCGCAGCCCGATCAGGCCGCAGAAGCTCGCCGGGGCGCGGATCGAGCCGCCGGTGTCGGAGCCGGTGGCAATGTTCGCCAGCCCACCCGCGACCGCGGCCGCCGAGCCGGAAGAGGAGCCGCCGGTGACGCGCTCGGGTGCGGCGGGGTTGACCGGGTAGGGGAAATGCGCGTTCTGGCCGAACAGCGAGAAGGCCAGTTCATCGGTCTGGGTCTTGCCGACGAATCGCGCGCCGGCATCGAGGATCGCCTGCACCGCTTCGGCGGTGCGCGAGGCGGCATGCGCCTCCTCGAATTTCTGCGGGTTGCCGCAGCCGGTGCGGTAGCCGGCGACGTCATAGATGTCCTTGACCGCCAGGCGCAGGCCGGCGAGCGGGCCCAATTCCGCATGCGCCACAGGCATTTGGCGCAGATCGAGGAAGGCGTTCAGCGGTCCTTGAGTTCCTGGCATCGTTCGATTTCCGGATACGGTGCGACCAACATTGTTCGATGCCAGAAATTTTACAACCTGGGCCTACGATTTTTATTGATTGTGAAACCCTTCGCTCCTATATCGCGCTTGCCCAAAGTCGCACGTGCCTGTGGGTGTCCGCCGATCCTCGAATGGTGAGGGCAATCGGTAAGGTAACTGGAGCCAACCACTCCAGTCGGTCAGTGGCCAACCACAAGATCGAGGACACCTTGAAGCAACGACGGTGCGGGCCTTTCTGGTTCTCTTCCGGTTGTCCAAAGACCGGGGTTACTAAAGAGGCACACCTTCATTGCCGGCAGTGCGGACGGGGTCTCCCATCCAAGCCAAGGCAGACAAAGCGAACCGAGGCCGGGCAAGGCCAAGGTTCATCGCCGCGAGACGGCATTTCATGGTTCCGGGGTCTCCACCGGCTGGTTCCATGGATTTGACGTCCCGCCTTTGTTTGACCGCGAGTTCGCGAGGCTGAGCGCCCGCGTTCCGCAGCCTTTGTGCGCGCCGAAAGGCGTTATGGAGAGACCCCGATGGCTACCCAGCGCATCCTTGACTTCCTCGCCACCCGACGTCCGAACGGTCCCTGCCTCGTCGTCGACCTCGATGTCGTGCGCGACAATTTCCGCGCCTTCGAGAAGGCGTTGCCCGATTCCAAGATCTATTATGCGGTGAAAGCAAACCCGGCGCCGGAAATCCTGCGCCTCCTTGCTGCGATGGGCTCGTCCTTCGACACCGCATCGGTTGCCGAGGTCGAGATGGCGATGGACGCGGGTGCGCCCGCCGACCGCATTTCCTTCGGCAACACCATCAAGAAGGAGCGTGACATCGCACGCGCCTACCAGCTCGGCATTCGCCTCTACGCCGTGGACTGCGTCGAGGAGGTCGAGAAGATCGCCCGCGTCGCGCCCGGCTCGCGCGTGTTCTGCCGCGTGCTCACCGACGGCGAAGGCGCCGAGTGGCCGCTGTCGCGCAAGTTCGGCTGCGTGCCGGCGATGGCCGTCGACGTGCTGCGCCATGCCAAGGGCCTCGGCCTCGACGCCTATGGCGTGTCGTTCCATGTCGGCTCGCAGCAGACCGACCTGTCGGCCTGGGACCGCGCGCTGGGCGACGCCAAGAAGGTGTTCGCGACGCTGGCCGACGAAGGCATCGTCTTGAAGATGGTGAACATGGGCGGCGGTTTCCCGACCCGTTACCTGAAGGACGTGCCGGTGGCGCAGGCCTATGGCCAGGCGATCTTCTCGGCGCTGCGCAAGCATTTCGGCAACGCGCTGCCCGAGACGATCATCGAGCCGGGCCGCGGCATGGTCGGCAATGCCGGCGTCATCAAGTCGGAAGTCGTGCTTATCTCGAAGAAGGCCGACAACGACAATGTGCGCTGGGTGTTCCTCGACATCGGCAAGTTCGGCGGTCTCGCCGAGACCATGGACGAGGCGATCCGCTATCCGCTGGTCACGCGCCATGACGGCTCGGAGACCGCGCCTTGCGTGCTCGCCGGCCCGACCTGCGATTCGGCCGACGTGATGTACGAGAAGACGCCTTATCCGCTGCCCTTGTCGCTGACCATCGGCGACGAGGTGCTGATCGAAGGCACCGGAGCCTACACGACCACCTATTCGGCGGTCGCCTTCAACGGCTTCGAGCCTCTCCGATCCTACGTGATCTGAGCAGTTCGCAAGAAACCGCTCAGATCAACCCGGGTGGGTGCTGTCATCCGCCCGGGCTCGCTTGTGGAACAGATCTCCGCTCGTGAAGGATCGCGGATATGGAATACCTGACCAAATCGGCCATCCAGGCCACCGCAATTGCCCCCTCGTCCGGACCGTCGGCTGAGCTTTTCTCCGCGGGGGAGAAGAGTCTTTCGGCGGCGCTGGCGCCCTCCCTTGCCCTCCGGGCACAGGCTGGCTCGCGCGGCGCGCCGGACGAGGGGGCCGCCCATGCGCCTGCCTTTGTCATCGTAGGCGAAGGCGCCGGCGATGCTGCGGCGCGTGAAATGCTGCTCGACCGCGCCATGGGGCCGAAGCGCAAGAAGAAGTCGTCCGAGAAGCTGCGGCGCGGCCGGCGGCCCTCGGAGGGCCTGGCCTTCGTGGCCCGCGATGCGTTGGGCGTCGTCGTCGGCACGGTGCGGCTTTGGGACGTGAGGCTGCGCGAGGGCGGTCCCGCAGCGCTTCTGCTTGGCCCGCTGGCGGTCGAGCCTGGCTTGAAGAGCGGCGGCATCGGCTCGGCGCTGATGCGGCATGCTATCGCCGAGGCCGCGCGGCTCGGCCATGGCGCGATCCTGCTCGTCGGCGATGCGCCCTATTACGGACGGTTCGGCTTCTCGGCCGATCGCACCGGAGCGCTTGCCATGCCCGGCCCCTATGAGCGGCACCGGCTTCTGGCGCTGGAGCTGAAAGACGGCGCGCTGGATGGCGCCAAGGGCACGATCAAGGCGGCCGGCCGCAAGATCAAGGGTCAGGCGCCGGGCTTCGTCGCCTGACGGCTACTATTCGACAAGAAACAACGCCGCCCGATGGGCGGCGTTGTTTCTTGCGAACGATCAGCCGAGCAGCTGGCTGAGCGCCATGGCGACGGTCATGTCGCCTTCGACTTTGAGCTTGCCGGCCATGAAGGCCATCGTCGGGTTGAGGTCGCCGGCAATCAGCGAGTCCAGATCGTCAAGCGAGAGCTTGACGGTGCAGTCGGTCGGCGCATCGGTGGTCGAGACGGTCGCGCCGTCGATGACGATGACGCCGTCGCTGCCGGTGTCGAACTTGACCGAATGTTCGAAGCCGGCGCTTGCCACGCGCGACCTGATCCTGTCGGCAATCTCCTGAACGCCCATGGCGGTTCTCCTTTGGTTGCGTTGACGCGCACCGGCTTGTCGAGCCGCTGGGCGAGGCGCCGCGCCCGGGCGCGGCCACCTGTCACCGGCGCATATAGCTTCGAGTTGACGTTAACGTCAACGCGGTCACCATGCGTCATGTCGCAACAGGAGTAAGCGCGGCTGAGGCATCCGTGCCGAGCCCGGGCAATCAATGCTCCGGCGTGGCCTTGAACGCCTTGGTCATCGCCGCTGCGGTTTCGCCGGCACCCCTGCGGCGGCGCAGCGCGTTGTCGCGGATATCGTCCTTGGAGAGGAAGTTGACCTGGTCGATCAGCACATCGTGCACCAGCTCGACGCCGATGCGGGTGTTGATGGTATCGCGGATCGACTTGCGGAAGGCGTCGAGATCGATCGATTCCTTCTTGGTGAAATCGATCTGCGGATTGGAATAGAGGTAGGAATAGACCTGGTCGGTCATCAGCGCCTGCGCCGGGACCGACAGCTTCTTCATCTGCTCCGGCTCAATCGTGTAGACGAGCTTGGTGAGGAAATAGCCGTCGATCGTGCCATCGCGCAGCAGCGGCACCGAGATCATGTCGGTCTTGACGTAGTCGAGGCCGCCCAGCATCGGCTTCGGCGGTTCGGCCGCGCCGCGCTGGCTGGCCGCCTGGAAGGAGTAGAAGACAGCGCCGAGCGTCACGGCGCAAATCCACAGCGCGGCGGCGATGAATTTTATCACCAGGTCTGTCCTTGCGCCGCGATCATGTTCATCAGGCCCTGGCCATTCCGAACTCGCCGGCCGAATAGGTACCGTCGGCATCCGCGCGCTGGATGGCGTTCCTCAGAAGCGTGGCGACCTCGTTGACGGCGTTGAGATGGGCAAGGATCGCCGCTTCGTTCTTGGCCAGTTTCTGGCGCAGCCGCAAAAGGCCTTCGCGATGCTGCTCGAGGAATTCGATCTCGTTGGCGCCCTTCAAGGCGCGGTTGAGCTCGTAAAGATACCGGCTCTTGCGCGCGTTCGAGGACTTGAGGTCATAGGCCGTCCCACTGCGGATGCCGGCGGTCTCCTCGTCCACGACTTCCTCGATGCGGCCGATGATGGCGGCGAGGTTGCCGGGTCGTGCGGCGGCGGGCGCTTCCAATGCATTGGCGCGCGCGGGAAGGTTGGAAAGGTCCGTCTGGTCGGCCATGTAGGTCCCTAGATCTTGATGTCCGTTTTTATGGTTGTGTCGTCGCCGGTCATCGACCGCGCGGCCTTGCGTTCAAGCTCCTCGACCATCGAGGTCGAAAGCCTGGTCTGCTGGTCGGTCTCGGCTTTCTGCGGTCCGCCGGCAACGGGGCCGACCGGCACCTTGTGCTTGCCGTCGAGATAGTGGTCGGCGAGCATGGATCGGGCGATGCCGATGCCGCCATGCGCGGCCATGACATCGGCCACCTTTTCGGCGAGCTGCGACTTCCACATGTCGCCGGCCAGGCCCTTGCCGTAAACGCCCTCGGTGTCCTTGGGCATCATGTTCTGGATGAAGGTCGTCAGCACCATCGCCTCGAAGCGCTGGAACTTCTTCGCGGGATTGGCGGCTTCCGCCTTGTCGGCAGTCGCGCGCGAGAGCACGGAGCCGGCATCGACCGTCGCGGACGGATCGACCGAGAAAGCGCCAGGCGCACCACCCGCGCGCCTGAGGAGCGCCGCACGCGCGGCCTCGACGTCGGCCGGCTCCGCTGCGCGGGCGACGTCCATGACGATGTCGCTGGGTGGGGAAATGGCCAAAAAAAGTCCGCCCTTTGCCGGTTTTGTTAGTTGCACAATGGCTGAAGAAGCTTGTGGCAGGCTTGCGGGAAAAGGGAGGCGGAATGCGGACAGCAGCTGCCCACATCCTGATTACCCTGTAGGGGGCCGGAACGGCCACTTCCCGCCGTCGACAAGGCGCTGCCCGGGAACGGCCGCTGTAAGCAAGCTCGCTCCAAAGGTGCTTCAGCGATTGAGCAAAATGTAGATAGCTATATATCTGTTTCGTTGCCGAGGCTTCTATGAGCGAGCAAAATTACCATTTCTGGCGGGAGCACATGACGATCCTCGGCGATGTCGAGGCGGCATCCTTCCTTCCGTGGATCGAGCGTCATGCCGCCAAGCTCGGGCTCGCGCAGGCAATATGCTTTGCCGGTCCCGACCGCATCGAACTCGACATTGCCGGTCCAGCCGAGCTCGTCGACATGATGGAGATGGGGTGCTCTCTTGGACCAATCGATGTCTGGGTCGAGGCCATCCGCCGGGTGCCGATAGAGAGCGAATCGGGCTAGTTTCCGGCCTGCGGCCTGTCCCTGCGAAAGGTGCAATGCACCTTTTTTGGGCATTATTGCCAGTGAGGAAATGTTGTGCAAACGTGACCGGGTCTTTTAGCATGTCCTTGACCGCTAAGCCGCGCCCGGGAACATGCTGGTGTCGTTTGAAAGTTGATGTATGCCTCCCTACTCGACCGGCTCTTGGATACCTGTTGCACTCTCCGCGGACTTGCCGGCGGGAACCGTGATGCCAGCGCAATCCCCAGCCGGGCCGGTTGCCCTTTGGCGAAGTCGCTCCGGCCGTATGGCGGCCTTTGCCGACAGATGCCCTCATCGCGGCATGCGCCTCTCCCATGGCTTCGTGCGCGGTGAGACCCTGTCCTGCATCTATCACGGCTGGAGCTATGCCCAGGCGGGAAACTGCCTACGTATTCCGGCCCATCCGGCACTGACGCCGCCGGACACGATTCGTGTCGCGACACAGCCCGTCGAGGATGGCGGCGGCATCATCTGGATTCCGGTTGGCGAACCCGCCGCTGGGCCGCCACGGTTCGACGGAGTTACCCCCCTGCGCTCAATGGTGGTGGAGGCCGACATCGCCGCGCTGGAGGAGGCCGCAGGGACGAAGGCCGCTGAAGGCCTGCTCGACTATGCGCATGATGGCCGGACCGTGCGGCTGCTGCTTGCTCCCGAAGGGAAAGCGCGGACGCTGATGCATGTTCTGGTGGACGAGGACAGCAATCCGAGCGAGCGTATCGCCGCGTCGAGGGCCGCCGAGGCGCTGCGGCGGACGGCCGAGCATGTTGCGGCCAGCGGGACCGCCCGATGACCCGCAACGCGATGATCGACGAATGGTATCCGGTCGGCCTTGTCAGCCAGCTCGATGCGCATGGACGCAAGACCGCCCTCATGGGCGAGCCGATCGAGGTGAGGCTCGGCGAGGACGGGAGCGCTAAGGTCACCGGCGGCAACGGACGTGTTCTGCCGGCCTGTATCCGCTATGGCCATGTCTGGTCGTCGCTCGGCGATCCGCAAAAGCCGCTGTTTGCGATCCCCGAGGCCGACCAACCCGGCCGCCGGCTCGTCGATGTCGGGGTGGTGCGCGTGCGCTGCTCGCCACTGCGCGCGGTGGAGAACTTCCTGGACATCGCGCATTTTCCGTTCGTCCATACCGACATATTGGGAGCCGAGCCGCATACGGAGGTGCAGAACTACAAGGTCGAGATCCGCGAGGACGACGACGAGGTATGGGCGACCCAGGTGCAGTTCTACCAGCCGCAGGCCGCCAAGTCGGCGCAAGGCGGCATCACCACGCAATACATGTATCGCGTGCCCGCGCCGACCTGCTCGATCCTCTACAAGACCTGCCCGCCGCGCCCGGGTGAATGGGACGTCATCACCCTTTTCGTGCAGCCGCTTGCCGAAGACCTGTGCGACGTCTGGCCATGGATGGCGCTGTTCGACGACGAAACGCCGATGACGGACCTGATCCATTTCCAGCAGACAATCTTCGTCCAGGACCGGTCGATCCTGGAAAACCAGATCCCGGGGCTGCTGCCGCTCGATCCCGGCATGGAGATTCCCACGCGGGCCGACCTGACCTCGGTTGCCTATCGGCGCTGGCTGAAACGCCACGGCTACACCTACGGCGCGCAACTGGTGGCGCAATGAAGCTCTACGACTACGTGCTGTCACCGAGCTGCTACAAGGTGCGCCTGATGGCGGCACTGACCGGTGTGACGCTCGATATCCGCCCCGTCGACTTCCATCCCGGCGCCGAGCATCGCGGCCCCGAACTCCTGGCGCTCAACCCGGCGGGCTCGATCCCGATTCTGGAGGATGGCGACCTCGTGCTTACCGAATCCTCGGCCATGCTGGTCTACCTGGCCGCGACGGCGGCGCCGCAATGGCTGGGCAACGATGCGGCCGGGCAGGCGGCGACCGTCCAGCAATGGCTTTCCTTCTCGCAGCGACTGACCGCCAGCCTGGGAGCGGCGCGCCTGCACGAGATGCTGCTGCGTCCGGGCGATATCGATGCGCTTCGCGCGCAGGGCACGGCGGCCCTGCGGGAACTGGAAGCCGGCCTCGTCGAACGGCGCATCCGCGGTCAGCGCTTCCTTGCGTCGGACCGACCGACGGTCGCCGATATCGCCTGCTTTCCCTATGTCGCGCTGGCTCCGGACGGCGGCGTTTCGCTCGATCCCTATCCGGCGATCCGGCTATGGTCGCGGGCGATCCGCGCCATCGACGGCTTCATCGAGATGCCCGGCATCCACCGGCTGCACGAGCTCAAACCCGAGCCCTCACCTGAAGGCGGCGAAGCCTGACATGGCGGGTTATCTGTTGAAGAACTGCGCTGCGGTCATCGTCGACGATGGCGACGGTCCGCGCGTCCGTCGCAATGTCGATGTCTTGACCGACGGCCCGGCGATACGGGCCATCGGCGAAGGCCTCGACAAGGGGGAACTGCCTGGCGGCACCGTCGCGCAGGACGCTGCCGGGTGGTTTGTCTATCCCGGCCTCGTCAACACCCATCATCACTTCTTTCAATGCTTCGTGCGCAACCGCGCCGACCTGGACTGGACGAAGCTGTCGGTCATCGAATGGCTCGACCGCATCTACCCCATCTTCTCGCGGCTGACCGAGGAATGCTTCTACCACGCGTCGGTCACGGCGATGGCGGAGTTGATAAAGCACGGCTGCACGACGGCTTTCGACCATCAATACTGTTTTCCGCGGCACGCCGGCAAACGGCTGATCGACCGGCAGTTCGAAGCGGCCGAACTGCTCGGCATGCGCTTCCACGCCGGACGGGGCGGCAACACGCTGCCGAAATCGGAAGGCTCGACCATCCCCGACGCCATGCTGGAAACGACGGACGAGTTCATCGCCGACTGCGCCCGGCTGATCGACGCCTACCATGATGCCGGTCGCTTCGGCATGCGCCAGGTTGTCGTCGCGCCCTGCCAGCCGGTCAACTGCTATCGCGACACCTTCGTGGAATCGGTGGCGTTGGCGCGCGACCGCAAGGTGCGCATGCACACCCATGTCGGCGAGGGCGAAAGCCCCGTCATGCAGGCCCGTCACGGCCTGCGCACGGTCGACTATTGCGCCGAGATCGGCTTCTGCGGGCCGGATGCCTTCTATGCCCATTGCTGGGAGTTGTCCCACGACGAGCTGCGCAAGATGGCGGCAAGCGGGACCGGCGTCTCGCATTGCCCTGAGCCGGTCTATCTGGTCGGCGCCGAGATCACCGACATACCGGCGATGTCGGCCCTCGGGCTCGGTGTCGGACTGGGCTGCGACGGCGCCGCCTCGAACGACAATTCCAACCTGATGCACTGCATCCATTCTGCCTACATGCTGCAATGCCTGGCGGCGTCGACGCGCGACCATCCGGTGCCGCCGCCGGCCGATTTTCTCGGCTATGCGACGACGGGAGGTGCGGCGCTGCTCGGGCGCGGCGACATCGGCAGGCTGGCGCCCGGCATGGCCGCCGACCTCTTCGCCATCGACACCCGGCGCATGGACTATGTCGGCACGCGGCATGATCCGCTGAGCCTGCTGGCCAAGGTGGGCATCGGCGCGCCGACCGACATGACGATGATCAACGGCCGGGTCGTTTGGGCCAAGGGAGAATTCCCGGGGCTCGACGAGGCCAGGATGTTCGCGCAAGCCGATGCGGCGCTCGCGACCGTGGAATTCTAGCAACCAAAACCAAAAGCAAGGGGAACCGACATGCTGATAAATCTTACCCGCAGAACATTGATGAAGGGCGCCGCCGCTTCCGGCCTCGTTGCCGCGGTGGGCAGCCGCGCGCTTGCCGCCGACGAGCCGCTGGGCATCGCGCTGGTGGTCCCCTCGCCGGTCGGCGATGTCGGCTGGGGTCGCGCGCTCGCCGACGGGCTCGAGCCGGTGAAGGCAGCCTATGGCGACAAGGTGAAGGTCACCATCATCGAGAACATACAGGAGGGACCGGACGCCGACCGCATCATGAACAAGGCGGTCGCCGATGGGAACAAGTTCCTCATCGCCGGGTCCTTCGGATACCAGAACGGCGCCCTGCAGGTCGCGCGGCGCAATCCCGACGTCACGGTGCTGCATGCTTCCGGCTTCCAGGTGGCGCCGAACTTCTCGCCCTTCGCGGCCCAATATTCGCAGGGCACCTATCTGATGGGGATGGCGGCGGCCGCGCTTTCGAAGACCGGCAAGCTCGGTTCCGTCTCCGCCTTCGCCATCCCCGAGCTGATCACCTCCATCAACGCCTTCACCTTGGGCGCGCAGGCGGTGAAGCCCGATGTCGAGGTTTCGGTCGTATGGGTGAACTCCTGGTTCGACCCGGCCAAGGAGCAGGAAGCCGCCAAGGCGCTGCTGGCGCAGAAATGCGACGTGATCTTCTCCAACGCGCAGGACACGCCGTCCGTCATTTCGGCCTGCGAGGAGGCCGGCGTCCCCGCCTTCAACCTCAACTCGTCGATGAAGAAATACGCGCCCAAGACCTATCTCGGCTGCGTGGCGACCGACTGGTCGCCCTTCTTCAAGGCCTCGGTCGACGCCCACCTCGCCGGCAGCTTCAAGGGCGCCAACGCTTTCCTGGGCGTCGGCGACAAGGTTGTCGAGGTCGTTGACTGGAACCCGGGCATCCCGGCCGACATGATGGCCAAGATCAAGGAGGTTGAAGCCAAGATCGCCAACGGCAGCTTCTCGCCCTTTACCGGTCCGATCGCCAAGGCCGACGGCAGCGAGGGCGTCCCCGCCGGCAAGACGATGACCCAGGCCGAGATCGTCGCCATGGACTGGCACGTCAAGGGTGTCACAACGCCGCTGCCCAAGTAACCATGACCGCCCCGCTTCTGTCGCTGCGCGGCATCTCCAAGAGCTACGGCCAGATCCATGCCAATCGAGACATCGATCTGGACGTGGCTCCGCGCTCGATCCATGCGATCCTCGGAGAGAACGGGGCGGGCAAGTCGACGCTGATGAAGCTGATCTACGGTGTCGAGCAGCCCGACGCGGGATCGGCGACCTGGAAAGGAGAACCCCTGGCCCTCGCGTCCCCGGCGGATGCGAGGCGCAAGGGGATCGGCATGGTCTTCCAGCATTTCTCCTTGTTCGAGACGCTGACAGTCGTCGAGAACATCCGGCTTGTCGTGCCAGGGGCCAAATCGGATCTTGCGCAAGGCATCCGCAAGCTCGGCCGCGACTTCGGCCTGGAGGTTGATCCGCTCGCCCACGTGCATTCGCTTTCGGTCGGTGAGCGGCAGCGGGTGGAAATCATCCGCTGCCTGATGACTCGACCGGAGCTCCTGATCCTTGACGAGCCGACTTCCGTCCTGCCGCCGCAATCCGTAGACAAGCTGTTCGAGACGTTGCGGCGGCTGCGCGACGGCGGCGTCTCCATCCTGTTCATCTCGCACAAGCTGGAGGAGATTCGCGCGGTCTGCGACCGTGCAACCATCCTTCGCGGAGGGCGCATCACCGGCCACGTGGATCCGCGCGACCACGACGCGCATGACCTCGCCCGCATGATGATCGGCCGCGACATGCCTCAGCCCATGCCGGCGGTTGCCCATTCCGGCGGAGAGAAGCGCCTTGAAATCGTCGGCCTCGACCATCGGCCCGACGATCCCTTCGCCGTGACGCTTTCCGACATCAGCCTGACGGTCCGGGCAGGCGAGATCCTCGGTATCGCCGGCATATCGGGCAACGGCCAGAGCGAACTCGCGGCGCTGATCTCGGGCGAGACAGTGCTGCCGCGGGAAAAGTCCGAGCGTATCTTCATGATGGGCAAGGACGTCGGCGTGCTCGATGCGGCCGCCCGCCGCCGGCTGGGTTTCGCCTTCGTTCCCGAGGAACGGCTGGGCCGCGGCGCGGTGCCGGAAATGTCGCTCGTCCTCAACAGCCTTCTGACCGCCCATCCCTCCGGCCTCCTGAAACGCGGGCTGGTCGACACGCCCCGGGCGAAAGCTTTCACCGAAGAGTGCATCCGGCAGTATGACGTACGCACGCCGGGCTCCGAAACGGAGGCTGGGGCGCTTTCGGGCGGCAATCTGCAAAAGTTCATCGTCGGCCGCGAGATCATGCTGTCGCCGAAATTGCTGTTCGTGGCGCAGCCCACCTGGGGCGTGGACATCGGCGCCGCAGCCGCCATCCGCCGGCGCCTCGTCGCCCTTCGCAATAAAGGCATGGGCATTCTCGTCATCTCGGAGGAACTGGAGGAACTGTTCGAGCTCTGCGATTCCATCCAGGTGATCCATCAGGGCCGGCTCAGTCCGCCGCTGGTGACGCGCGACACCAGACCCGAGGAGATCGGCCGCTATATGATCGGTGCGCATACGACCGCCGAAAAGGTCCCCGCATGAGCGCTCTGCCCCTGGGGTTCCTTCCCGTTCTGGTTCGCCGCGAACATGCCTCGCTTGCAATCAAGCTGCTCGCCCCGCCCGTGGCGCTGGGCCTTGCGACACTGCTCAATCTCGGGCTCTACCTCCTGATGGGTCGCGATCCGGTAGCCGTTTTCCACGCGATGCTGCTCGAACCTTTCCTGTCCTGGGCTTCGTTCTCGGAAGTCCTGCTGAAGATGGGGCCGCTACTGCTCATCGCGCAGGGGCTTGCGATCGGCTTTCGCGCCAAGGTTTTCAACATCGGCGCCGAGGGCCAATTCATCCTCGGCGCAATCTTCGCGTCGGCCATTCCCATCTGGCTCCCGCAGGCGACGGGGCAGTGGATCTGGCCCTCCATGCTCGTCCTCGGTGCGCTGGGCGGCGCGCTTTGGGCTTCGCTCACAGCGTTCTGGCGCGTGCGGCTCAACGCGAACGAGATTCTCGTATCGCTGATGCTGGCGCTCGTTGCCGCGCAAGTGCTCAACTACCTGCTTCTCGGCCCCTGGAAGGACCCCGCCGGGTTCAACTTCCCGCAGTCGGTCATGTTCCAGTACGACGCGATGGTGCCGATCCTGATCCCCGGCACCCGCGTCAACGTCTCGCTGCTTATCGCCTGCGCGCTGTCCCTCGCGGCCTGGTTGTTCATGCAGAGGAGTTTCGCGGGCTACAAGCTGCAGGTCGGCGGCCTCGCGCCGCGCGCGGCCGCATACGCCGGCTTCAACGAAGGCCGCGCAATCTGGATTTCCTTCCTCATCGGCGGCTTCGCGGCCGGCCTCGCCGGGGCGGCCGAGGTGGCCGGGCCGCTCGGCCAGTTGCAGCGCTCCATCTCGACCGGCTACGGCTATGCGGCCATCATCGTCGCTTATCTCGGCGGACTTCATCCGATAGGCATCATTTTTTCCGCGCTGCTCATGGCGGCCCTCTATATCGGCGGCGACAACGCCATGGTGTCGGCAAATCTGCCGGTCGCCGCGGTCCGGGTCTTTCAGGGCAGCCTGTTGCTCGCCTATCTCGTCGCCATCGCCTTCGTCCGCTACCGGCTCGAATGGCGCCATGCCGCCCAGGGAAGCGCTCCATGAATGCCCTCGAGTTCATCGTCGCCGGAATGCTGGCGGCGGCCACGCCGTTCCTTTTGGCGGCGCTCGGCGAGATGGTGGCCGAGCGGGCCGGCGTCCTCAATCTCGGCGTGGAGGGACTGATGGCCTTGGGGGCGATCATCGCCTTCATCATCGTCTATCACGGCGGCGGCCACCTCCTGGGTTTCCTCGCCGCGGGCCTCGCCAGCGCGGCTCTTTCCCTTGTCTTTGCCGTCATCGCGCTGGGGTTCCGCGCGAACCAGGTCGCGGTGGGACTCGCCATAGGCATACTCGGCCAGGGCCTATCGGCACTGTTCGGCAAGACCTATGAGAGCCTCACGGTCAAAGGCCTTCCGAAGCTTTCGTTGCCCTGGCTTTCAGATATCCCGGTCATCGGCGGCCTGTTCGCCCAGGACGTCGTCGTGTGGCTCTCGCTGGCGGCGACCGTCGCCATCTGGGCAGTATTCGCCTACACCAAGACCGGCCTTGTCGTTCGCGCCGTCGGCGAGAATCCCAAGGCGGCCCATGCGCTCGGCTATCCTGTGATCGCGGTGCGCTTCGCCGCTGTCGCCTTCGGCGGCGTGTTGGCGGGCTTCGCCGGCGCCTACGCGGCCGTGGTCTACACGCCGCTGTGGGCCGATGGCATGATTGCCGGGCGCGGCTGGATCGCGATCGCGCTCGTCGTCTTCGGCACCTGGCTCACCAGCCGTATCTTTCTCGGCGCCTGCCTCTTCGGCGCCGTCTCCCTGGCAAGCCTGGCGGCCCAGGCGACCGGACTGGACGTCTCTTCGCAACTTCTATCGAGCCTGCCCTATATCGTGACAATCATTGTGCTGGGCATCATTTCTTCGAACCGGCGTCTGCTCAAGCTCAACGGCGTGGCATCGCTTGGAGAGCCTTTCGAGCAATAGTGTCGCTCGCCGCCCAAGCGCGTTGGCCAACGCCAGCGGCAATCCATGTCGGCTTCAGGTAATGAGGAATTCGAATTCAGCGTCCGACATGCGGCGCAATGCGGTCGCGATGTCGTCCGTGAATCACCTTCGGGTTATTACTGGGCTACTCCTCGGCCCGTTTCTGCGTGATCAGGTCGAGCCGCTCGCGGTCGGAGCGTTCGCGTTCGTCGCGGCGGCGCACGTCCTTGTAGGCGCGCTCGACCATGTTGGTCCGCGCCGTGGCAGTGGCGACCAGCGACGCTTCCTGGCGGGCATTTTCGAGGTTCTGTTGCTGCCGGCCGAGCGCGTCGGTGATGCGCTTGTGGTAGAGCGCGGGAAAGAGGCCGGCGAGCGATTTGTCAGTGTCGAAATGCTCGATCAGCTCCTTGGCCTCCGCTTCCGCCTTGACGGCGGCGGCAAGGAAGCCGGCATGACGGGTTTCGTGCAGCGCCTTCAACTGCTCCTGCACCTTGACCAGTTTCTTCAGGCGGTCTTTTCGCGTCGTCATGGCGCCTATCTTGCCAGCGTGAGGTCGACGAAGCCGTCGACGAACAGCGACAGCAGCGTGCCGACGGCGAAGTAGAAGATGATCATGCCGCCGGCAATGACGAAGGGCAGCGAGATGAAATAGACCGGGATCTGCGGCGTCAGCTTGTTGACGAAGCCGATCGTCAGATTGACCAGGATGGCATAGGCGACGAACGGGCTGCCGAGGCGGATGACCAGGAAGAAGGCGTCCGACACCGTGTCGGTGACGTCGACGAGCGCCGCCTGCGGATTGAAGAACACGTTGACCGGCGCGACCTGGTAGGAGGCGACCAGCGCCTTGACGATCTCGTGGTCGAAGTCGAAGACGAAGAGCAGAAGCAGCGCCGAGAACGAGATGATGGCGGCAAGTGCCGCCTGCGGCTCCGGCTCCTCGATCGCAGGCCCCCCCGAGCCGCCATAGCCGATCAGCGTGGCGATGGCCGAGCCCATGAAGCGCAGCGCTTCCATGTAGAGCCTGGTCATGGCGCCGATCAGCCCGCCGACCAGCAGCTCGGAGACGATCATCGGCGCGAGCACTTGCGGGCGCGGATCGACGAACGGGTAGATGCGGTCCCACAGGAAAGCGAGCAAGCCGCCGGTGGCGGCGACCGACACGAAGAGCCTGATCTGGATCGGCACGCGGGCGCTCGACAGGCCGGGCATCAGCATGAAGCAGGCGCCGATGCGGCAGAAGGCGAGGAAGGCGGCGATGACGACGCCTTGCGAGAGCGCGTTCACGAGATGGTTCCGAGCACCTTGATCTCGACGCCCTTGGCGATCTCGACATGGCTGAGCACGGGAAGCGTCGTGAACAGCCGCTCGATGATCATGCGCACATAGGGACGCGCGTCGGGCGCGGTGACGAGCACGAAGCGCTCGCCGGCCTCGAGATGCTTGCGGATCGCCTTTGTGGCGTCCTGGCCGAACTCCTCAAGCTGGCGCGGGTCGATGTCGAATTCGCGCACCTCGCCCTTGGCGTCGCGCTTGAGGCTCTGGTGGAAGGCGAGGTCCCAGCGGTTGCCGAGGCGCAGCACCTTGAGCATGCCGCCTTCGGAGAGGTCGCCGCAGATCTGCTGCGCCATGCGGATGCGCACATGCTCGACGATCTGCTCAGTGCGGCGCACATGCGGCGCGATCTCGGCGATCGCCTCGATGATCAGATGCAGGTTGCGGATCGAGACGCGCTCGGCAAGCAAAAGCTTCAGCACCGCCTGGAGGCCGGGATAGGAGATGTGCGACGTGCAGATCTCGTCGGCGAGCTTGCGGTATTCGGGGTCGAGCCGCTCCAGCAGCGCCTTCATGTCCTTGTAGGACAGAAGCTGCGGCAGGTTGTTGCGGATCACCTCGGAAAGATGTGTGAGCAGCACCGACATATTGTCGGCGAAAGTGAAGTTCTCGCGCCTCAGATCCTCGGCGAAGGTTTCGAGCACCGAATAGGCGCGCATGCCGAAGGCCGGCTCGCGGATCTCCTCGCCGGGGATTTCCGGCACGCCGCGCGTGCCGAGCAGAACCATGATCTCGCCGACGCGCATCTGGTATTCGGCGACCACCGTGCCGTGCACCTTGATCTGGTAGCTCTTCGGCGGAATGGCGAAGTCGTCGGCGACGCGTACCTCGGGCACCACGAAGCCGTATTGCTGGGCGAATTTCTTGCGCATCTTCGACATGCGGAAGACCAGTTCCTGATGCGCCACCATCAGCCTGGTCGACAACTGCTTGCCGATCAGAAGCTCGATCTCGGCGGTGACGAGCGAGGCCTTGACCGAGTTCTTCTCCTCCTCGACCTTGTTCGCTTTCTCCTGCGTTTTCAGGGCTTCGGCGGCGGCAAGCGCGCGGCTTTGGCGCAGCGGGATGATGTAGCCGAGGCCGGCCATGCCGCCGGCGAGCGCGAAGAAGGGGAACAGCGGCAGGCCGGGCATCAGGCCGAGGATGACCAGCAGCGAGGCCGCGACATAGAGCGCGCGCGGATGCGCGCCGAGCTGGCCGAACACCGCCTGGTTGGCCGAGCCGCGCGTGCCGCCCTTGGAGACGAGCATGCCGGCGGCGAGCGAGACGATGAGGGCCGGGATCTGGGTGACCAGGCCGTCGCCGACCGACAGCTTGATGAACACGTCGGCCGCCTGGCCGAGGCCCATGCCGTGGCGCAGATAGCCGATGGCGATGCCGCCGACGATGTTGATGGCGGTGATGATCAGGCCAGCAATGGCGTCGCCGCGCACGAATTTCGAAGCGCCGTCCATCGAGCCGAAGAAGGAGGATTCTTCCTCCAACTCGCGGCGGCGCAACTGCGCGGTCTTCTCGTCGATCATGCCGGCGGAGAGGTCGGCGTCGATCGACATCTGCTTGCCGGGGATGGCGTCGAGGGTGAAGCGCGCGCCGACCTCGGCGATACGGGTGGCGCCCTTGGTGATGACGATGAAGTTCACCACGATCAGGATCATGAAGACGATGAGGCCGATGACGAAGTCGCTCGACATCACCAGTTTCGAGAAGCCGGAGATGACATAGCCGGCGGCATGCGTGCCCTCATTGCCGTGCGACAGGATCATGCGCGTGGTGGCGATGTTGAGCGACAGGCGCAGCATCGTGGCGATCAGCAGCACGGTCGGGAAGGACGAGAAATCGAGCGGGCGCTGGATCCACAGCGCCACCATCAGGATCAGCACCGAGAGCGCGATCGAGAAGGCAAGGCCGATATCGATGAGGAAGGCGGGGATCGGCAGGAACAGCACCGCCAGGATGACGACGATGCCGAGCGCGAAGAACACGTCACGGCCGTTCTTCGCCACCAGGCCCGACGGGAGTGTTTCGCTGATCGCCATGTCGTCCCCAAATCAAGAACCGCCACGCACAAGGCAGGCCCTCGACCGTAACCCGCCAAGCTTGCGCGAAGGTGGGAGAGTGGCTACGGGACCTTGCCACGGTCTTGCGAAAGGATGGCAAATGCTTCTGATCACCGGCACGATCCGGCTGCCAGCCGACAGGCTCGAACGGGCAAGGCCGGCGATGCAACGCATGATCCTGGCAAGCCGGGCCGAACCGGGCTGCCTTCACTATTCCTACGCGCAGGATGTGCTGGACGCCGGGCTCATCCATGTTTCGGAAGCCTGGAGCGACCGCGCCGCGCTCGAAGCGCATTTCAAGTCTGCGCATATCGCCGAGTGGCGCGAGAGCTGGGCGGAGCTCGGCATCAGCGATCGCAAGCTTACGCTTTACGAGACGGACGGCGGCGCGCCGACTTGAACGCCGGAGGGCTTTACGGCTGCGGCGCGTCCGCGGTCGCAACGTTGACCAGCCAGCGCCGCACGGCGCGTTCCTCCTCGGCGGAGAGGCCGGCGGTCAGTTCGCCCTCGAGCTTGTAGACGCGCTCCCGGCATTTCTTCAGCAGGGCGCGGCCGCTCTCCGACAGGTCGAGGTGCTGGATGCGGCCGTGGACGGCATGCGGCCGGCGGACGAGGGAGCCGGCCTTTTCCAGATTGCCGACAATCACG
This sequence comes from Mesorhizobium atlanticum, assembly GCF_003289965.1. Taxonomy (GTDB): domain Bacteria; phylum Pseudomonadota; class Alphaproteobacteria; order Rhizobiales; family Rhizobiaceae; genus Mesorhizobium; species Mesorhizobium atlanticum. Next base: position 390,717 of record NZ_QMBQ01000002.1, read on the forward strand.
CTCACCGTCTGCGGCGTCAGCACCGCCAGCCGGGCCAGATCGGCGTTCGAGATGCCGGGATAGGCCGAGATCATGGTAAGCGCCGCGAACTGCGCCTGTGTGACGGCGAATTCATCGAGCGCCCGCTCCACCTTCAGTCGGTAGGCACCGGCTGCCTGGCGCAGCAGATAGCCCAGATAGCCTTCCTCGCCGCGCTTGCCTTCGCCGGCGGCCGGAATGGAGGGATTCTTCTTGCGCATAATATCAGAGCTCTTATATGTTATTCGTACTCTGATATTATCGCAACAAGGAGCGAAAGACGATGGGCCATCGTATTTTTCTTGCCGGCGCCTCGGGCGCGATCGGCCGCCGGCTGGTACCGCAACTGGTAGCGGCCGGCCACAAGGTGACGGCGACGACGCGCCAGGCGGCAAAGGCTGACGACCTTCGCGCGCTCGGCGCCGATCCCGTGGTGGTCGATGTGTTCGATGCCAACGCGTTTCGCGCGTCGGTCGTGGCGGCCAGGCCGGAGATCGTCATCCATCAGCTCACAGACCTGCCGGCCGGGCTCGATCCATCGAAAATGGCCGAGGCGGTCGCACGCAACGCCCGCATTCGCGACGAGGGGACCCACAACCTCGTCGAGGCGGCGAAGGCTGCCGGCGCAAAGCGGCTGATCGCGCAAAGCATCGCCTGGGTCTATGCGCCGGGAACGGAGCCGCATGCCGAGACCGATCCGCTGGACAGCGGAGCGGAAGGCGGCCGCGCCATCAGCGTCGGCGGCGTCATTGCGCTGGAGAAGCATGTGCTCAACGCCTCGCCGATCACCGGCATCGTGCTGCGCTACGGCCATCTCTACGGACCGGGCACCGGCGCGGAAAGCGCCGCGGAGCCGGCCGTGCATGTCGACGCCGCCGCTTACGCGGCACTGCTTGCCGTCGAGCGCGGAACGCAGGGCGCCTTCAATGTCGCTGAGCCAAACGGCCATATCACGACCGACAAGGCCGTCAGCGAGCTCGGCTGGCGCGCCGATTTCCGGCTGACCGCATGAGAGGAGGGTTGCCGACATGACCCAAGACGTTTCTTCGCGAGGCCTAGCGTTGCTCGGCGTCGCCGCCATCGCGGCGGGGCTGCTTGGCACGGCCATGATCCAAAGCAACAGGGCAGCCGCCATCACTGGGGGAATGGACGCACATATCCACATGATGGCGGCCGATGCCTGGGAAGAGGCGGCGGCGCGTCCGAGCACCACGGTAAAGCCGCTCTCCTGCGAAAGGCTGCCGAATGTGCCTGGGCATTCAATCACCACGGCTTTGGTCGAATTCCCGCCCAGTGCCTATACGCCGCGATACCGTCATCCGGGTTCCGTCACGGCCTTCGTCATCAAGGGAGCGCTGCGCTCACAGATGGAAGGCGGGCCGGCAGTGACCTACACGCAGGCCCAGACCTGGTTCGAAGCGCCGGGCGCGATCCACGCTTTCGCCGAGAATGCCAGCGCCACCGAGCCGGCCGAGCTGCTGGCGATCTTCGTCGCGGCGGACGGCTGCGGCCCGCTGACCATCCCAATAGCTGATTAAATCTATCGCCTTTGTCGCGGCGCAAGCCTTCTTAACGCTATTTCGTGCAACGCCAAATTGGCGCCACATGCGGTCGGCATTGCGGTTGCCACGCATAGCCACCGCGCGTATCAGGCACGGCAGCTGTCTTCTTCCGCATACCGGCGAGCCGTTCCGTTGCCTGCCAGAAACGACCCACAAGTCTACGCCCGCCGGCTCCGCGCGGTGCTGATCAGCTCGATCCCCGTGCTCGAGGCGCGCGGCATCGTGATCGTGCTGATGGCCGGAGTGGTCGGCGTGATCGCGGGCGCGCTGGTCACCGGCATGAGCGCGCTGGTGCAAGGCATGCACTGGCTGCTGTTCGACGTGCAGCCGGGCGGCCGGCTTTCGGCAATGTTCTCGCTCGCCGACCCGGTGCAGGCGATGTTCCCGGCGGTCGGCGGCTTGTTGCTCGGCCTTTCCGTCATTTGGCTCAGAAAGCGCAAGTTCCGCACGCCGGTCGATCCGATCGAGGCCAACGCGCTCTATGGCGGGCGCATGTCGCTCACCGACACCTTCATCATCGTGGCGCAGACGATGATTTCCAGCGGCTTCGGCGCCTCGGTCGGATTGGAAGCCGGGTACACGCAGGTCGGCTCCGGTATCGCTTCCCGGCTTGCCCGCGCCTTCCGGCTGCGCCGCAACGACGTGCGCATCCTGGTCGGCTGCGGCGCGGCCGGTGCGATCGCTGCCGCGTTCGACGCGCCGCTGACCGGCGCCTTCTACGGTTTCGAGCTGGTCATCGGCATCTACTCCGTCGCCAATGTGGCGCCGGTGATGGCGGCGGCAATCTGCGCCTCGCTGACGGCGGAAATGTTCGGCGGCGTGCCGTTTCCGCTGGAATTGTCGGGCCTGCCGAATTTGACCGCCAGCGAGTATGTGCCGTTCCTCCTGCTCGGCCTGCTCGGCGGCGGCGCCTCGATCGCGATCATGCATCTGGTGAGCATCGTCGAGTCGCTCTTCGTGCGGCTGTCGATCGACGCCTCGGTCAGGCCCTTCATCGGCGGCATCTTCGTCGGCCTGCTCGGGCTGGTCACGCCGCAAGTGCTCTCCAGCGGGCACGGCGCGCTGCACCGCGAGTTCGCCATGAACTACGCGCTGCCGGTGGTGGCCAGCGTCTTCGTGCTGAAGCTGGCGGCTTCCGCCATCTCGCTCGGCTCCGGCTTCCGCGGCGGCCTGTTCTTCGCTTCATTGTTCCTGGGGGCTTTGCTCGGCAAGGTCTTTGCCGGCGTCATGGCGATGACCGCGCCGTCGGCCGGCATCGACCCGGCGGTCGCCGCCGTCGTCGGCATGACCTCGCTCGCCGTCGGCGTCGTCGGCGGTCCGCTGACCATGACGTTCCTGGCGCTGGAATCGACACGCGACCTGACGCTCACCGGCGTGGTGCTGGCGGCCTCGATCATGTCGGCGATCCTGGTGCGCGAAACCTTCGGCTACTCCTTCTCGACCTGGCGCTTCCATCTGCGTGGCGAGACGATCCGCAGCGCGCATGACGTCGGCTGGATGCGCAGCCTTACCGTCGGCTCGATGATGCGCAAGGACGTCCGCACCATTCCCGCCTCGATCACGCTTGCCGAATTCCGCAAGGAGGTCCCGCTCGGCTCGGCGCAGCGCGTCATCGCCGTCGAGCAGGCCGACCAATATGTCGGCATGCTGCTGGTGCCGGAACTGCACAGCGATCGCTCCGACGACGAGACGCCGGTGAGCGCGCTGGCCCAGTTTAAGGATGCGGTGCTGGTGCCTTCGATGAACGTCCAGACCGCGGCCGAGACCTTCCAGCGGACCGGGGCCGAAGAGCTGGCGGTGGTCGAGGACTTCGACGAGCGCATCGTGCTCGGCCTGCTCACCGAAAGCCATCTGATGCGCCGCTATGCCGAAGAGCTCGACAAGGCGCGCCGCGATCTGTCGGGCGAAGGTTGACCACTATCGACAGCCCAGCCAATAAGAGACCGTTTGGAAAATCCACACCGGCGGCCATCTGGTGGCGTTTTCTGCGCTTCCGGTGCTCACGGACCTGAATGTCCGCTCCGCTCCGGTTCTCGAAAGCACCATCATATGACTCGCCGGAGTGGATTTCGAAACGGTCTCTAAGACGTCACTTCCGGAAGCCATCCCATGCAAGTCAAGCGCAACGGCGACATCTCGTTCTGGTATGCGGATCTGGGCGGCATCCCCGCGCCGCGCCCGCCTTTGCCGGGCGACATCGAGGTGGATGTCGCGATCGTCGGCGCCGGCTATACGGGGCTTTGGACGGCCTACTATCTGAAGAAGGCCAAGCCCTCGCTGCGCATCGTGCTCATCGAACGCGAGTTCGCCGGCTTCGGCGCGTCGGGGCGCAATGGCGGCTGGCTGTCGGGCGGCTTCGGCTGGTCGCGCGAGAAATATCTGAAGACCTCGACCCGGCAAGGCGTCACCGCCATGCAGCAAGCCATGGCCGGCTGCGTCGACGAGGTGATCCGGGTGGCGACGGAAGAGGGCATCGACGCCGACATCCGCCGCGTCGACAATCTGACGGTCGCCACCAATCCGGCGCAGCTGGAACGCGTGCGCGAGGAATGCGAGACGACCCGCTCCTGGGACGCCGATCCCGAACGCATCGAGCTGCTTGACGCCGAGACGACGCGGGCGCGCATCAAGATCAAAAATGTCATGGGCGGCCTCGTCATCCACGGCCAGGCGCGGGTGCAGCCGGCCAAGCTGGTGCAGGGGCTGGCGGCGGCAGTCGAGCGTCTCGGCGTTTCCATCTACGAGAAGACGACGGCGACGACGATCGCCAAGGGCAAGGCCACCACCGATCGAGGTACGGTGCGGGCTGAAACCATCATCCGCGCGACCGAAGGGTTTACAGCCGGCATCCCTGGGGAAGAACGAACCTGGCTGGCGCTGAACAGCGCGCAGATCGTCACCGAACCGCTGCCGGAAGAACTTTGGCGCAAGATCGGCTGGGACGGGCATGAGCTGCTCGGCAATGCCGCGCATGCCTATTGCTATGCCCAGCGCACCCGCGAGGGGCGCATCACCATGGGCGGGCGCGGCGTGCCCTACCGCTACGGCTCGCGCACCGACGTCAACGGCCAGACGCAGCAGGCGACGATCGACCAGCTGCACGCGATCCTGACGACGCTGTTGCCGCAGACCGCGGGATCCCGCATCGATCACGCCTGGTGCGGCGTGCTCGGCGTGCCGCGCGACTGGTGCACGACGGTGGGTCTCGATCCGGCGACGCGCATAGGCTGGGCCGGCGGCTATGTCGGGCTCGGCGTGTCGAGCTCCAACCTGTCGGGACGCACGCTGGCCGATCTCGTGCTCGGCCAGGAGACCGAACTGACGCGGCTGCCCTGGGTCAACCGCAAGGTGCGGCCCTGGGAGCCGGAGCCGTTCCGCTGGCTGGGCGTCCATTCGATGTATCAGCTCTACCGGATCGCCGACCAGCGCGAGGCGGCTGGGCTCGGCCACACTTCAAGGTTGGCCGCCCTTGCCGACAGCATCACGGGCCACTGATCGGCCAGGAGATCAGTGATCGATCGGGCCCTTGGGCGAGACAAGCGTCGTGCCCGCGGTGGTCGGGCGCTCGATCATGCGGCGCACGCGCGGCGGATTCTCGCCGCTGTGCAGCGCGCGGATGCGTTCGCCGACCACGGCATCGGCATGGGTGGCGCGGCGGTTGTGGCGGATGTACTCGACCCAGGTCGGCGTGTGGTAGTGCTCGATCCACACGGATGGATTTTCGAGATCGCGCGCGAGCGTCCAGTTGCGCGCGCCGTCACGGCGGCGGATGCGGCCGCGCTCGGCCATGGTTGCCAGGAACTCCGGCACGTCCTGCTCGCGGATGATGTACTCGATCATGATGGCGATCGGGCCGCTGCGCGGCTTGAGGTCGAGCGAAAGCATCGGCTCCTTGAAGCGATTGAGCGGATCGAGGTTGAGGACCGTCTGCTTCGGCAATGGCAGGAAGAAACCGATCGCCGCGCCGGCAAGCATGGCGACCGCCGCCGCGATCAGCGCAATCTCGGCGCCATGCGCATCGGCAACGACGCCCCAGATCCAGCTTCCCAGCGCGATACCGCCGAAGGTCGCCGTCTGGTAGATCGACAGCACGCGGCCGACCACCCAGCGCGGCGTGGACATCTGCACGGTGACGTTGAAGTGCGAGAGCGCGATCACCCAGCAGGCGCCGCCGATGAGCAGGCCCGCCGATGTCTGCCAGGCATTGTGGCTGACGGCGGCGTTGAAGGCGCAGAGCGCGAAGCCGCAAAAGGCCATGCGCACCATCGCCTCGCTGGACAGCAACTGCCTGAGCCGCACGCTGATCAGCGCGCCGCCGACCGCGCCGATGCCGAAGGCGCCGAGCATAATGCCGTAGGTCAGCGCGTCGCCCTTGACCACATCGCGCGCCACCAGCGGCAGCAGCGCCAGCACCGCGCCGGCGCTGAAGCCGAAGGCCGAGCCGCGCACCAGCACCTTGGCGATGTTGGGCGACATGGCGACATAGCGCAGGCCGGCGCCCATCGCGGCGCCCAGCGACTCGCGCGGCAGCGTCTGCTCGGGCAGAGCCGGCTTCCAGCGGGCGAGCACGACGATCAGGCCGATATAGCTGATGGCGTTGGCGGCGAAGGCCGCCGCGGCGCCCGCGGCGGCGACGATGACGCCGCCGATGGCCGGACCGACGCTGCGGGTAATGTTGAAGCCCAGCGAATTGAGCGCGACCGCCGCCGGCACCTTGGCGCGGGGCACCATGTCGCCGACCGACGCCTGCCATGACGGGCTGTTCAGCGCCGTGCCGCTGTCGATCAGGAAGGTGAAGGCCAGCAGCGTCCACGGCGTCATCCAGCCTTGCCAGGTGAACAAGGTCAGCAGCGCCGAGACGACCAGCATGAAGGTCTGCGCCACCAGCATCACCTTGCGGCGGTTGAAGCTGTCGGCGATGGCGCCGGCGACGAGCGCGAACAGCATGATCGGCAAGGTCGTCGAGGCCTGGACCAGCGCCACCTGATAGGACGAGGTGGCGATCGTGGTCATCATCCAGGCGGCGCCGACGCCCTGGATCAGGCCGCCGAAATTCGACACCAGGCTGGCCGCCCAGACAGCGCGAAAGATGCCGTGCCGGAACGGCGCCAGAGCGGAGACGCGTTCGCTTTCCGGCTCGTCGTCGATCATGGTTGGGCCTTCGTCCGCAATACAGGCTCGCCGCACCCGAAGAGGGATGGCGACTCGTCAAAGAGTGCGACCCAACAACAGGATGGCAAAGGCGAAAATGCGTCGGCGAAGCTTTAAGCCAAGCATCTCGCCGGTCTGGACCAACTTTTCGCTATTGCGCGCCTTCGACCTCGGCCGGGCCTGTCGTCTCGCTGCTCCCGCGAAGCCCGAGCGCATGGTGGCCAGTCGTCAGAAACCGTGCTCGATGCGTTCGAAGATGACGTTGGTGAAGGCCGAGATCTGGCTGCCGATGAACGGGCCGGTCAGCGCCACCACGAGCATGATGGCGACGATCTTCGGCACGAAGGTCAGCGTGATTTCCTGGATCTGGGTCAGCGCCTGGATGAGCGCGATGCCGATACCGACCGCCATCGCCACAAGCACCACGGGGGCGGAGGCGGTGAGAACCGTCCAAACGGCGTACTGGACGATATCGAGGGCATCGGCCTCATTCATGCGGGCACACCCCGGCGGTCAGGCTAAAGCGCGTCGCGATCCTTCGGATTCGCTCCATGCGCTTTAGGTCTTTGGTTTTACGCATGTCTTTATCCCGAAACCGGTTCCCACTTTCGGGAGACATGCTTCAGCTGGCCGGCTTGATCGACACGCCCGCGCCGACCGGGACCTTGGTGCCGTCCTGCAGCACGGCGATCAGGCCGTTGCTGGAGAGCGTTACCGAGGCTACCGTCCCGGTGGTCTTGCCGTCGGCCGAGGTGATCGTACGGCCGATCAGCGCGTCGGCCTGCGAGAGCGCCGAGGATTGCATGATCTGGTCAAGCTTGGTGTTGGTCTGCACCGACTGCTCGACCTGGGAGAAGGTGGCGAGCTGCGCGACATATTGCGTCGAATCCATCGGCTTGGTCGGATCCTGGTTCTTCATCTCGGCGATCAACAGCTTCAGGAACGACTGATAATCCACCGCCGTCTTCGAGGTCTTCTGGCTGGCCTGGTTGGCGCCAACCGGGATCGTTGTCGTCATGTCGACGGCCATCTTATGCTCCTACAGCCAGTGCGCGCGGCGCTTCGGGAATGTCGTCGTCGGCTTCGAGCGCCTTGCGCTCGAGCGGATAGAGCGCGCGGATCGCCTTCAGCGCCTCGTAGATCTCGTCCTCGCCGACCATGCGGTCGATCTGCTTCAGGCTGTTGCAGATGTCCTGGTTGTCGAAGCTTGCGATCAGCATCGGCAGCGAGCGGCGGAACATTTCACGAGCCTCCGCGGCGCCCGCCGGGTTGATCAGCATGATCTGCACGATGAAATAGAGCTGCCTGAGCGGCGTCGAGGCCTGGTCGGCCTGAATCACATGGCTTTCGAGCAGGAACTGCACATCGTTCATCAGCTCGATGGTGACCTTGCGGTCGACGCGGATGACCGCGCCGTTGATATAGATCTTCTCGTTGGGCTTCAGCGAGATCTTCAGCGTGTTGGTCATTGGATGCCGTCTCGGATGATCTGGGAGACCTCGATCAATCCTTCGAAATTGTTGGTGCGGCCCTGGCGGATATCTTCCGTCTCGCGCAGCAGCCACAGGCCGATGGAGATCAGGTTGGCGCGCAGCTCCTTGGGGAGCGCGTTGTCGCTGGAGCCGAGATCCTCGACGAAAGTGGTCCAGATGCGGTTGGTGAAGTGCAGCGCCTCGACCGCCTCCATGGAGTCGGTGCCGACCGCGGCGGCCGCCGCCAGCATGTCGATCGAGCGCGTGAGCAACTGCCGCTCCCGGTCCTTGGCATCGGCGACGGAGTCGGTCTGGATGTCGGCGTAGGAGAATTGATACATCGTCGGCGCTCTGGCGTTCCGGTTTACGTGTTCAAGTCAGATAGTTGAGCAGGCTGAGCTGCTGCAGACGCGCGGTCAAGGCAAAGGATGTCTCGATATGCTGTGTCAGGTCGGCCACGCGGGTCGCCGCTTCCGCGGGGTCGACGCCTTCGAGATCAACGATGTGCTTCTCGAAGAGGTCGACCTGGGTCTTCATGCGGTCGCTGGCATCGGACACGCGCTGCTGGGCTATGCCCGTCTCGGCCCGTATCTGGGTGATGCCGCCGATGGCTTCGCCGACCAGCGCCTGCGCGCGGCTGACGACAGCGTTCTGCGCAGCCTCGCTGATGCTGCCGGTCATCAGGCTGCTGACCATGGCGGCCGCCATGGCGAGCTTGCGGATGCCTTGGTCGTTGGCGCTGACCGAGGTCTGGGTGGTCTCGTTGAGCGAAATGCGGCTGGTGATCTGCTCGTCGGTGGCGCTCGACCAGTTGGCCTGCCAGCCGGAGCCGAGGAATTGCGGCTCGACCTGCGTGGTGATGAAGTTGTCCATCTGCGCGGCGGTGATGTTGGCCGCAGCCGGGTCGGTCTGAGTGAAGCCGAAATAGCTGGTGAAAGCGGCGTCGAACGCCGCCTTGGCCGGCGAGCCGGCGGCGTTGAAATCGTCGATCGGCTTGACGTCGGTGTTGGTGCCGGCAAACAGATATTCGCCGTTGACGCTGGTGTTCAGGATGCCGGTCATCTGCTGCAGCGCCGAGGCGCCGGCGGTCTGCAGGATGCTGGTCGAAGAGTCGCCGGAGACGCCGCTGGTCAGCGCCGACAGGAAGCTCTGTGCGCTGTTGGCGATCTGGCCGAGGGAATCCTGGGTCGATTTCAGGCGCGCCGTCACGAGCGCGTTGGAATCGACAATGCCGTTCAGCCGGTCGAGATCGCGCTGGAAGGTGACGGCCTGGGTCGTGCGGCTGCCGAGCGCCAGGCCGATATCTGCGACCGTGCCGGTCTGTGATTCCTTCGTCGCCTTGACGAGGTCGGCCTGCATCCTCGCCTGCTGGTAGCGCAGCGCGTTGGAAATGGCGGCTGAGGAAACGCCTGTCGCTTTCATGAACTATCCCACCGCGGCCAACAGGGAGTCCAGCATGTCGCCCACCGTTTTCATCATATGCGCCGATGCCTGATAGGTGTGCTCGAGGTCGAGAAGCAGGGACATCTCCTGATCGACATTGACCCCGGTGTCGTTGGACAGCGCCTCGGCCGTGCGTGCCGCCAGCGCCTGTTTGCTGTCGGCATTGGTCGAGGCCTGCTGGCGCACGCCCTCGAACCAGCCGATGGCATTGGCTGCATAGTCGGAGACGCCCGAGCTGACGGCGATGCCGGTGGAAGTGTCGAAGGCCATCGGCTGATCCAGCTTGCTGCCATAACCGATCAGCAGGTCCGCATAGGAGGCGCCGCCGCTGGTGTTGGCGACATAGGCCGCGCCGTTGGCGCCGCCGTCGCGCAACAGCGCGGGGTTGCCGCCGGCGCTCGGATCGAAGGCGGCGTTGACGCTGATCGACCCGGCGAGGCCGTCGACCAGGGTGCCGGCGGCCGGAATCGCCGGGGCCCCCGACCATGTGAACAAGCCGGTCGCATCGGGCTGCGACGGCGCGGTTTCGGCAAATGCCGTGATCAGGCCGCGCGCGATTTCGTCGAGCTGGCTTTGCATGGTCGAGGCGACGCCGTCGCGCAGCTTCAACAGGCCCGCAAGCTTGCCGTCGGCGGTGGTGTTGTCGCCGATGCCCGCGGAAACCGGCACGTTGTCGATGTAGATCGTGTTGCCGGGCGTGCCGGCCGAATAGCCGGACGATGGCGTGAAGGTCACCGAACGCGGCACGGTCTCGAACAGCGTCGTGCCGTCCCTGGTGGTGATGACCATGTCGTTGTCGCCGCGCGTGAAGGTCGAGATCGGGACATATTCCGATATCTTCTTCAAAAGGGCGTCGCGCTGGTCGAGCGCGTCGGATACGTCCGTGCCCGAGCGGGTGCCCGAGATAACGGCCTTGTTGGCGTCCTGGAACTGGCTGAGCAGCGAGTTGAGATCGTTGACGGCCGTGGCGATCTGGCTGTCCGCCTGGGTGCGGAAATCCTGGATCGCCTTGGTGCCGCTGTTCAGCGAATTCACCACCTGCTTGGCGGCGTCGACGACGCTGGTGCCAAGGTTCTGGTTCGACGGCGTTGTGGCATAGAGCTGCAGGGCTTTCTGCAGGTTGGCGATTGCCGTCGAGGGCGATGACGCATTGTCGACCCCGTTGACCGACAGATCGAGCTGATCCATGCCGTCGTAAAGCGCGCTCTGGCCGCTCCATGCCGACAGCGCCGAAAGGTTCTGGCGGAACAGAAGGTCATTCGCGGTACGCTGGATTTCCACCGCCCTGGCGCCGGGCGCCGTGCTGGTCACCACGGCGATGCGCCGGGTGTAGTCCGGGTTCGACGCATCGGCCACATTGCGCGATACGACGCTGGTTTGCTTGGACGTGGCCAGAAGCGCCGACTGGGCAATGCTTAGTGCGGAGGAAAGCGACATGCTGATCTTTCACGGGGCGGCGCCCGTCGTTTATCTCTTCAGGTTGACGAGGACGTCCATCAGGTCCGAGCCGGTCTGGAAGACCTTGGAATTGGCGGTGTAGCTGCGCTGCGCCGCAATCATGTTGGTCAGTTCCTCGGCGATATCGACGTTGGAATTTTCAAGCGCTCCGGAGACGATGGAGCCGAGCTTGCCCTCATTGGCAAAGCCGATATGGACCGCGCCGGAATCGGTGCTCTCCACATAGATGTTGCCGGGCATGGCGGTGAGGTTGTCGGGGCTCTGAACGTCGGCCAGCGGGATCTTGTAAAGCGCCTTGGTCGAGCCGTCGGCGAACTGCGCGTAGATGACGCCGTCCTGGCCGATCTGGACCTTCTGGATGGAGCTCGGCGCGTTGCCGTTGACCTTGGCGTCGGCGACGGTGAAGCCGGCGCCGAGCTGTGTCAGCTTGGCGAGATCGAGGTTGAGGGTCTGGCCGCCCGGAACGGTGAAGGAAACGCCCGTGGTTGCGCCGGTGAGCTTGCCGGTGGTGGTGTCGAAGGTGAGGTTGGCCGTACCCAGCGCGCCGCCCGTATAGGGGAAGGAGGTGCCCGGCGTCGCCTTCGACTGGTCGAAGACCGCGACCTCCCAAGTGCCGGCGCCGGTGTTGGTGAAGTAGACGTCGAGCAGTTTCTTGTTGCCGAGATTGTCGTAGGCGACCAGCGAGGTTTTCGACGTGTATTGGGCGGTCGCACTGTTGGTGGAGGGCAGACTGCCGGCCGCGACCGGAGTGGCGCCCGCCGGCAGGTTGCCGCTGAAGATGCCTTCCGTGCTCGGGGTCGCTGTCATTTCCTGGTCGGAGATCTGCACCGGCACGAGGCCTTCGAAGCCGTTGGCGGTCGCGGCCGGATCGCCATTGGCGTAGTCGTAGGCCATGAGCTGGTAGCCCGCGGCATTGACCAGCCGGCCTTGCGCATCCGGGACGAAGGAGCCGGCGCGGGTCAGATAGGGCGTGCCGCTGGCATCCTGCACGACGAAGAAGCCGTCGCCGTTTACGGCGAGATCCGACACCGAAGTGGTGTAGGTCATGACGCCCTGCGTGCTGATGGCCGAGCGGATCGTCGTCGTCACGCCGCCGGAATTATAGGCGCCGCCGGTGCCGGGCATGATCAGTGACGAGAACTCTGCCGAAGAGCGCTTGTAGCCGGTGGTGTCGGAGTTGGCGATGTTGTCGGCCACCGTGGACAAGCGGTTGGCCTGCGCGTTCATACCGGAAACGCCGGTCCGCATCATTCCGTAGAGGCTCATCGATGGATCTCCGCAGTGCCTGGGTAGGAGGCCATAAAACTATGCCTCGTGTCTTGCGCGAGGCTGGCGCGGGATGTGCCTCGGGCGGCCATCAAAACACCAGCCGATAGCCGAGAAACCGCTTGGAATCGATCGGGTCGTGGCCGAGCTTCTCGCGCAGCTTCTTGCGCAGCTTCGAGATGTGACTCTCCACCACGTTCTCCTCGACCTCCTCGTCGAAGATGCCGTAGATGGCGTTGAAGACCTGCGTCTTGGTCACGCGCCGGCCGCGGTTGCTGGCCAGATATTCCAGGATGCGACGCTCGCGCCGCGGCAGCGGCAGCGGCTCGCCGTCGATCTCCGGATCGCGGCCATCCATGAAGATGCGCATCGAGCCGACCTCGGTGTAGGCGGCCTCTTCGGAGCCGCGGCGGCGAATGGCGGTGATGCGGGCAAGGATCTCGCGGATATGGACTGGCTTGCGGACGACGTCGTCGACGCCGCTCTCGAACAGCCGCAACGTATGTTCGAGCGAGTGATGCTCGCTGAGCGCGATCACCGGCGCGCCGGTCCGGTCGCGGATCTGGCGCGGCGATACCGCGCCCTCGCGGCAGTCGCCGATGAGAAAGGCCCTGACGGATCTGAGATCAGTGTCGGCGGCGGAACTCACCCACTCGCCGAATTCGCCCGGCGCGAAGCCGGCCGTGGCCACGCCCTCGCGATCGAAAAGTGAGGAGTAGCCCTCTGTCACGAGCTCTCGCTCGTCAACGATCACGATCATCGGCCCGCCCTCCGAATCAATTCATTTGCCCCGTGGGGAAAGGGGTAGCCGGGTCGACGAATCCTGAAAAACCATCATTTCTTGTAGCTATTTTCTTGGGAGTTTTTTTGGGGGCCGTAATAAAAGCGGTTGTGCAAGTGTATTCGTGCCAGCTGTCGGCGAATGAATATTGACGCCGTCGGACAGGCCGGCGCGGGCCGATCGGCATTCAGGAATGAGCAACTATTGATTGCAGAATGCGCTGGCATTCGGCGTCCACCTGCCGAAGCCGGTGGCGACCATGTTGGCGATGACGCGGCAGACATAGACCTTCTGCGCCGGGTCGTTGTCAGGGCCGGCATGGTAGCGGGCGACGGCCATCGACCAGGTCATGTGCCGGGCGTGCAGGGCGGCCAGGAAGCGTGCGGCATAGTCGACATTCTGATGCGGGTCGAGCATGTCCTCGACGCTGCGGAAATGGTCGCCATGATAGTGCTGGTTGATCTGCATGCAGCCGAGGTCGATCAGCACCTTGCCTTCGCGGCGGGCATTCTCGAAGGTCGCCAGCGCCTCGCCACGGCTGCGTGGGAACACAGCTTTTCCCTCTATATTCAATGCATTAGGCTGAAGGCTGCCTTTCTTTCCGGTCTCTGTCAGGCCGACCGCATAAAGAATGCCGGCCGGCACGCCGTAGCGATCCGCGGCGCGCAGTATCTCCGGCTCGCACGGGTTTGTGGCGGCGGCGTTGGCAGCGCCTGCCGCGAAGCTAGATATACATATCGTCGCCAGCGCGCTCGCGAAGAGGCGAAGCCGGGCGAGCGAATTCCTGTGCGCCATTGCCGTCGTTCCTTCCCGGTTGCCGGCCGCCGCCCGCGCCGTTGCCGCCCGAGTTCCCGGGCTGGAACGAAGGCTGGTCGCGACCTGTCGACATCGGCATGGCGCCGTTTGCGTCAGGGCGGCTGGCCGCATGTGGTGCTATCGAAGGTTGCAGAATGGTGACCTTGTCGACATCGAAGCCGAGGCTGCGCATCGACTTCACGATGGCATCGCTGTCGGTGGTGAGGCGGCGATATGCCTCGTGGGTCTCGGGCTTCATCTCAATCGAAAGTTGCTCCCCCGATAGCCGCAGGCTGGCAGTGACCGCTCCGAGCTCCGCAGGGTGGAGCTCGATCTTGAGCACATGTGTCGGAACGGCAACAGAATTGGTCGTCTGGGAGCCTGCCGAGGCGCTTGCGAAAGCCTGCTGAACGCCGTTGTCGGAGGCTAGCGCCTCAACCAGCGCTGATGCCGTCTGGCCGATCGGGTTTTGCGCCGGCGCCGGGAAGCTCTGCTGGCTGACGACTTCCATGCGTGTGGCGGAAGAAGATGGCTTGGCCGGTGTCTGTTGCGCGGTTGGCTGCGATTGTTGCGAGGCCTTGGAGGTCGAAGCCGGGCGCCAGCCCTGCGTCGGCACAGGGCTGTCGGCCTGCGGTTCATTCCGTTGCGTCGGCAAGATTTTGATTTCGCCGCGGCCGGGCATGTCGAGAGCCATGTCCGCCTTCACCGGCTTCTGCCCGGAGTCGGGCCCGGAAGCTTCAGTTGCCGTCGAACGGGCGGATCGCGACTGCGGCTCGGCGGAATTGCCGACCGTCGCGCGCTTGCCCATGCGCAGTCGCAGCTCCAGTGCTTCGTGCTCGCCGGCGCCTTCTCCATCGGCAGCGGAATCCTTCCCGCCCGCGCCCGACGATTGCGTGAAGTGCTTCATGTCGCTCAACGCCATCAGCAACGGCAAGCGGTCCTGCAGCGGTGTGGAATCGTTGGCTTGCGCCGTGGCATCTTTGTCGGTCGTCGGCTTCGCCTCATCGGCCCGGACGGCGGTGGTCCTCGTGGACTTTCCCGCAGCTTTCTGCGAGCCGGTCTTCCCCTGCGGATCCTGGTCCGGCTCCTGCTTGCCATTGTCGGCCGCCGAGCCCTTTGCCAGATGCGGATCCGGCAATACAGTCGCGTGCTTGTCCCTTGACCGATCGGGCTTTTCCGTCCCGTGCACCATCTCGCCGAAACCCTGATCCTTGTCCTTGCCGCCGGCGGCGTGCTGCCGGGGCTGGGTAGAAGCAAAGCCCGGCAGGGTCTGGTTGACGCTGGTCATTTGGGGGCTGCTCCGAGGAGTTGGTCGATCTGGTCGAGTTGGCGGCGCGTGTTGGCCACCGCGGTGTCGATGGGGTCTTGCGCATTCGGGGCCGTCGGAGCGGAGGCCTGAACCACCGGCGCGGCGTCAGCCTGCATCGGAGCAGCGGCCGGCGTTTCATTCGTTGTTCGCGCCAGTGGCCGGGCAGAAGGCGGCGAAGCCGCGGATGGAGTGTCCTTCGCCGGATCGCCCGAGGCGACCTGCTGATCGCCCGACGCGACCGGCGGATCGCTCGACGCGACCGCTGGCTGGTCGGGCATCGCTCCTTCCACCGGAGGCAGGTCCGCATTGGCCGGATCGGCCGAGGCCTCGGCTGCCGAGTTCGCCTCGTTTCCCTTCGCCGCGGCCGGCGCGGCTTCCGCCTTGCCGGGCGTCTTTACCGGCGCCACCACTTCGCCCGCCACAGCTTGCGCGGCGTCAAGCAGGTCGCGGTCGCTTTGCGAAAGTTTGCTGCGATCGATCTTGCCGAGCTTGGCGCGCACTTCATCCACGCTGGCCGATGTCATGGTGGAAAGGCTCGAATAGAGTTGGCTGCGCGGGTCGTCCTGGCTGCCGCCGCCGTTGCGGCCCAGTGCCGCCTTGGCCGCGGCAAAAGCCGAGAGCTCCGTCATCCCGTCGATCGCGGCGCGGCGCGCGATGCGCAGATAGACCACCTTCTCGCGCTCGGGATCCATCATCGAGGTGATGTCGGCGATCTTGTCCTGGCTGATCGCCATATGTAGCGTGATGACGCCGGAAACAAAGGCGTCGGCGAACTGGCTGGCGTAGGGCGAGTAGAGATAGGACGCGACATACTGTGTCGACGCCAGCGCAAAACGGGCGGCGTCGCCTTGCGCGGCGGCGATGCCCACGGAGCGGCGAAGCGCCGCCTCCTCGACCAGCGTGCCGGGGCTGAGCAGGCGCGCCTCGTCCAGCAAGGCGAGCGCCTGGGCGGGGTCATCGGCCGCAAGCAGTGAACCCTTGACCAGCGCCAGAAAGGCGCCGATGTCCGGAGGCACGCTCATCGGATCGATAGGCTTCAGCATTTCGATCGCATTGGCCGGCCGGCCGTTCAGGTAAGCGACGATACCTTTGGCGATGGCGAGGCTTTGCGGGTCCGCCATCGCGCGCGAAGCCGCCGCCGCGACCGTCACAGGATTGCCGCCGCTCATGCCGTAGACCAGCAAGGCGCGGAAATTCTTCGGCTCCTTGAAGTCCTCGGCATTGGCATCGCGCATCCGGGCGTCGATCATTTCGAGGAGCTTCGCCTGCATCGGCAGCGCGGCATGATCGCCGCCGGCAATGCGGTCCTGGATCAGCTGCAGCGAACGCACCAGCTGATAAGGCTGCAGCGCGTCCTGCGCGAAGGCCGCCGGTGGCGACCCCGCCGCAAGCAATAGCAGCGCGATCGCGCCGCCGATGACGCTCCGGCTCTTCATCCGCCGGCCGTCATCAGGATTTCAATGCGGCGGTTCGCGGCCGCCATCGGATCGGCGGCGATCTTGGGCTGCCGGTCGGCGAAGCCCGCGACCTCGGTGATGCGGCTTTCGTCGACGCCGCCGCGCACCAGCATGTAGTAGGCCGCATGGGCGCGCGCGGTGGACAGCCGCCAGTTGTCGTAGGCGTCGCTGCGGAACGGCCGCGCGTCGGTATGGCCGCTGATGGTGATGGTGCCCTTCTTCTCGTTGATGATGTGGCCGATCTTTTCCATCGCCAGCACCAGCTCGCGGCGCGGCATGGCCGAGCCGATCTCGAACATGCCGAAATCGAGCTGATCGGTGATCGAAATGACGACCCCCTTGTCGGTGGCCTCGACCGAGACGCCGTCGGCGAGCTTTTCGCCCGGCAGGAATGCCTTGGCGAGTTCCTTCTTGATGTCCGCGGCTTGCTGGAGGGCGGCCTTGCTTGGCGCCTTGTCGCCCTTGTCGGCGGTCTGATCGGGTTCAGTCTTTTCGGCCGTCGGCGCTTCGGCCTTGGCGTCGCCGGACGCGGCCTCGCGCTTGTCAGCCCCGGCTTTCCCGCCTTGTACTTTCTCGGTCTTATTGCCTTCACCCAACGCCTTCTCGGCCTCGGCCTGCGCGGCTTTTTGCCCGCTCCTGGTCTCGGTCTTCTCCGGGGTTGCCAGCGGCTCCAGCGGCGCGGCCGTCAGGGGGGGAGCCGCCGGGACGGCCTTCACCTTCGGCACCGCGGCCGTTGCGACCTTCTCGCCGGGCTTGGCCGGGTCGCCCTCGATCTTGGCGCGCTCGGCTGTGGCCTCAGCACCTGGGGCCGCCACCTGCTGCGACCAGAAATCGGGCGCGAAGGGGTCGCGATAGGATTCACCGCCGGAAGCGCCGGTCGCCGGGCCGGCCGTCTGGGCGCCGCCTTCGCCCTTGGCGCTGACGTTCTGCAGCACCCCCGTATCGGCGGCGATCTCCGCCAGCACCGCATAGGGATCGGCAAACAGCTTTTCATCGGACAGCTGGGCATCCTGCGCGCCGTTCTTGGTCTGCCGGCGTTCGGACGAGCCGGCGCCGCCCTTGCCGTCCTCGCCCGCCTTGGTCGCACCCTGCTGCGGATTGTCCGCGGTCAATCCGACCTTGCTCGGGCCGTCGCCGAGGTCTTCGAGGCCCTTGCGGCTGGAATTGCGGTCGATCAGCTCGACCGGATTGAAGTAGCTGGCGACGGCCGCCTTGGTCTGCTCGTTGGCGGCGTTGATCAGCCACATCACGAGGAAGAAGCACATCATCGCCGTCATGAAATCGGCGAAGGCGATCTTCCACACGCCACCATGGTGGTCATCGTCATGGCCGTCGTGATTGCGCTTGACGATGATGATCTCGTGCCGGGGTTCGGCATGGTCGATGGCGCTCATGACAGAACCTCCGACAAGGACGCGGACCACTCGGCGATACGCGTCTCGAACACCGTTTCGTCGATGCTGACGGTCAGGTCGAAGCCCGGCGCTTCGGCGAAGTCGAGATTGGCGGCGCGGGATCCAAGCGCCGCCTTCAGGGGCTCGAACAGCGAGAGCGGGCCCCGAACACCGATGCGGACGGCTTCGTTGTCGGCGACCGCGGCCCCGATGGTGCGTGAAAGGGCCTGCAGCGAACGTTCCTGCAGTTCGTCACTGAGAAGGCCGCCGATGATGCGGGCAACGGTCGCGCCGGTAAGCTCGGCTATGCGCCGCTCCATGGCCTCGATGCGCGTGGCGACAGCGGCGCCGAGGTCGCCGCCGAAGCTTTCAAGAAAGGCTCTCGCAGCATCGTCGCTGGCCTGGCGCTCGGCGTCGAGCGCGGCCTGATGGGCGAGCGCGAGGCGCGCTTCGAGCGTGGCCTCCGCGTCGGCCACCGCCTCGGCGATCAGCGCGCCGATGTCGGCTCGCGGGGCCTGCGGGGCCTGTGCGGCCGGCGCGGCCGGCATATGTCCGGCTTCGCGCGGGGTCGCCGCCTGGTTGGCATGCGGGGCCCGCGAGCCGAAATCGGGCAGGAGATCGAAGAGGGCTGCCGAGACCATGGCCTAACCCACGGCTTCCGGGGCGGCTGCCCATTTGCGCAGGATCTGCGCGGTGCGCTCCTCATTGAGGTCGACCATGCGGGCAAGCCGCTCCTGCGGCGCCGGCCGGATCTTCTGGCGCAGGTCATCGAGCGGGGTCGCGCCGGCGCGCGCGCCGGGCAGGGGGCCGGCCGGAGTCTCGGCGGTGATCGCGGCAACCGGGGCGTCGGGCGTCGGCAGCGAGCGTTGTACGTCCTCAAAGCTTGGGCCGGCAATGGCCGCGGGCTTTGCCGATGCCGTCAGCGCGGTGGCCATCGGCTTCAGGCCGAAGAAGGCAACCAGGAAAACGACGACGATGAAGGCGCCGGCATTGATGAGCGTGCCGGTGTAGGTGCCGATCGAGGCGAGGATGCCCGGCTGATCGATCGGCTCACCGTCGAGGCCGTTGATGAACTCGACCGCCGACACATCGATGACGTCGCCGCGCTTGTCGTCGAAGCCGGTCGCCGAGGCCACCATCTTCTGGATATCGGCGACACGCTTGGCGATCTGCTCCGGCGTGGCGTCCTTGCCGAGGATGGTCTTCAGCCGATCCTGGTTGACGACGACCGCGATCGACATCTTGTTGACCGTGTAGCCGTTGGAGACGGTGGCGATCTTCTTCGAGTTGATCTCGTAGTTGGTGATCTCTTCCTTGCGATCGTTCTGCGAGGAGGATTGCGGTCCCTCCGTGCTGGTGGTCTGCGTCTCGGGCAGGTTCTGCTCGACGCTGGTCGGAGTCGAGGCCTGCTTCTGGTTGCTGGCCTCGTTGGTCTTCACCGACTGCACCGAACGCTCGACGCGCGAGTTCGGATCGAAGATCGTCTCCTCGGTCTGGCGGCTGTCGGTGTTGACGTCGGCCTTGACGCTGGCGCGGAAATTGTCGGGGCCGAGATAAGGGGTGAGCGCGCGGCGGATGTTGTCGCCGATCTGCGCCTCGACCGTTTGCTCGACGCCCAGCGTGCGCGCGGCGCTCGTGTTGGAAGGATCGTCGCCGGCTGCGAGCAGATTGCCGTTGGAATCGAGCACGGTGACCTTGTCGGCCGAGAGGCCGGGAACCGCCGCCGCAACCAGGTGACGGATCGACATGGCGCTCTTCTCGGCATCGTTGCCGGCGTAGCGGATGACCACCGAAGCGGAAGGCTGCTGCTCGTCGCGTCGGAAATTGGCGCGCTCGGACATGACGATATGGACGCGCGCGGCCTTGACGCCGGAAATGGACTGGATGGTGCGCGCGATCTCGCCTTCCAGCGCGCGCACACGGGTGATCTGCTGCATGAAGGAGGTGAGGCCGAGCGAGCCGACATTGTCGAACAGCTCGTAGCCGGCATTGGCGCTGGTCGGCAGGCCTTTCTCGGCAAGCAGCATGCGCGCCTGCGCGGTGGTGCCGGCAGGCACCAGCACCGAGGTTCCATCGGAGCCGACATCGAAGCCGATGCCGGCATCGGCCAGCACCAGGCCGATCTGGTTCACGTCGGAACGCTCGAGGCCGACATAGAGCGTCTCATAGGCCGGGCGATTGAGATAAACGGAGGCGACGCCGATGACGGCCATGACCAGGGCCGCGATGCCGCCCATCAGCGCCAGACGCTTCACGCCGAAGCTCTTGAAATTCGCGATGATGCTCTGGATCTGTTCCGGCACGATTCAACGGCTCCCAGCACGACTGTCCGCCGGAAGACTAGACCGTGAAGCTTGTGCGAGGATGATAGGGCGCGCTGCCGAGGAACCAGAGAAGTACCCAACCGCTGGGTTTTTCCGATCAACGAAAAAGGCCGCGCCCGAAGCGCGGCCTTTTTCGTTGGTCGGGGTCGGTTGGCTTAGCCGTTCTTGAACAGCTGCAGGATCGACTGCGAGGAGCTGTTGGCGATCGACAGGGACTGGATGCCGAGCTGCTGCTGAACCTGCAGGGCCTGGAGGCGGGTCGATTCCTTGTTCATGTCGGCATCGACGAGCTGGCCGACGCCGCGGTCGATGGAGTCCATCAGGCTTTGCGTGAAGGTCTTCTGCAGGTCGATCGAGCTCTTGGCGGCGCCGAGCACGGTGGCGGCGTCGGTAAGCTGACTCATGACGTTGTCGATCTTGGTCACCATCTGCGTGATGATGTCGTCGGTCACGCCGGCCGCCGTGATGTCGAGATTGAAGGCGGAGACGTTGTCGATCTTGACGGGCGTGCCCGACACCGCGGCCTGGCCGGCGTTGTTGGCGGCGATGTCGGTGGCGCCGCCAGCGATCGCGGCCGCGTAGGCCGTGTCATATGCCGACTGGTCCGCGGCGGTGGAATATACCGAGGTCTGACGGTCGAGAATGCCCTGGTTCTTGACAGCGGTGGCGAGGCCGGAATCGAACAGCTTGGTGCTCTCGACATTGATGTCGATGGTGCCGAGCGAGATGGCGCCGGACGAAGAGCGGTTGAAGGACGAGACGATCTTGGCGTCCTGCTGGACGCCATCATTGGGGGCAGCCACTTGCGTGGACGTCACCGAAAGATAATTCGAGCCGGAGAAGGTGGCGGCGTCGGCGAAGGATTTCATCTGCGCCTGAAGCGCGGTGATTTCGGTTTGGGTCTTTGCCTTGTTGGCTCCCGACTGGCCGACGGCCGACAGGAGCTTGGTCTTGATCTGGCCGATCGTCGAAAGGACGTTGTTCATGCCGGTATAGGCGGTGTCGACCTTCGAGGCGCCGAGGCCGAGCGCGTCCTGCACGGTCGACAGCGCCGAGTTGTCGGAACGCATCGTGGTGGCGATCGACCAGTAGGCGGCGTTGTCGGAGGCCTCGGAGACCCTGTAGCCGGTCGAGATCCGGGCCTGTGTCTGCTCGAGCGATTTGTTGGTGGCGTTGAGGCTTTGAAGTGCAGTCAACGCCGCAGCGTTCGTCATGATGCTCGCCAAGAAACTCGCTCCTTCTCAAAAGCCGGCATGCCACAGGCCGTGTCGACCTGCCCATCGGTTGCGGCCGTGCCGGTCGGGCCGGTCGACAACCTGTATCAATTGGTTAACCATACCTAGCGCGATATGGTTAATGGCCTGTTAAAAGTAGACTTTGAAGAAGTTAAGAAACGAGGGTTGCGCGAGCCTTGAGCAAACGCAAATCGGGCCGCGCTTTTGGCGCGGCCCGATGCTTTAGCTTGGTCAGTATAGAGCGATCAGCCGCGGAAGAGCGACAGGATCGACTGCGACGAGCCGTTGGCGATCGACAGCGCCTGGACGCCGAGCTGCTGCTGAACCTGCAGGGCCTGGAGGCGGGTCGATTCCTTGTTCATGTCGGCATCGACGAGCTGGCCGACGCCGCGATCGATGGAGTCCATCAGGCTCGAGGTGAAGGTCTTCTGCAGGTCGATCGAGCTCTTGGCGGCGCCGAGCTTGGTCGCGGCAGTCGTCATGGACTTCAGCGCGGCGTCGACGACGTTCATCATCTGCTGGATCTGGGTGTCGCTGGCCGCGGTGGTGCCGGAGAAGATCGCCAGGCTGGAGACCGTGTAGGTGTCGGTGGCCGCAGCAGCGTTGCCCAGGGTCGGAGCCGAAGCACTGGCAACGACGCTGCCGTCGGTGCCGAGGCGGTTGGCGTCGAGGATACCCTTAGACACGCCTGCCGCGGTGCCGGCTTCATACAGCTTGATGCTGTCCACGTTGACGTCGATCGTCGAGATCGAAACCGCGCCCGAAGCGTCGCGGTTGAAGGCCGAAACGATCTTGACGTCGGCCGCGCTCGTGGCGGTGGCGCCGCTGTTGACGGACAGCATGTTGGTGCCGGAGAAGGTGGCGCCGTCGGCATAGGCCTTTAGCTGGTCCTGAAGCGCCTTGATTTCGACCTGGGTCTTTTCCTTGGAAGCGTCGGTCTGGCCGTAGGAGGCGGTGAGCTTCTGCTGGATCTGGTTGATGGTCTTGATCGCGCTGTCCATGCCGGTGTAGGCGGTGTCGACCTTCGAGGCGCCGAGGCCGAGAGCGTCCGAAACGGTGGACATGGCCTGGTTGTCGGAACGCATCGTGGTGGCGATCGACCAGTAAGCGGCGTTGTCGGAAGCCTGCGAGACGCGGTAGCCCGTCGAGATGCGGGACTGGGTGGTGTCGAGGGCTTTCTGGGTGGCGTTCAAGCTCTGCAGAGCGGTCAACGCCGAGGCGTTGGTCATGATACTGGCCATGGTACTCGTACCCTATTTTTACACGGATTTTTTTGACATACCGGCATGTCCGGTATGACGGTGCGGCATCATGCCAATGATCTGTGAAACCCGATCACCCGCCATCTGCGAGCAATATGCGGGCCAGTCCCTACCAAAGCGCTAAATCGCAGGGTTAATCGAAAATATATTGCCTAAAATTCGTGCGCGTCTCCGGCGCTGGCCTCTGCGGTCTCAGGTGAAGGATCGCACCAGGCTGCCGACGAGAAGGTTCCAGCCGTCGATCAGCACGAAGAACAGAATCTTGAACGGCAGCGACACCACCGTCGGCGGCAGCATCATCATGCCCATCGCCATGGTCACGGTGGCGACGATCAGATCGATGACGAGGAACGGCAGAACAATGAGAAAGCCGATCTCGAAGCCGCGCCGGATTTCCGAGATCATGAAGGCCGGCACCAGGATACGCAGATCGACGGTCTCGCGCGAGACGGTCTGGCCGCGCTCGCGGGCGAGGTCGGCGAAAAGGTCGAAATCCTTGTCGCGCACATTGTGCAGCATGAAATCGCGGAACGGACCGGAAATCTTCTCGAACGCCTCGGCCTGGGTGATCTGGTTGTCCATCAGCGGCTTCACGCCGGTGTTCCAGGCCTGGTCGAAGGTCGGCGCCATGACATAGAAGGTCATGAACAGCGACAGCGAGATCAGGATCAGGTTTGCCGGCGTCGACTGCAGGCCGATGCCGGCGCGCAGGATCGAGAAGGCGATGACGAAGCGGGTGAAGCTCGTCACCATGATGAGCAGGCCCGGCGCCACCGAAAGCACGGTCAGCAGGCCGAACATCTGGATCAGGTAGCCGACGGTCGTGCCGTCGGCCTTGCCGATGCCGCCGAGATCGAGCTGCTGGGCCGCGGCGACGGAAGTGGCGACGACGATGAGCGCCGTGGCTATGAGGAACTTTCTCATTCGAGCAGCATCGTCCTGACGAGAACCTGTTTGACGTGGCCGCCGCTGCGCAGCGCCGCGCGCTCATCGAGATCGGCCTTGAGATGCTGGTAGCCGCTGGCGCCTTCGATCTGATGCAGCTTGATCGTGCGCACGAAGGCGAGCAGATCCTGGTGGATTTGCTCGGTCACTTCCGGCGGCTGCGGGGCATCATAAAGTACCGATACTTCCAGCCGGATCCAGACGTCCGACGGCGAGGCGAGATTGGTGGTGATCGGCGCCAACTGAGCAAGGGTTGGCCCGGCGGCCACCTTGCCGGCCTCGCCAGGCTTCTCGGCCTTGCCGGCATTCTCCGGCGCCGCGGGCACCGGCGCCGGCGTTTCACCCTGCTTGAGATAGCCGCCGGAAATCCAGCCCATGCCGATGGCCGCGCCTGTCATGACCAGCAGCATGGCGAGCTGGATCACCAGGGAAGGTCCTTTCTTGGGCTGGACCTGCTCGACATTGGCCACGACAGCGCTCTCCCGGCCCTAGAAAGGAAGGACCTGGTCGAGCACCTGCTGGCCATAGGCCGGCTGCTGGACCTCGCTCACGCGGCCGCGGCCGCCATAGGAGATGCGCGCCTCGGCGATGCGCTCGTAGGGAATGGTGTTTTCCGCGCCGATGTCGGACGGACGAACCATGCCGGCGATGGTCAGGACCCGAAGCTCGTAGTTGACGCGGACCTCCTGCGAACCCCTGATCATCAGGTTGCCGTTGGGCAGCACCTCGGTGACGACGGCGGCGACGTTGAGCTCGATGTCTTCCGAACGCTTGATCTCGCCATCGGCGTTGGTTTCGGTGCTGGAACTCAGGCCGGCGTCGCCCTTGCCGCTGGTGCTCCTGCCGTCCCATCCGAGCGTGACGTCATAGCCGAGCTTGCGCGCGGCGGTGCGGCTGCGGTCGTTCTGGTTCTTGAAATTGGCCCTGTCGTTCAGCTTGATGTTGACGGTCAGGATGTCACCGGCGCGCAGCGCGCGCGGATCGGTGAAGAGCCGGCTCTGGCGATCGTCCCACAGCGAAAATTTCCTTGGCCGCGACGCCGGCGGCTCGGGATAGCTGTAAGGACCGGAGGCACCGATACCGGAACCTACGGGTGACATGGCAGGCTCCCGGCCGATCTCCTTGAAATTGGTGCCGCAGCCGGACAACCCCGCAACCGCGACGAGGACAAAGAACTTCAACTTCATGACGGATCAACCCTTCGCGCCGCGCTGGCCATGATGCCGGTGAGCGTCGCCGCCGCCTTCTGGTCCATTTCATTCAGGATGACGCCGGCCTTGCGCGAATCGAGCTTCATCAGGATGGCCGCCGCGAGCTCGGCATTGACCATCGCCAGCCGTTCGGCGGCGGCGTCCGGCTTCATGCCGGCATAGATCTTGACGACGCCGTCCTCGGCGCGCGCCAGGAAAACTTCGCGGCGCTTCAGCCACTCTTCATATTCGGTCTTCTTGGCCTCCAGCGCCTTCATGCGCTCGTCGATGCCGGCCTGCAGCTGCTTCAGCTCCTCCGCCTGCAGGGCGTAGCGGCGGTCGCGCGCGGCATCCGCGATGTTGGAGCAGAAGCGCTGGATCTCGCTTTCGTCAGGCGCCTTGCCGCCCGCAAGTCCAACCGGCTGGGCCGATGCCGTCTCGCGCGTGAGCTGGGCCGGCTGAGCCGGCGCCTGACCGCCAGGCAGTACCTGGCGTACTTCATCCGCGCGGACCGCGCCGCCCGCCAGCGCGACGATCGCGCCAATGGCGAGGAGGCCGGTCACGGGGTGAAGCCTTGGGCGACGATGCAGTGTCGAGGAGAGGAGCGCGATCATCGGTGTGCCTATTGGAGAACCAGGTCGGCCTGCAGGGCGCCGGCCGACTTGATGCCTTGCAGGATAGCGATGATGCCGTCGGGCTTCACGCCGAGGCGGTTGAGGCCGGAGACAAGCGTTTCGAGATCGGGGCCGTCGAGCATGGCGACGCGCGCGTTGGGCCGGCTCGCATCGATGGCCGTGGACGGTTCCACCGCGGTCTCACCCCTGGAGAAGGGTTCAGGCTGGACGACGCGCGGCGCTTCGGTGATGCGTACGGTAAGCGTGCCGTGGCTGATCGCCACGCGAGAGATCCTGACGTTGTTGCCGATGACGATGGTTCCGGTGCGCTCGTCGATGACGACGCGGGCAGGGGCATCCGACTCGACGACGAGGTTCTCGATCTCGGCATAGAATCGTGCTGCGGAGATGTTCTTCGGTCGCCTGATCTGCACGGTGCGGGCATCGCGCTCGGCGGCGACCCGCATGCCGAAGCGCTGCGAGGTGTAGTCGTTGACGGCGTCGGCGATGCGGATCGCGGTCGAGAAATCGGGATTGCGCAATTGCAGCGTCAATACACCCTGGTCGTCGAACTCGGCCGGCACGGCGCGCTCGACGATGGCGCCGTTGGGCACGCGGCCCGCGGTCGGCACACCCTGCGTGAGCTCCTCGGCCTGACCCTTGGCGGTGAAGCCGCCGACGATCACGGAACCCTGGCCCACCGCGTAGATTTCGCCATCGGCTGCCTTCAGCGGCGTCATCACCAGCGTGCCGCCGGCAAGCGAGGTGGCGTCGCCCATCGAGGAGACGTCGATGTCGATGCGGGCGCCCGACTGGACGAAGGGCGGCATGTTGGCGGTGACGATGACGGCGGCCACGTTCTTGGCGCGCGCGCTGCCGCCTTCGGTGGCGATGCCGAGGTTCTCCAGCATGGCGCGGATCGACTGCTCGGTGAAGGGCGAATTCCGCAGGCTGTCGCCGGTGCCAGCAAGGCCGATGACCAGGCCGTAGCCGACGAGCTGGTTGTCGCGCGCGCTTTGCAGCTGGGCGATGTCCTTGATGCGTGCGGCCACCTGGCCGGGCGGCAGCGTGCTTGGCCCGGTGGAAACGCGGAACATGCGCTGGGTCGTGGTTGGATCATATTCCGGGTCGTCGTAGACGCCGCCATTTTTCTGGACCAGCTCGCGCTTGGCCTTGGGCGTCAGGCCATCCGCCAAAGCCG
The DNA here is from genome assembly GCF_003289965.1 of Mesorhizobium atlanticum. GTDB lineage: Bacteria > Pseudomonadota > Alphaproteobacteria > Rhizobiales > Rhizobiaceae > Mesorhizobium > Mesorhizobium atlanticum. Next base: position 417,594 of record NZ_QMBQ01000002.1, read on the forward strand.
GCTGAATACCGATGGCCGCCGCGAGCAGAAACACAAGCGCGCGCATCACGAAGCGCCGACCTTGATGGTGCCGTCGGCCATCACCGTGCCGGAGATGATCTTGCCGCTGTCGATGTTGCGGATCTTGATCTGGTCGCCGGCAGCGCCTGGCTGCAGCGTGACGCAGGCTGCCGAAATGGTGAGCGCGCCGGCGGTGAAATAGACCTGCACGGAAGCGCCCTGTTCGACCAGCCAGGCGTCGCGGATAGCGGTGACCGGGATGTAGCGGCCGGGCAGAAGCGTGCGCTTGGCGACCTTGCCCTGAAGCTCCTCGGAGCGCGTCGCCATGCCGTCCGGCTTGTGCTTGCCGGGTATCAGCGTCACCTGCTTGAGCGAGGCGGATTCGATTGTCTCGCCGGGATAGATGACCCGGTTGGGGATCAGCACGGCCTCGCCGATCGCCTGGCCGGCGGCGATCTGGTTCGCCGACTGGCCGGTGGTGTCCTGCGCGATAGCCGGCGTGCCTGCGGCCACCAGGGCGGTGGCCAGCACGGCGCGTCGGAGTGCGAAGGAGATCGGCCCGGCCATCGTCCGTTACCTGATGTTCTTGGAGACAACCGAGGCCATGTCGTCGGCGGCCTGGATGACCTTGGAGTTCATTTCGTAGGCGCGCTGCGCCGAGATCAGCTCGGTGATTTCCTTGACCGGGTCGACATTGGAGGATTCCAGATAACCCTGCTGGATCGTGGCGAAGCCGGGATCGCCGGGAACGCCGACATTGGCCGGACCCGAGGCAGCGGTTTCCTGGAAGAGGTTGTCGCCCAGCGGCGCCAGACCCGCCTCGTTGGCGAAGTTGGCGATCTGAAGCTGGCCGAGCAGCTGTAGATTGGTCTGGCCCTGGAGACGGGCAAAGACCTGGCCGGTCTTGTTGACGATCACCTCGACGGCGTCGGTCGGCACGGTAATGGCCGGAATGACCTCGGCACCGTCGACGGTCACCAACTGCCCGGTGGCATTGGTGTTGAAGGCGCCGGCGCGCGAGTAGAGCGTGCCGCCGTCGGCGCCCTGGATCTGGAACCAGCCCCTGCCGGTCAACGCCAGGTCGAAGCTGTTGCCGGTGCTGGCCAGCTCGCCCTGGGTGTGGACGTTGCGCACCGCCGTCGTCTTGACGCCAAGACCGATCGAGACGCCTTCCGGCACCAGCGAGGTGTTGGAGCGGTTGGGCACGCCTTGCGTGCGGTCGACCTGGTAGAGCAGGTCGGAGAACTCGGCCCGCGCCCGCTTGTAGCCGGTGGTGTTGATGTTGGCGATGTTGTTGGCGATGACTTCCAGGTTGGTCTGCTGGGCGTTCATGCCGGTCGCGGCGATGGCGAGTGCTTTCATGACGCGGTTCCTAGATACTCATGCGACTGATTTCGAGGTAAGCCGAGACGACCTTGTCGCGGATGGCGATGGTCGTCTGCAGCGCCTGCTGGGCGCTCAGCACCGCATCGACAACCTGACGGGTGTCGGCGTCGCCCTTGAGCGCCTGTATCGACATCTGCTCGGCACCCTGCAGCGTGTTGACGGTTTTCGTCGCGGCATGGCTGAGGACGTCGGCGAAGCTGCTGCCGACGCTTTCGCTGGCCTGCGTCCCGACACCGCCTTGAAGCAGGCCCGGCGCGGCCGAGTCGGCGCCGTCGATTGCTGGTTTGAACTGTAGTGCCCCGATACCGCCGATCATTACTGGTTCCTCATCAGGTCGATGGTCATGGAAATCAGATCGCGAGCCTGCTTGATGACCTGCAGGTTGGCTTCATAGGAGCGGTTCGCCTCGCTCATGTCGGCCATTTCGACCAATGTGTTGACGTTGGGCATCTTGACGTACCCTTTGGCGTCGGCGGCTTCGTTGCCGGGCTGGAATTCGATCGGAAAATCCGAAGGATCGCGATTGATGGCGCTGACTTCCACCAGCGAGCCGCCGGTTGCGCGGTCGACCTCGGACTGGAAGGTGATCGTCTTGCGGCGATAGGGATCGGCGCCGGGCGTGCTGCCGGTCGACTGCGCGTTGGCGAGGTTTTCCGAGACCACGCGCAGGCGCTCCGACTGGGCGCCGAGACCGGATGCCGCGACTTTGAGGGCTGCGGTGAGGGCGTCCATGGTCAGCTCTTCACCACCATCGTCATCATCGAATGGAAGGCCTTGACGATCGCCGTGTTGAGCTCGAAGGAGCGGCGGACGTCGCCCGCCTTCATCAGTTCCTGCTCGAGAACGACGGTGTTCTTCGACGGCATGATCGCGCCGTCAGGATCCTCCGGCTTGACGTTGAAGCCGGCATTGGTGGTTTCGGCGCCAAGATGGCCCGTCTGCGTGGCAGCCAGTGTCACCGCGGCGCGGTCGAGGACCTTTTCGAACGGCTCGACATCATTGGCCGTGTAGCCCGGCGTGCTGGCGTTGGCGATGTTGGAGGCAATCGCCGACTGGCGCACGGCCAGCCATTGCGACTGCCGCGCGGCAAGATCGAAAAGATTTACGGGTTCCATGGGAATCTCCCGGACAAGTACGCACAAGACTAGGCGGCCAGTCTTGCGCGGACCTTGCGCGGGGGCGGGGCTGTACGGCCCGGCTCCGTTACTTCGAAAGCTGGATCACCTTGTCCGTGCTGGTGACGATCACCCACTTGCCGCCGCGCTGCTCGATGGAGGCGACGCGGCTCGAATCCGGCAGGACGGAGCCGCGCTGAACGATCCACAGACCCGTATCGTCCTCGATCATGGCGCGGCCGTTGGCGACATGCACCATCTTGAATTCGGACGCGGCGGCCGGGAAGGGCTGGTCGGCGGGCGGCGGGGCGGGGTCATCCTCAACCGTTCCGGTGGCAAAGAGGTCGATATCGGGATTGGGAACGTCCTTGGCCGTCAGCGGCCCACTGCGTTGAGCCACAACGCCGCCGCCCTCGCGTCCGGAATTGCTGCCGCTGCCGCCGAATTTGATGGCCTGGACGCCGAACTGCTCCTGATTGAAGAAGATGTACCAGGGAAACAGCGCGCAGATCAGGCCGAGCGTGATGCCCAGCGCGGCGATGACGAAATCGCTGCGCCGGTCGGCGCTCCTATCGGCAAGGCGCGGGAACTGGGCTTTCGGCGGCTCCGGCCATTCGGTGCGCGGGAAAAGCCCGTCGATCAATGAATCGCGGCTGGCCTGTGCCGCATCGGCCCTATCGGCGGTGGGTGCCCTCGGGGGATGCGGCCTTTCGGCTCTGGTCAGAAGTGCCGCCGCCTTCTGCGTCCTGGCGCGTGCGGCTTGGTCCTTGGCAATCCTCGCCTTGTCGGCCTCGGCCCGCTCCGCCGCCTCGGCCTCGGCGAGCATGTCGCGCAGCATACGCTCGGTATATTGGAGCTCAGTCTCCTTGATCGCCATTCAGCTTCCCCTTGAGATGGCGGGCGAGGTCGGCGAACGGATCGGCCGACGCGCGGTCCCTCGGCGATTGCGTGAGCGCCTCGTAGATCAGCGGCACCTGGCGCACCGCGTTGTCGAGCTCGGCATCGGCGCCGCTTTGGTAAGCGCCCAAAAGACGGATGTCGCGCGTGTCCTCGAAGCGCGCGATCATCGATTTCAGCCTTGTCACCAGCACGCGCTGTTCCGGGCTCCAGGCCTTGTCGGCAAGGCGCGAGATGGACGACAGCGGATTGACCGGTGGATAGCGGCCCTGCTCGGCAAGGGCGCGGTCGAGCACGACATGGCCGTCCAGGATGCCGCGCACCGAATCGGCGACCGGGTCGTTGTGGTCGTCGCCATCGACGAGCACGGAAATGATGGCGGTGATCGAGCCTTTTCCCTCGGCGCCCGGGCCGGCGCGTTCGAGCAGCTTCGGCAGGTCGGTGAAGACCGAGGCCGGATAGCCGCGCGCCACCGGCGGCTCGCCGGTTCCCGTCGCAACTTCACGCAGCGCATGCGCGAAGCGGGTGATGGAATCCAGCACCAGGAGCACGCGATGGCCCTGGTCGCGAAAATGCTCGGCCACGCACATGGCCGTGTCAGGCGCGCGGCGCCGCATCATGGCGCTTTCGTCGCTGGTGGCGACGACGGCGACGGTCTTGGCCATGCTCTCGGCGCCGATCGTATCCTCGAGGAACTCACGTACCTCGCGGCTGCGCTCGCCGATCAGCGCCACGACCACCGTATCGAAGGCCTCGGCGCCGGCGAGCATGGCAAGCAAAGTCGACTTGCCGACGCCGGAACCGGCGAAGATGCCGAGCCGCTGGCCGAAGCAGAGCGGGGTGAAGATGTCGATCACCCTGACGCCGGTGAGGAAGCCGGTGCCGACGCGCTGGCGCGACAAGGCGCCCGGCGTCGCGCCATGCGTGACATCGGCGGCATTCGACCGGATCAGCGGAGGACCGCCGTCAATGGGGCGGGTCAAGGCATCGACGGCCCGCCCGCGCCAGGAGACGTGCGGCGCTACCGCGAGCGGGCCGCGGCGAAAGACGGCGTCGCCGATTCCGGCATCGGCGCTGCGCTCGAAAGGCGCGATCACGACCTCGTCGCTGCCGATCTTGACGATCTCGCCGCGTCGCGCGCCGGCCTTGCCGCGCTGCTCCACGATATCGCCGAGCCTGGCGATTCCGGAGAGGCCGCGGACTTTGTAATGCGTGGGCGATATCTCGGCGACGCGGCCGCCGCGCGACAGCAGCGCCTGCGGATCGTCGAACCGGCGCCAGACGCGTTCGAGCGCGGCCAGCCGGTCCGTCCTTCCGGAATCGGCCAGGCTCTCGGAAGCGCGCAACAGGGACGGACCGGTCGTCATGCCGTCACTTCGAGCCGAGCGTCTTGATCGCGTCCTCGGTCGAGGAATCGGTCTGCCGCATCAGCGCCGCCGTGTTCTCGAAAGCGCGCTGCACCTGGATCAGCCGGGTCATCTCCAGCACCGGGTTGACGTTCGACTCTTCCAGAAATCCCTGCGCGATGCCGACGTCGGAGCGATCGGTGACAGGTTCGGGCGTGCGTGCCGGAACGATGCCTGAATTGCCGTAGCGGACGAAATTCTCGCCTGGATCGAAATTGTAGAGGCCGATGGCGCCCACCAGCTGGTCGTTCTGCCTGAGCGAGCCGTCCGCGCCTGCCTTGGGCGGGCCGTTGCGCGGATCGAGCTGGATCGGAGCGCCGCCGCTGTCCAGTACCGGATAGCCTTCGATCGACATCAATTCGCCGTTCTCGTTCATGGAGAAACGGCCGTCGCGCGTCATCACGGTGCCGGCGGGCGTGTCGATGGCGAACCAGGCATCGCCCTGGACGGCGAAATCGAACGGGTTGCCGGTTTCGGTCAGCGCGCCATGCGCGCCAGAAAGATAGGTGTTGCCGGAGGAGGCGAAGGAAACCGACCTCGGCCCCGTGCCGGAGACGACGTCCTCGAACTTCACGCCGGTGGCGCGAAAGCCGATGGTCGAGGCATTGGCGACATTGTCGGCAATGGTGTCGAGACGGCGCTCGAGCGCGATCTGAGAGGAAAGGGCGACGTAAAGACTGTCCTGCATGATCGTCTCAGAACTTCAATTGCTGCATGGCCATCATCAAATCGGTTGAGATGCCGACAGTGGTCGGCTGCGCGAAAAGCACGCTGACCGACGTCACGGCCGTCGAGGTCGGGTGGGCGATCTCGTACATGCTGGTGAACCGGGTCAGGAACTTGCTGAGCTTGTCGGGGTCGGTGAAGTCCTTGATGTCGAGCTTCTGCCCGAACAGCTGCGCCTGCTTGTCGATGTCGGCGGTGGCAAAGGAATCGGGCAGACCGAGCGCGGTGCGCACCACGCTGGCCAAAGCGGTGTCGGCCAGCACGTCGTACCAGTTGGTGATGTCGGGCGCCTTACGCTGGAAATAGAGCGCCAGCCGCACGCCCTCATTCGTCTTGCCGGCATCTTCCTCGAGCGTCTGGCGCATGTACATGTCGACAGTCGGCTGCTGCGCCTGGACATAGGTGGTGGCGTTTTCGCCGTACTGCTCGAAGTTGAAGGCCGAGGCCAGCCCGGCATAGGCCTTGTTGGCCTGCTTGTTGGCGACGCTTTCGGGATCGCGCACCCCGCCTTGCAGGACCGACTTGATCAGGTCCTTGTCCTCTGTCGCCGAATCCAGGCCGTACGCGGCAAGCGCGTAGGTGTAGAGCCGGTTGTTCGACATCAGATCGTCGACCGATTTCACTTTGGTGATGTTGGCGAGATAGTAGGTCGTCTCGCCCTTCACATAGTCCGAATTCGGGTCGAGGCCGGCGATCTGGGCCTGGATGGCGTAGTTTTTCGTCACCAGCTGCTGCGCCGGGTTGTAGACGGTCGCATCGGCGCCATCCGCCGCAAAATTGAAGGCCCTGACGAACTGGGCGTAGCGCTTGTCGGTCAGCTTGTTGGCGAAGCTGTCGGGATCGGAAACGCCTTCCTTCAGCGCCTTGACCATGAAGGCCTTGGCATAGTCCATGTTCTCCAGCCCGTAGGCCTTCATGGCATATTTGAACAGGCGGTCATTGTTGACGAAATCGTCGATCGATTTCACCTTGGTGATGTTGGCCAGATAGTATTGGGTATCGCGATCGACCGTCGGCTGTTTCTCAATCCGGTCGATCGACTTGCTGATGTCTTTGGCAATCAACTGATAGCTGGTGTAGGTATTGAGCAAGGACACGCCTCCGGCCGAAGCTATCCCGGCACAATAACGTCACTTCCTTGCGCGAAGCTGAATCGCGTCCGCTGCCCTCGATTCAAGCCTCACACAAGGCACGGGGACTATCCCTGATCCACGACGTGACATGCGGAAGGACCTGTCGTGGGCATTCTGATCGGACTTGTGGTGACGCTCGGCTGCGTTCTCGGCGGCTTCATGGCCATGGGCGGCCATCTGCACGTGCTGCTGCAGCCCTGGGAAGCGGTGGTCATCTGCGGCGCGGCGCTCGGCACTTTCCTGGTCGCCAATCCGATGAAGACGGTCAAGGACACCGGCAAGGGCATTCTCGAAGCCTTCAAGCAGGCGGTGCCGAAGGAGCGCGACTACCTCGAGACGCTCGGCGTCCTGCACAGCCTGATGCGCGAACTGCGCTCGAAGTCGCGCAGCGAGGTCGAGGCGCATATCGACAATCCGGAAGAGTCGGCGATCTTCCAGGCCTTCCCGACCGTGCTCAAGAACCACGACCTGACGAATTTCATCTGCGACTATTGCCGCATCATCATCATCGGCAACGCCCGCTCGCATGAGATCGAGGCGCTGATGGACGAAGAGATCCAGACGATCCGCAGCGACAAGCTGAAGGCTTACCACGCGATGGTGGCGGTCGGCGACGGCCTGCCGGCGCTGGGCATCGTGGCCGCCGTGCTCGGCGTGGTGAAGGCGATGGGCGCGCTGGACCAATCGCCGGAGATCCTCGGTGGCCTGATCGGTGCCGCGCTCGTCGGAACCTTCCTCGGCATCTTCCTGTCCTATGCGGTGGTCGGTCCGGTCGCCACCAAGATCAAGACGGTGCGCGAAAAGAAGAACCGCCTCTACATCATCGTCAAGCAGACGCTGCTTGCGTATATGAACGGCGCCCTGCCGCAGGTGGCGATCGAATTCGGCCGCAAGACCATCTCCTCCTATGAGCGTCCGACCATCGATGCCGTCGAGCAGAGCACCATGAACGCCGGCTCCGCCGAGAAGAAGGCGGCCTGAGCATGCAGCATCCGAGACAGGGCCGCCTGCCGCCATGACCAGTCCGGCCAGTCCGTCAGAAACGCGGGCCTTGATCATCGAGCGGCTTGTCGGCGACAGCGGCGAGGCGGCGCAGGTGATCGGCGCCGGCCGAAGCATGGCCGAGCGAGCGCTGCCGGTGCTGCAAAAGGCGCTTACCGGCGAGCTCGGCGCGCCTGTGACCGTCGACCTGCAGGCGGTAGAGGTCGGCCGCGTTCCCGAAGCGCGTTCGCGCGCCGGCGATGCCTTCGCGCTGACCATCGTTTCCTCGCCCTCCTCGGCTGATGCCATGACACTTGTGATGGATGCGCAGGCGGTCGCCGTCATGGTGAGCGCCCTGTTCGGCGGCGATCCCGACCAGCCGGTCGCGCCGATCGAGCGCGACCTGTCGCAGATCGAAGCCGATGTCGCGACGACCGTGTTCCAGGAGGTCGCGACGGCGCTCAACGGATCCGGCAAACGCTCTCTCGACCTGCGCCTGCCGGTGCCGAAGGCCATGGCCGGCAACGAGGCGAGGCGGCGCGTGCTGCGCGACGGCGCTGCCGTGCGCATCGTCTATGGCCTGTCGACGCCGTCCGACAGCGGCATGCTCACGGTGATGATTCCGCAGCGCCTGCTGCTTACCTCGCGCAACGGCGAAGCCGCCGCGGTCAAGGATGGCGAGGCCACGGAGTTCGACTGGCGGGCCCGCTTCTCCGAAGAGGTGATGCGCTCGACCGTCCGGCTCGAGGCGACCATGCCGCTCGCCAGGCTGACGCTCGGCGACCTTGCCGCGTTTGCGCCCGGCCAGGTGATCGAGTTCGAGGAAAAAGCGCAGCTCAACGCCAGGCTCAGCGCCCGCGACAAGACATTGTTCGTCTGCGAGTTCGGCAAGCTCGGACAGAACTACACCGTCCGCATCAGCCATCCGCATGATGCCGGGCAGGATTTCATCGACGGACTGATGCCGGGCTGACGCCAGACCCGGGATTTATGGAGACGACAGATGGCACAAACCAAGGTGGAAGCCGAATCCGACCAGCCCGACGAACAGCTCGACCGCGCCATCGAGGAACTGCGCGGCGTGCTGCGCGAGGAGGAAAAGCGCCCGGATGACGCCTTTCAGTCGGGCGCCAATTCGTCGATCATCATGACCATTCCGGTCGACGTGCAGATCATTCTCGGTAGCACGGAGATGCCGGTCTCGGAACTGATGTCGCTGCAGAAGGGCTCCACGGTCGCGCTCAACCGCCGTATCGGCGAGCCGGTCGACGTGGTCGTCAACGGCCGCAACATCGCGCGTGGGGAGATCACCGTGCTGGAGAGCGATCCGACGCGCTTCGGCATCAGGCTCACCGAGATCATCGCCGCGACGAAGAGGGCCTGAGCATGGTCGGCGGGCGGACCAATCGGCAGCGAGGACAACACGCATGACGACGGCATTGGCGCTCACACGTCCGCAAAAGGCGGCGGCCATACTGGTGGCCATGGGCAAGCCCGCGGCCAGCCGGCTGCTCAAATTCTTCAAACAGGATGAATTGAAGGCGCTGATCGAGGGCGCGCGTCTCTTGCGCACCATCCCGCAGGCCGATCTGGAGCGCATCGTCGCCGAGTTCGAGGCCGAGTTCACGGAGGGCGCGGGCCTGCTCGATTCTGCCGACCGGATGGATACGATCCTCAACGAATCGCTGTCGCCCGAAGAGATGAGCGCCATCATGGGCGAGAAGAAGTTCGAGCCGGTCGCGGAAGGGCCCGCGCCGATCTGGCCGGATCTCGAAAAGCTCGAACCGGCACGGCTGGGCGCCTTCCTTTCCGGCGAGCATCCGCAGACGTCCGCGATGGTGCTTTCGAAGCTGGCGCCGCAGACTGCCGCCAATGTTCTGCTCACCATGGAAAAGCCGATGCGCAGCCAGATCATCAAGCGCATGGTGACGATGGCCAACATCCCGGATGCGGCTTCCCGGATCGTCGAGAACCAGCTGCGCGCGAGCGTACTGTCGCAGAAGGCCAGCAGGGATACCACGGCCGGGCAGGAACGCGTCGCCAGCATGCTCAACGAGATGGCGAAGCCGGAACTGGACGACCTGATGCAGGACCTGGAGGAAGCCGGCACGCCCGATCTCGCCGGCGTCAGGTCGCGGCTGTTCGCCTTCGACGATCTGCCGCTGCTGCCGCAGAAAGCCCGGGTTCTGCTGTTCGACGGGCTGTCGACCGAACTCGTCACGCTGGCGCTTCGCGGCGCGTCGCCGGAACTGGCCGAATCGGCACTGTCGGCGATCGGCGCGCGCTCTCGCCGCATGATCGAATCCGAGCTTGGACAGGGATCGGAAGGCATTGCGCTTGCCGACATCATGGCGGCCCGCAAGAGCATATCGAGCGCCGCCATAAGGCTGTCGCGCGAAGGGGCCTTCGAGCTGCCTTCGATGCAGGCAGCCACCGCCGAAGCCGCCTGACGACAGCCACACGGTCAGAGCGTCATGGCGGAAGCGGTCGACAAGGATTCCAAAACCGAGGAAGCCACAGAAAAGAAGATCCGCGACACGATCGAACAGGGCAAGCTGCCCCATTCGCGCGAGACCGCGATCTTTGCATCCTTCCTCGCGATCCTGGTTTTCGCCGTCTTCTACGCCAAGGACGCGATCGTCGACCTCGGCATGTTCCTGTCGACGTTCCTGGAAAAGCCGGAGGCCTGGCCGATGAACACCGAGACCGACGTCATCTCGCTCTACCGGCAGGTGATGACCGAGATCGGCCGCGCCGTCGTCAGCCTGCTGGCGCTGCTGACGGTCGCCGGCATCGGCGCTTCGGTGTTCCAGAACATGCCGCAGATCGTCGGTGAACGGATCAGGCCGCAGCTGTCGCGTATCTCGATCGCCAAGGGCTGGAGCCGGATGTTCGGCGTGCAGGGCTGGGTCGAGTTCCTGAAGTCGCTGGCCAAGCTTGGCTTCGCGATCGCGGTGCTGAGCTTCACGCTCTCGCAAGATCATCGCAAGCTGCTCGCCGGCATGATCACCAACCCGATGTCCTTCGGCATGGTTATCCGCGGCATCTTCGTCGACATATTGGTGGCGATCGTTTTCGTCATGGGCCTGATCGCGGTGGTCGACATCGTCTGGTCGCGTTTCCACTGGCGGCGCGACCTGCGCATGACCAAGCAGGAAGTGAAGGACGAGCTGAAGCAGTCGGAAGGCGATCCGATCGTCAAGTCACGACTGCGTTCTCTGGCGCGCGACCGGGCGCGCAAACGCATGATGACGGCGGTGCCGCGCGCGACGCTGGTGATTGCCAATCCGACGCACTTTTCGATCGCGCTGAAATATGTGCGCGGGGAGGATTCCGCTCCCATGGTGCTCGCCAAGGGGCAGGATCTGGTGGCGCTTAAGATCCGCGAGATCGCCAGGGAGAACAACATCCCGATCTTCGAGGACGTGGCGCTCGCGCGCTCCATGTACAAGCAAGTTTCGGTTGATAGCGTGATCCCGTCGCAATTCTACCAGGCGGTCGCCGAGTTGGTGCGGATCGTCTACTCGAAGAAGTCCGCCCGCAAGGCAACCCAATGAACGGACGCCGCTAATCCATGGACCGGCAACCACACGCCAATTCCCGCGAGCTGATCGTCGCCAGCGCCATCGAGCCCGTGGTGGGCGAGTTGAGGCTGATCGACGTTGCCGACTATATCGCCTTCATCCGGCTCGAGCATTTCGCCTGCCTGTCGGACCTGGTGGATTCGGCCGCCGAGCTTTACTTCCGGCCGGGCACATTGCGGCTCGGCCATGGCGGCGAGGCGCATGTCGACTGGAGCGGCAGTCCGCGTATCGTGCTCGATCTCGAGCTGCGGCCGCGCGGCGTGACGGTCTATTTCCAATTGACGCTGACCGAGCGCGGGCCTTCCGTGGTGGTCAACTACGTGTCGTTCGAGAAGCCCGGCGAGACGCCTGAGCACAACACTGCCTTGCTCGAGGACGCTGTAGAGGAGGCCCGCATCCGCAGGACCGAGCCGCTGGCATTTCCGTAACGAGCTGATTGCAGCCGAGCCAATCTCCCTGCGGCACGTCGAGAGCAATTCCAGGAAAAGTGTGAGCGGTTAGGCTCGGCGTCTTCACCGTAGCCTTCCGCCCGAAGTTGCGTCAAAACAAAGAGATAGGGCGTTTCGCCGTTTCGGTGAAACGGTGAGACGCACTAGCGCCGCATGCGTGACATCACTCGATCAGGCCGAGCCGCAACGCCTTGGCGACCGCCTGGTTGCGGTTGACCGCGTTGAGCTTCTGCGTCGACTGGGTGAGGTACTGGTTGGCGGTGTGCACCGAGAGCTTGAGAAGCTTGGCGATCTCTTCGCTGGTGTTGCCGTTGGCGGTCAGCTTAAGGCATTCGAGCTCGCGCTTGGAGATCGAGCGCGTCCTGCCGGTGTCGCCGGGGCGGATGCGGGCGACCGCCGCGAAGAGCGCGAAGGAGCGCGCGTGGATTTCGCACAACGTGTCGTCGGACAATGCGATCTCTGAGCCCAGAAAGACGACCAGTCCGCATTGGCCGCGGTCTGCATGCACGGGAAGGGCGATGCCGTTTGTGCCGGGCGCCAGCGGCGCGGTCGGCTCCGCCCAGGCGAGCGACTGGAAGACCTGACTCGATCCGGCGACGCCGTCGTCGGCCCACCAGCGTGGCGCGGTCGAGATGCGGCTGTGGCGCACCACATCCTCGCCATTGGCGCCGGAGATGAATTTGGTCGCGACCGCGGTGCTCGGGTAGTCGGAATCGAAGCACGCGACGAGGCGAGCGCGTTCCGCCGACGGGCTGACGAAATAGAGCCCGAAGGCCGAGGCATTGATGTCGACGGCGATCCAGCGGCAACGGCGCACGGCATCCGGAATGGTGGCCGCATGATGCGTTTCCGAGCCCAGCGAGAAGGCGCCGAAGGGATTGCGCTGATCGTTGAAAAGGGCGGCGGCCGCCTCTTTGACCTGTGCGTGCTTCAAATGATGCCGCTCCTGATCGCCGTCGCGATCGCCATCGCGCGGTTCGAGGCCGCGAACTTCTGGATGGCGTGCGTGATGTAGCTGTTGACGGTGTTGGACGAGACGCCGAGGATGAGGGCCACCTCATCGGTGGTCTTGCCTTCCGAGACCCAGAACAGGCATTCACGCTCGCGGTCCGACAGCGGGTCCTGCATGGATGCCGCCGCGATCAGCTGTGGAATACTGGAAAGCGCATAGCAGCATTTGAGCTGCGCCTTCATCAGGGCGGTCAGGTCGATCTTGCCTGCCTCGGCGGCCGAGAACAGCACGAACAGGCGCTGCCGGCCGACATTGAGCCGCAATGAATAGATTTCGGCATGGCCGAGCACGTCGAGCAGGCGGGCCTCCTCGCCGGTCAGCAATGCGCCGGCGTCGGGCGCGTGCGCCGCCACCAACGGCTTCGGGCGCACCCCGGGCGCAACGGTCAGAGGGCCAAGCGCCAGATTGGCGATCAGCCTTTTGCCGATCAGCTCTATGGCATCGAAGATCCAGTTCGAGGAGACGATGCGCGCATCGTTGCGGTCCTGGTCATGCACGATGGCGACCAGCATATAGCTGTCGGCGCCGATGTCGGCCGCAAGCTGCATGAAGAAACCGGTGAGATCGCCGCGCGACGTCAGGCGGGGGCCTGAAGCATCGGGTTGGAGAAGCGCGGCGGGACTGCTCATTTCAATTCTTGGATTCTTGCCGGAATCGATCCTTGTGCCCGGTGCTGGCGAAGCCGGCGGCCGGACCCGAAACACGTCACGTTTACGAAGACACACTCACGGACGCGAACGGCGCCCAACCGCGCCGAATCCCTCCAGGGAACGCGAAACCGTCCGCGTCTGGTGCCGGCCTGGCGCCGGAACTTGAGACTTTGGGTGGTCGCCGCGCCCCCCGTGGACCGGCTGATTCGGGTCTAATCTACCCGCAGATGAATCCGACATCAAACGCGATTTGACAAATTCGAATCCGATGGACTCGCGTTGCGACTCAGCGGCCGATCTTCGCGTTGCCTGGCGATGATCTCAAAGTCGAATTGAGCCGATGATTTCCCGGTCAGGTCGCAAAAAAAGACGCCCCCGGTTGCATTCGGGGGCGTCTGCCTTTCGGTCGAATTGCGCTCTAGCGATCCTCGAATCCGGTCAACACACCGACGGCGTTGATGCCGATTTCTTCGACCGCATAGCCGCCTTCCATGACGAAGAGCGTCGGCAGACCCAGCTTGGCGATGCGACGGCCGATCTTGGGATAATCCTCGCTCTTCAGCTTGAACTGGCTGATCGGGTCCTTCTCGAAGGTGTCGACGCCGAGCGACACGATGACGATGTCGGGCGCGTAGGCCGCGAGCCTGGCACAGGCGTCTTCCAGCGATGCGCTCCAGCCGTCCCAGTTTGTGCCGAAGGGCATCGGATAGTTGACGTTGAACCCTTCGCCTTCGCCCTCGCCGCGCTCGTCGGCGTGGCCGAGGAAGAAGGGATACTCGACCATCGGATCGCCATGCAGATTGAGGACCTGGATGTCGCCGCGGCGATAGAAGATCTCCTGTGTGCCGTTGCCGTGATGGTAGTCGACATCGAGGATCGACACGCGCCTGGCGCCCTGGTCGCGGAACCATTGCGCGACGACGGCAGCGTTGTTGATGAAGCAATAGCCGCCCATGAAGGCAGCACCCGCATGGTGGCCTGGCGGGCGGCAAAGCGCGAAGGCGGTCCGCTCGCCGCCCTTGACCAGGGCCGCCGCCGTCAGCGCGACGTCGTAGGATGATTTGATTGCCGCCCAGGTGCCTTCGACGAAGGTAGCGCCTGCATCGAAAGAGTAATAGCCGAGCAAGGCATCGATGCGCTTCGGCGGCACGTCGCCGCGCAGGCCGCGTGTCGGCCAGGTGAAGCCCATGGCCGAGCCGGTGAAGCCGGCGGCGATCCATTCAGGCCAGACCGTCGGCAGGAAATCGATGTAGCGGGCGTCATGCACGCGCTTGGCGGCCGCGAGGTCGTGCTCGACCGGTCCGATGATCGGCCCGAGCTTCTCGCTCTCCACCCGCGCCTTGATGAATTCGGCCCGCGAAGGTTTCTCGAAGCCGGGCACGATGGCCGATGTGACCAGTTCCATCTGGCCGGAATGGCCGGCGTGGAGAGGCGAAAACACAGTCTTCATAGGAATCCCCTGGAGTGCGAAATGAGTTGGAAATGCGAAGTCAGTCGAGGTTGAGATGGGGGGTCACGAGAGCCAGCCACATGGCTTCCACATCGTCCTCGATGAGGTCGAACGTCTTGCGATCCCGCTTCAGTCCGACAAGCCTGCAGGCGTGCCCGACCTCCATCATCACCAGGCCCAGCCGCTTGGCGGTCTTTTCCTCGAGCGCCGGGTTCACATGCTGCAGCCAGGCCGCATAGAGGGCGATGATATCCTTGTCGTATTCGTCCTGGATCGGCCTGAGGTCGGCGTTGCCGGAAATGGCCTCGATCACCGGCATCAGGGTCGCGTTGTCGAGATAGATCCGCGACGTGTCGATAAAGAGCTTGCGCACTTCGCGGCGAAACTCTTCGCGGTTGGTGGGTGGGGCGACTTTGATACGCTTGGCGATCACCTCGGGAAAGGACGACAGCCAGCGCCTGCCGAGTTCGAGAAGGATGGCTTCCTTGTTGGGGAAATATTGGTAGACCGAACCGACTGACAGGCCCGCGCGCTGCGCGATAGCGAGCGTCGTCGGGGTCTTGGTTCCTTGCTCGCGGGTCAGGATCAGCGCTGCGTCGAGAATCCTGTCAACCACCTTGCTTGACCGTTGCTGCCGCGGCTGCTTGCGCGGTTCGAGCGCTATTTTGGTCTTGCGGTCGAGACTGCGCTTCACTGCCCGTTGCCCCCGTTCCCCGCTCGGCCCCACCATCGGCGCGCGGTGCAATCCACTATACATGCCAAATTCCGGCTGTTGACAAACGCGAATAAACAGTCGCATTCTTTATCCACGCTGTCTTCAACGATAACAAGGGGAATTTCGAAGACGGCGCATCGGCATCGACTTTCGTCCATGGCGTCGCCCCGGTGGAGCGGCCGCTTGTCGGGCGTGGCCTTGTCGATCCCTCAGCAAAATGTGGAGTCGCGATGTCGGTAGTGGATGGCGGTGCGGATCTGGTGGTCGTCAACGGCCGAGTGCTGACCATGGACGATGACAATCCCGTCGCCGAGGCTGTTGCCGTCAAGGACGGCGTCATCGTCGCCATCGGCAACCGCGCTTCCATCGAAGAACTCAAAGGACCGGCGACAAAGGTTGTCGACGCCCAGGGCGGCTCGGTGCTGCCGGGTTTCATCGAGGCGCATATGCACCTCTTCGGCGGCGCGGCCGAACTCGACAACCTGCATCTGGCGGGCGTGCATGGCTTCGACGCGCTGCGCGACGCGATCCAGGATTTCGCCGCCAAACGTCCGGACGCCAGGCTGCTGATCGGCGCCGGCGTCGACTACGCGATCCTGCCCGAGCCGGTGACGCGCCACGATCTCGACCGCATCATTCCCGACCGGCCCTTCGCCATGTCGGCATCCGACCACCACACGATGTGGGCGAACACCAAGGCACTGGAAGAGGCCGGCCTGCTGCATGGCAGGAAAGTCGGGCAGGGCAACGAGGTCGTCATGGGCTCCGACGGGCTGGCCGCCGGCGAGCTGCGCGAGGGCGAGGCGTTCGGGCCGGTCCTCGATCACTATGGAGCAAGCCGGACACGGCTTGGCCTCGAAGGCGCCGAACCGGATCCCTATCCTTCCGCGGAGGAGCTGGCGGCCGATCGCGACCTGATGCATCGCGGCCTTGCATGGTGCGCCAAGCACGGCATCACCTCGATCCAGAACATGGACGGCAACCTCTACCAGCTTGAGCTTCTGGCCGGTCTGGAGAAAGAGGGAAGGTTGCTTTGCCGTACCAAAATTCCGTTCCACTTCAAGAACTTCATGAAGCTGGATATGCTGGAAAAGGCCTCGCGCATGGCCGCGACCTATAAGTCCGAATGGCTGTCGTCGGGCATGGTCAAGGTCTTCTATGACGGCGTGCTGGATTCCTGGACGGCGGTGATGGTCGACGACTATGCCGACCGTCCCGGCTGGCGCGGCGAGCCGCTGTTTTCGCCTGAGCATTTCGCCGAAGTGGCGGTCGAGGCCGACAGGCGCGGGCTGCAGATCGCCGTGCATTCGATCGGCGACGGCGCTGTGCGCGCGGTGCTCGACGGCTATCAGGCGGCGGCGAAGAAGAACGGCAGGCGCGACAGCCGCCATCGCGTCGAGCATATCGAGGTGATCACGGCCCCCGACGTGCCGCGCTTCGCCGAACTTGGCGTTCTGGCTTCGATGCAGCCGGCGCATCCGCCGGGGGCGATGAATTTCCCAATGGAGCCGACGATCTCGCGCATCGGTCGCGACAAGTGGCCGTTGAGTTACGCCTGGCGCACGCTGAAAAATGCCGGCGCGCGCGTGGTGTTCGCCTCCGACTGGCCGGTTTCTCCGGTCGATCCAATCCTGTCCATCCAGGCGGCAGTCATGCGCAAGCCTTGGGCAGAAGGCATGCCCGACCAGAGCTTCTCCCTGCGGGAGGCAATAGAGGGCTACACGGTCGAGGGCGCCTATGCGGAGTTCATGGAAGATCGCAAGGGTCGGCTGAAAACCGGCTACCTCGGCGATATCGTCGTTTTGTCGGCTGATATCGAGGCGACCGCGCCGGAGGCGTTGCACACAGTGCACCCGGTGACCACCATCTGTGGAGGGAAGATCACCTACCAAGCCTAACGATGGCATAGGAATTGCTTAATTGAAGTCGACGCCCGGATCCGGTCACTGCTTGGCAGTTGTCAAGCCGCCCGGCTTATGGTGACAATCAAAACAGGAACACACCTGCCGACAAGAGCAGGCTCTCTCAATGGGGTAATCGTGCCGGAACAACCGGGTAAGAACGCGATCGAAGTTCGCGGTGTTCGCAAGGTCTTTGGAACCGGCGAAAACCAGGTAGCCGCTCTCGACACGGTATCGGTGTCGATCCGCGAAAATGAGTTTTTCACACTGCTCGGCCCGTCCGGATGCGGAAAGACGACGCTGCTGAGATTGATTGCCGGCTTCGATTTCCCGACCGCCGGCGAAATCCTGCTGCACGGCCAGGACATCGCGCCGCTGCCGCCGTTCAAACGCCCGGTCAACACCGTATTCCAGAGCTACGCACTGTTCCCGCATATGACCGTGGCGCAGAATATCGGCTTCGGCCTGGAAATGCTCGGCAAGCCGAAAGCCGAGATCGAGGCGCGCGTCGCGCAGATGCTGAAGCTGGTCAAGATGGAGGCGCTGAAGGCGCGCCGCACCAGCCAAATCTCCGGCGGCCAGCAGCAGCGCGTGGCGCTCGCCCGCGCGCTGGCGCCGCAGCCGAAGGTGCTGCTGCTCGACGAGCCGTTGTCGGCGCTCGACTACAAGCTGCGCAAGGAAATGCAGATCGAGTTGAAGCGGCTGCAGCACGAGACCGGCATCACCTTCATCTTCGTCACCCACGACCAGGAAGAAGCGCTGACCATGTCCGATCGCATCGCGGTGATGTCGGCCGGCAAGATCCTGCAAGTCGGCACGCCGCGCGACATCTATGACCGGCCGGCCGAACGTTTCGTCGCCGACTTCATCGGCGAGACCAATTTCCTGCCGGGCACGGTGGTGTCGAAGCAGGCCGGCGTGGCGACGGTCAAATTCGCCAGCAGCGCCACGATCAGCGCCGGCTATCCGGAAGGCTTCGATCCGACCGGCGAGGTGACGCTGGTGGTTCGTCCCGAGCATGCCGATCTGGTCCCCGATCCGGCCAAGGGCACGATCGCCGGCACGCTCTCCAACATCGTCTATTTCGGCACCGACACGCATTACCACGTCAAGCTCGACGGCGGCGGCGAGAATTTCATCGTGCGTCACCAGAACAGCCGTTCGAGCGCGGTGACCTACGAGACCGGCGTCAAGGTCGGCATCCAGTTCGAGGAGGACGCCGCCCGCGTCCTGAAAGACTGATGACGACAGCTGCTCTCTCCTCAGCCCCGCCCTCCAAGGCCGCGTTGTTCGAAGCCAAGGCGGTGAAAAGCAGCGCACGACGCAACCGGCTCCTGTCGCTGCCGGCGCTGATCATCATCGGCATTTTCGGCGTGCTGCCGCTGATCATCATCTGCGTCTACTCGTTCCTCGTCGCAGCACCCTATGGCGGCGTGCAGTGGCAGTTCTCGACCGACGCCTATCTGAACTTCCTGTTCCAGCGCGACATTTTCGACGACACGCTGCAATTCACGCCGGACTTCCTGATCATCTACCTGCGTTCGTTCCTGTTCGCCGTGGTGACGACTGTCATCTGCCTGCTGCTCGGTTTTCCGACCGCCTATTTCATGGCGACGCGGCCGCCGGCGCAGCGCAATTGGTGGGTGCTTCTGATCACCATCCCGTTCTGGTCGAACCTTCTGGTCCGCACACTGGCGATCATGTTCATCATCCGTGACGAGGGCCTGATCAACAACGCGCTGATCGGGCTCGGCGTGATCGATAAGCCGATCACCATGCTCTACACCAACTTCGCCATCCAGCTCGGCCTGCTCTATGCCTTCCTTCCGTTCATGGTGCTGCCGCTCTATTCGAGCCTCGAGAAGCTCGACTTCCGGCTGATCGAAGCGGCCTACGACCTCTACGCGACGCGCCGGCAGGTGCTGTGGAGGGTGATCATTCCGCTGTCGAAGCCCGGCATCATCGCCGGATGCCTGCTGGTGTTCATCCCGGCGCTCGGCGCCTATGTGACGCCGCTGATCCTGGGCGGCGGCATCCATCTGATGATCGGCGACCTGATCGCGCAGCAATTCGGCTCGGGGCGCAACTGGCCGCTCGGCTGCGCGCAGGCGCTGATCCTCATGGCCGCCGTGCTGGTTGCGCTTTACTTCTATGTCCGCAACACGTCCGGCAAGGTGCAGCATGGCTGAGCCTCGCGTCATGGATATCAAGGATCAGCCGGGCTTCCGCACGATCGCCATCATCTGCCTGCTGGTGCTCTATGTGCCGGTGCTGATCCTGATGATCTTCTCGCTCAACAGCGGCTCACTGGTCACGCATTGGGAAGGCGTCACGCTCGGCTGGTACGGCACCGCGTTCCTCAACGAGGAATTCCATGCGGCTGCGAGGAACACGCTGATCATCTCGGTGACCGCGACGATCGTCTCGACGATTTGCGCGACACTGGCGGCGATCGGCATGACCCGGGTGAAGCCGTGGCGTGGGCTGGCTGCGGCCTTCATGGTCATCAACCTGCCGCTGATGGTGCCCGAGATCATCACGGCGGTTGCGACGCTCTCCTTCTTCGCGCTGATCGCCGGCGTGTTCGGACTGAATTTCGGCATCGGCAATCTGATCCTCGCCCACACCGTTTTCTGCATCCCCTTCGCCTATATGCCGATCCGGGCGCGGCTGGAGGACATGGACCTGACGCTGGAATATGCCGCAGCCGATCTTTACGCGACGCCGTGGAACGCCTTCAGGCGCATCACGCTGCCGCTCTTGGTTCCCGGCATCATGTCGGGCGCAGCACTCGCCTTCATCGTCTCCTTCGACGATTTCACCATCACGCAGCTCGTCGCCGGTCCCGGCCAGACGACGCTGCCCCTCTATATCTGGAACCAGATCCGGCGGCCGATGACGCCCGAGATCAACGCCATCTCCACCATTCTGCTCATGGTGTCGATCCTGTTCGTCTCGGTCTCGTTCCTGATTGCGCGCCGACGCGCCAAATGAGCTCCAACACACAACAATGGGAAGGCAAGGAGAACATAAAATGTCTTTAAAACTGATGGCGGCCGTTTCCGCGGCCGTGCTTTTATGGGCAGTGCCGGCGCTGGCCGACGGCGAACTGCACATCTACAATTGGGGTGACTACACCAATCCGAAGCTGATCGAGAAGTTCGAGAAGCAGTACAACATCAAGGTGACGCTGGACGACTACGACTCCAACGAAACCATGCTGTCCAAGGTGCGCGCCGGCAATTCCGGCTACGACATCGTGGTGCCGTCCGACTACACCGTGAAGATCATGGTCGAAGAGGGCCTGCTCGAAAAGACCGAGCCCAACGCGATGCCGAACGGCAAGAACATCGATCCGCGCTTCGTCGACGTCTATTGGGACAAGGGCCGGCACTACACCGCGCCGTGGCAGTTCGGCACGACCGCATTCTCCGTCAACATGGACAAGTTCAAGGGCGACATCAACACGCTGGCGATCCTGTTCAACCCGCCGGATGAGCTGAAGGGCCAGATCAACGTGCTCGACGATGTCAACTCCGTCATGCACGCGGCCGAGCGCTATGCCGGCGTGCCGCGCTGCGGCGCCGACAAGGCCAATTTGAAGAAGGTCAACGATATACTGATGGCCGCCAAGCCGTCGTGGAAGACCTTCAGCTATGACACCATCACCAAGATCACCTCCGGCGACGTCATCGTCTCGGAGCAGTGGAACGGCGCCAGCTACCGCTCGCGCCAGAAGATCCCGGCGATCAAATATGCCTACCCGAAGGAAGGCATCGAAGGCTGGATGGACAATGTCGCGGTGCTGAAGGGCGCCAAGAACCTCGACAACGCCAAGCTGTTTCAGGACTTCGTCATGGCGCCTGAGAACGCGGCGCTGATCTCGGACTTCGCCGGTTACGACAATGGCATCGCCGGCAGCCACAAATTCCTGTCGCCGGAGTTCGCCAACTCGCCCGAGATCAGCCCTCCGGCCGGCTCGCCCACGCCCGAATTCGTGCCGCCGTGCCCGCCGGACGTGGTGGAGATCTACAACAAGATCTGGACCAACCTGCGCAAATAAATCAGCGCAACGCATGAAAGGAGGGGAGGCTCCGGCCTCCCTTTTTTGTGACTGTTTCCGTGCATGTCATTCCCCCAAACCGCGGCGCGCTTTGGGCGACCTGCATCAGGGAGGGACCATGACCTCGTCCTATCGCAATTCCGATCCGCGGCCACCGATCATGCAGGGCTCGCCGCCGCAACTGATCCCTCCGAAACTCGATTGGGACAGGGGTCCCTGGAACCGCTGGGCATTCCAAAACATCCGTGAGGTGCTGCCGACCGTCGAGGTCTGGCGCGGCCACGGTCATCGCCGCCGTCTCGAGCGTGCCGAGGTCGACCTCGACGATCTGCCGGTGGTGGACAGCACGGGTGCGCCGACAACGCTCGCAAGTCTGCTCGACGAGACCTACACGGATGGCTTCCTGGTGCTCAAGGACGGCAGAATAGCCTATGAGTGCTACTTCAACGGCATGGACGAGCGCTCGCTACATCTGTCGCAGTCGATGGCGAAGTCGGTGACGGGATCGGTGTTCGGCATCCTGGTCGGACGCGGCCTGATCGACCCGGCCAGGCTGGTGACCGATTATCTGCCGGAGCTTGACCAGACCGCCTGGGCCGGCGCCACCGTGCAACAGGTGCTCGACATGACGACGGGCGTCCGCTTTTCCGAGGAATACACCGATCGCTATTCCGAGATCGGCCAGGTCGATGTCGCCAGCGGCTGGAAACCGGTGCCGCCCGGCAGCGATCCCGACTTCCAATGGCCTTCGCATATGTTCGAACTGATCCTGCGGCTGAAGGACAAGGTCAGGCCGCATGGCGAGGCTTTCGAATACCGCTCGATCGAAACCGACGTGCTCGCCTTCATCATGGAGCGGGTGACCGGCAAGCGCCTGGCGCAGCTCGTCTCGGAGGAGCTGTGGCAAAAGCTCGGCGCCGACGAGAGCGCCTGCTTCACCGTCGACAGCGCCGGCTATGCGCTGGCCGAGGGCGGCTTCAACGCGACGCTGCGCGATTATGGCCGCTTCGGACAATTGATCCTCGACAATGGCGGCGACGTCATCCCGGCCGAATGGATCGAGGCGACGCGCAGCGGCAGGCATGGGCGGAATTTCAGCCCGAGCCTTCCGGACGGCAGCTATCGCAACCAGTTCTGGATCGAGGATTCTCGCTCGCGCTCGCTGATGTGCCGCGGCGTGTTCGGCCAATTGATCCATATGAGCTGGGAACACCGGATGGTCGTGGTGAAGCTTTCGACCTATCCGGATTTCCTCAACGCCGCCTATTCGGTGGCGACGCAGAAGGCGGTGCACGCCATCGCCGCCGCGTTGGCTTGAACACCTCCAAGATGGCAACCGCGAGAGCATCATGACCGGCAAGACCGCGTTCGAGACCCAGTATGGCTTTGCCCGCAAGGATGTGAGGCTTGAGACCTGGCGGCTGGCGCCGTTCAACCGATGGTCGTTCCAGAATGTCGGCGAACTGGTGCCGAGCGTGCATGTCGCGGCGGCGCCTGGCGGCGAGGATCAGGCAAAATCCCTGGGGGCGCTGCTCGAGGAGAACATCTCGTTCGCCGGCGGCAGGGAAACTGTCCAGAGCTTCTTGAAGCGCTCCGATACGGACGGGCTGACAATCCTGAAGGGCGGCAAGCTGGTCGGCGACTGGTCGGCGCCGCATATGCCGTTCGGCTCCCGCCACATCATCTTTTCGATCAGCAAGTCGGTGACCGCCATTCTTGCCGGCATATTGGAAGGCGAGGGGCTGTTCGATCCCAACGCGCCGGTGACGCACTACATCCCCGAGGCCAAGGGCTCGGCCTATGGCGATGCGAGTGTGCGCAATGTGCTCGACATGACGGTGAGCCTCGATTTCGAGGAAGCCTATCTCGATCCGGAAAGCGCGTTTGCCCGTTATCGCCGTTCGACCCTGTGGAATCCGGGCGGCGGGTCGGAAAGCCTCGCGGCATTCCTGCTGACGCTGCAGCGTCTCGCCGAGCCGCACGGACAGACCTATCGCTACCGATCGCCCAATTCGGACATGCTTGGCATCCTGGTGGAGCGGGCATCGGGCAGGCGCGTCAGCCAATTGCTCGGCGAAAAGCTGTGGCTGCCGCTGGGTGCCGCAAGCGACATGTCGGTGACGGTCGACATGGAAGGCACGGCGCGCACGGCCGGCGGCATGTCGATGACGCCGCGCGATCTCGCCCGTATCGGCGAGATGATGCGGCAGGGCGGCATGGCGAGCAACCGCCGCATCGTCCCGGAAGCCTGGGTGCGCGACACGGTCGCGGCCGGCGGCAGCCATGAAGCCTGGCAGCGCGGCACGATGGTGTTTTTGTTCCCGAAGGGACGCTACCGCAACAAATGGTACCAGACCGGCCACGACAGCGGCGCCTTCTGCGGCATCGGCATCCACGGCCAGTGGCTCTACGTCAATCCTAAGACGGAAGTGGTCATCGCCAAGATGTCGTCGCAGCCGGAGCCGGTAGACGACAAGCTGGATGGGAGCGTTGTGGCGTTCTTCGAGGCGTTGAGCCGGATGGTTTGAGTCGACCAGAGCTGGTTCCAAAGGCTGTTTTCTGTGGACCTTCGGCCCCTGATGAAACCGTTGCGGTTGGCGTAGCGGCTCTCGCGGCCTATGGTCGCCGCTCTTTTCGGCAGGGATCGGCATGGCATCGGACATCAAGCGCATCGCAGCAATCATCGCGACTGAAATCGGCGCGCGACCGGAGCAGGCGGCAGCTGCGATCGGGCTGCTGGACGAAGGGGCGACGGTGCCTTTCGTGGCCCGCTACCGCAAGGAAGTCACCGGCGGTTTGGACGATACGCAGTTGCGCGACCTTTCCGAGCGGCTCGCCTATCTGCGCGAGCTTGATGCGCGGCGCGAGACAATTGTCAGCTCCATCCGCGAGCAGGGCAAGCTGACCGAGGAACTGGAAGCCAAGATCGCCGCGGCCGCCACAAAAGCGGAACTGGAGGATATCTATCTTCCCTACAAGCCGAAGCGGCGCACCAAGGCCGAGATCGCCAAGGAGCGCGGGCTCGGGCCGCTCGCCGAGGCGATCCTCGCCGACCGCTCCAAAATTCCGGCCGAGCTGGCGCTCGCCTATGTCACGGAAGAGGTGGCGGATACCAAGGCGGCGCTGGAAGGCGCGCGCGACATCCTGTCGGAGCAGTTTGCCGAGAATGCCGACCTGGTCGGCAAGCTTCGCGCCTATATGAAGGAACGCGCCTTCCTGCGTGCGAAAGTCGTCGACGGCAAGCAGGAGGCCGGCGCGAAATTCTCCGACTATTTCGATCATGTCGAGCGCTGGTCGGGCGTGCCCAGCCACCGCGCCCTGGCCATGCTGCGCGGCCGCAACGAAGAGGTGCTGTCGCTCGACATCGAGGTTGATGCCGACGATCAATCGCCGGTGAAACCAGTCGAGCGTATGATCGCCAATGCCTATGCCATCGGCGGGACGCTGCCGGGTGACAAATGGCTGATGGAGGTCGCCGGCTGGACCTGGCGGATAAAACTGTCGCTGCATCTGACGCTTGACCTGATGCGCGATTTGCGTGAGCGGGCGGAGGAAGAAGCGATCCATGTCTTTGCCCGCAATCTGAAGGATCTACTGCTGGCGGCCCCTGCCGGCTCGCGGCCGACCATGGGGCTCGACCCGGGCATCCGCACCGGCGTCAAGGTGGCGGTGGTCGACGGCACCGGCAAGCTGGTGGCGACCACGACCGTCTATCCGTTCCCGCCGAAGAACGATGTGCGCGGCACGCAGGCCGAGCTTGCAGCGCTTATCCGCCAGCATAAGGTGGAGCTGATCTCGATCGGCAACGGCACCGGCAGCCGCGAGACCGAAAAGCTGGTTGCCGACATGCTGTCGGACCTGCCGGCCGGTGCCGGGCCGAAGCCGCTCAAGGTGATCGTCAGCGAAGCGGGTGCTTCGGTCTATTCCGCGTCGGCCACGGCAGCGGCGGAGTTCCCGGGCCTCGATGTCTCGCTGCGCGGTGCGGTGTCGATCGCCCGGCGCCTGCAGGATCCGCTGGCCGAACTGGTCAAGATCGAGCCGAAATCGATCGGCGTCGGCCAATACCAGCACGATGTCGACCAGTACCGGCTCGGCCGTTCGCTGGAAGCGGTGGTGGAGGACGCGGTGAACGCGGTCGGCGTCGACCTCAACACGGCGTCGGCGCCGCTTTTGGCGCGCGTCTCTGGACTGGGGCCGTCGCTCGCCGAAGCGATTGTCGCGCATCGCGACGCGGCCGGGCCGTTTGCCAGCCGCAAGGACCTGCTCAAGGTGGCGCGGCTCGGGCCGCGCGCTTTCGAGCAAAGCGCGGGTTTTCTGCGCATTCCGAATGGCGTGGAGCCGCTCGATGCGTCCTCGGTGCATCCGGAAGCCTATGGCGTGGCGAAGAAGATCGTTGCCGCTTGCGGCCGCGACGTGCGCGCGCTGATGGGCGACAGTGCCGCGCTCAAGGCGCTCGACCCGCGCGTCTTCGTCGACGAGCGTTTCGGCCTGCCGACGGTGCGCGACATCATCGCCGAGCTGGAAAAGCCCGGACGCGACCCGCGACCCGGTTTCAAGACCGCGACTTTTGCCGAGGGCGTCGACGACATCAAGGATCTGAAACCCGGCATGCTGCTCGAAGGCACCGTCACCAATGTCGCGGCCTTCGGCGCCTTCGTCGACATCGGCGTGCACCAGGACGGGCTGGTGCATGTCTCGCAGCTTGCCGACCGCTTCATCAAGGATGCGCATGAGGTGGTGAAGGCGGGCGACGTGGTGAAGGTGCGCGTCGTCGATGTCGACATCAAGCGCAAGCGTATCGGCTTGTCGATGCGCAAGGACGGCGGCGATGGTGCGCCTCGCGGTGGCCAGCGCGATCACGGCGGCGGCAAGCCGGCGCCGCGCTCGGCGGCGCCGCAGCGCCAGCCGGAACGGCCATCGCAGGGCGCGTTCGGCGCGGCGCTCGCCGAGGCGATGAAGCGCAAGTAGCCTTGAATGGTCCCTTGCAATCGATAGAGCGTTATCTACCATTCGTGTGTGGAGAGACGCGCGATATGGCAAGTTTCGAGGAAGTAGGTGTCCGCGAGTTGGGGCGTCTTTGGGACGAGGGCATGGCGAGTGGCAGTTCGGTCGATGGAAACCAGGCCTTCGCCCGGATCAAAAACAAGCTCGATGCGAAAGTTGCCGAAATGCAAGTCACAATGACGCTACGCCTTCAGTCAGAAGCCGAGGCGATGAAGCGCAAGTAGCTACCAGGCCAGCACTGCCGGCTCCTTGCCGATCTGACCCAACAGCCAGTCGCGAAAACTGGCGACCGGCGGGTGGCCGCGCTTGTCGTGCGGCACGACCAGATAATAGGCGCTGCGGCTTTGCATCGGCTGGCCGGGGGCGGGCACCAACTGGCCGCGCTGCAATTCTCCGGCAATCAGGATTTCCGGCAGCAGTGCCACGCCGAGGCCAGCCATGCAGGCTTGGGCGACCGTGCCGAACTGCTCGAACTGCATGCCGGGACCGGTCGGCGCCTCGAGCCCTTGCGCTTCGAACCACTCGCTCCAAGCGCCGGGGCGGGTCGCCATATGCAGCAGCGGCAGGCGGCTGATATCGGCCGGCTCGGCGATGTCGCGGCTGGCCAGGAATTCCGGCGAAACCACCGGCATCACGGTTTCGCGCATCAAAAGCGTGCTCTCGGCCTCCGGCCAGTCGGGCATGCCGTGATGGATGGCGGCGTCCAGCCGCTCGCGGGCGAAGTCGAACCGTCCGATGCGGGTGGCGAAGTTGATGGTAATGTCGGGATGGCGGGCGACGAAATCCGGGATCAGCGGCATCAGCCAGCGCGTGCCGAAGGTCGGCAGGATGGCAAGGTTCAAGGCGCCGCTATGCCGATTGCTCATCAATCCGAGCGCGGCATCGCGCAACTGGCCAAGCGCCAAGCGCACCGCTTCGGCGTAGGTCTCGCCGGCCGCCGACAACCGGACATTGCGGCTGTCACGCTCGAACAGCCGGCGGCCGAACTGTTCTTCCAACAGGTTGATCTGGCGGCTGACGGCGCCTTGGGTTAGGTCGAGCTCACGCGCGGCGGCGGTGAAGGAACCAAGCCGCGCCACCGCCTCGAAGGCGGCAAGCGCGGCGGTGTTGGGCAAAAGGCGGCGCTGAACACTCATGATCCATTACTATCGCTCATTGATCCGTGATGCAATTTCGTTTGATTTTTCACCTGCGCAGGCGGATAAGCCGGGCACATCACAATACTGGGAGCCCGAGGCCATGGCCGCCGAGAAGAACGCTTTCGTCTGGAACGACCCTTTCCTGATCGAGGACCAGCTTTCCGAGGACGAGCGCATGGTGCGTGACGGCGCGGCCGCCTTCGCTGCCGACAGGCTGGCGCCGCGCATCGAGGAAGCCTACGCCGAGGAGAAGACCGATCCCTCGATCTTCCGCGAGATGGGCGAGGCGGGTCTGCTCGGCATCACCATTCCGGAGGAATATGGCGGGCTTGGCGCTGGATACGTGACCTACGGGCTGGTGGCGCGCGAAGTCGAGCGTATCGATTCCGGCTATAGGTCGATGATGAGCGTGCAGTCGTCGCTGGTCATGTACCCTATCCATGCCTATGGCTCGGAAACGCAGCGCAAGAAATACCTGCCGAAGCTGGCGTCGGGGGAATGGATCGGCTGCTTCGGCCTGACCGAGCCGGATGCCGGCTCCGATCCGGGCGGCATGAAGACGCGCGCCGAGAAGACCGTCAACGGCTACAAGCTCTCCGGTTCCAAGATGTGGATCTCCAACGCGCCGATCGCCGACGTTTTCGTCGTATGGGCGAAGTCGGCCGCGCATGACAACCAGATCCGCGGTTTCATTCTGGAGAAGGGCATGAAAGGGCTTTCGGCGCCGAAGATCGGCGGCAAGCTCTCGCTGCGCGCCTCGATCACAGGCGAGGTGGTGATGGAAGGCGTCGAGGTCGGCGAGGAAGCGCTGTTGCCCAATGTCTCGGGCCTGAAAGGTCCGTTCGGCTGTCTCAACCGCGCGCGCTACGGCATCTCCTGGGGCGCCATGGGCGCGGCGGAAGATTGCTGGCACCGGGCGCGGCAATATGGCCTCGACCGCAAACAATTCGGCAAGCCGCTTGCCGGCACTCAGCTCTTCCAGAAGAAGCTCGCCGACATGCAGACGGAGATCGCGCTCGGCCTGCAGGGCTCATTGCGCGTCGGCCGGCTGATGGACGAAGGCAAGATGGCGCCGGAGATGATCTCCATCGTCAAGCGCAACAATTGCGGCAAGGCGCTCGACATCGCCCGCCAGGCCCGCGACATGCATGGCGGCAACGGCATCCAGATCGGCTACCACGTCATGCGCCACGCGCAGAACCTGGAGACGGTGAACACCTATGAGGGCACGCATGACGTGCATGCGCTGATCCTCGGAAGGGCGCAAACCGGCATCCAGGCGTTTTTCTAAGCCGGCAACGCTGCTTAAATTAGGTGCAGCGCAACATCTCTGCTTGGAAAACGGCCAGCATCTATGTCAGGGTTCGGCGGATTGAAACGCCGAACTCCGGGGCACCATGGCAATTCTGGCAGCCGTCCATCACCTGACCCATTACAAATACGACCGGCCGGTGGTGCTTGGTCCCCAGGTGATCAGGCTGCAGCCCGCGCCGCATTCGCGCACCAAGGTGCTCAGCCATTCGCTGAAGGTCGAGCCGAAGAACCACTTCGTCAATCTGCAGCAGGACCCCTACGGCAATTTCCTCGCCCGCTTCGTCTTCCCCGAGCCGGTGACCGAACTTAAGATCGAGGTCGACCTCGTCGCCGATATGACGGTCTACAATCCGTTCGATTTCTTCGTCGAGGAAAGCGCCGAAACCTTCCCGTTCGATTATCCCGAGGAGATCAGGGAAGACCTCGCCATCTACCGCACGCCGGAGCCGGCCGGACCGCTGCTGTCGAAGTTCCTGGAAAGCATCGACCGCAGCCCGACAAACACCGTCAATTTCCTCGTCGATCTCAATGCCAGGCTGCAGCGCGAGATCGCGTATATCGTGCGCATGGAGACCGGCGTCTTCTCGCCGGAGGAGACGCTGGCCGCGAAAAAAGGCTCGTGCCGGGATTCGAGCTGGCTGCTGGTGCAGATCCTGCGCAATCTCGGCATCGCCGCGCGCTTTGTATCCGGCTATTTGATCCAGTTGAAACCTGACCTCGTCGCACTCGACGGGCCGCCCGGAACGTCGGTCGATTTCACCGATCTGCACGCCTGGTGCGAGGTCTATATTCCAGGCGCCGGTTGGATCGGCTTCGACCCGACCTCCGGCCTGCTGACCGGCGAAAGCCATGTGCCGCTGGCGGCGACGCCACATTATCGCAATGCCGCGCCCATCTCCGGCATGGCGAGCTTCGCCAATGTCGATTTCGGCTTCGATATGCGGGTCGACCGAATCGCCGAGCATCCGCGCATCACCAAGCCGTTCTCGGATGAGAGCTGGGAAGCGCTCGATGCTCTCGGCAACAAGGTCGATGCCGTTTTGCGGGAGCAGGACGTGCGGCTCACCATGGGCGGCGAGCCGACCTTCGTGTCGATCGACGATTTCGAATCCGCGGAATGGAACACCGCAGCCGTCGGTCCGACCAAGCGCGACAAGGCGGACCAGCTCATCCGCCGGCTGCGCGAACGCTTCGCGCCGGGTGGTTTTCTCCATTATGGCCAGGGCAAGTGGTATCCGGGCGAAAGCCTGCCGCGCTGGACCTTCTCGCTCTACTGGCGCACCGACGGCGAGCCGGTCTGGCGCGACCCGTCATTGATCGCTCGGGAGAAGGGCAATGCCGCGGTCGGACCCGAACAGGCCGAAAGCCTGCTCACGGCAATCGCCGGCGAGCTCGGCATCGATAAAGCAATGGTCAGCGAGGCCTATGAGGATCCGGCCGAATGGCTGCTCAAGGAAGGCAAGCTGCCGGACAATGTCGATCCGTCGAATTCGAAGCTGGAAGACCCGGAGGAGCGCAGCCGCATGGCGCGTGTCTTCGAGCGCGGTTTGACCAAGCCGTCCGGCTATGTGCTGCCGGTGCAGCGCTGGAACAGCCAGGCCGCCGGGCAGCGCTGGCGCTCGGAGAAATGGAAGACAAGGCGGGGCCGCCTGTTCCTGGTGCCGGGCGACTCCCCGGTCGGCTATCGTCTGCCGCTCGGCACACTGCCTTATGTGCCGCCGGCGCAATTCCCCTATATCGTGCCGGTCGATCCCTCCGTGCCGCGCGGCGCGCTGCCGACGCGCGAGGCCATCTTGCCCCAACCGTCGCCAGCTGAACTGGAAGGCGCGGACGAAATGGCACGCCGCCAGCAGGCCGTGTCTTTCACGGCCGCGACCGGCCAGCAAGACCGTGTCGAGCAGGAGATCACGGAGATCGGCGGCGCGGTGCGCACCGCGCTCACCGTCGAGCCGCGCGATGGGCGGCTCTGCGTGTTCATGCCGCCGGTCGAGGCGCTGGAAGACTATCTCGAACTGGTGGCCGCGGCCGAGAACGCGGCAAAGGCCATCGGCCTGCCGGTGCATATCGAGGGTTATGCTCCGCCGCACGATCCGCGCCTCAACGTCATCCGCGTGGCGCCCGATCCTGGCGTGATCGAGGTGAACATCCACCCGGCCGCCAACTGGCAGGAATGCGTCGCCACCACCACGGCGATCTACGAGGAAGCACGGCAGTCGCGGCTCGGCACCGACAAGTTCATGATCGACGGCCGCCATACCGGCACCGGCGGCGGCAACCATGTCGTGGTCGGCGGCGCGACGCCCAATGACAGCCCGTTCCTGCGCCGCCCCGACCTGTTGAAGAGCCTGGTGCTGCAATGGCAGCGGCATACGTCGCTGTCCTACCTGTTTTCCGGCCTGTTCATCGGTCCGACCAGCCAGGCGCCGCGCTTCGACGAGGCGCGGCACGATTCACTTTACGAGCTGGAGATCGCCCTGGCGCAGGTGCCTCATCCGGAAAAGGGCAATGCACCCTTGCCATGGCTGGTAGACCGGTTGTTCCGCAACCTCCTTACCGACGTGACCGGCAACACGCACCGTTCGGAAATCTGCATCGACAAATTGTTCTCCCCGGACGGCCCGACCGGCCGGCTGGGACTGGTCGAGTTCCGCGGCTTCGAGATGCCGCCCAATGCGCGCATGTCGCTCGCCCAGCAGTTGCTGGTCCGCGCAATCATCGCCCGGGCCTGGAAGAACCCGCTCGACGGACGCTTCGTGCGCTGGGGCACGTCGCTGCATGACCGCTTCATGCTGCCGCATTATGTCTGGGCGGATTTCCTCGACGTGCTGGAGGATTTGAAGCTCAACGGCTTCGATTTCCGCCCCGAATGGTTCGCGGCTCAGCTCGAATTCCGCTTCCCCTTCTGCGGCGAGGTTCAGCATGCCGGCGTCAAGCTGGAATTGAGGCAGGCGCTGGAGCCCTGGCATGTGATGGGCGAGCAGGGCGCGATCGGCGGCACGGTCCGCTTCGTCGATTCTTCCGTCGAGCGGCTGCAGGTGCGGACCGAGGGGCTCAATCCCGAGCGTCACGCCATTGTCTGCAACGGCCGCATCGTGCCGATGAAGGTCACCGACAACCGCGAGGTCGCGGTGGCCGGCGTGCGCTTCAAGGCATGGCAGCCGGCCTCCGGCCTGCATCCGGCGCTGCCGGTCAACACGCCGCTGGTCTTCGACATCTATGACCGCTGGTCGGGCCGCTCGGTCGGCGGCTGCGTCTACCATGTCGCGCACCCGGGCGGCCGCAACTACGACACCTTCCCGGTCAACGGCAACGAGGCCGAGGCGCGGCGCCTTGCCCGCTTCGAGCCGCGCGGCCATACGCCCGGCGGCTATGTGCTGCGTGACGAAGAAGCCTCTGAAGAGTTCCCGATGACCCTTGACCTCAGGCGGCCGGCGAGACTCTGATCGACAATGGCCAAGGGGAATCAGAAACGGGCGGGCGGCAGGCCGCGGGCGCAGAGCCTGCTGGAACGCTACCGGCCGATCGATGGCGTCGTCGACGAGATGGTCGACGCGTCGGGCAGCCCGCGTCCGGCCTGGCGCTCCTTCATCGACGCGCTCGACGGTTTGGGAGCGGAGCGGCTTGGGCAGCGTTTTGCCCGCGCCGACCAGTATCTGCGCGATGCCGGTGTCTATTACCGCGTCTACGACAAGGCAGGTGCGAATGAGCGGGAATGGCCGCTCGCCTACGTTCCGCTGCTGATCGACGAGAAGGAATGGGCTGAGATCAGCGCCGGGCTGGTCCAGCGCGCCGACCTGTTCGAGGCGATCCTGGCCGACATCTACGGGCCGAACCGGCTGATCGAGAAAGGCATCCTGCCGGCCGGGCTGATCGCGGCGAGCCCGGAATATCTGCGCCCCGTCGCCGGCGTCAGGCCGGCCAGCGGGCATTTCCTGCATATGGTCGCCTTCGAGCTCGGCCGCGGACCGGACGGCCGCTGGTGGGTGCTGGGCGACCGCACCCAGGCGCCCTCGGGCGCTGGCTTCGCGCTGGAGAACCGTGTCGCTGCCACGCGCGCGCTGTCGGACATCTATGGCGAGATGCATGTGCACCGCCTTGCCGGCTTCTTCCGCCGTTTTCGCGACGCGTTGAACGGCATGGCGAAAGAGTCGGGCGGTCGTGTCGCCATCCTGACGCCGGGGCCGCTCAACGAAACCTATTACGAGCATGCCTATATCGCCCGCTATCTCGGCATCATGCTGCTCGAGGGCGAGGACCTGACTGTCTCGGGCGGCAGGCTGATGGTGCGCACCGTTTCCGGCCTGATGCCGATCGGCGTCTTGTGGCGGCGGCTCGATGCCGCTTTTGCCGACCCGCTGGAACTCAAGCCGGACTCGCAGATCGGCACGCCAGGGCTTGTCGAGGCGATCCGGCGCGGCACGGTGTCGGCCGTCAATGCGCTGGGCTCAGGCCTGATGGAGACGCGGGCGCTGCTGTCCTTCCTGCCCAGGATCGCGCGGGAACTGCAGGCTGACGACCTCAAGCTGCCGAACATCGCCACCTGGTGGTGTGGGCAGGAGACTGAGCGCGCCCATGTGCTGGCCAATATCGACAGCATGGTGGTCGGCCCGGCGCTTTCGACCCGGCTCGCCTTCGAGGACGACGGCGCGACCCGGCTCGGATTATCCCTGTCGGCCGGCGAGCGGGCCGAGCTCGTCGCGCGGATCGAAGCGGACGGCGCTGGTTTCGTCGGCCAGGAAGCGGTGACGCTGTCGACCACGCCGGTGTTTGTCGGCGGTTTGCTGGAACCACGGCCCGCCAGCCTGCGCGTCTATCTGGCGCGCACGCCGGAAGGCTGGACGGTGATGCCCGGTGGCTTCGCCCGGGTCGGCTTCTCGCTCGACCCGACGGCGATCGCCATGCAGCGCGGCGGCCAGGCGGCGGATGTCTGGGTGGTCAGCGACAGGCCGGTCGAGCGCGAGACGCTGCTGCCGCAGGAGCATGACGGCTTCACCCGCACCATGCCAGGCAGCTTGCCCAGCCGCGCGGCGGAGAACCTGACCTGGCTCGGGCGCTATATCGAGCGCTCGGAAGACACGGTGCGCGTGCTGCGCGCCTATCACGTGCGGCTTGCCGAGACGTCCGATCCGGACATGCCGTTGCTTGCCGATATCAGGGACTATCTCGAGCCGTATGGCATCGACGTCGAAACGGCGATACCGCTGGGGTTAATCGGGACCTTGGACAGCGCGGTCTACAGCGCCGGCCAGATTCGTGACCGCTTCTCGCCCGATGGCTGGCTGGCGCTGAAGGACCTGTCGAAGACCATCCACAAATTCGCCAATACGGTCGCGCCCGGAGACGACGCGACGCGGGCGATGACGGTGATGCTGCGCAAGCTCGCCGGCTTTTCCGGCCTGCTGCATGAGAACATGTACCGCTTCACGGGCTGGCGATTCCTGGAGATCGGACGCAGGCTGGAACGCGGCATCCAGATTGCCCGCACGCTCAGCCGGCTGACCGGGAGCGGGGCGCCGGAAGGCGCGCTCGACATGATGCTGGAGATCGGCGACAGCGTCATGACCCACCGCCGGCAATATCCGGTGCAGGCCGGGCGGCGCACGGTCATCGACCTGCTCGCGCTCGACCCGCTCAATCCGCGCTCGATCCTGTTCCAGCTCGAGCGGCTGAAGGCCGAGATCGGCATGCTGCCGTCGGTCGGCGGCGAGGGGCATATGTCGACGGCCGCCAAGGAGATCCTGCAGCTCAACACCGCAATCGCCGTCATGGAGCCGTCAGACATGAGCGCCAAGGTGCTCGACGACTTCGCCGGCCAGATCGGCGATCTCTACAACAGCTTGGCCAAAGCCTATTTCAGCTAGATGCTCTACGACATCAAACTCCATCTGCATTACGACTATGCCGCTGCCGCCGGCGGCGGACGGCACCAGGTGCGCGTCATGCCGCAGACGATCGCCGGGGTGCAGCGCGTGATCGCCGCCTCGCTGTCCTTCCAGCCGATGCCGGCCGAGCGTGCCGATTTTTCCGATTTCTTCGGCAACAACGTTACATCGATCGCCTTTCGCGACGCGCATGAGACGCTCGACATTCGAATGAATGCGCGCGTATCGGTCTTGCGGCCCGAGCCGGACCTCGATGTCTCGCCCGATATAAGCGGGCTGAGGGCGCAGCTCGATCTGGTGCGCTCCTTGTCGCCCTCCGCGCCGCATCATTTCCTCGCCGCCAGCGATCATGCAGGCATCGATGCGGCGATCACCGCGTATGCGCGGGACAGCCTGGCCTCCTCGACGGTGGCCACGGCGGCCGATCTGTGCAATCGCATCCATCGCGATTTCGCCTATGACGGCAAGGCGACCACGGTGCAGACGCGGGCGAGCGACGCGTTCGTTCTGAAACGCGGTGTCTGTCAGGATTTCTCGCATATCATGATCGCCGGCTTGCGTGGGCTGGGCATTCCGGCCGGCTATGTCAGCGGCTTCCTGCGCACCATTCCGCCGAAGGGCAAGCCGAGGCTCGAAGGCGCGGACGCCATGCATGCCTGGGTCAAGGCCTGGTGCGGGCGCGATGCCGGCTGGCAGGAATTCGACCCGACCAACGGTATGCGGGCGAGCAACGACCATATCACCGTGGGCTATGGCCGCGACTATTCCGACGTGGCGCCGATCGTCGGCGTGCTGAAGACGACGGGCGGCCAGGTCGGCGAGCAGGCGGTCGACGTCATCCCGGTTGCTATGGAAAAGGTGTGACGGCAACTCCGATCGCCCGATAGACGCTTCTCAAGCACGGGCGCGGCCGATATCGTGAGCATTGGGATTGACGGGGAACGGCGGCCGCTTGCGATCGGTTGCAGCGCGGAGACAGGTTTGGAAGCAGTCAGCGTCATCATTCCGGCACACGATGCGGCCCGGACGATTGCCCGGACGCTCGCCTCGCTGGCATCGGAAAAAGCGATTATCGGCGAGGTGCTTCTGGTCGACGATTCATCGTCCGACGCCACCGCCACCGTCGCGGTGGAAGCGGCGTTGCGGCTTGCCTTGCCGCTGCGTGTGATCAAGTCGAGCTGCCGCGACGCCGGCGGCTCCAGGAATCTGGCGCTGGAGCAAGCCCGCTTTCCCTGGATCTACATGATCGACGCCGACGACCTTCATCTGGAAGGCGGCTTGCGTGCCTTGTTGGCCGAGACCGGTATCCAGCCAGCGCCCGATATGGTCGTTGGCGCGTATCGCCGGCGAACCGATGGTGTGGATCGGCAGTTCAAAATGCCGAGCGGCTACACCACCGCGGGGCTCGCCAACGCTTCCGCCTATCTGGAAGGGCGGATCCGGTCGATCGCGGTCGGCAGCGCGCTGGTCGCGCGGCGCGCCATTGGTCAGACGCGCTTCCCGACAGGGCTGCCCTATGACGAGGATACGCTGTTCTGGGCCCGCGTGATGAGCAAAGCGTCGCTCGCGGTGACAAGCCGACCTATCATGGTCTACCTCGTTTCATCGGAGCGCTCCGACGATCGGTTCATGGTAAAGCCGGCGTCACGGTTTCTCCAATGGCGGCTGGCGCTGCGGGAACTGGGCGACTGCGGCATTCCGAAATCGTCACTGAAGGCGAGACAAGGACTGGTTGCGCTCAAGATCGCACGCGTTCACTACGCACGAGGCGACTTGGAGACCGCCGCAAAATTCCTGACGGTTGCCGAAGCCGCCCCCAAGGCTTCCTTGGACATCTGGCGCTGTGTGCGCTACCGATTGAAAATCGCCGCGCGACGCTGGTTCCCGGTCCATAGAATCCAGTTGCAAGGCGCTTGATGGCCGACGGGCCGGAACTCGCAGTTGTCGTGATTAGCTTCAGGGCGCCGAGTGGACTGATCGCGGCGGTAAGATCCGTGCTCGGCCAGGACATCCCGCTTGAAATCGTGGTCGTGAATTCCGGCGGGGGAAATGCACAAGCGCTTCTCGCCGACGCCGGACTCGACGTGCCTGTCATCGAATTCGAACAGAGGCTGTTGGTCGGCGCCGCAAGGAACCGCGGCATAGCGGCGACGAAGGCTCCTTTCATCGCCTTTCTCGCAGATGACTGTCTGGCGTGTCCCGGGTGGGCTGCGGCCAGACTGCGGCGTCATCATGAGGGTGCCCCGGCCGTGGCGAGCGCGATTGTAAATAGCCATCCGCGCAATCTGGTGGCATGTGCAGCGCATCTCGCCACGTATATGCGACGCCTGCCGGGCCTCCCTGCCAACAAGGCGCTTCGCTACGGCGTTTCCTTCGACCGAATGCTGTTCGATCGCTATGGGCTGTTCGATGAGCAAATGGGGTCGGGGGAAGACACCGAGTTCATGGTGAGATTGCCGAAGGCGATGGAGCCATTGTGGGAACCCACGGTGCTCACCGTCCATCGCAACGAGACACGGCTGGTCAGGCTGATTGCCGACCAGTATCGGCGCGGGCGCCGATACGGCGCCTACCTCAGATCCGTTGAAGGCAAAAAACCACGGCGAATTTTCAGAGGGGTATTTCGGGATCGACACAATGTCGGCAAGCTCGCAAAGGAAGGCTTGCCCGAAAAGGATAGAAGGTTCGCCATGCTGTCGCTGCCGATCGTCTGGCTGGCATTGTTCGCCAAGTCGCTGGGGGCTGCCGTTGGTGCGTGGCATGCCGACAAGGAGAGTCAGCGTCCATGATGACGGTCGAGATGAAGCCGCCGCGCCGGCGCCGCGGCCGATGGTTTTGGTCTCGGCAAAGGATCGTCGCTGTCTTCAGCTATCGTTATGATGCGCATCTTGTGCCCGACCTTCTCGCCAACCTCGACGCAATCGTCGACGGCTGGATCGCCTATGACGATCGGGCCGCGAATGAGATTTTCAGCAGCGAGACACAGAGGCGGCGCGCGCTTGTTGCCGCCGCCTACGAGGCGGGCGCCGATTGGATCCTGGCCATGGATCCAGACGAAAGACTGGAAAACGGTGTCGCCAGCCGGATTGGCAGGCTGATCAATGGGTCCGGGCATGTCGCCTGGGGATTCCGCTGCCGGGAGATGTATACGCCGGCCAGCTACCGGGTCGACGGTCCCTGGGGCCTGAAGATGCAGCACAGGCTTTTTGGCGCCTATCACCCCGACCGCTACCGCGCGCAGGATCTGCACGGCGCTTGGTTTCCCGACGATATCGGCTTCAGGCTCAGGGACAGCGGTCTCAATCTTTATCATCTGAAGATGATCGAGCCAAAGCGGCGCGTGGCGCGTCGCGACCTCTACAATCGTCTCGATCCGGATCGCCGCCTGCAGCAGATCGGCTACGACTATCTGGCGGACGAGGCGGGAATGATCCTCGAAGCCGTACCGGCCGGACGAGGCTACTTTCCCGCCCACGCCGACGACGGCGGGCTCTGGATGGCGGATTTATCGCTCGACCACCAAGGCTGACGCCCTTCTGGAACAAGTCGCCGGCGCGCGCCTTTATCTACGGGTCATTTCGCGGAGCCGGCATGTTACAGCATTCACAAGCGTCATCGGACCGTTCGGCGCGGGCCGAGGAAACCCGGAGGAACGGCGCCCGCAGTTCGGCCGACAGCACGTCGCTCAACTATGTCAACGATGCCGATCCCGGCATCCGCAGATTGCGGAAAGGCGCGGGATTCACCTATCTGGGACCAGATGGCAGAGCCGTCGACGAAGCGACGCTTGCGCGCATCAGGGCGATCGTCATCCCGCCGGCCTGGACGGATGTGTGGATCTCGCCCGATCCGGACGGCCATATCCAGGCAACCGGCAGGGACCAGCGCGGCCGCAAGCAGTATCGTTACCATCCGCAATGGACCGAGGAACGCGACGGCGTCAAATATTCTAGCTTGGTCGCCTTCGCGGAAAGCCTGCCTGCCCTCAGGCGCCAGATCGATGCCGATCTGCGCCGGCGCGGGCTGCCCATGGAGCGCGTCGTCGCCTCGGTGGTCTGGCTGCTCGACAACACCATGATCCGCATCGGCAATGCGGCCTATGCACGCGACAACAAGAGTTTCGGGCTGACCACGCTGCGGGACCGCCATGTCGAGATCAACGGCTCCAGCCTGCGCTTCGCCTTCAAGGGCAAGTCGGGCAAGGAATGGAGGCTGAAGCTGGTCGACCGCCGCATCGCCAAGGTGGTGCGCGGTGCCCAGGATCTGCCCGGACAGAAGCTGTTCCAGTATCTCGACGAAGATGGCGAACGGCGTCCGGTGCGCTCGGAGGACGTCAACCGCTATATCCGCGAGGCATCCGGCGCCGAATTCAGCTCAAAGCATTTCCGCACCTGGGGCGGCACCATCCATGCCGCGTCGCTGTTTGCCGGGACCGAACTGCCGGAAAGCAAGGCACAGCAAAAGCGTGTGATCAACAGCGTCGTCGACAAGGTCGCCGAGCGGTTGGGCAATACCCGGGCGGTCTGCCGCAAATGCTACATCCATCCGCTGGTGTTCGAGGCCTGGACCGGGGGGTGTCTGCTTGACGAAATGGCCGAGGCCAACAAACGCAAACGCCTGATACCTGGGCTCGACGAGGAAGAAACGCTGGTGCTCAGATGGCTGCAGGCGCATGGCGCCTGACGGTCAGGCGCGAGGGACAACCAAGCCCGTGATTACCCGCCGAATTTTTTTATCGACCTTGTGTCGGGAAGGGTCCTAGTGTCGCGTCCTTTGATACGGAAAGGACCTGCCATGCTCTACGCCATCCTCTGCTACGCCTCCGAAGACGTCGTCTGCTCCTGGAGCAAGGAACAGGACGACGAGGTGATGGCAAAGCTCCTCAATGTGCAGGACAAATACGCCAAGGCCGGCCGGCTCGGGCCTGTGGCGCGTCTTTTGCCGACGACTGCCGCGACGACCCTGAGAAAGGTCAAGGGCGAGGCAGTCGTGCTCGACGGCCCGTTCGCCGAGACCAAGGAGCAGTTCCTCGGCTTCTACACGCTCGAATGCCGCGACCTCGACGAGGCCGTCGAATTCGCGCGTGAGCTTTCCGAGGTCAATCCGAGCGGCGGCTCCTACGAGATCCGGCCGGTCTCGGTCTTCAATCCGACAAAGGTCGCGGTATGACGGACCTTGCCTGGATAAGCACGGCGATCAGCAACGCCCGTCCGCAGGCGATGGGCGCGTTGCTGCGCTACTTTCGCGACCTCGACGCCGCGGAAGAGGCTTTCCAGGACGCGTGCCTGAGGGCGCTCAAGAACTGGCCGAAGAACGGGCCGCCGCGCGATCCGGCGGCCTGGCTGATCTTCGTCGGCCGCAACAGCGGCATCGACGCGGTGCGCAAGCGCGCCAAGCAGGCGCCGATGCCGGAAGAGGACCAGATCTCCGACCTGGAGGATGCCGAGGGCGACATGGCCGAGCGGCTCGACGGCGCGCATTATCGCGACGACATCTTGCGGCTTCTGTTCATCTGCTGCCATCCGGATCTGCCGGCGACGCAGCAGATCGCGGTGGCGCTGCGCATTGTCTCCGGCCTCACCGTCAAGCAGATCGCGCGTGCTTTCCTCGTCGGCGAGAGCGCCATGGAGCAGCGCATCACCCGCGCCAAGGCGCGCATTGCGGACGCCGGCGTGCCGTTCGAGACGCCGGGCGCCGTCGAACGCTCGGAGCGGCTCGCCGCAGTCGCGGCGATGGTCTATCTGATCTTCAACGAAGGCTATTCGAGCAATGGCGGCGAGGCGCCGGCCCGCGCGCCGCTGTGCGAAGAGGCGATCCGGCTCGCGCGCCTGCTGCTCAGGCTGTTCCAGGCCGAGCCGGAGATCATGGGGCTGACCGCGCTGCTTCTGCTGCAGCACGCACGAGCGCCGGCGCGGTTCGACGAGAATGGCGAGATCGTCCTGCTCGAGGATCAGGACCGCTCGCTGTGGAGCCGCAAGATGATCGACGAGGGCCTGGCGCTGGTCGACAAGGCGCTGCGCCACCGCAAGCCCGGCCCTTACCAGGTGCAGGCGGCGATCGCGGCGCTGCATGCGCGGGCGGCGACGGCCGCGGATACCGACTGGACCGAGATTGACCTGCTCTACGGCCTGCTGGAGCAGATGCAGCCGTCGCCGGTGGTGACGCTGAACCGTGCCGTCGCGGTCAGCAAGGTGCGCGGCCCGGAGGCAGCGCTTGCCATGATCGAGCCGCTGGAGGAGCGGTTGTCGGGCTATTTCCACTTCTTCGGCCTGAGGGGCGGGCTGCTTATGCAGCTTGGCCGCAACGAAGAGGCGCGCGTCGCCTTCGACCGCGCCATCGCTTTGGCCAATACGGCCGCCGAGGCGGCGCATATCCGCATGCATATCGATCGGCTGATCAAGGAAAGCAGCGAGAAGTCGATCCAGAAGGCGCGTTGATCCGGCTTCACCCTCTGGCCCAATTTCGCACCCCGGCCTTGGACCATGCCGGGGTGGCGGTTTTTCCCCGAAACGAGTAATGCCACGCCATAAAAGCGCCCGGACCGTGCCCGACCGCACATCCGAGAGATGGCGCATGGCTTCTACGCCCGTCCCACGAGAGGCGGGATCTGAAAGGAACAAAAATGACATTGGCGAAGGAAACAGCTTCACTTCTGGAGAAACTCGGCGTTGCCAAGGAGGCGCTTGCCGGAGGCGACCTCACCGTGCGCAGCCCGGTGACGGGCGAAGAGATCGCGGCGCTGAAGCAGATTTCGGCGGCCGACGCCGGCAAGGCCATCGATGCGGCGCACAAGGCGTTCCAAGCCTGGCGCCTGGTGCCGGGCCCGAAGCGCGGCGAACTGGTGCGGCTGCTGGGTGAAGAATTGCGCGCGCATAAGGACGAACTCGGCCGGCTGGTGTCGATAGAGGTCGGCAAGATCCCGTCCGAGGGCCTCGGCGAAGTCCAGGAGATGATCGACATCTGCGATTTCGCCGTCGGTCTTTCGCGCCAGCTCTACGGCCTCACCATCGCTACCGAGCGCCCCGGACACCGCATGATGGAGACCTGGCATCCGCTCGGCGTCGTCGGCGTGATCTCGGCCTTCAACTTCCCGGTCGCGGTGTGGTCGTGGAATGCAGCGCTCGCCTTCGTCTGCGGCGATGCGGTGGTTTGGAAGCCGTCGGAAAAGACACCGCTGACCGCGCTTGCCTGCGAGGCGATCTTCAAGCGCGCCGCGAAGCGCTTCGGCGCCGATGCGCCGGCGGGGTTGCTGCAGGTGCTGATCGGTGACCGCGCCGCCGGCGAGGTGTTGGTCGACCATCCGAAGGTGCCGCTGGTCTCGGCCACCGGCTCGACCCGCATGGGCCGCGAAGTCGGTCCTCGGCTCGCCAAGCGCTTCGCCCGCGCGGTGCTGGAACTCGGCGGCAACAATGCAGGCATCGTCACGCCCACCGCCGATCTCGATATGGCGCTGCGCGCCATCGCCTTCGGCGCGATGGGCACCGCCGGCCAGCGCTGCACGACGCTCAGGCGCCTCTTCGTCCATGACAGTGTCTATGACGCGCTGCTGCCGCGGCTGAAGAAGGCCTATGAGACCGTTTCGGTCGGCAATCCGCTGGAAGGCAAGGCGCTGGTCGGCCCGCTGATCGACAAGGCGGCCTTCGACAACATGCAGAAGGCGTTGAAGGAGGCCGCGGCGCATGGCGGCAAGGTAACCGGCGGCGCGCGCGTCGAGAACGGTCATCCGGACGCCTACTATGTGCATCCGGCGCTGGTCGAAATGCCTAGCCAAGTCTCGCCGGTGACGGAAGAGACCTTCGCGCCGATCCTCTATGTGATGAAATATTCCGATTTCGACGAGGCGCTCGAATTGCACAATGCGGTCGGCGCCGGCCTGTCGTCGTCGATCTTCACCCGCGACCTGCAGGAATCGGAACGTTTCCTCGGCGTCGACGGCTCGGATTGCGGTATCGCCAACGTCAATATCGGTACCTCGGGCGCGGAGATCGGCGGGGCGTTCGGCGGCGAGAAGGAAACCGGCGGCGGCCGCGAGAGCGGCTCGGATGCCTGGAAGGCCTATATGCGTCGCGCCACCAACACGGTGAACTTCTCCAAGGCCCTGCCGCTCGCGCAGGGCGTGTCATTCGACATCGATTGATGACAGGCGCGGGCGCCGTGAACTGCGGCGCCTGATACCGCTTTTCACAAAGCCTTGCCGGTGGCCGGATCGAACAGGCGAAGCGCCTCCGCGTCGAATACAAACGCGCATGGCTGGCCCTTGGCGACACGGGCCTGCGGCGGCAAGGTCGCCGTCAGCCGCTGGGATCCGGCCCGGGCGGTCGTGACCTGCTCCGGGCCGGTCAATTCGACGACGTCGATCTCGACCGGCAGCGACAGGTCCGTGCTGCTGCCGGGCCCGAGGCGGAGCGCTTCCGGCCTCACGCCGACAATGACTTGGGCGCCGGTACGGGCCGCACCTGCGAGGCGCTCCGGCAGCGCCAGACGCGCATCCGTGCCGGCGATGGCGAGCTTGCCGTCCTCGACGGTGGCTTCCAGCATGTTCATCGCCGGCGCGCCGACGAAACCGGCCACATAGAGCGTTGCCGGCTGGTTGTAGATCTCTTCCGGCGTGCCCAGCTGCTCGATGCGGCCGTCGCGCATGACGGCGATCCGCGTCGCCAGCGTCATCGCCTCGATCTGGTCATGGGTGACGTAGACGACCGTGGTCTTGAGCATCTCGTGCAGCCGCTTCAGTTCGGTGCGCATTTCCAGGCGGAGCTTGGCGTCCAGATTGGAGAGCGGCTCGTCGAACAGGAACACCTGCGGCTTGCGCACCAGCGCCCGGCCGATGGCGACCCGCTGGCGCTGGCCGCCCGAGAGCTGGCCCGGCTTGCGATCGAGCAGGTTCTCGATCTGCAAAAGCTTTGCCGTTTCGCGCACCGCCTTGTCGCGATCGGCGGCCGGAACCCTCCGCATCTCCAAGCCGAAGCCGATGTTGCGGCTCACCGTCAGGTTCGGATAGAGCGCGTAGGACTGGAATACCATGGCGATGTCGCGGTTCTTCGGATGCACGCCAAGCACCGAACGGCCGCCGATCCGCACGTCGCCGCTGGTTGCCTCGGCGAGACCCGCGATGATGTTGAGCAGGGTGGACTTGCCGCAGCCCGACGAGCCGAGCAGCACCAGGA
Organism: Mesorhizobium atlanticum; assembly: GCF_003289965.1. GTDB lineage: Bacteria > Pseudomonadota > Alphaproteobacteria > Rhizobiales > Rhizobiaceae > Mesorhizobium > Mesorhizobium atlanticum. The sequence goes on from NZ_QMBQ01000002.1 coordinate 461,568, forward strand.
ACTCGCCATTTTCGAGCGCGATGTCGATGCCCTTCAGCGTCTCGACGCTGCCGTAACTCTTGCGGACGTCGCGGATTTCAAGCGCGCTCATGGAGGGCATCCTCGGAGTGGATCGGCCCGCCATAGTCGCGGGGCAAGGTTGAGATGGCGCGCGAGGCCACGCGGATGGCGGTGGACAGGCACTTTTCCAGGGAGCGCCCCTGTGCCAGGGCGGCCAGAAAGGCGGCGTTGAACACATCGCCGGCGCCGATCGTGTCGACCACCGTGACGCGCGGCGCCGGCACTTCGATCAACCCGCCGTCAGTGCCGATGGCGATCGCGCCATCGGGTCCGCGCTTGACGACGACCGTCGCGCCGTCCTTCATGCCGTGGCGGATCCTGCGCGCCGCTTCCGCCGGATTTGCCAGGCCGGCCAATGTCGTCGTTTCGACCTCGTTGAACAGCGCCAGTTCGCAGCGCGACAGCCAGCCGCGCGCCGCCGCGCAGTTCGCCTCGGTCCAGCCGTCGATCGGCCATCCCGTGTCGAGCGCGACGGCAATACGATGCGCCTCCGCCCAGTCGAAGAGCGCGCCGTAGTCGCGCGTAAGATCGTCGGTGAGGAAGGAGCCGCTGAGCAGCGCATAGCCCCCTGCGAGCCGGTTGCCGTCGAGCACCGAAAGCACATCGTCCAGGCTGAAGCGGGGCAGGTGGCCGCGCGTGGTGAAGAAGGTGCGCTCGCCGTCAGGGTGGGTCATGCCCACCGACAATGTCGTGCCCTCGGGACGAACCGGCCATTTCTGCGCGCGGTGTCCGAACGCCTCGCGCAGCCAGCGGCCGAACTGGTCGTCGCCAACATTGGCGGCAATCTCGAAGTCGATGCCCAGCGCCTGCCAGGCAAGCGCCGTGTTGCCGGCCTGGCCGCCGACGCGCAGGTCGTCGTGGTCGACGACGGTCTCGGTGCCGGCCTTCGGCCATGGCGCAACCGGGCCGACGATCAGGTCGACATTGACGTTGCCGATCACCGCGAGCGGCCGCATCATTCGCTCCTGGTGATCTTGGTGGTGCGCACCGGCGTTCCGGCATTCTCGACGCGGGAATCGGCGAAGGAGATCATCAGGCTTTGCGCCACGGGCAGCATGGCAAAGATCGCCGCCAGTCCGGAGGCGGGCTTGAAGGTCAATGTGACGGCGCCCGCGACCGGCGGCTTGCCCGAAGCGTCGAACACGATCAGCGGCGCGCCGGTCTCGACGACGGACAGGGCCATGACGGTGACGAGGTCGGCGGTCGGGTCGTCGCCGCGGAAAAGAACGATGCCGATGCTTGGGCCCAGCATCTCCATCGGCCCGTGGCGCAACTGGCCGCCTTCGAGCGAGAAACATGGCAGGCGCGACAGTTCGGTGAAGCCGAGCGCCAGGGCTTCAGCTATGCCTTGAAGCTTGCGGCCGGATGTGACGATGGTCGCGACCTTGCTCAGCGCCGCCAAGGCTGCATCGATCTCGACCGTTTTGGGCGCCTTGAGCGCCGCGAGCGCGGCGGCGGGGTCTTCGCCAAGCGCTTCGAGGACGGCGAGATGCAGCGCGAAGGTCACGGTCAGGCTGCGGGTTGCGGCAAAGGCAAGCTCGGTGCCACCGGCGCCGACGAGGCAAGTCACCGTGCGGCCGAGGAACGAACCTGCCTCCAGCGTCAGCCCGAAGGTGTCAGCCTGCGGAACCGTTTCGGAGAACCAGCGGAGCACCTCGGCGCTCTCGCCGGACTGCGAGGTCACGATCACCGTCTTGCCGGCAAGCGGTAATGGCTGTCCGAGCTGTTCCGACAGCGGCAGCGCGATCGCGTCGATGCCGTGCGCGCGATAAAGCGGCTCGACGGCGCGGGCGACGGCATGCGAGGCGCCCATGCCGAGCAGAACGAGCCGGCCGCTCTTCCTGATCGAGGCGGCGACCCTGGCGGCTGCCTCTCGATTGCTCTCGAACGAGGCGAGCGCATCCTGATGCTGGCGCGCCATCTCGCGGTCGATCGCAAGCAGGCCGGAGGGACGTGGTTTTTGAGTGGTCATCATTATCCTTTCACGCCGCCGCTGGTGAGGCCCGAGATCAGCGCGCGTTGCATGACGAGGCCGATCAGCACCGGCGGCAGGGCCGCGAGCACGCCGGCGGTGGCGATCAGTCCGTAATCGGAGACGCGGCCGCCGGCGAGATCGGCTATGGCGACGGTGAGCGTCTTTGCCCGCTGGTCCGAGGTGAAGAGCAGGGCGTAGAAGAACTCGTCCCAGGCCAGCAGCACGGCAAACAGCGCCGATGTCGCGACCACGGGCGCGGCCAGCGGCAAGGTGATGATGCGCCAGGTCTGGAACAGCCCGGCCCCGTCGATCATCGCCGCGGCCTCGATCTCGCGCGGGATGGAATCGAAGCCCGATTTCATCAGCCAGGTGGTGAAGGGCGCCAGGATCGTCAGATAGATCAGCGCCAGGCCGAGGACGTTGTTGAGCAGGCCGAGCCAGGACAGGCCCATGTAAAGCGGCACGGAGAGCGCGACCGGCGGCAGCATATAGGTGGCGATCACCATCGACAGCGACCAGCCCACCGAAGGTGTGCGCGAGACGGCCCAGCCTGCGGGCACGGCAAGGACGACGGCGGCAAGCGTCGCCATGCCGGCGACCTCCAGGCTGTTGCGCAGCGAAGACGTGAAGGCGGCGCCGGCGCTGTTCTCGGCCCTAGACAGAAGCTGCTCGTAACGCGAGAAATCCGCGGCCTGCGGCCACCAGCGCAGGGGTTTGGCGGCTAGATCGGCCGCCGGCGATATGCTCATGACGAAGAGCCAGGCAAGCGGGGCAAGGATGACGACGGCGAGCAGGATGGCGCAGACATAGACGAAGGCGGTGAAGACGGGGCTCTTGCGTTCCATCAGGCAGCGCTCCCCGCGGTCTTGCGGACCATTGTCGCATAGGCGACAGCGAGAACGGTGACGAGCAGCGTGACGATCAGCGCCAGCGATGCGCCGGAGCCGGCGCGCTGGAAGGAGAAGGCCTCCTGGTAGACGAGGATCGACAGCGAGCGCGTGCTGTTGGCCGGACCGCCGCGGGTCATGACCCAGATGATGTCGAAGACCTTGAAGGCCTCGATGGTGCGCAGCACCAGCGCCACCATCAGCGGACCGGCGAGATAAGGCAGGATGACGAAGCGGAAGCGGTTGAACGGCCCGGCGCCGTCGACAAGCGCCGCGGCTGTGATGTCGCGCGGTACGGCCTGCAGGGCGGCCAGCGCGATCAGCGCAACCAGCGGAAAATTCTTCCAGCAGTCGGCGACGATCAGCGCCGCAAGCGCCGTGCCCGGCTCGCCCAGCCAGGAGCGGTAGTCATCGATCAGGTGGAGCTGCGTCAGCGCCGCATTCAGCGCGCCATATTCTGGGTTGTAGATCAGTCGCCAGAGCGTCGCGTTGACGACGGTGGGCAGCGCCCAGGGCAGGATCATCAGCCCGCGCAAGATGGCGCGACCACGGAATTCCTGATTGAGCAGGAGAGCCGCGAGCACGCCGAGCACCATTTCGGCGGCGACCGAGACAACCGCGAACCAGGTGGTGGTCGAGAGCGTGCGGGTGAAGTTCGAGCTTGTCAGCATCTTGGTGTAGTTGTCGAAGCCGACATAATTGCCCGCGGTGCCGACCAGTTGGGCGTCGGTGAAGGAAAGCCTGACCGTATCGACCAATGGCCAGCCGATGACGGCGACCATGATCACCAGAAGCGGCAGCATCAACAGCCACGCACGAGTCGTCATCCAGGTGCCTGACATCAGAGGCGCCTCTTTCCCTTCATCCGGTCAGAAATAGCACGGGCGGCGCTCGTGGATGAGGCCGTCCGCGTCGAGGAACGCCAGATCAGAGGCCGCTGTTTTCGGCGGCGGTCTTGAGCGCGTCTTCCGGCGTCGTCTGGCCGAGCAGCGATTCCTGGATCGCCTGCTGCAGCGCCGTCGATAGCTGCTGGTATTTCGGCGTGGTCGGGCGCGGATACATCGCGGCGAGACCCAGCTTGGCGGCGGCGATCAGCTCTTCCTGGCCCTTGGTGACAGCCGGATCGTCATAGGACGAAGCCCAGATCGGCAGAGAGAGCTTGGCATACTGGTTCTGTGTCGCCTGCGAGGTCATGAACTCGATGTATTTCCAGGCTTCGTCGGGGTGCTTCGACACTGCCGTGATGCCGAGACCCATCGAACCGTTGACGGCCGAGACCTCGCTGGTGCCGGCAACGCCGGGCGCCGGCACGACGCCGACCTTGCCCGCGACCTTGGAGTCCTTCGGATCGTTGGCCATGTTGTACATGTAGGTCCAGTTCAGCGCGAAGGCCGCATCGCCGTTCTCGAACACCTTGCGGACGTCTTCCTCGAGGAACTCCTTGGAATTGGGATTGGTCAGGCCCGACTTGTAGCTGTCGACCATGTATTTCAGCGCCGAGACGCCGCCGCCGTTCTGGAAGTCGGGCTTGCCGTCCTTGAGAAAGTCGCCGCCATAGGCGCTGACCAGCGTGGTGTAGTCGCAGATCGCGGCTTCGGCCTGTGACCAGCTCCAGGCGATCGGCGTCTTCAGCAGCCCCTTGTCCTGGATGATCTTGGCCTGCTGGCCGAGTTCTTCCCAAGTCTTCGGCGGTGCCTTGATGCCGGCCTTCTCGAGGATTTCCTTGTTGTAGAACAGATATTTGGTGTCGAGGATCCACGGCATGCCGTAGTACTTGCCGTCATATTGCACGGTGGTCCAGGCGCCGGGCAGCACGCCCTTCTTCATCTCGTCGGTGATCTTCGAGGATACGTCGACCAGTACCTTGTTGGTCGCGTATTCGGCCGGCCAGATCACGTCGAACAGTACCACGTCATAGCCGCCGCCCGATCCTTGGGCGAGCACGGTCTTGTCGTGCAGGCCTTCATAGGGAACGAATTCGAGGTTCACCTTGATGTCCGGGTTGGCCTTGGTGAAGGCCTCCGTCATGGAGCGCACATCGGCCTCGCTATAGGCGGCCTGCGCCATGAAGAGCGCGTTCAAGGTGGTCTCGGCGAAGGCGTGGGGAACGAACAGCCCGCCGACGAACACCGCGCCCAGAAGTGTCTTACCGATCGATTTCAGCATTTGTCTTTCTCCCATTTCGACAGCTGCAAGTGGGCGGCGAAGCTTGTGCCGCCGCTTCCTCGAATTGCATCGCGTGTGACCGGATCTGTCCTGAACGGCGCGCGGCGGGAGCTCGAGGCTTTTGCCGTCTTTTTGTGGAGCCGCCCGGGTTTCACCTATTAAGTCAATTCGCTTGACTTAATTAGTCGATCAATCCTTTAATGGAGTCAAGAGGGGAAAAGACGGTGCACGATATCAGCCCGATCCGCGCCAAAAGCGGCACCAACCAGGAAGGCACCAGCGCGCATAACCGCCGCGTCATGATCGAGGCGCTGCGGCTCAACGGCGCGCTGTCGCGTGCCGACCTGGCGCGGGCGACGCAGCTTACCAAGCAGGCGGTTTCCAACATCATCGAGGATCTCGAGCGCGATGGGCTGGTTGTCGCCCTGGACGCGGTGCGCAAGGGCAGGGGGCAGCCCTTCACACCCTACCGGCTGGTGCCCGAGGGTGCCTTCGCCATCGGGCTGCAGATCGACAGACATCTGACACGCGTGGTGGTGGTCGACCTCGTCGGCAAGGTGATCGCGCGCGCCGAGGCGGGCCTGCCGCTCGACGAGCCATCAGCGGGCGTCAAGATCATCCTCGGCCTGGTCGACCGTGTCAGGCGCGAGCTGGCTTCCTTGTTCGCCCAGTCCGAACGGCGGCTGGTCGGCCTTGGCGTCGCGATGCCCGGGCCGTTCGGGCTGAAGGAATCCGACGACAAATGGATGATGCCAGCCTGGCAGCAATTCCCGCTGCTCGAGACGCTTGCCGCCGGCACCGGACTGAATGTCGGGCTGCAGAACGATGCGGCGGCCTGTGCAACGGCGGAGCGGATCGTCGGCGCCGCGCATGGCGTCGATCACGCCATCTGCCTTTATATCGGCTACGGCATCGCCGCCGGGCTCATCCTGAACGGCGAGCTCTACAATGGCGGCAACGGCAATGCCGGCGAGATCGGCAGGGCGCTGCTGTCGCCGGCCGGTCCAGGCTCGACGCCTTTGGAGCATCGCGCCTCGCTCGCCTCGCTCTACCAGCATCTCGGCCTCGACCCCGCCGAGAGGGGGCTTTACGAGACGCTCGGCGCGCTGGCGCTGCAGGGGGACCCGAGGATCATGGGCTGGGTCGAGAGAGCCGCGTCCGACTTGCGCTGGAGCGTACATCTGATCGAAACGATCTTCGATCCGCAAACCGTCATCCTCACCAGCACCGCGCCCGAGGCGCTGGCTCGGCTTCTGCTTCAGGCCATGCATCCGCTGCTGCCGTCGATCGCGGATCGACCCGCCCGCCGCCTGCCGCGGCTGCAACTGGGCACCACCGATCCCTGGGCGATCGCGGTGGGCGCCGCGGCCGAACCGATCAGCCGGGCCTTCGATCCGCGTTTTTCCGCCATCCTGAAGGCCGGATAGAAAACGTCTGACGATCAGCCGGTCGCCTGCTCCATGCAGGCGGCGAAAGCCGCGTCGATGATAGCGAGCTTGACCGCCTGCGCGGTGAGGTATTCGCCGTAGAACTCATTCGAGATCCACATCACGGAATGACCGCGCCGCCCAAGCCAGCCGACGCTGCCGAGCGCCTCGGCGTCGCGCAGCTTGCGCGCAAGATGGGTACGCGACAGCTTCAGCCATTTGGAGAAGTCGCCGATCGACAGCACGCCGGTCGGGATGCGCTCCTGGCCGGCATTCCGCGGGTCGACGCCGGCGATCAGCCAATCCATGACGACGCCGCCATTGTTGAGCCATGTGAACAGCGAAAAAGTCTGTTGCGGCTCCCGCACCGGCACCGAGGAGATCAGCCCGTCCGCGATCAGCGGCTGCAACCGCGCCAGCATTTGCGGCCGTGCCTGGAATGTTCCCAGCCGGCTCCCGCCGTCAAGAGCATCAAGCGTGCTCAGATGCATATGGATCCAGCCGATCAACGGGTCCAGGGTTATGGCGGGCAGGTGCAAGGGGCGAATGCGGCCGTCGTCGGCCATTGGACCGACCTCGATGAAATTATAGTGCTGCATTTCCTTGATGAAGGCATGGGCGGTGTTTCGGCTTGCCACAGCATGCTGAACGGTGACGTCGACGAAACGCGCGGCGGTCAGTTCCTTTCGGTAGTCGCTCGGATCCCTGCGGAAATGCAGGGCAAGACCGATATGCGCCATCAACCAGCGCTGCTGGGTGGCAAAGACCGAGGACGCGCGTGGGTTTCCTTCATAGGCCTGCTGCATCGCCCGGGCCTGTGCCTGGACAGCGGCATTCAGCGCCGGATGACCGACAATGTCTTCGAAGTTCAGCGCCATCCCCCCAGACTCGGCCAAATATCGCAATATGCGGATGCGGATAGCAGTTTTGGCTGGCGCCTGCCAGCGCAACCTGCGGTATTTGTCGGCTGGATCCGAGAAGCGATCGCTGCGCCGATCAGCTCTCGTCCGCCTGGGATAAACTGTCCTCGAAAGCCAGGTCGACGACGGCGAGCTTGGACGCCTGCACCGCCATGTACTCGTCGAAGAACTGGCGTGAAACCCACATGACGGAATGACCGCGCTGGCCGACCCAGCCGATGCTGCCAAGCGCCTCGCCATCGTTGAGTTTCCGCGCCAAGTGGGTGCGCGACAGCTTCAGCCAGTGCGCGAATTCACTGACCGAGATGACGCTGGTCGGTATCCTGTCGAGATGAACGTCCTCCGGATCGATACCGGACATCAGCCAGTCCATGACGATGCCGCCATTGTTGAGCCAGATAAACAACGAGAAAGTCCGCCCAGGCTCCCGCACGCCGTCGCTGGCCAGCAGTCCGTCGGCGATGAGCGGCTGCAGCCTGGACAGCATCCCGGGTCGATCGAGGAAAGTCGTCAGGCGGTTTCCGCCGTCTATGCGGTCGAGCGTCCTCAGATGCGCGTGGATCCAGCCGGTGAAGGTTTCGATGGTGCCCTCGGTGACCCGCATGGGGTGGGCGCGGCCGTCACCGCTGGCCGAAATATACTCGGCGATGTTGTAGCGCAGCATCTCCTTGACGAAGGCCTCGGCCGTGTTGCGGCTGGCCACGGAATGGCGGCGCACGACCTCGATGAACCGAGCCATCGTCATTTCGGTGCGGCGGTCGTTGGGGTCACGCCGGAAATGCAAGGCCAGACCGACGTGACCGAGCAGCCAGCGCTGCTGGGTGGCGAACACGGCGGCCAGTCGCGGGCTTGTTTCGTAAATGTGGATGAGCGCGCGCGCCTGCTCCTGGATACAGCGAAGCGCTGCCGGATGATGGGCGATCTCAGCGGCACTCAGCGGCATTTCCTGCGGTACTCCAGGCGATTTTCGAAGAACGACAAATGAAGATTCCCAGTGTTCGCCGGTCGTGTCCAGTTGCCTATTGGAACAACGAACGATCAAGCGGCGCGTTTGTTGCTAACTCTTTGCATCGGTTCGGGAAACCCGTCCCAATAATAGTCCGGCCCGCAGCCCGGCGTTGAATTGACGAGTCCCGTCGAGCAGACATAGGTTCCGCGTATCGGGGCTGCGGGGAGCGCTATCCCGGGAAAGAAGAAACAAGGACAGGGTCTGGCGCCCGATGCGCGGCATCGGCGGTGGCAACGCTTTGCGCCCGGATTCCGTCACGGATCAAGAGTGACCGCGTGAGCCATATGGGCGGAACCGGCATCCATGCCGATGAAAACCGCAATGTTCGACACGGCGCCCGGCCCAGGCCTGGCGCGGCGGGAAGGTCTGGCTTAAGCGGCATCAAGACGGCGGTTGCCGTCGCTTCGGCTTGCCTCTGGCTTTCGGCCAGCGCCTTCGCCCAGACCGCAAGCCAGATCACGCCACCCACGTTTCGGCCACCACCCGGGCCGGACACGGCAGGTGTCTCCATCCCTGAGGGTAAAGGGCTGGAGGCACCCGCCGGCGCTGAAAAGCTGCAGGTCAAGCTTGCCGCGGTGCATATCGAGGGCGGCCTCCCCGATATGGCCGATGCGACGCGCAAGATCACTGCCGGCCTTTCCCGCCGTACGGTCACGGCCGCCCAAATCTTTGTCGCGGCGCGTCAGCTGGAAGCCGAATATGCGCGCGCCGGCTATGCGCTGGTGCGGGTGGTGCTGCCGGCGCAGAAACTGGGCAACGGCGCGACATTGCGGCTGATCGTCGTCGACGGCTTCCTCGAAAAGATCGACACCGGCAATCTGCCGGAACGGATAAGGGGCAGGGTCGAAGCGGCACTGGCGCCGCTGGTCGGGCAAAAGGGCATCAAGTTGTCCGCGATCGAGCGCAAGCTGCTGTTGGCCGGCGATACGCCGGGTGCAAGGCTCCGCTCGACACTGAAGGCAGGCTCGGCCAAGGGCGCCAGCGTGCTTGTCATCGACGGCAAATACCGGCCGGTCGGCGGTCAACTCACCGTCGACAATTCGCTGTCGCCTTCATTGCAGCGCTGGTCGACCGGCGTCGGCGTCGACTTCAATTCGCTGCTCGGGCTCGGCGAACTCGTCTACCTGCGGGCCGGCGGATATCCCAATGGCGGCGACCAGGGTCTGTTCAGCGACGGCCCACGCAACCGCAACTACGCGGCCGGTATCGTCCTCCCGATCGGCTATGACGGGCTGACGCTCAATCTCGAAGCCAGCCGCACCCGCGCCAATCCGAATGCCGAGCCGGGTTCGCTCGGCTTCGGCAGCGAATTCGAACGCTATTCGGCGCGCCTGCGCTATCCCTGGATACGCAGCCGGGCGCTGACGGTGAGCAGCGAATTGTCCTTTGACGCGCAGAACGACGATCTCGACGCCGTTACCCCGGTCTCGCTGCCGATCGCCGAGGACCGGCTGCGCATCATCCGGTTCGGCGCCGACGCCACCTGGTTCACGCCGGTCGGCGGCGTTTTCGTCGGCAATGTCTCGGCTTCGTTCGGCATAGACGGTCTCGGCGCTCGGTCGGCAGCCGACGCCACGCCGCTCCTGCCGTTGTCGCGCCAGGGCGCCGATGCCGAATTCCAGAAGCTGGAGGTCTCGGCGAACTACAACCAGCCGCTGGCTGAGCATGTCGGGCTCGATCTGTTCGCGCGGGCGCAGACATCCTTCGGCAAGCCGCTGCTGCAGTCGGAGCAGATCGGCCTGACCGGCGCAACCGGCCTGTCGAGCTTCGATGCCGGCGCCCTGCAGGGCGATTCCGGCTATGTGGTTCGCGGCGAGTTGTCCTCGCCCTGGTACGTGCCCTTCGCCGGCGACGTGGTCCAGCTTTCGCCTTATCTGTTCGGAGCCGTCGGCGAAGTCCGTGTGGAAATGCCGACGGCGCTCGAGAGCGCCAGCATCGTCGGCGCCTCCTACGGCCTTGGCGTCAAGTTCGGCACGGCCTTCGCAAGCGATCCCACCAACACCAGCCTGACTCTCGAATGGGGCCGCCAGCACCGTAATGACCATCAGCCCATCAGCGATCGCTTCTCGTTGAGCGGCGCCATCCAGTTCTAGGTCAGCCCATGCGTGATACTTTCCAAATCCTTCCGACCGTGAACCTGCCGCTGACGGCGCTGCTTTTGGCGTCCACCGCGCTTGTCGGCTTCGCCCAGGCCAAGGCGCAGGAACTGCCGACCGGCGGCAGCGTCGCCTCGGGCGGCGTGACCATATCCAAGCCGTCATCGTCGCAGCTTACAATCAAGCAGTCGACCAATTCGGCCATCGTCAACTGGCAGAGCTTTTCCATCGGCGCCGGCGCGAGCGTCGATATCGATCAGCCGAATTCGTCGTCGGTTATGCTGAATCGCGTCACCGGCAACACCAAGTCGACCATTGCCGGCCAGCTCAAAGCCAACGGGCAGGTCTTCCTGGTCAACCCGAACGGCATCGCCATCTCCAAGACCGGCAAGGTGAGCGCGGCCGGCTTCGTCGGCTCCTCGCTCGATATCAGCGATGAGGACTTCAAGGCCGGCAAGCTGAGATTCAAGGGCAAGGGCGCTTCCGCCGCGGTGACGAATGAAGGGTCCGTCTCGATCGGCTCCGGGGGATATGCGGCCTTGCTCGGCGGCAGCGTCGACAATTCCGGCACGGTCAGCGTGCCGCTCGGCAAGGTCGGGCTGGGCTCGGGCGAGGAGGCGACACTCGATCTGTCGGGCGACGGATTCCTGCAGATCGCGGTGCCGACCAAGGCGGATGGCACCGGCGCGCTGGTCGGCAATTCGGGCGTGATCAGCGCCGATGGCGGCCGGGTCGAGATCAAGGCGGCTGCGGCCAAGGAAGCGGCGCGGCAAGCCGTCAACATGTCGGGGCTTGTCGAGGCGCGCACTGTCTCTGGCCAATCCGGCGAGATCGTGCTTGGCGGCGGCGACGGCTCGGTAGAAGTGTCGGGCAAGCTCGACGCTTCGGCCAAGGCCGGCGGCCAGAGCGGCAAGGTGACCGTCACAGGCAGGAAACTGAAGCTGAAGGGTGCGACCGTCGATACCTCGGGCAAGGATGGCGGCGGCACGGTCAAGATCGGCGGCGACAAGCAGGGCTCGGGTACGCTGCAGCATGCCGCGACCACTGAGATCGACAAGGACACGACGATCAGCGCCGATGCGACCGGCAATGGCGACGGCGGCACCGTAATCGTCTGGTCCGACGAGCAGACTGCATTCGCCGGCAAGATCTCGGCCCGTGGCGGTGACCAAGGCGGCAATGGCGGCTTCGTCGAAGTCTCCGGCAAGCAGAGGCTCGACTTCACCGGTTCGGCCGATCTTCGCGCCCGCTTCGGCTATACGGGCGATCTTCTGCTCGATCCCTACAACGTCACCATCTCCAACGCTGCAGGCAACACCGGCGGCAGCATGAGCGTCAACACCGATGACAGCGTCATCAACGTCACGATGCTGCAGAACCTGCTGGCGACCGCCAACGTCACCATCTCGACGGGCAGCGGCGGTTCGCAGGCCGGCGACATCACGGTTGCGGCGCCGATTACCTGGAGCGCCAACACGCTGACGCTCGATGCCTATCATTCGATCGTCTTCAACGCCGATGCCACGATCGGCGGTGTCGGCGGGCTGGCGCTGGTCACCAATCATGGCGGCAGCGGCGGCGTGATGTCCTATGCGCTCGGCACCTCGGTGACGTTTACCGGCACCCAAGGCGCGCAGGCGCTGTCGATCAACGGTCAGAGCTACACGTTGATCTACGACGTCAACGGCCTTCAGGCGATCAACAATGGCCTCAGCGGGCGCTATGCGCTCGCCAACACCATCGATGCCAGCGACACCTACAACTGGAACGGCGTCAAGGGCTTCATACCGCTCGGCACCGATGGCAACACCAACATCCTGAACGGCGGCAACGGCTTCAACGGCACGTTCGACGGCCTCGGCAACACCATCGACTATCTGCGGTCGACACCAGGCGGGGCCAACTATGCCGGCCTGTTCGGCTATATCGGCGGTGGGGGCGCGGTGCGCAATGTCGGGCTTGTCGATGTCTCCGTCATGGCCTCCTACGAAACAGGCGCCATTGCCGGCTGGAACAAAGGGTCCATCTCCGGCGTGTGGGCAAGCGGGCAGATCCACGGCGCCGGCTCTACAGGCGGACTGGTCGGCCGGAACGACGGCTCGATCACCCGGTCATTCTCGACCGTGGGGGTGAATGCGCGTGACGACAATAATGCTGGCGGGCTTGTCGGCTTCAATGCTGCCGGCGGGACGATCAGCCAGTCCTATTCGTATGGCTGGGTCCTTGGCTCACGTTTCGTCGGCGGGCTTGTGGGACAGAACCAGGGGTCGATCAGCGATTCGTATTCGACCGGGCCAGCCAGTGGGACGCTCGGAGAGCCCACGGTGGGCGGATTGGTGGGGCTGAACTACGGCAGCGTCACCAATGGCGCCTTCGACATGACGACATCGGGCTTGAGCAACGCCTTTGGCGGCGGCAGCAACGCGGGCAGCGCAATCGGCCTTACCACCGCCGACTTCCAGAACGGCGCCGGCAATGGTTTGAGCACTGCCTTCGGCGGCGGCTCGGGCGGCCTCTACCCCTATCTGAAAAGCTTCTATCCAAACGGTGTGCAGGCGATCTCCGGCATCGCCTACAAGGACAGCGGCGCCACGCCGCTGTCGTCGGGCACGCGCCAGCCCGACTATGTGAAGAATCCCGGGCTCGTTACGGCGGTCGCCAACGGCGTCGACCTCGGCACGGTATCGACCGGCGTCAACGGCTATTATTACATCGCGACGCCGACCGGCACGATCGGCAGCAGCGTCCTGGTCTATACGGTGCAGGACGGCGGCCCCAACGCCGCCGGGGCGCAGAACGCGGTGACGCTCCGGACGGGCCTGTCGGACGGGAATGTCTCCAACCTCAATGTCTACGGCAACTGGCGTCTCGACGAGGCGGACGCCTCGATCACGTCGCTTTCGGCGCTGCAGGACGTCGCCGCGGCGACCGTTGGATCGACCTATGTCGGCAGCCTCTCCTTCGCCAATTGGCAGATCGAGACGGCGGCGACGACATTCGCGCTCGACCAGGCCATATCGATCGGCAGCGGCACGCTGGCGCTGTCGTCGAACGGCGCGGTCACACAGACGAGCAGCCTGAGCGCGGGCTCGCTATGGCTTGGCGGCACGGGCGCTTTCAACCTGACCAATGCCGGCAACCAGGTCGGCACCGTCGCCGTCAATGCCGGATCGGTCAACCTGGCGGATCTCGGCGGACTCGTCATCGGCAGCGCCGCCAGCGCGCGCGGCGTGACGACAACCGGCGCCAACACGACGGGGCAGGTCCAACTGCAAACCACCGGCGACCTGACGATCGCGGCGAGCGCGAAGGTCAGCGGTACCGATCCGGTGCTGGCGGCAGGCGGCAAGTTCATCAACAGCCGAGGCAGCGATGCCGTGACCGCGACGAGCGGGCGCTGGCTGGTCTACGCCGCCGCGCCGACCGGCAACACATTCGGCAATCTCAACAGCGGCAACACCGCGGTCTGGAACACGGCGGCCGGCGGCGCCGTGAGCGCCGCCGGCAATCGCTATGTCTTCGCCTACCAGCCGACGCTGACCTTCACCTCCCAAAGTGCTTCCAAGGTTTATGGCGACGCCGCCATGCCGACATTGACCTACACGGTGACGGGCTATCAGGCAGGGGTGGCCAACGCCTATCTCGGCGACAGCGCCAGCACCACTTTCACCGGCGCGCCGTCGCTCTCCACGCCCAATCCGCTTGCCACCCAGCAACTCGGAGCCGGGACCTACGCGATCACCGTCGGCGCCGGCGATATCACTGTCTTGAACGGCTATGGGCTCGCCTTCAACAGCGCCGGCTGGTTCACCGTGGCCAGGCGCGCGGTCACGGTCACGGCCGATGCCGATCAGCACAAGACCTATGGCGACGCGGATCCGGCGCTCACCTATTCGGTTTCGGATCTCGGCAGCGGCGTCGCCCTGGTCGGCGCACTCGGCCGCGAAGCAGGCGAGGACGTCGGCACCTACGCCATCGGCCAAGGCACGATGACCAATGCCAACAACGCCAATTACGACATCACCGTAGTCGGCGCCGGCTTCACCATCGGCAAGCGGGCCATCACGGTCACCGCCAACGCCAATCAGGGCAAGTCCTATGGCGATGCTGACCCTGCCTTGACCTATTCGGTTTCCGATCTCGGCAGCGGCGAGGCGCTCGTCGGTTCGCTCGATCGGGCTTCCGGTGAGAATGTCGGCAGCTACGCCATCAGCCAAGGCACGCTGACCAACGCCAACAATTTCAACTACGAGATCAGCTTCGTCGGGTCGGATTTCGAGATCGGCAAGCGAGCGGTGACGGTCACGGCCAAGTCCGGCCAGGGCAAGACCTATGGCGACGCCGATCCGTCGTCCTATAGTTTCACCTACAGCTCTCTCGGCAACGGCGTGGCACTTGTCGGCTCGCTGGAGCGCGCGGCGGGCGAGAATGTCGGCAACTACGCCATCGGCCAGGGCACACTGACAGATGCCAACAATTCGAACTACGACATCACCTTCGTCAGCACGGATTTTGACATTGCCAGACGGGCGGTGACGGTGACGGCCAATGCCGGCCAGGGCAAGACCTACGGCAATGCAGACCCCTCATCCTACAGCTACACCTATTCCGACCTCGGCAGCGGTGTCGCCCTTGTCGGCGCTCTCGACCGAGAGGCTGGCGAGAACGCCGGCAGCTACGCGATCGGCCAAGGCTCGCTGACCAATGCGAACAACGCCAATTACGACATCACTTTCGAGGGCGACAATTTCAACATCGGCAAACGCTTGGTGACGGTGACGGCGACGGCGGGCCAGCACAAGACCTATGGCGATGCCGATCCGACACTCGGCTACAGTTTCTCCGATCTCGGCAACGGCGTTGCGCTGGTCGGCGCGCTCGATCGCGAGGCTGGCGAGAATGCCGGCAATTACGCGATCGGCCAAGGCTCGCTGACCGATGCCGCAAATTCCAACTACGACATCACCTTCGTCGGCGCCGACTTCACCATCGCCAGGCGGGCGATCACCGTCACGGCCGATGCGCAAAGCCGTCGTCCGGGCATGTCCAATCCGCCGCTCACCTACACAATCAGCGGACTTGGCCTGGTCGCCGGCGACATGCTCAGCGGCTCGCTTTCGACCGAGGCGACCACGGCGAGCGAGCCGGGCAGCTATGCCATCGAACAAGGCAGCCTGAGCGCGTCGGCGAATTACGAACTGACCTATGTCGGCGCCAATCTGGTGGTGCAGCGGGCCAATGTCATGCCGACGGTCGGTGCCGCCAGCACCGTGGCCTCCAACGCCGCCACGCACGGCAGCGGGCAGCCGGCGCATGTCTTCTTCACCGGCCGGCCGGCGGGCGACACGCAAACGGTGGTCGAGGATCCCCGCTTCGACAAGGCCGCGTTCTGCCGAGCCATGGGCGTGGTTTCCACCGTATGTCTCCTGGCCTCGGCTGAGCAGGGCGTCGGCAGGTGATGGGCGCGCCAACCGGTAATCGAAGGTCAACTGAAGTTCTCGTGTGGACTTTGCAGCGTGGAAGCGGCTACCTATCCTGATGCCTTGACGTCGTTTGCCAAGGCCGCCCGGGTGAAATGATGCCGAGAACAATCCGGACACTGACCGCCAGCGAAGTGGAAGCGCTCGTCGACTGGGCGGCCAGGGAGGGATGGAATCCAGGCATTGGCGATGCCGCGGCGTTCCGGACGGCCGATCCCGACGGATTCATCGGCGCTTTCGTTGACGGAGAGATGGTGGCCGGCATTTCGGCCGTCGCATACGGCCCGGGCTTCGGTTTCATCGGCCTCTATATCTGCCGGCCTGACCGGCGTGGCGAGGGCCACGGCAAGGCGGTCTGGGATGCCGGCATGGCACGCCTCGGCAACCGCATCACCGGTCTCGACGGGGTGGCCGAGCAACGGGCCAATTACCAGCGCATGGGCTTCGTGCCGGTTTATGAGACCGTCCGCTACAGCGGCCGGCCCGCCGGATTGCCGGAGGGTGGCGACATACGGCCAGTGACGGCCGACGACATGGCCGGGATACTCGCCTGTGACCACCGGTGTTTCCCGGCGCCGCGGGAAGCCTTCCTCCGGGAGTGGCTGCGGCAGCCCCGGATTGCGCTGCTTTCTGGCGGATCGGGCGGCATTGCCGGCTACGGCGCGGCCCGCCGATGCCGGGAAGGCTTCAAGGTCGGGCCGCTATTCGCCGACAGGACGGACCTTGCCCTGGCGTTGCTGGCGGACCTCGCGGGTCGGATCGGCAACGAGGCATTGCATATCGACGTCCCGGCCAGCCAGGTTCAGTTCACCGCCATGCTTCAGGCCGCCGGCATGGTCCCCGGCTTTGCGACGACACGCATGTACAAGGGCGGCAAACCCGGCAACGTCCCGTCGACGGTTTTCGGCATCACGACGCTCGAGTTGGGATGATCGGGGGCCGGCGAAGCTGCTGCAGTCATTGTTTTGCCTGGCTGGTCCATGCGACAGAGCCCCATGACGTGATTTAGGGACATGGTTTGCCTTTGCCGGGCGCTACGTGGCGTGGAGGTTATCGAATGGCTGGCAGGACGGTTCTGATCGCCGGTGGCGCCGGGGGCATGGGTCTTGCGACCGGACTGCGCCTCGCGGCCGACGGCGAGCGGATCGCGCTCGCCGATCTTCCCGGCCCCAAGCTCGACGCAGCCGTGGCCAAGATTGTCGCGAGCGGAACGGATGCAGTCGGCTTGCCGCTCGACATCCGCTCCGTCGCTGCCTGCCGCGACGTGGTGGCCAAGGCCAGGGATTGGGGCGGCGCCATAGACATCCTCGTCAACGCCGCCGGCGTCTGGCTCGAGGGGCCGGCGAGCGGGGTCGAGGAAGATCAGTGGGACCTTGTGCTGGACGTCAATCTCAAGGGCGCGTTCTTCCTGATCTCGGCGGCTGTCCCGCATCTGGCTGCAGCGCAAGGCGTGATCGTCAACATCGCGTCCGACGCCGGCCTCGTCGGCAACAATGGGGCGGCCGTCTATTGCGCCTCGAAGGGCGGGTTGGTTCTGCTGACCAAGGCTCTCGCACTGGAACTCGCCCCGCAAGGCATCAGGGTCAATGCCGTTTGCCCCGGCGATACGGCAACGCCGATGATCGAATATCAGGCCAGGACCTATGGTGGGGACGATCCCGACGGCTACAAGCGCCGGCTTCTCGGGCACTATCCGCAGGGGGACAAAGCAAGGTTCATTCAGGTGGAAGAGATCGCATCCTTCATCCACTATCTCTGCCAGCCGGACGCGGCGCCGATCACCGGGGCCGCGCTTTCGATCGATTTCGGCGTCAGCGCCGGCTATTGAAAAAAGCCTGGGCGGTTTCATCGCGGGCATGATTGCCCGCGTCGGCATGCCAATCGTGGAGAGGAAATGATCGTGTTCCGCAAGTCTCGCAAGGCGCTGGTGACCGGCGCGGGCGCCGCCGACGGCATCGGTATCGCGACCGCGCGGGCGCTGGGCGAGGCCGGCCTTTCAGTCGTCATCACCGCTTCGTCCGCGCGCGTCGAGCAGCGGGCCGAGGAATTGCGGGCGGAGGGGCTTGATGTCCGCGCCGTCGTGGCCGACCTGACGCTTTCGGGCGATGTCGAGCGCTTGTGCTCGCAGGCCGGCGAAATCGACGTCCTCGTCAACAACGCCGGGATGGGGACTGTCGGCCAGCCGGCGCTGCAGCGCCGGTTTCTCGACCTCAGCGAAAGCGACTGGGACCGCGGCATCGACGTCAGCCTGAAAACCGCGTTCCTGAGCACACGCGGATTCCTGGCCGGCATGGTGCAACGCGGACATGGGCGCGTCGTCAACATGGCTTCGGTGACGGGCCCCTACGTATCCAATGAGGGCGAGGCCGCCTATTCCGCGGCCAAGGCCGGCATGATCGGGCTGACGCACGCGCTCGCCCTGGAGGTTGGCCGCAGCGGCGTCACCGTCAACGCCGTGGCTCCGGGCTGGATCGCGACCGGCGCATCGACGCCGGAGGAACTCGCCGCTGCCCGCAACACGCCGCTCGGGCGCGCGGGCAGCCCCGGGGAAGTCGCGGCCGCCGTTTTGTTTCTGGCGTCCGACGGAGCCAGCTATGTCAACGGCGCCGTCCTCGTGGTGGATGGCGGCAACATCCTGCAGGAACGCAAGGGATAATAGTGCGGCCGAGCGTGGGCGTCGCTTGGCCGATCGTTGCCGCTTTGAATGGACACAAGTGTACATTCGCGCTAGACATGAGCTTCGCGCTGCCCGTTCGCTGTTCGGCGATCAATGGCAAGGCGAGTGTCCAGGGAGCGATTGATGCACAAGCTCGGGCTGCAGACAGGGCGGTCAAGCCTTTACGATGAAGCGACATGTCCGACCTGTGACGGCGGCTTGAGCGCATGACGAGACACTATTCGGCGCTTTCGCTCTTCAAGGAGGGCATCGCCGGTCAGACCGGTTGGGAAAAGGCCTGGCGCTCACCCGATCCGAAGCGGCGCTATGACGCCATCATCATCGGGGGCGGGGGGCACGGCCTGGCGACGGCCTACTATCTCGCAAAGAATCATGGGGTCACCAACGTGGCCCTGCTGGAAAAGGGCTGGATCGGCGGAGGCAACACCGGCCGCAACACCACCGTGGTGCGCTCCAACTACTTCTATCCTGAAAGCGCGGCGATCTACGGTCTGGCGCACAGTCTCTACAAGACGCTCTCGAAGGACCTGAACTACAATGTGATGTTTTCCGCGCGCGGCATTCTAACGCTCGTGCACAGCGAAGCGGCAATGGAAACCGCTGCGCGAAGCGTCAACGCCATCCAGGTCAACGGCATCGACTGCGAGTTGTTCTCGGTCGAGGACGTGCGCCGTGTCGTGCCGATCTACAATTTCAGCCCGGACGCCCGCTACCCGGTCTATGGCGGCACCTGGCAGCCGAGCGGCGGCACCGCCCGTCATGACGCCGTCGCCTGGGGCTATGCGCGCGCTGCAAGCCGCCTCGGCGTCGATATCATCCAGAATTGCGAGATAACCGACTTCATCATCGAAGGCGGTCGCTGCCGCGGCGTCGTCACCACGCGCGGCGCGATCCGCGCCGAGCGTACGGGCATGGCGGTCGCCGGCCATTCGTCTGTGCTGGCGGCCAAGGCGGGGTTCCGGCTGCCGGTCAATTCCTACGCGCTGCAGGCCTGCGTGTCCGAACCGGTCAAGCCGATCATCGACACGGTGGTGATCTCGCCGGACACGGGCGTCTATGTCAGCCAGTCGGACAAGGGTGAACTGGTCATCGGCGGCGCGCTCGACCGCATCCCGTCCTATGGCCAGCGCGGCAACCTGCCGGTGCTGGAAGGCGTGATCGCCGGCATGCTCGAAATGTTCCCGATCTTCGGCCAGCTGAAGATGATGCGGCAATGGGCCGGCATCGTCGATGTCGTCCCGGATTCCTCGCCGATCATTGGTGAATCACCACTGCCTGGCCTCTTCCTCAATTGCGGGTGGGGCACGGGCGGCTTCAAGGCGATCCCCGCAGGCGGCACGCTGCTTGCCCATCTGCTCGCCACCGGCAGGCATCACGACATCAGCCGGCCCTTCGATCTCGACCGCTTCGCGCGCGGCCGCCTGATCGACGAGGCGGCCGGCTCCGGCATTGCGCATTGAAGGTGTAGAACAAGATGCAGCTCTTTCCCTGCCCCTTCTGCGGGCCGCGTGAAGAAAGCGAATTCCATTATGGCGGCGAGGCCGGCAATCTCCGTCCCGACGGCGAGGTGACCGCCGAGCGCTGGGCCGGTTATCTCCATATGCGCGACAATCCGAAGGGACCGACCCGGGAGATCTGGGTGCATATGACCTGCGGCGAGTTCTTCGCCATGAGCCGCGACAGCGTCAATCACAAGGTGTCGGGCTCTTCCGTGCTCGGCGATGTGGAGCACGGCGCATGAGCGCTTCCCGTCTCGCCACCGGCGGCAGCGACATCGACCGCGGCTGCCCGCTGAGCTTCACCTTCGACGACAGGCGCGTCGAGGGTTTTGCCGGCGACACGATCGCCTCGGCCTTGCTCGCGAGCGGCCAGGCGGTGGTTGGCCGCAGCTTCAAATACCATCGACCGCGCGGCATTTGGGGCTCCGGCGTCGAGGAACCCAACGCGCTGGTCGATGTCGAGAGCGCGGTCGGCCGGGTGCCGAACGCGCGCGCCACGACCGTGCAAGCCGCGGAAGGCATCAGGGTCAGGAGCGTCAATGCTTCGCCGACGGCCGAGACCGACCGCAACGCCGTGCTCGACCGCTTCGCCCGCTTCCTGCCGGCCGCCTTCTACTACAAGACCTTCATGTGGCCGGACTGGCACCTGTTCGAACCGCGCATCCGCGCCATGGCCGGACTTGGCGTCGTCGACCCGGACTGGAAGCCGCGCCAGGTCTCGGACCAAGTCAACCACCATTGCGACGTCCTGGTGGTCGGCGCCGGGCCCGCCGGACTTGCCGCCGCAGCCAGCGCGGCGGCGGCCGGACACTCGGTCGTCCTGGTCGACGACCGGACGCAGCCCGGCGGCTCGCTGCGTCATCGCGGCGGCGAAATCGACGGCGTCGAGGGCAGGGCGTGGGTCGAGGCGGCTGTTGCCAGGCTGAACAGCGGCGGACAGCTGGTGCTGAGCGACACGACCGCCTTCGGCCTTTACGACCACAATCTGGTCGCGCTCAACCAGCGCCACGCCGACGGCAGGCCGGACACGCTATGGCGCGTGCGGCCCCGCCGCATCGTGCTGGCGACGGGCGCGATCGAACGGCCTGTGCCGTTCGCCAACAACGACCTGCCCGGAATCCTTTCCGCCGATGCGGCGCTCAGCTACCTGCGCCGGCATGGTGTGCTTGTCGGTCGGGACATCGTGGTCGCGACCAACAATGACAGCGCCTATGAGCCGGCCCTGGCGTTGGCCGCGGCTGGCGCCTCGGTGATGGTGGTCGATTGCCGGCGCGAAGGCGGTGCGCAGGCGAAGTCTGGCATTCGCGTCCTGGCTGGGCGCACGATCACGGCGGCGCGCGGGCGCAATGCCGTCCAGGGCGTCCTGCTGGACGACGGCACGACCGTTGCGGTCGATTGCGTTCTCGTCTCCGGCGGCTGGACACCCACCGTGCATCTGTTCTCGCAGGCGAAAGGCAAGCTCGCCTGGAGTGATCAGCTTGCGGCCTTCATTCCCGGCGAAGCCATCGAAGGGATCGGCGTCGCCGGCGCCGTCGCCGGCACGGTCTCGCTTTCGGAGGCCCTGGCTAGCGGCGTCGCGGCCGCCGGCGACTTCGCCTCATCGTCGCCGGCGCCTCGCGGCACGGGTTCGGAAGCAATGCTTGGCGTCGTCAGCCTGTGGCCGAAACCCAAGGCCAAGGGGCGCGTCTGGATCGACTATCAGAGCGACGTCACCGCCAAGGATGTCGAGCTCGCGGTGCGGGAGAATTTCGTCTCGGTCGAGCACCTGAAGCGCTACACCACGCTTGGCATGGCGACCGACCAGGGCAAGACCTCGAACCTCAATGGCCTGGCGCTGCTGGCGGACATCACCGGGCGCGGCATTCCGGAAGTCGGCACCACGACCTACCGGCCGCCCTTCACGCCTGTTCCGTTCGCCAGCCTGGCCGGATCACGCCGCGGCAGCATGCACGCTCCGGTCCGCCGCCTGCCGCTGGAGGCAAATCATCGCGCCGCTGGCGGAGTGTTCCAGGAATATGGCGGTTGGCTGAGACCGGCCTATTATGGCGGCGGCGAAGCCGGCGCCTCGATCCAGGAGGAGGCGCGGCGGGCCCGGCAATCCGTGGCGCTCTTCGATGGCTCGACGCTGGGCAAGATCGAGGTGATCGGCCCGCGCGCGGCCGAGTTCGTCGACTTCATCTATTACAACACCATGTCGACCCTGAAGCCGGGCCATTGCCGCTACGGCTTCATGCTGTCGGAGAACGGCGTCGTCTTCGATGACGGCGTCCTGGTCCGCGTGGACGAGCATCGCTTCATCGTCTCCTGCTCGTCCTCGCATGTCGCCGCGGTCCATGCGCGCCTCGAGGAATGGCGGCAGGACCGCTTCGGCCGCGACTCGGTCTATATCCACAATGCCACGGCGCAATACGCCACCTTGACCGTTTCGGGTCCGAATGCGCGCCAGGTGGTGGAGGCGCTCGATCTGGGCGCAGCACTTGACGATGCCAGCCTGCCGCATATGGCCGTCGCCGCCGGCCGCTTTGCCGGTGATGAGGTGCGTATCGCCAGGGTCTCCTTCACGGGCGATCGAAGCTACGAGATCTCCATACGCGCCGACCGGGCCGAGGCGCTGTGGACGAGGATGCGGCAGGAGGGCCGCGCCTTCGACGCCGTGCTGCTCGGGCTCGAATCGCTGATGATCCTGCGCGCCGAGAAAGGCTACATCGTCATCGGCAAGGACACCGACGGCACCACCATGCCACATGATCTCGGCGTCGCCGGACCGCGGACCAAAAGGGTCAATGAGTTCGTCGGCCGGCGCTCGCTTTTCACCGAAGCGGCGAACAGCACGAACCGCAACCAGCTTGTCGGCCTGGCCGTTCGCGAAGGCGAGGCGCCGCTGGCCACCGGCGCGCATGGTGTCGAGAAAGGCGGGAGCGGCCTCAAAAGCATCGGCTTCGTCACCTCCAACTATCAGAGCCCGACGCTGGGACGCCCGGTTGCCCTGGCGCTCATCGAACGGGGCGCGGCGCGGCACGGCGAAACCATCGACGTTCAACATCTGGGTGTCGTGCGGCAGGCGACGATCGTCGCGCCTTGCGCCTTCGATCCGGAGGGGAGGCGGCTCCATGCGTAACCTTGCCGAAAAATGGCCGGCGGCGCCCGACTGGGCCAGCTCCACGCTCAGCAAAGGCAGCGTCAGCGTGCGGACGGTTGGCGGGCTGAACCAGCTTCTGGTCAGCGGCGACCTCGCGGCCTGGTCGAAGGCTTCGGGGCTTGCCGGCGAAGGCGTCGGCGCCGGCGCAATTGCCAGCGGCGACAAATACATGGTGCGGATCGCGCGCGACCGCCTTCTTACGGTCGCGGCGCAGCCGTTCCCCATTGCGGCCGGCTGGCAAGCGGCCGGCTTCGCGGTCACGGTCATGGATGCGGGACTGCATGTGTTCGAGATCGAGGGGCCGGAGCTGGATCGCCTGATCGCCAGGGGCACGACGCTCGATCCGGGAGCGGCAAGCCCTTCGGCGTCAATCCTTTTCGCCGGCGTCAGCGTCCTCTTCTACCG
The DNA here is from genome assembly GCF_003289965.1 of Mesorhizobium atlanticum. Taxonomy (GTDB): domain Bacteria; phylum Pseudomonadota; class Alphaproteobacteria; order Rhizobiales; family Rhizobiaceae; genus Mesorhizobium; species Mesorhizobium atlanticum. The sequence goes on from NZ_QMBQ01000002.1 coordinate 485,308, forward strand.
GTTCGGCAACCCCGAGCGGGCGCGTTTCCACGTCGAGCGGAGCCTTGCCCCCTATGTTTGGGAGTGGCTCGAACAGGTGCAACTATTGTAGCGGGGGCGGTTTCAGGTCTATCTAGCCGGCGTTCAAACTCGGCCGGCCCGCTATGCTTTCCGATTCCAATGCTGATGAAGTCGTGCGGCGGTCCGGCCTGATCGGCAACACCAAGGTGACGCGCGAGGACTGGATGAACCTCGCGCTGGAGACGTTGATCTCCGAGGGCGTGGAGGCGGTGCGCGTGCTGGCGCTCGGGCAGAAGCTCAATGTCTCCCGGTCCAGCTTCTACTGGTATTTCAAGAGCCGCCAGGACCTGCTCGACCAGCTGCTGGACTACTGGCGCAACAACAACACCCGTTTCATCGTCGAGCAGGCCGGCCGGCCGGCTGCGTCGATCACGCAGGCGGTGCTCAATATCTTCGAGTGCTGGCTGGACGAGAAGCTGTTCAATCCGCGGCTGGATTTCGCGGTGCGCGCCTGGTCGCGCCAGTCCGCAAAAGTGCATCGGGTCGTCAACGAGGAGGACGACGCGCGCGTCGATGCCATCCGCGCCATGTTCTCGCGGCACGGCTATGCGGACACCGAAGCGTTCGTGCGGGCGCGCGTGCTCTACTTCACGCAGATCGGATATTACTCGCTCGAGATCGTCGAGCCGGTCAGCAACCGTCTGTTCCTGACGCCGGCCTACCTGCTCACGCACACCGGCAGGGAGCCTCGCGCAGGGGAGGTCGAGGCATTTACCGAAAAGATGCTGGCGAAAAGCCCCGGCTGACCAGTCTCAGCGTGTTCACCCGCTATCTCGCCACGGGCGGCGTAGTGCCGCTGGTGGCAGGCCGACGCGCGCGATGGCCAGGAGCGGCTCTCTCGCCTATACAGGCGTTTTTTCAGCCTGATCGTCTATCCGTGACCCCTGCCGCCCGCCTGCAAGCCACAATCGAACTTATGCATGAAGTCGATAGCGTCGCGCGTCCCGCGGATGCTGTGGTCTCGGCCTGGTTTCGAGCCCGGCGCTATATCCACGACATCGACCGTGGTCGGATTTTAGAATTGCTCTATGCGCTTCTGCGACACCATGCACGGCTTGGCTGGTGGCTGGGCAGGCATGGGCGCGAGGATGAGCCCCGCAACCGGCTGCTTGCGTGGCTGACTCTGAAGGAAGGCAGGACGCTCGATCAGGTCAAACGCCTGTTCAATGGCGCGAAATTCGCGCCTGCCATGCTGACCGACCACGAGCACGCCCTGCTGCTCAAATTGCAGGGAGGCACGATCGACCATCCCGGCATGCCGGAAGAGGTGCGCCTTGAATGCCCGTCCTGGGCGGCCGATCCCCTGCGGCGCCGTTTCAGGGAAGCGTTCGGGCAGGAGATGGCCGCGCTTCTGACGCCAGCACCGCTTGACCTGCGCGTCAATCCGATCAAGGCGACGCGCGAAGCCATGCTTCGCGCGCTGAAAGATCTCGGCTTGCGGGCGGAGGTGTCTGCCATGGCTCCTTACGGCATTCGTGTGCATGAGCGCCCGTCGCTGGCGAGCCTGCCGATGCTGAAAAACGGTGAGGTCGAGATCCAGGACGAAGGCTCGCAGCTTGTCGCGATGCTGGTCGATGCCCGGCCGGGCGAGCGCGTGGTCGATTTCTGCGCCGGGGCCGGCGGCAAGACGCTGGCCATCGCCGCGCAGATGAACAACAAGGGCCATGTTGTCGCCTGCGACGTCATGGAAGGCCGCTTGAAGCGCGGCGCCGAGCGCTTCCGGCAGGCAGGATTGCACAATATCGAGACCAGGCTCCTGGCCGGCGAAACGGATCGGTGGATCAAGCGTCATAAGGGCGGTTTCGATCGCGTGCTGGTGGACGCGCCATGCAGCGGCACCGGCACATGGCGACGCAATCCCGATGCACGCTGGCGCGCGCAGGAGGAACAGGATCTGGACAAGCTCGTGTCGTTGCAGGCCCGGATTCTTGCGAGCGCGGCGCGCCTGGTGAAGCCCGGGGGCCGGCTGGTCTACGCGACATGCTCCATGCTGTCCGAGGAGAATGAGAACCAGGTGGCCGCATTCCTAGCGGCGCATCCCGCCTTTCGTGCCGTGCCGCTTCGCGAGGCCGCGCCGCGGCTGACGAACTCATCTCATCCGGACTATCTGTCGCTGACGCCCGCGCGCAACGACACTGACGGCTTCTTTGCTGCCGTCATGCAGCGAGAAGGCGCGCTCGCAGGCGGGCCGCCCATAGCCATCCGCGGTCCATTTCCTGAATGACCCGAATGGGGCCGATAACAGGTCGGAAGCTTGAGGTATAAATAGCCAGAGACGGTGAGGCACGCCGCTTGCCTACCAATGAACTGACCCCAAGCAGTCATGCCAGGGCGATCGGCCCGCGAAGTCTTCAGACAGCTGTCACCGGCATCGCAACCAGGACGGAGCCGCCTTCCACCCTCGCAGGGTAGGTTCGCAGATTTATGCAGGGCGGTGGGCGCGTGGCCGCGCCGGTGCGGTAGTCGAAGGCGCCAGCATGTTTCGGGCATTCGACCTCGTAGTCCATGACTAGCCCATCGGCGATATGCACGGCCTCATGCGTGCACAAGCCGTCGGTGCAGAACACCTCGTCGTCGGGCGAGCGGAAGACGGCGTAGGTCCGGCCCTCGTGGTCGAAACGTCGGGCACCCTCCTGTTCGATGTCATCGAGGCCGCAAGCCCTGATCCAATTGGTCATTTTTCCCATCCGTAAAATTCGATCGCGGCGCAGCTCCGCATAGCCTTCATAGCCGCCCGGAGGCCCCGCACGCGGCTGTGCGTGCAGATGTCATTTGATGGCCGCCGCGTTGGCGCGTGCCTTCTTCTTTTCGTAGCGGGCCTGCATGCGGGCCTCGCCTTCCTTGCTGCCGTCGTGGAAGGTGCCGAACCAGCGGTCGAACGGAATCAAGCCGTCGCCGTAGTTCACCTCGAAATATCTGTGGTGGAGGTAATGGATATAGGCGTGGCTATCGACGCCGGCGCCTTCGGTAAGCTCGATCTTGTCGAAGCCGACGTGGCCGGGAATGGCGCCGAAGCCGGCATAGTGGAGCTGGTAGAGCGCCAAGAGCGGGTTCGACGGGATGATCAGGTGCCAGAAAGCGACGCCGAGATAGCCGAGCTGCTCCACCGGGTGCATCGACAGCGACGACCAGGGGGACGGGTTGACCGAATTGTGGTGCACCGAATGCACCCATTTGTAGAGGGGACCCCAATGGATCGCCCGGTGCAGCAGGAAGAAATGCGTCTCGTGGATGATCGGCACCACCAGCGCCAGGCAGAGCAGGTAGACCGGATGCTCCGCGAAGGTCAGCCACGGCACATAGCCATTGGCGTAAGCGTAGAGGATCGCCACCTCGATCGCCGTCCAGATCGGCATGCCGGTGCCGAAGGTGCGGAGCATGTTGTCGATATTCTGGTTCTCGAAGAAGAAGGCCTTGTTCTTCTGCTCCGAGGGCCATTTGCCGTTGTATTTGAAACGGCTGCCCTGGGCTCTCAAAATGTAGAGTCGAAGCTCGAAGGCGCCGAAGAAGACCAGCAGCGCCACGCAGTTGACGATGAACAGGCGCAGGACCCAGCCGGCGGAGAGCGTCTTCATCACCTCGACGTCGGGCAGCACGTAGCGCCACCAGACGACGGCCGTAAGCGCGAAGAGCAGATTGTAGGGCAGGAAATAGCTCGGCAGCCATTTCAGCACCGCCAGCGGGCGCGGCGGGAAGACGAAGAGCGGCGCGGTGCCGGCCGGTTCGTTCGGAGCCCAATCACCCCTTTTGTTGCGCGTGCCGTATTGCAGGTCGTCCATGGTGGCCTCACAGAGACTGAGAGAGGGTGAGGAAGCGGTCGTAGGCGGCATCGTCCATGTCCACCTGGTGCTTCGCTTCGGGATAGCTGCCTTCGGCGACGTCGCGGCCGAAGGCGCGGAAGGCGCTGATGCGCTTTTCCTGCAGCTCGGCTTCCAACGTGACAAAGTCGGCATAGCGCTTGGCATGGCGCGGATAGTGGCCGGCATGCGTCCCCAGCACATCGCAGGAGAACAGGTATTGCGTGTCGCAGGCGTTGCCGCAGCCCATGCCCATGGTGATCAGCGGAGTGGAGCGGGTGATGTGCTCGGCGAGTCGCACCGGCACGACCTCGACCTCGATGCAGGCGGCGCCCGCATTCTCGAGGTCCTTCGCCGCGCGCAGTACGTTGAGCGCTTCCTCGGCGGTGCGGCCGATGGCGCGGAAATTCGTCCAGGTGGCGCGGTTAGGCACCAGGCCGACGTGGCCGGTGACGGGAATGCCTTCCGCCGCCATGGCCTCAATGAAGCGCGGCGAGTGTGAGGAATAGACCGCATCGGCGCCGCGCTTCATCATAGCGAAGCCCAGCCGCACCGCCTCCTCAGGCGAGGCCGCCGCGCCATGCGGCATGCCGACGGAGAGGAACGCGTAAGGTGCCGCCCGTCGGATGGCTTCCAGATTGTGATCGGGCTCGCAGGAGAGGATGACGATATCGCAGGCGGCTGCGGCAGCGGCCTCGGCCGGCGTGTCGACATGGAGCTGCAGCCATTTACGGCTGCCTTTGGCGCTCCGCAGGTCGTATGTCGTCAGCCGCCTTGCCACTGGTCATCCTCCCGTTTCGCAAGGGGATAGCACCGCGTGCTCGCTGGCGCCGCTTGTTCCTTGATCAAATCAGATCAAACGTTTTCGGCCGTGAAGGTGATGAAGCGGATCGGCGGGTTTCCGACCGGCAAGTCATGCAGGTTGAGCTCGGCGAGCACCAGGTCAATGGCGCGGCGCGCCTGCGCTTCTGGCGCCTGGTCGAGCACGACATCCATCGTGCCCTCGCGCAAGGCCTTGGTGCTGCGCTCGGTGAGTTCATGGCCGACGAAGAAGATATCGCGGCCTCTGCCGTGCTTGCGCAGCACCTTGTTCAGTGCGGTGTTGGCGCCGCCAGCATTGTAGAGGCCGGCAAGGTCGGGCCACCGCTTCAACGCCTCGTGCAACTGCTCGGCATTACGATCGCCATCGTCAAAGCCGAAAAGGGCCGCGACCGGCTCGAAGTCCGGGCCCTCCTCGATCAGGTAATCGAAGAAGCCGCGCACGCGGTCGCGATGCACGCGGTAGATCTGACTATGGCAGATCGCGATCACCTTGCCCGGCCGGCGCTGCATCTTGGCCATGAGCAGCCCGGCCATGCGGCCAGCGGCATAATTGTCGATGCCGACATAGGTGCTTTTGGTCCGGGAAATTTGGGTGACGATCTGCACCGTCGGGATGTTCTCCGCTTCGAGTTTCCGCAAGGCGTCGCTGACCAGCGGATGGTCGGGCACGGCGAGAATGAGCGCCGCGCGGCGCAGATCGGGTTCCAGGATGCGTTTGGCGATCGCCGCCGGCTTCGCCTCGTCGAGAAAGGTACGGTGCACGGCGATCGAGCGGTCGAGCGTCGCGGCGATGCGCTCGAAGGCACTGGAAAGACGGGCGAAGAAGGTCGCGTCCGGCCTGACCAGGATCACCTCGATGCGAATGACGCCGCGATGCGCCTCCGGCAGCCGGCGCGGATAATCGAGCGAACGCGCCGCCGCCACCACCTTCTCGACGGTCTGCGGCCGAACCCCACCCCTGCCGTTCAGCACGCGCTCGACCGTGGCCGTGCCGACACCGGCGCGGCGCGCAATCTCTAGGAAGGTGGGCTTAGGAATCTTGGTCCTCCGCTGTCTGTACGCCGGAGCCTAGCCGGCTGCACATGCTTTTTCCAAGACATGTGCCTTCCTTCGGCATCGAATGCGCATGTGCGACCCCCGGCATAGTCGGCCAAAATGTCGGCTTTCGAGAGCGGTAACGGCCGCCTCGCCAAGTTGCCGGCGAAATCGGGTCTGCCTGTGGCTCGGATCGCCACCCGGCAGATCAGCTATGCTGACGGTGCTATCTGCTTACTTCTTTGGGAAGGGCACGCCCTTGGTGGTGAATCGCTGCCCCCTGCCGATGGGTCGTACGGGGCGCTTGGTGCCGGCGGCCTTGCCGGTGCCGGGCGGCTGGTGGGCGGGCACGAGCTGGTCGGGGCGGGGACCGATAAGGTCGGCGCGGCCCATCTCCTTCAACGCGTCGCGCAGCAGCGGCCAATTGTCGGGGTCATGGTAGCGCAGGAATGCCTTGTGCAGACGGCGCTGCCGCCCGCCGCGAACGGTCTCGACCTTGTCGGTCGCGCCGCGCCGCACACCCTTCAGCGTGTTGACGCCGGTATGGTACATGGCCGTCGCCGTGGCCATGGGCGAGGGCAGAAAGGTCTGCACCTGGTCGGCACGGTAGCGGTTCTTCTTCAGCCAGAGGGCCAAATGCAGCATGTCCTCATCGGTCGTGCCGGGATGGGCAGCGATGAAATACGGAATGAGATAGTATTTCTTGCCGGCTTCCTTGGCGGCTGCGTCGAACATCTCCTTGAAGCGGTCATAGGTGCCGATGCCGGGCTTCATCATCTTGTCGAGCGGCCCGCGCTCGGTGTGCTCTGGCGCGATCTTGAGATAGCCACCGACGTGGTGGGTCACCAGTTCCTTGACATATTCGGGGCTCTTGACGGCGAGGTCGTAACGCACGCCGGAGGCGACCATCACCTTCTTGACGCCCTTGACCTCGCGGACCTTGCGGTAGAGCCGGATCAGGTCGTCATGCGAGGTGTTGAGGTTGGGGCAGATGTCGGGAAACACGCAGGACGGCAGGCGGCAGGCCGCTTCGATCTTGGGGTCCTTGCAGGCCATCCGGTACATGTTGGCGGTCGGCCCGCCGATATCGGAGATGACGCCGGTGAAGCCCGGGGTCTTGTCGCGGATCTTCTCGATCTCGCGCAGGATCGAGCCTTCGGAGCGGTTCTGGATGATGCGGCCTTCATGCTCGGTGATCGAGCAGAAGGTGCAGCCGCCGAAGCAGCCGCGCATCACCGTCACCGAGAACTTGATCATGTCCCAGGCGGGAATCTTGGCGTCGCCATAGGACGGGTGCGGCGCGCGCGCGTAGGGCAGGTCGTAGACGGCATCCATCTCCTCGGAGGTCAGCGGGATGGGCGGCGGATTGAGCCACAGGTCGCGATCGCCATGGCGCTGGACGAGCGGGCGTGCGTTGCCGGGGTTGGCCTCGCGGTGCAGCACGCGCGAGGCGCGAGCGTAGGCGTCGCGGTCGCCCTCGACCTGCTCGAACGACGGCAGCCGGATTACGATGTCGCCCGGCTTGCGGCTCGCGCCCTCGTCGGCGGAATCGAGATCGTCGGCGTGCAGTTCGGTGAAATGCTCGGGCACGCGGCGGAACAGGGCGACGCCCCTTATGGTGTCGAGCTGGCGCGGCGTGTCGCCGGCGGCGAGCCGGTTCGCCACCTCGACGACGGCGCGCTCGGCATTGCCGTAGATCAAAAGATCGGCCTTGGCGTCGGCCAGGATCGAGCGGCGCACCTTGTCGGACCAATAGTCATAGTGGGCGATGCGGCGCAGCGAGGCTTCGATGCCGCCCAGCACCACCGGCACGTCCTTGTAGGCCTCGCGGCAGCGCTGCGTATAGACGATCGTGCAGCGGTCCGGCCGCTTGCCGCCCTCGCCGCCCGCCGTATAGGCGTCGTCATGGCGCAGCTTGCGGTCCGACGTATAGCGGTTGACCATGGAATCGAGGTTGCCGCCGGTGACGCCGAAGAACAGTTTCGGCCTGCCCAGCGCCTTGAACGGCTCCGCCGACTGCCAGTCGGGCTGCGAGATGATGCCGACCCGAAAACCCTGTGATTCGAGCAGGCGGCCGATGATCGCCATGCCGAAGCTCGGATGATCGACATAGGCGTCGCCTGTGACGAGCACGATGTCGCATTCATCCCAGCCGAGCGCCGCCATCTCGGCGCGGCTCATCGGCAGGAATGGCGCTGCCCGCCCCGCGGGAGACCCGCGGACGGACAGCGGAATGATTTCTTTCTGGGCGCTGGCTATGGTTTCCATCGGCGACGTATAGGCCGCCGCCCGAGCGAATTCAATTAAGCTCGATCTTGGGTTCCGAAAGCATGGCCGCCCGAAGCAGGACTCATTCGCCATCAACGCTGCCGGCGTCCCGGCATGACAAAGGAGTTCGAGGGTGTGTCTCAACCCGGCATCATGATGCAGTTATCAACCCAACTCCCGTATGAAGGACCCGTCGACTTTGAGGCCGCAGGCGTTGTGGAAATCGACATTCAGGCGCCAACCCGATGGGTGATGGGCAGCCGTTAGCAGCGCAAAGCCATCGCCCGGTGCAAAACTTGTCTGGACTTCGCAGCGATACGGCCCGCTCGCCAAATCGGGAAAGAAGAAGGTCTCATCAGCCTGGAAATTGTCGGCAACGCCATTCGCGAACGGATAAGGCGCGTACAGACCGGAACTATGGACCGAATGCAGGATGCACTGCTTGCCGGTAATGCAGTTTGTCACGCGGGCGGTAACAAGGCTGCTGAGGTGCTCATCACCGGACAGGAAGACAATTCGCGTGATTTCCTCGTCGCAAACAAACTTGAGCAATGCGTGCACGGAGCGTGGGTATCCATCCCATGCGTCGGAATGTAAGGCGCAGCTGGGGTCTTCGGCCACTTCTCGCCGACGTGGCAGGATGGCTGAAGGTGTAAGAACAAACTTGGGCAGCTCGGCATATTCGGGTCTGGTCAGCCATTTGCAGAGCTTGTCGAACTGTTTGGGGCCCATGATCCTCGCCTTGTTCCAATTCGAAGCCGTGCGCCCCTCCCGCTCCGTACGTGTGTCACTGAGGAAAAAAGGGATGCCATCGTGGGTGAAATTGCGCCAAAGATGAGCCGGTAGGCGCCCGGTTTTGCCACGTTGATATTTAAGGTACGCCTGTTTGCCTGACACGATATCGGTGTCTTCGCTGCGCATTTTGGGATCGGGATCGTTGGCCCAGTTGTCCCGGATTTCGTGATCGTCCAACATGGTTTCGACCGCCAGATCCAAGCGCTGCATCACCGCCATGACACCGCGACTCTGACCGCGACGTTCATATGCCATTCGGAAGCGATCATCGGTTACCTTGGGGTCGAAGAGGCCGGCGGTTGCATCGATGTACACCTGATCACCGGCCAGAAGCAGCAAGGTTGGCGCACCGCTTTCGCCTAGCAGATCGGCAAGCGCGAGCAGGGAGGCATCGGCAGGCCCTCGTGTGGCATGCTCGCTGTCGGGCATATGGTCCAGGAAGTCACTGGGATATTGGCAACTGGCGAGGGCGAAACGAATATGCGTTGGCCGGCCACCCGTCTGGCGGTCGTAGCTTCGGCGCAATTTCTTAGGATCGCCTACGATTAGGCCGCCGCGCAAGTCGTCAATCGTGTCAGCCTCCAGCGCATCACGAGCCGCCCGGACGGCCTCGGTCACGGCCTTCAGCGCGTGTGGAAGGGTATCGAAGACATCCGGCGTTGGAGCTGACAAATCGGGCCGTCGCGGCAACCGGGCAAGGCCGCCGATACCCTCGGCCTGTACGTACAGCAGCAGCACCAGGACCTGCTCCGCGGGAGGCCATTCGTGGAGCGGCACATCGAACACGTACGGGGATGCACTTTGCGGTTTGTAAAGACCAACCAAACTCTCGCCTTGTTCCATCTGGTCGGGACCAGGTGCAGGCCCTGTCTCGACCATGCAAAGCCGATTTCCTGCTCGGTGAACGGGGACAAGGAGGGCGGCATGGGGGAACCCGCGCCCCCCGCTGTCTGCCGCCTGAACTCGGATCTTGCCAGCTTCGACCCCAATGCGCACGCCGAACGCTGGCGCCCTGGCCTCGAAGGGAAGAGAACGCGTCATGGCTTAACACTCCAACGCTTGCGTGGTGCGGCCTCTGATTAGGTGTCTGGAATTCCAAGGTATTTCGCTATGACACCGCAAATCGACGCGGCGTCTTTGCCGATCAGGCAATCCTGATGACCGTGACCAGGTACGCACCAGGTCAGATAGGAGGGCTGGCCGAGACCCAGACGTGACTGGTTTTCATCGATAGCCCGCCTGATCGCTTCCTTTGACTGTGGCTCTTCGACGGCTTCCGAGGATGAATTCAAGTGCGGCACGCCGGCCTCACTGAGCATGTTTCGCATCAGCCTCAGGGTCGCAGGGTCAACCAGACCGTTCTCCGCGCCATGGATCGACATCATAGGGAATCGCAGTCGATCCCTGACTCTGTCAGGCAGCACGTAGCGATTTACGCCAGCCCTATCGGTAACGGTATTGAGACCGGCGAAGTGGATAACCTGCGAGACCGTCTCGACGCTAAGCGGGCCGAAGAAGTCGTCGATCTGGTCGAGCACGACGTCTGAGAGGTTCCTGAGCGAAAAGGTGCGCGAATAAAGCGCGTCCATCCGATGCCTCGTCCCGACCCAAGGCGTTACCTTACCTGGAGGCCAAAGCGGATTCTCGCGTCGAAACTCCTCAAACGGCGTTCTCGTTGCCGCGAGGGCGCGGTCGAGCAATTGACCGGCCAACGAAATTTCGCCACGCGGGCTAAATACATAATCCTGAACTTGAAGAAAATATTGAACGTATCGCATTATATAGGCGGCGAGTACATTGGATGAGCTTAAAAGCATCACGGGCCCGATCTGTGAGAAAACCACCCGCCCAATTTTCTGATGTATGTTTTGCTGATCAGACTCACTGAGCATTGCCATGCTGAACATTGCCGCGCCCATGCAATGGCAAACGACGTCGAGCTTTTCCTGCTTGGTGACGGCCAGCACGTGACGGATGGCGATCGGGATATCCTGCTCCGCCATCGCCTCGAACGGCCAGTTGCCGGTGGCCGTGGTCAAGCCCGAACTCGAGCGCATGTCGAGCACCCATACGTCGCGGCCAGCGTCGCATAGAGTTTGGGCAAGATTGCCGGGCACGGCAGTGTGGGCAAAGGTGGTGCCGCTTGCGCTGTAGCCATGGATAAGCAGTACCGGGCGTTTCGGGACGCTACTGTTGATCGGTCCGTCGGGAGTACCGTCATAACGCGCCAGGCGGATGCGAATCGACGGCATCGCCGTGCCCAAGGTCAGCCATTCGATTTGCGGGTTCGGCAAACCCACTATTACCCCGGGCAGTCTCTGTGGCACACGCTCCGATGGAGGATCGGGACGGCGAAAACTCAGCGCGTGTATCTGAAGGACGACGCGCAAGCCGTAGAGCAGGAAAGACATCAAATCCGCCAGCGCGGCGACCCTGTTTTCCTGATCGACTATTCGCAGCAGGGGCACCTGCCGCCGGGCCAGGTAGCGCTTGTTGAGTTCCAGCACCGGTGGTTTCTTGCCGAGAGCAGTCTTGCGCATGCGCGGGAAAGCCACGACCGACATCTGTATCAGCTGCGTCCAAGGACTGGCGCCGCGTCCATATGTGAGCCGTTTGACCGCTCTGATCTTCCCATGCTGGAACATCGAGCTGTCGAACCCCGCGTCCGCAGCGGCTTTCTTGGACACCAGGTCATCGGCCTTGACGATCTTGTCGATTTGCAGATCGTATTCAATCAACCGCACTCCACCGGCACGGGAGCACAGGTACAGAATGTCCCACCACCTGAAACCTGACAGTCCTCCGCTGTCCGGAGGCTTGAGACGCAGCCATTTCTGGCCTTGCTGGGTCCAGGTGTAGGCGAGATCGCGAAATCCACGGTTGATCGCCCAAGCCCGCAAAGCACGTGCTGTTCGACCGACAGGACCGGACTCCTCGCGATCGAAAAGACGCAGCGTGCCCGAAATCTCGGCTTCGACGGCGACATCGCTTTCATAGGCTTGGTCGGCGATAGGGTCGAACTGCTTTCCTGCTCGCAGAATGCGCAATCGACCGTCGGCGATCGGCAGAGAGCGGCCGCCTGGTGCCCGTAAAGAAAAGAGATCGGACAGGACCACGGGCTTGGTGGTGAGGGTTACTTCGACGGTATGCAGTCTTGCCGTGCCAGTGCTGCCTGTCACCAGGGGAACCTGACCTCGCACCTGTTCAGTCAGTTCGATCCGGGTTGGAGTGGGTGCGGGGTTGGTTCGTGGCGTAGAATAAACCGGTCTCGGGGTGCCGGCGGAATGTCGGGGCACAGGGGAGTCGATCAACCGGCCGCCGCTAAGGTGCCATTTTTCCTTGAGTGCGCTGATCGCTCGCAACGCAAGAACGGCGATGGTCAGGGCCGGGTTAATGCCCAAGGACGTGGGAATGATCGAGCCATCGAGCACGACCAGTCCCTCGTGGAAAGGGCTGGGGGCGGTCCCGGCGGGGTTGAACACACGCCCGCAATGGTCTGTGACGCCCTGTCGGACATCATCACCCATGGCACATCCACCAAGCGGGTGCACCGTCACCAGGGGACCGCGTTGGCGGCCGAATACCGCTTCCAGGCGATCGGACAATGGCCGCCATAGCAGATTGTTGACCACGCGCCCCCCCAACCCCGATTTTTGAAGCAGGTCGGCAAGATGCCTGTGATGTCTCTCGAACCGCGGATCCAATCGCAACTCCGGCCATCGCACGGTGAGCATGCCGTCGCTGTTATCTTGAATGGCGCTACCCAGGGCCAGTTCGCCCTCGGCGTCGTCGCGGCCAATCATCGCCAGCACCAGGGAGTTCGCGATGGCGTCAGGGTCGACGGCAGCGTCGTCGGCCCATGAGGGATCTGGCTTCTGTTTCCCGCAATCGCCCTCGACCACGCGATTGAGCACATCGAATGTGGTGGTGCTCTCCTCAAAAAGCCGGCGCAACGGTCCCGGCACCGCCAGATCCTGAATCACCAGGTCGGTATCTGCGTTGCCTTGGCGCAGATCGATCATCGCGGTTATTGTCGGACCGATCGCGCGGCCACCCTCGTGGGCAGAGCCTGCAGCCGGAAACTGCGTTTCATCGGCCACTCCATTGACCCGCGTCGTCAAGGCGTGGGCAACCACGAGCATATCCCCGTTAGCAGAGAACTTGCGGCCCAACTGGTCGGAGAACCTGGTGCGGTCATTCTGCGAGCGCATCAAGATTTCCGTCGAGCCGAACGTCCCGGCAGCGAGAATCACCCGCCTTGTCCGCAGCGCAAACGGTTTCCGTTGGCGATCTCTCAACTGCCCGTCGGTGTGGTTGACGTCCACCTGCCATCCGTCCGTCAACGGCGAGACGCGCAGGACGGTGGCGCCCGTGACAATGCGAACTCCGCTTTGTTGGGCAAGGCGCAACAAACTCAGGTCGAGGGATTCTTTGGCGTTGTGGTTGCAGCCTGTGGCGCAGTCGCCGCACCGGAGGCACGAACTCATGGCGACCCGCGCGGGATTTGTACGGCAATCGGATGCAACCGTTATCTGGGTCGGTTGGGTGTTGCCGTCGCCCAGCTTCCTAAGTGCTTCGGTTTTGGCCAATGAGGGGCCGCCGATGGCATTGGCCCCCAACCAAGCGCGCAGTTGTTTAGCCGTCTCGTCAAGCTTGGTTTCGTCACGAATCTCGGCAGGCCAGCGCGCCTCCTTGAAAACCTTCTGGTGGGGCATCTCCATGACACCGGCGTTGATCAATGAGCCCCCGCCCAGACCGGAGGCAACGAGCGCTGCGGCGTCATCGCTCCAGCGCATGTCGTACAGGCCATCGAACACACCACGCTGCCGCTCCGCGAAGGGCGTCGTGAAGCGGACGTGCCCCGCCAAATCGGCCATGCGGGTTGGGAACATTCCTGCCAGGTACTCCTTGCCGCGTTCAAGCAAGCAGATCCTCAACGGGTTTCCTTGAGCATCCTTGCAGTTGCTGAGTTCCGCGGCAGCCACGGAGCCGCCATAGCCGCTGCCGACTATGACAATGTCGAAATCATACTTGTCCTTGGCGCGTCTCCTGCGTGGATTGGCGATCTGGGGCAGATCGCTGACCAATGCTTCGAGCCCTCGCGAGAGCCAAACTGTTGCACGTGCCTTTTCGGCCCCCCCGAGATCAATGGACACTGGCCCCTCCCCGAAATAAGCCTGAAATATACGCGAAATTTAATGTAACGTCAGGAAGCCGCGTCCGGCATATTGTGGTGGTATTCTTCAAGGCGTTTGCGACCTTCTGCTCCTTGGGTGCTGGTGTCGCGACTGCGGGGGAGGACCATGAGGGAAACTCACGAGCTACTGGGGAGTTTCCTTCCCCTTAGGTTACTTGGGAGAATCCATGCGGTTCGCTCAGACGGCCCTGCAGCCGTCGAGTTTCCGGCTGCCGTGATGTTTGTCGATGTGTCCAGGTATACTGCCCTGGTCGAGCAACTGGCACGCCGAGGACAGGAAGGACTCGAACGAATTCCAAGCCTGCTCAGCCGCTCGTATTCACGCTGTGTGGAGCAGGTCCACGAGCGTGCAGGAGAGGTTTTATATCTCGCCGGCGACGAGTTGCTGGCCTATTGGGCGGCGGACGGCGGCGGACTTGCAAGCGCTGTCCGAGCGGCGGTTGCCTGCGCCGAGGCTATCTGCGGTAACCAGAACGACCGCCCGGACAACGGCGAAGGCGACATCGCACCAGCACTGCATGTTGGTATCGGCGCGGGGCCCCTTTGGGTCGCGGCTCTGGGCAGCCAGCGCATTTGGACGCTCTTTGCCGGAGGAAGCGCGGTCATCCAAGCCGCCCGCTCCCAGACTGTTGCGCGCAGATGGGAGTATGTGGTTTCGGAAAAGGCCAGTCAGGCCCTTGCGGGGCCGTCTGGATCGCAACCCAACTTGGATGCCGGAGCCACGAACCCTCCTCCAGCCGATTGGCTAGCGCGGTTTCTGCCTTTGCAGCTCAGGGATCTGATCACTGACGTTGAATCAGGCCCGACGGCCGAAGGCAGCGCCATTCCGGTCACCCCCACAGAGCATCGCCGGACAGCCGTCCACCTGGATACCCTTGCCGAAATAAGACCGATCACCGCTCTGTTCGCGCGAATAGCCGGGCTCGACTACAGCCAACCTCAGGACCTTGCTCGCTATCAATCGCTATACATGGCCCTGCAGGAAGATTTGCGCTCGCGAGGCGGGCCAGCCGGCGAGCTGCTCTTGGACGACAAGGGTCTGGTTTTCTTTGCGACGTTCGGAGCGCGAGGCAGCTTTCATCGCGATGACCCTATCCGCGCGCTCGATGCTGCCCGCGCGATCAGTCTGACGGCTCAACATCTGGGACTGTCGACGTCCGTAGGGATCGCGACCGGCGATGCGCATTTCAGTGTCGTCGGCAGCGCCCGCCGGCGGCAGTTCATGGTGTTCGGAGCTCCGGTGAATCGTGCGGCTCGGCTTATGACCGCATCAACAAGCATTCTATGCGATGCACCGACCGAGAGAGCCAGCCGAAGGTCATTTCGCTTCGAGGAACGCGGCACACTGCAACTCGAAGGGCTGGGGGATATGGCGGCCGTCTTTTGTCCGGCAGACCAACGCGCCCCCGAACACAACACGACCTCGCTCATCGGTCGGGGAAACGAGCTAGGAGCCCTGGAACGCACATTTCACGAAGCCCGGGAAGGAAGCAGGCGTCTGGTGGTGATATTGGGCGAGTCAGGGATCGGCAAGACAGCGTTGATCAAGGCTTTCACGGACGAACTGCGCTCGGCTGGGACCGCCGTGTTCGTGGCTGGCGCCGAACGTGACGATCGCCGTACGTCACTCTTGCCTTGGCGACGGCTGCTTGCGGCCGTTCTAGGGCTTTCCTCAGGAAGCGACGGCGTTACGGTTCTTCAACGTGTCACCGAGCGTGTCCAAGGCCACCCGTCGGTCGCCGCGCGACTGCCGTTGCTCGGTGATGTGCTGGGCGTCGAAATCCCGCAGAACGACGCGACAAGGCATTTGGAAGGAGCCAATCGCGCTGATGCGACCATGCGACTTCTGGGCGATCTGATGGATAGGTTGTCATCACGTCCGCTGGTATTGGTATTGGAGGACAGCCAGTGGCTGGATTCGGCATCATGGCGTCTCGTGGAGTGGATCCTCTCCTCGTTATCGTCGCTGCTCTTGATCTTGTGCGTGCGCTCGGACGAGGTACCGGAGGAACTGAAGAACCTGCGCAGGCGGGCCGAGGCACCGGGGATGAATACAGGCGGAGCCGATGCCGACGATCCGGCGCGGTTTTGTCGGATCTTGGATCTCGAAGAGCTCAACGACGTATCGATTTGCGAACTGGTCGCCCGCACGCTGGGGGAAGCGCCGCCACATGACGAGCTTTTGCGCCGGGTTTGTGCATTGGCGGGCGGCAACCCGTTCTTTGCGGAGGAGATCGCCCTCACTCTGAAGAGCCAGGGACTCATCGCTGTGCGCGACGGCTTCTGGTGCCCAATTCGGCCGTTGGACCGTCTTAGATACTTCGAGGGGGTCGAACGGGTCATTCGCGAGCGCGTCGATCGGCTCGAAGCCGCCGCACAAGAAGCGATCAAGGCGGCGGCGGTGATCGGCCGCACCTTCAGCCGCGAGGCGCTTGCGACCTTGCTCAAGGGCGTATTGCATGGCGGTGCCGTTGCCGCGGCCGTCGAGTCGCTTGCGGCCGCGCATCTCGTGCGTCAAGTCGTCAGTTCAGGGAATTACGAATTCCGCCATGATCAGATCCGGGACGTCGTCTATGGCGCAATCCCCGGTGAAGTGCGCCAGAGGCTGCATGGAGCATTGGCCGCATGGATGGAGTCAAGCCAGTCGGCTGCTACCGGCGCTGACACTGCGGCACTTGTCCAGCACTTTGAGGCTGCTGGGGACAGCCTCAAAGCAGTAAGATACGCAAATCTCGCCGCAACCAAGGCCCTGCAGATCGGTGCATTTCGCGAGGTTGAGTCATTTTTGGGTATCTGCCTGAACTACGAGTCCGAGCAGCCTTGGAGCGCCGTTCAAAGGCTGCAGGCAGTGCGTTGGCGCAGGCAGCTCGGCGAGGCTCACTATAGCCGCGGCGACCTTCATGCTCAGGGCGTTTCAGTGAGACGGGCGCTGGTATTGGCAGGCGAGCCAGTTCCACGCTCACCAGTGGCTCTTTTGACCAGGCTGCTCGGAAGCGGACTGCGCCTCGCATTTCAACAGATATTTCCACCCTCGGCCCGATCAGGCCAGGACGGTGCCTTAGGCTCTTGGGAGCAGGAACTGACTCGCTGCCTGAACCAGGCTGCCGTCGTGGATTATTTCGAACTTCGCTTCTCACGCGCATTCTCACACACTGTCGCGGCCGTCACCTATGCCGAGCGAACTGGGGTCACGACCGAGATGGCGGTGGCGTCCGCCCAACTCGCTTGCGGTTTGGGAATTCTCGGGTGGCGGCGCGCCTGCCACTACTTCATGGCACGGGCGGAACGGGTCGCGATCACGCTGGCGGACCCATCGATCCACTCGCACCTCTGCAACCTCGACGCGTTATGGCGTATCGGGCATTGCGATTGGATGATGGTGGATCGTCGTCTCGATCAGTCGCAAGAACTTTGTCTCCAAGCAGGAGATCAACTGAGTTGGTGCAACGCCCAGGCCATTCGTTTCTGGTCTCTGTACTACCGAGGCCACTCGGGCGAACTGGAGCACACTGCCCAAGCATTGCTTTCAAGGGCGCAGAACAGCGGAAACCTCCAGCAGGAAGTCTGGGCGTTGCGATGCAAGTCCTTGTGCGTTCTTCAGGCGGATAGCCCCCGGGAAGCGGTCGACATTCTCAGGCTGACCACGTCCGCCATGGTCGGGTCTTCCGATCTCGCCGACATGGTTTCGGCAAAGGGTTCCCTCGCGCTCGCCCTTGCACGAGTTGGGCAACATGCAGAGAGCGTCCGGGCGGTTGTGGATGCGCTACGCCTCCTGCGCGAGATGGGTCGACCGACCGTGCACAGCACACTGCCCGGCATCACTGGAGTGATCGAAGTGCTCTTGCGCGGCCGCGAGGCGGGTTTGTCGAGAGAATACGACCAATGGCGGCACTGGGAGCGGCAAGCACTGCATGAGCTCAAGCGCTTTCGCCGTGTGTTTTCTGTAGGCGTCCCGCAATATGCGTTGTGGGTCGGCGTGGCGCACTGGCTGGATGGACGCAATGAACTGGCTATCTCAACCTGGCAACGTGGGCTTGCGGCCGCTCAGCGTCTCGCGTTGCATCGCGACGCGTCGATGATCGCGGCGGAGATAAGACGCCGACAGGATCGGGTCTAGCAGCTCGCTCGTGGCTCGTCGCGATCATCCAGGCGCTCATTTCGGGGTCGGATCGATTCCGGAGAGGCGGGGGGTCGCATATGGAAATCGGTGCCGCGAAGCCGCCGTTCGCTGACGGCTCGGCCAAGACATTCGTCATGTCGTCACCAGGCTTCAGTATCGCGCTGCTTGGCGCCACATTGGCCAGCAGGCACGGCTTTGGGCGAAGCGCCACCAGAGGTTCGCGTTTTAGCTATGATTTCAAAATATAGAAGGAGATTGGTAGCGGGAGAGGGCTACCGCCAGTACAGCGCTGCAACCGAGTTCGTCTGTTGAATGTACTCGCAAGCAGGGCCGACAGGATCACATCCTATCCTCTGGCTGTGGTGGCCGGCTGATTTGAACTGTCATCATGGGCCCGCAAGGAGGCGAAGCCGACGTCGTAGGACAAACAAGCCAAAATCCTGTCCCCGCAACCAATTCTATCATAAATCAATTACCGTCCCGGTCTAGCCGGGGTGGTTTTTGCGTTCTGCGTTTCCTTGTTTCTAAAGGCCGCACTTCTCTCATCATCAATCGCGGACAACCCACATAGCCTCCCTGCAGGCCTGGAAGTTCGCAAAACTGCAGCCAAGCGCTTTGATCTTTTTTGCAGTCTCCGTGGCGATGACTGGGGACACTGATGGCGATCATCCGCGCGCCGGCAGGTGCTTTGCCACCTCGACGAAGTTAAGCACCGCCTTGGCCCGATTGGTGCGTTTCCATACGAGCACCGTCTGGCTACGAAAGCCCGGATGAAGGATCGGCCGGACCTCGACATTGCGTCCGAGAAAATTGATCAGGCTTTCGGGATAGATGGTTACGCCGAGACCGGCAGCGACGAGGCCAAGCAGCGCGAGCGTATTGGAGGCCTCAAGCCTAATGTTGAGTCGCACGCCTTCGGCGGAAAACATATCGTCGAGCCGCCAACGATAGGCCTCCCATTCGATCATGTCCCCAAGAATAAGATCTTCCTCGGCAAGGTCTGTAGGATGCACCTCATGAAGCCGTGTGAGGCGGTGGTTTCTTGGCGTGACCACATAAAGTGGATCCTCCGACAGGAGCAGCGAATGGAAATCACTGTGATCGAACGGACCGATCATGTAGCCAATATCGACTTCATCATGCGCCAGCGCCACTTTCTGGCCCTGAGTGCGGATGTAACGGAGGCTGACGTCGATGTGCGGATAGAGCCGCCGGTACCGCGATACGGCGAACGGCATAAGCTCAGTTGCGGCAAAGGCCATATAGGCCACGCGCAGGCTACCGGTCTTGCCCTCCGCAACCAGGCGGGCCGCCTTCACCGAATTGGAATAGGTCTGCATGAGCCGGACATTTTGCTCGTAGAAGGAGCGTCCGGCAGGGGTCAGCGCCACCTCGCGCGTCGTGCGTTCGAAGAGCGCGAAGCCCAGTAGATGTTCGAGCTTCTGGATGCGTCGGCTCAGTGCTGACTGGTCGACGTTCAGCCGCTCGGCGCTACGGCGAAAACTCAATTCCTCCGCCACGACAAGAAAAGAATGGGTGAGGTCCAGTCCTGCTTCCGCTTCCATACCAGGCACCGTCAATTGATGCGTTTGACGCATGAATAATTGGCCAAAGACCATTTCAGCTCAAGGTCGAGACGCGGCAATCTTTTGACGGATAACCGGTGGACGGAAATGTCCCATGGTCATCGGACAGCAACGGCGCCGCATTGCCGGCCAAGCAGAGGAAACGCCATGAGCGACGTGGACAACAAGCAACTCGACCGAATGCTGCAGCAGGCGTTCGCGGCATCGACGAAAATCTACCAGGAGCGCGGCTTCCAGCGTCGTGTCGGTTTCGGCAAGCGTCCCGCGTTGGTCAGCGTCGATCTCGCCAATGCTTGGACCCGGCCCGGCAATCCTTTCACCTGCGATCAGCAGGCTATGGACAACGAGATCATCCCGGGCATGCAGAGGCTGCTGAAGGCCTGCCGTGCCAACGGCCACCCGGTTATTCACGTTACGACGGCCTACGAGATCACCGATCGCGATGCCGGTTTCACCGACATGGGCCTCTGGCACTGCAAGATCCCGATCGATGTGGTGAACCTCAAGGACAAGAATCTCTGGGCGATCGATTCCCGCATTGCGCCGGTGAAAGGCGAATACACGCTGCTCAAGAAGCGGGCGAGCTCTTTCCATGGCACCGGCTTGGCCGGCCTGCTCCGGGCAGCCGGTATCGACACCATCCTGGTAACCGGCGTCACCGCGACGGCATGCGTCCGCACCACGATCTGCGACGGGCTGGCCGACGGCTTCCGCACCATCGCCGTTCGTGAGTGCATCGGCGATCGCGTTCCGGGCGCGGTGGCGTGGAATCTCTACGACATCGACGCGAAGTTCGCCGATGTCCACAGCGTGGACGAATGCGTCGAGTATCTCAACACGGTCAACACCGCCCGCATCGCGGCGGAATGACTTGGCTGGCGCGTCCCTCGGGACGCGCCTTCGTCTATCGGGAGAGTGAACATGGCACGCATCGGCGTTGACGTCGGCGGAACAAATACGGACCTGGTGCTCGAATGTGCCGGAGGGGTGTTCTACCACAAGGTTCCGACGACCTTGAAAAACCAGTCCATCGGCGTGGTCGAAGGCGTCAAGGGCATTTGCGGCCTGGCCGGGATCGAGCCGTCCGAGGTGGATGTCATCGTCCATGGGACGACCACCGCGACCAACATCACGATAGAGCACAACGGCTCGGAAACAGGGATGCTCACGACGCGCGGCTTCCGTGACATCCTGCATATCGGGCGGCACAAGCGGCCGCACAATTTCTCGCTTCACTTCATCGTTCCATGGCAAAGCCAGCCGCTGGTGAAGCGCCGCAACCGCATCGCCATCTCCGAGCGCATCCTCCCGCCGCGCGGCGATGTCGAGACGGCGCTTGACGAGAACGAGGTGCGCGAGGCGACCAGGCTCTTCAAGAAGCGCGGCATCAACTCGGTCGTCATCGGATTCATGTTTTCGTTCCTGAACGACGCCCACGAGCGTCGCGCTAGGGACATCGTGCTCGAGGAGATGCCGGATGCCTATGTGACGCTGTCGAGCGAGGTCGCCAACGTCATGCGCGAATACGAGCGCTTCTCGACGGCGGCGATGAACTCCTATGTCGGCCCGAAAACCGCGTTCTACCTGCGCGACCTGGAATCGAAGCTGCGCGAGGCCGGCGTGTCGTCCAAGCTGCGCATCATGCAGTCGAACGGCGGCGTCTCCACCGTCGAGGCCTGCGCAACGCGCCCGGTGCGCATCCTGATGTCCGGTCCGGCTGGCGGCGTCATCGGCGGTGCCTCGGAAGGCGAGATGGCGGGCGTGAGAAACATTATCACCGTCGATATCGGCGGCACCTCAGCCGACATCAGCACCATTCCGGACGGGCGGGTCAAGATCATGAACCCGCGCGACACCTACGTATCCGGCCATCCCGTGCTCACTCCGATGATCGATCTCGTCACCATCGGCGCCGGCGGCGGTTCGGTCGCCTATATCGACGAGGCCGGCGCCTTCAACGTTGGGCCGCGTTCGGCGGGATCAGAGCCGGGCCCCGCCTGCTACGGCCGCGGCGGCAAGGAACCTACGGTGACCGATGCCCAGATCGTGCTTGGCCGCCTCGACCCCGACCTGGTGCTGGGCGGCGACCTGAAACTCGATCCGACGCTTTCAAGGTCAGCGATCGAGGAAAGGATCGCCAAACCGCTCGGCCTGTCGGTGACGGACGCGGCGCTGGGCATTATCAAGATCATCAACAACAATATGGCGCTCGCCATCCGCTCCAATTCGGTGGCCCGCGGCATCGACCCACGTCAGTTCTCGATCTTGCCGTTCGGCGGGGCCGGGCCGTTGCACGGTGTCGCGCTGGCGGAGGCGATCTCTGCGCGAGACGTCATCGTGCCGGTGGCGCCGGGCATCACGGCGGCCGTCGGCCTGTTGAAGACCGATCTTCAATACGAGCAGACCGAGGCGGTCATCGTCGAACTCAATGCGGCGGACGAGGCCCAACTCGAGCGCATCAACCGCGCCGCCACCGCGTTGCGCGAGCGGGTCGTGGCAGACCTCGACGCGGACGGCATCGCCCGCGACCAGCAGAAGATCGAGATCGTGGCGGAATGCCGCTATCACGGCCAGGGCTTCGAACTGCGAGCGAAGATGCCCGAAGGGCCAATCACGCAAACCAACAAGCCGGTGATCATCACCAGCTTCCATGACCAACATCAACTCGACTACGGCTATAGCTATCGCGAGCAGGAGGTGGAACTGATCACGTTGCGCGCCATCGGCCGCGCCGCTGTGAAACGGATCGCTATCCCGAAGGTCAGGCCCACAGACGGCTCCAGCATCGACCGGGCGCTGATGTTCGTTCGGGCGACGACCTTCGACGACGGCCGGACGCTTGAGACGCCGCGCTACGATCGCATGAAGCTCTACGCAGGCGACAAGGTGAGCGGACCGGCGATTCTCGTCCAGCACGATTCAACGACCCTGGTGCCGCCCGGCTACGTCGCCGAGACGCTCGAATACGGCAACACCCGCGTCCATCGCGCCGGCGTGGCTTGAGAAAACGGGAGGAAATCATGATCAGTATGGCTCAGGCCGTGGCGCTCAAAGACATGCCGGCCGAAATCGATCCCATCACGCTGCAGGTCATTCGCGGGTCGTTCGAGACCATCGCCGAAGAGATGGCGCATGTGCTCTACCGCATGTCCTTTTCCTCGATCATTCGCGAATCCGAGGATCTCGGTGCCGGCCTCTTCGACATCGAGTTCAACACATTGTGCGAGTCGGAATCGACACCGATGCATATCGGCTCGATCCCAGGCTACCTGCGCGGTATCCAGGCAACGCTAGAGGATGGCGAGTGGTACGAAGGAGACGTAGTCGTCCACAATCATCCCTATCACGGCTCCAGCCACACCCCCGATCTCGCAATCGTGGTGCCTGTCTTTTGGCATGGGCGGCTGGTCGGTTTTGCCGGCAACACTGCGCACCATGTCGACATCGGGGCCGCGACGCCCGGCCTCATCATCGATGTGCCGGACGTCTTTGCCGAGGGCATGCTGTTTGCCGGCACCAAGCTTTATCGCAAGGGCCAGCCCAACAATGCCATGTGGAACTTCATCCGCCACAACAGCCGTGCGGCCCAGCAACTGGTGAGCGACATTGAGGCCCAGGTCGCTTCGGCCAGGCTTGGCGCGAAGCGCTTCGTCGAGCTGATCGAGAAATTCGGCGAAGAGACGGTCTTCCAGGCGGCCAACCAGCTGATGGACTATGCCGAGCGCATGATGCGCCAGCGCATCCGTGACATTCCGGACGGCGAATATACGGCCGAGGGCTGGCTCGACGACGACGGGCGCAACCGCGACCAGCGCTTGAAGGTCAAGGTCACCGTGCGGGTCAGGGGCGACGAACTCGACGTGGATCTCACTGGCTCAGCCGACCAGACGCCGACGGCCTACAACGTGCCGTTCGAAGGCTCGACCAAAGTCGCCGCCTACGCGGCGTTCCGCAAGCTGCTGCTCGACGCCTACACGTCCGACATGCGGGTGCCCTCCAACGAAGGTTCATTCCGGCCGATCAACGTGATCGCGCCGCTGGGCTCCATCTTCAACCCGAAGCCGCCGGCATCTGCGGAGGCACGCTTCACCCAGTGCAATCGCATGATCGACCTGATCATCCGTTCGCTGGCGCCCGTCATGCCGGATACCGTGATTGCCGGAAGCTCGGCGTCGATCTCGTTCGCCGCCTATTCGGGCGTGCGTCCGAGCGGCGACTACTGGGTGTTTCTCGAAGTGAACGAGGGAGCCTATGGCGGTCGCCCGCGCTCGGATGGCCCCGACAGCATCGACAACCTGATGGCCAACACGCGCAACAATCCGCTCGAAGACCTGGCGATGCATATCCCGATGATCTGCGATCGCTACGAGTTGCGCGACGACGTGCCACCCGGCGCCGGGGAGTTCAGGGGAGGGCTCGGCGTGGTCAAGGCGCAGCGCGTGCTGACCGACGGCTTCATCACGCATGAATCGGAACGTCACAAGGATGCGCCCTGGGGCATCTTTGGCGGCACCGACGGCGCGGTCGGCAAGTGTCTGATCTACAACGCCTCGGCACCGGGCGCCGCCCGCGAGATGCATTCAAAGTTCTCCGGGTTGGCCGTCAAGGCCAACGACATCATGGCCTACTACAGCCCCAATGGCGGCGGTTACGGATCGCCGCTGAAGCGGCCTGCCCAGAAGGTGCTCGAGGACGTGCTCGACGGCTTCTATTCGGCGGAGCATGCGCGCGATGTCTATGGCGTCATAGTCGATGTCGAGCAGGAAACGCTCGATGTCGAGGCGACTGCCAAGGCGCGAGCGGCGCTCGCAAAGGTCTCATAACACTCGCGAATTGACTCTTGGGCGTTCTGGAAGACGCCCGTAATCCACGACAACAACGGGAGGAGAGCATGTTCGAGACTACAGCAAACAGCGCTGGCATGAGCGCGAGGGACGTACGTTACGCGACCTGGGTGACCCTTTTCGCGTGGGTCTTCGCGGTCTACGACTTCATCTTGTTCGGGACGTTGCTTCCGGAGATTGGCAGGCACGAGGGCTGGAGCACTGCCTTTCAGGCGGAGCTCGCGACATGGATCGCCGTCGGCACCGCTGTCATCGCACTGCTGGTTGGACCCGCCGTGGACCGTATGGGTCGCCGAAACGGAATAATCCTGACCGTCTCCGGTGCCGCCATCTGCTCGGCTCTTACGGCCATCGGCGGCGGTTTCGGCAGCCTGGTCCTGGTGCTGATCCGCTCGCTCGGCGGTTTTGGCTATGCCGAGCAGACGGTGAACGCTACCTACCTAAGCGAACTCTATGCTTCGGCGGCTCCCAGCGTCGCGCGGCGCCGGGGTTTCCTGTATAGCCTCGTGCAGGGGGGCTGGCCGATCGGCGCTCTTCTGGCCGCCGCATTAACAGCAATTCTCCTGCCGTTTATCGGCTGGCAGGGATGCTTCATCTTTGCTGCGCTACCTTCGTTGATCATCGTTGTCTTTGCGCGCAAACTGAAGGAAAGCCCGCAGTTCCTGGCGCAGCAGCTCAAGCGCGGCCGGGCCACGGCTCACGATCGGGATCAGCACGGGCTGCGGGCGACGCTGCAGGGCTCGACGCGGCGGACGACTCTGGTGCTTGGGGCGGCATTCCTGCTCAATTGGTTTGCCATCCAGGTGTTCAGCGTGCTGGGCACAACCGTGATCACCGACGTTCATCATGTCTCGTTCGAGAGCTCGCTGGTTGTTCTCATTCTTTCCAATCTTGTCGGCTATATCGGCTATCTTGCCTTTGGTTTCCTCGGTGACCGCATTGGCCGGCGCAATGCGATTGCATTGGGTTGGACTATCGCCGGCCTATTGTTCACTGGCATGCTCTATGCGCCTCATAGCCTCGGTCCCGTAATGGTGCTGTACAGCCTTGGCCTGTTCTTTCTAATCGGTCCTTACGCCGCGCTGCTTTTCTTCATCGGCGAGAGCTTCCCGACGACCATCAGGGCCACCGGAGGAGCGCTCGTTGCGGCGATGGGACCGATCGGCGCCATTCTGGCAGGACTGGGTGCGACTTATCTCCTGAACGCCGGATCGACGTGGCAGCTTGCCGCGCTCTGTTTCGGAGCCGTGCCCTGCTTCGTGTCCGGACTGTTGATTTGCGGTGCGCCGACGGTCAATGAAGAGGATGTCCGAGAAGCCGAACTTGGCGGCGCGACAAGGACCTTGGCTTGATGCGCCAATGATCCTGCCAGGCTGACGGCCTGTCGGGTCGACCTGCTTGTCTTACTGCCGAAGGGCAAGAAAATGCCGGGAGGGGAAGCCGACCCATCCCGGCATTCGCTGATTGTTAGCTCATGGCAGCGTTAAGCCACTCCCCACGATCCGGCTTGTGAAGCGATTGAATATGTGGAGATAGCTGCATTGCATGAGCGACCCCGCCAATCGCCTTATGCAGCGCATCGCCGCCGCTGAGAGTTCAGAAAAGAATGGCCAAGAAGTTTGCGTTTCTGCTGGTTCGCGACTTCACCCTGTCGCCGCTTTCGCTCTTCATCGACACGCTGCGCCTGGCGGGCGATGAGGGCGACCGCAGCCGCAGGGTGGAATTCGACTGGCAGATCGTCGGCGAACGCGGCCTGCCGATCCGGGCGAGCTGTGGCGTCGAATTGCTGCCGACCAAGGCGATCGGCAATCCGGAGGATTTCGATAACGTCGTCGTGGTCGGCGGCCTGCTCGACACCAACCGCAGCTTGAGTTCGGAAAAGGAGGCCTTCCTTCTGCGGGCCGTCGAAAAGGGCGTCCCCGTAACCGCGCTCTGCACCGGAAGCTTCGTGCTCGCGCGCTACGGGTTGCTGGACGGCTACAGCGCCGCCGTCAGTTGGTTCCACATCAAGGACTTTCGGGCCGAGTTCCCCGACGTGAACGCGCATGCGGACAGTCTGTTTTCCGTCGACCGCGGGCGCGCGACATGCGCCGGCGGCACGGGTGCTGCCGACCTCGCCGGCTATTTCGTGTCGCAATTCATCGGCCAGAAGGCGGCGGAAAAGGCCGCCAAGATCCTGGTGCTGGATCGCATCCGCAACATCAGGGACGTGCAGCCGGTCGGCGACCTGTTTCCTGAAGCCGCGAGCCGCGCGGTGAAGCGGGCCTTGCTCTTGATGGAAAGCAATCTCCAGGAGAAGGTGTCGGTCAGCGAGATCGCCAGCCGCCTGAATTGCTCGCGGCGCCAGCTAGAGCGTCTTTTCGCGACCGAACTGGGCACCAGCCCAATGGCCGCCTACCTGGCGCTGCGGGTGCATTACGCAAAGTCGCTGCTAGAAGACAGCGATCTGCAGATAGGAGACATCGCCTACAGATGCGGCTTCGAAAATGCCGGGCATTTCAGCCGGGTGTTCCGCCAGCATACCGGCATCACGCCGACCCGTCTCAGGCATCCGAGCCGATCCGTCATCAGCCCTCTCGACACGTAATTTTCAAGTTCATCTCTGCTGGAGAGCGACGAGTCTTCAGATCGCTGCGTCTGACGCAATGCGGTTGGCGCCGTGCCGGATGCATCCGTCCGCTTTCTACCGGTCCCGCCGACAACGGACAGTCTGCCTGCGGCTCAGGACATTAAGTCTCAAAAAGGCAGCGGCCCCATGCCCTCCGTTACTTTGGATGGCCTGAAGATGTGCGCGGTGTTAAAAGGCGCGGCTTAACGCGCGCCTTTAAAGGTAAGTGCTTGTTTTTGTTGTAAGCCGCTGCCGGCCGCTTGCATTCAAGGATCAGGGCGAAGACAGGCGGGCCGTCCTTTGCATTGCCATTCCTTAGGGGTACCGGAAGCTTTCCACAGCCAAAGAGGGGCCATCCCGTTCGCCCGTAGCTGGGTGTTCGGAGACGACACCGTCAATACAGCGCCGCACTGGGTTGTCTGAGAGACTCTGCGAGGGTTTGCAGTTTCAAAGCCGGTCCCCGCAACCACTTTCTTCATAAATCCATAACCGCCCCAATCTGATCAATCGGGGCGGTTCTTTGCGTTTGCGAGACGCCGCGTACGGTGGCGCAAACCGAAGCCAACGCGCGTGTCATCGAGACCATCGGCAAGATCGCTTGGCGTGCCGCCGATTGATGTTGTTCTGGGGTTTGTCGGGCAAACAGTATGCGGCGGCCCTCGACGGCTATGATCTTCATTTTGACAGACGCTGGAACATCGTCGAACGTGCGGTCACCTATTGCGCTACATCTCCTGCCCTCGGCGTCCCTGAAAGCTTCCATGTAGAAGACCCCAACGTCCTACTGGAACTCGTCATTGTCACGTACGAGCTGCCGGAAGCACTTTGAGATTTTTGCACGGCTGCGGATCTCGCTTCGCGCAGTTGGCTCAAGGCGACGGACGAAAGCCTCGTCCTTCAATGTTGCCGATAGTTATGTTAGGTTCTGAGTTGCCAATGCGCGCGTAAGACCCATTCGTCTGCAGAGTCGGAGCCCGCGATGCGCCCGGTGGACGAGACATCCTTCGAGACGGCTCTGGGCGAACGCGTCCAGGATATGGTTGAGGCCTGCACCCGATGTGGCAAATGCGCTGAGGTTTGTCCGAGCCTAGTGCCGGCCGGCATCTCGGATGCGCGGCCTGAAGACCTCATCGGCGGTATCCTCGATATTGTCCGCACCGGTGACGGTCCGGAGACGTCCCGCAACTGGGCAGCCTCCTGCATGCTCAGCGGGGAATGTATCAAGGCGTGCGACTACGGCGTCAATCCACGCTTTCTCCTTGCCATGGCACGCCTCGGCGTTGCGAAGTCCGATAAAGAGCTTTCTGAACGACGGCGGCAAGGCGTGGAGAGATACCGTCAGGTCAGCCGCGGTGTGACGATGCTTTCGCGTCTGCAGCTCGACGCGGAGGTCCTGGAACGGCTGGGTCAAAAGTCAGCGTCGGTATCCACGCCCGCCGAGCCGGCGGATTTCGCGTTCTACACCGGCTGCAACGTGCTCAAGACGCCACATATTGCCTTGCTTGCCCTCGATATCATGGATGTGCTCGGCGTCAGTTATCAGGTCATGGGCGGCCCCAGCCATTGTTGCGGGATTTCGCAGCTCATGTCCGGGGACGCCGAGATGGCCGGTCGGCTGGGATCGAACAGCATGGAGAAGCTGTCGCACTCGAGGTCGGGACAGGTGATCACCTGGTGTCCGACTTGCTACGTCCAGTTCACGGAAACCATCCTGCCGACGGTGGAACGACAGCGCGGCTCCCGCCCATTCGAGATGAACCCGTTCATGCGATTCCTCGGCGACCGGCTGGCGCAGTTGAAGCCGCACCTTCAGCACAGGGTCGACATGCGCGTCGCGCTGCACAAGCATCCTGGCGTAGCCGGCGTCGTGGAAGCCGCCACCGAAATCCTGAAGATGGTCCCCGGCATTGAGCTCATCGATCTGCACCAGCCGGCGGTGGGTCTGCAGAGCGTGCATGTCGGTGTCCTGCCAAAGCTCAAGCGCGAGTTGCAGCAGAGAGAACTTGAAGCAGCGCGTGACGCGGGCGTTGATGCGCTGGTGGCGGTTTATCATTCCGATCATCGCGAATTGTGTGCACACGAGCGCGATTGGACGTTCCGCATCATCAATATCCTTGAAGTGCTTGGTGAAAGCATGGGGTTGCATCGGCATGATCGCTATAAGGAGCTCAAGGTGATTCAAGACGCCGATCAGATCGTCACCGAATGTAGCGATTTGATTGCACGGCACTCCCTTGATGCCCGCGATGCCCGCGACGTTGTGGTCAGGGTTCTGCTTGGTGACCAGCCGCTCCCCCTGAAGGGTGGCCACGAGCGTGGCGCGAGTGGCGTGGCCGAGTAGCAGTTCGGTCGCTTCTAGCTATGGCGGCCGGGGTCGGCGGCGAGACCTGTTACGTGCTCGCTCGCGGAAACGAGGAATCGCCTCGTCTTTGCCTAGGCCCGCCGCGTTGGTTTGCATTCTGGTCGACAGATGCTGAAGCCCTGGAAAGCGAAATACGCACCCAAAGGGATGTGGTTGAGCGCGTCAGGGGCTATCTTGTGTCCATAAGCTTGCTGACATGCTCCTCACTGGACGATTTCGCCTCTCACCTGTTGCTGATTCGAGCCGTACATTCTCAAGCGGCGGATGATCGGGCAGGGGAGACGCATCGCAACGCCTGGTCAACTACGTGACGCCTGTCCCGTGCAAAAGGCGCTTCACCCGCACACATGACTCCCGCTCATCCATAGGACCAACAAATCTGCGTTGTGGGCAGGCGCCTCGCCTGTTCACAATCCCCCAACAACAAATTGGGGACCATCGCTATGACCGATGAGCCGGCATCACCGGACGATGTCGTTGTCCAGGTGCGGGAACTGTCGAAGGTTTACCCAGGCGTCACGGCTTTATCGAACGTGGAGTTCGACCTCCGACGTGGTGAAATTCACGCGTTGATCGGTGAAAATGGAGCCGGCAAATCGTCTCTAATACGCATATTGTCTGGCGACAGTCGTCCTAGCGCCGGCGTCTTGCGCGTCAACGGAAAGCTTGAGCATTTCAGTTCTCCGCAGGATGCACGCCGGGCGGGGATCGTGACGGTCTTCCAGGAGCTGTCGATTGTCCCTGCGTTGACCGTCGCAGAGAACGTCGTCCTCGGCAATCAGCCCGCAACTGACCTTTTGGGTAGAATCTACTCCCGTCGTTTGG
The DNA here is from genome assembly GCF_003289965.1 of Mesorhizobium atlanticum. Classification (GTDB taxonomy): domain Bacteria; phylum Pseudomonadota; class Alphaproteobacteria; order Rhizobiales; family Rhizobiaceae; genus Mesorhizobium; species Mesorhizobium atlanticum. The sequence goes on from NZ_QMBQ01000002.1 coordinate 515,627, forward strand.
CTCGTGAGCGGACCCGGTCCGTTTTCCAAACACTGGGTGTATCGATCGATCCCGACTGCCGTGCTGAAACGCTGTCCACCGGCGAGATGCAACTGGTCGAGATCGCCCGCGCTCTGCTCCTCGATGCGCCGGTGCTCATTCTCGATGAGCCGACGGCTTCACTGTCGGATTCGGAAGCGGCAAGGCTACTCGATATCATGGTCAGGCTTCGGAATGCTGGAAAAAGCCTCATCTTCGTGTCTCATCGGCTCGGCGAGGCTCTCAAGGTCGCGGACCGCATCACCGTGTTGCGGAATGGCGAGCGGGTCGAGACGCGCGAGCGGCACCAAGTAGCCGACACGAGCGAACTCATTCAAATGATGGTCGGGGGGCGGCTGGAGCGACTTTTCCCCACGCCTAACACCAATATAGGCGGTGTATTGTTTTCGGCCGAGGGACTAACCCGTCGTGGCAAATTTGAAGACATCAGCTTTGCGATACGCTCCGGCGAAATCCTTGGTTTCAGCGGCCTAGTCGGCGCGGGCCGGACCGAGGTTATGCGATCCATCATTGGTGCAGATCCGCTCGACGCCGGCCGCATCGTCAAACACGGTGTGCACTTCCGAGTTCGCGACCCCCGCCATGCGATAGAGACCGGGATTGCCTACCTTTCGGAGGATCGCAAAGGAGCCGGCCTCGTCCTTTCCCTATCAGGCTACGAAAACATCGTGCTGTCGGCCATGCCGCGGATGTTTCGCTCAGGCTACGTCAACTGGACGCGAGTCCGCGCAGTCGCCTCGGAAATCGCCCAACGCATGCGATTCCGCGGCCAACTCGGATCAATGACATCAACCTATTCTGGCGGCAATCAACAGAAGATCGCTATCGGCAAATGCATCCTCTCCGGTGCTGATCTGCTCATCTTCGACGAACCGACGCGTGGCGTGGATATCGGCGCCAAAGCCGAGATCTATCAGCTCCTTCACGAAGCGGCGGAAGCGGGAGCGGCGGTCGTCGTGGTCTCCTCGGAACTCCCGGAACTAATGAATATCGCCCACCGGATCCTAGTGATGTCGGCAGGGCGCATCACCGGTTCGTTCGCGAGATCGGAATTCGACGAGAAGACACTGCTCGCCGCAGCCTTCGCCGGCCACGCCGGCGCAAATGACAAGGCTCCTGAAAGCCTGGCTGCCTGAAAAAGATGGAGAACCATAAGATGTCCGTGGACACGCAATCTGTCGCGCACCCTAAGACAAAGGGCTTTCCCGCAGAAGTGTCACTTAATCGACTGCGGCAGTTCGGTATGCCGATCGCGCTGATAGTAATAGTCATCTACTTCTCGCTCGCCTCTGACGTGTTTCTCACCGGGCAGAATTTTCGAAATGTGGCGCTGCAGGCGGCGGCGTTGTCGGCGGTTGCCGTTGGTCAGTGCTTCGTCATCCTCAACGCCGATCTGGATCTTTCCGTCGGTTCGGCTGTGGCGCTCATCAGCGTCATCTCAGCCATGGCGATGGCGGCGGCTGGTGCGCCGGTCGGTATTGCGGCAGGTCTGCTAACCGGAGCGGCCATTGGTCTGGTAAACGGTCTGGTCGTCACTCGATTGCGGGTTATGGCGTTCATTGCCACGCTGGCGATGTTGTCGATCGCACAAGGGCTTGCACTCAGAATCTCAAAGGGTGTGCCTATAACGGGGATTCCAGGTTCGTTCGCTGACCTGGCCTTCGCCAACGTGTTGGGTGTACCTCTGCCATTCTTGATCGCTGCAGCGCTCGTTGTTCTCGGTTTCTTGACCCTCCACTTCACCCGCCTGGGCCGCAACATCTACGCGGTAGGAGGAAATACCGAGGCTGCACGCCTGTCGGGTATTTCAGTATCGAAAACCAAAATCGCTGCCTATGTGGTCTCGGGGCTTTGCGCGGCAATCGCCTCGCTGATCCTTACTGCGCGGGTCGGGACTGGTCAGCCAACGCTTGGCGCCTCGATGTCGCTCGAATCCGTAGCCGCAGTCGTGCTCGGAGGTGTCTCGCTATTCGGCGGGCGGGGATCGATCGCTGGCGTCGCGATCGGCGTCGGTTTCGTCAGCATTCTATCCAACGGCCTCAACCTTCTGAATGTGTCCTCTTACACGCAGATGATGATTGTCGGGGCAGCACTTATCGCCGCCGTCGCCGCCGATCAGGCGCTAACTCATAAAAAATAGCAATCAAAGGGAGGAGAACGACATGACCACGAAATCACTGATACATCGTACACTGATCGCTTGTGCTCTTGGGCTTTTTGTAGCCGGCTCGACTGCAAATGCCGCCGGAAAGCCAAAGATCGGCATCGCAATGCCAACTGTTGAAGGTGACTGGTATTCGGCTGTCCTGTACGGCGCGGAAACCGAAGCTGAAAAGCTCGGCTATGAGGTCGTGGTGCTCGACGCCGGCGGTTTCGGTCACCCCGAAAAACAGGTTGATCAAATCTCCAATTTGATCGTCCAGCAAGTCAAGGCGATTCTCACCGATCCAATCGATCCTGCGACACTTGACGGGGCTGTTCGGACAGCTCACCAGACCGGCATTCCCGTGATCGGGCTTGGCACACCGGTGATTTCGGCCAACATCGAGCCTGATGCAGCGGCAACATCAAGTCAGTGCCAGCTTGGCGAACTGATGGCCGACGGCGCGAAGCGTCTTCTTCCTAACGGAGGCACGATCGCCGCGCTTGCGGGTCCTCCAGGAGCATATTGGGCAACAGAACGATATGCATGCTTCGTCAAGAGCATCGCAGGCGCGAAGATCGACATTGTAGCAGAGCGAAACAGCGAAGAAGACCCCGCAACCGCGCTGTCGATTGCCAACGATTTGCTCCAGCGCTTCCCGAAGGTTTCGCTCTTCTATGCAGCGGACGACACCTATGGCGTGGGCGCCGGCCGCGCGATCCAACAGGCAGGCAGGTGCGGCGCTGTTCAGGTCCTCATGGCCGGATTTGGCAAAGCTGCGGAGGACACAATGCGTGGTGGCTGCGCTCAGTTTGTGGTGGCACAACGCACGGTTCTGATCGGCCGTACGGCAAGTGACCTCGCCGATAAGCTCGCGCGAGGCGAAACACCTGCCAGTCGGTTGGTCGAAGTACCTTTCCTGTCGATTACTCCCGACCATGTCGGTGAGGTTCCGCTGGCAGACATCCGTCAGCCCGCCGATTGGAAACCTTGAAGGATACAAAAATGCCTGGAGTGATCAAACGCTTCGTCAACGGCGACCCATCTCTAAAGACGTTCCAGGCGCACGCGCCGTGGGCAGAGGCTGTCGAGGTCCCGCCAGGCGCCACCTTCCTCTTCTTGAGCGGTCAGGTTCCACCGCCTTTGCATGAGGAGGCGGACCCCGACGATCCGGCTTCGTATGGCTCCACCGAAGATCAGACTCGCGGGGCTCTGGCACTGATCAGACGGCTTCTCGCCGACAAGGGCTACGCGTTGGGCGACATCGTGAAGATGACGGCCTACCTCTGCGCCGATCCCGCAAAGGGGGGGGGTCTGGATCTCGATGGTTTTGGGGCTGCCTATCGGAAATTCTTCAGCGCAACCGGACCGCTGCCCGCGCGGACGCGTGTCGAGGTCCGCCAGCTGATGAGTGCTGCATGGCTGGTCGAAATCGAAGTGATAGCGGCCAAAGTTCAACAAAATGAAATGGGAGACGAAGAATGAAGTTCAAAGCGATGCTTTGCGCCGCGGTAGCGCTCACCCTCATTTCCGGGTCAAGCCAGGCGGCTGGCAAACTGGGCGTTTCGATGCCAGTTCTTTCTGGTCCCTGGTACACGGCCGTTCTCTATGGCATCGAGACGAAGGCGAAGGAACTTGGCTACGAACTGGTGGTCCTCGATGCCGGCGGTTATGCCAACGTCGACCGGCAGATCAGTCAAGTCTCGACCCTTATCACCCAGCATGTAAATGCGGTCCTGATCGATCCCTCCAACCCGTCTGCCTTCAATGGTGTCGCTCGCGAAGCTAAGGCGGCCGGCGTACCGTTGATCGGCGTGTCGAGCCCGATTGTTGCAAGCGACGTGCCACCGGACGGTGCAGTATCGTCAAGCCATTGCGGCCTCGGAAAGATGATGGCTACGGGTGCGAAAGCGCTGCTGCCCCATGGCGGCAGCATCGGTATACTGGCCGGCCCCGGCGGTGCATTCTGGGCGGAGGAACGGTTGCGATGCTTCAAGGAGGCTATTGCCGGAACGGATTTGAAAATCGTGGCGAACCAGGCAACCGAGCAGGATGTCGCCACAGCGCTCACCACGGCTGAAGACATCCTTCAGCGCTTTCCCGATGTTGATCTGCTCTACGGCGCCGACGACACGTACGGCGTAGGGGCGGCGCGAGCGGTCCAGCAGGCAGGCCGTTGCGGCAAGACCAAGGTGCTGTTCGCCGTCCTCGGCGAAGAGGCACAAAACCTGATGCAGGACGGCTGCGTTGACTATGTCGTGGCACAAAAGCCGGTGGCGATTGGCGGTCAGGCCGTAGAGCTCGCTGACAGGCTTGTCAAAGGAACGGCCCCGAATGGCGAAGTGCGGGTGATAGATCCGGTTCCTGTACAACGTTCAACGTTGGCAACCCTCGATCTGTCCGAAATTCGCCAGCCCGCTGGCTGGCGGCCTTGACCGGCTCGTCATGCCCACGATCACCGACACTATCGCTTTTGCTTCCGCACGCCGGCTTGCTCGCAGGATCAGGCAAGGGAAGCTTGGAAGCCGGGATCTTCTCGAACTCTATCTGGAGAGAATCGAGCGATGGAATCCGGCGGTAAATGCGATAATCCACATAGACGCTGGTCGGGCCAGACTTGCGGCCGACCGTGTCGATCAGGAAGCCCGCGAAGGCAGATACCGGGGCCTGCTGCACGGCTTGCCCGTCACCGTCAAGGACGCCATCGACGTTGCCGGCATGCCCTCCACCTGGGGGCTGCCTGACCGCGCCGGGACCGCTGCCAGGCAAGACTCCGAAGTCGTGCGGCGTCTTCGTGCGGCAGGTGCAATCGTTTTTGGCAAGACCAATGTGCCGACCGGACTTGCCGACTGGCAAACGGACAATCCGATTTTCGGACGCTGCAACAACCCGTATGCACTAGACCGTTCCCCCGGCGGCTCCTCAGGCGGGGCGGCTGCGGCAGTCGCAGCGGGCTTCACGGCCTTCGAGATCGGATCGGACATTGGCGGCTCGATCCGCAACCCTGCCCACTATTGTGGCGTTTGCGGCTTGAAGCCGAGCTATGGAATCGTGTCGCAGGACGGGCACGGCACTGTCCCCACGCATCCGCCACAGGATTTGAACGTGCTAGGCCCGCTTTCCCGGCACGCCGAAGATTTGGAATTGCTGTTGGGCATTATCGCTGGGCCGGCCGCAGGCGAGCGGATGGCTTGGCAGCTCGGTCTGCCGTCGCCGCGGCTGCCATCACTCGACGGCATGCGGGCTGCCATTCTGCCACGCCATGTCGGGCCTCTGGTCGACGAGGCGATCGACGCAGCGATTGCCCGTCTCGGCGGCACGTTGCAGCGTTATGGCGCCTTCGTGGCGACCGGTGCAGCTCCGGCAATCGACTTCAATGAAGCGCGCGCGCTGTATCTGGCTCTCTTGCGCGGCGCGACCAGCGTCGGGCTCTCGGATCAGGCGTTCGAGGCAGCTGTGATCCGTGCAAGCGGCTACCCGGCGGATGACGCAGGTTACAGGGCGCACAGCGACCGAGGTATCGCCCGCAGCCATCGCGACTGGCTGAAACTTGGCTCTTCGCGTCACGCTGTGGCTGCAGCATGGGCACGTTTCTTCGAAGACTTCGATTGCCTGTTATGTCCGGTCGCAGCCACGCCGGCCTTCCCGCATGACCTCGAGCGGCCGCGCGAGGAGCGGCTGATTGACGTCAACGGTACCCTGCAGGACTACAACGATCAGCTCTTCTGGGCTGGCTTGGCTAGCGTTCCTGGTTTGCCGTCAGCGGTCATCCCGATCGGCCGCGACGAAGGGGGGCTGCCGGTCGGAGTACAGGTAATCGGTCCGCTGTATTCGGATCGGTCGATCGCCAGGATAGCGCGGTTGATTGAAGAGAAGACTAGGGCATTCGAACCACCCGATCTCTCGGACGGGTGAGAAATAGAAATGTATTCTGCGTCGCGACCTCGGCTCTGAGCCTCACTCGCCTCGCTCATCTTTGATCAACAAGACATGAGAAACAAGGTGTGGAAATGAAGTGCTCTGAAAGCAATATTAAGGTTGCGATCGGTGGGTTCGGCGCGATTGGGAAACGCGTCGCCAAGGCTCTGGACGATGGGCTAGCCAACCTCGAGCTGACGGCGGTTTCCGCGCAGGACCGTGTAAAGGCAGAGGCCTACATGGCAGCAAACTTCGCCCGGACCTATCCCATTCTGCCGCTGGGTGAACTTGCCGAGGTCGCCGATGTGGTGGTCGAGTGCTGCCCTGCGGACTACCTCGCAGAGGTTGCGGCGCCCGTCCTGGCCCACGGCAAGACGATGATAGTGATTAGTGTTGGGGCATTGCTTGCCAATCCTCAGCTGACGTCGCTGGCTGAGCAACACGGCGGCCGTATACTTGTGCCATCCGGGGCGCTTCTGGGGCTTGATGCCGTCCAATCAGCTGCTGTCGGGGCGATCCACAGCGTGGACATGGTGACCCGCAAGCCGCCGCATGGGCTCAACGGGGCACCCTATCTTGCTGGCCGAGGCATCGATGTGGCCGGCATCAGCGAACCGGTCAAGCTTTTCGACGGCTCGGCGAGCGAGGCCATTACTGGCTTTCCTGCCAACCTCAATGTTGCGGTTGCGCTCGGTCTTGCCGGGATCGGACCGGACCGGACACATCTGGAAATCTGGGCGGATCCAGGGGTCGTCCGCAATACGCATACGATCCGAGTCAAATCCGACAGCGCCGATCTGACGATGACGATTGAGAACATTCCGAGTGAGGACAACCCGAAGACCGGCAAGATCACCCCGCTGTCGATTATCGCGACGTTGAAGCGACTGACTGCTCCATTGGTGATCGGGGCCTGATATTCGGCGCTCAGGAATCGATGAACAGCCACGGCCAATAGCGCCAGGTTTATTGGTCCCCGTCCTGGAGTTCGTCCTCAGCCTCGGCCAGGCCGCAGGTGGAAGACAGCCAATCCCGGAAGGCCTTCACCTTGGGCAGATTCCAGTGGTGCGCTCGGTATAGCAAGTAATAGTAGCCCGAGGTCGCGATCGGGGGCTCGAACGGTATCACCAACAATCCTGCCTCCAGATCGTTGTCGACCAGCACTTTTGGGATAAGCGCCACGCCCTGGCCTGCCCGCGCGGCTGTCAGGGCCTGGAAAAAGTGGCCGAAGACGAGCCCAGGCTGGTCGGGCACCGTCAAGTCGGCATTCTTGAACCAGTCGGGCCAGGCGTTGGCGCGCGTTCCGACATGGATGAGCGGCACCTTTGATACCAGGCTGATAGTGCTGAGCCCGTGTCTAGTGACAAACTCTGGAGCGGCAACAGGCACCATCTGATCTGGCAAAAGCCGATCCGATCGGATGCCCGCCCAGTCGTCGGCCATCATGAGGTCGATCCGCGGTGCGCTTTGCAGAGTGTCCTTGCCCCGAGGACGTCCGACCCGGATTGCGACATCGATGTTGTCACGAACGAAATCGACCGCCCGGATTGTCGTGATGAGCTGCACTTCGATCGAGGGATGCTTCTCCGAAAAATCTGGCAGTCGGGGCATCAGCCAATTCATCGCAAACGTCGGAAGGGCGCTAACGGTGAGGATGCCGGAGGCGCCGCGACTTCCAACGCGCAGGACGGCCCGCTCCATGTCATCCAGTGCGTGTCGCACAGTTGGGAAGAGAATTTGGCCAGATTCGGTGAGCTCCAGCTTACGCGTGAGCCGTTTGAACAGCGGCAGGCCCATCGTGTCTTCGAGGAGCTTGATCTGACGCGAGATCGCGCCTTGGGTAACGCATAGCTCTTCCGCCGCTATAGTGAAGCTGAGATGCCGCGCCGCAGCCTCGAAGGCACGCAACGCATATAAGGATGGCAGCCGTCTGGCCAAGGATCTCTCGATAAAAGTTGATGGCGATGAATGAGCCTACCTCATTCATGTGATTTGTAAACATCAGTTGTAGCCAGCCGAGTTGGCGGCGTAATCTCCAAACGTGAACGCCAGACCGGCGCGCTGAGAGGGAGTCGAGATGCTGCGAAGAAATGATCGATTCGTTTATTCGCCGATCACCCAGCGTCCCGACTTCACCTGGCCCGACGGGAAGCGACTTGCAGTGCATCTATGTCTCAACATGGAGCATTTTGCTTACAATGAGGGGCTTGGGATTTCGTATTCGCCGGGCATCCCCCACCCAAACAGCTACAATTGGGGTTGGCGCGAGTATGGAAACCGGGTCGGCGTCTGGCGGCTCATCGAACTGTTCGATGATTTCGAACTTCCGGTGTCGGTGCTGTTAAACTCAGCGGTCTACGAGCACTGCCCGCAGGTGACGGACGCATTCCACAATCGCGGATACGAGATAGTCGGCCACGGGCGATCGAACTCGGAACACCAGAACGATTTTTCCGAGGAGGAAGAGCGTCGCCTCATTGCCGAAGCGACTGAGCTGATGACCCGACATGAGGGCAGGGCTCCCAAAGGCTGGCTCAGCCCCGGCGTCAACCCAAGTGACGTGACGCCGGATCTGCTACAGGAAGCCGGTTACAGTTACATTCTCGACTGGCCGGTCGATGACCAGCCAGTGTGGATGAAAACGCGTGCCGGACATCTCTTGAGTGTGCCTTATCCGCACGAGATCAACGACATCCCATTCGTCGCGTTGCATCATGGTCAGCCGGACGCGTTCGCTCGGGCCATCGTCGACAACTTCGACGAAATGCTTGAGCAGAGCCGAAAGCAATCGCTCGTATTCGGCATTTCGATCCACACATTTCTCATCGGACAGCCGTTTCGGCTTCGAGCTTTCCGACAAGCAATTAGTCACATCACGGCGCACCGGAAAGATATTTGGCTCACAACCACTGGCGCGATTGCCGACCACTATGCTGGCCTGTTTCCAGCGCCAGAGCACTGAAGGTAATTTTCATGGATCTCGGACTTGAGGGAAAGAATGCGCTTGTGCTGGGCGCGGGCGGGGGGCTCGGCAGTGCAATCGCCGAAACGCTAGCACGCGAGGGGGCTCGGGTGGTGGCGGTCGACATCGCCAAGGACGCGGTGGAAGCAGTTGCGCGAAACTCTGGCATGGCGGTGCGCCCGTTCGTCTGCGACATCGCCGATGGACCTGCTGTTGAGGCCTTGCTCGATCAAACCGGTGAGATCGACATTCTCGTCAATAACTCGGGCGGTCCGCCGCCGACCACGGCCCATGGCGTGGCACGGTCGGAATGGGAAAAATACTTTTCTACGATGGTTTTGTCGCTGATCTCGCTGACGGATCGTGTCCTGCCTGGCATGCGCGCCCGCGGCTGGGGACGCATAATCACCAGCACTTCGTCCGGTGTAGTGGCGCCAATCGCCAATCTCGGTATCTCAAACGCCTTGCGCTTGTCGCTCGTTGGCTGGTCCAAAACGCTCGCCCAGGAGGTGGCTCCTGACGGCGTCACCGCCAATATCATCCTTCCTGGTCGCATTGCGACAAGCCGAATCCGAGCGCTCGACGAGGCCAAGGCGAAGCGCGAAAACCGGTCTCTGGAAGACGTGCGCGCCGAAAGCACAGGCTCAATTCCGATGTGTCGCTATGGCGAACCTCAGGAATATGCCGACGCGGTTGCATTCCTTGCAAGCACCCGAGCCTCCTACATCACGGGATCGGTCATCCGCGTGGATGGCGGGCTCATTCAAAGCATCTGACTAATCAGGAGAGAAAACTCATGCCCGCAAACCCAAGCCGCGGTGAAATTCGCGAACGCTACCTCAAGGTCGATACCTCCAATGTGGCCGATGTGCTTGATGATCTCGGTCTGCCGGATCAAGGCCTTTCACCCGATTTCGTGCCGATGCCGGTCGGAGCAGGCAAGCTCGCGGGCTATGCCTTCACGATCCGAGGGCAAATGACACCGTTTGCTCCGGGCGGAGATGCTGAAAAGATGAAGGCTTGCGCCGAGCTTTCGACTAGCGACATCGCTGTTTGGAGTGGAGACGGCCAGGGTGTTTGCTACTTCGGCGAACTCATCGCGATCGGCATGAAGGAGCGCGGCGCGGCAGGGGCGTTGGTCGACGGAGGGGTGCGTGACCTGAAGTGGATCGGCGAGTTAGGGTTTCCGGTCTTTGCCAGGTATCGCGCTCCGGTCCAGTCGATCATGCGCTGGAAGGTCAATGCCTGGCGTGTCCCGGTGTTCCTGCGTGGTGCAACAATCGAGCGAGTTAAGGTGGAGCCTGGCGATTTCATTCTCGCTGATGAAGACGGCGCGATCGCAATTCCGGCCGCCAAGGTGATTGAGGTTCTGATTGCGGCTGAGAAGCTCACGGCGAAGGAAGTTGCCATTCGCGATGAACTGAAGAGGGGCTTGAGTCTCGCCGAGGCCCTTGACCGATACGGGCACGTCTGACCGACACAAATCGTTCCGCATCCGCCTCGCCGCTTGTGTCGCGGTAGGCCTCCCAAGCCCGCGCCGAGCTTTCGGGCTTACGGCCTCAAGAACGATCCCGGTGATCCGGCGACGGCGGATGCTTTGCCCTGCGGGATCAAGCCGTCCGGCCCAGGCCATGCGCTTCCGCCGGCACATTCTACAGATCAGAATTTCTCATCCATAAGCGCCGCGTTACTCGTTTGTTTGGCAGGGGCAAACGGAACAATGTCGCGCTGACGCGAGCGGCAAGCCTAGAGTCAAAGGAGCAGGCGGTGGGCAGTTTCGAACGTGCAGAAGCACGGGCAAAAGCACTAGTGGAGAAAGATGCCTACTTCGGCGGTCGCTGGCAGGCTTCCGAGACCGGCGAGGCCTATGCAGTGTTCGACCCTGCAACCGGCTTGGAAATCGGCAAGGCGCCCAACCTGTCCGATCGCCAGGTAGATGTGGCGATCAACGCTGCCGAGACCGGATTGCGGCTCTGGGCGGGCATGTTGCCTTTGGAACGCAGCCGCGTCCTCGATGCCTGGTACGATCTGGTGCTGGCCCGCCGCGATGGGCTTGCTGCCCTGATTACGCTGGAGCAGGGCAAGCCTTTGGCTGAATCCCTCGGAGAGGTCGACTACGCTGCGAGTTTCATTCGATGGTATGCGGAAGAGACCAAGCGCGACGGCGGCGAGATCCTGCGCAGTCACCTTCCAGGCAAGAGGCTGCACGTCAATCGTGCGCCGATCGGCATCGTGGCGGCCATCACACCATGGAATTTTCCTTCCGCAATGCTGGCGCGCAAAGCGGCCGCGGCGCTTGCGGCTGGCTGCTCCGTTATCGGCCTGCCGTCCTCGAAAACACCCTTCTCTGCCCTTGCGCTTGCACGGTTGGCCGAGGAGGCAGGTTGTCCCCCGGGTGTCTTTTCCGTCATTACGGGCAGCACCCGTCGGATCGTGCCCTTGCTGTGCGGAGACACGCGCATTCGCGCCGTGTCATTCACCGGATCGACTGAAGTCGGCAGGCTCATCGCAGGTCTGTGCGCACAGACGATCAAGCATGTGAGTCTTGAGCTCGGAGGCCATGCGCCTTTCTTGGTATTCGAGGACGCGAATCTCGATCTTGCGATCGAGGATGCCATGAACGCCAAATTCCAAACGACGGGTCAGGATTGCCTTGCCGCCAACCGAATACTTGTACACGACGATCTTTACGACCGTTTTGTCGAGGGGTTCACCTCGCGCGCCGCGATGCTGAAGGTGGGCAATGGCTTCGATCCCGGTGTGACCATCGGGCCGATGATCGACGACAAGGCGCTGCAGAAAGTCGAAGAGCAAGTTTTCGATGCCAAGCAACACGGTGCATGCCTGCATCTGGGCGGCGGCGTACACAATGCCGGTCCCAATTTCTACGAGCCGACCGTGCTTTCCGACGTCACCGACGACATGCTGATCATGCATGAGGAGACGTTCGGCCCCGTGGCCGGCATCGGGCGCTTCTGTGAGGAAGACGAGGCAATCCGCCGGGCCAACGCCACCGAATACGGCCTGGCGGCCTATGTCCATACGCGCGATCTAGGCCGGTCTGAGCGCATGTCGCGCCGACTTGAATATGGGATGATTGGAATAAACACATCAAAAATGACCGGCGCTCCCATACCCTTCGGCGGCGTCAAGCAGTCGGGCCTCGGGCGCGAAGGCGGTCCCTATGGAATGCATGACTTTATGGAGTTGAAGTATGTCTGCGCAGCCTATGAGTGAAACGAGAACGGGCTCTGGATCCGCGCCCGAGAAGATTAAGGTCGCGAGGCAAGTCGTGGAGGCGCTGCGCGACATGGGCGTGCGTTATGTCTTCGGTGTGCCGAGTGGCGGCTGGGTCGACTACATGGAGGCAATGCGCGTCACCGAGGGGATCGACTTCGTGCTGACGACGCATGAAGGGACCGCCGCCATCATGGCCGACGTGTGTGGCCGGCTGAACGGCGCGCCGGGGGTATGTTTCGGAACTTTCGGACCAGGTGCGACGAACCTGTCCACTGGTGTTGGCGGGGCGCTTCTCGATCGCTCTCCCTTGATTGCACTCACTGATGAAATGCAGGCAGCCATGCGCGGTCGCGTTACGCAGATGGGCATAGACCATCAGGCGCTGTTCGCGCCGATAACCAAGAAAACCACTCGTCTCGAATCAGACAAGGTTCGCGAGATTCTTTTCGACGCGGCAACGATAGCGCTCGGCGGGCGTCCAGGGTCGGTTCACGTCGGTCTGCCGGTTGGCATGAGCGCCGAATACAGTTCGCCGCGCACCGATCTTCCACTGCCGCAAGCCGGCGTCGTCGGCAACGCGCCGGTCGCTGTTGCCAAACAGATGCAGGCCGCTCTGCAGGCTGCGCGCAAACCGGTGCTCGCGCTGGGCCTAGGGGCCGTCCGGGCGGGTGTCGGTGATGAGATCAGCCGGTTTGCGGAAGAACACCATATACCGGTGGTAGTTACGCCCATGGCCAAAGGCATGATCGCGGAGGATCATCCCTGCTATGCCGGCGTGCTCTTCCATGCGCTTTCCGACGAAGTTGGGAAAACCCACCAGCAGAGCGACCTGGTCGTCCTGATTGGCTATGATCCCGTCGAGTTCAATGTCGAATCCTGGGCGCCGAACGTAAAGGTCGTCAATGTCGACGATCAACCGCTCGACCTCGACCGGACCGCGTACCCCGATGTGATCGAGGTCACCGGCACCATCACCTCCGGCGTTGCCGCCTTGTGCGCCACGGAAATGGCGACAAAAGACTGGGACGTGGAGGCACTAAAAGCGCGGCGCCAAGCCATGTTCGAGCGCCTCAAGGGCGCAGATGAATTCGGTCCCTGTGCCGTGCTCGACGTTTTGCGCGAAGTCCTGCCCGAAGACGGAATCATGACCTGTGATGTGGGCGCCCACACCCATCTGATCGGCCAGAAGTGGCCCACGCCGGCTCCCGGCCGGCAAATCATGACCAATGGTTGGTCGACTATGGGCTTTGGCATTCCGGCAGCCATCGCTGCCAAGCTGTGCCGGCCGAATGTCGATGTGTGCACCGTGGTCGGCGATGGCGGTTTCCTGATGTCTGCCGGAGAACTGGCCACCGCTGTGCGGCTCGGCCTTCCCATTGTCACCATAGTCATCACCGACAACGACCTGGCGCTGATCCGCATCAAGCAGCAGAAGAAGCAGAACCCGATTTATGGGACGCCAATTCGCGCCGCAGGCACGATCGGCGGTGACAATATTTTCGGTGTGCCGGTCCTGACCGCGAGTGAGAGGGATGGGTTCAGAAACGCTCTAAAGAAAGCCTTTGCAACCAGCGGTCCGATGATCGTCGAGGCGCTGGTCTCCAGTCGCGAATACGACGAACTGGTTCTGAAGAAGGATAAGCCAAACTGAGAATGCATGGTTCCGCTTCCCTCCTCAGACAACATGACTGGCACGCTGCCTTCGATCGCGCCAACAGGGCAGTAGGAACAACCCCTGGCCTCGCCACGATTGGACGAGGCTTCTCTTCAGCGCTGTCACTTGGCAGCCTTCAGCCATTCGCCCTGGGCCAGCCCCATGGTGCTGTGGCGGTCGAGCCGGCGTGGCACGGTAGAGTCGATGTCCTTGATGCAGGCTTCGGGAAAGCGCAGCCTGGCTGAGCCCCATGCGCGTACCCTGATGCCGCCACTCGGCCGCAAGGATTTCTACGAGACGCTGCGCGCTGCCGTCATGTGCGGTCGCCGTTGTCATTCTGACTGGCCTGGTTCGCCGATGATTACGTCACAGTCGCCCTCGAATCAGAGCAGTCACTCAAACCGCCCACTGTTCGAGGGATCATGGATATGACGATCGAAAGCCCCACCAAGAACAAGGAAGCATCCGTCGAAGACCTATTCGTTTTCCCGCCCGCAAGCACAGTGGTGCTGCCTGTAACGGGAACGTCGCGTCTCTTCCCGGTACGGCGTCTGTTTTGCGTCGGCAGGAACTACGCAGAACACGCCCGCGAGATGGGGCACGACCCTGTGCGGGAGCCGCCATTTTTCTTCATGAAAACGGCGGACGCGGTGCTCGCGCCAGGTGAATCGTTTTCCTATCCCGAAATGTCGAAAGACGTGCACCACGAGGTGGAACTTGTCGTGGCGATGAAATCAGGCGGCGCGAACCTCCCCATCGACACAGCGCGGCAACATGTGTTTGGCTATGCCGTGGGCCTCGACATGACACGTCGCGACCTGCAAGCGGAGGCCAAACGCCTCCAACGCCCATGGGAAATCGGCAAATCGTTCGAAGGTTCCGCGCCCGTCGGACCATTGACCCGGATTGAGGATGTCGCCACCACTGTTGATAGCGGGGCGATCACCCTCGACATCAACGGCCACCGACGCCAAGCGGGCGATCTGGAGGACATGATCTGGAGCGCCTACGAGATTATCGCACATGTTTCGCTTTACTTCGAAGTTCGGCCAGGGGACCTGATATTCACGGGAACGCCGGCCGGTGTCGGCCCCGTCAGGATCTCCGACAGGATAGTGGCCAAAATCGACGGCCTGGAACCGCTGACATTAGATGTGGTCGCACGCGCGTCGGGGCGCTGATCACGATGGAAACTGCTGCCAACCGATCTAGACTCGCTGCGCGTCCACGGACATTTCGCACGCCTGAGAATCGGCTTCTCGGGGTGATTGCCGCAGTTCCTACCCCGATCGACGCCTCTGGAAGCCCCGACCATGCCCGCTTTCTACAACTCGCTCGCGATCTCCTAGACGCTGGATGCGACGCGCTCAATATGCTCGGCACCACTGGGGAGGCTACCTCGTTCTCACTCAAGCAACGGGTCGGGTTTATGGAGGCTGCCGCCAAAGCGTTGCCGCGCGATCGGCTTATGGTTGGAACTGGAGCAGCTGCCTTGGCTGACGCGAGGCAATTGGCGCAAGCAGCTGACGAACTGGAATTTGCGGCGGCGCTCGTGCTCCCGCCCTTCTACTACAAAGGTATAACTGACTATGGAATAGTTGCCTACTTCGATGCGCTGGTCAACACGACCAGCAGTAACATCCCGCTCTATCTCTATAATTTCCCGGCACTGTCGGGTGTTCCATTCGGAGTAGAACTGATCGCGCGGCTGCGGAATGAGTTTGGAAACCGTATTGCGGGCTTGAAGGATTCTTCAGGCAACATCGCTTATGCCCGCGAGGTCGCAAGCATGTCGGCGGATTTGAGCGTATTTCCGTCAAATGAGGCGACGCTACTGGAGGCCAGGTCGGGCGTGTTTGCCGGCTGCATCTCCGCTACCGCGAGTCTGAGCGCGGAATTTTGCGCGAGTGCCTTTCACAAAGGGGACGCGGAAGCACTGCAGAAGGCCATGGCAGTCAGACAGCTTTTCGACGGCAAGCCCCTAGTACCTTGTGTCAAGGCTGTGCTGGCGCGCGATCGCGGCGACGACGAACTAGCGCGTGTTGTGCCACCGCTTGTTAGTTGCGCGCCGAGCGACGCAGACGAACTCTACAGGCACTACTGCGCGATTGGCGCAGCCGCTCGATGAACGTCCAGTTAGACCGGCGGCGCGACCCGCGCGGCCGGTCTGTTCAACACCGAACTCGGCCTAGCAAGGTTGCCGCAATCACGGCCGATGCTCGTAGACACGCAAGTCCTAGATAAACAACGCCGCATCCTCGGATGCTCCAGAGCGTGGCGCGTCAGCCTGTCGCCGTTTCATTCGTGCGCTCTCTTTACGCCACCAGAATGTTGGCCACTGCAGTGCGGCAACAGCCACAACGCGAGAACGATGCATTAACTGAACGATGCATTAACTGAACAGAAAATGTGTTGACGAAAGTAATATATATATTTCGAATTTAACGTTGTAAAGTTGAATAGGATTTAATCGAAAAAGTAGTATCGCATAGTTACTACTTTGAGCGAGTGATAGGAGCCGGCGACGCGGATTTGCGGCGCTCGCTTTACGAGGCGGGCGTCGGGGCTGATGACGCGCTTCAAGGGCTCCGACAAGGTCAAGAGCTGGAGCCAGGCGATCGCCAAACGCTCCTGCCACCGCAAGGCCTGTGTCGCCGTGGCGCGCAAGCTGGCGGTGATCATGCACGCGATCTGGACCGACGGAACGTTCTATCTCGGCGATTCCGCGGCGCCGAAGCGATGCTGCCCGGCGCGCTTATCGCAAGGATCGCAGGCTGCTGGGAGCGCATCGATGAACGGTGCGACGGAAGTTGAAACGCATCGCGTCGGCAGACTGACCGGCGCCTTCCGAACACAAGGGATCCGCTCCGGCGGATGAGGACTGATGCAGACCAGGAACGACGGAATGCACGTTATCTTAAGGGATGCCCGCCCCTCCCGTTGCGGACAAACTGCTAGTCCCTCTCAGAAGGAGGAAGGGAAATGAACATCGCCGTACTCGGAATCGATCTTGGAAAGACGCTGTGCAGTCTGGTTGGCCTCGACCGCGAAGGGGCGGCTGTGCTGCGTCGTCGGAAGCGCCGTGCGTCCCTTGCTGCATTCGTCGAAAAGCAGCAGCGCTGCATCGTCGATATGGAGGTGTGCTACGGTGCTGATCACCTCGCGCGTCAGTTCGTCATGGGCGGACACGAGGTTCGGCTGATGCCGCCCGAGTATGTGAAGCCGTACGTGAAATCGCACAAGAACGATGATCGCGATGCGGAGGCAATCGCCGAAGCGGCGACACGGCCGACAATGCGCTTCGTGCCGATCAAGTCGAAAGAGCAACTCGACGTTCAGACTCTGCACCGTGCGCGCGAGCGGCAGGTCGGCACTCGGACTGCGCTGATCAATCAGCTGCGGGGTCTGCTGTTCGACCGCGGCATCGTCATCGCCAAGGGGCGCCCAAAGCTGAACCTGTGGCTGCGCGAGAACCTCGCGGACAACACGCTCCTAACCGCCAGGATGCGGCAACTGGTTGATGACATGGTCGACGAACTGCGCTCGCTCGATCATCGGATAAAGCAACTCGACCAGGAGTTCGAAGCGCTCACGAAGAGCGATCAACGGGCTCGTCTATTGCGTAGCGTGCCAGGCATCGTGCTCTCAACGCAACAGTCGGCGACGTGTCGGCGTTCGCGAAGGGGCGCGACTTCGCTGCCTGGGTGAGACTTGTTCCGCGTCAGATCACGACCGGCGGCAAGCCACGCCTGACGGGAATAAGCAAGCGCGGGAGCACCTACATGCGCGTTCTGTTGATCCATGGCGCGCGAGCAGCACTTATCTGGCGCGAATGGACACCCAGCTCGGCGCCTGGCTGCAAGCGCTGCTGCAGCGCGCCAAGCGTAACGTGGTGGTCGTTGCGCTCGGCAACAAAGCTCGCCCGGATCGCCTGGGCCGTGATGTCGAAACAGCGCCCATACGAAGCCGTCAGGGTCTCCGAGGGATAACAAGTTTGCCCGAGCGGGAGCGTCCCGACTACTGCTTGGCTGCATGAAGTCTGCGGTAGGATGTACACAGAGATGGCCCAACGGTTGATCGGCGTTCGGCAAACCTGGCAGCAGGCAGCGGCCCTTTCGAGGCCGAGTATCTTGTTAGGAGCCGGACGCGCGAATCTCCATCTTGGCAGGGCGTCCAGACGCCGAGGCCGGATACATTGGTGCAGACCGGGCGTGCCTCTCAAAACATTCCGCTTGCAGACGGGGCGGGCCATACATTGCTTGCGGCCGCGCCGATCGCGAGACGGCCGGACCGCGCCAGATTGCCTGTGACGATGCTCCGTCAGCCGGATGGAAAAGTGCGCCACGACGGTTCCCATGCTGCAAATAAGCGGCGCTGCTACGCCGTCGCAGAGCGCGGAAGACTGCACGGCGCATTGGAACTCAACGCGACAGTACGGAATTGTTGTGTAGAGCATAGAATGGTGTATTATCGCAAATTTGGAGAGGAAGGACGATCACAAACAAGTCTCGAAAAGCACAACCGATTAAGACGGCAGGATAAAAGAGCGCACATTGCGCTTCGGTTGGGCCGTTGTTTTTCAGCGGGTTAGATAGTGGTTTCGCAAGGTCTGGATGTTTACTGCACATTGCCAGAATTGCGGATTGTCGGCTGATTCCTCGGGCTTGTGCAATGTGCGAGGGGCTCTGTCAGCGCTTGAGGATGGAGGGGCCAGGAAGGGAGGCGTGGTCGAGACGAATCGCTGAGATAGCCTCTCGTTGGCAGATAACGAACTGGCGGTTAGGCGACGTCAGCACCTCGTCGACCTGCCTTGCCGTGACTCGCGATGGGCGGTCGGCATGGCTGCCGCATCGATCTTGCGCCGCTGTCTCCCGAGTGCGTCGGCCATAGGATGGCGGCCGAGCGCAGGCTTGTCGGCTGTGGCGCCATCCTCCGAGCTGCGGATGCATTCACGGTCCCGATGGAAAGCGCGCCGGTAGCGACGCGTCCGCGGTCAAATCCAGGCGTCCACCGGAGGGTTCGTCGGGCCCAGCATCCGCCAGCGCTGCGCACAGCCCAGCCGCGCTGGCCGCCGTTGCCGGGGGTCGCTCCATCCTGACACCAGTGAGCAAACCGTCGTGTTACAGTCTGATGGATTCACGTCGCTGGCTTGGTCGCCATCAAAGCAACTGGGAGAGTTCGCCACGTCTAGGATTAACCGCCGCGCCTTGCTCCTCCACTCTGGCAATGCAGTCGTCGCCTCGACAGTTGCAGCAACGGCGCTCGGAACTGAGCCGCTAGGGTCCAGACCGAGGACCGTCCGATAGTCTGCGAGCGCTGATTGAGGCACACAAGATAGCTTATGCCGCGTTCGGTAAAGCGCTGCATGACATGGGTGGTGGCAGCAGCGAGTCCGACAGAGCCAGCCGGGGAGGAGGAGAGGGCGCTGCTCGCCATTTGCAGCTACCCTGCGGTGGGGGAAGCGGATCGCCTGGCCAAGGCTCGGTATCTCTTAGAGATCGAGGCGCGCGGTGAGCTCGACCTGTCGGCGCATATCCAGGCCGTTCTCCTCTCTACGATGTGAAGGAGATTAGGCGACCGAGGCGCGGTGGGTCAGCCACTGAATGTCTGGTATGCGCCTCATTGGAGCCATCAAGATCGCCTCCGCCGCTTTCCAAAAGCAGACATGAAAGGTAAACACGCTGGTGATCGTGGTGGGACCCGAGCGTCAACCGGTCGGGCGAGCAAAACCCGCCACGCCGTCGGAATTCAGGCCAATCATCACTTTGGGGCAGACGTTGGGGGATCGAATATCCGGCCCATCGGGCCTAGTCTGACCGTTGTCGGCCTTAGTCTGGACAAGTGCCGTGTGCGGGATCTTCAGGAAGGAAGAAGCTTCGCCGCTCGCAAGGGGTGAGTTCCCGAGGCACGGTACGCCGGGCGAATTCAACAAGCTCGTTGGATGTCTGGAAGAGGCGAACGATGCTGACTCTCCTTTCGCCGGAAACAATTGCGACATGGGTACCGTCGGCGCTGAAAGCCGCGCGTGTAAAGCCCCGTCGAACGGTTGCATCGTCCTGGCTGCCAAGGACGGCAATCTGGCGCCCCGATTGCGCCGCCCATAACCGCACCGTTCGATCTTCGGTCGACGCGGTCACGACATACAAGCCATTGGGGCTGAACTCGGCGCTGTCCAGCGCGCCGCTGTGGCCCCTGAGAACCTTTTCCAGACCGCCTGAGACGCTCCAGATCCGGGCGGTCCCATCACGCGAAGCGGTTAGCAACGACTGGCCATCCGGACTGAAGGTGACCGCCGTCACCGCGCCGGTATGTCCCTCCATTCTGGCGCTCGTCCCCTCGGTGGTCGACCAAATTCGGGCCGTGTGGTCGAGTGAGCCCGTGGCGACGAGTTGACCGTCAGGGTTGAAGGCTCCTGCCGTGATGCGATCCTGATGCCCGACAAGAGCACGTAGTTCGACTCCGCTCGTCGTCAGGAGGTGTCCCACATTGTCTTCCCTGGCCGAGAAGATCAGACGCCCGTCAGGGCTAAGAATGGCTTGCGGCAGATTGCTGCTTGTAGGGATGACAGCCAGTTCGGCGCCGGTCGTCGCGTTCCACAGTTGGGCGGTGCCGTTGATCCATGAGCAAACAAGCGATTTGCCATCGCGACCAAACTGGATCTTGATCAGTCCGGCATCTGACTGGAACTGGGCGGTCTCGTGTCCGGTAGCCACGTCAAAAATTCGGACCACGCCTTCAAGAGATGCCGTGGCGACGCGCCTTCCATCTGGGCTGAACGAGGCGCTTTGAATGATCTCATGCGTGTCGAGGCGGATTATCTCGCGCCCGCTCACTACATCCCACAGGTGCGCCGCGCTGTCGCCGCCGCCGGTAAGCAGGTGGACGCTGTCGGGACTGAAGACCGCGAAAGTCGGCCGATATTCATGTGAGAGCGATGTCGTCAGGGCGCCGTCGATATCCCAAAGCCGAGCGGTGCCATCGTGTGAGGCAGTGAGTAGAATGTTGCTGTCGACCGGGCTGAATTCCAAATGCTCGACCAGGGATTCATGACCGGCGATCGTCGTCACCAACGAGGCGCGTTCAGCGTCCCAGATGCGGATCTGGCCATTGATCGAGGTCGTCGCAAGGAAGCGGTCATCCTGGGTGAAAGCACCGTTCATCTCCACATCGCGTTCATCTGTATCGATGTCAGGCTTCAACCCCGAGACCTCTTGGCCGAGCACCACATCCAGCGTTCCCAACGTTCCATCCCAAATCCGGGCAGTGCCATCGAGGGATACCGTGGCGATCCGTTGACCCCCGTGGCTGAAAAGCACGCCGTTCAATTGCGTGTCGCTCTTGCTGCCGGCCAACTTTGCGATCTCCATTCCTTTCGACAAATCGAAAAGGCTGGAAGTGTCGCGGTGTGAATGCCAACCCCACGGGCCGGCCACCATCCGGCTTCCGTTCGGGCTGAACGCCAGGGTGTAGGGCCAAGAGGTCACTCGGATCGACTGCGTCAGCGCGCCGTCTGCGGCATTCCAGATCGAAATAGAATGTTTGCCCGCCGTCGCGAATCTGCGGCCGTCTGAACTGAAAGCAGCACGCGTATATGCGTCGCTGCTTACACCTAGGACTTTCTTTCCGGTCCGAACATCCCAGAGCGTTGCATCGCTGTTCTCTCCCGCCGTCAGCACCCGGGTGCCATCCGGGCTGAAGATTGCCGTCGGGTAATTGCCTACTGGCCGCAGGATGCAGAGCTGCTCTCCCGAGACGGCGTCCCAGAGACGTGCAGTGCCGTCCCTCGCGGCCGTCAGGATACGACTCCCGTCGGGGCTGAATTCGGCCCTCTCCACGGCCCCATCATGACCTTTTAGAATTGCAGTTTCGGCACCGCTGGAGATGTCCCAGACTGCAGCAGTTTTGTCATAGGACGCGGTGACGATGCGATCACCTGTAGGACTGAATGCCGCATGCGCCACACCGGCGCCAGGGCGGAGGATTTTGATCTGCCGGTGCGCCAGCAGAGCCTTGTAGAGAGCTGCCTCCGCCTCAAAGAGATATGGCCGCTCGGGTTGCTCTTTCGAGGGTAGCGCCTCAAGCGCCAACCGGATCGCAGCCTCGGTGTTGCCTGCCGCGGCGGACCGCTCCGAGAGGAACGAGAGCGAAAGGAACTGATTGCGCAGCGCCTGATCGCGTTGGCCTCTTGCTTCCTCCCGCGCTTTGAAGGCGACCAGTGCGCCTGCACCCGCCATAAGAGCGAGCATTATTGCCACGATAGCGGCGTTCCGTGTCCGTCGGGCAAGCCGGTTTGCTGCGGCAGCCGCGAGGCTCCGGCGCTCGGCTTCGCGCTCCAGGCGCTCGCGTTTTGCCTCTTCGGCAGCCGCGACCAATGCTAGCTCTGCGTGACGGTCCTTCTCCTCCCTCTGCCGATGGGCACGCAAGGACTCTTCGATGTATTCAAGGACGGCATCGTCGACCTCCTCCCGCCTTGACAGCATCAACTCTTCGCCCTCCGCCAGACGTTTGCCGGACGGAAGGAGAAGCTCTCGATTCCTGCTTTCCAGGTGCCATCGGTGGGCGTCAGCCCTCAGGCGTTCGCGCGTCGCGAGGAAGTTGCGGTTTGCATTCACAATGTCAGCGGCGCGCGGCCAACGGCTCAACAGAGCCTCATGTGCAAGACGAACGAAGACATGCCCGGCGGCGTCCTCGTCGCAGACGAGGAGCCGGGCGTCAATTAATGCCGTGACGAGGGCCGATCGCGCGGGAGTGCCCGCGACTTCGGTATACAGGGCGGCACGTGCCGTGACCGTTTCATCGCCCAGGTTCGCCGTGGTGAGGGCGCGCAGCACTGCGGGCAGGGCCTCCTGGATCCCGGGCGCCAGCAAGTCCAGGACTTCGTCGGCGCGGCGCGCGATTGCGCCTTCGAGCCCGCCAAGCGCACGATAGTGCGCAAAGGTGAGAACGCGTCGTTCGCCGCTGGCTTGGTACAACGCGTCGAGGACAAACTCGAGAAGCGGCAATGATCCGGGATCGGCAGTTGCGGCCGCCTGCAGCACGTCATCGAGCCGCCCCAACTCAGCACTCTCCTCGAAGCGGAGCCCAGCCACGACCGCAGGTTCGCGGATCATCTGCGCGATCTCCGGGCCGGTTGGTGGCAGAAGTTCGTAGCTGGCGAGGCCGTCCTTGAGCGCCGAGAAACCTTGGACCTCACCGCAGCGGTGAAAGAAATCCGAACGGATCGCCGCTATCACCCAGACCAGTCCGCTCGCAGCCAGCACCGCCAGGGCCCGCACAAGGGCCTCGCGCGTCGCCGGCTGCCTCTCCGTCGTGAACAGCTCCTCCAGCTGATCGATGACCACAAGCAGTCTGACCTGCGAGCGGCCCGGCTCGGCGGCCTTGCGAAGTGCCTGTCGGACCAATGGCAGGGCTCGATCCGGCGTGCTTCTGCAGAGTCGAGCAAACTCCGCGGTTGTTACTTCCGAGGACAGCTCCGGCACAGCAGCGTCGTGAAACAGCGCCGCAGCCAACACAGCGAATGCATCCGGTCCTTCGGAGAGACGGATCAGGCAGCGGCGCCACAAGGATATGCCTGCCACGGCTCCAGGTCGCGTCAATGACGGCAGCAGGCCAGCTCGCAGGAGGGAAGACTTGCCACAACCGCTCATTCCGTAGATGAGCAGGAATGCCGTGCCGCTTGCTGCCTGCTGCTCCAATCTGGCAGTGCAGGCGGCAATCGCCCGCGCTCGCCCGAAGAATAGATCTGCATCTTCGAATTCGAAGGCATCTAGACCGCGAAATGGCGACCTGACCGGCTCCTCGGACGCAAGCCCTACGCGGTAGATGCGCAAGGAACGGGCGACATCCTTCAGCTTGTGCTCGCCGAGATCAATGAATTCCAGCGAGAGGTGGTCCTGAGCCTGGGCGCGGACCGCTTCCGTGATGCAAATCCCGCCCGGGCGTGACAAGGTTTGAAGATGAACTGCGACCTCGACGGCCTCGCCCTTGAGGTGGTCGCCCTCGGCGACGACGTAACCAAGGTCAACGCCGATGCGGAAGCGCAGCCGCTTTGTCTCGGGAACCTCGCGGTTCCGTCTATCGACCTCATGCTGGATCTCGTTCGCACACCGTAACGCCTCGACAGGGCCAGCAAACTCGGCGACGACTGTCTCGTCGACGCTCGCGAACACACGACCCGCATGTTGTATCAGCAGCCGATCGAGGACCTCCCTGTACGCCAGGGTAGGTGCAGCAATGCTCCGCTCATCCTTTCCTGCCGGCCGGATATTGGCGGCCAATTCTGCCGCCAGAATTGTAATCATTCTCGGTCCGGCATTTGAGGGAAAGACCAACCTGTAACCGCGCCTCGGCACTGTCTGCACGACGGCCTGGCGACTGTCGTTAAGCGCCGCACGGATCTCGTGAATGCATTGGACCAGGCTGTCATCGGTGACGGCTAGCCCATTCCAGACCGCCTTCATCAGCTCGTCCTTGGTGACGACGCGATCGGCGTTCTCCAGAAGGTGGCGAAGGACCGCGAAGGTCTGGTGGCGAACTGCGATTGTCCTGTTGAACTGGTCGCGCAAGGTCTCCCTGCTCACGTCGGCGGTCACGCCGTTGAGCACGAACGTCGTGGGCGGCGAGCTATTCAAGCCGGTTCCCCTCAAGCACGAAGCCGCAGCCCCATACTAGCACGGTTTCGTATTTCGAAGACTGATCATCATCCAGGCCCTGGGAGCGCGGATTTCGGCGAATGATCGTAAGCCGTTCGTGACTTGGCAAATGCCCCGGACCGACAATTCCACAATTCCATTGTCGGTGAGAGGGGTTCGCTATGGACTGCTTAGTACGGATTGCTGGAAGCATGGGTGCAAGAACAGTGCTGCGGCCTACGGGCGCCTTCCTGCTCGCCCTCTTCTTCGCGACAGCGCCACAAGCTCACTCGACGGACCGTCCCGCTGGCGGCTTGGCCGAAGTCGATTTGCAATTGATCCTTGCCGTGGACGTCTCGCCGTCGATGAGCAGAATTGAGCAAAAAGTGCAGCGCGACGGCTATGTTGATGCATTCCGCCACGCGGACATCGCCATGGCAATCACGGCCGGAGAACTGGGAAGAATCGCAGTCCTCTATCTGGAGTGGGCGGGGCCAAATCAGCAAACCGTCATAGTGCCGTGGACAATTGTTGAAAGCCGCGAGGACGCTCTGACTTTGGCGGACAGGCTTGCGGCTCTGTCGTTGACTGAAGGCCGCGGAACGTCGATTTCCGGCGCGTTGCAGGCCGCGAATGGACTGTTTGCGAAGAGCGGCTTGCGCAGCCCGCGCCGTGTTATTGACGTATCCGGCGACGGACCCAACAATGCCGGGGCACCCGTTGACCCCATCCGGCAGTTTCTTCTCGCGGAAGGTGTGACGATCAACGGGCTGCCTATCGCACTACCCCGCAATGGCGAGGCCGACGGGTTTGCACGGTACGACCATTCCAGCCTGCAATCCTATTTCGAGCGCTGCGTCATCGGCGGACCGGACGCATTTGCAATCGGCGTCACCGACGCCGCGATGTTCGCCACCGCGGTCCGTCGAAAGCTGGTTCGTGAAATCTCCATAAACATGGATCAGGTGATCTACGCCGCGTACACCGGGCGTTCCGACCGCACGGTCGATTGCAACATGACCGGTCAGTTGCCAGGCCGATAGGCTGCCCGCAGTCAAACAGGGCAGGTAGCAAAAACGGCGATTAACGCCGTCAAAGGAACTGAAGGGCTGCTCGTCGATAACTTCGTTCCGAACCGAAAAGGCAAGTTTTGGCCCCGAAGATGACATGGCAGCTCTGCGCCTTGAAGCGGTCGTCAAACGGCCAAGGCCGACGCTGGCGGCGGCTCTTCATGGTTCAAAGGCTCTGCTCTTGCTCAGCAATACCTTGTCGGGATGCCAGCGAATTGCAGATCAGCACGAGCTTGCCCTTGACGCCTCCCTGACCGAGCAGTTCCTGGGCGCGACGAGCCTCGGTCAATGGCATCCGCATGGCCACCATCGGCTTTATTTTGCCGTCGCGAAGCAGCTTGAGCAGGGCGCTGAGATCTTCGCGGAACCAGGCGGGCCTCCACCGTTTCAAATATTGTATGCTGTAGGGGAGTATGCGTCGTCGGCCTGGTGAGACGAAAGCGCAGACCGCGTACCACAGAGGTCGCAATATCCCGCGTAGGCGATAGCGTAAGCCTCCTGCCAATCGGCCCTTCTGCAGAAATGAAGTGAAGCCGTAGGCTATGACGCGGCCACCGGGCCTCAGAGCCCGAAACGACCGCCAGACATTGGCTTCGCCGACCCCATCGAAGACGACATCCACGCCACCGTTTGTCAGGCGATGGACCTCTTTGACGAAGTCGGCCCGTTCGTAGTCGATCGGCCTGGCCCCGAGATCAGACACGATCTGATGATCTGACAGAGAGGCAGTCCCATACATCTCTAAACCTGCCAGCCCGCCGAGTTGCAGCAGAGCCGTGCCCACTCCGCCGGCCGCGCCATGGATGAGAACCCGTTGACCCGGTGACGGATGCCCAAGGCGATGCATCATCTGATAGGCCGTGACGTAGTTCAGCACGAGGCTAACTGCCTCGACTGGATCAACGCCAGTCGGAACCGAAGTGAGCTCATCTTGAGGGAGGCAGATGAACTGCGCGTAGCCACCATGAATGGGCAGTGCCGCAACCAGTTTACCGAGCATTGCATGGGACGCACCCTCTCCGGCTTCGTCTACGATGCCCACGATGTCCCATCCTGGCGTGAATGGCAGGGTCGTTTTTTCTGGATGGATGCCCTCCCGCATCAATAGCTCTGCGAAGGAGACGCCGGCGGCGATTATTTGTACCCGCAACTCACCCGATGCCGGATGGGGCGCGTCTTCCTCCACGAGCTCCAGAACTTCAGGTCCGCCATGGTGGCGAACAACGACGCGCAGAGACTTCATGGCAAGCTCGGTCCGGATTGGACTCCTCCACTGAGGCAAACTCAGGCGAAAGGATAGCGCGCGCGTGTGTGAAGCGACTTGCTCCAGATCAAACCCTCCAGAAATCAGCCTGCCATCGGGCGTAGGAGGAATCAAATGTGTGCTCACGACCCGGAGCAGTTCGTCTGATAACCTCGCCGTGGAGCCGGAAAGCCGTCACTCCGCTTCTGACCCGTTGGGACCGCTCTTGGCGTTCCGCCGTTGGGGATGACCTGACAACCCGCCCGACCTGGAATCGGGCGAGTTCGCTATTCGCTTGACCGCCGAGGTCTCCTTAAGCAACTGGAATATTACGCGCGTGGTTCAGGGGCAGCCCACTTGCCGCCCCGTCGTTGCCTGCCCGTAGCGCCGTGCTTTTCATTGGGCATCCTGTTGGTTTTGAGACACCCAACGAGAAGGGACTTAGTCACTGGATGGCCTACTAATGAGGCTCGGCGGGTTCCGTTGCACCACTCGGACTATTACCTCTATGGCAGCCCGGCAAATCACGTATGGCTGCATCATCGGGTCTGTGAAACGGAACGTCTGCTGACGTTCGCCGGCGCGCTTATACGCCAGTCACTATAGCAGGCGTTGCACGGTAACGAGCGAGCATCCACCCGTCAGGCCGCAACCTCAGAATGGTTCAAGAAAGCGGAACGATCCCTTCGAGTGCCGCATAGACCGAGGGTCGCAGCCAACGGTCCATGCTGCGGGCAAGGCCGGGGTCGCCGCTCAGGAAAAGGCCGCCCCTTTCTTTCTCGCGCTCGATGCTTGAGCGGCCCTCCAGGATGGCGCCCAGCGAAACTACGCCTGTTTCGACGTATAGGTCGACGTCCCGACGCGGGTCGGCCGAGCACAGCTCGGGCACATTCGCACCCGGCTCGACCACAAGCCAGTAATGAGGGTACTTCGGCGGCGGATCGTCGCGGAAATGGAAGCGGATGACGGCACGTCGCCGCGGCAGTTCAGCGAGGTTTATCTTTCGCCGCACCAACCACATCAGGGTGGAAACATCCACGTCGGCGAGCGCGACCTCCGCCTCGATGTTGCATTGCGCCCATTCCGCCAGCGCGTTCATCGCGGGCTCGAGCTTGATCGACTTTTCGGTGCGGAAATAGGTGATGGTGCCCGACGCCTCGTCCTCGATGCGCTCGACTAGGCCTAACGCTTCCATCTCCTTGAGCCGCCTAGACAAGAGGGCGGACGAGATGTTGCCCACGCCCTTGCGAATGTCGTTGAAGCGGGTCGAGCCGTTCCAAAGCTCTGTCAGGATTTGGATCGTCCAGCGCGGCTCCAGGAACTCGCAGGCGCGCGAGATCGGGCAGAGCAATCCGTAAGGCCGTCGCGTCATCTGAACGCTCCTCTGCCGCAAGTTAGGCCTCCAGAAGGGTTAAGGCCAGTTCACAATCTGAAGCGGAACGCTTCCGAAGCTGCGCTGGCGACTTACCCTCTTCTGCCGTCATGGTGATCTTCTTTCGCGCAACCTCGACCAACGGAGGATACCATGATCAGGCATAACGCGGCACAAGCGACACTAGCCCAGACCGCACGGCGCGCGCCGGGGACTTTTCTTCATCCGTTCGAACGCCTGCTCGCCCTTGTCCATGAGTGGCGGACTCGGCGCGAGATAGAACGCTCGGTTGGCCGGCTGTCCAATTTCCACTTACGCGACGTTGGCCTGATAGAATTTGACGTCGAAGCGGCCTGCGCCGACAGCTTCGATCGATCCGCCTCTCGCGCGCTCATGAGCGTAGCGCAGAAGCGATCAGGCAATTGGTAAAAGGCGCCGCCGGACCTCTGCGGCGACTGATGCGACCTTGAGCCTGAAGATTAGGAATCTCTAATGTGATATGCAGACTGCGAGGGGATTTTCCATGGCCCAGTCAAAGTGGTATCTCGCAGTGACGTGGCTTGCGCTGCTCGGCAAAGCCGAGGCCCATGATTGGTATACTGGTAAGACAGACCCAGTTCTCCAGTATGACTGCTGTGGAGGCAAGGACTGTCACCCGATTGATCCGAGCGAAGTCAGGATGACAAAAGATGGCTATTTCGTGCGGCCGCCGCGCCCCTTCTACTTAAACGAGCCACAGGAGCCGGAGTGGTTTATACCCAGAGAGCGTGTCCAGACCTCACCAGATGATCGCTATCACATTTGTGAGCGTCTGATGACGTTCTACAGATCGATCACTCCCCGCATGCAGTACCAAGCCTATCAGAGATTTAGATGGACGTGCTTTTTCGCGCCACCCGGCACAAGCTCGATCGCACGAAAATAAGAGAAACCGCTCACATAGCATCTGCCGGGGCAAAGAAGCAGTCTTCTTCCTCTTCGGTCGGATGCAGGCAGATGTGGGAATTATCATCGCCGGATGGAAGGGCGACATCATACCGCACGAAGTAGCGGTTCTGATGAGTGACTTTTTGATGGTCGCCCGGTCGTAGAATAACCACGTCGTCACAACAGCGCATGGCGGTGCGCTCCACGACGCGGCCAAGAATGGAGACCTCAAGGCAATTGCCGCCGCCTCGATGCAAGCGCTGACATCGAGGAGCAGGAGAAGCGAGCAACACCGCTCTTCTTGGCGGTGCGCAGCGGCCAATGTCGAGGCGGCCGAACTGCTGATCAAGCGTGGTGCCGATGTGAACAAGGAAGCGGTGCTCGGCCTGCCGATGACCGTTGCCGTGCTGAAGAACGCCGCCGACATGGTTAGGCTGCTGCTGGCGCACGGTGCCGACGCCAACGGGCCGTTACGTAGCAAGCCGCTTTTTGTTGGCCCTGATTTTCCTTTGATACATGCCTGCGACTTTGTCCGCGGAACCGGTAGCGACGAGCGTGCCCGCGATCGCGGCCGCCTCGACTTTCTCAGTGATCATCCGATTGGCTTCCGTTTCCGCCAACCTTCCTCCGCCGGCGATCCGCAATGTGCGAAGCCAGATCACCTGCTGCGCTTCGAACGCCGAGACACATAGATCGAACCAGGGATTAAACATTCGCGCCCTCCAGACCGCTAGCAGAACGGCCGGATAGAACGTCGGTTCCCCGAGCGGCGCGTATTGGTCCTTATGGAGCGCACCGGGAAGCGCATGAGCGAGCGGGACGCTTCGGCGGTGTGGGACAGCGGCGACAGGAAACGCGCGCTGGCGAGGCTACGAAAAGCCCCCAACTTGAGAACTGCGGGCTCGATCTTTTCAGATGAAGCAAGCTTACCACCCAGCCTAGCCGGGAATGGACCTGCAATTCATGACTAGAACCGGATCAAGCCGTGGCCTTGGGCAAGGTAAAGGACCTTTCACCCCAAGCTGGTCGATCTCAACCGAAGTCTTCGACGGTTGCTTGTTCATCAGGATTCCCCAATCGGGGCTTAACGTTATCACGGGAGAAATCTTCCGCCGCCGGCGGGCCTTTCCATGTCAGACGGGCACCGACTCGTTGTCGTAGCGGCATTGCCAAGCGCATGGTAAGCTAAAGCCGTCATCATTGAGAGACATCCCAAATTCGGCCCGGCGGCCTAGGCTTCCGGGCCTTTTCTATTGGCCAGCGGGCAGCATCATTATGCACTTAACGCGAACGCGGTGGTGGGCCGGAGCACGTTAATGGTTGTGCGACTGCTGGAACCAGGGAACGTCGTATTGAGATACGCAATGTTGATTGTTCGAATTCTGCGGCTGGGTGCTTGCGTATTTTCAGTCAGCAACTCCATCCGGGTTGAAGGCCGACCCTGGGGGCGTAGCGCTTCCTGTCTGATCACTGCCGATCGTTTGGTTTGGCTGGCCCGGCGAACCTGTGACCGTGTGGACGTTACCAGCCCAAGCCGTGCAAGCGGAGGCTGCAACAAGCCAGCCGATTCACCATTCATTCACGATATTAGCGCAGCCTAACGTGAGGTCATGCTTGTATCGCGTCATGCCTAAAAGCCCCAGCGCCGATCCCCCTCTTCGCTGGGGCTTTTTCCTGGAACAATACCTGGTCTCGCCGTGGCAGGAACTTTCTCGACCCTTTGGAATTACAGGCCGTTAGGGGACCAGCCCAATGGCCGAAGACAACCAAAATCCTGAAGATCATGAGTCGGCGGAAAAGGCGTTTCGAGTGCGGTTTCTGGCAAAGGAAACCGGCATTACGGAAGCCCAAGCGCGTGAGCTTATCGGCATGATCGGATATGACGTGGCCTCGCTGCTCCGCGAGGCGCGTCTGCTGAAAAAGCGAAATGGGGACGCCAGGTAGCGCGTCGGTCTCTGTTTGTTCCGATTCTTGCAACTATCCGCAATCGCCAAGTTGCGGGGCCATCCCCCAGTTTTCCCCTCATGTTCCGAGTGCTGGCCTGTCAGCAAATAGCTGACTGATCGCTCCCGGGCCCAAGCGCGACGTCCGAGTGGGCTTGGCGATGTCCGTAGTGACGCAAGACGGACCTAGCGAGCCATGGCATAGTTGTGGTCCTTTTTGAAAGGCGAGCGAACCGCAAATTCGCCCGCAGCAAGGCCGGCGCCAAGGCATTGATATTGCTGTGGTCAAAACCTGGGGATTTTTACAGCTACTCCCCAGCTTCGGAGAACAATCGACATTCGGAGAGCAGTTTGAGGGAGAAGGTTGTTTCCGCTTCCCCAGCGTTCGGCCGCACATCCCGCAAACCCTGGGCTTGCGGGAAGCCATGAGGGACCGGAGAATTGTTTGGAAGAGTGGTAGAGGGACCCGAACCCAAAACCAACCTTCTCCGGCCAATCTGCCAGGTTGCCCCGTCCTCGAAAGGTCTGTGGGGTGGCAAATTGCCGATGTCGAGACATTGTCGGGCGGAATCTGTTTTCAACTGCGGCCATTGTGGTCCGCGTTTGGCAACCGCAATGCGAAGCTTATGCCGAGGATGCGGCGGGCGTCCAGAGGAGCAACCGCAGCAGTAACGACAACTGAACCGCACCCCACACTCCCGGTTAAGTGGTCTTGGGTCGCCGGACCTGAGCGTCGCCAACAGCGCATCGGCCGCGGGTACTAAATGGAAGTTCCTACTGGGGCCGGCTTGCCCCTCGAGTCAAAGGCACCGACATCGTTAATTCGAGGTCTTGCTGGACTTCGTTGCCCACGTTGAAGGTTGCCGCCCCTGAAACATTGAACCCAGATCGCTTGTAAAATGCAATCGCGCGCTCATTCTTCTCATACACAGTCAGTCGCAGGCGACTCACCTCACGCTTGCGGCACTCCTCCAATACTTCTTCGAGTAGGCGGCCCGCGAGCCCAAGACCCCGCCAAATTGCGTCTACGTATAGCCTCTTCAGTAACAAGTTCTGATCGGTACTAACATTTGTCGCCAGCGAGGTGCGCATAGCCGGCAATGCCGTCGTCACCAACGGCGATAAACACTGCACCTGCTAGATCTACAATTTCGGCCAGCTGTTGGTTGACGCCAAAGTTCTTCGAAACATATTCCTCAAGGTCCGAGGCCCGCAGATCGGCACTATATGTCTCGCAGAATAATCTCCCTGCAAAGACGAATAGGGCTTGCGCATCCAACGGTCTGGCCCGCACAATAGACACCTCTCCCATAACTGCTACTTTCTCTGGTGAGGGGAAATGCATGAGATCGCGTGGATCTCGGGCAGAGCGGTTGCTAATTCGGACAACGACCGAACCTGCCGACCATCCCGGAAATTGTCGGGTGAGAGCCAGGCCTCGATGGCAGCGCGTCGCGCCGGCCATTCTCGCGACAGCATCGAATACATGCAAATGTCGCAAGGCTTGCCCTTCAGGAATAGGCCTTGGCGCAGGATGCCTTCGAAGACGAAGCCAAGGCGGTCGGCGGCGCTGCGCGAGCGTGTGTTGCTCACGGTGCAGGTCCATTCGAGGCGGCGGTAGCCGAGATCCTCGAAGACATGGCGCAAAATGAGGTAGAGCGCCTCGGTGCCAAGTCCGGTGCGTTGCAGCCGCGGCGTGTAGAGCACATAACCAAGTTCGACGACGTGGTGCGCCGGCCTCGCCTCCATCAGGCAGAGCCAGCCGACCGGGGTCTCATTTGGGCCGTCAACGGCGAAGAATGCGCGCTTGGGATCGGCGACCAGTGCCGCAACATGTTCGGCGAAGGCCTGTTCGTTTGTGAACGGTCCCACCTTCATGTCGACCCAGGTGGCTTGGGTGTTCTCGTCATGCGACAGGCGAAAGAGCGTCGCTGCATCGCGTCCCGCATCGAGCGGGCGCAGGCGCCCAAAGCGTCCTTGGACCATGACGGCGACCGGAACCGATGCGGCGTCTGTCGGGGTTGCTGCGGCTTCCACTTCGTTTGCGTTCCCAAACATGTTCCCCCCGACCTGTCCGCCAAGAATACCGCTTAGCTCCGAGCTTCGTTGAACCAGCTCGAACGCAGTGACCATGATGACCACTCCTGCCAGACAAGGCTTACGGTAGGTTGCTCCCTGATGCACCCGACGGCCCTCAAACCCGTCGATGAAGTTCTAAGTATACACCATTAGCAAATGCTAATATAGTCCCTTGGACGACTCATCGACCATCAACGACGACCGCTGAGCTGCTGTTGAGGGTGAGCAGGATGCACTCCGCGAAAGCGTTCTCCGCGAGCACTTCCGCAGCTAATGCAATAGGCTCTCCATGCGGCAAGAGGAGTATGGGATGACACGCGACCGGATGATTGCTCTCATTCGCGCGGCGGATGCAGTTGCGCGAGATGTTGTCACACATGGGCATCATCCATTCGGGGCGGTGCTGGTCGGCCCCGACGATGCGATCCTCATGCGCCAGGGCAACATCAACACTGTGCGCCACGCCGAGACTGAACTTGCCAGGCGCGCGGCGGATGCCTATTCGCCGGAGTTTCTATGGAGCTGCACGCTGGTGTCAACCGGCGAGCCCTGCGCGATGTGCACCGGGACGCTCTACTGGGCAAATATCGGCCGGCTGGTCTACGGCTTCGAGGAGAGCCAGCTTCTGGCTCTGACTGGCGACCACCCGGAAAACCCAACGATGAGCCTGTCGGCGCGTGTCGTGCTCGGCTCTGGTCAGAAGAGTATCGAGGTGCACGGCCCGTTCCCTGAAATTGAGGATGAGGTTCTCGCTGCCCATCGAGATTTCTGGCGCCGGTAGCCTGGCGAGAAAACGTGGACCGCGCGACAATTTCGAACACGGCGATCTCACCTTACCTGACGCCTGTGTGTAAGGGCGCCTGCGGCGATATAGTCCGATTGAGGAGAGGAACACGAAGTGGCTGACAGAGCTGATCGGTTGGCCGACTTGGACGCCGCGATGCGTCGTTTTGCCGAAGCATGGGCGGGCGGCGACATCGCCGTGTTAGAGGCAGTTCTATCGCCAAGCTACACGCACACCGACGCGTTCGGGGAATTTCACGACCGGTCGAGTTGGCTGGAGTACGCGCAGCGACGAACTGGCCGCACGACCCGCATAGGGTTTCGTAGCCTTCGTAGACGCCTCGTGGGGGATGTCGCAATTGTCACAGGTATTAACGACATTGAGGGGTCAGGTGCCCTTAGCGCTTCTGATCATAGCGACTTTACCATCCAGCGGAAGGCGATCCCTCATCTATCTCTATGCCGGTGGGGACCGACTTGTCTTTGACCAGTGATTTAAGTTTGGCTGCGTCACTGACGACGCATTGACACAGACGATCCGCGATCTTCGGGGCGCCCTCGGGGAGGAGGGGGCAGCCCTGATCAAGACGGTCGCAAAGCGCGGCTACATGCTCACGCTCGAGGAGGACGCAAACGGTCGAGGCGATGATCCAGCCATCACGGACGCACCATCGAACGTTCGGCACTCCTACCCCTCGTCGGAAGAGCTCGAAACGACGCCCGACGCAACGAATTTTCCAGGCGACCCCTCCTTGCGGCGTGCATTCGAGTTGTTGGCTGATGAAAGCCGGTCGACAATGCCTCTTGTGGGGGCGGTGCGATCGGCTGAAGCACAGTCTGCTCGCGTCTCCGGGCGAGACAGGCCCGCGATCGCGGTGCTGCCGTTCGCGCTCGAGGATATAGCTTCCCGGCGCCTCCAGGTCTTGAGGGATGGGTTGCTGAGGGACATTATCCGCGACCTTGCCCGACTGCGAACCGTCTTCGTCATCGCAGCGAACTCGCTACAGGCTTTGTCATCCCTCGGATTGAACAGCCTAGAGGCCGCCCGGCTGCTTCGCTGCGATTATGTATGCGCCGGCAACATCACGCTGCACGGACCGACGCTGCGGGTCGATGTCGAGTTAGTCGCGGTGGCTGATGGCCGCGCGCTCTCTTCCGAAAGATTCTCGAAGCCCCTCGCATCGATCTCGCAGTTCGGGCAGGCCTTGGCCGACGAGATTGCGACGCTGATTGCAGACGAAGTCAATCTCGCGGAGCGCAACATCGCGACTCGGCGGGCTCTTCACGAACTGGATGCATGGCAAGTCTATCACCGTGGCCTCGGCCACATGCACATGTTCACCGGCCAGGACAATACGGTCGCCGAGGATTTGTTCAAGGCTGCAATCGACCTTGATCCGCGCTTTGCCAGTCCCTATGCGAGCCTGTCCTTCACACACCTCTTGAAGGCATTCCTGTTTGATCCGTCACATCTCTCAGTGGAAGGGCAACTCGCTCACGATCTTGCTGCCCGCGCGGTGGCAGTTGACCCCTATGACCCCGCGGCGCATTGCGCCCTCGGGCGCGCCTTGTGGATCATGGGCGCGCTTGAAGAAGCCACTGACGCGCTGGAGCGGGCAACGGTCCTCAGCCCTTCCTATGCCTTTGGGCATTACGCCCGGGCCTTTACCGACGGCTGGTCAGGGGATGCAAAGGTTGCCATTCAAGCAGCCGACCATGCCAGAGAACTGTCACCGTTTGACCCTTTCCTAGGTCCCAATCAAGCGGTGCGGGCAATTTCCCTGCTGCGGCTCGGAAGAGCCGAAGAGGCTGCTGCGTGGGCTGTGCGCGCTACGCTCCATCGCAACGCTCACGCCCATATAAGGCGTATTGCGGTCTTGTCGTTGACTGCGGCCGGTCGGATTGACGAGGCGATGCGTCTGGCACAGGTGGTGAACGGCGAAAGCCCGGAGAATGGAAACGAACTATTCATCCGGACGAGCAGAATGCGGCCCGATGATGAGAAGCTATTCCGCGATCTGGCGCGGCAAAGCGGGTTGTGCTGAGCGAAGCG
This sequence comes from Mesorhizobium atlanticum, assembly GCF_003289965.1. Classification (GTDB taxonomy): domain Bacteria; phylum Pseudomonadota; class Alphaproteobacteria; order Rhizobiales; family Rhizobiaceae; genus Mesorhizobium; species Mesorhizobium atlanticum. The sequence continues at coordinate 551,684 of NZ_QMBQ01000002.1, forward strand.
AGCCCAACGCGAAAGGAGGGGCAACGTGAGTGAGACCCGCAACCTCGCGGCGAACCTGGCCGACGTCGTCGGATACAGCCGGCTGGCTGGGTCGAACGAAGATTCGATCGGGCTGATCGCCGTCGATGACCTTGGACACGGTCTTACGTCATAGACGGAGTGAAGGGCAGCTTTTGCGCCTCTCTTCGGTGGGTTCGTACGCCTTCGATCGACAATTACGACCCTGACAACACTTCACTCCACCCATCTATCTTCCTTTGTGGGACCGGTAAGACGCCCGCCCGGATGCACGGCTTTCGTTGGCCGGTTGGATCCCGATGGATTGAACTGGTGCCTCGCGGCAATCGCCGCCGCCTCATAGATTTGAGCCCCATCAAACTATGATTCTACCCATCATATTAGCGATAGCTAATCTGAGGACAGCGGTCGCACCGGTAAACGAAATGGTCCCATCTGGACGCTTTAGCACTAGCTAATGGAACGCTTACAGCTGTACAATATCGAGTAAGAGGGGAGTTTCGTGGAGTGATCCTGCGTGAGCCTCCGACCGCGTGGACGTCGTCTGCCCGTGATCGTTGCAGGTCAAGTGTGCTGGCTGTCACCGTCGAGCTGTGAGGTGAAATTATGGGGCGTTTCACTCTTCTTCTGACTGGGTTTGTATTGTGGTTCGCGGCGTTTGTTACGCCTATAAATGCTGAAGACTATACCAAGCCCGGCCCGTTTCCGGTTGGGCTCCAGAAGTTCACATTTTCTGATACGTCCGGCAAACATTCCATGGCAGCCATGGTCTGGTATCCTGCCGCCGGTCCCGCACCAGCCCCCACCGCGACCCCCATGGATTTGAATGACGCGCCAGCGGCGACAACTGGCCCCTATCCCCTCGTGGTTGTTATCCACGGGCTTTCAGGCGTCGGCATGATGTTCGGTTCGGTAGGTCGTCACCTCGCATCCCATGGCTTCGTCGTCGCGGCTGCCGACTACGATACCGGACCTTTCGATGACGATGGAGGTTTACGGGCAGATCGAGAGCTGGTCTGGCTGCTCTACAATCGCCCCTCCAATGTGGTGCGGGTGATTGCCTATGTCGATATGTTGAGCGCCCCAGGTGGAAAGCTCGCCGGCGTCATCGATACCTCTCGCATCGGCGTCTGGGGATTGTCGACCGGTGGGACCACCGCGTTCCAGGCGGCGGGCGCACAAATCGACTTCAGGGCGCTGGATACCTGGTGCGCAGCAAACAAAGGGGATACCGAAGCTGCTGAAACGTGCCAGTTCGTCGGCCACGAGCAAGACATCGCAGCGCACTATGGCGTTGCTGATCCCTTTGCGGCGCCGATGCCGCCCATTTGGGACAAGCGCGTAGCGGCTGTCGTCGCCGCAGCTCCGGGCGGCGAACTGCACGTGTTTGGCGACAAAGGCATTGCGGCGGTCAAGCAGCCGACTCTGATCATGTTCGCTTCAGACGACACTGTTGTCTCACCTAAACTCAACGCTTTGTGGGCGTATGACAGCATCGGTAGTCCAGATAAGGCGTTGGCCATTTTTGATCATGGTGGGCACACGTTGTTCATGAATTCGTTGAAGCCCAACTTCCATGAGGCGACAGCACTGGCCACCACCTTCTTTCTAGCCATCCTCAAAGGTAAGCCCGCTGACAGGGCGGCCGCCATGCATGATGCAGCTTCGTTGCAGGGCCTAAGCTATAGGTCGACGTTACACTAGGCTGGTGGGTATGCCCTGCTGAAGGGGAAGAAAGCTTCGCCATGCCTCGCTGAAGGATTTTTGGGAAACAGACTAGGGAATGCGATCGCCCGACCTGTGCGGCGGCCGGTACGACCTCCCAGCCTGAAGATTAGCAATGTCTAATGTGGTATTCAGGATGAGAGGGAATTTCGATGGCGCAGTCAAAGCGGTATTTCGCATTGGCGTCGCTTGCACTGCTCGGCAATGCCGAGGCCCACGAATGGTATACGGGTAAGACAGACCCCGTTCTCCACTACAACTGCTGTGGAGGCAAAGACTGCCATCCTATCGATCCAGACTATGTCAGGATGTCAAAGGACGGCTATTTCGTCCGGCCGCCACGTCCATTCTATCTGAACGAGCCACAGTGGTTCATCCCGAGAACGCGCGTCCAGACCTCGCCAGATGATCAATATCACATTTGCGAGCGCCTGATGACGTTCTATCGGTCGCCGGCGCCGCACATGAGTTTCGAGACCTATCACAGGTTTAGGTGGACGTGCTTTTTCGCCCCGCGGGGCACAGGCTCGATCGCGCGAAGATAGAGGTACATTCACATCGCATCGGGCGGTGCGAAGAAGCAGTTTTCGTCTTCTTCCGTGGGATGTAAGCAGATGTGGAAGTTGCCATCCCCCGAGGGGATGACGACATCGTACGGCACGAGGTAGCGGTCCTGATGAGTGACTTTTCGATGGTCGCCCGGTCGTAGGATAACCACGTAGCCGTCTGGCCGGGGCGTCACAGTTGAACTGGGAATTCTCCCGCAGTCGCCAGTGAGCGGGTCGCCGTGGCAGCAAGCTGGTGGATAGCCCCAATTCCGATCCGGGCCGTTGGCCAACGCCGCACTTCCCTAAACTGCCGCAGCCATGGCGATCACGCCTGCGAAGCAGGTCACCTGTCTTCCGCCAACCGCATGCATCGACGTGGCCGCCCTCAACGGCATCTGATCTCGTCAAGGCCATTATACACCATTAGTCGTCGCTAATATATTCTGGAAGCGAGCCGCTGTCGGGTGTATCTTCCTCCTTGTCGGCGGAGGGATGCCGAAATGCGGGGTTTGTTCGCAAGCTTCCTACTCTTGCTATGTGCCGTCACAACAGCGCATGGCGGTGCGCTCCACGACGCGGCCAAGAGCGGAGACCTCAACGCAATTACGATGGCGCTCGATGCGGGCGCTGACATCGAGGAGCAGGATAAGGGGGCAACACCGCTGTTCCTGGCGGTGCGCGGCGGCCACGTCGATGCAGCGGCGCTGCTGATCAAACGCGGTGCCGATGTCAACAAGGAGGCGAAGCTCGACCTCACGACGACCGTGGCCGTGCTGAAAAACGCCGCCGACATGATCCGGCTGCTGCTGGCGCATGGTGCCGACGCCAATGACAAGACGCGGGGTGAGCCAATGCTGATCCTCGCGGTCGCGAGTGGCTGCCTCGACTGCGTTAAGGTGCTGGTCGAGGCCGGCGCCGACGTCAACGCCATATGGGTCCAGGGCGATCCCAATCAACGGCCGAGCATCGTCACGGCCTACCATCTGGCAAAGCACGACGATCATGAGGACATCGCCGCCTACCTTTTGGAGCATGGCGTCGTCATCCTGAAGCCGGAGCCGATTTCCGCCCGGCTTGCGAAAGGCGATCCCATCAAAGGCGGGGCCTTTTTTGAAAGCACCTGCGCACCCTGCCATGTCGTACGGCCAAAGGAACTTCCTACCATCGGGCCGACCTATGGAACGTCGTCGGGCGGGATAAGGCATCGACGAAGTTCGAGCGTTACTCCAAGACCCTGCTGGGCTGGGAGGGAAACTGGACCTACGAGGACTTGAACATCTTCCTGGCCGGTCCCACGCTGACGACGCCCGGCGTCAACATGGATATTCGCGGCGTGCCTGATGAGGCCGACCGGCTGAACGTGATCGCCTATCTTAGAACACTCGCCGACACACCGGTGCCCCTGCCGTAGGGGGTGCGTTTAGCACGGCCATGTGTAGGTTGATCCTCACCGTTGCCTCGTGCTCACCTGTGGCCCTGTGTCCGCAGCAGAGCACTGGTCTGCTGAGGACGGCGACACGCTGTGGCACGACAAAAAACGAATTCAATTGCTCGGTTTTGATGCCCCCGAACTTTCGCAGGCGTGTTTTGATGCCGCTGACAAGATCTGGCCCTGCGGCAAGTATGCGCGTGACCACGTCCAACATCTTATCGCCTCAGGCGATGTATCCTGCATCATCGAAGGCAAGGACGGTTACAACGACGACGTCGGCGTCTGCTTCGTGGGAGGCATCGACCTCGGACGGGACCTGGTGAAACACGGATTGGCGATGGCCGACACTCGATACCTCGCCGAGGAGCAAGAAGCCCGCTTTGCCAAACGCAACTTGTGGTCATGGAGCGTTATCAAGCGGCGATAGCAGCAACGGGGGCACCCACCCCCGATCCAAATTTCTCTGGTTGCGGCTGATAATTATGCTGGCGCTTGCAATAGCGGCATGTCACCCGGACCACGCGCGGCGTGTCGATCAGCTTCGACAGGTCAAGCGCAACCCTTCCTGTTCTTCATCTCGCGGTAGATGAGCAGAAGCATTACCATCTCTGCGCTGCCTGGCGCGGCATTCTTGGGTAGCCTCGTTTCGAGCGCTTGGAGAGTGACGCAATCCATCTCTGAAAGGTGATCGTCGATGGCATCAATTGCGTCGCGGAGCTTTGCTATCAGTTCGACGGCCACGACATGCACTTCCAACCAATCCTCCAGCCCTAAGTCTTATACGACTTATATGACGAATCACTAATATACATCTAGAGAGACCTCCGCAAAGGTGGACGGAGCGGGACCAAAAGAGACCTGCTGGGCAACCGGCGAGTGCCACATTTCAGGCTTGGGCCGTCGTATTTCGGCGCTCATGAGTATCAGTGAACGGAATGAGAACAAAGTGTCAAGCGGCTCCCGGAAAGCAAGAGTGTCGGGGTTGGGTCATTAGCGTGAATTTGGGCGAGCGCGAGCGAGCTGCCGCTTAGGGTCAGTTCGAGACTTCGGATCCACCGGATTGAATGTCTGTATTCGAAAGCATCTTTGCCAGAACCGGTCTGACCACTACCGGCCCCGTTTCAGACTAGTCTGATCGTGTGCTGCGAACGGCAGCTTTGCGCCTCAATCGCAGCCGTAGAGGCAAATTTTGCCTTCGTCTAAAAGCGGACAACGCGGCAAACCTAGCCGGAGATAGCGTTTGCCGATCCAAGCCCCGTCATCCGAGTCTTTTGCTCAGCTTATGGGCCGGACCCGTGTTCCGCATCTCGTAGCAGGTCCTCGAGGCGGGTCGCCCATTCCTTGTCGCCATCTCTCAACGGACCAAGCGCATCCCCGGCAGGCTCCGGGAGATCGCTGGCAGCGGCGGCGAAGCGGCGAGCCTCCTGATTATGTCCCACGGCCATGTGGCAGCACGCCTGTATGCGAAGCAACGCCGGCCAGTCAGGCCGTGCCTTTAGCGCCGCGCGCCCCGTGTCGAGCGCACCCTCAACGTCGTTCGAAAAGAACAGCGCAAGCATCAAGAGACTGAACCAGACCGCATTCTGCGGATCATGAGGGTTGAGTTCGAGGCCGCGAGCCAGCGGCTTTCGCGCGCCGGCCGCATCGCCCACGAAAAGACGGGCCATGCCGAGGACGAGATACCCTAGGGCGAAGCTTGGACCTAGTTCGATAGACCGCTCCGCTGCAAGGATCGCCTGATCGGCCCTGCCAGTGTAGGCCGACACGATCGCCAGCGCATAGTGCGCATACGGATTGCGGGCGTCGAGATATATCGCCCGCAGGGCCGCATCGAGTCCTTCCTTCCCGTCCGCGAGGGGATTTTCCGTCCAGCCATAAGCGATGAGTCCTGCGTTGACTCGCGCTCGCCAGATCTGCGCCTCGGGAAGCATGGGATCAATCTCCGCGGCCTCTCGGAAGAATTGCCGCGCGAGAAGGTGGGTTGGCCGCGTTACCTTGTGAAAATTGAATGTGCCTTGCCGAACAAGGTCCCAGGCGTTCACGTTGCCGGTGTGCGGCGCAACCTGAAGTCCATGGCGCAACAGCAGCTCAGGCTCGACCGCCGCGGCAATCCGCTCGGCGATAGCATCCTGCACCGCAAATAGCTCGGCTACCTGGAGATCGTAATGTTCGGACCAGATTGTGGCGCCCTTCAGCGCATCAGCGAGGTGCACAGATATCCGCATCCGATCCCCGGCTCGCCGGATAGCTCCGTCCACCAGAAAATCGACGCCGAGTTCATGCGCGATCGATTTTGGATCCCGCGGGCCGTTCCTCCTTGAGAAACTCGCCCCACGCGACGCGACGCGGAACCATCGGAATCGGGCGAGCGCCATGATCAGGTCGTCGGCGATACCGTCGGCCAGATACTGTCTCTCGACATCGCCGTCGAGATTCTCGAAAGGCAGCACTGCAATGGCAGGGCTGCATCCCGCCTGCGCTTGCCCTCCGCTATCGAGTCCATCGGTCCGGCTCTCCGCCGGACCGGAAAATCTGTATCCGACCCGTGGGACCGTGACGATCCACTCGCCGCCGTCCGATGCTGGGCCGAGCAACTTGCGAAGGGCGGCAATCTGAACGGAAAGATTGCTTTCCTCGACCGCGAGGCCCGGCCACGCGGCGTCCATAAGCGCCGACTTGGTGACGACCCGCCCCTCTGCCGCGAGCAAGACGGCAAGGAGCGACGCGCCGCGTGCGCCGACGGCGAAAGGCCGATTATCACGGAGAAGGCATCCCTTCTCGGTGTTGAACTCGAAGCGACCGAATGCGGTGTGCGGTGTCTTCATGGTTGGGAATGATACGCCCGATTTCGCAGTTTTTGGAATTTTTCGGCCCTCGTTTCAGGACTTGCGCCGGCTTCGCGCGCAGATTCTGCTCCGTCCAGCAGTTGAGGTGGTGGGAGCGATGAAGAACGAAGCGATGCAACCGAAAAATGCTGATGCATTAACCGCGAAAGTCGTACGCGTGAGTGACAGCTATGTGGCCGAGCAGGGATCTGTCTATCGCTCGGGAGTTTCGGCAGAGAGCGTTGGATCCAGCATGCTGTGGCTCGGGATGATTTCGCTACCTGCAGGGAAACGAACCCGCGCCCATCGCCATCGGGGGCACGAGACGGCCCTACTTATGACCGCGGGCGCAGAAATCGAGATTTGGTCGGGGGCCGAGCTCGAACGGTGCGAAAAAGTCCTCCCCGGCGACTACCTGTTTATTCCGGCCGGCGTTCCGCACGTGGCCGTCAATCGAAGCACGGAAAACGCCGAGTTCCTCGGCGCCCGCAACGACCCCGCAGCGAACGAGAGCGTCGTGTTGATGCCAGAGCTCGACAACATTGTACCCTAATCAAGCCGGGAGGTGCGGTATGGCCATCATCGAACAACGTCTGGCCGCTATGGGTCTGGAACTGCCCGAGCCCCTGAAAGTTCGCGAGGGGCTGCGTATGCCTTTCGCCTGGGTCCGGGTGCGCGGCACCCGCGCCTACATTTCGGGCCACGTCGCGTGCAACCGGGATGGGACATTGGCAAAACCCCTCGGTAAGGTGGGAACCGAGGTTTCGCCAGAGCAGGGTTACGCGTCAGCGCGGCTCGTTGCCCTAGCTCATCTCGCGAGCCTCAAGCGGGCTGTCGGAAACCTCGATCGGGTTACGGCTTGGCTGCGTGTCTTCGCCATGGTGAATGTTGCTCCGGATTTCAATGAGACGCCGCTGGTCACAAACGGTTATTCCGATCTGATTCTGGATCTTTACGGGCCGGACGCTGGCGCGCACGCCCGCTCGTCCATCGGTATGGCCATCCCTTTGAATGCGCCCATAAACTGCGAAGCGGAAGTTGAAATTGATGGGTGACCGCCTGGGTCGGACCGCGACGTTCGGCTTGCCCAAGCGAAGATCAGGAACTGGCGCTTTCTACCGGTTCCAATCGAACGGCAGCAATGTGAGGCCTCCACCCATCTGCGACTTTTCGCTGGCGGGCCTTTGCAGCAGCCCTCACCGCCATTGTCGAAGAGCGGTGATGGACGAGCCATGGTCGGCAAGACTGCGATCGCCTTCGCGAGGCCAGGCTCTTGCGCGTACGTCATTCGAGACCGGCGGTCCGCAGCCCGTCGATATAGGCGGCACGATCCTGTTCCCGAACCATCGGGTAATATTTCTCCACCCATTGGACCGACAACGTTGGATGGAGTCGTTTCGCTTCTGAAAGGGCATGTGTCGCCTCATCGAGATTCCCTGCCATTCCTGCCGCAGCGGCCAGCGTACGCCAGGCAGCGCCAAAATGTGGCCGAAGCTGCACAGCTCGATGCTCGAAACTCGCCGCGTCGAGGAATCGCTGGGCAACGAAGTGACATAGGCCCGCCACGGTCAAGATGCCCGGCTGCTGCGCGGAATCGCGAGGGCTAAGTCGCTCGGCCATCGCGAGATGGTGCAGGCCGTCCTCCGGCATTCCACCAAAGCCGTATGCTGCGCCCAGAATGACATGTGCGATGGCCAGGTTTGGATTGAGCGTGATCGCATTGGTTAGTGCGGCGACGGCCTTCTCCGATCGGCGTGCCATCACGTGCACGTACCCGGCAGCGAAATGCGTCCAAGGATCGTCGGCATCATGCGCAATGGCTCGCTGAGCCATCTCATTCGCCTTTGGAAGAACCTCGGCCGGCTCCGCCAATCCGAGCAGCGCCCGGGAAGCCATCGTCCAGGCGAACAGGCTATTGGCACGCGGGTAGTCAGGGTCGGCGTCTATGGCCCTGCGTAGCAGTTGTTCGGCGACCGCGAGCTCGCTTTCCGAGCTCCAGCTCCAGATATGAGGCATCGCCTTCATTACGAAGCCCCAGGCGTCCAGGCTAGTGGGAGGCCGGCTGGTGTAACGCTGATGCTCTGCAGCATAGAGTTTAGGTTCGACGGCACCGATGACGCTGTCGGCGATCTGATCCTGTAGCGTGAAGAAATCAGCCAGCTGGACGTCGTACCGCTCTGTCCATAATTGGCGCCCAGTGGAGGTGTCACTCGCCTCGGCGCTGATCCTGAGCCGCTGACCCGAGCGGCGGACACTGCCGCCCAGCACGTAGCGGACTCCGAGTTCACGCCCGACCTGTTTCACGTCGATGGCTTTGTCCCTGTAGCTGTAGCTGAAGGACGAGTTGCGGGCGCAGACGAAAAGCCACCGCAGCCGCGCCAGCCGCATGATGATATCTTCAGCGAGACCCTCGGCAAAATATTGCTGCTCGGCATCGTCGCTCAGGTTGACGAAAGGGAGTACGGCAATCGAAGGCTCTGGCTCCGCAGAATTTCGCGCGGCTGCTGCCTCGTCGAGCTTCTCGATCGCGCCGGTGAAACGGTAACCAACCCGCGGAACGGTTGCGATCCATTCTGTTCCGTCTGCCATGGAGCCGAGAAGGCGCCGCAGGGACGCGACCTGGACCGAGAGATTGCTTTCCTCGACTGCGGTCCCAGGCCAGGCGGCGTTCAGCAGTTCGGACTTGGTCAAGACCTCACCGGCGTTCCTTGCCATCGCCGACAGGAGCAGCAGCCCCCGGTAGCTGATCGCGACAGGCAGGCCCTGCCTCAGAAGCGTTCCCGCCTCGGGGTTGAGCACAAAAGGGCCAAATGCGAGCCGCTGCTCCGGCATTAGGAGACATTATGTGTTTTCGGGGGTTTTCGGAACTGTTCGGCCGCGCTTCGATACGTTTTGTAGGAGGCCCGACATCCTGGCTCCAGATAAGCCACAGGAGAGCGTGCAATGCGTGGGAGCCGTTACTACCCGACACTAGCAACTGAAGCCCCAACTGTACGGCCGGCTCAAAGCCCTCCCGGACGTGAGGAGGAGTTCCGTGCCGCGCTCGATCGCTACATGGCCTTCTACGCCAAACAACAAGAGACCATACACAGGCCGCCACACAGTCCGTCGAGCGGTCTGACAAACTCGATCATGCTGGCATTTGCAAGGCCGCGCTGGTTGCTCGGAGGCTGCGCAATTGACCATTCTCCTTCCGCACGCCCAGCTCTCAACGAAATGTCAGAAAACGGGATGCGCCGGGTAGCGCTGCGCATGATCGGCTGATCGGTTTGATGGAGTAGACAATGCGCGGTGAGACAGGATTCGGTTCTGGCGAGGCATGAGTTGCTCAAGGTTATGCCAAGTAGAATGGGTGATCCGGCCTATGCGCCGATGCTGGGCAGCTTTATTTGGAAATGGTTGGGATCGCTCTTGAAGCCTCAGCAAGGCAGCGAACATGCTCCCTTGTGAGCCCCTCTTGAGCTCTACCCGAGAGGATAGCATCTGGTTGAGGCCGCTGAGGGCAGCCGTCGATGTCGCATGCAGTTTCGGAGCTGTCTCTGGCGATCGGCAAGTGCCGCTTTGACGGCGCGCGGTCTACTTTTTCTGGCACTGACCCAACTAGCTCTATCTAATGTCAAACAGCAACCGCTTGACGGTTTTGACGCTCGCCATCCTACTCAGCTATCCCACGTAGGACAGGACCGCATATGTGGTGCCGTTGAATTCAAATTCCGCGACTTCGTTGATCCCCATCCTTTTGTGAGCCCTAAGTGAAGGCTCATTGTCGCGCCGGATGAATAGAATGCCTTCCTGGCCGGGCAACTGCTCGCGAAGCGCTTTGAACATCAATCCGGCAATCCCTTGCCGCCGAGCCGATGCAGCGACGCAAATTGGCCCATAGACGTAAGCGCCAGCACCCCCGGGATGAGCCTCCAGCATAGCTCGCACAATTGGCACTTCTGCATGCGCCTCGATCGATGATGAAACTAGGTATCCGATCAAACCAGCCCTGCGTGCGACTATTATCGGCATCGCCTGGATGGTGGCTTCAAACCAACCTCGTGCAAATCGGACGGAAAGCGTACCCCCGTTATACGGCAGATTGCTCTCTTGCAGTCGGAGGATGCCATCGACATCCACCTGCGACGCAACGCCTATCTCGCAATCGCCGATCACCCGGTCAGCACTTCCGCCCGACGTTGTCGAGTCGCAAGCGTTCAGTTAGAGGTTGGCGGTTCGTTCGATGCTTCATACACGATCACTATAATTTGCTTATCTAATATACACCTCCGATGGTCGGCCCTGAAACGGGCGCCCGGGTGATTAACGACGAATTTCCATCACGAAGATCGCTGCAATCACGACCGTTCGCGCGGCTGCCAGCACATCGCCGTGAGTGCCGAGCAGTTTGTGATCGGTGGCCGCTACGCTCTTGGCGGCGACATCATCGGGGCGAGCTTCTAACGACAGGTTACGCACTCTCTGTCACAGTTATCGGGTTCTGCTAGCGAAAACGAAGCCCATCCACGGCGGGTCGGACCTCTAGAGCGACGACGAACGGCGGCGCGTCCCTTAGCGTCACCCTTCTCTCAAGGTTGCGACGCCGGAAATGAATTCCTGAGCACGTATATTGCTATGGGTGACATCTTCGTTTCATCGCGCCACTCTATCGCATCATCTCGAGAACCGAGCGGCTTGTGAAGCTTGGCAACATTTAGGCCCGCGCGTTCAGCGGCTCCGCTGTAATCTTCCTCCGTCCAGAAATAGTCATGAAGGACAACGTCAACGCCCTGGATCAAGAGTTTCACCGTGTCGCCGCTCTGGAGCGGCTTGTCGTTTTCTTGAAACGAGTATGACAATGACACCCAGTTTCCTTCTGTCGCTTCTGTCGAGGAGGTCACGAAAATGATGGTTCCATCTTTCCGGAGCACCCGCTTCATTTCCTTGAGAATTCGTTCGATCTCCTCGATCCGCGACACTTCCAGAAACACAAAGCTCGAAAAAATCAGATCGAACGTAAAATCCTCAAAAGGCAGGAGCCCGCTGAGAATGTGTTGATACTCGCCCGATCCATCTTTGGATCGAGCTTGATCGAGCATGTCCTGGCTCACGTCTACGCCAACTGCATTGAAGCCAAGGCGACTTAGAAATCGTGTTGAGCGCCCAGCGCCGCAGCCATAGTCGAGTACGGATGCAATGGTTCCCGCATGCTCCCGGATCAGCATGGGTATGTCGCGAAATGCAAGGTATTGTGTACCCTGCATCTCAAGCTCGGCATATGCGCCGGCTTGCTTTTCATAGTCGTGAGTTTTCATGCTCATTTGACTTTCCGCCGTACAAGGACCTACACCGTTGATCGTACGCGAAAGTGGGCGAATTATCACGCCGCCTTCGTCGCGTACTTTTCGGCTGAGCGTTTCAACGCTAGCGTGCGGCAGGAGTGGCGTTTGCCCCCGAAGCCCTGAGGGTTGCAACGGCTACGCCCCAATCCCAGCGGCGCTGTCGCGGCGTCCGCCAGTCCAGCAGCAAGCCCGGCCGGCTACTTTCGGTCACGCCACGACTATGTCCCGTGAACGTCTGCTTTGAACATCCGCAGCCCCAAACCTGCTAGTCCGCTTGCGGCCGCATTCCTGCCATTCGAAACGGCCGCAGATGACCATTCGGCCAGCTATCTGTCCTTTTTGGCTTCGATCATAGCTCGCCGTTTAACTAGCCACACCATCAACGCGGTGACTCCACCAGGCGAAATGACCTAGGGGTCTGCCTCTGGCAGAGCTGCGGCTTTCAGGATGGCCCGTTCGTGCCGGTCCTGTGGATCCTTCCAGTCCACGTATTCGCTGAAGTGGGGCAGGAATTTGCGCTCCTCCTCGTCGTCGTCTGCGAAAATTGGCCGGCGTATGCCCAGCTTCGTAGTCAGGACCACCCGATATAGACAGGCTGCGACATGTAGGAGATTGGTGCCGTTGTCAGTGACCAGCAGGTCTTGCGTCACGTCATTGCCATGCACGAAGTCGCTACGCAGCCCGTCGATGCGGTAGTAGATTGAGGACGCTAGCGTCCTATTCTTGGTGCTCGCCTTGTTGGCTCTCACAGGATGAGCCAACTCGGACAGCCGTTTGTCGCACCAATCTGCACCGTCAAGCATGTCCATCACTTGGATCTTGCCTGATCCCCCATTCGGTCCGGTATGGAGAAGGATCTCGAAGGCACTAACCCATAGCGTGATGAGCCGGCCGATGTCGTAGAACGTTGCCTCCTGACCTCCTGGCATCATGCACGCCTGGTACGCCATGTTGAGAGACCTGAAGATCGCCCGGTCCTCCCACTCGACATCTTCGCTCGCGAAGCGCTGTACCCAGCACCGCGAAAGTGCCTCAAATAACGGGCGATCGATCTCCGATGCACCGACTTCAGCGGGGCTGAAGCCGGCAAAGGACTGGCCATGGAAGAGGTCAACGGTGTGGACCCCCATCATCGACGGTGTGTTGGCGATCAGGTCCTCTCCGAGCCTGTCGAGCATCCAGGGGTAAATCGCAAAGCTCTCGGCCCATATCGGCCGGCGCATACCGGCGTTATGCGAGATCATTGTCGCTCGGCCACCAGTCAGCGTGGAGATGGCGACGGCATCCCGAAAGCCAGCCACCGGCGCGGTTCCCCTATAGCGCATGGGGGCGTCTTCTCGGATCATCAGGACGGCAGGCTCAATCTTCTGGCCAAAGGCGTCGGTGAAACGGTGCAGGAATTTACGAAGGCGCGGCTGACGCCGGCACGCGGCTTTGACTCGGGCATCCGATGGCGGGACCATTGCGAAATCCGCCATGTCGATTGCTTCACGCAGAACCGCGTTCGGCAACACCACCATCGGTATCCAGTCAATCATCGGCATGCTCCAGCAGATGGAGCAAGAATAGCAGGGATGACCCCTCTTGTCGTACCAGCCAAGTGGCGACTGTCCACCCACCAACTCATCCGATCCATGTAGCACAGCCCAATCAAAGCATGCGTTGCACAGCAATGCCTGGTTTGTTGGCGGTCAGACTAGTTGGCGGCCGGTTGTTCAAGGAGCTTGACGTCCTCAAGGTCCTTTGGATCGCCAATGGCCCTTTTGTGCGCCAGCGGGCGTTTGTGGAACGCACGAGGGTTTCAAGCCCGCCGGCTGGCCGGTGCCGCCCGGGGTGTTAGGGGTTTTGGGGAGTCAGCACCGGCCAATGCGGGGTTTTGACGTGGCAATCGTTTCCTTCCGCGCCGACAATCTTGACGCGTATTAGCAATCGCTCAATTAGACTGAGTGCCCGCGACAGTCTGGGTCTAAAGGCTAAACCCCGCTTGGCCGCCAAGTGCCATGGTTTGGTTTGCTAAAAAGGCGGTTGTATATTTTAGAGACCCGTTGGAATTCCGCCACTAAGGTCGGTTGCCAGCGTCTAAGGTCGACTGCCCGTTGAGCAGCGTCGATATCGCCGTGATGATTTGCGGCATGAAAAACGGCTTAGAGATCATGATGCTGTTGGGGACACCTTCAGAAGGCCAATGCACGTCGCTGTCGCCGCTGATGTAGATCACTGGCAGAGCAGGCTTCGTCGCCCGGATTTCGCGAGCTAAATCCCAACCCGATTTCCCCAAGCCCAGACGAATGTCGGTAACCAGAGCTTTGAACCTGTCGGGCTCTGCGCTGAATGCGGTCAACGCACTTTCTGCATTGGCCACCCCCGTCACAGCAAAGCCAGCTTCCTCGAGTGCCACTTCGATATCCATTAGGATGAGAGTTTCGTCTTCAACGACCAGAACCGCGCGATATTCATTATACAATGCGCCCCCGACTTCGCCGGGAACGCGCAAGTGGCATATAGGTTCCGTCAGCCCTAAAACAGCGGATGAATGCGGCATTTGGCCGGCGCTCTGGACTCCCGGGCAGGGACGATTTTCCAAGGACAGATAGCCGATTCAAGCTCGAATTGACCGGTTCAGCCCAATCACTTCAGCGCCTTTCCGAGCCCTCTGCCCTACTCTTCCTGCCGGTAGCGTCGATCGTGAGCGACGCGGGCAAGCATTTCGGTTTTGTCGGGGCCGATGTTCGATAGGGCATTGGCGATATCCGTGGTCATCAGCCCGATGTCGGCGAGTTCGCGACTGTCCATTCGGGCGAGCGCCGAGAGTTCGCTGCGCATGCGCCAGAATTGCCAGAGCAGGATTGGGCCTTTCACCAGCAGGCTGGCGAGGTGAAGTAAGGTCGTGGTCAACGACGCAGAGAGCTGGTTAGACTTTGGCCGCTGGAAAGTGATTGAGGAAGACATTGACATTCTCCGATCCCGAGGATTTCCCGGTCGCGTACCTCGCGCCTGGAACCCGCAAATCATCTGCTATCGGCGAGCGCGGCGTCGTGACGGGCCGCTGAAACTTGGCTTAGATCGAAACGAAATTTTGCCTTCAAGAGCACTTCAGCCGACTGGCTGGATAGGTGAAACGCCAGTCGACAACTTCTTGGCCTTCAGACATGGTCGGCATGCCATGTTTTTCGAATTCGATGGCCATGTTCTAGATCTTCGTCAGGGGCGGCTTCTACGTGATGGCGCCGACGTCAATTTGCGCCCCAAGTCTCTCGCACTGCTGATCTACCTGATCGAGAACGCTGGCAGGATATTGCACAAGGATGAGCTCGTTTCCGCAGTCTGGCCGGCGGTGACCGTTTCCGACGAATCCCTCACCCAATGCATCATGGACATTCGACGCGCCCTCGGTCCGGGCGCGGACGGATTGATCAGAACCTTGCCGCGGCGGGGGTATCTTGTCGACGAAAGCCGGGTGCATGCCTCCGCAGATACCCAGCCGAAGGATCTCGATCCCGCTATTCCGGCCAAGGCTTCGATTGCGGTCTTGCCATTCGTAAACATAGACGGCATCCCCGAGCAGGATGCATTTACCGACGGCTTGACAGAAGACCTCATCACGGATCTGTCGCGAAACGCAGGGCTTCTGGTCATCGCGCGGCAATCGTCGCTGGCATATAAGGGCAAAACCACTGACGTGCGTATCATCGCGCACGACCTGGGTGTCCGGTTTCTGCTGGAAGGCAGCGCCAGAAGAGCGGCCGGCCGCATCCGAGTAAATGTTCAGCTGGTTGATGCGATCGGTGGCGATCTTCTGTGGGCTGAACGGTTCGACCGGAACATCGAGGATGTCTTCGCCGTACAAGATGAAGTGGCAGACAAGATTGTGCAGGCGTTGGTCGGAAAGTTGACGCCGCCGCTCCCGCCGCGCAATCGCCCGGCAAACCTCGATGCGTACGACCTATGCGTTAAGGCAAGGGCGCTGATTGCGTCCATGGGCGGTTCTCCGGAAGCGGTTCGGGAATCAATCCTCCTGCTGAAGCAGGCAGTGACCCTGGATCCTGGTTACGCGGAAGCCATCCGGTGGCTTGCCTTCAATCTTTGGTCGCTTTGGAGCAACGCTATCGACAGTGCCGATTCAAACCTGGCCGAGGCTATAAGATTGGCGGAAAGAGCGGTATCTCTCGACCCGAATGATGGCTCAAACCATTGGATATTCGGCTACCTGCTAGCTTCCGCGGGGCGATGGGCTGATTCAGAGAGAGAGTTCGCTGCAACATTTACCCTCGATCCGAACCATGCCGATGCAATGATTATGTGTGCTGAATTGACTGCAATGGCGGGAAGGGCGGCAGAGGCCATCGATCTGATAAAGAGAGCATTTCGCCTCAATCCGCACCCGTCAGGCTGGTACTACTGGGAGCTTGGTCTGGCGCAATATGCCGCGCGAGACTACGGGGCGGCGGTAAAGACATTGCGCACCGAGGCGACATATCGAACCGGATCACGGCGAATCCTGGCGGCGAGTCTAGCGCAACTAGGGCGGCTGGATGAAGCGGTCCGCGAAGGCCAGATTTTTCTGGCGAACAATCCCGGCTTTACGACGAGCCAATGGGCATCGCGCCAGCCGGCGCGGGACGCCGGAACGGTGGAACATTTTGTCGATGGGTATCGCAAGGCTGGATTGCCTGATTGATCGGCTTCAATACCCAGGAGCTCTCCACCTTATCCTTGATGGATCGCTAACAGAGGCGGCGACTTCCGACCCGTGGAGATCAGAGACAATTCGGTCTGCATCGTCCGATCGCGACAGCGGATTGCTTATCGGGACCCATGCTCGACAGCGCATTGGCGATATCCGTCGGCCTCAGCCCGATGTCGGCGAGTTCGGAGATGAAGAGAAACTTGCTTCTCCTGATGGGCTTGTCGTGGCCGGGCACGTTCTGTCCACGACCGCCCAGACATTGCCTCATTGCTAACATCGCAGGCGCGCGATTCTGGACTGTTCTCGCAGCTTTTCGTAAGCGCTGTCTGACCGCACTTCGCCCGACCGTGAGGAACAATGTTCGAGGCCTTAAGAGCTTCGACGCACGACGATTTCAGAGCTTACGCCAAGTCCAGGGATGAAGAGCCGGTTCGCTGCTGCGGTTCTTTCCGTTGGCCGCAGGCGCCACTTCGCCCAGTCGCCCCAGTGCAGCGGAGGATGAAGCCACCCTTCTTCAAGATTGCCGATTCTTATGTTAATTTCTCAGCCGCCAAATGCGCGCGTGCGGCCCATTCCTCAGGAGGCTCGGAGCCCGCGATGCCGGTGAAAGAGCCGCGATCAGCTTCAGCATGTTGCCGTCCTGCCCGAACTCTTTCGTGTCGCAGTGGGGTTACGCGCTGACTCCATCACCCCAACAATTGATAGTATTAATGATTGCTAATATTCTAGTGTGCCGCTCGGTTCACGTCGGGTCGCGTGCGGGGTGACAGCTGACGTCTCGGGGACGACAATGCGAATTGCAATGATGGGAGCGGGCGGCATCGGCGGATATATTGGCGCCAGGCTAGCCCAGGCAGGGGGTGACGTGAGCTTCATTGCTCGCGGAGCGCACCTTGCGGCAATGCTCCAGACTGGTCTGAGTATCCAGAGCGACCTCGGCAGCTTTGTTCTTGCGCCTGTGTCCGCTAGCAAAGCGGCAGTTGATATCGGGCCGGTCGATT
Organism: Mesorhizobium atlanticum; assembly: GCF_003289965.1. Taxonomy (GTDB): domain Bacteria; phylum Pseudomonadota; class Alphaproteobacteria; order Rhizobiales; family Rhizobiaceae; genus Mesorhizobium; species Mesorhizobium atlanticum. The sequence goes on from NZ_QMBQ01000002.1 coordinate 569,244, forward strand.
TGGTGATCTTTGCGGTGAAGCTCTACGACAGCGAGGAGGCGGCTGCATCCATCGCACCCCTCGTGGGCGCCAACACGCGCATCGTTACGCTGCAAAACGGCATCGACAGCGTCGAAATTCTTTGTCGTCACCTGCCGCGCGACCGCGTGATCGGCGGCGCCACCTATCTTTCCGGCTTCATCAGCAAGCCGGGCGAAGTCGTTCATTCCGGCGGGCTGCCGCAAAACCTGGTCGGCGGCCAACGTGATTCCATCATCGAGCAATTGCGGGAGTTGTGTGATCGCGCCGTCGGGCTCGAGCTCAAACCAGTCGCAGACATCGACGAAGTGCTTTGGGAGAAGTTTGTAACGCTTTGCGCCTTCTCGGGAGGAACAGCGCTGATGCGCTCCGGCATCGGTCCGATCCTGGCCGATCCGGAAGCACGCATATTCATTGAAAAGTTGAGGGATGAGGGGATGGCGGTAGCCGCAGCGGCCGGCCACCCAATGGCCGACGGGTTCCCGGGCCGCGTCGAGACCAGGTGGTCCGCGTTTCCTCCGCATGTGAAATCCTCAATGGCAAATGACCTCGAACGTGGGAGACCCATCGAGGTGGCGTGGCTTTCCGGGCGCATGCATCAACTGGGAATGAAGTTGGGTGTCGCCACTCCGGGCCACACGGCGGTGTTTCGCGCGCTGCATCTGCATGCACTGGGGACGCAGCGCCAGAATTCCAATCTCTGAATCACGGTCATAGCCGCATCTGTTGGGAGGACGTCATGGCAGGCTCCTTGAACGACACAATGCTAGTCAGGGCAGGCGACGACGCTGTTGGCCCCCAAGACATGTTCAACAAGGAGCTGCAAACCTATCACAAGATCGTTGGCGCGAACCTCATTTTCCATCGCCCGGCGCCTCCCCGCCGCTCAAGCCACTTTGCTCAGCTCTGCGGAGATGCCGATGGGTCCGCTATGGGTCTGGCTGTTCTTCAGTGAGATGCCTGCGACTGAAACCTTCGCGTGCGGCGCATTGGTGATTGGGGCGATCCTTGGAAATATCGCGGTCGAGCTGCGGGCCAGACCAACTGCTGAGACCGCTTAAGCGAGAATACGGTGTCGTTTAATTAGCCACAATGTTGTCATGGCTGATTCCGCTGGGCGGAGCGAGGCGCGCGTATCCGATTCGGCATGTCGGACATCGAAATCAGCTGTGCCTCTGCCTAAAGCGGACGTTTGGTGCTGATCGCGCTGGAACTGATTGTGGGCGCCATCTCTGGACCTACGGATCGCCAGCACTACTCAGGCCCGTTGGGGCCGTGCCGCTGGCAAGACAGCTCGGGCTGCACTGTGTTAGGTTGAAAATCAAGAACAAGTGGAGATTTGGGTTCGCAATCACGGCATTGGGGGACGGCGGCATGCTACTAGCGCGGATTTCCAAGGAACTTGAGACTGCCGGGCCGAATTGCATCATCATAGGGCCTCATCAGGCCGAATACGAACAGCTGCGTAAGGTATGGAACGGCATGGTGGATCGGCGACCAGCCGCGATTGTCCGCACCGGAACGGTCGCCCACGTCGCAAAGGTCGTTCAGCTTGCGGCCGAATACGGCGCTCTGCCGGCAGTGCGGTGCGGTGGCCATAGCATCCCCGGCTTGTCGACCGGTGATGACGGAATCGTCCTCGATCTGTCAGCAATGAACCGTGTCGTCTTTGACCCTGTATCGCGTATAGCGGAAGTCGAGGGTGGTGCACTGCTTAGACATCTGGATGTGGCCGGTGCCGCTGCCGGACTTGTAACTCCTGCCGGAGTCATTTCGCACACAGGAATTGCGGGGCTCACGCTGGGTGGCGGCATGGGATGGTTGAGCCGGCGCTTTGGCCTGACGATCGACAATCTGCTGGGCGTGGACCTCATCACGGCCGAAGGCCGCGCATTGCATGCGAGCGCCGACATTGAGCCCGAACTGTTCTGGGGCATTCGCGGGGGCGGCGGCAATTTCGGGGTGGTAACGAAATTTCGCTTCAGGATGCAGCCACTGGGACCGGTCCTGGTCGGCCGCTGGAAGTATCCGCGTCCGGCATTCGGCGCGGTTCTGAGGGGCTATCGCGATCTTGCGGCCGAAGCACCGCGTGAACTGACGACTGCCCTCACGATAACGTCAACAGCCATCGCCGTGAGCGCGTTTTGGTCCGGATCGTCGGGAAACGCCTTCGCTGCGATTCAACCGTATGGATCATTGGCACGGCCCGATGCCATCATGGTCGGCGGCCAGACATTTCTCGAATTGCAAAGCCGCAATGACGCCCACTTTGCGTGGGGCCGACGCTACTACGCCAAGGGCGGATTCCTCGGTGACATTGACGATCGCGTCATCAACTGCCTGCTGGATTCAATCGCGACCGCGCCGACGCCGGACTCGGAATTCTATGTGCTGCAACTCGGCGGAGCGGTAAGCGATGTCGAGGAAGCCGCCACTGCCTATTCGGGGCGGGCTGCGAAATTCTACTGGGTTGCCGAGCCGGTTTGGGACAACCCGATGGACGATTCCCGTTGCATCGCTTGGGGGCGTTCGGCAGGTGGCCGCATGGCGGCGATATCTCAGGCCGGCAATTATCTGAATGAGCAGGCGGATACCGGCAAGGAGGTCTCGTATCACGCCTACGGCGCAGAAAAATACAACCGACTTTCAGCGCTTAAAGCACGCTTCGATCCCTCAAATCTTTTCCGGCTAAACCAGAATATTGAACCGGACCCTTCACTCGCTGCGGCTCGGTAAGTCCCGCCTCGCGCCAGGCCTCCATCGTCGTTTCGTGGAAAGGCAGAATCTGGTCAAGTCACGGCGCTGGACCTTGAAGGTTGATCCTCCGGCGCCCTTTCGGCCTATCTCCAAATGGTCACCGATGACCGTCTTGGCCCTAGCCTCCTCACCTACTTTGTAGCTGCGCCCGCCATATGATCAGCCACAATGTCGGCACGAGCGGCCCATCGGCCAATTGCCGGCTTTAAGGAACTTCCGATGGCTACCAGGCCTCCTTGTTGACGACAGGCAAATTTCGAGAGATCACTGGATTTGATCGTCGCAAGTCGGAGGCTATAGTGTCCGAGGATCATTCCGGGCGGATCGGCGCGATACACCGCGAACTGCACAGCCATCTTCCGTCCGCGCCAGAACTGCGGGTGAAGGCGCTGGAAAGTCTTTTGGTCGAAAAGGGGCTGCTCGACCCAAATACCGTTGATGCGTGGATTGAGGTCTACACCGAGCAGATCGGTCCGAAACGCGGTGCCGAGGTGGTGGCTCGCGCCTGGACCGATCCGGCTTTCCGCGACAGGCTGTTCGCCGACGGCACCGCAGGGATCACCGAGCTCGGCTTCGAAGGTTGGGCCGGCGGTCACCTTCGGGTCGTCCCAAACACGCCGGCGGTGCACAACCTCGTCGTCTGCACGCTCTGCTCCTGCTACCCGCACGCCGTCCTCGGCATCCCTCCCAACTGGTACAAGACCGCTGCCTACCGTTCGCGCGCCGTTCGCGATCCACGCGGTGTCATCGCAGAGTTCGGAGACGCCATTCCCGACGACGTGGAGGTTCGTGTCTGGGACTCGACCGCAGAGGTCCGATATCTCGTGCTACCCGAGCGGCCTGCCGGCACCGAAGACTGGGACGTGGCACGCCTCGCACGCCTCGTCACGCGCAACTCCATGATCGGCACGGAACGAGACCTCGGGCGACTCGTCGGGAGAGGATGATGGACGGCATCCACGACCTCGGCGGGCGTCAGGGCTACGGCCCGATCGACGTCAACGAACCGCCTGAACCTTTTCACGCCCCCTGGGAAGCGCGGCTGTTCGGCATCACCCGTGCCTTCACGCGGCCTGCGATGTTCAGCATCGACCTATTCCGGCATGTTCGCGAATGTATCGATCCCGCCGAGTATCTGACCCGCGGCTACTACGACCAGTGGTTGCTCGCCTACGCGGTGTTGATGGTCGACGCCGAGGCGGTCACTGTCGAGGAGCTCGCGACCGGCAAGTCGGCCAAGGCCATTCCGAACATGCCGCCGCCAATGACACCGGCAAAGGTAGCGACGCTGACGAAGGCGATGAGCCGCTTTGATCGCGAGTCGGACACAGGCCCGACATTCGCTCCCGGCGACAAAGTTAAGACGATTCCTTTCGGATCCAGCGGACATACTAGGTTGCCCCAGTACGCGCGTGGCCGCGAGGGCCAGATCGAGTCATTTCGCGGCGTCCACACCCTTCCTGACACCAACATGGCCGGCGACGGACCTGCCCAGCCACTTTACACGGTGTCGTTTCTTGCTGCCGACCTGTGGCTGGGGGCAGCGGGCCGCAAGGACCACGTCTATCTTGATCTTTGGGAGAGCTATCTTGAGCGAGCCTGAAGCCGCATTGCTACCACGCGAACCCAAACCCGGTTCTACGGTGTTCGCCGTGCCGTGGCATGCCGAGGCGCTCGGCATTGCCAATGCGCTAATTCAAAGCGGCATGTATTCTCAAGTCGAATGGGCAAATGCGCTCGCCGCCGAAATTCGCCGCTTTGCCGTAGCGGCAGAACCGGACACGGAGGAGACCTATTATCAGGCTGTGCTTGCAGCTCTGGAGCGCTTGGTGGGCGAGAAGTCGCCGGAGACTGGCGGATCGCTTGTCACCCGCGTGGAAGCTTGGCGGCGGGCGTACCTCAACACGCCGCACGGTCAGCCCGTAACTCTCGCTGCGGCCACTGGTCCAGCTGCCGATCACTGACCCAACGACCAAGAATACCACCACTACGCTCGCTAGTCAGGCGGTCTGAGTCCTCTCGCGCGAGGCAGGCGTTACCCACGCCACCTTGAAGCCCCGGCCGTCTGCTATTGGCGCGCTAGCGGCCGGATTGTCGCCGCGTGAAACCGTGGAATTTCGGGCTTCTGCGTCGGGCGCTAGGTCGACCGAAGGCTAACAGAAACTGTCAGATGACGGCATAGTGCCCTCTTTGTACTTTCTGCTCTGACCCCCGATAGCCCCGCAGCGCCCATAGGCTCGGCCGCCCCTGAGGGGATGCGCTTCTCCACGGCAATCCTCGCGATCATGCGGTGGGCTGGATCAGCTAGTGGAATAGATGACCACTGACCCGACGCCGAAGATCAGCCGGCCCCGGACCGTCGCGGCGGGATTATGTCGGGACTAGTGCGTGCTGCTTGTTAGAAGTTTGCGCGGCTGATATCGCCACCAAGAGCGTAGCGGCCCCCAATCACAAACTGCTCGGCACTCACGGCGATGTGCTTGGCCGCCGCGCGAACGTCGCGTTCGCGCCTCTCGAAGGGCTGGGACTCGGCAAGGGCGCGGGCTCCGATCAGATCGTTCACCCGCAGTACGACGCTCACTGCGACTTCAGCGGCGTGAGAACAGGCAAGCCGGTAGTTGATCCGAGCCGCAACCAGATCAGAGCCCCCGCTTTCGACGGTCGAGCACAATGATGACATGGCTGACCGCATGTAGGCGCCAGCCGCCCTGCACTGCGAAAGGCAGCGCCCGATTTCTGCGTGAGCCAGGTCGCGTTCTGCGACGGGGACGGTCATTCCCTGACGACGGTGGCCAGAACCTAACGAGATGAGCGCGTCGATTGCCCCCCTCGCGATCCCGAGCGGCACCGTGGCAACGGTCCAGACAAAGGCGGAAACGCCCGGAAGGCGATAGACGACACCTGCGTGGGTGGGATTTGGCTGAAAGTCGCAAACGAATTCGGCTGGCAGGAACGCGTTGTTTGCCTCGAAGTCCCAGCTTCCAGTGCCCTTCATCCCTGAAACATGCCAGTTGTCGATCAGGGTGACAGACCCACGGGGCAGGAACGCTAGAACGATCTGCCCGCTGCCTTCGTTCACCTCGCAAAGCGGGGCGAAGGTCGTGGCGTGTGGCGCGCCGCTGGCAAAAGGCCACCGGCCTGTGATGCGGTATCCTGCCTCAGCCCGGACCGCCTTGCCAATCGCGCCTGTGCTTGAGGCAACGAATGCTGACGGTTTGCCGAACACCTTCTGTGCGGCGTCCAACGGCAGATAGCCGCCAGCACGCGAAATGCCGCCTCCGTTTCCGACCAGCCAGCCGATTGTTCCATCAAATGCGGCGGCATGCTCAACCACGGTCATGAAGTCGAGGGGCGAAAGCTCGCATCCGCCCAGTCGAGCCGGCAGCAGAAGGCGGAAGAACCCCGCTTCGCTCAAGCTATCAAAAACGTCGTCCGATAGCCTTCGATCCGCGTCAAAGCGCTCGGATTGCTCTGCCAGCAAGGGGCGGATCTGTTCGAACCTTCCGATCATGGTTGCAGCAGTCGATGCCGATTGTCCGTCCAGCATGATGATCACCTTTCAGAATGCCGGAATGATCGGACTCGATGAGATGTGGGGCAACATCAAAGAATTTGGGGCAACGTGAGTACAATTCATCTAGAATTCGACGCATGCACCGCCTTCCGCCTCTTCGAGAGCTTCAGGCCTTCGAATCCGCGGCCCGCCTTCTGAGCTTCAGGAAGGCGGCCGAGGAACTGTCTGTCACACCTACAGCCGTCAGCCACCAGATACGGCTACTGGAACGCTATTGCGGCCAGTCCCTTTTTCAGCGCCAGCCGAGGCCGTTGCAGCTCACCACTGCGGGCGCACAGCTACTGCCGGTTGTTCGGGACGCCTTTCTGTCGATCTCGGACGAGCTTGCCCGCCTTACCCCTGGCAACCGTATCGGCCATCTTCGGGTGACGGCAACCAGCGCCTTCGCCGCGCGCTGGCTGCTGCCGCGCTTGGAAAGCTGGCGAGCGGAAGCGCCGGTATCGACGCTCGAGCTTGTGGGAACGGATACGGTACTCAACCTTCGCACGGGCGAAGTTGACGTTGCGATCCGTTATGCGCGGCAATCCCCGACAGACGGAGTCGCGGTGGAGCTACTTCGCGATACCTTCTACGTCGTTGCGGCGCCGTCGATTCTTCAGGGAGGCGTCCGCATGATCGAGCCTCAGGCGATCCTCGACCTGCCACGGGTCGAGGTCGGCTGGCCCCTGACCGACGTAGGTGCGCCCACCTGGCGTAACTGGGAGACTGCGGCCCGAGCGGCGGGCCACCGAATTAGCGGCACCGTCCGGCCACCGCAACTGAAATTCCACGAAGAGCACCACGGGATCGAAGCGATAGTGGCCGGACAGGGTCTTGGGCTGTGTAGTGACGTGCTCGTTGCACGGGAGCTTCGCGATGGTCGTCTTCTGCGAGTCAGCGATATCGTTCTGCCCGGCTACGGCTTCTATTTTGTCTATCGGGCAGGGCACCCGAGGCGCGGGGCCCTGGAAGCCCTGCTTCGCTGGATGCAGCGACAAGCCTCCGCGTGAAGCCGATTGTCAAAGATGCGCGTGCGCCGGCTCCCATGACCTCAATTGATACTTCGCGCCGACCCTGATTGGCAGGAATGCCGTAGCTGTGCTGCGGCAAGTCGGTCCCAGTGAATGATCGGTTTAGGTAGCGACGGCGTATCGTCCTAGGGCAGGTTGCGTCTGCAAAGCTGCTCATACGCAAACCGTCCCGCGCGAGCCCCTTTGAGGGTTCGAAGTGCCCTGACAACTAGATTGCCGGTCGAAGTGTCGGCTTTCTGGCACTCTGTGGCGAAGGAGGACCGTCAGCTCTCGGCCCCGTACCAGACTCAAGCCAGGCTCTCGGAGATACCGACGACGGGCTCGATCGAAGAACGGCTGTTGGTTGCGTCAGTTGTGGTCCAGTCGACGGGCAAGGCGGACGCCGGGTCCCCCTCCATTCTGTGAAATGAATTCGATCCCGGCCGCCTCGAAGGCCGCACGAATAGCCTGAAGCGTTTTGGGTTTGAGACGATCGCCTTGTTCTAGCCGGGTAATTGTTTGCGTTGCGACGCGTGCTACTTCAGCTAGTTCGCGTATGCCCCAACCAAGCGCCGCCCGAGCCATCCTGCACTGGACTGGGTATATTTCATCACTGAGTGATGATTTTTGTTGCTCACCCACGCCTCTACCTGTAGTCTCTAACTGAGCAAAAAACGGCCGGAAGAGGTGCTGGAACACCAATTCCGACCTGACCACAACCCAAGCTTCAGGGAGCTCGGATCATGGCTGATTCTGAGATTAACACGACTCTGCCATTCGTCACCCGCAGGAGGGCACTTGGAGGAACGGCAATTGCAATTGTGGGATGGCAGGGAAACGCCGTTGCCAGCATCGATCTTGAAAAGGACCAAACCGCTGATCCGGCAGTGATGGCAGGGCGCAAATGGAAGGCAGCCCAGGAAGAGACTGTGCGGCTGTGCCGTCAGCAGCAGCGCCTGGAGCGGAACCTTGTCGAGGCCATTGGCTTCCCTTGTGCGACCGTCCGGCTGCGAGACGGTAGATGCGTAACTCTGCATTCACTCAAGGCTCTTCACGAAGTGCTTGATCTCGATCCGGAAGGCACAGCGACGCGCGCGAAGGCTGAGGCCGATTTCGCAGCCCATCAAATGCGATGGGATAAGGGCGACAGGGAAATTGGCTACTCGGCGACGTTGCGGGCAGAACGAGACGCGGCCGACCGGGCGGAGGACCTTCTTGAGGCATTGTCCAAAACCCCCGCGGCTTCCCTTGTCGGTGTGGTGGCTAAGCTTGATGCGGCGCTTAGAGAAGGGCGGTCCTCGGAAGACGATGCCGAGTTTCCCTGGCCACAGATACGTTCGGCCCTCGATGATGTTATCCGCATCGGCCAAGGGCTTGTTCCTGAGCAGATGTTTCTAAACGAGATGCTCCAGCCGGCGCCTCTTCGACGACGGGAAGGGGACAGCTTGCATGCCAGGACCGAAGCGGATGGAGGCGCAGCATGAAAAAGCTGATCGACCGTTCGCCGATCATCGTTGAAGATGCTTCCATTCGCCGCGAGATAGCAGAAACCGACGCGAGGTTTGGCGAATGGTCCGTTATTGAAGTCGCCAACGCGGCAAAAGCGCTGTGGGCGATTTGGCTGTAACAGCGATTGCTTGGGGCGCTCTGGCGGCGAATTGCGACGGCGACATGCCGGAATACCGCTTCTGGTTTCAGGTCTTTGATTGTCTTCGAGTGGATTCTCCGGAATCCGAGTTGGAAGGCATGGTGGCCCCGATCAACGGGCGTTCCTTAAACTGAGCGCGACCATTGCCTCTCTTGGCTTAGCTGGGGAGACAAAACCGCACGGCGCAAGTCATTGCACGCTATGCCCCTACGACATGAACTTCGTGCTTTTCTTTGCCATCCAGAGGCATCTGATAGCGGGTCGATCCAGCATTGGGAGCGGCGCGATGGCAGAAGAAACCCGGACTGGGCCACAGGTGCTAGTTCCGGCCAACGACAACGGCGACCTCGTCAATCGCGAGGGTTGCTCCGAACTTGCCGCGGCGGCCAGGCTGGATCGGGTCGTGCTGGATATCGCCCAGCTGATCGGCCGGCAACTGGCGCGGGAAGCATTCGAGGCGGGGGTGGTGGCCAACGACAATCGGCCGGTCCTCCGAGAGGGAGAGGGAGAGGGAGAGGGCAGGGGGCCGGAGGGCAACCCCCCTCGGAATAAGAAAGAGGATCTGCCGCCATGACCCGTGTCGCACTCTATGCCCGCTATTCTTCCGACAACCAACGCGAAGCCTCCATCGACGACCAACTGCGACTTTGCCGAGAACACTCACTTAAAGAGAGATGGACTGTCGTTGGGACCTATGCCGATGCCGCCATCTCTGGTGCAAGCATCGTCCGTCGACCAGACATTCAGCGGCTCCTGAGTGATGCTCAAAGCGGGCAATTCGAGATCGTTCTTGCCGAGGCGCTTGATCGCCTCTCACGTGACCAGGAGGACGTGGCTAGTCTCTTCAAGCGGCTGCGCTTCGCAGGTGTCAGCCTCGTCACGCTCTCAGAGGGTGCAGTCGACGAACTGCATGTTGGCCTCAAGGGAACGATGAACGCGCTATTCCTGCGTGATCTTGCGGTTAAAATCAGGCGCGGTCAAAGCGGACGCATATTGAATGGCTATGCGGCTGGCGGCCTTTCCTATGGCTATCGCGTGGTCAAAAAGCTCAACGAACACGGCGAACCGATCCGCGGTCTGCGCGAGATCGACGAGGATCAAGCCCAAGTCGTGCGCAGAATCTTTCAGGAGTTCGCGGGTGGTCGATCTGCGCGTGCGATAGCTGCTGACCTCAACAACGAAGGTATCCCATCGCCCTTTGGTGGCGCTTGGGGCGCCTCGACGATCAACGGCAATCTCAAGCGAAGAAGCGGCTTCCTTTACAACGAAATCTATATCGGTCTGCTCGTTTTCAATCGTATCAAGATGGTCAAAGATCCAGAAACCGGCAGGCGCATCTCGCGGCTGAACCCGCCCGAAACGTGGCAGGTCAGGGAGGTGTCGCATTTACGCATTGTGGATGATGCGCTATGGGAAGCAGCCCAAGCTCGTAAGAAGCTATATGGAGGTGCGAAACTCCACCATCGCCGACGGCCGAAACATATGTTCTCAGGGCTCGTGCGGTGCGGTTGCTGTGGCGCCTCTTATACCGTGAAGAATCAGGACCAACTGGCCTGTGCCGCGCATCGTGAGAAAGGTACCTGTACCAACAGCAGAACGATCCGTGTTGGTGACCTCGAAAAGCGTGTGCTTGCTGGCGTCCAGCGGAGATTGCTGGCGCCAGATGCTATTGCGGGCTTCCTTGCAGAATATCACGCGGAGCAAAAGCGGCTGAATGCCATGAACCGCCAACGGAATAGGGAAGCTGAGAAGCGGCTCATCGACATCGACAGGCAGATCGCCAATATCGTTAGTGCCATTGCCGACGGTGTCTCGACGGCCAGCATGAGATCGAAGCTGCTGGACCTCGAGAGCGAGAAGGAAAGTCTAGCGCGAGAGCTTCAAGCCATGGCGGCCGCTGAAAGCATTGTGGAGTTTCACCCGGCCGCGGTCGAGGCTTATCGCCGGAAAGTGTCAGAACTCCAGCAGGCGCTGCAATCCGACGAACGCGAGCGTCACGAGGCAGCGAGGATCGTCCGCTCGCTAGTTGCAAAGATCGAAATCATTCCGACCGAGGGCAGGGGGCAGATTGAGCTCAAGGTCCACGGTGCGTTGGCGGAGCTCCTTAACCTAGCAAACCGCAAGCCAGAAGAGGCGCCTAACGCTGTATTGATGGTAGCGGGAGAGGGACTTGAACCCCCGACCCCAGGATTATGATTCCCGTGCTCTAACCAACTGAGCTACCCCGCCAGGGTGGCAAATGGCCCGGAAAACCGTCCTGAATGGACGGGCGTCGCGAGGCGTTCGCCGAGGTCGCGCGGATATAAGGTTGGGAGGGTGAGCCTGTCAAGCTCGGATGAGGCCGACATGCCGGCATAATCCAGCCCGTATATTCTCATCCCAGAAAAGCTTTGCCGGACAGACACTCAGGCCATGACCCGGGGTTGAGTTCGGCGGGGCACGTCGCTATGTCTCGGCCATGAAATTCTAGAGTTTGAACGAATGAAGCCGCGCATCGCCGTCCTTGGTTGCGGATACTGGGGCAGCAACCATATCCGCACCCTCAAGGCGCTTGGCGCGCTGCATGCCGTTTCCGACGTCAACCGCGCTCGCGCCGAAGGTTTCGCCAGCGAGCAGGATTGCCTGGCGATCGAGCCGGACAGACTGTTCGAGCGAAACGATATCGACGCCATCGTCATGGCGCTGCCGCCGCAATTCCATGCCGACACCGCCGTGCGGGCCGTCGAAAGCGGCAAGGACGTGCTGGTGGAGAAGCCGATCGCGCTGACCGTCGCCGATGCCGAGCGCGCGGTGAAGGCGGCCAAGGACAATGGTCGCGTCTTCATGGTCGGCCATGTGCTGCGCTTCCATCCAGCCTTCGAGACGCTGAAGGGGCTGATCGACAATGGCGAGCTCGGCGAGGTGCGCTATATCCATTCGCACCGGCTCGGCCTCGGCAAGTTCCACACCGAGAACGACGCGCTCTGGGACCTTGCGCCGCACGACCTGTCGATGATCCTGGCCATCACCGGCACCGAGCCGATCGAGGTGAGGGGCGAGGGAGCGGCGCTGCTCGACAATCTCAGCGACTTCGCGCATCTGCATATGCGTTTCCCGAACGGCCTGCGAAGCCATCTCTTCGCCTCGCGCCTCAATCCCTATCGCGAGCGGCGCCTGACGGTCGTCGGCACCAAGGCTATGGCGGTGTTCGACGACGTCGAGCCTTGGGAGCGCAAGCTTGCCGTCTACCGCCACGCGGTCTGGCAGGACAGCGGCCAATGGGCGTTCACGGCCAACGAGCCCTCCTACGTACCGGTCGGCGAGGGCATGCCGCTGACGCGAGAGCTTGCCCATTTCATGCAATGCATCGAGACACGCGCCGAGCCGCGCACCGACGGCGAGGAGGCGATCCGGGTGCTGCGCATCCTGACCGCCGGCACGGTGATCCATATGGGCGCGTCCGACTGAGCGGACTCGTCAGCTGACAGATACGATGATTATTCGGCTGGGATCTGCGCCGGTCTGGCGGCTAGCCTGGACAGCATGGCCTCGGCCTCGGCTCCACGCTCGGAACGCTCGATGAAACCGCCGCCGAACACCCGCGCCTCGTTGCCGTCGTCGGAATAGAGCACACAGGCCTGCCCGGGTGCGATGCCGGACTCGCCGTCGGCCAGCTCGACCGAAGTCACGCCGTTGCGATGATGCAGCACGGCTGGACGCGGCGGCCTGGTCGAGCGGACTTTTGCGAAAAGCTCGATTCCGCCGGCCGGAACGTCCGACAGCGGCCGGTCGCCCAGCCAGTTCATGGCGCGCAGATAGATCTTGTGCGTCTCCAGCGCCTCGCGCGGGCCGACGATGACGCGCGCCCGGTCGGCATCGAGATGGACGACATAGAGCGGCTCGCCGGAGGCGATGCCGATGCCGCGGCGCTGTCCGATCGTGTAACGCAGGATGCCTTCGTGGCGGCCGAGCACGCGGCCATCGATATGGACGATGTCGCCGGGGTTGGCGGCCGCGGGCTTCAGCTTGGCGATGATGTCGGAATATTTGCCCTGCGGCACGAAGCAGATGTCCTGGCTGTCCTGCTTGGCGGCGACGGTCAACCCCATCTCCTCGGCAATGGCGCGGACCTGCGGCTTGGAAAGACCACCGAGCGGGAAGCGCAGATAATCGATCTGCGCCTGCGTCGTGGCGAACAGGAAGTAGCTCTGGTCGCGGTCGGCGTCGACCGGCCGGTAGAGCGCGCGGTGCATGCCATTGGCGCGCGAACGAATATAATGGCCGGTGGCCAAGGCGTCGGCGCCGAGATCCTGCGCGGTCGCGAGCAGATCGGCGAACTTCACCGTCTGATTGCAGGAAACGCAGGGGATCGGCGTCTCGCCGGCGACGTAGCTCTCGGCAAAGGGATCGATGACCGCCTTGCGGAAGCGCTCCTCATAGTCGAGCACATAGTGCGGAATGCCGAGCGTTTCGGAAACGCGGCGGGCGTCGTCTATGTCCTGGCCGGCGCAGCACGAACCGGCGCGATGGGTGGCCGCGCCGTGGTCGTAGAGCTGCAGCGTCACGCCGACGACGTCATAGCCTTCGCGCTTCAGAATGCCGGCGACCACAGACGAATCGACACCGCCCGACATCGCGACGACGACGCGGGTTTCTTCGGGGCGGCCGGGAAGATCGAGGCTGTTCATGGTGCTTTCACTGTGCGGCGCTCAATGCCAATGGCCGGAATATAGGTCAAGCGCCACGCGTGCGCCAGCTTGCGGTCCAAGGCGGGTTTATGGGCAAAATCAGGGCCTGGACGCCGGTGTTTCAAATTCTAAACGATATCCTAACCGGGCGTTCACGATCCTTACCTAGTGATTAGGGTTCGCTTAGGCAATTTTTAAAGCTGTGGCGGTACTGTGGCGGGGATTGGGTCTTTGAGTTTTTAGTAGAGAGTACGATGACCGATCTGGTTAGACCTAGAGTCAAGTATGTTATTGGGCCCGACGGCAGCCCTCTTACGATCGCCGATCTGCCCCCGACGAATACGCGGCGCTGGGTTATCCGGCGCAAGGCGGAAGTGGTCGCAGCCGTGCGCGGCGGCCTGCTCAGCCTTGAAGAAGCCTGCCAGCGCTACAAGCTCACCACCGAAGAATTTCTCTCCTGGCAGGCGTCGATCGACGAATATGGCCTTGCCGGGCTGCGCACCACCCGCATCCAGCAGTACCGGCACTAGGCTGGACAAGCATAAAACGAAAAGGGCGCGGCGTTCCGCGCCCTTTTCGCTTCTGTCTTTTCGCTTCTGTGAAACCTCAGACCGTCAGCACAACCTTGCCGATCGGCCGCGTGGCCAAAAAAGCATGGGCTGCTCCCGCCTGTTCGAGCGGGAAGGTCTTCGCCACATGGGCCGAGAGCTTGCTTGCATCCACCAGCCTGGCAAGCTCGACCAGGCCATCGCGGTCGGGCACCACGGACATGCGCTCGACGCGGATACCGCGCGCGCTGGCCTTCGCCCTGGTGGCATCGTGAACGTTGAGCAGCGAGACCAGAACGCCGCCGTCACGCAGGACTTCCAGCGATTGGTCGGCGTGGTCGCCGCCGATCGGATCCAGCACCAGATCGACATTGCCGGCCTTCCGCGTGAAATCGTCCCTGGTGTAGTCGATCACCTCGTCGGCGCCGAGCGCGCGGGCGAAATCCGTTTTGTCTGGGCTCGTGGTGGCGATGACATAGGCGCCGCGCGCCTTGGCGATCTGCACCGCCAGATGGCCGACGCCACCGGCGCCGGCATGGATCAGCGCGCGTTGTCCCGCCTGCAGGTCGCCATGGCGGACGAGACCTTGCCAGGCCGTCAGGCCGGCGAGCGGCAGCGCCGCGGCGTGCGCATGGTCGATGGCGGCAGGCTTGGCGGCAATCTCGTCCACCGGCGCCGTTGCAAGCTCGGCATAGGCTCCGGCCTGTTTGGGGAAGTGGGGCATGCCGAACACATCGTCGCCGACTTTGAACTCGGTCACGCCGGCGCCGAGCGCCGCGACGGTCCCTGAAATGTCCCAGCCGAGAATGAAAGGCGGCTCGCCGAGCAGCGGGTAGAAACCGCCGCGAACGGCGCCGTCGACTGGATTGATACCCGCCGCCTTGACGCGGACGAGCACTTCACCGGGTTTGGGCGAGGGGTCGGGCTGCTCGGCGACGAAAAGGACGTCGGGTCCGCCGACAGCATTCTGGATAACGGCACGCATGGAAGCCTCCTGCTCGATGGGTATGCCGCTATCATTTGGATAGTGATATTCTGTTGTCTAGTATGTACCTTTTCTATATATAGGCACCTTATGGATAGTGAAGACGACTCCCCACTCGGCTACGATGCGTTCCGGCGCACCTGCCCGTCGCACACCGTGCTCGAGATGCTGGCCAGCAAATGGGTTTATCTTACCGTCTGCGCATTGCGGCGCGGCCGGCTGCGCAATGGCGAGCTGGCGCGCAAGATGGAAGGCATCACGCCCAAAATGCTGACGCAGACGCTGCGCGTGCTGGAGCGCGACGGTCTTGTGCGGCGTGAGGTGTTTCCCGTCATTCCGCCGCGCGTGGAGTATGAGCTTACGGAGCTTGGCCAGAACCTGGCGGGGCTGCTCAGCCAAATCCGATCCTGGGCCGAAGAGCATGCGCCGGAAATCAAAGAAGCCCGCGGCCGGGCATCGGCTGATCATGATGAGATGGCCGCGTCCTGAAGCAGGCGGCGAGGCCGATTCGACCGGTTGGCGGTGCTGAAGCTGCGGGCCGGCTGCCTCGGCTCGACATGTCTCCCGCAATGACTGCAAATATGCCGGCGATCAGCCGATCATGGCGCTGCGGCCGCTCGTTTCGGCGTCGCGGATCTTGGTGTCGCGCGATTCCAGCATCTCCGCCTTGGAAAGCTCCGCTTCAGCTTCGCCAAGTAATGATTCGGCGGTGCTTCGCTGCTGGGCGAGGTCGCTTTGTGAATTTCTAAGGTTGTCGCGGCGAAGGCGGGCCGCCTTGGCGAAGGTCGGATAGGCGAAATGGTTGATGTCAGTGATGCCGGCTTTCTTCTCCTCGGCGATGATCTGCGCCTCCAGCTCGACGGCCATGCGTTCGAACTCGGCTATCATCATGTCCAGCTGCAAGAGCTGCCGCCGCTTCTCATTCACCTGAAATTGTTTCAGCCGAACGAGGTTTTCACGTGACTTCATGACTCGAAACTCCGCAAACGCACACCTGCAATACCGTCCAGTCCGCCCGGAACGACCCAAGCGCTGCCCGTTTCCCCCGGCTTTCCCTGGGCTATAGGAAACAAAGCCCTAAAGATTTTTGCCGGCGGTAACCATTCGTTTACGGGCATTGTTAATCATACGGGCGAGGACTTAAGGCCGGGTAAAAATTCCGGCTTCGGCGAAAGCCCGGGCCAGCGAGTCTCTGGAGTCACTTAGGCTGACTTTTTGATGTGGTGCATTAGCGGTTTGCGTCTGTGATTCATTATTAGATTCAAGTGGGTGTAGAAAGGGGTTAAAAAATCTGGTATCGTGGACGACACGAAATTAGGATTTGTTAACCAGTCGGTGGCACCTTCTGTTCAGGCAATCACTGCTCCGGGTCCCGGACGGGTCGTGACACGGCCCGGCAGCAGAAAAGGGGAATGAAATGCGTGTTCTGCTGATTGAAGATGACAGTGCAACCGCACAGAGCATCGAATTGATGCTGAAATCGGAGAGCTTCAACGTCTATACGACCGATCTCGGCGAAGAAGGTGTCGACCTCGGCAAGCTCTACGATTACGACATCATCCTTCTGGATCTCAATCTCCCCGACATGTCGGGTTATGAAGTCCTGCGCACGCTGCGCCTCTCCAAGGTCAAGACACCGATTCTGATCCTGTCCGGCATGGCCGGCATCGAGGACAAGGTGCGCGGCCTCGGCTTTGGTGCCGACGATTATATGACCAAGCCCTTTCACAAGGACGAACTGGTGGCGCGCATCCACGCCATCGTGCGCCGCTCCAAGGGCCACGCCCAGTCGGTCATCACCACGGGCGACCTGGTGGTCAATCTCGACGCGAAGACGGTCGAAGTCGGTGGGCAGCGCGTGCACCTGACCGGCAAGGAATATCAGATGCTGGAGCTGCTCTCGCTGCGCAAGGGCACCACGCTCACCAAGGAAATGTTCCTCAACCATCTTTACGGTGGCATGGACGAGCCGGAGCTGAAGATCATCGACGTCTTCATCTGCAAGCTGCGCAAGAAGCTGGACGCGGCGTCCGGCGGCCAGAACTACATCGAGACAGTGTGGGGCCGCGGCTATGTGCTGCGCGAGCCGGAAGATATCCGCGTCAGCGCCTGAGCGATCAAAGCGCCTTGAGACAGAGAACCCGGCTCAAGCCGGGTTTTTTGTTTGGAATCGGTCCCTGCGAATCAGGCGGCTATCTTCAGGAAGCGGAAGCTCTCGAGCAGTTGCGCACGGTTGAAGGGCTTCAGCAGATAGCCCTGGGCGCCGGCTCGCTTGGCGCGCATGATGGCCGCGGCATCGACCTCGATCAGCGAGACCAGGATCTGCGGCTTGATAGGAGCTTCTATAGCGCGGATGCGGCGAATAAGGTCCACGGCCGGGACGTCGGCCAGCCCGCCGTCGATGACGATGACATCCGGCATGTCGTCGGCGCAGATTTCGGTTGCCTCGATCCCGGTCGACGCCTCGACGACAATCATGTCCGAGCCGCCAAGAATACGTTTTGCGACCTTCCTGATGACGCTCGAATCATCGACGAACAGGCAGCGCTTCATGTCCGGGTCCTCTTTGCCATCTGCCGAACCGGCAACCTCCGGGTAACAGGGCAGCACCATAGGCCAATCTGGTAAAGAAGCCGAAAAGCCGTTAGGTAAAGTTTTTCCAAAGAGGCGTTTCATGCCCTCCCGAACCCTGGCCCGGCTGTCGCAACGGATGCAAACATTGGCGCGCCTGCACCGCGGGCGCAAGCATCATGGATAAGCGATGCTGTAGCGTTTCTTGATATTATTCAGCCCTGAGCACGATCTCGTCGGCGGTCGCGTGGATCGAGATCGTCATGTTGGCCTCGCGCGCCAGGAGCAGCGTATAGTAAGGCTGGACCGAATGGGCGTCGATCGGCTCCTCGGGCTTATGGCCGGAATGCAGTTCGAGGAATTTCGGCGGCACACGCAGCATCGGACCACTGGCCGACAGCGAAAAGCGCGGTTCGGTTTCGAGATTCTCCAGCGTGATCACCAGCTTGCCGCCGCGCGGGATCGCCGCATGGGCGACAAGAATGAGGTTGAGCAGCAGCTTGACCTTGTTCTTGGGCAGCAGCGCGCGCGAGCCGTTCCATACCAGTTCCGGTTTTTCATTCTTCAAGAAGGCGATGGCCACGGCCTCGGCATCACCGGTGTCGATCATCATGCCGGCGGAACCCGCGGCGCCAAAAGCGATGCGGGCAAACTGCAGCCGTGCCGAGGCGTTTTTGGCGCTCTGGCGAATGAGCTTCATGGCGTCTTCGTCGGCGCCGCCTTCATCGAGCAGTTCCAGGCCGTTGTTGATTGCGCCGACCGGCGAAATGATGTCGTGGCAGACGCGGCTGCAAAGCAGCGCCGCAAGATCGGGCGCGGAAAGCGTGAAGAGCTCGGCCATCGGTGAAATCCCTGCTTAAGTCACTTGTTCATGGCCGAGCAACCGTTCTCGCGCCCGCCCACACGAATCACGCGCCTTTCCAAGGCCTTCTGAATACACAGCGCCTGAGCGCGCAGCAACAAATCCAAAATTGCCGAGGGTGAAAATGGCGCGTTTACAGGGGGAAAACCGGTGGTGGGGGCTAAAGCTCAGCCTTCGAACCGCCATCTTCGTGTGGAAGCTTAATGGTTGAAAAAGGATTACGGCATAGTTTGCCCGTGATAGCCACCCTGAACGGCCGCCAAGAGCCGCAAGGGTGCGAGGCGTCGGCGAAAGTGCTCCCTGACGGAGATTGGAAGCATGTTTTCCCGATACTACGACCGGACATTCGTCCGTGTCCTCACCATGACCATCACACTCCTGGGGGCTTTGGTCCTTTCGACCGCGGCATCGCGGGCTCAACAGTACACAGCGCAGGAAATCATCGATTCCGGTCATAAATTCTTCGGCGAGACATCCGGTGGCTTGGCCACCGTCGTCGAGAAGATATTCGCGTCCTACGGCCTGCCGAACGGCTACCTGCTGGGCGAGGAGGGATCCGGGGCCCTCATCGGCGGCCTGACCTATGGCGAGGGGACGCTCTACACCAAGAACGCCGGCGACCATAAGGTGTTCTGGCAAGGGCCGTCGCTCGGCTGGGACTTCGGCGGCGAGGGCTCTCGGGTGATGATGCTGGTCTATAATCTCGACGACATCAGCAGCCTCTACAACCGCTTCGGCGGCGTGGCCGGGTCCGCTTATGTCATAGCCGGCGTGGGCTTCAACGTGCTGCAGAGCAACCGCGTGCTGATCGTGCCGATCCGCACCGGCGTCGGCGCCCGCCTCGGAGTCAATCTCGGCTATCTGAAGCTCACCGAAAGACCGACCTGGAACCCGTTCTGATCGGGCTCTGCCCGTTACAATCGCTCGGACTGTGCTGATCACGCCGTGGCAAGCTCTTGCCGCGGCGTTGAATTTCCGCCATGCCAAGGTGGCACAATCCAGCGATTGCCGCTCCGTAAAGTGGATAGCTCGCCTTGGTCCAGTCGGTCCTGTTCTTCGCACTCGGTTTCCTTTGCGCCGTTTTTCTGGTGTCGCTGATCGCGCCGGCGGTCTGGCGGCGGGCCGTCGTGCTGACGCGCAGACGCCTTGAGGCGTCGCTGCCGCTGACGCCTGCCGAGATCCAGGCGGACAAGGACCGGGTCCGGGCGGAATATGCAATGACGACGCGCCGGCTGGAGATAACCGTCAAGAACCTGCAGGAGAAGGTGGCCGAGCAGGTGGTGGAGATCGCTCGCGGGCACGAGGCCTTGAAGGGGCTCGCGGTCGAAAAGAACGACAAGAATCAGGCGCTCTCCGATCTGCAGGCCAAAAATGCGGAGCTCAGGCAGCGCGAGGAGGAGTTGCACCGCATTTCTGAAAAGCACGCGCAGGCCGAGCGAGCGTTGGAGAAGCGCGCGCTGGAGCTGCAAAAGCTCGAGCAGATGTATGATGACGCCAGTTTCTCGTCCTCGAACCGCCAGATCGAGCTGGTTGCCCGCGAATCGGAACTGGAAAAACTCGCCAGCGACATCGCGTTGCTCAAAGGCCAGCGCAAGGAAGCGGACCGGCGCAACCAGGAGATCGCGTCGGAAAGCAAGGCCGCGCGCGAAGCGCTGAAGGTCGAAAAGAAGAAAACGGCCGAGCTCGAGAAGAAGGTGGAGCGGCTGCTCGCCACGCTTGCAGACCGTGAGGAGAAGCTCGACCGGCGCGACAAGGAGCTCGCTCGAATGCGCGAACGGTCAAAGGAGGCCGCCGTAAACGGCGTGGCGCAGCTTTCTGCAGGCGCCGATACGAAAAGTGACGATGTCGACAAGGCAATCGCCAGGCTGGAGGGCGACCGTGAACGACTGGAGGCGAGGCTGACGGCGCTGGCGCGCGAAAACAAGCGGCTGAAAACCGACCTTGCCGCCTCTGGAGCAGCGAAATCCGAATCGGCGGGAGATCCGCGCTCCGGCGTCGGCCTTCGCGAGCAAATGAACGAACTGGCGGCCGAGGTCGTCAACCTGACGATGAAACTCGACGGGCCGGATTCCCCCATCGCCAAGGCCCTGGCGAGTGACGGGCAGCAAAACGGGCACGGCATCAGCCTTGCCGACCGCGTGAGGGCTTTGCAGAAGGCCGGCTCGTCCAACTGAGGAAGACGATCGCGGGGTGCTCCCGGATCGTTCCGTGGACTGCTACCGGGCGGAGAAGTGATGCAGGGCGATCGCCGAAGCCGCCGCGACGTTCAGGCTGTCGAAGCCTTCTGCCATGGCGATCCTTACCGTGTGCAGGCGGGTAAGCAAATCCGGCGGCAGGCCTTCGCCTTCAGTGCCGAGATAAAGCGCCAGTCTGGCGGAATGCTGCGCGGCCCGGATGTCGGTGGTGCCGCGCGGCGAGAGCGCGAACTGGCTGAAACCAAGCCGGTCGAGCGTGGCGGTGAAGGCTGCGGTATCGTCGAAGGACGCGAAGGGAACCTTCAGCGCCGCGCCGACGGAAATGCGGATTGCCTTGCGGTAAAGCGGATCGCAGCAGGTTCGGTCGAGCAGCACCGCGTCCGCGCCGAAGGCCGCGGCATTGCGGAAGATCGCCCCCATATTGTCGTGATTTGATATGCCGACGAGGACGACAGCCAAGGCGTGCCGGGGCAGGCCCTGCAGCAGAAGCTCGGCGGGCGCCGGATCGCCGCGCATGCCGATCGCCAGGATGCCGCGATGCATGTGGAAGCCGGCGATCCGGTCCATGACCTCACCGGCCGCGACATAGACCGGGAAATCCGAAGGCGCCTTGTGCAGGATCGGCTGCAGGCCCGCCAGCCGGTTTTCGAGGATCAGGGCCGACTCGGCGGCAAAGCGCCCTGCCGACAGCAATAGGTCCAGCACCACCTTGCCCTCGGCGACGAAGCGGCCATGGCGACCGACGAGGTCACGCTCGCGGATGTCGAGATAGGCGGCGACGCGCGGGTCCCCAGGATCGTCGATAGGGATGATGTTCATACAGGCCTCGCCCAAGATTGGTCAGCGAGGTAATGAGCCACTGGCGGCGCGGGTCAAGCCCCGGCGCGGCGCAACCGATAAGCCATCTGGGAGAGATCGCCGTCGCCGAAAATGCCTTCCAGCATACGCAGCAATTCGCGCACCGCTTCGGATTTGCAGGAATAGTAGATCATCTGGCGGTCGCGCCGGGTCTCGACAAGATCGAGCGCCCTCAGCTTGGCGAGATGCTGCGACAGCGCGGACTGGCTGAGTTGCACCTTTTCGGCAATGGCGCCGACCGACATTTCGCCGTCGATCAGATAGGCGACGATCAGCAGGCGCTTTTCGTTGCCCAGGAGAGTGAGAAACGCGGCGGCCGATTCCGCATTGGCGATTAATTTGTTTGAGATCATAGATCCCCCAAGGGTCCTGGCTCATCCTGGCGCCAGGGGGCAATGGCGCCTGATTCCACAATGTTCAGATGTCGACAGGCGCTGCTGAATCAGCGCCATAACAAAGGTAGATCATTTCGTTTAAATCTCAAGCGTTGCTTTCGCCGGCGCGCGATCAACTAACGCTCTTGCTCTGCCGCGCGTCCCGCCTTGGCCATCTCGACGAGCACCGAACGCAATTCGCGCGCCGCTTGCAAAGGCTGGGGAAAGAAGATCCTGCAGGTCGCGTCCGGGGCGGCGAGATCCATGCCGTCGGCATCGAAGCCGGTGACGATCCAGTCGTCGCCCACGGCGCCGCCGAAGTGACGGGCATAAAGGGCAATCGCGTCGCGATGGTCGGCATTCATGTGATCGAGTGCTGCCTGCTCGCTGCCGGCTAGTTCTTCGACAAGGGCGCCGCCGGTGATGAAATCATCGCGCTCGAGAAGATAGGCCTTGCCGAAGCCGCCATTCAGGCTGGCGCGTCCAGGCTCGAGCCGGAAGAACGAGAAATCGCCGAGTCCGGCATAAAGCTTGGCCTTCGGATTGCGATTGAGGTAGCGGCGCTCGGCTCGGACCTGGTCGGCCGATCCCCGCTGAAGCCGTACGGCCCGGCATGCCAGGCTGATGCGCGGATAAGCCAGCGGGTCGCCCTTGCCAGGCTCGCCAAGCAGCAGCGAGCAGCGCGGATCGGCGACAAGCGCACCGGTGTGCGCGGACAGCATCGAGATCAGGATAAGCGGCGCGCCGTCGATGTCGGTGGCGACGCCGACCCTGCTCGCCAGCGGCGCGCCGGTGCCGGGCTCGATAACCGCGAGCGCGCCGAAACGCGCTGCTCGGATCAGGGTTTTCGCCAGCCTGATCGCTTCGGCGTCGGTCTGGCGAATGACATCTTTTTTCGGTTCGGTCACAGGCTCACCCGAGATAAGTTGATTTCTGTTCTCCGGTTATCAGCCGAGTACACCCGCCAATGCAAGGGCTGCGATTTCCTCCCGGCTGAAGCCAAGACGGGCCAATATGCTTGCGGTTTCGCGATCGGCAGCGGTCGGTGCCGCCGCAGCCGCTGCCGGGTCTTGCGAGAAACGCGGCGCCGGCGCTGGGCGCTCGAGCCTGCCGGACGTCACAAAGCTTTGCCGGGCGCGATTGTGCGGGTGGTTCCTGGCTTCGACCAGCGACAGCACGGGCGCGACACAGGCATCGGACGCGGCGAAAAGCTCGGCCCACTCGTCGCGCGTTTTCTCCCTGACCCGGCCGGCAATTGCGGCGCGCATCGCGGGCCACGACGATTTGTCGTATTGGCTGCCAACAAAATGCCCGGCGAGCGGCAGCAGCCTGGCGAATTCGGCGAAGAAGCGCGGTTCGAGGCAGCCAACGGCAATGTGCCTTGCGTCCGCCGTCTCATAGGTCTCGTAAAACGGCGCGCCGGAATCGAGCAGGTTCTCGCCGCGCCTATCGCTCCACAGGCCCGCCGCCATGTAAGCGTGGATCGGCGCGGCGAGCATTGAGGCCCCCTCGATCATCGAGGCATCGACCACCTGGCCCTTTCCGGTGCGCGACCGCTGGAAAAGGGCGGCAAGCACGCCGGTGATGAGCATCATGGCGCCGCCGCCTTGATCCGCGACGAGATTGAGCGGCGGCACGGGCGGCGCGTCCTTCCTGCCGATCGCGTGCAGCAGGCCCGCATAAGCGAGATAGGTGATGTCGTGCCCGGCTCGCCCGGATAGCGGTCCGTCCTGGCCGAACCCGGTCAGGCGGCCATAGATCAGCGCCGGATTGTGTTGGAGCAGGATATCGGGACCGAGGCCGAGGCGCTCCATCACACCGGGGCGGAAGCCTTCGACAAGCAAGTCGGCCCATGCCGCGAGCCGCAGCAACAGCTCCGTGCCCGCCGGACGCTTGAGGTCGAGCTTGAGGACGGAACGGCCGTGGCGGTCGAGGTCGTATTCTTCCGGCAGGTTCAGAAGCGGCTGGCCGGCATCGGCGCGCTCGATGCGCAGCACCTCGGCGCCCATCTCGGACAGCATCAGGGCGGCAAGCGGCAGCGGGCCGAGCCCGGCTATCTCGATGACTTTCAGGCCGGCGAGCGGGCCGGTCTTTTCGGTGGAAGCTCCGGCGCCTGTCGGCGAGCCAGTCATCTCGGCTTATTTCGGCGCCATGCGGATGGCGCCGTCGAGGCGGATGGTCTCGCCGTTCAGCATCTGGTTCTCGACAATGTGCAGCGCAAGGGCCGCATATTCCGCCGGCTCGCCGAGCCGGGGCGGGAAGGGCACGGCGGCGCCGAGCGAATCCTGCACTTCCTGCGGCATGCCGGCCATCATCGGCGTCTTGAAGATGCCGGGCGCGATGGTGCAGACGCGAATGCCGGAGCGCGCAAGATCGCGCGCCACCGGCAGCGTCATGCCGACGACGCCGCCCTTGGAAGCAGAATAGGCGGCCTGCCCGATCTGGCCGTCATAGGCGGCAACGGAGGCGGTGTTGACGATGACGCCGCGCTCGCCCCCGGCAAGCGGATCGAGCTTCGCCGCCCGATCGGCAACGAGGCGGATCATGTTGAAGGTGCCGATCAGGTTGATCTCGATAACCTTGCGGTACTGGTCGAGCGGATGCGGTCCGTCCTTGCCGATCGTCTTCACGCCGATGGCGATGCCGGCGCAATTGACCAGGATGCGCGGTTCGCCGAGCTTTCCGGCCACTTCCGCGATCGCGGCTGTCGCGCTGTCGCCGCTAGAGACATCGCATTGGACGGCAATGCCGCCGATCTCGGCTGCGACTTTCGTGGCGCGCTCGATGCCGACATCGAGGATGGCGACACGGGCGCCCCTAGCGGCAAGCGCGCGCGCCGTCGCCTCTCCCAGGCCGGATCCCCCGCCGGTGACGATTGCGATCTGGCCGTTCGGGTTCATGCAAGCCTCCCAGGGTTTCGAATTATGCTACGAGGCGCGCAGGGGAGGCGCAACCGCAATGGCCTGCTCGATCGATAGCTGTGCATTGCCGGCCGGCCGCGTCAGGGCCGGGGCAAATTCCGGGACCCTTGCCATGTTGGCGTGGCAGACATCACCCGCGAAGCGGGCGACAGCGCCCGGCTTGATCTCATGATACAGCAGCCGGTCGAGATCGACCGGGCGCGGCATGGTGATCTGCCCGCGCGGGAAGCGCTTGAAGCCGAGCGGTCCATAATATGGCTCGTCGCCGACCAGAATGACGGCAGGCGCGCCGGCCTTCCTGGCCGCTTCCAGCGCGATCGCGACCAGCCTGCGGCCGATGCCGAGGTTCTTGAAGGCGGGGCGCACCGCAAGCGGGCCGAGCATCATGGCGCGCCCCGCGCCCGCGGCCACGCGCGTCATGCGCACCGAAGCGATGACCGTATCGTCCTTGACGGCGACATAGGACATCGAGCGGTCATGCCCGCCCGACTCGCGGATCTTGTAGGCGGCAAGCACGAAACGGCCCGGGCCGAAGGCCTGGTCATTGATGGCTTCGATTTCAGCATCATGTGCCGGGGTTTCCGGCAGGTATTTCACGTCGGCAAGGCTCATGGTCTTTGCGTTCCGGTATACGAGGAAGGTTTGCTGCAAGCGGCAGCGTTCGCCAGTCAGCGCTTGTTAAGCGCGGGCGCCCTTTCGTCGTCGGTCGAACCGGATCGAGGCAAAGTCGAACATGGGCGCCTCCGCTAGCACCAATTTTGTGCCGCTGCAATCGGCGCTTTTTGCCTTTCTTTGTGTCATTTGACGAACTGGTTCGTCATTTGACGAACTGTTCAGCGCCGAAGGGCTTCGCCAACCCGCCTATCGGCCTAGATTATTGCGAACCGCAGGGAGATTTCCGCATGGGATTGCTGATCGAAGGCAAATGGCAGGACCGCCCGTTCGACACCGACAGCGGCGGACGGTTCATACGGAGAGAGTCACAATGGCGCGACTGGATCACGCGTGACGGCAGTCCGGCGCAAGGCAGCAGGCGTGGCTTCAAGGCGGAACCCGGCCGTTATCACCTCTATGTCTCGCTCGCCTGCCCATGGGCACATCGCACATTGATCTTCCGTGCTCTGAAGAAGCTCGACGGCGTCATCTCCGTATCGGTGGTGCACCACTTCATGGGCGAAAACGGCTGGACGTTCAAAGCCGAGGACGGCGCCACCGGGGACAAGCTCTACGGCCTCGATTTCCTGCATCAGGTCTACACCAAGGCCGATCCGGCCTATTCAGGCCGCGTGACGGTGCCGGTGCTGTGGGACAAGAAGCAAGAGACCATCGTCAACAACGAGTCCTCCGAGATCATCCGTATGCTCAATTCCGCCTTCGACGAATGGGGCGATGCGGGTCTCGATTTCTATCCGGCGGCGCTGCGCGCGGAGATCGACCGGATCAATGCGCAGGTCTACCCGGCGATCAACAACGGCGTTTATCGCGCCGGTTTCGCCACCACGCAGAAAGCCTATGAGGAAGCTTTCAGTGAATTGTTCCAGGCTCTCGATACGATCGAGGAGAGGCTGTCGCGACAGCGCTATCTGGCCGGCGAACACATCACCGAGGCCGATTGGCGGCTGTTCACGACGCTGGTTCGTTTCGATCCGGTCTATGTCGGCCACTTCAAATGCAATCTGCGCCGCATCGCCGACTATCCGAACCTGTCGAATTATCTGCGCGATCTCTATCAGGTGCCCGGTGTGTCGGGCACGGTCAACCTGCACCACATCAAGTCGCATTATTACGGCAGCCACAGATCGATCAATCCGACGGGGATCGTTCCGGTGGGGCCGGAGCTCGACTATGCGGCTGCGCATGACCGGGGCAGGTTCAGGAAGGCGGCGTGACTACCAGTAGGGTGAGATCCGCTCACCGTCAAAAATCTCGGCTATCCGTCGCAGTGTCGCCGGGGTCGTGCCCTCGGGCAAGCGGTCGAGCGGGAAGAAGCCCGCTTCGGCGATCTCATGATCGGGCAGTTTCCGGGCCGTCTGGCTGAAGGCCTCGATCAGATAAAGGCCGACATGGTCGCGCTTGCTGGAGCGGCGGTTGAAATGCATCGACTTCAGCACCGGCGGCGCGGTCAGCGCGATGTTGCCTTCCTCGGCCAGCTCGCGCGCCAGCGCTTCTTCGAGCGTCTCGCCGGGCTCGACGCCCCCGCCGGGCAATTGCCAGCCCGGTACATAGGTATGGCGGATCAGGAAGACGGCGTTGGAGGCACGTTCGTAGACCAGGCCGCGTACACCGAGCGTCATCGGGCGGCGCAGCAGAAAATAAAAATGGAAGAACCTGGCGCGCAGCCCCGGCCAGCCGGTCTGGCGGAAGGCCTCCTCCGGATCGGCGCGCCGGTTCATGCAACGATCCGCAAGCAGATTTTCGTGGGTTGTCCCACGAACAACTGCTTAGCCTTCCTCGTTTTTCGCAGGTTCTGGCTGCAAAACCGTGGGACGGCTTTGCGGAACCTGCTTGGGGGAACAGCAAAGGGTGAGTGGAAAGCCTCGGCGGCGTCGCTTAAGAAGGGGCCATGTTCAGGCTCGCGCATATTTCCGATGCTCATCTGGGACCGTTGCCCGATGTAACCTATCGCGACCTCGCGTCCAAGCGCGTGCTGGGCTATGTCAACTGGCAGCGCAACCGACGCCGCCATATGCATGACGCCGTCATCGACACAATCGTCGCCGACATCAAGGCGAACGCGCCGGACCATCTCGCCGTCACCGGCGACCTCGTCAACCTGGCGCTCGACGGCGAGATCGAGATGGCCAAGCACTGGCTGGAGACGCTCGGATCGCCGCACGACGTTTCCGTGGTCCCCGGCAATCACGATGCCTATGTGCCGGGCGCCTTCGACAAGGTCTGCCGGGCATGGGCTCCCTGGATGACGGGCGACGGCGTCAACAGTCCGGTCGACCGCAATTCCTTTCCTTATTTGCGCGTGCGCGGCGATGTCGCGCTGATCGGCGTCACCACGGCGCGCGCCACCGCACCCTTCATGGCCAACGGCTTCTTCATGGAAGGGCAGGCCGAACGGCTCGGCAAGGTCCTCGATGATACTGCGAAACAGGGGCTCTTCCGGATCATCATGATCCACCACCCGCCGGTGCGCGGCGCGGTCCCGCAGCACAAGCGCCTGTTCGGCATTGCCCGTTTTCACAAGGTCATTCGCCGGCATGGCGCGGAACTCGTCCTGCACGGCCACTCGCACCTGCCGTCCTTGTTCACCATCGGCACACGCGGCGCCAAGGTGCCGGTGGTCGGTGTTGCCGCCGCCGGCCAGGCACCGGGTGGCAAACATCCGGCGGCGCAGTACAACTTGTTCGAAATCGGTGGTGAAAGGGGCAACTGGCGCCTGCGCCTGACCAGGCGCGGCCTGACCGGACCGGCTATGCCGCCTTCGGACCTCCAGACCATGGACCTCGACGTGCCGGCAGACGGGCGCCAACTCGTCAGAAGCTGATCTTCATCTGCATGATGCGGTCCCAGAACAAGGCCAGCGAAACCGCCAGGCCGACAAGGGCGCCGGCGGCGATCAGGCCGAGGCCGGCGAAGAAAGTCGTCCAGCCGTTGCGGCCGTTCTCGGATCGGATAGGCGGCTCCGCTTCCTGGACCATGTGTCGATGCAGGCCGGGAACGGCGCTTTCCATACCGCCCTCCATCATGCGCTGCCGCTCGACGACACGTTCGGCCACGTAGCGCGTGACAGCGTCGGCGACGGCTTTCATCTCGGTCGATTCAGCCAGCACCACGCGGCCGACGCGCGTGTCCTTGAGGAAGCGATAGGTTCGGCGGTCGCGTCCCATGGCGACGTGGCTCACCGCGTCGATCCATAGCCGCGGCTGCAGGCCCGACGAGACGGCGAAGTCGAAGCTGTCAATGTCGGCCGGGACATCGGCAAAGATGGGGGCAAGCTCGGCTGCCAGCAGATCGAGCCGCATGCGGTGCGCCTCGCGCATGTCGACAACCACATCATCGCGGTCGGCGAAGGCGTTCTTGACGTCGCGTATGGCATCCGAAAGCTTTCGCGACGGCTCGATCGGGGTGACTATGTCGCCTGCATCCTTCATGGGCGGCTGCCTCGCTGCTGGTTAACAGCGAGTTAACACAGTCGCCGGCAAAATGCACGCCGATGACATGCCGCGCCGCGGCTTCGGTCCAGACGGAACCCCGTTTCGGATCTTTTCGGCTGGTTGGGAGCCAACCCGGCCCCGCGATCAACTGGCCTCGGCGCCCAGCGCCGGACGCAACCGCCTGACGCGCCGACGCGTGTTGCGACGCACGATCTCGGCGATCAGGTCCGGAGCCTCCTCGACCAGCATGTGACCCGCGTCAAGGACATGGTGCAGATGGAAGTGCGACGGCAGAGCCTCGGCCTGCCCGACAGGCAGGAGTGGATCCTCCGCTCCCCAAACGACCATCACCGGCATGTCGAGCGTATCCAGTTGCGCCCGGGGGATGACGCCTTGCCGGTCATCCCTGGTCATCGCCGCCGCCATGTCGATCAGGGCCTGCAACTGGCCGGGCTGTTTGCGCATCCGGCAGAGGGCATCCACCACGTGGTCGGACGGCACGGCTCGCGGCCCAGACATGGCTGCAAGGCAGGCTCGGACCTGCTTCCTGCCAGAAGCCGCCGCATAGCGGCGCAGCAGGGCTGCGTTGATCTCCGGGCCGAAGCCGCCGGGGGCCAGCAAAGTCAGCGAAGCGACCCTGCCGGGGTCGGCTAGCGCCATCAACGTCGCGATCGCGCCGCCCATGGAATGACCGACAAGATGGACCTTGCGCAGCCGGCGGGCGGCCAGATCGGCGAGGATGGCTCGCGCGGCGGGCTTGGCGCCGCCCATGCCTTCACATTCCAAGGACCGCCCATGGCCCGGCAGATCGTAAGCAAGCACCTTCGCTTCCGGCGCGAGCGATGCCGCGACGTTACGCCAAACCTCACCACAGGCTCCGAAGCCGTGCAGAAAGACGATCGTCTTCGGACCAGAGCCGCCTTCGACGGCATAAGGGAATGGAAGCATGAAAATGGAACGGTAAAGTGAGATAAGCAGCTATCGCAAATCATGGCTGAATTGCTCTCGATCCAGACCAATGGCCAGTAAAATTTTCGCGACCGAGCGGTCTGTCAGGCGCTCGACGCGCAAGCCCGCCCCAATGGGTGTCGGATTACAGCGTGATACTCCCTGCTGCGGCCATTGGGGGGACCAAAACGGGCGGAAGGCGTGCCCATCTCCTTGTTTTGGCGCAATTCCGACGCGAAGGCTATGGCGCGGCCGCCGAACCCAACCGCCCACGCTTTTCCGGAAAGTTCCTTAGCTCGGATTGCCGATCCCGGCGGCACGCAAGGATTGCACCAGCCGATCGGTGAGATCCGCCGGATATTTGCGGTCGACGAATGTCGCGCGCGGGTCGGCGGCGAATTTCGGGAATTCGGTGATGAGCTCGTTGGCAAGCTCGCCCGCCAGCTTGTCCCGACCCGAAATCTTGGCGCCGATCAGGCGCGCGGCCAGATAGTGCGACTTGGATGCCGTCGTGCGCAGCGACTCGCTGGCTATGGCGGCCTTCTTCATATCACCCTGCATGAAGGCGCCGACGAACAGGCCATAATCCCACCAGGTCGGATGGCCACTGAAGGCCTCGACCGCGTGGCCCAGGATCGGCGTTCCCTCATCGTACTTGCCGGCGAAGATCAGCCCGTAGCCGTAGGCGGCGGCCATGCCGAGATCATACGGGTTGAGTTCGTAGGCCTTGCGCGTCAAGCGGATCGCTTCGTCCGCGTTGCCGAGGCGCGAGTTGAGGTAGCCGAGGGCGCGATGCGCGTGCGAGTTCATGGGCCCCATCTGGACGGCGCGGTGCGCAAGCGACATGGCCTTTTCGAGCGTCGCATCGGGCGGATAGGGATAGCGGGCGGTGACGGCCTCCCCGTGAAGCGCGGCCAACTCAGCGTAGACAAGCGATGATTTGGTGCCTTCGCTGGCCAGCTTCTCCAGGCAGCGATAGGCAGCTTCATGCGTCTTGGCGTTCATGTCGAGATAGTAGTGGTCATCGAGGACCAGGCATCCGATCTGGCTGGTGCGGATGTCGCTCTGGTCGATGTAGCTGTAGATCGCGCCGGAAGCGGGAACGGTCGAGGTGAGGAGGCTGGCGACGTTGCTTTCAACCACGCTAGGCGCGGTTTCGGCCGATGTCAGGTTGCGCGACAGCAGGACCCGGCCAGTCGCGACGCTCTGCAGCTCGACAGTGACGTCGCCGGCGGCGGGGCCGGGAACAATATCGAAGACGAAACTGATCGGGTCGGCCGATTGATCGCGCGTTGAATCCGCGTCGCGCCCGATGAAGTCGATGGTGTCGAAACCGGCAAGGCCGGCGCGCAGCGACGCTGCGACGCGAGCCGCCTCCGCTCCATCGGCTTTCATGGCAATGTAGATGAGCGGCAAGGAGTCGAATATCGGCTGGGCGGCGATGCTGGCAGCGCCCGCTGTTTCGGCCGTTGCCGCCGCGTCGCCGCCGCCGAGGAAGGCATCGCCCTGGCGAAGGATAAGCACGCCGAGCATGGCAATGACCAGAACCATGGCTGCCCAGAAGAATCGCAGTTGCCGTGTCAATGATTGCGCAGGTGCGGCTGGCGCAATGGGGGCCACCGGTTCACCCGGCGTCGCGCTGTCGAGATATTCGGCCGCGGCCGGGGCGGCTTCGGCCGATGCCTGGGGTTGGCGCGCGATGTTGCCGGTGGCGGATTTTGCGTCGCCGGGCAGGCGGATTGCGTTCAGTTCATAGGAGGGGACATAACCGCCGCGGGGGATCGCGATGCGAACCGGCTCGGCGACGCCTTCGTTGGCGAAGTACTGGTCCAGAAGCTCGCGCAGGCGGCCGGCCTGGACCCTGACCACGGCATCGGTGGAGGCGTCGAAATCGCCGTCCTTGCCGAAGACATCCATGGCGATGGAAACGCCCTTCAGCCTGTCCGCCTCGCCGGCCTGCTCGCGTTCGACCAGATAGCGCAAAAGCCTGCGGGCACGCTCGGAGCGTCCGAACGTTTCGCTGGCAAGCAGTCGCTCCAATGTCTCGCGCACTGCGGGGGCGGCAGGCGGGGCATGCTCCAAGTGTCGATCCTCTCGAAGTCGGCACAGGTTAGGACGCGATAATATAGCGCCCGCGCGGGCGCACAAGGATGCTTCTGTTATGTGATCGCGTAAGCTACCGGAAATTCCCCCGCCGGTTAACGAACGACGGGCAAATTGCGTCTGTTTTGCAACACGGCGCGCCTCGCGGACGCGCCGTGTTCGGAAGCCTGGCTGGTCAGCCGGCCTTCCCACCGATGATGCGGTTTGCGGCCGAAACCACAGCCTCCAGCGAGGCGGCGACGATGTTGGTGTTGATGCCGGCGCCGAACAGCTTGCCGCCCGGATATTCCATCTCGACATAGGAGATGGCCGACGCGTTGGAGCCGCGCTGCAAGGAATGCTCCGAATAGTCGAGCACCGACATGTCGACGCCGACATGGCGCGAGAGCGCATCGACAAAGCCGTCGATCGGGCCGGTGCCCGAGCCGGTGATCGTCACTTCCTTGCCGTTGTCGAGGATATCCGCCTCCACGATACGCCGGCCCTTCACCTGGGTGTCGGGGAAGGTGCGATGGTCGACGAACTTAAGCCGTGCGCCGGGCTGATCGACATAGGTTTCGAGGAAGCGTTCATGGATGCGCTTGGCCGGCACTTCCTTGCCTTCCGCGTCGGTGATCGCCTGGATCGCCTGGCTGAACTCGATCTGCAGATTGCGCGGCAGATTGAGGCCGTAATCCGCCTGCAGCACATAGGCGATGCCGCCCTTGCCCGACTGCGAGTTGATGCGAATGATCGCCTCATAGGTGCGGCCGACATCGGCCGGGTCGATCGGCAGATAAGGCACTTCCCAGAGCGGTGTGTTGGCCTTCTTCAGCGCCTTCATGCCCTTGTTGATGGCATCCTGATGCGAGCCGGAGAATGCCGTGTAGACCAGTTCGCCAACATAAGGATGGCGTTCCGGGATCTTCAACTGGTTCGAATATTCATAGACATCCTTCATCCGGTTGATGTCGGAGCAGTCGAGCTCCGGATCGACGCCCTGGGTGAACATGTTGAGCGCCAGCGTCACGATATCGACATTGCCGGTGCGCTCGCCATTGCCGAACAGCGTGCCTTCGACGCGATCGGCTCCGGCCATCAGGCCGAGCTCGGTGGTGGCGATGCCGGTACCGCGGTCGTTATGCGGATGCAGCGAGATGATCAGGTTCTCGCGGTTGTCGAGATTGCGGCACATCCACTCGATGCGGTCGGCATAGACGTTGGGCGTCGACATCTCGACTGTCGAGGGCAGGTTGATGATCAGCTTGTTGTCGGCCGTCGGCTTCACGATCTCGGTGACGGCGTTGCAGATCTCCAGCGCGACCTCGAGCTCGGTGCCGGTGAAGCTTTCCGGCGAGTATTCGAAGCGGTAGCCGCCGCCGGCCTTGGCCGCCATGTCGGTGATCATCTTGGCGGCGTCGGTGGCAATGCGCTTGATGCCGGCAACGTCCTTTTCGAAGACGACGCGGCGCTGCAACTCGCTGGTCGAATTGTAGAAATGCACGATCGGGCGGTGCGCGCCCTTCAGGGCGTCGAAAGTGCGCGTGATCAGTTCCGGCCGGCACTGCACCAGCACCTGGAGCGACACGTCGCCGGGCACGCCGCCTTCCTCGATGCACCAGCGTGCGAAATCGAAATCGGTCTGCGAAGCCGAGGGGAAGCCGATCTCGATTTCCTTGAAGCCCATGTCGAGGAGCAGCGCGAACATGCGCGCCTTGCGCTCATGACCCATTGGGTCGATCAGCGCCTGGTTGCCGTCGCGCAGGTCGACCGAGCACCAGATCGGCGCCTTGTCGATCACCTTGTTCGGCCAGGTGCGATCGGTCAGGCCGACGGTGGGGTAGGACTGGTACTTGCGGGCTGCATCCGGCATGTGGCCGGCCGCGCGCTTCCCGGCTTCAGCCTCGCCGGCGCGGATTTCTTCTCGTGCGTTCATCGTTTCTTCTCCGGGCGGCCCGCATGTTCGCCTTGGGCGGATTGATGGCGAGCGTCGCCTCTACCAGAATTTCATTCGCTTGATTATGACTTTGCCAAGGAGCATGCGCCTGAGGCGGCGGGTATCGACCGCCGGGCGCTCCTTCAGCGAACCCGGCGATCGCCGATAAGGCCGAGAAGAAGCAGGGTCGAAGCGAGCGCGCGCGCGGTCTCGCCGGCAAAGCCGGTGCGAGAAGAAGCGACGGAGCGGACGCGCGTGGTCATGGCGGCTCTCTTACAGGAGCGGCCCGTCGGAGGCAAGCGGGACGGAGGAACGAATGCGCCTCGCCCGGTCTCCTCGCGGCGCCGACGTCTTCCCCGCGCCTCGTAAATGCGCCAGACTTGGTTTCGAACGCTTGGTTACCGAGCGAAGCTCCGGGGAGGGTCGCCCATGAATTTCGTGTTCTTCTCGCCGCATTTTCCGGCCAACGGCGCCGATTTCTGCGACCGGCTGAAGAAAGCCGGCGCCACCGTGCTTGGCGTCGGCGATGCGCCTTACGAGACCCTGAACGGCAAGCTGAAGGCGGCGCTTTCGGAATATTACCGCATCGCCGACATGGAAAATTACGACGCCGTGTTCCGGGCGATGGGCCACTTCATCCACAAATGGGGTCGCATCGACCGCTTTGAGTCGCTCAACGAGCATTGGCTGGAGCTCGAAGCCAACATCCGCACCGACTTCAACATCTATGGTACCAAGCTCGACTTCGTGAAGAATTTGAAGCGGAAAAGCCGCATGCGCGCCTTCTTCCGCAAGAGCGGCGTCGAAACCATTCCGCAGCGCAAATGCTCCGACCGCGCCGGCGCCATGACCTTCATCCGGCGTGTCGGCTATCCGGTGGTGGTCAAGCCGGATTCGGGTTCCGGCGCTTCCAACACCTTCAAGATCTCCAATGCCAGGGAACTCGACCAGTTCTTCAGGGACAAGCCGGAGGACGTCACCTTCGTCATGGAGCAGTTCATCGAGGGGCTGGTGGTGACCTTCGACGGGTTGGTCAACCGCGACGGCGAGGTGGTGCTGGCGGCCAGCCACCGCTATGACCAGAGCATCATGGACGCGGTCAACAAGGACCGCCACATGAGCTACACCTGCTTCCCCGAAATCACGCCTGCGGTCGAGGAGGCGGGCCGCAAGATCCTCAAAGCATTCGACGTGCGCGAACGCTTCTTCCATATCGAGCTGTTCGAGACCAAGGACAACCGCATCATCGCGCTCGAGGTCAACATGCGCCCGCCCGGCGCCTGGATGACCGACGCCATCAACTACACATTCGACATCGACGTCTATGCCGCATGGGCCGACATGGTGGTCAAGGATGCCGCGGGCGGTCCCTACAAGGGCAAGTATTTCACCGCCTATGCCAGCCGCAAACGCCACATCGACTATTTGCACAGCCACGCGGACGTGCTAGCCGCCCATGGCGACAAGATCGTCCATCACCAGGCCATCGAAGAGGTCTTCAGCCGCGCCATGGGCAATTACGCCTACCAGATGCGTTCGAAGGATCAGAAGGCGCTGCGCCAGGCGGTCGACTATATCCACGCGGAAAAGGCCTGAGCCCATGGACGTCTCCTATCACAAGGGCCAAGCCCGCAATCTCGGCCGCGACATGGAATACAAGCGCTACGGCCATGCCGGGCGCCCGGTGGTGGTGTTCCCGACCTCGCAAGGGCGCTTCTACCAGTTCGAGGATTCGGGCGGGGTCGCGGCGCTTGCCGAGTTCATCGACACGGGCCGCATCCAGCTCTTCACGCTCGACGGCATCGATTCAGAATCCTTCTTCAACAAGCATGCCGATGCGGCGCATCGCATCGCGCGGCACGAGGCCTATTTCCGTTATGTGCGGGAAGAGGCGCTGCCGGAGCTGCAGGCGGTCGCCGCCAAGTCCAATGGCGGCCGCAATCTCAAGCCGCTGTTCAGCGGCTGCTCGATGGGCGGCTACCATTCGTCGAACTTCGTGTTCCGCTTCCCGGAACTGGCAAGCGGCGTCATCTCGCTGTCCGGCGTCTATTCGGCGCGCGACTTTTTCGGCCGGGCGCTGGAAGGCAACATCTATTTCAATTCGCCGCTCGACTACCTGCCTGGCATCGTCGACCAGAAGCTGCTCGGGCGGCTGAGGGCGCTCAGGCTGATCTTCTGCTGCGGCCAGGGCGCCTGGGAAGAGCGCATGCTGGTCGAGACGCGCGAGCTGGAGCAGGTGCTGCGCGACAAATCTATCCCAGCCTGGGTCGACTATTGGGGTGGCGACGTCAGCCATGACTGGCCGTGGTGGCACAAGCAACTGGTCTATTTCTTCGGCCGCTGGCTGGATGACGATCTGATGCACAGGCTGGATTGATGACCACGCCCGACCCGATCCGCCGCTTTGTCGAAGCCACCAATGCCGGCGATACTCGAGCCTTTCTCGACACGTTCACCGAGAAGGCTTTCCTCAGCGACTGGGGCAGCGATTTCCATGGCCGCGACGGCGTGGCGCGGTGGAACCAGTCGGACAATATCGGCGTGCAGTCCAATCTCCGCATCGTCAGCGTCGCGCAGCGCGACGGCGTCCACCATGCCCGTGTCGCCGTGACCGGCAATGGCTTCAACGGCGAGGGCGACATGGCCTTCACGCTGGACGGCGACCGGATCGAGCGCCTGATCATCAGTTGAAGGCCGACGCGTCAAGCAGGGCGTCCGGCGCAGAAGCCGGATGCCCTGCCTTGGCTGGGGGCGTCAGCCTTCCTGGCACGCCGGCACAGGAGCGACGTCCTGCTCCGGCGCCGATCCGCCATGGCACGCCCCGAACGCCGGCGGATCTTTCGGCGCATTTCGGCATCCATTTCGGCTTTCTCAACAGCGGCAGGCTGCTCCATTGGCCGTTCATCACCGGGAGCGCCGCGCCGCAGATGCGCTCGATGCTGACCTGCAACAACATGGAGGCATTGAAGGGCGCGACGCTTGCCGGGCTCGGCATCGCCTGCATGCCCGATTTCCTGGTGCGGGAGGCTCTGATGACGGAAGGCTGCGGACCGTGCTCGACGAACATGTCGACGGCCGCGGCCGGTTTCGCATGCTGTGGCCATCCAATCGCCACCTCTCGCCCAAGGTGCGCGTCTTCGTCGATTTCCTGCCCGAGCGGCTTGCCGTCGGGCGATAGCTTTCGCGGCGGGCGGCCTGCGGTCAGTAGGTGGTACGACCGCCGGAGAGGTCGAAGGTGGCGCCGGTGGTGAAGGAGTTCTCGTCCGACAGCATGAAGGCGATCATGGCGGCCGCCTCCTCGACCTCGACGAAACGGCCGCGCGGCACCTTGCCGAGCATGTAGGCGACCTGGGCCTCGGTAAGCTGCTCCAGAATGCGGGTGCGGGCGGGCGAGGGCGTCAGCGCGTTGACGGCTATGTCGTATCCGGCGAGCTCCTTGCCGAGCGATTTGGTCAGCGCCAGCACGCCGGCCTTGGCAGCCGAATAGCCGGCGGCGTTGGGATTGCCCTCCTTGCCGGCAACCGAGGAGATGTTGACGATGCGGCCATAGTTGCGCGCGACCATGCCGGGCACCAGGCGCTTGCAGCAATAGAAGACGCCATTGAGGTCGATATCGACGATCTGGCGCCACGCCGCGGGATCGTAGTCGACCACGGTCGCCGCCGGCCCGGCAATGCCGGCATTGTTGACGAGAAGATCGACGGGGCCAAGCGTCCGCTCGGTCTGGGTGGCCGCGCGATCGACGGCCTCGATCCGCGACTGGTCGCAAAGGATGGCCTCGACGCGGCCAAGCGAAGCGAGTTCGGCTACGGCCTTGGCCATTGCGGCCTGGTCGATGTCCCAGATGGCCACGCTGGCGCCCGACGACAACAAACGTCGCGCGACCGCAAGGCCGATGCCTTGCGCGCCGCCCGTCACCACGGCGACGCGGCCGGAAAGATCGACAGCATTCACACGACGGTTCATGGGCATCTTCCTCGCTCCCGCCCTGCAATAGCGCGGATCAGGCCCTGACGTTTCGCGCCACCAGCCTGGCTACGCTTGGCCCAATGAGCAGCACGACCAGGAAGCGTGCCGACTGCAAGGCCATGACGAAGGAGATGTCGATGTGGCGCGCCGCGGCGGCGATGATGGCGACGCTGTCCATGCCGCCGGGGCTGGTCGCCAGATAGGCGGTCAGCGGATCGATGCCGAGCAGGCGGCTGATGACGAAGGCCATGCCGCTGCAAAAGGCGATCAGCGCGACGATCGAGCCAACGACCTGCGGCAGGGCGCGCGCCGCGTGGCGCAGGATCGGACGGGTGAAGTTCAGCCCGATCGACCAGCCGACCATGGCGTAGCTGATCGCGAGCAGCCAGGGCGGCAACTGCATCGGCACGCCGAGGCCGAGATGGATGACCGCGCCGAAAATGAAGGTGCCGAGAAAGAACGGGGAGGGCAGCCTGACCAGCTTTCCTGCCAGGCCGCCCACGATCGCGATGCCGATGGTGGCGGCAAAGGCGAAGGCATCGATCGGCGGAAACCAGACGATCGGCGGCACCTCGACGCCGGATGTGCCGACCCACATTCTGGCGACGAGCGCGGCGGTCATCGAGACGAAGATGACGCGCAGATATTGCATGAAGGCGACGAGACGCTGGTCGGCGCCAAAGGCGCCGGCCATCAGCACCATGGCCGTGGCGGCACCAGGCGAGGAGCCCCAGACCGCCGTGGTGCCGGGCAGGATGCGCCAGCGGCTGATCAGCCAGCCGAGCAGGCTGGAGGCGGTAACGGTTGCCATCACCACACCGAGGAAGAGCGGCCATTCCTTGTAGAAGGCCGCAAAGATGTCGGCGGAGATCGAATTCGCCACCAGGCAGCCGACGATCGCCTGGGCCGATCCGAACAGGAGGCGCGGCACGCGCACCGTGGCGCCGTTGGTGCCAGTCAGGATCGCGGCAAGCATAGGGCCGATCAGCAGCGCCGCCGGCAGGGCGGCGAGCTCCAGCGCGCCGGCGAAGAGCAGCGAGAACACCAAAAGCACCAGCCATTGCCGCGGCGGGCGCAGGCGCGCCATGCGTTCGATCGGCGCCTGGGCCTGGGATGCTTGCTCCGGTGGGGAATCCATCTTTTGGTCTTAAACCCGGAGGCGGGAAATGCGAAACCTGAATACACAGGAAAACGAAACCCGTCATCCTTTAACCGATCCTCCCTTGAAGGATCTCTGCTCAGACCTTTCGGACAGGACCAGGGTAACGGGCGACAAGATCGTCCACAGTCAGCAAGGTGATGCCTTCCACGGTCGCTTGGGCAATAAGAATTCGGTCGAAGGGATCTTTGTGGATGGACGGAAGTCCGTCGACAGCGACGGCGTGCTCACTGGTGATGCATAATTCGCCATAGCCGTTGTCGAGAAGTCCGCGCCGAAGCAAGCGCGGATCAACCGTGAAGCCGTCTTTCCCAAGGCCACGCTTGATGGCGGCCTCCCAGAGGCTGGCAGCACTGAACAGCAATTCGTTTGATGGAGCCTCGATCTCGGCCACGGCCGTAAGCGGCAGTCGGTCTGGCTCACTGGCCGCCCACAGCAGCAAGTTAGTGTCGAGCAACAACTTCATGTTTTGAGGCCGAACAACTGCTCAATCTCATCTTGACCCATGCGGTCGAAATCGTCGGGCACGGAAAACTGGCCCACCATGAAACCAAGCCGTTTTTTCTGTGTCGCGGCTGGCTGATCGATGGGAACGACCTTGACCAGCGGCTTGCCCGCCTTGGCAATAATGAACGGCTCACCCTTGGCAGCCTGGTCCACGAGACGTGAGAGATTGGTCTTGGCATTGTGGATGTTTACGGTCTGCATCGCTGGCCACTCCACTCAGACTTAGTCCAATAGACTTAGTTCAATCGCTTTGGCATTGCAAGTGGTCGGGAACTGGATATCTGCCGCCAACAACGATGTTGTAGAAGGCCGCGACTCAGCCCGGCGAGTTTGAGATATCCGAAGCGATCAGCCGGTCTTTTCGGGGGCGGGCAGTCCAAAGCCGCCGACCGGATGAGTCTCGATCTGGAATTCGAAGCCGGCGATGAAGGGACGCGCCCTGGCGATCGCGGCCTGGACTTCCGGCAGCTGAAGCGAGGCCTTGTGGCTCGCCTGGTCGGTCCATACTTCGGTGACCCAGATGGCATCGGCGTCGGCCGGATCGGTGGCGATGATGTAGCTCAGGCAGCCGGGGAGCGCGGCAGTGCTTTCGCGCAGCACGTCCATGACCGCATCGCGCTGGCCGCGCGCCGCCCGCATCTTGCCGATCAGTCCGTACATGCCTTGATCTCCCTCCGGGTTGCACGCTCAATCAAGTATGCAATCGCCAGGTCACGGCATCAACTGGCCGCCATTCACCTCGATCACCTGGCCGATGATGTAGCCGCTCAACAGATCGGACGACAGGAACAGGTAGGCGCCGACGCAATCCTCGGCCGTTCCGGCGCGACCCTGAGGAATGGTCGCGACCATCGCCTTGATCTGCTCGGCGCTCGAATAGCGTTCGTGGAACGGCGTCAGGATCGTGCCCGGCGCGACCGCGTTGACCCGGATGCCGAAGCCGATCAGTTCCTTCGCCATGCCGCGCGTCACGTTGGAAACGAAGGCTTTCGATGAACCATAGAGGCCGGCGCCACCGCCGGCGCCGTTGCGGGCGGCGATCGAGGTGGTGTTGATGATGAAGCCGCCCTGGCGCTTCAGCCATGGAATCGCCTTGCGCGAGGCGGTCAGCACGGAGCGGGCATTGAGGTCCATAACCGCGTCGTAATGCGCTTCGTCCTGATCGGCATAGGCGACGCGGCCGAGCATGCCGCCGGCATTGTTGACCAGGCCGTCGAGCCGGCCGAAATGGTTTGCGCTCCCTTCGACCACACGCTCGACGTCGGCAGGTATCGAAAAATCGCCCTGAACCAGAAACACCTCGCCGCCATCGTCGCGGATGGATTCGGCCACGGCTTCGGCGGGCGCGCGGCTCGCATTGTAATGCAGAGCGACGCGGCACTTCTGCGCCGCGTAGGCACGGGCAAGTGCTGCACCGATGCCGGTGGAAGCGCCGGTGACCAGCACCGCCTTGCCGGCAAGATCAGGGATGGCGAGTGTCGTCATGTCGGCTGGCCTCCTGGTTGGCATATTTCGTAGGCCATTGCCGGCCTGCCGTTCAAGTGTTGGCGTTCAAGCGCGGGCGCTTCAGGGCCTTAGATAGACATAGCCCTGCCGCTGCAGTTCAGCGAGCTTCACGACGCCACCTTTCTCGGCAAGCTCGAAGCCCGGCAGCAGGTCGGTCAGCGTGAT
This sequence comes from Mesorhizobium atlanticum, assembly GCF_003289965.1. Classification (GTDB taxonomy): domain Bacteria; phylum Pseudomonadota; class Alphaproteobacteria; order Rhizobiales; family Rhizobiaceae; genus Mesorhizobium; species Mesorhizobium atlanticum. The sequence goes on from NZ_QMBQ01000002.1 coordinate 610,589, forward strand.
CTCCATGCCGTGCAGGGTGTTGCCGCAGGCCTGCGGGACGAGCCCCTGCTGGACGAGGCCGGCAAAGCGGCTGGAAATCGCGCCTGAAGCGCTTTTGGACTTGAAGGCGGTCAGAGCCGGACCGTGCACCACAAGGACGATATCGACATCGCCGCCGGTGCCTTCATAGTGGTTCTTGATGTTGCCGAGGACGAAATTGACCTTGTCCGCGTCGCTAAGGTGATAGGCCACTTTCAGCTTCTCCTCCGTCGCCGCCGCGTTTGCCCGGCTCAGGCCGAATAGGCTTGCGGCGCCGGCAAGACCGGCGCGAAAGATGTCACGGCGCAGCATCGTATCCTCCTTGCCTTGCCGCCTCGCATGATTTTGCATGGTCCGGGCGGCACTCCTGGACTAGCATACCCCAGTCCGGTCGGTGGGAGGAGGATCACATGACATCGAGGACCATGGTAGCGAGGACCGTGGCTGGCGCGCTGCTTTGCGCTGCCCTTGCCGTTTTCGCCAGTGCGGCGCGCGCCGACAACACTCTCAGCCTCAAAGAGCTGAGCCCCAACGGCGCCGATGCCTGTTTCGGCCGCGTCTATGACGCCGCCCATCTCAAGGCGCATCCGCACCAGAAAGTGGCGCGCATCTTCTTCTTCTACGGTCACGATCCGGTCAGCCGGCCGAATGAAGAACCGCCTGCCAACCAGGATAACTCCTACAACGGCTTCCTCACCACCACGGTGCGCGACGGCAAAAAACCCGAATGGGCGAGCAGCTGGTGCAACAAGAACGACCCGAGCGATCCGTCGAGCGGCATCCGCTGTGGCATGGATTGCGACCGCACGCTGGCTTCGCTGAAGGTCGACGACAAGGGGAAGCTTCTTCTGTCCGGCCTCTCGCAGGACGTCTATCTCGATCCCGACGCGTCGGAATCGATGAGCAAGGCCGAATACAACAAGCAGGCGCTCGGCAGCGAGGACGACAATTTCAAGCTGGATCCGATGCCCGCTGCCGCCTGCAAGTCGGAGTTCGCGCGCATCGATCCGATCGATCCGGCGCTGGGAGATCCGCTGCGGGTGCGGCTTAAGCCCGACCAGCCCTTCTGCTTCGGGCGTGACTATGACGACGCGCATCTGAAAACACATCCCAACCAGCTGACGCAATCGATTCGCGTCTTCCGTGGCCCGGTCGAGCTCGCCTCCTTCGCCGCCAGCGGCGATGCCGCGAACTGGCCGGACGGGGCGGATATCGCCGTGTCGGTGACGACGCGGCAGAAAGGCAAAAAGGTCACGCAGACCTATTCCTGCCAGGGCGAGGCAGACCAGTGGCGCTGCTCGGCCAGCTCGAAGATGAGCGATTTCGCCTGCGACATCTCGCAGAAGGAGATCTTCCTCAAGCGCGGCGCCAACGGCACGATTATGCTGGCCAACCCCAACAATGCGGTTGCGGTGGTCGATCTCTGCTCGAAGGCAGCGAATGGTAAAACGAAGTCCGACGACAAGATCTACCGGCTGCAGCCGATGCCGCAGTCGGCCTGCGCACCGTAACAACCGCTTCAGCAAGGAGCGAAGCGACGCGGCGCAGACCATAGAATCCATTCCGTGACGCTAACGCGTTGAAACTGTGCAGAATTCTGCTCCGTTGCACCCCTTGGCAAAGGTAACGGCATGGATTCCAGGGTCTTCGCGACGCCGCTCCGCGGCTGCTTCGTCCTGGAATGACGAAGATTTTCCTTACGCGAAAGGCACCGCCGTTGTGCCTTTCGGCAGCTTGGCCTCGTCGTCGGGCTCGACATGAATGGTGACACGCACCGAGGGGATCTCGGCCTTCAGCGCGTCCTCGATGCGGTCGCAGATGACATGGCTGGCGCCGACCGTCATGTCGGCGTCGACGACGAGGTGGAACTCGATGAAGGTGGCGCGCCCGGCAATGCGCGTCTTCAGGTCATGCACCTCGAGCGCGCCTTTCGAATTGGCCGAGATGATGTCGCGGATCTGCATGTTTTCCTGGCTGTCGACGGCGCGATCCATCAGGCCGCTCATCGACGAGCCGATGACATGCCAGCCCTGCCACAGGATGTTGAGCGCGACGATCACGGCCAATGCCGGATCGAGGATCTGCCAGCCCGTAAGCACGGCGCCGACAAGGCCGCCGAGCACGCCGACGGACGTCACGACGTCGGTCATGATGTGCTGGCCATCGGCGGTCAGGGCGGGCGATTTCGCGTTCTGCCCGGCGCGGATCAACATCCAGGCCCAGATGGCGTTGATAACCGTCGCGACGCCGTTGACGGCAAGGCCCCGCCAAGGCTGATCGAGCGGCGTCGGCTGCTGCCAGGATCGCCACACCTCGTTGATGATCAGGAGCGCCGCGACGACGATCAGCACCCCCTCGAGCACGGCCGAGAAGTATTCCGCCTTGTGATGGCCGAAGGGATGGTCCTGGTCGGCGGGCTTGTAACTGATCTGGATCGCCCAGAAAGCGGCGATTGAGGCAATCACGTTGACGATCGATTCCGCCGCGTCCGAATAGAGCGCGACCGAGCCGGTGATGTACCAGGCGACGACCTTGAGGACGAACACGACGCCGGCGACGACGATCGACCAGAACGCAAGGCTGGCGACCTTTTGCCTGGTCGCCGCCTTTGCTTGCGTCGTCGTCATCGTCATTGCCGCATTCATCCCGACGCGCCGCCTTCAGGCGGCCTTTTCCTTGGCCTTGCGCGGCAGATGCGCGACGATGTTCTCGATGATGCGCATGCCGGCATTGTGGCCGAGCGTCATGATCGATTCCGGGTGGAACTGCACCGCCGCGATCGGCTCCTTGCGGTGCTCGAAGGCCATGATGATGCCGTCCTCGGTCTCGGCCGTGACAACGAATCCGTCGGGCAGCCGCACCGGATCGGCGAAGATCGAATGATAGCGGCCGACGGTCACTTCCTTGGGAAGCCCCGAGAAGATGATGCCGGGTTTCGAGACGCGGATGCGCGAGGGCTTGCCATGCATGGGGATGTGCAACTGCCTCAATTCGCCGCCATAGGCTTCGGCGAGCGCCTGCAGGCCGAGGCAGACGCCGAAGATCGGCAGGTCGCGGCTGCGCGCCCTTTTGATCGTGGCGGCGCAATCGAAATCCTTCGGCGTGCCTGGGCCGGGCGACAGCACGACGAGGTCGGGCTTCAGCCGGTCGAAGACTTCCTCCGGCACCGGCGTGCGCACGGTGGAGACATTGGCGCCGGTCTGGCGGAAGTAGTTGGCCAGCGTGTGGACGAAGGAGTCCTCGTGGTCGACGAGCAGGATGTTGACGCCGTCGCCGACGCGCGCGGTGGCGCGCTCGGCGCCTGCGGCGTTGCCGGTCTTGGCGTCGCGGATGGCGGATAGCATGGCGGATGCCTTCAGTTCGGTTTCGGCTTCTTCTTCCTCGGGCACGCTATCGAAAAGCAGCGTGGCGCCGGCACGCACCTCGGCGATGCCGTCCTTGATGCGGATGGTGCGCAGCGTGAGCCCGGTGTTCATGTCGCCGTTGAAATTGACCATGCCGATCGCGCCACCATACCAGGCGCGCGGGCTCTTCTCGTTCTGCTCGATGAAGCGCATGGCCCAAAGCTTCGGCGCGCCGGTAACGGTGACCGCCCAGGCGTGCGAGAGGAAGGCGTCGAACGCGTCCATGCCTTCGCGCAGCCGGCCCTCGATATGGTCGACGGTGTGGATCAGACGCGAATACATCTCGATCTGGCGGCGGCCGATGACGCGCACCGAGCCCGGCTCGCAGACGCGCGACTTGTCGTTACGGTCGACATCCGAGCACATGGTGAGCTCGGACTCGTCCTTCTTGGAGTTGAGCAGCTTCAGGATCTGCTCGGAGTCGGAAATGGCGTCGTCGCCGCGCTTGATGGTGCCCGAGATCGGGCAGGTTTCGACGCGGCGGCCGTTGACGCGCACGAACATCTCCGGCGAGGCGCCGATCAGATATTCGTTCTCGCCGAGATTGATCAAGAAGGAATAGGGCGAGGGGTTGATCGATTTCAGCTTGCGCGAGATGTCGGAGGGCTGGGTCTCGCAGCGCTCGTAGAACATCTGTCCAGGCACGACTTCGAACAGGTCGCCGCGCTTGAAACTCTCCATCGCCCGGCGCACCAGGTTGGCGTATTCGCCCGGCTCGTGGTCGCCGCGTGGCGGGATACGGTCGGCGGTCTTGAACGGCTCGACATGGGCGTCGCGGGTGAGACCTTCTGTCGAAAAGCCGTCGCCGGAATAGTCGTAGCGGTCGGTCCAGGCCTTGGTCGAATAATGGTCGACCACGAGAATCTCGTCGGGCAGGAACAGCACCAGGTCGCGCTGGCTTTCCTTGCGCTCGAGCTTGTAGTCGACCGGATCGAACTGGAAGGCGAGGTCGTAGCCGAAGGCGCCGTAAAGGCCGAGATTGGCGTCCTCGGCGGTCTTGAACAAAGCGGTGATGGCGCGCAGCACGGTGAAGACGGACGGAACGCGGCTGCGCTCCTCCTCAGTGAAGACACGGCCCGGTTTTGTTACATCGAGGCGGATGAGCGTCTTCGAAGTTTCGACGATCGTCACTTCGCTCAGCGCGCCAAGCGTCTTGCCGATCACCGGCAGCAACACTTCGCCGCGCTTGTTCAGCGCTTCGATGCGCATGGCGCGGCCGCGCGCCGAAATCACCAGCGGCGGATCGATGATGGCGGTGTCCCAGCGCGTGTAGCGGCCAGGATATTCATAATTGGAGGAAAACACCGCGCCGCGGCGTGAATTCAGGCCGTCGACATAGGCGTCGATCGCGCCTTCATAGGGCCTGTCGTGCCGTTCGCGGGTGATCGTCACGCCGCCGGCAGTGACGAAGCGCTCGGCCCCGTTGTCCAGAACTTTAGTCGTCATTGCCGTCTCCATCAGCGTTTTGGGCAACGGACCCGGGAATGGCTCTAAAAAACAAATGGCCGCCCGGACATTCCGCTGCGGCCACCCTCATTTTCACGCGCACACGCACGAACCGGCCGCTGTCAGCAGCCCCACCACCAAATGGTCTTGTTCGAACGCATGTTCATGCCGACTCCCATAGCGGCGAATGGAGGTCGGTGCAACTGGATTTCACCTGGATGGTGAAGACCGCCCGTCTCAGTCCTCGAGCGTCCCGGAGCGCGCGTCGCTGCTCTTGCCGTCGCCGGCGAGCTTCAAAAGGTCCTCGCCGGCGCGGATGATGCGGCGCGAACGGCGGGTCAGGATGAAGCCCGATTGCGGGGCAAACACTTCCGTGCGGCCGTTGGCTTCGCCCGGCGTATGCACGATCGTCGCCAGCCTGTCGCCCTTCTTGACGCGGTCGCCGGGCTTGACCTCGTAGAGGATCGCGCCGGCCCTTGGCGCGGGCATCATGTCGATGTTTTCGAGCGGCACGACAGGGCCGGCAAATTTGCCGAATTTCGGAACCGATGGATCCTGGATAACGCCGCGCGTCACCAGCAGGCGGTAGAGTCCCTCGGCATCGGAAGCGGCCAAAGCGCCATCGACATCGAGCATGCCGCGGTATTCGACCGTACTGACGACGCGGCGGTCGAAGCGCGCGACGCTCGCGGGCACGTTCTGGTAGGGCATGATCGAGGCGCCCTCGAAGGTGCCGGTGCTGTCCTCGCTCCACAAAAGGACAGCCTCGGCGCCCATGGCGGCGGCGCAGTCGGCCATATGCGGCCACAGGCTGGTGTGGATGTAGAGATAGGCGAGGCCTTCGTCGTCGCAGTGGAGATCGAGCACGATGTCGCTGCCGAGCGAGAGCTGGACGAGCCGGTTCTTCAGCCGGCGATCGGCGCCGCCGAGGCTGACATCCGGCAATAGCCTGGCGTCGGGAGCCGCAAGCAACGGGAAGGAGCGGTTGAAGTTGGTGCGGGTGCCGAGGTTGAAGCGGCCCTGATGCTCGCCGAAATGATATTGCGCGCGGCCGATGGGGTTGGCCCAAGGCACGATGGTGATCGGACCCTTGATGCGGCCCTCGGTCTCGGCCTTGGCAAGCATCGGCATCAGCGCGTCGATAGCGACGACGCCCGGCAGCTCGCCGGCATGGAGAGCGGCCTGCAGATAGGCGGAGGGGGCCGCCTTGTCCTTGCCCTCGAAGCGGAAGACCGCGAATTCGTAAATCGTGCCTTCGGCGTCGCCGGCGATGCGCTCGATCGTCTTCTGCATGGGGCCTCCGGATGAAGAAGCCACCCAAATGCATGTTTGCGGTTGGGATGTCGAGTGGTCCAGCCGCCTGGGCTGTCGGGGCAGACGCCGCTATTCCGCCGGCTGCGGTTGCGGGACCGTGCGGCGGTCGAGCGCCTGCGACAGCACGGCCACGGCGACGGCCAGAAGCGCGAGCGTAGCGCCCACCAGCGGCAGGTTCGCGTAGGATACGCCCCAGGAGATGGCGAGCCCGCCGATCCAGGCGCCGCCGGCATTGCCGACATTGAAGGCGCCCTGGTTGAGCGTGGCGGCAAGGTTCGGCCCTTCGGCGGCCGCCTCGACGACCCGGATCTGCAGCGGCGGCACGACGATGAAGATCAGCATGCCCCACAGGAAGACGATGGCCACGGCCACGCTTGCAATCGCACCGAGCTTGGCGAAGACGACGAACAGCAGGGCCATGGCGAGCAGCGTGGCGATCACCGTCGGCATCAGCTTCCAGTCGGCCAGCCTGCCGCCGATGATGTTGCCGATGGTCATGCCGGCGCCGAAGAGCAGCAGCACCCAGGTGACGGTCGCGGTCGACAGGCCGGACACGTCGGTGAGGTAGGGCTTGATGTAAGTGAAGACCGCGAACAAGCTGGCGGAAGCGAGCGAGGCGATCAGCATCGCCAGCCAGACCTGCAGCCTGCCGAGCACGCGCAATTCGCCGAGCAGGCCGCCGCCGCTCGGCTCGGCGACATCCGACGGCACCAGCCAGGCGATGGCCGCGACCGAGATCAGGCCGATGCCGACGACGGCGAGGAAGGTGGCGCGCCAGCCGAAGGCTTCGCCCAGCGCCGTGCCGGCGGGAACGCCGAGAATGTTGGACAGCGTCAGGCCGGCAAACATCAGCGCAATCGCGCTCGCCCGCTTGTTGCGTGGCACGAGGCTGGCGGCAACGACGGAACCGATGCCGAAGAAGGCGCCGTGGCCGAAAGCGGTGAAGACCCGCGCCGCCATCAACAGCCAGTAGTTCGGCGCAATTGCGCAGAAGAGGTTGCCAATGACGAAGAGGGTGGCGAGGCCGATGAGCACCGGCTTGCGCGGCAGGCGGGCGGTCACCATGGCCACGATCGGCGCGCCGAAGACGACGCCCAACGCATAGCCGGTGACCAGAAGGCCAGCCGAAGGGATCGAGACGCCGAGATCGGCCGCGACCTCCGGCAGCAGGCCCATGATCACGAATTCGGTGGTGCCGATGCAGAAGGAGGCAATGGCAAGCGCCAGGATCGGCAGCGGCATGGGATGTCCGGACTGAATCGGTTCAAAACCGAGACTGACTTTGGATACGCTCAACGCACAAGCGTCATTGTTGCAACGCAGCAATGCAGAAAGACAAGATCGGGCTTGCGGGGAGTTTTTGCCTTATGCAACTCCGGACGGAAGGCTACGGCGAAGGCGCCGAGCCTACCGGCCGCACCTTTCCTGGAATTGCTCTAAGCCAGCGGCTTCAGCTCCTGGGCGATGGTCGGCAGCAACTCCGAGACATTGGGATGGATGTGCATGGCGCGCGCCAGCGTCGAGATCGGAGCCTTGGCATACATGAGGTCGAGCACGCAGTGGATCGCCTCGTCGCCGCCCGGCCCGAGCACGGTGCAGCCGAGGATTTCGCCGGTGTCGGCATCAGCCAGAATCTTCATGAAGCCTTGTGTCTCGCCCTTCTCGACCGCGCGGCCGACACGGGTCATCGGCCGCTGTCCGACCAGCGCGCGGCGGCCGGATTTCCTCACAGCGGCTTCCGTCATGCCGCAGCGCCCGAGTGGCGGATCGATATAGAGCGCGTAGGCTTCAATGCGGTCGCTGACTTTGCGCGGATCGTTGTCGAGCAGGTTCGCGGCGACGATCTCGAAATCGTTGTAGGAGGTATGGGTGAAGGCGCCCTTGCCGTTGCAGTCGCCCATCGCCCAGATGCCGGGCACGCTGGTGCGCAACTGGTCGTCGACGACGATGAAGCCACGCTGGTCGACCTCGACACCGGCCTTGTCGAGGCCAAGGTCGTCGGTGTTGGGGACGCGGCCGAGCGCCAGCAGCACATGCGAGCCGACCGCCGGCGGCTTGCCGGCGGAGAAGGTGACGGCGATCTCGTTACCTTTCCTGGCGAACGCGATGTCGTCGGCGCCAACATGGACGGCTATGCCTTCATTTTCGAGAATGGACTGGATGGCGGCGGAGGTTTCCTCGTCCTCGCGGCCGGTCAGCCGCGGCGCCTTCTCGATCACCGTGACCTCGGAGCCGAAGCGGCGGAACATCTGCGCGAATTCGAGCGAGATGTAACTGCCGCCGACGACGATCAGATGGCTGGGCAGCACATCGAGATCCATCATCGAGGAATTGGTGAGATAGGGGATGTCGTGGACGCCGGGCAGGTCGGGCACGGACGCGCGGCCGCCGGTGTTGAGGAAGATCTTCGGCGCGGTCAGCAGATCGTCACCGACACGCACGGTGTTGGCGGTGACGAAACGCGCATGGCCGCGATAGAGCGTGCACTTCTCCATTCCCGCGATCCAGGTCTCCAGCCCTGTACGGGAAGCGCCCGAAACCTTGTCCTTGCGTGCCTTGATCGCTTTGTAGTCGACGCCGACGGCACCGGACACCGTGACGCCGTAGTCGGCGGCGCGGCGGGCCAGGTGGGCGGCATAGGCGCTCGCCACCATCGTCTTGGTCGGGATGCAGCCGGTGTTGACGCAGGTGCCACCAACGAGCTTGCGTTCGATCAGTGCCACGCTCATGCCGGCCGCGTTGAGCCGGCCGGCGAGCGGGGTGCCGGCCTGGCCGGCGCCGATGACGATGGCGTCGAAGGCTTTGGCGCTCATGCGACGGCAGCCACGATCAGCAGCCCGGCAATGATGGCCACCGCATCCTCGATGAAGGCGGCGGGCGGATCCTTGCCGAAGGCCGCGGCCAGCCGGCCGCGCACCTCGGCGCCGCCCAGCGTGCCGATCACCGCGCCGATCGCGCCGGCGATGAGCCCGCCGATGGCGGCTCCGGCGGTGGCGCCGATCACCGCGCCGGTGAAGGCGCCCATGACGATGCGGGCGCCGAACTGCTGCGGCACCTTCCGGCTCGGTGTCGACGGCAACTGGTCGGTGACCAATTCGACGATCGCCAGAATGGTGAAGATGCCGACGGCGATCCAGTGTCCCATGAAGCTCGCCCACGTGCCTGTGACCGGCAGCCAGCCGAGATAGGAGCCCCAGGCGACGGCGGCGGGCGCTGTCATGGCGCGCAGGCCGGCAATGACGCCTATCAGCAGTGCAAGAATGTAAAGCATGGTCGACCCCCTCAAATTGAGACCGTCGCATGGTCTCGCAACGGCAAGCTAGCACAAGCCAGGCGTTTGGCCACGAGGCTTTTGTCTGACAATCGAATATGCTTTGGCAGAAGAAGAGATCCGGAGGTGTCGTATGACGACAAGCGAGCGCGCGAAGATGGCGGCGGGCGAATGGTACACCTGCATCGACGATGAGCTGGAGGCATTGCGCCTTGCCGCACGCGATGCGGTGTTCGAGCACAACGGCCTGGCGCCCCGGCAGCGCGGCAATATCGCTCCGGCCTTACGGACGTTGCTCGGCGGCGCGGGCGAGGGGGCTCGCATCGAGGCGCCGTTCCATTGCGCCTATGGCTTCAATTTGTTTCTCGGCGACGGCACTTTCCTCAACGCCGGTTGCACCATCCTCGATACCGCGCCGGTGCGCATCGGCAAGGGCACGCTGCTCGGCCCCAATGTGCAGATCTACTGCGCCGAGCATCATCGCGAAGCTTCCGGCCGGCTGGCCGGGCTGGAGATCGCGAAACCGGTGACGATCGGCGACTACGCCTGGATCGGCGGCAGTGCGGTGATCCTCGCCGGCGTCAGCATAGGCGAGGGCGCCATCGTCGGCGCCGGCGCCGTCGTGACGCGCGACGTGCCGGCCAGCAAGACCGTCGTCGGCAACCCGGCGCGAGTGGTCACGCCGCGCTGAGCGCGCCCGCGGTTCTGGAAAACTCCCGCCGATATTGCATCGGCGAGGTTTTCAGCCGCGCGGCAAAATGCTGGCGCAGCGAGGTGGCGCTGCCGAAACCGGCTTCGAAGGCCACCATGTCCATCGACTTGTCCGTCTGTTCCAGCAGTCTTTGCGCCAGCGCGACGCGCTGGTCGGCAAGCCAGTCGCCGAAACTGGTGCCGGTGGTTTTCTGGAAACGGCGCGTGAAGGTGCGGCGGGTGAGGCCGGCCGCGTCGGCGACGCTGTCGAGACTGTGCGCTTCGCCGAGCGTCGCGCGCACCTGATCGAGCGCGTGCGTGAAACGGTCCGCGTTCGGCGTCGGCGCAAGCGGGCGTTCGATGAACTGCGCCTGCCCGCCCTGCCGGTGCGGCGAGAGCACCACATGGCGGGCAAGCCGAAGGGCGGCCTCCGCGCCATAACGGGCACGTACGATGTGCAGGCAGCAGTCGAGCCCGGCGGCGACGCCGGCCGAGGTGATGATGTCGCCTTCGTCGACATAGAGCACGTCGGCGTCGATAGCGATGTCTGGGTGAAGCGCCTGGAGCTGATCGGTATAGGCCCAGTGGGTCGTTGCCTTGCGCCCGGCCAGCAATCCGGCGCCGGCAATGGCGAAGGTGCCGAGGCACAAGCCCACAATCAGCGCGCCACGCCGATGCGCGCCCTGCAGTGCCTCCTTGAACGGCGCGGCCAGAGGGGCATCGAGGTCCTTCCAGCTCGGGATGATGACGATATCGGCCTCTTCGAGTGCGGAAAGATCATGCGGCACGACGATGCTCAGCCCCGCATCGGTTTGAATGGGTCCCTCCTCAATCGCGCAGACGCGGAAGTCGAAGCGTGGCAGTCCAAGCTTGGTTCGATCGGCGCCGAACACAAGGCAGGGCACGGAGAGATGAAACGGGCTGATGCCGTCGAAAGCGACAGCGGCGATGATCGGGTTCTTCATGTCGGACATCGTTTGCGTTGGTTGGCGAATGTCCCAATTCTTTCGAATGATGTCAATCGGGCCACTTTCTGCGTGCCGATGTTCGGCCTAGCTTTGCGCCATCAACCCGGTCGAAAGGAAAATCACCATGCCCGCACCAGCCACCCAGCCGCGCCGCGCGCTCGTCGTCGTCGACGTCCAGAACGACTATGACGGCGGCAATCTCGCTATCCAGCATCCGCCCTTCGCCGAGACTGTCGTCAATGTGGCGCGCGCCATGGATGCCGCCGCGGCGGCCGGCATCAAGGTCGTCGTCATCAAGCAAATGGCGCCCGAGACCTCGCCGATCTTCGCCAGGGGCAGCCACGGCGGCGAGTTGCATACCGAGATCGCCGGGCGCCCCCGCGACCATTATGTCGAAAAGACGCTTCCCTCCGCCTTCACCGGCACGGATCTCGAGGCCTGGCTGCGCGCCAACGCCATCGATACGATTGTGGTCGCCGGCTACATGACCCACAATTGCGATCTGTCGAGCATCATCCATGCGGTGCATATGGGCTTTGCCGTCGAGTTCCTTTCCGATGCCAGCGGATCGGTGCCCTATGCCAACAGCGCCGGCTATGCGTCGGCGGAGGACATCCACCGCGTGGTGACGATCATTCTGCAGTCGCGCTTCGCCGCGGTGCTGAAGACTGCCGAATGGATCGACTGCCTGAAGACCGGGAAGCTGCCCGAGCGCGACACGATCTATGCATCGAACCAGCGGGCCTTGCAGCGGAACGCCGCCTAGTCCGGCAAGCAAAAAGGGGCGCCGCAATAGCGACGCCCCTGATCGTTTCCGGTCTGAAGGAGGCTTAGAACAGGCCCTCGATCTGCCCCTGCTCGTTGAGAAAGATCTTTTCCGAGGACGGCGCCTTGGGCAGGCCGGGCATGGTCATGACCTCGCCGCAGATGATGACGACGAAGCCGGCGCCGGCCGAGAGCCTGACTTCGCGCACCGGCACGGTGTGGCCGGTCGGCGCGCCGCGCAGGTTCGGGTCGGTCGAGAAGGAGTACTGGGTCTTGGCCATGCAGACCGGCAGGTTGCCGTAGCCGGCCTGTTCCCAGGCATGCAGCTGGTCGCGGATCGACTTGTCGGCGATCGCCTCGTCGCCGCGGTAGATGCGCTTGACGATGGTGTTGACCTTCTCGAACAGCGGCATCTCGTCCGGATAGAGCGGCGAGAACTGCGAAGCGCCGGACTCGGCGATCTCGACCACCTTCTTCGCGAGGTCCTCGATGCCGGCCGAGCCTTGCGCCCAGTGCTTGCACAGGATCGCCTCGGCGCCTTGCGCCTTGACGAAGTCCTTCATCGCCTGGATCTCGGCCTCGGTGTCGGTGGTGAAGTGGTTGATCGCCACCACCGCCGGCACGCCGAACTGCTTCACGTTCTCGATGTGGCGGCCGAGATTGAGGCAGCCCTTCTTGACCGCCTCGATATTCTCCTTGCCGAGGTCTTCCTTCTTGACGCCGCCATTCATCTTCATGGCGCGCACGGTCGCGACGATGACCGCCGCCGACGGCTTCAGCCCCGCCTTGCGGCACTTGATGTCGAAGAATTTTTCGGCGCCGAGGTCGGCGCCGAAGCCGGCTTCGGTGACAACATAGTCGGCGAGCTTCAGCGCGGTCGTGGTGGCGACGACCGAGTTGCAGCCATGCGCGATGTTTGCGAACGGGCCGCCATGGACGAAGGCCGGGTTGTTCTCCAGCGTCTGCACCAGGTTGGGCTGCATGGCGTCCTTGAGCAGAACGGCCATGGCGCCGTCGGCCTTGAGGTCGCGGGCATAGACCGGCGACTTGTCGCGGCGATAGGCGACGATGATGTCGCCGAGACGCTTCTCGAGGTCCTTGAGGTCGGTGGCAAGGCACAGGATCGCCATCACTTCCGAGGCGACGGTGATGTCGAAGCCGGCTTCGCGCGGATAGCCGTTGGCGACGCCGCCCAGCGAACAGATGATCTCGCGCAGCGCGCGGTCGTTCATGTCCATGACGCGGCGCCAGGCGACGCGGCGGGTGTCGATGCCGAGTTCGTTGCCCCAGTAGATGTGGTTGTCGATCAGCGCCGACAGCAAATTATGCGCGGTGGTGATGGCGTGGAAATCGCCGGTAAAGTGGAGGTTCATGTCCTCCATCGGCACCACCTGGGCAAGGCCGCCGCCGGCAGCACCACCCTTGACGCCGAAGTTCGGGCCGAGCGAGGCCTCGCGGATGCAGACGATCGCCTTCTTGCCGATGCGGTTCAGACCGTCGCCGAGGCCGACCGTGGTGGTCGTCTTGCCTTCGCCGGCGGGCGTTGGGTTGATGGCGGTGACCAGGATCAGCTTGCCGTCCTTGTTGCCTTTCACCGACTTGATGAACTCGGCCGAGACTTTGGCCTTGTCGTGACCATAGGGCAGCAGATGCTCGGTCGGGATGCCGATTTTGGCGCCGATCTCCTGGATCGGTTTCTTCTTGGCGGCGCGCGCGATCTCGATGTCGGACTTCACTTCGGCCATGACGGCTTTCCTCTGGAGTAGGCGGTGGAGGGGAGGGGTTCGATCATTCGTGCATGGTCGAACCGCCGCCCGGACGCAAGGGCATGTTCTAACCCTGTCGCTGGCGCGGCGTCAACTTCCATGCAACTATGTTTCCTGTTAAGAAAGAGTGTTCCTCTCGCCGGGCCTCTTCCAAGGCGGTCGTCTCGGGCCCGGTCGTTGCGCCGTATAGAAGCCAGAGCGGGAGGCGTTTCGCCGTCTCAAAACAGCCGCCCAATGCGCGAAAAGCGACAGGGGCGAAGGCGCAAATCCGCCATCGCCCCTGACCACCGAGAGCCGGGCTACTGGGTGAGAACGTTGCTGATCTCGACCATGTTGGAGCGCACGCGCAGGATGTAGAAGCCCATCGTCGTCAGATGCGTCGGCAGCAGCCAGCCATCCTCGCGGCCATTGGCGATGATGAAGGGCTGGATGCGGAGTGCCGAAACGAACTGCGAATCCATCGTATCCCACAGGCTCTGCAGGTGCTTTTCCTTGAGCACGTCCTCGAAGTCGGCCTGGGCGCCTTTCATGAGGCCGTAATAGGCGTAGAGCTGGCCATAGGCGAACCAGAAGCGGTCGTCGGCGCGGGTATCGAACCAGCCATTGTTGTGGTTTTCGGCGCGCTCCTTGAGGATCGCCGAGGTCGAGCCGATATCCGAGGCGATGCGGTCGATATACTGCTTGAGGTTGTCGGCGCGCGCGTCGAACGTCGCCTGGCAGGTGGCGAGACGCGCATTGAAGGAACGCAGCTTGCGCACCGCGTCGCGATAATAGCTCGGCGTCGGCGTCTTGGGGCCGAAGGGGTTCAGGCCGAAATACCAGGTGTACTCGTCGAACTGCAGATTGCCGCGCGCGTCCTGCAGGTCGGCATCGATCTGGGAGGTCGTGCGCACGCGGCCGAGATTGTCGGCAAGCTCGGTCGCGGTGCGCCGCACCGCCTGATTGATGCCGCGCTGGAAGGATGCCTTGTTGTCCATCCAGGGCGTGTTGTCCCAGTCGATGCCGAACAGGCCGAGCTTGTAGAGGATCATCGACGAGATCCAGGCATTCTGGTTGACATTGAAGTCCGTCAGATCGGCGGCAACCTGGGCGATCGCCGAGTTGCCGCAGGTCTTGGCCGTGTCGGTGCCGGCGCCGGCGGAAACCTGCTCGCCGGCGGAAACGTTGCGCTTCTCGAACGTGTAGGCGTCGGGATAGTTCGGGTTGAAATTGTTCCACCACTGGGTGGCGTAGAAGAAATTGGCGTAGAGGCCGATCAGCACCACAAGGGCAAGGCCGACCACGGCCTTCAGGATCCAGCCACGCTGTCCGTACCAGCGACCAACCCACATGAACGGCCAAAGGATAATGCCGATAATGAAGCCGATACCGCGGCCGATCCACTGGAAGATCCGGGTGAAGAAGTTCACGATCGGGTCGAGCATGGCTGTGGCACCCCCTTAGAGCATTTCACCGTTTCAAGGGAAACGGCGCTCTGCCCTAACCCTTTGTTTTGGCGCAATTCCGGACGGAAAATCGCCCACACTTTTCTAGTCAGTCAAGCCGTAAAGGCGTGCGCGGAACGCCGCCTTGTCCTTCAAATATGTGGTTTTCAGAACGTCCACAACATGGCTTCGCCAGGCGTCGCTCAAGCCGTCATAGTCCTTGTAGAAACCAGGTTTGTTAAAGACGTAGCGCGAGACGAAGTCCTGCGGCACGAAATCGGAGATCAACTGGTTGGTCAGCCATGCATCGGGGTGATCGGGCTTGGCGCGCACGACCAGGAATCGCTGGCGCGGCGGCACGTCCTCGATCTTGAGATGGCCGAATTGGGCGATCTCGCGCTTGGCGGCGTTGAGGAAGGGAAAGTTTCCGTCCTGGGCGATCAGATCGGCATGGCTGTGGATCCAGGTCTGCAGCCAGACCTTGTCGACATCTGTCAGGTTGCGGTTGGGCTCGGCATCGCGGATCAGCGCGCGCACGATCATCTCGGCGCGATGCTCGAGATAGCCGGAGGCCTCGATCCACGAGGCGCGCGGCAGGTCGAGGCGGCCGGTGGCGGCGAGGAAGCGGAACACCTTGTCTGCGTCGTTGATCGACAGGTAGCTGACCTGCCAGGGGCGGGAGCGGCGGAAGCCGGGAGCGGCCGGATCGCAGATCACCGTCGTCATATCGGGATCGACGAAGACGTAGAGGCCGCCGAAATGGCTGGTCCAGTAGGCGTTGTGGCGGAAGATCACCTGGTCGGGGACCAGCGCGTTCTCGCGGATGTCGCCGCAGACCTTGGCGAGATCGACCATGCGCTGCAGCATGGCGTTGTCGCGCCAGGCGTCCGGCTCCTGCTTCAGCCGGTCGACCAGCTTGCCGAGCTCGGCCGCCTTGCCGAGCACGTCCTCGGCCGACAGCACCTTGAACTCGACCTGGTTGATCGACAAAAGGTCCTCGATGTCGTTGACCTTGGGAACCGAGTCCTCGATCTCGCCGTAGATCACATCCTTGATGGTCAGCGCGTCGATGGCGCGCTGGTTCTTCGACATGAACTCGAACATCAGCTGCGAGGTGTTGGAGAAGGCTGTGTGCACCACGGGCAGGTCGATTTGCGACGGCGTCAGGATGATGAAGCGGCGGTTGACCTCGTTGGGGTCGAGATAGTCGAAGTCGCCGCATTCCTCGGCGATTTCGGGCGAAAAGCCGGTGCGGTCGATCTGGAAGCTCTTCAGCTTGGTCGGCTCGAGGCCGAAGGCGACAAGCGCCTTGTTGTAGCGCTGGATGAGATGCGGCTCGTCGACGGCGAGCAGCCTGCCGTAGATCAGCTCGTTGTCGCGCAGGAGGTCGGGTTTTCTGGCGGGGCGGGTCATCTTCCCTTCTCCCCGTTCACGGGGAGAAGGTGCCCAAAGGGCGGATGAGGGGCGGCGCCGGCGTTCATCGTCATTGCTCCGATCTTGCTGCCGGCAAAAACTTTGCATCGAAACCAATCATCTTGCGATCCAACCGACCATCCAGGGCTGCAACAATTGTGTCCAGCACGCTCGAAAGGCTGGTCAAAACATCCGCGTGCCATACTCTCAATACTGACCAGCCATTTCCGTTCATCGTCTCGTCCCTGTATCGATCCCTGGATCGACCGGCATGTTGGCTGCCGTCAACCTCGACAACCAGATTGGCTTTGCGGCAAGCGAAGTCCGCGAAATAGGGGCCGATCGGCAGTTGGCGAACAAACTTGTGGCCATTCAATCGCCGCCCCCGCAGTTCATGCCACAGCCGTTCCTCCGCATCGTTTTCGACCTGCCGCAGCTCACGGGCTTTCGTAACCTTTGGCTCATTTCTGCCACGCATGGCGCTGCCCCTCATCCGCCCTTCGGGCACCTTCTCCCCGTGAACGGGGAGAAGGAAAAGATCACCACGTCCCCTTCTTCTTCAATTCCTCCATTTCACGCGCCGCGCGCTCGCGCAGCCGCGCGTCGCGCAGGAGCTTCTCCACCGCTGCGTCATCGGACTTGTCGGAATAGCGGAATTCGGAATCGGCGTAGCGGTTGATCTCCTGCATGACCATGTCCATCGAGAACGGTCCGCGCAGTTCCTCGATCATCGCCTTCTTGTCGTCGTAGCTCTTGTGCATGAAGGCTTCCGGCTTCTCGAACCAGTCGTCGGGCAGTTCGATATCCATGGCGCGCATTTTTATCGCGTCGGTGACGTTCTTGATGGCGCGGCCGGTGAAGCGCGGCTCGGCGTCCTTGATCATGTGCAGATAGGTGCCGACATCGGCCATGGTCTTGGGCGCGCCATTCTCCTTCATGTAGCGCTCATAGACCTTCATCAGCCCGTCTTCCTGCGGCTTCTCATGCTCCTCATAGGCCTCGGCCACGGCGCGCTGGATTTCCTGCGCGGCATAGAGCTCGTGCTGCCCCAGCGGGATCTTGTGGTTCTTGCCGGCGAGCAGCACGAAGATGTCGATATAGTCGTCGCGGGTCTGGGGGCCGTCGACCAGCCAGCGCGCGCCGGCGCGCTGGCGCAGCGCGTCGTCGACATTTTCCGGATAGTTGGAGAACATGCCGAAGGAGCAGTTGCCGCGCACGACCGTCGAGGCGCCGGCGAAAGCGTCCATCAGCACGCCGGTGATCTCCTGCTGGCCGGCCGAAGCGCGGTCGTCGGAGCGGCGCGCGGCGACCTGGTCGATATCGTCGATGGTGCCGAAGCCGATGACGCGCGGATTGAGCACGTTGTTGATGAACTGGCGGCAGTTCTGGCCGGACTTGCCCTGATAGGACGAGATCTGGTCGACGCCGAAATTCTCGTAAGCAAAAGGATAGCCGGCGACCTGGCAGTAGCCGTTGACGAGGCCGGCGATCATCTGGATCAGCGTCGTCTTGCCGGTGCCCGGCGCGCCGTCGCCGATGAAGGTGAAGAGGAAGCCGCCGAGTTCGACGAAGGGGTTGAGCTCGCGCTCGAAATCATAGGCCATCAGCATTTTCGCCAGCCTGACCGACTGGAATTTGGCGATGTGGTTGCCGACGACCTCTTCAGGTTTCTTGAAGGTCATCACCAGCGGCTTGGAGCGTTTGCCGGGCGCGACGTCGAAGCCGTCGAGAGTGAAGTCGTCGATGTCGATGCGGATATGCGCGTTCTCAAACGGCCCGATGCCGTCGAAGCGGCCTTTGCGCGCCAGCAGCCCGTCGATGGCGACGCGGGCGAAAGCCCGCGCCCGCGTCGTCAGGTCGCCATCGTCCTTCGAGCCGGCAATCGCCTTGTCGAGGCCGGCGACGATCGACTTCACCGCGTCCTGCGGCGTGTCGAACAGGAAGTCGGGCTCGGGGATGTCGTTCGGCGCCTCGCCGTCGCTGTCGATCAGCTGATACAGGTAGGAGGCAAAGCTGAAGGCGGAAACGTAAGCCGAGGCCGACAGAAGCTTCTTGAAGGTCGACGCCTCGTCGCCCTCCAACGGCGCACGGGCATTCTTTGCCTGCAGGCTTTCGAGGTCCGAACCTTCGGCGAAGACATCGGAAATGGCGAGCGCGATCGCCAGGCCACGGCGGGCGCGATAGAGCAGCGTGTGCTGCGGGATGCTCATCAACTGGTCGTCGGGATGGATCGCTGCGACGGTCTTCGTCAGCTCGACCTCGCGCGTGCGGCGCACCGAGCCGACCGACACGGTCGACACGAAGCGACGGTTGGTGCCGGCAAGCGCGGTGCCGGATTCGCGCGAAGGGTCCTCCAGCACGACGATACGGGTGATGAAGCTTTGCGCAATGGCGCGGTGCTTTTCGATTGCGGCTTCCGAGATCGTGGTCAGGCCGGTGTCCATGAAGGATGCTCCGCGGTTTGACGGTCAGACGTCGCTGATGACCTGTCCGTTGGACAGGATGTGGACCTTGTAACCGGAAAAGATCTTCTGCGCTTCACCCGCGGCGTAGAGCGCCTGATAGGCCTCATGCGGGATCAGCGCGTGGTTCTCGTAGCTTGAGACACCCTGGCGCGCCGCTTCGAGGTCGTCGGTGTTGATGAAGAATTCCTGCGTCGTCTTCTCGCTGGAGAAAAGACCCCTGCGGCCGGGCTTCTCGCTCTTTGAAAAGACCTCCTGGATTGTCCAGGTGAGCAGCCAGGCATTCTCGGGCTTGCGCACCTTGGAGAGCACCTCGGCCACGGTCGAATTGTTGTCGGTGATGCCGGCCGAGTAGAAGGGACCAAGCACGACGCGCCGCAACTGCTTGGGATGCAGCGGCTCGAAGTCCTTGTCGAGATTGACCGCGATCGTTGCCGGCGAGAGCGTGTAGGCGGAGTTCTTCTCGGTGAAGTCGTCGAAGCGGTGCGCAAGCTCGGGATTGAGCAGGCCGTCGACGGGCAGCGGGATCTCGACCTTCTCGTTCAGCTTGCCGGTGCTGCTGTCGACCAGCTGGCGCACCATGCTTTCGGACGAGTCCTCGACCGTCACCATGTAGATCAGCGGCAGGTTGGCGCTGCCGTCGAACGTTGCCCAATGGACGAGGTAATAGGGCCGCATGGTCTTCGGGTTGACCGAGACGTTCGCCGTCTGCGCCAGCGTGAACGGGCCGAAGGTCGCCTCGCTCTTGACGTCTTCCAGATAGAGCCGCTCGGCCATCGACTTCTGCAGCGCCTCGGGAAATTCCTTGTGGCGCAGGATGAAGTCGGCCATCTCCTCGCGCAGCTCGCCGGCCTGCGGGATGTTGGCCAGGCGGGCATCCGCCTGCTGGCGGTCGTTTTCCAATTCGAGTAGGTTCTGGAAGACGGGGTAGCCGCTGTCGGCGCGCGATATCCGGAAAGTGTCCATGAAGCCCAGCCGGTTGCGCCAGCAGGCAAAGGACTTGTCCAGCCGCGCGATATACTCCGCGACGATCTTCGCGACGATGCCGTGCCGGTAAAGCGGCGAGCGGTCGTCGCGCATGAACACTTCCAGTCCGCCAAGCGCCGCCGTGATGGCGGAGAAATAGCGTGCCGCCGCGTCGTTCTCAGGTGTCATGGGATTGCCGTGGAGATGAAATCAGCGCCGCTGCCCAAGCAGCTATTCGTGGGATACCCCACGAATAGCTGCTTGGGTTCCTTTGTTTTTCGCAGGTGCTGACCGCAAAACCGTGGAACACTTTTGCGGAACCAGCTTAGGACTGCACGTAGTTTGCCGAATTGTGCTTCTTCATCACCTCGTCGAAGCGGCGCGCGAAAGCGTCGTCGGCAAGCTTCTTGCGGCGCTGGATGTCGGCTGAAGCCACCATGTTCTTCTCATGCATCTCGAGCAGGTCGCCGATATGCTTCTGCGAGGCGGCGCCGATGCCGGCCATGGTCTCCTCGGCCGTGTTGTCGACCTGGCTGCCCAGCGTGTTGATCTTGTGGGCGACGTCCTGCTGTGCGGCGGTCTTCAGCGAATCTTCCAGGGCCTTGTAGAGGACGATGCGCTGCTCGGTGTCGATGGTCAGCTTGTTGATCAGCGTCGACTGCGCGGCGATCTGGTTGTTGAGCGAATCGACGAAGGTCTGGAACATCGAAGTGTAGCGCTCCAGCGTCTGGCTTTCGGCCAGTAGTTCCTGCTCCTTGGCCTGTTTTTCGTTGTACTCGGTCGCCATTTTGGAACGCTCGCCCTCAAGCTCGGTACGCTCCTTCTGCGTCGTCGAGGCGGCGATCTTGTTCTCGATGTCGAGCAGCAGCGGGTTCAATTCCTCGATGCGCTTCTGCACCGCTTCCAGATTGGTCATGGTCGTCTTGCGGCGCTCGATCACTTGCGACAGGCTGGTCTCGGAAGTCTTGTAGCGTTGGTCGAGGACCTGCTTCTGCGCCTTCAGGATGCCGACGATGGTATCCGACTTCGCCAAAAGCTCCTGCAGGTTGCCGGCCAAAGACATGTTGCGGACACGGTCGGTGCGCATGCGCTGCTTGCGCTGCGCCGAAAACACGCCGACGAAGTTTTCCCAGCCGGTATAGTTCTTCATGCTCTCGAATTCGGCGCCGAAGACGTTGGTGGCGTCTTCAAGTCCGATGATGAGGTCGGCGATGTTGCCTTCCATGACCTTCTGCTGCTTGAGCACGTCCTCGATGCGGGCGTTCTCGATGTCGAAATTGGCGTCGCCGATCTTCTTGTCGGCCTGAGCAAGCGTGTCGAGCACCGTGCCGGACTGCTCGATCTTGGTGCGCATGTCCTGCACGACCTGCTTGGTCTTGGCAATTTCGGCATCGAAATTCTGCAATGTCGCCATTGGGGCCTCCCGCTTCGGCATCCGTTTCCATGTCGTGGCGGCGAATATATGTGGGGCTTCAAGGGATTGAAAGAAGGAAGACAAGGAGGGACGTCAAAACAAAAGAACTGGTCAGGTCCTTGAAAGACAAGGCAAGCATGCGTAAGGCGCCCAGTAACGTGTGCCACGTTTAAACAGCTTTAGCTGATATGCCTTAAGTTCTTGTTTTTGCGAACGACTATCAAACAGCGCCCGACAAATCTCTTTCGGCGATAATACCGGTTTCCCCCGCGCCGATCAGGGCTTCGGATCGGCCTTGAGATAGGCAATCACATTGGCGATGTCGTCGTCGCTGGTCAGGCCGGTGAAGGCCATCCTGTTGCCGGGAACCTTCTGCCTGGGCGCCTTGAGATATTCGGTGAGATTGGCTTCGTCCCAGACAAGGCCGCCGGCGCCGGCATTCTTCATGGCTTGCGAATAATGGCCGGCAAAGCTCTCCGCCGAGCCGGCCTTGCGGCCGACGACACCCAGCAGATGCGGACCGACCTTGTCGCGATCCGTCTCGGCCTCGTGGCAGGCGATGCAGCGATTGAAGACCTTCTTGCCCAGCGCCGCATCGCCGCCGGCATGCGCGGCAAGGCCGCCGGCAAGCAGGAAAAGCGCGGCGGACGAAATGGCTCGAAGCATGGCTGACCCCGGAGAGTTCTGACTGTCGGCCTTATAGGGCGAAGCCCCGGCAAACGCCACACCCGGGGCCGCGGCGATCCGCGCGGCTCAGGCCTGCTGCGCCAGGTCGCGGCGTAGGAAATCATGCAGACGATCGACCGCCGGTGTCGTCGATAACGGGTTGCGCAGGATACCGATCTCGAGATCCGGCAACACCGGCAGCCCCTCATTGGCGCCGATGATGCGCAGCGACGGCGGCACGCTTCGCTGGGCCAGGCCGGCGACAGCGAGCCCGGCCTGGACGACCGCGACCAGTCCAAGCAGGGAGGCGCTGGAATAGGTGCAGCGGTAGGATCGGTCGGCACCGCCAAGTGCTTGCAGGACATTCATTCGCGCCGCGCAGCCAGGCTCGAACAGGGCGACGGGCAGAGGATCGTTCTGCCAGGCGACGTGGTTGGGCGAGGCGACCCAGACAAAGCGCTCCAGCCTGATCACGTCGAGCGGCTGATCCGGCAGGCGAGTGACGATCGCCAGGTCGAGCCGTCCCTCCGCCAGGGTCTTCACCAGCGCGGTCGACTGCTCGCAGACGAGCTCGACGGTGACCAGAGGATGATCCTCGGCAAAGCGTGACAGCACCGGCGGCAGGAGGAAGGCCGCGTAGTCGTCCGGAACGCCGAGGCGCACGCTGCCTGTTTCCTTCGGCCGGGTGACGCTCGCCCATGCCTCGTCGGACAGCTTCAGCAGCCGGCGCGCATAGATAAGGAAGTCCTCGCCGGCCGCATTGGGAGTGACCGTTCTAGGGCCCCGCACCAGAAGCTGATTGCCCACCATATCCTCCAGCCTTTGCATCTGCATGCTGACCGCCGACTGGCTGCGGCCGACGCGAGGCGCCGCATTGGACAGGCTGCCGCTCTCGACGACGGCGACGAAGGTTTTCAAGAGATTGAGGTCGAGCGGAACGGCCATGGTGCTATCAGCATATCGAATAGATGCCCACAAATCTATTCGCTTGATTGAAATCGCTCCGGCTGGCCAGATGATCTTCGACCGGTCTGGAGAGCCAAGTGATGAGGGATATATCGATCGCCCGCTTCCCCGCCGCGAGCCTCGCTCTGGCGATGGTGATTGCCGGCACGGTCGGCGCCTTCGTCACAGAGTCGGGCCAACATCCCGTCACCGTCGTCTTCTGGCGATGCGTGTTCGGCTCCCTGTTCCTGGCCGCGTGGTGCCTGCTGCGCGGCTATCTGCCGGACCGGACGCTGTCGCCATCCCGGCTTGCGCTCGCCGCGCTCGGCGGCGTTTGCATGGTGCTGAGCTGGACGGCCTTCTTCGCCGGCTTCGCCATGACATCGATCGCAACGACGACCATCGTCTACCATGTGCAGCCGTTCTTCGTGGTGCTGATCGGCGTTGTCTTCCTCAAGGAGCGCATCTCGCTCGACCAGCTGCTATGGATGCTTGGCGCATTCGTCGGCGTCGCGCTCGCCGCCGGCCTGGTTGCCACGCACGGCCATGCCGACGCGAAATGGGCGTTGGGCATCGCGCTGACGCTCGGCGCCGCGCTGCTTTATGCGGTAGCGACGATTCTCGCCAAGGGCCTGGGACAACAGCGCGCGGAGATCACGGTGCTTTGCCAGACGCTGGTCGGGGTCGTGTTGCTCGCCCCGTTCGCCGACATCGGCCATCCCATTGCGCCACCATCGTGGGGCTGGCTGGCCGGGATCGGGATCCTGCATACCGGCATCGCCTATGTGCTGATGAACAGCGCCTTTCCGCGCCTGACGACGCCGGTGATCGGCATCCTCACTTTCATCTATCCGGTCGTGGCCATCATCATCGACTGGGCCTTGTACGGTCATCCACTCGGACCGGCGCAGGCTGCCGGCATGGCGCTGATTGCGCTGGCAAGCCTCGGCGTGCGGCTTGGCTGGCGGTTTCCGATGCGGCGTGTCTCGGCCGCCTGAATTGGCAGGTTCCGCAGTGTCCCACGGTTTGCGATCAAAACCTGCGGAAAACAAAGCAGATATCCGCGGGGCATCCCCACGGATATCCGCTTTAGTGTCAACTGCTGGTGAAGCCAATGAAATCGTCGGGGGCAGCCCTGCCCATCTCCTCTTCCCAATGGCGGCGGCAGAGCGAGACATAGACGTCCTTGCCGATGGCGACCTGCTGGCCCTGCTTGGCCACCTTGCCGTCGGAGCCGAGCCTGACCACCATCGTGGCCTTGCGGCCGCAGCGGCAGATGGTGCGCACCTCGCGCAGGTCGTCGGCGATGGCGAGCAACGCGCGCGAGCCGGAAAACAGCTTGCCCTGGAAATCGGTGCGCAGGCCGTAGCACATGACCGGGATGTTCAGCCGATCGGCGATGCGCGCGAGCTGCCAGACCTGCTCCTCCTCGAGGAACTGAGCCTCGTCGACGAACACGCAATGCACGGTCGTGTGTTCGTGGTGCTCGGCGACCCTGGCGAAGAGGTCGTCGCCGTCGCGGAACATCTCGGCCTCGGATTCGAGACCGATGCGCGACGAGATCAGCCCGCTGTCGCCCTTGCGATAGTGGCCGGCGACGAACAGCATCGTCGACATGCCGCGTTCGCGATAATTGTAGGACGCCTGCAAGAGCATTGTCGTCTTGCCGGCGTTCATCGTCGCGTAGTTGAAGTAGAGCTTGGCCATGCCATCCTTCTAAGCTCACATGTCGGCGCTCCGGGAGGGGGGCCGAGGCTCCGTCCACCAAAAACCTCCCTGCAGTCTAAAATCCGATGTCGGTCAAAAGCCTGTCATGTCGCTTAATGGCCAGCGCGCGCCGTTCATCGTGATGTTGAACCGCTTGAAACAGCTTCAAAATGGTGTTTGGCTGACGAAACAAGGCGGGCGCAAGAACCGTGACTTCGCATCGCCTCAAGAATTGCAATGGGAGAAAGTTCATGTCGCGTATGAAATCTATCGTCACAGGCATCGGCCTTGCGGCGCTTCTGACCACGACCGCCGCTTATGCCGGCGATCCGGCGAGCTGCAAGGCGGTTCGCCTGTCCGATGTCGGCTGGACCGACATCCAGGCCACGACGGGCCTCGCCTCGGTGCTGCTCACCGCGCTCGGCTACGAGCCGCAGACGATCCAGCTCTCGGTGCCGGTCACCATGGCCTCACTGAAGAACAAGGACCTCGACGTCTTCCTCGGCAACTGGATGCCGTCGATGACCAACGACATCAAGGACTATACTGCCGACGGTTCGGTCGAGACGATCAGCACCAACCTGACCGGCGCCGGCTACGGCATCGTGGTGCCGACCTATGTCGCGGACGCCGGCGTCAAGACGCTGACCGATCTTGGCAAGTTCAAGGACAAGTTCAACGGCAAAATCTACGGCATCGAGGCCGGCAATGACGGCAACCGCATCATCCTCGACATGATCAAGAACCCGAAGGACAATCTCCAGGGCTTCGAACTGGTCGAGTCGTCGGAAGCCGGCATGCTGACGCAGGCCGAGCAGTCGATGAAGAACAATGAGTGGATCGCCTTCCTCGGCTGGACGCCGCATCCGGTGATGGGCGCCATGAAGATCACCTATCTCGACGGCATGGGCGACAGCGGCTTCGGCGCCGCCACCGTCTACACCAACGTGCGCAAGGGCTACACTACCGAATGCCCGAACGCCGGCAAGTTCATCGCCAATTTGAAATTCAATCTCGACATGGAAGGCGAGATGATGGACGCGATCCTGAAGGGCGGCGATGCCCAGACGGTGGCGAAAGACTGGCTGAAGAAGCATCCCGACGCCGTTGCGCCGTGGATTGCCGGCGTCACTACCTTTGATGGCGGCGACGCGGCTGCCGCCGTCAAGACCGCGCTCGGGAGCTGAGCCGGCTTTGAGTCCGGAATGATCATCCGGAAGAGGGCAGCCAGTAGAAAAGGCTGCCCTTTTTCTTAAAGCGCGTTGCGCTTTAAGTCTCTGTTTTTACGCATGTCATTTTCCCAAACCCGCTGCACACTTTTGGGTGACATGCGTTATCCTGTGAGAAGGTGACCGTACGGCAAGTGCGGCGCAGCCGAGAGGGGAAAGATGGATCCGATTTCGAAATTCCTGACCGACTACAAAATCCCCATCGGGCCATGGGGCAAAGCCTTCTTCGGCTTTCTGACCGACAATTTCGACACGATTTTCCGGGCGTTTTCAAACGGGCTGAATTTCATCCTCGATGGGGCGGTGAATCTCCTGCTGATGGTGCCGCCGGTGCTGTTGGCGCTGGTCATCGCGATCATCGCGTGGTTTTTGCAGCGGTCGCGGCCGCTCGCCATCGGCGTCTTCCTCGGCCTGATCTTCATCATTAACCAGAACCTGTGGAAGCAGACGGTGCAGACGCTGGTGCTGGTGGTTGCCGCCGCGGCCATGGCGATGGCGATCGGCGTGCCGCTCGGCATCTGGGCCGCGCACAAGCCGAAGGTCTACCGCTTCATGCTGCCGGTGCTCGACCTGATGCAGACGCTGCCGACCTTCGTCTACCTGATCCCGGTGCTCACCCTGTTCGGGCTCGGCAACGCGCCCGGTCTCATCGTTACCATCATCTTCGTCATCCCGACGGCAGTCAGGCTCACCCATCTCGGCGTGGTCTCGGTGCCCAAGGCGATCATCGAAGCGGGCGAGGCCTTCGGCGCCACCAAGCGCCAGCTTCTGTGGAAGGTGGAGCTGCCGTCGGCGCTGCCGACCATCATGGCGGGTCTCACGCAATCGATCATGCTGTCGCTGTCGATGGTGGTGTTCGCCGCGCTGATCGGCGCCGGCGGCCTCGGCACGGAAATCAACCGCGCGCTCGGCTCGCGCCGCATCGATCTCGGGCTTGAAGCAGGCCTCGCAATCGTCGTGCTCGCCATCGTGCTCGACCGCATGACCCGCATCGGCGTTGGAGGAAAGAAATGACCGTCGCGGTTGATTTCAAGAACGTAGACATCGTCTTCGGCGCCGATCAGGCCGGTTCGCTGGCGCTGATCGACCAGGGCGCCACGCGCGCCGAGATCCTGGAAAAGACCGGCAATGTGCTGGGTTGCGCCGGCGCCAGCCTCACCGTGCATGAAGGCGAGATCTCGGTGCTGATGGGCCTGTCCGGCTCCGGCAAGTCGACGCTGCTCAGAGCCGTCAACCGGCTCAACGTCGTGTCGCGCGGCCAGGTGCTGGTCAAGGACGGCGACCGCACCGTCGATGTCGTCACCTGCGACGAGGCGACCTTGCGGCGGTTGCGGCAGAAGCAGGTGGCCATGGTGTTCCAGCAGTTCGGGCTGCTGCCGTGGCGCACCGTCGAGGAAAATGTCGGCTTCGGCCTCGAGCTTGCCGGCGTGCCGGAGGCCGAGCGCAAGGCGCGGGTGCAGAAGCAACTGCAGCTTGTCCATCTCGATCAGTGGTCGAAGAAATACGCGCATGAGCTTTCGGGCGGCATGCAGCAGCGTGTCGGCCTGGCGCGTGCCTTCGCCACCGAGGCGCCGATCCTGTTGATGGACGAGCCGTTCTCGGCGCTCGACCCGCTGATCCGCACCAAGCTGCAGGACGAATTGCTGCAGCTTCAGGCCGAGCTCAAGAAGACCATCATCTTCGTCAGCCACGACCTCGAGGAGGCGCTGAAGATCGGCAGCCACATCACGATCATGGAAGGCGGCCGCATCGTGCAGACCGGAGCGCCGGAGGACATCGTTCTCAGACCCGCCAACGACTATGTCCGCGACTTCATCGCCAATGTGAATCCGCTGTCGGTGCTGACGGCGTGGAACGTGATGCGCGATCGCCGCGACCTGGAGCAGGGCGACAACGGCTGGGTGTGGCTCGACCGGCGCAAGACGACGCGCTTCAAGATCGACGACCATGGCCTGGTGGCCGCGGCCGAGCGCGACGGCAAGCCGGCGGTATGGGTCTCCTGCGCCGATGTCGAGCGCCAGCCGGAGGAAGGCGCGCAGGTGTTCTGGGCCAATCCCGGCACGCCGCTGAAAACGGTGATGCTCGCCATGCACCGCTCGCAGACGGCGCCGGTGGCGCTGTTCGACGAGGGCTCGCGTTTCGTCGGCGCGATCGGCATCCGCGACGTCCTGAGCGCCGTACTGCGGCGATAGGCTTCTTTCGCGGGCACGCCGGATCTCCGGTCCGCGCGCTGCCCGCGGCTTGTCTTTCGCTTCCCTCGGGCGCAGAATCCACCTGTTGCGTGGCCATGCGCCAGAGGGGTGATGCCGACGTCGCGCATAGGGGTTCCAGGCGCGATAGCGCTGTTGATTGTCGCCGGCGTCTCGCTTGGAAGCGGCGCGGTGTTCGCCCAAGATTTTGTCATCGGCAATGGCGGCATCGCCGGCCAACAGACGATGAGCAATGCCGGCGACACCGGCATCGTGCAGGCGAATGGAGCGATCGAAACATTCGGTGCCGGCGTCGATGCGGTGCGGATGTTCAATTCGGGTCAGCGGCTGACCAATTACGGGCTGATCGCGACATTGGGCGGCGGCGCCGCCAATGTGCATTCGCAAGGGCCCAACGCGACCATCCTCAACAACGGAGCGATCCTGGCGATAGGCGGTGGCTCGATCGGCGTCCTGTCGGAGGGCGGCAATGCGCGTATCGTGAACAGCGGCTCGATAGAAGCGCTTGGCGTCGCCACATACGGCATCATCAGCGATGCTCCGGGCGGGCATGTGGACAACCATGGCTTTATCGGCGTTTCCGGCACCGCTGCCGCGGGCATAATCGGCGATGGGCCGGACCTGACGGTGGACAACAGCGGCTCCATCGAGGCCTATGGCACAGCGGCCGGGGGGATTCTCTGGCAGAGCAACGGGCTGCGACTCGACAATTCCGGGTCGATCGTTGTGTCGGGCCTGGCTTCGGTCGGCATCGGCGCCAGCGGCAATGACATCACCATCGCCAACAGCGGCACGGTCAATGTCTTCGGGACAGCTTCGACGGGTATCAGTACGCTGTTCGGCAACGCCACGATCACCAATTCCGGTTCGGTGATCGTAGGGGGGCTGGGCGGTGTCGGCATTGCGGCCCAGGCTGGCAACTCCGTCATCACCAATTCCGGTCGCGTCTTCAGCGACCAGAGCGTGGCGATCTATTTCGGTGCGCCCGGCGCCACGCTGAACCTGTTGGGCGGGACGGCCATCCAGGGGCCGATTGTCTTTTCCGGCGGCGGCAACACGGTCACCTTCGGTCCGGGGCTGAATGCCGTCTTGAGTTTTTCGGGGAGCGGCCTGCCGCAAACCATTCTCACAGGCGGCAGGCCGTTCGTGACAAGCAGCGACAGCGCGGCGGTGGTCGACATCACCGGATTTGCGAGCAGCGCGCCGCTGCTCGAGGACCTTGTCGAGGGCATAGCCGGCGTCGTCGAGGCGCGTTTGCCCGCCCCAGGCGATGACTTGCTTGCGCCGCGGAAAGGTCCTGACGCCTGGATCTCCACCTTCGGCGGGATACGCTCCCAGGCGAGCTCCGGAGCATCAGCCGGGTTCAGCGAAGCGCTGGGCGGCGTGGTCGCCGGCGCTGAAAGGCACTCGGGCGACGGCTTCCTTGGTGGCCTGTTCCTCGGCGGCGCCGCCGGATCGACCGAGGTCGACGATGATGCGCAGGAGATCGTCCATCGCGGCGCGTTCGCCGGCGGCTATCTCGACTATGACGCAGGTGCGCATTTCGCCGAAGCGGCCTTCGTCGCCGGCGTGCTGCAGGAGCGCAGCCGCCGCCTTGTCGCGAACAATTTGGTGCTCGGCGGCATCGAGACGGCGCGGGCCGATTTCAACGGCGTTTTCCTCAGCCCGTCAGTCACGCTCGGCATGCGGCTGCCGGTGAGGGCCGGTACACTGATGCCCAGCGTGCGGCTGCGCTATGCGGGGCTCTTCATCGATGACTACGCGGAGACCGGCTCGGACGGCAATCTCGGGGTCTCGCGGCGTGACGTCAACGTCTTGGAGGCGCGCGGCCAGCTCGCGCTGGCGCTCGCTCCCGTCAGCACGCCGAGCCAGGCCTGGCAAACCACGCTTCGCGCCGGGGTCGACGCGATCGCGCAAAGCAGCGACTACGTGTCGGCGACATTGCTCGGCCAGGACATCTCTTTTCCCGCGGGCGGCAGAAAATTCGTGTTGCGCGGCTTTGCCGGCGCGGACGTCGCGGCGGAGGTGGGCGCTGGCCTGACGCTCGATGCCGGCTTCGAGGCGGGTTACGGCACCGACAACGCCTTCACTCTCCGAGGCCAGGCTCGCCTCAGCAAGGCTTTTTGAGGGTTCTGATCGACCAGCCCGTATCGCATTTGAGGGCTGGTGTCTCGTGGTGCGGGGAAGGCCGTCTACCAGTGTCTATATTTTTCGAAATCCATTCTGATTCCAGAAGCCTATGCAGTAGAATATTGCTACGGCCGCGAGGGCGATGCCCGGCGGTGAAAATGCAGCGGGGTACGCGACGATGATTTTCCGCCAGCTCTTCGATTCCGTCTCGGGCACCTACTCGTATCTGCTTGCCAGCCGGCGCGGCGGCGAGGCGCTGATCATCGATCCGGTGCTGGAGAAGGTCGAGCGCTATCTGCAATTGGTCAATGAGCTGGACCTGAGGCTGGTCAAGGCGGTGGACACGCATCTTCACGCCGACCATATCACCGGCCTCGGCGCCCTGCGCGACAGGACGCATTGCGTGACCGTGATGGGCGAGCAGACCAAGGCCGACGTGGTGTCGATGCGGCTTGCCGACGGCGACAAGCTTGGCATCGAGGGGCTGGCGCTCGACGTCATCTACACGCCCGGCCACACCGACGATTCCTACAGCTTCGTCCTGCCCGACCGGGTCTTCACCGGCGATACGCTGCTCATCCGCGGCACCGGTCGCACCGACTTCCAGAACGGCGATCCGCGGCAGCAATATGAATCGATCTTCGGCCGCCTGCTCAAGCTGCCGGACGAGACGCTGATCTTCCCGGCGCATGACTATAAGGGCGAGACCGTGTCGACGATCGGCGAGGAGAAGGCCTTCAACCCGCGCCTGCAGGTGAAATCGGTCGACGAGTATGTCCACATCATGAACAATCTCAATTTGTCCAACCCGAAGATGATGGACGTGGCCGTGCCCGCCAACATGCGGGTTGGGCTGCATCAGGACGACATCGCCAGCCGCGGCTGGGCGGTAACGGCAGAACAGGCGCTGGCGCTGGTGGGGCGACCCGACGTGGCGCTGATCGACCTGCGCGAGCAGTCGGAGCGCGAGCGCCACGGCGTCATCCCCGGCGCCATCCATCTGCCCTATGCGCGGCTGCAGGAAAACATCGCCGCCGGCGGCATGCTGCACGAGCTGGCGAAATCAACGAGCAAGCAGCTGCTGTTCTACTGCGCCTTCGGTGAGCGTTCGGCGATGGCCGTGCAGGCGGCGCAGGATGTCGGGATTTCCAGCGCCCGCCACATCCAAGGCGGCATCGACGCCTGGCGGAAGGCCAGCGGCCCGCTCGTGCACTGAGGCGTGTTGATATTCATTTTCGACTCGGCCTGACCTGAATCTCAACACACCTTAGGGGTCTGCCGAATGCAGGCGAAGCCGGCTTGGCGGCTCAGTTCAGCCCGATCAACTTGGCGCCGTTCCGGAACAGGGCTTCCCCATCCCGGTCGAAGCGGAACGTGGCGATGAAATCGTCGGCACGATAGTTCGGCAAGGTGCTGCGGATCGTCGCGGCGAAGGTGCGCGCCTCGTCCTGCCGACCGGCCAGCGCTAGGCAGTGCGCGGCGATCGCCAGAATGATGACATGGGCGTTGGGCCTCGCGGCCGCCTTCAGCGCCCATTCGGCGGCCGCTTCGAATTCGCCGAGCCTGGCATGCGCCATGGCGCGCGCGCCCATCATGCCGAACAGCAGCGGATCGAAGGGGCTGAGATGGCGCGAATGGTCGGATGAGCCGATTGCCGATTGCGGATCGCCCGACTGCGAATGGACGAAGGACAGCGCGTAATGGCCGAGCGCGAAGTTGGGGCTGAGGTCGACGGCATTCGCCAGTTCCAGCAGCGAGCCGTCCTGTTCGCCGCGCAGCCACAGCGCGCGGCCCATTGCCCAGTGGGCGGCGGGGTTGCGGTCGTCGACCAAGAGGCTCTGGCCGGCGCTTTCGAAGGCAAGCGCGGTCTCACGATCGCGGTCGCCCCAGCGCTGGAAGGCATTCTGCCAGTGGGTGAAGGACATGCCGGCATAGGCACGCGCAAAAGTGGGGTCGAGCTTCAGCGCCTCGCCGAAGAAATGCTGCGCCAGCTCGTTTTCCTGGCGGGTGAAGCGATACATGTGCCAGAGGCCACGATGGTAGGCCTCCCAGGCGTTGAGCGAATTGGGCGCCTTCAGCAATGCGCGGTTGCGCTCCACCGTGGCGATCTCGGCGGCGATGGAGGAAACGATGCTGTTGCCGATATCCTCGATGACGATGAAGATGTCGTCGGGCTTGTGCTCGAAGGTCTCGGCCCAGACGATCCTTGCCGTGCGCACCTCGACAAGCTCGACCGACACGACGAAACGTCCCGGCAGGCTGCGCACCGAGCCTGTCGCGACATAGTCGACATTCAGCCTGCGTCCTGCATCTTCCGGCGCGATGTTCTTTTCGGCGAGCGCGAAGACCGAGCCGCGGGCGATGACGAAGAAATCGCGAAGCTTGGCAAGCCGCGTGATGATGTCGTGCGTGAGGCCGTCGGCAAGCCCGCCACGGAAGCCGCCGGTGCCGGCGCTCTCCGCAAACGGCATCACCGCGAGCGAAGCCCGGCGTGTCGCCGCGGATTCGGGCTCGATCGCGGCGACTGGCGATTCCGGGAAAGGGAAGGCAGGCTCGGATCTGGTGCCTGGCGTTGCGCCGGCGTTCCGGGCCCTTATCTCCTGCCAGGCCTCGCGTAGCGGCGTGAAATCCAGATCCTCGGAATGAAACAGCTCCGCAGCGGTGGCAAGGTGCTCCTCGCCGGCGCCGATCTGCCCGCTCCGGGCGAGGTTTTCCAGCAGCGCCACATGCGCGCGACCGTCGAAGGGCGCAAGCTCCAGCCATTTGTCGATATAGGCGCCGGCCTCATCGGCTCCCTGCGGGACAAGGCCGATGATATGCTCCAGGACGGCGACATGGCATGCGCTGAAACGGCGGCGCTGCGCGGTCAGCCAGCTGCCGAAATGCGGGCTGCGATCGACCTCCAGCCCATCGAGGAAGTCGCCGGCGAACAGTTGCGCAAGCGTCCGCAGACGGTCGAGGCCGAGCGTCTCGATTCCTTCCGCCACCGCGCCGGCGGCCTCGACGGCATCGACGCTCATATCGCCGAGGCGAAGCGCAACGGTGTCGCCTTCGGTCTCGATGCGGTGCAAGCCCGGTTCGTCGAGCGCGGCACGCAGTTTGCTGAGGCACCAGCGCAGCTCGCCGCGCGGATCGTTGGGGACGTCCCATAGAAGCTCGCAGAGCCGGCTGCGGCTGACGGGGCGGGGCGCCAGCGCCAGATAGGCAAGCAGCGCGCGCAGCTTGCGTGACGATGGCAGCGCGACGGGAACATCGTCGCGCATGATCGCGAGCGGGCCGAGCAGCCTGATCGAAAGGCGGGCTGCCTTGCTTTTCCGGGCCGACCAAACGGATTCCACGTCCGTTTCCACGCTCGCTCCCACGCTGACTGGCTGGTCCATGTTCTATCACCAAACACGACAGGGCGCATCCTGCAGCGAGTTTTCGAGCCGTATGCGGCCTTTGCCGAAATGCCGGCAAGTCAGACACAACTAGCGCGGCAAGGTGTCGAAACCGCGCCGCCCAATCCGCCGGTTTGTAACCGGCATGTGAAATTTCGAGGAGAAAGCCCCATGCTGCATCAATTGAAAATCAGGACCACGGCCGGCCGCGGCCGGCTGTTCGACAGCATTCTCGACACGGTCGGCGACACGCCGGTCATCCGCATCAACAATCTCGGGCCGGGTCACGCGACGATCTATGTGAAGGCCGAGTTCTTCAATCCGGCGGCCTCGGTCAAGGACCGGCTGGCGCTCAACATCATCGAGGAAGGCGAGCGCAGCGGCAAGCTCAAGCCCGGCCAGACGGTCGTGGAGGCGACGAGCGGCAATACCGGCATCGGCCTTGCCATGGTCTGTGCACAGAAAGGCTATCCGCTGGTGGTGACGATGGCCGACAGCTTCTCCATCGAGCGGCGCAAGCTGATGCGCATGCTCGGTGCCAAGGTGGTGCTGACGCCACGCGCCCAGAAGGGCTTTGGCATGTACAAGAAGGCGGTCGAGCTTGCCGAGGCCAATGGCTGGTTCCTGGCGCGCCAATTCGAGACCGAGGCCAATGCCGCCATCCACGAGGCGACCACGGGCCGCGAGATCATCAACGATTTCGCTGGTTCGAGGCTCGACGTCCTTGTCACCGGCTATGGTACCGGCGGCACGGTGGCCGGGGTCGGCCGGGTGCTGCGCCGCGAGCGGCCGGAGGTGAAGATCGTGCTTGCCGAGCCGGCGAACGCGCAGCTGATCGGCAGCGGCAAGGCCCAGGAGCGCGGCGCCGGTGGGGCTCCGGCAGCCAGCCATCCGGCTTTCGAGCCGCATCCGATCCAGGGCTGGACGCCGGACTTCATCCCTAATGTCCTGCAGGAGGCGATCGACCGGCACTATTACGATGAAGTGGTGCCGATCCCCGGTCCCGAAGGCATCAAATGGGCGAAGGCGCTGGCGCAGCAGGAAGGCATCTTCACCGGCATTTCCGGCGGCGCCACCTTCGCCGTGGCACGCCAGATCGCCGGCAAGGCTCCGGCCGGCTCTGTGATCCTGTGCATGCTGCCCGACACCGGCGAACGCTACATGTCGACGCCGCTCTTCGACGGCATCGAGGCCGATATGGACGCCGAGGAAACCGCGCTGTCGCGATCGACGCCGAGCTGCCAGTTCGACGCCTGAAGATGGATATCGCGACGCCGCCTTTCAAACGGCGGCGTCGCTATTTGCGCATGATCACCCATGCCGGCGGGAGATAGGAATGGACAGCTTTCAGGAAACGGCGGCCGCGGACGAGACGCTCGATCCGCCGGACTGGGCCGATATGGGGACGCTGTCGCACCGCATCCTCGACGACGCCATCGCCTATCTCAAGGATGTGCGCGAGCGTCCGGTCTGGCGCGAGATGCCAGACAAGGTGCGATCTTTCTTCTCGGCGCCATTGCCCCGCGAGCCGGCGCCGGTGGCCGACGTCTATGACGATGTGGCGCGCAACGTCATGCCTTACCCGATGGGCAACATCCATCCTCGCTTCTGGTCCTGGTACATGGGATCCAGCAACTTCACCGGCGCGCTCGGCGATTTCCTGGCGGCGATACAGGGCTCCAATCTCGGCGGCGGCAACCACGCCGCGGGGCTGATGGACAGCCAGGTGGTCAATTGGTTGAAGGAGATGGTCGGCTTTCCGGCGGCGGCGAGCGGCACGCTGGTCAGCGGCGGCTCGATGGCCAACATCATCGGCCTGACTGTGGCGCGCAACGTCAAGGCCGGCGTCGACGTGCGCGAGCGTGGCGTAAGCGCCATACCCAAGCCGCTGCGCTATTACGCCTCGGACCAGGTCCATTCCTGCCACCGCAAGGGCATGGAGGCGCTTGGTCTCGGCAACCGGGCGCTGCGGCGGATACCGACCGATGCGGACCTTCGCATCGATATCGCGGCGCTGAAGGCGGCAATCGCGGAGGACCGCGATGCCGGCTTCAAGCCGGCCTGCGTGATCGGCACCGCCGGCACGGTGAACACCGGCGCGATCGACGACCTGCAGGCGCTGGCGGAAGTCGCGGCCGGGGAAGACCTCTGGTTCCATGTCGACGGCTGCATCGGCGCGCTGATCGCGATCGCGCCCGAGAACCGGTTGCTCGTTGCCGGCATCGAACAGGCGGATTCGATCGCGCTCGATCCGCACAAACTGCTGCATGCGCCGTTCGAGGCCGGCTGCGCGCTGGTGCGAGACGCATCCCAGCACCGCAACACTTTTGCCGTTACGCCGGAATATCTGGAATCGGCGCCGCGCGGCCTCGCGTCGGGAGAATGGCTGTTCGATTACGGCCTCCAGACCTCACGCGGCTTCCGCGCGTTAAAAATCTGGATGGCGCTGAGGGAGCATGGCGTCGAAAAGTTCGGCCGGCTGATCGACCAGAGCATCGCCCAGGCTCGTTACCTCACCGGGCTGATCGAGGCGGACCCGGCGCTCGAGCTGATGGCGCCGACCACCGTCAACATCGTCAGCTTCCGCCATCGGCTGAACGGCACACCGGAGGAAAGCCTCAAGGCATTCAACACCGAGATCATGCTGAGACTGCAGGAAGAGGGTATCGCGGCTCTCTCCGACACCACGGTGCACGGCCGGCACTGCCTGAGGGTGGCGATCGCCAATCACCGCACGCGCCGCGAAGATCTCGACCTGCTGGTGCGCGAGATGCTTCGGCTGGGACGGGAAATCGAAGCTGCCGCCTCACCAATCTGAATTGTGCGGCCAAAGCGTGTTTCAACCAGCCGCCAGCGCGGCGCCCGGCAGATAGAGCACGATCGGCCGGATCTCATAGACGGCGGTGGGGTTGACGCGCTTGAGGTCGCGCGCGGCGGTGATCGCTTCGTCCTGGTCGGCGCAGTCGAGGACATAGAGGCCGAGCAATTGTTCCTTGGTCTCGGCGAAAGGACCGTCGATGATCATGCCGTCGCCGGGACCGCGCAGCGTCACGGCCTCCGCGGTCGCGCCGAGCCTGGCCGCCGGGCCGAGCCTGCCTTCTCGGGTCAGCCTGTCGTTGAGCTCGAGCAGGTCCTTCATCAGCGCCGCATCCTCGTCGGACGTCCAGGACTGGACGGTGTCTTCGACGTGATAGGCAAGGATAGCGTAGAACATGATGCGGTTCCTCATGGCCAAGACCGGCGGCACTATCACCAGGAGAGCCGGCCGATCCAGTGGCGGATCGGGACCAGCAAGCCGCCTGCTGACTCAAGCTGCCACGGGCAGCCGCAGTTCGGTCAGCAAGCCACCGCCCGGATAGTTGGAAAGATTGACCTCGCCACCGGCGCCGCGGGCGATGTTGCGAGCGATGGTGAGGCCGAGTCCAAGGCCGCCGGTCGTGCGGTTGCGCGAACCCTCCAGCCGCACGAAGGAGGCGAACACCGCGTCCAGCTTCGCTTGCGGGATGCCGGGGCCCTCATCGCGGATCGACAGCGTGATGGTGTCGCCCGTTCGCCGCACGCCAAGATGCGCTTTCTTGCCGTAGGTCACCGCGTTCTGGATGAGATTGGTGATGCAGCGGCGCAGCGCCACCGGCCGCGCGATGCAGATCAGCCCGCGCGAAGGCGTCGCATCCTCGTCGAAGGACGCGTCTTCGAAAGAGTCCGCGACCGATTCCACCAGCGACCAGAAATCGATGCGCTCGGCCTTTTCCTCGGTCACCTCGAATTTGGCGAAGTCGATGACGGAGCTCGCGATGCTTTCGATGTCGGCGAGGTCGTGCGCAAGCGCATCTCGCGCGGGCGACCTGCGCAACAGTTCGAGGCGCAGGCGCATGCGGGTCAGCGGCGTGCGCAGGTCATGCGCCAGCGCCGCCGCAAGGTGCTCGCGATCCTCGACATAGTCGCGCAGCCGCATCTGCATGGCGTTGATCGCCTTCGCGGCGGCGCGAATCTCGCGGCTGCCGGTTTCGGCGATCGGCGGGCTCTTCAAGTCGTTGCCAATGCGCTTCACCGCCGTTTCCATCATCCGGTAGGGTGCGGTCAGGCGGTGCAGCGACCAGATCGACATCACGACGACCAACCCGGCGATCAGTGAATAGAGCGGCAGGCTGTCGACGCTGAGGATCGGCCCCGGAGGCGTGATCGGCTCGGTGAAATTCAGCCACTGTCCATCGGAAAAGCGCAACGATGCCGTGAGCTTGTCGCTCTGGGCGAAATCCGCACCCAGCACCAGCAGGTCGCGCTCGACCTGGCCGACATCCTTGTTGACCGCCTGGCCGGCCGGGACGTCGGACTCCTGCGTGGCCGGATCGCGCCGCACGCGCGCGTCTGTGATGCCGAATTTCGACAGGCGTCCGACCAGTATGTCCTCCAGCTCGGCCAATTCGTCGTCGCCGGCGATCGAAGAGGTGACGGCGGGCGTGTCCGAAACCGTCAGCGCATAGGTCGAGTTGAACAGGCCGGACGCGGTTGCCTTGCGCTCCTCGGGCGTGGCGTCGTGCATCAGCTGCACCAGCGAATAGGCGCGGTCGTTCAGCCGGTAGAGATCGACGATACCGTTGGCGGTGGCGCGATCTCGCGCGACGATGTAGAGCGTCGCGACCTGGCTGATCATGAGGCCGGCAATGACGATGAGCAGCACCCAGACAGGCAGGGTCTGCGGCAGGAAGCGTCTCATTCGGACGTGGTCTCGGGCAGGAACTGATAGCCGCCGCTGCGCACGGTCAGAATCAGTTTCGGCATCTTCGGATCGTCTTCCATCTTGCGACGCAAGCGGCTCACCAGGATGTCGACACTACGGTCGAAGCTGTAGCCCGTGTCACCGCCGGACAGCTCGATCAGCTGCTCGCGGGTCAGCACGCGCTGCGCGCTCTTGACGAAGGTCTGCAGCAGGTTGAACTCCGCCATGGTCAGTTCCACCCGGACGTCGTCGGGCGCCGTCAGGCGGCGTCGCGCGCAGTCCATGGTCCAGCCGGCAAAGCGGTAGACCTGCTTGGCGGCCGGACGACGCGGCTCGGCGCTGCCATTGCGGCGCAGCACGGCGCGGATGCGGGCCAGAAGCTCGCGCGGATCGAAGGGCTTGGGCACGTAGTCGTCGGCGCCCATTTCGAGGCCTACCACGCGGTCGGTCGTTTCGGTGACCGCGGTCAGCATGATGATCGGCGTGGTGTAGTTGGCGCGGATCTCGCGGCAAAGCTCGAGCCCGCTTTTGCCGGGCAGCATCACGTCGAGAACGATCAGATCAACCGGCGTGCGGCGCAGGACCGCTTCCATTTCAACGCCGTCGCCGGCCACCGTCGTGTGCAGCCCGCGCTTCTGGAAGAACTCCTGCAGCAGATCGCGTATGCCCTTGTCGTCGTCGACGATCAGTATGTGTGCATCGGATTTCACTGGAACCCTGTCATCTGTTGGCCAAGCAATCCCTTCGCCGACCACCCACACGATAGAATTCGGGCCACATCTTGGCCAGTGGCCGCTATCGGTGTGACGGCCGGCTCCCCCAGAAACAATCCAGAAACAAAATTCTACAGTCTGGAAAAACTGGTGAAAAATTTAAAGGCCATAACCGGTGCCGTGGCGGTCAAGTGATGGCTGCGACGCAAGTCTCCGGAGTAACGGACGAGATCAATGCAGAGGTTCTGGATCAGCGTGACGGGTGCTTTGCTCAGCATATCGCTCATCACGGCGGCGACCGGCGCCTCAACCACCGCAAAGGTCGCGCCACCGCTCACCCGGACCGAGCGTTGCACCAATCTGAGCCGTCAAGTTGACGAAGCCCTCGAAACCCATGCCGCGGCAACGCAGGTCACCGCGGCGAAGGCACTGCAAAGAAAGGGAGACCGGTTCTGCGCCAACAAGAAACAGGCGCAGGGCATCCGGATGCTCGCAAACGCTTTGAAGCTGCTTGGAGTGACACCGGTCGACCCAGATCAGTGACGCCCGACTCCCGACCCGCACAAAAAAGGAAGCAAGCCATGAAAAAGTCTCTCCTCTCCGCCCTCGGCCTCGGTGTTGCCCTGGCCTTCTCGATGCCGGCTCTCGGCAACGCCGCCGCCACCACGACCGCCGCTCCGGCCGCCGCCACCACGACGACCACGACCGCTCCGGCGGCCGACGCGACCGCGAAGCCCGCGCCGAAGAAGGTAGCGACGAAGAAAGTCTGCAAGCCGACCAAGAAGCACAAGTGCCCGGCCCCGAAGAAGGCGCCGGCGGCCAAGCCCGCCGCTGAGAAGCCGGCTGCTGCTGCAAAGCCGGCTGCCAAGAAGAAGCCCTGATCCAGATCTCGGCACCATTTTGACGAAGGCCGCTCCAGCCGGTTTCGGCCGGGGCGGCTTCTTGGCGGCAGGAGCCCGAAACCGGCAAGGCTTCAGCCGCACCGCGTTCAATCCTTAACCTGATCGCAATGCCGGTGCTGTAGGACAATCCGCATG
The DNA here is from genome assembly GCF_003289965.1 of Mesorhizobium atlanticum. Classification (GTDB taxonomy): domain Bacteria; phylum Pseudomonadota; class Alphaproteobacteria; order Rhizobiales; family Rhizobiaceae; genus Mesorhizobium; species Mesorhizobium atlanticum. The sequence continues at coordinate 650,647 of NZ_QMBQ01000002.1, forward strand.
AAGAAGCGGTTTTCGTCCCTGATGCGTTCGCTGACCCTCGGCGGTCTGATCGCCACCGCGGTGGCGCGCGCTTTGATCATCTTCACCGCCAGCCCCGTGCCGGATCCCGCCAGCGGCAGAACCGAACCCGAGCTCTTCGCTCCGCTGATCTCCTCCAGCTTCGACTACATCACGCCGGCACGATCCTGGCTCCTGATCGTGCTCACCGGCGCAACCGTCATAAGCTTTGTCGCCTGGATGGTCTTCGCGCTCCTGGAGCGCGGATCGGGGCTTGACGACGGCGGCTCCGGCAGGTCTCGCGCAGCCGGGCGCCATGGCCGTTGACCGGCAGCCAGCGCTTCCCCACATAGAGTTCATTGCCCTGGCCTTGTCGCCGTTGCGCCGTCAAATGGACGAGCGCGTTCCCGCGTGACAAAGTGATGTGAAACCCAGTTCATCGCTGGCGGATGCCGATGCCTGAAACAGTCCTCAAACCGCGCACCAAGACGCAGCCGAAAACAGAGCGGCCGAAGCTCTACAAGGTCATCCTGGTCAATGACGATTTCACGCCGCGCGAGTTCGTGGTGACCGTGCTCAAGGGCGAATTCAAGCTCAGCGAGGATCAGGCGCATCGTGTGATGATCACGGCGCATACGCGCGGAGTCTGCGTGGTCGCGGTGTTCACCAAGGATGTCGCAGAAACAAAGGCGACACGGGCGACCGACGCCGGCAAGGCCAAGGGCTATCCGCTGCTGTTCACCGTCGAACCGGAAGAGTAGGGGGCAGGCGCCTTTCCTTCTCCCACAAGGGGAGAAGGGGAACATGGCGCTACCGCCCCTCGCGATACCACATCGAGCCGATGGCGAGCAGCAAGAGGCCGAGGCCGAGGAAGCCGCCGAACAACGGCACGCGCGACACGGCCTTGAGCGTGCTGTCGTCGGTGGTGCGCAGGCCGATCCAGTCGTCGCCCGAAGCCGCCGCCGAGGAGCGGACCGGCACGATCGAGGGCAGCGTCACGCCGCCGGCGAGATTGGCGAGCGCGGATGACGGGGCCAGCCGCCGCACGCTGCCGCCGGTCGCTTCGGCCGGTGCCTTCAGCCGATCCTCGGTCGAGATCACGTCGGAGAATTCCGGCGCGTTGATCGGGCCAACATGGGCAAGCGCGGTCAAGTCGCCATTGCCGATCTGGTAAAGGCCGATCTCGCTGGTCCGCAGGCTGCCGGTGAAGATGCCGGGCTCGGCTTTCTCGAGCTTCACCGTCACCGTCTTGCCGGACGGCGTGATGACCTGAGCGGGACCCGGATCGTCGCTCATCGTCTGGCGGCGGATCTCCAGCACCATGCCGCGGCCGTCGGCGGTCAGCCGTTCCTCTTCCAGTTCCGGTTCCTTCATCAGCCAATGGGCGATGCGCCGGTAGAGCTGGACATGCGGGCCGCCGCCTTCGAAGCCGCGCGCCCACAGCCACCCCTGGTCCGACAGGAGCATGCCGACACGGCCTTCGCCCTTGCGGTCGAGCAGGAGCAGGGGCCGGTCGTCGGCGCCCTTCATCACCACTTCGCCTTCCGGATTCTTGACGCCGATGGTGCGGAACCAGCGGCTCCAATGCGGCGGCTCGCTTGCCGAGCCGTCGAGCCCACGCGTGACCGGATGGCGCTGGCCGAGATCGGTCAGGCGCGGATAGAAGGCCTTGTCCACCACCTCGCCGGTCGGCATGGCCGGCAGCGCGGCGTTAAGCGGCGTGCGGGCAATCGAGTTCTCCCCGGCATATTCGGGACCCGCGGCAATCAGCAGCGCGCCGCCCTTTTCGACATATTCGGAGATGTAGTCGTAATAGAGGATCGGCAGCACGTCGCGGTGCTGGTAGCGGTCGAAGATGATCAGGTCGAAATCCTTGATCTTCTCGACGAACAGCTCACGCGTCGGGAAAGCGATCAGCGACAGCTCGTTGATCGGCGTGCCGTCCTGCTTTTCCGGTGGGCGCAGAATGGTGAAGTGGACGAGATCGACCGACGCGTCCGACTTCAAAAGGTTGCGCCAGGTGCGCTCGCCGGCATGCGGCTCGCCGGAGACCAGGAGCACGCGCAGGTTCTCGCGGATGCCGTCGACCAGGGCGATCGCCCGGTTGTTGGCGTCGGTCAGCTCGCCGGGCTCGCGGTCGATGCCGAGCTGGACGATGTTGCGGCCGGCATTGGGAACGGTGACCGAGAGCTTCATCGGCTGGCCGACGGTCGCGTGCTCGACCGAGACCTGCTCGCCATTGACCGAGACCCGCACGTCCACCGGCGCGCCATTGCCTTCCGTCGAAATGACACGGTAGGTCATGTCGAGCGGCTTGCCGACGAGACCGAAGCGCGGCGCGTTCTCGAAGCGGATGCGGCGGTCCTTCTCATGCTCGCTGCCGGTGATCAGCGCATGTAGCGGCGCGTTGAATTCCGGCGTTCCGCCGGGTGCGTCATGCACCTCGCCGTCGGTGACCATGATCGCGCCGCCGATGCGCGACGGCGGCACGTCGCGGAAGGTGCCCTCCAACGCGCTGAACAGCCTGGTTTCGGTGCGTTCGTCGGCGGCTTCGGACTTGCCAGCCTCGACGACGCGGACATCGAATTGCTTGAAGCGGCCGAGACGCTCCTGCATCCCGGCCAGCGCCTCGTCGGTCTGCCTGGCGCGGTCGCCGATATCCTGGCTCTGGCTGCGGTCGACGATCAGCGCAACGACGCTCTTCAGCGCCTCGCGCTCCTCGGCGAGGAACACCGGGTTGAGCAAAGCCGCGGCAAGCGCGAGCAGCGCGATGAAGCGCAGCGCCGAACCGCGCTGGCGGAACCACAGGCCGACCAGCGCCAGCAGCAGCAACGGCACGAAGAGCAGGCCGAAGAGCGGCCAGGAGACGAGCGGTTCGAAGGAGATCGACCAGTTCATGAGCTACTGCCCCAGCCGTTCGAGCAGCACGGGCACATGCACCTGATCGGATTTGTAGTTGCCGGTCAGCATGTACATCATGATGTTGACGCCGGCGCGCAGCGCGTAGACGCGCTGCATCGGGTCCGGCGGCACGGTCGGCAGCATCGGATCGCCGTTCTCGTCGACCGCCCAGGCACCGGCGAAATCATTGGCGGTGATCATGATCGGCGAAACGCCGTCGCCGGTGCGCACGGGTCGGTTCTCGGTGTTGCTGGCGTCGAGCGAGGCCTCGACCCAGAGCGGGCTGCCGCTGAAGCGGCCGGGGAATTCCGGAAGGATGAAGAAGGATTTGGTCAGCACGTGGTCCGACGGCACCGGTTCCAGCGGCGGTACGTTGAGATTGGCGAGGATGTCGCGCAGCCGCTCGGTTGCCGGGCTCGCCGAGCCGGCGCCGATGCCGTTGGAGAACTGGTCGCGCGTGTCGAACAGGACCGTGCCGCCCTGCTGCATATAGGCATCGATGCGGGCGATCGCCGCCTGGCTGGGCATCGGCGCCGATGCATCGATCGGCCAGTAGATCAGAGGAAAGAAGGACAGCTCGTCCTTGGCGATGTCGACGCCGGCCGGCGGGCCGGGCTCGAGCGCGGTCTTCTCGATCAGAAAACGGGTGAGGCCTTCAAGGCCGGCGCGGCTGATCGAATCGACGCCCGGCTCGCCGGTGATGACATAGGCGATGCGGGTTTTTGAAATGTCGTCGATCGCCTGGGCGTCGCCTGGCTTCGAATCGTCGGCGCGGGCCAGATCGGCGTGGCCGAAGAGGCCACCCAGCACGACCAGAACGGCCGCTGTGGTCGCCACGGCCGCGCGGCGCGGCCGGCGCGCCAGCAGGCCGCCCATCCAGAACACGGCCAGAGTGTCGAGCGCCATCAACAGGAGCGCGACGGCGACCAGCGGGCCTTTAAGGTTCTCCGATTCGTCGAAGGCATAGGGGATGGCGCTCACCGGCAGCGAAACCTGTGGGCGAACAAGCGGCGCGAAGCTGCTCGACGCATCGAGAAGATTATGCGCGAAGACGCCGGTCTCGGAGCCGTAAAGGCCGGGCGGGTTCTCCAGCGTCACCGGCAGCGGACCAGCGCCGGGCACCAGCGGCCGGGCATCGGGCGAGGGCGGTGTGAGCATGCCGTCGGCGCCGATCATACGGTAGGGTGCCAGCGACGCGGCAGTGGCTTCGGCATTGGCGATCGCCGCGCCCTGGTTGCGCGACAGCTGCACGACGCGCCGCAGCATCTCGACGAAAGTGCCGGAAATCGGCAGGTTCGACCAGGTCGCCTCCGGCGTGACATGGAAGAGCACCAGCGTGCCCTTGTCCTTTCTCATGCCCGTCACCAGCGGCGTGCCGTCGGCAAGCGTGGCCCAGGTGCGCTCGACGATGTCGGGCGTCGGCTCGGCCAGAACCTGCCGGCTGACCGTTACCTCGGAGGGCGGGGAGAGATCGGCGAAGGGACCGTTCTTCGGGAATTCGGTGACCGCCTGCGGTGTCGTCCAGGACAGCGCGCCGCCGAGCGCCCGCTCGCCGCTGCGCAGCCGGACCGGCAAAAGGTCGTCGTCATTGCCGGCCGCGGCAAGACGTGGGCCGGCAAACCGCACCAGGGTGCCGCCCTTGTCGACCCAGTCGACCAGACGCTGCTTGACCTGCTCCGGGATGGTGCCGACATCGGCCATGATGATCATCGCCGGCTTCTGGTCGAGAAGCTGCGGGATGGCATCGGCGAGATCGGCGCTCGACGGCTCGACCAGATCGGCAAAAGGCTGGAGGGCACGGCGGATATAGTAGAGCGGCGACAGAAGCGGCTGCGCCTGGTCGGCCTCGGTCTGCGACAGAAGGCCTACGCGGCGGCGTTTGGAGCTCTCGTCCAGCACGCGCACGGCGCCGGCCTGGTGCTCGCCGTCGAGTGCGATCGAGGCGAAGTCGTTGCGCAGCTCGAAGGGGACCGCCATCGTCGCCGTCGCGGTGGCTTCGCCAGGCGCAAAGGTCAGCGTCGCATCGGCGATGCGGCGGCCCTTGTCGTCGAAGGCGCCCGCGCTGACCTGCGCCGGATTGCCTGGCGCGCGGATGGCGGTCAAGGCGAAGCCGTCGACCTGGTTGTCGGCGCCAATCAGGCCGGTCAGGGAGAGCCGGTCGGACGTGGCCCAGACCAGCCGCTTCGCGTTCTTTTCGAGCAGCATCTTGAAAGCCGCTTCGTCGCCTTTGGCGGCAAGGCCATCGGCGAGCACCGCAACGCTGGCGCCGGGCAGGCGCTCCAGCGCCGCGGCGACGCGGGCATAGACGGCGGGCCTGTCGGTCGGGATCGGCCGTGGCTTGGCGGCGCGCAGATGGTCGAGCGCGGCCGAGGCATCGAAGGGGCCGATCTCGGCGTTGGGCTTCTCGGCGGTGAAGGCGATCACGATCGGCACGCCGTTCGATCCGGCGTCGGCGATCAGCCGCTGGGCGGTGGCGACGCGCTTGCCCCAGTCGGCGGCGCTTGCCCAGCTGTTGTCGATGACAAGCGCCACGGCGGAACCTTCCGCCGGCAGCTTTTCGCGCGGATTGAAGACCGGTTCGGCCAGCGCCATCACCACAAGCGCCGCCATGAGCAGCCGAAGCAGCGTCAGCCACCACGGGCTTTGCTGCGGGGTTTCCTCGCGTCTGAGGACCCGGGCCAGGATCTTCAACGGCGGAAAAACTTCCGTCTGCGGCTTGGGCGGGGTGAGCCTGAGCAGCCACCAGATCACCGGTAGCGCCAGAAGGCCCCACAGCACCATGGGCGCCCCGAAGGAAAGCGGCAGCCAGCTCATGCGACCGCCTTTCCGGTGGTCTGCGGGGCATGACCTCTATCGGTCAGCCCTGCATGACCTTTATCGGTCAGCCCTGCATGACTGCCGTCGGCGGTCATTGCCATGTGGACGCGCACCAGCGCTTCGGAAGCGAGACGGTCCGTGTGATTGACGGTAAAGCTCCAGCCGAGACGCTTGCACCACGCGGCCAGCTCCTCGCGGCGGGCCCGGTAAAGCAGGCGGTATTCCTCGGCCAGCATCTCGGCGCGGCCGGCGGTCAGCTTGTCGCCGGTCTCCGGATCGGTGAACTCGGTGCGGCCGGCATAGGGGAAGGTTTCCTCGGCCGGGTCGGCGACCTCGATAAGATGCGCGCGCACGCCATGGCGAGCAAGCACCTCGAGCCAGGTCATGGTTTCCTCGACCGGGTCGAGGAAATCGCTGACGAGCACGATGTCGCAGAAGCGGCGGATGGCCGACAGGTCGGGTTTGGCCGGCAGCGCGGCGGCGTGGCTCAGCTGGGCGGCAATACGCTCGGCGCCGTTGCGGGCGGTGAACGGGTCGGTCAGGCCGGGCCAGGCGATGCGCTCGCCGCTGCGCGACAAAAGCTCGGCCAGGGCGAGTGCCAGCACCAGCGCGCGCGATTCCTTGGAAACGCCGGCGCCGGCGGATTTGTAGAGCATGGAAGGCGAGGGGTCGGCCCAGAGCCAGACCGTGTGCGCGGCTTCCCATTCGCGGTCGCGCACATAGGTATGGTCGTCCCTGGCTGAGCGGCGCCAGTCGATGCGCGAGGAATCGCCTTCGACATAGGGCCGGAACTGCCAGAAATTCTCGCCGATGCCGCGCTTGCGGCGGCCGTGCCAGCCGGCGATCACCGTGTTGACGATACGGCGTGCCTCGACCAGCAGGTCCGGCACCAGTGAAGCCCGCAACCGGCCGCGGGCGAGCGCGTCGCGCGTCGCAACCGGTGCCTGGACCTCGCCTATTCGACCCATCAGATGCCTTTTGCCAGCTTCGCCACCACGTCGCGCACCGAAGTGCCTTCGGCGCGGGCGGCGAAAGTCAGCGCCATGCGGTGCTGCAGCACCGGCTCCGCCAAGGCGCGGATGTCGTCCACCGACGGTGCCAATCGACCATCATATAGGGCGCGGGCGCGGGCGCACAGGGTCAGCGCCTGGCTGGCGCGGGGCCCCGGCCCCCAGGCGACATGCTTGTCCGTCTCGGCATTGCCCTGGCCGGGCCGCGCCGAACGCACCAGCTTGAGAATCGCCTCGACGACGCTTTCCGGCACCGGCATGCGGCGGATCAGCGTCTGGATCTCCTTCAGTCTCGCCGGCTGCAGCACCTTGTCGGCCCTGGCTTCGTCGATGCCGGTTGTTTCAAGCAGGATGCGGCGCTCCGCATCGATCTCCGGATAAAGGATGTCGACCTGCATCAGGAAGCGGTCGAGCTGGGCTTCGGGCAGCGGGTAGGTGCCCTCCTGTTCGAGCGGGTTCTGTGTCGCCAGCACGTGGAAGGGCGAGGGCAGGTCGTAGCGGGCGCCGGCTATGGTGACGTGGTATTCCTGCATCGCCTGCAGCAGCGCGGACTGCGTGCGCGGCGAGGCGCGGTTGATCTCGTCGGCCATCAGCAATTGCGTGAAGATCGGCCCGGAGATGAAGCGGAAGGAGCGCTTGCCGAACTCGTCCTGTTCCATAACCTCGGAACCGAGGATGTCCGACGGCATCAGGTCGGGCGTGAACTGGACGCGGCGCGAATCGAGGCCGAGCACGATGCCCAGCGTCTCGACCAGCTTGGTCTTGGCGAGGCCCGGCACGCCGACCAGCAGCGCGTGGCCGCCGGCCAGCAGCGCCACCAGCGTGCGCTCGACGACCGCTTCCTGGCCGAAGATCACCCGGCCGACCGAATCGCGGACCCTGGAGATGTCGGCCAGCGCCTTTTCGGCCTCCTCGATCATCGCTTTCTCGCTGATCGGGCTTTCCTTGATCATCACGCTCATGCCGTTCGATCCTTGTGGTTGGAAATGCCGGCCTGCATTCTCAATGTCGCAGGATGCCGCGATTCGGCTTCGCCTGGCGCCTGCATTCGAACTTAAATCACAGACTTGGGCGGACAAGGCTGACAATCGGGACAACAGTGACTATTTCGTGACCATGGCCGAACGCAGCGAACATCGTCAACAAAGCCCGAGCGCACAGAGCTTGACTAGCGCTACCGAGGCGCTCGGACTTGAGGCGCTGATTTCGCGTGCCGCCCGCGCGGGCAAGGGGCCGGCGCCGGTCGAGCGCTGGAACCCGGATTTCTGCGGCGACCTCGACATGGAGATCAAGGCGGACGGCACCTGGTTCTATCTCGGCACGCCGATTGGCCGCATGCCGCTGGTGCAGCTCTTTTCCAGCGTGCTGCGCAAGGATTTGGACGGAAAGACCTATCTCGTGACGCCGGTCGAGCGGGTCGGAATCCGCGTCGTCGACGCGCCCTTCATCGCCGTCGAAATGAATGCGTCCGGGAGCGGCGACGAACAAGTCATCACTTTCCGCACCAATGTCGGCGATGTGGTGACCGCCGGGCCCGGCCATCCGCTGCGCTTCGTCGACGAGAACGAAACCGGCGGGCTGAAACCCTATGTGCTGGTGCGCGGACGGCTGGAGGCGCTGGTGGCGCGGGCGGTGATGTATGAGCTGGTCGAGCATGGCGAGGAGATCGACATCGACGGCAAGGCGATGTTTGCCGTCCGCTCAGGCGGCGAGGTCTATCCGATCATGCCGGCCGACAAACTGAAACGGCTGAGCGCGTGATGGACCAGGTGACGCGGGCGCCGTTTTCGATTGCGGATTTCCGGGCGCGGGCCGCCGCGCAGGCCGCGATCACCCCTGGTGAGGATTTCGGCGATCATCGCTTCAATCCCGATCACCCCAGGCTCCAGCACGTCAAGCCGCTGCGGGACGCGGCCGTGCTCATCCCGGTCGTCGACCGCGCCGAGGGCGCCATGGTGCTGCTCACCAAGCGCGCCGAGAAGCTGCGCAGCCATTCCGGCCAGGTGGCGTTTCCGGGCGGCACGATCGATCCCACCGACCCCGGCCCCGAGGCAACCGCGCTGCGGGAGACCTTCGAGGAGATCGGCCTCGACCGCGACCATATCGAGATCATCGGCCGCATGCCGGATTATGTGTCGGGCAGCGGTTACCGCATCGTGCCGGTGCTCGCCGTCGTGCGTCCCGGCTTTTCGCTGACGCTCAACGCCGACGAAGTCGACGCGGCCTTCGAGGTTCCCTTGAGTTTCCTGATGGACCCGGCCAACCACACGCGCGACAGCCGCAGGTGGAACGATCTCGAATGGTTCTTTTACGATATGCCCTATGGCGACCAGCGAATCTGGGGCGTCACCGCCGGCATCATCCGCACGCTGTATGAAAGGCTTTATGCGTGAGCGTCGAGGTGTCCCTTTCGGGCCGGGCCGGTTGGCTTGGCGACAAGGCCCTGCAGCAATTGCTGGCCGCGCTGAAGCAGGGCGGCGAGGAAGCGCGTGTCGCCGGCGGCGCGGTGCGCAACACGCTGCTCGACCAGCCCGTGGCCGACATCGACATCGCCGCGACGACACTGCCCGAAGAGACCATCCGCCGCGCCGAGGCGGCCGGCTTCAAGACGGCGCCGACCGGCATCGAACACGGTACCATCACCGTCATTGCGGGCGGCAAGCCCTATGAAGTCACCACGCTGCGCGCTGATATCGAGACCGACGGCCGCCGGGCGAAAGTGACTTTCGGGCGCGACTGGAAGCTTGACGCCGAACGGCGCGACTTCACCATGAACGCGCTCTATGCCGAGGCCGACGGCTCGGTCGTCGATCTTGTCGGCGGCATTGCCGATATCGAGGCGCGGCGGCTGCGTTTCATCGGCGACGCGGAGGCACGCATCCGCGAGGATTATCTGCGCATCCTGCGCTTTTTCCGCTTCTTCGCCTGGTATGGCGACGGCCGGCCCGATGCCGAAGGCTTGAAGGCCTGCGCCAGGCTGAAGGAGGGGCTTGCCCAGCTTTCGGCCGAACGCGTCTGGTCCGAGCTGAAGAAGCTGCTGTCGGCTCCGGACCCTTCGCGCGCCCTGCTCTGGATGCGCCAGGCCGGCGTGCTGACCGCCGTTCTTCCGGAAAGCGAGAAATGGGGCATCGATGCCATCCACGGCCTGGCCAGGACCGGAAAGGATCTCGGCTGGGCCGCCGATCCGATGCTGCGGCTCGAGGCAATCGTCCCGCCCGATGCCGCGCGCATGAAGACGCTTGGCGAACGGCTGCGGCTTTCGAATGACGAGGCCTCTCGCCTGCGGCATTGGGCGCTGACCATCGCTCCGGACGCGAAGATGACCGAGACCGAACTGGCCAAGAAACTCTATTACGGCGACCGCGACGGCTACCTCGATCGTATTCGGCTGGCGCTTGCCGCCGCGCGGACGCGTGCCGTCGAGGACAATCAGGCGATGATGGAGGCGGGCGGCCTTTCGCGCCTGCTCAACTTCACGCTGAAGTGGGCAAAGCCGGTGTTTCCGATCAAAGGCGCCGACCTGACGGGCCTTGGCGCGTCACCGGGGCCGAAGCTCGGCGCGACGCTGAAGAATCTCGAAAGGGAATGGGTCGGGTCGGGCTTCATGCTGGAACGCGACGCGCTGATGGAACGCGCCGCGCAGGCTCTGGAAATTTAGTTCCAGCGGGAGCGGACGCCGCCTGTCAATGGATCGCCACGGGAGCCAGCGCCCGCGAGAGACTTGCCTCGCCCTTGCCGTAGATGGACGGGTCGTAATTGGCCAGCGTGTCGGTGCGGGCCGTGTTGAGCAGGTCATTGGTGATCTGAACCGGCGTCGCTTTCGTGAACTTGCTACCGATGATCGCGGCGTAGCCCGAGATGATCGGCGCGGCGAACGACGTTCCGTAAAGACCGGTCTTGTCGCCTTCGACGCCGACCACCAGGAAGTGGCTCTGCACCTGCGTATTGGTGCCCGCGTAGTCGGAATACCAGGCAAGCTGAGCCTTGTTGGCCGTCGTGCCGTTCGTCGATAGCGCGCCGACGAAGATCGCCGTCGATTTGCCGATCAAGGCGAGGTCGAGATAGTCCTGCTGGCCGTTGATGGCCGCGCCGACGGCGACGGCGTCGTTGCCGGCCGCCTTGGAGACGACGGCCGTTCCCCTGGTCGCATAGTTGATGATCGAGGCCTCTTCCGGGGCCCACCAGATCTGATTCACACTGTAGCCCGCGGTGGTGTACATGCCGTAGCTGAGGTTCAGCACGTTGAGACCGCGTGCCAGCGAGACGGCCGAACCCGTCGAGAAATCCTTGGAGCGGATGGTCGCCGATGGGGCGATCATGCTCGCTTCCTCGCGAGTCCATTCGCCGTGCCGCTGCGTCTGCACGCCGATGCCGAAATTGCCGGAGAAGCGCGACGTGCTGCTGAAGTCGTCGACCATGGTGATGGTGACGCCCTGGCCCTTGTAACCGGTGGCCCATGCGGCGCCGACGTCGGGGCTCATCCAGCTCTGCACGGCCTGCGTCGTGCGCGCGACCGGGATCGTGGCGCTCACGCAGATGGAGGAGCCGCCATGACAGAGGGCGGCCATCTCGTCCGGGCTGAGAGCCTCCTGCGCCGAAGCAATCGGCGCCGAAAGCATGGCAAGGGCGGCTGCAACGCCCAACGTCATTCCCCAGTTCAACGGGGACCGGGACGGGCGTGAATTCAGGCACGAGATGGTGTTCATTTGCGGCTCCCGCGATCAGAAAGTGAGACGATAATTCAACCAGAGATGCATGGTCTCCGGCTTGGCGCTGACCAGGTATTTCAAGGTTTCCTCCGGCGCCGTCATGCCCGCCGCGAGCCGGCAATTGACGCTGTAGGTGCCGAGGTCCCCATAGTCGGCTTCGCAAGGCTTTTCAGTGAGGCCGCCGCCGATGGTCGAGGTGACCGAAAGCGATAGCGTGCTGTTCGGGTTGGGATGGATCTGGGTGAGAAAGCCAAGCTTCAGGCTAGGCCCGATGCTGTATTTCTCGGCTTGCTCGCCGGTGCCGAACCCCCAGAGAAGGCCCGTATCGGGCGTGATCTGAGTGAGGAAGTCGACATGCATGTCGACCCAGCTCGCGTGATACCAACGGCTGAAGGAGACCCAGCTTCCGCTCTGCAATTCATAGCCGCCATTGCCGAGGCCCCTGGCCTTGTCGCTGAGCGGAGAGCCCTGATGGATATCGACGAGCGAGGTCGTCCATTCCTGGGCCAGTGCCGTGGACGCAAAGGAAGGAGCGCACAGAAGGAGCGCCGCCGCGCAGAGACCTGCTCCGATGTTGGACCGCTCGCGCATGCGCGAAGCACCTCGCCCCACCACTCCGGCCGGCGCCTTGATGGCGAAGGGCTCCTCGGGCAGCCGCCTCTGGCCGGATCATATGCGGCAGAGTCGCACGCGGACCGTTACCGGGAAGTTATCCAAGCTGCTACGAATATAAGAATTTGCTTGAATTATGCGGAAAAATGCCTCCGCCGGCGATCCAAACGACCGCCCGCGGAGAGGGCATGCCGGAACCAACGTTTGGCTGTTGCCTGTCGGCTTGCGTGGTCCGAATTCGGCGATGTAGCCGCTTAGGCGGCGTCGCGGACCTTCTGGATGCGCGAGCGGATCGCCTCGATCATCGTCTCGCGGATGATGGTCTCGCCATGCGTTTCACGCATATGCTCGACGGCACGGCGCATGACCTCCGCTTCTTCCTCGGCGCGCGTGTGCCATTCACAGCCGGGGACCAGCGATCCGCATTGAAATTCCTTCATGGGGGTTTTCCTTTCCTCGCGATGGGGCTGCTCAGCCAGAGCGCTCCAGCCATTTGTCTTCATGCAATCCCGCCGAAAGCCGATGCGCGTTTTCGCGGGATTGCCCGGATGGATATCAATAACACACGCCGTCGCTTTCGGTTGCACGAAGAAGTGGCCGAGCGCGGTCGGCGTGGTAAAAGCATGAAACGAAGGGCGAAGCACTGGTGCTCCGCCCTTCGCGCCGCCTGAGCCTGCTACGCCTCGCCGCGCGGTTTTCCTGGAATTGCTCCAGCCGTTACTTCATGACCTTGACGGCTTCGGCGATTTTTTTCTTGCCGCTCATGTCCCAGGACACGCGAACCTTCTCGCCGGCCTGAATGCCGGGATCCTTGAAGGCCTTGGACAGGGTGAAGGTCGACCCATCGTCGAGAACCAGGCTCATGGCCGTTCCATCAAAGCTCTTCACGGTTCCGGTGGTGTGCTTGACCGCCGCGAACGCGGCGCCACCGGAGGCGAGAAAGGCGGCCGCTGCCGCCGTCACGATAAGCTTGCGCATGGCATGCTCTCCTGGAATGCGGGCGCCCGTTGGATCAGGCACCCTCTTTGATCAGGGCCGTCAAGTCGCGTCGAGTCGCGGTCGTGGGACGCGATGATCGCCACCTCTGCCGCCGGCGCTTCCCGACCCGGCGACCTTAAATAACCCAATTTTTTCAAAAGGATATTAGACGAAAAAGATATCGTGCTCGCCACATTCCCTGCCAAGATTCGGCGAATGGGACAGCAATGCGGCCACGGCCGCGTTCACCGGATCGTTACGGCCATTTTACCTCGGGCGGCAGGCTGGACAGGATCGAGTCGACATTGCCGCCGGTCTTCAGGCCGAAGATGGTGCCGCGATCGTGAAGCAAGTTGAATTCGACGTAGCGGCCGCGCCGGATCAGCTGTTCGTCGCGCTCGCCGTCGGTCCAGTTCTGGTTGAAGTTGCCCCGAACCAGATGGGCATAGACGACCAGGAAGGAGCGCCCGACATCCTGGACGAAATTGAGATCGGCGTTCCAGCCGCCCTTGTCCTCGTCCGAATGCAGCCAGTCGAAGAAGATACCGCCGATGCCGCGCGGTTCGTTGCGGTGGGGCAGGAAGAAATACTCGTCGCACCAGGCCTTGAATTTCGGATAGTCGGCGACGGCGACGTTCTTCTCGCAGGCGAACTGCATGGCGCGGTGGAAGGCGATCGTGTCGGGATCGTCCTGGGTGCGGCGGCGGTCGAGCACCGGCGTCAGATCGGCGCCGCCGCCGAACCACTGGCGCGTGGTGACGACCATGCGCGTGTTCATGTGCACGGCCGGCACGTTGGGGTTCCAGGGATGTGCAATCAGCGAGATGCCGCTCGCCCAGAAGCGCGGGTCTTCCTCGGCGCCGGGAATCTGTTTCCTGAATTCGGGCGAGAATTCACCATGGACGGTCGAAGTGTGCACGCCGACCTTTTCGAAGACGCGGCCGCGCATCATCGACATGGTGCCGCCGCCACCGCGGCCTTCGTCGCGCTCCCAGGGAGTCTTTTCGAAATGGCCGGGCGACCATGCCGCTTGCGGGCCGGTGAGTTCCTGCTCGATCTGCTCGAAGGTGGCGCAAATACGCTCGCGCAGCGCTTCGAACCAGAGGCGGGCCTTCATCTTCTTCTGTTCGATGTCGGCCGGCAGCCCCACCGGAAGGTCAGGTCTTTCCAATTCAGTCTCCGCTATAGGCGCACTTGCCTGACAAATGACCTAGTGGAGTGAATTTGACATTTGCACACCGCGTGGCGCAGGGCACGATGCAAATGTCAAATTCGAAAACTCCACTAGAAACATGAGTTTGCTAGTGGTCCTTATGATTCCAACACTCGCAACGGCGCTTGCGGATATGCAGGCGAGTGTTGGAATCGGACCACTAGTTTTTTCTGCGCGCGATCCCTAATCTCTTAAAGACAAGGGTCAAGTCCTGTCTGACCAAGGTGCAAAGGAGTTCCTTCGTGCGCACCCCGGCAAGACCGCCGCTGGATGGCTTGAAGAAGAGGCTGGAGCGCTCTCGCGCCGAGCGCGCAAACCTGCCGCGCGACGGTTTTCTGCGCGAGACCTTTGTGCTGCCACGCCCGGCGGCGCGCCTCAAGGCCAAGGAATGGTTCGAGCGCTTCCCCAAGCAGGCTTATTGGACCGAGATCGAAAGCTGGTTCGAACGTCCGGGCGATGTGATCGAATTCACCATGCGGCGGCTGCCGGCCGCCGATTGAGGCGCCGCGATGCCTTTATGGCTGCTTGGGCGTAGCCAGGGGGCGATGTTTCTGCTTGCCGACACGCGACGACTTGCCGTCCTCCGGGGGCAGCGGACTTGTCGCCTGGGCGACTGGCGACGGCGTGGACGTCTGACCAATCGAGACGCTGATGCCGAACAGCCGCCATTGTCCGCTCACGGATGTAAAGACAAGCTCGAAATTGACGGGCGAGGGGATCGAGGGAAATGACCCTGCCATATGCATCATGCCATTGGGCTCGATCTGCGGCAGCAGGCTGAGCTGCGGGTCGATGACCGCGACACCTGACAGGTCGAGATTCTGCTCGCGCTGTTTGGCGAAAATCTCCGCCAGCCGCGCCGCTGTATTGACCTGGAAACCGGGCGCGCCGAGATCGCGCAGCACCGTGTAATTGCCGGTCTTGTTGGCCTGGTCGAGGGCAAGCAGCGCGGACCGGATGAGGATGAGCACGCCATTGCGATCGATCGGCGCAGGCTTTGGCGCCTGGGTTTTGTCGGTTCCCTGCGTCTGCGCGACCGCCATGCCCGCCGGCGGACCCGCCAGTGTCGCCGTCAGCGCCAGCAGCGCTGCGAGGAGCTTGCAAGGAATGGTCGCTCGCAGCGTGGCCCGGCTTGGCCGGACCCAAATCAGTTCAGGGTCCATGAAACGCCAGCGCTGAAGCCCACATCGCCACGCTGCGGAACGCCGGATATGGCGGCGTTCACGCGAAAGTCGGTGCTGGTCGCGTAACCGACGCCGAACGACAGGCCGGTCATTCCCTTGAAATAGCCGACACCCCCGGCAATCGAGAGCTTCTCCGGCCGGTCGTCATAGCGCAACCCGGCCGCCGCCAGCGCCAGGGCGGTGCCGCCACGCGCCTCGTCGCGCGTCTCGCCGATCTCGCCGCCCAGATTGCCGATGCTGCCCTCCAGAGCACCGACACGGCCGTCGAGGCTGGTGATGTCGTCCGGGCCGAAAGCGGACGTCGCCAGGTTGCCGCCGGCATCGGAGGTGACGAAATGCGTCGTTCCCGCTTGCGCGGCCTTGCTGGCGGCGCTGTCGATGCCGGACATGCGGTAGGTATTCGACGCGGTGCCGAACGACATCTGGTTGGCCGCCGTGGTGGTTGCGCCGGCACCGATGGCGGCGGAGCCGGCATAGGCCGCGGTGGCGCTGTCGCCAAGCGCCGTGGCGCCCGGCGCGATCGCCTGGCTCGAATTGCCGATGGCGGTAGCCTGATCGCCCAGTGCCCGGCTGCCCTGGCCAAAGGCGCTTGCCGAACCCGCAGCCATGCTGTTCTGGCCCATGGCGGTGGCATTGGCGCCCGTGGCATTGCTGTGTTGACCGTTGGCTGTGGCGTTGGCGCCGTCGGCCGTGCTGAACTCGCCCGTCGCCGTTGCGTTGGCGCCATAGGCGTTGGCGCTCTGGCCGGTGGCCGTTGCGTTCTCGCCGGTGGCCACGCTGCTTTGGCCGGTTGCGGTGGCCTGCGCGCCGACGGCCTGGCTGTTCTGGCCCGTTGCGGTGGCGTCGACGCCATTGGCGCTGCTGTTCTGGCCTGTCGCGGTGGCGTTGTTGCCGTGGGCGTAGCTGTTCTGGCCTGTCGCCGTCGCCTGCGCGTCGAGGGCCTGGCTGCCTTGCCCGGTCGCGGTCGCATTGATGCCGATCGCGTTGGCGTTCTGCCCTGTCGCCGTGGCGTTGTCGCCGTTGACGATGCTGCCCTGGCCTGTCGCCGTCGCCTGCGCGCCGATGGCCTGGCTGTCTTGCCCGGTCGCGGTCGCGTTGACGCCGATCGCGTTGCTGCTGTCACCCGTTGCTGTCGCGTCCGTGCCTGTCGCATGGCTGTCTGCGCCTGTCGCGGTGGCATGGTCACCGGTGGCTTGGCTGAGCTCCCCGGTCGCGGTAGCGGCGGCGCCATCCGCAGTGCTGAATGCGCCGGTTGCGGTCGCACGGAAGCCGTTGGCGCTTGCGGTATTCCCAAAAGCGGTGGCAAAAGGACCGGTTGGCACCACCGCGGTGCAGTCTCCCGCAAGTCCGGTCGCGGTGGAATAGCATTCCGCCAAGGCCGGCGACATGCCGAAGACGGCCACCGCGAGCACAAGGCATGGCAATTTGCCCGCCGAAACGGCGCAGCCGGCAGCCTGCCGAACAAGCGCTTCAAGAACCGGTTTCGATGTCTTCCTCACAAACCACCCCGCCGCCTTCGCCCGGCGCAACTCCGAAGCGCCTTTCGCGAAACTGATCCGACAAACAGGCGCTGTCCGCATTGCCCATATGGGCAGGGTCTCGCAACTAAGGGGCGGTGTGGCGGAAGCACCACACCCATTGGCCATAGACCTTGAGAAGACGCCAGAACGGGACCCTGCCTCCCTTGTCTCCGCGTCATTTTATGCAAAGGTGCAACCGGGACGTGAACCGTGGGCGCAGGACGTGGACGGCGAAGCACTTGCCCTGATCGACATGATCTACCAGGCGGCGCTCGAGCCCGGCTTGTGGACAGTTGCGCTCACCAGCCTGACCGGCCTGCTACGTGCCGATCACGGCCATGTCGTCATGACCAACAGGCCTGTCTCGCAGATGCCGGTCATCGCTCAAACGGGAATGAGCGGGACCAGCAAGCCGGTGCCGGAGGCGCCATTCGTCGCGCAAACGGGAATGAGCGATGCCGATCTCAATCGTTGCCTGTCACCGGAAGCCGTGGGTTTTCTCGCGCCGCTGCTAAATCCTTATCTTGCCACTTTGCCATCGGGGCGCGCGGTCGTGCAGGGCAGGGTCCTGACAGATGCCGAATTCGAACGGTCCAGCTTCTATAATGAAATCATTCGGCCGATGGGCACGTTCTATGGCACGGCCATCGCCAATCGCGGCGAGGACTTGCCGTTCGGGATGTGGATATGCCGAACACGGGGCAGAGGCGGATTCCTGCAGCATGAGACCCGGGTGCTTGAAGGACTTTTCCCGCATGTGCGGCGCGCTCAAACGCTGTATCAGCGGCTGCGGATCGACAACGACCAGGCGGTGGGACTGGCGACCGTCATCGAACGCTTGAGCGAGGCCGCGATCGTGCTCGATGCCGCAAGCCGCCCCCTGATCGTCAACGCGCGCGCCATGGAAATCCTCGCCCGGGGCGATGGGCTTACGCAGGCTGCGAGCGGATTGCAGGCCGCGACGCCTTCATTGACAGACCAATTGCGCAAGGCCATCGCCACGGCAGTGGCCTCCCCGACGCACCAGGAACAGCGGCTGCGTCTGCCGCGCCTCGGACAGCGGCTGCCACTGTTGCTCGACATCATGCCGGTCTGGCGCCTCGGTCTCGCGGCGCCGGGATTACGCGCGCCGCGTGTTGTCATCTTCATCAGGGAGCCCGAGGTGCGCCCGGCGATCGATCAGACCGCGCTGATCGAAACCTTTGGCCTGACCCGCCGCGAATGCGAGATCGTCTGCCGGCTGGCAGAGGGCATGAGCGTCGACGTCATCGCTGGCCGGTTCAGGATCAAGCCCGGCACGGTGCGCCACAATCTCAAAAGCGCCTTCGAAAAGACCGAGGCGCATAGCCAGGCTGCCCTGGTCGCGCTGGTTCGCGGCTTTTCCCGCTGAGCCTGTGGGTCATTCGGCCGGATGCGGCAGAACCAGCCTGCGCGCGCCTGTTCCCTCCTTCGCCAGCCGGTCTTCCTTGTTCCTCAGCGGGCATTTGTCGATCGACATGCAGCCGCAGCCGATGCAATCGGTCAGGCCATCGCGCAATTTCTTCATCTGGGCGATCTTGTGGTCAAGCTCGTCGCGCCAGGCCGTCGACAGCAGGTGCCAGTCCTCGCGCGTCGGCGTGCGTTCTTCGGGCAGGGACTGGAACGCCCGGGCGATGTCGGCAAGCGAGATGCCGACCTCCTGGGCGACGCGGATGATCGCCACGCGCCGCAGCACGTCGCGGCTGTAGCGCCGCTGGTTGCCGGACGTGCGGTGGCTGCGGATCAGCCCACGCGCCTCGTAGAAATGCAGCGCCGATACCGCGACGCCGCTGCGCATGGCGACCTGGCCGACCGTCAATTCCCGCACTGGAGCCATTTTCGAATTCCCGCTTGACCTCAAGTTTAGTTGAGCTTGTAGCGAAGGGAGGACGATATGGCAAACGCAGGAGAAGGCGATGTGCGCCTGGGTGAAAATGACGGCGGAAGGGACAGCCGTTCGGGATAGCGAGGAAACCCGGCGCGTCCTAGCCGAGCTGGCGGAGCGCTTCGCCCGCGACCATGGCGACCGACAGCGCGACATTGATGCTGCGCGCGCCAGCCCGCATCGGAATGGTCAGTCGGGCATCCGCCGCTTGATGGACTTCTTCCGTGACGCCGGCGGATTCGCGGCCGAACAGAAGAATGTCGCCAGCGGCGAAAGCAAAGCCGGTATAGGCGATCGTGGCCTTGGTGGTGAGCAGCACCAAGCGGCGCGCATGCGCTTTTCGCCATTCCTCGAAGGCGTGCCAGTCGGCATGGCGGGAAAGCGCCGCCATTTCGAGATAGTCCATGCCGGCCCGTTTCAGCGCCCGGTCGGAGAGCGGGAATCCGGCCGGCTCGATGATATCGACGCCGATGTCGAGGCAGGCGGCGAAGCGCAGGATTGTGCCGGTGTTGCCGGCGATATCCGGCTGGTAGAGCGCGATGCGGAGACGATCGTTCATTTTCGCATTCTGCTAATAAGTGGCAGATCGGCCACAGGCATCTCCGGCTTTCGGCGATTTCTAGGCTGGCGGGTGGCCATTTTCTGCGAAGTCGAGTATATGCCCACCATCGTCAACCCGAACCGAATGGAGGGGAATACATGATGACCATGCACATCCAGCGCCTCTCCTGGGCCCTCGTATGCCCAATGGCGGTTTCGGTACGACGATTCTTCTGACACTTTAAGTCCTCATCGCACCGATTCCCGCCGAACCCAGTTTTCGGCCTCCGAAGGAATCTTGCGATGTTTTTCAAACTGACAAAGGGGCGCCACGCCCAACCCGAACGTGTCGAGGCCGACGCTTGCCGCGTCCCAGTCGACGCTTGCTGTCCCGTTCCGGCCGATTCGATCCGAGCCTTCGGTCGCATGCCAGTGGTCGAGGCCGCATCACCCTTTTTAACGCATTTGCATATGGAGGACGGACCAATGTTCGATCCCTACAAGATACCAGGGTCAAGAAGCCTGCATGAGCGCAAGGTGGCAACCTGGGCGCTGCTGATCGGCGAGACCTATTCGTCGGCGGTGCATGCCGAGGAACGGCGCAGGCCGCATCGCGGCATGCTGCCGGATGTCGATTTCTCGCGAGCGGTGCCCGACCACAGCCGGCCCACGCTGGTGCGTCGGATCATCCGTCTGTTCCGGCCGGGCGACAGGAACCGGGCAGACTCCGGCTTTTCGTCGGGAAGCACGGCGCCGTCAGGATCGTCGAGCGAGCCTGTCGGCGAAAAGCCGGCGAAACCCTATATTGCGAGCAGCAAGGCCGGCGATGCGGATGATTCCGTATCGCCGGCCCGTCGCGGCGCG
This sequence comes from Mesorhizobium atlanticum, assembly GCF_003289965.1. Taxonomy (GTDB): domain Bacteria; phylum Pseudomonadota; class Alphaproteobacteria; order Rhizobiales; family Rhizobiaceae; genus Mesorhizobium; species Mesorhizobium atlanticum. The sequence continues at coordinate 670,895 of NZ_QMBQ01000002.1, forward strand.
CGGTCGAAAAGCCTTGCCCATCAATCCCGCGCCGCGTGAGCGCGCATAGAATCGTGAGTGCCTGGAATGTTCCGCTGGTTTGAACAGAGGCTCGATCCGTTTCCCGCCGCGGAGCCGGTCGAGCCGCCGAAGACGCTGGTCGCGTTTTGCGTGCATTATACGCGCGGCGCCTGGCCCTACATCATCCTCGATGCAGTGCTGGTGACGGCGATCGCCTTCACGGAAGTCTGGATGTTCGGCTTCCTCGGCCGCATCGTCGACTGGCTGTCGGCGCAGAACCGCGAAACCTTCCTGCAGACGGAGAGCTGGAAGCTTGCCGGCATGGCTTTCGTCGTGCTGTTCGCGCTGCCGGGCACGGTCTGGCTGCATTCGCTGCTCAACCAGCAGACGCTGATGGGCAACTATCCCATGCGCATCCGCTGGCAGGTGCATCGCTATCTGCTGAAACAGTCGATGGCCTTCTACCAGGATGAGTTCGCCGGCCGCATCGCCACCAAGCTGATGCAGACGGCGCTCGCCGTGCGCGAATGCGTCATCAAGCTGATCGACGTCTTGAACTACGTCATCGTCTATTTCATCGGCATGCTGTTCATCGTCGGCTCGGCCGACTGGCGGCTGGCGGCGCCGCTTGCCGTCTGGCTGGTCGGCTATATCGGGCTCTTGCGCTTTTTCATCCCGAGGTTGGGCAAGGTCGGCGAGGAGCAGGCCAATGCGCGCTCGACCATGACCGGCCGCGTCGTCGACAGCTACACCAATATCCAGACGGTGAAGCTGTTTTCGCATGCGCGCCGCGAGGCGACCTTTGCCAGGGAAGGCATGGCGAGCTTCCTCGACACAGTCTACCGCTCGATGCGGGTGGTGACGGTGCTCTATGGCCTGCTCTACATCCTGAACTCGCTGCTTCTGTTCTCCGTGACGGCGATCTCGCTGTGGCTGTGGCTCGGCCAGGCGGTCACGATAGGCGCCGTCGCCGTGGTCATCGGCCTGGTGCTCCGGATGTGGGGCATGTCGCAGTGGATCATGTGGGAAATGTCGGGCCTGTTCGAGAATATCGGCACGGTGCAGGACGGCATCGCCTCGATCTCACTGCCGCGCCTGGTCGAGGACAAGCCGGGCGCCAAGGACATCACGGTCAGCCAGGGCGAAATCCGCTTCGACGACGTCCGCTTCCATTACGGCAAGCAGAAGGGCGTCATCGAGAACCTGTCGCTCACCGTGAAGCCCGGCGAGAAGGTCGGCATCGTCGGCCGTTCCGGCGCCGGCAAGTCGACGCTGGTCAATCTGCTGCTGCGCTTCTACGACCTCGAAAGCGGCAGGATCCTCGTCGACGGCCAGGAGATCGCGGCGGTGACGCAGGATTCGCTGCGCGCGCAGATCGGCATGGTGACGCAGGACACCTCGCTGCTGCACCGCTCGGTGAAGGAGAACATCCTTTACGGCCGGCCGGACGCGACCGAGGAGATGCTCATCGAGGCGGCCCGGCGGGCCGAGGCGCTCGATTTCATCGGCAGGCTTTCGGACCACAATGGCCGCAAGGGCTTCGACGCCCATGTCGGCGACCGCGGCGTCAAACTGTCCGGCGGCCAGCGGCAGCGCATCGCGATCGCTCGCGTCATGCTGAAGGACGCACCTATCCTGATCCTCGACGAGGCGACCTCGGCGCTCGATTCGGAAGCCGAGGCGGCCATCCAGGAGAACCTCTACAGGCTGATGCAGGGCAAGACCGTCATCGCCATCGCGCACCGTCTGTCGACCATCGCGGCGATGGACAGGCTCGTCGTCATGGACAAGGGCCGCATCATCGAGGAAGGCTCGCATGAGGAGCTCGTCGCGAGGGGCGGGCTTTATGCCCAGCTCTGGCAGCGTCAGTCCGGCGGCTTCCTGCTCGATGACGCACCGGCCGACGCCGCCAACGATGCGATTGCCAAAGGTGAAGCCGCCGAATGATGCAGGCCATCTATCGCTGGTTCGAGCATTGGGTCTACCCGTTCCGCGAGCCCGCGAATCTGCGGCCGCCCGCCAGCGTCGGCGGGTTCCTTTGGCACTATGTCGGACAGGCGAAGCTCGCCTTCTTCGCCATGCTGATCATCGGCGGCATCGCGCCGCTGGTCGAGGCCGGTCTGTTCTATTTCGTCGGCAGGCTGGTCGACATCCTCGACCAGTTGCCCGGCGAGCGCAGCTGGCATGCGCTCTGGACCGCGGCCGGACCCGAGCTGTTGTTCATGGGCGCGGTGGTGCTCGTCATCCGCACCGCCGTCGTCGGCCTGTCGGCGCTGGTCGATGAGCAGACCATCACGCCGGGCTTCTACAATCTGGTGCGCTGGCAGGCGCACCGGCATGTCTCGCGCCAGTCCTATGCCTTCTTCCAGAACGATTTCGCCGGCCGCATCGCCACAAAAGTCTGGCAGGCGGGGCAGGCGACGGGCGACCTGATGGAGAGCTTCATCGAGGTGGTCTGGTTCATGATCGTCTACACGGTCACGACGCTGGCGCTGGTCGCCGGGCTGGATCTCAGGCTGGCGGTCATGGTGGTGGTGTGGATCGCCGCGTTCGGCTGGCTGGCGAAGCTCTACCTGCCGGCAATCCGCAAGCATGCCGAGGCGACCGCCGAGGCCGGCTCGATGATCACCGGCCGCATCGTCGATTCCTATTCCAACGTGCAGACGCTGAAACTGTTTTCGGCCGATGGCGACGATCGCTACATCCGCAGCGGCTTCGACATCTATCTCGACGCGCTGCGGCCGTTCACGCGCCGCCTGACCGGCGTGCGCATGGCGCTGACCATGCTCTCCGGCGTCATGATCACCGCGATTGCCGCCTTCGCCATCTATCTCTGGGTCGAAGGCTCGATCACCGTCGGCGCCGTTGCTTTCACCCTGTCGCTGGTGCTGAGGCTCAACATGCTGCTTGGGCGGCTGATGATGCAGCTCAACGGCATTTTGAGGAATCTCGGCGTGCTGGAGAATTCCAAGGCGCTGATCTCGCAGCCGCTCGGCCTGACCGACGCACCGGACGCCAAGGAACTGGTCGTGACCGGCGGCCGCATCGACGTCAGCAAGGTCATCTTCCACTACGGCAAAGGGGCAGGCGTGCTCGACGGCATCGACCTCGTCGTGCGTCCGGGCGAGAAGGTCGGGCTCGTCGGTCCGTCCGGCGCCGGCAAGACGACCTTGGCCAATCTGATCCTGCGCCTCTACGACCTCGAAGGCGGCCAGATCCTGGTCGACGGCCAGGATATCGCGCATGTGACGCAGAACTCGCTGCGCGGCAATATCGGCGTCGTCAGCCAGGACACGGCGCTGTTCCACCGCTCGCTACGCGACAACATCAAGCTCGGGATGCCGGACGCGACCGACGCGCAGGTGATCGCTGCGGCGAGAAAGGCCGAGGCGCATGACTTCATCCTGGGACTGCGCGACACCAGAGGCCGCGCCGGCTACGAGGCCTATGTCGGCGAGCGCGGCGTGAAACTCTCCGGCGGCCAGCGGCAGCGCGTCGCCATCGCCCGCGTGTTCCTCAAGGATGCGCCGATCCTGATTCTCGACGAGGCGACCTCGGCGCTCGATTCGGACATCGAGGCGGCGATCCAGGAAAATCTGACCCGGCTGATGGAGAACAAGACGGTGATCGCCATCGCGCACCGGCTCTCCACCATCGCAGCGCTAGACCGGCTGGTGGTGCTCGACGGCGGCCGCATCGTCGAACAGGGCACGCATGACGAGCTGGTGGCGCTCGACGGGCTCTATGCGCGGCTGTGGAAACGGCAGTCCGGCGGCTTCCTGTTCAACGAGGAAAGCGCGCTGGAAGAGACGCGGCCGGCGGAGTAGAACGGCCCCATGTCGGTACGCATGCCCACCAATTTCGGACGCTCAGGCGCGCAGGAAAGCGCGCTCGACCTGCTCGGCCACGAAATCCTCGCCGAGAAAGCCGCAGCGCTTGGCCGCGCCGGCCAACGCGTGGAGGAAACCCTTGCCAGATTGCGCGAGGGTGGCGAAGGCGACCATCGCAACCGGCTGCTCAAGGAAGCGGCCGCGGCCGTCCACGCCTATTTCATCCAGCGCGAGCTTTGCGGTCTGCGCAAGCACGATGCGGTGATCCGCGAGTACGATATACCCAGGGCCGTGCTGGTCAGGCTCGGCGCCAGCTAGAACCAGTCATTCGAGCCATTCCGTGATGAAGTGGCCGTTCTCGTGGATGTCGGTGCTTTCGAGCGGACCGGGGCCGAGATTGGTGAATTTGTGCGGTGTGCCGGGCGGCACGATCAGGATCTGGCCGGCGGAAGCCTTGATTTCCCGGTCGCCGATCGTGAACAGGCCGGTGCCGGAACGGATCACGAAAATCTCCGCATAGGGGTGCTTGTGCAGGCGCGGGCCGGCGCCGATCTTTTCCTGATAGTTGAAGATCAGGCAGGAATTGGCGCCGAACTGGCCGCATTGCAGCTCGCCTTTCCAGCGGTCGGGGGCTTCGGCCCAGCTGTCGCGTTCGATGACATGCGCCATGGCCGGACAATAGACCGGGCCAGGAGGGCATGTCGAGGCGAGCACCGGCCCGATTCGCCTTTGATTTTCCGTTGGTTCACGTTCCCAGCCGGCCCTGCGAGGGCAAGCCGGCGGCCACTGCTGCGCATCCCCGCGACAATCTGCCCTTGTGCCTTCACCCGTCTGGACAAAAACGGGCCGCACGCATAAACCGAAAATCCAAATGCCGGAGGAATTCGCTAGCCTGTTCGCCATGCGCTGTCGGGCAGGTGCGATTGAGCGGGGACAAGGCTCGGCCTCCGGTTAGGAAGAGGCGAAAGGATCAGGCACCCGTGAGCGCAACCGACATCCACGATCCCAACCGTCGCGATTTTCTCTATGTAGCCACCGGCATGGCCGCCGTTGTCGGCGCCGGAGCCGTCGCGTGGCCGTTCATCGACCAGATGCGCCCCGACGCCTCGACGCTGGCTCTCGCTTCGGTCGAGGTCGACGTCTCCTCGCTGCAGCCGGGTTCTTCGCTGATCGTCAAGTGGCGCGGCAAGCCGGTGGTGGTGCGCAACCGCACCGAAAAGGAAATGAAGGACGGCGAAGCCGTCAATCTCGCCGATCTCAAGGACCCGATCGCGCGCAACGCCAACCTGCCGGCCGATGCGCCGGCGACCGACGCCAACCGCACCACGCCCGGCAAGGAGGCCTGGATGGTGATGGTGCAGGTCTGCACCCATCTCGGCTGCATCCCGCTCGGCCAGGAAGGCGATTTCGGCGGCTGGTTCTGCCCGTGCCACGGTTCGCAATACGACACCGCCGGCCGCATCCGCAAAGGTCCGGCGCCGGAGAACATGGCGATCCCGGTATTCAAGTTCATTTCCGATACCAAGATCCTTATCGGTTGAGGCAGGGGACATTTCGATGAGCGAGGGACACTCGACCTATACGCCCAAGACCGGTATCGAGCGCTGGTTCGACGCGCGCATGCCGCTGCCGAGGCTGATCTATGACAGCTTCGTCGCCTATCCGGTGCCGCGCAACCTCAACTACATGTGGACGTTCGGCGGCATCCTGTCGATCATGCTCGCCTCGCAGATCCTGACCGGCATCGTGCTGGCGATGCACTACACGTCCGACACCAATCTCGCCTTCGATTCGGTCGAGAAGATCATGCGCGACGTGAATTCGGGATGGCTCCTGCGCTATCTCCATTCCAACGGCGCCTCGTTCTTCTTCGTCGCCGTCTACATCCACATCTTCCGCGGCCTGTTCTACGGCTCCTACAAGGCGCCGCGCGAGCTGTTGTGGATCCTCGGCTGCATCATCTACCTCCTGATGATGGCCACCGGCTTCATGGGCTATGTGCTGCCCTGGGGTCAGATGAGCTTCTGGGGCGCCACCGTCATCACCGGTTTCTTCAGCGCCATTCCGCTGGTCGGCAACTGGATCCAGCAGCTGCTGCTCGGCGGCTTCGCGGTCGACGATCCGACGCTGAACCGCTTCTTCGCGCTGCATTACCTCTTGCCGTTCATGATCGCCGGCGTCGTGGTGCTGCATATCTGGGCGCTGCATGTCGTGGGCCAGTCGAACCCGACCGGCATCGAGGTCAAGTCGAAGACCGACACCGTCGCCTTCACGCCCTACGCCACCATCAAGGACGCGTTCGGCATGATCGTGTTCCTGTTCTTCTTCGCCTATTTCGTCTTCTATCTGCCGAACTATCTCGGCCACCCGGACAACTACACGGTCGCCAACCCGCTGAAGACGCCGGCCCATATCGTTCCGGAATGGTACTTCCTGCCGTTCTACGCGATCCTGCGCGCCATCACCTTCAACATCGGCCCGATCAACTCCAAGCTCGGCGGCGTGCTGTGCATGTTCGGCGCCATCGCCATGCTGTTCCTGGTGCCGTGGCTCGACACCTCCAAGGTGCGCTCGGCGGTCTACCGCCCGTGGTACAAGCTGTTCTTCTGGCTGTTCGTGGCGGACGCCATCCTGCTTGGATGGCTGGGCTCGCAGCCGGCGGAAGGCGCTTACGTGTTCATGGCGCAGATGGCGACGTTGTTCTACTTCGCCTTCTTCCTGGTCGTCATGCCGGTGCTCGGCCTGATCGAGACGCCGCGGAGGCTGCCGAACTCGATCACCGAGGCGGTGCTGGAAAAGAACAAGGGCGGCAGCGGTCATCCGGCAGGCGCGACCGCCGCGCCGGAAACCAAGGGCTGAGAATCTGAGGGGATTTTGGGTATGAAAAAGATTCTCACCTCGCTGGCGCTGCTCGGCCTGGTGGTCGCGGGCACCGCGGCCATCGCTGCGGAAGAGCAGAACCCGGCCGCGCCGACGCATTTCCCGATCAACGAACCGAAGGAAATGAGCTGGAGCTTCGCCGGCCCGTTCGGTACCTATGACAAGGCGCAGCTGCAGCGCGGCCTCAAGGTCTACAAGGAAGTCTGCTCGGCCTGCCATTCGATGAACCTGGTGGCGTTCCGCACGCTCGAAGGGCTCGGCTATTCGGAAGCGCAGATCAAGACGCTGGCCGCTGGATACACCATCCATGACGGCCCGAACGACGCCGGCGACATGTTCGACCGCCCCGGCAAGCCGTCGGATCATTTCCCGGCGCCGTTCCCGAACGAGCAGGCCGCGGCTTCCGCCAATGGCGGCGCCGCCCCGCCGGATATGTCACTGCTCGCCAAGGCGCGCGGCGTCGAGCGCGGCTTCCCGCGCTTCATCTTCGATATCTTCACCCAGTATGCGCAGGGCGGCCCGGATTACATCCATTCGCTGCTCACCGGCTACGACCAGACGCCGCCGGCCGGCATGGTGATCCCGGAAGGCACGCACTACAATCCGTACTTCCTGTCCGGCGTGTCCTTGAAGATGCCGAAGCCGCTCTCGGATGGCCAGGTGACCTATGACGACGGCTCGCCGCAGACCGTCGACCAGTATGCCCGTGACGTCTCGGCGTTTCTGATGTTTGCCGCCGAGCCGCATCTCGAGGACCGCAAGAAGACCGGCTTCCGCGTCATGGTCTTCCTGCTGCTCTTCGGCGCGCTGGTTTATATGACCAAGCGCCGCGTGTGGGCAGACGTCGCGCACTGAGCCGCGGTCAAATCGCAAAGTTTCAAAGGGCGCCCCGTGGCGCCCTTTTTTGTTTCCCGGGACCGCGTCGATCCGGCAATGTCACATGGCCGTCATTGCGCATGGCGATCCTGGCTTGCCCCTACCTCAAAGGATCGTAGCCATGAAAAGATTCGCGCCGCTCGCAGCCGTGTTGCTGCTTCTTGTCGCCAGCCCGGCCGTCCGCGCCGAGGACGCCCAACCTTTCGTTACCAATAAGGACATCGACCTGACGATGATCCTGCCGCCGCCGCCGGCCAACGATTCGGCCGAGACCAAGGCCGAGCTCGGTGAGGTGCTGACCCTGCAGGTGACGCGCACGCCCGAAATGGAAAAGCGCGCTATCGCCGATGCCAAAGAGGATGTCTGGCGCTTCGCTGATGTCATGGGACCGAAATTCAACAAGGAGACGCTGCCGAAGTTCAGCGCCTTCTTCGACCGCGTGGTGGCGACCGAAGGCGCGGTCGTCGACCCGGCCAAGGACATCTGGAAGCGTCCGCGCCCGCACCAGCTCAGCGACCTGGTCAAGCCGGTCGTCAAGCTGTCGAATTCCGGCTCCTGGCCGTCTGGGCATGCCACGGTCGGCACCATGATGGGCATCATCCTGTCCAACATGGTGCCGGAAAAGCGGGCCGAGATCATGGCCCGCGCCGCCGAATATGCCCATAACCGTGTGGTCGGCGGCATCCACTATCCGTCCGACATCGAGATGGGCAAGATTTCGGGCAGCGTGATTGCCGCGGTCCTGCTTAGCCGCCCCGATTTCAAGGCCGAGTACGAAGTGGCGCGCTCCGAGCTGCGCTCGGACCTCGGCATGTAGTTGCAAGGTAAGCGCCCGCTTTTCGAAGGGCGCCTGCGCAGGCGCCCTTTTCGTTACGGCCGAGGCCGGTCGGCGCCGATGCTTTGCCGGATGTGCTTGTCTCTGGCGCGACATCGCGGTAGCCCTTGTCGGTCGCGTCGGGCAGCAATGGCCGACGCCGCCAAATCCGACAGCCGGACACGCGGAAAGCCTCGATGAAATCCTCCCTCGAAGACACGCTGCTTGCGGCCATCCGCACCATTCCGGATTACCCCAAGCCCGGCATATTGTTTCGCGACATCACCACGCTGCTTGGCGATGCCCGCGCCTTCCGCCGCGCCATCGACGAGCTGGTGCATCCCTATGCCGGGCTGAAGATCGACAAGATCGCCGGCATCGAGGCACGCGGCTTCATCCTTGGGGGTGCGGTGGCGCACCAGCTTTCTGCCGGCTTCGTGCCGATCCGCAAGAAGGGCAAGCTGCCCTACGAAACGGTGCGGGTTGCCTACAGCCTCGAATACGGCCTCGACGAGATGGAGATGCATAAGGACGGCGTCTCGCCCGGCGAGAAGGTGATCGTGGTCGATGACCTGATCGCCACCGGCGGCACTGCGGAAGCAGCGGTCAGGCTGCTGAGGCAAATCGGCGCCGACATCGTCGCCGCCTGCTTCGTCATCGACCTGCCGGACCTCGGCGGCCGCAAGAAGCTGGAGGCGCTCGGGGTGCCGGTCAGGACGCTGATCGGGTATGAGGGGCATTAGTCGGTAGTGAATAGTGAATAGTGAATAGTGAATAGTGAAGGTGTGGTCGAGCACTACTCCCTACTCACTACTCACTACTCCACCTTCACCAGCACGGCGCTGTCGAATTCGATGACCTTGTCGCCGGTGGAGTCAAAACCTTCCGAGCGCAGCGTGAGCAGGTTCCAGCCCGGGCGTCCGGCGAGCGGGCGGTGGGCAAGCGCGGTGCGCGTGAAGGTCACCGTCTCGCCGGCATAGACCGGCTTCAGCCATTTGAGGTTGCGGAAGCCCGGCGAGGGGCCGAATTCGGGCTGCGGGCCTGGGCCGGTCCAGCGCACGCCCTCGGTCTCCATGCGCTTTTCGAGATTGTATTTCATCCAGGTGGCTGCGGTGTGCCAGCCGGAAGCGCAAAGCCCGCCGAGCACGCTCTTCCTTGCCGCCTCTTCATCGACATGGAATATCTGCGGGTCGTATTTTCTGGCAAACGCCTTGATCTCGTCGGCCTCGAATTTGTGCGAGCCCAGCGTGACGGTTTCGCCGATCAGGAAGTATTCGTCGAGTGTCATGATTGGCCTTGTGCGGCATCACGCGCGAGGAACATACCGGTGTTCTCAAGCTCGAAGACGCATTCGCCGCGCTGGTTGAGGAGCTCGCTGCGCATGGTGATCAAGCCGAGCTGGGGCCGCGATTTGGACTGGCGCTTGGAAAGTATGGTGACCTTGCCGGTCAGCCGGTCGCCTGCCAGAACCGGCTTCTTCCATTTCACATGCTCGATGCCGGGCGAGCCTTGAGAGGTCGAATCAAGCAGGAAGGCGTCGCACAGCATGCGCATGAACATCGCGCAGGTGTGCCAGCCCGAAGCCGAAAGCCCACCGAGGATGCTCGCCTTGCCGGCTTCCTCGTCGAGATGCATCGGCTGCGGGTCGAACTCCGAGGCGAATTCGATGATCTCGGCCGCACTTACGTCCTTGCTGCCGAGGTCGAGCGAGGCGCCCTCCGCGAAATCCTCATAGGCCCAGGTCTTTCCGGTCATGCTGGCAATCCGGTTGACGAATGCGTGATCCCCAAATCGGGCATTCCCGGATGAAGGTCCAAGGCAATTTGGTCAAGTGATTTCTGGTAAGCCAGCCGTCGCCGGCCGACGCTGTCAGAGCCAGCCGCGGCGGCGGAAATACCAGAAGGGCAAGATCGCCGAGACCACCATCAGGCCGATGGCGAAGGGGTAGCCGAACTCCCATTTGAGCTCGGGGATGATGTCAAAATTCATGCCGTAGATCGAGGCGACCAGCGTCGGCGGCAGGAAGATGACGGCGGCGACCGAGAAGATCTTGATGATGGCGTTCTGCTCGATCGAGATCATGCCGAGCGTGGCATCGAGCAGGAAGGAGATCTTCTGCGACAGGAAGGTGGCATGGTCGGCCAGCGAGAGCACGTCGCGCGACAGCGTCTTGATGCGGGCGCGCACATCCTTGCTCATCTTGGTCTGCCCCGCGACATGGGCAAGGAAGCCGGCGAGGCGCTGCAACGAGATCAGGCTGTCGCGAACGGAAGAAGCGAGATCCTCCTTGCGGCCGATGCCTTTCAGCAATTCCTGGAAATCGCGGTTGCGTTTTGAGGCCTTGGTCGAGCGCGCCTCGAAGATGTCGCGCGAGATCGCTTCCACATCGCGGCCGGCGCGCTCGAGGATGTCGGCCAGGCGGTCGACGATCGCTTCCAGCAAGCCGATCAGGATGGTGTCGCCGCTGGTGCAGCCGGTCGCCACCTTTTCGGCGCGCAGCGGGAAGGTCTTGAAGGCCTTCGGTTCGTGGTAGCGGATGGTGATCAGCCGATTGCCGGCAAGCGCGAAGGTCACCGGCGACATCAGAGGATCGTCGGCCTCGGTCTGCGCCGGCAGCACGGCGGTCATGAAGTAGCCGCCGTCCTCGATGTAGAGGCGGCTCGAAATCTCGATCTCTTCCATCTCCTCGCGGGTCGGGATCGCTATGCCCAGCCAGCTCTCGATGCGTGCCTCTTCCTCCTTGGTCGGGTTGAAGAGATCGGCCCAGACGACCCTGTCGCCATCCGCCGCAAGATCCTCGGTGAGGCGCAGGCGGTCATTGTCCACGACGAAGGTTTTTATCATCGCCGGGTCTCCTGAAGGATCAGGTGTTGAACTTGAACAGCATGATGTCGCCGTCCTGGACGACATACTCCTTGCCTTCGTCGCGCGCCTTGCCGGCTTCCTTGGCGGCCACTTCGCCGCCCAGCGTGACGAAGTCGTTATAGGAGATGGTCTGGGCGCGGATGAAGCCGCGCTCGAAGTCGGTGTGGATGACTCCAGCCGCCTGCGGCGCCTTATCGCCCTTGTGGATCGTCCAGGCACGCGTCTCCTTCGGCCCGACGGTGAAGTAGGTGATCAGATGCAAGAGCTCGTAGCCGGCGCGGATCACCTTGTTGAGGCCGGGCTCGTCGAGGCCGATCGAGGCAAGGAACTCCATTTCCTCCTCGTCGGAAAGCTGGGCGACTTCCGCCTCGATCGCCGCCGAGATCACCACCGTGCCGGCGCCCTGCGCGGCCGCCATCTTCTCCACCGCCCTGGTGTGTTCGTTGCCGGTGGCGGCGTTCGCCTCGGCGACGTTGCAGACATAGAGAACGGGATGCGAGGTGAGCAGGTTCAGCCCCTGCAGGATGCGCAGATCCTCCGGCGCGATGCCGTTGAGCAGGAATCGCGTCGGCTTGCCGGCCTGCAGCAATTCGAGCGACGCCTCCATCATCGGCAGGACGGCCATGGCTTCCTTGTCCTTGCCTGCGGCCCGCTTGCGAACCTGGACGATGCGGCGCTCGAGGCTTTCGAGGTCGGCGAGCATCAGCTCGGTCTCGACCGTCTCGGCGTCGGCCACCGGATCGATGCGGCCCTCGACATGGGTGATGTCGTCATCCTCGAAGCAGCGCAGCACATGCACGATCGCGTCGACCTCGCGGATGTTGGCGAGGAACTGGTTGCCCAGCCCTTCGCCCTTGGAGGCGCCGCGCACCAGGCCGGCAATGTCGACGAAGGAGATGCGGGTCGGGATGATCTCCTTCGACTTGCCGATCGCGGCGATCTTCTGCAGGCGCGGATCCGGCACTGCCACCTCGCCGGTGTTCGGCTCGATGGTGCAGAAGGGATAGTTGGCGGCCTGCGCGGCCGCCGTCCTGGTCAGCGCGTTGAACAGCGTCGACTTGCCGACGTTGGGCAAGCCAACGATGCCACATTTGAAACCCATGTTCGTCCAGTCCTGTCGGAATTCGATTTTGGTGAGGGCTATGGGCGATAGGGGTGACGAACGTCAAGCCCCGAGCATCGTTCCTTCGACGCTCACTCCTTGCCGAACAGCTTCTTCAGCATGGCGGCCATCGGACCGCTTTCGGGGATTTTTGCCGCCGGCTGCTGCGGGCGCGCCTGGCGGACATGGCTTTGCTGCTTCGGCGGTTTGGGCGGCGGGCGGTCGTCATCGCCGGTCGGGACGAGTTTTTCACGCAAGGCGAGCGTGACGCGGTTCATGAACGAGCTGTCGTCGCCTTTGGCGAGCAGCGCGGCGTCGTCGGCGATCGCGTCCAGCAGGACATCCAGCCATTCGCGGTCCGCCTTGGCGAAATCGCCAAGCACATGGCCGTGCACCATCTCCTTGACGCCGGGATGACCGACGCCGATGCGCACCCGGCGATAGGCGTTGCCGACATGCTGGTCGAGCGAGCGAATGCCGTTGTGGCCGCCGGAGCCGCCGCCCACCTTGACCCTGAGCTTGCCGGCGGCGAGGTCGATCTCGTCATAGAAGACGGTGAGCGCGGACGGCTCGAGCTTGTAGAAGCGCAGCGCTTCGCCGACCGACTGTCCGGACAGGTTCATGAAGGTTTGCGGCTTGATCAGCAGCACCTTCTCGCCGCCGAGCGTGCCTTCTGAGATCAGGCCCTGGAATTTTCGCGACCAGGGCGAAAAGGAATGGCGGTGGGCAATCGCGTCCGCCGCCATGAAGCCGACATTGTGCCGGTTGTTTTCGTATTTCGCGCCCGGATTGCCGAGGCCTGCAAAGACAAGCATTGTCTTCTCTGGCATCGCCGCCTCCGGACGCTTGAGAGAAATTACTTCTCTTCGGCCGCCGGGGCCGCCGTTTCGGTCGCCGCCGCTTCGGTGGTGGCTTCCGTCTCCGGCTTCATCGCCGACGAGCCGGCAATGGTCGCGATGGTGAAGTCGCGATCGGAGATGACCGGCTTGACGCCGGCCGGCAGCTTGACCGCCGAAATGTGGATCGAGTCGCCGATGTCCGTGCCGGCGAGATCGACGGTGATGAATTCCGGGATCGCGTTGGCCGGGCAGTGGAACTCGACTTCGTGGCGAACGATGTTGAGCACGCCGCCGCGCTTGATGCCGGGCGACTTGTCCTCATTGATGAAGTGGACGGGCACGTCGACATTGACCTCGGTGTCCTTGCCGATGCGCAGGAAGTCGACATGGACAGGGAAATCCTTGACCGGGTCGAGCTGGAAATCCTTCGGCAGGACCTGGATCTTCTTGCCATCGACATCGATCGTGGCAACCGTGGTCAGGAACCCGCCGCCATGGATCTTGTAGAAGATGTCCTTGTAGTTCAGCGCAATCGCCAGGGGAGGCTGCTTGTCGCCGTAGATAACTGCAGGCACTTTACCGTTGCGACGAACTGCACGGGCGGACCCCTTACCGACCTGTTCGCGCGCTTCGGCTTTGAGCTCATAAGCATCGTGGCTCATGGCATTTCCTTTCGCGTGTTGTGGAGCGTCCACGGCCGGCAAACCCGTCCGTAAACGTCGAAAGCCGTCGCGGCCTTGCACGGTCGGTCCAAACGCTTTGGCTGTCCAAATGCTTTTGGGGATCATGCAGGCCTGGCCGGCCTTCCTCCGCGTTGCCTCCAAGGGTGTCTACGCGGGTGGCGGCTCTATAGCGGAAGGCGGACGACGGCGCAAGCGGTCGGGCTGGAAGGCTTGCAGGGTTGGTTTTCAGCGCCGAGCATAAACCGGAAATCCCATTTGCGACAAATGTAGGATCGGGTGGTTCCCAGCCGTCCTGCGGCGTGCAACCAGACTCGTGGGGACCACTATGAAGCTTCTGTTCAGCCGCAATCCAAATCCTCGCCTCGCAGTCGCGACGGCGCGCTATCTCAAGACAGAGATCGCGTTCGAATACGCGTCGCCCATGGCGCCGGGGCAGACCGAGCGCTACCGCGCGCTCAACCCCAATCTGACCTTGCCGATATTGGTCGGCGCGGGATGGAGCCTCTGGGAGACGGACGCCATCGCCTGCCGGCTTTCGCGCGAGATGCGTTCGGATTTCTGGCGCGGTGGGGACGATGAGCCGGACATGATCCGCTGGATCAGCTGGGGCAAGGAACGGTTCGCCTTCGCCTGCGACATGGTGCATTTCGAGCGCGGCACCAAGCAGCGCTACGGGCTGGGTCCCATCGATCAGGCGCTGGTGGAGGAAGGGCTGAGGCAGTTCCACAAGGCCGCGGCGGTCCTCGAGCCTGAGCTTTCCGAACGGGAGTGGCTGGTCGGCAATTCCATCTCCTATGCGGACTTCCGCATGGCGACGTTCCTGCCTTTCAATGATGTCGCCGGATTGCCGCTCGACGACTACCCGTCGATCCGTCGGTGGTACGGCCGGCTGGAGGCGATCGACGCCTGGCGCGACCCGTTCCACGGGCTGGAGGCGCCGCAACTGCCGCCGGTCAGGATCGAGGCGTGACCCAGCTTTTGCGCGATTCCGGACGGGAGCCTCATTCCTCCAGGAGTTGCGCGAGAGCGGTTCAAAACCGCTCACGCTTTTCCCGGAATTGCGCTAGGCGTCGGTCGTCTGGCCGCCGTTCAGCGCATCGCGCAACGTCTGGATTTGTCGGTTCAAGGCATCGAGTTCAGCCAATTTCATTCCTGACCGCTCTATCAGCGTCTCGTTCAGGCAATTGCACTGGACGAGCAGAGCTCGACCTTTGGGGGTCAGGTCGACCTGCACCAGGCGTTCGTCAGCCTGGCTGCGCCGGCGGGTGACGAGGCCGGCCTGCTCCATTCGCTTCACGAGCGGGGTGATGGTGCTCGATTCCAAAGCGAGCCGATGCGCGATGCTGCCCACCGACATGCCGTCAGCCTCTCCTAGCGCATTGAGCACGAGATATTGCGGATAGGTGATCCCCATCTCGTCCAGCATTGGCTTGTACATGCGGTTGATCGCCATCGAGCTGGCATAGAGCGTGAAGCAGAGCTGATTGTCCAACGGGAGAGGCACGGCGCATTCCTTTTGCCGACTGAGCATCTGTGTATACCACGAGAAATGATATTGCGATACAGATTTCCGTAGACAGGGCTTCCGATCTCCGTTACCAAGGCAATTATCGCGATATTATTTATCGTGGTATCAACCGAAGGAGATTGAGATGACCTCGCAGACCAAGACAGGCTCGGGCAGCGGCACGATCACCACCAAGGACGGAACGCAGATATTCTACAAGGATTGGGGGACTGGCCAGCCGATCGTCTTCCACCATGGCTGGCCGCTGAGCAGTGACGACTGGGACGCCCAGATGCTGTTCTTCCAGGCACAAGGTTACCGCGTCATCGCCCATGACCGGCGCGGCCACGGGCGTTCCAGCCAGACCGACACCGGCAACGAGATGGACACCTATGCCGCCGACGTGGCGGCGCTCGCCGCGCATCTCGATCTTAAGGACGCCATCCATGTCGGTCATTCGACGGGCGGTGGGGAGGTTGCGCGCTACGTCGCGCAATATGGCGGCGGCGGTCGCGTCGCCAAGGCCGTGCTGATCGGCGCGGTGCCGCCCATCATGTTGAAGACGCCGGCCAATCCCGGCGGTCTGCCGATCGAGGTGTTCGATGGTTTCCGCGCGGCGCTGGTGGCCAACCGCGCACAGTTCTTCCACGACGTTCCGGCCGGCCCGTTCTACGGCTTCAATCGTCCCGGCGCCCAGGTTTCCGAAGGCGTCGTCGACAATTGGTGGCGCCAGGGCATGATGGGTGGCGCGAAAGCGCACTACGATTGCATCAAGGCGTTCTCGGAAACCGACTTCACCGAGGACCTCAAGAAGATCGACGTGCCGGTGCTGGTCATGCATGGCGACGACGACCAGATCGTCCCGATCGCGGACTCCGCGCTGCTCTCGGTCAAGCTGCTCAAGAAGGGCGAACTCAAGGTCTACAAGGGCTTCCCGCACGGCATGGCGACGACCCATGCGGATGTCATCAACGCGGACCTGCTGGCCTTCTTCAAGGCCTGAGCTTGCCTGCCGAAACCGTGAAAGCACCCGCCCTCGGGCGGGTGCTGCACGAGTGAAGGACCATCGTGCTCGACTGAACAGGACGCTCGACCTTGTCCCCTATGCCGTTCTTTTCGATATCGGCGAGAAGCGGCGCCCCACCCGCCAATATCATATCCAGACTCGGCGCCGAAAATGGTAGTGTCCCGTCCGAAGAGGGGCAACAGAATGAGTGTCGGCTTGGGACTGCTGCCTGACGCTAGCGGTTTTAGCGTCAGGTTGACCCAATGAGGTACGTTTCGCTGGGAACCTATTCGATCCGGCGACCGGTCCAGGGCGGTCAGTTACGCGTAAACGCCATCCACAAAGTGCTGCGGGATTCTGGATGGGAAACACGCCATGTCGTCGTCACTCCCCACCGCGGCGCCAGGCGGGAAATGGAAATCGGCGATCTTTTCATCGAGATGCCCCGCAGCTTTCGCAAGAAGATGGCCAGGCGCAAATGGCGTTCCGATGTCGCCACCGCCGAATTCATGGCGCGCAGCAAATTCCATCGCCGCGCAATCGCAAAATTCCTCGATGACTTCAGGCCGGATGTCATCGCCCTCGAGCAATGCTGGCTTTGGCCGGCTTTGCGTGAGTATGTTGAGACGTGCTCGCCGGAGGCACGCTTTTCAATCGTGTACAGTTCGCACAACGTCGAACAGCAATTGCTGGCGCAAGAGGCTGCGATAGCCGGCGCGGGAACGGACTTCTGGAGTGTGCAACGCGCGGCGGATATTGAGTCCGATCTCGCCGCAAAGGCAGACCTGGTCGTCACCGTCAGCGAGCAGGATGCAGCCTTTTTTCGCAAGCTCAATCCAAGCGTGGTGGTCGCCGCCAACGGCATATGGCCGCGCGAAATACCCGCCGGCTTCGATCATTGGGCGTTGCGCTTCGCCGGTCTGCGCACCGCGCTGTTCGTCGGGTCGGGCCATCCGCCCAACGTCCGCGGTTTTCTTCAGATGGCGGGTCCGGACCTCGGTTTCCTCTCAGCCTCGGAGCGGATCGTCGTGGTAGGCGGCGTTGCCGACCAGATTCGGAACGATCCCGCATTCCGGCGCTACCACGGTGCCGACAACGCCCGGATCGAGCTGCTCGGCGTGCAGGACGGCGCGACCCTCAGCGCGCTGATCGAGCTTGCCGATGCCGTGATGCTTCCGATTGTCGAAGGCGGCGGCACCAACATCAAGACCGCGGAAGCACTGTATAGCCGCAAACCGGTCGTGGCGACGAGCTTCGCGTTTCGCGGCTACGAGCAATTCAAGCATTGGGAAAATGTCTGGCTGGCGGACAGGCCGGAAGATTTTCGGGATTTGCTCGTGCGGGCGCTCAGAAGCGAACCGAAAGCGTTGACGCCAGCAGACATCGCAAAGCTCGACACGCTGCGTTGGACCGCGACGCTCCAGAAGCTTCCGGCGCAGTTCGCGGCGCTGCCGAGGCGCCAGCGCCAGGCGGCGGCTGTCGATGGTTCCGGCGGCTTTCTGCCCGGCCTGCTGCGGCGCATGGGCTTGTGGAGAAAAAGCTGATTTCGCTTACCGGCGGGCGCTGAGGAACCGGCGTTTGGGGCGTTGCGCCATGGAGATGCCGCCGGGTTCGGAACCGTCAAGGTTCCGAACCCGGCGACGATCGTTGTTAGCCGCTGATCCGGCCAGTTCAGGCCTTCCGCGCTTCCTTCATATTCGGCAAAAACACCGTCAACAGGCCGAGGAAGGGCAGGTAGGAACAGACCTGAAAGACGAAATCGATGCCCTTCATATCGGCGATGACGCCGAGCACGGCGGCGGCGATACCGCCTATGCCGAAAGCGAAGCCGAAGAAGATGCCGGCGATCGTGCCGACCCGGCCCGGCACCAGCTCCTGCGCGAACACCACGATGTTGGAGAAGGCCGACGACAGGATCAGGCCGATCATCACGGTGAGCACCATCGTCCATTCCAGATTGGCGTAAGGCAGTGCCAGCGTGAAGGGCAGCACGCCGACGATCGAGAACCAGATCATCGCCTTCTGTCCGTAACGGTCGCCGAACGGGCCGCCAAGCAGGATGCCCAGCGCCGAGGCGCCGAGGAACAGGAAGAGCATGACCTGGCTCGTCTGCACCGAGACGCCGAACTTATGGATGGAATAGAAGGTGTAGTAGCTGGAGAGCGAGGCGATGTAGGCGTTCTTGGTCAGCACCAGCAGCGTCAGCACGGCGAGCGCGCCCATCACCTTCTTGCGCGGAAAGGGCGACACATGGGCAGCCTGCTTGCGGGTGGCCTGCGAGGCGCGCATGCGGTTGTACCAGCCGCCGACCTGCCACAGCACGAAGATGCCGATCAACGAGCCGACGGCGAACCAGGATATGCTGGCCTGGCCGAACGGCACGACGATAAAGGCGGCGAGCAGCGGGCCCATGGCCTGACCGAAATTGCCACCGACCTGGAACAGCGACTGCGCCAGGCCGAAGCGGCCCCCCGAGGCGAAACGGGCGATGCGCGAGGATTCCGGATGGAAGATCGCCGAACCGATACCGATCAGCGAGGCGCCGACCAGAAGCAGCACATAGTGGCCGGCATAAGCCAGCACGATCAGGCCGACCAGCGACGAAGCCATGCCCCAAGGCAAGGAATAGGGCATAGGCCGCTTGTCGGTGATCATGCCGATCACCGGCTGCAGCAACGAGGCCGTGACCTGGAAGGTGAAGGTCAGAAGGCCGATCTGCCAGAAATCGAGACCGTAATTCTCTTTGAGGAGCGGGTAGATCGCCGGCAGCAGTGACTGCATGATGTCGTTGATGCCGTGGCAGAAGCTCACCGAAAGGATGACGGCAAAGACCGTCGCTTGCGCCGAGGTGCTGCTTGCCGTCGCCGGCGCGGCGACGGAGTTGGCGGTCGTATCGGTCAAGGCAAATGCTCCGTAGTCTTTTTGGCGGCGAACCGCAGCAGTCTCATGGGATAGGACGCTTGCCTTATAATCGGCTTGAATGGCGACTTCTTTCGTGGTTTGGTCCAATAGTTTCGCAAGTGGGCCACATATCTAATGCCGCATGGCCGGGAAATCTTCAGAGGCGACGCCGCCGAGCTGGGCCGGCTGCATGAAAGTCGCTGGCAGTGGCTGGAGGAGGCGGTTGGACCGGCGGTGGCGCTGCCGACCGAATATCCCGACGGCTACCACGTGCCGCGCCACCGCCACAGCCGTAGCCAGCTGCTGCACGCGCTGGTCGGTGTGGTTCTGGTGACGACGAAACACGGCCGCTGGATGGTGCCGCCCGATCACGCGATGTGGATACCGGCCGGCATCGAGCATTCGGTCGAGATGCTGGGCGATGTCTCGATGCGCTCGGTCTATGTGATGCCGAACGCCATTGCTGGCCTGCCGGAGGGCTTGCGCGTCGTCGGCATCACCGAGCTGATGCACAGCCTAATCGTTGAATCGGAGAAATTGCCGCAAGGCGGCGAGCTCGAAGGGCGGGCAGCCCTGGTGATGGGACTTCTGCTGCACGAGATCCCGAACCTGCCGGAACGCCCGCTCGGCCTGCCGTTCCCATCCGATCCGAAGCTTGCGGCGCTTTGCCGGCGCTTCGTGGCTGCCCCTTCGCCGCATGCGACGATCGACGAATGGGCGGACGCAGCCGGCATGAGCCGCCGCACCTTCACCCGCGCTTTCCAGCGCCAGACCGGCCTGTCGCTGTCGACCTGGCGCCAGCAGGCCTGCCTGTTCGCCGCGCTGCCCAGGCTTGCCGATGGCGAGCCGATCACCAGGGTGGCGCTCGATCTCGGCTACGACAGCGTGCCGGCATTCACCACCATGTTCAAGCGCATGCTCGGCGCTTCGCCGCGCGGCTACATGCGCGGCGCGCGCGATGCCGGTGAAAGCCCGCGGCGTGGAGGCGGTCCGCTCGCCGCGTGAAACCGCGCCGCGGCATCCGGCCGATGCGCGGCCTCACTGGGTTCCATCCAGACTTCTGATTGCAAATTGCAATCAGATATGATTCCTTTGCGGGAGCGTGAAATCGGAGGAAACCCTATGGCGACGATCGTCTATGCCATGCTGACATCGCTGGATGGCTATATTGCCGGGCCGAGCGGAAACATCGACCTGCCGGTTCCTGAAGAAGAATTGCACCGGCATTTCAAC
The DNA here is from genome assembly GCF_003289965.1 of Mesorhizobium atlanticum. Lineage (GTDB taxonomy): Bacteria > Pseudomonadota > Alphaproteobacteria > Rhizobiales > Rhizobiaceae > Mesorhizobium > Mesorhizobium atlanticum. The sequence goes on from NZ_QMBQ01000002.1 coordinate 691,431, forward strand.
GAGGAGATGAGGCGGACTTCGATCGTGCTCTGCGGACGCCGGATGTATGAGACCATGCGCTTCTGGGACAGCCCCGAACGGGAGATTGGCGCTGAAGACGTCGAGCGGGATTTTGCGCGCGCCTGGCGTGAAACGCCGAAGATCGTGTTTTCGACCACGCTTGAAGAGGTTGGACCGAATGCCCGTCTGGTTAGAAATGACGTGGAGGCGGTAGCAAAGTCGCTCAAGGGGGAAGCAACCGGCGAGATTTCCGTCTCCGGGGCGGAATTGGCCTCCCATCTTGCGCGCGCGGGCCTGATCGACGAGTACCGGCTCTATGTGCATCCGGTCGTGCTGGGTGGCGGCAAGCCGTATTTCCAGTCCGGCCTGTCGTTGGCGTTGAAGCCGCTCGGCACAGAGCGCCTTGCGCAAGGCGTCACGCTCTTGCGTTACGCGCCCGTGGAAATCGATTAGAGCAATTCCAGGAAAAGTCTGGGCGGTTAGGCTCGGCGACTTCGCCGTAGCCTTCCGTCCGGAATTGCGTAAAAACAAGGAGATAGAGCGGTTCGCCGTTTCCGTGAAACGGTGAAACGCTCTAGTCGAACAGGCTCGAGACCGACTCTTCCGTCGCCGTGCGCGAGATCGCCTCGCCCATCAGGTCCGCGATGGAAATGACGCGAATATTCGGTGCGTCGAGCACGCCCTGCGTCGGCTGGATGGAATCGGTGATCACCAGCTCCTGCAGCTTCGAGCTGGCGATACGGGCGACGGCGCCGCCCGACAGCACGCCATGGGTGATATAGGCGGTGACGGAGGTCGCGCCGTTGGCCAGCAGCGCGTCGGCCGCATTGCACAGCGTGCCGCCGGAATCCACGATGTCGTCGATCAGCAGGCAGTCCTTGCCGGCGACCGCGCCGATGATGTTCATGACTTCCGATTCACCGGGGCGCTCGCGGCGCTTGTCGACGATGGCCAACTGCGCGTCGAAACGCTTGGCCAGCGCGCGCGCCCGCACCACGCCGCCGATGTCGGGCGACACGACCACGACATTGCCGAGCTGCTTGTATTTGGCCTTCACGTCGCGAGCCATCACCGGCACCGAGAACAGATTGTCGGTCGGGATGTCGAAGAAACCCTGGATCTGGCCGGCATGCAGGTCGAGCGTCAGCACGCGGTCGGCGCCGGCGCGGGTGATCATGTTGGCGACCAGCTTGGCCGAGATCGGCGTGCGGCCGGAGGCGCGGCGATCCTGCCTTGCATAGCCGAAATAGGGGATGACCGCCGTGATGCGCCGCGCCGAGGAGCGCATGAAGGCGTCGATCATGATGAGCAATTCCATCAGGTGGTCGTTGGTCGGATAAGAGGTCGACTGCAGGATGAAGACATCCTCGCCGCGCACGTTTTCCTGAATCTCGACGAAGATTTCCTGGTCGGCGAAGCGCCTGACGCTGGCCTTACCCAGCGGGATGTTGAGATAGCGAGCGACCGCCTCGGCCAGCACCCGGTTGGAATTGCCCGCGAAAAGCTTCATGCACCGTTCCTGGTGAAGGATGGAGAGACCCGACAGACTCTCATGAGCCTTTTAAGCGGGCTTTTAGCGGCCCGCGCCGGTATTGCAAGCCTCGTTGTGGGGAATCCATCCGGCGACCGCAACAAACACGGAAAACATCGCAAGCCGGCAACAGTTCGGCCGGCATGGTCCGGTCAACCGGCGCCGCCGCTGCCGAGCCACGCGGCGAACTGATCGATCGTCTGGTCGGCGATGGCCTGCATGGTCGCGGGCGCCACCGTCGGCCAGCCCTCGCCGCTGCCGACCGCTGGCGCTTTTTGCTGGCCATTGATGCGATGCAGGCGGTTTCCCGAGGGGTCGTAAATGTCCCAGACGTAGATAACGGTGGTGTCCTTGCCCTCGGACATCGTCGAGAAATAGCCTTTCAGCACGTGCGTCGCCGTCTGGTCGGTGCTGCCGACAAGCGTCAGGCCACGCTGTTTGGCGCGGGTCTGCAGTTCCGCCGTCAACGGTGCCGCCGCGTCTACCGACGCGCCGACGATCGGCGCCACCTGCAGGCGCGTCTTCGCGAGAACAGCGGTCTGGGCCGGTGTCCTGGAAGTGGTGGGTGAGGATGTCATGGGCGAGGCTGCGGCGGAAGGCGCGGGAGAAGGGGCAGGCGCGGTCGCGGTCGGGGTTGTGGCCGTCGTCGATGTGCCTTGCGGGGCGGACGAGGACTGGGCCGAACTCGTCGGCGGAGTGATGGCCGAAGGTTCCAGCACGTCCTTGGCGTTGGTGCAGGCGCCGAGCGCCAGCGCCGCAAGCAATGACACGGTCGTCACCCGCGATCGTCTCATTTGCTTGAAAACTCCCTACTGGCGAACGCCCCCGCGTGAACGAACCATTATGGATTCACTGCACGATCAAGTCGAGATCATGGCGCGATAGCGGCTTCGGCGCTGATTCCGTGGTGAGGTAGGTGCGGCCGAGCGTCATCGCTGTCTCGGTCTCGGAGTCCATGATGATCATATGCGCGAACAGCGTCATGTTGGGCGCGATCGGTTCCGGGTTGCCCTGATAGAACATCGGCATGTCCATCCAGGACGGCGTGAAGCGGGCGCCGACCGAGTAGCCACAGGCGTTCAGCCGGTGCTTGGTCAGATTGTGCGCCTCGAGCGTGCGGGCATGCGCGTCGAAGACGTCACCGAAAGTGTTGCCAGGCGTCATCGCCTTTTCGACGGCGAGCAGCGCGGCTTGGGAAGCGTCGAACAGTTCCTGATGGCGCTTCGACACCTTGCCCGTCAAAATGGTGCGCATCATGGGGGCATGATAGTGGTGGAACACACCGGCCCATTCGAGGGTCAGCTGGTCGTTCTTGGTGAGCTTGCGGCGGCCGGCCTTGTAGCGGCAGAGCAGGGCATCGGCACCTGAGCCGATAATGTATTCGTTGGCGGGATAGTCGCCGCCGCCGGCAAAGACCGCGCCCTGCATGGCGGCGAGGATGAGCCCTTCGTCGCCGCCTTGCCTGATCAGCGGCAGCGCCGCGTCCAGCGCGTCATCGGAAAGATTGGCGGCCTTTTCCGCCTTGGCGATCTCGGCCGGGCTCTTGAACAGGCGCAGCCGGCCGACGATTCCTGAGGCATCGGCGATCTGGCCGAAGGTCTGCAACTGCTCGTCGAGGCGGCGGCCGTTATAGGCGGTCAGGCCGTGGGTGTCGTATTCGACGCCGATGCGGGCGCCGAGCAGGTCGAGGTCGTTGAGGAGGTTGCGCAGGTCGATCGCCGGGTTGGCGCCCTGACGATCGGTCCACAGCACGATGTTTTCGATGGTCGAGGTATGGCGCGCTTGCCTGAGATCAGCCGAACGGGTGAGCAGCACCATCGAGCCGTCGGCCTTCACCACCAGGCACTGGAAAAAGCAGAAGCCAAAGGTGTCGTAGCCGGTCAGCCAGTACATGCTCTCCTGCGCGAACAAGAGCACGGCGTCGAGCTTCTTTTCGGCCATCTCGATCAGCAGCCGGTCACGCCGCGCGTCGAATTCCGAACGTTCGAAATGCAGCGCCATTACTCTTTCTCCAGTACGATTGCCGAAACCTGACGCCCGTAATCCGCTTCCTTGCGGTGGGTGGTGCGCCGGTAGGAATAGAAAAGATCTTCTTCCGCGTAGGTGCAGCGGCCAAGGCCTTCGGCGGTCACGCCGGCCTTGCGCAGCCGGTCGACCGTATATTGGTTGAGGTCGAACATCGAGTGGCCCACCGTCTTGGACGGCCTGAAATAGCGGGCATTGCCGGCGTCGGCCTCGACGAAGCGTGCGACGAATTCAGGCCCGACCTCGTAATTGTCGGGGCCGATCGAGGGGCCAAGCACCGCGACGATGCGGTCGCGGCGGGCGCCGAGGCCTTCCATCGCCAAGACGGTGTTTTCGAGCACGCCGGTGAAGGCGCCCTTCCAGCCGGCATGCGCGGCGCCGATGACGCGCGCCTCGGCATCGGCGAACAACACCGGCCCGCAATCGGCGGTCGATGCGCCGATGGCGATGCCCGGACGGTCTGTGACGATGGCGTCGGCTTTCGGACGAGAACCGGCGAATGGTTTCCTGGCGACAACGACATCCGGCGAGTGGATCTGGTGCGCGGTCAGCAGATGGTCCGCGGGCACGCCCATCCAGTCGGCGACGCGCCGCCGGTTCTCGGCGACCAATGTCTGGTCGTCGCTGGAGCCCGTGCCGATGTTGAGGCCCCGATAGATGCCGTCGGAGACGCCGCCGATGCGGGTGAAGTAGCCGTGGCGTATGCCTTGCGCCTTTTCGAGCTGCGGCGAGCGAACTGGATCGGGTCTTGTCTGATTCAGCATGGTTGGGTTGTCGTCCGTGCAAGGCGGGTTCGTCAAGGCGAAGTTCGGAGAACGAAGCGGACCAGCCGGGGAGGCCGTTCACCGATTTCAGGCGGCTTTCGCCGCCGGCAGGACCTTCATCACCTTGAACAGATCACCCATTGCCTCGGGGCCGGCCAAACGTTCGACCGCGTCCGAGATGGCTTGACGTGTTTCGGCATCGGCATTGGCGCCGAGTGTGCCGGCGCGTTCGAGCAGGCCCATGCCGAGCAGGAATTCGCCCTGGGTCGACAATTGCACGTCGAGACCGTGGGCGCGCGCGATGTCGGCAAGAACTGCGAAATCGACGTGGGCGGTGAGGTCGGCTTCGCCTGGATTGGCCAAAACGTCCTCGCGCTGGTGACGGCGCAGCGCCTGGAAAGTGTCGCCGATGCCCGGCTGCAGATGGCCGTAGTCCATGAAAAGGCCGGCGCCGCCCTGGCCGGCTATGCGTTCGGCGATCCGCGCCATCAGCGCCGACCGGGCAGGCGCCACCTCGACGACGGCGCCTTGCGGCGCGTCGGCGGCGCCGGGGGGCAGCAGCGCCGGGTCGACGGAACCCGCGCCGGCGAAGAAGTGCAGTTCATCGGCACCATCGAGGCCGATCACGCGCTCGCGCCAGCCCGTGCCGACATAGACGAACTGCCGGATCGGCACCGCGTCGAACAATTCGTTGCCGACGATGAAGAGCGGCTGTAGGGGCAGCGTGTCGATGGTCTGGTGCCAGACAAGCGCATCGCTATGACCGGCGAGCGTCTGTTTCTGGATTTCAGCCAGGCGCGGGCTGGTCTCGATCATGGCAAAGGAGGCGCCGGCCACCAGCGCCGGGTCTAGCTGGGACCAGGTGCGCAGCATGTCCTTCATCAGCGTGCCGCGGCCGGGTCCGATCTCGGCAAAGGTGGCGGGTTGGGGACGGCCGGCACCCTGCCAGGCCTGGTAGAGCCAGACAGCGACGAGCTCGCCGAACATCTGGCTGATCTCAGGGGCAGTGATGAAGTCGCCGGCGGCGCCGAAGGGCTCGCGCGTCGTGTAATAGCCCTCGTCGGGATCGAACAGGCAGAGCGCCATATATTCGCTGACCGGGATCGGCCCCGCCGCGCCGATCAGGCCAATGATGCGCTGCTTCAGTGTGCTCATGCCGCCCGCGGCTGCGGCGCCGGCTTTGCAGTCGCCATCGCCCAAATGCCGGCAAGCACCATCGGTGTGGACAGGATCATGCCCATGGTCAACCAGTTGGTGCCAAGCAGATAGCCGAGCTGCTGGTCGGGCTCGCGGAAGAATTCGACGAAGATGCGCGACAGGCCGTAGCCGCAGATGAAGGCGCCGCCGACGAAGCGCGGTGTCTTCAGCTTGAGCCGCGAATGGGTGAGGAAGCGCAGCACCAGGAACAGCACCAGGCCTTCGAGCAAGGCCTCATAGAGCTGGCTTGGGTGGCGTGTGAACGGGCCGCCATTGGGGAACTCGATCGCCCATGGCACGTTCGAGGGTCGGCCCCAAAGCTCAGAATTGATGAAGTTGGCGACACGCACAAGGCCGAGCCCGACAGGCACGCCCGCCGACACCACGTCGAACAGTGTCCAGGTGGGAATGCGGCGCCTGAGCGAGAACAGCGTCATCGCAAGGATGACGCCGAGCAGGCCGCCATGGAACGACATGCCGCCCTGCCAGACGGCGAAAATGTCGAGCGGATGCGCGATGTAGCGCGGCAGATCATAAAACAGCACGTAACCGGTGCGCCCGCCGAGCACGACGCCGATCGCCGCCCAGACGATGAAATCGTCGAGATCCTCGGGCTTCATCGGCAAATGGCCGTCCGGCCAGAGGCGGATGTTGGTGACCAGCCGCTTGGCATACCACCAGGCAAAGAGGATGCCGACAATGTAGCCGACGCCGTACCAGTGCACCGCCAGCGGTCCGATGTTGACGATGACCGGGTCGATGTTGGGGAAGGGCAGGGAGGCCAGCGGCAAAAGGAAATATTCGCTCAAAACGGGGATCCCGGTGACGGTCACGAGTGCGCGCGGACCATGCGGCAGGGTTTTGGCGGGGTCAAGGCAAGGTGGCGATTGCCTTGATCGCTACAGATGGCGGTTTTCAAACCGGCGGTTTGCCTGCGACAATTTGCTTTAGAGCGTCGTTGATCCTGTCCTGCCAGCCTGGACCATCTTCCTGGAAGTGGTCCAGCACGGCTCGATCGATTCTGATCGAAACAAGCTCTCTGACGTTCGGTGCGCTGGCGGGCTCGCGAATCGCGGCCGCTGGTTTCTTGACCGGTTTGAAGGCGGCTTCTGCGGCGGCCATCGGATCTGTCGGTCGGCGCGGGGTGGTTGCCATTGGTTGACCCTGACTGAAGAGTGCTGAAGCAATGCAACACACTAGGCGATTTGGCGCCTTCAAGTACAGCCGCGCAAAGGCACTGCTGCGCTATGCGCCATAGCAACGCACGGGGCGCATTGGCCCTTAACGTTCTTGCATTCCGCGCCGCGCGCCACTACGTCAAAATGACAAAGCGAGGATCTGCCATGGCGACCGGACCGAACCGCATTCTCGACGAATTCGCAAAGATCATGACCGATGCCGCGGGTGCCGCGCAGGGCGTGCGGCGCGAGGTGGAGACGGCGTTCCGGGCGCAGGCCGAGCGCATGCTGAATTCCATGGATGTGGTGCAGCGCGAAGAATTCGAGGCTGTGCGAGAGATGGCGGTCAAGGCGAGGGAAGACAACATCCAGCTGGCGACGCGCGTTGAGGCGCTCGAGGCCAAGCTTGCCGAACTGACCGGACAGGCCGCACCTGCGGGTGCAGCGAAGCCCCGCGCAAAAAAATAATCGTTAAACTTTTCCACATAGCGCGATCCGAAAAATCGCTTTGCCGTGAATCGCTTACCGGCATTGCATGAATCTTCGTGACAGCCACCTTTCCACATGCGGATGACGCAGTGCGAAAAATTGGGCTGTTCACGCGACTCCCGATCAATAGACTGAATTTGTTGCATGATTCGAAGCAGGGTCATGCGCCGGGCGGTGGGGTCCGGTTGGGTCTTTGCGTTGGAAAGTCCTGACCGTCCGAGTTCTAGACAAGATTGTTCGTCGTGTGTGCCCCGCGGAGCGTGTGGCGCTCCCCTGAACACAGGAAGCATTCATGGAACTCCTCGAACTCGAATTCTCCCGCGAAATCCACCCGGTGGATGTCATCGAGCAGGTGGCCCACAACAATGACTGGTCCTTCGAGCGCGCCGGCGACGACGAGATTTCGATTTCGGTGGCCGGCAGTTGGACCGACTACCATGTCTCCTTTTCCTGGATGGAGGATTTCGAGGCGCTGCATCTGGCCTGCGCCTTCGACATCAAAGTGCCGGAGACACGCGCGCTGGAAGTGATGCGGCTGTTGTCGCTGATCAACGAGCAGATGCTGTTCGGGCATTTCGATCTGTGGGAGCAGGAAGGCGCGATCATGTTCCGGCAGTCGCTGCTGCTTGCTGGCGGGGTCGAGCCATCGAGCCAGCAGGTCGAGGTGCTTCTGTCTTCGGCACTGGAGGCCTGCGAATGCTATTTCCAGGCCTTCCAGTTCGTCGTCTGGTCGGGTACATCGGCCAAGGACGCGCTGTCCAGCGTGCTCTTCGAGACCCACGGAAACGCCTGAACCAAGCCAATATTGCCGATGAGTTCCAGCAGCGAGCGCAAGCCCGAGATCAGCTTTGCCGATTTCGACCGTGTCGATATCCGTGCCGGCACGATCGTCGAGGCCGAACCGTTTCCGGAAGCGCGCAAGCCGGCAATCAAGCTGAAGATCGATTTCGGCCCGGCCATCGGAATTAAAAAGTCGTCGGCGCAAATCACCAAATACTACGCGCCGGAAACGCTGGTCGGCCGCCAGGTCTTCGCGGTGGTCAATTTTCCACCGCGCCAGATCGGCCCGTTCATGTCCGAGGTGCTGACGCTTGGCTTCCCCGATGAGGAAGGCGCTGTCGTGCTTGGTGCCATAGAGCGCAGGGTGCCGGATGGCGGGCGCCTATTCTAGGATGCGTCGATATTTCAGGTGGGGCCGGCTTGCGAATGGCGGTCTCCTGCGCTGCCGGTGCTCACGTACTTCAGGTACGCTCCGCGCCGGTTCTCGGAGCCCACCATTCTCAGCTCGGCCTGACCTGAATCTCGGCGCATCCTAATCGCCGCGTTGTATCAGGCTGCCAGTTTACGCGTCCTGCCCAGTGCTTCGTCGACCACGTCGAGGAACATTTCGGCGCAGGCCTTCCAGCTGTAGCGCATGGCGCGCTGACGCGCTTCGGCGCGATCGACTTCAAGCGCCTTCATCGCCGCCTCGCCCAGGTCGTTCGATACGGCTCCGCCGATGCCATCGCCGACAATGTCGATCGGTCCGGTCACCGGATAGGCGGCGACGGGCGTTCCGCTGGCCAGCGCCTCGATGATGACGTTGCCGAAGGTGTCGGTGCGGCTTGGAAACACGAACACATCGGCCGACGCGTAGATCTCGGCCAGTTCGTCGTTCGGGCGGTGGCCAAGGAAATGCGCGTTGGGATAGCGCGCCTTGAGCTTCGCCAGTTCCGGCCCTTCACCGACGATCACCTTGCTGCCGGGCAGGTCGAGATCGAGAAAGGCGGTCAGGTTCTTCTCGATCGCGACGCGGCCCACGCACAGGAAGACCGGACGCTGAAATCCGGTTTCCTTGCGCTTGTCGGGCCGGAAATGGTCGGTGTCGACGCCGCGCGTCCAGGGCCTCAGCTTGTTGAAGCCGCGCGCCGCGAGATCGTCCGCCAGCGATTGCGTGGCGACAAGCGTGCCCTGTCCGGAATTGTGGAAGTCGCGCAGCCAGTTGTAGGCCCAGCTCTCCGGCACCGGCAGGCGGGCGCTGAGATATTCGGGAAAACGCGTATGGTAGCTGGTGGTGAAGGGGCGGCAGGCCTTGCGGCAGTAGCGGCGCGCCATGATGCCGAGTGGACCCTCGGTGACGATGTGGATGTGGTCGGCCTTGCGCGTTTCGATGAGGCTCGCGACACGACCTGGCGTCGTCAGCGCAAGCCGGATGTCGGGATAGGTTGGCATCGGCAAGGTGCGAAAGAGGTTCGGCGTCAGGAAGTCGAGCTCGACGTCGAAGGGCTTCAGCGCCTCGGTGAGGCGTTCGAGCGTGTGCACCACGCCATTGACCTGCGGCCGCCAAGCGTCGGTGACCATCAGGATGCGCATGGCGATCCCGGTACGCATGACGGCCACTTGCAATGGCTCCTGAGCGCGCCGGCTCGGTGCCGGAACGGCAGCCAGGCGGCAGCTCGCGCCTCGCTCCAGCGCACCCGGGCAGGGGCGGGATCGAAGCGGGGCGGCAGAGCCGAATCAACAAGGGTCGCGCGCTTCATGCGCGCTCTTCACCATGATTTCATGACGGGCGGATGAAGCCTGTCTTGGCTCTGCTTACGCAGGCACCTTGATCACGGCTCGCAGGCCGCCGAGCGGGCTGTCCTCGAGGCTGATGTCGCCGCCATGGCTGCGGGCGATGTCGCGGGCGATCGACAGGCCAAGTCCGGTGCCGCTGGCGTCCAGGTTGCGCGCCTCGTCCAGTCGCAGGAATGGCTTGAACACCTCTTCACGCTTGTCGGGCGCGATGCCCGGCCCATTGTCGTCGATGGTGACGGTGAGCGAGCCATGGCCGTGGTTGGCGTGGACCTCGACGGCCTTGGCATAGCGGAACGCATTGCCGATGACGTTCGAAAGCAAACGGGCAAAGGCGTTCGGCCGCACATGCACGGTCGGGTCGCCGGTCAGCGTCGTCGTGAGCTTGCAGCCACGCAATTGCGCCTCCTCGCCAAGCTTCTGGAAATAGGTTTCGAGGTCGAAGCGTCCGGCGTCCTCCGCGGACTCGCCGCGGGCAAAAGCGAGATAGCCTTCCAGCATCGACTGCATGTCGTCGATGTCCTGGTTGAGCGCGGCCTTGGTCTCGGCCTTGCCGCCGGCCAGCGCCAGCTGCAGCTTGAAGCGGGTAAGGATGGTCCTGAGATCGTGGCTGACGCCGGTCAGCATCGCGGTGCGCTGCTCGATCTGGCGCTCGATACGCTCACGCATCTGGATGAAGGCGAAGCCGGCGCGACGGACTTCCTCGGCGCCGCGCGGGCGGAAATCGCGCGGCATCGGCCGGCCCTTGCCAAAGCTCTCGGCGGCCTCGGCCAGCGTCAGGATCGGCCTTATCTGGTTGCGCAGGAAAGGAACGGCGATCATCAACAGCACCAGCGAGGTGCCGACCATCCAGATCAGGAAGATATGGGTGTTGGAGGCATAAGCCTGGCTGCGCCGCACGAAGACGCGCAGCACCTTGCCTTCCAGCTGGACACGGACCTCGACGACATTGGAGTTGCCGACCGTGTCGATCCAGAAGGGGCGATTGATCTGCCTGGTAATCTCCGACGACAACGCGGTGTCGAGAATCGAGAAGAATGGTTTCGGCCCGGGGGCGGGCAGCGGGTCGGGCGGCAGAAGGTCGACCTTCAGCTGCATGCGGTCCTGGGCGATGCGGATGATGTTGGCGTAGTCGGCGTCGTGCGGGTAGGTCTCCATCATGTCGATGATGGCGGCGATATCCGCGATCGTCGCCTGCGACAGGCGCTGGGTGACCGTCTGCCAATGGCGCTCCATGAAGACGAAGGCGACCACCGACTGCAGCAGGATCATCGGCGCGATCACGATGATCAGCGAGCGGGCGTAGAGCCGCTTCGGCATATAGAGCGCGACCAGGCGCCAGAACCGGTTCCAGGCGCGCGGCATCGCCCTCAGCGTCCGCATTGCGAAATCGCCGGGGCCGCCGCCGTTGGGCTTTTCCAGTTGCGTGGTCGCCATTCGCCCTTCCGCTCGTCGATGGCCTGTTCAGCAAAGGGCCTTCGACGGTAATCTACTAGACGCCGAGCCGTTCTGGAATAGCCGTGACAGTTCAGACAGTTAGGACGTCAAACAGCCCATTGTTCGGCATTGATAACAAAGGGCTTTTCTCAAAATTGTCAAACCATCGGGTTCGGTATCGCCAGAACGGGGCAGGCTAGATTCGAAATAGGCCATTTTCAGGAACACACAAGCGAGGCCAGCCGAGATCGAGGCAATTGGGCCGCCGCTGCATTGCTGAGAGTGCAAACAGTTAGGCTGTGCGCAGAGTGCCGGCAGCTTTGCGCCTCATTTCGCCGGTGTGCGCGCTCGAGAGAGATTGCCCCAGAGAATTTGCGCGGTCCCTGTTCCGACAACTTGGGAACATCTAATATGCCCAAATGCAGGGGTCGCGCATCGCCTTCGGTCCGTTCGTACTCGATCCAGACATTGGGACCCTTCTGAAAGGCCAGGTCCCGATTACTATTGGCCATCGTGGACTTACGCTGCTTGCTGCACTTACCGCACGGCCAGGTGAGATCCTGACCAAGGCCGAGCTGATGGACGCGGCCTGGCCGGGCACCGCCATCGAGGAAGGCAACCTTACCGTCCAAATCGCGACATTGAGAAAGGCACTGGGCCAGACTGACAACGGCGGTGAGTGGATCGCCACGGTGCCTCGCGTCGGCTACCGCTTCACCGGGACTGTCGAACCGGCGGCCAGCGCATCCTTCAGAGAGATACCGCCATCCGGCAAGCCGTCGATTGCGGTGCTGCCCTTTGTGAATTTGGGCGGCGATCGGGATCAGCAGTACCTGAGCGACGGAATAACAGAGGACATCATTACAGAGCTGGCCAGGTTCCGTTCCCTGCTCGTTATCGCGCGCAATTCATCATTTCAGTTTCGCAATCCTACATTGGACGTTGCGGAAGCACATCGCAAACTCGGAGTTCGCTACCTCGTCGAAGGCAGCATACGAAAGCTCGGGGATCGCATTCGCATCACCACGCAATTGATCGACGCCGCCACCGGCACTCACCTGTGGGCCCAACGGTACGACCGAGCCCTCAACGACATCTTCGCATTGCAAGACGAGGTTGCGGCTCTGATCGCCTCAATGGTGGAAGGCCAAGCGGAGGCCGATTCGGCGAGCCGCAGCAGACGCAAGCGTCCGGCCGATTGGGACGCATACGACTACTACCTGCAGGGGCGGGCACACTTTCATCGGTATGAGTTGGATAAGTCCGAGCGCCTCTTCGCGCGGTGTGTCGAGCTCGATTCGACATTCGCTCAAGGCCATGCCTTCCTGGCGCAGGCCCTCGTGGGCAGATTTTGGTACGACAACGATCCGCTGACGCTACAGAAGGCCCTGAATTCAGCACATACGGCGCTCGCGCTCGACAGGAGCGATGGCGTCTGTCACCAGAGTATGGGGCTGGTCCTTACGCACATGCGCCAACATGGCGATGCGGGATTGCATTTCGAGCAAGCGCGTTCGCTGAACCCGCTGGACGTGAACATAGCGGGGGACTACGCAAGCTGGCTCAACTACGGCGGACGGGCCGAGACGGCGCTCAACGTGCTCGAAACTGCGCTCCTGCGCGACCCGTTACCACCGATTTGGTTCTGGGAGGTGAAGGGTAGCTCCCTTTTCCTGCTCGGGAGGTACTCGGAAGCCGTCGGCTCATATCAGAAGGCCGGCGACCATTTCTTCATCCATGCCTTCCTCGCAGCGTCGTACGCGCATTTGGGCGAGACGGAGAAGGCGCGCGCCGAGGTCGAGGAAGCATTCACGAGAAAGCACGACCTGACTGTCCGGCTGATTTCAGGTCTCCCCTTCGCCGACCAAACCGCCCTCGAACTTTTCGCGTCAGGCTTCGCAAAGGCGGGTTTTCCCGTGTGAGGCGAAAGCTGCGTTCCAGATTCATCGGGCGGCTATTCTACACTGAGCCGATACCCGATACCGCGCACCGTCTGCAGCCACACCGGGTTGGACGGATCGCGCTCGATCTTGCGGCGCAGCCGGTTGATCTGCACGTCGATGGTGCGCTCGCCGACATCCGATTCATCGCCCACCAATTCATGGCGCGGTATGGTCTCGCCCGCTCGCGCGGCGAAAATCGCGAGGATCTCCTGCTCGCGGTCGGTCAGCTTAAGCGCCTCGCCGCCCCGCTTCAATTCGCGCTTGGCGATCTGGAACGTGTAGGGCCCGAACACCAGCTGTTCCACCTTCGGCGTCGCGGCCGGGCCGCCACGGCGCAGGATGTTGTTGATGCGCAGGATCAGCTCGCGCGGATCGAACGGCTTCGGCAGGTAATCATCGGCGCCGGCTTCCAGCCCGGTGATGCGGCTGTCGGTCTCGGACAGCGCCGTCAGCATCAGGATCGGCACGTTCTTCTCGGCCCGCAGCGCCTTGGTGAGGTCGACGCCGGTTTCCCCCGGCATCATGACATCGAGCACCAGCAGGTCGAAGTCGAGACCGGCGAGCTTGCGCCTGGCCTCGCCGGAATTGCCGGCGACGGTGACGCGAAAGCCATTCTCGGACAGATACTGCTTGAGCAGGTTGCGGATACGCGTGTCGTCATCGACAACCAGAAGATGCGGCGCGTCATCGTCGGGCGCGGCCGGATGATCAACCTTCTCAATGGTCTCCATGGTTCTTCCCCGATGTTTGCGCAGGCACAATGTCGATCTGCGCTCTTAGTTCCGGATTGACCATCGCTTCCAGGAAACGTTCGATCGTGGCGCGCTCGGTGGCTCCGGAATCCTCCAATGCCGCACGGATGCGGCGCGACTGTGGCCGCGCCAGCGCCAAGGCCAGCGCGCGGCCCTTGGCGGTCGGGTAGAGTTCGCGCTGCCGGCGGTCGCGCGGCCCCTGCACCTGGACGATATGATCTGTATCGATCAGCTGCTTCAAAACCCGCGCAAGGCTCTGCTTGGTGATCTTCAGCACATCGAGCAGTTCGGCGACGGTGAGGCCCGGCCTGCGGTTGACGAAGTGCAGCACGCGGTGATGGGCGCGGCCGAAGCCGTAATCGGCGAGGATCTGGTCCGGGTCGGAGGTAAAGTCGCGATAGGCGAAGAAGAACAGTTCGATGATGGCGAAGTCGATGCCGTCCTCATCGGTGATGGCAGTCCTGATCGGTTTTCCGGCTGCGGGGCTCGTCATCATTTCTCCATGCGAGGCGGGAATTATGTCAGTACTATTGACGTAATTTCCGGGCAATGATAATTTTTGACAAGCTTTTCGGCGGATTGCGAACGAAAAGGCAAGAGGAAGCCGTTTTTCCGGAACTTCCTGAGTTTGCCACGAATTGAATATCCGCCTACGCTTTCAAGCACTGGCCGGCGTTTCGGACCCTGTGACGGGGCCGGCATGAAGGCTATAAAACACAACGATTTGCGGGCGCCCGCCCGCGGGAGGTTTCCATGGCATCCGTTCCCTTCGATCAACTGGACGGCTTCATCTGGATGAACGGCGAGTTCGTCAAATGGGCCGACGCCAAGATCCATGTGCTGACCCATGGCCTGCACTATGCCAGCGCCGTCTTCGAGGGCGAGCGCGCCTATGGCGGCCAGATCTTCAAGCTGACCGAGCATAATGAGCGTCTGCATGAATCGGCACGCCTCTTGGGCTTCAAGATCCCCTATCCGGTCGCGGAGATCGACGAGGCCTGCCGGACGCTTTTGAAGAAGCAGGGCTTCCAGGATGCCTATGTGCGCCCCATCGCCTGGCGCGGCAGCGAGCAGATGGGCGTTTCGGCGCAGAACAACCGCATCAATTGCGCCATCGCCATCTGGCAGTGGCCGAGCTATTTCGACCCCGCGCAGAAGCTCAAGGGCATCCGCCTCGATGTCGCCGAATGGCGCCGGCCCGATCCGCGCACCGCGCCGTCCAAGTCCAAGGCCGCCGGGCTCTACATGATCTGCACGCTGTCCAAACACGCCGCCGAGGCCAAGGGCTACGCCGACGCCATGATGCTCGACTGGCGCGGCCAGGTGGCGGAAGCAACCGGCGCCAACATCTTCTTCGTCAAGGACGGCAAGATCCATACGCCGACGCCCGACTGTTTCCTCGACGGCATCACCCGGCGCACGGTGATCGGCCTGGCCAAGGACCGCGGTTTCGAAGTGATCGAGCGCGCCATCATGCCGGAAGAGCTCGAAGGTTTCGAGCAGTGCTTCCTGACCGGCACCGCGGCCGAGGTGACACCGGTTTCGGAGATCGGTCCATACCGATTCGAGGTTGGCGAGATCGCCAAGACCTTGATGAACGACTATTCTGCTGCAGTGCAACCAAAGCATGCGATCGCCGCAGAATAGCGATAGTCACAGCTTTTTTGTGCAATAGGGGCGGTTTTCGGGCCGCCCTTTTTATTTAAGCTTTCATGCATTTGACTTTCAAACGGTTCGGCGTCTCATGATGGTGTCGGCCCTTGGAGGCAGGCGGCTATGGAGGGAATAGTTACATGGACAGCAACACGATTATTCAGATCGTTGTACAGGTAATTGCCGGCGTTATCGGCGGCCAGGCGGTTGGCGCGGCGCTGAAGCAGGCGGCGATGGGCCAGCTTACCAAAATCCTCGGCGGCGCGATCGGCGGCGTCGGCGGTGCGGCCATCCTTGGCAGTCTGCTGGGCGGCGGTGGTGTCGACGCGGCGGCGGCGGCGGGCGGAATCGGCAGCGCGCTCGACCTCAAGAACCTTCTCGGCGGCGTCGGCGGCGGCGCCATCCTGACCGGCATCATCGGCGCGGTCATGAACGCGATGAAGAAATAAGGCCCCTCGCTTCAAGTTTTCAGGTGGGCGGCTTCGGCCGCCCATTTTCGTTTCCAGGATATTTGCGCTGGCCGGCAGTGGACGGCGTTTGCCCGCCTGTCTACATCAGGGCGACAACAGGAGCGGTTCAGACTTTTCCTGGAATTGCTCGAGAAAGGAAAGCCATGGGTCAGCTCAATGCCGGCATCGTGCCGGTCACGCCGTTCCAGCAGAACTGCACCATATTGTTCGACATGGACGACAAGAACGGCGTTGTCGTCGATCCCGGCGGCGATATTGACCAGGTGCTCAAGGCGCTGAAGGACAACGCCATCAAGGCCGGCGCGATCTGGATCACGCATGGCCATATCGACCATGCCGGCGGCGCCATGGAGCTGAAGGAGGCGCTTGGCATCGACATCATCGGCCCGCATGAGGCCGACAGGCCGCTGCTTGCCAATCTCGAGAACCAGGCCAAGCGCTTCGGCCTCACCGATCCGGTGCGCAACTGCGTGCCGGACCGCTTCCTCACCGAAGGCGAGACGGTGTCCTTCGGCAATCACGTGTTCGAAGTGCTGCATTGCCCTGGGCACGCGCCGGGCCATGTCGTCTATTACAACCGCGCAGCTAAATTCGCGCATGTCGGCGACGTGCTGTTCCGCGGCTCGATCGGCCGCACCGATCTGCCCGGCGGCGACCACGCCGCGCTGATCGCCTCGATCAAGGACAAGCTTCTGCCGCTTGGCGACGATATCGGTTTCATCTGCGGCCATGGGCCGGGCAGCCGTTTCGGCGACGAGCGGCGGAGCAATCCGTTCTTGACCTGACCGCATAAGAAAAGCGCCGCTGGACGCGGCGCTCTTTAGGGCAGGGAACCCGGATCAGATCAATTGGCGACGCAGAAATGCTGGTCGCCATCGCTGCCGGTGTAGGTGCCGGTCCGCGAATTGAAGGTGCGATAGCGGTCCGAGCAATATTCGTACCAGGCCCTGGTCCACGGCTCGGCATAGCGGTCGGCATAGACGACGCGCGGCTGCACATAGTAGCGGCGCACCGGCCGGTCGACATAGTAGTCGTCACCATAGGCCGGTTCGTAATAGCGCGGCCCGGGGTTGCTGAGCGCGCTGCCGATCAGGGCGCCGGCCGCCAGGCCGACAACGCCGGCGGCAAGGGCGTCGCCGCCATGATGGCGATGATGGTGCCAGCGCCAGTCATCAGCATTGGCCGACGAGAAGGTGGCCAAAGTGGTCGCGGCGATGCCTGCGGTCAGGGCGGCGGTCTTGAGAAAACGGTTCATTTTCGGTCTCCTTCGCGCCGGCCCGCGCATTTTCGGGGGATGCGGACCGGCTTTAGCAAAAGTTAATAGAAGACCGTGGCTGAACGGAGGCTGAACGGAAATCGGCGCAATCGATTTTTTCGAGGCCGGTTATTTTTCGAAAGTCCGGGCACAAACCCGTTCCGGGCGGGAGCGGTCCCGCCTGAAAAGCCTCCGTCGGATCCGTCGTGAGCCGGCTTAGCCGATCGACAGATTGACGGCCTTCGGACCCTTGCCGCGCTTGTCCGGCTCGGTGTCGAATGTCACTTTCTGCCCATCCTCAAGACCGGGAAGGCCCGACGCCTGCACAGCCGAAATGTGGACGAAGACATCCTTCGCGCCATCGTCGGGCGTGATGAAGCCGAAGCCCTTGGCATGGTTGAAGAATTTGACGGTGCCGGTCTGCGGCATGGGAAACTCCTTTGATCCCATCAAGTCAAGTCTCGGGCCGGCAAATTGCCCGAGAGGAAATTTGTCCTTTATTTTAGCGCTATCGGCAAGAGAAAGTTTTCGCCTGCCGATCCAAGGATTTGCGCGCAAAAAAGGCGCGACGGTTCAGTCGCGCCTTCGCAATTTCGAGCCTGTCCAAAAGCCCGTCTATGATCCTGCCGCATCATTGCATCCGCAAGGACAGGCGGTTGCGCCGATCAGGCGGCGCGCAGGTTGACCGCCTTCGGGCCTTTGCCCATGCGGTCCGGCTCGACGTCGAAGGTGACCTTCTGGCCGTCGACCAGCGTGCGCAGGCCAGATGCCTCGATCGCGGAAATGTGGACGAACACGTCCTTGGCGCCGCCGTCCGGCGTGATGAAGCCGAAGCCTTTGGTGGCGTTGAAGAACTTTACGGTACCGGTCTGGGCCATTGGGGAAACTCCTTCACCCGTGTCAGTCTTGTGGTTTGCCCGCTGCCTCGCGCCTTGGGCAAATCCCGGTGGTTGCTTCGGCGGTCATGCATTCGCGCATGGTCAAACCCCCCGCCGAAAAACGGGGCTGTCAGAGATTCACACTTATCGGGGAAAGGTCGTCCAAAACGTTCCGCTCTCCGGGTCGCAAATGCCCGAACGGGGAAATTTATTACACGGAAACGTGATGGTTGCAAGACGACGGTCGCGGGCGGCCTGCGGCGCGTCCAACGCTGGGCCTCGATAGACCCCGTGCCGGCATGGGTCATCGGCCAGAGAAGAGCCAAGCATGGGCCAGAGCGAGGCTGTCGGCCAAGGGCTTGGCGGCACCACAAACGGTGGTTGCGTTCGCCGCGGGGAATGCGAGGATATCGGGAGTTGACGTGGGGCGCCGGACGGAGGAGGACACATGCGCTTGCTGGCGATCACTCGGGAGGGCCCGGTCATTTTCATTCTCGCGGCGTTGCTCGCGGCCTGTACCGTGGTGGTCGACGACGGGCCCCGGCCGCGACCGCCCAGGCCGCATCCGCAGCTCTGCACCACGCAATACCAACCGGTCTGCGCCCGACGCGACGGCGAGCGCCAGACCTTCGCCAATGCCTGTCTGGCTGAAAGGGAAGGCTACCGCATCATGCGTGACGGTCCTTGCCGCGACGGCGGTGGTGGAGGCGGCGAGCAGGCATTCTGCACGCGCGAATACGCCCCTGTCTGCGCCAGGCGCCAAGGGCAAGTGCGCACCTTCCCGAATGCATGCGAGGCCCGCGCGGCGGACTATCGCATCGTCGGCGACGGGCCGTGCTGAGAAGCAACGCGGTGTCCGTCCCAACAGGCGGGTGTAGACACAGCAACGCGCGTGGTGTTGCTTAGCCTTGAATCTCTTGCCCGCATGGCTTAGGTCCGACGGACCAACAAACACGGCAGGTTTCCCATTAACAGAGATCAAAGAAGAGCGGCGAATGCGGGCGGCAAGTCGGGAACGGCCAGCCCGCTCGATCCCTATGTGCAGCGGGCGCTGCAACTGCACCAGGCCGGGCGCCGTCAGGAAGCCGAGGCGCTCTACCGGCAGGTCCTGGGGCAGCAGCCGAACCATGCCGCCGCCTTGCATTTCCTCGGACTGCTGCTGCACCAGACCGGCCGCAGCGAGGAGGGGCTCGAGCTCATCGAACAGTCGGTGACGCTGCAGCCTAGGAACGCCGACTTCCTCAACAATATGGGCACGGTCATGCGCGACCTCGGTCGCCTCGCCGCCGCGGTCGATTTCTTTCGCGGCGCGGTGGATATCAAGCCGGACCAGCTGGCCGCGCGCGACAATCTCGGTTCGTCGCTGAAGCAGCTCGGCCAGTTCGACGCCGCCGAGGAGATCTATCGCGGCACGATCGGCCGCAACCCGTTCCATGTCCGTGCCCGCATCGGGCTTGCGGAAACGCTGCAGGAGGCCGGGCGGCTGGATGAGGCGATCAAGCTGTTCCGCGAGTCCCTGTCGATCCGGCCGAAAGACGCTGAGCTGCTCTACGGGCTGGGCGTGGCCATGATGGAGAAGGGCAAGCTCGGCGAAGCCGCCGATCTTGCCCGACAGGCGGTGACGGTTGTTCCCGGCATGGCCAAGGCCTGGCTGCTTTTGACCCAGGTCAAGCGTCAGACCGAACGCGACAAGGAGCTTTCCGGCATGGAGGCCGAGCATGCCAAGGCCCCGCAGGGCAGCCTGGCGCGCATGCAGCTTTCCTTCGGTCTCGGCAAGGTCCATGACGACCTCAAGGACTATGGCCGCGCTTTCGACTATTTCGCCGAGGGCAATGCCATCCGCCGCCAGGGCATCGACTACGATCCGGTCCGCACGCGCGGCGAATTCGAGGCGATGAAGGCGGCCTTCGACAAGGCCTTCTTGGAGAAGCACCGGACGAGCGATATTTCAGACGACACGCCGATCTTCGTCGTCGGCATGCCGCGTTCAGGCACCACGCTGGTCGAGCAGATCATCGCCAGCCATCCGCAAGTCTATGGCGCCGGCGAGTTGAGCATCCTGAAGACGGCCGTCGGCAAGCAGTTTCCGATGAGCATGCCGGGTGGATTTCCCGCCGGGATCGCCGATATGCCCGACAAGGCCTTCGCCGAAGCCGGTCAGGGCTATCTCGACATGCTGCATAGCCGCTATCCGGGCTACCGCCATGTCACCGACAAGATGCCGGGCAACTTCATGTTGGTCGGATTCCTGCACATGATGCTGCCGAAGGCCAAGATCGTCCATTGCGCCCGCGACGCGGCCGCCACCTGCCTGTCGATCTTCAAGGTGCATTTCCGCGGCGACAGCCACCGCTACGGCTACGACCTCGGCGAGCTCGCCGATTTCCACAACCTCTACACCGACATCATGGCGCATTGGCGCAAGGTGCTGCCTGGCGTCGTGCACGATGTGCGCTATGAGGATTTCGTCGCCGACCAGGAAGGGCAGACGCGGGCGCTGATGGCGTATCTCGGCCTGCCTTGGGACGACAAGGTTCTGTCGTTCCACGAGACGGACCGGCCGGTGCGTACCGCTTCCGCCGCGCAGGTTCGGCAGCCTATGTATCAGGGCTCTGTCGACCTGTGGAAGCGTTATGGGGACAGGCTGAAGCCGCTGCTGGACAAGCTAGGCTGATATTGAGGTGAGGCCGGCCTGCGAACGGCGGTTCCCTGCGCTTCCGGTGCTCACGTACTTTAAGTACGCTCCGCTCCGGTTCTCGGAAACCACCATTCTCGACTCGGCCTGACCTCAATCTCAACCCAGCGCGAGGCCGAGTTCCTCAAAGCTCGATAAATGGCTGGAAGCCGCCGAAGATCATGCGCTTGCCGTCGAACGGCATGGCGGACCAGTCCATCTTGAGACGCTCATCGGCCATCACCTTGGCCATGACCGCGTCGCGGCTCTGTCTGGATTCGTAGACGACCCAGGCGAAGATGACGATCTCGTCGTCCTTCGCCTGTACGGCACGCGGGAACGAGGTCAGCTCGCCATAGGGCACGTCGTCGCCGATGCATTCGACATAGGAGAGCGCGCCGTGCTCCATCCATATCGGGCCCGCGGTGTTGGCCAGCTTCTTGTAGTCGTCGAGATTTGCCTTCGGCACGGCAATCACAAAACCGTCGACATAGGACATGACGAAACTCCATGGTTGGGCGCGGCTTTCCCTTCCCCCCTGCGGGAGAAGGTGGATCGGCGCGCAGCGCCGAGACGGATGAGGGGGGTACTCCAGCTTGGCGCCAGGCTTACCCCTCACCCGGATTGCCAGCCGATTTTGCGAAGGGCAAATCGGGGCAATCCGACCTCACAGGGGGAGAGGTGGACGGCTCACTTCACCGGCGCGTTCATCGCCCAGGCGATGCCGAAGGGGTCTTTCACCTGGCCCCAGCGGTCGCCCCAGAACATCACCTGCAGCGGGGTGACGACCTCGCAGCCGGCATCGACCGCGCGCTGCCACCAGGCATCGATGTCGTCGCTGCCGAGATGGAGCTGCAGCGTGTAGCCCTGCGCCGGCTGATGCGGGTGACCGTGTTCCGGATAGGCGTCGCCCAGCATCAGCGTCGAGCCGTTGACGTAGAGATGGATGTGCATGGTGCGGCCCTTGTCGTCCGGCGGATAGGCGAACACTTCCTCCGCGCCAAAAGCCTTCTTGTAGAATTCGGCGGCCTTGATGGCGCCGTCGACCTGCAGGTAGGGGGTCAAACCGCCAAGGACTTTGGCGCGGGGCGGGGTCTGGTCGTTCATTCTCGTGTTCCTCTTCACGGGGTTTGATCTGGCTTGCGAGCCAAAGGACGGATGCAGCGGCGGCGATCCTACATGCCTCGCGAAGAATTTTTAACGGACCGGCTCCCGGCAGCCCAGGTGACCGGAGAACAATCGCATTGAAGGTGCGCCCTTATATGACCTTCGCCGAAAAGGTGGAGGCGCGGCGGCTTTCGCGCGTTTCGAAGATCTCCGGAAAGCCGATGTCCTTGCGCAGCTCCGAAGGCAGCGAGAGCAGTATGCGCTCGCTGCGGTGACGGGCACGCGCCTGGGCATACCGGTTGGCGAGGCGGCCAATGGACGACAGTACCGACATGATCGTTCTCCCTGGTTGATGCCGGCATCATCATGTCGGCATCCCAAGGACGAGGCGGCAAGAGGCGATCCGACAGATCGCTCCAATCTTTTTCAGAACACCGACGCCGCCAGCGCGGTGTCGTAATATTCCACCATCTCGATGATCTCGCCGTCGCGCACCGTCCAGAAATTGGCGGTGCGCATGATGAACTCCTCGCCGGTGGCGCGGCGCGTCATGTGGATCTCGACCTGTGCGGCAACCTTGTCGCCACCATCGATGATCTCGACCGGGACAAAGTGGCGGTATTCGAAGTCATCGTCGAGCGCCAGCAGCCTGGAGAGGAATTCCTGCTTGCCGTGCGCGGTGCCGGCATGACGCGATTGCCGGGGATCGGCAATCCAGCGGAACACGACATCCTCGGCGCACTGCGACAAGGCGCCCTCGATGTCGCGGTCCGCATAGGCTTTGTAGAGATTGCTGACGATTTCCACTGCACGCATGGCCCGTTCCCTCCATGGCTAAGCAATTCAGCATGCGCTTTTTTTAGCAGATGGAAAAGTATCGCCAGGCCGGCGGTGGCGGCCTGGCGGGTGTATCGTCTCTCAGTTGGGCGTTTCGGCGACGGAGCGGAAGAACGCTTCCGGGTCGTCGATTTCGGTCAGCCGCCGCTTCTCGATCAGCCAGAAGCGGTTGCCGACCGCGCGGATGAAGGAGCGGTCGTGCGAGGCAAGCAGACAGCTTGCCTGATGCTTCAGCAACTCGTCCTCCAATGCTTCCTGGCCATCGATGTCGAGATGGTTGGTCGGCTCGTCGAGCAGATAGAAATTGGGGTGGATGAGCCGGAGTACCAGCATCATCAGCCTCGACTTCTGTCCACCGGACAGAACGCCGATCTTCCGCTCCTGCATTTCGATGGCCACCCCGGCGCCGGCGAGCAGCGAACGGGCGCGCTGCTCGCCGACCTCGAAGCGGCGCGAAAGCATCGCCAGCGGCGTGTCGCCGCCATCGATGCCCGACAGCGCCTGATCGCCGTAGCCGAGCACGGTCGACGGCGTCACCTTGATGTTCGCGATCGAACCCGGTTCGGCAATGGCGTTGCGGATCATGGCGATGAAGCGCGTCTTGCCGACGCCGTTGCGGCCAAGCAGCACGATGCGATCGTCCTGGCAGATATGGCGCTTGCCGGTCTTGAACAGCGCCGCGCCGTCCGGCGTTTCGACTGTCGCGTCCTCCAGCGTGATCAGCACCTTGGCGTGGGTGCCGCGGTTCGTCAGCTTGATCGCGCCGGCCGAGCGCTCGCGATGCGCGGCCACCGCCGCGTCCTCGAGCTTCTCTGCCCGTTCCTTCAATTGCTTGGTCTTCACCGTCAAAAGGTCGCTGCCTGAATTGATGCCGATGTTGTTCAGCTTGGCGGCCTGCTTGCGCAGCTGCTGAGCAATCTTCATGTCGCGCTCGAACTTGCGCGCCGTCGAGGCGTCGAGCTCGTCGAGCGCCTGCCTGGCGCGCGCATAGGGCAGAGCGAACACCGGCGACTCCTCCGAACGCAGGAACAACGTGCGGTTGGTGGTGGCGTCGAGGAAAGCGCGGTCATGGCTGGCGATGATCACCGGCACCTCGCGCGGCAGCGCGTTGAGCCAGTCCTCCAACTGGCTGATCCTGGCGAGATCGAGATGATTGGTCGGCTCGTCGAGCAGAAGCACATCCGGATCGGTGACCCAGACGCGGGCGATCAGCGCCAGCCGCTGCCAGCCACCGCTGAGCGCGCGCATCGGACGGCCGCGCATGTCTTCCGGCACGTCGAGCGAATCCAGCACTACGTCCACCCGCCACAGCTCGCTGTCGCGCTGCTGGGCCGGCAAGGCATCGGCGACGACGTCATGAAAGCTGCGATCGAGCAGCGCCTCGGGAACGGATTGCTCGACATGGCCGACACGCAGGCCTCGTGACCGGGTGATGTCGCCGGCGGTGGGTTCGAACGCGCCCGCCAGGCATTTGAGAAGTGTGGATTTGCCCCGGCCATTGGCCGCGACGATGCCGAGCCGGTCGCCCGCGCCGATGGTGAGATCGAGATTGGAGAAGAGCGGCGCACTCATGGTGACGCCGAGGGATTTGAGGCTGATCAAGGCCATGTCGATTTCTCTGGTCTTGCCGGAAAGTCCAGCTGATGCACTTTGACGGTGCGCTGGCCGATCATCGGATCAGCTTAGCGGCACCACGAAGGGCAGACCAAAAATCGAGACGGGAAAAACCCGGACCGTCCGCTCAGCCCTGCAAGCAAGCTCGCAGGGCGCAAATCGGGCCACGCTGACGATGGTGATCGATAAACACGCAGCCCTCCTTTCCAGATGTTCGAGTTGGAGATTGGGTACACCGGCGGAAGGGCGGATGGCAAGGGGCCGGTGGAGTACTTCCCTTCTCCCCTTGCGGGAGGAGGTGTCGCCGAAGGCGACGGATGAGGGGTGTTCCAGCTTGGCGTCGCCGGAGGAGACGGCAAGTTTGCTAGCCTCTCACTCCGCTGGAACACCCCTCATCCGTCTCGGCGCTACGCGCCGATCCACCTTCTCCCACAAGGGGAGAAGGAGAGTCCGCTACTGCCCAGGCCGGCCTGTCTTGCCCGGGCGCCGCTTCTGGCGGCGCTCGTCGGCCGGGTCCTCGTAGGAGCCGATGCCCGAACGTTGGCGGACAATCGGCTTGTCGTCGCGCCCTTCCGGCGCAGGAGAAATCGGTTTTGGCTTCGCCGGCACTTTTCCCTCGACCGGCTTTTCCGTTCGCCGCACCGTCATCTCGTCGAGCGAGTTTTTTCTGAACAACGGCTTGGTGCGGTCGCCGGGAATGCCGAAGTCGGAGCCATGCGCTTCCTGCGCCGTCTGCTTCTTGAACAGCGAGCGCGACACCGCGCCGGCCGGCGTCGCCATGTCCGTGCCGGGCCCCATGTCGTCGAGCGACGGCTTGGCGAAGAGCGGCTTCTTCACCGGCACGGCGCCGTCGGCGCCCATCTCGTCGAGATGCGGCTTGCGGAACAGGTTGGGCCGGGCAGCCTTGGCAGCTTCCTCCGCGGCGCGTGCCTCGTCGAGCCTGCGGAAACGCTCCTGCTCCTCGGCCGTGCGATGCCTGGCAACGCCCTTGTTGTGCTTGCCCTTCTCGCGGCCCGAGGCAGGACTTTGGCTTTCCACCTCGCGCGCCAGCGGGTCGTCGGAGATGGCAAGCTCCATTTCGCGCAGCCGCTTGATCTCGTCGCGGATGCGCGCCGCCTTCTCGAAGTCGAGATTGGCGGCGGCATCGCGCATCTGCTTGTCGAGCGCCTCGAGATGGGTCTTGAGGTTGTTGCCGATCATCGCACCCGCATCGTCGGTGAACTGCGAGATGTCGGCGCGGACGTGGTCCTTCTCGTAGACGGAGTCGAGAATGTCGGCGATGCGCGACTTGACCGATTCCGGCGTGATGCCGTTGGCGGCGTTCCATTCCATCTGCTTCTCGCGGCGGCGATTGGTTTCCGCCATCGCCCGCTCCATCGAACCGGTGATCTGGTCGGCATAGAGGATGACCTTGCCGTCGACATTGCGGGCGGCGCGGCCGATGGTCTGGATCAGCGAGGTTTCCGAGCGCAAAAAACCTTCCTTGTCGGCGTCGAGGATGGCGACGAAGCCGCACTCCGGAATGTCGAGGCCTTCGCGCAGTAGGTTGATGCCGACCAGCACGTCGAAGGCGCCGAGGCGCAGGTCGCGCAGGATCTCGATGCGCTCCAGCGTGTCGATGTCGGAATGCATGTAGCGGACGCGAATGCCATTCTCATGCAGATATTCGGTGAGGTCCTCGGCCATGCGCTTGGTGAGCACGGTGACCAGCGTGCGGTAGCCGAGCCTTGTCGTCTCGCGGATCTCGCCGACGACATCGTCGACCTGGCTCTTGGCCGGACGCACCTCGACCGGCGGATCGATCAGGCCGGTCGGGCGGATGACCTGCTCGGCGAAAACGCCGCCGGACTGCTCCAGCTCCCAGCCGCCCGGTGTGGCTGAAACGGCGACGGAGAGCGGGCGCATGGCGTCCCATTCCTCGAAGCGCAGCGGCCGGTTGTCCATGCAGGAGGGCAGGCGGAAGCCGTATTCCGCCAGCGTCGCCTTGCGGCGGAAGTCGCCGCGGTACATGCCGCCGATCTGCGGTACGGTGACATGGCTTTCGTCGATGAAGATCAGCGCGTTGTCGGGCACATATTCGAACAAAGTCGGCGGCGGCTCGCCCGGGGCGCGGCCGGTGAGATAGCGCGAATAGTTCTCGATGCCGGCGCAGGAGCCGGTCGCCTCCAGCATCTCCAGGTCGAAGCGCGTGCGCTGTTCCAGCCGCTGCGCCTCCAGCAAGCGTCCAGCCTTTTCAAGCTCTTGCAGGCGATGCTTGAGTTCTTCCTTGATCGACTTGATGGCCTGATTCAAGGTCGGGCGCGGCGTCACATAGTGCGAGTTGGCGTAGATCTTGACGCTCTTCAGCTCGCCGGTCTTCTGCCCGGTCAGCGGATCGAATTCTGTGATGGACTCGATCTCGTCGCCGAACATCGAGATGCGCCAGGCGCGATCCTCGAGGTGGGCCGGAAAGATCTCGATCGTGTCGCCGCGCACGCGGAACGAGCCGCGCACGAAATTGATGTCCTGGCGCTTGTATTGCTGGGCGACGAGGTCGGCGAGAAGCGAGCGCTGGTCGAGCCGGTCGCCGACCTGCATCTGGAAGGTCATCGCCGTATAGGTCTCGACCGAGCCGATACCGTAGATGCAGGACACGGAAGCGACGATGATGACGTCGTCGCGCTCCAGTAGCGAGCGCGTCGCCGAGTGGCGCATGCGGTCGATCTGCTCGTTGATCGAGGATTCCTTCTCGATATAGGTGTCGGTCCGGGGCACATACGCTTCCGGCTGGTAATAGTCGTAGTAAGAGACGAAATACTCGACCGCGTTCTCGGGGAAGAACTTCTTGAACTCGGCATAGAGCTGGGCGGCCAGTGTCTTGTTGGGCGCCAGGATCAGGGCGGGGCGCTGCGTCTCCTCGATCACCTTGGCCATGGTGAAGGTCTTGCCCGAGCCGGTGACGCCGAGCAGCACCTGCGTGCGGTCGTTCCGCTCTACGCCTTCGACGAGGTCCTTGATGGCGGTCGGCTGGTCGCCGGCGGGCTGGAAATCCGAGACCATCTTGATGGCGATGCCGCCTTCCGACTTCTCCGGGCGGGCCGGACGGTGCGGCGTCCAGAGCTGGCCGTCCTTGTGCAGCGGATTGCCGGATTCAATCAGCGCCGACAGTGCCGCAACGGTCGCGGTGACGCCGCTGGACGAAACCTGCTCGGCGTCCTCGAGGCTGATGTCGAGGCCGGCCACCGGGTTGAGGCCGGCGGCCGCGCGTTCCTTGGCCGACGCCGCGCCGCCCATCGAGGTGCCGCGCGCGGTCCGCCCCGGCGCCGACGAGCGCTCGGGGATCTTCTTCGGGGCTTTCGCCTTCGGCTGCTTTTCCGCCTCGCGCTCGATCTGCCCGGCCCAATCGGAGATCGAGCCGGTCAGCGGCGCGCCGGTGAAGTCGGCCTGCGGCGCCTCGGCAAAGCCGCCGGGATTCAACGGCTCGGCGGCGTCGAGGAAGTCGGTCAGCGGGCTGCGCCGCTTCGGCGCGCCGTCTTGCGAAGGCGTCTTCTTGTCAGGATGTCTGGCCATGGCTCGAATATGGGTGGACTCGGCCGAAATGGAAAGAGCCGAGTGAATGGGCGCCGGCTTGGCGCGGACGCTGCTGACAGAAGGCTGTCAGGAGGGGCGTCATGACCGATTGGGAAGGCTAACGCCGACCAGGTTCTCTCGCCCATTTCATGCGGGCGAGGAACACAAGACTTGCGACCCTCAATTGAACCACAGCGCGAACGTCAAAAACCCGGCGCCGCCGAACTCGCGCCGGATCTGGTCGAAATCGTCGCTGGTGAGGATCTTGCCGCTTTCGAGATAGGGTGCGATGCCCGGGCCGGTGATCGACAGGACGAGGTCGAAAGGTTTCGGCTCATCGAAGAAGCGCTTCATGTTGATGCCCTTGCCGGTGATGCGGAAATGCGGCAGCAGCACTCGGCCTTCGAGAAGGTCCTCGGCCATGGTCAGCGTGGCGAGCCAGGCGGTGACCTGCTCCTGGCCGACCTCGAGGCCGGTGAGGGGATTGGCGCCTTTCTGCTGCGGGCCCGGCAGCCATTCGCGGTCATTGTCGGTCTCGGCCAGGATCGCCTTCCAGTCCTCGCGCGACAGCCGGATCATCTCCAGCAGGTGGCGGCGCGCGGCCTGTCTGCGCTCCGGCTCGACCACCGGCCAGTTGACGAGATGCACCAGCGAGACGAAGTCGGCGAAGCGCCATTCCGAGGCGAAGATGCTGCCGCTCATGCCGCCATCGGGCGGCACCAAGGCATCCTGCAGCGGCAGTTTCGCGCGCGGGAACAGCATGTGGAAGGAGCCGTCGAACATGGCCCTGAAATCATGCGCCAGCCAGAAATCGGCCTGCGCCATGAGGAACTCGGCATAGCCCTGCAGCCAGAAACCGTCGGCGCGATCAAAGCGGAAGGTAAGCGAAGGCGCGGCAGCGCTCGTGTCGATGCTGCCATGCGCGAGCGAGGCCATGATCGCGGCGAAGCTTTCGTCGGGCGCGATCGTGCCGTCTTCGTTGAGGTCGATACCGGCACGGGAGAGGTCGACCTCCATGCCGATGTCGGCGTTGGCCGGTACCGAGCCCAGTGTTGCGGCGGATTTTTCGAGCCGGTCGCGGAAAGAGACCAGGATGGCTCGGAATTCCTCATAGGTGAGCGGCTGCGGGCTGGGATTGTCCGGCACGGGCAGTTGCATCAGCGGCAACATGAAGGATTTCGGGCTCTCGAAGCCATGGCGATGCAAGCCGCCGGCGAGGAGTTCCAGCGCGGTGAAGAACTCGCCGGCGCCGGCGGCGTAGGCCGAGGCAGGGTCCTTGGCCGCCACCGCCTCCAGCGTCGACAGCGCCGCGTTGCGGTCGGCCACGCTCTTCGCCTCGAACAGGGACTTGGCTGCGTCCGGCATCTGCGCCCAGGAGAAGGACGCCGGCAGGAATGCCAACAAGGCTGCTGCAAGGATCGCTCTACGCATCGTCATCGCCCTCCACTGCGTCATGTCGCGAGCATACACGTATTTGGCTTGAGGCGTCGCGCGGCCCGCGCCGACCGACGGGCGCGCTTTCGCAAGAGCGCCCGGCTTCAACCGGCCGGGCAGACAGTCTACAGAGGGCAAAACTGGACGTGCCCGTGTCGAATTATCCGCTTTCCTACAAGCTGTCCTGGCTGCCGCGCCTGCTGAGACCGTCTCTCGGTGGCGACCGAAGCGGTTTTGTGGCGCCGGCGGCGACGTTGATCGATCCGCCGCCGATGCGGACCGTGCGGCTGGCGTTTGTCGGCGACATTTCGGCGGTCGCCAACCGTGATGCGCCGGAATGCGATCCGGCGATCGCCGCGCTGCTCTCCTCCGCTGACCTCGTGGTCGGCAATTGCGAAAGCCCGATCGTGGAACGGCCACGCGCGCTGGTGGGGACTTGGCTCGGCACGCGACATGCGATGAGCGAGCGCTTTCTCGTGGACGCGCTTGCCGCTGTCGGCGTCGCGCGCGACAGGCTCGTGCTGTCATTGGCCAACAACCATGTGCTCGACCAGGGGATTGCCGGTTTCGAAGAAACGGTCGCGGCGCTCGATCGGCTCGGGATCCGCACCATCGGCACGCTTGCCGGCGGACCGGTCCAGCGTCATGCCGGCGGACAGCTGACCATCGGCTTTACTGCCCTCACGCTCTGGCGCAACACCGACCCCGCGCCGTTCGAAAAACGCATCTCGATGCGTCCCGCCGAATGGCCACGCGACGCCGTTTCCGACATCGACTTCGCCTGCGCGGTGCCGCACTGGGACTGGGAGTTCCGGCATTTTCCGCGGAAAGCGACGCGGGCGCTGGCGAGACAGCTGGCGGAGAAGGGCGCCGGGCTGATCGTCGGGCATCACGCCCATGTCGTGCAACCGGTCGAGCGCGTCGGCGGCAGCCTCACCGCTTATGGGCTCGGCGATTTTCTCGGCACTGCCTTCGCCAGGCCGCCATGGCCGGCACGCATCGGCTCGATATTCGTGGTCGACGTCAGTGCCGATCCGGCCACGCGCGGCATGATCGCCGCCTACCGGCAGCATTTCTTCATGCGCCTCGCGGGTAAAGACCATGAGTGGCTGGTGCCGGTGGAGGCGCTGGATGGCCCGCTCAAGCAAAGGGTCGCGGCGCGGCTGGAGGCGATTTTTCCTGCTCCCGGAACTAGAGCAATTCCAGGAAAAGTGTGAGCGGTTTTCCATCAGGAATTGCGTTAAAACAAAGAGTTAGAGCGGTCCGCCGTCTCCGTGAAACGGTGAAACGCTCTAGGTGCCGATCGCCGTAGGCACAGGCGACTTTCGCGCAAAAGCCGTTATCATAAGCCGATCTCAGCGGCGGCCGGGGGTGGCCATGGAAGCAGCGGATTTCATGCCCAGCGAGGCGGTGATCGCAGGCATCAGGCGCGGCATCGAGGAGTATGAGGCGAAACGGGCGTCGGTTCAGAGACAGGTCCGCTGGCGGGTGCCGGTGTTCGTCGGCCTGGTCGTCGTCTTCGTCGCGGTGATAGCCTGGCTGTTCAACGCTGTTGCCGACCCCCACGAGCAATGGCTCTCGACACCGCATGTCTTTCTCTATCTCGGCGGCATGGTCGTCGCAGTGCTGCTCTATTTCCAGGCGCTGCGGCCGGCGACCCGGCTGCAGCAGTCCTTCCGCGATACGCTTTTGCCGATGATCTTCGGCTTCGTGCGCGACGTGCGCTACCAGCACGGCATGCGGCCGAACTCCTTCGACAGGATGCCGCGCGAAACGGTCGCCGCCTTCAGCCGGCAGAGCTTCGACGACATCATTTCCGGACGCTACGAGGATTTTCCGTTCGAGCTCTACGAGGCGAAACTCTGGGAAGGCTCCGGCAAGAGCGAGACGACCGCTTTCAAGGGCGTCATCGTCGCCTTCGAGACCATCGAGCCGTTCCCGGGAACGCTGGTTGCGGCGCGCAAGGCCGGCAAGGTGACGCACTTCTTTCGCGGCATGTTCGCCTCGAAGATGCAGGAGCTGTCGTCCGGGGTCGAGGACTTGGATGCCACCTATGAATTTCGCACCGACAATGTCGAGGCGGCACGGCCGTTGGTCACCGGCCGCCTAGCGCAGGCGCTGACCTGGCTGCGCGAGACATGGCCCTACGACCAGGCCAGGGTGGCGCTCAGCGGCAGCGACGGCTTTCTGTTGATGCCGCGCTCGAAGAACTTCTTCGAGCTGCCGGATATTTCGGAACCGATCGACTACAACAGGCACGTCGCGCCGATGATCGCCGATCTCGGCGCTATGCTGGCGACGGCGGCGCTGGTGCGCAAGATCGGCGCGAAAGACGAGGCGGCTGGTTAAGCTCAGCAGTCGAAGCCGTACTTGGTGCGCAAGTCGTCGGCCTCCGCCTTCGACATCCTTTTGAACATCACGCAGACGGTGAAGCTGCCGACCTGATGGCCGTTCCTGGTGTAGCCCCAGTCGGAAATGTCATCCCTGGTGAATTCGATGTTCTGGCCGAGCACTACGTTATGCACCTCTGCGGGCTGGTTCGACAGGATTCCGACAAATCCGGCTTCGGTGCGGCGGAAGGGCACAACCCAGAAATGCTCGGTGATGTTGCCGTCCTTTACCTTCACCTTCAGCTTGAAGCGCGATGTGCCGGCCGGAGGGCTATCGGCGAGCGCGAGGAACTCGTCGAGGCTGGAAAGCGCCTGCTTTGTCGCGGCTGCCATTTCCGGATCGCCCGGGGCGAATATGGTCACGCGATCATCATTCGGATCGGTAGCCTGCGCGCCGGCCGTCGCCGAGGCCAACACAGAGACAAGACACAGTGCGGCGCGAACAGCCAAGGTCATCGAAATGCCCCCCATTTCAGAAAGGCCGCTATCTTTCCGCATCGCGGGGACGTGATCAACCAGATGATTTGCAAAGTGACCCACGCCAACCGCCATCAAAAAATGATAAGCGCTACGTCGGAACCGCGCGGAGAGGACAGGACATGCGACTGAGACTGGCGGCTGCGGCATTCGTCGCGATCATGCTATGCGCCGGGCTTGCCCGTGCCGAGGACCCGAAGGCCTTCAAGCTGACCATCGACGGCGTGACGGTCGACATCGATCCGGGCGAGGATATCGACGTGACGCTTCCAGGCGGCAAGACCAGCAAGGTGAGGCTCGAGCACAACGACTTCGCCACCTTCTCCGGCGGCACGTTCTCCTTCGTCCATCCGAGCAATTATTCTGTCACCAAGACCGATCTCGGCGACGGCATCGCCCAATATCTCATGGCTTCGGCGCTGGGCACCCTCGTCGTGGTGCAGAAATACGACAAGATGAACCCGGTCTCGCTCAACCAGCTGATGCTGCAGGAGATGACGAAGGAAACGGTCCAGGCGGGCGGGCAACTGACGCAGCAGCCGACGACCCGCAAGCTCGCCGACGGCAAGGAACTGACCGGCCTCAAGGCCACCGTCAAGACGCGTACCGACAGCGCGGATTTCGAGATTGTCGGCTTCGGCACGGCCGATCAGGGGCTGCTCTTCATCACGCGCATCGGCGATCAGGACAATGCGACGGAACAGCCGTTGATCGACAAGTTCTGGGAGACTCTCAAGATCAAGCTGTAAGGCGTTTCGATATTCAGGTGAGGCCGGCCTGACCTGAATCTCAACGCGCCTGGGACGGACTTACAGCCCGGTCAGACCGGCCAGCCAGCTTGCCGAGCGCTTCGCCGCGTCCACGGTCGCGCCGGCGGCGCGGCTGAGATCGGTCTTGACCACGGCATAGCCGGCCTTGGTGCGGTAAAGCATGGCGCGGCCGCCATCGACCGATCCATCGAAGGCGACCGGCTTCGCGGCTTCGGTTTCGCTGGCCGTCACCGTTCCGCCGACCGGAACGCTTGGGCGATGGTCGAGCTCGGGCGGCAGCGGGGCGATGGTTTCGACCACGCGGTTCCTGGGCTTCAGATCCGGCCTGGAGGCTTTCGCGGCAAGCTCGGAGGAAGAGGCCGAGCCCTTGACGCGGCAGATGCCTGAAACCAGCGGATAGTTGAAATTGCGCTGGTGCAGCATCTGGCTCTTCATCGCCGCCTCGCAGTCGGCGATCGTCGCCCATTTGGCCGGCGTCTCGCCGATATATTCGCACAGCTTCGCATCGCAGTCGCAGCCGACGATGGTCATGGCGACAAGGGCGGTCTTGATCACGGTCTTGTCCCTTCGAAATCGCTACCCATTCCACTTGCATCAATCCGCGCTGAACAAGGCGGGATTTGGCCGCGATTGTGAAATGTGGATGACGGGGCGGTTGCGAAGGTTGCTCAGGCAGCGACTGTGACCGAAATGCCTCAGGCAGGCCTGGCCGTCCCAAAAAGACAGTCGGCGCTGGGATTTCTCCCAGCGCCTCCCTGTCAGATCAGAACCGGTTAAGGCAGCAACTTCCGTAAAGTCGTCGCGCCAGGCCAGCCTTGATTTTGACGGTCCTGCCAGTCGCCACCCGAGGGCAGCGCCCGTTCCAGACCACGCCGATCTCCACCCTTGCGGGCTTCGCCCAGCGTGCCATCGAAGGTTTTTCCCGGCCTTCATGGCAGCATCGGTCCGCCGTCGGCGTTGGCACGCTTTCCGCGGCACCCGTAGGTCTCGGCATCCGTCCCTCCAACAGGCGAACCTGCTCTCGTTCTGGGCCGTACGGGCCTCAGGAAATCCGCCTTGCGCTTTTGCCTTTCGGCTGGGGCGTTCAGTGGCCGCCTGAGATGGGTTGAATGTACGTCGGGTAAGCGGTTTGGGGAATGCCGGCACGCCTGTGGATAGCGGGATTATCGGGGACCAACGGCAAAAGCCTCGGAATTCGCTGGCCGAACCCCTTAGACAGCCTGCCCTGCTTTTTTAGCGACCTTGGATGTTGGAGGCTTGCTCCGCCGACCCGTCCGCGTTTGAATGTCGGCAAAAGAGTTTGGGCTCCAGCGCGGACTCTGCCGCGCATTTGCGCGATGTGCCTCGGGGGAGGTCGGATTGAAGGTCGGGGTGGTTCTCAATCCGATTGCCGGAGGCGGCAGTCTCAAGCGGCACTGGGCGGAGGCGGCGGCATCGCTCAAAGCGAATTTCGGCGATTTCGACCTGCGCGAGACGCAAGCCAGCGGCGACGCCGAGCGGCTGGCGATCGACCTCGCCGCCAACGGATGCGAGCTGGTGATCGCGGCCGGCGGCGACGGCACCGCCAGCGAGGTGGCCGATGGGCTGCTGCAGGCGCAGGACGAGATCGGTCATGAAAGCGCGCTTGGACTTCTGCCCTGCGGCACCGGCATCGACTTCGCGCGCGGGCTTGGCCTGCCGCGCGGCATAGGCGCCTCGGTCAAGCAAATCGCGGATGCCAAGAGCCGGAAAATCGACGCCGGGCGCGTCTGCTATATCGACGATCATGGCGCGTTGGCCAGCCGCCATTTCATCAACATCGCCAGCCTCGGCCTGTCCGGCGCCACCGATCGCGCCGTCAATGCCGACAAGCGCAAGGGCAGGGTGTCGGCCAAGACGCTGTTCTTCTGGCGCACGGTGCTGGAGTTCGTCCGCTATCGCTTCCAGGATGTCCGGATCACCATCGACGACGGCGAGCCGGTCGAGGTGCGCATGGCGCTGGTGGCGGTGGCCAACGGCAAATTCTTCGGCGGCGGCATGATGATCGCGCCGGATGCCGAGCTCGCCGATGGTCAGTTCGACATCGTCATCCTGCGCGCCGCCGGCAAGCTCGGGCTGATAAGGGACATCCGCCTGCTCTATGGCGGACGCCACCGCAACCATCCGGCCATCACCATCCTGCGTGGCCGCAAGGTGCTGGTCGAGCCTCTGGGCGATGCCGAGAAGAATGGCGCGCTGGTCGACATAGACGGGGAGTCGCCAGGCCGGATTCCGGCGACATTCGAAATCCTGCCCGGCGCGCTAACCTTGAGAGGTTGAATCAACTGGCTGACGGTTTGATTCAGCCGGTGCTGTCAGGCGATTGAAACAGCTGGCTAAATTTTTGTCGGATTACAGTTCGAGCCTGGCCGGAAAGCCCGGCGCGCGAAGCTCGGTGCCGACCGCATCCTCGAGCAGCTTGACGATCTGCGTCGACCAAGCGTTGCCGCCATAGGCACGCTTGCCTTCCTCGAAGATCGCGTTGACGCGTGTCGCCAGATCGAGCGGCGCGCCGCAATCCCGGCCCATGGCAAGCGCGAAGCCGAGATCCTTCAGCGCCAGGTCCATGGTGAAGCCGATGTCGTAGGAGCCGTTCAGGATGAGCTGGCTTTCGGTCTCGTGGACGAAGCTGTTGCCGGAGGAGGCGACGATGGCGTGGTAGGCCTGAGCAAGGTCGAGACCCCCTTGCTTGGCGAGCATCAGCGCTTCGCCGGCGGCGACCAGATGGATGAAGGCCAGCATGTTGGTGATCACCTTGATCACCGCCGCCGAGCCGATCGGGCCCATCAGGAAGGATTTTGCGCACATCGCTTCGATCGCCGGCCGGTGCCATTCGTAGAGCGCGGCGTCGCCTCCGACGAGGGCGGTGATCTTGCCAACCGCGGCCAGATGCACGCCGCCAGTGACCGGGCATTCGAGCGTCTCGATGCCTTTTGCCGACGCAAGTGCGGCGAGCCGCACAATCTCGTCGCGGCCATTGGTCGACATTTCGATCCAGGTGCCGCCCTTGGGCAGGCCCTGGAGCAATCCGTCTGGGCCGGCCAGCACCGCTTCGCTGACCTTTGGCGAGGGTAGGCAGGTGATCGCATTGCCGGCGCGGGCCGCGGCCTTGGCTGGGCTCGCCGCCGCCGTGGCGCCTAGCGCGACGAGGCGCTCGACCGCCGCCGGATCGCGGTCGACCACGGTGACGGCGAAGCCGTTGCGCAACAGGCTGGCGGCAAGGTTGCCGCCGAGATGGCCAAGGCCGATGAAGGCGTAAGCGAGGGTCACGGCATCAGCGGCGTCTGCATCATCTGCAGATGCAGGTCCTTGCCGCTGTAGGGGTGCGCGTCGCAGACTGCCTCGTCGAGCTCGACGCCGAGGCCGGGCTCCTTCGACGGAATGACGTTGCCGTCCTGCCATTCGATCTTCTTCTTGAGCAGGGTGGCATGGAAACCGTCCCACTGCTTCAGCGATTCCAGGATGAGGAAGTTGGGCAGCGTGACGGCAAGCTGGATGTTGGCGGCGCCGACGATTGGGCCGCAATAGCAATGCGGCGCGACCTGGATGTGATAGGCCTCGGCCATGGCGGCGATCTTCTTGGTCTCGAGGATGCCGCCGGAGCGGCCGAGATCCGGCTGCAGGATGGTCGCGGCGCGGTTTTCGATGACGCGGGCGAATTCGAACTTCGTGGTCAGCCGCTCGCCGGTGGCGATCGGGATCGAGGTGCCGCGTGCGACCTGCGCCATCACCTCGGGCATATCCGGCGGCACCGGCTCCTCGAACCACAGAGGATCGTAAGGCTCGATGGCGCGCGCCAGGCGCAGCGCGCCGGATGCGGTGAACTGGCCGTGCGTGCCGAACAGGATGTCGGCCCTGGTGCCGACAGCCTCACGGATCGCCTTGATCATGCGCGCCGAAAGGTCGATGTCGATCAAGCGCGGCTGGTGGCCATCATAGGCGGTATAGGGGCCGGCAGGGTCGAGCTTCACGGCGTTGAAGCCCTGCTCGACATATTCGAGCGCGCAGGCGGCGGCCATGTCGGGGTCGTTGTAGACGTTCTTGCCACGGGCATCCTCGGAGTGAACGCTGCCGGTGTGCGGGTAGAGATAGGTGTAGGAGCGCAGCGTCTCGTGCACCTGGCCGCCGAGCAGCTTGTAGACCGGTTTGCCGGCCTCCTTGCCGATGATGTCCCAGCAGGCCATTTCCAGCGCGGAAAAGCAGCCCATGCCGGAGACGTCGGGGCGTTGCGTGAAGCCGGAGGAATAGATGCGGCGGAACAGGTTTTCGATGTCGTGCGGGTCGCGTCCGACGAGATAGCGCTCGGCCATGTCCTCGATCATCTTCGCGGTGACATGCGCCGAGAAGGTGGCGTTGTAGGCTTCGCCGTAGCCGACCACGCCGCCGTCGGTGGTGAGCTTGACGAAGATGAAATACTTGCCACCGATGCCGGGCGGCGGGTTGCCGACAACCCAGGTCTTCACGTCGGTGATTTTCATGTGTGATCCTCCAGAACCAAGTCGGCGCCTTTCCATCCGGTCAGGATGGAGGCGGCGTTGGTGTTGCCCGTGATGTTGTCGGGAAAAATCGAGGCGTCGATGACGCGC
Organism: Mesorhizobium atlanticum; assembly: GCF_003289965.1. Lineage (GTDB taxonomy): Bacteria > Pseudomonadota > Alphaproteobacteria > Rhizobiales > Rhizobiaceae > Mesorhizobium > Mesorhizobium atlanticum. The sequence continues at coordinate 729,012 of NZ_QMBQ01000002.1, forward strand.
AGGCCGTCCAGCCCATGCACTTTCAGCCGTGGGTCGACGACGGCGCGCGACACGTCCGGCCCCATGCGGCAGGTCGAGACGGGGTGATAGACGGTGCCCGAGCGTTTCCTGAAATCCTGGATCAGGTCGGCGTCGGATTGTATCGACGGTCCAGGCAGAACCTCTTCCTCGATGATCTCGGCCATGGCCGGCATCGCGGCGATCTTGCGCACGAACTTCACCGCCGCCAGCATTTCGTCGACATCGGCATTGGTCGAATAGGCGTTGGCCGTGATCCTCGGATAGTCGCGCGGGTTGCTCGAGCGGATCATGATCTCGCCGCGGCTGGACGGGCGGCAGTTGGACAGGCCGATCGAGAAGCCCGGCCAGGGGTCGGGCGTCAGGATCGGACGCTCGCCGTTCTTCGGGATGACGGTCGAGAAGGCCTGGAAATAGAGCTGCATGTTTGGCCGCGTCATCGAGGCGTCGGTGCGGAAGAAGCCGCCGGCATTGTTCATCGACAGCGACAGCGGACCGGAGCGCAAGAGGATGTATTGCATGCCGACCAGAAGCTTGCCCCACCAGGGTCGCAGGATCTGGTTCAGCGTCGGCAGCTTGCCCTTGAACGTGTAGTTGATGCCGACATGGTCCTGCAGATTGGCGCCGACATTGTCGTTGGCGTGGACCACCGGGATGCCGAGATTGCCAAGCAACGCCGAGGGGCCGACGCCGGACAGCTGCAGCAACTGCGGCGAGTTGATCGAGCCGCCCGAAAGGATCACCTCGCGGCCGGCGCGGGCCGTTTTCTTCTCGCCGTTCTGTTCGTATTCGACGCCGACGGCGCGCTTGCCCTCGAACAGGATTCTTGTCGCCAGCGCGTTGGTCTCGACGCGAACGTTGCCGCGTTTCATCGCCGGCCGCAGGAAGGCGCGGGCGGCCGACATGCGGCGGCCGTTCTTGGTCGTGATCTGGTACACGCCGACGCCTTCCTGGGAAGCGCCGTTGAAGTCCGGATTGAAGGGCAGGCCGGCCTGCTCGGCGGCCGCCAGATAGCGCTTGGTCAGCGGGTGCACAGCGCGCGAACAATCGGTGATATGCAGCGGTCCGCCGACACCGCGCCATCGATCGGCGCCGGCTGCATTGTCCTCCATCGCCTTGAAGGAGGGCAGCAGGTCGTCATAGCTCCAGCCCGGATTGCCGGCGGCGGCCCAGGCGTCAAAATCCTCGCGCGCGCCGCGGATGAAGACCATGGCGTTGATCGAGCTCGAGCCGCCGAGCAGCTTGCCGCGCGGCCAGTGGTCGGCATTGCCCGCTAAGCCGGGGTCCGGCTCGGCCTTGTAGTTCCAGTTGACGGCCGGGTCGAAGAAGGTCTTGCCGTAGCCGAGCGGCATCTGGACGTAGAAGCGCCGATCGGTCCCGCCGGCCTCCAGCACCAGCACCGAGAAGCGGCCGGAAGCCGACAATTTGTCGGCCACGACCGAACCGGCCGAGCCGGAGCCGACGATGATGAAGTCATAAGTCTGCATGATGGGCGGGCACGCTCCGAAATTCGCGGCCTAGCCTAGACATTGCCGGTTCACGTCGTCGCCGGACCTTCCGGCATCGCTTGTGAAAAAAGCGACTGCTCTGGCGGCGTGGTTTTCGCTTTCAGCAAAGCTTGCGACATCGCAACCGCATTGGTACGGGTTCAGGAAAGCAGCGGCTGAAGGGGTTTCCTCATGGTGCATTACGCGGACGGAAAACCGCTTGGCGATCTCACTTTAAGGACGCTCGCCATGCCCTCCGACGCAAATGCGGCCGGCGACATCTTCGGCGGCTGGGTTATGGCGCAGATGGACCTTGCCTGCGGCATCCGCGCCGCCGAGCGCGCCAAGGGGCGCGTGGTCACCGCCGCGGTCAAGGAGATGTCCTTCGCCAAGCCGATGAAGATCGGCGACACGCTCTGCATCTACACCCATGTCGAGCGAGTCGGCCGCACCTCCATGGTGCTCAAGGTCGAGGCCTGGGCGCAGCGCTACCTTTCCGACCTGATGGAAAAGGTCACCCATGCCGATTTCGTCATGGTGGCGCTCGACGGCGAAGGCAAGCCGAAGCCGGTTCCGGCCGAGAGCTGACAGGTCTCCGATTCTCCGGCAGCTTGCGCTTTGTAACAACGCTCGCGCGGGACATGCGCTTCGCGACATCCAATGGTTGCCTTCGCGCCCCATTTTGAGGTCGCGAGGGGGAAAACAATGCGTCAACACATGCTGAACGGCTGGCTCGTGGCAGCCCTTATCGCGCTGGTCTGCCTGCTCGGAATAACGGCCTATGTGGAGGTCAGGAGAGACCTTCCACGCGTCGCCTGCGTGAGGGACCACAAGGCGATCGACAAGAAGGCCGCGCAGCAGGAGAACTGCTCGACGGTGTGCTGCAACACTACCGCTGTAAGCGCCTGATCGGTGGCCGGCTGAAGACAGTCATCCTTATCGAGACGGATGCACGCAGACACCTGCGAGGCTGGCTGCGGAGCCGCGGCAAATCCGATCAAAGCCGGGAAGGTACGATAGGTCCGGTGCCGGGCCGCACGGGTCATCCAATGGTTCAGAAACCTTTGAACTACAAGGGTTTCAAGCCTGCTGGCTGTCGAATCTCGCCCGCGCCTCGCGGACCCGATTGGTGTTCTTGCGCGCCCATTCGCCGAGCGCGCCGACCGGCACCAGCAGCTCGTGGCCGAGCTCGGTCAGCTCGTAATCGACACGTGGCGGGATGGTCGGAAACACTTTTCGCGTCACGAACCCGTCGCGTTCCAGGCCGCGCAAGGTGGTGGTCAGCATCTTTTGCGAAATGCCGCCCACGGCGGCGCGCAATTCGTTGAAGCGCAGCGCGCCGTCGCCCAGCTTGCCGACCACGAGCACGGTCCATTTGTCGCCGACCCGTTGCAGGATTTCCGACACGGCTCGGCAGTCTTCGGTGATATGCGGGTGCCTCGGTAACATAAACGTGCCCCCTTGCGCGCTGATTTGTCAGTATCACATATAGCGCCGGTATCCAAACGATACCAGAAATTCCCGCAAGGAGAGCCCCTTATGTCCAAGCCAAAAATCGCCATTATCGTCGGTTCGACGCGCGCCGCCCGCTTCGCCGACGCGCCGACGCAGTGGATCGCCAAGATCGCCAAGACCCATGCCGATATCGACGTCGAGATCGTCGATCTGCGCGATTGGCCGCTGCCCTTCTTCGACGAAGTCGCTTCCTCCGCTTGGGCGCCGTCGCAGAACGAAGTGGCGCAGCGCTGGCAGAAGAAGATTGCCGAGTTCGACGGTTTCATCTTCACCGCCGCCGAATACAATCACGCTCCGACCGGTGTCTTGAAGAACGCCATCGATTACGCAGCCAATGAATGGAACAAGAAGCCGGCCGGCTTTGTCGGCTATGGCTCGGTGGGCGGCGCACGCGCGGTCGAACAGCTCCGCCTGATCGCCGTCGAGTTGCAGATGGCGCCGGTCAAGTCGGCCGTCCACATCGCCTGGGGCGATTTCCTTGCGGTGCGCCAGGGCGAGAAGAAGCTCGAGGACATCGAGCATCTGAACCAGGCCGCCGCCGCTCTGATCAACGACGTCGCCTGGTGGGCGAAGGTGCTGAAGGCGGCGCGTGCCGCCGACGCGATCGCCGGCGAAGCGCAGGCCGCCTGAGCGGTCGGTCGAGTTTGTCCTCCCAGTGAGAAGGGGCGGCGCCCGCGCCGCCCCTTTTTCAATTTGCGGGAACCCAAGCTGCGTGCCTGGCTTGGTCCCGGCCCGTTTTGACGGTCACTTGACCGCCCGGAATGACGCGTTAGATGCAGGCTCCAATCCGCCGAAGACGAAGACGGTATAGTCGTGGAGGAGCGGAATGCCTTGGCTCGGCATATGGCGTAATCAATATGGATCTGTCCTTCACATCACCGGCGAGGACGGCGGCCGGATCGAAGGCACGTTCCGCACGGCGCTCGAAGACAGCAGCTTCTATGGACAGGCGGTGCCGATATTCGGCATGGCGCATGGCGATGTGATTGGAGTAACGGCCGCCGGCGAGGGCGCGGCGGGCCCGGCCGCCGTGAGTTACACCGGCATATTGCGGGACGGCAAGCTGGAGACGATGTGGCTGACGGTGGCGGGCAGCACCATCACCGGCAAGGAGGGCGAAATCGCGTCCCGCAAGCAGGTCGGAACCTGGCGTGCCTTTGGCACCAGCCTCGACACCTTCGTCCGAGAATAGCCAAACCGCCAGCAGACACTGCGCGCCATTTTTGATCGCCAGGAACCGCACCATCGCCTGCACCATACGGGCGGCCTGACCTTCTCTCCGCTTACCTCGACGCGATAGAATCTCGCGCTTCTATCCGGCAGCCCAGGAGGCGCCGCTCACGACTTCGTGTCGGCCGATTCCAAAGTCGCGCGCAGAGTGACTTGCATTATGCAATCAACTCGGCTATTTGTGACTTGCATATTGAAAGTGAGCTACGAGAATGGTTGCCAGGACGAGCTTCGAAACGCGCCCATGCCCCATCGCACGCAGCCTCGACGAGGTCGGCGAGTGGTGGAGCATCCTTTTGCTGCGCGACGCATTTCAGGGCCTCACACGCTTCGACCAGTTCCAGAAGAGCCTCGATATCGCGCCCAACATCCTGACGCGGCGGCTGAACAGCCTGGTCGAGCGCGGGCTGTTCGAGAAGCGCGCCTACTGCGAGCGGCCGCTTCGCCATGAATATGTGCTGACGGCCAAGGCTCGCGATTTCCGGCCGGTGCTGCTTACCCTGTTGGCCTGGGGCAACCGGCATCTGGCGCCGGAAGGCCCGAGCCTCGTTGTGGTGGACACGGCTGACGGGCGCTGGGCCGATCCCGTCCTGGTCGACAAGGAGACCGGCAGGGAACTCGACAGCGGTGGCTTCACCCTGGCCACCGGACCGAGGGCCAGCGAGCGCATGCGGCAGCGCTACCGCTTCAGCAGCGAGGGCTCGGGCCTGCCGCTCGTCGAGAACGCGCTGGGCCAGGAAGAGGCGGGAAGCAGATGAACAAGGCTCTTTCCCCGGCTGAACTGCAGGCCTCCGTCGTTGAAGCCCCGAAGCCTGCGAGGAAGCGGCGCAAGCCGCTGCTGCTCGGCGCCGCGCTGATCGCGATCGCTGCCGCTGGATGGTATGGCGCCAAGTGGTGGCAGGCCAACCGCTTCATGGTGACGACCGACGATGCCTATGTCGGCGGCAATGTCACGCCGCTGGCGCCACGCGTAGCCGGCCATATCGACCAGGTGCTCGTCGGGGACAATCAGCACGTCAGCGCCGGCCAACCGATCATCCGCATCGACGACAGGCCGTTCAAGGCGGCGCTGGAACGCGCGCAGGCATCGGTGCAGCAGAAGCAGTCGGCGCTCGACAATCTGCGTGCCCAGATATCGCTGCAGAACTCGCTGATCGAGCAGGCCAGCGCCGATCTCGAGGCCAAGAGCGCCGCCGCGGCGTTCACCGCGCAGGACGCCAAGCGCTACGCGGTGCTTGCCAGCGCCAGGACCGGCTCGCAGCAGGATGCGCAAAAGAGCGCCGCGGCCGATGGCCAGGCGCAGGCATCCGTCGTCGCCGCGCGGGCGGCGCTTGCGGCATCGAGGCAGCAACTCGACGTCCTCGACACCCAGATTTCGGAAGCGACCGCGGAAGTCGCGGCCGCCAAGGCGGATCTCGACACTGCGCAGCTCGACCTCGGCTTCACGGAAATCCGCTCGCCGATCGAGGGCATCGTCGGCAACAGGCTGGCGCAGGTCGGCACCTATGTCTCGCCGGGCAGCTACCTGCTGACCATCGTGCCTGCCTCGGGCCTGTGGGTCGACGCCAATTTCAAGGAAGACCAGTTGCGGGCGATGGCCGACGGCCAGGCCGCGACGGTCTATGCCGATATCGCGCCCGACCGGCCGCTCAAGGGCCATGTGACCAGCCTGGGGCCGGCAACGGGGGCGATCTTCAGCGTCATCCCGCCGCAGAACGCGACGGGCAATTTCACCAAGATCGTTCAGCGTGTGCCGGTGAGAATCGCGATCGATGCCGACCAGGCGGGCAAGGTCGCGTTGCGGCCCGGCCTGTCCACTGTCGTCACCGTCGATACCGGATCGCGCTGAGGGCGCCATGTCAGCGCCGGCCGCCCCGCAATCCTTCCTCGCCAGCATCCTGCCGTTCATGGTGATGTGCGTGGGGATGTTCATCGCGCTGCTCGACATCCAGATCGTCGCGTCCTCGCTGCAGGACATCGGCGGCGGCCTGTCGGCCGCGCAGGACCAGATCGGCTGGGTGCAGACCTCATATCTGGTGGCGGAGATCATCGTCATCCCGCTGTCGGGCTGGCTCACACGCGTCTTCTCGACCAGGTGGCTCTTCACCATCTCGGCCGCCGGTTTCACTTTTGCCAGCATGCTGTGCGGCTTCGCCTGGAACATCGAAAGCATGATCGTGTTCCGCGCGCTGCAGGGGTTGCTCGGCGCCTCGATGATCCCGACGGTGTTCACCTCGTCCTTCCATTATTTCCAGGGCCCGAGGCGCGTCTATGCCGCCGCCGTCGTCGGCAGCATTGCCTCGATCGCGCCGACGCTAGGGCCCGTCATCGGCGGCTGGATCACCGACACCTTGAACTGGCATTGGCTGTTCTACGTCAATGTCGTCCCCGGGGTGGTCATCACCGTCCTCGTTGCGCTGCTGGTCAAGATCGACAAGGGCGATCTGTCGTTGCTGAAGGGCGCGGACTATATCGGCATGGCGCTGATGGCGGTCAGCCTCGGCACGGCGGAATATGTGCTGGAGGAAGGCTCGCGCTGGAACTGGTTCGACGACGCCACCATCCGCAATGGCGCCGTCGTCGCCGTGGTCACGCTCATCCTGTTCGTCGTCCGCAGCCTGACCTATGCGCAGCCGGTGGTCGATTTCCGCGCCTTCGGCAACCGCAATTTCGCCATTGGCTGTTTTCTCTCCTTCATCACCGGTATCGGCATCTTCGCCACGATCTATCTGACGCCGCTGTTTCTCGGCTATGTGCGCGGCTACAACGCGTTCGAGACGGGGCTCGCGGTGTTCTCCACCGGCGTCGCCTCGATGGTGGGCGTTCCGGTCTACATCTTCCTTGCCAAGCGCTTCGACACGCGCTGGCTGATGATGTTCGGGCTGGCCTCCTTCGGCGCATCGATGTGGAGCTTCAGCGCCATCACCAGCCAGTGGGGCTCAGCCGAGCTTCTCCTGCCGCAGATCTTTCGCGGCTTCCCGCAGGTCTTCGCCGTCGCGCCCAGCGTCAATCTCGGGCTGGGCAGCCTGCCGCCGGAACGGCTGAAATATGCCAGCGGCCTGTTCAACACCATGCGCAATCTCGGAGGCGCGGTCGGCATCGCCATCTGCGGCGCGATCCTCAACAACCGCACCAATTTCCATTTCCTGACGATCGCTTCGCATCTGACGCCGCAGAACGAGGCGGCCATGCGCCTCCTCGACAACGTCGCGCATCGCTACGGCCAGTTGCCCGGCGCCATCGATGACGGCCACGCCGCTTCGCTGAAGCAGCTCTGGCAACTCACCTATCGCGAGGCTTCCACCATGGCCTATGCCGACGCGTTCCTGGTGATCATGGTGGCCTTCGTCATCGCCACGGCGCTGGTGCCGTTCCTGCGCAACGTGATGCCGAAGGCGCCGCCGCCGGACGCGCATTGAGAGGCGCGCAAGTGCTGCGGGCGATGCAGTTTACTGCGACCCCGCCCCAAACCAGCGGATAAAAGCAGCGTCCTTGCCGGTGATGTCCTTCACTGCTTTCAGCAATGCCTCGTGCAGGGTTTGCATGGAGCGGTAGTGATCGCACTGCGTCGATATCAACGGCGCCACGATACTGCGATGCAGCTCTCCCGCCGCCCTCATGAACCGCTCAAGCTCCGACTCCGATAATTGCTTTGCCTTGTTGCGCCGAACCACCGCGATCTCCTGCGAGAATCGTCCCATCCAAGGATTAAATTCCTATACGCGTCGGAAAGTTTCCAGCGACCGCTGGTTGCCTTTTTCGACCTATTGTCGCCAGCCTACCACTTCGCGCTGAAGCCGACCGAGCCGCAGAAGGAACGACTGTCGCCGAAATCCTCCAAGCTGGTGCGCGCCAGCAGCTCGCCATGGACGGAATAGCGGTCGTCAGCCCAGCTCAGCGAGCCACCAAAACCGAGGCCTCCCCACAGTTGCTGCGGCCGCCGACGGTTCTCACGCATGCCCCCTGCAATTGCCTCGCCAGCCCGTGTCGGATTGCCTGGCGACCTGGACAGCGCGGAACCCGGGCGGTCCGGCCGCTTATCACGGTGACACGGGATTTGCGGGCCGGACCTTGCCCTGCGGCTTGGCCGCCCAGGGCAACACGTGGTTAGCTTCGCCCTTGGCAGCTAACGTTGGCAATCGATAGTCGGTGCACGCCCTAGCCGGGGCCAATCAAACGGAACCGCGTTCAAGCTCCACCGACAACTGGACAAGGTCGGAAATGCCACGGCCGAAAAGAATCATGATCCTGATCGCGATTCGTTCGCGACCATCCTTGTCGGCGATGTGGTGCCTTGCGCAGTAGTCGTTCAAGGCTTTTGTGAGAATGTCGAGCTCGGCGGAATCCGCCACACCGCATGCTGGCATGCTTGCCCTCCCTTGACAGGGGCGAAAGCATGATAGCCGCTTTCAAGCGTCCGCTTGCCTCTATTCGGTACGGACGACGAATGAAGGTTACGCTCGAAATGTGACCGTTACGAGTCAATTTGCGCAGGGTGAAATCCACCTATTTCTTCTTCAGCAGCCGCGCCTCGCGAAGCAGCGAACTGGCGTCGATGCCGATCATGTCGACGAGGTCGCGGGCCTGGGCCTCGGTGATCCCGGTTTCCTGCACGAGAAACCGGACCCGGAATTCCTTCTCCGCCTTCAGTCGCGCGTCGCGTTCTTGCTTGTCTTCGGCCATGGATCTTTCCCCATGTCCTGAAACTGCAAGCAGGCGATCAAAGTTCCGCTCAGCGCGCCACGGGCCGATGCCCGTCGGGCAGGCGGGTGGCGATCAGCTTGTCGATGCGGCGCCCGTCGAGGTCGACGACCTCGAACCGCCAGCCTTGCGCGTCGACGCACTCGCCTGTCGTCGGCAGATGGTGGAGGTGCGACAGCACATAGCCGGCCACGGTCTCGTAGTCGCGGTTCTCGGGCAGGTCGATGCCCAGCACCTCCGCCATCTCGTCGGCCTGCATGTAGCCGGCGAGCAGCCATGAGCCGTCATCGCGCTTGACGGCATTTTCCTCTTCGCCGGCCTCGAGGTCGGAGCGGAACACGCCGGTGATCGCTTCCAGGATGTCGGCCGGCGTGACGATGCCTTCGAAATGGCCATACTCGTCATGGACCAGCGCCATCGGCACGTCCGATTCCCTGAGCTTCTGGAGCACGTCGAGCGCGTCGGCCTGGTCATGCACGATAGGTGCGGCGCGCACGTGCTGGCGCGGATCCAAGACCCTGCCGGCCAGAAGGGCGGCCAGCACGTCGCGCGTCTGGATGACACCGACCATGGCGTCGACATTGCCGTCGCCGACGGGCAATCGCGAGTGCTGCGTTTCCATCAAGAGCTTTCGGGTCACCGTCTCGTCGGATTGCAGGTTGAGCCAGTCGACCTCCGTGCGCGGCGTCATCACCGCGCGCACGGCGCGGTCGCCGAGGCGCATGACGCCGGCGATCATGCGACGCTCGTCGGATTCGATGGTGCCGTGATGCTCGGCCTCTGCGACCAGCATCTTGATCTCCTCGTCGGTGACCTTCTCTTCCGCTTCGCCGGCCTGGCCGAGCAGCCACAGCACGGCGCGGCCGGAGAGGTCGAGCAGGAAGACCAGCGGCGCCGAGACGGTGGCGAGGATGGTCATTGCGGGCGCGGCTCGAACCGCGACCCGCTCGGGATCGCGCAAGGCGATCTGCTTCGGCACCAGTTCGCCGACGATCAGAGAGGCATAGGTGATGACGGCGACGACGATGCCGACGCCGACGGGGTCGGCAATGTTTTCGCGGATGCCGGTGGAGGCCAGATATTGCGCCAGCCTTTCACCGAGCGTGGCGCCCGAGAACGCGCCCGAGAGGACGCCGACGAGCGTAATGCCGATCTGCACCGAAGACAGGAACTTGCCGGGATTCGAGCCCAACGCCAGCGCGCGTCCGGCGCCCCGGACGTTGCGGTCGATCATCGCCTTGAGCCGGGCCGGCCGCGACGAGACGATGGCAAGCTCCGACATTGCCAAAAGGCCGTTCACCAGGATGAGGACGGCAACGACGGCGATCTCAACGTAAAGCATGGGCGGTCAATAGCATTGCTGCAGTGCATTCGAAAATAGCCTGCCGGTATTTTTGGCGGATGACAGGCCGGAGCAAGGCAGGTGCCTTGAGAGGCTTCGGGCGAAGTTGGCATCGGCCTGGAGTGTGCAAACCGCACATCGGCGCGAAGGGCTCAATTCAGCGACAGCGCCCTATTAAAAATCAAAGGGATAGAGTGGAACCAATATCAAATGATATAGTTAGGATAGCTCGTTGGGGGTTGCCCATTGGCGCTCGAACCAAAACGTGGCCTTGTCCAGAAGCTTCTGGAAGAGACCGGCATTACCGAGGCGCAGGCGCTGGAGTTGATCGCGCTGCTCGGATCGAATTGGTCGTCACTGGTCCGGGAAGCGAAAGCCATAAGGGACAGCCTCAAGCCACCGACCGGGCCTCCGTCCGCGTGACGGTCTGTGCCGCCGCTTGGCTCGGCCGTGCCGTCACTCCCGTGGGCTCAACACGCCGATCACGGCCATGCCGTCGGTGAAATAGGGATCGCCGCCGCCATTGCGCCCAGACTTCGTTGCGCCGATCCCCGGTATCTCGCTGGTGGATGTGAGCAGGCCGGCGGCCCTCAGGTCGCCGATCAGGAAATCGCGCTCGGCGTCGATGTCGGGGCCGATATGGTGGGTGACGGCGCCCGTGTTGTGGCTGAGGCCGACGCCGCGATCGAAGCTCGCGGCGCCCAGCCAGAGCGGGCGGCCATCGTCGCCGACCGTGTTGGTCTGCCAGAAGCGGACATGGTGGCGCCGGTCGGCGCTGTCGCCGACGGGCTCTTCGAAGGCCAGGTCTTGGGCGCGGCCCTCGAACAACAGGCGGCTCATCGGCGCATCGGGGTAGGGGCGGGAAAACAGGACGCTTTCACCGATGTCGATCGCGGTCCTGAGCGTCACGGCATCGGCCGTATCCCAGCCCGCGACCGCGAAGGCGTGGACCACCTCCTTCTCGGTGCCGACAAGGCCGACATTGATCGGATCGCCGGGAATGCCCTGAGGCGTATGCGTCACCATCTCGAAGGGGCGGGTACGGAAGCCGCGCTCCTGCCAGGTCCAGAATTCCGGCGCGGCGACATAGGCGAGCGCCAGATAGAAGGCGCAAACCGCCGCAAGCCAGATCGCCGCTCGCCGCCCAAGGCTTCGCTCACCCACGACAACCCGCTCCTAAATCCACGCGCGACCATTTTACGCGGTGTTGGCCGTTTTTGGGCAGATGGAGCCAAAGCGGGTTGTTTTGCCGCCTCAAGTCAGCGGCAGGCGCGGTAGCCGCTCTTGCGGTTCTTGATGTCGAAATGGAAATGGTTGCGGTGGTCGTAATTGTAGCCCGGGCCGAGCACCGTGGTGAAATACTCGCAGCCGTCGGCGCGCACATTGTTGAGGAAGCCGCGGGTGCGGAAGGCGAACAGGCCGGGCTTGCGCACGTCGATGTCGTCGCCATTGTTGAGCTCGATGCTCATGACGTCGAGCGCGTTGCCCTTGCCGTGCTCGGACAAAACACCTTCTCCGGCGATGTTGCGGCAGGAATAGCTGGAGCCCTGGTGGACCGCCTTGACGCCGGAGAAATAGCGCCAGCGGGCGGCCGGCTGCAGCTCGTTCTTGGTCCAGGCGGCAAAGGTGGCGGCCATATTGCAGGTCAGCGTCGCTGCCGGCTTCATCGCGACGCTGCCGATCGCCGTCACCTTCACCGGATAGTCGATGCCGCACTGGCCTTCATGGATCGGCTGGATGTCCTGATAGACGACGCCCATCCGCTTCAGCTCGTTGCGACAGTCGATCTCGCTGGCCGGCATCTGCTCGAGAGGCGACATCGGCTCATCCATGCGTGGATAGGCGGCCTGGGTCATGTAGGGATTGGACGGAACAAGGCGCTGCATGCCGGCATATTGCGGCGCGTCGGGCTGCGGCACGGCCGCCGTCTGGCTGCCGACATCGACGGCCGGCTGCAGCGCAAAGACATCGCCGGTCGTGCAGGCCGATATCGTCGCGATGGCGCCCGCCGCCAGCCCGGCGAACGCGATCCGCGCGCACTTGTTTCGTTGCGCCGCCACCAGCACAGCGCCAAGTCTTCGAGCCATTGAAAGGCGTCCTTGTCCCCGAATGACACAAGGTTAACCCTCAACAGTAAAGGAAAGATCAGCGCCGGCATTCATGCATGGGGCGGAAATGCGGCGCTGTTCTTGCCGGTACGCGACCGAAACTTCCGAGATCGTGCCTACTGGCAGAATGTGCCGCCGTGACGTCGCGGTTCCAGGTCGAGATGGAAATGCAGCGCGTGGTCGGGGTCGGCGCCCGGCCCAAGCACCGTCTTGAACGGCCCGCAGGCAGCCTTGCGTACAGCGTCGAGGAATTTCGCATCCTTCTCCGGAGGCACTGGGCCGACCTCGATCTTGCTCCCGTCCGACAAGGTGAAGCTGGCGATGTCGAGCGCATTGCCGAAGGCGTGTTCCGACAGTTTGCGGGTGCCGTTGCGCGGGCGGCAGACGAAGGCCGAGGCCTGGTTGACCGCCTTCAAATCGGCACCGAGGTCGGCCTTTGCCGTGGGCTGGACGACATCGGCCATGAAGCGAGCAGTTGCCTCGGCCATCGGGCAATTGAGCTCGGTGCCGGGACTGACGCTGATGGATTTGCCGAGCGTCTTCAGAATTATCGGATAGGGAATCGAGCAGCCGATTTCGGGATCGTGCTCGGCCTTGTGCTCCGCGAACTCGACGCCAAGCGCCCTTAGCCGCTCACGACACGCGGTTTCCTCCGCCGGCATCTTGTCGGCCGGCACATCGGCCGAGCGGGGATCGGGAAGCATCTTTTCCTCGCCGGCATCGGCCGGCTTTTCCGGCGGTTGCGGCGCGGTTTCCGGCGGCTCCGGCTCCAATTCGGCGGGCTTCTCCGGGGGCGTCGGCACGACATCCGGCGTCTCGGGCTCGGAATCCGTCCGCGGCGCGGACTGAGCGCCCTTCGAGCGGGGCGGGCGGGCGTCCCATTTCGGATGCGACTTCTCCTGGTTGAGGAAATCGTCATTGCTGTCGAGGCGGCTTTTGCCTTGCCCCGACTTCTCAGTACCGTTCTCCATGTCCTGGGGACGCGGCCCTGGAACCGGTGTCGCCGGGGGCGTTTCCGGTGCCGGAGCGGCGCTCTGGCTCGGTGGCGGCAGGTGTCCTTTGTACCGATGATGGTGCTTGGCCAGGGCCGGCGTAACCAACAGGATCGCGGCCGCCACAGGCAGCGCCAGTCTGCAAAGTCGTGAAAGGCTCAGCGTTGCCATCGCCCGGAAACGGCAATCGTGTCGCGAAGTTGCCTGCACCGCCGGCCTTGCCGATCACAATCGGTTACCGGCACGTTACGCGCCTATGGCTTCAAGGCCTTCCTCCAGCCAATCGGCGAGCATCGGCAGGCCGAGCAGATATTTGGCTGTCCGCTTCCTGGGACGCTCCCTAGCGGCTGCCACCGCGTCCGCCCATTCGGATGCGTCATAGTCGCCGCGCCCGACCCAGGCGAGCGCGATCAGTTCGGCCGCTTCGTCGATATTGAGATCGTTGATCAACTCGCGGAATTCCTCCTCGGTGAGGTCTTCCGAGGCTTCCTCGACAAGGCCGTCATGGTGATGGCTGGCATGCGCGTCGCCGTCGAACTCGACCTCGTGCTCGGCGCCGTCGTCATAGTCCTCGTTGACAGCGGCGCTCAGCGCCTTGGCCTTGAGGATGAACAGGCGCACCGTGTCCGGGTCGATGGAAAGCTCCCATTCTTTCTCGAGGCGCTGCTGCACGGTCCTTCTCCACGTGATGCGCTTGGCCCGATGATAGCGGATTTGCAGCGCGCGTCACGTCCGGAGGCAAGGCTCTGTTTCGGGCCGCGCAAAATAGTTCGGCAGCCGCCCGCATTTCGGGATGAAACCGCGCCAGAGCGGCGTTAGTCTGCCATTGTCACGCTCACGGAGGCTTCGATGCGCAGACGATTGCTTGTTCAAGTCATGGCTCTTGCGGCGCTGCCGCTGTTCGTTGCGCCGGCCTATACGGCCGGTGAAAGTGGCGGCAGCGGTGGCCAGACGACCACCACCTGCAAGAAGGGCGAGGTCTGGGACAAGAAGAAGAACAAATGCGTGAAGCCGCAATATGGCATGCTGGATGACGACAGCATCTATGAGGCCGGCCACGATCTGGCGATGGCCGGGCGCTATGACGAGGCGATCTCGGTGCTGACGCTCGCCGCCAACAAGCAGGATCCGCGCATCCTCAACTATCTCGGCTATTCGCATCGCCATTCGGGCCGCGTCACGGTCGGCCTCGGCTACTATGAGGAAGCGCTGCGCATCGACCCGAACTACACGCTGGTGCGCGAATATCTGGGCGAAGCGCATCTGCAGATCGGCGATCTCGCCGGCGCGCAGCAGCAACTCCAGGAAATCGAAAAGCGGACCGGCAAGGGCTCGCGCGAATACGGCATGCTGTCCGAGCAGATCGATCATTTCCTGCGGAGCTGAACAGGCTTCAAGCTCTTCGGGCCGGCTGCGAGCAATCGTAGCCGGCTTTTTGTTGTTCGCCTCCAGCCGGCGTCCGCGAAAGCGGTGATCATTTTGCCCAACTTCATTTTTGCACGTGAAAATCGCGCCAAGATCGCTATATTCAGGGAAATTGTGGTGAAACGGTTCCGTTAGCCCGAGGCTGCCGGACCGTTTTCTTTTTGTACCCATTTGACAAGGCTGCTCCCGAAAAGCGGGGGTGGCGGCAGGAAAGGTCAGGCATATGATCAAGGTCCCGATGACAGGCGAGGGGTTCGCGTCATTGAAGGAAGAACTGCGTTGGCGCCAGCAAGAGGAGCGTCCGCGTATCATCGAGGCGATCTCCGAAGCGCGCTCGCATGGCGACCTGTCCGAAAATGCCGAATATCACGCGGCGAAGGAATCGCAGAGCCACAATGAAGGCCGCATCAACGAGCTCGAGGATCTGATCGCGCGCGCCGAGGTCATCGACGTCTCCAAGCTGTCCGGCGACAAGGTGAAGTTCGGCGCGACCGTCGTGCTCGTCGACGAGGACACCGAGGAAAAGAAGACCTACCAGATCGTCGGCGACCAGGAAGCGGATGTGAAGTCCGGCCGCATCTCGATCTCCTCGCCGATCGCGCGAGCGCTCATCGGCAAGGAAGTCGGCGACGCCATCGAGGTCAACGCTCCGGGCGGCGCCCGGGGGTATGAGATCGTCCAGGTGCAGTTCATCTGAGGTATTGAAAGCTGGGGCTTCGGCCTTGGTTTCAATTTCCAAACGCCGGCGCTGCCCCTCATCTGGTTGCCGCCATCTTCTCCCCGTAAACGGGGGAAGGACGCTCTCATTGATGGTTTCGCTCGCTAAAGGTGGAGGAAGGGCGGCGCCAGCCTTTCCAATTGAATTGATTACACAATCAGCGCTTGGCGGCTACCTTGTCGAGTGCCTGGCGTTTCATGAGCTGTTCCGCTTCCGCCATCACCTCAGCCGGCGTGATCTTGCCGCCGGCTGGCGCAAGCAAGGTCGATGCAAACTTCCCGCGCGGGCCGGTGAGACCGGGTTCCGTCGCCAGGAAAATGGCGACCGTCGGCAGGCCGAAGGCGCTGGCAAGATGGGTGAGCCCGGTGTCGGCGCCGATGACGAGCGTCGAGCGGCCGAGGATCGCTGCGACATCCGCGAGCGGCGATTTCGCGACCAGCGCCGTCTTTGGCACGGCTCCGGCAATGGCTTCCGCCACTTTCCTTTCCACCTCATTCGACCAGGTGACCACCGGCGTGAATTGCCGGTCAGCCAGTTGGCGCGCGGTTTCGATCCAATCCTCGACCGGCCATTTCTTGTCTTCGCGGCTGGTGCCGTGCAGCAGGAAGGCGGTTTTGCCCTCAACGCCGGGCAGGTTCCCCGCCGGCGGCACAATGCCTGACTCGAGCGTCGACAGGTCAGGCTGGTAACCAAGCGCAAGGCCAAACAGCCGCCTGGTGCGCTCGATGGCGTGCAGGTCGCGCGGCACGGGGAATTTCCGCTGATAGAACAGCGTCGCCGAGGGCTCGCGGGCACTCGTCCGGTCCAAGCCGACAATCGGCGCGCCGGCCTGCATGGCGACCAGGGCCGACTTCAACAAGCCCTGGGCGTCGATGACAAGATCGTAGCGAGAGGCGCGCAACGCTCTGCGCAAGCCGGCCATCTCGCGCCATGTGCCGCTTTCAAATGGACGCTTGCGCCAGCGCCGGACTGCCACCTTGTGGATCACTCCAATCGCTGGATGCAGCGCCACGATGCCGGCAAACGGCTCCTCCACGCACCAGTCGAAGCTGATATCGGGACGATTGCGGATCGCGTCCTCGACGGCTGGAAACGTGTGAATGACATCGCCCATCGACGATGTCTTGACGATCAGCACTTTCATGCGGCCGCCGGGACCTTGAGCAGGCGGTCGGCCGCGGCGGTGACGCGCGCGACATCGAGCGTCTTCAGGCAGTTGAGATGCCCGAGCGGGCAGACCTTCTTGTGGCAGGGCGAGCAGGACAGATGAAGCCAGATCAGCTCGGAGCGTTCGCTGAGCGGCGGCGTGTTTTCCGGCGAAGTCGAACCGTAGACGGCGACGATCGGCGTGCCGACGGCGGCCGCGACATGCATCAGGCCGCTGTCGTTCGAGACCGCAAGCTTCGCCGCGCCGATCAGATCGATGGCATCCTCAAGCCGCGTCTTGCCGGCGAGGTCGATGGCGCCCGGTGCTAGTGCTGCGATCTCGCCGGTCACCTCCGCGTCGTTCTTCGAGCCGAGCAGCACGACGCCCAGACCCTTTGCCATCATATCCCGGGCAAGCCCGGCATAGTGATCGCTCGGCCAGCGTTTTGCCGGACCGAATTCGGCGCCGGGCATGAGCGCCACGAATTTCTTTCCCGTCAGCCCGAACCGCGCGAGCAGATCGGCCTGGTTGGCCTTGTCGACGGTGAGCTGCGGCGGGCGAAACGTGCCGCCGCGCGCGAGGCCGAAATAGGCGCGCGCCGTGCGCCGCTTCAGCGCTTCGGGCAGCGGCACAATGTCGGTCAGCAGGCCATAGCGCATTTCGCGCAGATTGCCGACACGCTGTGGGATGCGGGCAAAGAAGGGGATCAGCGCCGATTTCCAGCTCCCCGGCAGCACATAGGCCATGTCGTAGCGGCCGCGCAGCAGGCGGCCGAAGCGCCTGCGGCTGCGAAATTCGAGCGCGCCCGGCATCAGCGGAAAGTCGATCTGGCTGCGTATCTCGGGCATGCGCTTGACCAAGGGCGCCGCCCAGGCCGGCGCCAGCACATCGATGGCCGCGTTCGGATGTTTTTCCTTCAGCGCCGCAAACAGGCACTGCGCCATGACCATGTCGCCCACCCAGCGTGGGCCGATCACGAGGATCGTTGGGCCTTCAGCCATTCGACATAGTCCCTGACGCCGGTTTCGACTGTGCGGAATTGGCCATTGTAGCCGGCCGCGCGCAAGCGGGACATATCAGCCTGCGTAAAACTCTGGTAGCTGCCCTTGAGATGGTCGGGGAAGGGGATGTATTCAATCTCCCCCTTGCCAAGCGTGTCGATCACCGTCTCGGCGATGGCGCGGAACGGCTGCGCACGACCGGTGCCGCAGTTGAAGATGCCGCTCAGGCCCTTTTTCCAAAGCCAGAGGTTGACGTCGGCGACATCGCCGACATGGATGAAGTCGCGGCTCTGCTCGCCCGGGCCGAAGTCGCCATAAGCACCGAATAGCTTCGGATTTTCGCCGCGCTCGACCTGCTTGAAGAGATGGAAGGCGACCGAGGCCATGGCCCCCTTGTGCGCCTCGCGCGGTCCGTAGACGTTGAAGTAGCGCAGGCCCGTCACCTGCGAATGGTCGGCGTCGACGTTACGTCGGACGTAGTCGTCGAACAGCTTCTTCGAATAGGCATAGACGTTGAGCGGCCGCTCGAACGCAGGCTCCTCGCGGAACTCGCTGCCGCCGCCATAGACGGATGCGGAGGAGGCATAGAGGAAGGGCACGCGCAAAGCGAGGCAGGCGTGAAGCAGCCGCTTCGAATAGGTGTAGTTCACGTCCATCATGAACTTGCCGTTCCACTCGGTGGTGGTCGAGCACGCGCCCTGGTGGAAGACGACCTCTATGCGGCCGAGCGCGCCATTCTCGAGCTGGGTGAGAAAATCGTCCTTGTCGAGATAGTCGGCGATGCGAAGGTCGGCCAGATTGGCGATCTTGTGGCCGTCGGTGAGATCGTCGACCACGACGATGTCGTCATGCCCCTCGGCGTTGAGCGCGGCGACGATATTGGAGCCGATCATGCCGGCGCCGCCCGTGACGATGATCATGATGGCCTCTAGCTGCTTGCGATTCCGGCTCTTATAGGGGAGGCGGGCGGGAGTGTCGATAAAGCACGTTCGCGGCCAAGGCCGGCAATGCTTGGCCATAGTCGCGCCGCAAAGCTCCCGCTTCACTCGCGCCCGTTCCGTCTGCCTGGTTCGCAGCCTGCCGTTGCGCTGGCCCGAATTGCGGTATATCGGCATCGCAAATATGACAGGCGCTGCATTTCCGGCGCTTCAAACCGACCAGATCCGCCCTCAGGCGCCCACCAGTGAGATGATCAAGCACAATCCGCCCTCTCCGGAACCTTTGCATCGCACCATCGCCCGCTTCGGCGAGGTCACCGTGCTGGTCGTGGGCGATTTCATCCTCGACCGTTTCGTCAGCGGCGTGATCGAGCGCATCTCGCCGGAAGCCCCTATCCCCGTGCTGCATGGACGAGGTGAGACGCTGAACATGGGCGGCGCGGGCAATGTCGTTTCCAACATCGTTTCGCTGGGTGCCGCCGCCATACCCGTCTCGGTGATCGGCGCCGACCACGCCGGCAACAATCTGATGCGCATGCTCAGCGAGATCGGCGTCGACACCGACGGGCTTCTGCAGCGCCAGGACCGCATGACCTCGTCGAAAAGCCGCTTCAGCGCCCTTAACCAGCAGGTGCTGCGGTTCGATGAGGAAGAGATCAAGCCGCTCAGCTCCGCCGAGCGGGCGAAGCTCATCGATCATTTCCAGGCCGCGCTTGGCCGCGCCGACATCGTCATCCTTTCCGACTACGGCAAGGGTATCCTGCTCGACGGCGTCGCCGGCGAGCTGATCGCGATCTGTCGCGACGCCGGCAAGCCGGTGCTGGTCGATCCGAAGGGGCGCGACTACGCACGCTATGCCGGTGCGACGGCGGTGACGCCGAACCGCAAGGAGCTCGGCGAGGCCGTCGGGCGCAAGGTATTCGGCGACGACGAGATCGTGGCCGCCGCGCGCGACCTGATCGCCGAGCATGACTTCGAATTCATCGTCGCCACGCGCAGCGAGAAGGGCATGAGCGTGGTCTCCGCCGAGGACGCTCGCCACATCTCCACCCAGGCGCGCGAAGTGTTCGACGTTTCCGGCGCCGGCGACACGGTCATTGCGAGCTTCGCGCTATCGCTCGCCGCCGGCGCCGACCGCGTGCATGCCGCCGTCATCGCCAATGCGGCCGGCGGCGTCGTGGTGGGAAAGCGCGGCACCGCGCGCCTCAACGTCGAGGAATTGTCCGGCGCGCTGTTCCGCTCGCATGGGCCGACGGCTCACACGGATGCCATTCTTGACGCCAATGCCGCGGCCAGGATGGTGGCGGCATGGAAGGAAGAGGGGCTGACCGTCGGCTTCACCAATGGCTGTTTCGATATCCTCCATGCCGGCCATGTCAGCCTGCTGCATGCCGCGCGCAGCCAGTGCGACCGGCTGGTGCTCGGCCTCAACAGCGACGACTCGGTGCGCCGGCTGAAAGGACCCGGACGTCCGGTCAACAACCAGCATGACCGCGCCTGCGTGCTGGCGGCACTTGCCTCGGTCGACGCCGTCGTCGTCTTCGAGGAGGATACGCCGCTCAAGCTGATCGAGGCGCTACTGCCCGACATCCTGGTCAAGGGCGCGGACTACACGATCGAGACCGTGGTCGGCGCCGATGTGGTGCAGAAGGCGGGCGGACGCGTGGTGCTAGTCGATCTCGTCGCCGGCAAGAGCACGACGAACACCATCGGCAAGCTGCGTGCCACAAACTGAGGGTCTCATGTCCGATTTGAACGACTATCTGGTCCGCTCCGCTGCGGCGATCTCGGCGATGGTCGAGCGCGACCTCACCGGTGAGATGGAGCGCGCGGTGAGCACGGTCGTGACCGCGCTTTCGCAAGGTAAGGCGCTGCTGATCTGCGGCAATGGCGGCTCGGCCAGCGATGCCATCCATATCGCGGGCGAGTTGGTTGGCCGCTTCCTTAAGGAACGCAAGGCCTACAACGTCATCGCGCTGCCGGCCAACGCCGCGGTGCTGACCGCCTGGGGCAACGATTACGGCTTCGACACAGTGTTTTCTCGCCAGGTCGAGGCGCACGGATCGGAAGGCGCCGTGCTGCTTGCCATCTCGACCAGCGGCAATTCGCCGAGCATCCTTGCCGCCGCCGAGCAGGCGCGGGCGATGGGCATGACGGTGATCAGCCTGACCGGCGAGACCGGCGGCAAGCTCAAGCCGCTGACCGACATCCTGCTCAATGTGCCGTCGACCTCGACGCCGATCATCCAGCAGGGGCATCTATGCCTCTATCACCATCTGTGCGAGGCGGTCGAAGCGCGTCTCAGCAATGGCTGAGAGCGAAGGCTTTCCGCTGGCCGAGCCGGGCCTTTGGGTCGAGCGGGTTAGCGACCGGAGCTTTCCAGCCGGCCGGCCGGCGCTGTTCCTCGATCGCGACGGCACGATCAATGTCGATACCGGCTATCCGAGCGATCCGTCGGCCATGGCGCTGCGCGACGGCATCGCGCCTGTCATCGAGGCCGCGAATGAGCACGGCATTCCGGTCGTCGTCGTCACCAACCAGTCAGGCATCGCGCGCGGCTATTTCGGCTGGGATGCGTTCGCTAGGGTCAACGGGCGTGTGCTCGATCTGCTGGCTGAACAAAACGCGTTTGTCGACATGGTGCTCGCGTGCGCCTATCACGAGGCCGGCACCGGCCCGCTGGCGATTGCCGACCATCCGATGCGCAAGCCCAATCCGGGCATGCTGCTGGAGGCGGGCCGGCGACTCGGCCTGGACCTGAAGCGATCGCTGATCGTCGGCGACAAGCCGGCCGATATGGAAGCAGGGCAGCGCGCCGGCCTTGAGCGCGGCTGGCTCGTTGACGGCGAAGCCTCGACGAGGAATGGGCTTTCGATGTTGCCGATGCGCGACGCAACGGACCTTGGTGGACTGCTCACTGCGATACGGTCGCTTTGATCGCAGGTTGATTCAAAATCTAAAGCTAAGCCCGTTGTTTCTGCCGGTGAATTTCCGGAAGCCGGCACATCAAGTCGGGAAGGCCACCAGCCCTTCATCCTTGACGCGGCGGATGGTCAAGGCGGTGCGCACCGTGTCCACATTGGGGGCCGAAGCCAGTTCCTCGATGACGAAGGTCTGGAAGGTGCCGAGGTCGCTCGCCACGCAGTGCAGCAGGAAATCGGATTCGCCCGAGACCATCCAGGCGTCGCGCACGATCGGCCAGCCGCGCGTGCGTTCGGCGAAGGTTTTCAACTCGGCATCGGCCTGGTGATGAAGACCGATCAGGCAGAAGGCGACGACATCCATGCCGAGCGCTGGCGCATTAAGAAGCGCTCGGTAACCCCGGATGATGCCGGCCTCTTCCAGCCGCCTGACGCGGCGCAGGCAGGGCGGTGCCGAGATGCCGACCCGGCTCGACAATTCGACGTTGGTCATGCGCCCGTCGCTTTGCAACTCGCGCAGGATCTTCCAGTCGATGGCGTCGAGGTCGGCTTTGAGCGGCATGGCTGTCTCGGCTCTTGCGCAAGAATCTTTCGCGAATTTGTAATTAAACGACTTTTGTGTCCGCGCCAGCCCTTATCGGCGCGTTTTTTAGAGGTAACAAAAGCTGCGGTTTTGCGAATATCCAACTGACGGCAGCTTTCCGGGGACGACGGTCCGTTCGTCTTGCTGCCATGGTTTGCAACCCTTACATTAACCGCGACAAAACCACGGCCGCGTGCCGCAGGGGACTTTCATGAACATCAAACATGCGCCCGTTCTTATCATCGGTTCCGGCCCGGCAGGCTACACGGCGGCGATCTATGCCGCCCGCGCAATGCTGAAGCCGATGCTGGTCGCCGGCCTTCAGCAGGGCGGCCAATTGATGATCACCACCGACGTCGAGAACTATCCGGGCTTCGCCGATCCGATCCAGGGCCCCTGGCTGATGAGCCAGATGCTGGCGCAGGCCGAGCATGTCGGCACCGATATCATCAACGACATCATCACCGAGGTCGACCTCAATGTGCGGCCGTTCCGCGCCACCGGCGATTCCGGCACGGTCTACACGGCCGATGCACTGATCATCGCCACCGGCGCGCAGGCCAAGTGGCTGGGCATCCCGTCGGAGCAGACCTTCATGGGCTTCGGCGTTTCGGCCTGCGCCACCTGCGACGGCTTCTTCTATCGCGGCAAGGACGTCGCGGTGGTCGGCGGCGGCAATTCCGCGGTCGAGGAAGCGCTCTATCTGTCGAACCTCGCCAAGAGCGTCACCGTCATCCATCGGCGCAGCGATTTCCGCGCCGAGCGCATCCTGCGCGAGCGGCTGCTTGCGAAGGACAATGTCCGTGTCATCTGGGACACGGTGGTGGACGAGATCACCGGACGTCCAGGCAAGGCGCCGTTGCCGCCTTCCGTCGAAGGCCTGACGCTGCGCAATGTCGTGACCGGCCAGGAATCGAAACTGCCGGTCGACGGCGTGTTCGTCGCGATCGGCCATGCGCCGGCGGTGGAGCTGTTCGTCGGCAAGCTGAAGCAGAAGCCGAACGGCTATCTGTGGACGGCGCCGGATTCGACCCGCACCGACGTGCCCGGCGTGTTCGCCGCCGGCGATGTCACCGATGATGTCTACCGTCAGGCAGTGACGGCCGCGGGGCTTGGCTGCATGGCGGCGCTGGAGGCGGAAAAATATCTGGCGGGCATCGAGGTTCACCGCGAAGCGGCGGAGTAACAAATCGGCTGAAAAAAGCCGTTTAAAAGCCTGATTTTTCATTCAGACGCCAAATGAAACGCGAGGGGAATCATGGCGCTGGACTGGGATAAATTACGCGTATTTCACGCAGCGGCGGAGGCTGGGTCGTTCACCCATGCCGCCGAGACGCTGCATCTGTCGCAATCGGCCATTTCGCGGCAAGTCAGCGCGCTGGAGCATGATGTCGGCGTAGCACTCTTCCACCGTCATGCGCGTGGCCTGGTGCTGACCGAGCAGGGCGAGATGCTGTTCCGCACGGCGCATGACGTGCTGATGAAGCTGGAAACCATCAAGACGCGGCTGACCGAGACCAAGGACCGGCCGTCGGGCGTGCTCCGCGTAACGACCACGGTGGGCCTGGGCGCCGGCTGGCTGACCGAGCGCGTGCAGGAATTCATCGAGCTCTATCCCGAGATCAGCCTGCAGCTGATCCTGGCCAATGAGGAGCTCGACCTGACCATGCGCCAGGCCGATTGCGCGATCCGGCTGCGCCAGCCGCAGCAGCCCGACCTTATCCAGCGGCGGCTGTTCACGGTGCATTTCCACCTCTACGCGGCGCCGTCCTACATCGCCAAGTTCGGCAGGCCGACCTCGACCGCGGAGCTCAGGAACCATCGCATCGTCACTTTCGGCGTGCCGGTGCCTTCGCATCTGTCGGAGCTGAACTGGCTTGAGACGGTGGGCGATTTCGAGGGCGCGCAGCGGGTACCGACGCTGCAGATCAACGACATCCTGTCGATCAAGCGGGCGGTGCAGGGCGGCGCGGGCATTGCCATGCTGCCGGACTACGTGATCAACAAGGACTCGAATCTGGTGCAGCTGCTGCCGGAGACCGAGGTGCCGTCCTTCGACACCTATTTCGCCTATCCCGACGCGATGAAGAACCAGGCGAAGCTGCACGTTTTTCGCGATTTTGTCATCGCGAAGGCACGCAGCTGGTCTTACTGAATGGCCGGTCGAGACTACTTCCCGCGCCAGGGTGTGAAGCGGGGCAGCCAGCCGGGCACGGCGCGGCGGTAGGCTTCATATTCTTCGCCATAGCGGCTGGCGAGCGTCGGCTCTTCATAGAACTTGACGAAGGAGATCATCGCCGCGGCGGCGATGAGGCCGTAGACCAGGACCGCCCAGCTCGAAAAGATCAGTGCCTGGCCGAGGATGATCGCCAGCACGGCCACGTACATGGGGTTGCGGACATGGCGGTAGATGCCGCCGACCACCAGCTTCTCCGTAGGCGCCACCGGCGCCGGCGTGCCTAGACCTTCAAGCGCGAAGCGGGCGAAGGCATGAAGCAGGATCGCGGTCGCCACGACCACCAGGATCGAGCCGGCAGTCACGGAGCCCGGTACCACCGACAGTGGCGTGTGGTAGCCATCGGTCAGCAGCCACGGCACCAGCCCGGCAACGACGCCCGGCGCGACGACCAGAAACAGCGCGCTGCCGGCGATTGCTGAAAAACTACGCATCCAGGGACCTCTGCCGCAAAAATAAACTTGGCCTGCCGAAGTCGGCATCATTTCGCCGATTTACGCAGTTCAGAGCAAAATTCACTGCATTTTGCATTTCAGCAGTCGCGTTTGATCCGAAAAATACGGCGGAATCGCCCTATTTTCCTGGTCCTATGGCTTCCTCGAATAGGTTGGACCACAGCCTCCGTCTTTTTGCATGCGTGTGTTGCAAAATAGATGCTTGTTTCTTGGGCATGATGAGCACATATATAGTCACATCTCCGGGGCGCGTTCTCCTCCCATTAGCGCCCTCGAGTGTTCCCCTCTGGAGGTTAGCCCTAATCGGCACTTCCAATCAAACTCAGCCGGATCTTTATTGATCCGGCTTTTTTGTTGCCCGCACGCCTTCGAGCCGGCAAAAGCACGACCGAATCCCCCACGTAACAGTGACATGTAACATCGGGTAACATGTCGCAGACACAGTCTAAGGTTTAAGTAAATCATAGGACGCGGTTGGTCGGTTCGAGAGATGGGGGCATCACTCGAAATGACCGGGCTCAGGCAGCTACCGCGTCCGAACCATTTTTTCCGGATGCGGCGGACCAGCCGTTGCCTCCCAGGAAAACGGTCCGCAATAGGAACGGCGTCCGGATCATCCGGACGCCGTTTTCATATCTCCAACAGAAAGTCTGTCAGGCAGGCCGACCTGCAGTGCGGTACACCGTTCCACAGAAACGGCGAACCGCACTGTGTCCTTGTTTTTACGCAATTCCGGACGGAAAACTGCTCACGCTTTTCCTGGAATTGCTTTAAAAGCGCGTCGCGCTGAACCGAATTCAGGCGACGCGCTTTAAGCCTTTGTTTTGATGCATGTCGTTGTCCCAGAACCGCTGCGCACTTCTGGGCGGCATGCATTAGGCAGCCTTGCCGTTGGCGTTCATCGCCTCGTCGGCGAGCCTGCCGGTGAGCTCGGCCATATGGTCGAAAGCGGCCTTGTAGCTGGCGACGCCGGCGGTGGCCGAGCGCAGCTCGATGATCAGGTCACCGATTTCGGCCTGCGGCATGGTCGCTTCGACCACGTCCCAGCCTGGCCAGTCTGGCCGCGCGTCATAGCCGAGGATCTGGCCGCGCCGCTGCGGGATCAGCGCGATGATCTTCGAGGTCGCGTCGGAAGGCGTGACGATCTCGACCTTCATGATCGGCTCAAGCAGGACCGGCGAACAAGCGGCCATGCCTTCCTTCATTGCGAGCTTCGCCGCCATCTGGAAGGCCATGTCCGAGGAGTCGACGGCATGGTAGGAGCCGTCCGACAGGTTTACGGCAACGTCGACGACCGGGAAGCCGAGCGGGCCGGTCTTCAGATAGTCGCGGATGCCGGTCTCGACCGACTGGATATAGGTCTTCGGCACCACGCCGCCGGTTATGGTATCGGAGAACTGGAAGCCGGAGCCGCGCGGCAGCGGCTTGATCTCGATCACCACATCGCCGAACTGGCCGTGACCGCCGGACTGCTTCTTGTGGCGGCCGCGCTGCTGCGTTCCTTTGCGGATGGTCTCGCGGTAGGGCACGGCCGGGGCATGGCCCTCGATCGGAATCTGGTTCTTGCCCTCAAGGCGCTCACGCACCACGCGCAGATGCATCTCGCCGTGGCCCGACAGGACGGTCTCGGCCGAGTCCTGGTTGTGACGCAGGCTGAGCGAGGGGTCTTCCTCGGCCAGCCGCTGGATCGCGGCCGACATCTTGACCTCGTCCTTGCGCTCCTTGGGGCGAAGCGCGAAGGCGAAGACAGGCTGCGGCGGCTCGAGCGTGACCAATGGCCGGATGCCGCCCTTGGCCGAACTCAGCGTCTGGCCGGTCTTGACGTTGTCGAGTTTGCCGAGCGCGACAGTGTCACCCGCCTTGGCGGATGTCTGCTTGATCTGGTCCTTGCCGAGCATCTTGTAGATGCCGGATACCTTCGTCGTGTCGCCGTTGGAAAGGAAAAGCTCGGCCGCGTCGGCCAACTGGCCTGAAAGCACGCGCGACACCGAAAGTTTGCCGCCATGCGCGGTGTGGATGGTCTTCATCACCTGCACCACCGTCTGGCCTTCCGGCGCGCCGAGGCGCTTCCTCGTCGCCTCGACGTCCGGCGCGTCGTGGCGAATGGCTTTCAACAGGCGCAGCACGCCATTGCCCTTCTCGGCCGTGCCGATCAGCACCGGCGTCACCGCGCCGGCGCGCAGGTCAGCCGAGAGATCGTCGAAGATCGCGTCCTTCGGCGGCTCGATCTCCTCCAGCAACTGCTCCATCAGGTGATCGTCGTGGTCGGCAAGCGTCTCCAGCATGGAGAAACGCGCTTCCAGCTCGCGCGCCTTGTCGTCGTTCGGAATCTCGGCGACCTGGCTTTCGGCGTACTCGCGATAGATGTAGGCGCGTTCCAGCGCCAGATCGATCGAGCCGATGACGATGCCGTCCTTGCGCACCGGAATCTGGCGTAAGAGCAGCGGCACCGAACTTGCCGGCTGCAGCATCTTCAGCGTCTCGCGCACGCCCGCGATCGCCTTGTCGATCTTGTTCAGGAACAGGATGCGGGGAATGGCGAGATCGTCGAGCTTGCGCATGATGAGCTGGAGCGCCGGAATCTTCTTCTCGTCGGCCTCGGCGACGACGACCGCAAGGTCGCAAGCGGCAAGCACGGGCTCGGCCTCGAAGGCGAATTCGATGGAGCCGGGGCAATCGACGAAGGTGATCTGCTCGCCCATGAAATCGGTGGTGGCGAAGGTCGCCTCGACGCTCATGGCGTGGGCGCGGGCCTCGGGCGAATGATCGGAAACGGTGTTGCCCGATGAAACGGGATTCTGGCGTGGAATGGCGCCCGTGCGGGCGAGGATTGCTTCGAGAAGTGTCGTCTTACCGCTTGCAAAGGGACCGACTATGGCTATGCATTTCGGTCCCGTGCGTCGTCCTCCGGCGCGAGTACCCATGGCTGACCTCCACTCAGGCGTTTCCCCAGAGAGCGATCAGCAAAAGTGGAAACCGGTTTTTGCGTCCGATCGCACCCTGTGCAGAGCGGCGGCCGGCCTGTTCGGCCGTCGCGGGCGGGGTTTATCCACCCCTTCCCAAGGCCATCGTCACACGGGTTCGCCGGGAGGGCAAGAAAAATAGGATGTTCGCCGGCTTGGGTTTGTCAGGCCGTCATTTGTTGTTCGTCAGGCCGTGAGGGCGAGCGACTCGCGGCCGGCGACACACAAGGCGCTTGCCTTGTCGCGTGGTGCCGGCTTGCCGAAGAAATAGCCCTGGAAGCGGCTGCAGCCGGCCGTTCGGGCGAGGGTGAATTCCTGCTCGGTCTCGACGCCTTCCGCGACGATGGCGATCTCCTGGATGCGGTCGATCTGGGCAAGTGCGGAAACGAAGATCTGCGCCACCTGGTCGTGGGCGAGGCTGCGGATATAGGAGCGGTCGATCTTGACGCTGTCGATGGGCAGCGACTTCAGATAGTTGAAACCGCAAAGTCCGGTGCCGAAGTCGTCGAGCGCGATGTGGAAGCCGAGGCCGCGCAGTGCTTCCAAGCGTTCTCCGTCAGCGCGAAAGCCGCTAGCCCGGTGGCGGCGATGCTCATCACAAGCAGAGCCTGGATGCCGCGATAGATACGGCCGCTATGATCCTTGATTGTCGCCAAGATACTCATGTCCGCGCCCCCACAGCACGCGCCTTGGCTAGGATCTCAGCCGTTAACAAACGCTGAGCGCGGCGATTGTCTTGGCCTGTTCTTTCGCGGCTAGATCGAGGCGGCGATTTTATGTTTAAAAAGCAATGATTTATGACGATATTCAGACATTCTAATATAGAAACTGCCTGGTGCCTGAGCGCACAATCGGAGCTGCCACGCCGGCAACATCCTAAAGCCGTTGCAATGGCCTCTCGACAGGATGAGACTGCTCCACGAGAGGTCGTATGCGGCCCCTGTTCGACCAACGAGTTCGAGGATATGAACATGAAGATCATTGCGTGCGGCAGTGTGCCGACGATCATCGCACCTGAGGCCTATTTCACCGGGCGGGTGCTGCAGACGCCGATCATCGAGAAAGAAGCGCCGGCGCGGCTGAGGGCGACACTGGTCAGTTTCGAGCCCGGCGCGCGCACTTACTGGCACACGCATCCGCTCGGGCAGACGCTCTATGTCACGGCCGGCGCCGGACTTGCCCAGACCTGGGGCGAGCCGATCCAGACGATCAGGGCAGGGGACGTCATCTCTTTCGCGCCGGGCGAGAAACACTGGCACGGCGCCGGATGGAAAACTGCCATGACCCATATCGCCATGCAGGAGGCACTGGACGGCGTCCATGCCGATTGGCTTGAGCAGGTTTCCGACGAGCAATATGGCGGTTAGGACGAACCCGACAAAAACCCGGCGTCACGCCGGGTTCTTCGCGTTCGGTGCTTCTTGCGCCGTTCAGGTCAACGATGCGGTGAAGCGCTGGATGCGCGTGCAGGCTTCCTCGAGCAAGGTTTCCGACGTGGCGTAGGAGATGCGGAAATTCGGACCGAGGCCGAAGGCCGAGCCGAACACCACCGCCACGCCTTCGGCGTCCAGCAGTTCCGAGCAGAAGGCTTCGTCGGTGTCGATCACCTTGCCGGCCTTTGTCTTCTTGCCGATCAGCTCGGCACAGGACGGGTAGACGTAGAAGGCGCCTTCGGGCGAGGGGCAGGAGATGCCGCGCGCCTGGTTGAGCATCGAGACGACGAGGTCGCGCCTCCCTTGAAAGATCGCCTTGTTCCTGGCGATGAAATCCTGCGGCCCGTTGAGCGCCTCGACGGAAGCCCATTGCGCGATGGTGCAGGCGCCCGAGGTCTGCTGGCCCTGGATCATGTCCATCGCCTTGATCAGCGGCACCGGGCCGGCGGCGTAGCCGATGCGCCAGCCGGTCATGGCATAGGCTTTCGACACGCCGTTCATCGTCAGCGTGCGCTCGTAGAGGTTGGGCTCGACCTCGGCGATGGTCTTGAAGACGAAGTCGCCATAGGTCAGATGCTCATACATGTCGTCGGTCAGCGTCCAGACATGCGGATGCTTGAGCAGAACATCGGCCAGTGCCCGCAGCTCGGCCTCCGTGTAGGCGGCGCCCGACGGGTTGGACGGCGAGTTCATCAGCAGCCATTTGGTCTTCGGCGTGATCGCCTTTTCCAGCACCTCGGCCGTGAGCTTGAAGCCGTTGTCGATCGAGGTGTCGACGAACACCGACGTGCCGCCGCAGATCGCCACCATTTCGGGGTAGCTCACCCAGTAGGGGCGGGGGATGATGACCTCGTCGCCGGGGTTCAGCGTTGCCATGAAGGCGTTGAACAGGATCTGCTTGCCGCCGGTGCCGACGATGGTCTGCTCGGGCCGGTAGTCGAGGTTGTTCTCGCGCTTGAACTTCTTTGCGATCGCCTCGCGCAGAGGCACAATGCCCGACACCGGCGGATACTTGGTCTCGCCGCGGCGGATCGCCTCGATCGCCGCGTTCTTGATGTTGTCCGGCGTATCGAAGTCCGGCTCGCCGGCGCCGAGGCCAATCACGTCACGGCCGGCATTTTTCAGCTCGCGCGCTTTCTGCGTCACCGCGATGGTCGCGGAAGGCTTAACGCGGGAAAGGGCGTCGGCGAGAAAGGCCATGACAAAATGTCTCCTAGGAAAGGCGGCCAGGAGCGGCCGCGGCGCCTCTCATGTCGCATCATGGCGCGGAGCGCAAGCATTGTGCGATGAGCCAGAGGTCAAGGAGGCGTGACCAAGGTCAAGCCTGCGTGAGCGGCAACGCTAAATTCATCAACGGCCGGTAAACCCTTGGCTGGCAGGATCGCAGATCGGATTGCGCCAATTCGCGGAGCGAGAAACCTTGTCGCGCAGTATCGGGCTTGCCCACATCATCCGTCATGATGACGGCACCTCGACCGGTGTCTGGGGCATCTATACGCTGCAAAGCGCGTTCCAGCCGATCTTCGCCTTCAAGGAAGGCAAGCTTTCGGTCGCCGCCTTCGAGGGGCTGATCCGGCCGTTCCGCGACGGCGAGCCGCAGTCGCCGGCGGCGTTCTTCGGCACCTGCCCGGCGGCCGACCGGCTGCATATCGAGGCGCTGACGCGCACGCTGCATCTTTTGAACGCCGGTGCCTGCCTGCCGCAGGAGGCGTCCATCTTCATCAATTTCGACCCGTCGGTGTTCACCGATCGCGGCATTGCCGACAAGGCATTGCGCGATATGCGGCTGGTGCTGCACGAAGCCGGTATCGATCCGCGCCGCATCGTTTGCGAGGTTACCGAGCAGAAGTCGGCCTCGCAGGAAGCGCTCTACGATTTTGTCGAGGCGCTGCGGGCCAATGGCTTCCGCATCGCGGTGGACGACTATGGCGCCGATGAGTCCGACATCCACCGGATCAAGGAACTGAAGCCTGACATCGTCAAGTTCGATGCGCAGTGGATCACGCATCTGATGGAGTCCGGCGCCGGCTTCGCGTTGCTGACGGCCATGGTGAAGGGCTTCGAAACCCAGAGTATCCACACCGTCTTCGAAGGCCTCGAGGAAGGCTGGCAACTGGAGCTTGCCGAGAAAGCCGGCGCTTCGATGGTGCAAGGCTATGTGCTTGCCCGGCCCGAACTCGCCCCCACCAGCTTTCGCGTCTTCGGCCAGGGCGTGCAGCCTCCGGCCGAAGAGAGCACGGCTGCCGCAAGCCCCGCGGCTCCGGCCACGCGGTCGCGGCCGGCAAGGGTATTCGGGCGCAAGGTCGCGCCATGAACGAAAGGGATGAGAGGCGGCGCAATGTCGCCAAGGCGATCTTCGCCGACGAGATCGGTCTTCAGTTCGGCATCTATGGCGAATTCCGGCTATGGAGCGTCTATCAGCCGATTTTCGCCCCGGAGGACAGGGTGCTCAGGCCGGTCGCCGTCGAGGGGCTGATCGAGCCGCGCCGCATCGCCGAGCCGGTGGCTCCAGCGATCTTCTTCGGCGGCATTCCCGCATCCGACCGGCTGTTTGTCGAAACGATGTGCCGGATGCTGCATCTCGGCAATTACCGCAACATCGGCCTCGAGGGGCTCACGCTGTTCTTCAACTACAATCCGATGATCAACGATCATCTCGGACGGGCGCTGGCCGAAATCCGGCTCATGACGAGGCATCTCGGCGATTTCGAGCTGGAGCCTGGCCTGCTGGTCTGCGAGATCACCGAACAGGCGGCCGACGATCACGTTCTTGCCAGCCTGGTGCGCGAAATGCGGCGCGACGGCATCCGCATCGCCATCGACGATTTCGGTACCGGACATTCCACCGAGGCGCGCATCAATCTGCTCGCGCCCGACATCGTCAAGATCGACGGCGCCTGGTTCGGCGCGCTCTGCCGCCATGCCGCCGCCGAGCGCTTTTTCCGGCCATTGGTGGGCATGCTGCAAGAGCGCGGCGCCAAAGTGCTGGTCGAGGGCATCGAGAATGCGCAGCACTTGCGCGTCGCGCTCGAGGGCGGCGCCGACCTGCTGCAGGGTTTCCATCTCGCCCGCCCGGCGCTCGCAGGCACGATCTTCAAGGAAGAGCCGCTTTCCGTCGACGCCCTGCTCGACGCCGGCGACAAGGTTGTGCCCCTGCACCAGCAACGCTGATGCTCAAGAAGACCTATCAGCATCGCTGATGGTTTTTCGCAAAAACAAATCACTGGATGGGACCTAGCCGCGCGCGTTAAAGCATGTCTCACGAAAGTGGGAACCGGTTTCGGGATAAAGACATGCGTAAAATCAAAGACCTAAAGCGCATGGAGCGAATCCGAAGGATCGCGACGCGCGTTAGATCGTTCCCAGGAGACCGGAGAGGGCAAGAGGCATGATCCTTTACGACATGGCCGACAGCGGCAATTGCTACAAGCCGCGGTTGTTGATGACCAAGCTCGGCATTCCCTTCACCCGGGTCGAGGTGAGCTCGCATACCGGCGAGACGCGCAAGCCCGACTACGTCGCCAAGAATCCGAACGCGATGGTGCCGATGCTGGAGCTCGACGACGGCAGGCGCATCGCCGAAAGCAACGCCATCCTGCTTTATCTCGCCGAGGGCACGCGCTTCGTCCCAGCCGACAAATACGAGCGCGCGCTGGCTTACCAATGGCTGTTCTTCGAACAATACAGCCATGAGCCCTATATCGCGGTGCGCAAGGCGCTTCTGACCTTCCCGGAACGGGCGAAGGACGCCACGCCGGAAAGGCTGGCGCAGACGCTGGAGCGCGGCAACAAGGCGCTGGGCGTCATGAACCAGCATCTGGAGCGGAACGCATTCTTTGCCGGCAGCGCCTATAGCGTCGCCGATATCGCGCTATACGCCTACACCCACAGCGCCGAGAAGGGCGGCTTTCAGCTCGACGCCTATCCGGCCGTCGCCGCCTGGCTGAAGCGGGTCGAGGCGGACAAAGGGCATGTGCCAATCGAGTGGGTGCCTGACTGACGCCGACGATTGGCGAAAAGCCGGGCGACGGCTTCCTTCTCCCCGTTCACGGGGAGAAGATGGCGGCAGCCAGATGAGGGGCGGCGCCAGCCTTGCTAAGCTAGCATAAAAAACAAAGAGCTAGGGCGTTCGCCGTTTCCCTGAAACGGTGAAATGCACCAGCCAAAATGGCAATTCTGAAACCTCGGCGCTGCCCCTCATCGCCCTGCCGGGCACTTCTCCCCGTGAACGGGGAGAAGGAAGCCAATCGCCAGAATCCAGACAACAAAAAAGGCGGGCATTGCCCGCCTTCCTATGCCGGTAGCCTGATTGGGAGCGTCCGGCCCGGGCTGGCAGCTATCTGCTGTTCCAGCTTGTCGGTCTTTCCGCTCCGGCGCGCTTATCGCGCGACCGTCAGTACATCCGTGACTTGCCGCGCGCCCCGAACCTTCGTCCGGCGCGCGCCTTACTTATCCGCATTTCGCGATGCCGGGCGGTTAAGCCTGGCCGCAAAACGCTCAAGCCAAATCAGGCTGCCTTGCTCAGAGACCCAGCGGCGGACTTGCCGGTGCGGCGGTCCTGCTCGATCTCGAAGTTGATCTTCTGGCCTTCAGCCAGGGTGGTCATGCCAGCGCGCTCGACAGCGGAGATATGGACGAAAACGTCCGCGCCGCCATTGTCGGGCTGGATGAAGCCGTAGCCCTTGGTGGCGTTAAACCACTTGACCGTACCAGTTGCCATATAGAATGCCCTTCGCATTTGCTTTTGTTTGACCGAACCAATGTCCGGCCGGCGGTATCGAAATTTTGGAGATAGACGTCAGCAAACGCGAAGATCGCGGCCCGATCGATCGGCCAAATTCAATGTTGCGGATATAGGATAGTTTGAGCAGGAAAACAAGACGGGTGCTTGGACACTGCCGGCATGCCGGATCGAGCGGAATACAGTCGTGCATGGAAGTTTTGACAGCGGCCACGCGTTGTGGAGGGATGGAATGCCTGCCCTTGCGAGGAGAGAAGCCATGAGGATCATTCTGCTTGCCGCCTGCCTGCTGCTGGTGGCCGCCGAGGCGCAGGCGGCATCGCGCTACGATCCGACGCGCATGAGCTGCGACCGGGTGCAGGCGACGATCGCCAGACAGGGCGCCGTCATTCTGCGCTATCAGTCGACGCGCGTGCCGGGGCTGCCGCTTTACGACCGCTATGTGCGCGACGAGCGCTTCTGCAACGCGGGCGAGGTGAGGACGCGCGCCTATGTGCCGAGCGCCGACACAAGGTCCTGCGCCGTCTATGTCTGCAAGCGGCCGGACTTTGACCATTTCCGCCGGCGATTTTTTCCGCGCCGGCACTGATAATCCCGCGGGATTTCAGAACCCGAACGAGGCCTGCGCGGCCGGCGGCGGGCCGACGCGAACGCCTTCCATCGCCAGCATCTTTTCCTTGGTGGCCGAGCCGCCCGGCGCTGAGAAGCCGCCGATCTTGCCGCCGGCCGCCAGGATGCGGTGGCAGGGGATGACCAGCGGCACCGGATTGGCGCCAAGCGCAGCACCCGTCTCGCGGGCGAGCCCGGCATGGCCGGCGCGCTTGGCCAGTTCGCCATAGGTGGTGGTCTCGCCGAAGCCGAGCTTGCGCGCGGCATCGTAGATGGCAAGGCGAAAATCGTCGATGCCGTCGAGATCGACCGGCACGTCGGAGAAATCGACGTCCTCGCCAGCCGCATAGGCCTTGATCGAGGCGATCAGTTCGACCACCCATTGCGGCTGGTCGGTTGAGGTCGAAACACCGGGATGACGGAACAGCCGGCGCTCGACCGCCTCGCGGCTGCGTTCGGGCAGGCAGAGCCGGATCAGGCCCTTCTCGTTCCAGGCGATGCCCATGAAGCCGATCACTGTTTCTAACACTGCGTGGCCGGCCGTGATCTCGGATAGGGGTTTCATGGCGTTTTCCTTCCGCAAAACCGCGAAAAACGAGTACATATCCAGAACAATATGGCATTTCCGCCCTGTTCCCGCCACCCGAAAACCGCCTGGTGGCCCCGATTGCGAGGTGTGAATCGCTGGTGTAAGGACTCCTTAACAATAGACAAACCGGACCCTCACGGCTTGCCAGCTAAAATCATATTCACCGCGATCGGCGTGCTCGTTGCCGCTGCTGGTCTGAGCGGTTGCACCTCGACCTCGCAAATGAAGGCCGCGCCCGCGCTTGCGGAAGCCTCGACGCCTGTCGTGGCCGACGACACGCCGACGGTCGCGCTGCCCGAAACGGTGGCCGTGTTGCCCGAGCCTTCCGGCCTCGCGCAGGTGCAGACCGCCGCGCTTGCCGGCGATGTCGTCGCCATGGCGACCGTGCCCGGCGCGCCGACCACGCCTGGCGCGCTCGCGACGCAAAACGCGCTTGCGACGCAAGGCGCACTTTTGCCGCCGCCTGCTCAACCCGGGGCGGCGCTGGCTCAGCCCGCGGCCTTCGCCGGAGCGACGCCGATGGCCGGCAAGTTTCCGCCGCCGCCGGTGCTGACGGCCGGCGGCTCGCCGACCGGCCCAGGATCGATCAAACAGGCGGGATCCATCAAGCAAGCGGCGGTCTATACGACCGCGGGCGTCGCCATGCCGGTCACCGGCCAATCGGCGAAAATCGCCCCGATGCCCGGTGTCCAGCAGGTTGCTTACGTGGCGCCGGACAACCCCGCTCTGCTGGCGGCACCTGGCCAGCCCGAGCAGCACGCCAGCGGCCCGCGCGGCGAGATCGAGCGGCTGATCGAGAAATATTCTGCGCTTTATGAAGTGCCGGTCGAGCTGGTGCGGCATGTCGTCAACCGCGAGAGCACCTTCAACCCGAAAGCCTATAATCACGGCCATTGGGGACTGATGCAGATCAAGCACGCGACGGCGCGCGGCATGGGCTACGACGGCCCGGCGACCGGCCTGTTCGACGCCGAGACCAATCTCAAATATGCCGTGAAATATCTGCGCGGCGCCTGGCTGGTCTCGGGCGGCAACGCCAAGCGGGCCGATACGCTCTACCAGACCGGCTATTACTACGACGCCAAGCGCAAGGGCCTGCTCGAGGCGACGGGACTTGGCGTCGATCGCAAGCGCCACCGCCTGCAACCCGACGCCTGAGCGGACGGTCCGCGCGGCGTTTCGAGACAGCGCCATGCGTGAGAACACGACGCCTCGTCCGCCGGCTGCCAACGACATCCGCCTGCGTAAGCTGCTCGACGACACGCTCACCGCGCCGCATTGGCCGGAAGGCTTCGTCATGCGCGCTTTTGAACATCGTGATGCGCAGGCTTTGCACGCGCTGCTGGAAGAGGTGTTCGACGACGGCGCCGACGGGCCGTTCGACGATTGGTGGCCGCGCATTGCCGGCGACGCCGAGTTCGATCCCGCTCTCTGTTTCCTCGTCATCGACGGCAAGGGTCTGCTTGCGGGCGCGGCGCTGTGCTGGACATCCGGTTTCGTCAAGGACCTTGCCGTCCATTCGGAATCCAGAAGGCAGGGCATCGGCGAGGCGCTGATGCGGCACGTGTTCCTGACGTTTCGCGAGCGGGGCGCGGCCTATGTCGATCTCAAGACCAACACGGTGAAGAACACCGCCGCCTTCAGGCTCTATGAGCGGCTCGGCATGATCCCGGTCGACTGGGAAGGTTAATGGCGTCCCGGCATTGTGAACTCCTTCACATAGGCTGACGTTAGGTCATGCTAATGCGTCGTCGTGCCGGGCGGCCGATCGGCGGATCGACGCTGGCAAGGCGTCGGAGGCGGCTGTGCCGGCATGCGTCAGCCACTCCCAGACGGGCTCCGGGGCGGGGGTTTCGGAGCCCGTCCGCTTTCGTGAAAGCGGGTGAGGGAAAGCAGGACGCCGACGCGGTCGAGCCGACCGAGGCGGCTTCACCGACCTGTCGGCCTGAACCGGCGCGCAAGAGCACATGGAACCCTAAGCCGCATCGTGCATTCATCGCAGGGGCCTTGATGAGCCGCGACGCCGAGTTGGCGCCGCCGGCCGCTGAGGGAGGCCCGCAATCCCGTGAAGCCTGTTTACGCGTTCCTTGCGCTGGCCGTCTTCATCCTGCTGGGCGCTGTCCAGGCGCGAGCCGTGGAATTGTCGATCGTGTCGGGCGACACCGGCAACGGCATCAAGGTGCTGCGCGAGATCCTTGACCTCTATGAGAAAAAGAGCGGCAACAAGGTCGGCATCGTCGTCATCCCGCCCTCGACCACCGACCAGTTCGGCCAATACAGGCTATGGCTTGCCGCCGGCAGCAGCGATATCGACGTCTACCAGACCGACGTCATCTGGGCGCCGCAGCTGGCCAGCCAACTGGTCGACCTGACCGAGGCCACCAGGGACGTGGTGGGCGAGCATTTCCCGTCGATCATCCAGTCGCAGACCGTCGACGGCAGGCTGGTCGCGCTGCCGATCTTCACCGACGCGCCGGCGCTCTATTACCGCAAGGATCTGCTCGACAAATATGGCCTCAAGGTGCCGGCCACCTGGCAGGAATTGCAGGACACCGCAAAGCTCGTCATGGACAAGGAGCGGGCTGCCGGCAACCAGGACATCTGGGGATATGTCTTCCAGGGCAATGCCTATGAGGGGCTGACCTGCAACGCGCTCGAATGGGTCATGTCGAATGGCGGCGGCGGGATCATCGAGCCGGACGGCCGCATCTCCATCAACAATCCAAAGGCGGCCGCGGCGCTCGACAGGGTCAAGGGCTGGATCGGCACGATCGCGCCGCCGGGCGCGCTCGCCTATCAGGAGGAGGAAGCGCGGGGCGTCTGGCAGACCGGCAACGCCGTCTTCATGCGCAACTGGCCCTATGCCTATGCTCTCGGCAATAGCGAGAATTCGCCAGTCAAGGGCAAGTTCGACGTGGCGCCGCTGCCGGCCGGCGAAGGCGGGCATCCGGTCGCGACGCTGGGTGGCTGGAACCTTGCCGTGTCCAGATATTCGAAACATCCGGATGCCGCGATCGACCTGGTCAAATTCATCGCCTCGCCCGAAATGCAGAAATACCGGACGCTGAAGACGGCCAACCTGCCGACCATCGCGGCGCTCTATGACGACGCCGATATCGCCAGGCAACAGCCGATCGTGCCGCGCTGGAAAAAGATTTTCCTCAACGCGCAGCCGCGCCCCTCGGCAACCGCCAGGATCAAATACAATGAGGCCTCGAGCCAGTTCTGGACCGCGGTCCACAACACGATATCGGGGAATGGAACCGCCGCCGACAATCTCGCCGATCTCGAGGCGCGGCTGACCAGGCTGAAAGGCAGGGGCTGGTGAGCGCGGCCAGCGTAAGGCCATCGCCGCTGGCGCGCCGGCGCGTTCGCACGGCCTGGCTGTTCCTGGCGCCGATGCTTTTTGTTCTTGGCGTCGTCGCCGGCTGGCCGTTCCTGCGCACGGTCTATTACAGCTTCACCGATGCTTCGCTGGCAGATCTCGACGCGCGGCAATGGGTGGGCTTCGACAATTATTTCTCGGTGCTCACCCTGCCGAGCGGGCGGCTGCTCTATGACGGGCTGCTGGTCGATCCGGTCTGGTGGCGGGCGGTGTGGAACACGGTGCGCTTCGCCGTTATCTCGGTGGCCTGCGAGACGGTGCTCGGCATGATTGTCGCACTTTCGCTCAACGCCGACTTCCCGGGACGCGGCATCGTGCGGGCCGCTATCCTCATCCCCTGGGCGATCCCGACCATCGTCTCGGCCAAGATGTGGCAGTGGATGCTCAACGACCAGTTCGGCATCATCAATGTCGTGCTGCTCAACCTCGGCCTGATCGATAGCAAGATCGCCTGGACCGCGAGCGCCGACACCGCGATGGTCGCTGTGCTCATCGTCGACATCTGGAAGACGACGCCGTTCATGGCGCTCTTGATCCTGGCGGCACTGCAGATGCTGCCGCGCGAGATCCTCGAAGTGGCGAAGCTCGACGGCGCCAATCCCTGGCAGATCTTCTGGCGGGTGACGCTGCCGCTGATCCGCCCGGCGGTGATGGTGGCGGTGATTTTTCGCGCACTCGACGCGTTGCGTATCTTCGACCTGATCTATGTGCTGACGCCCAACAACGTGCAGACCAAGTCGATGTCGATCTTCGCGCGCGAGAACCTGTTCGAGTTCGACAAGTTCGCCTATGGCTCGGCCGCCTCGACGCTGCTGTTCCTGATCATCGGCCTGCTCACCATCGCCTATATCCGGCTTGGACGGCTGAGTTTCGAGGGAGGGCGCTGAGATGAAAATGCTGAAGCGCACTGCCTTCTATCTGCTGCTTCTGGCGATCGTCTTCGTCGCGGTGTTTCCGTTCTACTACGCCATCGTCACCAGCCTGAAATCAGGGACCGAATTGTTCCAGGCGGGCCTTTGGCCGCAATCGTTCAGCTTGGCAAATTACCGCAACGTGCTGACCGAAGGGCCCTTCCTGCGCAATCTCGTCAATTCGCTCGTCGTCTCCGGCGCGGTCGTCGCGGTCTCGCTGCTGCTCGGCGTCACCGCGGCCTATGCGCTGGCCCGCATTCGCTTCCGCGGTCGTTCGGTGCTGATGCTCGCCATCCTGTCCGTCTCGATGTTTCCGCAGGTCGCCGCCCTTGCCGGGCTGTTCGAGATCGTCCGGGCGCTGCATCTCTACAATTCGCTCTTGGCGCTCATCCTGTCCTACATGATCTTCACGCTGCCGTTCACGGTGTGGGTGCTCACCACTTTCGTGCGCGACCTGCCGGTCGAGATCGAGGAGGCGGCGATCCTCGACGGCGCCGGACCGTGGACCATCCTGACGCGCATCTTCCTGCCGCTGCTATGGCCGGCGCTCGCCACCACGGGCCTGCTCGCCTTCATCAGCGCCTGGAACGAGTTCCTGTTCGCGCTCACCTTCACCTCCACCAACACGCAGCGCACGGTGCCGGTGGCGATCGCGCTTCTGTCGGGCAACTCGCAGTTCGAGATCCCCTGGGGCAACATCATGGCCGCCTCGGTGATCGTCACCGTGCCGCTGGTGGCGCTGGTGCTGATCTTCCAGCGCCGCATCGTTTCCGGCCTCACCGCTGGCGGGGTGAAGGGATAAGGCTATTTGCCCGACGCAATTCCGGACGGAAAACCGCTGAACACTTTTCCTGGAATTGCTCTCAGATATCCGGCGCGTTGCCGACCTTCTTCTTCATATCCAGCGCCCAGGCGCGCCCCTCATCGCCGCCCCACAGCAGCCAGGCGATATAGCCGGCGGAAGGATTGTCCTCGTTGCCGTAGTTCTTGCCCTTCTTGTCGACCTCGTGGCGGGCGAAATAGCTGACCATGCGCCGGATGGTCGAGGGTGACAGGTTCCTGCGGTTCTTGAGCTCGGTGGCGCGCGCGACGCCGATCTCGGTGCCGCCACGGCCGAACTGCTGGCGCAGCCTGAGGCCCTTGGCGGCGTTGTCGGCAACGATCTG
Source organism: Mesorhizobium atlanticum (assembly GCF_003289965.1). Classification (GTDB taxonomy): domain Bacteria; phylum Pseudomonadota; class Alphaproteobacteria; order Rhizobiales; family Rhizobiaceae; genus Mesorhizobium; species Mesorhizobium atlanticum. The sequence continues at coordinate 769,626 of NZ_QMBQ01000002.1, forward strand.
CGGGCAGCGCAGGTCGATCTCGTCGCTGTCGGTCATTTTTGCTCCCCTTCCCGAGTGGTTCTAGCTGACGCGAAGCAATGCGGCAAAGCCGGAGGTGTTCCGCCTGCTTTTCGAGGCAAGCTTTAGGCAACCCCGCGGCCGGTGCCGCGTTGGGGAAGGCGGAGGGGCTGTTCGGATCGGAGTTTTGAGATGAAAACGCTGCTGCCCCTGGTCGCCGTCGCGCTTCTTGCCGGCGCGCCCGCCGCGTTCGCCCAATCGAACGACACCAACACAGACGCCGTGGGACCGATGGTGACCGACAACAAGGTCGACACCCAGACCTTCGTCACAACGGTGCCGAATGCCAACATGTTCGAGATCGAGTCGAGCAGGCTGGCGCAAGAGAAGTCGGCGTCGGCCGACGTCAAGGCTTTCGCCGCCGAGATGATCAAGGATCACGGCAAGGCGGGCGAGGACTTCAAGGCGGCGCTCAGCCAGGGCCAGACCACTGCGTCGATCAAGCCGGCCGGTCCGGCGCTGCAGCCGAAGGAGCAGCAGATGCTCGACGAACTGAAGGCTGCCAACGGCAAGGATTTCGACGCCAAATACATCAAGATGCAGAGCGACGCGCATAAGGAAGCTGTCGCGCTGTTTTCCACCTACGCCAATTCCGGCGACGACCCGGCGATGAAGGAATTCGCCAAGAAGACGCTGCCGGCGCTGAAGATGCACGAAAAGCACGTGAAGGAGCTGGCGGTCGCGCATCAGTGAGGGTTTTGGGGGAAGGTAACCGGCCTGCGCCGGCGCGAAGGAACGCTACGTTCCCCGCTTTCCACCAACCCTGGCAAAATGCCGAACCGCCCGCCAAAGGGGGAGAAGGGGAAGGCTGGCGTTCCCTCGCCGCCGCGATAAGCTCCCCGCCAAACAAAGGGAGGACCACCATGGACAAGGAAGTCATCGAAGTGCCGGTGATGTCGGCAAAGGTGCGCGCGCTCGGGCTGCCGTGCTCGACGGCGGTGCGGGCCAACGGCTTCGTGTTCATCTCGGCGACGCCGCCGGTCGACATGGTGACCGGCGAGATGGTGCGCGGCGACATCGAGGTCCAGACCGAGGCGTCGCTCAAGGCGCTGAAGCACTGCCTGGAAGCGGCCGGCACATCGCTGGAGAAGGTGGTGATGGTGCGCATCTACGCCGTCAATTCCGGCTTCTACAACGCCATCAACCGGGTCTATGCGAAGTATTTTGCGACCAACCCGCCGGCGCGCAGTTTCGTGCCGGTGGCGTCGTGGCCGATGGAGTTCGATATCGAGATTGAATGCGTGGCGGTGGCTTGAGTTGGGTGGGCGATAGAGGAGAACCATTGCTCAAGGCTGGCGACTGCGCCACCTTCGCCAAGAACAGGGGAAGCGGCCGTCACATGATCAACCGCTCATCGGTGACGGCGCGCTACCTGGAAGTCGGATCGCGCAATCCGAAGAATGTCATCACCTGCTCCGAGATCGACATCGTGAGCCCGAACGCGGACGGGTAGTTTTTGCATAAGCATGGGACGGCTTATCCGGGACGGGCGGAACCATCAACTCGCTTAGAATGCGGCGTTTAGGGGCAATATAAGAACGGGAATCAACAGACGGTGCCCACTCTGAGTCAACAAACCAGCGCATTTATGAATAGCTATGCCGTGCGGTGTGTCGGTTCCAGGTGTCTTCGTCTACATGTTGTGTACATAGGCGGCGTTGTGTACACTCACCGGATGGGTGGGAGGACGAAATGACAGCAGGTCAGAGTCTGCAGGCGCTTGGGGAAATCGAAAGACTGATTAAACACCCTCCAGAGACAAGCCGGATTATCGAGATCGACCCGAAGACCGCTAAGGTTCTTTTGGAGGAGAGAAACAAGGGGAACAGACCACCAAAGCCAAATAAGGTTCAGCAATTTACCGCCGATATAACCTCAAGCAGATGGGGACTTACCGGCGATACCATCAAGTTTGGCAGCGATGGACGACTTTTAGATGGTCAGAACCGCCTAGCGGCATGCATCAGAGCTGATCGGAATATCTTAACACACGTCGTGTTTAACATTGATCCCGCGCTGTTCGGCCGAATGGACATAGGTAAACCGAGGAATGCGGCAGATGTGCTTCACATAGCGGGCTATAAGTATGCGTCGACGCTCGCTTCGGCTGTTCGCTGGGCTTATCTGATTGATACTAATCCTTATAATCGTGACACGCTAGGCCCCGATTTTGTACTTGGCCTCGTTAGAGAAAAGTATCCGGATATTGAACCTTTCCTGTCGAAGGGTCGCGCTATAAATAAGCAATATGCACACCCCGCTGGACAAGCGGCGGCGCTTCTTTACAAATTTTCGAAATCAGACGGCAGTAAATGTTCTGAGTTCTTTGGTGCCTGGATGACCGGAAAAAGAAACGGACCTTATCAGATAATAGACACGATGCAGGCGCTTCTTCATTCGCAGAAAGTCAACAATAATGGTAGGATACATGAGCTTGTTCGCGCATCGATTATAGTTAAAGCCTGGAACATCTTTCGGCTCGGCCAAAAGGGTTCTTTAGCGCAATTGCAAGCTGCAATGAATGCGCCTATCGAGAAAATAGGTTAGGGACTGCCCGTTGCTGGCTTGATGGGCGGGGATTTGGTGTGAGGTCAGTTTAGCGAGCTGCCCTGCAGATACATAGCTTGAGCTTTTTATGGGAGGTCTATGGCAACGCTTTTGGATTTCAACACTCTTAGTCACAAAGTTTCCGAATGGCTGGATCCGTCTGCTGGCTTTGAAACTCCGTCCCGGGCCTTCGCTGCTTTGATGGTGGGCACCGTTCTGAGCGTCAGTGACGAAGAAGCATACGATGCGATAGTGGACGGAGGAAACGATCGCGGAATCGATGGAGTATATGTCGATCAGCGAGATGGTGACAACACAATACATCTTTTTCAGTTTAAATACACAACATCATTCGAAAAGACGAAGAATAACTTTCCTGGTGGAGAGATAGACAAAGTTCTATCGTTCCTTTCAGATGTTTTAGATAAAGATTTTAAGTTGAAGCAGACGTCCAATCCGCTCTTATGGGATAAAGTACAAGAAATTTGGGATGCACTTGACAAGAAGGGTCCTCGCATAGAGGTTCATTTTTGTGGTAATATGCTACCATTAACGCTCCTCGACAAAAAGAGAGTGGATGATGCGTTTGCAAAATACAGGTACGTAAGAGCTGTTGGCCATTCGCTGGAGGAAATTGTCCAGTTTTTTGTTGAGGCAGATAAACCCCTAATAGACCGGGACATATACGTCGTTGACAAGGACTACTTCGAAAGGACCGATGGAAAGGCGCGGGCGCTGATATGCAGCGTTGATGCGAAGCAAATTGTGAAGATGATTACCGATCCAAACGACGAAACAAAAGTGTATACGCCGATATTTGATGAGAATGTTCGTATATACCAGAGCCATTTGAATCCTATCAACCGAGAGATTATAGCGACCGCCTTATCGGAAGACAGGTTCTTCTTCTGGTACTTGAACAACGGATTGACTATTACCTGTAGCTCGTTCTCCTATGCGAAAGGTTCTCGGGGACCCCTTGTGAGTCTTCAGAACGTTCAGATTGTTAACGGCGGGCAAACATCTAACGCCTTATTTGAGGCGAATCGTCAAGATGCTGACAAGCTTGATGACGTGTTGGTTCTAGTTCGTATTATAGAAGCTAAGGCAGACGACATCGGACAAAAGGTGTCGGAGACAACGAATAGTCAGACGCCTATAAAGAGCCGCGATCTCAGAGCCAATACAGCTGTCCAAAGAAAGATCGAGCAGGCCCTTAGAGCGAATGGGCTATTCTACGAACGCAAAAAGGATCAGTATCGCTCCGTCGATAGACAAAAAAGGATCGACGCGCTTCTCGCTGGTCAAGCCTATTTGGCCTACGGTCTGGATATGCCAGAAATTGCAAAGAAGGATAGAGGGAGGACGTTCGGTGATCTATTTGATACTGTTTTCTCTGAAGACCTCGATCCCTTGAATCTAATAACTCCAGTTAGAGTGCTTGAAGAAATAGAACGTCGAAAAAAGGCGATTCAAAAAAGTATTCGTGAGAAGCTTCCGGTTGACCCTGACCATTTGTTTATAATCGATGGAGCGTATCATGTGCTCTTTTCAGTAAAAAGGCTTTGCGTCAACGATTCCTCTGATCCATTTGACGTTACTAATGCGTTAAGCAAAGTTGACCTCGCTTTTGAGATCACGAAGAATCTTGTTAGGAATGAGAAAAGCATCGATCCTCTGTTCTCGCTGAACAGGTTTTTTAAGGATGCGGGAACAAGAACTAAAATAGAGTCGGCTATCGTTTCGGGAAACTACCTGTGAATATGCGGTAGGGCAGGGATCGTTTCTCACCCAAAATACTCCTGCAGCGGCCGCACTTCGAGGTTCCCCGCCCTCAACGCCGCGATCGCTTCCGCCACGGCCGCAGCACCCGACAGCGTCGTGTAATACGGCACCTTCTGCATCAGCGTTGCCCGGCGCAGTGACTTCGAGTCCGACACCGCCTTCTGACCGTCCGTGGTGTTGAAGACGATCTGGACCTGGCGGTTGCGGATGGCGTCCTCGATGTGGGGGCGGCCTTCGAGCACCTTGTTGATCTTTTCGGCGACCACGCCGTTCTCGGCGAGGAAGCGGGCGGTGCCGGAGGTGGCGAGCACCTTGAAGCCCTGGCCGGCCAGGCGTTTTACCGCCGGCAGGATGCCCTTCTTGTCCTCGTCGCGCACGGAGACGAACAGCGTGCCGGAGCGCGGCAGGTCGACATTGGCCCCTAACTGGCTCTTGGCGAAGGCCAAGGCGAAATCGCGGTCGAGGCCCATGACCTCGCCGGTCGAGCGCATTTCCGGCCCGAGCAATATGTCGACGCCGGGGAAGCGGGCGAAGGGGAAAACGGCTTCCTTGACCGCGATATGGCCCGGATTGCGCGGATCGGGCATGGCGCCGTAATGGGCGAAGGCGTTTTCCAGCGTCTCGCCGGCCATGATGCGGGCCGCGATCTTCGCAATGGGACGCCCGATGGTCTTGGCGACGAAGGGCACGGTGCGCGAGGCGCGCGGGTTGACCTCCAGCACATAGACCGTGCCGTCCTGGATCGCGTATTGCACATTCATCAGGCCGCCGACGTTGAGCGCGCGGGCGAGTGCCGCCGTCTGGCGCTCCAGCTCGTCGACAAGGTCGGACGGCAGCGAGTGGGTCGGCAGCGAGCAGGCCGAGTCGCCCGAATGGATGCCGGCCTCCTCGATATGCTCCAGGATGCCGGAGACGAAGGTCTCCTTGCCGTCGCAAAGGCAGTCGACGTCGACCTCGATGGCGCCCGACAGATAGGTGTCGAACAAAAGCGGGTTCTTGCCCAGCAGCGTGTTGATCTGGCCGGTCTTGTCGTTGGGGTATTTCTGCTTGATGTCCTCCGGCACCAGGCCGGGCACGGTGTCGAGCAGGTAGGTCTGCAGCATGCTCTCGTCATGGATGATCTGCATGGCGCGGCCGCCGAGCACATAGGACGGGCGCACCACCAGCGGGAAGCCGAGCTCGCCGGCGACGAGGCGGGCCTGCTCGACCGAATAGGCGATGCCGTTCTTCGGCTGGGTGAGGTTCAGCTTGTGCAGCAGCTTCTGGAAGCGGTCGCGGTCCTCGGCCAGGTCGATCATGTCGGGCGAGGTGCCGAGGATCGGAATGCCGGCCTTCTCCAGCGCGTCGGCCAACTTCAGCGGCGTCTGGCCGCCGAACTGGACGATGACGCCGACCAGCTCGCCCGAGGCCTGCTCGGCGCGCAGGATCTCCAGCACGTCCTCCGCCGTCAGCGGATCGAAATAGAGGCGGTCGGAGGTGTCGTAGTCGGTCGAGACCGTCTCCGGGTTGCAGTTGACCATGATCGCTTCATAGCCGGCGTCGCGCAGCGCAAAGGCGGCATGGCAGCAGCAATAATCGAACTCGATGCCCTGGCCGATGCGGTTCGGGCCGCCGCCGAGGATGACGACCTTTTTGCGCGCCGACACGCGCGCCTCGTTGGCGGGTTCGCCGACGAAAGGCACTTCATAGGTCGAGTACATGTAGGCGGTCGGCGAGGCGAACTCCGCGGCGCAGGTGTCGATGCGCTTGTAGACCGGATGGACGTCGAGCTTTTCGCGGGCCTTCTGGACGGCTTCGGCGTCGGTCTTCGTCAGCGAGGCGAGGCGGGCGTCGGAAAAGCCCATCGCCTTCAGCATCCGCAGGTTGACGGCGTCCTGCGGCAGGCCGTGCTCGCGGATGCGCTCCTCCATCGCGATGATGCCGGCGATCTGCTCGAGGAACCACGGGTCGATCTTGCACATGGCGTGCACGTCTTCCAGCGAGGTGCCCATGCGGATCGCTTGCGCCACCATGCGCAGCCGGTCCGGCGTCGGCGTGCCCAGCGCGGCGCGGATCGCGTTGCGGTCGTCGACGTGGCTGGCGGGCGCGCTGCCGTGACCAAGGCCTGGAATCTCGATCTCGTCCAATCCGGTCAGGCCGGTTTCCAATCCGCGCAAGGCTTTCTGCAGCGATTCCTGGAAGGTGCGGCCGATGGCCATCACTTCGCCCACCGACTTCATGGCGGTGGTCAACACCGGCTCGGCGCCGGGGAATTTCTCGAAGGCAAAGCGCGGGATCTTCGTCACCACGTAGTCGATGGTCGGCTCGAAGGAGGCCGGCGTCGCGCCGCCGGTGATGTCGTTCTCCAGCTCGTCCAGCGTGTAGCCGACGGCAAGCTTGGCCGCGACCTTGGCGATCGGGAAGCCGGTGGCTTTCGAGGCAAGGGCGGACGAGCGCGAAACGCGTGGGTTCATCTCGATGACGACCAGGCGGCCGTCGGCGGGGTTGACGGCGAACTGTACGTTGGAGCCGCCGGTCTCGACGCCGATCTCGCGCAGCACCGCGATCGAGGCGTTGCGCATCATCTGGTATTCCTTGTCGGTCAGCGTCAGCGCCGGCGCGACGGTGATCGAATCGCCCGTGTGCACGCCCATCGGATCGAGGTTCTCGATCGAGCAGATGATGATGCAATTGTCCGCCTTGTCGCGGACGACCTCCATCTCATACTCCTTCCAGCCGAGCACGCTCTCCTCGATCAGCACCTCGGTGGTAGGCGAGGCGTCGAGGCCGGACTGGACGATGTCGTAGAATTCGGCGCGGTTGTAGGCGATGCCGCCGCCGGTGCCGCCCATGGTGAAGGAGGGGCGGATGATGGCGGGAAGGCCGACATGGTCGAGCGCCTGGGCGGCGATCGCCATGGCGTGGCTGATATAGCGCTGCTTGCGGTCGCCCTCGCCGAGGTTCCAGCGCGTTTCCAGCGCGTCGAGCGCGGCGTCGAGGTTTTCCGGATTCTCCGCCTTCAGCGCCGCGCGCTCGGCCTCATGCGTCTTGCGGTCGGCGTTCTTGACGTCGGTGGCGTTGGCCAGCATCGAGCGCGGCGTCTCAAGGCCGATCTTGCTCATCGCCTGGCGGAACAGCGCGCGGTCCTCGGCCTTGTCGATGGCATGCGCGTCGGCGCCGATCATCTCGACATTGTAGCGGTCGAGCACGCCCATGCGGCGCAGCGAGAGCGCCGTGTTGAGCGCCGTCTGGCCGCCCATGGTCGGCAGCAGCGCGTCCGGCCGCTCCTTGGCGATGATCTTGGCCACCACCTCGGGCGTGATCGGCTCGATATAGGTGGCGTCGGCCAGCTCCGGATCGGTCATGATGGTGGCCGGATTGGAGTTGACCAGGATGACGCGAAAGCCCTCTTCCTTCAGCGCCTTGCAGGCCTGGGTGCCGGAATAGTCGAACTCGCAGGCCTGGCCGATGACGATGGGGCCGGCCCCGATGATCAGGATCGACTTGATGTCGGTGCGTCTTGGCATCTTCGAAAAATCCGTTCGGCGAGCGGCTTGCACGAAAAACCGGGACGGGGGGAGGACCCGGCCGGTTGTGCTTGCGATTCTGGTATCAGGCTAGGAGGGCCTTATAGGGAAGAGTTTTGCGGGATGTAACCCCGAAAATGCGGGTTATTGGTTGGCCCGCTATTCCCCCAGCGCCAACTCATCCGTGATCTCGAAGCGCTCTGAAACGCCGATCCGGATCATGTTGAGCGTGCCTTCGCGGGTGAAGCGGAATTCTTCGGACGAGTCCGAGCTGCTCGGCTGGCCGCCATGGAAGGTGATGATGCGCACACCGCCATCCGGCCAAGTCACCGTGACATCGCTGTCGCCATCCTTGCGCGCGACAGTCACCGCGCAGCGGGTCATCGGCTGGCCGATGTGGCGCGCGCAGGGAATGCCGCCGGCCGCGTCCGGGGCATCGGATTCGGTGCTCGCCGAGGTCACGAAAGCGAGACCGTAGGCGTCCAGCATGGCGGTCCTGACGATCTCGGTCGCGGAAGGCGGATTGGCCGGCTCGCCGCCGCCCAGGCGCGCCGCGATGTCAGCCTGGGGCTCTTCGGGAGATGGCTGAGGCGCGGCGGCCGCAGCCGCCGGCGGGGCGGTGTCCTCAGGAGGCGACGCTGGGTTGTTGGGGCTGAGATAGCGTGCGGGCGCCCAGCCGGTTATGTGGGCGTCCTGCGTGTCCTCGACCTTGCACCATGGATAGTTGTTGACGGTCTTGCAGCCGTAATTCTTCAGCGCCGCGCCATTGGGCAGGCGCGCTTCGATCTTTCCGCCCGGCGTAGCGGTAGCGCGAATGTTGAGCAAGTCATCCGGCGCGAGGCCGCCGATGACCGAGATGATTGTGCCTGGCGCATCCTGAGCCAGGGCCGGGAGGGCGGCCAGACACAAGGGAGCGGCGATCAGCAGCGTCGATCGGAGCGTAACTTTGCGCTTCATCCCTCGGCCATGCACTTCAAATCGTTGCGCTCGATACGAGCTTCGCTCAATCCTGGATATGAGCTTCGCTCAATCCTTTATAAAACCTGTCCGCAGCGCTTGCGCCCATTCCGGTCTTCCCGCTTGTTCGGCCTGCTTTGCGGCGGCTTCATGGTTGTAGTCGACGGCGATGCTCTCGAAGCGGCTGGGACTGCCGTCCTTGCCCAGTTCGACAATGCCATAGCGGGCGTGCGGCGAGCCTTGTTCGGAGACGTGCGCCGGCGGCGTGTCGTCGTCATAGGCCGGGCAACCGACGCTGCCGGGATTGAAGATGATCGGACCGCCGGGGATGTGGATCAGCTCGTTGCGGTGGCTGTGGCCGCACAGCACCAAGCGGCAGGCCGGATCGAGCGGCTTCAGCCGGCGCCTGATCGCGGTCAATGGTGCACGCACCAGCTGGCCATCGACAATGGCGTCGGCGAGATATTTTTCGTCATGATCCGGCCGGGCATGGAAGGCGGTGACACCGGGCGCGATCTCCAATGTCAGCGGCAAGGCGAGCAGCGCCTGGCGCTGCGCCGGGGTCAGCCGCTCCTGGGCGTAGCGGTCGGACGGCCACATGGTCTCGTCGGCCGTATCCTGCGCCACGCGGCGGTCATGGTTGCCGCGCACCGTCGGCAGGTTCAGCGCCTGCAGCCGTTCCATCGTCTCGCGCGGCCAGAGCGGGCCGGAGACGCAGTCGCCGAGATTGACGGTGAGATCGGCGCCGCCGCGCGACCGGAGATCGTCCAGCACCGCATCCAGTGCCAGCACATTGCCGTGGATGTCGGCGATAACCGCGATGCGCATGGATCAGGCCGAAACCTCGGCTTCTGCGGTGCCGACCGCCGGCAGATCCTTGTCGCCGTCAGCCGCGGCGATCACGCTGTCGAGCAGGCCCGGAAAACGCTTGTCGAGATCGTCGCGGCGCAGCGTGATAAGCCGGCTGGTGCCGACCGCTTCGCTGCGGGTGACGCCCGCCTCGCGCAGCTTGGCGAGGTGGTAGCTGAGATTGGTCTTGGAGGCGAGGTCGAGGAACTTGCTGCAGTTCATCGGCACGCCTTCCTTGCGAGCCAGATAGCGCACGATGGAAAGCCGGGTCGGGTCGCCGAGCACGGCAAGCACGATCGGCAGGCTGATCTGGTCGGTGGTTGGATGGGGCAAGGTCATGACCCAGAATTAAGCACAAACTGAACGAACTTCAACGCGGCTCCTTTCCCTGCCGGTAGACGCAGCCTCCTTCTTTCGGCCCCGTCCTGACACAGGGCTGTCAGCAGGGTTCAGCTATTTTGTCCCGGCTCGGTTGACATCATGCCCTGCTATGTCCAATTGTTCAATAACTTTTGAACTAAGGACAAATCCCATGGACAAGCGAATCTTCTGGCTGGCGCTCGGATCGTTCGCGATCTCGACCGAAGGCTTCGTCATTTCCAGCCTTCTTCCCGACATCGCATCCGACGCCGGCATTTCCGTGCCGCTCGCCGGCTCGCTGATCACCGCCTTCGCGCTCGCCTACGCAATCGGCGCGCCGGTGCTGGCGACGCTGACCGGCGAGTGGGACCGGCGGCGCGTCATCCTGTGGACGCTGGTGTTCTTTGTCATCGGCAACCTGGTGGCGGCGGTGAGTTCGTCCTTCGAGCTGCTTTTGATCGCGCGCATCGTCATGGCGCTGTCGTCCGGCCTGTTCGCGGCGACCGCGCAAGGCACGGCCGTGGCGCTGGTCGACGACCATCACCGGGCGCGCGCCATCGCCGTCGTCGTTGGCGGCACCACCGTGGCAGTGGCGGTCGGCGCGCCGCTCGGCGCGCTGGTCGCGGCGATTGCCGGATGGCGCGGCACGTTCTTCGCCATCGCCGCGCTCGGGGCCCTGTCAGGCGCGATCCTGTGGTGGCGCCTGCCGCGCGGCATCATCGGCACCAGGCTGCCGCTGATGCGCAGGCTGGCGGCGGCCGTGCGCCCCGGCGTGATGCCGATCCTGCTGACGACGGCGCTTGCGTTGATCGGCGCGTTCACCGTCTTTGCCTTCATCGCGCCCTTGGCCATTCAGGGTGGCGGGCTCTCGCCGATCGCGCTGCCGGGCATGCTGCTCGCCTTCGGCGTCGGCGCCGTCATCGGCAACATCGCCGGCGGCCAGGCCGCCGACCGCTTCGGCGCGACCCGCACCGTCGCCTGGTCGCTGACGCTGTCGGCCGCGATGCTTGTCACCTTCTCGCTGATCCCGACCTTCCTGCCGCATTCGATCGCCGGGCCAGCGCTGATGGCCATGATGGTGCCGTGGGGCATTGTCGGCTGGGCCTTCCCGCCGGCGCAGGCGAGCCGCATCCTCAAGATCGCTCCGGACGCCGCGCCGATCGTCTTGTCGCTCAACGCTTCGGCGCTCTACTTCGGCGTCGCGCTGGGCGCGGTGGTCGGCGCCGCCGTGCTGCGCTTCGGCGCCCCTGCCGATCTCGGCCTGATCGCCGCGGTGTTCCCGATCATCGGGCTCGGCATCGTGTTGGCGGGAAGGGTGTTTGCCCGGCCGGTGGCGATGCCGGCAGAGTAACTGTTGTCAAATCCTGATCGGCGGCCGCTCTTTCAGTTCGAAGGAGCGGCCGCCGGCATTTCCAGATCGAGATCGGCCACGGCGTCCAGTGCCGCGCGCAGTTTCGCCGCCTGCTCCACGCCGACCTTGTCCTCGAATTGCCGCTGGGCGATGCTCCAGAGCTTGAGCGCCTCGTCGAGCTTGGCCTCACCCTGCGGCGTCAGGCGCACACGCTTGACGCGGCGGTCGTCCTTGTCAGCAAAGGTCTCGACATAACCATCGCGGATCAGCGGCTTCAGCGTGTGGCCGAGCGCAGAGAGGTCCATGATCAGCGCCTCGGCGATGGCGCCCATCGCCGGCTCATCGCTGATGTGGATCTGAAAGAGCAGCCCGAACTGCGTGCTCTTCAGACCTGTTGGCCCCAGCGCGTCATCATAGAAGCGGCCGAGGCTGCGGGCGGCGCGGCGCAGCGTGGCGTTGTTGCAGTCGCTAAATCCCGGCTTCCGAGCTTCGGTCATCATCACTCCTTGCCGGCGCATCGACGCGTCGGCCTACTGCGAAAATAGTTTTCGTGGCTGCCGTTGACAAGATAGTGGCATATACCTATTTCGGCGAAAGTGGCATATGCCACTAATAGAAATCAAAGGCGCGGCGGACGATGCGGTCATCGGCGCCGAACCAAGCGAAGCGAACAAAAGGAACAGGACAATGAGCACGAAGGACAACAAGGGCACCGCAGTCATCACCGGCGCATCGTCGGGCATCGGCGCGGTCTACGCGGACCGGCTAGCGGGGCAGGGCTACGATCTGGTGCTGGTGGCGCGCCGCGCCGATCGATTGCAGGACGTAGCCGACAGGCTCGCCTATGCCTATGGCCGCAAGGTCAAGACGATCGTCGCCGATCTCTCCGTTGACGCCGATCTGCACCGCGTCGAGCAGGCGGTCGCGACGGACGACAGCGTGACTTTGCTGATCAACAATGCCGGCGTGGCCGGCCTGGAGACGATTGCCGACGCCGACGCCGACACGGCGGAGCGCATGATCAAGGTCAATGTCATTGCGCTGACCAGGCTGACCCGCGCGGTGCTGCCGGGCCTGCTTGCGCGCAATCGCGGCGGCATCATCAACATTGCCTCGGTCGTTGCCTATGGCATCGCCGTCGGCGGCATCTACAGCGGCACCAAGGCCTATGTCGCCAACTTCACCGAAGCGCTGCAGAAGGAAGTCGCCGGCACCAATGTGAAGGTCCAGTCCGTCGTGCCCGGACCGATCCGCACCGAGTTGTGGGACGTCTCCGGTATCAGCCTCGACAGGATCAATCCGGACTGGATCATGAGCGCCGAGGATCTGGTCGACGCGGCACTTGCCGGCTTCGCCCAGGGCGAGACTGTCACCGCGCCCGGCCTTGCCGATGCGGCCGGGCTGACGACCTATCTCGGCGCCAGGGACCAGTTCTTCGGCAGCCTGTTCTCCGGCAAGCCGGCGGCGCGCTACGCGGTCTAGCACTAGGTTCCTCGCCCCCGCAAAGCGGGGGAGAGGTGGCCGCGAAGCGGCCCGGAGAGGGGGTCTTCGTAGAGCGAGGTCGTCGCTGGATCCTTGGTCAAGGCGGCGCCAGTCCCCCTCTCCGTCTCGGCTTCGCCGAGCCACCTCTCCCCCACCTTGGTGGGGGCGAGGAACCAGCGTTTTATACCGGCCGCCACATCTGAAGGATCGAGGCGGCCAGCAGCAGGCCGAGCACTATGTTGAGCGCGCGCCACTGGCGCTCAGTCTTGAGGAGGCGGGCAAGCAGGGTTCCCGCCGCGCACCACAGCGACAGCGAGAAGGCAGCCGCCAGGCCGAATACGGCGCCGAGAAGCAGCGCAAGCTGCAAGGGGCCATCGGCGAGCGCGGCAAAGGATGCCGCAGCGCCCAGTCCCATCGCCCAGCCCTTGGGGTTCATCCACTGGATGCCGGCGCCGCCGAAAAAGCTGTTCGGCCTGGCCATGCTGATGTCGAGATTGGGTGGGCCGCTGCGGCCGATCTTGATCGCCAGCCAGATCAGATAGAGCGAGCCGGCGATCTTCATGGCGAGCTGCAGGGACGGCACCGCGGCAAGCAGGCCGGCGAGGCCGGCTGCGCCCGCGGCGGCCACGGTAGCCAATCCCGCGGCGCTGCCGGCCATCAGCGGCACCGAACGGCGAAAGCCGAATTGCGCGCCGGAGGCGGTCGACAATGTCGTGGCGATGCCGGGCGTCGCGGTCGAGATCAGCGCGAACAGGACCAGCGGGAGGATGGTTTCGGACATGCGGTCTTCCCAGTTGAGGAAGCCGGCATGCTTAGGCGCTTCACGGCATCAGTAAATGAAATGTTTGATATGATTTGCATTAGGAACTATAATGGAAGACCATGATCCGCGATCTCGATACGACCCTCATCCGCACCTTCGTCACCACCGCCGACAAGGCGAGCATGACGGCGGCGGCCAATGCGCTTCATCTGACGCAGGGTGCCGTCAGCCAGCAGGTGAAGCGGCTGGAAGAGGTGCTGGGGCAAAGCCTGTTCGAGCGCGATCGCCGCGGCCTGAAGCTGACGCGTTCCGGCGAGCGGCTGCTCGACAAGGCCAGGCGCCTGCTGCAGCTCAATGACGAGATCCTCACCGAGATCAAGGGCAGGGTGGTCGCCGGACAGGTGCGGATCGGCGTGCCGTACGATCTTGTCGGCACGCTGCTCGCGCCCGTGCTGAAAGCCTATGCCGAAGCCTATCCTCAGGTAGAGATCTCGCTGGTCTGCGCCTCTTCGCCGGAACTCGCGGCGGCCCTGGCGGCGGGCACCATCGACCTTGCCGTCATCGAGGAGCGCGTCGGTCCCAGCGCCGGCGAATGCCTGCTCGTCGACCGGCTGGTCTGGGTCGGCGCCAGGGGTGGCGCGGCACGCCTGAAGCGGCCGTTGCCGGTCTCCATCGTCGCCGACACTTGCGCCTTCCGGCCGGCGGTGCTGGCGGCGCTCGCCGAGCATGGGCTCGACTGGCGCACCGTGTTCGAAAACGGCAACATCGATGCCACGACCGCCACGGTGCGGTCGGACCTGGCGGTGACCACCTGGCTTGCGTCGACGGTGCCTGCCGATCTCGACATCCTGTCCGATGCCGGGCTCCCGGCGCTGCCGAATTTCTCCGTCAATCTGCATCTGCCAAAGCATGCCGCCCAGCCGGCCGCGCAGGCTTTTGCCGGCCATATCCGCGAGGGTCTTTCACGCCCTCGCCAGGCGGCGTGACGCGAGCGCTGTTCAGTTGTTCGACGCAGCTAGGGCGACCGCCAATTGCGCGTCGAATGCGCGCTTGAAGGCCGGCCGCGCCTCGCCGCGGGCGACATAGGCGGCAAGGTTCGGGAACTCGTTCAGCAGTCCCGATCTCTGCAGCCGGCGCAGAACGCCCACCATGACAAGGTCGCCGGCGCTGAAGTCGCCATCGAGCCAGTCGGAATCACCGAGATGGCGAGAGAGTTCGCCCAGCCGCTTGCGGATCCGGTCGTCGACCAGGGGCAAGCGCTCATCGTGCCACGGCGCATCGCGCTCCAGAATCACGGCGGTTGCTCGCTCGAGGATCGGGGGCTCCACCGTGCTGTACGCGGCGAACATCCAGGCGACCGCGCGCGCCCGGGCGTTCGCGTCGTCGGGCAACAGGCCCGCGTAACGCACCGCGATGTGGAGGACGATCGCGCCTGACTCGAACAGAGCGAGATCGCCTTCTTCATAGGTCGGGATACTGCCAAAAGGGTTGCGCGCTAGATGCGCCGGCTGCTTCATCGCAGCGAACGAGACGAGACGAACGTCGTAAGGTTGTCCGGCTTCCTCGAGCGCCCAGCGCACCTGCATGTCGCGCGCCAGCCCCCTGCCGCCATCGGGGGATCGTTCGAACGCGGTTATGGTGGGTATCATCGGCATGGTCCTTGAGATGGCGTCGAATGTCTCATCGTTCCGGGAAAGGCATCGGTCGCGGGCGAGGTGGCGGCGAGGCCGGCCCCGCCCGCATCCATTGCTACTTCCAGGTCCTGCGCCGTTCGAGCTCGGCTTCGGAAGGCTCCTGCTGGGCAAACGAGCCTGTGCGGATTTCGCCCGCGCGCTCATAGGTCGCCATGATGACGCCGGTGGTGGTAGCCTGCGACTTGACGAGCTTGAAGGCGGCCGGCATCGCATTGTCGCCGAACAGCCGCTTGCCCTTGCCCAGCAGCAGCGGAAAGATCATCAGCCGGATCTCGTCGATCAGCCCATTGGCGAGCAAGGTGTGGATCAGATCGCCCGAGCCCTGGATGAGCAGGTCAGGCCCGTCTTCCTGCTTGAGTTCCTTAAGCCTGGCGACGATGTCGGGTCCAAGCGACCGGGTGTTCTCCCAGGTCAGCGAATCCGGCCGGTGCGTCGCCACGTATTTGGTCGCCGGGTTGAAAACATCCGCGATCGAATCTTTCTGATACGGCCAGTACGCGGCGAAGATGTCGTAGGTTCTGCGGCCGAGCAGCAGGTCGAAGGGTTTGGAGAACAGTTCCTCCATTGCCGTGCCCGCCACCTCGTCGAAGTAATGGAAGGTCCAGCCGCCGAACTTGAAGCCGCCGACCGGATCCTCTTCCGGCCCGCCCGGCGCCTGCATGACCCCGTCGAGGCTGACGAAGGTGGCGGCGATGATCTTGCGCATGTGCTCTTCTCCTCTGCTGTTCCTCCGCCGTCACAGCGGGTTCAACGTAACGACGAACGAGCGAGGGGCTTCACGACATGCGCCATCAAATTTTTCTGGGTTTAGGGCCCGTGATGCGGCGCGACGAGAACCAGACCTGCTCGAAGACAGCGGTCGCCGTGCGGTCCGGAGCCTTGTCCGCCGCCAGCCAGATCGAGCGGGTGCGCGCGGCGCGCTCGCGGTTCGGTATTTTCGCGCCCGGCTCGACAGCGGAGGCGCCGACGCAAGGGATGAACCAGGAGCCCATGAAGGGCCGGCACGCGAAGCCGTTTCCCAGGTGGGTTATGAGGACCGCGAGGCCGACCGTTTCGGACGGGCGCCACGGAAAGATCATGCGACCGCCGGGCTTCAACGCCTTCAGCCATGCGGCGGGCGGGGCGACGACGCCGGCATTGACATAGATGATGTCGGAGCGCGGCAACGGATTGACGACGGCGTCGGCCTGGACGATTTCGACGTTGTCGTAGGCTGAAAGGTTCGCTTTGGCGCGCGCGGCAAGGTCGGGCTCGATCTCGACGGCGGTGACGCTGCCGCCCGGCTCGACCAGTCTCGCCAGCAGCGCCGTGTAATAGCCCGTGCCGGCGCCGACATGGGTGACGGCCTCGCCCGGTTTCGGCTCGACCTTGCCGAGCCACATGGCATGCAGAAGCGGCTCGCCATTGTTGATGCCCTTGTCGGCATCGAGTACAACGAGCACGTTCTGATAGATGTAGCTCGGATCGGCGCTCGGCGTCTCGAACCGGCCTTCGCCGGCAAAGACGGTCCATGGCCCCGCGCCGAGAAAGGCCTCGCGCGGCACCGAGGCGAAGACCTCCTCGATGCGCGGATCGGCCGACCGCGCCTGCGCTGCCATCAGCCTGGCGTAAAATCTACGGGCTTCGTCGGGTTCGACCATAGCGCCAAGATAGCGCGTCCGGCCGGAATGTCGCGGTCAGCCGGCGAAGGTGTCGTAGAGCAGCTTGACGTTGAGAGCGAGGATGACGGTGGCCACCACCCAGGCCAAGATCGCGACGGCACGCGGTATGGCGAAGCTGCCCATCTTCTTCTTGTCCGACACGAATTGCACCAACGGGATGACCGCGAAGGGCAGTTGCATCGATAGCACAACCTGGCTGAACACAAGCAACTCGGCCGTTCCTTTTTCGCCGTAGAGCGCGGTGACGGCCACCACCGGGACGATGGCGATGCCGCGCGTCAACAGGCGCCGTGCCCATTGCGGGATGCGCAGGCGCAGGAAGCCTTCCATCACGATCTGGCCGGCGAGCGTCGCGGTGACCGTCGAGTTGAGGCCGGAGGCAAGCAGCGCGACCGCGAACAGGATCGAGGCGATGCTCAAGCCCAGCAGCGGCGACAGCAGCTCGAAGGCCTGGCCGATCTCGGCGACGTGGTGATGACCGGTATCGTGGAAGGCGACCGCCGCGACGATCAGGATCGAAGCGTTGACGAACAGCGCCAGGATCAGCGCAATGGTGGAATCCGCCGTCGCCCATTTGATGGCGTCGCGCTTCCCGGCATCGGTTCGCTCATAGGCGCGGGTCTGCACGATCGAGGAATGCAGATAGAGGTTATGCGGCATGACCGTCGCGCCGATGATGCCGATGGCGATGTAGAGCATCGCCGGATTGGTGACGATTTCGGACGACGGCACGAACATCGAGTGCAGGATGGTGCCGGCCGGCGGCGCGGCGACGAAGATCTGGATGGCGAAACAACCGAATATGATGATCAGCAGCGCGACGACGAAGGCCTCGAGATAGCGGAAGCCCTTGTTCATCAGCAATAGCACCAGGAATGCGTCGAGCGCGGTGAGCATGGCGCCGCCGACCAGCGGAATGCCGAACAGAAGCTGCAGCGCAATCGCCGTGCCGATCACCTCGGCGAGGTCGCAGGCGATGATCGCCAGTTCACAGGCGATCCAGAGCATCAGATTGACGGGGCGCGGATAGTAGGCGCGGCAGGCCTGAGCGAGGTCGCGGCCGGTGGCGATACCAAGACGTGCCGCCAGCGCCTGCAGCAGGATCGCCATCAGGTTCGACAGCATGATGATGAAAAGCAGCGTGTAGCCGAACTGCGCGCCACCGGCGAGGTCGGTCGCCCAGTTGCCTGGGTCCATATAGCCGACCGAAACCATGTAGCCCGGTCCCATGAAGGCGAACAGGCGGCGGAACCAGACGCCGGTCCGCGGCACCGCGATCGAGGCGTTCACCTCGCGCAGGCTGGGCTGCTCGTCGTCCGGCCTGTCGAATCGCCACGCGGGTCGGGCTACGGTTGCTGCATCGGCATCGGACATGGGATTTCCGCTGGAACTATCGAAGTACCTTTTACCTATGCCATGGCTCAACATTATGCAATAGGCTATATTTCATTGATCATGCTTTCGTGATCCGCGGGAGCAAGTTCCAGGGCGGGCGGTGGCAAACGCCGGTTGCGCCCGCGCGGGAATGCAAATAAACGGCCGGATCATCAGGGGTTTCGTGCTATGGATGCGATGCCGATTCAGTCGAGGAGATAGAGCGCGACGTCGTCCGGAATACCGCTTCACTTTTCGGCATCATGCTCTAGGACAGGCAGGAGGGGCGCGTATTGGCGCTGAGGAACAAACCGGTTCGACGCGAGGAGCCGCTTCCCGATGCCGAAATCCATTCGGAAGGATTCCGGCAACAGCGCCAGGCGCGCCGCAGCGCGCTCGTGGAAGACTATGTCGAGCTGATCGCCGATCTGATCGAGGACGGCAACGAAGCGCGGCAGGTCGATATCGCGGCAAGGCTCGGCGTCGCGCAGCCGACGGTGGCAAAGATGCTGACCAGGCTGTGCGCCGACGGGCTGGTCTCGCGAAAACCCTATCGCGGCGTGTTCCTGACCGAGGCCGGCCGCAAGGTCGCCGAGGAAAGCCGCATCCGCCACCAGACGGTGGAGGCCTTCCTGCGCTCGCTGGGCGTCAGCGCCGAGACGGCGCGCATCGATGCTGAGGGCATCGAACACCATGTCAGCGCCGAAACGCTGGACGCCTTCCGCCGGGCGATGACGCATCGCCAGGCATAGGCGTTTGATCCATCCGAGCGCGTTGAGACGGAACCGACCGATCTTCGCCGCATTACTTCCCACATCGCGCGATCATCGCGCTTAGGGAGGAAGCAATGGGTATCGAACAGGCACCGACCGCCAAGGGGAAGCAGGCGGCCAGGGGGTTGCGCCAGGCTGCAGCCAGGGACGAGCGCAAGACCGAGGCCGAGACCGGCCATCCGCTGAAGAAAGGCGCCGCGCGTTTCGAGGAACGTTCGAAAAGTTCGGACGGCAAAAGCGCCGGTGCCAAGCAGAAAAGCTGAGGTTTTCAGCCGGTTTATCGGGCGTGAAAATTAACCAGCCGATCGGAGTTCCTCCGGCCCGCGCATCTTTTGGACGCGAAAAATTCTGTGACTTAGGCTGGCCGTTGCGATAGTTGTCAGCACGGGGGCGGTCGCGGGCCAGCCCCTCCAGGACATTCGCATTGCGAGGAGTTGCCATGCTTTGGAGAGGCCGTCGTCAGAGCGACAATATCGAGGATGACCGCAGCGACAGCGGTGGCGGGCTTGGCGGCGGATTGGGCGGCGGCGGCCAGTTCCGCGTTCCTATCGGCGGCCGCACTGGCGGTGGCGGCAGCATCCTGCTGGTCATCCTGGTTGTGCTCGCGGGATGGTATTTCGGCTTCGATCCCTCGCAGATCCTGGGTGGCGGCGACGGCGGCCTGCTGCCCGGTGGCGGCGGCCAGATCACCGAGACGCAGGACAATGGCAACGCGCCCGCCAATGACGAGATGAAGCAGTTCGTCGCGACCGTGCTTGCCGACACGGAGGACACCTGGACCGGCATTTTCAAATCGCAGGGGTTGACCTATGAGGATCCCAAGCTGGTGCTGTTCAGCGGCCAGGTTCGTTCGGCCTGCGGCTTCGCTTCGGCGGCGGCCGGGCCCTTCTACTGCCCGGGCGATCACAAGGTCTATCTCGACATGACCTTCTTTCAGCAACTCGACCAGCAGTTCGGCGCTTCAGGCGAGTTCGCGCGCGCCTATGTGGTGGCGCATGAGGTCGGCCATCACGTGCAGAACCTCACCGGCATCATGGACAAGTTCAACCAGATGCGGCAGGGCATGAGCGAGGTCGACGCCAACCAGCTGTCGGTGCGCATCGAGCTTCAGGCCGATTGCTTCGCCGGTGTCTGGGCGCATTACACGCAGCAGAAGGGCATTTTGGAGCAGGGCGACATCGAAAGCGCGTTGAACGCGGCCAAGCAGATCGGCGACGACACGCTGCAGAAGAAGATGCAGGGCTATGTCGTGCCGGAAAGCTTCAACCACGGCACTTCGCAGCAGCGGCAAACCTGGCTGGCGCGAGGCTTCAAGAGCGGCAAGCTGTCCGACTGCAACACGATGAGCGGTCCGATCTGAGGGTGGCGTTTCCGCTCCCTTTCGGGTGACGATCCGCGATCGGCGACAGTTGGCAAGTGATGTCAGCATAAGGCATTTGCGTTCGTTCGCGGATTGTTCCCGCGGCTAACCTCGCCTATAAGGTCCGTCCCGCCGTGCCCCAAGGCGGATGAGGAGCTTATCATCATGATCGACCCTAAAACCGCCAAGCGGGGCCTTGCGCTCGTTTTCACGACGCTTTTGCTCGACATCATCGGCTTCGGCATCATCATGCCGGTGCTGCCTGCCTATCTTGAGGAACTGAGCGGCCTCAGCGTCAGCGAGGCCGCGATCGAGGGCGGCTGGCTGTTCTTCGTTTATGCGGCGATGCAGTTCTTCTTCGCGCCGATCATTGGCGGGTTGAGCGACCGCTTCGGGCGCCGGCCGGTCCTGCTGGCCTCGGTGCTGACCTTCTCGATCGACAATCTGATCTGCGCCATCGCCTGGTCCTATCCGATGCTGTTCATCGGCCGCGTGCTCGCCGGCATTTCCGGCGCCAGTTATTCGACGACATCGGCCTTCATCGCCGACATCTCGAATGACGAGAACCGGGCGAAGAATTTCGGCCTGCTCGGCATCGCCTTCGGCGTCGGCTTCGTCATCGGCCCGGTGCTGGGCGGGGTGCTCGGCACGTTCGGGCCGCGCGTGCCGTTCTATTTCGCCGCCGCGCTCGCCTTCGTGAATTTCCTGATCGCGATGGTTTTCCTGCCCGAGACGCTGGACGAGAAGCACCGTCGGCCCTTCGAGTGGAAGCGTGCCAATCCGGTCGGCACGCTGATGCAGATGCGCAATTATCCGGGCATCGGCTGGATCGGGCTTGTGTTCTTCCTGATGACGCTTGGCCACATGATGTACCCGGCGGTCTGGGCGTTCGTCTCCAACTACCGCTATGGCTGGAACCAGCAGCAGATCGGCTTCTCGCTGGGCGCCTTCGGCCTGTGCGGCGCGATCATCATGGCGACGGTGCTGCCGCGGATCATTCCGAAGCTTGGCGAATGGAGGACGGCGGCGATCGGGCTCACCTTCACCGCGCTCAGCGCCTTCGGCTATGCGTTTTCGACGCAAGGCTGGATGATCTACGCGGTGATCGTGGCCGGCTGCCTGGAGGCGCTGGCGGATCCGCCGCTACGCAGTCTTGCCGCGGCCAAGGTGCCGCCTTCGGCGCAGGGCGAATTGCAGGGTGCGATGACCTCGATCTTCTCGATCACCTCGATCATCACGCCGCTGCTCTATACGGCGATCTTCTCCTGGTTCACGAGCCCGACCGCGCCGGTTGTGTTCGGCGGCGCGCCCTATGTGCTCGGTGCGATCTTCCTGACGCTGGCGGTCATCGTCTTCGTGACGAAAGTGGCCAGGCCGACGCCGAAGGAAGTCGAGCGCATGCATGCGCAGGACGCGGCGGTGACGGACGCGGCCTGAGAACGACTAAAGCGCGTCGCGATCTTTCAGATTCGCTCCCTGCGCTTTAGGCTTTTGATTTTGCGCATGTCTTTGCCCCGAAACCGGTTCCCACTTTCGGGAGACATGCTTTAGGGCTCGATCCATTCTCCGGGGATATCGAGTGCCTTCGCCCGCATTGCGCTGGTTTGCTCTGACGGCTTACGGCGATTGGATTCGAGGTCCGACAGGAAACCCTGGCTGACACCGATCGCTGCGGCCAGTTCGGCTTGGGTGAGCTTTCGCCAGTTGCGCAGCGCCTTGAGTCGACTGGAGCCGCGCAGGATATCGATGGTTACGTCGGCAGGCAGAGCCTTTCCGTTTTAAGCGCGGTCTTCCGCTCATCGTATATCGCCACATCCGCAGCGTCTTCGGAAGCTCCTTCTGCTGCACGCATCACAGAACCTCAAAAAAGGATTAGGCCCGCTCCGCCAGCGCTTCCTCGCCGCGCCGCTCGCGGATCAGGTTGACGAAGCGGCGGAAGAGGTAGTGCGAATCCTGCGGACCGGGCGAGGCCTCAGGATGATGCTGGACCGAGAAGACCGGTCGGCCGGTCAGCGCGATGCCGCAATTCGAGCCGTCGAAGAGCGAGACATGGGTTTCCTCGACGCCTTCGGGCAGCGAGTCGGCGTCGACGGCGAAGCCATGGTTCATCGAGACGATCTCGACCTTGCCGGTGGTGTGGTCCTTGACCGGATGGTTGGCGCCATGGTGGCCCTGATGCATCTTTTCGGTCTTGCCGCCGAGCGCCAGCGCCAGCATCTGATGGCCGAGGCAGATGCCGAACACCGGAATGTCGGTCTTCAAGAGGCTCTGGATCACCGGCACGGCATATTCGCCGGTCGCTTCCGGGTCGCCGGGGCCGTTCGACAGGAAAATGCCGTCCGGCTGCATGGCCAGGATCTCCTCGGCGCCGGTCTGGGCCGGCACGACGGTGACCTTGGCGCCGAGGCCCGCCAGCAAGCGCAAGATGTTGCGCTTGACGCCATAGTCGATGGCCACGACATGCAAAGACGGCGCGTCCTGCTCGCCATAGCCCTCGTTCCAGATCCAGGGCGTCTCGCGCCACACGGAGGACTGGCCGGACGTCACTTCCTTGGCGAGATCGAGGCCGATCAGGCCCGACCAGGCAGCCGCCCGCCGCTTCAGATCCTCGATGTCGAAAACGCCGTCGGGCGCATGCGCGATGACGGCATTGGGCATGCCCTTCTCGCGGATCAGGACGGTCAGCGCGCGGGTATCGATGCCGGACAGCGCGACAATGCCGCGCCGCTTCAGCCATTGGTCGAGATGCCCGGCGGCGCGATAGTTGGACGGGTCGGTGACATTGGCCTTGAAGATGGCGCCGACAGCGCCGGCGCGGGCCGCCGGATGCAAGTCCTCGATGTCCTCGTCATTGGTGCCGACATTGCCGATATGCGGGAAGGTGAAGGTGACGATCTGGCCGGCGTAGGACGGATCGGTGAGGATCTCCTCGTAACCGGTCAGCGCGGTGTTGAAGCACACTTCCGCGACGGCCGATCCGGTGGCGCCGAGGCCACGGCCTTCGATCACCGTGCCGTCGGCGAGCACCAGAAGGGCGGTCGGCTTTTCGGTGGCCCAGGGGGCGGTGGTCGTGGCCATGGCGGCACTCCTGTCAGGCGCTGCGACTGGTCGGCGGGACCACTCGCGCAGCAAAGCGCGCGAAGCAGGATTTCCCAACCTCCGCGCGTCAACTCATTGTCTCATGCAGGACCGAGTACATAGGCGAAGGCACCCGAACGGTCAATGCGGACACCGCCAGCCAGCTCTGTTTTCCATTCGTCCAGCAATATCAGCGGCTTGCCGGAATTTGCCTTGCCCGTTCGGCAAAGCTATTGTCCGCCGCATTCGAAGGAGAAGCACGATGCGCGAGAAAATCGCCGAATCCATGAAGAGCGCGATGAAGGCGCAGGACAAGCACCGTC
This sequence comes from Mesorhizobium atlanticum, assembly GCF_003289965.1. Classification (GTDB taxonomy): domain Bacteria; phylum Pseudomonadota; class Alphaproteobacteria; order Rhizobiales; family Rhizobiaceae; genus Mesorhizobium; species Mesorhizobium atlanticum. The sequence goes on from NZ_QMBQ01000002.1 coordinate 793,546, forward strand.
TGCCGACGCTGCGGCTGATCCAGGCCGCCATCCACGACCGCGACATCGCCAATCGCGGCGCCGGCAAGCCACCGGCGAGCGAGGAGGAGATCCTGCAGATCCTCGCCAAGATGGTGAAGCAGCGCGAGGAATCGGCCAAGGCTTTCGAAGACGGCAAGCGGCCGGAACTGGCGGCGCAGGAACGCGGCGAGATGGAGATCATCCGCGAATTCCTGCCGACGCAGCTCGACGACGCGGCGATCACGGCTGCGGCGCGCGAGGCGATCGCGGCGACGGGCGCCGCCAGCCAGAAGGACATGGGCAAGGTGATCGGCGCGCTGAAGCAGAAATATGCCGGCCAGATGGACTTCGCCAAGGCGAGCGCCATCATCAAGGGGCTGCTGCAGTAGACGACAGCCTCAGAGCGTTTCGCCGTTTCAGGGAACCGGCGAACCGCTCTATCTCCCTGTTTTTCGCAATTCCGGCCGGAAAACCGTTACACACTTTTCCTGGAATTGCTTCAGTCCTTGCAGATCGGCACCGGCTGCGGCGGCGGCGCCGGATGGTCCTTCCTGTATTGCGCGATGATCGGCTCCAGCGTCTTCTTCGGCCAGAATTTGGGCGTGCCGATCTCCTTCAGGCAGGAGGCGTTCCAATAGGCTCCCGCGGCTGAGAGCGCCTGGCCACTGGACTTGGCGCGGGCGACGGCGGCGATGTCGCGCGATTCCGGATAGATGTAGAGCGTCGTCGGGCTGTCCTTCACCAGGGGGATGATCTGCTCGGCATCGGCCGGCGACCAGCTGGTGCAGCCATTGCTGCGGCCGCCGGCGTAATTCACCAGCTTGCCGTAGGGCACAAAGCCGTCGTGGTCGGCGTAAGAGCTTTGCGGGTTCTTGCGCATGCACAAGCCCTTCAGGATGGCCGCCGGATGCCCGCCGATGACGCGCTGCCTGGCGTTCGCCGTCTCGCCTTCGCCGTCGAACTGGATGAAGGTGCGCATGAACACCGCGTTCTGCGCGCCGACGCGGTAGTAGCCCTTGAACGAGGTCTTGGTCTCCGCCGTCATATAGGCGCCGCCGGCCGTCAGCTCGGAATCCATCGCGTTGCCGAAGTTCTTCGCGCAACGCCTGCCGTTGGAGAAATCGGCGACGCCTTTCAGGTTGCGGCCGCCGCCATGGCCCGAGGAAACGGCGCGGAAGAGCTGCTTGGCTTCGCAGATGATGTAGTAACGCTGGCCAAGCACGCTGTTGCCCAAGTCGCCGGGGCGCGTGGCATCCATGGCGAAATAGCAGGGGTTGCTGACCGAACCGTCGCTGACTTTCTTCTGGTAGAGCGCGCGCGCCCGCTCCAGCACGACCTCAGAGATCTGGCCCTCGCCGTCGCCGACATGACGCTGCAGCCAGTCTGGGATGTTGGATGGCCGCAAGGCGGCAAATGAGCTGACCGATGCCGTCAGCGCGGCCAGGATTGCGACAAGGCAAAAGATGGCCACACCCCGCGGAACAGATCTCAACCGCACCGTTTTGCCCCTCCTGTCGAAATGTCTCGTACCCGTGAATCACCCGGGCCGATCATAGAAGGTCTCGCACGCATCGGCGAAACACTTCTAGTTTAGCGACGCCTTTTGGAGGTCGGATTTTCCGTCCGCTTCGATTGAGCTATCATCTGATTCCCGGCGCGCCCACGCCTCCTCCCTCCATCGGGAAGCATCGTTCATGCAGGGCAGTCCATCACCAGCCAACTGTTCGAGCCACGCATAAGGAGGGGTTGCCAAGACTGCTCGTGGCAGGAGGTTTTTCGATGCGGCTTTCCGCACCCGTCTATCAACTGAAACGCCGGGCGAGGCTTCTGTCCCGCCGGGAAAAAGTCCCGCTCCACGAGGCGCTTGACCGCATGGCCGCCAAGGAGGGCTTTGCCAGCTGGAGCCTGCTTGCAGCCAAAGCCGCCGAGGCGACGCCCGCCGACAGCCTACTGGAGCGGCTTCTGCCCGGCGACATGGTCCTCGTGGCGGCGCGGCCGGGCCAGGGCAAGACCCTGATGAGCCTCGAACTTGCCGTGGCGGCCATGAAGCAAGGCAATCGCGCCGTGTTCTTCACCCTGGAATATATGCATGCCGACATCCTCAATCGGTTCCGGGACATCGGCGCCGACCCTGCCGATTTCGACCATCTGTTCGAGTTCGACAATTCCTACGCCATCAGCGCCGCCTACATCATCGAGGCGTTGCGGTCGGCGCCGCGCGGCACGCTGGCGGTGATCGACTATTTGCAGCTGCTCGACCAGAAGCGGGACAATCCTGAGCTCATGGTCCAGATACGCGCGCTGAGGTCGTTCGCCCGGGAACGCGGGCTGGTGCTGGTCTTCATCTCCCAGGTCGACAGGGCGTTTGATCCCGCTCGAAAACCATTCCCGGATATGGGCGATATCCGACTGCCGAACCCGCTCGACCTGTCACTGTTCGACAAAGCCTGTTTCCTGAACAAGGGCGAGATCCGGTTCCAGGCGACTTGAGAGCGATCCACGCGGCGGTCATGCCGGTCTCGACCTTAACTTTAATGTCGACGGACACGGAATCGAGACGAACCACGATCGAAACCGAGCCCAGGTCACTCGCCGGGCCTGGCCAGCCTTCCTTCTTCCGCCTTGTGGTAAAACTGGCTCGCCACGAGCCAGCCTTTGAGCGGCCTGAGCGGCGGAATGCAGGTCGCGAGAACGATCGGGATCGAAACGAAGGCGTGGAACCACATGGAGGGCTCGAAAGTCACCTGCGCCCAGACGGCGAACAGCACCGAAGGCACACAGGCAAAGCAGATGACGAAAAAAGCCGGGCCGTCGGCGGGATCGGCAAAGGAATAGTCGAGCCCGCAGACATCACATTTCGGCGCCAGTTTCAAGAATCCCTCGAACAGGTGGCCCTCACCGCAACGCGGGCAGCGGCCCCGGATTCCCACCTGCCAGGGCACCAGGGGTGGATAATGCGCAAGGTCTTCCATGATGATCGTCGCTCCAGTGGATCTCGCGTGAGGCCAAGCCAACCTTGAGATCTTGGATACATACATATATCATTCTTGTATGCAGACAATGCGACAAAATGTATGGATTAGCGATAAGTGACCGGTGCAGGTGACATCAGCTGGCTCCCGGATTTGGAGGCGTGGCCCGGACCGGTCTATCTCAAGATCGTCGATGCCTTGGCAGATGCCCGCTCGAACGGCCGGTTGCAGCCGGGCGACAGGTTGCCGCCGCAACGGGAGCTTGCCCGACTGCTCGGGGTCGACCTTACGACCGTCACGCGGGCGTTTTCCGAAGCCAGGCGGAGGAACCTGATCGACGCGACGGCGGGCCGAGGCACCTTCGTCACGCCGGGCGAACCGGAAGAGCCCGTCCTCGATCTCAGCATGAACATTCCGCCGGCGCCCGCGGGCATCAACCTGCCGGGACTGATCAGGACGGGTGTCGAAGGGCTGCTCAAGCGCTCCAGCGCGGAAGCGCTGCTTTCCTATCATCCCGGCCCAGGTTCGCCCGCGGAGCGCGCCGCCGGCTCCTCATGGCTTGCCGCAGCGGGGGACAGGCTGCCGGTCGACAGGGTCATCGTCGGTTCCGGCGCGCAGGCACTGCTCACGGCCGTCGTCCTGTCAGAGACGCGCGAGGACGACACGATCCTTGCCGATGCGCTCACCTATCCCGGGCTGATCGGGCTGGCCGGGGCGACGCGACGCAAGCTCGCCGCCGTCGGAGACGATGACGAAGGCATGCGGCCGGACGATCTCGAAGAGGCGGCGCGACGGCATGGCGCCCGCGTCCTCTACCTCAATCCGACGCTGCAAAATCCGACCGCATCCGTCATGCCCGAAGCCAGACGGCGCGAACTCGCCCGCATGGCCGACAAGCTCGGGCTGACCATCGTCGAGGACGATCCCTACAGAAGGTTGCTCGCCGCGCCGCCGCCGGCGTTCCTGACCCTGGCGCCGGAGCGGACCTTCCATGTCGCGACATTGGCGAAATGCATCTCGCCTTTCCTGCGCACGGCTTTCCTGGCGGCGCCCGACGCGCAAGCCGCCGAACGGATAGCGGCAGCGATACGCGGCACGACGATGATGGCGCCGCCGCTGATGACTGGCCTCGCCTGCGAGTGGCTGAGAAGCGGCCTTGCCGGGGAGATCACCGCCGGCGTGCGTGCCGAAGCGCAGGCCAGGCAAGAGATTGCCCGCAACATCCTCGCCAAGGGTTTCACCGCAACGGATGCCGGCCTGCATCTTTGGTATCCGCTGAAGAGCGAATTGCGCTCGGCCGAACTCGCCGATACTGCTCGCCGTCGCGGGTTGGCCATCAGCCCCGCGGAAGAGTTTGCCGTCGGGCCGGACTTCGCCAATGGCTTGCGCCTGGCGCTGGGCGCCACCCCCAACCGCGAACGGCTGAAGGAAGGCCTGCAAAGCCTGGCTTCCATTCTTTCGGGAGCGCCAGGCTCCTCGCGACCGAAGGTCTGACGCCAGCTATTCGGCCGCGGCCGGCAGCGGCGGCGTCGCGCGGCTGCGCCATTCCCAGGCTTGCGAGCCGACAGCCACCACCACCGCCACCAGCATGGCCAGGGCGCCGGCGAGCGGCAGGCTGCGATAGCCGTAGCCGGCATTGAGCATCGCAGCACCCAGCGACGCGGCGAGCGCGATGCCGACATTGAAGCCGGACGGGATCAACGCGGAAGCAAGGTTCGAGGCGTCGGCCGTCCAGGCCAGGATGCGCGTCTGGATCGGCGCGCCGATGGCGAAGTTGAGACCGCCCCAGATGACGATGGCGACGATCATCGGCACCGGGTAGGGGCTGACAAGATGGACGACGCCGAGCGCCACCGCCTGCAGGGCGAGCATGACGATCAGCGAGGGCATCAGCTTCCAGTCGGCGAGCTTGCCGCCGACCAGGACGCCGATCGTGGCGCCGACGCCATTGAGCAGCAGCACCCATGGAATCAGGCTCTCGTCGAGGCCGGTTACTTCGAGCAGCAACGGCGTGATGTAGGTGAACAGCCCAAACTGGCCGATCATCAGCATCAGCATCAGGATCAGCGAGGTCCAAACCTGCTGGCGGCCGAGCACACGAACCTCGCGCGCCAGGCCGGCTGGCCGGTTGGCGGCGCCAGCTGTTCGCGGCAGCAGCGCCAGCATGGCGAGGATCGCGACGAGGCCGAGCGCGCCCATCACCCAGAAGGTCGCGCGCCAGCCCCACAGGCTGCCGATCGCGGTGCCGGCCGGCACGCCGATGACATTGGAAACCGTCAGCCCCGCGAGAATGATCGCGACCGCCCGGCCGCGCTGGTCCTCGCGCACCAGGCTGACGGCCACCACCATGGCGACACCGAAATAACAGCCATGCGCCACGGCGGTCGCAATACGCAGCAGAAGCATCGCGGTGAAATCGGGCGCCAGCGCGCAGGCCACCTGGCCGATTGTGAAGGCGATGGTCAGCCCGATCAGCAGCGACTTGCGCGAGACATTGCTGGTCGCGAGCGCCAGCAGCGGGCCGCCGACGGCTATGCCGCAGGCATAGCCGGAGACGAGATAGCCGGCGGTCGGCACCGAAACGCCGAGACCCTGCGCCACCTCCGGCAGCACGCCGGCGATGACGAATTCGGTGGTGCCGAAGGCGAAGGCGGCAAGGAAAAGGGCAATCAGCGGCAGCATGATTCAAACATATGCGAGGAATACACGCCTCAAACCACGCCCGGGCGGGCGCGGCAATGCAGAAATTGTCGACGCCACTTTAGCTTTTCTTGAGCGTTGGGCTAGCTGGCCTTCAGCCGCGAGCCGCCGAGCAGGCCGCGCTCCTCGAGCACCGGGTAGGCGATCGAGGCCAGCAGCGAGTTGATCTGCTTGAGGTCGCGGATGGTGTCGAGGTGGATCGAGCTCGTCTCGACGCTCTTGGCGGTGCCTTCGCGCAGGCGCAGGAAATGGCTGGCGCTGGTTTCCTTCTCGCGCTCTCGCAAAAGATCCTTTTCCAACACCAGCTGGCGCGCGGTCTCGGGGTCGCGCGAGACCAGCACATTGAAGGCGAGCCGAGCATTGGCCAGCACGGAGGAATGGAAGGCGCAAAGCTCCTGCCAGCCTTCCGGTGTGAACTCCAGGCCGCGCTCCAGCTTCTTCCTGACATGCACCAGCATGTTGCGCACGATGATGTCGCCGACCTGCTCCAGCTTGACGCAGGCGCCGATCAGCTCCTGGCACCGCAACGCCTCGTCCTCGGTCAGCGGATTCCTGGTGATCTTGGCGAGATAGAGCTTGATCGCGGCGTGCTTCCTATCGACGCGGTCGTCGAGCGCGGCAAGCGCCTTGATCTTGGCGGGATCGGCATCCTCGTAGAGCTCGATGATGCGCTTCAGCATGATCTCGACCGTCTCGCAGACCCGCACCACTTCGCGCGTTGCGTTGGCCAAAGCCTGGCTCGGCGTGTCGAGAGCACTGTCGTTCAGCGCCGAAAGTTCGATGACGTCGAGCTCCGCCGCCGGGTCCGGCTTGGCGCCGACAGCCACGATCTTCTCGGAAACGCGGTAGACAAGACCGGCAAGTGGCAGGCCGGCGAGCAGGATAACCACATTGAACAGGATGTGCGCGTTTACGATCTGGTCGGGGACCGTGGCGCCAAGGAAGCCGATCGGCGGCTTCACGGTCATGAACAGGATCAGCATCAACAGCGATCCCATGCCGCGCATCAAGAGGTTGCCGATCGGCACGACGCGAATGCCCGGATCGGCATTGCGGGTGAGCAAGGGCGCGATAACGGAGGAACCGAGATTGACGCCAAGCACCAGCACGATGCCGAGCTCCGGAGGGATGAAGCCGCGCCCCGCCAGCGTCACCAGAAGCAGCACGGCGGCGATCGAGGAATGGAAGAGCCAGGTGACCAGCGCTGCAAGCAGATAGGCCGTGACGAAATCGCCGGAGAAATAGCTGATGATCAGCGGCATCAGCGAGCTCTGGCGCAACGGTTCCGACGCCTGCCCGATCATCTCCAGCGACAGGATCAAGAGGCCGATGCCGATCAGGATACGGCCTAACTGCCGCCAGTCTCGCCGCTCCGTGGCCATGAACATGACCGTTCCCGCGATCAGGCAGAGCGGCACCAGCAGCGTCAGATCGAAGGTAAGCAGCTTGACCACCAGTGCCGAACCGATCTCGGCGCCGCGCACTGCCAATTGGCCGGCGGCGCCCGAAACGATGCCGGCGCCGGCGAAGGAGCCGACCAGCAGCGTCACCGCGGTTGAGCTCTGCAGCGCGATTGACAGCCCGCAGCCGGCCAGCACCGCCATGATCGGATTGCGCATGGTGGCGCGCAGCCTGTGGCGCAGCACGTCGCCATAGGCCCGCTCGACGCCAGTCTTCACCATGCGGGTGGCGAACAGCATCAGCGCCACCGCGCCGGCAAGGTGCAGGAGGACGACGGAGCCGCTCACAGCCCACCCCGCGGGGTGGCTCTGGCGGCGCGGAGAGACGTACGAATCTTAGCCATCACGAGGCCTGGAAATACATCAATTAAGATTAGCCGGGTAATAGATTTTGTGATGCGACGATCGTCTCGGCTCGACGGACCATGTCGGAAATGAACGGAGGAAGCATTGGTTGCATGCGTGTTGCGGCGGCGCTTCGCCCGGAATGAAGCGTTGCTCGGCCGCGAGGCCGAGCGCAATCCGAACCGTTGTTGAGGCAGTCGGCGCAAGCATCGGAAACCATTACAGAATTGTAATTCAAACATTCAGTTTCGGTTCATCCGTCGGCCGGTATCCCTCTGCCTATCGACAACAAGGAGTACCGACCATGAAGCGTCTCATACTTTGCGCCGTCACCGCCTCGATGCTGGCCGCCTCGGCCCTCTCGGGCCAGGCCGCGCCACTCGCCCAGCCGAGCGCGCCGCAGTCGAACTACACCCAGGTCGACTGGCAGAAGCCCGGCAGGCATGTCGACAAGCGGGTCGTGAAGAAGAAGGTCGTCGTGAAGCGCAGCCATTGGCGCAACGGCCAGAAATATTCCAACTGGAAGCGCCATCAGCCGATCCGCGACTGGAACCGCTATGGCCTGCGCCGCCCCGGCCCCGGCCAGGAGTGGATCCGCGTCGGCAACGACTATGTGCTGGTCAGCATCCTGTCCGGCATCATCTTCGGCGCGATCGCCGCGCATTGATCCGCGACAACCGCTAGTGCGGAAAGAAGGCGGCCGCCTCGGCCGCCTTCTTTTCGTCTGTGAAAAGCGGGTACGATGCGCCGGACAGAGTCGCCGTGCCCGGGCGGCTTGATTATATGGAGGGCAAACGAGTTTCTCCGATGCGCTTTCCGCCCGCCTTCCTCGACGAGATACGCGACCGCGTGCCGATTTCTCAGGTCATCGGCCAGCGCGTCTCGTGGGACAGGAAGAAGACCAACACGTCACGCGGCGACTATTGGGCCTGCTGCCCGTTCCATGGAGAGAAAAGCCCATCCTTCCACTGTGAGGACAAGAAGGGCCGCTACCACTGCTTCGGCTGCTCGGTTTCGGGCGATCACTTCAAGTTCCTCACGGAGCTCGACGGCATGAGTTTTCCCGAGGCGGTCGAAAAGGTCGCCGAGATGGCCGGCGTGCCGATGCCGGTGCGTGATGAACGGGAAGAGCGGCGCGAGAAGGAACGCGCCAGCCTGACCGACGTCATGGAGATGGCGACCCTCTTCTTCCAGGAGCGGCTGCAGAGCGCCGACGGCGCCAAGGCACGCGCCTATCTGCGCGACCGCGGGTTGACACCGGCGACGCAGCAATCCTTCCGGCTGGGCTATGCGCCCGACAGCCGCAACGCGCTCAAGGAGCATCTTGCCGCCAAGGGCGTGCCGAAGGCCGATATCGAAGCCTGTGGGCTGGTGCGGCATGGCGACGACATTCCGGTCTCCTATGACTGGTTCCGCGACCGCATCATGTTCCCGATCCCGGATTCGCGCGGCAAGATCATCGCCTTCGGCGGGCGGGCGTTGGCGCCCGATGCCTTGGCCAAATACATGAACTCGCCGGAGACAGAGCTCTTTCACAAGGGCAACGTGCTCTACAACTTCGCCCGCGCCCGCAAGGCACTCGCCAAGGGCGGCACGGTGATCGCGGTCGAAGGCTATATGGACGTCATCGCCCTGGCCCAGGCCGGCTTCGAGAATGCCGTGGCGCCGCTCGGCACGGCGCTCACCGAAAACCAGCTCGAGCTTCTGTGGCGCATGGCGCCGGAGCCGGTGCTGTGCTTCGACGGCGACAAGGCCGGGTTGAAAGCGGCATGGCGTGCCGCGGATCTGGCCCTGCCTTCGGTGCAGGCAGGACGCTCGGCACGGTTCGCGCTGCTGCCGGAAGGCAAGGACCCCGATGATCTGGTCAAGGCCGATGGGCCGGATGCGTTCCGGGCGGTGCTTTCGGAGGCGCGGCCGCTTGTCGATCTCCTGTGGATGCGCGAGACCGCCGGCGGCGTCTTCGAAACGCCGGAACGTCGCGCCGAGTTGGGAAAGAGGCTGAATGAGCTCGCCAGCCGTATCCGCGACGAGAGTGTGCGCTACGAATATCAACAGGTGATGCGCGAACGGGTGCGGAGCTTTTTCGGCACCCAGCGCGACACCAGGCAGGGTCGCCAGGATGGCGGCCGGCCGGGGGAGCGCGGCCAGGGCAAGGCCGCGGCGCCCGGCGGGCAGTTCGCCAAGGGCGGAAGCGGCCGCATCGCGATCACCGAAAGCCTCGGCCAGTCGGCGCTGGTCAAGCGCGGCGGCGAAGGCATGTCCGTGCGTGAGGCGACGATCATCGTGGCGCTGGTCAACCATCCGGCGCTGATCGACGAGAATTTCGCGCATGTCGAATTCCTCGACCTGGCCAATTCTGATTTGCGCAAGCTCCACGCGGCCATCCTCGACGCCATGGCGCATGACGCGGCCGACGAGCGCGGCGCGGTCATCGCCACCATCGAGCGCGCCCGATGCGGCGCCATCTGGGAGCGGGCGGTGGAGTTGATCAAGCGCGCGCGGCAATGGCCGGCGCTGGAGACCGCCGCGCTCGACGATGCCCGCGACGCCTTCAACCAGGCGATGCACTTGCAGCGCAGCGCCCGCACCTTACATAGAGAGCTGAAACAGGCGCAGGCGGCGCTCGATGCAGACCCTTCGGACGAAAACTTCCGGCATCTCGTCGAGATTCAAGCGCAATTCAACGATGTGCAGGCAACGGAAGCGCTGATCGAAGGGTTCGGCGTTTCGTCGGGCAGGGTTGGCCGCGTTTAGGGCCGGACACCACCCATTGGAAGTGAAGTGGAAATGCGCAGCGCGTCGAATCGACGCCTCTAAGTCGGGTAATTGATTCGCTTTTTTCATGCGAATCATGCCAGAGGCGCTTGACCTTCTGGCAGATTGGCGGAATCAGGACGATTCGAAACGTTAACCGTGCCCCGGCATCGGCGGGAAATTTGAGCGATGTGAGGTGCCGGCGACGGCTGGACAGGCAAAATGCCTGCTCCAGATATCAGGGTTAATCTGGACTTAATGCATGTCGCCCAAAAGTGGAAACCGGTTTGGGGCAACGAGATGCACAAAACAAAAGAGATGACGCGGTTGCCGGGCCGGTAAAAAAACTCCGGTAGGAGCACATCCGGCGTAACCGGTCCGACAGTTTACGCGGCCTCGATATTGGGCCGCTTGGAGACGACAAAGAATGGCGACAAAGGAAAAGGAAGAGGTCGAGACCGAACGCGAAGGCGCCACCGATGGCCCTCTGCTCGACCTTTCCGACGATGCTGTCAAGAAGATGATCAAGGCCGCGAAGAAACGCGGCTATGTCACGCTCGACGAGCTCAACGCGGTGCTGCCCTCGGAAGAGACGGATCCGGACCGCATCGAAGACATCAATGCGATGCTCAGTGACATGGGCATCAACGTCGTCGAGGATGACGAGCAGGGCGAAGAGGCCGAGGCCGAGCCCGCCGGCGACAGCGAGGAAGACGCCAACGAGCTTGCCGAGCAGACCGGCACCGCCGTGGCCGCCACGACGACCAAGAAAGAGCCGACCGATCGCACCGACGACCCGGTGCGCATGTATCTGCGCGAAATGGGTTCGGTCGAGCTTCTGTCGCGCGAGGGCGAAATCGCCATCGCCAAGCGTATCGAGGCCGGCCGCGAGACGATGATCGCGGGTCTGTGCGAAAGCCCGCTGACCTTCCAGGCCATCATCATCTGGCGCGACGAGCTCAACGAATCGAAGATCCTGCTGCGCGAGATCATCGACCTCGAGGCGACCTATGCCGGCCCGGAGGCCAAGCAGGCGCCGGTGGTCGAACGCGTCGAGGAAGCGGCCAAGCCCGAAGAGAAGCCGCGCGGCCGCGCGGCGGCACGCGAGGAAGAAGACGACATCACCAATGTCGGCGGCGATACGCGCGGGCTGGAGGAAGAGGAAGACGACGAGGACGAGGCCAGCCTGTCGCTGGCCGCGATGGAAGCGGAACTGCGCCCGCAGGTGATGGAGACGCTCGACGTCATCGCCGACACCTACAAGAAGCTCCGCAAGCTGCAGGATCAGCAGGTCGAGAACCGCCTGGCCGCCGCCGGCACGCTCTCGCCCAGCCAGGACCGCAGGCTCAAGGAGCTGAAGGACCAGCTGATCAAGGCGGTGAAGTCGCTGTCGCTCAATGCCGCGCGCATCGAAGCGCTGGTCGAGCAGCTCTATGACATCAACAAGCGCCTAGTGCAGAACGAGGGCAAGCTTTTGCGTCTGGCCGAAAGCTATGGCGTGCGCCGTGAGGAATTCCTCAAGGAGTACCAGGGCTCGGAGCTCGATCCAAACTGGACCCGCTCGATCGCCAACCTGACCTCGCGCGGCTGGAAGGAATTCACCAAGAACGAGAAGGACGCGATCAAGGAGCTGCGCGCCGAGATCCAGAACCTCGCCACCGAAACGGCGATCTCGATCCTGGAATTCCGCAAGATCGTGAACCAGGTGCAGAAGGGCGAGCGCGAGGCCGCGATCGCCAAGAAGGAAATGGTCGAGGCGAACCTGCGTCTCGTCATCTCCATCGCCAAGAAATACACCAACCGCGGCCTGCAGTTCCTGGATCTCATCCAGGAAGGCAATATCGGCCTGATGAAGGCGGTCGATAAGTTCGAATACCGCCGCGGCTACAAGTTCTCGACCTACGCCACCTGGTGGATACGGCAGGCCATCACCCGCTCGATCGCCGACCAGGCGCGCACCATCCGCATTCCGGTGCACATGATCGAGACGATCAACAAGATCGTGCGCACCTCGCGCCAGATGCTGCACGAGATCGGCCGCGAGCCGACCCCAGAGGAACTGGCGGAAAAGCTCGCTATGCCGCTGGAAAAGGTGCGCAAGGTCTTGAAGATCGCCAAGGAGCCGATCTCGCTCGAAACGCCGGTCGGCGACGAGGAGGATTCGCATCTCGGCGACTTCATCGAGGACAAGATGGCGATCCTGCCGATCGACGCGGCGATCCAGGCTAACCTGCGCGAGACCACCACGCGGGTGCTTGCTTCGCTGACGCCGCGCGAGGAGCGCGTTCTGCGCATGCGCTTCGGCATCGGCATGAACACCGACCACACGCTTGAGGAAGTCGGCCAGCAGTTCTCGGTGACGCGCGAGCGTATCCGCCAGATCGAAGCCAAGGCGCTGCGCAAGCTCAAGCATCCGAGCAGGAGCCGTAAGCTGAGAAGCTTCCTCGACAGCTGAGCGCAAACGCAACCATACGAGATCGAAAGGGCGCCCTCCGGCGCCCTTTTTCGTTTCCATCCGCGCTTGCCGGGAACGGCAGGCGGTAGGATACTCAATGTCGAACGCATTTCCGGACGGTTGGCCGGATGCCCCGGCCACCCCGCTCCGATGGGAGGTGTGCCATGACGACTTACATCTTGCTTCTCAACTGGACCGAGCAGGGCGCCAGGAATGTGCGAGAGTCGCCGAAGCGGCTCGATGCCGCCAAGAAGCAACTGGGGGATATGGGCGGGTCGTTCAAGGCGTTCTATCTCACCATGGGCGAATGCGACATGGTGGCAGTCGTCGAAGCGCCTGACGACGCGGTGCTGGCGCGCTTTGCTCTCATGCTGTCGTCCGGTGGCAGCGTGCGGACGCGGACATTGAAGGCGTTTCCGGAATTCGCCTATCGCGAGATCATCAGTTCGCTCGGCTAGGAGGCGGCTGAAGCCGGGACCGGCGCGGCTGTTGCGAAGCCGCGCCGTAGTCCCGATAGTCGCGCTATGTCCGAGCCTTTGCTGACCGTCTGGTACAACACGCGCTGTCCGGTGTGCGACGCCGGCATCAATCGCCAGAGGCGGCGGCTCATCGAGGCGGTCAAGGCGGGCCGCGTCGCATTCCGCGACATCAATTTCGAACCCGAAGCCCTTTCAGCCTTCGGCGCCTCGCTCGAGGATATCCGCCGGCGCCTGCACGCGACCGATAGCGAAGGCCGGCTGCTGGTCGGCGCCGACGTGGCGATCGCGGTCTGGCGGCTGACGCCGGGCGAGGGGTGGCTGGCGAGCTTGTTCGGCAACGTAATCGCGCTGCCTTTGACGCGCATCGCCTACGACCGTTTCGCCGACCTTCTCTACACCTGGAACCGGCGCAAGGGCCGCTGGTAGGCGGCAACTCCACCCAAAATAGCAGCATGCCGGGGCCTTGGCGCATCCTGCGATACATCGTAAGATATATCTTGACTCGATGAGAGGGGCGCCTTACTTAAGATGTATCGTAAGATATAATTCAGGGAGCAATTCATGCACAGACACGATCATTCCGGGCACCATTTCGGTGAGCGCATGTTCATGCATATGGCCGGTAAGTTCGGCAAATTTGGTGGCAGAGGGGGCGGCGGTTTCGGTCCGTTTGGGGGCAGGGGCGGCGGCCGCGGCCCGGGCGACATGTTCCGCGCCGGCCGGATGCTCGCCGACGGCGATCTCAAGCTGATCACGCTGTCGCTGCTGGCCGATGCGCCGCGCCACGGCTACGACATCATCAAGGCGCTGGAAGAGCGCACCAGCGGCGTCTACAGCCCGAGCCCGGGCGTGGTCTATCCGACGCTGACCTTCCTCGAAGAGGCTGGTTATGCGGTGTCGTCCAGCGAGGGCAACAAGAAGGTGTTTTCGATCACCGAGGCCGGCAAGGCGCATCTCGAGGAGAACCGCGAGATGATCGACGGCGTGCTCGACCATCTCGAGCGCTTCGGCCGCAAGATGGCGGCGGCGCGCGAATGGTTCGGCTGGGGCGACGACAAGGACGAGGGGCGCCGCGGCCGTTCGGAAAAGCGCGACCAGTTCCGCACGCTGCGACATCGTCTGCGCGCCGCGCTCGGCGACATCGCCGACGCGCCGGAAGACAAGCAGGCCGAGGCGATCAGCATCCTCGAAGACGCAGCCGAGGCGATCGAGGCGCTGGCGCGGCGCTAAGCTCTTTCACAAGGAAAGCCAAAAAAGCCCGGAGCGATCCGGGCTTTTCGCATTCAGTAAGCGGTCGACAGGGGCGGGGACTAGAGTGTTTCACCGTTTCACGGAAACGGCGAAGCGCTCTATTTCTTTGTTTTTACGCAGTTCCGGGCGGAAAACCGATCACACTTTTCCTGGAACTGCTCTAATCCTTGCCGACATACTCGCTGATCAGCTTCTCATTGCGCGCCTTCTCGATCTTGGCGGTGGTCTCGGCCGCGATACGCTCGTCGGTGCGGTACTTGACCAGGTTCACCAGGCTGCCGGTGAGCAGGAGGATGCCCATGGCCCAGTAGCCCTTGGTCGAGAGGTCGACCGGGGCAAGCCACAGCGACAGGCCGAGCATGAAATAGGCGGCGCCCACCGACACGGTGTTGAAGAGGATATAGGTCTGATTGCCGTTCATTGGATTGCTCCTTGGATTTGGCTTGTTTCGGGATTTGATCTGTTTCGGAAAATTGCGGGGTTCAGTTGAGGGATTTCAGGCGCGCCAGAACGTCCTCAGCGCGCACCTTGGTGGCCGGTCCGTGGCCTGCTTCGGCGAGGCGCTCGCGGATCGCCTCGTGGCGCAGCTCGCCGTCGATCTCGTCGAGGATGCCGGCCTCCTCGAAAGGGTCGCTGCTTTCCCTGATGCGGTCGAGCAATTCCTCCGCTTCGTTGATGCTCGCCGTGCGGCCGATCGATCGGTTGAGGCGCGACTGGGCCTTGCGTTCGGCATCGATCGCCCTGGCCGAGATCATGCCCTGGTTGAGGCCGATGATGCGGCGATGCGCCTGTTCGACGGAGAGACGCATCCGCAAGGTCTTCTCGCCCAGGCTCTTCACGGTGGCGCGGCGCACTTCGCGCTCGTTCTCGAGTTCCGCGATCGCGGAGGCGCCGCCTTCGGCAAGCGCCTGGTTGTTGGCGGAAAGCGCGCTCAGCGTACGGGTTTCCAGATCGGCGATGCGGCGGTCGAGCTGGTCGAGGCTGGCTTGCTCGGCGCGCTGGCGCACGATCAGCGAGGCGAGCGTCTGCTTGGCGGCGCCGAGGCCCGCCTCCGCGTCGCGGATGCGCTGCGCCAGAAGGTCGATGGCGAAACGGTCCTTCAGATTGTCCTCGGCCCGGGCGCTGGCGCCGTCCAGCAATGTCTTGATCAGGCTAAGCATTGAGTCTTCTCCCTGTTTCTGTGAACGTTGTTCACGAAGTCAACATAACAGGAAATGAACATTGTTCAAGGACTATTTTGAACGCTGTTCATGGGGCGTCGGACATGGTAAACGCAGGCAAACGGAATGAACGTGGCATGGCGGCCACCCGGGTAGAGCGACAGGAAAGAGCATGGCGCTGGACAAGGAAGAAATGAGCGAGAAGGTGCTCGCCATCGCCGAGGCGCTGCTCAATGAGGGCGGCGCCGAGAACCTGAAAGCGCGCACCATCGCCGAGCAGGCCGGCATTTCGGTTGGATCGGTCTACAACCTCTTCGCCGATCTCGACGAGGTGCATCGGGCCGTCAACATGCGGCTGCTCGACCGGCTCGGCGCGACAGGCCTCGCGGCCATGGCCGATCTCGAAAGGCAAGGGGTGACCGATGTCCAGGACCGCATCCTGGCCATGGCGGCGGCCTATGTGCGTTTCGTCGAGGCGCATCCCGGCAGCTGGCCGGCGGTGCTTGCCTTCAACCGCCGCCGCGCGACGCGGCCGGGCCCCGATGCCTATGACGCTCTCCTCGACGCGCTCTTCGACATTGTCGCCGGTGTGCTCAAGGCAGGCGATTTCGGCCTCGACGACGAGCGCCGCGCGCTTGCAGCCCGGACCTTGTGGTCAAGCGTGCATGGCATCGTGACCAGCGGCTATGTGGCGAATTCCGACAGCCGGCAGGCCGAAGAGATCTGGCATCAGATCGAGCTGCTGGTCGGCGTTTTCGTCAAGGGACTGGAACACGGCGGCGCATTCGCGCATGCTGAGACAAAGCCTGCGTGAACAGGGGCCCTGCATGAATAGGGGATGCCGTGATTTCTCCTGTGTGTGGGCATGAACGGGAGTTTCGAGAAATGTCTTTTCTGAAGAAGCTTTTTGGCGGCGGTGGTGGCGAGGCACCCGAAGCCGGCAGCGCCAAGCCGGCCAAGCAGGTCGAGCACAAGGGCTTTCTGATCAGCGCGACGCCCTACAAGGCCGAGGGCCAGTACCAGACCTGCGGCATCGTCTCGAAGGAAGTGGACGGCGTGCTGAAGGAGCACCGCTTCATCCGCGCCGACCGCTTCGCCGGGCTGGACGATGCCGTCGACATCTCGATCAAGAAAGGCATCCAGCTCGTCGACGAGCAGGGCGAGAGGATGTTCGGCTAGCGGTACTTCGGCCGCGCCGGCCAGCTTCTCCTTGATCAGAACGCGACCTTGTCGCCGCCCTTGAGCTGCAGGATCTGGCGCGCCTCGTCTGGCGTGGCGATCGAGGCGCCGAGGCCTTCGATGATCTGGCGCACCTTGGTGACCTGTTCGGCGCTGGAGCGGGCGAGCTTGCCCTTGCCGATCCACAGCGAATCCTCCAGCCCGACCCGCACATTGCCGCCGAGCGCGATCGCTTGCGTGGCGATCGGCAGTTGATGGCGGCCGGCGCCCAGGACCGACCAGTGATAATCGGTGCCGAACAGGCGGTCGGCGGTGCGTTTCATGTGGGCGACGTCCTCGGGATGGGTGCCGATGCCGCCGAGGATGCCGAACACGCTCTGGACGAAGAAGGGCGCCTTGACCAGGCCGCGCTCGACGAAATGCGCCAGCGTGTAGAGATGGCCGATGTCGTAGCACTCGATCTCGAACCGGGTGCCGTTGTCGGCGCAGGTGCGCAATATGTGCTCGATGTCGCCGAAGGTGTTGCGGAAGATCCGGTCGCGCGAGGATTCGAGATAAGGCCGCTCCCAGTCATGCTCGAAGGTCTTGAACCGCTCCAGCATCGGGAACAGCGCGAAATTCATCGAGCCCATGTTGAGCGAGGCGACCTCGGGCGCGAACACCTTGGCCGGCCTGACGCGCTCCTCCACGCTCATCGTCGCGGCACCCCCGGTGGTGATGTTGACGATGCAATTGGAGCGCTGCTTGATCACCTGCAGGAAAGGCGCGAAGGCCTCGGTCGACTGGTCGGGGCGACCGTCGACCGGATTGCGGGCGTGGAGGTGGACGATCGCGGCGCCCGCCTCGGCCGCCTCGATGGCGGCAGTGGCTATCTCCTGCGCCGTCACCGGCAGGTGCGGCGACATCGATGGCGTATGGATCGAGCCTGTTACCGCGCAGGTGATGATGATCTTGTTCTGGTTCGCCACTTATGATCCTCGATCTCTTCGCTATTTCACCGCCCTTTGCGTGATGCCGGAGATGAACTGCTTCGACAGCACGATAGAGAGCAAGGTAATCGGCAGCGCCGCCGGTGTCAGCCCGGTGAACACCCCCAGTCGGTGGTGAATTCGCCGACGAACACGGTCAGCCCGCGCGGCAGTGTCTTCAAATTATCGGAGGTGATCAGCACCAGCGGGAAGAAAAAGTCGTTCCAGATCGGCACCGCGTTCTGGATCGCCACGATGACCGGCGCCGGCCGGGAGCCAAATGCAAAAAGAGGCAGGCGCCGGCGGGCGCCTGCCTCTTTCATTTCTGCCATCGGCAATCAGGCCGCGATGGCGACCTGGTCGGCCGTGGCGGCGGCAATCGCGTCGACCTTGGCGGTGGCCTTGGCGAGCGCCGCCGTGACGGCATCGGCACCCATGCCGACACCCTCGACGCGGATGACCTCGACATCAGTCATGCCGAGGAAGCCGAGCACGCTGCGCAGATAGGGAACCGCATGGTCCATCTGCACCGCGGCGCCTTCCGAATAGATGCCGCCGGAAGCGAGCACGATGTAGACCTTCTTGCCGGCGACGAGGCCCTTCGGACCGTTCTCGCCGTAGGCGAAGGTCTTGCCGGAGCGGGCGACGTGGTCGACCCAGGACTTCAACGTCGAGGAGAT
The DNA here is from genome assembly GCF_003289965.1 of Mesorhizobium atlanticum. Classification (GTDB taxonomy): domain Bacteria; phylum Pseudomonadota; class Alphaproteobacteria; order Rhizobiales; family Rhizobiaceae; genus Mesorhizobium; species Mesorhizobium atlanticum. Next base: position 811,949 of record NZ_QMBQ01000002.1, read on the forward strand.
GTTGAAGTTGATGAAGCCGGTGGCGAGGATCACGGTGTCGGCGGCGAAAAGCTCGTCGAGCACGGCGTCGGAAACGCCCACGACTTCGGCCTGGCGCGGCGTGCGGGCTTCGGCCGGCGTGTAGATGCCGGTGGCGTAATCAGGGTCGATATGCGGCAGCGGATTGGCAACCAGATCACGCACGACAAGCGTGTTGGACGGATCGGCGGCAACGAGCTTCCGGGCGAGATCGGTGGCGACGCGGGTCGAGTGCGAAGCGGCGCCGCGCGGGCTGGAGGTAACGAGAAGAATAGACATGGCGGTGTCCCCTTGGGGTTGGAGTGAAACTTTCCACGCCAATATGGGATTGCCGCTCCATCTGGATAACTGGTATAATATGCATACAATCCATCAACAAAATGGATGGCACACAGTCATGCAGCCGAACCCGACATTGGATCAGCTCCAAATCCTGGTGGCGGTGGCCGATACTGGCAGCTTCTCGGCAGCGGGGCGCAAGCTCAACCGGGCGCAGTCGGTGGTGAGCTACGGCATTGCCAATCTCGAAGCGCAGCTTGGCCTGAAGCTGTTCGAGCGCGAGGGCGTGCGCGAGCCGCAGCTGACCGATGTCGGCAAGGCGATGCTCGAGGATGCGCGGCGCATGATCGGCGTGCTGCAGCGCATCCGCTCGCGTGCCGACGGCTACCGGCAAGGGCTGGAAGCGGAAGTGGCGATATCGGTCGACGTGGCGCTGCCTTCGCCGGCGCTGGTACGCGTGCTCAAGGCCTTCGAGGCGCAGTTCCCGGCGGTCATGCTGCGGCTCTATATCGGCTCGCTCGGCCTCATCGTCGACCAGGTCGTCAACGGCCAGGCGGATCTTGGTTTCGGCGGCCTGCAAGGCGATGCCGACGTCAACCTGCTGCGCATCGGCTTCACCTCGATGGTGCCTGCGGCGGCGCCCGACCATCCTTTGGCAAAACTGCCGAAGCCGGTTGCGGTTGAGGATCTGCGCGAGCATATCCAGCTCGTCGTCACCGACCAGTCGGAGCGGACGCGTGGCCGCGACTATGGCGTCTTTGCTTATCGAACCTGGCGGCTGACGGATGTGCGCACCAAGCATGCGCTGATGCGCGATGGCCTCGGCTGGGGCGGCCTGCCGCGGTGGCTGATCGCCGACGACCTTGCCAGCGGCAGGCTGGTCGAGCTCGATCTCGAGCCTTACCGCGAAGTCCGCTCGCCGATGTACGCCATGCACCGCAATGACCGCAGCCCCAAGCCGGCGGCGACCTGGCTTATCGACGAGTTCAGGCGGCAGCTGGGTTGCTTCAACGAGATGGAGCCGGGCGTGTGGGCGGAGGAGGGACCGGAGACAAGCCGTCCATGAGGGCGATCAGCACCGCCCGATAGCCCTCGGCTGGCGAGCCGGCCTCGATTGCCAAAGCGCCCGATCGAAGGCGCCCGCCAGAAGTGCGGTCAGCGCCTCGGCCGGCAATCTGGTCATCGCTTGCGCCGGCATCGCGGCGACCAGCCCTTTCGACATCATCAAGTCGATCCCTCCGAGCAAGGAATTTTGGCGCAATATGCGGAAGGCGCGGTCGGCGGCTAAACCGGACCACGGGTCTCGTCTCAATTTGTCCGCGCCACCGGCATCACTGCCACTTGGCTGACGCCGGTACGGCGCACGACGGTGCACAGCGTCTCGCGGCCGATGCGCTCGGCGTCGAGCATGCGCACCAGGTCGTCGACGCCGGTCACCGGCCGACCGTCGATCGCCGCGATGATGTCGCCTTCCTTCAAGCCGGCCTTGGCGGCGGGACCGTTCTTCTCGACGCTGCGCAGGCGCACCGCCGTGTTCGTGGTCACCTGCGACAGGAGCGCCGCGCGGCGCGGCAGGTTGGTCGTGTCGGCGGAGACTCCGATGAAGGCGCGGCGCACGCGGCCGAAGCGTATGATCTCGGAGATGACGAAATTGGCGGTGTTGGAGGCGACCGCGAAGGCAATGCCTTGCGCGCCGTGGATCATGGCGGTGTTGACGCCGATCACCTCGCCCGCCGACGACACCAGCGGCCCGCCGGAATTGCCGGGATTGAGCGCGGCGTCGGTCTGGATGACGTCGTCGATCAGCCGGCCTGTCGAGGCGCGCATCGAGCGGCCGAGCGCGGAGACGACGCCAGCGGTTACGGTCCATTCGAAACCGAGCGGATTGCCGATCGCGATCGCGATCTGGCCGCGGCGCAGGCGCTTGGAGTCGCCAAGCGGCGCGACATCGGCGAAACTGCCGTCGGCGCGCACCAGCGCGATGTCGGTGTCTGGATCGCGGCCGAGCACGTGGCCCTCGCGCGAGGCTCCGTCCGGCATGGTGACGCGCACGGTGCGCGCATCGCCGACGACATGGAAGTTGGTGACGACCAGCCCGTCCTGCGCGATGACGAAGCCGGAGCCGTGACCGCCGGCGCCGATGCGCTCGATGCGGCACACGACCGGACCGATGCGGTCGACTGCATCGGCCACGGATACCGAGTAAGCGTCGAGCAAGGTGTCGTCCGACGGAAGTTTTTCGGCTGCGAAAGCCATGGGCGTGTTCCCTCGTAGAATGATGACTATATGTGCGAAGCGGCCCCAATTGCCGCGACCTGACCACATGGCCAGTCCGCCGGCCGACTAGCCGTCAGGCGAGTATCCGCGGCCGCGCTAGCGAGCGATATCTGGGTCACCGAACCCAGGAGACAGTCTTATGAGCGACTTCAACCTCAGTGCCTTTTCTGACGCGATCGCCGATGTCGCGGCCACCGCTGCCCCCGTGGTGGCGAGTTTCGTTACGCACCATCACCGCACCGCGAGCGCCTTCCACTGGCACGACGGCTACTTCGTAACCGCCGAGGAAGCGGTCGAAGCCGGCGAGGAGATCGAATTGACGCTGGCCTCCGGCGAAACCGCCAAGGCCGAACTCGTCGGCCGCGATCCGTCGACGGGCGTTGCCCTGCTGAAGCCGGCTTCCGGCGCTGCCGGTTTGCCGCAACTCACTCAGGCCGGCGCGGTGCGCCCTGGCCATCTGGCGATCGCGGTGGGCAACAGTGATGGCGCAGCACTTGCCGTGTTCGGCACGGTCGGCGAGGTCGGGCCGGCCTGGCGCTCGATGCGCGGCGGCACGATCGACCGGCGCATCAACCTCGCCATCAATACCGGCGGACGCTTCGAGGGCGGTCCGGTGCTCGACGCGAAGGGCGGCCTGATCGGCATGCTGTTGTTCGGGCCGCGCCGGCGGGCGCTGGTCATGCCATACGAGACCATCGAGCGCGCGGTTGCCACGCTGCGCGAGAAGGGTCATGTCGCGCGCGGCTATCTGGGCGCCGGGCTGCATCCGATCCGCAACGGCGACACCAAAGGCGCTATGGTGATGAGCCTTGACGACAACGGTCCGGCCAAGGCCGCCGGCCTGCATATCGGCGACATCGTCGTTTCCTGGAACGGCGAGGCCGTGCATGGCCCGCGCGAGCTGATCCGCAAGCTCGGCCCGGATAGCGCGGGCACGACCGTGACGCTTGGTATCTCGAGCGGCGGCACGCAACGGGACGTTTCGATCACCATCGGCGAAAAGCCGCTGAGCTGAGAGGATCGATGGCAAGCAGCGCGGCGCAAGCGATCGCACGACCGGAACCGTCAGCCCACCGGCTGACGGTGCTGGTGGCGCTCGGCGATGCCCAGCGCGCCGAGCAGCTTGCCGATGCGCTTGCCGCCAGCGACGATCTGCTGCCGACACTGGCCGGGAGCAGCACTGGCCAGTCAGCGGATGTCGCGGTGACCGACGATGCGGCCTTGGAAAGCCGGACCGTCGGCTCGACGATGCCTGTTGTGCTGCTGTCCCGCCGCAGCGGGCACGAGCGGCTTCCCGGCAATGTGGTCGCCGTGCTGCCGTCGTCGGCCGATGGCCTGTTGATCGCGGCGGCGGCGCGGCTGGCCGCCTCCGGCTATCGCATTGACAGGGCAGGGCCATCGGAGGTCGCGCATGGCGATTTCCATGACGGGCTCGCCGAAGAAGACGCACCGGACGACAACCAGGCGCGCCCCGCCTTGTCGCCGCGCGAGGCGGAGGTGCTGGCGCTGCTCGCCGAAGGCGCGCCGAACAAGGTGATCGCCAGGCGGCTCAATATTTCGGTCCACACGGCGAAGTTCCATGTCGCCGCCATCCTGATCAAGCTCGGCGCCGCCAACCGGACGGACGCGATCGCGATAGCGATGCGACAGGGGTTGGTGCTGGTCTAGCTCTCTACAGCACGACGCTGCGTAATCTCTGATTGGCTCCTTGGGTCTTGCGCCACGGCTGTGCGCCGCGCAATTTGCCTCCACATCGAAGAGGGAGGCGAAGAATGTCGCTGAACGGAAAGACGCTGTTCATCTCGGGCGGATCGCGCGGCATCGGGCTGGCGATCGCGCTCAGGGCGGCGCGCGACGGCGCCAATGTGACGATCGCGGCCAAGACGGCCGAGCCGCATCCGAAGCTGCCGGGCACCATCTACACCGCGGCGCAAGAAATCGAGCAGGCGGGCGGCAAGGCGCTGCCGGTGCTCTGCGACATCCGCGACGAGGCGCAGGTCGCCGAGGCGGTGGCCAAGACGGTGGAGCGGTTCGGCGGCATCGACATCTGCGTCAACAATGCCAGCGCCATCCAACTCACCGGCACGCTCGAGACCGACATGAAGCGCTATGATCTGATGCACCAGATCAACACCCGCGGCACTTTCCTGGTCTCCAAAATGTGCATTCCGCACCTGAAGTTGGCCAAGAACCCTCACATCCTGAATCTGGCGCCGCCGCTCGACATGAAGGCCAAATGGTTCAAGAATCACGTCGCCTATACGATGGCGAAGTTCGGCATGTCGATGTGCACGCTTGGCATGAGCGCGGAGTTTGCCAAGGAGGGCATCGCCGTCAACTCGCTGTGGCCGATCTCGACCATCGATACTGCCGCGGTGCGCAATCTTCTGGGCGGTGCCACGGTGGCGGCGATGAGCCGCTCGCCCGACATCATGGCCGATGCCGCGCATGCGATCTTCCTGCGTCCCTCGCGCGAGGCGACCGGCAATTTCTATATCGACGAAGAGGTGCTGCGCGCCGAAGGCGTGACCGATTTTTCGGTTTACGCTCCGGGCGCAACCGGGCCGCTGGCTGGCGACTTTTTCGTGCCGGACGAGGTGTTGGCGAGAACCGAAACGCAGATCAGGAATATCTACTGAGGCAAATCGCGCGAGCGCTTCTTCATCTCGATAAAGCCCTCCAGATCAAACGGCTGGGGGACGCCCGATCCGTCGCCTTCATCTATCGCCTTGCAAAGCCGGTCGAGCCTCGAACGGTTTTCGTTCTCTTCAGAAGTCATTCCTACGCCTTCTTGCCCTTGGCTAGCGCCATCACCCGGTCGATATAGGCCAGCATCAGCGCCGAAAGCACGAAGGCCAGATGCATGATGGTCAGCCACATCAACTGTTCCGTCGTGTAGGAAGCGTGGTTGAGGAAGACCTGCAGCAGGTGGATGGAGGAGATCGCGACGATGGTCGAGGCGACCTTGACCTTCAGCGAGCCGACATCGATCGTTCCCAGCCAATGGACCTCGCCGTCCTGTTCGTCGAAGCGGCTGACGAAATTCTCGTAGCCCGAGATGATCACCATCACCACCAGCGAGGCGACCAGCGCGGCATCAATCAGGCCGAGCATCTTTAGGATCGTGTCGGTGTCGCCGAGCGTGAAGGCGCTGATCACAAACTCGTAAAGTTTCTTGCCGAAGGACAGGGCATAGGTCGCGAGCGCAACGCCGAGCCCGAGATAGAAGGCGACCAGCAGCCAGCGCGAGGCGAGGATGACGGATTCGATGGCGAGTTCGAGACGCTTCATGAAGGGTTCCGGTCAGGTTGCGATAAAGGGTATTTCGGCCAGACAGGGCCGGTTTTCAAGACAAAAAACCCCGCCGGAGAGGGGGACCGGCGGGGCTCAGTCATGTCCCGCTGGAGTCGGGACAGGGCAGGGAACGCCCTGCCTGGAATCTGGGTGTCGCAATGCGGCAATTCAATGAGTTAGCTCGAATCGACAGGACAAATCTTCTTGAGCCAGGAAAAGAAAAGGCCCGTCCGACGCGGACGGGCCTTCATCTCAAGCGCTGATTCCAAAAATCCGCTCAGGATCTTGAAATCAAACGCTCATTGCTGGTCGCTGTTGCTCGCCACCGGCGCCACCAGCGAGGTGATGCGTCGGATGGCGACACGCCGGTTCTCACGGTTCGGACCGGGCGTGTTCACCTTGAGATATTGCTCGCCATAGCCCTGCGTGGTGAGGTTCTCGGCCGGGATGCCAAAGGCGTTGGTCAGTGCCTCGGCAACGGCTTCGGCACGGCGATCCGAGAGGGCAAGATTTGCCTCCGGCGTGCCCACGGCGTCGGTGTGGCCTTCGATCAGGAAGGTTTCCGCCGGGTTCTTCTTCAAAAGCTTTTCCATGGCGTTGGCGACGCCTTCGAGCTTTTGCACTTCGGCATCCGAGATCGTGGCCGAGCCGAAGTCGAAGTTCAGCGTGTCGAGATCAATGCGGCGGGCGATGTCGCGCACGCGGGCCGAGCGCTTCACCTCGTCGATCGAGTAGAGGCGCTGCACCCTTTCCACCGGCGGCTGCTCGAGGAAGGTGTAGTAGTCGTCGTCGCTTTCGACATCCTCGGAGTTCAGGATGTAGTCCCGGCGCGGGATGTCGAGCCGCATCGGCGGCAGCTCGTCGCCGGGATCGCGCCACTCGTCGACATCGTTATAGTAGCGCTCGTCGACATAGGTCAGCACATACTCGCGGCCATCCGGTGTAATGCGCGATCGCCGGATGACGTCGCCATTACGGTTGCGGATGGTGATGATCCTGACGCCGTTGTCGCGCTCCACGATTTCGCGGGTGCGGCCACCTGATAGATCCTCGTAGTAGACGTCCCTGGCGCCGCGGGTGATGCGAGGCGCCTCGTTGCTTTCCACGAAGGTCTGGTTGTTGAACTGGAGGATGACGCGGTCGCCGAACTGTTTCACGACATCCGCGCCCTGCGGCCGGCGCCGCTCGCGGATAACCTGCTCGGGCGTAAGGTCGATGCGCTTGCCTTTCTCCTGGTCCACCGGGACGATCTTCTCGGGCTTGATCGCCTGCTGCGCCGACTTGTCGTCGGCGGGCGGCGGACCTTGATCGACCGGAGCCGGCTTCTGCGCCTGCTCACCACCCTGCGGCTGTCCGGCCTGATTAGCGTTCTGGCCATTTTCGGTTTGAGCGGCACCTGCCTGGCCACCGCCGTTCTGGCCGAGATCGTTGCGACCCTTGTGCTTGCGTATGACGTCCTTCTGGCTGTCCAGGATAGGCGCCTCGTTCGGGTTCGCGGGCGCTTCGCCTTGCGCGGCGTTGCCGCCATTGGCGGGCTGATTGTTGTTGGCCGGCTGTTCACCTGTAGCAGGCTTTTGGCCTGTCGCCGGCTGCTCTCCAGTCGTGGGTTGTTCGGTCAGGGGCTTCTTGCCGAACTGCTTGCCACCCTGGGTTTGCTCACCCGTGGTTGGCTGCTCGCCCGTCGCCGGTTGCTGCCCCGTGGCAGGCTGCTCGCTCAGCTTCTTGCCGCGCTTCTTCTTGTCCTGGGTCTCTCCGCCCTGGGCCGGCTGCTCGCCGGTCTGCAACGGTTCGGCCTGCGGCGCGGGTTCACCTGCCTGCGCCGGCTTTTTTGCCGGCTCGTTGGTCTGCGTTTGCTCAGCCGGGGCGGTCTCGCCCTGCTGGTTCTGCTTGTGCTTCTTCTTGAACTGGTTGCCGCCTTGCTGATTGTCGTTTGCAGGGGCGGTCTGGTCGGTCGGCGCGACCTGCTCGCCTATCTGACCGGCTGGCTCGCCCTGCTGCTGATCGTGCTTGCGCTTCTTCTTACCCTGGTTGCCTTGCTGCTGGTCGCCGGCGGCAGGCGCGACCTGTTCCGTGGGCTGCTGGTCAGCTGGCGCTGCTTCGATCTGCTGGTTGCGCTTCTTCTTGCGCGGCTGCTCGTCGGTCGCAGGCTGGCCGCCCTGGTCAGCGGGCGCGGCCTCGATCTGCTGCTGCTGGTCACGCTTCTTGCGCGGCTTGAACTGCTGCTCGTCGGTCGCGGGCTGGCCGCCTTGATCGGCGGGTGCGGCCTCGATCTGCTGCTGCTGGTCGCGTTTCTTGCGCGGTTTGAATTGCTGCTCGGCCGGGGCGGCTTCGCCGGATTGGCCATTATCAATCTGCTGCTGCTCTTGCCGCTTCTTGCGCGGCTTCTGCTCGGTCTCGGCAGGGGCGGCCTGTTCGGTTGCCGGGGCCGATTCGCTTTGCTGCTGCTCGCGCTTCTTCTTCTTCGGCTGTTCGGCTCCGCCCTGCGCGCATTCCTCGGCCGACTGCCCTTCGGCGCAAGCGGCTTGAGCCAGCACGAGCGGCGCACCATGCAGGCTGCCGAAAGCGGCACCCCCCTGCAGCGGGTACGCGCCCAACGGCGCGGATGCCATAAGCAGGCCGATTGCCGTGCCCGCCAGAATCCGTGGTTGGCGTTTCATATCAATTTTCTCCTAGTGGGGTCCCATCCCTGCCCAAACTTTCATCGACCGCAATTGGTTCCGTCAGGCATTGACGCCAGCCAAGGATGCCTGGCCGGCCTTTTGAAGGCAATTTCGTGTTTTTCTAATGTTGATAGTAAGTCTGTGTGACAGCAGTGCTTGACCGGAAGGTCGCGGAGGGCCAAATCCATCGAAATGACCGCGCCATTCTGGAAAACCAAAACGCTTGAGGCGATGACCCCGGCCGAGTGGGAATCACTTTGCGACGGCTGCGGCAAATGCTGCCTGTCGAAGCTCGAGGACGAGGATACGGGCGAGATCTTCTGGACAAGCGTTGGCTGCCGGCTGTTCGACGCCGAAAGCTGCCGCTGCTCCGACTATGCAAACCGCCTGACGCGGGTGCCCGACTGCGTTGGGCTGACGCCGCAGAATGTACGAACCATCACCTGGCTGCCAAAAACCTGCGCCTACCGGCTGATCGCCGAGGGCCATGATCTCTATTGGTGGCACAGGCTTGTTTCGGGAAGTGCTGCGACCGTGCATGAAGCCGGCATTTCGATCCAGGGCCGGGTGAAGGCCAAGGAAACCGATCTGGCCGAGCCGGACGACTACTTTGATTATATATTGGATGACGAACCGTAGCCGGTTCCGTGGGTTCGCGTTTAGAGCGGTGAGGGTCAGCGTTTTTGGTTACGAGCGACGAACCCTGGCGGGTTCGCGCTTATATGAACCGGACATGAACGGGCGGTTCGCGGAAAGTTCAGACACAAAAAGGCATTTTCCAATCATCGGTTCTACAGGCGAAAGCCCACAACAAGGAGAGAAGACGATGTTCAACACGATCAAGACGGCTGCCCTTTCGGCGCTTGTCGGGCTCGGCACGCTTGCCGCGATTCCGGCGCATGCGGACAGCCTCTATCTCGGTTTCGGCAACAACCAGGATCCGCGCTTCGGCGTTTATACGGGCGACGATGACGGCTACTACCGCCGCGATTGGCGCCGTGACCGCGACTGGCGCGGCTGCTCGCCGGAGCGCGCCCTGGACAAGGCCGAGCGCATGGGCCTGCACCGCGCCCGCATCGTCGACATGAGCCGCCGCACCGTGAAGGTGGTCGGCCGCCAGTATGGCGATCGCGTCGTGGTGGTGTTCGCCAACGAGCGCGGCTGCCCGATCATCTATCGCTGAGGTTGAGAGGACGATCCTCTGTGAGGATCGCCTGTGAGCCTCTCACGATGAGGCGTGGTTGAAAAAAGCCCCGGAGGAAACGATCCTCCGGGGCTTTTGCGTGTCGGTGGCGCCTGCGGCGCTCGTCGGGCGTCATTTCAGCTCGAAGGTGACCGTGACCTGGACGTTGTAGGAATTCTCGCCGGCCTGCACCGGGACGGCGGAACGGGCGGCATCGAACGATTTGGCCGCCATCGGCATCGGCACCGGCGCAATATTCTGGTCGGTGATCTCGAGCACCTTGCCCAGGCCGACGCCGGCGGCTTCGGCGAGCGTCTTTGCCTTGGCCATCGCGTCGGCGACGGCCTTCTTGCGCGCCTCGGTGATCGTCGCCTTCGGATCGTCATTGGTGAAGGCGATGCCGCCACCCTGGTTGACGCCGAGCGAAACCGCCTTGTCGAGGATCTCGCCGGTCTTGTCGACGTCGCGCACGCGCACCGACAGCGTGTTGGTCACCTGATAGGCGACGAGTTCCGCCTCCTGGCTGCCGTCGGCCTTGTTGGTGTAGTTGTAGCGCGGGTTGATCTGTATGCCCGTCGTCTGCAGGTCGCGCTCGGCAATGCCGGCGGATTTCATCGCCGCGATCACCGCCGCCATGGCGTCGTTGTTGGCGTCGAGCGCTTCGCGCGCGCTCTTTGCCTCGCGCATGACGCTCAGCGACAGGATCGCCATGTCGGGCGCCATGGTCGCTTCGCCTTCGCCGGACACGATGATGCGAGGCGGGGGCTGCGTGTCGGCGGCGCTTGCCAGCGCCGGGAACGCGACCGCGGCAGCGAGCGCGATAGGCAAAAGATGTCTGGTCATGAAAACTCCTCGATGTCTGCGGTCCGCAGCCCGGTGCCGCGCTTGCATCGACCCTGCAAAAGGCATCGATTCCCTGCAATGCGGCGCATCGGCCGGGACCTCTTCACGCGCCTTATGAACGCAAGCCGCTCTACGCAGCGAATATGGGCTGATTTTGGCGGTCTGCGCCATCGCTTTCGAAAGCCTTGCGCGGACGAGCGAAAAACACCAAGCCAGCCCGCGTGGGGCCTGTAGCTCAATGGTTAGAGCCGGCGCGCGTCCCAACGGGCCATAATTTGCTCTAGCCGGCTGACAGTCGGCAGAGTGTACCGACTGCCGCCGTCATCGACCCAGTTGCCGCCGCCAAAGGTTTGATAGACTGGGACCGGGCATTCATCACTGTGGCGCGCCGCATGGGTGAGCTCGTTCCTCGCGCGTGTTTTTGTCATCCTTGAGCCGAGTCCCGCGCGAGCTGTCAATGAGGTCCCTGTAGACAGCGGCCTGACAAGCGACGACGTGTTCGACGGAGAATTCCTTCCTGACGCGCTCGGCCGCGCGACCGGCCACGACTCGCCCGTTTTCTCGATTGCCGAGCAGCTCGAGAATTTTTGCAGCCAACATGCTGGGTGCTCCGGGCGGAACCAGGAAGCCATTCCATCCGTCGCGAATGACCTCTGCGCCGGGCATGGTCCTGGTCACGATCTGCACACCGGCGAGTGCCGCCTCGAGCAGCACCCGCGGCACACCTTCCCGATACTCGGTCGGAAACGCGAATACATTCGCGAGCGCGAGCAGTGATGGGATGTCCTAACCGTGGCAGCGGCAGTGCGAGCCGCAATTTTGTGGAGCGCGCGATAGACTGGACGCAACGTCAAGGCCATGGGAGATCGCGACGAATAGAGGAAAGCCCGTCCGTTGATCGTGCGAATGACCGGCACGCCAGGTGTGCTTCGCGCCGCCAAAGGAAGAAACACGGATGGTTTGGTGTCGAAGCTCTGCGCGAGATCGGGCTGCACCTCGACAAGGATCTTCGAAATGCTCCTGACTGCGGCCCAATCGGCCAGCGGACTGACGAAACGGTCGAAATTGAAGCGCCGATAGTCGATGCCTGCTCGCGCAAACGGGGCGGGTTCACCCGTTCCAGCCGCGGTTACGCGAAAGCCGTGATCGCGCAGGAGGGACATTGCCGGAATACGAACATAATGGTCTTCGCCGCCGATATAGAGCAGATGGGGCTGCAGGGGGCGCGTCCCTCCGTAAGTGTCCCATTTGGATCGTCATGAAGGAGGTGAAGACCCTGCCTAGAATCACCATACGGCCGGCTCATGTCATCTACATTCGACATCTGCCCGCCTCCCAGGAATGGCTCATCGAGGTGTTCGCGCAGCGGTGACGACGACCCGATCGTTCCGAGCGGCTCCAGCTCCTGCGTGCGGTTGATCCGCATGTTCCACTGGTTCCCATCGCCGCAAACGCTGCGAATGAGGTGGGTCGTGATGTAAACTTCTCCGATGCCATCGCGCCGGAGCCCATTTGAGCACGAGCTCGAGGACGGGCCGCGCTCCGATCGGCATCAGAGGTTTTTGGCAAAATGGATATAAGCGGCTGTAAGCGCGTTCCCTTCCCGCCGCATTGAACGACAGCGTTCATGTTATCCTTCGTGCGCAAGAGCTCGCAATCGTTGAAGTATCGTGTCGTGATCGCGTCAGCCCCGGCGATGACGGGCGGGCTGGAGCGGATTTGAAAAACTAAAACACAAGACTCTCCGCGCGTCTTCGTGCGTTTGGAGGAGATGACTTGCCGCAGTATGGCTTCGAGGTATCGCTCACTTGATCGCGCTTCTGCCGAGAGATAGGGAGATGACCGCCGACGTTCCGCAGAGCCTCGAGACACCGCAGCTCGCGTTTCGCCCTCTCGGAGCCGAGCGGACCTGCCAAGGGATCGCGCCGACAAAAGGCAAGTTCGCGCCACTGGGTGAGCGTATCAGGTCGCGCGGTTTGCCTGCCCGAGAAAAAATTCCGAAGCAGGCGGCCGAATTGGAATAATCTATCTCTACAGACTTAGTGGAATAATACCCTATAGGGCGATGCTTCACGGCCACGTCGAGGCAGTTTGCCGCCATAGGAACAAACAGGCATGGTTCACGAAACCCCCGACCGCATCAAAGTCCTATGGTTCCTGCCGACCCATGGCGACAGCCGCTATCTTGGGACCTCGGAAGGGGGCCGGGCGGTCGACCTGCCTTATCTGACGCAAGTGGCGCAGGCGGCCGACACGCTTGGCTATTACGGCGTGCTCCTGCCGACGGGCAGGTCCTGCGAGGATTCCTGGGTTATCGCATCGGCCCTGGCTCCGCTGACGCAACGGTTGCGTTTCCTGGTGGCGGTGCGGCCCGGCCTGCAGTCGCCGACGCTCGCGGCGCGCATGACGGCAACGCTCGATCGTATCTCGAACGGACGGCTGCTGATCAATGTCGTCACCGGGGGCGACCCGCTTGAGAACAAGGGCGACGGCATCTTCCTGTCGCATGCCGAGCGCTATGAGGTGACGCAGGAATTCCTGCAGGTCTACAAGCGCGTGCTGAGCGGCGAGACGGTCGAGCATCAGGGCAAGCATTTCCGCATCGAGGATGGCCGCCTCCTGTTCCCGCCGGTGCAGACGCCCTATCCACCACTCTATTTCGGCGGGTCTTCCGATGCAGGATCGATCGTGGCGGCGCAGGAGATCGACAAATATCTGACCTGGGGCGAGCCGCCCGCCGATGTCGCGCGCAAGCTCGACGGCGTGCGCGCGCTCGCCGAAAAAGCCGGCCGCAAGCTCTCCTTCGGCATCCGCCTGCACGTCATCGCCCGTGAGACCACCGCGGAAGCCTGGGCCGCCGCCGACAGGCTGATCAGCCGGCTCGATGACGCGACCATCGCCTCGGCGCAGAAGGTGTTTGCCCGCATGGACTCGGTCGGCCAGGCGCGCATGAGCGCGCTGCATGGCGGCGACCGGTCCAAGCTCGAGATCGCGCCGAACCTATGGGCCGGCGTCGGCCTGGTGCGCGGCGGCGCCGGCACGGCGCTGGTCGGCGATCCCGCCACGATCGCCGAGCGCATCGACGAATACAGGCGGCTCGGCATCGATACCTTCATCCTCTCGGGTTACCCGCATCTTGAAGAAGCCTATCGCTTCGGCGAGCTGGTGCTGCCGCATTTGCCGACCGAACATCCGGTCAAGGCGCCCGGCTCGTCCGTCAACACCGGTCCTTTCGGCGAGACGATCGCCGGCGACCATCGCCCGAAATCGCTCGCCAGCGCCTCGTGAACGCGCTGCCGCCCCGGCCGCGAAGCCATGTTGTCATTCTTGGCGGCGGCTTTACCGGCGCAGCCGTGGCTTGGCATCTTGCCCGACAACCGGCGCGCCCCTTGATCAGCGTGATCGAGCCGCGCGCCTTGCTGGGCGGAGGACTGGCCTATTCCAGCGAAGAGCCGTCGCACCGGATCAACGTGCCGGCGGCCCGGATGAGCCTCGCGCCAGATGACGCGGAGCATTTCCTGCGCTGGCTGGGCGCCAGCGGCGAGGTCGAGCGCGACCCGGACGCCGTCTGGCACAATGATGACATCTATCCGAGGCGACATGTGTTCGGCCGCTATGTCGCCGAGCATCTGGAACCCTTCGTCGCGGCCGGCGTGATCGACCATGTCCGGGATAGGGCGATCGGGGTGACACGAGCCGCCGACGGTCGAGGCTGGTCCGTCCAGACGCCTGGGCGGCGGCTGTCGGCCGAGATCGTCGTGGTTGCCATGACCCATCCCTTGCCGGATGTCCCGGCCGCCCTTGCGCCGATCGCGGATGCCGCCGGCTTCATCGCCGATCCCTATGCCGCCGGCGCGCTCGCCGCGATCGATCCCCATGCATCCGTGCTGATCGTCGGCTCGGGGCTGACTTCGGCCGACACGGTGGCGGAGCTCGACCGTCGTGGCCATCGCGGCCGCATCCTGGCGGTGTCTCGCCACGGACTTCGCTCGCGCGGGCATCCCGATGTGCGCGGCGCGCCCTTCGGCGATTTCGTTTCGACGCCGGCGACCACCGCGCTCGCCCTGCTCGAGAACATACGCTCGACCCTGGCGGCGGCAAGCGCCACCGGCGTCAATTGGCAGTCGGTCTTCGACCAGTTGCGGCTGCAGGGCCCCTCGCTGTGGTCGGCTTTCGGCCTCGATGAGCGAACGCGGCTGGTGCGGCGGCTGCGCGCCTTCTGGGACGTGCACCGTTTCAGGATAGCGCCGCAGGTCGAGCGCGTGCTCGACCGCCGGCACGCCGAAGGCACGTTCGAGAACATCGCGGCAAGACCGATGGGGTCGCGCCGCGAAGGAAACGCCCTGATCGTCAGCCTGCGGCGGCGTGGCCGAAGGCAGGCCGAGACCAGGCGTTTCGATGTCGTCATCAACACCACGGGCCCAGCGCATGGAAAGGTTTTGCAAAGCAATCCAGCGCTTCGCTCGCTCGCCGACGCCGGCCTGATCAGGGTGGATCGCCATGGGCTCGGCATCGAAACCGGGCTCGACGGCCGTGCCATCGGTCCGGACGGCCAAGCGCTTGCCGGGCTGTTCATCGCCGGCCCGCTGGCGCGCGGCACGTTCGGGGAACTGATGGGCCTGCCGGAAGTAGCCCGCTATGCGCAGACCGTCGCGTCCGAGATCGGCAGCCAGCTTGGCGCCTTTGCGGCGACCGAAGCGGCTCGTTGAAAACCGGCGGCGAATGCAGCCACGCAAAATTGGTATTTCCGTCCGGGCAGAGCCATCAAAACGGAAAATCCTACTTTGTATATATACTCAGTAGACTAATAATTGGCGACGAAATCCGGCCACGGCCGGATCAATCGTTGGGACAGGCCAAACCGGGAGATCTCCATGCCGCAGAATGATCGCGACGCAGTCAAATTCGCCTATTGGGTGCCGAACGTCTCGGGCGGCCTTGTCATCTCGAACATCGAGCAGAGGACCAACCACTCGGCCGAGTACAACCGCAAGCTGGCGCAGATCGCCGAGCAGGCGGGCTTCGATTATGCGCTCAGCCAGATACGCTTCACGGCCGGCTATGGCGCCGACGAGCAGCATGAGTCGGTATCATTCAGCCACGACCTGCTCGCAGCCACCAAGACGCTGAAGGTGATCGCGGCGATCCTGCCGGGGCCGTGGAACCCGGCGCTGGCGGCGAAGCAGCTCGCCACTATCAGCTATCTCACCAACGGCCGCGTCGCCATCAATCTCGTCTCCGGCTGGTTCCGCGGCGAATTCCACGCCATCGGCGAGCATTGGCTCGACCATGACGAGCGCTACCGGCGGTCGGAAGAATTCATCCGCGCGCTGCGCGGCATCTGGACCGAGGACAGCTTCACCTTCCGTGGCGACTTCTACCGCTTCAACCAGTATTCGCTGAAGCCGAAGCCGCTGAAGCCGTTGCCGGAGATATTCCAGGGCGGCTCGTCGCGCGCCGCGCGCGACATGGCCTCGCGCGTTTCGGACTGGTACTTCACCAATGGCAACACGCCCGCCGAGATCGCCAAGCAGGTCGACGACATCCAGGCAAAGGCCAAAGCCAACAACCACTCGGTCAAGGTCGGCGTCAACGCTTTCGCCATCGTGCGCGAGACCGAGGAAGAGGCAAAAGCGGTGCTGGCCGAAATCATCGCCAAGGCCAATCCCGAGGCCGTCAATGCCTTTGGTCACGAGGTCAAGAATGCCGGCAAGGCTTCGCCGGAAGGCGAGGGCAATTGGGCGAAGTCGTCCTTCGACGATCTGGTGCAGTACAATGACGGTTTCCGCTCGAATCTGATCGGCACGCCGAAACAGGTGGCGGAGCGTATCGTCGACCTCAAGCGTGCCGGCGCCGATCTCATCCTGCTCGGCTTCCTGCATTTCCAGGAAGAGGTCGAGTATTTCGGCAAGCATGTCATCCCGCTCGTGCGCGAGCTGGAAAACGCGGAAGCCGCGGCGGCGCTCGCCGCCGAATAGCAACGCCAGCCGCCGGCCGGAGATCGTCCGGCCAGCCCATGGTCATGAACCGCACGCCCGATCGGGCGCGCGGCCGGGATGCTGCGTGCCTTCACTACAGTTGGGGACGATGGAATGCCGATATCCAACCATGCCTTCGGGACGATCGAGGCTTCGGTCTATGCGCCGGAAATCTTCGCGCAAGGGCTGCCGGCCGCTCAGCGACAGGCTCACGGCGACAGGCCTCGACAGCTTGCCGCGGAAGATGCCGCGCCGCTTCTTGCCCTTGAGGGGATAGGCCTGTCTTTCGGCGGCGTGGTGGCGCTGGCGGATGTCGATCTGTCGGTTCGACCGGGTGAGATACGCGCCATCATCGGCCCGAACGGTGCCGGCAAGAGCTCGTTGATCAATGTCATCAGCGGCGTCTATCGGGCTGATCGCGGCCACGTCCGGCTCTATGGCGCGCGCTATGCCCAAGTCCCGACGCAACGGCTGGCGCATCTCGGCGTCGCCCGCACCTTTCAGAACCTCGCTCTGTTCAAGGGGCTCAGCGTTCTCGACAATGTCGCGTCCGGCCTTGCCTACAGGACAAGATCCAACTTCGCCGGACAGATCCTCGGTGTCGGCCGCACCCGCCGTGAGCAGCAGGAGCAGCGCGGGCGCGCCGACCAGGTTCTCGAATTCCTGCACTTGACCGATGTCCGCGACCGGCTGGCCGGCACGCTGCCCTACGGCCTGCAGAAGCGTGCCGAGCTTGCCCGGGCGCTGGTCGCCGAACCGCGGCTGCTTTTGCTCGACGAGCCCATGGCCGGCATGACGGCGGGCGAGAAGAGCGAGATGGCGGCCTATGTGCGTGCGGCGCGCGACCGCTTCGCCACCACCGTCGTGCTGATCGAGCACGATGTCGGCGTCGTCATGGGCCTGTCGGACCGCATCGCTGTACTCGACTACGGGCGCAAGATCGCCGACGGCACGCCGGACGAGGTCAGGAACGATCAGCGCGTGATCGACGCCTATCTCGGCGTCGCCTCCGACAATGAAGAGGGGGCAGGCATATGATCGGCGACTTCGACTATCAGTTCTTCCTCGAAGTGCTGACCGGCGGCCTTCTCTCCGGCGTCATGTACTCGCTGGTCGCGATCGGCTTCGTGCTGATCTACAAGACCTCCGGCGTGCTCAATTTCGCGCAAGGGGCGCTGCTTCTGTTTGCGGCGCTGACCTTCGTCAGCCTCGTCGAGCGCGGCGTCCCGTTCGCGCTGGCCTTGGCCGTCACCTTCGCCATCATGGTGGCGCTCGGCATCGGCATCGAGCGCACGGTGCTGAGGCCGCTGACCAACAAGCCGCCGATCACGCTGTTCATGGCCACGCTCGGCCTCTCCTATATCATCGAGGGCGCAGCCCAGCTCATCTGGGGCACGCAAGTCCACGGCCTCGAGCTCGGCATCGAGGACGTGCCGCTGGAAGTCGGCGGCGTGCTGATCAGCCAGTTCGACATCTTCGCCGCCGCGGTGGCCGCGGCCATGGTACTGCTCTTGTCGCTGTTCTTCCGCTACACCCGCATCGGCTTGAGCTTCCGCGCCGTGGCCGACGACCAGTTCGCCGCTTTAGCCGTCGGGCTCAGGCTGCCGCTGATCTGGGCCAGCGTATGGGCCGCCGCCGGCCTCGTCGCGCTGGTGGCTGGACTGCTCTGGGGCGCGCGCCTGGGGGTCCAGTTCTCGCTGTCGCTGGTGGTGCTCAAGGCGCTGCCGGTGCTGGTGCTCGGCGGCTTCGATTCCATCCTCGGCGCGATTGTCGGCGGGCTTCTGATCGGCGCCAGCGAGAAGCTCGCCGAAGTCTATATCGGCGACTATTTCGGCGGCGGCATCGAAAGCTGGTTCGCCTACGTCGTGGCACTCGTCTTCCTGCTTGTCCGCCCATCCGGCCTGTTCGGCCAGAAGCTTGTCGAAAGGGTCTGACGATGAGCGCCATCGCCACGCAACTGTCTCCGGCCGCCGCGCTGCCGAAATGGCTGGCGCCGCTGCTCCTCATCGCCTTCGCCTATGTCGTCATCCCGCTGATCGGCAACTCCTACCTGTTCGAGGCGATCCTGCTGCCTTTCCTGGCGCTCAGCCTGGCGGGCGTGGGGCTGAACATCCTCACCGGCTATGCCGGCCAGGTGTCGCTCGGCAGCGCCGCCTTCATGGCGGCCGGCGCTTTCGCCGCCTATAATTTCAACCTGCGTATCGAAGGCCTGCCGCTCGTCGCCAGTATCATCCTTTCCGGCCTCGTGGCTGCCGCGATCGGCATCGTCTTCGGCCTGCCCAGCCTGCGGCTGAAAGGCTTCTATCTGGCGGTCTCGACACTTGCCGCGCAGTTCTTCGTGCAATGGGCGCTGACCAAGTTCAGCTGGTTCTCCAACAACTCGGCGTCAGGCGTCATCGATGCGCCGAAGCTTTCCATCGCGGGCTTCGAGTTCGACGGCGCGGTCGGCCGTTATCTCTTCGCGCTTACCGTCGTCGTCGTCCTCACCTTCCTTGCCCACCGGCTGGTCACCTCGCAGACCGGGCGCAACTTCATCGCCATCCGCGACAACGACACGGCGGCGCGCATCATCGGCATTCCGGTGCTGAAGACGAAGCTGCTCGCCTTCGCCATCTCGTCCTTCATCATCGGCGTCGCCGGCGTCATTTGGGCGTTCGCCTATCTGAGGACCGTGGAGCCGGCGGGCTTCGACCTCGACCGCTCGTTCCAGATCCTGTTCATCATCATCATCGGCGGGCTCGCTTCGATACGCGGCGCTTTCCTGGGTGCAGCGCTTATCGTCGTCTTCCCGCTGGTGCTGTCGCGCCTCGGCGGTTTCCTGCTCGGCGACCTCTTCGATTCCGGCGTGCTCGACATGAGCCAGCGCATCGTGCTCGGCGCGCTCATCATCCTCTTTCTGATCCTGGAACCGGACGGGCTGGTCGCCCTCTGGGACAGGGTCCGGAGACGGCTCACGCTCGCCTGGCAATCGAGCTGAGACCGGTTGGCAGCCGCGCGCTCCAACACTGCAAGCATTCAGAGAATGAACCGGGCAAAAGCCCCATACTGGAGAACCTCGAACCATGACCTTCCTCAGCACAGTCAAGGCGATTGCCATCTCGGCGGCGCTGGCGGTGTCGGTGGCCTTGCCGGCCGCCCATGCCGACGAGCAATATTTCCCGCTGCAGAGCTATCGCGTCGGGCCCTATGCGGCCGGCGGCACCGGCTTCTTCGGCGGCTTCATCGACTATCTCAACCTGATCAACATCCGCGACGGCGGCGTCAACGGCGTCAAGCTGACCTGGGACGAGTGCGAGACCCAGTATGAGGTCGAGCGCGGCGTCGAATGCTACGAGCGTCAGAAGAGCCACGCGGGCGCGGCCGCCTGGAATCCGCTGTCGGTAGGCATCGCCTACGCCATGATCGACCGCATCACCGCCGACAAGGTGCCGCTGATCACGGTCAATCACGGCCGCACCGACTCCACCGACGGGCGGGTCTTCCCTTATGTCTTCCCGCTGCTGCTCAATCCCTACAGCGAGACGTCCGGCATCGTGAACTACATCGCCGCCAAGGAAGGCGGCATCGACAAGCTGAAGGGCAAGAAGATCGTCGTGCTCTATCACGGCTCGCCCTATGGCAAGGAGACGATCCCGATCTATGAATTGCTGGCGCAGAAATACGGCTTCACCGTGCAGCAGATCGAGGTGCCGCACCCCGGCAACGAACAGCAGTCGCAATGGCTGACGATCCGTCGGGCCAAGCCGGACTTCGTTGTGTTGCGCGGCTGGGGCGTGATGAACCCGGTGGCGCTGAAGACGGCGGTGAAGGTCGGCTATCCGGTCGACCACATCATCGGCAATGTCTGGTCGAATTCGGAAGAAGACGTCATCCCGGCCGGCGACGCGGCCAAGGGCTACACCGCCATCACCACGCAGGCTTCCGGCAACACCTATCCGGTGGTGCAGGAGATCGTGAAGACCGTCTACGGCGCCGGCAAGGGCAACCTCGAGGACAAGTCGCGTATCGGTTCGGTCTATCATAACCTCGGCATCGTCAACGGCATCCTCAATGTCGAGGCGATCCGCATCGCGCAGGAGAAGTTCGGCCACCGCACGCTGACCGGCGACGAGGTGCGTTGGGGCTTCGAGCACCTTAAGCTCGACCCTGCCAAGGTCGAGGCGCTCGGCGCCAAGGACCTGTTCCACTCCATCAATGTCAGCTGGGACAACCACGAAGGCGAGGGCTACGTGACCTTCCAGCAGTGGGACGGCAAGAAGTGGAACGTCGTCTCCGACTGGATCGCCCCCGACTGGGCGTTGCTCAGGCCGATCATCGAAAAGTCGGCCGAAGCCTATGCGGCCGAGAAGGGCATCAAGCCGCGCACCGCAGCCGATGCCGAAGCGGTGGCCGCCACCAACTGATCCAACGGACCGGGCGCCGGACTATACTGCGACGCCCGGTCATCCACTTCGCAGACATCAGGGAAGCGCGCGATGCCGGGCAATGACGTCATCCTCGCCGTGGACAATATCCACGCCACCTACAATCACGCCATCACGGCGTTGCACGGCGTCAGCTTCGAGATCAGGCAAGGCGAGATGCTGGCGCTGCTCGGCGCCAACGGCGCCGGCAAGACCACCACGCTGAAAGCTGTCTCCAACCTGCTGCCGGCCGAGCGTGGCCAGATCAACGCAGGCACCATCCGCTACGATGGCCTGGACGTCTCGCGGCGAAAGCCGGGCGACCTGGTGCGCGCCGGGCTCGTCCAGGTGCTGGAAGGCCGCCACTGCTTCAAGAGCCTGAGCGTCGAGGAGAACCTGGTTTCCGGTGGCATCGGCCGCAGCGGCAGCCGCGCCGAGATCAATCGGGATCTGGAACGGGTCTATGCCTATTTCCCCCGCCTGCGGGAAAAGCGCCGGACCTTGTCGGGGCTGACCTCGGGCGGCGAACAGCAGATGACGGCAATCGGCCGGGCGCTGATGTCGCGACCGCGCCTGCTTGTCCTCGATGAACCGTCGATGGGGCTTGCCCCGCTCATCGTCCAGGACATCTTCCAGACGCTTAGAAAGCTGAACCGAGAGGCCGGCCTGTCGATTCTGGTCGCCGAGCAGAATTCGGCGGTCGCGCTTGGCTATGCCGACCATGCGACGGTGCTCGAGAACGGGGTCTCGGTTCTCTCCGGCGCCGCCGCCAGCCTGCGCCAGCGCGAGGATGTGCGCGCCTTCTATCTCGGACAACAGCCTTCGCCCGCCCAACCAACCCATCTCCACGCCGTCGTGTGAACCGAAATCCCAAGGAGCCATGAAATGACTGTGTCAAACGTCAAGACCGACAAAGCAGCGGCCGCCGTTCCACCGGTGCCGCGTCCGGCTACCGCCGCGCATATCATAAAGGACGACGCCGAAGCGATCGCGGTCGCGCATCGCCTTGCGGCCGAGTTTGTCAAGGATTCCTCCAAGCGCGATCGCGAGCGGATCTGGCCGGTGGCCGAGCTCGACCAGTTCTCGCAGAGCGGTCTGTGGTCGATCAATGTGCCGAAGGCGTTCGGCGGCCCCGAAGTGTCCTATGCGACCCTGGCCAAGGTGGTCGAGATCATCTCCGCGGCCGATTCCTCGATCGGCCAGATCGCACAGAACCACCTCGGTGTCGTCGCGGCCATCCGCACCGTCTCCGACAAAGACCAGCAGGCGCTGCTGTTCGCCGAAGTGCTGAAGGGGACGCGGTTCGGCAACGCCTTTTCCGAATTCGGCTCCAAGCGCGCCGCCGATTTCGAGACCAAGTTCACCGACGCCGGCGACCATGTCATCGTCAACGGCCAGAAATTCTATTCCTCCGGCGCGCTGCTTGCCCATCTGGTGCCGATCGTGGCGCTCGACGACGAGGGCCGCGCCTGGTACGCGATCGCCGATCGTGGCGCGCCGGGACTGACGGTGATCGACGACTGGTCGAGCTTCGGCCAGCGCACGACGCTGTCGGGCACCGTCATCATCGACAACGTCAAGGTGCCGAAGACGCATCTCGTTCCGGGCTACAAGGGTTACGACAAGCCGACCGCAGACGGCGCCATCTTCCAGATTATCCAGGTGGCGGTGGACACCGGCATAGCACAGGCGGCGATCGACGAGACGGTCAACTTCGTCAGGACCAGGAGCCGCGCCTGGATCGACAGCGGCGTCGACAATGCCTGGGACGATCCCTACACGATCCAGGCCATCGGCGACCTGACGCTCCGGCTGCATGCGGCCCAGGCGCTGCTGGAAAAGGCCGGCCACGCCATCGACCGCGCAGTCGCCGAGCCGACAGCCGAGAGCGTCGCGCATGCGCAGATCGTCACTGCGGAAGCGAAGATCCTGTCGACCGAGATCGCGATCGCGGCGACCAACAAGCTGTTCGAACTGGCGGGCACGCGCTCGACGCTCGCCGAGCACAATCTCGACCGCCACTGGCGCAATGCGCGCACCCACACGCTGCACGATCCGGTGCGCTGGAAATATTCGATCCTCGGCAAGTATTTCCTCAACGGCGAGAACCCGCCGTTGCACGCCTGGAGCTGATCGCGCCGGCCCGCCGAGGCCGGCAGGCCTCGGCCACGCTTTCGCCAAGCGGCGGCCGGCAGGGCCGCCCAAATGTCAATCCGGAGCACCCTTGGAGGTCCGTTCCATGTCCAGCCCAGCAATCGTCGGCTTTTCTGGCAACATCACCCGACCGTCAAAGACGCGCAGCTTCGTCGATCTCGTCGTCCAGGACATCGCCACGCGCCATGGCCTGACGGGGCACACCTATGACATCGACGATGTCGGCCCGTCGCTAGGCGCAGCCAAATGGTCGCGCGATCTCGATGACCGGGGGCAGGCGATCCTGACGCAGGTCATTGCAGCCGACGTGCTCGTGGTCGGCTCGCCGACCTACAAAGGCAGCTATACCGGGCTGTTCAAGCATTTCTTCGACCTGATCGATCCGTCGGCGCTGAGGGGCAAGCCCGTGCTGCTGACCGCGACCGGAGGCGGTGAGCGACATGCCCTGGTCGTGGAGCACCAACTGCGGCCGCTGTTCGGCTTCTTCGAAGCCTTCACGCTGCCGACGGCTGTCTATGCCACCGATAAGGATTTTACTGATGGCGTGCTCCGGTCCGATCTTATCCTGAAGCGGGCGGCGCAGGCCGTCGATGGGATCGCCGTTCTGCTTGCCGATAAATCGGGTGCCAGGGTGGCCGCCGAATAGTCATACGGCGGTGCCGCAGCGATGGCGTCAAGGCGAGCCGGCACAACGAGGCGTTCGGCTTCGTCGAGATGCTGCAGGCGGTGAAGGGCAAGGGCCAGCCCGAGCATATCGCCGACGTCGTATCGTTCCTGGCGAGCGAGGACGCTCGCTGGATCACCGGCCAGACGCTGAATGTCGACGCCGGGATGGTCAGGCACTAAAGCAATTCCAGGAAAAGTGTGAGCGGTTTTCCGTCCGGAATTGCGCAAAAACAAGTAGCTAGTGCGTCTCACCGTTTCCGTGAAACGGTGAGACGCACTAGCCGCCGAGACCGAAAATTTCCGACGACGACGTAGCTGAAGTTGCTCAGGCTGCCTTTGAGGCAGCCAACGACATTCCGCCTTGCAGCTGAGTTTGTCTCTGATCAGGAATACGGCGACATCCGCCGAAGCGGCGGTGATCCTCATGTTGCACCCCAGCTTGCGCGCAGGGTTGACGAATGCCCAGCCGCAGGCGCGGGCCATCATCACGCTGTCCGGGATGTCCTTGAGCGATATGCCGGCCGCCGTTTGCGCGGCGGAAATGCCGAGCAGACCGATCCCTGTCGCCATTTTGCGTCTTCAGGGCGGCACCGGCCGCGGTCGTTGGATATCCGCCGGAACCGCAATCGCCTGGCGCCGTCAATTCGAGTTCATCGGCAAGGAAAGGGCTGCTGCTTCGGTTTCGGCGAAGCAAAGGACAGAAAAAGACTTCTTTTGGCGAACCCGGTCCGGATGCTTTTTTGCGGGACCTAGAACACGCTAGGCCCGCCTGGGAGGCGACGCATAACAAGAGAGCGGCTGCGAAACACCGCCTGGCTTAGGCCACTTGAATGGGCCGATGCCAGCAGCAACAGCCATGGGGAACCACGACAATGAAGACATTCCGAAATTGCCTGATGACCGCGGTCAGCGCGGGCCTGCTGGGCTTGGGGCTTGCCGCTCCTGCCGACGCCGGCGCCATTCGCCTCGGCATGACCACCTGGGTGGGCTACGGGCCGCTGTTTCTTGCCCGCGACCTCGGCTACTTCAAGGAGGCCGGCGTCGATGTCGATCTGAAAGTGATCGAAGAATCGGCGCTCTATATGGCGGCGGTCGCCGGCGGCGATCTCGATGGCGCGGCATCCACAGTCGACGAACTGATGAAGTACCGCTCCGACGACCTCTGCTTCAAATATGTCGTGGCGCTTGACGACAGCCACGGCGGCGACGGCGTCGTCACGCAGGCCGACGTCAAGTCGCTCAAGGATTTGAAGGGCCAGCCCGTCGCCCTGAACGAGGGCTCCGTTTCCGAATTCTGGTTCAACGTGCTCCTGAAAAAGGAAGGCATGACAGAGGACGATGTCAGCGTCACCAACATGACCGCCGACGATGCCGCGACGGCCTTCATCGCCGGCCAGGTTCCGGCCGCCGTGACCTGGGAGCCGCACCTGACCGAAGTCCGCAAGGGCGGCAAGGGCAAGGTGCTGATCGACTCCACGACGACGCCTGGCCTGATCGTCGACGTGATCGCGCTCAAATGCGACCTGATCGAGAAGCATCCCGAAGATGTGAAGGCTTTGATCAAGGCCTATTACAAGGCGGTCGAATACATCAAGACCAATCCGGAAAAGGCCTACGAGGTCATGGCCAAGGGCATCGGCGGCTATCTCGAGAAGCCCGAGGATTTTGCGGCCGGCGCCCAGGGCGTGCGCTACTACGACCGCGCCCGCAACCTGGAATTCTTCGGCACGCCGGAAAAGAGCGAGGCGTCCGACCTGGTGAACTTCGCCCAGGACATCTGGGGCAAGGCCGGCAAGCTCAAGATGACGATCGACGCGAAGACCATCCTCGACACCGATTTCATCAAGGAACAGTGAGCCTTCGAAACTGACAGGGTCGGTCCCCTCGGGGCCGGCCCTGTTTTCTCGAAAGCCAGAGTTTCGCGCTTAAATCAACGGAGGCCATCCTATGGCACAGAGGCGGACGGCGTGGACACGCCTGACGACCCCCTTCGCCAACATTCCCGCCACCACCGCAACCACGCTCGCACTAGCGATGTGGATAGCCGTGATCGGCGGATGGGCCCTTCTGTCCTACGGGCGCGTCGTGCCGAACATGTTCCTGCCGACGCCCGGAACCGTGCTGCAAACTGCCTATCGCATGTCGCTCGACGGCAGTCTTTTCTATCACACTTTCACCAGCGCAAAGGTGGTGATCCTCGGCTTCATCGTATCCTCGCTGATCGCGGTGCCGCTGGGGCTGTGGATGGGCACCTACCGGGCGGTGCAGGCGCCGCTCGAGCCGCTGGTCAACTTCATCCGCTACCTGCCGGTGACCTCCTTCGTGCCGCTGTTCATCCTGTGGATCGGCATCGGTATCGAGCAGCGTATCGCGGTCATCTTCTTCGGCACCTTCTTCCAGCAGCTGGTGATGATCTCCGACTGCGCGCGCAGCGTCTCGCGGGACCTGGTCAACGCCTCCTATACTTTGGGCACCAAACGCTCGGAAGCGGTGTGGCACGTCATTTTCCCAGCCGCGCTTCCGGCGATCCTCGACACGCTTCGCGTCACCATGGGCTGGGCCTGGACATACCTCGTCGTGGCCGAACTCGTGGCGGCTTCGAGCGGCCTCGGCTATATCAGCCTCAAGGCGATGCGCGGCTTCCAGGTCGATGTGATCTTCATGGCGATCGCGGCGATCGGGCTTCTGGGCCTCATCACCGACACGGCATTCCGCATTCTGAGGGCAAGGGTCGCGCCATGGGCACCTTGATCATGAACGCATCCTCGCAAACCGCAGCCGGATCAAGGGTAGTGATGACCGAAACCATCAAGGCGAACAATCCGGACGGCATTGCCCATGCAGCCGGCGACCAGCGTTCGGCGGGCACCACGATGGCCATCGAGGACGTGACATTGCGCTATGGCGACGCCAACGGCGTGCTGGCGCTGGACGATGTGTCGCTGAAGGTCGCCAAGAACGAATTCTGCGTCATCGTCGGCCCTTCGGGGTGCGGCAAATCCAGCCTGCTCTATCTCGCGGCCGGTCTCAACGACGCGACCTCCGGCAGCATCAGGGTGGACGGCAGGGAAGTGATCGAACCGGGTCCCGACAGGGGCATGGTGTTCCAGAGCTACACCTTGTTTCCCTGGCTCACGGTGCGCGCCAACATCGAATATGGACCCAAGCGCAAGGGCCTGCCGGCGGAACAGCGCAAGCAGATCGTCGACCAGTATCTCGACGAGGTCGGCCTCGCGCCCTTCGCGGATCACTATCCCGCGCAGCTTTCCGGCGGCATGAAGCAGCGCGTGGCGATCGCGCGCGCCCTTGCCAACGATCCGGCCGTGCTGCTGATGGACGAGCCGTTCGGCGCGCTCGACAGCCAGACGCGCGGCACCATGCAGAAGCTGCTGCTGCGTGTCTGGGAGCGGCAGCAGAAGACGGTGCTTTTCGTCACTCACGACATCGACGAGGCGCTGGTGCTGGGCGATCGCGTCCTGGTGATGACGGCGCGACCCGGCAAGATCAAGGCCGAGATCAAGGTCGACATCCCGCGGCCGCGCTCGATGGACGTGATCCTCGAACCCGACTTCATCGCGCTCAAGCGCCGCATCCTCGGCCTCCTGCACGACGAGATCGACGAGGATCACTGAGAGCGACCTCAAGGAAACAGTTGAGGGCAGTTCGGCGGGCAAAACGTTGAACTGCCCTCAACGTTTGAAAGCGGAGGATACCTACCTTTGGCCGTTGCGCGCCGAGTCAAGGATCATCTCGGAAGCTTTCTGCCCGATCATCATGCTTGGCGCATTGGTGTTGCCGCCGATCAGCTTCGGCATGACCGAAGCATCCGCGACGCGAAGCCCTTCGACGCCCCGCACCTTCAGCGTTGCCGGATCGACGACGGCCATGTCGTCCGTTCCCATCTTGCAGGTCCCGACCGGGTGATAGACGGTCAGCGCCTCGGCGCGCAGATAGGCGAGGATCTCGTCGTCGCTGCGGACATCCTTGCCCGGAAGCATCTCCTTGCCTCGTATCGCGTCGAATTCGGATGAGGCAAAAATCCGGCGCGCGATCTTGATGCCTTCGACCAGCACCATGGCGTCGTCTTCATGCGTGAAGAAACGGTGGTCGATCAGAACATCCCGGCGAGCACTGTTCCGCGACAGCTTGATCTCGCCTGCGCTTTTCGGCCTGAGCACGCATGTGTGAATGGCATAGCCATGGCCGTATTCGATCAGCCTGCCGCGATGGCTGCGATAGCCCGGCACGAAGTGGAACTGGATGTCGGGAAGCCCGTTCGCGTGCCTGGTCTTGGCGAAGCCGCCGGCCTCGACATAGTTGGTGGTGAGCATGCCCCTGCGGCGCGCGAAATACTGGAAGGGCGCGGCGGCGATGCGCGGCAGATTGGCAAGCGACAGGCCGAGCGTCCTGGTGCTTTTGGAGCGCACGGTGATCATGCCGTCGACATGGTCCTGCAGGTTCTTGCCGACGCCCGGCAGGTCGAGGACCGGCGCGATGCCGATCGCTTGGAGTTCCGCAGCGGGACCGATCCCCGAGGCCATCAGGATCCTGGGCGAGTTGATGGCGCCGGCCGACAGCACGATCTCGCGGCTGGCCGAGAGTGTCTTTTGTCGGCCGTCATGCAGCACGCGCAGCCCCGTGGCGCGCCCGTCGGCGATGACAAGATCGATCACCTCGCATTGGCTGAGCAGCGTCAGGTTCCTGCGATGAAGCACCGGACGCATGAAGGCGCTGAAGCTGCTGAAGCGCTGCCCGCGATCCTGCGTGACGTTGTAGATGCCGAGGCCGAACTGGCTCTCGGCATTGAAGTCGGTATTGGCGGGCAGGCCGGCGTTTTTCCCGGCCTTGACGAACATGCTTGAAAGCACGTTCGGATCGCGCGGATTGTCGACCAGCAGCTCACCGTCGGCACCATGATAGCGCGGATCCTGGGCAAGCAGATTGCGCTCCAGTTTCCTGAACACCGGCAGCACGTCACTATAGGCCCAGCCGGCGCAGCCGAGCTCTGCCCACTCGTCATAGTCCTCGGCCGCGCCGCGAATATAGACCATCGAGTTGATCGAGCTCGAGCCGCCCAGCGCCTTGCCGCGGTTGACCGGAATCCTGCGGTTGTTGAGCTGCGGTTGCGGCACGCCGACGAAACAATAGTCGTAGTTCGGATTGCCATAGAGCGACAGGATGCCGGCCGGCACCTTGACCCGCAGGCTGTCGTCACTGCCGCCGGCCTCGATCAGGCACACTTTCACCGATGGATCGGCGCTCAGCCGATTGGCGACCACGCAACCGGCCGAACCCGCGCCGACGACGATGTAATCATATACCGGCGCTTCCATGCCAACCCCCAAAAGACGCGATGCTAGATCGCGGGCTCTTCCCAAACCGACTGTCCGCCGACCACTGTTTTCAGCACCTTGATATCCGCGATCTTGTCCGGCTCGACCTGCAGCGGATCGTCGGAAAGGACGATGAAGTCGGCGAGCTTCCCCGCCGCCAGGCTGCCCTCATCGTTTTCACGGTGGCCAGCAAAGGCTGCGCCCAGCGTATAGGCATGGAGCGCCTGCGCGACGCTGATCCTCTGCCGCGGGACCCAGCCGTCTTTCGGCTGGTGGTCCCGGCTTTGGCGCAGCACCGCATTGCGTATGCCGATGAGCGGATTGAGATCGACGATTGGCCAATCGGTTCCGAACGCGACGGGGCCGCCGGCTTCCAGGATGGAGCGGACGGGAAAGGCTCGCGGCAAGGATTCGGAGCCGACCCGCACTTCCCAAAGCCCTTCCATTCCAAGCCATTGGTCGCGTGGGTAGATCATGGCGGGCTGGAAGCTCGCTATCGCTCCTATCTCGCCAAAACGCTCGATGTCGCGCGAGGTGGGTATTTCGCAATGCTCCACCCGCGGCCGGCGCTGCCGCGAGCGGTCTCCATCCGCGGCATAGGCGTCAAGGGCCATTTCGATGGCGCCCGTGCCGATTGCGTGCGTCCAGACCTGAAAGCCTTCCTGCTGGGCACGGCTGACGGCCGCGTCGTAGGCCGACGCCTTCCACAGGCAGGTTCCGGTTTCGCGCGGCTTGTCGGCGTAGCCCTGGGGCATGAAGCCGGTGTGGGATTCCAGGACGCCATCCAGGAAGAACTTGATGACGCGCCCGTCGAGAAAATCGGGGTCGAGGTCGTTCCGCCACCCGGAGACGCGCGCAATCACCTCGTCGAGGTTCGAACCCGGATTGACGATGCTCGAAAGCGTGAAGCGCAGGCTGAGCTCGCCATTCGCGAATATCTCAGCCAGCAAGGGGACCGCTTCGTCATCCATCCCGGCGCTTTGAACCCGCGACAATCCGAGGCGGTTGGCTTCCCTGATGGCGCGGAGTAGTGCTGCTCGCAAATCCGACGTCGAGGGCTGAGGGACCAGTTCTTCGAGCCCGGACCAAGCTTTCTCCTTCAGCCATCCGGTCGGCTCGCCGCTCGCGTCCCTGACGATCTCGCCGCCTTCGGGGTCGGGCGTGTCCCGGGTGATGCCGGCAAGGTCCAGCGCCTTGCTGTTCACCCAGGCCGCATGCGCCATGCCGGAGCGGAAGAAGACGGGGCGATCGGCCACAACCTGATCGAGAAGCGATTTGTGGAAGCCGCCTTCCGGAAGATCGGGATAGCCGTAGCTGAACTCGCTGCCCACGATCCACGCCCGGTCGGGATGCGCTTGC
Source organism: Mesorhizobium atlanticum (assembly GCF_003289965.1). Lineage (GTDB taxonomy): Bacteria > Pseudomonadota > Alphaproteobacteria > Rhizobiales > Rhizobiaceae > Mesorhizobium > Mesorhizobium atlanticum. Next base: position 842,396 of record NZ_QMBQ01000002.1, read on the forward strand.
GCATAGGCCTTCAAGCGGGCGAGGACTTCGCCGAAGGTCTTTGCTTCACGCAAGCGAACTTCATCGAGATATTTGCTTCCCCAGGCAAAATGGAGGTGGGAATCGATGAAGGCCGGCATCGCGAACCGGCCTTGAAGATCGACGATTTCGGCATCCGATGAGGCCTGCAATCTGACGGATGACCAGGGGCCGACGGCGGCGATCCGGTCGCCTCGAACAAGCATCGCCTCGGCGCGAGGGTTCGCCGCATCGACCGTATAGAGCGCGCCGTTTGCGTAAAGGGTCTCTCTCGCCATTTGACTTTCTGCGGTCGTCGCTCTCATGCGGGTGATGAGGGCAAGGAACCATCAAATCCCGGGCGGAAGAATAACTTTTTCCGGTAGCTGTGCTTAGGGTTTGCCTAAGCCTGCTCGATGTTCGCAGGTGGTGCCATCGGCTTGTCGTGGGACTCCGCTCCGCGATCCCGTCTCAGCGTTTAGGGATAAGCTAAGCACTGACACATGAAATCATAATTTTCGCTCCTGCGGCCCGTCACTAAAAGCAAACCGGACCTTCATCGCAGCGGCGAAAGCCCCATCGGAAGAGACGTGGATATGTCGGTTGAGAAGATAGACACGCTCGTCGTCGGCGGCGGCCAGGCCGGGGTGGCCATGAGCGAGCACCTAAGCAAATGCGGGGTGCCCCATCTCGTCCTCGAGCGCGGCCGGATCGCCGAGCGCTGGCGCTCGCAGCGATGGGACTCCCTGGTCGCCAACGGTCCGGCCTGGCATGACCGTTTCCCGGGCATGGAGTTTCCCGTGACGGGTTCCGACGGCTTTCCCTCGAAGGAGGAGGTCGCCGACTATTTCGTCGCCTATGCAAAGCAGATCAACGCGCCGATCCGCTGCGGCGTCGAGGTCAAGCTCGTGCAGAGGAATGTCGGCCGTCCGGGATTTCGCGTCGAGACGTCGGATGGCGTGATCGAGGCCAACAGTGTCGTCGCCGCGACCGGACCTTTCCAGGTCCCCGTCATCCCCTCTCTCGTTCCTGCTGATGCCGGCCTCCTGCAAATCCACTCCAGCGCGTACCGCAATCCGGCGCAATTGCCAAAGGGCGCGGTGCTGGTGGTCGGAGCGGGATCTTCGGGCGTGCAAATTGCCGATGAGCTCCAGCGCGCCGGAAGGCGCGTTTATCTCTCGGTCGGCCCACATGATCGTCCGCCGCGTTCCTATCGCGGGCGCGACTTCTGCTGGTGGCTCGGCGTTCTCGGCAAATGGGACCTCGAAACACCAGGGCCCGGCACGGAACATGTCACGATCGCTGTAAGCGGCGCGCGCGGCGGCGAGACGATCGATTTCCGTCGCCTGGCCGCGCAGGGGCTTACGCTGGTCGGTATGGCGAAGGCGTACCAGGATGGCGTATTGAGTTTCGCGCCGGATCTTGCAAAGAACATTGCCCGAGGCGACGCCAATTTGATGTCGCTGCTGGACGAAGCCGACGCCTATGTCGTGCGCAACGGCCTCGACCTTCCGGAAGAACCCGCTCTCCGCAAGATCGACCCCGATCCGGACTGCGTGACCAATCCGATCCTCAATCTCGATCTTGCCGGAGCCGGCGTGACGACGATCATCTGGGCGACGGGCTTCGCCGTTGACTATAGCTGGCTGAAGGTCGATGCCTTCGACGAGAAGGGCCGGCCAAGGCATCAGCGCGGCGTCTCGACCGAGCCGGGGATCTATTTCCTGGGACTGCCTTGGCAGTCGCGCAGGGGGTCGAGCTTCATCTGGGGCGTCTGGCACGATGCCAAGCATGTGGCGGACCGTATTTCGACGCAGCGCAAATATCTGGCCTACCACGCCGCCGCGAAGCGCGAGCCCGTGGACGCCTGACCCAAGCTGCGAGCCCGACCCTCATGGAGACCAAGATGGCGCATACGCGAATCCGCAAATTCAACACCAAGGAAACCTATCCCGAGCAGAAGCTCGACAATGATCTCTGCCAGGCCGTCGTCACGCGCGGCGGCCGCACCGTCTATCTGCGCGGCCAGTGCCCGCAGGATCTCGACACGGCAAAGAACATCGACAGCCACGATCCGGCCGAGCAGACGCATAAGGTCATGCAGAACATCAGGCAGCTCATCGAGGAGTGCGGCGGCACGATGGAGCATCTGGTGAAGGTGGTGGTCTACATCACCGACGTCCGCCACCGCGAGGCGGTCTATCGGACGATGGGCGAGTACATCAAGGGCGTGCATCCGGTTTCGACCGGGCTGGTGGTGTCGGCGCTGGCGCGGCCGGAATGGCTGGTCGAAATCGACGGCACCGCCGTCATTCCGGACTGAGCGTCATGACCTTTTCCATCGTCGCGCGCTGCCGGCGCACGGGCATGTTCGGGGTGGCGGTGTCCTCGTCGTCCCCCGCGGTCGCGGCACGCTGCGCCTATGCGCAGGCCGGCGTCGGCGCGGTCGCCAGTCAGAACGTCACCGACCCGACGCTCGGGGTCCGGGCGCTGGAGCTGATGGCGCGCGGCGCCTCCGCCACCGAGGCCGTCGCGATCATCAAGCGCACAGCCTTCAGTGAATACCGTCAGGTGCTGGCGGTCGACACGGCCGGCGGCAGCGCAATCCATTCTGGACCGAAGGCGCTCGGCATCTGGGCCGAGGCGCGCGGCGAGGACGTCGCCTGCGGCGGCAACCTGCTCGCAAATGGCGGCATTCCGCAAGCCATGGTCGATGCCTTTCTCGCGTCCGAGGGCGACCTCGGCGACCGGCTGATCTTCACAATGCGCGCCGCGCTCAAAGCCGGCGGCGAAGGGGGGCCTGTCCACTCCGCGGGCATGAAGCTGGTGCGCGATGTCTCGTGGCCGGTCGCCGACCTGCGCTGCGACTGGACCGAGGATTGCCCGATCGAGCAGCTGGCTGCGCTGTGGGACATCTACAAGCCCCAGCTCGATGCCTATGTCACCCGCGCCCTCAACCCGTCCGACGCGCCGAGCTACGGCGTGCCCGGTGACGAGTAATACCGGCAGTCTGGAGCCAGCATGAGCGAACTCAGTCATAAGGACTGGATCGGCAAGGCGTCCGCGATCCGTTTCCGCGACAAGGCGTTCATCGACGGCAAGGCAGTACCGGCGCGCTCCGGGCGGACTTTCGCCAGCATCAATCCAGCCACGGGAGCGACGCTTGCCGAGGTTGCCTCCTGCGGGGAAGAGGACATCGATCTTGCGGTTGCCGCAGCCCGGCGCAGCTTCGAGGCTGGCGTCTGGTCGCGAGCGGCCCCCGCGCATCGCAAGCAGGTGCTGCTGCGGCTGGCGGAGCTGCTGCGCGAGAACCTGCCGGAACTTGCGCTGCTGGAATCGCTCGATATGGGCAAGCTGGTCAAGGACGCGGCCACCATCGACGTGCCGGGCTCGGCGGCGATCTTCCAGTGGTATGCCGAGGCGATCGACAAGGTCTATGACGAGGTGGCGCCGACCGGGCAGGGCGATCTCGCTCTGGTGCGGCGCGAGCCGCTTGGCGTGGTGGGCGCCGTGGTGCCGTGGAATTTCCCGCTCGACATGGCGACCTGGAAATGCGCGCCCGCGCTGGCGGCCGGCAATTCGGTGGTGCTGAAGCCGGCCGAGCAATCGCCTTTCTCGGCGCTCAGGCTGGCAGAGCTCGCCATGGAAGCGGGCCTGCCCGCCGGCGTGCTCAACGTCGTGCCAGGTCTCGGCGAGACCGCCGGCCAGGCGCTTGGCCGGCATATGGATGTCGATTGCCTTGCCTTCACCGGGTCGACCGCCGTCGGCAAGATGTTCCTGCAATATTCCGGCCAGTCGAACATGAAACAGGTCTGGCTGGAGACCGGGGGAAAAAGCCCCAATCTGGTGTTCGCGGATTGCGCCGATCTCGATGCGGCCGCCGATATGGCCGCCTTCGGCATCTTCTTCAACCAGGGGCAGGTCTGCTCCGCCAATTCCCGGCTGCTGGTGGAGCGCGGCATCAAGGACGCGCTGGTGGAGAAACTGGCGGAGCGCGCGGCGGCGTCGCAGCCGGGCGACCCCCTCGACCCTCAATCCAGGATGGGCGCGATGGTGGATGCGCGGCACGCCGCGACCGTGATGCGCTTCATCGATGGCGGCAGGAAGTCGGCCCGGCTTGTGACCGGCGGCGACCGGGTCGCCGTCGATGGACGCGGCAGCTTCGTGCAGCCCACCATCTTCGACAATGTTTCGCCCGACGATCCGCTCGCCCGCGACGAGATTTTCGGCCCGGTCCTGTCGGTGATCGCCTTCGATAGCGAAGAGGAGGCGGTGCGGATTGCCAATGACAGCGTCTACGGCCTTGCGGCTTCGCTGTGGACCGACAGCCTGTCGCGGGCGCACCGCATAGCGGAACGACTGCGCGTGGGCACGGTCTCGGTGAACACCGTCGATGCGTTGAGCCCGATGACACCCTTCGGCGGCTTCAAGCAGTCCGGCTTCGGCCGCGACCTGTCGTTGCACGCGCTCGACAAATACACGGCGCTCAAGACCACCTGGATCAAGTACTGAGGAGCGGCCCCGACTTGATTGCAGCGACCAAACGGGCATCATAGACGCCCATGCCGCTCCGCTTCACGCTCAGACAGCTCGAATATTTCGTCGCCGTTGGCGAAGCCGGTTCGATCGCCAAGGCGGCCGAGCAGGTGAATGTCTCGCCGCCCTCGATCTCGGCATCGATCGCGCAGCTCGAAGCGGAGTTCGGCGTCCAGCTCTTCGTGCGCAAGCATTCGCATGCGCTGGCGCTGACGGCGGGCGGGCGCCTGTTCCTCAAGGAGGCCGCGCGCCTGCTCAACGATGCCGACGCGCTGCACGACATTGCCGGCGATATCGCCGAGAAGGTGCGCGGACCGCTGGCGGTCGGCTGCCTGCTGACTTTCGCGCAAATCGTGCTGCCGGCGCTGCGCAGAAAGTTCGAGGACGCCTATCCGGATGTGCGGGTCCGCCAGTTCGAGCGCAACCAGGGGCAATTGTTCGAGATGCTGCAGCGTGGCGAAATAGATGCAGCGCTTACCTACGATCTCGAATTGTCGCAGGACATGACGTTCGAACCGCTGATGCAGTTGCCGGCCTATGTGATGCTGCCGGCCGCGCATCAGCTGGCGGGGAGAGCGGGGATCACGCCCGAGGAGCTGGTCGACGAGCCGATGGTGCTGCTCGATCTGCCCTACAGCCGGGAATACTTCCTCTCAGCGTTCCAGGGGCTTCGGCCCAGGATCGCCGAGCGCACCGGCGACATCGCCGTGATGCGCTCGATGGTCGCCAACGGCTTCGGCTACGGCATCGCCAATATGCGGCCGCTCAACGCCATGTCGCCGGACGGTAAATTGCTGGTCTTCGTTCCCCTGCTGGGCGACATCAGGCCGCTGACCATGGGCATTGCGCTGCCCAATGCTGAGCACCGCACGCTGACGGTGCAGGCCTTCATCGACCACTGCCGCCGCTTCGTGGTCGAGCAAGGCGTCTTCGGCACCGAACGCATCGTCAAGTAAGATTCACGGCCAGCCGTCGGCGAGCCGCGACAGCAGCCGCTCCAGCATCTCGTCGCAGCGCCGCAATTGCTCGATGCTGACAAATTCGTCCGGCTTATGGCCCTGCGCCATCGAGCCCGGACCGCACACGACGGAAGGCGTGCCGAGATCGCGGCTGAACAATCCGCCTTCCGTGCCGAAGGCGACCTTCATGGTGTCGTTGGCGCCGGTCAGCGATTTGACGAAGGCGACCGCTTCCGAAGCGGCCGGCGTGTCGAGCCCGGGATAGGTGTTGGTGATCTCGATGTCGATTGCGGCTTCGGAGGCGATCGAAGCGGCGTCAGAGGCAATGCGAGCCGCGGCAGCGCGAAGCCTGTCGAGAATGCCGGCGGCGTTGTCCGCGGCGACATTGCGGATCTCGAATTCCACCTCGCAAAGGTTGGGCACGATGTTGAGCGCTACGCCGGCATTGATCTTGCCGACATGCACCGTCGTATAGGGAATGTCGTAGTCGCCGTCGCGGGCGCCGTCGCGGGCCAGCCGGTCCTGCTCGTCGCGCAAGGCGCGCACGAAATCACAGCCGAGATGGATGGCGTTGAGCGCCAGCGGAGCAAGCGCCGAATGGCCTTCGCGTCCCTTGCAGACGGCGCGTGCCGCGAGCTTGCCCTTGTGCCCCGTCGCCACCTGCATGTTGGTCGGCTCGCCGACGATGCAGAGCAGCGGGCGTTGCGGTACGGCGCTCAGCATTTCAATCAGGTCACGCACGCCGAGGCAGCCGACCTCCTCGTCATAGGAGAGCGCGAGATGCAAGGGGGTGCGCAGCGGCATTTTCGAGGCCTTGAGGCAAGCGGCGAGCGCTGAGGCGACGAAGCCCTTCATGTCCGCCGCGCCGCGCCCATAAAGCTTGCCGTCGCGCGCGGTCATTTCGAATGGCGGCAGCGTCCAGTTCTGGCCGTCGACCGGGACGACATCGGTGTGGCCGGACAGCATGATGCCGGGCTTGTCGGCCGGGCCGATCGTGGCAAAGAGATTGGCTTTATGTCCATCCGCGCTGCGGATGATCTGGCTGGCGATGCCGCTCCCTTCGAGCAGGTCCACCGCATAACCGATGAGGTCGAGGTTCGAGTCACTGCTCACCGTCGGGAAGGCGATCAGCCGTTCGAGGATCCTGATGCTGCCCATTTTTCTTTTCCCATTGCCGCAACCGGGTGTGTAGCATCGCGGCGCGGCGGCGCTGAAGTCGCATTTGGCTCAGCCCCGGTTCATCGCAGGCTAATCCCCGGATACGCGATTAGGCGCATCCTAATCCGCACAGAAGAATTCCGTAGTTTTCCCGTGCCGGCGCCAACTTATGAGTAATCTCGGCGGGATCGGCAGGACCGAGCCTGCATGAAGGAAGCTATCAATGCGCGACCCACGCTACGACATTCTGTTCGAGCCGATGAAGATCGGTCCGGTGACCGCCAAGAACCGCTTCTATCAGGTTCCGCATTGCAATGGCGGCGGCTACCGCGATCCTTCGGCCGCGGCAGAGATGCGGCGGATGAAATCCGAAGGCGGATGGGGCGTCATCTTCACCGAGCAGACGGAGATGCACCACACTTCGGAGATCACGCCCTTCATCGAGCTCAGGCTGTGGGACGACGCCGACATTCCGGCCCTGGCCAAGATGGCGAAAGCCATGCATGAACATGGCGCGCTCGCCGGCATCCAGCTCGCCTATTCCGGCATCAACGGTCCCAATCTCTACACCAAGGAGGTTCCGCGCGGGCCGTCGGCCCTGCCGATCCGCACCTTCACCAACGATCCGGTGCAGGCTCGCGCCATGGACAAGCAGGACATACGCGACCTGCGCCGCTGGCACCGCAATGCCTTCAAGCGCGCGAAGCAGGCAGGTTTCGATTTGGTCTGTCTCTACGGCGCGCATGGCTTCGGCATCATCCAGCATTTCCTGTCCACCGCCACCAACCAGCGCAGCGACGAATACGGCGGCTCGCTGGAAAACCGTTCGCGGCTGATGCGCGAGCTGATCGAGGAAGGGCGCGACGCGATCGGTCACACCTGCGGCCTGACGCTCAGGCTGTCGCTGGACGAGATGATCGGCGAGCTTGGCTTCGCCAATTCGGAAGTCCGCGACATGATCGAGATGCACGCCGACCTGCCCGATCTCTGGGATCTCGCCCATGGCGCCTGGGAGGATTGCTCGGGGCCCTCGCGCTTCAAGGAAGAGGCGGCGCAGGAGAGCCTCGTCTCCGGAATCAAGAAGCTGACCTCGAAGCCGGTCGTCGGCGTCGGCCGCTTCACCTCGCCCGACGTGATGGTGCGGATGATCAAGTCGGGCACGCTCGACTTCATCGGCTGCGCGCGCCCGTCGATCGCCGATCCCTTTCTGCCGAGGAAGGTCGAGGAGGGCCGCATCGAGGACATCCGCGAATGCATCGGCTGCAACATCTGCATCACCGGCGACATGACGATGTCGATCTCGCGCTGCACGCAGAACCCGACCTTCATGGAGGAATGGCGCAAGGGCTGGCACCCGGAGCGCATGCAGGCCAAGGGCGACAGCGACAGCGTGTTGATCGTCGGCGCCGGGCCCGCCGGGCTGGAAGCTGCCCGCGCGCTCGGCCTGCGCGGCTACCAGGTGGCGATAGCGGAAGCCGGCACCGCACTTGGCGGCCGCGTGGCGCGCGAGTGCCAGCTGCCGGGCCTCTCGGCCTGGGGCAGGGTGCGAGACTATCGCCAATACCAGCTCAGCCAGATGCCGAATGTCGACATCTATTTCGAAAGCCGGTTGTCGGCGGACGACATCCTGTCCTTCGGCTTCCAGCACGTCGCCATTGCGACCGGGTCGACCTGGCGACGCGATGGGGTGGCGCGCGCCCATGTCGTGCCGATGCCGATCGATGCCGCCATGCCGGTCTACACGCCCGACGATCTGATGGACGGCAAGGTGCCTTCCGGCAATGTCGTGCTGTTCGACGATGACCACTATTACATGGGCGGCGTGCTGGCCGAGCTGATGGCGCGGCAGGGCGCGAAGGTGACCCTGGTGACGCCGTCGGCCTATGTCTCGGACTGGACCCGCAACACGCTGGAGCAGGGGGCCATCCACCGCCGTCTGGCGGAGCTGGGCGTCGATATCGTTCTCAACAGGACCGTCACGAGCATCGTGTCGGGCGGCGTCGTCACGGCCTGCGCCTATACCGGAGCGCGGCAGGAACTGGCGGCCGATGCCATCGTTCTCGTCACGTCGCGCAATCAGGACGACGCGGTCTGGCGCGAGCTGAAAGCCCGGGAGAGCGAGTGGGCCGGCAACGGCATCCGTTCGATCAAGGTCATCGGCGATGCCGAGGCGCCAGGGCCCATCGCCTGGGCCACCTATGCCGGTCACCGCTTTGCCCGCGAGCTGGACGAAGCCGATATCGGCGATGCCTTGCCCTTCCGGCGTGAGGTGACGGCGCTGGCGGCTGAATAGGGCGGTTCACCGCGTCACGGGCACGCGAACCGCTCTCTTTGTTTTTGCGCAACTCCGGCCGCCAGCGATCTCCGATTGGTCGCCTCAATCACACGTAGCCGCAGCCTTGAGCGCCTCGGCACGGGAAGACGCGGGCAAATTTCCGATCCGTCGAACAGAGGCGTAGAACTTCGGATAGTCGCCTGAGCACAGGTCGAACAAGCGAAGAAACGCCGGGACCTGTTCGCCGTAGACGGCAGTGGCGGCGAGCTTCGCGTTGTTGATCGGGCTGTCGAACCAGGCGTCGTATCCCCGGTATCCGGCCCAGCGCTTGTCGCGCATCTGCCGGTAGCGCGCCCGCAGCCTGTCGATCGTAGCGACCTTGGCGGCCGCCATCTGCGCCGGGGTGCGGGGACTTCCATAGACCTGTTTCAGTTCGTCCCGGGTCTTCGAGATCAGTCCGAGAAAATCCGCCTTGCGCTTGCGATCGGCTTCGTAGCTGCGCAATCCGGCGCGGTTGCCGGTGGCGCGCAGCCATTTCCTCGTGCCGGTGGTTTCGACGGCAACCGCGAAGGCCTCGTTGAACGCGGAGTCGCCGTTCACATAGACTTTCTGATGCGCCAGCTCATGGAAGACAAGGCTGGCGAGATAGGTGTCGTTCTGGCGCAGCATGGTGCTGAGCAGCGGGTCGCTGAACCAGCCCAGCGTGGAATAGGCCGTGATGCCTGTCACATAGACGTCCAGCCCTTGCCGCTGCAGCGCGGTGGCATTTTCGAGCGCGTCCTTGCGCGAAAAGTAACCCTTGTAGGGAACGCAGCCGAACACCGGAAAGCACCATGTTATCGGCGCGAGCGAGAATTGCGGCGCGGCAAAGACCGCCAAGGTCACATCGTTGCGGCCGACGTCGACATAGCTGCGGTAGCTGCTGTTGTCGGGCAGCGCCAGTTCTTCCGTGGCAAAGCGGCGGATGGCGCTGGCCGACGTCAGCTTGGCGCGCAATGGCGCCGGCGTCGATGGATCACGGATCAGCTTCGCGACATTCTTGCGCGCCGCCATGATCTGCACATGGCCCTCCAAAGACTGCGCATAGTAGGAAATGCTGGTGCATCCGGTCACGCCGGACGCCATGATCGCAGCGGCAAGCCATCGAAAAACGCGCTTCAAAGCTTGCTCACCGCCTGCTCATCTCCTCGGGAGCGAATGTCTCCCCCCTTGATCCCGAGTCTGAAACAGGCGCGCCTGTTTTCGTCAAGACCTGGAGCGGGCGGCAGCGCGGCGTGGCATCGCAAAATGATGCGTCCGATCATTGTCCGATCAATCGGCGGCATCGGGAGACATCGCGCCGATAACGGACCCGCAACGACAAAACCGGCCGGTCCCGTCAAGACTTGACGATTTCCGTCACGCAGTGGACGTAGTCCATGCGATGGCCTTCGGGAGCCCGTGCGACGTCGGCTTCATAGGCGCCGTAGAAATCGTCGATGATCGCGGAGCGTTCGCTTGGTGGTCGCGAGGGATCGAGCGCGTTGGCGAAAACGGTCTCGGACCAGGAGCGCAGAGTCGGCACATACGCTCTGGCGAAATCCTGCGCATTGCGGTGGGTGCGGAAGGCTTCGGCATAGGGGCAAGGCGTCACCATGGTGAACATCGTCTCCAGCCTAAGTCCGGCTTGCGACACCAGCGAAGCGGGATCGCGGAAAGGCGCGGCAAACTCCTCAGGTGTCTTGTAGAACTGCTGGAACGTCGCGTTGACGTATTCCGTCTCGTTGATCCGCCCAGCCCGCAGCAGGTCGCGCCAATGGCGCGCGAAGCTGTCGAACATGTCGGTGCCCGTCGTATGTCCGAGATAGCGGCCATCCTCGTCGACGCAGAAATTGGCCAGCGCAAGCCGCCCGCCCGATCGCAATTCGCGCGCCCTGGCAAGCAGGATCGTCTCCCAGTCGCGCAGCGCCTGCGCACGGAACTGCTCGCGCTCGGCATTGCTTGCACCGACTGCCTGGACGTGATCGGCGATCATGCACGGCCGCTTGCTGATCCAGTGCATCGCCGTCGCGGAGAAGCCGAACGAGAGCGAATCGTCCGGCAGGATCTGTCGATAGAAGCTGGTGCCGCTGCCGAAGATGTAGAGGCCGGGCGTCTCGGCCAGCGGGACGTCCGTGGAGGTTCCCAGCAGTCCCTGGCTCAGCCGGAATAGAGTCGAGAAATCATTATGGGGCAGGTCGGTGTAGGTGATCGTTATCGCTCGGTCCGGTTCCGCCTCCCGAACGGCGCCGACCAGCCGCCGCATCATATCCATCGAAGTGCCCCCATCGGCGGCGCCGAAATCGGCGATCGCGAAGGGCAGGCCGTCGGCCAGTCGGGGCATCCTGGCGACAGCCTCGACGACGAGATCGCCGACCTTGTCGATGACGTATTTGGCGCCGACGGTGTTGGCCGAATAATAACCCGCCCCGCGCATGGCGATCTTCTGGCCGTCGGCTGCGCTCATTTTCTTTTCCCCTTGTTATTCATCGTCCACACGGCCGCCGCCGGCGCCGCGCGCACGCGACCTTTCGCTTTCCGGCACATAGGTCCTGGCGGCGAAGGAATTGAGCGCCGCAAGCGTTGGCTCGTCGATCGCGCCGCGCCGCCTTGTTGCCGGCAGCTCGGTTTCGGCGCGGCGTTCGATGACGACATCGGCGCGCGTCGCCGGCCCCACGGGCCGCGCCACGCCCATCACCGAGCGGCGCAGCATGGCGTCGAGCCAGATCGGCAGGCCGACATCAAGGATCGCCAGCGGCATAGCGTGCGCTGGAAGCGGTTCATCGAGCAGCAGAGCCGCGGTTCGGATCGGACAGAGCGGCCTTCCGGTGCGCTGGTCGACCTCGCCGCTCCGCCAGCGCGCCGCGCGGGCAGCATCGGGCAGCTCGAAGGATTGCGCGTGTTCGGCAAGGCTCAGCATGGCCAGGCCCCAATTGTCGGCTTCGACCGCGATCCGGCGCGCCGCGCGGCCGATATCCTCGGCCAATCCCCATGAAAATCCGGCGCCCCGCGCCGCCTTGGCGCACAGTGTTTCCACCTCGTTGAGCGAAAGGTCGATCACGCGGGCTCCCCTGCCATCGTGGCGACATCCTCGATCAGCGGCTCGCCGCTGAACAGCGCGATGCGCAGCCAGCGGTCGGAGCGCGGATCGAAGCTGCGCGCGCCGAAGAACGCCAGCTTGGCGCGCAATATGTCGACGGGCCGCAATTCGGCGCCGATCATATTGTCGTGGATCTCCGCATAGGGAAACTTCGCGACGATCTGGGCGCGTCGCACCGCATGGCGCCATTCCGGCCGGCGCAGCAGGAAATCGGCGACACTGGCCGAGGACGGCTCCTGAGCCAGCGCGGCCGCCAGGCCGAGCGCGTCGCGCGCGGTGGCCAAAGGCTGTTCGAGCTCGGCGCCGTCCTCCTCGAAGCGCTCGCCAAGCCTAGGCTCGAGCTTTTCCGCCGAGACATACCAGAAGCGCGCATTGGCGGCCGGGTGGGCGAAGTCGATATCCGCCGCCCAGGAATAGCAGTCGAGGAGCGCGTGGCGCAGCGAGCCGCAGTTCATGCCGCCGTCGACGGTATGGCCCGGCGTCTCGTCGGCCTTCATCGTGTCGCCGAGTTCGTCGATCAAGGCGCCATGCGGTTCGAGGATAAGGGAGACGCAGGCTTCCTGTGCCTCCAGCGAGAAGTGATCTTCAGCGAAGCGATAGAGCGCATCCCATGGGCGCGGCTTCGCCAGAAGCTGATCGAGACTTTCCGTCAGCGTGTCGAGATCGTCGGCAAGCAGCCGGGTCGCGGCGGCCTGGCGGCTGTCGTCGCTGTGCCAGCGGGCGACGCGTCGGCGCAGATCGGTCAGCGCGTTCGAGAAGGCGTCTCGTTCCGCCTCGCCGGCCTGTGGTTCGGCGCGCACCCGCGCCAGCGCGGTTTCGCGGGCCAGGAACCAGCTATGCGTCAGGAGCGGATGGCGCACGAGGAAGGGCGCCATGCCGAGCCCCGTCGCATTGCCCACCCCGAGCGCCCGGCGCAAATCCGGCGCCAGCCTTGCCGCGCCGGCCGGATTGCGGCAATGGGCGATATGATCAACAAGATCGAGGGTGAAGGACCGGATCAGCCAGACGGTGAGCATTTCGGCCTGGAAGGATCCGGCAAGCTCCGGACGCGCGGCGATCTCGTCGCGATCGGCGATGCCGAACTTGCCGTTGCCGTAGACCGCCGTGGTGCGAAGCAGATAGCCGACGCCGAGCAGTTGCTCCTCATCCGGCTGTTGTCCCTGCGCCAGCGCCGTGGCGACGTCCTCAAAGAGCCTGACACTCTTGTTCGCGCGCGCCAGCACCAGTTCGCGGCTGGTGTAGCGGCCCGCCTCCTGCAGCGGCGCATTTGCCTCCAGCCGGGCGATGTCGGCGGCGTCCGGCAAGCCGTCGTAGAGCACGTAGCTCGTGTCCCAGGCCTGCGCGATCACCCGGTCCGAGCGCTTCTCGTCGTCGAGCGGCGTCGAGAACGCCACCAGGCTGTAGGTCCTCGCCGGCGTCTCGACCGCATAGACCACGCGCCCGAACCCATGGTCGTCCAGGTCGAACAGGTGCTTGCGGACACGCCATCTCTCCCTGGTGGCGCGGCGGATCAACTGGCGTAGGAAGCTGAGCCGCGTCGGATGCGCCGCGCCAAGCCGCTGCAGGCGCATGACGACCTCCGGCGGGCGCAGCGCGATCGCCGTCATGCGGCGGTCCCGGAAAGTTTTTCCAGCGTGGCGAGCGTCTCGGCAGCCACCTCGATGCCTTGGACATTGTTCTCGCGCGCGCCGAAACGCCTTGTGCCCGGGAGCCTCGCCTCGCCGATGAAGGCGCCGGCGACGGTTTCCAGATTGCCCGCAAACAGCCCACCCGACGTGGCGTCGGGCGAGACCGCCAGGAAGAACTGGCCGGTTCCGGGTGGCCCTCCGGTCGTGCCGGAGAACGGGCTCGCGACAAGTCCTGGATTCGCCCCTGTCAGGCATGCGGCAAAGACCTCCACCAAAAGCGCCGCCCCGACGCCCTTGTAGCCGCCCGCCGGCGCCATGGTGCCCTTCAACGCTTCGCCGGCATCGGTGGTCGTCTCGCCGCTCGCGTCGAAAGCCCAGCCGGGCGGGATCGGCTCGCCGGCGCGGGCGCGCTTGATGACCTCGCTCTTGGCGACGACGCTTGCGCTCTGATCGATGACGAAGCGCGCGCCGCCCTGTCCATCCGGGACCGCGAGCGACCAGGGATTGGTGCCCACGGCCGCCTTGCCGCCGCCCCAGGGCGCGATCGAGGCCGGCGCGTTGGTGAAACCCAGCCCGACCAGGCCGGCCTGGGCGATCCGCTCGGTATGATAGCCCAACGCCCCGCAATTGTAGGAATTGCGGATGGCGAGCGCTGCCACGCCTTGCGAGCGGGCCGCTTCGATCAGCGGCGGCAGGCCGGCGGCGATGGCCGCATGGGCAAAGCCGTTGCCGGCATCGACGGCGACAACGGCCGGCGCCGGCCGGGTCAGGCGCGGCTCGGCCAGTCCCAGCACTTTGCCGCAGGTCAAGTGCTCGCAATAGGTCGGCAGATACATCAGCCCGTGCGACTTCAATCCGTCGCGTTCCGCCGCCGCGATGGCTGCAGCCAGCGCCTCGGCCTGCCGCTCGCTTGCGCCATGCCGCGTCAGTGCTTCCCGGGCGAGCGTTTCGATGCGGGCTTGCGTCAGGCGTGTCATCCGGTCAACCACCAATCATGCCGCGGCATAGCCGAACTCTCCCTCGCTCGTCTGGGTCTGCTGGCGAATGCATTCGATGAAGCGCAGCGACGCGGGCTGCAGGTTCCGGCCTTCCTTGGCGATCCAGCCGACCGTCCGGCTCGAGCGTGGATCGGCAAGCGGAACGAAGCGCACGGCATGGCCGCACTTCCAGCGGCAGAGCCGGGGCAGGATGGTGACGCCCAGCCCGGCCTCCACCATCGCCAGATTGGAGCTCACATTGGTCGCGGTGAGCTTCGAGCCGGCGGCAAGCGCCTCGATCTCGGCAAGCCCGAGTGCTTCGGCCGCGCCATTGCGGATGAAGTTCTCGCCTTCCAGCTGCGCCCATTTCAACGGACGCTTCGATTTCGCCAGCGGATGGTCGACCGGACAGACGAAATCGAGCGGCTCGTGGAACAGCGGCTCGAAACTGAGCTGCGGTCGCCTGGCGGCAAGCACGCAGAGGCCCACCTCCACCATGCCGTTTTCGACCGCCTCAACGATAGCACTGGAATCGCTGTCGCGGACGTGGATGTCGAACCGGCTGCCCTCGGCGCGAAGCTGGGCGATCGCGCGCGGCAGCAGGGTCACCGCGACCGAAGGAACGCTTGCCACGTCGCAGCGGCCCTTCCGGTCCGCGGCGTAGCTGGTCATCGCCAGACAGGCGCGATCGTAGTGCGCGATCATGGCGCGCGCCTCGTCGAGCACGATGCGGCCGACCGGCGAAAGCGCGCCCTTGCGCTCGCTCTCGAACAGTGGGGCGCCGATATCGTCTTCCAGTTGCTTCAGGGTCATCGACACGGCTGAGGGCGTTCGGCCGATCTGATCGGCGGCGGCGCGCACGCCGCCGGTCTCGCAGACCGCGACGAAGCTGCGCATGCCTGTCAGGCTGATGGTTTTGGTCACTGTTAAGCTTGCCTGAACATTTGTGCCAAAAATTGAGCTTGATTGAAGTTCACAGCATTGGTTAGGTCGTTGTCAACCGAATTGATGCAGGTCGAACACGATGCTGAACGGTCGGAACTTTGTTGCAGGCGAATGGCGCGACGGCGCCGACTGGATCGAGGATATCAATCCATCCGACGTGACCGATGTCGTCGGGCGCTTTGTCCAGGCGCGGCCGTCCGACATCCATGACGCCGTTGCGGCGGCGCAAGGCGCGCAGCGCGAATGGGCAGCGGCGGGCCTCGAAGCGCGAGCCGCTGTTCTCGACGCCATCGGGCGCGAGTTGATGGCCCGCTCGAAGGAGCTTGGCGAACTGCTTTCGCGCGAGGAGGGCAAGACCCTTCCCGAGGGTGTCGGCGAGGTCTATCGCGCCGGGCAGTTCTTCACCTATTTCGCCGCCGAAGCGCTGCGCAATCTCGGCGCGTCCGCCGACTCGGTCCGGACCGGCGTGGATGTCCTGACCGAGCGCGAGCCGCTCGGCGTCGTCGCGATCATTTCCCCTTGGAATTTCCCCATCGCCACCGCGTCCTGGAAGATCGCGCCGGCGCTGGCCTTCGGCAATGCCGTGGTCTGGAAACCGGCCAGCATCACGCCGGCCAGCGCCTGGGCGCTGACCGAGATCATCAGCCGGCAGGCGATCCCGAAAGGCCTGTTCAACCTTGTCATGGGATCGGGGTCGACGATCGGCCGCGAGCTTGCCGCCAATGCGGACATACAAGGCCTGAGCTTCACCGGCTCCGGCGATGTCGGCTCCGGCATCGCGGCGCTGGCGGCGGCACGCTTCGTGAAGCTGCAGCTCGAAATGGGGTCGAAGAATCCGTTCGTAATCATGGATGACGCCGACATCGATCGCGCCGTCGATCTTGCCGTGAACGGTGCCTTTGGCGGCACCGGGCAGAAATGCACAGCCTCGTCGCGCCTGATCGTGCATCGGCCGATCCATGATGCCTTCGTCGAGAAGCTGCTGGCGAAAGCCGGGGCCCTGAAGGTCGGCCATGCGCTTGAGGCCGGCGTCCAGATGGGACCGGTGGTGAGCGCCGAGCAGCTCTCGGCCAATCTCGATTATGTGACGTTGGGCATCAGCGAGGGCGCCGAGCTTGCGACCGGCGGCGAAGCGCTCGACCTGGCGCATCGCGGCCACTACATGGCGCCGGCCGTGTTCCTCAACGGCCGTTCGCGCATGCGCATCAACCAGGAGGAGATGTTCGCGCCGATCACCTGCGTCATTCCGGCCGACGATCTCGACGAGGCGATTTTCCTTGCCAACGACACGCCCTATGGGCTGACGGCCGGCATCGCCACGCGCTCGCTGGCGCGCGCCACGAAATTCCGCCACGCGTCCCGTTCGGGCTGCGTCATGGTCAACCTGGCCACCGCCGGCACCGACTATCACGTGCCGTTCGGCGGCGTTCGCGCCTCGAGCTACGGCCCGCGCGAGCAGGGACGTTCGGCGGTCGAGTTCTACACCCAGGTCAAGACGTCATACATCCACGCGGGCGCGGCCGAATGACCAGCGACGCGCCGCAAGTTCTCATCGACGGGCTGCAATACTGCAACTGGTCGCGCGAAATTTTCGAGGAGATGCGCCGGGGCGGGCTGACCGCCGTCCACGCCACGGTCGGCTACCATGAAGGTTTTCGCGAGACGGTGCGGCATCTCGTCGATTGGCGTACCCGCTTCCGCGACAATGAGGACCTGATCCTTCTGGCGCGCGACGCCGGCGACATCAAGCGGGCGCAAGCCACGAACCGGACGGCGATCTTCCTCGGGCTGCAAAACCCGATGCCGATGGAAGACGATATCGGCCTGATCGAAATGCTCTTCGATCTCGGCATCCGCTTCATGCAGCTCACCTACAATAACCAGTCCTTGCTCGGTTGCGGCTGGATGGAAAAGGAGGACAGCGGCGTGACGCGCATGGGACGCGAAGCGATCGCCGAGATGAACCGGCTCGGCATGATCATCGACCTGTCGCATGCGGGCGAGCGGACCGCGCTGGAGGCGATCGCGCTCTCAGAGCGCCCGGTGGTCATCAGCCACGCCAACCCGCGCTGGCTGCGCGACAGCAATCGCAATGTGTCCAAGCACGTTTTGCAGGCACTGCGCGAAAGGGAAGGGCTGCTCGGCCTCTCGCTTTATCCGCTGCATCTTCCAAATGGCTCGGACACGACACTCGATCAATTTGGCAAGATGGCCAGGGAAGCGGCTGAAATCATGGGGGCGGAGCATCTCGGCATCGGCTCGGATCTCTGCCAGGGCCAGCCCGACGGCGTCGTGCGCTGGATGCGCGAGGGCCGCTGGACTCGCGAGGCCCAGGCCGCTGCAAGCTTTCCGGCTCAGCCGTCCTGGTTCGGATCGAACCTCGATTTTCCAGGGCTTTCGCAAGGCCTGCTCGCGGCGGGCTTCGACGAGACGGGAACATCCCTCGTGCTCGGCGGCGCCTGGCATCGCTTCATTCAGGCCAGCCTGCCTCCTGCTGGCTGAATGGCTCGCTATTCTGCCGGCTTGTCGTCCGGGTGGCCAAGCTCGCAGAACCAGCCGCCGAGATATTTCACCGAGGGCCTCTTCGGATCGGGAACAGGGGTCTTCGCCTCGACGGCGGCGCGGAACGGCTCGGCACTGTCCTGCGGGATGAAGCCGAGATGGTCGGCGCCGCTGTTGTCGACCATCTTCAGCTTGTTGTCGGATATACCGAACGAGATCGTGTGGCCGACGCGCGGCGCGGTAAGCGAAGCCTCGACCAGGCGCACGCAGTCGGCGAAGGAGAGATACGACCACAGCATGCGGCGATCGGCCGGTTCGGGGAAGGACGAAAAGATGCGCAGACACACGGTCTCGATACCGAATTTGTCCCAATAGAGCCGGCTCAGGCTCTCGACGAAATTCTTCGAAACGCCATAGAGGCTGTCCGGCCGCACCGGCGCGTCGACGCCGATATGCGCCTCGATCTCGTGATAGCCGATGGCGTGCACGGACGAGGCGTAGATGACGCGCTTCACGCCGTGTTTCCGGGCGCCTTCATAGATGTGATAGGAGCCGCGGATGCTGGAATCCAAGATGGTCTGCCATTCGCATTCGAGGGGCGCGCCGCCGAAATGCACGATCGCGTCGCAGTCCTTGGTGGCCGCGATCGTCGCCTCCATGTCGGCGAGATCGAAGACCGCTTCTTCCTCGTGCGGCGCAAGATCGCCGAAGGGCTCGCGACCCGCCAGGCGGATCGTCTTGGCGAGCGGCACCAGCCCCTTGCGCAACTGCGAGCCGAGCCGGCCGGCGGCGCCCGTGATCAGGATACGTTCGTATTGCGGCATGCTTTACTCCACTTGCGCGACGGCGGCGTTGATCCGCGCGATCGCCTCGGTCAGCACTTCTTCGCTGGTCGCGGTCGAGATGCGGAAATAGGGTGACAGTCCATAGGCGACGCCGGGCACCGACGCCACCCTGCCTTCGTTGAGAAGATAATTCGATACGGCTGTATCGTCCTCAAGCACGACGCCCTTGGGCGTCTTGCGCCCGATCAGGCTGGCGCAGCCGATATAGGCATAGAAGGCGCCTTCCGGCGGCGACAGCGTCAGCCCGTTGATCTTCCTGATCCCGTCGACGACCAGATCGCGGCGCCTCTCGAAAGCCTGGCGAAAACGCGCGACCTCGTCCTGCGGGCCGTTGAGCGCGGCGACGGTCGCAGCCTGGGCGATCGAACACACGGAGGTGCAGGACTGGCTCTGGACCGTCGACATGGCCTTGAGGAGCGGCGCCGGCCCTGCCGCATAGCCGACGCGCCAGCCGGTCATCGCATAGGATTTCGAGACGCCGTTGACGATCAGCGTGCGGCCCTTGAGCTCGGGGCAGGCCTTGCCGAAAGAGACGAATTCGCGCCCGTCGAAGAGGATGTGCTCGTAGATCTCGTCGGAAAGGACGAGCACCTGGGGATGCCTTGCCAGCACCGCGCCGAGCGCCTCCAGATCGGATTCGGAATAGACGGCGCCGGACGGGTTGCCCGGCATGTTCAGGAAGAGCCACTTCGTCCGCGGCGTGATTGCCTTTTCCAAGAGCACCGGCGTCAGCCGGAAGCCGGTGGTCTCAGGGCATTCGACGACGACCGGCACGCCGCCGAGCAGCTTCACCATTTCCGGGTAAGAGACGAAGTAGGGCGCCGGCAGGATCGCCTCGTCGCCGGTTTCCAGCGTCGCCATCAGCGCGTTGAAGATGATCTGCTTGGCGCCGTTGGCCACGACGATGTCGTCGGCTGTGTAGTCCAGCCCGTTCTCGCGGCGGAATTTTCCCGCGATCGCTTCTCGCACTTCAGGCGTGCCGGCAGCGGCCGTATAGAGCGTCTGTCCGGCCTTCGCGGCGAAATGCGCTGCGTCGATGATGTGCAGCGGGGTCGGGAAATCGGGCTCGCCCAGGCCGAGGTCGATCACGTCGACGCCCTTCGCGCGCAGCGCCTTGGCGGCCTGCGAAGCTGCCATCGATGCGGAGGGCTTCACCACCGATAGGCGCGAGGCAACATAGCTCATCGGTCGTCCTCCGTGATGTAACCCTTGGATCGGTCATTGGCTCGCGCGGCGGCGCTGCGCCTGGTCGGATCGCCATAGCCGCCGCCGCCCGGCAGTTCCAGGATCAGCCGTCGCCCGGCCGGCACATGCTGCCAGCCTTTCGGGCGCATCTTCGTGCCGTCATCGAGCTTGACCACGCCGGCAACGCCCGGCTTGCCGCCTTCGCGGCCGTGCGCCGGATGATTGACGCGGTCGAACATCGCCGAGAAGTCGAATTCGTGGCCGTCGGTGGCGGCGATCTCGATGATCTGTCCCAGGCCGCCGCGGAATTCGCCGTCGCCGCCGGAATTGGGCCGCAGCTCCTTGCGCCAGATGACGATCGGACCGGTATGCTCGGTCGCCTCGATCGGCATCGTGTGCACGCCGGATGGGAAGGCCGTCGCCGACAGGCCGTCGAGTTCGGGGCGGGCGCCCATGCCGCCGGAGTTGAACATCAACACTTCGGCACGGCGGCCTTGGCCACCTGCGGCGGGCCGCGCCGAGATGTGGATGTTCCACAGCGCGCCGGCGCCTTCGGCGAGGATTTTTCCGGGCAGCGCCTTGGAGAAGGCGCCGAGCACCAGGTCGGGCACCATGTGGCCGAAAATATGCCTGAGCGCCACCGGCGCCGGACGCACCGCGTTCAGGATGTTGATCGGCGACGAGACGGTGAAGAAGGCAAGCGATGCCGCGTTGTTGGGGATATCAGGCGCCACCATGCATTTCAGCGCATAGCAGGCATAGGCCTTGCTGTAGATGATCGGGCAGTTGATGCCCCAGCGGCTCATCGGGTCGGTGCCGGTGAAATCGACCTCGACGTGGTCGTCGCGGACCGAAACAGTCGCCGCCAGTTTCACCGGCGCGTCGTAGCCGTCGGTCACCAGCTCGTTGGACCAGCTTCCCTTGGGCAGCGCCTTGATGCGTTCGAGCATGGCGTCGCGGGTGCGAGAGAAGATGAAGTCGCGGAGACCGTCGAGCGAAGTGAGGTCGGTTTCCCTCATCATGTCGACAAGGCGGCGATGGCCGACCTCGTTGCAGGCGGCCAAAGAATAGAAATCGCCGACGACCTGGTTCGGCTCGCGGACATTGGCGCGCAGGATGCGGACGAGGTCGAGATTGACCTTGCCCTTTTCCGCGAACTTCATGATCGGGATCTGGATGCCTTCCTCATAGACCGACTTGCCATCGGCGCCGAAGCCGCGGCCGCCGACATCGACGACATGCGCCGTGCAGGCGAAGAAGGCGACGAGCTCCCCGTTGAGGAAGGACGGCGACACCATGGTGATGTCATGCAGGTGACCGGTGCCGAGCCACGGATCGTTGGTGACGTAAGTGTCCCCCTCGAACATCTCCTCGCGCGGGATTGCGTTCATGAAATGCAGCACGGCTTCGGCCATGGTGTTGACGTGGCCTGGCGTGCCGGTCACCGCCTGCGCCAGCATCTGGCCGCGCGGATCGAACACGCCCGCAGACAGGTCGCCGGATTCTCGCACCGACGTCGAGAAGGCGGTGCGCAGCAAGGTCAGCGCCTGCTCCTCGACCACCGAGATCAACCGGTTCCACATGACCTGCATGCGGATTTCGCTGATGTCGCTCATGCCTGGCTGCCTTTGCGGATCAGGAGGATGGCGCCGTCGCTCTGGATGACGGCGTCGAAGCTGGTGGTGACGACGGTCGATGTCTCGCGCTCGACGATGACCGCGGGGCCTGCCACCCTGTCGCCGGCACGAAGCGCGTCGCGTTCGACGATGCCATAGGTTTGTTGCGCGCCGGTCGCCGGATCGAACACGGCGCGGGTCGTTGTCGGTTCGCTCGTCTTGCTGCCGGTGGTGAGTTCATGCCGCGTCACGGCCGGACGAACGTCCGTCGCCTTGACCGACCAGGTGACGATCTCGATCTCCAGCCCGTCGAGCCCCTCGATGGCGCGGCCGAAGAAGCGCTGGTAGTTTTCTTCGAACAGCGCCTTGAGTTTTGCCACCGCATCGTCGCCGAACGGCTCGTCCGACAGCGGCACGGGGATTTCCCAGCCCTGGCCGGCATAGCGCATGAAAGCGGTGATCTCGCACACGATATTGCCGCTGGCGCCGGTGCGCACGAAACCTTCGGCCGAGGCTTTGAGGTCGGCGAGCAGTGCGTTGACCTCGGCCGGATTGAACCGGGACAGGCGCGTCAGCTTCGACGCCAGCGCCTCGTAGCCGAACGGCGCTTTCAGGAAGCCGATCGCCGAGCCGACGCCCGCGCCCTTGGGCACGATGCACTGGTCGATGCCGAGCTTTTCGCAGAGCCTTGCGGCATGCAGTGGTGCCGCGCCGCCGAAGGCGATCATCAGATTGTCGGAAATGTTCTTGCCGTTCTCGACGGCGTGGACGCGGGCGGCGTTCGCCATGTTCTCATCCACCACCTCGCAGATGCCGAAGGCGGTCGCCATGGCATTCAGCGACAGGCGCTCGCCGACGTCGCGCAGGATCGCCTGTTCGGACGCGGAGGTGTCGAGCTTGATCGCGCCGCCGGCAAAATTGTCGGGGTCGAGCTTGCCGAGCACCAGGTCGGCGTCGGTGATTGCCGGGCGTTTGCCGCCGCGGCCGTAGCAAGCAGGACCGGGTTCCGAGCCGGCGCTCTCCGGCCCGGTCTGGATGCGGCCCATGGCGTCGACCCAGGCGATGGAGCCGCCGCCGGCGCCGATCTCGATCATCTCGATCACCGGAATGGAGATCGGCATGCCCGAGCCTTTCGAGAAGCGATAGGTGCGCGCCACCTCGAAGGTCCGCGCCGTGCGCGGCGCGAAATCCTCGATCAGGCAGATTTTTGCGGTGGTGCCGCCCATGTCGTAGGAGACGACCTTTTCCAGGCCGAAGCGACGGGCGATGTCGGCGGCGAAGATGGCACCTCCCGCCGGGCCGGACTCGACCAGGCGAACCGGAAATTCCGAAGCGGTCTCCACCGAGATCAGGCCGCCGCCCGAATGGATCATGAAGACCGGGCATTCGGCCCCCATGTCCTTCAGTCGTGTCTGCAAGCGCGCAAGATAGTCGGCCATTTGCGGCCGCACATAGGCGTTGGCGCAGACGGTGTTGAAGCGCTCGAACTCGCGCATCTGCGGCGAGACCTCGGCGCTGATCGAGATCGGGATGCTGAGTTTTCGCGAGAGGATTTCGCGCGCCCGGCGTTCGTGGTCCGGGTTGGCGTAGGCATGGATGAAACCGATCGCCACCGAGCCGAAATTGCCCGCCGCGATCCGGTCGGCGATCACTTCGAGGCCGGCTTCGTCGAGCGGCTGCAGCTCCTGGCCCTCGGCGCCGATGCGACCCTTGACGGTAAAACGGTCCTCGCGCGGGATCAGCGGCGTCGGCAGTTGCAGGTTGAGATCATATTGCTCGAAGCGGTTTTCCGTCCGCATCTCAATCACATCGCGAAAACCTTCGGTCGTGACAAGCGCGGTCCTGGCGCCGCGCCGCTCGATCAGCGCGTTGGTGGCAAGCGTCGTGCCGTGGATGATGATGCCGATGTCCGCCGCTGAAATTCCGGCATCGCGGATGACCACGTCGATGCCGTCGAGGATCGCCTGCTCGGGCGCGGCATAATTGGTCAGCACCTTGGTCGAAAACATCTCTCCCCTGACATCGAGCGCGATGTCGGTGAAGGTGCCGCCGATGTCCGCGCCGAGGCGGATGTCGTCTGATCTGGAGGTCATGCCTTGGCCTTCTGCGAAGCGAGCGCTGCGTCGCGCATCTGGGAGAGCGTCTGCCGGGGCGTGAGCGCTTCGGGCGAGATGGCGATGTCGAGAACGGCGCCGGTTGCGGAGTTCAGCGCCCGCTGGAACGCCGCGGCGAAATCTTCGGTCGACTCGACCCGCTCGGCATGGAAGCCGTAAGCTTTCGCCAGCGCCACGAAGTCCGGGTTTTCCAGCGAGGTGCCGGAGACGCGGGCCGGATAATTGCGCTCCTGATGCGCGCGGATCGTGCCATAGATGCCGTTGTTGATGATCAGCACGATCGGCTGCGCGCCGGCCTGCATGGCCGTGCCGAGCTCCTGGCAATTCATCTGAAAGTCGCCGTCGCCGGCAAAGCAGACCACCGTACGGCCGGGATAAGCGACTTTCGCGGCGATTGCCGCCGGCAGGCCATAGCCCATGGCGCCGGATTGCGGGGCGAGCAGCCGCGCCTGCGGCCCGAACTTGAAGAACTTGTTCGGCCATACGGTGAAATTGCCGGCGCCGTTGGTCAGGATGACGTCGGCGGGCAAGGTCTCGCGCAGCCAGGCGCTGACCGCGACCATGTCGACCGGACCGGGCTGCACCGGCGCGGCGAACGTTCCTTCATAGGCCTTGCGCGCCGCCGTGCGCCAGTCGGCCCAAGCGGCCTTCACTGGAGTCAGGGCCTTGGCGAAGGCGTTCGGGCCGGCATGGATGCCGATCGTGGGCACATAGATCTTGCCGATCTCGCGGTCGGAGCCGTGCACATGGATCAGCTTCTGGCGCGGCATCGGAACGTCGAGCAGCGTGTAACCGTCCGTCGTCATCTCGCCGAAACGGACATTGACGGCCAGGATCACGTCCGCATCGCCGATCAGCTTCTTGACATGCGCGACCATGCCGACGCCGGCCTCGCCGACGAAGACCGGCGAGTGGTTGTCGAACTGGTCCTGATAGCGGAACGCCGCGACGACCGGGATATCGGAGGCCTCCGCGAAGGTCTGGAGCGCCGCGCGTCCATCCGCCGTCCAGTTGGCGCCGCCGATCAGCAGGACCGGCCGCTCCGCACCCGCCAGCAGCTTGTGTGCCGAAGCGACCGCATCCGCAGTTGGCGCCGGTTCGAAAATCGTCGCCGGACCGCTGAGCGGTTCGGCTTCGGTCACCGTGGTCAGCATGTCTTCGGGCAGCGCGACGACGACGGGGCCAGGCCTTCCGGTCACGGCCGTGGTCCACGCCCGCGCCACGATCTCGGGAAGGCGCGAAACATCGTCGATCTCGACCGCCCATTTGGCGACCGTTCCGTAGACTGCGCGGTAGTCGATTTCCTGGAAGGCCTCGCGGCCCTTCATGTCGGTGCCGACCTGGCCGACGAACAGGATCATCGGCGAGGAGTCCTGCATCGCCGTATGCACGCCGATGCTGGCATTTGTCACGCCGGGGCCGCGCGTGACGAAGCAGATGCCGGGCGTGCCGGTCAGCTTGCCATAGGCGGAGGCCATGAAGGCCGCGCCGCCTTCATTGCGGCAGAGCACGTAGTCGAGCTTGCCGCGGGTGTCGTGCAGCGCATCGAGCACGGCGAGATAGCTTTCGCCCGGAACGCCGAAGCTCTTGGCCGCGCCGAGAGCGATCAGGCACTCGACAAGAAGGCGACCGCCATTGCGGACCATGCTTCGACATCCTCTTGCAATTGCGGCAAGCGGACCGAGCCTGCCCTTCGCAACTATACCTGCACTGTGGCCGGTCGAGGCGAAATCAAGAAATGCGGTCCATTCGAAAGTTTTTCTTTACTGTGACAAGCGCACCAGAACGCCGGGGTTCATCGTGCCAGATGGATCCAGCGCATTCTTCAACCGCGCCATCAGTTCTCGCTCCACCGGGCCACGATTGCGGTCCGCCATGGCGATCTTGGCGCGGCCAAGCCCATGCTCGGCGGCGAAGCTGCCGCCCATTTCCGTGGCAAGAGCCGACAGCGCGTCGGCGAACGCTCCCGCCTTGCCGTCGAAATCGGCGCGGCCCTCAGGCGGCGAGAGATTGTAGTGGATGTTGCCGTCGCCGAGATGCCCGAACGGATTGATCCGCGTGCCGGGCAAAATGTCGTGGCAGAGTTCTGCGCCGGCTTCGATGAAGCGCGCGATGGCGCCTGGCGGCACGGAGATATCGTGCTTGAGCTGCTCGCCTTCCAGCCGCTGGCCTTCCGGCTGCTCCTCGCGCAGGCGCCAGAACTGTGCCCGTTGCGCACCCGACGTAGCCAGCGCGCCGTCCACGACAAGGCCGTGCTCCATGCCCCATTCCAGCGCTGAAGCCAGGATGTCGTCGAGGGGAACGCGTTGCGAGCCCGATGTCAGTTCCACAAGCAGATAGACATCGCCTCGCGTCTCCAATTGATAGGCTAGGTCTGGCACATGCTTGAGCGCCAGCCCGAGGCCGACGTCCGAAAAGAATTCGAGGCCGGCCAGGAATTCTCCGGCTTCGCCGCGCAGGAAGGCGCCGAACCAAACGGCGCCGGCGAAGTCGGACATCACGAGCAGCGCGCTCGCCTGCTGTCTTGGCGTGGGATAGAGCCTGAGGATCGCGCGCGTCACGATGCCGAGTGTGCCTTCCGAACCGCAGAACAGCTTGCGCAGCTGATAGCCGGCATTGTCCTTCTGCACCGCGCGGAGGCCGTCCCATACCGTGCCGTCCGGCATCACGACTTCGAGGCCGAGCACCAGATCCTGCATCATGCCATACCGGAACGCATGGCTGCCGCCGGCATTGGTGCCGATCAGGCCGCCGATCCTGGCGCTGCCTTCGGCGCCGAGATGCATCGGAAACATCAGGCCATGCGGTTCCAGCGCCTCATGCAGCGCGGCGAGCACGACGCCTGCTTCCACGGCAATGGAGCCGCTGTCCAGATCCGGCTCGCCGATCGCCGTCATTCGTGAGAGCGAGACGATCACCGCGTTCGGCTGCCCGGCGACAGCGCCGCCGCAGAGCCCGGTGTTGCCGCCTTGCGGGATCACCGCCACTCCCGCCTCCCGGCATGCCAGCACCAGCGCGGCGACTTCGGCCGTGTTCGCAGGCCGGGCGACACCCAGAGGCGCGACGCCATAGCGGTTCAGCCAGTCGCGCTGGTAGGGTTCAGCGTCGGCGCCCGAAAGCCAGCCTTTCGATCCGAGAATTGCCTGCAACGCACTAACGGGATCTGCCATGGGGTACCTGAAATGCCCGGATGAACCGCGTATAGACAGTAGCGGCGTTCGGCTCAATGGCCGAGCACCTGCGACAGGAACTGCCGCGTGCGCTCGTTGCGGGAGGCGGTGAAGAATTCCTCCGGCGGCGCTTCCTCGACGATCTCGCCGCCGTCCATGAAGATCACCCGGTCGGCGACCCGGCGGGCAAAGCCCATCTCATGGGTGACGCAGATCATCGTCATGCCTTCGGAGGCAAGCGTCACCATGACGTCCAGCACCTCAGAGATCATTTCCGGATCGAGCGCCGAGGTCGGCTCGTCGAACAGCATGACCTGCGGCCGCATGCAGAGCGCACGCGCGATCGCGACTCTCTGTTGCTGGCCGCCGGAGAGCTGGCCGGGAAACTTCATCGCCTGCTCGGGAATGCGGACCTTCTGCAGATATTGTCGTGCGGTCGCCTCGGCTTCCGCGCGCGGTCGCTTGCGCACGATCATGGGGGCAATCATGCAGTTCTCCATCACCGTCATATGCGGGAACAGGTTGAAGTGCTGGAAGACCATGCCGACTTCGCGCCTGATCCCCTCGATGTTGGCGACATCGTCGTTGAGCTCGGTGCCGAGCACGGTGATCTTGCCGCCATTGTGCTGCTCGAGCCGGTTGATGCAGCGGATCATGGTCGATTTGCCCGAGCCGGAGGGACCGCAAACGACGATCCTTTCGCCGCGCTCGACGGACAGGTTCACCTTCCGCAGCGCGTGGAACGTTCCGTAATATTTGTCGAGGTTTTCGAGGCGGACGGCAGGCCTGTGCGGTTTGGTGGAATTGGCTGTCATGTGCGTCTCCCTACCGTTCGCCGACGGCCATGCGGCGCTCGAGGAAGGCGCCGTAGCGGGACAGGCTGAAGACGAAGACGAAATAGATGAAAGCGATGAAGGCATAGACCTCGACATAGGCAAAGCGCCATTCGCCGGTGCCGTAGGCGGCGTTGCCGGAGGCCAGGATCTCGAAGAAGCCGACGATGACCACCAGCGAGGTTTCCTTGAATGAGATCACGAACTGGTTGATCGTCGCCGGCAAGGCATTGCGCATGGCCTGCGGCAACAGGATGCGGCCGATGCGCTGCCAATAGCTCATGCCGAGCGCCATGGCGGCCTCTTCCTGTCCCGCCGGTACGCCCTGCATGCCGCCGCGCACGATCTCCGCCTGATAGGCGGAGAAGAACAGCGCCGATCCAAAGATCACCCTGTATAGCTTGTCGCCGACCAGCCATTGCGGCAGCGCGAATGGCAGGACGATGGCAAAGGTGAACAGGATCGAGATCAGCGGCAGGGAGCGGACCCCATCGATGACGATGCCGGTGGTTCGCGATATCCACGGCAGTTCCGAGCGGCGAAGCAGGGCCAGGCAGATCGCCAAGGGGAAGCCGATCAAACAGGTGGTGATGAATATGAAGAGGGTGAGCGCCAGGCCACCCCAGGCTTCCTCGCCGACATAGAGCAGACCGAGCACGCCGCCCTTCATCAGCAGGTAGTAGAGGGTAGTCCCGGCGCCCCAGACGAGCGCGATGCGGCGACCGGTCCAGAAGGCGGGAATGCAGCTCAGCGCCGTCATCACAACGACGGCGACGCATGCCAGCGCCGAGCGCCACTGCTCCTCGAAGGGATAAAGGCCGAAGAGGATGATGCGCCACCTTGCCGCGATGACCGACCAGCAGGCACCGGCCGCCGCCTGGCACGCCTCGGGTCCGCCGCTCGTTGTGAACACGGCCGAGAAGACAGCCCAGTCGAGTAGCTTCCAGACGATGAAAGCCATGATCGCCAGGGAGATCAGCGACAGCAACGCCTGAAGCGGCGTTGCGAAGAAGCGGCGCTTGAGGTTCTCGAGCCTGCCCGGGGCAGGGGGAGCGACAACGACCATCTCCATCTCTCATCCCCTCAGCTGGTTGCCCTTGAGCGCGATGGCTTTGTTGATGCGGTTGAACACCGCGGCGAGGCTGAGATTGATGGCGAGGAAGCCTGCCATCAGGATGCCGATCGCTTCCAGCGTCTGGCCGGAATGGTTGATCGTCAGCGCCACGATCATGAAGAAATCGGTGAAGCCGACGGCAATGCCCATCGTGGTTGCCTTCATCAGCCAGACATACTGGTTGGCGAGGATAGGCAGCATGGCGCGCAGCGCCAGCGGCAGCCTGACCAGGGTGAAAACGCGCCAGGGGCTCAAGCCCAGCGAAAGGGCTGCCTCCATCTGGCCCTTGCCGACCGCCTTGAAGCCGCCACGCACGATCTCGGCGATGTAGGAACCGCCATAGATGGCGATGGCGATCGCCAGCGCGGAAAACTCCGGCGGGATGCGCAGGCCGCCCTTCAGATTGAGGCCCTGCAAGGCAGGGAAGTCGAGCAGCGGCAAATCCGGCAAGCGGCCAAGCGCCAGGATGACGGCGGCCGTGGTCAGCGCCGTCGCCGCGGCGGCCAGTTGAATGCCGAGCCGCTCGCCGAATGGTTGGCTAAGGCGCGAGGTCCGGCCTATCCAGATCGGAAGCGCGATTGCCGCGATCACGGCAAGTATCGCCGCCGCGAAGGCTATGCCCCCGACATTGGGGAACGGGACGTAGAGGCCGCGGCTGGTCAAGAACATGCCTAAGGCTTCATGCGCGGCGCGCGGCGTCGGAAGGTGCGTGATGATGGCGTACCAGAAGAAGACCTGCAGGATCAGCGGGATGTTGCGGAAGATGTCGACATAGGTGCGGCCGAGAAGTTGCGCCAGTTCGTTCGACGAAGTGCGCGCCAGGCCGACGATGGTTCCGACGAGCGTCGCCAGCACCAACCCGACGCTGCCCAGGAACAGCGTGTTGATGATGCCGATGAGGAAGAACCACCAATAGGGATCGTTGGCCGTGGCGGGGAGCAGCGAGAAGTTCACGTCCCAGCCCGTCGATTTGTAGAGGAAGTCGAAGCCCGAGGTGATCCCTTGCTCCGCGAGGTTGCGCCGCGCGATGACGATGCCGGCCAGCACAAGGGCGGCGAGCGAACCGACATAGAGGACCTGCAACAGCGCGTTGCGGACCTTCTGATTTCTCAGCAGGCTGACCATCGACCGATCTTTCTCGAATTGCCGCCGGCTCCGCCCGGCGCAAGCCAGGCGGAGCCCAGGGTGGTTACCTTTGGATGTGGGTCAGTCGATCACCAGCGGGAACAGGACGCCGCCATTGTTCCACAGATTGGTGAGCTCGCGATCCATCTTGTAGGGCGAGTCCTTGCCGAGATCGCGATCGAAGATCTCGCCGTAGTTGCCGACCTTCTTGATGACGTTGTAGGCCCAGTCGTCGGAGAGCCCGAGACCCTTGCCCATGCCGGGCGTGACGCCGAGGAACTTCGCCACCTGCGGCGAGGTCGGCTTGGCCTTGATCTCGTCGACATTCTTGGAGGTGATGCCTTCCTGCTCGGCGAAGACCAGGGTGCTCAGCGTCCAGTTGGCGATGTCGACCCAATTGTCGTCGCCCTGGCGCATGATCATCACTTCGGGCTCGACCGCCAGCACGTCGGGCAGGATCACATGGTCCTCGACCTTGCTCTTGGCGATGCGGGCGATGGCCAGCGTCGGACCCCACTGCGCATAGAGGTCGCAGCGGCCGGAGAAATAGGCCTGTTCGAGCTCCTCGGTCTTTTCGATCAGCACCGGCTCGAGCTTGATGCCGAGCTTCTGCGCGTAGGCGGCAACCTGCTGCTCCTGCGAGGTGCCGGCGGGGATGCAGATCGTGCCGCCATTGGCGTCCTTGAGCGACTTCAGATTGAGCTCCTTATGCGCCATCACCTTGGTCGTGCCGAGGTAGTAGGAATTGGAGAATTGCAGGCCGAGCTCGGTGTCGCGGCCGAGCGTGCCGCCCGAGGCCTTGATGATGATGTCGATATCGCCCGACTGAAGCGAGGGCCAGCGCTGCGCCCAGCTGATCGGCACGACCTTCAGCTTCGCCGGGTCGCCGAACACGGCGGTCGCCACCGCCTTGCAAAGGTCGATGTCCATCCCCTTCCAGTTGCCCTTGTCGTCCACCTCGGCAAAGCCGAGATAGGAGCCGTCATGACCGGTGCAGTTGAGCACGCCGCGCGCCTTGACGGCTTCGAGCGTCTTGCCGCCGGCAGCCTGCGCCGGCGCAGCCAGATGCACGAAACCCAGGGCCATGGCGGCGGCCCCCCATTTGATCATTTTCATGTTTATCGTCTCCACTGTTGAGGTTGTTCCGTTTCTTGTTGTTGGAGCCCCGCAGGATGGCTTTCGGGACCCGGTCTCGAAGCCGCTTCTCAGTCGGAAAGCGGGGTCGGTTTCGGCAGGGAAATCTTGAGGTCGCTTCGCCAGTCTTGCTGGGCCAGCCATCGATGAAGCGCGGCCACGGCCTTGACGCGCAGATGTCCCCGCGGGACCACAAGGTAGAAGCCGGGGACTTCCTCCGGCCTCATATCGGCAATGGCGTCGCGGCCGATCGGCGCGACCAGCGCGCCGGAGCGGAAGTCCTCCTCGGCGTCGATCACGGAGACCAGGCCCACGCCGATGCCTTGCAGGGTCGCCCGGCGCATCGTCGCCGCGTCGTCGAAGCTGACGCTGCGGTCGCCGTCGGTCAGCTCCACGCCCAGGTGCCGCAATATGTCCGGCCACAGTCGCTTCGACTTTACGGTGTCGAGCAGCGTGAAGCGTGTCAGGTCCTGCGCCGATTTGATCTTCTCGCCGATCGCCGGCGTGCAGCAGATGATCTTCGGGTCCGGCACCAGGAGTGTCACCTCGTAGTCGGGCCAGTTGCCGTAGCCCCACTGCACCGTCATATCGATGTCGTCGCGACCGAAGTCGGGTAGGTCGACCATCGTCGTCAGGCGCAGATCGGCGCCTGGCAGTATCTCGCGGAAGAGCGACAGCCTCGGCAGCAGGTAATGCGTGGCGAAGTATGGACTGGCGTTGAGGTTGATGCGGTCCCGGTAGTTCGACTTGGTGACGCGGCGAACGCCCTCGGAAAATTCGTCGAAGCCGGCTTTGACGTAGTGCGAAAGAAGGATCGCCGACTCGGTCAGTTCGATCGAGCGGCCCTTGCGCTCGAACAGCGTCACCTGCAGCGTGTCTTCCAGAAGCTTGATCTGCTGGCCGACGGCCTGCGGCGTGACCAGAAGCTCGTCGGCCGCCTGCCTGAAACTCTTGTGCTGCGCGACGGCGTGGAAGACGCGAAGCGCATTGAGCGAAGGAAGGCGAAGCTTGCCGCTCATCGTAAATCCGCCTCCCTTCCGTTCGAGACGCCGTTGATCATGCACTGCCGAACCTCAACAGCCGCTGGCTGCCGCAACGATTCTAGGCGTAGATGTAACCACCTGAAACAATTACGTTTTCGCCGGTCATATAGGTGTTCTTCGGACCTCCGGTCATCAGCACCCATTCGGCAATCTCGGTCGGCTCGGCGCCGCGACCGAGCGGGCTTGCCTTGGCCAGTTCCTCCAGGAAGCCAAGGGCCTTTGCCTTCTCGGTAGCCATGCCGGCCGGCGCCACGGAGTTCACCAGGATGCCGTCCCTGGCGACGTGATGCGCGAAGGACCGCGTCAGGCTGACGACGGCTGCCTTGGTCGCGGCATAATGGGCGTTCTGGGGATGCGCCTTGAAGGCGTCGACCGAGGTCAGATTGACGATGCGGCCGCGCACCTGGGCTTTCGGTTCCTGTGCCTGCATATGCCGGACGGCCGCCACCATCATGTGGTAGGTGCCTTTGATGTTGATGCCGTTCGAGGCGTCCCACTCGGTATCGGTGATC
Organism: Mesorhizobium atlanticum; assembly: GCF_003289965.1. Taxonomy (GTDB): domain Bacteria; phylum Pseudomonadota; class Alphaproteobacteria; order Rhizobiales; family Rhizobiaceae; genus Mesorhizobium; species Mesorhizobium atlanticum. The sequence goes on from NZ_QMBQ01000002.1 coordinate 875,182, forward strand.
TCGAGGAGCGGGCGGCGCGGATAGATAGCGGCGCAATTGATCAGCGTGTCGACGCGCCCGAGCTTGGCCACGATGGCATCGAAGGCGGCGTGGCATTGCGGGCCCACTTGGATGTCGCATGCGGCAGCCGCTGTCGGCAGGCCTTTGGCCTTTGCCGCCTCGAGCGCGCTCTCCGCCGCTTCCTGATTGATGTCGATGATGCCGATCTTTGCCGCCCCGGCCTCGACAGCCATCTTGGCCAGGAGCGCGCCGAGGCCGGCGCCGCCGCCAACGATCAGAACGGAAAGATCCTTCATTCCAATATCCCTTACTTGGTGCCGCTCGGCGAGGTCGGCCATGTCGGCATGATGTCGAAACGGGTGACGTCGGCCCATGCCGGCAGCGCGAGCACGGCGACGACCATTCTGGCCACGTCATCGGGTTGCACCACTTTGCTGGCGTACATGGCTGCGCGCGCCTTGGCGTCGAGGATGTCCTGGTAGAGCTGCGTCTCGACACGGCCGGCGACGATCTCGGTGACGCGTATGCCGGACGGGGAAAGGTCGGCGCGCAGTGCGCCGGCAAAGCCGGAGATCGCGGCCTTGGTGGCCGCGTAGACGGCAATGTTGGAGAATGCCGCGTGGCCCGCGATGGAGCCGGTGAACAAGATGTGACCCGACTGCCGTTCGCGCATCTGCGGCACGACGAGGCGGGTGAGCAGGATCGCGGCGCTGAGGTTCACCTCCAGCGCAGCGTCGATGTCGGCGATCTTCATGTCGGCGAAATTGCCGAGCGGCGGCATGATGCCGGCATTGTTGATCAGCACATCGATGGTGAGATCCGCCAGCACCGATTCCAGCGCCTCGCGGTCGGTGACGTCGACGGCAATCGGCAGGATGCCCGGACGCTCGGCTTGCAACTCCTTGAGCGCGGCCTGGCTGCGGCCGACCGCATAGACGTCGTAGCCGGCGTCGCTGAGCGCGATCGCCATCGCCCGTCCTATGCCGCTCGTCGCTCCGGTGATGAAGGCTGTCGTCACTTGGGCTTTCCCATTTGCGGCTTCCCCATTTGCCTGGATTTCAGTGTGCGGCGCGGGCCGGCGTCGCGAAACCAAGAAAACCAGCAAAAAGGAAAGATAAACTTTCGAAAGCCTTGCGGCCGGTTGGAATATTCCGGCATGCCCGTGCGCCAGCGAACGCGGCCGGGCCCAAGGAAAACAACGCGTTCAGCGCGCGAGAAGGGGTTCTCGGCCGCAGATTGAGAAAAAACACGGCTTTCGCAAACGGCCGGCGGCGGGCGGGGCGGCGCAGGCGAACGCCATTGAAGCCGGCGGACCTATCCCACTGTCGGCAAGGGCTTCTTCAGCTCGGTGAAAAGCGAGGCGGCGGCGGCTTTCTGTTCTGCTTCGGTCGCCTCGATGCCCGAGGCTTTGGCCAGCGCGCGCACGCGTCCCAAGCTGTTCTGCAGATGCTTGCGCATGGCCTGGCGGGCCTTGCCTCCGTCCTGCCTTTCGATAGCGTCGACGATGGCTTTGTGCTCGCCGTGGATGCGCGCGTAATAACTGTCCTTGAGCGCGGGCGCGACGACATAGCCGAGCTGGAATCGCGGCACGATCATCGGGCCGAGATAGCTCAAGAAGCCGTGGATGAATTCATTGCGCGCGGCCTTGGCGATCGCGAGGTGGAAGTCGTAGTCGTAGTGGATCTGGACGGCGGCGGGATCCGGGTGCCGGGCGTCGATCTCATCCATCATGGCGCGGATGTCGCGCGCCTCCTTGTCGGTTCGCCGTTCCGCGCAGAGACCGGCGGATTCGACTTCGACACTCAGCCTCAGTTCCAGCAGGGCAATGGTTTCGGGCAGCGTCCTGAGCGTCTCGTCCGGTATCGAAAAATTGCGCGGTGTCGGCGTCTCGCTGACGAACATGCCGCGCCCCTGCTGCGGCACCACCATGCCTTCGGAGCGCAATCGCGCAACTGCTTCGCGCACGACCGTGCGGCTGACATCGTATTCGGCGCAAAGCTCCGCCTCGGTCGGCAGTTGCGCGCCGGGGAGCAGCGATCCGGAGCGGATCTTTTCGGACAGGCTCTCAGCCACAATGGTGGAAAGCGGCTTGCGCTTCGTCATTCAGGGCTTCCGTTCGAGTTCAGATTCGGGATGATGCCCGAACCGGCAGGACCATTCAAACCGCAGCGGTGACGATCAACTCCACCAGCATTCCGGGCTTGGCCATGCGGCCTTCGCCAGAGGACCGCGCCGGTGCGTGCTCCTTCGGCATCCAGCTGTCCCAGACCGTGTTGACCTCGTCAAAATCGCGCACGTCGTCCAGCCACATCTGGACGTGGAGAATGCGGGTCTTGTCCGTGCCTGCCTTGGCGAGCAGCGCGTCGATCTTGCCGAGCACCTCGCGCATCTGGTCTGCCGCGGACTGGCCCGGCCGCGCGACCTGGCCGGTCAGGTAGAGCGTCCCGTTGTGGATGACGCCGTGATGGATGCGGGTGTCGAAGTCGAAGCGCTGGATCTCGCTCACTGTCTCTCTCTCAAATTGCCGGCGTCTGCCGGATGGGATTGCCTTGCAAATATTGCGCGTAGGGCGCCTGGACGAGCCAACCGGCATCGACCGGAAGCGTGACGCCGGTGATCGAAGCGGCGCGGTCGGAACAGAGGAACAGGGCCGCCTCCGCGACATCGCGCGGTTCGACGAAGCGGCGCAGCGCGGTCGTGGCCTGGATCGCATCGGGGTTGCGCTCGCCCTTGGCGATCTTCGCCTTCAATCCGTCCGACAGCGTGTAGCCGGGCGCCACGGCGTTGACGCGAATGCCATGCGGCCCGAGCTCGGCAGCCAGCATTTGCGTCAGCGCCAGCACCGCATGCTTGCCCGGCGTGTAGGCCGGCAGCGAGAGCGGCGCGAAAGAGGCAAGCGAGCCGACATTGAGGATTGCGCCCCGCTGGGCCGCCGACATCAGCCGGCCGAACACCTGGCAGCCAAGCAGCGTGCCGCGATAGTTGATGCGCCACATCCGCTCGTCTTCGTCGAGATCCTGGTCGAGCACATGCTTGCCGCTCTGCAGGATCCCGGCACAGTTGACCGCGACATGCGGCGTGCCGAACGCGCTTACGACTTCGGCGGCCAGAGCCTCGACGGAAGAGGGGGCGGCGACGTCGGTCTGCACGAAGAGCGCGCGCGGCGCGCCGGCGCTCTCGCAGGCGCCGGCCGCTTCCTTGCCCCGAACAGCATCGCGACCGGCGACGACCACCTGATAGCCGTCCTCCGCGAAGCGTTCGGCGATCGCGCGCCCGATGCCGGACGTGCCGCCGATGACGACCGCGGTCTTGGCGTCAGCCATTGCGGCGATCCTTCCGCTCGATGTCGAAGAATTCGGCCATCGCCTCGACCTGGAAATCCATCATCGGGCGCCCGGGCTGGATGCGGCAGCCGATCGCCTTGGCCGCCTTAAGCAGCGCCGTCTCGGCCGGCTCCATGATGATGTCGACCACGGTCATCTCCGGCGTCAGCTTGCTCACATCCATCGGCAGCGGATCGCCGGGTTTGAGGCCGGACGGCGTGGCGTTGATCGCCATATCCATGCCCGACGGATCGGGTTCTCCGACCTCGATGCGGCAGCTGGGAAAAGTCCTGCTGACCAGCGAAGCCAGTCTTTGCGCGCGTTCCTTGTCGAGATCGGCCAGACGGATTTCCGCCGCGCCTGCCTCGGCAAGGCAATAGGTCAGCGAGGCGCCCGCGCCGCCGGCGCCGACCTGGAGGATGCGCTTGCCCGCGATCTGGTGTCCGCCCGCCTTCAGCCCCTCGATGAAGCCGACGCCGTCAAAATTGTCGGCATACCAGGTGCCGTCCACCTGTCGGCGCACCGAGTTTGCGCTCTGCACGCGCGCGGCCCGATCATGGGCGGCGGCGCATTTGTGGAAGACCGGGACCTTGTAGGGCACCGAGATGATCACGCCCCTGATGTTCTCCGCCGCCGTGATGCCGGCCCAGAACGTGTCGAAATCCTCCGGACGGCAGCTCAGCGGCACCATCAGGCTGTCGAGCCCTTTCTGCTCGAAGATCTCGTTGAAGATGCCAGGGCTTTTGGCATGACCCACGGGATGGGCCAGCATGACGAACACATCGGCCTTGCCGGTTCCGCGCATCGGTCTATTCCTTTCCATTTGACAGTTCATGGTCGCTGAGGATTTCGAGAGCCCGAACGAGCGATGAGTGGTCAGCCTCCGCGCCGCCTGGGCGGGCGGAACAGGCATTCATCAGCTGTTGGGCCGTTGCCGTGCCCGGCAGCGCAACGCCGAGCGTGCGGGCGCTTTCCAGCGCGAGATTGAGATCCTTCTGATGCAGCCGGACGCGAAAACCCGGCGCGAAGGTGCGGGCGATCATGCGCTCGCCATGCACGTCAAGCACGCGGGACGAGGCGAAGCCGCCCATCAGCGCTGCACGCACCCGCGCCGGGTCGCAGCCCGCTTTGCTTGCAAAAACAAGCGCTTCGGCGACGGCTTCGATGTTGAGCGCCACGATGATCTGATTGGCAATCTTGCAGGTCTGGCCGGCACCGTTGTTTTCGCCGATGAGGGTGATGTTCTTGCCGAGCTTCTCGAAGATCGGCATCGCGCGCTCGAACTCGGCGCCCGGACCGCCGACCATGATGGTGAGGCTAGCCGCCTTGGCGCCGACCTCGCCGCCGGAGACCGGCGCGTCGAGATAGCCGACGCCGGCCGCCCTGAACTTCGCTGCGAATTCGGCCGTGGCGATCGGGCTGATCGAGCTCATGTCGACGACCAGCTTGCCGGTTGAGATCCCTTCGAGCACGCCGCCCGGGCCGATCAGGACGCGCCCGACGTCGGGCGTGTCGGGCAACATGGTGATGACGATCTCGGATGCCCGCGCGACCTCGGCAGGGGAGGCGACCACCGATGCCTTCAGATATTTCGGAAGGGGCGAGCGATTGAGCACCGTGACGATCTCGTGGCCAGCGTCGGCGAGATGCCGCGCCATCGGCGCGCCCATGACGCCAAGTCCGATGAAACCAATTTTCATAGGCAAACTCCCGTGCGCCGTCGGAGCGCCTTGCAGCCCAAGTAAGGCGTATGATATAGGACATCATACAAATTTCAACGTGTCATCCTTCCGAACTGGAGAGCGATCGCAAATGCAGGAGCGCGTCAATTCGCTGAAGGCGACCATCCAGGCCGGCCGGGCTCATATCGGCCTCTGGTGTTCGCTGGCCTCGGCGCTTACCACCGAAGTCGTAGCAGGCTCGGGGGCGGGCTGGCTGCTGATCGACGGCGAGCACAGCCCTAACGACCTGCGCAGCATCATGGCGCAGCTCCAGGTCGCGGCGGCGTTTCCTTGCGAAGCCGTGGTGCGACTGCCATCGGACGACGCGAATCTCATCAAGCAGGCGCTGGACGTCGGCGCCCGCAGCCTGATGATCCCGAATGTGCGCACGGCCGAGCAGGCACGCGCCATCGTCGCCGCGATGACCTATGCACCGGGCGGGTTTCGCGGCTTCTCGGTCGGCCACCGCGCCAACGCCTTCGGTCGGATCGCCGGCTATCACGCCACGGCGCGCGAGCAGCAGCTGCTTGCCGTTCAGGTCGAGGACGGGACCGGTGTCACCAATGCCGCCGAAATAGCGGCGGTGGATGGTGTAGACGTTCTCTTCGTGGGGCCGGGCGACCTTTCCACGAATATGGGCGCGATGGGCAATCCCGGCGCCACACATGTGCAGGAAGCGATATCGGCGGTGCGCAAGGCTGCCGCCTCGGCGGGCAGGGCAAGCGGAATTCTGGCTCCCGTGAAGGCCGACGCGCACCGCTACCTCGCCGACGGCTTCACCATGGTCGCCGTCGGCTCCGATCTCGGCCTGCTGGCGCGGGGTTCGGACGCGCTGATCGCCTCGTTCAACCGGTAGGAAAAGTCATGGCAATCCCCTTTTACAAAGCACCGTCGCGCAACGCCTATGACATCGTCATCGTCGGCGGCGCGGTCATCGGCTCCTCGACAGCCTATTGGTTGAGCCAGGCGCTGGGCAATCGCGCCTCGATCCTCGTGGTCGAGCGTGATTCAAGCTACCAGTTCTCTTCGACCGCGCTTTCCACCAGCGCGATCCGCCAGCAATATTCCAATCCGATCAATGTGAAGATCAGCCAGTTCGGCATCGAGATCATCCGCGGTTTTCGGGAGCGGATGGCCCCGTTCTACGCGAACGAGCCAGCCCCCGATCTCGGCTTCAAGGAGCACGGATATCTCTATTGCTGCTCGCCCGAGGGCGTGGAAGCGGCGCGTGAACGGGTCGAGTTGCAGCGCAGCCTCGGCGCACACACGGTGTTCCTCAAGCCGGGCCCGCTGAAGGAACGCTTCCCCTGGCTCAATGTCGACGACCTCGGCGGCGGCTCGTGGGGTTCGCGGGACGAAGGCTGGTTCGATTCCATGGGGTTGCTGAACGGCTTCCGCCGCGCGGCACGCGCCAGCGGCGCCGAATATATCGACAATGCCGTGACGGGATTGGATCTAGCCGACGGGCGGGTCGTCTCGGTGCGGCTGGCGACCGGCGAGACGGTGGCCTGCGGCACGCTGGTCAACGCTGCCGGCCCGCGTGCGCAGCAGGTCGCGGCCATGGCCGGTCTCTCCATCCCGGTCGCGCCCTACAAGCGCTACAGCTTCGTCTTCGCCAGCGCCAATCCGATCCCGGGCCGCATGCCGAACGTCATCGATCTCTCCGGGACATTCGTGCGTCCGGAAGGCGAGCTCTTCCTCACGGGCAATACGCCGCAGGGCGACGGACCGGCCGACTATGACGACTTCGAGATGCATTTCGAGGAATTCGACGACTATATCTGGCCGGCGCTCTGGCACCGCATCCCGGCCTTCGACGCGCTGAAAGTTCAGACAAGCTGGACCGGCCACTACGAATACAACATGCTCGACCACAACGGCATCGTCGGCTTCCACCCGGAGGTGAGAAACTTCATGTTTGCCAACGGCTTCTCAGGCCACGGCCTGCAGCAGTCGCCGGCGGTCGGCAGGGCGGTGTCGGAACTCATCGTCCACGGCGCCTTCCAGACGCTCGATCTGTCGCCCTTCTGCTACGAGCGCGTGCCACGCAATGAGCCGTTCCTCGAAGAAGCGGTGATCTAAGTAGGGGCCGCCAGATTTGGATTTGGCTGGCGGCCTCAGGTCCGCGAGTTCAGGCCGCGTATCTCGCCATCACCGGCTGTCTCGACCACTGGGCGTACCAGGTGTCGAAGAGCTTGAGCTGCGCCTCGGCAAAGCCGCGCTGGCTGTCGGTCAAGGCATCGGTCTCGTTGAAGTGCAGCCTGTATTCCGGGCTGCCCTTGAGCACCATCATGTGCTTGAAATAGAGCACCAGGTCCGGACCCTCGTCGAAGGAGGACAGCACTGCGAGCGCGGCATCGAGCTCCTGCGCCAACCGGCGCGCCTCGGCGTCGCCCTTCGCCGCCGCCTGGCTGAGCCCTACCAGATGCAGCACTTCCTTGGGCAGCACATTGCCAATGCCGGTGATGGCGCCTGAAGCACCGCAATTGACGAAACCGTGGAAGACGGCGGTGTCGACGCCGATCATCAGCGCGACCTCGTCGTCGCGGCTGGTGATGTTTTCCGCCGCGTAGCGCAGATCCGACGGGCCGCCGAATTCCTTGAAGCCGACCAGGTTCGGATGTTCGGCGCGCAGCGCGAAGAAGAGGTCGGCGCGCGTGGCAAAGCCGTAATAGGGGCTGTTGTAGATAACCGCCGGCAGGTCGGGCGCGGCGGCAAGGATCGCCTTGAAATGATGGCGCTGCGCCGTGACCGACGGACCGCGCGACAGAACGCGCGGGATCACCATCAGGCCGCGCGCGCCGACCTTCTGGGCATGCGCGGCATGGGCCACGGCGCTGGCCGTGTTGACGGCACCGGTGCCGACGATCACCGGCACGCCGGCCTTCACCAGGCGCTCGACGCCTTGCATGCGCTGCTCGTCGGTCAGCAGTGGCCAGTCGCCCATCGAGCCGCAATAGACCACGGCCGACATGCCAGCGGCGATCAGTTCCTTACCCTTGCGCACCAGCGCGTCGAAGTCGGGAAGCCGGTCACTGGTGCAAGGCGTCATCAGCGCCGGCATGCAGCCGGAAAAAACATTGGCGGTCATTTCGGATTCTCCTTGAGGCTGGCACGCACATTGGCCAGTTTGTCCCGCAAAGAACCGCTTGCCAAGCGGATAGTCGCGGCCACAGGGAGTGATCATGCGTACCAAAGCCAGCATTCGTGTCGTCGGCTGCCATGCCGAGGGTGAGATCGGCGACGTCATCGTCGGCGGCGTGCTGCCGCCGGCAGGCCGCACGATGATGGAAAAGATGATCACGATGGAGCGCGACCACGATCACGTAAGGCGCATGCTGATCTGCGAACCGCGCGGCAGCGTTGCCCGGCATGTCAATCTCCTGGTGCCCTCGACGCGTGAGGATTGCGCCGCCGGCGCGATCATCATGGAGCCGACGGAATACCCGCCCATGTCCGGCTCCAACACGATCTGCGTCGCCACCGTGCTGCTCGAGACCGGCATGGTGCCGATGCAGGAGCCGGAGACACGCTTCAAGTTGGATATGCCGGGCGGCGTCATCGAGGTGCGTGCCGAATGCCGAGACGGCAAATGCCTGTCGATCACCTTCCGCAACGCTCCCGCCTTCGCCGAACGCCTCGACGCGGCTATCGAGGTCGAGGGGCTGGGAACTCTGAAGGTCGATATCGCCTATGGCGGCATGTTCTACGCGATCGTCGACGCCAAGGCGCTCGGCTTCTCGGTCACGCCCGACGAGGCCCGGGAGATTGCCGTGGCCGGCGAGAAGGTGCGCCGCGCCGCGCGCGAGCAGCTCGATGTCGTTCATCCTGAGTTTGACAATGTGCGCGGCGTGTCGATCGTGCAGTTCGCCATGCCGTTCCAGGGACCGGGCAAGGTCACGCGCAACACCTGCATCGTCTCGCCCGGGCGCTCCGATCGCAGCCCGACGGGAACCGGCACCTCGGCACGCATGGCCGTGCTGCAGGCGCGTGGCCTGATGAGCGTCGGCGACGTCCTGATCCATGAATCGATCATCGGCTCGCGCTTCACCGGCAAGATCCTCGAACTCACCGATGTCGCCGGGCGCAAGGCGATCGTGCCGCAAATCGCCGGCCGCGCCTGGATCACGGGCGAGCACAATTACTATCTCGATCCGACGGATCCGTATCCGCAAGGCTACGTGCTGTCGGACACATGGGGCACCTCGACCTCTGTGAAGCAGTAGAACGTCCTGCAACGGCCTCGCCTGGAGCACTCAGGCACCGGAAGCTTTCTGTTCGAACGCAGGGCATCGCGCTTGCATATGTTCGGCGGACCTTGCAGGGAGGCGCCCGCTCTGATTCCCTGCAGGTGGTGGGGATCACCTGATTCGTGTGCTCGTTGCTCCGGTTCGCATCGCCGTGCGGCGGAGCAGCAGGCGCTATCGTAGAAAGATGAAAAAATGACCGCCAAGCCGGAAATCCTGGAGATGAGACCCAAGATCACCGTCGTCGGCGTCGGCGGCGCCGGCGGCAACGCCGTCAACAACATGATCGCCGAGGGGCTGCAGGGCGTCGAGTTCGTCGTCGCCAACACCGACGCTCAGGCCCTCACCATGTCGAAGTCGTCGCGGCTGATCCAATTGGGCGCTCATGTGACCGAGGGTCTGGGCGCGGGATCGCTGCCCCAGGTCGGAAGTGCGGCCGCGGAGGAATCCATCGATGAGATCATGGATCATCTGGCGGGAACGCATATGTGCTTCATCACCGCCGGCATGGGGGGCGGCACCGGGACGGGTGCGGCGCCCGTGATTGCGCGTGCCGCGCGCGATGCCGGCATTTTGACGGTGGCCGTCGTCACCAAGCCTTTCGTCTTTGAAGGCAAGCGCAGGACGCAGGCCGCGGAGGAGGGGATAGAACGCCTGCGCGAGAGCGCCGACACCGTGATCGTCATCCCGAACCAGAACCTCTTCAGGGTCGCCGACGCCAAGACCACCTTCGCCGACGCCTTCGCCATGGCGGACCGCGTTCTCTACGCTGGTGTCGGCTGCATTACCGATCTCATCGTCAAGGAAGGGCTGATCAATCTCGATTTCGCTGACGTGAAGTCGGTGATGCGGGACATGGGCCCGGCGATGATGGGAACGGGCGAGGCCTCAGGTGAGGGACGTGCAAGGACGGCAGCAGAGGCGGCGATCGCCAATCCGCTGCTGGACGAAGCGTCGATGACGGGCGCCAGGGGCCTGCTTGTGTCGATCAGCGGCGGCATGGACATGACGTTGTTCGAGGTCGATGAGGCCGCGACGAGGATACGCGAAGAGGTCGACGCCGATGCCGACATCATCGTCGGCGCCATCTTCGATCAGGCATTGGCCGGCAAGTTCCGTGTGTCGGTCGTCGCGACGGGATTGCGCAAGAGCGCGAGCGTGATGCAGTTCGAGCAGAGGATCGCCTAACGCCACCGCGATCCTCAGCAGCGCCGATGGGCCCGGCGCAATTAACTGATACCGCTTCCGACGGCGAATAGATCTCGGCTGCCGAATATCGTCGGCAAGCGCACTTACGCGCGCGCCTCTTCGTCGCTAACTTTCATGCCGAGGGCATATAGTCGCGGCTGACGGGAGAGGCTCGCATGAAAAGCTTCGTCTACAACGGCCAGCCGGCACGCGTCGTCTTCGGATCGGGCACGATCGCAGGGCTTCCGGAAGAGATCGACCGGCTGGGGCTGAAACGCGTGCTCGTGCTCGCAACGCCGCCGCGAGAGGCCGATGCCCGGCGTCTCGCCGGGTCGCTCGGCGGCAGGGCAGCCGGGGTCTATGCCGGCGCGACGATGCACACGCCCGTGTCGGTGACCGAGGACGCGCTGCGGGTCGTGGCGGAGCTTCAGGCCGACGGGCTGGTTGCGGTCGGTGGCGGCTCCACGACGGGTCTCGCCAAGGCGATCGCATTGCGCACCGACCTGCCCCAGATCGTGATGCCGACGACCTATGCCGGCTCGGAAATGACGCCGATCCTCGGCGAGACGAAGGATGGCGTGAAGGTCACCCAATCGAGCCCGAAGGTGCTGCCGGAAGTGGTGATCTACGACGTCGACCTGACGATGACGCTTCCAGCTTCCCTGTCGGGAACAAGCGGCATGAACGCCATCGCCCATGCCGTCGAGGCGCTCTATGCCAGGGAAAGCAACCCGGTGATAAACCTGATGGCGACCGAAGCCATCGGCGCGTTGGTGAGCGCCCTGCCGGTCATTGCCGGGAGCCCACATGACCGTGATGCGCGCTCCGAGGCGCTTTACGGCGCCTGGCTCTGCGGCATCTGCCTCGGCTCCGTCGGCATGGCGCTGCACCACAAGCTTTGCCACACGCTGGGCGGCAGTTTCGATCTGCCGCATGCGGAGACCCATACGATCGTGCTGCCGCATGCGCTGGCCTACAACGCCCCCGCCGTTCCGGCCGTCATGCAAACCCTGCGGGCCGTGCTGAAGACGGACGATCCTGCCATGGCGCTCTACGATCTCGCCGGCCGGATCGGCGCAAAACGGGCGCTGTCCGAGATCGGCATGCCGTCCGACGGGATCGATATCGCGACGGATCGCGCGCTGGCCAATCCCTACTGGAATCCGCGGGCGCTGGAACGGGAACCGATCCGCGCCCTTATCGCGCGTGCCTATGCCGGCGAGCCGCCGCGGGCCTGAGACCTCGGAGGCAAACTGCACAGCGTATCAGAAAAACGAAATTGTCCGCCGACGCTCCAGCCGTAATTGTCCGAACCAGGCGAACGGCTGGGTTTCTTGGGAGGATTCCGGAGCAGCTGGTCGCCTGAGCAAGGCGCTGACCACCGGCCGCCTGGGAGGAGGAACATGCCTGGTTCGGGCCAATCGAACGACAGGCGCCTTGGCTTGAAGGCGTCGCAGGAAGTCGTCGTCGTCGCGATCTCGGTCGTGCTGTTCGTCGTCTTCTCGGCGACACTCAACAACTTCCTGAGCCAGGGCAACATCATCGCCATTCTCAAGAACGTGTCGATCCTCGGCACGCTTGCCGTCGGCATGGGCTTCGTCGTCGTCGGCCGCGGCATCGACCTCACCATGGTGGCGGTAATGGTCGTCGGCGTCGCCTTCAGCATCTGGATTTCCACCTGGGGCATCGATTTCACGCTTGCAGTGATCTGCGGCGCCATACTGGTCGCGGCCATCGGCCTGTTCACCGGCGTCATGGTGGCGATCGCCGAAGTGCCGCCGATCTTCGCGACTTTGGCCATCGCCTCCTCGGTCTACGGCTCGGGGCGCATCGTCTTCGCCTCGGACGTGCTCTATGCGCCGCCGGACATCGCCTGGCTGAAATTCGTCGGCAATGGCAGCGTGCTCGGCATACCGATGTCCGTCGTCATCTTCGGCGCGGTGGCGGCCCTGATGGGGCTCTTCCTGCGAAAGACGCGCTTCGGCCGACTGGTCTATGCGACCGGTGACAATCCGAACGCTGCCCGCACCACCGGCCTGCCGACGCGTCCGATCATCGTGACGCAATATGTCATCAGCGCGCTCATCGCGTTTACCGCCGGCATCATCATGACCGGTCTGGTCACAGGCATCGACACGCGCCTCTACAATTCGAGCCTGATCTACGACGTGCTTTTGGTGGTCGTGCTGGGCGGCATCGGCCTGTCGGGCGGGCAGGGCGGCGTGCGCAACGTGATCGCCGGCACCATCCTGGTCGGTATCCTTACCAACGGCATGACGATCCTCAACTTCTCCTACACCAGCCAGAACCTGATCAAGAGTGTGATCCTGCTCGGCGCCCTTGCCATCGACGCCATCATCAATCCGCGCGACGAGCAGACCTCGCAGAGCGGCGACATCTGAAAAAAGAACCCGAACCATCAAATCAGGGAGGAAACCTATGAAACTATTCAAGAAATGCCTGTTGGCGGGCATGACCGCGCTCGCGTTTCTAGGCGCCGCGCAGGTTGCGAGCGCGCAGGAAACCGACCAGGTCGGCCGGGCCGCCTATATCGACGGCGTCAAGGGCAAGAAGGTCATCTTCGTGCCGATCTCGCAGGGCATGGACCTCAACCAGGCCTGGGTGATGGTTTGGCAGCGACACGCCGCCCGCTACGGCTTCACCCTCGAGGTGCGCGATCCCAACGGTGACACCAATGCCGGCATCCGCGCCATGCAGGGCGCCATCGCCGAGAAGCCGGACCTGATCATCGTGCAGAATCCGGACGTGCAGACCTATGCGCGCCTCTTGAAGCAGGCGCAGGCCGCCGGCATCAAGGTGCTGCAGGTCAACATGCAGTCGGCGACCCAGACCGACTCCTATGTCGGCAATGACTGGATCGAGATGGGCCGCCTGGAGATGGGCGAACTGGCCAAGCACTGCACCGGACCGAACGCCGTCTCGCACAAGGTGGTGTGGCTCGCCGGCGTCCAGACGGGCGCCGCCAACATCTATATGCGCACCGGCATCGACGAGGTGCTGAAGGCCAATCCCGAGCTGCAGCTCGTCTCCGACCAGCCGGCCGACTACATCAGCGAAAAGGCCCGCCAGATCACCGAGACGGTGCTGCAGCAGCATCCCGATCTCTGCGGCATCATGGGCATCTGGGACAATGCCGAAGTCGGCGCGGGCGCGGCCGTCGCGGCCGCCGGCAAGCAGGACCAGGTCACCATCGTCACCAATGGTGCTGGCGCCGCCACGGGTTGCGAGAGCATCAAGAACGGGCTGCTCGACGTGATCTTCAACTTCAATGCCCCGATCCAGGGCGAGATCGCCGCGCAGCAGATCTCCGAGCTGCTGCAGCACCCTGATCGCAAGGCCGGCAGCGAGAAGACCATCTTCTTCGGCCCGATCACCCGCGTCGACAAGACCAATGCGACCGGCCGGAACTGCTGGAAGCCCGAAGACATCAAGTAAACGGACTTTCCGATGAGCATGGCCGAAAGCCTTGTGCGCTGGCGCTATCGTCTGCTCCCCGACCATGTGGTCGGGGAGATCCTGACCAAGAAATGGATCGACAGCGTCATTCCCTTCACCGCGCTGGTGATCCTGTGCGCGATCTTCGGCTCGATCGTGCCGGGCTTCTTCGACGTGACGACGCTGACCAATCTCAGCGGCCAGACCGCCGAGCTCGGCCTGGTCGTGCTCGGCATGACCATCGTGATGGTGTCAGGCGGCATCGATCTCTCGGTCGGCTCGACCTTCGCGCTGGCGGTGCTCGTCACGCTCTACGGCATGAATGTCGAGCAGTGGAGCTTTGGGACCGGCCTGCTGGCCTGCCTGGGTCTCGGCGTCGTCTGCGGCGCCATCAATGGCTTCCTGGTCGGCTTCCTGCGCATGCGGGCGTTCCTCACCACGCTGGTCACGCTCATCATCTACCGGTCCACCTTCGACATCATCTTCCCGCATGTCTCGACGGCGATCGTCACCAGCGGCCCGGATTCGCCGGCCTATGATTTTCTCGGCTTCGGCACGGTCTGGGGCGTTCCGACGTCCTTCGCGGTGTTCGTGGTCATCGCGATCGTGATCCACCTGGTGCTGTCGCGCGCCCGCTATGGCTGGCGGCTGTTCGCGGTCGGCGGCGCGCGCCGTTCCGCCTACAATGCCGGCATCAACGTGCGCTTCACCCTGTTCAGCGCCTATGTTCTCTGTTCGGTGCTGGTCGCGCTCTCAGGTTTCTTCTTCTCGGCCCGCATCGGCAGCGCCGCCTCCGACATCGGCACCGGGCTCGAATTGCAGGTGCTGACCGCCACCGTGCTCGGCGGCATCTCGCTCGGCGGCGGACGCGGCTCTGTCGCCAAGGCTCTGATGGGCACGCTCTTCGTGCTCGTTCTGTCGAACAGCCTGCTTGCACTCGCCGTGCCCGGCCCGGTCAATTATCTGATCCTCGGCCTCGTGCTGCTGTTGTCGGTGCTGCTCGATGTGCGCTGGGTGAAGAACCGCCACAAGATCCTGCGCGGCGTCTATATCTCTCCGACCTTCGCCAAGATGCCGCAGTCGATCTCGACCGCGCCCGGCGCGCCGATGGCGGTGAACGATCGGCTGAAAGACGTCGGCGTCATCGGCCTTGGCTTCCTCGACGGCGCCGAGGACGTGATCTTCGACCGGCAGGACCGGCTTTATACCGGCAGCCGCCAAGGCGACATATTGCGCTTCCAGCCGCCGCACTACACGCAGAGCGAGGTGTTCGCCCATATCGGCGGCTCGCCGCTCGGCATGGCCTTCGACCGCAACGACAATCTCGTCATCTGCGTCGCCGGCATGGGTCTCTACCAAGTCTCGCCGGACGGCGAGGTGAAGCTGCTCACCGCCGAGACCAACCGCTCGCTGACATCGGTGGTCGACGACTCGACCATGAAGCTCGCCGACGACTGCGACATCCTCCCAGACGGCCGCATCGTCTTTTCCGAGGCCACGGTGCGTTTCGAGATGCACGACTGGTACGCGGACGCGCTGGAGAGCCGCGGCAATGGGCGCATCATCGTCCATGATCCCAAATCCGGTTCGACGCGCACGCTGCTGTCGAACCTGGTGTTTCCGAATGGCATCTGCACGGCCTTCGACGGCCAGTCGGTGCTGTTCGCGGAAAGCTGGGCCTGCCGCATCAGCCGCTACTATTTCGACGGGCCGAAGAAGGGCAAGGTGGAGGGAGTCATCGAGGGACTGCCCGGCTATCCCGACAACATCAACCGCGCCTCCGACGGCACTTACTGGCTGGCGCTGATGGGCATGCGCACGCCGGCGCTCGACCTGTCGCTGGAAATGCCTGGCTTCCGCCGCCGCATGGCGCGGCGCGTGTCGGAAGACGCCTGGCTGATGCCTAACCTCAACACCGGCTGCGTGCTGCGCTTCGACGAGAAGGGCCAGATCCTCGAGAGCCTGTGGGACCAGGGCGGGGAGAAGCACCCGATGATCACCTCGATGCGGGAGCACAAGGGCGTCCTCTATCTTTGCGGCATCTTCAACAACCGCATGGGAACGCTGCCGCTCAAGGGCGCCGATCCCAGCTGGTTCAGCTCGGATTCCTATTGGGGCAAAAAGCCATGAGCGCCGTGAGCCGGCTTTTCGATCGCTTCCTCGGCCGTGGCGACTGGGCGGTGACCGTGCCGACGCTCGACGGACCGCTGCTGCCGAACCAGGAGCTGGAGGAGGCGGAGGCTTTCGCCGGCCTCGCCGACGCCGACAATCTGGTGCGGACCGAAAAGGGCATGCTGGCGAGCAGCGCGAACCGGCTGATGCGGTTCGACGCCGACGGCAAGGCCGAGGTCCTGCAGGAATTCCCGGGCGAGATCACCGCGCTCGCCCATGCCCGCGGCATGACCGCGCTGGCCATCGACGGCAAGGGCGTGGTCATCCGAGGGGGCCTGCATGACGGGCGGGAGGCGACGGGCGACGAGGCCCGCAGGCTGTCCTGCGTCACCGCTCTCACCTTCCTGGACAGCAACACTCTGCTGGTGGCCAACGGCTCGGCCTCCCTGCCGGCGAGCGCCTGGCGCCGCGACCTGATGCAGAAGAACGCTTCGGGCTCGCTCTGGCGCCTCGACCTGAAAAGCGGCCGGCTGGAACTGATCCGCGACAGCCTCTCCTGGCCGGCCGGCATCGCCACTACGGGTTCGAACCGCGTCTATGTCACCGAAGCCTGGCGCCATCGCGTTCTGGCGATCGACCTCGCCAGCAAGGCGACATTGCCGGTGCTGGAACATCTGCCGGCCTATCCGGCGCGCATCGCACCCGCGTTCAACGCCGGCTACTGGCTGACCTTCTATTCCGTGCGCAACCAGCTGGTGGAGTTCATCCTGCGCGAGGAGACCTATCGCAAGCGCATGCTGGCGGAGGTGCCGGAGGCTTATTGGATGGCGCCGTCACTCGGCTCTTGGCGCGACTATCGCGAGCCGATGCAGGGCAGCCAGCTCAAGCAGATGAATGTGCTCAAACCTTACGCGGTCACCCGGTCCTACGGGCTGGTTGTCCACTGCGACCAGAACATGAAGCCGCTGTCGAGCTTCCATTCGCGCGCCGACGGCACGGTGCACGGCACGATCAGCGCCTGCGAGGTCGACGACGACCTGCTCGTCGCCTCGCGCGGCGGGTCGCGGATCGTGCGCGTGGCGAAGGCCGCCAGCGGCAAGCGGGGTTAAGCGATGTCGGAAAACATCATCGAACTGAAGGACGCGACCAAGGCGTTCTCGCGCATCCCGGCCTTCAAGAACGTCAATTTCGACCTGCGCAGGGGCGAGATCCACGCGCTGCTGGGCGAAAACGGCGCCGGCAAATCGACGCTGACCAAGGTCATGGCCGGCGTGTTCAAGCTGACCGAGGGCGAGCTGTTCTTCGACGGCAAGGAGATGTCTTTCGCAACGCCTGCCGAGGCGCTGCGCGCCGGCATCGCCATGGTGTTCCAGGAGACCAATCTGGTGCCGGCCATGACGGTTGCGCAGAACCTCTATCTTGGCGAAGAGAAGATGTTCAACCGGCTGCGCGGCCTCTACATCCAGGCGCGCCAGTTCCTCGCCGGCATGGGGTTCCAGGTCGATCCGACCGCGCAGGTGAGCACGCTCGGCGCCGCGCACAAGCAGATGGTGGAGATCGCGCGCGCCGTCCATCACAAGGCCCGCGTCATCATCTTCGACGAGCCGACCGCGACGTTGACGCCGGAAGAGAAGCGCCATTTCTTCAACCTCTTGCAGCGGCTGGTGAAGGAAGGCATCGCCATCATCTTCATCACCCATGCGCTCGAAGAGGCGCTCGCCGTCGCCGACCGCATCACCGTGATGCGGGACGGCGAGATCGTGGCTTCGGGCGAGGCCAAGGGCTTCACCCGCGCCTCGATCGTGCAGGCCATGGTCGGCCGCACGCTCACCGAAACGCTGCATGGCGAGGTCAAACGCACCGCGCGCCCCTATGGCGACAAGGTGCTTTCGGTCGAGAACCTCTCCTGCGCCGGCCTGGTGCGCAATTCGTCCTTCTCTGTCTTTTCGGGGCAGGTCACCGGCATGTTCGGCCTGGTCGGCGCCGGCCGCACCGAGATGGCCAAGGTCGTTGCCGGCCTGTTGAAGCGCAACATCTTCCATGGCGGCGAAGTCCGCCTGCTCGGCAGGTCGGTGCGCTATCGCGTGCCCCGGCCGGCGGTGCGCGACGGCATCGTCTATGTGACGGAGGATCGCAAGTTCGACGGCTTCTTCGAGACGATGACGGCCGGCGAGAACCTGCAGATCGGCGAACTGACGGATAAGTCCAACCCGGTGTCGATCGTGTCCCTGGCCCGCGCCAGGGAACTCGCCAAGCAATGGGGCGAGCGGCTGAGGCTGAAGTCGATCAGCGACCGCGCCCGGATGATCGAGCTTTCCGGCGGCAACCAGCAAAAGGTCGTGATCGCCAAGTCGCTCATCCAAAAGCCCAAGCTGGTGATCTTCGACGAGCCGACGCGCGGCGTCGATGTCGGCGCGATCGTCGAGATCCACCAGCTCATCAGCGACCTTGCCGATCAGGGCATGGCCGTAGTCGTCATCTCGTCCTATCTGCCGGAGATCCTTGCGGTTTCCGATCGCATCCTGGTCGTGAAACGCGGCCGCGTGGTCGAGGAGATGATGCTGTCTGACGCAACCGAGGAACGCGTCATGTTCGCCGCAGTCCACTGAACAGGAACAGATTTGCTGGCTGAACCCGACCGGCGCCTGGAACGGCCCTATTGCCTTGCAAACACTTCCGCGTCTGAATAGGTCAGGAGGTTCAGATCACCTGCCCGAGCGGACATGTCCAGCATCAACCTCAAACTTCTGCAGACGTTCCTGCTGGCCGCCGAAAACGGCAGCTTCCGGCGCGCGGCCGAAGAGAGCAACCGTTCGCCGTCCGCCGTCTCCATGCAGATACGCGACCTCGAGGAGCAGATAGGCATCTCGCTCTTCATCCGCACCGCGCAGCGCGCCAGCCTGACGCCGGAAGGCCAGGTGCTGTTCGAGGAGATCGCCAATGCGATGTCGCAGGTGCAGACCAGCCTCGACCGGCTGACCGAGATCGCCGCGCGGCGCAAGGGCAAGGTGCAGATCGCCTGCGCGCCGACGTTGGCGGCGAGCCGGCTGGGCGACATATTGGCGACGTTCAAATTGCGCTATCCGCGCTCGATCGTCGAGGTCATCGAGACCCCGCCGCAGGCAGCGCTTGCGCTGTTGCAGCAGCAGGAGGTCGAGTTCTACATCGGGCCCGAACTGCCGAACCTCAACGACTTCCAGTTCGAGTCGATCCTCGACGATCCGCTGATGGCCTGTATCCCGGTGGAGACCTATGGCGGCGAGAAGAAGCTCAATCTGTCCGACCTCAAGCGCTTCCCGCTGATCCTGCTCAACCGCAAGACGGCGGTGCGCGGCCTGCTCGACCGGCTGACGACGGCGGAAGGGATCGAGCTCAAGCCGCAATACGAGGTCGAAAGCGCGCAGACGGCGGTCGCGCTTGTGTCGTCGGGGCTGGGCGTCTGCGTCGTGCCCGGCATCGCCATCTCGCGCAATGACGAGCGCATGCGGGTAGTGCCGATCGACCATCGCGACGCCCACCGCGCCGTCGGCATCATCACCGCGCGCGGCTACGTGCACCACTCGTTTTCCGAACAGTTGATGAACCTTATCCGCACCAATCTGCGCGAGCTGGCTCACTGACTTAGACGTTTCAACGTTTCACGGAAACGGCGAACCGCTCTAACTCTTTGTTTTTGAAGCAATTCCGGACGGAAAACCGCTCACACTTTTCCTGGAATTGCTCTAACCGGTGCCGGGCTACGTCGAGCTTCAGGTCAGGCCGGCCTCACCTGAATATCAATCTGTCTGGATCCAGACCGCCTTGGTCTCCAGATATTCGTGCAGGTGCTCGACGCCGCCTTCGCGGCCATAGCCGGACATCTTCATGCCGCCGAACGGCACGGCCGGATCGATGGCGTGGTACATGTTGACCCAGACCGAGCCGGCCTTGACGCGGCGCGCCAGCTTGTGCGCGGTGCCGAGATTGGTGGTGAAGATGCCTGCCGCCAGGCCATAGGGCGTCGCGTTGGCGCGCGCGACGGCCTCGTCCAGCGTGTCGAAGGGCATTGCCGAGATCACCGGCCCGAAGATTTCTTCGCGCGCGATCGTCATCTTGTCCGAGACCGCGCCGAAGACGGTCGGCGCGATGAAGTTGCCGCCGTCATAAAGCGCGCCCGTCAGCCTCGAGCCGCCGGCAACAAGCTTGGCGCCTTCGTCGCTGCCGGCCTTGATGTAGCCTTCCACCTTGCCGGCCTGCCTGGCGTTGATCAGCGGCCCGATCTCGGTCTCAGCCTCAATGCCGTGGCCGATGCGCAGCTTGCCGGCGAAGTCGGCGACCTGGCGCACGAATTCGTCATGGATCTCGCGCGCCACGAACAGACGCGAGCCGGCAATGCAGATCTGGCCGGAGTGCACGAACACCGCCATCGCCGCGACCGGCACGGCTTTGTCGATGTCGGCATCGCGGCAGACGATGATCGGCGACTTGCCGCCGAGCTCCAGCGAGACGCGCTTGAGGTTGGTCACACCAGCCCGGGCGATCGCCTGGCCGGTCAACGTCGAGCCGGTGAAGACGATCTTGTTCACGTCCGGGTGTTCGGCCAGCCGCGCGCCGGCCTCGGCGCCGGTCCCGGTGACGATGTTGACGACGCCGTCGGGCACGCCGGCTTCCTGCATCAGCTTCGCGATCAGGAGCGGCGTCAGCGACGCATCCTCAGACGGCTTCAGCACGATGGTGCAGCCGGTGGCGAGAGCCGGCGCGATCTTCCAGATCGAGGCGGCGGTCGGCGCATTCCAGGGAATGATCGCGCCGACGACGCCGATGGGCTCGCGCCGGGTGAAGGTGACGATCTCGCCGGGGATCGAATTGTCGATCGCCTCGCCATGCAGCGCTGTCGCCATGCCGCCATAGAAACGCAGCATGCCGATGACCCGGCGCCGATTGGCGAGCGTGCGCGTGATCGGCAGCCCCATGTCGAGCGTGTCGGAAACGCTGAGCTCTTCCCAATGTTTTTCGAAGAGGTCGGCGATCCTGAGCAGCACGCATTGCCGCTCGTAGGGCGAAAACTTGGACCAAGGCCCCTCGAACGCGGCCCGCGCAGCGGCCACCGCCGCGTCGATATCCGCGACTCCGCCGCGCGGCACAGTCGCCAGCACCTCGCCGGTCGCCGGGTTCAGCGCCTGCATGACCTCGCCGGACTGCGCCGCGACCCACTTGCCGCCGATGAACATCGGCCGGAATTCGCCATGGTAGAGTGTCGTGGCCTTCGCCCTCGGGTCGAAGTTCAGCGTCATCGTCTCCTCCTCACGAATTCCGACGCGACTATTACTCCCGCCTCGGGCGACCTCAAACAAGGAAAGCTAAAAGGGCGTTCAGATAATTGGACTGTGCAACGCGCGCGTCTTCCCCGATGGTGCCGGCAACGGAGGAACAGATATGAGACTTGCTGGCAAGATCGCCATCATCACCGGTGGCGGGTCGGGATTTGGCGAAGGCATCGTCAGGAGATTCGTCGAGGAAGGCGCATCGGTCGTGCTGATGGACCGTGACGAAGCCGCGGCTTCGCGTGTTGCTGGCGAGGCCGGCGACAAGGTGCGGCCGATCACGGGCGACGTCTCGACGCTGGAGAGCTTTGTCGCGGCCGCCGACCTAGCGCGCTCGGCCTTCGGCGGGCTCGACATACTGGTCAACAATGCCGGCGTCGCGCAGCCGCCGTTGCCGCTCGAGACGATGGACGAAGGCCTGTTCGACCGCATCGCCAACGTCAATATGCGCTCGATCTACAATGGCGCCCGGGCCGTGGTGCCGCATTTCAAATCGATCAAATCCGGCGCCATCCTCAATGTCGCTTCCACGGGCGGTGTCTCGCCGCGCCCGAACCTCACCTGGTACAACGCCTCGAAGGGCTGGGCGATCGCCGCCACCCGCGCCATGGCCGTGGAACTCGCGCCTTTCGGCATCCGCGTCAACGCGATCAACCCGGTCGCCGGCGACACGCCGCTTCTGTCCACCTTCATCGGCTCCGGCGAGGAAAACCGTGCCCGCGTCGTCGCCACCATTCCGATCGGCCGGCTGTCGACGCCGCAGGACATGGGCAACGCCGCGGCGTTCCTGTGCTCCGACGAAGCCAGCATGATCACCGGCGTCGACCTCAATGTCGACGGCGGCAAATGCATCTGAATATTTGCGGTTCCTGAGGGATTGGCGATGAAGGATGTCTACCAGATCGCGGTCGTGCACGGCGACGGCATCGGCCCCGAAGTGTGCGCTGCTGCCGTTGAGGTGGTGAAGGCAGCACTCGGGCCGGGCTGCCCCTTGCGCTTCACCGAATATCCGGCCGGCGCCGAGCATTTTCTGAAGACGGGGCAGAGCTTTCCCCAGCCGACCTTCGAAGCCTGCCGCGCGGCGGATGCGATCCTGCACGGCGCCGGCGGCCTGCCGGGCGTGGTCTATCCGGACGGCACGGAGGCCGGGCTCGACTTCACGCTGAGGCTCCGTTTCGAGCTCGACCTCTACGCCAACATCCGCCCGATCAGGCTCTTCGAAGGGGTGACGAGCCCGCTCGCCGGGGTGAAGGCCGGCGACATCGACTATGTCATCCTGCGCGAGAACAGCGAAGGGCTTTACGCCGCGCGCGGGGCAGGGGCGCTGCTGCGCGGCGAGGTGGCGGTCGACACGCTCGTGCAGACGCGCGCCGGCATCGAGCGGATCGTGCGCAAGGCCTTCGAGCTGGCGCGCCAGTCGAGCGGCGCGCCGCGCGACGGCGTGCGGCGGGTGACCTGCTGCGACAAGGCCAATGTGCTGCGCAGCTATGCGTTTTTCCGCTCCGTCTTCGACGAGGTGGCGAAAGACTATCCCGACATCGCGACGGAACATGCGCTGATCGACGCCATGGCCATGCACCTCGTGCTGAAGCCCGGCCATTTCAACGTCATCGTCAGCGAGAACATGTTCGGCGACATTTTGTCGGACCTGGCGGCGGCGACGGTCGGCGGAATGGGCATGGCGCCGTCGGCGGAGGTCGGCGACGCGAATGGCTTCTTCCAGGCGGCGCACGGATCGGCGCCGGATATTGCCGGCAAGGGGATCGCCAATCCCTACGGGACGATCCTGTCGGCGGCGGCCATGCTCGACTGGCTCGGCCGCGGACATGGCGACGAAAGGCTGCCGCGGGCCGCCGAACAGATCCGTCGCGTGACGGAGGCTTGCCTAGCGAATGGGCTGCTCAGCGCAGATCTGAAGGGAAAATCATCGACCGCCGAGATCACCGGGAACGTCTGCGACCGGCTCGCGGCCTGAGGCGATGGGGCGGCTCGATCGCTGCGTTTCGGTGGAGGATTTTCGCCAGCAGGCGCGCAGCCGGCTGCCGAAATCGGTCTTCGAATTCGTGGATGGCGGGGCGGGCCAGGAACTGACCTTGCGCGACAACCGTGCCGGCTTCGAACGCATCCGGCTGCTGCCGCGTGTTCTGACCGACGTATCCCGGCCGGACCTGACCACGACGCTATGGTCCAAGACCCATCCGACGCCGCTGGTGATTAGCCCGATGGGTTCCTGCGCGCTAGTGCGGCCTGGCGCCGACATCGCGATCGCCAAAGCGGCGGCGGCGCGCGGCATTCCCTACACGCTGTCGACCATGGCGACGACCGGCATCGAGTGGATGGCAAGGGCGGTCGAGGGCCCGCTCTGGTTCCAGCTCTATGTGCTGAAGGATTTCGATTTCAATCGCCGGCTGGTGCGGCAGGCGGAAGAGTTTGGCTATTCGGCGCTCGTCGTCACCGTCGACCTGCAGACGGGCGGCAAGCGGGAGAAGGATCTCAGGAACGGAATTTCGATTCCGCTCAGGCCTTCGCTGCGACACATGATCGAAGGGATCGCGCATCCGGGATGGTCGTTTCGCCTGCTTCGCGGCGGCTTGCCGCAATTCGAGAATGTCCGTGGCTATCTCGGCGACACCAGCGCCGGGCTCACGATCGCGGCGCGCGTCGGCCGCAACCTCCATGCGGGTTTCGACTGGGACGACTTCCGGACGATCCGCCACTGGTGGAAAGGACCGCTGATCGTCAAGGGCGTCCTGCATCTGGACGATGCCGCGAGATTGATCGAGGAGGGCGCGGACGGGATCTGGGTGTCCAACCATGGCGGCCGCCAGCTCGACGGCGCGGTCGCGAGCATCGACGCCATCGGGCCCGTGCATGCAGCCGTTGGCGATGGGGTTCCGGTCCTGATCGATTCCGGCATCCGCACGGGCATGGACGTCATCAAGGCAAAAGCGCGTGGCGCGATAGCCTCCGCCGTCGGCCGCGCCGCCCTGTTCGGCGCGGTGATGGGACAGGCCGGTGTCGAGCAGGTGCTGGATATTTTGCTCGACGAGATCGCGACGGGTCTGAAGCTTTCCGGGGTGCCGAGTTTCCAAGAGATTGGCCCGGACTTGATCGCTCCGTCGGGTTGACCGGCACCGGCACGACTCCGTTGGCCATCCGTCCAGCTTTGCGAAACGCGAGGTTGCGCGAGCCCTAGCCGGCGGCTATGCCGGTCCGGGATTTTCCAGACAAGAGGCAGCCGATGAAGGTCGTTTCCACCTCCAGATCGCATGGCGGCATCCAGGGCGTCTATTCACACGTTTCGGAGGTCTGCGCCTGCGACATGACCTTCGCGGTGTTCGTGCCACCGCAGGCCAAGGACCGGCCGCTGCCGGTCGTCTGGTATCTGTCGGGCCTGACCTGCACGCACGCCAACGTCATGGACAAAGGCGAGTACCGGCGCCTGGCATCCGAGCTTGGGCTCGTCGTCGTATGTCCCGACACCAGTCCGCGTGGACCGGACGTTCCGGACGAGAAGGACAATTGGCAATTCGGCTGCGGCGCCGGCTTCTACCTCGATGCGACGCAAGAGCCTTATACGAAGAACTACCGGATGTATTCCTACATCGCCGAGGAATTGCCGGCGCTCGTTGCCGCCAATTTTCCCGTCGACATGTCGCGCCAGGCCATCTTCGGCCATTCGATGGGCGGGCATGGCGCGCTGACGATCGCGCTGCAGAATCCTGAGCGGTTCAAAAGCTGCTCGGCTTTCGCGCCGATCGTGCAACCCTCCACGGCCGGCTGGTCGCGCCCGGCGTTCGAAAAATATCTCGGACCGGACGAGAAGAGCTGGCGCACCTATGACGCGACGCTGCTGATCGAGGACGGCAGGCGGTTTGCGGAATTCCTGGTCGACCAGGGCACGGCGGACGGTTTCCTGGAGGAGGGCCTTCGGCCATGGCTGCTGGAAGAAGCCTGCAAGAAGGCAAGGATCGACCTCACCCTCAACATGCGGGAAGGCTACGACCACTCCTACAATTTCATTTCGACCTTCATGGACGATCATCTGAGATGGCATGCGCGCCGCCTTGGGTGAAGTCGTCCATAGGAGACTGCGCGACGGCCACAATGATGCGGCATCATGACCGCGTCAGCTTGCCGTAGCGTTTGATCAGGCGCTCGCGCTTCAGGCGCGATAGCCTGTGTATCCAGAAGAGGCCGTCCAGCTGATCGATCTCGTGTTGGTGGCAAACCGCCAGCAGGCCTTCGGCATCTTCGAACTGCTCTTTGCCTTCGAGATCCTGGTAGCGAACCCGTACGCGGGCGTGCCGCTCAACCTCTTCGGTGACACCGGGCATCGAAACGCTGCCTTCCGTATGGCGGATCGTTTCGGTCGAGGCCTCGACAATCGCCGGATTCACATAGATCGCCGGCCTTGCGGCAGGAGGCACCTGGATCACGACTAGGCGTTTCAAGATGCCGATATGCGGGGCGGTTATGCCGATCCCGGGCGCCGCGTGCATGGTGTCGATGAGGTCGCCGGCCAGGTTGCGCAGATCGCTGTCGAAAAGCTCCACGCGATCCGCGACAGAGTGGAGGAGCGGATCGGGAAATTTAATGACCGGCCGGATTGCCATGTGTCAGGCTACCGGCTTCTGAAGGACGTCGAATTGCGGGTTGGTTTCGGAGAAGATCGGCAAGGCCGCGGCGCCGAGCACGGAGGTATCCTTGCCCGCGGCGCCGACCAGGACTCGCGGCGTGGTACGGGCGCTGGTCGAGCTCACCGAGAGATGGAGCGGTTCCAGCCGGCCGGCCAGTGCCTCGATCACCGGCAGCGGCATGAAGCCGCCGAGCACGACGGTTTCGGGATCGAGCGCCATTTCCAGGATGTCGATCGCCTGCCGCAATGGCTCGACCGCCTCGGCGAGCCAGGCCTCGAAACGGCTGTCGCCGTCCGCCAGGAGCTCTTCCAGCAGGGCGGGGGAGGCGTGGTCGGGATCCGGCAGGTCAAGCTTGTCATAGGCCGCACGCAGCGAGACATAGCGCTCCAGGCAGCCGCGCTTACCGCAGCCGCAGGCCAGGCCGCCAGGCCTGACGATGATGTGGCCGATCTCGCCGGCGTTGTGGCGGCTGCCCTTGTAGAGATGGCCGTCGAGGAAAAGCCCGGCGCCAAGGCCCGTGCCGATGAAGAGATAGACGAAGCTGCCAAGGTTGCGGGCGACGCCATAGAGCCGCTCGCCTATTGCCGCCGCGGTGGCGTCGTTCTCGACGGTGACGGCGATACCGGTCAGCCGTTCCAGTTCGTCGGCCACCGGAAAGCCCTGCCAGCCGGGCAGGGCAGTCGGGCCGACCGACGTCATGCCTTCGACGCCGAACGGCCCGGGCATCGCCATGCCGATGCCGAGCAGCTTTTTCCGGTCCAGCCGGCAGTTTGCAATCAGGTCGTCGCAGATCGCGGCGAGCAGCGGCATCGCCTCGGCGGGCGTGGGACGGTCGACATTTCTCTCGATGCGAGCGCGCATCGTGCCTGAGAGATCGCTGACGACGCCGACGGCAAGCTGGTGATCGAGCTGGAGACCGATAGAATAGCCGCCATCGGGGTTGATGGAATAGGGGACGGCAGGCTGGCCGCGCGCGCCCTTGAGCGTTGCCTCAGGCCGCAGCAGTCCGGCTTCTTCCAGTTCCTCGACGATGTTGGAGATGGTCTGCGAGGACAGCGCCGTCAGCCTCGCGATGGCGGCGCGCGAAAGCGCGCCGTTGGTGCGGATCGCTTCGATCACCACACGCCGGTTGTGGGATTTCGCCTGCTCGAGGTTGGTGCCGGAGATGGCTTTCTTGAGGGTCATGCGGTCATTGCCAGTCCCGAAACTCTAGAATGTCACTTCAGAAACTCAAGTTGATTTAATTATACGGGCTTGGCGCTCGGCAGTCCGAAGCTTGGGCCAGCCGAGGGGTCGACATTTCTGGAAATACGGGTCGCCCGGCGCGATCACCTGGGCGAAGTGTGGCGCGACAAAATCGGTGGCCAACGGCACCTCCACCAATTGGGCAGGAACGATCTGGCGGCTGACGCATTCTGCTTCCCGTCAGCAGCCGAGGGACCCGATGCGCATTGCCCATGTCGCGCCGCTCTATGAATCGGTGCCGCCGAAACTCTATGGCGGGACCGAGCGGATCGTCTTCTACATCACCGAAGCGCTGGTCGGGCTCGGCCACGATGTGACGCTGTTCGCGAGTGGCGACAGCAAGACCTCGGTGCGGCTGGTATCCGCGCGTGACCAGGCCATACGCCTCGACCCGCGGCCAAAGAAATCGGAGATCGCCGCGCATCTAGCCATGCTCGCCGATGTGCGCGCGCGCGCCCAAGAGTTCGACGTCATCCATTTCCATCTCAGCCACTTCCTGCATTTTCCTTTCTTCGAAGAGATCGCAGGGCGGACGGTGACGACGCCGCATGGCCGGCTCGACTACGTGGATCTGGCGCCGGCCTATAAGCGCTTTCCGCGTTTCCCGATGATCTCGATTTCGCACAGCCAGAAGCGCGGTTTGCCGGACGCGAATTGGCTCGCCACGATCCATCACGGATTGCCGCTCGATGCCTATCAACCGACTTATGAGCCGCGGGCGGAAGAACCATACCTCGCCTTCCTCGGGCGCCTGTCGCGCGACAAGCGGCCGGACCGCGCCATCGAGATCGCGCGACGGTCCGGGTTGAAGCTGAAGCTGGCAGCCAAGATCGGTGACGACGACCGCGCATATTTCCGCGACAACATCGAGACGCTCATCGACGGCGACCGCATCGACTATGTCGGCGAGATCACCGAGGACGAGAAGGCCGAATTCCTCGGCAATGCGGCAGGCCTGCTGTTCCCAATCGACTGGCCGGAGCCGTTTGGCCTCGTCGCGATCGAGGCCATGGCCTGCGGCACGCCGGTGATCGCCTGGGACCAGGGCGCCTTGCCGGAAATCGTCGACGACGGCATCACCGGCTTCGTCGTGGACAGTGTGGACGCTGCAGTCGAGTCGATGCCCGCGCTTCTCGAGCTGGACCGGCGGCAGGTGAGGGCGGTGTTCGAGAAAAGGTTCTCGGCGGCAAGAATGGCTGGCGACTATGTTGCTGCCTATATGCGTCTGACCGGCATGCCGGAGGCCAAAGCCTCCTGACCTTGATGCCTGGAGCCGGATGATTTCAGGTCCGTTCGACGTGAAATCTGAATCCGGCTCCAAATCAAAGAGATAGAGCATAATGTCGCCCGAAAACCGCTTCACACTTTTCGGCATCATGCTCTAGGGCGGGGCAAAACGAAGAGGTGACGAATGACGGAGCTCGACGAGCGCAAGCTCGATCCTGCCGTAGCCCTTTCTTCACTCGACGAGACCGCGCCGCGCGAACCGCACCGGCTTTTTGCCCTCAAGCAGGGGGATTGCTTCGCGGTCGCCGACGCCTATGGCGACATCAGAGGGGCGGGCGACGGCTTCTTTCGCGACGACACGCGCGTGCTCTCCGAATTCCGGCTGACCATCGGCGGCAGGCAGATGTCGCTGCTCGGCGCTTCGCTCAGCCAGGACAATGTGCTGTTCACGTCCAACCTGACCAACCTGCCGATCCAGAGCGCCGCTGGTCGCGACATCCCGCAGGGCGCGATCCATATCGAACGCGTGAGGCTGATCTGGCAGGACAGGCTGTTCGAGCGGATCACGCTGTCCAACTACAGCCGCGAGCATTCGACGATCACCGCCTCGCTGCATTTCGCCGCCGATTTTCGCGACATGTTCGAGGTGCGCGGCTCGACGCGGGTGAAGCGCGGCACGATACATGTCGCCAAGACCGACAAGACCTCGGTGCTGCTCGGCTATGATGGCCTCGACGGCCTGCCGCGGCTTTCCGCAATCTCCTTTTCGCAGGCGCCAGATCAGCTGAGCGACAATCGCGCCGATTTCCTCATCGCGGTGACCAAGCGCAGCCAGAAAGTGCTCTATGTCGAAGTCGGTCCCGAGGTCGCCGATGCGCCCGACCGCGACCGCTTCCGCGCGGCTGCGGCGCGGGCGCGCTTCGGCATGCGCGCCAAGCGCAGGCATGGCGCCACGGTGCACAGCTCGGGCCGCGTCTTCAACGACTGGGTCGAGCGCGCTCGCGCCGACGTTGCACTGCTCACCACCGAGCTTTCGACGGGACCTTATCCCTATGCCGGCATTCCGTGGTTCTCGACGGCGTTCGGCCGCGACGGGGTGATCTCCAGCCTGCAGATGCTTTGGCTCAATCCGGGCCTGGCGCGCGGCGTGCTGGCATTTCTGGCCGAGCACCAGGCGACGGAAACGTCGCCCTTTTCGGATTCCCAGCCGGGCAAGATCATGCATGAGACGCGCAAGGGCGAAATGGCAGCGCTGCGCGAGCTTCCGTTCGGGCGCTACTATGGCGGCGTCGACACCACGCCGCTCTATATTCATCTCGCTTCCGCCTATGCCGACCGCACCGGCGACATGGCCTTCATCGACAAGCTTTGGCCTTCGCTCAAGGCCGCCGCCGAATGGACGGAGGAGGCGAGCCGCGCCACCGGCTTCGTCACCTACCAGCGCGCCGCCGAGTCTGGTCTGGCCAACCAGGGCTGGAAGGACAGTTTCGATTCGGTGTTCCACGCCGACGGCCGCATTCCAAAAGGGCCGATCGCGCTGGTCGAGGTGCAGGGCTATGTCTTTGCCGCCTTTCGGGGCCTGGCGGCGCTGGCGCGCCGCCGCGGCGAATTCGCCGACGCCGAGCACTGGGATAACCGCGCCGAGGAAATGCGGGTCGCGGTGGAACGGGATTTTTGGCAGGACGACATGAATTTCTACGCTCTGGCCATCGATGGCGAGGGCCAGCCGTGCAAGGTGCGAACGACAAACGCCGGACACCTGCTTTTCGTCGGGCTGCCACAGCCCGAGCGGGCGAAGCTCGTCGCCGACCAACTGCTCTCCGCCTCATTCCATTCAGGCTGGGGACTGCGCACGCTCGCCGACGACGCGGTGTTCTTCAACCCGATGTCCTACCACAACGGCTCGATCTGGCCGCACGATACGGCGCTCTGCGGGGTCGGCCTGGCGCGCTACGGCGAACGCGACAGCGTGGTGCGGCTGATGAGCGGCACATTCGAGTCGGCCGTGCATTTCAACATGCGGCTGCCGGAACTGTTCTGCGGCTTCACCCGCGCGCCCGGCGAGGCGCCGATCGCTTATCCCGTCGCCTGCCTGCCGCAGGCCTGGTCGGCAGGTTCCACCTTCATGCTGATGCAGGCGTGCCTGGGCCTGGAGATTGATGGCTGGGAGGGCGAATTGCATGTCACTCGACCAAGGCTTCCGATCGGTATCGACATGCTGACGCTTCGGCATCTCAGCGTCGGGGACAAGGCGGTCGATCTAACCTTCCAGCGCGTCGGCGACCGCGTCGTCGCTTTCCTGTCCGACCGCCACGAGGGGCAGGTACCGCTTATCGTTCGCACGTAAACAAAGCGCTGCAAGCCCACGTCCAACAATCGAAAAGTGTCGGAACTGATCGCTGGTTCGTGCGTTGCAGACCTAAGCCGGTCTGCCCGTCCGCGGCCGGCACGAACGAAAACAATGAACGGACGGCCGGAGGCAACCTGGCACTTCAATGACACAATACGGCGTCGACCTGCTACTGGTCCTTATTCTCGCAAGCCTTGGACTGTCCGCACTAGCGATTTTCATTTCGATATCTCGGTACCGTCGCAATCATCCAAGAGCGTTGGCTGTGCCGGCTTCCGGCGACGACTCCGCCACCGAAGGCGCGCGCAAGGTGCTGCGCGAATTCGAGAAGAACGGACAGTCGGTCGATGCGGCTCTCGTTAGCTGGTCGCCCGATACCCTGCGCAAGATCCTTGCCGAGGACCTGCCGGATGCGCAGGTCATCGTGGTCTCCAATCGCGAGCCGTATATCCACAACGAGACCAATGACGGCGAGGTCGAATTGGTGGTGCCGGCGAGCGGCCTGGTTTCCGCGCTGGAGCCGATAACACGCGCCTGCGCGGGCACCTGGATCGCCTATGGCGGTGGCAGCGCCGACCGGACGGTGGTCGACGAACACGACCGCGTGCAGGTGCCGCCTGGCCATCCCTCCTACACGCTGCGTCGTGTCTGGTTGAGCGACGAGGAATATCAAGGCTACTATCTCGGCTTTGCCAATGAAGGCTTGTGGCCGCTCTGCCATATCGCCTTCACACGGCCGATTTTTCGCGAGTCGGACTGGGAGGCCTATGAAGCCGTCAACCGCAAGTTTGCCGACACGGTGGTTGCCGAGGCTCGCAACGAGCGACCGATCGTGCTTGTCCAGGACTATCACTTCGCGCTTCTGCCGCGCATGATCCGCGAGCGTCTGCCCGAGGCGATCGTCATCACCTTCTGGCATATCCCCTGGCCGAATTCGGAAGTGTTCAGCATCTGCCCGTGGCGCGAGCGCATACTGGACGGCTTGCTCGGCAGCTCGATCGTCGGCTTCCACACCCAGTTCCATGCCAACAACTTCACCGAGAGCGTCGACCGCTTCATGGAAAGCCGTATCGAGCGTGCCGATGCCGCCATTTCCTATGGCGGCCAGGTGACGCTGGTGCATTCCTATCCGATCTCGATCGAATGGCCGGTCGAGCTCTTGAAATCCTTGCCCAGTGTCGAGGAATGCCGGGTACGCGTTCGCAAACGGTTCAGGATTCCAGCCAGCGCCAAGCTGTGCGTCGGCGTCGAGCGTCTCGACTACACCAAGGGCATCCTCGATCGCTTCCACGCGCTGGAGGAGCTGTTCATCCGTCATCCGGAAATGGTGGGCAACGTTGTGTTCCTGCAGATCGCGGCGCCTAGCCGGGGCACGCTGCCGGCATACAAGCATCTGCATGAGGAATGCCTGCGCTGTGCCGAGGAGATCAACCAGCGCTATGGCAGCGAGTCCTATCGGCCGGTCGTCATGGTGGCAGAGCACCATTCGCAAGCCGCGGTCTATGAACTCTATCGCGCCGCCGACATCTGCCTTGTCACCAGCCTGCATGACGGCATGAACCTGGTCGCCAAGGAGTTCGTCGCGTCGCGCGACGACGAGCAGGGCGTGCTTTTGCTCAGCACCTTCGCCGGTGCCTCGCGCGAGTTGCTGGAGGCTCTGATCGTCAACCCTTACGATGCGGCGATGATGAGCGAGGCGATGCTGCAGGCGCTGACCATGGGGCCGGACGAGCAGCATGAGCGCATGCGGCGCATGCGCGAGATCGTGCGCGACAACAATGTCTATCGCTGGGCCGGCAGCATGCTGCTCGACGCGGCGCGGCTGAGGAAGCGGGGCGACCTGGATCGGGTCACGGCCTTATACGAGCGGCCCACAGGCCTCACCGGAGACAATGTCGTTTCCATGTTCGAACGCAAACAGGCAGTCGGATTCCGATGAACATCCAGGCAGACCTCACCCCGCCGCTTCCAGAAGGCCGGTGGGCGCTTTTCCTCGACATCGACGGCACTTTGCTGGAGCACGCGGCGCATCCCGACGCCGTCTTGGTCAGCGAGGAATTGCGCGTTCTTCTGCAGACAATCGAGCGGCGGTTGGACGGTGCGCTCGCCTTCATCACCGGGCGCTCGATCGCGGCCGTCGACCATCTGTTCGCCCCCTTGAAACTCCGGATTGCCGGCCTCTACGGGCTGGAGCACCGACTTGTGCCGGACGGACCGATCGAGGCCGCCGACGAGCCGGCGGATATGGCCGCACTTGCCGACGAGATCGAACTGGAGTTGGCAAGCCAGGCCGTCTATGTCGAACGCAAGGGGCCGGTGCTCGCGATCCATACGAGAGCAGCGCCGCAGCTTCTGGCGCGGGCGACGGAGCTGGTCGAGGCTGCGCTTGAGCGCCTGCCGAAGGGCTACCGCGTGATCGCCGGCAATGCGGGGGTCGAGCTGATGCCGCTCGAAGCCGCCAAGGGCGCCGCGATCCGGCGGTTCATGCAGCTCGATCCTTTCACCGGCAGGCGTCCGGTGTTCCTCGGCGACGATACGTCCGACGAGAACGGCTTCGAGACGGTCAATGCCGCGGGCGGAATCTCGATCCGCGTCAAGCCGCAGGGCGAGACGGCGGCCCGCTTCGCAATTGAAGATGTCGCCAGCGCGATCGCCTGGCTCGAAGCCAATTTCGTCGAGCCTGCCGCGCAGGCGTCCAGCCGCAATCTCGTTGCCTAGACCGGCCAGCTGCTCCACAGCTACTGCTGCTGCAGGCCCGTGATCATGGCGATGATCTCGTTCTTGTCGGTCTTTTTGGTCTCGCGCACGCCGATCTGCTTGCCGCGCCTCAGGACGCAGATGCGGTCCGACAGCTTGAACACCTGGTCGAGGCTGTGGCTGATGATCAGGATGCCGACATTACGCTGCTCGAGCGACTGAACGATCGCTTCCACCTTGGCCGTCTCGGCGACGCCGAGCGCGGCTGTCGGCTCGTCGAGCAGGATCAGCTTGCTTGCCCAGTGCGTCGCCCTGGCGATCGCGACTCCCTGGCGCTGACCGCCGGAAAGGTCGCGGATGGTGGCGTGCGCGGAAGGGATGCGCACGTCGAGCTCCTTCACCAGCTTCTCCGTCTCGTCGATCATGCGGCGGCGGTCGAGCAGGCCGAAGCGGTTCAGCGGCTCTCGGCCGAGGAACATGTTCATGTAGACCGTCTGCTGGTCGGCCAAAGCGAGATCCTGGTAGACCACCTCAATGCCGTGCGCGCGCCCCATCGTCGCGTTCGACATCGTCACCGGCTTGCCCTCGATCGTGATCGTGCCCGAGGAGGGTGGGTGCACGCCGGAAATGATCTTGACCAGCGTCGATTTGCCGGCGCCGTTGTCGCCGACAAGCGCGACGATCTCGCCAGGAAAGACCTCGAGCGAGAAATTCTCGATCGCGGTGAGGCCGCCGAAATTTTTGCGGATGTCCTGAAGCTGCAGGATGGGGGCGCTCATCGCATTCTCCTTCGTTGGAGCATGGTCTTGTCCGAAAACCGGTTCCCACTTTTCGCTGACGCGGTCCTTCGGTTCGGGATCATGCTCTAAACCGGCCAGGCATAGGCTTCGCCGAACCCGTTCTCGATCGTTTCAACCACTGGCTTGCCCTTCGAGATGCCGGAGACGCCGACGACATAGGCGCGGGTGACGAAGGCCTGGCCGCGGAAACCGAAGACGGCGCTGTCGCCGGGCCTCGGCACGCCGGCACCGGACGCGTCGATCATGGCGTAGTAGTCGATCGCCGAAGGTGGCGGCACTTCGACGCTTTTGAGCGCCGACGCGGCGGTGGTCGGCTCGGCCGAGACGATCGCCTTGACGTCGTAGTCCGGGAAGATCGGATCGATATAGAAGCCGCCGCCGAAGCAGTAGGCCTTGCCGCCAGACAGATGCGACACTTCGGTGAGATAGAGCACGGCAGGCAGTTCCGGCAGGTCTTCCATGACATGCAGCGCCGTGGTGCCGTGCAGACCGTTGCCGGGTTCGCACTGCGTGGCGCCGGCTTCCGCCAGCGCGGCCAGCATGACGCTCGACGTGGTGCCCGGCGCGTTGATCTCGATCTCCTTGCGGCCGGCCTTGGCAAGCGCCTCGGCGGCCTTGCTCAGCGTCGCCAGATTGGGTGTCGGCAACAGCTTTCGCGCGGCATGGTCGAAGAGCAGGGCAGGGAAGGTGGTGATGCCGGCGAAGCGGCCGCCTGGAACGGCGTCGAGCCGGTCGGCGACGGCGACAATTTCGCGGGCGTCGAAGCCGCCTTCATGGCCGCGGTAGAAAATGTCGCCCTCGGCGGCGATACGGGCCAGCAGGTCCTGGACATAGCCGGCCGCCTTGGCGCCCATGCCCGCTTCCTCGGCCTTGGTGTCGTTGAAGACGGTCCAGTAGTCCGGCTTGAAGGTCCTCGCCGCCGCGTCCGCCTCGAATTTCGCGATCTGCTGCAGATGGCCGAGATGGCCAAGCTTCATGCCGGCCTTGTGGGTGGCGCGCGCGCAGGCCATGTCGACGGCGACAGCGCGTTCGATGCCGCCGCGCATCACCGCCTTGCAGAAGGAACTGGACCGCCCGACCTGCTTGGTCATGGCGAAGATCTTCAAGCCGAGCCGATCGGCTTCCTGTTTGAGGATCTTTGCATTGTGCTCGACCGTATCGAGATCGAGCACATAGGCGTTGGCCGGCAGCTTGCCCTGCTGGTGAAGGCCGATCGCCGCTTCGATGAAGGCGGGGTTGCGGCGGCGCAGAACGTCGAGAAACATGGGATGATTCCTTCAGCGGGATTTGTCGCGCAGCGACACGGCGACGGCGGTGAGGATGATCAGGCCGCGCACGATCATCTGGTCGGAGACCGAAAGGCCCATCAGGATCAGCCCGTTGTTCAGCATGCCCATCATCAGCGAGCCGACGAGGGCGCCGACAATCGAGCCCTTGCCGCCATTGAGCAGTGTGCCGCCGACGATGACGGCGGCGATGACCGTCATCAGATCCGTTTCACCAAGCGTGTATTTCGCCGCCTGCAGGCGGCCGGCATAGAGCAGACCCGCAAGCCCCGCGAGACCGCCGCTGATGGTGAGCACGGCGAGCCTGATCTTGGGCACGCTGATGCCCGAAACGCTCGCCGCGCGGGCATTGTCGCCGGTCGCCAGCACATGCGCGCCGAAGCGCGTCTCGCGGTAGATGAGGTGGCCGACGGCGATGGCAATCACCGTCCACCAGATCAGCGACGGCACGCCGAGCAGCGAGCCCGAACCGAAGAAGCCGGTGAAGGCCTCGTTGGTGACCGAGATCGAACGCAGGTCGGTCATCGAGCGCGAGACACCGGCAAACAGACCCATGGTCGCCAGCGTCACCAGGAAGGACGGCAGCCTGACATAGGCGACCAGCGCGCCGTTGATGAGGCCGATCAGGATGCCGGCGCCCAGGCCGGCGACGATGCCTGCCGCCATCCCATAGGAGGCGATGGTGACGGCGGCGGTGAGCGCCGATACCGCCACGATCGAGCCGATCGAAAGGTCGATCTCGCCGGCCGACATGACGAAGACGAGGCCGATCGCCATGATCGTCACCGGCGCCGTCTGCAGCACGATGTTGGAGAGGTTGCGGACGGTGAGGAAGCCACTGTCCCGCAACATGAAGGCGAAGAACAGGAAGATCGCCAGGAAGCCGAGATAGACGACATATTGCTGCAGATTGAAGCGGCTTGCGAAGCTGCCCACCTCGGTGCCGGTGTTGGCGCTGGTCATGTTCGATCTCCGATGGTTTGCGCTTCGCAGCCTGCCATGCTGTTTACTTCATGGCGTCCGCGATGGTCGCGGGCACGTCCTTGTTGAGCGACTTCTTCCAGCCGTCCTTCACCGTGTCCTTGGTGACGGCGATGGAATCGACCGCGTAGAAAGGCTCGGCCTTCAGGCCGACCAGGGAACCCGCCGAGGCGCGGGCCAGCGTCACGCCGATCGAGTAGGCCTCGTCGGCGACAAGCGCCGCGATGTTGCCGCCTTTGACCATGTCGAGCGCGGCCGGTTCGTTGAGGTCGAGCGTGACGATCTTGGTGTGCGTGTTGCCGGCGGCGCGCAGCGTGGAGAGCACGCTGAGAGCCGGCTCGGCCCAGGTGACATAGATGCCGTCGAGGTCCGGGTGCTGGGTGATCATCGCCTGCGCGATATCCTCTGAGCGCGCCGGGTCGGCCATGCCGGCCTCGGCGGCGATCTTCATGTCGGGATAGTCCTGCTCGATGGTCTTCTTGAAGGCGCCGTCACGCTGGTTGGTGACGTAGAAGTCGGCGTCGTGGAAGATGTAGCCGACCTTGCCCTTCTTGCCGAGCGCTTCGGCCATGGCGATGCCGGCCTTGTTGCCCATCTGGAAGAGGTCGTCGGAGACGATGGCGACGTAATCCGTGCCCTGCTTGTAGCCGGCCGGGCAATTGTCGACGAAGCCGAGCTTGACGCCGGCCTGGCGCGCCGGGTCGTAGACGGAGGCCGCGGTCGCAGGGTCGACCGGAAGCGACAGGATGATCGACGGCTTCTTGGCCATTACCGTCTCGACATCGGCCTTCTGGCGGGCGGCGTCGAAGCCGGCGTCGGTCTGCGCCACCACCTCGATGCCGAGACGCTTGAATTCGTCACGCGCCCCCGCGTTGACGGCGTTGGTGTATTCGCTCATCTCGTGCCAGACGAGAGCCGCGGTGAACTTGCCATCCTTGATCTGCTGCTCCTGCGCCGCTGTCAGCGTGAGCGAGGCCGCTGGAACCGGCTTCTCACCGTTCGGGCCCGTGGTGACGCCTTCGGCGGCGAAGGCATGGGCGGCGCATAGGCTCGCCAATACAGTGATGATGCTCAATGCTTTGCGCATATCCGTTCCCCTTTTTGTTCAATAAGAGAGTTCCGGCCCGGCAAGCCGGGCCGGAACCTCGGCTTCACTTCGCCGCGTCGAGCACCGACTGCGGCGCGTCGCGGTTGAGTGAATCCTTCCAGCCCTGGGAGACGTTCTCCTTGGTCACCGTCAGCGCCGGCGCGACGACGAAGGCGGGCGTCTGCTGGCCAAGCAGCGACTTGATGCCGGAGGCGGCCATGGCGCGGCCGAGCTCATAGGCCTTGTCGGCCACAAGTGCGGCGACGTTGCCGCCCTTGACCATGTCGAGCGCGACCGGCTCGGCAAGGTCGAGTGTGACGATCTTGGTGTGGGTGTTGCCGGCGCCGCGCAGCGCTGAAAGCACGCCGTCGGCCGGCTCGGCCCAGGTCACGTAGATGCCGTCGAGATCGGGATGCTGCAGCAGCATGGCATTGGCCAGTTCCTCGGCCCGGGCCGGGTCGGATATGCCCTGTTCGGCGACGATCTTGATGTCGGGATAGTCCTTCTCGATGGTCTTCTTGAAGGACTGGTCGCGCTGGTTGGTGACGTAGTAGTTGGCATCGTGGAAGATATAGCCCACCTTGCCCTTGCCACCGATGGCCTTGGCCATCGCGTCGGCCGCCTGCTTGCCCATCTGGTAGAGATCGTCGGTGACGATCGAGGCATAGTCTGTGCCTTGCTTGTAGTCCTTGGGCAGGTTCGACAGGAACACCAGCTTGACACCGTCCTTGACCGCCTGGCGGAACGCTTCGGCGGAGGTGACCGGGTCGAGCGGCAATGCCAGGATGACGTTCGGCTTGGCGGCTAAGGCGGTTTCGATGTCGCTGCGCTGGCGGGCGGCGTCGAACTGCGCGTCGGTCTTGACCGCGATCGAGATGCCGGCGCGGGCGAACTCGTCGGTGGCGCCCGCGGTCACCGCATTGGTGAAGTCGGAAGAGGTGTGCCACAGAAGGGCTGCCTTGTAGCCCTTGTCCTTCAGCGCCGCGATGTCGGCGTCGCTCAACGTCAGGCTGGAGCTCGGGGTGGCGGTCTCGCCCTGCGGTCCGACCGTCTGCGCGTGAGCCGCGCCGTAGGCGAGCATCAATCCGCCGGCCAAGGCGGCGGCAATCCATTTCTTCATCAGCATGTTTTTAGTCTCCCATTTTCTGCTTCGTTGGTCGTTCAGTCGGCCACGCCGCAATAGCGGGCCATGAAGGCTGCGAAGCCGACGATGCCGGCGAGGTATTCCTCGACATCGACGTGCTCCTCGAAAGTGTGGCAGTTGCGGATATCGCCCGGCGCGCAATAGACGGTGGGGATGCCGAGCCGGTTGACGAAGAACGACGATTCCGACCAGAAGGGCGCGCCCTCGATCACGCCGCGGCCGCCCATGGCACCCGCCATCGATTGCGAAAGCATGGCGACTTCGGCGCGTGTCTCGTCGATCTCGGCGGCGGTGCCGCCCAGCCTGTGATCGCGTCCGGCCGGATAGCAAAACTCCACCGTGATCTCGGAATCGGTGATGGCGCCGCGCACCGCGGCCTCGATCTCCGCGGCCGCCGTGTCGAGGTCCTCGCCCGGCAGGAGCTTGCGGATCAGCGACAGCGTGCACCGCTCGGGCACGGCGATGTAGCCGCCGCCGGTGAGGCCGGTGATCAGCAGGAAGCCGCGCCCGGTGAGCTTGTGCTCGGCGCGGGCGGCCACCTCATCCGAGTGCTTCCACAGCGCCGTCATGGCGGCATGAGCGGCGCGCAACGCGTCCTTGCCGAGCTCCGGCACGCCGAAATAGGCCGACTTGCCGGTGATCGTGATGTCGGTGATGAAGAAGCCGATCTGCGCGGCGTAGACGGCGAGCCGCGTCGGCTCGACATAGACGGTGAAATCGGGCGCCGGGACCTCGCCAGCCTCGATGCGGCCGACGAAATGCTTGATGCCGGCGGAGACGCCGGTGCCGGGCTGGCCGCTCTCCTCGTCGCCGACGAAAGCGAAGGCCACATCTCCCTTGAGGCGGATGCCGGCCTTGTCGAGCAACGAGAGCGCCGCCAGGGAAGCGGTGATGCCGGCCTTTAAATCGCCGGAGCCGCGGCCCCAGACCGCCCCGTCGATGATGGGTCCGGCGAACGGGTCTTCCCGCTCGGTCCCGGCCCAGTGCTCGCGCCAGCCGTCGACATGGACGGTGTCGGTGTGGCCGATGAAGAGCAGGCGCTTGCCATCGCCGGCACCCTTGCGCTCGCCCCAGATGTTCGGCCTGCCGGGCAGGAAGTCCGCGCGGCTCAGGCCGCTCAGCCGCAGCTCGCGCATTTTCGTTTCGAGGAAGTCGACGACATTCGCTTCGTTGCCGGTGATGCTTTCGCGGCCGATGGCGCCCCTGAACAGCGCCAGCGCCTTGTCGTGATCGAGAGCGGCTCGCAGCCTGGTCACGATATCTGCGGTCACAGCACGACCTCCTTCAAGGCAGCCGCCTGGGCGGTGGGAAGCGAAATGCGGCCGTCCGGCGCGTCGACGCCGAACAGCGTGTTGTGCAACTGGCCGAGACCGATGGCGGCCGCGCCGATCAGCGCGGCGCGCGCGCCCAACTCGCCGGCCTCGACGGTAACGGGGTAGGGGAAGCACAGCGGCATCAGGGCCTTGACGCGCGAGAGGATCTCCGGCCTGAGGCCGATCGAGCCGCCAAGTATGACCTTTTCGGGATTGGCGACGGCGGCGATCGCCGCAATGCCCTGCGCCAGATAACGCGCCGTTTCATCGAGCACGGCAAGCGCTCCCTTGTCGCCGGCTGCCGCATTCTCGAAGATTGCGGGAACCGCGACCTGGGTACCGGTCAGGGACCTGTAGCGTTCGGTTATCGCATGGGTCGCCACTGCTCGCTCGAATGCGCCGGTGCGCAGCGATTCCGCCGCGAACGGATCGGCGCCGATCGGCATGAAGCCGATTTCGCCCGCGGCATGGGTGGCGCCGCGCACCAGATGGCCGCCCAGCATCAGGCCGCTGCCGACGCCGGTGCCAAGCGCGATATAGGCGAGATTGTCGATGCCCTGGCCCTGGCCCAGCCAATTCTCGCCAAGCACGGCGAGATTGACGTCGTTCTCGATCATCACCGCGACGCCGAGCGCTTTTTCGA
Organism: Mesorhizobium atlanticum; assembly: GCF_003289965.1. Taxonomy (GTDB): domain Bacteria; phylum Pseudomonadota; class Alphaproteobacteria; order Rhizobiales; family Rhizobiaceae; genus Mesorhizobium; species Mesorhizobium atlanticum. Next base: position 915,945 of record NZ_QMBQ01000002.1, read on the forward strand.
ACGCGTCGAGGACATTCATGGCGTCGAAGCCGGCAATGTTGGGCGCAAGCAGGATGCGGCCGGTCGCGGGGTCGGGCGCGCCCGGCGCGCCGATCACGGCAAGGCGGATCTTCTTGCGCGGGATGCGCTCGCGGGCGGCGGCCTGGAAGGCAAGCGCCGCGATCTGGTCGATGACGAACTGGCCGCCGCGCGGATCGGTCGGCGTCGCTGCCTCCGCGAAAATCTGGCAGGCGAGGTCGGTCAGCGCCACCCGCACCTTGGTGCCGCCCAGGTCGACGGCAATGATGTAGGCGGCGTCGTGCACGAGCTCGTAGGTGACGGCGGTGCGCCCGACATGGCCGCTGGTGCGGCCGGTCTCCTGCACCCAGCCTTCCTGCTCGAGCCCGCGCACGATCTCGGAGATCGTCTGCTTCGACAGGCCGGTGAGCTTCGAGATCGAGGCGCGCGAGATCGGCCCACCCTGGACGATCGCCTCCATGACCGAGCGTTGGGAGAATTGGCGGGAGATACGCGGCAGGTCGCTCACATACGCCTCGATTAATTCGTTCTGTCACCGAACTTATTGACGGAACGACGCCTTGTCAACGATCACGTCGCATTTGTCGGAGACCGCAATCGCAAGGGGGGGTGGTTTACTCGGCTGCCAGCTGCCGCACCGAGTCGGCAACCGCGGCGAAATCAAGATCGCTCATAGTTCGGGCCGGCGGAAGCGAACGATCAAGCCGGTTCCGAACATGCGCGCGCTGGCCAGTGAGGCGAGCCAGCCTCAGTTCCTGTCGACCGGCTTGGAGCGCATGCGCGACACCGTCTCGCGTTCGGCACGCTTGGAGCGCAGCGGCGGCAGGCCGCGGTCGACGAGGTCCATGTCTTCCAGAACCATGTCGCCCATGCGCTTGAAGGCGATGTCGAGGGCGCCGGCGCGATGCGCCGAGCGCAGGAAGCCGGGGAGGGCGCGGACGGGATGGTCCTTGGCCAGCGGCTCTTCCGGAAAGACGTCGCTTGCGGCGACGATGTGGCCGCTCCTCACCGCTTGCATCAACGCGTCGAAATCGACGACGCCGGCGCGGCTGAGCAGGATGAAGGCGGCGCCCTTGCGCATTTTGGCAAAAGAGTCCGCGTCGAGGAAACCCTGGTTCTCGCTGGTGACGGAAGCGACGACAAAGACGAAATCGCTTTGCGACAGCACCTCGTCCAGCGAGGCCGGCTCGACACCATTGTCGACCAGGATCGACGGCGGCAGCCACGGATCGTAGACCCTGCTGCGGGTGCGGAAGCCGGTCAGCAGGCGGTTAAGGGCCCGGCCGAGGTCGCCGAAGCCGATGATGCCGACATCGGCGCCGGAGAGGAGCCGCGCCGTCTGGTTGCCGTCGCCGCCCCAGAGTTCCTTGCCCTGCCGGAAGGCAAGGTCGGCGTCGACGATGTTGCGGGCCAAATTGAGCGCCATGGCGAGGCCAAGCTCGGCCACCGGCTCGGCAAAAACCAACCCGGTGGTGACGACATGAATGCCGCGCGCGAACAGCGTCTCATAAGGCATGTTGTTGAGCAGGTTGGTCTCGACATTGAAGATGCAGCGCAGCGCTGTCATTTTCTGCAGCGTTTCCGAGGCGATGGGCGGCTGGCCAACGATGTAGCGCGCTTCGGCCAGCACATTCGCGGGCAACTTTGCGACGCCTTCCGGCGTTGTCTCGACGATGCGATATTTTTTGCGAAACAGCGCCAGTTGCGGCGGCGTGAAGATCAGGTCGAGCGTGCGCGGTTCCGGCGCGCTGATGACCAGCGGCAAGGCGTTGTCGGACATGTTTTCCTCCCGGGACGCGGTTGGATCGCGTCAATCGCATCTTTCCAGTCTTACTCCCGGTGAAACGATTTACAAGGACGAAAAATCGATTTATCGATTGGAGTAGCGAGGCAGTAAAACCAGCTGCCTGCCCTCGGGAGGAGGTCAATGGCGCAACAGGAGGCCAAGCAGCGGCGTGCGTCGATCCACGACGTGGCGAGCCATGCCGGCGTGTCCGCGGCCACGGTCTCCAAGGTGCTGGCAGGCGTCACCACGGTGAAGCCTGAAAACGCGCAGCGCGTCTTCGATGCCGTGGAACGCCTGGGCTATCGCGTCGATCCTTTGGCGTCCGACATGCGCCGCGCCAAGCGCCGCATCATCGGCGCCATCATGCCGGAATTCGAAAGTGAGTTCTTCGGCCAGATGGTCACCGAGCTGGAGGGCCTTGCCGAGCAGCGCGGCTACACGCTGGTCGCGGCGTCGAGCCGTGAATCGGAAGCGCGCGAAAAGGAGATCCTGGCCCGCATGCATGACTGGCGCGTTGCCGGCGTGGTACTGGCGCCTGTGCGCAACGAGCACGGGCCGGCGGCTGCTTTCATGAAAGCCAACGGCATGACCGGCGTGCTGATCGACCGCGTCTTGTCCGACGATGCTTTCGATACCGTTTCGGCCGACAGCGCCGCCGCCAGCGCCGAGGTTGCGCGGATGCTGGTCGGCAAGGGCCACAAGCACATCCTGATCATCGGCCTCGCCGAAGGCGCGGCAACCGTGCGTGCCCGCCTGGAGGGTTTTCGCGCCCAGGCGCTGGCGCTCGACCCGTCCATCCGCATCGACGTGATCACCTCGGAGGTCAGCGTCGAGCCGCTCAGATCGTCGCTGCGCGATTATTTCGGGCGAGGCGAGCGGCCGACCGCCGTCTATTCGCTGCTGCTCAAGGGCACGCTTGTGGCGCTGTCCGAATTCCGCCGGCGCGGTTGGCACTGCCCGGACGATATCTCGCTGGTCGGCTTCGACGACGCCGAATGGATGCAGGTGACATGGCCGGCGATCGCCGCCGTGGTGCAGCCGGTGCACCGGATCGCCAGCGAGGCGATGAACCTTTTGTTTCGCAGGGTCGAGGGCGCCATGGGACCGCCCACGGCACGGCTCGAACCCTGTCAGGTGTTGGAGCGGGAATCCGTTGGCTCGCCAGGCAGCGGCCCGCACTCCGGGGGAGGAGACCGACAATAGCCCCCATTGTCGACAACGGAAGGACGGTGCCGGCCTGGCCAAGGCATCCGGCACGTCAGATCAGAAGGAGGACTGGAATGACATCGCTTACCCTGAAGATAAATCGATTTACGCTCGCATTGGGCGTAGTTCTGGCGTTTTCGGTCATCGGCATCGCTAAAGCGGAGGATGGCGAATATGGCGTGCTGATGAAGACGCTGGCCAACCCGTTCTGGGGCGCGATGGCGCAGGGCGTCGCGGACGGCGCCAAGGAAGCCGGGGTGAAATATTTCCAGCAGGCGGCCGAGAGCGACCAGGCGGCCGAGCCGCAGCTTAACCTGTGCAACACGATGCTGGAGCGCAAGCCGGTGGCGATGATCACCGCCGCCATCAACTCGACCAATCTCCTGCCTTGTCTTAAGTCGGCGCAGGAGGCCGGCATCAAGATCGTCGACCTCGACAACAATCTTGATCAGGCGGTGCTCGACAAGGAAGGCGTCAAGGTCACCTTCCATATCGGCTCCGACAATATCGCCGCCGGCGCGCAGGGCGCGGAATATCTCGTCTCCAAGCTCGGCAAGGACGCCAAGGGTCCGGTGCTGGTGATCGAAGGCCTCTCCGGCAACATCACCGGCGAGAAGCGCGCCAAGGGCTTTGCCGACAAGCTGAAGGAACTGGCGCCGGGCCTCCAGATTGTCGCCTCGCTGCCGGGCGACTGGGATCGCGGCAAGGCCGCCTCGATCGCCACCGACACGCTGACCGCCCATCCCGATCTCGTCGCCATCTTCTGCGCCAATGACGGCATGGCACTCGGCGCAGTGGAGTCGGTTTACGCGGCCGGCAAGGGGCCGCAGGTGACGATCATCGGCGTCGACGGCAATGTCGATGCCGTGAAGTCGATCAAGGAAGGCCGGCTCAACGCTTCCGTCGCGCAGCTTCCCTATCTCGTCGGCAAGCAGGCGGTCGAGAACGTCAAGAAGGCGCTCGCCGGCGAGAAGGTCGAGGAAAGCATCGCCGTGCCGACGCTGGTGCTGACCAAGGACGTGATCGACGCCGGCAAGGAGCCGATGCTGCAGTATGTGAAGTGAGGGAATAGGCAGTAGGCAGTAGGGGAGGCGAGCGGTTCGCACCTCGGATCGCTCTGTTATTCAATACTGCCTAAGCCCTACTGCCTACTGCCCGCTCTTAAAGGTGCAATGATATGGCTTCTGAACAGCCCGGCTTCTGGGCTCGGGTGCAGCGCGCATCCGTCGAAAGGCTCCACATCAGGCTGGAGTCGCTGGTGGTGCTTCTGGCGTTGGGCACGGCGATGGCGCTGCTGTCGCCCTATTTCCTGTCGCTCAGCAATTTCCTCAACATCTTGCTCGCGACCTCGACGATCGGCGTGCTGGCGATTGCCGCCACCTTCGTCATCGGCTCCGGCGGGCTCGATCTGTCGCTCGGCTCGGTCATGGGCCTTGCCGGCGTCGCGGGCGCCTTCGTTGCGGTGAATCTCGGCTGGCCGTCGGTGCTCGCGGTGATCGCCTGCATCCTGGCCGGCGCGATTGCGGGCTACATCAACGGGCAACTGGTCACCCGCGCTTTCGTGCCGGCTTTCATCGTCACGCTCGGCATGCTGGGCCTGGCGCGCGGGTTGGCGCTGGTCATCTCGCAGGGCAGGGCGATCTACGGCCTGCCGCCGGAGATCGTCTATATCGGCCAGGGGCGGCCGTTCGGCATTCCGATGCCGGTGATCATCTTCGTGCTCACCGCGATCGTGGCGCATGCGGTGCTCGCCTATACGCGCTTCGGCCGTCACACGCTGGCGCTGGGCGATAGTGAGGGTGCTGCCCGCGCGGCCGGCATCCGCGTCGAGCATCACCGCCGCATCATCTACACGCTGTCCGGCGCGCTGGCCGGACTTGCCGGCCTGCTCTTCACTGCCCGCGTCAATGCGGGTGACCCGACCGCCGGCATCAACTACGAGCTTACCGCGATCACGGCGGCAATCATCGGCGGTACCAATCTGTTCGGCGGCCGCGCCTCGATCCTCGGCACCATGATCGGCGCGCTGATCATGGGCGTGCTGCAGAATGGGCTGACGCTGCTTGCGGTGCAATCCTATTACCAGCAGATGGCGATAGGCGCGGTGCTGATCCTCGCCGTGTTCATCGACCAATACCAGGTGCGGAAGGAGTCACGCGTATGACCCTGCTTTCGCTTCACGGCATCCGCAAGAGCTTCGGCGCGGTCGACGTTTTGCACGGCGTCGATCTGTCCGTCGCGGCCGGCGAGGTGGTCGGGCTGGTCGGCGACAACGGCGCCGGCAAGTCGACGCTGATGAAGACCATCACCGGCATCTACCGCGCCGACACCGGCTCGATCGAGTTCGACGGCAAGGACATTCTTGCCCTTGACCCGGGTCAGCGACGCCAACTCGGCATCGAGATGATCTACCAGGATCTGTCGCTGGCCAAGCAGCAGGACGTGGCGTCCAACATCTTCCTTGGCCGCGAGCCGACGAAGCGCCTGTTCGGCCTGTTCCCGGGCTTCGTCGACAAAGGCGAGATGGACCGCCAGGCCGCGAAAATGATCGAGCGGCTCGGCGCGCATCTGCCGTCGATAAACCGGTCGGTCGGCTCGTTTTCCGGCGGCCAGCAGCAGACGGTGGCGATCGCGCGGGCGCTCACCTTCAATCCGAAGCTCGTCATCATGGATGAGCCGACGGCGGCGCTTGCCGTGCGCGAGGTGCAGAGCGTGCTCGATCTCATCCGGCGGCTGAAGTCGGAAGGTATCGCCGTCATCCTGATCTCGCACCGGCTGAACGACGTGCTGTCGGTCACCGACCGCATCGTCGTGCTGCGCCACGGCAGGGCGGACGCCGATCTCGTCACCGCCAGGACCAATATGAACGAAGTCGTCAGCCGCATCGTCGGCGGCGGCGACATTGCCGCCGCGGCGGCGCATGAGCAACGAGGCTGATATGAATACCTTCGGACTGCACACTTTCGCCATCGCGCCGGTCTGGGACCTCGCCCGCATCGAGCCGCAGATGGATCGGCTGAAGGAACTCGGCATCGGGCTGATGGAGATCCCGCTGCTGCGCCCCGAGGAGATCGACACCAAGCGCACGCGCGGCTTTGCCAATCACTATGGCGTCGAGCTCATCCCGTCGCTTGGCCTGCCGCGAGCGCTCGATGTGGTCGAGCGGCCCGACGAGGCGCTCGACTTCCTGCAGCCGGCCTTCAAGGTCTGCAACGAGGTGGGCGCCGAGGCGCTTGGCGGCGTCACCTACGGCACGATCGGCAAGACCACAGGACGGGCGCCGACGCAGCGCGAGATCGACGGCATGTGCCGCTTCCTCGAACGGGCGGCGAAGTCGGCGAAGTCGCGCAGCCTCAAGCTCGGCATCGAGCCCTGCAACCGCTATGAGACCCATCTGATCAATCGCGGCATCGACGCGGTGCGCATCATCGAGCGCGTCGGCGCCGACAACATCTTCATCCATCTCGACACCTACCACATGCATATCGAGGAAGAGAGCTTTGCCGCCGGCTTCGAGGCGGCGGCACCGTATCTTGGCTATGTGCATGTGTCGGAAGCCAATCGCGGCGTGCCGGGGCGCGGCATGCTCAACTGGGCGGCCTGCATGAAGGCGATCGCCGACATCTGCTATCAGGGCGCGATCACGCTTGAAAGCATGAACCATGTCGATGTCGACATTGCCGGCGGGCTCGCCGTATGGCGGCCGGTGGCCGAGGATCCGCGCGACGTGATCGAGGTCGGCCTGCCATTCCTGCGCGAGGAGGCGAGGAAGGCAGGACTGACGCTGGGGTGAGGGTTCTTACCTTCTCCCCTTGCGGGAGAAGGTGGATCGGCGCGAAGCGCCGAGACGGATGAGGGGTGTTCCAGCGGAGTGAGACGTTGGCGATTGTTTCGCCATGCATATTTCACGGACGTCGGCTTTCCTTGGAGCACCCCTCAACCGGCCGCTTCGCGGCCACCTTCCCCCACAAGGGGGAAGGAAGAATCAAAACGGGTAGTGCTGGCCCGGATCCTCGATCGTCACCCAGCGCAGGTCGGTGAACTCGGCGATCGAGGCCTTGCCGCCGAAGCGGCCATAGCCCGAACCCTTGACGCCGCCGAACGGCATCTGCGCCTCGTCGCCGACGGTCGGGCCGTTGATGTGGCAGATGCCGGCCTGGATGCGCGCGGCGACAGCCATGGCGCGGCGAATGTCCCGGCTGAAGACAGCGGAGGACAGGCCGTATTCGGTGTCGTTGGCCACGCGTACCGCTTCGTCCTCCCCTTTGACGCGAATGACCGGCTTCACCGGGCCGAAGGATTCTTCCGCATAGACGCGCATGACGGGCGTCACGTGATCGAGGAGCGTGGCTTCCACGACCGTTCCCGTGCGCTTGCCGCCGGCGGCAAGCTTGGCGCCCTTGGCGGTCGCGTCGGCGATCAGCTCTTCCATCTTGTCGGCGGCCTGGCTGCTGATCAGCGAGCCGAGCACGACATGGCCGCGCGGGTCGCCGGCCGGCAGTTGCGAGGCACGCGCGGCGAGCTTGGCGACGAAAGCGTCGGCGATCTTTTCGTCGACGATCAGGCGCTCGGTCGACATGCAGATCTGGCCCTGATGCATGAAGGCGCCGAAAACAGCGGCATTGACCGCCGCATCGATGTCGGCGTCGTCGAGCACGACCAGTGGCGCCTTGCCGCCGAGCTCGAGCAGGGCCGGCTTGAGATGCCGTCCGGAGAGCTCGGCGATGATGCGGCCGACCTTGGTTGAACCCGTGAAATTGACGCGCTTCACCGCCGGATGCGCGATCAGCGCCTCGACGATTGCCGCCGCGTCCTTTGGGTCGTTGGTGACGACATTGACGACGCCTTTGGGCAGGCCGGCCTCGACCAGCACCTGGCCGATCAGGCGATGCGTGCCCGGGCACATTTCCGACGCCTTCAACACCACCGTGTTGCCGCAGGCGAGCGGCATTGCGAGCGCACGCGTGCCGAGGATCACCGGCGCATTCCACGGCGCGATACCGAGGCAGACGCCGGCCGGCTGACGGATCGCCATGGCGAGCGTGCCGGGCTTGTCGGACGGAATGACCTCGCCGGAAATCTGCGTGGTCATCGCGGCCGCCTCGCGCAGCATGTTGGACGCCAGCATGACATTGAAGCCGGCCCAGGGTCCGGTGGCGCCGGTCTCTTCCATCATCAGCTTCGTGAATTCGCCGACCTTCGAGGCCATGACATCGGCAGCCTTGGAAAGCAGCGCACGACGTTCACCGGGCCCGGTCTTCGACCAGGCATCGAAAGCAGCGGCCGCCGCATCGGCGGCCGCGTTGGCGTCGGCGATGCTTGCAGCGGCGGCGCGCGTCGCGAGCTTGCCGGTGAAGGGGTCGAGACGTTCATAGGACGCCTTGCCGGTTGCCGCCCTTTCGTCGCCGTCAATCAGAAGTCCGATGTCCATGGGTTTCTCCCTCGCTCCCGTGGAGCGTTACAAAATCAGAAGCCAAGCACTTCCGCGTTGATCGACGCCTCGAGGCCGCCGTCGACGGGCACGTTGGCGCCGTTGATCCAGCGCGCGCCGTCCGAGCACAGGAACAGCACGACTGGCGCGATGTCGCCCGATGTGCCGGCTCGGCCGACCCGGGCGATGTCGCTGTCGACCTTCGCGTCGCCCAGCACGCTGCGGAACTGTTTGAGGATCGGCGTCTCCACCGGGCCCGGGCTCACCGCGTTGATGCGGATGCCGCGGCTCTTGAACAGCTCCTGATGCGCGGCGCGGAAGGTCCACAGGAGCAAGAGCTCCTTCGAGACCGGATAGCCTTCCTCGTTCTTGACTGCGTGGTCGGCAATCACCCTCGGGACATCGGGAAAACCTTCGACGCTGACCATAGAGGCTGCGCGGTTCAGATTGGCGCGCCAGCCATAGCCGGCAATCGAGGCGACGTTGACGATGGCACCGCCCTCGCGAAGTTTCGGCGCCAGCGCCTCCGAGAGCGCGCGCAGGCCGTAGAAATTGACGGCGAGCGTCGGCGCAGCGCCGGTGTTGCCGGAGAGGCCGGCGACGTTGCACAGCGCATCCAGACGCTGCGGCAGTCGCGCGACAAGATCGTCGACGCCGGCTTTGGACGAGATGTCGGCCTTGACGAAGATGCCCTGATGATCGACTGGCTCGCGCATGTCGACGCCGATCACATCGGCGCCAAGTTGGCCCGCCAGTTCCGCCGTGCGGGCGCCGATGCCCGAGGCGACGCCGGTGATGAGGATCGTCTTGCCGAACAGCATGCTTACGCTTTCTCCCGAGATGTTGTTACCTGTGCCGGCGGAGCGGTCCCACCGGTCGTGACGCTTGCGTTGACGGGAAGCCTGACGCGGTAGCCGACCGGCAATAGGCGCCAGCCGAAGCGTTCTTCGAGCGTGCCCCACAGACCGCGCGGCAACAGCAGCGAGAAGACCAGCGCCGTGGCGCCGAGGCCGATCAGGTACCAGACGCCGGTGCCGCCGAACCACGTCTCGATGATAAAGAACAGCAGCGCGCCGAGGATGGCGCCCTCGAAGGTGCCGATGCCGCCGACCAGCACCATGAAGATCATGTAGGCCGTCCACTGCACGCTGAAATAGGTTTTCGGCTGGAAGGTGATCGCGGTCGCCAGCCACAGCGCGCCGGCGACGCCGATGCCGAAGGCGGCGAGCACGAAGAGCAGCCGCTTGGTGCCGGTGACGCGCACGCCGATGGAGGCTGCCGCGTCCTCATTGTCGCGGATGGCGCGGATTGCGGCGCCCGTGCTGCCGCGCAGCAAGCCGAACAGGACGGCGAGCAGCGCCGTCATCGAGGCCAGTGCCAGCCAGTAGATCGCAACGCGCCTTGTCGACGCGTCGTAGACGTTGAGCGAGATCAGCGAGGTGCCGGTCTCGCCCTGGATCAACCGGTCGAGATTGACGAGAAGGTGGGTGAGTGCCGCTATCACCCACATGCCGATGGCGAACTCGCCGTTCCTCAAGCGCAGCATGAACAGCGAGATCGGCCAGGACACGGCGCCGACGATGACCGCCGAAACGAACAGCGAGACGAACGGATTGAGCCCGGCATTGGCGAGGCGGATGGCGAAGTAAGCGCCGAGGCCGAAGAACACCTGCTGGCCGACCGAGACCAGACCGCCGAAGCCGGCGAGCGCATTCCACATCGCGGCGAGGATCACATAGATGAACAAAGCGGTCATGCGGTCGACCGCGCCGGCGGAGAGGAACTGCGGCGCGACGGCAAGCAGCAGGATGATGATCGCGACGCCGAAGCCGGCGATGCGCGAGGCGGCCGTGCCGCGCTCGATGACGGGGGAGGCGGCGCTCATGACACCTTCCCCGTTGAGAACCGCAGCAAGCCGCGCAGGCCGAGGCCGGAAGTGTAGAGCCGGATGAACAGCACGATCAGGAAGGCGACATGGCCGCCGATGAGAAAGCCTTGCGGGTGTACCTTGGCGCCGAGCGTTTGGGCGAGCGCCAGCACGATGCCGCCGACCAGCGTGCCCCAGAGCGAACCGGCACCGCCAATGACGGCCGCCTCGAAGGCGAACAGAAGTTGCGTCGCGCCGGCATAGGGATCGAAGGTAGCGCGCATGCCGAGAAAGGCGCCGGCGAGACCGACCGTGACCATGGCAATGGCGGCGGCCAGGGCGTTGGCGCGGCGCGCGTCGACGCCGACGAGGCCGGCGGTGTCGGGGTCTTCCGAAGTGGCGCGGATCGAGCGGCCGAGCCCGGTGCGGGTAAGGAACAGCTGTAGCCCGCCGAGCAGGACGACGGCGGTGGCGAAGATGATCACCGCGAGCTTGCCGACATAGATGCTGCCCGGCCATTCCCAGGAATCGTAGGACAGGCTGCCGATAAAGGGCGCCAGCGAGCGCGTGTCGGCGCCGAACTGCTCGAACAGCACATTGTCGATGACGATGGCGAGGCCGAAGGTGGTGAGGATCGGTAAGAGCGCGCCGCCGCGGGCGCTCCGCTCGAGCAGGAAGCGCTGCAAGGCCCAGCCGATCACGGCCATCAGCGGCAGCACGATGGCGAGGCCCAGGAAAGGCGGGACGTGGAGGTGCGAGGCGAGCAGCCACAGCGCGAAGGCCGACAGCACGGCAAGGCTGCCATGCGCCAGGTTGATGATGCGCATCACCGAGAACATGAAGGAGAGGCCGCAGGCGATCAGCGCGTAATAGCCGCCAAGCAAGATGCCCTGGACGATCTGGTTGGTCATGCCGGCACGCCTCCGGCGCCTTTGCGGTGCAGGCCGAAATAGGCTTTGGTCACCTCGTCGCGCGAAACGCTCTTGCTGTCGCCCGCAAGCACGATCCGGCCCTCCAGCATGCAGATGACCTTGTCGGAGACGGAGAGCGCGCGGTTGAGGTCCTGCTCGACAAGGATGATCGTCGTGCCGGAGTTGATCAGCCCCTGCAGCGAGGCGTAGACGCGGTCGACGACCAGCGGCGACAGGCCGAGCGAGACCTCGTCGAGCAGGAGCAGGTCGGGATTGCTCATCAGCGCGCGGCCGATTGCCGTCGCCTGCTGCTCGCCGCCGGAGAGATGACCCGCCTTGGCGTGGCGGCGCGGCTTGAGGTTGGGGAAGGTGTCGAGCACCTTGTCGACGCTCCAGTCGCCCGGACGGCCGGCGACGCGGCCGAGCAGGAGGTTCTCCTCGACCGTCATCTGCACGAACAGCCGCCGGCCTTCGGGCACCAGCGCGATGCCCTTGCGGACGCGCTCATGCGAAGGCACGCCGGAAAGGTCGGCGCCGTCGAAGACCACGCGGCCCGAAGCTGCCTGATGCGCGCCGGCGATGGCTCTCAACAATGTCGTCTTGCCGGCGCCGTTGGCGCCGACCAGCGCCAGCGTCTCGCCGCGCTCGATACCGAAGCTCACGCCGCGCACCGCCTGCAGCAGGCCATGCCGGACGACCAGATCCTCGACCGACAGCAGGCTCATTTCGGGCCTCCGCCGAGATAGGCGCTGATCACCTGCGGGTCGGCCATCACCGCCTGCGGGTCGCCGTCGGCGATGATCTTTCCCGCATCCATGCAGATCAGTCGCTCGGCCACCTGCAGCAGGATGTGGACGATGTGCTCGATCCAGACAATGCCTATTCTGCGGCGGCGCAATTCGCCGATGGTCTCGACGAGCTCGCTGGCCTCGCCGTCGGTCAGGCCGCCGCCGATCTCGTCGAGCAGAAGCAGCGTCGGCTTCGCCGCCAGCGCGCGCGCCAGCTCCAGCCGCTTGCGATCGAGCAAGCCAAGCGTCTCGGCGCGCCGGTTCGCGACGCCCAGCATGCCGCAGAGCTTCAGCGAGCTGAGCGCTTCCTCATAGGCCTCGTCGCGGCCGAGGCCGGCGCCGTGCGAGGCGGCGACGAAGACATTCTCGAAAGCTGTCATGCCGCCGAACGGTTTTGGCACCTGGTGCGTGCGGACGAGGCCCAGCCGGCAGCGCTGCGTCGCCGGCAGCACCGTCACGTCATCGCCCTTGAAGGCAATCGTTCCGGCGCTTGGTGGATAGGCGCCGGAAAGCACGCTGAGCAGCGTCGTCTTGCCGGCGCCGTTCGGGCCGACGATGCCCACTGCCTCTTCGGCGCCCATGGCAAAGTCGATGTCGTCGAGCACCACAAGCGCGCCGAAGCGCTTGTGGATGCCGGCGGCGCTGAGGATCGCACCGTTGGGCGTGGCGTTCACGATGCGGTCCCTCGACAGGTCAGCCGTTATAAGGCTGGAGCTTGGCTCCGACCGGCACGTTCGGATCGGTGGCGTTCTCGGTCACGACATAGTCGAGCGGGAACTTCGAGCCTTCCTTGGCAGCGACCCATTGCGTGCCGATGATCGGGCCGGGCGAGACGTTGGCGACCGGGCCGCTGGTGAAGTCGACCTTGCCGATCATGGTCTCGGTCTTCAGCGTGCTCAGTGCCTTGGCCACCGCCGCCTTGTCCTTGGCGTTGGTGCTCGCCTTCAGGGCTTCGAAGCCGGCGTCGAGCAGCGACATCGAGGCGCCGAGTTGCTGCGTCCACTGCTTGCCGCTTGTCGCCTCGTAGCCATCGGCCAGTTCCGTTCCCGAGACGCCGGTCAGCGGCGACTTGTACGGGAAGGCCTTGTGCCAGTAGGCGGCACTCGCAATCTTCATGCCGAGATCGCCCAGCGCCTCGATGTCGGAGGGGAACAGGCCGGTCTTGGCGACCTGGGCGATCTTGATCTGCCTTGTCAGGCCCTGCTGCGCGGCCTGGCGCCAGAAGGCGGCGAAATCGGGCGGGATCGGGAAAGAGTTGAAGATCTCGACGCCCTCCTGCTTGAACAGCGCGATCTGCGAGGAATAGTCGGTGGTGCCGGTCTCGTAGGCGCCGGGATCGACGATCGTGAAACCCTGCTTGGCCAGAAGCGGCGCGAGGTTGGCGCGGATGGCGTTACCGTCGGCGTCGTTCGGATACATGACGCCGACCTTCTTGTTGGTCTCGATCAGGTTCCACTGCGAAATGTAGGTCTTGAAGAATTCGCCGACACCGAAGCCGAAATGATAGGTCCATTTGAATGGCGAGGGCGCGCCGGGCTTGGCGCCACGGCCGAAATACCAGGCCTCCCACGGCATGACGGTCGACAGGCAGGGCACACCGGCTGCTTCGCAGGCATCCGCCACCGGATTGATAACCTCGGGCGTGGAGACGGCGAGCATCAGGTCGATGGCCTGGTTGTTGATCAGGTCTTTTGCCAACTGGCCGGCGCGGGACGGGTCGGACTGGGTGTCCTGGTCGAGGATCTCGACACTGTATTTCTTGCCGCCGAGCTCGATGCCATTGGCCAGAGCCTTGCGGGCGAGGTCGAGCACATAGCCGTCGGTCTCGCCGAAGCCGGCGAGCGGGCCGGTGCGCGGACTGACGAAGCCCACCTTGAGCGTGTCGGCACTTTGCGCGAAGGCCTTGCCGCGGCCGAATGCCAGTGCCGCGCCGCCTGCCACCGACGTGGCGATGAACTGGCGCCGTGAAATGCCCGATAGAGTGGGTTTGCTGCCGATAATGCGAGACATCTGCTCCTCCCTCAGTGGCCGTTCGACACGACGGCGAAACGGGTTTCCGCTTGCCTCCGGACAGTACGGCTTTCGATCCTCCGAGGTCACATTGCACTAGCGGTTTGGTTCGGTAAAATGATATTTTACGGTGTTTTATTAACCCCTGGGTTAGGGAATTCGAACTCTGCCAGGGCCGATCATCAGGCGTGGTGCCGCGAGGCCTCGCGGATCGTCTGCAAGAGGATGGTGAAGGCCGGCGAGGGCGCGGTGTCGGTGCGCATGGTCAAGCCCACCGGCCCTTTGGTCTCCTCCGTATCGACCGGCAGGGCGACGAAGGCGCCGCTGGCGATCTCGTTGGCGACGACGCCGGCAGAGATGATCCACACCGCGTTGCTCTGGCGCATGAAGGAGCGGCCGAAGGAATCGGAAACGGTTTCGATTTCCGTCGCCGGCGCGGTCATGCCATTGGTGATGAAGAGCCGGTCGACGAAAGGCCGGATGACGGATTCGCGCGTCGGCATCAGCACGGGGAATTCGTCGAGCCGTGCGAAGATGTCTGTTCCTGGCTCCGACAAGGGATGCCCGGCCCGCACCACGAACAGCACCTGCTCCGAATAGAGGTGTTCGAAAAAGAAGCCGGTCATGTGCTCCGGCGCGGCAAGGCGGCCGACGACGAGATCGAGCGCCCCGACGCGCAACTGTTCGAGCAGCACGGCATTCTCGCCGGTGACGATCTTGAGCGCGGCGCCGGTGTTCTCCTCGAGGAACAGGTTCATGGCGAGCGGCATCACCCGCGCCGACACGGTCGGCAGCGCGCCGATACGGATCGGGTCGCGATTGAGGGCGCCGTCCTGGCGCACGGAATCGACGCCGCGCTTCAGCGCCGAAATCGCCGAGCCGGCATGTCCAAGGAAGATCTCGCCGAGACGCGTGACGCGAATGCCGCGCCCGTCGCGCTCGACCACCGCGATGCCCAGCGCTTCCTCCAACTCGCGCAAAGTCTTGGTGACGGCGGGCGCGCTGACATGCAGGAAGTCGGCTGCGCGCGCGACGCTGCCTTGCCGCGCGACTTCGAGAAACGCTTGGAGGTGGCGGAAGCGGATCCGGCTTTCGGCCATGGTTCGATAACCTCAGAGTTAATGAAACGCCGCAAAATATCATTTTACCGAACCAAACTGCTGGTGCAATGTGGCTTCGGAGGATCGAAATCGTGCCATTCGTCAGCATAGGCGGCGTCACGCTGCATCATCGCCATATCGAGGCGACCGGCACGTCGCGTCCGATCATCTTCATCAATTCGTTGGGCACCGACTTCCGGATCTGGGACGACGTCGTCGCGAAACTGACGGGCGAAATGCCGATGCTGATCTACGACAAGCGCGGCCATGGGCTGTCGGATATCGGCAGCGGCGTGCGCTCGATCGACGACCATGTCGACGACCTGCTGGGCCTCATCGATCATTTCGGTTTCAGGAAGGTCGTGCTCTACGGCCTGTCGGTCGGCGGCCTGATCGCGCAGCGGCTCTATACCCGCCATCCAAAATGCGTCGAGGCGCTGATCCTCAGCGACACCGCGCACAAAATAGGCACGGCAGAGAGCTGGAACACGCGCATCGCAACCATCGAGCGCGACGGCATCGAGGTTATCGCCGACGGCATCATGAAAGTGTGGTTCACACCGGAATTCCACGCAGCGCGCGCCGCCGATCTGGCCGGCTGCCGCAACATGCTGACCAGGCAGGCGCTGCCCGGCTATATCGGCACATGCAAGGCGGTGCGCGACGCCGATTTCACCGACAGCGCGCGGCGCATCGCTGTGCCGACGCTCTGCATCGTCGGCGACCAGGATGGTTCGACGCCGCCGGAGCTGGTCCGCTCGCTGGCCGGCCTGATCCCCGGCGCGCGTTTCGAAGTTATCCGCAATGCCGCACACATTCCGTGCATCGAGCAGCCCGAAGCGCTCGTCAGTCTGATCCGCGATTTCGTCGCCTCGTTGCCCGAGGGAAAGTCTGCTCATGGATGATGTCACGAAGAACCGCTACCGGACCGGTCTCGAGGTCCGCCGCGCCGTGCTCGGCGATCCCCACGTCGACCGTGCCGAGGATACCGCCACGGATTTCGACCGCCCGTTCCAGCAGCTGATCACCGAAGCCGCCTGGGGAACCGTGTGGGCGCGACCGGGCTGGTCGAAGCGCGAGCGTTCGATCGTGACGCTGGCGCTGCTTGCGGCACTTGGCCATGACGAGGAAGTCGCCATGCATGTGCGCGCCACCGCCAATACAGGCGCCACGCGAGACGACATCTGCGAGGCCTTCCTGCATGTCGCGATCTATGCCGGCGTGCCGGCCGCAAACCGCGCCTTC
Source organism: Mesorhizobium atlanticum (assembly GCF_003289965.1). Taxonomy (GTDB): domain Bacteria; phylum Pseudomonadota; class Alphaproteobacteria; order Rhizobiales; family Rhizobiaceae; genus Mesorhizobium; species Mesorhizobium atlanticum. The sequence continues at coordinate 932,307 of NZ_QMBQ01000002.1, forward strand.
AAGATCGCCAAGGAGGTGTTCGCGCAGATGGACGGAGCCAAGACCGCCCATGGCTGAGCCCGGCTCAAACCGCGCGCCGGAAACCGGCGCCTTCTTCCAGCGCGACCGCCAGTGGCATCCGGCGGCCTTCACGCCGAACTACAAGAGCTCGGTGCTGCGCTCGCCGCAGAAAGCGTTGTTGTCGTTCGACAACACGCTGTCGGAACTGACCGGTCCAGTGTTCGGGCACGCGATGCTGGGCGAGCTCGACAATGACCTGATCCACAATTTCGCCAAGGCCGGCGAGAGCGCCATCGGTGAGCGCATCATCGTCCATGGACGCGTGCTCGACGAGCGCGGCAAGGGCGTGCCGGGCGCGCTGCTCGAATTCTGGCAGGCCAATGCGGGCGGCCGCTACCGTCACAAGAAGGACGGCTATCTCGCACCGCTCGATCCGAATTTCGGCGGCTGCGGCCGCGCGATCACCGGCGAGGATGGCGGCTACGCCTTTCGCACCGTCAGGCCTGGGCCCTATCCGTGGCCGAACGGTCCGAACGACTGGCGGCCGGCTCATATCCATTTTTCCGTGTTCGGCCACGGCTTCGCGCAGCGGCTGATCACGCAGATGTATTTCGAGGGCGATCCGCTGATCTGGCGCTGCCCGATCGTCGGCGGCATTTCCAACAAGGCCGCGGTCGAGGCGCTGATCGCCGGGCTCGATATGCAGTCGACGATCCCGATGGACGCGCTCGCCTACAAGTTCGACATCGTGCTGCGCGGGCGCCGCTCGACGCTGTTCGAGAACAGGCCGGAGGGCAATTGATGGCGCAGTCGCTCGACCGGCTGAAGGAGAGCCCTTCGCAGACCGCAGGCCCTTACGTGCATATCGGGCTGACGCCCAATTTCTGCGGCATCGGCGGCGTCTATCAGAGCGACCTCGGCTCGACGATGGTCAACAGCGAGACCAAGGGCGAGCGCATCGAGCTGCGCATCCGCGTCCTCGACGGCACCGACACGCCGCTCAAGGATGCGCTGATCGAGATCTGGCAGGCTGATGCCGACGGGCTTTACAATTCGCCGGCAGAATTGCGCGGCGCGGCAGATCCTAATTTCCAAGGGTGGGGCCGGCAGCCGACCGACATGGAAACAGGCGTCTGCCGGTTCCACACGATCAAGCCGGGCCGCGTGCCGTTCCGCGACGGGCGGCTGATGGCGCCGCATATCACGCTGTGGATCGTGGCGCGCGGCATCAATGTCGGCCTGCACACCCGGCTCTATTTTTCGGATGAGGAAAAGGCCAATGCCGAGGATCCGATCCTTGCCCGCATCGAGCATCGCCTGCGCGTGCCGACGCTGATCGCCGAGCGGCAGGTCGACGCCTATGTTTTCGATGTCCATTTGCAGGGCGAAAAGGAGACGGTCTTCTTCGACAGCTGACCGCAACCGCTATGACCGTTTCGCCCTTCGATCATCCGTTGCTTTCCGGTCTGCTCGGCGACGAGGAGGCGGCGCGGCATTTTTCCCTGGAAGCGGACATCGATGCGATGCTCACCTTCGAGCGGGCGCTGGCTGAAGCCGAGGCTGAACACGGCGTAATCCCACGCGATGCCGCGGCCGCGATCGTGAAGGCGCTGGCAGCGTTCCGGCCGGACACCGCGAAGCTGCGCGCCGGCGTCGCCAGGGACGGCGTAGTGGTGCCGGAACTGGTTGGGCAGGTCAAAGCTGCAGTTGGCGCGCCGCACGATGCATATGTGCATTTCGGCGCCACCAGCCAGGATGTCATCGACACATCGCTTGTGCTGCGCCTGCGGCAGGCCAGTGACCATATCGGCCTGCTGCTTGGCGAAAATGTCGCGCGCCTTACCGGACTCGAGCTGGAGTTCGGAGAACGTCAGTTCATGGCGATGACGCGCATGCAGCCGGCGATCCCGATCACAGTGACCAATCGGACTGCTTCCTGGAGGGCGCCGCTCGAACGTCACCAGGAACGCTTTGGGGAACTCTCCAGCCGGTTGTTGGTGGTGCAGTTCGGCGGCGCCGCCGGCACGCTGGAAAAGCTCGGCGACAAGGCCACGGCCGTGCGCTCAGCGCTTGCCGCGAAGCTTGGTCTTGCCGATGCGCCGCAATGGCATAGCCAGCGCGACGCGCTCGCTGAGTTCGCCGGTTGGCTGTCGCTGGTGACCGGCGGCCTCGGCAAATTCGGGCAGGACATTGCGCTGATGGCGGAGGTTGGCTCCGACATCAAGCTGTCCGGCGGTGGCGGCTCGTCGGCCATGTCGCACAAGCAGAATCCGGTGAAGGCCGAAGCGCTGGTGGCGCTGGCGCGCTTCAATGCGGTGCAGCTTTCCGGCATGCATCAGGCGCTGGTGCATGAGCAGGAGCGCTCGGGTGCGGCCTGGACACTGGAGTGGTTGATCCTGCCGCAAATGGTGGTGGCGACGGCGGCCGCGCTCAGGCTTGCCGCCGAGTTGACCGCGCAGATCGAGAGCCTTGGTCACTGATGCGCACACACGTCGTCATCGTTGGCTCGGGGCCGTCCGGCCTGCTGCTCGGCCAGTTGCTCGCCGGCATCGGCGTCGAGACCATCATTCTCGAACGGTCGAGTCGCGAGCATGTGCTTGGGCGGGTGCGTGCCGGCGTGCTGGAGCAGGGCACGGTCGACCTGCTCGGCGAAGCGGGCGCGGCGGACCGGCTGCATGCCCAGGGCCTGCCGCATGAAGGCATCTCGCTCGCCTTCGACGGCCGCGCGCATCGCATCGACATGAGCGCGCTCACCGGCGGCAAGCATGTCACCGTCTATGGCCAGACCGAGGTGACGCTCGATCTGATGCAGAAGCGCGAGGCGGCCGGGCTGGTCACCGTGTTCGAAACATCGAATGTCGCGCTGCATGATTTCGATGGCGCGTCTCCCTTTGTCGCCTATGACAAGGATGGCGCGACGCATCGCATCGATTGCGACTTCATCGCCGGCTGCGACGGCTATCACGGCGTCAGCCGCAAGTCGGTGCCGGAGGGCGCACTGAAGACGTTCGAGCGGCAGTATGCGTTCAGCTGGCTGGGCGTGCTGGCCGAGGTGCCGCCGGCGGACCACGAGCTGGTCTATGCCAATCACGAGCGCGGCTTTGCACTCTGCTCGATGCGCTCGCCGCAGCGCAGCCGCTACTATGTGCAGGTTCCCGCCGATGAGCGCGTCGAGGACTGGTCCGACGAGCGCTTCTGGGACGAGTTGCGTCGCCGCCTGCCGGCGCAGATAGCCGCCGCCGTCACCACCGGGCCGTCTTTCGAGAAGTCGATTGCGCCGCTGCGCTCCTTCGTCGCCGAGCCGATGCGCTTCGGAAAACTGTTCCTGGTCGGCGATGCCGCCCACATCGTGCCGCCGACCGGCGCCAAGGGCCTCAACCTCGCTGCCAGCGACGTGCGCTATCTCTTTGCCGGACTTCGTGAATTCTACCGTGACAGGTCAGGGGCCGGGCTCGACGCCTATTCGGCCAAGGCGCTGGCGCGTGTGTGGAAAGCCGTGCGCTTCTCCTGGTGGATGACGACGATGCTGCACCGCTTTCCCGAGACCGGCGAGTTCGGCCAACGCATCCAGGAGGCCGAGCTCGACTATCTGGTGCATTCCAAGGCTGCATCCACGGCGCTGGCCGAAAACTACGTCGGTCTGCCTTATTGATTAGCCTGGGCGGTCAGACCCGCTCTAGCGCGATTGCAATCCCCTGGCCGACGCCGATGCACATGGTAGCCAAAGCCAGCTTGCCGCCGCGCTCGCGCAGCTCCAGCGCCGCCGTGCCGGTGATGCGTGCCCCCGACATGCCGAGCGGGTGCCCGAGTGCGATCGCGCCGCCGTTCGGATTGACGTGCGCGGCGTCCTCGGCGATGCCGAGCTGGCGCAGCACTGCGATGCCTTGCGAGGCGAAGGCCTCGTTCAATTCGACCACGTCGAATTGATCCGGCGTCAGGCCGAGGCGGGCGCAAAGCTTCTTCGTGGCCGGCGCCGGTCCAATGCCCATGATGCGCGGCGCAACGCCAGCGACGCCGCCGCCGAGGATGCGGGCGATCGGCGTCAGGCCGTGCTTCTTCGCCGCTGCTTCGGAGGCGATGATGAGGGCGGCCGCGCCGTCATTGACGCCGGATGCGTTGCCGGCGGTCACTGTGCCGCCCTGGCGGAACGGCGTCGGCAATTTGGCCAATGCCTCGATGGTCGTGCCCGCGCGTGGATGCTCGTCCTTGGAAACGACGATCGCGTCGCCCTTCCTCTGCGGGATGGTCACCGGGGTGATCTCCTTCGCCAGCCGGCCGCTCTCTTGCGCGGCCACCGCCTTGTCTTGGCTGCGGATAGCGAAGGCGTCCTGATCAGCCCTGCTGACGGAAAAATCCTCGGCGACATTCTCGCCGGTCTCCGGCATGGAATCGACGCCATACTGCTTCTTCATCAGCGGGTTGACGAAGCGCCAGCCGATGGTGGTGTCGTAGATCTCGGCATTGCGTGAGAAGGCCGTGTCGGCCTTCGGCATGACGAAGGGCGCCCGGCTCATCGATTCCACACCGCCGGCGATCATCAGCTCGGCCTCGCGTGATTTGATGGCGCGCGCGGCGATGGTGACGGCATCCATGCCCGAACCGCACAGGCGATTGACCGTCGAACCGGGAATGTCCTGCGGGAGGCCGGCAAGCAGCAGCGCCATGCGCGCCACGTTGCGGTTGTCCTCGCCGGCCTGGTTGGCGCAGCCATAGACGATGTCGTCAATGGCGGTCCAGTCGAGACCCTTGTTGCGCTCGACCAGCGCTCTCAACGGGATGGCGCCGAGATCGTCGGCGCGCACGGAGGACAACGAACCGCCGAAGCGGCCGATGGGCGTTCGGATGTAATCGCAGATGAAGGCCTCAGCCATTTATGCAGCTTTCCCTTTCGCGGTCCCTTGATGCGCCGCCTTGGTGCGGGCTTGCAGGTCGCGCAATGTCTTCAGCTCGAGTTCCGTCGGCGCCGGCGTCTCGTCAAGGGCCTCGGCGAATTTTACTACCCAGCCACAAGTTTCCTGCACCTGCTCGCGCGTGACGCCTGGATGCAGCGACACGACGGTGAACTCCTTGGTCACCGGGTCCGGCTTCCAGATGGCGAGGTCGGTGATCAAAAGCGTCGGGCCGGCGGTGTCTATGCCGAGCCGCTTGCGATGATCGCGGCCTTCGCCATGGCCGAAGGAGGTGAAGAAGTCGATCTTCTCGACCATGCCGCGCTTCGACTGCGCCATGGTGATGTAGACCTGCCTCGACGAGGTGGCGATCTCCGGCGCGCCGCCGCCGCCGGGCAGGCGGGTCTTGGGATGCGCATAGTCGCCGATGACGGTGGTGTTGATGTTGCCGAACTTGTCGAGCTGGGCGGCGCCCAGGAAGCCGATCGAGATACGGCCGCCCTGCAGCCAATAGCGGAACATCTCTGGCACCGCGACCGTGGTGACCGCCGTCTCGCACAACTCGCCGTCGCCGATCGACAGCGGCAGCACGTCGGGCGCGGTGCCGATGGTTCCGCTCTCATAGATCAGCGTGATGTCGGGCGCGTGCGTCAGCCGCGCGACGTTGCAGGCGGCCGACGGCGCGCCGATGCCGACGAAGCAGACATCGTCGCTTTTCAAGGCGCGGCTGGCGGCGATCGTCATCATCTCGTTGGGGGTAAAACCGAGTTCGCTCATGCGGCTTTCCTCAGATGCTCGACGCGACCGGCAAAGTCGTCGGCGCTGCTCTCGATGACATTCTTCTGCATCCACGCCTGGAAGCGGTCGCGGTCGGCGGCGATCTCGTCCCATTCGAGATAGGCGGCGTTGTCGCGCTCATAGTAGCCATGCGTGTAGGAGGGATGCGAGCCGCCCGGCACAACGGAAATCGCCGCGATCGTCCAGCTTGGCAGCACGGTGAGGTTGGGGTGCAGATCGTCGAAATTTTCGACCACTTGCTCGACCGTCACGACCGCGCGCTTTGCCGCCAGCACCGCTTCCTTCTGGATGCCGATGATGCCCTCGACCAGCACATTGCCTTTCCGGTCCGCCTTCTGCGCGTGGATGAAGGTGACGTCCGGCTTTATCGCCGGGACGGCGGCCAGCACCTCGCCGGTGAAGGGGCAGGTGATCGATTTGATGTTCGGATTGACCGAAGCGAGACCGGCGCCGCGATAGCCGCGGAACACCGCGCAGGGCAGGCCGGCGGCGCCCGCCTCATAGGCGTTGGCCATGCCGGCGTGGCTGTGCTCTTCGACCTCGATGGCACGCGGAAAGCCGTTCTCGATGGCATCGCGGGCGCGTCGCAGCAGGCCGACGCCCGGATTGCCGACATAGGAGAATATGATCTTCTTCGCCATGCCCATGCCGATCATCTGGTCATAGATCAGGTCGGGGGTCATGCGGATCAGCGTCAGGTCGCGAAAGCCCTGGCGGATCGCCTCATGCGCGGCGGCGGTGGGGATCAGATGGGTGAAGCCCTCGAAGGCGACGGTGTCGCCGTCATGCAGGTTTTCCGCGACCGCCTCTTTCAGCGGCAGGAACTTGACCATCTCCAGGCTCCGTGATTGAAAAAGTTCGTATTGCGAACATCTGTTTTGTATGAGATACTTTTAGCTCCAAACTTTGCCTGGAGTCAACGCTGGCCTGGAGAGGTTCGTGGAAGAGGAATCCATTTCACGCGACCATGTCGGCTCCCTGGAACGCGGCCTGGCGGTGATGGAAATCCTCGCGCGCCATCCGGGTGGCATGACGCTGACCGAGATGGCCGAGGAGGCTGACCTCACCCGCGCAGGCGCCCGACGCTTTCTGCTGACGTTGGTCGCCACGGGCTATGCGACGCAGTCCGGCCGGCTGTTCTCGCTGTCGCCGCGCCTTTTGACGGTCGCGCGGACCTGGCTCGGCGGCGCGTCGCTCTGGACCTTCGCCGCACCCATCATGCGCGAGGTGGCCGGAAAATTCGACGAAGCCTGCAATGCGGCTGTGCTCTCGGGCGAGGACGTCGTCTATGTCGCGCGCATCCCTGGACGGCGAATCTTAAGCGTCGCGCTCGATGTCGGCACCAGGCTGCCGGCCTATTGCACGTCGATGGGACGCGTGCTGCTTTCCGGCCTGCCGGCGGACGATTTGAAGGCCTTCCTGGCGCAAGCGACCATCGAGCGGCGAACGCCAAAGACGATCACCAACCGGGCCGCGCTCGGCAAGGCCATCGACAAGGCGAGACCGGACGGCTTCGCCATCGTCGACGAGGAACTGGAACTCGGCCTGCGCTCGATCGCGGTGCCGATCGTCGATCGCGCCGGCCGCACAGTCGCCGCCATCAATGTCTCGACGCAGTCGGCGCGTTTCTCGGTCGAGGCGATGGAGCGCGACATCCTGCCGGTGCTGCGGCAGGCCAAGCAGCGGGTGGAGGAATTTTTCTTCGTTTGATCCTCTGCAACATCTCGCCCACATGTGTCGCAGGTGACCATGTCAGCGTCCAATCTGCCGCCAATCGCTAAAGTCGGCGCTGCCCCTCATCGCCCTGCCGGGCACTTCTCCCCGTATAGTGACGGGGAGAAGGGGGGCTGGCCGCAACGCCGGCACTTTTCCTGCAACGTTGGCGATTGGCGAAATCGCTGATGAGAGCGCCTCTCTCGCCGTCACTATACGGGAAGAGGATGCCGGCAGGCAGGTGAGGGGGGCGGCGCCTACGCTTGAAATTTGGCGTCAGGAGACCGCTAAAGCCGCTCACTGCGAACTCATTGACTCCCTCTCTTTTTTCCAATATTGAACAGGATTATACAGGTTCATTGAACAGGTATCGATATGGCCCGTCGCGCGATGCAGCTCTCTCCCGGCACGGGCAAGCCCGAGCAGATCGCGACGGTTCTGGAGCATGAGATACGCTCGGGCGTGCTCGGCTTCGGCGACCGCCTGCAGAGCGAAAACGAGCTCGTCCAGCGCTTCTCCGTCAGCCGCAACACGGTGCGCAAGGGGCTCGAGGAACTGTCGAGCCGGGGACTGATCACCACCAAGGTCGGCATCGGCTCCTTCGTCACCTTCGACGGCATGCCGGTCGACGACGCGATCGGCTGGTCGCGCGCGCTTGCCAATGCCGGCGCCAATGCCGAGACCCGCACCTTGCGGCTCGAGATCATCGAGGATGCGGAGCTGGCGGCCAGGCTCGGGGTTGAGAGCCCGTCCTTCATCGCCGTCGACCGCGCCCGCACCAATGCCGATGACGGCCATGCCATCTCGATCGAGCGCAGCCGCCTGCCGTTGTCGCCGGAACTTGAAGACATACCGTTGCGCGGCCTGCGCGAAGGCACGCTGCACCAGACGCTGCGTGGGGCCGGGCTCGTTCCCGATCACGGCGAGGAATGGGTCGACATCGAGATGCTGAGCGCGGCCGACGCCGCGATCCTCGCCTGCGCGCCCGGCACACCGTTCCTGCGCACGCGCCGCCTGACGCGCGCCGCCGACGGGCGCGCCATCGAATTCGTCACCAGCCTGCTCAACCCCGCACATTTCGCGCTGCATCTGGAGTTCTGAGCATGGCGGGGGAGGCGATAGATCGGGCAATGGGCGCGCTGATCGGCGGGGCGCTGGGCGATGCGCTGGGCATGCCGACGCAGCTTCTGTCGCCGAGCCGCATCGCCGAGCTTTACGGCCATGTCGAGGATTTCGTCGCGCCCGCCGCCGATCACCCGGTGTCGAAGGGGCTGCCGGCCGGCGCGATCACCGACGACACCGAGCAGGCGTTGCTGCTTGGCCGCATCCTCGTCGAATCCGGCGAGCGCTTCGACCATGCGCGCTGGGTCAACGCGCTGCTCGGCTGGGAACGCGAAGTCAAGGCGCGCGGCAGCTACGATCTGCTTGGACCATCGACCAAGCGCGCCATCGACGCGATCAACAGCGGCGTGCCGGCCGAAGAGGCCGGGCGCGGCGGCGACACCAATGGCGCTGCGATGCGCATCGCGCCGGTCGGCATCATGATGCCGCCGGAACCGCTTGGCGCGCTGGTCGCCAAGGTGGCGGAAACCTGCCGGGCCACGCACAACACCTCGATCGCTATTGCATCGGCGGCGGCGGTTGCCGCCGCTGTCAGTCTCGGCGTCTCTGGCGGCGACTGGCGCGCCGCTTGCGGCCACGCCGTGGTAGCGGCAAGACTTGGCGCCACGCTTGGCCATTGGGTCACCGGCGGCGACGTCGCAGCGCGCATCCTCTGGGCGCAGGAGCTTGTCCGCGGTAAGGCGGAGAAGGAAGCCATCAAGCTGATCGTCGACCTGATCGGTACCGGCGTCGCCAGCCAGGAATCGGTGCCGGCCGCCTTCGCGGTGCTGGAGGTCGCGCAGGGCGACGCCTGGCGGGCAGCCGTGATCGCCGCCAATCTCGGCGGCGACACCGACACGATTGGGGCGATTGCCGCCGGCATGGCGGGCGCCTGCGCCGGCCTGTCGAACCTGCCACAGGATCGCATCGCGCAGCTGAAAGGCATCGACATCGCGGAGGTCCGCGCGTTGGCTGCGGATCTGGTCGCGGCACGCGACGCCAAATCCGGCCCAGGCAAGGAGGACGCCGCATGAGCGGACGGCTCGTCCATGTCGGCAGCGCCGTGGTGGACTACGTCTACCGCATCGATGCGTTGCCGGCGGCCGGCACGGAAAAGACCGCGTCAGCTTACGCCCGCGTCGCCGGCGGCGGCTTCAACATGATGGTCGCGGCAAGCCGCACCGGCATGAAGGTGGTGTTCGGCGGCCAGCTCGGCACCGGGCCCGACGGAGATTTCCTGCGCGCCGCTTTCGCGGCCGAAGGCATCGAGACGCTGACGCCGCCGTCGCCCCTGATGGATAGCGGCAATTGCGTCGCCATGATCAGCGGCGATGCGGAGCGCACTTTCGTCTCCTGGCCGGGTGCCGAGAGCCGGCTGACGCCGGACATGATGAAGCCGGTTCAAGTCCTTTCGGACGACTGGGTTTTCACCTCGGGCTATACGCTGAGCTATCCCGGCAGCCGCGATGCGCTCACCGCTTGGATCGAGGCGCTGCCGGCCGGCATTCCTTTCGTCTTCGATCCGACGCCGGTGATCGCCGATATTCCGCGACCGATCCTGGACAGGGTGCTGGCGCGTACAACCTGGCTGAGCTGCAACACCAATGAAGCAGCCGAAATAGCGGGTGCCGGCGACGCCCAGACCGTCGCCATCCGGTTGCTGGCCGAGCATTGCCCCAGCGCCAAAGGTGTCGTCATCCGCGCCGGCGCGCATGGCTGCCTGGTGCGTATGGCCGACGGCGGCACCCGCACGGTGCCCGGTTTCAAGGTGGAGGCGGTCGATACGAACGGGGCAGGCGACACGCATATCGGCGCCTTCGTCAGCGCATTGTCGCAAAGCAAGTCGCCCTGCGAGGCGGCTCGCTACGCCAATGCCGCCGCCGCGCTTTCGGTCACCCGCCAGGGCGGGTCTTCGGCGCCGACCGATTCCGAAATCCTGGAATTCCTGGCTGAGCGCGGCGAAGCGACGACCGCGCCTGGTCGGGCGGAAGCGACTGCAACTTAACAAGCCCGTCAATCGGGCAAACAATGAGAGGAAAATATCATGCGCATGCCCAGACTGACCGCTTTCCTGACGGCCACCGCCGTCTTCGTCTCCGCCTTCACACTGGCCGCACAAGCCGCCGAGGAAGTGCATGTGCTCAACTGGAAAGGCTACGGCGCCGACGAGCCGTGGGCGGTCGCCAATTTCGAGAAGGCGACCGGCTTCAAGGTGGTCAACGATTTCTTCAACTCCGAGCAGGAGATGCTGACCAAGATCCGCACCAATCCCGGTCTCTACGACGTCGTCATGATCAACGCCGCCTTCAACGACCAGGCGATGGCCGGCAAGCTGATCCAGCCGATCGATGTCTCGAAGCTTTCCAACTACGCCGACATCGCCAAGGACAAGGCCGGCTCGCCGATGCTCAACCACGACGGCAAGGTCTATGGCGTGCCGTGGGTGTGGGGCCTGACGGCGCTGGCCATCAACGAAAAGTCCTTCGACAAGCCGCCGACGTCGATCGCCGAGATGTGGGATCCGGCGCATAAGGGCCGTGTCATCATCCGCGACGACGCCGTCGAGGCGGTGCAGTTCGGCGCGATCGCTTCGGGTCAGAACATCAACGACATCAAGGATATGGACGCGGTCAAGGCGAAGCTCACCTCGCTGATGCCGCAGATCAAGACCTTCTGGAGCTCGGAGAACGACTGGAACCAGATGGTCGCCTCTAACCAGATCGACATCGGCACCTATTGGAGCGGTTCGGCCGATCGCGCCAAGACGCATTTCAAGCTGCCGGTCTCGCTGGTCATCCCGCAGGAAGGTGCCGTCGCCTGGCTCGATGCGTTCTCGATCCCCGTCGGCTCGAAGAACGTCGCCGGCGCCGAGGCCTTCATCAACTACATGATCGACCCGAAATTCTATGTCGAATGGGTCACCAAGGTCGGCGCGCCGGTCTCGGCCAACACCAAGGCTGTCGACGCGCTGCCGGAAGACGCCTTCAACCGTAAGGTCATGGGTAGCCCGGACGTCGCCAAACGTATCCAGTTCCAGGCGCCGGTCACCGACGAGCAGCGTGAGAAGTATCTGGCGCTGTGGCAGGAGCTGAAGGTCAACGTGAAGTAATCGACGTCTTTCGGGGAGGAGAGGCAGAATGGCTGACCAGCTTGCGATCGGTTCGCGCCGCGGACTGAGGCCGGCCCTGCCGCTTCTCCTTCCCGCCTATCTGTGGCTGACGGTGGCGATCTTCCTGCCGCTGTCGGCCATGGTCTTCTTCTCGTTCATGACCGACCTGCCGCTGGCAGGCAAGGAGTGGGCGTTCACGCTCGGCAACTACGCGGCGTTCTTTTCGCAAAGCCTCTATTCGACGCTTCTGTTCGCGTCGCTGCGGCTCGGCCTCGAAGTGACGCTGTGGTGCGTCGTCATCGGTTACCCGGCGGCCTATGTGCTGGCCAAGGTGCTGAAGGGGCGCAGCCGCGAGGCGATCTTCCTGCTCGTCATCCTGCCGTTCTGGTCGAACGGGCTGGTGCGCATCTTCTCCTGGGCGATGGTGCTGCGCGAAGGCGGCATCCTCGACACCGCGCTCAACGCGGTGCTGCCGTTCAAGATCAACATTGATCTCATGTATTCCTATCCCGCCGTCATCATCGGCCTGGTGCACTCCTATGTGCCCTATATGGTGTTGACCTGCTACCTCACGCTGCAGGCGATCGACGACTCGCTGATCGAGGCAGGCCGCTCGCTCGGCGCATCGCGGCGACAGGTGCTGTGGCGCGTGATCATCCCGCTGTCGATGCCCGGGCTGATCGCCGGAGCCGCGCTGATCTTCGTGCCGGTGGTCGGCTCCTTCATGGAACCGCGCATCCTCGGCGGCCGCACCGGCACCTTCTACGGCACCGTCATCGAGGACCAGTTCGTCGCCGTGTTCAACTGGCCGCTGGGCGCAGCACTTTCCTTCATCCTGCTCGCGGTCGTGCTGATCATCCTGGCGCTGGCCGCGCCGGTCCTGCGGAAGGCTGCTTGATGGCGACGACACGCATCCTCGAGGGGCTCGGGCGCTTCTACATCGTGCTTTTGCTCGGCTTCCTCTATCTGCCGATCATCATCATGGCGGCGATGTCCTTCAACGCCTCGCCCTTCTATCAATTGCCGTTCGAGTGGACGACCGACTGGTATCAATCGCTCTGGCAGAACGACCAGCTGATCGCGGCGACCTGGAACAGCATCGAGATCGCCATCATCACCACTTTGATCTCGACCGTGCTCGGCTCGATGGCTTCGCTGGCGCTCTATCGCTACGAGTTCCGCGGCAAGAAAGTCCTGCAGGCGCTGCTCTTCCCGCCGATCGCCATTCCGTGGCTGATCACCGGCACGGCGATGCTGATCTTCTTCTTCGGCGTCGGCATCGGCCGTGGGCTTATCGCCATCCTGCTCGGCCATGTCGCGCTGGCGCTGCCCTATGTGATCGTCGTCGTCTCGGCGCGGCTGCAGACCTTCGCGCCGGAGCTGGAAGAGGCGGCGCGCTCGCTCGGCGCCAATCAGTGGCAGGTGACCATGCGGGTGACCTTGCCCTGGATCATGCCCGGTGTGATCGCCGGCGGGCTGTTCGCCTTCGCCGTATCGTTCGACCAGTTCGTCGTCTCTTATTTCCTGTCGACGCCCGGCCAGACGACGCTGCCGGTCGAAATCTATGCCGCGATCCGCAAGGGTTTTACGCCCGAGATCAACGCGGTCTCGACCATTATCATCGTGGTGTCGATGGCACTGATGCTGCTCACGGCGCGCTTCTTCAAATTCGGCGGAGAGAAATAATGGCTGGTGTCCAGGTCGCGAACGTCTCCCGCAGTTTTGGCGCGCACAAGGCGCTGGACGATGTCTCGATCGATTTCGCCGATGGCGGCTTCTATGCGCTGCTCGGACCGTCCGGCAGCGGCAAGACCACGCTGCTGCGCCAGATCGCCGGCTTCGATTTTCCCGATAGCGGCCGTATCGCCATCGGCGGCGAAAGCGTCGAGCGCGTGCCGGTCGAGAAGCGCCGCATCGGCATGGTGTTCCAGAACTATGCGCTGTTCCCGAATATGAGCGTTGCCGACAATGTCGCTTTCGGCCTCTCGGTGCGCGGCGAGCCGAAGGCGACGATCGCGACGGAAGTACAGCGCGCGCTCGACCTCGTGCAGCTCGGCAAGCTTGGCGGGCGAAAGCCGCATCAGCTTTCGGGCGGCCAGCGCCAGCGCGTGGCGCTGGCGCGCGCCATCGTCACCAAGCCGCGTGTGCTGTTGCTCGACGAACCGCTCGGCGCGCTCGACAAGGCGCTGCGCGTCGACATGCAGATCGAGCTGAAGCGCATCCAGCGCGAGATCGGCATCACCACCATCTTCGTCACGCACGACCAGGAAGAGGCGCTGACGATGAGCGACCGCATCGGCATCCTTCGTGATGGCAGGCTGGTGCAGGAGGGACCGCCGGAAGAAATCTACGACCGACCGGAGAGCGAGTTCGCCGCGACCTTCCTCGGCGACGCCAACATCTTTCGCGGCAATGCCACCGGCTCCGGGATCAAGCTGCCCGACGGCACGACGATCGCGGCCTCGACTGGCGCATCGGTGCCGGCCGGCGCGAAGGCAAGCTGTGCGGTTCGGCCCGAGCGAATCCGGATTACGACAGGTGCGGCAAAGCCCGATCCAGCCAATGCCAACATGCTCAGGGGCCAAGTCTCGAAGCGCATCTTCGCCGGCAACAACAGCACCTATTTCGTCGATCGCGACGGCCAGACGCTGAAGGTGATCGTCCAGAACACCGGCGCCGAGCGGCTGGCCGAGGGCCAGCCCGTCGTGCTCAGCTGGTCGCCGGACAGCACGGTGCTGATCGCGGCCGCCTGATGCCCGCTGATGGGAAATGATGGCGCGGGCCTTGGCTGAGGCCTGGAGCATCGCGTTATATCCAGTCCTCGACGGGAGGAATGGATGGCGAGTACGGGTTTCGAGCCTGACGTAAAAGTCCGGGTCAAGGACTACCGGATCGGCTGCATCGGCGCCGGCATGATCATGGCCGAATGCCATCTCGCCGCCTATGCGCAAGCCGGCTTTCCCGTGGTGGCGATCGCCTCACGCACCAAGGCGAATGCCGCGAAGGTGGCGGATCGCTGGCATATCCCGACCGTCCACGACACGCCTGAGCAATTGATCGAGGATGATCGCGTCGAGATCGTCGACCTCGCCTTTCCGCCCGACCAGCAGCCGGCGCTGATCCGCCATGCGCTGAAGCAGAAGCACATCAAGGCGATCCTGGCGCAGAAGCCGCTGGCGCTGTCGGTCGAGGAGGCGGTCAGGCTGCGCGACGAGTCGGCTGCCTCCGGCAAGATCCTCTCGGTCAACCAGAACATGCGCTACGACCAGTCGATGCGCGTGTTGAAGCAGATCATCGACAGCGGCGCGCTTGGCGAGGTCGTCTTTGCCGAGATCGACATGCACGCGATCCCACACTGGCAGACTTTCCTGGCCGATTACGACCGGCTGACGCTCGCCAATATGAGCGTGCATCATCTCGACGTGCTGCGCTTCCTGTTCGGCGATCCGGACGAGATCACCACGCTGACGCGCAAGGACCCGCGCACGAAATTCGACCATTCCGACGGCATCACCGTGTCGACGTTGCGCTTTCCGTCCGGCGTGCTCGCGGTATCGCTGGAGGATGTCTGGTCCGGTCCACGCCAGGAGGGCTACGACGACGACCAGCACATCAATTGGCGCGTCGACGGCACCAAGGGTGTTGCCAAGGGCACGATCGGCTGGCCGAAGGGCGTCGCCTCGACGCTGACCTACGCGTCGACCGAGGCGACGGGCGGCAAATGGGTCAGCCCAAGCTGGGAGACGATGTGGTTTCCACACGCCTTCATCGGCGTCATGGAGCAACTGCAATATGCGCTGAAGACCGGCACGCCGCCGGCGCTCTCCGTCGCCGACAACGTCAAGACGATGGCGCTGGTCGAGGCGGGCTACCGGTCCATGGCCGAGGGCCGCACGATCAAGTTGTCCGAAATCCGCGTCGATTGAAGCAGCCGAAAGACGCGGCAACTGAATCGCTTACCCGGAGGACTTCAGCTCATGATGCAGGCAGGTATCTTCACAGGCTACTTCCCCTACGAGCTGGAGGAATCGGCAAGGCGCATCCGGGCGCTCGGCTTCAACACCGTGCAGCTCGACCTGCATTTCAAGGACATCGACCTGTCGGCCGGGCAGATCACAAAGGACAAGGCGCGGAAGGTGCGCGACACGTTTCGCGACCATAACCTGCCGGTCTGCTGCGTGTCCGGCTACACCAACATCATCCATCCGGACAAGGGAGAGCGGGACAGGCGGCTTGCCTATCTCAAGGAGATCATCCGCAACGCGCGCGACTTCGGTAGCCCTTACGTAATCTCCGAGACGGGGACCTACAACACCGAGTCCGACTGGGTCCATCACCCCAAGAACAAGACCGAGGAAGGCTTCGAGGAATGCCGCAAGGTGATCTCCGACCTCGCGCAGACGGCTTACGACCACGGCGCTGTGTTCCTGCTCGAGACCTATGTCAACAATGTCGTCGGCTCGGTCGAGGAGACGGTGAGGATGTTCGCGCAGGTGGACCATCCCGGCCTTGGCCTGCTGATGGACCCGACCAACTATTTCGAGGCGCACAATATCGACCGCATGGACCAGGTGCTGAACCAGGTGTTCGACACGCTGACCGACAAGATCAGGATCGCGCATGCCAAGGACGTGAAGCGTTCTGGCGGGGACAAGAGCGAAAAGCATGCCGATATCGGCGACGCGGACGCGCATGAGGGGCTGACCTTCCGCGGCGTCGGCGAGATCGAGTTGCCGGCGCCGGGGCTCGGCGCGCTGAACTACGACCTCTACCTCAGGCGGCTCAGCGAGAAGCATCCGAACATCCCGGTGATCATCGAGCATCTGACCGAGGACGACGTGCCGCGCGCCAAGACATTCCTCGACGGGAAATTCCGCGCGAATGGGCTTTGATCGGGGAGGGATGATGACGACTGCCTCCAGCACCAAGCGCGACTACAGCCTTGTCGGCGAAAGCACGCGAAGGGCGATCGAGAGCGGCCTCGCCTCGGCCGAGTGGTATCACACGGACGTACCGCGCAAGACCATGAAGGAATTGATGCAGCGCACGGACGGCCCGGCGATCCGCGACACCATCATCTGGATCGCCGCGATCCTGGGCTCGGCCGCCGGCATCGTCCGCTTCTGGGGCACGTGGTGGGTGGTGCCGTTCCTGTTCGTCTATGGCGTGCTCTACGGCTCGTCGAGCGACTCGCGATGGCACGAATGCGGCCACGGAACCGCCTTCCGCACGCGCTGGATGAACGATGTCGTTTATCACATCGCCTCCTTCATGCTGATGCGCAATCCGGTGCAGTGGCGCTGGAGCCATGCGCGCCATCACACCGACACCATCATCGTCGGCCGCGACGCCGAGATCGCGGTGATGCGGCCGCCGGACCTCATCAAGGCGGCTTTGGCCTTCACCGGCATCCTCGACTTTCGCTATTCGCTGCCGACGCTGGTGCGCCAGGCTTTCGGCACGTTGTCGGATGACGAGAAGAGCTACATCCCGCAGATGGAGCAGCACAAAGCGGTGATCGCCGCGCGCTGGCACATGATCGTCTATGCCGCGACGATCGCTGTCGCGATCGCGCTTCGATCATGGATACCGCTGGTGCTGATCGGCCTGCCGCGCCTCTACGGCACCTGGCACATGGTGCTGACGGGGCTGTTGCAGCATATCGGGCTCGCCGACAACGTCACCGACCATCGGCTCAACACGCGCACCGTCTATATGAACCCGGTCAGCCGGTTCATCTACTGGAACATGAACTACCATGTGGAGCACCACATGTTCCCGATGGTGCCCTACCATGCGTTGCCGAAGCTGCATGAGCTGATCAAGCACGATCTGCCGGTGGCGAACCCGTCGATGTGGCACGCCTATCGCGAGGTCTGGCCGGTCCTGCTCAGGCAGCTGAAATACGAGGATTTTTACCTCAAGCGCGAATTGCCGCCGACGGCCAAGCCTTATCGCGGCGAATTCCATGATCTCGACATAACGGCCGCGGCCGCCGAATAGGCGCCGCGACAACTCGGAGATAGACGATGGCGGACTGGGTCGAGGCATGCGCGGTCGACGACGTGGATGAAGAGGATGTGATCCGCTTCGACCATGGCGGCCGCAGCTTCGCGATCTACCGCTCGCCGGAGAACACCTTCTTCGCCACCGACGGTTTCTGCACGCATGAGAAAGCGCATCTCGCCGACGGGCTGGTGATGGACGACATCATCGAATGTCCGAAGCACAATGGCCGCTTCAACTACAAGACCGGCCAGGCCAAAGGCGCGCCGGTCTGCGTCAACCTCAAAACCTATCCGGTCCGGGTCGAGGCCGGCAAAGTGATGATCGATATCGGCTGACAGCAACACATAGAGGGAACCGAAGTCCGATGAGCCGGAAGAGACCAACCGTCGCCGATCTGCGCGCCATGAAGGGCAAGCGGCAATTGACCATGCTGCGCGTGCTGACGCTGGACGAGGCCGAGGCTGCCGAGCGCGCCGGCATCGACATCGTCTCGGTGCCGCCGGAACTGGTGCTTAATCCGCAATACCGCGACGCGGCCCCCAGCCTCTTCACCATGCCGGGCGAGAATTTCTACGAGATCGGCACGGCGGACGATTTCCTGCGCTGGTCGTTCCGGCTCTACAAGGCCGGCGCCGACGCGGTCTATTGCAGCGCCGGCTACGCCACGATCAAGCGCATGGCCGACGACGCCATTCCGGTGATCGGCCATGTCGGCCTCATTCCCTCGCGCGCGACCTGGACGGGCGGCTTCAAAGCCGTCGGCAAGACCGCCGACACGGCCATGCAGGTGTTCGAGGCGGTCAAGCAGCTGGAAGCCGCCGGCGCAATCGGCGCCGAGATCGAAGTGGTGCCGGTGGAGGTGGCAAAGGCGATCTCCGAGCGCACGTCGCTGATCATGCTGTCGATGGGCGCAGGCACGGGCTGCGACGCGCAATACCTGTTTGCCGAGGATATCCTCGGCGCCAATCGCGGTCACATGCCGCGCCACTCGAAGGTCTATCGCAACTTTGCCGCCGAATATGACCGGTTGCAGCAGGAGCGCATCGCGGCGTTTTCCGAATATGTCGCCGACGTCAACAGCGGCGCCTATCCCGAAGACAGGCATATCGTGCACATGGATCCGGACGAGCTCACCCTCTTCATGAACAAGGTCGGAGCAAAGCCCTGAACCAAGGGTCGAAAAGCGTCAGCCTGCAGCCGGCGGACCTTGCCAGATTCCGCTGGCCAGCGCCGCATAGAGGGCTTCGGAATCAATCCCGAGCGGCCTGTCTTCCTTGAGTGTCGCCACATGCGAGCGCACGGCCGCGTGGATTGCGCCGGTGGCCGGCGCCAGCGTGGCCCCCTCGCGTAAGTCGACGGCCTGCGCGGCAGCCATCAGCTCGAAGGCGATCAGCCGCCGCCACAGCACGATCATCTCCGCACATTTCGCGACCGCGAGCGGTGTCTGCGTTGCGTGATCCTCGACGCCCTCGGATACGGGCAGGAAATCGAGCATCACCGGATTGGCCTTGTGGCGGATCGCGGCCAGGATCGCCGTCACCGTCTTTTGCAGCGGCACGAAGCCGGCCGAGGCGCCGCCGACCGGCGAGAGATATTTCGGCAGGCCGTGACGGGTCGAGCCGGTGAGCTGGACGAAGCGCGCGGCGGAAGCGGCAGCGCATTGCGTGATCGCCAGGCCGAGCGTCTCGAAGGCGAGCGCCAGCGAGGCGGTGTGGAAATTGCCGGTCGACATGACCAGCTCATCCTCGGCAAGCACCAGCGGATTGTCGGCGGCGGCGTTGAGCTCGATCTCGACAGTGAGTCTGGCATGGTCGATCGCCTGGATCAGCGCGCCGTGGATCGAGGGCATGCAGCGGATCGACAATGGATCCTGGATGGTGGTCGGCGCCAGCGCTTCCTCGCGCGCCAGGAGGTCGCGCAGCGCCTTCGCCGCAAGCTGCTGGCAGGCGCCTGGACGCGCCTGATGCTGGCGCGGATCGAGGATGGTGCGGTTGGCACCGATGCCTTCCATCGTCAGCGCGCCGGCCTGCTGCTGCTGGTCGAGCGCCGACAGCGCATCGGTCAGCGCCAGCGCTCCGGTCCCGGTGGAAACAGCCGAGGCGTTGATCAGGGAGAGACCGTCCTTCGGCCAGAGGGTGACCGGGGCGAGCCGCGCCATCATGAGTGCCTTGGCGGCAGGCATGCGGCGGCCCTGGTATTCAGCTTCGCCATCGCCGATCAGCATGCGGGCGATCGCCGTCATCAGCAGAAGGTCACCGGCGCCGATCGAACCCAGCGACGGCATCACCGGATGCACGCCGGCATTGAGCGCCTCGACCAGGGCCGTGAAGACGCGCGGCGACAGGCCCGAGCCGCCGGAAGCGAGCATCGCAATTCGGGCAAACATCGCGGCCCGCACCGCGGCCACCGGCAGAGCCTCGCCGACCGCGGCGCTGCGGCCTTCGATCAACTGGCGCTGGAAGGCGCTGGCCTCTCCTTCGACGGCGGTGACGAGATTGGCGCCAAGCCCGGTGTTCAGCCCATAGATCTGCTGGCCGCCGGCCGCGGCGGCATCGAGGACCTGACGCGCCTTGTGGAGCTTTTCGAGGACGGCAGACGTGACCTCGACCCTGCAGGCATTGCGCGCGGCGGCAACGACATCGTCGATGCTGACGCCGGCGCCGGTGAGAACGAGCGGGCTCATGCGAAGCGGAGCCTCTGGCCGATGCCGTTTTCACCGGCCTTGGCGAGCATGGCCTTGCCGAGCGCGATGTCGGAGAGCGAGAGGCCGCGATGCCAGAACAGGATCGTCTCGCCATCGCTTTGCCGGCCTGGCTTGAGGCCGGCCGCGATCTGGCCCAGTTCGGCATGCAGCGTCGCCTCGCTCAGCCGTCCAGTCTCGACATGGGCGCGCAGCGAGCCAAACTTGCCGCCTTTGCACTGGCCCCAGTCATCGACGACGATCTTCTGCATGATGTCGGTCAGCGACAGCTCCACCGCGCTCATCGTGCCATAGGGCACGACCAGCGCGCCGCGCTTGATCCATTCGGTCTTGAGCAGCGGTTGCGGTTCCGGCAGCCGCGAGGCCTCGACGACGATGTCCGCGCCTTCGACGCAGCTTTTCCAGTCGGCCACGGCCAGGACCGGCTTGCCGAGATCGGCGGCCAGCTTCGCGGCAAAGCTGTCGCGGCTTTCGGGCCGGCGCGAATGGACGCGGATCTCGTCGAAATCGAAAAGATGGTCGAGCAGCCGCACGTTCCAATAGGCGGTGCCGCGCGCGCCGATATGGGCGAGCACCTTGGACGATTTCTTAGCCAGATGCCTGGCGCCGATGGCGGTGACCGCGCCGGTGCGCATGTCGGTGATGACGGTGGCGTCGAGGATGGCCCGCGGCGTGCCGGTGCGCGGATCGAAAAG
Organism: Mesorhizobium atlanticum; assembly: GCF_003289965.1. Classification (GTDB taxonomy): domain Bacteria; phylum Pseudomonadota; class Alphaproteobacteria; order Rhizobiales; family Rhizobiaceae; genus Mesorhizobium; species Mesorhizobium atlanticum. Next base: position 953,322 of record NZ_QMBQ01000002.1, read on the forward strand.
ATTGAGGATGCCGAATTCCGACGGCAGGCCGTGCATGTAGTTGTCGACATAGTCGCCGACGATCTTCACGCCGGCGGCGTCGAGCGGCGCCACATAGCCGCGCAGCACGTTGAAGTGGCCGTGGAAGGAGGGATCCGGCTCGAGATGGACGCGCGGCTCGATAACGGTCTGGCCGTTGCCCTGCGCGACGAGCCCGGCTTCGACGGCGCCGATGATCTCGGCGTCGGTCATGGCAAGCGCTTCGATGTCGAGAGCATTGAGGTAGTCGATATAGATGGGCTTCATGCGTTTTCCTCGGCCACCCCCGCGGCTCATCCATAACAGGCCAAACCGGGACACGGAAGTTTGTTGGATAAGCTCTGGACTGGACCGGGCTTATGCTCGCGCGCTCGATGCGCTCAACACGCTGGCCTTCGCCGACATCGGCGCGCCGCAACGGAGCTCGGCAGCGACGCTCTCCTAGATGCTGCAGCAGATATCGATGCTGTTCGGCGTCGCGATCGCGGCGGCGATCCTCAACTTGTCGCAGATCGTCTGGGCGACGCCTTGCCCGACCTCGTCGAGTTCAGAATCACCTTTGTCGCGATCGGCCTGCTCGGTCCCGCCGCGGCGTTACGCTTCCTGGTGCTGCCAATGCCGGCGCCGAGGTTTCAGGCCATCCGACGAACAATTGACGTCGCGCCGGACGCATTTCGCGGACTCAAATTGCGCCGGCCGCGCGGCCTTCGAACGAGCTCTTGCGCCGGCCGCGCGATCCGGGCAACCGACTACCAAAAAGCTCAAGAGTTTCCGTCTATTGCGCCAGAAACGGCAATCGATGCGTCCACTCGGAAAATAGTCGAAGAGGCGCGGTTCTTGAACGCGGATTCATTTGACGAGCCGCTGTTGGGCCGATTAGCTTTCGTGCGGGGTGAGGGCAGGCAAGGCCTTGCCATCGGGGCGAAAGACAAAAGCTATGAACGCGATCGGCTGGCCGAACTGGAGGCGCCTCAATCAGGAAGGCATTGTCTTTGCCATTGCGGTCCTCTTGTTCGCCGCCGCTGCGCTGGGCCTGCCCGGGTTCCTGACCGCCGACAATCTGGTCGCCATCGTCCGCTCGGTGTCCGTGCTGGGCATCCTAGCGCTCGGCATGGCTCTCGTCATCATCGGCCGTGGCATCGACCTGTCGGCGGTCGCGATCATGGCGATGTCCGTCGCCTGGTACCTGCAACTGCTCAACACCGGCACCTCGGACGGGCTGGCCTTCGCCTATGTGTTGGCGGGCGTTTTAGCCATCGGCCTGCTCAACGGCTTTCTCGTCGCCTATGCCGACGTGCCGGCGATCTTCGTCACTTTGGCGACCGGCTCCTTCGTCTTCGGCTATGTGCGCTCGCAACTGATCACGCAGGATGCCGTTCCGGTGCCGCAGGGCCATTGGGTGGAGCTGCTCGGCGGCGTGCGCTTCCTCGACATCCCCGTCGAGGTCTTCGTCTTCGCCGGACTGGCCTTCCTGGTCTTCCTGTTCCTGCGCTACACCAAATGGGGCCGTTTCATCTATTTCGCCGGCGACAATCCGGTCGCGGCGCGCAACATCGGCATTCCGGTACGCCCGATGCTGGTGCTGCGCTACGCGCTTTCGGCGGTGGTGGCGCTGATCGCCGGACTGCTCACGGCGGCCAGCCTGCATTCGATCAACACGCGCGTCGTCAATTCGACGCTGCTCTACGACATCGTGCTGGTGGCGGTGATCGGCGGCATCGGCCTTTCGGGCGGCAGGGGCGGGGTGCGCAACGTGCTGGTCGGAGCGGCACTGATCGGCATCCTGCTCAATGCCATGACCATCATCGACATTCCGCTGCTCTACCAGAACCTGATCAAGGCGGCGATCCTCCTTGGCGCCATCATCGTCGACGGCATCATCAATCCGCGCGACGAACAGACCGCGCAGCAGGGCGACATTTAGAGCCGATGGGCTGGCCCATCTGCTCTCGGGTACCCGGAGCGATCGCGACGATCGCCCGGCAATGAAAACCGAACCAGAGGATGTGACATGAGACTACTCAGAACATTGATGGCCGCCGCCACGGCGCTCGCCGTTACCGCCTTTGCGGCGCCGAGCTTTGCCGCCGACGATCCAGGCCCGGCCGCCTACGCCAAGGCGCTCAACGGCAAGCGCGTCATGCTGGTGCCGCTGGCGATGGGGTTCGACCTGGCGCAGGGCTGGGCGCACTACCTGAAGAAGGAAGTCGAGGCCTGGGGCGGCACGTTCGAGACTCGCGACCCGAACTGGGTTGTCGATGCCGGCGCGCAGGCGATCACCGATGCCATCGCTTCCGATACCAGGCCGGATGTTCTGATCATCCACGCGCCGGACCTGAACTCCTACTCGAAGCTGATGAAGAAGGCGCAGGCCGCCGGCACCTATGTGCTGCTGGTCGACAATCCCGCCAACTTCCCGGCCGATGCCTTCGTCGGCAGCGACTGGGACAAGCTCGGCCAGCTCGAGGCCGAAGCGGCGATCAAGGGTTGCGGCGAGAACTCGTCGAAGAAGATCGGGCTGGTGCAGGGCGACCAGGCGAACTCGTCGAGCCTCTATCAGTATGCCGGCATCATGAAGGTGTTGGAGAAGCATCCCGACTTCCAGGTGGTGGCCAAGCCGGACTCCAACTGGGACGCGACCACGTCGCGCAACGTGACGACGACGATGCTGCAGCAGCACCCCGACATCTGCTCGATCATCGACTTCTGGGACGGCGACGCCACCGGCGCCTCGGCCGCGATCCGCGACGCCAAGCTCGACGGCAAGGTGTTCCTGGTCACCACCGGCGGCGGCGAGAAGGCGGCTGACTGCGACAAGCTGAACGACGGCACCTACGGCGCCGTGGTGATGACCGATCTTGCCCGCCAGTCGGGCGACATGAACGCCATCATCAAGTTCCTGCTGCAGAGCGGCCAGCCGGCCGGCACATCGCACACTTATATATACACGCTGGAGAAGGCGACGACGAAGGCCGATCTCAAGCCCGACAGCTGCTGGGACCTGAAGGCGTTGCAGGCGGAAGCTGCGGCGAAATAAGCCGCTTCGTTCGAAAGCACCCATGCGGTGGCCGGATCGTTCCGGCCGCCCCTTTCCCATTGATGACAGCAGCAGCCGATGACTTTTCGTGAACGCCTTCAGGCCTGGCGCTACAATCTCGTGCCCGATCATCTGGTCGGGGAGATCCTGACCAAGCGCTGGACCGACAATGCCATACCGTTCCTGGCGCTGGTGGCGACGCTCGGCGTGTTCGGCTCGATTATTCCGGGCTTCTTCAAGCTCAATTCGCTGCAGGAATCGACCCGCCAATTGGGCGAGTTCTCGCTGGTGGTCATCGGCATGACCGTGGTGATGCTGGGCGGCGGCATCGACCTCTCGGTCGGCTCGATCTTCGCGCTGTCCTGCTTTTCCGCCGTCTATGTCTTCTTCATCCTTGAGCAGTCGATCTGGCTGGCCCTGGCCGCGGCTTGGGCCACCGGGCTTATCTTCGGTGCCATCAACGGCTATCTCGTCGGCTATCTCAGGCTGCGCGCCTTTCTCACCACGCTGGTCACCTTCATCTTTGGGCGCGCGCTGTTCGACATACTGGTCAGCACCTATGCCGCCGACGTGCAGCTTTCCCAGGCCTCGTCCGACGTGCTCGATTTCATCGGCGACGGCACGTTCTGGGGCCTGTCGGTTTCGGTTTGGCTGGCCGTCATCCTCGCCATCGTCACGCATATCGCGCTGACGCGCTCGCGGCCGGGCTGGCATGTGCTCGCGGTCGGCGGCTCGCGGCGCTCGGCGCATAATGCCGGCATCCGCGTGCGCCGCACCGTCTTCATGACCTATGTCTTTTCCGGTTTCTGCTCATCGATCGGCGGGTTCCTCATCGCCTGCCGGCTGAGCGGGGCGGGCCCGGGCACCGGCCTCAATCTCGAAATCATGGCGCTGACGGCGGCGGTGGTCGGCGGCGTCAGCCTCGGCGGCGGACGCGGCTCGGTGGTCAAGGGCCTGATGGGCGCCATCATTGTTCTTACCATGACCAATGGCCTGATCCGGCTCGGCTACGGCACCGGCACTAATCAGATGGTGCTCGGCATCCTGCTTGCGGTCGCCGTCACCATCGACATCCGCTGGCTGAAGAACCGCCACAAGGTGCTGAACGAGGTCTATGTCGCGCCGGTCTATCTCAAGATGGGCGAGACGCAATCGGCCGCGCCCGGCTCCGGCACGCCTTACGAGCTCGACAACCGGCTGTCGGCGGCGGACCATATCGGGCTCGGCGAGTTGGAAGGTCCGGAAGACGTCATCCTCGACCGCGACGATCATCTTTATTGCGGCACGCGTCACGGTGAGATCGTCCGTTTCTTCGCGCCTGACTACAAGCGCTCGGAAGTCTTTGCCCATATCGGCGGCTTTCCGCTGGGCTTGGCCTTCGACAGGCAAGGCAATCTGATCAGCTGCGTCGGCGCCATGGGGCTCTATTCGGTCTCGCCGGACCGCGAGGTGAAGCGCCTCTCGGCCGAGACGTCGCGCTCCTGGACGTCGATCGTCGACGATGCGCGCCTGCGCGACCCGAACGATTGCGACATCGCGCCGGACGGGCGCATCTATTTCACGGACTCAACCAAGCGCTACGATGCCCATGACTGGGCGCTGGATTCGATCGAGAACCGCGCCACCGGACGTCTGCTGGTCTACGATCCGAAGGACGGATCGACAAAGACGCTGCTCGACGGCTATCGCTACACCAACGGGGTCTGCATGGCGCATGACGGCAAGTCGCTGTTCTTCGCCGAAAGCTGGGCCTGCCGCGTGCATCGCTACTGGCTGGAAGGGCCGAAGGCCGGCACCGCCGAATGCGTCATCCGCGACATGCCGGGCTATCCCGACAACATCAACCGCGCCTCCGACGGCAATTACTGGATGGCCTGGCTCGGCATGCGCACGCCGAGCTTCGACCTGTCGCTGCGCCATCCCGACATGCGCAAGCGCATGACGCGGCGCCTGCCGCAGGACGAATGGCTGTTTCCCAACATCAACACCGGCGGCGTGGTGAAGTTCAACGAGACGGGCGGCATCGTCGAGACCCTCGGCGATCTGTCGGGCGCGGCGCATCCGATGGTCACGTCCATGCGCGAGCACAAGGGCTATCTGTTCGTCGGCGGCATCCTCAACAACCGCATCGGCCGCTATAAGATTTCGGGCGCCGACCCGAACTGGACGAGCCCCGCTTCCTATTGGGGAGCGAAGGCATGATCCTCGATCCGATCCTGGATGTCTTCCGCGGCAAGGCGGTCACCATCCCGCCGCTCGACGGCGCCTTCCGTCCCAACACGCGGCTGGACGACGCGCCCGCCTTCGCCGAGCTGCCAGAACCGGACAATCTGCTGACGGCCGAAGGCCGGCTGCTCGTCTCCAGCGGCAATGCCGTCTTGGCGGTCGCGGCGGGTTCCGAACCGGCTGTGGTCGAGACGTTCCAGTCTCCAGTCACCGCGCTGGCGCTATCGCCCACCGGCGAACTGACCGTCGGGCTGGAAAACGGCAAGCTGCTCATTGCCGGCAAGGAGGTTTCGCTGCCTGCCGAATTAAGGTGCATCACCGCGCTTGCCTATGCCGGTGACGGCACGCTGTGGCTGGCCAACGGTTCGGCACAGCACCTGCCTTCGCAATGGGCGGCCGACCTGATGAAGAAGGGCGCGTCCGGGTCGCTGTGGCGGTGCGAGCCGGGGGGTATCGGCTTCCAGCGGATCGCCGGCGACGTCGCCTTTCCCTATGGGCTTCACCCGATCGGCAACGACGTGCTGGTAAGCGAAAGCTGGCGCCACCAGCTTGTCCGCTTCGACGGTGCGAGCGGAAACCGGTCGACGGTGCTGACGCATCTGCCCGGCTATCCCGCGCGGCTTTCGCCGGCCGGCGACGGTGGCGCTTGGCTGACGCTGTTTGCGCCGCGCAACCGGCTGATCGAATTCGTGCTGCAGGAAACGCATTATCGCCAGGACATGATCGACCAGGTGCCGCCGGCCTATTGGATCGCGCCGGCGCTGGCTTCCAACCGCAGCTTCCTCGAGCCGCTGCAATGCGGCAGCATCCGCACCATGGGCATCCACAAGCCGTGGTCGCCCAGCCGCTCCTACGGGCTCGTCGTGAAACTCGACCGGACCCTGCAGCCGCAGTTCAGCCTGCACAGCCGCGCCAACGGCACACGCCACGGCATCTGCAGCGTTGCCGAACGGGACGGCCGCCTGTTCGTCGCCTCGAAGGGCGGCGACTGCGTGCTGGCGCTCGACGCAATCACGGGAGGTTTCTGATGGAACCGATCGTCCGTCTGGAAAACGTCACCAAGACCTATCGCGGCGTGCCTGCGGTGAAGAATGTCACGTTCGATCTGAGGAAAGGCGAGATCCACGCCTTGCTCGGCGAGAACGGCGCCGGCAAGTCGACGCTGACCAAGATCATCGCCGGCGTCGTCGACGCGACTTCGGGCAAGATGTTCCACAAGGGCGTCGAGACGGCTTACGCCTCGCCGCATGCAGCACTTGAAGCCGGCATCGCCATGGTGTTCCAAGAGACCAGCCTGGTGCCGTCGATGACGGTGGCGCAAAACCTCTATCTCGGCACCGAGAAATTCCTCAACCGGCTGCGCGGCACCTACATCTCGGCGCAGCAATTCCTGCAGTCGCTGAATTTTCCGGTCGACCCGAATGCGATGGTGGCGACGCTCGGCGCCGCCAAGCGGCAAATGGTCGAGATCGCGCGCGCCGTCCACCACAATGCCGAGATCATCATCTTCGACGAGCCGACGGCGACGCTGACGCCGGAGGAGAAGCGCCATTTCTTCGCGCTGATCCGCCGGCTGAAAGCGCGCGGCGTCTCCATCGTCTTTATCAGCCACGCGCTGGAAGAGGCGCTGATGATCGCCGACCGCATCACTATCCTGCGCGACGGCGAACTGGTGATCACCGACGAGACCTCGGCCTTCGACCGCGACAGGATCGTCGCCGCCATGGTCGGTCGCTCGCTGTCGGGGCAGATCTACCGCCAACGCGACGAGGCGAAATTGCGCAAGGCCGGCAAGAAAGTGCTCTCGGTGCAGGACATCTCGATGAGCAACATCGTGCGCAACAATTCCTTCTCGATCTTCGAGGGCCAGATCACCGGCGTGTTCGGGCTGATCGGCTCGGGGCGCACCGAGACGTTCAAGATCGTGTCGGGCATCTACAAACGTGATTTCCTGCGCGGCGGCGCGATCGAGCTGGACGACAGGCCGGTGCGCTATCTGGTGCCGGCCGAAGCGGTGGCCGACGGCATCGTCTATGTCACCGAGGACCGCAAGAGCGAAGGCATCTTCGAGACAATGGGCATCGCGGAGAACCTGTTCGGCGGCTTGCTCGCCGCCGGCCGCGAAAAGGCCTGGGTGATCAACCAGCAGGAGATGCGGCAGCTTTCCGCCGAATGGACGAAGACGCTCAACATCAAGGCGATCAACGACAATGCGCGCGTGGTCGAACTCTCCGGCGGCAACCAGCAGAAGGTGGTGATCGGCAAGGGCCTGGTGCAGAAGCCGCGCATTGTCATCTTCGACGAGCCGACGCGCGGCGTCGATGTCGGCGCCATCGCCGAGATCCACCAGATCATCAACCGGCTGGCCGACGAGGGGCTCACCGTGGTCGTCATCTCGTCCTACCTGCCGGAGATCATGAACCTGTCGGACCGCATCCTGGTCTGCCGCCAGGGCCGCATCGTGGAGGAGTTCTCGCCGGCGGAGGCGACGGAGGAGAAGATCATGTATGCGGCGGTGCACTAGGGTGCGTGGCGCCGGCGGATGATCGCGCGGTTGGATCGAACACCCTTGGAGATTGGCCGAGGGGCTTGTCATGTCGTCATCCACGGGCGGAGCAAGGAGCGAAGCGACGCGCGCAGACCCGAGGATCCATTCCGTTACCTTTGCCGTGGAACGCAGCGGTCCAGAATTCTGCTCCGCTGCACCCTTTGCGCGAGGTCATGGGATGGATTCTAGGGTCTGCGCGCGTCGCTTCGCTCCTTGCTCCGCCCTAGAATGACGATGCTGAGGCGCTTCGACCAACCTCGCGGCCATGTGTTGTTTTGAGCTAAAACTGAATCGAAAAAACGGGTTAGCCGTCTATGCGCAACCCTTGATTCAACGAATTCGACGAACGATTCAAACGAAAGGACCAAACCATGGCCACCACAAAGCTTCTTACCGATGCCGAGGTCGAAAGGATCCCGGCGGTGAAGGCCGTGTTCGACGATATCCGCGCGACGCGGAAGTCCGATTTCGTCAACAATTTCTGGCGTGGGCTGGCCAATGATCCGGCGTCGCTGAAGCGGGTTTGGGAGCAGCTCAAGACGGTGATGGTGACCGACAGCGCAATCGATCCGCTGACCAAGGAAATGATTTATATCGCCGTCTCGACCGCCAATGGCTGTTCCTACTGCATCCACTCGCATACGGCCGCAGCGCGGGCCAAGGGCATGACCGACGCGCAGCATGGTGAGCTGGTTTCGATCATCGGGCTGGCCGGGCAGACGAACCATCTGGTAACGGCGATGCAGATTCCGCTCGATCCGCAGTTCGAGGTGAAGTGAGGCGCAGGATTTCCCTTCTCCCCTTGTGGGAGAAGGTGGCCGAGCGAAGCTCGGACGGATGAGGGGTGTTCCAGCGGAGTGAGGCGCTGACGATCTAAAATGCTGAAAGCATTTGATTTTTGCGACACCTCATTCCTTCCATCACCCCTCATCCGTCTCGGCGCTGCGCGCCGATCCACCTTCTCCCACAAGGGGAGAAGGAGAGGCTGCGCTACACCGGCCTGTAAACCCTCTCCGCCGTGTTCCAGAAGATGTCCGCCTCCGCTTTCGCGCCGTGCCTTGCGACCGCTGCCCGGTGCGCCTTGATCAGTTCGGCATGGCTGGTCCAGAGCTTCTCGATCGGGAAGTTCGAGCCGAACATCAGCCGGTCGCTGCCGAGGATTTCGATCGTGTTGTCGACGATGTAGGCGATGAGCTCCGGGTCGTTGCGGTGCACGAACGTGCCGAGGCCCGACAGCTTGGCGTAGAAATTCGGCGCTGCCGCCAGCGTGCGCAGGCCCGTCTTCCACGCTTCGGTGGTTTCAGGTTCCATGCCGGTCAGCATGCCGGCATGGGTGAGGATGAAGTTGGTCTCAGGGTTTTCGCCGACGAGCGTCAGGCCGTCCTTCATCTGCGCGGGAAAAAGCTGCAGGTCGAAGGAGAGGCCGTAATCCTTGAGCCGCGCCACGTTCTTCCGCACCTTCGGATCGATCACCTGGTCGGCCGAGGCGGCGAAGCGGAACGCGGGCGTCTCGTGCCAGTGCAACTGCATGCGCACGCCGCGCAGCAGTTTGTATTTCATCAGCCGGTCGATCTGCGGGCGGACGTCGTCGACCGTCATGTCGGCATAGCCGACGATGGCGTGCGGCCAGCCGATCTCGTCGGCGGTCTTCTGCAGGAAGGCGACTTCCTTCTCGAAATCCTCCTTCGCCCAGTTGGTCTGGACGTAGACGGCCTTCTCGACGCCCGAGCCTTTCTGGTCTTCGAGGAATTCCGTGATCGGGTAGTCGCGGCGGATCGGCTCGTAGGGGCCGAAGATGCGCGGCACCATCGGGCCGACCAGCCAGGGCTGATCCTTCTGGCGCCAGATGTGGAAATGCGCGTCGATGGCTTTCTGCATCACGATACCCTTTTCCAGATGGTCCCGGCCGCCGGGGCCGGGCGGGCGAGCGACAGGATGAAATCCGTCAGACTCGTCAGCGAGGAGCCGTCAACCAGATCGTCGAGCACCGGCAGGATTGCACGCAGTGCCGACGTCGCCGGGCGAAAGCGCGGATCGCCGGCGAGCGGGGTCGCCAGCGAGAGCCGGAAGGCGCGGGCTCTGAAGCGGCGCATCGCGATCTCCAGTTCGGCATGGCTGCCGCGTTCCAGCCCGTCGGACAGCACGACGACGCAGGCACCGCGCGCGAAGGCGGAAAAGCGCGGCACCGACAGGAAGGCGAGCAATGTCGGTCCCATGCGGGTGCCGCCGTCCCAATCATCGACGAGCGCCGCGGCGCGGGCGAGCGCCTGCTCGCGGTTGCGGATGCGGAGCGCCGAGGTGATGCGGGTGAGGCGCGTGCCGAAGGTGAAGACTTCCGCGCTGTCCGCGCCTTGCACCGCAGCATGTGCCAGCTTGAGATAGTCGGCGGTGTGCAGCTTCATCGAGCCGGAGACATCGATGAGCAGAAGCAGTTTTCGCGGCACGGCCTGCCGGCGGCGAAGTTGCGGGGAGGGTATGTCGCCGTCCGCACTGACGATTTCGCTGAGCGAGCGCCGCAAGTCGAGCGTGCCGCGCGAGCGAGTGCGCGCGGTGCGGAAGGAACGGCGCGCGGGCAGGGCGGAAGCGAGCTTGCGGCGGAACTGGCCGAGACCATCGGCGTCGCCCGGGAAATCGCGGCTGCTCAGCTGCTCGAGTGCCGAGGACAGCTCGCCGCCTTTCTCCTGGCCGACGGTTTGATTTTCCTCCGCGCGCGCGCCGCGATCGTCCTTGACGCGGGTCTCGTCCTCTTCGCCTTCGATTGAAGGCTTGGCGTCGCCGTAGAAATAGGCGCGGAAATGCGCCTCGAATTCGCCGCGACGGTCGGGCGAGGATGCCAGTATCGCGAGAGCTGCCTCGCGGATGTCGTTCATCGAGCGTGGGCCAAGCAGACTCACCGCCTGCATGAAGCTGGTGATTTGTTCGGGAGCGATGGCGAAGGCGTGATCACGGAGCAAACGGGCGAAGCCGAGGAAAGGTGCGGTGGCAGGGGGTAAGCTTTCCTCTCCCCGTTTACGGGGAGAGGATGCCGGCAGGCAGGTGAGGGGCAGCGCCAAGTTCTGCCCAGCATGGCGCTGCCCCTCATCCGCCCCTTCGGGGCACCTTCTCCCCGTGAACGGGGAGAAGGGATTGTCGAGGTCGCGCATCACCCCAGCGCCTCGTCGACGATCCTTCCGAGCTCCGGCGCGATCGCGGACAAATCCTCTTCGTCCTTGATCAGCACGCCGATGGCGCGGCGGAAAGCTTCGGGCCACGGACTGCCGCCCTTTTCGAGGATGGTGGCGGCATTCGCCCACTCGACCGCTTCGGCTATGCCCGGCGGCTTGGCGAGAGGCCGCGCCCGGATTTCCTGCACGGCATTCGCCACGGCGCGGGCGGTCGCCTCCGCGACATCGCCCGAGCGCAGCATGATGATCTCGGCCTCGCGCCGGGCGTCGGGGTAGCCGATCCAGTGGTAGACGCAGCGTCTGCGTAGCGCCTCGGCCAGCTCGCGCGTGCGGTTCGAAGTCAGGATGACGATTGGCTGCGTTGCGGCGCGGATCGTGCCGCGCTCCGGAATGCTGATCTGGAAGTCGGAGAGGAATTCGAGCAGCAGCGCCTCGAATTCGTGGTCCGAGCGGTCGATCTCGTCGACCAGCAGCACGCGCCGTTCCGGCGCCCGCAAAACCTGCAGCAGCGGCCGGGCGATCAGGAAGCGGTCATCATAGATGTCGATCTCGTGCTCGCCGGCATGGCGGATGGCGAGCAGCTGCCGCTGATAGTTCCATTCGTAAAGCGCATGCCCGGCGTCGATGCCTTCATAACATTGCAGCCGCACCAGCTCGCGGCCGAGCAATTCGGCGACAGCCTTGGCGGCCTCGGTCTTGCCGACGCCCGGCGCGCCTTCGAGCAGCAGCGGCTTGCCGAGCCGGATCGCCAGGAAGATCGCGGTCGCAAGGCTGTCGTCGGCCAGGTAACGCGAGGCGACAAGGCGCGCGGCTATCGCCTCCGGCGAAGCCGCGACAGCAACGGCATCGGCGTTTGCCATCGTCCCCTCAGCCCGCGGCCTGCGCCTTCAGCGCACGCAGGATGCGCTCGGGCGTGATCGGCAGCGTATCGATGCGGACGCCGACCGCGTCGAACACGGCGTTGGCGACGGCCGGGATCTGCGGGTTGGCGCACATCTCGCCCGGACCCTTGGCGCCGAACGGTCCGTCGGCGGAGGGGCGCTCAAGCACGATGATTTCGGTCTGCGCCAAATCGCCGGGGCCGGGCATCAGATACTGGTTGAAGTCGGTGCCGCCATGGTCACGGTTCGGATAATAGGGCTCCGTCGTCTCGTAGAGCGCGTGGCTGATGCCCATCCAGGAGCCGCCGACGAGTTGCTGCTCGACCATCTTCGGGTTGAGCGCGCGGCCGATCTCGAAGACGTTCTTTACCGTCAACACCGTCACTTCACCGGTCTCGTCGTCGACCTCGACCTCTGCCACCGTGCAGGCATGCGCGTAGCAGGTGGAGGGCTTCATCGCGCCGGTTTCCTTCTCCGGATAGGAGCGCGGGATCAGGAACATGCCGCGGCCCGAGATCGAGCGGCCGCGCTTGAAATGCGCCGACAGCGCGACATCGAAGATCGAGATCGATTTCTGCGGCGCGCCCTTCACCTGTATGTTGCCCTGGCCGTCGGTCTCGAGGTCGGAGGCGTTCACCTCCAGCTCCTCGGCCGCCACTTCCAGCATCACCTGGCGGGCCTCCTTGGCCGCCTGGATGACGGCGTTGCCTGCGCGGTGCGTGCCGCGCGAGGCGAAGGTGCCCATACAATGCGGACCGGTGTCGGTGTCGGCGGTGTCGATGATGACGCGGTCGGTCGGCACGCCGATCGTCTCGGCGCAGATCTGCGCCATGATCTGCTTCATGCCCTGGCCGAGGTCGACGCTGGAGAGGGTGACCATGAAATTGCCGGTCGGCGTCGAATGCACCAGCGCCTGGGTCGGGTCGCCGCCGAGGTTCATGCCGGTCGGATAGTTGATCGCGGCGACGCCGCGTCCACGCCGGATCGCCATCTCAGGCTCCCTTCCTGTAGGAGGACATTGCCATGTATTTCTCCGCCACCGGCCAGTTGGCGGCGCGCGAAGCTTCCTGCATGCATTCGATCAGCGCCGCACCCTCGGTCGGCTGGCGATGCGCTTTCATGTCGCCGTCGCGATAGGCGTTGACGAAGCGGAATTCGAGCGGGTCCATGCCGATCAACCGCGCCAGCTTGTCCATCTGCACCTCCAGCGCGAAGTCGCCGATGGTTACGCCGAAGCCGCGCATGGCGGAGGAGGGGGTGCGGTTGGTGTAGACGCAATAGGTGTCGATCCAGACATTCGGGATCGTATAGGGCCCGGGATAATGGGCGGCGCCCTTCTGCGCGCCATAGGGCGAGTGGCGCGAATAGGCGCCGGCATCGGTGTAGCCGGTCACCTTGCGCGCGACGATGCGGCCGTCCCTCATCACGCCGTCCTTGATGACGACCTTCTCGGCCGCGCGCGGCGAGGAGATCTGCATCTCCTCCTCGCGGCTGTAGACGAAGGAGACCGGGCGTCCCGTCAGCTTGGCGCCGAGGATGGCGATCGGCTCGACAATGACGTCGACCTTGCCGCCAAAACCGCCGCCGACCGTGCCGCCGACGAAATGCAGCTTCGAGCCCGGCATCTGCAAGATGATCGAGGTGTTGTCGAGGGTGAAGAACATCGCCTGCGTGTTGGTGTAGCAGGTGAAGCGGTCATTGCCTTCAGGCGCCACCACGCAGCCCGTTGTCTCGGTCGGCGCGTGCTCGATCGGCGAGGACTGGTAGGATTGTTCCAGAATGTGGTCGGCCTGGGCAAAGCCTGCCTCGACGTCGCCGAAGCGCACCTTGCGGCACTCGCCGCTGTCATAGAGATAGTAGTTCTGGCCGTGATACTCGTTGACCAAAGGCGCGCCGGGCTTCACAGCCTCCTCCATGTCGAAGACTGCGGGTAGCACCTCATAGTCGACCTTGACCTTGGCGGCGGCCTCCTGCGCGGCGCGCTCGGTCTCGGCCAGCACCGCCACTACGGCCTCGCCCTTCCAGCGCACCTTGCCGTCGGCAAGCACGGTTTCGTCCTCGGGACCGATCTGGATCAGGATCAGGATTGTGTAGACATTGTGAGGCACGTCCCTGGCGGTCAGCACGCGCACGACGCCCGGATGCTTCTCCGCCTCGGACGTATCGATGGAACGGATGCGGGCGTGATGGTGCGGGCTGCGCACCATCTTCAGATGCAGCATGCCCGGGAAGTTCCGGTCGGCGAAATAGGCGGTCTTGCCGGTCACGTGTCCCGGCGAATCGAGCCGTGGGCGCGGCTGGCCGATCTCATGCAAGCCGTCCTTGCGGACGTCGGCGAAATAATCCTTACGCAGTTCCATGGCTTGTTTCCTCAGGCGGCGTTCTGCGAGTTGGCGCGCGCGGCCGTCAGCACCGCCTGGATGATCGGCTCATAGCCGGTGCAGCGGCAGATGTTGCCGGACAGCGCCTCGACCACATCCTCGCGGCTGGGATTCGGCGTGCGGTCGAGCAGCACTTTTGCCGCCATGATCATGCCCGGCGTGCAGAAGCCGCATTGCGTGGCGAAGGCATCGAGGAAGGCGCGCTGAAGCGGATGCAGCACGCCGCCCTCGGCGAGGCCGGCGGTCGTCTTGATGTCGGCGCCGCCGCAGGTCTCGGCCAGCGTCAGGCAGGAGAGCCGCAATTCGCCGTCGATGATGACCGAGCAGGCGCCGCAGGTGCCCTGGTGGCAGCCACCTTTCGGCGAGGTGTCGCCGATCTTGTCGCGCAGCGCGTTGAGCAGCGTCGTGCCGCTTTCGACGAATTCGGCCGTTTCCAAGCCGTTGAGCGTAAATTCAACCGGTACTTTCGCCATTTTTCCTCCCTGCGCGCCTTCCCGGATGAACCGAACAGACGCGCGTCCCCACGGATGTTCAACCGAGCAGCAGCCGGCCGAGATGGACCGGCAGCACCTCGGCGCGATACCAGGCGCTGGCGATCGGGTCGGTTATCGGCGCGATGCCTTCGCCCGCGGCGGCCAGCGCCGGCGCGATCTCCCGCGGCGTGAGCTTGCAGCCAAGCAGCGCCTTCTCCGCCGGGGTGGCGCGGATCGGCCGGTCGGCCATGCAGCCCAACGCGATCCGCGCCGAGCTCACCGTGCCGTCAGCGGCAAGTTCCAGAAGCGCGGCGATGCTCAGCACCGAGACGCCCTTCGGCTTGACGCGCGACACTTTCAGGAAGCGGAAACTCTCCGCCTTGGGCAATGCAAAGCCGACACCGGTGACGATGGCGCGGCCGACATCGCGGCCGGCTAGGAAAGTCTCGATCGGCAGCTCGCCGTCTTCGGTGACGACGGTCGCGTCCAGCGCCAGCAGCGCGACGGCGAAATCGCCGTAAGGGGCAGGGGCGAACAGATTGCCGCCGACGGTCGCCATGTTGCGGATCGCCGGCCCGCCAACGGCGCGCGCGGCCGGCGCGAGCGCGACAAGCTCGGGATGGCGTGCGATCGCGGCCATGGTGACCGAGGCGCCGAGCTGGACCTTGCCGCCGGAAACCGCGATCCGCGAGAGGCCGGGATCGGTGACGCGGACAAGGCTGGAGACGGAAACGTCGCCTTCATTGGCCGCGCGGATCACCAGCGTGCCGCCGCCGAGATAGCGCGTGCCTGCGGCCTGCAAGGCGGCATTGGCGTCCTTCACGGTCGAAAAGGTCTGCAGCGCGAGCGACATGGCGCGTTCCCGTCAGTTCTGGCCGGCGAAATGGGCCTTCAGGGCGTTGAAGCCGCCTTGGAAGACATTGGCGCCCATGCCCTCGGCCAGCTTGTCGGCCTCCTCCGGTGCTGCGTCGAAGCTCGCCGTCCATTCGGCATAGGTGCGGTTGCCGTCGGTGACGCGCCGCAATTGCAGCGTCGCCTTGTGATTGGTGAGCGGCTGCGGCGTTTCGAGGATGGAATAGCTGACCAGGAAATTCTCGTCGGAGAAGTCGAGCAGTTTTTCACGCAATGTCGCGCCGCTGACCAGTTTGAAATTGCGCACGCAGCCGATCGTGGTGGCGTCCTTGCCTTCCTCGATGTGGCTCTCCACCATGCGCGGATGCCAGCTTGGCAAGCCGTTGAAATCGCGGATGCGCGCCCAGACCTGCTCGACCGGCGCGTCGATGACGCTGGAAATGGTGACTTTCGCCATAGGCTGGTTCCCTTGCAAAGATCGGGAACAGGCTAAGGCGGCCGACGGGTCGGCGCTTATCAATGCGTCTTGAGTGCGTATCAACCAGTCGGAAAAACAGGCGCCTCAGGCCGTTGCCCGCGCTGCCTCGCGGTAGAGCGTCGGCGGCACGCCGACATGGTCGCGGAAGAAGCGCGAGAAATTGCCCTGGGTGGTGAAGCCGAGATTGCAGGCGACCGAGATCAGCGGTTCCTGCGACCACTGCAGTTGCCGAACGGCTTCCTCCATGCGCAGCGTGTTCCAGTATACGTTCGGCGTCAGGTTGGTCTGTTCCTTGAACAGCGCGAAGAAATGCGGTCGGGAGAGCCCGACCGCACGAGCCACGTCGTCGAACGAGATGCGTTCGCAGACATTGGCCTTCATCAACTGGATCGCCTTGCGGACGCGGAAGTCGAGCATCGTGTTGATGCGCGCACGGGCTATCTGCGGCGACGAAGCATCCGCCGCGTCGAGCACTGAGTCGATGAAACGCTCGATCTCGTAGTTGGCGACGTCATCGATGCTTTCATTGTCGGTGAGGTGATCGAGCAGGTTCGCCGCTGCCTGGTGCAGCCAGGGCTCCAGCGTGATCGCGGCCTGCGTGAACAGCGGTGCCGAGGAGGGCAGGTCGCGGCGCCGGCGCGCCCAATCGGGATCGATGTAGAAGGCGAGGAAGAGGCCGGGCTTGCCGTCATGCGACAGCGCGTGGCTGTGCGGCTGGAACGAATTGATGCCGGCCGCGGTGCCAGGCCCAAGCCGCACCGTCTCGCGGCCGATGGTCATTTCGCCGGCCGTGCCTTCCAGCCAGATGATGAGATGCGCCTCGCCATGGGCATGGGTGACGAAGTCGTTGGCGACATTCAGCACGGAAACATGTCCGAACCGGCCCCAGTAGAGCCTGATCGCGTCCGTCATGGGTATCGTTCCTCCCGCGGGCGACTGGCCTCCCTTCGCCCGCCGGGGAATAGTGCGGCCGGGGCACGGCCCGCGTCAAGGCGGGCAGGCGCGGCAGACCTTGCGCGCAAAGCGCCTGGATGGATTTTCAGACTGAGCGATAGGGGCGGCGACCCTCCTCCCCTTGTTGTGGGAGAAGGTGGCCGCGAAGCGGCCGGATGAGGGGTACTCCAGGGAAAGCCAGCGTCTCACTCCGCTGGAGCACCCCTCATCCGTCTCGGCGCTACGCGCCGATCCACCTTCTCCACAGCGGGAGAAGGAAGAAATAGGCGCTAGTCGCTACGCCTGAAGTTGCGGATGCGGTCGAAGAGCACCGCCAGGATAATCGCGCCGCCGATGAAGGTGCCTTGCCAGAAGGCATTGATGCCAAGCAGGCCGAGGCTGTTGCGGATCACCTCGATCAGGGCGGCGCCGACGATGGCGCCGAGCGCGGTGCCGACGCCGCCGGCGAGATTGGCGCCGCCGATGACGGTGGCGGCGATGACCTGCAGCTCCATGCCGGTGCCGAGATTGGTGGTGACGGCGCCGAGCCAGCCGGTCTGGATGATGCCGGCAAGCCCGGCGGACAGCGCCGAGATCATATAGACGGCGACCTTGATCTGCTTGACGGGAACGCCGGTCAGCGTCGCCGCGTGCTCGTTGCCGCCGATGGCGAAGATGTGCCGGCCGAACTTGGTCCAGCGCAGGATGAAGCCGGTGATCAGCGCCAGGATGATCATGTAGAGCACCGGGTTGGCGATGCCGAAGACCCAGGCGCCGCCGCCCAGTGCCAGGAGCTTCTGGTGGTCCGGCCCGAACTGGAAGACCACGGTGTTGTTCGAGGCGACCATGGCAAGGCTGCGCGCGACCGAGAGCATGCCCAGCGTCACCACGAAAGGCGGAAAGCCGACATAGGCGATGAGCACGCCGTTGAAGGCGCCGATGGCGAGCGCGGTGACGATCGTGGCCAGGATGCCGATCTCGATCGAATAGCCGGCATGCATGGTGACGGCGAGCACCATGGAGCACAGGCAAAGCACCGAGCCGACCGACAGATCGATGCCGCCGGTGATGATGACGAAGGTCATGCCGAGCGCGACGATGGCGACGAAGGTGACGTTGCGGGTGATGTTGAAGAGGTTCTTCGACGTGGCGAAGGAATCGGTCGCGAAGGACAGGAACAGGCAGGCGAGAATGACCGCGATCACCACCCAGAATGTCTGGTTGGCGAGGAGGCGCGACAGGAAGGTGTGCTGCTTCTGCGCGATCGTCTGGTCAAGGGTAACTGCCATTATCGATCTTTCCTGAGGGGTATGACGCCCGAATCCACGCGACTATGCAACCTGTTCGATGGCGCCCGTGATCAGCCCGGTGACCTCCTCGGGCGAACTCGATGCGATTTTCTTGTCGGCAACCTTGCGACCGCGCCGCATGACGATGACGCGGTCGGCGACGTCGAACACGTCGGGCATGCGGTGGCTGATCAGCACAACCGCGATGCCCTGGTCGCGCAGATGGCGGATAAGGTTCAGCACCTCGGCGACCTGCCGGACCGAGATCGCGGCCGTCGGCTCGTCCATCAGCACGATCTTGGCCTGCGACAGCATGGTGCGGGCGATCGCCACCGCCTGGCGCTGGCCGCCCGACATCTGCTTGACCAGGTCGCGCGGCCGCGTTTCGGATTTCAGCTCGGCAAAGAGCTGGCCGGCGCGCTTGTACATCGCGGCGTAATCGAGGATGCGGAACGGGCCGATGCCGCGGCGCAGCTCGCGGCCGAGATAGACGTTTGCCGCGGCCGTCAGATTGTTGCACAGCGCGAGGTCCTGGTGGACGATCTCGATGCCGTGCTGGCGGGCCTCGGCCGGCTTGTGCATGACAATCTCCTTGCCCTCCAGATGCATGGTGCCATGGCTCGGGCGGAAATTGCCGGCGATCATCTTGACCAGCGTCGACTTGCCGGCGCCGTTGTCGCCCATCAGGCCGACGACCTCGCCGGCCTCCAGCGAGAACGAGACGTCGTTGACCGCCTGGATGGCGCCGAAATGTTTCGAGATGTTGGCGAGTTCGAGAACCGACACCAGCCTTAAGCCTCCCCATTTGTTGACGCAGCCTTTCGCCGGGGTCGCCGGCGACGCTTGCGTTCGCCCGTCCATCTCCTCACGAACGGCGCGATACATTCATTTAGGCAAAAGCCGGCAAAGCCGTCAATCAATTGTCAGACGATTAATTTCGAGACTCGACAAAAAATCAGTTTTGTAGGACAAATAGGAATTGACCGTTGGTGAAAAGCCGATATTAGCTAGCCTCGGAGGAATGTTTTGCCCACCGAGCCCGTATGCGGCGGAAAGGGCAAATGGCTTGACGATCAAGGATTCGGTTGCGCCAGTATCGGGGCAAACGGATCGGCAAATGCTTATCAGTCCGGCCCGGAACACGAGCATTGGGAAGATGCTCGGTATCGTTCTTGCGCATCCGGTCTGATCGGTGTGGCGGGCACGCGGTGTCCGTCTGTTTCAAGGGAGGACTGATATGAGGAAAACACTTTTGCTTGCCGCCGTCGCCGCAATGGCGTTGGGCGCCGGGCCGGCTTTGGCCAAGAAACAGCTCGTCATCGTTGTGAAAGGTCTCGACAATCCGTTCTTCGAAGCCATCCATCAGGGCTGCGAGAAGTGGAACAAGGAGAACGCCAGCTCGGAATATGAATGCTTCTATACCGGCCCGGCATCGACCTCGGACGAGGCGGGTGAAGCGCAGATCGTGCAGGACATGCTGAGCAAGCCGGACACGGCCGCGATGGCGATCTCGCCGTCCAACGCGCCGCTGATCGCGCAGACGATCAAGAGCGCCAATCCGTCGATCCCGATCATGACGGTCGACGCCGACCTTGCCAAGGAAGACGCCGCCCTTCGCAAGACCTATCTCGGCACCGACAACTACCTGATGGGAAAGAAGATCGGCGAGTACATCAAGAAGGCCAAGCCGAATGGCGGCACGATCTGCACCATCGAAGGCAATCCGGCGGCTGACAACATCCTGCGCCGCGCGCAAGGCATGCGCGATGCGCTGTCGGGCAAGGAAGGCCTCGCGGCGTTGGCCGGCGAAGGCGGCTGGACCGAAGTTGCCGGTTGCCCGGTGTTCACCAATGACGACGGCGCCAAGGGCGTGCAAGCGATGACCGACATCCTCGCCGCCAATCCGAAGCTCGACGCTTTCGGCATCATGGGCGGTTGGCCGCTGTTCGGCGCCCCGCAGCCCTATCGCGACCTGTTCAAGCCGATGGCCGACAAGATTGCCAAGAACGAGTTCGTCATCGGCGCCGCCGACACGATCGGCGACGAGGTGGCGATCGCCAAGGAAGGCCTGGTGACCGCGCTGGTCGGCCAGCGGCCGTTCGAAATGGGCTACAAGGCGCCTTCGGTCATGCTCGACCTCATCGGCAACAAGAAGGTCGACGATCCGGTCTTCACCGGCCTCGACGAATGCACCAAGGAAACGGCCGACACCTGCATCCAGAAGTAGGCGCAGGCTGATCCGCAACCATCGAAAAGAAGGGGGCGCCCAAAAGGCGCTCCCGCACTTTTCCTGGAATTGCTCTCTAGATCTTCTGCTTCACGCCGTCCTTCGAAGGCATCAGGTCGACGCCGTTGAGCTTGCCAATATGGGTGGCGAGCATCGGTACATATTGTTCGGCGGGACCGGCGGCATGAGCCGTCGCAAAGGAATTCTTGGTGGCGTTGCCGAGCGGATTGGCGATGCCGGCCGCGCCCGCCATCGATTCCAGATAGGTCAGGTCCTTGAAGGCATTGGCGATGGTGAACTTGTGCGCGTCGCGGTCGCCCTCCAAGGTCCAGCGCATGAAGGTCTGGTAGAAGCCGCAATCCATCCGGCCGTTGCGGATGACGCTGTCGAAGCGCGCCGGCGAGATGCCGACCTTCTGCGCCAACGCCAGAGCCTCCGAATAGATCGCCGCATAGCCCAGCGAGACGAAGTTGTTGAGCAGCTTCATGCGATGGCCGTCGCCGGTGTCGCCGATATGGACGATGCGGCCGGCCCAGGTCTCGATCACCGGCTTCAACCTGGCGAACACCGCGTCCGGCGCGCCGACCATGGCGTCGAGCGTGCCTTCCCAGGCTTCCTTCGGCGTGCGGCTGAGCGGCGCATCGACATAATCGACGCCGAGCGCCTTGAGCTCGGCGGCCAGGGCCACGGTCGAGACCGGATCGGACGTCGAGCAGTCGACGACCACCGAGCCTTGCTTCAGGCCTTCCTTCAGCCCGCCGGGGCCGCGGATGATTGCCTCCACCTCGCGCGAGCCGGTGACGCAGATGAAGACGATGTCGGAAGCCGCAGCCACCTCCTTAGGGGTGGCCACTTCCTTGGCGCCGCGTCCCAAAAGGTCTTCCGCGGGCTTGCGGTTCTTGCGGCCAAGGAAGGTGAATGGATAGCCCTTGTCCACGATGTTCTTGGCGATGCCGTGCCCCATCAGGCCTAGGCCGATGAAGCCGATGTTCTCGCGGGCAGCGGTGGTGCTCATGTCGTCTCTTCCCTGTCTTTCGTGGTGATGGGCGCCCGCGCGGCGGGCATTTTGTCGAGAAGGTTTCCGGGATCGCGGTTGGCAAGCGATTGCGGAATACCATATTGTCTGACAATACACATAATTCTCAAGCCTTGTGGAGAGCAAAATGACAAAGCGGATCATGTTCACCGGCGGCAGCGGCAAGGCAGGCCGGCATGTCGTTCAATATCTGGTCGAACATGGCTGCCAGGTGCTCAACATCGACACCAAGCCGCTCGACAATCCGAAGGTGCGCACGCTGATCACCGACATCACCGACAGCGGGCAGGTGTTCAACGCCCTGTCAAGCTATATGGGCCTGCACGAATTCGATCCCTCGCTGAGGGCCCAGCCGGTCGACGCGGTGGTGCATTTCGCGGCGATCCCGCGCATCATGATCACGCCGGACAACGAGGTGTTCCGCATCAACGCGATGGGCACCTACAATGTCATTGAAGCGGCGGTGAAGCTCGGCATCCGCAAGGTCATCATCGCTTCCTCGGAGACGACCTACGGGCTGGTCTTCGCCAATGAGCCGCGCAACCCGACGCATTTTCCGCTCGACGAGGATTATGACGTCGACCCGATGGACTCCTACGCGCTGTCGAAGATCGTCAACGAGAAGACCGCGCGAGCGTTTGCGCTGCGCAGCGGCGCCGACATCTATGCGCTGCGCATCGGCAACGTCATCGAGCCGCATGAGTATTCGCTATTCCCGAAATGGTTCGCCGATCCGGGTTTCCGCAAGCGCATCGCCTGGAGCTACATCGACGCGCGGGACCTCGGCCAGATCACCTTGCGCGCCATCGGGAAGGATGGCCTGGGCTACCAGGTGTTCAACGCGGCCAATGACGAAACCTCGTCGGACCTGCCGACGGCGGAGCTGTTGAAGCGCTTT
Source organism: Mesorhizobium atlanticum (assembly GCF_003289965.1). Classification (GTDB taxonomy): domain Bacteria; phylum Pseudomonadota; class Alphaproteobacteria; order Rhizobiales; family Rhizobiaceae; genus Mesorhizobium; species Mesorhizobium atlanticum. The sequence continues at coordinate 975,763 of NZ_QMBQ01000002.1, forward strand.
TATCCAGGCGTGCCGGTCAAGGCCGAACTCGGCGAATATGAGACGTTGCTTTCGAACCGCAAGGCGCGCGACGTGCTTGGGTTCCGTCCCGAGCACAGCTGGCGCAAATATGTCAAAACGGCATGAAGCGCGGTCAAAACCCAGTGAGTTGTGCACATCCTCGCGCGTTGTGGCAAAGCGGGCCTGCCGTGCTTGACAGCTTCTGAAAACGGGATTTTCTGGACCGATGCGGTACGCAAAGCCGAACAACGAAAAGAAGCCGGTGAAGACTGCGGCCGCGGAGCGTCAAGCCGGCGTTCGCCGGCCCGACGCGCCGCGTATCCCGGGCGCCAGCGTGCATACGTCGCTGGCGAGCGAAATCGGGCTTCGGATCGTGCGCGGCGATTATCCGCCGGGCACCATCCTGCCCAATGAAGCAAAATGGTCGGAGACCTTCGACGTCAGCCGCTCGGCAGTGCGCGAGGCGATCAAGATGCTGATGGCGAAGAGCCTCCTGGCGTCGCGACCCAAGATCGGCAGCTGGGTCGAACCGAAGGAACGCTGGAACCTTCTCGACCGCGACGTGCTGTCCTGGTACGCGACGTCGCCGGATCGCGAGGTGTTCCTGAGGACGGTGCAGGAATTCCGCCACATCATAGAGCCGGAGGCGACGGCCTTCGCGGCGATGCGGCGTACCGACGAGCAGATGGCCGAGATCAGCCAGGCCTGCCGCGAGATGGGCGAGGCCACCAACCTGCAGGAGCGAACCCGGGCCGACACGCGCTTCCACCTCGCCATCCTGAGGGCCTCGGGCAACGACCTCCTGGTGCCGTTGGGCGTGCTTATCGAATCCGCCTTCGACCATCTCTTCGCCTACACGACGCGCGAACTGGACGATCTGCAGCATGTCCAGAAGCTGCATGAGGCGATTGAGAGGAATATCCGCCTCAGGAGGCCGGATGCGGCGCGCAATGCGGTCCGCAAGCTGCTGGCCAATACCGACGAAGTTATTCAATCGCGCTAAGGCCTATCGATATTCAGGTGAGGCCGGCCTGCGAATGATGACTTTCTGCGCTTCCGGTGCTCACGTACTTCAGTACGTTCCGCTCCGGTTCTCGAAAATCACCATTCCCGACTCGGCCTGACCTGAATCTCGACAGGCCTTATCCCCGCCTAATCCTGCTTCTCGCGGCCGAAGGCGACGCGCAACTCGTCCTTCGCCTTTTCGAGCACTTTCCTGCGCTTCTCGGGCAGGTTCTTGCCGGCGCGGTTGATGTAGAAATTCAGCATCGACATGGCGGATTGGAACGGCTCCGCCTTGCGGCGGTCGCTATGCTCTGCCGAACGCTTCAGCGAGGCGGCGATTTTCCTGGCGTCGTCGGATTCGAAGACGTGCTCCTCGAGATCCAGCGCATCGCTGTGCTCGGTCACATCGGCCGACCATTTCTTCTTTGCGGTCATGGCGAAACTCCTTGCCAGAGCGGTTCAGCGGTTTGCCGCCGAACCGCTCCATCTCTTTGTTTCCCGCAATTCCCGACGGAAGACGGTTAGACACTTTCCCGGAATTGCTCTGAGGCAAAACTCCAGGAAATGAGAGGGGTTCCCGGTTCTGGTGCCACGGATTCGCCGGTCGTGGCGCTGCTCGGCCGGCAAATGCGCCGATAGTGGAGGCAAACCGCCGACTTCGAGAACAGCGGACAGGAACGCCTTTGACGACGATCTCCAGCAATGCAGGGCCCCCGGGCATAGACAGCGCTTATGCCTGGACGAGGTTGGCCATTTCCGTATTGCTGGCGACCATAGGGGGCGTCGGCATGTGGGCGGTGGTCGTCGTTCTGCCGGCGGTCCAGGCCGAGTTTGGCGTCGATCGCGCCGCGGCCTCGATGCCTTACACCGCGACGATGGTTGGCTTTGCGGCCGGCAATGTGCTGGTCGGGCGCGCCATCGATCGTGTCGGCTACTGGATCCCGGCGCTTGTTTCCTCAACGGCGCTGGCTGTCGGCTTCCTGCTGGCGTCGCTCTCCAGTACGATCCTGCAATTCACCGTCGCTCAAGGCTTGCTGATCGGGTTGGGGACATCGGCGATTTTCGGACCGCTGATCGCCGACATCTCCCACTGGTTCAATCGTCGGCGCGGCGTTGCGGTGGCTGCGGCTGCGTCCGGCAGCTATCTCGCCGGAACGGTCTGGCCGGCGATCATACCGCCGCTGATGAAAGCGGAGGGCTGGCGCTTCACCTATCTGGCCATCGGCATCGCGTGCCTGGTGACGATGGTGCCGCTGGTTTTGATGCTGCGCCGGCGTGCCCCAGTGGTTGTGGCAGGCTCGCCGGGCACGCGCCTGGTCCAGCCGATTGCATTGTCGCCGGCGGCACTTCAGGTGCTGCTGGTGATAGCTGGTCTGGGCTGCTGCGTGGCGATGTCGATGCCGCAGGTGCATATCGTCGCCTATTGCCTGGACCTTGGCTATGGCGTCGCGCATGGCGCCGACATGCTTTCGATCATGATGGCCGCCGGCGTCGTCAGCCGCCTCGCTTCCGGCTTCGTCGCCGATCGGATCGGCGGGGTGAAGACTTTGCTGGTCGGTTCGGTTCTGCAATGCCTGTCGCTGTTCTTTTACATTCCCTTCGACGGGCTCGCCTCGCTCTACATCGTTTCGCTGGTGTTTGGGCTGTCGCAAGGCGGCATCGTGCCTTGTTATGCGATCATCGTGCGTGAATACATGCCCGCCAAGGAGGCTGGCCAACGCGTTGGCATCGTCATCATGGCGACCATTTTCGGCATGGCTATCGGTGGCTGGATGTCGGGCTGGATCTACGACCTCACTGGTTCCTATTCGGCCGCCTTCCTGAACGGGATTGCCTGGAACCTGCTCAACATCCTGGCGATGGTTCTGGTGTTCTGGAAGGCAAGACGCAGCAGCGTCGTCGTGGCCTGACGGGCCGTGCCCTCATTTTTCCAGGAAGACGCCTCGGCTTGACAACAAATCGCGGCTGCGCGACGCCAAGGCCAGTGAACGCGGTACAGGCCTGCGAGATGGCGACACCAGGGTCAATGGCATTGCAGGCGCGCAGCGGGCGGGGTTTGCCGCACGAGGCCCACCCTTGACCAAACCGCGCTCCCGCCGTGGCGGCGGCCGTCCGACCATTGCCGATGTGGCGCGCAAGGCGGGCGTCGGCGCAATCACCGTATCGCGCGCGCTGCGCGAGCCCGGACGGGTGTCGGAGGATCTTCGCCGGCAGATACTGGCCGCGGTCGACGAACTCGGCTACGTGCCCGACCCGAACGCGCGCGCGCTTGCCTCGGCGCGCGCCGAAGTGTTCGGCGTGCTGGTGCCATCGCTCACCAACAACGTCTTCGCCGAGGTGGTGCGCGGCATCTACGACAGTCTTTCCGATAGCCCGTTCCGCATCCAGATCGGCAACACGCACTATTCCGGCCTGGAGGAAGAGCGGCTGCTGCAGGTCTTCGGATCGCAACGCCCGGCGGCGCTGATCGTGGCCGGCATCGACCAGACGCCCAGCGCGCGACGACTGCTGGAGAATGCGGGTTGCCCTGTGGTGCAGGTGATGGAGACCGGGCCGGATCCGGTCGACATGATGATCGGCTTCTCCCATTTCGACGGCGGCAGGACGGCCACCGAGCACCTTCTGCAGGCCGGCTACCGCAAGATCGGCTTCATCGGCGCCAGGATGGATCCGCGTTCGCAGCGGCGCCTTGCCGGCTACCGCGCCGCCATGGAGGCCGCCGGGCTGTTCGATCCGCGGCTGGTCACCACGACGCCGGTGCCGTCAAGCGTGAGCCTCGGGCGCGAGTTGTTCCGTGACGCGCTGGCCAAGATGCCGACGCTCGACGGCGTGTTCTGCAACAATGACGATATCGCGCTCGGCGTCCTGTTCGAATGCCACCGCGCGTCGATCGACGTGCCGAAACAGATCGGCATTGTCGGCTTCAACGACCTCGACATGATGCAGGTGTCGTTTCCCTCGATCACCAGCGTGCGCACGCACCGCTATGAAATCGGCACCCGATCCGTCGCCATGGCGCTTGCGGCGATTGCCGGAAACCCACCGGAACAGCGCATCGTCGATCTCGGTTTCGAGCTCGTGCGGCGGGAGAGCACAGCGCGTTGAAGAACGCGGAAAAATGTCGAAGGCGGCGCTTTACACCCAATCATGGTAGCGCTACCATTTGTCTGTAAAATCAACATTCGGCGAGATCGGGGGCTGTTTATTATACATAAGCAACAGTCGTTGCTTGTTTATTATGTATAATATGATAGTTTTCTAAATTGCCCGGAAGGTGAGGGGGAGGAGGATCGGGGCGATGCGGCCGCCCCTGCGGGCGTGTTCGGTTGGGCGGAGGGTGCCGACCGGTAACGCCAGGATTGATTACAAGCAGAACTGCAACTGGGAGGAATATCGATGATCAAGTCATTCGTTGGCGGCGTCATTGCCGCCACTGCATTCGTCATGCTGGGTTCGTCGGCGATCGCCGGACCTGAAATCGTCAAGGGACCCGCGGCAGAGCCGGATTGCTTTGCGCCTTGGGCAGCCGACACGCAGTTTTTCAAATATCCGAAGAAAGACGGTCCTTACCGCATCGCGCTTGCCAACGGCTACATCGCCAACACTTGGCGTATCCAGATGATCCAGACGGCCAAGGCCTACGCGGCGCAACCGGATGTCGCCAAGAAGCTCAAGGAATTCAAGGTCGTGTCGACCGGCGAGGATGTGCCGGCACAGATTTCGGCGATCAACAACTTCATCGATTCCGGCTTTGATGCGATCGTCGTCAACGCCCAGAATCCGACCGCCTTCGGGCCAGTCATCAAGCGCGCCAAGGAAGCGGGCGTCGTGCTCGTCGCGTTCGACAACATCCTCGACACCAAGGATGCCATCAACGTCAATGTCGACCAGAAGGGCCTGGGCGAGCTCTGGGGCAAGTGGCTGGTCGCGCATGTGCCGAATGGCGGCAAGGTGCTCGAAGTGCGCGGCGTTGCCGGCACCTCCGTCGACACCGATCGCCACAACGGTATCCACGAGGTGCTGGATGCTTCCGGCAAGAAGTGGAATGTCACAGAGGTCGTCGGCAAGTGGGATGACGGCGTGGCGCAAAAGGCCACGGCCGATGCCATCGCCACCAGCGGTCCGTTCGACGGCGTCACCGGGCAGGGCGGCGACACCGGCATCGTGCAGGCGATGATCGACGCCAAGCATCCTTTCGTGCCCTTCGGCGGCGAGACGGAAAACGGCTTCCGTAAGTTCTGCGCCGCGCATGCTGCCGATGGACTGAAATGCTCGTCCGCCGGCACCGGCCCCGCGCAGGTGGCGGTTGCCATCAAGACCGCGATCTCCGCGCTCGAAGGCAATGTCGTCCCGCAGTCGGTCAAGCTGCCTTTGGCCATCGTCGAGGATCCGAATTTCAAGGCCGGCCAGGATTTCTTCCCGGACCAGTCCGACAATTTCTTCGTCGGCAATTCCTTCCCGACCTGCGGCATCAATTTCACCGCGCAGGAAATCATGGGCCAGACCAAGGAAAACAAATAGTCTGACCGGATGGTGCCGCGGCGAGGTCGCGGCACCGTCCTTCTACTCTCAACTCGAAACGGCCGGGGAGGGCTGATGGACGCCGCGACTCCGCTCTTCCGCATGGAAGGCATCTCCAAGCGTTATGGCGGCGTGCGGGCCTTGGAAAAGGCCGACCTGACGGTCACCGCGGGTGGCATCCACGCCATCCTGGGCGAGAACGGCGCCGGCAAATCGACGCTGATCAAGATCATGGCGGGCGTCGTGGCGCCCGACGAAGGCACGATGACGCTCGACGGCCGCGAAGTGAGCTTCGCCTCGCCGGCTGCAGCCAACCAGGCCGGCATCGTCTGCATCTTCCAGGAACTGTCGCTCATCCCCGAGTTGAGCGTCGCCGACAACATCGTCATTTCCGATCCGCCGAAGCGCTTCGGCATGATCGACCGCAAGGCGCAGCGGCGCATCGCGGAAGAAGCGCTGGCACGCGCCGGGGCTTCCGATATCCATCCCCGTGCCCTGGTCAAGGATCTGCCGCTGTCGCGCCGGCAGATGGTTGAGATCGCGAAGGCGTTGGCCCGGAAACCGCGCATCCTGATCCTCGACGAGGCGACCTCGGCGCTGACGGCGGCGGATGTCGCCAAGGTGTTCGAAGTGCTGAAGCGGCTGCGTTCGGAAGGACTGGCGCTGCTCTACATCTCGCACCGCATGAACGAGATCGCCGAGCTCGCCGACCACTGCACGGTCTTCCGCAACGGCCGCAACGTCGCCAGCTACCCCGCGGGCTCGAAGAGCGACAATGAAGTGGTCGAGCTGATGATCGGCCGCGAATACAGCCATATCTTCCCGCCGAAACCCGGTCCAACCGCGGCCGCGACGACGGTTCTCGAAGCGCGCAACCTCTCCTGGGCCGACCGGCTGGACAATATCTCGTTGAGCGTCAAGGCCGGGGAGGTCGTCGGCCTCGGCGGTCTCGACGGGCAGGGGCAGCGCGAATTGCTGCTTGCCTTTTTCGGCGTGCTGCGCGGCCTTTCCGGTGAGATCCTGATCGACGGCAAGCCCGTTTCGATCGCCAGCCCGACCGCGGCCAGCCACGGCCGCATCGGGATGGCGCTGATACCCGAGGATCGCAAGACCGAAGGGCTGATGCTGCCGATGACGGTGCGCGAGAATCTGTCCTTCGCAGCGCTCGACAGGCTGTCGAAAGCGGGCATCATCGATCGGGCCGCCGAGCAGCGGCTGATCGACGACATGGTCGGTCTGCTGGCCATCAAGACAGCCGGGCTCGACATCCCGGTCGGCGCGCTCTCCGGCGGCAACCAGCAGAAGGTGGTGATCGCCAAATGGCTGATGCGGCAGCCGCGCATCATCCTGCTCAACGATCCGACGCGCGGCATCGATGTCGGCACCAAGCAGGAGCTTTACCAACTGATGCGCAAGCTGGCCGACGCGGGCGCCGCGATCCTGTTCTATTCGACCGACTATGACGAGCTGATCGGCTGCTGCGACCGCGTGCTGGTGCTCTATGACGGCGCGGTCAAGCGCGAGCTGGTCGGCGCCGAAATCACCGAGCACGCGCTGATCGCCAGCGCGCTCAACATCCATGGCGAAGGTGCCGGGCCGAGGCAGGGAGCGGGCGCGTGAAGGACTGGCGCTACTGGCTGGCCGAGCAGCGCGGAACGCTGCTGGCCTTCGGCATCTTCATCGTCATGTTCGCCATCTACAGCGCGAACCATCCGGCCGGCTTCACCGCCAATGTCGTGCAGACGGCCGCCAACAAGGGCGTGCTGCTGGCCTTCGTCGCCATGGCGCAGACATTGGTGGTGATCACCGCCGGCATCGACCTGTCCGTCGGCATGATATTCACGCTCACCAACTGCATGGCTTCGTGGCTGGTGATCGGCACCGGCCTGGAGACGGCGTTTGGCGTGTTGGCTGTGCTCGGCACCGGGCTCCTCTGCGGCGCGGTGAACGGCGCCATCGTCATCTACGGCCGGCTGCAGCCGATCGTCGCCACCATAGCCACGGGCGCCGTCTTTTTCGGTCTGGCGCTGCTTTTGCGACCGGTTCCCGGCGGCTCGGTCAACGAGGACCTCGCGGATTTCCTGACCGGGCGTTTCTTCGGCGTGGTGCCGGCGAGCCTCGTGTCGCTGCTCGTCATCGTGCTCGTCGTCTGGGTGCCGTTCAGTCGCTCCGAATTCGGGCGCGCCGCTTATGCGGCCGGTTCATCGGAGACGGCGGCTTACATGTCGGGTGTGCCGATCCGCAGGGGCAAGTTTCTGGCATACACGCTTGCCGGCCTGCTTGCGGCCATCGGCGGCCTGTTCCTGACCTTCTTCACCTATACGGGCGAGGCGGCTTATGCGAGCGGCAACGCCTATACGCTGTTCTCGATCGCCGCCGTCGTGCTTGGCGGCGTGTCGCTGTTCGGCGGCAAGGGCAGCGCCATCGGCGCCATCTTCGGCGCGCTCGCCTTCCGCACCATCGGCGACCTCTTGTTCGTCTTCGATTTCGATCCGCTCTGGCAGCCGCTGTTCCAGGGCGTTATCCTGTTGATCGCGGTCAGCCTCGGCGCTTTCGCGCTGTTTCGGGTGCGCAACCGGCTGGAGTGGTTCCTGTGAGCGAGACGACACTCGGCGGCATCGCTGGCCGCATGCCCAAATTTCTGAGACGCGCCGATCCGGCCGTTGTCACCGCCTTTGCCTGCATCGTGATCCTGCTCCTGCTCGGCAGCCTTTATTCGCGCAGCTTCCTTTCACCGGAATATCTGCTGCAGCAATTGAAGGTCGCGTCCTTCCTCGGCGTCATTGCCACCGGCATGATGCTGGTCATCCTGCTCGGCCAGATCGATCTGTCCGTGCCGTGGTCCGTGGCTACAGGCGCGATGATGGCCTGCGCGGCGGCCGCCTACGGGCCCGTCGGCGTCGCTTTGGCCATTCCTTTCGGGGTCCTGTGCGGTGTCGCGATCGGCATCGTCAACGGCATCGGCGTCGCCTATCTGCGCATTCCCTCGATGATCATCACCTTGGCCACCAATGCCGTGGCGCAAGGGCTGATGGTGGTCTATACGGGCGGTTTCTCGCCACAGGATTCAGCGACGGCGGCGATGCGATACCTGGCAACCGGCTTCACCATTCCGGGCGTTCCCAACGCCGTCATCATCTGGGCGCTGATCGGCGCCGCGATGGTTTTCGTGCTGACCCGCACCAGCTTCGGCCGCGCCGTCTACGGCATCGGCAATCGCGAGCGCGCCGCCTATCTTTCCGGCATCGACACGCGCCGTATCGTGCTGATCGCCTTCGCCGTCTCCGGCGGCCTGTCGGCTTTTGGCGGCGTGCTTTTGGCCGGCTACGCGTCGAAGGCGGCGCAATCGATGGGCGATGCCTATCTGCTGCCGTCGATCGCTGCCGTCGTGCTGGGCGGCACGTCGATCCTCGGCGGGCGCGGCTCCTATCTGGGCACCGTTGCGGGCGTGATCCTGATCACGCTCCTGCAATCGATCCTCTCGGTCATGCAGATGCCCGAGGCGGGGCGGCAGATCATCTATGGCGTCGTCATCGTCGCCATGCTTCTGCTTTACGGGCGCGCGCCGGCAAGCCGCTGACCGTGGATGGGGCAAGCCCAAGACCGCAGCTTCGCATGACCGATCTTCGGACGGCGCCGGCCATCGTCGTGATGGGCGTTGCCGGCTGTGGCAAGACGGCCGTCGGCGAGGCGCTTGCCAGGGCTCTCAGCGCCGACTTCATCGAAGGCGACCGGCTGCATCCGCCGGAGAATGTGGCGCGCATGGCGCGCGGCGAGCCGCTGACGGATGCGCTGCGTGAGGGCTGGCTCGACGCCATAGGGGAGCGTATCGCGAGTTCCGTTGCCGGCGGACGGAAAGCGGTGGCGGCCTGCTCGGCGCTGAAACGCAGCTACCGCGACCGGCTGAGCCGTTTCTGTCCGGAGGTCGTCTTCCTCTACCTGAAGATCGATCGCGAGACCGCCTGGCGACGGGTCGCCAATCGCAAGGGTCATTTCATGCCCGCAAGCCTGGTCGACAGCCAGTTCGCCACGCTGGAAGAGCCTGCCACCGACGAACGGGCGGTAACGGCCGACGGAACGCGAAGTGTCGCCGGGATCGTGAAAGAGATCATCCGCTAGAGCAATTCCAGGAAAAGTGAGAGCGGTTTTCCGTCCGGAATTGCGCAAAAACAAGAGATAGAGCGTTTCGCCGTTTCCCTGAAACGGTGAAACGCTCTAGGTCGGTTGGTATTCATGCGCCGTCATTGCCGATCGCGGCCTCAGTCGGCCGCTCGGTCAGCCGCACGGCGCTCGACCAGGCCATCATCTGCTCCGGACAGAGTTTGAGCGTTTCCAGCATATGGTCGCGCTTCGACAGGATGTATGCCGCCTGGACGGCAAGGTTCTTTGTCGCTGTGTCCCCCGCCGGCAATGCGGGCGCTTGCGTGCCTGGGCTCAGCTCGCTGACGATTGCGCGATACTCGCGAAAGGGGATCGTCTCGATCATCGCCATATGAAACAGCGCAGCACCCGCGCGCGCGGCGAAGTTTGCCGGCGCCGAGGCGAGGTGGGTCCAGCCACGCTCGCCCATCGCGGCCTCGGCGAAGGCGGAGCCGGCATAGATGGTGTTGGTCATCAGCACGACACCGTTTGCCTTGAGCACCTTCTGCATGCGCGTTGTGACCTGAAAGGCGTCGGTTCGCTCGAAGACGATGCGGCTTTTCAGGAAACGGTTCTCGAGTTTGATCAGCGGCGGGTTGATGACGCGCAAGCCGAACTCGCTTGGCGAAAAGCCGTGGTACCGCGCGCTTACCTGATGGGCATCGACGCCGGCCTCATGCAGGGCGCGCTTGCCCATGATCGTCTGCGCCGTGAACTGGTCGCACCATATGATGACGCCGCGCCCGTTGCGCACTGCTTGCCGCAATGCTTCGAGGCCTTCCAGCCGGATCGCCGGCGACCAGCGCCATCCGGCCACGAGATGCGCCGCAAGCGTCAGTCGTCGGCGGTGAACGGCGGCAAGTTGCGCTTGGAACATGCCGCGCGTGTCGGCGGCATTGCCGAGCACTGCCTTCACCGCGATGTCGTAACGGTCGAACTCCTTGCGAAAGTGGCGCTTGCGCCTCAGCCCGGACACCCAGCCGCAGATGGGTTCCCACCAGGAGATCGGCAGAACCGCCGCGACGCCAAGATAGAAACAGGACAGCAGGCTCTCGCGCAGGTCCCGATTGACGAAGCGGCGCAGTTTTCCGGGGCGGATAACCTTGCGGCTGAAGAAGCGAACGGTTTCGTTGCGCTCCGGCACAGGCACATCGGCGATGATCGCGGTGCGATAGATGTCGTTCGACGTTGGCTGCCGGCTGGCCCCGCGGGATTTGCCAAGCCAAGGCAGCCTCATGCGTCAGAGCCCTGTTCCACTCTTTAGATGGAGCATGATCTTGTTCGAAAACCGGTTCCCACTTTTTGCGTTCGCTGACCTTCGGTTCGGGATCTCGCTCTGCCGCTTTACTGCGTCCGCCGCGGACTAGCAACCGAGGCCGACAAGCCGGGCCGCGCGGCGCCCCGTTTGGCGGGGAAACCGCCGCACGGTTTGCCGGCGTTGCCTTGGATCCGGCTGGAACTGCTTAGATCTGGGAGGTGAGCTCGGCCGGGAAATCGTCGTTGTCGGCGTCGCGCATGGCTGCGAGGCTGCGATTGTCGAGCACCTCGGCGATCGCCTGGCGCACTTCCAGCATCATGTGCCGGACCTGGCAGGTCGCTTCGTCGCAATCCTCGCAACGCTGATATTGCGTGCGGCTGGCGCAAGGGATCGGCGCCAGCGGTCCGTCGAGCACACGCACGACATGACCGATCTTGATCTCGGAAGCGGGTCGGGCGAGGCGATAGCCGCCTTCCTTGCCCTTGCGGCTCTGGACGAAGCCGGCATTGCGCAGCTCGCCCAGGATCGCATCCAGGAATTTCTTCGGGATGTTGTTGGCGACCGCTATGTCGTTGACGAATGCAAGCTGGCCAGCCGGCAGGCTGGCAAGATGCACAAGGGCCTTGAGGCCGTATTTGCCTTTTTTGGTCAGCATGCCCGATTCAGTTCATCAAACCCCAATCGCCCTGCATCTGGCGGTTGTTTGTGTGCAAATCATGACAGTTTGACCGTCGAACGCCCTCTGGCCCAACAATTTGCCCGTGCAGCTTAGGCACAAACGCGTTGATTCTTCGTAACGTTTTTCACGCTGGGGCCGGGATTTCCCCTGCGAACTCATGCAACCCCGCTTATAAGAAGAAAGCCGGCAAAGCCGGCCTCCTTGCGCTTCCTGATTGTGGAGCCCATTCAGCGGCTGCCATAGGTCTGATCGAGCAGTCCGCCGGCGGCGAAATGCTCCTTCTGCACCTTGTCCCAGCCGCCGAAGACGTCCTCGACGGTCAGCAGCCGGACGTCCGGGAAGTCGGCCTTGTGCTTGGCGGCGACCGCCGCATCGCGTGTCCGCAAGCCGTTCTCGGCGGCAATCTCCTGGCCATCCGGCGTGTAGAGGAAGTCGAGATAGGACTTGGCGAGATCGCGGCTGCCATGCTCGTCGGCGACCTTGTCGACGATCGCCACCGGGAACTCGGCCAGCAGGCTGACCGAAGGGGTGACCTGCTCGAACTTGTCGTCGCCATATTCCTTGCGGATGCCGCGCGTCTCGGACTCGAAGGTGATCAGCACGTCGCCGATCTCGCGCTGCACGAAGGTGGTGGTGGCGGCGCGGCCGCCGGTGTCGAAGATCGGCACGTTGTTGAAGAGCTTGGTGATGAATTCCTTGACCTTGGCGTCGTCGCCCTTGAAGGCTTCCTTGGCGTAGGCGGTGGCGGCGAGATAGGTGTAGCGCGCATTGCCGGACGTCTTCGGGTTGGGGAAGATCACCTGCACGTCGTCGCGCACCAGGTCGTTCCAGTCCTTGATGTGCTTGGGATTGCCCGCGCGGACAAGAAACGAAGGCAAGGAATAAAAGGGCGAGGCGTTGTCCGGAAAATCCTTCTGCCAATCGGCCGAGACGAGGCCCTTCTTGACCAGGAAGTCGACGTCGGTGACCTGGTTGAAGGTGACGACATCGGCGGCAAGACCTTCGGCGATGGCGCGCGCCTGCGCCGAAGTGCCGGCATGCGACTGATCGATGGTGACACCGGAATGCTTGGCGACGAAGGCTTTGTTGATGTCGGCGAACAGCTCGCGGCCGACGTCATAGGATGCATTCAAGAGCTTGTCGGCCGACCAGGCTTGGGAGGATGCGAGGACGAGACCGGCAACAGCCGCGATGCCGAGCAATAGACGCTTCATGAAAACAAGCTCCGAGGATAATACGCTGATTTCCCGATGATAGCGGTGACGCCGATGGGCGACGAGACATGCGAGCCGGGGAGACCGCGGTAGAGCGAGAAAAGATATCGTTAAAACAGTCGGTTGTTAGGATTTCTTTTCAGGAAGTATCCTGTTTCGCCCGGCTCTGGAGGCGAAAAGATTGCATTCTGACCCTTTGGCATATACATATGCCATATACAAGGAATACTGCCATGACCCGACACCGCCAGGCGACGACGCCGCCGAAGGAAGCAAAACTGTTCCGCAACAACCGCAGCCAGGCGGTGCGGATTCCGGTCGAGTTCGAACTTCCCGGCGACAAAGTCCTGATCAGCCGCGAAGGCGATCGTCTCGTCATTGAGCCCGTTCGTAAATCAGGTCTTACGGCGTTGCTTGCCCAGTGGGCGAAGGAGCCCCCACTCGGTCCGGAAGATGACTTCCCGGAGATCAACGATAGCCCCGTCAAGTCCGAGGACATTTTTTGATGCGGCTCATGCTCGATACGAACATCATAAGCGACATGATCCGAAACCCAGCCGGCAAGGCCGCCAGCGCGATGGTGCGCGAGGGAGATGCTGCGGTGTGCACCAGTATCGTCGTCGCTTCGGAACTGCGATATGGCTGCGCCAAGAAGGGATCGGCCAAGCTGCTCAAGAAGGTCGAGGAATTGCTGGCCGAGATTCCGGTGCTGCCGCTCGATGTGCCGGTGGACACCGAATATGGCGTCCTCCGTGCCGAGCTGGAAAGCAGGGGCGAGACCATAGGCCACAACGATCTCTTCATCGCTGCCCACGCCTGCGCGTTGGGTACGACACTGGTGACGGCCAACACGGCCGAATTCACCCGCATCGGGAAGCTGAAGGTCGAGAACTGGCTGGAATAGCGCTCGGCTCGGCGATCAAGCCACCGGAAAAAGCTTCCAGCGCCGCGGCCTGAACGCCACGCGGCTTTTCTGGGCCGCAGGATGGTCGACCGGCAGCTCGATCTCGACGCGCTGGCGCTCGCCGCCGATCTCCAGCTCGACGCGCCTTGTGCCTGCGACGCGGCGGCTGGCGGCGACCGTGCCGGCGATGCAGCCGCTGCAGCCGTCGAGCAGGTCGACATCATGCGGGCGGAAGTAGAGAACCGCCTCTCCGGACGGCGCATGCGGCGCCTGTAGCCCGATCGGCCGGTCGGCGATCCAGACCTCGCCGTTCTCGACCTTCACCGGCAGCGAGCTCGACTCGCCGATGAAGGAATAGACGAAGGGCGAGTTCGGCGTGTCATAGATATCGTCGGCGGTGCCGACTTGTTCGATGCGTCCCTGGCTCATGACGACAACGCGGTCGGCCAGTTCCAGCGCCTCTTCCTGGTCGTGCGTGACGAAGACGGTGGTGTGGCCGGTCCGATCATGGATCTCGCGCAGCCAGCGGCGCAACTCGCGACGAACCTGCGCGTCGAGCGCGCCGAAGGGTTCGTCGAGCAGAAGCACCTTGGGCTCGATGGCCATGGCGCGCGCCAGGGCCACGCGCTGGCGCTGGCCGCCGGAAAGTTGCGCCGGATAGCGCTTTTCCAGCCCCGACAACTGGACGAGGTCGAGCAGTTCCAATGCCCGGCGGCGGATTTCCTGCGCCCGCGGCCGCGCGGCGCCGTGCCGGACCTTCAGGCCGAAGCCGATATTGTCGGCAACCGTCATGTGACGGAACAGCGCGTAGTGCTGGAAGACGAAGCCGACATTGCGTTCCTGGATCGACTTTTGCGAAGCGTCTTCCTCTCCGAAAAAGATCGCCCCCTTGGTCGGCCGCTCCAGCCCGGCAATCAGCCGCAGCAGCGTCGTCTTGCCGGAGCCCGACGGACCAAGCAGCGCGATGAGCTCGCCGGACTTGATGTCGAGCGACACGTCGTGGAGCGCCGGAAACCGCTCAAACTCCTTGCGCACGTTGACGACGCGAACTTCCATGCAAATCCCTCAGTTCTTTGATGCATATCATTATCCCAAAACCGCTACGCACTTTTGGGTGACATGCACCTAGTGTCCGCGTGTCGCGGCGATCTCGGCGCCGTAGCGCATCTCGAGAAGTGTTTTCAAGACCAGCGTCACCAGCGCCAGGCCGGCGAGCAGCGAAGCGACCGCAAATGCGCCGACGGCATTGTACTCGTTGTAGAGGATCTCGACATGCAACGGCATGGTGTTGGTGAGGCCGCGTATGTGGCCCGATACCACCGAGACCGCGCCGAACTCGCCCATGGCGCGCGCATTGCAGAGCAGAACGCCATAGAGCAGCCCCCATTTGACGTTCGGCAGCGTCACATGCCAGAAGGCTTGCCAGCCGCTGGCGCCGAGCGAGAGCGCCGCCTCCTCGTCGCCATTGCCCTGTTCCTGCATCAGCGGGATGAGCTCGCGCGCGACGAAGGGGAAGGTGACGAAGACGGTTGCCAGAACGATGCCGGGCACTGCGAACAGGATCTGGATGCCATGCGCCTTCAGCCATTCGCCGAGCAAGCCTTGAGCGCCGAATAGAAGCACATAGACCAGGCCGGAAATGACCGGCGAGACCGAGAAGGGCAAGTCGATCAGCGTGGTCAGGAACGCCTTGCCCTTGAACTCGAACTTGGCGATGGCCCAGGCGGCCGAAAGGCCGAAGACGAGATTGAGCGGCACCGAGATCGCCGCCACCAGCAATGTCAGCCGGATGGCGGAGCGCGTATCGGCATCGCCCAGGGATTGGAAATAGGCGCCGACGCCCTTGGCGAAAGCCTCCTTGAACACGATGATCAGCGGCAACAGCAGGAAGATGCCGAGAAAGACCAGCGTGACGGTCGTCAGCGTGACGCGGACGGGACGGCTTTCCGTGACCGCGGCTGACCGGCTCTCGTGGTGCGGCTCGTACGACTTGATCTCGGGATCAGCCATAGCGCTTGCGGCTCCATGTCTGCACGAGGTTGATGACCAGCAGCATCGCGAAGGACAGCGCCAACATGATCGCGGCGATCGCGGTCGCGGCCGGATAGTTGTACTCCTCCAGCCGGATGACGATCAGAAGCGGCGCGATCTCGGATTTGTAGGGCAGGTTGCCGGCGATGAAGATGACCGAGCCGTATTCGCCGACGCCACGTGCGAAGGCAAGCGAGAAGCCGGTGATGATGGCCGGCGCCAGGCTGGGCAGAAGCACACGGGTGATAATCTGGAAGCGGCTGGCGCCGAGCGTGGCAGCGGCCTCCTCGACCTCTTTGTCTAGCTCTTCCATGATCGGCTGGACGGTCCGCACGACAAAGGGCAGGCCGATGAACACCAGCGCCACGACGATGCCGAGCGGGGTGTAGGCGACCTTGAGGCCGAGCGGCATCAGCAATTTGCCGAGCCAGCCGGTCGGTGCATAGAGCGTGGTCAGCGCGATGCCGGCAACCGCGGTGGGCAGCGCGAAAGGCAGGTCGACCATGGCGTCGACGACGCGGCGGCCAGGAAAACGGTAGCGGACCAGCACCCAGGCGACGAGCGTGCCGAACACCACGTTGACCGCGGCCGCGATGAAGGCCGTGCCGAAGCTGATTTCGAGCGCCTTGAGGGTGCGCCGGTCGGTGGCCAAAGCCCAGAAATCGGTCCAGCCGAGTGCGGCCGAACGCCAGATCAACCCGGAGAGCGGGATGAGGATGATGAGCGTGAGGTAGGCAAGCGAGAAGCCGAGCGTCAGTCCGAAACCCGGAATGACACTCGGCTGTCTGAATCGCCACCCCGCGTGAGCGGGTGCTAAGGTCATGCTGTTCTG
This sequence comes from Mesorhizobium atlanticum, assembly GCF_003289965.1. GTDB lineage: Bacteria > Pseudomonadota > Alphaproteobacteria > Rhizobiales > Rhizobiaceae > Mesorhizobium > Mesorhizobium atlanticum. The sequence goes on from NZ_QMBQ01000002.1 coordinate 992,347, forward strand.
GATCGTCCCTTCTTACTCAACCAGATTGCAGTCGCCAGTTTTCGAGGCTCAGCCTCTCACTGGGCCGGCTTATAGATCTGGTCGAATATACCACCGTCGCCGAAATGGTAAGGCTGTGCCTTCTTCCAGCCGCCGAATTGCGGGTCGTCGATGGTGACCAGCTTGATCTGCGGCAGTTTGGCGAGGTCCTCGGCCGGAACCAGTTCGGGCTTGGCCGGGCGATAATGGTTCTTGGCGATGATGGTCTGGCCTTCCTTCGAATAGAGATAGGAAAGGTACGCCTCGGCCACCTTGCGTGTGCCTTTGGCGTCGACATTGGCGTCGACCACGGCGACCGGCGGCTCGGCCAGGATCGAGGTCGGCGGGTAGACGATGTCGAAATTGTCGGCGCCGAATTCGTCGAGCGCCAGATAGGCGTCGTTCTCCCAGGCGATCAGCACGTCGCCGAGGCCTTTCTGGGCGAAGGTGACGGTCGAGCCGCGGGCGCCGCTGTCGAGCACCGGCGCGTTGGCATAGAGCTTGGCGACGAATTCCTTGGTCTTGGCTTCGTCATTGCCGTCATGCGCGTTGGCATAGGCCCAGGCCGCCAGGTAGTTCCAGCGCGCGCCGCCGGAGGTCTTCGGATTCGGCGTGATCACTTGGACGCCGTCCTTGACCAGATCGCTCCAGTCGTGGATGTCCTTGGGATTGCCCTTGCGCACCAGGAAGATGATGGTTGAGGTGTAAGGCGCTGAATTGTTTTCGAATTTCTTGCGCCAGTCGGGATTGATCTTCTTCGACTTAGTCACGATGGCGTTGATGTCGCCTTCAAGGGCCAGGGTCACGACGTCGGCATTGAGGCCGTCGATCACCGCGCGGGCCTGGGCGCCCGATCCGCCATGCGACTGCTGGATGGTGACCGTCTCGCCGGTCTCGGCCTTCCAGTGCGCGGCGAAGGCTTCATCATAGGCCTTGTAAAGCTCACGCGTCGGATCGTAGGACACGTTCAAAATGGTCGTATCGGCGAACGCGAAACCGAGCGTGCCGAACTGGATAGATGTGGCGACCAGCGCGCCGAGCAGTTTCCTGAAATGATGTTTGGTCATTCCCGCCTCCGTTGAACTGCAGCGAACTCTAGCGAGTTTATAGAAATTAGATGCATTGAATGTTGCCTTTTTCGCCTCATAGAAGCAATTTTTCGCCGAGATTCGGCACTTTGAAGAAATTGCTTCCTCCTCCGGTTTTTGGCTCGGCTCGGCATCAGTCGGCCTAATTAGAAGCGGTCAGGGTCAGGGCAAGCCCCGGCGCATTAATCGGCCGTGACCGGAAAATCGAAACGCTGTTTTGGAAAAGGCTCTTTGGCGAGGGTAAAGTGCCACCATTCGTGCGCATAGTTGCGGAAGCCGGCGGCACGCATGGCGGCAAGCAGCATCTTGCGGTTCGCCGCCGCTACGGCGGGAAGAGGGTGGTACGCGGTCTCGCTCATCGGATCGAAGCAGTCAAAACCGGTGCCGAAGTCGAGTGTCCCGACGTCAGGAGCGCCGCAGGTCGGATGAACATCGCTTCCCTTGCCCGGGTCGGCGATGGCGAGGTCGACGGTCGAGCCGCGCGAATGGCTGGACAATTCGCCGACATAGCCCTTGGCGATAAGATCGCCACGTTCGACCGTCCGATACCATTGCGGATCCGGCGGGCCGCCTTGTCTCGTCCATGTTCCCATGTCGGTAACGGCCCGGGCCGGGCGGTAGCAGTCGAAGACGACCAGCGTCAGGCCTTTAGCGGTCATCGTTTTCTGAGCACTGGACAGCGCCCTCGCCGCTTGCGCGGTCAGGATGCAGACAGGCGCGTCATAGCCGTCGACCTTGCGGTGCAGGAAGTTTTCGCGGCCGGCGTAGCGGATGTCCTGGCGGATGGTCGGATCGACATCGGCGAGCCTGACGAAGCCGGCGGGGAGGGGGTCGGCAAGGGCCGGGGT
>NZ_QMBQ01000011.1 GCF_003289965.1 Mesorhizobium atlanticum
GGGTGAGACCGGAGATCAGGCCGCCGGTCACCGTGATGTCGCCCGCATCGAAGCCGCTCGGCACCTCCGAGAAGGTGAAGGTCACCGCCGAGGTGTTGTGATGGTCGTCGAAGGTGTCGCGGTCGAGGGCGACCACAACCGTCGGGTTGACGGTGTCGACGGTGGCCGTGTCGGTGTTGGAGGCGGTGTTGTCGTTGCCGACAGGATCGGTGAAGGTGTTGGCGCCGACCGAGATCGAGACCGGTGTCGTCGAATTGTCGCTGACGGTGAAGGTCGCCGTGTAGGTCTTGCCCGACGGATCGCCGGCAAGGTCCTGGGTGAGACCGGAGATCAGGCCGCCGGTCACCGTGATGTCGCCCGCATCGAAGCCGCTCGGCACCTCCGAGAAGGTGAAGGTCACCGCCGAGGTGTTGTGATGGTCGTCGAAGGTGTCGCGGTCGAGGGCGACCACAACCGTCGGGTTGAGCGTGTCAATCGCTACGGTGTCGCCACCACCAGCGCCGGCGTTGCCGGCAGAGTCGGTGTAGCTACCGGCTGCTACCGAAACGGAGCCAATGCCATCAAAACCGTCTGCCGCCGTGAACTTCGCCGTATAGTGCGAAGCATCAATCACCACGAAATCGGTCAGCGTGCCGTGGGACGCCGTGACATCGGCCGCCGTGAAACCCGTCACCGGACCAGTGAATGTGAACGTTACGACCGAGCTGTTATCACTATCATTTAACGCAGAATCGACAATATTGACGGCGACGGGTGCCTTGCCGGCACTATCAAGAACCACAACCTTCTCAACACCCGTGACCTTGAGATCAAGCGTCTTGAAAGTGTAGACGGAACTGTCGGCCTGGCCGGTTTGGGCGCTGATGTGCGCCGGAAGCCAAACGTTCTTGAAGTATGCAATCTCTGCCGTGATTGCGGCATCGCTCAGTTGGGCGGCGCTGAGCCATATCTGCAAAGTGTCGGCGTCAGGTGTGGATCCGGCTTTGCCGAGCTGCACCGCGCCGTTTCCACCGTCATAGGAATCATACCCAGAAAACGTGGTTCCGTTGAGCGAGGTCTGCATCTGCGTGGGCACGCTTCCGGCCGTGGTCTGGTCTGTTCCGGAATAGAGGGTTCCACCTGTTGTCGTCTGCGTGGAGGCCGCGAATGTGCTGCCTAGAAGATACTGGTTCTCGAAGGCCTTGTAGATCAGGATGTCCGATCCCGATCCACCAAGCACCGTGTCAAAGCCGCTGCCGCCATTGAGAATATCATCGCCCGACCCGCCGTTCAGGCGATCATCCCCAGCGCCCCCATTCAGCACGTCGTCGCCGCTGCCGCCGACCAGATTGTCGTTGCTGCTTGTGCCAACAGTCGAAGCCATTTTTGATCTCCCCAGGCCGGCGCGCCCAGCGCCTGCACATTTGCCGTCCGCAATCGGCAGACCACACTATGCCGATACGATCGGCGCCCGCTTCCGGGGAGAAAAACGATCAAAATGCCATGCGACAACACACAATCGAGCGACAACGAGCGAATGGCTGACAAAGCGATTCGCTGTCCCGCGCCGATCATACTGCGATGGCTACGACGGCTTTAGCAGCCGCGCGGCTTCCCTACCCCAATAGCGCCATAACTCGTTGTTGCCGGTCGGGAGATTATTTGGCGCTACCCCTCATATTAGGAGATTATTAACTCCACTATAGCGCGTCAACAGTGAATTCGATGAAGAGTTAACGACGGCTGAGGTCGGGAACGACCTCATGACGATCCCGCCCGAGGAGCTTAAGCCCGCGCTGTGGGATCAGCCCGGCTCTTTCCGCGCCGAGTTCGACTTTTCGCGCGATGCCGTCATGCGTTCGCTCGAAGGCACGCTGAAGCGGCTCGGTACCGACTATGTCGAACGCCGGGTTGGAAGGCGGTGAGCTTGAACGGACCGGTGCCGACCGCTTTCGCCCAGTCGGCGAAGCCCGCCGGAACCATGGCGGCCGCGCGCGAGCGGTTCGCCCAGGCTTTGAACCGCACTCATGATTGGAAAGCAAACAACCGCGAATAACGCGGTCGCTCGCGACTGGTATAGGCTTTGAAGCTGGCGGCAGACCTTCGGTGAACCGACATCGGTAGCTTTCTGCGCATGGCCGGTGAATGACATCGAGGACCTGAGCAGCGCGATCAGCCGTCCTCGATCGACCCTTTAGCGGCGTTTTCGCTAATCGGCGCAGAAAATGAAATTCCATCTCACACCGAGTTGGGCGGAACGGCACGAGGGCTGCCAACTCATAATATGTAGGGGAACTGCGTTGAGTGGCGATGGGTGTCTCGGTAGCGTAGTCATATCTTTTGCATGTCTAGATTAAGCATCTCTCAGGCCGGAACAGTCGCCAGATCAATCTCCGTGATGTGCCAGCGGCCAAGGTTTGCTGTGTAGAGCTTGTCGCCCTTGAAGGCGATGTTGGTGGGATGCGCCAGCGTCGTCGCCGCCGGATCCTCGATCAGCACTTCGAGACCCCTGTCCTTTCGCCAGCGATAGATCCGGCTCGGCTCGTAGCATGAGATGAGCAGCGAACCGTCGGGAGCGAAGGCGAGCCCATCGGGAACATTCTTCACCTCTTTGACCACGACCCGCCGGACGCCCGCCGCACCATCGGCGAGGATCGGCACATAGCTGACACACGGCGCGTTGCTTTCCACCACGAAAAGACCATCGCCATCCGGCGCCATGGCCATGCCGTTGGCGAAGGACATCGCTTCCTGGCACCACAGGCCGCCCTCTCCCGTCTTGAGATCGTAGCGGAAGATGCCCGAGCGATTGTCCTCGCCGACGCTGTCAGACACGTAGAGCCAGCCCCTCGCCTCGTCGATGACGGGATAGTTCGGCACACGGATGCCGGATGAAGCGAAGCGCTCCATATGGCCTGTCGCGACATCCCGGCGAAAGATCGCGGCATGCTTGAGATCGCAGGCAAAACAGTTGCCGACGCTGTCGAAGGCAATGCCGAGCAGAAAGCCGTCAGTGCCGCCCATGCGCTCGACCGAACCGCCATCGGCGGAAAGCCGCAGGAGATCACCGGTTTCGGTGCCGCACCAGATCGATCCGTCGCGATGGACCGCCACGCCCTCCGGATGCGCGACGCGCGGATTGGTGAAGATGCCGTCGAAGAAGACGCGGGCGGCAGACATTTCGAGCAACGGCTTTGCCATGGAACGCTCCTCAGCTTGCGGCAGGCAACCTCTGCGCGGCGGCGATGCAACGCTCGACCATGGCGCGGTCGGCCGCCAGAATCTCGGCGATGAGCGCTCCACGATCCTTGGCGCTGATGAATTCGAGACGCCGCAGGCCGAGCGGGTCGATGCGGTTTCGCAGCACGGCAAGCGTATCGCCGGAAGGCACCGGCACCTCGCGGCAGTCGGCATCGAATGTCACTTCAAATCCGGTGGCGTCACGGATCTGCTGCCGGGTAACGCCGGGCATGGTTTCGATGACGATCAACTCCCGGGATGTCTCGTCGAGCCGGAAGATGCAGAGATCGGTGAACACCAGCGCCTTGCCCGTCCGATAGCCCATCGGCTCGCGTTCGGCCGGCCTCAGCAGCCCGCGGGCGGAACTTGCGATCTCGACAGAGCCCACCAGCGACTGGACCGAGTGACGCGGGACATAGAGCAGATAGTCGCGATGCATGTTGGCGACGTCTGCCATGCCGCCCTGCCCCGGCAGCCGGATAAGGCCGCCACTCGGCTTGCGCAACGCGATGGTGTTGACGTGGCCGTGCCGGTCGACCTGCGCGGCGCCGACAATCTCATGCGTCACCGCGCCTGCCTGGTAATAGGTCGAATAGGTGTCATCGCCGCCGGCATGCGCGACCGCCGTCTCGCAATCGAGGCTCTCGATCAGCGACAGCACCATCGGACTTGGTGCGATGTCGAGGTGGCCGCAGCTCATCGTCGCGATGATCATGTCCGGCGCGTGCGTTGCCTTGGCCAGCCGGTAGGCGACGTTGGCGAGCGGCGAGACCGCGCCGGCGCTGGCGAAGCTCTGATTGTCAAGCTCGGTTGCGATGCGGGCGGCGATGATCTCGTCGACGGTTGCTTTCCCGTCACCCCGTGCCGGCGCCGCAAGGACTGTTTCGGCGGTGACTTTGGCCGCCTTCTGAAGCCTCTCCGGCAGGCCGGCCGCTGGCACGCGGAGCTTGTCCGACAGACCTGAATCCTTGACCGCGAACGCTTCCGACAATGCCTGATAGTCGGTGACGTAGAACGGCAGGCACGAGGCCGGATAAGCGCCGCCCGGCGCCAGGGCGATCGCCGAAACCTGGTTGCGGGTGAGGATGCTCTGGCGGCCGTCCTGCCGCAGCGCCCCGACCGGCACGATCTCCTCGACCGTGACCAGCACTTTCCGCGCCGCGCCCGCCATGGCGAAGTCCAGCGCCCGCGGCCCGACGATCTCGACATTGCCGCTTTCGTCGGCGCGCTGGGCGTGGACGATGAAGGTGTCGAGCCTGAGCGCCGGGACAAATCCGGTTTCGGTCCCGGCAACCGGATCGGGCCTGGCGACCGCGCCCGGCACGCGCGCCAGCATGTCGGAGCCCTGAGGCAACTGGAACGGCATCGACGGCAGGTTCTGCTGTCCCGCCCGCAGCGCCTGGATCATGGCCAGAGCCGTCCAGTCGCGGACGGGGATCGCGCCGTTCTCGGCGGCCGCGCGAAATTTCGGCGGCAGCCCGAAAATGTCGAGACTGGAAAAGCAGAGGTCGATTTCCGCGACCGCATTCACTTCCAACAGCAGCTCAAGCGGCAACCCACCGGCCCAGGAGACGTAGTGTAGGTCCTTGACGCCGGACGCAGCGATCGCGCGCAGCAAGGCGATTGGCAACCGGGCGAAGTGATGGCCCCCGACGCCGAAAGCATCGCTATCGCCGACCATCGCCGCCAGCCCCTCGATATCGGTGAACCGCGGCCGGTTACCCTTGACCAGGGAAACTGACCTGCGATCTGTCACAGCGCGGATGCCTCGATGCGGTAGCGGGTCACGAACGGTTCCTCGGGCGAGAAGTCCAGCGCCGTCGCTATGCCGGATTGCGCGACCGGATTGTCTGCCAGCGCGGTCGCGGGGCCGAGCCCGAAAGGCGAGCAGATCGGCTCGATGCCGATCGCGACATGACGGCCGTTCCAGGGCGCCGCCTTGCGCCCGCGATTGGAATACCAGAGCAGGAGGCTTGGGAAATGCTCCTTTTGCCAGGAAAGCTGCACCCGGTATCCGTCCTCGTGGTTGACGAGCGCCGCCGTGCCGTCGACACCTTCGATCTGGAGCAGCTCCTCTGTGTCGGCGACGAGCGGCAAACGGGAGGCGTCGATCGTATCCCCGCCGCGGGTCGGCACCGATATCAGCTCGAAGAAGGTCTTGTTCCTGGCAAACAGCGAAGCGCCGGGCTCGACATCATGCGGATAGGTGCGGCCTTCGTCGAAGCCGCTAAGTTCCAAATTGGCAGCACCCGTCTCCAACGGCAGCCGGAACACCGGATGCAGGCCGATCGGCAGGCGGCAGGCGCGACGGACGAATACCCGGAACTCAATGTCTATGGCCGGCGCCGACGGATCGGGCCTTATCGTCCGTTCAATACGCTCGACCGGGCTTGCCTCCGGATAGGCAAGCGCCAGCGACAGCGATCCGTTCCCACCGGCCCGCCAGGTCCAGTCATGGTTGGAGCCGTGGCCATGAACTTCCTCGTCCGGCGCCGGCGGCCCCATCACACGCGCCCATTCCTCCGGCCACCCATCGACGGGCACCGAATAGCCGAAGGGCACGCAAGGCCATTCGCCGCGCAGCCTGCGCAGGATGCCCGGCAGCGCTTTCGCCTCCCGCTCGCCCGACCAGGGCGCGATATGCATCGGCGAGACCTGCCGGCCGTCGGCCAGCACAAACGTGACCGGCGCCAGCATTGCGCCGAGCCGCTGCACGGTGAGCGCGCCATGCGCCCAGCCGAGACCGCGATAGTCGTCGCCGTTCATGAGCTGGCCTTTTTCACGGCGCTCCTCTCGGCGAACTCCTTGACGCGCCGCTGACCGACCTCGCTGCGATAGAGGCCACCCAATATGTTGCGCTCCATCGCCAGGCCCTCTCCCAGATTGCCCGACACGGCGTGCGCCGTCAGGGCTTTCAGGCCCTCGATCGCGGCTGCGGGCTCGGCGGCGATCATCCCGGCCAGTTCCAGCGCGCGCGGCATCAGGCTTTCGACGTCGACGATCTCGTTGACCAGGCCGGCAGTGACGAATTCGGAGGCCGACACGATGGCGCCGGTCATCAGCAGAAGATTGGCGCGGTTGCGGCCGAGCTTGGCGACGCTGCGCTGTGTGCCGCCGCCACCGGGGATCAGCCCGAGCTTGATCTCAGGCAGGCCGAGTTTCGCATACTGGTTGGCGATCACGATGTCGCAGCACAGCACCAGCTCCATGCCGCCGCCCAGCGCGAAGCCGTTGACCGCCGCGATCACCGGCTTTCGGTTGTCCTCGATCGCCGCATACATGCGCGTTCCCGCAGCCTGGAACGTGTCGAACTCGGCCGCAGTCTGCGCTGCATATTCCTTGATGTCGGCACCGGCCATGAAGCCGCGCCCCTCCCCGGTCACCACGATCGCGCCGACACCTTCGTCGCCCGACAGCGCTTCGAATGCTTCGGTGATCTCGCCTTGCATCAGCCGGTTCATGGCGTTGAGCTGGTCGGCGCGGCGGAAGGTGACGACCGCGACGCGCCCCTGGATCTCGACGGTGAGCGTCTGGTAGGTGCCCATCGTCAGGCTGCGTCCACGGTCATGTCGCCGGACGCCTCGAGCGCCGCGATCTCGTCCTTCGACAGGCCAAGCTCGGCCAGGATCTCGCGGCCGTGCTGGCCGACCAGCGGCGCCGGCCGCTCGATGGTCGCGGGCGTCTCGCTCATCTTGACCGCCGGCGCCACCACCTTGACCTTGCCGCCGCGCGGATGATCGTAGCTGGTGATCATGCCCATATGCGTGACCTGCGGGTCTTCCGCCGCCCGGCGGATATCCTTCACCTCGGCGCACCAGATGTCGGCTTTGAGAAGCCGCGTCAGCAGATCTTGGGTGGCGAATTTCTTGGTCTCGGCATTGACCTTCTCGAACACCTCGTCGCGCTTGTCGAACAAGGTCTTCAAATCGTCATAGACGGCAAGCCGCGGCGCTTCCAGCACCTCGTAAAGCGTCTTGAAGGGGCTCATGGCGATCGACACATAGCCGCCGTCATTCGTCTCGTAGATGCCGAACGGCGCCTGCATGCCGGGATGGCCGATGCCAGAATTCGGCCGAACGAAATCCTCGCCGAGGTTGAGCACGGCCACATATTCCTGGTTGAGATGTGCGAGCAGCCCGGCCAGCAGGTTGACCTCGATCTTCTGCCCCTTGCCGGTCTTCTCACGATAGTAGAGCGCCGACAGGATGCCGTAGACCATGTTCATGGCGCCGATCTGGTCAGCGAGGCCGGCGCCAGCGGGAACAGGCGTTTGGTCGCCGCGGCCGGTGTTGGCGATCAGCCCCGCCAGTCCCTGGATCAGCATGTCCTGTCCGGGGCGCTCGACGTAAGGCCCCTCCTCGCCATAGCCCGAACCCGAGCAGTAGATGATGCGCGGATTGACGGCCTTGAAGTCCTCATAGCCGTAGCCGAGCTTGGCCAGCACGCCGGGCCGGAAATTCTGAACCACGACGTCCGCGCTTTTCGCCATCTCCATGATGATGGCGTGCACCTTGCGGCTCTTCAGGTTGAGCGCGATCGAACGCTTGTTGCGGTTCCAGGCGAGGAAGTTCGGGCTTTCGGAGCCGCCTACCCATTTGGCGAAGAAGGTCATGCCACGGAACATGTCACCGGCGCCGGCGCGCTCCACCTTGATGACATCGGCGCCCATGTCGCCGAGCAGTTGCGTGGCGAACGGCCCCTGCAGCAGATGGCTGAAATCGAGGATGCGGACGCCTTCCAGGGCCTTGTTCATTTCTGTCTCGTTTCGTTTTTCAAAGCAGTTCGGGAACGTAGCGCGGGGCCACGGTCAGCCCGCCATCGACGCGCAGGTCGGTGCCGGTAGTGAAGCCGGCCGCATCGGATGCCAGATAGACGGCGGCCTCCGCCACTTCGGAAGGCTCGCCGATGCGGCCGAGCGGATGCATCTTGACCCACGCCTTGGCGAGGCTGCCGCCGATCTCCTTGATCAGCCTGTCGTTCATCGGCGTGTTGATGGTGCCCGGCGAGATCGAATTGACGCGGACATTCACCGGCCCGAACTCGACCGCCATCTGGCGCGTCATCGCCATCACCGCGCCCTTGGCGCCGGCATAGGCGGTCCAGCCATCGAGGCCGATATGGCCCTGCGCCGAGGCCATGTTGATGATCGATCCTGACTTCTGCGCGATCATATGCGGCAGCGCGTATTTGCAGCCGCGGAACACGCTGGTCAGGTTGACGGCGATCAGCCGGTGCCATTGCTCGTCGGTCATCTCGTGCACCGGCATGCCGCCTATCGCGACGGCGGCGTTGTTGACCAGGATATCGAGACGTCCGGTCTTCTTCACCGCGCTGTCGATCAGGCCGGCGATATCGGCTTTCTGCGAAACGTCGCAATGGACATAGTCGGCGTGGCGGCCAGCCGCACGAAGTGCCGCCGCGAACGTCTCGCCTGCGTCATCGGCGATGTCGCCGAGGAACACATGCGCCCCTTCGCGCGCCATCGCCTCGGCGATCGCGTGGCCGATGCCGTCGGCCGCACCGGTGATGACAGCGGATTTTCCTTCAAGACGAGCCATGTCAGCCTCCATTCGCGCGCCGGCGCTTCGCTTCGTCGAAGGCGACGGCGGCGATGATGATCATGCCGGTGATGACAAGCTGCCATTCGGTCGGCAGGCCGAGCCCGCGCAGGCCGTTGGACAGGAACTGCAGGATGAGCACGCCCAGCGCCATGCCGGTCAGGCTGCCGATGCCGCCGGCGAGGCTCACGCCGCCCAGCACCGTCGCGGCGACGACCTGGAATTCGAAGTTCAGCCCCGCCGTATGCTGCGCCGAGCCGACGCGCGCTGCCAGGATAATCCCGGCGACCGTCGCCAGCAGCGCGCTGATGATGAAGCAGATGAACTTGACGCGCCGCACGTCATAGCCGGCCAGCCGCGCCACTTCCTGATTGCCGCCGACGGCATAGATCTGCCGCCCGAACGGCCGGTGCTGCATCATGTAGCCGAAGGCGGCGAGGAGCACGATGGCGATCACCGCCGAATAGGGGATGATGTTGAACAGGCGCCCGTCGGAGAGCGCGATGAAGCTGTCGAGACTCGCGGCGTCGGGTATCGCGCGTTGGCCGGTGTAGAGGTAGACGCCGCCGCGCATGATGAACATAGTCCCCAGCGTCACGATCAGCGAGTTGATGCCGGCATAGGCGACGAGATAGCCGTTCACCACCCCGATGATGAGCCCGAACAGCAGCGCGCCGCCGACACCGAGCAGCAGCGAATTGGTGTCGTTCATGATGATGATCAGCGGCAGAGCGATGGTCGCCAGCAGCGAGCCAATTGAGATGTCGACCTCGCCGGAAATGAAGACGATGGCGCAGCCGACGCCGGCCGTGAGCGCCAGCGAGGCCTGTCCCAGCACGTTGGTCATGTTGCGCACGGAGAAGAAATTCTCGACCGTTGCGGAAAAGAACGCCAGCACCAGGACGAGGCAGACGAGCAGCGCCAGTTCCTGCCGGGCAAAGAGCCGCGCCAGCATGGATGGCTGGTCTTTCGCGGAAGCAGTGCTTGCCAGGCTCATCGCTTAACTCCTCCGAGGGAATGACCCGTGTCGCAAGGAATGCCGAGGCGATGCGCCATGGTTCTATCCGATCGCCGCATTGAGGATCTTCTCCTGCGTGGCTTCGTTGCGCGGCATCACCGCGGTCAGGCGGCCTTCGCACATCACCGCGATTCGGTCGGCGAGGCCGAGCAGCTCCGGCATCTCCGACGTCATCATGACGACCGCCAGGCCCTCGCCGGCGAGCCGGTCGATCAACGCGAAGATTTCCGACTTGGCGCCGACATCGATGCCGCGTGTCGGTTCGTCGACGACGATGACCTTCAGGCCGCGCATCAGCCAGCGCGAGATAAGCACCTTCTGCTGGTTGCCGCCCGACAGGTTCTTGATCTGCTGGAACAGGCTGGGCGTCTTGATGCGGAAGCGGTCGACATAGTCCTGCACCGCCTGATGCTCCTTGGCCTTGTCGACGAAACCCAACCGGGCGAACGCGCCGAGCGAGGCGAGGCTGGCATTCTGGTAGACGGGCAGCTCGCCCATCAGGCCTTCGCTCTTGCGGTCCTCGGTGAGCAGACCGATGCCGAGCCGAACGCCGGTGCTCGTGTCGTGCGGCGACAGCCGCCGACCGTCGACGGTGATGGTGCCTGACGTGATCGGATCGTAGCCGACGATCGCCTTGGCGAGCTCGGTGCGGCCGGCGCCCATCAATCCGAAGAAGCCGAGCACCTCGCCGGCGCGCGCTTCGAAGGACACGTCGATGAGCTTCTTCGCCGTGCTGAGCTTCTCGACGGAGAGCGCCACCTTGCTGCCCGCCGCGCCGCGCTGGCGCGGAAAGAGGTTGTCGATGCGGCGGCCGATCATGTCCTGGATCAGCGTGTCGTTGGTATGCTCGCCGATCAGCTTGGTCGAGATGTGGCGTCCGTCGCGCAACACGGTCACCGTATCGGCGATCTCGAACACCTCGTCGAGCTTGTGGCTAACGTAGACCACGGCGATGCCGAGCGCCGCCAGGCGGCGGATGACGGCGAACAGCAGCGAGACTTCGTTAGGCGTCAGCGAGGAGGTCGGTTCGTCCATCACCACCACGCGCGCCTCGTGGGCAAGCGCGCGGGCGATCTCGACCATCTGCTGCTGGCTGACCGGCAGCGATCCCGTCCGCGCCGTTGGATCGACGTTGAAGCCGATGCGGTTGAACAGTGCCGCCGAGTCGGCGCGTATCTTCTTCCAGTCGATCGAGCCGGTCCTGCCGGTCGGATAGCCTTCGAGGAAGATGTTTTCTGCGACGGTGAATTCGGAGATCAGCGCGATCTCCTGGAATACGACCTTGATGCCTTCCTTCAGGCTGTCGCGCGGCGACTTGACGTCGACCTCGCGCCCGCGCATGCGGATCGTGCCGGCGTCCTTGCCGTAGACGCCGGCCATGATCTTGATGAGCGTCGACTTGCCAGCGCCGTTCTCGCCCATCAGGGCATGGATCTTGCCCGGCTCCAGGGTGAGATCGACATTGTCGAGCGCCACCACGCCCGGAAACCGCTTGCCGATGCCGCGCATCTCCAGCGCCGGCACAATCGTGTCGATGGCCGCGTCTTCGCCGGGATGAAGGAAATCAACGGACATTGGCATTGTTCCGGATGATGTCGAGATAGGTCGCCAGGATGATGACGATGCCCGGCACCACCATCTGCAAGTCCTGGTTCCAGCCGAGGATGATGATGCCGTTGTCGATCACCTTCAGAACCAGCACCCCGAGAAGCGTGCCAAACAGCGAGCCGCGGCCGCCGAGCAGGCTGGTGCCGCCAAGGATGACGGCGGCGATCACCGTCAGCTCGAAGCCGCGGCCGGCGGTCGGCTGGCCGGCATTCATCAACGAGGATAGGATCATACCGGCGACACCGACGCAAAGGCCGGTGCCGACGAAGGCAAGCAGCTTAAGCCGTTCCGAACGCAGGCCCGACAGGCGCACCGCCCTTTCATTGGCGCCGACCGCGTAGAGATAGCGGCCGAGCGTGGTGAAGCGCAGCGTCACATAGGCGACGACGAAGATCAGTGCCGCGATGATGACGGGGACGGGCACGGCGCCGACATAGCCGGCACCGAGATCGGTGAAGCTTGTCAGTTGATTGTGGTTCTGCACCGCTTCGCGCGTGAACAGATAGACGCCGCCCTGCAGCATCATCATGGTGCCGATGGTGGCGATGAGCGAGTTCACTCTTAGCCTGGTGACGACGAGCCCGTTGAAAAGACCGACGCCGCCGGCGAAGGCAAGCGCCGCCAGCATGCCGAGCGCGAGGCTGTGGGTGGAATTGAGCACCGCCATGCCAATGCAGCCGACGAAGGCGAGCGAGGCGCCGACCGACAGGTCGACTTCCGCCGTGATGATGAGCATGGTCATGCCCGAGGCGACTATCAGCACCAGAGCGCATTGGCGCAGGATGGCGATGATGTTGGCTTCCGAATAGAACTGCGGCGCCGCGATCGAAATGGCGATGCAAAGCACTGCCAGGATGGCGCCCAGCACCAGCTGGCTGCTGCCGAGAAGCTGGCCGCCGATAAGACGCTTCTGCGCGGAAGCGTGTGTAAGCTCGCTCATGTCAGTCCGTTCCCGTCGGTCGGGTCAGGCGCCGGCGCCCGTGTCCTTGCCGGCATTGGCGCCTGGCGGGTAGCCCTTCCCGTGTTGCGGGAAGGGCCGTGTCGATCGACCTATTTCTTCAGGTCGGCCGAGGTCTTCATACACTTTGCCGGCGGCTGGAGCGCATTGACGGCGTCCCATTTGATGGCGCGGGTCTTGCCGTCATAGTCGTAATACTTCTTCCAGTCGTCGCCGCTCATCGGCGCGGTCGGGCTGACGATGTGCTCCGGAACCTGCTCGCTGTTGAACAGCTTGACCGCAGCGTCGATGGTCGTGAAGCCTTCCTTCTCCGGGAACATGGCGGCCTCGATGCGGTAGGACGGCTCATTCTGCATGGCGTTGATGAAGGCAAGTCCTTCGCCGCCGGTGCCGACCGTCAGCAGTCCGTCCTGCGACTTGCCGGCGGCCTTCCAGGCCTGCAGGCCGCCCAGCGAAGACGAATCGTTGATGCCGTAGATGATGTTGATGTCCGAATTCTTAGCCAACGCCGCCGAGGAAACTTCAAGAGCGCGGTCGGGATTGCCGCCGCCATCGAGGTCATGAACCATGACCGCATCGGGGATGATGGTCTTCAGCCCGTCCATGAAGCCGTGAGAGCGCAGCACCGTGGCGGAAAGCAACGGCAGGCCGACATTCATCACCTTGGCGACGCCGCCGAGCTTTTCCTTGGCATATTTGCCGGCCTCGACGCCGGAGAAATAGCCGGTGTCGTAGTCGCAGATGGCGACCATCGTGGTCATGCCCTTGACCGGGTTGCCCTCGAGCACCACAGGGATATTGGCAGCTTTGGCCTGACGCAGCAGCGGCACCACGCCTTCCTCATTCACCGGTGTGATGATCAGCACGTCGACGCCCTTGGCGATGAAGTCTTCAGCCGCGGCGACCTGTTTGGCTATATCGAGATTGGCGTCCTGCACCTCGACCTCAATCCCGAGTTCCTTGCCATGCGCCTTCATGCCCTTGATGACATTCTGGTACCACTCATGCGTGGCGTAGTTGGTGACGTAGCCGATGTGCTTGGGCATGTTCTCGGCATGCGCCGCCGTGGCCCCCATGGCCAGCATGGCCGCAGATGCGAGCAGGATTGATTTGGACCGGTGCATTTCTCTCTCCCAGGGTTTTCGTTTGTCTCAGTCGCTGAACGGGTAATCCCCCCGTTCCGGGTCGGCACGTGAAGAGCTGTTGGCTTCGCCCCAACCGAGCGCGGCCGATATCTTCTCGGCGGCGGCCCGGGTTCTTTCGAAGACGGTCTGACGGTCGAAGCGCGCCGCCTTCTGCGGCAGCAGCGGCACCGTGAGCGCGGCGATGACAGCACCGGTGTGATCGCGCACCGGCATTGAGATGTTGGTGCAGGCCTCGACGGCCAGTGATGCTCGCATTTCGTAGCCGAGCCTGGCCGCCTCGTTCAGCCGCGCCTCGATTTCTTCGCGCGTTCCCTGGCCCTCGCCGGCGGCCACAATGCGCTCGACGATGCGGTCGCGCTCGGCCCGGTTCGAATGGGCGAGCAGCACAGCGCCGGAACTGGTTTCGAGGATCGGGAAATGCGATCCGAGCGCAACCGAGTAGCGCATTGGCAGCGGCGAATCGATCTGCAGCACCACCAGCGCGTTCTGTCCCTCGCGCACCACCAGGTGGCAGCTCTGATCGGCGTTGGCGGTCAATTCGCGCATCACAGGCAGCGCGCATTCGACCAGCCGGTTCACCGGCGGATGCATATGCGCCAGCTCGAACAATTTGAGCGACAGCCGGAAGCGGTCCGATCGCGTGCGGAAGATGTAGCCACGCTTCTCCAGGAGAAGCAGGATACGGTAGATCTCGTGGATGGAGCGGCCGAGGCCGGTCGCGATCTCGGTCTGGGTCAGCGCTTCGGCGCTTGCAGCCATGAACTCCAGCACGTCGAGCGCCTTCTCCACCGCCGGCACGCGATATCCGTTGCGGCCGCCTTCGCTTTCCTCGAGGGTTTCGGCAATGCCGGCAGCCATCACGCGACGCTCCGTTCCGGTAGCCTGGTTTCGCGATAGAGGCGGTTCACGTGATCGGCGAGTTCAGCGGCCGAGACGTCGCCGGCAATCGCAGCCGCCGCGCGCGGCGCGCATTCGCGGAAGAAGGCGATGAAGCCCGGATGCGTCGGACGCAGATAAGACGAGCTGATCGTGCGCAGCGTCGAGGCGAAGAAATCGCGGCAGAGATGATTGACCCCGGCATCCTTCCAGGCCGCCAGCGCTCCCGGCTGCCCGCCCGACTTCACATAGTCGCCGCGCTGATAGTCGGGCGAGCACAGGAACAGCGCATAGTCGATCGCCTGCTGCTTGTGCTTCGACTGGGCGCTGACGCCGACGCCCGCGCCGCCGAGCAGCGCGCCGGCCGATCGGGCGGTCGGCACGTCGGCAAAGCGCAGATACGGCCTGTCGGTCTTCGCGGCGTAGTTCACGTAACCGAAGGCGAACGGCACATAGACGACGTCGTCATGCGCGATCATGTGGTCGTAGCAGCGGATCGGATTCCATTTGGACGAGTTCGGATGCGAAAGCCCCGCAAGCTCGCGCAATTGCCCGACGGCCTTCTCGACCATATCCGGCGCGATGAATTGCTCGCCATATTCCTGTGGGTCGCCAAGCGTCAGAAGCAGGCACATCGCGTCCGTCGGCACGAAAGGCAGGCCAAGCCACTTGCCGTCCTTGCGCGCGCGACGGCCGAGATCGACGACCTCTTCATGCGTGCGGGGCACCGGGCCATAGCGCTCCAGTAGATCCGGACGATACGAAGCAACATGGCAGGCGGCGTCGACCGGCAATGCCCACTGCCGCCCCTTCTTTTCGTAGGACTGCCAGGACGGACCGACCGAATCCTGCTCGAAGTAACGGATCTGCTCCGCCGACAAATAAGCGTCGAACGGCACCATCAGCTCGTCCTGCGCGATGTCGCCGATGAACGGATGGTCGAACACCACCAGATCATAGGCCGACAGCAGGGGGCCGAGCGCGCCCTCGCCGAACTCATAGAGGCTGCGGCGATCCCATTCGATCTCCAGGCCGGGATTGGCGGCGCAATATGGCCCGACGCTCGCGTCCAGCGGCCCCCAGCAACGTCGATGATCCCACGCAAGACCGCGCAGTCTTGTCATATCCGGCAATTCCTCCCTGGAACCGGGCAGGTGCCCGGCTCGCAGATCACTAGCAGCTATTTTTACCTGAGCAAATAGTTTTTACATACGCAAACAACAATCCTCTGCCCGTCCGCCACCTCACGCCAGCCCAAACCGCTCGACGGCTCGCATGATGCCGCGCAGTTCGGCGAGGCCCTTGAGCCGGCCAATTAGCGAATAGCCGGGATTGATCCTGGTCTTTCCTATGTCGTCGGCGAGGAGATGCCCGTGATCGGGTCGCATAGGAATGCGCCAGTCGGCGCGGCCTTCCTTGCGGCGGCGCGCCTCCTCCTGCATCAGCGCGAGGATCACATGCGCCATGTCGGTGCCGCCCTCGAGATGCTCGGCCTCGTGGAACGAGCCATCATCCTCGATGGTGACATTGCGCAGATGGACGAAATGGATGCGGCTAGCGAACTCCTTGACCATGGCGACGATGTCGTTATCGGCGCGCGTGCCATAGGAGCCGGTGCAGAACGTCAGCCCATTGGCCGGGCTGTCGACGGCGTTCAGAATGAAGCGCGCATCCTCGGCGGTCGAGACGATGCGCGGCAGGCCGTAGAGCGAGAATGGCGGATCGTCGGGATGGATGCACATGCGCACCCCCTCCTGTTCGGCCACCGGAATGATCTCGCGCAGGAACCAGGCCAGGTTCTCGCGCAATTCCTTCGGCCCGATTGCGTCATAGTCGGCCAAGGCCTCACGAAAGCTGTCGCGGTTGTAGGCGCGCTCGGTAGCAGGCAGGCCAGCGATGAGGTTGCGCTCGATCCTGTCGATCCTGTCGTCGCCAAGCTCTTTCAGCCGCGACTCCGCCTCGGCGATGCGGGCGGGCGTGTAGCCGTCCTGCGCATTCTTGCGCTTCAGCACGAACAGGTCGTAGGCCGCGAAGTCGATCGCGTCGAAGCGCAGCGCATAGCCCGTCGTCGGCAGGCGATAGGCCAGATCCGTTCGGGTCCAATCGACCACGGGCATGAAATTGTAGCAGATCGTCGCGATGCCGGCCTTCGCCAGCGCGCGGATCGTGTCCTTGTAGAAACCGGCATAACGGAGCCGCTCCGGCGCGCCGATCTTGATCGAGTTGTGGACGGGAATGCTCTCGACCACCGACCAGCTCAGCCCCGCCGCCTCGATGATGCGCTTGCGCTCGAGGATGTTTTCCAGCGGCCAGAGGCGCCCGTCATAGATGTCGTGCAGGGCCGAGACGACGCCTGTCGCACCCGCCTGCTTGACATGATCGAGTGTCACCGGATCGTCCGGACCATACCAGCGCCAGCACTGTTCCATCGCCGCTTTCCTCACCAGAGGCCGAGACCTTATTGTTGGACCACAACGAGAGTCAAATTAAAATTTGGCACTCGAAGATGGCTTGCTGCCCCCCGGTCGCCTAAGAAAATTCGACGGAGTGAGCCGCGAGTTGGTTGTTTTCCGCGAATCTTAGGATATTGTGGTCCAACAATTTGGAGGATAAATGTCGGAAAACCCTCAGGCCCTACGCGACAATGTCGGTGCCCGTCGCGCCGGCGGCAGCTCCGCGGTCGATGCCGCGGCAGGACGGATCCTCGACCTCATCCGCGCGCGACAGCTCAATGTCGGCGATGTGCTGCCGACCGAACGCGAGCTCAGCGAGATCACCGGCGCCAGCCGCAACACGGTGCGCGAAGCGTTGCGCACAATCCGCACCTATGGGCTGATCGAGCCCAAGCCGCGCGTCGGCGCGGTGCTGGCCGACGGGCAGAGCATCGCCATCCAGAACTTCTTCGCCGCCCACATGGATGTCTCGCGTTCGTCCTTCGCCGACATCCAGGGTTTTCGGCGCATCATCGAGGTCGGCATCGGCGACCACATCGTGCTCAACGCCACGAGCGACCAGATCGAGGCGCTCGACGACATCAATGCCAGGATCGTCGAGAGCCGCTCGATCGAGGAAGCCGCCGAGAACGACTTCAATTTCCACATGGCGCTGATCGGGCTGGCGGGCAACCGCATGCTCACCGACATGTATTCTTTCCTGTCGCCCGTGATCCTGCGGATCATGACCATCGGCAAGGAAATGCGCCCGGTGCTGGCCGACACCCGTGCCGCGCATGGCGAGATCATCGCTGCGCTCCGCGCGCGCGACAGGCTGGCCTACGCCTATCTGATGAGCCGCCATCTCGATTTCGCGCTGCGGTTCCTGCCCGAAGAACCGGCTTCCAAGACGTGACCAAAGGAGTTTCGGCAATGAAGGATTTTGAGGGCAAGGTCGCCCTGGTGACCGGAACGACAGGGATCGGTCTCGCAACCGCCAGGCGCCTTGCCGCCGGTGGCGCCGCGATCGTCGCCTGCGGCATCGACCGCTCGGCCAACGCCGCGATGCGGGCGGAGCTGGAAAGTTCCGGGGCCGGCGCGCTGGTCGTGGACACCGACGTCTCCGTGCCGGACCAGGTCCGCGACGCCGTCGCTGCCGGCGTCGAGCGTTTCGGCGGCCTCGACGTGATCGTCAACTCGGCGGCGGTCCATCCCTATGGAACCGCGACGACCACCGACTGGGAAACCTGGAACAAGGCGATGACGGTCAATGTCGCCTCGATCTACCTGACCGCCCATTTCGGCATCCCGGAAATTATCAAGCGCGGCGGCGGCGCCATCGTCAATGTCGCCTCGGTGCAGGGTTTCGCCTGCCAGCAGAACGTCGCCGCATATGCAACCACCAAGGGCGCGATCCACACGCTGACGCGCTCGCTGGCTCTCGACTACGCGGCGGCCGGCATCCGCGTCAATTCGGTCAGCCCCGGCTCGATCCGCACGCCGATCCTGGAGAAGGCCGCGCGCGGCGACAACGGCAGCGATGCCGATGTCGAGGAGGCCTACAGGCGCTTCGGCGCGGCCCATCCGCTGGGCCGCATCGGCGAACCCGAGGAAGTGGCGGAGCTCATCGCCTTTCTGTGCTCCTCGAAAGCCGGCTTCTGCACCGGCGCGGACTATAAGATCGACGGCGGCCTGACCGCCGGCATAGGGGTGAAGTAGAACCATGAAGATCGGTCTTGGCCTTTACCGGGAATCGCTGACCCCCGACAATTTCCGCTTCGCCCGCCAGGCGGGCGCCACGCATATCGTCGCCCACCTCACCAACTATTTTCGCGGCCGCGACCCTTCGCTGTCGGCCGGCAGCGAGACGGAAGGCTGGGGTGATTGCTCCATCGACGAGTTGTGGAACTACGAGGACTTCGCCGACCTGATGAAGACCGTGCGCGGCAACGGGCTGGAAATCGCCGCGATCGAGAATTTCTCGCCGCGCTTCTGGTCCGATATTCTGCTCGATGGCCCCGACAGGGCGAAGCAGATCGAAGGGCTGAAGCGACTCATCCGCGATGCCGGCCGCGCCGGCATCCCTTGCATCGGCTACAATTTCTCCGTTGCCGGCGTCTGGGGCTGGTCGCGCGGACCTTTCGCGCGCGGCGAAGCGATGTCGGTGGGGCTCGACCTTGCGGCGATCGACCCCGATTTGCCCCTGCCCGACGGCGTGGTCTGGAACATGCGCTACCGCGCCGCCCGGCCGGGTGCCGCGCTGGTGACGGTGAGCAGCGATGAGCTTTGGCAAAGGCTCGGCGCCTTCCTGCGCGACGTCGTTCCGGTGGCTGAGGAAGCCGGCGTGGTGCTCGCCGCCCATCCGGACGATCCGCCGGCCGAGGCGTTGCGGGGCGCAGCGCGCCTGGTCAACCGCCCGGAGAAATACGACCGGCTGATGGACATCGTCGATTCGCCGTCCAACGGGCTTGAGCTCTGCCTCGGCTCGCTGCAGGAAATGCCGGGCACCGACGAGATCTACGGGCATGTCCGGCGCTTCGCCCGGCGCAAGCGCATCGGCTACATCCATTTCCGCAACGTGCGCGGCAAGGTGCCAAACTATCACGAAACCTTCGTCGACGACGGCGACATCGACATGGCTGAAATCGTCCGCATCCTGCGCGACGAAAACTATGACGGCGTCATCATCCCCGACCACACGCCGGAAATGTCCTGCGACGCGCCCTGGCATGCGGGCAAGGCCTTTGCGCTCGGCTATATGCGCGCGCTGGTGCAGAACGCCGCGGCGCTAGGACCTTCGCGGACCATTGAATTCACCAACATCCGGATGCAAGCCTGATGACCAGATCGACACGCCTCTACGCCGACGATTCCGAAATGTACCGCCTGTTCGAGCAGGAGCTCTTCGTCGCGGTGGTCGGCGACGTGATGGACACGCTGGGGCTGCAGCATCAATTCCTTCCGCCGGTGTTCAAGCCCGTCGACGAGAAGACGCGCCTGCTCGGCCGGGCCATGCCCGTGCTTGAGACCGACATCTTTCCGTCCAATGGACCGACCCATAATCCGCTGATGAGCAAGCCGTTCGGGCTGATGTTCGAGGCGCTGGACGATCTGAAACCAGGCGAGATCTATGTCGCGAGCGGCGCCTCGCCCCGCTATGCGCTGTGGGGCGAGCTCATGTCGACGCGTGCGCAGATCCTCGGCGCGCGCGGCGCGCTGGTCGACGGTTTCGCCCGCGACACCGACGGCATCAAGGCCCTTGGGTTTCCTTGCTTCTGCACCGGCTACTACGCACAGGACCAGGGCGTGCGCGGCAAGGTCGTCGACTATCGCTGCACGCTCGAAATCGGCGGCTTGCGCATAGAGCCGGGAACGCTCATGTTCGGCGACAAGGAAGGCGTCCTCGTTGTCCCCGCCGAAGCCGAGGAAGAGGTGGTGCGCCTCGCCCTCGAAAAGGCTCGCGGTGAAAAACGCGTCGCCAAGGCGATCCGCGAAGGGATGAGTGCAACGGACGCTTACAGGACCTTCGGCATCATGTGACGGTCGCCTATCTGCCCGATGCGAAATGTTGCCCTGGACGTTGCGGTCGATCGATCTTCAAGGCTGGTGAGTGTCTGCGCGGATAGTCATCGAACCCATAGCTCGTGGTCGACTGCATCAAGGGCGGCGAGACCGATGCTCGAGTCTCCTGGATAGGCGAGCGTGCGTTGAATGGAAACGTCGTAGCATAGATCTGTTTGTTCGAACTGCGCCTTGTCGACCGCAAGCGAGAGAGTGCCTTGGCTCAATGTTGGCATATCCTTAATGCCGGCTTCGAGCGGCCAGCCGGACTCCCTCAACGCGATTGCGGTCTCGCCTCCGTATTTTCGCAGTAATCGGCCGGTGCACGACACCGGGAAACTGAATACCCGTCGTTGCCTCGTTCGTGAGAGTCAACGTGCGGCCGACGTTTTCAAGTACCCATTCCCCAACAGTATACGTCGGCCGCCAGTCCATGCTCAAGCAGCTGACAATTGAAGAGGCGCATTGACTTTCTGACAAGCCGATTAGTTCATCAAAAGCACCAGGGCGGGATGCAGCTTCTTCAGATTCGGCAATGATTTCGATTGCCAGGGTATGTCGGGCGTTCCGCGCACGACGAGACGAACATCGGGATGCTTGCGCACCTCGATGGTAAATTTCGCCAGTAGATTGATGCCGGAAGAATTGAGAAAATGAAGGTCTTTCAAATCGAGCGTAATAGTTGAAGGATTTGAGGCAAGGACACTGTTCGCCAAAGCCATGACGGGCGCACCTGCCTCTGAACTGGCAAGCCGCATTGCACCGTCGAAAAAAATATTGCTTCCCTCAATCCAAACACGGTAGTCGTCCGTCTTGATTTCCATTGCTTGGCTTCGTTTCATCTAGTTGTGCGTTTGCGATATCGGAATGGAGGCATACGTCTCCAGGCAGATCCGATCTCTTTCATCGGCGGAGCTGAATATCCAGGCCAGGCGTGCGCCATAGTCGCTCATCAACGTCAGCAGTCCCAGCCCGGAGCGCGCCACGTCAGGATTCGCGGCATTAGCTTCAATTCGCTGTATCAGCAGGTCTTTGGGGTCGCCAACCGTGATGTCCGCCAGGAGACTTTGGAACTCAGACGCGTTCTCACCGTCGACGTCGTTCGACACCTTGAGCTTGAAGCACTCCGAATCCATCGACGCCTCGATCACGATCTCACCCGGTGCGCGAAACTTGACCGCATTTTCGATGAGCTCGTTGACCAGATATCCGATGCTATGTCGCACTTCCATGTAGTCATTGCGGGACGACTGAAAGCGCAACGCGAAAAGATCGGCAATGAAGTCCGAGGTCGTGGCGCAATGGCGCCAACTCAAGTCGATTGGTCCGTCGAACAGCCGCAGGCGACTGACATTCTCCTTCATCCCGATTGCAATGTCAGGGCTACCGAACAGCGCTGTCATCTCATGTATGCCTTATGATCACGAGGGTGATGTCGTCGTGGATCTTCTGGATACCGATATGGGCCATCAGGTCATCGATGATCCCGGTCTTGATGTCCTCGGCGGTCCTGCCGTGACGTTTTTGCACGCTCTCGCAGAGGCGCTCGAACCCGAACAGTCTCTTGTCTTCATCCTCCGCCTCGGTCACGCCGTCGGTGTGCAGCACGATCACGTCACCGCTCCCGAACGCGATGTCACGCGTGTCAATGAACGGCGAGATGTCATTCTCCAGACCAACCGGAAGACCCAGATCAAGCGTATCGATGCGTTCGACTTCCCCGCCAGCGCGCATGACGAGAACGTCCTCATGCTGGCCGGATAGCGTTACCCGCTCATCCTCAAAGTCAAGAAAGGCCAGCGAGAGATGCTTGCCGGTGTTCGTCCGCTCGATGTTCTTGTAGATTGCTCTGTTCAGCCGATCGAGAAACTGGTGCGGATTCCCTTCGTTGGTCTCCTGCAGCGCGCGAGCGACCGATTGGACCATCAGCATCAGCACGCCGCTCTCGAGACCGTGACCTGTCACGTCGCCGATGCCGATCTTGACCCGTGACCCGTTCTGCAGAACGTCGTAATAATCGCCACCGACCTCGTCGGCCGGCCGCATATAGGCCGCGATCTCAAGCCCCGGAATCGCTTCGAGCTCGAACGGTTTCGGCAGAACCATCATCTGGATGTGCCTGGCAACCGCGAGCTCGGCGCCGAGCCGGATGTTCTCATCCCGCAGCTTTTCGTTGAGCGCGGAAATCTCCTGATTTGCATCGCCGAGCTCCCTGGTTCGTTCGTCGACGAGTTGCTCGAGGTTTTCCGTGTGAAAGCTGATCTGCTCGGCCATTCGGTTGAAGGCGACGCCTACCGCTCCAACCTCGTCGCGCGTTGGAATGCTCACGCGGACGGAATAGTCTTTGGACTGGAGCCTCTGGGCCGCGCCGGCAAGCGCCCTGAGGCCGGCCGTGATCCGCTTCGAGATCCCGAGCACTGCCGCAAAAACAATCAGAAGCGAAACGATGATGGCGCCGATCTGAAAGAGCAGGATGCGATTGGTCGCAAGGGAGATACTCTTCTGCGCGGCGAACAAAGATGCATAGATCTCGCGTTCGGGAACGACGATACCGACCGACATCGCTTCGGACTTGATCGGTCCCGAACTCCACAGGTTGGTCGGCTTCAATCTCTTGAGGACGACTATGTAGGGCACGCGTTCGCCCTTGTTGTCGAGCATGATATGCTGAATGACACCGTCATTGTTCTGGTCGAGTGGCAGCGACGCGATAGCCGGCTGCGTACTTCCCCGCAGGGACCTCTCCAGGCCGGTGACGCCCTGCGTACCAGCATCATTAGATGAAGTCAGGCCGATGATCGCTTGGCCCGATGGATTGATCGCCACCACATTGCCGGTCGACATGGTGAGGAAGCCGAACCCGGTCTCGGCGATCTTCACGCGCTCGACGACTTCCGCGAGCTGATCGAGGGTGATGTCCGCACCCGCTACACCGGCGATACCGGTGCGATCTCGCGTCCACAGCGGGTGGAAAAAGCTGACGATCAGCTTTCCCGTGATCGCATCGGTGTAAGGCGCTGTCTGAGTGATGTCGTCGGCGACCGGACGCAAGGCCGGATCCCTGGCCCATTGCTGCCATGACCCATAGATGCCCGGAAAGAAGAACTCCCAGAACTCCGCCTTGTTGTGACCCGGATAGAGTCGGTCGAAGGTCTGCGCCTGGTCCGTATAGGGTACCGTCCTGAAGATCGGCCGTTCCTTTGGACCAATATAGTACATCTGGAGTTTTGGCGATCCGCTGGCCATGAGGGTCGGCGCGACGAGATCGATCACGGTACTGTCTTCTATTTCCCGCTGAACGGCGGGGAGCGGAGTATGGTCGGCGCCCAGCAGGTAGCCCCAGACGCTTATCACCGAAGGCGCGCCCGGCAGGTTCTGCGCCCAATCGCCCTGCGCGTCATAGACGACTTTCACCGACCCGGGAGCTTGATGCGAAAGGGTTGCTCCGACCTGCTGCTGCCTGCTCGGATCGTTGATCTGTGCCTGCAGAACGCCAGCCAGCGCCTTCACGTCCCCATGAACTCGATCGAGCAGGAGGTCGACACTTAACGCTGTCGAGTCGGCATACGAGCGAATGTATTCCTGGTTCGCGGTGGTCAGGCCCTCACCGACTTCCGATGTGGCGTCGCGCGACAGCTTTTGAACGTTCCAAAGCGCCAGACCACCGCTGAGCAAGAGGTCGAACAGTACCGCGCCGCCAACGACCAATACGAATTTTGCTCGAAAGGAGCGCAGGCCGAAGCGCGGTGTAGGCTGATCGTCGGCTTTCATTGAGGCCGCCGCCCCGATGCGACCCAGATCGGCCAACCCGCATAACCCTTGGGGTGCAGCGCAGCAAAAATGTGATCCTGAAAGCCCTGCCGGAATCGTGCAATGAACTCCGGCCCATCGCCGCGTCGGGTGGCCATATCGCCCGCATAGACATCCGCCCAGGCCACAATGACATCGGCGAAGTCCTGCGGATCTCCGTCCAGGTTGGTGACCATGAAGGTCTCGACACGTATGTCTTCGAATCCTGCTTCAATCAGGTACCGCCGACTCTTAGGCCCAAGCTCGACGTCCATCTCGAAATGCGCGAACAGCTTCGCCACTTCATTGTATGTCCAACGAATGCTTTCTGCGCGCGGCTCGCCGAGGCAATGCGAATTCTTCTCGTTGGTGATGTAGACCCGCCCGCCTGGCTTGCATATGCGGTAGAGTTCCTTGAGGATGAGTTCCGGTCGATTGAAGATTTGAAGCGAATGTCGGCAGGTGACCAAGTCGAACTGCGCCTCGTCGAGCAGCATTTCCGACGCATCTCCATAAGTATATTCGATGCCCCGGATATCGAATTCGCGCATCACTCGTCGGGCGTAGTCCAGGCTTGATATGGAATGGTCGAGGGCGACGATCCGCGATGGCTGGAACTCTTTCTGCACGAGCACGACGAAATCGCCGATCCCGCAACAGATGTCTGCCATAACGATCCCGGGCCTCATGCCGTGTCTCGGCAAGATTGTACGCTCGTGGCGCCAGGTCATCTTTGTCTGTGTGCGCAGGATTGGAACGAACCCGCCTTCCTCAAGGAAGCCCTGCCCTGGATAGAATTCGCTGTCATACTGCTTGACCGTGATGTTCGGTTCGATTCCGCTCAAGCGACCGAATTTTCGTGAGGTCCATCCGACGACGCTTGATGTGATGACGACAAATTTGAGATCGGGTCGAGCGCGACAGGCGTCAATCATGATCCTCGAAAAGGCATGGAACGCAGCGTTGTTCATCTGCGTCAGGCGCCTGACATTGACATAGAGAACGCCGCGTACACGGCCGATCGCATCGCGTAGCAATGCCAGGCTGGGCCCAAGCTCATCGATCGCCTGCGGCCGGACCACCCCAGCTATGGAGAACTCCTGGTTGTTCGCGTCGTATTGGGCCTTGAAGCGCGGGAGAAGGTTGTAAGGGCTCAATGCTGCAGGCCCTCAAGTGGAAGATCCACGACAAGTTTGATCGCGTCGCTTGCGGCTTCCTCGACCCTGAGTGTCGCGTTGTAGTCGACAGCCAGTTCCAGGAGTACCACCTCCCGGCTGGGCGCCAGATCTCCAGACACGGAATTGAGATATCGCTCCCTGGCCTCAAATCCGGCGACTTGCGACACGGCCTCCTGATAGAATTGGCGTTCCTCCGGCACGCAAGGAATTGTTAGCTCGATTCTATCCGTCGCGCCGTGGCGGGACACCCTGCATGCCAATTCGCCGTCGGCATGGCGCGTACGAAAAGCGACCTCCAGCAATTCGTTGAAGGCAGAAGAAAACAGATTCGAATGTCGGACCGAGTCTGTTCTGTTTTGACTGATCATCCGCGCCATATATGTCGAGACATAGTCGCAGTGTTTCCAAGCGGAGACAAAGGTTTTGATCTCCATGTCGATCTGGATCATCGGCTCAAAAGTCGGCTCGCCAGCCGGTTCGTGATGAACAGATCCCATCGGCATCCTCCTGACCTCCGAGGCGGAAATTTGACCGCCTCGTGATGAGTTTCCGCATCGCGCGGTATCCAGCTCGATCGTTTTTCAACCCTCCACAAAGAGTGCAGGGCTAGAGCGCCCGATTCGATTCCTCCATCGCTCGCGCCTCCTTCGATGGCGACCGCCTGACGAAATCGCTGGTTGCCTCGGCTCCAAGCGGCCGTCCCAGGAAATTACCTTGCAGGCAATCGCAATTCTCCTTGACCAGCCACCGTGCCTGCGCCGACGTCTCGACCCCCTCGGCGGTGACGCTTATACCAAGGCCGTGCGCCAGGTTGATGATCGATTGCACGATCGTTTGGCTCTTGCGATCGGTTTCCAAGTCCGCGATGAAGTATTGATCTATCTTCAAGGTGTCGAATGGAAAGTTCTTCAGGTAGCTCAACGATGAGTAATATGTTCCAAAATCGTCCAGCGAAATTCTTATCCCCAATACATTCAAAGTATTTAATGTATCTATATTATCGATTGTCTTCTCAAGAAGAACCGTTTCGGTTATCTCAAGTTCAAGTCTTTCGGCTCGAATCCCAACTGCGTCGATGATCTGAGCGACCGTATCTGTCAACGAACCGCTCAGAAACTGAGCCGGAGACAGGTTCACTGCGACTGTCAGCGAGGAAGGCCACGTCAATGCCTGACGACAGGCTTGCTCGAGCACCCATCGTCCAATCTCGTCCATCAGACCGTCGGCCTCGGCGATCGGAATGAATACACCGGGCGGGATGATGCCGATCTCGGGGTGTCGCCAACGCAGCAGCGCTTCAAAACCGATCACCGATGAAGGAGGCCGGATGAGCGGCTGATACTCAATATAGAGTTCGCCCCGCTCCAGCGCGGTTCGAAGGCTGCGCCTGAGATTCTCGCGTTGCTCGAGCAAGAGCAGCATCGAGCGATTGAACGTTCGGGCGCAGCCGCGTCCATCCGTCTTGGCTGCATAAAGAGCGATGTCGGCGGCTTTCATCAACTGCTCGCCGTCGGTCCCGTGCTCCGGCCCAAAAGCTATTCCGATACTTGAACCAACGAAAACGGGAATGCCGTTGATGATGAACGGGTCCTTGAAGGCATTGACCAGGGATCCGGCGAGGCGCTCGGCTTCCACGGGCTGCTCCTTGCCCAATTGGATGACAGCGAACTCGTCGCCGGCATACCGGTATGCAGATTCGCCGTCCTGCAGCGCGTCGCGGATTCGACCTGCCGCGAGTTGCAGAAGCGTGTCGCCTGCTCCATGGCCGAGCGTGTCGTTGACCGACTTGAAATCATCAAGGTCGATTTGGAGCAGGGCGGCTTTCGGTTTTGGGCCGCCGATTGCCGCTAGCGCTTCCTGTAGTCGCTCTCCGAATTGCCGTCGATTCTGCAGTCCGGTCAGCACGTCGTGGGTCGCCTGATGGAGCAGAATTACATGCTCCTGCTCCTCCGCGGCGCTGCGCCCTCCCTGCCCCTGAGATTCGATGATTCCGACACCATCTGCGGTGCCGAAGACGAAAACGGACCTAGGCGCTTCGCCCGATGATCGCGGCAATTCGATGCTTGCCGCAGAGCCGCCCTGAAATACCCGAAGGAATTCGTCGCGGCACCTGGTATCGAGGAAGCTTGGGTAGATTTCCCAAATGGCGGCGCCTGGCATCACCGCGCCTCCGTACAGGCCTTTGAGCCTGGCTGCGTAGTGCGTTAGCCGAAAGTCGCGATCATAGAGCGACAAAAGTTCAGTCGTATTCGCCAACAGGTCAGCGAGAAGCGCTTCGCCAGCACGTGAAACATCGATCGAGGAAGGCTTCTCATTCTCTGTGCCGACGCCTGATACCTCCGGGCGCAAAAGCCACCTCCATAGGCGGTGTAAATTAGCGTCCCCGTCCCCAGATTAGAAATAGCATAAGTAACAAGCTTGGCAACTTTCAACTCGGCGGTTTAACAAACGCCGCGTGCGCCACATCGCAAATTCATGGTCCACTGCTATTGGCGGCACGTTATCCACATGCCGAACACCAAAGTTCATTAACAAAACGTAAATTAGCGAATGTTAAAATAGCGCCGCACGTGATTCGAACTATTGGGCTCCCCGGGGGAGCAGCGTTCGCTGTGCGGGGCTGTCCTGGCAAATCAAGACGCTTTCAAGAATATTCGGTCTTCAGCCATGTTTTCGACAGTCCGCTCCTGTACGGGCTGTCGGAACGCTTCGAGATAATGCCACCAAACCCTGTCTTCTCGATGACGCCAAAGTTCGCCAGCGCGCCGCGCTCAAAATGGTCGCTGTATTGGATCTTGCCGAGGCCAGGTTCAACCAGTTGCCGCAGGGCGTGCTTACGCAGCAACAAAGGTAGGGGGGTAAGATTGCGACCGTCGAGATGAAGGAGATCGAACGCGACGAACACCAGTTCGCTCGGCTCATTCCAGACCGCGGCTTCCAGCGCAACGGAATCGGGCGTGCCCCGCTCGCCTGACACAATCACCTCGCCGTCGAGAATGGCAGCCCGGCAGGGCAGGTCGACCGCCAGTGCGATGGGCCAGTATTTTGTCGTCCAGTCACGGCCATTCTTGCTGTAGAGCCGCACGCCGCCCTTATCGATGATGATCTGCGTCCGGTAGCCGTCGAGCTTGGCCTCGTGGACCCACCCGTCATCTTCGGGCGGCTGCTCGACAAGAGTTGGCATCTGCGGCGGAATGAACGCCAGCCGTTCGCCGTCCACCTTGTCACGCTTACCCAACAACGCCACCATCTTTGACGGATAGCGGTGGCGCGAGCGGCACAGACGATCCGGTATCTCCAACTTGGACACCTGCCGCCTGTGCCGAGCCCCCACTAAGCCATTCTGCGACGGATTGAACACCGGCCGGTCGCCCCCGGCCATCGGCACGCTTACTCAATACGCCACCACGTTTGACGGACAGAGGTGGCGCGAGCGGCACAGGCGATCTGATGTCCCAACTTGGACACCTGCCGCCTGTGCCGAGCCCCCAACTAAGCCGTCGAGCCCCCACGAAGCCATCTTGCGGTGGAATGAACACCAGCCGGCCGCCCCCGGCCTTGGCACGCTAGCTCGATTACGCCACCACTTTTTGACGGATAGCGGCAACGCGGTCGGCACAGGCGGTGCGATATTTCCCCCAACTTGGAAACCTGCCGCCTGTGCCGAGCCCCCCGCTAAAGTCATGCGAACATCTACGAGTAACGTCGCGTTGTCGTTAGCTGCGCATCCAAATTCTTATCCGGGCGTACATATCTCGATATCGGCGCGGCATCGCTCGCCCAGGGCTGTTGCCATTTGGTTGCCGTCCCCAGGGCAGTTTCTTGCCCGGCAGGGGATTGCTGCTAGGCATCCGGCAGAACCCCCGCGAGGCATTCTGATGAAAAGTCGCCGATCTCAACCGGAGCCTCGCTCGTGCTCAGCTTCCAAGCGCCTTGAGCCATCCTTCAAAGGAGGAGGCCTTTTCATGCTCGCCAAGCGAAACAGAGTGCGAGGGGCGCGGCAACACTGTCGTCCTGCGCCCTTCGCGGGGGCTGTAACCGAACTCCTTGCTGAATGCTCGGCTGAAATTTGCTGCTGAGCTGAAGCCGAAGGCTTCCGCAATTTGAACGATGCGCCGGCTGTCCGCCGGATCGCTGAGCGCAATATGGGCTGCCAAAAGTCGGCGACTTTGAATGTAGTGGAGTACTCCACCGCTCGGTTCGAACAACTGATAAAGACGAGATCGCGAAACTCCGAGCGCCCGGCACATTGAATCCGGCGTCAAACGAACCGCGTCCAGGTTGTTGTGGACGTATCGACGCGCCCGTTCCATCAGCGCGACACTGGCCAGTTGTTCGGCCGCGGCCGCGTTTTCGGCCGGAGGCGCGAGGCATGCAATGATCATGCTGCGCGTTGCGTGTACGATGCGGGGCAGGTCGTCCGCCGTGAGGCTGTGCAGTCTTGTCACGATGCTGTCGACGTAGTCGATCAAAAGGTTAGCAAGGTTGCCGGAAAGAATTGAATTGTTGTTCGCGTCGAGGGTTGCCGCCGCATCTGCGAACAAATCACGCGGCAAATAGAGAAGGAGACTTTCTGACTCCGTTGTCCTGCCGCGAAACGGGTAGCCCAACGACCTGATCTCAAGCTTGCCCGGTTGTCCTTCCGCGACGCGGCGATCGACCTCCGTCCACGACCGGCCGGTATGTGGCAAGACGACATACCAGTGATCGATCGAGCTGGAGCGAAGCTTTGCGGCGGAACGAATATAACTGTGCGCCGGCGTCCGCTGTTCAACGATCAGCATGCCACCAAGATTCCAAGCCGTGTGGGTGGCCGGGAAGCCATCGTCCTGCGATTTGTTGTCCGGCAACCTGAGCTCGACAAGCGGTGCCACATGCGCCTGCCAAGCGGCGAATTGGTCCTTTGGTGCCAGTTCCACCGTTGAAAGCGACAGTGGCTCCAACGCCGGTGCGATTGGCTGAGCTGCCGCGCTGTCAGGTTGAGCGTCGCGAGGCCAACGACGCCGCTCAAGCTCCGGCGCCTGCCCAGTGTGCGCCTCGTCCTGCTTGTTAGCGTCCATCGCGCGGGGTGCCATATCCGATTCCGGTATGCCCATGCCCCCGCAATCATGTGGTGTATTCCAGGCGTCTGGCAAGCCTGTCGGCGGGATCATCGATCACGCTGAGTTACAGCAAGAAATGCATCCCGTGACAAGTTTCTGGATGCGAGGCTAACGACAGAATTCGGAGTGGTACCTATAGATTCCGACATCGTGAAAGCGACGTTGAGGAGACCGCGAATGAACGAGAAGATCAAAGGAGAAGCTCGCCGCAAGATAATTCTTGATGGATACGTCAATAACGAACCACTGAAAGACATTGCGGCAAAGCTCGGATGCTCACTGGCGAGCTTGAAAGTCAGCGCCAGCAAGCTCGGCTGCACTCGAACTCCAAAAGAGGCAGCTGAATTTCGGCGCGGCTTTCATATACCGGAAAATAAGCGGCAAGACTATTACCAGTTGATGACAGCCGGGCAATATAGGTCTCGCGAGTGCGCGCAGATTTTGGGGTTATTGATAACGCAACCGCCGGCTATGGAGTAACGTTGCTTGAAAGCTATGGACAACATCTTTCATGCCTCGTGACATAAGCCCGCCGCAAAGCACGGGCGGCGGGCCTTGAAAAGGTTCGCTCACATGCCGCATCAGCGTTTCAACCGTACCTGTCTTAGCCCTCTCGATATGGCTGTTTGCGAACGCGTGTTCAATCAGGTCTGCGCGGATGAACGCCTCGATCCCTTGGACCCGAACGCTGAAATTGTGGCGATATTGGTTGTGGCCATTTTTCGGAATGCTCATACGAACGAGCGCGAACTGCTGGAGGCAGTCAAATCTCGCCGGCAAAAGGTTACGGGAGCCGGCCAATAGTGCATGTCGCTCGCATATGCTCAGCAACACTACAACGCTGAGCAAATCGGACTGGTATTAGCTTGGACCGGCTTGCCACAACTTATCATAATTCCCTTAGTGCCATATCTGGTAAAGCGCTTTGACGTCCGCTTTATCGAATTCGTTGGCATCAGTATATTTGCGGCCAGCTGTTTCATGAACGTCCATTTGTCACTCGACAACGCCGGGGACCAGTTCTTCCTTCCAAACATCGTACGCGCCATCGGGCAGGCCTTGGTTTTGACACCCGTTACCGTCATCACCACGGCTGGCATCTCTCCAACCGAAGCGGGCGTGGCATCGGGTCTGTCGAACATGCTCCGCAATCTCGGCGGCGCGGCCGGCACAGCCATGTTGGCCACGCTGCTGACCAAGCGCGAACAATTCCACTCAAATGTCATCGTAACCAGGTTCAGGACAGGATCACCCACCTGACTCAATATTTCCTAGCGCACGGAGTTGTGGACCCAGCTGCTGCTCACGACAAGGCAGTTGCGGCAATCGCCGCAACCGTGCATCGCCAGGCCCTGATCCTGGGTTTCGGTGATACCTTTGGTGTTATCGGCACGGTTCTTGCCCTGGCCGCAACCGCCCTGCTCTTCGCCAAGAAAGGCGACGGCAGCGGCGCCGGTGGCGCCCACTAAACAACGCGGTCGCACCCTTTCGTCTACAGTTACCCCGAAGAGTTCGCGGTGGCGGCTGATGTCGCGGCGGGCAAGGCTCTCGCCGGCAACTGCCTTTTCGATGGCAACTCAGGAGATGGCCCGATGGCCCTTGCAAGACTCTTTGATTTTCGCTGAGAACTGACCCGGGATTGGAGTGAACCCCTGAGGCTTGACTGCCGAACCAAACCGCCTTTTCCGAGCCAAGTACGAGGCTCAGGACGGAAGATGGCTTCGCCAAACGGTGATCCGTTGGAAGTGGAGGCGACGAGTCATCTTCACGGCCCTCCGCCCCGCTTTGACGTTGCAGAGCGCCAGAGATAGCCCACTACTTGGCTACGGCAAACATGCCGCCTCGCCTAGGCGGTCGGATGTCCGCTTTTGGCAATACGGCTATAGTCTGCCCAACGGCCGATATGAGGCGCTTTGCTGACCGACGGCTGCGGGGCCGAGAGCCGAATGTCTGCTTTCGGGATGACCGGACTGGGAAGCGGATAAGGTGGTTCCGTTCAGTCGGACCAGCCGACCACCTCCCGCGATTAAGCCGATCCATCTACCGTAGCATCCGCTTCCAATCCGACGCCAAATCTAGCCTATAGGTTGTTAACGGTCACGGCCTTCTGAGAAGAGAGAAAATCTACATAATATTCATCAAAAAAGTCGCTTAAGTGCCTCTTTTGCTTTAATATTGCTTGTTGCTGCGGCTTTGTTGTAGTATATAATAGCAGTCGATCGATCTTTTGTTACACCAATTCCAAATTCAAAGATGGTTCCAAGTACGTATTGAGCGTCATCGTCGCCATTTTTGGCGCTTTCTTCAAACAATGCTATTGATTTTTCAATATTCTTTTCAACACCCATACCATTCATATATATGGCTGCCAGGTCATATTGCGCTCTAGGATTGTTTTGATCTGCCGATTTTTCAAACCATTGACGAGCAATGGCATAATCCTGCCCAACACCTTTTCCGGTTAAGTAGGCTTCCCCGAGATTATACTCACCTTTAGCATTCCCATGTTGAGCCGCGATCGAAAACAAATCCATTGCGCGTTGATAATCTTGCGGCACTCCTTTGCCGGCAGCATAGAGGGTGCCGAGATTGGCACTGGCCGCAGACAGTCCCTGCGCAGAGGCCTTTGCATACCAAATGGCAGCCTGTGCGGGATCGAGTGCGACGCCTCTGCCGGTGTCATAAAGTCCGCCTAGATTATTTTCCGCGATAGGGCTGCCTAGCGCGGCAGCAGCCCGATACCAGCGCATGGCAGCGGCGAAGTCCTGTGGAACCCCCCGGGCATACTCATACAAATAGCCAATTGCCGCCAACGCCGTGGGATCGTTCTGGGCTGCCGCCTTCTGATACCACATCATCGCTTGCGCATAATCGCGCCCAACACCCTCGCCGCTCTCGTAGGCTGCGCCGAGTTGAAATTGGGCAGGGGCAAGCCCTTGGTCCGCCGCCTGGCGGAGGAGTTCGGCGGCCCTGACCGGGTCCTTTGGTGCTCCTTGGCCGGTCTGACACATTATGGCCAGGCTCAATTCCGATTGAGCAAATCCCTTGGCCGCCGCCTTAGTATACCAGGCGAAGGCGAGAGCGCTGTTTTGAGCCACGCCGATGCCGCCCTTGCTATAGAGGTATCCCAGATTGTGCTCTGCTTGCGCGTCGCCCTTGTCGGCGGCCTGCTCAAAGTACTGCTTTGCGCCCTGGGCGTCGGGCTTCACACCGCAACCCAATACGTACAGAAAGCCGAGATTGTTGAGCGCCGCCGTGTTGCCTGAGGCAGCGGCGGTTTCCCATTGGCGTCGCTCTGAGTCGCCGAGCGTTCCACATGTCAATTGTTCGGTGATAACGAGCTCGCCCGCGAGAGAATGCGACGAAGGAATGAAAATTGATACTCCAGCACAAGCCACAGTCAGTATTGCTGTCTTATAATTGGCCTGTTTGATCATTGTTACGAACTACGCAATATTAAGAGTCCTGAAGTCGCGGCAACAGTGGGTTACCATCGCCATCTGGTATCTATCGGTCGAGGACTAGCAGGCTGGCTGGGCCAAGCCCGGAAGTCAACTAAGAGCTCCGTTCAAGGCGATAGTTACGACCAATGTAACGCACAAATATCCGTGAACGGATCGGTTTAAAGCTATCAAACATATTTACGGAACCCGCATCGGCTTTCCAAGCGAGCTTTGAGCCTCGCGGCTGCAATGGCTGGAACTAATGGGCGAAGCGCTCAGTAGGGTGCCCGCTTTCCGGTCGAATAGAGCCAGACCGACCTATTGGGCAAACCCGTTTGGAGGTCTGCTTTTTGGGGGCGCCAACAGAGCCCCGAATGGCCGATATAAGGCGCAAAGCAGTCGGCTTGGGCGCAGACGTGTGACAGCTTTTGAGGGAACCTCTCGCGCTCTCATTCGACGACCAGCAGGTCGGTCGTTCTCCCAAGCTCGCAATTTTGCTTGGGTGCTGCCATGACTGGCGGCGACGCCGCGAACGACCGCTTGCGAGAACGCCGACATTCAACCTGGTGCTACGACATTTTCGCCTTCTCGCTGCCCCGCAGAGGAAGCGGCTGCTCGCCCAGTAGCACCCTGACAACGGCGTCACGAGCATCTTGGGGATCGAGGGAGTGCTTTGCGATTAGGTCCCCACACTCGTTGACGATTTGGTCGGCGTCTTGCATGACCTTGAGCTCCTTGTAGCGATCGTGCCGATGCAACCCCATGCTTTCACCAACCACTTCAAGGATATTGATGATGCGGAACGGCCAATCGCGCTCGTGTGCACATAGTTCGCGATGATCGGAATGATAGACCGCGACCATCGCTCATCAGTTCGAACTGGACCGGTCGGCCCGTCTTCTGTTGCATGACCATCGCACGAGTGCAAATTTCCGGCCCGAGAACCAAGGTGCCGATCTTGATCTTGACCAGGTCGCAGCCGCGCAACTTGCTGTCGATTGCTAGATCGAAGAGTGCTCGATCGCGAAGTCGCCGCTCTCAATCGAGAAAGAACCGGATCTCCCATATCTGTCGACACTTCAGCGGCCGTTTCGTTCCGACCTTCTTGCCCGCGTTCCAGGCGCGGCGATCAGGAACAGTGGGGTCATGTGAGAATGTCCCATTTCGTTTCTCCTTCGGCCATGATTGGCCACTGGAGGAACGCCCAGCTACTTATTCGGCTAAAGGGGGGCCGGGAGCGGAACGTCCACGTTCGGGACGGTGAGCCGTTCAAGCCGACGGTTCGGCGTCAGCTTCGCGCTATCGCATCCGCAAGCGCGTCGAAGTGGCGCTTCATTCTCTCGACCGGCACGCCGGAGAACCCCAGGACGAGCGCACCGGGCATCTTTGCTCCGACGGTGTAGTCCGACAACGGAAAACACTGGATGCCTGCCGCCACTGCCGATCGATGAACCACGACATCGTCGCGCCCCTCCTCAAGCCAGGCGACGGCGTTCATCCCGCTGTCGGGGCAGTCGATTCGTGCAAGGCCGTCGAGAGCGCCCGCGCCGAATTCCATGAAGGCGGTGCGGCGCTGCGTGTACAGGTCACGCATTCGCCTCAGATGCGTTGCGAAATGCCCGCCGCCGATGAACTCCGCGAGAGCAAGCTGGACGTCGACCGGGACACTGCGGTTCATGAGGCCCGTCAGATTCCGGAAGGCTCCGACAAGCTGACGGGGCAGCACGAGATAGCCGACGCGGATCGCCGGGTAGAGCGCCTTGCTGAATGTGCCGACGTAGATGACACGATCATGGCCGTCGATCGACCGGATGGACGGCAACGGCGGTCCGACATAGCGGAACTCGCTGTCGTAGTCGTCCTCGATGATCCACGCCTCGTGCTGTCTCGCCCAATCGAGCATGGCCAGCCGGCGAGGCAGGGACAGGGTGACGCCCAGTGGATGATGGCGTGACGGCATGGCGAAGGCAAAGCGCGCACCCGGATATTTCTGGATCGCCTGGCCGACATCCATTCCATCCCGGTCCACGGCAACGGGACAGACGTCGAGCGCCAATGTCCAGAACAGATTGCGGACCGTCAGCGGCCCGGGATCCTCAAGCCAGATTCTGTCGCCCGGATTGCCGAGCACGAGCGCGGCGAGCGCAAAAGCGCTGTGGCCGCCGGGGGTAATCACGATCTGCTCGTGATCGCACAAGTCGCCGCGATGCAGAGCAAGATACTCCGCAATTCGCTGCCGCAGCACCACCTCGCCGGCGGGATCGCCATAACCCAGACCGTTTGCGCGGCCGCCGCTGGTGGCAACGTTCCAGCACTTTCGCCAGATAGCGAAGGGAAACCGCTCGAAAGCCGGGTGATTGGGCAGAAACGGGCGATATTCCGCCTTGCCGATGTCCGCGGCCATTTGGCGCGAGAGATCTCCGATCCGCGACAAGCGTGGCGCCGCCGTTTCCGATGGGGCTACGGCGCCTGTTGTCCGAGCCTGGCGGGGCAATCGGCGCGGAAGATCGCTTGTCACGAAAGTCCCTGAACCTTGCCGCGTCTCGAGATATCCCTCGGACTTCAGGTTCTCCAGCACCCGCACGATCGTCGGCCGTGACATCCCCAACTCGTCAGCCAGGACGCGGCTGGCCGGCAAGCGGGATCCGGCCCGCAATTGCCCCCGGAGAATCGCCGTGCGGAGTTGATCCTGTATCTGCCGGAACTTCGGCATCGGGGCGGTTTGGTCGATCCGCACGAAGGGCAATATCGGGCCTTGTTGCTGCTTTGCCAATCGACCGGTTCCGGATGTGACATGGGCATGAAATTGGTATGCTGTGAACCAGCATAGTGGACATTGATAGTTTGTCCAATTGTTGCACTCTGGCGACGATCAGACGGTCACCGCAAACCTACTGTTTTCTCGCGAGTGGGTCGGCGGCGGAAGGTCCCACCGGGGATCGCGGTTGGACTTGGCCGCGCTCGCCTGCTTTCGGGCGGCGGCCTTCGCCTGAGACAGGATTTTCCGGGGAATAGCACAAACAATGGCGCCGAGAGCGCTTGAACAGGGAGAAGTCGATGAACAATTTCACCAACACAACGAGCCGTGTGGCCATTGCCTCGGCGTTCGCGCTGACCGCGCTAGCCGGGGCTGCCCGCGCCGACGCGATGAGCGACCTGGCCGCGGCCGCGACCAAGGAAGGCGCGCTCACCGTGATCGCGCTGCCTCATGATTGGTGCGGCTATGGTGACGTCATCGCCGGTTTCAAGGCAAAGTATCCGGGCATTGCGATCAACGAACTGAACCCGGATGCCGGTACCGGCGACGAGATCGAGGCGATCAAGGCGAACAAGGGCAATACCGGTCCGCAGGCGCCCGACGTCGTCGACCTGGGCCTGGCCTTTGCCCCCTCGGCAAAAACCGACGGCCTGATCCAGCCCTACAAGGTGGCGACCTGGGAGGAGATTCCGGACAACATCAAGGATGCCGAAGGCTACTGGTACGGCGACTACTACGGCGTGATGGCCTTCGGCGTGAACAAGGACCTGATCAAGGCGACCCCGACCGACTGGGCCGACCTTCAAAAGCCCGACTACGCCAACGCCGTTTCTCTTACCGGCGATCCTCGTTCGTCCTCGCAGGCCATCCTGGCGATCATGTCCTCCGGCCTGTCGCAGGGCGCAAAGGCGGGCGAAGAGGGTGGCAAGAAGGGGCTCGAGTTCTTCGCTCAGCTCAACAAGTCCGGCAACTTCGTGCCGGTCATGGGCAAGGCAGGAACGATCGCCCAGGGGCAGACCCCGATCGTCGCCGCATGGGACTACAATCTGCTGGCCTGGCGCGATGGTCTCAAGGGCAATCCTCCCATGGATGTCGTGGTGCCGAAGTCCGGCGTCGTGGCGGGTGTCTATGTGCAGGCGATCAGCGCCTACGCTCCCCATCCGAACGCCGCCAAGCTCTGGATGGAGTACCTCTACTCGGACGAGGGCCAGACCGGCTGGTTGAAGGGTTACTGCCACCCGGCCCGTTTCGCCGCCATGTCGAAGGCCGGCAAATTCCCCAAGGAACTCCTCGACAAATTGCCGCCCGCAGCTGCCTACGAGGCCGCCATCTTCCCGACCGTCGAGGAACTTGCCGCTAACAAGGTCGCGGTCACCGGAGGTTGGGACAAGGTGGTCGGCGCCAACGTCAAGTAAGCCCTGACGACCGCATCTCCCAAGACCAGGCTCCGCCTGACGGGCGGAGCCTGCCTCGATCATTTGATCGCCGGGACCGCTCCAGAATGACGATGAACATTGCAAATATGGGCTCGACCATCAGGACTCGTCACGCGCTGAATTGGCTGGGCGTCGCCCCATTCCTGCTGTTCGCCCTGCTATTTCTGATCCTGCCGACCATGAACATCGTCATCGGCGCATTCGGCAATGCCGACGGCGACCTGACCTTCGGCAACATCGTGGCGCTGTTCACGCCGACGATTCGCCAGGCTTTCCGAATTTCGATCGAATTGAGCATGTTGACGGCGGTGCTTGGCTGCGTGTTCGGGTTCATGATCGCGGCGGCCATCGCGCTCGGCAACCTGCCCGGCTGGCTGCGCAACACCGTCACCACCTTTTCCGGCGTCGCCTCCAATTTCGCCGGCGTGCCGCTGTCCTTCGCTTTCATTGCCACCCTCGGCCGGCTCGGCTTCGTCACCCTGATCCTGCG
The DNA here is from genome assembly GCF_003289965.1 of Mesorhizobium atlanticum. GTDB lineage: Bacteria > Pseudomonadota > Alphaproteobacteria > Rhizobiales > Rhizobiaceae > Mesorhizobium > Mesorhizobium atlanticum. The sequence continues at coordinate 38,572 of NZ_QMBQ01000011.1, forward strand.
GGATTGGTTCGGCGTGAACCTCTACGCCTGCGGCTTCAACCTCATCTCCTTTCTCGGTCTTTCCATCACCTACCTCTACTTCCAGATCCCGTTGATGGTCCTCATCATCACCCCGGCCCTCGAAGGCCTGCGGCGGGAGTGGTGGGAGGCCGCGGAAATACTGGGGGCAAGCGGCCTCCAGTACTGGCGCATGATCGCACTGCCAGTGCTATGGCCGTCGCTGCTGGGAACACTGGCGCTTCTGTTTGCCAACGCTTTCGGCGCCGTCGCCACGGCAATCGCGTTGACCGGATCCTCGCTGTCGATCGTGCCGATCATGCTGTTCGCGCAAATCCGCGGCGATGTGCTGAACGATCCTCATCTGGGCTATGCAATCGCCTTTGCGATGATTGCCCTCACCGCCGTGGCGAACGCCATCTACATCTTGCTGCGCATGCGCGCCGAAAGGTGGCTCAAATGAACGGCAACCGCGCCTGGTCCTGGATCGTCATTCTCCTCGGCTCGCTGTATTTCCTGCTGCCGCTCGCCGGCATGTTCGAATTCTCGATGCGCATGAAGCGGGATGGTTACAGCTTCGAAGCCTACCGTGTGGTGCTGGCCGACCCGCAGTTCCAGCATACGTTCGGCTATTCCATCGTGCTCGCGCTCCTCACCATCGTGCTTGGCGCGCTTATCGTCGTGCCGACCGCCTATTGGGTGAGACTGCGCCTGCCGAGCGCTCGCCCCGTTATCGAATTCATCACGCTGTTGCCGCTGGTGATCCCGCCGATCGTCATCGTCTTCGGCTATATCCGCATCTACAACACGTCTTCGATCCTGCCACTGACCGGAAGCTGGTGGGGAACCAACATCCTCACACTTTTCGGCTACGCCACGCTCGCCCTGCCCTACATGTACCGGGCGGTCGATACCGGCCTGCGCACCATCGACGTCGCCACCCTGACCGAAGCAGCGCAGAGCCTCGGCGCGAGCTGGACGCGGATTCTGGCTACGGTCATCCTGCCCAACGTGCTGATTTCGGTGCTTTCGGGCGCCTTCCTGACCTTCGCCATCGTGATTGGTGAGTATGTTTTCGCGGCGCTGCTGAACATCAACAGCTTTGGCCCCTTCATGGTCTGGATGGGCGGCAACCGCGCTTACGAACCCTCGGCGCTGGCGGTGATCGCCTTCATCATCACCTGGGCCTGCATGGGGCTGATCCAGCTCGTCACACGATTTTCCAAATTCTCCGCCGCGAGACGCTAGCATGGCCTTCCTTGACATCAATCATCTGGAGAAATCCTTCGGCGCGGTCCACGTCGTGAAGGACTTCAACCTCGCCATCGACAAGGGCGAATTCGTTTCCTTCCTCGGGCCGTCGGGATGCGGCAAGACGACCGTGCTTCGCATGGTGGCCGGCTTCGAAACGCCAAGCTCCGGCTCGATACGCATCAACGGTCAGGACGTGACAAACCTGCGGCCGAACCAGCGTAACATCGGCATGGTGTTCCAGGCCTATGCGTTGTTTCCCAACCTGACCGTTGCGCAGAATATCGGTTTTGGCCTCCGTGTCGCCGGCAAGCCAAGGGCGGAGATCGACGACCGCGTCGCGGACATGCTGAAGTTAATCGGCTTACCCGGCCTCGACGAGCGCTATCCCTTCCAGCTGTCCGGCGGTCAGCAGCAGCGCGTTGCGCTGGCGCGCGCGCTTGCGGCCAAGCCGCGCGTGTTGCTGCTCGACGAGCCCCTGTCGGCGCTTGACGCTAAGATCCGCGTCAACCTGCGCGAGGAAATCCGCCTCATCCAGCGCGAGCTCGGCATCACGACGATCTTCGTGACGCACGACCAGGAGGAGGCGCTGTCGATGTCCGACCGCGTCGTCGTCATGCATCAGGGCATAGCCGACCAGGTCGGCACGCCTTTCGAGATCTACAACCGCCCGGCAACGCGTTTCGTCGCCCAGTTCGTCGGCACGCTGAACCTGATCGGCGCTTCGGTGATCGATGCGAAGGCGGGCAAGATCAAGGTTGGCGACGTTCCCGTCGCGCTCAACCGGGCCTTGCCGATAACCGCCGATGGCAAGGTCAGCCTTGCGCTTCGGCCCGAGACGGTCTCGCTCGGTCGGCATGAAGGACGCAATGTCGTTCTGTCGGGGCGCATAGCCGAAGTGCATTTCCTCGGCTCAGTCATCCGCGTCCGCGTGCAGGTCGGCGGTGAGTTCGTTTCGCTCGATACGTTCAACCGGCCAGATGCGCCGCCACCGGAAGTGGGCTCGACGGTCCAGATCAGCGTATCGGAACGGGACTTGCTGACGCTCGCCGCATAGCATCCCAACGCACCCTGGTCAGACCGCTGCTAGAATTAGTCCGTCTTTGGAGAAGGGGCCTCGGACAACACGGCGACTGCAGGCGATGCTGCTTCGCGCCAGCGATGCACATCCTCAACCTTCGCCTTGCCGCCGCGCGGCCCATGGATCGTTACCGATCGCGAGGCAGCCGCGACGGAAAAATCGAGGGCATCGGCGAAGGACTGGCCTCGCGACAGGCACCACGTCAACGTGCCGCCGAAGGTGTCGCCGGCTCCGGTCACGTCCACGACCTCGACCGGATAGCCGCGGCCGCGTACAATCTCCTGACCGTTGCTCGCCTCGGCTCCATCGGCCGCCATGGTTCGGACCACCCATGCGATCTTCGCCGCGCGCATCCAGTCGCCGATGCGAGATATATCGTCATGGCCAAAGCTGGCGCGAAAACCCACTTGGTTGAAGATGACGACTTCTGCCCCCGCCAGATAGGGCAGATCAGCTTCCACGCAGCCGCCCACGTCCAGGTCGAAGACGGCACGGCGTCCGTGCGCGCGCAGGTCGGCCAGCAATTGGGCTTGTGCAAGCACTTCGCCGCCCGTCCTGCAACGCAGGCGGCGGGCACGATAGAGCGTCAGATAGAGAAAGCCCGGCGAGCGCAACGCCGCCAGCGTCTCCGTTCGCAGCCACATCGGCTGCTCGCCCATCTCCACGGTCAGCACCACATGCTCGCCGCCGACAAGGAAGATCAGGTTGCGCGATTCCGCGATGGTCGGATCGGTCAGTATATGCGCCACGCCGACGCCATTGGCACACAGGTCCACGATCAGGCGCCGGGACAACGCGCTGTCGTTCAGCAACGAGATGAATTCGGTTTCGCCGCCAAGGGATGCGTGCACGACGGCGGCGTTGGCGATCGAGCCGCCGATCTCCGCCGGCAACTCGCTCACAATGCCCTTGTCCGCCGGGCCGGGCCAGCGCTCGGCGGTGTAATATTCGTCTAGCGCGACATCGCCGATGAAGAAGGCACTCACGCGATCGCCCCCTGCCCCGCATCCGCAAGGACAAGCAGCGGGCCGCCCTCGACCGGAACCCAGGGGCTGGCTCCAAGCCCGCAGATCGCCATCCAGAAATAGGCTGTGGGCTGCGTCAGGCCCCGGCAGGCGTCGTGCCAGACGCCCCGGTCCATGACCACCGCCTGTCCCGGCGAAACTATGAAGGCCTCGATCTCGTCGCGGCGGGGCGCCGGCGCCGCGGAAGCCGGAGCGACGGCCAGGACGACCGGCGCACCCGCGCAAAAGATAGCCTCTTCCGTGCCGAGGTGACGTTCCATCTCCGCGCAGCGCCAAGGGGCGGCCGCGCCGCTGGTCATGCCGAGATGGCCACTGCCGCTGATCAGCGGCTTGTGGGTGAAACCATCGCGCCAGCTATTGCCGTCAGTCCAGACGACCTTTTCGTCGCGGCCGCCGTCAAGGTCATAGACCGTCCCGAAGCGCGCGAAGGCCTCGGCAGTCGCGTGGCGGGCGACGATGTGATCCAGCCCGGTCATGCGGCGATCCGAAGCGAACGCACCGCCCGCATGAAACGCGCGACATGGGCGGCTTCAACCGGGCCGGTGTCGCGGTGATCGCGCTTGAGCCAGCTTCCGACGATGGCGCCGTCGGCGACGGCGAGTTGCTCGGCGGCGTTGGCTTCCGTCATGCCGGCGCCGATCAGAAGCGGCAACGACCCATTCGTCGCGGCACGGAACCTCGCCACCTTGTCGAGGTCGGTCGGCTCTGCCGTCGCGTTCGAGGTCACCACCAGAGCGTCGCAGCGGGCGGCGCCGATCTCGACATCCTCGGCCTCCGGCCGACCGGAAAGAACAGGCTTGTATTTGAAGCGCACGCCGCCGAGCAACAGCACCAGGACGGCGGCCCGGCGCGCCGCCAGTTCCGCGGCGAAAGGCGCATCGTCTTGCGGCGGCAGATGGCCGGCGACCGAATCGATCTGAATGAAATCCACAGGATAGCGTCCCGCCAATGCGAAGGCGGACGCGTCATCGCGCAGCACGTTGATGCCGATCCTGCTGCCGAGACCCAGGCCGCTGATGCGATCGAGCGCGCGCTCGACGTCCTCGGCGTCGCCGAAATAGTTCTCGATCACCAGCCCGTCGACTCCTTCGCCGGCGAGGATGCGCGCCTCTTCCTCAGCCTGCGCGAGCTTTGCCTGGCGTCCTTCGCCGGCAAGATGCAGCATCGCCAGGATCGGCTTGGGGTTGGTGAAGGTTTCGCCGAAGCGGCTCATGTCTTTTCTCCTGCGTCACGCCCCGACGGGAGCTGCGCGGTGCTGCGCCCCCAGCGGGTCGCGAATTTCATTTGGACTGCTGGCGAGTAGACGATCGACGTGCGCTCGACCAATCGGTCGTCGCCATCCAGCACGTCGCCGCTGGCGCAAAGGTAGCCCGGCACGTCCGGCGCGCCGGCGAAGACCTCCATCAGGCGCTCCGAGGGCGGCACGACCGTCAGCAGAAGCTCCGAGCGCATCGGGTGACGGCCATAATCGCGACGCAGGGTCTCGTAGAGCGACTGCTCCGCGAAATCATAACGTTCGAGGCCGGGATAGAGCTCGAGGCTCAGCCACGACGTATCCATGTTCAGCCACGTGACGGCCTCGCCGTTGGCGAGGCCGCGTGCGCGGACGAGATGCAATTCGCCGTCCGCGACCTGGTGTTCCAGCACACGCGTCACCGGGCGCTGCCCCTGCCTGCGGGCCAGCTCCGTGAAGCTTCCGAAGTTCCAGATGCTGTGGCTGATCGGCCGATGCGAGACGATCGTTCCACGACCCCGGACCTGCTGCACCAGACCCTCCGACACCAGCAGCGACATCGCATTGCGGACCGTGGTTCGCGCTATGCCGAACTGATCGCGCAGCTGGTTTTCCGACGGAATGGCTTCGCCCTCGGCGAGATCCCCGCTGAGGATCGCCGCCCGCAGCATCCGGTAAAGCTGCCGGTAGAGCTGCTCGCCCGAATAGGCGTCGAGCTGCTGCCGCGACAGGCCGAAATCCGGGCGCCCTGTTTCGAGCCGTGGCTCTGCGACGGGCGGGTTGGTCCGAACCGAGCGAGGCATGGTCCCTCTACTTCTTTGCGCCATTCACCGTGAATTCCTCGACGCCCGCTTCTTTCAAGCCGTAACGGTCGAGAATCTCGACATACGTGCCATCTGCCTTCAAACCGTTAAGAGCCGCCAGCACCGCGTCGCGCAACTGTGCGTTCTGCTTGGCGAACGCAATGCCGTAGTGGTTGATCTCGCCGACGGCGCCGATCTGGTAGAACTTGCCGGGCTCCTGCTTCATCAGGTCGAGCAGTCCTTCCAGGCCGATGATCGAGGCCTGCGCGCGCCCCTGCTTGATCTGCATGATGTGTTCGGCTTGGGTCGGGATCTGGATGACGTTCATCTGCTTGTCGGCGGCGCAGGTGTTCTTGCTCAGATCCTCAGCCCAGGTGACCCAGCTGGTGCCGGTCGCAACCGCTATCGTCTTGCCGCACAGATCCGCCTCGGTCTTTACCGAATCCTTTAGCTCGGTGGCGGTGTAGAAGACGTTGCCGGTTTGGAAGTAGTCGATGAAATCCAGCTGCGTCTGGCGTTCCACCTTGTCGGAGAAGGCTGTCATGATCAGGTCCGAGCGACCGGTGACAACCTGCGGGATCAGCTGCGGAAAGTCGACGTTCTGGAAATCGACCGCCAGGCCAAGCCGCTCGGCGATCGCCTTTGCCAGATCGATGTCGAAGCCCTTGAGATCGGTCGAACCAGCATCGTTGTACTCCATCGGCGGATAGGCGAGGCTGATGGTCAAATTGAGCTTGCCGCCGGTTCGAACCGAATCAGGCAGCTTGGCGGCCGCCGCCTCATCCTTTGCCGCCATGGCCTGGCTGCTTACGGCCAACCCCAGAAGAGCCGCCGAGGCAAGGCGCTGGATCACGGAAAACGTTGGTTTCATTTGGTCTCTCCCATTTTGGATTTTTGCGTGGCCTGATTGTCAGGACAGCACGCGGCTAAGGAATGTTCTCACGCGTGGATCGTCGGGATTGCTGAGCACCTGCTCGGGTTTCCCAGTCTCGCGAATCTCGCCGTCGATCATCACAAGCACGCGGTCCGCGACTTCGCGGGCGAAGCCGATTTCGTGCGTGACGACGATCATGGTGGTGCCACCCTTGGCGAGGTTGCGCATGACTTCGAGCACTTCGCCGACCAGTTCGGGGTCGAGCGCGCTGGTCGGCTCGTCGAAAAGCATCACCCGAGGCTCCATCGCGAGCGCGCGGGCGATGGCGACACGCTGTTTCTGTCCGCCCGAGAGCTGCGACGGATAGCTCGATGCGCGCCCGGCCATTCCGACCTGGTCGAGCAGCTCCATGGCGCGCTTTTCCGCCTCGGCACGGCGCAAGCCGCGCACGACCATGGGCCCCTCGATGACGTTGCCCAGCACGGTGCGATGGGCGAAGAGATTGAAGTGCTGGAACACCATTCCCAGCTGGCTTTGCTGGCCGCGCAGGCGGCGCACAGGCAGTTCGTGCAGGACGCCGGCCCTGAGATCGTAGCCCATGATCGAGCCGTCCACCCAGACATAGCCGGCATTCGGGATCTCGAGATGATTGATGCAGCGCAGGAACGTGCTTTTGCCGCTGCCTGACGGACCGAGGATGCACAACACCTCGCCATAGGCGACCTCGAGGTCGAGCCCCTTCAGCACCTCGTGATCGCCGAAACTTTTGCGGACCCCGACCGCTCTGACCGCGAGACTCATGCTTCCCCCGAAGCCATGGCGCGCCACGAGCTCATCTTGAACCATTGCTTACGGTATCCCGCCGTCGTGGCGTCGCGTCCGAAATGCTGTTCTAGGTAGTATTGACCGATCGACAGCATGGTGGTTCCGGCCAGGTACCAGATGGCGCACACGAAGAGCAGTTCGATGACCGCGCCGTTGATGAAGTAGATCCGCTGCGCCGCGTTCAGCATCTCGCCCATGGCGATGGTCGCGGCGAGCGATGAGAATTTGAGCATGCCGACAGCACTATTGCCAAGGACCGGAAGGATGAGCCGCAAGGTCTGCGGCAGCACGATCCTGCGCATCGTCTGACCCGGCGTCATGCCGAGCGTATGCGCGGCCTCGATCTGACCACGGTCCACGGATGCGATGCCGCCGCGCACCACCTCTGTCAGGTAGGAGCCTTCGTTGACCCCAAGTCCGAGTACAGCGGCGACAAAAGGCGTGACCACGTCGACCATCCGCTCGTCGACCAGCCCCGGAATGTAGAGGCGCGGGAAGACCAGTCCGATGTTGAACCAGATCAGAAGCTGCAGCAGCACCGGCGTGCCGCGAAAGACCCAGACATAGAGCCAGGCGGCGAACCGCAGCGTCGGATTGGTCGCGGTGCGCATGATGCCGAACGCGAAACCCAGCGCGATGCCCAGGGCCAGCGCACAGGCGGAGATCAGCAGCGTCCAGCCGAACCCGATGACGATGACTCGGGCGGTAAGAAACTGCCCGACCACGTCCCATCTTATTTGCCCCACGGCAAAGGCGCGGACGATCATCACCAAGAGCGCAAGTCCGACAATGGCGCTGACCCAGCGCCCTGGGTGTGCCAATCGATGCCGTTGAGCATCCGGCCCGGGCAGGTCCGGGATTTGCAGCGGTGCGACCGATGAAGCTGATTTTGAAGCGTTCATGATAGTTGTATGGTTAGGCCTACAACTTGGTAGATGCAAGTTCGCATACAGTCAAGCGACGATCGAGGCGCCGAAGAGCAATTTGTCCGGCTATCACCAACCGGCGATCACACCAGGCGCATCGCACCCGCCGGAAAGGAACAGCGCAGTCAGCCAACAACGGGCGCGGCTCGTCACCTATTCCAAAGTTGCTCCAAGGCTGCGTGATGCAGTTCCTTGTTCGCCGCCATCAGCACGGTTTCGTAGCGCGATGCATCGCCGAGCGGTTGTCCGTCCCAGTCGGTAACGATGCCACCCGCACCGAGTACGATCGGCATCTGAGGCAGGATGTCGTAGTCGAAAACATTGCTCTCAAGAAGCAGGTCGACTCCGCCGAGCGCCAGCAGGCCTGCAGCATAGCAGTCATGCGACATTCTGATGAAAAGGGCACCGGCGGCGAGCGCCGAAAACCGATCCCGTCTGTCCGCGTCGAACTGTTCAAGAGCCGATGTATAGACGATGGCCTCGCCTAGGCTCGCGATCGAACTCGTGTGGATCGGCTCGCCGTTGAGGAGGGTCGGATGGCCGATGCGACCGAGCCAGCGCTCGCCGGTGATCGGCTGGTCGATAATGCCGAGGACCGGCACGCCCCGGTGCAGCAAGGCGATCTGCGTGCCGAAGGCCAGCGAACCGGAAATGAACGATTTCGTGCCGTCGATCGGATCGAGAACCCACACCCATTCGGCATCCGCTTGATGCGCTCCGAATTCTTCCCCCCGGATACCGTGGGTGGGAAAAGCGGCCTCTATCATGCTCCGCATCGTCCCCTCCGTTTCGCGGTCGGCAATCGTGACGGGGCTTGAATCCGTTTTGGAATCGATCGCAAGCCGCTTGCGAAAATGCGGACGAATTGTGACGCGGGCGGCATCCGCCATCGCGTTCGCCAGGGCGAGGCACTCGTCAGGGCAAATGGGTTCGGACATTCCCGCGATCCTCATGGTTCAGGGCTTCCCTCGCAATGTCCTCGAGTATCGATCGGACGGTGCGGACTTGCGTGTGTGCCGCCATCGACTCCTGCTTCAGCCGCTGAGCAAGGTTCGACGAGCCCGGGTCGGTGAAGCTGGGTGTTCGGGCGGCGATGAACGGGTCCGCCTCCTGTGACGGCCATCGCAACGCCGGGGCGAAATAGCCTTCCTCTTCCTCAAGCCCGAAAGCCAAGACTTGGGGCTTTGCCTCGCCGAGCAGGAGGAGTTCGACCAGCATGGCGTGGATGGGCAGTTCTCCTTGGCCGGTCGCGCAGGCGAGATGTGCCCAGCCGCCCCGATCCGGCTGAATCGTACAGTCCTTGATGTGTACGTCCGTGATGTGCGCGGCCTGGCGCATAAGCGCTGCAAGCGGGCTTTCATGGGCGTTGATCATGTTGGCGAAGTCGAACAGAAGGCTGAGGTTCGGGTTCGCTACTTCCTGCACGATCCGCGCGAGCTCGTCAGACGTCAGATCCTCATGCTGCTCCAGTGTGACGCGCAGTCTGCCGGCGGGATCGAACCGCCGTAGTCTGCGCAGGTCGTCGATCGTCCAGTCGATGATTTCGGAGACGTGCCCTTCGTAGAGAGGATAGCAGCGGAGCGAAGTGGCATTGACCGCCAAGGCGCGCTGAACGGCGTCCGATAGCCCATCAGGCGCGGTCGTGCTGGTTTCAACGTGGATTTCGAGGCCGGCCTCCGTCGCCTTTTCTCCGAATGCCTGCAACTCGCCATGCGACATGGCTTCGAGGCTGGCATGTTCGCCATCGCTGACATGGATCTTGATGCCACGAAGACCCTGGCCATGCGCGAACGCCGCCAAGTCAAGCGGTGTCATGCCACCGAACCTGAGATTGAGATGGAAAGCGTAGGCGTGGGCAAAGAGAGGCGCGGTTTCCGCACGCTCAGCGAGACGCCCGCGGATGGTCGGCGGCAAGTTTTCGATCCGGCTGCGCCAATCCAGGCCGTGGATCGCTTTTGTGAGCGATCCCTTCACGATGCGGTCTTTCCGTCCCGACGGGCATCCGCGGCAATTCGAATCGCGCCCCCGCTCCCGGCAGCTTCTTCTTCGCCCGAGGCTCTCGGGCAAGGTGAACAGCGCCTGGCAACGCGCGTCGGCTGAGGTATCATCTTGGGGCATTCCGAACAACAGACGGCTTGGAATTTGCCAAGAAAATGGACTGCTTCGGATGGCCACTTATTGCGTTTGAACTATACCACTTTTACACTAAGCGGATGCACGAGAGGCGGCGCCGCGATTTCGCCCTGGCGGTTGGCCAACGTCCGACAGGTCAGGCGTCAGGCATGCAATGGCCCTCTTAAAGAACCGGGCAATGGAGGAGCCACGACCGGCATCGCTCGAAGGCTCGTGGTGACCTTTGCCAGGATCGCTTTCGCAGTTCTGGCCGGCCACCACATAGCCGATGCCCCGAGCCATCATTTTCCGCCCCCATGGCTGAAATTGCATTTTCTGAAGGCGAGGCCGCTGGCGGTGTAGCCTGCCGGCGATCTCGAACCACCCATCAATGCGCTATCTTTCGGACCGGCTCGCGGCTGCGCTGGGTGACCCCCACGCCTGGCGCGACCCCCACGGCGGCGTTCGAGGCTGCAAGCAGCGCCTTGCCTCGAACGATGTCCGAAGCCCGCTCCGCCAGCATGATCGTCGGTGCGTTGAGGTTCGCATTGGGCTCCGACGGGAAGACCGAACTGTCGATGACCCTCAGTCCGTCGACCCCCCTCACCTTCAGATTGCTGTCGACGACCGCCATCGCGTCCTCGCCCATCCGGCACGAGCCGCAGGGATGATAGGTGCTCTCCAGCGTCTCGCGCACCCAGGCGTCGATTTCGTCGTCCGTCCTGACATCGGCGCCCGGCGCGATCTCGTCGCCGCGGAAGCGGTCGAAAGCCGGCTGGGCGATGATCTCACGCGTCAGCTTCAGGCAGCGGCGGAAGCCTTCCCGGTCCTCTTCGCGGTCGAGATAGTTGAAAAGGATATCTGGATGTTCGTGAGCATCCGGCGAACGCAGCCGTACATAGCCGCGGCTCTTGGGCTTGTTCGGACCGGTCAGCACCATGAAGCCGTGGCCTTTGAGCGGTTTCTTGCCGTCATAGCGCATCGCTGCCGGCAGGAAATGGAATTGGATGTCCGGCCACTCGAGCGAAGCGTCGGAACGGATGAAGCCACCGCTTTCGAAATGATTGGAGACCGAGAGCCCTCGCTTGAACAGGAGCCACTCTGCGCCGATCAGCGCCTTGCTCAGCAGGCCCATCCTGCCGTTTAGCGTGATCGGCTCCTTGCAGGCGTACTGAATGTAGACCTCGGAGTGATCCTGGAGGTTTTCGCCGACGCCCGGCAAGTCGTGCAGAACCTCGACGCCGGCCTTGCGCAACACCGCCGCGGGCCCGATGCCGGATCGCTGCAACAGATGCGGAGAGCCGATCGGCCCGGATGCGACCAACACTTCGCGCGCCGCCCTCACAACATGACGCCGATCACCCTGTTCGTATTCGACGCCAACGGCGCGCTTGCCTTCCAGAAGCACCCGCCGTGTCATCGCATGGGTGATGACGGTCAGGTTCGGCCGGTTCATCGCCGGCTTGAGGTAGGCGTTGGCCGTCGACCAGCGCACGCCGTCCTTGACGGTCATGTGCATCGGGCCGAAGCCCTCCTGAAGATAACCGTTCGGATCCTCGGTCGTGACGTAGCCGGCCTCGTGCCCGGCATCGACGAAGGCGCGGTAGAGCGGATTCTTCATCCTGTTGCCGGCATTGGTGGCGAGCGGGCCGTCTTCCCCGCGATAGGTATCTCCGCCTTCCTGCCAGCTTTCGGCGCGCTGGAAATAGGGCAGGCAGTTGGCATAGCCCCAACCGCGCGCGCCGCGCTCGGCCCACTCGTCGAAGTCGCGCGCATGGCCGCGCATATAGACCAGACCATTGATTGAGGAGGATCCGCCGAGCACCTTTCCGCGCGGGCAATGGACGCGCCGGCCGTCGAGGCCAGGTTCCGGCAAGGTCATGTATTTCCAATTGTATTTCGTGCCGTTCATCGGGATCGACAATGCCGTAGGCATCTGGATGAAGATCGACTTGTCGCTGCCGCCGTACTCCAGAACGAGAACGCGCGTTGAGGGATCCTCCGAGAGGCGGTTGGCCAGCACGCAGCCCGCTGAGCCGGCACCGATGATGATGTAGTCGAAGGTGGCGTCCATGGCGCTATCCCTATGAATCTTCGGACCCGTGCCGCCTGCCGGCAAAGGAGTCCTGTTGCGTTGTTTCGCGGCCGAATCCACGGCGCCCCCGGGCGAGCCCAGGAGAGCACCTAGGGCGGTCTGGCCCTTGCGGGATCAGGCGGCGTCGGCGGCCGCCATCGCCCTGTGGACTTCGTGATACAGGTTCTTTTGAATCCGCCGCTTCAGCTCGATGAAATCCGGCGTCGTCACCAGGTCGTAGTGGCGCGGCCGCGGCAAGTCGACCTGAACCGTATCGACTATGCGGCCGGGCCTGGCCGACATCACATAGACGACGTCGCCGAGGAAAACCGCCTCGTCGATATCGTGCGTCACGAACAGAACGGTCTTCTGGTGCCGCTCCCAGATGTCGATCAGCAATTCCTGCATCACTGCCCTGGTCTGGCTGTCCAGCGCCCCGAACGGCTCATCCATAAGCAGCACTTCCGGATCGTTCGCCAAGGCGCGGGCGATCGCGACACGCTGCTTCATGCCGCCCGACAGATGGTTCGGGTAAGCGTTCTCGAAGCCCTTCAAGCCGACGGCATGGACGAAATGGCGCGCCTGTTCGGCCCGCTCCTGCATTGGCACGTTTCTGAGCGCTAGGCCGAATTCGACGTTCTTCTGGACCGACAGCCAGGGGAACAGGGAATAGTTCTGGAAGACCATTCCCCGGTCCCGACCTGGACCGGACACGGTTCTTCCATTGACCCTGCATTCGCCGCTCGACGCCTCCTTCAAGCCTGCCACGAGATCGAGCAGGCTGGACTTGCCGCAGCCCGAAGGGCCAACGATCACGGCGAACTGCTTGTCCGGGATGCGCATTTGGAGGTTGCTGAGGGCGACGACCTCGCCCGCCCGCTGCGTCCTGAACCGAAGGCCCACATTTTCAATGTCCAGAGCACCCATCGCGCGACCTCCTCAACGCTGCTCTGCCCACGGCAGGCACACGATCTTGATCCATTTGAAAATCTGGTCGGTGGCCAGCCCGAGCAGGCCGATGACCAGGATGCCGACGAAAATGTATTCTGCATGCAGCCCCCGCATGGCCTGCATGCTCATGTAGCCGAGGCCGGAACTCGAGGCGACCAGCTCGGCGACCACCAGATAGGTCCACGCCCATCCCATCGTGACGCGCAACGTGTCCATGACGCCGGGCAAAGTCGCGGGCAGCAGCATCCTGGTGACGACCTGCCAGCGCGTCGCGCCCAGAGTGTAGGACGCGTTGAACAATTCGGCCGGCACGCGGGCGGAGACATCGGAGATCATCACGATCTGCTGGAAGAACGTGCCGATGAAAATAACGGCGACCTTCTCCTCGAAGCCGATGCCGATCCACAAGATTAGCAGCGGGATCATCGACGTCACCGGCAGATAGCGCGTGAAGTTGACGATCGGCTCCAGCGCCGCGGCCACGACCCGGAAGCTGCCCATCAATATTCCGAGCGGAACCGCCACGAGCGAGGACAGCAGGAAACCCACATTGATGACGAGAAGGCTGGCCCAGGTGTTCCTCAGCAGCGACCCGTCCATCAGCGAATGCCAGAACGCGCCGATCACGCGGTGCGGAGCCGGCAGGAAAAGCGGGTCCGCCAGCCCACCATAGGTCGCGACGCACCAGGTCAGCAGAATGCCGCTGCTGAGGATCGAGCCGGCACCCAGAGTGACACCGCGCGATATGGGCCGGCGTGGCGTGAGCATTCGATTTACGATCAATGCCGCGCTGGTCATCGGGCTACCCTCCGATGAAGCCGTAGTCGATCAGGTCGTCCGGCTTTACCTTCGCCTGGATACGTCCCTTTTCCGACCAGATGTCGAGCGCGTAGCCGAGGGTCTTTGAAATCTGCCCGGGCGCGGCGGCGGACCCGAAAAACGTGTTGTTGGCGTTCTTGTCGAGATACTCGATCCCAGCCAGCGTCTGCTTGAAGACCGCCGGATCGGCAAGCCAGCCGCCGACGCCGCTCGCCATGATCTGGTTCGCCTCGTCCGGATTGGTCTTGATGAATTCGAGGGCCCGGTACCAGGCGCGCACAAAAGCCTTGATATCCGCCTGGTGAGTAGCCGCCGTTTCCGGCGTGACGGCGACGACGTCCGTGATCAATCCCGGCTTGTCGGCGCTCGACAGCAGCAGATGACCGTTGGCGGAATTTGCGCCCTGGCTGAGCGCGGGCTCCCACGTCACTGCGGCGTCGACCTGCCCGGCCACGAACGCGACGCCGGCATCGGTGGCCGTCATGTTAACGACCTCGACGTCATTTTCCGACATGCCGGCTTCCTTCAGCATGGCGTCGAAGAAGAACTGGGAAACCGACCCCGTTTCGAAGGCGACCTTCTTGCCCTTGAGGTCGGCTATGGACTTGATGTCCTTACGCGCGACGATGCCGTCGCCACCCTTGGAATTGTCAACGGCCAGGATGTAGCGCAGGGTCTTGCCCGGCGGCATGTAGATAGGAAACTCGTCGACCGTTGAGGCGACGAGATCGATTTGTCCGGCCTGCAAGGCGCCCATCTTCGCGGGCGTGTCTTCCATGATGGTCAGATCGACATCGACGCCCTCTTCCTTGAAGAAGCCCTTGTCGCGCGCGATGTAGAACGGCCCGTAGCCGACCCAAGTCGAATGCGCGAGCCTGAGCGTTCCCGCCCCGGCCGGCCAAGCCAAGCCCAACGCCAATCCAATAGCTGCAAAACCAACTAACCTGTTCAGCATGTCATTCTCCCATTCAGAGCTTTATTGTTAAAAGCAGCGTCCCCTCAGACGCTTGTCTTTCTGGGGCGCTCCCTCGAAACACGAGGTGGCGCCCCAATTCATCGAACTCTCACCGGTTCCGCATAGCTGGGCATCCGATCGACGCGGGGTTTCCACGAACCGTCGGCCACCACCATCAGGACGTGGGCCGCGATGTCCTCCATTGGCGCGAACCAGACGTCACCGCGCGCCAGCACGGTCTCGAGGAACCGGTGGACGACTTCCCAGCGCGCGAGTCGTCCGGTTGCAAAAGGATGGACTACCGGAATCCACAGGCCGCCGTGTCGGTAGGCCGCCTCGAACTCCTGCGCGAAGGCGGCGAAGCCCTGCTCCGGAGCGCGGATCGGCATCAAGTAATCGAGGTCCATCGACTGGACATATTGCGGCCAGTCGTCGAGGCCCCAATGCGATGGAAGCTCGACCAGCCGCCCCGCCGCGCTCTCAAGCAAATAGGGAATATCGTCGCCCATCAGCGACGCGTCGTAGACAAAGCCGCGCGATGCCAGCAGGTCCGCGGAGCGGTGCGAGAAATTGTAGAGGGGCGCGCGCCAGCCGCGCGGCCGCTTGCCGCTGGCCTTGACGATGACCTCGATGCCACGGTCGAGCCAATAGGCTTCCTCTTCCTCCGTCAGCTCTCGCGGATGCTCGTGCAGGAAGCCGTGATGGGCGAGTTCGTGGCCGCCCGCTAGCATCGCTTCGACAGCAGCGGGATATTGCTCGATGCACCAGGCCGGCACGAAGAAAGTCTGCCTGACGCCGAGTTGCCGGTAGCTTTCCACGATGCGCGGCACGGCGACTTTCGGCCCATATTGCAGCATGGAGATCGCTGAGACGCGCGAATGACCGTCTTGAGGATGGGCAATGTGGATGAGGCTGTCCGCATCCATGTCGAAGGTGATGCAAGCCGCGCATTTGGCGCCGTTCGGCCATGGGATCGGGTTGCGGATCATGGCATGACGCTCCCGCCATTGATGCCAAGCCCTTGCCCGGTGAAATAGCGGCCGCCTGCGCCGGCGAGGAAGACGGCGAGCTCTGCCACCTCTTCCGGCTTGCCGAAACGGGCGAGCGGGATGGCAAGCTCCCTGGCGCGCCATTCGGCACTCATATTGGCCGCGCCAAGCATTTCGGTATCAATCGGCCCGGGGCAAATCGCATTGACCAGGATGCGCGGTGCAAACTCCTTGGCCCACGAGCGCACCAGGCCGAGGACCCCGTGCTTGGATGCCACATAAGGCGAAAAAATCTCGCGTCCGCAATAGGCCATGTCGGACGCGATCATGATCACGCGGGCGGGCGCCTCCTGCGTCCCGGCCATCAGACCGATAGCCGTCTTGCCAACGAGGAAGCTGCCGCGCAGGTTGACTGCGATCACCCTGTCGAAGTCGGCGACAGGCGTCGCCAGAAGCGGCGCTTCGTGGATGATGCCAGCGCAATGGACCAGCACGTCGAGCCCGCCGAACGCAGTTCTGACAGCCTCGCCCATCGCGACCACGGCATTGGCGTCGGACACGTCGCAAGCCAGGTCTAGAACCTCGATCGCGCCTTTCTCCCTGGCCGCCTCGGCGGTGTTTTCCGGCGCGCGGATGTCGGCCAGCGCAAGGCGCGCTCCGGTCCCGGCGAAGGCGAGAGCGCTGGCCGAACCGATACCTCTGTAGGCCCCCGTCACCAGAACCCGCGCGCTCATGCCATCACCTCGCCGCGATCGAGCATCAGCGCCTGACCCGTCATGTCCTTCGCGCCATCTGAGGCGAGGAACAGATACGGCGCAGCCAGATCTTCGGGCTCCAGCAGGCCAGGCAGGACCTGTGCGCCGACGATCTCAGCCAACAGATCATTCTCGCCGCGGCCGGTGCGCAGCGACATGTTCTTCAGCGACAGCATCGCTGCCTCGGTGCGCACCCAGCCGGGGCACACCGCGTTGACACGAATGCCCTTCGGCCCGAGTTCCGTGGCCATCACGCGGGTAAAGCCGAGATTGGCGTGCTTCGAAGCGATGTAGGCGGCGAATTCGGGGACAGCCACACGGCTCCAGATCGAGGCGGTGACGATGATCCGGCCGCCCTCGCCCATCAGCGGCACTGCATGGCGAGTAATGTAGAACGTGCCGTTGGTGTTGATGTCGGTGATGCGCCGGAAAGTCTCCTCGACGCCTTCGTCCGGATCGAGCAGCGGCGTGATGCGCTCCAACCCGGCATTGTTGACCAGCACGTCGATGTGTCCGAGTTCGGCCAGCGCGGATTTCACCGCGGCAGCGTCGGTGATGTCGCATTCGATCGCCCGCACCGGACGACCGGCTTTCACGGCGATGTCGCGCGCGGCGTCATGAATACCCTTGCCTGAGGACAGCACCGCCACGTCGGCGCCAGCCAGCGCAAAGGACTCCGCCACAGCCCGCCCGATTCCGCGGCTAGCGCCCGTCACCAGTGCGCTCTCGCCGGAGAAGTCGTAGCGGACGCGGCCCATCGATCAGCCTTTCCTGGCGTGCATGACCCGACCGATGATGTTCATCAGAATTTGCGCGGCGAGGATCGATGTCGAGCCGGAATGATCGTAGTCGGGCGCGACCTCCACGAGGTCGATGCCGACGATGCTGCCGCGCTTGGCTAGCGCCGCCAGGATCTCCAGAACCTCGTAGTAGACGAAGCCGCCATGGGATGGCGTGCCGGTTCCCGGCGCGATCGAGGGGTCGAACCCGTCGATATCGATGGTGACGTAGTAGCGCGCGCCGGGGGGAACGCGCTCGACAACCGCGTCGATCCCCAACGCCCGGATCTGACGCACCGACAGGATGTCGGAGCCCATCTTGCGGGCATCCTCGTAGCCTTCCTTGGCCGTTGAAGAGACGTTGCGGATGCCAAGTTGCGAAAGGCCGCTGACATAGGGCTTTTCCGCCGCGCGCCGCATCGGATTGCCGTGCCCGTAACGCACGCCGTGGCGCTCGTCGACGAAGTCGAGATGCGCGTCGATCTGGACGATGTGGATCGGTCCGTTCTTGGCGCAATTGTCAGAGAAGGCGTTGATGCACGGGATATTGACGGAGTGGTCGCCGCCCAGGACCACCGGCAGTGCGCCGGCCGCCAGAATCTTGCGCACCGCAAATTCGATGTTCGCATGGCTCTTCATCGTATCGGTGTGGACGATATCGGCGTCGCCGATGTCGACGATCCTGACTTCGCCGGCTGGCAGATAGGTCACGTCGTCCTCATGATCGTAGGCGCCGCCATGGCCGAAGGAAAACAGCGTGGAGGCTTCGCGGATCGCCCGCGGTCCGAAACGGGTGCCGGCGCGCCATTGCGTGCCGCAGTCGAACGGCGCCCCGACGACGGCGACGTCGGCGTCGATCGCCTCCCAGTCGGGCTGGTACGGGTACTTTCCGAACGTGCAGATGCCGACGAACGGCAGGTTCAGTCGCCCGGTTTCGTAGGAATTGCTCGACATGCCTACCCCTCTTTCGTGGCGAAGGAGTAGGTCGGACAAGGCTACTTCGATAAATTCCTATGATTGGATGTTTAGTTGTGCATTATTCGATGTATGCGCAACCGTTCCCGCCAACGCGTGCTCAATCTGTCGCTCGGCGATGTCGAGTTGCGGCTGCTGCGCGTGTTCGCGGCGATCGTTCATCACAACGGATTTTCTGCGGCGCAGGCCGCCCTCGGCATGACGCAGCAGACGATCTCGACCCACATGCGCCATCTCGAGGAAAGGCTGGGGTTACGGCTCTGCGAAAGGGGCCGCAGCGGCTTCCTGCTCACCGAAGAAGGACGACAGGTCCATGCCGCGACGCTCGACCTGCTTGGATCGATCGAGCAGTTCCAGGGCCGACTGGGCGAGGCGCAGGGCGAATTGTCCGGCAGCCTAAAATTCGGCACGGTGGATGCGATGATGACCAATCGCGCCCTCAACCTTCAGGGTGCGCTTGGCGAATTCCATAGGGTGGCGCCGCGCGTCCGCCTGGAAATCGACGTCGCCGCGCCACAGGTGCTTTACCAGGGGTTGCTCGACGGCGCCTATCAGATCGTCCTCATGCCATGGATGAGCAGCCTGCCCTCCCATTTCCGGTCGCAGACGATCTTTTCCGAGGTGCAGAAGCTCTACTGTGCCAAAGGCCATCCGCTGTTCGACATTCCCGATGAGCGGATTACTGATGCGCGCCTGAAGGCACAGCCTTTCGCTGGGCGCACATACATGACCGACGAGACGATCTGCGGCGTCACGTTTTCCTGGTCCGCCGCCACGCCGCATATGGAGGGTACGCTGCTCCTGCTGCTGTCCGGCGTCTATATCGGCTTCCTGCCGGATCACTATGCGGAAGAATTTGTAAACAAGGGCCAGTTACGCGTCCTGGCACCGGCGCGCATGACCTTCGAGGATCCTTTCCACATCGCCTATCCGCGGGAACGGCCATCCCGCGCCGCCGAAGCACTGGCGCGAGCAATTGTTGCGGGAGTCCGATAGGTTGGGACGATAGCGGGCTTAGCACGAGCGCCGCCGCCTGCGCCCGGCCGACATCAAGAAGATCTGCCGCGGTCTTATGTCGGCAAAGAGGTTCAAGTGGCCTGTCGGCTTTCGGGAGTGGCAGA
The DNA here is from genome assembly GCF_003289965.1 of Mesorhizobium atlanticum. GTDB lineage: Bacteria > Pseudomonadota > Alphaproteobacteria > Rhizobiales > Rhizobiaceae > Mesorhizobium > Mesorhizobium atlanticum. The sequence goes on from NZ_QMBQ01000011.1 coordinate 58,118, forward strand.
CGAAAACTGTGTGGCTGATATTGGGTGCAAGGCAGACGTCGAGCAGCGGAATTGCTAAACCTTCCTTGGATCCAAGGGCAGTCGCTCGCCAAGCTGCCTATCTGCGGCAAACATTCAAGCGAGACGCAAATCGTATGTTTGCCACACTCCAGATTCTTTTGAGTTCCGGTCAGCCTTGAAGCCATGCGATTGGCATTACCTGGCCCGAACGGCTGGCATTGCCAGAAGGCGGTCTGCGTTCCCGGACCTCAGTTCAGGACTGGAGTTATGCGGTGCGCTGAGGACGATCTGTCGCCTGCCGCCCGGCGCAAGCCCCACCGCCAGTTCCGCCGCCTTTCCCACACTGGCCGCTTGCGCAACGAGAAGCCTCTGAACCTCCGCGGCATCCTCAACGGTCAACAAGCTCCGCGGTTTCAAGGACCGATGACCGCGGCGGAATTCGGCTGGGCTGCAGCCGAAACGGCCCCGAAACTTGTTGTAGAAGACGGCCGGATTGCCGAAGCCGCTACGCTCCATGATCATGCCGACCGTCTGGTCGGTCGTTCGCAGCGCCTCCGCGGCACTGTCGAGCCGCAGGTTCTGCGAGTAGTCGCGATAACCTATTCCGAGGTGCCGTTTGAAAAGGCGGGAGAGATGGCTGAGCGTCAGTCCTTCTGCTTCGGCGATCTGGCCGAGATGCTGGGCCTCGTCCCGCTCGCTCAAGGTATCCATGATCCGCAGGATGCGGTCGCGGCTGTCTGATCGCAGTTGCGCTCCGGCGGGGTCGGCCTCCTCATAGGGAATCCAGCGGTAGACGTAGCAAGCCAGCAGATTGGCGATCGTCTGGTGCACCATGACCTCTTCGGCGTGATTGCTCTGATCTAGGACCATGCGCGCCATCAACGCCTTGATTGGTACAATCCGATGCATGAAGGACGGACTGTGCAGGAAGGTGCGGCAAAGATATTGCCGGGAGGCGAACCCAGGCAGGCCCAGACGCTCGAAATACGTCGTGTCGAGATGCACGCCGCAGACCAACGTGTCTCGCGAAATGGACGTCGAATTGTGCGGCACGTCGGCATTTATGATGATCGCGTCGTCCCGGTCCATCTCGCAGATCTGCCCGTCCACCACGAGGCGGAACCGCCCACGCAGCACGAAAAGTATCTCCATCTCGCGGTGCCAGTGGTAAGGCACATCGGCATAGCCGTGCACGAAGGCCCGACAATGGGCCTCCGCCGAAGGGCCGTGGTCCTCGAAATCGCAACCAGGCTTCTCACGCCCAGGTTCTGGTCTCAGATAAGCGACGTTCATCCCATTCCTCCCGAATTTTGCCGATTAGATATCAAAAACTGTCGTATTTCCAGCGCAACTTCCACGGCTAGATGACTGGCTTACGCTGTGTCATCGTTTGCCTGCTCCACTGCGAACGACAGGTTCGCCAAGGCGGAAATGGCCACGGAATTTCGGGAAACCGACACCCGGGCACAATGAGGTGGAAAGTCTGATGGCATGGAATATTTCCGACAAGGAACTGGGCGCCCTGGTGGACCAGATGACTCCCGAGGAAAAGGTAACGCTGGTGACAGGCAGCGGCCTTTGGCGCACCGCGGCCAACTACAGGCTCAACATTCCCGAGCTTTTGATGACCGACGGGACCTATGGCGTGCGCTACTCGATCGAACAGATCGACGGGCCGCAGGACAGTGACAGCCAGCTCGCGGCCTTCCTCAGTGTTGTCAATGCGGACCTGTCGCGCGGCGTCGAAGGAGCCTTCGGCTCGACCCGCCCGGCAACCTGCTTCCCCAACGGATCATCCTTCGCCTGCTCATGGGACGTGGATCTCGCCCACGCGCTCGGCGAGGCCCTGGCCGACGAATGTCAGGCCTTCGGCGTCAATCTTCTGCTAGGTCCCGGTATCAATATTCGTCGTACGCCGCTCGCCGGGCGCAGCTACGAATACTACTCCGAAGACCCGGTTCTGACCGGCGAGATCGCCGCCGCGGTCATCAACGGCATGCAGAAGAACGGGGTCGGCGCGTCGCTCAAGCATTTCGCCTGCAACAATTCCGAAGTGCAGCGGACCACGATGAGCTCGGTCGTCGAGGAGCGCGCGCTGCGCGAGATCTACCTCGCCGGATTCGAAAGAGCGATCCGCAAGAGCAACCCCTGGACCGTCATGAGTTCCTACAATCGGCTGAACGACGTCCAAGCGGCCGAGAACCATTGGCTGCTGACCCAGGTGCTGCGCGACGAATGGGGTTATGATGGCGTCGTTGTCTCCGACTGGCACGGCATCAAGGACCGTGTCGCTTCGATGAACGCCGGCAACGATCTCGACATGCCGGAAAGCGCGGCGCGCAGGCAGGAATTGCTCGAGGCCGTGGGAGACGGTCGTGTCTCGACGACGGTGCTGGACCTGTCATGCCTGCGTATCCTCAAGCTTATTCGGACGGCACGCAACGGCGCCCGCAGGAATGTGGCCGTCGACTTCAAGAAACATCACGCCCTAGCGCAGCGTATGGCGCTCGAATCCATCGTGCTGTTGAAGAACGAGGGAAACCTTCTGCCGCTCGACGGCTCCAAGCCGCGCAAGATCGCCGTGGTTGGCGCCGCTGCGCGCGAGCCGGTCATCCAGGGATCGGGCTGCGCCACGACCCGGCCGACCGAGGTCGATATTCCGCTCGACGAGATCCGGCGACTGGCGCCCGGCTCAACCGTCACCTTCAATTCGGCATCCGACTTCGCGGCCGGCGCCGCCATCGAGCAGGCCGCTCTCGCCGATGTGGATGCGGCCGATGTCGTGCTGTTCTTCGGGAATACGGAAGTGGGCTATGACGGCGAGGGCTCCGACCGTACGGACCTCAACCTCCATGACGGCCAGGACGATTTGATCAACCGGCTTTCGAAGCGGAACCGCAGATTCGTCGCTATCCTTGCCACGCCCGACGCCGTGGCCATGCCTTGGGTGGACCAGACGGCCGCCGTACTGGCAATGTTTTTCGGTGGCCAAGGCGCGGGCCGCGCCGTGGCCGAACTACTGTTCGGCGTGCACAACCCGTGTGGCAAGCTAACCGTCACCTTCCCGGTGCGTCTCGAGGACACCCCGGGCTTCCTCACCTACCCCGGCGAGAACAACAGGCATGTCTATAGCGAAGGCATCCACGTCGGATACCGCTCCTACGACAAGCGCAAGCTTGCTCCGCTGTTTCCGTTCGGCTTCGGCCTAAGCTACACGACCTTTGACTACTCCAACGTCGAAACCGATGCCGCGAGCATCACGGCGACCAGCAACCTCAAAGTGTCCTTCGACGTGACGAACACCGGCGCGCGCGCCGGCAAGGAAATCGTGCAGGTTTACGCTCGGCCGCACAACCCGCGCCTCATACGCCCGATCCGCGAGCTAAAGGGCTTCGCCAAGGTCGAATTGCAGCCGGGAGAAACCAGGCGCGTCGATATCACGATTGAGGCGCGCGACCTGCGCTACTACGACAACGACTACCGAACCTGGCTGCTCGACGCGGGCAAGCTGACCATCGAGGTAGCTGCCTCCTCGCGCGACATCCGGCTGGAAAGATCCATCGATGTCGAAGCTCCGGCACTACCGTCCAGCATTCTGACCGTCGAAAGCCAGCCTTCCACGGTGCTGGAGCAGGAATACGCGCGCAAGCGCTTCGGCTTGTTCCTCAAGGAACAACTCGATCTCGACGAGGAAGAAACCGACAAGCTGCTGGAATATTGCGGCGGCTCCTTCCTCGGAATCTACAACACCGTCGCCTGGGTCGCCGGAGACAAGATTTCGAAGGATGTCATGGCCGCCTTCCTGGATGGCCTGAACAAGGAAATGGGCAGGGCAATCGGAAAGGCTGCCTGACGGTTGCTCGCCCTTCGCTGCTCGGCAAGGGCGGAACGCAAATTCAATCAACAACAACAACTTCGGGAAGGGAACCAACGTGAACCTAAGATACTGCTCTTCCGCAATGGCCTTGTTCGGCCTCCTTGCGGCCTCCACCTCTGCCTTTGGCCAGACCGTCGATGTGCAGCAATATTGGAACAGCGCCAGCGAATCGAAAGCGATGAACACGATCGCTGATGCCTACAAGGCCCGCGGCGGCAAGTGGATCGACAGCCCTTCGGCCGACTTTGACTCCGCCATCGCGGCGGCCACTAGCCGCATTGCCGGCGGTGAACCGCCTTCGGCAGTGCTGATGAACCCGAACGCGGCAATGCGCGACCTCGCTTCCGGACAGTTGCGCGATTTCGACGACCTTGCCGCAAAGAATGGCTGGCAGAAGGCGATCGCGCCCATCGTCTGGGACAAGCTGAATGTCGACAAGCATCTCGTCGGCCTGCCGGTGGGCATCCATGCCGACAACTGGATCTGGTACTCCAAGTCCCTCTTCCAGGCGGCGGGGATCGATGAGCCGAAGACGCTCGACGAGATGTTCGCCGCCGCCGACAAACTGAAGGCCGCTGGCCACACCGCCTTCGCCGTCGGTGGCGAGCCCTGGCAGGAGGTGTCCATCCTTACCTCCATGATCATCGCGCTCGGCGGCCCCGAATACTGGAACGAGCTTTTCATCAAGCGCGACCCCGAGGCGCTGAAGTCGCCTCTCCTGCCGCGGGCCTTCGAATTGTTCCGCAAGGTTTCGACCTACACCGATCCGGCAAGCCCTGGCCGCTCCTGGAACGAGACCACGAACATGGTAGTGACGGGCAAGGCAGGCATGCAGTTCATGGGCGACTGGGCGCGCGGCGAATTCCTCGCCGCAGGTCAGGTCGCCGGCAAGGAATTCGGGTGTTTCCTCGCCCCGACCGACAAGCCGGCCTACGCCATCGTCGTCGACATCTTCGCGTTTCCAGTCAACAAGGACGAAGACCGGATCAAGGGCCAGACCCTCCTCGCCGAAACCGTCATGGATCCGGCTGTCGAAGCAAAGCTAGCGGCGGTAAAGGGATCCGTGCCCTCACGCCTCGACGTCGACACAAGCACACTGGACCTTTGCGCCGCCAAGGGCGTGAAGGCGCTCGCAACACCTGGCGTCACGGTATCGTCCACCTACGACGCCCTTCCCGGCGACCTGAACGGCCGAATGACGGATCTTGCGACGCAGTTCTGGACCGATCCCTCGATGACGGTCGAAGCTGGCGTAAAGGGCCTGGCAGACATCCTCCAGAGCAAATAGGGCTTTGGGGTCGGGAATAGGCGAAACCCGGTTCCGGCAACACCCTCCTGGAGCAAGGTCTCGACAGGTGTTGCCGGTCGCTCGCTTTGGATGCGGGAGGGGTTTGCCTATGGGAGGATTGGAATGACGACCTGGCTCAAGCGGCAGGGTTTCAAGCCGAACATCACGGTGGCGATCTTCTTCGCCGTCGTGGCGGTCTTCTTCTATGGCTCGATCCTGTGGACCTCCTATATGTCCCTGACGCGCTCGACGCTGATCCCCAAATATGAGGTCGTCGGCCTCGTTCAGTATGTCGACCTTTTCACCAACCAGCGCTGGCTCGTGTCCTGCCTCAACATGGTGATTTTCGGCGTGTTCTACATGGTGGGTACGCTGGCGTTCGGCATCCTGCTTGCTGTGCTAGCCGACCGGCGCATCAAGGCCGAATCCTTCTTCCGCACGATCTTCCTCTATCCACTTGCGGTCTCTTTGATCATTACCGGCCTTTCCTGGCGCTGGCTTTTGGATCCTACCAGCGGCCTGCAAGCGCTGGTGCGCGGCATGGGCTGGGAAAGCTTCACCTTCGACTGGCTCACGCGCCCTGACCGCGCCATCTACACCCTGGTCATCGCCAGCATCTGGCACTCCGCCGGCCTGGTAATGGTGATCGTTCTCGCCGGCCTGCGCGGCATCGACAGCGACCTGTGGAAAGCCATCCGGATGGAGGGCATTCCACTGTGGCGGGCGTATCTCCAGGTCATCTTTCCCGGCATGCGGCCGGTTATCGCGTCCTGCGTGGTGCTACTCATGTCCGAGGTGATCCGGGGCTATGACCTGATCATCGCCATGACCAAGGGAGGACCGGGCATCGCGACTGAAATGCCCGCGAAGTTCGCGGTGGATTTCTATTTCACCCGCGTCAATCTCGGCCTGGCCTCGGCCGCGTCGATGATGATGCTCCTGCTGTCACTGCTTCTGCTCACCCCTTACTTCTACAGCGAGTTCCGGAGGCGCATATGACATCTGCCGCCATCCGCAGAGAACCGGCATTCGGACCACGGACCGCACGCGTCGGGCTCTATGCCTTCCTCGTCGTCTCCGCCGTCTTCTTCCTGCTGCCGCTTCTGCTGGTGATCATGAACTCGCTGAAGCCGATGGAGGAAATCCGTCAGGGCAATCTGCTCGCGCTGCCGATCAATCCCAACTTCGACGCCTGGGTGAGTGCCTGGCAGAGCGCCTGCACCGGTCTCGAATGTGCGGGCATCCGCCCTGGCCTGTGGAACTCCATCAAGATCACTGTGCCGAGCGTGGTCATCTCCACCCTGGCCGGTGCGCTCAATGGCTATGCGCTGGCGCAGTGGAAGTCGCGGCACGCCAACATGATCATGCTGCTCGTAACTGTCGGCCTGTTCGTCCCCTACCAGGCGATGCTGTACCCTACCGTGAAGATCCTCAGCAATGTCGGGCTGTTCCGCACATACCTTGGCATCGTCTTCGTGCACGTCATCTATGGCCTGCCCTACACGACGCTGCTCTTTCGCAACTTCTATGTCGGCGTACCCGACGAGATCAGCCGCGCGGCGCGGATGGAAGGAGCAAGCTTCCTGAGAACATTCTGGTCGATCATACTGCCGATCTCCACAAACATCCTGGTGGTGGTTGCCATCCTGCAATTCACCGGCATCTGGAACGACTACCTTCTCGGCCTGATCTTTGCCGGCAACGACAATCTGCCGATGACCGTGCAGCTCACCAACATCGTTAGCAACGCGCGCGGCGCCGCAAATCCCAACGTGAACATGGCGGCGGCGCTGATCACAGCCATTCCGACGCTCGTCGTCTACTTTCTCTCCGGCCGCTATTTCGTGCGCGGCATCGCCGCCGGCGCCGTCAAGGGTTGAACCATGTCCAGCATTTCTGTGCGTCGCATCAAGAAGTCCTTTGCCGCCCTCACCATCCTCCATTCGGTCGACATGGAGATCGAGAAGGGAGAGTTCGTCGTCATCCTCGGCCCCTCGGGTTGCGGCAAATCCACTCTACTGAATGTGATCGCCGGGCTCGAGGAATGCGACGAGGGCCAGATCGTTATCGAGGGAAAAGACGTGAGCGGACTTGAGCCGAGCGAGCGGGGTCTGGCGATGGTGTTCCAGTCCTATGCGCTATTCCCGGCCATGACCGTGCGCCGTAATCTCTCCTTCGGCATGGAGATTGCCGGGACGCCGAAGGCAACGGTGGCCGAGAAAGTGGCCTGGGTCGCAAAGCTCCTGCAGATCGAAGCCCTGCTCGATCGCAAGCCCGGCCAGCTTTCCGGCGGCCAGCGTCAGCGCGTGGCGATCGGCCGCGCGCTTGTGCGCTCCTCCAGCATCTGCCTGTTCGACGAACCCCTGTCGAACCTCGACGCGAAGCTCCGCGCCGAAACGCGCGTCGAGCTCAAGCAACTGCATGAGACGCTGGGCTCGACGATGATCTACGTCACGCATGACCAGATCGAGGCCATGACCATGGCCGACCGTGTCGCCGTCATGCACAAGGGCAAGGTCGAGCAATTCGCTCATCCCCAATCGGTCTACGAGAAACCAGCAAGTCTGTTCGTCGCCGGCTTCGTTGGCTCGCCGGCGATGAACTTCCTCGAAGGCAACCTTGACGGCTTGGGGCGTTTCGTGACCGGCGATGTTTCCATCGATACCAGCGCCTACGCCTTCGAGGGACCGCCACTCGCGCGCGAGGCCGTGCTTGGCGTTCGCTGCGAGAACATATCCATCGTTGAGCGAGGCACGCCGCAGACTATCCCGGCGATGTTGGCCTTCACGGAACTGCTGGGCGCGGACGCACTCGCCTGGTTCGACTGCCTTGGAAAGCGTTTCAGCGTCCGGCTTGGCGTCGAGGCGGCGCGATCCATGCGGAAAGAAGTAGGCCTGCGTTTCGACATGGCGAAGGCATCACTGTTTTCCGTCGCCAGCGAAAGGCGGCTCTGAGCTGACTATGACCACGCTTCCATATCAATACTTTGAGAACAGGCTGCCCTATCCGGCAATAAGCGCGTCGCAGGGGCCGCGGACCTATTGCCATATCCGATGGCGATCGATCAGTGTTCGAGGCTTGATCGCCGGATCGAAAATCAGTCTCCGCAAGATCCGCCTGCGCCCCACATTTCTGATAGGCTGCAAACCTACCAGCCGACTGGCTTGCCATCGAAAGTGAGGAACGAACCGCTGTCCTTGATCGACGCGCGGTCGATTATACCGCAAAGGCCGCGGGCGCTGCGCGCGGCTGGCAAGACCGCTTCGGGGCCTCCCATGTCGGTCCTCACCCAACCCGGATGGAGAGCCAGCACCGCGATGCGCTCCGCCTTCAGATCACGCGCAAGCTGCACGGTGGCCATGTTGAGCGCGGCCTTTGAGCAGCGATACGCATAGTCGTCATCCTCATCGTCGAGCAGCCCTTCGGTCATCGAGCCGGCTCGGCTGCTGATATTGGCGACAATGGCTCTGGCCGCCAGCCGAAGGTTCGGGAGCAGGGCCTTGGTCATGAGGATCGGTGCCAACGTATTGGCGCTGATGACGTCGAGAAACGTCGCAGCCTCCAGAGCTTCAAGTCCGGGCGCTGGACTGCGGACGGCAGCGTTGTTGACCAGAACATCGATAGAGCGGCCGACCAGCCGCCCGGCAAGAGCATGGATCGACACGGGATCGGTCACGTCCAGCGGCTGGAATTGCACGTTTTCCTCAAAGCCGACGGTCGGAAACGCACGGCCGCAAGCGATGACCCGCCAGTCGGCCGCCGCGTACTGACGAACGAGCTCGCGGCCGAGCCCGCGCCTGGCACCGGTGATGAGGACCGTGCCGGCCGATTCGAGCTTAGCGGCCAAGTCCGGCCCTCCGTGCCGGCACCAGGCCTTGCTGCCTTGCGATCGCGGCGTAGATCTCGCCGGAATATTTGATGCGCCGCTCCTGCGTTTCGTAGTCGACATGGGTGATGCCGAAAGGGGTGGTGTAACCATAGGCCCATTCGAAATTGTCCATCAATGTCCAGGCGAAATAGCCCTTGACGGGCACGCCCTCGGCCGCGGCCTTTGCCACCTGCTCGAGATGGTCGACATAGTATGCGGCGCGCAAATCGTCCCAGACATGGCCGTCGGCGCCGACCTGTTCGGGCCGTGTGGCAACGCCGTTTTCGGAAATGTAGATCGCCTTGGGCCCGTAACGGTCGTTCACATAGCGCAGGATGTCGTACATCGCGCGCGGCCAGATCTCGTAACCCACCGCCGAATAAAGGCCTTCCGGCTGGACGCGCCGGTAGTTGAGGGGGGCGAGATCGGTGCCTGCCGCGATCACCGAACGGCGGTAGATGTTGACCCCGAGATAATCCACCGGCGCGGCGATCAGCCGGTTGTCGTCTGCGTGGATCTCCGGCAGCAGGTCGCCGTAGAGGTCGAGCATATCCCGTGGGTAGGCGCCCTTGAACACGGCGTCCAGGAACCAGCGGTTCTGCGCGCCGTCGAAGCGCCGCGCTGCGGCAAGGTCGCGCGGGTCGGTGCTTGCCGGCTCAGCGACATTGAGGTCGAAGACGATGCCCACAGAAGCGTCGGGCACCTCGGCGCGGATGGCCGGCACAGCCTTGCCGTGGCCGAGCAGCGCATGATGGCTCGCGGCGACGCCGCCTTTCGTCCCGTCGCGAAGGCCCGGGGCGTCCTCACCCGAAGCGTGGCCCGACCAGCAGAAGGTCCAGGGTTCGTTGAGCGTGGTCCATTTCTTGACACGATCGCCGAAGCTGCGCGCGGCAAGTGCCGCGTACTCGGCCAGCGCGTCGGCGGTGTCGCGGCTATACCAGCCGCCGCGCTCCTGCAGCGCCTGGGGCAGATCCCAGTGGTAGAGCGTGAGATAGGGTTCGATGCCGGCTTCCAGCAGGCCGTCAATCAGCCGGTCGTAATGGGCGATGCCCTTGGCGTTGGGCGCGCCCCGTCCCTCGGGAAGAAGCCGTGTCCATGCGAGCGAAAAGCGATAGGCGCCGAGCCCCAGCGTCTTGAGCACTGTGATGTCGTCGCCCCAGCGATGGTAGCTGTCACAGGCGACGTCACCGCTGGAGCCGTCGTTAATTACGCCCGGCACCTTGCAGAACCGGTCCCATATGCTCTCGCCCTTACCGTCGGCGGCCGGCGCGCCCTCGATCTGATAGGACGCGGTGGCCGCGCCAAAGACGAAGCCTTTCGGCATCACAAGGGAAGCGGCTCGCGCTTCGAGGTCTCGGCGCGCTTTATCTATGCTTGATGTCATATTTTCTCTCGACGGTGCTGACGAGGCTGGCCGCCAGCGTCAGCAGGATGTAGAAGATGGCGGCGGAATTGTAGGGAGCGAACGGTAGGAAGCTTGCCGACTGGAATTCCCGCATGCGCTGGGTGATGTCGCGGATCGACAGGATCGACAGCAGCGATGTGTCCTTCAGGATGGCGATCAGTTCGTTGCCGAGCGGCGGGATGATTATGCGAAAGGCCTGGGGCAGGATAACCAGCCGCGCCGTCTGCCAGCCGTTGAGGCCGAGGCTGCGCGCCGCCTCGAGCTGGCCGCGCGGGATGGCGTTGATGCCAGAGCGGAAGATCTCGGCCAGATAGGCCGAATAGGCGAGCGCCATGGCGGCGATGCCGCGGGCAAGGTTCGGCGGGTCGAAGACGCCCTGCGTGGCGTCCTTCAGCGCGCCGGCCAGCGGCAGGCCGACATAGAGCACGATGACCAGCATCGGAATGCCGCGGATGGTGTCGACGATGAATTCAGAGCCGATCGAGAGCGGATGCCGGCGATGGATATGGCCGCCGAACGTCAGCAGGCCGAGCACAATGGCAAGCACCGCAATCGTGATGCCGGATGCCTTGTCGCGGTCGCTCAGTGTCTGGGTCTGCCAAAGCACCGGAAAGCCGGCAGGCGCCGAGGCGGAGGGCAGCAGGGCAGCGCTGACATCCTTCTTGGCCAGCGCGGCGAGCGCTTCCGGCGCGCCCTGGAAAGTGCGCAGCGGCACATCGTCTCCCGGGCCGGATGGAAACTGGCCGAAGCGCACGGCGCCGATCATACCGGCTGGCGTACCCGATATGACGGCCACCTTGCCTTGAAGGCTTCCGGCCAAAGTGTAGGCCTGGCGCGGCTGCGCCAGGAACCATGCGGCCGCGCAGGCCAGCAACACCGTGATGGCGATGCAGGAGAGATCGGCTCGCCTGCTGTATTCGAGCTTGAGCAGACCTACCCAAATGAGGCCGAGCAGCGCCGCAAGGATATAGGCTGCCACCGCGGCGCGGATGGTGGTGGCGACGCCGGCCGCGAAGGCCATCGGCGCCAGGAGCAGGATGAAGACCAGCCCTGCGCCGTTGACTAGGCAGAGGGACATTCGTCCGGCCCGCCGCGCGGCGTCGCCATTGCCTCGCCGGGCGCCGACTAGAAACAGGGCGAGAGCGACAACGGTCATGGCGAGGTAGATCCACAAAAGCACCGAGACATGGCCCTGCACCATCGCCTGCGCCTCGCCGGTCAACTGACGGGGCGTCACGCCCTGCACGACCAGCTTGGAGGTAAAGGGATCGACAGCGTTTGCAACGACCGACGACGCATAGGGATAGACGAGGCCGGTCGTCGCCGCGACCAGCGCGGACACGAGATTGATTGCCGCGCACAACAGTGCAAGGCGCGGTTTCGGCGCCCTGGCTCGGCTGAAGACGACGGCGCCGACGCCGGCGGCGAAGGCGACGGCCAGTATGGCGAAGCCGGGCACGAACGCGGACGAGCCGTGCTCAACGCCGAGAATGGCGCGCAGCGAACGCTGGTAGTCGGCCGAAGAGGCGAAGAGATAGACGATGAACGGCAGGGCGGCGGCAATGATGAGATTGCTCGGCCGAAGGCGCATCAGGAGCTGCATCGGTGACCGCCCTCCAACAAAAAGGCCCCGGCGCGGCGGCGCGCCGGGGCTGTCGACCACGATTACTTGACGCCCCAGTACTTGCTGATCAGCGCGTCCAGCGTGCCATCCTTCTTGATGGCCTCAATGCCTTCGTTGAAGGCGGCGACGTTCTCGTCGCCCTTGCGGAAGACGAGGCCTAGCGGATCCGACTGGAGATTGCGGACCGGAACCACCAGCTCGCCCGCGAACTCCTTCTCGTAGGCGGCGGCGTTGGCGCCGTTGATGACGACGCCGTCGACATCCTTGTTCTTGAGCGCGATGACGGAGGCGCTGAAGCTGTCATAGGCGACGACATTGTCCTTGCCGACGATGCCTTCGGCGACCTGCGCGTCGGTGGTGTTGGCCTGGGCCGAGAGCTTCTTGCCCTTCGATTTGAAGTCGTCGACGCCCAAGCCTTCGTCCGCGACACGCATCAGGATCGCCTGGCTGTTGACGATGTAGGGCTCGGAAAAATCCATGGCCTTCTTGCGCTCGTCGGTGATCGAGACACCGGAGGCGACAAAGTCGAAATTGCCCTGATCGAGCGCCGCGAAGATGCCGTCCCAGCCGGTGGTGACGAATTCCGCCTTGCAGTTGATCTTGGCGCAGACCGCGTTGACCACATCGACGTCGAAGCCGACGATCTGCCCGGTCGCGGTGTCGACGCTCTCCATCGGCGGCGAGGTGGTGTCGGAACCCACCTTCATGAGCTTGCCGCCAAGATCGGCGGCCTGCGCGGTGCCGGACGCCAGCAAAGCCAGCGTCAGGCCAAACAGGATTTTCTTCATGCTGTTTCCTCCATTTTTCAAGGATGAGAGCGGCTCAAGCGGCCGCCGAGATTGTCGGCCTGCCGCGCGATCAGTTGCGGGCGGAAGACCTCGGTGAGTTGCGCGGCATTGTCGCCGGCCATCAGCCGCAGCAGGAACTCGCCCAGTCGGCGGCCGAGCACTTCGATGGGCTGATAGAGCGTGGTAACGGGAGGGGTGAAATAGGCACTGACGTTGATGTCGTCATAGGCGATGACGTCGACATCCTCGCCGACCCCTAAGCCAAGCGCGTCAAGGGCCGACAGCACGCCGAGCGTGGTGGATTCGTTAACGCAGACCAGCGCCGTGGGCGGCTGCGGCAGGCCGCGCAGCGCAAGCGTGCTGTCGCGGCCGAAGCGCGTGGACAGATCGCCACCGGCAATCAGATCGAGCGACGGGTCGACCCCCGCCTCGCGAAAAGCCCGGACAAAACCGTCGATCCTGTCCAGCGCATAGGAGAAGCGCTGGTCGGCGTTGATCAGTGCGACGCGGCGGTGGCCGCCGGCAATCAGCCGCGCCGTGGCGGCATGGGCGGCCCATTCGTTGTCGACGTCGACATGGGCGTAAACGAGCGGTTCTCGGCAGCGACCGAGCGAGACGAAGGGGAAGCCAGATTGCGTGAGCATTGCAATGCGCGCGTCTTCAGCCAACACGCCCGAGAAGATCAGCCCGTCGGCGAGCTTCTGATCGGCGACGCGGCGGGCGATCGCACAGGCATCGTCGAAAGAGCGATAGCCATGGACCGAAAGCTGGTAATCACTGCCGTCGAGCGCCTGGCTGATGCCGCTCAGGATCTGCGTGTATTCGACGCCGTCCCATTCGTAGCCGGCGGCCGAGGTGAGCGGCATCAGCACTGTCGCCTGATAGGTCTTGCCGGTGCGCAGCGCCATGCCGCGCGCATTGGCCTGGTAGCCCAGTTCCTTGGCAGCGGCGAGGATCGCCCCGCGGGTCTGCTCGGTGACCACCGGCGAGCCGCGCAGCGCCTTCGAGATCGTCCCTATGGAAAAGCCTGTATGCGCCGCCAGCGTCTTGATGGTCGGCGAAAGCTGGCTCGCCGCGGTGCTGCCCTCTGCCATTGCGCCTAGTCTCCTCCCAAGAACGATTTACCGGCAAATAAAAACGTTTTCAAGGAAAATAAAAACGTTTTTACTACGAAGCGAACGCGATTTGCGGTGGCCGGTGCTTATCGCGCGCCGGACAACTCGGCTTGGAAGGCATCTTCCAGGACAGACAGGAGGTGGTCGGCGTTGGCTCGGGTGAAGATCATCGGCGGCCGCATCTTCAGCACGTTGTCGAACGGCCCTTCCGTGCCCATCAGCACGCCTCGCGCCCGGACGCCGTCGCATATCTTCTTGGCCAATGCGGTTGCCGGTTCCTTGCTGCGGCGGTCGGTGACCAGCTCGATGCCGAGGAACAGCCCCATGCCACGCACGTCGCCGATCGCCTCGTGGCGGGCCTGCATGTCCCGGAAACGCTGGATCAGGTAGTTGCCGATTTCGAGCGCGTTGCGGCGAAGGTCGCCTTGTTCGATCACGTCGAGCACCGCCAGCCCGGCGGCGCAGGACACCGGATTGCCGCCGAACGTGTTGAAATACTCCATGCCGTTGTTGAAGGACGCCGCGACCTCACGCGTCGTCACCAGCGCCGCCATCGGATGGGCGTTGCCGATCGGCTTGCCCATGGTGACTATGTCGGGCACGACGCCTTGCGTCTCGAACGCCCACCAATGGCTGCCGACGCGGCCGAAGCCGACCTGAACCTCATCGGCCACGCACAGCCCGCCGGCTTCGCGCACCATGGCGTAGACTTCCTCGAGATAGCCTTCCGGCAGGAAGACCTGGCCGGCGACGCTGGGGATGGATTCCGCCATGAACAGTGCCGGGGCGCGACCCTGGCTGCGCATGGCGTCGATCTGTTCGGCGACGCTGGCGGCAAAGCGGCTGGCATGTTCTTCCACCGGCCAATCCCGAGGCGCGCGATAGCTGTCGGGGATGACCGCCTCGAAGACGTGCGGCTTGCGCCCCTTGCCGCCCTTGCGCTTGTATTTGTAGGGGCTGAGATCGATCAGTTCCTGGGTCGTGCCGTGATAGGCCCAGTCGAGCACGATGGCTTCCTCGCGGCCGGTGTGAGTGCGCGCCATGCGCAGCATCAGGCTGTTGGCCTCGCTGCCCGAGCAGGCGAAGGACGCCACGCAGAGCTCCGGCGGTAGGGTCGCCGTCAGGCGCTCGGCATAGGCGACGATGTTGTCGTGCAGGTAGCGCGTGTTGGTGTTGAGCTTGGCGGCCTGCCGGGCAATGGCCTCCACGACATGCGGATGCGCGTGGCCGAGATGGCAGACATTGTTGAAACAGTCGAGATAGGCGCGGCCGCGGTCGTCGATCAGCCAGACGCCCTCGCCGCGCACGAACTTGATCGGCTCCGAATAGGAGATCGACAGGTTGGGGAGCATCGTGGCCTTGCGCGCCGCCACGATTTCGGCCCGGCTGCGGCCGGTCTGGGAGAAAGTCTCGGGCGGGATGCCGGCCAGCGCCGCCGCGTCGGGGAACAGTTCGCGCCATATTTCGAGGTAGCGCGCCTCGCCGACACCCAGTATCGCGCGTGCCGACAAGCCGGTATCGGCCGAAATCTGCAGATGCAGATGCGGCGCCCAGCCGCCGTTTTCCCGATGCCCGCCCATCTCGCCGACGAGCGCGCCTGCGGCAAGTTGCTGGCCGGGTTTCAGCCGCGCCACCACCTCATGGGCGAGGTGCCCCCACAGAGTGACGAACGGTGGGCAGCCCTCGGGCTCGTGCAGCAGCGCCACGAGGCCGCCATAGCCGAGCGGGTCCTCCTCGACCTCGACGCTGTGAACCGTTGCGGCGAGTGGCGTATGGACGCTGGTGCCCGCCGGCATGAAGAGGTCGAGGCCGAGATGGCGGTCGCGCCGTCCGCCTTCGATGAAGCGCGACTTGAACATGTCACCGGAGTAGACGGTGCGCGCCTCGCCCCATGGTCCGATGCCGAGCGCGACGCCGGTTTCCTCTGCATGGGCGTCCCACCAGGCGGACGCCTTTTCGGGGTCGGCCGCGGCCGAGGCCACCGTCATCGGATTGGCAGCATCGCCATAGGGCACCAGCGCCTTGGCCAGAGTGGCCGGGTGCGGGTTGACGACCGGTGCCATGGTCTTGGCATTACGATCGATCCAGGCCGCGATGGCGGTTGCGCCGGGCATCGCATCGAAACCGCAGGAATGGCGCAGGATCGCCGTGGCAAAACGCGGATTCATCGCACTCAGGCGCCGCAGCATGCGCCAGGCGGGCGCCTCGCTGATGGCCAGGTAGGGGTTGTCGCCGATGCGGCTGCTGCGCACGGCCGAAAGCGTCACGCTGATGACCAGCCGCGCCATAATGAGGTCGAACAACAGGTCGAGTTCATCCTCGCGCAACGGATAGCGGGCATGGAAACCGGCGGTCAGTTCGGCCGCAGCGCCGATCGGATCCGCCTGATCGAGAATCGCATAGGCGCAGGCCACCGCCACCTCGGCGATCAGGACAGTATGCAAGGCGTCGCCGAAATCGATCATGCCGGCGACGTTTCCAGGCTGATCCGGGTCAACCAGAACGTTCCAGTCATTGGCATCGTTGTGGATCACCTGGGCGCGCAGCGTGGGCAATCGGGGAGCCACCTCGGCGTCGAAACGGTCGAGGAAGCGCTTGAGCAGGTCTCGGTCGCCGGCATCGGCGACGTGGGCGAGGCGCGCGCGGGCCTCCCCGGTCCGACGGATGTCCCAGTCCAGCTCCCGCAGCGCGCCCGGGTGGATGAAGCCCTGCAGGGTGCGATCCATGCGGCCCAGCATCTGGCCGAGCGAATTGAGAAGCGCGGGGCTGCGTTCACTTTCGGCCAGGGGCCTGCCTGGAAGCCACGATACCATGCGCAGAGAATGGCGCTCCCCTGTGGGTGCCAGAGCGGACGCCAGCGCCGTGCCCGACGCTGCCTTGCGCAACCGCGGTAGCGAAAGCTCCGGCGCGACAGTCGCCAGATGGTCGAGCAGGGCGACCTGGAAAGCGCTCTCCAGACCGGGTTCGCTGGCGTTGATGATCTTGAATGTCCAGGTTCCGGTGCCCGAAGCCAGCCTGAAATTCTGGTCGCGCTCGCTGTCGAGAGGACTGAACTCGCCCTCCAGGCCGAAATGCTCCCTGGCCAGCAGAGCGGCCTGGTCGAGCGGGAAAGCGGGTGCGGGGTGGTGAAGATCGGTCATCGGGTCCGCCGGTTGTCGGAAAATTGGCTGGTCGAGAAAATCGGTGGATAGTTTTGCATGCGCGTGCAAATCAGACATCCGGCAAAGCGCCGGCCTGGCCGTCAGTCTGACGCGATCGGCCGGCATATTGCCGGCGCGCCATGGAGCCAGCGGTGAAGCAGCCGGATGCAAAAGACCAGGAAATCCTCGCCATCCTGTCGAAGGAGGCGCGAATCCCGCTGAAAGCGCTGGCGGCGCGGGTCGGCCTTTCGCGCAGCGCCGCCAGCGAGCGGGTGGCGCAACTCGAGCGTGCCGGCGTGATCCGCGGCTACCGGGCCGATATTGGCCAGATGGACCGGGATGTTATCCGGGCCTTCCTGCTGGTGACGCTGGCACGCACGCCGTCGATGAGCATCCTCGACAAGCTCGCCGGTTACGCCGAAGTCCGACGCGTCTCCTCGATCAGCGGCCAGCTCGACCTCGTCGTCGAGGTCGAGGTGCCGTCGATCGACCGGCTGAATAATCTGCGAGACAATATCGCCAACGGCCCAGCGGTGCAGGACCTGACGACGCTGATTGTGCTGCGCCGGGATATCGACAGGGAGCAATGAGTGGGCGCTCGGTTCTGCTTTCGGATCAGTCCTCCGGAAGAACTGCAAGCCGCGCCATCACACTCATGGAGTACTACCAGCCGTCGGAGGTGGCAAAGCTGACCGACATATGGTGCGTTGCTGACCGGCAGCTTGGGGCCGGAAGCGGACTCACGGCTTTCCGGCTCACAACGAAGAAATCAGACGTTCAAACCTGCCAGGTTGGGGTCGTGAGCCAGAACGGTCATTTGTTTCCACATACGCCCAATGGCAGCTGATCCAGCCACGGTTGAGGCTGCGTCCCAATGTCATTCCGCGCAAATAAGCCGCGATTCGTGGGTGGCGACCGATTCTGGAGGGTTTGATCTGGAGCAAGTCGTTTCACACACGCGCGCGCTATCCTTTCGCCTGAGTTTGCCTCAGCGGAGGAGTCCAATCCGGACCGAGCTTGCTATGAAGTCTCTGCGCGTCGTTGTTCGCCACCATGGCGGACCTGAAGTTCTGGAGCTCGTGGAAGAAGACGCGCCCCATCCGGCATCGGGTGAGTTGCGGGTGCAAATAATCGCCGCTGGCGTCTCCTTCGCAGAGCTATTGATGCGGGAGGGGATCCATCCAGAAAAAACGACCCTGCCATTCACGCCAGGATGGGACATCGTGGGCATCGTAGACGAAGCCGGAGAGGGTGCGTCCCATGCAATGCTCGGTAAACTGGTTGCGGCACTGCCCATTCACGGTGGCTACGCCCAGTTCATCTGCCTCCCTCAAGATGAGCTCACTTCGGTTCCGACTGGCGTTGATCCGGTCGAGGCAGTTAGCCTCGTGCTGAACTACGTCACGGCCTATCAGATGATGCATCGCCTTGGGCATCCGTCACCGGGTCAACGGGTTCTCATCCATGGCGCGGCCGGCGGAGTGGGCACGGCTCTGCTGCAACTCGGCGGGCTGGCAGGTTTAGAGATGTATGGGACTGCCTCTCTTTCAGATCATCAGATCGTGTCTGATCTCGGGGCCAGGCCGATCGACTACGAACGGGCCGACTTCGTCAAAGAGGTCCATCGCCTGACAAACGGTGGCGCGGATGTCGTCTTCGACGGGGTCGGGGAAGCCAATGTCTGGCGGTCGTTTCGGGCTCTGAGGCCCGGTGGCCGCGTCATAGCCTACGGCTTCACTTCATTTCTGCAGAAGGGCCGATTGGCAGGAGGCTTACGCTATCGCCTACGCGGGATATTGCGACCTCTGTGGTACGCGGTCCGCGCTTTCGTCTCACCAGGCCGACGACGCATACTCCCCTACAGCATACAATATTTGAAGCGGTGGAGGCCCGCCTGGTTCCGCGAAGATCTCAGCGCCCTGCTGAAGCTGCTTCGCGACGGCAAAATCAAGCCGATGGTGGCCATGCGGATGCCATTGACCGAGGCTCGTCGCGCCCAGGAACTGCTCGGTCAGGGAGGCGTCAAGGGCAAGCTCGTGCTGATCTGCAATTCGCTGGCATCCCGACAAGGCATTGCTGAGCAAGAGCAGAGCCTTTGAACCATGAAGAGCCGCCGCCAGCGTCGGCCTTGGCCGTTTCAACGACCGCTTCAAGGCGCAAAGCTCCTATTCGACTTGGGGGAAGTGCGCCGGCTTCAATTCGCAACGCCGTTCAGCGGAGGAGGTTGGTTTCGGAAGCAATATCGAGCGACACTCTGGGTTTGGGCCATCGTCGGTCATGCCTTCAGACCGGCAAGCGCTAGGCAGTCCATTAGTTTGTGGGCGTCCTTGGGTTCACAAAGCGCGAGCGTGTAGTCGGGCATCACATTGTTCAGATTCAGATCGGGTGCGACCACAGCTAAATGTTGAACAGCCTGCTTGGCTTCCTTCGCATTTCGGGAAGCTGCTGCGGATGCAGCCCAGACGATGCCCGCACGCACGTGAGCTGGCTTCTTCAATGCTACAGTTTTGGCAAGGCTTAGTGCTTCCGCATGCTCGCCTCTGAGGAATCGGGCGCTCGCGATGCTGTTCTCCCACCAGTAGTTGACCGGGTAGCGCGGGTCGAGCTGAAGGGCGAGACCGCATGTCTCAATAGCCTCCTTCGTTCGCCCGAGCGCACCGAGATAGTCTCCCTTGTCGGCCAAGAGCAGTGAATTGTTGGGGTTAAGCGACATTCCAGCATCGCACGCGTACAGGGCCTCCTCCAGCCGACCGGCCTCCGCCAACGCAAACGCCAATGTCCAGTGAGCGCACTCGTCATATGGCGCAAGCTCAATTGCGTATCGGCAAAGATTCAGCGCCTTTTCGACCGAGATCGCGTCATGGGGAATTTCGTTTGCGGCGAGACGCGAAACAAAGACAGTGCCGCGAACCCTGTGAGCCATGGCGCAGTCAGGATCTTCGAACAGGGCGCGCTCGACGAGTTTCTCCGCGTCCGCATTTCCTTGTGAAGTCATATCGTACAAACGTCCAACTGCTCGCCTAGCGAGTTCGGTCGGCTCGATATGCTCTTGCTTGTCCGATCTTTTACCGCGCCAAGCCGCCAGTTTGATCTGCGTATCGACGCACGTCGTGATGCTTCGGACGGTCTCGTTATATGGCGCAATTGTTCCGGCTTGATAGCAAGAAAACTTTTCTGACCAGATGCACGTCCGCGAGACCGTGTCGACTAATTGCGCAATTATCAGGAAAGTGTGAGCATTCGCGTGGACGCTGCCGGTCAGGAGGTAGCGCACGCCCAGCTCACGAGCGATCGTATCATTTCGTGTGGAGCCGCCAATATATGCAGCGCTCAGAACGCGGGCGACGACATACAGTTCCCGGCAGCGTGACAGCGCGGAAATCAGCTGATCAGCGAGGACGTTCGCAAAGATCGCAGTCGCGTCCTCTTTAGCAAAACTTTCGAACGGCATCACCGCGATGGCTGTGTCTGGATTGATATTCCATTCCGTCGCTGGGAAGTTCGCTGACATCTCAAGCAAAGATCGACCGACGAGCCAGCACGCTGGCAAGTTTCCATTGTCACCAATGGAATCTATCAGCCGATTGAGATCTTCCGAGGGTTCAACGTCCAATTCAGACTTCAACAAATCGCGACACAGCTGGTATTGGCGGAGGGCGGCTTCCCGCTCACCGTGCGCAGCGAGAGCCTGGATAAGGGCCGCGTGGGAGTTTTCGCGCAGGCGGTCCAGATCGAGAAGCTGCCGTGCCCTTCGGATGCGGGCCTCTCCTGTTTCTAGACGTAGGAGACGGTTATGGAGATCGATTGCGGCGCCAAGAAAGTGCTCCCGCGTTTCCCTAACCCAGTCATCGAACCCGCTGCTATCCGTAATCAGACCATCAAGAAACGGCCCTCGATAGCGGGAAAGCGATTGGTCCCAGTCGGCGGGGTTGTGGCCTTCCTGCCCCCGGCGAATGGCGACGACATCGACACTTATTCTGGTTGCATCCAGGCTCAGTTCGTTCCGATCGGCGTGCAAAATGTCGGCGAAATCGCCAAGGTTTCGGCGCAAGCCATGCAAACACAGTCGAAGATTGCCGCGGGCATGTGCGTCGTCCATGTCACCCCAAAGAAGGGCGGCAATGCGTTCGCGTGGTAGGCGTTGACCATTATGGAGTGCAAGAAAAGTCAGAAGGGCCTGGGCCTTTCGACCGACGACCGTGACCTCATTGCCAGATGCCGCGTCTCGCAGTCGGAAACCACCAAGGGTTTCAAGATGCAAGGTGCGCGGTTCCCGGCCCATTTGCTCCACTAAGCCTGCAATGTCGTGGAGTCAGGAGTACACGATTGGCCCCCTTCATTCACTCGAAAACTTACGGGGGATAATCCCGGCGCTAGGCCAATGGAACCAACAAACGCTCGCCTAACGGTGGCTCCCGTAGGCTCTGGCGTAGTCCACATCTTGAGAGCAAACAATGCTGCCGTTACCACCATCCTCCCTTCGCTTGGCGATGAAAGTGTGGGCGGTTCATTTGAAGGAGCGCTATGCTGGCAAGGGCCTCGTTAACTGCTCGCGGGTTGATAGCAGACCGGCTTCGCTTCGACAAATGCGCAGCCGACTGCTGGGGGTCATGTTCTCAGCCATTCTAGTATGTCCCACTGCAGCCTCGGGGCACGACAGCTGGATATCCCGTCACAAGTTCCGTGATCCCTACTCGGGCGCGTGGTGTTGCAACGAACATGACTGCTCCCCACTCGACGAGACACGCGTTGTGGAAACTAAGGAAGGTTACGTCGTCGACCGCAAATTCTTCGTGCCAAGGGGTCGCGCCATGCCGAGTTACGATAGTCAGTACTGGGCCTGCTTCAACCCTGGCGGCTTGCATGGCCACGGTCCCAAACGGGATGTTCGATGCTTCTTCGTACCGATGAACATGTAACGGCAGCGGCTGCCAGCGGCTCGACACCAGCCAGCGCCGGTAGACCTGCCTCTGTCGCCAGCACCAAACAGTCTCTTGTCATGAGTGGACGACGCGGTCTCCTCCATGCGGATGTGATATGAACCGGGTCGGAGAACGTGATCCCGCCGAACGAAGCGGCAAAGCCGGACGCGTTGATCAGGTCGATGATCTCTTGGCCGCCTTGGTTAGGACGCTGCCGAGTCTGGGCCACGAGGCACAGGTGGTCCTTCTATGGCGCCCGACATCAAGTCCGGGTCGGCGGATGCAGCACTCTCCTCGTGCCGTTCGCCCTGTTCTCGATAGCAATCATTCCCGGCATCTGACCGGCCATAGGCGATACTCGGGAAACGTCATCGCAGCTACCTGGAATCGCCGGTACTCAATGACGACCGCACCGACAAAGGTGGCAACTGGCGGGGGCCCGGCGCGCTGATCACGAGGGGTCAGGAGTCAGAACGTAGTTTCATGCGTGACGCATCGCTTGAGTTCTTCCCCAAAGCTCGTGGCGACGCCATCGCCAAGCAGTTCGAGAACCTACTGCCGACCCGTTTGGCGAATATCCTACCGTGCTGACAAGGTGTCCAGGACGTAATGGGCATGTGAGCGGGAGGCAGAGCTTGGCACCAGGTCGCGGAAGTAGACATGCGTCATAGTGCACCCATAACCGCGACCAGCTCATCGGGAGTGTAGGGTTTCGTCAGAACCGGCCCCAAAAAGGTGAACGGCAACTTATTTCCGTAGCCGGTCGTCAATGCGACCGGAACTCCCTTCAACTGCAATGCGGCGACGACGGGGTCGCTAAGCTCACCGTTCAAGTTGACGTCCAGCAAGGCAAGATCGACCCGGTTCGATTCAACCAGCGTCATGGCCTCGTCAAGGCGGTATGCCGGCCCTATCACCGTAGCTCCGGAGGCTTCGAGTATTTCGCTGGCTTCGAGCGCAATGAGGAACTCGTCCTCGACGATGAGGATCGCTCGATCCTGGAGCGAAGTCGCGTTCATGAAATCACCCGCTGCTCTGGAATAGAGATCCTGCAAACAAGCCCCTCAGGCCGGAAGTCCCGTTCTACTTTCGCCTGCAGATCTGCCCTGGCCGCCTGCTCTATCAGCACGGAACCGAACCCCCGCTTGGTCGGGGCGAGGCAAGGTGGGCCGCCCTCCTCGGCCCAGGTGACGATCAGCTGATCGCTAGAGCTTTGCCAGCTCAGGTTAACGGCGCCGGTCATTTGCGACAGGGCGCCGTATTTGCAGGCGTTGGTGTTGAGCTCGTGTAGCACCATGGCCATAGTCAGAGCTTGTCGCGCGGTGAGCTGTACTTCCGGCCCTTCCATGTGAACGCGGAGTTGGTCCGCTCCCTGAAACGAGATGCAGCGTTCGGCGACCTCCGCTAGCGAAGCGCTCTCCCAACTCCGCTCGGCAAGCAGGTTATGCACCTGACCGAGCGCCTTCAAGCGTCCGTCAAGCGCAGTAAAGGCAGCGGGATCGCCTCCCTTGAAGGTCTGCTTGGCCAGAGATTGAACGACACTCAACGTGTTTTTCACTCGGTGGTTCAGCTCGTTGATCAGGAGCTGCTGATGTTCTTCGAGCTGCTTGCGCTCGGTGATGTCGGCGGCGACGCCGATTAATCTGACTGGCTGTCCCGATCCGTCAAATTCAAAGCGCCCGCTGACTTCCAGCCAGCGCAACTCACGGTCCGACTTGCGTAAAATTCGGGCCACCATTCGATATGACGGATCCTGATGGTCGACCTTGCGGAGCGCCTCCTCCAGAAGTGGGGCATCGTCCGGATGAAGGTAAAATTGAGCGAACTCGTCCTTGCCGGGGCTGGGTTCATCAGGCGCGACCCCGAAGATGTCATACATCCGCCGGTTCTCCCAGATCGTTCTATCGGTCCTGATATCCCACTCGAACACGCCAAGACCGGCGCCCTCGACCGCGATCAGCTGCCGTTGCAGGCTCTCCTTCAGCCTCTCCTCCGCCAGCCTGAGATCATCAATATCGGTTGCCGTTCCGAACCATCTTTGAACCTCCCCGCGATCGCTGATCGGCGTGGCGCGACTAAGATGCCAACGAGCACTTCCATCGCGCATTAGCAGGCGGTGGGCTATCTGATAGGGCTGCCCTGTCTCCAGTGCCTGTTCCCAAACCGCCTTGGTTGCTGCCAGATCGTCGGGGAAAATCAACGCGGTCCAATCAAAGTCGCCTTGCGGATTCGTCGACCCCTCGGCGTATTCGGAGATTCTGGTGTTCCAATAATCGAGGCGGCCCAGTCTGTCGGCCGTCCAGACCAACTGCGGCATCGCGTCCGCCATGGCCCGGAAACGAGCTTCGCTTTCACGCATAGCTCGTTCGGCGTCTTCCTTTTCGGTGATATCGAGGTTGACCCCGATCATGCCCATGAAAGTGCCATCTGGTGCATAGTTGGGGCGAGCTTCGGTCTGCAAGATACGATAACCACCCCCGGCCTTGCGGTATCGCGCCTTGAGCCCAACAGGCGATCTGCTCTCCAAGGCTTGCGCCATCGTCGCGGCTACATGCGGCGCGTCTTCGGGAAGTATCGTTTCATCCCAGCGGAAGGTGCTGATCTCCGACTCCGTGACGCCCCAGAACTCCCTCAACAGCCGGTTGAGATGTCTGCAATGTCCGTTGGCATCCGACGTCCAAATCATGACGGGCGCATCCTCGGACATCAGCCGAAAACGCTCTTCCGACAGCCGCAACTCACGTTCAACGACCACCCTGGCTTCTTCAGCACGCCACCGCTCCACCGCAAATCCGACCTGACGCGCTATGGTCACGGCAATTTCGTTCTCCCGCTCGTTCCAGGAATGCGGAGAGCCGAAATAACTCATGAATTTGCCAACGATCTGGCCGTGTGCCTCAATCGGCACGAAAGCCAGGCTCCGGATGCCTTCCTTCGTAATGACTTCTTTGAGCCAAGCAGGCTCTTCGGTTTGAAGGATGTCCGTGACGTAGATGGGCGAGGCCCCGCGCTGACCGGCTTTCCACGGACTATGCCCATCCACCGCGTTGCGATAGCCGCTGGACAAGCCACGCCACGCCACGAAGCGCATCACTTGCTCGCCGTCGAACTGGAGAATCGACGCGGACGTGCAACCCAGCGCCTCGCAGATCGCCTCGAGCGCCGCCTCGAAAACCTCGTCCTTCGACGTCGCGCGATACAGTCGATCGGTAAGCCGAAAGACAATTTCAGTGACGCTATCCGCCGGCCTCTGTGAGACCGCTGTTCGATCCGTCTCCGCTGCCTGCATCCCCACCGCCCATCAACAAAATAAGACGAAGCTTAAATAAGCTAAGCCGGCTCGTTGACTTGGCAAGATCGCCGCTCACGGAAAAGTCATGTGCTCGCCGCCGCCCTTGACCACCCCAGCACGCGTCGGCAACATTAACCATGGGTTGGCAGGCGGAGCTGCAACGCGAGGATGGCATGAAGCTCGATGAAGCGCTTCGGGATTTTGCCTTTGCGTATCTTCCGTGCGGCCGGATTTCCGTCAAACGGTCGCTCACCATAGGGCTGGTGGCTTTTTGCATTTCCTGGTTCGAGCGTGTCTGGCGCCGTGGGTAAGCGGGCTGGCATTCCTTACCTTCTACCGTGCAGTCTTAATCGCAGCCCTATTCGGCGGCTGGCGGGCCGGTGCCGTCACTCTTGTCTTAGGCGTGCTTGCCGGAAGTTTCCTGTGGCTCACGCCTGTTGCGTCGTCGCTCTGGGGTGTGGGCACCTGGGTGGCTGTCGTGGCTTCACTAGCATTCGGCTGCGTCATGATAGCAGCGATCGCCGTCGGCTTAGGTCGGCGGGTTTTTCTTCGGTTCGCCCGCCGCGTGGAACCTAAACGCGAAAAAAGCATTTGTCCGTCCATGTTTAGCGATAAAGAAACCCTGATCGTAGAAGCCTGCTTGTTCATCGCTGTGCCAGTGTCGGTCGGCCTGGCCGTGCTTTCGGCTTTGCTGTTGTAGGCGGGTGCTCACTTTCCCGATGGCAGTCGACGGCGCCTTGGTGATGCACTGACGCGTCGCTGGCCAAGGCGGGCTGTGGTGGCCACGGGCTTATTAGCGAAATCGAAAATGGACGGGAACATGTTGGGCGCGGCCGTATTTTAGTGGGGAGCGGTTGCCTCCCCCGTTACCGCTCAGTCCCCTCATTGCCCGTCGCTTTGTGTCATTGGCGACGGGCTTTTTCTTTGTCAGCCTAAGACATGTAATCGCAAGGCCTGGACTGCTCGCGCACGATTGGGGAAGCTTATTGTGCCCACACCAGGCGAGGCCCGTTGCCCGTCCGTTGGACGAAGGCAGACCACACAGACCGATATACCGCATTCAGCGGATCGAAGGCGACCAGGTCGCACCCCCGTTCGATCCCCGCGCCGTCGATCCGAGCACCGTCCCTAGACACGGGAGAAACGACACACGTCATCCTCGTCGAGCGCTATGGCGGACCGCATGTGCTGCAGCTGAAGGAAATCGCCTTGCCCCCGCCGGCGCCCGACGAGGTGCGGATCCGCCACACGGCGATCGGTGTCAACTTCATAGACGTCTATTGCCGCACCGGCTTCTTCGATCTCTTACGTATCAAGCGGTAACGTTCCATACTGACGCCACCTCCCTGTCTCGCCCGGCTTTGCGCCGCGATGATCCAGATCTTCCTCCGTGCCGTATAACCAACAGAGCTAGGAGAAAGCGGAAAACGGGACGATGCAAGGAACTGTCGCATTCCTATGTGCCATGTTAGTGGCATCGGCTGCTCGAGCCGATTCGTTTTCGGACAGCCGCGGCGTATGGATGCGCGACGACGGCAATGCCAAGGTCTCGATCGCGCCATGCGGACAACAATTGTGCGCAACCAATTTGTGGATCCGCGACACCAGCAAGGGCGAGCAGCCCGGCGACAAGCTCATCATGACGCTGAAACCGACGTCACAGGGCACGTTGGCAGGCAAAGCTTACGACCCTAAACGAAACAGCACCTATTCGATGACGTTGAAGGTGACGAATGGCGGCCTGATCACGCGGGGCTGCATAGGCGCCGGCCTGATTTGCAGAAACGTGCGCTGGACGCCGGCGAAATGACCGGCGAGAGGCAATGAGCGGAGAAGCCTCCGAGCCCACCATTGTGTTGTTCCGACGCGATCTTCGCGTTGATGACAACGCCGCGCTCGCAGCAGCGGCCGATCGCGGCGCCCCGGTCGTGGCGCTCTATGTCCTCGACGAGGAAGCCCACGATACCCGGGCTATGGGTGCGGCCAGCCGCTGGTGGCTACATCATTCGCTCGCAGCTCTCGGCCATCGGCTTGGGCACGCTGGCGCCAGGCTCTACCTGACCCGCGGACCGACCTGCGAGGTTGTCGCCAAGGCGATTGCCGCGAGCGGCGCGGATTGCGTGTTCTGGAACCGGCGGTACGACCCGGCAGACGCGGCGGTCGATGCCGGACTGAAGGCGGAACTACGCAAAAAAGGCCTGACGGCGCAGAGCTTCGACGGCGCGCTGTTGCATGAACCTTCGCTTCTCAAGACCGGTTCAGGCGGGTTCTACAAAGTCTATACTCCATTCTGGAAGGCGATGGTGGACAAGCCGCATGTTCGCGATCCCATCGATCCTCCGGGATCGATCGACGGATGGCGAGGGAAACTGGACAATCTGCGATTGAACGCGCTTGAGCTGCTGCCGACCAATCCCGACTGGGCACATGGTTTGCGCGAAACCTGGAGGCCCGGGGAAGAAGGCGCACATGCCAGGCTTCGCGAGTTCATCGAGTATGGTCTGGCCCACTATGAGCGCCAACGCGACTTTCCGAGCCAGCTATCAACATCTCGGTTATCTCCGCACCTGGCATTCGGCGAGATTACGCCATTTCAGATCTTGGCCCACCTGCGCAGGTCGAAGAGCTCGGGCGCTTCGAAGTTCCGCTCGGAGATCGGCTGGAGAGAATTCTCCTATCATCTGCTGTTTCACAATGCCGATCTTGCCAAATCCAATTTCCGGCCGGAATTCGATGCGATGCCTTGGCGAGACGACAAGCGGATGCTTCGGAGTTGGCAGCGCGGCCTAACGGGCTACCCGATTGTTGATGCCGGCATGCGCGAGTTGTGGCACATGGGCTGGATGCACAACCGTGTGCGCATGATCGTAGCGTCCTTTCTCATCAAGGATTTGATGATCGACTGGCGGCAAGGTGAAAAGTGGTTCTGGGACACGCTGGTCGATGCGGATGCCGCCAACAACCCGGCAAGCTGGCAGTGGGTGGCCGGATCCGGAGCCGATGCCGCGCCCTATTTTCGCATTTTCAACCCCGTCCTGCAGGGCGAAAAATTCGACCCTCGGGGCGAATATGTCCGTCGCCACATCCCGGAAATCGGCGCGTTGCCCGACCGCTATATCCATCGGCCATGGGAAGCTCCGGCAGCGCTGCTGAAAGAGGGCAACATCGAGCTCGGCAAGACCTACCCAACGCCCGTCGTGGACCACGGCGCGGCACGAGACAGGGCGTTGATCCTCTATCAGTCCATAAAGGATGCGGTCAGAGTTTCGACCGGCGACAGGAAGGCTTCGTGATGCCGTACGCCGTAGCTTACGTGACCACCCTTGTCACGTTCCTGGCCGTCGATGCGGTTTGGTTGATGACCATGTCGCAGCGCCTCTACCGCCGCTATCTCGGCGACATACTCGTCGAGAGCTTCAATCCTCCGCCCGCGGCACTGTTCTACCTGATCTACATCGCGGGGATCATCATCTTCGCCACCGCGCCGGCGTTCTCGACCGGGAAATGGACAACCGCCGCGCTCAATGGAGCGCTCTACGGGTTCTTCGCCTACGCCACTTACGACCTCACCAATCAAGCCACGATCCGCGGCTGGCCGACGATCATCACGGTGGCTGATATCTGCTGGGGTTCGCTGCTCAGTGCGGTCGCCGCCACCGTTGGCTTCCTGCTGACCCGCTACTTCCTGCGCGGTGCCTGACCGCCACGCTGCTCCGAATTCGCCAACGCACCGGACAGCAACAGACCGATGAACACGGTCAGGGTCGCGGCGCTCACGGCATTGACGCCGATCATGGCGCTGTTGTCGGCCGCGGTGTAGCCGGCCAGCGGCTCGCCGAAGAAGCGGGCCGGGATGAAATGGGCCGCGGCGCTCAGCGCTATGACAACGAGCCCGATCGCCCGCTCCGAGGGCCTGAACAGCGCGGCGCCGATCAGCGCGCATGGAAGTAGGAAGATCTCCACGCCCGAGCCGACACCGAACGCCTTGGTGCTTACGATGCCGTTTGCAACGCCTGTCAAAGCTAGCATGACGCGCGCGGCGAGCGGATGGCGTTTTGCGACGGCCGGAACGGCGAGGAAGAAGGGCGTAGAGAAGAAGGTGAGAAAAGACGGCGCGATCTTGTCCGTCCCGACAGCTCCCCAGAGATACAGTGGGTAGAAGGGCTGGTTCCAGGCGACGACCAGCGCGATCCAGTTGGCGGCGCTGGCCATAGGATCGTCATGCGCCGTATAAGCGGCGAGCCGGCGCCACAGTCGGCGAAGGCCATCCATGTCAGCCGGCCGGCCGCAGCAGATAGTGGCTGACGCCCCATTCCTTGCCGTCAGCATGGCCGAATAGGCCTTCGGTAGCTAGATAGAACAGCCGCCAGCGCCGGCGCCATAGCACTGCGTCCGGTCCGTAGACATCGGCGAGGATTTGGTCGATGCGCCCAAGGTTGTCGTCAAAGCGCTCCAGCCATTGCCGCGCCGTGCGCGCATAGTGCACGCCGTTCCAGCGCCAGTCGCGCTCTACGCTAAAGCAGTCAGGAAAATGCCCGATCAACCCGTGACTCGGCATGATGCCGCCAGTGAAGAAATGCTGCGCGATCCAGTCCGCGTCATCGCGATGGTCGAAACGGTAGGGACTGTGGCGGTGGCTGAAGACGTGGACAAAAAGCCTGCCTTCCGGTTCCAGCCAGCCGCGGATGCGCGCCAGCAGGTCGCGCCAGTTGGACATATGCTCGAACATCTCGACCGACACCACCCGGTCGAACCGGCCTTGCGGTTCGAAGGCGTTCATGTCGGCAGTTATGACTTTGACGTTGCTCAGGCCACGCGCAGAAGCTTCGCGCTCGATGTACAGGCGCTGCGGCGCGGAATTGGATACCGCGACGATACGGGCCGCCGGAAAACGCTGCGCCATGAAGAGCGTCAGCGAGCCCCAGCCGCAGCCCAGCTCGAGAATGGACTGCCCGTCGCGAAGTTCGGCATGCTCGACGGTCTGCTCCAGCGCGGCGATCTCGGCCTCGGCCAAGCTCTCGCTTCCGCTCAGGTAGAGGCAGCAGGAATATTTGCGGTTGGGGCCGAGCGTCAGCGCAAAGAATTCGGGCGGAAGTTCATAGTGCTGCTCGTTAGCGGCCACCGTATGTTCGGCGATGGAATAGCGCACCATGTCGCTTGCAAAGCGTTTCTCCTCGAGAGCACCTGCCCTTGCCAGCCGCCGGCGCGTCTTTCCCACCAACACGCCGATGGCGTAACGCGTGGCGGTATCCGGGATCGGCGCGCGCTCGACGGCGCGGATGGCGGTTGAGATCAGGCTCACGGTCGTCTCCCCGCCTTGATGGTTGCCGCTTTCGGCGCGCCCGGCCAGAAGGCGTTGACGCGCGCCTGGTAGCGCCGGAACGGATCGCCGCGCGAGCGCAGCATATGCGCTTCGAGCGGCGGGATGCCCGAGACATGGACCAGAAGCCAGTACATCAGCACCGGCCCGGCAAGCGCGGCAAAGCCCCAGGGATAGACTGGCTGGGTACCGAGCGCGATTGCGGCGTAAGCGGTCCAGCCCAGCCATTCGAAGAAGTAGTTCGGATGCCTGGACAGGCCCCACAGGCCGATAGCGCAGACCTTCCCCTTGTTAGCCGGATCGGTGCGAAAGTTCTTCAGTTGACGATCCGCGAGCGCCTCGCCGCCGACAGCCACCAGTATGATCACAAGGCCGGTCAGGTCGCTGAAACGAAGTTCCGGCGCCGGATTGTGGGCCGCGGCCATGATCGCCATCACCAGCAGGATTGCGGCTGCCGCCTGAATCTGGACAAACCAGAACAGCCGCGATGCAAAGGCAGCACCCCACTCATGCCTGAGTTGACTATAACGCGGGTCGTCACGGCCATCGCCAATGGTGCGCATCGCAATATGGAGGCCAAGCCGGAGCGACCAAGCGAGCGCCAGGATGGCGACAAGCCATTGACGCCACTCATTGTCGGCTTCAGCGGTGGCGAAGAGCGCCGCATAGGCGCCGTAGATTCCGACCGCGAACGACCAGATCGCATCGACCCAACCAGACCTGCCGGTGCGGATCGCGATCAGCCACGCAGCAGCCATGGTCAGGGCAAGACCGACCGCGGCAACGACGATGGCTGCGACGATGCCCATCGAAGACGTTCAACCGCCGAACAACGGCTGGACCAGCCTGCCAAAGAGACCACGCAGCTTCGTGCGGCCCTCGACCGCGGCAATGCAGATGCATTCGCCTTCCTTGTCGACGATAGGCTGGTGCTGGACCTCGTCATCTGCTTCGTCAAGGTCCCCCGGGCCGTAGCGGCCGCGTGCATCGTGGAAAGCCCCTTTGAGCACGTGGGTGTATTCCAAGCCAACATGGGTGTGTTCCGGGAGCCTGCGACCGGCGGTAACCTTCAGGAGCATGACGTTGGCGCTGTCATCGTCGGGCAGGGTTACGCGGCTCCAGCGCACGCCAGGTCCAATCCAGCGCCACGGGCCGATGCCGCAATCGTCCAGCACCTGCGGCAAGCGGATGCCCACATCGGCGCGGGGCAACCTCCTCCCCGGGGCGGCGGCCCTGGTGTGATCGGCCTCATCGGCGTCGATCCTTGCCATGACGCTATCAAGCGCCCCCGCATCCATCTGATCCCACTCGCTATCGTGCAGCAGCGAACCGCCCAAGGCCTCGAACTCGCCGATCCGGGAGGCGCAGGTCGCGCAGCCGCCGACATGGACCGCCACGACGATACGCGGACCCGGCTCCAGCGAGCCGTTGGCGTATCGGAACAGCGTCTCATCGCTTGGATGATGCTTGATCATTTGAGGTCGTCCAGGATTTGGCGCAGGCGGCCAAGGGCCAGCCTCACGCGCGATTTGACAGTGCCGAGTGGGATGCCGGTGGTGTAAGCGATCTCGGATTGGGTTTCCTCGCCGAAGAAGGATTTCTTCAAGATGTCGGCCTGCTCGGGCGGCAGCAGCGCAATTGCGGTCCGCACCCGCTCCTCCCGCTCGGCAGCGATCATCGCCTGCTCGCCCGAAACCGGCTCGTCCGGTTGGTCGGATGGATCAAGAGCCTCGGCGATCGCGGCCGGCCGACCGTCACGGCGCAGCCGGTCGATCCGCGCATTGCGGGCGATGGTGAATATCCAGGTAGACGCGCCAGCACGCGCAGGATCGAAGTAGGACGCCTTCTTCCAGACCAGCAGCATGGTTTCCTGCGCAACGTCCTCGGCGACAGACGCCGTCATTCCGCTGCGCCTGAGGAAGGCCTTCAGCCGCGGCGCATAGAAGGCGAACAAAACCGCGAAGGCTGCGCGGTCGCGCTTTGCCGCAACTGCCATCAGCAAACGGCTCGCTTCCAGCGGCGACAGAACTTCTTGATCCGCGCGCATGGTCACCGCCAATCCGGTCTTCGCAGGATCGAAGGCGAGAACGGCTTTGTCGGCAATGAAATAATGTCCCGATGCATTCATACGTCCTGTTACGCGCGGCAAACGTTCTCGGATCACCAGCCGCGCAACGATTGCCGAAGTCAGTGATCCACAACTCGGACAGCTGCGTAGAAATCGAAATTAGGGGAGGAAGGCGACCCCTTCCATAGCGAATCTGAGGGCCGAGGGCATGCATATCGAAGCGGACAAGCCGATGGACATTGCGGTCGTCGGCAGCGGCATTTCCGGGCTGTCCGCGGCATGGCTGCTTTCGACCCGCCACAGGGTCTCGCTGTTCGAGGCGGATCGACGGCTTGGCGGCCACAGCAATACCGTCCACGCCGGAGGCACACCCGTCGATACCGGCTTCATCGTCTATAACGAAGTCACCTACCCCAATCTGACGGCTTTGTTCGATCATCTCGGCGTACAAAGCAAGGCCTCCGACATGTCCTTTGCCGTCTCGCTCGACGGCGGGCGCCTGGAATATTCAGGAAGCGGGCTTGGCGGGCTGCTCGCGCAACCGTCCAATGTCGGCCGGCTGCGCTTCTGGCAAATGCTGAAAGAGCTGCTGCGCTTTTATCGCGAGGCGCCTTACGACATCGCTCGCATTGGCGAGATCAGCCTGACAGAATATCTCGACGCCAAGGGTTATGGCGTGGCATTTCGCGAAGATCACCTCTACCCGATGGCGGCGGCGATATGGTCGACGCCGGCGCTGGAGATCGGGAACTATCCGGCCGCGGCCTTCATCCGCTTCTGCGAGAACCATGGCCTGTTGAAAATGGCAGGACGGCCGATATGGCGCACGGTCGACGGCGGCAGCCGCAAATATGTCGAGCGGCTGGCCAAGAGCCTTGCCGGTCGCGCTTTTGCCGGGCGTGGCGTGCGCTCAATCACCAGGCGCGGCGACGCGGTGTGGCTCACCGACAGTGAGGGCGTCGAGCAGCGTTTCGACCATGTCGTGGTCGCCACGCATGCCGACCAGGCGCTGCGCATGCTGTCCGACCCGAGCCACGATGAAGTGCGGCTGCTGGGCAGTTTCGGATACAGCCGCAACGAAGCGGTGCTGCATGCGGACCCGCGCCTGATGCCGCGCCGCAAGCGCGCCTGGTCGAGCTGGAACTATTTGACCGAAACCCAAGGTGAAACCCGAAAGCTATCGGTTACGTACTGGATGAACAGGCTGCAATCCCTGCCCGACGACGAACAGCTCTTCGTTACCCTCAATCCCGTCGTGGAACCGGAGGTCAATATGGTTCGGCATCGCGAAATCTACGAACACCCGATCTTCGATGTCGCCGCGACCCGGGCACAGCAGAAGCTGTGGTCCCTGCAGGGTAGCCGCAAGACCTGGTTCTGCGGCGCCTACTTCGGCGCTGGTTTTCACGAGGACGGCCTGCAGGCCGGCCTTGCCGTTGCCGAGGCGCTGGGCGGCGTGCGCCGACCCTGGAGCGTGACCAATGAATCGGGCCGTATCCACATCAGTGACGTCGCAATGCGGCGCAACCTCGCGGCAGCGTGATGCCGAAACTGCGGTCAGCTCTCTATGCCGGCAAGGTCATGCACCAGCGGCTGAAGCCGCGGCGGCATCGGCTGTCCTATCGCATGTTCTTCCTTCTGCTCGACCTCGACGAGATCGACGTTTTGAGCAAGAGCCTTCACCTGTTGTCGCACAACCGGTTCAATCTGTTCGGCTTTGCCGATGCGGATCACGGCGACGGGGCCGGCGGATCGCTGAAGGCTTACGTCGAACGTCAGCTTGAGGCGGCGGGCATCGAGAGTGGCGGTGCGATCCAGTTGCTCTCCATGCCGCGCATGCTCGGCTACGCCTTCAATCCGCTCAGCCTTTATTTCTGTCACAACCGGCACGGCGACCTGCAGGCGATTCTCTACGAGGTCAACAACACCTTCGGCCAACGCCACAGCTACCTCATCCCCGTCGGCGAGGCGCATGACGGCACCGTCAGGCAGCGTTGCGACAAAAGCTTCTACGTTTCGCCTTTCATGGCAATGGGAATGGGCTATCGCTTCCGGATCGGCCTGCCGGGGGAGAGCGCCGCCATCCACATCACAGGCAGCGATGGCGAAGGGCCGCTGATCGTGGCCAGCTTTTCCGGAAAGCGCCGTGACCTAAGCGATGCCGTGCTCATGCGGGCGTTCCTGTCGCATCCGCTGCTGACGCTGAAAGTGGTTGCCGGCATCCATTG
Source organism: Mesorhizobium atlanticum (assembly GCF_003289965.1). Lineage (GTDB taxonomy): Bacteria > Pseudomonadota > Alphaproteobacteria > Rhizobiales > Rhizobiaceae > Mesorhizobium > Mesorhizobium atlanticum. The sequence continues at coordinate 93,053 of NZ_QMBQ01000011.1, forward strand.
GGAGGCGCTGCTGCTTTGGGCAAAGGGCGTACGGCTCCAACAGCGCCCTGCCCCGCCTCGTCATCCCGTTACCCATGTCGCCTTCCCTTATACCGAGAGAGACCGAGCCTGATGTCGCTGGATACTGAAGGCAGGGCGAAAGCCGATCCGTGGTCCGGCATATTCGTTGGCCCGATCCTCAAAAGGCTGCTCGGCTGCCTAAAGGTCGGTAAGATCACCGTGCGCATGCCGAACGGCGCGACGCTCGACCATCAGACAGGCGGGCCCGGCCCTGAAGCGACGGTCGTGCTCTATCGCTGGCGGGCATTGCGACGTCTGCTGGCGGGCGGCGATATCGCCTTTGCCGAGGCTTACATGGTCGGCGACTGGTCGAGCCCTGACCTGACGGCGCTCCTAGAACTCGCCGCGGTCAACATAGCCGAGATCGAGCATGCCATCACCGGCCTGCTGCCCGTCCGCCTGTTCAACCGCGCACGTCATCTTCTCCGAGCCAACAGCCGTCGTGGCAGTCGGCGCAACATCACCTTTCACTACGACCTCGGCAACGAATTCTACCGCATGTGGCTCGATCCGAGCATGACCTATTCATCGGCCCTATACCTGGCCAACACCGACACGCTGGAAGAGGCGCAGGAGAATAAGCTCGACCGTGTCGCCGAGCTACTGGCGGCGCCTGCGGGCGCAGAGATCCTTGAGATCGGATGCGGCTGGGGTGCGCTTGCCGCGCGGCTCGCCAAGGCGGGCGCCAGCGTCAAGGGCATCACCCTCTCAACAGAGCAACTTGCCTGTGCCAGGGACGTCGCTGAGAAGAGCGGCGTTCGCGACCAAGTCAAGTTGGAGCTGCAGGACTACCGCGATTGCGGCGGCGTATTCGACGGCATCGTCTCCATCGAGATGCTGGAAGCGGTGGGAGAGCAGTACTGGCCGGTCTATTTCGAGAAGCTGCGGCGTTTGCTGAAACCCGACGGCAAGGCGGTGCTGCAGGTGATCAGCATCGACGACAGCCGCTTCGAGAGGTATCGCAGGAACCCCGACTTCATTCAGCGCTATATCTTTCCGGGCGGCATGCTGCCCACCAAGGCGCTGATCGTCGCGCACGCTCAGTCCGCGGGCTTGAAACTCGCATCGTCAGAATTTTTCGGGGAGAGCTATGCACGCACGCTTGCTGAATGGCGCAGTCGCTTTCGACAGAACTCGGCTGCCGTTCTGGCCCTCGGTTTCGACCACCGTTTCCGCCGCTTGTGGGAATATTACCTCGCCTATTGCGAAGCCGGTTTCAAAAGCGAGATGATCGACGTGGGACTGTTCGTTTTCGAGGTTGATCAATCATGGCCAATCCCAGGTTCAGGTTGAATTTTGGATGGCCACACCTTCGCCGAACGCAAGCAGGGGGTTAATCCTATGTTAAGCGGTCCGTGAACGCACGGGTGACCATTGAGGTCCGCGAATTGGAGCAGCGCAATCCGGACTTGGATGGTGCTGAAGCCGCTAGCCAGCCCAAAGCTTGCGGCCTGATGTAGGTCCAAGCGCCGCGGCGATTTACTAAGTCCGCTGCTTCTGGCTTCGACAAGCTACGCTCCCTTTGCAGACGGTCTTCCTTCGTTTGCGGTGGCTCTTGGCTTGGTAAGGAGCGTCGCTCAGTGCGCACTGCACATCTGACCCGGTCTGGAAGCCCGACTTTGCCGGGCAATGTCATGTCCCGTTTTGGGCGCAACAAAGCGTAGCTTAACGTCCAACATGAGGCGCATAGCCGTCCAGCAGCCTTGGGGCCGACGCCGATATTCGCATTCGAGGAGCGAATTACCAATTTGCCAAGAGTTTCCATCGCTCATGGGAACGGGAATGCATCGTTGGCGGAGCCTAGGCGCCGTATCGCGAGCGACATGCGAGCGATCAGCCCGAGGCGGCAGCTGCGCCTGCGTTGGCGCGCAGAATGCTCTCGATGAGCTCCGACTCCCGGATTGGCTTGTTGACCAACGGTACGTCTGGTGGACGGTTGGCAATTGCATCGATGTCGGCATATCCGGTTATTATCACTGCCGGCCAATGGGAGCGCAGGTTACGTGCGAATCGAATTACGTCGAGTCCTGATACAAGCGGCATGGCGAAATCTGTGACAATAACATCGCATTTATGCGGCGCACCTTCGATGATGGTCAGCGCTTCGGCACCTCCGGCCGCACAAGTCACTATGAATCCGTGGTGCCGGAGCGTTTCGGCAGTCAGTTGTCGCAGCCCGTTGCTGTCATCGACCAATAGAAGGGACGGGAGAGCCTTCCCTGCGGCCTCGAACAGAATACGCTCTCCATTGGAATCAGCCGGGCATGCTTCTGACTGCTCCACCGACCGAGGCAACCAAAGCTCCATCGCGGTACCGCGACCGACATCGCTATGGATACGGAGCGCTCCGCCCGACTGCTTCATGAATCCGTATACTGTGCTGAGACCTAATCCTGTGCCTTTTCCAACCGGCTTTGTGGTGAAGAAGGGCTCAACGACCTTGTCTATGATGTCGTGCGGAATGCCCGCGCCCGTATCCCTGACGGTAACGACGACATAGTCTCCGGGGGCCAGATCTTCGGGCGCTGTGCCAATCGTGCGATTTCGAGCACTTACCGAAATTGTTCCACCTGACGGCATCGCGTCACGCGCGTTGAAAACAAGGTTCATCAGCGCCAGTTCCAATTGGCCAACATCTATGTGCGCGGACCAAACGGAGTTGTCGACCAGCCACTCGAAGCGAACCAATCCCCCCAACACCGGTGCGACCAAACCGCTCATCGTATCTTCGAGCGCTGCCAAACGCACCGAAGCCGGCTTAAGATTTTGGCGCCGCGAAAAGGCGAGCATGCGGGTGACAAGTTCGACGCCCTGTTTCGCGGAGTGGCGCATCAGCTCAACCACCTTCCTTGCCTGCTCGTCGAGCGCAGGGTTGCGCTCAAGCAAGCCCAGTCCGCTCAGAACAGTCGCGAGTAGGTTGTTGAAGTCGTGTGCTAGCCCTCCCGTGAGTTTTCCGACTGCGTCGAGGCGCTGTGATTGGAGCAGTTGGTCCTCAAGTGCACGCCGCTCGGTGATGTCTAGCAGTGTTCCCAGGATTTCTGGCCGGCGCCCGTCGCTACCCTTCGACAGAATTCCTTGGTCTAGGAAGATACGATATTGGCCATCGGCGCACTGCCAGCGGAATTCGCACGTATAGGAGCCTGATACCTTCACTCCCAGCAGCGCTTCCCTTACTTTCGATAGATCCTCAGGATGTACCCGGCTCAGGCCAAACCGCGGATCGGATGTGAGTCGCTCCGGCGGAAATCCGGTGAGGCGTTCGACGCCCCTGGTCACAAAGCGGGCAGCAAAAGGCGGGTCGGCTGCCCTCGCGTGAAAGCATACTGGCAAGGACCTAAGAATGGCTTCCTGCCGCTCCTCGGCCATCCGCAACGACCGCTCTGCCTCAAGCTTTTGTCTTTCGGCCTGCAAAGATTTCGCCAACAATGCCTGCTGCGCGATCGCCTGGTGCTGGATCTCGAGCGTCTTTTCGTGCAACTCGACGAATACAGCCACTTTGGATCGCAACATGGTCGGATCGAAAGGCTTAAACACGTAGTCCACCGCGCCAGCGTCGTAGCCGCGCAGCATGTGAGCTTCCTCTTTGTTAATCGCGGTGAGAAAAATGAGAGGCGTTCGTTTGGACTGTTCTCGCTGACGGATCAAAGCAGCCGTCTCGTAGCCGTCGAGACCCGGCATCAGCACATCCAGCAAAATAACAGCGAAATCCTCTTTCAGGAGGCGGCGCAGCGCCTCCTCGCCAGATTGCACCGTAACCACCTCCGCGACCGGGCTCAGAACCTCATTGATCGCTAGCAAATTCCGTTCGTCATCATCGACCGCCAGAATACGTGCCTTTGCCGGTGTGTTCGCCAGCTCCACGACTTCGAATTTTCTCGGACGACTCCGCGATTGCTTTTGCATCGGGACCCCCGTCAATTTGCGGACATCAGCAAATCTTGGGGCGTCTCGGCTCGGGCCCGGGAGCGACCGATCCAGACTCGCAGCAGCGCCAGCAACAGGTCGAGATCAACGGGTTTGGCGATGTAGTCGGAAGCGCCGGCCTGCAAGCACTTCTGCCGATCACCTTTCATTGCCTTGGCCGTCACCGAAATCAGCGGGATGTGAGCGATGGCAGGCGTGTTGCGAATCCTTCGCATCGTCTCATAGCCGTCCATCTCCGGCATCATGATGTCGATCAACGCTGCGTCTATGTCGGGGTTCTCTTCCAGCAGGGCAATGCCGTCGCGGCCGCGCTCGGCGTGGAGGACTTCGATATCGTACGTTTCAAGGACACTCGTCAAAGAATAGATATTGCGGATATCGTCATCGACGATCAGGACTTTGGCGCCCGCGAGACTGGACCTTTCATCGGTGCGCCCGTCCGACGCCCAGTTGTCCTCACGTAATCCGCCGGGCAGCGTCGCAGAAATATGCAAAGCCAATTGCGCGAAGTTCTCTGCCCGTGGCACATCATTCCAAACCGGATTCAACGCCACCACCTGCTCAATCGCGTCCGAGTGCGGCGCGAACAAGAGAAGCGGAGGCAGACCATTGGAAAACTGGTCGGCAAGCTCATCGAGCGCCTGCGCATTGTCTTTGGCTGACCTTCCGAGGCCGAGGACTATCGCGTCAAATGAAGCGAGCTCTATGTCGTCAGCGGCAGCCGCACGACTTACCGCCGTCACGGAGGTGACGCCGTCTCGGATAGTTTCAACCAAGGAAAGGCGCCGCTCGGAATCGGCATCGGCTACGAGCACCCGTCGCTGGATGCGAAGCTTTCTCGAATGAATTTCCTGAAACACCTTCATCAGCTCATCGGACGATACGGGCTTGGTCGAGATGCTTGCCGCGCCTTTGCGCGATAAATCCTCAAGGTCCTCCGCGCCCGAAATCACGTGAATTGGAATGCCTGTCGTCTTCGGATCGTGTCGCAGTAGGTCGAAGAGTACCCACCCGTCGATGTCGGCAAGACCAAGGTCCAGAGTGATCGCATCGGGAACCAGCTTGCGCGCCAACGCCAAAGTTCCCGAGCCTGCAGTCGACAGTACGCCTTTCAATCCAGCTGATCGAGCCAAGCCCAGAAGGAGGCCGCCAAAAGTCGGGTCGTCCTCAACAATCAATACGACCCGGTCTTCCGCCGCTATGACATCCCGATCGTCCAGCAATTCCGCTGAAGGCAAACCAGTCGTTGCTACAGTGGCGGCGATTGCTTCGCTGGATGGAAGCAGTTCCGGTTGGGTCGCCGCAGCAGCGCTTGGACCATCCAAGGGAATGACAAGCGTAAATGTCGATCCCTTTCCAGGTATGCTTTCAACTCTCAACTCGCCGCCAAGCAGGCGTGCGATCTCGCGACTTATCGAAAGACCGAGACCAGTCCCCCCATACTTGCGGCTGGTCGTGCCATCAGCCTGCTGAAACGCCTCGAAGATCAGTTTCTGCTTGTCTTCCGGAATCCCGATCCCGGTGTCAGTCACGGCAATGGCCAACGCCTTCATTGGCTGCTTAGTGCCGCTGCGACGCGCGGTCTTCTCAACACGAAAGTTGAGGCTGACCTGACCTTCAGATGTGAACTTGAAGGCGTTCGATAGGAGGTTCAGGACAATTTGCTGAAGGCGCTTCTCGTCCGTTCGGACAGTCTCCGGAAGGGCGGGATCGATATTGATGGTAAAGCCAAGTCCTTTGTCTGCCGCCAGTTGGCGGAACGTCCGCTCCATGTGCTGACGAAGATGCGCAACTGGCATGTCGTTGATGTCGATCGAGACGGTACCGGACTCGATCTTGGACAGATCGAGAATGTCGTTGATGAGGCTGAGTAGGTCGGTCCCCGCCGAATTGATGGTGCGCGCAAACTCGACCTGTTTGTCGTTGAGATTGCCTTGCTGGTTGGTCGCAAGCAGGTTCGACAGGATGAGCAGCGAATTGAGCGGGGTCCTGAGCTCGTGGCTCATATTGGCAAGGAACTCGGATTTGTACTTTGACGTGAGCGCAAGCTGCTCGGCTTTCTCCTCCAGCGCCCTGCGTGCCATTTCGATCTCGAGATTTTTGTTTTCGACCTGTTTCTTCTCGTTTTCCAGAAGCTGAGCTTTTTCCTGGAGTTCCTCATTGGTGGCGTGCAGTTCTTCCTGCTTTTTGGTCAGTTCGGTCTGGCGGGCCTGCAGTTCGGATGTCAGCAACTGGGACTGCTTGAGCAGTCCCTCCGTCCTCATCGTTGCAGCGATGGTGTTGAGGACGATGCCGACGGATTCCATCAGCTGATTAAGAAATGACTGGTGCGTGTCGCGGAACTCGCTGAAGGATGCTAGCTCGATGACGGCCTTCACCTCATCTTCAAACAAGGCCGGAAGAATGATGACGTTCGCAGGCGACGCGCTGCCAAGACCGGACGTCACACGCAGGAAGTCTGGCGGAACATTATCGAGCAAGATGGCGCGCTTGTCGGCAGCACTTTGGCCCACGAGTCCTTCGCGCAGATCCAAGCGTTGCTTGATCGACGCCCTGCTCTCGGCGCCGTAAGAAGCGGCCAACTCCAGGTAAGACTCGTCCTCGTCACGATTGGTTACATAGAACACGCCGTACTGAGCGTTCACGAGCGGTGCGAGTTCGGACATGATCAGGCGTGACACTGTGGCCAGATCCCTCTCCCCCTGAAGCATTCGCGAGAAGCGCGCGAGATTGGTCTTCAGCCAGTCCTGCTCGGCGTTCTTCAGTGTTTGATCCTTGAGGTTGCGGATCATCTCGTTGATGTTGTCCTTCAGCGCGGCCACCTCGCCGGAGGCTTCGACGCTGATAGAGCGCGTCAGATCGCCTTTGGTGACCGCCGTCGAGACCTCGGCGATGGCGCGGACCTGGGTGGTCAAATTCGCGGCGAGCTGATTGACGTTGTCCGTCAAGTCGCGCCAGAGACCGGCTGCGCCCGGCACGCGTGCTTGGCCGCCTAGCTTGCCCTCGATGCCGACCTCGCGCGCAACATTGGTGACCTGGTCGGCAAAGGTGGCAAGCGTTTCGATCATGCCATTGATGGTATCCGCGAGGGAGGCGATTTCGCCCTTGGCGTCCACTGTCAGCTTTCGCTTGAGATTGCCTTGCGCGACAGCAGTCACCACATCGGCAATGCCGCGCACCTGGTTGGTGAGATTCGTAGCCATCAGGTTGACGTTGTCGGTCAAATCCTTCCAGGTACCTGCCACGCCTCGCACCTCGGCCTGACCGCCGAGCTTTCCTTCGGTGCCGACTTCGCGCGCCACGCGCGTGACCTCGCCCGCGAAGGAATTCAACTGGTCGACCATGGTGTTGATGGTCGACTTGAGCTCGAGAATTTCACCCTTCACGTCCACAGTGATTTTCTTCGACAGATCACCTCGCGCGACCGCAGTCGTCACCTCGGCGATATTGCGAACTTGGCCGGTAAGGTTCTCGGCCATTGAGTTCACATTGTCTGTCAGGTCCTTCCAGGTGCCGGCGACCCCTCGCACCTGAGCCTGACCGCCGAGCTTTCCCTCGGTGCCAACTTCGCGCGCCACACGCGTCACCTCGCCTGCGAAGGAATTCAGCTGATCGACCATGGTGTTGATGGTCGACTTGAGCTCGAGGATTTCGCCCTTCACGTCGACGGTGATCTTCTTGGAAAGGTCGCCGAGCGCGACAGCGGTCGTCACTTCTGCAATGTTGCGCACCTGACCTGTAAGGTTGGCCGCCATCGCGTTTACATTGTCGGTCAGGTCCTTCCAGGTGCCGGCCACGCCACGGACCTGGGCCTGGCCGCCAAGCTTGCCATCCGAACCAACTTCGCGCGCGACGCGCGTGACTTCCGAAGCAAAGGAGTTCAGCTGATCAACCATCGTGTTGATCACATCCTTAATCTGCAGGATTTCTCCCAAGGCATCGACGGTGATTTTTTGCGTAAGGTCGCCGGTGGCGATCGCGGTCGCCACTTTGGACACGTCACGCAGCTGGACAGTCAGATTGCCGGCCATGGCGTTGACATTGTCCGTCAGGTCTTTCCACGTGCCGCCGACGCCTTCCACATGAGCCTGGCCGCCGAGCTTGCCCTCCGATCCCACTTCGCGAGCAACGCGCGTGACTTCGGAGGCGAAGGAGTTCAGCTGGTCGACCATCGTGTTGACGGTGTCCTTGAGTTCCAGGATTTCGCCCTTGACGTCGACGGTGATCTTCTTGGAAAGGTCGCCGCGGGCGACCGCTGTCGTCACCTCCGCGATATTTCGAACCTGGCCAGTCAGGTTGGCAGCCATCAGGTTGACGTTGTCGGTCAGGTCTTTCCAGGTGCCGCCCACACCCCTCACCTCGGCCTGGCCGCCAAGCTTGCCTTCCGTGCCCACTTCGCGCGCCACGCGGGTAACCTCCGAGGCGAATGAGTTCAGCTGATCCACCATTGTGTTGATGGTGTCTTTGAGCTCCAGGATTTCGCCCTGCACAGCGACAGTAATCTTTTTCGACAGGTCGCCTGAGGCAACCGCCGTCGTAACCTCGGCGATGTTACGCACCTGACCGGTCAGATTCTCGGCCATCGAATTGACGTTGTCGGTCAGGTCCTTCCACGTACCGGCGACGCCACGAACTTGCGCCTGGCCTCCGAGCTTTCCTTCGGTGCCGACTTCGCGTGCAACGCGCGTGACTTCCGAAGCGAAGGAGTTTAGCTGATCGACCATCGTATTTATGGTGTTCTTGAGCTCGAGGATTTCGCCCTTCACATCGACCGTGATCTTCTTTGACAGGTCGCCCAGTGCGACCGCCGTGGTAACTTCTGCGATGTTACGCACTTGGCCGGTAAGGTTTTCGGCCATTGAGTTGACATTGTCGGTCAGGTCCTTCCAGGTGCCGCCGACGCCCTCGACTCGTGCCTGGCCACCAAGTTTGCCCTCGGTACCGACCTCGCGTGCAACGCGCGTCACCTCCGAAGCGAACGAATTGAGCTGATCCACCATCGTATTTATGGTGTTCTTGAGCTCGAGGATCTCGCCCTTCACATCGACCGTGATCTTCTTCGACAGATCCCCGGAAGCGACCGCCGTGGTGACTTCGGCGATGTTGCGCACCTGACCCGTAAGATTGGTGGCCATAGCATTGACGTTGTCGGTCAGATCTTTCCACGTCCCAGCTACACCCTTCACTTTCGCTTGGCCGCCGAGCTTTCCTTCCGTCCCGACCTCCCGCGCCACGCGCGTGACCTCGGAGGCAAAAGAAGCCAATTGCCCCACCATCGTGTTGACGATCTTGCCGATGCGGAGGAACTCGCCGCGCAACGGGCGGCCGTCGATTTCGACCATCATCGTCTGGGAAAGGTCGCCTTTTGCGACGGCACCAATGACGCGAGCTACTTCGGCTGTCGGCTGAACCATGTCCTCGATGAGATCGTTGACCGACCTGACACTCGATTCCCAGCTGCCGGTAGCATTGCGGACGTGGCCTCTCTCACCGATCCTTCCGTCCTTGCCAACCACCCTGCTTAGCCGCTCGAACTCCCTCGTCACCTGGTCATTGAGTTCGACGATTTGGTTGAAGGCGTCGGCAATATCGGAATCAATTCCGTCATAGACATTGTCGATGCGAACCGAAAAATCGCCTCGCCGAAAGGCCTTCAATGAATTTAGAATTTGACGACGGTCGAGTTGCGCTCTTGATGCCTGCACGCTCACAGACCTACTCCCCAACCCAGTAGTTGACCGAATTACGTGTGCCCGATGGAATGCGCCCCTTGCGCGGGCGAAGATACACCGCCCGGCAAGCCGCCCAACGCGCCATCGGAGATTTGGTTCCAAAATTACGCCTCGGGCAGAATCTCAATCACGAAACTCCCGCTCCGGGTTTGAATGGTCGATCCTTCAGGGGTGTATCTAGTTTGAAGGAGCCAGCCGCTCACGCTTATTAGTCGCGACAGCCTTTTCATCTCGGACTCGTAGCGGAGGGCCGTGCCCGGTAGAATTGCGCTGTAGTGTTTTCGCCCAGCGCTTTTCAGGGCATTTCGATGGCGGAATCACACCTGTCGGCGATGGATGCCGATATCTCAGGTCGGCTTTTCGACCACAGGTCGGCGACGGGAAAATCCCGGAAGGCTAGTGGCGAGAAATAGCCAAGCAGTTTGTCCGCACCGATACCCGTTCGAAGATCGCTGACCCAGAAATTGTCGAATGGATCATACGAAAAGGCCCCAGCGCTGAGGGGAATCAGCGCGGGCTTTCGGCATGACGCCTTCGAGCTGTTGGCGACGCCGCGATCGCGGCGGACAGCAAAGCAACCCGTTGTTGCTGGGTGACATAACTGCGTTTCCGCTCGCTCCGCCATTGACGGAAGCGCTCCGCGCGGGACGTGTCTAATGCGATGTTACTCCGGACCGAAATCTATGGGCGAGCCGCTGGAAGGCCCTAACGAGAGCATGCGCTTTGCGAGATTCCCGGACTATGGGTCGTATTCGCCATTTTTCTGGCAAGGCCCATCAACCGCAAAACGGCGCGTTTTGGATTCGTTTCAAGCCAAGCTCTGACCGAATAGACGTTGTTGGGGCCTTCAAGAGGTTTCCATGCCGTCGCACCGATTGCGACGGTTCGCGCGAAGCTTTCTCCAGCCAGAGCAATGCCTTGGATTGAAGACGATGCTCGCTAGGCCGGCTTGGCCCAACTTGACAGCTGGGCGGCACCCGTCGGCGACCATGCTTTCCAGCACAGCGAAGTGCAGCAACGGTCCGCTCGCTGCGACCCGCACGAGCAGTTGCATTCCCGCAAGATCCGTCCATGTGACCACCTGCTTTTCGGCAAGCGGATGACCGGCAGGCAATAGAACGAAGACACGCTCCTGCCACAGGATTTCAGTGCGGCACGACGTGACGGGGCCGATCTCCGGCGCAATGACGATGTCGAGGCGCCGCCGGCATACGGCCGTCAGGCATTGTTCACGCGGGATATCCTCAATGGCCAAACTGACATCTGGACAAGACTGTCGGAAGCGATCGATGAGCCATGACGCGACGGCCTTACGGATTGCTCTGCCCGATCTCGCGCGCCTGCAAGTTCCTGGAGCCGCGCTGGACGACCCAGATCCTGACGGAGCTTTGGAACGGCTCGACCCGCTTCAACCACATTCGCAAAGGAGAAGGCAACATTTCGTCCGCCCTCTTGTCGAGGCGGCTTAAGGAGATGGAAGCGTTGGGGCTAGTCGAGCGCATCGATGACGAAGCGTCGGGCACAATCGCCTATTGCCGCACCGAGAAGTCGATCAAGCTCGAGCCGGCGATGAACGCGCCGGCGGAATGGGCGCAATGCAACATCGAGGCGGAGGTCGCGCTCGCCGACGAGGGGTGAAGGTCAGCCACGAGTTCGACATACCCTACATCGCTGGGTACAGCAGGGATGCAGCGACGGTTTATATCGATCGCCACCTGCCGCGCACCATCAGATGGAGAGGTAAGGACGTCCGCCTGGAACCCTTCTTGGTGCGCCACGAAATTGTTGAAAAAGCGCTATTGGACGAGTTGCGGCTGCATTATCTGCATGCCCACCAAATCGCCTCGCGCGTCGAAAGAGACGCCGTCAGAGGGGCTGGCCTGACCTGGCGGCACTATCAAAGCGTCATCAAGGGGCACTAGAAAGCGATCGATGAGGAACAGCTGCGCCGCGTACCAGGGGATCTGGATATCACCCCTTACAAAGATTTGAAGGACTACCCCTTGCTCCAACGACTAGTCCAAGCATCCCACTAGCTCGTTGCATGATGGTCTCAGCCGCCGAGACATCGGGGGCAATGCAGGGTGGCGTCAAATTTTTCCGGCCACGGAACTTCCCGACCCATTGCAGGTTCGCATGCATAGGGACGACTGAGGCCATTCCGACCTGTGCATTGTGCAGGCAGAGCGCCTCGCCAAGAGGAGACGGCCATGAAACATCAAACAATCGAAGAACTGCATGAGGTCGCGCAGGTCGCGATATCGCTTCAGGCTATGACACGCAATCAGCGCCTGGAACATTGGGCAAGGCTGCTTGAGCAAAATCCCGAACAGTGCCTCGCCGCTTTCCCCGGCACGGAATACATGACCTTGGATGTGCGCAACAAGGCCCAGTCAAGGGGCTCCGCGCTCAGCATCGCTTTCGCCGATCCGACGTTGCGCGCTGAAGGACTGAAAAACGACACCTATGGCGAAGCCAAGCGCTTCTTCGAGCTCTCGGACTGGCAGCTGCACGCTATCGTCTGCCATTGCCATGTCGGCGGGACGATGAAAGCCGGATGGGCTGCTGTTCAAGTTCGGTCCGCCATCGACAAAGAAGGCAACCTTTTCACCAGGTTGCGCGAAGCGATCTCTCAGTGGGTGCTATTCCGCATTTTGACTCACGCGAGGGAGTGAAACGCGCCTAGGGAGTTGAATAGGTAGCGGCTCGGTCCAACGGCGGAACGACGTATTTTGGACCCCGACATCGCTAAGTGTGACAACAACGGGCGAGCGTCGCCCGTTTCCTTTATCGAGCCGATCCGCAGATCACACCCGTCGCAAGTAGATTCACCTGAGACCCGCAGCACGGCGGCCATTGCTATGTATCGCGTCCAAATCCTCTTGCCGCTTTTCAGACAACCAGGGTCAACCCTTCCCGGGAGAGAATTCGACCTTTGAAAGAAGAGCTAGCGGCTCGCTTCAAGTTCTCCAGGCACCTGCGCAGGGTCTTTGGAAGGAGGGCGGAGAAACAAACAGCGACCAAATTGTCGTCTTCGAGGTGATGACGCCAAAGGTGGACGTTTCAGATTGGCAGCGCCGGCGGGCCGACCTGGAGCGCCTCTTCCGGCAGGATAGAATTGTTGTTCGCTGCTCTAAGATAACGCTCCTTTGAAGCTCATTTCTTGGAAGTCGAAATTCGAGACATTCCGAACTGCCTTTTATGCGAAGCACAAAGGCCGACATTCCATGATCAAAGAGCTGAAACACATCCTGCCCCGAGGCATGCTCATTCGCTGTATCGCTCGAATGCCGTGGCATGACAATCCGTGTCGGAGGCGATCCTTGATCATCGATCTGGCGAAGGAGCGCGTCCCCCGCCAGCCGCCCGGTTTCGGAAGATGCGCGAGCAAGGCCACGGCCAAATACTTGTTCAGACCAGTGTTGTCCCTGACAAAAATATCGCGACCCGGCACCCAGGCCCGCTTACGCAGGGCTGCGATCGCGCCCAGCAGCCCGAGCTCACTCGGTTGCCGGTTTCGGCAGGTCGAGCACGTTGGGATCAGGTCTTTGATCCCCATCGTTAACCTCCTCTAGCCCCCACTGCTAAGCCGTCTTGAGTTGAATTTTGCGGGCTTTGGCCGGCGCCGCCTTCGGCAGCACTAGACGCAGGACGCCGTTCTTGTGCGACGCCTCGCTGCCATCGCGGTCGATGTCCTCGGATAGAGTGAAGACGCGCTCATAATCGCCGGCGCTATATTCGGCGACGATAATTCTGATGCTGTTGATCTGCCGCGTAGCCACGGATCGCCAGTGTCCGTTTCTCGAGGGTGATATCCACTCCATCCGAGCCGACGCCGGGTATATCGATGAGAAGGACGACATTGTCCTGCGTCTCATAGATATCGGCGCGCGGCACGAATACGGGTCGCGAGCGGGTCCGTTCAGTCGGGCGCAATCCCAGGCAGTTCGGCCGTCAGCGCTACGCTATCCTGCCGACCCAAAGATTGACCGGGGGAAACTCCTCGGACGCACTGGCCGTCAGGCCGGCCAAACGCTGATACACTTCCTGTTGCATGCGCCGCATTTCCAGAAACGGATCGAATCTGACGCGGCCCAAATCCGATAAGAGCATGGCTATCCTCCTTCGCTTTACGACCAGGCGGCGCAACGCGCGAAGCAAGAGTGCACCGGAAGCGAACTGGATCGAAGGCAATCGGGAGGCGGTTAGGCAGAGACCGAGCCGGCCAAGAGTTGACTCGCAAACGCGAGGAGAGAGGTTCGGCAAACGCCGGAACACATCCTCCGAGCGAGCGACATGAACCGAACTCGATCCATGACAGGACCGTTGTTCCCGTGCCAGGACCCGATAGCGGCATCAGGCAAAAAATGAGTTAGGGGCGTCTAAATTCCGTTTCAAGAGGTGATCTTTGAACGTTCCGCGATCTCCGACCGGGCCGCTTGTCTCTCTGGCCGAACCGTCTCGACCAAGAGGAGTCGCGCAAAAAACCCCGCCGGCCGAAGCCAGCGGGTGAAGTGGGGTCTCGGCCCGGCACGTGGGCCAAGAAAGTAATCATGGGCTCACAGCCGGCCGGGCGCGCCTACAAATGTTAAGAGCTCGCATGCTGCGGTCGCCCCGCTGTCTACACCGCCTAGAGTTCGGCAGCCCGCTGCCCGGATATATCGTTCTACACAATCCTCAATTGGTGGACTCGCGCGATTTATCGGCAGCTAGTGTGTTCCCCCGTCAGGCCAGAAGGAGGGCAATGCCTGCGGAATCCGGGAGGAAACCATGATTGCCAAAGAAGAAGACTACCGCACGAATAGAGCGGACTATCTGCTTGCCGCGAAGAAAGGTCGAGCGACCGCTGATGATGATCGCAATGAGTTACTGGCAAGGGAGATGTGCCAGAGGGACTGGCGCTTAGCAGCGTTGGCCGCAAATCCGTGTAACAGCTTGCCGGAACCGAGGAAGCCAACACGCCCGGTTCTGTGACCCAGAGCGGAAATCGCCTCATGGTCGACCAGTGCAGGGACCTGGTCCCCGCCGGTCAGGCCCGGCCCATGGAGCCTACCCCGCTTCGCGCCGGGCCGCCTGGCTGCACAGCATTGGGATCGAGAATCGGTGGAATGTAACCAACCGTGATATTCATGCAGACTTGCTAATGTAACCTCTTCATCGGCCGACTCTCCCACGCCTGGGAGTCTGCTAGGCCCGGCGGTTCAACCCAACGCTACCCCAACAGATCGCCGAACTGCCGGGCCAAAGGCGGAGGCGAGATGCGCGCTATTCACCGTTCTTTCACAATATTAGCGCAGGCTCACACAAGGTCATGCTAGTACAGCGTACATGCCTAAAAGCCCTAGCGCCGATCCCCCTCAGCGCTGGGGCTTTTTACGTACGATCCATTCGACCATGTTCGGGTCAACGTAATCGTCGCCGGTCATGATGCGGACTAGCTTAGTCGCACGCGGTCGCCACTGGTCTTCGGGTGCGTGGTCCTCGTCCACCCGCGCTGGAACGCCGCGCGCATAACATCGAATTCGAAGTACGAGCCGCTATCCTTGGTCGGTTGCTTAGCCATGGGCCGCCAACGGTTTGCCATCCCGAATGTTCCATTGGCTCGCGATGTTTGACGGAAGCCCCCGTCACAAGGATTTTGAATTCGCCATGTTCCCCTCCCAGACGGGGGCGAAGACCATTCCCCGCGTGGGAGGAATTATACCGCACATCCCGTGAAATGGAAAAAGCCCGTCGCAGCTAATGAGCGTAAGCGACGGGCCTTCGTTAACTGGCTACACCCTGAAGGGACGATCTAATCGCCGCATCCTTTCTCATCGAGATGATGGGTGAACCAACGCTGAATTGACAGGTTGCCGCTGCGGCTCCTTGGCTCTGGGATGGTAACAGAAAGGCGGACCATGGTCCGCCTTTCTGTCAGAACCAGTTAGCCACCCATCTTCTTGGCCATAGCGCAGAAATCGGCATGCGCCTTGTTGAGCGTGGCGTCGCCGCAGTCTTTCAGCACCGCAGTTCGTTCGTCAGGTTTCATCGCCATCCAAGCCGTTTTGAAATCGGCTTCCGATCTCAGGGTCTTCATCCCGGCATCGGTGAAGAACGGCGACATCTTGGCCGGGTCATCGAGCGCAGACGTAGACCCAGCCATTGCTGCACCGCTGGTCATTGCGAGCGCAAGGGCGCCCATTGTGAACATCTTGATATTCATCGGAACTACCTCCATGAGATAATTATCCTAGAAGGTAAACGTGCGCTTACCGAGAGTGGTTCCGAATGCCGCTTCAGGGTAATGACGGTGTCCTGCGCTATCGCGATCGGCCGTTCGGCAGTGCTTGTTTATCCCAGAAACTCTGAGCGAGGCATGCCTTCCAACGGCGGAAGCAAGAAGCCGCGCGCTAGAAGACGCGCTGGCTCTGGGAAGATCGTCAACATGCCTGAATAGCCCGGCCTGCTTATCTAGGTGACACAGGATTTGCAGGCCGGGCTATCAGCCAGGCTGGAGCTTATCCTCAGTGACCAACAGCCGATAGAGCAGTGGCAGCGCAGCCGAACCCAAGCCGATCCTACCAAGGCGAAGGGTAGAGCGATGCCCCAACGCACAGATGACGAGCGAAGTCTTCATCTAGACCGCGCTGTCGCTGACGCTTTGTTGCGCCTTGCGCTTGGCGCCGAAGCTCAGCAAGGCGGTGCGATCGCGCTCCTCCGCCTGCTTTTTCGACCTTACCCGCATCATGTCTTTCCAGCCGATATAGCCGATGAGCCGTTCATCCTCGCGCGAGACCACCGGCAGATGCGAGACATTGGCGGTGAGCAGCTTGTCGGAAAGCGCTTCCAGATATTCATCCGGATAAGCGAGCGTGATCTTGCCGCCGCCGAGCAGTTCGCCGAGCGTCGCCTTACGGTGCTTGCCCGCGCGCCGCCACCGCAGGATTGCCGGTGGATCGATGACGCCGAGCACATGCTCATTATCGTCGATCACCGGGAAGCTCGGATGCCGCGTGTCCGGCGCGGTCAGAAAGGTCGCCGCGCTATGCAGCGTCATCGTCGCCGGCACGCTCTCGACCTTGGTCGTCATCACATCGCGTACCCTGGTCAAGGCGAACGGATCGACGCGATATTCGCGCACGAGATGGTGCCCGCGCCGCGCCACCTTCTCGGTCAGGATCGAGCGCTTCATCAACAGCACGGTGACCGCGTGCGCGGTCGCGCAGGCCGCGATCAGTGGCACCAGCACACGCGTGTCGCCGGTGAGTTCGGTGGCGAAGAAGGTCGCTGTCAGCGGCGCCCGCATGGTGCCGCCCATGGTCGCCGCCATCGCCAGCAGCGGCCAAAAGCCGGGGCTTGCCTCGGGCAGGATGCCCGAAAGCACTGTGCCCATCGCACCGCCCATGATGAGCAGCGGCGCCAGCACGCCGCCCGAGGTTCCGGATCCCAGCGCCACCGCCCAGATGACGGCCTTCACCACCAGAAGCAGCAGCGCGGCGGCGGCGACCGTGCGGCCGTCAAGCATGTTGGCGATGTTGTCGTAGCCGACACCAAGCGCGTGCGGCTCCATCAGCCCACCGATGCCGACCACCAGGCCGCCGATCATCGGCCACCACATCCAGTGGATCGGCAGCTTCAAGAAAGCGTCCTCGCAGGCATAGACCAATTGCGTCAGCAGTCCTGAAAGCAGCCCGGCGGCGATGCCGACCACCACCCAGCCGCCGAGCCCCGCGATCGATGCCTCCATGGTGCCTGAGAACGGAAAGATCGGGCTCGGCATGTGCAGCAGGCTGCGCTCGACTTCCGCGACGATCGCGGCGACCGCGACCGGGATGAAGCTGCGCGGCGTCCACTCGAACAGGAGCAGCTCGACGGCAAGCATGATTGCCGCGATCGGCGTGCCGAAAACCGTCGTCATGCCGGCCGCCGCGCCCGCCACCAGCAGCGTCTTGCGCTCATTGTCGCTGACCGGCAGCATCTGCGCGATCAGCGAGCCGATGGCGCCGCCGGTCATGATGATCGGGCCTTCGGCGCCGAACGGTCCGCCAGAGCCGATCGAGATCGCCGACGACAATGGCTTCAGCACTGCCACCTTGGCGTCTAGACGCGAGCGCCCGAGAAGGATCGCCTCGATGGCCTCGGGAATGCCGTGGCCGCGGATCTTCTCGCTGCCGAAGCGTGCCATCAGGCCGATGATCAGCGCGCCGATCACCGGCACGAGCACCGCGGCGAGCCCAAGCGGTGAATTCTCGGGCTTAAGGTCGGCCAGCGAGAACTGGCCGAAATAGGCGATGTTGGTGGCAAGCCTGATGAGCTGCAGGAGCACAATGCCGGCGAACAGCCCGGCAATCGCCACCACGACGGCAATGGCCGCGATGATCAGCACGCGCGGATCGGTGGTGAAGTCGCGAAGATGGCCGTTGCCGGCGTGAGCGGATTTCATTTTGGGGAGCCCGAGCTTTCTGGCGGCGCGAAGACCGACCGGTTTCGGCCAGCTTCATATCGTAACACGATATAATTCTTCAAGGTCGTTTTCGATCATCGATCCGCGTCATTTTGAACAACGATTGCGTCAGGCTCCGAACTTTGAAAAGAGTTTGAGCTTTGAGTGGAAAGAGCCATAAGTCGAAAAATGACGTCTCCGGCGAAACCACCCCCCGCCATCAGCCAGGCCGACTACCAGCGGCTGTCGCAGTTTCGTTATCTGATCCGCCGCTTTCTCGAATTCAGCCAGGTCCAGGCGAATGAGGCGGGCCTCACGCCGCGCCAGCACCAGGCGCTGCTGGCGATCAGGGGGTTTCCGGGCGGTGGACCGGTGGCGGTGGGCGATCTCGCCGAGCGGCTGCGCATCCGCCACCACAGCGCGGTGGAACTGGTGAACCGCCTTGCCGAGGCAGGCCTGATTATACGCGATCAGGACAAGAGCGATCACCGGCGCGTTTTGCTGCAGCTCACCCCTCTGGCCGATGATCGCCTGGCCAAATTGTCGGCCGTGCATCTCGATGAGCTTTCGCGCATCGAGCCGATGCTGCGGCGTCTGCTCTCACGCCAGCAAGAACCCTAGACTAGCCCGGCATAAAAGGCTTCACGCACCTCGTAAAAATCACAAGTCAACCGCCCTTCGCCTCAGCCACTTAACGGTTGCGAATAAAACAAGGACGTACCTTTGAAGGGGGCCTAAGCCAAGCACCGCGCCGGACGATCAGGGAGGTCGCGCCACTTGGCTTACGTCAACGCGTCGCCGAGACTACTCTATTCACTACTCCACCCCGCATTGCACAATTCCGGTCTGGCTGCACAATAGGGCGCATGGCTGCCGGTTCGTTGACCATCCTTGTTATTGATGAAAACCGCATCCGGGCCTCGATCATCGAGGCCGGATTGCGGGACGCAGGCCATCGCCATGTCACGGTGATCCATGACGTGGCCGGCATTGCCCGGCGCATCGGCGAGATCGAGCCGGATGTGATCGTCATCGACCTGGAAAATCCCAATCGCGACATGCTGGAGAACATGTTCCAGCTGTCGCGCGCCGTTAAGCGGCCGATCGCGATGTTCGTCGACCGCTCCGACCAAGCCTCGATCGAGGCGGCGGTCGATGCCGGCGTGTCCGCTTATGTGGTCGACGGGCTGAAGAAGGAACGCATCAAACCGATCCTCGACATGGCCATCAGCCGCTTCAACGCCTTCTCGCGCATGGCGCGCGAATTGGAGGAGGCGCGCAGCGAGCTGGAGAACCGCAAAGTCATCGACCGGGCCAAGGGCATATTGATGAAGTCGCGGCGGTTGAGCGAGGAGGCTGCCTACACGCTTCTGCGCAAGACCGCCATGAACCAGAACCGCAAGATCGCCGATATCGCCCAGAGCCTGGTGACCGCAGCGGGGTTGCTGGATCCGCTGGAGGGCGAATGAGCATGACTGCCGCGCATCAGATCACCGCCGGCTTCATGCCGCTCTTCGACAGCGCCGTTCTCGTCGTGGCCGGTGAGATGGGCTTTGCCGCCCGAGAAGGCATCGAGCTCAAGCTGCAGCGCGAGACCTCCTGGGCCAACATCCGCGACCGCATCGCCATCGGCCATTTCGATGTCGCGCACATGCTGGGCCCGATGCCGCTCGCCTGCAGCCTCGGGCTGACGCCGCTTGCCTCCGACACCATCGTGCCGTTCTCGCTCGGGCTCGGCGGCAACTGCATCACCGTCTCAAACGCCGTTTGGGGCGGCATGACGGCCCGTGGCGCCGTGCCCGACCTCGATCCGGTGCGTGCCGGGGCGGCCCTCGGCGCGCTTGTGCGCGAGCGCTCGGCTGCCGGCCGCGAGCCGCTGCGTTTTGCGGTCGTGCATCCGCATTCCGGGCACAATTACGAACTGCGCTACTGGCTCGCCGCCTGTGGCATCGACCCCGATCGCGACATCGAGATCGTCATCGTGCCGCCGCCCTTCATGGCCGATGCGCTCTCCGCCGGCCGCATCGACGGCTATTGCGTCGGCGAGCCGTGGAACAGCGCCTCGGTCGCCGCCGGCACCGGCCGCATCGTCACCGTCAAGGCGCTGCTCTGGCGCAACAGCCCGGAAAAGGTGCTCGGCGTGCGCAAAGCCTGGGCGGAGGAGAACCCGGATGCGCTGGCGGCGCTGCTGAGAGCGCTACATAACTCCGCCCGCTGGTGCCAGGATCCGGCGAACCGCAGCGAGTTGGCCGCGCTGATGGCGAGGCCCGCCTTCCTCGGCCAGCCGGAGGCGATCCAGATGCCGGCGCTCACCGGACGGCTTCAACTGGGCGGTGGCGTCGAGCGAAGCGTCGGGGATTTCTTCCTGCCTTTCGACAAGGCGGCGAACTTCCCCTGGAAGAGCCATGCGCTGTGGTTCTACACGCAGATGGTGCGCTGGGGGCAATTGCCGCACACGTCGCAAAACCTCGCCATCGCCCGCGACTGCTACCGGCCCGACCTTTACCGCTCAGCCTTGAAGCCGCTAGGCGTGGCGCTGCCGGGCGCCAATGCCAAGGTCGAGGGCGCGCTGAAGGTTGCGACGCCGGTCGGTTCGGCAGGGGCAAGCCTCGTGCTCGGCCCGGATGGATTTTTCGACGGCCAGATCTTCGATCCGGACCGGATCGACGCCTACATCGCCGGCCAGAAACGCGCCTGATCATTTGCGCGCCATTCTTGTGCATTGCACAAAATTTATGCGGCATGTTTGCGCTGCTGATCATTCTTTGACCGCGCCGCCGCACCGGTCGACCCCCGGCCGATTCTGCTATCCAATTGATTTTAAGTGAAATTCTGAGTTTTCGCAAAACTGGCACGCTTCGTGCTTTGAAGTAACCGAGCCCTTCGCGGGGCAACAGAATGGGCGTCCAATGGCGGGCGCCACAGGCAAAGCTGCCGCTCAGGTCACCGCGCGATCCCGATGTACGGACGCGAGGGGGCCTGGACGGCAGCTTTTTTCGTTTTGGACCGGAGATGACGATGACGAGACGGATCGGACCTTCGCTCAGGGATTTCACCCGCCGCGATTTCCTGGCGAGCAGCGCGCTGACGGCGGTGCTGTTCATCGCCGCGCTGCTCTTGTTTCCCGCCAGCCACGAAGCAGAAGGCAAGGGTCCGCAAGTGACCGCGCAAGCCCCGGCGCGCTGACCGATGCCACGCCTCTGACCAACACAACACGCGGTGTCTTCCACGCCGCAAACCGGAGCCGACCATGACCGCAAACCTCCCAGCCGCGCAAAGCCAGGACAACAGTTCCCGGCAGGCGCTCGTCATGTCCACCATCGCCTTCACCGTCTGCTTCGCGGTGTGGACGATCTTTTCCATCATCGGCGTGCGCATCAAGCAGGAGCTCGCCCTGAACGAGACCGAGTTCGGCTTGCTGGTCGGGACTCCGATCCTAACCGGATCGCTCGTGCGCATGGTGCTCGGCATATGGACCGACCGCTATGGCGGCCGGCTGGTCTACACGATGACAATGCTCGCGGCGGCGGTCGCGACCTTCCTGCTCGCCTTCGCGCACACCTATCAGCAGATGCTGGTCGCAGCGCTCGGCGTCGGGCTCGCCGGCGGCTCCTTCGCGGTCGGTGTCGCCTATGTCTCGCGCTTCTTCCCCGCTGGCAGACAAGGCACGGCGCTCGGCATTTTCGGTGTCGGCAATGTCGGCGCCGCGGTCACCAAGTTCCTGGCGCCGCTCGTGCTGCTTGCCTGGGGCTGGCAGTCGGTGGCGCTGATCTGGGCCGCGGCGCTGGTCGTCATGGCGATCGTCTTCTGGTTCACCACCAACGACGATCCGGTCATCCGCGCGCGCCGCGCCGGCAAGGCGGCGCCGGCGAGGAGCTTCTGGCAGGAGTTCGCGCCGCTGAAGAAGCTGCAGGTCTGGCGCTTCGCCTTCTACTATTTCTTCGCCTTCGGCGCGTTCGTGGCGCTGTCGCTCTGGCTGCCGCGCTACCTGATCGGCGTCTACGGATTCGGCATCGCCACGGCCGGCATGATCGGCGCCGCCTATTCAATTCCGGCAAGCATCTTCCGCGCCTATGGCGGCGTGCTGTCCGACCGCATCGGCGCCCGCACCGTGCTCTATTGGACCTTCAGCGTCTCCGCTGTCGCGACCCTCGTTCTGTCTCTCCCCTCGGCAGATTACGTGGTGCGCGGTATCAGCGGGCCGATCCCGTTCCACTTCGAGATCGGCCCGCTCGCCTTCATCGCCATCGCCTCCGTGCTCGGCTTCTTCATGAGCCTCGGCAAGGCCGCCATCTACAAGCACATCCCCGTCTACTACCCGCAGAGCGTCGGCGCGGTCGGCGGCGTGGTCGGCATGATCGGCGGCCTCGGAGGCTTCATCCTGCCGATCGCCTTCGGCGCGCTGAACGACGTCACCGGCGTCTGGTCGAGCTGCTTCATGCTGCTCTTCCTCATCGTCGTCTCCTGCCTGGTCTGGATGCACTTCAGCATCCGTCGGATGGAGCGCGCGGCCGCCGTCAAGACACCGTCCCTTTCCTACGCCGCCGAATAGACCGGAGACCGACATGAGCGAAAAACTCGTCATCATCGGCAACGGCATGGCGCCGGGCAGGATGCTGGAGCACCTGCTGGAAGCGGCGCCCGACCGTTACAGCGTCACCATCTTCAACGCCGAGCCGCGCGTGAACTACGACCGCATCATGCTGTCGCCGGTCCTGGCGGGCGAGAAGGCGTTCGAGGAAATCGTCATCCACGGCGATGGCTGGTACATCAAGCACGGCATCACCCTCTACAAGGGCCACCGGATCGTCGCCATCGACAGGGACGCCAAGACCGTCACCTCGGACCAGGGCGTGACCGAGAGCTACGACCGGCTAGTCATCGCCACCGGCTCGGTACCGTTCATCATCCCGGTGCCCGGCAAGGACCTGCCGGGCGTGCTCACCTACCGCGACCTCGACGACGTCAACGCCATGCTGCTTGCCGCGCAGTCGCGCGCCAAGGCGGTCGTCATTGGCGGCGGCCTGCTTGGGCTCGAAGCCGCGGCGGGTCTGAAAGAACAGGGCATGGACGTCACCGTGCTGCACGTAATGCCGACGCTGATGGAACGCCAGCTCGACCCGGCCGCCGGCTACCTGCTGCAGAAAGCCGTCGAGGCGCGCGGCATCAAGGTGATGACCAAGGCCAACACCAAGGCCATTATCGGCGACGGCAAGGTCGAGGGTGTCGAACTGATGGACGGCACGATCATCCCTGCGACGCTGGTCGTGATGGCGGTCGGCATTCGGCCGAGCACCGCGCTCGCCAAGGAGGCCGGGCTCGACGTCAATCGCGGCATCGTCGTCGACGACCGCGTGCGGACCTCCGATCCTGCCATCATGGCGCTCGGCGAATGCGCGGAAGTCGGCGGCCATGTCTATGGGCTGGTCGCGCCGCTTTATGAGATGGCGAGGGTCGCGGCGGCCGGGCTGGCGGATGGCGAGGACAGGCGCTTCGTTCACTCCGACACGCCGACCAAGCTCAAGGTCACCGGCATCGACCTCTATTCGCTGGGCGACTTCGCCGACGGCGAGGATCGCGAGGAGATCATCCTGCGTGACGCATCAGCCGGCATCTACAAGCGCGTGGTCCTGCAGGACAACCGCATCATCGGCACGGTGCTGTTCGGCGAGACGGGCGACGGCGCCTGGTTCAACGACCTCAAGAAGAAGGCGACCGACATCTCGGAAATGCGCGACACGCTGATCTTTGGCCAGGCGTTCCAGGGAGGCGTTTCTTCGGACCCTTTGGCGGCCGTTGCGGCACTGGCGGATGATGCGGAAATCTGCGGCTGCAACGGCGTCTGCAAGGGCAAGATCACTGGCGCGATCACGGCCAAGGGGCTGACCGGCCTCGACGACGTGCGCGCCCACACCAAGGCTTCGGCCTCCTGCGGCTCTTGCACGGGGCTCGTCGAGCAGTTGCTGAAGCTCACGCTTGGCGAAGCCTACAATCCTGCGGCGGTGCAGCCCATGTGCGGCTGCACGAGCCTCGGCCATGACGACGTACGGCGCCTGATCAAGGCGAAGGGCCTGAAGACGATTCCCGCCGTCATGCAGGAGCTCGAATGGAAGACCTCCTGCGGCTGCGCCAAATGCAGGCCGGCGCTCAACTACTATCTGGTCTGCGATTGGCCCGACCAATATGCCGACGACTATCAGTCCCGCTTCATCAACGAGCGCGTGCACGCCAACATCCAGAAGGATGGCACCTATTCGGTCGTGCCGCGCATGTGGGGCGGGGTGACCAGCGCCGACGAGCTGCGCGCCATCGCCGACGTGGTCGACAAGTTCGAGATCCCCATGGTCAAGGTCACCGGCGGCCAGCGCATCGACATGCTGGGCATCCGCAAGGAAGACCTGCCCGCGGTATGGGCCGATCTCGGCAAGGCCGGCTTCGTCTCCGGCCACGCCTATGCCAAGGGCTTGCGCACGGTGAAGACCTGCGTTGGCACCGACTGGTGCCGTTTCGGCACGCAGGATTCGACCGGGCTGGGCATCCGCATCGAGAAATTCATGTGGGGTTCCTGGACGCCGGCCAAGGTGAAGATGGCGGTGTCGGGCTGCCCGCGCAACTGCGCCGAAGCGACCTGCAAGGATGTCGGCGTGGTCTGCGTCGACTCTGGTTACGAGATCCACTTC
The DNA here is from genome assembly GCF_003289965.1 of Mesorhizobium atlanticum. Classification (GTDB taxonomy): domain Bacteria; phylum Pseudomonadota; class Alphaproteobacteria; order Rhizobiales; family Rhizobiaceae; genus Mesorhizobium; species Mesorhizobium atlanticum. Next base: position 117,874 of record NZ_QMBQ01000011.1, read on the forward strand.
GCCGGCGCCGCCGGCCTCGACATCAAAGGCACCGAAGTGCTCGGCCTGGTAAAGACCGAGGACGAGGCGCTGGAGGTGATCGGGGCGCTCGTCCAGATGTACCGCGAGCAGGCGCGCTATCTCGAGCGCATCTACAAATGGGCCAAACGGATCGGCACCGCCGAGATCAAAAAGCAGGTCCTCAACGACGCCGAGAAGCGCAAGGCCTATTACGAGCGCTTCGTCTTCAGCCAGAAGTTTGCGCAGGTCGATCCGTGGTCGGAGCGTGTCTCCGGCAAGGACAAGCATGAGTTCCGGCCGATGGCGTCGGTCGGGTTCGCGGAGGCGGCGGAGTGAGTCGACAGGAAAGAGACGGCATGAACTGGATCGCCATCGGCTCCATCGCCGACATCCCGCCGCGCGGCGCGCGTTGCGTCGCCACACCGCAAGGCAAGATCGCGGTGTTCCGCACCGCGGACGACCGGATCTTCGCCATCGAAGACCACTGCCCGCACAAGGGCGGGCCGCTCAGCCAAGGCATCGTCCACGGCGCGGCGGTGACCTGCCCGCTGCACAATTGGGTGATCTCGCTGGAGACCGGCAAGGCGCTCGGCGCTGACGAGGGATCAGTCAGGACGATCCCGGCCAAGGTCGAGGGCCAACGGCTGTTCATCGCGCTCGAAGCGCTGGCCTCGAAAGCGGCCTAAGGCATGGAGGAAGCGCGCGAGGTGAGGACCACCTGCCCTTATTGCGGGGTGGGCTGCGGCGTGCTGGCCGAGGTCGCCGCGGACGGCACGACAACCGTCCGCGGCGATCCCGAACACCCGGCCAATTTGGGCCGGCTGTGCTCGAAGGGCGCTGCGCTTGGCGAGACACTCGGCCTGGAAGGCCGTCTGCTTCAGCCGGAGTTCGGCGGCAGACAGGCCGGTTGGGATGAAGCGCTCGACCTCGTGGCCTCAAAATTCTCGCGGGCGATTGCCGAGCACGGACCGGACTCGGTCGCCTTCTATGTCTCCGGACAGTTGCTCACCGAAGACTATTACGTCGCCAACAAGCTGATGAAGGGTTTTATCGGCTCGGGCAATATCGACACCAATTCGCGGCTCTGCATGGCCTCGTCGGTTGCCGGCCACCGCCGCGCCTTCGGCGAGGACATCGTTCCTGGCGTCTATGAGGATTTCGAGTGCGCCGATCTCATCGTGCTCACCGGCTCCAACACCGCATGGTGCCATCCGGTACTCCACCAGCGCATGCTCGCAGCCCGCAGGGAGCGTGGAACGAAGATCGTCGTCATCGATCCACGCCGCACCGCGACGACCGACGAATGCGACCTGCATCTGGCGCTCGACCCGGGCACGGATGTGTTGTTGTTCAACGGGCTGCTCGCGCATCTCGTCCACACCGGAAAGATCGAGACCGATTTCATCCGTGAGCATACGAGGGACTTCGACGCCGCGGCCGCGCTTGCCAGCGCCGATGCACCGTCGATCACGCGCGTCGCGAAAGGTTGCGGACTGGCGGCCGCCGATGTTCAGGCATTCTACGATCTCTTCGCCGAGATCGATCGCACGGTCACGGTCTACAGCCAGGGCGTCAACCAGTCGGCGCATGGCACCGACAAGGTCAACGCCATCATCAACTGCCATCTCGCCACCGGCCGCATCGGCAAGCCCGGCACGGGGCCGTTCTCGGTCACGGGGCAGCCGAACGCCATGGGCGGCCGCGAGGTGGGCGGTTTGGCCAACCAGCTTGCCGCGCATATGGACTTCGCGGACGCGGCCGGCGTCGATCGCGTCTCCCGCTTCTGGAATGCGCCCAACATCGCGCGGCGTGGTGGCCTGAAGGCCGTGGACATGTTCCAGTCGGTCGCCGACGGCCGCATCAAGGCGCTGTGGGTCATGGGCACAAACCCAGCCGTCTCGATGCCGGACGCTTCGCGCGTGCGTGCCGCTCTGGCCAAATGCGATTTCGTCGTCGTCTCGGACGTGACCCGCACCGACACCACGCGCTATGCCGACGTGCTGCTGCCGGCGGCCGCCTGGGGCGAGAAGGACGGCACGGTCACCAATTCGGAGCGCCGCCTCTCGCGCCAGCGGTCTTTCCTGCCGGCGCCGGGCGAGGCGAAAGCTGACTGGCGCATCGTCTGCGATGTCGCCACCCGCATGGGCTTTGGCGATGCCTTCGCCTACAAGACGCCGGCAGAGATATTCCGCGAGCACACCGCGCTGTCTGCTTTCGAGAATAGCGGCGCGCGGCTGTTCGACCTTGGCGGGCTGACCGGCCTTAGCGACACGGATTACGATGCCTTCGCGCCGCGCCATTGGCCTGCGCCGGAGCACCGCAAGAAGCAGACAAGATTGTTCGCCGACGGCCGTTTTCCGGCATCCGACGGGCGCGCGCGTTTCGTGCCGGTGCGGCAAGAGGCAACGGCCTTCACCATCGATGCCGACTATCCGCTTGCCCTCAACACCGGCCGGCTGCGCGACCAGTGGCACACGATGACACGCACCGGAAACGTGCCGCGCCTGATGGCGAACGCCCCGGAGCCGGCGGTCGATCTCCATCCGTCGGATGCGGCCGCACACTGGCTTAAGGATGGCGACCTCGCCCATCTTTCGACCCGCTTCGGCTTTGTCCGTGCGAGGGTGCGGGTGTCGGAAGCACAGCGGCGCGGCCAGGCCTTCATGCCCATGCATTGGAGCGGGCAGTTCGCAGCCAGGGCTTCCGCCGGCCTGTTGTCCTCAACGGTCACCGATCCGCATTCCGGCCAGCCGGAGCTCAAGCATGTTCCGGTCAGGATCGTGCGCGAGAACACCGCCTGGGCCGGCGTGCTCATCACCCGACGCGATCTGCGGCCAACGGGTTTCGTCCACTGGAGCCGGCATGCGATCGAGGGCGGCTGGTTCTACGAACTGACCGGAACCGAACCGCCGGATCAAGGCATCCTCCTGGCGCGCAAGCTGCTCGCTGTCCCGCGGCAGGATCAGCTTCTGGAATACACCGATCGCCGCGGGCTCGCTTATCGCGCCGCCGCCATCGACGACGCCGGCGCCATGGCCGAGGCTCTGCTGGTCGCTGCGCCGCACCAGTTGCCGGCGCGGGACTGGCTGGTATCGCTCTTGGCCACGCGCCAGAAGCTGTCGACGGCCGATCGCCATGCGCTTCTGTCGGGACGGTCGCCTGTGCCGATACCCGCTATCGGGCGGGTCGTGTGCGCGTGCTTCCATGTCGGCGCCAACCAGCTTGCGTCGGCAGTCGCTTCGGGATGCGACAGCCTCGAGGCAATCGGCTCGACGCTGCGCGCCGGCACCAATTGCGGCTCGTGCCGCTCCGAGATCCGGGCGATCATCGAGAAAGGCATGCTGCAGGCCGCGGAGTGAAATTTTTGTCGGGGCGGGAATAGCGCATGACCACCAGCACACGTGTCAGATCCCGCCACTTCAGCGTCACCAGGAAAAGAATCGCAACGCGCCGAGACCGCGCCGTCGATGATCGCAGCACCGATGCCGTTCTCATGCTAATATAGCTGAAGCGGCGGATGTTCTCGTCTTCGTCATCGTCGGCGAGGAATTCGGGCAGGTCAGGTTAGCTGGTTCCCTTGTCGGTTGGCTCGGTCGCCGAGCCGATCAGAAGGCGCAGTTGAAGGCAACGGACGAACTGAGCGAGTTACCGGACGACATGCTTAGCGATATCGGGATTTCCCGTGACGGATCACTTTCCGCTGGGTTCGGGCTGCCGGATGAAGGTACCTGACTATTCCCCTGTGGCGCTGGCTTCTCCTCGGTCGCAGGCGTCTTAGCCGCCTCACCATAAATCTCGGCAACGCCCCATGCGATCGCCGCCAGCACAGTGCACAGATCAAAACGGCAAGAACCGAAAGTCCGCGGCCACCCTGGCGCGCTTTCTTTTCTGGGATCTCGTGGGCCATCGAACACCATCATTAAGAGGATGGCCGGGCGAGCACCACGGCCAGGGGTGATACCTGCTGCTTGGCTAACAAGCGATCCCCAAGGATGTTCTCACAATGAACCAATAAGAAGCCGATGGCCGGGAGCCTCTCTCTGGCGACTGAGTTAAGTCAGTAGCTACCGCAGTGCAGATGCGGCCACTTGCGGACGTCCGCAAACCGCAGACGCTGACTATCCGCCCACCAGGTCCGGACGGAGCTTTGCCTCTCTACCCCGTTCAGGCCTTGAGTCGGGACCAGGCTAAGCAGCCTCCTACCAGCGGCGATGTTCTGACGCCGGGCACGATCCGCATGCAGCGTGAAGTGCCCTCCTCATGAGACCGGGCCGAACGCTCACCATCTTTGATGGCGGAGGTCGTTCGCCCGTCGAGAGCCTAAGATGCCCTATTTTAGCCCTGAAACTTGAGGCACCCGTAGCCGAAGGTCAGCGCGTTCATTGCAATCAGCAGCTTCACCGCCTATCCGCGTTAAGTCTCCTCGCGCTCCCATTTCGGAGCAGTTGCTTCATCTATTGTCGGCCCCGCCGAGACTTGTCGATGGCGCCACGGGATGATCCAGATTGCACCCGTGATCTTTGTCCTAGAGCCCCTGCCGCCATGTGCCCGGCCATCGTGATCAGCCGAAGGACAGGCCGCTTCGGATTTGAATCAAGCCAGACGGCGCTGATTGAGCTGACACTGTTCTGCCCCTGAAGAGGTTTCCAAATGGCGGAATCGATCGTGAAATTCTGGGCATGACTTTCCTCGGCCAAAGTTACACCTTGTCCAAGCTGCACTTTGAGGAAGATCGTCGCCTGGTTGGCGCGACAGACCTGGACAGCGGGACCGCCACCGGCGGCAATGCGCTCCAGCAGACGCATATCCGGCTTCGGTTCCTCCGACCCCGCGGGAACCAACAGCCTCATGTCAGCGAGGTCGGTCCACGCGATTGCCGGCTTATCGATAAGCGAATGACGCGGCGGCAACAGAACAAAGAGGCGCTCCTGCCAAAAAACCTCACAGCGGCAGGCCGTGACTGACCCGAGGTCATGCGTGAACACGATGTCGAGGCGCCGACGTCGAATGGCGGAGAGGCATTCCCCGACAGGAATATCTTCTATGGTCAGGCTCACGTCGGGATATCGGCTAGCGAAGCGATCGATAAGGCGCCTGAGGAATTCCCCTCCTGTCAGCCAGCACAATCCAATACGAAGCGTATTTTCATCCTTGTTGTCGCGAGCACATAGCATCAAGGCGTCGAGCAGGCCGTCATAACGAGCACGCGCGACGTTGGTCCAGGCACGGCCAGCCTCGGTCAACCGAACTCCGCGAAAGTCGCGCTCGAATATCTGCATCTCCAAAAGCTGCTCGAGCTTGAGAACATTGCGACTTACAGATGATTCCCCGACGTTCAGCGCTCTTGCCGCCTGCCGCAAGCTACCGTGATCCATGGCTGCGAAAGCGAAGGCAAGTAACCGAAGGGCATTACCGTTCCGAGTCATCCATCGGACGCCTTGCGGGTTATGGTGCTGGGTTCTGACTGTTCTGGCGCCAAGCGTTCGGGTCTATTCCTGCGCACCGGTAGTGGCCTGACAACTGCGTTTGCCTGCACGAAGCGGCTCCGATGGAGCATGGCAAACGCATCACTTTTGCTGCATAGCGGCAACATAATCGGTGAGGCTCCGGTGCAACTCGGCCTCATATACATATTCATTTGGAATGGCGGGGTCTCCCATCTGCGAAAGATAGAGGTTGAGGTTTTCTCTGCTGTTGCTGGCAGCGAGGCTGCAGAAATTTCCGCTGTTCCACGTCATGACGCAGTGATTGAAATGCGTGCCCACTGCCCGAGACATCTCTTGCAGCGTCACTTCATTGTTGAACATCGTCGTGAGGACCGCGGCCTTCTTTTTCTCGATCTCGTCTTGGGGGAAATAGCGGGCCTTGAACCCGAAATCCTTCTGCCACTCCCGGCGCGCGTAGTCGTTGTCGTCGACCGCGCGGAACTTCTCGACGAACACGAAGATGCCTCCTTCCTTTAGGTGCTGCGATACAAACTCAATCTGCTTCGCTCTGTTTGGCGAGTACATTTGGAAGGTAGTGTCCTCAAGAATCAGGTCGAATCCTGAAGCGAACTTTGCAAGCCGGACGTCTGAGCTCAAAACGTCTTTGGTGAGCCGATGGAAGGGCCCGACGAAGAAATCGGCATCCGGCGGTTCGCCATATGCCATGAAGCATTTGTAGTTTTCCGCGTTGGGGCTGCACGACAGGCTGCGGATCTTTCCACTAGACAACTCCGAGAGTGTCCTGGCCATGGTACCTTCCGCTGTCCCGAGGCTGTACAGCGACAGTGGCGTCTGACGATACCGCGCGTATTTGAGCACGGCATAGGCCATTCGGCATTCTTCCTCCAAACGATAAGGAATGCTGCCGTGGTAGTGCTGGTCGAAAAAGCCTTGCCGGGCCGCGTGCAACCCGACCAGACCGCGAAGCAGAGCGTCGCTGGGCAGCAGCCTCGTGTCGACCGACGGCCTCCGGATTGGCATTCCACTCTGACCGGCAGCGGTGGCCGCGAAGAAGCCTTTGAGTTCGTTGATCCGCGGACCACGGTCGCATTCGGCCAGAAAATCGTCGAGTCCTCGCATCGCAGTGTGCCTCCACAACCGTTCAATCGGTGAGACGCTAAGGCTCGACGCGGAAATGAAGATTAGCGTAGATTAATATTAAGCAGCGTCGAATATCAGCGTGGGAGACAGATAGATCGACGTGGTAGAAACGACTTTCACTAGGTTGCCGTTTTTTCTGCAAAGGCACATCTTCTACCAACCCAGAATTATTTGTGATTTGTCTGGCAACCTATGGTTCGCCAGAAAGCACGAGAGCGAACTTCTCGTAGTAAGGAGGTCGTTTAGCTTGGCGGAGACTTTTTGCCTGGACCCGAACAACATACGCCCCTCGCAACACCGGACACTGGCTCATCAGTATGAAAGCTGGGGAAATATACGAGCGGACTTAATTAGCAGGACCGGGTTAGGACGACAGGAAACGAGGATTGCGTACCCGCGGCATATGTTCCTGATGAACCTCAAGGGCTCGGCGCAGCGCGGAGAAGACTTCGTCGACGGCCGCCGGGTTTCTTTCTCGGCAAGGCGTCCTGGCTCGATAATATTTATCCCTGCCGAGAGCGAGTGGATCGGCTGGGATGAGGGCGATGCGATGGGGTCCTATCTTCTGGTGTCAGTCGAACGGGAATTCGCGGAACAGGCTTTTGGCGGAACAGCATTCTCCCTCTCGGCGAATTTGCCTCCGTGGATCGGATTTCGCGACAGCACCATTGAAATGGCGCTCCAGAGAATTGCGGCTGAGCTCAGACATCCCGATCCGATCAGCACGACGATGGTGGAGAGTCAGGTTGCGCAGCTGTTCGTTCAATTGGTCCGGTTGAATCGCACCTGCCACCGGGCGGCAAAGGGCGGTCTGTCTGCTTTCGACCTCAAGCGCGTTATGGCAATGATCGAGTCGTCATCAGCGGACCGGCCCACGCTGGGAGACCTTGCAAAAGAAATTGGTATCAGCCGGTTTCATTTTGGCCGGGCTTTCAAGCAGTCGACAGGCATGACGCCGCATGCGTTCATCGCCCAGCGTAGACTGGAACAGTCCGCGGCTATGCTTCGATCGACCAAATTGTCGGCGACCAAGATTGCAATGGAATGCGGCTTCGCAAGCTCGAGCCATTTCACGACGGCTTTCAAGCGTGGCTTTGGTGTCAATCCGATTGAATTCCGGCGCATGTGCAAGACATAGACCGACGCCGGCGGGATGATGATTCCAGCAAGGATTTGAAAAGTCCGACATCGCTGACAAGCAGGCTCCGTGGGAAAGAGTACGACAAGCGGCCGGTGCGCCGCTGACGTCTGATGCCTTCCGAATTCATGATGACCAAAGACCGACCATGCAGTCCCGAGTGCCCTTCCGATTCTTGACCAGCACGTTGTCCGCTGCTGTCGGGCGAAACGGCTATTACATCACATCCGCCTGGATTCTGGTTGAAGCAGGGTACGGAAGCAGCAGCGTAGCGACATTGCTTGCGATCGTCAGCGTCGTTGAACTCCTTGCGAGCCCTCTCGTCGGCGTGGCGGCGGACCAGTTTGACCGGCGACGGTTGAATATCGCGGCCGATCTCGGTCGCTTTGCCATCATGCTCGCCACGGCATGCGCGCTTCTCCACGAGAACGTGTTTCTAACGATCTGTCTTTCAGCAGTCGTCTTTGCATTTTGTGATCGTGTGGCGCTAACCTGTTCGCAGGCAGTCATCCCCGCCGTGGCGCGACGCGGCGACCTCGTAGCATCGAATTCACTTATCTGCTTCGTAATGCAATTGGGTTGCCTGGCGGCAGCTCTGCTGTTCGGGTCCTTGCTCAATGAGCACTCCCCTGCCCTGGCTTTCATCGTCCTTGCCATGTTCTTCCTTGCTTCTGCGGCCACCCTGTTCTCGATGCGGCCGGACTCGTCGTCGTACGGGATCTGCGGTGCCAGACGTCTTGCACTCGACATTGATCCGGGCTTGCTCCGCCTCTTTGCGGTGTACGCGCTCCTTTATGGAGGCGCGGTCCTGATCAGTGTGATGGGATCTGCGTTTGTTTTCGAAGAACAAAGAGGTGCCGCCGTCGATTTCGGCCATGTCGAAGCCGCATGGTCAGCAGGTTCGCTAATCGGTGCGATTGCTCTAAACAGGCTGGCACGAGCGATTAGTGCTCATATGCTGCATCTCACGCTGTTGGGCTTTACCGCCCTCGCGCTGATGGCGCTGATACTCATGTCTGCGCCGTGGACACTGGTTGTCTTTGCGGCACTCGGTTTCCTCTACAATCTGGGCCGCGTCAGTGTCGAGGTCACATTGCAGTCGCGAGCATCCCATAAGGTCCTGGGCAGGGCCAAAGGCACGATGCATAGTCTCGCTGTCGCGCTCGGCTTGGGCATTTTCAGCGTTGCTGCTGCTTTGGGAGACACCGTATCGCCCTCGACTATTTTCTTCGGTTTCGGAGTGATGCTGGTCATCAGTGTTCCTGCGATAGGCATAGGTCTCGCACGGCAAAAGATCGGATCGTGAAGTGGATGAGCCAGTACCAGGCACAGACGAAAAACAGGCGGTCCTAGAGTCGCTCGCAATCCTTTACCCGTGGATTCGAGCTTTCTATTCACGACCGATCCGCGACTATGCAATCCGCCTCTTTGAGGCGCCAGCTTCTGAAGCCCTACCGGAAATTCGCCGGCATGCCCTGACCAAGCTGCTGGGCGTCATCAGAACCGCAGGTAAGCGAAACGGATTGTCGGTCGAGGCCGTTACTCGGATTTGCCAAGAACTCGAAGCGCGGCGCGTGCTGCAGACGGGACCTCATCTGCTTATGCTCTTGGACCCTGAAGCCTATTACACACATATTTTCAGCCTCGTCGGCCTCGCAGGGCACGGTTGTTCGACTTACTTGTCCTATGCCGTCTCCACGGTGAGCCTTGTTGAAAAGGCGCGCAAGGGACCAGGCTGGCTTACCGTCGAGGGGAATCCGATAAACGTCTTCGGCCTCAGCCGAAGCCGCATGATCGGTTACAGCCTTCTCACCGGACCTGGGTCTTATCAGTTTGAGCTGACGCCTCCTGAGCAAGGCGTTGAAGGGGAGGCGCTTGCCCTGCTCCGCAAGTTTTTGCCGAGGGGACAATTCGTGCGGCCGGCACATGCCATCAAGGCTGCAAATCTCATGCTTTGGCCAAAGTTGTTCGGAAACCGGTTTGCGTTCCTGCAGATCGACGACGAGGACATTGCCGATCTAGTGGCAGACCATTTATTGGATGAGGATTCCTGGCTGCGGACAAGGCTGCTGGAACACCCGAAGCTTGCGTTGAACATCCTTGCCGAGATCGACAAGCTGGCGGACGGACCCTGGGGTGGCTGGCTCGCACGAAGCACGGATTTCTTCTGGTTGTACGAAAGGGGCAGGCGCCTGCCTTTGCGCCTTGCGGCAGGCGAACTCATCGACCAAGCGAGCGGAACGAGAGTGGCTCGTTTCGCGGCGCCCGATATCGTTGACCGGCTGAGGGACCGTACCCTCATTCCCAATCTGCTTGTCATGTTTCTGGTTGTGTCGATTCTGCCCAGTGTGCGTGCGCTCGGAGGCAGTCACCAGCCGGTGTATTTTCCTCTGATGCGCTACATCCTCTTTAATGCGCTCAAGGGCGCGAACATCGATGCGGATCTTCGCCACGCACTTGCAAACGACGATGTGCCGGGAGCTTGGGGGCACCGAGTGATTGAATCCGGTGACGAACCTTTTGAGCTGTTGCGCAATGACGGCATCGTTGAAACCAGCGATCTGATCGACCGCTTTGGCGCTGTGCCTTTCGCGGAGGCGTGCGGAAGTATGAGCGGCTTTATTTCGGATACGTCCTGGCAAGATCTCCAGACAGGGTTGCGAAAGCAAGCGATCGCCGCGACTGATCCAGAGTGGGGCTTTTCCTGAAAGGAGATCTGCTAGCAGTCAGTTGCCGGATCTAATACCTTTGATTTGAGGACGCGAGCGGCCGGGCAGCGTATTAGAGGCGCTCAGTTCTTCCGCCATTGCGGCTATCAGGGTAGATACGCGAACGCGCACCCGCGGGGGCAGTTGAACGAGACGCTCGATCAAATGTCGACCTTCTGCGCTGGCGATGAAGTCAATGCGCTCATCGACCGGCAGGCGTGAAGCCGCCCGATCGTTCTCACCGTTCCCCGGAAGAAGTTCGAAAAAGCGGCTAACTGGGACGCCTAGCGACTTGCCGATCTCATAGATCATGGAAGCGCTCACACGATTCCTTGCATTCTCGTATTTCTGAAGCTGTTGACAGCTGACGCCTATCGATCGCGCAAGCTCCGCCTGCGACACGTCCGACTGCATGCGAACCACCGCGATCTGCCTGCCGACATGAAGATCAGCAGGGTGAGGGTCGCTCTGGACCTTGGCCCTTGGCCCTGCCCGGCGAGGGCTCGAGCTTTTCGGTTTCAACAATCCCTTCCGATCCCAATGGGTCACGCCCTGATAGAATCCGTGGAGGCCGCCCCTGACCTGTGCCGGTTGTCATCCGAATTTTCGCGTGGGCGGCATGGCGATGGTGCCGGAATATCCAGAAATCGCGATCTCGGCACCAAAGCTCCGAGAGCGGGCCGCAAAACCGTCGAGAATATCTCGCGCAACGTTTCCGGTAGCGGCTAGCGGAACCAATCTGCCTATACCCGATTCTGAAGGCTGATGTTCCCCACCAATCACAACGGGCAGAAGGTCTATCGTTTGGAGGGTTCCGCCACCATCGTATTGGCATGCTGCGACAATGCTTTGCCAAACTTCCGGCGGACCCCATTCGTTCTCGTCGGGGCGTACGTGGAACAGAAAATTGCCGAGACCATAGAAGATCGGCGAGCCGTTGTAGATCTCCAATGCCTGAAGCACGGGAGCGCCGTGACTGACGAAAAGGGCTGCGCCGGCGTCCACGCACATCCTGGCGAAGGCCTGCACCCAACGCGGCACGTCCTGCCACCCCGGCTCCCAATGATGGTGGTGCAGATAAGCAATGACGAAGTCTCCTTGTGAGGCTGCTTGCCGGATGGCGGACAGATGCATTTCCGCGCTTTGCGGATCGATCTCGATCAGGCGACCGAAGTTCTCTGCCTGAGAAAACACCGTACCGTAGAAATTGATCTCCGCGTCGCCCGCCACTTCCGGCGGATCGTCGGGTTGCGCATAGTTGGTCAGTTCGAAGGGCGAGCTTTGCAAATGGCCGCCAAGCCTTGCCAATCTTCGAAAATGTCCATCAGGCACACCAATCTTCCGGACGGAGGTCAGCCGGTTGACGCCAGGGCGAGCAGGCCGGGAGTCAGTGCGGTTCGCGGCATACATGTTGGCCGGACCGGGGCCTGCGTCGACTGCAAGCAGAGAGACCTGCCGATCGCCTAGATTGCGCCGGCCGAGCGTCGCCGCATGTGCCTCGTCGATGCCGATCCCGGCGTGCAGGAAACTCCGCGCCTCTACCTCTTCCAGCGTGGACCGGATACCGCAAGGGCCTAGGTCGAAGGCGTGATTGTTCGCCAGGGCAAGTGCGTTGAAACCTATATCTTGCAACGCGTCCAGCACCTCGGGCCGGGAGTAACCGAAGTATTTTCCCTTGGTCGGCCAACCGCCGTGCTTCCCGAGGATCGTCGACTCGAAATTGGTAAATACGACGTCGCCTTGCTGCAGGAAGCGTTCAACCTCGACGAACCGCTCGTCCTGGACATGGCGGATGTCGTGGGTGATCAACGACTGGCCGGTGACGACCGCGCAAAAATGGTCTTTCATCTAACTTGTCCTTGGGTGGAAGGTGTGGCGCCAGCGTGAGTGCGGCGCCGAGTCAAAGTCGGAGCCACCTCTTTCGGCTATTTCGATAAGGCCGGGGCAATATCAGCCTTGAACCATTTCAGGCTCAGCGCCTTGATCGTTCCGTCCCTGGTTGCAGCGTCGATCGCCGCGTTGAACTTTTCGACCAGTTCGGCATCGTCCCTGCGCATGCCGGCGCCTACGCCCGGTCCCCAGAGGCCCCCCTTCAGTTCAGGGCCGAAGAACACGGCACTGGAGCCATCGGGGGTCTCCAGGAAATCGCGCCATGTGAAATAGTCGGCGAGTCCGCCGTCGACACGTCCAGCAGCAAGATCGAGCTTGAGGTTGTCAAGGCTGTCATAGCTGCGGATGGTCACGACATCGCCGAGGAGTTGCTTCACCACGGCTTCCGAGTTCGATGAACGAAGGACACCAATCGCCTTGCCGCTGAGGTTCGATCTGACGCGCTCGATAATTGCTTTCTCCTTGTCCCCAACGGTTGAGAGATTGACTTTTTCCTTCGTGTCGCCGGCATCGAGCCCAAGCTCCTTGCGCACGACGAATTGGTTGAAGCCGCTGGCGTAGGGGTTGGAAAAGACGATCTGCTGCTTGCGCTTCTCGGTGATGGCCATGCCGGACATGATGACGTCGTACTTGCCGACCAGCAGCGCCGGAATGATCCCGTCCCAGTCTTGGGCGACGAAGCTGCATTTGACCTTCATTCGATTGCACAGTTCGAGGCCGACATCGACATCGAACCCGTAAAGCTTGCCGTTCTCATCGGTCCCGTCCCACGGTGGCGACGCGCCTTCGGTGGCGATCGATATCGTTTTTTCCGTCCCGGCCAGGGCCGGGAATGCTGCAAGCAAGCCGGCGATGGAAAGGGCAATAGCTAAGCGAATGCGCATGAGGCACCTCTTTGTTTCTGGGTCTGAGGAAAGCGGCTGCTAAGCTGCGGCGTCACGGCACGGGTGTCGTGGTCCGATGTCTAGGCAAGCCCGGGCGGAACCGCACCTTGCGTCGTCGCGTTGGATGGCCGTCTATCGAAAGCCGCCGTTCAAGGAACTGCGTCGCCTTCACGGCCAGCGTCGTCAGCGCCAAGTAGATCGCCCCCGCAACGATAAAGATCTCGTAGGGCGCGAAGGTGGACGACACCAACTGCCGAGCCATACCGGTGATCTCGAGGAGCGTTACGGTGCTTGCCAGGGACGAGCCTTTGATCATCCCCACTACTTCGTTGCCGTAGGCCGGAAGCGATATCCTGAAAGCGATCGGGAAGGTGACAAGCCGAGCGATCTGGAGACGTTTCAGGCCAAGCGCCGCGGCAGCCTCTACGACGCCCTTTGGTACCGACAGGAGGCCACGGCACAGGATCTCGGTCGTGTGCGCCGCGCAGTTCAGTGAAAAGGCGAGCAAGGCGCACCAGAAGGGATCGCGCAAGACCAGCCAAAAGACGCTCGCTCTCACGGCTTCGATCTGGCCCAGCCCGTAATAGAGCAAGAAAAGTTGCACGAGCATGGGCGTCCCACGAATGACATAGGTATAGGCCAGCACACCTAGGGACAGGCTCGGGCGACCAAACGCGCGGGCAAAGGCCAAGGGCACCGCCAGCAGAAATCCCGCCGTCAGCGAGAGGACCGTCAGAGTCAAGGTGAGGACAATGCCTGACGGCAGGACAATCATGGCGTCGAACATTAAGCTGAGGTTCATCGGGCCACGCCTCTATCGGCCGAGAGCCGGGTAGCGCCGCTCCGCCAATCGGATCGACAGCAGTGTGATCGTCGTCAGCGAGAGATAGAGAGAGGACGCCGCAAGGTAGAAGGTCAACGGGGCGCGCAACGATCCGGCGCCGACAAAGGCAACGCGCATGATGTCGGTCAAGCCGACGATTGACACCAGCGCGGTATCCTTGAACAACGATATCCAAAGGTTGCCATAGGCCGGCAATGCCAGCCGCAGCATCTGCGGGCCAATCACAAAGGCCCACCTTTGCCAGGCGTTCAACCCAAGCGACTTCGCGGCCTCGGTTTGGCCTGCTGGGACGGCTGCAATCGCTCCACGGAAGACTTCGGTGGCGTAACCGCCGAAGACAACCGTGAGCGCGATCACCCCAGCGGTAAAGGCATTCACCTCCACGTATCTACCAGCGACCTTGCTGGCAAAGATGGTGCCCCCGAAATAGATGAGCAGGATGATGAGGAGTTCCGGAACACCGCGAACGACTGTCGTGTAGGCCGTCACCACAGCTTTGAACCGGGAAGCGGGGGAACTCTTCGACATGGCCAACAAAAGCCCCATCACCGTGCCAAGAGACCCACTAACAAGGCCGAGACTGACGGTGATCAAGAAGGCAGCAGCAAACTGAGCAGTAAAACCGCCCATCGGATTCATCCATTGGCTCGCAGCTTCGCAACGTACGGCGCTTCTCAACGCAATACCTTCGGTTCATCGCCGCTGTCGCGAAATTTAATTTATGTTACAACCTGCAGTGATCTTGCAGGCTTTACGCAGACTAATGGATACTTCTCTTCACTCAATCTATTATTTTCGAAATTTTCGCTATAATGAATGGTTATAGGTGCCTGCTGATTGGTTCACCTTAAGCAGTTTCGCAGGAACGAGACGTGATCGTCGTGGCGGTCCGGATCAATGACCGTCGTCGGGCCTGACCAATTCTACGTGGTCGACACCAAGGGCTTGAGCCAGTTCATAGAGCGTTATCACGGTCGGATTCCTCCGGCCGCGCTCCAAGCCACTGAGATATTGCTGACTGAAGCCGGAACGCGCCTCGACTTCCTCTTGGGTCAGGCCCCTCTCACGACGCAAGCGGGCGAAGTTCCGGCCGACCAATTTGCGCATATCCATGCGCTGGAAGATCGCGACTTACATACTCTGAGTTTATCAACTATAGTATGTAAACGGTTAAGCTGAGGAACATGCCCATCGTCTTGGGCACGAGCAAGGCTCTGGCGACTATCTCTTCAAAGATTGCGCACCACGTCGCTTAAGCCGCCGCTTGTTAGATCACGTCGGACCGATGAAGGCGCTTCGAGAAAGGGCTGCAAAGGATGGAGTTGCTGCAGAGCGGCCTGAAGCTCCGACAACTGCAGGTCTTTCGAGCGGTGCTGCGGGCCGGATCGACGAGGCAAGCAGCTATCGCGCTCGGGATTAGCCAACCAGCGGTGAGCCAGCACATCAAGCAGCTTGAGGCGCTCCTCGGCATCACGCTATTTGAAAGATCAACCAACCGCATCGTCCCGTCACGGGAGGCCTGGGAACTTCTGCGCAACGTCGAATTGGCTTTGACGTCCCTGGATCGACTGGAAGCGTCGATCTTCGCAATGAAGAACGAAGAGAGGCAACAGATCGCGATTGCCGCACCCGCGGTGTTCGGTTTTGTGACCTTGCCGAAGGTCGTTGCGACAATCCATTCGAAGACCGGTTCGAGTGTCCGGTCAATTTCGGGAAACTATCGCCAGGTGGGCGAGCATATTCTGTCCGGCCGAGCCGACCTTGGTATTTCTCGGCTGCCTTTGGATCCTCGCCTGTTTGAATGGGCGCCCATCGGTTCGGCTCACAACGTCTGCATCTTTCATCCAAAGCATCGCTTCTCAAGGAAAGCGTGTGTCGAAGCGAGTGACCTGGCAGGCGAAACGATCGTCGACATCGACCCCGAATTCGCGGCACACCAGATGAACTTCAACGCCTTGCGCTTCGCAGGAGTCGAGCCGGACATACTCGTAGAATATGACTCCAACGGCTACGAGGTCGGATTCGTTTCGGCTGGCCTTGGCGTATCCATCACCAATGAGATCATTGCGCGCGAGTATGCAGCGTTCGATCTGGAAGCAAGACCGGTCGACCCGTCTGCGCTCTATCACTACGTGGCCATCTGGCAGCGGGGCAGGACGTTTTCCAGCACGTTGGAGATGTCTCTCGACGCAATCCGATCGGCCTTCGCAAACTGTCTCCCGGCGAACGACATTGCACGGGATACGGATCGTCCTGCTTTAACGGCCCGGCGCTAGACCTTTCGCTCATGTCTCGCCTTTGCAAAGCCGCGATCCGTAGCCATGAAACGCTCGAGCATCGGCACGATCAGGCGCACGGGATCGGTAGGCGGCTGTCCCGCTTCGCGTCCAAGAATCTCGGCATATCTGGCAAGGTCGCGGTGCAGCGACGCTGGCAGTTCCACAGTGACTTTGACCGGCTTGTCATCGGCGATTGGCCCGAGTTTCAGCTTGGCCATTTCAGTCTCCGTAGGGTTCGAGCACGAGATCGCGGGTGGCGATCACGCGAACCGGAAATCCGGGCCGAATGGTGAGTGTCGGCGCTATCTCGAGCTGGCGCTGGACGATCTGCTGGCCGACCTGGCTGACGCTGTCGGAAGCGCCGCTGCGCAAAGCGCGCACGATGTCGCTCTCCTGGCCAGACGAGCCAGCCTCGGCTCCGACGCTCAGTATGGTGGAGAGAGCGGCGGCCTTGAACACTTCGCCCCAGTGGTAGTTCACACCGTCCTCGAGGCCGGCATAGCCCTCGGCGTCCGCGCCAGGCTGGCGCTCCAGAACGATGGAGCGGCCATTCGGGAAGATCAGCCGGTTCCAGACGAGCAGAACCCGGCGCTGCCCGAAACCGACCCCGCTATCGTATTGACCAATGACGCGGGTGCCTTGCGGGATAAGGAGCGCGCGACCGGTCGGACTGTCGTAGACGTTTTCAGTCACCTGCGCGGTGACCTGGCCGGGCAGGTCGGAGCGAATGCCGGTTATCAGTGCCGCGGGGATGACGGCGCCGGCCTGAAGGACATATGGCGATGCCGGGGGCATGACGCGGTCGGGCGCCACTGTCTGTCGGTCGGCCGCCGCGTTCAGGAATGCCAGTTGGCGATCCTGCGCCGTCTGGCCTCCTGTGATGCCGGACCCGGCGAGATCCGGCGCGGCGCTATTGCCAGGTCCCTCGGTCGCGGCTGCGGTCACCGCTCCCGTCTGGAAAAAGACGCGCGACGTCCGGGCGGCCTCCTCTTCAGCCAGCCGGCGTTGCTCGGCCTCGTCGACTGTGGGTGTAGCAATGGTTGGAGGAACAACGGGGTGGCCTTTGTTCTGGGCGTCGAGCATCGGCCGGCCGAGATCGCCGGGCAGCGGCGGCCCAAGGATCGGGCCGGTATAGTCGCGCGGTAGGCTGGCGAGGCCATCGGCGGGCTGCCGATTGGATGTCGAATAGAGTTCTTCGCCGCGCCTGCCTGAATCGCGTGTCTGAAGCGCGTATATCAAAGCGCCACCGATGCTGAGCGACGCAAGGACCCCGATCCCGGCTAGCACCTTTCGAGACAGGCGGGTGATACGCGGCGGATCTGCCCGAAGCCTCATCGGCTGAGCCACGGTTTCTTTCTCGCTCATCATTCCTGCCCTCCCCTCTGCCTTGGTGCATTCTTGATTTTCTGCGCTGCGGGAAAATCCGGCATCCACGACAGGTGAGGCGTTCTTGCCCCATCGACGCGGATTATCCGGACGATCTGTTGGCGTTTGCCGCCGCCAAGACGCAGCTCCGCGGCGCCAAAAAGGCGGTCAACGATCAGGATGTTCTGGTAGACCCGACCGTTGGCGATCTCGGCCTCGCCGTCCGGACCGATGATGAAGATCGGCGGCATCTCGCCCTGTACGATGCCTTGCGGAAACTCGACATAGACGCGCCTGCCGTCGTCGTAGACAGCGACGGGCTTCCAAGGCGGCGTGTCTCCTTTGAGGCCATAGCGGTAATTGCGCGCCGCGAGGATCGGGATCGTCGGCGTTGCGGGGCCAGTCTGTCGCTCGGCGGATCTGGTCGGATACGCCCATGCCACGGCCGGCATGTAAGACTTCCCGTCCGCCCGCAGCTCGATCATGTAGCTGCGACGATCGGTGGTGATGACGAGATTGGTGGAGATGTCCGCGCGTGAAGGCTTCACCAGCACATGGACTCGACGGCCAGCACCCGATCCGCTCTCGGTATCGCCGATGATCCAGCGCGCGGTGTCGCCTGCCGCGATCGGACCTGTGCCCATCAAGCTCTCGCCCGGCTCGAGCGCAATGTCCGTTATCTGACCCGGCGCTGCATAAACTTGGTAGAGCGCCCCTTCGCTCCATGGATAGATCTGAATGGCATTGTAGTAGCCCTCGCGCCGCGGCTGGACACGGGCTGCCGCGTTGGCGCTCTCGACTTGCGCCGTCGGGGTATTGGCCTCGGCACCGCCGCGCGCCGGAGCCCAACCTGGCGGAACCCGCAGCGGTTTCGGCTTCTCATCGGTCGCTGGGACCGCCGGCAATGGCGGAACGTAGGAGTCGTAAGCAATCCGCGGCGGCTTCTGAGGCGTGGCGCAGCCAGCGAGCACGGTCCCCGAAAGCAATACCGCCGCGATTGCATGTCGACGGAATGCAGGCGTGATCGAACCCCGAAAGGCCAGGTTCATTGGCTCATCTCCCGCGACCAGTTGATGGCGTTGACGTAGATGCCGAGCGGATTGGCTTTTAGCCGTTCGGCGTCATTCGGCGGCTGGATGACAATCGTCAGTATTGCGGTCCAGTGCTCGGTGACGGAGAGCTGGCCATTTTCGTAGCGACGCTCGGTCCATGCGACGCGGAAGGAGTCCGGCGAGGCGCGGATGACCGAAGAGACCTCAACGGCGACCTGCTGCTTGCCGACCTTGGCGAAAGGTTCGTTGGCGCGGGCATAGTCGTTGAGCGCCGCCGCGCCCTGGTCAGTGGTCCATTCGTAAGCACGCAGCCAGTCCTGGCGCACGATAATCGGATCGGCCGGGATCGATCGGACCTGCTCGATGAAGCGGGCAAGATGCCAGGCGATTTGGGGATCGGTCGGCTTATAGTCGGCGGTCGCGGGCGCGACCGTCTGCGCCTGCCCTAAAGTATCGACCTGGACGACCCATGGCACGACCGAGCCACGGGCCGACTGCCAGATAAGCGAGGCGGCAAGGCCAGCCGACACGATCAGTGTTCCGAAGGCCATGGCTCGCCAGTTCCTCGCCTGGACGCGAGCTGAACCGATGCGCTCGTCCCAGATCTGCCCTGCCCTCTGATAGGGAGTCTCCGGTTGAGGTGTCTTGCCGTAGTGAACGGCGGGTCGTCGAAAGATGTTCATGGATCACTTGCCTTCCGAGAGAGAAATGGAGGCTCCGCCGCCATGGGCCTCACCGGTGCGGACGGCGTGAGCTGTGGTCTGAACGCCGTGAGACAGGCGCTGGGATCGCTGCATGCGTTTGGCCCAATCAGGCGGGCTTTGCGCCACACCCGTGGCCTGAGTGGTGCTGCCGAACATCGGATCGTTGCCCGACGTCGCGGCTCCACCCACCGTTCCCAGCGTTGACGACCCACCGGTGGCCTCGAAGGCAGCACCAGCGCCGGCGGCAAAGCTCGATTTCATCGATTGGCTGGCCCGCTCCGCGACGCGCCTGAGCGGCGAGGCGGCGGCCGACATGCCGGCGCTTGCAACGCCGCTTAGGCCGGAGGCGACGCCGGCGGCGCCAGCCTGGCCGGCGGAACCCAGTGCATAGGCAGTCGATGCGCCGCCGGCGAGGTGCGAGCTGCCTCGGGCCGCGGATGTCGCTCCGGAGAGAACCGCCGCCCCGCCTCTTGTGGCAAGGCCGGCAGCCCCGCCAGCGACAAGCGCCATGCCGCCGGCGGCGAGACCGGTGCCGACGGCGGCGCCAGCGCCAAGCTGTGGCCCACCGGAGACGAGACCGTTTGCAATGCCGGGGCCGAATATGCCGAGACCAAGCAGCGACAGCGCCGCCAGCACGATCGCCATGGCTTGATCGATGGTGGGGCTTTCGCCGCCGAACCCTTGGGTGAACTCGCTGAACAAGGTCGAGCCGATGCCGATGACCACGGCAAGCACGAGCACCTTGATGCCGGAGGAGATGACGTTGCCGAGAACGCGTTCGGCCATGAAGGCCGTCTTGCCGAAGAGGCCGAAGGGGATCAGCACGAAACCGGCCAGCGTCGACAGCTTGAACTCGATCAGCGTGACGAAGAGCTGCACGGCCAGGATGAAGAAGGCGAGCAGGACGAGCGCCCAGGCGAAGAGCAGGCAGGCGATCTGGATGAAGTTCTCGAAGAAGGACACATAGCCCATCAGCCCGGAGATGGCCTCGAGCAAAGGCCGTCCAGCGTCGAGGCCGGTCTGCGCCACCTTGCCCGGGCGTAAGAGATCCTGGACCGAGAAGCCGGTACCGCTCGCCTTCAGGCCGAGGCCGGAGAAGCTTTCGAAGACGATCCTGGCAAGGCTGTTCCAGTTGGAAATCAGATAGGCGAAGACGCCGACGAACAGCGTCTTCTTGACGAGCCGGGCGAGGATATCGTCATCGGCGCCCCAACTCCAGAAAAGGGCCGCAAGCGTCACGTCGATGACGATCAAAGTGGTGGCGACGAAGGCGACCTCGCCGCCGAGCAGGCCGAAGCCGCTGTCGATGTATCGGGTGAAGGTGCCGAGGAACTGGTCAATGATGCCCGTATTGCCCATGCCTATCGCACCCCCGGCACGGTTGAATCCGGCGACTGCGGGGTGATCGGCTCTGAAGCCGACCTTGCAAACGGCGCTTTGGAACCGAGGAACCTGTCTCGCTGTTCGGCCCACAAGCGCAAACAATCACTGTCGCGTAAAGCAGCCTCACCTACCACCTGGCAGTGGCGCAGGCTCTCGCGGCGCGGGCTCCGAGACATCTCCGCCACCTCGGGCACTGCCGAGCCCGACCTGTCCTCCTTGCGGGTCATCTCGACTGCTGTCACGGTGACTGCGATGCCGACGAAAATCGCGGCGGTAATGCGAACGAGCGCCTTGCCATCCACTGTCGTGATCCTCAGCGGTTGAACATTGAGGCGTTGCCAGCCTGGTAGCCGGAGCCCGCAGCGAGGAAGCGGCGGCGCTGCTCGCGGCCCTGTTCGGCCGCCGCAGCCCGCTCGGCGTCGGTCAGCGCCTGGGCGCGGCCGTTGGCAGCGACTACCGCCGTGAGGTCCGCGAGTTGCTGGGCCTGAAGTGCCAAGAGTTGGTTGCCGGCCTGCGTTGCCTGGAGCGCGCCGGTCGCCGATTGGCTGGCCCCCACCAGCGACGACATCTGCGCGCGATTGGTGTCGATATTTCCGACGACGCCGGCCTGCACGCGCATGGCGTCCTGAAGACCACCGACCGTGTTCTGCCAGCGCGAGCGCGCGTCAGCGACGAGTTGCTGATCCGACGCGGAAAGGGATGCGCTGCCATATTGCTGCTGGAAGACCTTGTCGACCTGCTGGACGTCAAAGGCGATGTTCTGCGCCTGGTTGAGCAATTGCTGGGTGCGCTGCACCGATTGCTGCAATTGTTGGAGAGAGGAGAAAGGCAGGCTCGCAAGGTTGCGGGCCTGGTTGATCAGCATCTGGGCTTCGTTCTGCAGCGATGTGATCTGGTTGGTGACCTGCTGGAGCGATCTGGCAGCCGTCAGCACATTCTGGGCGTAGTTCGACGGATCGAACACGATCAAGGCGTGCGCCGGCCTGACAAGCATGGGCGATGTCGACAGGGGCAAGGCGAGCATAGCCGCGGCCAGCGTAAGGGCGCGTGCGCGGATGTGACGAGTAGTCATAACTGGGGCTCCTTTTCAGGTTGCGGAACGGAGGGTGGCGGGGCGGAGATGAGGTCGGCGGCCCAGGCAACGTTTCGGGCGCGCAGCCATGCCGCCAGGAAACCGTCACGGGGGTTTTCGGCGGCAACGTTGGCGATGAGAGCCTGGTCGGTCCTAGATGAAGCGGCGCAGAGCGCGAGACCGATCTCGGACAGGCCGAGCTCGAACAGGCGGTTGCCGCGCCGCGACTGGCAATAGTAGTCGCGCTTTGGCGTCGCGCGCGCCAGAATCTGGATCTGGCGATCGTTGAGGCCGAAGCGGCGATAGATCGCGGTGATCTGCGGTTCGACCGCGCGCTCGTTGGGCAGCAGCAGCCTTGTCGGGCAGCTTTCGATAATCGCCGGCGCGATGCCGGAGTTGTCGATGTCCGATAGTGACTGGGTGGCAAAGACGACGCTGGCGTTCTTCTTGCGCAATGTTTTCAGCCACTCGCGCAACTGGCCGGCAAAACCCTCGTCATCAAGGGCGAGCCAGCCCTCGTCGATGATCAGAAGAGTCGGCCGCCCATCGAGCCGGTCGCCAATGCGGTGGAACAGGTAGGACAGAACAGCAGGTGCTGCGCCGGTGCCGACAAGGCCCTCGATTTCGAAGGCTTGCACGGATGCCGCGCCGAGATGCTCGGCTTCGGAATCGAGCAGCCGGCCGTATGGACCTCCGACGCAATATGGCCGTAGGGCCTGCTTCAGGTCGTTCGCCTGCAAAAGCACGCTTAGGCCCGTGATGGTGCGCTCCTCGATCGGCGCTGAGGCAAGCGAGGTAAGCGCGGTCCAGATATGCTCCCTAGCCTCCGGGTTGATTGGGATCCCTTCACGCGTAAGGATCGCAACGATCCAGTCCGCCGCCCAAGCGCGTTCATAAGTGTCGTGGATGCGAGCAAGAGGCTGGAGCGCGACGGAAGTATCGCTGCCCTCGGTCAAGCCACCCCCGAGATCATGCCAGTCCCCGCCCATGGCGAGTGCTGCGGCGCGGATCGAGCCGCCGAAGTCGAAGGCGAAGACTTGGGCCCGCGCATAGCGTCGGAACTGCAGCGCCATGAGCGCAAGCAGCACGGACTTGCCTGCGCCGGTTGGCCCAACCACCAGGGTGTGGCCGACATCACCAACATGCAGCGACAACCGGAACGGGGTCGAGCCCTCGGTCTTGCCGTATAGCAAGGGAGGACTAACGAGGTGCTCGTCCCGTTCCGGCCCCGCCCACACGGCAGAGAGGGGGATCATGTGGGCGAGATTGAGTGTCGAGATCGGCGGCTGGCGGACGTTGGCGTAGGCATGCCCGGGCAGCGAGCCAAGCCAGGCATCGACGGCATTGACCGTTTCCAGCATGGCGGTGAAGTCCCGACCCTGAACGACTTTCTCGACAAGGCGCAGTTTTTCTTGCGCCAAATGCGGATCCACGTCCCAGACCGTGATGGTCGCGGTAACATAGGCCATGCCCGAGACGTCAGCGCCGAGTTCCTGCAATGCGAGGTCGGCGTCCGCGGCCTTGTTGGCGGCGTCTGTGTCGACGAGCACGGACGCCTCGTTCGTCATGACTTCCTTCAGGATCGCGGCGATGCTCTTCCTCTTGGCAAACCATTGCCGGCGGATCTTCGTCAGCAGCCTGGTGGCGTCGAACTTGTCGAGCAGGATCGCGCGCGTCGCCCAGCGATAGGGGAAGGCGAGCCGGTTCAGATCGTCGAGCAAGCCCGGCGTCGTCGCGGTCGGAAAGCCGACGATGGTGAGAACGCGCAGATGCTGGTCGCCAAGGCGCGGCTCGAGTCCGGCAGTCAACGGCTGCTCCGCCAGCAGAGCATCGAGATAGATCGGCGTCTCCGGGACGCGCACCCCATGGCGTTTCGTCGAAACCGTCGAATGCAGATAGGTCAGCGTCTCGGTGTCATCGAGCCATTGGCATTCCGGCATGAGGCCGTCGAGAAGGGACAGAACGCGATCCGTGCGATCGGCAAACGCGCGCAGGATCTCATGAGGATCCACGCCGGACTGTTCTCGCCCCTCGTAGAGCCAGGTCTCCGCCCGCGCCGCATCCTCAGCCGGCGCCAGGTAGAGGAAGGTGAGGAAGTAGCTCGATATGAAGTGAATGCCCTCCTCCTCGAAGTCGGCTTTGCGCTCGGCGTCGACCAGGCCGGAGGCGGGATCGGGAAATTGGCTATCGGGATAGGTCGCCGCCTCATGGCGCTGCGCCTCGACGAAGATGCTCCAACCGGAACCCAGGCGACGGAAGGCGTTGTTAATGCGCGAGGCGACCGCCACCAGTTCCGCCGCTACGGCGGAATCGAGATCAGGTCCGCGAAACTTCGCGGTCCGTTGAAAGCTCCCGTCCTTGTTCAACACGATGCCGGGTGCGGCGAGCGCGGCCCAGGGCAGGTAGTCGGCAAGGCGGTTGGCGGCGCGGCGAAATTCGGCAAGGTTCATCATGGCCGCGCCCTCATACCGACAGGTGGCTGGGGAGGCGCAGATGCCTCCGGACGACGTCAACGAAGAGGGGATCGCGCCTAGCTGCCCACACGGCCGCGAAATGTCCGAGCGCCCAGAGGAGGAGGCCGACCAGCCAAAGCCGCAGGCCGAGACCGACCGCGCCGGCAAGCGTGCCGTTCATGATCGCGATGGAGCGAGGCGCGCCAGCGAGCAGGATGTGCTCGGTCAGTGCCCTGTGAACGGGGACGACGAATCCCGGCACCGCGTCGATCTGTTCGAAAGCGGCCGCCATCAGATCAGTGCTCCGCCGCCAAACGAGAAGAACGACAGGAAGAAGCTGGACGCCGCGAAGGCGATCGACAGGCCGAAGACGATCTGAATAAGCCGTCTGAACCCCCCGGACGTATCGCCGAAAGCAAGCGTCAAACCGGTGACGATGATGATGATCACGGCGATGATCTTGGAGACCGGGCCTTCGATCGACTGAAGGATCTTCTCCAGCGGCTGCTCCCACGGCATCGAGGACCCGGCGGCATTGGCGGCCGGGGCGGCCACAAGACTGATGAAAAGGGTCGTGCCTGCGGCGGCGATATGCCGGTGGCCTCGCGAGAAAACGCGGATCATGAATCGTCTCCTTGTTGGTCGTAGGCAAATCGGAAGGTGCGATAGTCGCCGTCGGGGCCGAGTCCTTCGACGCGGGTGAGTTCGGTGAGCCGCCTAGCCGAACCGCGCCCGGATAAAACGGCAACGAGGTCTATGGTTTCGGCGATCAGGGCGCGCGGAACCGTGATGACGGCTTCCTGGATGAGTTGCTCGAGACGACGCAAGGCGCCGATGCCGGAGCCGGCGTGGATCGTGCCAATGCCGCCGGGATGTCCGGTGCCCCAAGCCTTCAGAAGGTCGAGGGCCTCGGCGCCACGCACCTCGCCGATTGGGATGCGATCAGGGCGCAGGCGCAGCGAGGAGCGAACAAGGTCGGAGAGCGTGGCGATGCCATCCTTTGTTCGCATGGCGACAAGATTGGGCGCGGCGCATTGCAGCTCGCGCGTGTCTTCGATGATGACTACGCGGTCGGGCCCTTTCGCCACCTCGGCGAGCAGGGCATTGGTCAGCGTCGTCTTGCCGGTGGACGTACCTCCGGCAACCAGTATGTTTGCCCGAGTAACGACCGCTGCACGCAGCGCCACCGCCTGTTTGGCGGTCATGATGCCCGCGGCCACATAGTCGTCGAGCGTGAAGATTGCCACAGCGGGCTTGCGTATAGCGAAGGCTGGCGCGGCAACGAGCGGCGGCAGAAGCCCCTCGAAGCGTTCGCCGGTGTCCGGCAGTTCGGCCGAGAGGCGCGGGGAGCGCGAATGCACCTCCGCGCCAACATGGTGGGCGACAAGACGGATGATGCGCTCGCCGTCGGCCGCCGACAGCACTTCGCCCGTATCGGCCAAACCTGCGGACAGTTGATCGACCCAGATACGGCCGTCCGGGTTCAGCATCACCTCGACGATGGCGGGATCGTCGAGCAGCCGCGTGATGGAGGCTCCGAGCGCCGTCCGCAGCATGCGCGAACTGCGCGCGCGTCCTTCCGTGTTGTTGTGCAAAGCTGCCATTTTGTCCCCGTTTCGGCCGGGAACAGCTCAGGCGGTCCCCGGTCGGGGATGATTAAGAGAACGGTATTTTGGGTCGCTGCAACAGGTTTATCGAGGCGTCGTAGCGTGGCGTGTAAAGACAGGAGAAGGGCGGTGCTTGCGCTTACAGCCTTTCCGTTGGATTTGGGACTTCAATGGCAGGGGTCATACGCGATTGCGTATATCCCTATTTTATACGCATTTGCGTATTGATAGAATTTATACGCGACCGCGTATATTGACAGATCATACGCGAATGCGTATATGGCGCTGCGGAGACTTATCATGACCGACCAGATCGCTCGCAATGAAAAGCAACTCGGCGCCATTCTGCGCCGCGCCCGCCGACAGGCCGACCTCACGCAAGAGGCGCTTGGCAATCAAATCCACCTGCGCCAGGCCACGGTGTCCCGCCTTGAAGCCGGTGAGCCAGCGGTGCAGCTCAGCACTCTGATGGCCGCTCTCTCAGCCCTCGACCTTGAGCTCGTGGTTCGCCCACGCAGCAAGGGCAGCGCCGCCGAGATCGAGGACCTGTTCTGATGGCGCGGCGGCCGATTCACTCGCCGCTGAATGTATTCCTGAACGGGCGCCTGGTCGGTGTGCTGCGCAGGGAATCGACTGGCGCAATAGACTTCCGGTACGCCGGAGAATGGCTGGACTGGCGCGGTACCTTCCCGGTCTCGCTCTCGCTTCCCTTGCGAGAGGACCGCTATATCGGCGCGCCTGTGATCAACGTCTTTGATAACCTGCTTCCCGACAACGACGCCATCCGCAAGCGCGTGGCCGAACGGGTCGGCGCGGAAGGCACCGACGCCTACAGCATGCTCGCCGCCCTCGGCCATGACTGCGTCGGAGCGCTGCAGTTCCTGCCCGACGGGGTCGATCCGGGCAATCCTGGCAGCAGCGAGGGCAAGCCAGTCAGCAAAAAGGACGTCGCTGGAATAATCGAAAACCTTACCGCCGCGCCTCTCGGCCTCGGCGAGGATGAGGATTTCCGCATTTCGATCGCCGGCGCCCAGGAAAAGACGGCGCTCTTGCGCAAGGACAGGCGCTGGTTCAAGCCAATCGGCACGGCGGCGACCACCCATATCCTGAAGCCGCAGATCGGCCGGCTGCCCAACGGCATCGACCTCTCCAACAGCGTCGAGAACGAGTATCTGTGCCTCAAGCTCCTCGAGGCGTTCGGCGTGCCTGCCGCCAAGACGGAGATCGCGGATTTCGGCGAGCGCCGCACACTGATCGTCGAGCGCTTCGATCGGCTTTGGGCCCGCGACGGCCGCCTCCTTCGGCTGCCGCAAGAGGATATGTGTCAAGCGCTGTCAATGCCGCCGACGCGAAAATACCAATCAGAGGGCGGTCCCGGCATCGTCGAGATTGTCGAACTTCTGAAAGGCAGCGATACGCCCGAAGACGACATCGCGGTTTTCCTGCGCGCTTGCATCGTATTCTGGCTGATCGGCGCGACCGACGGCCACGCCAAGAACTTCAGCATTTTTCTCGGGCCCGGCGGGCGGTTCCGCATGACACCGCTCTACGACGTACTGACCGCGCAGCCCAGCCTTGACGCCGGGCAGATCCCTCGCAAGAAATTCAAGCTTGCGATGTCCGTAGGCAAGAGCCGGCACTATTCGATGCATGAAATTGTGCCCCGCCATTTCGTGCAGACCGCCGAGGTTGCAGGCGTGGGGACATCCCTGATGCGCAAGATCTTCGAAGATATCGCCGCAAATGCCGAGAGGTGGGCCGACGTTGTGATTTCCAAATTGCCGCGTCACTTTCCCGCGCAACTCGTCGAGTCTGTCAGGGCAGCAATAGCCAGGCGCGCGATGCTTCTCTCTGAGACCTACTGATCGAGTTCCAAGGACGCCATCATGCGCGCAAGCCAGATGCGCCGGGCACGGTCAAGGATGCGCGGAGCCTCGAAGCAGTGGCCATACCAGCGCCAGCGACTGTCACCTGCCACGGGCGCCCTACCGCCAAATCCCGCGGTGCTGCCACACCGATGTCGCGCGCCGCAGCTAAGACTACCTTTTCTCGACGTCCACCGGATCGATATCTTCCGAAATCTCCTGCCGCAGCTTTGGGCCCTTTGCCAGCCGCCTGCCCAGAGCGGTAACGAAGGCTTCATAGCGTTCGGCCGCCAGGCGCGCGCCGCTTGGGCGGCAGGCTCCGGCAATGCAGGCGTAGTCGCGAGCCAGAAACGAACGAAGACTGCCAAGGTCTCGATGGCTATTCCGATGTCCCGCTCCTGCCGGATCAGTCGGCGATCGATCTGGTCCAGACGCTTGGCAACCGCCGCTTCGCGCCGTTCATCCGCGTCCGGCGACAAGAACGAAGCGATCGCGGCTTCGGCGATCATGGATTGGGGTCGATTGCGCCGCGCAGCGTAGTCGGCGAGCATCTTCATGATGGCCTGATCGAGATAAACCGAGATTTGCGCTTTCTTCTTGCGGCTGACCATGGCGCTTATAACTCCAGTCCGTCATCAGGATCGAGCGACACCTGCCGCGCCACGCCCTGCATGAGCCGCGCCAGGCGTCGATTGCGGATTGCGTCATCGTCATCGGAAACGTCGGTCGGCCCGATCTCGAACTCATTGTCGAGCGACGTCTGTGTTTCGACTGGCCGCGTACGATTGAGTTCGGGCTGCAAACGCCGCTCCGACTCGGTTGGATCTTCATCGGCTGGTAGGGGCGGGCCGAAGGCCTCCGCGACATCCGCTCGTGCCAAAACCGGAAGGTTGCTCCAGTCGTCAATGTGGGCCTGTTCGGACGCGACAGGCTCGGGCGGTGGAAGGACGCGATCCCGTAAGCGCACATCCTCGTAGTAGCGCGCCTTCGTCGCCCGGATCGGCGGCGCGCCCGCCAGCATCACGATCTCGTCCGTAGGAGGAAGCTGCATGATCTCGCCCGGGGTAAGCAGCTGTCTGGCTGTCTCTTGGCGCGATACCATCAGATGGCCTAGCCAGGGCGAGAGCCTGTGGCCAGCGTAGTTCTTCATCGCCCGCATCTCGGTTGCCGTGCCTAGCGCGTCGGACACACGTTTGGCGGTCCTTTCGTCATTGGTGGCGAAGCTGACCCGCACGTGACAGTTGTCCAGGATTGAGTTGTTCGGCCCGTAGGCCTTCTCGATCTGATTCAGTGACTGCGCGATCAGGAAGCTCTTCAACCCGTAGCCCGCCATGAAGGCGAGCGCACTCTCGAAGAAGTCGAGGCGGCCGAGGGCGGGAAACTCATCGAGCATGAGCAGCAACCGATGCCGGCTCGTCTTGTTGCGCAAATCCTCGGTCAGACGTCGTCCGATCTGATTGAGGATGAGCCGGATGAGCGGCTTTGTCCGATTGATGTCGGACGGCGGTACGACCAGGTAGAGCGTCGACGGCTCCTCGCCGCTGACGAGGTCTGAAATCCGCCAGTCGCAATGCCTCGTTACCTCGGCGACGACCGGATCGCGATAAAGACCGAGGAAGGACATCGCAGTGGAGAGCACGCCCGATCGTTCATTGTCCGATTTGTTGAGCAGTTCTCGGGCCGCACTGGCGATCACCGGATGCGGACCGGCGGGGCCGAGATGGGAGGTCTTCATCATTACGGAAAGCGTGGACTCGATGGGTCTTTTCGGATCGGAAAGGAAGGCGGCGACGCCAGCCAGCGTTTTGTTTTTCTCGGCATAGAGGACATGAAGGATCGCGCCGACCAGCAGCGCGTGGCTGGTCTTTTCCCAATGATTGCGCTTCTCCAGGTTTCCTTCCGGGTCGACCAGGATGTCGGCGATGTTTTGGACGTCGCGGACCTCCCATTCGCCACGGCGGACCTCCAGCAAGGGATTGTAGGCGGACGACTTCGAGTTGGTGGGATCAAAGAGGAGGACGCGACCATGGAGAGCGCGGAAGCCGGCAGTGATTTGCCAATTCTCGCCCTTGATGTCGTGGACGATCGCTGAGCCGGGCCAGGTCAACAGCGACGGCACCACCAGGCCGACACCCTTTCCCGATCGGGTCGGGGCGAAGCACAGCACATGCTCAGGTCCATCGTGGCGCAGATAATGGCGATCATAGCGCCCGAGCACCACGCCGTCGGCGCCGAGCAAGCCAGCAGCCTCCACCTCTTTGCGGTCCGCCCATCGCGCCGAACCGTAGGTGTAGACGTTCTTGACCTCGCGCGCCCGCCACACCGACATGCCGATCGCAACGATGATCGACAGGAAGCCGCCCGACACGGCGATCAATCCGCCCTCCAGGAAGATGGGCGGCGCATAGGCGTCGTAAAAATACCACCACCAGAACAGAGCAAGCGGATAGTAGACGGGCAGGCCGGCGAGTTCGAACCAGGGCGGACCGAGTTGCGGCTGGAACCCGAGGCGCCACGCGGTCCACTGCGTCGCCCCCCAAATCGTCGACATGACGATGAGGAAGACAGCGAGGATCTGACCCCAGAGAATTTTCGTAGCGGACATGGCATCGTCCTCTTTTCGTGTTGTTCTTCCTGTTGTCAGAGACCGAGCCCGCGCTTGCGGGCAAAGCTCCAGTCGATGCCGCCGTCACTGCGAGCGACACCGGAAACGTGTTGGCCGAAATGTCTCTCAAGGGAGGGCGTCCAGGGAACGAGCTGGAAACCAAGCCCGTCATCGATCATGGCGAAGCGGCCGGAGGCGAGCGCGAAGCGTTGGCGGTAAGCGCCGGCGACGTAGTCGCCACCGACAGCCCGATTAAACGGCTTTCCGCTATCGGCCGCGAGCTTGTCAGCAAGCGTCTCCAATTCGCGGCGGCGCAGCGTATCGAGCAGATTGCGAGTGAAGGTAATCCGGTGGCCTTGCCGCGCCGCGAGACCCTGATTGAGAAGATGTTGTACCCGGCGGTCCAGGGCGTCGCGCACATCCGCGCCGAAGCCCGCTTCGGCCAGCGCCATAGGCTTAGGCGCGACGGCCTGCCGATCAAGCCAGGTGGCACCGGCTGCCGTAACCTGTTCGTCCAAGCCAAGGTCGGAGCGAACAGCGAGCGCGACCCGACGCTTGCCGCGCGCATCATCGAATTTGCGTAGCTCTACGATCGATCCCGGCGAAGCGTCGCCAGCCGCTTCCAAGTCGGAAAACCTGATGTGATGGGCGCGGCCGTCGACGCCGTCGACCAGCGCATATGCCGTTCCTCTCAGTTCATCATCGAGCCCGCGATCGACCAGCCGGCCGACAATGGGTGTATCCAGGTTTTCGGCGGCCAGAACATAGCTGCCCGACCCATGCTCGATCCCTCGCTCGGTCAGCGCGCGGTGCATGCGCTTGATGATGTCGCCACGCTCGCCGAGCTCGCGCAACGTCGCTTCGGCCGTTTCGCTGATGACCCACTGGCCTGGACCGACCTGATCCGCGAGTCCAAACGCTTCGAGCTTGCGCAGACGCCCGATCTTCAGCGCGTGATATTCATCCGGTTGCGCACGAAGGCGTGGGGCGAGATCGATGACCCCGGTGCCGCGGCTGTCCCGCAGCAACTGGCGATCGAGCTGCGTCCATCGTTCGGACTGGATCTGCTGTTCGAGCGCGCGGCGGATGTCGAGATCGGTTCGCGGCCCCAGTTCCTGTGTGATCAGGTCGCGAGCCCTGTCGCGCATCCCTTCCTTGATGTAGTCGCGCGAGATGACGAGATCCTCGCCATTGTCTCGCGTGCCGCGGACGATCAGATGAACATGGGGATGCTCGGTGTTCCAGTGATCGACAGCAACCCAATCGAGCCCTGTGCCGAGGTCCTTCTCCATCTGCCCGACCAGACCGCGTGAAAAGGATCTGAGGTCCGCCATCTCGAGGGCGTCGTCGGGAGAGACGATGAAGCGGAAATGGTGCCGATCGTTCGCGGCGCGCGCCGCGAAGGCCGCACCGTCAGCATCACCCTGCTCCGGACCGAACAACCTCGCGTTCTCTCCGTCCCGGGTGACGCCCTCGCGCCGCAGATAGTCGAGATGCGTGGCGAGCAGCGTCGCCCGTGCGGCATGACGGACCACCCGAGCTTTGACTACGACCCCGCGCGAGCGTGAGGTAATCAGGCGATTGGCCTGGATGGTGGCGCGCTGACCGTGACCGAACCGGGAGCGATCGCCGGAAACCACGCGGCCCGAGCGAGAGATGCCGCCGCCAGCTTTCTTCGCTGCGGCCAGCGCCTGGACGACGAAGGGCCGCGCAGCTTGAGCGCGCGTCGAGCGGATGCGGCCGGGCCGAATGCGAAACGTGCGCTCATCGGCCATGGCGCTGTCCCGCAATGTGGGCAAATGGACGGGAACACAAGCCTTCTGGCGTTCGCCGCACATTGCCCGGACGGGGCGCAATGTGCGGCGCGCGCCCGGAAACCTCGCAAACCCAAACGTCCGACCGACGCGCAAGGTGCGCCCTTTTATCCTGCCATTGTTCGGTCGTGTCGCCCGCGCCTGCCCCACCCGCTCGCCAAGGCACGATGGTGCACGAATTTACGCGAAGGACGCTGAAGCGGCTCATGGCGCAGACCTGTCGAGCAGTTCGTGCATAAACAAGTGGCTAGCTTCGGGTGGGTTGCCGCGCGCAACTCCCGCCAAAGGCGTATCGTCGCGCGAGCGGCGGAGCTGCATCAAACCGCCGGCCGGCCTGCCATTTGCTTGCCCGGCGAACAGCGGTGCCCGTCTCCAGTCACGTGCAGTGGAGATGACTGGGCTGAGAGCTTTCGTTGTAGGTGTGTTGCCGATGGCGGATGCAACGACAGCGACATAGGCAAGGGTTTCCCGAGGCAGCCGCCTGCCTTGCAGCGAGGCCTCGTAGCGTCCGGGGCCAGCGTTATAGGCGGCAATCCAGCCAGGCGATCCGTAGCGATCAAGCAACTCGCGGATGTAGGCCGAGCCCGCGATGATGTTGTCGTGCGGGTCGTAGGGATCAGCGCCGAGGCGGTACCGAGCGCGCAGCTCGGACCAGGTGTCAGGCACGATCTGCATCAGCCCCATCGCTCCCTTTCGCGATGTCGCGCGTTGATCGCCAGCACTTTCGGCGCCAAGGACCGCGCGGATCCAGGTCGGCGGAAGGCGGAAGCGCTTCGCCGCCTCCGCGATGTGGATTTCGTAACGATCGCGCGCCGTCGGTGTGACGGCGGGCGACCCTTGCGCCGGCGCGGTGGCGGGAAGGATACAAGGGACGTGGAGCCCGCCAAGCAGAATGAGAACCAGGCGCCAGATCGCGCGAGACAACGTGTGCGTTCTCACTCTGCCCGTCGGCAGACGACGCGCCGACATTGCTTAGTCCTTCTCGGCGCGGTCGCGCTGTCTCGACCATTGCAAAGACCAGGATTTCCGGTCGTCGCCATTCTGAAACAGGTATGCGCGGATCGGCTGCGCGAATGTCGGGTCGTCAATCTGCAGCGATACGAACTCTCCGGCCTTCTCGCTGGTGTGTTTCCAACCTGCCCCGATCATGCTGCCGTCTTCGCCGCCGGCGTGCACACGATAGTCCGGCGCATTGTCCGCATCGCTCGCCTCGGCCGCGACGATCGCGACCGCAAGGTCAAGACTGAGCGTACGAATTCGCCCCGAATACCCGGTCTGATGGCGGATAAATTCTCCGATCTGTGGCATGACTTTCTCCTGTCTTTGATGAGTGCGGTGAGGATTGACGGCCCGAAAGCCTGCCGCCGATGGCGCGCTCACCGCGCTGCCGCGCGCCAATGGAAGCGGCCGTCGCCCTGCTCGTCGGTCCACAGCGGGACCGCACGGCCAATGATGTGATCGGTGGAGACGAGGCCGAAGTAGCGGCCATCGAGACTGTCGCGGGCTTGGCGGTTCATCAGGAATACGGCGCCGATCGGGATGCGCAGACAGCCCTGCCAGGTCGGCAGGCCGCGGCCGACGTGATCGCGCTCAAGCGCAACGCCCACGTCAGAGCCGTCGACCGCAATCGTGAACTTGTTGCGGCACACGGTTTGACCGGAGACTGCAAGAATATGCTTCAGCAGGAGCACGCCTTTCGGCAGATAGCCGCGCCCGGCAAGGAATGTTGCAAGCGGTTCGGGCGGTTTCACAGCGACGAGATCGCTCACTGAAAACGCCCCTGCGCTGTCGACGCGGTAGAAGCCGATCGGCGTGCTGGCCGACGCGTTCCAGACAAGCTTCGTTGGGACCGGCTTGAGAACGGAGCAGAGCGTTCCCATCGCAGCAAGTGCCGTAATGAGGACAATCGGTGACCTTATCATGGCTGGACCTGCCGACGCAGGAGATAGGCCCGGTGGAGATCCAGTGTATAAACACGAGGCTCCTGCCCGATCGTGATTCGGTTATGAACGTGCCGCCAGTGATCGGGCGAGACCGCTCCCGGCGCGACGCCGAGTTGCTCGATGCCATCGATCGCCTGCAGCACCCGCTCGACCTTGGGCCACCCTTGAGTTGTGAGCAGAATGTCACCGCCAGGCCGTACGAATGGCAGTGTCTGATGGGCGTCGCCCGAGGCGACCGCGCGCACGATGTCGAGGCGCGAGATGATCGTGCCGTAGTCGTTCGCCGCCCATCGGACGAAGGCGAAGATGTCACCGGGAGGAAAGGAGACGATGCGCCGATGTCGATCGAGAACCTTCTCCCGAGCGACCGAACCGAAGCGGATCCAGCATTCGATCTTCTTCTCGACCCAGGTCAGCTCGACATGAGTCAAGCATTCGTCGGTGATTGTATCTGGCGCAGATTGGCCTGAACGGAAGTCAACGACGGTGCCCATTGGCCTGTCTCCTGAACCTGCGGAAAGCAACCCCGATGCGTGACTGGAGGTGCGCCTACGCGAGCGTGGGCCGCGTATGCATGATCCGAGTAGGGCTCAGCGCCCATAGCGTCCGCCCGGCGCGAAAGCGGCTGGCGGATGGCGCTTGGCAGGCAGCACGGAACCGCGAGGGTCGGAAGTCGACGTCACCGCGCCGCGCTGAGCCCAAGCCTGGAGGTCCTCGACGGCATAGACGACGCGGCCGCCAAGTTTGCGGTAGGCGGGACCTGTGCCGTAGGTGCGGTGCTTCTCGAGCGTGCGGGAGGACAAGCTGAGGAACTCGGCGGCTTCCTTGGTACGCAGAAAGCGCGGTGGCAAAACGGCTAGATCTGGTCGCATTTGTCGGGCCTCCGTGGGGCTTCGGTGAGCCGCCGGTGTCCAGCGGCGGACGGCGATCACGGTGGCGTAAAGGTGGCTTCGCGAGGGATGGGGAAGATTGGGGGCCTGAAATTGCCCCCTCCCCAGGCGCTAGGCGCGCGGGCGGTGGCGCAACAGTTGCAGATAGCCGCCGGCAATCAAGGTTGCGCCGCCCTTGACCAGCCCGATCACCGTGTCGCGAAGCGACGACGTTTTCCACGGATTGGAGGCAACTCGTCCTGTCCCATAAAACGCGGTCGCAATTTCGCGGTAGCTGGCGCCGTTCGTGCGACCGTCAGCCGCCTGCATCATCAGGCGCAGGCGACGCCTCTGCTGAACCGTCATCCGTGTATCAGGCGGCACGTGTCTCCCGTGACAGGAGCGCCAGAATCGAACCAGAGCCTCGACTCGCCCGAGCGTTTGGGTGTCGAGCGGGATCAAGGCCGTGAGAGACCGGCTCGCCGCGCTGGCGGGGAGGAGGAGAAGCTGTGTTGCAATTCCCCTGTCGCGGATGGCATGGAAACCTTGCGGACTCTCGCGCGGTGTACCGACCTCGACAGGCGCTGTCGGGGATTCGCATGATAGGAAATCCGGCGATGGCATGAGGGTCACCACCGCGGGGTCGGCAAGCGGTGACCACAGAACGTCTTGCGTCAATGCGGACAAGTCGGGTCGAGCCGCGAAATCGCAACCCCCAGCGTTCCTGCGCTTCGGTCGGGAGGGGATTCCTTTCGGTTCCGTCACGCACAAGTGCCAGATAGTGCCTCTGATAGGCGTCGGAGCGGCGCAGACATTCCCATGCCAGGCCTTCGACCGGCAGGTCGTCGAAGAACTCGTAGCTGGTATTGTCTCGCCAATGCGACGTGTCGGGCTTCATCGGGCGCTCCTCGCTAAAACTGCAAGTCGTGCTCGAATCGATTCCCGGCGCTGGTGAGCGGCGGAAGACCCCGTAAACGCATCGGGTGATGCTCCTTCAGCATCACCATGCAAAAATTTGCTAGGTGTCAGTTTGGCGCAGAAGGTGACGGTAGCCGGTGTGCGCCATCCAGCGCGCCCGCGCCAGGTAGCTATTGTAAACACGTCGAGCCCGCTGCGGCTCCTTGACCGGGTCGATGCCGAAGAGAACTTTGATCACCTCGCGCCAATCGGCGCCTTCGGCGTCAGCGTCGAACAGGCGCATGTAGAGCTTAACATGGCTGCGATCATAGTCTGTGAGTTCGTCCCCCGTGGGAGCGGCGTCGTCGAACGGCTCAATCATGATTTGCATTTCCCCAACATGCGAGACGTAAAACACAAATCTTACAGATGTCACGTAGGTGCCGGAGGAGGCTCAAAGAGCATCACGCGGTACTGTGCCCGCATCGCTCGATTGCGCATTTCCCGCTCCAGTCGGGCACTTGAGGTTCCGCCCGGTTGGCCCGGGCGGAACCGATCGTCTGTCCCCTATTCCGCGTTGCGTCGGCTCGGGCGGGACCAGATCAGGCTGTAGCCCTCGCCGTCTTCGTCGTCGAAGAGGTTTGCGAAGATCGGGGCGGTGAAGCTCGGATCGTCAAGCTTGAGGCCCAGATAGTTGCGGCCCTCATTGGACTGCTTAGCCCAGGCGGCGCCAATCTCTGCTCGGCCGACGAAGACGCGGTGGCTAGGGGCGTTCTCGCCGTTGGCGCGGGTTTCTGGGAGGATGCGGACGCCGCGGGCCTGGACGCTGAGCGTGACGATCTCGCCAGTGAACTCGTTGTTGCCGGACTTCTTGAAGGTGCCGATGGTAGCCATGATAGTTCTCCTTGATCCTGTCTGTTTTCGAGCCGCACCATTGCGGTCTCGATGGTGGTCGGCAGGTCGAAGGCGATCGTCAGCGCACCCAGTGGGCCGAAGCGGAGCGGAGGATGGCGTGGGAACGACTTTGTTGTTTCGCGAGGAATGACGGCGCAGCCGTCAGGGGAAGAAAGTCGCGAGCTGCCATTGCGACACCGACGGTCGAGGCAAACGCCGGCCTTCAGACCACAAACACCCATCGATGAGACCGCCTCGGTGCGCTCACTACGCTGGGTCCGGAGAGCTTTGGCGGGCATAGCCGACCCGGTCGGCGACCGACGTCCCGCTCGATTGGTAAGCTCGCTCAGCCCGGGGCACCCATCTGCGCCTCCCTGATGAGTGCCTTGCGAATAGCGCTGACAGCGTGCTTCGACTCGCATCGCAGAGGTCGCCGGTCGGTCTTGACTCCAACGGGCGTGCCAGGCAGCGCCTCAGTAAAACGCATCCAAGATTGCCCCCATACCCAGCTCGAGACCACGGGCTCGTGAACCGTTGGTCGTCGTTGTTCGAGAGTGCCGTGCTTCGGTCCTCAGGGAGCACCGGTTTCGTCGCTCGTGCAATGTGGGCTCGAACGTCGTGGTGATCGGAGTAGCGAGGCCCGCATCGGACGTCACGCGCCCGAAGGGTGTCCAGAGGCACTATTGCTTTGAACGCCTCCAGCCGGCCGCCACCGCGTCCGCTTCTGAGCAGAACCACCTTTCGCCCTTGGCTTGGCTGATGATGGTGACGCTGTAATATTTCTGCCCTGGCACGTGATAGATCCGCTCTCCTTCCGCCGAAATGTTGCCCTTGATGTTGCAGCTGGCATTGCCGCCGCCGAGTGCGAAGGTCGGCATCGCCGGCGCCTGCGCTTCATCGCTGTGCTGCGCCCGCCAGTCCCATGGCGCTTGGAAGTTGCCGACCCATAGGCCCAGCTTCCCAGCCTGCGCCTTGTCCTGTTGCGCTGCATAGGCGCCGTTGCTGTATTTCGGCCAGTCCAGCGCTTGCCCGTGCTCGACCATCCAGGCGGCGGCGTCCACCCCGTCAGCCCGCGTGCAGTTGCCGACAAAACGCCCGTAGCGGTCCCATGTCACGAATGCGCATTGCAGCGGCCTCGAGGCTGCCAGGAATTTGTCCAGCGCTTCGGCGGAGCGGCGGCCGCAGGGATATTCGAAGCCTTTCGCGTCGTCGCAATATTGCCGGCTCTCCGGTGCGTCGATGCCGTTGAAGCGCACGCGCTGGCCGTGGATCTCGATCGTGTCGCCGTCGATCACTGAGGCGACGCCGGTGAGCGATACTGGCCTCGGCTTGATGATGTTTTGCAGGTTGATTTCCGGCAGCGGAGCACTGTTGTGCATGATGAATTGCGTGACCAGGGCGGAGATCGCAGCGACTGTCACGAGAACGAGACGAAGCGGCACGCTTGCCCATCGCTTAGCGCGTGAGCGTCGCGCGCCAGTGCGGCGCCGTCGCTGATCAGAGCGATTGTCATAACGGGATCTGTCCAAGCCCTCTAGCCCACTAGCCCTCTTTGAAGAGCCTCTTGAGGATGCTCCAGAAGCTGACCGTGGTCCGGTCATAAACCCGGTTGTAAACGGCTCGCTTGGGATTTGTAATCCAGCCCATGCCCCGCGGCGCTTTCAAGCCGAGCTGCTGCTTCACCATCCGCTTGACCGACGTCCGCGCGGCCAGGCTGCGTTTGATGCTTGGCTTCCGGATTCCGAACTTCAAAGGTGCCTACCTTTCACAGCCAATGCCGTCGTGGTCGCGATCCAGATGGTTGGGATCAGATCTGACAGGGACCGGCCCGGCTACGACCGGGTTGTTGCCGCTGCCATCCAAGCAATCGAGGTCGCGTGTGCTGCCACCGCCTTGCTGCGCGGCGCCGACGAGCGGTGTTCCACGGTAGCGCTGAACGACGGCGGCCGATCGCTGCCCGTCCCCTTCAATATGCGTGTTGTTGTTGTTCGGATTGAACGGATCGACCATTTGCATAAGCGAATTGGCATTGTTTGCGTCGCCGGACGCAAGCGTCATCGTATCGTAATTGTTCAAATAGTCTGCAGCACAGCCCGACAACAGCACCACACTCGCTGCGGCAAAATACGATCGCAAATCCACTGAGGCATCCCCCGACACCGGCTGGCATAATGCTTCATTTGCATTTTGTTGTCGAATCCGAGTTTGGCGGCTTGCCATTCGGGGCAAGCTAAGCAACGTTGGCGGCGGGTTTGAATTTTTGGGGGGACTATGAAGCGGTTTGCTTTAACCGTCGCTACGATCGTTTGCATTGCAGGCTGCGCGACACCACCGGACAAAATAGCAGGCGTACCGAATGCTGGCCCCTGCACCCAAGCCGACAAAGAGCGCCTGGCGACGCTGACTAACCAGCAGAACAAGGCCGCGAACGGCGACGCGCTTGGCGTCTTCCTCATCGGCGTGCCGGTCGCGTCGATGTCCGGCGGCGACCACGAGACCGAGATCGCCGTGCTGAAAGGGCGCTGCGGACCGCCCAAGACCTGACAGTCCGGGTTGCAGTCAGCGCAAAAGCCCGTCAGGTCGCGGTCGAGCACATCCTCGATGTGGCGCGGTCGAATACGTGGAAGGTGATTTTTCCTGGCACGGCCGCGAAGCTTGACTGTTCTGGTCCCCGCGCTCTGCAGCCGGCACTCCTTCGGTTTGGCGATAGCGCGAGGGCGCACTGGTAGGCTGCTTTTCTTGGGACCTAATGTCGCTCTTGATACAGACGGGAGCGCTAGGTCGCTGTCCCTCAGCCGCCGATGTCCATTTAAAGTTGTTACCGCCGATGACGGTCAACATATGGGAAATCAGCCTTGCGGAACATTGAAGCCAAGCGGCAGTTCGGATGGCGGTGAGGCATTTCCCACCGCTATGTCGTCGCGATCGGTCTTGCATTTCCCGACTTGAGCCCGAGCGGGTGCCGATCCGTTGCGGGCTCTTTTCTATTGATGCCGGCGTAGGTCGGCCGCCAGTGTTTCGAGAGCGTTTACGTCTTCCGCGTAGGACTGCCCTTGTGCAGGGTAGCGCTCCATTTGCTGACGATAGAAAGTCAGCCACTTGTGCAGATCGGCGATCGGGAACGTCCCTCGCCATATGCCTTTCTCAAGCGTGAATGTGCCCGTCGCCGAATCGTAGGTCGCTGTCGTCTTCATGGGGAGGCGTTATAGGTTCACACCCCTGAAACAAAAGCCGCGTCCCCAGCGTTTGCGAATGCAAACTTGCAAGGTGCGCCATTGCCATCCACCTCGATCAAGAAGACAGAGTACGATCCGACCAGCAGGATCCTCTCTGTGTGGTTCGTGGCCAGCGGCAAACGCTACGATTTTGAGGGGGTTCCGCCTGAGACCTACGCAGCTTTCCGGTCGGCATTCGTCAAGGGCCGCTTTTTCAACAACCATATCCGCGGTCATTTCCGGTATCGCCGCATTACCGATTAGCTGTCTAGTTTCAAGCGGCTCATGCTCGTCTTGGAGCTGGTGCCACATAACCTGTCTGATGTCTTTGAAGTCGACGACCTGGCCGCACGTCTGGCAGCGATAGAAGTCCGAGTTCTGAATCGAGCCCGGCGGGCGGTGCACCGTCACCCCTTTCGGCCGGCCGAGCTCGGAAAGCCTCGTCATCCTCGAAGCTTCCTCGCCTCGCGCTCCAAAATCTTTCGGTCGTTGCCGTGCTCGCGGATCAGTTCACGAACCTGCTCTGGCGTGATGCGATGCTGCTTAGCGAAGTAGCGAACCTCGTAATCCTCATCCGCCGACACTCGGTCGCGGTCCCTAAGGTCGCGTTTGGTTTTGTCGTCTGCCATAGCTGCTCCTCCTATCAAAAAACCGCGGCGGCGACCGAATGTTCCCATTAGCTAAGACTAACGGAACCGACACCATGGTGGCGAATTGAGTCCCGTTCGTATCGGGGAGGTGGTGTGCAGGACCAGCGATTTGAGAAGCCAGTGAGGGTCGCGCTCGGCAAGTCAGGCAACACGATCTATACGGTGGATCGCGTCGCTCAGGCGGCCGATATTCTCCTTAATCGATGGCCGACGCCAACCGGACAGAAGCACATGGCCGCCCGAAAGGCTTGCCTCAGCGTCCTCCAGGGACTCAAGAGCGCACGGGAAGCTCGCGAAGCCTTTGTTGAGGCAGCTTTAGGGCTGATATCCTGGTAGAGCGCGATCCATTCGGATGATCTTCCATGTGCAACGACTTTGAGCAGCATATCGCCTGGGCCGAATATTGCCGGATGATGGAGTCGCTGGCACTGAAGATCCCGACCCATCAAACCGAGCTCGATCTTCCCCAAGCTGACGATATCCGCATCAACGACCCGGGCCAATCATCCGCGCTGCCGGCGGCGAGGTTGAACTGGCGTCGATGACGTTTGGCTTTCCCCCTTCTGGACCGAAGGGAGGGCCGGTGTTCAACTTCCGGTCGGGAGGCCGCCGTTTCGCTGACAGCAAACGGTGCCTTGTGCCGGCATCGGCGTTTTTCGAATTCACGGGCACTAAGTACCCGAAGGCCAAACACCGCTTCACGCTGAACGGCGCTCCGTTCTTGGCCATTGCCGGGCTCTGGCGATAGGCGACAGGCAACAAGCCGCCCAGCTTCACAATGCTGACGACCGATCCGGGGCCGGATGTCGCGCCGTTTCACAATCGGCAGGTGGGTCCTTCAGCCTGAGAATTGGAGGGCTTGGCTCGATCTGTCGAGACCGGAGAGCGAGTTGTTGCGAGCCTTGCCGGCGGGATCGTTGTCCGTCGAAACGGTGCGGCCAGAGCGCGCCTGAGTTCGGTCGCTCAATGCATCACGCTGAGCGGACCAACGCCCAAAACGCGCTGATAGGCGCCATTGTGGTCTACCGCCGCTTTTATTGGGATGCGGTGTCTGCCGGCGCCGTCAGGCGGTAGAGCCGATGGATCTCAGACCACGGCAGACATCGGGTGCAGCGGCCGCACATTGTGCCTACTCACTCCATGTCAGGGACGTCGCCGCTGACAAACAGCGTCTCTGGCGGTCCATAATCCCCAAGCGCCGGATCGGCATCACGGCTCCGGGCTATAGCGTCGACGTGCTTGCCTGCTAGTGCTTTGGCAGTCCGAATTGCCCGTTCTTCGCTTTGCTGATCTGCCGGGCCGTACATCGGAAATAGCTCCCCATCGTCGCCCCGGTCAAATGCGACTACGACGATCAGCTTCGGCTTTTTCTGCTCCGGAAGGACGTGGGTGGTCATTCAACGACCTTTCTCAGTTGAGCGGCGCCGATCCGGCCTCCAGCGCGTCTATCGCGTCGAGCACCGCTTGGCGCTTTGGCTCGATAGCCTCATCAGGGTGGAAGCCCGCGAGTGACAGCGACGTGTAGGCAACCGTTACAGCGCTGACGAGTTGCTGCGCTTTCGAGCTATCCGGGATCTCAGCAGTGGCGGCGAGAGCAAGCAAGAAGACCTATCGTCGTGTCCGATGGCTCTTGGTCTGACGGAAAACCCATATCATCCCATCCCTCAACCGCGAATGAGCCCTCAGCGGCGTCCTCGGCCGCAATGCCGGCTTGATCCAGCACGGCGCGTGCGGCACAAATTCCA
The DNA here is from genome assembly GCF_003289965.1 of Mesorhizobium atlanticum. GTDB lineage: Bacteria > Pseudomonadota > Alphaproteobacteria > Rhizobiales > Rhizobiaceae > Mesorhizobium > Mesorhizobium atlanticum. The sequence goes on from NZ_QMBQ01000011.1 coordinate 160,337, forward strand.
CGCTGTTTTTCCTCAGGGGTGGCGCCCCTGGCGTCCATCATAATGTCCATGACCGGCCTCGCTGTGGCTGCCTGCTAACAGTGAACAAAATAGGAACACCCGAGTCAAGGGGGACCCCTTGACGACGTAGGATTATGTTCCTCATTTCAGTCACATGCCGGAACAACCCGAGAAGTGGCCGCGAGGCGCGGCGTGGACCCTGACACATGCCCATGACGCGGGGCAGGCGTGCGGCATCCGCTGCGGTAAGTGCAACGTCAAACGCTTCTACAAGCCGCTCGAACTGCGCGAGGTCATCGGGAACGTCACGATCGACGAGGTTCGGGAAAAGGTGCGCTGTCAGCAATGTGGCAGCCGCGAGTGGATGGACGCCGAACTGTTCCACCCGACCGGGGAGCAGGCTCACACGATCCGCTATCGGCGCCTAGTCCAGATCCGATGGGAGAAGCGGGTGATCTGGCGGGATGAGTAGACCCTAATTGAAAACAGGTAGCGATAAGCTGTGAAACTCTTCAAAGCGGCCAGGGAAATTGCGTGCCAGATACCGCACCACGCTAGAATTATTCATCAGCCGGTCAAAATAGCGGCAGGCGGCGACGAGTTCCAGGCTGGCTGGTCCGCGCCGGTCAAGCGCGCCTAAAAATGCGCCGCTAAGCTTGGCCAACTCCTGCTCCATTTCTACCCGCCGGTTTTCGGAAAAACTGGAGAGTTCATGCAGCGGCTGGATATCCTTAACCAGGAGCGACAGAGGTGTGAGGGCGACGAGCATCTTCACGTAGTTGAGACTGACCGGGCCCCTGGCAATCATCAAGCGCGCAATCTCCATTTGCCTAACGGGGTGCACCAGTCGCAGCAACGCGAAAAGCCCAGCCGGCCCGGTACAGTCCCTCAGCAGAGCGAGCACCTCCGGGCAGATCTCGCCGGCAGAAGTCGGATTGGCCTCTGCGGAGGCGGGTTGCGATGAGGTGTGTGCGGGCGGCGAGTCGCTGAATCTCAGCGCCAACGTCTTTGGCATCGCAGCAAGGCCTTCGGATGCCAACAGCGCGCGGAACTGCGGGTCGCCTGTTATCAGGCGAACCGTCACGGCGATCCTGTTCAGACGCCGCTCCAGTTCTTCCACCTCTTCGACGAAGACACGCTTGCGTCTGCACTCGGCCTCGTAAATCCTGAGGAATTCAGGAGTAGAACGGCGCATTTTCGGGCGTAGCTGGTCGGAGGCCAACGCGCCCGCATGCCGGCGGTCACTGTTGAGGAGAAGCTGGTAGGCAGCTTCGCGTTTCAGCCGCTTTGGCTTCATGTTGCGCTCGCGATGGCCGCTCGCTCCGCCAACGCAACCAGCGGCATGAATGTAGGAAAGACATAGGAGTCCAGGCGCGCTCCATTGTGGGCATGCAGATCAACTTTGCCCGCGATCTCACGCGCGGGAGCGATCAAATAGTCTCGAATGGTGAGGTCGCCGGGACTCATCCGGATCAGGACAAAGATGTCCGGCAGCGGCTGCTGACCAGCCTTCGAAAACCAGCGTGGATAACCGAAGTGGGAAACCCTGCAGCGTGCTATCGCTATCGCCACGGTTATCTCCTCGTTGATCCGCACGATGCCCGTATCCACGTCATGGGTCGCAACAGCGCCCCGCTTTTCAACTGCGGCCAGCAAATTCTCAATCACCTGCAACCTCACAGTGTCCAGTTGCCGATTAACGCTGAAGTAGCGGAAATTGTTGGGCGCTTGGTATCCGATTAGCTCATATGCCTTGAGGAGAGATCCGAACCGCCACCAGTATCGTTGGGCGGGCGGGCAATCGGGCGCGTCCTCAATGATAAAGGTGGATAGCGCACCCCGGCGTGCCAGTAGCGCCTTTAGGGCGTCCAACATCTCCTGATCGGACATGCGGCGATGGATGATCTTAAGCAAAGCCTGAGCTCGCCTGAATAGCTTGTGGTCAACGATCGGCTCGAGGACGTTTTCCACCCGAAGCCACTGTTCCGGAGGATTGTAGAACCGATGGCTTTTGAGCTTGGTCGAGCCCCGATTCCAGACGCTATTGCCAATGTAGTTCTCGTTGGTCAGCAACGAGTGGACAGCTTCCCGCGTCCACGGGCGCCCCAGGTCGGTCAGCACGCCACGCTTGTTGAGCGTTCGGGCGATCTCAAGCTGCGACTTTTGTGTTCTGACAAAGTGCTTGAAAATCCATCGCACTGTCGCGACCTCTTCGGGCGGCCCGTGGACCAGAACGATGCGATCTGTTTGCAGGTTCTTATACTCGTAGGACGCCAGGATGCCTTTTGGACGCCCATGTTGATCGACAAGCAGGCGCCGCAGGCCAAACCCCGCTTTGCCGCCCTGTCGAAAACCCATCCGGATTAGCCTCGCCTGGCCGACGAAGACTTTCTGCGACAGCATTCTGCTGTGCTCCGCAGCCATGCTACGCTTGATTGCCTTGAGCACATCGGATCCGATGCTGCCGTCGTTTGCGAACTGTTCGGCGCAGAATTCGATCCGCACTCCTGCCATCTGGCACCGGTACTCGTACGCGGCGCTCTCATCGATGTTCTGGAAGCGCCCCCATCGGCTGACATCGTACACCACAACGGTCTCGAAATCGGCACTCCCGCTCTCGACGTCGGCTAGCAGTTGCTGAAGGCCGGGGCGCCCTCCGAGGTTGAGACCACTGCGGCCCGCGTCCTCGTAGGTGGCTACGATGTCGTAGCCCATGATATTCGCATAGTCGCGGATGGCATCCCTCTGGTTTTCGATCGAGTAGGCTTGGTACTCGGTCGACATGCGCAGATATTGTGCCGCGCGAACCTTCCGCCGCCCTGCAGGAGCGTTGCGGGCCGCTGTAAACTCGTCCATCGCCTTGCACCGTCGTGCCGGCGCTATAAACTAGTGGTCGATGGCAGTGCGGCAAGGGGAAGGCTAGTGCGCAAGTACGTCGGGCTGATCCACAAAGAGGACGCCAGCGATTACGGAGTGTCCTTTCCCGATTTGCCAGGTGTCGTTACGGCTGGCGCAAGTCTTGGCGAGGCGTGCGAGCTCGCCGAACAAGCTCTCGACTTCCACGTTGAAGGTCTGATCGACGACGGCGAGACTGTTCCTGATCCCACTTCCCTTGAGAAGGTCATGGCCGGCGCCGACGGTCGGGAAATTGCAACCATCATGGTTCCATTGAGGACCCGCTGAAAAGTTACTGGCGGGAGAGTTGCCTTTCCCGTTTGGCAACCATGCCGTTCAACTGCCGGGAAACCGTGATTCACTTCGTGAGCGAGCTCCGCCGCCGTTCCGCCGCAATGCGCCCGCACTTGGGCGAAATCGCCCCTGTTTTCAACCTGTTGTCATTTCCCTGGGGCTTCAGAGGAGTTCTAGTGATGATCATCAAGAAGGCTATTCTGGCCGTGCTCATGACCGCGGCGCTTGCCGGCTGCGAGACGCAGACCGAAGGCCAGCAGCGGGCCACCACCGGCGCGCTGATCGGCGGGGCCGGCGGCGCGCTGGTCGGCCAGGCGATCGGCGGCAACACCAAGAGCACCGTGATCGGCGCCGCGAGCGGCGCACTGCTCGGCGCCGTCGTCGGCTCGGCCACCACCCCGCAGGAGCCGCGCGGCCGCCAGATGTGCCGCTACCAGGACCGCTACGGCCAAATCTACACCGCGCCCTGCGACGACCGGTACTACCGCGGCGATTACTGATCGTGTCGGGTCTTCCTTCTCCCCGTTAACGGCTCTCGTTACGGGGAGAAGGTGCCCTCCCTTTCCCGCCGGCCAGGGAACCGTTGTGGACGCATACCAGTAGCGTGCGCCGCAAAAGGTTCTTGTGCGACGCAGCAATCAATGCGTAGATGGATTTGGGCGACGCTGGCGGGTTCGGGATAACCGGAGATCGGTTTGAGACCTGAGACAACCCACTTCGACGCCTTGCACGGCTTACGAGGCATCGCCGCTGTTCCAGTGATGCTTGGTCATTTCAGCGAGCTTACGGCGCAGCATCTTGACCTGGCACCGTCGGGCTTTCTTGCCGTCGACCTGTTTTTCCTGCTGAGCGGCTTCGTGATTGCCCATGCCTATGACGAGAAATTCCGAACTGGGATGTCTTTCTGGCAATTCGCGGAGGCCCGGATCATCAGGCTTTACCCGCTATATTTCGCGGCCATTGGTGTCTTCATGGTCGGCGTGGGCGCGGTCGTCGCAACGCAGGGTCTAAGCTCCTACTCGCGGCTGGATTTGCTTGCGAGCCTTGGGTTCTCTCTCCTTTTCCTCCCCACGCCGCCGTCGCTCTCCATTGGCCCAGATGTGCTTTTTCCGCTGAACGGTCCGGCTTGGTCGCTCTTCTATGAACTGGTCGCCAACGCAGTCTTCGCCGCGCTGGCCCTGAAGCTTGCTCGCCGCTCGCTGGCCGCCATCTTCAGCCTTGGTTTCCTGGCGCTGGCGCTCATGGCCTGGCACGGCGTCATCCTGGGCGGCGGCGCCCATTGGGACGGAACGATCGCGGCTCCCGCCCGGATCACCTTTTCCTTCTTCCTCGGCGTTTATCTGCGACGATATGCGACCGGGGTCAGCCGAGACGGCAATCTTTACATGCCGGTCCTGCTTGCGCTTTGCGCGGGACTGATGATCTTCCGCCCTGCCGCAAATGCGCAATTGTACGATCTGGCGATCATAGTGCTGGTCTGGCCCTGGCTTGTTCTGTTGGCCTCCCGCTTGCGGCTATCGGGCTTCTGGCGCGCGTTCGCCCTGTTCTCCGGCAATATCTCCTACGCCATCTATGCGCTTCACACGCCGCTGATCAGGATCGTGAACATCCTGGACGAATCCCTCACCGGAACCCCGTGGAACCAGCACGGCCTGCCATTCGTCGTGGGAACATCCATCTTCGTCATCGCTGTCGCGGCTTTCGCGCATTATGTCTACGACACAAATGCCCGAACCCTGCTGCGGCATATGCTTTCGCTGCGGCGCGCACGCGAGGAGGTGACGCAGTTCTAGACTAGCCGGGGCCTGCCGAACATGACGGCGGGCCGGCGATGGCGGCTTTGATTGCTGCTATTCGGCGGGACTTGGCTCAAGCGCCGGCTTCTTACGTGCAAACCCGCGCAACACCAGGCGGCCGAGTTGCTGCCCGGGCATCTCGATGAGCCTGTAGGTCACGAAGGACAGAAGACAAACCGCGGGCAGCACGATCGCCAGCACGATGGCGAAGCGCAGCGGTGCGCCGAGGCCGTCGCCATAACGGGTAATTACGAAGGCCGCGACAGGCTGCAGAACCAGAAGGTGGATCAGATAGATGCTGTAGGACAGTTCGCCCAGCACATGAAAGATGCCTCCGCCCAATGCGACGGCGACTTTCCGCGTCACGACGCCGGCAGTGCCGGGCAGCATCCGATAGAGGACTAGGGCAAAGAACCCAAGCACCAGCGCTTCGCGTATCAGGAACTTCGAAAGGCCGTGGCCGTCGCCGAAGGGGATCGCCGCGAGCGCCATGGCCAAGGCCAGATGCAGCAGCGGTCGGGGTTGGCTCTGCCCCAGGACGCCCGCCAGAAGCATGCCGCACAGGAAAACCTGGATCTTTAGCGGCAGGAAGGACGGCATAGGGAAATGGACAGACATTGACTTCAGGACCGCCACCGCCAGGGCGCCGAGCGCCGCTATGACGATCGCGCTCCAGAGCCAGCCGAAACGGCGCACAGCAAGCATCAGCGCCGGGAACACCGCATAGAACTGCATTTCCAGCCCGAGGCTCCAGTCGGGCAGCGGCGTCCGGTAGGCGAAGTTCGGGGAAAGGCCGAACAGGAATGTCAGATGGGCGAAAATGTTCTTCAGGCTGCTGTCGAGGTAGCGCTCGGGCGCCTGCGGCACACGACCCACGAATGCGTCGATGACTGTCCGCGACTCATAAACATACGGGCCGAGGGCCAGTGCGAAGAACAGCATGACGTAGAACAGCGGCGCGATGCGGAAATAACGCCGCGTCCAGAATTTGAGCCAGGTTTCAGGCCTTTGCCAGGGCTCCTTGTCCCGGCGCAGCTGATAGTGGAACACCATCAGGAAGCCGGAAAGCATGATGAAGAGATCGACGCCCAGCGCAGGGTCGCCTAGCACCGGAAGATGCCAGCCGGTCAGGAGCAGGCAGTGGCCGACCAGCACCCACAATGCGGCGGCGGCGCGAAGGCCATCCAGGCATTCGATGCGCGATGACTCGGTAAGGCGACTATTCATGCTGCATTGCAGCATGGCGAGCGAGCTCCGAATGTCAACCCTCGACGGTCCACCAGCTGAACCTCGACAGGATCACGTTCCCCAAACACACCGCAGATACAGACCGCGGAAGGATCGCAGCAGTCCGGCGTCCGAATCTGACTCCAGCGGTCTATGTGCAGCGCTATAGCGGGCGGCTGCCAATATCCATGCCATGATTAAGCCCAGTAGCTAGGCAATGTTGGCAAAGCCCTTCGTGTTTCGTGCACGTGCGGCAGCAAGGTTTGCGCGAAGGCGCATATCGGCGGCAAGGCGCGGGCTTACGGCCTGTGGCGCAGGATCTCAGCAACGACGAGGAATATCCGCTGGTGGTTTGGGTCTTTGCAAACGATCCTAGGTCTCTTTGCGCCTTCTGCGCGGCGTCAAATTGCCAATGATCATTGGGAGCTGTTGGGCCCTCGCGGTCCTTGGCAATTCTGAGCAGAATTGCCTCGGCTATTCGGCGTAGGGATCGATTTCACCGACGATCTCGCTAAGGTCCCCATCATATTCGTCCGCGGGCGCAACGGCGAGCGAGCCGTCGCCGGCACGGAAGATGACGATGCTGACCATAAGGCTGGTGGCGAGGCTGAAGGCGAAGGCGTTTGCTTCTGCGAGGGACATCGGTCCGGCTCCTGGTTGGAAGCGGAGATCCATCCCCGCGTGACAGGTGCCCGATGTGTCCAGCCGAGGGCCGCAATCACCGTGAAGGCGAAGCTGAATCGGCGGCACGCTTTGCGTAGTCCGACCCTTTACGGGTTGATGGCATCAGGCCTTCGGATGGACCAAGGAATCGCGCTAATGAACGCGAGGATCGGTTCCCCGTTTCGGTTCCAGGAGCCGGAGAGTCGTGAAGCTAGATGCTAGCCTGTCGCACTCATCGTGGCCGCACTAGCAAGTGCTGCGGCCTGACATGCTCCGGCAACAGCATTGGCGTGGCGAGCATGTCATTTGTCTCGCCGACAAAGGGAACTGCTCAGGGGGGCCCGAATTTCATAATCGGAATGCCAAGCTTGCGGGCTTTGTCGGCAAGGTTGTCTTGGATGCCTGTGCCGGGGAAATGAATAACGCCGATAGGCAAAGTGTCGAGCATGACATCATTGCGTTTGAAGGGAGCGGCTTTGCCGTGTCTAATCCAGTCAGGTTTGAAGGCGATCTGAGGGACCTTGCGGCTGCCAGCCCATTTGGCCGCTATCAGTTCAGCGCCCCTGGGTGATCCGCCGTGAAGCAGGACCATGTCCGGATGCTTGGAATGAACCTGATCGAGTTTCGCCCAGATCAACCGATGGTCATCGAACTCGAGCCCGCCGGTGAACGCGACCTTTGGCCCTGGCGGCAAATGCAACTGGCGGTCGGCATGGCTCTTAGCGGCGAGGAAGTCGCGGCTGTCGATCATCGCCGCGGTGAGATTGCGGTGGTTGACCTTGGAGCCAGCGCGCGGGCGCCAAATCGCGTGGGTGTAGCGCTCGAAGTGCTCGGCAGCCTGGTCACGCATCAACTCGAAGGCATCACGGCGTTCGAGCAGTGTCTGACCTTGGGCGATCAGCCGTTCAAGTTCGACTGACTTGACTTCGGTTCCGTCCTGTTCGCGCTGCAGGCGCTTCTGCGAAACCTCGTTGTCGTCAAGTTCGCGTTCGATCCGATTGGACGCGCGTTGGAAGAGGTTGACCGCACCCCAGAGCAATTCGTCGAGGTCCGGCTCCAAGCGCGTTTCGGAGAGCGCCACCACGAGGGCATCGAAGATGTCGGCAATGCTGGCTGTGATGGCGCCTACCTCGGGGAGTGGGCGCGGATCGGGCTCGTCCTCGAACGGCCGGTAGCCGTAGAGTTGGAGTTCCTGCAGGACATGATCCATTGAGGATGACGCATGCGGTGGTTCGAAGTCGAGGTGATCGTCGTCGCTCATGGCGGCTTCCCTTGTCCGGATTGGCCGCGCCCATCGCGGCCTTCATGGCGATGGAAACGACGGGCGGTTCGGACGTGCACTCGCGGCGCCAGCCAAGGGCCGGAACACCAGTGGAGGATGGCGAAGCCCGGCTATTTTGTCTCGCGATGGAAAGGCCCGCTGGGCCGCCGGAAAATAGCCGGGCGCAGCCATTGCCAGACCAGACCGACTGGCGCACCGATCGCCCTCTAGAAGGCCGTGGCGCCGGCCTCTACCGACAGAGGCGCCGACATTGCGACAGCCACCGACAGAGACATGGTACCCCGCCTCTTTCCGGTCAGATCGCCCCCGGCATGAACCGTGCGACATCGTGCGGCGTGATCTGCACCCGCAAGGTCGCCCTGAGCGCATCGAAGCCAAGCCGACGTAGATCTTCGTTGAAGTCACCGAGTTGTGGCGTCAGGACGATTGCTTCGATCCCGGCGCAATTGGCGCGCTCGATGAGGGTGGTCATCGCTCCATCGCCGGCTGGGTCGTTGTCGCGGGCCATGTAGAGACGCCGAAGTGTATTAGGGAAGATGATGGCTGCCAGATGCGCTGCCGAGAGTGCCGCAATCATCGGCATGTCGGGTAGTACCGAGCGTTGCGAAAGCATGGTCTCGATCCCCTCTCCGGCTGCCATCACGTCCGCGCATACGCCGAAGCGGACCGCGTGCCCGAGCAGGTCGCCCATAGCCCGACGCGGTGTTTCGATCGGTGCTCGGCCTAGGTGATCCTCACCAAAGCCGGCAGGATCGAGCCAGGTGCGATGCGCGCCGGTAAGTTCTCCGTTGAGGTCGGTCACTGACGCGATCATTGCGGGCCAAGTCTGGGTGGGTTCCTCCTCGTCGGCACGGTAGTAGCAGCGGGGATGAAATCGAAGGCTGCCGGTTTCATGCAAGGCCGTTATGCCACGTGCGCGCAAGTACGTTTCCACGAGCGTCCGGGAGATCGGATGCGAGATAGAGAACAGGCGTCTCGCGGCCTCGACAGAGCCCGTTGGAGCAGTCGATCGCTTCTCGCGTTCGCTAGAATCCGGAGTCAGGTCGGGCATCGACAAAAATCTGCGCGCTTCGTCGGCCACGTCCTTGAAATCAACCAAGCCGGTCGATTCCCGAATGATGTCGAGCAGATCGCCATGCTCGCCAGTGGCGGCGTCGGTCCATTTGCCGGCCGAGCCCTTGCGAGAGTCGTTCAGCCGCACGTACATCGATCTACCTGGCATGTTTCTGGCGTCACCAACCTGCCAATAGTTGCCCTGGCGTCGGCCGTTTGAGAGATAGTTGCGACAGACCGCCTCCGCCTGGCGGCCGAGACGGCGTGCAAGGTCATGGGAGTTTCCGGTCACAGCAAGTCTCCAAAGGAAAAGGCCCGCCGTTGCCGGCGGGCCAGGTAAAGACTCGGCAGATCTCATTCGGCCGCGATCGAGCCATGGGCTGTCTGGGCTTCGTCAGTTTCAGCGAAGGCGTCGGGTTTGCCCATGGCCGTTTCGCCGTCGTTCGACGCCGTCGCTTGGACAACCATTTCCGACGCTGGCGTCTCTTCGACCTGTGCCTCGCGCGCTGGTGTACGCAGCGGTTCGGGCAGCCAGCCGGTGTCGGCGATCAGCATCTCCGCCTCGCTCGCCATGTCACCTTTCTTGAGGTGCGCTATCCGGTCAGCAGCCGACTGACCTTTCGCTTCGGTAACCGCCTGGAGGATCCGGGCCTTGGTCACACGGCCGAGGAAGTTATCGACGGTCGGCCGCCAGCCGGTCACGGTCATATCAAGGTCCACAGCCTGGGCCAGTCGGTCGGCATGGGCAAGTGCACGCGGCCGCCGGTTCCACGCTTCATGCACAGCGTTGACCGAAAGGCTGACAATATGGGCGAACAGTGCGGTCCGGCGCTCTTGACCCCATTCGCGCAGAGCGTCCCACAGCTCAGTGGCTTCCTTTGGCAACACCTTGGCCCAGTCATCGTGTCGGATGCTGATCGCCCGAGCACACAGGCTATCGTTGAGCCCTGGAGCCTGGGCACCGAAGCCGACGCTTTTCAGGTCCAACTCCAGGCAACTGTCCGATCCATATTGGTAGAAAGTCTTCAGTGCGAGCACGTGCAGCGCAGCGAGAAAAGCGATTTCAGGCTGTTCGCCGAGCGCGTGGCGAAGGCCAAGCGTTCGATGCGCGGTCAGTTCCGTCATAAGCCGGTCAGAAATAGGCGACAGGCCTTCTTCCTCCTCCGGCTCGGCCATCGGTTGGGTATCCGACGAGATGCCGTCACCATCACCGTTCGCGCCAGCCCCGGAAAACTCCTCCCCCGCTTCGGCTGGCTCGTCATCGACCGGGAGTTCGTCCTCGGGACGCACATATCCGCGCTCGACACGCAGAGAGCCATCAGGTGCGATACTGACGAAGGTACCGGCGCGGGCGATTTCTGCTGGTTCGAAGGCAAGTGGCCGGGCTTCGAACCATTCGAGGGCAGTCTCCAATTCAGCGAGACGCTGATCGATCTCCTCCGGGAGATCCTCGACGCTGTCGTGTTCCTCGGACAGACGATCATGCTCGGCCTTGAGCGCTTCGTGTGCCGTCTGCTCGTCGGGAGTAAGCGGCGACGGCTCGCCGCGTAGCTGGCGGAGCCCAAAAGCATGGCCGTAAGCGAAGTCAGGAGCCACCTCGGTCCACTTCCAGCCTTCGAGGCGCACAGCTTCCGCCTCGCGTTCCAACTTTTCCGCGGCCAGCCGATCCACCAGCATGACGTCTTGCAGCCAGCCGCCGTCATCGCCCTGGAAAAGGTCGCGCATGATTGTCCCTCCGGCATCGATGTAGGCGTCGATGCCGATGAACTGGGCTCGCTTGTCTGACGCGCGCACCGCGCCCTCGGTCAGCATCCGCCGGATGGCATAAGGCTGCTTGTCGTAGGAAGTCTTCAGCCGCTCAAAGACCTGCTGCTGGCGTTTGTGGTCACCTGAGACCGTAAACGCCATGAGTTGATCGAGCGTAAGGCCGTCTTCAGCGTAGATGTCGAGCAGCGCCGGCGAGACCGAGGCCAGCTTCAAGCGTTGCTTCACGACACTGATGGAAACAAAGAAGGCGGCAGCAATTTCCTCCTCCGACTGGCCCTTCTCGCGCAGGGTGAGAAACGCGCGGAATTGATCGAGAGGATGCAACGGAGCGCGCTGGACATTCTCGGCCAGTGAATCCTCCTCCGCAATGCCCTCCTCGCGAACCACGCAGGGAACCGGCGCGGTCTTGGCGAGCCGCTTCTGCTTCACCAGAAGGTCTAGCGCCCGATAGCGACGGCCGCCGGCGGGAATCTCGAACATCCCGGTTTCGACGCCTGCTTCGTCCTTCACCGGGCGCACGCTGAGGCCTTGCAAAAGTCCACGGCGGGCAACGTCCTCGGCGAGTTCCTCGATCGAGACGCCAGCCTTTACACGCCGGACATTCGCCTGGCTGAGGACAAGCTTGTTGAAAGGAATGTCGCGCGAGGACGACAGTGTGATCTTCTTGGCACTGGTAGCCATCATGGTTACTCCGCGACGGGCGGCCGAAAGCCTCTCTCTCGACCTCCAACCCGTCACGAAGCGCAGCGCCGCCCTCTGACTCTGGGGACGGCGCCGCGGGACCATGACGAAGAAGAGCAAAAGCAATGAAACCGAGATAGGGTTCGTACTTCCCGGCGTCCGGAAGTCAGGCCGCCCGTTCGAGTAACTTCTTCGCCCGCGCTTCCAGATCGAGCCGGGCGTCCTGATGAACCTTGTCGCGCGCTACAGCGGTAATGCCCTGCACGAAATCAAAAACGCTTTCGGGCTTGCGGCCTTCTTCAGTCAGCACCCTCTCGATGATCTTCCCGGTCTCCGCCTTGGAGAAGCCGCGCTTGCGCAGGAACTCTGTGCGATCGTCGTCCGTGCGGGCAACGATCTGCGAACGCGCCGCAGTGATGCCGTTGACGAAGGGCGTGGGTGAGGAATTGGCGAAGCGCGTCAGCGCTGGCGCTGCCTCATGCGCGAAACGCGCGGCAGCGTATTTCGAATGGCGGATGGTGATCTCTTCGAAATCCTCAACGCCCCACAGATTGCGGTTCTGGCATACGGCACGCAGATAAAAGCTCGCGATCCCGAGCGTCTTGGCGCCAACCTCAGAGTTCCAGCAGTAGAAGCCGCGGAAGTAGAGATCGGGCGAGCCATCTGGCAGCCGACCAGCCTCGATCGGATTGAGATCGTCGACGAGGAACAGGAAGACGTCGCGGTCAGAGGCATAGAGCGTCGTGGTGTCCTTCGTGGTGTCGACGCGCGGATTGTAGATGCCGGTGGACCAATCAAGCACGCCCGGCACTTTCCACCTGGTGTCACCCGTACCGTTGCCGGCGATACGCTGCACGGCAGAAACGAGTTCGTGGTCGAAGATGCGGCCGTAGTCCGGGCCCGTCACCGCACGCAGTTCGACACGCCCATTCTCGATCTCGAGCGTCTTCACTTGCTCCGTGCGGTGGGATGTCAGGCCATATTGCAGATTAATGCCTGCGAGCGGTGCCGGGAGCTGGCGCAGATACGCTGCCGGAGCGCCAACCAAGCTCGCGAGTTGGCCGAAGCTCCAATGGGTCGGAGCTGTCGGAACATCGCACCCCGGCAAGACCAGAGCCAGGCGCTCAGCATCGTCGCGGCTCGCCTCGACCTGGATAGCCGAGCTGTCGACCGTCTTCGTGCGGCTGCGCTCGGTCCGGATCTGCACCGCCTCAAATAGCTCCGACAAAGACAGGTAGCGCTCATCGGCCGGCCGCGAGAACCATTCGGAGCAGACGCGGCCAATTCGTTCGCCGCGGCTCAGATCCACCCTATAGCCGCCGGAACGATCGCGGGTAGTGTCGAGAACTTGTGTCATGGGTCATCTCCATGACGGGCGCCAGGAGCCTCTCTCCCAGTCCTCAACCCGTCACGGAAAAACCCGCTCCTCCTCTGACTTTCGTCGGGAGAAAGGCCGCGCGCCTTTCTCCGACCAAAGCAAACAACGGCGCACAAGACGGAAGCACCGAAATGCCCGCAAGCGGGGCCAAGTCAGTTCGGTGCTGGAGAAAGTTCGTGGCCCTGAGACCGGTTCAACAGGGCGGCCGTAGGAGCATCAGCATAGCGCCGCCGTAGGCGGGATGCGGGACCGACAGCCCCCGGCGAAGGGCGCTATGTGAAACAGTGTTTCTGAGATTGATGCGACTATGCTTCGGTCCACACACCAAGCTGTGGGCTCAAGCGTTACTACCGACCGATATGTGCGAAATTGTAGCCTGGAATACCCTCGACTGCTTTCTGTCGTTCCATCCTCGCGAGCGTTCGGTTTCAATCTCCGGAGCGCCATAAGGAGAGAGCCGCGCGATGACTATTCAGACGCAGAATGCGACTACCCGAACAATTCGGCGCAAGGAACTGCGTGAGATGATACCTCTCGCCGACAGCACGATTTATGAACTGGAACAGCGCGGACAATTCCCGCGCCGTTTCGCATTGACCCCTCGTTGCGTCGTGTGGGACCTGGCTGAAGTCGAAGCGTGGTTGCGGGCTCGCCGGGCTGTACCTATCGAGCGCGCTAAAGCTCCCGATATAAGTTTGCGAAAGTGCTCTCGAGTCAAAGCGCTGGATCGGGCTCAAAGATAGTCATCGTAGGAGGAACGAGCACTACAGGCCGTTTTCGCCCTTCAACCCAGGCTTCTACGATGTCCGACCATTCTTGCATCATGTGACGGCGCTGGACCTCATATTCCGCCTTGTTGTAGACGCCGCGTGAAGACCGACCGTCTTCATGCGCGAGGCATTTCTCGATCCAGTCGCTGTTGAACCCGAGTTCGTTGAGAAGCGTGGATCCCGTCCTCCTTAGGTCGTGCACCGTAAACGGCTCAAGCGGCAGGCCTTCCATCTTCGCTTGTTCAGCAACCGAGTAAGTCACACGGTTGAAGGTTGCGCGCGACATGGGCGCATCGGCATCGTAGCGCGACGGCAACACGAACCGTGAGTTTCCCGAGCAGGTCTTAAGCGCAATGAAGATGTCGAGCGACTGGCGCGACAGATAGACATTGTGGGCCTTCGATCGCTTCATCCGTTCCTTGGGGATGGTCCAAACAGCATTTTCGAAGTCAACCTCATCCCAGGTTGCGTCCTGAAGTTCACTCTTCCGCACCATCGTGAATAGTATGAGGCGCAGGCCGAGGCGAATGGTCGGCAAGGTCGCGACCTTCTCCAGCATCTTGAGCATCACGCGAATTTCAGATGGGGAGAGCGATCGATCTCTCGGAACGAAGCTGGCGATCGAAGCCGGGCCGACGTCATCGGCCGGATTGGACACCTTCTCACCATGGAGAATGGCAAAGCGGTAGATCTGTTTGAGAATGTCGCGGACGTGGATGGCCGTTGCCGGCGCCCCGCGCTCGACAATCTTGGCACACTGGGCGCGAAGATCGTCCGGTGTAATTTCAGTCAGCAGCCGATTGCGCCAAACCGGCAGGAGTTCGCGATCGAAAATTGATCGCCGCATTGATCGAGTGCTGTCGGCCATTGGTGCTAAGGTCAGCCACTTCTCTCCGAACTGGCCAAAACTCTTGGCTTCCTTCAGCCGCCGTTTGTCCCGTTGCTTTTCGATGGCAGGAGACCGGCCTTCCCTGACCGCTCGACGCGCATCGAGGCATTTTTCGCGCGCCTGGAGGAGAGAGATTCCATCGCGACCGTATTTGCCGAGATAAACGGTTTCGCGACGGCCATTGAGCCTATAATCCAGCCGGAAGGAGATAGCGCCGCTCGGCATAACGCGGACATACATTCCGTCGCGGTCGGCTACCTTGTAGATTTTCTCTTTTGGTTTCAATGCCTTGAGAGCGGCGTCCGTCAGCATCCCGAGTGCCTTTCCAAAAGTACCGTCATCAGGTTTTGGAGAGCCGACGCCAGAAATTCTGTTTATTTTTCAGCCACTTGGTCTGAAAAAAGTACCGTCATAGGCCCTCTATGACGTGACGGTACTGGTAAAAGATCGTCGTGGCAATACGATGGAGGTCCGGCATCGGGTACGGCATCGCCAAACGACGCGCGCCGATAGCCGGCGAAAGCTGCCGGCTAAAAATATCTTTAATTTCAGATAGTTAGATCGAACCCTAGCGCAATTTCGGCGACATTCGGCTAGGCCTGAATTATTCCCACTCGATCGTACCCGGCGGCTTCGACGTCACGTCGTAAACCACGCGGTTGATGCCCTTCACCTCGTTGATGATGCGCGTGGCGGCGGCGCCGAGGAAGGCCATGTCGTAGTGGTAGAAGTCGGCCGTCATGCCGTCGACAGAGGTCACGGCACGAAGCGCGCAGACGAACTCGTAGGTGCGGCCGTCGCCCATCACGCCGACGGTCTGCACCGGAAGCAGCACGGCGAAGGCCTGCCAGATGGCGTCGTAGAGGCCGGCCTTGCGTATCTCGTCGAGATAGATGGCATCGGCCTCGCGCAGGATCTCCAGCTTCTCGCGCGTGATGCCGCCCGGGCAGCGAATGGCAAGCCCCGGGCCCGGGAAGGGATGGCGGCCGATGAAGCTCTCGGGCAGGCCGAGTTCCTTGCCCAGCGCCCTCACCTCGTCCTTGAAGAGTTCGCGCAGCGGCTCGACCAGCTTCATGTTCATGCGCTCGGGCAGGCCGCCGACATTGTGGTGCGACTTGATCGTCACCGACGGGCCGCCGGAGAAGGAAACGCTTTCGATGACGTCGGGATAGAGCGTGCCCTGCGCCAGGAAATCGGCGCCGCCGAGCTTCTTCGCCTCTTCCTCGAACACCTCGATGAACAGGCGGCCGATGGTCTTGCGCTTCTTCTCGGGATCGGCCTCGCCTTCCAGCGCCGAGATGAAGCGGTCGGAGGCGTCGACCAGGATTAGCGGCAGGTTGTAGTGCTGGCGGAACATCTCCACGACGCTCTCAGCCTCGTCCTTGCGCATCAGGCCGTGGTCGACGAGGATGCAGGTCAGCTGATCGCCGACAGCCTCGTGGATCAGCAGTGCGGCGACCGAGGAGTCCACGCCGCCCGACAGCGCGCAGATCACCTTGCCCTTGCCGACCTGCTTGCGGATCGTTTCGACGGCGTGCTCGCGATAGGCTCGCATCGTCCAGTCGCCCTCGATGCCGGCGATGTTATGGACGAAGTTTCTCAAGAGCCTCGCGCCGTCGGGCGTGTGCACCACTTCCGGGTGGAACATGATGCCGTACATCTTGCGCTCGATATCGCCGAAGATGGCGAAGGGGGAGCTTTCTGACTTGCCGAGCACCTTGAAGCCCGGCGGCAATTCGATGACGCGGTCGCCATGGCTCATCCAAACCTGATGGCGCTGGCCGGGCGCCCACAGGCCCTCGAACAGCGGGCTTTCCTTCTCGATCTCGACGAAGGCGCGACCGAATTCGCGGTGGTTGGAGCTTTCGGCGACGCCGCCCATCTGCACGCAAAGCGCCATCTGGCCGTAGCAGATGCCGAGCACCGGCACGCCGGCGTCGAAGACGATTTGGGGCGCGCGCGGGCTGCCGATGTCGGTGGTGGAGGCCGGACCGCCGGACAGGATCACCGCTTTCGGATTGATGCGCTTGAAGGCCGCTTCGGCCGATTGGAACGGCACGATCTCGGAAAAGACGCCGGCCTCGCGGATGCGGCGTGCGATGAGCTGCGTGAACTGGCTGCCGAAATCGACAATCAGAACGGTGTCGGGATGATTGGCTGTCGTCGTCATGGCGAGCCTTTAGAGAAAGAAACGAGTCGACGCAATGGGCTGCGCGCTGCGGCTTTCCGTCCTTTTGCGCCTATGCCAGTCGGATCGAGCCGGATTCGATCGCCTGTTCCAGCAAGCCCACGGCCGCGGCCAGCTTCTCATCGATGATGTGCAGGTATTCCGTCCAGTCGTTGACGTGCCTGAGATCGGCCGCGCCGTCGGAAATGCCGCGCAAGCCGATCAGCGGCACGCCGAAGAGCTGGCAAGCGCGCAAGCAGGCGAAGGTCTCCATGTCGACCATGTCGGCATGGATGGCGTCATAGGCGGCGCCGGTGATGATCGCGCCACCGGTGGACAGCGTAGCGGTCTTGATGCCCGGGATGACGAATGGCAGCGGCACCGTCACCGGCAGGTCGAGGAAGGGCGTCGCTCCTTTCTCGAAGCCGAGCGGCGAAGCGTCCATGTCGCGATAGCTGACCGACACGGCCTGGTAGATTTCGGCCTGCTCCAGTCTGCGGCTGCCGGCCGAGCCCAGCGAGACGATCAGGTCCGGAAGCGCTCCCTCGGCTTTCAACGCCGCGAGTTCCGCGCTCAGCCGCACAGCGGCCTCGACCGGACCGACGCCGGTCATCAGCGGCGTGAACAGGTTTTTCAGGTGCGGGCCGTATTCGGCCTCGGCCGCCATGACGAAGAGAACGGACTTGTCCGACAGGCGTGACACTTTGACGGTCATGACGGCTCCACCCCTGTTTGTACCACTACGAAAAGGAAAGCGGCAACGTGCCCCCGCCGCCTGCCGGCCCTTCGCTATGGCTCCAGGCGTTCGTCGCTCGAAAAGCCCATTTGGGGGCTTTTCGTCCGCTGCGCGGACCGCTCCTCACCCCTCGATCCCGTCGCGGCCGACCACTGTCATCATCGTGCCGGTCATGGTGGCGATCAGCTTGGCCTCGCCGTCGGCGGCGAAGGCGTAGGCCTGGCCGTCGGCGACGATGATGGTGCGGCCGGGCTTCGTCACGGAGCCGCGGAACAGGAAGCGCTCGCCCCTGCCCGGCGCCAGAAGGTTCACCTTGAATTCGATGGTCAGCACGCCGGAATTTTCCGGCATCAACGAAAAAGCCGCGTAGCCGCAGGCGGAATCCAAGGCGGTGGAGATGACGCCGGCATGCAGGAAACCGTGCTGCTGGGTGAGCGCGGCGGAATAAGGCATCTCGATCTCGATGATGCCGGGCGTCACCAGGGTCAATTCGGCGCCGATGGTGGCCATGGCTTTCTGCCGGGCAAAGGACGTCCTGACGCGTTCCTCGAAATCGGGAGCGGGTACGATCTTGGCTGCCATGGTCTCCGCCTCACGTTTTGCTGGCGAAGCTTATTGCAGAGGCAGGCAGCACAGGCAATCTCTTATGTTGCAGCGCAGCAAAGTCGCGCGACTCTCAGACCGCCCTGCGCAAGGCGTGGAAATAAAACCCGTCAGTGCCACTCAGCGCCGGCGACAGCGAGATGCCACCGTTGCCGGCAATGCGCGCGGCCCCTTCATGGCCGGGGAAGCGGCTATTCCAGAGCTGGCGATGATCGACCGGCGCAAAGCCTTCATGGCGTTCGCGGAACGCCGCGACCTGCTCGCCGTTTTCGGCGTCGAACACCGAGCAGGTGATGTAGACCAGCAAGCCGCCCGGCTTGACGAAGGCTTGCGCGGTGTCGAGGATCGCCTGCTGCTCTCCCTTTCGGGCATCGAGCTGCCGCTCGGTCAATCGCCATTTGGCGTCCGGGCGGCGACGCCAGGTGCCGCTGCCGGTGCAGGGCGCGTCGATCAGCACGAGGTCCATATGGTTGGTGAGCGGCGCAAGCTCCGCCGGCTTGCTGACGACCTGGATGTTGCGGTTGTGCGAACGGCGGATGCGCTCGAAGATCGGCGCCAGCCGCACCTTTTCCGCGTCATGAGCAAAGAGCTGGCCCCGATTGTCCATCTCGGCCGACAGCGCAAGCGTCTTGCCGCCGGCGCCGGCGCAGTAGTCGAGCACCTGCATGCCGGGCTCGGCGCCCGCGAGCGCCGCGGCAAGCTGCGAGCCCTCGTCCTGCACCTCGAACCAGCCTTTCTGGAAGGCGGGCTCGGCCTGCACGTTCGGGTGCCTGCCGTCGCCGTCGATCGGCGGGATGCGGATGCCGTTCGGCGCGATCGCCGCAGATGCCGCGCCGGTGCCCTGCAGCTCGGCCAGCACCTTGGCGCGATCGGCCTGGAGCGTGTTGACCCTGAGGTCCAGCGGTGGACGCTGAGCGAGCGCAGCGCCTTCCTCGATCCAGGCGTCGCCATAGGCTTGCTCGAGCAGCGGCGCGCACCAGTCCGGGACATCCGCCCGCACGGCCTCGGGCGCATCGGCAAGCCTGCGCTCGGCCGCGACCTTCAGCTCGGCGGCGTTGAGCAGCGGCGGTGCGAATTTGTCGCCGTCCAGCGCTTCGTTGAGCGACTGCGCCGTTTGCCCCCACTCCAGCAGCAATGCGCCGAAGCCGATGGCGCGCGGCGTGTCCTCGTCGAACAGCCAGCCGGCCGAGCGTCTGCGGCGCAGCGCGTCATAGACGATGTTGCCGATCGCCGCGCGATCGCCGCCGCCGGCAAAGCGATGCGACAGGCCCCAGTCGCGCAAGGCGTCCGCCACCGGCCGATGGCGCCGGCCAATGTCTTCAAGAACCTCTATGGCCGCCGCCAGCCTTCCGCCCAGTCGCATCCCGTTTTCCGCTTACACAACAAATTGGCTCCTGCCCGCTCTTAAAGCGTTTCAGGCCTGGATTGAAAGAGTTCTGTTCGGCTTGCCTGTGAAACCATGTTTTCATAACCGGGCAATTTCCGCGAACGGTTTTCCCTCGCGAGCCGTAAAGGCTGAAAACAAGAACAACTGGCCAGAATATGAATGGCCTCTAATGTCTTTGACTGACAGGCGCAAGCAAGGCAGCTGGATTAACCTCTCAGCTTTCCAAGTGTTTCCGGCGGGAATACTCTTTCGGCAGTGATTCGCGGCGCGGGAAACGCGGTTTGACGGGTCCTATGAGGAGAGGGCAATGAAGACTTATCTGGCAGAAGTTCTCGGCACGTTTTTGTTGGTGTTCATCGGCACGGCCTCCGTGGTCACGGGTGGTTTCGGCGGCGCGCTGCCGCTCGGACAGGAAGGCATCGGCCTGGCGTTCGGCATCGGCCTGATCGCCGCGGCCTATGCGATTGGCCCGATCTCGGGCGCGCATCTCAATCCGGCGGTGACGCTCGGCGTGTTCCTGGCGGGGCGGATGCCGGCCAAGGACGTCGTCCCCTACTGGATCGCGCAGATCGTCGGCGCCATCATCGCCTCGCTGGCGCTGTGGATCATCGTCTCCGGCCAGGCCGGCGGCCATACCGGGGGCTTCGGCGCCAATGGCTGGGATGAGGCGAAATGGGGTGTGAGCTCCGCCTTCCTGTGGGAGCTCGTCGGCACCTTCACCTTCGTCACAGTGATCCTCGGCGTCACCAATGCCAAACACACAACCGCCTTCGCCGGCCTGGTCATCGGCCTGACACTGGCAAGCATCCACTTCGCCATGATCCCGGTGACCGGCACCTCGGTCAATCCGGCGCGCTCGATCGGCCCGGCGCTGTTTTCGGGGGGCGCCGCGCTCGGCCAGCTCTGGCTGTTCATCGTCGCGCCGCTGATCGGCGGAGCGATCGCCGGCGTCGTCGCCAAGGCCGGCATTTTCGAAAAAGACTGATCGCAGTTCCAAGCAAAAGTAAAAAGGCGCGGGCATGACCCGCGCCTTTTTTGCTTGGGAGGTAGTATCTTACTTCGCGATGTCGAAGCGGTCGGCGTTCATCACCTTCGTCCAGGCCTTGACGAAGTCCTTGACGAACTTCGCCTTGGCATCGCTTGAACCATAGACCTCGGAGAGCGCGCGCAGCTGCGCGTGCGAGCCGAAGATCAGGTCGGCGCGGGTGCCCGTCCACTTCACCTCTCTGGTCTTGCGGTCATGCGCTTCGTAGACCTCGTCGGAACCCGGCTCGGAGCCGGCGGCCGGCTCCCAGGCCGTCGCCATCGAGAGCAGGTTGACGAAGAAGTCGTTGGTGAGCTGGCCCGGCCTGTCGGTGAAGACGCCGTGCTTGGAGCCGCCGGCATTGGCGCCGAGCACGCGCAGGCCGCCGACCAGCACGGTCAGTTCCGGCGCCGTCAGCGTCAGCAACTGGGCGCGGTCGACCAGCATCGCCTCCACCGACATCGGCAGCTTGCCGCGAGCATAGTTGCGGAAGCCGTCGACTTTCGGTTCCAGGGCAGCAAAGGAGGCGACATCCGTCTGCTCCTGCGAGGCATCCATGCGGCCCGGCGTGAAGGGCACCTTCACCTCGGTGCCGCCGTCCTTCGCCGCCTTTTCGACCGCAGCGACACCGCCCAGCACGATGAGGTCGGCAAGCGAGACCTTCTTGTCGCCGGTCTGGGCCGCGTTGAACTCCTTCTGGATGGCTTCCAGCTTTGCCAGCACCTTGGCGAGTTGGGCCGGCTGGTTGACCTCCCAGTCCTTCTGCGGCGCCAGACGAATGCGGCCGCCATTGGCGCCGCCGCGCTTGTCGGAGCCGCGGAAGGTCGACGCCGAGGCCCAGGCGGTCGAGACCAGCTCGGAAACCGAGAGGCCGGAGGCCAGGATCTTGGCCTTGAGGGCGGCAATGTCGGCCTCGCTCACCAGCTCATGGTCGATAGCCGGAATCGGATCCTGCCAGATCAGCTCTTCCTTCGGCACGAGCGGGCCGAGATAGCGCACGACCGGACCCATGTCGCGGTGGGTGAGCTTGAACCAGGCGCGGGCGAAGGCATCGGCGAACTGTTCCGGGTGCTCATGGAAGCGGCGCGAGATCTTCTCATAGGCCGGATCGAAGCGCAGCGCGAGGTCGGTGGTGAGCATGGCCGGCGCGTGGCGCTTGGAGGGATTATGCGCGTCCGGAACCGTGCCGGCGCCGGCGCCGCCCTTCGGCGTCCATTGATGGGCGCCGGCCGGGCTCTTCGTCAGCTCCCATTCGTAGTTGAAGAGGTTGTCGAAGAAATTGTTGCTCCATTTGGTCGGCGTCGTCGTCCAGGTGACCTCGAGACCGGAGGTGATGGCGTCGCCGGCGATGCCGGAGGCGTATTTGCTGGACCAGCCGAGGCCCTGGGCCTCGATGCCGGCGCCTTCCGGCTCGGCGCCCACCAGCGAGGCATCGCCCGCGCCATGCGTCTTGCCGAAGGTGTGGCCGCCGGCGATCAGCGCTACCGTCTCCTCGTCGTTCATCGCCATGCGGCCGAAGGTCTCTCGGATGTCGCGCGCCGCGGCGATCGGGTCCGGCTTGCCGTTCGGGCCTTCCGGGTTGACGTAGATCAGGCCCATCTGCACGGCGCCGAGATGGCCGCGAAGCTCACGGTCGCCCGAATAGCGCTCATCGCCGAGCCATTTGGTTTCAGAGCCCCAGTCGACGTCCTGCTCCGGCTCCCACACATCGGCGCGGCCGCCGGCGAAGCCGAAGGTCTTGAAGCCCATCGATTCCAGCGCGACGTTGCCGGTGAGGATCAGAAGGTCGGCCCAGGAGATCTTGCGGCCGTATTTCTGCTTGACCGGCCACAGCAGCCGGCGCGCCTTGTCGAGATTGGCGTTGTCCGGCCAGCTGTTCAGCGGCGCGAAGCGCTGCTGACCGGCACCGGCGCCGCCGCGGCCGTCGCCGATGCGATAGGTGCCGGCGCTGTGCCAGGCCATGCGGATGAAGAGCGGCCCGTAGTGGCCGAAGTCGGCCGGCCACCAGTCCTGCGAATCCGTCATGACCTTATGCAGGTCTGCGACAACCGCGTCGAGGTCGAGGCTCGCGAACTCCTTGGCGTAGTCGAAGTCTCCGTCCATCGGGTCCGACAGGTTCGACTGCTGGTGAAGAACGGAAAGGTCGAGCTGGTTCGGCCACCAGTCGCGGTTGGTCCGTGCGGATCCATGCGCCACCGGGCATTTGCCAGCGCTGTTGTCGTCGGTTTTCGCGTCCATCTTGGTCTCCCGATTCTGCAGAGGTTTTGCCGTGGTTGAATTTTGCCAAGGTTGATTTTCCCGGAATTTCCGGGGGCAGCCGCTGGCCGCGCCAACCTGGAATGATTCCAGACTAGGCCGACCAGCCGATAAAGACAAATTGCCTTTCCTGTTTCATTTGATAGGATTTTCTTATGATTGGCCTCACTGTCCGGCAGATGCAATATTTCGACGCGCTGGCGCAGACGCTGCATTTCGGCCGCGCGGCGAAGCTTGCCGGCGTCAGCCAGCCGGCGCTTTCCGCGCAGATCGCCGAAATGGAAGAGCGGCTGAACTGCCTGTTGTTCGAGCGCGGCGGCAAGACGGTGCGCATGACCGACGAGGCGCTTGCCCTGCAGCCGCGTATCGAGCGCATTCTGGCCGACATACGTGACGTCGAGACGACCGCCCGGCGCGGCCGCCCGAGCATGGAAGGACGTTTCCGGCTGGGCATCATCCCGACCGTCGCGCCCTACCTGCTGCCGCATGTGCTGCCGGAGCTGAAAAAGCACTACCCTTCCCTCCAGCTCGAGCTGCGCGAGGCGGTGACCGCATCGCTGGTCGAGGACGCGGCATCCGGCCGGCTCGACGCCTTCATCGCGGCCCTGCCGCTCGATCAGCCGGCGATCGTCACCGAGGGGCTTTTTCCCGACCGCTTCTTCCTCGCCGTTCCCGCCGACGACCCAGCCTTCGCCTCGCCGCCGGTGCCGCCCGAAAGCCCGGCGCTGGAGCGCCTGATGCTCCTGGAGGAAGGCCACTGCCTGCGCGAGCAGGCTTTGGCCGTCTGCGGCAATGTGCGGCCGGTGGCTATGGCAAGCTATGGCGCGACCAGCCTCACCACGCTCCTGCAGATGGTGGCGCATGGGCTGGGCGTCACCTTGGTGCCGGAAATGGCGGCAAGTGCCGCCGGCGTGATGCCGGATCTGCGGATCGTGCCGTTCCAGGAGCCGATGCCGCAACGCATGATCTGCATGGCCTGGCGGAAGAACAAGGTGCGCCAGGACGAGTGCGTGGAGCTGGCGCGGATCATACGCGGGCTGGATCGGGCGGTGCTGGCGGCGTGAAGCCGAAATCAAAGAACCCGCGATAGAAATTCGCGGGTACGCGGCGATTGCGCGTCGGCGATCATCTCGCGCGGCGCGCCGCGCTCGACGATCACGCCGCCATCCATGAAGACGAGCTGGTCGCCGATCTCGCGGGCAAAGCCGATCTCGTGGGTGACGACGACCATCGTCATGCCGCTCTCGGCGAGATCGCGCATGACCTGCAGAACTTCGCCGACAAGCTCGGGGTCGAGCGCGGAAGTCGGCTCGTCGAAGAGCAGCACTTTCGGCTTCATCGCCATGGCGCGGGCGATCGCCACGCGCTGCTGCTGGCCGCCGGAGAGTTCTCGCGGATAGCGGTCGATCTTGTCGAGCAGGCCGACCCGCTTCAGCAGGATTTCCGCCTCGGCCTTGGCCTGGTCGGGCGCGATGCGGCGCACCTGTGTCGGCGCCTCGATGAGGTTCTCCATCACAGTCATGTGCGAGAACAGGTTGAAGGACTGGAACAGCATGCCGATTTCGGCGCGCCGCCGGCAAAGCAGGTCGTCCTTGACCTCATAGAGCTTGTCGTCCCTGAGATCGTAGCCGACGAACTGGCCGTCGACGAGCAGAAGGCCGCCGCTGATCTTCTCCAGGTGGTTGATGCAACGCAGGAAGGTGCTCTTGCCCGAACCCGACGGACCGATGATGCAGGCGACGGAACCTGCCGGCACATCGAGATCGATGCCCTTGAGCACTTCCAGCGGCCCATAGGATTTGCGCACGCCGCGCGCGAACACCATGGAATCGGCGGGCACGCCGAAGCGGGCGCGGTTTTCGGATTTGACGTCGCTCATCGGGCGACACCCGCCAGGCCCAAGGCATTGCGCAGCGTGCGCATGGTGAGCGGGCTCCGGCTTGTGTCGCTGCGGCCGAAATGACGCTCGAGGAAATGCTGGCCGATCGACATGATGCTGACCACCGCAAGATACCAGAATGCCACGACGATCAGGAGTGGGATCGTCTCGAAGGTGCGCGCATAGATGCTCTGGGCCGAATAGAACAGGTCGTCGACCGCGATGAAGGTCACCAGCGACGTCATCTTGAGCAGATTGATGGCCTCGTTGCCGGTCGGCGGCAGCACGAACCGCATGGCCTGCGGCAGCGTGATGCGCTTCAGGATCATGCGGTAGGGCATGCCGAGCGCGCTCGCCGCTTCGGCCTGGCCCGAAGGCACCGACTTGATGCCGGCGCGAATGATCTCGGCCATGTAGCCCGCCTCGCACAGCGACAGCGCGACGACGGCCGAGAAGAAAGGCGTCATGAAATCGTTGGTGCGGGCCGAGAAGATCGTGCCCAGGAACGGCAGGGTCAGCGAGACCTCGCGCACCAGAAGCGACAGGTTGAACCAGAAGATGAGCTGGATCAGCGCCGGCACACCGCGGAAGAACCAGACATAGACGCCGGAGAAGCCGCGCAGCACCGGGCTCGGCGACACGCGCATGATGGCGATCACGGTGCCGATAACGATCGCCAGCGCCATGATCACCACGGTGAGGATCAGCGTGTTGGCGAGGCCGCGTATGATGGAGGGATGGAAGAGATAGCCGGCAGCCGTGCCCCAGGCGAAGGCCGGATTGCTGGCGAAAGCCCGGATGATGAGGAAGGCCAGCAGCAAGGCGAGCGCCGTGCCGACCCAGATGCCATAGCGGCGCTGCGGCACGACGGTGAGCCGGGCCACCGCGGCGGCGGCGCCCTGCTCGATGCTCATCTCGGTCGGGTGGGCCGCGCCCATCGCTCAACTCCTGATCCTGTCGGGCATCCGGCCGGCCGGATGCCGATGTCCCGTTCAAACGCCGGCGCGCCCTGCCGGGCGCGCAAACACGTCGTGCTGATTTTGCGCATGATCCTTCGCGAAAATCGATTCCGATTTCGGATCGATTGCCCTAAAGCGCGTCGCGATCTTTCGGATACGCTCCATGCGCTTTAGGTTTTTGATCTTACGCATGTCTTTATCCCGAAACCGGTTCCCACTTTCGGGAGACATGCCTTAGTCCGCGCGCAGCGTATCCATGCTGTTGACGAAATAGGGTTCCTTGATCGCGTAGGCGCCCATGCCGTATTTCTCGAGAATGGTCTTGTAAGTGCCGTTCTTGAACAGCTCGGAAAGCGCGGCGACCATCATGTCGGCGGTGCCCTTGTCGTCCTTGGCGATTGCCATGCCGAGCGGGGCGACCTCATAGAGCTTCGGCAACACGACGAGCTGGCCCTTGCTGGTCACCTCGAAGTAGCTCGACGCCGTCGCGTCGTCCATACGGGCGTCGATGCGGTCGGAGAGCGTCGCCTGGGTGCTGTCGGCGGTCGAGTTGAACAGCGACTTCTGGATCGCCGCCTGCCCCTTATCGGTGCAATCCTTGCTCAGCTTGTCGATCAGGAAGTCCGAAGCGCTGCCGCCGGTGGCGCCGATGCGCTTGCCGCACAGGCCATTGTCGGCGGACAGGCTGTCCTTCTTGTCTGGCGTCGTCGAAACGGCGATGCCAGCCTTGAGGAACATGATGAAGTCGACCTGCTTCAGGCGCTCGGGCGTAGCCGAGAAGGTCTCCCAGGCGATCTTGAAGCGGCCGGCAGCGAGGCCGGGGATCATCGATGGGAACGGGATGCGCTGGACGTCCAGCTTGGCGTCAAGGGCTTTCGCCACCTCGCCGGCGAGGTCGATGATGATGCCGGTCTGCTTGCCGTCGGCGTCGAGATATTCGAAGGGTGCGAAGTCGACCGTGTTGGCGACGGTGAGCGCGCCCGACTGCTTGACCTCGGCCGACTTCGGCAGGTCAACGGCGCAGGCAAGGCTGCTCCACACGGTTGCCATCGATGCCAGCGCCAGGCCGGCCATGCGCGTAAATGCTGTCATTTCAGTTCCCCTTTTTTTGAATGTTCATCCACAGGGCCTTCAGGCACCAGCGGCCTCGGCGGCCTTCTTCTTGCGGTAGTGATAGTTCTTGTCGATGCGCTCCATCAGATAGTCGCCATAGAGCACCGGCTCGTATTTCGGGCTGGCGCCGGCCGGCACGCAGACCGGAAGGGCCGCGATCGTCTCGTCCATGGACGGGTCGAAGAAGAAGGGCTGCGAGTAGCGCTCGCGCCCGGACCGGTTGATGACGCGGTGCGGCGTCGAGACGAACTGGTCGTTCGACCAGCGCGCCAGTATGTCGCCGACATTCATCACGAAGGAGTTCGGAATCGGCGGCGCCGGAACCCATTCGCCGGCCTTGTTCTTGACCTCGAGGCCGCCGACGTCGTCCTGCGCGAGCAAGGTGATAAAGCCGTAGTCGGTATGTGGCGCCGAGCCGAACAGCCCTTCCTCCTGCGGCTGCGTCGGATAGTGCAGCAGCCTGAGGAAGGTCGTCGGCTGCTCGAAATAGCGGTCGAGGCTGTCGGCGGGCAGGCCGAGCGACAGCGCGATCGCGCCGACCATCTTGCGGGCGAGCGTGCCCATCTCGTCGACATAGCGCTCGATCGTTGCGCGGAAGCCCTCCAGCGCCGTCTCGTCCGGCCACTGGTTCGGACCCTGCAGCGGCTTTTCGGCAAGCGCGCGCGGATCGCCTTCATCGACCTCATGCATGAAGAAGATCGACTCGCTCTGGTTCGGCTTGCTGACGGTCGCGACCGACGAGGTGACGATGGTCGAGCCGGCGAAGGGCAGGTAGCCGCGGAAATTCTTGTCGATCTTCAGTTTCAGCTTCTCTTCCTCGGGAAGAGCGAAAAAGCGCTTGCTCGCGTCGCGCACCGCCTCGACGTCGGCACGAGGGATCGGATGGCCGACGACATAGAGGAAGCCGATCGTCTCGAGATAGCGCCGCAGCGTCGCCGCGGTCGCCCGGATCGCATCCTGGTCGGAGCCGTAGAGAGCCGACACGTCGAGGATCGGAATTTCGGAAAAGTCGCCGCGCTCTCGTTCGCCCATTTTCGATCACCCTGTCTTGAACATAAGATACAGTACTGTATTTCTACACATCCCGACGGGCTCATCAATAGGCATTCGAAGGCAGGCACGACATGGCACCGCGCAAGATCATCATCGACACCGATCCCGGACAGGATGACGCCTTCGCGATCCTGTTCGCGCTGGGCTCCCCGGCGGATCTCGAGGTGGTGGGAATCACCACGGTTGGCGGCAACGTGCCGCTTCCGCTGACGTCGAAGAACGCGCTCAAGGTGGTCGAACTCGCCGGGCGGCCCGACGTGCCGGTCTATGCCGGCTGTCCTGGACCGATGGTGAAGAAGCTGATGACGGCCGAATATGTGCACGGCAAGACCGGCCTCGACGGTGCCGATCTCCCGGAGCCGGTGACGCCGCTGCAGAGCGAGCACGGCGTCAACTATCTCGTGCGGGCGATCATGGATGCGCCGGAGGGGGAGCTCACCGTCTGCACGCTTGGGCCGATGACCAATCTGGCGATGGCGATGACCATGGAGCCCAGAATCATCCCGCGCCTGCGCGAAGTGGTGCTGATGGGCGGTGGCTTCTTCGAGGGCGGCAACGCCACGCCTGCCGCCGAGTTCAACATCTTCGTCGACCCGCATGCGGCGCACAAGGTTTTCGACAGCGGCGTGCCGCTGACCATGGCGGGCATCGATTGCACCTATACCGCGATAATGACGCTGGAATGGCTGGATCGCCTGCGCGCCACCGGCAGCAGGGCGGCGATCGAGGCGGCCAATCTCGCCGACTTCTATCGCCAGTATGGCAGCCACAAATTCGGCACGCCGGGACGCCCGATCCACGACGCCTGCGTCACCGGCTATCTTCTGGCGCCGGAGATCTACGAGAAGCGCCAGTGCGCGGTGACGGTCGACATCGTCTCGCCCGAGACGATCGGCATGACCGTCGTCGACTGGTGGCATGTCACCGGGCGACGCAAGAATTGCAACGTGCTGCGCCGCATCGAGCCGGCGCCGTTCTTCGACCTGATGCTGCAACGGATCAGCGCGCTGCCCTGATGCATACCGCCCAAAAAGTGCATAGCGCTTTGGGCGAACGACCCGCATCAAGCACAGGCGACTGCGTGTTCCACGGTGGACGGCGAGTGTTGCGGGTTGCGAAACGGGCAAACATCGGGTTGATCAGGAAGGCTCGGCAAATTACCGCCGGTCGCGATAGAGGTCTCGAAGCATTTGAAAGCGGATGCCGCCTCGGCAAAGACGAAACGCTCGTCCAGGGCGCGGGCCGGATCGACAACGGCCCGGCAGACGCTGAGCCGTGAGGCGTGGATCGCGGCGGCCCGCAAGGTGCTGGAAAAGCGCGGCATCGCCGAGGTCAAGATCGACCGGCTCTCCAAGCAATTGAAGGTGACGCGGGGCAGCTTCTATTTTCACTTCACCAGCCTCGCCGATCTGCGGGACGGCCTGCTGCAGGAATGGCGCGACATCAACTGCGCGCCGTTCTGGGCCATGCGCGAGATGCATGACATCGACGGCCTGCAGTTCTTCACCGACATCGTGCATGTGTGGGTCGACGAGGCGCCCTTCAGTCCGCTGCTCGATCTTGCCGTTCGCGACTGGTCGCGGACATCGAGGAAGCTGGCGCAGGAGGTGAAGGACATGGACGATCTGCGCATCGGGCTGCTTGTCCGCTCCTTCCGCGCCATGGGCTATTCACCGGATGAAAGCCTGGTCAGGGCGCGCATCACCTATTTCCACCAGATCGGCCAGTACGCGCTGTCGTTCAAGGAGGATCCAGCCGTGCGCCGCAGCTACCAGCCGCTGTTCGGCGAAGTGCTGCTCGGCCCGCTCGTCCAGGAACCAGGCTCGGCGCCGAGGCCGACGGAGATGAAGGCGGGGTCGCGGTAGGGTTGGTCATGGACGGGTTCGCCTGGCGTCCGGCTTATTCCCGCGCCACCCGCGACACCCTTCACGGCACGAAGATCAGAAACACATAGGTAAAAAACACGACGACATGGACCATGCCGGTCAGGAACGTCGTTCTTTCGGTGCTGAAGCTGACGCTGCATATGAAAAGCGCCAGCACCAGAAGCACGGCATCGGAGGCCGGAAGCCCCAGGGTCAGTCCCCTGCCCGTCAGCAGGCTGGCGGCCGCGACCGCCGGTATCGTCAAACCGATCGTGGCGCAGGCCGAGCCCATCGCGACGTTCAGGCTGCGCTGCAGCTCATTCTTGAACGAGGCGCGGATCGCCGAGATCGCCTCCGGCATCAAAACCAGTGCCGCGATCAAGGCGCCCACGATGCTGTCGGCCTGGGTCACCTGGTAGGCGGCGAGCGCATCCTCCACGCTTGCGGCGACCTGCTCGGCGAGCAGGACTATGCCGATGAGCCCACTCGCCAGCAGCAGGGCGCTGACGAAGATGCTCTCGGCGGAGGCGGTTCGCGTCGGCGCGTGGTGCGCCTGCCCCTGGACGAAGTCCTCCCGGTGACGGACGGTCTGGGCGAACACAAAGCTCGCATAGAGCAGCACCGAAAGGACGCTGACGAACCCAAGCTGAGCCGCCGAAAACGTTCCGGGGTCCGTAGCGCGTGTGTAGGTCGGGAGAATAAGCGTCATCACGGTCAGCGCGATCAGAACCGACAGGTATGCGCTGGTCCCTTGCCGGACGATCGCCTGCTTGCGATAGCGCCAGCCGCCAAGCGTGAGGCAAATGCCGACAACGCCGGTGGAGGTGATCATCACCGTCGAGAAGACGGACTCGCGCGCCAGGGTCGGGTTGTTCTCTCCATGCAGCATCATTGAGACGATGATCGACACTTCGATCGCCGTCACCGCAAAGGTCAGCACCAGCGTTCCGTAGGGCTCGCCCACGCGCCGGGCGAGCGCCTCGGCATGGTCGAGCACGACGAAGATGGTGACGAACATGATGGCGCTCGACAGCGCTCCGACGAGTATCCTGACGTTCAGCGATCCTTCGTCAACCGAAAGGCCGCTGGCCCTGACGGCGAGGGCCAGCGCCAGCGCGGCCAACGGCATCGTGTAGGACGTCACCGACCGGGCGTAACCAGTCATCCAAGCCCCCCCAAACGCCACGCGTTTTCGCAAACTTAGCGGAAAAGCGCTTGAGGAGCACGTCTCACGGGCATCTTTGCCGCCTAAAGCGCGTCGCGATCCTTCGGATTCGCTCCAAGCGCTTTAGGTCTTTGATTTTACGCATGTCTCCCGAAACCGGTTCCCACTTTCGGGAGACATGCTTTAGAGCGTTTCACCGTTTCACGGAAACGGCGAACCGCTCTATCTCTTTGTTTTTACGCAATTCCGGACGGAAAACCGCTCACACTTTTCCTGGAATTGCTCTAGCGCACCGTTCAAAACAGGATCGGGGACCGGACACCATTTCTGGCGTTGAATGTGTCGATGGCCTTGCGAACCGCCCCACAGAATCTCTCCAGAAGTTCCGGCTCGTTGCCCAGCCGGCGACGCAGCGAGAAGGGCACTTCCAGCTGTGCTCCTTTTCCCGTCAGTCCGCGATTGACGATGTTCGAATCCTGGATGCCCGGAAAGGGATGATTGTCCTTTTGCGTCTGGAAGCCGGCCTCATGCAGACGCCAGGCTATCTCCGAAACCAACGCGGCGTCCTTGCCGCCCAGGTAGACCGTCGACGGATCCTCCCGATCCTGACGGCCGTGGATGGCGACGACGGTGGACTTCGTCCGCAACAGGTCCAGGGCGGACTCCTCGTCAAAGTTCCGGGACGTTATGTGCAGTTCCCGATTGCTTTCCGGCATCAGCCCCTCAAAGCAATACATGTCGAGGTCGGCCCCCGCTATCGTCTCGGTGATCAAGGAGGTGCGGGGCTCGATCTTGCCGCCATGCGGGGCCATGACGATCGCATTCCCGGTTCGCGCTCCGCGCCGGATGACGATGCGATAATCTATATTTTCGATCTTGGCGGCTTTCAGCGCCGCGAAATTGGGAAACTCGTTGTCCATAGATGCCGTTTCAAGCCGTCTTCTGCGCCACCAGTCCCATTTCCTCCACCATCGCCTCGCGCATCAGGAATTTCTGCGGCTTGCCGGTCACCGTCATCGGCAGTTCGGTGCGGAAACGGATGTGGCGCGGCACCTTGTAATGCGCGATCTGGCCGGCGCAGAAGGCCTTGATTTCCTCGGCGGTGGCGATCTGACCGGGCTTCAGCACGATCCAGGCGCAGAGTTCCTCGCCATATTTGTCGTCCGGAATGCCAAAGACCTGCACTTCCTTGACCTTGGGATGGCGGTAGAGGAATTCCTCGACCTCGCGCGGATAGACGTTCTCGCCACCGCGGATGACCATGTCCTTAACCCGGCCGACGATGTTGCAATAGCCCTCGGCATCGATGGTGGCGAGATCGCCGGTGTGCATCCAGCCGTCAGCGTCGATCGCCTCGCGGGTTTTTTCGGCGTCCTCCCAATAGCCCTTCATCACCGAATAGCCGCGCGTGCAAAGCTCGCCAGGCTCCCCGACCGCGACGGTCGCACCATCCGCGCCGATCGCTTTCACCTCGACATGCGGGTGGATGCGGCCGACCGTGGAGACGCGCTTTTCCAGCGGGTCGTCCACGCTGCTCTGGAACGACACCGGGCTGGTTTCCGTCATGCCATAGGCGATGGTCACCTGGCTCATATGCATCAGCGACACCACCTTCTTCATCACCTCGATCGGGCATGGCGAGCCGGCCATGATGCCGGTGCGCAGGCTGGTGAGGTCGAAGCTGGCGAAATCCGCGTGGTCGAGCATGGCGACGAACATGGTCGGCACGCCGTAGAGGCCGGTGCAGCGCTCCTGCGCGACCGCCTTCAGCGTCGCGCCGGCGTCAAACCCTTCGCCGGGGAAAACCATGGTCGCGCCCTTCGACACGCAGCCCATCGTGCCCATCGACATGCCGAAGCAATGGTAGAGCGGCACCGGGATGCAGAGCCGGTCGTCGACGGTGAGTTTTATCGCCGAGGTTACGAAATTGCCGTTGTTGACGATGTTCGCGTGGGTCAGCGTCGCGCCCTTCGGCGCGCCGGTCGTGCCGGAGGTGAACTGGATGTTGATGGCATCTACGGGCTTCAGGCTCTCGGTGATGCGGTCGAGCTTGTCATAGTCGTCGCGCGCGGCGGTGGCCAGGACGTCGCTGAAATTGAACATGCCGGGCGAGTTGTCGTCGCCCATGCGGATGATGATCTTCAGCGTCGGCAGCTTTTTCGCCTTGAGCTTGCCGGGCTCCGCCCTGGCGATCTCCGGCGCCAGCGTCTCGATCATGCCGAGATAGTCGGATGTCTTGAACTGGGCCGCCGTGACCAGCGCCTTGCAGCCGACCTTGTTGAGCGCATATTCCAGCTCGGTCAGCCGATAGGCCGGGTTGATGTTGACGAGGATCAGGCCGATGCGGGCGGTGGCGAACTGCGTCACCAGCCATTCCCAGCGGTTCGGCGACCAGATGCCGACGCGGTCGCCCTTTTCCAGGCCGAGCGCCAGGAAACCGGCGGCCAGGGCGTCGACCGCATCCGAGAGCTCGCTCCAGGTGAAGCGCTTGTCCTGACCGACAAAGACGGCGGCGTCGAGCGTGGCGTATTTGCTCACCGTATCGGAGAACAGCTCCGGAATGGTCTTGTCCAGCAAAGGCACCGAGCGATCGCCCGAGACATGCGCCTTGCCATCGGCCGGAGCAATGAAGGTCCCGCCGGCGCCGCGCGCACGCAGATTACTGGCGTTCATGAGCTCGTCGAGTTTGATCGCCATCGCCGTCTCCTCCCGGGATGATCGAGCCTATCAGCCCGCAGGGGTGGTGGAAACCCGTCGAAGGTAGGGGATCAGGCGACCAGCGCGGCCATCTTCACAGCGATTTCCCGCAACTGCGCCTCATCCGCCGCGTTGCGCTGCTTCCTTGAAGCGACCAGACAGGCCTGCGACTTGAGGATAACCCCGTCGCCTAGCACCTTGAGGTGGTTGGCGCGCAGCGTCGAACCGGTGGTGGTGATGTCGACGATGACGTCGGCCAGGCCGGCGGCGGGCGCGCCTTCGGTGGCGCCGAGGCTTTCCACGATGCGGTAGACCTGGATACCGTGCTTGAGCGAAAAGAACTGCTGCGTCAGCCGCCAGTATTTGGTGGCGATCCGCAGCCGCCTGCCGTGGCGCTGGCGGAAATCGGCCGCGACATCGTCAAGATCGGCCATGGTGTCGACATCGAGCCAGATGTCGGGCACCGCCACCACGACGTCGGCATGGCCGAAGCCGAGGCGGGCAACGATCTCGGCGCACGCTTCCCAGTCGGCCAGGTTCTCGCGCAGCAGATCCTCGCCGGTGATGCCGAGATCGACCGACCCTTGCCCGATCTCGCCGGCGATCTCGGACG
Organism: Mesorhizobium atlanticum; assembly: GCF_003289965.1. GTDB lineage: Bacteria > Pseudomonadota > Alphaproteobacteria > Rhizobiales > Rhizobiaceae > Mesorhizobium > Mesorhizobium atlanticum. The sequence continues at coordinate 194,549 of NZ_QMBQ01000011.1, forward strand.
CGGACAGGAAGGCCACCTCGACATTGTCGAGGCCGTCGATGCGGGCGCGGTATTTGCGGTCGTCTTCCGGGAGGGTGACGACAAGGCCGGCCTTGGCCAGCACTTCGAGAGATTGTTCCTTGAGACGGCCTTTGGACGGGATCGCCAGCGTGATCATTTGGCGTTCTCCCGCAAGGCTTCGATGCGGTCGAGCCAGACCGAGAAGCCGACGCCGGGGATGGGCTTCTTGGCGCCAAGCAGCGTCAGCAACCGATCGTAACGGCCGCCGCCGACCAGCGGACGATCGCCTCCCTGGACAGCGATCTCAAAGACGAGGCCGGTATAATAGTCGAGCGGGCGGCCGAAGGCGGCGTCGTAACGGATGTGTGCCGCGGACAGGCCATGCGCCTCGATCGCCTTGGCGCGGGCGGCGAAATTCTCCAGCGCCGGTCCTAGCGACAGGCCGGCATCGGCGGCGAATTTTTCCAGCGCCGCGGTCGCGCCGTCGAGCGCGACGTCGATCTCGAGAAAACCTTTGAGCGCCGAGAAGGCGTCGTCGGACAGGCGCACGCTGCGCAACTGCGCTTTCTCGATCAGCCTGCGCGCAATGTCGGTCGGCGAGCGGCCGCCGGAAGCCGACAGCCCCGCCTCTTCCATGCCTTCGGCAATGTGCGCGGCGAGGCCTTCCGCATCTCCGTCGAGCACCAGCAAGGCGACGGGACCGGACAGCTGACTGTTGCGTGGCGGATTGGCGAGATCGGCAAGGGCCGCTTCCAGCATCGGCGCCGAGCCGAAGGCACGCGCCAGCCGCATGCGCCAGCCGCGCGGCAGGCCCAGCGCCGCCAGCACCGCCTCGAACAGGGTCTGGTCGCCAAGCGTGATCGCGAGCGCCTTTCCTGGTAGCACCAGCGAGAGCAGCGCATGCGCGTCGGCCAGCGAGCGGGCATCGGCGGCGGCCGTGTCGCGGTCGCCGAGATCCTCGATACCGGCCTGGAAGAATTCGTTGCCGCCCTCGCGACGCTGGCGGAACACTTCGCCGAGATAGGAGTAGCGACGCGGCGTACCGGCCTGGCTGGCGATGTGGTCAAGGCAGACCGGAATGGTGAATTCGGGTCTGAGGCATAGCGTTTTGCCGGTCTCGCTCTCGGTCAGGAAGATGCGTCGGCGCAGGTCTTCGCCCGCCATGTCGAGAAACGGATCAGCCGGCTGCAGGACTGCGACTTCGACCGCGTGCGTGTCGCGGGTGGCGAAGAGTTTTGCGATGTCGGCGGCGATGGCGGGACGGGATGTCATAATGCGTCACCTCCCCTTCTCCCCTTGTGGGAGAAGGTGTCGCCGAAGGCGACGGATGAGGGGTGTTCCAGCGAAGTGAGACGTTGGCGTTCCCTGGAACACCCCTCATCCGTCTCGGCGCTACGCGCCGATCCACCTTCTCCCACAAGGGGAGAAGGAAAGGACAGCGCGGTGCCCGTCACTTCGCCCGCTCCTCGGCCTGCGCCGCGAGAATCTTCTTCACCTCAGCCACCAGCTCGCCCTCAGCCACAGTCACCTGCGCCGGCCTTGCGGCGCGCCATTCGGCGTTGTCGGTGATCTCGGCCGAGAGGCGCGAGCCTTCGATGAGGTCCTTGATCTGCAGCTCGCCCTTGGCGCGCTCGTCGCCGCCCTGGATGATGGCGACCGGGCTGCCGCGGCGGTCGGCATATTTGAGCTGCGCCTTCATGCCGGCGCCGCCGAGATACATTTCGGAGCGGATACCGGCGGCGCGCAGGTCCGCAACCATCTTCTGGTAGCGGCCGAGGCTTTCCGTGTCCTTGTCCATGACCAGCACGACGACCGGGGCGATGACGTCGGAGGTATCGATCTTGCCGAGGTTCTTCAGCGCCGTCATCAGCCGCGAGACGCCGATGGAGAAGCCGGTCGCCGGCACCGGCTCGCCGCGGAAGCGCGAGACCAGCCCGTCATAGCGGCCGCCGCCGCCGACCGAACCGAAGCGCACGATCTGGCCTTCGTCATTGGGGATTTCGGCCAGTAGCTCGGCCTCGAAGACCGGGCCGGTGTAGTATTCGAGGCCGCGCACGACGGAGCGGTCCATCACGATGCGGTCTTCGCCGTAGCCCGCGGCTCTAACCAGGGCCTCGATCGTTGCGAGTTCGCCGACGCCTTCCTGATAGACGGCGTTGGCATTGACGCTGGCGTCCTGGGCGGCCTGCCCGTTCCTGGCCGTTGCCAGGAGAACCGCCTCGGCTTGCGTATCATTCAATCCAGCGCCCTTGGCGAAGTCGCCCTCGCCTTCCTTGCCGCCATCCCAGCGTCCGGGACCAAGCAGGAGCCTGACGCCTTCCGGCCCGAGCTTGTCGAGCTTGTCGATGGCGCGAAGCACTGTCAGCCGGCGGCCGGCATTGTCCTCGCCGCCAAGCCCGATCGCCTCCAGCACGCCGTCGAGCACCTTGCGGTTGTTGACGCGGATGACATAGTCGCCGCGCTTGATGCCGAGCGCTTCCATGACGTCGGCCATCATCATCGCCATTTCGGCGTCGGCGGCGACGCCCGGCGTGCCGATCGTGTCGGCATCGAATTGCATGAACTGGCGGAAGCGGCCGGGGCCGGGCTTCTCGTTGCGGAACACCCAGCCGGAGCGGTAGCTGCGGTAAGGTTTCGGCAGCTTGTCGAAATTTTCCGCGACAAAACGCGCTGTCGGCGCGGTGAGATCATAGCGCAGCGACAGCCACTGGTCGTCGTCATCCTGGAAGGAGAACACGCCTTCGTTCGGCCGGTCCTGGTCGGGCAGGAATTTGCCCAGCGCATCGGTGTATTCGATCATCGGCTGGTCGACCGGCTCGAAGCCATAGAGCTCATAGACCGAGCGGATGGTCGCCATCATCTTCTCGACGGCGCGGATGTCTTCGGCACTGCGGTCGGCAAAACCGCGCGGCAGCCGCGCTTTCGTCTTTTCGGATTTGTCGGCCATGGGATCGGTCTTTTCGCTAAGTAAACGCTGACTTATCTGGAGCGGGCGTGTCCTAGCCCATGCCAAGTGGTGCGGCAAGCGTTAGCAGGACCTGCAGGAAACAGTTCGATGGTTTGCAGGCGCCGCGCCGCCCTCATCCGCCTTCCCCCGTATAGTGACGGGGAGAAGGTGGGACTTCGGCGCCGGCGCGACAGCTCCGGCGTGAGCGATTGGCGAAAACCGCGGCGGCAGCTGTCCAGGGGATAGATGGGTAACACTTTGAACCGGATACATAGGTAACAGTTTTCTCCCCCTATGATGCGGTCGCCGCAGCGCCAAGCGGTCGTCTTGGCGCGGCGCTGCGGCGAACCAGTTTCATGTGCTTCTCATCGATGAAGCCGAGCGGATGGGTGTGGAAGCGCATCGTCCACTCGCCATCCTCGGTCTCTTCAATGGCAATCGGTTCGCCGGCCAACGTGGCCGAGACATAGATCTCGGTGCCCCGCCATTTGACGGCGCCGTTCTGGCGCACGCCGCGCACCGCTGCCTCG
>NZ_QMBQ01000012.1 GCF_003289965.1 Mesorhizobium atlanticum
GGGAGGGAGAGATCCGCTTTTGGCGAGATCGAAGCGACAGAGGCGGCGGTCGCGCGCTTCGTGCGCTAGCTGGCGCAAAAGTATCCGCGACTGCATTTTTGCTACGAAGCCGGCCCGACCGGCTAGGGCCGTGCCGGCAGATCGTTGGGGTAGGCGCGCGCGCCGCTGCGATGCCGTTGCGCCCTCGCTGATCCCCAAGCGGGCGGGCGAGCGCGTCAAGACGAACCGACGCGATGCGGTCAGCTTGGCACCGCAGTTGCGAGTTGGCGAACTGAACGGCATTTGGGTTCCCGACACGTGCACGAGGCGGTGCGCGATCTGGCGCGGGTGCGGGCCGCGGCGGGCGAGGACCTAGCAAGAAGCACCAGATGCTGCTTTCGTTCTGCTGCGCCATGGCCGGGTGTTTAGCGGCCATAAGCACTGGAGTCAGACCCATGCCCGCTGGCTGGCGGCGCAAAAGTTCGACCATCCGGCCCAGCAGATCGTGTTCCAGGACCAGCTCGATGTCATCACCGATGCGCAAGCTCGGCTGGAGCGATTGGACGACAGCTAGCCGAGCTGGTGCCTAGCTGGTCGATGGCGCGTCGGTGGTGGTGGCCTATCAGGCACTGCGCGGTGTGTCCTTCATGGTTGCCGTCACCTTCGTCAGCGAAGTCGGCGATGTGCGCAGCTTGCTTCGACAACCCGCGCCAGTTGAAGGGCTTTCTCGGCCTGGTGCCCTCGGAGCGCCCGCCGCCGAGACGGTCAAGCGCGGCGGCCAAGCGCTTACCGGCAATTGCCGTGCGCGTCGCGTGCTGGTCGAGGGCACCTGGAGTTACCGCTATCCCGCCCGGGTGACCGAACCCATTCGCGTCCGGCTCGAGGGCCTGCCGAAGGCGGTACGCGAGATCGCCTAGAAGGGGCAGACCCCGCTTTGCACCCGCTACCGCCGGATGACGGCGGGCGGCAAACCCATCGTCGTTGCCGCGATCGCGCGCGAGATAGCAGCCTTCCTGTAGGCCATCGGTCACCAGATCGAACCGGCGCGCTGACGATGCGGTTCGCTTGTGCCTTGAAGATCGCGCTTGAGCGGCAACGCTTCCGCTCGCACGGGGCCGCCGGATCGAAGCCCCATTTGACCGCTTTCAAGCCGGCTGCCACACCCCGGGCAGCACGGAGTCGGGACGTGGCGACCGGTGGGGAAACTCCTATGCGGCTTGAGCATCGCTCCAAAGCCCGTCATCAGGCAGGGAAAAGCCCCAAGACGAATTGCGGAAGTGCGGTAACCAACCCGCAGATAAGAGCTTGATCGACCGTCGGCTGAAGGCCCATCCCATCCCCGTGCTGTCCTCCAGTCAACGGAAACAAACCTGTGGCAAGGACATGGGACGGAAAAGTTCATCCATCACCCTTGACCACGGTCATAAGAGCTAACAGCGTTCTCTATCAGGGTTGTTAAGGTCAAGCTCCTGTTGCGTTTTTTCGCACCGAGTCGCCCCGCGGGTCGCTCGCTTCTCTTCGCGTCGGCGCTGGGCCGCTGCATGGCGAGGTCAGGAGAACGAGGCGTCTCAATCTGTTGAACGACCGTGGGAGAGTTCGCCCCAGGATCTTGCCTGATAACGAGATCGCCTTACCCATAATCCCCATGGGGACGATCAACCCTTTATGTGGGAAAACTCTTTCTCCGTTTGTCAGTTGTTCATTTCATGCCGATACGGTCTGGTTCCTTGCCGAGGCGGAACTTGATCGCGTCGCTCCACATGAGATGAAGGATAACGGCGAGCTTCCGGGCAGTAGCGACACCGGCTCGCGCCATAGGCGCCGCTTGGCGATGTTCATGCCCCGCGCGCAGGCGAGACCATTTCTTGCAGCGAGCAGTGCATGAGCGCTTCGTAAAGCGCTGTGCAGGCGAGTTCGCCCCCGCAGCGGCTGACTTTGCCCCGGATATCGGTCTCATCGGGACTGGGAGGCTGCTGCAAACCCAGATGCGCATCCACATCCCCCGACCGGCGGAAGCGGTCTGGCAGGCCGACCCTGCGCAAGAGAGCCGCGTGAAAATGAATGGCGACTACAGCTCCGTCCGACTTCGGTACTCAATCGCCATCTTTCCCGGGCCAACGGGCGAATGGCATGGGCGCGGAGCTCGACCAACGGTAAGCCAACTATCCAGCAAGTGACAGTCTATTCGAGATCCGTGTTGCCGATTCTAAAAGTGTCCGGTTGAACACATTCATTGTTTTGAAACCGACAGATTGAGTATGAGTATTCCGCCGGCGGGACGCGGAGTACAGATGCTACACTCTCGCACAACAATGGTTTCAATGGCACGGCAATTGCATGACATGGTGAAGATACATTACGCCGGAAGCGGTCGCCATCTCCGCAGAGAAACCACATGAAGCTGCTCGAATGTCGCAAATCGTTGGCATATGAGCACTGTCGGGTTTAAGTTACAGGAAATGATGCCAATTTTGGCTGAGGGCCGCCATGCAGAACGCAAAAGAGGACAATGTCAATGGCAAGGCAGGCGCTCATTCTGGTTGAAGGTCACAGAACTAGTGGTCTGCTGTACGTCCAAGCGGTCAAGCGTCTTGGACTTTATCCAATTAGCTTGGCGTCTGATCCAAGCTGCTACGATTATCTTGCGGCGGAACAGGTTGAAGCTATCCGCGTCGCTACAGACGATCTCGATGCCCTGATCGGCGAATGTTCTCGGCTACGTGCTATCTATGACATTGTCGGCATTACTGGCTTCTCGGGCGACGATGAGTCGGTCAGTGCTACAGTTGCCAAACTCTGCCGACATTTCGATCTACCAGGGCCGAATCCCGCGTCCCTTGAGCGATGCTGCGATAAATTCACCCAACGTCAGCTCCTTGCGCAATCCGGCGTTCCGGTACCTGCTTGTCGCTTGGCCACGAATCCGATAGAATTCGCTGGCTCCGTTGCGGAGATCGGACTGCCGGTGATTGTCAAGCCAACTGTGGGCAGCGGCAGCAGCGGTGTCCGATTGTGCCGAAACGCCGATGAGATAGCCGAACACACGAGCTATCTGTGGGGCGGGAGGTGCTTCTTGCAAACTCCGCCGAGGATACTGATCGAAGAATTCGCACAAGGCCCCTTTTACAGCGTCGAAATAATGGGGAACGAGGTTGTAGGGATTGTCGCCGCTGATTTCGGGCCCCCACCTCATTTCGTCTTCCATAATACAACCTTTCCAGCCCCGCTGGGGGATGACGCGAAAGAGTCCATCACCAATATTTCGCTGACCTGTTTGCAAGCTCTCGGTCTTGGCTGGGGGCCCACAAATGTAGAACTCCGTTGGACGAAGCGCGGCCCGGTTGTCATCGAAGTCAATCCGCGACTTGCCGGCGCACTTGAGCCTCAACTGGTCCAACTAGCTTATGGGATTGACCTCATCACCGAACACGTCAAGCTTGTTATCGGTGACGAATGGGATTTGGGCAGGGCACATTCGCAGACAGCGGCCGCGCGATTCCTGGTACCTGATCGTGATGGCATCCTCGATTGGATCGGCGGCGACAGTCAGGCGGCTGCTGTACCAGGCGTCGTAGAGGTCAAATTGTATGCTGAATCAAAGACGCCGATCGTCAGGAATGGTGATTACCGAGATTGGATTGGACATATTGTGGCCGTGTCACCCAATCTTGCTGAGACCGAGGCGATACTTCAACGTGCTCTTAGGTTGATTAATTGGTCGATGTTGTCATTTCCAACCGATGGTGAGCAGGAAGAATGAACGACTTCAAGCCGCAGCGCACCACATCGGCCCCCCTGAAAAGGCGCGATGTTCAGTTCTTACAATTTAATAATCCCGAACTCCAAGGCCTTTATAGCGGCGACCGTTCTGCTAGCAGCATCCAATTTCCGCGCCACATTTTTAATATGGAAATTCACGGTGTTTGCTGAAATTCCTAAAATTTTTCCAATCTCCCAGGACGATTTCCCTCTCGCGGCCCACAGAATACACTCTTTTTCTCGCTGCGAAAGGCCGGGAGGTTCAACGATGTAGCGAGGATTCATTATGCTCGATATTCTACGGTGGAAGTGAAAAGCGGCTAATTCTAGGAATGTAACCGTTCTACTCTCAAATTCTAAGCGCTTAGACCGAGCAAAGCTAGTTACAGCGAAGGTGCCATTCGGTTCATGCAATGGTACACTCATTCCTGACTTCAGGCCGAATGCAGCAGCTTCATCAAAAACTCGACGTTCGTCATCAGTCGTGCTTGCGTCGTTGTATATCTCACTCCATCGAAAAGCGTCTGCGCGCTTTCGACTTACCTTCAGGATTGGGTCTATTCTGTCGTGACCCATTTCGACATAGCGCTTCTGCCATTCACTTGGGAAATTGAGTATGACCTGCCGGTCACGTGGGGTAAACTTTTGATCTCCTCGAAGGGCAAGAGAGCTATAGGCGACCCACGGGCAATCGAACTTTAGAGCAAACGTTGATAACTGGTCGAACAACCCATCGGATTGACCAATGCCATCGGCCTGGTCGAGAAATCGGCCGAGTTCGAGCGCAAACCCCTTCATGTCGGCTTCAGGGCAGTCCGCCTTCTGGTCCAGAACGTCAGATATACTAGTAACCATGCTCCGGCCTGTCATAATCTCTGCCCCTCAGCTTTTGCACTGGATCATGGCGGCGGTTGCGCAAAGCCGCCGCCGTAACGTGCGGACCTTGCCCACCGCCGCGTGCAACGTGCATCTACAAAGTTATAACATCTGTTTGGATAGATTGATTATTGTCCAATTAAATTACAATAAACTTGTTTCATGTATCCGTCATAACTATAAATGGAAATAACTTATATTAATCTTTTGCGGGCCAGCGCCGGCGGCCTCACCCTTTGGTTGTTCTCTTTGGCCGCCGCAGCAGTCCGCTGTGCAGAGTCCCGTTTCCCAGTACAGCATGCCGAACAATGCCGAATCCTTAAACGGTCGCATTGCGCGAACGATCTTGAACGAGAGCCTTGGACGCCAGTCTCGCCTGCGCACGCAGCGGAAGTCGCATTCATCTGCAGCGGCAAGTTTTATCCTTCAGGCGAGACCGTAGCGCCGCTCTCGCTCGGGTAGGATCAACCTACTGAATGTGGGAGGTGCGATGGATGTAGAGGCGTGGTACCAATCTCGACCACCGGAGAGGAGGAAGTATTATTTGTTTAAGATCAAAGGTCGTTCTGAATAGATTTGCTTGTCAAGGAAACCTAAGATGGAGAAGCTCTTCATGAATGAAGTTTACTTTAACGACGGTGTCGGTCGACGTGCGGACGTAGCTAAATGCACAATGCGCATCGGCGCTGAAATTAGTGACATTAAGCTCTCGGCCGATTTGCCGGATCGGACCATCGCTGCGATAAACGAGCTGGTGCTAGAGCACAAGGTCGTCTTCTTCCGTGACCAGGGTCATCTCGACGACGCCGAGCAGGAGCGCTTTGCTCTTCGTTTCGGGAAGCTTTCGCCATATCCGGAGGGATCGATGCCAATCTTCGACATTGATTCCGCGGGCGGAGATATCCAGGCCGACGTTTGGCACATCGATTGGTCCTGCATGGACGCCTATCCTAAGATTTCGGTGTTGCGAGGCGTTGTGATCCCACCAGTCGGCGGCGACACGGTGTGGTCAAACACGGCGGCCGCATATCTCGACTTGCCGCTGCCGCTACAACGGCTTGCCGACGACCTCTGGGCTGTTCATAGCTTCCCAGGCGATCATTATAAGAGGCCGCATGCCGACGCTCTTGCCGGACAGAGGATCGAGACCGAGCATCCCGTCGTACGCGTCCACCCCGAGACCGGCGAGCGCACACTGGTGCTCGGCTCTTACGTAGCACGGTTCGTTGATTTCTCGATATATGACAGCCGGAGGCTATTCGATCTGTTTGAGGCTCATATCACCGCGCAGGAAAACACGGTGCGCTGGAAGTGGAGGCAGGGTGATGTCGCTATCTGGGACAACCGAGCTACGATGCATTGTGCGACCAAGGACTACGGCGACCAGCGTCGCGTCGTCCGTCGCGCGACTATAGAGGGCGAGGTGCCCGTCAGTATCGACGGCCGACATAGCGTTGCGCGTTTCAAGTTTGTCGGACGAGATGAGAGCTAACCCCTGACGAAGAACTGATCTCCTCGTGTCCCCTACCGGAGTCTAGCTTGTTTCCCGCCCAGAAATAGCAAGAGCTGATTTGTCGACGTGAGCAATTTGGTCTCTAAGCGGCGACCGGCTTGAGCCGGGTTTGAAGCAGAGCGATCAAGAGCGGCAAAAACCCTTCAGCCTTCTGCTCAACCGGCTGGGCCTTCTCTGCGCCTAGATCCTGGCGATACTCGCAACCAAAGCAACGTCACCCCTCCGGCAGCGATTAGCCTGACGCCGCAGTAGAGCCGGTACAGCCCCCGAAGGTGCGCCCTTCCGCTGCTGATGCCGGGAGGTCGCATTCTTCACGGACGACCTGTTGAACCGTTGAACCTGGTAGTGTGTAGGACCCGGCGCCGGCATTCTGCTCAATACTGGCGAGCTCTTTAATTCGAATGCTGCAGCCGCATAACCCGGATAACGCCATTCCGGTGGTGGGGTTCCAATGCTGATTCAGCAAGTGCGTCGTCCACACCGCGTCAAGCTAACTCGTCTTATGCATAGCACTGGGCTCGAAGCGGCTGGCGGATGTATCTTAAGCACTTGATTTAACGTATGATTTGGTTGGTAAAACCTACCCTGCGACCGACATCTCGAGAGCCACACCCGCCATGACCGACGATACGGTGCTGCCTTTCTGTTTTCCAGCCATCGGACACAAGAAGGTCACAGCTGTTCGATGGCGGCCGCATCACCTCGGATGGCGGCGTGATGCTGCTGCGGCGGCGGAACGGCGCCTGCGACTGGCCGACCGACTTGCCACTGCGATACACCATCCACGTGATGCGCGGCGGGTGCGGCATGCCCTGGCCGACATTGTGCGGGCCCGCATCTTCGTCCCCTGCGGCTACGAGGATGCCACGATCTCGACCGGCTGCGCAGCGACCCGGCCTTAAGCTCAACCGCGGGCGACTGCCCGACAGCGGCATCGACCTGTGCTCGCAGCCGCTCCGTTCGCGGCTGGAGAACCTGGCCGACATCAGGACGGTCATCCGGCTCGGCCGCGTGCTAGTCGACCTTTGGCTGTCGAGCTGCGCCGCGCCGCCGAAAAGCGTTGTCATCGGGCGATGAATATTCCCTGATTGTGGGCATCGAAAATTCCCTAGTTGGCGCTGCTGCCGCCAGTTCCGGGACGCGTCCCGGAACTGGCGGCTTTCGCCCCGGTGTCGATAGTCCGTTCCAGCAGCCTTTGCGGGACGGGAGCGGCGCTGGTGGTCCAACTTGGAGAACTTCTGATGATATTGGATCTACACCGTCAGGGCCTGTCCGTGACCGCGATCGCCCGGCGAACCGGGCGCGATCCCAAGACAGTCCGCAAATACATCGAGCGTGGGCTCGAACTCCGCGCCTATGGCCCGCGGCAGGCGGGGCGGCCAAACAAGATCGCGCCGTTTGTCGACTATCTGCGCGAACGGGTCTCGACCTTTCCCGATCTGAGCGCCGTGCGCCTGACGCGCGAGATTCGTGAGCGCGGCTATGATGGCGCCTATACCGCCGTGAAGCGCTTCGTGGCCGCGATCCGGCCGCAGGAGCAGGTCCGTCCCTTTGAGGTGCGGTTCGAGACTCCGGCCGGATATCAAGCACAGGTCGACTTCGCGCGCTTCGTCACGGAATTCACCGACGCGCCGGGCGTGATGCGCATCGTCTGGCTGTTCTCGCTCGTGCTTGGCCACTCGCGTTACATCTTCGCCCGCTACGTCATGCACCAGGACCTGCAGACGCTGCTGCGCTGTCATATGCAGGCTCTCGACGCCATTGGAGGAGTGCCGATCGAGATCCTCTACGACAGGATGAAGACGGCGGTTACCGGCGAAGATAACGAAGGCCACATCATCTACAATCGTTCGCTGCTGGCGCTGGCCAAGCACTTTGGCTTCCAGCCCAGAGCTTGCCGGCCGTATCGCGCCAAAACCAAGGGCAAAGTCGAGCGACCATTCCGCTACATCCGCGAGGACTTCTTCCTGGCCCGCAGGCTCGAGGGACGCCGCCAATATCGGATCGATCCGGCTCATCGTCAGGGGGCAGCTCGCCACGCGGCCAGGAAGAGGGCCCCGGATATCGTCGTGGGCCGTCTCGGCGACCATGTCGTCCGGCGCTCGCTCGACTTCTATCAGGCCGTCGCCGAGCGACTGGCGATCGAGGGGAGCCGGTCATGAGCATGCGCGCATCCACGATCGACAGCATCAGGAAGAGCCTGGTCGGGCTGCGCATGCCGCGGGCGCTCGAAGCACTCGACGCGACCCTGCGGCGCATTGAGCAGGGCGAGATCGACGGCATCCAGGCCTTCGACGAACTTCTGGTGGAAGAACTAACCCTGCGCGAAAGTCGGCGCATCAAGGCTGCTCTGATGATGGCGCGCCTGACCACCGTCAAGACTCTCGCCGGCTTCGACTTCGCTTTCCAGCCATCGCTCGATCGCAACCGCATCATGGCGCTGGCCGAACTGAAGTTCATCGAGCGCGCCGAGGTGGTCCATCTTCTCGGCCCGCCCGGCACTGGCAAAAGCCACTTGGCGACCGCGCTTGCCGTCGAGGCCGTCAAGGCCGCAAAGAGCGTCTACTTCTCAACGCTCGCCGACATCATCGCCTCGCTCGCCAAGGCCGAGCGCGAGGGTCAACTGCGCGAGCGTATCCGCTATCTATGCCGCGCCTCGCTGCTCGTCGTCGACGAGATCGGCTATCTCCCGGTCGTGCCTGGCGGCGGCAATCTGTTCTTCCAGCTCGTCAACGCCCGCTACGAGAAGGGCGCCATGATCGTCACCTCCAACCGCGGATTTGCAGAATGGGGCGAGGTTTTTGGTGACCCGGTTGTCGCAACCGCGCTTCTTGATCGCCTGCTTCACCACGCCGTCGTTATCCAGATCGAGGGATCAAGCTACCGCCTTCGACAGCACGCCGATCTCGTCCCCGAGCACGTTCGATCAAAAGCGCACATCAACCCGCCTCCGCCGCCGAAAAAACGCGGCCGGCCGCCAGGAGCGAGATCCGACGATCAAGATGCCGGCTGATCACCGAGCCCATTCGCCTGTCAGCTAGGGAAAATTGGATGCCCACATTCGCGGAAACTTCGGCGCCCATTGACAAGCGTCACGCTCGACGTCGACGCTCGATGTCGTTCATGGCCATCAGCAGCTGTCGCTCTTCAACGTGACGAGCGTTGCTTCCTGCCGATCCATGTCTATGACGCCGCCACCGGCCCCCCAGTCGCCATGATCCTGCGCCCCGGCAAGATCCCGACAGGCAAGGAGATCCGCGGCCATCTCCCTCGCCTCGTGCGCCGCACCGCCTCCGCTGGCCGACCACCCGTATCCTGATCCGCGCCGATGGCCACTATGGCCGGGCACAAGTCATGGCCTGGTGCGAGAACAACGGCATCGACTACTTCTTCGGCCTACCCGGCAACAAGGTTCTGCAGCGGCTCCTCGACGAGAGCGCCGACGCCATCCGCACGCGCCGCGCGCTCGAGCGCAAGTTTGTGCTGCGCGGCTATGCCGAGCCCCACTGCAAGGCGAAGTCCTGGAAGCTTAAGCGTCTCGTCTGCGCTCGCATCGAGGCAACCGCGATGGGCCTCGACATCCGCTTCGTCGTCACCAATCTCGACAGCGGCTCGGCCGAGCATCTCTATGACCTGATCTACTGCGCCCGCGCCCAGGCCGAAAACCTGATCAAGATGCACAAGAGGCAGCTTGCCTCCGACCGCACCAGCTGCAGCTCGCCAACCAGGTCCGCCCCGTTTTGCACACCGCTGCATACTGGCTGATGCTGACGCTGCGCGATGCCTCGCCCATCATCTCGCCAAAGCCGAGTTCGCAACGCTGCGCCTCAGGCTCCTTAAGCTCGGCGCCTGCGTCATCGAAACCGTCTTGCGCATTCGCCTGGGCTTCGCCGCAGCCTGTCCAGAGGCCGGCCTGTTCCGCCTCGTCGCAACCAACCTGCAGCCGGCCGCACCTTGAGAGGCGGGGCAGCAAAGCCCCGCTTGACAAGACCGTCTCAACCTCCAGCGCATTCCTCAAGTTCAGCTGTGTCGCGGTGAAACAAACGCCTCACCCCCTCATGGCCACACGAGCCGCCGCTACGCAACCAAATCGCTCTCGAATAAGACGGGCTAGAAACTCGCGGCTGAGCTTTCATTTTTGCATTCCCACTCTCCAGTTCCGTCAAACTTGACTACGGGCCAGCCTATCCTTCAGATTCAGGTCCACCAGAGTACAAGATCCCGCCGCGCAAACCCGAAAAAACTGTTCAACACCAGGCGACGCTTTTGGTTGCCTAATTGACCGGTGACTCCATGGACAAAACCGCCGTCGATTAGGGCGATGTCCCCGGGCTTGAGCTGGAATTCCCGGCAAGGAATGTCTTGAAGATAGGCTGCCGAATACGGGTATCCCGTGGTCTCCACACCTTGCGACTTTCGGTCACTGACTGTCGGCTTGTGATACCATAGCCGCAGATTGCCACCCTTCTCGGCCATGCTAGGATAGAAGTTGAGCGCTGCGACGGTGTTGTGCGCCACCGCAGAGATCTCGTAACCCTCCCCCGCACATAGGACTTGAGCGACATCGTCGTGGGGGTCCAAGGAGAATGTGCCGCTGCCACACCAACTGAGAGCGCGACAAACATTAGCCTGACCGTGCTCCGAACGGGCCAGCCGCAATTCAATGCCCTGTTTTTGAAGCTCGCGCTTCAACGCGTCGAATAGTGCTCGAACCGGATCAAGCAAATCGCCGAAAAGGGCATCGACGTACGGTCGCGCAGTTTCCGCCTCTGCGAAATAGGTGGCTGCATCCTTCCTGTAGTGAGATGCGCCGACATATTGTCCGGGGACGCCATCTTTGCGCTGCCTGAGGCCAGGGCTGCCAACAAAGTTCGCGGTGATTTCTTCAGCTATTTCCGTACTGAAAGCTTCCTTGATGTGCAGAGCGGTGATCTCCCCTTTCAGCACTGAGATGATGTCTGCGATAGCGATCGAGCCGGTTCGTTCCCTGATTGTAGGAGGTGAGATAGCAGGCTTCTGAGATGCTTGGTTAGTGCCCATTGGCTTGCTCCTTCAGTGCGTGGTCCAGAATGTCGATGCCATGATCGAGTTCGTCGTCGGTGATGGTTATAGGTGGCAGGACTTTGATGACGTCGCGATCTGGTCCTGAGGATTCGATCAGCAGGCCGTTTTCGAATGCGACATCGTGCACACGGCTGACAACAGCCTGTGAGCGGCATTTGAGACCGATCATCAGACCGCGACCGCGCTTTTGTTCGATGCAAGTGGGAAATTTCGCAACCAGGCCATCCAAGTGTCTCTGCAGTTTGGCGGCTGTTCGCTCGACGCCTGCAGTGAACTGCGTGTCGGACCACAGTTTGCACATCGCCCCTGCAGTCACGAAGGCGAGATTGTTGCCTCTGAATGTCCCGCTATGTTCTCCGGGATTCCAAATGTCCAGTTCGGGGCGAATCAGAACGATTGAGAACGGACTACCTGATGCGCTCAAGGACTTTGAAAGGCAGACGAGGTCGGGATCAATACCCGCGAACTCGAATGAGAAGAACTCGCCCGTTCGTCCTGCACCCGCCTGAATGTCGTCGACGATCAAAACAACACCGTGCTTGCGGCAAATGCGCTGAATTTCTGCAAGCCAAGCAGCTGACGCGGTGTTCATTCCGCCCTCCGCCTGAATGGTCTCCAGAATGATAGCGGCTGGCTTCTCAATGCCGCTACCTGGATCGCCCAATACGAAGTCTATGTAGCTGGCGGAATCGAAATCCTGGTTCGGATATCCATCGTAGGGGACGCGGATCACATCGTGGCGAGCAACACCGCCCAATTCCCTGGTCGACGCCGAACCCGAAACCGCCAGAGACCCAAGCGACATGCCATGGAAGGCATTCGTGAATGCCATGACGCTCGAGCGCCCGGTATATTTTCGCGCCAGCGCCAGCGCTGCTTCATTAGCGTTTGTGCCGGTGGGCCCAGGAAACTGTATCTTGTAGGAAAGGCCCCTGGGCTTAAGAATCGAGTCCACAAACACTTCGATGAATTCACGTTTTGCGGACGTATACATATCGAGCGATAGCAGAATGTTCTCGCCGACGAGATATTCAACCGCAGGCGCAATAATTTTCGGGTTGTTGTGACCGTAATTGAGGGCGCCCGACCCTACGAGGAAATCGATATATGGATTGCCGGCCTCGTCCCAGATTGTCGCTCCAAGGGCCCTATTGAAGACTGTGGGAAAGGACCGGCCGTAGCGACGGACGTTAGATTCATAAGCCGCGAAAACGTCAGTATTCATCGTAGGGCTCTGCACGTGGTGCCTCATTGAACAAAGTTGCACATAGGCTCGTTTGCTGGCGACATATCACCCAAGCCAGAATGTCGGCGTCGCAGCTACATCGGGGCGTTTCGCCAGTCGGTGGCGAAGGTTTCACATGGCCAACCACTAGAAGCGGTATGCGAGGCCCGCACCAATTAGCCAAGGGTCAAGCTTGGCCTTGCCCCTTAGATCGGTGCCAGCCACTTTGACGGTGAAATCTGGCTGCAGGAAAAGCTTCTTGACGTCGAAGTTGACCCCCCAGTGCCGGTCCAGCATGTAATCGAAACCGACCTGCAGCGCGGCGCCAAAGGTGTTCTTCACATGGAGAGCATCGGCACTTCCGACACTCTGATTGTAGAAGACGGTGTAGTTCAGGCCTGCTCCGACATAGGGTCGGAAGGCTCCGAACCGGCTAACATGATATTGCAGCGTGAGAGTGGGTGGCAGCACCCATACCTTTCCGACGTTGCCCAATGGTCCAATCGCTCCGGTGCCGTCGACTTTGGCGGAGGTGGTGGCAAGTATGAGTTCGGCAGCGATGGTTTCTGTGAAGAAATAGGAGATGTCGAATTCCGGGGTTACGGTGTCTGAATAGGAGAGATTGGAACCGGCGATCCCGCCGACGTAACCTGAATCGTTGGTTTTCACTCCCAACGCGCGTATGCGAATCTGCCATGGGGACGGCGTCTCCACCGTCCTTTGGTCCTGTGCGATGAAGGGTTGCACAGGGTCTGCCGCCAAGGCCTCTGGGCTCACTCCCATGAGGACCATAAGCGCTGAGGCGCCTTGTGCCGCAACCAACCGCACGTTTGTCATCATGTTTTCTCCAAGTATCTAACAGACCGTGGGCTCCGTCGGTGCCTGAGATGACTGCTCATCCCTGGCTCTCCGGAACGCTCTGCCAAAAGCATTGCATTTGTCGTGCCAACGAGAAGAAGCATTGGGAAACGGTATCTTTCGCTTCCGACGCACTCTCGTATCGGAGCCAAACCGAGTGTTTCGACCTGAAACTGTCGTGTTTCTCACAAAGGGCCTGGCGACCGCGTGCACGCGAGCGAGCCCTGCCCTGTTTCAGTAGATGGGTGCGATCCGCATCGCCGGGTTGTGCGGCGACGAAGTTCTCGCCGTCGTCAGGTCGGCCGCCGCACCGCAGAGCTTGACGCTTGGTCACTGCTGAAGGGCGGAGGCTTGCGCGGTATCAAACCGGTCATCTGCAAAGCGTGGTGCCGATTGGTGGGCGCCATCGTCGAGGTCCTCCTGGAGATGGCTTGGCGGTGCTCCAACGGCCTTCTCGTCATCGCCCGCATCTGCTGGGGCAGGCGTGAGTGATAGCGTGCGGCAGGTGCTGAGATGGCGTTGACAAAGCGCCGACTTGCCGAACCGGCGAAAGAGAGCGTGCGATTTGACCACCAGGCAAATCGATGGCCGCGGAACTGGAGCCGTTAAAGCCGCAGGCAAGAAGCCGAACAAGACGTCGCTCGGGATGACACTGGTGTGATGAGGCACCGAGCCGTACTCAATAGATAGACGCGGCCCGCTATGAACATACTCAAGGCGCGCATGGACTCGCCAGGTTTTACCCTAAAGATTGCCCAGAAGGTTCAACCCGGAGCACGTGAAGGCCATGGCGGTATCGTGCTATCGATTCCTCGTCCGAGGTATGCAGCGTTGTCGATGGCGGTCCCGGAGCAGCTCATCAGCGGGATCCGCAAGATTTTGCGCGGGTCAAGCCTCCACGATGCCAGCAACCGTCGGGCTTGGCCGCATGGCGACGCGGGCCTTATGGCATAGCTCGGCGGAACCGAACGTTGGGCCGTGGGAGCCGAGACCGGAGAGCTCTGAATTGCGATGCTACGTGGCTCTGCGTGAACTCCCGAAGTGCTCGCTCAACGAGATAACACCTCACGAAGGGTCGCGAGCTGTGCATTACAAGTCCATTCAGACATCCACTGCGTCGATGTTTTATATCCAAACAATCCATTGTTCTGATCGACAGGTATAAATTAAAAAAGGCTCCAATATCTGCCGATAAGTCGATGGCAAGCGAAAGAGCCTGTCCCGTGCTTCAGGAAGTGGCCGTAGGAGGTCCGTTGGTGCGCTCTGAGGTGCGGTGGATTAGGACGCTCTTTGTGGCAAGGCAAGATCTCGCCCCTCCTCCTGTCGCCATTGGACAATACGCACTCCGCCTCCGGGTCGCACTGCCCGACAAAACCCATGGCCCGCAGACCATCTATTGGCCATCCCGCCTCTTCTTCGGTGCAAAAGATAATGTGGAGAACAACGCTCTGACTCCGATGCCGTTAGGTTCGGCGTTTACCGGGAATATAAAGCCACTTCGCATGCCGCATGCTGCCCCAGGTTGCCCGCTGGGGACAGATCCCGCTGATGCAGCCTTGGCCTAATGCGCGCAAAGATGATGGAGGGCACATCATTGGCGCATGACGATCATCATGCCTTATGTTTGGAATTGGCCGAGAGCAATCCTGGGCCAACCAACGCGAGCACCTTTGAGCGCCACTGGAACAGGCAGTTATTGCGGCTCGCACTTTGCGGGGGCCCCGTAACGCAGGGGCTTCAGGTCGGATGCGGGACCAGGGCTTTCACGGAACAGCTAGCGCCGCATTGCGAACGGCTCACTGTCTTGGATGTCGAGCCGAAAGCGCCTTGTCTGACGCGCCTGCGCATCCAGGATTTCTCGCACATCGATTGGGTGGTCTGCGAGGACGAACCCAGCGCAGTCAGGGAGTTGTTCGACCTTATCGTTGGGACCGACGTGCTTTGCCATCCCCCAGGCATAGCGGAACTG
The DNA here is from genome assembly GCF_003289965.1 of Mesorhizobium atlanticum. Taxonomy (GTDB): domain Bacteria; phylum Pseudomonadota; class Alphaproteobacteria; order Rhizobiales; family Rhizobiaceae; genus Mesorhizobium; species Mesorhizobium atlanticum. Next base: position 15,244 of record NZ_QMBQ01000012.1, read on the forward strand.
CGAACGGCGCTCGAAAATGTGGTTCGCGTGCTTGCTCCGGGCGGTCACCTTGTTTTCGGATCCCGACGCGGTTCAATTCACCGGCGTTGGGGTCATTTCGCGAGTGCTGGGCCTGAGATAGCCTCATTGAACCTGAAGCGGTCTCAGCTGCCGTGCGTGCGAAGCCCAGGGGAATGGCTCCTGCGAAGACTATTTGGTCGTACTCTTCAAAAACGCCGCTCAACCAGCCGAGGGTTCGGCAAGCGAAAGACCGGATTGAGCAAATGGCCGCAGTCCGATTTGTCAGCGGCATAGTCGGCACTTTGGCTGTTTTCGCGATCGCCACTTATTGCCTGACCGGGTCGTTCACCGCCGTGTTTGTGCAAGCTGGCCTTTGTGTTTTGCTCATGCAGGTCGCATACTCCCTGGCAGTGGTTTATCTCGTTTGGAAACAGGGCCTCGGTGCGCTGGGCGCACAAGATCCAAACACGCTTTTGCGACAGCTGGACACAAGCCTAGACCGGCGTGTCGGTCGTGCCTGCGCTGAGCTTCGCGCCGACCGCCAATATGAAGGCGAGCAAAGCCCTTGCGCCGAGCTTACGCATGACAACACTGTCGCCGCTGTCGAACCAGAAGACTCACATTCGGTCATGATGTCTGCCGCATCCCCCTTGATCTGAGCGAGAGCCCGGGTTGCGCATCCATGCATGCCTGGCCAGACCGGGCATTTAGACTGAGGCGAAAGCCCGGTCATGGTGAATTCGCCGCGGGTCAGCCTCAGGACATCGGACACCTACGTTGCTGGCGCCGTTTTGGAAGCGGCATTGGCAACAGGCATGATGAAGAACCAAAGAGGCTGCGAGCTCTCGCGCTCGAAGTACAAACCCCTGTTGTACCCAGCACGCCGCCTGATTCGTGAGCTTATACCGCGACCTGGATGTCCATTTCCTACGCGACGGCAGAACCGTCCCGAGCGGATCGTTTCGCGTATCGTGGCTTGAGCAGAGTGAACAAAGCCAAAGTCCACGGGTCCCAGCCTCGGCCGATTGAGGCGACAGGACTCGACCTCAACCAATATGGGTGCCCGATAGCGGTCGCGGTGGCGACGTACTTGCGCCAGCAGCTGGCAGACGTCGACCTCAAGCACTTCAGTCAGGTCCAGAAACTCAACAATGTCAGCCGGCGGTCACAGCGCTCACACTTTAGCTGCGAATGAATTGGCGCCCGAGCATGTCCGGGACTTCGCCGGGTCAGGCCTTTGTTCCTGTGCGGTGCAACCAACTCCTTCATAGACAGGCGCTGATGAGGCGATCGACGCGATTTCACGTGAGGGGAGCGGACACCAGGACGAATCCGTTCATGGAAAAATCCCAGTTTCAGATGAGGAGCGCGACTAGAGTTGAAACGTCCTCCGCACCCAGTGTCGACAAAGCTATCGCGGACGAGGTCCCATAGTCGGATGCGCGACACCGTGGGTTTGCACATGGCATTGAGTCGCTCGATCCTCAGCTCCGCACCCGGGCGGTGAAACCCGGAGAAGAGATCACGGACGTCCTGTCAAGGACAATGCGCTCGTGATTGTCTTCATGATCTCATCGTCAAACCCGGCCCGGCAGACGCGGGCGGAATGCGCTGGCAACCCAGCCCGCCAGGCCAAGTGATGCATCTGGGAACCGCACGTGATGCAGGCCAACACGAGCCCGGAATTTTGGCGGCGCCCCACCGACTTCGTCAGCTTTATAAATTCATGGCGATATCCACGGGCGACTGCGCCGGCCGCTCTAGATGCATCGGCTCCCCAGCCGGCAGCCGGCGCGGCGGCTCCCAAGCGGGTCGCTGCTGAAGCGTCGCGCACGGGTCAGCCGTTGCGAAAGGTGTAACCATAGCCGTTGATCGCCGGGGCACCGCCGAGATGCGCGAAAAGAACCCTCGAGCCCTTTGGAAAAAAGCCTTTCTGGACGAGGTCGATCATCCCATGCATCGATTTACCCTCGTACACGGGATCGGTGATCATACCCTCGAGCCGTGCGCACAGTCGGATCGCTTCCTTGGTTTCCTCCGACGGAATGCCGTAACGCGGGCCGGCGTATTCCTCGAGCAGCACCACGTCATCGTCGGCCACTTCCATTCCGAGGTCGACGAGCTCGGCTGTATACTGGGCAATATCCAGGACCTGCGCCCTGGTTTGCGAGGGAGTGGCGGAGGCATCGATGCCGATGACGTTGCGATGCCGGCCATCAATTGCAAATCCGACGAGCATGCCGGCATGCGTTGAGCCTGTGACAGTGCACACGACGATGAAGTCAAATTTAAACCCAAGCTGCTTCTCCTGCGCGTGCACCTCCTCGGCGAACCCGACATATCCGAAACCGCCATAGGGATGAACGGACGCGCCGGCTGGTATTGCGTAAGGAATGCCGCCCCTTGCCTTGACGTCGTAGAGCGCCTTTTCCCAACTGCGGCGGATCCCTATGTCGAAGTCTTCCTCAACCAGGCGCACCTCGGCTCCCATGATGCGGCTCAGCAAGATGTTGCCGACCCGGTCGTAGACGACATCGTCGTGCGGAACCCAGCTCTCCTGAACCAGCAGGCATTTCATGCCGATCTTGGCGGCGACCGCGGCAACCATCCGCGTGTGGTTGGACTGCACGCCGCCGACCGTTACCAGGGTGTCGGCATCCGACGCGATGGCGTCAGGGATAATGTATTCGAGCTTGCGCAGCTTGTTTCCGCCAAAGGCGAGTCCGGAGTTGCAGTCCTCGCGTTTGGCGAAGATTTCCACCTTTCCCCCCAGATGCGCGCTGAGCCGGTCGAGCTTCTCGATGGGGGTCGGCCCAAAGGTGAGCGGATAGCGTTCGAATTTTTTCAGCATGTTCTTTCCAGCGATGCGCGAATGAGCTGAAACCCGTCATCCACATCATTTTCAGGGGAGCGTGTTTGGCCTGATGTCAGCTGTGCCTGCACAACTTCTCAGGAGAGCTTCGGCATAGTTCCAGCGCGCTATTCGCCATGGAGACCACCAATTGACGCGCCGGCCTGCCGCGATGGGCTGCTAGTGATTTTCGCGCCGAGAACTGCCTCTCCCGACATCGGAATGACCGGATCGCGGTCGTCCCTGACGATATTAAGGATGATCTGCAAGGCTCGATCCGCCCAATCTTCGTGGTTGATCCAAAAAGGCTCGGATCCAAGCTCCGGTCTTTTCACCATGCCTCAGCGGAACGGCGACAATCCGCCGATTGGAACGAACTGGAGCACCTCTAAAGGTTCGATCCTTCGCACCTCATGATCGTCTGACAGCTGGTGTCCAACCTGTCGCAACTTGTGGGTCTCGGCCGTTCGGCTGGCTCTGCTGTCGTGGCCAGCGCGCCAGATCAGGAAAAGGACGTTTGCGAAATAACCCAGCTGGAGGAGTAGTGAACAAGCCAGCGTCGTGACGAGCGCTATGCGGATTGAATGAGACCCGAAATAGACAATCACAGCGTTGCTGCACAGGATCATCCATAGAGCGCGACAAAAGTTTCTAAAGCGCATCGCCGTTTCTCCTTTTTTGGTCCGCTTGTTCATGCAGAGACCTTGTCGGCTGCGACATGGGTCTGACAGTTCTTCGGGCAGACGCGAGTGCAGGCTCCACAGCCTACGCAGCGGCCGGCATGGTCGACGACCATGATCATGCGATTGAGTTCGCCGTCGAAGTCGTCCTCTTCGCCGTCGCAAGGGCCGAGGATTTCGCCTGCGTCGTCGACGCCGTAAAGATGCATGACCTCGCGCGAGCAGACCTTGAAGCAGCGACCGCAGCCGATGCAGGTGGTGCTGTCGATCGCGGTGAGATACTGCGGCATCCATTCGGAGCCGTCGCGGGTGACGAAAGCGTTCGTCATAGTCCATTCTCCAGCGCGGCGAGCTCTGTCCTGGCGGAATCCAGCTCGGCAAATGCGCCGAAGGCTTTTTCGGCAGTCGCCTTGATCTCGGTCCAGTTGACCGGGAGGTCCTCGGCAAGATCGTGCAGTTCCATCTTCGCGGCTGCTGCGCGCGATTGCAGCTTGCGGACTTTCTTCCGCAACGCCTCAAAATCCGACAGCGATCCTTCCTTCGATTTCATTTGGCCATCGTCTCCTCAGGGGCTTCAATATCTGTTGTCGCAACGTCGACCAGTCTGGTGCCCGCTTCCGCGAGCTGCCGGAGTGACTCGAAGCCGAAACGATGGATCTCTGGAAAAAACGGCCCAACGCTTGGCACCGAGAAGCCCGCCCCCAAAGGCGTCGAGGGCTTGGCACCCATGATTGGCGATTTCACCTTGCCGAAATGCTCCGCGATCGCGAGCCCGACGGCACTGTAGAACATGTCGATTTTCCACAGCGCGTGAGGATCGGGATAGCCCTCACCTGGGATCGCGCGGCGCTTTTGTGTTGTGACGATGAAGTCGGCCAAGAGCATCGCGTCCGATTTGTCCTCCCACAAGTGGCAGGGCTCCTGAGCACGGATCAGCCGCACCAGGCATTTCACGAACGGTGCGGCAAGGGCTAGCTCGTCCTCGTCGACTGTCGGACTGATCGGCGTCACACAGTTCATCTTTTCGCCATTCCTCTTCCTTCAAAGGCGATTTCTTTTTCCGGCAACGTCTGGCTCGGGCACACCGGACTGGCCGATGCCCAGCCCGGAGCTGGCAATTCAATCCGAATGTCCTGGTGACCGGTTGACGCGTCTTGAACCGCTCGATCTTGCCTCGGCGGTACTTGGCGTCCAACGTCACTTTCACCGCGGCGCGACCGCAGGTCATCGCAGCCTTCGAGGTTCGGACCTGCCGTAAACGATCCACCCAGCACCGCATCGGGCCTATTTGCCGTGACGGCGCCAGCGGAACAGATGAAATGGCCAGCAAGCATTCAAGTTGACGCCCCTTTTGATGTATTTTCTCCAGCCGGATCCGCCCTGGTCAGGCGGGGACATTGTCTTGCGCAGCCGCGCAAAGAGCGCTGCAGCACCCCTGCCCGCCTTATAGCTGGCCAAGGCCTGCCGCAGATCCGGCAGGAGATGTTCTCTCAGCCCGTCCGGGAGAGGCTGCGGACCGTCAAGCGACTTTATTGCCAGCTGGAGCAACTCGATCGCGCGATCCTTGTCGCCACTTTCGTAATAGTAGCTGGCGACCGCCGGATAGGACCGGAACTTGGAGCCGCTGCTGTGCGGAGGATTGAGGGCGAGGATCTGTTCCGATAGCTTTTTGCCCATCGCGAAGCGTTCCGCAGGCGGAAAGCGCGAATGGTCATGCCCCGGGCCGAAGAGTTGGCCCAGCGCCGCCACCATCCAGTTCTCGCAGTTTCTGTCGATCGCGTCGCGAACCAATTCGCCCATGAGAGGCACGCCGGTCCACATGTCCTGCATCTTGTGGAGCACCAGATGCACACGGGCCAGGCGGAAATTGAGATCGTCAGGCGACAAGGCGATGCGCTCTTCGATCGCGGAGAGCGCCATGTTCCAGTCCTCTTTCTTTACCGCGGCGCAGAATCTGTCGCAGATTGGCTTCTTCAAGGCCTGTTCGCGCGCTATCGCGCCGTTCCTGGCGATCCGCGCCGTGTCGGCGGCTTTCGCTTCGTCGCTGCTGCGCCAGCTGCCGCTAAGCACCTTCGGCAAAACATCGTTGAGCTGCTTCGGATGACCTATAAAGGCAATGTGCCCGTCTCGGTCGACGACGAAGGAGGTTGGAATGCCGACCGAGAAGCTGGGCTCCCTCCAAAGCTTGTTCATTCCGCCGGTGGTGTCGAAGGCGATCCGACAGTTCAGATCCGAGCAGTTTTCGGCGAGCCATGCGTCCAGCTTGGGGCGGGCCTCAAAGGCCGAGGAAGCGTCTTCATCGGCAGCGACTGCGACAACCTCAAGTCCACGGTCCTTGTATTTGTCCTGTAGCTCTATCAGGTTGAGCATCGCCTCCGAACATGGCCCGCACCAAGTTGCCCAAAACTCCACGACGTACACTTTGCCGGGCTGGAAGGTCGCGAGCGGCTCGCCGCGCAGCCAGGTCTCGACCTTCATCGGGGGAGCGGGTGAGTCCATCTGCAACGCCATGTTGCTCTCCAAGGCTATTGCCAAACGCCGGCTGACCTTACGCGCGAGTTTTTCTCCCCCTCAGCGAGGGTACGCGGCTTCATGGCACGAGACCGTCACTCGCCTCCTCCATCTGCATGCAGCCGGCACTTGTCCGGTGATGCCGCATTCAGTGTTGCCGCACGTCCACAAAGCAAAGGCCGTGCCAGCGCGTTCAGCGCGTTGATTTCACTTAAAAAACCCGATTGTCCGGCGACGATAGCTGGTTGCGCTTAAGCCGACATGCTGGTGAAGTTGTCAGGTTTCAGACATAAGCTAGGCGCTGAGCGCTTCCCAAGGAAAGGAGCGCGGCCACGGGACCACTGTGTATTGGGCGGAATGGGCCGATGGACGTCATGACTGCGACGCCTATCGTGAGGCTCGTCGTCCGGCGGCCGTCCGCCCTACCCCAGGGGAGGCTCACGCCGCCCTCGGCGGAGCTGCCGGGGATACAATCCAGTAGCCTAGGCGCGGCATGAATGCCAACCTGGCCCGATGGCAGACCGCTTCGATGCGGGAAGCGGCGGCGCTTATGTCTCAAATCCGAGGCAAAGCACACAATGCCCGAAGATCGTCAGCTGGTGCCCCCGCTTGGCTTCCGCTTCCGGCTTCACCGTCGGGACCTGCCAGGAAGTCCGGACCTCGTGTTTCCAAGGCGCCGCAAGCTGGTCTTCGTGCACGGATGCTTCTGGCGCAGGCATGGCTGCACGCTTGCCTCAGAGCCAAAGAACCGGACTGCGTGCTGGGAGAGCAAGTTTCCCGGAAACTGGAACGGGACAGGAAAAGCCAAGCCGCGCTGACGGCAGAGGGGTGGCAGGTGCTGGTCGTGCGAGAGTGTGAGACAAGGCCGGGGAATCTAAGCACGTTAGCGGACCGCCTGCTGCGTTTCTTTGGCGCCTGTCCGTCCAGGCCGACGTCGGTCTTCGCTTTTGCGGACCGTCTCGTGCGAGCAGAAGCCGCCCAGACCGCGCGCTGCAGCGATCGCAATGTTCTTCCGGGCGGTGCGCCTGTAAACTGCCTCGAGGCGCTCGGCGAAGCGTCGGCGCGATCCTTCGCGTCGTTTGGACGATCAGGATAGGGAATCCAGGACCAGAACGTCTAGCCGCATCGACGCACATTCACAAACTTAGCGAGCCAGAAACAGCGGCAATCGCGGCTTGCCCTCTACCCATCTCGTCACGCCGCCGAAGAGGCGCTCGCGCAGGCGCCGGCTGCCATAAGCGCCCATCACCATCATGTTGGCGCACGTGTCTATCGCGTGCTGCGCGAGCACCATTGCCGCCGGTTTGCCGCCACTTGGAAGCCGATCGACCGACACCCGAACACCGTGGCGGGTGAGATAGGCAGCGACGTCGGCTCCAGGCTCGGTGCCGTTTCCTCTGCAGGTCACTTCCGGATCGACCAATGCGACGCGAACTTGTTCGGCACGACGTAGAAAAGGGAGCGCTTCCCGAACCGCACGAGACGCCTCGACACGCGAATCCCAGCCGACCAGGACGCGCCGCGGCGACAGAGTTGGCTCTGCCCCTTTCGGCACGACGAGCACGGGCTTTCCGGTATCGAACAAGCTGCCGTTGATAACAAAAGGTCCGAGATTGATGTCGTTGAGAAGTGCCGGGCCGACCACGGTCAGGTCGCTGCAGAGCGCCCGCCGTCGCACCGCGTCACCGACACCGGCCTGGTCGCAATAGTCTGTATCGACGTCGTAGCAAAGCCACATGGCTCTCAGCAGTCGTTCAATGTTCCTGGACGTCTTTTCCAGCATGGCCATCTCGCATGAGAACTTCTCGATTTGCCGATAACGTTCTTCCAGTCTGGCGATTGCCTCTGCGGGCCGTCTAGGCCACTCAGGAATGCAACCAGCCAGCGGCGGGCGCGACATGATCAGCACCGAAAGATAGGCGCCGGCCCCGGCGCACAAATCGGCGGCTATCTTGACGTCCTCATCGGAATGACCAGCTCCCGTCACGCTGAGTACGCTCCTGAAGGCCATGGGGCTGCTCATTTCGGAGTATGTCATCGAACCTGCCGGCATGTTCGGAGCGTTTAGACCTGGTCCTGCGAGGAGCATGGGGACGGAGCCAGATTGGTTTGTCATTTCAGTCGTCCGAGTTCTCGAGCGAGTAGCCCGCCGATCTGACGGTGCGGATCACGCTGTCGGGCGAGGCCGCCTTCAGCGCCTTTCTGATCCGGCTGATATGCACGTCCACGGTGCGCGCACCGATATGGATGTTGTCGGGCCAGGCCGCTTCGATCAGCTCGTCTCGGCTGAAGACCTTGCCTGGAGCCCCAAGCAGATGCCGCAGCAGGTTGAACTCGAGCGGTCCCAGATGAATGTCGTGGCCGTTACCCCGAACGCGGTGGGCATCGAGCTTCATCTCAAGGCTGCCGCAGCAGAGCCAACTGCCGTTTTCGATCCCGTTTGAACCTGGCTTCGGTAGCGCCAGCTTCGCTCGCAGGCAGTCAAGCAGCGTGGCCGGCGCGATCGGCCGCACAAAGCTCTCGTCAATGCCCGCCTTCAGAAGATCCAGATGCTGGTTCTCAGCACCCGGCGCAATCAGAGCAATGACGGGAAGGCCGCCGGTGCGGGGCTCGCTTTTGAATGTTGCGCAGATTGTGGAGCCTGTCGCACTTGCTGGCCTGCAATCCAGCACCACCGCCTGGAGCTCTCGTTCATCGGCCGCTGCCAGTGCTTCCTTGACGCCGCCTGCCGGCTCACTCGTGAAGCCGTCCACGCCCAAAATATGGCTGAGGAACAGATACAACTCCGCATCCTGCGAGCAGATCAGGACCACTGGCTTCATCGGCGTCACCCCAAGAAGCAGATCGGCCTCGACCGCCCGGATCGGGTCGGCAGGCCGTGCCATGTTTTCAAGGCCTGGCATGGTTCCTTTGGTCGAACATCGTTTTCATAACCCCCTCGCCACCTCGGGATGGGCATCAATTACTGCAATTGCATCGCCGGCCAGTTTCGAGCCCGCAGCAGTGAGTTTCCAGAACGTCTCGAAGCCGAAGCGGTGGACGTCGCGCAGAGTCTTCGACAGGAGCACCAAACGCCCGGTCGTCAAAAGCACGCGCCCGAAGCCCTCATGGCTGATCTCCATCATCGGCGATGCTATCAGGCCGGAGCGCTCCTCGATCGCAAGCCCGACAGCGGTGTAAAACATGTTGAGCCTCCACAGCACGTCAGGGTCGGGATCGCCGATGATCGGGATCGCACGGCGCTTTTCCTTTGTGAGGATGAAGTCTCCCAAAAGCTCGGCGTCCGATTTGCCTTCCCATGCTCCGAAGGAATCCTGGGCTCGGATCAGCCGCACGAGGCACTTCACGAACGGCGTGGCAAGTGCCGCTTCATCCTCGCCTCCCTCGCGGTTATGCACGGCGTCGAACATTTCGCCTGCTCCTCATTTGAAGTCCTCGTCCTCGAAGGATGGCTTCTTCCTGGAAATGCCTGCCTGCGACAGCACCTTGCGCAGCCAGGGCGGAGGAGCCGTCCTGAGCATCGTCTGCGTGCGCAGCAGCACTTCTTGCATGCTTTGGGGCTGCGGCACCTTGATCGGAAGGATTTTCGCCGAAATGACCTTGGCTGCCGAAGGTCCGCCGATGGCAAGACAAAACAAAAGGTGACAGCCCTTAAGCGCCTCCACCTTTGCGGAGATGCGATCATCGCCCTCGCCGCGATGCTTTCCGCTCTCGTCGGAAACGTCGTCGAAGCCCACGGCTTCCACAAGCTGCCACTCCTCCTGCGTCACGTCGTAGACGGCAAATCGCTTGGCCGACCCGAAATGAGCGTTGAGGTTCTTCATGTCTTGCGTGGCGATCGCCACGCGCAGCGCGGCGGCCTGCCGTAGCGGCATCGATGCGTTAACCTCGTCAGACACGAGCGAGAGGCGACGAACTGAGCTCATCTGGCATTTCTCGGTGGCGGAATGGATCAAGCGTCTCAGGCGTCGGCGCATGCCGCTTGGCCTGGAAGATGTTGGCAACCTCGAAGATCAGGTCGCGGGTCCCCTGATAGAGGACTGTGAGCTTGTGCTGGCTGCCGAGCCGGTCGAAGACTGGGAACCCGACGCGCATGAGTGGGATGCCGAGGCGCTGCGCCGCCTGGCGGCCGTGGGAATGGGTGACGAGGAGATCAGCGCCGGCGCCAAGAGCCTCCAGATCGCCAAGATCGCCGATCTGAACCTGGTCGGCCGGAACTTTCTCCAGAACTTCCGACATATCGGTCGTGGTGACCGCCGCCGCGATTTCGCAGCCCATGCCGACGAAGAACGTCGCGAGCTGGTAGAGCTGGTCTGGTTCGGCAGCGATCGCAATTTTCTTGTCTCCGAAATGGAAATGTCCGTCGAGCAACGCGTCCTGCAATTGCGCCCGGCGACGGCGTACACCGGCCGGCACCGGCTTCCCCGAGATCGCAGACAGAAGTGAGATGAAGCGGTCGGCGTCCTTCAGTCCCGTCAACGACTGGAATAGCGCGTAAGGCACGTCGGTCAGCATGTGCAGCAGCTCGGCCGGGCAACGCATATGCTCGCCGATCGCTATGCATTGCACCGCCGTGCCAAGCTCGCGGATGTCGTCGACTTTGGCACCGCCGTAGGTGGTCGCAACCCAGCGGTCGGGCACCGTGCCGTCGAGCGAGCCGGAGACGTCTGGCACAATCACCGGCTCGAGTTCGAAGCTTTCAACCGTCTCACGCAAATGTTCCAGATCGGCCACAGTGAGGTTCCAGCCGGGCAGGATCGCGATCTTGTTCGATTGCCGCGGCAGCTCGCCGCGGCGCGTAATGCTTCCGATCAGCGACGTGACAGCCTTGGCCCAGCCCTCCTCGATCGCCCCGCCGAAATCCGGGGTGTTGGCCAGCACGACCTCCGTGCCTGCGAGTTCTTCAGCTCGTTTGATCCGGATATTGGCGATGTCGGCCGCGAAATCTTCGCCGCGGGTTTCCGCTAGCGCCGTCGTGCAGACCCCGATCAGCTTAGGATTTGTGCGGCCCTTAAGATTGACGATCGCCTCTTCCAGGTGGTCCGCCCCGCCGAGGATCGTCGCCACTTCGTCCATCGCGGTGGTCTGCAGGGGGATAGCCTCCTTGAAATGGCGCACGAAGAGCACGAGCGCGAAGCTGGTGCATCCCTGGCTGCCGTGGAACAACGGTATCGCACCCTCGATGCCAAGAAAGGCCAAGGCCGCACCCAGCGGCTGCGACGACTTCAGCGGATTGACCGCCGCGGCTTTTGTCTTGGGAAGGATCCGGACCATCGGCTTTCTCAACACTCGCCCAGATCGTCGGCCGAGGTGCCGGCGAAGTTGATGGCCTGGACCGCCGTGGTCTCATTGTTCGTGCTCGGCGACTCGTCCGCCAGGACGGGCTGGCACTCCCACGGTGGTGCCTCCCGCACCTGGCGCCAGACCGGGTTGTGGATGGCGAGGTCGATCTGGCGCACGAGTTCGACCATGCCGTCATAACCGGCATAGGGATGGTGACGCTCTTGGTTGATGTCGAGCCAGGGTAGCTTGGCCTTCAGCGCGATGAATTGCGTGCGCCCGCCCGACAGCATGATGTCGGCCTCGTCTCTTGACAGCATTGCGTAAAGATCGCGCGGTGCCATGGTCTCAAACATGTGGTTCTCATGCTTGAGAATCTTTTTGATGCGCTGCTTGTCTTCGATCGTCGATTTCTTGACCGAGGTGCCGACGATCTCGATGCCGATCTCCATCAGCGCATGGACCACGGACCAAGATTTCACACCGCCGGTGTTGAGAAGCACACGCTTGCCTTCGAGCCTCGGGCGATAGGCCGCGAGCTTCTGCCAGGCAATCGTTTCCTCTTCGGCAATCAATGCGTCAGTGCGGCCGAGGATTTCCGAATCGGCGCCCTTCTTGACGAGCAGTCTGGCAATCTGCCGGAGCGCTCCAGAGGTCCCGCTGATGCCGTAGAAGGAGCCCTCGAAAAACGGGATGTCCCAGCGCTGCTCCATCTTGCGCGCCAGATTGATGAGTGCGGTCGAGCACACCACCATAGTTGCCCGGGCGCGGTGCGCCGACGCAATGTCGAGGTAGCGCGCATCGCCCGGTATTGAGGCGCGCACCCGGATGCCTAGCCGATCCAGGAGCGGCTTCACCAGCCAAAACTCGCCAGAGAGGTTGAATTCGCCAAGGATGTTGATGTCGTAAGGGCCGGCATCGTCGGGCTCTGCCGTGCCGATGACATGATCGAGCAGTGCCTCACCGGCGAGCTTGTTGCCGAGATTCTTGGATCCGGCAAAGCCTGGTGCATTGACAGGCACGACCGGCAGCCCGAATTTTTCGGCCGCGCGTTTGCAGACCGCTTCGATGTCGTCGCCGATCAGCGCCGGAACACAGGTCGAGTAGACGAAGATCGCCGGCGGCGCGTAGGCTTCCTTGATCTCGCGGATCGCCTTGAAAAGTTTGCGCTCGCCCTGCCCCATCACCACGTCGAGTTCGGTGAGGTCGGTCGTGAAGCTCGTACGCCATAGGGTTGGCCCTGACGAAGCCGTCCCGCGGTTGTCCCAGGAATTGCCCTCGCAGGCGAGCGGTGCATGGACCAGATGCGCGACATCGGTGACCGGCTGCAGCACGATCTTTGCCCCGTCGAAGGCGCAGCCGCCGGCTGCCGCCCCCGGGGTCAGCGGCTTGGTGCAGCCTCTCTTGCGCGCCTTGGCATCCTTGCCGCGGTTCTTCTCGCAGGCAGGCTCGTTGAAGAGATCCTGGATTTTAGCATTAAGCGAGGACATTACGCCGGTCTCCAAAATCCGTCGGGAAGCGACCGGCTCCCAGAAAAGCCGGCCGCCACGTTCCTAAAGCGGCGCGATGCTTCAGATTCGCTCCGCGCGCTTTAGGGTTTCGAATTGCTTTGCGCGCAAACTGCTTCGACTTCGGGAAGCACTGTTTTAGCGGGTTAGGTCATAAGAATAGTCGGTCACCCCCGTCTCGCCTGTGTCGCGGTCGAGCTTGTCGAATATCTTGTCGAGGATTGACGTCAGCACCCGCAATCCGCCCTGGTAGCCCATGAGCGCAAAACGATGGTGATGATGCCGGTCGAAGATCGGAAACGTCAGCCGGATCAGCGGCGTGCCGGTGTCGCGCTCCAGATACTTGCCGTAGGAATTGCCGATCAACAGGTCCACGGGCTCGGTGAAGAGCAGCGAACGCATCGCCCAAAGGTCCTTGCCCGCCCACACTTGAGCCTCCTTGCCGAAGGGCGAGGACGCGAGCAGCTCCTTCATCTCGCCTTCCCAGGCCTGCGTGCCGTTGGTGGCGAGGCAGTGGGTCGGCTCGCCGCCCGTCTCCATGATGAAGCGGGCCATGGCGTAGACAAAGTCCGGGTCGCCGTAAATTGCGTATTTCTTGCCATGTAGCCAGGATTGGCTGTCCGCCATGGCGTCAACAAGCCGACCGCGCTCCAGTCGGATTGCCTCGGGGATTTCCTTCCCGGAGATCGCGGAGACCTCCAGTAGGAACTCGTCGGTCGCCTGGACGCCAAGCGGGTAATGGAATGAGGCTGTGACCTGACCGGCCTCCTCGCAAAATTCCAGCGTTTTTCGGGTATTGTAGCGCTGGAGCGAAAGTGTCGCCTCGGCGTTGAGGGCATTCCTCACGTCCTGGATTTTCGTGCCGCCGTCATACATGCGGTATTCGCCGTCGGATGGCGTGTCGAACTGGTCAGAGGCATCTTGGATAAACGTATAGGATACCCCCATCAGGTCGAGCAGGCGTCTGAGCTCCCGGTTGTTGCCGACGCAAAAACCATCGAAGCCCGGAATGATGTTGATCGTCCCCAGGGCTTCGGTGCGCTCCTGGCCTTTCCAGAAGTGCTCTAAAATGCCCTTGACTGCGCCGTCATAGCCATCAACGTGGCTGCCGACGAAGGCCGGCGTGTGAGCGAACGGCACGTCAAAGTCGCGTGGGACCGATCCTTCTTCCTTGGCGTTCTCGATGAAGCTGTGCAGGTCGTCGCCAATGACCTCGGCCATGCAAGTAGTCGATACGGCGATCATCTTCGGGTCATAGAGCTGGTACGTGTTGGCGAGCCCGTCTATCATGTTCTTCAGGCCGCCGAACACGGCCGCGTCCTCGGTCATTGAGGAAGAAACCGCCGAAGCAGGCTCCTTGAAATGACGCGACAGGTGCGAGCGGTAATAGGCCACGCAGCCCTGGCTTCCGTGAACGAAGGGCATGGTTCGCTCAAAGCCCGCGGCCGCGAAGACCGCACCCAGCGGCTGGCAGGCCTTGGCCGGGTTGATGACGAGGGCTTCGCGCGCAAAGTTCTTCTCGCGGTATTGCCAGGTCTTGGTGAATTCGCCTTGATCGGCAACAACCTGATCCTGGTGCGGACATTCGAAATTCAGTTTCTTCTCCGCAAGCATCTTCCTGTATTCCGGCTCGCGGAAGAGGGGCGCATGGTCGAGAACTTTTTCGGCCGACTGCGGCATGAGTGATCACCTCTTTTGGATCCGACCGCGCCTTAGGGCTGGCCAGGGACATTGAACATTTCAGGTCTTCCGCGGATCGCGGCGGTTTATCATCTCCCTGAGGAGATCAGGCTCGGACCAGGTATCTATTCGGCAGCCATCGCGCGCCCCTGGCTGGGACGTCTTTTCCAAGGCGCCTCAAACAGGCCCCAGACCGGGTTGTTGATGGCAAGATCCACATCACGGGCGAAAACGGCAAAGCCGTCATAGCCGTGATAGGGCCCCGAATAGTCCCACGAGTGCATCTGACGGAAAGGGATGCCCATCTTTTGCACCGGGTATTTTTCCTTGATCCCCGAGCCTACAAGATTGGGGCGAACGCCCTCGATGAACTTCTCCAACTCATAACCGGTCACGTCGTCATAAATCAGAGTGCCGTTCTTCACGTAATGCGCGGTCCGTTGGTAATCGTCGTTATGGGCAAACTCGTAACCTGTACCGACGATCACCATGCCGAGGTCCTCGTAGGCTGTGATGACATGGCGGGGGCGCAGGCCGCCGACATAGAGCATGACCGTGTTGCCTTCGAGACGCGGCCGGTATTTGGCGATTACCGCGTCGACCAGGGGGCGGTACTTGGCGACGACCTGCTCGGTCTTCTCCTGGATTTCCGGCCCGAAATGCTTGGCAATCTTGCGCAGCGAGGCTTCGATCTGGGAGGGACCGAAGAAATTGTACTCCATCCAGGCAATGCCGTACTTTTCCTCCATGTGCCGGCAGATGTAGTTCATGGATCTGTAGCAATGGATCAGATTGAGCTTGGCCTTCGGCGCGCGCTCTATCTCGGCTAGCGTGGCATCGCCCGACCAATTGCCAACCACGCGCAAGCCAATTTCCTCAAGCAGGATTCGCGACGCCCAGGCGTCTCCGCCGATGTTGTAGTCACCGACCACGTTCACGTCGTACGGGCCGTCCTCGAATGCCACGTCCTTCTTTTCGAACACCCAGTCGCGGATCGCATCATTGGCGATGTGGTGGCCGAGCGATTGCGAGACGCCGCGGAAGCCTTCGCAGCGCACCGGCACGATCGTCTTCTCGATCTCCTTGGCCTTCTTGCGCGAAACCGCCTCGGTGTCGTCGCCTATGAGACCGATCGGGCACTCGGACTGCACGGTGATGCCCTTGTTCAGCGGAAACAGCTCTTCAATCTCATCGATGATCTGTTCCAGCTTCTTGTCGCCGCCGAAAACAATGTCCTTCTCCTGGAAATCGGAGGTGAACTGCATTGTCCCGAAGGTGTCGATCCCCGTCGTGCCGACGTAGTAATTGCGGCGCTGCGACCAGGAGTACTGTCCGCAGCCGACCGGGCCGTGCGAGATATGGACCATGTCCTTGACCGGGCCCCATACCACGCCTTTTGAGCCGGCATAGGCGCAGCCGCGAATGGTCATTACGCCGGGAATGGACTTGATGTTCGATTTGACGTCACATTCGGAAAGGACCTCGCCTTCCCGGCTGGCCTCGTCCCCGCTCTTTGCAACGTTGAGATGCTTTTTGCGGCGCTTCGCCGCCTTGTCGGGATATTGGGACAACACCTCCTCGATTAGCTTCGCATGGAGAGCACCGTCGTTTTCGTATTCCAGGCTCATGGGACCCCTTTCAAGGTTCGCGTTGACGCCTCACCGGCGAGGCGCCGCTATGCCAAAGGCGCGCCAGGTCAAGGCTGCACCTCAGGTCGACAACGCTCGTTACTGTGCGGCCGCCTTTGCCGTTTCCTTGGCCTGAAGCTCGGCAAGCATCTGCTCGTCTGTCTTCATGATGCCGAAGTCGAGCAGCATGTCTTCGAGCTCCTCCATGGTGATTGGGGTCGGGATGGTGCCCTGGCCCGAATTGCCATGGATCTTTTCGGCCAGCGCGCGGTATTCCCCGGCCTGCTTTGAGTCGGGCGCGTACTGGATCACCGACATCTTCCTGAGTTCGGCGTGCTGGACGATATTGTCGCGCGGCACGAAATGGATGAGCTTGGAATTGAGCTTGGAAGCCAGCGCTTCGGCGAGGTCGAGCTCGCGGTCAGTTTGGCGCTCGTTGCAGATCAGCCCGCCTAACCGCACGCCACCCGAATGGGCGTATTTCAAAATGCCCTTTGCGATGTTGTTGGCGGCATAAAGCGCCATCATCTCGCCGGACATGACGATGTAGATTTCCTGGGCCTTGTTCTCGCGGATCGGCATTGCAAAGCCGCCGCACACCACGTCTCCGAGCACGTCGTAGGAAACATAGTCGACATCGTCGTAGGCGCCGTTCTCCTCGAGGAAGTTGATCGAGGTGATGACGCCGCGGCCAGCGCAGCCCACGCCCGGCTCGGGGCCGCCCGACTCCACGCATTTGATGCCTTTGTAGCCGATCTTGAGCACGTCTTCGAGTTCGAGGTCTTCCACCGAACCCTCCTTTGCCGCAAGGTGCAGCACGGTATCCTGCGCCTTCGAGTTCAAGATCAGGCGGGTGGAGTCGGCCTTGGGATCGCAGCCGACGATGAGTATCCTCTGCCCCAGATCGACAAGGGCGGCGAGCGTGTTTTGGGAGGTGGTGGACTTGCCGATGCCGCCCTTGCCGTAAAAGGCGATCTGACGCAGACCTGACATGTAGCTTTCCTTCCTTCGTTCCATTCATCGCAGCTGCCCGCGATACGAATGCCGGTCGGCAGCTTTCGCCGCCTCGTAAACGTAGGGCTCAAAACTCATGCCAATTTTAGTGACGGATCGAAGAAGGTTTTTTTGTTCTTCCTTTTCAGACATTTGGCCTCAAGCAAAATAAGGGCACGGCCAACTCAACCTGTGTCACGGACCTGACAAGACTAACGGAAGTGTGTCGGACAGCGTTAAATATGACAGCCATACGTCACGCCGGCGAAAAGCCCCAAAGTTGTCGTCCACTCCTCGTGAGTGGCACGCCTCCCCGACGAAAGAACAATCGCGACCAGAACCTCAATCCTGGATCAATGCGAAGCCGCTCTGCGTGGGCCAGCCGCGCCAGAAGAACCACCTCGCGCGCCCTCCCATGCGCATCCCATCCGCGAAGAACAGGGCGAGACCATCGCCGCAAGCGGGATAGCGGTGCGGCCGTTCTGACGGCCGTCGAATGTGAATTTGGCCAAGCTCGATTGCCTACCTTCTCACACGATCGGGCCAGCTATGGATCCGCCACCAATTGATGCTAATATGATTGCCGCTTGTAGACCCGAGCATCGCCATATGAGCCTGGCAATTCGTTGTCAGCCGACCAACGATGCGGCTCGGCTACTCGTTCTCGACATCGCCAAACATAGCCTTTATTTGCTTTGCAAATTCCTCTGCATCAGACGGCGGAATTGCCCGTCGCGCGATGAACATGCCGAAGATCGGGACGCCGGGGAACTGCCCAGCAAGCTTGATCTGCATAGCCCGATAGTGCGTGCCAGCGGTCAGGACATCATCAAAGATGGCAATTGAGGTAAGCGGCTTGCTGGCTGCCACATCCTCATCGATCTCGTAGATCGCGAGCAGATCGTCGACGGTTGGCCGGTCGGCGGACTCGTGCGCGGCCGCGTGAGAATGATTGTGCCTGACGATCTCTAGGACGTCCGGCGGTGGCGTACTGAGCAGCTTGGCGATTTGCGACAAACGGTCGTCATAGTCGGGGTGACCTGGCGCCTTGGAAGATGGAACCGGAACGATTGTCCCCGTCTCGAGCTAAACAGGATTGAGTGCCTGGCGCAATGCAGCAGCGCACTGCCAGATGGCAGCTCCCTTGTACTACCAACCACCCTTGATGAGGCGTTCGGAAGGTTTCTTTTTTAGATTGTGAATAAGCTGGTTGGTATCGCTGAAACGGAAGCCCAAACCATTGGTGTGCTCAAACGCCGTAAACTCGTAGAGGAAGAAGCAGCTGTCTTCTGGCGTCAGTCGAGAATGATCGCCGCGGTTGCTGTCGTCGATCTGACGGAAGTGAACCTTAGTCAAGGTGCGCCCAGATATCGTCCATCGAACGCACCCTGACGGCGCCTTGCGCTTCAAAGGTGTGCGGCCATTTCAGGTCTTTTCGGAAGCAGGAGTCGAGGATAAACAGTTTGCGTTTTTGATACAAAGCAGCTCGCGCCTGTGTGAGCGTACCTGACGTATCGCTTGCCTCGACGATTATCGTGGCCTCGGTGAGAGCGCTCATCGTCACGTTTCGTTCAGGAAAGAAGAGCCGATTTTGCGGAACAGCCTGAGCGGCATAGCGCAGAAACGGAACTTGCGAAATCAGCAGAAACTCTTTGGCGATGCGATCCTGGAGGTCTCTGTTTTCCTTCGGATAGTAGCTACCGAGGGGCGTACCGATTACTGCAATCGTGCGCCCGCCGTTGGCGATGGCCGTTTCGTGAGCGACACGATCGATCCCGGCGGCCAGGCCCGAAACGATCGTGAAATCGTCCTTCCTATCCGCGCGCTTGCGGGCAGTAAGATCGCGCGCCAGCTGTTTTGCGCGCTGCTTTCCTTCATCGGTCGCTTCGCGTGCGCCGACAATGGCTATGCAGCGCGTCTCCGTCAGTTCCCAGATGCCTTGGAAATACAGCAACTCGATTGGATGCTTGGCGTCACGCAGCTTTTGCGGATAGTCGCCAGCGTGATGGATTCGTACGCCAAAGCGCGTTACGCCTTTCCTCACGGTTTCTGCAAGCACTTGGCGGGCGCATTCATTCGCTTCTGAAGGACTGACAAAATCGGATGGCAACGCCGATGGATCCTTGCTGAACTTCTCGGCAATCGTCTTGAAGGTTGCACCTTTCTGCAGCCACAGGGCCTCGTAGGCGCCCAATTCCAAGCGTGGCGAAATCGGCGACGCCGCCGGGCCGACTTCTTCCTTGCGTGCTAGATGCATCGGGGTTCTCACTATCATCGTCATGCACCCTCAGCAGATTTCAATCTCGCTCAAGAGCGTTACGCCGCTCCTAAAATAGCCCCCGCGATGAGATCGCGGTTGGGTGAATCATGCGTTCATACTTTGTTCTAAAATCCAAGAGAGACACCGTCAACCGCGCTTTGTTATCACCGGAAGGCTCAGCCGCCACAACTGGAAGAGCCGCACCTGTCCCTTTAACGAGATCCACCGAGAGCCCGCCTCACGTTCAGGATGCCCCGTTCCACCACTTCTCCCTTCTCGCGGCCCGGCCCCTGCCCTTGGTAGAGCTTCCGACATTTTCGTCCACCTTCTGACAAAGAAGGTTCGTCGAGTGTCGGTACGCGGAAACGCCTTGCATGTTTCCCGAGCATCAGCAGCCCGACGTGTCACAAGTTCAGCCCGATGAGATCGCCGTCTTAGACGGAAGGCTTTCCTCCATGGCGACCCCGAAAGCATGGTCCTTCTACTCACGGCAAAAATCGCTTCCATCCCTGCTTCAAGTTAGATGGCACGGCATTTGCGCAGCTCATCGGAGCCATCGAAGCACAAACAAAGCGACGAGCGAACCATTGGCGACTCCAGACGAGCACTTGAGGCGACGATGACCATTGCTGATAAACATCGGGAGGGCGTCCCCTCCAGACGTCGGTGCTCGCTAGCTTTTCTGCGCAGGTGTGGTCAAAGGCCGACATCCAAATCCGCTGCATTTGCCCAATTGTTGCGTGTCGGTCCTCATCGCAAAGTGAATGGCGAAGCACTGCCTCGAACAATCACCCCTAGCGACGTCGGCGCACCACTGGCAATCATCTACGGTACGCAGACCGACCTTAGTGAGGTGAGACGCTTGCGCGACGTCAAAGCTGCGACAGCGCACGCCTATTCCGGCACCGACACTGTTCATCACCACTTCTCCCTCCTAGAGAACGGGCAGCGGTCATCGACATCCCTTCCATCGCCACTTGCCTTGGAAGGGGTTGCTCGATCCGCCCAAATCACACATATCGATCCGGCCATTCGGGTGATGAAGAGGATGGGCCAAGGCCTTCCCATACCACCGGATGGAAGAGCGATTTGGAAGCCGCGACGGCCTTCATCTCATATCCGGCATGCCCGCCGAGTCGACGCTGCGTCGGCCAAACCGAGAAGCCATGCCAGGTTTCTTTTAAAAGGAGCTACTTGATGACCGTCACGAAGAAGGTTCCCTTCGTTACCTTTCGCACGCGTGTTCGCGATGATTCCATTGAGGAGCCCAATCCATACCGCTGGGAAGACAAGACATCCGACGACTATTTTGCTGGCAGGCGCGTCATCCTGTTCTCGCTTCCTGGCGCTTTCACCCCGACCTGCTCGACCTTCCAACTGCCCGATTTCGAAAAACTCTACGACGAGTTCAAGAAGGAAGGAATTGACGCGATCTACTGCATCTCCGTCAACGATGCCTTCGTCATGAATGCATGGAGCAAATCCCTGGGAGTGCAGAAGGTCGAGCTTATCCCGGACGGCTCAGGCGAGTTCACGCGCAAAATGGGCATGCTGGTTGCCAAGGACAATCTCGGCTTCGGAATGCGTTCCTGGCGCTACGCCGCCCTGATCAACGACGGCCAGGTGGCTCAGTGGTTCGAAGAGGAAGGTTTGTCCGATAACTGCGACAGCGATCCCTATGGTGTCTCATCCCCGCAGAACATTCTCGAAACCCTCAAGGCCGCCGCATGAGCGAGTGAACGTCAGGCAATTCCCTTAACGCAAGGCCAAGAGCCTCCTAGATCGGAGTTTCGCGCTCAACATGCTGTCCTCGGCAAGGCTGCTTCAGCGGCAGAAGCAATCTATGGTGGCATCGCCTCAGCTCATTGAGTCGATTCGCCTGCTCCAACTGGCACGCGCCGAACTGCATCAGTTCGTGGAGCAGGAACTCGAGAAAAATCCGCTTTTGGAACCCGCTTCAAGCGACGGTGAGGCTCTTGGCGGCGTGCCGATTTCGGCACAGCAATCTGCCGGCGCACCCGAAAACCACATTGATGCACCGACGAGCGCGGCGTCCCCCGAGCGATTAGGGGAATGGAAATCGCCGCCCAATACGACGAACAGCTCTGCGGATAATCGCCCTGCCCTGGATGAGTTTACCGCCTGCCCCGAAACATTGCACGGCCACATCGCTAGTCAGATCGCGCTCACTGCATTCACACCGCAGGAGCGGCTGATTGCCAGCGAGCTTGCAGCCCATCTGGAAGACACCGGTTATCTTCGGTCGGACCTTTTGGAAGTGGCCGGCATCCTAAATGCCTGCGAGCATGATGTGGAACGGGTTCTCGCAAACTTGCAGCGCTTTGACCCACCGGGAATTTTTGCTCGCTCTCTCGGCGAATGTCTTGAGATCCAATTGCGCCAGCGAGACCGGTTCGACCCGGCGATGGCCGCTTTGGTTGCGAACCTTGAGCTGGTTGCGAGACGCGACTTTCAGGCTTTGAAGCAGCATTGCCGCGTTGATGAAGACGACCTGCTCGAGATGTTGCACGAAATCCGTGCGCTCGATCCAAAGCCTGGCAACCGCTTCCAATCCGGAGCGCCGGAATCCATCATACCCGACGTCCTGGTCACGCCCTCGCCCGGAGGTGGATGGCACATTGAACTTGATCCGGACGCGCTGCCCAAGGTTTTGATCAATCAGACCTATGTCGCTGAAGTCGCGCGGCATACCGTTCACAATTCGAAAGATCAGGCATTTCTGAACGAATGCCTGCAAAACGCGAACTGGCTAATCCGCAGCCTCGATCAGCGTGCCCAGACCATTCTCAAGGTTGCGACCGAAGTCGTGCGCCAACAGGATGCGTTCCTTCGGCACGGCGTCGCCCATCTGCGGCCGCTCAATCTCAGGACTGTCGCTGAAGCGATCAATGTGCACGAGTCGACGGTGAGCCGGGTGACCTCGAACAAGTATATGCTTACCCCACGCGGGGTGTTTGAACTGAAGTATTTTTTCACTGTAGCGATTGCCTCGTGCGAGGGCGGTGACGCGCATTCCGCCGAAGCTGTCCGCCATCGGATCAAAGCAATAATTGCTCAAGAATCGCCCAGCGACGTGCTTTCCGACGACGACATCGCCGTGAGGCTGAAGGAAATCGGCATCAATGTTGCGCGCCGCACTGTCACCAAATATCGCGAGGCGATGAACATCCCCTCCTCCGTTCAACGGCGCCGGGAAAAGCGCCTACAGCTCATTGGCGATCAAGATTGAATCGCGTCTGCGACGGGTTGATGGACTCTATCACCGCCGCATACAACCGGGCATTCAGGTGATCGACAGCACCTCCCAGCGCGAGCACCAATAGACCACCACAGCCGGGAGATTTCCAACCACGTCGACGCGATGATGTTCGGCCTCGAGCGTCTCGCGATCCTGCCGCTTTCGCTCCGGCTCATTCGCGAAATTGCCTGTGGCCGGCGAGGTCGTCCGCGCTTTCGTGCCGCCGCCACTCCCTCCTGATCCGCCGATCGATGTACTGTCCCTCCTTGAGCGCCTGAGTGTCGCCGAGCGAGCGCTCGGCCGACTCGACGGGATCACCATGCTCCTGCCCCGCCAGGAGCTGTTCCTACACATGTACGTCCGGAAGGAAGCGGTGCTCTCATCTCAGATCGAGGGCACCCAGTCGACGCTGCAAAAGGCACGACCAAGAATAGAGAGCGATGTCTCAGTCCGCCCTTCCTTCAGTCGAGGTGCGGGGCTGGCTCACAGTTTGTCGCCTTGGTGTAGCAGTGGCCCGACCACCATGGTGGTCGGATCGGCCGAAAGCAGCTTCCTTGCCGCCACCCTCACCTGGTCCAGCGTCACCGCGTTTATAAGGTCGCAACGGCGCTTAATGTAGTCGATGCCGAGCCCTTCAAACTGAACTTCCAAGAGAGTGGCTGCGACTGAGCGGGAGGATGCCAGATGGTTGATGGGATAGGCGCCGACAATATATTTCTTGCTTGCGGCGAGCTCTTTCTCGGTAGGTCCAGTCTCCGCCATCTCCTTCACCACCTGCCGCATGATCGAGAGCGTCTCATGAGCGCGGTCAAAGCGCGTCGCGGTCGTCACCAGCAACGCATTGGAATGCTCGTGATCGAGGAGCAGGGAGCTGACGCCATAGGCAAGGCCACGCTTCTCACGCACCTCCTGGAAGAGGCGCGAGTTGGCGGTCGAGCCACCGAGGATCTCGTTAATCAGCACGGCGGCAAATCGATCCGGGTCGCTCCTTTTCACGCCCGGCCAGGCGAGAAGCAGCGAGGTCTGGGGCAGATCGTAGACTACTTCGAGCCGCCGCCCGACCTTGGGAACGACGTCGGACACTGGAGCCAGTCTCTGCTCGTCCGGCAGATCGCCGAACACCTCGTCCAGCTTGTCGCTCAGTGTCGCGGCGTCGATATCGCCTACCACGGCGACATGCAGGCCGCCGCGGGCGAAATTCGCCCCGTGGAAGGCGTTGATATCCGCGGCCGTTATGGTGGCCAGGGTCTCCTTCGTGCCCTCATCCGGCCGAGCATAGGGATGCCTCCCATAGACAGCGCGAAGCCAGTGCTGCCGGGCGACCGTGTTGGGGTCGCGCTCATTGGCGAGAATGCCCGAGACTATCTGCGCGCGGATACGGTCGATCGGCGCCTGGTCGAAACGCGGGCTGTTCACCGCCAGCTTCAGCAGGCCGAACGCCTCGTCCTTTTGCTCGGACAGCATGCGCATCGAGCCATAGGTGCCGTCGCGCGCCGCCTCGAAATTCATCTCGGCGCCCGCATCGTCGAGCTTGAGCTGGAAGGCTTCGCTGTCGAGGCCGCCGGCGCCCTCATCGAACAGGCCGGTCATCAGGTTGACCAGACCTTCCTTGCCGGCCGGGTCCTGTGCGGTACCGCCACCGAAGACGAATCGGATCGCGACCAGCGGGATCGAATGGTCCTCCACCAGCCAGGCGGTGACACCTTTCTTGGACTTCACTTCTTGAATGTTCATCTCGGCATGCCCGGCGTGCGCCGGCAAGAGCAGGAAAAACAGGACGAAACAAAGGATGGCGAAGGCTCGGGAGAGCATCCCTTCTTGCCCTTTGCGAGAAGAAAAAGTGCTGATCTGTTTGGGAACCAGGGTCATCTTCATTGCTCCACCTGTTGCTGCGGCAGGAGATAGCCGGTCGTTGAACGGTCGAGCGCGAGGTAGCGGGCGGCGGCCGCCTTGACCTCTTCCGCCGTGACCTTGCGAATGCGATCGGGCCGTTCCTCGATGTCCTTCACGTTGCCGCCGGTGGCGAGCGTGGAGCCATACATGCTGGCCATGTCGTCCTGCTTGTCACGGAGGAAGATCATTGAGCGGACATAGCGGGTCTTGGCCCGCTCCAGTTCGTTTTCGGTCACGCCGTCCTTGACGATGCGGCCGATCTCGGCATCGACCGCCGCCTCGACATCGGCAAGCTTGGCATCGCCACGCGGCGAGCCATAGACGGTGAAGTTGGTGGCATCGAGCATGGTGCTCTGGAAAAACGCGCTGGCCTCGGAGGCGATGCCCTGCTTCACCACCAGTTGCTGATAGAGGCGGCTGCGGTTTCCCCCGCCCAGGATCTCGGCCAGCAGATCAAGCGCCTCGGCCTCGCCGGGCTTGGCGGTGTGATAGGAGGGCACGACCCATTGCGTCGAAAAGCTCGGCACCGATACGCGCGCGTCGGTCAGCGTCACGGTGCGCTTGGTGTTCTGCTGCGGCTCGACCGGTCGGATGCGCGGCCGCAGATCCGGACCGCGCGCGACCTTGCCGTAGGTGCGCTCGGCCATCGCCTTGACGGCATCGGGATCCACGTCGCCCGCCACCACGAGCACCGCGTTGTTCGGCCGGTAGTAGCTGTCGTAGAAAGCCTCGGCGTCGGTTCGGTTGAGCTGTTCCATCTCCTGAATCCAGCCGATCACCGGAATGCGGTAGGGCTGGTTTTGCCAGAGCGTGGCGTCAACCTCCTCGTCGAGCACCGCCTGCGGATTGCTGTCGATGCGCGAGCGGCGCTCCTCAAGGATCACGTCGCGCTCGGTCTTGATGACATCATCGGTCAGGATCAGGTTGCGCATGCGATCGGCCTCGAAGCCCATCATCTGTTCGAGAGCCGAGGGCGGCACCGTCTCATGGAAGGCGGTGTAGTCGTAGGAGGTGAAGGCGTTGTTGGAGCCGCCGATCTCGGACACCGCACGGTCGAACTCGCCGGCGGCGTGGTTGGCGGTCGCCTTGAACATCAGATGCTCGAAGAAATGCGCGATGCCGGATTTGCCGGGCGGCTCGTCGGCGCTGCCGATCTTGTACCAGACCATATGCGTGACGATCGGGGCGCGGTGGTCGGGAATGACCACCACTTCCATGCCGTTGTCGAGCAGGAAGTTGGCCGCCGAAAAATCAGGAGCTGACTCGAGGGCGGCCAGCGCCGGTCCAGCTAAGGCAGCCGCGGTCGCGAGCAAGCCTATGCGCAGGGCTTGAAGTATCATCAACAGCTCCGGTTTTCATGCTTTAAAGGAGAGGCGGTCAACTGAAGTTGGTCAGTTGCCGATGTCAGCTGGGACCATTGCACCGCGCGCTACGCCGGACGCCAGCGGGGGGAGGCGCTCACGCCTCGGCGCTGGCAAGCACCCG
Organism: Mesorhizobium atlanticum; assembly: GCF_003289965.1. Classification (GTDB taxonomy): domain Bacteria; phylum Pseudomonadota; class Alphaproteobacteria; order Rhizobiales; family Rhizobiaceae; genus Mesorhizobium; species Mesorhizobium atlanticum. Next base: position 41,272 of record NZ_QMBQ01000012.1, read on the forward strand.
GCGCCAGCCGCCGATCACCCTGCGCCATCACAGGCATGGAAACGGGCCTCGACTTGCAGAAGTAGTTTGGCGACGTTAGGCCGGCGGTGCTGGCAAGTCCGGCAAGCGTGGCCATGATAGGTGTCTTCCTCCGCCTTGGCGCGTTTGCGTCTAACTCAGCATGTTCCGTGCCAACGAGCAGAACCGTTCGAAAAAAGGCGATGGCGCAATTTGTAGGATGTCAGGTATTCGACAGTTGTTTGATATAAGACAATGTCGAATGTGCTCGATCGGGCCGGCTTGAACGCTGAATCCAGCAACCGCGCCCGCAGACTTTACGGTCACGGCTTCGGCCGGGGTCATCCAGCTTCCGTGTACCTCGATGGTCCCGTCGTCACGCGGCAGCAACTCCCAGCCGGACCTTTCGATCACCCCAAGAAGGAGCGTACACGCCCGCACTGCCATTGATGCTTGTGCCAAGACGAGCATCCGCTGTCGCGCAAGCCTGAGCCCCTCCTTCTGTTCGATGGCGAGCGCGTTTCCGTCACCCTGGAGACACCTGTCGAAGGGAGCTAGGCGTAATCACCGTGGCGTCGAACGCTGCGATAGCTCTGGCGAGGTTGTCATATCTGATGGGATCGATTTCATCAGGAAGGCTTTGCCGAAGGCATCAACGTACCCGGGAATGCCTTTGAGCTCTTCGACGGCGTGCCCAGGAGTGGTCACCATCTCCATAGAGTCAGAAATCGGCTGCCGGCCTGCTTGCTCAGATCCGCTGCCCGGCCATCCCAAAACTGAGCGACATTGAACGCTTGCGTTGGACAAGGTCGGCGCATTGCGACCGTCGTGCTGACAATTATGCCCGATGGAGGTGAAGCTGCCATCGGCGCCAGCGCGGCCGATTTGACGGCAGGGTTGCAGCTGATTTTGCGAGCTTGCGAGAGCCGCGGCTCAAAATAGAGCATCTTGCCCAACTCGAGCTTCTCTGAGGCCGCCGGGTTGCCGTTCAGGTCAGCAGTGCGTTTGAGAACTGGCTGAACAGCGATCCCGCAACATCCAGCAGATTGCCTGTCCATGGCTGTGGAGGCGGCGACAGCATGTGAATGCAGCACATGGAGACGCCGCTCCCGCCGCCAAGCTGAACAAGGGGGCAGGAAATGTATTCACGATGGCGATCGGCGCCCCCCTGTTCTGCGCAACTTTCAAGGGACTCACGACGAAATACCGCGGCGCCGGCACCGCGCACTCGAGGCCGGAGTTGAAAGCCATGCCTGACTTACGGGCATGCCCCGAGACGAGCGTGTTTAAGGATCTGAAGACCAGCTTTGCCCTGATGAGAACTGCTATCAGTTCACATCAGGGCCGTTCACAATGCGCATGAGGTCCCATCACCTCTTCCCGGCAGGCGAGGTCGCTGTAGGGCCGCCAGGCGCTCTGGAGTTGAAACATCTCGGGCCTTGCAGACCCTTCGATAAACATGATTTTTTCAATCCAATGTTCTCGGCGCTCGAGACCAACGTCGGAAAATGAATTGCCAGCAAACGGCTGAGTTCGTCACGGTCGAAGAGGCCGAGATCTTGCCAGAGACAGTGGGTGCGCATGGCGCGATGCGCAATGATTTTGGCGAACGAAGCGCTCACGGGGTCGCACGGCCGGGCATGGGCCAAGAGCAGGTCGCGAAGCTGTTGTTCCTCCACGTTCGGCTCCGGGTCGGCCGCCCTTGCCAAGGCAAAAGCGGAGATGTTGATGTGGGGGAAACCGTAGGTCAGCATTTCCCTCAGCTCGGCGCGCGAAAGGCCCGTTGCTTCGGTTGCAGTTCCCGTGCCTGCGTCGATCTCGTCGAGCGCTCGTAGGAGGATGCAGGAAAGCGCATGCTGGTCGAAGCGGGTCAGGCGCCTGCGTCGCTTGACCGAGAACATCGAACCAGATGAAAAGCACACTGGGGCTATCCCGGTTGAGCCCTCGGGCCTCTTAAGGCGAATCTCAGGCTGACCAAAGATTGAGCCTCGTGCCAGTCGTAACATCATTTTTCCTCCATCGTGATTTGCGAGCGGACCGTCGCGTGTTGGCGGCGATCTCATCGAATGGAGAGCAACAAAGATCATGCCAATCCAGGCAGGCAGAGATCTTCTACCAATTTTCGGCGGTTACGCTCGACGAGCAAGTCTGGATCGAGCTACAGTTGTCGCCACTCCCACAAAATCAACAGCGGAAAATCCCGTGCTTGGTATCTTCGCAAGCATTCCTGGTCACGGCGGGACGGGTGTCGATCGGTGAGGCTCGTCGAAACTCCAAGCCGGCTGGGCCTGCGGAGTACATTGACGTGCGGCGGGGGACGGGAGCCGCGGCTACCGCCTCCGGCTTTGGAGAAGTCCTCCCGGGACGATTTTATCGTGAGATCCGTCCACAAGACCGAAGTGGTCTTCGAAGCGGCGCAGACCTTCCAGGAGTCCTGGCGATAGAATGCACGGCCAAGCGGGCCCCAGTGGATCTGGCCCCGCAGCGCAGGAAGCTGGTCAGCCGCTGTGACGCGACCGCCCGTGATTGCACAAGACCAGCCGGCAATCACTGCAGCCGTAGCACAACTGCTACCAAGGATCGCCGGTGGTCTTATTGCTGAGCGAGTTCGCTTCGGATGTGCGCAGGGGCTATTGAGCGCCCCGCAGATTGGCAGGTCAATTCCACCGTATGGCGCGTCGACCTGCGTAAGGCATTGCACCCACTAGCGAGATCTGCGCGGTCCTGACTTTCTTTCGGCAGTCTTGTGGCCGAGGCCGCTCGACTTCGCCAGCGCCGACCGTTGGGCCGCATAGTTCGGCGCAACCATGGGGTAGTCGGGCTTCAACCCCCATTTCTCGCGGTATTCATTGGGCGACAGCCCATAGTGGACGTTGAGATGCCGCTTGAGCGACTTGAATTTCTTACCGTCCTCTAGGCAGATGATGTACTCGGGAAACACCGATCGCTTCGGATTGACAGCAGGCGCTTGCGCTGGCGTCTCTGGCTCGACTGGCTGCCCAATATTCGACAATGACGAATTCACGCTTGCGATCAGCTCTGGCAGTGACGCGGGGGGAACCGCATTCTTGCTGACATAGGCAGATACAATATCTGCCGTAAGTTCAATCAACAGGCCTCGGCTATCTGCGTTGTTCTCGGGCATTCAATTACTCCTATTGCGTGACAATGCCGGTGTCTCTTTTACCGGCTTTGTCGAGGAAGACCAGCATGATCTGCCTGTACCGGACTCAGTCCACCATTTCCGCTATCGCAACCAGAAGATCCACGGAGGCTTGAATGGTCTGATAAACGTGCATTCTGCGGCAGCCGAGCAGTTTCATGATTCCTGCCGGACCGAGACCTTTCGGCAAGCGGCGACATGTCGATCTCTGTCAAGGCACTGTTTGCTCAGGTTAGGCTCGGTTGACTTGCTCTGTGCAGTTGCGCCGTCATCCCAGATGTAACCTCAATGTGAGCGATGGCAATGGACCGTGAGCGCGGTGTGCCCATAGCCCCTCGTCGAAAGATTAGATTCGAGCAGGCCTTGTTGATGTGCTTATGCGCAGCGAATGGCTCACCATTGCGCATTGAAAGAAAAGGCTGGTCGTCAGGCAACTACGCGAATGTTTTGGACCTCCAGCCCTTTCTTGCCCTGCGCGCACTCGATAACAACCTTTTGGCCCTCCACGAGCTCGCTCACTCCACAGCGGGCCAACGTTGAGGCATGGACGAATACGTCCTTTCCGCCGGTTTCAGGAGCAACGAAGCCAAAGCCTTTCTCGGCATTGTACCATTTGACGGTGCCGGCGCTCTCCGGCGCGGACGTCAAAGTGTGGGCCGTCTCCTGCGCGATCTCCAGGACTTGAGCGACCTGATGACCTTTTCGCGTCTCTTCCAAGGTGACCTTGAGCCGCGCTCCCTCTGGGACACTGCGCCTTCCAGCCGCTTCCAACGCCCGAATATGCAGGTAGGCGTCCCTTCCGTCCGAGATTTTGACAAAGCCAAACCCCTTGCTTGCATCGAACCACTTGACCTCTGCCTCTACCGGCTTTGCGATCGCAGCTGGTGTCTGCTGGAAGAAGCTCGGCACCAAGGCCTCTTCTGGAAAAGGAAACGGGCCGTCGTCATCTCGACGCCGACGTGGCTTGCGGTGATCCTTATATCTGCTCATGTCATCTCAAGGTAAGGGAACGGTGCTGGTCACCAAAAGGTTGGCACGGATGGGCGCTCGCTTCAGTCAGGCTTCAGTCGCAAGTGTCAGCTCTTCAAAAGCGCCATCCCTTTTTGATCAGCGGCAAGTATTAGAATTGTCAGCCGTGTTGCAGCAGGACGCAGTTCAATCAACCATGCTCGGCAAAGGGCTCTCATTTGTTTCTGGCCTCGCTTTCTAACCACTGCATGTCCCTCTTTGCAATATCGCAGACGCGTCGTCACGGCGCTTCTGTTCCGGGACCCGTCCGCCATAGTTGAGATACGATCCGCTCGGTTTTTGGGAGTTGCCGCTCTTCGTGCGACCGCATCGTTGCCACAGTCCTCCCTCACCCCAGTCAAGCCTGTCTGCGGCCAGGCGCGTCATTGTTCTTCTGAAGCACTGCTTCTTCGCCTGATCGTTTGCTCCGACTTATCATCTGACTTGTTCCGAGCGCTTCGTTGATGCATCACCCAGAGCAGCAGGGTCTCTGTCGCGCTGATCGGCTCGGTGACGAGAAATCCTATCGCAGGAGCCCTTCCCAACCGCTTCGCCGGTTCGGACGCCTTTGTCAGCAGTGACAAGGCGCAGGGTCCTCTTGCGCGAGAGCCCCGGTCCTGGTGGCCTGCTGTTCGCTCAAGATTCGAATCCTGCCTCTAAAAAGAGCCTCGAGCCGGCCGACATCGAGCGCCGACCAGGATTAGGCGATACACATTCCCTCCTCAGGCGCAACGACGCCAGGCAAAGCGGCCGGGAGGGCCGATGGCGGTCATGGATGTCCGGCTCGGACCTCCACGAAAACTGCTAATCAAAAGCGATCCGGTTGTTGATCCGTGCGAGGCGACTTTCTCCTTCCTCCGGGCCGAAGCAGCTTTGGAAATCATTGCATTCGTGGCAACTCGGCGCGGCACATAGCGAGAAGCCTTCGGCCTCACAGAGCTTGCGGTAAAAGTACTTCTTCCATTTCATGTTATGGGTGTTGCCGGCCGCCAGCGCCGGGAAATGCGTGGCAAGCAGGCGGTTGAGCTCGGTTCGATCAAACAGGCCAAGGTCCTGCCATAGATGATGCTTTCGCATGGCGCGCCTGGCGATGATCTTGGCAAACCGGGCGCTTGTCGGGTCGCCCGGTAGCGCATGCGACAGGAGCAACTCGCGCAGAAGGTCTTCCTCCGCGTCCAACTCGGGCTCGGCCGCCTCTTCCAGGGCGAACCCGTCGACGGGAGCAGCAGGGAAGCTTTCGGCTAGAACCTGGTGTAGCTCGGCGCGCATAAGACCGGTTGCTTCCGTCACCGTAGCCTCGCCGGCTTCGAGTTCCTCAAGCGCACATGACAGCACGCAGGCAAGCACATGCCGGTCAAGCTCAAGCTTAATCCGCGCCGGCCGGTCAGTGCCGAGGCAACTATGGAAGTGAGCGAAGGTGCGCGCCATTCTCCTGGCTTGTGCCATCAAGCGCCCCCATGGGCTAACGATTTGCTGATTGCCGGGATGATCTTGTCTCCCCAGAGTTCGATCTGGCGCAGCATCGTTTTTTGGTCGAAATCTCCCAGTTGGGTCTGAATTGCGATCTGGTCTGGCTTCAAGGTCTCCATCTCTTCCAGCAGGCGATCGATCACGCGATTGACGCTGCCAACCGGCAGATTGTGGCGCATCGTCTCCAATGAAAGATCCTGCTGCGTCGCCGTTTCTTTAAGCAGATAGCCGTCCACGCTTTGCTGGCGACGCTGATGCAGTGCTTCAGAGAGCCGGCGCTGGAAGCGGGCGTTGTCAAGATAGCTATCGATTTCTGCCTCGTCGCCGCTGGCATAGCAGCAGCGTAGCAGAGATATCTTGGCGTCCGTGACGTTCTTGCCTTCGGCAGCCGCAGCCTTCTCGATTGCTTCCCGCAATGCGCCCAAAGCCTCCAAGCCGTTATGGAATGCAGTGGCAAAGAGATTGTGCCCCTCACGGTAGGCCCGGGCCATTCGCGCTGTGCCGCCGGCGATCCAGATCGGCGGGGTCGGCTTCTGGACGGTGCGCACCGAAACCGACGTTGGTGGTATGTTCTGATACTGGCCGTCATGCTCGAAAATGTCTTGATTGAGTCCCTTCACAAGGATGTCCAAGCATTCCGAAAAGACCGCTGGTGCCTCATCGATATTGATCCCGAAGCGCTCGAATTCGAAGTGCTGGTACCCCGGGCCGACGCCGAGCTCGAGACGGCCATTCGCGAGGATATCGGCCAAGCCGATCTCGGAAAGCAGGCGCTGTGGCTGGTAGAGGGGCAGCACGCACACGGCGGTGCCGAGGCGAATGGTGCTGGTCACGCCAGCGCAATGCGCCACCATCATCAAGGGCGAGGGAATGAGGCTGTAATTGTTGAAGTGGTGCTCCGCGAACCACGCGGTAGCGAAGCCGGCCTGCTCAGAAACGATCACCTGTTCGATGGAGTTGCGGATAATCTCCTCGCAGGATTGGTGATAGCCACGCTGGGCGGCCAGGATGAAGGTCGCGAATTCCATGGGGTTCCCTAGTTTACAGAGTGAGTTGGCCGGCCAAGAGATGCGCTGGGTACGCACAAAAGGATCTAGCCGCGTCTCGATCTAGTCTCTGCCTTAGAACCGCTCGCCATTTGGCGTTCGCAGGCGCATGGAGCGGTTGGAACTTATTTTCGGCCGAGATGAGGAGAATGGAGGCTTTCACTGTCGTCGAGGATGACGTGTTCGGCCGTAGTATCGCGAGGGGTAGTGCAATCCGACCTTTGACCTTTGGACTTTCCTGGCCTTCGGTGAGCCGCAGCCGGGCTCCCGGCAAAAAGGCGACACTTAGCACGCGGCCTCCGCAAAATGCACGCTGTCGAGGTCGAAGGCGTTTCCCGCATCACCGAACGAAGTCCAGCCGCCGTCCACGTAAAGGATCGAGCCGCTGACGTAGGAAGCGGCGGACGAAGCCAGGTAGAACGCCGCGTCAGCAACGTCTTCCGGCTGTCCCATCCCGCCCATCGGGATGCGTTGTGTGATCGTCGTCATGTCAATGCATCCGACCTCCGCCGACTGGGCAACGTCAGCCGTGCAGATATAACCAGGAGCCAGCGTAGCCGTTCGAATGTCTACCGGCCCGAGCTCGGCCGCCAGGCATCGGGTCAAAATGTCCAGCCCAGCCTGGGAGGCACCGTAGGCATGGGCCGGCGCGAACGGCAGAAAGCTGCTGACCGAACCGACGTTGAGGATCACGCCGCCAGGGCGCATCGCCTTGATGGCCTCGCGCGCGCAGGTGAAGGCAGCGGTAAGGTTGACGTCCAAGACACGTTGGATGTGTTCCGGTGTCTGTTCAGTTCCCAACGCCAAAGTGCCGGCGGCACCGGCACCGTTGACGAGCACATCGATACATCCGAAGCGAGCCCGCAGCTCCTCCAATAGCGCCACCACCTCGCTTTCGACGGCCACGTCCACGCATTTGGCTGGGTTGTTGCCGCGGAGCCGCGCGGCGAGCTCTGCCGCTGCTGCGCCATCTTTGTCCGCAATCACAACGGTGTCGCCGTTTGCGGCAAAGCGGCGAACGATGGCCGGGCCAATGCCGTTTGCGGCACCGGTGACGAGCACGACTCGCGCCTTGGTGCGTTCGGCCGGACAACAGAGTTCAGCTTGGGGTACCCCATCCACCGGCGGGTGCGCATGCCCCGGTTGGTTGAATGAAGTCCAGCCGCCGTCGACCGCCAGCACCGCACCGGTGATATATCGCGCCTGGGTGCTGCTCAGAAAACGCACCGTGAGGGCGATCTCATCTGGGCGCGCCAGGCGACCCAGCGGCACGCGGCGGCGCACCGCCTGAAGGTCCACTTTGCCGGCGCATTCCAGTTCTGCGACCATTGGCGTGCGCACGTAGCCCGGCGCTACCGCCGTCACGCGGATACCGCGAGCGGCCCACTCGCATGCGAGCGACTTTGTCAGCGAGATCAGTCCCGCCTTCGAGGCGGCATAGGCATTGCGCTTGGGATTGCCGAGGATGCCCGCTATCGAAGCAACGTTGACGATGGCGCCGCCCGGCCGCATGCGTCTCGCCGCTTCACGGGCCATGAAAAACGGTCCGATAACGTTCACTGCCAGGGCGAGGCGGAAGGCGTCGACAGCAGTGTCGACGCTCGCAGCCATGGTGGGCCCAATCGCGGCGTTATTGATGAGGACACTGATTTGGGCGAACTGCGCCTCGATGCGATCGTAAAGCCTGAGGACCTCTTCCTCATGCGAGACGTCGCACTCGAAGCCCACATGCGGGTGGCCGAGATCACGCGCCAGCTCAACGACGCCGCTGCCAGGAAGGTCTACCGCAACCACGGTGTCGCCATCCATGGCGAGAACTTCAACCAGGGCACGTCCGATCCCGCCCACCGCACCGGTGATGATGACGATGCGCCCTGGCTGGCTCATGAGAACGTCTCTCGCGCTCCCTTCAGCGGATTCAGCTCGTCGATATTGACCGGCAAAATGGTGCACCGCGCTAAAGCAGCGCGCCGGGGCTGTGTCGCCAGCTGCAGACCCGAATTGACGATGCGACGGTCCAGGTTCTGGCTCGGCCGAAGCTGCTCAGCGACCAGCCAAGACAGGCCCTTGCCTCGACAATCGGGGCTGGCCGGCCCCGCAACTTCGTGCACACCAGCTATGTTCGCAGGATTGTGGGACAGAGCCGGCCGGTCACCGCCGTCGCCGGGGCAGACAGGCCGTCCCAATTGCTGCGCCGTCACCGGGCAGTCTTTCGCCGGGATCGCCGCGGCACGGCAAGATTGTCACGGTCTTCGGCCTCCACAGCCGATGCTTCTTCCTTGCCTGAAGCCCACGAAAAGCCATGGCGAGAAGGAATGTCATGCTTTGCGAGCGTGTAGACCGGGTCGTTCGGATACAGCGTTCCAATCGGCTGTCTCGGGCCGAACCGTTCTGCCTCAACGACCGCTGGTGGGACCTGCTCCTCGACCCAGTCGTAGACCACCGTCCTTTCGGCAATCCGCCACTCTCCTTGCCTCTTGTGAAGCAGATCGCAGTAGCGGCCGCACAGCAGCGTCTGGCGTAGGTCTCCGTCTTTGTCTGGTGCGCGTTGCAACGCAGTGAAATAGCTCTCGACCGCAGCCTCCGACGAACTGATGAATTCAATCAGGATATTGGTGATCTGGTGAATGTTTCGCGGTCCGGCCTCGAACAAGCCGAGAGCAAACCGGATGAAGCCCTCTGCCGGACCACAGTAGGAGCCGTGGTTGTCATGCGCGTCCGGCCAGTATGCGCTGCGAAGCGCCGCCTCATCGGCCCGGTCGATCCCGCGACAGTACCGATAGAGGCAGTCGCGGATCGCCTCGCGGTTCAGTATTTCGGTAATTTTTGTCTGATCCATCGGGTCTGCAGCAGCTTCTGTGATTGGAAGAATTTGTTTCGCGAGCCGGTCTTGGCGTTTGCGGCATCAGCGCAGATACTTTGATGCCGCAAAGGCCCTGCGGCGTCGAGCGGGGGGCTGAAGCCGGTCGCCCGCCGTTTCGCGCACATAGTCGCTTTCATGCTTGCGGACGCTTGGTGCAATGAGGTCTGTTTCGAACAGTGCTGCAGGAGTTGAGATCGAGTTCAAGGGCACGTTCGGGACAGGATCGCGCGCCTCGCGATGCAATCACTTCCTCCCCTTCTGCGACTTCGATGTGACCGGGCAGGATGTAACCGGCGTCATCAAGCTTGAAGATGTGTGGTGCGTGCGCCGCGCATCGCGCGTGACCCTGGCATTTGGAACTTTGGACGATGATGCGCATGGAGCTTACCTTCGTTGCTTTGCCTCGGCTCTGGCCGAGGCTGCTCAGGACCAGTCCAGGATCAGATTTTCGATCCCGAACACATGGCCCCCAAAGGTGATGGGTGCCGTACCTTTCTTGATCCGGAAGGCCGGGATGCGCGCCAGCCACTCCTCCAGCCCAATAATGATCTCGCGCCGGGCAAGATGTGAGCCAAGACAACGGTGGGGACCGAAGCCAAAGCTGGCGTGGCGGTTGTCCTGTCGCGTCAGATCAACCGTGTTGGGGCATTCGAATTCCGCTGGATCGCGATTGGCGATCATCGTGGCACAGGAAACATAATCTCCTTTGCGGATCGGCGCGCCTTCGAAATCGATATCTTTCATTGCCACTCGAATCAACTGAACGGTCGGAAATGCACGCAGCAATTCTTCGGCCGCGAGCACGATCCGATCTGGTTCGCAGCGCAGCAATGCCTGGTCCCTGAGGTTGCGTGCGAGATAGGCCAGGTCAAAGCCAATGGCTGCTGCGACGGTGTCTAGCCCGGCGACGAAAACAAGCACGCCGACCCCGCGCACTTCCTGTTTGGTAAGCCGGCGGCCCTCTACCTGTGCCTGCACGACGAAAGTCATGAAATCGTCAGCCAAGTCCTCGCGGCGCGCGGCTGCAAGTCCGTCAATGAACGAAACGATCACCTTGGCCGCGGCCGGTCGTTTCACATCGTCGCCGTGGAGAAGATCTCTCGCCCATCCGACAAATGTGTCAGCTCGATCCTCCGGCAGCCCTAGGAGATGAAGGAAGATGTGTACCGTGAATGGAAACGCGAAATCTTTCATGACGTCGCAGCTTGTGCCCGATGCGGCGATCCGATCTATGAGCCTGATTGCCCGCTCGCGGATAGACGGTTCCAATGTCGCCACCCGCTTTGGCGAAAACAGCGGATTGAGCAAGGCGCGAAAGGCGCCATGGGCGGGCGGATCGAGTTCAAGGGGGATCATGGGCCAGCTTTCGCCTAGCGCGGAGGCGAAGATACTGCGATGACTGGAGAAGGTTTCGGTGTCCTGCAGCACCCGGCGCTGATCGCTGGCGCGGGTGATCACCCACGTACCCCGGCCGTCACGCGTGTTGAAAGGCGAATAAAAGATCGGCGGGCCGGAATGGGCGCAAGCGACTGCTGCGTGGGGATCCCCGTTGGGAGTCGGTGACATGCCTGGCGAAGTGAACAGGCTGAAATCCCTCACCATTTCGGGCGGGACATGCTCCGGAATTGGATTTTTCGCCATTTGGCCTCTTCTCCTGAAGGTCAGGCCGTTCATGCGCTCGTTACGGTGCGCGGCCGCTCTGAAGGTCGATTGGCCATCGCCCGGCAAAGCCGCAGCTCAGGCGCATCGCGATTGTGTTGCGCGGTGCAGCCGAACCGCGCACCAGCACGCAAGAGATCCGGTCGCGAGTTGAAGCAGCACAGGTCATCTACTCTGTGCTGCTATCGTAAATCTTAACCAGTGTTACCCCCTTGAAGTTGAGGACGAGGTCAACGACACCGAACCCGGCGACGCACCGCTGCTGGCGTCGGCAATCGTCTTTGCAAGTTGCGTGCCTGATTGGAGTGTCGATGGCGCTGTACCGAGCTATGCCCGGCCAGCACCGGATCGCCACTCATTTGATGACCGAATGTCCCAGGAGAATGTCAGAAAACCAACTCTTGCCCTCAGTTTTGTCAACTCCGCGACATGGGAGGGGTCGGCTTGGCTCCTGCTCAAGCTAGGTCAGACAAGTGGAGAGTGTGCGGAACGCTCTGTCCGAGCTCTTTCTGCCAAGTCGGCGTAATGTGAGACTCTTTGGCCGCCGACGCACCGGGCGTCGTCGTCGAGCAGCCTGGCCACTCCGCTTTCGCCTTCACAGATGGACGCAAGGTCGGACCCTCGCCCGCCCTCTTACAAAGCGGCTGATCCAGAACCGTCAGCGATACTCGCCAAGCCTGTGCGAAGCTCCAAAAACCGCAGAGACGCGCCTGCGCGCACCCAATAAGGGCACAGCCCCCGAATGTGGACCGGCTTGGGGCAAAGACATACGCAGGCGCACAGGGCGGATTTGTTTGATCGCGACGTCCTTCAGGGCGGGATCGTGATCGTGGACCGGGAACTGTCCGGTCACACTGTGGCTCTCCCTCTTGTGACTGCGGCAACTCGCCCATGGGAACCGTGCCTCCGCGGAGATGGCGCGGCACGGTTTCCAAACGGTTCCCGCGGATCAGACGAAGGTAAAATCCGACGCGCCCAACCCCAGGCCGGCGAGATCCGCGACGCTTTGGACGTTGCTGAGATGAGCAAAATCTTCGGCATTGTTCTCGGAGGTGACGTAGGCCAGATTCGCTGTTTGGGTTAGCGGGTTAAAGTACACGATAATGTCGCCGGTATGCTCATTGGAGATCGCGCCCGCAGCCTGGGAGCCATTGGCGAAGGAGTTGGTGAGCACTACGACATGCTCGCCGTTCGCACCCGTGGCCTCGCCGCTGTAAAACGTGTCAACAGAATGGCCTGCCCGAGAGCTGGCGTGGTTGACGAAGTTGGCGCCGAAACCATCGCTGCCGAGGCCCACCGCGTCGAAGGCCAAAGTGTCTTGCGCCGGGTCGAAATCCAAGATGGAGATATTGTCTGGGTTGGGCCCGTAAAGCGGGTCATATCCCGGAACCGTGTTGTGGAATTGGAAAACGAACGTGTCGTTACCACCGTCCCCTGTCAGGATATCCCTGCCGTCACCAGCAAAAAGGACGTCGTCACCCGGACCTCCATAGAGCTTGTCATTATCCGGGCCATTGGTGATCCGCGGTTTGTCTCGGCCGTTGTCGCCGTAGAGATAGTCGTTGCCCTCATCTCCAAAGACCTGATCATTGCCTGCGCCACCGAAGACTCGGTCATTGCCGGGGCCCGCAGAGATGGTGTCGTTACCCGCACGAGCGTCGATCCAGTCATTACCGTTGGGGTCTCCGACCAAATCGTCACCTTCGGTGCCGAAGAGGGCATTGTCACCCGGGCCGCCATAGATAGCCATCAAGATATTCCTTATGATGCACCCCCCAACGCCACCTGAATCTTTCATATCCGCCTCAGCTGGTACAATCGATTGCTACGATTGAAACCATTTAGATAATGGATGTGTGCCTTTCGCCTTTCAGCTCGGTGGGTGCGACGCGGCGATGCACGCAGGCCCAGGCGCTAGCGCATGCCGAAAAATCCACTCGGCACGCGTGGGGGCGTTTCCCGCCACTGTGCGCCCAATACATCGCTGGTGATAAGCTTGGTGCCCGCAAGGATGATGGGACAACCGTGGTCGATTGCGATGTCTGGGTCGACGGACAAGCGATGCGTGACGACAAGGGAGCAATAGCTGTACGCGCTCGCTCGCCCTCGCGCCAAGCGACGGCAAGCGCAATGCTGAGCCCGGCGCGAGCGCCGGGCGAGAACGTAAAGCAACATCCAGCGGTCTCGCCCTCAGGCAGCGGTCGAACCGCGTATGCGTGGCAGCGACTCGGCCAGGCACCGCCAGTCTTTGCGCTCGCCCTCGCCCTCGTGGCGCTTGCCAAAGAACTGGATGATCATCTTGCCGTCAGCGCCGTAGGCTTCGAGCGAGGTGACGTGACCGTCCTTGGTCGGCTTGCGAACAGCCCAGACCTCCCGGAGATGGTGGGTCGCGAGATGCAGTTGGAAGGTCTCGTCGAGCACATTGGTCCACAGCCCGATCGTTTTGACCGACTTGATTGGACCTGAATGTATCTGGATACAGCCCCGATTGCCGACAAAGCACATAATCGGCATTTCGTCTTCGGCCGCCTGTTGTAACATGGCGCCAATGGAATGCTTATCGAGCGGCCAAGCGTAATCCTCGCCGACCATACGTACCGCCTGGCGGCGGCTGAGCTTCAGTGCCTTCAACAAGTTGAAGAATTGATGCACGTCGGTGAGCTCGCTCCAGCACTCGCGTAGCTCTTCCGTTTTGGCGGTTTGGTCGGGAACCTCTGGGTCGTATTCCGTTTTGCTCGGCTTGATCGCTACAATTGGCTCCTGGTTCGAGGATTTCAGCTCAGTCACCAGCTTTTGATACGGACCGAGATCTGAGGCTGGCCCGAGTTGCACCTTGTGCGTTGCTTTGCCGGCGTCATCAAAGAACTGAAGGCTGCGGCTGATGTCGTTGCCATTGCGCTTCTCGACGGCAAAGCCATGCGCCCAGACTTCGGGGAAGATACGCAAGTCGATGTCGTCGCCGAGTACCAGAGCATGCTTATTGCCAGTGACCACCTTGTCGTAGACGCCAATCTTTTCGTGCGCGGCACTTTCATTGCGGGTAAGTGCCATCACCTGGCCAACCGCCTCGAGGCCGCGCAGCAGATCGTTGACGCGTGGCTCGATACGAACCACGCCGAAACTGCAATGCGCTGCGACCAGTTCCGCTTCTGAAATGCCCAGTCGCGCGGCGAGCTCGTGCTCACGGATCTGACGATTGTCTGCCCGCACCCGCCGGATTTCCTGCGGCGATAGTCGCTTGCGCTGGTCCATGTGTTAAGCCTGCTTCATCTGCTTGTTGAGGATCAGCCTCAGCGCCGGGTTAGTCGGCGGAGAGCACCGTAATGCGCAATGCCCACCCCAATTAGTCGAGGAACACCGGCGTTGCTGGCGAGAGCGCGTGATCGTCATTTGAACCCAGGCAGCGTTCTGAGCGAAACAAGCCGATCCCACCAGCGCAGAGCGGCTCTGAACCAGACTTGACAGCTGGCTTTGCTTGCGTGGTTTCGTTGATCGCAAGGGCGGTCGCGGCATGAGGCTCGCCTCGGCGGTTCTTGTTGCATGACCAACATGGCGCTCAAAAATTGTGCCAATTGGCCTGAACAAGCAGGCCACAATGCCGTCCCTATCCACCAATGATTTTCGCGAGAGCTCCGCTAAGGTCGAAGCCGGACACTCTGTGTCACGTCCTCGACAAACCCGACAGGGATGCCGGTTGCCCGACATGGTCCAGCAATGGTGCACAAGGCCGATAGCGGCTCTGGAGAACGGCGCTACGTTGAACCGGTCTTTCCCTTTGGCACGGTCCCTGCAGCGTATCCGCAAAGACGTCCCGGATTGAGGAGAAAGCTCGCCATGATCACGCTCACCGACAGCGCTGTTGCCGCCGTGAAGGCCGCTCTTTCCCGCGCCAGCGAGCCGGCGGAGGGCTTTCGGATTATGGTCCAGACCGGCGGCTGCGCCGGCTTCAAATACGCAATGGGCCTGGAAAGTGTCTCGCGCGAGGGCGACGTGGTCACCGAGACAGATGGGCTCAAGCTGTTTGTGGACGCAGACTCCCAACGCCACGTGGCCGGCATGACCATCGACTTTGTCACCGGGCTCGAAACTTCCGGCTTTGTCTTCGACAATCCCAACGCGAGGGACAAGTGCGGCTGCGGCAAGTCCTTCCGTTAGCTGAGGACAACGAGTATGAGGCCCGTCTACCTCGACAACAACGCAACGACACGTGTCGACCCTGAAGTCGTGCAGGCGATGTTGCCGTTCTTCACGGATCAGTTCGGCAACCCTTCGTCAGCGCACGCTTATGGCGCCTCGGTCGGCGCGGCGATGAAGAAAGCGCGGCGGCAGCTCCAGGTGCTGATCGGCGCCCAGTTCGACGATGAGATCACCTTCACCTCGGGCGGGACAGAAAGTGACAATGCAGCGATCCTTTCAGCGCTCGAGGTCACGCCCGACCGGACCGAGATCGTGACATCGGCGGTGGAGCATCCCGCCGTGCTGACGCTGTGCGGGCACCTTGAACAGGTGCGCCGCATCAAGATCCACAGGATCCCGGTCGATCGTCGTGGCCGGCTTGACCTCGACGCGTATAAGGCCGTCCTCAGCCCACGTGTGGCAATCGTCTCGATAATGTGGGCGAACAACGAGACGGGAATGATCTTTCCCGTGACCATGCTTGCCGAGTTGGCCAAGGAAGTCGGTGCCCTCTTCCATACCGATGCTGTGCAGGCGGTCGGCAAGGTTCCAATAGACCTGAAATCGACTGCAATCGACATGCTGTCGCTCTCCGGCCACAAGCTTCACGGCCCCAAGGGGGTCGGCGCACTGTGGATAAGGCGTGGCGTGCAATTCCACTCGCTGATCAAGGGCGGACACCAACAATACGGCCGGCGTGCCGGCACCGAGAATACGCCCGGCATAGTCGGGCTCGGGATGGCAGCCGAACTAGCTCTGAAATTCTTGGACGATACCGCCACGCGGGTAAAGTCGCTGCGCGACCGCTTGGAGGATGGAATCCTGCAGCGCATCCCAAACACTTCTGTCACTGGCGATCGGATGGAGCGGCTGCCGAACACCGCAAACATCTCCTTTGAAAATACCGAAAGCGACGGAATCCCCCATCTGCTCGGTCGCGTGGGCATCGCCTGTTCCTCTGGCTCCGCCTGCACCTCCGGCTCAATGGAACCGAGCCACGTGCTGAGCGCGATGAAGACGCCACACGGGGCGGTCCGTTTCTCGCTAGCGCGCGACAACAGCGAAGCGGACGTCGATCGGGTCCTAGAGGTCATGCCCACAATCGTAGGGAAGCTGCGTGGCTCTCCCAGTCCCGGGCCGCGTGAGCGAAGTCGCGAAGATGTTCGATCCGGTCCATGCCTGAGCGGCAGCAGAACGGGGTGCAATTCATGAACCGTGACGTCTTGCTCAATGACACGACATTGCGCGACGGCGAGCAGGCGCCTGGCGTCGCATTCACGACGGCGGAAAAGCTGGAGTTGGCCGAGGCACTCGCGGCCGCGGGCGTGCCAGAGATCGAGATCGGCACGCCGATCATGGGCGCCGACGAGATCGAAACAATTCGAGCCGCCGTCGCGCGGCGTCTCCCGGCTCGGCTCCTGGCCTGGTGCCGGATGAAGGCGCGGGATCTCGATGCAGCAATCGAGAGCGGCGTCGGCGCCGTAAATCTGTCACTGCCTGCATCCGACATCCAACTTGCCGCCAAGCTCGGCCTCGACCGGGCGGAAGCGCTCCAGGTCATCGAGGATATGGTCGGGCGCGGAGCCGCTCAGGGTTTGTTCGTCGCTGTGGGGTGCGAGGATGCCTCGCGGGCTGATGGGGATCACCTTGCCCGCGTGATCGAAACGGCAGCGCGCGCCGGGGCAAGCCGCATCAGGCTGGCCGACACGGTCGGTGTTCTCGACCCCTTTTCGACTTTCGAACTTGTTGCCCAGCTCACGGCTAAGTCTGAGATCGATCTCGAATTTCATGCGCACAACGATCTCGGCCTTGCGGCCAACACGCTGGCCGCGATCCGCGCGGGCGCGCGCCATGCCTCCGTCACCGTCCTCGGGCTCGGAGAACGTGCGGGCAATGCCGCGCTGGAAGAAGTGGCCGCCGCGTTGGCTGTCATCGACGGCGCGGAGACCGGTATCGAGCTGTCCGCATTGCCGGACCTCGCCGTCCGGGTGGCCTGCGCCGCCCGCCGGCAGATCTCGGCCATCAAACCGGTCGTCGGGGCCGATGTTTTCACCCACGAATCCGGCACTCACGTCGCAGGGATTCTGAAGGACTCGCGTAGCTATCAGGGGCTCGATCCGGCACTTGTGGGTCGCTGTCCTCGCATTGTCATCGGTAAGCATTCCGGTGCCACTTCGATTACCCGCATGCTGAACGAAAACGGTCGCGATCTCGACCCGGATCTGGCAGCCGTGGTGGTAGCCCGCGTCCGCCGCAAGGCGGCCGAGACAAAGTCGACCATTACTGCAGCTCAACTGGTCGAGCTCTACGATGGAATGTGCAGCGAGGCACGCCGCGCGGATCTCACCGATCTAGGCCAGCTGTGCGACGCACCCAGCAACTGCACAGTTGTGCGAGCAGGGAGACATCAATGAATTGTTCCGCAGATGGCCGCCCCATCGACGTTACCGGCATCCTTTCGCGGCTGAAGGGCCTGTCGGCCGCTGAGGAGTTTTTCGCGCTTCTTGGGGTCTCCCATGACCCGAAGGTGCTAGATGTCTCCCGGCTTCATATTATGAAGCGCGTGGGCCAATACCTTGCCGAAGAGGATCTATCCGATCTGCCCGACCAGGTGGTAGCGGCGCGGGCGCGAGCCACGCTGCAACGCGCCTATGAGGAGTTTGCGACTTCCTCGCCACTGACGCACCGGGTCTTCAAGGTGCTTAAAGACCACGATCCGAACAAGCCTGCCACGCCCGGCCGCGCCTTTGTCCCGTTCGAGTCTGTGCTGAAGCGGTTCCCAAAGGAATGAGCGTGACACGGTCGCGCAGCGACAAATGTCGAGAAGCCGACACCTCCGGCAACGCGAACACGCCACTCGTTAAGAGCCCAAACAAGCCTGCATGAACACAAGCCCGCAAAACGACTTGGCACGAATAGTGCGGTTAGCGGGATCATATCCGCATCCGGACAAAAGCCCAAAGAGACCGCCAATGCATATCGTAGTCTGCCTCAAGCAGGTGCCGGACTCGGCGCAGATACGGGTCCATCCTGTCACGAACACGATCATGCGGCAGGGTGTGCCCACCATCATCAATCCCTACGACCTGTTCGCTCTCGAAGAAGCGCTCAGGCTGCGTGACACTTACGGCGGCGAGGTCACCGTGCTCACTATGGGGCCGCCCATGGCAGAGGATGCCTTGCGCAAGGCGCTGGGGTACGGCGCCGACCGGGCGGTGCTGTTGACCGACCGCTATTTTGCCGGATCCGACACGCTGGCGACCTCCTTCGCCCTTTCGCAGGCAATCGCGAAGGTTGGCCAGACGTTCGGCACTCCAGACATCGTCTTCACTGGCAAGCAGACGATCGATGGCGACACCGCCCAGGTCGGGCCCGGCATCGCCAAGCGCCTCGATCTGATGCAACTGACCTATGTGGCGAAGATTCCTTCCGTTGACCTCTCAGCGCGCGAGATCAAGGTCGAGCGCCGCTGTGAAGGTGGCATGCAGATGCTCAAGAGCAGGCTCCCTTGTCTCGTGACCATGCTGGAAGGCACAAACGAGATCCGCCGGGGCTCGCTGCAGGACGCTCTGTACGCCGCGCGCAGCCAGGTTTTGAAATGGAGTGCGGCCGACGCCGGCATTGACGACCTCACCAGATGCGGCCTGCGCGGCTCGCCAACGGTCGTCAAGCGCGTTTTCGCGCCTGCTGCGCGGGCGGAAAAAGCAGCGCTGATCGACGTCCCCGAGATGAATCTGCGCGATCTCGCAGACGAACTTATCGCCGCAATCTTAATGCGCCAGCCAGCGCTGGAACAGGAACTCGCCTTCAACGGCGGCGAGTAAGGGCAAGGAGAGACGATGTCGACTGCGAATCGAGAAGCCCCTCGTCCCGCCTCAGGCCGTGCCGGCACAAAAAAGGAGCTGCCGGATCATTTCAAGGACTATCGCCACGTCTGGGTTTTCATCGAGCTCGAACGCGGTCAGGTCCATCCCGTATCGTTCGAACTGCTCGGTGAAGGCCGCAAGCTCGCCGACAAGCTCGGCGTCGAGCTCGCAGGGATTGTGCTCGGACCGCCGGGAGAGACCAACCAGTCTGCGATAGCCGAGGCTTTCGCTTATGGCGCCGATCTTGTCTACAACGTTGAGGCGCCGCTGCTTGCCGACTACCGCAACGAGCCTTTCACCAAGGCGATGACGGATCTGGTCAATAGCCACAAACCCGAGATCCTGCTTCTCGGGGCGACCACTCTCGGCAGGGATCTTGCAGGCTCGGTGGCGACGACCCTGCGCACTGGGCTCACTGCCGACTGCACCGAACTCGATGTCGATGCCGACGGTTCGCTCGCCGCGACACGTCCGACTTTCGGCGGTTCCTTGTTGTGCACGATCTATACCCTCAATTATCGGCCGCAGATGGCGACGGTGCGACCGAGGGTGATGCCCATGCCGCAGCGGGCGGATAGGCCGGTTGGGCGTGTCATCCGGCATCAGCTATCGATCGCCGAGGATGACATCGTCACAAAGGTTCTTGGCTTCCTGCCGGATAACCAGTCGGCGAAGGCCAATCTTGCCTATGCCGACGTCGTCGTTGCGGGAGGCCTCGGGCTTGGCGGGGCGGAGAACCTGCAGCTTGTAAAGGATCTCGCGCGAGCAATTGGCGCCGAGCATGGCTGTTCGCGCCCGTTGGTACAGAAGGGCTGGCTGTCGGCTGATCGGCAGATCGGCCAGACAGGCAAGACCATCCGGCCGAAGCTTTACATAGCGGCCGGCATTTCCGGCGCCATCCAGCACCGGGTGGGGGTCGAAGGGGCCGATCTCATCGTGGCGATCAACACCGACCCGAATGCGCCGATCTTCGATTTCGCCCACCTAGGGATCGTCACCGACGCAGTCCGCTTCCTGCCTGCACTGACGGAGGCCTTCACCAGGCGGCTGTCGCCTCACAGTCGCGACAAGCTTGCAAGCTAGGAGCTGGACATGATCACGGAAAGGTTCGACGCCATTGTTGTTGGGGCCGGCATGTCCGGAAACGCCGCTGCTTATACGATGGCAAGCCAGGGCATGAAGGTCCTGCAGCTGGAGCGGGGCGAATATCCGGGCTCCAAGAATGTTCAGGGTGCAATCCTGTACGCGAACATGCTGGAGAAGATCATCCCGGACTTCCGCGACGATGCGCCTCTCGAGAGGCATTTGGTTGAACAGCGGCTTTGGGTCATGGACGACACCTCCCATACCGGGCTCCACTATCGGTCGGAGGACTTCAACGAGGCCAAGCCCAATCGCTATACGATCATCCGCGCCCAGTTCGACAAATGGTTCTCGCGCAAGGTGCGCGAGGCCGGAGCGACGGTCCTGTGCGAGACGACGGTGACGGAACTGGTGCGCGATGCCAAGGGCAAGGTAGTGGGTGTTCGCACCGATCGGGCCGGCGGGGAGATTTTCGCGGACGTTGTCATTCTCGCAGAAGGTGTCTGCGGACTGCTTGGCACGCGCGCCGGGCTTCGCGAGATGCCGAAGCCCAAATCCGTGGCGCTCGCCGTCAAGGAAATGCATTTCCTGCCTGAAGAGGTCATAGAGCAGCGGTTCGGCCTCAAGGCAGGTGAAGGCTGCGTGATCGAGGCAGTGGGTACGATCTCCCGCAACATGGCCGGGCTCGGCTTTCTTTATACCAACAAGGAATCGATCTCACTCGGCATCGGCTGCCTCGTTTCGGATTTTGCTGCGATGATGGAGAGCCCACATGTCGTGCTCGACGCGTTGAAAAACCACCCTTCGGTCCGCCCGCTGATCGCCGGCTCGGAGGTGAAGGAATATGCCGCGCACCTCATTCCCGAGGGCGGCTACAAGGCAATTCCGCAGCTGTTTGGCGACGGTTGGGTGGTGGTCGGCGATGCGGCGCAGTTGAATAACGCCGTCCATCGCGAAGGTTCGAACCTCGCGATGACCTCCGGTCGCATCGCCGCTGAAGCAATCATGCAGGTCAAGAGCCGCAAGCGCCCGATGACCAAACAGAACCTTGTCCTCTATAAGACTATGCTGGAGAAATCCTTCGTGATGAAAGACCTGAAAAAATACAAGGATATGCCGGCCCTGCTCCATACCAGTTCCCAAAATTTCTTCACAACCTACCCGCGGTTGATGTCTCACGCGGCTCAGAGTTTTGTCCGGGTCGACGGCACCCCGAAACTCGACAAGGAAAAGGCGACCACTGCTGCCTTCGTCAAGGCACGTTCGCGTCTGGGACTTGTGAGCGACCTGGTTCGCTTGGCATTGGCTTGGCGCTAGGAGGACGAGATGACAATTGCAGTGTCACGCATCGAGGAGAAACTCTACCAGAACCGCTATCTGGTCGACTCCGGGCGTCCGCATATAAAGGTAC
This sequence comes from Mesorhizobium atlanticum, assembly GCF_003289965.1. Classification (GTDB taxonomy): domain Bacteria; phylum Pseudomonadota; class Alphaproteobacteria; order Rhizobiales; family Rhizobiaceae; genus Mesorhizobium; species Mesorhizobium atlanticum. Next base: position 63,014 of record NZ_QMBQ01000012.1, read on the forward strand.
GAGCGCACAGCAAGCCAAGCACTAACCTGCTCGCCTTGACCCGCGTCTGCCCGGCCCAGTGCTATGAATTGAACGATAATGGCCAAGTGGAGATCACCGCGGACGGCTGCATGGAGTGCGGCACCTGTCGGCTGCTGTGCGAGGCCAGTGGTGAGATCGAGTGGAATTATCCGCGCGGCGGCTTCGGTGTCCTTTTCAAGTTCGGATGACCCGCGCACGCCCGCGCCTTTTTAGAACTTGCTTATACCTGGAATTGCTGCGGTCATACCCGACAATTTGCAATTGAACAGGGGCTCGTTAAAGTGGGTTCTGAGTCGGAAGAAAGGCGCTTTGGCAGGAGCACCTTGCAACCCCTGAGGTGTTTCCATGGGTCAAATAATGCGCGATCGGGGCGACGGGGGAGGGTTTCGCAACGCCCTGCCACCTATCAAATCCATGCACGGGGCAAGCATCCCGCCAAGGGGAATCTACGAGGTTTCCCAGATCCTGACCGCTCCCACGCGGCTGGAGATCACGCTTGGCAACGTCATGAACATTCTCTCCTCGTTTGTGCAAATGCGTCACGGCGCAATGGTTGTCCAAGACGCGGACGGAAAGCTGGAGATTGCCCTAACTGCCGGTGATGAGGCACCTGAATTAGATTGGCGCCGCGTCATACCGCAGGCCGTGGCAGATCAAATCTTCGTTACGAAACAGCCGCTCGTCGTACACGACGTCAGCAAGTCCGCAATGTTCCGGCCCGACCTCCAGACGGCTTGGAGCGGCACCGCCGTGCCGGTAACCTTCATCGGCGTTCCAATAGAGGCGGAGGACAAGATCCTCGGCACACTGTCGATCGACCGGGACGGCGCCGCCAATATACGTTGCGACGAAGACGTACGCTTCCTGACGATGGTCGCCAAGCTTGTCGGCCGAACCATCCGCCTCCATCGCATGCTGGGTACAGATCGTCAGCAGCTTGAAGAGGAAGCGAGAGCGGAGAAATCGCTGGGAGAGAAGGAGAGCCGCCCTACCCGGCATTCGCCTGCCAGGATCGACGGGATCATCGGGGAAAGTGCCGCACTCAAGCAGGTGCTGGAAACCGTCGCGATCGTAGCAAAGACCAACTCCACAGTGCTTTTGCGGGGTGAAAGCGGCACCGGCAAGGAATTCTTTGCGCAGGCAATCCATAAGCTTTCACCCCGCAGCAAGAAGGCGTTTGTCAAGCTAAACTGCGCCGCACTGCCTGAAAGCGTTCTGGAATCGGAGTTGTTTGGGCATGAAAAGGGCGCCTTCACCGGGGCTGTCTCGCAGCGCGCCGGCCGTTTCGAACTAGCAAATGGCGGAACGCTGCTGCTCGACGAAATCGGCGAGATTTCGCCCGCCTTCCAGGCCAAGCTGTTGCGCGTCTTGCAAGAAGGCGAGTTGGAGCGCGTCGGCGGAACCAGAACGCTAACGGTCGACGTCCGGCTCATATGCGCCACCAACAAGGATCTCGAGACGGCTGTCGTGAATGGAGAATTCAGGGCCGACCTTTACTACCGCATCAATGTGGTGCCTATAATGCTGCCACCGCTTAGAGAGCGGCCCGGCGATATTGCGCGTCTTGCGAAGGCCTTCCTCGATCGGTTCAACCGCGAGAACCACCGCGAGCTCGCCTTCGCGCAGTCAGCGCTTGAGCTGATTTCGCAATGCCGCTTCCCAGGTAACGTCCGCGAGCTGGAAAACTGCGTGCGAAGGACTGCCACGCTAGCGCGCTCAAACATGATTGCGCCCTCGGATTTCGCCTGCCAGAAAGGCCAGTGCTTCTCTTCCCTGCTCTGGAAAGGACGCGACGGTTCAAATTGCTGCACTGGCAGCGCCTTGTGTGGCCGCAGCAGGACGCCGGTTGAATCGCCACTGGGTGAGGGACACGGCGGCCCCAGCGAGGGCGACTTGGTGCCCGAGAATCCCCGTGACCCGAACGATCCCGCTTGGGCTGCAGGCATGCGTGTGATCGATCGCGCCCGGCTGATCGAGGCGATGCAGAAGGCCGGCTGGGTTCAGGCAAAAGCTGCTCGCATCCTCGGCCTCACGCCCCGCCAGGTTGGCTATGCCTTGCGTCGGCATGGCATCGAAGTGAAGAAGTTCTGAACGGCTGCAACATCACACGACGAGGCCTCCTCGCTTTGTGATGCCTTTCGGACGGCGATTGTCGGTTCAAGTCGCAAGCCCGACAAAGATTGTGGCGTAGCGAACAGACGAAACCGCACATGAAATCCGACTTGTTGAACTGAGGCTGGCTTTTTCAAGCCGGCACAGTTTTTGCGAACTGAACTGCGACGTCCACGTTACGAACGGAGCCACGTTCAATGTCCGCACCGGCGATTTCGCTTGAGAGCTTGGTCAGTAACAACTCCTTCGACCAGTTACTGGCGACCGCGAAAACAGCCGGCTGCGCATCTTCATCCTGCGGCTCGTCTGCAAAGCCGGATGAGATGGACTCCGCCGTCTGGCAAAAGATCAATGACCATCCATGCTATTCCGAAGAGGCACACCATTATTTCGCGCGCATGCATGTGGCGGTCGCGCCGGCCTGCAACGTACAGTGCAACTACTGCAATCGCAAATATGACTGCGCCAATGAAAGCCGGCCCGGAGTCGTCTCGGAAAAGCTGACCCCAGACCAGGCACTACGCAAGGCGATCGCCGTCGCCAACGAAGTGCCCCAGCTTTCCGTCCTCGGCATCGCCGGGCCGGGTGACGCCTGCTACGACTGGGACAAGACAAAGGCGACTTTGGAACGCGTCGCCAAGGAAATCCGCGACATCAAGCTGTGCATTTCCACCAACGGGCTCGCGCTACCAGATCGTGTTGCCGAGCTTGCTGACATGAATGTCGACCATGTGACAATCACCATAAACATGGTGGACCCTGAAGTCGGCGCAAAGATCTATCCCTGGATTTTCTACAAACATCGCCGCCACACCGGCATCGACGCTGCCAGGATATTGCACAAGCGCCAGATGTTGGGCCTGGAGATGCTGACCGCGCGCGGCATCCTGACCAAGATCAATTCGGTGATGATCCCCGGCGTCAACGACGAGCATCTCATCGAGGTCAATAAATGGGTCAAGGAACGCGGAGCGTTCCTGCACAATGTCGTGCCGCTGATTTCCGACCCGGCGCATGGCACGCATTTCGGCCTGAGCGGCCAGCGCGGCCCGACGGCCTTGGAACTGAAGACGCTTCAGGATCGTCTAGCAGGTGGCGCCAAGCTCATGCGACATTGCCGACAGTGCCGGGCCGACGCTGTCGGCCTGCTTGGCGAGGATCGTGGCCAGGAGTTCATGAAAGACCAGATTTCGCACGATGTCTCCTATGACGCCAGCAGACGCAAGGCCTATCGGGAAGTGGTTGCGCGCGAGCGCGGCGATCACGTGAGGGCCAAGAGCCAAGCGGTCGCGACAGTCAAGGCAGCGGGTTCCACAAAATCGCTCCTCGTCGCGGTGGCGACCAAGGGCGGCGGCCGGATCAACGAACATTTCGGCCATTCGAAGGAATTCCAGGTTTATGAAGCCTCTCAGACGGGTATCAGCTTCATTGGGCACCGCAAGGTCGAGCAATACTGCCTCGGCGGCCGAGCCGCGGACGCCGCCCTCGACGAGGTCATCGCTGCGCTCAAAGGCGTCGACATCGTTCTGTGCGCCAAAATCGGAGACTGCCCCAAGGATCAGCTCGCCGGAGCCGGAATCCGGGCGATGGATGTTTATGGCTACGACTACATTGAGGCCGCTATCAGCGCGCTTTACGCTGCCGAGTTTGGGAGCGAACCAGTGGCGGCGAAAGCCTAATCGTCTCGTCGTAACCTAATCAGGAGTTGAGGAATGGCCTTCAAGATCGTCGTCTCCCAATGCACGCAATGCGGTGCTTGCGAGTTCGAATGTCCCTCGAGTGCGATCAAGTTCAAGGGTGAGAACTACGTGATCGATCCGGCGCACTGCACCGAATGCGAGGGGGCCTTCGAGACCCAGCAGTGCGCATCGGTATGCCCGGTGCCGAAGACCTGCGTTCCCGCCTAGCCTGTTTAGGTTAACGGCACGGTGGGGCCGCTTGCGAAGGACGCCATGACCTGCCTTGTCGACGAACTGCAGCCGCGAGAAAGGAAGGAAATGGGCCTTGGACGCGAACGGGAGGTCGAGATCCGCAAGCCCCCACGATTTATGCCGGGCGAGCGGGTCCGCGCCACACGCTGCGTAAAAAATGACGGCACCCATCCCGGTAGCGAGATAGGCGCAAATCTCGTGCGGAAGGGCGATGAAGGGTATGTCCGCGACATCGGCACCTTTCTCCAGCAGTTCTACATCTATGCGGTCGAATGGCTCGATCGCGGGACCGTCGTTGGCATGCGCGCCCATGAACTGACCAGCCTCGACAGATCCGGCGATCCTTGCAGTGCCGAAGCCGCTGGTGGTCACTAACAAGGGGACAGCCCAATGAAGGTAATGATCCGCAGGACCGAGGCCGGCCTGTCCGCATATGTGGCCAAAAAGGATCTCGAAGAGCCGATCATCAGTATCGAGAATGAAGCGCTATGGGGCGGATCCATAACGCTCAGGAATGGCTGGCGGCTCGCCCTGCCCGACCTTCCGCGAGATACATCTTTGCCGATCACCGTCGAGGCAAGGAAGATCTCCGACGAGGAGTGATGCCGCGGGTCGGTCGCCCGAGAGCCTCGATGGGAAACGAGCATGTACACGATCCCGGCCTCTGGCCATCTCATGATCAATCGCGACAGTCATGCCGCAAAGCAGCTTAGACTGCTGAAGAAGGCATTATGCGCCGATGAAATAGTCCCGTATCTCGGTCCAGACCTGCTTCGGCTCAAGCCTGGGCAACCGCCGGTACCGCACACGCCGCACGCCGTTGCTGCGGCATTCAACGCGCGGGCGCCAGCTCCTTCCAAGATCCGTAAGAATATGTGGTCGGTTGCTCAATACATCGAGCAACGCCGGCATCGACGGACGCTCCAAGCCTGGATGGCCGAGATATTCGCAGGACCGGCTGCGCCGACCGTCTTCCATGCCTGGCTCGCGACGCTTCCGCTCTCCTTGATTGTCGATAGCTGGTACGATGGCGCCATGCGCGCGGCCCTTGCAGAGACCGGCCGAACGGACGTCGTCGAGGTTCAAGGCGTCGCGCGGGTGGACACAATGGGCGACATATGGACGAAAACCTACGACTTGTCTGGAGCGGAACTCCAGCCAGGCTCGACGGCGACAACGGTCCTTTATACGCCCCACGGCAGCATCAAGCCGGCGGCAAACTTCCTCATCGCGGATTCGGATTACGTCGAAGCCCTGACCGAAATCGATATCCAGACGCCGATCCCTCCAGCCGTGAAGGAACGGCGCACCAAGCGTGGTTTCTTCTTCTTCGGCTGCCGGTTCGACGATCAGATGCTGCGAACCTACGCCCGCCAAGTCATCAAGCGCTCAAGCGGCCCGCACTTCGCGGTTATGGATTCGGCAAAGCTTACCAAGAACGAACGCCGCTTCCTTGCAGCAAGCGCAATCGCGGTCATAGACATGCCGGCAGCCGACGCCGCAGCTCAACTGGTTGGGACAGGCGTTTAGAAGATGGTTGCCAGTTTTGCATGTCAGGTGGATTTGGCGAGGGCGTCATGCGGCTCTTGGCCCCCCCAACGGCGCACGATCACTGGCCTGTGCCCTCGAACAGCCAGGTCATTCGCGGCATGACGAAACCTGGCAATTCGTTCGCGAATGGAGAAGTGGCCGGTTCGCCGCGAGGGTTCAGCACGATAGCGCGCATTACCCGGATGAATTTGCGGCAGCCGTGGCTGGTCACCATGGCTATCGGATCGACACTGGTTGCGGCATCGCTCCAACTGCTTATCCCGGCGCTGCTCGGCAAGGCCATCGACCAGACCCAGTTGGCCATGGGCGCAGGTGTCAGCGCAGCGGCAACGCAAGAGGGGCTGCGGAACTCGGCCCTCGTTCTGCTTGCCGTCAGTGTGCTGCGCGGCCTCTTCACACTGGCTCAGAACTATCTTGCCGAAGCGGTCGGCCATCACGTCGCATATGAACTGCGGGTCGCGTTCTATGAGAAAATCCAGAGCCTCAGCTTTTCTTTTCATGACCAGGCGCATTCAGCCGACCTGATCACCATTGGCATGCTCGATCTAGAAGGCGTGCGTATGTACTTCTCTGCAGCTCTGGTTCGCACGGTGCTGCTCGTCATGCTTGTCGGGGTCGGTGCCCACATGCTGATTTCCATGAATCTGGTCCTTGGTCTCCTCGCACTGAGCTTCGTGCCCTTTGTCGCGCTGCGCTCATCAATCACGCAGCTCAAGCTGCGCGCCACCTGGCTTGACCTGCAGGAGCGGCTTTGCGTCCTTAGCCGTGTAATGGAAGAAAATCTCACCGGCATCCGGGTTGTCCGCGCGTTTGCAGCGCAGGCCTACGAGATGCTGAAGTTTGACCGCGCATCGAAGAGTGCGCTTGGCCTCATGCACGAACGAGCCGAGATTTACGTGCGCAATATTTCCGCGATGAATTTCTCGTTCCTTTTCGCCATGGGCCTAGTTCTGTCGATCGGCGGCAACAAAGTCATCGCAGGCGAAATCAGCGTCGGGAAACTTGCCACGTTCCTCACCTTTATGACCATCCTCCAGATGCCGGTTCGCCAAATAGGCTTGATAGTCGATGGCTTTGCCCGAGCCTCGACATGCGGTTCGCGCCTGTTCGGGTTACTCGACCTGGATATTGCGATCAAGGACGCAGCAGACGCCAAACCGCTCGAAATCAGCGACGGCACCTTGCGCTTCGACGATGTTTCATTCGCCTATCCGGCCGCCGAGAACCGCCCAATTCTGAAGAATATCAGTTTTGAGGTCCGCAAGAGCGAAACGATCGCAATTGTCGGCCCACCCGGCTCGGGCAAGTCGACGATAGCTCATCTGATCCCTCGTTTTTACGACGTCGCCAGCGGCGTCATTACGCTTGACGGCCAGGATATCCGCGAGGTCACCCTGGCCACGCTTCGCAGAGCCGTCGCGGTCGTGCAGCAGGATGCATTCGTTTTCACCACGACGATCGAAAACAACATCGCCTATGGCGATCCCTGGGCCAACGCACAGCGCATCGAGCGCGCGAGCGAGTCGGCTCAGCTTCACGACTACATTCTCCGGCTGCCGGCCGGTTACAAAACGGTGGTGCGTGAGCGCGGCCTATCCCTGTCGGGCGGCCAGCGTCAGCGCCTGGCGATCGCTCGCACGATGATGCTGCGCCCGTCGGTTATCATATTCGACGACTCGACTGCCGCGATCGATGCCGCCACAGAACGGCGCATTCGCTCGGCGATGCAACTCTTTGCCAAGGACCGCGTGACCATCATCATCGGCCACCGGCTGAGTTCGCTCATGCACGCCAACGCAATCCTGTTTATCGAGAACGGCGAGATTGTCGAGCATGGCACTCATGAAGACCTTCTGGCGAAGGGCGGACGCTACAAGGCCCTCTACGATCTCCAAGTGCGCGCATTTGATGACATGCTGCCTAACCAAGAGGGGGTGGGCTGATGCTCCAGGGTGGCGAAGTCGAGACGGAGCGCGACGATGCCCACGACGACCGGCGTCCGCCCCATGCGGTCGTCGGTTCGCATCGCATCGAAGAGGCGATATTCGGGCAGGCGTTTGACAAGAATATTGTCCGACGCATTTGGGCGTTCGTGCGGCCCTACCGCACCAACTTGATAGTCTCGGTTGCCGCGATGTTGATCCTCACCGGCACGCAGCTTCTCGTCCCCCTGATCATCCGCTTTGCTATCGACCACGGCATGCAGCCGGGAAGTGGCGATCGTTCGGCCCTGCTCGCAGCCGCCTGCGCCTTCCTGTTCGCCATATCGGTCAATTTTGGCGCCAGCTATACGCAAGAGATCGTGATTTACAAAATGGCGGAGAAAGTTCTGTTCGATATTCGCCGCGCCACGTTCGGCCATCTGCAGGACGTGGCGCTTTCCTTTATGGACAAGACAGAGGTGGGACGATTGATGTCGCGTCTGCAAGGCGACGTCAATTCCATGCAGGAACTCCTCGAAACCTCGGTGTTTTGTCTGGGCGACATAACCCTTCTCTTTGGCATCGTCTTCGTCATGCTGTGGCTCGATGTTCGCTTGGGGCTCCTTACGTTCTCAGTGCTGCCTGTTCTCCTCATCGTGCGCCTCTTCTGGCTGCCGCGCGCCCGCGGCGCCTTCATGGCTGCCAATGAGACCAATTCGCTTTCCAACGGCGCGCTGGCCGAAGCCATTCATGGCGTAAGGGCAGTGCAGTCAATGGATCGGCAGCAGGTCAACTTAATGCTTTATGACGACAAAGCCCGCGCCAATCTCAAGACACATCTGACCGCCGCCAAATACGCCCAGATGATGGTCCCGATCGTCGATAGCCTGACGGGCGTTGCCATGGCTGTCGTCATTGTGGTCGGCGGCTCAATGGTCATGAGCGACCGCATCGATGTGGGAGTGATGGTCGCGTTCCTCTTCTACATCCAGCGCTTCTTCGATCCGATCCGCTCCCTCACCTTGCAATATTCGATCATGCAAAGGGCGATGGCGTCGGGAAAGCGACTGACCGACGTGCTTGACGTCAAGCTTGAGGTCCAGGACAAAGCGAATGCCACGGTGCTTACGCCCGAGATGGACGGCTCGATCGAGTTCAGGAACGTTACTTTCGGCTATGATCCCCAACATCCGGTATTGAAGAACGTGTCGTTCCGGGTCAATCCCGGCGAAACCGTCGCCCTGGTCGGGCCGACCGGTTCAGGTAAATCCAGTGCAATGGCACTCGTCCACCGCTTCTATGATGTCCAGAAGGGCCAGGTGCTGGTCGGCGGCTATGATGTGCGTGATCTCACCCAAAAATCGCTTGGCCGTCAGATCGCCATGGTGCTCCAAGAGCCGTTCCTTTTTACCGGCACGGTTTTCGAGAACATCCGCTACCACAAGGCTGAAGCCACGCGGGAAGAGGTTATCGAGGCCGCCATGGCGGTCGGCGCGCACAGCTTCATCGTGCGCCTTCCTGGTGGATACGATGCCGCTCTATGTGAAGGCGGCAGCAATCTCTCGCTCGGCCAGCGCCAGCTTATCAGCTTTGCGCGTGCGCTTGTCGCAAACACCAAGATCCTGGTACTCGACGAGGCAACCGCCAATATCGATAGCTATACGGAAATGCTGATCCAGAAGGCGCTGGTCAGGCTCCTTGAAGGCCGCACTGGCCTCGTCATCGCCCATCGGCTTGCCACGGTTCGAGGCGCCGACCGTATTGTCGTTCTCCAGAATGGCAAAGTCGCCGAATCCGGCAAGCACGAACAGTTGATCGAAATGGGTGGTCTCTATTCCAGACTTTACAGGCTCAACCACGCGTCGTTCGACGACACGCCCGATGAGCAACTCAACACCTCCGAAGCGGCCGGCTACAGATCTGAGGCGCGAAGCTCCGGGGAGACTGCGCATTCGTGCAAGCGCTTTGCCGAGCGGTGATAGTCGACGCGTCGCCGGCTTTGCACAAGCAGATCCAGCGCCTGCGCGATGCCCCGCGATGGGCACCACCCATGACGGGCATTTGGTTTTCCCGAAAAAGGCTTGGCGATCGGACCCGTGACTTTTTGGTCATGCCTCGCGGCGTCTCCCAGAGCACGCGTCATGCACTGACTGACAAGCCCGACGAGGGTAGGTTGTTCCTGGCGTAGATCGCCGAAATCTGACGTGGCATTAGCCTCATGGACGAAGTCGCAAACGCTACGCGCTTGGCGCATAGCTGGCCCAAGACCTATCGTTTTGCAAACGGGGCTTCCGGTCGACGCCGCCTTATCTTGAGCCAAGTTAGGGTTTGCAGTTTCGCTCACGTTGCAGCCATTTTCCTCGCGCGGTGGCCTGCGCTCAGCCTACTTGCGAGCACTGGCATGATCGGTGTCACTTGCTCATCGAGGGAGTTTTACGATAAAGCTCCGCGCGAATCAGCAAGCGCCACGAGCTCCGAGCGGCGACTTCATTCTTCTATTCGTTCTTATCGGGAAGGAACTATGAGGCGGCAAACGCGACCATTCACCGTGGAAGTCAAACAGAAGCGCCGTTATCAAAAAACTGCCCGTTCCATCTGGGGCGATTTCGACATCGCCGCGGCGATGGCCGAAACAACAGAGGAACTCCAGAAGATCCAATTGCCAACTCGTCAGCTTGTTGACTCTACTGTCGTGGTCCTTGATGCTGAACCTTTGCATAAACCGCAAATGGAGAATTTCGTGGCAAATCGCCTGGAAACCGAAACAGCAGCAATTCATAGGGAACCCGCAGCCGAAGCTGAGACACCGAAACCGAAGGTGAGAACGCCGCGATCGAGGAAGCCAAAGGCCGAGCCGAGCGCGCCTAACCGGAAGAACGGCGCAAGACAGATATCCGCGACCACTGAAGCAGCGCCATCGGCACGGACAGGCCGCAAGGTCTACTCTGCAAAGGAGCGCGGCCAGAAGCTCGCTCAAATCGAGACGTTGATCGGCGGCGGCGCCACTCTCAAGAGCGCGGTGAAGCAGGCCGGCATCTCGGAACAGACTTATTATCTTTGGAAGAAAGCGACGGCGCCTGCAGCGGACAGCGACGAGCTGAAGGATCTCGTTGCGCTCGAGGAAGAAAACAAGCGGCTGAGGAGCCTGCTTGCGGATCGTCTGCGCAAGGAAAACGCGGAACTGAAGAAAAGGCTTGGGCTGAATTAGTCCAGCCTGAGCTCGAGGCTTCGTATATCGGCACGCTGCCAGGCTAAGCCGTTCCGTCCTTGCTGCTCTGCGGCGACCGACCGGTTGGGCATTACCCTTCATAGGCGGCGACTAGAACGTTGAACATTGTCACCGACGTGGCCATTTGCGGCAGCAAACTGGTGACCGATATGGTTCCTCCCGAGGATGATGGTTTTTCCTCTTGAAACGTCATCGGGCTGACAACACATTCTGCAATGGTCGGCACGTATCGATGAGGCCCGCCTCACAAGTCGGCTGTTCAGCATGTCGGGAGGAAACGAAATGAAGGCGCAGGCCTTTGGCAGCCCTATTTTCGTGAAGCGTGCCGCTTATGTCGTGCAAGAGATTGCGAACCTCGAGGACGCCATCGATTTTCTCGATGACTGGCCCGATGATCGCAGGGACCTGATCCACGAGACTGCCCTTAAAGCGTGTTGTGATGCCTATGATGGTCACAAGCCCTTAAGTGCGGCCCGCGCTGCCTTTTACGGCTTTGCGAAGCGGGCCGCCATATTGGAAGATCCAACCTCAGCGATGCAATGGATTGCTGCCTGCAAGACGGGCAGTGGTGTGAACAGCGACAGTTGAGCGAGGGCTGGCTGGGGAACCTGGGACAATGTGGTCCCGTGAAGTATCGCGCACCAGAAACCAGTTCTCATCGTCGTCTGTAAACGGCGTCCGAGCTAAATAGGCAGGCGTAGCGATGATGGGGTCGCCATGCGGCCACGCGCTGCCAGGCTATGGTCTGCCAGCGGGGTGGTCGCTGGTAGACGCCGTGGGCGACTCCTTCGAGCCGCCCTACGCCACGGATTCATCCTCAGCCAAATCGGGTCATGATTTCAGAATGAATCGTCATTGCCGTGTAAAGAGACGCTTCCAGTGGCAAATCCCCAAAGGCGAGCTGGCAAAGAAGATAGTTGGCCCCAGCCATCTCCAACTGACCAAGAAGAGCGTCCCGCACAAAAGCTGCCGTTCCCGCTACACACAGTTCACTATCTACCGCCGCTTCGAAGGTCAGCGGCAGGTTTGGTGGAGTCGGGATGCCATTGAGGTCGTAAAGAAACTTGAAGCTCTTGAGCCATGTTTCATAAGCAGGTACCGCGATCGAATAAGCATGCGTGTCAGAACGCCCAATCACGATCATGCGCAGCAATCCCAGTAACGACGATGGATTAGCTTTGTCAGTGCTTTCCTTCCGCTTGGCGCGGAAGGCGTCGGTGACTTTGCGGACGGAGGAGCTATGTCCTACGCACGCGAGGTTTGCGCCGTTCGCGGCGGCCCAACTTGCCGATTCGGGTCGATTGGTGGCGACCCATATCGGCGGATATGGGCGCTGATGGGGTCTAAGCGTCAAAGGAACGCTATTCAGCTCAAAGTGGCGGCCTCGATAGGATAACTTCCCGCCTTTCATGGCGGCGATTACGATTTCGCTGGCTTCCGAATAACGGCCTGGCACCGCGTCCGCGCCAATCCCAAAATAACTCAATTCGGCTGGGAGAGAGCCTCGCCCCATACCGAGCTCCACTCTCCCACCACTCAACTGGTCGAGCATACAGATCTCTTCGAAAGCCCGAAGCGGATGGTAAAGCGTAAGGAGCATCACCAGCGGACCCACACGCAGCTGCTGGGTGCGCTGCGCAACGCTCGATAGGAAGAGATTTGGCGACGCACCTCTCCCATGCGGGGTGCAGTGGTGCTCCGCGAGATGATATGCATAAAAGCCGAGGTCATCGCACGCCTCCGCCAGCTGCAGGCGATCGGCGTATTGTAGGCCGATGTCGCGACCGTCCTCATCCAAGTGATCGAAGATTCCGAATGTTGGCTTCGAAGGAAAGACGTCTTTCACTCTATTGTCTCCGGATTTTGGCGCGGAAGGTACTTGCTTCGGACGAAGACCGACGCGATCAGAGCCGGACAGATTTTTGCCAAGCAACCGCTTTCCGCGGAACTGTAATTATTGGTTATACAGGTGGCTGGAATCCTACCTACTGCTCTGGATCATTTACTACTTTAAAGATCTCAGACAGCAGTATGTCCATTTGCGCGCTTGTGCCTATGCTTATTCTTATGTGTTCATTCAAGCATGGCTCGGAAAAGACGGCGACGAGTACCTTACGCCGTTCCAAAGCTTGCTGCCACCATCTACCGTTTCGTCCTGCCGGCACGCGGGCTAGCAAGAAATTCGCATGCGAAGGCGTTACGCAAAATCCCAGTTGGGAGAGCGCGAAGGACACACGCTCCCGCTCCCGCTTGATGTGTCTATGGTTCTCTTCATAGGCGTCGCGATGCGCAAGGATGCTGACGCCAACCGCATGGCCGATCACGTTCATGTTGAAAACATTTTGGATGTTGCGCAGCCTTCCAATGATTTCGGGATGACCCAATCCAAAACCGATACGAATACCGGCGGCGGCGTAGCTTTTTGAAAATGTCCGTAGGAGCAGAATATTGGGATAATGATGGATAAGGCGCAGGCCATTATCCGGGGCGAAGTCGACATAGGCCTCATCCAGAACGATCAGGCGATCCGATTGGGCCGCTAGGCGTTCGATCTCGGCCACAGGAACGAATGTTCCACTTGGATTGTTCGGATTAGCTAGAAGAATGAATTTGGCGCCTTCTGCGGGACCAGAGAGCAATTCTTCTACCGGCAGAACATCAGATTGACCGCATTCGATTTCAAGAAATTGAGCTCCCTGCAACATGGCGAGTTTGCGATTGAACGAAAAGCCTGGCGATAGCATCGCCACGCTGTCGCCAGGGGCTAGGAAGGCTCTGTAGATGAGTCCCAGGAGTTCGGAGGATCCGTTTCCGGCAATCACCTGATCTTTGGTGAGGCCATAGGCATCAGCCGCCGCTTCCCTCAAGCTGATGTTGTCGTGCTCTGGATATAGATACTGCTGCTCAAGGGCAGCAATTGCACTTTGCATTACGACTTCCGGCATCGGAAATGGATTCTCGTTCGTATTTAGCCTGACGCAGCTATCGTCCAGCGAATGGCGATCGGACGGCAAAGGCTCCAGTTCCCTTGGCACCTGCGAAAACGACGAAAGCACGCTTTTTAGTTTTGTTCCCGACATATCCTCTCCAGTTGACTTGAGGGCGCAATTATCGACCCTCAACTTGCTCGAATTCACCCCGCCCGCCAATTTCGCTGCACTAAACGTATTTGTACGAATAACCCATCTTGCGATTTTTTTGAGTGGCACGCGAGTATACTATATATTTCTCGAGCTATACTTCTCTCACGGCAGCCGCTGGCCGTTTGTTCATAGACGTATTGGAGATTGGTTGCGAACCGGCGTTGATCTGTGCCAGATTGCTTTTCGGCCACGGCTAATGAGGCGCCACTGTATTGCTACCCCTCGCGTCGATAGCCGGCCAGGACCTCCCGGTCCCCGTGCTGGTTTTCCCGGGGTCGACTCGTTTGAATCTCCATGGTCGACACTGTGCCGGTGAACAGGGCTTCAGGTGAAAACCCGGCGCATATTAATGTACGTTGTTTGGTCAAGCGCGATTGGGCTGCTTTTAGCGCCTTTGTTTTTATCAATCCGCGAGTCCTCGCTTATTGTCTGCGGCTCGCCCGTGCTGTGCTGGTGACCGATCAGGCGAAGAGACGATTCGCAGCGAGGCGACCTCACCCGGCGGCTGCGCGACGGGTGGCTGGCCGGCCAGTGTCTCGGTAAGATGATGCCCTGCAAACGCGGCTTTCAGCTGCGCCTGGTCCAATTCGCCTTCCCAACGGGCGACCACGAGCGTTGCCACGGCATTGCCGATGATGTTCGTCAGGGCCCGGCACTCGGACATGAAACGGTCAATACCGAGGATCAAAGCCATACCAGCCACGGGAACGGACGGCACCACAGATAGCGTAGCGGCCAATGTGACGAAGCCGGCGCCGGTCACCCCCGCCGCTCCCTTGGAGGAAAGCATCGCAACGAGCAGCAATAGGATCTGATCGCCGATCGAGAGATCCGTATTCGTTGCCTGGGCGATAAAGAGGGCCGCAAGCGTCATATAGATGTTGGTGCCGTCCAGATTGAAGGAATATCCGGTCGGAATGACGAGGCCCACGACTGAACGCTTGGCGCCAGCCTTCTCCATCTTCTCCATGAGAGTGGGCAGCGCGGCCTCCGAGGAGGACGTTCCAAGCACCAATAGCAGCTCTTCCTTGATGTATCGGATGAGAGAAACGATCGAGAAGCCATTGTAACGGCAGACCGCGCCGAGAACGATGAACACGAAGAGAAAGGCCGTGACGTAGAACGTCCCGACCAGCATTGCGAGATTGACGACGGAGCCGATGCCGTACTTGCCGATTGTGAAGGCCATGGCGCCGAACGCGCCGATCGGGGCCGCCTTCATCAGGATGCCAACGAGCGCAAAGACCGGCACGGTTAGTGCCTGGAGGAAGGAACTGATCGGCTTACCCAGTTCTCCGACCATCGCAAGGGCAATGCCAAACAGGACCGAGAAGAAAAGGACCTGAAGGATGTCGCCATCAGCGAAGGCGGCCAAAATCGTGGTCGGAATGATGTTCATCAGAAAGCCCGTCACGGATTGCTCGTGGGCCTTTGCGGCATAGGGATTGACGGCTTGGATATCGAGAGAGGCCGGATCAATGTTGAGGCCGGCGCCCGGTTGAACGACATTGGACACGATGAGGCCGACGATCAGTGCCAGCGTCGAGAAGGTGAGGAAATAGACCATCGCCTTGCTGGCAACCCGGCCGACCTTTTGAAGGTTGTGCATGCCGGAGATGCCGGTCGCGACTGTCAAAAAGATCACCGGTGCTATGATCATCTTGACGAGTTTGATGAAGGCGTCGCCAAGCGGCTTCATGTTTTCGCCGGCTTCGGGGTAGAAATGGCCGAGCGCGACTCCCAGGGCGATGGCGGCAATCACCTGCACGTAAAGCCGTGCATAGAAGGGCTTGCGGGGCGCGACATTCGCGTTGGGGACCTGTGGGTTCAACATCAATCTCTCTCCCAGACCGGATCTCGGCACCGCCTCTCCTTCCGGGTTTTTCCCGATCGCTGCGCTCCGGTCGAACGCTGCTGTGCTATTCGCCGCAAGCCCTGTGCCAAACCGAGAGGCCGAGCGGATCGCGCAATTTCGGATCTTTTCGACCACGCTGTGTGTGAATTTCCGCACTTTGTAGTTTCATCTGGCGAAATCCAGCACTAGGGTCTGGAGAACGCGCTAGCAGACGACGGCATCAGCGAGGGTGGCTTGCATAAGGCCCCGTTCAGTTTCCTTGGCAGATCGGGCACCGGCAGATTTCTCTGGCTTGCGGTTTTGTTTGCACTCCTCGGTCCGGGCCTCAGTTTATTTGTTTTTGCAGCCGGCCGTATTGCCGGCACCAAAGCTGAGTCAGACCTGCGCGACCGTGCTCTTGCCGCGCGCCCGCTTGCAGCCGACACGTTGAAAGGAGACGTCGAGAAGCAGCGACTGATTCCTCGCGTCTTGGCTCGTGATGGTGCGGTCCAGGAGATGCTTCGCAGTCCGGGCACCGGTGGGGAAGCTGCGCTGGATGACAAGCTTCGAGCCATCGCGCGTGACGCCGCCTCTTCAGTCATCTACGTCATCAACAGTAAGGGAACGACGGTTGCTGCGAGCAACGCCGGCGAGCCCACCAGTTTTGTCGGCCGCGATTACCGTTTCCGTCACTACTTCGTTGAAGCGATGGCGAGTGGCATGGCCACGCAATACGCGCTTGGTACCGTCAGCAAGCGCCCCGGCCTCTTCTTGTCGAGCCGGATCGATGGACCGGAGGGGCCACTCGGCGTCGTCGTGGTGAAGGTCGAGCTCGACCGTGTGGAGTCGAGCTGGCGCGAGAGCGGTTTCGTGGTCTTCACGAGCGATGAGCGCGGCGTCGTCCTTTCGACCAGCGTGCCTCAATGGCGTTTTGGCGCTCTTTCCTCTCTTTCCGAGAAAGAGGCAAAAATCGCCCG
This sequence comes from Mesorhizobium atlanticum, assembly GCF_003289965.1. Taxonomy (GTDB): domain Bacteria; phylum Pseudomonadota; class Alphaproteobacteria; order Rhizobiales; family Rhizobiaceae; genus Mesorhizobium; species Mesorhizobium atlanticum. The sequence continues at coordinate 79,734 of NZ_QMBQ01000012.1, forward strand.
CGATCATCTGCAGCTGCCTGGCGCAACGTTCGAGCCCGTTCCGCTTTCGCACCGCGGCGGCAACCTGGTCACCGCAAGTACCGCCGACAAGGCAGCCGGCTTTGTCACGGTTTCGCAGGATCTCGGCAAAGTGATCCCAGGTTGGCGGCTGTCACTGCTTATTCCTGCCGATGCAGAGATTTCCGCGGCGATGATGACAGCCCGCGCGACAGCACTGCTTGCCGTCGTGCTCGTTGCATTTGCCGTTTCCGTTATTGTGCGACGGCGCCGAGCGATCCGACAACGGCAGGACGCGCTTGCGCGTATGAACGCGGAACTGGAACATCGCGTCAACTTGCGTACGGCAGAGCTCCGCCGCTCGAACGAAGCGCTCGCAGCTCAGATAGCCGAGCGCGAGAATGCCGAGGCAAGGGTGCGCCGATTACGTGATGAACTCTCCCAAGCGAATCGCCTCTCAATTCTCGGACAGATCGCAGCCGGAGTTGCTCACGAGATTAACCAGCCGGTCACAGCAATTCGCACCTATGCCGAAAATGCTTCACGTCTTCTCCAAGGCGACAGGCCGCACGAAACCGCTGGGAATTTGAAATCGATCATCGCTATAACGAGACGTATCGGCGCGATCACCGAAACCTTGCGGTCGTTCTCCCGCCGCGCAACCGGTTCCATAGGGCCAATATCGGTGGAGGAGGCGATCGACGGGGCGCTTTCGCTCCTTTCGGGCCGAATCCGCGAATCTGGCGTGACGATCGAACGGCAACGGACAGATCCGCCTCCGATGGTGATGGCAAGTTGCGTTCGGCTGGAGCAAATTCTGGTCAATCTCCTGCAGAACTCGCTAGATGCCCTGAAGGGCCTGCCGGAGCCGCGGATTGAGATTGCACTTGCTCAGAACAAGGAAACAGTCAGCATTTCGGTTCGAGACAACGGTGCCGGCCTCGCCCCTGAAATTCGCGAGAGCCTCTTTATGCCATTTAGCACAAGCAAGGAAAAGGGGCTCGGTCTTGGCCTGCTTATTTCAGAGGAAATCGCCCGCGAGCTCGGCGGCTCGCTGCGACTCGATGCCAGCCACGAGCAAGGGATGACTTCCTTCACCATCGAATTGAGGCGTGCCGAATGAGTGGCGAAAAAGGGCCTGTCATCTTCGTTGACGACGACGAGGATCTGCTGCCCGCTGCAGGGCAGATGCTGGAACTTGCCGGCTTTAGCCCTATCGTCGTCAATTCCGCCGAAGCCGCACTCGCCAGAATCGACGAGAACTTCAATGGTCCCGTCGTCAGCGACATCCGCATGCCCAAAATGAACGGGCTTCAGCTCTTTGACCGGGTGAAAGCAATCGATCCGGACATCCCTGTTGTTCTTATCACTGGGCACGGCGACATCGAGCTCGCCGTTGCCGCCATCAAGGACGGCGCTTACGATTTCATCTCCAAGCCATATGAGACCGACCGGCTTTTGGTGACGCTAGACCGCGCTTCCGAAACCCGGCACTTAGTCCTGGAAAATAGGCGCCTCAGGGATGCGGTCGTCCGATCGGCGGGCGAGATGCCTCTCCTAGGGAACGCGCCGAGTATGACCTGGCTGCGAGAAACGATCCGCCAGATCGCCGATACGGATGTGGACGTCCTTGTAGAGGGTGAAACCGGCACGGGTAAGGAGGTGGTCGCGGATCTGCTTCACCGCTGGAGCAGACGAAGCACGAAGCCGTTCGTGGCCTTGAATTGCGGCGCGCTGCCCGAAAGTGTTATCGAAAGCGAACTTTTCGGCCATGAAGCAGGCGCGTTTACCGGCGCGCACAGGCGCAGGATCGGTCGCCTCGAATACGCGAATGGCGGCACGCTATTCCTCGACGAAATCGAGTCCATGCCGCCTGCGCTCCAGATTAAACTGCTAAGGGTACTCGAGACCCGTCAGGTCACGCCACTCGGAACCAACGAAATCCGCAGCATCAATGTTCGTGTCGTGGCGGCGACGAAGGTCGATCTGAGCGATCCAGCCGCCCGCGGTGACTTCAGGGAAGATCTATATTTCCGCCTGAACGTCGTGACGGTCCATATCCCGCCTCTTCGCGAGCGACGCGAAGACATCCCGATCCTCTTTGCGCATTTTTTGGAACGCGCGTGCAAACGCTTCGGCAAGCCAGTGTGGGAGATAACCGCGGCCGTGCGTAATCATCTCCTGGGCCATGATTGGCCCGGCAATGTCCGCGAACTTGCGCATTTCGCGGATCGGGTTGCATTGGGACTTGAAGGGGTGCCGAATTCGCTGCCTGGAAAAAGAGACGCCGAATTAAGCCTCTCTCTTTCCGAAAAGGTTAGTCTTTATGAGGCGACCGTCATCCGCAACGCATTGCGGGAATGCGATGGCGACGTGAGGCGGACGACCGCGTTTCTGCAGGTGCCCCGCAAAACCTTCTACGACAAGCTGAAACGCCACGGAATAATTCCAGGCGTGTATCGAAGCAGCCCCGATTGTTCGAAATCTTCTTGAACTGGCCCGTCGCGGAAAGGCTGCAGTGGGCTCATGGGGACCGGGAAAATGAAAGCTGCTTGCGCCCAATATACACTTGATCCGTGCGGATAAGTGAGGGGCGCGGTCTTGGCCGCATATCTGCTTTTTCGGTCGATGCGTGCTCATGCAGTTGCGGCGAACTGCCAACGAGCACGCGCTGTAGTCGCCGAATTCGGCAAAAAAAGGATCTGCTGCGACATCGGCGCCATCAACGCAGACTGACACAATCTGTCAAATTCCGTGACCCGTCCTCTATGTTCCTCATGACTTCCTGCTAGACTCGAATCATGACTAAGCGCCCCACAATTGCAGATCTCGCCCGCGAAGCCGGGGTTAGCGTAGCGACCGTCGATCGGGTTTTGAACGGTCGTCGATTGGTGAGGGAACAGACCGCACGACGGGTCTGCGAGGCGGCCCGGGCCATCGGCTACAACGCAGCTGGTCTGATCCAGCAGCGCACGCAGCGGATTTTGCCGGAGTACCGATTAGGCTTTATTCTCAGAATGCCGGCCGAGCATTTCTATCAGGATTTCGCGCGAGAGATCAAAGCTGCTGTCAGCGCGGCACAGTCCTTCCGGGGCATTCCAGTCGTTGAATTCGCGCCATCGCATAGGCCTGGCGAGCTGGTCGAGTTGCTCGAGGACATGGGTGCTCGCTGCCACGCGATCGCAATGATGGCACCGGATCATCCAACCGTCACGGCAGCTGTCGAAGAACTCAAGTCGAACGGAACCCCGGTTTTTTCGCTACTTTCCGATTTTGCCGCCGGCGTGCGCGAGGGCTACCTGGGCCTCAACAATCGCAAGGTTGGACGGACGGCCGCCTGGATGTTTTCCAAAGTTGCAACAAGGCCGGGCAAGGTGGCGGTCTTGGTCGTCAGCCATCGTTTTCAGGGCCCCGAATTGCGAGAAACCGGCTTTCGCTCATACTTTCGTGAGAAAGCGCCGATGTTCGAGGTGCTGGACACGCGCGTGAACCTCGATACACGGCAAACCACCTACGAGGCCACACTCGATGTCATACAGCGCGAATCCGAACTTGTCGGCTTGTATGTCGCCGGCGGGGGCACGGAGGGCGCCATCGCTGCGCTCCGGGAAGAGGGCGAAGGTCGGAATCTCCTCGCAATCGTCAACGAGATCACGCCAGAGTCGCGGGCAGCACTCGCGGACGACATCATTACGATGGCGGTTTCCACCCCCCTGCGCCTACTTTGCCAGGAGTTGATAACGCTGATGGCCAAGGCAATCGAGACAGGCACCGCAGAGACGCCATGGCAGACGTTCTTGCCGTTCGAGATTTATCTGCCGGAAAACATTTGAGGCAAACTCGCTCTTTTGAGCGCCTCGCTACGACAGAGCATAACGACAGAACTCCGCCATATCCTCATCGAACGTTCATCGACCCTGCTCCCGTATTCCTCTCGTTCGGCCCTCTCCGCGAGATGAAACCGGAGAGCCGCATAACTGCGCAACCAAACCATCACCAAGGCTGATGTGAGGAGCTTGCCCACAAAGCCGCACCGCGGCCATTTGATCGTCGCGAAATCAGAAAGCCGCACTCAAGGCGCGGTTCGGCGGGCGAGATCGAATGCCTGGAAGAATGACGATTGGATGTGCAACAGCCTTCGAACTGCCAGCGATCGCTTCTGCAATAGGTGACACAGAAAGTCGCCGTTCAATCGTTATGCAGCCGCCATACAATCCACCGTGTGGATGAGTTTTATCGAAACAATTGATTTTTCGAAATTTTCGAAATGGGGCAAATCTCGATCTGACTGGTTCAAAGCACATCGAGCACACGTAAGCAAATGGTCCTCGAATGCGTGGAAATGACAGTCGGCCAATACCGCCGAAGCCATTCGCAACTTTCGATCTCTTGAATCAGGTGGCCTTGAAGGCTGGCGGAGAGGTCGTTTCTTATCACGACTTTCTGTGCGACGGCACGATATGCAAAACCGAGATCGGCGACAAATTCCTTTACCGGGACAGCAGCCACCTTTCCTATGAAGGATCAGAGATAATGCACGGCCCCCTTTTTTCAATTGGAAGAGCATCAGTCTGCGTAAGGAAGGAAAAGCAATATGCATCGTCGTCACCTGATCAAAGGGGTCGTTGCAAAGGGCGCTTGCCTCATCTGTGCCGCGGCCGCGCGCGCGGATGGGGCCCATTGGGGATATACGGGTCAGGAGGGGCCCGAGCACTGGGCCGATCTGGACAGGAAGAATTTCGCTTGTTCGGCGGGTACGCAGCAATCACCCATCGATATTACCGACGCCGTCAAGGCCGACATGCCGCGTATCGCCGTAGATTGGCAGAAGGGCCGGCGCAAGATGGTGAATAACGGCCATACCATTCAAATCAATATGCCGGAAGGCAGCACGCTGACCCGTGGGGATCGCACTTTCGAACTGATCCAATTCCATTTTCATGCGCCAAGCGAGCATCGCGTAGCCGGCAAGAGTTTCCCGATGGAAACGCATTTCGTCCACAAGGACACAAAGAGCGACAGCTTTGGTGTCATGGGCGTCTTTCTGATACCAGGCGCGACAAATGCTAGCTTCGCAAGCGTGGCAGCGGTCTTGCCTGCGTGGCCAGGCGCGTCAATGGCCGTCGATATCGATCCCACCGGGCTTCTCCCGGCCTCGCTGAGCTACTGGACCTATGAGGGATCATTGACGACGCCGCCCTGCACCGAGAACGTCCAATGGATGTTGGTAAAAGAACCGGTAGAGGTCGACGCTGCGGATATTGCCCGATTTGTCTCGCTCTACCCCCAGAACGCACGGCCGATCCGTTCCCCTAATCGGCGCTTCATCCTAGGCTTCGACTGAGGCAGTAACGAACGTTGGCCCGCAGCGGAGGCGGCCGCAGAATGCGACGGCCGCCTTTGTTGCCGATCCCGATGAAGATGAAACGGCCGAACATCGCGGCCGAGATAACCGCAATGCAGGGCGATTTCGTTAGCGGGTCAGCGATGTGTCATATGCACCGGAGTGCGTTTCATCCATGACTCTTCGGGCCCGGGCGTGATCGCCTGCCAATACATAGGGCGCTGCTCTATTGGGTAATATAAGGCATCGCCACTGGGCGACAGGAGCCCCGGCCAGATCCGGGTCGGCATCGAGCCCACCACTCATCCCAAATGCGGCATCCCTTAGTCTCGGCGCGTTAGCGGCTTTGCGGTGGAGACCCGCTTCCGGATCGGCAGTCGAGGCGTGCGTGTCGTCCGACCGCTTATAGCCTTTGGAGGTACTACCGCTGTTGCGCCCTCACCGGCATAGAGGCGTGTTCACAGGCACGTTCCGCGCTGCAGCAACGGCATCATGCGGTCCCGCATCTTGCGGCCAGGCCAGCCAGAGGCGCTACCCCCTCACTCCTGTACGACAGTTGTGACTCACCGGCGAAGCCAGGGCATAGCGGTCTCAACGTTGCCCCCCAACAATCTTCTGTCGGGTTTGTCGAGTTCACGATAGAAGCCACTTTCAGCCGATCTCTTGCTTTGCCTCAGGCTAATCGACTGAAAAGAACCGACAAAATTCGTTCTTCGGCTCGATCGTTCAAATTGGCACGAATCTTGAGCATCTCCGTTGCCAAGCGGGCAGCAGCAGACGGTCGTGATTCATGTCGCGGGTAGCCACGATAGATTGAAGCAAAGCGATGCTCTGCGGTCGCGCACGCGCTCCTCCTAGCAAGGTGTGTGCGCACGGAACGGCCGAATAGTCTTCGAAATGCAACATCGCCCACGCGGAAGCAGCGTACAAACTTCATGGGATGAGAAATGGACGCTTCCACTATTTCAGTCGTCGGTACACGTCTTGCGCGATATAGGCGCATGTTCGTCGCTGAGAGATGCCTGATTTCCTTCGCAATGGGCATCTTTGCACTGCTTCCAGTTTACCTGTTGTCGATTGGACGAGACGAGATCTTTTTTGGCTCGATCTCAGCAGCAGGCATGGCGACCGCCATCTTAATAGTCTTGATCAGTCCCTCGCTCGCCCGGCAATTTAGCGTGCGTAGGCTTGCACCTATCGGCGGGCTTCTCTATGCAGCAGGCTGCGCGACCATCCTCGTAAACGAGTTTTCGGGCGTGCGCGCGACACTCCCCTACTTCCTGAGCTACATGCTGCAATCGGGCGGATGGGCGCTGCACTTCACCGTGGGCTCGATCTGCATTGCCGCCCTCTCAACCGATGCAGACCGGTCATCGAGCTTCATGGCCTACTCTGCATTCTCAACCCTAGGGGTAACCTGCGGACCTCTGCTAAGCAGCGTCCTTACCCGCTTCGCCGGTTTGGACACGCTGGACATGTTCATTCTGGCGATGCTTGCGGCGACGGCTGGCTCCGCATTTTCATCGTGGGCAGCGCAGCGTGCGGCAAATATCCGCGACGCCGATATCCCCGATAACGCCTCGCTCGCACGCGATCTCTTCACTCTCCTCTTCAGCAATTCTGCAATGTTTTTTGTACTCGTACTGCTGTCGGCAAGCATTTACACCACGTTGATAAACTTCCAAGCGCCATTTGCGAACAAATTCGGTCTCCGGTATGAAATATTCTTTGGCTCTTGGGCGATAGGAGTAGTCAGCTCCAGGTTTGCAATTGGTCCGCGCGTGAGCCGTGGTGCGGCCGACCGGATCTTGCCGCTACTCCTGGGCGGGATGGTCATTTCGCTTCTCGGTTTCCACTACTCTCCGGGCCATCCTGTTATTTACGCGGTGGGATCACTGGCGACCGGCATAACCTATGGGCTATCGTATCCCCTGATGCAGGCAGAAGCTGTCCGCGTGACTGCGCCGCAGTCACGAACTTTGGTGCAGATCATCTTCAGTCTTTCCTATTTCCTTGGCCTGTATCTCTTCCCTTTCGCCGCCGGCATCGTCTCAGTTCACCTAGGATACAATACACTGACGTTGTTAATTGCCGGCCTAGCCCTACTGCAAACGGCTATTGCTCTGCTTGGCTATCGCGCGACCCGGCGCAAGCCGGCTTCGACGGTGGCCGGCAACAAAGGCTGAAGCACGATGTGCGGGAGGTCCCACGTCGTCATCGGAGCCGGGCCAGTCGGCCGAGCGGTGGCCCTGCAACTTGCGGGCCAGCCGGACTCGTTGGTTGTGGTGATTGACAGGAGCCATTCTGTGCTTTCCGCGGCGCAGGGGCTTCTGGGCGAGATCAAAAACGTCCGCTTCGGCGTTTCATTGGCTCCATGCGCGCTCTCAGCACGATCGCTGATCATGGCAACGTCTTGGAATGACTGCCGAAATCTGGTCGGCACACTTGTGCACCAAATGCACGAGGCAGGTCTACATACCCCTATTATTTGCGTCGGCAGGCCGGGCCCCGAGGATCCAGACATTGCCCGGGTGCCGCCTAACGGTCCGCCGGTGGTCTTAGGAGCGGGGCTCGAACCAGGACTGGTTGAATCGTTAATCTCACTGACAGCAGCTGAACTAGACGGCCTAGAGAGCATCGTAACTCATTGCGGAGGGATTCCCAGAATTCCGGAACCTCCGCCGAACTATGCTCTCGCTTTTGGACGCAGGCTGCCCATAGAGCAGAGACCTGCGTTGGCACGGCTCAATGGCCGAGCCGTAACACGAAATCGATTCGAAAGCGTGTCTTCGCTGTTCGTGGAGGGTGTCGGACTTCTTGAGGCATACGATGACGCAATGGTTTCGTCGACTGCCGCAAGCACTCATCTCAGCATTCCGACCCTCCGACAATTGACTGTGCGATGGCCGGGCTTTGCGGATGGCGTTCGGATGTTGCATCGGCTCGGGCTGCTGTCCGACGAGGAAATCGAGATCGGGAGCGCGCGCCTGCGGGTCAAGGACGTTACGGAAGCGCTTTTAACTCGCCGGGACCCAAGCGAACATGGCGACCAGGTCATCCTTGATGTGGCCATTGAGGATCGCCATCGCAAACTTGGCCGCTGGACGTGCATCCTTCGTTCCGCACTTCAGGAACGAGGCTTCTCAAGCATGGCTATCGCGACCGCGGTTCCAGTGGCCGCAGCCGTGGAATGCGTCACGCGCAAACAGTTGCGGGGCGCCATACACCCCGGTGAAGCCCCTCTCGCAGAAGTCGCCTCGACGGCCCTCGAGCAGATGAGGGGAAGCCGGATGGCTGTCTTAGCCGAGCGCGCAACTGGGCTGTTGGAAACAAGCACGATTTTTGGAGCCGATCATGCAAAGGCGGAAAACACTGCTCGTGGGCAGCGGACCAGCAAACCTTGCACTGCTGACGTGCCTGAAAGAATGGGGTTCATCAGTTCTGGGTTCGCTGGAAGTCCTTGAGCGCCGCGACAGTGCAGAATGGCACCCAGGCATTGCTTTCGAGGATTCAAAGCTCCAAGTGTCCCTGTTCAAGGACCTAGCGTTCCTGAGGAATCCCGCAAGCCCATTCACTTTTTTCTCGTTCTTGCATGACAGGCAGCTTCTCTATCACTTTATTCATACGAAGGATCTATATCCTTCAAGGAAGCTGTTCTCCGACTATCTGGTCTGGGTAAGCCGGTTTTTTGCGAACAAGATTCGTTTCGGCAAGGAGGCAGTGGAGATCAGGTTCCGCGAGAAGCCGTCGGGAACCCAAACCCTTGTCATCACGGTCCGGGATGTGTCGAGCGGAGACGTTTCGGAAACCGAAGCTGACGACGTGGTCGTGAGCCTTGGGCATGAACCGTACCTTCCCGAAGAACTGGCCGTCGATCCCGGCCGCGTGGTGCATTCAAACTTCTTCCTGTCCCATGCGAACGAGGGAATGATCAACGCGAACGCTCGCGTTGCAGTCGTCGGGTCCGGGCAAAGCGCCGGCGAGATAGTCAGATTCCTGCTTCAGCATCGGGAAGTATCGGAAGTTGTCGTCGTGTGCCGGCGGCACCTCTTTGAACAGACCGATGACAACCCGTTTGTAAATGACTTCTACACCTATCCGCACTCGCTAAAGTTCGCGAAGCTGCCACCCGAAGATCGCAATAGGTTCCTTACCGACACGAGGAACACGAACTTCTCCACCGTCACCAAGGACGTCCTCAAAAGCATCTATGACCTTCGCTTCGAAGACCAAGTGTGTGGACGCGATAGGCTCAGGCTGTTCCCGTATACGGAAATCACGGCGGCCAAGCGCGTTGAGAATAGCCTTCGTCTTCACCTTCGCGGAATCGGAAGTCGGCAAGACCTGACAACGCTTGAGGTCGATCTTCTGGTTTGCGCGACGGGCTTTTCAAACCGTCGCCATTTATCCTTCCTCCAACCGCTGCAACCGCGAACCGAAGACGCCGGCCTCGTTATCGACGAATCCTTCGAAGTGGGACTCGGTCAGACGGCAGAGTTGCGGCGCTCCGGTCCGAGACCTCGCATTTTCCTCATGAACCACTCTTTTGGCCTTCGGGGCCTAACGGAGCACACGCTCGGCGGTCTGGCCGAGCGGGCGGCGGTCGTGGCGAAGGCGCTGCAAAACGGGCGCTTGCTTTCAACCCCTCCGGACCGCCCAGATATGTTGCCAGCTGAATGCCCCCCGAAATTCGAGAGTGGAACGAAATGATCTATCCGCAAATAATAGATCTCAAAAATGAAGCACGTGCGGTCCCTATCTCGATTGATGGCGGCATCGTCAGGCATGATCCCTTCCCAGAAGGGGGTAACGTTTCTGTACGTCTGTTGAAGTTCAGTCCAGGCGCGACCACTTGCCGTCACAACCACGGGGAAGTCGAATTTTGGACAGTGATCTCTGGCGGCGTTCGAATTCACCTGGACGAGAAGACCTTCCTGCTGCTTGGCGGAGAGAGCATTAGGATTGATCCGCTGCGCAGGCACAGGATTGAGGCTTTGGACAGCGGTGCCGTCATGCAGACGGTGTGGTGGCACAGCCGCGCGTCGTTCGAAGAGGCGATTTCCACGAAAGAAGCGACAGCAAAAGACAGACCGTTGTTGCTGGTCCCCGCGATGCTTACTCCGAATGGGCACATGCACATAGGTCATGCCTCAGGACCGTTCCTCCACGCGGATGTGTTGCGCCGAATTGCTGAGTCAGGCGGCCGAGAGGTCTTCGTGCTGCAGGGCACGCACGGTCATCTTGAGCACATTGCAATTGCGGCCGACGCTGCAGGATTGGAATACTACCAGCTCGCCGAGAAAAATACGGCTTCTTTCCAGGAGGCTCTGGAACGGCTCAATGCAGTCCCGGATATTTTCCTTGGGACAGAGCCAGACCGCCGCGGCAAGGCTGTCGTTCTCGAGGTCTTCAAGCGACTTTGTAGCAAGGGCCTGATCGCTGAAAGAGAGCATTTGGTCCCATATGACGTCGAAAGCGGGCGCTTCAGGGTCGACGCCTGCGTCCACGGCAAATGTCCCTATTGCGGCGGCTATGCCTCCGGCCACGAATGCGAGGATTGCGGCGCGCTGGTCCTCGATGCCGAACTTCAGGATGCGGTTGATCTCGACGGGCGTTCCCTGGAACGTCGCCCCCTGAAGCGCCTTTTCCTGAACCTCGCTCCAATGCATGGCGCGCTCGAATCCTTCGCCTCGCGGTCCTTCCTGCCCATTTACGCCAAGCACTACATCGAATCCTGGCTGAGCCGGGGGCTTCCGGAAGTCTGCATCTCCAATCCCAACCGAGAGGGAATCCGGATTCCAATCCCGGGATTTGAGTGTCAGCGGTTCAACATCACCATCGAACACGTGCCTCGGCACTTGCTTGCCTTAGAAATGATAAGGGAAAAGAGCGGATGCCCTGCGTTGTGGTACCAAATTCCGCGGGACGAGATGCCGGAGGTGAACATTCTTTTCGGGGCGGACAACGCCTTCGGACGTCTGTTGGTCATTCCCGGTGTACTTTCGGCGCTCGACCTGCATGAGATGCTCCCTCGACGGATCTTCGTAAATCAGATGCTCACGCTCGATGGGAAGAAGTTCTCAACATCACGAAATCACGCAATCTGGGTGAACGATATCACTGCAAAAGAAGCCGGCGAGCCGCTTCGCTTCTACTTGTGTCGCCGACGCCCGGACGGTTCTGTCGAGGACTTCTCCCTGAGTTCTTATGAAAGCTGGAAACGGAATTTCTGGGACGGACGGCTGTTAAGATCGACCTGGAAGGCTAACCAGGTCATCGGGCGGGTCGCAACTGACGAGCTCCCGTGTCCTGGCCAGTGGTCAGCCACCGACATTGCGTTCCTGGCGGAGTGCAGACGCTTCAACGCAGAAGTGCGAGCGCGTTTTGAAACGGATTACCCGGACGTACGCCAGCTGACACGTGCAATCGAGGCGTTCGTCGACGCAATCGACCGCTATTCATGTTCAGTGCTGCACGTTCCAGCCGCGGCGAAGGAAAACGAGGCGCTTGACCGGACCGCGGCCCGCGCGGTGACCTTCGCGCTTGTCGGACTCTGTGTCGCGGCCTACCCGCTCATACCTGATTTCGCCGTCAGCATCGCAGGAAGTCTTGGGCTAGGGGTTCCCAAGCTCAGCTGGTTGGACCGCGACTGGATGGCCGAGCCAGTGCGTCTGCCTGTAAGCAATGACGCCAGAGGCGGTCAATAGCGGATCAAAAGATTTCGGGCGCACACCGCAGCCACTTTTCGAGGATCAGCGCCGGGAAGGCGGCAAGCGAGGAAGTGCGTCGAGGACTCGTCCGAAACGGACGCCGATGTCGGTCGGGCCCTGTCGCGCAGGGGGCGACATACCTTTTAGGGAAGACCCCAAAGTTGTCATTTGGCGGCGTAGCCACCCCGGCGCAGTCTGAAGCGCCCGCCGGGCAGCCCCGGTTGTTGTGCAAAGCCATAGATCTCCTCAAAGGGGAGCGCTCCATGAGCCCATCGTCGAGCACGGCGAGCGCGCGCCATTGCACCTTGCACGTTCCCCAGCCGGGCTGGAAGCCGAAGCGCACGGTGCCGTCCAAGTTCCGCCAGGGTCTTGCTGAGGGCAAGCAAGCGGACAACCGACGCTCACTCTACGGTCACGGACTTCGCGAGATTGCGCGGTTGATCGACGTCGGTACCCATGAAGACGGCCGTGAAGTAAGCGAGCATTTGAAGTGGCAGCGCGTAAACTATTGGCGCGATGAGGTCGGGCGTGTCGGGTAGCACAATCGTTTCGAAAGCCTTCACAGAAGCCTGTGCTGCACCCTTTCCGTCTGTGATCAGGATAATCTTGCCGCCACGGGCCGCGACTTCCTGCATATTCGACACCGTCTTCTCGAACACCCGGTTATGCGGGGCGACTACGATTACTGGCATTGTCTCGTCGATTAGCGCGATCGGACCGTGCTTCAATTCACCCGCCGCATAACCCTCAGCGTGGATATAGGAAACTTCCTTCAGCTTCAGCGCACCTTCCATTGCGAGCGGATAGTTGGTGTCGCGCCCGAGATAAAGGACATGGCGGACCTGGGCGAGCTCGTGCGCCACTTTTTCGATGTGGCGCTGAAGCTCCAACGCCTGGCCTGCGAGGCGCGGCGCATCGCACAGCTGCCTTATCAGTGCTTTTTCTTCCTCGCGCGTGATGGTGCCGCGAGCGGCAGCAGCACGAGCGGCGAGCGAAGCGATAACCGCGAGCTGGCAGGTAAAAGCTTTGGTCGAGGCAACGCCGATCTCCGGGCCGGCAAACGTTGGAAAGACGACGTCCGACTCTCGTGCCATCGTCGATTCCCGCACATTGACGACGGAGGCGACCGAAATGCCCGCCTTGCGGCAGTAGCGTAGGGAAGCGAGCGTGTCGGCCGTTTCGCCGGACTGCGAAACGAAGAGTGCGGCGGCGCCCTTCGCGAGGGGGATGTCGCGGTAGCGGAATTCGGAAGCGATATCGATGTCGACCGGTAGCCGCGCGAGCCGCTCGAACCAGTATTTGCCAATCAAGCCTGCGAGATAGGCAGTGCCACAAGCGGAAATAGTCAAGCGGTCGAGCTTGGCGAAGTCGAACGGCATGTCGAGCGGCCGCCAACTCCCACCGGCAAAGTCAAGATAGTGCGCGAGTGTATGGGAGATGACCTCCGGTTGCTCATGGATCTCCTTCTCCATGAAGTGCCGATGGTTACCCTTATCGACGAGAAGACTCGTGCCGATCGACTCCTGCCGTTGCCGTTCGACCGGGTTGCCATCGAGATCGAAGATCTGCGCCTGATTCCGGCGCAGGATGGCCCAATCGCCATCCTCGAGATAGGTAATCGAATCGGTGAATGTTGCCAGGGCGATCGCGTCCGACCCGAGGAACATTTCCCCTTGACCATGGCCGACGGCGAGCGGCGGACCGCTGCGCGCGCCAACGATGAGGTCCTCGTCACAGCGGAACATAATGGCGAGTGCGAAGGCGCCTTCGAGCCGCTTGATCGCCCTGTGGGCCGCCTCGGGTGGGGCAGCACCGCGCTTTATCTCACGCGACACCAAATGTGCGACCACCTCCGTATCGGTTTCCGAGCAAAATTCGTAGCCGTCGCGAATGAGTTCGTTACGCAGTTCGGCGAAATTCTCGATGATGCCGTTGTGGACGATGGCGACATCGTCTGAAAAATGCGGATGGGCGTTGGTTTCGTTCGGCGCTCCATGCGTTGCCCAGCGTGTGTGGCCGATTCCTATCTTGCCGTCCAACGGCTCCGCCTGGAGGCGCCTCTCCAGATTAACGAGCTTGCCTTCCGCTCGGCGGCGCACCAGCACGCCAGATTCGATCGTGGCCAGGCCGGCCGAGTCATAGCCGCGGTATTCCAGTCTCTTCAAAGCATCTGCGATAAGCGGCGCAACTGGAGCTTGCCCAATTATTCCAACGATCCCACACATTGATTCAGGTCTCTCGCTTCACTGAAAAGGAACGACTAGGAGACAGGCGCAGTACTGAAGGGAAGCCTCGATGGCATAGGCTTTCGCCAGCCCGGTCATGAATGAAGGCACGGGCAGATATCGCCCATGGTGATAACGATGCGCAACCGGGCGTGCTTGAGAGATCATTACTCGTTAGCTGCGATCAACGGGCGCGTCGCCTCGACGATGTCGTCGACATTGCTGGGCTTGTTCCGAGCCTCGGCTGTGTCCAGCACGATTTCGCTATCGTAGGCCTCCTCGATATCTAACATGATCTCGGATAATTCGAGCGAATAGATGCCAAGATCTCCGAGCTGGGTCGCGACAGTAATTTCGTTCTCGGTGTCCGCGCGAGCTTTTGTCTTTTCGATAATCTCGGTTGTCAGCTGATCGCCCACTGCCCTTCCCCCTCGCCGACGTCAAAGAATCTCGCGTAAGGTCCGTGCGCGAAGTGGCGGCGCAACTCATGAAAATTCTCGATCGTTTGCTCTAGCGGTCGCGTTTCCTGACGCTGAAGGGCCGCCGTACCGGAAAGTGGAAGCGCCGGAACGCCCAGGAAATCCCAAATCGCTGCCAAGCATGTGTCAGGTTCGCCCAGAAGGCACTCGTACTCGATTTCAAGCATATTGCTCTTCGCGAAGGAGTGTGCGACCCGAGCGTGGAAATCGTCAGCAGCCTTGAAGTATGCCTCGCAGTCGGCGGTCGATAATCTAACTCGCGGCGGCGGAGCATCATTGTCCGACCTGAACTTCAGCCATTGGCGCGTTTGCCTCGCCTGTACCAGCGACCGGAGCGATTGCAACGTGTTTTCCCGAACCACGAGAATGACTTTGAGGGCCGGCCAGCGTGTCAGTTCGGCGAAAAAACCCGGACGATCATGGAATTGAGGTTCATTGACCTTGCAGCCGACGTGCGTCACCTTTTTGTCGCTCTGCGTGGGATAGCGCAAGTAGGCAAGCTCAAGAAGCTCTCGATCGCTGCGAAGCAGACGATGTTTATCAGGCCAAGTCGTGGCATATGGATTGAGCAGCTCACCGTTGCTCAACACATTCGGATGCGCGTTCAGCAATTCTTCCAGGTAGTGCGTCCCAGTTCTCGGCATGGCTAGGATCACAAATGGCGCAGGCGACGGTATGTGGCTGTCAGTCATTGCGTGTGTTCCTAACCATCATTAGTCGCGGCGGTTCGAATGGCGCTTAGGACGAGATGCTTGAGCGCCGTCCTCGGCACCGCTTCGCTCGAGGATGTTCGCGACCGATCGGTTCGCATTTAAGCAAGCCTTGCAATCGAAGGAGGGATAGCGCTGCGGGCTGCGCTGACGGGGGCGAGTGCAACGCCTCGAGCCGGGTTGAGGATGCGGCAGCATTCAAATCCGTTCCTGGGACAGCGAGATAATCTTTGCCAAAAGACCGATACTCAAAACTACGGCACCGACGCAGTAGCGTCAGCTCATCAGACGCCGGCGAAGCAGCGCCGCCGATAAAAAGAACGGCAAAACCGCGTAGACGCAAAGTGTCACAGTATGCAGGCCGAGGCTTTCAGCAGGGCGGCCAAGCATCACTGAGCGGATCAGGTCGACCGAGTGAGCCAGAGGCAGGAAGGACGCTATCCGCTGAAAAGCGCCTGGCATCTGGCTAACCGGAAAGACGGCTCCGGACAGGAACAACATCGGCGTGAGAACAAGCGTCTGGTAAAACACGAGAAAGTCGTAATTGGGCGCAAGCGCCGTAACGATCATAGCTAGACTTGCGAAAGCAAGGCCAGTCAGGGCGATGATTGGCAGTGAATAGAGAATGGATGACCACTCTGCATAGCCGAGCGTGACCGCAACCAGCGTAATTGCCGTACCGGCCAGAAGGGACTTGGTCCCAGCCCAAGCTAATTCACCGAGTACGATATCGCCGAGCGTGAGCTGAGTGCACAGCATCGCTTCCCACGTGTGTTCGCCTCTCATGCGAGCGAAAGTCGAGTAGATCGTTTCGTAGGTCGCAGAAGTCATCGCGCTTACCGCGGCCATGCCAGCCGCCAGAAAAGCCACGTACGAAGTGCCTTCAACACGACCTATCATTATCCCTAGACCAAAGCCGAGAGCGAACAACGAGATCATCGGCTCGGCGAGGTTCCCGAGAATCGCCGCAAGTGCAATCTTCTTCCAAGCCAAATAATTGCGGCGCCATACTGCAACCCAATTCCACGCGTTGGCGGGCATCGCGGCCATATAACCTTCGGTCATCGTTCAGTCCTTCATCTCGCGCCCGGTGAGCCGCAAGAAGACATCCTCGAGATTCGGCGGACGCTGCAAAAGGCGCAGACCAGCAACCCCACGCAGCTGCATGAGCACCTGCTCGGGATCGGGCGCATAGCAAAAGAGGGTTTCGCCGCTCAGCTCGATGCGCCTCGCGTATGGATTAACCAACGATCTCAGTTCATGCGGATTGCCGCCATAGACCTCGACCACCTGGCAGCCGATCTGCTCGTCGATCAACGTGTGTGGTCGCCCTTCGGCGATCTTGCGCCCCTGCTCGAGTACGCACAGCCGGTCGCACAACCGCTCAGCCTCCTCCATGAAGTGAGTAGTCAAAAGTATCGTTTTGCCCTGCGCCAACAACGAACGCAGGCGTTCCCAGATCAGGTGGCGCGCCTGTGGATCGAGGCCAGTGGTCGGCTCGTCCATGACCAGGAGCTGCGGGTCATTAATCAGCGCACGGGCCAGCGTCAGGCGTCGCTTCATGCCACCGGACAGTTCGGCGACGCGCGCATCCGCCTTGTGTTCGAGGCGGGCGAACTCGAGCAGCGATGGGGTCGCCGCTTCGACCTCGCGTTTGCTCATGCCAAAGTATCGCCCGAACACCAGCAAGTTTTCACGTACCGTGAACCTGTGATCAAGGTTGTCGAACTGCGGGACCACGCCGATGCGTCCACGTGCCAAACGGGCGCGTGCCGGCACTGGCACGCCGAACACCGTGATCTTGCCTGCGTCAGGCGTTGCAATGCCGAGGAGCAGCCGTGTGATCGTGCTTTTGCCCGCGCCGTTCGGTCCCAGCAACCCCAAGCACTCTCCCGGTGCAACGGTGAACGACATGCCGTCGACAACGACCCTTTTGCCATATGATTTTGTCACGCCGACAAAGTCGATTGCTACCATGGTCGCGCACTCAAACCAGCGTAAGGGCGCCGTCGACTGGCGAGGGTTCAGTTGCGGGAGTTTTGGTCAATAGCACACCGTCGGACCATATGTGTTCAATTCGTCCCCAGTGGCAGGCTGCGGCGGCATCCGGAAAGAACCCACGTCCATGGTGGTTGGCACTCGTATTGCAAAGCAGCGGAATGCCCGTGAGTTTTTCATATTCGATGAGTAGCTCGGCCACCTTGTGCTCAGAGGTTCTGGAAACTGTCTGCAATCGCGCAGAACCGTCGAGATGCACGACAGCGGGGACTTGGTCCCGCCATTCCGCCCGTGTCTGGTGGTCGAACAACATGTAAGGATCCGGCGTTCCGGGGCTGAATATTTCCGGCGCGCGGTCCTCAAGGCAGATCGGTGCCACGGGGCGGAAGTGTTCGCGAAGTTTGACGTCGTTGAGATAGTCCTTCATTTCCGGCGAAGTCGCGGCCGCGAGAATGCTTCTGCCACCCAGTGCCCGCGGTCCGAGCTCAGCGCGCCCGGTGAGGAAAATAACGGGTTTGTTGCTGGCGAGAATGGAAGCGAGTTCTCGCATGCTGCACGGTGCGGAGTCCCATCCGGAAGGGAGTTGGCCATCTAGCAGGGCCGGGCCGCTGTAAACCGACCATTCCAGAGGAACGAAGCCATCTTGCGCAACCATTGCGCTGCAAGCGGCACCGATTGCCGAGCCGCTGTCATTCGGAAAGGGGGGCACCCAGACAGCATCGAACAACCCCGTCTCGCGTAGGGCACTGTTCCATTTAATATTGAGACCGCAGCCGCCGGCGATACACAAATTTCGCGCACCCGAAAGATGTGCGTGCCGCTCCACAGCGGCCGCCATTTCGCTGACAAGGAGACGCTCGAGAAAAACATGAAAGGATGCAAGCACATCTTCGGGTGCCTGATCCAGCAATCGGAGCGCACTGGCTTCGAAGAAGTCATGCACGGCCGCAAGCGAAAGCTCCGCGCCGTTGATATCCGCGCTGTAACGACTGGCTAACTCTGTGTCGCCCGCAAAGCGCTTCTGGTACAGTTCCTGAAACACTGCCATGATGTCCTCATGGACCGACCCGAGTGCAATGTAGGCCATCAGCTTGCCGGCAATACCTAGGTCCCAGTCGCGACCCGCCCGCTTATAAGGGCCGAAGTGATGGCCAGCAGCTGCGTAAAGATGGCCTATTACCGGGAACAGGCATTCCAGGAACCGGGCGCCGCGGCGTTCTACATAATAGAGGCGTGGAAAGATGCACCCGTCCCAGACCAAGCAGAATGCGGGTTGTCCGGTTTTGGCGAAAGGGCTGGTGCAGTATGCCGAAGTCACATGGCCGGTAACATGCGGGTAGCTTCTATAAGAGAAAAGCCGGCCATCGAGCATCAGGCCGGAGCCGTCGAGCGACGTGAGGAGGCCCTCGGCATGGCGTTCGACGTAGGGCGCCCCTTTGAGAGTGATGGGACCCATCCCGCTAAGGACCTGGAACTGCGACTCCACGTCGCCGTCCCAGCCGTCGATAACGAACTGATCTACGTCCCGCGGATCCAGACCGTGCTCCGCCAAGGCGGAGACAACTGACTCCAGATGGTCGATGGCTTGATATCGTCGGTTATTGTCCCGCTTCTCCTGTTCAATGCAAAAGACGAGTTTTCCGTCCTCGACAAGTGCAACCGCCCCGTCATGCGTCAGCTTGATACCACAAATGCGCATAATACTTCCTCGTCTAACGGAGGCAATTCGACAGATCCGGAGGCCGAACCGGACTCCGAAAACGGGCGAGCAAGCAGTCTTGGTTGGGGGTATCGCCCTGGCACTGCAGATGATCGACAGCGATCAACGTCTCGTTCAGCATTGCCATGACAGTCTCGGCACCAGCGGCGTGACCCCAGCGCCGACAAGCGGCATCACGAGCCGATCCGAATACCAGGTGCCCCCCTGGCGCAAGCATCCGCGCAAGGTTGCGGATGGCAGCGCGCATCTCGGCTATACCGTTGAGGTAATACAAAACCTCCGCCACGACGATCAGATCGAACGGTTCCTCAGTCGAGAACTGTTGGACATCGGAGACTACCCAGCTGATGTGCGGTAGCTCCTTCATCCTGCTGCGCGTTCGATCAATCGCGCGCGGCACGATATCGATTACTGTGAGTCGTTGGCAATGGGGCGCTAGTCTTTCCGTGAACGCGCCTGCCGCACACCCGACTTCAAGTGCATTTGTGATGGATCCTTGCAAAAGCGACAGCCGGAGCATTTGCGTGTGACGCTCCCGCTCGAACGGATTGGCATCGAGCAGCCACGGATCGTCTGCGGCCAATTCCCGATCCAACAATCGATGATTATTGTCCAGCTTCAAGATTCGTCTACCTCGATAACGCAACCATCATTCGTCGGAAGTCACCAGCACCGAACAATCCCGTGCAAGATGGCGCATACGATTCTGCACCGCATCTCCCGACAATATTGTAGTGCTTGATTCAGTGGTAAGGTTTGGGACAGGGCCCTGTTTGCCATCTTTAACTGCCACGGTGGCAGCGAAGTTGCGCGACAGCCAATCGCTGTTGCTCAACGTACACAACGCATAGGCTTTCAGGGGGAGTAAGAGAAAGACGTTGATGAATGTGTGGACAGAGAAACCTAAAAATCGAAGTTGGCGAGCACGAAGCGCCACCACGCCGCAGCGAACGATGGTCATGAATACAATCATCAGGACTGTCCCCCATGGCGCTGTGCCCATCAGTGCGAACTGAGCGAGGCCTGTTAGCACCGATAGGGCGAGTAGTAGCGGCCCGAGATTCTGTCCCACGACGTCCAATGTTAGAAAGCGGTCGAGGCCCGGTAGTAGATTCAGTGCCAGCCAAGTGTCCCGGAAAGTGCTGCGTGCCCAGCGGAGTTGTTGGCGCAGATATGGCCCCAGGCTATCTGGAACGACTGTTGCCGCGATGGCGTCCGGGACGTACTCAGTTCGAAGGCCTGCTTTCAGCATGAGAATCGTAAGATGGCGATCTTCACCAAAGTCGCTCGGCTTCCCTCGAAATGTTTGGGTCTCATACTGATCCAGCAGCAAAAGGAGTGCGGATCGACGGTACATGGCACACGGGCCGCAGCAGCACATTACGGCGCCGAAGCGAGCCTGCGCTGCGCGTTCCTCGTTGCAAGCCAGCCAGTACTCCATATCGATCAATCGGGTCAGCCAGCTGTCGCTTCGGTTGCTGGCTGTCAACTGACCCATGGCTGCGCCGATCCCTGGATCTTGCATCTTCAGCGCAAGCTTTGTGACGACATTGGGCGCTAGCGTTGTGTCCGAGTCGACATTGAGCACCAAATCCCCTGATGAGCGGCGTATCGCGGCGATCTGTGCCTTACGCTTCCCGGCATTTTTGTGAAGCAGAATGAAGTTGAAATTCGGGTCGCGCGCGAAGCTCTGGTGAACGGGCGTAACAGCTTCCCGATTTCCAGAACCGTCATCAACTACATAGATTTGCAGTCTTCCGGCGTAGTCCTGGTTTGCAATCGACGTGAGGCACTCGAAGAGTGTGCGCGGGTCCTCGTTGTAGCAAGGAATGATGACGTCCACGCTCGGCCAAAGGTCGGGACTGGCTAGGTTGTCCGAGACCGATGATCCGTTTGCCGGCCGGGCATAAGTGGCCTGCATGCCCTTGTATGTGGTCGAGAGCAGCGCATAACACGAGATGGTGACAGTGCTGGCTGTGCCAAGAAGGTCCATGAGATCTTTGGTTCGTTCAGTGTTGTTGGGGAAGCGAGCGCACTGCGAAGCCGCGGTCGTGCAGTGCTGGAATTATACGCGACAGCGCCATGATGGTTTGGCTTCGCAAGCCGGCGTCAGTGCCCGGCTTCATCTCACTAGGAGGACACCCGTCGTGCAAGAGCACGATCGCGCCAGGCCGGACGGAGGCCAGCACTGCATCGACGATTGCATCGACACCGGGTCTAAACCAGTCTCGCGGATCTGCCGACCAGTGGACAGCCGACAACCCAATGCTGGCCGCAGAGGCGATCACTTGTTCGGTCCAGATGCCATAAGGAGCGCGCATGTACCGCACTGAGGCTCGAGGGCAGGCCGCTTTGATGGCTCTGTTCGCGTCGAAGATCTCACGCTGCACCGCGCCGGGTTCGCATTCGGAAAGATCAGGATGGGTCATCGTATGGTTAGCTACCTCGTGCCCTTCCGTAATCATTCGTTGGATTAGTGCTGGCTGGTCTGCCGCGTGCGCGCCAATGACGAAGAACGTCGCCGACACACGATGTTGCGCCAGCACGTCGAGCACCTTCGGTGTGCAAAACGGATGAGGGCCGTCGTCAAACGTTAAATAAACGCTAGGTTGGCCGGCACCGTTAGCGCACTCGCTGTTCACTTCGGACAAGCAGTCGAGGTGGCTCAAAGCTCTGCTCCGTTCCGATCGATCATCGCGCCGGCCGGCCAATCGGAAATCGGACGTCCTACCGGCACGACGATGACGAGTGCGTCGTCTATGCGAGTGGGCGGTTTGTCGAGAAGCGCGGTTCGAAGGGTGGAGCGCACGCGAATGCCCGACTTGACGACCAGCAGACCGCCTCGCCCCAATCTTGCAACGTGCTTTTGCAACGCTGGCCGAACCGTGCCGAAGCCGAATGGAACCCCGAGTTCCTGCAGCACGGGGAGCACGGCGCGAAATGAACTGCTGATACCGAGGCCTTCGAGATCCCGACGTATCCCGTACAATCCGAGTTCAGCCACTAACAGATCGGCCCCATCGATTTTAATGAAACGGCGCAGCAAGCCCATGTGTGCCGCAATACCGCTCGAGTCATAAGCGATCGCACGGAACTCAGGTCTAGCTCCGGCCCAGCTTTGGCTGCCTTCGAACGGCTTGGCATTGAAGACCCCGGTCGGTCCGTAGGTCGTTCGAAAGAACTTGGCGAGTTCGACATGATCGGAAAGTGTCAACTCGTTTTCCCAGCACAGCTTCCACCGCACCTGAGAGCGCATACAAAGACTCCATTTCTGATGCTTCCCGAGGGCACGCATTACGCGTTCGAAGCCGCGTGATTTGGTGCGAGTTCAGATGCTGTCGTCGGCGATCGCGATACCAGCCAATTGGACTGGCAGAACCTCGCACGACGGGATTCCAGCGCTGATGGGCTCTCTCAAAACTCGCCGTCCTTCCTGAGCCCTACCCTTCATTTCGAGTTCCTAATGCAGCATCGCCGTCGATTGGTAAAATCGATTGTTTGGATGGCAAATATTCATCTCGTGGATATGTGCGTCCGTGCGATTCAAGGGTCCTGACGCCGCCGCCGTGAGGTTCTGCGCGGCCAACGGAGCATTGTGCGCGACGAGCGGATTTGATCGCGACCGCCCTGAACCGGCGATGGAAACCGACACGCTCATTCCCGCCACTGAGGGCGTGGCCACGGTGCAGAGGCCGGACGTTGTGCGAATTCATGCCGCGCCGTCAAAAGGAGGCTTGCACTGCCGGGGCTTCAGCAGCGCCCATCGCGGTCCCATCAGCAGGCAGAACATGAGTTCCTGCTCTCCGTGACGCGCCGTGACCGGCGTCTTGCCGGGGTGGCCGAGCACTGTGTGATTTATGGGCGGAAACTAGACTTCTCTACCGGTGCGGACTCTGCTGTGAGAGGCATCGCGTCGACCCTATCGCGCAAGCCCGGGAGCGCGTACGAGTGGTGAGCCGCCGTAGCGCCGGAATGCTTCTCGGGTAACTGCCGACGGTCGTGCAAGGTAAGGTGTACCCACGCGTCGCAATATCGATCCACAGCGCGTATGGGATTTATCCAATCAATTCATTTTACTGATTTCTCTGAATCCTGCATTCAGGTGATCGGACGTCCACGGCAAATTGAGAGTGATGCACAATCGGCTGCCGTTGAGAATCGGCTCTGAAGAGTTATTGCCAACAATCGTGCCAACATCTTACGCACACGATATTCCTTTACCGTTTTACTAAGCTAGGCGCCGTCGACCCACCCATGACCGAAGTATAATTGTACCCAATGCTGGTAGACCTGGAACAACGTGGCGCCCAATTCGAGTCGGGTCGACCCTTCAAAATGCGCGACCCGATTTGCCCCAAAGCGCAGCGAAGCCGCACTGTCGCCGTTACACCGGTTGAATGTTCAACGTCCGATTGGCCGGCCGGAGCAGCAATCGATCGGAACGGACCAGAACCAATGATGCATTCTGACTGGTTATGGGACGTGCGCAGGGAGTGCGACGACTGCATCGGCCACCGCAGTATTTATTTGACTTTTGACGACGGTCCTCACCCGCTTTGTACACCGCAGATCTTGGATCTGCTCGCCGAACATCGGGTACCGGCGACGTTCTTCGTCATTGGCGCCTATGCCTTTGGCCAGCCGGAGCTAATTCAAAGAATGGTCGAGGAAGGGCACGAGGTAGGCAACCACACGATGACTCATCCGGACCTGTCTAGATGCGGGTTTGATGAAGTGCAGCGTGAAATATTTGACGCAAATGCGGCTATTATGATGGCTTGCCCTCAAGCGTCAGTTCGGCACGTGCGCGCGCCATACGGGAGCTGGACCGAAGAGGTCTTTGCCGCGTCGGCCATCGCTGAACTGGCGGCCATCAAATGGTCGGTTGATCCGAGCGACTGGTCTCGCCCCGGGGTGGACACGATCGTCGATGCGGTCCTGGAATCGGCGAAGCCCGGCGCAATCGTACGCTTGCACGACGGGTGTCCTCCCGACGAGTTGATAGGCGTATCCGGTGCAGGTCTGCGCGATCAGACGGTCACGGCGGTCTCCCGTCTCATCCCTGCTTTACTTGAGCGCGGATATCAAATCCGCTCGCTTCCTCATTTTGATTGAAACGTACCGCTGGCTGACTCCGCGCTTTGACCGCTGCGATCTACGCCAGAGCATTCGCGACGGGGTTTTCACGCAGCGATGACTTTCGTCATACACCTTAGTCGGGGCGTTCGGGCCGCCTTCCGCGGCGCGCCTGTTGCGTCGCCGGCGCTGAGGAAAGGGGGAGCGCAGGCGAGTGCGCGACAGAGAGGTCGCCAGGAACTGGCGAGTGAACCTCGCAACGGTCTGTGCATCGCATGCCGAACCGAACCGAAGGCAATGGCACACAATCGTCCTAGGTACGTATCGAATAGCCTCCCCCGAGACCTCAAACCCTGGGCACGCCCCATACAGCGCTGGCGGCGCCACCAGGAGATCGACCATGCCAAGTTTGGTGAAACGACGCAGGCCCACTCGATGCTCGGCCTCCTCCAACCTGAGAGCGCCGCAAAGACTTCCCTCCGTCGCAGTTTGCCGAAGCCCGCATTGTAGTCGAGGCAATGGCCCTCAAAGACGTGTCATCCCTATATGATGCTGGTCGCTCGTACGCGGGACCTCGGAGCGGATCTCGGGCCGGAGCTAATGAGCTCCGGGCCGTCGCCTGCTTCTTTTTGCCGCCCCTATTTGATTTGCAAATCCAGCGTCTCGTGACATTGGTAAAATCTATTGGTTGGGCGGTGTGCATCCATGCGCTAAATTGGAATAGGAATGCGGTTTAAGGGTCTCGATCTGAATCTCCTCGTCGCTCTCGACGCTCTGATGACTGAGCGTAACCTGACAGCGGCGGCTCGCAGTATCAACCTCAGCCAACCAGCCATGAGCGCGGCTGTGGCCCGGCTACGCGGCTATTTTGGCGATGAGCTTTTTACAATGAGAGGCCGTGAACTCGTCCCGACACCGCGAGCCGAGGCGCTCGCCTCGCCGGTTCGCGATGCACTGCTGCACATTCAGGTTTCGGTTATTTCCTGGGACGAATTTGATCCAAGAAAATCCGAACGCTGTTTCAGGGTTATGCTTTCGGATTACATGACGATCATTTTCTTTCAGAAGATCATTGATCGTGTTGCGCGCGAAGCTCCGTTCGTGAGCTTCGAACTCCTGCCTCTATCTGACGATGTGCAAGAGCTTTTCCGACGCGACGGCGCCGATTTTCTAATACTCCCCGAATTGTTCTTGTCTAACGATCATCCAAAAGCGAAGCTTTTCGAAGATACACTCGCCTGTGCAGGCTGTCGGACAAACAAGGAACTGTCGAGAAAGCTCTCATTCGAGAAATATATGTCGATGGGCCACGTAATGGCCAGATTCGGACGTTCGCTCAGGCCATCCATTGATGAGTGGTTTTTGCTTGAGCATGGCCTCAAGAGGCGTGCCGAGGTGGTCGTGCAGGGGTTCAGCCTAATCCCCCCGATGCTACCGGGCACCAGTCGCATTGGGACCATGCCCTTCAGACTGGTTGAGCATTTCGCAAAAACGCTACCGCTGCGCGTCGTCGAACTTCCGCTCTCGTTGCCAGCGTTCACCCTGGCGATGCAGTGGCCTGCGCTTCACAATGGCGACCCGGCAAGCATCTGGATGCGGAAGATTTTGCTGGAGGAGGCATCTCGCCTGGCGCCATCGACGAAGGCTACCGCATGACTTGCGCAACTTTGGATCTGTTCACCGTTTCGGCGGTGTGCTTTGCGGCGAGTGGCATACGCCGTCGGCATTTGCTGCCGTGGCTTTGAGGAGGCCTGGGCCAGGACAACGTTGAAGACAGTCGGCAAGTCGCTCGCCAGCGCGTGGCCGAGCCACAGGCCGCTCCCTGTTCATGTCGCGAGTGAATAATGCGGAACTTGTCGCGATACGCTATGCGGCACCCGGAGCTAGCCAATTGCGCAACGTCGGCCGGATTAGCTCGTCGAAAGACGTTGAATGGCAATCGCGTCTTAGACCCCTTCGGAGTTTGCGTTGCAAGGGGGCACTGGGACGCTCAACGACGTTGTCACGCCTTGCGTTCTTGTCTGGTGGCACCTCCCGAATCCACTGGCATGCGCTGCTCCTGCTTTGTCACAAGTCTGGCATTGCCGGAGATCTTACGAACACTGCCCTTCGAGCGATTGCCGTTCACGAGGCAATGTAGACGTGCTCGAATAGCCCTAGATTCAACATCTTGAAAGAAGGCGGCTCACCGCCTCCATCCATTGCTTGGATGATTTTTATCCAAACTATCAATTTCCCCAATGGCGCGAAATTTTGCATCAGAACAATGCTGATCGGTGAATCTTCCGCGTCACCGAGAGATTCATGGTCGGCCGCCAGACGGGAGGTAAAGAATTGAATGACTGACCAGCTTACGTTCGAAATCCTCGCGGAGATCTGCAAGCACGCTCAACCGGATGCGAATCCGGTCACTCTTGAGACGAAGCTGACTGATTTGGGCATCCATTCGCTGGAAATGGCAGACATCCTGTTTGATCTTGAGACGAAATACGGGATTCAGATCGAAACGGACACTACCGACGCCTGGAGCAATTTGCAGAACGTGGGCAGCGTGGTCGAAGCCGTCCGTGCGCTTGTTGAGCACTGACGATGAACAAGCGCGTTGTTATCACCGGCATAGGCGGGATTTGTGGGCTCGGCAACTGTGCTGCCGACATTTGGGCCGCCATGTGCGAAGGCCGTTCAGCAATCGGCATGTTGAGCAGTCCCTCGCTGCACGACATCACCGCGCGCACCGGGTGCGCGATTCGAAATCTTCCTCAGCATGAGATCGAGCGTAAGCAAATTCTTTCGATGGATCGGTTCAGCGTGCTTGCAGTGCTTGCCGCTCGCGAAGCAGTCCAGCAGGCAGGACTGACCGCGACTGAAAAAAACCGCTATCGCCTAGGCGCGACGATCGGCGTGGGCGTCTGCGGATGGGAGGCGATTGAGCAAGATTACCGGGCTATGCTGCTCCACAGCAGAAAGAGGACTGGGGCCTTCACCGCGCCCAAGGTCATGCCGGGCGCAGCTGCTGGACATGTCAGCATGGATCTTGGACTGCGCGGTCCCGTCTACGGCGTCACTTCGGCTTGTTCGTCCTCTAACCATGCCATTGCTTCCGCCGTCGACCAGATCAGATGGGGACGCGCCGATGTGATGGTGGCAGGTGGCGCCGATGCGCCATTGGTTTGGGGAGTAGTGAAATCGTGGGAGGCCATGCGAGTGCTGTCGCCTGACACTTGCCGGCCTTTTTCCGCGAACAGGCAAGGCGCTGTTCTCGGCGAAGGCGCAGGCATGGCAGTCCTGGAAAGTTACGACCATGCCAGCGCCAGAGGCGCTGAAATATTGGCGGAATTCGCCGGTGCAGGCCTTTCGGCCGACTCTTTCGACATCGCTGCACAGACCATTGAGGGTCCCGAGGCGGCAATCCGGGCTTGTCTCGCCGACGCGGGTCTGGCCCCAGAGGAGGTCGATTACCTGAACGCTCACGGCACCGGCACTAAGTCGAACGATCGAATCGAGACCGCAGCAATCAAACGAGCATTCGGCGATCACGCCTATCGATTGTCGGTATCCTCGACCAAATCGATGCATGCCCACTGCCTCGGGGCCTCGGGTGCATTGGAGCTGATCGCCTGCGTGATGGCAATTCGACATGGAATCGTACCGCCTACAGCCAACTATGCGGAACCAGATCCAGATTGCGATCTAGACGTTACCCCCAACGTGGCGCGGGAGCGGAAAGTCAAGGTGACGCTTTCCAATAGTTTTGCTTTCGGTGGCACCAATGCGGTGTTGGCCATCAAGGCAGCGTGATTGTTTGGATCCGTGACGATATGGGTTGCGGTCAATCGTGAAGTGGGTCGACCCCGCCCATGATCTTGGAGCAAAGTACGAACTCGCGGCAGCGGTCAAGAAATAGCCCTTGAGAGCAGATCCGGAAACTTGCTTCGCGCTTCCTGGTTTGCGAATGGGCTTATCAGCTCAGGCAACTCGGTCGGGTGTCCGCATGGATGCCCGGCCGATTTCTTGCGCGGTATCGATAAACGAGCGTAGCCATTTTGCCGCGGCCCTTCGTCGGCGCATCGCACAATCGCGGTTAGCGGCCTCTATAGGTCTGAAAGCGGGCGGGCTGCTTTCGGGGCAAGCTCATCAGAAGCTGCCATTCCGTAGCGTCCCAAAAGCCGCCGCCCGGCTCTCTTGTTCTTTTCCTACTTCTATATCGGGCGTAATTTCCTGCCGCTTCGCCGTTCAGCTTACGCTGCGTTACGCATAGTTTCTCGTATGGACAAAGCGATCTCGTCTTCGCTCCGCCCGCCGTTGATGGCAATGCGCCCATCGAACACGAAGTGGGGAACAGAGCGTACGTCCGCCTGTGCGGAGCGGGCCGCCTCCTGCGCGACCCCTTGTGTTGCGCGGGATCAAGAGCGATCGCGCGGGCCTCGGCTTGATCGAATCCGCGGTATGTCGCGATCTCGGTCAGCACGTCGACGTCGGCACATCGAGGAAAATAGGCCTTGCTGATTGCGACGGCGAGCCGATGTTGCGTGCCGCGTTCGCGCGCAGCCAGGATCAGGGCATGGGCAGCCTGAGTGGGATAGGCCCATAGCTGCCGTCCGAGATCAAGGTCCAGTCCAGAAGCCCGGGCCTCGGCTTCGGGCCGCGCGAACATCGCCTTCGGGTCAGTTACGCCGTAGCGCAAGCGAAGCAGGTCCGGAATATAGAGTCCCGCGGGGAAGCGCGTCGGGTTGCAGGACTACCGGGTGATGGAGAATGTCCACGGAAAGATCGACAAACGTTCGGTCAGCACCTTGTCGAGCCGATGTTGCCCGATCAGGCACCAAGGGCAAGTGATCTCGGTGTAGGTCAATTTGCAGCACAACGCCCTCCCGATCAGCTCTTCGGCATCTTCGGGAGGAACGCTTCAACCCAGTCACGCTTGGTGACGAGCGACCAGAGCTCCTCGGCGATGTGATCGGGATCAAGGATGGGATATCTCGAGTCGAGTTCGGCGCCAGCCGATGTCATGGCTCGAAGTCCGGTCGAGCGGTCGATGATGCCGCCGATGTTGATCGTGCCCGCATAGATGCCCTTCGGCATCACCTCGGCGTTCACCGAGAAGATATAGTTGCGTGCTGCGGCCATCGCCGGCCCAACGCCGCTCAGCCCCGGCATCGGCATTGCCGCTGTAAGACCCCCGACGATCACGATCGCCCCATCGCCGCGCGCCTGCATGCCTGGCAGCCGCGGCACGCTTCCGGTAAGACATCCAGCGAGTGAATGCATTCTATCCAATCAATCGATTTTACAAATTCGACCAGCGACACAAGAATGCTATGAAATCAATCATGAGGAGCCTTTGCGGTGGCAAAGCCGATCGAAGCTGGGCCCGCAGCCAATACCCCGTACGGCAGTAGCGGTGACGATTTAATCCTGGATTTCTCCAAGGTAATGCTCGGATCGACGGCCGTGCTGGCAACGACTCCATCTCGGCCGGCGGGGGCGCCGACCGAGCCTTGGGCGGCGCGGACAACGACAAAATCATCCGCGGAGAGGGCTTAATTATCTTTCCGGCAACGATCGAAATAAACCTCACATGGAGGGTGACGACTGAGCGCTGTTAACAGTGTTGCAGACATTGAGGCGCTGCATCTGACTAGCATTCCCGCGCTGAGCAGTCCCCGTGTGTCAGGAGTTAGTGTCGCCGGTGTCGTAGGCCGGTTCTGCGGGCCCATAAAGTGGCAGATCCCAGCCCCGGCGCTGCCTATGAACGAAGGCCTTTCCTAGTGGTCCCTTCTTGAAAATTTCAGCAAACCAAGAGCAGTCCCCCTCGAAGCCTTTCGCCCTAGCGGCAACCATTTGGGCAATTTTCTCAATCAGCGGCGTGATCAACTTGCTTGCGCTGACTTCGCCACTGTTCATGCTGCAGGTATATGACCGCGTTCTGGCGAGCGGCAGCGTACCGACGCTGCTAGGGCTTGTCGTGCTTACTGTGGGACTTTACGCGTTCCAATCCCTTCTCGACATTCTGCGCGCGCGCGTATTGCTGCGGATCGGCGAGCGTTTCGACGGGGAGTTTTCCGGACGCGTTCATGAGGCAATTGTTCGCCTGCCCCTTTTAACACGCAGACTTGGCGACGGCTTGCAGCCGCTTCGCGACCTCGACAATATTCGCGGGTTTCTGGCCGGAAACGGTCCCACGGCGTTCTTCGATCTCCCATGGATGCCACTTTATCTCGGCATTTGCTTCCTTTTTCACTTTTGGATTGGCATGACGGCGCTTGTCGGGGCGGTCGTTCTTGTTTCGCTAACGGCTCTAACCAACGCATGCTCCCGACGGGCCATACGCGATGCAGTCAAGCACAACATGGTCCGCAACGGCCTCCTGGAAGCAGCGCGCCGCAATGCCGAAATCATAGAGGCTCTCGGGCTCAGGAGCCAGATCGCTGCCCGATGGCATAAGGTGAATGCCAACTATCTTGCTGCCAATCGTAAAGCCGGAGATGTGGCAGCTGGGCTCGGCGGAATTTCAAAGTCGCTACGCATGATACTGCAATCGGCGATCCTCGCCGTTGCCGCCTACCTCGTGATCACACGTGAAGCTACCGCTGGGGTGATGATTGCCAGCTCTATTATGATGGGTCGTGCCTTGGCTCCGGTCGATTTGGCGATTTCAAGCTGGAAACCCTTGCTTCTGGCGCACCAGAGTTGGGCGCGGCTCAAGGATCTCATAGCCAAGATGCCTCAAACCGCTCCAGTCATGCCATTGCCCGCACCTGAACGCGAACTGCGCATCGAAGGCGTGATGATCGTTCCACCCGGCGAGAAGAAACCCACTGTGGCAGGCCTTGCTTTTGCCGTTCGAGCGGGAAGCGCTCTCGGTGTCATCGGTCCATCGGGTTCTGGCAAGTCAACCCTCGCGCGCGCCATTGTCGGCACCTGGGTGCCGTCCGCCGGAAAGGTTTGCATCGACGGCGCGAGCCTCGATCAATGGAACCGAGAAGCACTGGGCCGCCATCTCGGTTATTTGCCTCAGGACGTTGAATTGTTTGACGGAACCATCGGCGAAAACATCTCTCGTTTTGACGACAATCCTGATTCTGAGGCTATTGTGGCTGCGGCAAAAGCAGCGGGCGCACACGAACTGATTCTCAGATTTGAACGTGGCTATGAAACTCAGATCGGTGAAGCTGGCTCGGCACTTTCCGCCGGGCAGCGTCAGCGTATCGGACTTGCCCGTGCTCTTTATCGCGATCCCTTCCTAGTCGTGTTTGATGAACCCAATGCCAACCTTGATGCGGAAGGCGAGGTCGCCGTGGCCAAGGCGATCAATTCCGTTCGTGAGCGCAACGGCATTGCCGTTGTCGTCGCACATCGCCCCAGCGCCATCGCGGCTGTCGATTGCATATTGATGCTCGAAGGTGGGCGACAGAGAGCCTTCGGTCCGCGTGATGAAGTGCTTTCCACTGTCTTGCAGAGAGCTGCGACGACGTCAGGAGCTGGATCCAAGGATGTGTCTGCGATCGATCTTGGGAAGACGTCTGCTCGGGGGATTGCCCAGTCTGCGTCCAAGGGCGCTGTGTCCACATAAAAGACCTAGGGCTGCCCTGTTCCGAGGATTGCGATGTCCGAAATTGATACGAAAGCCGACGCTTCCCGTTCTATTCGCCGAAACTTACTGACCGCACTTTTTTTGAGCGTGGCCATTCTGGGAGGGGCGGGAGCCTGGGCTTCGGTGACGAATCTGTCTGGTGCGGTTGTCGCGCCCGGGCACTTTGTCGTCGATTCATACGTTAAAAAAGTGCAGCACCCGACCGGTGGGGTGGTGAAAGAGATCCTCGTGCGTGAGGGCGATAGGGTCAAGACCGGCGACATTATCATGCGACTTGATGCCACTCAGCCACGTGCCAATCTAGCCATCATCATTGGGCGCCTCGATGAGTTGGCGTCCCGACTGACACGGCTCGAAGCCGAGCGTGACGATCTGGCAGAGATCGTCTTGCCGGAATGGCTGCTCAAGCGCCGAGATATTCCGTCGGCGGCCTCCGCAATACTCGGTGAGAGGAAGTTATTCGAATTTCGTAGACAATCCCGCGAAGGAAAAAAGGC
This sequence comes from Mesorhizobium atlanticum, assembly GCF_003289965.1. Classification (GTDB taxonomy): domain Bacteria; phylum Pseudomonadota; class Alphaproteobacteria; order Rhizobiales; family Rhizobiaceae; genus Mesorhizobium; species Mesorhizobium atlanticum. Next base: position 112,084 of record NZ_QMBQ01000012.1, read on the forward strand.
GCAGCTGGCCGAGCGGATCACGCAGTACAAGCATGAGCTCGAGGGCCTCAAGGCGCGGCAGATTGCATCTGAGAAGACTATTGACATTCTCGGACATGAAATTGCTGCTTTGAGCAGGCTGCGCGAACAAGGCATTGTCTCGGACCAACGCTTAAACAGCCTCAAGTCACAGGTTGCAACCTTAAACGGTCAACGCGGTGAAACGGTCGCGAACCAGGCACAGACGGCTGGCCGCATTGCCGAAACTCGTCTGCAAATCCTGCAGGTTGACCAAGATCTCAAGACGGAAGTCGGCAAGGAACTCGCAGACGTCCAGGCCCAAGTGGAGGAACTCCTAGAACGCAAGGTAGCTGCTGAGGATGAGCTTCGGCGAATCGATATCGTCGCGCCGCACTCAGGAATCATCCAAGAGCTTGCTGTTCATACGGTTGGTGGTGTGATCAGACCCGCCGACCCGATCATGCTGATTGTGCCTGATGGCGACGATCTTCTGCTGGAAGTCCAGATCTCTCCGAAGGACATCGACCAGATACGGCTTGGTCAAGAAGCCGTGCTGCGGATGTCGGCCTTCAACTTGAGAACCACACCGGAGTTGAACGGATATGTAAGCTGGATAGCGGCCGATCGTACGACGAATGAAAAAAACGGCACTTCCAACTACCTTGTGCGCCTATCGGTTCCGCGTGTTGAACGGGAGAAGATCAAGGATCTGACACTGATCCCAGGCATGCCGGCCGAAGCGATGATCCAGGCGGGCCAGCGGACAGCGCTTTCCTATTTTCTCAAGCCCCTGTCTGACCAGATCAATCGCGCATTCCGCGAAGAATAGAATTCAGCTTTTTGAGAAGGTGACTCGGGCTGAGCGCCTCGCTCGGTCGGAACTACCGCACGCCGTGCGGAACAAGTTCAGCGCGCTTATTTTCACGCAGCCGGTCAATCGCCTCGCCGTCTATCGGAGATCGCGGCAAATTCCTTTACCGGGCAGCAGCCACCTTTCCTATGGAGGATCAGAGATAATCGCTCGCCAGACAAGACTTGCCGAGAGGCTGGTTGCGGCTGTTCGTTGCAGCCGATGAAACGCTTGAGGTGGCAGGATTTGGCGAATGTAGCGAAAGCTAACGGGGGAAGCTCCGCGGCCTAAGTCCAGGCGGTCGCTTTCGCGGGGACGCATCGCCGGGGTTAGGTCTGAGCTTAGTGTGCTGGAGAATCTGGTCAGCTGCATCCGTTTCCGGCTTAGTTAACTGCATACCTGTCATCGGCGCGGTTTTCGGGTCCATTCCACGGCCTACGCAGTTGGATTGACCCCGTTTTTTTTGACACTGCTGAAGCTTGGTTGCTTCGATTCTGGCCTGGAAGTGGAACTGTTGGAGTTGGACCGCAAGGGCATTGGAACCGCCAGAGAACTCGTCCAGCTTGCGCTCCGGACCGCGCAGCCGGGCGAGACGATCTCCATTAAGGCTACGATCACGGCTGTTCGCGAACTTGCCGGTCACCTACGCGATACGGACGACCAGTTAACCGAAGTCATTGTCTTCGAGGCGATATTCCTCGGCGCATTCATCATCTTCGATCTCCATGAATGACGCAGCCTGTGCCTCTTCACTGGTTCTCACCACCTATCTTCATAAAAACCACAGACAAAGGTCGTCCGCCGCCAGTGCAAGAGCGTCGAATGAGACCAGCAAGTGCAAGGATGCAACGCGCCAAACTGCCATGCCTATTCGGCGCGACGGCGCGCCAACCCCGCTCATTTCGCGGCTATTCCCGCTGGCGTGACGACGCAGGCGTTTTTGCGACGGCTTGATCAAGACTGATGGGTTTGCTGGTTTCGGGATACTGGAAATCTATAGGACGAATGACCCTTCCGCCGTTGTCGGCTCTCCGCCTAACGGACTTATCGCCATCGTAGATGAACGCTGCGAGTGTCGGATCGACAGGTACTTCCCCGGCCGTCGGGGTTTCAGCGTGCCGGAGCCACAACACGACCACGAAATAGCCCGCCTGCAGGGCCACACCTGCCACCAGGGTCCAGTTCGGCGACCCTCAGACCGAGCCAGTGGAGACATAGGTCCATTGAGGAACCGCCAGCAGCGTCCCGTCACTCCCACAAAAAAGTCGAAAGTATATTCGCCCAGCGAGCGCCGCTATCCCATGCGGGTTCTCGGCATCTCGCCCGTTTTCTGTCCGCTTCGGACCTGGCACATTTCCGGCGGGTTTCCGGCAGGATCTCGCGCCGGTTTCCGTGTTGGGTCGGCCCTACTACCGCAGTCCTGCTCCGACTAAGGAATGTCGTGGACGGTGAGTTTGAGGGCGTGTCTGCAATAAAGGAAAGCCCCCCTTCAGCGCAAAAGTCTGGGCTGCTCAGCGCGCTTCAAACCGCAGCGATTTTGTCCCGTTCTTGCGCCGCGTCATGGTTCCCGCCTTTCTTGCCCAGCTACTCCTGGCTTGACACTCACAAAGGTCAGCCTGCTGTCCTGAGACTGCCAGCACAAGATTTGCCAGTGCGGCGGTCCTGCTCGATCTCAAAGTTGATCTTCTGGCCATCAACGAGGCTCTTTAGGCCGGCGCGTTCGACAGCGGAAATGTGGACAAACACGTCATGGCCGCCGCCATCAGGTTGGATAAATCCGAACCCCTTGGTACCGTTGAACCACTTCACGGTTCCAGTCGCCATCTTTTTCGTTCCTTTCATAATGATTGCTGCGTGGCTGTCTTAACCAGCCAAGCGATTCCCGTCGAGTGAGATTGGCTAGCAAAACCAAGAGCTCACCTTCGGATGGACGGCTGTTATTGCCACTCGGATTAGTCCGGCATTAGGCGGCAAAGCGGGGAAACTGCCAGGCCGTGGTCGGCCGGGCCCGTGTCACCGGGCAGGACCGGCGGGTTGGTTCCTTCGGATCACTTTCTGACGAAGGCCTTTACATTTCGTAATTTGTCATCGCCGGACTATTCACGATAGGGCTCGCTTGCGGCTCGCGTCGCCATCCGACTGGGACAAATCCTCGTCTCGCCGGATAGACGGCTCGAGTCGCCCCTGCCCTTCCCTGCACACGTCGCTGCAGTTGGCGGGCAGAAGACTTTCCGAAGCTACTCAGCCCGGCGGCAGCCGTGACGCCTGCGCGATTGCCGGAGACCACCAAGCTGGGTCGGCCCGCCATCTCGGGTTCAGTGCACATTCGCAGACCTTTGAGATCGTCATCTGGAGCCCGTGCGGGCGAGGTGTCCACACACATGTTGCACAGAAAACCGTGCCGAGAACCTCGGCCCGTGACAGGCGGAGGGAGCCCTTCGCACCGAGAAATCGGCAGATTCGTTAAGCGCCATCTCACTTCGCCGGAAACCGCGGTTCCCGATTTCGCCGACCTGTTCAGCTGCTGTCCGGTTCACCCACGCCGCAGGGTTCGAGGCCTTTGCGGTCGGCCGAGGCGGCACTGCAAAGTATTGCCTAGCGAGACTTCATTCAGCCGTCATGATGCGGATGCAAGCTAAGGGACGGCTGATCCCTCGGGTTGGCCCTTGCGTTCGCGTTCAACTCCTGGGCCTGGCTTACGACCGGCTTTCGTTTATTAGGCACAGTTTCGATTGAATCGAACGGATGGCCTTCAGGACAGCCTCGGCAGCGTGCCCGTCGCGCGCGATATCCAACAGGCCTCCCGTGGTGTCAATCGAGAGAATGCCAATCACCCCTTTGGAATCCTCGATTGTCGAAGTGTGAAATTCGCTCGGTACGAAAGGCAATGGCCTTCTTCGTCTGGCGCATCGCCCACCTGTGTCCACCGCGCCGACAATCGCGCAACCCAACTTCATGACCTCGTTGAGCCCGCGAGGGCGGCGATAATCCCACGATTCTTTGGCTTGTCGGCGGCACACGCCTCCGTGGACCTTCAACCTGACCAATTACCTGAGGACTTCGTTGCGTTCGCGCCCTGCCACCATTAAAAAAACGAGAACTTCGACGATGTTGCTTCAGGCAAGGAGTGCACCGCGATGGAAGAAACCGACGACAACACCGGCGCCCTTATCGAGCTGACCGCCGAGGTGGTCTCAGCCTATGTATCGAACAATCCAGTCCCGGTCGGAGATCTCCCGGCCCTGATCGATCGAGTGCATGGAGCGTTGAAGAGCGCCGGCGGCGGCGCTGCGGAAGAGCGGCAAGCTCTCACGCCAGCGGTACCCATCAGGAAGTCCGTTACGCCCGACTACATCATAAGCTTGGAAGACGGGAAAAAGTTCAAGTCGCTGAAGCGGCATCTTTCCGTTCATTATGGCCTGACGCCGGACGAATACCGCGCCAAGTGGGGCCTGCCGTCGGACTACCCGATGGTGGCCCCGAACTACGCCGCTGCCCGTTCTTCGCTTGCCAAGTCAATGGGACTTGGCCGCAAGGCTACCTGACAAGCAATAGCGGCGATCGCGGAGAGAGGCCCGCACGCTTGCATGAGGGCTTGCCAACACTGAAGACAGGCGTCAGTCCGGGCCTTGCCTCTCTGATGGTCAAATTGCCTCCTTGAGAGTGGAATGCGCCCGAACGCTGCTAGGAGCCCGCATATCTCCAAGACTTACACGGTATCGGATAAACTTGATAAATCGGCGGTTCTAGGGATTATTTTCATCGTTCTTGCCATGAAGCTTGACTATCAGACACTGATCCATTGCGGTCCATCCGGCGCCCCTGACCCCCAACGCGCGCCACTGCGCAGCAGCTGGTACGAGATCGACCTAGATGCGATCAGGCACAATTTTCGCCAGCTTCGTGCACACCTACCCGCGGCAGTACGCATTTTCGCGTGCCTGAAGCGCAACGGTTATGGGTGCGGCGCCGGACCGGTGGCTTCAGCTCTGGCTGCAGAGGGGGTTGACGGTTTCGGCGTCGCTGCGCTTCCGGATGCGGTCGCGATAAGGCACATGGGAGTCGAGCTTCCAATCCTGCTCTATCCAGGACCCCTGCCGTCATCGGCCGACATCATCGAACGGCTCGGGCTTACAGTTACGATCTCCAGCCTCGAGGAGCTCGAATGCTGGCGTGCGGAAATGGATAGCACGCGCGTCTTTGTAAAGGTTGATCTTGGCTTTTACAGGTCGGGGGCAGCGCCGTCGGCTGTCGGGGCATTGCTCGCGGCCGGCCATGCTTATGACGATGTCAATGTCGAAGGACTTTATGCGCATCTCAGCGAACTGCCTTCGCAGACGGCCTTCCATGTAAGCGAACAGCGCTCCCGTTTGCAGCAGATTCTTGAATTGGCCAATGCTTCTGGGACACGACCTCCCATAGCGATGGTGGCGAGCACGGCGGGCGTGCTTCGATACCCTGAGATGGATTTCGATGCCGTCGATCCCGGCGCCTTGTTCATTGGTGTCTCCGAGACGGATCATTCCACCCGGCCTGTCGCCCTGCGGCCGGCTCTTAAGGCCATTTCGAGCTCTTTGGTTTCAATCAAGCGGACCGACACCTCGCTCGGGACGGCGCCGGACCTGCCTGGCTACCAGCAAGGAATGGTCATCGGAGTGCTCAGTATGGGTTGGGGAGACGGGCTGCCACGTCAGCTCCCGCCCTGCGCTGAGGCACTGGTGAGAGGCCGGCGTGCGCCTCTGCTGCCGCCAGTTCATTTAGAGCATCTCCGTATCGACCTCACGGACATCCCCGATGCTTGTTTCGGCGATCAGGTGCTCTTGCTCGGGCAGCAGGGTGACCAGACTATCACACAGCATGAGGTCGCCACCTGGTGGAGCACCGACATCGTCGGACTGTATGGTCAGCTCCGGGACCATGTTCCACGCGTGTATGTTTGAGGTTAATGACAGCACAACAATCGAGAGCGGATGATTCCAGAGTAACGCACTCACTCCCGTTCACCAACTCTCCTTGCTCACCGCGGCGCCGCGATCGTGAGTTCTATAATTGGCCCAGGAACTCCTTGCAGGTTTAGTCGCAATTTCCTTGGAGCAAGCCAAGAACGCTGCGTTGTCGGAAACGACAAGTCCTTCTGCAGTCTCCAAGAAGCTGCCGGCACCGAACTTTCATCTCCAACGCCGACAAGAAGGCCGGCCGCACCGCGTCGCAGGGCTTGATGGGCGTCGGTTCCGGTGACGTGAACCAACCATAGTCGAGGTCGATTCCGAGACCGACTCCCAAGCAGGCCATGCTGGTTCGTTGGGCGTTATCGTGAAGCCCTGTTCGATGATGACCGATCACAGCGGGGGCTTCGCCCTCGGCTCGTCCCCATTATGAAGGAGCTGGCACGCGTTCTTTGCCGACAGAACTGTTGAGCAGGCGCTGCACCTCGGCTTCGACGCGGTTGAGCGAGAGGCCGGCCACGCCGAACCTGTCATAAAGGGATGCAAGCAGTGGCGTCAGGGACTCGGCCAGCCGCTCCTCGATGGCATCGACGGGGAGGGTTGTCTCCAGGACCGCTTCATCGCTTCGCGCGGGGCGGCCCTGGATAAGGAGGTCATTCAGCGGGTTTGCCCATGAGCGCAGGACGCGGCCGGTGAGCCCCGTAAACATGGCGCGGAAATGGACCACCACGGAATCATCCGGATCCTTTCGCAGCAGCAACGCAAGGCTTTTCGCATGCAACAAGACCTCGCTCATGCGCCACAGGGGCAGCGTCGTGTCGAGGATGGTTCCGGCGGGGAAAGTTTCCTCGCCATCTTCCTGGTAGCCGCGCATGAGGAACATGCGTCCCGACGGCGCGGCGCGCCAGAAATCGCAGAAGGCCGGCCCGCCAAACGCACGCTCAATGTCATCGCCTTGGGGGGCAAACCAGCACTCAATCAGTCCATCGGTCTCGCGTGGCTTGATGGCTTGCCGTGTCGGAATCCAGAATGGCGGCCAACCCGTCTTCCTGACTACGGCCTTTTGCAAAATATGCTCGAAGGCGGACAGCTCCAGCGTCTTGAGATCGCCCTCAAGCCAGTAGTCGAACCGATACCAGCCATTCGGGAATCGCGCGGGCGAATCCTGCGGCAGCGGAGAAGTCAGTTCGCGCCAGCGTTCGTACGCATTTCGCACAAATCGAGCCTGCGTATCTTCTTCGGAGGGCTCGTCGACCAGGCCTACGACGCGCAAAATATCAAGCGCCTTGGCGAGGGTAAGGGTCGTTTCGCCACGCTCGAACGCCGCCATCGTAGGATGGCTTACACCCGCCAGTGCCGAGTGCTCCTTTTGCGTCAGACCTTCCGCCTTGCGCCGGCGTATGGTCTCTTCGACAAATCGTTGCCACGCGAGTGGGGTTATGGTTCCAGTATTCTCAGGCATGAGTTGTCCACGATCTCTTTGAACCTGTGTACGAAGCCGTCGGGTGGCTCGGCGTCAGGCGGGCGGATGATGGATGCAGCCTTCTCCACCTGCCGTCTCAACTGCTTGAAAGTCTGGTCAATGGCCCTGTCCGGAAGTCCGATCTCCCTGCCGAAACCGCGAAATGTCGCCTGATTGGCTGCGTCCAGATGGATTTTCTGGCCAGCGATCGACAGCGCCAGCGTTTGGTCGAACCCGTCATAGAGTGCAGTATTCACCACATCATAGGCCGGAGATAGCCGCAGCCCTGTCGGCGTCTCCAGCAGCGAGAAGTTCTTCAGATGGGCATCGCAGTTTCCGATCAGCGTAAACGCGATCAGCCGGTTGAAAAACCTCAGCAGATCGATCGGTACGCGTGAAGAGTGCCGGCGGATGATTGCAGCAATATCCTCATAGGCCGCATCGTACTTACCTGCATAGTCCTGCCCCTTTGGTTTGCCGAGGATCTGCGCACAGTCTTCCAGACGTAGCTTCTCGCCGTTGGCTTTGCGGTCGAAACGGGTGACGATGAGCGCCGTGTCATCAACGGCTGCGATGAAAGAGGTTGTGAACGCCGTCACTTCCCTTTCCCCCAGAACAGCGGCCGCCCATCTCAGACTCAGGAGCTCGTTGCGAACGAGGCTGTCTATACGGTCCGAATTGAATTTTGCGATGTAGGGCGCCGATCCCGTAGCAGTTGCGGGAACGAACCGGGCTTGCTCGTCCTTCGCCACGAGCAGCTTCTTTTGGACGCCCGAGACCGTGCGTCCTGGAGTGGCAGTTGCCTCGGTAATTTCGGGAAGCGTCGCGCCATCCTCCGGAGGCCGGATGCTGACCGCCCCGATGCAGTCGCGGCCGTAACGAAGCAGTAGCCCAAGATCGTCTTCTTCGACGACATGCGCCGACCGAGCCTGCTGCTCACGAAGCCATCCCTCCGGACCAAGGTGCTGGAAAAACGGATGTAGACCGACCTGCCATTCGTGCTCGCGTTGCGCGGAAGGCAAACAGCAGGCGATATCGCCCTTGTTCCAGTCGGGATGGTAAGCGAAGCGCGTTCCGCCGTTGGCGGTCTCAACCAGCGCGCCGGCGGTTTGGTCTTTAAACAAAATATCAGCGCCTCTCAGAGCCATCCATCTAAGCCTTCACTTTCTGCCCACCGAGTCTTTTTTTCGGTTAAAACTCATTCATAGCTGCAATATGTGCTCGTCTCGTTAAAAAATCAAGCTATAGCTTCACTTTATATAGGTGGATGAACTCCATGCAGCTGTAATTTCGAATTTCGCGGCGTAACCGGGCCAAACGCCCAGGTGTGAAGCCAAAGATCAAAATGCCTGCCGCCAATCTCGCGTTTCAATCGGCGGCCCCTGCCGGCTTCGCGGACTGACACCATTTGTAACCGGCCATATTGATGGCCCAAATCTCGATCGGGGGTTCGAGGTCCCGAAGGCCGCAGAATCTGCAACCGAGCAGCAGCTTCATGCGATGGTCCTGCCCACGAGCCTTCCATACTTCGGTCTTTATGCGAGCCGCAGCGAAGAGCGAAACGGTGACCACGCGATGACCGCAAGCGTCTTTGTGGGCGAGCAATCCTTCCACATCGCCAACAAAGTTTCGGGATGTGGAGAGATCCCCTCCCAAACTACACCATGTCAAGACGATCTTCACTGCTTCTTAATTACTGGCTTGCCCCGAAGTGATTTCCACGGCTTACTATAGAGGGTAGTTTATGGGCGGGTTGGGTAATGAGTTTGGAGAGTTGGGCGATTTGTTCCGCCGCTGCAGCGGCCGTTGCTATTGGGTTTGCCGCACAACCAGCAAATGCGGACCAATTTGACGTTTCCAGTTCGGGAACTGGCTTTTTCGTGAACGATCAAGGCTGGGCGGTCACCAACGCGCATGTTGTTGAAGGATGCACAAGCATCAGCGTCCCACAGCTAGGGGATGGCAGTGACCTCGCCGTCGACAAGCAAAATGACCTCGCTGTCTTCAGGCTCTCTACCGGTGCAGGAAAGCCTCACCTTCCGCTGCGCCACTCTCAACCGCGGCTTGGAGAAGATATTGCCGCCTATGGGTTCCCACTCAGCGGGTTGCTTTCTGATTCCATCAAGGTCACGACTGGGAATATCAATTCGTTGGTCGGCATGGAGAACGACACCCGATATCTACAAGTGTCTACACCCCTTCAGCCAGGGAACTCGGGCGGCCCAATAGTTGATCAATGGGGATCGATCATTGGTGTCTCAACAGCAGTGCTCGGATCGAAGTTCACCAGCGAGACGGGTATTGCGGTGCAGAACGTCAATTTTGCCATTCGATCGAACGTGGTCGAATTGTTCCTTCAAAGCCGGAGCATTCAGTTCGATGCCGCCGACGCTGCGGCTGATGCGAAACCGCTTTCAACAGCTGATCTCTCCGACAAGGTTGTTCCATCGGTTGTTCAGGTCCTTTGCCACGGTGCTGAAAAACCGCTTGCCAACGCAGACCCCTCGCCAACGACAGCAGAAGTGCCATCAGTTCAATCCGGGACATCATCCAATGAAACCGTCAAAGAGGCGGCGGTCGCGGTCATTCGCAATTTGATAGAACGCGACAGCAGCGATGCTTGGTCATCTCTGCAGGCCGTCGCAAACGTGTATGCGGATACCGTTTCGTACTACGGAAAGCAGAGGCCTCTCAGTGAAGTCCTGGCTGATAAGAGAGACTATTTCGCACGGTGGCCTGAGCGAGCTTATCGCATCCGGAACGAATCTCTAATGGTGACCTGCGCAAATGGCGCATGCATGGTATCAGGCATTTATGACTGGGCGGTGCGGAGCATCCCAAGAAACAAGCAGGCACGAGGTGCCGCTCGATTCAGCTACGCGATTTCCTTGGGACCTAATCCGAAGATCATCTCAGAAGCCGGGAACGTGTTGAAGCAATAACTCGCAGGCGGATAAACGCGCTTTTTACCTCCAGAGAGTTGAACCGAGAACTTTCCACAACTTACAGATAAATGGCGGCTTGCTTCGGGAGCGCAACCCCGCTGAATCACGGATAAATGGTTTGCCTTGCTGAGCCGATCTCTGGCTGCCATGTCACGAAATGCATATACGCGAACGCGACGAAAAACCTGCAAGAGGTTGCCCTGCTGTATCACGACCTAACCGTTGTCGCGGCGGCCCCGCTGTGGGGCGTCGGCCTCCGCTTCTCTGTACGCCACCTCACACCGTGCTCGTATGTGTCCTCTTTATGGGACGTCGCAATGGCGCGCTCTACATCTGAGTTGCGGCGCATAGCTGTTATTCGTGATTGAGCTCGTTTGGAGCGTTTAATCAGAGGGGCCCTTGGGAGAATGCTGATGCTCTGAAGCCACCGATCGCCCAACTTCAACATGGCTTTGGCTCACCTTTTAATTTTGGCAGCTGTGTAACAAACTGCGTAACAAGCGAAGAAAAAGAGCAATGTTTTCAACGGTATAAGGCGCAATTCGAAAGACGATCTCTCCGCCATTGCAAATACCAAAAACGAGGGGCGAACTCGGGGCACGCTCGAATTCAAGAGCAAAAATGCGTCGCTCTCTCGCCTCGCTGACCCTCTTCGAACGGCGCGGATCGGTCGGATCGGCCCATGCTGGTAACAATCGTGCGCCGCGAGATCTTCGACAGACGTCTTCGCACGCCGTAGCCATCGTATACCTCCCTTGCAGGGGATAGGCCTTCCAAAACAAACGAGAAACTGCGTACTGCGAACCCGCGCTGGGTAGATCGCAGAGCAGTGAAACCTAACTCCCCAAGTTCTCAGCCAGTAACTACCGAGCGCCTTGAACGCGCTCTCGATCGCATTGCTGAAATAATTGTAGCCCGCGGCGATCGAGGCGAGGCATGGCTTCCACTTTTTGACCACTTGGAGCAGGCTCTGCTGGACTATAGAGCAAAGGAAGAGCGCTTGGCCACCATACGTGAGCGCGTCACACGATTGAAGGATCGAACGGAAGCGCGATCTTCATGAGCTCTTCCTGCCACATCTTCATCTCGCCGCCTTCGCCGTACTTAGGTCGGTCGATGGAGTGACCCATCAGCATGCGCCGCAGTTCCTCGTCGAGCCGGGCATTCTTCATTCGATCCTCGAATGAATGACGAAGCGAATAGAATGTATGCTTGTCGGTCGGAAACAGCTCGTGCTTCTTAAAATGCTTATTGACGGTAGCCGACAGCTGCGTCTCTCGATCTTTGTATTGCGGGAAACCCTTGGGGTGCTTCCTGAACACTTCCAGCGCCACGCCAACCAGCGGCACTTTCCGCACTGACGACGCTGTCTTGATCTCACGTGGGTCCTCCGGATCCTCGCGCGGCTCAACCGAGATGTGCGGAACTTCGTGATCGAGATGAATGACGCCTTCATGGAGGTTCGCCAATTCGCTCGGCCGACAGCCGGTCTCGACAAACGCCAGCGCAATCCCTCGAGCTTCGGCGTTGAGCTTTGCCAATGCGCCGGGCGCGAGAATCTTGTCCCTGATCCAGTCGGTCGGGAATGGCGGACGGCTCCGTTTCGACTTGTCGCTGAAGGAGAGATCGGCGAACGGATTCTTTTGCTCCGGAAAGCCTATGTGCCGAAAATAGTCGCCGTAGAGCGTCCGAAGGTTGCCCATGTTGCGGTTACCGGTCGACGCCGAGCGGTCGCCTGGCCCGTCCTCCGGCGCGATTCGGTCGAGCCAGTACTTGTGGGCCTTGAGAGCGTCATCACGCGTGATCTTGCTCATAGGCTTGTCTTCAACCAGATCGATGAACACGTCGACGCTCATCTGCCGCTTGGCTTTCCAGCGTTTGCGTTGGTCAGGGCTCTTGGTGCGCAGTTCGTCACGGACGATGTCGGAAAAATAAAGTTTCAATGCGTCGGATATCTTGTCGTCAGGTCGCTCGACCATGCCAGTGACGGCGTCCACGGCCGGCGACTTCGCTGGCTCACCAATGGTGCTCTCGACGCGCTGCAAGATGGTTTCCAGCGGTTCTGCGGTAAGAATCTCGGCAAGGGGCCGGTAGACGAAACCGAGAGACTCAGCGCGCTTGACAGCCAGCTTGTAGCGTATCCGTGCAGCCTGCGGGTTGTCGCCAATCATCAGCGACGCCCAGAGTGCGTTGTCGGCCGCCTCATACAGGTCGCGGAGAGTTCTCGCCCTTATTCTGTCCGATGTGTCGAGCGACTTGCGAACGAATCTGCCGCGGTGGTCCAGATCGCGAACTTCTTGGGGCACGCGCCGGCGATAATGGAAATGGACGCCTCTGAGTTGCAGGTAGCGATCTGGATCGTGCTCTTCGCGTCTTCGTCCCAACTTGCCGCCACCATTTGTATCACAATAGGTAGCACAATATGTATCACAAAATCGCAAATGGCCGCAACAGGCGAACCATGAAACCTGAAATTACGCAATGAATTCAGTGGTTTATCGGGAAAGGCGATGGTACCGTTGGCTGGGCTCGAACCAGCGACCCCCAGATCCACAATCTGGTGCTCTAACCAACTGAGCTACAACGGCACATTCAAGCTGAGCAACATCCGGGAAATCCTCAGATGCGCTCCGTCGTCGGCGATGCGTCCAATACGGGCTATCGGATTCTAATTCAAGGGCCTTGATAAGGGAAAGGACCGGTTTCCTCACCCTCCTGCCTCCAGGCAAAAGAAAAGGCCGGCGGGAGGAGGTGCCGGCCTTTTCCTGTTACGAGCCAGCGGGAGGAGGTGCTGGCTGGTCACCCCGGAAACAGAGGGAGGAGGTTCCGCTTCCGGGTATCTGGTTACTCAACTCTATCGCATAACTATTTGTCTGACGAAATGCGACGTTTTGATGCATCGCAGAGTTGTGCGCGAAAATTAGGCAGCCTTGACGTCCTTCATTGCCTTCTCGAACGCGCTCTTGACCGGCTTGGAGACATCCTCCACCGCCTTGGTGGCAACGGCCTGGAACTCCTTCGCCTGCTCCACCGCCAATTCGGCGCGCTTGCGCAGGAAAGCGGTCTGCAGCTCGACGACTTCCGAAAGGGTCTTGGCGCCGACCAGGGCTTCAAGGTGCGAGAAGCCGGCTTCGGCATTGGCGCGCAGCGCGGCGATCGCCTTGAGCGAAACATCGCTGGAGACGGCCTTGGCGGTCTCGTAGGTCGATTCCAGGACCTTCTGGGTCTCCTCGGCGCCGGTCTTCAGCTTGGCATAGGCCTCTTTCGACTGCTCGACGCCCTTCTCGGCGAAGGCGCGGATCTGGTCGGTGGCCTTGGAAGCGTCGAAGCTCGGGAATTCAACGTTTTCGATGGTCTCGGCAGCGGACTTAGCGGTGGTCTTGGACATTTTCCAACCTTTCGGGGTAGCGGCTTTGACAGAAAGCCGTCTCGTTCATGCATGATGGCAATATAGAGGTTTTTTTGTGCATTGCAACATCTTTGTTGCACCGCACCATAAAATCTTCCCTCACGGCAACCGCGGCGTCAGCCGCCGGGCCGTTAACCAAGAGCCCAGAGATTTCGACCTATGCAAGCCAGGGCTTGTGGACCTTCGGACCGCGGGCTTTTATTAACAAAGCGTTAACTGAAATGTCCGCTCTGGAGGGTTGCCCAGCGCATGCCGCCTGAAAACTACTCCTTCCTTGACGTCGCCGTGCTCGACGCGGTGCGCCAGCGCTTTGCTGCCGGCGACGCCCTGGCCATTTTGTCGGCCGACCTCGAGCAGGTGATCTGGGCGAACGGACCGGGGGCGTCGGTGTTCGGCTATCCGGATATCGAGGCCATCATCGGCGCATCGGCGCGGCTGCCGCTGATTGCCAGGCGGCAGATCATGGCGACCAGCGGTTTTCCCGAGATTGGCAAGGACCGCTCCATCACGGTCCGGCTGGCCACGGGCATGGTGAGCCGTGCCGTGGGTTTCCTGGCCAGCGCCGTGACGATGCCGGACGGCGAGAAGGCAATCATGCTGGCGGTGCCGGCGGCGAAGACCAGCTCGCGCAGCGCCGGCGAGATCGCCAGCCGCGCCATCGGCGGTTTCACCGAGGCAGGGCATTTCATCGCCTTCGTCGACGCGCATGGCGATGTCGAGGCGGCTTCGGACGGCTTCGCGGCGCTCGGCATCGAGCCGCGGACCCTGGCCGCGCTGGTTGCGGATGTAGCAAGCAGCGGCGACCGTGTCGTCAAGCGCCTCGTGCCTAGCAAAGGCACTTCCTACCCGGCCGGTTTCGCGCGGCTCACCGACACGCGGCATCTGCTGGTGGTGATCGATGAGGACCAGCTCGACGGCGACCAAGGCGAACAGCCGGCCGCCGGCCAAGGCGATCGGCCCCATGGCGAGCAAGTCGCGGCGCCAGGCACCGTGGCGGCCACGCTGTCGGGTGAAAGCCTGGCCGCCGAGCCCGAACCCCAGCCGGTCCAGGACAACAGCCCCGCGCCGGCCGTGACGGCTGGCGAACAGGCCGAGCCGGCCCCGGAGCCCGCTGAAGGCGACGCGCAGACTGACGCCGGAAGCCGGATGATAGCCGGCCAGCAGCTCGCCCGGGCCGATCATCACGCGAATGCCGCCGAGCCAGGCCAACGGGCCGCGGACGCCGGCGCCAGCCAGCATGACCATTGGTACTTCAACGCCGGCGAAGAGAACGCCAGCCCGGCTCAACCGGCAGCACCGGCGACGCACGGGCCGAAGGAAACCAGCGCAACCGAAGTCCGGCGGCAGGATGTCGGGGAAACCATCAAGCCCGCGCAACCCGCTCCGCTCCGCGACATCGACCGTTCGGCGCCACCTTTGCGCTTCGTCTGGCGCACCGACGCCGAAGGCAAATTCAGCGCGTTGTCGCCCGAATTCGCGGACATCGTCGGCCAGCCCGCCGCCGATGTGATCGGCCGCCGCTTCAAGGACGTCGCCACCACTTTCGGCCTCGACGCATCGGGCGAGATCGCCGGTCTGCTCGAACGGCGCGACACATGGTCAGGCCGATCGGTGCTGTGGCCGGTGGCCGGAACCGATCTGAAGATACCGGTCGATCTGGCGGCGCTGCCCGTCTATGGCCGCAGCCGTGCCTTCGAGGGTTTTCGCGGCTTCGGCGTCGCGCGCAGCGCCGACGCCGTGATCGATCCGGAGGCGCTCGGCATGGCGCTGGTGCCCAATGCCGCGCCTGCCGGGAGCGAGCCGTCGGTCGAGCAGCCAGCCGCGGAGCAGTCGCAGCCGGAACAGCCAAAGCCCGAAGATCCATTCCAGGGCGAAGTGCCGGCGCTGAGCATCGTGCCGAAGCCGGAGCGGCGCTTCGCCGACAAGGTGATAAGGCTGGCCGAGCACCGCCAGCCGGCCAATGACAAGCAGCCGGGAAGCGACACGCCCGCAAGTCAGAAGAGCCTTTCGATCCTCGAGCGCAGCGCGTTCCGCGAGATCGGCGAGCGGTTGCGCAAGGACAATTCCCTGCCTGCCGAGCCGGGCGCCGCCGAAGCCGGCAAGCAGGCCGATGCGGCTGTTGCCGGCAAGGACGAGGCAACGGCGAAAGAGCCCAACGTCGAAACGAAGGCTAAGGCAAACCAGCCGACGACGGTTGAACCGGCGGCGCACGAGAACCCTGCGCTGGGAGCGACGCCGCCAGCCTCGGAAACCGCGGACGCGAAGGCCGAGGCGGAGACCGCGGAAGCACAGATCGAGGCGGAAGACCAGAAAGACCTGGCGAGACTCGACGGTATCGATGACGCCGCCGCGATGGATGACGCCGGCAAGACGATGACGCCGGCCGCTTCCGGCTCGCTGCTCAGCTACGCCGATGGTGAGAAATCAGGGGAAGAAGCCGGCGCCGAGCCTGCTTCCGAGGACAGCCAGGCAGCGGCCAACGAGCAGGCGGCCGAGCGTGCCGATTCCGAGTCGCGGCAGCCGGTCGAACGGCCAGCGACCGAGCCGGTCGCCGAAAAGCCGGCTCGCGATGCGACGGACGACGACAGCATGACCGCCGACGATTTCCGCGATGCGCAAGACAGCGAGGATTGGGCCGGCCCCGACGCCGACGCTGCGAAGGCCGCGGGAGAACCGGAAACGGTAACGCCGGCGCGACCACGCCTGGACGTGCCGCCACTCAAACTCGCAGGCTTTGTGCCCTCCGCTTTTTCGACCGGAGAGGAAGCCAAGGCGCCCGATACGTCCGTCCTCGCCAGGCTGCCGGTGCCGCTGCTCATCCATTCGGGCGACTTGCTCCATTACGCCAATGACGCCTTCCTCGAGCTCACCGGCTACGACGCGCTGGAAGACCTCGCGGATGCGGGGGGCCTGGGCGCGCTGTTTGCCGATCCTTATGCCGAGGATGCCGCCGCGGACGAAAGCGACCACTCGCTGAAGCTCAAGAGCCGCCAAGGCCAGGAATTTCCGATCGAAGCCCTGCTTCGCTCGGTGCCGTGGCGGGGCGGCAAGGCGCTGATGCTGGTGGTGCGGCGCTCCGGTGAGGACGATGCCGCGCATTTCACCGCCGCGAATGACGAACCGGCGCTGCAGCCGGACGTGCCGGAATTGAAGTCGCGTATCGCCGAGATGCGCACCATCATCGACACCGCCACCGACGGCGTCGTGCTGATCGGCCGCGACGGCAATATCCGCTCGATCAGCCGGCCGGCGGAAGCACTGTTCGGCTTCGACAGCGACGAGGTCGCCGGCAAACCCTTTGCCTCACTGTTCGCGATCGAAAGCCAGCGCGCGGCGCGCGACTATCTCGCGGGCCTCTCGGAGCCGGGCGTGGCGAGCGTCTTGAATGACGGCCGCGAGGTCATCGGCCGCGAGGCGCAGGGACGTTTCATCCCGCTGTTCATGACCATCGGCAGGCTGCCGAACGACAGCGGCTTCTGCGCCGTGGTGCGCGACATCACGCAATGGAAGCGGGCCGAGGAAGACCTGACGCAGGCACGCGCCGTCGCCGAGCGCGCCTCATCGCAGAAGACGGATTTCCTAGCCCGCATCAGCCATGAGATCCGCACGCCGCTCAACGCCATCATCGGCTTTTCCGAGCTGATGGTGGACGAGAAATTCGGCCCGATCGCCAACGACCGCTATCGCGACTACCTGCGCGACATCAACCGGTCCGGCAATCACGTGCTCGACCTCGTCAACGATCTGCTCGACATCTCCAAGATCGAGGCCGGCCAGCAGGAGATGGATTACGAGGCGGTGTCGCTCAACGACACGCTCGCCGAGACGGTGGCGATGATGCAGCCGCAGGCCAATCGCGAGCGCGTCATCATTCGCTCCAGCTTCGCCTCGCGGCTGCCGGAAGTGGTGGCGGATTTGCGAAGCGTGCGCCAGATCGCCCTCAACATCCTGTCCAATGCCATCCGCTACACCCAGGCCGGCGGCCAGGTGATCGTCTCGACCGCTTACGAAGCCTCAGGCGATGTCGTCATGCGCGTGCGCGATACCGGCATCGGCATGACGCCAGCCGAGATCGAGCAGGCGCTGAAGCCGTTCAAACAGATCAATGCGCTGAAGCGCGGACGCGGCGACGGCACCGGCCTCGGCCTGCCCCTCACCAAAGCCATGGTGGAGGCGAACCGCGCCCGCTTCGCCATCACCTCGACGCCAGGTGAAGGAACCCTGGTCGAGGTCGCCTTCCCCTCGACCCGCGTGCTTGCCGAATAAGATCGTCCTGGATCAGTTTCGGCCAAAGAAAAAGGCGTCCGGGAGGACGCCTTGAGAAATGGGATGCTGTCACAACGGGGCTTGAGCTGAACCTCAGGGGACGAGGAACGGGATTTCTCCCTCAAGTTACACGCGACTATCGGGGTCGTCCCTTAACAAGTCCTTACCGGAGCGCGGAAAAATTTACGAATGTGTACCACCCGTGAAATCTAGGTAAATTCGGCGGACAGATTTCGTTAACCACGCCCCCCGTCAGCCCGCGAGCTGCGGCAGGTCGCGGAACAGCTCTAGCGCTTCCGGATTTGCTAGCGCTTCCTTGTTCTTCACGGCACGGCCGTGAACCACGTCGCGCACCGCAAGTTCGGTGATCTTGCCGGACTTGGTGCGCGGGATGTCGGTAACGGCGACGATCCTGGCCGGCACGTGACGCGGGCTGGCGCCGGTGCGGATTCTGGCGCGGATGCGCTTTTCCAGATCCTCGTCCAGGGTCACGCCGGAGGCAAGCCGCACGAACAGCACGACGCGGACATCATTGTCGAAATCCTGGCCGATGCAGAGCGCCTCGAGGATTTCCGGCATCTGCTCGACCTGGTTGTAGATCTCGGCCGTGCCGATCCGGACCCCGCCCGGATTGAGCGTCGCATCCGAACGGCCATGGATGATCATGCCGCCATGCGCCGTCCATTCGGCGAAGTCGCCATGGCACCAGACATTGTCGAAACGCTCGAAATAGGCGGCGTGATACTTCTTGCCCTCGGGGTCGTTCCAGAAGCCGATCGGCATCGACGGGAAGGCCTTGGTGCAGACAAGCTCGCCCTTCTCCTGCCGGATCGGCTTGCCGTCGTCGTCCCAGACGTCGACAGCCAGCCCGAGACCAGGTCCCTGGATCTCGCCGCTCCAGACCGGCTCGGTCGGCACGCCGAGCACGAAGCAGGACACGATGTCGGTGCCGCCCGAGATCGAGGCCAGATGCACGTCCTTCTTGATACCGTCATAGACGAAGCGGAAATCCTCCGGCGACAGCGGCGAGCCGGTGGAGGAGATGGTGCGCACGCTCGACAGATCGTGGCTCGCGATCGGCTTCAGACCGGCCTTGCGAACCGAATCGATGAACTTGGCCGAGGTGCCGAAATAGGTCATCTGCTCGGCATCGGCGAAATCGAACAGCACATTGCCGTCGGGGTAGAAAGGCGAGCCATCATAAAGCAAAAGCGTCGCGCCCGAGGCGAGGCCCGAGACCAGCCAGTTCCACATCATCCAGCCGCAGGTGGTGAAATAGAACAGGCGATCACCGTCGAGCAGGCCGGCATGCAGGCGATGCTCCTTGACATGCTGGACGAGCGTGCCGCCGGCCGAGTGCACAATGCATTTCGGGATGCCGGTCGTGCCCGAGGAAAACAGGATGTAGAGCGGATGCGCGAAGGGCAGCCGCTCGAAGCTGACAGTCTTTGCGGCAAAGGGCGAGAGCGCTTCTTCGAGCGCGGTCGCCTTGTCGATGGTGGCGGCGACGTCGCCCGAGGTGCCGAGATAATCGACGATCAGCACCTTGCGGACGCTCGCAAGCTTCGCCGCAACCGCGCGGACCTTGTCGGCCACCTCGATCGCCTTGCCGTTGTACCAATAGCCGTCCGGCGCGATGAAGACGACCGGCTCGATCTGGCCAAAGCGGTCCAGCACGCCCTGCTCGCCGAAATCGGGAGAGCATGACGACCAGACCGCGCCGATCGAGCTTGCCGCCAGCATCGCGGCGATGGTCTCGGGCATGTTCGGCATCATGGCGGCGATGCGGTCGCCGGCCTTGACGCCGAGCGACAGGAAAAGCTGCTGCAGCCGCGATACCAGGCCATGAAGTTCGTGCCAGGACAGCCGGCGCTCGACCTTGTCCTCGCCGCGGAAGACGATTGCCTCCCCGGCGCCGGTCTTCTGCAAAAGGTTCTCGGCGAAATTGAGCCTGGCGTCAGGAAAGAAGCTGGCGCCGGGCATGCGTTCGCCGTCAATCAGGTTCCGCTCACCCTTGTCACCGACAAGATTGCAAAAATCCCAGACCAGGCTCCAGAAGGCGCCACGATCCTCGATCGACCAGCAGTGAAGTTCCGCGTAGCTGGAGAAAGCCTCCCCGGCTTTTGCTGCCGCGGCCTTCATGAATGCGGTTAACGGCGCTGCGTCGATGCGCTCCTGCGTCGGGGTCCACAAAGGTGTATCGGCGGCCATGATCGCTTCTCCCAAAGCGCGTCGCGTTCGAGCCGTTTAGCTCAAGATCGCATATGCCATCGTTCCAAAAACGGCGCGCAACCGTGGACCGGGGTCGTACGGTTCGCTTATGCATATTGCAGCGCAGCAGAGCAAGATTTTGTTCGGGCGACCCATGGCTGTCGCTGCGCAAATGCCATCGCAAGGCCATAAAGACTTGAAAAGCGCCGGCGCTCGGTTACACCCGTCGGGCGATTTTGTCGGCAATAGAAGCATACGGGGCGAAATGCCATCATCTTTGATCCGGCGCGGGGTGTGGGCGATCGGCGTTGCCGTGCTCGTCATCGCGCTCGCGGTCGCGGCACTGCCGCTGATTGCCTCGACGCGCATCGTGCGCGACCGCATCGCCTGGGAATTGAGCGCCTGGAGCGGCTTCAGGGTTACGATCGACGGCTCGCCGCGCATCGAGGTTTGGCCGAAGTTCCGGGCCATCCTCAGCGACGTTACCCTGTCGCAATGGACAGAGACCGACGCGCCGCCGGTGGTCGAGGCCGATCGCGTGGAAGTCGATCTCTCGGCCATGGCCGCCCTGCAGGGCGACGTCGCCTTCTCGACCGCAAGGCTGGTGCGTCCGACGATCAGGGTGCAGCGCATGGCGAGCGGCTTCTATCTGCCGCCGCTTCCGACCGGGGGGCGCATCACGCGCTCGATCGATACCGCGCGCGGTGTGGTCACCGCCAACCCGCAGAAGCCCGACCTCGGCAGATTGCCTTCCGATCCGTTCGGCACGGTCGAGTTTCGCGATGGCCGCGTCGTGACAACGGCCGACGGCAAGGACACCGAAATCCTGAGCAGCCTGAGCGGTCAGGTGAATTGGGAGGCGATGAACAGCGATGCATCGCTGACTGCGACCGGAATCTGGCGCGGCGAGACCCTGCAGCTCGATTTCTCCTCGGCGAAACCGCTGGTGCTGTTTGCCGGGGGTGCCGCGCCCGTCACCCTCTCCTTCAAGGCGGCGCCAGCGACATTCTCCTTCGACGGAACGGCCTCGATGTCGGACAATGCCTATCTGGACGGCCAGGCCAAGTTCGCCGCGCCGTCGCTGCGGCGCGTGCTGGAGTGGTCGCAGGCCGGTCTCGCGCCGGGTGCCGCGATCGGTGCGGTCTCGATCACCAGTAAGGTGAACGCCTCGGCGGGGCGCGCCAAATTCGAGAACACGACCGTCACGCTGAACAACAATCCGGGCATGGGAGCACTGGATTTCTCCTTCGCCGAAGGGCGCCCGGTGATTGCCGGCACGCTCGCCTTCGATACGCTGGATCTGAGATCTTTCCTGTCGGCCTTCACGCCTGTCGCGCCCACCGGCGAGGCCGGCCCAGGCGACATCGACACCAGCTTCGCCGACCGCATCAATCTCGATCTCAGGCTGTCGGCGGCGCATGCGACGGCGGGACCGGTACAGCTCGCCGACGTCGCGGCGACCGCGCAGGTCAAGAACGGCCTTGCCGTCTTCGACATATCCGACGCAACGGCCTTCGGCGGCACCGTCCAAAGCAGCCTGCGCTTCGACCGCAAGCCCGAGGGCACGCAGGTCGAGATGCGGCTCCTGGCATCGGACGTGGATACGGGCGCCTTTGGCACGGCGGCGGGAATGACGCGGCTTGTGCCGGCCGGCACCGGTACGGTGTCGGTCATCCTCAAGGGTCCGGGCAAGGCGTGGAACTCGATTTTCGAGAACGCCGATGGGTCGTTCTCGGCGACGTTCGGGCCGGGCACGCTCAACGGACTCGACCTGCCGGCCTTCCTGAAGCGCAACCAGCAAGGCGGCTTCTTCGCGCTCGACGATGTCTCCAAGGGTGCGCTGCCGATCGACGGCGCCGAGATCAAGGCAAGCATCTCGAAGGGCGTTGCGCGCCTCGACAAGGCCGAGATCAATGCGCAGAAATACAAGATCTGGCTGTCGGGCATCGCCTCCTACGCCGGACGCGGGCTGGCGCTCTCCGGCGGCGTCGTGCCGACCGGACAGCCGGCGCAGCAGCCCCAGCAGCAGGCCAACGGCCAGGCGGCCAGTCCGCCTCCCGCCCAGCCGAACCAGTCGCTGTTCTTCGTCGGCGGCAACTGGAGCGCGCCGTTCATCTCGCCGATCGCTCCCGGCGTCTCGGGCCAGTAAATTCGGAGGCGCAAAGAGCGCCCCCGCCATTTAAAGCGCGTCGCGCTGAACCGGATTCAGGCGACGCGCTTTAAGTCTTTGTTTTGATGCATGTCGTTGTCCCAGAACCGCCGCACACTTCTGGGCGACATGCATTTAACCACGCTGGGCGGCCTGCTCGTCGAGCTGGCGCTGGATCTCGCGACGCTTGTTGGCGATCGAGGCAATGATGACGCCGATCGCCACGACCGCGATCAGGATGGTGCAGGCGGCGTTGATTTCCGGCGTCACGCCGAGACGCACCTGGCTGTAGATCTTCATCGGCAGCGTGGTGGCGCCCGGACCCGAGGTGAAGCTCGCGATGACCAGATCGTCGAGCGACAGCGTGAAGGCCAGCATCCAGCCGGAGATGATCGCCGGCAGGATGACCGGCAAGGTGATCTGGAAGAAGGTCTTCACCGGCGGTGCGCCGAGATCCATCGCCGCCTCCTCGAGCGAGCGATCGAACGAGACCAGCCGCGACTGCACGACGACGGCGACGAAGCACATGGTGAAGGTGATGTGCGCGAGCGTGACCGTGAAGAAGCCGCGGTCGAGCCCGACGGCGACGAAGAGCAAGAGCAGCGACAGGCCGGTGATCACCTCCGGCATGACCAGCGGCGCGAAGACCATGCCCGAGAAAAGCACCCGCCCCCTGAAGCGCGTGTAGCGCGTCAGCGTGATGGCAGCGAGCGTGCCGAGCACGGTCGCGACCGTCGCCGAGATGACGCCGACGCGCGCCGTCACCCAGGTGGCGTCCATCAGGCCCTGGTTGTGGAACAGCGACACGTACCATTTGGTCGAGAAGCCGCCCCAGACGGTGACGAGCTTCGATTCGTTGAAGGAAAAGATGATCAGAAGCACGATCGGCAGATAGAGGAAGGCAAAGCCCAGCACGATCGAGGTGATGTTGAAGCGGCTCCAGGTCGAGTTCATCTGCCCTGCTCCTGTGCCTTTGCCTGCGCCTGCTGGAAGAACATGATCGGGATGGTCAGAACCAGAAGCAGGATGACGGCCACCGCCGAGGAGACCGGCCAGTCGCGGTTGGAGAAGAATTCGTTCCAGAGCGTCTTGCCAATCATCAGCGTCTGCGAGCCGCCGAGAAGGTCGGGGATGACGAACTCACCGACGGCCGGGATGAACACCAGCAGGCAGCCGGCGACGACGCCGGGCAGCGACAGCGGGAAGGTGATCTTCCAGAAGGCGCCGATCGGCGGGCAGCCGAGATCCTCCGCGGCCTCGACCAGCGAATAGTCCATCTTCTCAAGAGACGAATAGAGCGGCAGCACCATGAAGGGCAGGTAGGAATAGACGATGCCGATGAAGATCGCCGTGTAGGTGTTCAAGATCACCAGCGGCTGGCTGATGATGTGCAGCGACATCAGCAACTGATTGAGCAAGCCTTCGGGCTTGAGGATGCCGATCCAGGCATAGACGCGGATCAGGAAGGAGGTCCAGAAGGGCAGGATCACCAGCATCAGCAAGGTCGGACGGATCGTCGCCGGCGCACGCGCCATGCCATAGGCGATCGGATAGCCGACGATCAGGGTGAGTATCGTCGATATCGCCGCGATGATCAGGCTCGTCACATAGGCGTTGAAATAGAGCGCATCCTGGGTGAGCCAGGTGTAGTTGTCGAAGTTGAGCTCGCGGAAGCCGGCGAAGAATCCCGAGATGCCGTCGCTGAAGTCGAGCACCGGCGTGTAGGGTGGCATCGAGATCGCCGTCTGCGACAGCGAGATCTTGAAGACGATGATGAAGGGAACGAGGAAGAAGAACAGCAGCCAGAGATAGGGGATGATGATGACGAGGCGGTTGACGAAGCTCTTCGCCAGCCTCGCCGGCAGTGTTGTGGTTTCCGTCGACGGGGCGGCGGTCGCTGCGATATCGGCCATCTCAGCCTCCTACCTGGTCAACACGACGCCGGCATCGGGCCGGAAGGAGACCCAGGCGCGGTCATTCCAGGTCAGCGGATCCTCCGTGACGCGCGAGGCGTTCAAGGCGCTTGCCCGCACGATCTGCCCGTCGTCGAGCCTGATGTGAAAGACAGTCATGTCGCCGAGATAGGCGACGTCATAGACCTCGCCTTCCAGCGCATTGACGGCATCGGCGGGCTTTTTCGAGGAGACCTTGATCTTTTCCGGCCGGATCGCGAAGACGATGTCGGAGCCGGCAGCGGCGTTGCCGCCATTGTCGACGACGATCTGGGCGCCGGTCGCGCCGGTGATGCGCGTCGCGTTTGCCGTGTGTTCGGCAACCTTGCCCTCGAACATGTTCACGTTGCCGACGAAATGCGCCACGAAACGCGAGGTCGGCGCCTCGTAGATCTCGGCTGGCGTCGCGACCTGCATGACCTCGCCCTTGTCCATGATGGCGATGCGATCGGCCATGGTCATGGCTTCTTCCTGGTCGTGGGTGACGACGACGAAGGTGAGGCCGAGCTCCTGCTGCAGGTCCATCAGCTCGAACTGCGTTTCCTCGCGCAGCTTCTTGTCGAGCGCGCCGAGCGGTTCGTCGAGCAGCAGGACCTTGGGCCGCTTGGCGACCGAGCGCGCAAGCGCCACGCGCTGGCGCTGACCGCCCGAGAGCTGATGCGGCTTGCGCTTGGCGAACTGCTCGAGCTTGACCAGCTTCAGCATCTCGGCGACGCGCTTTTCGATATCGGGTCCCGGCATGCCTTCCTGCTTGAGGCCGAAGGCGATGTTCTTCTCCACCGTCATATGCGGGAATAGCGCGTAGGACTGGAACATCATGTTGACCGGCCGCTTGTAGGGCGGGATGCCGCGCAGATCCTGCCCGTCCAGCAGGATGCGGCCCGCCGTCGGTTCCTCGAAGCCGGCGAGCATCCTGAGCAGGGTCGACTTGCCGCACCCTGAGGCGCCGAGCAGCGCGAAGAATTCGCGCTCGAAGATGGTCAGCGACAGATTGTTGACGGCGGTGAAGTCACCGAACTTCTTGGTGACCTTGTCGAACTGGATATATGGCTTGGCGTTCGGGTCGTTCCATGGCGCGAAATCCCTGCGGATGCTGCCAAGCGATTTCATGATCCCCACTCCGTTACTTTTTTGATTCCCCAAAAGAAAGCGACCCCGGCAGTTGGCTGCCGGGGCCGTGTCTCAACGCTTACTGACCGGTGACGATCTTGGTCCAGGTGCGCGTGATCACGCGCTGTGTCTTTGGATCATATGGCTTAACCGTGTAGAGCTTCTTGATCGTCTCTTCGTCGGGATAGACCGAAGTATCTTCCAGGATCGCCTTGTCGACGAACTGCTGCGAAGCCTTGTTGCCGTTGGCGTAGAGCACGTAGTTCGACGACTTGGCGATGACTTCGGGGGTCATCATGTAGTTGATGAACTCGAGCGCGTCGGCGACATGCGGCGCGTCCGCGGGGATCGCCATCTGGTCGAACCACATCTGCGCGCCTTCCTTCGGCACCGAATAGCCGATCTCGACGCCCTGCTTGGCTTCCACGGCGCGGTTGCGCGCCTGGAAGACGTCGCCCGACCAGCCGATCGCCAGGCAGATATCGCCATTGGCCAACGCGTTGATATATTCGGACGAATGGAACTTGCGGATATAGGGGCGGACCTTGAGCAACGCGTCCTCGGCCTTGGAAATATCGTCCGGCGAGGTGCTGTTGGGATCAAGGCCGAGATATTTCAGCGCCGCCGGAATGACGTCGGCGGGAGAATCCAGCACATAGACGCCGCAATCCTTCAGCTTTGCCAGCTTGTCCGGATTGAAGAAGACGTCCCAGCTGTCGATCTTGTCGGTGCCGAGCGCGGCCTGCACCTTCTTGACATTATAGCCGAGGCCGACGGTGCCCCACATATAGTTGACCGAATACTCGTTGCCCGGATCGTATTTGGCGGTGCGCTCGGAAATGACGTCCCACATGTTGGAGAGATTCGGCAGCTTCGACTTGTCGAGCTTCTGGAACACGCCCGCCTGGATTTGGCGTGCCAGGAAGTTCGCGCTCGGCACGACGACGTCGTAGCCGCTGCCGCCGGCCAGCAGCTTCGTTTCGAGGATCTCGTTGGAATCGAAGGTGTCGTAGACGACCTTGATGCCGGTCTTCTTGGTGAAGTCGTCGATGATCGAGCTGTCGATATAGTCCGACCAGTTGTAGACGTTGACAACGCGGTCCTCGGCATGGCCGCCTGCAGTGAAAAGCGTCAGAAATACCGACGTCGCCGAAAGCCAGAGCGCTTTGCGGATCATGGTGTTCTCCTTTGGTGAGTGTTCCCTTGCCGGCTCGTCGCGATATGGCGGCGCGGCGTTGGTTTCAGACTATTGAGCTTTCCGGAGGGCAACAAGCGCGACCTGTCGGCGCTGCGCCGGGTTGCCGGTCGGTGGTCAAAGACCTCCCGCAGGGTGCCCTTGTAAGGTACCCGGGCGGCGTCAGCGGCGTTCGCCGTGGCGTGGGCAGAGATACGACGATGTGATCCGGCCTTGGTCAGGCCGGCAGAGACACTTGGCAAGATACGCCTGTCTTGTTGTTGCCGTGGCAGCAGCCTGCCCGCCCGGAAGCGGGGTTGTCAATGGGGAAGGCTGCCTAAAGCGCCTCGCGCTGAAAGGGATTCAGGCGACGCGCTTTAGGTCTTTGTTTGATGCATGTCGTCTCCCAAAACCGCTGCGCAGTTTTGGGCGACATGCTGTTGTCTTGATGCATGTCGTTGTCCCAGAACCGCTGCACACTTCTGGGCGACATGCATTGGTCAATTGGGTGACGGCAGGCCGGTGATGCCGGGACGCGCCGGCCGCGCCTGACGTTTGAACTCCAGGCCGATATGGACGAGCAGCGCCGTGACCACGACCGCGCCGCCGATGATGGTGCGCACCGATGGCACCTCGGAATGGACAAGCCAGACCCAGATCGGCCCAAGGATCGGCTCGAAGGTGCCGAGCAGCGCCGCGATCGCCGCCGGCACGAGCCGGGCGCCCATGGCGAAAAAGGCGAGGCCGACGCCGAGGTTGATGACGCCGAAGGCGAAGAGGAAGCCCATATCCCGCCCCGAGACCGCGAACGAGGACGCCTGGGAGGCGGCGAAAGCGCCGGCAAGTAGCGCCGCGAGGCAATTGGCCGGCACCATGCGCACATGGGCGTAGCGCCGGGTGATCACGGTCGCCACGGAAAACATCACCGCGATCAGCAGCGCAAGGCCGTCGCCGATAGGGGACACGGCTCCGTCGAGGGATTCGGAGACCATGATCGCGACGCCGGTGATCACTGCGGCGATGGCGATCCAGGTCGCCGGCCTGACACGCTCGCGAAACAAGAGCCACGCAAGCAGCGCCGCCAGCAGCGGCACTCCGGCCTGCATCAAAAGGATGTTGGCGACCGTGGTGTAGGCGAGCGCCACGACGAAGCTGGTGGAGGCGGTGGCGAAGCAGAGGGCGACGCCAAGCCCGGGCAATCCCATGTCGCGGAACAACCTCAACGTGCCGCGCCAACCATCGCGCCAGAGCATGAAGGCAACAAGGAAGGCCACCGCCCAGAGCGAGCGCCAAAACACCACGGTCCAGCTGTCATCGATATGGATGAAGCGGGCGATGGTGCCGCCGAAGCTCCACATGAGCGCCGAAAGGAAGACCAGGAGCATGCCGATCCGCTCCTCGCGCGGCGAGACGGCAGGCAAGGCGGCGGGCGGCGAAGCGGTATCGGTCATGGACACGATTGTCAGCGAGTTGCGGGCTGCACGATGCACCAAGGGCGACAGGACCGTGTCTCAGACGACAACACCGCGGCTTGGACGACGGGACTGCATCTCAATCGCCTAGCGCAAAGACGCCGGGCCGGCGTGATCCAGCGCCCGGCGAGGCTTGGGGCACATCCGCCGTATCATCCCTGAAAGTCAAAGGCGCTGAGGCCCGTCACCATCTCGTCGAGGCCGAGCGGGCGCGTCACCGGCGGCTCGGCGCGTGCCAGGCAGCCGGCGCGCTCGCAAAGCCTGCAGGCGGGACCGACCGGAGTGGCGAAGCCTTGCCCAGGCTTGCCGGAAGATCCGGCCGGCAGCGCCGCGCCATAGACGATCTCATCGCGGAAACCGATATCGCAACCAAGCAGGAGCGCGGTGCGACGCGGCCGTTCGGAGAAGGCGCCTTGCGGGCCTTCCAACGTGCGGGCGATGCAAAGGAACTCGGCGCCATCGGGCATTTCCACCGCCTCGACCAGGATCTGACCCGGCTGCGAGAAGGCCGCATGAATGGGAAGCTTGGGGCAGCCGCCGCCGAAGCGGCTTTGCGGATAACCCTGGCTGCCGGCCTTGCGGAAGCGGTTGCCGGCATTGTCGACTTCCAGCATGAAGAAGGGCACGCCGGCCGCGCCCTGCCGCTGCAGCATGGTCAGGCGGTTGGCCGCCTGCTCGAAAGAGACGCCGAAGCGGGAACGCAAGACATCGACGTCGTAACGGGCGCGAACGGCGGCGGCGTGGAAGGCCTGATAGGGCATCATCAGGGCGTGCGCGGCATAGCGGCCGAGCTCGAAGCGGGCGAGCCGGCGCGCCTCGTCGGTGCCGAGCTTCAAGGCCTGGATCTCGCCTGCGACGGCCACCGACATGCGCATCAGGCTCGCCTCCATGGCGACCTCACGCAACTGGTCGAAAGGCGACAGCCGCTCCGACAGGAACAGGCGCTGCGAATGACGGTCGTAGCGACGGCGCCAGTTGGGCATGGTGGCGACCGGCAGCACCTTGACGACGATGCCGTGCTCGCGCCGCAACCAAGCCTTCAGCGCGCCGAACAGATCGTCGCCGGGCTCGAGGAGCGATGTGAAAGCCTCCGCCTCCTCCTCCAGCGCAGCAAAGTGGTTCGGCCGGCGTTCGAACACTTCGTGGACTTCGTCGGCGGGCAGGCGCGCGCCGGACAGCGCGGTCGCCCTGCCCTCCTTCGCCAGGAGCTGGTTGAGATCGGACAGACGCTCGGCCTGCTCGCGATAGGCGCGAAAGAGCTTCACCATTGCCGCCGAGGCATTGGGCGCCGTCTCGGCGAGGTCGATCAGTTCCTGATCGCCGGGCAGTTCGCCGGCAAGAAGCGGATCGCTGAACGCTTCGCGCAAGGCCGCGATCGAGCCTTTTGTCTCTCCCTGCAATTCATGCGGATCGACCTTGTAGACGGAGGCCAGCTTGAGGATGAGCTGCACCGTCAGCGGCCGCTGGTTGCGCTCGATGAGGTTGAGGTAGGAGGGCGAGATACCCAATCCCTCGGCCATTGCCGTCTGGGTCAGCCCCCTGGCGTTGCGCAGCCGACGCAGCCGCGGCCCGGCAAAGATCTTCTGGTCGGCCATCCGTTCCACCCTTGACAGGAATTTACATGCGCATCGAGCCCGACGCTCGCCCTGCTGCCTTTACAATTATGACAAATTTACAGAGCTGGTTTGTCAATGGCAACACAGCTTTTCCCTTATTTTCGGCACTAAGCGGCGGTTTCCCTGGCGTATTTCGCGCTGCAATGTAAACGATGTCATACGCAGACGTCGCGAGATATGCCTTTGCGATGCGGCGCTGAAGCAGTTTTCAAAACGATCCGGAGTCACCAATGACCGATTTTTACAACCTCGTCCCCTCCGCGCCGGAAGGCCGTTTCGACGGCATCGAGCGCCCCTACTCGCCAGAGGATGTGAAGCGGCTGCGCGGCTCGGTGCAAATCCGCCAGACACTGGCCGAGATGGGCGCGAACCGGCTGTGGAAGCTCATCCATGAGGAGGATTTCGTCAACGCGCTCGGCGCGATGTCCGGCAACCAGGCCATGCAGCAAGTTCGCGCCGGGCTGAAGGCGATTTATCTTTCGGGCTGGCAGGTCGCCGCGGACGCCAACACGGCTTCGGCCATGTATCCGGACCAGTCGCTTTATCCGGCCAACGCGGCGCCGGAACTCGTCAAGCGCATCAACCGCACCTTGCAGCGCGCCGATCAGATCGAGACATCCGAAGGCAACGGGCTTTCGGTCGAGACCTGGTTCGCGCCGATCGTCGCCGACGCCGAAGCCGGCTTCGGCGGCCCGCTCAACGCCTTCGAGATCATGAAGGCCTTCATCGAGGCGGGTGCCGCGGGCGTCCACTATGAGGACCAGCTGGCGTCGGAAAAGAAATGCGGCCATCTCGGCGGCAAGGTGCTGATCCCGACCGCGGCGCATATCCGCAACCTTAACGCGGCGCGCCTGGCGGCCGACGTGATGGGCACGCCGACGCTGGTCGTGGCGCGCACGGACGCGGAAGCGGCGAAGCTCTTGACCTCCGATATTGACGAGCGCGACCGGCCTTTCGTCGACTACGACGCCGGCCGCACGGTCGAGGGCTTCTACAATGTGAGGAACGGCATCGAGCCTTGCATCGCGCGCGCCGTGGCCTATGCGCCCCACGCCGACCTGATCTGGTGCGAAACCTCGAAGCCGGATTTGGCGCAGGCCAGGAAGTTCGCCGAAGGCGTGCACAAGCACCATCCGGGCAAGCTGCTCGCCTACAATTGCTCGCCGTCGTTCAACTGGAAGAAGAACCTCGACGACGCAACGATCGCGAAGTTCCAGAAGGAGCTTGGCGCGATGGGCTACAAGTTCCAGTTCATCACGCTGGCTGGCTTCCACCAGCTGAACTTCGGCATGTTCGAGCTGGCGCGCGGCTACAAGGACCGCCAGATGGCGGCCTATTCGGAACTGCAGCAGGCCGAGTTCGCGGCGGAAGCCAACGGCTACACCGCGACCAAGCACCAGCGCGAGGTCGGCACCGGCTATTTCGACGCCGTGTCGATGGCGATCACCGGCGGCCAGTCTTCGACCACCGCCATGCATGAATCGACCGAGCACGCCCAGTTCAGGCCGGCGGCCGAGTAAGGGACAACAACCAGAGGAAACGCCCGCAGGGCATTTTGAATCGAGGAGAAGACCAATGGCATCGATAAGCCGCGTCAAGGAAAGGGCAGAAGAGCAATCGAGCGCGATGAGCGTCGACCAGCAGGCGACGATCCGCATGCTCGCCAACGATCTGCACAGGCTCAACCAGTCGGTCATGAAGGCAGTCGAGGCCGGCGTCTCGGTGGAGCTGGTGCGCTCGGCCAGGCACCATGGCGGCGACGGCAACTGGGGCGACCTTCTGATCCCCGTGATCGTCACCCATCAGAGTCACACCTGACGTAACGTCAGCAGTTTCTGCGAATGTCTCCCGCGCGTTATACGTTCGGGAGACTATCGCATTTTTTCAACTTGCCTTCGCCGCCAGGATATACGACTTGCGCTGAATTCCGGAATTTCTTGCTATATTTTCGATCTCGACCGTTTCAGCTTGACACCGGCCATGATCTCAACCAATTGTGCCTCAGGTTTCAACCCTGCATTGAACCGGAGTGCCCGCCCGCCGATGTGCCCCGCCGATCGCAACGATTCCGAAAGACACCTGAAACCGGCAGCCCGCGCCGGCGCGATGACGACGGACTTTTCCAAGGTGCTCGTCGTCGGAAAATCGTCGATCAACCGGGTCGTGGTGTCGAAAATCGTCGAGAAGTCGGGACTGAAGCCGATCTCGGAACCGCCCGAGGCCGCCGAGAAGACGCTGGCCGGACATCTGCCCGGCGCGGTCATCCTCGACGGCGGCCCCGACAACAAGGATTGCGACGGGCTGATGTCGGCCATTGACGCGTTGCGGCGCGTCTCCGGCAAGCCGCTGCCCGCGGTTATCCTGCTCTCAACCAGGAATGGCACGCAAGAGAGCCTTGGGCTGTCGAGCGTGGTCGATGCGGTCGTTGCCAAGCCGATCACGCCCGAGAGGCTGCAACCGGTGGTCGATCGCCTGATAGGGCGCGGCTAGACTGGACGGCGTTCAACCGGCCTTTGCGATGGTCTCGACCAGGCTCGGCAACTCGCCGAGATCGGCGATCTGGCGGAAACGCGGCGCCGCAACAGGCGCCTCGGCATGTTCGACCGCCCAGGTCAATTCGTGCGGCACATGGATGCCCCAACCGCCGGCCTCGATGGCGGGAACCACGTCGGATTTGAGGGAATTGCCGACCATCATGCTGTTCTGCGGACCACGGCCATGGCGGCTGAAGATGCGGGCGTAGGTGGCGGCGCTCTTGTCGCTGACGATCTCCACCGCGTCGAAGAGGTCACCCATTCCCGACTGCGCAAGCTTGCGCTCCTGATCGAAGAGGTCGCCCTTGGTGATCAGCACCAGATGGTAGGAGCCCGCCAGCTTCTCGACCGTCTCGCGCGCATGCGGCAGCGGCTCGATCGGGTGGCCGAGCATCTCGCGGCCGGCAGCCAGGATCTCGCCGATGATCGAACCAGACACCTCACCACCGGTGATCTCGACCGCTGTCTCGATCATCGACAGGGTAAAGCCCTTGATGCCGAAGCCGTAGAGGGCGAGGTTACGCCTTTCCGCCTCGAGCAGCCTTGCCGCGATATGCTCGTGATCGCCGTGATCCGCCAGCATTTCGGCAAAGCGTTTCTCGGTCATGCGGAAGAACTGCTCATTCTGCCACAACGTGTCGTCGGCATCGAAGCCAATTGTGGTAAGAGCGGACATGCCACCTCATCCTCCTCGCGAACACGTGGTGTAGACGCGTTTGCCCGGCGCTGCCAGCCGGTTCGCAAGGAGCGGCTCCCTGAGCACGCGCCCGGCGCCTCCCCTTCCCTTCCGCCATGGCGCCCGGCTATACTTCGAAATCCGCAAACACAATCTGGTGAATGATGCCGCCTGAAAAAAAGGAAGTCCGTCCGTCAAGCCGGGGGGGACGTGCCCGCACGCCTGCCTTCTTGAAAAACGAACGCGGTGTGAAGAACTGGAAGGAAGCCAGCGCCTGGCTGGAGTGGCGCGGCATCGAGGATATCGAATGCATCACGCCGGACCAGGCGGGCGTTGCCCGCGGCAAGATGATGCCGTCGAAGAAATTCACCTCCAACACCTCGCTGGCGCTGCCTTCGGCGGTGTTCATGACGACGATCTCCGGCGGCTACCCGGAAGACGGCAACGGCTTCCACTATCCCGAGGATGACGGCGACCTGAAGCTGCTTCCCGATCTCTCGACGCTGACGGTCGTGCCGTGGGAGGAAGACCCGACGGCGGCGGTGATCTGCGACCTCGTGCATCAGGACGGCCGCTCCGTCGAATTCACGCCGCGCAACGTGCTGAAGCGGGTGCTTGCCGCCTATGACGAACGCGGGCTCAAACCTGTGGTGGCGCCCGAGATCGAATTCTATCTGGTGCGCAAGAACCCCGATCCGGACTATCCGCTGACGCCGCCTGTCGGGCGCTCGGGCCGGCCGATCGGCGGCGGCGCCGGCTATTCGATCGCCGGCGTCAACGAGTTCGACGAGTTGATCGACGACATCTACCATTTTTCGGAACGGCAGGGCCTGGAGATCGACACGCTGATCCACGAGGAGGGCGCCGGCCAGCTCGAGATCAATCTGCGTCACGGCAACCCGATCGAGCTCGCCGACCAGGTGTTCATGTTCAAGCGCACCATCCGCGAAGCGGCCCTGAAGCACGAGATCTACGCCACCTTCATGGCCAAGCCGATCCAGGGGCAGCCGGGCTCGGCCATGCATATCCACCAGTCTGTGGTCGACAAGAAGACCGGCAAGAACATTTTCTCGGCGGAGGACGGCTCCGAGACAGATGCTTTCTTCCACTTCATCGGCGGCATGCAAAAGCATGTGCCGAACGCTCTGGTGATGTTTGCGCCTTACGTCAATTCCTACCGCCGGCTAACGCAACAGGCCTCGGCTCCGGTCAACAACAAATGGGGCTACGACAACCGCACTACCGCCTTTCGCGTGCCGCGCTCGGACCCGGCGGCGCGGCGCGTCGAAAACCGCATCCCGTCGTCGGACGCCAATCCCTATCTGGCGCTAGCCGCGTCGCTCGCCTGCGGGCTGGTCGGCATGAACAACAAGATTAAGGCGGAGCCGCCGGTGTTGACGACCGCAAATGCGGATGAAATCGACCTGCCGCGCGGCCTTCTGGAAGCCGTCGGCCTGTTTGAGGACGACAAAGAGCTCGGCGCCATCCTCGGTAAATCCTTCGCCGCCACCTACACCGCGATCAAACGGGCCGAGTTCGAAACTTTTATGGAAGTGATCAGCCCGTGGGAGCGAGAGTATCTGCTGCTGAATGTGTGAGTGGCGACTTCGTCGCCTGAATGGTGAGTAGTAAATGGTGAGCAGTTTCATCTTGGACGGGTGAACGCAGCCAGCGTGCGTCGCACAGCCATTCACCATTCACTACTCACCATTCACTGGCGTTCCCATGCCCTACCAATCCCCCATTTCCCCCGGCCGCTCGTGGTACGAGGATACAGCCGGTCCTCGACTTGAATATCCTGCGCTTGATGGCGACCGGACCTGCGACGTCGTGATCGTCGGCGGTGGCTTCACCGGCCTCTCGGCCGCAGCGCACCTCGCAAAGGCCGGCGCAAATGTCGTCCTCATCGAAGCCTATCGCTTCGGCGATGGCGCGTCGGGGCGCAATGGCGGCCAGCTCGGCACCGGGCAGCGCGCCTGGGCGGAGGATTTGGAGGCCGAATATGGCCTTACCCGCGCCAAGGCGCTGTTCGACATGGCCGAGGAAGCCAAGGCGCATCTGCTGGACTTTGCGGCCGCCAACGCCATCGACATCGACTATATGCCGGGCCAGCTTTCGGTGGCGCACAAGCAGCGTTACGTCGACGACTACAAGCGCCACGCCGAGATCATGGCGACCCGCTTCGGCTATCCGCATGTCAGCTTCATGGACGCGGCGGAGACGGCGCAGCGGTTGGGCTCGTCGCGCTACTTCGGCGGCACCCGCGACATCGGCACCGGCCACATCCATCCGCTGAAGCTGGTGATCGGCACGGCGAAGGTGGCGGCGGCGGCCGGCGCGCATCTCTTCGAGCAGACGCCGTCAACCGGCATCGTTTCCAATGGCGGCAAGGTGAGGGTCACGACGCGCAAGGGCACGATCATCGCCGACAAGTGCCTGATCGGGGTGAACGCTTATGGCGGTAATCTCGAGCCGGTGAGCGCGGCGCATATCATGCCGATCGGCTCTTTCATCGGCGCGACCGTGCCGCTCGGCGCCGCTTCTAAAGTGCTGCCGGGCGGCGAGTCCGTCGACGATTCCCGTTTCGTGGTGCGCTATTTCCGCAAGTCGAAAGACGGCCGGCTGTTGTTCGGCGGCCGCGAGGTCTACGGCGTCAACGATCCGAAGGACATCCATATCCACATCCGCAGGCAGATCGCCGAGCTCTACCCGGACCTCAAGGATGTCGAGATCACGCATGGCTGGGGCGGCTATGTCGGCATCACGATGCCGAGAAAGCCGTTCGTGCGCGAAGTGATGCCGAATGTGATTTCGATCGGCGGCTATTCCGGCCACGGCGTCATGCTGTCGAACTTCTTCGGCAAGCTCTATGCCGAGACCATTGCCGGCAATCGCGACCGCTTGAAACTGATCGAGGACCTGAATATCCCCCCCTTCCCTGGTGGCCGCCGCTTTCGCGCGCCGCTCTTGTTTCTCGCACTCAGCTGGTTCGCCCTGCGCGACAGGATTTAACGCTTGCAGCCCAGCCGGCGCCGTCGATTCGACGCAGGCGGCTTGCACAGGGCAGGTTGTAGAAGCATTAACAAGTGCACAGAATTTCGCAAAATGGCTCACTCATGCCATAATCAGCGACGAAAGATGCCGTTCTGGGCGATAATCCGGGGACTTTCGCGGACCTGTCCGCAATGATTTCGGGACCGATGCCGATCGATGCCAACCCGCGCGGCAATGATCGAAAGAACGTCGGCCTGCTTGTTGGAGGTGGTTTTAGTGAACGAGCCCTTCAGTTTCGGCACGCCGGAACGGCAGCGCTTCACAATGCAGTTCGGCTATAACGTACGGCCATCCTTCTGGCAGAAGGTACAGTCGAACGCGCATCTGGTCATTGCAGCGGTGGGCACGGTCGCGCTGCTCGGCGTGGCCGCGGTGGCGCTGTGGTTGTGCATTCCGGGCAGCGGCCGGCAGGTTGCCACGGCCGGCGCCGAGCAGACCGTGCCGACAATCCCGGTGAAGACGACGAAGATCGCTCCGGCCGCCGCCGCGGTCAGCGTCGCAGCAGCCGCACCGCAGGCCGCGCGCAAGGCGGATGCCGTTACGCCGACGACGGCGGCCCGCCTAGCCAGCATTCCGGCGCTGTCGTCGAACAGCCCCCGCTGGACCGCTTCCGACTCACAATCCCCGTCGGAGCAGGCAGCGGATAAACCGGTTCCATCGAAGCAAGCCGCCGAGCCGAGCGCTGCGCAATCAACCGACACGGCCTTCGCCGAACCGGCCGCGGAGAACGACGCCTCCGACGCTCTGTCGCAGGTTGCCGCACCCGCGCCGGTGGGCGAGACGGCCGCGAAGACGCCGGGCGACAAGATGGACGGCGCCCAGACCGCGGCCATTCCCGAGGCCAAGCCACAGGCTCCCGACGCCGATCCGGCAGCAACTGACAACGCAGCGCAGCCCAAACCGAAACCCCAGAAGGTCGGCGCGGCCGCCAACGGACGCATTTTAAGATCTGTCACCATGCGTTCCGGCCCGAAGAAGGGCGCCGCCGCAATCGCCACGGTGCCAGCCAAGGCGTCGGTGCAGGTGATGAACTGCAAGCAGTGGTGTGAAATCGTCTATAACGGCAAGCACGGCTGGGTCTACAAAAGCTACGTCAAGACCGGCGCCTGAAACCTAACCCGCCGAGCAGCCGTTCGTAGCGACCCTTTCTGCGCTCAAGCACGAGCACGCTCTGCCCGATAGCAGCGCATGCGCCAGCTCAGATCGTCGCGAATTTGACGCCGCCTGATCTTGATCACGCCCAGTTCCCCTACCCCGATCCATTATCCTTGGGACGGACGCTAGAGTCAAACTGCTCAAATACAGCGCCCGCCGTCGACCTCCAGCGCCACGCCGGTTATGAAGGCGGCTTCATCCGAGGCCAGCCACAGCGCCGCATTGGCGATATCGAGGGGTGTCGAAAGCCGGCCCAGCGGGATCGAGGCGCGGAACTTCTCGCGGATTTCAGGCGTGTCGGCGCCCATGAATTTCTCCAGCATGCCGGTCTCTCCGGCAACCGGGCAAAGGCAGTTGACGCGGATGTTCTTCGGCGCCAGCTCGATGGCCATCGACTTGGTGGCGGTGATCGCCCAGCCCTTGGAAGCGTTGTACCAGGTCAGTCCCGGCCGCGGCCGAAACCCGGCCGTCGAGGCCGTAGTCAGGATGACGCCGCCGCCCTGCCGGTCCATGATCGGCACGACGGCGAGCGCGGCATGATAGATCGCCTTCATGTTGACCGCGGTGATCAGGTCGAAGGTTTCCTCATCGACGCCGAGCATATCGCCGTTGCGGTGGGTGAAGCCGGCATTGTTGACCATGATGTCGATGCGGCCGAACGCGCTCCTGGCAGCGTAGATCATCTCGTCGAATTCGGAGCGCAGGGACACGTCTGTCTGGGTCCAGATAGCCTTGTTGCCGATCTCGTCGGCCACACGCTCGGCGCCTTTGGCGTTGAGATCCGCGACGACCACGCGCGCGCCCTCTTCGGCGAAGCGCTTCGCCATGCCCGCGCCGAAGCCCGACGCGGCACCCGTGATGATGGCGACCTTGTTTTCCAGACGCATGGCTTTCCCGCTCATTGGATTTCAGCAGCGATCTCCCTTAGCTTTCGTCACATTCACGTTCTATGGTGCAGGCGCGAACACTGCCGGAAGCCATGGCTTGCCGACAAGCTTGCCGGCAGCGCGCGAGTGTCGGGAAACATGTGGGCCGATGCAAGTGCAAGCGATTGGTCCTGCCTGTGACACCATGGCACTGGAAAATTTAAATCGATTAGAATATACCAACCACGCTGCCGGTATCAGGCATCAAATCGGACTGACCATGACCAGCCAGATCATTCCTGTCGATCCCTTCGACTTCATCATCTTCGGCGGCACCGGCGATTTGTCGGAACGCAAGCTCCTGCCGTCGCTCTACCATCGCCAGCGCGATCATCAATTCTCCGAGCCGACGCGCATCATCGGAACATCGCGCGCGAAGATGAGCGACGCCGAATTCCAGGCCTTCGCCAAGAAGGCGATATCCGAGCACGTGAAACCAGCCGATGTCGATGCCAAGGAGCTTGAGACTTTCTTGGCGCGGCTTTCCTACGTTTCGGCTGACGCGACCACAGGCGCCGGCTTCGACGAGCTCAAGAAGACTATCGGCGACAGCGACCGCATCCGCGCCTTCTACCTCGCGGTGGCGCCGGCGCTGTTTGGCGACATCTCGCATCAGCTCAAGCAGAACAATCTGATCACGCCGAATTCGCGCATCGTGCTGGAAAAGCCGATCGGCCGCGACCTCAGCTCGGCGCGGGCCCTCAACGACGCGGTCGGCGACGATTTCCACGAAAGCCAGATCTTCCGCATCGATCACTATCTCGGCAAGGAAACGGTGCAGAACCTGATGGCGCTGCGCTTTGCCAATGCGCTCTATGAGCCGCTGTGGAATTCGGCGCATATAGACCATGTTCAGATCACGGTCGCCGAGACCGTCGGCCTCGAAGACCGGGTCACCTATTACGACAAGGCCGGCGCGCTGCGCGACATGGTGCAGAACCACATTCTGCAGCTGCTTTGCCTCGTCGCCATGGAAACGCCGTCGTCCATGGACGCCGATGCGGTGCGCGACGAGAAGCTGAAGGTGCTCAGGGCATTGAAGCGCATCAACGGCAACGAGGCGCCCAAGCATACGGTGCGCGGCCAGTATCGCGCCGGCGCCTCGGCGGGCGGTCCCGTCAAGGGCTATGTCGAGGAACTCGGCAAGGACAGCAACACCGAGACTTTCGTCGCCGTCAAGGCGGAGATCGGCAATTGGCGCTGGGCCGGCGTTCCCTTCTATCTGAGGACCGGCAAGCGGCTCGCCACCCGCGTCTCGGAAATCGTCATCGAGTTCAAGCCGATCCCGTATTCGATCTTCGGCGACAGCGCCGGACCGATCTTCGCCAACCAGCTGGTGATCCGGCTGCAGCCGAACGAAGGCGTCAAACAATACATCATGATCAAGGATCCCGGCCCGGGCGGCATGCGCCTGCGCCAGATTTCACTCGACATGAGCTTCGCCCAGTCCTTCGACGCGCGCGCGCCGGACGCCTATGAGCGGCTGATCATGGATGTGGTGCGCGGCAACCAGACGCTGTTCATGCGCCGCGACGAGGTCGAGGCGGCCTGGAAATGGATCGACCCGATCCAGAACGCCTGGGAGAGCGCAAGGCAGGAAGCCCAGGGCTATACGGCCGGAACCTGGGGGCCGTCGGCCTCGATCGCGCTGATCGAACGTGACGGACGGACATGGCACGAGAGCAATTGAGCGAGGTCAGCTACGGCTGGAACGGCTTTGCCGATCGCCAGGACCTCGCGACGGCGCTTGCCGGCGAGATCGCAGACCGGTTGACCCGGGCCGTCTCGGAACGCGGCACCGCGCTGCTTGCCGTTTCGGGTGGGACCACGCCGGCGAAGCTGTTCGCCGCGCTGTCGACCGCGCCGATCGCCTGGGACAGGGTCACCGTGACGCTGGTCGACGAGCGCTTCGTGCCGCCCTCCTCGCCGCGATCGAATGCCGGGCTGGTGGCGGCGAACCTGCTCCAGAACAAGGCAGCGGCGGCGCGCTTCGCGCCGCTCTACCATGAGGCGGCAAGCATCGAGGACGCCGCGGCGGCGGACAGCGAAGCGCTGCGGTCGCTGCCCTGGCCGCTCGACGTGGTGATCCTGGGCATGGGCGGCGACGGCCATACGGCCTCGTTCTTTCCCGATGCCGGCAACCTCGAGGAGTTGCTCGACCCGGCGTCCCAGCGGATCGTGCTGCCGGTGCATGCGGCGAGCGGCGGCGAGCCGCGGCTGACGCTGTCGATGGCACGCATCGTCGCCGCCGGCTTCGTCGCGCTGCACATCGAAGGCGAGGACAAGCGCACAGCGTTCAACGGCGCGATGGGTCCAGGCGCTAAAAAGCCGATCCGGAGCGTGCTCGAAGCGGCGCCGAGACGGATAGAGGTGTTCTGGGCACCCTGATTTCATATGAGGACAGCCCGGTGGCAAGGGAGGACGCTTACCGGGCTCGAAAGGACGGACCATGACAGCCAGACGCGATATCGAAGCCATCACGGAACGCATCCGCCAACGTTCGAAAGCCGGGCGAGAAGCCTATCTCGGCCGCATCGCCGGAGCGTCAAGCAATACCGCCAATCGGGCGGTGCTGGGCTGCGGCAACCTTGCCCACGGTTTTGCCGTGTGCAGCCCGTCGGAAAAGATCGCGCTTGGCGGCGACCGCGTGCCGAACCTCGGCATCATCACTTCCTACAATGACATGCTGTCGGCGCATCAGCCCTTCGAGACGTTCCCGGCGCTGATCAAGGAAGCCGCGCGCGAGGCGGGCGGTATCGCTCAGGTCGCCGGCGGCGTGCCGGCCATGTGCGACGGCGTCACCCAAGGCCAGCCCGGGATGGAGCTGTCGCTGTTCTCGCGCGACGTGATCGCGATGGCGGCGGCGATCGGCCTGTCGCACAACATGTTCGACGCCGCGGTCTTCCTCGGCGTCTGCGATAAGATCGTGCCCGGGCTGGTGATCGGCGCGCTCACTTTCGGGCACCTGCCGGCCGTCTTCATCCCCGCAGGACCGATGACGACCGGGCTCGCGAATGACGAGAAAGCCAAGGTCCGCCAGCTCTATGCCGAAGGCAAGGTCGGCCGCGCCGAACTGCTGGAGGCGGAGTCCAAATCCTATCACGGGCCAGGCACCTGCACCTTCTACGGCACCGCCAATTCCAACCAGATGCTGATGGAGATCATGGGGCTGCACACCCCCGGCGCCTCCTTCGTCAATCCAGGCACGCCGCTGCGCGACGCGCTGACCAGGGAAGCGGCCAAGCGCGCGCTGGCGATCACCGCGCTCGGCAATGCCTATACGCCGGTCGGGCGCATGATCGACGAGCGTTCGATCGTCAACGGCGTGGTCGGCCTGCACGCCACCGGCGGCTCGACCAACCATACGATCCACCTGATCGCCATGGCCGCGGCCGCCGGCATCGCGCTCACCTGGCAGGATATTTCCGACCTGTCCGAGGCCGTGCCGCTGCTTGCCCGCGTCTACCCGAACGGGCTTGCCGACGTGAACCATTTCCATGCCGCCGGCGGCCTCGGCTTCCTGATCCGCGAACTGCTCGACGAAGGCTTGCTGCATGAGGACGTGCAGACGGTGTGGGGCGAAGGCTTGCGACCATACGCGGTCGAGGCGCGGCTTGGCGACGACGGCAGCGTGGTGCGCGAAGCGGCACCGGCCGTCAGCGGCGACGAAAAGGTGCTGGCGCCAGTGAACAAGGCGTTCCAGCCGACCGGCGGGCTGAAGGTGCTCGGCGGCAACCTTGGCCACGCGGTGATCAAGACCTCGGCAGTGAAGCCAGAGCGGCGCGTCATCGAGGCACCGGCAAAGGTGTTCGACAGCCAGCAGGCGCTGAACGACGCCTTCAAGGCCGGCCAGCTCGCCGGCGACTTCGTCGCCGTGATCCGCTTCCAGGGACCGAAGGCCAACGGCATGCCGGAACTGCATAAGCTGACCACCGTGCTCGGCATCCTGCAGGATCGCGGCCAGCGCGTGGCGCTGGTGACCGACGGGCGCATGTCGGGTGCTTCCGGCAAGGTGCCGGCGGCGATCCACGTGACGCCGGAAGCGGTCGAGGACGGTCCGATCGCCAGGATCCATGACGGCGACGTCATCCGCCTCGACGCCGATGCCGGCACACTCGAGGTGCTGGTGCCGGGAACGGAATTCGCGCTGCGCCGCACGGCGGATGCCGATCTGATCGGCAACGAGTTCGGCTTCGGCCGCGAGCTGTTCGCCGGCTTCCGCCAGTTGGTCGGCCGCGCCGACCATGGGGCGGCGGCGTTCGGAAACGCCTGACGCTTTGACCTTTCAAACGGAAGAGGCGGCTCAAGGCCGCCCCTTCCGTTTGTCGTGATCGCGATCACTACTGCACGGTCAGCTCGTTGCGCTCACCGGCCTTCATCGTGAAAGGCGTTTCCTTGTCGGCCTTGTCGGTGGTGAAGTTGGTCACGAGCACATAGTCGCCCGCGGCAAGCGTCGTTTGCATCTTCTCGCCATAGGCGTAGGTCACCTGCTTGCGTTCGCCCTGGATGTTCTTCTTGGCCTCATAGATCTTGAAGCCGTCCGCGCCTGGCGCATCGACCGCCAGGACACCGGCATTCAGCGTCACGTTGACGTCGGTCATCTGGCCGACCGTAACGCTGAAAGGCTGCTCGGCAGACACCGCCTGCACGTCGACGCCCATCACGTAGTCGCCGGGCGGCAGGTCGAACTGGCTGTCGGGCCCGTAGGCATAGGTCACCTGATCGCGGGTGCCGTCGAGCTTCTTGGCGGCCTTGTACACTTTCCAGGATACGTCCGTGCCGGCCTTCTCGCCGCCTTGGGTGTAGAAGGCGTTGGCCTTGGCCTTGCCGACGCCGACGATCATGTCCTTGTCGACGACCTGGCCGGCAACGAGCTGCATCGTCTCGCTCACCTGGCCGGCTCCCAGGCTGACGGTGACCTTTGTCTCGCCGGTCGGGACGACGGACCTGGCCTCGCCATAATTCGCGTCCGAGGTGCCACCGGGATAGGCGATGGTGATCTGCGCCGCACGGTCGACATCGGCACCGGGCGCCGGTCGCGCATGGATGGATATCTCGGCGGCGTTCAGGTTCAGCGCCGGTTCCGTCGCCTTGTCGGCCGTCAGTGAGACTTTCTGCTCGGCCCTGGCGGCGCCACTGGTGGCGACGACGATATAGTTGCCGGCGGCGAGCTTGAATTTGACGGTGTTGTAGCCGTAGTCGACGTGCTCGCCGCCCGTGCCCTTGGCATCATCCTTGAAGATTTCAAAGAAGACGTCGGACTTCGGCGCTTGACCACCCTCCTTCAGCAGCGCCGTCGGGATGAGATTGTAGTCGAGCTCCGCTGCCTGCGGCGCGGGAGCCGGCGCTGGTTCGGGAATTGGCGCGGGGGCCGGAGCCGGGGCCGCCACGGTCTCGACCAGGGCATCCTGCAGCGCCTTCTCGTCGGAGGCCTGGATGTATTTGCCGCCGGTGTTTTCGGCGAGGCAGGCGATCTGCTTGCCCTCGTCGGCGGTCAGGCCGAAGCCGACGACATCGGCGGTGAAGTCGACGCCGCTTTCCTTCAGCTCCTTGCCAAGCGCGCAGGGATCCCCGCCGCAGGTCTCCAGGCCGTCGGTGATCAACACCACGGTTGCCTTGTCCTCGGTATATTTCAGCGCCTCGGCGGCCTGCTTGACCGCAGCCGTCAGCGGCGTCTTGCCGAGGAATTTCATGCTGTCGGCCGCCGCCGAAATGGCGCTGGCGGAGCCGGCTTGCGGCGGCACGATCAGCTCGATGTCGTCGCAGCTGCCTTTGGTGCGATGGCCATAGGCCATGAAGCCGATCTCGTCGTCGGCCGGAACCGACTGCAGCACCGTGCGCAGCGATTCACGCGCGATCTCCAGCTTCGGCTTGCCGTCGATCTGGGCCCACATGGAGCCCGATGCATCGAGAATGATGATGACCTTGTTGGCGGCAAAGCCAAAGGTGGTCATCGACAAAAGGAGAATCGCCGCAGCGACGCTCCGTGCCAGTCCCGCCATGAAAATCTCCTGAGTGAACCCCCGTCCGCGTCGGGAAAGCTATTTGAGGCGGCGCCGGGAGACAAGCCCAGCCGTTCCATCCGCCCTTCTGCCGGGTTTTGAGCACATCACGATAAGGCCGGGCCTCTCGTTTCCGCTAGGGTGACCGCCCGCCAGCCGCCCGCCTATATCGCAACCTGGGGTCAACGGTGGGGTTCAGGGTTGGCGATGTTGGGATCAAAAGGACGAGAGTCGGCTCGGCCTGACGGATGGCGGCGGAAACCGCGCGGGCAGACGGGCAGGCCGCGCGGACGCACGGTCACGGCAAGCAGCCTGGCATTGGCGCTTGCCGCGACTTGTGTTTCCGCCCGCGCGGCCGACGTCGAAATCACCGCCAATACCGGCGCAGTCAATCTGGACACATTCACGGGAACGACGGCCCGGATAAACGCGGGCGTGACCGTCGGTCCCGCGAGCCCGGCCATCAGCGCCACGCTGCAGCCGTGGACGCTAACCAATGAGGGCGCCATCGCCGGCGGCAACACGGTCCAGTTCAACCAGGGCGGCACATTCACCAATGCGAGCGGGGCAACTGTCACCGGCAGCGCGACCGCCATGACATTCGGCTACAAACCGTTTGGCCAGCCGCCAACGGGCGGCCCTGGCACCGTCAACAATTACGGGACGATCACCGGCGGCGTCGAAGGCGTCACGATGTGGTTCGGCGGAGCGGTCAACAACTATGCCGGCGGCACGATCACGACCGCAACGGGCCTGAACGCGGTGTCGATCGGGCAAGGCACATCGCGCAGCTTGTTCAACAGCGGCACGATTCAGGCGACAAAGACAACGGGTTACAGCACCGGCGTGTTGATGCAGGGCGGGCCATCTACGTTCACCAACACCGGCACGGGCATCATCTACGGCGATTA
The DNA here is from genome assembly GCF_003289965.1 of Mesorhizobium atlanticum. Classification (GTDB taxonomy): domain Bacteria; phylum Pseudomonadota; class Alphaproteobacteria; order Rhizobiales; family Rhizobiaceae; genus Mesorhizobium; species Mesorhizobium atlanticum. The sequence goes on from NZ_QMBQ01000012.1 coordinate 156,904, forward strand.
TAACGGCGTCTACGGCAGCGCCAGCGCGGTCTTCACATCGTTCAGCAATGCCGGCTCCATGCGGTCATCACGAGGTCCAGCCGTCGAGGCCACCGGCGGCGGCGCCATCGCGAACAGCGGCATCATCGCTTCGGTGAATTCCGACGGCATCCTGACGCGCAATACCGCCGCGGCCGAAGTCGTCAACAGCGGCACCATTTCCGGCGCGGTCAACGCCATCAACTTCACGTCGGCGGGTGGCGGCACGGTTGGAGCCACGCACACGGTTCGGCTGCAAACCGGCTCGGTCCTGAACGGTAATGTTCTGGGCGGAACAGGCACGGACAACCTCATTCTGGAAGGGACCAGCAGCGAGACCATCGCGAAGTTCAAGAATTTCGAAACGCTGTCGATGCAGGGCAGCGACTGGGGCCTCAACGGCAGCGGCACGTTCGCCACCAGCGCAACGGTCCAGAGCGGCGTCCTGCATATCAACGGCCAACTCACCAGCCCGGCTGTCGCAGTCCAATCCGGGGGAGTGCTCGGCGGCACCGGAACGATCGTCGGCGCCGTCACCAACAACGGCACTATCGGCGCAGGGAATTCGATCGGAACTCTGTCGGTGCAAGGCAGCGTGGTCTTCAACTCGGGATCGACGCTCCAGATCGAGGCCAACTCGGCCGGACAGGCGGATCTCCTTTCCGTCACCGGCACGACCACGATCAACGGCGGCACCGTTCAGGTGCTGGCCGCCGGCGGCACCTACTTGCCTTCGACAAGCTACACCATCATCGCGACCACCGCTGGCCGCACCGGAACATTTTCCGGCGTCATTTCGAATTTCGCATTCCTGGCGCCTACGCTCACCTATGACGTCAACAATGTCTACCTGACGCTCGAGCGCAACAGCATCGATCTCGACGCCATTGGCGGCACGCCAAACCAGCGCGCCACCGGCGCCGGCTTGCAGAGGCTCGGAGGCGGCAACGCCATTTTCGACGCGGTGCTGATGCTGGATGTTCCCGGCGCCCGCGCCGCCTTCGACGCGCTTTCCGGCGAGATCCACGCCTCGGCCTCAGGCCTGCTGCTGGACGACAGCCGTTTCGTGCGTGAGGCGGCGCTCGACCGGGTCCGCCTCGCCGCGAGCTCCGCCGCGCCGGGCCTGTGGGGCCAGGCCTATGGCGCCCCCAGCGACCGCGGCAGCGACGGCAATGCCGCCGACTTCGGCACGCATTCCGGCGGGTTCTTCACCGGTTTGGACGCGGAGGTCGCCGACAATGTCCGTTTGGGCGTTCTGACCGGATATGGCCGCGGCACGTTCGATGTGGACGATCGTGCCTCCAGCGGCTCGGCCGACAGCATCCATCTCGCGGTCTATGGCGGCGGCCAGTTGGGTGGTTTCGCCCTGCGCGGCGGCGCTGCCTATGCCTGGCAGACCATCGAGACGGACCGTTCGGTCGCCTTCCCGGGTTTCTCCGACAGGCTTTCCGCCAAATATGACGGCCATACCGGCCAGGTGTTCGGCGAAGCCGGCTACGCCTTTCATGCGGCTGGTGCCACTATCGAACCGACAGCGGCGCTGGCCTATGTAGCGACCGGAAGCGATGCCTTCAGCGAAGACGGCGGGGCGGCGGCGCTCACCAGCGGGGGTCTCGACAATACCGTCACGTTCTCGACGCTGGGCGTGAGGGGATCGGCGGCCTTCGATCTTGGCGGCATGAGCGCGACGGCGCGTGGATTCCTCGGCTGGCGCCATGCCTTCGGCGACGCCGCGCCGAGGATCGGCGTGGCCTTTGCCGGCCAGGACCCTTTCACCATCGCCGGGACGCCGATCGCGCGCGACGCCGCCTTGGTCGACCTTGGCCTCGACATCCAGACAAGCGCGGCCTCGCGGCTCGGCATCGGCTATTCCGGGCAATTCGGCGGCGGCACGACCAGCCAGGCCTTCAAGGCCGGGCTGCATATCGCCTTCTGAAACTCAATAGGTGGTGCGCCGCTCTTCCGATGGCGGGCGGCCAAACTGCAGCCGGTAGCTCTGCGCGAAGTAGGAATGCGAGGTGAAGCCGGTGGCGATCGCCACGTCGAGGATCGGCATGTTGGTCTGACGCAGCAACTCGCGCGCGCGTTCGAGCCTCAGCCGCATATAGTAGCGGCCGGGCGTCACGCTGAGGTGACGCAGGAACAGGCGCTCGACCTGGCGCACCGACAGACCGGCCGACTTGGCGAGCTGCACGGCCGACAGCGGCTCGTCGAGATGGTCGGCCATCAATTCGACTATGCGCCTGAGCTTCTCCGACTTGCCGGTGAGGTCGCGCTCCGGTCCGACGCGCTGGCGGTCGCCCGCCGAGCGGATGCGTTCGTGCTGGAACTGGTTGGCGACGCCATTGGCGAGGTTGGAGCCGAAATCGCCGCGGACGATCTCCAGCATCAGGTCGATCGAGGTAGTGCCGCCGGCGCAGGTGTAGCGCTTGCGGTCGATCTCGAAGACATTGCCGGTGCAGTTGATGTCGGGAAAGCGCTCCATGAAGCCGGCGCGGTTCTCCCAATGGATGGTGCAGCGGTAGCCGTCGAGCTGTCCAGCTTCGGCCAGCAGATAGGAACCGACCGAGAGGGCGCCGAGCGCATTGCCGCGCCGGCCCCAGCTGCGCAGCGCCGCCAGCACCTTGCTCTTGCCGGGGAATTCCGTGGTGAGGCCGACCGAGACGAACAGGATGTCGACGGGCGGCATGTCGGCGACCGAATAGTCGATCTTCAGCGGCAGGCCGTTCGAAGCCATTACCGCGTCGCCATCGGCCGAAATCGTCGTCCAGCCGTAGAAGTCGCGGCCGAGCAGGCGGTTGGCCGAGCGGAAGCAGTCGATGGCGGCGGCCAGCGAGAACATCGAGAATTTGTCGACCAGCAGGAAGCCGAACTGACGGCCGCCCTGAACGGGATCGTTCGTGATCGGCCGTTCGATAGGAGCAGTAAGGTTCGGCAAGGATCTGCTTTCGATCAGAAGGACGGCCGCTTCAGCCCGGCCGCGAGGTAGGCGGAAGCTACAGTGTTCGCCATCAGCATGGCAATGGTCATCGGCCCGACGCCGCCGGGAACCGGCGTGATGGCGCCGGCGACCTTGGCCGCCTCGGCATAGGCGACGTCGCCGACCAGGCGGCTCTTGCCTTCGCCTTTCTCCGGCGCGGGGATGCGGTTGATCCCGACGTCGATGACGGTCGCGCCGGGCTTCACCCAGTCGCCCTTGACCATCTCCGGGCGACCGACGGCGGCGACCAGGATGTCGGCGGTGCGGGCCAACGCCGGCAGGTCCCGAGTGCGACTGTGGGCGATGGTCACCGTGCAGTTGGCGGCGAGCAGCAGATTGGCCATCGGCTTGCCGACGATGTTGGAACGGCCGACGACAACGGCGTTGAGGCCGGAAAGGTCCTTGCCGCGCACGCGTTCGATCAGAAGCATCGAGCCCGCCGGTGTGCAGGGCACGAAGGCCGTCTCCAACTCGCCGGTGCCGAGCTTGCCGACATTGATGAAGTGGAAGCCGTCGACATCCTTCTCCGGCGCGATCGTCTGGATCACCTTGCCGGCGTCGATATGGCCCGGAAGCGGCAGTTGGACGAGGATGCCGTGGATCGACTTGTCGGCGTTGAGGTCGCCGATGATCTTCAGCAGTTGTTCCTCGCTGGTGTCGGCCGGCAGTGTATGCTGAAGCGAATGGAAGCCGCATTCCTTGGCGGTGCGCGATTTCGAGGCGACATATACCTGGCTTGCCGGATCCTCGCCGACGATCACCACGGCAAGGCCGGGCTTGGTGGCTCCCTTGGCCGACAGCTCCGCGGTCAAAGCCTTGACCTTCGAAACCACATCCTCGGCGACACTCTTTCCATCAATCACTTCGGCCATCACCAACCCTCAGCTTCGCTACGAGGCCGATGCATGGCCTCATTCCTCGATCGGCATTGTCGATCCACCAGAGCGAGACGCTTGCGGCCGAAATGCAGCGCGGCATTTTCACGAAAATTCGACAAGGCAATCCCGTCAAAGCGTCGTCGGATGCCGTAAACCCGAAACCGGCCGCTTTTATCGAACCGCAAGCGGTCTAGAAACACGATCAATCCAGAAATACGGGCGCCTCAGAAATAGCGGCGGCGCGAGCGGCTTTCGGTCAGCTCGCGCACTGCCTCGCGGAATTCCTGAAGGCTGGCGCGGATCTCGTCAATCTCACCCTGCTGGTCGGCGGACGACTTGCGGGCGTCGACCGGGACTGGCGGTTGCGGATCATAGGCGGCGGGTGATGCCGAATAATGATCCTCATACGGATCGGTCCGGCCATGGTCCGGCCGATAGGAATAAGAATAGCCCTGCTCGTATGGCGGCCGGAAATTCTCCCGCGCCTGCGTCTCAGCCCCGGCATGACGCTCTTCACGGTTTGGCGCGCGCCAGACGCTCTCGGGCGGTACAGTGTCCAGATCCACCGTTTCAGCCGGCTCGCGCCGCACGAAATAGCGGAGCGCCGAGACCAGCGAGCCGAAAAGCCCCGGACGGCCGGCGTCATTGTCCGGCGTCGGCGGTGGCGGTGCGACGGGTTCGGCGGCAGGCTGCGCCGCAGCCGTCATCGGAGGCGGCGCCGAAGGTGAGGCAGGCGGCGTGTAGGATGCGGCCGGCGGCGGCGCGAATGACGGAGCCGGCGGCGCGACAGGCGCGGCCAGGGGCGGCGACGTGAATGACCGAGCCGGAGGCGGAGCGACAGGGGGCGCCGGCGGGGTCACATTCGGTGGCGGCGGAGCGGCCCTGTCGGAACTGTTTTCCACCATTGGAACACGCTCGTCGCCCCAGCGACGAGAACGGCTGTCGGCCGTCTCGCGCAGGCTCGCATAGACGCCGCGCAAACCGCCGAGGCCGATGCCGGCGAACAGGCCGGCAAACAGACCGGCGATGGCCATCACCGCACGCGACGGTCCCTTGGCCTGCAGCGGCGCATAGGCCTCCGAAATGACGCTGATATTGGCGGTGTTGATGTCCTTCTGCTCGCCGGTTTCCTTGGCGCGCAGCAGGAATTGCTCGTAGACGGAACGCTTGGCGGCCGCCTCGCGCTCCAGCTCGCGCAGCGAGACCAGGTTGTTGTTGACGTCGCCGCTCTGCACCTTGGCCTGCGCCAGTCGCGAGGAAAGGTCCTGCTCGAGCTGGACGGAGCGCTTCAGGTCGACCTGCAGCGAGGACGCGATGCGCTGCAGTTCGGCGCCGATGCGCTCGCGCGCGCCGGCAAGCTGGGCGTTGAGCGCCTCGATCTCCGGATGGCGCGGCCCGAGCTTGACCTCGGCGCGGTCGGCTTCCTGCTTTAGCGCGGCATATTGCGAGCGCAGCTCGCTCATCATGTTGGAATTGACCTCTTCCGGCAACGTGCCGCCGAGCACCGAATTGACGTTCAGCGAGCGCGCCGAGGCGGCGCGGGCGTTGAGCTCGAGCGTGCGGGCACGGGCGACGGAAAGCTGCTCGTTGAGCTTGAGCATCTGATCGTCGCTGATCAGGCGGCCCTGCGCGTCAACGAGGTCGTGGGTCGCCCGGAAATCCTCGACATTGCGCTCGGCCGTCTCGACGCCCTTGCGCAATTCGTCGAGCCTGGCGGTGAGCTCGTCATTGGCGCGGCCCGCGGTGCTCGACTGGATCTCGCTGGAAATCTGCTTGAAAGCCTTGACCATGGTGTTGGCGATCAGCGCGGATTTTTCGGCGTTCTGCGTCGTGGCGCTGACCGAGACCACGAAGGTCTTGCCGCCACGCTCGACGTCGAGGCTGTCGTACAGTTTGCCGACCGCCAATGCGCGCTTGCGCGCTTCGTCCGCAGCACCCGCATCCTGCCGCGACAGGATCGAGCGCAGCGTCGACATCAGGCCGAAGCCGCCATTGCCCTGGCCGTTGAACTCAGGATCGTTGGTAAGGTTGAGATCGGTGACGACCTTGTTGAGGACAGTGCCAGAGGTGAGGATGCGGACCTGGTTCTCGACGATGGCGAGCGTCGCATCCGAGGCGATGACGTTCTGGGTCAGGTCGCGATCGGTGAGCTTGAGATCGCGCGGGTCGACGATGACGTCGGTGGTGGCCTCATATTTCTTCGGTGTCGACAAGGCGATGGCGACGCCCAGGGCGGCGCCCAGGATGGTCGTCGACAGGATCAACGCCTTGGACCGCGTGATGCCGTGCACGACCTGCATGGGGTCGATCAGCGGTTTCCATTCCTGGGAATCGTTCTCGGCTGGCGGCCGGCTCGTGTGACGCGGTGCAGGCGCGGCTTGCGGCTGCGGGCTCTCCTCCGGCGCTTCACGGAGCGGCTCGGGCGACGCAGGCCGATTTCTTGTACGCCAGTCATGTTCGGTTTTGACCGGCTCCGATTCCGCTTGCGCCGGATCAAGGCCAAATCCGTCGATATCGTCAGGCCGCGGATTCAACTTCCCTTCGCGCTCGGAACGCGCGGCGCGATGGCGCGCGGCGGCGTCCTCGCGCCAGGAAGAATTGGCCCGGTCGCCGATCGAAACCGTGTTGTCCTCGCCGCGCATGGCCTGACCGAGCGCCAGCAGCGAACGCTCGCGCCTCCAGTCATCACGGTTATCCCTGTCGACCATTGTTCTGGAACTTGCTCTCTGGCGGCGTGGGCGCGGCGGATCGGCCAATCGTTAAGCCACGCTAAACGGGCATAGGAAACAAACGGTTAATTTCGCACCCGGGCCGACGCGGTTTCTCGCCTTGTTCGCGGCATTTCGGCGGCGCCGAAGCCGTCGCCAGAACGACGCGTTAAACTTTCCGGCCTATCAATCGCCCCGACATGACCCAGGCCAGCGACATGCCGCAAAGGCGGAGCTTCGCGCGGATCGGCCACTTCGTGGCCACCCGCCGAAAACTGGTATTCGACTATCTCTCGGCCATCAGCGGCGCCGGCGGCCGACTGGTGTTCTCGCTGGCCTATTTCATCGCCTTGGCCAACACGCTTTCGATCGCCGAGTTCGGCATGTTCGCCACCGCTTCGGCCGCCGGCATCATGCTGTCGCGCATCCTCGCCTTCGGCTTCATCTCGGCGCTCTATCGCACCGCCACGATCCGCCCCAACCTGATCGGCACCTTCACCACCGGTTTCATGCTTCTCGGCGTCCTGTCGCTGCCGTTCCTCGCCGCCGCCTCCTATATCGTCTACCTGATCTTCTTCGCCGGCACGATGCCGCTGTCGGCCTTTGCCGCCGTCGTCTTCGCCGAGGCGCTTTTGTGGCGGCCGGTCGAAGTGGCGCTGATCGTCAACAACGGGCTCGGCAAGTTCGGGCGCGCTGCGGTGCTTGCCATCCTGGCTACGGCGCTTCGGGCAGTCGGCGCCATCCTGTTCATGCTTGCCGCGCAGCACAGCATCGGCGTTTGGTCGCTGTTCTATATCGGCGCCAATGCCGCCTCGCTCATCATCGCCTTCGTCTTCTTCTATCCGCGCCAGCGGCTGAGGCTGCGCAGCGAGCTCTATTTCCGGCGGCTCGCCGATTCCATCTATGTCGCCGGATCCGAAGTGCTGTTCTACCTGCAGATGGAGTTCGACAAGCTGCTGGTGCTGTCGATAGGCGGACCGCATCTGGCCGGCATCTACGCCATCATCATGCGGCTGGTCGACCTCACCGCGATCCCGATCCGCACCTTCTCGATGATGCTGGTGCAGCGCATGATGCGGGCGCCGGAGCTGCTGTCGCGGCTGACGGTCAAGAGCGGCATCGAAGGCGGCGTGTTCCTGGTCTCGACGCTGGCGCTGGTGTCGCTCGGCGTCGTGCTGCATTTCTTTCCGAACGCGCTTGGCAAGAATGTCGCCGAGGCAGCACCGCTGGTCGCGCTCGCGGTCTGCGTGCCGGGACTGCGCAACCTTGTCGAATACCAGGCCGAGCTTCTCTTCGCGCGCGGCCAGACGGCGGTCAGGGCAATCAATCTCGGCCTGCTTGCCGGCTTGAAGGCGGTTCTGCTCACCTATGTGCTGACGACCATACCCGACACGGCCAATCTGGTGCTGTCGCTCAACATCGTCTTCCTGCTGCTCTATCTCGCCTCGATGCTGCTGACTTACTCGGCCATGCGCCGGCCAGCCAAGGCGATCTGATTCAGGTGAGGCCGGTCTGCAAATGGCGGCTTCCTGCGCTTCCGGTGCTCACGTACTTTAAGTACGCTCCGCTCCGGTTCTCGGAACCCACCTTGTTTGGTCGCTTCGCGCCCGTCTTCGACTCCGACTCGGCCTGACCTGAATCTCAGCGCGGTTTATTGCAGGCCGATCAGGCGGCGGATGCGGCCGATATCGGTGCCGATGAAGGACTGCATGCCGATCGCCACCTGTTCCGGCGCCATGGTGTCGACGAAGTGGCGGAACTCGTCATCCGAGAGCGGTTTGCCGTTCCAGTGGACGCGGCAGAATTCCTCCGACCCGTGGAAATGGCCGGCGCCGTCGAGCACGTCGTCGACATAGCGGCCATAGATCATGCATTCGGAGAATCTTCGCGCCGAGCCGAGGACGCCGACCCAGTCGCGACCATGCACCTTCTCGATGCGCTCGCACATTGCGTTGACTGTCTCGCGGCGCCAGGCGATCAGCGTCGAGATGTAATCTTGGCTCGATCGATTGGCGGGATCGATGCCGAGTGCCGTGCCGGCATTGCGCGACCAGATGCGATGCTCGTCGTGTCCGTCGTTCGACAGCACGCCGTCGCGCCGGAACAGCCGCACCTTGCCGTCGCGCCAGAAGGCGCCGGTGTCGAAGCGCTTCAGGAAGGCGACGTCGGAATCGCAGAACACCAGCACGTCTTCCTTTGCATGGCCGGCAATGGCGATGCGGCGGAGTTGCTGCACATGCCAGCCGCGCAGCGGCTGCGTCCTGAAGCTCAGCCAGATGCGGCGGCGAAAGCCACTCAGCGGATCGTCGAAAACATGCAGCCAGCGCGGCAACAGATCCCGCTCGTCGACGACGCTGCGGCGGCCGGATTCCAGCTGGCGAAACAGCGCGACGTCGCGATGTTCGGTGAGGATGTAGTGATGCGCCATGCCAGTGACGTGGCGATCGATGGTTTCGCACAAGAGCCGGCAGCGCTCGAAATCCGGCGCGTAGCTCGCGGTGACGATCGCGGCCAAAGGTGCGCGCGGCAGCGGTTCGATTTTGGTTGCGGTGTCCGGCACGAAACGGCTGTTCACCGGCGCGCCTCCGCAGGTCGCGGGCCCAAAGACAGCTTCTGCCTGAAGACGCGCCACAGGAAGAGCGGATTGCCGACGATATAGCGGCGCCACAGGCGGCCGGGCTCGATCCAGAGGCGGAACAGCCATTCGAGGCGCAGCCGACGCAGCCACAGCGGCGCGCGCGGCACCGAGCCGCTCATGAAATCGAGCAGCGCGCCGACGGCGACCGGCAGCGTGCAATGGCGGCTGTCGATGTGGCGCTCAATCCACAATTCCTGGCGCGGTACGCCCATCGCCACCAGCAGCACGTCCGGCCGCAGCCTGGCGATGCGATCGAGGATTGCCGGCTCCTCGGCGGCGGAGAAGAAGCCGTCATGGATGACAACGAATTTGTGCTGCATAGCGAGCGTCGACAGCTTCGCGCATGCGGCTTCGGCATTGGCCCGCGTCGTGCCGAGCAGCGCCACCGTCAGCGGGTGCGACGAAGCCTGCAGGAAGGCCGGAATGAAATCGGTGCCGTTGAGATTGCTGGGGAAAGGCGCGCCGTAAAGCAGCTTTGCCGCCATATCGACGCCGACGCCGTCGGGGAGGATGAGGAAGTTTTCCAGCGCCTCGGCAAAGACCGGATCGGTGCAAGCCAAATTGGCGTTGTGGGCGTTGAGAAAGCTCACCTTGGTGAAGCGGCGCTCGTCGACCAGCCTAGTAAGCAGGGCGATGGCCTCATCGCAGCGTATGCCCAGCACCGGAATGCCCAGGATGGTCTTGAGCGTATCGAAGCCGAAGGCGGCGCGCGCGGTGTGCACGTTCATGCGGCGACCTCCTGCCTGACAGCGCCGAGCTTCTCCAGGCCAAGCCCGATCGCGGCGTCGAGCGCCTTCAGCTGACCTCGATGGAAGGCGCTGCCATCGACATCGCGGACATTGGCCGCTGCCGCCTGGAGGGCGGCGGCGAAAGCGACCGGATCGTCGGTCACCACGCAATTGTCGGGGCGATAGCCGATGCCGCGCAGCGAGCGGCTGGTGGCGACGGACGGCAGGCCGAGCTCGAAGGTCTCGATGGTCTTCAGTTGCACCCCGCTGCCGGCGGTGCTGATCAAGGGGATGACGGCGGCGCCGCGCACGAAGGCCTGCGCATCCGGAACCCTTCCTATGAAAGAAACGCCGGGATGTGCCGAAGCCACGCCCGAAGGCATGTTGCCGGCGATCCTGACGCGGAAATCAGGCGTCAGGTGCGGCACCACCTTGGTCAGGAACCAGTCGAGCCCGATGCGGTTCGGTTGCCAGGTCCAGGTGCCGATCAGCGCGGCGTCGCACTCGATATGGCGCCTCGCCTTACTTGTCGGCGCCTGCGCGCGGGTCACCAGCGGCAGCACCGCCGAGCGTGTGTCGGAGGCGACGCCAAGTGCCGCGCGGTCTTCCTCGGCCAGCGTGAAGACAAAGCGCGCGGCGCCGCAAAGGCGCTCCTCCATGACCTTGAGCAGCCTGGCCTCGCGGCGGAACATCCAGCGCTGAAGCGCGCTGCCGGCAGCGGCGCCGTTCTCCTCGGCGGAGCGATGCTCGACATTGTGCGCCACGAAGACGAATGGACCGTCGGCGAGAACCTTCTCGAAGGCGCCGGCGAACTGCACCGAATTCAGCACATAGCCGTCGAAGGGACCGGTGCGATCGATGACGGCGCGCAGCTCAGCGTCGGAGACAACGCGCAGCTTGACCGAGGAGAAGGTAAGGCCGGAGGAAACCGCCTTGCCCAGCCAGGCAAGCTTTTGCAGCGATGAGGCGCTTTCGGTGCGGACCTCGACGGCGTCGAGCACGATGGTGTTTTGCGGATCCGACGGGGTCTTGCCCGGCCAGATGAAGCCGATCACCGTCACGCGCACGCCGGCGCGCCGTAGCGCGTCGATGATCGCGGCGTTGGCAATCTCGTAGCCCGAGGCGAGTGCGCCATCGGGCACGATCGATGTGGCGAACAGCAGATGCATCTCACCTATCCTTAGGTGCAGCCGGTAGCAAAACGCGGTGAAGCCTTGATTAAATGGCGCCGTCAAAGGCCAAAGACCCGGTTTTTCCGGCAACCGGGCAAGAAGGTGATTAACGAAACGTTATCACCGCGATGCTATCGAGGGCGCAAACCCACGCTGCTGGAAATGGATGATCCCTTTGCCGTCCGACGCTTCTGTATCGATCGCGGGACGGTCGCCGGGGCTTGCCGCCGAGACCGTCGAGGCGGTGGTGACGTTGCCGACCTTCAAGCGGCCGAAGCAGGTGCTGGAAACCCTGGCTTCGCTCAAGGCGCAGCGGACCGAAAGGTGCTTCGCCGTCATCGTCATGGAAAACGAGGCCGAGGCGCGCGAGGGCGCCACCGCAGTGCTGCCGCTGTTCGAAAGCGGCGAGATGCCCGGCCTGGTGATCATCGCGCATGAGCGCGGCAATTGCAGCGCCTACAATGCCGGCTGGCAGACGGCGATCCTGCAGTTTCCCAATTTTCGCCACCTGCTGGTCATCGATGACGACGAGATCGCCGAGCCGGACTGGCTAGAGCGCATGTGCAAGGCCGCGGAGACCCTTGGCGCCGACATCGTCGGCGGCCCGCAAGTGCCGGTCTTCGCCGATCCGAGCCACGCCAGATGGGCCGAGCATCCGGTCTTTGCACCCCCCTATCGGGAAACCGGCCGCGTGCCGGCGCTCTATTCGTCCGGCAATTTGCTGGTGGGGCGCAACGTGCTCAAGGCGATGGGAGCACCCTTCCTCGATCTCAAGTTCAATTTCATGGGCGGCGGCGATTCCGACTTCCTCAGCCGTTCGGCGCAGAAAGGCTTCGTGCTCGGCTGGTGCGCCGAGGCAAGGGTCAACGAAACCGTGCCGGCCAGGCGCGTCGAGGCCGACTGGATCCGCGCCCGCAGCCTGCGCAATGGTGTGATCTCGACGCTGGTCGAAAAGAAGAACCGCGCCGGCACGCCGCTCGCCGGCCTCAAAGTGTTCCTGAAAAGCCTGGCGCTGCTCGCCGCCTCGCCGCTGCGCGGCGCCGTCCGGCTGGCGCGCACCGGCTCCCTGACGACAGGCCTCTACCCGGTCTATGTGGCGCTCGGCCGGGTGCTTGCCGAATTCGGATATGCCAATGAGCAGTACCGACAGCCTGAGAAGAATTGAGCGCGCGCCGCTCGGCGCCGCCTTCACCAGTCAAGGTGTGGCGACAGCCATCGCCGCGCTCCTGTTCACCGTCATCATGGTCTCGTTCCGACCTTTCCAGCCGGCCGGCGCGGAACTGACCGGCGACGGCGGCGACATCGTCAACCAGCTCGGCTTCGGCTCGCTCGGCGCGATCTCCGTCTTCTCGCTGCTCGCCTTCGCCGATCCGCGCGTGGTGCGCTCGCTGGTGAGCCCCTCCTGGGCGCTGATGCTGGGCTTCTTCTTCCTGTCGGTGGTGCTGGCGACCGATCCGCCCGCGGCGATGCGCGCGGCGTCCTTCACCATGATCGGCATCATCACCATGGCGACGATCCTGGTGCTGCCGCGCGACGCCGATTCCTTCGCCCGCGTGATCATCTTCACCGCCGTGGTGGTGATCGGCCTTTCCTATATCGGCCTCATCGTCTTCCCGCATGAGGCGCTGCACACCGCCGATTCGCAGGAGCCGGAGCATGCCGGCCTGTGGCGCGGCGTCTTCACGCATAAGAACATCGCCGGTCCGGTAATGGCCTGTTTCAGCTTCGCCGGGCTCTATCTGTTCCGGCGCGGCCAGCGCTGGTGGGGTGCCGGAATCTTCTGCGCGGCGATGGTGTTCATGCTGCACACCGGCTCCAAGACGACCGCCGGACTCGTGCCGTTCTCGATCATGATCGTCGTGCTGCCCAGCCTCATCGGCATGCGGCTCGGCACCCCGATCCTGTTCGCGCTGGCGATCGTCGCGACCGCCGTCGGCACGCTCGGCATCGTCTTCATCCCGCCGGTGAAGCATCTGGCGGCGATCTATTTCCCCGATCTCACCTATACGGGACGCACGACGCTTTGGGAGTTCGCCGGCGAGATGCTGGCGAAGAAGCCGTGGACGGGCTACGGCTACGAAAGCTTCTGGGGGACGCCGCTGCTGCTCAACCAGGACCAGCCCTTCGACCGGCCCTGGGATATCCGCACCATCGTGCATGGCCATGACGGCTATCTCGACATCGCCGTGCTGATGGGCATCCCGGCGCTGTGCGTCGCCGTCTACACCTTCCTGATCGCCCCTTTGCGGGATTACATGCGCATCCCGGCGCGCAAGGAAAACATCTTCCTCGGCGACTTCTTCATGATGGTTGTGCTGTTCACGGCGCTGAACGGCTTCCTGGAAAGCTTCTTCTTCCACCGCGGCGACCCCGTCTGGCTGTTCTTCGTGCTCGGTGTGCTTGGCCTCAGGCAAGTCTCGCTGCGGCCGATTCCCCTTCGCGTCTCTCATTGATCCTGGACTGTCGATCTCTCGCGGCTGGACTTTTCCAGAGCTCCGCAATTGTTTAAGGAAGCCTTCTTTCGGAGGTTTTCATGTCGATCAGGCTCGTTCTCGCCGGCTGCGGCAATATGGGTTACGCCATGCTCTCGGGCTGGCTGAAGTCCGCTAGGCTCGAGCCGTCGGCGGTGTTCGTGGTCGAGCCCAACGCGGAGCTGCGCCAGCGGGCCGAACATCTGGGCTGCCGCGTTTCCGCCGACGCCGCGGCCATTCCAGCCGGTGCCGTACCTGACCTCGTCGTCATCGCGGTAAAGCCGCAGGTGATCCGCGAGGTGACGGCGCACTACAAGCGCTTCGGCGATGGCAGGACGACTTTCGTCAGCATTGCGGCCGGCACGCCGGTCGCCACCTTCGAGGAAATCCTGGGCAAGCTCGCGCCGGTGGTCCGCTGCATGCCCAATACACCCGCCGCGATCGGCAAGGGCATGATGGTGGTGTTTTCCAATCCGCTGGTCTCCGATGACGTCCGGCGCTTCGTCTTTGAGCTGCTTTCGGCAAGCGGCGTCGTGACGACGATCGACGACGAGAGCCTGATGGATGCCGTGACGGCCGTCTCCGGCTCCGGCCCGGCCTATGTCTTCCACTTCATCGAGGCGTTGACGGTTGCGGCCGAGAAGGCCGGCCTGCCGGCCGAGACCGCCAAGCTGCTCGCCATGCAGACCGTTTTCGGGGCCGCCTCGCTGGCCGCTGAAAGCGACGAGGAGCCCGGCGTGCTGCGCCAGCAGGTGACCAGCCCCAACGGCACCACCGCCGCCGCGCTGGCGGTGCTGATGGGCGAAGACCGGCTGACGAAGCTGGTCACCGAAGCCGTGGAAGCAGCGCGGCTGAGGTCGATAGAGCTGGGGAGATAACCTTCGCGCCGTACAGCATCTCGTCCTGGAGCTGCCGCAGGGCGTAGAGTCTCGTCGTCTGGTCCGGCGCTGCATTGTCCGCCGTCAGCAACTCACCTTTCCTGACCGGCTTCAGCACCTTGCCGCCTTCGAGCAAGCCGACCGGGACGGCGCGGTTCGCCCGGGCATCGGCAATGGTCATGGTCCAGGAGCGGTAGCAGGTTTCGCCGATCGCGTCGAAGGTCTCCCCGGCTGCAAGGTCGCGCTTGGCGACCGCGCAGACTTCCGCCACCGGCCTCGGCAGGGGCACCATGTCGGGCTTGCCGTAGAGCATGATGCGGGCGGCGGTCAGCGGCACCTCCAGCGAAGTCAGATGATAGGGCCGGAACAAGCCGTAATAGGGGCCGTGGCCGACATGGAGATCGTCCATGCGCTCGACGATGCGCGGATGCATCGCCTCGACGATGACGAACACGCCAGGCGCCACCCCCTTGCCGATCGTGTAGTCGACCACGCCTTTCCGGGAGAGCAGGCCGCCGTCCTCTTTCGGAATCAGCACCTTGGCCAGTTGATCGCGATCGGCCTTGGGGCCGTGCATGCCCGGGACATCCGGGACCAGGCCGGTGGCGTTGGCGATGGCGCACATCTCGACCATGGTCTTCGAGCCGTCGACGAATTCGACCAGCATGCGCGGGTTCATGTTCCGGCGCGCCGCCTCTTCCCGGTAGTCGTCCGGAACGGCGTCATGGTTGAGCGGATTGTTCTTGCCCTTGCCCGCCGCGACGATGCTTAACCCAAGCGCCGAGGCGAATTCGATCAGTTCCATGCAGCTTGACGGCTCGTCGCCGGCACCGACCGAATAGACCACACCCAGCCGGTCGGCCTGCTGCTTCAGGTAACAGCCGATGGTCACGTCGGCCTCGACATTCATCATCACCAGATGCTTGCCATGCTCCATGGCCATCAGGTCGAAATCAGCGGCGACGCCCGGCTTTCCGGTGGCGTCGATGACGACGTCGATCAGCGGATTGGTGACCAGCATCTCGTTCGAGGTGATCGCGATGCGGCCAGCCTCGATCGCCTGGGTGACCTTGGAGGCAGTTTCGGCCTCGGCAGCCGTCGCCTCATCACCATAGGCGATGCGGATCGCCTCACGGGCGGTGTGCGGGCGCCGCGTGGAGATGGCCGCGATCGATATGCCCGGCATCAGCATGCCCTGCGTCACCAGATCGGTGCCCATCTCGCCGGAGCCGATGACACCGATGCGCACCGGCCTGCCCTCGGCGGCGCGGCGGGCAAGATCACGGGCAAGCCCGGTCAGGGCGACATTGGTCATGCAAGAAGATCCACTGCTTTTTGATCCGGCTCGCAATACAGCGAACGATCACCGTTTGCCAACCAAACCAGACGGACATGGCGATTTCTTGCGCATTGTTTGCAAAGGTGCAGCAGATTTCCCGGGAGCTTGTATCCAGCGGCCGCATGATTCGCCATTTGTTTCAGGCCATTAACCATTGCAGCCCGCCTTGAATCGAAAATTCCTAGCCGTAGCGCGTCCTGTTTCTGTGCCATTTTTGCTACAGGCTTTGGCCCTAATGCCGGGAATCGCACTTTTAAGGGGTGTCCAACTCAATATGCACTCACATCCTCGAAAAATCTGATAGATACTCGCCGCAAGCTCCGGTGGCAGGCTTGGGCAAATAAGCGCCGATAAAAATACAATGGCGCGGGGATAGTCACGGGGTAGAAATGACCAGGACGGGTAAAGTGACCGTCGGCTGGCGGATTGCGCTTGCCATTACGGTGTCGATGCTGGTTTGCGGTAGCGCCAGCGCACTCACGCTCAAAGAAGCCGTTGCCGTCGCAGTGGAATCCAATCCGGAGATTGGCCAGGCGATCGAAAACCGCGAAGCGATCGAATTCGAGCTGCGCCAGGCGAAAGGCCTTTATCTTCCGAGCGTCGATCTGGAAGCGTCGACAGGCGTTCGCCGCCTGGACAATGACACACGGCGCGCGCTCGACGAGGATCACAAAGCCCTCTATCCGAACGAGGCCGACCTTACCGTCTCGCAGACGCTTTACGATAGCGGCGCAAGGCGGGCGGAACTCAATCGTCAGGCCTCGCGGGTCGATGGAGCTTCCTTTCGGGTTCTGGAGCGGTCCGAGTTCATCGGGCTCGCGGTCGTCCAGGACTATCTGGAATACATGCTGCAGGCTTCGATCGTGGCAGAGGCCAAGAAGAACCTTGGCTTTCATCAGTCCATTCTCAGCGACATCAAGCAAGGCATCGCGGGCGGCGCGCTCAACGACGCCGACCGGCAGCAGGCCGAGGAGCGCCTTTTTGCCGCCAAGGCGCGGATGCAGGAGGCAACCGAAGAACTCGAGGCGGCCAAGATCCGCTTCTTCAAGAATGTCGGCAAGCCGCTGATCAGCCCATCGCGGCCGGCCGATGTCTCAGCCGCCCTGCCGCGGTCGCTGGACGATGCGATCGGGCTTGCCAGGCAGAACAATCCGCGTGTCCATATGGCCAACAGCGATATCGACGCCGCGGCCTCGCTGGTCGATGCGGCGCGGGCGAAATACGGTCCGACGATCACCGCCGAGGGCGTTGCGCGTGGCGGATATGACATTGACGGCGCCGACGGCGACACCAGCGACCTGCAGGCTCGGGTGGTGCTGCGCTGGAACCTCTATCGCGGCGGCATCGACAAGGCCAATGAGCAGGAACAGATCCGCCGCACCAGCGAGCAGCGTCTGGCGCTGCATCAGGTGCTGCGCGAGATCGAGGAAGCTGTCCGCACCTCGTGGGACCGCAGGTTCCGCCAGGCGGAACTGGCAAAGACGCTGCGACAGCAGGCGGCCACCAACGAAAAGCTCGTGGCTTCCTATCGTGAGCAGTTCAAGGTCGGACAGCGTTCGCTGCTCGACGTGCTCGATGCCCAGAACACGCGCTTCAACACCGCGACACTGGCCGACACGTCGTCCTACGCGTCGCTGTTCGCGGAGTACCGGCTGCTGGCGGCAACCGGGGAATTGCTGAAGACGCTCAACATCCAGCCGGCCAAGCAGTCCGCGGCCTACGCTCGTGAGGAATTCGGTGTGCCGGCTACGGCCGATACCGAGACCTATGCGCGGACGCCGTCGGAACAGAAGAACGATCTGCCGTTCGACATCCTCGCGCCGGTCAGGAAAAAGTAGCTAATGTAAGCATCGATCCCTCAGTCCTTCGGGGCGGATCGTGAACCAGCAACCTCATATCTTGTCGCCCAAGGAGGCTTTCAAAGCCTGCTTCTGCGCCGTTGCGGCCTATCTCGGCAGGCCGAGCGCGGAAACGGTGCTGTTTGCCGGCGTGCCGATTTCGGAGACGCGCATCGAGCCGGATGAAATCCGCCATCTGGCCGAGCGCATCGGACTGGAGGTCCAGGATTTCAGCCATCGCGATTTCCTGCGCGGCCGCTTCGATCTTCCGGCGATCGTCTTCCGCGTCAGCCAATTGCCGGTCGCGCTCCTGGCGGAAATCGAGGGCGGGCAGTATCTGACGGCGCCGCAGGAAAACGGCCGCACCACGATCGACAGGGCGGAACTCGCCGAAAACTACATCAGCGGCGGCACGTCCTTTTCGATCACCTATGCCAACACCGCCGAAGAGATGACCGTCGGCACAGCCGCGCGGATCGAAAGGCGCCACTGGCTGACCGGCACCATGGGGGCGTTCTGGCGCACCTATTCCAAGGTGGTGCTGTCGGCGGTCTTCATCAATCTGCTGGCGATCGCCTCGCCGATCTTCACCATGAATGTCTACGACCGCATTCTGCCGAACAAGGCGATCTCCACGCTATGGGTGCTGGCGCTGGGCATCAGCGCGGCCATCCTGTTCGACCTGCTGCTCAAGACGGCCAGGGCGTCGCTGATCGACTATGCCGGACGCAAAGCGGATCTGCGGATATCCTATCTGCTGTTCGAAAAAGTGCTGAATTCCTCGCTTTCGGCCCGGCCCGGATCGACCGGTGAATATGCAAACCGTGTCACTCAGTACGAGTTCGTGCGCGAGTTCTTCACCTCGAACACCATCAGCGTCTTCATCGACACGATTTTCGTGTTCGTCTTCCTGGCCGTGATCTATGCCATTGGCGGCTGGCTGGTGATCATACCGGCGCTGGCTTTCGTCGTCTCCGTCATCGTCGGGCTGATAACGCAGCGGCGGATCGGCAAGCGGGTCGCCGCCTCGATGAACGAGGCATCCCAGCGCCAGGCCCTGCTGGTCGAATCCATTTCCACTCTGGAGACGATCAAGTCGCTGCGCGCCGAGGCCTATCTGCTGCGCAAATGGGGCGAGCACTCGAAGAACGCGGCCAACACGTCGGAGAAGATCAAGGAGCTCTCGGCGGCGGCGGGCAACATCACCGGCGCCATCCAGCAATTCGTGACGGTCGCCCTGGTTGTGGCCGGCGCCTATGCCTTCTCCGAAGGACAGGTCTCGACGGGCGCCATCATCGGCACCGTGATGCTTGCCGGCCGCGCTGTGGCGCCGCTCGGCCAGATCGCGATCACGCTTGCGCGTTTCCGGCAGGCCATGCTGTCGCTCAGGATCATCAACACGATCATGTCGCAGCCGGAAGACCGTCCCGACACGGTCGGTTTCGTCAACCGACCGATCCGCAGCGGCGCGCTCGTCTTCAAGAATGTCGGTTTCGCCTATCCCGGCACGGAAAACGAAGTTCTGAGCGGGCTCAACATCGCGGTCAAGCCTGGCGAGCGGATCGGCATCATCGGCCGCATCGGTTCCGGCAAGACCACGATGGGCCGGCTGATCGGCCGGCTTTTCCTTCCGACGTCGGGGGAGCTGCTCATCGACGGCATCGACATCCGCCAATACCACCCGTCGGAGGTTCGCGCCGCGGTCGGCATCGTCGCGCAGGCCGGCGACCTGTTTTCGGGAACCATCAAGGAGAACCTCCTGATGGCGGCGCCGGAAGCGACCGACGAGCAGATCATCGACGCGGCGAAGGCCGCGGGCGTCGACGACTTCGTCTCGCGGCATCCGCGCGGCTACGACATGAATGTCGGCGAGCGCGGCACCAATCTCTCGGGCGGGCAAAGGCAGTCGGTGGCAATCGCCCGGCTGCTTTTGACGAAGCCGAAGATCGTCTTCCTCGACGAGCCGTCGGGTTCGATGGACCTCGCCTCGGAACGGCAGTTGATCAAGCAGCTCAAGGTGGCATTCGACCGCAACACGACGCTGATCGTGTCGACCCATCGCTACAGCATGCTGGAGCTGGCCGACCGCCTCATCGTCATCGAGCAAGGCCGCGTCGTCGCCGACGGGCCAAAGGAACAAGTCATCCAGGCACTGCAGAAGGGCAGTGGCTGACCGGAACGCAGATATGCTTGCAAGGGAAGACCGGCCACCTCTTTTCGCCTCGGCGTCCGTCTACATCATCGGCGCCCTGTTCGTGTGCTTCACGGCCTGGGCATCATTTGCCGAGGTGGACGAGATCGCGCGCGGCGACGGCAAGGTGATACCCGCCTCGAAGACGCAGGTCATCCAGGCCAGCGAACCCGGCGTCGTGCAGGAGATCGCCGTCCGGATCGGCCAGACCGTCAAGAAGAACGACCTCATCATCCGTCTCGACAATTCAGGCAACACGTCGAGCCTGGGCGAAGAGAAGGCCAAGGCGCGAGCGCTGCAGGCACGCATCGCTCGGCTGCAGTTCGAGCAGAGCGGCAATGTCGAAGGGTCCTTCCCCTGCCCCACGGAAATCCAGACGGTCGCGCCGGAAATCTGCGACAACGAGCAAAAACTGCTCGTCGCGCGCCGCGACAATTTCGAGGTCAAGCTGTCGGTTCTCAAATCGCGCCTCGATCAACGCGAGAAGGAGTTGGACGAGGCCACCGCCAATTCCGACCGCCTGTCCAAAAGCCTGGCCGTGACCGACCAGGAAGCGGCGCTGGTGGAACCCATGGTCAAGAAGGGCCTGATGGCCAGGACCGAGCAGATCCGCGTCGAGCGCGAGCAGACCGACCTGCACGGACAGCTGGCACTCGCCGGTGAAACCATCAAGAAGACCCAGGCGGCAATCACCGAGGCGCAGCTTCAGGTGAACGAGCTCGGCCTGCAATTGCAGCAGGAGGCGCTGAGCGACCTGACGCAAGCGCTGGCCGATCTTTCCGTCGTCGACGAGACCATCCGCGGCGCCACCGACAAGGTCGCGCGCACCGATATACGCTCGCCGGTCGACGGCATCGTCAACACGCTCGACGTCAACACGCTCGGCGCCTTCGTGCAGCCGGGCGCGGTCGTGGCCGGCATCGTGCCGACATCCGAGACGCTGCTGGTCGAGGCACGGGTTTCGCCGCGCGACGTCGCCTTCATCCAGCCGAACCAGGAAGCGCTGATCAAGGTCACGGCCTATGACTTCTCGATCTTCGGCGGCATCGAGGGCAAGGTCTCCAACATCACCGCCGACAGCCTCGTCGACCAGAAGACCGGCGAACCCTACTACCAGGTGCGCGTCGCCACCGAGAAATCGACGCTGACAAGAAACGGCAAGACCTATTCGATCATCCCCGGTATGATCTGCTCGGTCGACATCAAGACCGGACGCAAGACGATCCTCAATTATCTCTTGAAGCCGATCAACAAGGCGCGTCAGGAGGCCATGAGTGAGCGATAGCGCCATCCGCCCGGACACTCCGCGCGAACGGCTGCTGCCGGCGCTCGCGGCCGAGGATTTCGGCCCGGAGTTCCGCGTCGTGGCGCGCGGCGGCGTGCGTCGCGGCATCCGGCTGGAACGCGCCTTCTGGGTGTCGCTGAAGCACATGGCGGAAAGCCGCAAATGCACGATCGGCATGCTGGTCGAGGAGATCGCCGAGCAGCATCCTGACCAGGGCAACCTCACCTCTGCGATCCGGGTCGCCTGCATGCGCGGCCTTGCCGAGGAAAGCATGGAGCTGCGCAAGCTCGCCTCGATCCGGACGATCAACGCGATCCTGGTCGCCTGCCCCTCGCCCGCCTTCGCGTTGTCTTCGTCGAAGAAGATCCTGGCCTTCAACACGCCGTTCCAGCAACTGGTCAGGCGCCAGTTGCCGAGCGCGCCTGGAGAGGATGGGCGGCAGGATCTAAAGCTGGCGCTCGATCTCAACGTCACCGACATCTTCGCCAGGCTCGACGCCAATGGCGAAACGCCGGTGACCAGCGGCTTCGTCATCGGCGCCGGCGAGCGGCGCTATCGTGGCCAGCTCAGCGCCGTGCGCGCACCTGTCGCCGAACCGGAACTTCTGATGGCCTTCGTCTTCAACGGGTAGAGCCGGTCGGCCTACTGCTTCGATACGACAGTTGGTTCCGGCGATCCTTCGCCGGGCGCCACCGTCGTGAAGCCGCCGGCGATGTCGGCCATCTGCGCGCCAGCCTTCGATCCGTGGATCCAGGCGCGATCGGTGCTGAAGGAATAGAGCGGAACATAGTCGGGCAATTCGCTGTCGCGCAGGACGGCGTTGCCCAGACTGTCGAGGATGAACGCGCCGCTTGCCGTGCTGACCGACAGGACGGCATGGAAGAACTTGCGGCGGCGATCCTGGAGCACCACCAGCGACATGCTCTGCGCCGGAATGCCGGCCCTGAGCAGCGCCGCCATCTTGAGTATGGCGAAGTCCTCGCAATCGCCGGCGCGATGCTCCAGGATTTCCGAGGGCTTTGCCCAGTAGTCGAGCTTGCCGTAGACGACGCTGTCCTTGCGATAGGCGATCAGCCGGTTGATGCTTGAGTTGACGAAGGACAGCTTGTCGCGAAAGCCCTTGGCCGCGGCAATGTCGATGATCTCGGAGAAAGCCGGGCTCTCGCGATCGCAGGCGCTGCCCGCGGTGCAATCGACGATTGCCTTGTAGACGGGAGCCCAGCGCGCCGCGACCGGGAAGTTGCGCATCGACAAGGCGACGGAGCCGAAAACGCCGGGAATGATCGCGGCGGTCTGGATCGGGTCGATGCCGGGATCGGCCTTGGCGCCGGAAAGCGCTTCAACCTCGGCCGCCGGCGCATAGCCAGCCGAAATGTCCGCGATGCGGTATACGGCAGTTGGCTGCCAGGGCTGCGGCCGGGCCAGCAAAACGCCGCCGAGGCTGGCCGGCGCAACCACCTTTTGCGGCACCGGATCCGGGCCCGAATCCACGCTGGCGGATGATGGATTTGCCAGGCCGGCAAGGCCGACAGCCAGCAAGAGAACCTTGATCCCCGTCATTCCCGGGGCTGCTTTTTGTATTTTCATAACGCCCACCTTTGACTGTGGACGCTACCAATCTTGTCTCAAATTATCGGAAAGGAAGGTGGGTAAATTTCCGCGAATCACGCTATTCTATTTTTTGTTAAATTTTATTCAAATTTATACTTTCATTTACCAAGCCGACGCCGTGCGCCGCAGCCGATCCCGCGCCCCTTAAGATCATGCATAACAGAGTATATCATCGTAATTTACCAAGTGTAAAAAATGCGATTCTCTACATATTCGAGTATATGAAATAGATGGAAGGTCTGTTGCAAAGTCCGGGGCTCACATGTCTCTTTCCGGGAAATGCCGGAGGGGCTTGAGCTATGACGACCAATATCGAATTCGATGCCGTTTCAAATTCCTGGGACGAGCACAGCAGCGCCGCTGAAAACCATAACCCGACGGGTGTCCAGGTCGCGCAGGCGACCACCGGCCAGGCGGCGAGCGAGCCGGTGCCGGTCGATGTCGGCAGCGGCGCGCCGGCACTGGGCGCGGCCAATACGCCGGCTGCAAACCAGCCGGCAGCCAATGCGAATGCCCCGGCCGCCAGCGCTCCGGCTTCCAATGCCGCCCAAGGAAACGCACCGGCAGGAAACGCGCCGGCGGCGAATGCCGCGGCCACGAATGTTCCGCATGAATATCATGCCGAAGCCGGCAATGTCGTGAAGCTCCCGGCCAATGTCTCGATCGACAACATCAAGGTCGACGGGCACAATCTCGTGCTCGTGCAGCCCGACGGATCCGAGATCGTCATCAAGGACGGCGCGCTCAACGTGCCGACCTTCATCCTCGGCGATGTCGAGGTGCCACGCGTGGCCCTGATCGCCGCCCTCGAGGCCAGCCATGTCGACGTCGCCTTCGGCGCCGACGGCTCGATCTCGGCCGGCGGCAATGGCTCGCCGAGCAGCGCGGGCGGCAATTTCGAACAGCCTCCGGGCGGCATCGGCGACGGCTTCGGCCTGACCGCCCTTCTGCCGCCGACGGACCTGGCGTTCGGCCAGCCGGAGCATCGCGAGCTGTTCCCGGGATTGGTAAATCGTGCGCCTGAGATCGACGTGACGCCGACGAGCCCGAATCCGCTGGACGGCAACAATGTCGTGGATGAGTCCGGTCTTCCGGTCATCGGCTCCAACCCGTCGGATGCTGCCATACATGCCACCGGCACGATTCACCTCGCGGATCCGGACGGCGCGGGCGACCTCAAGACGCTGACGGTGGGCCTCGGTGGCTCGACGCCTGTAACGGTGAACATCTCCTCCATCACGGGCGCGAACAGCCAGAGCTTCGACTTCACCAGCGGCGGCGCGCATGGCACGCTCATCATCACCGGCTACGATCCGGCGACGGGCAATGCGATCTACACGTACACGCTGACCAATCCAGTCCACGACGCGACGCCGAACAACGGCGCCGATACCGTCAGCCCTGGTGACACCTTCACCTTGACTGTAACGGACAACAGCAACGCCAGCGGCACCGCCAACCTCGTCATCGACATCAAGGACGACGTGCCTCATGCGGTCGCGGACACCAGCGGCATTTTGGCCGGGGCCACGTCGGCGTCAGGCAATGTGCTGGTTACTGACGGCTCGGGCGACCACCAGGATACATTCGGCGCCGACGGGGCTGCGGCCGGCGGCGGAGTTGTGGGTGTGGCCAAGGGCGACACCGATGCAAACCTTAACGACACCAGCACGCTGGGCGGCACCGGGGTGGCCGGCGCGCATGGCACGCTGGTACTGGGGGCGGACGGCACCTACACCTACACGCTCGACCCTAATGACGCGGCGGTGAAGGACCTGCCCAAGGGGCAGACGCTGACGGATACGTTCACCTATACGATCGCGGATGGCGACGGAGATCTGTCGCACACAACGCTGACGGTGACGATCACCGGCACGAACCACACCCCGACAATCGACGTGACGCCGACAGGCCCGAACCCGGCGGACGGCTACAATATCGTTAACGAGTCAGGTCTTCCGGTCATCGGCTCGGACCCCTCGGATGCCGCCATCCACGCCACCGGCACGATACACCTCGCGGATCCGGACGGCGCGGGCGACCTTAAGACGGTGACCGTGAGCCTCGGCGGCTCGACGCAGACGGTGAACATCTCCGACATCACTGGCGCGGGCAGCCAGACATTCGACTTCACCAGCGGTGGGGCGCACGGCACACTGACCATCACCGGCTACGACTCGGCGACGGGGAATGCGGCCTACACCTACACGCTGACCAATCCGGTAACTGAATCGCCCACCGACAACGGTACCGACACCGTCAGCCCCGGCGACACGTTCAACCTGACGGTGACGGACGGCAGCAATACCTCGGCCACCGCCTCGCTCAAGATCGACATCGTCGACGACCAGCCGACGGCCAATGCCGACGCGCTGACGATCGCGGCGGCGGACTTTAGCGGCCATAGCGGCAACGTGATCACCGGCTCGGGCGAGGACAGTCCGGTCGCGGGCGCCGACGTCAAGGGCGCTGACGGCGCCAGCGTGACCTCGGCCTACGGCACCGGCTCGGCCCAGACCGTGACGGCCGGCGGGGTGTCGATCGCTGGCCTGTACGGCACGCTGGTGCTGCACTCGGACGGCTCCTACACCTATACCCGCGCCGCCGGCACGCCAGGCAATGTGGACGATGT
>NZ_QMBQ01000013.1 GCF_003289965.1 Mesorhizobium atlanticum
TCCTGCTCGAGCTCGACCAGCGGGTTGGAGGTGCCGGAGATGTTGCGGGTGCCGCCGGCGCCCGAGCCCATCTTGCCGGCAGCGGCCTGGAAGGCGGCAATCACATCCTCGTTCTGGCCCATGCCGAGATAGTCGTTGGAGCACCAGACGGTGATTTCCTGGGCGCGGCCGTTGGAACGCCAGATGGCGCGCGGGAACTTGCCCACCATGCGCTCGAGGTCGGCGAAGACGCGGTAGCGCCGCTCCGCGTGGAGCTGGTCGATCGCATCCTCGAAAAACCGCTGGTAATTCATGTCGACTTCCCAATTTTGCGGCGGATCATAGTCACTGCCCCATGCCGCGTCCACCGGACCCAACCGGTCAAAATGCCACGCCTTTGCCCTGTTCCTAACGATGCCGGATCGTGGCCTATTCCCGGGGTGTGAACGAGCTTTGTTTCAGTACGATGCCTCGGACGGGAGAAACTGTTACGGGTTTAACATTGGGAGGGTAGTGCATGTCGCCCAAAGTGCGCAGCGGTTTGGGCGAGCGACATAGGCTTTAGCGGGCTTGCGGCGGGGTTTCCAGCACGGGGGCTGTTGAGACAGTTTCCGATAAATCTTGATCAGCGAGGTAGATGATGACGGTTTTGGTGACGGGTGGTGCCGGTTATATCGGCAGCCATATGGTCTGGGAGCTGCTGGATGCCGGCGAGAGCGTCGTGGTGCTCGACCGGCTTTCCACCGGCTTCGAATGGGCGGTGGCCCCGGAAGCAAAGCTCGTTGTCGGCGATGTCGCCGACCGTGACCTGGTCGGCCGGATCATCCGCGAAAACGAGGTCGACGCCATCATCCACTTCGCCGGCTCGATCGTGGTGCCGGAATCGGTCGCCGATCCGCTCGGCTATTACGAGAACAACACCTGCAAGACCCGCACGTTGATCGAGACAGCCGTGCGCGAGGGCGTGCCGCATTTCATCTTCTCTTCCACCGCCGCCGTCTATGGCGGCGCCGGGCTGGAGCCGGTGCGCGAGGATGCCCGCCTCGCGCCGGAATCGCCCTACGGCCTCTCCAAGCTGATGAGCGAATGGATGCTGCGCGACGCGGCGCTGGCGCACGACATCCGCTACACGGCGCTGCGCTATTTCAACGTCGCCGGCGCCGACCCCAAGGGCCGCACCGGGCAGTCGACGCCCGGCGCCACGCATCTCATCAAGGTCGCCTGCGAGACCGCGCTCGGCAAACGCCCCTTCATGCAGGTCTTCGGCACCGACTACCCGACGCCGGACGGCACCTGCATGCGCGACTACATCCATGTCAGCGATCTCGCCGCCGCGCACCGGCTGGCGCTGCAGCGGCTGCGCGCCGGCGGCACAAGCCTCGTCGCCAATTGCGGTTACAGCCACGGCTATTCGGTGCTCGAGGTGATCGACAGCGTGCGCCGCGCCTTCGGCCATGATTTCGATGTCCGCATGGGCGATCGCCGGCCGGGCGACGCCGCCGCCGTGGTTGCCAATTCCGAGCTTGCCCGCAAGGAGCTCGGCTGGACGCCGCAACGCGACGATCTCGACCTGATCGTCAACGACGCGTTGGCATGGGAGCGCATCCTGACGGGCAAGAATTCCGTGAGAAGCTGATCTGTTGGGCCAAGGACTCGTCCGGCGCTTGCAGAAGCGGTATTGAGCCTCATGCAGCGGTGCGCTGGCGCGTGCCGCCGCGATAATGCTTGAGGGGACGGCATGAAGATCCTGGTTCTTGGCGCCGGCGTGGTTGGCACGGCGGCTGCCTATTATCTGGCAAAGGACGGCCACGAGGTGACGGTGATCGAGCGCCACGAGGCGGCGGCGCGCGGCACCAGCCAGTCGAATGCCGGCCTGGTGTCGCCTGGCGACGCCACTGCCTGGGCTTCGCCCGCCGCGCTGAAGACCTTCCTGCGCGCGCTGTGGAACCACGACCTCGGCATCAAGGTCAGGCTGCGCCTCGACCCGTATTTCTATGCCTGGAGCCTGCGCTTCCTGCGCGAATGCACGGTGAAGCGGCTGCGCGCCAATACCGACATCAAGCTCAGGCTCGCGCTGCATTCCCGCCAGTGCATCAATCAACTGTCGGAGGAGACCGGCATCCACTACGACGAGCGCAAGAAGGGCATTCTCTATTTCTTCCGGTCGCAGAAGAGCCTGGACACCGGCACCGACAACTACCGCTATCTGGCCGAGCACGGCCTGCCGATCGAGATCGTCGGCCGCGAGCGCCTGGCCGAGCTGGAGCCAGGGCTTGCCGGCGTGAAGGAAAAGATTGCCGGCGGCATCTATTCGCCGATCGACCAGACCGGCGATTCCAAGCAATTCACCGACAGGCTCGCCGCCTATGCCGCCGAGAAGCTCGGCGTCAAATTCCTGTTCGGCACGACAATCCAGGGCCTCGACATCGAGGGCGATCGGGTGCGCGCGGTCATCACCTCGGCCGGCCCGGTAACCGGCGACGCGGTCGTCATCTCCCTGGGCCCGGAAAGCGGCCTGCTCGGCCGGCGCTACGGCATCGACCTGCCGGTCTATCCGGTGAAGGGCTACACAGCGACGATTCCCTTGGAGGATGAGAGCAAGGGGCCGACCATGGGTGGCGCCGACGAGGACCGGCTGATCGGTTATTCCAGGCTCGGCAATCGCCTGCGCATGTCTTCTACAGCCGAGTTCACCGGCTTTGATCGCAGCTTCAAGCCGGGTGATTTCAGGACCATCCTGGAAACTGGCAAGGATCTTTTCCCGGGAGCCTTCGACGAGAAGAAGGCCGTGCTCTGGGCCGGCCTGCGGCCGATGATGCCGAACTCGGTTCCCGTGATTGGTCAGGCGAAATACCGCAACCTCTATCTCGACACCGGCCACGGCCATGTCGGCTGGACCATGGCCTGCGGCTCCGGGCAGTTCCTGTCGGATGTCGTCGCCGGCAGAAAGCCGCAGATCGATCCCAAAGGATTGCTGTACGGGACGGCACGCTGAAACCTCTATCTAGTCGCCGACGTTGGCACCGCCCTCATCCGCCCTCCGGGCACCTTCTCCCCGTAAACGGGGCGAAGGGGCTGGCCGCGCCGCCGGCGCCCATTCTGTGCCGTCGAAAATTGGCGAAGGCCGCGACAACAGCCCTTTCACCCCGTCACTCTACGGGGAGAAATGCCCGGCAGGGCAATGAGGGGCAGCGCCGGCCTCTCAGAAAAAGGGCTACGTCCGTACGGCTAGCCACCACGCCTTTACATAGTCGCCCCAGACCCGGTCCGCCGGTGGTTCCGTTTGTTCGCTTTTGCTTCCTGTCTCAATGCCATCCGACGCCAGCAGCGCGGCGCCGATGCTGGTCCCGGTCGTGGTCTCCGAGGCAACGACCGGCCGCCCTGTCGCTGCTGCCAGCATGCGGATGAAAAGCGGGTTGCGCGCGAAAGGTCCCTCGACGGTCGTCGGTCCGTCGCCGCCGATCAGTTCCAGGCAGGTCGCGGTCATCAGCGCCAGATAGAATGAGATGACGGCGAAGCGCTGGCCGGAGCTCAGATCGTCGGCGTTATGCCATTGCGCGGCGCGATGCGGAAAGGGTCCGGAGCCCTGTTGAATGGAAGGCAGCAGCAAGACCTGGCGCGCCAGAACGGCGGCGACATCGTCATCGCTCCATTCCTGCGGCTGGTCCTTGGTCAGCAGCGAAAATTCGCGTCCGCCCATGAAGCGCGCCGATGGCACGGGATCGCCGAGCGCGTTGACGTTGACCAGCGTGTCGCGCGCCGCATCGAGCTCGACCTTCCGGCCGCCAACCGCCATCGACACAACCCATGTACCGGTCGAGACGACGGAGAAGGGCGGCGCGTCGGACAGCAGATGCGGCAGCAGCGAGGCGTTGGAATCGTGCAGTCCGCAGAAAACCGGCGTCTGTGGGCCCAGCCCTGTCCGTTGCGCAATCGCTGGCAGGATCGGGCCAAGTCGGTCCTTGGCCGGCCGCGCCGGCGCCATCAACCGGCGCCAGCCGATCCTGTCGACCAGCGATGAATAGTCGGATGTCCAAGGATTCCACAGGTCGGTGTGGCAGCCGAGTGACGTCACCTCATTGGCGACGACGCCGGTCAGCCGCAGCGCCCAGTATTGCGGATACATCAGCATCACGGCGGCCCTGGCGAATTCCGCCGGGAAGCGCTTCTGCTGCCAGAAGAACTGCGCGCCGAGATTGAGGCCGATGGGCAAGCGCGGCGTGCCGGTCTCGGCGAAGGGCGGGCGCACCGCGTCGTAGTCGGCCGCAAGCTGCTCGGGGCCGTCGAATTCATAGTCGAGCACCGGCAGCACTAGTTCGCCGGCGGCGTCGACCAGCGCGCCAGTCGCGCCATGCGTGGTGATCGAGATCGCATCGATGCGCCGTTCGCGGTTGAGATCGGCGAGGCTGTCGAGGATGAACGTCCACAGCGCCTCGACATCGTGATGCGGGTAGGGCGCGCCCCGCACCGGTGCGTTGGTCATTCGGCGCAGCGCGATCTCGCTCAGCGTCGCGCGATCGACCAGCGCCACCTTGGCGTTGGTCTTGCCGATATCGATGACGGCGACGATCATGCCATTTGGAACATTGTTTCCAGCGGCACCGCCACCGGCTCGTTGTCGGGTTTGGTCTCCATCACGTCGGCCATATGCGCCCACCATCGCTGCATCACCGGGTGCTTCGGCAGGTCGGCCATACTGTGGTCGTCGCGGCACCACAGCACGCCGAACAGGATATTGGTCTCCTCGTCGAGATGGATCGAATAGTCGGAAACGCCGGCCTCTCTCAGCAGCGCCACCAGCTCGGGCCAGATCTCGTCGTGGCGGCGCTTGTACTCGGCCTTCATGCCGTGATTGAGCTTCATCTTGAAGGCGTATTTCTCCATCAGGCGAAGCGTCCTTCGCGCAGCCGCCGCCAGATGATCGGCAGCGCAATGACGATGATCAGCAACAGGCCGATGAAGATCGACATGACGATGCCCGGCACGTTGAGCAGGCCGAGCCCAAACGTCACCAGCCCCATGATAAAGGCGGCAAGCACGACGCCCAGAATGCTGCCGGCGCCGCCGAGGATCGACACACCCCCAAGCACCACCATGGTGATCGCCTCAAGCTCATAGCCCTGCGCGATGGACGGCCTTGTCGAGCCGAGCCGCGAGGTGATCAGCACCGAGGCGATGCCCGACATCAGCCCGGTCAGGCAGAACAGGATGAATTTTATACGGTCGACGCGCACCCCGGAGAACTGGCAGGCGACTGGATTGTTGCCGGTGGCAAAGACCCGGCGGCCGAAGCTCGTGCGGTGCAGCACGAACCAGTAAACCATGGCCGCGAAGAGGAACAGCGCCAGCTCGAACGAGAAGACCCACCAGACATAGCCCTGGCCGAAGAACGCAAAACTCTCCGGATAGCCTTTATAGGCCTGGTCGCCGAGGATGATGAAGGCGATGCCGCGAAACAGGCTCATCGTGCCGATGGTGACGACGATGGAGGGCAGGCCGAGACGGGTGACGAGCAGCCCGTTGAAAGCGCCGCAGGCGAGCCCGACGGCAATCCCGATCGCCACCAGCATCGGAGTGCTGGCGCCGGCTTGCACGGCCATGCCCATCATGGTCGAGGCTAAAGCCACGATCGCGGCGACGGAGAGGTCGATCTCGCCGGAGATGATCAGCAGCGCCATGGCAAGCGCGATCAGCCCTTTTTCCGTGAAGTTGAAGGTCAGGTCCGACAGCGACCACGGATCGAGGAAATAGGGTGACGCAAAACTGTTCACCGCGAAGATGGCGACCGCGATGACGACCAGCAGCGCCTCCCAGGAGAAGATCGCCGAGGACAGCGGCTTGTCGAGCCGGTCGGGGATATGGCGCGGGGCAGGGCTGTCGGTCATGCCGCTTCCGCCTTTCTCAGGATGATGCGGCCCTGTCGGCGCTCGCCGCGCGCATTGAGCACCACGGCGAGGATGATGGCGCTGCCCGAGATCGCCATCTGCCAGAAAGGCGAGATGTTGATGACCGGCAGCGCGTTGGAGATGATGCCGAGGAACAGCGCCCCCAGCACCGCCCCGCCGACCGAGCCGATGCCACCGGCGATCGAGATGCCGCCGATGACGCAGGCGGCGATGATGTTGAGCTCATAGCCGTTGGCGACCTCGACCGAGGCGATCACATAGCGCGAGATCCATAAGTATCCGGCGAGCCCGCCGATCATGCCGGAGATGCAGAAGACGATGAATTTCGTGCGGCCGACATCGATGCCGGCATAGACCGATGCGGTCGGGTTGACGCCGATGGCGTAGATCGAGCGGCCGATTTGCGTGCGCGTCATCACCAGGAAGAACAGCGCGATCACGATGATGGCGATCCAGGACAGCACCGGCAGGCCGAGCAAGGCGGCGCGCTGGAAATTGATGAAGTCCGGGCTCATCTGGTCGGCATTGACCCAGGCGCCGCCGGAGACGACGAAGGTGGCGCCGCGGTAGATGGTGAGCGTGCCCAGCGTCACCACGATCGACGGGATGTTCAGCCGCCACACCAGGAAACCGTTGATCGCGCCGAGCACCAGCCCGACGAGCAACGCGATGACGATCAGCGCCGGGATCGGGATCGCCGGATGCGCGGCGTTCAGCATCGCCACCACCATGCCGGTGAAGCACAGGTTGGACGCCATCGAGAGGTCGATCGAGCGCGTCAGGATGACCACCATCTGTCCGAGCGCCAGGATCATCAGGATCGACGTGTCGTTGAACACCTGGCGCAGATTGGCCGGGTCGGCGAAGCCGGGGAAGCGCGTCGAGATCAGGCCGATCAGCACGACGATGCCGGCCAGCAGCCAGATCTCGCGATATTTGAGGAAATTCTTCATGCCACGATCCCCGCTGCCGTTCGAACCAGCGTCTCGGCGTCGAGACCCTTGTTGTCATAGGTCGCGGCGATGCGGCCTTCGCGCATGACCACGACGCGGTCGGACATGCCGAGAATTTCCGGCAGTTCCGACGACACCATGATCACCGACAACCCTTGCGCGACCAGCTCGGCCATGAAGCCGTGCACGGCCGCCTTGGAGCCGATGTCGATGCCTTTGGTCGGCTCGTCGAGGATGATGACCTTCGGCGTCGTCGCCAGCCATTTGGCGATGACCACCTTCTGCTGGTTGCCGCCGGACAGCGTGCCGACATCCTGGCTGAGCGATGAGGCGCGCAGGTCGAGCCGCTCGGTGTAGGAGCGGGCGAGCGTGAATTCTTCCGCGAGCCTCAGCACGCCGGATTTCGAGGTGCGTTTGAGCGAAGGCAGCGAAACGTTCTGGAAAATCGGCAGGCCGATCACCACGCCCTGCTTGCCGCGTTCCTCCGGCACATAGACGATGCCGGCCTCGATGGAGTCCGCGGCCGATTTCGGCGCGATCGTCTGGCCATCCAGTGAAATCTCGCCTCGGCTGGTGCGGGTGATCCCGGCGATCGCCTGCATCACCTCGCTGCGCCCGGCGCCGACCAGCCCGTAGAAGCCGAGGATCTCGCCCTTGCGCAATTCGAAGCCGATGTCGTCGAATTCGGTCGGATGCGACAGGCCCGAAACCGACAGCACCGGCGCGCCGATCTTCGGCTCGCGCTGCGGAAAGATGTGGTCGACGTTGCGGCCGACCATCATGCGCACGATCTCGTTCTGGCCGGTGTCCTTCAGCAGGCCTTCGCCCACCATCTCGCCATCGCGGAAGACGGTGTAGCGGTCGGCTATGCGGTAGATTTCGTCGAACTTGTGGCTGATGAAGAGCACTGCCTTGCCTTCGCTCTTCAGGAATTCGATCAGCAGGAAAAGCTCCTCGATCTCCTTCATCGAGAGCGCCGCGGTCGGCTCGTCCATGATGACGATGCGCGCATCGATCGACATCGCGCGGGCGACGGCAACCAGATGCTTGTTGGCGATGCCGAGATCCTTCAGCCGCGCATCGGCATCGATATGGCCGGCGCGCATCGTCTCCAGCACCTCGCGGGCATTGTTGCGCATGGTGCGCCAGTCGATGGTGCCGAAGCGGGTGCGCGGCGCGTGGCCGAGGAAGATGTTTTCGGCGACCGACAGATCGTCGAACAGCACCGTTTCCTGGTGGATGGCGGTGATGCCGTGGCCGAAGGCGGCATGCGCGCTGGGCAGCGTCGTGGCCTGGCCGTCGATGCCGATCTCGCCCGAATCGGGCTGATAGATGCCGGTCATGATCTTGACCAGCGTCGACTTGCCGGCGCCGTTCTCGCCGATCAGCGCCGTCACTTGCCCGGGGTAGAGCGACAGGCTGACATTGTGCAGGGCGCGCACGCCTGGGAAACTCTTCGAGATGCCCGTGAGCGTCAGACGGGGAACTGAGGCCGGGGGGCGCTTCTGTATCGTGCCGTGATGGGCCGTCGTATCCATAGTCGTATCAAGCCCGTCCATGTTCCGCATTGACTCCCCCTCACCCGACCTTCGCTTCGCTCGGTCGACCTCTCCCCGAGGGGAGAGGAGGTTTGCGAGCTTGGCTCCAGGCTCTTCTCCGCATCGGGGAGAAGGTGGCCGCGAAGCGGCCGGATGAGGGGCAGCGCCGTCAGTCCGAGATCAATAGATCTTCGAGAACTTCTCGATGTTGGTCTTGTCGAACTGGAAGGGCGGAGCCATCGCGGCCGAGTTGGTGTCGTCGAGCGTCACCTTGCCGACGCGGCCGATCGACAGCGTGGCGCCGGGCTTGGCCTCTTCCTTCTTCACCGCCAGGTCATGCGCGAGGTAGATCGCCGAGTAGCCGAGATCGATCGGGTTCCACAGAGCAACAGCCTGCGAAGCGCCGTTGTCGATGAACTTCTTGAACTCGGAAGGCAGGGCAAGACCCGTGACATTCACCTTGCCGATCAGGTTCTCGTCGGTGACGACCTGCGCTGCGGCGACGACGCCGACCGTGGTCGGCGCGATGATCGCCTTGAGGTTCGGATAGGACTTCAACAGGCCCTTGGCCTCGTCGGTGCTCTTGGCCGAATCGTCATCGCCATAGACGGTGGCGACCAGCTTGATCTTCGGGAATTTCTCCGGCAGCACCTTCTTCGCCGCTTCGATCCAGGCATTCTGGTTGGTGGCGGTCGAGGAGGCCGAGAGGATGGCGACGTCGCCGCCTTCCGGCAGGTAGTCGGCGGCGAGCTTGATGATGGTCTCGCCGATCAGGCCGGTGTCGGACGGGTTGAGGTGGAGCTGGCGGCCTTCCTTGGCGACGCCCGAGTCCCACGAGATCACGGTGATGCCGCGATCCATCGCCTTCTTCAGCACCGGCACCAGCGCGTCGGCGTCATTGGCCGAAACGGCGATGGCGTTGACCTTCTGCGCGATCAGCGAGTTGATCACCTCGATCTGCGCTTCGGCGGTGGCCTTGGTCGGGCCGGTGTAGATGACGTCGACATCGCCCAGTTCCTTGGCCGCTTCCTCGGCGCCCTTGTTGGCGGCGTCGAAGAAGCCGTTGCCGAGCGACTTCACGACCAGCGCGATCTTGACGTTCTCGGCATAGGCGGCATTCACGAACATGGCGGCGGAAAAGGCCGCTGTAACCAGCAGTTTCTTCAAAAAGCTCATCGAATATCCTCCCTTGAGCGTTGCATTCCATCGCCGCTGCGGGCGCGAGTTCCTCAGGCCTGCAGTGAAGATTCTTCCCTATCGCTTGACTGCTTGCGGGCGACGACCAGCGCCACCCCCGCCGTTTCCAGCATCTTGGCCTCGCGGTCCTCGATGCCGTCGTCGGTGATCACGGTCGCGATGCGCGACAGCCCGCACAGGATCAGGCTGGAGCGCATGCGGAATTTCGAGGAATCAACCAGCACCACCAACTCGTCGGCCTGGTCGATCAGCTTCTGCTCGGCCTGGATCAGCAGCGGATCCCCCTCCATCAGCCCGAGCGGTCCCAGGCCTTGCGCCCCCATGAACATGCGCCGCGCATAGAAGTTGCGCGTTACGTCATTGTCGAAAGGCGACAGGATGATGTTCTGCTCGCGATAGATCGTGCCGCCCGACAGCATCACCGTGTTCTTCGAATGCTTGAGCAGGTGCTCGGCGATCGGGAACGAGTTGGTGAAGATCGGCATGCGGCGTCCGGTCAGGAAATGCACCATCTGGAAGGTCGTGGTGCCGCCATTGATGATGATCGGCTCGCCATCGGCGCAAAGGTTCACCGCCTCCCGCGCGATCGCCCGCTTCTGCGCGGCGTTCAGCGTTTCGTTGACCGAGAAGGGCCGGCCGGCAAGGCCGATGAATTGCGGCGGCGAGATCGCCTCGGCGCCGCCGCGCACCCGGCGCAGGCGCTTTTGCACATGGAGCGCCGCGATGTCGCGCCGGATCGTAGCTTCGGAGGAATCCGTCAGCTCGACCATCTCCTGCACCGTCACAACAGGCTTTTCCTGGACGGCGGACAGAATGATCCTGTGGCGCTCTTTTTCGTGCATGGTTCCTCCCTGCCTAAGCATCAGGCCTTAGAAAACGCGCAGTGTCAATCATTTCCGATCATATATTTTCATTGTGCAGTGCAATATGATCGATATTGATCGTTTATGATTGACAAGCAGGTCGCTAGCGTAGACATTCCCGAACAAGAAATGAGGGGCACGGCGTTCGCGCTCCAAGGGAGGATATCCATGCTCGACAAGCGCTCCGGCTCGCGCCTCGCCAATCTGTGGGACGATGCAAAGGCCGAAGGGATGAGCGGTCCCGAGCTCCTGGTCTATCGCTCGAACACGCTCGGCTCCGACAAGCGCGTCACCAATTACGGCGGCGGCAACACCTCGTCCAAGGTCTGGCAGAAGGACCCGCTGACCGGCGAGGAAGTGGAAGTCCTGTGGGTGAAGGGCTCGGGCGGCGACAGCGCCTCGATCAAGCTCGACGGATTCGCGACCCTCTACATGGACAAGCTGCGCGCCATCAAGGGGCTCTACCGCGGCGTCGAGCATGAGGATGAGATGGTGGGCTATCTGCCCCACTGCACCTTCAACCTCAATCCGCGCGCGGCCTCGATTGACACGCCGCTGCACGCTTACGTGCCGAAGGCTTGCGTCGACCATATGCATCCCGACGCCATCATCGCGGTCGCCGCGGCCAAGGATTCCAAGGCTATCACCAAGGAGATCTTCGGCGACGCCATCGGCTGGCTGCCCTGGAAGCGGCCGGGCTTCGAGCTTGGCCTGTGGCTGGAGAAATTCTGCCTCGACAACCCCGAAGCCAAGGGCGTCGTGCTCGAAAGCCACGGCCTGTTCACCTGGGGCGACACCCCCAAGGAATGCTACGAGACCACGATCTCGGTGATCAACCAGGCAATCGAATGGTTCGAGCGCCGGTCGGAAGGCGTGGCCATCTTCGGCGGCGAGGCGGTCAAGGCGCTCGATGCGACGGCGCGCCGCGCCGTTGCCGCCAAGCTGATGCCGAGGATCCGCGGCCTGATCTCCGAAAAGAGCCATAAGCTCGGCCATTTCGACGATCAGCCTGCGGTGCTCGAATTCGTCAACTCGAAGGATTTGCGACCGCTGGCGGCGCTTGGCACCTCGTGCCCGGACCATTTCCTGCGCACAAAAATCCGGCCGCTGGTGATCGAGTTCGATCCGGCAAAGCCCGATATCGACGCCGTCATCGCGCGGCTCGCCGACGACATTGCTGAATACCGCGTCGGCTACCAGGCCTACTATGACGCCTGCAAGCATCCGGACTCGCCCGCCATCCGCGATCCCAATGCCGTGGTCTATCTGATGCCTGGGGTCGGCATGTTCACCTTCGCCGGCGACAAGGCGACGGCCCGCATTTCCGGCGAATTCTATGTCAACGCCATCAACGTCATGCGCGGCGCTTCGACGGTTTCGTCCTATGTCGGCCTGCCGGCGCAGGAAGCTTTCGACATCGAGTACTGGCAGCTCGAGGAAGCCAAGCTGCAGCGCCTGCCGAAGCCGAAGGCGCTGGCCGGCCAGATCGCGCTGGTCACCGGCGGTGCCGGCGGCATCGGCCGCGCCACCGCCAACCGACTGCTGCGCGAAGGCGCCTGCGTCGTGCTCGCCGATATCGACGAGGCGGCTTTGGCCAGCGCCAATGACGAGCTGTCGAAGGCCTTCGGAAAAGACTTTGTCCGTCCGGTGCGGATCGATGTCACCTCGGAGGACCAGGTGCTTTCGGGCTTCGCCGAAACGGCGGTCGAGTTCGGCGGTATCGACATCCTGGTTTCCAATGCCGGCCTGGCCTCCTCCGCGCCGATCGAGGAGACGACACTGGCGCTGTGGAACAAGAACATGGACATCCTGTCCACCGGCTATTTCCTCGTCTCACGCGAGGCTTTCCGCCTGTTCCGCGCCCAGAAGATCGGCGGCAACGTCGTCTTCGTCGCCTCCAAGAACGGCCTCGCCGCCTCGCCGAACGCGTCCGCCTATTGCACCGCCAAGGCCGCCGAGATCCATCTTGCCCGCTGCCTGGCGCTCGAAGGAGCGGAGGCGCAGATCAGGGTCAACGTCGTCAATCCGGACGCGGTGCTGCGCGGCTCCAAGATCTGGACCGGCGAGTGGAAGGAACAGCGCGCCGCCGCCTACAAGATGTCGACCGACGACCTCGAGGAGCATTACCGCGCGCGCTCGATGCTGAAGCGCTCGGTTTTCCCGGAGGACATCGCCGAGGCGATCTATTTCTTCGCCTCCGACATGTCGGCCAAGTCGACCGGCAACATCGTCAACGTCGACGCCGGCAACGCGCAAAGTTTTACGCGATAAGCTTCCTTCTCCCCGTTCTACGGGGAGAAGGTGCCGGCAGGCGGATGAGGGGCAGCGCCGGCCGAACGCATTCTTGGGAGGAATTGCAGTGTCCGAAACAATCATTTCCGCCGATCTCGTCGCCAGCCGCAACGCCGCCCGCCGGCCCGACCTCGAGCGCGACTACGCCTCGCTCGGCGAACGTCTCGACCGCCGCGGCATCGCCATCGACGCGATCCGCGACAAGGTCGAGAAATTCGCCGTGGCGATCCCGTCCTGGGGCGTCGGCACCGGCGGCACGCGCTTTGCCCGCTTTCCCGGTCCCGGCGAGCCGCGTGACATCTTCGACAAGATCGAGGACTGCGCCGTCATTGCCCAGCTGACGCGGGCGACGCCGACGGTCTCGCTGCACATCCCGTGGGACAAGGCCGATCCGAACCGGCTGAAACAGGCGGCCTCGCGCTTCGGCCTCGGCTTCGACGCCATGAACTCCAACACCTTCTCCGACGCCAGGGACCAGAAGCTTTCCTACAAATTCGGCTCGCTCTCGCATGCCGATGCCGCCACGCGCCTGCAGGCGGTCGAGCACAATCTCGAATGCATCGAGATCGGCAAGACGCTGGGCTCCAAGGCGCTGACGGTGTGGATCGGCGACGGCTCCAACTTCCCCGGCCAGGTCAACTTCGCAAAAGTCTTCGAGCGCTATCTCGACGCCATGCGCGACATCTATGCCGGCCTGCCGGACGACTGGCGCCTGTTCACCGAGCACAAGATGTATGAGCCGGCCTTCTATTCGACGGTCGTGCAGGACTGGGGCACCAACTACATCATCGCCAGGGAACTCGGCGACAAGGCCTTCTGCCTGGTCGACCTCGGCCACCACGCGCCCAACGTCAACATCGAGATGATCGTGTCGCGG
Organism: Mesorhizobium atlanticum; assembly: GCF_003289965.1. Lineage (GTDB taxonomy): Bacteria > Pseudomonadota > Alphaproteobacteria > Rhizobiales > Rhizobiaceae > Mesorhizobium > Mesorhizobium atlanticum. The sequence continues at coordinate 13,606 of NZ_QMBQ01000013.1, forward strand.
CTGATCCAGTTCGGCAAGCTGGGCGGCTTCCACTTCAACGATTCCAAATATGGCGACGACGACCTCGATGCCGGCTCGATCGATCCCTATCGGCTGTTCCTGGTCTTCAACGAGCTGGTCGATGCCGAGCTCTCGGGCGCCAAGGGCTTCAACCCGGCGCATATGCTCGACCAGAGCCACAACGTCACCGATCCGATCGAGAGCCTGATGCTGTCGGCGGTCGAGGTCCAGCGCGCATATGCGCAGGCGCTGCTGGTCGACCGCAAGGCGCTGGAAGGTTTTCAGGACGCCAATGATGCGCTGATGGCGACGCAGACGCTGAAAACCGCCTACCGGACGGATGTCGAGCCGATCCTCGCCATGGCGCGGCTGAGGACCGGTGGCGCTATCGATCCGGTCGCCGCCTACCGCGAAGCCGGTTACCGGGCGAAGGTAGCGGCTGAGCGGCCGGTGGTCGCAAGTGGCGGTGGCGGCATCGTCTGACAGGCAGATATCCGATTTGATCCGGGCCAGCGCCATTGGCGATGGACAGGTCCGCTGGCAGGGTCTTTCCTAGGCGCCCCAACGCCAGGAGCACCGCCATGCCCTTGAACCGTCGGACGCTGCTGGGCGTCACCCTTTCGCTTGCACTCACCCTCACGCCACCGATCACCGCTTTCGCCGCGTCGCCCGCTCCGGCCAAGGGCGAGCACGGCATGGTCGTCACAGAGCAGCATCTCGCCACCGAAGTCGGCGTCGACGTGCTGAAGAAAGGCGGCAACGCCGTCGATGCCGCTGTCGCGGTTGGCTATGCGCTGGCCGTCGTCTATCCCGAAGCCGGCAATATCGGCGGCGGCGGTTTCATGACCATCCGCCTCAAGGACGGCCGCACGACCTTCCTCGATTTCCGCGAGCGCGCGCCGCTCGCCGCCACCAGGACCATGTATCTCGACAAGGACGGCAAGCCGATCAAGGGCGCCAGTCTTGACGGCTATCTCGCCGTCGGCGTGCCCGGTTCCGTCGCCGGTTTCGAGATGGCGCGCGAGAAATACGGCACGCTCTCAAGACAGGATCTGATGGCGCCGGCAATCGCCTATGCCAAGGGCGGCTTCGTGCTCAACCAGGGCGACGCGGCTTCCTTCGCCAACAGTGCCGCACGGCTGGGGAAGGACCCGGCGGCGGCCGCCATCTTCCTGAAAGAGGACCGCAAGCCTTATGGCATCGGCGAGACGCTCGTTCAGCCGGACCTGGCCGCTTCATTGTCGGCGATCTCGCAAAAGGGGCCGGACGCCTTCTACAAGGGCGCCATTGCGGACGCCATCGTCAAGGCGAGCGGCGTCAAGGGCGGCATCCTCGCCAAGGGCGATTTCGAGCAATATGCGGTGCGAGAGCTGAAGCCGGTGACCTGTTCCTACCGCGGCTACGAGATCATCTCCTCGCCGCCGCCGAGCTCGGGCGGCGTCATCATCTGCGAAATTCTCAATGTGCTGGAAGGCTACCCGCTTTCTTATCTCGGCTCCGGGTCCGCAGAGACCGTCCATGTCATGGTCGAGGCCATGCGCCATGCCTATGTCGACCGCAACTCCGCGCTCGGCGACCCGGATTTCATCGACAATCCGGTCTCGAAACTGCTCGACAAGGGCTACGCCAAGGAAATCCGCGAAAAGATCGACCCGTTTCGCGCCGGAATCTCGAAGGAGCTGATGCCGAAGGGTTTTGGCGAGTCGAAGGAGACCACTCACTATTCGATCATCGACAGGGACGGCAACGCGGTTGCGGTCACCTACACGCTGAACGGCCCCTACGGCGCCGGTGTGGTCGCCGACGGCACCGGCATCCTGCTCAACAACGAGATGGACGATTTTACCCAGAAGCCGGGGGTGCCGAACCTCTACGGGCTGGTCCAGGGCGAGGCCAACGCCATCCAGCCGAAGAAGACGCCTCTATCCTCGATGAGCCCAACAATCCTCACCAGGGACGGCAAGCCCTTCATGGTCATCGGCAGCCCGGGCGGCTCGCGCATCATCACCATCACGCTGGAGGCTATCGTCAACGTCATCGACTTCGGCATGGACATCCAGGAAGCGATCGACGCGCCGCGCATCCATCATCAGTGGCTGCCGGACACGGTCTATGTCGAGCCTTTCGGGCTGTCGCCGGACACGGAGAAGCTGCTTGCCGGCATGGGCTACCATCTCGACCTGAGCGACGAGACCTGGGGCCGGGCCGCCGGCATTCTGGTCGGCGGCAAGAGCCTGGCGGAGATCGAGAAGGGCGGCGGCGCACGCTACAACGGCGCCATGGACAGCCGCGCGGCTGCCGGCGAGGCCCTGGGCTATTAAACCACCAACGTGATGGTCGAGGCAATCAGCATGACGGCGGCGATGGCGACGAACAGCGCGTAGATGCGAGGCCGGTCGAGCAATAGCGCATTGCCGGAAATCCAGGCCGCCGTGGCGCCGCCGAGCGCGAACAGGAAGCCGTTGCGGTGACCGAAGGACATCGAGGCGGCCATCAGCCCGCCGATGATCAGCGCGCCGAAGACGATGATGACGGCGACAGCGTATTTCTCGAAATCATTGCCGCCCCCCATGACCGGCCCAATCGCATTGAGATTGGGCAGGTCGTCCGGGTCGAAGGGGCTGGTCGAGCCGTATTCGTCTTGACCGAGGGATTCGCGCATCATTCGTTCTCCGCTGGGCGGCAACAAACCATCAACGCTTGCCGAGCGCAACCCGGCAACGCCATCGCCGCGATGCGTTCGCTGGCCGGCTGATGCCAACGTGCCACGGTTTGCCGGATAAGCTCAACGGCCAGGGGTTGGATCGGGTTCCACAGGCTTGATCTATCTGGAAAAATCGCTGCGCACGATGCCGTGCCGCTGCAGCTTGTCGTAGAAGGTCTTGCGCGGAATGCCGAGCGCCTCGATCGTGCGGCGGACGTCGCCGTCATTGCGACCAAGTGTCTCGCGGATGATCTCGGCCTCGTAGCGATCGAGCCGTTCCGGCAACGGCATCGCGGCGTCGTTCCCCATTGCCGCCGGGGAAGGCGTTTCGGCGACGTCCTCAAGTCCGAGCACGAAGCGTTCGGCGAAATGGGCGAGTTCGCGTACATTGCCCGGCCAGTCATGCTCCCTGAGATGGCGCTGGACCGCCGCCGACGTCGCCGGCACTGCGCGCCGGAAACGGGATGCGGCGCGCTCGGCGAAATAGCCGAACAGCAGCGGCACGTCGTCCCGCCGTTCGCGCAGCGGCGGAATGGAGAGCGTCACCACATTGAGCCGGTAATAAAGGTCCTCGCGGAAAGCGCCGCGCTGGCTGGCATCGCCGAGGTCGACCTTGGCCGCCGCGACGACGCGCAGGTCGACCGGCCGCACCTCATTGGTGCCGAGCGGCGTCACCTCGCGCATTTCGAGCACGCGCAGCATCTGCACCTGTGTCGCAGCCGGCATGCTTTCGATCTCGTCGAGGAACAGCGTGCCGCCGCTCGAATGCTCGATGCGGCCGACGCGCTTCTTCTGCGCGCCGGTGAAGGCGCCGGCTTCGTGTCCGAAGAGCTCGCTTTCGATGACCGTCTCCGGCAGCGTGCCGCAATTGAGCGCGACGAAATTGCCCTTGGCGCGGCGGCTCCAGCGATGCAGCAGGTTCGCCACCACCTCCTTGCCCGAGCCGGTCTCGCCGGTCACCAGCACGTCGACATCGGTGTCGGCGATCTGCCTCAGCGTGCGGCGCAGCCGCTCCATCGCCGGCGTCTGGCCGATCAGCGGCAAGCCCTCCTGCGCCTGCTCGGCCGCTTCGCGCAACGCGCGGTTTTCCATCACCAGCCGGCGTTTTTCGGCCGCGCGGGCAACGCTCTGCACCAGCCGGTCGGCGGCAAAAGGCTTGGTGATGAAGTCGTAGGCGCCGTCCTTGATCGCCTTGACGGCCATCGCGATATCGCCGTGCCCCGTGACCAGGATGACGGGGATATCAGGGTCGAGAGGCAAGACGCGGTCGAAAAGCTGCAGCCCGTCGATCTCCGGCATGCGGATGTCCGACACCACCACGCCGGCGAAATTCCTGTCGAGCGCCGCCAACGCCTCGCTTGCCACCGAATAGGCCGACACCGCAAAGCCGGCAAGCTCCAGCGTCTGCCTTGTCGCCTTGAGCAGGTCGTCGTCGTCATCGATCAGGATCACCGGTGCGGGATCGTTCGTGGTCATGCTGCGCCGGCTTTCGACAGGTGGATCGTGAAGCGTGTGCCCTGGTCGCTGCTCGAAACCTCGATGCGGCCGCCATAGTCGGCGACGATGTCCTTGGAGATGACGAGGCCGAGGCCCAGGCCCTTTTCCTTCGAGGTGTTGAAGGGCGTGAACAGCGACTTCAGGATCGCGGGCGGGATGCCCGGGCCGTTGTCGGACACGGTCAGCACCACGTCTTCTGCGGTTTCGGCGGCGGACACTTCGACCCGCGCGCCGTCGCGGCCTTCGAGCGCCTCCAGCGCGTTCTGGAAAAGGTTGATCAGCACCTGTTCCAGCCGCAGCCGGTTCCCCATTACATTGAGCGCCGGCGGCGGCAGCGTGATCGCCAGCGCATCCAGCCGGCCGGCGAAGCGGCTCCTGAGCAGCACCACGGCGCCCTCGATCACGCCGCGCAGCTCCACCGGTTCGGCGGCGGTGCGGCCCTTGCGGGCGAAGGCCTTCAGCTCCTCGGTGATCGAGCCGATGCGCTCGGTGAGCGCAGCGATCGCGCCGAGGTTCTCTTCGGCTGAGGCGCTCTGCTTGCGCTCCAGGAAGACGCGCGCATTGTCGGCATAGGCGCGGATCGTCGCCACCGGCTGGTTGATTTCATGCGCGACGCCGGCGGCGACCTGGCCAAGCGTGGCAAGCCGGTTGGCCTGCACCAGCTCCTGCTGCATCACCTGCAGCTTGGCCTCGGTGCTGCGATGATCGGCGATCTCGGCCTGCAGCCGGTCGCGCGCCAGACTGAGATCCTGCGTGCGCTCGACGACCCGGCGCTCCAGCTCGGCGCGCGCCGCCTGTTCCGCGGCAATCCGCATCTGGCCGGATTGCCGGCGCCACAACAGATAGGCGGCAAAGGCGATGAGAGGCACAAGGACGCCCAGCGCCAACAGCCGCATCTCGCGCTGTGCCGCCGCGATCGGTGCTTCGGCTGGAACGAGATAGTCGAGCCGCCACGGCGTCGACGGCACCGCGGTTGAAAGCCGCAGATACTCGGCTTCGCTGCTTCCAGGCGTGAGGGCATGAACCAGCGCGACGTCGCCGGAGAGCGCCTCCGGCCTCGTGATCGGCAAAGGCACCAGCGGCGCATCGCCGAATTGCTGGCTGGCGCGGATCTCGGCGAGCATCGGCCGGCTGAGCGGCTCCGTCGTCAGGAAGCGCCACGACGGCACGCTCGTGATCAGCACCACGCCATGCGCATCACTGACATAGGCCGGTCGGCTCGCCTCGTGCCAGTCGGCTTCGAGCTGGTCGAACTCCATCTTGACCACGACCACGCCGAGGGGCCCCGAGCCGCCGTCGACGCGCCGCGAGATGTAAAGCCCGGGACGTTTGCTAACGTTGCCGAGCGCGAAATATTCGGCGGTGCCGGTCTGCATCGCGCCTGAGAAATAGGCGCGGAAACTGTAGTCGCTGCCGACGAAGCTTTCCGGTTCGCGCCAGTTGCTGGAGGCGATCGCGAGACCGTCCGTGCCGGTGACGTAGAGCACCGAGGCCTTGGTGCCTGAAACCAGCCCTTCGAGCTTGCGGTTGAGCACGTCGATCGCGGCAGGGCTGCGCTCGCTCAGCGCGTCATGCACCTGCTGGTCCTCTGACAGGAGCAGCGGCAGCGCGCGCGGATTTTCCAGCACCGCCCGCAACAGCGCCACCTTGAGGTTGGCGTCCGTGCGTCCCTGCGTAGCCAAAGCCTCGATCTCGGTCGAGCGGCCATAGAGGCCGGCGCCGTAGAGCGCTGCCGCGATGATCGCCAGCGCCACCGCCGTAAATAGCAGCCAGGCGCGCCGCGCCCGCCCGGCAAGCAGTTCGGGCGTTAGGGCGAGAGCAGCGGCAGGGCGTTGCAGCATGCCGCATTTGTGCATGTTTTCGCACAAAGCACAATTCGACCTATGCGGATAACCGCACGAGAGCTGTCGAAGACACGTATCTCCTTTTCGGAAAAGCCAACGAAATCAGTGTTCAGGGACTGCGGATGCGATCTGGCACGCGTGTTGCAAATGCCTCCACAGCAGCCGCGAGGCTGCGGAGGTCAACAGCCCCCTGGGAGGTCGAGCGTCTCGATCGGGGGCCGAACGGAGGATATCATGCAGACAGCAATCGCTGCCGCCGAACCGCGCGGCAAGGTTCCCTTTTACCGGCATCTCTATGCGCAGGTCCTGGTGGCGATCGCCGCCGGCATCCTGCTTGGACATTTCTATCCCGATCTGGGCGCGTCGCTGAAACCGCTCGGGGACGCCTTCATCAAGCTGGTCAAGATGGTCATCGCGCCGGTGATCTTCCTCACCGTCGCGACCGGCATCGCGGGCGTCTCCGACCTGCACAAGGTTGGCCGCGTCGCCGGCAAGGCGATGATCTATTTCCTGGTCTTCTCGACATTGGCGCTGATCGTCGGCCTCGTCGTGTCGAACGTCATCCAGCCCGGGGCCGGCATGCACATCAATCCGGCGACACTCGATGCCTCGAAGGTCTCGACCTTCACAGAGAAGGCGCATGACACGACCATCGTCGGCTTCCTGATGAACATCATCCCCGACACCATCACCGGCGCTTTCGCGCAGGGCGACATCCTGCAGGTGCTGTTCTTCTCGGTGCTGTTCGGCATAGCGCTGGCGCTGGTCGGTGAGCGTGGCCGCCCCGTGGTCGATTTCCTGCAGGCGCTGACCTCGCCGATCTTCCGCCTCGTCGCCATCCTGATGAAGGCAGCTCCCATCGGCGCTTTCGGCGCCATGGCCTTCACCGTCGGCAAATACGGCATCGGCACGATCGCCAATCTCGCTTTCCTGATCGGCACCTTTTACCTGACGTCGCTGCTCTTCGTGCTCGTCGTTCTGGGCGCCGTGGCATGGTACAACGGCTTCTCCATCCTGGCGCTGATCCGCTACATCAAGGAAGAACTGCTGCTGGTGCTCGGCACCTCGTCGTCGGAAGCGGCGCTGCCCGGCCTGATGGCCAAGATGGAGCGCGCCGGCTGCAACCGCTCGGTGGTCGGCCTGGTCATCCCGACCGGCTATTCCTTCAATCTCGACGGCACCAACATCTACATGACGCTTGCAGCCCTGTTCATCGCCCAGGCGACCGACACGCCGCTCACCTTCGGCGACCAGATCCTGCTCCTGCTCGTCGCCATGCTGAGCTCGAAGGGCGCCGCCGGCATCACCGGCGCCGGCTTCATCACGCTGGCCGCCACGCTTTCGGTCGTGCCTTCGGTGCCGGTTGCCGGCATGGCGCTGATCCTCGGCGTCGACCGCTTCATGTCGGAATGCCGCGCGCTCACCAACTTCGTCGGCAATGCGGTGGCGACCATCGTCGTGGCGCGCTGGGAAGGCGAGCTCGACCAGAAGCAATTCGCCGCCGCCATGGCCGGCCAGTTGCCGGAGGAGGCCGACCTCGCGCTGTCGGGCGGGCTGCTGCCCGCGGAGTGACAGGCAACTTCAGGCATCCTCCTAAGCCTATGCAGGTCGCGGCAATCGCCGCGGCCTGTTCTTTTTGTCGGCCGCCGCATAGGCTGCGCGAGCCGGATTTCTCGGCGAAACATTCAGCCGAGAGGGCGGTCGATGAGCAGTGCTTTTCCCGAAATTTACGTGGTCCGCCATGGCGAGACCGAATGGAGCGCCTCGGGCAGGCACACCGGCCGCACCGACATCCCGTTGACCGCCAAAGGCGAGGACGCCGCGCGTGGCGTCGCCGACCGGCTCAAGGGCCTGGCCTTCCAGGCGGTCTGGTCGAGCCCCTCGCAGCGCGCCTTCGACACCTGCCGGCTCGCCGGCTTCGGCGAGCGCGCGGTCAAGAAACCGGACCTGCAGGAATGGGACTATGGTGCCTATGAAGGCGTGACGACCAAGGAAATCCTGTCGAAGCGCCCCGGCTGGCAATTGTTCCGCGACGGCTGCCCGAACGGCGAGACTGCGGCCGATGTCGGCGCCCGCGCCGACGCGATCATCGCCGGGCTGCGCGCGATTGCCGGCAACGTGCTCGTCTTCTCCAGCTCGCATTTCCTGCGTGTCTTCGCGGCGCGCTGGGTAGGCCTGCCGCCGGAGGGCGGCGAGCATTTCGTGCTCGACACCGCCAGCCTCAGCGTCGTCGGCTATGAGCACGACCTGACCGAGCCGGTCATCCGGCGGTGGAACCAGAAGTAGCGGCAGCTCAATAGCAGCCCAGGTGCCCTGGAGATTGGGCGAAACCCCTCAGCCTCGTCATTCTAGGGCGGAGCAAGGAGCGAAGCGACGCGGCGCAGACCCTAGAATCCATTCCGTTACCTATCCGCGTTACGGCGATTCAGAACGACCCCCGTCTTGCACCGTGTTAACCCTCGCGCGAGGTCACGGAATGGATCTTCGGGTCTATGCGTCCGCTTCGCTCTCGCTCTGCCCGTGGATGACGAAGTTCGGGGGCAGCAAGTATCGCCACCTCCTCGCTCGTCAAATGCCGCGCCTGACCCTTGGCAAGCTCGCCGAGCTGAAGACCGCCGATCGCGACGCGCACCAGCCTCAGCACCTCGATATCGAAAGCGCCAAGCAGCCTGCGGATCTGCCGGTTGCGGCCTTCGTCGAGCACGACCTCCAGCCAGGCCGTGCGGCCGCCGCTGCGCAGCAGCGTAATCGAGCTTGCCGTGAGCAACTCGCCATCGGCGACGGCGCCCTGGCGAAAGCGATCCAGCATTTCCTCGTCGGGCACGGCCGCGATCTGCACATGATAGGTCTTGGCGACATGCGAGGCGGGGTCGAGCAGGCCGTTCGCCCAGCGCGTGTCGTTGGTCATCAAAAGCAGGCCTTCGCTCGCCTTGTCGAGCCGGCCGACCGGCGACACGAACGGCAGGTCGAGCCCCTCCAGGCAGTCATAGACGGTGCCGCGGCCTTCCGGGTCGTCGCGGGTGGTGACCAGCCCGCGCGGCTTGTTGAGCATCAGATAGACCTTGCGCTCGGTAACGACGCGCTCGCCGTCGACGGTGATGCGGTCGCGGTCGGGATCGAAGCGTAGCAAGGCATCGCGCACCGTCTTGCCGTTTACCTGCACACGCCCCTCCGCGACGAGGCGCTCGGCCTGCGTGCGCGAGCAGAAGCCGAGTTTGGACAGCGCTCGGGCGAGGCTGACCTTTGGGGTTGCAGATCGTCGGTCGGGTCGGCGTGCCACTATCTTTGTCTTCGGACGTCTCAAAGCGCTGCAACCGATGCCACGCCTGGCGAGATCAGCGCAAGCTATCCGGCTCGCGTCGCCAATGTCACTCCTTCGGCGCGCTCAGCCGCCGGTAGGGGACGCCGTCGAATGTTGCCGTCACGAAGCTCTTGACCGACATCTTGCGCTTCCGCCCGTCGCTGCAGGCATAGAGCGGCCAGCCGGCTTCGCTGCATTCGCTGGCCGTGCAGATGCGGGCGACGCAGTTTCCCGTGGTCAGCCGGAAGCCGCCTTTGCCGACAAAGCCCTGCAGCAGGCTGCCGTCCGCCGAACGCCATGTCCGTTGCTGGAATTCTGGCCGCAGCTGGAGGGGTTCGAGCGGTGCGGCGAGATTGGCTGTGCCGGTGACGCCGGCGAGCAACAGACGATAGCGCGCCATGCCGGTCGTATAGGCGGTCAGCAGGTCGGATTCACCGGAGTAGGTCGTTGCCAGGTCGGAGCGGTCGAAAAGATGGGACAGCCGCTCGCCCGCTTCTGTCGGCCCTATCAGGGCTATAAGGGCGACAAAGGCCAGGCAAGCGCGCACCATCTCGATTTCCAGCAGCCATGCATATCCGGCGTGCCAGCGCCCCCGGCTGCCTTCCATACCATCCCGCCGATTGGCCTCAAGCGCAAGCTCAGCCGTGATTTCCCATCCGCGCCAGGCATCGGGCCTGGTCGCGCGGCCGGCCAAGCTCTTCGTAGCGGCTGGCAGCCTCTTCGAAGGCGGCGAGCGCGCGCACTTCCTTGTCCTGTGCCCGCCGCTGCACGCCGCGCGCCTCCCAAAGGGCTGCCGCCCAAGGGCCGCCTTGCCACATGCCGGCGATACGCTCGGCGTCGTTCAGGCGACGGTCGACCTGTTCCAACTCGCCAGCTTCGGCAAGCGCGATCGCCGAAGCGGTGCGCAGCGCCATCGAGCAGGGCTGGCAGGCGCCGGGCGTCAACAACCTGTCGCCGGCGAGGATCTCTTCCGCCACCATCTTCGGCGTCGATGCCGCCCGCACGGCCAGGGCCTGCATGCGCATGATGAGATGTGGCGAGAGCCATGAACGTTCGGCATCGGCGAGGCCGCGCTGGATCAGGCGGCTGGCGCGCCATTTCTGGCCCCGCTCCAGGGCGATCTCGGCCAGCCGCTCGATGGCCAACACGCGGCCGGCGACCGCATCCGCCGCGAGCAACAGCCGCTCTGCTTCGGTGAGGAACTGCTCGGCCCTGTCGAGCTCGCCTGAAAAGAGCGAAGCCTCACCCAGAAGCAGGCAGGCGAGGCCGCGTCCAGCGTTCGATTCCGCTTCCTCGGCGACGGCGAGCAGTTCCTGTGCCAGTCCCGCGACTTCGGCATGACCTTTGGCGCTGCACAGACAAAACTCGGAGAGGCAGAGATGCCCATCGAAGACATGTTGCACAAAGGCCGGCTTGGCGCGGACCCATTCGATGAATTCGGACCGGAACAGCTGCGGCCACTGGGCCTGCATCATCGATGCGATGCCCAGCAGCGCGCTCGCCTCGCCGACCTCGCGCGGCAGATCGGCGCCCAGCGCCAGATCGCGTGTCTGCCGGGCGATCTCGCTTGCCTTGTCGAACTCGCCGCTTTGCAGGTGCACCAGGCCCCAGGCCAGCGAGGTGCGGATGCGTTCCGAAGGGTTGACCGTCTCCGGTCCCGAAAGCGCCAGCGCCTTCTCGTAAAGCGCGATGGTCGCGGCACTCGGCCCGACGCCGAGCTCGGCATGCAGATTGTCGCGAAGCTGGTTGAATTGGCGGATCGCTTCCACGCGGTTGCCGGCATCGAGTGCTGCCTGCATCAGCGCGCATTGCGCCTGCTCGTCGGCCGGGTCGAGCGCGATCAGCCGCTGCCAGAGACCGCCGGCGCGCAACAGGTCGCTGTAGCGCTGCTGCAGCTGCGCGCGAGGAGCGTCCAGCCATTCGATGAACAGATCGTCGGGCAGGAGCCTGCCCCCGTAGAGGTCGGCGGCATGCGCGAAGGCCTTGCTGTCGCCACCTCGCAGGGCAGCCTTCGTGGCGATTTCGAAGCTCTCGGTGTCGATCGCCAGTTCGACATCCGCGGCGAGCGCCACAATATCGTTGCTCACGTCGATCAGGTCGTGGCTGCCCAGCGCGCGGCGCGCGAAATGGACGGCCTTGCGCAGGCTGGCGCCGGCGGCGTCGGGGTCCGTGTCTGGCCAGAAGGTCTCCATGATCTGCTCGCGGTGGGCGCGATGCCCAGGCCGTAAGGCAAGCAGCTTGACCAGCGCCGCGGCGCAGTCGCGACGCCACTCCGCCGCCGGGACCACCCGGTCATCGACGCTGACGGCGAACCCGCCGAGCAGGTGGATCGAAACGCGCATGCAGCACCGTCCGAAAGAACGAGCGTCGCCGCCGAAGCCGTCACCGGGCGGGTCGTCGTCGGGGAACGCTGGCGGAACATAGATTTCCTAATTTAGCCCCGCAATCGAATTCCAACCGGAAAGGAACACAACAATGTCACTCCGTATCGCAGACATCGCCCCTGATTTCACGGCCGACACCACAGAAGGTCCGATCTCCTTCCATGAATGGCTGGGCAAGGATTGGGGCATCCTTTTCTCGCATCCCAAGGACTACACGCCGGTCTGCACGACCGAGCTCGGCTATATGGCCCGTCTCAAGCCCGAATTCGACAAACGCGGCGTCAAGGTCATCGGCCTGTCCGTCGACCCGGTCGACAAGCATGCCGGCTGGGCGAAAGACATTGCCGAGACGCAGGGCATGGCGCCGAACTTCCCGATGATCGGCGACCCGACGCTGGCCGTCTCGCAGCTCTACGACATGTTGCCCGCCTCGGCCGGCAACAGCGCCGACGGCCGCACCGCCGCCGACAATCAGACGGTGCGCAATGTGTACGTCATCGGCCCGGACAAGAAGATCAAGCTGGTCATATCCTACCCGATGACGACGGGTCGCAACTTCGACGAGGTGCTGCGCGTGGTGGATTCCCTGCAGCTGACGGCGAAGCATCGCCTGGCGACGCCGGTCAACTGGAAGCCCGGCGACGACGTCATCATCGCGGGCTCGGTGTCGAATGATGAGGCCAAGCAGCTTTATCCGCAGGGCTGGAAGGAACCGAAGCCCTACATCCGCATCGTCCCTCAGCCTGTGCTGACCTGACAGGGCAGACGACCGCCTAAGGGCGGCGGATGCCGATGGCGAGGGCGTCTGAGAGAGCGCCCTCGCTGCCACTGAAAGGCAATGAACGAGTTCAATCCGGCGCCACGGCATGGCTATGGGGAACCGGGATGAGCACTGCAGGGAAACCACGCATCGTCGTTTTGGGAGCAGGTTTCGGCGGCCTGGAACTGACGACGCTGCTGTCCGAGGCGATGGGCGACGGCATCGACGTCACGCTAATCGACAAGAGCGACGCTTTCATATTCGGCTTTTCGAAGCTCGACGTGATGTTCGGCCTGAAGGCGCCGGAGGCGGTGCGCTTGCCATACAGCCGCTACGCCAAGCCGGGCGTACGCCTGCTGAAGCGCACCATCACCGCGATCGATCCGGAAAGGCGGCGAGTCACCACCGATGACGGCGTCTTCGATGCCGACTACCTGATCGTGGCGCTTGGCGCCGAATATGATTTCGACGCCACGCCCGGGCTGTCGGGAACCAACGAGTTCTATTCGGTTGCCGGTGCGGAGCGGCTGCGCGATGTGTTGCCCACCTTCAAAAAGGGCAGGGCGATGGTCGGTGTCTGCGGTGCGCCCTACAAATGCCCGCCGGCGCCAAGCGAATGCGTGCTGATGTTGCACGACTACCTGACGCGGCAGGGTGCGCGCGAGGCCTGCGAGATATCGCTGGTGCTGCCGCTCGGCAGCCCGGTACCGCCTTCGCCCGACACCTCGCGCGCACTGCTGGCGGCCTTCGCCGAGCGCGGCATCAAGTTCATCCCGAGCCGGCGAGTCGCCTCCGTCGACAATGCCCGCAACGTGGCGGTTCTCGACGATGGCGCCGAAATGCCGTTCGACCTTTTCCTCGGCGTCCCCAAACATCGCGTGCCGCCGGTGGTGCTGGAAAGCCGCATGGCGGAGAACGGCTGGATCCCGGTCAACCCGCGCACGCTCGAAACCAAGTATGAGAATGTCTACGCGGTCGGCGACGGCGCCAACACCGGGACGCCCAAGGCGGGCGTGTTCGCCGAAGGCGCGGCACGGGCGGTGGCCACCGCGCTGGTCGCAAAATTGCGCCAAAGCGGAAGCGGCACGCTCTACGACGGCTTCGGCACCTGCTACATCGAATTCGGTGGCGGCCGCATCGGCAAGGTCGAGGTCGATTTCTTCTCTGGCCCCGCGCCGACTGGCAACTACTACGAGCCTTCGGTGGCGCTGCGCGCCGACAAGGAGAAGTTCGGCTCAAGCCGGCGATCGCGATGGTTCGGTTCGTGAACCGCCTTCAGCCGTTGCGAGAGGGCGGCAGCTCGAACAAGGTGGCGCCGTTCTTCCGTCCCCGGTCGATATAGCCGATCACGCGGAACCACCTCGCGACGTCGGGCCGCTGCAGCCAACTGCGCGAATGTATCGGAAGGTTGCCGGCAAGCGCCTGGATATGGCGGATGTGCCGCTTGCAGAACCGGACCGTCGCGGCGTTGAAGAAATCCTCCCGCGCGGCGAACAGCGTATCGGCGGCGTCCGCATGCTCATGCCAGGCGATGATCGCCACTGTCCTGTCGTCCTGCACGAGCGCGTGCGCTCGGCCTTCCTTCAGATTCATCATCAGATTGTCATAGGCGCTTTTGCTGTCCTTGCCGGCCGCCACATATTCGTCCGACATCCGCTTGGACAGGCCGCGGAAAACATCCTCCAGGTCTCCGACCGTCGCCGCGCGTGCTCTCATTTCTCCTCCTGAAAGCCCGGTAGCAGTTTGCCCCAGGGAAGGAAGATCACCAAGAAATCAAAATCCTCAATTTGGTCAATGAGAGCAAAGAAATTCCATGAAAGTCCACTCGGTCCCATGGCTAGCCCGTACATAAATGTCCACTTTGAGATCGAACTTGCGCTTCGGGATATCGGTGGCATTCGGACTTGCGGGGCGCGGATTGTCTTAATGTAGGCCATTATCGACCGGATAGGGACCAACTACGAGGCCCATGTCGCGGCGGCGCAGGACGACGTATCGTTGAATTCGCCGATAGCCTGCCATACAAGGAAGTTTCTCGGCCACCTGAACGTGACTGCGAGCCGTCGGCGAGCGACAGGTCGGTGAATGGTCTGGCCACAACGTTGGGGGCACGCATTGACGTCGAGCAAGCCGATCCTGATCACCGGCGCAGCCGGCTTCATAGGTTTTCACCTCTGCCACAGGCTGCTTGCCGAAGGCCGGCAGGTTGTCGGCCTCGATTCCATGAACGAGTATTACGACATTGCGCTGAAACAGGCCCGGCTCGAGCGGCTGAATGGGTTCGCGAACTTTCGTTTCGAGCATGTCGATCTCGCCGACCACGACCGCATCTCGGCGATCTTTGCCTCGGTCGCGCCGGAGATCGTCGTCAATCTCGCCGCGCAGGCGGGGGTCCGCTATTCGCTGATCAATCCGCATGTCTATGCGCGAAGCAACCTCAACGGCTTCCTCAACATCCTGGAAGGGTGCCGTCAGGCCTCGGTCCGTCATCTCGTCTATGCATCGTCGAGCTCGATCTATGGCGGCAGCACGCGCATGCCGTTCTCGGTGCATGATTCCGCCGATCATCCCTTGAGCCTCTATGCCGCCAGCAAGAAGGCGAACGAGCTGATGGCCCACACCTACAGCCATCTGTTCGGGCTGCCGACCACAGGCTTGCGCTTCTTCACCGTCTACGGTCCGTGGGGCCGGCCCGACATGGCCTTGTTCATCTTCACCAAGGCCATCCTCGCCGGCCAGCCGATCGACGTTTTCAACCATGGCAACATGCAGCGGGACTTCACTTACATCGACGACATCGTCGAGGGCGTAATCCGCGTCATGGAGCACCCCGCGACGCCCGACCCCGGTTGGACAAGCGCGGCCCCGGACCCGGCTACAAGCAATGCGCCGTATAGGATCCACAATATCGGCGACAGTTCACCTGTCCAACTGAGCCGGCTGATCGACGTGCTGGAAGACGCGCTCGGGCGCAAGGCAATCCGCAACCTGATGCCGCTCCAGCCGGGCGACGTGCTGGCGACCTATGCCGACGTCACCTCGCTCGAGGAGGCGACCGGCTTCAAGCCCACAATCTCGATCGAGGTCGGCGTTCCGCGCTTCGTCGAATGGTATCGGGACTTCTACCAGGTCTGATTGGCCGCCTGCGACAATGTGCTAAAGCATGTCTCCCGAAGGTGGGAACCAGTTTCGAGATAAAGACATGCGTAAAATCAAAAACCTAAAGCGCATGGAGCGAATCTGAAAGATCGCGACGCGCTTTAGCGGCCGGGTACTAACGGCCGGTCGTCGAGGCCTGCCTGTCGATCCAAAGCGCGAGCAGTGTGCAGGCCGCGCCTGAAAGCAGATAGGCGCCGGCGGCGACGAGGCCGAACGTGCCGGCCAGCAGCAGCGCTGCAAGCGGCGCGAAGCCGGCGCCGAACATCCAGGCGAGGTCCGACGTCACCGCCGAGCCGGTATAGCGGTGCTGGCGCGAGAAGCTCGACGCGACGACGCCCGAGGATTGTCCGAAGCTCAAGCCCAGCAGGATGAAGCCCAGCACCATGAACACGGTCTCGCCGACGGTGCCGCCGTTGAGGAGCTGCGGGGCAAAGCCGCTGAATGCGGCGATGGCGACGGCGCCGCCGCCGAGCAGGGCGCGACGCCCGACGCGGTCGGCCAGCGGCCCCGAGGCGACGATCGCGGCGATGCCGAACAGCGCGCTCACCGCCTCGATCACCAGAAAGCGCTCCGGCCCTTCATTGGTGAACAGGAACACCCAGGACAGCGGGAACACCGTCACCATATGGAACAGAGCGAAGCTCGCCAGCGGTGCGAAAGCGCCGACAACGACGTTGCGGCCTTCCGTGCTGATCATGTCCCTGATGCGTGTCGGCTGCAGGTCGCCGCTCTCGTAGAGCTTCGAGAATTCGGGCGTGACGACGATGCGCAGCCTGGCAAACAGCGCCACGACATTGATGGCGAAAGCGACGAAGAACGGATAGCGCCAACCCCAGCTGAAGAAATCGTCAGCCGAGAGGTTGGCGACGAAGAAGGCAAACAGCGAGCTCGCCACGATAAGCCCGATCGGCGCGCCGAGTTGCGGGATCATCGCATAGATGCCGCGCCGGTTCTGCGGCGCGTTCAGCGCCAGCAGCGACGGCAGGCCGTCCCAGGTGCCGCCGAGCGCCAGGCCCTGCAGGAACCGGGTTAGCGCCAGCAGCCAGGCGGCGACCGCGCCGACATCTTCATAGGACGGCAGGAACGCCATCGCGACGGTCGAGGTGCCGAGCAGGAAAAGCGCGATTGTCAGCTTGGCGCCGCGGCCATAGGCACGGTCGATCGCCATGAACAGCACCGTGCCGAACGGACGCGCGATGAAGGCCAGCGCGAAGATGGCGAAAGAGTAAAGCGTACCGACCAGCGGATCATGCGTCGGAAAGACAAGCTTGGGGAACACGATCACGGAAGCGATCGCATAGACGAAGAAATCGAAGAATTCCGACGTCCTGCCGATGATCACGCCGACAGCGATATCGCCTGCGCTGACCTGGCCGTGATGCGAGCCGATCAGCCTGCTGTCAGTTTCGGCAGTCGAAGTTTCAGCCATCTATTCCGTCGCCACCGAGTTGGATGCGGGACACGATTGTCATCCCATTGTGCGTTGCACACTTTCGCCAAAGCCGCCCTGACTGGGCATTGGACAAATTGTCCAATGTCGTCTCGGGCCTGTCAGCGGTAGCCGTTGGTCGATACCGCATTGCAACATGATAGGCCTGTTGCGCCGGACTATCGAGAGCAGCATTTGATGAAACGATCCGGAGCCTTGCTTCTCTTCCCCCTGGCCGTTCTGCTGAGCGGCTGCGATCTGGTGGTGCTGGCGCCCGCGGGCGACGTGGCGGCGCAGCAGCGCGACCTGCTCGTCGTTTCGACCCTTTTGATGCTGCTGATCATCGTGCCGGTCATGGTGCTGACCGTGTTCTTTGCCTGGCGCTACCGGCAATCCAGCACCACGGCGACCTATACGCCTGACTGGGACCATTCGACCAAGCTGGAGCTGGTGATCTGGGCGGCGCCCCTTCTCGTCATCATCTGTCTGGGCGCGCTCACCTGGCTCGGCACGCATCTGCTTGACCCCTACCGGCGCATTGACCGGATCGAGCCGGGACAGCCGGTGACGCAGAACCACAAGCCGCTCAGGGTCGAGGTCGTCGCGCTCGATTGGAAGTGGCTCTTCATCTATCCGGATTATGGCATCGCCTCCGTCAACGAGCTGGCGGCGCCGGTCAACCAGCCGATAGACTTCCGCATCACCTCGTCCACGGTGATGAACTCCTTCTACATTCCGGCCCTTGCCGGGCAGATCTACGCCATGCCTGCCATGGAGACGAAGCTGCACGCCGTCGTCAACCGTCCGGGCACCTATACCGGCTTCTCGGCCAATTACAGCGGCGCCGGCTTCTCCGGCATGCGCTTTGCTTTCCACGGTCTGTCCGACCAGGCCTTCGCCGACTGGGTAAATCAGACCAAGAGCGCGCAGGCCGCGCTCACCCGCGAGAGCTATCTCGAGCTCGAACGCCCGAGCGAGCACGAGCCGGTCCGGCACTATGCCTCCATCGATCCCGACCTCTTCGGCGCCATCCTCAATCTGTGTGTCGAGCCCGGCAAGATGTGCATGAACGAGATGATGTCGATCGACGCCAAGGGCGGCCTGGGGCTCGCCGGCGTCCGCAATACCCTGCCGCTGCAATACGACAAGGTCGCCCGCCGCGGCGCGGTGTTCGGCACCGATCCGTCCTATGTCGCCAGCATCTGCACGGCGGAGGAGGCTGCCGCCGCCTCGCGCGCGGCCCGTAACGACGATGACAGGGATTGGCCGCTCAGGGACCTGTCTCCGCTGCGCGGCGTCGGCCTGCTCGCGCCCGGTGCGGGGACCCGCCGCGCTGACGCCGAGAGGCCTTCGCTCGGCCTGCTGCGCTTCGAATTGTGAGGGATGGCGGATGCCTGAGTCGCTGACCAAATTCATCTTCGGCCGCCTCACTTTGGAGTCGCTGCCGCTGCACGAGCCGATCGTCGTTGCCACCTTCGTGGTGGTGGCGCTCGGCGGTTTGGCGCTCCTCGGCGCCGTCACCTATTTCAAGCTTTGGGGTTATCTGTGGCGCGAGTGGTTCACCAGCGTCGACCACAAGAAGATCGGCATCATGTATATGGTGCTCGGCCTCGTCATGCTGCTTCGCGGCTTCTCCGACGCCATCATGATGCGCCTGCAGCAGGCCATCGCCTTCAACGGTTCGGAAGGCTATCTCAACGCCCATCACTACGACCAGATCTTCACCGCCCATGGCGTGATCATGATCTTCTTCGTGGCGATGCCCTTCGTCACCGGACTGATGAACTTCGTCGTGCCGCTGCAGATCGGCGCGCGCGACGTTTCCTTCCCCTTCCTCAACAATTTCAGCTTCTGGATGACGGTGGGCGGCGCCATCCTGGTCATGGCCTCGCTGTTCGTCGGCGAGTTCGCCCGCACCGGCTGGCTGGCCTATCCGCCGCTGTCTGGCATCAACTACAGTCCAGATGTCGGCGTCGATTATTATATCTGGGCGCTGCAGGTCGCCGGCGTCGGCACGACCTTGTCGGGCATCAATCTGATCTGCACCATCATCAAGATGCGCGCGCCCGGCATGACCATGATGCGCATGCCCGTCTTCACCTGGACCTCGCTCTGCACCAACGTGCTGATCGTGGCGTCCTTCCCGGTGCTGACGGCGGTGCTGACGCTGTTGGCGCTCGACCGCTATGTCGGCACCAACTTCTTCACCAACGACTTCGGCGGCAACCCGATGATGTATGTGAACCTCATCTGGATATGGGGTCACCCGGAGGTCTACATCCTCATCCTGCCGCTATTCGGCGTCTTCTCCGAGGTCACTTCGACCTTCTCCGGCAAGCGCCTGTTCGGCTACACCTCGATGGTTTACGCCACGGTCGTCATCACCATCCTGTCCTATCTGGTCTGGCTGCACCACTTCTTCACCATGGGCTCCGGCGCCAGCGTCAATTCCTTCTTCGGCATCACCACGATGATCATCTCCATCCCGACCGGGGCGAAGATGTTCAACTGGCTGTTCACCATGTATCGCGGCCGCATCCGCTTCGAGCTGCCGATGATGTGGACGGTGGCCTTCATGCTCACCTTCGTTGTCGGCGGCATGACAGGCGTGCTGCTTGCCGTGCCGCCGGCCGACTTCGTGCTGCACAACAGCCTGTTCCTGATCGCGCATTTCCACAACGTCATCATCGGCGGCGTGCTGTTCGGCCTGTTCGCCGGCATCGCTTACTGGTGGCCGAAGGCCTTCGGCTTCAGGCTCGATCCGTTCTGGGGCAAGGTCTCGTTCTGGTGCTGGGTGCTCGGCTTCTGGTTCGCCTTCATGCCGCTCTATATCCTCGGTCTGATGGGCGTGACGCGCCGCATGCGGGTGTTCGACGACCCCTCGCTGCAGATCTGGTTCGTCATCGCCGCCTTCGGCGCGGTGCTGATCGCCGCCGGCATCGCCGCCTTCCTGGTCCAGATCTTCGTCTCCATCCGCAAGCGCGCCGAGCTGGTCGACGTCACCGGCGACCCCTGGGACGGCCGCACGCTCGAATGGTCGACCTCCTCGCCGCCGCCGGCCTACAACTTCGCCTTCACCCCCATCATTCGCGACAACGACGCCTGGTGGGACATGAAGAAGGCCGGCTACCGGCGCCCGCTCTCTGGCTTCAAGCCGATCCACATGCCGAAGAACACCGGCACCGGCGTCATCCTGGCGGTCTTCAGCGTCGCCCTCGGCTTCGGGCTGATCTGGTACATGTGGTGGCTGGCGGCGCTGAGCTTCGTCTGCCTGATCGCAACGGCGATCGGCCACACCTTCAACTATCACCGCGACTTCGACATCCCGGCGGCCGAGGTCGCCCAAACGGAGGAGGCGAGGACGGCGCTCCTCGCCGCTGAGGGGGCTAGGGCTTGAGCATGGCATCGACGGCGATCACGGCCGGCGCCGAACCGGTCTTCCACTTGGAAGAGGAGCATGCGCACGCCGAAGGCGGCAGCACTATGCTCGGCTTCTGGCTCTATCTGATGAGCGACTGCCTGATCTTCGCCATGCTGTTCGCGGCCTTTGGCGTGCTCGGCGGCAATTACGCGGCGGGTCCGGCGCCGAAGGACCTGTTCGACCTCGGCCTGGTGGCCGTCAACACCACCATGCTGCTGCTCTCCTCGATCACCTATGGCTTTGCCATGCTGACCATGGACAAGGGCCGCGTCGGCGCGACACAAGGCTGGCTCGCGGTGACCATGCTGTTCGGCCTCGCCTTCCTGTCCATCGAGCTCTACGAATTCGCGCATATGATCCATGAGGGTGCCACGCCGCAGCGCAGCGCCTTCCTGTCGTCCTTCTTCACGCTGGTCGGCACGCACGGCCTGCACGTCACCTTCGGCATCGTCTGGATGGTGACGCTGATGGTGCAGGTCGCGAGACATGGCCTCATCGAAGCCAATCGCCGCCGGTTGATGTGCCTCTCGATGTTCTGGCATTTCCTCGACGTCGTCTGGATCGGCGTCTTCACCTTCGTCTATCTGATGGGGACGTTGAGATGAGCGCTCATGATCATGCCGGTCACGACCACGCGCATGGCGGCGTCGCGCACGGGTCGCTGAAGGGCTACCTGGTCGGTTTCTTCCTGTCGGTGATCCTGACCGCCATCCCGTTCTGGATGGTCATGACCGGCGCCATCGACAACAAGCAGGCGACGGCCATCATCGTCATGGCCTTCGCGGCGGTGCAGATCGTGGTGCACATGATCTTCTTCCTGCATATGAACCCCGCCTCGGAAGGCGGATGGTCGATGCTGGCGCTGATCTTCACGGTGATCCTCGTCGTCATCGTGCTGAGTGGCTCGCTCTGGGTGATGTACCACCTCAACGCCAACATGATGCCCGGTCTCCACGAGATGCAGCAGATGCCATGAGCCATGTATCGGGCGCCGGGAGGATAAGGGCGGACGACATCGCCGGCCGCGCCGGCTCCTTCGTCGCATCGCCGCAGGGTGTTGGCATGGCGTCGCGATGGTTCCTCCTGCTGCTCGGATTTCTCGGCGTCCTGGTCTTTGTCGGGCTCGGCATATGGCAGCTGGAAAGACGGGTCTGGAAGCTCGACCTGATCGCCCGCGTCGACCAGCGCATCCATGCTCCGGTCGTCGATGCTCCAGGACCCGCGGCATGGGCTGATGTCGACGCGGGCGGCTATGAATATCGCCATGTACGCCTCACCGGCAGTTTTTCTGGCGGCGCCAGCACGCTGGTGCAGGCGGTGACCGAACTCGGCGGTGGCTATTGGGTGCTGACGCCGATGCGCGACGATCGCGGGTTCACGGTCCTCGTCAACCGCGGCTTCGTTCCGCAGGAGAGCAAGGCCGAATTTCAACAAGAGAGCGGCGGCCCGAGGTCGCCTGCGACGGTCGACGGACTGCTGCGTATCAGCGAGCCCGGCGGCGGTTTCCTGCGCAGCAACGATCCGGCGGCCAATCGCTGGTACTCGCGCGACGTCGCGGCAATCGCCAAGGCGCGCGGCCTGACCGATGTCGCGCCCTATTTCATCGATGCCGGGAGGTCCGGCGCGGATGGCTGGCCGCGCGGCGGCCTAACCGTCGTCACCTTCCGCAACAGTCATCTCGTCTATGCTTTGACCTGGTTTGCCCTGGCGGCGATGCTGGCGATCGCCCTGGCTAGGCCGATTTTTGCCGGGCGTCGGAAGCGGGACGCGGCAAGATGAACATCTCGATCGCGCGGCTTCATAACCGGAAGCCGCTCCCAGCGGCTCCTCTTGCCGGCCAGGGCGCCGTCTCGAACGCCGATGTGACGAACAGGAAGAACCTGCTGCTCCTCATCCAGTTGCGCTGGCTGGCGGTGGCCGGGCAGGTGCTGACCATTCTGGTGACGCAATACTGGTTCGCCATCCCGCTGCCGCTCACCGAGATGGCCGGCGTGGTGCTGTTCCTCGTCGGGTTGAACATCTTCAGCCTGCTCGCCCTGCGCGGCAATCGCCGCATCAGCAACGCGCAGCTCTTCGTCGCGCTGATCTTCGACATGGCGGCGCTGACCACGCAGCTTTACCTGAGCGGCGGCGCCTCGAACCCGTTCGTATCGCTCTATCTGCTGCAGATCACGCTCGGCGCCGCGCTGCTGGCTCCATGGTCGACCTGGATCCTGGTCGTGGCTGCCTCGGCCTGTTTCGTCTTCCTCATCTTCGTTTTCCAGCCGATCGCTCTCCCGCATCACGGCGGCAGCGATCTTCTGGCGCTGCATCTGCGCGGCATGTTCATCTGCTTCGTGCTGGCGGCCGGGCTGATCGTGATCTTCATGACGCGCATCAACCGCAACCTGCGCGAACGCGATGCCTACCTCGCCGACCTGCGCCAGCGTTCGGCCGAGGAGGACCACATCGTGCGCATGGGTCTGCTGGCTTCTGGCGCCGCGCATGAACTGGGCACGCCGCTCTCGACCATATCGGTCATCCTGTCCGACTGGCGCCAGATGCAGAGCGTCAAGCGCAACCGCGAGCTTTCCGAGGACGTTGCCGAGATGCAGGCGCAGATCGAGCGCTGCAAAAGCATCGTCACCGGCATCCTCATGTCCTCCGGCCAGGCACGGGGCGAGGGCACGATCCGCACCACGATCCGCCAGTTCCTCGACGACCTCGTCCAGGAGTGGCGTGTCAGCCGCCAGCCTTCCAAGCTGGACTTCAGCAACGGTTTCGAGCCGGACGAGCCGATCGTGTCCGACACGGCGCTGCGGCAAGTGATCTTCAACGTGCTCGACAATGCGCTGGAAGCATCGCACGATTGGGTCGGCATCGCCGCTGAGCGGCAGGATGAGAAGCTGGTGTTCACCGTCAAGGATCGCGGACCGGGTTTCGACAAGGATATTCTGGCCGGGCTCGGCCAGCCCTATATGTCGAGCAAGGGGCGTCCGGGCGGCGGCTTGGGTCTCTTCCTGGTGTTCAATGTCGTGGGCAAGCTCGGCGGCGACGTTTCGGCGCGCAACACGGGCGAGGGCGCCTGCGTTACCCTTTCGCTGCCATTGGCGGCGCTGACCGATGGAGGCGATCGTGAAGCCTGATCGATCCCTGTTCGTCGTCGAGGACGACGCGACGTTCGCGCGCACGCTCAAACGCTCGTTTGAGAAGCGCGACTACCACGTCGTGGTCTGCCACGACCGCGACGCGCTGCTGGCCGCGCTTGAAAAAGCCGTTCCGGCCTACGCCGTCGTCGATCTCAAGCTCGGAGCGGGATCGGGGCTCGAATGCGTCAAGTTGCTCAGCGCCCGCGACCCGTCGATGCGCATCGTCGTGCTGACCGGATTTGCCAGCATCGCCACGGCGGTCGAGGCCATCAAGCTCGGCGCGTGCCATTATCTGGCCAAGCCTGCCAACACCGACGACATCGAAGCCGCCTTCGGCCGCGCCGAGGGCGACGTTTCGGTGCCGCTCACCAGCCGCCCCACCTCGATCAAGAACCTCGAATGGGAGCTTATCCACGAGACCCTGGTCGAGACCGGCTTCAACATCTCCGAGACCGCGCGCCGGCTCGGCCTGCACCGGCGTACCCTTGCCCGCAAGCTCGAGAAGCGCGTGGTGCAGTAGGCGGGCGGCGAGACTATTCCTGAACGGCCACGGCCATCACCGAGACGCAATCGCCCGCCTTGACCAGTCCGGGGAAGTGACGCGCGGCCAGCAGTCCCGACATCCTGGCCCTGATCTCCAGCGGCGCTTGGCCGGTGCGGCCGACCGGATGGATGCGCGCAACCACCTGGCCGTCCTCCACCGGTTCGCCGAGATCGACCATAGTCTCGATCATGCCGTCTTCCTCGGCGAAGGCGAAGCAATCGCCCGACGGCATGCCCAGCCACTGAGTTCGTGTCTTCTCGACCGCACCATTTACGATGCCGGCGTGGCGCAGCACGTTGAGGATGCCGCGCCGGGCGATGCGCACGGTTTCGGCCCGCGATGTCCCACCGCCGCCGAGCTCGGTGGTGGCGAAGACCTTGCCCATCTCCTCGGCCGCCGTGTCGTACATGCCGACCGCGTCGATCTCGGTCATCCGCATCGAGAACGGCGCCGAGAATGCCTCGACCGCGGCGAAGGCCTTTTTCTCCTGCTCTTTGTCCGCCAGCGTGTGCGCCGCGCAGAACGGCACGAAGTCCAGCGTTTTGCCGCCGGAGTGGAAGTCGAAGACGAGGTCCGCGCGCGGCAGCAATTCACGCTGGAAATAGTCGGCGATCTTCTCCGTCACCGTGCCGTCAGGGCGGCCGGGGAAGGAGCGGTTCATGTTGCCCTTGTCGATCGGCGAGGTGCGCGTGCCGGCGCGGAACGCCGGATAGTTCATCGCCGGCACGATGATGACCGTGCCGGAGACACTTTTCGGATCGAGCGTGCGGGCGAGCTCGTAGAGCGCCAATGGCCCCTCATACTCGTCGCCGTGATTGCCGCCGGTCAGCAGCGCCGTCGACCCCTTGCCGTTGCTTACGACACAGACCGGGATCATCACCGACCCCCAGGCGGAATCGTCGCGGCTGTAGGGCAGGCGCAAAAAACCGTGCTGGACGCCGTCGCGCTCGAAGTCGACGGTCGGCGCGATCGGCGATGGACGCAAAGCGGGCATCGCTCAGTCCTTCACGAAGAGCTTGCGCGGCACATTGGCCAGGCACTCGACGCCGGTCTCGGTGATCAGGATCGACTCGGTGATCTCCAGGCCCATCGTCTCCAGCCACAGCCCGGTCATGAAATGGAAGGTCATCCCGGGCTTGAGCTCGGTGCGGTCGCCGGGGCGCAGGCTCATCGTGCGCTCGCCCCAGTCCGGCGGATAGGAAATGCCGATCGGATAGCCGGTGCGGTTGTCCTTGACGATGCCGTATTTCTTCAGCACCGCGAAAAAGGCGTTGGCGATGTCCTCGCAGGTGTTGCCGGGCTTCGCCGCAGCGAGGCCGGCCTCCATGCCTTCCAGCGTCGCCTTCTCGGCGTCGAGAAAGGCCTGCGTCGGCTTGCCGAGGAACACGGTGCGCGACAGCGGGCAATGATAGCGGTTGTAGCAGCCGGCGATCTCGAAGAACGTGCCTTCGTTCACCTTCATCGGCTTGTCGTCCCAGGTGAGATGCGGCGCCGAGGCATCCGCCCCCGAAGGCAGCAGCGGCACGATCGCCGGATAGTCGCCGCCTATGCCCGCGACGCCGCGCGTGCCGGCATCGTAGATCTCGGCGACCAGATCGCATTTGCGCATGCCGACTTCTATTCTGTCGACGATGCGCTCGTGCATCGCCTCGACGATGCGGGCGGCGTTGCGCATATATTCGATCTCGGTCGGGCTTTTCACCGCGCGCTGCCAGTTCACCAGCGCGGTGGCGTCGACGAAGCGGGCATTGGGCAAATGCTTCTGAAGTGCTGCGAAGGCAGCGGCCGAGAACCAGTAATTGTCCATCTCGACGCCGATGGTGAGCTTGTCCCAGCCGCGCTCGGCAAGCACCCTGGCGAGATAGTCCATCGGGTGGCGCTCGGTCGACTGCACATAGTGGTCGGCGTAGCCGATGATGTTGTCATGCGCGAGATAGGCGGTACGCTTGGCGCCGTTGGCGTCCTGGCCGCGGCCGTACCAGACCGGCTCGCCCGTAGGCGGCACGATGACCGCCTGATGCACATAGAAGGACCAGCCGTCATACCCCGTCAGCCACGCCATGTTGGATGGGTCGCTGACGATCAGAAGATCGACCCCTTTTGCCTCCATGGCTTTGCGCGTCTTGGCGAGGCGATCGGCAAATTCGCTCCGCGAGAATTTCAGGTTTGGCTGCATTTTGTTGGTCCTCGTTTGTTGGGCCTTGCGGCCAGCATCAGCTTTCGAAATTGAGTCCGGCATTGGCCGCATGCGCACGGTCGCGAGCCAAAGTGGCGATCGCGGTGTCCTGCACGCCGGTGCCGGTAAGGTCGGCGATAGTGATGTCGCTTCCCGAGCGCCGGCCGGGCTTGCTGCCGGCAATGATCTCACCGAGTTCGGTGACCTCGGCGTCGGCGGCCATCACGCCCGCATCGAGCGCGTGGTGAAGCTCGCCCAGGCGCCGTGTCTGCTTGGCGCTGTCAGCGACATAGAGATCGGCCATGCGCAGGATCGCCGGCGCGATCTCGTTCTTGTGCTCGGCATCGGAGCCCATCGCGGTGATGTGCTGGCCGGCCGAGACGAAACCGGGCTTGATCAGCGGTTCGGTCGACGGCGTGGTGGTGACGATGATGTCGGCGCCGGCCGCCGCGTTCGCCGCATCCGGCTCGGCCCGCACGATGATGCCCAATTTCTCGCGCAGGCGCGCGGCGATTGCCTCGGCCTTGGCGGCGTCGCGCGCCCAGATGCGCGCTTCCTCGATCGGCCGCACCAGGCGCAGCGCTTCCAACTGTAGCCCCGCCTGCAAACCGGCGCCGAAGATCGCCGCTGTCTTGGAGTCTTCGCGCGACAGATGCCTGGCCGCGACCGCGCCGGCAGCGGCGGTTCGCACATCGGTCAGATAGCCATTGTCGAGCAGCAGCGCCTCGACCACGCCGGTCTTGGCCGAGAGCAGCACCATCATGCCGCCGCCGCTCGGCAGGCCGAGCTTCGGATTGTCGAAGAAGCCGGAGCTTATCTTGACGGCGAAGCCGTCTATGCCCGGCACATAGGCGGACTTCACATCGACCTCGCCGCGATGCTCGGGAATGTCGAGCCTCAAGATTGGCGGCATCGCCACCGGCAGCGTGGCCAGGGCCCGAAAGGCGTTCTCGACGCAGGCGACAGCGTCCAGGTCGAGCGTCACGATCTTGCGCAGATCACTTTCGGTGAGAATTGTCATCCTGCTCATGCGGCGCACTCCCTTCCGGAGGATTCCCCGCAGACGATGCGGCGGTGCAGGCTCATATCGATGTTCTTGCCGGAGAGGATCAGGACGATCGGGCCGCTCGTCTTGACTTTCCCGGCAAGCAGCGCGCCGATGCCGACGGCGCCGGCGCCTTCGACGATCTCGCGTTCCTGCTCATAGGCATGGCGGATGCCGGCGGCGATCTCGTCCTCGGCAAGCAGGACCACATCGTCCAGCAGGTCGCGGCACATGGCGAAGGTCAGCCGGTTGTCGAGGCCGATGCCGCCGCCGAGCGAGTCCGCCAAGGTCGACAGTTCCTCGACCTGCAGGGGTCGGCCGGCATCGAGGCTGGATTTCATCGCGGCGCCTCGCGCCATAGAGATGCCGATGACTTTGGTGCCCGGGCTCACACCTTTGACGGCCGCCGCCACGCCGGCCGCCAGCCCGCCGCCTGAGAGCGGGACCAGCACGCTTGCTGCGTCCGGAACCTGCTCCATGATTTCCAGCCCAATCGTGCCTTGCCCGGCGACGATGTCGGGATGGTCGAAAGGCGGCAGCATGACCAGTCCTTCCTCCGCCGCCAGCCTGTCGACTTCCTGCTGGGCGTCGTCCTGGCTGTTGCCGACGATGCGCACTTCCGCGCCGAGGCGGCGGATGGCGTCGAGCTTGTTCTCCGGCACCAGGCTCGACATGCAGATCACCGCGCGCATGCCGTCGAGCTTGGCCGCATGCGCCAGTGCGCGGCCGTGATTGCCGGTCGAGGCTGCAACGACCCCGCGCGATTTTTCTTCCGGGCTCAAACTGGCGATGGCGTTGGAGGCGCCGCGCAGCTTGAACGCGCCGGTGGCCTGGTGGTGCTCCAGCTTGAGATGAACAGGATGGCCCGCGCGCTCCGACAGGCTTTGCGACGGCACACAGGGTGTCCGCTCGACCTTGCCGGCAATGCGTTCGCGCGCGGCGCGAATATGCTGAAGCGTAACTGGCATTTCGATCACGCGGCCAGCGGTTTCGTCCACAAGCGGCCGAACTCCGGTCGTGGCGTCCCGTCGCCGCAGAGCCGCAGGCAGTTCCATGCGCTGGCCTGGTTGCTGGTGACGACCGGACGCCCGATCGCCTCTTCCATGCCCGGAACCGCAAGCGCGGCGCGCAGCGCGGTGCAGGAGACGAACAGCGCGTCGGCCTGCGGATGCGTGACCTTGCGCGCCATCTCAATGAGCGACGCCGGCTTGATGCGTGCCATCTCGCGGTCGTCCTCGAAGCCGAGGCAAGTGAAGCTCTGGATGTCGAAGCCGTGCGCCGCGAAATAGGCGGCCATCGGCCGGCTGGTTTCGACCGTATAGGGTGTGAGAATGCTGATGCGCTTCACCCCAAAAGCGCTCAGGCCGCGCATGCCGGCCATCGGCGGGGTGACCACCGGCACGCCGGGCTTGGCCGCCCGGATCGCCTGCTCAATCTCGGCGTCACCGATCACCACGGAGGCCGAGGTGCAGGAATAGCAGATCGCATCAAGGGCCTCATCCGGCAAGATCAGCGCCGCGCCCGCCGAAAGCGAAGGCTGCATCTTGCGCAGATTCTCCGGCGTCGTCGGATTGGCGTAGGGGATGCGCGCGACATAGACGCCAATGCGCTCGTTCGCCACCATGCGGCGGAAGTCGACCTCGCTGGTGTGGTCGGTGGCCAGAGCGATCAGCCCGACGCGCTTTTCCAGCGGGCGCGCGTCAAGCGCCGCGCGTGCCGCTTCGAGGCGGATTTCGGGCAGTGCTTTCATGACTTTCATCTTTCGATCCTGCCGTAGCGATGCTCCAGCCAGCGCAACAGCACGACAGAGCAGAGGCTGATGACGAGGAAGAAGGCGCCGACCAGCGTCATCGGCTCGATATAGCGGTAGTAGGTGTTGGCCACGCTCTTGGCCTGGTTCATCAGCTCGAGCACGGTGATCGCCGAAAGCAGCGGCGTCTCCTTGAACATGGCGATGAAATAGTTTGCCAAAGCCGGGATCATCGGCGGGATCGCCTGCGGCAGGATGATGTGCGTCCAGGTGTGGCGTCCATTGAGGTTGCAGGCCTTGGCCGCCTCCCACTGCCCGCGCGGGACGTTGTCAATGCCGGCGCGGTAGACCTCGGCCGTATAGGTGCCGTAGTGCAGGCCAAGCCCGATGACGCCGGCCACCAGCGGCGGCAGCAGGATGCCGATATCGGGCAGCACGTAGAAGATGAAATAGAGCTGCACCAGAAGCGGTGTGCCGCGGATGAACTCGGCGAACCAGCCGATGCTGCGCGCGACGAGCCGATTCTCCGAGCGCCGCGCCAGCGCAATCCCGAGCCCTACGATCGCCGCCAGGATCGAGCCCAGAATGGTTGCCAGGATGGTGATCTTCACGCCCTGGATCAGGGTCGGCATGATCTCCCAGACGAAGTTCCAATCCCAATCCATCAGACACGCACTCCGTCGAGGCCGCGCGCCATGCGGCGTTCCAGCGTCCGCACGCCCCACGAGATCATCAGCGCCAGCGCGAAATAGATAATGAGGACCGACAGGAACGGCATCAGCGTGCTGCCGGTCTGCGAGCGCACCACCTGCGCCTGGAAGGTGAGATCAGCGAGCGAGATCAGCGACACGACCGACGTCGCCTTGAGCAGCTCGATGGCGTTGTTGCCAAAGGTCGGCAGCATGACGAGCAGCGCCTGCGGCAGGATGACGTGGCGCATGCCTTGCCAGCGGCCGAGATTGAGCGCCGTGCAGGCCTCATATTGCTCGCGCCCGACCGACAGGATGGCGCCGCGCACAACTTCCGCCGCATAGGCGCCGACATTCAAGCCCAGCGCCAGCACGCCGGCCTGCAGCGGCGTCAGCGACAGGCCGGCGAAAGGCAGCACGAAATAGGCCCAGAACAGCTGCACGAAGATCGAGGTGCCACGGAAGAATTCGATATAGACCGTGGCGATCGCCCGCACGATGAAGAAGCGCGACACCCGTCCCATGCCGGCGAGGAAGGCCATGATCAGCGCCAGCACCGACCCCATCAGCGTCAGCTCGATGGTGACAAGCGCTCCCTGCAATATCAGGCCGAGATAGCCGGACCACTGGGTCATCGGGGTGTAAAATTTCCTATCGTTTGCGGTTGCGCGAGGCAGCCGCGACAAGCCTCTTGTCCCCGCCCAACGGGGAGAAGATGTCGGTAGGCAGATGAGGGGCAGAGCCAGCCTGTCAGAACTCGGCGCTGCCCCTCATCCGTCACTTCGTGACAGCTTCTCCCCGTAGAACGGTGAGAAGGAAGAAGCCGCGCTTACTTCGCCGCGCAGAGCTTCTCGCGCGTCGTCGACATCGCCGCCTTGGCCGAGAAGCCGTAGGGCTCGATGATCTTGGCGAACTCGCCGGACTTCTTCATCTTGGCGAGTTCGACGTCATAAGCGTCGCGCAGCGCCTCGTCGCCCTTCTTGAAGGCGGCGCCGTCGCAATAAACCGGAGCGCCCTGCACCGGTGCGATCACTTCCAGGTTCGGATCATTGGCCTTCTTCATCAGGTCGTTGATCGACAGAACCGGCAGCGAATAAGCGTCGATGCGGCCGTCCTGCACCATCTTCAGGCCGCTCTGGCCGTCCGGCACGACGATAACCCGATCGCGCGGCACGCCGGCATTCAGCGCCAGCTTCTCCTCGGTGCCGCCGCCCGGCGCGCCGACGGTGGCGGAGCTCTCCTTAGCGATGTCCTCATAGCTCTTGAAGCCCTTCGGATTGCCTTTCTTCACCAGCATCGCCTCGGCATCGCACAGCACCGGTTCGGAATAGGCGACCGCCGCGCAACGCTCCGGCTTCATGAACAGGCCGGCGGTGACGACGTCGAAGCGGCCGGCCTGCAGGCCGGGGATCATGGCGCCATATTCGGAAATGGAAGCGACGATGTCGTTGACGCCGAGGCGCTTGAAGATCTCGCGCGCCACGTCCGGCGCCGCGCCCGAAACCTTGCCGTCGGCGGCCACCGCCGTATAGGGCGGCTCGTTGGCGATGGCGACGCGGGCAAAGCCCTGCTGCTTGAGCTGCTCCAGCTTTGCATCGTCGGCCGAACGCGCGCCGGAGGCGAGCAGCATCGTGCTCACTGCGAGGCCGGCGACGCCAGCCAGAATGCCAAGTTTCTTCATCGTTCCCAACTCCTTGTTTCTGTTATTGGTTTGCTCGGTTCGCGACGGCCTTCGGCCGCCCGTGGACGGCTTGCGCCGCCCGTTGAGGACGACTACGTCGCCTCTGCATAGCGGTCAGACGCGATGTCCGGCCGCGATGATCTTCTTCAGGAAGCTCTGCGTTCTTTCCTGTTTGGGATGGCGGAAAATCTCATCAGGCTTGCCTTCCTCGACGATCCTGCCGCGGTCGAAGAACAGCACGCGGTCGGCAAAGTCGTGGGCGAAGCCCATCTCATGGGTGACCAGAAGCATCGTCATGTCGGTCTCGGCCGCGAGCTTGCGCATGACGTTGAGCACCTCCTCGACCAGCTCCGGATCGAGCGCCGAGGTGACCTCGTCGAACAGCATGATCTTGGGCGACAGCGCCAGGGCGCGCGCAATCGCCACGCGCTGCTTCTGGCCGCCGGAAAGCTGCGCGGGCATCGCTTTCGCCTTGTCGGCGAGGCCCACCATGTCAAGCAGTTCGATCGCCCGCTTTTCGGCGGCGGCGCGCGCGACGCCCTTGGTCAGCATCGGCGCCAGGGTGACGTTGTCCATGACGCATTTGTGCGGAAAGAGATTGAAGAGCTGGAAGACCATGCCGATCTTCTGGCGCATCCTGGCCAGGTGCCGCTCGTCGGCCGCCAGCAGCTGGCCGTTGCGCTCCATGTGGTAGAGCTGCTCGCCGTCGACCTGGATGTGGCCGCCGTCGATCTTCTCCAGCGTCATCAGAATGCGCAGGATCGTCGTCTTGCCTGAGCCGGACGGGCCGATCAGCGCCAACTTCTCGCCCGGCATCACCTGCATCGACAAACCGTCCAGCACCTTGAAGGTGCCGAAGCTCTTGGAAATCGCATCAACCTTGATGATGGGCGCGGGCAATCCATTTCCCCGTTCTGGAGAAGCCTATGCCCTTAACGATGCGAAACGCGTCAAATCATGTCAATTAGGAAAATAATATCATGACAATATTTCCGGCGCGGCACAATTTCAGGGCAATTTGCGCTCAGCTTGTGCATCAGATTGCGAGCAGGAGATGCTCCGGATCGCCGAGCAGCAGCTTGGCGACAACGCTCAAGCCCGCCCGCAGTTCCCCCTCGGTGGTCGATCCGAGCGAGATGCGCACCGCGGGGCGCCATGGCGTGTCGGCGATGCGGAACGAGGTGCCCGGCGCGATTGCCACGCCGCGCAGCCGCGCCTGCGAAACAAAACTTTCTTCCGCGCGGTCGCCCGGCAGTTCGAGCCACAGATGCAGCCCGTCGCGATGGACGCGGTAGTCGACGCCGGCCAGCATTTCGGCGGCGATCTCCTGGCGCCGCCTCAACGCCTGGCGTTGCCAGTTGACCAGTTCCATCGCCGTGCCGTCATTCACCCAGCGCGTGGCGATCTCCGCCACCATCGGCGTCGCCATCCAGTTCGAGACGAGGTGGCGGTTGGCGACGGCGGCCACATAGCGGTCCGGCACCGCCAGGTAGCCGATGCGAAGACCGGGCACGGTGATCTTGGTGAAGGAGGTGACGTAGAGCGTGCGCTCCGGCGCGTAGGCGGCAACGGCAGCAGGCCGGCCTTCGACCAGCGGCCCGAGCACGTCGTTCTCGATGATGGCGATGTCGTGCTTGCGGGCAACGGCAGCGATCTGCTCGCGGCGAGCGGCGTCCATCAGGGTCGCCGTGGGGTTGATTACCGACGGCTGCACAAAGACGGCGCGGATGTCGGAGAGGCGGCAGGCCTCGTCGAGCGCCTCTGGGATCAGCCCGTTGTCGTCGATCGGCAGGCCTTCGAGATTGAAGCCGAGATAGCGGGCCAACGGCACCAGCGTGTGGTGGCCGATCGCCTCGGTGGCGACCGTCGAGCCCGGCGGCGCGACGCTCATCAGCGCCACCGTCATGCCGGCAGTGGCGCCGTTGGTGAGGTTGATGTTCTGCGGCGATGCTTCCAGCCCGCACAGCTTCAGCCACTCGACCGCGACCGCGCGGTGGCGCGGAAAAACCATGTTCGGCCGGAACGACAGCGCCGAGCTCGACGGCAGGTTCTCGGCGAGCCACCCCAGCGCCTGCTTCAATTTCTCCAGATGCATCGGCTCGCAGACCGGCTTCAGGATCGAGAGGTCGATGACCTCGCCCAGCCGCTCAGGAATGTAGGGCGGCTCCGGCTCGCGGCGCTGCGTCTGCACGAAACTGCCGCGGCCGACCTCACCGGAGATCAGGCCGCGCCGGATCAATTCCTCATAGGCACGGCTGACGGTCTGCACTGAAAGCTTCAGCTCGTCCGCCAGCCGGCGGTGCGTCGGCAGCCGCGTGCCATTGGCCAGCCGCCCGTCATGGATGGCGCGGGCGAACTGGTCGGCCAGCGAGAGATAGGCCGGCCGGCGGATGAGAGCAGGATCTGGCTGCCACAATGTCATGACTTATTAGAGATCGAAATCAGTGCAATTGACAATCGAAATAATGCATCGTCATGGTGTCCGCAGCGAAAGGCGGATACCGCATGGCGGCAGCGAAACTCGACCCGATCGACCTCAGGATTCTCGACGCCATCCAGCGCGACGGGCGCATCACCAAGCTGGCGCTGGCCGAGAAGGTCGGCCTGTCGCCGACGCCGTGCTGGATGCGGCTGCGCAAGCTGGAAAAGGCCGGCATCGTCTCCGGCTATCATGCCGCGATCGCCATGCGCACCATCGCGCCCGTCGCGACCGTGCTGATGGAGGTGACCCTGGCCAATCACCGCCAGGCTGACTTCGACCGGTTCGAGCGGGTGGTGCGCGATGTGCCGCAGATCGTCGCCTGCTGGTCGGTCGGCGGCGGCGTCGACTACGTGCTGAAGGTCATGGCGCGCGACATCGATGCGTATCAGCGGCTGGTCGACAGCCTGCTCGAACGCGAGATCGGCATCGACCGTTACTTCACCTACATCGTCACCAAGACGGTCAAGGACGAGACGGTACTGCCGGTGGCCGATCTGCTGCCGGAGCAATGAACTCCGTCGTCATCCTTGGGTCTCCGCTACGGAGCTGCGCTCCTGCTTCGCCCAAGGATGACGAGGCTGAGGAGCCTCGGCCAATTTTCGCCATGCGGCGCTATCCGCCGGCTTTGATGGCCCATCCGTCGGCCGGTCAGCTAGAGAGATTGGCTACGTCCGCGCGCCAATAGAGAGAATCTCTCTGCTGACAGGCATCGAAACAGCCTCATTCTTCGCCCTGCACAGCTGATGCTGTGGCATCGAATGGAGATATCGATGTCCGCGCATTTTGCCCGCACCAACCACCATGAAGCGCTCGACCGCCTTGCCGATCGCCGGCTGCTGCGCGCGCTCGCTTATGTCGACGGCCACTGGACGGCGAGCGAAGCGGCGGCAAGTTTCGAGGTCACCGATCCGGCGACCGGCGCTACCGTCGCCTTCGTGGCCGCGCTCGATGCCGCCCAGACGACGAAGGCGGTCAATGCCGCGTCCCGTGCGTTTCCCGCCTGGCGGGCGCTGCTGCCGCAGGAACGCTCGAAAATCTTAAGAAAATGGTTCGATCTGATCGTCGCCGCCAAGGACGATCTGGCGCTGCTGATGACGCTCGAGCAGGGCAAGCCGCTGAAGGAATCTCTGGGCGAGATCGACTACGCCGCCTCATTCGTCGAGTGGTATGCCGAGGAAGCGAAGCGCCTCAATGCCGAAAGCGTCACCAGCCATCTGCCCAATGCCGAGATGTCGGTGCGCCGCGAGCCGCTCGGCGTGGTCGGCGTCGTTACGCCCTGGAACTTTCCGTCAGCCATGCTCACCCGCAAGGCTGCGGCCGCCTTAGGCGCCGGCTGCACGGTGGTGGCGCATCCGTCTTCCGAAACGCCGCTGTCGGCTTTGGCGTTGGCCGAGCTCGGCGAGCGCGCCGGGCTGCCGGCCGGCGTCTTCAACGTTATCACCGGCGATGCGCGCACCATCGTCGGCGCGATGTGCGCCGACGCCAGGGTCCGCGCCATGAGCTTCACCGGCTCGACCGAAGTCGGCCGGCTGATCGCCGCGCAAAGTGCCGCGACGATGAAGCGCCTTGTCATGGAGCTCGGCGGCCATGCGCCGCTGATCGTGTTTGACGACGCCGACATCGACAAGGCCGTCACGATCGCGCTCGACGCCAAATTCGCCACCTCGGGCCAGGACTGTCTGGCCGCCAACCGCATCTATGTGCAGCGGCCGATCTATGAGCGTTTCTGCGCCGCCTTCGCGCGCCGCATCGAGCAGATCCGTGTCGGCAACGGACTTTCCAGTGACGCCGAGGTCGGGCCGCTGATGCATGAGCGCGCGGTCAAGAAGGTGGAGGAGCAGGTGGCCGATGCACTCGCCCATGGCGCGCGCTGCCTGACCGGCGGCAAGCGTCACGCCGCCGGCCCGCTGTTTTACCAGCCGACCCTGCTCGTCGATGTGCCGGACGAAGCTTTGATCATGCGCGAGGAGACGTTTGGGCCCGTCGCCGCTGTGACGCCGTTCGACGATGAGGCGGAAGTCGTCGCCCGCGCCAACGCCATCGAATACGGCCTCGTCGCCTATGTCGTCACCGAGAATGGCGCCCGGCAGGCGCGCATGGGCCGCGCCCTTGAATACGGCATGGTCGCGATCAACCGGGTCAAGATCACCGGCGCGCCGATCCCCTTCGGCGGCATCAAGCAATCCGGCATCGGCCGCGAGGGCTCGCGCCACGGTCTCGAAGCTTTCACCGACCTCAAATACCTCTGCCTCGATGTAGCCTAAGCTGCCCAGGCCCTCATTCTCGTCAGGAGTCAAAAAATGCTCGAACAGTCCAACGAACTCTCCGCCTGGGATCGCGATCACTTCTTCCATCCCTCGACGCATATGGGCACGCACGCACGCGGAGAAAGCCCGGCGCGCATCATGGCCGGCGGCGAGGGCGTCACGGTCTGGGACAACACCGGCAGGAAGAGCATCGACGCCTTCGCCGGCCTCTATTGCGTCAATGTCGGCTATGGCCGCCAGAAGATCGCCGATGCGATTGCCGAACAGGCGAAGAACCTCGCCTACTATCACGCCTATGTCGGCCACGGCACGGAGGCCTCGATCACGCTCGCCAAGATGATCATCGATCGCGCGCCGAAAGGCATGTCGCGAGTCTATTTCGGCCTCTCCGGCTCCGACGCCAACGAGACCAACATCAAGCTGATCTGGTACTACAACAACGTCCTGGGACGGCCGGAAAAGAAGAAGATCATCTCGCGCTGGCGCGGCTATCACGGCTCCGGCGTGATGACCGGGTCGCTGACCGGGCTCGAGCTGTTCCACAACGCGTTCGACCTGCCGCGCGCGCCGATCCTGCATACCGAGGCGCCGTACTATTTCCGCCGCGCCGATCGCTCGATGAGCGAGGAGCAGTTCTCGCAACATTGCGCGGACAAGCTGGAAGAAATGATCCTTGCCGAAGGCCCGGACACGGTGGCCGCCTTCATCGGCGAGCCGATCCTCGGCACCGGCGGCATCGTACCGCCGCCGGCCGGCTACTGGCAGAAGATCCAGGCCGTGTTGAACAAATACGATGTTCTGCTCATCGCCGACGAGGTGGTGACCGGCTTCGGTCGTCTCGGCACCATGTTCGGCTCCGATCATTACGGCATCAAGCCGGACCTGATCACCATCGCCAAGGGCCTTACCTCGGCCTATGCGCCGCTTTCCGGCGTCATCGTCTCCGACAAGGTCTGGCAGGTGCTGGTCAAGGGCTCGGACAAGCTTGGCTCGCTTGGCCATGGCTGGACCTATTCGGCGCATCCGATCTGCGTTGCCGCGGGCGTGGCCAATCTCGAACTGATCGACGAGATGGACCTGGTGAGGAATGCCGGCGAGACCGGCGCCTATTTCCGCGCCCAGCTCGCCAAGGCCGTCGGCGGCCACAAACATGTCGGCGAGGTCCGCGGCGACGGCATGCTGGCCGCGGTCGAGTTCGTCAAGGACCGCGACGACCGCGTCTTCTTCGATCCGGCGCTGAAGGTCGGGCCGCAGATCGCGACGGCACTTGCCGCCAGCGGCGTCATCGGCCGCGCCATGCCGCAGGGCGACATTCTCGGCTTTGCGCCGCCGCTCTGCCTGACGCGCGAGGAGGCCGACACCATCGTCGCCAAGACCGCCGACGCGGTGACCAGCGTTTTTGCCAGCATCTGAGAAGTGACATGAATTCCATGACCAGAACTATCCCGGCTACGATGGCCGCCGTGCAGCTTACCGGCCATGGCGGCCTGGAGAAGCTCGTCTACCGCACCGATGTGAAAGTGCCAGCACCCGCCGCCGGCGAAGTGCTGGTCAAGGTCAGCGCCTGCGGCATGAACAACACCGATGTCTGGGTGCGTCAGGGCGCCTATGGCACGGAGGAAGACGCGGCCGCGGTATCGACCTGGCGCCGGCAGGGCAACACGCTCACCTTCCCGCGCATCCAGGGCACCGACACGGTTGGCACCATCGTCGCCGTCGGCGACGGCGTGCCTGCCAGCCGCATCGGCGAGCGCGTCATGGTCGACTTCTCGATCTACAACCGCGACGACGATTCTCTGGCCGACATCGACTATATGGGCCATGGCCGCGACGGCGGTTACGCCGAATACCAGGCGCTGCCGACTGAGAACGCGCATCTAGTCGACATCGACCTGAGCGATGTCGAGCTCGCCACCTTCTGCTGCGCCTATCTCACCGGCGAGCAGATGCTGGAACGCGCGGCGCTGAAGTCCGGCGAACGCGTCCTGGTCACTGGCGCCTCGGGCGGCGTCGGCTCCGGTATCGTGCAACTGGCACGGGCGCGCGGCGCCATCCCCTATGCCGTCGTCGGCAAGGGCAAGGAGCAGGCCGTGCTCGACATCGGCGCCGAGAAGGTGATCACGCGCGGCGTGGCCGACCTGCCCGCCGCCGTCAACGAAGCGACCGGCGGCCAGCCCATCGACGTGGTAGCCGACCTCGTGGGTGGGACCATCTTCAACGACCTCTTACGCATCCTGCGGCCCGAGGGCCGCTACGCCACGGCCGGCGCCATCGCCGGGCCTGTCGTGCAGCTCGATCTGCGCACCATGTATCTGAAGCAGCTCCAGCTCAACGGCTCCAGCCAGGGCACGCGCGCCGACTTCCGCCGCATCGTCCGCTACATCGAGGAAAAGAAGATCAAGCCGCTGGTCGGCGGCGTCTACAAGCTGTCGGACTTCCACCGCGCCCAGACCGACTTCATGGGCAAGGACTTCGTCGGCAAGCTGGTGGTGGTGCCGGATGCGATGTGGGGCGACGCCTGACCCAGGAAACTGCCCGGCGCGGTCAGCCTTTGATCGCACCGCCCTTGACCCGGTCGTAACTTTCAGCAGCGGACGCTTCCCGAGGCCGGTCAGTTCAGCAACGTCGAGGATCTTCAACCGGCCGGCCACGCCTCCGAGCATGTGCTCGGAATGCCACGTTCCCACTGACAGGCAAGGCCAGTGGACGCGACCGCTCAATCCGGCCAGGGCCGCTTCTCACAGGCCGAGATGCTTGTACACAGTCGTTCGCGAAAGGCCGAGCCGGCGGGCCGTTTCCGAGATATTTTCGGATGCATTGCGATAGGTCCGGCGAATTTCGCGGCACCT
This sequence comes from Mesorhizobium atlanticum, assembly GCF_003289965.1. GTDB lineage: Bacteria > Pseudomonadota > Alphaproteobacteria > Rhizobiales > Rhizobiaceae > Mesorhizobium > Mesorhizobium atlanticum. The sequence continues at coordinate 52,716 of NZ_QMBQ01000013.1, forward strand.
GTTCTCATCGAGCGAGTTTCCGCGGCAGGCTACGCAACTGTCCGTTTCGTCCGGCGGCGAGCAATCGTCGAAAGATCCCTCGTCGACGAAATCCACCCCCCGGACCAGCGCACGCTGTAGCGCGGCCTGGAGCTCGCGGATGTTGCCTGGCCATTTCCGCAGCGAAAGCGCCGTGATCGCGGCGTCGGTGATGGCCGCGTCCGGCGCCAGCTTGCGCATCAGGTGCCGCACGATCAGCGCGAAATCGGAACGTGCTCCCAGGGGCGGCAGATGCAACGTGAAGGCGTTGAGCCGATACAGAAGGTCGGCGCGGAAGCTGCGCTCGGCGACCATTTCGGAAAGATCTCGGTTGGTGGCGGAGACGATCTGCACATCCACCCTGTGTGTGTGCTGTCCGCCGACCGCGCGGATTTCCATGGAATCAAGGAAGCGCAGCAGCGCGGTCTGGGCGGGCAGGGGGATGTCGGCGACCTCGTCGAGGAACAGCGTGCCCCGGTCGGCGATGCGCGCGAGGCCGGGCGATCCCTCGCTGCGGGCGTTGGTGTATGCGCCGCGCTCATGTCCGAAGATCTCGGCTATGAAGAGCTGCTCCGGCACCGCGCCGCAATTCACGGCAACGAATTCGCCTTTCCTGCCGCTGACGGTGTGGACATGGCGCGCCATCAACTCCTTGCCCGTTCCCGTCTCGCCGGTGATGTGGATCGGCATACGCAGCGCGGCGGCCCGGCCGATCTCGGCCACGGCCCGTTTCAAGCTGCGATCCTCGCAAACGAAATCGGGCGCATGGTCAACGTGGGCCGCCGGCGCGACGCCGGACCGCCGCGCCGGTGATACGCGTCCTCCCGGCGCTATCTGGCGGCATACCATGAACACGCCGCTGCCCGCCCGGTCGCGGATGGTGGTGACGCCGCCATTGAGCAGGCCGCTGATCGTGGCTCCGAAGCTTGCCTCGAACAAGTGGTCGAAATGGCTGCCCGCGGCCGCGGGAAGACCCGCAAGCAGCGAGGTGCCGGGCCTGTTGAGCGAGATCACCTCGCCGTCGCGCGAGACGGCGATAAGGCCGGCCGAAAGCGTGTCCAGATATTCGGCGCGCGGGTGAAAGGCCAGGATGAAGCATTCCGCGCGTTCCTGGAAGATCAGGCCGTTTTCGATCTGGGCGGCGGCCATGCGCACCAAAGCGTGCGTGTGCTGCTGGCGGGCCTCGTTGGAGCACGATGCGTCGAGAAGGCCGAGGATACGGCCGTTCGAATCGAGGATGGGCGCGGCCATGCAGCTCAGATGGCCGTGGCAGGCGAAATAATGCTCGCGCCCGTAGACGGCGACGGCCTCCTTGCCGGCCGCCGCCAGTCCAAGCGCGTTGGTGCCGTAGCGAGCCTCGCTCCATATGCTGCCGGGGATGACGGACCGGCCGGCGGTGCTGTCGGCAAAGTGCTGGTCGCTGATCGTGTCCAGCACCATGCCTTCGGCATCGCCGAGCGCGATGATGAAATTCGACCCGGCGATCTGAGAATGCAGCAGCTTCATCTCCGCCAGAGCCAGCCGGCGCAGGGCCGCGACCTTTTCGCGCTTCCGCGTCACCTCGGCAAAGGCCGTCACCTCGCCGTTCGGGATCGAGCGGGGATCGAGCCCCAGATCACGGCAGCGCTGCCAGCTCTCGGCGATCGCCGCCGGCAGCGTTCCGCCCGGCAGCCTGTCTCCGCGTTCCAGGGCCTGACGCGCGCGATCAATTCCAGACGGGTGCAACATCATCGTCCCTCCACTGCGCCGCGTGCGCATGAAGCGCCGCGACATCGACTTGAGCTTGGCTGGAAACTGAACAGCTTGCGCCCGGAACTGTTCAGCCGATGAACGGCCTTGCGTCCGGGCATGGTTCCCAAGCCATTGATTTTATTGGCATTTGTTATCTGGCATGCGGGTTGCTGATCTCCTGGTCGAAGGCCGGCGCAATGCTCGGTCCCGCGGAGGAGACAACAATGAAAGCCCAGGTTCTCACCAGATATGACGACAGCCTGACCGGGAGCGAATGGGTCTCCCAGCAGGAGGTCCCTGACCCGAAGATCACCAGGTCCACGGATGTGATCGTGCGCATCGGCGGCGCCGGCGTTTGCCGGACGGACCTGCACATCATCGAGGGTGTATGGCGCCCGCATATGGATCCGACCGGAGACGCCCTGCTGCCGCTGATCATGGGCCACGAGAACGCCGGCTGGGTCGAGGCAATCGGCAAGGAAGTGGAAGGCATCAAGGTCGGGGATCCGGTCATCGTCCATCCGAAGATCTCCGGCGGCACCTGCCTGGCGTGCCGCCGCGGCTTCGACATGCATGGCCCTGGCAAATTTCCGGGACTCGACTGCAATGGCGGCTACGCCGAATATCTTTGCACCTCCGAGCGCAACATCGTGGCGCTGCCGAAGACGCTGGCGCCGAAGGATGTCGCGCCCTACGCGGATGCGGGCCTGACGGCTTACCGCGCCGCCAAGAAGGCGAGCCGGCATTTGCTGCCCGGCGAAAGCTGCGTGGTGATCGGCGCGGGCGGCCTGGGACATATCGGCATCCAGTGCCTCAAGGCGATGTGCGCGGCGGACGTGATCGTCGTCGACAAATCGGACGACTCGCTGACGCTCGCCGGACGCATCGGCGCCGACAAGCTGGTCAAGGCGGACGGCAACGAAGTGGAGGCCGTGCTGGCACTGACGGATGGCCAGGGCGCCGAGGCGGTTATCGACTTCGTCGGCGAGAAGGGCACCACGGCCAAGGGCCTGGCGATGACCCGGCCGATGGGCAGCTACTATGTCGTTGGCTATGGCGAGGACATCAAGGTTCCGACCGTCGACATGGTCATCACCGAGAAGAACATCATCGGCAATCTGGTCGGTACCTGGGCCGAGCTCGTCGAGCTCATGGCGCTGGCCGATCGCGGCCTGGTCGACCTGACGACGGTCGAATACCGGCTCACCGACGCCAACAGGGCGCTGCATGATCTCCACCACGGCAAGATCCACGGCCGCGCGGTGCTGATTCCCTGACGAGGGGAAAACAAACCCGGGACCGGCCGCGCGATGGCCTCGCGGCCGGGTCCAGAACGCCGAACCCTGTCGCGGGGCAGCGCATGGCCGCCTCGCGTCGCTTCCGCGCATCAGGAGTCCGTCATGCCGTCCATTGGCATCAATGAAAGCTGGAGCCGCGCAAGCAAGGCCTGGGCGACCTGCGCCCGGATCGGCGCCGCTCCCCGAAGGAAACCGGGAGGAGACATGTGCAAGCTCCTGGCCAGGCAGGATCCGCGTCGCTTCACGCAGACCAGCCGGTCCCTGCGCATCTCGGGACAGTCGACCAGCATCAGGCTGGAGACCGCGTTCTGGGAAATACTGGATGCCATTGCTGCCGGCGAAGGCATGTCGGTATCGCGCCTCGTCGCCTCGCTTTACGACGAGGCCGTGGATCTGCATGGCGAGGTCGCGAACTTCGCGTCGCTCCTGCGCACGGTCTGCCTCATCTACCAGGGCGAGCGCGCCGAGATGGCAATCCGCCGGCATCCGCCGGCGTGACGCCTTTGCTGGTCTGCCAGCCGCGGCGCCGCCGCGGCATGGCGCCGTCACGATGGCTTCCCAGCGCGCGCTTCGCCGCCGATGCGGTTTTCCGCGATCCAGCGGGCCGCGAGCACCAGCGCGCCCATCGAAAAGTCCTTGCCGTGCCTGGCCACCATCTCTTCCGACAGCTTGGCAAGCTGCTGGAAGAAATCGTCCTTGCTCAGTTCTTCCGGGGTCAACTGTGTCTGTTGTGTCTGCATCGTTTCCTCCTGTTCGTTGCCCCCCGTCACTTGAACATCTGAGCGGGGAAAGTGATGAGGCTGGCGCCTCCGTCCGTCGTGCCCGCCGCCAGATGGCGACCATCGGCGGACCAGGCCAGCGTGGTGACAGCTCCGCCGGACGGCTTGACCAAAAGCTCGTCGCGCTCGCCGATCCGGGCGACGACGATCTGGCCATTGGCGAAGCCGGCGGCCGCGAGCGGCCGGGTCGGATGGCCGGCCACCGCCTCGACCACCACCAGGCCGGGACGTCCGGTGACGAGCGCGCCCCCGGTCTCGCCCTCAAGCGGCGGAAGCTTCATCGACCAGGCCGCGATGCGGAAAGCGCCGGAGGCAATCAGCGCGTCGGCGCGTTCGCTCCAAGACACGGCGCGCACCATGGCGGGGAAATCGCTGACGGTGCCTGCCTTCCCGTCCACCAGGCGGGCGACACCGAATCCGCCGGAGGCCAGCGGGCAGGCGATCCATTCGCTGTCGGCGCTCCACCGCACCGCTGCCGGCGCCTGCGGGAAACCGATCGTTCGGATCAAAGTGGGTTCCCCCATCAGCGTCCAGATCGAAATCTCATTGCCACGGCACACGGCAAGCTGCCGCCCGGAAGGAGAAAAGCCGAGCGCCGCGACTTCGCCGCCATGTCGCGCCAGCGAGCGGATGATGCCGCCCGAAGCCATTGCAAGAAGGACGTCCGCGCCGTCGCTGACCGCCGTCACGCCTTGCCCGCGGGCGTGGTCGAGGGCCACGATCGCGCCGTCCAGCCGGATGTCCGTATCGTCGATCTCCCCGGTCGCGGTCACGCGCACGACCCTGCCGTCCGACGCTCCTGCGAGGAAACCCGATTGGGCGGACGCTGCAATCAAGGGCGCGCCGTCGCGAAGATGATCCGTGACGATGAGCGGCGCCGGTGGCTTCTCACGGGGCCGGATGGTCGTCTGGCCGAGATCGCCGCTTACCCTGATGCGCGACTCCGGCGGTTCCGGGTCGGAGAGCGAAGCAAGGGCGATCGTCCCGTCCGCGCAGGCGAAGGCCGCAACGGAACTGTCGGCACTGAACTGCAGGGTCTCGACGGCCGACGGCAGCGCCCAGCTTCTGGCGAGCAGGTCGAACAATGTCAGATTGCGTATATTTTGCTGGTTCACGCTTCAGGTTCCCTTCATTCCTATCAGACCGCGGCCAGCAGGCGGTCGACCTCGTCCACCTGCCGCTCGGCGGCGGCGATGCGCTCCTCGCAGTCCGACAGCGCGGTGCGTATCGAGGCGGCGCTCGTTTCCGCGCCATGCAAGTCCCGCACCAGTTGCTCGGAGGCGCCATTTCGGTCGAGCTCGAGTTCGATCCGCTGGATGTCCATTTCGATCGCGCCGAGGAGTTGGGTCCATTTCAGAGACTCGGCGTTCAGCCCCGACAGGGCCACCACGAGCGACAGGCGCCTCTCCAGCAATTCCACGCGCACAGGCGAGGCGTCTGTCATCGCGATCCTCCTTGCTGCGGGCCGGGCATCGGAGAAAACCTGAGATGTTCGAGACCACCGGCAGGACCTTCTTCCAGGCGCTGCACGCGGCGGCGGAGAAGCGGTTGGGCCAACAGCATCCTTGCTGCCTGGCGATCGCCGAAGCCGCGCGGAATCCGGATGCGACGGCGGTTCGCGCCGCGCAAGCCGCCCTGAACGGCTTGCCGAAAGAGGTGCTGGTGGCGCTCATGGCCGATGCACACAAGGCGTTGCGGGAAGACCCGTCGGCGATCCTGGGAGCGTGGGGCGGCTCTGCTTCGCGGCATTGACGGCATCCTCAATGATCGTCCGGCGGCCGCTCCGCCGGCGCCGCCCACCCAGACAAGACCTGCGGCAGGCCGGGAACCTGGCTCCGGAACTGCCGCTCGGCCATGGCGATGTGGCCCCTGAGCTGATCCCATATGTCGACGCGCAGCAGCGAGGTGCTGTCGCCGATCAGGCGCTCGACCTCTTCGATCCGGAACTGGCGGGTGAGCGCGACGCCCGAGAAGACGAAATCGCGCATCAGCAGCGCATGCCGTTCGATGAAGGCATGGATCATGGGATGCGTTTCCTCAGTGATGCCGGCCGCCGCCATCTCCGCTTCCATGAAGCCCTGGAAATGCCGCTGCAAAAGATTCTGGCTCTCGCCGAGGAAGCGCATGGTGAACACCAGGTCGCGCGGCATCAGGCGGACCAGGTCGGACGTGACGTCGTCTTGCTCTTGGCGCCCCGGCAGGGGGCGGTCGTCTTTCCCAGGCATTGTCATTCCGTTGGCTGCGCTTCGCCTGCATGTGTATTTAAGGATAGGGTCGGCTTTGTAAGTTGTCGACAAATGATTATGCTGCATTTGCGAAATAATATTTTGCATATACGAATAATTCTGAAATATTACAAATGTAAATTTCGAATGTAACGATTCTTTACAGTTGTATGGCAGCAGGCTGCCCGCGGCGACATCTGAGGCTGGTACACAAGTTGATTTGCCAACGACTGGTCCATGATTTGGGCGTTAACTCAAACTGGCACGCCCCTTGCTTCATAGGTTTGCATAAGAAGCCCATCGCGTCTGAGGCGCGGTGCCACAAGAACGAAGGAGCGGAGGAGGAGACCGGAAACCGCGCACGCGGCAGCAACGGCGCCTGGCGCCAGGGCATCCCGGAGTTCTCGTCGCACACCTTTGCCGTGATCCACTTGAACGGTTGGCCGGGCGCCCGACTGCGCCCTGACGCCTGCCGTTCGGTCTGCAACTGGCGGCGGTGTGTGCCGCGACTGCCCGGGTCATGAGGTCCGGGACTCAAATCTGGTGGAGGCTTATGGCTATGACGTCTTTGACGCTCAACAAGATAACCTCGCAACGCGGCATCTCCGTGGGCGAGGCGACCAAGAAGATTTCCGACCTCGGTTGGAACCCGACCTACGTCCAGGAGGCGATGACCTTCCCGACGGACTACAAGATCACCAAGGCGCCGCGCGACCCGATGAAGCAGGTGCTACGCTCCTATTTCCCGATGCAGGAAGAGAAGGACAATCGCGTCTACGGCGCTCTCGATGCCGCGCTGCGCGGCGACATGTTCCGCAATGTCGAGCCGCGCTGGGTGGAGTGGATGAAGCTGTTCCTGGCGATCATCCCGTTCCCGGAAATCTCGGCGGCACGCTCGATGGCGATGGTGGCCCGGCTCGCCCCCGGCGAGGATCTGCGCACCGGCTTCACCATGCAGATGGTCGACGAGTTCCGCCACTCGACCATCCAGATGAACCTCAAGAAATGGTACATGGAGAACTACATCGACCCGGCCGGGTTCGACATCACCGAGGAAGCCTTCGGCAAGTGCTACGCCACGACGATCGGCCGCCAGTTCGGTGAGGGCTTCATCACCGGCGACACGATGACCGCCGCCTGCATGTACCTGACGGTGGTCGCCGAGACCGCCTTCACCAACACGCTTTTCGTCGCCATGCCGTCGGAAGCCGCCCGCAACGGCGATTACGCGCTGCCGACCGTGTTCCTGTCGGTGCAGTCGGATGAAAGCCGCCACATCGGCAACGGCCACTCGCTGCTGATGGCCGCGCTGAAGGAGCCGGAAAATCATCTGCTGCTCGAGCGCGACCTGCGCTACGCCTTCTGGCAGAACCACGCGATCGTCGATGCCGCCATCGGCACCTTCATCGAATACGGCACCACCAACCGCGACAAGAACAAGGAGTCCTACGCGGAGATGTGGCACCGGTGGATCTTCGAGGACTACTACCGCACCTACATGCTGCCGCTCGAGAAGTACGGCATCAAGATCCATCACGACGACGTCCAGACCGCCTGGAAGCGCCTTACCGAGAAGTTCTACGTGCACAAGGTGGCGCAGTTCTTCGCCGTCGGCTGGCCGGTCAATTTCTGGCGCATCGAGGCGCAGCGCGACGCAGACTTCGAATGGTTCGAACAGAAGTACCCTGGCTGGTATGCCCAGTTCGGCGAGTTCTGGAAGTGGTACGACAAGCTCAGCCACAAGGGCGAGAAGGTGCTGCTGTTCAATGAGGCCGTCGGCTATGTCTACCCGCATCGCTGCTGGTCGTGCCTGGTACCCTGCCTCATCCGCGAGGACATCGTCACCGACGAGATCGACGGCAAGCTCTACACCTTCGCCCACGAGCTCGATCGCTGGACCGCCGTCGAGGCGTTCGCCGACGAGTACCAGGGCCGTCCGACGCCCGCGATGGGCCGCTTCAGCGGCAAGCGCGAGTGGGAGACGCTCTATCATGGCTGGGATCTGGCCGATGCCATCAAGGACCTTAACTTCGTCCGGTCCGACGGCAAGACGCTGGTGCCGCAGCCGCATCTGCGCTTCGACGACAAGGAGATGTGGACGCTCGACGACGTGCGCGGCCACACGCTGCAGTCGCCGCTGACGCTGCTGCGCGAGATGAGCCCCGCGGACCGCGAGAAGCATCTCGCCGAATACCGCGCCGGCTTCACCATCAACGCCTGCAACTAAACCCGCAATTACGAGGAGGGAGGCCTTCCGGGCCTCCCTCCCCGACAGACATGGCCGATCCCGTCCCACCCGACGGGCAACGGCGGAGCTTTGGGAGGAGAAACGATGAGCGGCGCTCACACAGTGCGTCTTGAGCCGGTCGGGGTCGAGTTCGAGGTCGAGAACGGCGAGACGGTGCTGAACGCGGCATTCCGTCAGGGAATCGCGCTGCCGCATGGCTGCAAGGAAGGCCAGTGCTCGGCCTGCAAATGCGTGCTGCGCGAAGGCGAGGTCGACATGCTGAAATATTCGACCTTCGCGCTCAACGACACGGAAAAGGAAACCGGCCACATCCTTCTATGCCGGTCGATCGCCTATTCCGACATGGAGGTTGAGCTCCTCAACTACGACGAGGAGGTGCTTTCGAAGTCGATCGCGGTCAAGACCTTCAAGGGCCGCATCGCCAATGTCGAGAAGCTGACGCACGACATCCGCGGCATCCAAATCGAGCTCAACTCCCCGATCAAGTTCTGGGCCGGACAATATGTCGACATCACGGTCACCACGCAAAAAGGGGAGACGATTACGCGCTCGTTCTCCATGGCAAATACGCCGGACGAAGCCCAAAAGCTCTCCTTCATCATCAAGAAATACCCCGAAGGAAAGTTCTCCGGAGAGCTCGATTCCGGAGGGATCCAGGCCGGAGCCGAGGTCACCGTCGTCGGACCTTACGGAACCTGCTTCCGGCGCGAGGATCGCCAAGGTCCCATCATCCTCGTAGGCGCCGGCTCCGGCATGTCGCCGGTGTGGTCGATCCTCAACGACCATCTGGCCAGCGGCGAGAAGCGGCCGGTCTATTTCTTCTACGGCGCGCGCACGCAGGACGACCTGTTCCACCTCGATCGCATCGCCGAGCTCGTAAAACGGCACCCCGAGCTCAGATTCATTCCGGTGCTGTCGCACGTCAACGGCGACGCCTCATGGCAGGGCGAGCGCGGTTTCGTGCACGAGCGCGTCGACGCCAAGCTCAAGGAGCTCGCCATCGACGGGCAGGGCGACGTCTATGCCTGCGGCCCGCCGCCCATGATCGATGCGCTGCAGCCCGTCCTGTTCATGAACGGCTTCGAGGTGGAGCGCATCTTCTTCGATCGCTTCACCACCACGTCTTCCGGCGCCGGCACGCCGGGACATTGAGACCGCCGCGGCGGCTTCATCAGCAACTGCAACAAGGGAGAGAGAAATGCCAGCCATATCGAGTTCAGTAGGGTCGGGAGCCGCGGGCGCCGCGATCTTCGCCGACTCCGATAGCCGCAAGTACCGCTACTTCGACCCGAGAGGTCAAAGGGCGACGCATTACGAGGACGTCACCGTCGACGTCCAGCCTGATCCGGAGCGCTACCTGATCCAGAACTGGATCATTTCCTTCGCCAACGGCAAGGGCGCCTATGTCAAGGACAACACCGCAGCCCAGAGCTCGAACTGGCATGCCTTCCGAGCTCCGGATCAGGAGTGGGAGCGCACCCACTACCAGCGCCAGTCGAGGATCGAGACGATGGTGCAGAGCGTCATCGCCAACGGCCGCAAGTCCGGCGCTCCGAAATCCTTCGACAAGGTGTGGGCGAAGATCCTGCAGACGCATCTCGGCGCCTGGAAGCACGCCGAGTTCGGCCTCGGCACCTCGCTGATGCAGGCGCAGCGCTACGGCTACACCCAGATGATCAACAACGCCACGCTGACCAATTCTTCCTACAAGCTCCGGCTGGCGCAGGACATCACCCTCTACCTCGCCGAGATCGGCATGGACATTCCCGGCTGGAACGACGAGCTCGGCAAGCAGGCCTGGCTCGAGGACGGCATCTGGCAGGGCACCCGTGAGGCGATCGAGACGATCATGGGGACCGCCGACTATCTCGAGCAGTACTTCGCCATCAACATCGTCTTCGAGCCGCTGGTGGGCGAACTGTTCCGGTCGGGCTTCCTGATGCAGGTCGCCGCCGCCAACCACGACTTCATCACGCCGGCGGTGATCTCGGCCGCCGAGGCCGACTACGAGCGCAACCTCGCCAACACGATCGACCTCATCTACCTGCTCGCGCATGACGAGAAGCACGCGGCCGCGAACCAGAAGCTCTTCAAGGGCTGGCTGAAAAAGCACCGCGCGCTTGCCGACAAGGCCGCGCAGGGCCTGCAGCCGATCTGGTCGGCGCCGCACTCCAAGCCGATCTCCTTCGATGATGTGCGGGCTCAGTCCCAGGAGCGCATCGCCGGGATCCTCGGCGAACTCGGCCTCAACGGCTAACCGCAAACAGGAGACAAGGAACATGTCAACAGCAGCCCGCGATGCCTCGCACGACAACATCTTCAAGTCGATGAAGGACATCACCTTCGAGCAGACGATCTCGGACCAGTGCGGCGTCACCATGAACGACTCCGTCGAGGCGCGCGCCATCGCCGAGTTCATGAGCAAGAAGCCCGGCGTCACCATCACCTATCAGCCGGCGCTGATCCGCATCGACGGCCACGGCAAGCTGATCTTCAAGATGGACGAGATCAGCGAATATCTCGGCCGCGAGATGACCGCCGAGATCTTCGAGGTGAACACGTCGACCCATTACGGCCGCATGGTCCGCGTCGACGACAACACGGTGATCCTCTTCGGCAATATGGACGAGGTCTTCGAGTTCATCTGAGCACGTCACGAGACGGGCGCGCCGCGCTTCCGCGGCGCGCCAACCAACCAATCCGACTTGCGGAGCAAGAAACATGTTCATCACACCGGAAGGCAAGGAAATCTTCGTGGTCGACGGCCATACCCATTTCTGGGACGGCAGCCCCGAGAACCAGCGCAACATCCACGGCAAGCAGTTCATCGACTGCTTCTACGGCTACCACACGTTCCTCAGCCCGAAAGAGGAATACTGGCCGAAGGAGAAGTTCGAGAAATACAGCGCCGACGATCTTTACAGCGACCTTTTCATCAACGGCCCGGATGACGTGGCGATCATCCAGTCGACCTATCTGAAGGATTTCTACAAGAACGGCTTCAACACGATAGAGCGCAACGCGGAAGTCGCGAAACGCTATCCCGAGCGCTTCATCGTCAACGGCTCGTTCGATCCCCGCGACGGCGAGAAGGCGATCGAATACATCCACTACATGAAGGAGACCTACGACATTCAGGGCGTGAAGATGTACACGGCCGAATGGAACGGAGCCTCCAAGGGCTGGCGGCTGAACGATCCGGACGCCTACCGGTGTTTCGAGCTCTGCGAGAAGCTCGGCATCCGGAACATCCACGTCCATAAGGGACCGACGATCATTCCGCTGGCCAAGGATTCCTTCGACGTCCATGACGTCGACCATGCCGCCACCGATTTCCAGGGCCTCAACTGGATCATCGAGCATTGCGGCCTGCCCAGGCTCGATGATTTCTGCTGGGTCGCCGTGCAGGAAACCAATGTTTACGGCGGATTGGCGGTGGCTTTGCCGTTCATCAACAACCGGCCGCGCTATTTCGGCGAGGTGATCGCCGAACTGCTCTACTGGCTTGGCCCGGACAAGCTCCTGTTCGGATCGGATTATGGCATCTGGACCCCACGCTGGCTCGTCGAGAAGCTCTGGGCTTACCAGATCCCCGACGACATCGCGGCCGAGCGGGGCGTCCAGCTGACCGACGAGATCAAGGAGAAGATCCTCGGCCTCAACGCGGCACGGCTCTACAACATCGACGTGGCGGCCAAGAAGGCGGCGCTCGCGAAATCGCCGCTGCGGATCGCGGCGGAGTGACGGCGATGAGCGCGCAGGCCGACCTGCGAGGCGACCGCCAGAGCGAGCTCTGGCGGAGCCTGGAAGGCGTCAACGATCCCGAACTCGACGAGCCGGTGACCGAGATGGGCTTCGTCGAGCGGGCCGAGGTGCTGGCCGACGGGTCCGTGGCGATCGATTTCCGCCTGCCGACCTATTGGTGCTCGCCGAACTTCGCCTTCCTGATGCTGGACGGGATGCGACAGGCGCTCGACGCGCTGTCCTGGTCGCCCGCCTACCGGATCCGGCTGCACGACCACATGTTCGCCGAGGAGGTCAACCGCGGTGTCGAGGCCGGCAAGACATTCGGCCAGATCTTCGGCGAGCTGGCCGGCGACGAAGACATCGCCGGCCTGCGCGAGACCTTTGCCCGAAAGGCCTATCTGAGGCGCCAGGAGGCTATGCTTCTCGGACTGCGCAAGCAGGGCCTGACCGATCGCGAGATCCTCGGCATGGACCTGCTTGCCTATGACACCGCTAGGCTCGAAGGCGAGGAAGCCATCAAGCAGAAGCCGCGATACCGCGAGGCTCTGCTGCTGCGGTGGCCCGGCCGGCGTCCGACGGAGCCCGTCTTCATCACCTGGGAGGGATCGCCAATCCCGCCGGAGGCGCTTGGCGCCTATCTCGCCGAGCTCAGAAGCGTGCGCATCAACATGGAGTTCAACGGCGCGCTGTGCCGTGGACTGAAGACCACGCGCTACAAGGAACTGGAGGTGGTGGACGGCGAACCGACGCTGGTCGACTTCATCCTGGACCGCGTGGCGCCCCGGGACTGCGCGAGCCGTCCGGCACATAGCTGAAGAACAGCCTCCGAAACGAGGCCGCAACAAGCGCCGTTCCACGGCGAAGGAGGAGCCATGCCCAAATTATTGATCCACAATTCACATGCCCGCCGCGCGCTCGCCAGGGGGGTCCACCAGCTTGCCGCCGCCGTCGAGCCGACGCTCGGGCCCCGCGGCATGAACGCCATGATCGATCGCCCGATCGGCACGCCCATCGTCACCCGCGACGGCGTCTCGATCGCAGCTTCCATTGAGCTGCATGACCGGTTCGAGAACATGGGGGCGCAGGTCGTGCGCGAAGTCTCGATGCAGACCAACGAGGTCGCCGGCGACGGCACCACGACCGCGATCGTGCTCGCCAACGCTCTCGTCCAGAACGGCGTCGAAGCCAATGAGCGCGGCGCCAAATCCGTCGATCTGGTCAGGGGCATCGACCTTGCGGTGGCGAAGGTCGTCCAGGCGCTGAAGGCGTCGGCGAAACCGGCCCGATCAAACGGCAATCTGGCCGCCGTCGCCAACATCGCCGCGACGGATCCGAGGCTCGGCAGCCTGGTCGCGGAAGCCTATGAGCGCGTTGGCGCCGACGGTGTCATCACCACCGACTTCAGCGTGACGAGGGATACCACGCTGGACGTGGTCGAGGGCATGTCCTTCGACCGAGGCTACCTTTCGCACCACATGGTCACCGACCAGGACAAGATGGAGGTGGTGCTCGAGCGGCCGCTGATCCTGATGACCGATCTCAAGATCAAGGAGCCGAAGTCGCTCGACGCGGCCAGGGCAATCGCCGAAAAGCAGAACAGGCCGCTGCTGATCGTCGCCGAGGAGATGTCGCCGGATGTCGTGGTCACGCTGCTCGGCAAGAATGGACCCGGCAAGTATCTCGTGGTGCATCCGCCAGAATATGGCCATTGGCGCAAGGCCATGATGGAGGACCTTGCCATCCTCACCGGCGGTCGCGTGATCGCGCGCGATCTTGGCGGGCGGCTCGAGGACATCCAGGAAGAAGAACTCGGCTCTGCCGAGCGCGTCCGCACCAGCGCCACTCACACGAGTGTCATCCGTGGCGGTGGCCACCCGCAGGCAATCGCCGCCCGCCGCGCCCAGGTGCAGCGCCAGTACGAGGTCGCGCCGCCGAATGTCGAGCAGGACAAGCTGCGCGAAAGGCTGGCCAAACTGTCCGGCGGCACGGCGGTCCTCTATGCCGGCGGCGTCACGCCGGTCGAACAGAAGCGCACCATCCAGCTCATCGAGGATTCGCTCTCGGCGGTCCGCGCAGCCTGGGAGGAGGGCGTCGTCGCGGGCGGCGGCGTGGCGCTCGCGCAGATAGCCCCGGTGCTCGACGAGGTGCTGGCCAAGGTCGACGGCGACGTCGCCGAAGGCGTGCGGCTGGTCAGGTCGGTGCTCTCGCGTCCGCTATGGCGCATCGTCACCAATGCCGGCGCCGACGCCGATGCGGTGGTCGCCAAGATATCGAGCGTCAATGGCGGCTACGGCTATAACGCCGACAGGGGCGAATTCCAGAACATGTACGAGGCCGGGATCATCGACCCCGTTCGCGTCACCTGCGCGGCTCTCAGCAATGCCGCGTCGGTCGCCAAGCTCATCCTCACCACCGAAACGCTGGTCGGCGATCTTGCCGAGGACGAGGACCCCACCGAAGGGCCCGCGCTCGGCGGCGGCGCGGAGAAGCTCGGGCGTCAGTGATCCGGAACCAACCGGCCGCGGTGCGTCGCGCCACGGCCGTCCACCCCTTCAAAGCGATCGCCCGGAGCCTGATGGCCCGGTTTCTTGCGATCAAATCGTCGGAGACAGGCATGAACAAATACATCTGCGAATTCATCGGCACCTTCGCGCTGGTCTTTTTCGGCTGCGCGACCGTTCTCTTCATGCGCCAGGAGGTGGGCCTCGTCGGCGTCGCCTTTGCCTTCGGCCTCTCGGTCGTGGCGATGGCCTATGCCGTCGGTCCGGTCTCCGGCGCCCATCTCAACCCGGCTGTCAGCCTCGGCTTCCTCGTCTCGGGCCGGCTCGGCTCGGGCGACTTTGTCGGTTACGTCATCGCCCAATGCGCCGGCGCGATCGTCTCGGCAGGCGTGCTCTACCTGATCGCGGCGGGCAAGGCCGGCGGCTATGACGTCGCGGCGAGCGGCTTTGCGCAGAACGGCTGGTCGACCTATTCGGCGACGTCGGCCTTCGTGTTCGAGCTGGTGGCGACCTTCCTGTTCGTGACCGTCATCCTCAACAGCACCGCGCCTGGCGGCGCCGGCGCGCTCGCCGGCCTGGCGATCGGGCTGACGCTGGTGGCGATCCATCTTGCGGGGATCGCGGTTTCGGGGTCGTCCGTCAATCCGGCCCGCGCGCTCGGTCCGGCGCTGTTCGCGGGCAGCGCCGCTCTCTCCCAATTGTGGCTCTATATCCTGGCGCCTTGCCTCGGAGCCGCCGCGGCCGGTCTGCTGCAGCGCAACCGGGCGATCGGCTTGGAAGGCGCCGCACAGCCGGCCTGACCCCGGGCTTCGGGCAGCAAGGACAAAAGGCCCCATGGTTTCGCGCCATGGGGCCTTTGACCTTTCAGGTTGGGGGGAATTCAGATGAAACCGCGCCGGATGCCGAACTGGTCGAGCTTGCGATAGAGCGTCGGGCGCGACACGCCGAGACGCAGCGCAGCCCGGCTCAAATTGCCGCCCTCCGCCGCTAGCGCGTCCCTGATGACCTGGCGCTCGGCATCCTCGATGCTGCGTATTGGCGCGTCGCCGATGGCGCAAGGCAATGTGCCGGTCGCGCCGGTCGTTGCCGCCGCTGCCAATTGAATTTCGGCCCCCGCCTTTGCCGTTCCTGCTCCCAGCATTTCCTCCGGCAGATCGCCGAGGCCGACGATGGCGCCGCGAGACAGCACGTGCAGCCTCTCCACCAGGTTCTTCAACTCGCGCACGTTTCCCGGCCACTGGTAGGCCAGGAACGCATCCATGACCGCCGTGGAGAATTCAAGCGGGGCCGATCCCATCCGAGCCGAGATCTTGTGGTTGAAGTGCTCGGCAAGCAAAAGCACGTCGCTGCCGCGGTCCCGCAGGGGCGGCACGCGGATGGAAACGGTCGAGATGCGATAGTAGAGATCGCGGCGGAACCGCCCGGCGTCCACCTCGCGCTTCAGATCGCGATTGGTCGAGGCGACCAGGCGCACGTCGACGGGCCGGGCGCGGCTGTCGCCGATGCGATGGACCACGCGCTCTTCCAGCACCCTGAGCAGGAACGGCTGGATCTCGAGCGGCATTTCGCCGATCTCGTCGAGGCTGAGCACACCGCCATTGGCGAGCTCGAAGACGCCGGGCTTTCCGTCGCGGCTCGCGCCAGTGAAGGCGCCCGACACGTGGCCGAACAATTCGGAGCCGAACAGCTCCTTGGTTATCGCGCCGCAGTTCACGGCGATGAACGGGCTGTTCTGCGAGGCGCGGCTGCCGATATGGATGAGCCTTGCGAACAATTCCTTGCCGACGCCTGTCTCGCCCTCGAGCAGGACCGAGGTGACCTCCTTCGATTCGGCGACCCTGCAGGCGATGTCAACGGCGGCAAGCAGGGGCTCGCTCTCGCCGATGATCAGCGCCGACGCCGCTTCGAGTTGCTTGAGCTGCGTTCTGCGACCGTCCGAAACGATTGTGGTCGATCCCTGCGCCGGGAAGACCAGGGCCGCGCCGCGCAGGCCGTCATCGAACTCGAGCGCGCTGATGTGGCAGGACCGCAGCGATGCCGGCAGCGCCTCGCCCAGTTCGGCGCCCGAGCCGAGATCAGGCAGCTTGACCAGGAACCTGGCGTTCGGATTCTGCGCGGCCGGCTCCGCCAGCAATTCGCGCGCGGCTTCCTCGGGAAGGTTGTTGCAGTAGATCGGCCTGCCACGGCGGTCGACGATCATCAAGCCGTCGCGCCGGCGGTAGTTGGGCGCCGAGCTGATGAAGGCCTCGAGCAGGCGCGCGCGGTCCTCGATCTGCTGCTCGGCGAGCGCCTTCTCGATCTCGCGCGCGGCGGCCGCGACGAGCACGGTATTATGCGGCCGGAAGATGTCGGGATGGCCCGAAAGATCGACGACGCCGATGATGTTTCCATCGATCGGATCGCGAATGGGCGCGCCGGCGCATGTCCACGACTTGATGCCGGCGCAGAAATGTTCCGCCGCATGCACGAAGACCGGCTCGCCCGCCCAAAGTGCCGTGCCGATCCCGTTGGTGCCGACGACGTCCTCGGTCCACTTCCCGCCGACGGCGAGATGGATGTCCATGCCGTCATGGATCGTGCGCTTGTCGCCGATGGCATCGATCAGCACGCCGTCGCCGTCCGCCAGCACCAGCATGGCGCCGGTCCCCTCGAGAAGGCGGCCGATGGTGAAGAAGGACCGCCGCGCCGCGGCAAGCAACTCGCCGTTGGAGCGCGAGAGCAGCTCGATGTGGTCCTTGCCGTTCTCCAGCGGCGCTTCGCTCTGCTGCGCATTGATTCCGCTTGTGGCGCAGCGGCTCCAGGAATCGTGGATCAGGGAGCGAACCGGAAAGCGGCTGCCGGCTGGCTCGCTGCCGCCAGCAAGCAGGGTCTCCCAGGCTCGCATGGTCGCGCGCTCGTCATAGCCTGGCGCGACAAGGGCGTTGGGACGCATCGGATCACGGGCGGAATGCGTCATGGGCAGGCTTTCGTCTGGCCGGTGCTACGCTTCATTTAACCATCGCACGCTCTCGCCCACCTCAGTTCATGCCAAGCCTGTTGCCGATGTCCGCGGCGAGCTGTTCTTCGCCATAATCCGCTTCGAGCCGGCCGCCGTCGAGGTCGGCCAGCGCGGCCGCGATGTCCTCGTCGACCGGCGAGAAATAATGGTTGGCTTTGGTCGCAAGCACAAAGACATCGTTACCGTCCCTGCGCTTGAGATCGCCGATATGATGCAGCTGCCGGCCCGAATTCTCGTCCACCATGATCACCCGCCCGTTGAGGCTGATGCGGATCCTGGTGCTCGCTTCGATGGCGGACCTTGCGCTGCCGACGGAATGGATGATGAGGCCCTTTGCTTCCGGCTTGGGCTTTGCCGCCTTGCCCGCCGAATAGCTTCCGCCGCTAATATGGTCGGCGAGCCGCGTGATGGTTGCGCGGTTCTGCTCGATCAAACGCCTCATGGCGGCGTCCTCGCGTCGCGAGCCGTCGCGCTTCGATATGATTTCGACCATTGCTCCTCCCAGAGTCACTTGGTCAAAAAGCCGTCTGCAATCGCCCCCTTTTCAAACCGTATCGCAGAACCACCTTTCGTGCCAGTAAACTAACATACGACATCCGACACCGGTGCGGGTGGTAGCCCCATGCCGCATCACAGCCGGCAAAATCGCTGCTCCAGTCTTGGTCGCACGATCTCAAGCGCCAACGGATTGATCGTTGAGGCAGGTGCCGAGATTGGCAAAGAACTGGCCGGCGAGCTTGCGCGCGGTCGAATCGATCAGACGCCCGCCCAGCTGCGCGATCTTGCCGCCGACATCGGCCTTCACCGTGTAGGAAAGAACGGTCGCGGCCGGTCCGTCTTCCACAAGCGATACGTCCGCGCCGCCTTTGGCGAAGCCGGCGATACCGCCTTTTCCCTCGCCCTGGATGCTGTAGGAATGCGGCGGATTGAGATTTGCCAGCGTGACCTGGCCCTCGAAGCTCGCCTTGATCGGGCCGATCCTCAGCACGACCTTCGCCGTCATCTCGGTGTCGGATTGCTTCTCCAGCGCTTCGCAGCCGGGAATGCAGTTCTTCAGCACCTGCGGATCGTTCAGCGCCGCCCACACGGCGCCGATCGGCGCTGCGATCCGTTCCTGTCCGTTCATGTCCATTGCGTCGTATCCTCCTACTTTGCCAAGCTGATATCCGGAATGCGCTGGCCGCGGCGGCGCTCGACGGTGATTTCGGCGAGGATCGACAGCGCGATCTCTTCGGGCGTGATGGCGCCGATATCGAGCCCGGCCGGCGCCTTGACGCGGTCGATCGCCTCGGCCGCGATGCCTTGCGCCGTAAGCTTCTCGCGGAGCGACGCCATCTTGCGGCGGCTGCCGACAAATCGGTGATACTCCGCGTCGATCGCCAGGGCCGCCTTCAGCGCCGCCTCGTCGCCCTTGCCCTGGGTCGAGACGATCACGAAGCGCCGCGCCTGATGAGAGGTGTCGGGCGCAAAGCCGTCCACCAGCTCATCCGCCTCCGGCATGGCGTCGAAATGCGCCAGCGGCGCCGCCAAAGTGACGTGGTAGCCGAGCGGCCGCGCCTGTTCGACCAGCGCCTGCGCCACCGGGCTGGAGCCCAACACCACAAGCCCCGGCTTCGGCAGGACGGGCTCGACGAAGATATCCATCGTGCCGCGTGACGGGCACATGTTCCGGGCGAAGTTGATGCCGTCGCGGTCCTCGCCCGGCTTGACGCCGAGTTCTTCCAGGAGGTTTTCCGGCTGGATCGAGACCAGGCGCGACTGGCCGTCGGCGAGTGCCTCGCGCGCGGCCTTCAGCGTCGCGCCGCGCGCGCAGCCGCCGCCGATCCATCCCGCCTCGATACGACCGTCCGGCCGGATGATTGCCTTGGCGCCGGCCTTGGCCGCCGTGACCGACACGGTGCGCACGACGGTTGCGAGGACAAACGGCTCTTCCGCCGCCTTGAGCCGCGACATCAGATCCAGCACATCGACATGGGCGGTCATCTTCGCCTCCGTCACAGTTTGGCTAAATAGGGTTCGAGCGCCGCAAGGCTTTTCAGCGTATGCGCGGGCGCCATGAGATCGACATGCGGCAGCGCCGCTCTGATGCCCGCGGCCTCCGGCGCATAGCCTTCCCAGCCCATCATCGGATTGAGCCAGACGATGCGGCGGCAGCGGCGGGCAAGCCCGGCCATCTCGCGCCCCAGCGTTCTGGCGTCGCCGGTCTCGTAGCCGTCCGAGACGATCATGACGCAGGTGCGCGAATGGATGACGCGCGCTGCGTGCGAGCGGTTGAAGGTGGCCAGGCTTTCGCCGATCCGCGTGCCGCCCCCGGCGCCCTGCGCCAGCAGCGAAAGCCGGTCGAGCGCCCGCGCCACGTCCTTCTCCTTCATCGCGTCGGAGACATGGGCGAGACGGGTATGGAAGAGGAACGCCTCGGCCTCGCGGAACTCATCCAGCACGCCGTGGATGAAGCGCAGGAACGTGCCCGTATACATGCTCATGGAGCCGGACGCGTCGAGCAGGACGACCAGCCTGAGCGGCTTCTCCTTACGCTGGCGCCTCACCAGGCTGACCGGCGCGCCGCCATGGCTGATGTTGCGATGGATGGTGCGCCTGAGGTCGAGCCTGTAGCCTCGCCGTCGGGCGCGATCGCGCCGGGTGAGCCGGGCACGCATCGCCCGTGCCAGCCGCGCGGCGACCGCGTGGGCCTCGGCGATGTCGGCAGGGTCGGACAGCTTGCGGAAATCGGTGCTCGCCAGCGTCTCGGCCCGTGTGGCGCCTTCGGCGCGACCCTCGCCCAAGCGTTCCCTTTCTTCCGGCTGGTCGCTCGAAGGGACTTGATCGAACGTTCCGTCCCCTCCCTTGCGCTCGGACGCCTCCTGAAGCGATTTGATCGGGGACCTGTTGGCGTTGGCGGGCGTGCCCGCCGCGGCCGCGCGCGCACGCACGCCCCTGCGCAGCCAGAATGCATCGAAGATACCGTCGAACTTCTCCCAGTCCGCCTTGCGCGCCGAAAACAGGTTCTTGAAAGCGGAACGAAGCAGGCTGGCCCTTTTACCGTAGCCGGCTGCCAGCAATCTTGCGGCGTCCTGGCCTTCCTGCAGGCTGACAGGGAAGGAGGCTTCCCGCAAGGTCTTCAGGAAGGCGGCAAGCTTTGCCGAAACCAGGCGCGAGACATCGTCCAGCTCTTCCAGTGTGGGAGGCGTGCCGCAGCAGCTCATGCCACCTTCCCCAGCAGCCGGTCGGTCACCGCGCGTGCCATGCGCGCGGAATCTTCTCGGGTCTTGAGCAGGCACATCAGCGTCTCATGCACGGTCTCCGGCCGGTCGTGCAGATTGTCGACCTCGAGGCCGACGAGCGCCGCCGCCCAATCGAGCGTCTCGGCGACGCCCGGCACCTTGCGCAGATCCTCCTTGCGGATCGCCTCGACCATGCGCGCGATCTGCAGCGACAGCGTCGCCCCGGCGCGCGGGATGCGCGCCATGACGATGCGCGCTTCGCGTTCGGCGTCCGGATAGTCGAGATAGTGGTAAAGGCAGCGGCGGCGCAGCGCGTCGGAAAGCTCGCGCGTGCCGTTCGATGTCAGCACCACATGCGGGATGGCCTCGGCCTTGATGGTGCCGAGCTCGGGGATCGACACCTGCCAGTCGGAGAGCAGCTCGAGCAGGAAGGCTTCGAATTCCTCGTCGGCGCGATCGATTTCGTCGATCAGCAGCACCGGCGGCGTCCGGCGACGGATCGCCGCCAGCAGGGGACGTTCCAGGAGATAGCGCCCGGAGAACACCGCATCCTCGATGCGGTCCGGATCGCTCGAGCCCTTGTGCGCCTCGATGGCCAGCAGCTGCCGCTGGTAGTTCCACTCATAGAGCGCCGTCGACTGGTCCAGGCCCTCATAGCACTGCAGGCGGATGAGCTCGGTTCCGTGCACCGCGGCCAGCGCCTTCGCCACTTCCGTCTTGCCGACGCCGGCCTCGCCTTCGAGCAGCAGCGGCCGCTGCAGCAATTGCATGATGGCGATCGCCGTCGCCAGCTCGGCGTCGGCGATGTAGCCGGCTTCCGCCAGGCGACCGGCGACGGCATCGCGGGAGAGGGTGGCCATCGGCGGACGTTCCTCCACCATCCTTTTCGCCTAGCCCACCGCCCCAAGCTCCCTCGCGGCCTTCCAGTTGCGCCAGTAGTCGTGCGGCATCTGGATGTGCGTGGAGCCGAGGAAGGAGAAGGCGTCGTTGACGGCATTGGAGAAGCAGGGCACGCCGCCGACATTCGGGCTTTCGCCGACGCCCTTGGCGCCGATCGGATGATGCGGCGACGGCGTCACCGTGTAGTCGGTCTCCCATTTCGGTGTCTCGACCGCGGTTGGGACGAAGAAATCCATGAACGAGCCGGTGGTGACGTTGCCGGTCTCGTCGTAATGGATCTCCTGGCCCATCGCTATGGCGAAGGCCTCGGTCAGCCCGCCATGCACCTGGCCCTCGATGATCATAGGGTTGATGCGCGTGCCGCAATCGTCAAGCGCGTAGAAGCGGCGGACCTTGTAGACGCCGGTGTCGACGTCGATGTCCATGACGCAGATATAGGCGCCGAACGGATAGGTCATGTTGGGCGGATCGTAATAGCTCACCGCTTCCAGCCCCGGCTCCATGCCGGGCGGCGGCGAATTGTAGGCGATCCAGCTGATGTCCTTCATGCCGAGGAACTTCTCCGGCAGCCCCTTCACGCGGAAGCCGTCTATGTCCCATTCGAGATCGTCCTCATGGACCTCGAGCTTGTAGGCGGCAATCATCTGCGCCTTCGCCTTGATCTTGCGCGCGGCCATGGCGATGGCGGCACCCGCCACAGGCGTCGAGCGCGAGCCGTATGTGCCTAGCCCGTAAGGGGCGGTGTCGGTATTGCCTTCCTCGACCATGATGTTGTCGGCGGGAATGCCGATCTCGGTGGCGATGATCTGCGCCCATGTCGTCTCGTGGCCCTGGCCCTGCGATTTCGTGCCCATGCGGGCGATGCCGGCCCCGGTCGGGTGCAGGCGGATCTCGCAGGAATCGAACATGGCGATGCCGAGGATGTCGCAATTCTTCGACGGACCGGCGCCGACGATCTCGGTGAAGAAGGACACGCCGATGCCCATGATCTCGCGCGTCTCGCCGCGCTTGAAGGCTTCGCGCTTTGCCGCCTGCTCCTGGCGCAGCTCGGCATATTTCACGCTCTCCATCGCTTTGCGCATGGCGGTGTGATAGTCGCCGGAATCGTACTCCCAGCCGAGCGCCGAGTGGTAGGGGAACTGCTCCGGCTTGACGAAGTTCTTCAGCCTGAGTTCCGCCGGATCCATGTCGAGCTTCTGCGCCAGTATGTCCATCGCCCGCTCGATGCAGTAGGCGGCCTCCGTCACCCGGAACGAGCAGCGATAGGCGACGCCGCCCGGCGCCTTGTTGGTGTAGATGCCGTCGACCGCGAGATAAGCGACGGGAAAGTCATAGGATCCGGTGACGATGTTGAAGAAGCCGGCCGGCCATTTCGAAGGATCGGCGCAGGCATCGAAGGCGCCGTGGTCGGCAAGCACATGGACGCGCAAGCCGGTGACCTTGCCCTCTTTGGTCGCCGCGATCTCGGTCGTCATATGGTAGTCGCGCGCGAACGAGGTCGCGGTCAGGTTCTCGATGCGGTCTTCGACCCACTTCACCGGCTTGCCGGTGACGATCGAGGCGACTGCGGCGCAGATATAGCCGGGATAGGCGCCGACCTTGTTGCCGAAACCGCCGCCGATATCGGGGGCGATCACGTGGATCTTCTGCTCGGGCAGCTTGGCGATGAGCGACACGACCGTGCGGATGACGTGCGGCGCTTGGAACGTGCCCCAGATCGTCAGCTCGCTCTTCACCTTGTCGAAGGAGCAGACGCACTGGCAGGTCTCCAGCGGCGACGGATGCGTGCGGTGGTAGGAGATCATCTCCTTGATCGTCACATCCGCCTTGTTGAAGGCGGCATCGGTCAGTTCCCGGTCGCCGACCGTCCATTCGAAGATGTGGTTGTGATGCTTGCGCGGCCCATGCGCGCCGTCCTTCTTGTCCTTGATGTCCTCGCGCAGCAAAGGCGCATCCGGATCGAGCGCCTTGAAGGGATCGACGAGCACCGGCAGCGGCTCGTATTCGACCTCGACGGCGGCGACGCCGTCATCGGCGGCATAGCGGTCGGTGGCGACCACGAAAGCCACCTCCTGGTTCTGGAACAGCACCTTGCCGTCGGCCAGCACCATCTGGACGTCGCCGGCGAGCGTCGGCATCCAGGCAAGGTTCACTGTCTTCAGCGTCTCGGCGGTGATGACGGCGAGCACGCCCGGCACCTTCAGCGCCTTTTCCGAATTGATCGACTTCACCCTTGCATGCGCGTGCGGCGAACGCACGAAGTCGCCATGCAGCATGCCGGGCAATTTGACGTCGTCGACATAATTGCCCTTGCCCTGGGTGAAGCGGATATCCTCGACGCGCTTCCTCTTGCAGCCCATGCCTTCCAGTTTCGCCTCGCGCTCCTCGCGCGTGAGAGACATGTCGTTCATTCTGCGGCCTCCTTGAATTCGGTGCCGTTCAACTTGGCGGCGGCGTATTGGATCGCCCTGACGATGTTCTGGTAGCCGGTGCAGCGGCAGAGATTGCCGGCGATTCCGAAGCGGATCTCGTCCTCGGTCGGGTTCGGGTTCTCCTGCAGCAGGCGATGCGCGCGGGTGATCATGCCCGGCGTGCAGAAGCCGCATTGCAGCCCGTGCATCATGCGGAAACCTTCCTGCAGCGCCGACAGCGTGCCGTCCGGGTTGGCGATGCCTTCGATCGTGGTGATCTCGGCGCCTTCCGCCTGCACCGCAAAGACGGTGCAGCTCTTCACCGACATGCCGTTCATGTCGATCGTGCAAGCGCCGCAATGCGTCGTCTCGCAGCCGATATGCGGACCGGTGAGCTGCAGGTTCTCGCGGATGAAATGGATGAGCAGCGTGCGCGGCTCGACCAGCCCTTCCACCGGCTGGCCGTTCACCGTCATGCTGACCTGGGTCTTCTTGGCCTGGGCCATCGATGTTCCTCCCTAGCGAGCGACGGCGGCGGCGCGCTTCAGCGCCCGCTCGACCATGATGCCGCCGACATGTTTGCGGTATTCCGGCGGCCCGCGCCCGTCGCCGGCCGGGCTCATGATCGCCCTGGCCGCTTCGGCCGCCTTCTTCAGCGACGCATCGTCGAGCGTCGTGCCGATCACGGCTGCCGCCGCGTCGTCGGCCAGCAGCGCCGTCTCGGCAAGATTGGTGAGGCCGATCGAGCAGGTCGCCACCTTGCCGCCCGCCATGGTCAGCACCACGGCGGCGGCTGCTGTCGCATAGTCGCCAATCTTGCGTTTCAGCTTCTCGTAAGCGTAGCCGTGGCCGGCCGGCAGCACCGGGATCGAGACAGAGGTGAGGATCTCGCCCGGCTCGATGGCGGTGAAATATGCGCCCTGGTAGAACTCGCTCGCGGCGACCGTGCGGCTGCCACTTGGCCCCTCCAGCGTGTACTCGGCGCCGAGCGTCAGCATCAGGGCCGGCATATCGTTGCCGGGATCGCCGTTGGCGACGTTGCCGCCGATGGTGCCGCGGTAGCGCACCTGGGGGTCGGCGATCAGCAGGGCTGTCTCGCGCAGGATCGGCACAGCGGAGGCGATCGTCTCGGACGCCAGCAGTTCATGCTGGGTGATCATGGCGCCGATGACGATGCGGTCGCCGTCGCGAACGATCCCTTTCAGGGCGCCGATGCCGGCGAGATCAACGAGGTGGTCGGGCGTGGCGAGCCTCAGCTTCATCATCGGAATGAGGCTGTGGCCACCGGCCAGCGGCCGCGCTTCGTCGCCCAGTTCGGCGAGCAGCTTGATGGCATCCGCGACGGAGTCGGGCCGATGATAGTCGAATGGTCCCGGGATCATGTTTCCTCCTCTTGGTCCGCGTTGCTCCGCTCTCTGTGATCGGACCCGGACTGTTTTGAGGGGAGGCTGATGCGAGGCGTTGCCGGCTTCAAGGCAGGCCGGACGAATGGGTCACGAAAGGTCGGATTTCACACGAAAGGCGGCTTTTGCCGCACGAAATGCGTCAGGCCGACTGACCTTCCTTCGGCAGAGCCGCTCCCCGCGCGTGCCGCTTGAGAAGGCCGAGCCTCGCCCTCAACTCGGCGACGCGGGCGCGGCTTACCGGCACCAGGTGCGGCGCCGCGCCGTCGAGCTCGACGACGGCGCCGTCACCTTCCTTGCGCATCAGCACGACATGAGCGACCGAGATGATGTGGCTTCGGTGGACGCGCATGAAGCGCGACGGGTCGAGTTGGGATTCCGCTTCCGAGATCGACCACGGGCTCATGCGCTCGCGGGTCCCGTCATGGAGGAGCGTGTAATGGGCGTCGGCGCGAATGCTGCGTATCTCGTCATCCTCGACGAAATGCGTACCGTCGACACCTTCGACGGGCAGGCGCGTTGCCAGTGGCAGCGGCGGTTGCCCCAGGCCATGCAGCGGCAGCGGCCGCTTTGCCCGCGAGCCCAGCGGATCGTCGCCGCCAGGCA
Source organism: Mesorhizobium atlanticum (assembly GCF_003289965.1). Lineage (GTDB taxonomy): Bacteria > Pseudomonadota > Alphaproteobacteria > Rhizobiales > Rhizobiaceae > Mesorhizobium > Mesorhizobium atlanticum. Next base: position 78,802 of record NZ_QMBQ01000013.1, read on the forward strand.
GTTCCCGCGTGGCATCCACGGCGCCAGACTCCCCCAGCCATCCGGGTGAGGTCGCGGTGGAGCGCTGCTGCGATTCCGGCACCAGGAAGAGCAGGAACCCGGCGACGACAAGGAATGAAAGGAGCGAGACGATCAACGCCAGGATCTGCGGCGAGGCGGTGAGACCATCCATGCCCTCGCCAGCCGAAGGCATCATGTGCATGCCATACATGGCGGTGTAGTGCATGCCCGACACGGCAAAGCCGAAGGCGACCGCGCTGAGCGCGAGCCGCATGCCGCCTTGCCGGGCAAGAAGTATCCGCAGTCCGCCATAGGCGGTGCCGACGGCGATCAGCACCGAAACCAGCATCATCATTTGGTCGTGATGGATGTGGAACGGACCGGCAAGTCCGTGAATGCCGACATAGTGCATCGAGACGATGCCGGTACCGAGCAGCAGCGCCGAGGCGATGACGCGGCTGCCGGAGGGCTCGCCGATGGACACGAAGAACAGTGAAACGCCGACCACGAGAGCGCAGATCAGGAACGAAACGATGGTCGGCAGAACGAGATAGGTGGTGCCCGCGGGCAGCGGCGCCGCCAACACCCCGATGAAGTGCATGGTCCAGATGCCGACTGCCAGGAAGAAGGCGGCGCCGGCCAACAGAAACCGGCGGCTCGCGCCGGGCGCGCCGCGCACACGGGCTGCCAACCCGAAACCTGTATATCCTCCCAGGATCGCGATCACCACCGAGAGCGCGACCAGATAAGGGTTGTGCCCTTCAAACATTCCGGTACCCACCGGTGAGATATCCACCTATCCACACGGCGCTTCCTGCCGGCGAGTGTACAAGCGAGGGCCACTTTTGCAACGGCCGAGGCCAACCTCAGGGAGGGTGTCCAGCGGGTTTCCTCACGGAACTGCTAAAAAAGGCGAGCTGGGCAGGCCGCCGATCCTGTCAGATGCGCGGGGGCCGCCTTGACAAGCGATGGCCGTCAACTCCGCCAGCTGACCGGCGCCCCGGATCAGGAAGCGTTGCCGGGATCGTTTGCGATTGGGACGCTCTCGGGGACGGCTGAAGGCGCTTTTAGGCAGAAAGCAGCGCTGGTTGAGACGGCTGCTCAACCGCGGCTGGTCCGGCTCCTCTGCAGCCAGCCGTTCAGCCCGTTCGGCCACGCTATGACGAAGACCGCCAGCAGCAGCCCAAGACCTATGTTGCGGTAGTCGGACAATTCCCGCATGCCTTCGTCGGCCAGCATCAGCACGGCGGCGCCGAGCAGCGGCCCCCATATCGAGCCGAGGCCGCCGATGACGATCATCGCGATCAGGAACAGCAGGGTCGAGAAGGAAAACACCGTCGGGCCGACGACGCGGAAATGGATGGCGTAGAAGCCGCCTGCTATGCCGGTGAAGAAAGCGGAGACCGCGAAGATCCAGAGCTGGTATTTGAAACGGCTGATGCCGCGCGACATGGCGTAGCCGGGATTGTCGCGCAGCGCCCGGAAGGCAAGGCCGAGCGGCCCCCGGATGACGACGATCGAGATCGTCACCGCGACAGCCAGCAGCGCCAGCCCGACATAGTAGTGGGCGATGTACCATTTCGACGGGAACAGCGCGCGCAGGCCGATATCGCCGAACTGGCCGATGCCGCGCACGCCGCCGAACAGCGGCATGCAGCCGCCGACGGTGGTGAAGCAGTCTGTGTCGTTGACGATGAGCACATACATGACCTGCGCGATCGCCAGCGTCAGCAGCGCCACATAGGGGCCGCGCAGCCGCAGGCAGGCGAGGCCGATCAGCATGCCGACCGCGACGGTGATCACGCCGGCCATCGGGATCGCGGCAAGCATGGGCACCTTCCAGTAGAAGCCCAGCATCGCGGTTGCGTAGGCGCCGCTGGCGAACAGCGCCATCTGCGCCAGCGAGAAGATGCCGCCTATGCCGAGCACGAGGTTCCACTGCACCACAACGATCGCCCAGATGAAGAACAGCGTCGACTGGGTGATGACGTAGCGCCCGGGCATGACGATCGGCAGCGCGATGGCGAGAGCCAGGCAGACGAGACCGATCAGGATATCGCGGCGGATGGATGTCATAGGCGCACCACCTGTTGTTTGCCGAACAGGCCGTAAGGCCGCCAGATGAGCACGAGGATGACGAGAAGCAGCAAGGTGGCGAAGCTCCAGCGCACGCCGAGCACATATTGCGTGGCAGCCTCGAGCAGCCCAAGCGCGATTGCCGCGATCACGGCGCCGTAGACATTGCCGAGCCCCGCGACCACGCAGACGATGAAGGCCTTCAGCATCGGGTCGCCGCCCATCACCGGCGTCAGCGTGGCGATCGAGCTGATCATGATGCCGGAAACGGCGGCGAGCGCGCCGGAGAGCGCCAGCACCTGCGCGTAGACCCGGCCGACCCTGACGCCCATCAACTGAGCCGCCTCGCGGTTCATCGACGTGGCGCGGATGGCGCGGCCGGCGCTGGTGCGCTGCAGGAGGATGGCGACCGCCACCATCAAAACGATGGCGACGCCAAGGATGAAGACGTTCTGCAGCGGTATGTGCACATTGCCGATGACGACCTGGCCTTCGACCGCCAGCGGCTGCGGGATCGGATAGGGTCCAAAACCCTTCAGCATCAAATTCTCGATGACGCTGCCGATGCCGATCGTGGCGATGAAGATGTTGGTCTCGAAATTCTCGGCCCTGAGCAACGGCAGGGCCGCGCTGAAATAGATCAGCAGTCCGACCAGCGCGCAGACGAAGGCGGCGGCGAGAAGCGCGAGCGCCGGATTGAGGCCGGCATGGACGATTGCCGCGTAACAGATATAGCCGCCAAGAGTCAGGATGGCGCCATGCGCCATGTTGAGCATGTTGAGCGAGCCGTAGACGAGCGACAGGCCGATGGTCGCGACCGCGTACATGGCGCCGAGCGTCAGGCCGGAAGCGACGATCTGGATCAGGACGTCCATCGCTCACACTCCGAGATAGGTTTCGACGATTTCCGGGCGCGCCATCAGTTCGGCGCCCAGGCCCGACCAGGCGATGCGGCCATTGTCGAGCAGGTGGATCATGTCGGCATGCTCTGCGATCCGCTCGGCATTCTCCTCGACCAGAAGAATGGTGCGGCCCTCGCGTCTCAGGTTGAAGATGACCTCGTAGATCTGCTCGATGACGATCGGGGCCAGTCCGAGCGACGGCTCGTCCAGCATCAGCACCTCGCCGCCCGCCATCAGGCCACGGCCGATGCCGCACATGCGGCGCTCCCCGCCGGAAAGCGTGCCGGCGGTCTGGTTGCGGCGCTCCTTCAGCTTGGGCAGCAGCGCAAAGACGAAGTCGATCCGTTCGGCCAGTCCGTCGCTGTTGGCATAGGCGCCCATCAGAAGGTTCTCGTGCACGGTCATTGCCGGAAAGAGCAGGTCGCCCTGCGGAACCTGGATGACGCCGCGTTCGACGATCTGGTCGGGGCGCAGGCGGTCGATACGCGAGCCGTCGAGGCGGATCTCGCCCGACGTCACCGGGACAAGTCCGGAAATCGCCTTGAGCAGGGTGCTCTTGCCATGGCCGTTGGGGCCGACAATGGCGGTGAGCTCGCCCTTCCTTGCCGACAGTTTGATGGCGTCGAGCACGATGCGGCCGGAATAGCCGGCGCTGGCGTCGACGATCTCGAGCGCCGCTTCAGCCATGCGTGCTCTCCATGAAGGAGCGTAGCCGCTCGGAGGCGCCCTGGCCGAGATAGACATCGACTACGGTGCGGTCGTCGAGAAGCTTCGTCGGCAGGCCTTCGAAGATCTTTTCGCCGTGATGCATGATCATGATGCGGTCGGAGAGGCGCACCAGGAAGCGCATCACATGCTCGATGAGGATGATGGTGACGCCCGCCGCCTTGATGGCGCGCACGGCATCCATCACACGGTCGACCTCGCGCGCCGTGAGGCCGCCGACCGGCTCGTCCATGAGCAGCAGTTTCGGCTTCGTCGCCATGGCGCTCGCCATCATCAGGAGCTTGCGGTCGAGCACCGGCAGCTTGCCGGTGACCTTGTCGGCGCGGTCGGCGATGCCGAGCATTTCAAGCGCGGCATCGGCGGCCTCATGCGCCGCGCGGCCGGCGCGCAGCGTCGGCACGGCCCGATTGTTGCGGCCGAAATAGGCGCCGACCAGCACGTTCTCGCGCGCGGTCATGCTGTCGAAGCCCGCGTTGAGCTGGAACGTGCGGGCAACGCCGGCATGACAGATCTGCTCGGGCGCATGCTTGGTGATGTCCTGGCCGTCGAGCACGATCGCGCCTTTGGTGGCCGGGTTCAGGCCCGAGATCACCTCGAACAGCGTCGTCTTGCCGGCGCCGTTCGGTCCGCCGATGCCGAGGATCTCTCCAGCCCCGACATCGAAGGACAGATCGCGGACCGCCGCGAGCGCGCCGAAGGACTTGCCGACATGCCTGCACGACAGCAAGGGCGTCGCGGCGGCGTCTCCCGTCATCCGGCTAGGCCTTGATCCATGGCGGCATCATGAACTTGGTCGTGCCGTATGGCGCCGGTGCGATCAGGCCGGGGCCCTTGGTGTAGTCCTGGATCTGCAGGAACTGATGCGGCATGCCGAGTGATGAATCGTTGACCTGGGTCGGATAGGTGTAGGCGGCATTCTCGAGCGGCATGAAGCGGGTCGTGCCGGTCACGCCGCGCCATATCATCGAGCTCATTCGGGCTGCAACCTTGCGGTTCTGGTCGTTGTTGCCGGGTTCGCCCGTGCCGCCGGCAAGGGCCGCCGCGGTCGCCCAGACATAAGCGCCGTCATAGGGCTGCGCGCCGGAATTGTGACCGGCGTTGGGGCCGAACTTTTCCTTGTAGCGCTTCTCGAAGGCGGTGCCGATCTCGTCCTGCAGCGCGCCGACGACGGTCGCATAGATGATGCCGTTGGCCGCCTGCTTGGCGATGTCGCGGAAGGCCGGAATCGACGGGCCGTATTGCATATAAACCAGGCTCGGCGTCGGGTTCGAGGCGAATTGCAGCGCGAACTGCCCGAGATCGGCGGGCAGGAAGTGGGTGATGCAGATCACCGCCGGGGGATCCTGGCGGATCTTGGCCAGCGTCGGGCCCCATTCGGAGGCCGGCACGCTGACGGTCTCGAACAGGCTGATGTCCCAGCCGTAGCTCTTGGCCTGTTCCTTGACGGCGTTGGCGATGTTGGAGGCATAGACGCCGGCCGACAGGATCACCGCCATCTTGTTGTTCTTGCGCTTCCACTCGCCGTTCTCCTCCAGCCCCTGCAGGAACTTCAGGAAACCGGGGCCATACCAGTATTCGGCCGGGTCGCCCTGGAAGGAACCCCAGTAGCGGTCCGGGTTGGACTTCACCAGATTGTTGTGGCCGATCGTGGTGTCGTAGTGGACATAGATGATGCCGTTGTCGGCGGCGACTTCCTGGATCGCGGCGCCGGATCCGATGTTGTAGCCGTTGAGGATCGCATGCACGCCATGCCGGTCGACGAGGCGCTGCGCCGCCTGCACATTGGTGGCGTCGCCCATCTGCGCGGTGTCCTCGAAGGACGGCTCCAGCGGCCGGCCGAGGATGCCGCCCAGCGCGTTGATCTCCTCGCAGGCAAGCGTCAGGCCGTTCTTGAACTCGATGCCGTCGGGCGCGGCGAAGTCGGTGGTCGGCCCGCACTGGCCGACCGGGATCGGATCGCCTTCGGCGCGCGCCTCGTTGTTCATCGCAAGGAGCATGGCCGGCATGCCTGTCAGCGTCGCGGCGGTTGCAAGCCCGCCCTTGATCAGGAAGTTGCGGCGGGAGCCGGCAATCACATTCGGCGTGGTTAGTTTCGAACTGCGCTTCATCTCGATTCCCCTTGTAAGTTCTTGTCAGTTTATGTTTTTGACCAGTTCGGCTGCCTGGTCGATGATGGCCGTCTGATGCGGCTGAGCCGACATTCCACCCCATTGTCCCATCAGCTGGTCCCACGGGTCCTCGACGCCCGTGCGGTGTCCGCAAAGCTCCTCGATCACGGCGAGGCCGCAATAAGGCACGTACATTTCGGAGTAGCCGCCCTCATGCGTCATCACCAGGCGCCCGCCGCACAGCGCGCGCGCCGCGTCGAGCAGCATGCGCGCCAGCCTGCGATAGCCGCTGGAATTCATCAGCATGCGCCCCATCGGATCGACGCCGGAAGCGTCGAAGCCCGAGGGCACGACGATCAGCTCCGGCTTGAAACGCGTCAGCGCCGGGATCACCACGCGCTCGAACGCAGCGGCGTAAGCGCCCGGACCGGACCCAGGCGGCAGCGGGACGTTGATGTTGAAACCCTTGCCCTTGCCCTCGCCGTTCTCGGCGATCGCGCCGGAATTGGCCGGGAACAGATTGTCCTGATGCAGCGAGATCGAAAGCACGCTCGGATCGTCGTAGAAGATCGACTGCGTGCCATTGCCGTGATGCACGTCCCAGTCGACGGTCGCGATCCGCGTCAGCCCGTGCAACTGCTGCGCATGGCGGATGGCGATGGCGGCGTTCGAGAACAGGCAGAAGCCCATGCCGACATCGGCGGTGGCGTGATGACCTGGCGGGCGGATCAGCGCATAGGCGTTGTCGACCTCGCCGGTGATGACGGCCTCCATCGCCTTGATGGCGCCGCCGGCGGCCAGGAGCGCGATCTCATAGCTGCCGGCGCCGAGCGGCGTCAGCGCGCTGGCGTCGCCATAGCCGCGGTCGCTTATCTCCCTGATCTTGGCGATATGCGCCGGCGTATGGACCCGCGACAGCTCCTCGACGGTGGCGCGCCTCGGCTTGATGGTGACCAGATGGTCGAGGATGCCGCTCACTTCCAGGAGGTTGCGCAGGCGACGCTTGGTCTCGGGATTTTCGGCATGTGTGCCGGGCTGGACCGTTAGGCTCGGCGGGAAGACCTGGTTCCAGTTCCAGGTGTTGTGCCAAAGATAAAGTTCGTGGAAAACGAAACCAGTCGCCATGCGGCTCCACCCAGCATATCTCGGCCGGATGATGACCCGCTACATTAGCGCTGTCCCGACACCTTCGGGTAACGGGTGGTTTTTTGAGTCCACCCATTCGGGTGGTTCTTGTCGCGGCGCAATTCCAGGCTGAAGATTGCTCTAGCCCGCCAATTGCCGTTCGGTGGCGGCGTCGAGCCCGATTTCCTTCAGCTTGAGGACCGCCTCCGTGCGGCTGGAGACGCCGAGCTTGCCGAAGATGTTCTTCAGGTGCCACTTCACCGTGTCGGGCGCCATGGACAGCGTCTCGGCCAACTGGCGGTTGGTATAGGCGCGCAGAAGCAGGGCGGCGACATCGGTTTCCTTGCTGCTCAGCATCTGCTTCTTTCCGACGATTGCTATCGGGCGCGTCCGTTCGGGCGCGGTCTTGCCCAGCTCGCGCAAAAGCGTGTCGACAAAGGTGGCGGTGCTCGAATTGCGCGACCAGGCCGGAATTCGTGAGCGGGCGAATTCGAGCACCTCGCGCATCGGAAGGCCCTCATCGATGAGGGAGCGCAATGCGTTCTGCGGCAGCGCCAAAGTGACGACGTCGACCGCTGCCGCCAGGGCCAGCAGCGTTTCGCCCGCGCTGTGCGCGGCGATGGCGACAAGCGCCCGCACCTGCATGAAGCCGCGCAGGCGGCCGTCGCGGCGCATGCGTTCGGCGATACGGTCGAGCACGGCGATGGCCTTCGCCGGGTGGCCTTCGGCGATCAGCACGCGCGCGGCGCCGATATGGGCATATTCGTCGAGCGGATGGATCGGGGCCGGCCGGCTTTCGGCCGAAGGCTCGATGCCGCGCGAGCGCAGCGCCAGCCGGGCGGCGCGGACGTCGCCGCGCGACAACAGCAGCCGCACCCGCTCGTTCAGCGCCGCGGCCGTCAGCCGGCGGTAGCGCTTCTCGATGCCCAGCCGTTCGGCGCGTTCGAGGAAGACGATGGCCTCGTCGTGCCGCCCATGCGCGGCCGAGAGCCGCGCCAGGTGCAGCTTGCAGGCCATCTCGTGCACGACCAGTCCGCATTCCTCGATGATCTGCCGATGCTGGTGCAGGATGCGCTCGGCGCCCTGCAGGTCGTTCCACTCATAGGCGAGCTCGACATGGAAGATCGCCGTCATCGCTTCCGTGTAGGAGCCGGATCCCAGGCGCTCGCGGGCGAGTCGGCAGGCGCGGTCGAGCAATTGGTGCGCCTCGGCGAGGTTGCCGGCGGAAATCTCGACCAGCCCCAGCAAGAGGTCGCAGTAGACGATCCCGAAGACGGAATTGGCGGCGGCGTGATGGTCGCGCGCCGCGAGGCTGCGCAGGCGCGCGGCGTCCAACTCGCCAAGCGAATAGTGGCTGAAGGCGCAGATATTGGCGAGCGTGCCGCGCGCGAAGGGCTCGTCTTCGGGAAAATCCGCCAGCCAGCGCGAGGCGACGCGGGTCGCGGTGCGGGAACGGTCGGTGGCGCTGATGACGCCAGCCGTCAGCGTCTGCAGCTCGGCCTTGAGCGAGCGGGTGGTCGCGCGGTCGATCTCGCCGCGCTCGGCAAGCTGCCCGATCAGGGTCTTGGCCTGCTTGAGGATGCGGACCGCCTGGCGTGGCCGGCTCATGTGGAACTGCGCCCAGACGCGGGCAAGGAGCAGGCGGGGGCGGGCGGCGATGAGGTCCGCCGGAAGCTGGTTCAGCCACTCCGTCAGCTTGGGGATGTGGCCCTGCATGGTCAGCGGCATGGCGCATTCCTCGACCAGGCGCGCCGCATGGTCGGCGTCGCCGCTGGCGAGCGCGTGGTCGACCGCGTCGGAGATATAGCCTCGGGCCGCCAGCCAGGCGGCGGCTGAGCGATGCAGGTCCCTGAATGTCTCCGGCGCCCAGCCATCCAGCCTGTTGCGCAGGAACTCCGAGAACAGGTGGTGATAGCGGAACCATTGTCCCGTGGAATCGAGCGCGATGAGGAAAAGGTTCGAGTGCTCGATGGTCGCCAGCGCCGCGGCGCAGTCCCGTCCCGGACAGACCGCCTCGACGAGGCCCAGGCAGAAGCGGTCGAGGATCGAGGTCCTGAGCAGGAAATCCTGGATCTCTGGCGCCTGCCGGGCGAGCACGTCGTGGGTCAGGAACATCGCCACGTCGCGCTGGCTGCCGGAAAATTCGGCGATGAAAGCTTCTCTCGATCCCTCATGCGCCAACGCCAGCGCGGCAAGCTGCAGGCCGGCCGGCCAGCCTTCGGTCTTGTGGTGAAGCGCCACCATGGCCGAGACCGCGAGGTCGAGGCCGCAGACATTGGCAAGATAGTCCTCGGTCTCCTCGAGCGAAAAGCGCAGGTCGCTGTCGCCGAGGCTGACGACGTGCCCCTTCATCTTCATATGGGCGAGCTCGAGCGGCAGCTCGCCACGGGTTGCGAGCACGATGCGCAAGGCGGGCGGGGCATAGGCGACCAGCATGTTGATGCAGGCGGCGATCTCGCCGGAGACGATCAGATGCGCGTCGTCGAGGACGAGGTAGATCGGCGCGGCGCGGCGCGACAATTGGTTGATGATGGCGGTAAGGATGGAATCGACCGGAGTCACCGGGCTGGAGTCGATCAGCGATTCCGCGTTGCCGGCAATGTCGGGGTCGACGCGATGGAAGGCGGCGGCGAGGTATTTGAGGAAGCGGGCGAGATCGTTGTCCAGCCGGTCGATCGACAGCCAGGCGACCTGGGCGATGCCGCCGGATATGCCGGCCGCCCATTGCGAGAGCAGGGTCGATTTGCCGAAGCCGGCGGGCGAGGTCACCACCGTCAGCTTCCCCGCGGTCGCGGCATCCAGGGTGCGCAGCAGCCGCGGTCTTTGAACAAGGGCGTCGCGCAAATGAGGCGGCTGGAGCTTCGTCTCTATCAGCATCTGGTTCTCGACGGCTGCTTTCGGCGCTTTTAATAAACGCGCAGTGCGGCGCGGAGGCAATGGCCGGGCTGGGAGCGCGCCAATGATCGCGATCCGGTTCGTTGTTCGAATCCGTTCCGTCGTTGCGGTGCCGAAGCCACTGCGGTAAACTTACGCGGATTGGACGATACGCATGCATCCTGTCGTTAGTGCAAGGGTTCCATCCCGCCCGGTCGGATTGTGAACTCTTTAACAGACCTCCGCGTCGCAAGCTGAATTCTTGTGGCCGACAGGTCATAGCGGTTAGGGATTTTGCCATGCTGCGACGCTGCGCGCTGATTGCAGCCTTGGTCGTTGTGGGCCTCACGACGATGCAGGCGCAAGCCGATCGAAGAGTTGCGCTTGTCATCGGCAATTCCGAATATCGCGAAATTCCGGCCCTCAAGAATCCCGACAAGGATGCCGAGGATGTGTCGAATACGTTTCGGCTTGCAGGATTCGACGTGTTCGTCGCCAAGGACCTCACCAAGCTCCAGTTCGAGAAGGAATTCCGCAATTATCTGGCGGCGGCGGACGGCGCCGATCTGGCGGTCGTCTACTATTCCGGCCACGGCTTTCAGATCGGTGGCGAGAATTTTCTGATCCCGGTCGATGCGTCGCTCAAAGGTGCGGCCGACATCGAGGTCCAGGCGGTCAAGCTCGACGACGTCCTGCAGCAATTGCGCGCCAAATCGAAGATCCAGGTGATCATCCTCGACGCCTGCCGCAACAATCCGTTCCCGCGCAAGGACTATTGGCTGCGCGACCAGTTGATCGCGGCCGGCGGCACCGGCCTTGCGCAGGTGAAGAGTTCGCTGAACACGCTGATCGCCTTCGCCACCGAGCCGGGTGCCGTCGCCTATGACGGCTCCGGCGATCTCAGCCCCTTCTCATCCGCCTTCTCCCGCCGCGCGCTGGCGCCGAACCAGGAGATACGTTCGGTGATGGCGGCCGTGCGCCGCGATGTGGTCGAGGCCACAAAGGGGGCGCAGGTTCCGTGGGAGAACTCCTCGCTGATCGACGAGGTGGTGCTGATGCGCCGCGCCAGCCGGCCGGCTTTGCCGCCGGTGCTGGAAAAGACCGTGCCGTCGGGCGTCGGACCGGTCGCGCTCGACCTGCCGGTGCCGGTGGATGTCGACGGCGGCGCCGTCACCATCAGCATCGAAAGGCCGCCGGCGATGGGGCGCCTGATCCTGGACGGCAAGCCGGTCGCGACAGGCGAGCCGATCGAGGGCAAGGACCTGCCGCGGCTCCAGATGGACGTGCCGAAGGGCGCCGCCGCCGAGGACCAGGTCGACATGCTGGCCTATGCCACGCATGACGAATGGGGCGGCGGATCGCAAGGCATACTGGTGTTCCGGATCAAGAATGGCGACGGCGCCGCCGGCAAGCAGCTCGTGGCCTCGCTGGAGTCCGAGCAGAAGCAGCAGGTGGTGGAGCGCGGCATCCACATCGCCGGCGCCGCCGAAGCGATCGAGAACCGCGACGTGAACGTTCCGGTCGGTGTCGGTCCGGTTCCGCTGAAGCTGGATTTGCCGACCAAGGATCCGGCGGTCAGCGTGAAGCTCGCGAGTTATCCGGCAACCGGGACGCTGTCCCTGCCGGATCGGACTCTGTCGCCGCAGTCGAGCCTGATGGCCGATGAAGTCGATAAACTGCGCTACGAGCCGCAGATAGGCACGGTCCAGCCATTGATAGTCGGCGTCGAAATCACGGCCGACAACACACCGTCAAAGCCGGCGACGATGAAGCTGTCGCCCAGTGTCGATCCGTGCGACCAGAAGGCAGGCGAGCCTTTGGATTTGCAGGGCGTCGTGCCCGGCCTGTTGCCGAATGAGATCGGCGCCGGCGCGGTGGAGGCCTGTCGGGCGGCCGTGAAGGCCTATCCCGATGTCGCGCGCTTCCACTACGAACTCGGGCGCGCGCTGCTCGCCGCCGGCAAGGTCGATGAGGCGAAGAAAGCCATCCAGGATGCCGCCGACAAGGGGCATGTCCGCGCTGTGTTCGAGCTGGGCTATATCGCCTCGTCCGGCATAGGAACGGCCGTCGACCCGGCGAAGGCGAATAGCTTCTATGCCAAGGCGTCCGACAAGGGCGATCCCTATGGAATGACTGCTTGGGGACGCGCGCTGTTCAATGGTCTTGGCGTCCAGCGCGACACCGGCAAGGGCCTGGACTTGCTGCTCAAGGCGGCAGCCCTGGGCCACACCTATGCCATGAACGATCTCGCCGCGATCTTCACCGAAGGCCGCAATGGCGTGCCCGCTGACTCGGCTCGCGCCGTTGCCTTCCTGAAGGCGGGCGTCGAGCGCCAGGACATGTATTCGATGAACATTCTCGGCCGCAATTATCTCAGCGGGCGAGGCGTCGAGAAGGACACCAAGCAGGCCCAGGCGCTTTTCCAGAAGGCGATGGACCTCGGCCAGCCCTATGCGCCCGGCAGTCTCGCGCGCATGTACCGGGATGGTGACGGCGTCGACAAGAACCTCGCCGAGGCGCAGAGGCTGTTCGAGCTGGCGACAGACCGCGGCGACTATTCGGCGGCCTATGATCGCGCCGCCATCGAAATGCAGAAGGGCGACAAATCCGATCAGACGGTCGCCGTCCGCTATCTGGCGTTCGCGGCGGGACTTGATCTGCGCAACGAGTTGCCGAGCGCGCGGACGACCTTGGCGCAGTTCGGCGCGAAGCCGAAGGCCGCTGCCCTCAAGCAGCTGCGTTCGGAGCTAAAATCTAAAATCCCGGCGGGCGGCTCGGTCGACGACCAACTGGTCAAGACGGCCAGGGCGGTGTGGGAGCAAGCCAACCCGCGCCGGGACCTGTTCTGATCAACAAGGAGGCAGTGGTGGGCAGGGCATTGAAGCAAGTGGTCATCGCAACATTCCTATCCTTTGCGGTCGCTGGGTGCACGACGGTGGCGCCCAGGCTCGAGCCCGCGCCGACAACGAAACATCGCATCAAGCACGTTCGCACGACGACGGCGCCGAAGGTGGTCAAGCGCAAGAAAGTGACTGCCAAGAAACTGGTCGTACCGGTCAAGACCGAAACAGCACCCGTGATTGCGCCTCTGGGCGGCAGCGGCGGCGGTGGCGGCGGTGGGTGGTGATATCCCCATCGATACGCGACGCGTTTTCGACGTGTTGTGACTGGAGCCTCTTTTCCGCAGCTCCGTCGTAACCGCTCGCCAACTGCGGGCAAGTGCTCTATTCTCCCTTTTTCGTGCCGGTATCGAGATCGGGTTGTCCTGGCGGGGGCGTTCCATGTTCGAAGTCGTTGCATTCTGGCAGAAGCTGCGCGCCAAAGCCGTGGCTTTTGGCGTTATCCCTGCCGCGCTGCTGGGCTTGTTGGTCTTCGGATCGCAAACGGCAAGCGCCGCACCGAACTGGACGCTCGATCCGTCCGCCTCCGTGCTCACCTACCAGTCGGTCAAAAAGAACACGATCGTCGAGACCAACAAGATCAGGAACATCACCGGCACGCTGAGCTCAGCTGGCGACGCCAAAATCAGCTTCGACCTCAATTCCGTCGACACGGGCGTCGACTTGCGCAACGTGCGCATGCGCTTCCTGTTCTTCGAGACATTCACCTATCCGACGGCCGAGGTGACGGCGAAGGTGGACCCGGCGGCGTTCGCTGATCTGCCGACCAAGCGCCGGGTGAAGACGACCTTGCCGTTCCGCCTCAGCCTGCATGGCGTCGACAAGGATCTCGAGGCGAATGTGGTCGTCACCATGATCAGCGACACCCAGGTTTCCGTCGCCTCGGAGGCGCCCGTCGCGGTCCATGTCGAGGATTTCGGCCTGTTGCCCAACATCGACAAATTGCAGCAGGCCGCCAATGTGACCAACATCGTGCCGACCGCGTCGGTGTCCTTCGATTTCGTCTTCACCGCCGACGGCGCCAAGCCGGCCGCCGTGCAGACCGTTTCGGCCTCGACCGCCGAGGTCGGTCCCGTCGCAACCGACGCGGCGAAGGCCAATTTCAGCGACGAGGAGTGCCTTAACCGCTTTGCCGTGCTCTCGCGCACTGGCGCCATCTATTTCCGCCAGGCAAGCGCAAGGCTCGACGCGAAGAGTCGTCCGCTGCTGGCGGAGGTCGAGGGCGTCGTGGGCAAATGCCCGACCCTCAAGGTCGAGGTCTCGGGCTACACCGATTCCGACGGATCGCCCGAGGCGAACAAGGCGCTTTCCGAACGGCGCGCCCAAGCGGTCGCCGACGCGCTGGTCGCCGACGGTGTTCCGCGCAGCCAGATCAGCTCCGCCGGTTATGGCGAGGACAAGCCGGTCGCCGCCAACGACACGCCCAAGAACAAGGCGCTCAACCGGCGGATCGAATTCTCCGCCAGCAAGCTCGCCAACTGAGGTGGCGGTGAGTTCCGCTCCGATCGCCTTTTGCGGTGGCATGTTTCGCGCTGCCGCGCTCGTGGCGTTTGCCTTGCTCTTGTCGATGGGAGCCGCCAGCGCCGAGCGGCGTGTCGCGCTGGTGCTCGGCAACTCGCAATATCAGCACGCCGCACCCCTCGCCAATCCGGCGCGGGATGGCCAGGCCATGGCCGATCGGCTCAAGGACCTCGGCTTCGAGGTGGTTTCCGGCTTCGACCTCACCAAGCAGCAGACGCAGGCCACGGTCGCGCAGTTTGCAAGAGAGGTGCGCGGCGCCGACATCGCGCTTTTCTTCTATGCCGGCCATGGCCTGCAGGTCGCGGGCAAGAATTATCTGCTTCCGGTCGACGCCGCGCTCGAGGACGAGACCTCGCTCGACTTCGAGGCCGTCTCGGTCGACTTCGTCCTGCGCCAGATGTCGCGCGAGACCAGCATAAGGCTCGTTTTCCTGGACGCATGCCGGGACAACCCGCTTGCCGACGTGCTGGCGAAGAGCGCGGGCATAAAAGGCGCAAGCAGCGGTCTTGCGGAGATCCCGATCGAGAATGGCGGCGCCGGCACGCTGGTGGCTTTCGCCGCCAGCCCGAACCAGCTTGCCTATGACGGATCTGGCGACCACTCGCCCTTCACCACCGCGCTGCTCCAGCATATCGGCGAAGCCAACGTGTCCGTCACCGAAGCCATGAACAGGGTGACCAGCGACGTCTTCAAGGCGACCGCCGGCAAGCAGCGCCCCTGGATCAACGTCTCGCTGACCACCGAGGTCGTGCTGCACAAGGTCGATCTCAACGCGCCGCTGATCGTCGGCGAGGCGAGCGCGCCGCAGGCCGAAGCCGGTTCCGAAACGCGCAACACCGGCGCGGCATCGGGCCAAACCGACGATCAGCTTGCCCTCAATGCGCTGCGCGAGAAGATCCCGAAACTGGCGACGGACGGGCCGATCTTTTTCGATCGCCCGGTCAAGTTCGGCGACGCTGCGATCGACGGCAAGAGCATAGCCCAGTTGATCAAGGGGGAGCCGCTTTTCAGCCCGGTTGAAGGCCTCGACAAGTCGGTCTGGCAAGGCAAGCACTGCGATGGCTGTCACCAGTGGAACGAGACCCGCCTTTGCGAGCAGGCCAAGAATTTCGCCGCCAACGACGTCTCCGTCCTTCGCCTGCAGCATCCGCTCGGCACCCGCTTCAAGGTGGCGCTCGCAAGGTGGGCGCAAGGCGGCTGCCAATGATTGTCAGGCGTAAGCCCCGAACCGGTTTTCGGGAAAGGTCCTCTAATACGCGTCGACCGATTGCCGCTGCGCCTCCATCTCCACCATCTGGATGCCCATTTCGACGAAGGCCGAAAGCACGGCGAAGCGGTCGGCGGTCGAGACGCGCGCCAGCCCCGCCAGGATCCCGGCGTTGACGGCGTGGGCTGCGGGAAAGCCGGTCGACAGCATATCGAAGGCCGGGTCGCGCCACGCCGCCGACAACGCGATCCAGGCAGCCGGCGTTGCCGGCGACGGATCGACAGCGCTGCCCAGCGCCGCCCGATGGCGAGGATTGCCGGGCTCACCCACCCAGTCGCTGACAAGGGCCAGCAATTCGAGATCCCTTTCGGCAAGGAGCTCGGCGAGATGGCTCAGGCATTCATGCCCCCACCAGACCGCGGCGCGCTCGGGCAGCAGGTAGGCGCAGAAGGTGACGGCCTCCTCCGGCACGCGGCCGGCGAGCAGCGTGCGGCAGAATTCCAGCGGGGGTTGGGCGACGGCCGGCGACTTCATGTCCCGGGCGATCGCGGGACAGGCAAGAAACAGATCCCTTGCCGTTCTGTATCCGAGTTCATTGGCCATCGCTGCCACACCCCGAGCATCGGCACAAATAGCACTGAAACCCGCGGCCAAGCGCCGGTCAAGCCTCAACCTTATCAGGCGCCGGCCATCGGCAACGTGCGCTTGTTCACAGACAATCGTTTCAGGATTTGATATAGTCCGCCCCAGCGAAAATCCGCTCGAAACAGGTCAAACAGGAGTGACGGTCATGCGGTGGGGCAGCTCAGCCTTGGTATTGGCGGCCGTGCTTTTTTCAACGCACATTTACGCCGATCCGCTTCAGAAATCGGAAGACATCGTAAAATTCTTCGCAGGCCAGGGCAATCTTGGCGCGTCCCGCGGCATCTGTGTCGGCACCGAGGAAGAATGCAAGAGCAAGGCCGAGAAGAACGAGGCGCCGCCCCAGAAGGCCGGCCTCGACATGATGATCAACTTCGCCCTGGATTCGGCCCAGCTCGACCAGACCGCCCGCGCGGAGCTGGACGAGTTCGCCAAGGCGCTTAAGGACAACCGGCTGAGCACGTTCAGCTTCGTCGTCGAAGGCCACACCGATGCGACCGGCACGGATCGCTACAACCAGGACCTGTCGCAGCGAAGGGCGCAATCGGTAGCGGCCTTCCTCGAAGCGAACGGCGTTGAATCGGCGCGGCTCGAGGCGATCGGCCTCGGCAAGTCGCATCCGCGCGTCGCCAATCCGTACGATCCGGTCAACCGCCGCGTGGAGATGCGCATCAGGACGGAATAGGCCGCCGGCGCTGTCGCCGGCCAGATCATCGCGAAGTGGCAGGTGAAGCGCTTCCTGCGGGCCTAGAGCGGTTCACCGTTTCACGGAAACGGCGAACCGCTCTATCTCTTTGTTTTTACGCAATTTCGGACGGAAAACCGCTCACACTTTTCCTGGAATTGCTCTAGCCCGGCTCGAGCGTATCCTGAATAGAACCGATCAAGGCGGTGATCGCCTGCTTGTATTTCTCGAATTCCGGCGACGTCTGCCGCACTTCGGTCGTGGTCGTGGTCGGCTGGCCCTGGTCGGTCGCCACGCGCGTCACTTTCTGCCCCATCTTCCGCTCGGCCCAGTCCACGACGTAGCTCGCGGTCTTGCCGGTGAGGAACGGGTTGGCCTGGATGACGGCCGATCCGAGCACGGCGCTCAGTTGCGTCGAGCCCGGCGCCGCCAGAACCTGGGCCGCGCCCTCCATGCCAAGGAAATGGCAAAGATAGAGACGGCCGGCGGTGATCTGGTGTCCGCGCGCGCGCAGATAGGCCTCGCCCTCGCGCGCCAGGTTGCGCACCATTTCGCGCGACAATGTCGCGTCGTAGCGAAGCGCGAGCAAGTCGGCCGTCGACAGCGACCGGGCAAGGTCGGGCCGATAGGTGTTCATCATCCGGATCCAGGTCTTGGAGATGAACTGGCCGGCGCCGGTCGCCGAGGAAAGCGGGTTCTTGGCGCGGGCGCTGCCGCCGCTTTCGACATGCACGATCCGGTCCGTCAGCGTTTCGACGGCGGCGTCGCCGGAACCGCCGGAACTGACGGCAACGGCGGTGGCCACCGTGGTGACAGTCCCCAGCGGGTCGATCGCCTCGCCGTTCTGGTAGAGCTCGAAATGCAGATGCGGGCCGGTCGAAAGCCCGGTTGTGCCGATATAGCCGATGACGTCGCCGGCCTTCACCTTGGTGCCGACGCCGCTGGCGATGGCGAATTTCTGCATATGCGCGTAACGCGTCTCGCGGCCATTGGCATGCGTGATCTTCACCAGATTGCCATAGCTGCCGCCGTCGCCCTGGAAAGAGATCTCGCCATCGAAGGCGGCCATCACCGGCGTGCCGACCGGAGCCGCCCAGTCGACGCCCTTGTGGATCCGGACCGTGCCGAGGATCGGATGCTTGCGCGGGCCGAAGGTCGAGGTCATCACACCGGCAACCGGCGTGACCATGCCGTTGGTGACGGTCAGCGAGCGGACCTGATCGTCGCCGGTCACGCAGGCATACTGGCCGTCGCTCTGCTGGAAGACGAAACAGTCGAGGCTCTTGTCCGCGCCCTGGACGCCGACATAGAGCACCCGCCCGGAAATCTCGCCTTGGCCGCGCGGCGTCTGCGAATAGATCAGCACCAGGCGCTGGTCCTCGCTGGCGAAGGCGTCGAGGTCTTGCCCGCGCGACAGATACATGATCGCCTCGCCGATCACGCTGGTCGGCACCTTGTTGCGCGCCGCGGTCGAATAGATCGCGTCGAGCAGGCGGTACTGGCGCTTAGGCCCGCCCTGGTCGGACGCGCCGGAATAGTTGAACAGGTCCTCGCGGACCCATGGGTCGACGCCCGACACGAAGGCGCCGGCCGCATTGCGCGTCAGCGTGCCGACATAGACGTTCTTGGCGTAGATGGAGACCTGCATCAGCGACATGGTCGTCGCCTCGCGGTTCGGCCGGAACCCGCGCATGGCGACGACGAAGCCGGCCTCCAGCCCGTCGCGATTGAACACCGTCTTCAGCGCTTCGCCCGCAAGCTTCGCGTCGTCGGCGGAGAAATGCGCGTCCAGCGCCACGCTGTCCAGGCTGCGGTCGTTGAGGATCTTCACGAAAGTGTCCTCGGTCGCCTCGAAGCGCTGATATTCGCTGGTGACGGTCGCAACCGTCGTGTTGTTCTCGATCTCGGTTTTCTTGAAAGCGGGAAGCGCCGCTTCCCCTTGGTCGATGGTCTCGCCCCAGCCGGCCTCGGGGTCGTCGGCGTCCGCCTTGGGCGCCGAACCGGCGTCGCTCTCGTCCGGCGCCGCCTGCAGGTCGTTCTCCAGATCGCCTTGCGGATTGCCCTGTTGATCGTCGGGTGCCGCGGCCGGAGCGGGCGATGCCGGTTGCTGGTCGTCGGGCACCGTTGCCGAAGGTTTGGGAGCGGCCTGCCGCTGCGCCTGGAAAAAGGCGAAATCCTCCTGCGTCGACGGGATAGTCGTCATGAACTTCTCGCTGGCGCTCAGCATCACGTCGGAGAGGATCTCAATCTGCGGCGAAGCCCCCGAACTGTCGAGCTCGGCCGGACGCGCGACGGTCTTGCCCTTCGTTGCCGTGTCGGCATCGGGCGCGAGCGTGATCCACATCGGATCGCCGGCGAGATCGATGATCGCCGGCACATAGACCGAAGCGTCGGGCGGCACGTCTTCCATGCCCTCGACGGGATGCAGCTCCTCGTCCTCGTCGCCGAACGACCAATAGTCCTTGGTCAGATAGAAGCCGGTGGCGACGGCAACAATGGCAAGCGTGGCAAACCCGGCAAGAGCCCGGCGCCAGAGCTTGCGCCGGCGCTCGGCAAGGCGGGCTTGTTTCTTCTGCCTGAAGCTCGTGTCGATCGAGTGCGTCACGGGCTGTTTCCGGTCAGGAAATAGGTCCAGCGCACCTGCTCGAGGGTGTCGACCTCGACGAAGCGCGCCGCGATATGGCCGCGCTGCCAGCACTCCTCGATGCCGCGGATCGAGAAGCGCCGCCGGTCGATGCACATCTCGGTCGACCCGTTGAGGATCGCGTGGCCGAAGACGTCCGTCGCGTAGAGATAGATGTAGCGGTTGGTCAGCTCCTCTCGGATGACGTTGACGCATTGGTTGGCGCCGATCGTCCACCAGCCGTCCGTCTGGTCGGCATTGTCGACCTTCTGTCCAACCGCGAGATTGACGACGTCGAGCGTCTGGTTGCAGACGGTGAATTCGGCATGCGCCTTGCCGGGCAAAAGCATCGAGAGCAGCGCTGCGCCGAGCAAAGCGGCAAGCGTCATGCGGCCCGGAAAAAGGAATTGGAGCCGGCTACGCAGCTTGCGTGGCGGGGGCTGGTGCAAAGAACGCAGGGTGCGAAGGTCCATCGGCGTTCATGCTATCCGCCAAGCCGGAAATAGGTGGCCGTAGCGGAGAACTGCGACCCGTCGGCCTCGATCTCCTCGAGGATCTTGGGCAACAGCTCCGAGGCCGGCGTCGGCCTCGAGAACATCGCGGCCTGGATGTCCTTGGGTCCGGTGATCACCAGCATGATTTGCGGCACCGCCTTGCCGGCCGCCTTGTCGGCGGCGGCAAGGCCGATCGGGATATTGAAGGTCACCTTGTCGGTTTGCGCCACCATGCGGTCGTCGAGGTTGAAGGCGACGCCCTTGTGGTCGATCAGCATGACATTCGAGATCAGCCCGCCGCCCGTATAGAGCGCGCCGCTGACCGGCGCGCCATCCGGTATCGAGGTCTTGTCGAGCACAAGCTGCGGCTTCGCGGCCGAACTCCGGTCGAGAAAACGAAGGAAAGTGGGCACCCCGCACTGGGAGAGCGTGATGAGGCGCACGCTGATGTCCGGCTCGATATGGAATCTCGTCTGGAAATCGTTGAGCAATCGTTCGAAGGGCTGGACTGCCGTTGCATATCCTTCGATCGTCGGGGTGGCGCCGGGTCCCGACGTCACATTCGCGTAGAAACAGCTGCCGCCGCTAAAATCGCGCACCCAAGCGCGCTGGTCGTTCCACTTGGCCATGTCATCTTCCGCTGACGGGAGCGCCGGCTTAGGCACATTGATGGCAACGTCGGTCTCGGGCTGCTTTGTCGCCGGCTGTTGCGTCGGCTGGGTTGGCGCGGTCGGCGTTGCCGGCTGGCTGGCTGCCGGGGTCTGTGCCTTCGGCGCCGACGGCGAAAGGGTCGGCTGCGTCGATGCCTGGCTTTGCGGAGCCGGGGGCGGGGAAGGCGCCGGCTTGGGCAGCTTGGCAAGCTTGTCCACGAGGTCTTTCACGCTGAGCTTGGCCGCCGGCTTATTTGTCTCCGGCGCCGGCTGGTTTTTGGCCGTCTGGGTCGGTTCCGGCGTCTTGACCGCCGGCTCGCTTGCCGGCTGCGCCGGCTTCTGGCTTTCAGCGGCCGTTGGCGCGCGAGCCGGTGCAGGCGTCGGTGATGGCTCGGTCGATGGTTGCGCCGCTTTGGTTTCGACCGGGGAGACATGCGCCTGGTTGCTAGTCTCACTCTGCGGCAGAGTTGCAGTCGGAGCCGGCTTGTCGGCAGGTGCGTTGGCCTGGGGTTGAGCAGGTGGCTTCACTGTCTCGATGGTGGCCGCGCGGTCAGGTTTGGGTGCTTCCGGCTGCGTCGCGGCCGGCGCCTGAGGCTGAGGTTTCGGCGCCTCCGGTTGCTGCGCTTCGGCCACTGGTTTGGCTGCTTCGACGACCGGCTTCGGTGTCAGCGGCTTGGATGTTTCAGCAACCGGCGAGGGCGCCAGCACGCCGCTGAAATAGACGCCGGCTGCCGCCAGGACGGCGATCGCCGCGGCGCCGCCGGCGATGGCGGGCATACGTGAAGACTTTTTGGGCGCGGCCGGTGCCGTCGCGCTTGGCGGGGCGGCAGCCGGCGCGGGCCGTTGCTCCGACAGATAGGCAGGGCGCACATGCTCGACGAAACGCGGTGCGCCGGAAGGCGCCGGCGCCTGGGGCGTGGGGTCCGGTGGCGCCGTCCAGCCGGCGCGCGGCAGGCCCGAGCGTTCGCGTGCGCCGAACGCCACCGGCGGCGGCAACGTCGCCTCGAGATCCTCGCCGCGCGTCGCCCTGGCGATCTCGGCCATGCTGGCCGGCCGGTCGCGCGGATCCGGCTGCAGCATCGCTGCGATCAGCTCGCGGAAATCGGGATCGATATCCGACAGGTCAGGCACCGTCCGGCGCTTTTCAATGACCTCGTATTGCGAGCCGCTCATGTCGAGCGGCTTGCCGCGCAACGCCGCGGCGAGCACCAGGCCGAGGCTGTAGATATCCGATTGCTCGCTGACCTCGCCACCATAGAGGCCGAGCTGCTCCGGCGAGACGTAATTATACTTGCCGGCGAATTTGCCGCCGATCAGCGTCTCGCCACCAACGGTAGCAGACCGCGCGATGCCGAAATCGATGATCTTGGCGCGCTCGACCCGGCCGCCGGGCAGGATGATGTTGTCCGGCGAGAGGTCGCGGTGCACGGCGCCCGCCTGGTGCACGGCGCTCAAGCCCGAGGCGAGGCGATGGCAAAGCCGGCGCACGTCTTCCCCCGGCATGGGTCCGCGCCGCATGATATCGAACAGCGATTGGCCGTCCACGAACTCCATCGCAAGGTAGGGGCGGCCGATCCCCGTATCGATCGTAAACACGTGGTAGCGCACCACCGCGTCATGCGAGAGATGGTTGAGGATCGATGCTTCCTTGCGGAAGAGCGACAGGATCGTCTGGTCGCGGGCGAATTCGGGAAGCACGATCTTGATCGCCACATGGTCGCCGGTCTGGATGTTGTGGCCGCGATAGACTTCGCCCATGCCGCCGGACGCAATCCGCTCGTCGAGCTCGTAGATGCCGCTGAGCTGCGTGCCGACGCCGGCATAAGTGACGTTCGCCGAGATCCGTGTCTTGTCGTCGTCGCTCATCTGGTCGGGCCCTCCACTGCGGACCGATCCGGATGGGGCGCGCCGTTGCGCCCGCCGCCGATCTTCACGAGTACGATGGTCACATTGTCGGTACCGCCGCGCGCCAGCACCGTATCCAGGAGGGTCTGGCATGCCGCGCGCGGTGTGGCGGACCTGGCCGCGGCCTCGATCTCGGCGTCGCTGACATGTGCTGTCAGCCCGTCGGTGCCGAGGACGAAAACGTCGCCCGGCATCAGTTCGCCCTGCTGGAAATCGATCTCGAGCTCGTCGCTGACGCCGACCGCATGCGTGATCACATTGCGGCGCGGCCAGGTGCGCGCCTCCTCGGCGCTGATCATGCCGCGGTCGAGCAGTTCCTGTACCTCGGTGTGATCCTTCGAGACCTGGAAGATCGAGCCGTTGCGCACGAGGTAGATGCGGCTGTCGCCGGCCCACAGGCAGGCGAAGCGTCCGTCCATGGCGAGCAGGGCCGCGAAAGTGGAGCCGATGGTGATGCCGCGCGAGCGCGATATGTCGCGAATCTCCGCATTGGCGCGGCTGAGCCGATCCTCGAAGCGAGCGCGAAGATCCGGCGCCGAGCTCGCAATGCCGATCGTCGCCAGGTGATCGACGATGCTGGCGGAGGCGACTTCGCCGGCCTCGTGCCCGCCCATCCCGTCGGCCACCACCCATAGCCCGGTCTGCGGTTCGATGAGGTAATTGTCCTCATTATGATCGCGCACGCAGCCCTTGTGGCTCATGCCGAAGCTGTCGATGGGAAGGGCGACAGTGCTCAATTTGCCACCAAGCGCTCAGCAAGCGTCCTCTGTGACCAGCCAAGGGCCGCATGTCCGGGCCACTCTGCCACAAGCGTGTACATTAGAGTATCGAAATGAAGCCTCGATGCGGCCATCTCAAAACGCCTTCGGACAGCTGAAGCCTGACAGGGCTGGCAGGATGAGGGGGTTGGCTCCTGAGCCGGCCTGGATCGTGTAGGCGACATCGCGTCCGCCGATCACGAAGCGCGCTTCGGTGTTGGCGCCGTCGCCGGTGATGGTCGCCTTGTCGAAAAGCCGCTTCAACGCCCACGGTCCTTCGAATTTGAGCGCGGACTCGCGGCCCGGCATTTCCGGGATGAGACTGAGGCTCGCCGATCCGGACGCGGCGCCGCTCGGCCATGTCACGATGCTCGGCGCGTTGCCGGCCTGGGCGCTCTGCACCGTCTGCCCGTCCACATTGAGCACCGCGCTGTCGGCTTCGCTGTTCAGCGAGGTGGGTGTGAAGGTGATCGACACCAAGGGTGTCGATCCGCCCGACGGGAAGAAGGCGGCGCGGATTTCCGCGGCCGCCTGGAATGCCTTCAAGGTCGATTTCGCAAGGTCTTTGCTGGAACGCGTGTCCTGTTTCCAGGTCCACTCCTGGCCGGTCATGTCGATCAGCGGCGCAAGGTTCTGCGCGAAGAAGCGGTCCATCAGGCCGCCCGGCGCGAACAGCTTGGCGAAATCCGCCATCGAGATGTCCTCGCTGCTGTCGCCGGCGAAGGGATAGCGGCCGTTGACCGCCTCCTCGCAGGGGCGTGTCACCGTCTGGTCGAGGGTCTGGTTGAGATTGGCGATCGAGGTCTCCGCGACATTGCCCGCGAATTCGTCCGCTGCCGCATTGACCATGCGCGCCAACGGCTTCGGCAGGCGCGAGACATTGGCGCGCAAGGTCGAGATCTGCAGCTGCAGGTTGGCGTTGACGCGCTCGGTCTGCGAGGGGACATCGGCAGCGAGCTTCAGGCTCTGGAAGATGTCGTGGAAATTCTGCGTCAGCGCATCGAGCGGTCTGCGGCCGGCGGCGCCGCTGACCAGCGACTGGAACGAGCGGAACTGCGCCTCGACGCTTGCGCCGGCATTCTGCGCGACGGCCGAGCTTGCGCCGGCGCGGCTCTGCGACTTGCCGCCCGCGATCTGCAGGCCGATGCGGGCGAGGCCCTTGGCCATGCTCGCGGGGTCCTGCTCGGCCGTCCCGGTATCGCCTCCGGCGGCGGCGTCCTTGGTCAACGCGGTCTCATCGGCGATCGCCGTGAACAGCTGATCGAGGGGCGAGTCCGGCGCGGCGAGGGCGGAAAGTGCCAGGTATTGCGGCTTGTCTTTCAGCATCGCCTTGAGCTTCAGCTGGTCGAGCACGAGGTTCCAGGCGGCGGCGAATTCCTTGCCGTAGCGGTCTATGAGCTCGGGGCCGAGCTTGGGCAGGTCCTGGTCGATGCCGCCCTGTTCGCCGCCGCCGCCGAGCACCCATTGGTCGTCGACGAGCATCTGCGCGATGCGCGACAGCTGCGGCAGGAAGAAGCGATTGAACCCGGCGCGCGTGTAGAGGCCGGGAACGTGGAGGTCGGCGAGCTCGCTGCCGTCCATGCGCTCGAACAACAGCTGCGCTTCCGGACCGGCTTTCGCGGCGACGGAGAAATCCTGCAGCCTTGCCGCGTAGACAGCCGACTTGATCTGCGCCGAGGCGCGGTCGGCGAGGCTCATGCGGCCGAGCGAGCGCTGCGCGGCCTCGACCAGCGGCTGGTTGAGCGCGAAGGTTGGATCGTAGGCGTCGTCGAGCGCAAGCATGGCGCGCAGATGCTTTTCGAGCTGCTCGCGGCCTTCGCGGTTGTTCTCGCCGGGATAGCGGTTCTCCTCCCAATCCTGCTTCATCCAAGAGACGATCAGCTCGTCGTCGACCTTGGGCGCCTTGCCGCCCAGCATCAGGTAGATCTTGAGCGGCTCGTAGAGCGCGATCGGATCGGCCATCCTGGCCTGGATCGTCCGCTCGGCCTGCACCAGCAGCCGCGAGCGGAAGCTTCGCTCCAGCGCCTGCCGGTAGGCGGTCTTGGAGGCCGACAGCAGCCTCTCGCGCTGGCTGAGCCCGAACGTCTCCTCGATCGGCTTGCCCTGGTCGCCGTTTTCGAAGCCGGCCGGCAGGTTGCGCAATTGGTCGAGCGGACCGATGACGTTTTCTAGGTCGACGTCGGTCACCGTCGTGGTCTTCAGCAGGCTATCGGCGCTATCGCGATAATGCGCCATGGCTTGCCTCGTGGAGGCGATCAGCTCTCTGTTGGCGAAGAAGCTGAGCCCCAGCACGCCGAGCGCCGCCAATGCCGCCAGCGCGATCGCGGCCAGGCCGCCGAACCTGGCGAGCCGGATGCGGCGTTCGGCGGCCCTGTCGAAGGACACCCAGCCCGATTCCGGGAAGATCACATTGGTCAGCAGATCATGCAGGAAGAAGCTCTTGCCGGCGCCGGAAAGGTGGGCCTGGGAAGCGCTGCCGAAGCTGCGGCCGATCGCGCCCAGCACCTGGTCGAAGGGCGTTCCTTCCTGCGTGCCCGACGAGAAATAGAACCCGCGCAGGCTGACATTGACCTGGCTGCGCGAAGTGTCGAACAGGCTGCCGACAAACTGCATTATCCGGTTCTTCAGCGCGCCGAACTGCGCCGGAAAACTGAACAGCGCGATCCGCGCCACCGGGTCGGTCTCTTCCTGCAGGCGGTCGGCGACCTCCTCGGCGAGCCGCCTCGCCAGCCCGTCGAATTCCGCCGGCGCTTCGCCAGCCATGTTCCTGGTGCGGTCGGCGGTTTGGAACGTCGCGCCCCAAACCTTGCGCCGGCGCGCCTCGTCGAAATCGCCGAAATAATCCATGAAACCCGCGACGAGGTCCGCCTTGGTGAACAGCAGATAGACCGGGAACTGGACCTTCAGCGTCTCGTGCAGCTCGCGCAGGCGGCTCCTGATCTCGGTGACATGCGCGTCGAGCTGCCGGTCGTCGAAGCCGATGAGATCGGACAGGCTGATGGCGAGGACCACCCCGTTGATCGGCTGCCTCGTGCGGTGTTTCTTCAGCAGTCCCAGGAACGCCAGCCAGCTTGCCTTGTCGCGCTCGCGGTCCGATTCCTGCGTCGTATAGCGCCCGGCTGTATCGATCAGCACCGCCTCGTCGGTGAACCACCAGTCGCAAGACCGTGTGCCGCCGACGCCGGCCACCGGCTGCGCATCGCCGGAGCCGGCAAGCGGGAATTTCAGCCCGGAATTGACCAGCGCCGTCGTCTTGCCGGCGCCGGGCGGGCCGATGATGATGTACCAGGGAATGTCGTAGAGGAAATTGCGCTTGCCGCTCGTCCGCTTCAGCGTCGCGATCGCCTCGCTCATCCGCGCCTCGAGCACCTGTGAATCGTCGTTGCGCTCATCGCCGCGCGCGATGGCCGCTTCGAGCGCCTTTTGCGCCTTGCGCTGCCGCCAGAAGCGGATTCCGTAGAACAACGCAAGCACAACGACGCTGACGCCGATGATCGTGGCCCTGAGCCACACAGGCCCGAGCGGGCGTGTATCGGCGAAGCGGATCAGCGGCCCGGCGTACCAGACCGCCGCCGAGAAACCGGCAAGCGCGGCCAGGCTGAAGATCCGCAGCATCCAGCGCATCAGCCGCCGTTCTCCGCCGCGCCGATCTGCAAGCTCTCCTGTTTCGGGACCATCACGTCGACGCGGCGGTTCTTGGCGCGGCCGTCCGCAGTACCATTGTCGGCGATCGGCTCGTCCTCGCCCTTGCCGTCGGCGCTGAGCCGCGACGGGTCCTTCAATTGCTTGGCCATCATTGCTTGGACGGCCTTGGCGCGAGCGACCGAGAGGTCGAAATTCGACTTGAACTGGCTCGATTTCTTCGGCTTCGCATTGTCGGTGTGGCCGACGATCCGGATCGGCCCGGATTCGGTATCGAGCGCCGCGGCGAGGTCGGTCGCTATCGGCTGGAACTGCGGCTTCGGCTCCGCCTGGCCAGGCGCGAACAAGAGCTGGTTGTTGATCTCGACGACGATGAACGCGCCCTTCTCGCCGACGCTCAGTCCGCCGCCGGCGATCTCCTTGGCAAGTGCGGCGCGGATACGGTCGATCTGGGGAGTGTCCGGAACCGCTGGCGGAGGCATCGGGGTGGCTTGCACCGGCTCAGTGGGCGTCGCCACGCTGGCGCGTTCGATGGTGACGGGCGTCGATGGATTGAGCGCCAGCAGCTCGCCTGCGGTTGCGTCGCCTTCATCGGTGATCAGCACCCGCAGCCCGAAGAAGGCTGCCGTCACCAACGTCGCCGCGGCGGCCGCGACCGCCCAGAGCGGCAGCCGCGCCCTCGGCTTCGGCAACGCCGCCGCCATGCCCTGCCAGCGCGGCGATATGTCGTCGGCGGCGCGCGGCTTGAAATAGCGCAGCGTGTCGTAGACGTCGCGCCGTACGCGTTCGAGCGTGTTTCGTTCCCTGGCCAGCCCGCGATACTGGCCCTCGAAGCCCAGCGACAGGCAGGCATGCATCAGTTCGAGCAGGTCGTAATGCGCTTCCGGCGCGGCGAGGATGTTGTTCAGGGCTTCGTAGAAACCGGCGCCGGTAGGTCGGGTGTGAAAGAATCGCGCCACCAGGCTGTGCTGAAGCCAACTGTCCTTGCTCGGCCATGGCAGATTGCCGACAAGGTCGTCGGCGGTTTCGCAAAGGGCGAATTTGGCGATCCGCGCGTCTTCCCCGGCTACGCCCGACTTCGCCATTGCAAGGTCGAAGGTCTCGATCGCGTCGGCGATATGCTCTGCCAAGGGTGCGGCTTGCCGGTCGACCGGGATCAGCCGCAATTGGCCGAGAAGCATCAGCAGCGGCGCGGAGGCGGCAAGGATCGGATTGGCTGCAGCGTATTTCACGCCGGAGGCGGCATCGAGCAGGGCATCCTGCTGCACACCCGGCGCCGCATTCGCGGCGGCTCCCGGAGTTGGCCCT
This sequence comes from Mesorhizobium atlanticum, assembly GCF_003289965.1. Lineage (GTDB taxonomy): Bacteria > Pseudomonadota > Alphaproteobacteria > Rhizobiales > Rhizobiaceae > Mesorhizobium > Mesorhizobium atlanticum. The sequence goes on from NZ_QMBQ01000013.1 coordinate 106,948, forward strand.
TGGAAGAGCACGGTTCCGGATGACCAGCCGGTGGGCATCTGCCGCCCCCCGCCGGGGTCGAACACCGTCGCTTCGCGGGAAGGCGGGGCTGGCCGAACGCCTTCCGGACCGGACCTCTCGGGCGCGGCGAGCGGCTTCTGCTTCGGTCGCGGTGCGCGGATGACGGTCTTGTCCGCCGGTCTGGAGGGATCGTCCTTCGAGCTCATCGGCGGCGCGCCGCCTTCTCGCTGCAACGGGCGTGTTTTCGGCCCGGGAAACGCGTTTCAGGCTGAGCCTCGGCGGCGGGCCGCATGGAAAGGCTCATCTCGCCGAAACATGACATTGCTGCACACGCCCCAAGCCTCGCCGCCTTGCCCGCCGGGCTGGCGTCCCTGTGCATTCTAGTCGCCCGGATACCCAATTGAAACGGGGCCGCCCATTGAAATCCGGAAGCAAGATGCTGGAAGAGGCGGCTTCTTCTATGAGACCCGTCACATACGGCAGGCGCAGTCCGTGCCTGTGCGCCTATTTCTGCTTGTCGGCCCTGGCGTAGGCTTCGGCGAAATAGGCGAGGAAGACATCCAGCATGCCGTTCTCATGCTTGTCTTCCATCGTCCGCCATGTCGCGACGAGCGCATCCCAGGCCTGGCTCTTCCTGGACGAGAAGGAAGCCGGCGGAATTTTCTTGGCGATCGCCTCCGGCGAAAGGTCGTCGAGCAGCCGCGACAGCGCGGTCTGCATGGCGGCGTAGGTGGCGATTTCGTGGGCCTTCAGGTCGCGGAACGCGTCCTCGATGCTGTGCCTGGCATCGAGATAGCCGGCCCTGCGCCTGGCGAACATGATCTCCAATATGTCATCGGTGCCCGGCACGAATTTCAGCGGGTTGTTGCCCTCGGCGCCGATCATCGTGCGGTTCGCGCTCTTGGCGAGCACCTTTGCCGCCGCGCGCGCCTTGAGCAGCAGCGACAGTTGCTCGACCGTTGTCCTCAGCACCGCGCCGATCTCGGCAGCGACGTCGTGCGGGTCGCGCGATAGCAGCAAGTCCGGCGGCATGCCGGCCGCCCTGGCGATCTCCCGCAATATCGCATCCGCCTCCGCGGGCCGGTTGGCTGGCACTGCTGGGCCTGGCTGCAGCGCCGAGGATGTCGAGACGGGCGCCGGCCCGGCCGGCCGCTGTTCCGCCGGATTGAAGAACGGTTCATGGCCGGGATCCAGCGGGCGACCAGTGGAGGGCGGCAGCTCGCGCTGGGTCGACCCGGTCCTGGTCTGCGGATGTCCGGTCGCGGCTCTCTCGTCTTTGATCGAAACGCCGACGACGTAGCGGCCGATCAGCAGCCGGTCGCCCTGGGCCAGCCGATGCGGCCCGGCCATGCGCTGGCTCGAACCGTTGATGAAAGTGCCGTTGCGCGAGAGGTCGTAAAGCCAGAAGGAGCCTGCCTGGTAGCGGACCTCGCAATGCCGGCCCGAGATGAACTTGTCCGGATCGGACAGCGTCCAGTCGCAATTCTCGCGGCCGATCTCGAAGCTGCGGTCGCGGGCGGCAAAGCTGGCGGCGGTGCCGGCCGGCATCTTGTCGAGATTGCTGATCTGGAGAGAGATGAACATCCGGAAGCGTCGCCGAACTTGGTCAACAAATGCTTATATTGGGCGCAATTCCGGGCGGAAAACCGTTGAGTGTCCTTCCGAAATTGCTCTGCTATTCTAGCAGCTTGCAAGCCGAGCGGGAGAGGAGCGTTTCACACCGGCGCATGGGCGCGCTTTTGCAATGGCTGTTATTTGGCCTCCCCCAAACATGTGCTAGGCTGATACCGGTACGGTGCGGTGAACTCGAACGCTCCCGAACGTGATGCAGTTAATAGAGCGGGGGTTTCAAACCATCACACTGGCGGCCGCGTCGAGGAGGGGCACGACCCATGCCGAACGAACGTGCCACGGTTGTACAGACGCCGGCTGGCGCCGACCTGACCTTCACCCATCTCATCGGCCGCGATGAGATCAGCCGCTGTTTCGCCTATACGGTCGGCTTCGTTTCAAAGAACCGCGACATCGATCCGTTGAAGATCCTGGGCGGGGTCGTTTCGGTCGAGGGCGAATCCGACCCGAAGCGCTGGTTCAGTGGCCTCGTGTCGGATTTCAAGCTGACGCGCATCGAGGACCGGCTGGCCTTCTACGAGGCGACCGTCAGGCCGTGGCTCTGGTTCCTCGGCAACACCACGGATTGTCGCATCTTCCAGAACATGACGGCGGTGGAGATCGTCGAGAAGATCTTTTCGAAATATGGCATCGCCAAATTCGAGAAGCGGCTGCAAGGCTCCTATCCCCAGCGCGAATATTGCGTGCAGTATGACGAGAGCGATCTCGATTTCGTGCAGCGGCTGCTCGAGCACGAAGGCATTTTCTATTTCTTCGAGCATGACGAGGGCAAGCACACGCTCATCCTCTGCGACGCGATGAGCAAGCTGAAGCCGGCGCCTGGTTACGAGAAGGTGCTCTATAACTTCGAGGGCCAGGCCTCGCGGCGCGATGTCGAATACATCACCGAATGGATACCTGGCAGCGCCGTTCGGCCAGGCGCCTATGCCCACACCGACTATGATTTCGAGAAGCCCGGCGCCGATCTGATGGCGAAATCCGCCCAGCCTTTCGCCCATAAGGAAGCCTCTGGCGAGAACTATCGCCAGCCAGGCGCTCATCTCGATGTCGGGCGCGGCGACAAGATCGCCGGTATCCGCCGCGAGGAGCTTCAGGCCGTGCACCAGCACAGCACGGCGGTTGGCACGGTTCGCGGCCTGTTTTCCGGCTGCAAGTTCACGCTGGAGAGCTTTCCGCGCGACGATCAGAACCAGGACTATCTTGTGGTCAGCGCCGAATACCGGCTGTTCGATCCTGGCTACCGGACCCAGAACGAGGCCCACAACGAGAATTTCAAGGTGGTGCTCGGCGTGGCACCCACCAAATTGCCCTATCGTCCGCCGCGCATCACGCCGCGGCCGATCATGCGCGGCCCGCAGACCGCGACCGTCGTCGGCCCCTCGGGCGAGGAGATATTCACCGACAAATATGCGCGGGTGAAGGTGCAGTTCCACTGGGACCGGCTCGGCAAGAAGGACCAGAACTCATCCTGCTTCGTGCGAGTCTCGCAGACCTGGGCCGGCAGCAACTGGGGTTTCATCCAGATCCCGCGCATCGGCCAGGAGGTCATCGTCGACTTCATCGAGGGCGATCCGGACCTGCCGATCATCACCGGCCGCGTCTACAACGCCTCGCAGATGCCGCCCTACGGGCTGCCGGGCAACGCCACGCAGTCGGGCTGGAAGTCGAATTCCTCGAAGGGCGGCGGCGGTTACAACGAGCTGATGTTCGAGGACAAGGCCGGCTCCGAGCTGGTCAATTTCCAGGCGCAGAAAGACCACCATCTGCTGATCAAGCACGACCGCAACAAGACGGTCCAGCACGACCAGTCCGACCGCATCGACCATGACGCCAAGCACTCCGTCGGCCACAACCTCGACGAGGACGTCGGCAACAACAAGACGGTCAAGATCGGTGTGGACCAGACGACGAATATCGGGTCGAACGACACCGAGACGGTGGGCGCGAACCGCAAGCTGACGGTGATGGCCAACGAGACGATCCATGTCGTCGCCAATTCCACGGAAAACATCGACGCGAACCATTCGCAGACGGTGGGGCTCAACCAGACAGTCACGGTGGGTGTCGCGCGCGTGGATACGGTGGGGGCGGCCGAAGCGAGGACTGTAGGTGCGTCTCAGACCAATACGATTGGGGCGACGCGGTCGGTAAGTGTAGGCATCAATCAAAGCCACAGCATTGGCGCCGCGGACAGCTGGGACATCGGTGCGGCGCAAACCATAAATGTTGGCGCCGATCAGAGTTTCACCGTCGGAGGGGCACAGTTGTCCCAGATAGGCAAGGCACGAACAGCCAAGATCGGGGCGGATGACGGGACCGATGTCGGCGGGGCACATGCTCTCAAGGTCGGGAAGAGTAGCGGCATTGACATTGCCCAAGACAGTTCAATCAAGGTTGGCAAGAACCTGATGATCGAAGCGGGCGACTCGATCACGCTCAAATGCGGCTCTGCGTCGATCACGATGAAAAAAGACGGCACCATTGTCGCTGACGGGAAGGATATTACAATCAAGGGCAGCGGCAAGATCACCGTCAAGGCCGACGGCGACGTGATCGTCAAGGGCAGCACGATCAACAACAATTGAGGGCATCATCATGGAAGTGCTGGAGCGTATCGAGGGCGTCGTGATCGGCCTGCTTATCGGTTTCGAAGGCGGAGCGCCACTGGTGGTCTTCGTCGGCAACCCAAGCGAGACGGCGATTGCAGCCCGCAGTCTGACCGAACTGGACACATCGTCGATTGGCTCGGAACTGGCATTGCTTTTCGAGGGGGGCGATCCGATGCGCCCGTTGGTGGTCGGGCGGATCGTCGATCCTGCCAATAAGAAGCAGGAACTGAATATTGTTCGGGACGGCAGCCGTGTTGTCATCACTGGCGAAGAGCGCATAGAGCTACGTTGCGGGTCTGCGTCGATCATTTTGGAAAAGGATGGTCGAGTCACCGTTCGCGGCACTCAGTTGACCAGCCAGGCGAGCGGCACCAACCGTATTCGCGGCGGAGCCGTGCATCTCAACTGAGGTACCAATGCAGCGGATCGCCTCCATTGCACCGCTCGTCGCGCAACATGCGGGCGACGCAGCATTCCTCTGGTCGCGCCGCCGACGCGAGATAGACAGGCCATTCCTCGACGAGACCGACATCGGTCGCATCGACCAGCGCCTGGAGGCCAACATCGAAGGTCTGGCGGCGGCGGGCGAAAGCGGCTGGCAAGCGGCGCGGGCGCAGTTTACCGACTTCGCCGAACTGGGCGAGATTTTTGTCCTGGGCGTCACCGCGCTGCGCTCGGGCGAAAGCGAGGCCATCGAGATCGCGCTTTCGGCGAGTAAGGAAACCGGTGCATTCGCTGTCGGCAGCCTGTCCGGTGCCGTGGCGCGGACGCCGCGTGATTTGCTAAAGCCCTTCGTCGCGGAGTGGCTGGCCGGGCGCGATCCGCTCCGGCGTAGCCTGGGCCTTGCTGCGCTTCAGCATCATGGTATCGATCCCGGCGCAAGGCTCGCCAACCTGCTTGTCGATGCCGATCCAGAGGTCAGGCGGCGTGCCCTTCGCCTGGCCGGAACTTTCAAGCGTCGCGACCAGTTGACGCCGGTGATCGCGGCACTCGACGCCGATCTTGCGCGTGAGCGCCTAACAGCCGCGTTCGCCGCCTGCCTGTTGGGTGAGGCGCGTTCGGCTCATCCGGCTCTCGACCAGATCGTGGCGAACCAACAGGATCTAGCTGCACACGCAATTGAACTGCGCCTGCTCACCACCCCCGGCAGGGCTGGCAAGCAATGGCTGCAATCGCGGCTTGACCAGCCTGCGCTGCGCATTGTGGCCACCAGGGCCATTGGCCTGTTAGGCGATCACGCGGCGATGCCCTGGCTGATCGAGCGGATGCGAGAGCCGGAACTCGCCGAAGCCGCTGGACTGGCATTGCGCGACTTGTTCGAGGTCGATTTCAACGATCTGGCGCTGTTTACCCTCGATCCGGCGCTGCTCGGGCCGGACTTCACTGGAGACGAGCCGCTGCCGATCGCCGACAAGGTCGCCGCCTGGTGGGACGAAGGCCGCGGCGGGCGCGGCTACGGAACCTTCCGCTCGATGCGGCGTCTGCGGCTCGACGCCTTGCGCGCGACGCTTGCAGAGCCGGACGCGACGCTGGCCGACTGGCGCAGGACGCGCTGCTATCCCGCCTGGATGTAAATCTACCTACCTCCACCCGTCCGCACCATAACAGCGGCAGCACGCAGGCCGCTTTCCGAGGCAACCTCGCACATGGCTACAGCGCCGGGCGCGTAGTCGTTGCGGAAACTGTCAGCGGCCAGCATGAGCGTTAGCGCGCCGCTGGCGGCGCCAATATCGCCCACTGTCATTGCCGGATAGGCGGTCGCCATCAACTCGCGACGGGTGCGGTAGAAGCGTGGCCGGGTGATCAGCATCTCCAACCCCTGGTAGCGTTCGCCATTGCCGTTGCTGATGACGAAGTCGATGTCCGGTTCGGAAGGCCCGGAGCCGTTTACCGCGTCGCGCAGCGCGCCGAGCATGGCGCATCCCTGACTGTAGCGCTCCGAAAGGACGCTGTCCGTTTCCCGGGACAGGCCGACACCATGGATGGCGGCCACTATAGGTTCACGTCCGGGCTCAAGCGTCAGGCGTACGAAAACCGCTGCTTCGCCTGGCACCAAGCCCTGCGCGTTGGCGCCTCTGAGCCGGCCCGCCCGACCGAGCCGGGCAAGGTCGGCGTCGTTGACGAGGCTGTCGACTCCACCAAGTAGTACTTGCGCGACGCCATGGTCCTCCATCAGGTTCGCCGCCTGTTCAATCAGGCCAAGGCTCGCGGCAGCCCCGCCGTCTATGGCACGCGAGGCGGGATGGAACTTACGCCCGGTCCTCTCGATGGCCGCAGCAAGGAAATCGTTGACCGGAATTTTTTCAAAACCGGGATGGTTGCGGAAACTCTCCGGTGTTGTGACCAGCAGCGCGGTTGCCGCGATCATCGCCGGATCGTCCGTACCAAGCGCCTCGTTGATAGCGCGCGCAGCCATGTTGACCAGCCATTCCCCTTCGCTGCGGCGAAGGCTTCGATGCGTGGGTATGCGCGCGACCACTTGGGGCGCTCCGAAAGGTCCAGCGAGTGTAATTTCCTCGAAGGCCGAAAGGCTTGCTCGAATGGCGGCGGTCGTTTGTCTCGCGTTCAACCCCGCGGGCGTGACCGCGCCGGCACTAGCTACGTAGAGCGGCCGCTTCATGGTTGCCACACCGGCTGATCGCGCAACGTGCCATCGCCGCCGCGTGGATTGAGATAGATCTTGCGCTTGCGCCGTGCGTTGAGCCAGCCGGGCGACAGATGGCCGAACACGATCTCACGGAGGGCGGGCGCATTGCGCCTTGTGATCAACGCCAGCCGTGCCTTGAGCGTGATGCGTCGCAGGTCAGGTTCGATGATCGCGGTGTCGGCGTTGAAACTGCATTGCTCGGTCCGATCATCATAGATAAGGCGAATCGGTGCGACGACCCGCGGTAGACGGAAATCCCAGCGGCCATTCGGAGTCATGCCGACAATCGAGACCGGCTCGCCGCCACGGATCTGGGGCAGATGCTGGTCGGCTGGAGCGCTGAGATTGTAGCGCGGGTCGAAATCCTTCGGCGGCAGTGGCCATTGCGTCTCGATCCAGGCTTGATCATAGGTGCCGGCCAGCGGCAGACGAGGCAGCCAGCCTCGCCCGAGTGGGCCAAACCCAGCCGGCTTCGGCCGGTCCGATGGGCCGGAATACGGCTCGCCCGGATAGGTGATGTTCGGCGCCTGTGTGCGCACAGTCGGATCGGCCGAGCGGGCGTGATGGTAACCAACACCTACCGGGTTGCTCCGGTTGAGCCGTCCGTCCGGCAGCGTGCCGCCATAGGCACGCTCATAGACGATCGGCATGACGCGGAACGGGGCCGGTGCGCTATAGCCGCCAGCGTGGTAGATGCGGTCGCCGACGACGTTAAGTACCTTCTGCAGGCTGCCGACGCGGACGCCGACTTGCATCTCCGCCACGGATCGATCGCTTGGCGCGCGCGCGGAGCCGTTAACCAACACTTCAGCTCGCGGTTTAAATGGCGCGATGTCGGCCTCGTAGCGATTGGAGGAATTTGCTGGATCGCCAAACGGAATGTCCCATAGCGCGACCGGCATCTGGTTTTCCGAGACTTGCAGTTCAGGTGCATGGTCGGGCATGTCGAAACTCGCCGAGAATATGGCGACCAATATCTCCTGGCCTTCGGCATTGACCTGGACGTGCGTCGTGGCTGCAAAAGGCGTACGGTTTTCAAGCCAGACAGCGAAGGCCATCACTCAGCACCAGTTGCCGTTCTCGTCGAGGCCGATCGGCCAGTAGGGCATTGCGGTAAGTATACCGTAGAGATGGCCGTTGCCGGGTAGCCAGCTCAAGAGCAGGATCTGCGGTGCGACGCCAGTTTGCCCCCGATTGGTTTCGTTGAGGGCGACAACCCTTAGCCAATAGTCCCTGACGACAAAGACGACTTCCGGCCGCGACGCCGGCCCTGCGGGCCTCTGTTCGTAGTTGAAGCGCATGGCCTGCATTTCATCGAGCCCGTCCCGCTCCATCGATCGTCGGACCAGATTGTTCCACCATGCTATGGCTATTGCGCACGCCCGATCGAGTTCCTCGATATAAGACAGGAAGAGTTGGCGGTAAGACTGCGGTGCAGTGTCGAGCGGAATTTCGGCGACGTTACCGAGCGGCAGGTCGCGCGGTTGGGCAAGCAATCTCTTGGCACCGAGTTCGGCGTCGTGGAAGATAAGAGGTGTTTCCGTCGTCATCGAATGATGCCTTCGCTGTCCATTCCGATTGGCAGGAAAACGAAATGGAGCATAAAATTACGCAATTCCATGTCGCGCCTTCCCAGACCCTCTAGCAACAGTGCAGCCGGCTGCGTCACCGCGTTGCCGTCGTCTATTTCGTCTTCATCCTCTGGGCCGACGTCCCAAAGCGCAGGATCATTAAAGCCGCTGTCGACGATCTCCTGGCTCAGGAATTCTTCATTAACCCGCCCGATTTCGAGAAAGTAGCGCCGATAGACCTCGACGATCCGGGGATGCGAAGCGGCACCCATGGGCCAACGCATCCTGCATAAATGTTCTGCCTCGGCCTTCGGCCGCCCTTCCCGCATCTCAACCGCAACGAGTTCGCCCCACCAGGCCAATGCCTGACCTCGCGCCTCGGCGAGATCACTTACATAGCGAGTAAGAATTTCATCGTAGAGAGAGGCCAGCGACACGATCATCCCTCGCTATCCTGGCCAGCCGAGAGCCAGATATTCCAGCACGCTCTTGCCTTGGTTGTCGCGCATTTCCACGCCCTGCTTGTTGGAGCAAGTCGTGCAGTGAGGTTTAACCGCCGCGTTCGATCTCTTCCATTGATTGAAGGCTGCCTCATTGCGGCACCCGCCCATGGCCCAGACTGCGGATTGCGGCGGCTGATGGTCCGCGACGAAACGGTCGCCTTTGTCGAAGGCCCGGCCCGATTTGTAGGTACCCACATTTTTGGTCGCGCCGCACGACCAGCAGGGACCGCCTCGCACACTCTGCCTCTGGGCATCGTTGGTGCCGGTTTCGGGCGCCTTTTCCTTACCCGGGGGGCAAGGTTGGCCGAAATTCTCAGCACCGACGATTGCCTGGATATCCACGATAGCCGACGGATCGATAATCCCGAATGGTTGGGAGCCGCAGGCCTGCCCGAGCGGGTCTCCATGCCGGCATACGCCCTTTCCTTCGACTTTGACGACAAATGACCAGAGCTGAAAAGTACCCTTTCCCTTTGTTCTGTGCGTTATGACATTACCGCCCTGCGTTCCAGCTTCGTCGCCGCTGCTGGTGGCTATCTCAGACGAGTTCTCGAGCGCAGTAGGGTTCCCCTGAATCTTCACGCTTTTGCTGCCCTTGGTCAGGTCGGAGGCCTGCAGCATGTTGACGTAAGGCACCGGCACCGGGCCTGTGGGAGGCGGGGGCGGGCTCAGGCAGACATCTCCCGGCGCAGTGCCGGTACCACCGCTGCCCTGATGGAAGAATCCCATTTTCTCGGCATAGACGTTGTTGGACACGGCCTACTGAACCTCCGGGTCCCCACGCGCCGCCCGCATTGCTGGCAGACCGTTCGCTGCGAGATCGTGGATATCGGAAAAACTCAATTCCTGAACTTCCCAATCGTCGAGCCAGAAGGCGATACGGTGGCGACTTTCGAGGCTTTCCGGTTGCGGCAGCGCGGTGATCTGGGCACCTATCCAGCCAGACGACCGCAATTCCTCCACCGCGCTGCGGACGATCTTGGCCGTCGCATCGAACCAAGGATCAGCCGGGTCGAGCAATGGCCCAAGCCGGACGATGGCGAAAGGATAGCGGCGGCCAACGCGGTCCTCGCTCATACACCAGACGCCGGCGCAGGGCTCCGGGCCGAATACTCCCGCCTCCACAACAAAACGCCACGCCCGCGGATCGAGCTCCCCCTCATCCGGTCGTGCGCGCAATTCCATCGACATCCAGCGGTCCCAGCGGTCGATGAAGGTCCGCGGCAGGTTTGCGGAGACGAAATCCCCCGTCGCCGGAATCTTGCCGAAGAAACCAATGTTCAGATCTGCGGTGGGCATGTGAATTTCTTGAACATCTCTAGCGTGTATGGGTTCTCGACGCTGGCCGCCTTGAGCTCGAAATCGGCCCACATCCCCTTGGTGCCGAGCCGCAGGCTGTAGACGTCGGTGAGCTTGGTCGCGTTGAAGCGGCCGCCGCGCAGCATTCTGAGCCACGCCCAGCTGCCGGTCTCGTTGAGCATGACTTCGGGCGAGCCGTCGACCGGCTGGAAGGCGAGCGAGATCACGCCGGTGCCGTCCTTGCCCGGCCACGTCATCGGCTGCGGCCTGGTCGCGTTGTTGTAGTAGACGAGATTCTGGCCATCGAGGTTGAGCGTCACCCGCGCCACGTTGGGCGACAGGTCCTTCGGCTCCAGCGTGAAATTCATCACCGGTCCGGTGCCGCCGGGGAAGAGATCGTCGCGGATGTGGCGCGCCTGCTCGAAGGCTGCCAGCGCCGCCGGATCGAGGCCGAAGTCGGCGCGCCATTTCCACGGCTCGCTTGCGGTGTCGACATAGTTGATCAGATGATCGTTGGTGAAGGCGTCGATCAGGCCGGTCGGCCCGAACAGGCGCTGGAAGTCGCGCACGTTGACGTCGACGGCACTGTCCGGGCTGAACGGATAGCGATTGTTGAGCGCGGCCTGGCAGAAGGGCAGGATGTCGGCCCGCCAGATGGCGTTGAGCTCGTTGGTTACGGCCTTCTGCGACAGGCCGCTCGTGTCGCCGGCAATGCCGCCCAGCCAGTCGTTGATCGGCGAAGGCAGGATCTGCGCCTGCCTGGCGACCGCGCCGGTCAACTCGGCAAGGCCACCCTGCTTCTTGATCGCATCCTGCGGGTTGGGATTGGCCGTTACCGTCTGCAGCACATTGGACAGCGCCGTCAGCGCCACGACGGCGGCGTCGAGCGCCGGCGGCTGGCCATCGACCTGGGCGATCGTGCCCTTGAGCGGCTTGAAATGGTCGGCGACCAGGCTGCCGGTCATATCCACCTGGTTGGCGGACCCGGCGCGCGGCAACAGCTTCGCGCCTGTGGTCACCACCTTGCCGAGTTTACCCAGCTTGCTCAAAAGCTTCGAGCCGGTTTGGGCGGCGCCGCCCTTGTCGGTGGCCGACACATCGTCGGAGCGGGTGAGGTCCGTCTCCTGCACCACGGCCGTCAACAGCCGCTTCAGCGCGGAGTCGGCGCTGGAGAGATCCTTGAGGTTCTCGCTGGCGACGTTGAGGTCGGTCAGCGGCGCCAGCCGCATGTCGCGCAGGAAGGAATCCCACTGCGCGATATAGTCGTCGTAATAGAGCTTCAGGATGTCCTCGGAGAGCGCCGACACCGACGTCTCCGAATTCTCCGAACAGCCGCCGGCAAACACGGCGCGGTCGAGCGCCGCCTGGCCGGCGACATCCTCGACCCGGTCGAGGATCGCATCATGGAAGCCGGCATAGGTGTAGGGGCCTGGAACGCCGACGCGCAGCGTCTTGTCGGAGCGGCGCGCGAACACCTTTGCGCCGTTCGGTCCGGCGAAATTGGCCGGCACCCATTCCTTGACCGCCGCCACTTCCGGATCGGCCAGAAGCTGCTTGTAGGCGCGCTCCGGCAATGAGATCGTGCACACCGTCTTCAGCGCCTCGGCGACCAGTTCCTTGTCCGGGGCGATATAGCTGTCGTCGACCGCCATGCGGCGGATCGCGGCAAGCTGGTGCTCTTCGGCGTCCGCGGTCGGGAAGGGCGGCGCGGGCGCGAATTGCGGCAGGCTGTTCACCCACCAATTCTGCACGAAATCGGTGTCCATCTGCGACAGGCCGGTCATCATGCGGTAGGTCTTCAGCGCGCCGAGCATGAAATCCGGATCGCGGATCTGCCGCCACATCGTGGCCTCCAGCAGCGCGACCATATGCGGCTCGAGCACATTGCGCAGGGCATGCTCGTAAGTGTCGCTTTGCGCGCGCACCAGCTCCGCAGAGGCGGTCGGGCCGAGCAGATTGTGGACGGCATCCGGCGGCGCGGTGCGGGCCGCCGCCACGGCATCCATCGCCGCCAGCGCGCCGTCCATGGTCGGCTGCTCGACCGCGGCCGGCATGGCGGCGACGTCGGTCAGAGGCTGCTGCAGCGCTTCGAACTGGCCGGCCTGTTCGGTGATCGCGTTGCGGTTGTCTAGATAGGACCAGGTGAACAGCCCGCCGGCGAGCAGCGCCGCGAGCGCGCAGGCGGCGGCGGCCCCGCGCCAGATCCAGGCGCGGCGGCGCTGCGCCAGCGGATCGAATGTGCCCAGACCGGCCTCCTTGAAGATCACTTCGGTAAGAAGGTTCCGGAGGAAGAAGCTGCGCTTCTCGACGCGCGCCGCCGGCATGGCGCGGCGCGGCGGCAGTCCGAAGGATGAGGAAAGGGCGGCGGTCAGCCGGTCGATCGGCGCGCCTTCCTGCGTCGCCGAGGTCAGATAGAGGCCGCGCAGCCAGGCGGCTTCTTCGTAGCGGCTTTCGCCGAACATCGCCTCGACCAGCACCTGGATAGGCTCGGAGAGGCTGGCGAGCTGCGCCGGGAAGCGGAAGATTTCGGCGCGCTGGCCGAGCTTGTCCTCGTCCTCCAGCCGCGGCACCAGTCGCCGCTCCAACTCGGCGGCGAGCCTGGCAAGCTCCGTCTGGATCGTGCCGGCGTTGACGCGGGCATCGAGCGGGAAGGTGGTGCCCCACACCTGCTCGCGCGCGGTCGTCGACAAGCCGCCGAAGAAGGCTTCGAAGCCTTTGATCAGATCGGCCTTGGTCAGCATCAGATAGACGGGCAGGCGGATCTCCAGCCGGTCGTTCAGCTCCGCCAGCCGGCGGCGGATTTTCCGGCCATGCGCCTTGATCGCCTCGTCGCCTTCCGACAGCACGTCGATCGACAGCGCGACGATGACGCCGTTGAGCGCACGGCGGCCCCGGTGCTTCTTCAACAGGTCGAGAAAGCCCAGCCACTCCGCCGCATCGACATCCGGCTGGCTTTCCTGCTGAACGTAGCGGCCTGCGGTGTCGATCAGCACCGCGTTTTCGGAGAAGAACCAGTCGCAGTTGCGCGTGCCGCCGACACCTTGCAGGTCGTCGGTGAGGTCGATCGGGAAACTGAGGCCGGATTGGCGCAGTGCCGTGGTCTTGCCGGTGGCCGGTGGCCCGACGATCACATACCAAGGCATCTCGCGCAGGAATTTCCGGCCGCCGAGCTTGCGCCGCTTGAGCTCGGCCATCACCTCGCCGAACTTGGCGCCGACGGCCGCGACGCTCTCCTCGCCGGGCGTGAGCTGCTTTTCCTGAACAGGCGCCGCGATCTCGGCGACGAACATGCGGTTGGCGCGGATCGCACGGCGCTGCGCGATGATCAGCCAGATCAGCCACAGGATGATCAGCCCGGCGATGATGGCGATGCGCACATTGTCGGACTCGAACGGCGCGTAAGGGCCGACCTGCACGATCGGCCCGAACACCCAGATCAGCAGCGAGAGCAGCGCAATGCCGATCAGCGTCCACAGGAAACGCGAGGTGATGACGGCCCAGAGGAAGCGCAGGATGAACATCTCAGAGCCTCTTCTCGACCAGAACCTCGACGCGCCGGTTGAGCGCGCGGCCCTCGCGCGTCGAATTGTCGGCCACCGGATCGGTTTCGGCGCGGCCCTCGGAAGAGATGCTCTCCTGCGGCACGCCGGCCTGCACCAGAAGCTTGGCTATGGTTTCGGCGCGCGCTTCCGACAGGCGCTGGTTGCTGGCGAGCGGGTTGGACTTCTGCAGCCGCACATTGTCGGTATGGCCGACGACGGTGATCTTTCCGATCAGCTCCTTGTTGTCCAGGATCACCTTGGCGATCGACTCGATCAGCGGCTCGTAACCCTCGGTCAGCGTCGGCCGCGACGACTGGAACAGCTCGGGATTGGAGGACTGGATGATGAGCTTCGCCAGCGAGACGCTCTCGGTGCCGCTAAGCGCGCCCTTCAGCTCGTCCGGCGCCGCGGCCTTGAACTCGGGCAGCAGCGCGAAATCGACCGGCTGCGGCGCCTCGGGTTCGGGAGCATCCTGCTTGGGCGCGGCGCGGGTGACGTCGCCGCGCGAGGCCGGCGGCAGCGTGCGCACCAGCGCGGAAAGCTCGACCGCCTGGCTGCTCAGGCCCATCGACAGGCCGACATAGGCAGCAGCGGCGACGACAATCGCGGCAAGCGCCATCACCCAGATCGGCACGATGAAGCGCTGCGGCTCATCGGAGGCGATCACGCCTTTCCAGTTCGGCGACAGCGGCGAATCCTCGGCATCCGCATTGCGCAGGAAGCGCGCCGCCGCCACGCGTACGGCGTTGAGCGAACGGTCGCCGGCGCGGCCGGGCACCCGGTACTTGCCGCGGAAGCCGAGCGCCAGGCAGTAATATTGTAGCTCCAGCATCTCGCGGTCGCGGTTGGGATGTCGCTCCAGCTCGTCGAGCCTGGTGAAGAACTGGGTGCCGGCATCGACGTCGCCGCGCAGCATGACCACAAGCGGCTGTCGCGGCCACGCGCTGGCGCCGCCCCACGGCGTGTTGAGCGCAAGGTCGTCGAGCAGTGCCGCCACGGCCCAGGCCGCCTGGTCCGCGCGCTCCAGCGATGAGCCCGCGGCAACAGCGGCGTCGCGAGCTCGCACCAACTCGTCGAGCAGGCGCGTGCGCATCACTTCCGGGTTCTCAGGCGCCAGCGCGCTTTCGAGCTCCGGCGCGAATTCGAGCAGCGGCGCGAAGATGTTGATGAGCGTATTGGGATGGGCTCGCGCCCGCTTGACCGGCGCGCCTGGCGCCAACGGCGCCATCGGCCGGGGCGCCGCACCGGTCAGCCGGATGCGTGTGCGCTCGCGATCCTCCGACAGTCCGAAGGGATCATCCCGGCTCATGGCCTCACCTGTTCACCGAATAGCAGTCGACCTGCGGCTCGCTCGGCAGCACGCCGGAAACGCCGATGACGAAGCCCGGCGCGTCGAGCAGCGAGGCCCAATGCTCGCTCTTCTGGTCGAGCTCCAGGCACAGCCGGTCCCCGTCATAGGGGATCTCGCGCGGCTGCGAATGCAGCGGCTTCAGCGGAATGCCGGGCAGGCGCGATTTCCACAGGCCCTCGAACTGGTCGGCCGAGCCGACCGTCGCCTGGTTGACGAAGATCTTGCGCAGCGCGTCCTCCGAAAGCTCAGAGCCGACGCGGATGACGATGCGGCTGGCGACCAGCAGCTTCGGGTTGTCGATGCGCACCTTCCAGACATTGGTGGCGTGCCGCATGACCGGCAGCGCGCGCGACTTCGGCTCGATGTAGCGCAGGCTGAGGATAAGCGAGCGCAAGGCGTCGGCCAGCGCCATATAGGCGGGCCCGGGCGCCATGTGGTCATAGGCCGGCAGCTCGCCGAGCCGCCGCGAGCTCGAGCCGTAGGTGGCCATCTCGCCGGCGAGGCCGGCAAGCTCGAGATAGAGCTCGGCCGGATGGAAGACGTCCTGCGCCAGCATATGCGCAAGGCGCGGCCGCGCGGCGTTGGCGAGGTGCAGCATCAAAAGGTCCTCGACGCTGCGGCCGGCCCCGCCCATCACCATCTTGCCATGCGCCTCGGCGATCTGGTCGAGGCCGGTGACGACCTCCTGCAGCAATTGCCGGTACCAGGCGACGGCGCCGGTGATCAGCGTCGGCGGCAAAAAGGACTGGTCGAGCGAGACGCCACCATCGGCACGAACGCCTTTGATGTCGGCGACCGGCAGCGCAGTATAACCGCCGACCGACTTGCCGGGCGCCAGCAGCACGGCTTGCGGCCGGGCGATCTCGATCTCCTCCGGATCGGCGCCGCCCTGCACGGCATCGCGCACCGGGACGATCTTGCCGTGGTAGCGCGCGCCGGTCGATTGGGCATGCGCCGGATCGAATCCGACGCCGCCGGGCGGTTCGAGCGGCAGCGCCACCAGCACCGATCCGGCGCCGGTGTCGGCCGTGACCGGCAACGGCTTCGGCGCGTCCATCAGCTCCGGGATGGAGAAGGGCGTGCCGTCCGGAAAGATGCCTCGGGCGGACACGATCGACACCTGGCCGGCGTCGAGCAGCGACTGGTCGAGCGTCAGCTGCTGGAAGCCGAATGTATGGAGCTGGCCCGCCTGCAAGGCGCCGCGCACCATCCCCTCGAAGAACCGGTCCTGCTGCTGAAAATGCTGGGTCCTCAAGAAGAGGCCCTCGGACCACAGCACCCTGTTTGCGTCGCTCATGCTGCCACTCTCTGCACTGCCCTGTTGGCGCTTCGCTAGGCGGATATGCCGCCCTTGCCGAGGCTGACATTGATGGTGAATTTCGATCCCGGCGATACCGACTTGGTCGTTCGCCAGTTGCGTCCGCCCGGTTCGCGGATCAGCGCGACGAAGCCCAGCGCCGTCGCGTTCGGCTCGACCGTGATGGTCTTGGCCGCCGTCTTGCCCGGCGCGACCGAGATCGAGTCGGAGCCGATCAGGTCGGCGCCCAGCGCCGAACCGGCATCGCCCTGCAGCGCGAAATAGTCGGCCGAGTTGAACTTGCCGGTGCTGGCAAGCCGCATCACCAGCACCGTCACCGGCCGGTCGCCGCCGCCCGGTCCCGGATTCATGCCGGCGCCGCCGGTCACGTTGACCGAGATCACCGATGGTTTCGGCGGGCCGCTCTGGCAAGCCGCAAGCAGCCCCGTGGCGCCGAGGGCAACGATGAATTCGCGTCTGTCGATCATGCTTCACTCCTCTTCATATGCATCCCTGAAGTCTGCGCCGATCTCGCCCAGGAAGCTCGATTCCGCGCTCTGGGCGATGTCGCGATGGCGTTTCTGGTAGAGCTCCCACAGCTTGGCGTTGCGCCCGCCGGCGAGCAGATTGCCGATCGCGGAATTGGACTTGAGCTCTTCCTCGATCGCGGCCGGATCGAAACGATCGATCATGCGCCGCAGCGCCGCCTGCACGCCGCGCCAGGCGCGCACGTGATGTTGCGCAAGGTCCTTCACCGCGTCGCCGATCGCCGCCTCGCCGGAGAGGAAGCCGGGGCTGCGTTCGGCGATGATGGTGACGATCACGTCCTCGACCGTCGGCAGGAACTTGAGCGGGTTGACTTCCGAAGACCCGACAACTGTCTGTGCGACGCGCGCGCTTCCCTTTTCTTCTGCTCGCTTGCGCAACAGCTGCATCAGGCCATCCAGCATCAGCCTGTATTCGCGCCCAAATTTCTCCATTTCGGCGATCGCGTCGCGCCCGGGGAAATCGGCCTCCTCGACGCCCATGCCGCGCAGGAATGCGGCGCGCAGTTCCATGTCGCTCGGCGCGGGCTGCATTGGACGCGATGGCCTCGGCACGGATGCAGGGCGAGGTTGCGGGGGTTCGGGCGCCTGGGCCGGTATCTCCCACGGACGGGCCGCCTTCGGCTTCTCGGCGGGCCGCTCGTCGCGACCAACTGGATCGCCGCTGTTGCCGGAAGCGGGCGTCGCGGCTGGCCCAAAGCTGAAATCGTCGAAGCTAGCCGCTTTCGGCGCGGGCTCGGGCATGTCGTTGCGCGCAGGTATGTCGCCAAAGCCGAACGGGTCCGCTCGGCCGGCGGCGGGCTCGTCGTTCGAGATCGGCGTCGCCACCGGATCGAGGCTGAACGGGTCGTCGAAAGCCGGCGAGCTCCGCTGGTTCGAAGCGCGATCGTAAGCACCGGGCACAGGTTGCTCGAATGGATCGGGCAGTCCTGCCGGGCGCGGCCGCGGCGGCTCCTCCTCGACCTTGGCCGAGAAGAAATCGTCGCCGCCGATACTGGCTGGCGTCCGCGATTGTGGCGACGACCATGCCGGCGCGGCGTTGGCGATCGGCGCCTGACCGATCGAGGTGTGGCCGGCGCCCGGCTGGATCTCGACATGGAGCACATAGTCGCCCATGCGCAGCCGCATGCCGCTTTGCAGGCGGGTCGACCTGCCGGTTCCGAGCGGGCTGTCGGAGTTGTCGATGAACAATCCGCTGCTCGATGTATCGGTGACATAATAGCCGTCGCGGCCACCGCTGATCTTGCAGTGCGCACGCGAGACGAACATATCCGGATCGTCGATCCGCCAGCCGGCATCGGCACTGCGGCCGATCACCAACTCGCCCTCGTCGAGCCGGGTCTGCCTGACCACCTGTGAGCGCGGGCCTTGTTCCAGGGTCAGAAGCAGGCTCATGCGGCTGCCTCCACCATGTCCGGCCGCCAGCCGACGATGGTGCGCAGCCTAAGATCGTCGGCGTCACCCTTCTCGGCGGGGCGCGAAAGCCAGGAGGTTCGGCCGAGTTGGATGGTTCCCATTTTAGGCGGTGGCACCGCCTCCCGCGCGAGCACGATCCTGAGATCGACGTCGAGCGGCTCTCCGATCATCTCGCGCACCGCCTCCTTGAACAGGGCAAGGCGCCGTTCTCCGGGCAGGAACGACTTGAAGTCGTCGAGGCTGAGCGGACCGACGCGCAACTCGATCCGACTCTGCCGGCTGAAGACGCGCGGGCCGATCGTTGCGCCGCTGCCCAACGCCGCATAAGCCTTTCCGACACGGCTCTGCAGCGCCTTCGGTATGGTGATCCAGGCGGCGACGAATTCCTTGATCTGCACCGGCACCTTGAAGGCCGTCGCGAGAAACAGCGTCAGCCGCTCCGCGCCGTCGACCTGGTTGGCCAGCGATCCGGCCTGACGCAGCCGCACCGTGTCGAGCTCGGGATCCTGCGTGCCGGGCAGACCGATGCCCGCCATGGCTTCCAGCATGGCGCGCACGCGCCCGCCGACCGAACGTTCGACCTGCACCGCCGGATGCGCGTCCGCCCAAGCGCGATAGTAGAGCGCGATCATGCGGTGCTGCAGGATGTTGACGAAGTCGACGAAGGTCGTGTCGCTGGTCTGCCCGGCGTCGGCGCCGGTGAACCAGCGCTGCGACAGCCGGTCGAGCACCCAGCGGGTCAGATGCAGCGGCATCGGCCCTTCGGGCCCGAGCAGGCCGAGATTGGCGACGGTCACCCGCGCCGGAGCCTTGTCGCCCGCACCCTGGAATTTGACCACGTCCCTGGCCGAGAAGCTCAGGCGCACATGCTGGCCGAGCCTTGCCGGCTCCCGCTCCGCGGTTCCGGAATGGCCGAACAGGCCGCGTCGCTGCTCCAGCCGGCGCAGCAGTTCGAAGAAGTCGTACTCCTCCGACAGTGGTTCCGCTTCGGTTGGGGCCGGCCGCGCTAGATCAGGTAGCGATTGCCGGGCGTCATCGGCCATGGCACATCCTCCTGCTTCTGCAGCAACCGCGTCCGCGTCCGCACGAAACCATTTATCCCGGCATGGCGGGCGAACAGCCGCGCCAGCAAGGCCGACAGCAGCAGCGAGCTTTGTCCCGCCAGCACCGACTGGTCGACATGCAGCGTCACCTCGGTGCCGCGGCCGAAACACATCGGCCCGTCGATCTGCAGCCGCTCGATCACCGGGCGCGAGTCGATGCGGGTGATCGAATGCACGTTGCGGGCAAGGCTCGGATCGCCGCGGTCGGCATAAAGGTCGAGCAGCGCGTGCAGCGGGTCGACGCCGCGGCCTTCCTTGGCGAGGCTGAGGAAATTGAGCGAGAGCTGCGCGACCAGCCGCCAAGCAAGATTGTCGGCGCGGGATTCGCCTTCGGCGCCGGCCGGCAGCGCTGCCGGAATCGCCGGCTGCGGTGGCCGCAACGCGCCGAGCAGCCGCACTGCTTCCACCGGATCGGCGGTCTCAAGCGTCAGCGTCGGCGTGTCGTCCAGGATCGGCAGGTCGCGGTTGGTGCAAAGCGCCATCACGTCGAGGCGCTTGAGCGGCCGGTTCGCCGGACTCCCCGCCGGGCGCGAGACCGCGATAAAGACATCGTCGCCGGTATAGGAGGTGCGGGTCAGGCCTTCGCGCCGCTCGTCCTCCGTCGCCCGGCGCGGCCGCCGCTCGGTCGAATAGACCCAGCCGCTGCCGCGGTTCTGCCCGAGGCTGAACAATTCCGGAATGACCGCCTCGCTGCCTTCGGCGTCGGCGTCTTCCACCCGGGTGACGCGGAAGATCTCGAAGTCGCGCGCCCTGGTGCGGTCGGCATGCAGCACCTGGCGCGTCCGGCGCGGATCGATCTCGACGACGTTGCACTCGCGTTCGAAGAGATTGATGATCGGCGTCGCGAACAGCTCGAAATCGGCCGCCGTCACATCGGCGAGCTCCGGCACCGGCCGCCGGAACAGGAAGATGATCTCTATTGCCCCGTCGCACTTGCGGATCACCGGCTGCAGGCCGGCGACCCGCACAAAGTGGAAGCGCTCGGGGATCATGAAATATTCGCGCAGCAGCCGGTATCCCTCGAAGGTCGGGCGGGTGCGCGGCATCAGCGCTTCATCGTCGTGGATGCCGATCATTTCGGGCTCGGGCAGGGCGGTGAGCGGATTGGTCTTGCCTTCCGCCCGCGCGCCGACGGCCGAGCAGGCGCCGAAGATCGCGTCGAAGATAAGCGGCGCCTTGGCGCGTCCGGCGAAATAGAGGTCGAGGCGGTCGAGCGACAATTCGCTGAGCTTGCCTTTTACGGTCCGCGCCAGCGTGATGCGGAACGCCGCTTCGCCCCGCACGCCGCCGACCGGCGCGATGCCGGCGGCGGCCAGCGCGCTGCGGTCCTGGAAATAGCTGACCGAATTGATCGCGATCGGCCACAGCGTGACCTCTTGCGCGGTGGTGAAGGTCGAGCGCGTCGAGAGCCCTGGATGCAGGCCAGAGACCAGCCGCGTGCCGCGCGCGACGGCGTGGCCGGCGATCATCGACTGCACCTGCTGTCCGGGTTTCAGCACTGCCATTGCCGTCGCCGGCGCCGGCGTCACCAGGTCCGGATAGAGCACGTCGAGCACGGCGCGCGAGAAGCGCGAGCGCTCCGCGTCGACCTTCAGCCGTGTGCGCGCGGCAAGGAAGGCTACGCCGTCGAGAAGCCTTTCGACATAAGGGTCGGGGCAGGGGACCGTGTCGAGGGAAAGATTGCGCGCGACCGCCGGGTGCATGTCGGCGAATTCCGCGGCAAGCGCCCGGATATGGGTCAGTTCCTCTTCGTAATACTCCACGAAGACCCGATCCATCTCAGGTCTCCCGGAATTCGGTTCGCGCCAGGCCGTTGTCGAGATTGATCGTGGTGCGCAGCCGCATGCGTTCCGGCGTCGGCGTCATGATCAGCACGGCGTCGATCTCGATCTTGAGACCGACGCTCTTGTCGCCGAGCGTGACATTGACGGTCGTCGCGCTTTCCTTGAGACGCGGCTCGAAGGTGGCGAGCACCGCGCGGATCTCGCGCGCCAGGGTATCGCGGTCGAAATCCCGCGACGAGCGTCCCGAAAAGGACGGCACGCCGTAATTGACGACGCTGCGGCGCACTTCCGGAAAATCGGCGAGCGGCGGCAGTTCGTCCAAAGGCTGTTCGTGCTCGGCATCGGACAGCATCGGCACGGACTCGAAACGCTCGGTGTTGAAGAGCGCCTCGATGTCGCGCCGGACGGCTTCGCGCAGCACGCGCGCCGACACCACCACGCCGCGGCTTTCGATTTCGGCACGATGCTCGATCTGGAAGATCAGCCTGTGCAGCCGCCGTTTCTGCTCGGGCGTCAATTCCGCATCGGCATCGATGACGCGCGCGCTGCCGGCAAGAAGAGCCTCGACGCGCTCGGCGCCGAGTTCTTCATCCAGCAGGCGACGCAGCCCATCGATCTCCGACGTCAGCCCGGGCAAATCGTTGACAAGGCGGTCCCAGAGGGAGGGCTGAACCGCCTCGCGCTTTGCCCGGGAGCTGCCGGCGAGCTGCGCCTTCGCGCCGGGCCGCTTGGCCTCACTTGCCGACATAGACGTCCATTTCGATCTCGTCGTCCTTGTTGTAGACGAACTTGATCTTCTTGTAGGCGAAGCTGACCTCTTCCTCGATCAGGTCTGGCTCGTCGTGCGCCTGCCGCATGTCGTATTCCATGATCGAGGCGTCGGTCAGCGTCACGACCAGGTAGTCGCTGGTCTCGCCGTCGATGGTGCGGCGTGCCGAAAACACCACCTCATCGAGCGCCTTGTTCTCGAACAGCGCCTTCTTCAGATAGGGCGACGACTTGTCATAGTGCTTGAAGAACTTGATCATTCCCATCGACACGCGGCCGCGCCGCGACAGCGAGTTCGGGTCGTAGGGCGCGATCATCTTGTAATCGACGCCGTGGATCTCGATCTCGTCTTCATGGCCGTCGCGTTTGCTCGGGCCCTTGATGTCCGGGACTTTCAGGAAGCCGTCGATTTTCGTCGAGGGCGCATCGGTTCTGTCTGGCATTGTCTTTCTCCACCGCTACGAAACAAGATGACTTTGCTTAACGAGTTCAGCCCTTCACCGACGGCAGTTCCGACACCAGCCGGAGCGAGGCGTTGATGCCTTCCAGCTGGTAGTGCGGACGCAGATAGAAACGGGCATTGTAGTAACCGGGCCGGCCCTCGACGCTGTCGACCTGGACTTCGGCCGCGGCGAGCGGGCGCTTGGCGCGCGCCTTGTCGTCGGCAAAGGCAGGGTTGGCCAGCACGTACCGGTTGATCCATTCGGTCAACCAGATCTCCATGTCGGTGCGTTCCTTGAACGAGCCGATCTTGTCGCGCGCGATCGCCTTGAGGTAATGCGCGAAGCGCGAGACCGGGAACAGATAGGGCAGGTTGGCGGAAAGCCGCTCGTTCGACTGCGCGTCGGGATCGACCAGACGCCCGGCGCGCGTCTCGTCATCCTGCAGCGAATGCGCGCCGATGAAGGCCGCAAGGTCGGTGTTCTTGCGGTGCAGGATCGGCATCAGGCCGAGCTTGGCCAGCTCCGCCTCGCGCCGGTCGTCGATGGCGACCTCGGTCGGGCACTTCATCGCGATCGAGCCGTCATCGGTCGGGAAGGCGTGCACCGGCAGGTTGAGCACCGTGCCGCCATTCTCGACGCCGCGGATCTGCGTGCCCCAGCCATAGAGCTTGTGGCTGCGGTTGATGTTCACCCCCATCGGGAAGGCGGCGTTCATCCAGACATATTTGTTGTGGTCGCCGCCCACCTCCTCCTCGAAGGTGAAGCCCTTCACCGGAACGGTCTCCGAACCATAGGGCAGGCGCGCCAGCACGCGCGGCATGGTGAGCCCGATATAGCGGGCGTCCTCGCTCTCGCGCAGCGACTGCCAGGAGGCATAGGCCGGGTTGTTCACGATCATCTGCAGGTCCTGCGGGTTGGGCAGTTCCTGCCAGCTGTCCATGCGGAACAGCCGCGGCGAGGCGGCCGCGATGAACGGCGTATGGGCCGAGGCGCAGACGCCCGAAATGTTGCGCAGCAGCCCGACGTCGCGCGGATGGTTGGAGAATTCATAGGCGCCGATGATGCAGCCGATCGGCTCGCCGCCCAGCATCGAATACTCGTCCGTGTAGACCTTCTTGAAGATCGGGCTCTGGTCCCACATCTGGCCTTCATAGTCTTCCAGCGTGTCGGCCAGCTGCTCCTTGGAGATGTTCATCACCCGGATCTTCAGCTTGGTATCCGTCTCGGTGTTGTTGATCAGGTACCAGAGGCCGCGCCACGTGCCTTCCATCTCGCGCACTTCGGGCGCATGCAGGATCTCGTTGACCTGCGTGGTCAGCATCTTGTCGATGCCGGCGATCAGCGACTTGATCGACTTGATCGCGTTGGACGAGATGGTCGTGGTCTCGGAGCGCGATTGCGCGGCCAAGGCCAGATTGCGCACCAGTTGCTGCAGTTTCTCGCTGTCGTCCTTCTTGACCTTGAAATCCTTTTCAAGGAGTCCGCTGAATTCGCCGAGATCGATGGCTTCCGCCTCGGCGGTGGCGGCTGCGGTCTTTTGCTGTTCGGCCATGACTTACTCCTCGCCCTTGCCGTCATCCATCGCCTGGCTGGCGATCTTGCTCAGCAACGGCTCGTTGTTCAAAAGCTGCGCGATGCGCTTTTCGGCGTCGACGCGGCCGTCCATGAAGCCCAGCAGCTCTTCGAGCTGACGGCGCATCTTCAGGATCTCGGCCAGCTGGGGGACCTGCTCGGCGATCTTGTCCGGCGCGAAGTCGCCCATCTTGGAGAAGGTGAGGTCGATGGCGAGCTCTTCGTCCCGCTCCTGGCCCTCGGCCTGCGGCAGCGTGTTCTTCACCCGCGCCTTCACGCGCGGCCCCATCGCTTCCATGAATTTCGGGAAGCGGTTGGCGTCGGTTTCGACGAAGTTGCGGTCGAGGACCGACTTCGACGCTTCCTTGGTCTGTGAGGCGCCGGCAAGGTCCGCCATCACGGCCATGACGAACGGCAGTTCTATCGTCGTCGGGCTGCCGTAGGTTTCAACGTCGTAGGCGATCTGCACGCGCGGCGCGCGGTTTCTTTCGATGACCTTCGCTTTGCTCTCTGCTGGCATGCTTGTTACCTTTCATCCTTCTGGGCCGGCTTCTTGGGATCCGGGACACCGGCAAGCAGCCGGAATTCCTTCAGCCCCGACGGGGCGAGATCTTCCATCAGTTCCACGAAATCCATGTGCACCATCCGGCGCACGCGGCGTGCCAGATGCGGGATGGGGCTGGACGGTTCCGTGCGGTCGTAGAAGGCGACGACGAGGTCCAGGCATTTGACGACTTCGTCGCGCGAGTTGATCCGGTCCGGGAGGCCGGCACTCGCTTCCACTGGGCTTGCCACACTTGCCATCGGCTCGGCTCCATGACCGTTTCGGGCGGGCGTCGATGCCGGCTGCGCCGGCTGTGGGGAAGTTTTCGCGGCACCATTCGCCACTTGTGTGCCCGCGCTGGAATTCCGCTCCAGCGTCGTCAGCAAACGCTGCAGGAACTTCTTCAATTCCGGGACGGTGGCGCCATTGCCTTCGATGCGGGCGTTGAGCGCGACATCCACCGCCTCGAGAGCGGCGATCGCGGCACGCGCGTCGGCCAGAAGCGACGTCATCGCGTCCGCCGCTTGATCGAGCTGTGCCGCGCATCCGGTGCGCACACGGTTCAACAGCTGATTGTGGGCGCTCGTCAGCGCCGCCTTTTCGGCGGCCCCGAGGCCGGAGGCTGCCTCCTGGAGCATGACGCGTTCGTCGAGCGCTGCCTGTTCCAGGTCCCGGCCACTGATCGGCCCGATCGCCCGCGGGGAGAAGAACACCGTCTGCCTGAGGTTCGCCAGCAGGCCTTCCTGGCCGTTCTGCAGATCGAGGAGCGCATTGATGCGGCGCAAGGCGGCGTCGCGTGGGGACGCGCCCGGCCGCAGCGCAGGATGCATCGTGTCCCAATACTGTTCGAAGGTCCTGGCGATGAGCGTCAGGCCCTGGGCGAGGCCGGCCAGCCCTTCTTCGTTGGCCAAGGCCCGCGCAACGATGACCAGCAGCCGCAGATCCCGGCCGCGCGGCCGCAATTCCTCGGCTTTTTCCAGTACGGCCGTCCAGTCGACCGGACTGGATTGCGAGGTGGGCTTGCTGTTGCCGTCATGAACGACTTTGAGCTGAGGCTCGGTCAGGCGCTCCAGCTCATGAAAGGCCGGGTCGTTGCGCAAGTCCTCTCCCGACGGATTCGCACCGTTCAGAGGATTCAGCCAGAGTGCGAGATCAATCACACTAACCCCCAGCCAGCGGCCCTGAGACCTTATGTGACGTAACGTTATCACCGGCCTCACGCGACGACAATTGAGCACCTGCGCAAAAACTAACGGAAGCTAAACGCAGCCGTTTTCTCGGCGAAACCCATTGCGCGATTGTCGGACCCGGTATGTGAAATGGCTCGCATAGTCCGGACGGCAATCCATGTTTGTTGCCACGAGTTTGCAAGGCTTGTGTAACCGGGCGGTGCCGCCCGGATAGATTCAAAGGCCCTATCCGCCACGCGGCTTTGTCAAGCAGCCGCTTATATGGCAGGGTATGGTCGGCAGATCGCGGGAGCAGGTTCGATGGAACAGCGCCGGTCATCGCAGAGCTTCAAGCGTAAGGAACTGGTCGCCAAGCTCAATCCCACGGGGGTGCGCGCCTTCAAGGCCGCAGCCGACACGGCCAAGTTGCGCGGCAATCCCTATGTCGAGCTCGCCCATTTCATCCAGCAACTGGTGCTGTCCGAGCGCTCGGATGTGCAGATGATCGTCGCCGACGCCGGACTGGATGTCAGCCGGTTGACGGCCGACATGACCCGCGCCATCGACAAGCTCCCTTATGGCGCGACCTCGGTGGAGGAATTCTCCGACCATATCTTCCACGCCATCCAGGAGGGTTGGAACCTGGCGACGCTGGAGTTCGGGGTGGAGGAGGTGCGCAGCGCCCATATCCTGCTCGCTTGCCTGAAGACGCCGGCGCTGGAAGGCCTGGTGTCGAAGATCAGCGCCGAATTCGACAAGATCGACGCCGATGGCGTCATTTCCCGCTTCGCCGATGTCACGGAGGGTTCGCTCGAAGCCGGCTCACCTCCTGCCACGGCCGCCGCGGAGACACCGGTCAAGCGCGGCCCGGGCGGGGATTCGGCTTTAGCCAAATACGCCACCGACCTCACCCAACGCGCTCGCGACGGCAAGATCGATCCGGTCGTCGGCCGCGACCCTGAAATACGGCAGATCGTCGATATCCTGATGCGACGCCGGCAAAACAACCCGATCCTGACCGGGGAGGCGGGCGTCGGCAAGACGGCGGTGGTCGAGGGATTTGCGCTGCGCATCGCCCAGGGCGACGTGCCGCCGACATTGCAGAATGTCTCGGTGCGCATGCTCGATGTCGGGCTGATGCAGGCCGGCGCCAGCGTCAAGGGCGAGTTCGAAAAGCGGCTGAAGGCGGTTATCGACGAGGTCCAGGCCTCGGAGACCCCGATCATCCTGTTCATCGACGAGGCGCACACGCTGATCGGCGCCGGCGGCGCCGCCGGAACCGGCGATGCCGCCAATCTCCTGAAGCCGGCGCTGGCGCGCGGCGAGCTGCGCACCATCGCCGCCACGACCTGGGCCGAATACAAGCAGCATATCGAGAAGGACCCGGCGCTCACCCGTCGCTTCCAGGTGGTCAAGATCGATGAGCCGTCGGAAGCCGTGGCGGTGCTGATGCTGCGCGGCGTCGCCGGCGTGCTGGAACAGCACCACAAGGTGCAGATCCTGGATGAGGCGATCGAGGCGGCGGTCTCGCTTTCGCACCGCTATATCCCGGCCAGGCAATTGCCGGACAAGGCCGTCAGCCTGCTCGACACCGCCTGCGCCCGCGTCGCGGTCTCGCAGCATGCGACGCCGGCCGAAGTCGAGGACATTCTGCGCCGCCGCCAGGCGCTGGAAGTGGAGAGCGGCATCATCGGCCGCGAGGCGGCGATCGGCATCGACGTGGCCGACCGGCAGGCCCGTGTCGACGCGGGGCTGGCGGAGGCCGAGACCGCTTTGGCGGCTGCCCAGGCGCGGTGGGATCGGGAAAAGGCTCTGGTGGCCGAAATCCTTGACCTGCGTGCAAAATTACGCGGCGAGGGTGTGCCGCTCGACGAGGCGGCGGCTGAGGAGGCTGCTGCCGGGACCGAGGGCGGGGAGGGCGCGGCAAAGGCGCCCGAGCAAAAGCCGACTGAGAGCAAGCCCGCGGAGAGCAAGGTTGCCGAGACCAAGAAAACCAAGGCTTCGAAAACCAAAGGGGCCAAGGCCGCGAAGGCCGAAGCGGCTTCCGCCGAGCCGGCGGATGAAGCAACCGACATGGCGCGGCTGCGCGAGCTGATGGCGGAACTTGCGGCCGCGCAAGGCGAGACGCCGCTCATCCTGCCGTCGGTCGACCGCAATGCGGTCGCGGCCGTGGTGCAGGACTGGACCGGCATCCCGACCGGGCGGATGCTTTCCAGCCAGACCGAGAAGGCGTTGAAGCTCGCCGCCACCCTGTCCGAGCGCGTGGTCGGCCAGGATCACGCCATGGAGATGATCGCCAGGCGCGTGCAGACCAGCCGCGCCGGCCTCGGCGCGCCGGAAAAGCCCGTCGGCGTGTTCCTGCTCTGCGGCCCCTCCGGCGTCGGCAAGACCGAGACCGCGCTGGCGCTGGCCGAGACGCTTTACGGCGGCGAGCAGAACCTGATCTCGATCAACATGTCGGAGTTCCAGGAAGCGCACACCGTCTCGACGCTCAAGGGCGCTCCGCCCGGCTATGTCGGCTACGGCAAGGGCGGCATCCTGACCGAGGCCGTGCGCAGGAAACCTTATTCCGTGATCCTGCTCGACGAGGTCGAGAAGGCGCATCCGGACGTGCACGAGATCTTTTTCCAGGTCTTCGACAAGGGCATGATGGACGACAGCGAGGGCCGTCGCATCGATTTCAAGAACACGCTGATCCTGCTCACCTCGAATGTCGGCTCCGATGTCATCATGGACCGCACCAGGAACGGCAATGTGCGCACCGGCATCGACGATCTCGACACAGCCTTGCGCGCGCCGCTACTGAAAGTGTTCCCGGCCGCTTTCCTCGGTCGGGTCGTCACCATCCCCTACTATCCGCTCTCGGACGCGATGATCGAGGCGATTGCCAGGCATCAGTTCGGCAAGATCGCGCGCCGCCTCAAGGCAACCAACGACGCCGAGTTGGTGATCGGCGACGGCGTGATGGACCTGGTCAAGGCACGCTGCACGGAGATTGAATCCGGTGGCCGCATGATCGACGCCATCCTCACCAACACCCTGCTGCCGGAACTGAGCCGCGGCGTGCTTAACCGCTCGCTCGAGGGCAAGAAGATGGCGAAAGTCATCGTCGGTGCCTCGGCGGAAGGATTTACTTACTCGTTCGAATAGGACCTTGCCGCGGCCCGGCGCGGCAGCTCACCACAGAGAAAAATGCGAACCCAGGAACACGAGGACCTGGCCGGTGATCAAGGGAATCCGCAACAGGGGCCCCTCTTTTCCGCTGTCCTGCACCGGCTGCCCGAGCACGCAGGGATGCGCCTTCAGCACATCTCTCCAGATGGTTGGAAAGTCCAATCCCTTGCATTTCTCAGCATTGCAGGTGTCGACAAGCCTCGCGACGGCGTTTCTCATTGAGCGGCGTTACCTTAAGTGCCTGATTACGCCACATATGAAGGATTTCGACGCGAAGAATTTGATTTCGGTCAATGCGCCGAAAAGAGTCGCTTACAGGGGCACTCACCCATTCCCCTGCTTGCGGTAGCGATGCTTCACCGCTGCCCATGCGACCCGGCGGGCGATTTTCTCACGCCTCTCGCCGCGGTCGAGATATTCGTTGGCGAGCGCACTGCGGATCACCATGCTCTATCCCCCGGCAGCCGCCGTGATCATCCGCATGCCCACCGGGAGCGGCGTCAGCTCGACATCAGCCGATTGAGCCACACTTCGTCCAGCAACGAGCGGGTAACGCCACCGAATACCCATTCCCTCAACCGGCTATGCCCATAGGCGCCCGACACGATCAACTCGGCATTCACCGAGGCGAAGAAATCGACGAGGCGATTGCTTTCATCATCGGTCGTCTTGATGATTTCGGTGCGCGCCTTGATGCCATGAGCGGCCAGGAAGCTCGCCACGTCCTTGACGCTGTCCCTGATCCAATCGTCCGGGTTGCGATCGACCGCCACTATGGTGACTTCCTCGGCCATGGCCATAAGCGGCAAAGCGTCGGCCACCGCCAGCCTGGCTTCACGCGTGTCCTTCCAGGACACCACGATCCTGCGAGCCGGCAAATCCATCGCGCCCTGAGCCGCGACCAGGACCGGCCGGCCCGCGCGCAGCACCAGGGATCCTGGATCGACCGCGCGGTAGGAGTCACCCGTCGACGCGCCTTGGGAAGCGCTGGTGACGACGATGTCGGCCGTGCGGGCTCTCCGGGCCACGGCGTGATCCGGGTTTTCGATCTCGCCATGCCAGTCCGTCCTGACCGCTCCGGCCACCAGGCCGTCGAATTCGCCGTTCAGGCCGGCCAGGCGGCGTCGGATCTTATCCCGTGACTGTTCCCAGATCTCGGCGGCGATCGCCGCGCCCTCAGGCGCCATCGTCACCGGCAATGGAGCGTCCGCGGCGCAGAACCCTGTCAAACGGGCGTCAAAGCGCTTGGCGAGGTCCACGCCGATCCGCGTGATCGGTTCGATCGGACCGTCGATATTGAGGTTCAGGAGAATTGATTTGTAGCTCATCGCAAGCGCTTTCGATCGGATACTTCCCGATGAACGGAACCCTATGTCGGACGAGCCTGCGCGCCTTGATGTGCATCAAAGTCGGTTCTGAGCCGCCCTTTCAAGGCATGCGGGATTCGAAATGGATTACCTCGCCATCGACCACGAAGGCGCCATTCCCGATGTGATGGATGGTTTTCTGCCTCGGCTGTTGCGGATCGATCCAAGCCTTGACGACTTCCAGCACGAAAAGGTTGTATCTGTTGACCAGGCGCGTATCGACCACGCGGCACTCGAGGTTGGCGAAACACTCGGCCACCAGCGGCGCCGACACCTGTTCGGCGGGAAGCGGCGTGAACCATGCCGTCGCGAACTTGTCCGTGTCCCGGCCGGAGCAATTGCCGACCTTCACGACCTTCTCCGCAAGGCCGACGGCAGGGATCGCAATCACGCATTCCCTTGTTTGACGCAAGGCGAAGAATGAGAGGTCATTGCTTGATACGATGCAGGCAATCGTTGGCGGCGCGACTTCCACCATCGTGTGCCAGGACATCGTCATGACGTTCGAGCGGCCTTGCCTGGACCGCGTCGAAAGCAGGACGACCGGACCGGGTTCAATCAGCCGGTAGACCTCGGCAAGCGGCAATTCCTTCATATCCGTCCCTCGCTTTGCATCTGCGGATGAGCTTGTTGTCACGGACTTGTCGCGGGCATTGCCATCATTCGCCTTGATCGGGGTCAAAGCCGGCATGCCGGGCTGGATTGATCATGATCAAGGCCAGCTTGCTCGGGAGCCTGTCGACCGATTTTCATAACCGCGTTCGGCTGAGATAATTAGGAACTGCACTTCCGCGACAAGCCGTTCGCTGGAGCGGTGACGTACAGCGTCGTGCATGTCCCCGTGGACATGGGCGGCGTTTTCGCGCGCGTCAATCAACACATCGACGATGCCGGCGGTTCGGCCGACGGCCAGTCATCGTTCTCAGCCGCGATCTCTCGCCCTGGACAAGCGAACTTCTGTTTTCGGTTTCGAAGCCGGTGCCGGAAGAGGCAATGACGACACTGAGTGGGACTTCGTGGCGAAACTATTCGAAGGTGCATTCGAGCAGACAAGAGGCTGGCACGAGGAAATGCTCGGGCTTGCACGCCAGCGCAATCCAAGACCAGCGATTTCTTCTACACGACCTGCCCGAAATGCGCCGCGGTCTATGCAAGACCTACGTCGTTGGGGTGGCGAAGACTTCCTGATGGCGGCGACCTATGTCTCGAACCGGGTGCCTTGGCGGCCTTTGACGATCTCCACCGCGTCTTCGAGCCGTCCGATCGCCGCCGGATTGCCGGTCGCTTGAACGAATTCGATCGCGGCGTTGATCTTGGGCCCCATCGAGCCGGCCGGGAAGTCACGGCCCGACAATTCCGTGGGGCCGACCCGGCGGCGCGCGCGCGCCTCGGGCGTTCCGAAGCCGGCATAGACCGCATCGACATCCGTCAGCATGAGCAGCATGTCGGCCTTCAATTGACGCGCCAGAAGCGAGCTTGCCAAATCCTTGTCGACGACCGCTTCGACGCCGATCATGCTGCCATCGTCGCGGGCGATGACCGGGATACCTCCGCCACCCGTGCAGATGACGACGACGCCATGTTCGACCAGATAGGAGATCACCGACACTTCCAGGATATCGAGAGGGCGCGGCGAGGGCACGACACGGCGCCATTTGTCGCCGTCGGGCGCAACTGTCCAACCGCGCTCGCCCGCAAGCCGTCGCGCCGTCGCCTCGTCATAGACGGGGCCGATCGGTTTTGTCGGATGGGCGAAGGCAGGGTCGCCCGGGTCGACCTTCACCTGGGTCAGCAATGTCGCGAACAGCCTCTGGCTGGTGAGGTTGGCAAGTTCCTGCTCGATCATGTAGCCGATCATGCCGGCACTTTCGGCGCCGAGCACGTCGAGCGGGAAAGCGCCGTCGGTCGAGGCCGCCGATTGGAGCGCCAGCAGGCCAACCTGCGGGCCGTTGCCATGCGTGACAACGAGCGAATGGCCTTGGTCGATAAGCGCCGCCAGAGCGGACGCCGCACGCTTGACATTGGCGCGCTGATTTTCGGCGGTCATGGGCTCGCCGCGCCGCAACAGCGCGTTCCCGCCGAGAGCCGCAACGATCAGCATCTCAGTTGCCGATCGTGGCGACGAGCAGCGCCTTGATCGTATGCATCCGGTTCTCCGCCTGGTCGAACACGATCGATGCGCCCGATTCGAACACCTGATCCGTAACTTCCATGCAGTCGATGCCGAATTCGCGCGCGACCGAGGCGCCGACTTCGGTCTCGGTGTCGTGGAACGCCGGCAGGCAATGCATGAATTTCACATGCGGATTGCCGCTGGCCGACATCACCTCGCTCGTCACCCGATAGGGCGTCAGCAGGCGGATACGCTCGGCCCAGGCCGACTTGTCCTCACCCATCGAGAGCCAGACATCGGTGTAGATGAAGTCGGCGCCTTCGACGCAGCCCTTAACATCCTCGTCCAGCCTGAAGCGGCCGCCGCTGCGCTGCGCCAGGGTTCTGACATGGGCGCAGAACTCGTCGTCCGGCCAGAGCTCCTTGGGTGAAGCGATACGCATGTCGATGCCGACCTTGGCGGCGCCGACGGCCAGGGATTGCGCGACATTGTCCCGACCCTCGCCGACGAAGGCGACCGTCATGTCGGACAAATGCTTGTGCGTGAATTCGCGCATGGTCATGAAATCGGCGAGGATCTGCGTCGGGTGCGCTTCATTGGTCAGGCCGTTGTAGACGGGCACGCCGGCATGCGTGGCAAGCAGCTCGGCCTGATGTTGTGCAAAGCCGCGATATTCGATCGCATCGTACATGCGGCCGAGCACGCGCGCGGTGTCCTTCATGGACTCCTTGTGTCCGATGTGGCTGCCGCTGGGGCCGAAATAGGTGACGTGGGCGCCTTGGTCGTAAGCGGCCACTTCGAATCCCGTCCGCGTGCGGGTCGAGTCCTTTTCGAAGATGAGCGCGATGTTCTTACGAACGAGGCGCGGTATCTCGTGCCCTGCCTGCTTGGCTGCCTTCAGATCGGCGGCCAGCTTCAGCAGGAAGCGGATCTCGTCCGCCGAAAGGTCGTCCAGCGAGAGCACCGAGCGTCCATGAAGGTTGATCGACATTGGGGGTCCTTTCAGAGCGGGTCTCGGGCGATGGGGCAGGTCATGCAATGGCCGCCACCGCGGCCGCGGCTGAGCTCGGCACCCTCGACGGTGATCACCTCGATTCCCGCGCGGCGCAGAAGCGTGTTGGTGTAGACGTTGCGGTCGTAGCCGATGACGACGCCCGGCTCGACCGCGACGACGTTGTTGCCATCGTCCCACTGCTCGCGCTCGGCCTCGTAGCGGTCGCCGCCAGTGGCGATGATCCGCAGCGATTTCAGCCCGAGAGCCTCCGCGACCACTGATATGAAGGGCTCCTTCTCCTCCCTGACCTCGACCGCCGCATCGCTGTCTCCGGGCCGGATCGAGAAGGTGCGCAGCCTTTCGACCACGGGCGGATACATGGTGGCGAGATCCCGGTCGCAGAAGGTGAAGACGGTGTCGAGATGCATGAAGGAACGGTCGCGCGGCATCAGAGCCGCGATCACGCGCGTGGCTTCTCCGGCGGCGAACAGGCTTCGCGCAAGATCGCCGACCGCCTGCGGCGTGGTGCGCTCGCCCATGCCGACCAGAACGACGCCTCCGCCGACCGGCATGACATCGCCGCCTTCGAGGCTGACGCCCGTTCCGGCCTGGGGCGAGACGAATGGGATGCCGCTGTCGCGGAACCTTGGGTGGAAGCGATAGACGGCTTCGACATTGGCTCCCTCGGGCCGCCTGGCAGCCCAATACATCGGGTTGGCCGATACGGAGCGGTAGATCCAGCAGGAGCTGTCACGGGTGAACAGCTGGTTGGGCAGCGGCGGCAGCACGAAGTCCTGCGGCGCGAGCGTCCTTCCGGTCAGCCCCTTGGGCTCAAACGGCAGTTCGGCACGCGCAATGCCGCCGACGAGACAGGTTGCCAGCAGACCGGCCGACATTTCGTTCAGCCAGCCACGCATCTCGTCGACCATGTCGAGGCCGACCACGCCGGCATGCACCCGGCGGTCGAGAAGCCAGTCGCGGGCCTTGCCGATACCCATTGTCTCGGCAAGCAACTCGCCGAACGAATGCACCACCACGCCGCGCTCGCGCAACGCGTCGACGAATACGTCGTGTTCCTGGCGCGCCCGCTTTACCCAGAGCACGTCGTCGAACAGCAGCGCCCTGCAGTTATCCGGCGTCAGCCTGCGCAGGCTGAGATCCGGCCTGTGAACCATGACCTCGCGCAGGCGGCCGACTTCCGAATGCACTCCCAGATTTGTCATCGGATGGCCTCTCAAAGCGCGCTGACAGCGCCGGTCCACATCTCGTAGACGGCAAGGATTGCGACTGCGACAAGCGCGACGGCGATGACGGCTTCCACCGGGTGGAAGACGCGCTGGTTACCCTCGCGGCGAGCCCAGACGTAGAAGATGATGCCTGGGGCATAGAGGATCGCGCACATGAACAGGTACGCAGGCCCCGCCGCATAGATGAGCCACAGCCCGTAGATCGTTGCCAGCACGCCGGCGAGGAGTGGTCCGGTGCGCCGCTCGCCGCTTTGGTAGCTTTCTCCGGTCAATGCCAGTTTCGCGGCGAATGCTCCCGAGAAGATGTAAGGCACCAGGATGGCGGCCGAGGCGATGTAGAAGAGCGCCTGGTAAGTGCTCTGAGCAAAGAGCGTGATCACCAGGAAGGCCTGGACGAGCAGGTTGGTGATCAGGAGCGACGTCGAGGGAACGCCGCGCTCGCTTTCCCGGCCGAAGAATTTCGGCATGGTCCCGTCCTTTCCGGCGACATGCGGAACCTCCGCCGCAAGCAGCGTCCAGCTCAGGAAGGCGCCGACGACCGAGATGACGAGCGCGAGATTGATGAGCACCGCACCCCAGGGTCCGACAACCGCTTCCAGCACGCCCGCCATCGACGGGTTCTTCAGGGCGGCAAGTTCGGGCTGGCTCAGGATGCCGAGCGAGAGCAGCGAGACCAGCGCATAGAGCGCGAGGCAGGTGAAGAAGCCGAGCACCGTCGCGGTCGCAATGTCCTTGCGGCGCTCCGCCCGGGCGGAGAAGACGCTGGCGCCTTCGATGCCGATGAACACCCACAGCGTCACCAGCATCGTGCTCTTGACCTGGGCGGCGATGGTGCCGAGCGAAGCGTTGCCGAGTCCGGTGAAATCGAGTGTCCAGACGTTGAGCTTGAACGCGACGGCGACGATCCCGACGAACAGC
This sequence comes from Mesorhizobium atlanticum, assembly GCF_003289965.1. Classification (GTDB taxonomy): domain Bacteria; phylum Pseudomonadota; class Alphaproteobacteria; order Rhizobiales; family Rhizobiaceae; genus Mesorhizobium; species Mesorhizobium atlanticum. Next base: position 142,556 of record NZ_QMBQ01000013.1, read on the forward strand.
ACGACAGGCGCGATCTTGGCCACGGTCACGATGGTGTTGACGACCGCCGCCTGACGGATGCCCGCGAGGATCAGAAAGTGGATGAGCCACAGCAGGATCGATGCGCCGAGCACCGCCTGCCACGTGTTTCCGTCACCGAAGGCGGGGAAGAAATAGGACAACGCGCTGAAAACGATCACCGCGTAGGAAACGTTGCCGACCCATGCGCTGATCCAATAGCCCCAGGCACTGTTGAAGCCTACAAACGGACCGAAGCCGGCCTTGGCATAGGCATAGGGGCCGGCGTCGAGGTCGGGACGCCGCACCGCCAGCGACTGGTAGACAAACACCAGCGCCAGCATGCCGACCGCCGTGATGGCCCAACCGATCAGGATCGCGAGCGGACCGGCACCGGCCGCCATGTTCTGCGGCAGGCTGAAGACGCCCGAGCCTACCATGGAGCCAATGACGAGCGCGGTCAGCGACCCCAGCCGGAGCTTCGCCGAAGCCGGCGTCGCGGCCTTTTCCCGGGTAGGGACGTTGATGTCTGTTGTGGCCATGAGGCCCTCCCACCTTTGCAACGATGGGGGGCAATTCAACAGGAAAGGGGACTGGCAGCTTTGACACCGGTCAAATCCCGGTCCCCGATGCTGGCGGCGAGGCGATGTGGCTGTCGGCCGCATCGGCCAGTGGCCGGCTTGGCGCGGCTTCCGCATGGCCTCGCCATGGCCGGGCTAGCTCTCCAACGCTTCACGGCCCGAAACGCCAGCGATGGAGATCCTGAAGAACACGTGGAGAAGACGCTCCGCTTCCGAGGCGCTGGCCGGCTGGAGCGCGCCTGGCTCCCACCAGTCGAGTGCCTGCATCGGTGAGACTCCTAGCTGCCGGTCTCGCGCCGCGATCTTTTGCCGGTGTGCACGCCGGAGCGTCTTCTTTCGTCGGCATTTCCGCGGGCGAGGGCCATGATGTCCAGAACCTCGTTGTCGGAGAGCTGCGGGAAGTTGCCATAATAATAGCTCAGCGCCCGAAAACGCGCAGGTTGATTGAGGCAGATCAAATCCGCTTCCTGCGCAAGTTCGTCCGCGGTGTCCACCGGCGCCACGGGAAGCGCGACGATGATCTTTCGCGGCGAACGTCGCTTCAACGCGCGAATGGCGACCTTCATCGTCGTTCCGGTCGCCGCCCCGTCGTCAACGACGATCACCGTTTTGCCAGCCACCGACAGGGGCAGCTCTTTCCCACGATATACCGCCCGCCGCCGTTCCAGTTCGGGGCGCTCCTGCGCGATCAGCACGCGAAGCGCGCTGTCGTCGAGGGCGTATGCCTCCACGATCTCCCGGTTGAGAACGACGTCGGGAGGATCCCCGTCCACGATGGCGGCCACGGCCAGTTCCGGATTGCCCGGCGCTCCGACCTTTCGGACGATCACCAGGTCCAGTGGCGCCTTGAGGGCCTTGGCTACCTCTGCGGCCACAGGGACGCCGCCTCGTGGCAAGGCGAGCACAATCGGGTCCTTCAGCTGAAGCAGGTCAAGCGATGCTCCGAGCTTCTGCCCCGCCTCCTGGCGATCGCGAAACATCGGTCATTCCTCCGGCCACAGTTGGCGCAGCGACTTCTTCATCGAGTTTCGAACCTGGACGATCTCGCCGTGGGAAATAGGCCGGTCGAGGAGTTTGAACACCGCTTCGATTGCCTTGTCGGTGTCGACCTCCGGGTCGTGGCAAAAGCTGTTGCGGACGCAAATGACGAAGCCGATCTTTTTGCGTTCCCATGCTGCTTCGATCACCCATTGCTGCGCGTGCCCGGCGGCATGCGTGATCGAAGTGTGTGAAACAGCGTGTGTCATCCTCGTTATCCCTCGACTGTTGTTCTCCCCTTGCTGGGAACCGCGCATCGCTCCGGATAAGGCCGACACCCTGGATTTCAGCCGCCTGCTTTGTTGACCAAAAGGGGAATGATGCGGTCGGTCTTGGCGACGGCGGGACGGCCGGAGCCGGCATAGGGGATGCCGAGCGCATCCCAGGTCTCGACCAGCGCGTCCTGCAGTTCGGCGATCAGTGCGTCCGAATGGAACGGTGTCGGCGTGATGCGCAGCCGCTCGGTGCCGCGCGGCACCGTCGGATAGTTGATCGGCTGGATATAGATGCCGTGCACGCCAAGCAGCCGGTCGCTCGCCATCTTGCAGAGCTCGGGGTCGCCGACCAGCACCGGCACGATATGGGTGGCCGATGCCATCACCGGCAGGCCCG
>NZ_QMBQ01000014.1 GCF_003289965.1 Mesorhizobium atlanticum
GCGGTGACGGCGCCCGACGGCGTCGGCTCGATCACGGTCGGCGGCCAGACGGTGGCGCTCAACGGCACCCACACCACCATCCCCGACGGCACGCGCGGCAGCCTGGATGTGTGGTGGAACGGCAGCGCCATCCAGTACCAGTACACGCTGCAGCACAACTACCTCGAGAGCCCGGCCACCAACAACGGCCAGGACCTTGAGGCACAGCCGCAGTTCGCGGTCGTGGTCACCGACCAGGACGGCAGCGTCGGCAACGGCGCCCTCACCATCAACATCGTCGACGACCAGCCGACGGCCATCGCTCCCGACGCGGCGGTGATGCTCAACACGGCCGGCACGACCTTCATCGGGAAGCTGGATTTCGACGGCAATGTGGACAACAATTACGGCGCTGATGGCGGCGACACGCGCTTTGCAGCGTCGCTGAACGGCACCGACAGCGGGTTCACATCCGGCGGCCGCCACATCCTCTACTCGGCGTCGCAGGATGGCCATACGCTCACCGGCTTCCTGGATGCGAACGGCGACGGCACCTACACCGCCGCCACCGATAGCGCGGTGTTTACCGTCGCCTTGAACCTCGACCACAGCTACGCCGGGACGAACGACACCTACACCGTCAATCTCATCGGCACGGTCGATGGCGGCGCGCAGACCATCGATTTCAGCAACGGCAGCGCATACAATTTTGTGGGAGGCAATGGGCCCTGGGTTGGCTACATTGACAAGACATCAGCGGATCACGACCTTCTGGTGACGCCGCTGAGCATCAGTGGCGGTACGGTCTCGAGCGGCGGAACCGTAAATGGCACTGCGAATGCACTGGGCGTGAGCGGTGGCGCCTCGATAGGCAGCGGAGAAGGCGTGCGGCTGGATTATGTGACGGGTTTGGCCGGCAGCCCCGGCAGCTCCGGTGATTACGGCACGCAGGCAAGGCAGAACGAGACCTATACCGGCCATTACGACGTCAACGGCGCTACGGTCAGTTTCGGCCTCAACGGCAGTAACTCGACCTCCGTTGAACTCTCTGCCTATATCGATAGCGGATCGGACAGCAATTCCAGCAACGGAAGCGTGACCGCCAACGAAGGCACGCCCGACTCCGTCAACGCAGTCGCCATTCAATACAACAACGCAAGCACGGTGTTCAGTTATGCCGGCCATGCGCTCAACACGTTCTACGTCGTTTCGGTTGGCGGCCATAACTTTACGGTCGAATTTGTGAACACCAGCGGCACCATACATGCCATCGTTGGCGGCATAGTCGATGGCACGACGCTAGGCCTCTACGGCGCAACAAATTACAGCGCGCTCCAGGTCGACTATTATGCCACCAACCATATCTCGACCAACGGCAGCTCTGTCACAGGTACCCCGACCAGCGACACCTTCCAGATCACGGGCTTTGGCGCGACATCGATCACGCCCGGACAGCCGGTCGACCTGCATCTGCCGGTCAATGTGGTGGATGGCGACGGCGATGTCGCCAACGGCGTCATCGGCCTGTATCTGATGCCGTCGTCACCAACGACGATTGACCATTCGGCCGACTCTGCAGGCGTTTCGCATGTTTACACTGCCACGTCCTCGCAGCCTGACGTGATAGGCTCGCTCTTCGACGACTCGATCAGCGCGGCCGGCGTTTCGGGGAATCACATCCTCTACGGGGGCGCGGGCGGCAACGACACGCTCACCGGTGGCGCCGGCAACGACACGCTCATCGCCAGCTCGGGCAACAACACCATGACCGGCGGTGCAGGCACGGACACCTTCGTCATCAATGCCGCGACGTGGACCAGCCATGGCAGCATCCATGATCTGATCACCGACTATCACTCCAGCGAGAATGATGTCGTGGATCTGAGCAAAGTCCTGGATGCTGTTTTCGGCGGCGCCCAGGCGGACGCATCCAGCGTCAGCGCGACCAAGGACGTATCAGGCAATGTCCATATCGACGTCACGCATGGCGGCTCCACTATCGAAGTGGCAACCTTGGCGGCCAATGCGGGCATCTCGAGCACGATCAACATTGTATACGACGACTCGCATCACACTGCGACCGTGCCTGTGCCATAAGGTACATGCATCTCGATCAATCAGCTTTCGCCGAGGGAAAGAATTACCTTCGGCGAAGGCTTGCCGAGAAAGAGGACAGTTGTCCTCCTTGTTCCCTGAGCGTCTGGCTAAAGCAGGGGGCGGCACAGGTGACCCAGGCAGAGCAAGCCGCCGTCTTTTACGACGGTGACTGTGGCCCAACTGGCACAGTACCTAGCCACACTCCTATGCTACACATTAGCAGCGCATGAATTCGCAATTCTGAGAGGGGCTTACATGAAACATTCCGCAAAATTGCTGGCTTCGGCCGTGGCGCTGCTCTTGGCCGGGTCGACGGGCTTCGCCGCCGACATCATCGGCGAGCCGGCAATAAACTATTGCCGCACCGTGGGCACCTCGGACCTGGTGCTGACCGACAACATGGTCGAGCTCAAGGACCATGTGGTGAAGCTGATGGACGAATCGGTCGCCGTAGCCAACAGTCCGGAATGGATTAACTCGTCGCGTCCCGCCTTCGTCTGGGCTTCGGAAGCCAAGGTCGCCTGCGGCATGGCCTATGGCTACCTCAAGACGAACTACAAGGACGAAGACGCGCTCAACAAATGCGAGTGCTTCCACGACCGCATGGTCGAGTACATGCACTGAACTGACGGGCGAGCGCTGCGCCGACCGGTTGCGATGATGGCCATGAAAGCCCGGGCGGAGGCGGACGCCTCCGCGACCCCGGCGCCGGCGGTCCGCGTGGCGCGGCAAGCTGGTTTCCGACACGATCGTTGGCGAGCCCTGGCGCTCGCCTTTGTGGTTGCCGCGGCCGCCTCCGGCTGCCAGTCGAAAAGCGGCGCGTCGGATGTGCTTGACCCATCGGCGATCGCGGCGCCCGCCGGCCAGGCGGGCAGCGCGGCGGCACCCTCACAGCCGGCAAGCAGTGCGACCCAGAGCAGCCCGACCCAGACCCTCGCGGCCCAAGTCCCTGCGGCTCAAGGCGCCGGAACCGCGAGCAGCGCTGCCGTGAGCGGCCCGACCTCGGCCGCGGCAGTGAAGGCCAACCTGACGCTCGGCACGGGGGCGACCAAGGTGACCATGCTGCTGCCGCTTTCAGCCCCCGGAAGCACGGGCGAGAACGGCCGAAAGATGTATGACGGCGCGCGGCTCGCAATGGCCGATCTCGGCGACAAGCTTTTGACGCTGACGATCCAGGATACGCGCGGCGACAGCGGCTATGCCAAGGACCTCGCGGTGAAGGCGATCACCTCGGGCACGGCCAAGGTCGTCGTCGGCCCGTCCGAGCTTGCGGCAGCGCAGCACCTTGCCAAGCTTTCCGGCTCCAAGCGGCCGCCGGTGCTGGCGCTGGCCGACAATTTCGCCGGCGGGCCTGGCGTCTATTCCGTGCGGCTCAGTGAAGCCGATAGTGCCGCGGCGGGCGCGGCGGCAATCGCCGGCAAGGGCGCCAGGAAATTCGTGCTGATGGTGCCGGCGGGCGCGGATTCGAGCGCGGTCGAATCCCGGGTCGCCAACGCGCTCAGCATTTACGGGGCCACGCTTGCGGTGACGCTGCCCTATTCGCCGACCGACGGCGGCGCCAAGGTGGTGTCCGACATGACCTCGCTGGTCGAGGCGCCCGATGCCGTGGTCGTCGCCTGCGACGACGGCAGCCCGGCCGCGGTGCTGGCGGCGCTTAAGGCGAAGGGCATTCCGGGCAAGACGGTGACGCTGATCGGCACCGACCGCTGGCTCGAGCGCCCGATGGATCCGCTCTACGAGGGCGCCTATATCGCGACGCTCGACCAAAGCGAGACCGGGCCGATCGCCGACCGCTTCAAGGCGACCTACAACTATCAGCCGGACGTCAACGTGGCCTATGCCTACGACATGGTGGCGCTGAGCGCGGGCATAGCGAGCTCCGCCGGCCCCGACGGCTTCAACAAGCAGGTGCTGGAGAACGCAACCGGCTTCCGCGGCTCGACCGGCCTGTTCCGCTTCCGCAGCGACGGCTCGAGCCAAAGGTCGATGCCGTTCTTCAAGGTGGAGAAGGGCCAGCTGAAGCTGGTGGAGAAGCAGACGTCGGGGTTTTGAGGGATCTATCAGCTATCTTGAGAAGTCGCCGCCCGGCGTGCCGGAAAGAACCGCGGTATCAGCATCGGCACCCGCCGGGCATACTCGTCGTACTCCGGAAAAGTCCGCCGCAGGGTAGCTTCTTCATGTCTAGCGCGGCGATATTGCAGGGAGAACTGCAGTATGCCCAAAGCAGCCATCAGCGCCGAAAAATGGGAAATGACCATCCCGGCGACGAGAACAGCCTCGCAAATATAGAGAGGATGGCGGACAATCGAATAGGGACCTGTCGTAACGAGGCGGCGGGCGGTGGCCATAATAGAGAAAGAACGGCCGAGCCAGTAAAGACAGAAACTCGAAGCTGTCGTACCTATGAGAATGGCGCAAAGCGCCGCTACCTGTACGGACCCGTTATCGACAGGACGCGTTAAAATCATCGCGACGAGTATCAGGAACGTCCCAACCACCGAAGTTACCCTCGGTTCAATTCCCTTCGCGGTTCCCTGCGCCGGAAGCCGGCTGATCGTCATGAACAGCTGCAGCAGCAGAAGCACCGTCGATGCAAGTTGAGTGACGATTGCCAGCGTGCTCGCGGACGTATCGTGTTGGAAGTAGAGGAACAAGGGAACAACGGTGCAGACTGCCAGGAACGTGAAGACCGATATGACGGCGATGCGCCCAAAGAAATCCTCTGTCAGCATTTCTTTTCCCCTTCCCCGAGAGGCTACTCAAGCAGCACTTAAACGGCCGTACAAGAAGATAATTCCACAGCCCTAAACGACCCGCTGCGTGAAGCTCTGATTAACCGGTTTCGCCTAAGTTAGGCGGATGCCAACGCTTACTCAGCTTCGCGTCCTCGCCCCGATTGCCGTGACCGCTTCGGCGATCACATTGCTCGCGCTCACCCCACACAGCGCCATGTTCGCGTTCTGCCTGATGTTGCCTGTCAATACGGATGGAAGGACTGCTGCGATCCCAAGTTAAGAGCTGCTACTTGCACCGAGAGCGGTTGAGTGGTTGACTTTCCCTCGGGGGTAAATGCAGGCGTGTAATCCGATGGACGTGTTCAGCTTAAAACCGCTGTTGATTTGCGCTCTCATCTTCATTCCGCTTGAGCGCGTTCTGACGCTGCGGCCGCAGAAGATACTTCGCCGAGGAATATTCACCGACCTGATCTACGCGACATGCAACGGTGCGGCGGTCAACCTGCTCCTTGGCATGATGGCGGTACCTCTCATAAACGCCGCAGCCTTTTTTGCCCCCGCGTCGGTAACGCAAGCGCTCGGCGGTCAGTCCTTATGGCTGCAGGTTCTGGAGATTGTCGTTTTGACCGATCTCGGCGTCTATGCCGTTCATCGGACTTTCCACGCCGTGCCGTTCCTCTGGCGCTTTCACTCGATTCACCATGGCGTCGAGGAAATGGACTGGCTTGCGGCCTTCCACACTCATCCCTTTGAGCAGATCATCACGAAATCGATCATACTGATTCCGGTCTTCGTGCTCGGCTTCTCGACGGAGGCGATCTACCTTTACTTCGTGATTTACACCGGGCAAGCGCTGCTGATCCATTCCAACGTCAAGCTGAACTTCGGCCCACTCAGATGGCTCATCGCCAGTCCACAGTTCCATCACTGGCACCACGCAGGCGAGCGTGCCGCCTATGACAAGAACTTCGCCGGCCAACTGGCGATCATCGATCTGCTCTTCGGCACGTTTCGCGTACCTGGATCATCGACCCCATCGAAATACGGTGTCGACGCCCCCATACCGCGAAACTTCTTCGGCCAGCTTGGCTATCCCATGGTCCCGCGCAAGCTGCTGGCGAAACCGCGATCGGCCGAGGCTTCGGACGCGGAACTGTGACCGACTTCGTCGAATCGTGGCGGCGGCTTGGGCTGCGCATCCTGCCGCCGACATGGCCGTCGCTCGTCATAGCCGTCTGCGCCGGTCTCACTTTAGGCGCCTACAGGGCGATTGCTGATGTCACAATATTCGCCGGCGCCATCGGCGAAATGGAACTCCAGACGATATCAAAAATCCCGGCCTTGGCGCGCATCTTGATTTTTATCCCGGCTTGTATCACCGATGAACTGATCTTCCGCCTTGTGGTGGTGTCGACGATCGCCTGGCTTCTGACACTGGCGACCGGCGAGCGGGTCTGGTGCTATTGGACGGCGATCCTCATAACCGCGCTGGCCATCTATCCCGCATGGCATATCGGCTATTTGCAGACACTGACGCCGTCAACGATGGTCGTGCTCCGGCAGATATTCACGCACGGTTGCGCCGGCATTCTGTGGGGCTACCTATACTGGCGATTTGGTCTTCTGGCTTCGATCTTGGGCCACATCGGCGAGCATGTGTCGCTGGAGCCGCTGACGAGTCTTCTGCTCGGCGCCTGAGAAGCAACGATCTTTGTGGAAACAGGATCAATGTAACGGGTTGCGGGCGAATTTGCGAAACTTCGTCGCCGGCGCTAGCTCGATACTGCGGATTGTTTAATTTCGACCACTGGCCCGGCGCGAACCGCACGTATGACTGCGACGGAAACCACAGCGATCGCTGCTCCGGCGAGCACATCCGCAAAAAAGTGGCCGCCTTCCGGGACTGTGGCGAGGATCATCATCGTATTAATAGCGGCCACCGGCCAAAACAGGATCGAGCGCCGCAAATTGTAAGTGATGATGATGCCCAGCGCAGTGTGAAAGGAAGGAAAGCTGGTAAGCCCTATCGTGTTGCCGATCACGAATGTGAATGGCGTGGAGCTGCGCAGTTGCGCGAGGGTCGATAGATGAGCGAGGCCTCCGATACCCGTGAAATGGCTGAAGATACCGTGGTCTGGCGCATGGAAGGAATACGCACCCGCAGCGGGCACGATTAGCATCAAGACGCCAGTCAGAAGGCCCGAGACCGCAACCAGGGCCACCAATTCCAGCATCCGCTCACGTCCGCCGCCGAGCGAATGCACCAAGAAGGCTAGCGGAACCTGGTAGGCAAGGGCAGCGTAGCAGAAGACCATTACGGCTGCCACCGACGGGACCATGTTGGCGAGCTCGACGGCTCGGATCCAGTTAAAGCCGACCGCAGCATCAAACGAGGCCAGGTAGGCGTCCATCAGCGGGCGCGTGGTGTTCGCCGCGAGGTACATGAACAGGAAACTCGCCACCGAAAGCGGAATGAAGAGCATAAGAAAAATACCTATGTTCTCCATGGAACTGACAGTGCGCACCAAAAAGGTTTGCATGGCGTCCGGGAACCTGGGCCGGCGTATCTCCACAATCCGCGCGGCCGCAACGAAGAATGCCACCAGAGGCACAGCTTTCAACAGATAGACCCAATTGGACGGGCTGAACGTCACATCCGACAGCGGGAGCATAACGAGATCGGCTGCTACAAAGATCGCCGTCACGCAAATAATGATTGCCACGTAGCGATGGGAGACTGACCGTTTCATCCCGCTTCACCATTGGCTCACGTGGCGGACTTAGGCAGAGCTAATTAAGCTGCTCCAGGATCCCAGAACTGGTTGCCACCACAATCGCGTGGTACATCTGCAAGGCTAACGCACAGATAGCGGCTGCGGATATCGGCACGCCAAACGGCACAACACCCTTGCGGTCCATATGCTGCACATAATGGCGAAATACCCCGGCCGGCAGCAGAAAGGGATTCTTGATCACACCAGCCGTGCCGATCGCGAAAACCAGCAGCAAAATGGCAAACACGAAGAGGTTGCTTCCGCCAATCAGAAGTGGCGCGATGCTCATCAGCTTGACGTCGCCGGCGCCGATCTTGCGCAAGAGCCAGAATGGAAAGAGCGCGAGGAACAGCGCGGCGCCGCCAAAGGCGCTGATTCCCATTTCCAGCCATGAGTGCGTTTGCAATGCCTGGAACTGCAGCACACCAAGCCCAAGGCAGAGCAGCAGCAGCACGTCACGGTTGGATATCCTCTGCGTGCTGAAATCTATCCACGCGATCCTTGCGAGCAGCAGGATGGCCAGCCCCTTGAATACGAGCGAAGCGGCCAGCAAGACGGTCATGACCGCTCTATGTTCCGGACGCTGGATGACAGAAGCTTCAGATTGTTGGCCACGGTCGGATCGTTGGGCGCCAGTTCATAAGCCTTGAGGAAGTTGCTGCGCGCGTCCTGCAGCTTGCCGCGCAGCAGGTAGGAATAACCGATGTTGTTGTAATATTCCGGCGTCGCGCCGAGCAGCCGGTAGGCCCGGCCATAGGCCATGTCGGCCAGATCGAAGCGCCTTATACGGTCGCAGGAGGCAGCGAGACCTAGCCAAGCGACGCCATCATTCGGAGCCAGCCTCGTCGCCTTGTAGAACAACGCGCCGGCATTGCCGTAATTTTCAGAACGGAACTGTGTCTTGGCCTCGGCGATCGCCTGGTCCGAGGCATAATAGTCGACATCGCTGATTGTCTTCAGCCCTTTGAACGTATCGCCAAAGGCAGTGTAGTCGCCCTCGGCCGGCTCATTGGTGCGAACCACGCCTCCGGTCAGGTCCGTCCCCTTCGTCTGGCAGCCGGCAAGCACGACCAGCAGCATGCTGGTTGCGGCGGCAAGGCGCATCGGCCTTATCATTTTGTGCCCCAAGGAGCCCTCCGACTCAATTTTAGAAGATAATCATATGACGGATCAGAAGAAAATGCCCTTCATTCGAATGATCACCGGCAGCATAATGATCATCAGCACCACCGGAAAGATGCAAAGGCCAAGCGGGATCGTCATCTTGACGGGCAAGGAGTTGGCACGTTCTTCCGCTTGCAGAATCCGCTGATCGCGCATCTCGGCGCTGTAGACGCGCAGGGCGTCGGTGAGACTGGTGCCCAGCTCTTCCGATTGCCGGAACAGCACTGCCAAGGCCTTCGCTTCATCCAGTCCGACGCGATCGGCGAGCTCGCGCAAGGCTTCGCGCAACGGCTTCCCTGCCCGCAATTGCAAGTTCATGATCGTAAGCTGGATGCCCAGCCATTTATGCGTGCCCGCCAGTTCCTGGCTCACCCGTTCGACCGCCGCTTCGAGGCTCATGCCGGCATCGGCGCAGGTGATCATCATGTCCATGAAATCGGGAAAGGCACGGCGATAAATCCGCTTCTGCTTATTCTCGAAGCGATCGAGCATGATGCTCGGGATGACGATACAGCCAAGGCCGATCAGGCCCGCGCCCACAAAGGCGAAGAAGCCGGGCAATCGCGCCGGCAATATCCTCGAGAGCAAGGCATACATGAGCAGAAAGCCGATGGCGACGGCTCCCAGCCGGCAAAGCGTGTAGATGAGCGGTGCGCTCGCGCCATAAAACCCGGCGCGAAAGAGCTTGGCTTCGAGAGCGTCCGGCTCGTTGCGTTCCTTCTCCATCGATCTGAAATAGGCTTCGACCGGCTTTTGCGCCGCGGCCTTCACAAGATCGTCCTGCCCAAGGATCGAGCGGCGATCCACGGACCCATCGCCCACGAGATTGCCCGCCACAAGCCTGCGCGTCTGCATTGCCGGTAGGAACGTCAAGGCGGCGAACAGGAACAGGGCTACCGCCGCCACGAAGACGGCGAGGGAGACCAGAAAGGTGAGGTCGGTCATACTCGAAAGCAGGCTCATGGTCGCTCCTAGAAATCGAAGGTGACCATGCGGTACATGATGTAGACGCCGAGCAGCGCCCAGGCTCCGAACGTCATGAACGCCGGCAGGATCATCGGACTACCCCAGACCTTGCCATAATAGGATGGGGCCACGAGCATCAGGATCAGGAACATGAAGACAGGAAACAGTGAGATTATCCATGCCGACACGCGGCCCTCTGACGACAGCGCCCTGATCTTCAATTTGAGCTTCTGCCTTTCGCGCAGGACGGATGACAGGTTCGCGAGGATTTCCGTGAGGTTCCCGCCCGTCTTGGCCTGGATAGACAGCGACACCGATAGCAGGTGAAGGCCCTCGAAGCCGACCCGCTCCGACAATTTCCGTACCGCCTGCTCGATGCTGAGCCCGAAGGTGATTTCGTCTGCAACAATGCCGAATTCCGTTCCGAGCGGATCGGACATCTCGCGTCCGACGAGACTTATTGCGACCGAGGCGGGGTGGCCGGCCCGGAGCGAACGGACGATCATGTCAAGCGCATCGGGCAATTGCCTGGCGAACTTCGATATCCGCCTTTTGCAGGCGCGGCGCAGGACAAGCAGCGGCAATGCGAATCCCACGCCCAGAAAGATCAGGAAAGCCGCCGGCGCCGAGAGACCAATCAGCAACCAGAGAAGCAACGCCAGCCCTAAACCGGCGATGAGGAACGACACCGCGAAAGTCATCGGGTTTCCGGTTATGCCGGACCGGGTATAGAGCCGGTTCAACCAGATAAAGTTGGATGCGAAGTCGCCTGAGCCGGTCAGGCCGCGCTCGCGCAGCAGGCTTTGCAGGGTCTGCTCCGCCGGCGCATCGTCAGCGAGACGACGAAGCCGGTGGTTAACCGCGAGCAGGTGCGAACGCCTACGTGTGAGGGAAACATATAAGGCCTCACCGGCAAGGATGACGGAAGCTGCCGCAACCACATAGATGAAATAAAGCAGCGTCTGTCCCGTCAGCATTACATGGCTACCTGCGGATTGAAGGCATCCTTGGCGAAATGAAGGCCAAGCGTTGCTGCCTCAGAGGCGAAACGCGGGCGCACGCCGGTGGCGCGGAAATCGCCGATGATCGTCCCGTCGGCGGCAACATCGCGCCTGACGTAGTGGTAGATCTCCTGAAGCTGGACGACATTGCCTTCCATGCCGGTGATCTCAGAAATCGAGATCACACGCCGGCCACCATCGGAAAGACGCTGCGTCTGCACGATGATATCGATGGCTGAAGCTATCTGCGCGCGAATGGAATCATGCGACATAGGCATTCCCGCCATGCCGACCATCTGTTCCAGGCGCGATATTGCATCGCGCGGCGTGTTGGCGTGGATGGTCGTCATCGAGCCTTCGTGGCCGGTGTTCATGGCCTGCAGCATGTCGAAGGCTTCCTCGCCACGCACTTCGCCGACGATGATCCGGTCGGGCCGCATGCGCAGCGCATTCTTCACCAACTCCCGCTGGCGGATCTCGCCCTTGCCTTCGACATTGGGGGGACGCGTCTCCAGCCGGCCGACATGCGGCTGCTGCAACTGCAATTCCGCCGCATCCTCGATCGTGACCAGACGCTCCTTCGATGGAATGTAGCTCGACAGGGCGTTGAGCAGCGTGGTCTTGCCGCTGCCGGTGCCGCCCGAAACCAGGATCGACTTGCGCGCTTGCACCGCGATCCTGAGCATGTCGATCATCGGCTGGCGAATCGAATTGAACGCCATCAGGCGTTCCAGCGAATAAGGATTCTTCGAGAATTTGCGGATCGACACCAGTGGGCCGTCGATCGAAACCGGTCGCACGGCGATGTTGACGCGCGAGCCGTCATCGAGGCGCGCATCCGCCATCGGCGATGACTCATCGACCCGACGGCCGATATTAGACACGATCTTGTTGATGATCCGCAGCAGATGCGCCTCGTCGCGAAAGCGGATCGAGGTTTGCTCGATAATGCCGCGACGCTCGATGAAAACGCGCTCATGCGTGTTGATCATGATATCGGTGATCGAGTCGTCCTTGAGCAGAGGCTCGATCGGACCAAGGCCGAGCATCTCGTCGGCCGTGTCGCTGGTCAGTTGATCCAGCTCGCGAGCATTCAAAGGCACGTTCCGGCCGCGCACGAATTCGCGCACGATCGGCCGAATCTCATTGAGGATTTCGTCCTTGGACGCGATTTCCAATGTCGTCAGGTTAAAACGGTCGATGAGATGGCGATGCAGCTCGACCTTGAGGGTCAGGAAGTCATCGCCCTGCGGCTCCGCTTCTGCCGCGGGAGCCGATGCCGCTCCATTCGGCGCGGCGGCGACAACCGGCGCCAGCGGCGTCTTCCGTTCGTTTGATCCTTTGATGAAGCGACCCAACATGCCGCTTACCCCCTTATATCTCCCCAGTTCGAAACTAAGCGTTAACCACGAGGGGCACAAGCGGCTAAGAAGGCCCGGGCGGATATTACTTGAGACATAGTTAAGAAATCGAGATTTGATAAATCGTTTTATTTTTCGCTTGCTTCGTGTCGACAGACTAAAGTCCTAAGACGTTCGACGACTCCCAAACATCAGACCTACTAACTCCTGTAATATAAAGGAATATGTCGTATTCCTAATGTGGCGATCGCGAGCCACGGGCGTGGCGGAATTGTGAATGAATGGTTAAGATCGCTTGAAAAATGAAACGAATCAAGCTGTTGTGCGTGGTGAGAGAGCTTCAAATCGAGTATTGAAAGGTTAAAGGATTGTTAATCCGTTTGACCGGTTTTTTTACGCGACCTAGGATTGAACGTGACGGGGGATGCTTGGGTATGGGGTTCATTCCTTGGCTCTGTCTCGTCGGGTTCAAACCTCCAAAGGGAGAAATTGGCATGAAGAAGCTCATGACGATGGCCCGGCAGTTCCGCGACGACGATAACGGCGCTGCCATGGTCGAATATTCGATTCTGATCGGCATCATCACCGCGGCGGTGATCACGTTCATCATCGCGGTTGGCGTCTATGTCACAAACGCCTGGAGCACGCTGTGCACCAATCTGGCGACCGACCCGAACAACGGCACAGGCATGAACTGCACCGGCGCTGCCGCGGCGGCCTAATACGTAAACCAGAAAATGACCGGGCCCGAAGACGACCGTCGGGCCTGGTCGAGCAAGTATATATAACAGGGCAATCTTGGGCTGAGCGTGATTTGCCGACGTTACGGCGAGTTTGCAGAATGGGGCTTGGGGTAAATGCGCGCCAATACACTGATCATGATCGTGCTCGCCGGTATATTCGGCGTTTTGGCAGTCGTGCTTGTCAATATTTGGCTGGCGGGCCAGCGCAGTGCGATGGCCAGTGGCGGACAGGCCACCAGCACGGTGGTGGTCGCGGCAGTACCCTTGAAATTCGGCGATTCGCTGACCACCGATAAACTGCGCGAAATCGCTTGGCCGGCGGGAGCAGTGCCCGCTGGCGCCTTCAAAACGGTCAAGGATGCGATGGCCGGCAACGGCGCCCGGCAAGCTCTTCAGACAATCAGCGCGAATGAGCCGGTGCTGGCCTCAAAAATTACCGGCGCCGGGCAGCGCGCCACTTTGTCGGCGGTGCTTGGCGAGGGCATGAAAGCGGTCTCCATCCGCGTGAACGACGTGCTGGGTGTTGCGGGATTTGTTTTCCCGGGCGACAGGGTCGACGTGCTTCTGACCCGGAACGTACGTGGCGATGACGGCGCCGACAGGAGTTTTGTCGACGTGCTGCTGCAGAGCGTGAAAGTGCTTGCCGTCGACCAGGTTGCCGACGAAAGCAAGGACAACCCTCAAGTCGTGAAAGCCGTCACGGTAGAAGTCAGCACCAAGGACGCCCAGAAGCTGACGCTCGCGGCGGGCGCAGGGCAATTGTCATTGGCATTGCGCCAGGCTGCCGGCAGCAAGGGCGAGGTTAACGAGAGGGTGACGCTGGCGGACCTGACCGCCGATACGCCGGACGATGTCGCCAAGCGCCAGGCTGAGCTTGACAGGCAGAAAGCCGAGGAAGCCGCGCGCAAGCAGGCCGATGAGAAGATCGATGGCTTGGCCAAGGCGGTGGAACGGGTCGGCAGCCAGATCGACCAGATGAGCAAGGTAAAACCGGTCACGGTCGTGGCCGCGGCGCCCCAGGCGCAGCCGCAGGTCAAAGAAGTGATCAAATACGTCCAGCCGGAGCCGCCGAAGCAAGCGACGATCGGCGTTTTCCGGGGCATCAAGCTGGAAACATACGAAGTGCCGCGACAAGACTGACGAAGGTCGGCGCGGCGGGCTGCCAAGGGCAGCGAATTGGGGAGACGAGGAATGCAGGGGTTTTGGTTCAGGATAGCGGCGGCCGCGCTATCCTTCGTGGTTGTACCGGCGATACTTGGCCATTCGGCCAGGGCGGCTGACCGGTTCATCGACGTGTCGAGCCCCTCGCTGCACCGCGTTTTCGTGCCCGTTTCGCAATCCGCCACGATCCAGGTGAACGCCACTTTGGGCGACATCGTGGTCGGCGACGAAAAGATCGCCGACGCGCAGCCGATGACCGACAAGACGCTCTACATCATCGGCAAAGCCGTCGGCACCACTACGGTCAACCTGTTCTCCGAGGACAAACGTTCGCTGGGCGCCATCCAGATCGAGGTCGGCCAGGATGTCAGCGACATGGCGGTCGCCATTCGCCAGGTGGCACCTAAGGCGCGCATCGAGATCGGTTCTATCAACGGTAAGGTCCGGCTTTCCGGACACGTGAAGGACGCCGCGACGCTGGCATCCATCGTCGAAGTCACCCAGCAATATGGCCCGGACGCCATCATCAACGCCGTGACGATCGACGACAGCGAGCAGGTCAATTTGTCCGTGCGTATCCTTGAGGCCAAGCGCAATGCCGGCCGCGATCTCGGCGTGTCGTTCCGAAGCAGAGGCAGCGATGCAACCAAGTTTGGAACAGGTATCGCGGCTACCACTCCAGATGGAGTAGACCCTGGTACCTTAGTTTCGGGTCTGTTGTCGAAAACCAATCCCTTTGCGACATTGATCACCCAGATCATCGACAGCAATATCAAGGTCGACCTGATCATCGAGGCGCTTGAAGCAAAGGGCGTCGTTCGCACGCTGGCCGAACCGAACCTGACCACGGTGTCCGGCGAAACGGCCAGCTTCAATGCCGGCGGCGAGGTGCCGGTTCGCAGCGTCAACGCCCAAGGTGAAGTCGAGATCGTCTTCAAGCAGTTCGGCGTCAATTTGAATTTCACGCCGGTGGTGCTGGACGACGGCAAAATCCACATCAAGCTGGCCCCGGAGGTCAGCGACCTGACTGGCTTTACCGCCGCCGGCGATCCCATCTTCACCAATCGCAAGCTGTCGACCGTCGTCGACCTGCGCGACGGCCAGAGCTTCGCGGTGGGCGGCCTGCTCTCCAGCAAGAACACCATACAGCAAAACCAGGTGCCGTGGCTCGGCCAGGTGCCGATCATCGGCGCGCTGTTCCACAATTCGAGCACGCAGAAGGAAGAGACCGAACTTGTCGTCATCGTCACGCCGCATCTTGTGCGGCCGGTGAAGCCTGGCGAGCAGTTGGCGACGCCTTTCGACAAGACGAAGCCTGCCAATGATCCGGAGCTCATGCTGCTCGGCCAGCTCGAAGTCAACAAGGACATGATCCGCATGTACGAGCATGGCGAAGGCGTCACCGGGCCATATGGCCACATGCTGGATGTCAAATCGAAGGACAAGCTGCTCTATGTCAAAAAGTAAGCTCCTGCTCGTCCTTCTCGGCAGCAGTCTGCTCGCGGGCTGCGCGGCCGACTATCTGCACAACTACGACACGATGACGCTGGCTTCGGGCGACTCGCAGAAGGCTAACCAGCTGCTGCAGACGGTCGATTCCTACAATCCGGCTTCCAACAACACGAAGATCGAAGGCAACGGGGCTCGGTCGGTCGGAGTTGTCCAGAAATACAAGCTGCCGCCAAGCACGGCCGCGCCGACGACGAACATGACAGTCAATGTCGGGCCGTCGAACGCGACTACTGGGGTGAACTGAAGAGAAGGATTCAGCGCGTCGGGCGCGCGAGGACACCCGACACGAATGGAGAGTAGGGTCATGTTGGGGACCATTCGTGAATTCTGGCGTGATCAGCGCGGCGTAGCGATGATCCTCGTTTCCATTATGCTGCCGGTTCTGGTCGGCTTTGCATTGCTGGCGATCGACATGAGCCGCGCCAACGGACTGCACAGCGATCTCCAGAAGGGCGTCGACGCGCTGTCACTGGCCGCCGCGGCGGAGCTCGACGGCAATCCGGATGCCATCACGCGCGCCAATCGGGCTTTCACCAACCTCCTGGCCAACGAGACGCTGTTTTCGACGGCCGGCAAGCATCCAATCGCGACGACCGACGTCACCATCACCTACCTGACTGGAATACCGGCGAACGACAACATCAAGCTAACCGCGGCCGGCCTCGATTCCAATGGTGTCAATTGGGCAAGCACCGACCCCAAGCTCGTAAAGTTCGCGGAAGTCACGGTGGACGCCTCCAGCACGACGGTGGACGGGGCCGGTGCCTTCGCCACGATCTTCCCGGCGAGCTTCATCGGCGGCGGCGACAGGATGGATCTCCGACCACAAGCGGTGGCCGGCTTCACCAACGCGCTGTGCCAGTTCACGCCGATGTTCATCTGCAACCCCTATACCTCTCTCGGCGCCCTTCAGACAGCCGTTTCGGGAACGAGCAAGCCGATGATCCTGCTCAAGGAGCAGACCGGCGGAAATAATGCCCAATATCTGCCCGGCAATTACGGGTTCCTGTCCTCTCCAGAGGGTGACAAATCCACGGCGACCCTTACCGAAATGTTCGCTGTGACGAACCCGCCGGCCTGTTACGGTCAAAACGGAGTTACAACACGCCCGGGCAACATTCCGCCCGTCAATAACGGTATCAACACCCGTTTCGATATTTACGATAACAGTGGGCCGTATAAGACCGACCCCAAAGTCAACCCGCCAGCGCCCAACGTGCGCAAAGGCATGGTTGTCTCCAACGCCGGAAAGAACAATTGCAGTTATTCCGCCCCGAACAGCGGCCAAGCGAACAACTATATGGCGCTCCCGCATGACACCGGCTGCTGCGCGCAGGCCGGAGTGCCTGGCAACGGCATATGGAACTTCTCCGGTTATTGGAGCGTCAATCACGGCAATGCGAGCACTTCCGGGGTGCTGACCGCGTGCGGCGCAAACCCCAGCCGTTACTGCGTTTACAAATACGAAATCAACAACCCGACGCTGAAGAGCGGCCAGGAGAAGACAGCGCCTCAGTGCAACACGACGACGCAGAGCGCGGACAGGCGGTTGCTCTACGTCGCCATTGTCGACTGTGTCAACAATACAGTCAAAGGCGGCAATCAGACGTTACCAGTTCAGGCCTTCGCCAGCATGTTCGTCACCGAACCGGCAGGAGGGCCGCCCGACGCCAACATATACGCCGAGTTCGAGGACATCAGCACCTCTGTTGGCCAAGGTACGCTGAAGAAGCTTCAGCGTAACGAAGCGCAGCTTTACCGGTAAAGCCATGCTGATCGCGCTCAAACAAATCCTCCGTCGGTTCAAGCGCGACGACGATGGCGCTATCCTGGTCGAGATGACCCTTGTGACGCCTTTCGTGTTGCTGTTGTCGGCCGGCGTCTTTGAGTTCGGGAACATCCTGAATACGCGCATGCTGCTAGACGCCGGCGTTAGGGACGCGGCTCGCTATATGGCGCGTTGCAGCAGCGATTGGAACACTTGCTCCGGATACGCAACGAACCTCGCGGTGAAGGGCGCCATAACCGGCGGCAGCACAAGGGTCACAGGATGGACCACGGACGAGGTCAAGATCACAAAGGTAAAGTCCCTTCAAGCGATCGATCCCGCTACCGGCACTGAACTTTATCTTAGCAGCACCAGCAACGTCGATGTCGTGCAGGTCCAGACGTCGTACCCTTACCCGGGCGTCGGGCTCTGGTCTTATCTTGGCTTCGGCCAGCTCACCCTAACCGTCTTCCATCAGGAGCGCGTCCTCGGATGGTGAAGCTGCGGCGCAGGTTTTGGGCAAGCGAATGCGGCGCGACGATGGTGGAAGCGGCTATAGCCATGCCGCTGCTGCTGGCCCTTCTGCTCGGTTTCGTCGACTTCGGCTACGCCTTCTACCAATGGAATGCAGCAGACAAAGCTGTGCAAGCCGGAGCCAGGCTGGCGCAGATTTCCAGCCCCGTCGCCAGCGGGCTGGCCCTCGAAGCCAAGACGCCCAGCAACTCGCTCGACGTCGGCGCCGCTGTTCCGGCCAACACCTATAATTATATCTGCACCGCCAATAGCGCGGGAACAGCCTCGTGCACCTGCGGAACGGGTGCGACCTGCCAGGATCTCACTGCAAGTCAGGCTGCCTTCGACTTCATTTTCAACGGCAGCGCCGGCCGGGCTGGAATGCATTCATACCTGCCGATGCTGACGAAGTCGCAGGTTCGCATACAGTATCAGGCTTCGGGCCTCGGTTACTGGACCCGTCCCAATGGTCCCGTCCCGACCATCACTGTCAGTATCGTCAATCATCAATTCCAATTCTTCTTCCTGCGCGGTCTGCTCGGATTCTCCAACATCACCATGCCCTCCATGCTGAGCACGGTCACGGGCGAAGATTTAAAGAGCACCTACCCATGAACGCCATCGACACCAGAGTTCTCCCAACCAAGCGCAAGCAGGTGGCGCTGTTTTCCGCCGATGCGAATTTCAAGCGAGATGTCACCACGCGCCTCGACGCGCTGGCGATCTATAACGTCAAGATTTCGGACGCGGCGGAATTCCTCAGAGGGCCGCCCGCCGACAGCCGGCCCGGCATCATCATCCTCGATCTCGGCAATGGCGAGCTGCTCGGCAATCCGGCGATCGTGGAGGCGCGCGCGGCCTGGGCGTCGGTGCCGCTGATCGCGATTTCCGACGAGCTCACCTCAGAGCAGACGCGCGTGCTGGTGCGCATGAACGCGTCCGACTGGCTGCATAAGCCGCTCGACGCCAAGGAACTGCTCAACGCCGTCACCTTCCACGACACCGGCAACCAGGGCACCAAGAGCCGCATCATCACCTTCATCGCCGCGAGCGGCGGCGCCGGCGCCACCACGCTGGCGATCTCGGCGGCGGAGCACCTTGCCTCGAAGTCGGCCGAGCGGGCGGCCGCGACCTGCCTCGTGGACCTCGACTTCCAGAGCGCCAATTGCGGCGCCTATCTCAACCAGTTCAACCAGTTCGACTTGACCGGCATCATCGGCCAGCCGGACCGGCTCGATGTCGAGCTGATGGATGTCATCAAGCTGTCGCGGCCGTCGGGCCTCACGCTCTATTCCTTCGAGCGGCCGCAGCTGCCTTTCGAGCCGCACGGTTCCGACTTCGTGTTCCGGCTGCTCGATCTCGTCGCCTACCGCTTCGACGACATCGTCATCGACCTGCCCAATATCGAGACGCCGTGGCACGATTCGGTGCTGCGCACGAGCGACGAGATCTTCATCGTCTTCGAGCTCAACGTCGCTTCGCTGAGGCAAGGCAAGCGGCTCTACAAGAAGATCCGGGAATTGCGCGGCAACAAGGTCAGCATCACGCTGGTCGCCAACAAGCACAAGCGCAAATGGTTCGGCAACCACTTCTCGCGCAGCGAGCTGGAGAAGATCTTCAAGGCGCCGCACATCAAGTCGCTGGCGCTGGACAATGCGCTCTTGGCCGACGCGCTGAATCGCGCCATCCTGCCCTCCGAGGTGGACGGACGCGCGCGCTTCAACAAGGACTTGAAACGCATGTTCAAGGAACGGCTGGACAATGCCCAGCGCTAGCTCGAAGCGGCGCGTGACGGCGCGCCTCGCGGCTGCCTGCCTGATCGGCATGGCGTCGATGTCGGCCTGCGATTTCGCGCAAGCCGCATCGGGTCTGCCGCCCCTGCCCGCCATGGGTCCCAGCCTGCGCAAGACGGTCGCTTTCCAGACCGGCGAGCAGCCGGGAACAATCATCATCCGCAAAAGCGAGAAGGCGCTCTACCTGGTGACCGCACCGGGCCAGGCGCTGCGCTACCAGATCAGCGTCGGCCGCGATGGCTTCGGCTGGACCGGAACGGTCAAGGTCGCCTCCAAAACCGAATGGCCGGAATGGCGCCCGCCCATGGAAATGCGCGCGCGCCAGCCGGAACTGCCGGCGATGGTGCCGGCCGGCCCCTACAATCCGCTCGGCGCCAGGGCGCTTTATCTCTCGCGCGACGGGCGCGACACGCTCTATCGTATCCATGGCACCAACGATCCCAAGGGCGTC
This sequence comes from Mesorhizobium atlanticum, assembly GCF_003289965.1. Taxonomy (GTDB): domain Bacteria; phylum Pseudomonadota; class Alphaproteobacteria; order Rhizobiales; family Rhizobiaceae; genus Mesorhizobium; species Mesorhizobium atlanticum. The sequence goes on from NZ_QMBQ01000014.1 coordinate 20,019, forward strand.
GGTTTCGACGGCACGTCCGGATGCTTCCGGCTGACGAACACCGATGTGATCGATCTCTTCAGGCGCGTCGCGGTGGGCGCAAAGGTGGTGGTTGAATGACGATGATCAGCGAGCCGGACGTTCCGGCAATCGAACTCGGTCACCGGGAAACCGTTCCGGAAAAGCCCAGCCGGGCCAGGATGATCGGCGTCATCACGGTCGGCGCGTTGCTCGTCACCGCCGTCAACGTGACGGCCGCCATCTATCTCTATCGCGGCATCAACGACCTCAAGACAATCGAGGCGCGGCTGGGAGAGCTCGGCCAATTCGAGCAGCGGATTGGCGCCCGCATCGACACTGTCAACAACGGTTTCCAGAGCCGGTTCGAGACGCTTGACCGCCAGCTGCAGGCGAATTTCGGCCAGATCAACGGCAATATCGCCAGGCTGGAGCAAGGCCAGCCGGTCGCAGCCAGCGGGCCGGCGCCCAGCGCTCCCGAGCCGGCCATGCTCGACAATACCACTGTGGCGGATGCGTCCGCGGCCGACGAAGGCGGCGCCGCTCCCGCCGACGCGCAGCCTTCGTTCAAGCGCAAGGTCGCGCCCCCGGGTCCGAACCCGTCCTACCAGCGCATCCAGCAGCCCGACGGTAAGGTCTACTACAAGAAGATCAACTGAGCGCGGCGGCTGTTCCGCCGCCCGAGCCGGACCGCCCGGTTACAGATCACGCTGCAGTTCAAGCACGCGAACCGCGCGGGCTTCGGCGCGCACCCTGGCCTCGCGCAGGAAAGCGACGTGAGTGTAGGCGCAGGCCGCCAAGCCGAGGCACAGCACCAGGCTGTTCTTCAAGCTGAAGTCGAGCATGAGCGAAAAGCGCAAGCCGTTCGGTATGGCGAAAGCGGCGATGGTGCTCGCCGTTTCCGCATTGCTGCTCAACGCCATCATCTTGCCGGCGAAGATCAAGGCAGCGTGATTGGCCAGGAAGAAGCCGGCCGACCTCTTCGCCTGGCAAATCATCCAGCAGGCGCCCGCAGCGAAAACAAGGATAGCCGCGTCGACGGCCATAGACCCGCCGAGATAGACATGCGCCTGCTGCCAGAACATGGTCGAGAACGGCCGCAGCTCGAGCCAGGCGTGCCACACAGCGGGGCTGGCCGGATAAAAGCCGAGAAGCAGCGCCGCTGTCCGCTCCGCCGCCAGCAGAACCAGCATCAGGGCCGGAAAGGCAAAGAGCAGTATCGGCTTGCGCATCATGTCATCCCCTCGACATCCGATGGCCGATTCTAGGCCGCATTGGTTGCGCGAGACTTAACGCAACGCCTTGCTTTTCAAGGAATGTCGCTCATGTCTAATGTGTGGACGGGTTCAACGGTCGGGATGGCGCCGTGTCGACAGGAGCTAACGGGCTGGGCTCGAGCGGCATCACCGGCTGCCGGCACGATGCCGCGGAGACCCGCGCGTGAGCCAGGCGAGACCGCCCGGCCGCCCGCTGCTGGCCTCGACGCTCGGTTTTCTCGGGCTGTTCGCCGGCATGCTGCTGATCGCCGAGGGCAGGCGCTGGCTGCCGCCCGACCCGCCCGCGGTCACGCCGGCCCAAGATGCCGCAGACCTCAAGCCGGGCTCACAGGCCGCGGTTCAAGACACGCGGCCGGGCGAGCCGGCACGCAAGATCGCCGAGGATCTCATAGCGCCGCCGCCGCTCGACCCGTCCGGGATCGAGCGCATCGAGCCGCGCCCTCCGCTCGGCGAACTCGGGCTAGCGCCGCGACCGAAAACGCCGATGCCGCGGGATTGGCGCGAGACGCTGCTTTTTCGCCCGGTCGCGACATCCTCGGCGGTCTTCGAGGCCATGGGACACACGGTCGCCATCAGCGGGACGATCGGCATAGACCCCGACGGGACCTGCACGTTCGACAACACCGCCTGGCCGTGCGGCCAGCGAGCGCGGGCCGCCTTCAACGCCTGGCTGCGCGGCCGGGCGCTGAAATGCCTGCTGCCGCCGGATGCCGACCGCTTCGCCATCGCCGCGCCCTGCGCGCTCGGCAGGCAGGATGTCGGAGCCTGGCTGGTCTCCAACGGCTGGGCGATGGCCGCTCCCACCGGCCTTTACGGCAAGGCGGAAGCGGTGGCGAGAGAGGCCAGGATGGGCATTTTCGGTCCGCCGCAATAGCGCAATCGCGGGAAAGCCCATGACCGGCTCCGTCATGGAATTGCGTGAAAGCAGAATGGTCAGAGCGATCGAGCGATTCTAGAAAACCGTGGGCTGCTTCGGCCGGGCAGGTCATCAAGCACGCAAGCCGCGGGCCGCGGCCACGTGCGTGGGCCGGACACATCGCTTAGAGAAGAAGCCGACTTTGCATCAAATTGTACGCTTCCCTGAAACCGAAATTGCAACGGACCTCCTGTAAGCCAATGCGTCGAACAGGAGATTGGCCCTTGACCACGAAAACATCGACCGCGCCGGCTCAAACGTGGAAGCATCTCATCTTGCTGGCCGTGCTTGGCACCGCCGGCTGCGTCGCCCTTTCGCTCGCGCTGAACTATCTGCTGCTTTTCAGCGACAGCCTGACGCCGTTCGCCCGAGGGGCAGTCACGGCCATCATCGTGCCGATTGTCATCGGTCTGCCGCTGTTTGCCTTCACCGGCTGGCAACAGATCGAGATCCGCCGTTACCGGCAGGAGCTCACCAAATCCGGCACCTACGACCAGCTGACCGGATGCTTGAACGGCAAAGTGTTCACATCGATGGTCGACAGGAGAGCGGCGAGACCGGCCGGTCCGCGCTCCGGCGCCTTTCTGGTCATCCATCCGGAGCATCTGGCGTCGATCAACCTTCGCTTCGGTCTGGAATGGGGCGACGAGGCCTTGCGGCTGATCGCATCAGCCATCCGATCCTCGGTTCGCAAGGACGATCTGATCGGCCGGATCGGAACCTCGATGTTCGGCGTCTTCCTTCCGGGCGCGAGCGAAGCGGACGCCAAGGACGTCGGCGAACGCGTTCGCGGCGCGGTCGGCGAAATCTATTTCGCACCGAAAGGCGACAAGGACGTGCTTGCGATCAGCGTGGGCGGCGTCATTTTCGAGCGCGAGCTGGATTTCGAGGACATGTTTCGCTTCGCGGAGGAAGGTATGGCCGAGGCCCCTGACGAAGCCGGCCTGCGGCTGTCGCACGTCACCAACTGAAGCGGTGCGATCGGTCTGCTTCCTGGTCGCACCGGTAAACGCGGCTGGGCCGTGGCGGCGCCGGAACTGGAGGCCTCGCCCGGAATCGAACCGGGATTGAAGGATTTGCAGTCCTCTGCGTGAACCGCCGCGAGGCCTCGCAGGCGAGGCATTGCGATAGGTTGGCGCCAGACCATCGCCAAGCGCGGCCCGATGCGACAATTACAGGGAGGGCTGGTGCTGCGAGAGAGGATTGAACTCTAGGTAGTTTTAATAAAAACAATAACTTACGTGATATTTTGTAACATTGTGACGTCCAGTGAAATGACCATGCCGCTCGACCACGGTCGATCCTGTTCCCTCGAAAAGGCGCGCGCCTTTGCCTTGGCCTCCTGTTGCGATAGCATGGCGACATTAGCTGTGCCTGAAGAATCGAATTTCGCTGAGGGGGCGAGATTTCATGGAGATGCAGCAGGTCCGATATTTTCTGGCCCTGTCTAACACGTTGAATTTCACCAGGGCGGCCGAGGAGTGCAACGTCACTCAGCCGGCCCTTACGCGCGCCATCAAGACGCTTGAAGAGGAGTTAGGGGGGGAGCTTCTTCGGCGCGAGCGTCAGCATTCGCATCTGACGGAACTCGGGCGCCGCATGCTGCCGTTGCTGCAACAGTGCTATGATGCGGCCACTTCCGCCAAATCGCTGGCCAAGGCTGTGCAAAGCAGTGACGTTGCGCCGCTCAACGTCACCATCTCCAACAGTATCAACATTGCGCTTTTGGTTTCGCCGTTCACCGAGCTCTTCCGGGCCTATCCCGGTGTGCATCTCAAGATTCACCGGGGTTCACCGGCGGCAGTAATAGAGGCGCTGAGAGGCGGCGACGTGGAGTTGGCGATTGCCGGTCCGCTCGGGCAGGCCTGGGACCGCCTGGACACATGGCCGCTGTTCCAGGAAGGAATCGAGCTCGCCGTAAATTCGGATCATCCGCTCGCCCGTCGAAACGAGGCAGATGTCGCGCTGGCGCAGCTTGCCGCCGAACCTGTGCTCAGCCGGATCGATTGGGAAACGAGCGAGGAACTCGCGCGATCTCTTTCCGCCAAGGGGTATACGCCCCGGACCGCGCATGAAGTCGAGACGGACCAGGATCTGCTCGCGCTGCTCGAGGCCAATGCCGGAGTGGGCTTTGTCACCCTTACTGCTCCGCGATCCCCGACCACACGCCGGCTCAAACTTCGTGATCTGGATGTCTCGAGGATCGTTTCGGTTTATGCGGTAGCCGGCAGGCATCGCTCGCCGGTCGCGACAACCCTGCTCAACCTTTTGAGGGCCGCCGACTGGTCGTCCTTCGGCGTCAGCGAGCCCGCCTGAGCGCCGCGATCAGGTCGTCAATGTCCATGCGACGGCGGTAGTCCGGATCGACAAAGCGATCCCTGATGATCCCGTCAGTTCCGACGATGAAGGTGGCTGGAATGGGCATAAACCAGCTGCTGTTGCCCTGATAGTTGGGGATGTCGAGCCCCAGGCCCATGAGCCTTTCCATTTCGGCGCCAACCCAGATCGCGAGGTTGAGCGACAACGCATATCCATTGTCCATGTCGATCAGGAATGGGAACTGTGCACCGACCAGTGCCTTCATGGTCTTCGCAAATTTGCGACGCTCCGGCATGATCGCAACCACCTGTCCGCCCAATTCCGCGATCTCGTGGTGCACCTCGACAATCCCGATGGCGTTCAAGCGGCAATAAGGACACCAGTGACCGCGCTGAAAGGTGATGACGGCTGGCCCCTTGGCCAGGATTTCGGCGAGGCTGACGAGCCTGCCATCGTCATCAGGCAACAGGAAGCCAGGCATGGCTTCGCCCGGAGCGGGCGCCATTGTGCCGGCACCTTGCTTCTCAAGGCGATCCACCAGTCGTTCTACGGCGTCGGCGAATTCCGAATTCAGGCGGCGAACCGCCGCTGCAACTACCGCCAGACGCTCATTGAGGGGCGCATCAAGCTCGATGGCTGCCTGGACGGACTGCTCGAATGTCATTCCCTGGTCGTCGGCCGCCATGTCTGCACTTTCACACCTCCCCTACCCTACCACCGGAACCCCTCGGCAATTGCCATGTTTTTCCTGCATGGTTTTGATGCCCTGCCTGCATCGACACATGCCAGGGCCTCCGCTCTGCTTCGCTGGCCCGGGCCGGAGCGTTACACCATGTTCCTGATATCCGCTGCAAAAGTCGGGAAAGCCCAGACCATCTCAGACAGGTCTCGCGTCGTGATGCCGTGCTTCATCGCGAGCGCAAAAATGTGGATCAGCTCTTCCCCGGCATGGCCGACCAGGTGAGCTCCGAGGATCCTGCCTGTCGTTTCCTCGACGATGATCTTCGACCATGCGACCGGCTCCGCGTAAGTCCTGGCGGAGAGCCAGCCCTGCATGTCGTTCAGATGGACGTTGACGACGAAGCCGCGTTCTCTCGCCTGGGCCTCGGTCAACCCGACTGCCGCCACGGCCGGAATGCTGTAGAGAGATGCAGGTATGTGACTGTAGTCGGGCCGATGCTTCGGGCCGTCGACGATGTTGCGACCGACGATCCCGCCTTCATAGGTCGCAATCGGTGAAAGCTGCGGGGAGTTCCACACGGCATCGCCGCAGACATAGACGTCTGGATTGGAACGCGAGCGCAGATGCTCGTCGATCTCGATGCGGCCTTCGCGATGCACAATGACGCCCGCCCCGAGATCGAGGCCCTCGACATTGGCGACGCGTCCCGCGCAATTGACGGCCCGATCCGCGTCAACCCTCCATTCGGCGCCATCCTTCCCAAAGCTCACCCGCAGTCGCCCGTTGGCCTCTTCGATCTTTTTGACCCAAGCCTTGGTATGGATGCTGATGCCCAGGCGCTCACTTTCGGCACGGATTTGGGCAACGGCATCTTCGTCGAAGCCTCCGAGGAGTTGCGGCAGCGCCTCGAGGATCGTGACCTCGACGCCGGCGCGTGCATAGACGTGGCCCAGTTCGAAGGCGATAACGCCGCCGCCAATGAACACAACGGCGCGAGGCAACACAGGATCGCTCAGCACATCGTCGGATGTGGTCAGGAATTCTGCGCCGGCGATCGACAGCGGGCGCGGCTTCGAGCCGGTGGCGATGACGATGTTTCTGGCCTCGATCTCTCGGGTGCCGACGCGGATGGCATTGCTGGCCATAAATGTGGCCTCGCCGTTGATGACATGGACGCCTCGCCTTGCCATCAATCCAGACAGCCGGGATGGAATATCCGCGATGATGTCCTTTTCCCGCTCGATCAGGGCTCGCCAATCGAGCCTCGGCGGTTCGATTTCGATTGCATGATTGCCGGCTCTTCCGATCTCGTCGAGCGCGTGGGCCGCCGCAACCAGCACCTTCTTCGGCGTGCATCCGCGATTGGGACAGGTGCCGCCGAGATCGCGAGCCTCGATCATGGCGACGGAGAGTCCGGCGGCACGCGTCGCCCCCGTGACGCCCATTCCTGCATTGCCGCCGCCCAGGATCACGACGTCATACTTTTCCATCGCAGCGCCTCCGCCGACCTCAGTGAAGCTTGATCCGCGGTCTGGCGCGCCTGACGATCATCTCGCCGATCGAAGCGAGCGTTGTCTTGGCGAGCCCGTGCACCGCCCTGAGATGCATCTTGTGCAGCGAGCGATAGACGAGCCTCGCGACAAGACCTTCGATCTTCAGTCCGCCGATGAGGCTGCCGAACGCACCGTAGTCAGCAAGTGAAACGAGCGAGCCGTAGTCGCGGTAGCGATACGCCGGCGCGGCACGCCCTGAAAGACGCGCCACGATCACCTTGGCCATGTGGTCTGCCTGCTGATGGGCCGTCTGGGCGCGCGGCGGCAAGGCGTTGTCTTCACCCGGCAGCACGCAGTTCGCGCAGTCGCCGATCGCGAACACATTGTCGTCTCCGACCGCCCGCAAGGTTTCGTCGACGATCAGGCGGTTGATGCGGTCGGTTTCGAGGCCATCAAGGCCCTTCAGGAATTCCGGCGCCTTGATACCGGCCGCCCAGACGACCAATTCAGCAGGCAGAAAGAGCTTTTCGCCAAGCTGGATGCCGTCTTCGGTCACTTCGGTGACCCTAATTCCGCATCGTATCTGGACGCCCAGCTTGATCAGCAAGCGTGCCGTTGCGCGCGCCATCTCCTCAGGCAATGCAGGCAGAATCCGGGGCCCTGCTTCGACGATGGTGATGCGGATCAGCCTTTCGAAATCGATATTGTCGAGATTGTGCGACGCAATTTCGCGCATCGACTTGTGCAGTTCCGCAGCCAGTTCGACACCGGTTGCGCCGGCGCCGACGATGACGCAATGGAGTTGGCCCGGCGACAGCTGCTCATATTGCGCGTTGGCGCGCAGGCATGCGTCGACCATGCGCTTGTTGAACCGGACGGCCTGCTCGGCGGTGTCAAGCGAGATGGCGTGGCGCGCGGCGCCCAGTGTGCCGAAATCGTTGCTGACGCTGCCTACGGCCATGACCAGCGTGTCGTAGCCCAGAACACGTGGCGGTATGACTTGGCGGCCGTCATCGTCGAAGCTGGGCGCGACGAAAACCTGGCGCTTGGCACGATCGATGCCGACGACCTCGCCAATGCGGTATCGGTAGCCATGGCGGCTGGCATGGGCGATGTATTCAACCGCGTCGTGCGACGCGCTCATGGCACCGGATGCCACCTCATGCAAAAGCGGTTTCCAGATATGGGTGCGGTTTCGGTCGACGAGTGTGACGGAAAGCCGCCGGTTGCCGAACTTGCGGCCGAGGCGCGTTGCCAGTTCCAGGCCGCCGGCGCCGCCGCCCACAATCACCACGCGATGTAGTGACTTGTCCGCATGCGAAGGGGTCTCCGGGATCGTGCGGAAAAGCGCCGCGTCGTTGGCGAGCACGGCTTCCGGAATCAACCGCATGCTGGGGGTGACGATCTGCATCGATGGTCTCCGTATCTTTCTCGGCGCGGCGCATCACTCTTGGGATTCGTGGATCACGATGCCCTGAAGCATGTCGACCTCGCATTCCCAGGGCTTATCGGTGAGGACGCGCTGCCCGTGCTCGTATCCTGCCTGCCAGCGCGTTCGGATTCCCGAGCGGGTGAAATCGATGTCCTTGGTGTGGTCCTCGCCGTCCAGTCGCGGCGAAAGCAGGCGGACGAGGTGCATGACCGACGGACAGCCATAGGAGGCGAGTTCCTTGAACATCGGATCCTCGCGACGCTCCTCGGGCACGAGCCTGCCCATTTCGCGCACGACATGCCGCAACCGATGCAGTTGTTCCTGCCGAGCGACATGGCTCCGGCCGCGACTGGCGTATTGAAGGTCCTTCTGCCGCCCCATGACCTGCCAGATCGATTTTGGCTCGGTGGCGCGGGGCTGCCACATGTTGACCGCAAAGATCAGCGCATCCCGCCTTGGTCGCGCATCGAGCACCACCTCGATCGGCGTGTTTGAATAGATGCCGCCGTCCCAATAGGGCTCGCCGTCGATGCAGACCGCCGGAAACGCCGGCGGCAAGGCGCCTGACGCCATGATGTGCGATGCCGACAGGGTCATCTCGCGCGTGTCGAAGTATTTGAGCTCGCTCGTGTTGACGTTGACCGCGCCGACCGTCAGCCGCGTGTGGCGACCGTTGAGGTAGTCGAAATCGACCAGATTGTTCAGCGTCCTTTTGAGCGGATCGGTGGTGTAGTAGGAGGCATTCTCGACACCGACCTTGCGGTTCACTCCAAACATGGCGCTCGGGTTCGGTTCGAAAAATCCCGGGATGCCGCGCATCACCGTGCCCATGTTGGCAAAGATGTTGCTCGGGACCATCATCCGGAAAAATTCGTCGAATGGACTGCTCCGGCTCACACCATCCCAGAATTCCTGAAGCCTGGGCAGACGATCGCCGGGCCTGTTCCCGGCGATCAGCGCGGCGTTGATGGCGCCGATGGAGGTGCCTATGACCCAATCCGGTTCGATGCCGCCTTCGACCAGTGCCTGATAGACGCCGGCCTGATAAGCGCCGAGCGCGCCGCCGCCTTGAAGGACAAGGACGGTCTGACGTTTGACGTCGCCCTGGTGTCCGGTCGCCGGTTCTGCTTGCGGGGCGGACAGGTTTTGCGTGATCTTGTTCATGGCCTTCGCTCCTCGTGCAGGTCTAGTGAGCGGTCCAACCGCCTTCGATCGGCATTACGGCGCCGGTGATCGAGGCCGCCTCGTCCGACGCCAGGAACAGACACAGCGCGGCAACCTGCTCGACGGTGACGAATTGTTTGGTGGGCTGCGCGGCCAACAGGACATCCTTGATCACCTGCTGCTCGGTGATCCCGCGGGCCTTGGCCGTGTCGGGTATCTGCTTCTCGACAAGCGGGGTGAGCACGTAGCCTGGGCAAACGGCGTTGACCGTGATGCCTTGTTCGGCGACCTCCAGCGCGACGGTTTTGGTCAGGCCGGCGACGCCGTGCTTGGCCGCGACATAGGCGGACTTGAAGGGCGATGCGACGAGCGCGTGCGCCGAGGCCACGTTGATGATGCGACCCCATTTGCGCGCCTTCATCGCCTGCAACGCGCGCCGGATCGTATAGAACGAAGACATGAGATCGATCGCCACGACCGCTTCCCATTTCTCGATCGGGAAGTCGTCGATCGGCGCGACATGCTGGATGCCGGCATTGTTGACCAGTATGTCAATGGCGCCGAACTCGGCGATGGCCTTGTCCATCATCGAAGTGATTGCGTCGCCCTTGCTCATGTCGGCATTGTCGTATCGAACGGCGACCCGATGATCGGCGGCGAGCTTTGCCCGAAGCCGTTCGATCTCGGCGGCGTCGCCAAAGCCGTTCAGAACGATGTTGCAGCCCTTGGCCGCGAGGGCTTCGGCAATACCTTGCCCGATGCCGCTGGTCGAACCGGTGATGAGCGCTGTCTTGCCTTTGAACATCGTCTTGTCCTTCTGATTGCGCGGCTATGAGGCACGGCGCGGGCCGGCTCTGGATTTGAGGATTAGTATGGTGAACCGCCGCAAGCTGCGGAAATGCCGTTGAGACATGGATTCGATAGCTGACGGTCAGATCGTTGGCTCCGAGGCCGGACGCCGATCGACCGGTCGGGTTGTTTGACGTAAGGGCAGCTAGTAAGATTGCGCCGCAATGCGGGCGGTGCCGTATGCGCGTCCAGTGAGGGGAGCGTGCAGTGGAGATCAGCCAGGTCCGATACTTCTTGGCCGTCGCCAAGGAGCTCAATTTCACCAGGGCAGCCGAGCAGTGCAATGTCACGCAGCCCGCGCTGTCGCGCGCGATCAAGCTTTTGGAAGATGAATTCGGCGGGCCGCTTTTCCACCGTGAGCGCCGCTTCACTCACCTCACCGAGCTCGGCCGTATGGTCGAGACCTATCTCGAAGGCGTCTTCGAGAACTCGCGCCAGGCAAAGCAGATCGCCGAGCAGTATGTGACCCTGAAGAAGATGCCGCTCAAGGTCGGCATCATGAGCACGATCGCCCCGGACGAGATCATCGAACTCATCGCGGCTGTGCGCGCGCACCATCCCGGCGTCGAGTTGCATCTTTGCGATGCGGACGCGGTGAGCCTCAGGAAAAGGCTGATCGAGGGTGAACTCGAGGCTGCTATCTACGCTTTGCCCTCAGATGTTCCGGACGATGAAGTGCACTCCCTGCCGCTGTTCCAGGAGCAGATGGTGATGGCTGTCCACCTGGCCCATCGCCTAGCCAACCAGCGCGTCGTGCGGGTGAAGGACATGAGCAACGAAAGCTATATCCACCGCAACAACTGCGAGTTCGCCGGCTATGCCGATGCCATCCTTGCCGAGCAGGGCGTTACGGTCAGCCCGGTCTACTGGAGCGATCGCGATGACTGGACATTGGCGATGATCGCCGCGGGGCTTGGGTTCGGGTTCATGCCCGAACATACCGCCAAGCATCCCGGCGTGGTGCCTCTGCCGATCACCGAGCCGGAGTTCTGGCGCGAGGTCAATCTCGTCACGGTGCGCGGCCGCAGGCATTCGCCCGCGGTCGGCGCATTGGTGCGCGAAGCCACGCAGAAGAAATGGTTCGGCGAGCGGGTGAAGGCGCTGTCCGCCGCCGAGTAGGCTTGTCGGGCGGCACCGTCGCATCGATATCCGGCAACGTGCCCGTTCGTCAGTTCTTTTTGACGGTTGAAGTCACCGACTGAATGACCTCGGTTGCCATCTTGAACTGTGCGGGGCGATCCGTGATGCCATGCCGCTTGGCGATCCAGTCGAAATCGCTGTAGGCGGCGTAAACCGAACCGTCGGCGGTCTGGTAGACCAGCACGCGCACGGGCCAGTCGAGCCCGGCCTCTGGGTTGGATGTGATGAACGTCGTGCCGAGTGCTGGATTGCCGAACATGACGAGCCGCGAAGGCCTTACGTCGTTGCCCGCATTCTTGCCAAGCTGAGCCTGGTCGATGACGCCAAAGAACTTGATGCCTTTCTTGAGCACGTCCTTCTTGATGCGGGCGACGGTTTCGGCGACGGAATAGTCGCTCTTCACCGTGACGACGCCGTCCGAAGCGGCAGCCGGCAGGGCAACAGCCATCAGCATGGCGGCGCCTGCAAGCAGAGTTTTGAGATGGTTGCTCATGTCGGTCTCCTTGGTTGAATAACTGAGCTGCGGTTTTTGGTTTCAGGGCTTGGGCGTTCGCAGCACACGCGCTATCGCGATCGCACCAGCGAGAACCGCGGCAAGGACGGCCACGCATGCAGTCCAGCCGACACGGTCATAGATCTGTCCGATGAGGAAGCTGCCGGCGAGCCCGCCCCCATAGTAGGATGCGAGATAGATGCCGCTCGCAGCGGCGCGATCGTGCGACGCGGTCCGGCTGACATGTCCCGTGGCTATCGCCTGAGCCAGGAAGGTGCCGACGGCAGTGAGCGCCATCCCGACGAGAACAACCGGAAGATTTGGCACAAGCAGCAGAAGCAAACCGATGATCGCCAGCGCAAGCGTCGCTCCGATCCCTCCCCTGGAGCCAAGGCTCGCTGCGACTCGGCCGGCAAGCGGAGTGGTCAACATCGATGGCAGGAAAACGAAATAGACTGCGCCCAGGGCCATCGGCGTGAGCGAAAGCGGGACCGCGACGAGCTGGAAATTCACGTAAGTGAACGTGCCGATAAAGACGAACAGGATCAGAAAACCGATCGCGAAACAGGCCCGCAGCTCGACGTTCCGCAACGGCGCTTTCCAGGCGGCGCGGACAGGCTTGCCCTCCAGGTCGGCGCGCATCATTTCCGAGGTCTTCTGCAGTGTGAACCAGACAAGAGCGGCGCCGAGCAGATTAAGCGCGGCGAAGGTCAGGAAGTTGGTGGAGATGCCGAACGTGTCGGCGACCGCCGCCGACATCAACCGGCCGAAAAAGTTGCTGGCCACATTGCCGGTCACATAGGCCGCAAGCGCGCTCGTGGTCTGCCGCGCTGAAAAATGCTCGGCCAGATAGGCCATCGTCAGCGTGAAGGCTGTCGACATGCAAAGGCCCTGTGCCACGCGCAGCAAGGCGAAAACAACGATATTGTCTGTCTGCGACAGCAGCGTCGTCGGGATCGCCAGGATGGCCAGGCTGATCCAGATGCCGTTGCGGCGATCAATGCCGCGCCCAAAGAGCGCGACGGCGATACCAGCCACCGCCATGCCGAACGTGCTGGCGTTCACGGCGAAGCCCATGGTGGCGCGGCTGACGCCGAATTTCACCACCAGCGAAGGCAGGATGGCCTGGGTGGCGAACAGGTCAACCAGCGTCAGGAACGCAATCAGCGCGATCAGGCTGAAGCGCCAGCTGTCTGCGGCCAAAATGCGAACCTTTGTCGGTTCCGTCCGTTCACTCGTCGTCATGACAGGCTCCGTCGCCACGTCCTCGGGCAATCGCCCGAGGATGGGCCTTCTTCCGATGTCGGGATCACTTCACCGCTGCGAGCGGCTCACATCATGTGGTCTTCGTGCATCGCAGGCGGCAGCACGTCGGCCGAATAGAGGACGGCCGGAACCTTGCCGTTGTTCTTCCACCAGTGGGCGAGCTGGCCGAATTCGGCGGTCACGTCGCCGGCCGGATGTTCAATGCCGACCTTGCAGGTGCTTGCGTATTCGGTGATGGAACCTTCGACGACGATAATGTTGGCGGGGCGGACATTGTGCTCGTGCCACGGCACAACGCCGCCGGGCTGAACGACGAGCTTGCGAAGGCGCAGCATGTTGCCTTTCCACGCCTCACCCTTGCTGCTCAAATCGATTGCGGAAAGCACCGTGTCGGTGACGCCGACCGGCTTGCTGGGATGTTCCTGGATATCGGTGGTGGCGGCCTGCCCGGCAGGGCAGTCGCCTGCGAAAGCCGGAGCCGCCGAAAATGCAGCGGTCGCGGACAGCATGCCCAGGGCGAACGCGAGGTTGAGTTTCTTGGTAGCCATCTCGTATTTCTCCTTTGTCGGTGCCCAATCGCGGGAGGCGGGGCATGACGAGGAGAGTGACCGGAGCGTCGTCGAAAGAGAAATGCTGACTGGCTCTTAAATCGATACCTGAAAACTATCGTGGATCATCATACCGACGCGAAAGTCCGTGCCACGACATAGAGCGTGGCCTCGGTTCTTTTCTTCGATTTGCTATGCAGCCGTTTTCCTTACCGACAGATCGATGCCGCTTTCCGGCCAGCTGTGTGCCTTAACGCTGTTGACGAAGGTTGATGTGGCTGGCGAAAACCGACGCCCGGCAACAACGACAAGCGATACCTCTCGCCAAACCTCCGGATCGATAACAGGCCTGATCTGCAAGCCCGGGATGACGGCGCTGAATTCCGGGATGAAGCAGATACCCAGCCCGCCCGAGACCATGTTTTGGATCCAGTCTTCGCGTTCGCTGGCGTAGGAGATCCTGAGCTTCACACCGCGTTCATTGCAAAGGCCTGCAAGGTAGTCGCGATACTCGCAGTTCAGGCGCCTGAGATAGTTTTCGCCGTCGAGCTCCGAGATGGCGACATTGTCGTTACGGGCCAGCCGATGCCCATTGGGAAACGCAAGCACGAACCGCTCGCGATAGAGCGGCGTGACATCGAACCGCTCCGGGAAACTATCGCTCGAGGCCATGATGGCGACATCGATCTCACCCGCTTCCAGCAGCTGCGACAGGGATGCCGGCACGCCCTCGACAAGCTGCAACTGGATGCCTTGCTGGCGCCGGTTGAAATCCGTCAACAGACCGGTAAATCGGCGCGGACCGATCGTGCACATCACCCCAACCTTGAGATTTGCGTTCTCCAAGCACAGAAACCTCGACGCCTCCTGGTGAACGCCGGTCACCTCATCGAGGATTTGCTGAAATCTGGGGCGGAGCAAAGCGCCCAGATCCGTTAGGTGCGTCAGGTTCCGCTCGCGGCGAAACAGCAGGCCGCCGACCTCGTCCTCGAGCTGCTGGATGGCCCGCGACAGCGCCGGCTGGGTGACGTTGCACTTCTCGCCGGCGCGCGTGAAATTCCGGGTCTCGCAAACGGCCAGGAAGTAGCGGATGTGATGGATGTCCATGCGTATCGTCCCTCAGCTGTATAGATGCATTTGCATGCTCGAAGACTGCCGCAACGGGCCGGATCATGCCAATGCGCGGGGGCTATAAAGTCGATACCGTTTCGTCATGCGACGATGGCGGGCCAAGGCCCGCCATCCAACTGTCCGGTCGTAGCTGACGCTGAGGGGTATCAGCTGTGATGACCCAGGGCAAACAGCTGGGCGCAGAACTGCGCGTGCGGCTTGCTCATGGCGGCGTCGTTGCATTCCTTCATCATCGCGTCCTGCGTGTTCTTCGGCGTCGCTTTCCACGCGGTCTCGAAGTCGGCGCTCGACTTCATCGTCTTCATGCCCGCATCGGTGAAGAAGGGCTGCATGTTGGAGGGTTCGTCGAGGGCGCCGGCGAAGGCCACGCCACCAAGAACGGAAAGGGCAAAAGCGCCGAGGCAGATAGCTTTAAGGTTCATTTTGAAGTCCTTCTCTGGTTAGGTAGTCGTCCACTCGACAACCGTTTGATTGGTTTGACAGCAATTCAGAATTACTGACTTCCTCCTTGCTGGTATGAACCTTGCCGCAGTCACCTGCCAACTCGCCAATGCCATCTGCGTATGAAGACTATGCCGGTTCTGCATCCACAGATGCTTCCCGGCACGGGCACTAATTGACTCCGCCCAAAGCGAGGACATTGGCACAGAATTGGACATGCGGCTTGCGCATCGCCGGGTCGTCGCATGCCTTCGTCATCTTTGCCCGGTCATGCTTCGACAGGGCGAACCAGGCTTTCTTGAATCCAGCCATCGGTTTCATCGTCTTCATCGTGGCGTCCGTGTAGAAGGTCGGCAGTGCAGCGAGGTCGGTGAACGGGTTGGCGGACGCCGGGTTCGCGCCAAAGGCGATGGCAAGCACAGCGACGCAGGCAAGTTTTTTTCTCATCGTTGATCTCCTTTGCACTTCAGGCGCGGCCTGGGTGAACGGCGCCAGCCTGATCGGGAACAGAGTGCGGCGCGTGAGGACGGGCAGCCAATGCAATCTGCCTATGGACTTCATGCCACCTTGGCATTTCGGCTGAACAAGAAGATGCGGCAGTCTCTCTCTCCAATCGCCCTTGCCGGCGACCTTGGGGATGGAGACCAGATCATGCCTGCTCAGTCCGCAGTGAGAACAGTCGCAGCCGCCACGCCGACAGCGCATCTTGGTGTCGAAGACCGGACGATCGACATCGTGCTGGCAAACGACGCGCATGCTGCTTTCGTCTGGGGTGTGCTCGACCGGCTGCTGGACGAGCCGAACTGCAACGTGAGCAGCGTTACCGCGTCGGGCTTCGCGGCGATGCAAGCGGCGGTCTTTGCCTATGGGCTGAGCGTCGGCGGCAGGCGCGGCGCGCGGACAGCGCTCGCCAATTTCTGGCGGCGCGTCAGCCACGCCTCGATGTTCGCCATCGACAGAACGAGCCTGCTGCGCTCGATGCTGGAACAATCGATCGACCTCAAGCGGATCCGCGACGAAGACTGCCCGGTGAAACTGGACGTCGTAGCCGTCAACGCCCGCAGCGACGCTTTGAAGACATTCTCGTGCAGGCAGTTGTCGATCGACGCGATCGTGGCGGCAGCCACTGTTCCGTTCCTGTCCGCAGCCGTTGAAATCGACGGCGACTTCTATTGGGGCGATGGCGACATCTCGCAATTGCCGACCGCGTTTTCGACCGGAGCCCCCCATGGTCTGATGGTCACCGGCAAGCCGTCGCGGTGTCCGGATCGCAGCCTCGCCTCTACCCATTGCGCGACCGGATGCGCCGCGGTTCACACGATCTTCGATAGCCAATATCGAGCTGCACCTCCGCTGCTTCTGAGACCCTGGATCGACTGGGGCGAGCTGACTGACATTCGTGACAGGGGACGGCAATCTGCCGAGAACTGGCTTGCGGCCGATCTTTCACGCGCCCATGAGCGCCCCGCTTTCGACTGCAGAACCCAATACGTCTAGGCGCTTCCCTCCCGCCTAGCCGCGCCTGCTTCGCATACTCCCGAATGCAGGCGCCAGGCCCTCCGGTTCCCCGGCCGGAGGGCCTTTTTCGTACCGCTCTCCAGAACATAGTGGCCGCGTATCAATTCCATGCCGAGACAGCATTTCAGCTCGACATCGCGATCGGAGAGACTGATCTGCAGACGGGCCTCTAGGCCGGTCTTTCTCTCGAAACGCCAACCAGGAGACAAGCCTGTGATCAACACCAAGACCCTCATCGGATCGGCCCTCGCGGCTGCCACCACGCTCGCCGCGACGGCGGCATACAGCGGCCCGGCCGCCAAGCCCGGCTTCGCCTTCGAAAAATGTTACGGCGTCGTGAAGGCTGGCCAGAACGACTGCCAGACCGCCACGCATTCCTGCGCCGGCACCGCGACCGCCGACAACCAGCCGGATTCGTGGCTCTACGTGCCCGCCGGCAGCTGCGCCAAGATCGCGGGCGGCAGCGACAAGCCGAAAGCCTAGCAACTTCCACCTCGAGCCAACCAGACCAGAATGGAGGAGACCGATGTCCGTGATGTTTTCACCTCTCGCGATCCCCGCATCGGCGGGCATCGGTCTTCGCTCGCCTCACATCGCCGAGATGCTCACGCGGCGCCCTTCGGCTGGCTGGCTCGAGGTCCACGCCGAGAACTACATGGGTGACGGCGCTGGCGTCGAGGCGCTGGAAAGGCTGCGCCAGATCTACCCGCTGTCCGTGCACGGCGTCGGCCTGTCGCTCGGCAGCGCAGGAGGTCTGGACCGTGACCACCTGGAACGGCTGCGCAAGGTCTGCGAGCGCTTCGAGCCCGATCTGGTCTCCGAGCATCTCGCCTGGAGCGTCGCGGACGGCGCCTATCTCAACGACCTCTTACCGCTGCGCTATGACGAAGAGGCGCTGGCGGTCGTTGCCCGCAATGTCGAGACGCTCCAGGATACGCTGAAGCGGCGCGTGCTGATCGAGAACCTGTCGGCATACCTGGCATTCGCGGACTCCTCGATGAACGAGGCGGAGTTCCTGGCAGCGCTCGTGGCACGGACCGGCTGTGGCCTGCTGCTCGACGTCAACAACGTCCATGTTTCCGCGCACAACTTGCAATATGACTCCGAGGCTTTCATCGACGCGTTGCCTGCGGAGGCCATCGGCGAAATCCACCTCGCCGGTCATGCAACCAACCAGGTCGGGACCGACACCGTGCTGATCGACGATCACGGCTCGCGCGTGCCGCCAGTGGTCTGGGCCCTCTACCGGCATGCCATAGACCGGCTCGGGCCGCGCCCAACCTTGATCGAGTGGGACACCGACGTTCCCGTTCTCGATGTGCTGCTTGGCGAAGCGATGTGGGCCGACATGCTGACCGCTTCGATCATGTTCAACCGCAGGCAGGCCGCGCGACGCGACCAAACAACCGAAGCGCGGGCGAGGCCTATCTCACTTTCTTACGAATGCGAAACGACGACCAGCATGCCCGTCCTTGCGGCGTTTGCCGCTGCCAGGGTCGCGAAACGGTCCGTCTCCTTGGCGCTGCCCTCGCTTGAGGAGATATACCATGCTGCCGCTTGAGCACTTGCAGACCACCATGGCGCGCGCCGTGCTGGCCCTGGAACCATCGATTGGCGCGAAAGCGCTCACCGCCGGCAAGGCCGATCCGCTGGCACGCCTTCGCATTTACCAAAACAACACCCGCAGCTCGCTGACCGCCGTGCTGATGGCGGTCTTTCCGGTTACGGTTCACCTGGTCGACGAGCGTTTCTTCCGCTACGCAGCAAGCGAGTTCATTCGACGCCATCCACCGGCGGAATCGCGACTGGCGCGCTATGGCGCCGGCTTCCCGCGCTTCCTCAAGTCGATCGACACGCTGTCCGACATGCCGATCGTCGCTGAAACGGCGCGGCTCGAATGGGCCATCGCCGAAGCGCTCGATGCGGCTTCCTTGCCAGCCCGGAGTCTCGCAGACTTCGAGAATATGGATCTGGGCACTTCTCCGGACATCCTGATGCAGCCGTCGCTCAGGCTGATCCTCTCGCACTGGTCGATCCTGTCCGTATGGACGGCGCACCAGCAGGACGCTGCCGACCGGCATAGCGGCTGGACAAGACGCGCCGAACGTGTGGCGCTGTGGCGAGCGGGAGACAGCATCCGGCTCGTTCGGCTCGATCGTGCGAACTTCGCTTTCCTGCACTCCCTGAAGCATGGCCTCGGCCTTGAGCATGCCGCCGGCCGCGCACTGGCGCTCGATCCGGGTTTCGATCTCGTATCCGCGCTCGTGCGTCTTTTCGGCGACGGGCTCGTCACCGCTGTGCGAGCCGCCGCGAACTCCCACTCAAACTCATGGAGACAGTCATGACCGCAGTATCAGATCATCCTTCATCCGGCCCGGCCGGCCTTGCCGGCCTCTACAGGCGCATCATCAAGCTGCCCGAACATATACCGTTTTCGCTCGTCCAACTCGCCGCTCGCGTGGCAGTGGCGCATGTCTTCTGGCAGTCGGCCCAGAGCAAGCTTGCGTCCTGGCCGGTGACGCTGCAGCTGTTCGCCAACGAATACAATTTGCCGTTTATCGACCCGTCGATTGCGGCGCCTCTGGCGACGACGGCGGAAATCACAGGTTCGGTGTTGATCTTCCTTGGACTGTTCTCGCGCCTCGCAGCCTTGATGCTGCTCGGCGTCGTCGCCGTCATCCAGATCTTCGTCTATCCGGAGAACTGGGCCGAGCATTTGCTGTGGTCCTCGTTGCTGCTTCTGGTGCTGACACGCGGCGCCGGCGTCTTTTCGCTCGACCAGGTTGCCGAGCGGATCCTTTCAGCATCCAAAAAATAGAAGTTCCGGCAAGGTGGAAACGGACGATGCGCATCTTCATCGTTCACGCTCACCCTGAGCCCAACAGCTTCAACGGCGCGCTGACGCGCGCGGCTGAGCAAGCGCTGGTTACGGCCGGGCACGAGGTCGTTATCTCCGACCTTTATGCAATGGGCTTCAATCCGGTGTCGGATCGCCACAACTTCACGACCGTGCGCGATGCGAACTACTATCGCCAGCAGGCTGAAGAGGCGAATGCCGCCGTTCACGACGGATTTGCCCCGGACATCCAGGCCGAGATGGACAAGCTTTTCTGGTGCGACGCCTTGATCCTGCAGTTTCCGCTCTGGTGGTTCGGGCTGCCGGCGATTCTCAAGGGCTGGGTTGACCGCGTGTTCGCATCGGGTGGCCGCATCTATGGCGGCGGCAAATGGTATGATCGCGGTGTCTTCGCCGGAAAGCGCGCAATGTGTTCCGTCACAATCGGCGGTCCGCCGCCGATCTATTCCGACCGAGGACTGAACGGCCCGATCGGTTCGATCCTGTTTCCGATCAACCACGGGATGCTCTATTTTGTCGGCTTCTCCGTTATCGAGCCTTTCCTTGTGCACGCGCCGGCGCGCATCGGCGATGCCGAGCGCCAGATGTGGCTCGATCGATATCGCGACCGCGTCCTCGGCCTCGCACATGCCCCCACGATCGCTTATCCGAAGCTGGCGGATTTCGACGACACCCATGTTCTGAAGTCGGGTTGAACCAATGGGCGCGGGCCTTCGCCTGCCAGGAGCATCAGCGAGTTCAAAGGAAAAAAGGCTGGTGCTGCGAGAGAGGATTGAACTCTCGACCTCTCCCTTACCAAGGGAGTGCTCTACCACTGAGCTACCGCAGCCTGCGATGGCGGCGCTTCTGCCATATCGAACCGGCAAGCGCAAGGCCAAGAAAAACCCAAAGCGTCGCATGCGATTCTTGCCAACAATTATGGCGGCTCGAAGCGGCATGCGCAGCTGGTCAACAGCCCGAAACCCGCGCGGCCACCTGCTTTCATGACATCGCCGGGCCAAAATGCTACCCATTGCGGAGTCGCAGCCGGCTGACCATCGGTCAGGGATTGGACGATGGGCGAGAAGACAAATCCACCGAAAAAGGGCGAAGCCGCGCGCAAGGAGCGGTTGGCCGAGGCGCTGCGCGCCAATCTGCAGAAGCGCAAGGCGCAGACGCGTTCCCGACGGGCGGGCGACGCTGACAACCAGCGCGCCCGCGACGCTGACAACCAGCGCGCCCGCGACGCTGACAACCAGCGCGCCCGCGACGCTGACAAGCAGCGCGCCAGCGATGCCGATCAGCGGTCGGAAGGCTTGCCGACTGCTGGAAAAATGCACAAGGACTGACCAAATCAGCCATACTGCCCGGCCATAGTCGGTCCGGTTTTATGAAAATCCTATTTCTTGAACCAAGCCGGCCAATAGTCTAAGCCGGGCACACTCAACCGATTGAAGCGGCCCGTTCGGGCCGAGGGGACGTTTTCTTATGGATCGCATCAGAATTGTCGGCGGCAATGAGCTTGCCGGTACCATTCCGATCTCGGGCGCCAAGAACGCGGCACTGCCGCTGATGATCGCCTCTCTGCTCACCGACGACACGCTGACGCTCGAAAACGTGCCGCATCTGGCCGATGTCGAGCAGCTGATCCGCATCCTGGGTAATCACGGCGTCGACTATTCCGTCAACGGCCGGCGCGAGAGCCAGCAGAAAGGCTATTCGCGCACCATCAATTTTTCCGCCCGCAACATCGTCGACACCACCGCGCCTTACGAGCTGGTGTCGAAGATGCGCGCGTCCTTCTGGGTTATCGGCCCGCTGCTTGCCCGCATGGGCGAGGCCAAGGTGTCGCTGCCAGGCGGCTGCGCCATCGGCACGCGCCCGGTCGATCTGTTCCTAGAAGGTCTGCAGGCGCTGGACGCCGAGCTCGACGTCGACAATGGCTATGTCGTGGCCAAGACCAGGAACGGCCGTCTCCACGGCAATCGCTACGTGTTCCCGAAAGTGTCGGTCGGCGCCACCCATGTGCTGATGATGGCGGCCTCGCTCGCCAAAGGTGAGACGGTGCTCGAAAACGCCGCCTGCGAGCCGGAAATCGTCAATCTCGCCGAATGCCTGATCGCCATGGGCGCCAAGATTCACGGCGCCGGCACCCCCACCATCACCATCCAAGGCGTCGAGGCGCTGTCCGGCGCCCGTGTCCGCGTCATCCCCGACCGCATCGAGACCGGCACCTATGCCATGGCGGTGGCGATGACCGGCGGCGATGTGATGCTGGAAGGCGCGCGGCCCGACCTGTTGCAGACGGCGCTCGACGTTCTCGTCGAGACCGGCGCCGAGATCACGCCCACCAACGAGGGCATCCGCGTCAAGCGCAACGGCGCCGGCATTGCGCCGGTCGACGTGACCACCGCCCCCTTCCCCGCTTTCCCAACCGACCTGCAGGCGCAGTTTATGGGCCTGATGACGATGGCCAAGGGCAAGTCGCGCATCACCGAGACGATCTTCGAGAACCGCTTCATGCATGTGCAGGAGCTCGCGCGTCTCGGCGCCCACATCACGCTTTCCGGCCAGACGGCGATCGTCGACGGCGTCGCCAAGCTCAAGGGCGCTCCCGTCATGGCGACCGACCTGCGCGCCTCGGTGTCGCTGGTGATCGCCGCCCTTGCCGCCGAAGGCGAGACCACGGTCAACCGCGTCTACCACCTCGACCGGGGCTTCGAGCGGCTGGAGGAGAAGCTCTCGGGCTGCGGCGCTGTGATCGAGCGCATTTCGGGCTGACGTTCCGCGGCATTCTTTCCGGGCGGTTGCGCCGAGCGGAAAGACCCACTAGAGCGTGGAGTTCAACCACGCTCTAGCTTTTTGTGTGAGCATGATCCTTACCGAAAGCCGGTTTCCACTTTTCGGGATCATGCTCTAACAGAACGCTGAATTGTCAACGTTCAGGTGCGCATCCCGCATGGCAGCTCTCAAGCTCATCGCGCTCGACGATCAGGATCTGAGCATCGTCTCGGCGCATGTCCAGGACGCCGTGATGAAGGTCTCCGACTTGGAGTACCTGCCGGCGGCCAAGCGCTTCGTGCTGACCATGAACCGCTTCGTCTGGGAAGCGAAATCGGGCCTCTTCCGCCAGCACAATGAACGGCGGCAGAGCGTTCTGCATTTCGACCGCGTGCTCGGCGTCAAGACCAGCGGCATTCAACGCGACAAGCCCGCCGAAGTGCTGTCGCTGCTGGCGATCAGCTTCATTGCCATCAGCAAGCCGGCCGGCATCGTCGAGCTGGTGTTTTCGGGCGGCGGCACCATCATGCTCGACGTTGAATGCATCGAGGCCAGGCTTGCCGATGTCGGCGGCTCCTGGGAAGCCACCTCGCGACCTGTGCACAGAGGTTGACGATGGCCATCACGCTCCGCCAGTCCGATACCGATTTCGAACAGCATTTTTCGGCCTTCCTCACCACCAAGCGGGAAGTGTCGGCCGATGTCGAGGCCGTGGTGCGGGACATCATCGCACGCGTGCGCGCTGAAGGCGACAAGGCGCTGATCGACTACACGCTGAAGTTCGACAAAGCCGATCTCGGCGCGCTCGGCATCGCCGTCTCGAAAAGCGACATCGCCAAGGCCTATGAAGCGGCCGATCCGGCCACCATCGAGGCGCTCAAATTCGCGCGCGACCGTATCCGCTCGCATCACGAGCGGCAGAAGCCGAAGGACGACCGCTACACGGACGCCGCCGGCGTCGAGCTGGGCTCGCGCTGGACGGCGATCGAGGCCGTCGGCCTTTATGTGCCCGGCGGCACGGCGAGCTATCCGAGCTCGGTGCTGATGAATGCCGTGCCGGCCAAGGTCGCCGGCGTCGAGCGCATCGTCATCGTCGTACCGGCGTCGGGCGGCGTCATCAATCCGCTGGTGCTGGTGGCGGCCGACCTTGCCGGCGTCTCGGAGATCTACCGCGCCGGCGGCGCGCAGGCCGTTGCGGCGCTTGCCTACGGCACCGAGACGATCAGGCCCGTTGCCAAGATCGTCGGTCCCGGCAATGCCTATGTCGCCGCGGCCAAGCGCCAGGTGTTTGGCACCGTCGGCATCGACATGATCGCCGGCCCGTCGGAAGTGCTGGTCGTGGCCGACGCCGACAACGATCCGGACTGGATTGCGGCCGACCTTCTGGCGCAGGCAGAGCATGATGTCTCGGCGCAGTCGATCCTGATCACCGACAATGCCGAATTCGGCAAGGCGGTCGAGCAGGCGGTCGAACGCCAGCTGAAAGTCCTGCCGCGCGCCGATACGGCGGCCGCAAGCTGGCGCGATTTCGGCGCGGTGATCCTGGTCCCGACGCTGGAGGCCTCGCTGCCACTGGTCGACAGGATCGCGGCCGAGCATGTCGAGCTTGCTTTCGACGATGCCGAGGGCTTCCTTTCCAGGATGCGCAACGCCGGCGCCGTATTCATCGGCCGGCATACGCCGGAGGTCATCGGCGACTATGTCGGCGGCTCCAACCACGTGTTGCCGACGGCACGCTCGGCGCGCTTTTCCTCCGGTCTGTCGGTGCTCGATTTCGTCAAGCGCAGCTCCATCCTGAAGCTCGGGCCGGAGCAGCTCAAAGCGCTGGCGCCCGCCGCGATCGCGCTTGCCAAGGCGGAGGGCCTCGAGGCGCATGCCCGCTCCGTCGCGATCAGGCTGAACATGTAGCAATGTCCGGTCACAATCAAACCCGCGACAGGCTGATCGACGTCGAGCTCGACGAGACGATCGGACGTTCGACGCCCGACGTCGAGCACGAGCGGGCGGTGGCGATCTTCGACCTCATCGAGGAAAACAGTTTCAAGCCGGTCAACGACGACGGCCCCGGTCCCTACAAGCTCAAGCTGTCGCTGGCTGAGTCGCGCCTGGTCTTTGCCGTCAGCCGCGAGAACGACGCCGAGGTGGTCACCCACATCCTGTCGCTGACGCCGCTCAGGCGTATCGTCAAGGACTATTATCTGATCTGCGAAAGCTACTACGAGGCCATCCGCTCCTCGACGCCGAGCCATATCGAGGCGATCGACATGGGCCGGCGCGGCCTGCACAATGAGGGCTCGCAGACCTTGATGGACCGGCTCGCCGGCAAGATCGAGATCGATTTCGACACGGCGCGCCGGCTGTTCACGCTGGTCTGCGTGCTGCACTGGCGGGGCTAGACCAGGATCATGTTTCGTTGAAACACCGTCCTGATCCAGCTCTTTGTTGGAGCATGATCTTTTCCAAGAACCGGTTCCCACTTTTTGGGATCATGCTCTTTTGTCGGAGCATGATCTTTCCCAAAAACCGGTTCCCACTTTTTGGGATCATGCTCTAGTGCCCGCCCTGCCCCACTCGATCCTGTTTTTGTGCGGCATGAACGCGGTACGCTCGCCGATCGCGGAGCAACTGGCGCGCCGCATGCTGCCCGCCACCACCTTCGTCGCCTCGGCCGGCGTGCGCGCCGGCGAGCGCGACCCGTTCGTCGACGCGGTGCTTGCCGAGAACGGCCTGTCGCTCGGCGAGCGCCAGCCACGGACGCTGGAGGATCTGGAGGATGATTATTTCGACCTGATCGTGACGCTGGCGCCGGAGGCGCACCACGCCGCGCTCGAGCTCACCCGCTCGCTCGCCGTCGAGGTCGAATACTGGCCGATGCCCGACCCGACCGACACCGGCGGCACCCGCGAGCACATCATGGCGGCCTACCGCGACGTGCGCGAGCGGCTGAGGGCCCGTATAAGCCGACGTTTCCTGCTTCCGGAGGTTAAAAACGCGACGGATTAAGCGTGTTCACAAGCGGACGATTATCATATAGGTTCCGCCGCAAATTCCGGTTGGACTCGGATGATTTCAGGTCTATTCGACCTGAAATCATCCGAGTCCAGATCAAGATGTCGTCCGACAACCGCTACACACTTTTCGGCATCATGCTCTAGGCGCCGGAACGCCCATCCAAGCAAAGGTATCGAATGCCGAAGGAAGAAGTCCTCGAGTTTCCAGGTGTGGTCACCGAACTGCTGCCCAATGCGATGTTCCGCGTGAAGCTCGAAAACGAACATGAAATCATCGCCCACACTGCCGGCCGCATGCGCAAGAACCGCATCCGCGTGCTGACCGGTGACAAGGTCCTGGTCGAGATGACGCCTTACGACCTGACCAAGGGCCGCATCACCTACCGTTTCAAGTAGCAAATCGGCGTTAAGCGCGATGAGCATCCTGCAGAAGCTCGTGCTTGCCTCGGGTTCGCCGCGCCGCATCGAACTCTTGCAGCAGGCCGGCATCGAGCCGGACCGGGTGCTCCCCGCCGATGTCGACGAGACGCCGCAGCGCGCCGAGCATCCGCGTTCGCTGGCCAAGCGCCTGTCAAAGGACAAGGCCGAGAAGGCGCTGGCCTCGCTGAAAAGCGAGGAAGATTACGCGCCCGCCTTCATCCTTGCCGCCGACACGGTGGTGGCGGTTGGGCGGCGCATCCTGCCCAAGGCCGAGACGATCGACGACGCCATCAATTGCCTCGGCCTGCTCTCCGGCCGCTCGCACCGCGTCTATTCCGGCGTCTGCCTGATCACGCCGGGCGGCAAGCTGCGCCAGCGGCTGGTGGAAACCAGGGTTCGCTTCAAGCGGCTGCCGCGTGAGGAGATCGATGCCTATGTCGCATCGGGCGAATGGCGCGGCAAGGCCGGCGGCTATGCCGTGCAGGGCCTGGCCGGCTCCTTCGTCGTCAAGCTGGTCGGTTCCTACACCAATGTGGTCGGCCTTCCGCTTTATGAAAGTGTCGCCTTGCTTTCGGGCGAAGGGTTCAAGGCGCACCAGAACTGGCACGCCTCACGCTCATGAGCCTGGACGACAAGGTGACACCGCTTCGGCCGAAGCGGCCCTGCCCCGAATGCGGAAAACCCTCCTCGCGCGAGCACTATCCGTTCTGCTCCGCGCGCTGCAAGGACATCGACCTCAATCGCTGGCTGAAAGGCGCCTATGTCATTCCCGGCCGAGACGGCGAGGAGGACGAAGACGACAGCCCGAAGCCGGAACCCGCGCCCAAGGACGAGGGTTAAGCGGCAGCTGCCATTGGTTTTCGGCGATTTTCTTTCCCGACAGAATCAACGGATCAGCCAAGTACTTGTTTTCACTCAATTCCGAAGGGGAAAAGAGCCGCGCGCTTTTCCCAGAATTGCGCTTGTTTTTTACGCAATTCCGAGGCGGAAAACCACTGCACACTTTTCCTGGAATTGCTCTGGACAGCCAAGATACCCGTGCTATAACCCACGCGCTTTCAAGGGGCGCCCGGCGCTTCTCTGAAATCCGGCGGGCGGTTCCCGCTAGCCGGCGCAGGCCCAGATAGCTCAGTTGGTAGAGCAGCGGACTGAAAATCCGCGTGTCGGTGGTTCGAATCCGCCTCTGGGCACCATCCCTTCTTCCCCCGATATTCCCTATCGCCGAAGCGTCTACGCTCAAGCCTCCGCAAATTACTGAATTAGCTTTTCTCTCGCGAATGCTCGCCAAGCGCGCGATGAAGCCAAAGGCCTCCTCGAGGCTGCCGATCCGGCACAGCAGCGCAAATTCCAGAAAGCTGGAAGCCGGCGGATCCTGGCCGAGATTTGCGCCAGTTTCAGACATGGCTAAAGGTCGGATTTTTCAATTGTGCGGCACGGCCGCAGCCGATTTTTTATATTCTATAAAATTTATAGACTTTGACCCGATTCGCACGCAATATCAGAGCCGGGTGTGGGGCTGCCGCTTCAAGGAGGAGACCTTATGACCACACGCCAATTGCCTGCGCTGCACGAGGGGCACGCACCCGTCATGTTGCATGGAGCGTTTGACGAAGCGTTGGAGGCCTACCAAGACTGGGCGCCGGGCGCGGATGAGCCCCAAGTGGAATTCGAGGGCCGGCTGGTGCCGATCAGCTCCGTCTTCGGCCGCATGCGCACCTGCACGGACATCCTTCCATGGCGCCTCGAGGGCGACGTCTCGGCGATCGTCGGCGACGCATCGATCTCCAGCGGCGACAGGCCGGCCACTTATGCCGATGCCGCTCTCATTCTTCGTTCGCTGTGCGTCGGCAAGCTGCGTGACGCCGGCATCCTTCGATAGGCTATAGCCAGCCTCTGCCGCCGCAGCCAGACCTGTCTCGGCTGCGGCGGCAGCAGCGGCATTCGAAACCGCGTGTGGTTACAGCCTTTCGGCGAATGCGCCTTCAACGGGCCATAAGAACCGCCAGCCCTGGGTCCTCGATCATGGACTTGGTCACGCCGCCGAAAATCCGCTCGCGCAGCCGGGAATGGCCGTAAGCCCCCATGACCACGAGCTCGGCGCCGGTGTCGGTCGCATGCTGGCGAAGAACGTCGGCGACGGAATGGCCCGAGCTCGGCAGGCGATCCACCGCGACCTTGACGCCATGTCGCGAGAGATAGGCCGCCACATCCGCTCCCGGCTCCGCGCCGTGATGCCGTTCGTCATCGATCGGATCGATCATGGCGATGCGGACCTCATCGGCGGATGACAGGATGTCGAGCGCCTCCCGCACGGCGCGCGAGGCCTCCGGGCTGGCGTCCCACGCGACAAGGACGCGTTTCGGTTTCAATGTCGCGCGTGCTCCCTCCGGGACCAGCAGGACAGGCTTCCCGGACGAGAACAGGCTGCCTGCAAGGACCTTGTCCTTGAGCAAGCGGCTTGCGAGCAGCTCGGGTCCGACGATGGTCAGGTCGGCGTAACGGGCCCGCCGACCGATGATCTCATCTGTCCAGGACTGCTCCGGGTATTCGCTGCTGAGGTCGGCCGATACGGCGCTTTCCGACAGCATCTTGGATACCACCGAGCTGCGCTTCTCCAGGGTTTCCATTTCGGCTTCGCGCTCCGCGAGCCACGCCGGCGAGACCACCGCTGCGTATTCTCCGCCTGACGGAGGCGCCGCGATGACCACGACAAGCACGGAGAGATGTGCATCGATTTCCTCGCACAGACCAGCGGCGAGCCTCAGATCATCGTCTCCGTGATCGGGCCCGGTAACCGTGAGCAACGTCTTGAATGGCATGGCGGCCGCTCCTTTTCCAGGAAGTTTCACACGGAATGTAGCCGTAGCGAGCCGGTTGGAATCCTTCCTTGCGCTGAATCAAAACGCCGCCTCGCAAGATTGATCCCGGTCAACGTGCGTGAGCGTCGCATGGCTTAGCCTGATAGCGATGGCTGGAGGCTGATCAATGAGATTCCGGGCGACGATTGGTCTTTTCGCGCTGACGCTGAGCGCCGCGGCGGCGCAGCAGATGAGCAATGGACAGCAGGAATATCTGAATTCCTGCGCGGTCTGCCATGGCGTGGACCGCAAGGGCGACGGGCCCTTGGCCGATGAACTGCGTAAGCGCCCGGCCGATCTGACGACGCTGGCCAAGCGCAATGGCGGGGAATTTCCCTACTGGCGGGTCTACGCCACGATCGACGGTCGCGGTCTCGTCCCGTCGCATGGCGAGCGCGACATGCCGGTGTGGGGCAACCAGTTCCTGCCTGACGACGTAAAGCGCTACGGTCCCTACGGCGGGGAGGCCGTGACTACGGAACGCATCCATAACCTCACCGGTTACGTCCAGACGCTTCAGCGTTAGCGAATCCGGCGAGACTTCGGTCGGCGGGCCGAACGATGTGCAACCAGGGCCAAGGACATACCCCAATGATCACCGAGAACCAGGATGTCGTGGTCGAGATGTTGAAGAACCCTGCCAGCTATGGCGAGGTTGGTCCGGTCGAGACGATCGAAACGCACATTTCCCGGATCTTCCTCGTCGGGCGGCGCGCGTTCAAGATGAAGCGGGCGGTCAAGCTGCCCTATGTCGATTTCTCGACGCCGGCGTTGCGGCTCGCCGCCTGCGAGAGGGAGGTGGAGCTGAACTCCAGAACAGCGCCCGGCCTCTATCTCGATGTCCACCGCATCACGCGTACCGGAGCCCGGCTTGCCCTGGATGAGGCGGGAGAACTGGTCGACGCCGTCATCGAGATGGTCCGCTTCGACCAGTCCAAGCTCCTCGATCGCATGGCCGCGGCGGGGGAGTTGACACAAGCGCTGATGACAGGCGTGGCCCGCATGATCGCGCACTATCACCGCGGCGCTGAAGTGATCCATGCCGGCAGCGGGTCGGCGAATATCGGCGGCGTCCTCGAAATCAATGCGGCCGGTTTCGCGACAAGCCATGTGTTCAACGGAAAGGAGATCGAAATGCTCAACGCGGCACTTCGAGACGCCCTTGCCCGCCATGCCGGCCTGCTCGACCGTCGCGAGGCGGCAGGCCGGGTCCGCCGCTGCCATGGCGACCTGCATCTGCGCAACATCTGCGTCTTCGATGGCGAGCCTCGGCTGTTCGACTGCATCGAGTTCAATGATCAGATCGCCACCGTCGATGTCCTCTACGATCTCGCGTTCCTGCTGATGGATCTGTGGCATCGCGGGTTTCCGCAATTCGCCAATCTGGTGATGAACCGCTATCTCGATGACGCCGACGACGAAGACGGTTTCATGCTCCTGCCTTTCTTCATGGCGGTGCGGGCAGCGGTGCGCGCGCATGTGACGGCGACGCAGGTCGAGGAGGGCAGCCAGGATCCGACAAAACTGATTGCCGAAGCGCGGTCCTATTTCCAACTCGCGCAAGCCCTGCTTGCCGAAACGCCGCCTCGGCTCGTGGCAATCGGCGGCTTGAGCGGCTCGGGCAAGACCACGGTCGCCGAGGCGCTCGCCCCTCGGATCGGCGCGCCGCCCGGCGCCCGGATCGTCGAGAGCGACCGCATTCGCAAGGCCATGCATGGCGTGGCGGCCGAAACGAGGCTGCCGGACAAGGCCTACCGTCCCGGCGTATCGGAACGCGTCTACCGCCAGATAGCCTGGCTCGCGGAGCTTATCCTTGCCGAAGGCGGCTGCGTCGTCGCCGACGCGGTCTTCGACAGGCCGGAGGATCGCGACAGGGTCGAGCGCGCGGCGAGCGGGACAAACGTCCCGTTTGCCGGTTTTTTGCTGGCGGCAGATCCGTCGGTGCTTTGGCGCCGGGTCAGCGAGCGCAAGGGTGGCCCCTCGGATGCCACCGTGGACATCCTCTCAAGACAATTGCAGCGCTCGGGCGGTCCGTCGAGTTGGCGCAAGATCCAAGCCGATCGCGACGTCGCCGAAATCACCGCGGAGATGCAGACTTTCGCCGACAGCGCCACCGCGGCTCCGGCCGGTATCAAGAAGACCGGATCGTAGCGACGTCGCCTCGGCCCAGATCGTGCCGGAGCCCGGATCAGAACTTGTAGCTGATGCCCGCACGCACCGTCTGCTGATGCAGGTCGACTTTCACGCCCTGAGGAAAGGACTTGGAGCCGAAATCGTTGTAGCGGTACTCGAGGCTCGCGATCCAGTTGTCCGACAAAGCATGCTCGATGCCCGCGCCGGCGGTCCAGCCGACAAAAGTCCTGCTTTCATCATAGTTGAAAATCGGCATCTCCACGGAGGCATTCGCGAAGGCCACGCCACCCGTCACGAAGAGCATCGTGCGATCGACGGCATAGCCCGCGCGCAGACGCGCGCTACCTTGCCAATCCGTTCCACCCCTGGCGAAAAGTTCGTTGAAGAACAAGATATCCTTCTTTGTCCAGGCATGCTCGACGTCAACCTCGACGCCGCCGACGAAGTTGCCATTGAACTGCCAGTTATAGCCGGCATGCACGCCCAGAAGTCCGCCATTGAGGCCATCGACATCGGCGGCGGGGTCGGAATCGACATTTACCTTGCTGTTCATCCAGGCATAGCCACCATGCAGACCTACATAACCGCCCGTCCAGACAAAGCCCGCGGGCACAGCCGCAGGACCTGGTTCGAACGTCACGGAATCAGCCGCGAATGCCGTGCCCGAAACGGAAAGAAAGATGGTCGAAGCAAGAAGAAGCGTCTTCATGGAAACCCCAGGATCGTGATGCCAATGCGTGCCTTTCGAAGGCACAGGACGCCAAGGAACCTCGACACGCTGGTTCCGCACACTCGGGGCGAAATGCATGAACTCCTGTCCGCTGGCGGTGCGACCGATCTAGGCCGGACAAGGGCCGAAGGAAACGAGTCGGACACCGGTTTTTGTCCCGGAAGGGCCTGCAATCGTCCCAATCTTCATTGGCCAGAGGAAAATGCTTGCCCTTCCGCGGCGGAGTGTCAGGCCGACCCGACTGGAAAGTGCTTGCGCGGTGAAAATCCGGTTGCACTCGGCATAAACGTCGCGAATGCTGTCCAGCACCTCGTGGATCAGGCAGAGGCGTAGTCGAGCGATCATCGTGTTTCAGAACGCCGTTCAAAATCAAAAGGCAGAAAAGTCGTGACGGTCGGGTCGGACCTCAGCCAGATCGTTCGCTCCGATACCGTGTCGCCTTCCGAAAACTTCCGGCAATGGCGGGCCGGGCTTGCCAGCCTTTTCGAAGCGGCGCCGCTTGACGGAGCCGTGGAAACCTTCCGTGCCGATCTGCACTGCCTCAATCTCGGCAGCTTTCTCATCGGCATGTCAAAGGCCTCACCCCAGGTGTTTTGCCGCGATCGAAGCCTTGTCTCCGCGGTGGGCGTGGATCATCTGCTGATCCAGTTGTACGTCTCCGGCGAATGCGAGTTCAAGGTCGATGGTTCTCAATCGCGCGGCGGGACCGGCGACATTGTCTGTTTCGATCTTTCACGTCCAATGAGCTCGCAGGCGGGCGATCTCGAAACGATCAGCCTCGTGGTCCCACGACAACTCGTTCGCTTGCCCCGGCGCGCATTCGACGCAGTACATGGCGCCGTGTTGGACGGTGCGACGACGTTGGGCGTGCTCCTGCGCGAGCACTTGTTGTCCATGGCAAAAGTTGCTCCGCGCCTTGGGGCGCATGACGGCAAGCTGGTCACGGAAGCAGCGGCCGCGCTGATCTCCGCCGGACTATCGGCGGCGGTTTCCGGACCGGCCGCTTCCGAGAGCGAGTTGATCGGCAGCGGCCTGCAATCGATCCAGAGCTTCATCGAACGGAACCTCACCGATGAAGCCCTGTCGCCTGAAACGATCATGCGCCATTTTGGTCTGTCGCGTTCGGTTCTTTATCGTACGTTCGAGCCCTTAGGCGGGGTTGCAGACTACATACGCGATCGCCGCCTCGACAGGGCGTTCCTGCAACTCGCTTCCATAGGAAAAGGACGCGGCGGCGTCTCCAGACTCGCCTATACCAATGGCTTCGCGAGCGAGGCGGCATTCTCCCGTGCCTTCCGCCAGCGCTTCGGCATGAATCCGCGCGAAGCCATTCTGGAGTCGGACCGGCGTGCGGCAGGCAAAAGCCACGCACAGGACAATTGGATGCAGGCCTGGCTGCGCGGTCTGAGCGCGACGGGCTCCAGATGATGCATGAGCGCCGACCGGCAGTTCCTCTTGCGCTTGGCTACGGGTGTGCAGGCCGGTGAACATCAAGAAGAGGCAATCGCAGCGCCGTTTGCCGGTCAGCGTAGCTCCAGCGTCGCCAGGGACAGGCCGGGCTCGCTCGGGTGGTGCGCGACCGAGAAGCCAAACTCCAGGCACATCGTGAGCATCTTGCGGTTTTCGTTGAGGATCGTGCCCTCGATGCGGCCGATGCGTTCAGCCCTCGCATAGTCGATGACCTGTTTCAGCAGATCCCATCCCAGGCCATGGCCTTGCAGATCGGATCGCACGAGCAGCGCATATTCACCGCTCCTGTGATCGGGGTCGCAGGAAAGCCGGCCGATTCCCGCCAGCGCTCCCGTGTCCTTTTCAAGCGCGACGAAGGCGATGTCGCGGTCGTAGTCGAGCTGCGTGAGCCGCTTCAGCATCTGGTCGGGGAAGTTCTTCCGCAGCGACAGGAAGCGCAGTCTGAGGTCGTCGGGGGAAATCCTCGCCAGGAACGCGGGATAAAGCGCCACGTCCGCCGGCATGATCGGCCGGACGTGAAAGGTCATGCCGTCCGACTGGAAATCACGGCTCCATCCCGACGGATAGGGCCTTATGGCAAGCGCCGGGTTCGGCGCCGGTTCATTCACCCGTCGCGGGTCGATCTCGATACGGGCATCGAGCGCAACCACGCTTTCGGCATCGGCCAGCAGCGGGTTGATGTCGAGGGAGACGAGGCAGGGGAAGTCGACGATCATTTGCGACAGGCCGTTCAGCGCGGCGATGATCGCGCCGCGGTTGGCCGGCTTGCGATCGCGATAGCCGGCAAGCAGGCGGCCTATCCTGGTCGCGTCGATCGCGTCTCCGGCCAGCACGTCGTCAAGCGGCGGCAGGGCGATCGCGGTATCGTTCACGACCTCGACCGCCGTGCCGCCGGCGCCAAACAGAATGACCGGGCCGAACATCGGGTCCAGGTTCATGCCCAGGATGAGTTCCTGCGCATGCTTGCGCGCGACCATGGCTTGCACCGCGTAGCCGTCCGCCTTCACTTGCGGCGACCGCGCGCGCAGGCGTGTCTCGATCGACCGGGCGGCCTCCGCGGCCTTGTCGGCGGTCGCGATGTCGAGGACCACGCCGCCGACGTCCGACTTGTGCGAGACCACCTTCGACAGCAATTTGACAACCACCCTTTCCGAGCTTTGAAGAAGCTCGCCGGCCGCCTGCGCCACGTCCGCGACGGATCCGGCGACGATGGTTCGCGGCACGGGAATGCCGTAGGCTTCTATCGCGGCTTTTGCTTCCGGTTCCGTCAGCAAGCGCCGTCCTTCGGCGGCCACCTTCCGGAAGATGGCGTGCGCCGATGCCTTGCCGTCGAACCGGTCATCACCCCGGCTCGAGGGAGTCCGCAGGAGCGCCCGCTGGGCTCGCGACCATTCGCCGAGATAGGACGCCGCGACCGCCGCGTCTTCCGGCGTCTCGAAGTTCGCGATGCCGGCTTCCGTCAGGACGCGCCGGCCTTCGCGCGCGGTATGCTCGCCGAGCCAGCACGCGAGAAGCGGTTTTCCGCCGATCTCGCCCTCGTCGCCGAGCTCGGCGACCTTCCTGGCCGCGTCCGGCGAGGAACCGAGCCCGGTGGGGCAATTCATGACCAGGATAACGTCCGTCCCCGGATCCGCGGCCAGGGCTTCGAGCGCCGCCCCGTAGCGTTCCGGCGCGGCGTCACCGACGATGTCGACCGGGTTCGCACGCGACCAGGTCGGCGGCAGCGTACGGTCGAGCCGCTCGATCGTCGAGGTCGCAAGTTCAGCCAGCTCGCCGCCACGGTCGACGATCTTGTCGACGGCAAGTACGCCGGCCCCGCCGCCGTTGGTGACAATGCCGACCCGTGCCCGCTCTAGGGGAGCGTGGCGCGCGACCGTCTCGGCGGCGTCGAGCAGCTCGGCGAGATCATCCACACGCAGCACCCCTGCCCTGCGCAAGGCGGCGTCCACTACCCTGTCCGCGCCCGAAAGCGCGCCGGTATGCGTCGCGGCCGCCCTCGCCGCCTGCTCGTGCCGGCCGGGCTTGATCGCGATAACCGGCTTGAGGCGCGCCGCCGCCCGCGCGGCCGACATGAACTTGCGCGGATTGGGTATGGTTTCGAGATACATCACGATGGCGCGCGTGTGGAAATCGCCCGCCAGCATGTCGAGGCAGTCGCCGACGTCGACGTCCGCCATGTCGCCGAGGGAGATGATCCGGGAAAAGCCGACATTGTTCTCGGCCGCCCAGTCGATCAGCGACGTGGCGATCGCGCCGGACTGCGAGATCAGCGCAATGTTCCCGGTCCTCGCCGCCATATGGGCGAAACTGGCGTTGAGCTTCGCCGGAGGGACCATCAGCCCGACGGTGTTCGGGCCAATGATGCGCATGAGCGAGGGCTTGGCCGCATCGAGCATGGCCTGGCGCAGACCGTTGGCGTGATTGAGCCCCGCGGTGATGACGACGGCGGCTCGCGTACCCTTTTCCCCCAGTTCCCGCACGATGTCGGGCACAGTCTCGGGAGGGGTCAAGATCACGGCCAGATCGGGAACCCCAGGCAGATCGGCAGCCCGGCCGTAGCAGCGGTGGCCGGCCACTTCCGAACGCTTGGGATTGACCGGCCAGATCTCCCCCTCGAAGCCGCCGCCGACAATGTTGTCGAAGACAACGCGGCCGACCGAGCCAACGCGCTCGGTCGCGCCCACGACAACGACCGATTTCGGTGAGACCGCGTATTCAAGATTTCGGATCGTCATTCTGGAGAACTCCTTGCCGCCACATTCACTGAAGGCGCCTGGCATTCATTGCGCTGGATCAAAGCGTCATCCGCCCCCCGCGGCTAGCTACTGCCCTCAAGCTGTCTCTGCTGGCGAAGATCGCCGTGGAAGGAGAATCCGATGAGCTACTATTTCAGCAAGAGCCTCGACATGCCGTTCGCCGCGGCGATCGAACACGTCACCAAAAAGCTTGCCGGCAAGGGCTTCGGTATTCTGACGAGGATCGATGTCCAGCACACGATGAAGGTCAAGCTGGGCGTCGACTTCAAGCCATACATGATCCTCGGCGCCTGCAATCCGCATTTCGCATGGCGCGCGCTGCAGGCCGAGGACAAGATCGGCGCGATGCTGCCCTGCAACGTGATCGTGACCGAGGCCGCCCCCGGCAAGGCCGAGGTAGCGACGGTCGATCCGATGGTCGCGATGGGAGCGATCGACAACCCGCAGCTTGCCGCGACGGCAAAGGATGTCCGGCTGCTGCTGCGGGAAATGATCGAAGAACTTTGACTGTTGCCATGAGCGAAACCGTGCTGCGGCGCACGTTGCTGATCATCGCCGTTCTCGGTCTGGCGCTCGGGCTAGGCGTCTGGCGATATGGCATCGACATCGCCTCGCCCGATATGATCTGGGCGGCGGCAACTTTGCCCGTCGTGGCGGCGCTTGCCATCTCGATCTTGCGGGATTTCTGGATCGGCCGGATCGGAGTCGACGCCATCGCGCTGGTTTCGATGTCGGCGGCGCTGTTGCTTGGGCAGGCCTTGGCGGCGGTGGTCGTCGCCATCATGTATGCCGGCGGCACGGTGCTCGAGGATCTGGCGCGCGGCCGGGCGGAGCGGAATCTCAAGGCTCTGACCGACAGGGCGCCGCGTGTGGCGCACCGGAAATCCGCACATGGCACCGAGACCGTCGCGATCGACCAGGTTGCGGTCGGCGACGAGCTTCTGGTGCGCGCCGGCGAATTGCTGCCCGTGGACGGCATCCTGATCGACGCATCAGCCCTGCTCGATGAGTCGACCGTCACAGGAGAACCCCTGCCGGAGCGGCGCGGCGCCGGCGACGCATTGCGCAGCGGCACCGTCAATGCAGGCGAGGCCTTTGTCATGCGGGCTTCCGCCGTCGCCAACAAAAGCACCTACGCCGCGATCGTGCGCATGGTCGCCGCCGCGCAGACGGCCAAGGCGCCGTTCATACGCATTGCAGACCGCTTTGCCCTGCTCTTGCTTCCAGCCACGCTGCTGGTTGCCGGCATCGCCTGGTATCTTTCCAATGATCCAGTCCGCGCCCTCGCCGTTCTGGTGGTCGCGACGCCCTGCCCACTGATCCTCGCGGCGCCCGTTGCATTCATCGGCGGCGTGTCGCGCGCCGCCCGCGCCGGCATCCTCATGAAGGGCAGCGCGGCGCTGGAGGCGCTCGCCCAGATACGCACCGCGATCTTCGACAAGACAGGGACCCTGACGCTCGGCGGCGCCGAGCTGATCGAGATCGACGTCGCTCCAGGCCAGGGAACCGATGAGCCGCTGCGGCTGCTCGCCTCGCTTGAACAGGCTTCGCATCACGTCCTTGCGGATTCGATTGTCCGCATTGCCCGACATGGAAACCTTTTGCTTTCCCAACCCCGTGATGTCCGCGAGCATCGGGGAGAAGGTCTTGAGGGTCAGGTGGACGGGATGTCGGTCGTGGCCGGGTCGAGGCCGCTTGTTCTTGGAAACGGGCCGTTGCCCAATTGGGCGAAGAGCGGAGAGAGCCGTTACCGCGACACGCAGGTGCTCAGGGTGTTTGTGACCATCGATGGCCGGCTTGCCGCTGTTTTCACATTCGGAGACGCCATACGCGAGGATGCTCCCGGCACTGTCGGGGCTTTGCGTTCGGCAGGCGTCACCCGGATAGTCATGCTGACCGGCGATGACGGCGCGGCGGCCGAAAAGGTCTCCGCTTCGCTCGATCTCGATGCCGTCTTTTCCGATGCCACGCCGGCCGACAAGGTTGGAACAGTCGAGGCCGAGAAGGCGACGGCGCCGACGATGATGGTCGGCGACGGCATCAACGATGCTCCCGCCCTTGCCGCGGCGACCGTAGGCATTGCCATGGGAGCCCGCGGCGGGACAGCCTCGTCGGAGGCGGCGGACGTGGTCGTGCTGACCGACAGGCTGCAGCCTGTCGCGGAAGCACTGCGTATCGCCAGGCGCACGCGCGGGATCGCCCTGCAGAGCATCGTCGTCGGGCTGGCGCTCTCGGGCGCGGCGATGATCGCGGCCGCCATGGGGCATATAACGCCGGTGGCGGGAGCACTGCTGCAAGAGGGCATAGACGTCGCCGTCATCGTCAATGCGCTGCGGGCCCTTGGCGGTGGGCGTCTCGAGCACAGTCAAACCGGGAGGAGGTCGTGACCCAGGAGAATCTGGTGGTTTGCACCAAATGCGGCGTGGTCAACCGCCTGCCGCCGAACCGAAACAGCGCCGAAGCGCAATGCGGAAAATGCGGCGCCCGGCTGTTTTCCGGGGTTCCGCAGGACATCGACGCGGCGAACTTCGACCGTCAGATCGGGCGCGGCAGCCTGCCTGTCCTCGTCGACGTCTGGGCTCCGTGGTGCGGTCCCTGCAAGATGATGGCGCCGGCCTATGAGGCCGCCGCCAAGGCGCTCGAGCCGCACATCCGGCTGGTCAAGCTGAACTCCGACAAGGAGCAGGCCGTCGCGACGAGGCTGGGCATTCGCGGCATCCCCACCATGATCCTGTTTCACCGCCAGCAGGAAATCGCGCGCATATCGGGGGCGATGAGCACCGGCCAGATCGTCAATTGGGTTCGCGGCCACCTGCCGACAGGTACGAGCTGATCCTCCCGACGATCCAGGTTCCGTTTGACCTTGATCAAGGTGACATCCGGCCGCCGCGATAGGAATGGCCTCAAAGGAGTTTGCCATGACCAGCTTGCACGATCTCACCCCCAGATTCAGGAACATCCGCCTGCTTCTCGCACGCGAAAAAGGTCATCCGGAGGGGGACCGCGAAGAAGGCTACGATGTGCTGGCGCCGCTTACCGACGAGGGACGGCTCGACGCGGAGGAGTGGAAATCGCACAAGGGCTTCTGTCGCGTCCGCCGCTTCCGCACCGGCGAGGACGATCTTGTCGGCCGCTTGCGGCGCAAGCCAGGCGGTCAATGGTATTTCGACTACGCCGAGGGCGATCGTGACGACGAGGTCGGCTTTCATCTTGGCGAGGAGCGCTTCGTCACCGGCGAGTACGTCTCGATCAAGCGCAACGGGGCCATGCACACGTACCAGGTGGCCCGCGTCGAGCAGCCATAGCAGGCCTTCCGCAGGTGACCGGAGGGGGCCATGTCGCGCCGCGTCCTCGTTCTCGTCGGCCATCCCGACCCGTCTCCTGACCGGCTCTGCCGGGCTTTGGCCTCGGCATATGCTGCAGCGGCGGACAAGGCGGGCCATAGCGTGCGCAAGATCGACCTGGCCCCGCTGGACTTTCCGATGCTGCGGACAATGCAGGAGTTCGAGCATGGGGAGATTCCCGAAGGCCTCAAGGAAGCAGGCGAGGCGGTCGTCTGGGCGGAGCATTTCGTCTTTGTCTTCCCGCTCTGGCTGGGCACCGCGCCGGCCTTGCTGAAAGCTTTCCTCGAGCAGGTGATGCGGCCAGGTACGGCGTTCGCCTATCCGGCCAAAGGCGAAGGTTTCGCCAAGTCCTTGCTGCGCGGCCGCTCCGCCCGCCTGGTGGTGACCATGGGAATGCCGGCGGCCGTCTACCGGATATGGTTCCTCAGCCACGGGATTGCCGGCATGCGGCGCGGTATCCTCAATTTTGTCGGCATCAGGCCGGTGCGGGAAACCTTGTTCGGCATGGTTGCGAGCGCCAGCGACGCTAAGCGGGCAAAGTGGCTGAGGCAGATGGAACGGCTGGGCGAACGCGCGGCTTAGTGCGTTTCACCATTCATGGAAACGGCAAACCTCTCCACCTCTTTGTCCTGGCGCGATTCCGGACGAAAAACCGTTGCGCACTTTTTCCTGGAATTGCTCCAGGACCGTCACGGCTTAAGGACGGCGGCGCCACTCAGCCTGCCCATACGCAAATCATCCAGAGCCTGGTTTGCCCGCTCCAGCGGATAGGCTTTGGTATGCGTGCGCACCCGGGCGTCTCTCGCTATCGGGAAGAATTCCTCGGCGTCACGACGGGTCAGGTTGGCGACCGACACCAATTCTCTTTCTTCCCACAGAAGCTTGTAGGGCATCGATGGAATGTCGCTCATGTGGATGCCGCCGCAGACCACCCGGCCGCCCTTGCGGACAGCCCGTAACGCCGCCGGCACAAGGTCGCCGACCGGAGCGAAAATGATCGCGGCGTCAAGCTCGGCCGGAGGCAATTCATCGGACGCGCCTGCCCAGGCGACGCCCAAGGAGCGCGCGAATTCCTGTGCCTGGATGTCGCCAGGCCGGGTGAAGGCAAAGAGCTCACGTCCCTGCCAGATCGCCACCTGGGTGATGATATGCGCGGCGGCGCCGAAGCCGTAGATGCCCAGTCGGCGGCCATCGCCGGCCTTTTTGAGGCAGCGCCAGCCGATCAGACCAGCGCACAGGAGCGGCGCCAGCGACACCGGATCGGCGGCGGCATCGAGCTCGAAGGCGAAATGCTCATCGGCAACGACATGACTGGCGAAGCCGCCGTCGCGCGTGTAGCCGGTGAAGAGCGGCTGGTCGCAGAGGTTTTCGGCGCCGGCGCTGCAATAGGGGCAATGTCCGCAAGTGTGCCCCAGCCATGGAACACCCACCCTCTGCCCGAGCCGGGATCGTGGCACGCCTTCACCGACAAGATCGACGATGCCGACTATTTCGTGACCCGGCACGAGCGGCAGCTTCGGCCATGGCAAGTCACCGTCCACGACGTGCAGGTCGGTGCGGCATACCGCGCATGCCTCCACCTTGAGCCTGATCTCGCCCGCTCCCGGCAAAGGATCCGGGCGGTCGACGAGGCTCAAAAGCGTGCCGGGCTTTTCCAGCACCATCGCCTTCATCACGTTTCTCCGGGTTCCTCAAAAGACAGAAGAGACCGGACCCGCTTCCGTTCCGCAACGAGAATGGAAACGCGCCGGCTTGCGCCTCGTTCCTATCGCGGGCGCCTGATCCTTACCGGGTACGGCCGGGCGTGACTCGCCGGGACGTGTTTCCTGGCAAGGAGCATTCCGAAATAAAGGCCTGCGGCGGCAAGATAGGCAAGGCCGAGTATGCCGGTCCAGATTTCAATCATATCGGAGGTCATGGTCGGTTTCCCTTGGTCTGCTCCGACCGGATAATGCCGGGTCAAGTCATGCCGCCCTTGATCGTGGTCAATCGCGGACCCAACTGGCGCGCGGCATGCCTGGCCCGACCGGGTGATTTCGGGGTCGCACTAAGTAGTTTCCCGTAGGGACATAACCGAATTTCGGCATGGCCGGATTTGGGCGATTGCTGTTGTCACAAATTCACTGGGACCACAGCCATGTATGCTCAAGCCTCCGCCAAGATCGAACTGCCGTCCTACCTTCCCCATCAGAGCCCCGTGCCGGTCTTCGACGGGCCGGCAACGCCGGTCAGCTTCTTCACGGCTGGCGCCGAAATCTACGCTCAGGGCGAGAAGGCCGGCGCACTCTATCAGGTCGAATTCGGCGCGGTCCGCATCTACCGCCTGCTCGCCGACGGTCGCAGGCAGATCAGCGCGTTCCACCTTGCCGGAGAAACCTTCGGTTTCGAGGCCGACGCCACGCACCACTTCTTCGCCGAGGCGATCAACGCGACCGGTGTGCGGGTCTTTCGCGCTCCGTCGGGCACGGACATGTCGCGCCAGCTCCTGCCTCTGGCGCTCAAAGGCCTGACCCGGGCTCAGGAACATCTCCTGGTGCTCGGCCGCCAAAACGCCATCGAGCGCGTCGCGGCATTCCTCGTCGAAATGTCGGAGCGTCAGGGTGGGTTGCGGCAGGTGGAATTGCCAATGTCGCGCAACGACATCGGCGACTATCTCGGCCTCACCATCGAAACCGTGTCGCGGGTCTTCACCCGCCTGAAAGAGAAGGGCGTGATCCGCCTGCTCAGCCTGCGCAGCATTGAAATTCTGAAACGCGACACGCTGCTGGCAATGGGTGAATGAGGCCATTGCGCCAATCCCGCGCATCAATCCTGAAAAGGGGCTGAAAATGAAAACCATGCTTACGACCCACACCGGATTTCGCTTCGAAGTGCGTCAGGCGCGTCCCGACGATGAGCCGATCGTCGCCGAGTTCTTCACCCATGTGACGCCGGAGGATCTGCGTTTCCGCTTCCTCGGAGCGGTGAAGGAAGTTTCGCATGACCGGCTGGTGGCGATGACCCGCTCCGACGATCCGCACGTCCATAATTTTCTCGCCTTCTCCACCGACGGAATGCTGATCGCGGTGGCGACCCTCGCCGCGGATCCGGCCGATCGGCGTGGCGAAGTCGCCATCTGCATCCGCGAGGACCGCAAGCATCTCGGCGTCAGCTGGGAATTTCTCGGCTATGTCGCGCGTTATGCCGACGATCATGGCATAGAGACCATCGAGTCGATCGAGAGCCGCGAAAACCGCGCAGCGATCGAACTCGAGCGCGAGATGGGCTTCATCGTCACGACCGATCCCAACGACCCGACGCTCGTCCTGGTTCAGCGGAAGCTCGGCGCCACGTTGGCGGGCTAGAGCAATTCCAGGAAAAGCGAGCAGCGGTTTTCCGTTCCGGAGTTTGCGTGAAAGCAAGGAATTGGAGCAGTTCGGCGATCTATCAAACGCTGAACTGCTCCAAGATGTCTCGGCATTTGTTTTGGTGATATTGCCCGGAAGCGCCGCCCGCTTCCGGGCGAAATCATTTAGTCTTTGCCTTCGAAGCCGAGCAACTCGGCGGCCACCGCGCGTTCCTCATCGGCGGGAATGACAAGCACGTCGACCAAGGAATCCGAGGCGCTGATCAGTTCTTCACCACGCGCGTTCAACGCCTTGTCGAGCGCGACGCCCAGCCATCCTGCCGCTTCGCAGATGCTCTGCCGGATCGCGGGCGCATGCTCGCCGATGCCCGCCGTGAACACGAGGGTGTCGAGCCCGCCAATCGCCGCGGCAAGCGATCCGATCTCGCGCCCGACACGATAGACGAAAAGATCGACGGCGCGCATCGCCGCAGGGTCTTTCGATGCAAGCAGCGTCTGCATGTTTCCCGAAATGCCCGACACCCCGAGCAGGCCGGATCGCTGGTAGAGCAGGTCGGCAAGTTCGTCCGAAGACAGCTTCCGGTCCTGCAGAAGGTGCAGGAGGATGCCGGGATCGATCGCGCCGCAACGCGTGCTCATGACGAGGCCGTCAAGCGTCGAGAAGCCCATGGTGGTGGCGTGGCTCACGCCTGCCTTCATCGCGCACAGGCTTGCGCCGCTGCCGAGATGAGCAACGATCGTCCGGCCGCCGGCAGTGGCGCCGTAACGGTTGTGCAGCTCGCTGGCGACGTGGCTGTAGGAGAGCCCATGGAAACCGTAGGAGACGATGCCTTGCTCCGCCATCTCGTGCGGCAGGCCATAAAGCCTTGCGTGCTCGGGCCGTGCCGCGTGGAAGGCCGTATCGAAGCAGCCGACCTGCATGGTGCCGGGCAGGAGGCGGCTGGCCAGGTCGACGAGCTCTAGGTTGATCGCCTGATGTATCGGGGCGAGCGGCTCGAGCTCGCGCAAGGCACCGAGCGTGCGCTCGCCGAGCAGCGTTGCGCGGGCAAATTCCCGGCCGCCATGCACGATGCGATGCCCAACCCGACGCACCCGGCGCAGGAGGCCGCGATCCGCAAGATAGGACGCAACGGCTTCGAACGCCTTGCCGATGGAGATCGGCTGCTCGCCGAGGCTCCTGTCGAATGGCGGTGTCATTGCCGTGGGCGCGACGTGGAGCCGGGGCCGCTCGCCGATCGACGAGACGCTGCCGCGCACCAGCAGATGGAGCTCGTCACGCCATTGGAAGACGGCGAACTTCAGGCTTGATGAGCCGCCATTGAGGACGAGAATTGCATCGGTCATGACCGGCCGGTCCCAGCCGTTTGTGCAAGCCCGATCCTCTCAATCCAGCGCCTCGTCATCGATTACCGCTCCCACTTCCAGCCGAGTATCTCGGGCATGTCCTGCCCGTGCTTGCGGATATAGGCTCCGTGCTCGATCAGCTTGCCCTCCATGGCCTGCCTCAACTGGATGTGCGCGCCGGCCGGCTCGGGAATGCGGTCGAGCACGCCAAGCACGAGATGATAGCGGTCGAGCCCATTGAGCACGGTCATGTCGAACGGCGTCGTCGTCGTCCCTTCCTCATTGTAGCCGCGCACATGGATGTTCTCGTGATTGGTCCGACGGTAGGTCAGGCGGTGGATCGTCCACGGATAGCCGTGATAGGCGAAGATGACAGGCTTATCCCTGGTGAACAACGCGTCGAACTCGCGGTCCGACAGCCCGTGCGGGTGATGTTCCTTCGGCTGCAGCGTCATGAGATCGACAATGTTCACCACACGGACCTTGAGGTCGGGAATGTGGCGCCTGAGGATCTGAACGGCGGCCAGCGTCTCGAGCGTCGGCACGTCGCCGGCGCAGGCCATCACCACATCCGGCTCGGCCCCGCCGTCGGTCGACGCCCATTCCCATATGCCGATGCCGGCGCCGCAGTGGACTTTCGCCTCGTCGATGGACAGCCACTGCCAGGAATTGGCCTTGCCGGCGACGATGACGTTGATGCGGTTCCATGTCCGCAGCACATGGTCGGTCACGCAAAGCAGGCTGTTGGCATCCGCCGGCAGATAGACGCGCACGACGTCCGCCTTCTTGTTCAGCGCCACGTCGATAAAGCCTGGATCCTGATGGCTGAACCCATTGTGCTCCTGCTGCCAGACATGGCTCGACAACAGATAGTTCAGCGAAGCGATCGGCCGCCGCCAGGCGAGCTTGCGGCAGGCATCCAGCCACTTGGCATGCTGGTTGAACATGGAATCGACGATGTGCGTGAAGGCCTCGTAACAGGAGAAGAAGCCATGGCGTCCGGTAAGCAGGTAACCTTCCAGCCACCCCTGGCACGTATGCTCGGATAG
Source organism: Mesorhizobium atlanticum (assembly GCF_003289965.1). GTDB lineage: Bacteria > Pseudomonadota > Alphaproteobacteria > Rhizobiales > Rhizobiaceae > Mesorhizobium > Mesorhizobium atlanticum. The sequence continues at coordinate 64,763 of NZ_QMBQ01000014.1, forward strand.
AATTTCCATAACCCTGCCTTCCCGCGCCAGGTGGACATCCTCGGGAAGGATCTCTTCCATCCAGGCGCGCTCCGTCACCTCGAAGACGTCCTGCCACCGGTTCGAGGCGGTCTCGTCGGGCCCGACGATGCGGAAGTTCCTCGCAGCCCGGTTCAACGTCATGACGTCGCGCAGGAAACCGCCCATGACACGGGTCGACTCCGCCTTGACGCCGCCGGGCCGCTCGACCCGGACGGCGTGCTCATCCAGGCCAGGCAGTTCGAGGGACCGCCGCAGCAGGCCGCCATTGGCATGCGGATTGGAGCTCATGCGCCTGTCGCCTTGCGGCGCGGTGGCGCGGATCGCGGCCACGGGCGCGCCGGCGGCATCGAAAAGCTCTTGGGGCCGGTAGCTTCTCATCCATTCTTCGAGCATCCTCAGATGCTCGGGATTTTCGGCGAGGCCGGAGAGCGGGACCTGGTGGGCGCGCCAGAATCCCTCCGTCTTCAGCCCGTCGACCTCCTTCGGGCCGGTCCAGCCCTTCGGGCTGCGCAGCACGATCATCGGCCATTTCGGCCGCGGCTGCGCGGTCTTCGCGCCGCTGCGGGCCGCATCCTGGATCGCCTTGATGCGGTCCAGGGCATCGTCGAGCACGACCGCCATCCGCTCATGCATCAAGGCCGGATCGTCACCTTCGACGAACAGCGGCTCGTAACCGTAGCCGATGAACAGCGCACTCAGCTCTTCCTCGGGGATACGCGCCAGAATGGTGGGATTGGCGATCTTGTAGCCGTTGAGGTGGAGGATCGGCAGCACCGCGCCGTCAAGCGCCGGATTGAGGAACTTGTTGGAATGCCAGGAGGTGGCGAGCGGCCCGGTTTCCGCCTCGCCGTCGCCAACGACGCAGGCGACGACAAGGTCCGGGTTATCGAAGGCCGCGCCATAGGCGTGCGAAAGCGCGTAGCCAAGCTCGCCGCCTTCATGGATCGAGCCGGGCACATCAGGCGCCGCATGGCTTGGGATGCCGCCAGGAAACGAGAACTGGCGGAAGAGCTTCTTCATTCCAGCCTCGCCCAGGGCGATGTCCGGGTTGGTCTCGCTGTAGGTGCCTTCGAGATAGGTGTTCGCCACCATCGCCGGCCCGCCATGGCCGGGACCGCAGACATAGATGACATTGGCATCGCGCTGCCTGATGGCGCGGTTGAGATGCGCATAGATGAAGCTGAGACCCGGCGAGGTCCCCCAGTGGCCGAGCAGCCTTGGCTTGACATGCTCCAACCGAAGGGGTTCGCGAAGCAGCGGATTGTCGAGCAGGTAGATCTGCCCGATGGTCAGATAGTTGGCGGCACGCCAGTAGGCATCGATGTCGTGCAGTTCCTGTGCGGACAAACGATTGGTGCTGGGATGCTCGGTCATTTCTCATTCCTTCGCTGGTTCCAAACCGACGCCGGCTGAAGCACAACGCATTGACGCTGCCACCGGTTCACGACGGCCCGGTGTCAAGACCGGTCGCTCATCGATCTATCCGGCGAAGAACGATCGAGCTTTGATCCATCGCAAATACCGGCCAGGATGAGGGAACCTCCGGAACGGCTTCAGCGGTCCCCTCGGAATGGACAGGCCGGCAATCGACCGGCAATCAAGACCTGCCAACGGCCTTCCTGACTTCAAAAGCGCAACGCGCCCATGCCCCGACCGGGCTTGATCCTGGAGGACCTGCCGCCGACAATTGAAGCGATCCGCATCATCCCCCGCGGTTCGCCGTCCATCGGTCGATCTTTTCTTCCTGCAATTTGCGCCAGCGCAAATCGCCGAGTCGTCCGACGAACTAGAAGGGCGCAACGGTTGATGCCGTGGTGAATCAACGAAAGGACTATTCCAATGAAATTGCCCCTCATTGCCGCGGCGGTCGCGTTGCTCTCGATGGCCGGCGCCGCGCATGCGGAGGAACATGTCGTCCAGATGCTGAACAAGGGTGAAAAGGGCGTGATGGTCTTCCAGCCCAACTTCGTGCGGGCGGCGCCCGGCGACACGATCAAGTTCGTGCCGACCGACAAGACCCACAACGCCGAGATAGTCAATGGAATGCTCCCGGACGGCGCTGAGCCCTTCAAGGGCAAGGCGAGCGAGGAGATCACGGTCACCCTCACCAAGGAAGGTGTCTATGGCGTGAAATGCGCTCCCCATTACGGCATGGGCATGGTGGCGCTGATCGTCATCGGCAAGCCGGTCAACCTGGAGGCGGCGGAAGCCGTCAAGCAGGTCGGCAAGGCAAAGCCCGTCTTTGCCGAACTGTTCGCCGAGGCGGCCAAAACCGCTTCGAACTGATCAGACAGAATGGGGGGCTGCTTCCGGCAATGGCGGGCCGGAAGCACAGGCCGGGCAGACCTGGGGAGAGGTCTGACCCGGCCATTTTCATTTCCGGTTGCACGTCGCCGCAATGCCGATCACCACAACGGCATGCTCAGCCTCCAAAGTCGGAGATCTGCTGTTGGATTTGCGCAAGCGCAAAGACCCTCTGCATGAGCGGCCCAGCCGAATCTGCAGGTTTGATCCTACGCAAGGAATATTGTCCTTCGAGCCGTAATGTCCTCGAATGATCCTCAATCTTTTCGTCGGCACGATCGTCATCAGCCTGACGGTCCTGATCCATACGTTCGGCCTTATCGCCATCACTCACGTGATGGCACGGCTCGTTGCGCTCTTTCGCATGCACGGGCGGCGCAGCCGGGTGCTGGCCATGATCACCGTCGTCATGGGGCTTTTCGCGGTCATGACCGCGGAAGTCTGGCTTTGGGCTGGGCTTTATCGGCTGCTCGGGATCCTAGGCGATTTCGAGACGGCGCTTTACTTCTCGACCATAACCTTCTCGACCGTCGGCTATGGTGATGTCGTGCCCGCCCATGGCTGGCGCGTTCTGGCGGCCCTGGAAGGCATCAACGGCTTTCTGCTGATCGGCTGGTCGACCGCCTACCTTATCGCGGCCGGCACCCGTGTCGGTCCCTTCAGGATCGGCGAGCATTTCTGATCCGCCGTCCGAAGCCTCTTCAAACCGCCACCGAATGCCTGCCGGTTCCGCTGCTGAGGTATTTGTCGAATTTCGCCGCCACCGTGCGGACAAGCGGGCGGCTTGCGGCCGGCACGACGAAGTTCTCGCCTTCCAGCCGAAGAAGCTGGCCCGCCCCGCTGATGGCCAGTCGGCTCGCTTCGCAAAGCAGCCTTTGGCCGACATTTCCAAAGCGTTCGACAAGCTCCACCGCCGAGAAGGCGAAGTTGCACATCAGGCGCTCGATGACCCAGCCACGCGCCTCATCTTCGACGCTGAATTCTATGCCGCGCGCTATCGCCAGCTCTCCCGAATCCACGGCTTTCTGGTATTCGCCCGTCGCAACGATGTTTTGTGCATGACCCTGGCGATACCGGCTGATCGAGGAGGGGCCCAGACCGATCAGGGTTTCGCACTGGTCCTCGGTGTAGCCCTGGAAATTGCGGCGGATCTTGCCGGCACGGGCGGCAACCGCCAGGGCATCCTGCGGCTTTGCGAAATGGTCCAATCCCAATGCCTCGTAGCCGGCATCGACAATCAGCTGCGCGGCAAGCTGCGACTGCGCCAGGCGCGCGACGGAGTCGGGCAGCCAGGCTTCATCGATCATCGTCTGATGCTTCTTGAACCACGGCACATGCGCGTATCCGAACAGCGCAAGCCTGTCCGGCGCCAAGGTCAGCGCCTGGGCAACGGTCGCCGCAACGCTCTTGCCGGTCTGATGCGGCAGGCCGTAGAGCAGGTCCAGGTTGACGGAGGTGACGCCCCGCGCCCGCACCGCATCGACAATGCTCTTGGTCAGCGCAAAACTCTGCTCGCGATTGATCGCCTTCTGCACCTTGGGATCGAAATCCTGGACACCGAGGCTCGCCCTCGTCATGCCGATCGCGGCAAACGCGTCAAGGCGACCCTCATCCATGTCGTTCGGGTCGATCTCGACGCTGAGGCCGGCATCGTCGAGGAAGTCGAATTGGTCCCGCAACGCCTTTCCGAGCATGAGGATGTCGTCGGGCTTCAGCATTGTCGGGGAGCCGCCACCGAAATGAACGGCGCGGACCCTGCCACGGCCGCTCACAAGGCCGCCGACCGTTTCGATCTCCTTGTGAAGTGAGCGCAGGAAGGTGGCGACGGGCTCATAGTGACGTGTCTGCTTGGTATGGCAGGCGCAGAACCAGCACAGCCGGTCGCAATAGGGAACATGGAGATACAGCGATATCTCGTCATCGCCTTCGAGCGCGTCCATCCACCCACGAACCGTGACCACGTCAACGCCTGGATGAAAATGCGGCGCCGTCGGATAGCTCGTGTAACGCGGCACGTTGTCGCCAAGGCTCACGGTCGGAGCTGGGCGCGGCGGATCGATGGGAGCAGCGGGCGGGGTCATGACGGTGAAACTGCCTGAACGACGCCGGCAAAACCTTGATCTCGATCAAGGCGACTCGGGTCGAAGCCAGCGCAGATTGCCGTTCCTATTTGACCATGGGCGTCGCAATGGCCGCCAGACAGGATGTTCAACAAGCCGACGTCCCCGCAATTTGCAAATCCTGCGAAGCGCGGCAGGATGGATTATGCGGCGCCTTCAATGCCCGCCAACTCGCCGAGTTGGCCAAGGCCTCGTCCAGGCATGAGGTTCCGGCTGGGACGGAACTGCCCGACGACGGAACCTACTCCAACCTTCTGTCCGGCGTGGTCAAGCTCACGAGAAATCTCTCGGATGGTCGTCAGCAGATTGTCGGGTTCCATTTCGCGCCCGATTTCCTGGGCAGGCCGTTCGAGGCAAAGAAGCCGATCAGGGCCGAGGCCTTGACGAATGTGGCGCTGTGCTCGTTTCCCAGGGCAATCATCGATCGGATGGCAAACGAGATGCCGGAGCTTGGACGTCTGCTGCTGAAGCATGCGCTGAACGAGCTCGACGAAGCACGCGACTGGATGGCGGCGCTGGGGCGCAAGACCGCATCGGAGAAGGTCGCAAGCTTCCTCCTCATGGTCGCCAGAAACACCGATCCCGCCCACCATCCGGCAAGCCCGATAAGCTTCGACCTGCCGCTGACACGCACCGATATCGCCGATTTTCTTGGGCTGACCATCGAGACGGTCAGCCGGGAATTGTCCAGGTTGCGGTCCGACGGCACGATCCGGATCGTAAACAAGCGGCAGATCAGCCTCGCAAGCATGGCTCGGATCGAGGAACGCTGCGGCGACTGAGCAGCAACGATCCTCCGCAAGCCTTCGCCTGGCTGGACCTCACCAAGGTCCCAGGGTTCGGCCTTGCAGGTCGTCCCTTGCCCGGAGCGGGATCAGATCGCGGCGCTCGGCGCCGACGCCCTCCAAATAAAAGCAGTCCGCGTTTGACCTGGATCAAGGCCGGGGGAACGGGAAATCTCGAAAAGGTGCCTCGGGCGGGTATTTCCGCCGGAACTTTTGAGACGAGATCGGGGACTTGCGATGAAATTTGGCACGGAGATCGTCCTTCTAAGCCTGTTTGCCTTTGGCGCCCTCGTAGCCGCCGGCTTGGGGGTGGATGAACCTTTTCGCCAGCATATGTGGGTTTTGTTCTTTGCCTTGGTTGGCTTCACCGCGATCCTGCTGCGCAATACGGATTTCAAGCCTGCGGCGCCGATCGACCCATCCGCCTACATGGATGGTCCGATCCGCTACGGTGCCATTGCGACGGTGTTCTGGGGCGTCGTCGGCATGCTGGTCGGATTGGTCATCGCGCTGGAGCTTGCATACCCCCAGCTTAACATCGGGCCTTGGTTCAATTTCGGCCGGCTGCGGCCCCTTCACACCTCCGGTGTGATCTTCGCCTTTGGCGGCAACGCCCTTCTGTGCACATCCATGTATGTCGTGCAACGCACGTCCCGCGCGAGGCTGTTTGGCGGCAATCTCGCCTGGTTCGTCTTCTGGGGCTACCAGCTGTTCATCGTCATGGCCGCGACCGGCTATCTACTGGGCATCACCGAAGGCCGCGAATATGCCGAGCCGGAATGGTATGTCGACCTCTGGCTGACCGTCGTCTGGGTCGCGTATCTGATCCTTTTCCTCGGCACCATTCTGAAGCGCAAGGAACCGCATATTTACGTCGCCAACTGGTTCTACCTGTCCTTCATCATCACCATCGCGATGCTGCATGTGGTCAACAACCTGTCGATGCCGGTCTCGTTTCTCGGCTCGAAGAGCTACTCGGCATTCTCAGGTGTTCAGGACGCGCTGACGCAGTGGTGGTACGGCCATAATGCGGTCGGGTTCTTCCTGACGGCGGGTTTCCTCGGGATGATGTATTACTTCGTGCCCAAGCAGGTGAACCGCCCGGTCTACTCCTACCGGCTGTCGATCATCCACTTCTGGGCGCTGATCTTCCTCTATATCTGGGCCGGGCCGCATCACCTCCACTACACCGCCCTGCCCGATTGGGCGCAGACGCTCGGCATGGTGTTCTCGATCATGCTGTGGATGCCTTCCTGGGGTGGCATGATCAACGGCCTCATGACCCTCTCCGGCGCCTGGGACAAGATCCGCACCGACCCGATCGTCCGCATGATGGTGGCCGCGATCGCCTTCTACGGCATGTCGACCTTCGAGGGGCCGATGATGTCGATCAAGACGGTCAACTCGCTCTCGCACTATACGGACTGGACAATCGGCCACGTCCATTCGGGCGCGCTCGGCTGGGTCGGCCTGATCACCTTCGGCGCGATCTACTACATGGTCCCCAAGCTCTGGAACCGCGAGCGGCTCTATTCGATGCGGCTTGTCACCTGGCACTTCTGGCTGGCGACGCTCGGCATCGTTGTCTACGCGGCAGTGATGTGGGTCTCGGGCATCATGCAGGGGCTCATGTGGCGCGAATACGACGAGCAGGGATTCCTCGTCTATTCCTTCGCCGAAACGGTCGCCGCCATGCATCCCTACTACGTCATGCGCGCCGCGGGCGGCGCCATGTACCTGGCCGGCATGCTGATCATGGCCTGGAACGTCACCATGACCATTCGTGGCTACCAGCGCAAAGAGCAACCTTTGCCGGGTTCCGCCCCTGCCCTCCAGCCTGCCGAATAAGGAGCCAGACATGGGCCTGATAGACAAACACGCGCTGATCGAGAAGAACGCGACGCTTCTTCTGGTCGGATCCCTGCTGGTCGTGACCGTTGGCGGCATCGTCGAGATCGCGCCGCTCTTCTATCTCGACAACACGATCGAGAAGGTCGAGGGCATGCGCCCCTACACTCCGCTGGAGCTCGCCGGACGCAACATCTATGTGCGCGAGGGATGCTACCTCTGCCACAGCCAGATGATCCGGCCGTTCCGCGACGAGGTGGAACGCTATGGCCACTACAGCCTGGCGGCCGAGTCGATGTACGACCATCCGTTCCAATGGGGATCCAAGCGAACCGGCCCCGACCTTGCGCGCGTCGGCGACCGCTACTCGAATGCATGGCACGTGCAGCATCTTGCCGACCCACGTTCCGTGGTGCCGGAATCGGTCATGCCGAACTACGCGTTCTTGAAAGACACGCCGATCGAGGTGAAGGATTTCTCGACGCATCTGATAGCGAACAGGCGCGTCGGGGTGCCCTACTCCGACGACATGGTCGCCAACGCCAACGCCGACCTTATGGCGCAGGCCGATCCCAATGCCGACACGACCGGCCTGGAGAAACGTTACCCCAAGGCCAAGGTCGGCGACTTCGACGGCAACCCGCAACAGGTCACCGAGATGGATGCTCTCGTAGCCTATCTCCAGATGCTCGGCACCCTGGTCGATTTCAAGAACTACGACGAAGCAGCCGGCTACCGCTGAGGAGGGCAACCCATGGAATACAACTTGATGCGGGAGTTCGCCGACAGTTGGGGCCTGCTTGCCATGGCTTTGTTCTTTGTCGGATGCATTGTCTTCGCGCTGCGTCCGGGTGGCAAAGAGCATGCCGACCACGCCGCCAAAATTCCTCTCCAGGACGATTGATCATGAGCAACGAGCATATCGACGAAATCTCGGGCATCACGACGACCGGCCACGAATGGGACGGTATCAAGGAGCTCAACAATCCTCTGCCGCGCTGGTGGGTGATCACCTTCTACATCACCGTCGCCTGGGCACTCGCCTACACGATTGCCTATCCCGCCTGGCCGATGCTGAGTTCCGCCACAAGGGGCGTCCTGGGCTTCTCCAGCCGCAACGAGGTCAAGAACGAAATGGCCGCGGCTGACGCCGCCAAGGCCAAATACGTCACGGCGATACAGTCCAAGACCGTTTCGGAAATCGCCGCTGACGACACGCTGCGCGAATTCGCCGTGGCCGCCGGCGGCGCGGCATTCAAGGTCAATTGCGTGCAGTGCCACGGCTCGGGCGCGCAAGGATCGACAGGGTTTCCGAATCTCAACGATGACGATTGGCTCTGGGGCGGCAAGGCGGAGCAGATCCAGCAGACGATCACGCACGGCATCCGCTTCGCGGCGGACGCCGACACACGTCAGTCGGAGATGACCGCTTTTGCCGACGTGCTCAAGCCGGAACAGATCGCCCAGGTCAGCGCCTATGTGGCGAGCCTTTCCGGACCGGTGAAGGACAAGAGCCTGATCGAGCCCGGCGCCAAGGTTTTCGCGGACAACTGCGCCGCCTGCCATGGCGAGAACGCGAAGGGCAACCGCGACCTCGGAGCACCTAATCTGACGGATGCCATCTGGCTCCACGGCTCCGGCGAGGCCGCGATTGCTGCGCAGGTGCGAGCCCCGAAGAACGGGGTGATGCCTGCCTGGGTCGGCCGCCTCGGCGAGACGACGGTCAAGGAACTGGCTGTCTATGTCCATTCGCTTGGCGGCGGAGAATAGGAGCGGGGCCTATTCTCGGCCCTCAGCCGTTCAAGCGACGAGGCCCGGCCATGCCGGGCCTCGATTTGCTTTTTGATGGCTCAATTTGACCTGCATCAACGCGATGCGCCCGCGCGATTGCGAGATTGCCGGAAACAAGGCGGCATCATTTCGCCGCGATTGGAGATCGTCGTGCTGGATCAGTCGCAGGTAGAACGGCTCGAGGCCGAAGCGGTCAACTCCGCGAAGACACGACAGCCGCTTTATGCCGCGCGCAAGAAGATCTTTCCGAAGCGCGCCTCCGGCCGTTTCCGCCAGTTCAAATGGCTGGTGATGGCGATCACGCTCGGCATCTATTACCTGACCCCCTGGCTGCGCTGGGATCGGGGGGCCTTCGCTCCCGACCAGGCCGTTCTCATCGACCTGGCGAACCGGCGTTTCTACTTCTTCTTCATCGAGATCTGGCCGCAGGAATTCTACTACGTCGCCGGCCTTCTGATGATGGCGGGCGTCGGTCTTTTCCTGATCACATCGACGGTCGGGCGGGCCTGGTGCGGCTATACCTGCCCGCAAACCGTCTGGGTCGACCTGTTCCTTGTGGTGGAACGGGCGATCGAAGGCGATCGCAATGCCCGCATGAAGCTTGATGCCGCTCCCTGGAGCGCCCGCAAGCTGTTCCTGCGCGTATCCAAGCACGCCATCTGGCTTGTCATCGCAGTGGCCACGGGCGGCGCCTGGATCTTCTACTTCGCCGATGCGCCGAAGCTGCTCGGCGAAGTCGTCACCGGCACGGCGGCACCCATCGCCTATGCCACGATCGCAGTGCTCACCGGCACCACCTATGTGTTCGGCGGGCTGATGCGCGAGCAGGTCTGCACCTATATGTGCCCGTGGCCGCGCATCCAGGCGGCGATGCTCGACGAGAACTCGCTGACCGTCACATACAACGACTGGCGCGGCGAGCCGCGTTCGCGCCACGCCAAGAAGGCCTCGGCCGCGGGGCAATTGGTCGGCGACTGCGTCGACTGCAACGCCTGTGTCGCCGTCTGCCCCATGGGAATCGACATCCGCGACGGCCAGCAGCTGGAATGCATCACCTGCGCGCTGTGCATCGATGCCTGCGACGGCATCATGGACAAGCTCGGCCGCGAACGCGGGCTGATCTCCTACGCAACGCTGGCGGACTACAACGCCAACATGGCGATGGCCACTTGCGGTGGTACCGGCCCGGTCAATCCGGCGCTGGTGAGGACGCCGAGCGGCAGCTTCGCCGACGGCCTGGCACATTTCCATCTGGGCAAGATCTTCCGGTTGCGCACCTACATCTATCTCGGCGTGTGGTCGGCGATCGGCCTGGTGCTCGTCTATTCGCTGCTGACGCGCGAACGGCTGGAGCTGAATGTCCTGCATGATCGCAATCCGCAGTTCGTGACGCTCTCGGACGGCTCGATCCGGAACGGCTATACGGTCAAGCTGCTCAACATGATACCCGAGCCGAGGACGGTCGAGATCACGCTGCACGGTCTCGACGGCGGTGAGATGAGCATCGTCGGCATCGACCAGCCCGCAAGCCGCTCGTACTCCATCCCGGTCGAACCCGACCGGCTGAAGACGCTGAAGGTCTTCGTCCGGCAACCGCTCGATCAGATCAGGAAGCCGGCGCAAAGTTTCGAATTCCGCATCGACGACACGGCAAGTTCCGAAACCGCCGAATACACCGCCACCTTCAATGCCCCGGAGAACAGCAGATGAGCGTCGAAATGCGGAAGCCGCGCGAGTTCACCGGCAAGCACATGCTGGTCTCCATTCTGGCGTTCTTCGCGGTGGTGATCGGAGTCAACGTCACCATGGCCACGCTCGCCCAGAAGAGCTGGACCGGCCTTGTGGTCGAGAACACCTATGTCGCAAGCCAGCAGTTCAACGAAGAAGCGAGGAAAGGAAGGGCGCAGGCGGCGCTGGGCTGGACAGGCAGGCTGACCGTCGCTTCCGGCGAGGTCCGTTACAGCCTTGTCGACAGCCAGGGCAAACCGGTGCCGCTGCGCGGCGTCAAGGTGCTGTTCCGCCACCCGGCCTATGAGGCCGAGGACGAAGCCCTGACACTTGCCGCGGTGGCGGGGGGCACTCCCGGCAACGCCGGCGCATTTGCCGTCCGGCACACGCCCAGGAACGGCGTCTGGATCGTGGAGATCGATGCGGATGCCGGGCTGACGTCGCCGTTCCGCGATGTCCGCCGTGTCATGATCTCGAATGGAGCCCTGCAATGAGCTGCTGCGCGCCTGGGGCTGAAATGGCATTGGAGGTCGCCGGCGCGGCGTCAGCATCGCCGTCGAGCGAGGAGATCAAGCTGGCGAGCCGCTCCCTGGACGGCGACATCCACCAGACCGACCTGTCGGTGCCAACGGTTCATTGCGGAGCTTGCATCCAGGCGATCGAGGCGGCGCTCGGCTCGGTCGAAAACGTCGAGTCCGCTCGCGTCAACCTGTCGACGAAGCGTGTGTCGATCCGCTGGCGCGGGGACATCGTCCCGCCATTCTTTGCCGTGCTCGGCCGGCTCGGCTATCAGGCGCACCTGTTCGACCCGGAGATTCACGAGAAGGACAGGACGCTCTCGGAGCTGATCCGCGCTGTTGCCGTGGCGGGCTTCGCAGCCGGCAATATCATGCTGCTCTCGGTGTCGGTCTGGTCCGGCGCGGAAGGCCCGACGCGCGATCTGTTCCACTGGCTGTCCGCGTTGATCGCCATCCCGGCGCTCGCCTTCGCCGGCGGGATCTACTTCCGCTCCGCCGCGAACGCGCTGCGCCATGGCCGCATGAACATGGACGTACCGATCGCGGTGGGCGTTTCGCTCGCCTACGCGATGAGCCTCTACGAGACCATCACTCACGGCGAGCACGCCTATTTCGACGCCTCGGTGTCGCTGCTTTTCTTCCTGCTGATCGGGCGCACGCTTGATCACGTGATGCGCGAGCGGGCGCGAACCGCGGTCAATGGCCTGTCACGGCTTGCCGCGCGAGGGGCTGTTGTCCTGCGCGACGACGGAATACGCGAATACGTGCCCGTCGCCGAACTCGCGCCGGGAATGCGCCTGCTCATTGCGGCTGGAGAGCGGATACCGGTCGACGGCGATATCGTCAGCGGGAATTCCGACCTCGATTGCTCTATCGTCACCGGCGAAAGCGCGCCGAAAGCCGTGAGCGCCGGCACGCACGTCCAGGCCGGCACGCTGAACCTGACCGGTTCGCTGACGATGCAGGCAACCGCCGCGGCGAAGGATTCCTTCCTGGCGGAAATGGTCCGGCTGATGGAGGCCGCCGAGGGTGGCCGCTCGCGCTACAGGCGGATTGCCGACCGGGTATCGGCACTCTACGCGCCCGTGGTCCATCTGGCGGCCTTTGCCACCTTCCTCGGCTGGATGGTTGCGTCCGGCGATTGGCACCGCGCCATGACCATCGCGATCGCCGTGCTGATCATCACCTGCCCGTGCGCGCTCGGCCTCGCGGTTCCGATCGTCCAGGTCGTTGCGGCCCGGCGCCTGTTCGAAGCCGGCGTCATGGTCAAGGACGGTTCGGCCATGGAGCGTCTCGCGGCGATCGACGCGGCTGTGTTCGACAAGACCGGGACGCTGACTCTGGGACTGCCCAGGCTCGTCAACGCGGCGTCGGTCGATCCGGCCACGCTGGCGATCGCGGCCGACCTGGCGGCGCATTCCCGGCACCCGTTCTCAAAGGCTCTGGCGGCCTATGGCAGCGTTCGCGGTCGAACCCAATTCGACCGCGTGCAGGAGGAGCCGGGCTTCGGCATCGAAGCGTCCGCCGGCGGCGACATCTGGCGCCTTGGCCGGCGCGGCTGGGCCGGATGGAAGGCCCGTACCGGCGGTGAAGGGCGATATGGCGGGCTTGGCGGAACGGTTCTCGCGAAGAATGGCAGGATCGTCGCGTGCTTCGCCTTCGAGGATGCCACGCGCGCCGATGCGAAGGCGGCGGTGGAAAGTTTGAAGGACGCCGGCATCTCGGTCGAGATGCTTTCCGGCGACACCGCGAGAGCCTGCGGCGAGGCGGCGGGAACCTTGGGCATCGAGAATTTCGTGCCGGCCCTGCTGCCCTCGGGCAAGGTCGAGAGGATCGAGACGCTGGCCCGCGCCGGCCACAAAGTGCTGATGGTGGGCGACGGCCTCAACGACACGCCGGCGCTCGGGGCCGCGCATGTCTCGATGGCTCCGGCGACCGCGGCCGACATCGGCCGCCAGGCCGCGGACTTCGTCTTCCTGCGCGAAAGCCTGCTGGCGGTGCCGCTCGCCCTGGATGTCTCGCGCAAGGCTGGCCGGCTCATCCGCCAGAACATCGCCATCGCGATCATCTACAATGCATTCGCCGTGCCGATCGCCATCCTCGGACATGTGACGCCGCTGATCGCGGCGATCGCGATGAGCGCTTCCTCGCTGATCGTGATCGCAAATGCGATGCGGCTTCAGACGACGGCGAAAGCGGCTCATGAAGCCGCTCCCGCCAGGCGCCGCACCGACGTCATCGGAGCGGCCCACCCATGACCACGCTCGTCTATCTCATTCCCGTGGCCCTGTTCCTCGGCGCACTCGGTCTGTCCGGCTTCCTGTGGGCCTTGCGCAGCGGCCAGTACGAGGATCTCGATGGAGCCGCCGAGCGGATACTGATCGAGCCTGATCAGCGAGAGGGCGACGCCCAGCGATCAAACTGACGTAGATCAAGGCAGCGTTGCTCCCGACGTCCGAGAGTAAGGCTGACGAAAGCGGGAGATTTCGATGCAGGCTCGGGACATCATGACGACGCCGGTGGTCACAATCGCCACCTCCGCCTCGGTCGCCGAAGCGGCCGATCTGATGCTGGCCAGGAACATTCGTTGCCTGCCGGTCGTGGGAGACGATGGATCGCTGGCTGGCGTCATCAGCGAAGGCGATTTCCTGCGCCGAGGCGAACTTGGCACCAGACGGGCGCGGCCTCGCTGGCTGGAGTTTCTTGTCGGTCCAGGCAAGCTCGCCGACGAATATGTCCGTTCGAGCGGCCGCCGCGTGGCCGAGGTTATGACCGCCGGCGTCGTTTCGGCAGCGCCTGGCGCTTCGCTTGCCGAGATCGTCGAACTCATGGCGACCCACGACATCAAGAACGTGCCCATCCTTGACGCGGGCAAGATCGTCGGCATCGTCAGCCGCTCCGATCTGATGCGCATCCTGCTTCGCACTCTGCCCAAGTCAGGCTCCGCGACTGTCGACGACGAGGTCATCCGCAGGAACATTCTTGCCGAGCTGCGGGGGCAGTCCTGGAGTGTCGGCGGCGACCTTATCGGCGTCACCGTCGACAAGGGAAACGTTGAGCTCAACGGCGCCGTCTTCGACGAACGTCAGCGAAAGGCTGCCGTCGTTGCGGCCGAGAACGTTGCCGGGGTCAAGAAGGTCACGGACAAGCTCTTTTGCGCCGGGCCGTTCTCGGTGGTGCTTGTTTCTTGAAGACCGCGCGCTCCCGGCGGACGCGCTCAAATCGCGGACAAGGGTATCAGGGGCGAACCAACAGCAGCGCAAAGGCAATGAGCGCCGCGCCGGAGATTGCATCGGCCATCCTCTTGCCGCCGCTCAGCCGCCCGCCGAGCAGCAGCCACATCGATCCGGTCACTGCCGTGATCACGAGCAGCGTAACCCAAGCGATGCCCAGCGCGGCCGTCTCGATGTCCATCGGCACGATGGCCACGCAATAGATGAACGCCTTAGGATTGAGGGCGGTGGTTGCCAGGATGGAGATGCCGCCGTTTTCGATTGCCTCGGCGCGCCTGGCCGCCAGCAGCCGAAAACCAAGGATCACCAGCCATGCGGCGGCAACCAATTGAACCATCTGGACAGTGGCAGCCGGCACCAGGGAACGCAGCGAAAGCCAGAAGGCCGCCGCGATCCCGTATCCGCATGCCTGCGCGGCAAGGAGCGTGGTGGCGTTCTGCCGCTTGACGGCGCCTGCCGCCAGAAGAGCGTTGGTCGGCCCTGGCGCGGCAAAAAGCAGAAATGCTTCCAGAAGATGCAGATTGTCCAAACTGCCTGTCTCGCGCACGAACCTGTCGACTGCGGAAGTCCCACCGGCGCCGACTGCCGTCAACGCCTCCTGTATTCGTCACAGGGGACGAAGCCGCCTGTTCTCGGCTGGGGTAGCCCGGGCGGCTCACAGCGGCAACCTATCAAGGCCGCGGCGTCGTTGCTCGATCAACGGATAGACTGCAGACGCGCAATCAAGTCGCCATTGCGGCAATAGGCCGGCGGGTGATCCGCATGCCCGGTTTCGTCGAGCCAGGCCGCGCATTCATCCTGGTGGCCGCAGGAGCGGCATCGGTCCACGGCGCGATTGGTGACGGCGACGTGGTCCGCCACGACTCGCAGTTGCCTGTCGACGCCCATTTTCTGCATCATGCGTCCCATCAAGGCGGTTCGGGCGTCAGCGCCCATCAGATATTCGAGAAAGCTCATGCCGGCACACTCCTCAGACGGCCAAACAATTGCCATGCCAGGCAGCGCGCGGCATTGATCTCGATCAACCCGGGTGAACCGGCCGGCCTAGCCCGTGGTACCAAACATCGCGCCAATGCCGGCCGTCAGGGCCATCGCCAGCGCTCCCCAAAAGGTGACGCGAGCCGTCGCCTTCCACACATTGGCGCCACCGGCCCTCGCACCGATTGCACCCAACACCGCGAGGAACAGCAACGATGCGAGCGAGACTACGGCAACAAGTCTCGAGGGCGGCGAAATCAGCACCATCGCCAGGGGCATGACCGCACCGATTGAAAACGCCGCCGCGGAAGCCAGCGCGGCCAGGATGGGCCGTGCGGCGGTTGCCTCGGAGATACCGAGCTCGTCGCGGGCATGGGCGCCGAGCGCGTCCTTGGCCATCAACTGGTCAGCCACCTGCAACGCCAGGTGAGGCTCCACGCCGCGATCGATATAGATCTGCGCAAGCTCCTGTCTCTCGAATTCCGGCTGGGTCGCCAGTTCCTCCCGTTCACGGGAGAGATCCGCCTTCTCGGTATCGGCCTGGGAACTGACGGATACATATTCGCCGGCGGCCATCGACATGGCGCCGGCCACAAGGCCGGCGACACCCGCCACGAGGACACCGGTCGTGGTGGCGTTGGCGGCCGCAACCCCGATGATCAGGCTGGCCGTCGAAACGATGCCGTCATTGGCGCCGAGCACGGCGGCCCGCAGCCAGCCAACGCGCGACACAAGATGATTTTCAGTGTGAAGACGGCTCATGATCGCGGTGATGAACAGTTGGAAGTTGCCATTGTGTTGCCTCCACATCGCCAAGCACAGGAATGCAGCTTCATTGCTCCGTGATGGGAGCAAATGCCCTGATCCAAGTCAAACGGCTGCATGGATTTGCCGGCGCCACTTTTCGCAGGCCAAGCTGCGCTGACAGCCAGCTGTCAGCTAACTCGTGAGATATTGCGGTGAGAGGGCATGCGACGGTCCGGCCGTTGCGCGCCCCTGAAGCCAGGATGCAATGCTTATGAAACAGATCGCCTTGTCGCTCTTCGTGATCGCCTCGTCGGGCGCCTATGTCTGGGATCAGGCCGGCACGCCACCGGCCAACGACCTGGTCGATATGGATGGCGCCGCCAATGCCGCAACGCAGGGCTCTTCGCAGCCATTGGTCCCATCGGCCGGCCCATCGGCGTTGGCCGATCCGGAGGTGGCGCCGGCGAAGTCCCAGCGTAAAATTCCCCAAGAGGCGCGACGGGAGGCAACCCCACAGCGGCCGGTCGAAGTCAAAGCGGACACCACAGCGTCGATCGCAACGGCTCCAAAGCCGGCACCGCCTGCCGATCCGCCGCTGGCCGTGAAGCCGGCGCCCCCGCCGCCGAAACAAGATCCCGCGCCGGCAGCCGCGAGTGCGCCCACGCCGGGTGCGCCGACATTCGCGGTGACACCTGCGGTGTATATCCCGATCCCGCAGCCGCGCCCCACATATCCGCAGGCCCTCGCGCGGGTCATTCATACCGGCATGAAGCTCGCGGCCCATGGCTATGCCGACGGGGTCTACACCGGCCCCGCGGCCGACGCCTACTATGGCATCATCCAGATCCAGGCGCTCGTCCAGGGCGGCCGCCTGACGGCGCTCAAGGTCCTGAAATACCCCAATGACCGCCGCACCTCCGTCAGCATCAACCGCCAGGCCTTGCCCATGCTGCGCGACGAGGCGATCAGCGCGCAAAGCGCTGACGTCGACATCATCTCGGGCGCCACGCTGACAAGCAGGGCTTTTATCCAATCGCTGGGTGGCGCCCTGAAGAAGGCGTCATCGTAATTCCATGCGCGAGACGAGGATCATGATGGGCATGCCCATCACCGTCGACCTCGGCGGCGCGGCCGGCGATCTTGTCGGGAAGGTCTTCGACTATTTCGACGATGTCGACCGGCGTTTCAGCACTTACCGTCCAGACAGCGAGATCTCCGCCATAAACCGGGGCGACATTCCGGTCCGCGACTGGAGCGGCCAGATGATCGACGTGATGAGGATCGCCGAGCAGACCAGAAGGGAAACCGCCGGGTATTTCGATATCCGCAGGCCTGACGGCGTGCTCGATCCCTCCGGCATCGTCAAGGGCTGGGCTATCCGTAACGCGGCCGAAATCGCCCGCGGGGCGAATGTCGGCGACTTCTTCATCGAGGCGGGCGGCGACATCCAATCCTGCGGCAGGAATGCCTCCGGCCGAGACTGGAGCGTCGGCATCCGCAACCCGTTCCACGCGGACGAGATCGTCAAGGTGGTCTATCCGCGCGGACATGGCGTGGCCACTTCCGGCACATATGCGCGCGGGCAGCACATCTACAATCCTCGCGCGGCTCATGACCCGATCAGCGACATCGTCAGCCTCACCGTCATCGGCTCCAACGTGCTCGAGGCCGACCGCTTCGCCACCGCCGCCTTTGCGATGGGAAGGGACGGCATCCTCTTTATCGAGCAGACGCCGGGGCTCGAAGGATATCTCATCGACAGCAACCGCCGTGCCACGCCGACAAGCGGCTTCGGAGCCTTCTGCCAGCCATGATCAAGACCCTCGACCGGCTTCTCGACCACCTCACAATGTACCGGCTGGTGCTCTACTACCTGGCGGCCTTGCTGATCGCCGCCTTCGTCTTCGGCTTCCTGAAGCTTGTGCCGCATGATCCAACAGCACTCGCTTTCATGACCGCCCTGGTGCTGGCCACGTGCTGGATCACCAACAGGGTTTTTGCACGCATCTTCGGGGTTCCGGCCAACAGCGAGTCCGTCTACATCACCGCGCTGATCCTGGCGCTCATTCTCGATCCGATTGCCCCCACCGATGCCAAGGCCATCGGCGCCGTGGCGTTCGCCTCGGTCTGGGCCATCTCGTCGAAATACATCCTGGCCGTCGGCGGGAAGCACCTGTTCAATCCGGCCGCCCTTGGCGTTGCGTTGACAGCGCTCCTGCTCGATCATCCCGCCACATGGTGGGTGGGCGGCAACATCTGGCTCTTCCCCCTGGTGCTTGTGGGCGGCGCTCTTGTCGTGCGCAAGCTGCGCCGGCTCGATCTCGTTGCCACGTTTCTCGCAGTGGCGCTGGCGACGATACTGGCGACCACCGACCCATCCCAATATGGCGCCGCGCTCGCGGAGACCTTCAGCTCGTCGCCGCTGCTGTTCTTCGCCTTCGTCATGCTGACCGAGCCGCTAACGGCTCCGACGACACGCTGGCCGCGTATCGCCTTTGCCGCCATCGTCGGCTTTCTGTTCGCGCCCAACATCCATATCGGCTCGTTCTATTTCACGCCCGAGCTCGCTCTCCTGGCGGGTAACCTCTTCGCTTACGCCGTGAGCCCGAAGGGGCGGTTCGTGTTGACTTTGGAACGCATCGAGCAAACCGCCGTCGACAGCTACGACTTCATCTTCAGGTCGCAGCGGAAGCTCGCCTTCCAGGCGGGCCAGTACCTCGAATGGACACTTGGCCTCGACCGTCCCGACAATCGCGGCAACCGCCGCTACTTCACGGTCGCCTCATCGCCCACCGAGCAATCGGTGCGGCTGGGTGTCAAGTTCTATCCGCGGTCGAGCGCCTTCAAGCAGGCGCTGGGTGGCATGAAACCCGGCGCCACGATCCACGCGTCGCAACTGGCCGGCGATTTCACGCTTCCATCCGATCCGAACACCAAGATCGCTTTCCTGGCCGGCGGCATCGGCATCACGCCATTCCGTTCGATGCTGCAATATCTGATCGACCGCCAGGAAGCGCGCCCTGTCGTTGTCCTCTACGGCACGGAGAGTCAGGACGACATCGCCTATCGAGACGTGCTTGGCCGGGCGAGACGCGAACTCGGAATAAAGACGTTCCATGCGGTAGCCGAGGGTGCTGAGCGCGGGCAGTACCCGGGCTATATCGACGCGCGCCTGGTGCGCCTCACAATGCCCGACTATCTCGAACGCACCTTCTACATCTCCGGCCCGCAGGTCATGGTCAAGGCGCTGCGCGGGAAGCTGCTGGCCATGGGGGTTCGCCGTTCCCGGATCAAAGTCGACTATTTCCCCGGATTCGCCTGAACGCTCAACCATGCCGTGGCAGGTGGATGGTCACCGCCAGGCCGGAATTGGCATTGGCCATTTCGAGACGGCCGCCATAGGCTTCGACGATATCCGAAACGATCGCCAGGCCGAGGCCGTTGCCGCCGCCCTTGCTGTCAAGCTGAACGCCACGCACCAGAGCGGCGTTCAGGGCGGCCTCGGGAATGCCCGGCCCATCATCGACCACCTTGATGATCACCTCGCCTGCGCGTGCCGATGCGCTCACATGAACCACGGACCTCGCGAAACGCGCCGCGTTCTCGACCAGATTGCCAAGAATCTCGGATAGGTTGCCCTCGTCGACCGGCGCGATGAAATCCTCGGCGGCATCGATGACGAATGAGAGCTGCTTGCCCCTCGGCGTGCGCTTGACCACCGCAACCACGCCGCTCGCCACCTCCCGGACAAGGCAAGCGGCATCGCCGGAAACGCCGGGCGCCAGACGAGCGCGTGCCAACTCCCGCTCGACGTGGCGGCGAATCGCGCTCGCGCTCTTCTCGATTTCGTCGGCAAGCTCGCTTTCGCCCTTCTTGCGCAGTGTCCGGATGTCGGCGGACAGGACCTGCAGCGGCGTCTTGAGGCCGTGGGCGAGATCGGTGGCGCGCGAGCGCGCCCGAGAGAGGGCTTTCTCCTGGGCGTCGAGCAGACGGTTGATCTCGTCGGCGAGCGGCTGCACTTCGCTCGGCGCGGCCACGTCCAACCGTGCCGTCCGCTGCGCGATCACGTTCTTGACGGCGATCCTCAGGCTTTCCAGCGGCGCCAGGCCGACGGTGATCTGGATGAAGAAAGCTCCCATCAGGGCGGAGGCCAGCACAATGAGGGCCGGCGCAAGGTCACGGACATACTCGCCAACGGAAACTTCCACATTGCGATGGTCTTCCGCCACGACGGCGCGAAAGGCCCGCCCGTCGGCATCGGTGATCGTACGAACGACGGCGACGGTGAGCTCGCCACCCGGCCCCTTGAGTTCTTCCTTCTGCAGCTCGCCATTGGCAGCCTGTTTGGGCAGGGCCAGCGTTGCATCCCACAGGGAACGCGACCGAACGAGGCTGTGGGTGCCCACATCCTCCACTTGCCAGTAATGCCCGGACAGCGGGCTGGCGAAGCGTTGGTCGGCCAGCGTGGACGCCACCAACAGACGGCCATCGGCCGTGAAGCTCGTCGCGGCGATCAGTTCATTGAGATCGTCCGTCAACTCGCTGACAACACGCCTTTCGACATTCAGTTCGAACAGATAGCGAAGACCTACACCAGCGATGGCAAGGGCGATGACAATCGATATCGCCGCGGCCGACCAGAGCCTGAAACGGATCGAATTGCGCATCAATCCGGCCCGTCGGGGACAAAGTAACCGAAACCGCGCCGCGTCTTGATGACGTTGCTGCCAAGCTTGCGCCGCAGACGCGCGACGATGACCTCGATGGTGTTGGGATCGCGTTCGTTGTCGGAACTGTACAGATGCTCGGCAAGCTCGGTCGACGCAACCACACGGCCGGCGTGATGCATCAGGAACGCGAGAAGCCGATATTCCAGCGGCGAAAGCGCCACCGGAACGCCGCGAAGCGAGATGCGCATCTGGCGCGTGTCGAGCAGCAAAGGGCCTGATTTCAGCACCGGTGCGGCCTGCCCGCTCGAGCGCCGCAGGATGGCTCGCAGCCGCGCCAGAAGCTCCTCCATTTCGAAAGGCTTTGGAAGATAGTCGTCGGCGCCGGCGTTGATGCCCTCCACACGCTCGGTCCACAGCCCCCTCGCTGTCAGGATGAGGACGGGAAAGCGGCGGCCATTGGCGCGCCAGCGCTTCAGCACCGTGAGGCCGTCGAGCTTCGGCAGGCCGAGGTCGAGAATCGCCGCGTCGAAGTTCTCGACATCGCCCGCGAACCAGGCCGCTTCACCATTGTCCACGATGTCGACGGCCATGCCCGAGGACTTCAGGACCGCCGCGATGTCGGCCGCGATGCGCGGTTCGTCTTCAGCCACGAGGATCTTCATCTGTGGCCGCCTTCATCGCCCAAGACACCGCCCGCGCCGGCATCGACGTCAACGATCCGGCGCCGGCCGTCAGCGGCGACCACCTGGAACCGATAAATCCACTTGCCTCCGGCGCGAATGAGATCGACCGAAACGATCTCGCCGGGAGCCTTGGCGCGCACGATGGCCATGATATCGGCAAGACCCTCGATTTCGCCGCGCTCATAAAGATCGCGCGCCCGATCATGATCGTCGTCATCGTCCTGCGCCCTGAGGGCCGACGGCAAGGTCATCACAAGCGCGGCCACGCCCAGAGCTGCCAGGCTCATCGATATGGTTTTCATGGAAAAGAGCTGTCGCATGCGGAAGCTGTCAAACCGCTGTCAATCATCGTCAGCCGGCGGCAAGGGGCACATCTCTATCAAGGACCATCGCGCCCGATGGCGGGTGCGCGGAGAAGGATACGAAACCATGCGCAATCTTCCTGTCTTGCTTGTCGCCCTTGGCGGCCTGGCCGCTTTTGTCATACCCGCCGCCGCGGAATCCGACCACGGATCATGCGCGGCCGCACCCGCCGGTTCTTCCGCAACAATCGACCTCGAGTCCATCCCGATGATGAGCGTCACCGGGCCCAAGTCGGTCAAAGGTGTCGGCGACGACGAATGCGGCGACGACAAGCCCGTAGCCGGCAGGCGCAGCGATCGGGAAGACGCGGAATTCGGGGACAGCGACGACTGAGGGCCGATCGAACGTACAACCACCATCACCCTAATCCCCCTGGAGAATATCCGCGATGCCCGAAATTCAGCATATCCACCCTATGCTCGTGCATTTCCCAATCGTGCTCATGTACGCGCTCGTGATCATCGACCTTGCCGCGCTCAGCCACCGCAACGCCGTGACGACGCGCTCGGGCGTGGGGACGATTTCCACCTTTGCCGCCGTCGGGGCGGGGTTGTTTGCCGTCTGCACGTGGTACTTCGGCGGCATGGCCCTCGACCACGCGGAGGCCGCCGGCTTCAGCAGCGGGATAGCGGAAATCCATGAGGGCCTGGGCGGGATCAGTGCCCTGACCTTTCTGGGCTGGGGCCTGCTGCGGCTCGTCCTGTGGGTGCGAAATCGAGAGCTCGGCACGCTGGCTCCGGCCATTCCCGCGATTGAAATAGCCGGCGCGGCGCTGGTCACCGTAACGGGCTATTATGGCGGGCAGCTGGTCTACGACCTTGGCGTGAACGTCACCAAGGCCGCGGTTGGAGGGTGACGTTTCGATGTTCGGCCTCGATCCGCCGCCATACAGGAAGCGCGCCCTTACACTTGTAGACCGGTGCGAGTGGTGCCCTGCGGCGGTCATCGAGCTGCCTCCCCCGGCTTAACCCGCAATGCTGCCCGGTTTGGTCGTGGCTCGATCCAGATGTGGGCCAATCGCTTTTCGTCTGCGCTTGCCGCGGCTGCCATGGGCGAAGAGCCAGCTTTTGGTGACCTCCGACACAAGCACGTACAGCGCGGTGATCGCGAGCAGCCCGGCCAGTACCGGTCCTGCCAGAGGCACGAACCCGAACCAGCTGGCGAACGGGGCAAAGGGGACGGCGATGGAGATGATGCCGACGCCGAGGGTCAGGCCCGCGAGCAAATGGCTGGGACGGCTGCGCCACGGCCTTTTGTGGGTTCGCACGACGAGCACGATGGCAAGCTCGGTGAGCACGGATTCCACGAACCACGCGGTCTGAAACGTGGCTGCCGTGGCATGAACGGCCAGTAGAAGGAACGCGAAGGTTGCAAAGTCGAATAGGGAGCTTACCAGCCCGAAGCTCACCATGAAACGCCTGACGAAACGGATGTCCCAGTGACGCGGCCTGCGCACCTGGTCGGCATCGACATTGTCACCCGCGATCGCCAGAGCCGGGATGTCGGAGAGGAAATTGTTCAGCAGGATCTGCTTGGCCAGCAGCGGCAGGAACGGCAGATAGAGCGAGGCCGCCGCCATGCTGATCATGTTGCCGAAATTGGCGCTGGTCGTGATGGAGATGTATTTCATCGTGTTGGCGAAGGTCTTTCGGCCGTCATCGACGCCCCGCACCAATACGCCCAGGTCGCGCTTCAGCAAGATGATGTCCGCTGCCTCGCGCGCGACATCCACGGCGGTATCGACCGAAATGCCGATGTCGGCTTCATGAAGCGCCGGCGCGTCGTTGATGCCGTCGCCAAGATAGCCGACGACGTGGCCGCTCCGGCGCAGCGCCTCGACAATTCGCTCCTTCTGGTTCGGATCGATCTCCACGAAGAGATCGGTGTGGCGCACACTGGCGAGAAGCCCATTCTTCGTCAGTTTCGACAGGTCTTCGCCGGTCATGATCCTGTCGGACCGGAGGCCTACAGCCTCGGCCAGGTGCGCGGCGACATAGCGGTTGTCGCCGGAAATGACCTTTACGCCAATGCCGCGGTCGGCAAGCGCCGACAGTGTTTTCCGCACACCCTCCTTCGGGGGATCGAGAAAGAGCAGGAAGCCCGCGAATGCCATTCCGGTTTCGTCGTCACGGCTGAAGCCCGCTTTATCCCGAAATCTCCGGATCGCCAGGCCAAGAACGCGATACCCTTGCGCGCCCCAGCGCCTGAATTTGTCGTCGATCGCCTGGCGCTCCGCCGCGCCAAGGGGTGCCAAGCCGTGCGGGCCTTGAACGAAACCACAAGCCTCGACGACGTTCTGGACGGCTCCCTTGGTAATGAGGATCTGTTCGCACGAACTGTCTTGCGCGGCGACGGACAGCCGCTTGCGGACAAAATCGTAAGGGATCTCGTCGATCTTGGTAAAACCGGACAGATCCTCCTGACCATGCGGAGCACTTGCAATTGCCTCGTCAAGGGGATTCTTGAGCCCTGTCTGCAAGGTCGCGTTCAGCCGCGCCCAAAGCAGGACGTCCTTCGAAGCGGTGCCCTCGACATCGAACGATCCATCGAGGTGAATGACGCCCTCCGTCAGTGTTCCTGTCTTGTCGGTGCAGAGCAGGTCCATGCTGCCGAGGTTCTCGATCGCGTCGAGGCGACGCACGATGACGCCGCTGGCGGCCATGGTCCGCGCGCCTTTGGCCAAGGTGACGCTGATGATTGCGGGAAGCAGTTCAGGCGTCAGGCCGACAGCGAGGGCGAGCGAAAACAAAAGGGATTCGATCAGCGGCCGGTTGAGCATCACATTGGCGAAGAACACCATGATGACGATCGCAAGCATGATCTCGGTCATCAGGTATCCGAACATTCTGATGCCTCTGGCGAACTCGGTTTCCGGGATACGCCGCTCCAGGGCTTCAGCGATCGACGCGAACTCGGTCCGCGCTCCCGTCGCGACGGCAAGCACCTTCGCCGTTCCGCTGCGAACCGAGGTGCCGGTGAACACGGCATTGGTCCGTCGCGCGATGCCGGCTTCGGGCGCGGAACGGCCGGGGGATTTCACGACGGGAAAGGTTTCGCCGGTCAGAACGGATTCGCTGACGTTGAAATCCCGCGACTCCAGGACGACACCATCGACGGGGATGAGATTTCCCGCCGACAAGCAGACGACGTCGCCAGGAACGATATTCTCGACATCGACAGTCCGTTCGAAGCTGTCCCGAAGCACGGTGGCCTTGCGGGAGATGCGCTGCTGCAGCGCCTCCATGGCACGAGAGGCCCCATATTCCTGAGTGAAGCTAAGGATACAGCTGGCAAGCACAATCGCGCCGATGATTGCTGCTTCATGACCCTCGCCGACGAACACCGAAACGGCGGCGGCAAAGACCAGGATCAGGACCAGCGGGCTGCGAAACTGTTGCGCGAATACAGCCAATGCCGATCGGTTCGACTGAGGCGCCAGAGCGTTTCGTCCGAATTTGGCAAGCCGGGCCGCGGCATCCGCGCTCAGCAGTCCGGAAGTGGAGGTCTCCAGTAGTCCAACCAGCCGATCTGTCTCAAGCGACCAGTAGGCCTGCTTGGCGATGTCGGGCGCGCGGCCAGTCGACTGCGGTTCGGCGGGCCGGACCGCCGCCCGTTCCGTCGGATCGGCTCCACCGGTGACCATGGCCGACCGATCAGTTCGACAACAGGCGATTGATATTGCTCTCGCCGATGAGCGTGCGTGTGACCCCGCCGAAGGCCCATTCCCGCAGCCGGCTGTGACCATAGGCGCCGGAGACGATCAGATCGGCGTGGATTGAGCGCGCAAACGCCGCCAGCCTGCCGCCATCCGCATCGCCGGCGATCACTTCGGTTCGCGCCATCACGCCATGCTGTTCCAGAAAGACCGCGACGTCGGCGAGGCTGTTTCGCACATCCTCCCCGGACTCGGTTTCCATCGTGGCGACGACCACCTCGTTGGCCTTGGTTAGAAACGGCAGGGAATCCGATAGGGCTCTTCGCGCTTCCCGGCTGTCCTTCCAGGCGACAAGGACGGTCTTGCCCAGGAGGTGCTCGGCATTGCCCGCGGTGACCAGCACAGGGCGACCGGCGCCGAGCACGAGGCTTCCAACGTCGACGGCGCGGAAGACATCCTCCCCGCCATCGGAGGTCACGATGAGATCGGCTGAGCGGGCCGCAAGGCCGAGGGCGCGGGTCGGTCCGCAGATGTATTGCGTCCATTCGCTGCTGACCGAGCCCGGGACGAGCTTCTCGAAGATATCGCGCAATCCGGCAAGGCGCTTCTCGATCTCGGTGCGCTGGATCTGCATGACCTCGCCTTCGTAGACCAGGCCCTCTCCCGTGGACACCAAAGGCGGAACGTCGGCTGCGGCAAGGCCGACGAGGTGAGCATCGAAGCGCTGCGCCAGTTCCGCCGCCAGCTTCACGACCGGCGCGGGGTCTGTATCAACGGCCAGATTGACGATTATCGTTTTATAGGACATGCAGGCACCTCGCCCGGAAAGCGGAATGCCTTGTCACTTGCATTGTGCGAGCCTGGGGCGCCTTGATACAGATCAAATCGTCACAGCGGTGCGGCTGTTTGGCGGGCGGAATGATGAGTGCCAAATCGGCGATCGCTGCTGTTTCTCGATCCGGAGACCGCTCGTGAGCAAGACGGAACAGGGCCGGCCAGAAGCAGCCAGAGCATCGCCACTGGCCGTCGACAGCTTGCCGGACCACGAGCTTCTCGCCCTGATGTTCGACCAAGCTCCGGGTTTCATGACCTTGCTCAGCGAGCCGGGCCATGTCTTTCAGCTGACCAACGCCGCTTACCAGCGCTTGATCGGCCATCGGCAGGTCATAGGCAAGTCGGTTCGCGAGGCCTTGCCTGAACTCGAGGGTCAGGGATTCTTCGAATTGCTCGATCGCGTCAGCCAAACCGGCGAGCCCTATGTCGGCCGCAATGCCAAGATCATCCTGCGCAATGTCCAAACCGGCCTTGCGGAGGAGAGTATCCTGGACTTCGTCTACCAGCCCGTCAGGGCCAGGGATGGCCAGATCACCGCAATCTTTGTTCAGGGCACCGACGTCAGCGACCTGTCGTTCGCCAATGCCGCGCTGCAGCTGCGTGAGGATCACCTGCGTTCGATCCTGGCGACGGTTCCCGATGCGATGATCGTCATCGACGAAGGCGCCAACATCCAATCCTTCAGCACGGCGGCCGAGACGCTGTTTGGCTACAAGGCCGGCGAAGTCGTCGGGCAAAACGTCAAGATGCTGATGCCCTCGCCGTACCGGGAGGAGCACGACATATACATACAGCGTTACCTGACGACCGGAGAACGCCGCATTATCGGGCTCGGCAGAACGGTAACCGGGATGCGCAAGGACGGCTCGACCTTTCCGATGGAACTCGCGGTCGGCGAAATGCATCCGGGAACGGGCCGTTTCTTTACCGGCTTCTGCCGCGACCTGACGGAGCGCCACAGAACGGAAGCCCGGATGCAGGAGCAGCAGCAGGAGCTCCTGCATATGGCGCGTTTCACCGCGCTCGGCGAAATGGCCTCCACATTGGCGCATGAGATAAACCAGCCTCTGACGGCAATCACGAACTACCTGAAGGGCAGCCGCCGTCTGCTCGAGAAGAGCAGGGACGACAATGCCCCAATGTTGCGGGAAGCCGTCGAGAAGGCCGCCGAACAGGCCTTGCGCGCCGGCGACGTCATCCGTCGTCTCAGGGATTTTGTCGCCAGGGGCGAAAGCGAGCGCCAGGTCGAACGCCTGTCGGCGCTCATCGAGGACGCTTCATCGCTGGCTCTGGTCGGCGCCAGGGAGGCGGATGTGCGCGTCAGCTACGATCTCGATCCGTCGGCCGAACTGGTCTTGACCGACCGGATCCAGATTGAGCAGGTCTTGCTGAACCTGATGAGAAACGCCGTGGAGGCCATGCAAGGCGCGCCCCGCCGGGAATTGCACGTCGTCACCAAGGCACGGCACGATGCAATGGTGGAGATCGGCGTGATCGACACCGGCCCAGGGTTGGCGCCCGAGGTTTCAGCCCAGCTTTTCCAGCCTTTCGTCACCACCAAGAAGCAGGGAATGGGAGTGGGCCTGTCCATTTGTCGCACTATCGTCGAGTCGCACGGTGGTCATATTTGGGCAGAGTCGATGCCCGGCGGGGGGACCGCGTTCCGGTTCACCTTGCGTGCCGTAGAGAAGGACGAGGTTGCCCGTGGCCAATGATGTCGTTCATGTCGTCGATGATGACGTCGATGTCCGCAAGTCGCTGGGTTTCCTTCTGGCGACAGCCGACTTTGCCGTGCGCCTGCATGAATCGGCCACCGCGTTCCTGGCACCGGAGCCGAAGGAGATCGACGGCTGCATCGTCACCGATGTGCGTATGCCCGGCATTGACGGCATCGAGTTCCTGCGGCAGTTGAGAGCACGCGGCCTGAGCGCGCCGGTGATTGTGATGACAGGCCATGCCGACGTTGCGCTCGCCGTCCAGGCGATGAAGGAAGGCGCTGCCGATTTCATCGAAAAGCCATTCGACGATCAGGTGCTCATCGACGCCATTCGTTCCGCGCTCGACCACCGAAGCCAGCCCGTCGCGGCGCACCCGCAATCAGTCGAGATTCGAAAGAATCTTGCGACGCTGTCGGAGCGGGAGCGCCAAGTGCTCGACGGCCTTGTTTCGGGACTGCCGAACAAGACGATTGCCTACGATCTCGGAATCAGCCCGCGGACCGTGGAAATCCATCGCGCCAATGTCATGAGCAAGATGGGCGCCAGCAGCCTCTCGCATCTGGTGCGCATGGCCTTGATCGCCGACCCGAAGAGCTAAGGCGCGTCGCGCTGAAATGCGTGCCGCCCAGAAACGCCACACGGGGGGCGGCGCGCATCAGTGCGGATTGTGCAGAGAACCAGGCTGGTGTTCCTCCGGATTCCAGACACGCCAGTGGGTCGGGCGGATGTCGACCCGCGCGCCGGTTGCGACATCCTTCCAGCCTGCCGGCGCCTTCTCACAGGGGAACACAAGCGCGTGCACGCCATCGTTGTCGATGACGGCCAGTTCGAGGTTGCGCCCGGACGGCGCGCTTGCGATCGGATTCCACATTGGGCCAGTGTGATCGAAGATTCGCCTCGCGCTTTGATTTGAGTCACATTTTTCCGGCCAGGAGGTTCCCCGGCGCAAATCGGCGTCCATTGAACGAGCGTGGTTCGGGCAGTTGAAGCCGCTGTCAGTCGCATTGAAACGGTCGCCGGAGAGGCGCCGCGAATTGACATAGCTCAAAGTGAAGTTCTCGCATGCCTCGTATGGTGTCGGCCAGGTAGGTCAACGCGTGACCCAAAACGGATTTCGGCTGCACAGGAGCTCGACATGAATTACCAGCGGTTTTTCGAGGATGCGATCGACCAGCTCCACGCGGAGCGGCGCTACCGCGTCTTCGCCGACCTCGAGCGCATGGTGGGCAAGTTCCCGCGCGCCATCTGGCGTTCCAACGGCCGCGCCCAGGAAATCACCGTCTGGTGCTCCAACGACTATCTCGGCATGGGCCAGAACGAGGATGTGATTGCCGCCTTCCAGGCCGCTGCCGGCAAGATGGGCTCGGGCGCCGGCGGCACCCGCAACATCTCCGGCACCTCCAACCCGCTGGTCGAGCTCGAGCAGGAGATCTTCCGCCACAACGATGTCGCGCATCTGGAAAGCTTGCTTCAGGCTGCGGGCCGCGAGCGCGCCAAGCTGATCGTGTTCGAGAGCGTCTATTCGATGGACGGCGACATAGCGCCGATCAGGCAGATCGTCGAGCTGGCCGAGCGCTACAACGCCATGACCTATATCGACGAGGTGCATGCGGTGGGGATGTACGGACCGCGCGGCGGCGGCATCACCGAACGCGAGGGCCTGGCCGACCGCATCGACATCATCCAGGGCACGCTGGCCAAGGCGTTCGGCACGCTCGGCGGCTACATCACCGGCACAAGTGCTGTGATCGACGCGGTGCGCTCCTATGCGCCGGGCTTCATCTTCACCACCGCGCTGCCGCCGGCGATTGCCGCAGCCACCACCGCCTCGATCCGCCACCTGAAGCGCTCGCAGGCCGAGCGCGACGCGCAGCAGCGCCAGGCCGCCAGAACCAAGCAGGTGCTTGCCGCGGCGGGCCTGCCGGTGATGGCATCGGCCACCCATATCGTGCCGGTGCTGGTCGGCGACCCCGAGCTCTGCAAGATGGCGAGCGACCGGCTGCTTGGCGTGCACGGCATCTATATCCAGCCGATCAACTATCCGACGGTGCCGCGCGGCACCGAGCGGCTGCGCATCACGCCGACACCGTTCCATTCGGACGCACTGATCGCCGAACTGCAGGACGCGCTGGTCGAGACCTGGGATGCGCTCGGCATCCCCTATGCCGGCTCCGGCCGTCCCGCCGTCGCCAAGACCGACCGCATCATTCC
>NZ_QMBQ01000015.1 GCF_003289965.1 Mesorhizobium atlanticum
AAGTTTAATAAGACTTTGATTTGGCTTTATTGGTCACGCATGAATCGACGAGAACATTCACACCTAGGCAACTTAATGCCTTGGTAGACTTATTCTCACGAAACGTGATCCGCCAAAGTCTCGTTCGAACCAATTACCCCTGGCGGAGTAAGAGGCTCAGCAGGACTCTGCCGCCCACGTTTCTCTTTCTTCAATATTCAATTGTCAAAGAACAGACACCGCTTCACGCAATGTCACAGCCCACTTCGCTTTCGGCTCCGGGGCCTCCCGAGTGTCGCTCACGCGGCTCTCTTGAATTCGGTCCAACTCTCGCGATACTCAGAAGCGAACTTCTTGGTCGCCAGCAGCGTCGCCGCCGTCGTTGGTGGGGCGTATATAGTCGGAGCTCCCTCGAGGCGTCAACACCGATTTCGAACTTTTTTGAATTTTTTGCGACGAATTTTTCAGCCCGCTTTTTCGATAGCCGACTGCCCTTGCGGCAGCCCTTGGGTCATCCACAACGGGCCCTATTGCCGCCGCATTGAGGCGTGAAACCAGCCCATATAAGGAAGGCGCGCGCGTATGTGTGAGGCGCCCCCAAAACAGACGACCGCGACAGACGACAACAGCACCGTCTCGCAAGAGACGCATCATTGGGGATATCGGCCGGCTTGCCGCTTCGTTGACTTCAACGGCCGTGACAGGCAAATGTCATGGCCGCAACGAGAACGACAAGCCGTTTCGCCTGGGGAAGAAGCAGCCTTTCTGGATGCCGGACACCGAAGAGGTCATAGCCGAACTCGGCAACGAGCCGCCGCTGATCGCGGACGGCCGCAGCGGTCCGCCTGACCGCCGCGAGGTGTCGGCGCGCTGGCTGTCGGGTACCTTCCTCACCGGTGTGACCTCAAGCGTGTTGATGGGCGTGGCGCTGTTTGCGGCGCTCGACGGGCGCCAGCAACTGGCCACGCCACCCGAGATCGCCGAGCTCATCGGTCTTGCCAGCGGCGGCGATGATTCCGGCGAACAGGCAAAGACCACCAGGCTGGTAGCGCCCCGCCAGATCGCCCGGGCGAAGGACCGGCGGCGCATGGAAGTGTCGATGGTCACCAAGGTCGGCGACCGTGACGTTATCCACACCATGCCTTTCGTGCAGATCAAGATGGCCTTAGCCGCCGGCCACACCACAAACCGTCCCTACCCGCCATTCGATCCGATGCAGGTCTTCGGCGACGACAGCGACGACAATGTCCAGCCGGCAATGGCCACCGCGGTTGCCGGCCAAATCTACGGCGCCAAGGTCGATAGCGAAATGAGCCTCAAGACGGTCGATTTCCCGATCGATACGGCTTCATTCGATGAAAAGAGCGACCTGTCCGCCGACGAGGTGGAAAAGGTCGTGCGGGACGCCAGCAACGGCTTGAGCGACGGCGCCGTCCAGGTGGCGGCGCTGCATTATGTCGATCCGCAGCGATTCGGCGACGCCTTCGCCGAATCGATGGCAGGCTCCTATGACGTGAAGATCACGCAGGAAAACGTTTCGGTGACGCCTCGCGCCACGCTGGACGACCAGACGCCGGCCTTCGCCGAGGAAATCATTCCCTTCACCGAGGATACCGATATCGCCGAGGCCTATGCCGATTCGGGCTACACCGGCGCTGACGCCACCGGCATGGCGGAAGCGATCGGCAAGCTGTTGAACACCACGGCGCTCAAGGCCGGAACGGTGCTGCGTGTCGGCCTCGAAGTACGCGGCGACATCGCCAAGGTCGTGCGCACCAGTGTCTATGACAAGACCACGCACATCGTCACCATCGCGCTCGACGACCGCGGCCAGTATGTGCCGGCCCAGGAGCCGGAGCCAAATCCCGAGCTTTTGACGGCGTTCGATGATTCGCAGCCCGTCGTGGTGCGCGGCAACCTTCCCAATATCTATGACGGCATCTATCGCACCGCCTATTCCTACGGCATGTCGAAAGCGATGACCCAGAAGCTGATCAAGCTTCTTGCCTCGGACGTCGATTTCCAGTCGCGGCTTTCGCCTGCCGATCGGCTGGAGGTCCTGTTCTCGCAGCCCGATGGCGACGACCAGACCTCCGACAATTCGGAGCTTCTCTACGTGTCGGCGACCTTTGGCGGGCAGACGCGGAATTTCTATCGCTTCCAGATGCAGGACGGCAGCACCGACTATTTCGACGAGAACGGTTCGAGCGCCAAGCAGTTCCTGCTGCGCAACCCGCTGCCCAACGGGCGCTTCACCTCAGGCTTCGGCGCGCGCCGGCACCCGATTCTCGGCTATGTGCGCATGCACACCGGCACCGACTGGGCCGCTCCGATCGGATCGCCTATCATCGCGGCCGGCAATGGCGTCGTGGAGAAGGCCGGATGGGCCGGCGGCTATGGCAAGCAGATCATCCTGCGCCATGCCAATGGCTACGAGACGTCCTACAACCACCAGAGCGCTTTTGCCAAAGGCATCGAGCCCGGCGTCCATGTCCGCCAGGGCCAGGTCATCGGCTATCTCGGCCAGACTGGCCTGTCGACGGGCCCGCATCTCCATTACGAGCTCATCGTCAACGGCACCAAGGTCGATTCGATGCGCGTGCGCCTGCCGGTCGGCAAGGTGCTGAAGGGTGACGATCTCGTGGCTTTCAAGAAAGAGCGCGAGCGCATCGACGATCTTCTCAAGCAGGAAGACGGCAACTCGCTGAAAGTCGCCAGCGCCAAGGCTGATTCGCAGCTTCCGAACTGAGCAGTTCCAGGAACCGCTCTACCTATTTCGACGCAATTCCAGACGGAAGGCTACAGCGAAGTCGCCGGGCTTAACCGCTCACACTTTTCCTGGAACGGCTCTAATCACGCGATTCGGCTGTCTGCCGTGGCCAGGGCGATGCCTGCCCGGGAACCGTGAACCAGGCGATGAGGGAAGAAAGCACGCAAAGCAGCGCCGTGACCGCCGCGACCGCGGTGAAAGCGGAATCGCTTGCCGCCACTCTAGCCGCATCGAGATTGGCCGCGAGCCCGGAAGCGGGCGGCTCGCCGAAACCTGGCACCCCGGAAGCATTGCCGATGATCCGCGCGTAAACCCAGGCCGCCAGCGAACCCATCGCCGCCACCGCGATCAGGCCGCCGACGCGCGAGACCGCATTGTTGATGCCGGACGCGGCACCAGTGTCCTTGTCCTCGACGGACGTCATGACCGCGGTCGACAGCGGTGACACGACCTGCGCCATTCCCAACCCCATCAGCGCCATCAGCGGAAAGGTGCCGGTCCAGAAATTGTGGATGCCGAAATGCGTCAGCATGGCGAGGCCGGCAAAGGCGATGGCGACGACCATGCTGCCGCTGGCGATCGGAAAGCGCGGACCGATCCGGTCCGACCACTGGCCGGCCGGTCCAGACAAAAGCGCGATCGACGCCGACAGCGGCAGGAAGATGAAGCCGACCTCGGCCTCGCTTAGCCTCCAGCCGGCGATCAGAAGCATCGGCAGGTAGAACAAATTGGCCGAAAGCGCGAAATAGAGGAAGAATGTCGCCAGATTGGCGCCGGCGAAGGCGCGGATGCGGAACAGGCCGAGATCGATCATCGGATCGCGCTGCCAGCGCTCATAAGCGATGAAGACAAAGAGCAGAACCACACCGGCAATGATCGCGGGCGTTGACAGCATTCCGCCGCCTTCGGCATTCATTGCCGTCAGTCCATAGGCGAGCAGGCCGAAGGCAAGCGTCGCCAGCCCGGCGCCCCCGAGATCCAGGCTGCGTTTTTCGGTCGGCTTGTCGGCCGGCACCTTGGCCAGAAGCAGATAGATCGACACCAGCCCGAGCGGCAGGTTGATGGCGAAGATCGCGCGCCAGACCCCATTGCCGAACGTCGTCAAAACGAAGCCGCCCAGAACGGGGCCAAGAGCCGTGGTCAGCGCCGATGCAGCGGCCCAGATGCCGATCGCCCGGCCGCGCTCCTTCTTCGGATAGGCTTTGGCGATGATGGCGAGGCTGCCCGGCACCATGATCGCCGCGCCGATGCCCTGGATGGCGCGGAAGGCGATCAATATGGCCGGGTCGGGAGCCACCGCGCAGGCGAGCGAGGCGACGATGAACAGCGCGATGCCGGTCACGAAGGCGCGCCGCAACCCGAACCGATCGCCTGCAGCGCCGCCCGCCAGGATGAGCGCCGACAGCGTCAGCGCATAGGCGTTGGAAATCCACTGTGCTTCCGCCAGGCTGGCGCCGAGATCGGCGCGCAACGCCGGCATGGCGATCGCGAGGATCGAGCCGTCGATGAAGCCGAGCGCCGAAGCAAGAATCGCTGCGACCAGCACGAACTTTCGCTGCGTCTGAGGGCAGAATGTACCGTTCGCGCGCGCGGGCGAATGCGAATCAACAGTCGTTTCGTTCGCGGATGACATGATTCCTGCTTAGCCCTCCGGCGCGATCGCAACAACAAGCCAGAGCATCGCTGTTCTTGAAACCAGACAACACTGGCCGGGTGGGGAGGTGGGCTCAATCCTGATGCAAACCGTCGGCAGCGTGCTAGGTTCCAGCATCATGCGTGGGAGGGGGAAGCCATGAAGCGGCCGCTCGAACCGTCGGCGGAAGGACGCGGGCGCGTCGTCGGCATAACCGACGGCGTCTTCGCCATCGCGCTGACCTTGATCGTGCTGGAGATCAGGGTGCCGTCGCATGAGGCGGTGCATTCGGAAGGCGAGTTGCTCGCCGCGATCCTGGCGCTGGCGCCGCGGTTCCTCACCTATGCGCTGAGTTTCCTCACGCTCACCATCTTCTGGTTCGGCCAGCAGGCCCAGCATGGCCTGATCGCAAAATCGGACCGCAGGCTCGCGACGCTCAACCTGTGCTTTCTCGCCTTCATCGCGCTGTTGCCGTTTTCAACCGACCTGCTGGCCGATTTCCTGGAATTCAGGATCGCGGTGCTGGTTTATTGGCTGAACCTTTTGATGCTCGGCGCCTCGCTGTTCGCCAGTTGGTGGTATGCCGACAGGAACGGCATGATCGCCGAGGACGTGGACGCTGAAACGCGGCGCACCGTCTACGCTCGCATCGTCAAGGCGCAGGCGCTGTGGGCGGTCGGCGCGGCGTTGTGCCTGATCACGCCGCTGCTCAGCATAGGCTTCATCCTGCTGGTGCAGCTTGTTTACGCCGCCGCGCCGCGCAGCTCACTGCTGCGTAAACTCATCGGTTGAGGTCCCGCCGACCTCCGCGATTGTTGGTCCGCCGACGAACTCCACCGTGACGCCCGGCGACACCAGCTTGGCAAGCTCGCGTGCATCCCAGTTGGTCAGGCGCACGCAGCCATGGCTCTCGGTCTTGCCGATCTTGGAGGGATCGGGCGTGCCGTGGATGCCGTAGGTCGGCTTGTCGAGCGCGATCCACACCGAGCCGACCGGACCGTTCGGTCCCGGCGGAACGGTCAGGATCTTGTCGTTCTGGCCCTGCTTGAAATTGATGTTGGGATTGTAGGTGTAGTTCGGGTCGAGCGCGATGCGCGAGACGGCATGGATGCCGGTAGGCGACGGCGTGTCGGCCGAGCCGATCGTGGCCGGATAGGCCGCGACCAGCTTGCCGCTGCCATCATAGGCGTAGACTTCCTTCTTGGTCTTGTCGGCGACGATGCGCGTCACCGGCGTCGAGACCAGCTTGCCGAAATTGGCGACCTTGATCATCGTGCCGGGGCGATTGAAGTCGGCGCCCTTGTTGATCGACTTCAGATAGGTCTCGTCCATGTGGAAGCGCTCGGCCAGCGCCTCGGTGACCGAGGTGTAGCACATGCAGTCGAGCTTGGCCTTCTGGCTGTAGTCCTCGGGGATCGAGGCCACATACGGGCCGGCCACATCTTCCGGCGTGATCGTGTAGGAAGCAAAGGGGTCGCCGCCCGACTGCGCGAGCGCCGCCTGGATGCCGACCGCATCGGTCGATTTCAGATTGGTGCCGTTTATTTCGTTATAGGCGGCCAGCGCCTTGTCGACATTGGAGCCGAAGCGCCCGTCGATCACGCCCGGCGAGGCGCCGCCGCGATCGAGCAGCACCTGCAGCGCGGCAACGTCCTGACGCACCCCGAGCGACAGCGACGGATCGACACTGGCCTTACCGCCTGTGTTCGGCGGCAACGAGGCCTCCGGATTGGTCTGCAGGACCTCGCCCTGGCCCGGCTGCTCCGGGTCGATCGACGCCTCGTTCAACGGCTGGCGCTTGATGGTGTTGGACTTCGGCTCCTCCGGATAGGTGGTGGCATAGCCCTCATCATTGTTGGGCGCCGGCGGATAGGCATCGACGGAATTGCCGTCGCCGTTGGGATCGTATTCGTCGGCCGGCGGCGGAATGACCCGGCCATTCTCCTCCAGCTGCCGCCGGCGGAAGCGAGCCATGTCCTCGGGATTGTCGAGATAGTAGCGGTCGTCGTCCTCGGCCGGCGCGCGGCCGAGCTCTTGCGTGCGCATCTGCCGGCGAAGCGCGCGGCGATCGAGCCTGCTCCCCGGCGGCTGGATGGCGATGACCTTGCCGGTGTCGGCATCGACCAGCACCCGATTGCCCCTGGCGTCGTAATAGATATCGATATTGCCTTCCTGGGCCAGCATCAGCGCGCCGCGCTCAGCCGGGCGCACGCCTTGCGGGCCATCCACGCTCGGCGCGGCGAACGCGCCGTAAGACGCCAGCCCGGCCGCGAGTGCCGAAAGGGAAAAGATCAAGCGCAGCATGGGGTCAAGCTCTCCGGTCGACTCTGGCTTCTGGCGGGCGAATCTTCGCCAGCAAACCAGTTACCCAAATTAAGCTTCCAACATGAACCGGGCATGAAGATGGCGGATTTCCAATGCCTTGAGGAACATTAGCTAGTCTGCGGCGAGCCCCAATTGCCTGCGTGCCTGTCTGGTCAGCTTCAGGACGACCAAGCGGTGGCTTTCGCGCAGATAGTCCTTGAGCGCCGCATCATCCACGCTTTGGCTTGTCTGACGCTGGATCCATTTCATGCCGCGCGAAGCGAGATAGGGCGCCGGCCGGCAGCCCGGCTGATCCTTGAGCACGTCATAGGCCATCTCGGAACATTTGAAGGTGACAAAAAGCTCGCCACCGTCGTTCCAGCCGCCGATGGCGAACACCTTGCCGCCGACCTTCCATACATGGGCGCCGCCCCATTGGACGACATGCGTCGTGGCGGGCAACGAAGCGCAGAAGCCGTTGTAATCGTCGAGCTTCATCGAGTCCTTCCCAGTCATCCGAATCGGCAGCTGATTATGGGCCGTCCCCGAAAATAACAAAGCGCGCCGCACCGGTCCGGTGCGACGCGCCCTTTCATTCCAACGTGCCGGGGATCAGGCGGCGGCTTCCGTCGCCACCACGGTCGGCTTCGAGCGGAAGTTCAGCCGGTCGGAACCCGCCGTGACCTTGACGGTCGAACCGTCGAGGATCTCGCCGAGCAGGATTTTCTCCGCCAGCGGGTCCTGCAGTTCCTTCTGCATCACCCGCTTCAGCGGCCTGGCGCCATAGGCCGGGTCGTAGCCCTTCGACGCCAGCCACTCGATCGCATCGTGATCCAGCGACAGCGTGATCTTGCGATCGACGAGCAGGTTCTCCAGCCGCTTGAGCTGGATCTCGACGATGCGGTCCATGTCCTCCCGGCGCAGCCGGTGGAACAGGATCACCTCGTCGACGCGGTTGAGGAACTCGGGTCGGAACGAGGATCTCACCACGCTCATCACCTCGTCGCGCACGGCATCGACATCCTGGTCGTCGCCGAGACTGACCAGGTATTCGGCGCCGAGGTTGGACGTCATGATGATCAGCGTGTTGCGGAAGTCGACCGTGCGGCCCTGACCGTCGGTCAGCCGGCCGTCATCGAGCACCTGCAGCAGCACGTTGAACACATCCGGATGCGCCTTCTCGATCTCGTCGAACAGCACGACCTGATAGGGTCGGCGCCGCACCGCTTCGGTCAGCGCCCCGCCTTCCTCATAGCCGACATAGCCGGGAGGCGCGCCGATCAGCCGGGCGACGGAGTGCTTCTCCATGAACTCCGACATATCGATGCGCACCATCGCCGTCTCGTCGTCGAACAGGAAGCTCGCCAGCGCCTTGGTGAGCTCGGTCTTGCCGACGCCGGTAGGCCCAAGGAACATGAACGACCCGATCGGTCGGTTCGGATCCTGCAGCCCGGCGCGGGCACGCCGCACGGCCTTGGACACCGCCTGCACGGCTTCGCCCTGGCCGACGACCCGCTTGCCGATCTCGTCTTCCATGCGCAACAGCTTCTCGCGCTGCCCTTCGAGCATCTTGTCGACCGGAATGCCGGTCCAGCGCGATACGACATGCGCGACGTGGTCAGGGGTGACCACCTCTTCCACCATGCCTGCCTTGCCGTCCTGGGCCTCGGCTTCCTTGAGCTTCTTCTCCAGTTCCGGGATCTTGCCATAGGCAAGCTCGCCGGCGCGCTGGAACTCGCCCTTGCGCTGCGCGATCGCCAGTTCGTTGCGCATCTCGTCGAGCCGCTTCTTCAGGTCGGCGGCGAGGCCAAGCTTCTGCTTTTCGGCCTGCCACTTCGCGGTCAGCTCGGTCGATTCCTCCTCGAGGCCGGCGAGTTCCTTCTCCAGCCGGGCAAGCCGGTCCTTGGAGGCCTCATCCTTCTCGACCTTCAGCGCCTCGCGCTCGATCTTCAGCTGCATGATGCGGCGGTCGATCTCGTCCAGCGCCTCGGGCTTGGAATCGACCTGCATGCGCAGCCTCGAAGCCGCCTCGTCGACTAGGTCGATCGCCTTATCCGGCAGGAAGCGGTCGGCGATGTAGCGGTTGGAAAGCGTCGCCGCCGAGACCAGCGCGGAATCGGAGATGCGCACCTTGTGGTGCTGCTCGTATTTCTCCTTCAGACCGCGCAGGATCGAAACCGTGTCCTCCACCGTCGGCTCGTCGACGAAGACGGGCTGGAAACGGCGGGCAAGGGCGGGGTCCTTCTCGACATGCTTGCGGTACTCGTCGAGCGTGGTCGCGCCGATGCAGTGCAGCTCGCCGCGCGCCAGCGCGGGCTTCAACAGGTTCGACGCGTCCATCGCGCCATCCGCCTTGCCGGCGCCGACCAGCGTGTGCATCTCGTCGATGAACAGGATGATGTTGCCACTGGCCGACGTGACTTCGTTGAGCACGGCCTTCAGCCGCTCCTCGAACTCGCCGCGATATTTGGCGCCGGCAATCAGCGCGCCCATGTCGAGCGCCATTAGCTGCTTGTCCTTCAGCGATTCCGGCACGTCGCCATTGACGATGCGCAGCGCCAGGCCCTCGGCGATCGCCGTCTTGCC
This sequence comes from Mesorhizobium atlanticum, assembly GCF_003289965.1. Lineage (GTDB taxonomy): Bacteria > Pseudomonadota > Alphaproteobacteria > Rhizobiales > Rhizobiaceae > Mesorhizobium > Mesorhizobium atlanticum. The sequence goes on from NZ_QMBQ01000015.1 coordinate 9,273, forward strand.
GACGCCCGGCTCGCCGATCAGCACGGGGTTGTTCTTGGTGCGCCGCGACAGCACCTGGATGGTGCGGCGGATCTCGTCGTCGCGGCCGATGACCGGATCGAGCTTGCCCGAGCGGGCATCGGCCGTCAGGTCACGCGCGTATTTCTTCAGCGCGTCATAGCCCTGCTCGGCACTCGCCGAATCGGCGGTGCGGCCCTTGCGGATATCATTGATGGCCTGGTTGAGGGCCTGCGCGGTAACGCCGGCCTTGGACAGGATGTCGGCGGTCTTGGCCGACTTCTCCATGACAAGCGCCTGCAACAGCCGCTCGACAGTGACGAAGCTGTCGCCGGCCTTCTTGGCAAGATCCTCGGCGGTCGAAAACACCTTGGCGAGCGGCTGGGCCAGATAGAGCTGGCCGTTGCCGCCCTCGACCTTAGGCATGGCCTCGAGCGCCGCCTCGACGCCGAGCTTGGCGTCGCGGGCATTGCCGCCGGCACGCTCAATCAGGGACGCGGCAAGGCCCTCGTCATCGTCGACGAGCACCTTCAGCATATGTTCAGGCGTGAATTGCTGGTGATTGCGCGAGAGCGCCATGGTCTGCGCGGACTGGATGAAGCCGCGCACGCGCTCCGAGTATTTTTCAAGATTCATATCTGTCTCCTTCCGTCACCGGCCCGCTTTGCGGCACCGGATCAGATTGCGGTGACGGACCCGCCCAAAAGAGCCGAGCCCTGTTCAGCCGAGATATGGTGTATGGGGTGCGGTCCCTCAAGACGCCTTGATGTCGATCAAAGCAGAATATTCCACTGCATGTCGCCCCAAAAGTGCGCGAGCGCGCCGCGACGCGCTTTAGCTACGCACGAACGAAAACGGCGGAGAAATATCCCCGCCGTCTGCAATGCCTGAAATGGTGTTTCGGTCAGTTGTTCGCGTCGGCGGTCACCGGTTCGCCAGGAGCTTCGCCGGCGACCGGCGCCGGCTCGCTGGCGACAGGCTCGCTCGCCGGCCTTGCCTCTTCGGCGGGCTTGGCGCCTGCCTCACCGCTATTGTTCAGCGCGTTATGTGCTTCGCCTGGATTTGCTTCGCCTGGATTTTCAGGGCTTGCGCTCTGCGGCTGGTCGCCCTGCTCGCCATTGCCTGCCTGATCGGCATAGTTGCCGCGCGGGCGGCGCGGACGCCGCGGCCGGCGACCGCCACCATTTTCCATGGCGGCTTCGTTGAGCTCGGCCTGCGCGGCGAGCGCGGCCGGCGAGAAACTGTCGAACTGCGGCGCCTGCTCGGCCTGGGGTCCGGCCTCTCCAGCGGCCCCGGGCTGCGCCGGGGTCTCATTGCGCCGGTTCTGGTCGAACTGCTGGCCGCCATGCTCGCCGCGTTGGCCGTTTTCGCCACGCTGGCCGTTCTGGCCATACTGACCGTAGCCGCCGTTGCGGCGGTCACGATGGCGGTCGCGGCCATTGTTGTCGCGGTTGTCGCGCTGGTTATTGTCGCGCCGGTTGTTGTCGCGGCCGTTTTCCTGGTTGTAGGCGAGTTCCGCCGGCGTGCCCTCGATCACAGGCTGCGGCCCCGAGCCATTCGCCGCGGTCGGCGCCTCGGCTCCACTGCTGCCGTTGGTATTGCCGACAGAATCGAACTCGTCACGATCCTCGTCGAGATCGTCATCGAAGTCGTCGCGGTTTTGCTGGGCGTTCTGGATCGGCATCTGCGCCTGCGCGGCGGCAATGATGCGATTGTAGTGCTCGGCGTGCTGGAGATAGTTCTCCGCCATCACCCGGTCGCCGGAACTCTGCGCGTCACGGGCGAGTGTGGCGTATTTCTCGGCGATCTGTTGAGCCGATCCGCGGATCTTTACATCCGGGCCGTTGCTCTCATAGGTGCGGGTCAGGGGATTTGGCCCCTTGCGGTTGTTGTTGTTGCCACCGCCGCCATTGTTGTTGCGACCGCGCATGCGCCTGTTCTGCTGTTGTGGCCTCATTAGACTCTCTTCATAGTGAATTTTCGAAAAACCCTTCGCGAACGGAGGCGCTCATGCAGCCAGCCGTTTCGTTTCTTCACCGGCGTTCGCCCGCATCAATTGCGTTGGCGCCACGTGCCATCCTGTTCCGGTTACATCACTTGCCAGATGATTCCCGCACGAAGCTTGGGCGTCGTTTGCGCAAGAAGGCAGCTATTTCCAAGGAAAACCGAATCGCTGGGAGCACTGCCTGCTTCGTCTCATCCGGTTGAGCCGGACCCTAACTGCATTCCCTGGTGTTGCCAAGCGGTTTTTTCGCGCTGTATCAGGGCTTTCAACGCTCGAACACCAGAACTCTATCATTGCCGCCGAGGTCGCGATAGGCGCCGGCGAGCCTGTATCCAGCTGCCGCGAATATCCCGGTTACCTCGTTTTTCTGCGTGTGGCCGATCTCGACCGCTACTCTGCCTTGCGTTTCCAGAAATCCTGCCGCTTCAGCGGCGATGACCCGATAGGGGTCCAAACCATCCGCACCGCCGTCCAATGCCCGGTGCGGGTCGAAATCGCGGACCTCGTCCTGCAGATTTCCAATCTCTTGGCTAGGTATATAGGGAGGGTTCGAGGCAATTACATGGTAGGACCCCGAAACTTTTTCGAACCAGTTGGAATGCAAGGCTTTGAAGCGCCCGCCGAGCCCCAGATCCCGGGCATTTCGGGCCGCGGTCGCCAACGCGTCCGGTGAAATGTCGACGCCCGTCGCGGTGGCAGCCGGAACGGCGCCGAGCAGGGCCAGCGCGATAGCACCTGTGCCTGTGCCTAGATCGAGAATACGGCATTCGCCGAGCCTTTCGGCCGTTGCCCGGGCAAAAGGCACGATGGCGTCGACCAGCGTCTCGGTGTCCGGCCGCGGCTCAAGCGTCTCCGGTGAGAGCGACAGGCGCAAACCGTAGAATTCGCGATAACCGAGGATGCGGTGCACCGGCTCACCTGCGACGCGACGCCTCAGGGCCGCTTCTACGGCCGAAAGTGCCGCCGAACCCACCTCGTGCCCTGGTTCGGCAATGGCCTGGGTGCGGGTCGTACCGGAGAAATGTTCCACGATCAGCCGGGAATCGAGCGCCGGATCGTCAATCCCCGCGGCGACCAGACGCTCGCGCGCCACCTTGAGCAACGGCCCGAGCGCGGCAGGCAATCGATCAGCCATCGAGGCTCATATCGGCTAACAGCTTCGACTGATGGTCGGCGATCAGCGCGTCGATCACCTCGTCGAGCTCACCCATCATCACCCGATCGAGCTTGTAGAGCGTGAGGTTGATGCGATGGTCGGTGACGCGCCCTTGCGGGAAGTTGTAGGTGCGGATGCGCTCCGACCGGTCGCCCGAGCCGACCTGCGATTTTCGCGACGACGAGCGCTCCTCATCCGCGCGGCTGCGCTCCAGGTCGTAGAGCCGCGCGCGCAGGATCTGCATGGCGCGCGCCCGGTTCTGGTGCTGCGACTTCTCCGCCTGCACCACCATGATGCCGGTTGGCAGGTGTGTGATGCGAACCGCCGAGTCGGTGGTGTTGACGTGCTGGCCGCCGGAACCCGAGGCGCGCATTGTGTCGATGCGGATATCCTCCGGCCGGATATCGATATCGACCTCCTCGGCCTCGGGCAGAACGGCGACCGTCGCCGCCGAGGTATGGATGCGCCCGCCCGCTTCGGTTTCCGGCACGCGCTGGACCCGGTGAACGCCGGATTCGAACTTCAGATGCGCGAACACGCCCTTGCCCGACACCGAGGCGATGATTTCCTTGTAGCCCCCGACCTCGCCCTCGCTGGCCGACACGACCTCGAAGCGCCAGCCGCGCGAGGCGGCATAGCGCTCATACATGCGAAAGAGATCGCCGGCGAACAACGCCGCCTCATCGCCGCCGGTGCCTGCGCGGATTTCGAGGATGGCGTTCCTCTCATCGGCCGCGTCCTTGGGCAGGAGCAGGATCTGGATATCCTTCTGCAGCGTCTCGATGCGGCTCTTCACCTGAGGCAGGTCCGCCTCGGCCAAGGCCCGCATCTCGGCGTCGGTCGCCTTGTCGGCGAGCATCGCCTCGAGGTCCGCCTGTTCCTGCTCGGCGGCGCGCAACGCCCGGATCTTGCCCACCATCTCCTGGATGTCGGCATATTCGGAAGCCATCTTGACATATTGATCGGCGGCGGGTCCGGCCGCCATCTGCGCTTCGAGCATGTCGAAACGCTTGACGACTTGGTCCATGCGGTCGCGGGGCAGGTTGATCATGGTGGGATGGCTATAGCGGTATAGAACGGTCGTCGGCAAACGCCTGCAGCAGCGCCCGCATCGGCGTCCCTTGGGCAGGTGCCATCAGATTGTCCTTGAAGAAGTCTTTCAGCTCCTGCAGCGGCAGCTCGGTCAGCATCGCCTTGACCGGGCCGATCGAGGCTGGCGACATAGAGATCGAGCGGAAGCCGAGGCCGATCAGCGCCATCGCCGAGATCGGCTTGCCGGCAAGCTCGCCGCACAGCGTCACCGGCGTGTTGTTGCGGGCGCCGGCATCGGCGATCGTCTTCAGCACCCGCAGGAATGGCGCCGAAAGCGTGTCGAAGCGGTCGGCAAGCTGTGTGTTGCCGCGATCGACCGCCATGATGAACTGGAAGAGGTCGTTGGAACCGACCGAAACGAAATCCACCGCCTTCATCAGTTCGTCGAGCTGGAACAAGAGCGAGGGCACTTCCAGCATCGCGCCGAGCCTGAGGCTGGTGGGCAGGTGATGGGCAAAGCGCGACAGGTGCCGGACCTCGCGGTCGATGATCTCGCGCGCCTGCGCGATCTCCGACAGCTCGGTCACCATCGGCAGCATCAACTTCAGCTCGCGGCCGCCGCTGGCCTTCAACAGCGCCCGGATCTGCGTTCTGAGCAGGCCGGGACGATCGAGCGTCAGCCGGATCGCACGCCATCCCAGCGCCGGGTTCTCTTCCTGGATCGCCCCCTTGAAGTAAGGCAGCACCTTGTCGCCGCCGATATCGATGGTGCGGAAGGTGACCGGCTTGCCGCGCGCGGCGTCGAGCACGTCGCGGTAGAGCCTCTCCTGCGCCTCGGCGCGCGGGAAGGTCGAGGCGACCATGAACTGCAATTCGGTGCGGAACAGCCCGATGCCGGCGGCGCCCGATTCGGTCAGCTGCGGCAGGTCGACGGCGAGACCGGCATTCATCAGGAGATCGACCGGAACCCCATCCTTGGTCACGGACGGCTTCTTGCGCAGCTCGCGGTAGACCTCCTGCCGCCGGGCCCGGAAACGGACCTTTTCGGCATAGGCGGCCTCGAGGTCCGACTGCGGTCGCAGATGGATCGTGCCTTCCTCGCCGTCGACTATGATGGCGTCGCCGTTTTCCGCCATGGAAACGGCGCCCTTCATCTGGCCGGCGACGGGAATGCCCATGGCGCGGGCGACGATGACGACGTGGCTGGTCGCGGCGCCATCCTCCAGCACCAGGCCGCGCAGCTTGTCGCGCGGATAGTCGAGCAGCTCTGCCGCGCCCATCGAACGGGCGACGATGATGGCATCCTTGGGCAGCGCAGCCGCGACGTCCTCCGGCCCGCGCCCCATCAGCTGGCGCAGGAGCCGGTTGGCAAGGTCGTCGAAATCGCTCATCCGCTCGCGCAGATAAGGGTCGGTCATGTGCAGCATGCGCGCGCGCATGTCGCTCTGCACCTTCTCGACCGCCGCCTCCGCGGTCAAGCCGTTGCGGATCGCCTCTTCCAGCCGGCGCACCCAACCGCTGTCATTGGCGAACATGCGATAGGCCTCGAGCACCTCGCGGTGCTCGCCCTCGAAGGCGACCTCGCGCCGCTCCAGCATGTCGTCGATGGAGAGCCTGAGCGAGCCGAGCGAGGACTGCAGCCGGCGCACCTCCTCCTCGCTGTCCTCGTTGAAGAGGTTGGTGACGACGATGCGCGGCTCGTGCAGCACGACATGGCCGAGGCCGACGCCCTCGTTGAAGGAAAGGCCGGTGAAGCTCACGGGGCGGCGCAGGTCGAGTTCCAGCCCGGGCCGGGTCAGGCGAGCCAGATCGCCGGTGGCGATCATCTCGGCGATCACCATCGCCGTCGTTTCCAGCGCCTCGACCTCGTCGTCGCGGTAGTGGCGCATGGTCTTGTTCTGCACCACCAGGACGCCCAGCGTGCGCCCTGCCCTCAGCACCGGCACGCCGAGGAAGGAATTGTAGATCTCTTCGCCCGTCTCCGGCAGGTAGGCGAAGGCCGGGTGCTCCTGCGCGTTGGAGAGGTTGAGCGGCCGCGCGCTGGCGGCGATCGTGCCGACCAGGCCCTGCCCGAGCCGCAACTGCGCAAGGTGGACAGCGTTGGGGTTCAGACCCTCGGTGGCGTAGAGCTCGAGCACCGAGTCGGCGCGCAACACATAGAGTGAGCAGACCTCGGCCACCATGTTGGAGGCGATGTCGCGCACGATACGGTCGAGCCGCTCCTGCGGCTCCAGCGGCTCCTGCATGAGCTCGCGAAGCCGTTTGAGCAGAACGCGCGGGCCACTGGCCGTATCACGCATCGCGGCTTGTTCTCCAATGGGCATTTCGCCCGCCGCAGTTTCTCCCGCGGCCGGCGTTCACGCAACAACTGACTCAGTTCTTGCTATTGCTTATCGAGCCCGTAGACGGAATGCAAAGTACGAACTGCAAGTTCCGTATAAGGACCGTCGATCAGTATCGAGATTTTGATCTCGGAAGTGGTGATGGCACGGATGTTGATCGCCTTGTCGGCCAGCGCCTTGAAGGCGGTGGCTGCGACGCCGGCGTGGCTGCGCATGCCGATGCCGATGACCGAGACCTTCGACATGCCGGCTTCCGACTGCACGACATCGTAGCCGACTTCGGCTTTCAGCTTCTCCAGCACGGCGAGCGCCTTGTCCACGTCGCCGGACGGCACCGTGAAGGTCATGTCGGTGAACTTGCCGTCCTCGGAGATGTTCTGGACGATCATGTCGACATTGATGTTGGCCTCGGCCAGCGGGCCGAAGATGCCGGCGGCGACGCCTGGACGGTCGCCGACGCGGCGCAGCGAAATCTGCGCTTCGTCCTTGGCGTAGGCAATTCCGGTGACGACCTGCTGTTCCACGATCTCTTCCTCGTCGCAAATAAGCGTTCCGGGCGGATTGAGCAAATCCCCCATTCCGGGCGCATCTGGATCGTCGAAGGACGACCGCACGAAGGTACGCACCCTGTGTACCATGGCAAGCTCGACCGAGCGCACCTGCAGCACCTTGGCGCCGAGCGAGGCCATTTCGAGCATTTCCTCGAAGGAAATCTTGGCGAGACGCCGGGCTTTCGGCTCGATGCGCGGATCGGTGGTGTAGACGCCGTCGACATCGGTGTAGATGTCGCAGCGGTCGGCCTTGACCGCCGCTGCGATCGCGACGGCGCTTGTATCGGAGCCGCCGCGGCCGAGTGTCGCGATGCGGTTGTCCGGCCCGATACCCTGGAAACCGGCGATGACCGCCACCTGGCCCTCGCCGAAGCGCTTGATCAGGAAAGCGCCGTCGATGTCGAGGATGCGCGCCGCGCCATGCGCATTATCGGTCTTGATCGGGATCTGCCAGCCCTGCCACGAGCGGGCGTGCACCCCCATGCTCTGCAGCGTGATCGCCAACAGGCCGGCGGTGACCTGTTCGCCCGAGGCGACGACCGCGTCATATTCGCGCGCGTCATGCATCGGCGAGGCCTCGCGCGTCCAGGCGACCAGTTCGTTGGTCTTGCCGGCCATCGCCGACACCACGACCGCCACTTCATGGCCGGCGTCGACCTCGCGTTTGACATGGCGCGCCACATTGCGGATGCGGGCGATGTCGGCGACCGAGGTTCCGCCGAATTTCATCACGATACGCGCCATGGAAGCGAAATGCCTTTGACTGAAGCCGGCGCGAGGCCGGAACCGGAGGAAACGCCAGGGTTAAGCCGGGCGCGGAAATGCGCGGCCTCCTTAGCCAAAACAGCAAGGCTTCGCAAGCGAGCGCAACTGTGGCCGGCCCGGCAACGCTCATCCTGACGGATTCCTGTCGCCGATCATGCCATAAGACCGACGAAACCGGCCTTTGGAGATTCTCATGACCGAGACCCTGGAAATCGTCACCTTCCGCCTCAGGCCCGGCACCGAAGCCGGCTTTGTCGCCAACAACGGGATTGTGACCGACTGGCTTGCCCGTCAGCCGGGCTTTCTTGCCCGTCACCTCGGGAAGCGCGAGGATGGCACCTGGGTGGACGTGGTGCGCTGGCAGAGCCTGGATCAAGCCCAGGCGGCGGCCGACCGCATCATGGCCGAGATCGGCGACAGCGAGGCCATGCAGGCGATCGAGCCCGCCACCGTCGCCATGAGCCATGCCGAGGTTGCCCTGTCGCGCTGACGCATCTCGCCCGAAGCGGGCGCCGAAGCTCAGCCCTCAGCCGCGCTTCTGCCGGGGGTGGAAAGGTCCCAGTCGGGATCGGTCTTGCGCAATCCCGCGACGACGCGGTCGCGCCCGTCCGCCTTTGCCTGATAGAGCGAACGATCCGCCGCGTTGACGATTTCGGTCCACGAGGCGCCGAGTTCTGGGAAGGCGGACACACCGAACGAGGCGGTGATGGTGCCCAATGTGCGCCCGCGATGCGCCAGATGCAGCTGCTTGACCGCCTTTCGCAGCGCCTCGGCGCGCTCGGCGGCATCGACAAGTGACGTTCCAGGCATCATCACCGCGAACTCCTCGCCGCCATAGCGCGACACCACGTCGCTTTCCCGGGCATGATCGAGCAGCGTGCTGGCCACCTGCTTGAGCACGAGATCGCCGGCCTCGTGACCGAAAGTGTCGTTGAACTGCTTGAAATGGTCGACGTCGAGCATGATCACCGCCATCGGCTGGCCCGAACGCTCCAGGCGCCGCAGTTCGCGGCTGCTCGTTTCCTCGAGATAGCGGCGGTTGTAGAGCCCTGTATTGGGATCACGGATCGATTGCTGTCGAAGCGTTTCGCGCAGCCGCAAATTGGCCAGCGCCAGGGCCAGCGTGTCGACGACGCCGCGCAGCACCTGCCTTCGCTCGGCCAGCCAGTCCGGCCTGTCGGCGGCATTGGGCTCCGTGAGATGGACGATGCCGAGCGTCTCGCCCTGCGCCGCCAGCGGCATGCAGACATAGCCGCGCCCGCCATTTTCGGTGATGTGATTGCAGCGGGGCGTCAGCATGCCCGGGCCGGCGACATGTTCCTGGCCGCGGCGCAGCGCCCAGCAATCTTCCGGAGCAAATTGGCCGACGCTTGAGCGGACTTCGCCCCAATGCGCCATCTCCTCGACCAGATTGCGCGAGGCGCTGGTCAGATGGACCGTTCCGCTCAGGCCGCCGAAAAAATCCGGCATCGCCGAGCCGACGACCGAGAATGCCTCCTGGAAGGTGACGCAGGCTTGCAGCAGCTCGCCCAGCTTGACCAAGCGGTTTGTGGCTTCCGACGTCTCTCTCAGCTCGCGGTTGAGCACCGCCAGCTCCTCGGCACGGTCATTGACCGCCCGCTCGGCGCTGCGCAATTCGCTGATGTCGCTCAGCGTCAGCACGATGCCGCCATCGGCCCGGTTGAGCGGATTGCAGCTGGCGATCACCGGCAGTTGCGCCCCGTCGGGCTTTACCAGCCGCACCTCGCTTTGGTGCCGGCGGCCCGTGGCAAGCGCCAACTCCACCGGCGACGCTCCCGTCCCGAGCCGGTCCCCGGTCTGTCCCCGCATGTCCAGCACCGATCGCCAGTCCTGCCCCTCGATCTTGCTCGCGTGTCGTCCGGCGATATCGGCGGCGGCCGGATTGACCGTCACGACCCGGCCGTCGCCGTCGATGACGGCGATGCCCTCCGCCACCGTGCGCACGATATCCTCGATGTAAGCTTTCTGATCGACGAGTTGCCGTCGCGACGCTTCGAGATCCGCTGCCATCGTGTCGAAACCTTTCGCCAGTTGCCCGAATTCGTCCCCGGAGGCGTGGCCGATGCGGGCGCCGCTATCGCCGCGCGCCAGCGCTTCGATGCCGCGATTGAGGCCGGAAAGACCGGTGCCAAACCGGTTGAGCAGCAGAAACGCGGAAAATGCAGCAATCAGCATGGCAGCGGCGGTGGACAAGCCGACAAGCCAGAGCATGGCGTTGGTGCGGTCGTGCGCGGCGCGGAGCAGCGGCGTGTATTCGAACAGCACCGCGCCGATGATTTTGCCCGGCGCGCTCTCGATCGGCACCGCCACCAGATTGATCGGCTCCGGCACGTCGGCGCTGTCCTCGACGAAGGCAAGCGGCTGACTGCCCTCGATCACGCGGCCGACTTCATTGCCGTGATCGTGACCGAATGACTTGCCGACATTCTGTTCCTCGCCTGGCACATCGGCGAGGATGGTCCTGTCGCGATCGACGACGACGAGATCGCGCTGTGAGTCGCTGTGCTGCAATCGTACGAATTCGCGCAGCGCCTCGGGTCTTTCGAACAATGGTCGTGGCGCGTCGGCAGTCTTGAAGGCAACGGCGTCCGCCAATTGGCGCGCGACGCTTGTCGCCTCTGCCAGCGCGGCTGATCTGGTCAGCGACATCTGGGACAGGATCGCAACAGCGCCCACCACGCCGATCAGGGCCGCGGCGCTTAACAGCGTGGCAGTGATCTGGGTCCTGATGCGCACCAAGCCTCTCAAGACTCGCCATGGCGGCAAATGTATATGCCAAATTCCGATCGTGCGCGGGGAAATCGTCAGGCCAGTAAATTTGACGTTAAGCGGAGCGAGCCGTGGCAACCCTCAGTCCGGTCGCGCCGCGCTTCGCAGCATCGACAAGCGAGGCTGCATGACCGGGCCCCCTTCCTGTACGTCATGCCTTCCATTCGCCCGAAATGGCGACGCGTTTCCGCGCAGCCCGATCAAGCTGGCATGTGCCGACATCGGACAACAGCCGGCGGGGGATGCTTGGCGGCAACGCGTGTGGCAGCAGCCGAAAAACCCTGCCTTGACTTTTGGCGCCAAGGACCCGACTTCCTAACGCTCTGCAGCGCCGCGCGTCCTCTCGGACGCGCAAAGGACGCTGTAGCATTTTGATTTTGCGCATGATCCTTTCCGAAAATCGAGGCCGATTTTCGGGGTCATGCGCCGGAGGCTTGCCTATGCCAGAACCCCGTCGATCGACCATCGATGCCGGAGAAGTCGAACGCTTCTCGGCCCTTGCCGCCGAATGGTGGAACCCGAACGGCAAATTTCGTCCGCTGCACAAGTTCAATCCGGTGCGGCTCGCCTATATTCGCGACCAGGTGGCGGCCCGCTTCGGCCGCGATCCCCGCGCCGCGCGGCCTTTCGAGGGCCTGCGTTTCCTCGATATCGGCTGTGGCGGCGGCTTGCTGTGCGAGCCGATGGCCAGGCTGGGCGCCGAAGTGGTTGGCGCCGACGCTTCGGCGACCAACATCGAAGTGGCCAAGCTGCACGCGGCGGAGGTCGGCGTCAGCATCGATTATCGGGCCACGACCGCCGAGGAACTGGCCGATGCCGGCGAGACCTTCGACGTCATCCTCAACATGGAAGTGGTCGAGCACGTCGCCGATGTCGATTTATTCATCGCTAAATGCGGCCAGATGGTGCGCCCCGGCGGCATCATGTTCGTAGCCACCATCAACCGCACGCTGAAAGCGCTCGGCCTTGCCATCATCGGCGCCGAATATGTGCTGCGCTGGCTGCCGCGCGGCACGCATCAGTTCGGCAAGCTGGTGCGCCCGGACGAACTGGAAAAGGCGCTGGGCGCTGCAGGCCTCACGGTGATCGACCGCACCGGCGTCATCTATCACCCGTTGGCCGACCGCTGGCAGAAGTCCAGGGATATGGACGTCAACTACATGGTGCTGGCCGAGAAAGCCTCGGTCTGATCGCGCCAGGCCTCAGGCTTCCAACGGCCGGTAGCCACCCCGCCAGCAGATCAGGGCCTGCCCGGAATCCTGTGTCCTCGCCGCCTCGACCGAGCCGATGACGATCGAATGCGTGCCGCGGTCGATCATCTCGTCGAGGCTGCAGTCGAACGCGGCCACCGCATCGGTGAGCAACGACGCGCCGGTCTTCAGCGTCGTCCACTCGACGCCCTCATAGCGGTCCTTGCCCTTGATGCCGCCGAAGCCGGAGAAGCGCTCGGCCACCCGCTGGTGCTGGGGCCCTAGCGAGTTGACGCCGAAATGCCGGTAACGCTCGATGATCGGCCAGGTCGACGAGGAGCGGTTGACGCAGGCAATCACCTTCGGTGGTTCCGCCGACAGTGACACCACCGAGATGACGACGAGGCCGGTGCGGTCGTCGCCGACGCCGGCGGTGATGACGCTGACATTGCCGACGATGAGCCGCATGGCGGCGCGGAAATCCGCGACGCTGACGGGACCTTCCGCGTTGGCCATTGCCGCCTCCTCTTTTCCTTGACGCAATTTCCGGACGGAAAACCGCTCACACTTTCCTGGAATTGCTCTAAGCCGCCGACTGCATCGCGGCCGGCGCGATGCGGACGCCCCTCTTTTCAAGAATAGGCAGAACCGTGTCGCGGAAATAGGGGAATTCCTCGACATAATCGACGAAAGACAAGGTCGAGCCGCGGAAGCCGGCCTGATGCAGGGCGGTGATGCCGTCGGCCACCTGCTCGGGCGTGCCGGTCAGCGGAAACCCGCCATGGCCGGCCGCCATGCGATCGCGGATAAGCGCCAGAAGATCGTGCGGGAAGGACTGCGCATGCGCGAACTGCAGCCGCACAAGATTGTCCACGGCCGCCCAATCGGCATTGGCGCGGCCGAAATGCTCAAGATAATCCTTGGCTTCCTTTTCCGTCGGCCGGCACACGACATGGGCAAAGGTCAGCACATCGACGTCCCGGCCGGCAGCACTGCCCTGTTCCTTCAGCGCCGCGATCTCATCCTTCGAGCGCGCCAGATCGATTGCCGGCGTGAACAGGAAATCGGCGTTGCGGACGGCAAATTTGCGCCCTTCCTCCGAGCCGGCCGCGTTGAGGATCGGCAGCGGCGACGACGGACGCGGGTCTCCAAGCACATTCTTCAGCTTGAACCAGGCGCCGTCCCAGTCGAAGGCTTCCGTGCGGCTCCACAGGGCACGCACGATGTCGAACCATTCCTGCGCGTAGCTGTAGCGTGTGGTGTGATCGTCAGGCAGCGTCAGCCCAAGCGCCTCGTATTCCGGCTTGTTCCAGCCGGCGACGATGTTGAGGCCGATGCGGCCGCGGCTGATCTGGTCGATGGTCGCCAGTTGCTTGGCCACGACCACCGGATGGTTCGCCGCCGTATGGGTGGTGGCAAAGACGGTGAGGTTACGGGTGAGCGCCAACAGCCCCGCCGCCCAAGTGATCGTCTCAAGCACGTTGCCGTGAAAATTGGTTTCGCCGCCGTAACCGATCCAGCGGGCGATCGGCAGCATGAAGTCGATGCCGGCGTCATCGAGCAGACGGGCGAGACGCAGATTGTTGTCCCAGGAATTGTCCCAGCGTTCGGCGACCTTGGTGACGGTCATGCCGCCGGAACAGTTGGACGCGAAGGTGCCGAGAAAGAAAGGCTGCGTGCCGGGCGCGCGCTTGTCGAGCATGCTCATGACGAAGTTCTCCTCATATTTTTGATTATAATTTATGATAGAAAGTCTATCATAAATTCATGTGGACGCAATCGCCCCGGTCGGCGCATGCTCGGCGCGAGGAACAGACAGATGAACGACCGGCGCAAATCTTTGGAAACACAGGAAGAACTGCTCGACCGCGGCTGGCATCTGGCGCGCACGCCGCTGGAAATCGACGTCACGGAGGTCGAGTACGCACTGATGCGCTCATACGAGGCATTCGGCCACTGGCAGGCGGAGTGCCTCGCCACGGTGATCGAGTTTTCGGCCAGCGGTCCGGAAAACGCACTGCTTCACATCATCAGGATGAACGACCGGCCGAAAAGCGTCCGCGACCTCGCCCAGATGACCAACCGCGACGACATTCCCAACATCCAGTACAGCCTGCGAAAGCTCCTGAAGGGCGGGCTGATCACGCGCACCGGCAGCGGCAGGGCCGGCGTGACCTATGAGGTGACGCCGCTGGGGCGCCGGGTGACGGAACGCTATGCCGATATCCGTTCGGTCCTGCTCATCGAAGCGGTCAAGCGCATTCCCGAAATGGCCGAGAAGCTCGAGGACGTCGCGCGCACGCTGGAGTTGATGACGGGCATATACGAACAGGCGGCGCGCGCCGCCGCCACCCATCGCCGTCGGCATCCGCGGCCGGAATCCGCCGGCAGCGACGAGGATTAGCTACGGGATGATGCCGGCTCGATCCGAAGCGTCGCAGGCGCGCCGTTTTGGCTTTGCGCCTTGGTCGTGATGAACACGCCGGCGGTGATGATGGCCGCACCCAGCCAGGTCAGAGGCTGGTAGTGCTCGCCGAGGAGGATCGTCCCGGCGAACAGGCCGACGGCTGCCGCCACATAGCCGATCTGGCTGAGATAGACCGGGCCACCGACGGCCTGCAGGCGGAAGAAGAAAACGAACATTGCCGAGGCCGAGGCGACCTGTCCGACGATCACCAGCGACACGCCGGCGAGCGGTGCGAAGGCCTGCCAGCCCAAAAGCGTCAAAATGCCGACGAGGAGCAACGTGGCCGAGGCCAGATGGCTGCCGACGGCGAGCTCGATCGGGCCGGTGCCCTCTGGCCAGTCGACGGTACGGTAGATGTTGCCGGTCGCGAGGCTGACCGGGATGAGCAGCCCGATCGCCACCCAGAAATATTCCGCCGCCTGGCCGGCCTCGCCGCGCGTGAGCGCGACCATCACCGCGCCGACGAAGCCGACGGCGATGCCGATGACGCCGAGCAGGTTCGGACGCCTAACGCCGAGCAGGATCGAGAACCCCAGCGTGATCACCGGCGACAGCGTGAACATGATGCCGGTATAGCCGGCGCCCAGATGCGGGATGGCGGAGAACATCAAAAGATTGGGGATGGCGTAGGAAATCGCCGCGGTGACGAAGAAATAGCGCAGCTTGTGTGGAGTCAGCCGGATGCGCGCGCCGCGCAGCAGAAGCGCCAGGAGCAGCACGCCGCCGGCGCCGAACGAGATCGTGAAAGCCCAGACCACGGCGGGCACGCCGGCTCCGGTGGCGAGCTTGCCGAAGGGCAGCGTCATGCCAAGCAGGCTGCCGGTCACGACCAGAAGGCCGATCGCCGAATCCCAGAGCAATTTCATCGGGCTGTCCTGTCGCTGCGTGACCGCTTGGCGGTCGCTTCTTCTTAAGGTAAGATAACGCAAAGATTCTTTATGTCAAGATACTTTGTGGTGAGAGATATGGATCGAGCAGGCAGGGCCATGGAGCAGTGGCGGCGGGAACGGCCGGATCTCGACGTGTCGCCGATGGGCGTCATCGGGCGTCTGAATGAAGCCTCGTCGCTCATCGCGCGCGACCGTCTCGGGCCGGTCTTCGCCCGTTTCGGACTGCAGTCCGGCGAATTCGATGTCCTGGCGACATTGCGCCGGTCAGGCCCACCCTACGCGCTGACGCCGACCGAGCTCTATGAGGCGACGATGGTGACGTCCGGCGCCATGACCGCCCGCCTCGATCGCCTGGAAAAGGCGGGGCTGATCCAGCGCGCTCCGCACCCCAGCGACCGGCGCGGCGTCGTCGTGCAGCTCACCGAAAACGGCCGCGAACTCACCGACGAGGCACTCGCCGCCCATGTCGCCAACGAGCACGAAATCCTCGCCGGCCTGACGCGCGAGGACCGGGAAATGTTGGCGAAACTGCTGGAAAAACTGATCGGAAGCTTAGGTTGAAATCCTGACGAGAGGATCAATTCCGCCTCGACTTCGCAGCCAGTCTTTTGATGCGCCATCGTCGCAGAGCGATCATTCTTCGCAACAACCATTCGGGGACGCCGACATGACGTGCGGCTTCGACCTCGGCCGCAAAAGCTCCCTCGGTCATAGCGGCATCGCTCATGTCGGGCAGGTTCTCCAATATGCTTTTGGCCTCATCAAATGCTTCGGTTGCCCCGGGAAGCATTTCGGTAAAAGCCATTTGGCGCCGGATACACACTTGTTCGATGCGGTGACGCAATTCTTCGCGATAGTCGATGCCGACGCGCGCGAGACGCGCATGCGTTGCCTCGTGCACGATCACCGACGCAATGAGCGCCAACGGCGTCTTTTCGTCGAGCACGAACCTTTGGTCGAGCTGGCAGGTCGAGGTGCTTTCCTGGAACTGTCCGCGATAGGGGATCACCAAGATCCAAATACGACTGAGGTCTCTCAAAAGCCTGCGATAGCGGATTGGATCGTGTCGGCGAATGAGCGACAGGGCGTGGACCACCCGATCGATCACCTGCCGATCTCCAATGACCAGCAAGCCGTCCACTGCCACACTGTCCGAGGTTTTCAGCCAGACCCACTCAACGAACCGCTCCGCGAGGCCCGAGAAGTGTCTTCGCCATTGACCGCTCAGTTCCGGTCGTCCGGAAAGCTCGGAATCGGCATGAACTCGACGCCGTCCTCGATCAGGCTTTGCGCCTCTTCCGGCGTAGCCTCGCCATAGATGCCGCGCGGATCGGTCTCGCCGAAATGAATCTTCCGCGCTTCCTCGGCGAATTTGTCGCCGACATAGTCGGCATTCTCGCGCACCTTCTCGGCCAGCGCCTTCAACTGCGCCAGCGCCTGTTTCTGCGCTTCGCCCATGGCCAAAGCCATCTTTTCCTGCTTGCGCGAGGTCGAGACGGCCGGCGCCATCAGCGCCTTCTCTATCTTGTGCGAGCCGCAGGTCGGGCAATCGACGAAGCCGCGCTTCTTCTGGGTGTCGAAATCGTCATTGCTGCGGAACCACGCTTCGAATTCGTGCTCGTGTTCGCAGATCAGGGAAAAACGGATCAAGAGGCAGCACCCCTCAGACGCGGCGCCTCGCCTGCGCCAGCATTGACGGCGAAGTCCCGCGCATTCCTGAGATTGGGTATCTTGCGGCGCGCGGCGAGCGACTGCGCCGGATCGAACTCGGCGACGATCACCCCCGGCTCGTTATGCGCCGCCTCGGCGATGACGCGTCCCCACGGATCGACGATCAGCGAATGGCCAAAGGTCTCGCGCCCGTCCTCGTGCAGGCCGCCCTGCGCGGCGGCAACGACATAGGCGCCGTTCTCGATGGCGCGGGCGCGCAGCAGCACATGCCAATGCGCCTCGCCGGTCTGGCGCGTGAAGGCAGCCGGCACCGTCAGCACCTCGGCCCCGGCCATCGCCTCGGCGCGGAACAGCTGCGGGAAGCGCAGGTCGTAGCAGACGGCAAAGCCCAGCTTCGTCCCTTCGATGTCAGTTACGGCCGCTTCCGTTCCCGGCTCGTAGGACGCGGATTCGCGCCAGCTCTCGCCATTGTCGAGGTCGACATCGAACATGTGGATCTTGTCGTAGCCGGCAATCAGGCTGCCGTCGGGTGAAAACAGGAAAGCGCGGTTGGCGAGCTTGCCGTCGGCGCGGCGGATCGCCGTCGAGCCGATATGCAGGTAGATGCCGAGCTCCTTCGCCAGCCTGCGCGCGGTGGCGACGACAATGTCCTTGTCCTCGGTGGTGAAAGCGGCCGCGCCGGCTTCCTTGTCGCGCACCAGCGCGCCGGTCATTTCCGGCGTCTGGACATAGGTAGCGCCCTGACCGGCAGCCTGGCGGACCAGGGCCTCCATATCGGCGGCATTGCGCTCGGGGCTCGTGCCCGAACGCATCTGCACGGCGGCGGCCTTGAAAACACCCATGATCATCTCCCGTTGGCGAGCATCACATCCAGCCGGCCCTGCGACTCCAGGTCGTGGAGATCGTCGCAGCCGCCGACATGGGTGTCGCCGATGAAAATCTGCGGAAAGGTGGTTCGCCCATGCGCCTTGGAAATCATTTCCTGGCGCAGTTCCGGCGAGAAGGAGGCATCGTGCTCCGTATAGGCCACGCCCTTGCGGTCGAGCAGCCGCTTGGCGGCGCTGCAGTAGCCGCACATCATCCTTGTATAGATCGTCACATCGACCATCGGTCACAATCCTGCCGGTGCATCTCGCCCAATGGTTGTATGAAAGCGACGTGCACCAAAAACAACACTTGGGTTTCTATATAGTCGCGGAGTCATCGGCCCGAAAGTCCCCCGGCAGGACGCGGGCGAAGGTGAGGATATCGACCGTTCCGGCGCCGCCCCTCTTCAGCGCCTTGGCGACCGCCCGCACCGTGGCGCCGGTGGTGTAGACGTCGTCGACCACCAGCACCCTGCGGCCCGCGATCTCGATTTCGGCGTCCGGCGGCACGCGAAAGGCGGCGCGCACGTTCTCCTCGCGCTCATGCCGTTCGAGGCCGACCTGCTGGCGCGTCAGCTTCACACGCCTGATCGCGGATGGCGAGAAGGGCAGCCCGCCGAGCTTTGCAACGGCGCGTCCAAGCTCCGCAGATTGGTTGAACTGGCGCCGGAAGAAGCGCCGCCAGTGCAACGGAACCGGCACGACCAGATCGGCCTCGGCAATCAGCTCCGCGCCGCCGCGGACCATCCAGTTCGCCATCCAGGGCGCCAGGTCCGTCCGGTCCTGGTATTTCAGCCCCTGAACCATCTGCCGGGCGACGCCCGAATAGATGACAGCGGCCCGCGCCCGTTCGAAGGGTGGCGGATCGGCGATCGCCTCGGCGGACAGAAACCCCTCGCCCATGTCGTGGGTGAAGGGCGTTCCCATCACCGGGCACCAGGGTTTTTCCAGCAGCCTGAGCTTCGGCCAGCAGGCGCCGCACAGCACGCCCGGCTGCGACACATGGCGACGGCAGCCGGCGCAAACCGGCGGAAACAACAGACGCGCCGGCCAGGCCAGTGCCCGCCGCGTCATGTTCTGAACCCCTGTGGTCTTGATCTTGTGCACCGGATCGGCCACGTGAAGGAAACCCACGCCACCTTAACACCACTCCGGTGCGCGCGGACAACAGGAAGCTTTCATTGCAGCCCTTGATCGACACTGAGCTCTGGCTTGCGCGCAAGCGCCGGGCTCTCGCCCGCCCCGTCGAAGGCGCCGATTTCCTGATGCGGCGAGCGGCGGAGGATCTTGCCGACCGGCTGGCTGCCGTCGAGCGCCGCTTCGGCAAGGCGGCCGCGCTGTTCTGCCAGACATCGGCGGCGGTCGAGGTGCTGGCAGCCAGCGGCAAGGTCGGCGAGATCGTGCGTGTCGAGATGGACGAAGCGCTTCTCGCCGGCGGCCCGGGCCTGGTAGCGCCGCCGGAAACCGTGCCGTTCGAGGACGGCAGCCTCGATCTCGTCGTCTCCCTGCTCTCGCTCCACGCGATGAACGACATTCCCGGCGTGCTGGCGCAAATCCGCCGTGCGCTGAAGCCGGACGGGCTTTTCCTTGGCGCTCTCGCCGGCGCGGGTACACTCGCGGAGTTGCGCGAAAGCATGCTGACGGCCGAGACGGAGCTTTATGGAGGCGCGAGTCCGCGCATCCTTCCTTTCACCGACGTGCGCGATGCGGGTGGGCTGTTGCAGCGCGCCGGCCTGGCATTGCCTGTGGCCGATGTCGAAACGGTCGCCGTGCGCTACGATACGCTGTTCGATCTGGCTAGCGACCTGCGCGCCATGGGCGAAACCAGCCCGCTCATCGACCGCAGCCGGCGGCCGGGCAGCAGACGCCTGTTTGCCCGCGCCGCCGAAATCTACGCCGAACGGTTCTCGGACCCGGATGGCCGCATCCGCGCAAGCTTTCCGGTTGTCTGGATGTCCGGCTGGGCGCCCGACGCCTCGCAGCAAAAGCCGCTCAAGCCGGGGTCAGCCAAGGTATCGCTGAAGGCGATCCTGGAGAACCCGCCGAACGGTTGACCGCGTCTCTGATTGCGGGGTTGGCTTCGTTAGTGAGAGAAGGCCTGGACCAGCCTGCTGTTGTTGTCGCTGAACAACCACTGAATCGCGTCCGCGGCCCTGCCCACGCCGCCGATGATTGTAAGCGACAGCACGGCAACGATCAGGCCATATTCGATGGCCGTGGCGCCCGTCTCATCTCTTACGAATTGCTGCAGCAGGTTTTTCATGGTCATCCATCCCTTATGCAGAAATTCTAATGTCCTACCCGTTAAGAAAGGTTAACGGCAAAAGCTTAACGGCGAGTGAAATGCCGGTGTCCCAAAAAATCATTAACCACGTCAGCACTCGCCGCTGCGGCTTCCGTCATTGCGGATGACGCAGATTGAACTGGGCATCGGCTGCAGCACACTGCGGCGCACCGTATATGTATTGGTGCGATGGCCGACCGATCCGGTCGCAGTCATGTCGAGCCCGACAGCCAAGCCGTCGCGAGCGCCCTGCGATCGCGTCTGGCTGTCCAGGAAAGGCGTTGCGATCAGCGCCAGCGCCACGGCGGCCGAACCGAAGAGAAGCGTGATTCGCAGGATGCCCATGCCGGCATCCGCAGCGCGGAAGCCTCGGTCGGGCCGGATCGAGTCCCAGTCTCTTTCAAGGCTCATGCCGTGTTTCCCACAGTCATCGACGATCTCGCCGCGCGAAACGGCCTCGGGCAATTTTTCACGTCGAGATAAATCTTCCATTAACGCTGGCTAAAGCAGCTCCGGCAAACGGTGAACGGCCGCGAAGGCAGGTCGCGAAATTACAGCAGGTCGATGAGGAACTGGATCAGCGGTGCGTCGGCCGGCGGCATCGGGTAGTCGCGCATCTGCCTCGGCCTGACCCATTTCAGCCCCTGCCCTTCCCTGGGCTGCGCGATCCCCCGAAAGCGGCGGCAGACATAAAGCGGCATCAGCAGATGGAAATCGTCGTAGGAATGGCTGGCGAAGGTGAGAGGCGCCAGGCACGGAATCTCGGTCTCGATGCCGAGTTCCTCATGCAGTTCGCGGACCAGGCACTCCTCCGGCGTCTCGCCGGGCTCGACCTTGCCGCCCGGGAACTCCCACAGGCCTGCAAGCTGCTTGCCTTCGGGGCGCTGCGCCAGGAGCACGCGCCGGTCGGTGTCGACCAGCGCGCAGGCGGCGACCAGAAGCAGGCGCTTTCCGGCTGGCTTGCTCTCGCTCATGCGCCCGGCGGCCGTCGATAGTGGTAGCGATAGACTTCCTCGAAGCCGAGCGACCCGTAGAGCGAGAGCGCCGGGGCATTGCCGGCCTCGACCTGCAGCCAGGCCTCGCGCGCGCCGCGCAGCCGCGCCCATTTCAGCGCCGACAGGATGAGATTGCGGCCATGGCCCTGTTTGCGCGCCGATTTTTCGGTGGCGACCTCGAACAAGCCGGCGAGATCGCCATCGTGGACGCAGATCAGCGTCGCCAGCGGCTCATTGCCGTCCTCCAGAGCGAACAGCCCAGCTTCAGGCTGAATGGCCCCGATGACCTCGGACAGGCCGGGCCGCAGCGAGGCGTCCGAGCCGCCGGTTCTCAACGACGCGCCGATGAAGCGGCTGATGTCCTTGAGCGGTATCTGGTCCATGGCCGCGCCGAGTTCGAGATCCTTCAGCGGCAGCCGCATGACTATGGATTCGCCGAACCTGTTCCAGCCGGCCTTGTCGAGATGCGTGGACAAGACCTGTCCCGACAGCGGCGACATGCGAAAGGTCAGCGGCCTGCCATAGGCATCGAAGCGGCGCGCGGCGCGGCCTATGCGCTCTTCGATGGCGTGGGTGTCGCCCGGATCGAGCGGATTGACCGAGTTCAGGCGCTTGGCGGGGTGCCCGGCGGTCAGCCGCACCACCCAGGTCCCATCATAATGGACGGCAGCAGCCGGCCAGGCGCGAAAGCCCGCCGCCTCGTAGCGGCGCACGACTGCCAGCACGCTTGCCGGATGCCTGGACACCGGCGCCATCAGCTCCGGTAGTCGCCGTTGATGGCGACATATTCCTTGGTGAGGTCGCAGGTCCACACCGTCGCCTTGCCCCGGCCGATGCCGATATCGGCGCGGATGCGGATGTCGTCGCGCTTCATGTAGGCGGACGTCGCTTCCTCCGAATAGGCCGGATCGCGCTCGCCCTCATGCGCCAGGCGGTTGTCGCCGAACCAGATCGACAGCCGGTCGCGGTCTGCCGGTTCGCCGGCCTTGCCGACGGCCATGACGACGCGGCCCCAATTGGCGTCCTCGCCGGCGACCGCCGTCTTGACCAGCGGCGAGTTGGCGATCGAAAGCGCGATGCGCTTGGCCGAGCGCGCCGATTTGGCGCCGGTCACCGTGACCTCGACCTGTTTGCGCGCGCCCTCGCCGTCGCGAACCACTTGCAGCGCCAGCGACTTCAACACCTTGCCGAGCGCCCGGCGGAACGCGCCGAGCCGTGCATCCTTGGGATCAGCGATCGCCGGAGCGCCGCGCGCGGCGGCCTTGCCTGTGGCGAAGATGAGCAGCGTGTCGCTGGTCGAGGTGTCGCTGTCGACGGTCACCGCGTTGAAGGTCTTGGCCGTCCCCCGCGACAACAGATCCTGCAGCACGGGCGCTGCGATTGGCGCGTCGGTGGCGATGAAGGAAAGCATCGTCGCCATGTCGGGCGCGATCATGCCGGCGCCTTTGGCGATGCCGTTGATGGTCACGTCGGTGTCGCCGAGCTTGACCGTCGCCGTCGCCACCTTCGGATAGGTGTCGGTGGTCATGATGGCCTTGGCGGCCTCGGTCCACAGATCCGGCTTGCCGTCCTTGACCAGGCCGGCGAGCAGATGGCTGAATTTGGTGGTGTCGAGCGGCTCGCCGATAACGCCGGTCGAGGCCAGGAACACCTCGCTCTCGGAACATCCTGCGGCCTTGGCCGCCGCCTCGCCGGTCAGCGCGGTCGAGGCCTTGCCCTTCTTGCCGGTGAAGGCGTTGGCGTTGCCGGAATTGACCACCAGCACGCGCGCCTTGCCGGCAGGCAGGTTCTGGCGGCAGAAATCGACTGGCGCCGATGGGCATTTCGACCTTGTGAACACACCGGCGACGGCCGTGCCCGGATCGAAGACCATGGCGAGCAGGTCGGTTCTATTCCGGTATTTGATGCCCGCTTCCGCGGTCGCGATGCGCACGCCCTCAATGACCGGCATCTTCGGATATTTCTTCGGTGCGAGCGGCGAGATCGTAGCGGACATCGGAACCCCGGAACGGCAATAAAGCGAAAGGAAGGCCGGTTTGCCCGATAGCGCGTCCCGGCGCAAGGGGCGTTCTGGCCGCGCCTTCGCGCCTTGGCCGGCGGCTTTGCAGTTGGAAACGCGTCGTTTCGTTTCGCCCGCGAAGCCAATATGATCGGCGGCAGATTCACCGGCCAAGGAAGACTGGAATGGGCGAAGCCGCCGCTCGCGGGCGCAAGTCGATCGGCGCAAAACGCAATCCGGAGAGCGCCGATGCCATCATCGAGGCGGCCGAGGGCGTATTGCGCGAGGCGGGTTATGCCGGCTTCTCGATCGAAGCCGTCGCCCGGCGGGCACGGGCGGGAAAACCGACCATCTACCGCTGGTGGCCGAGCAAGGCGGCGCTGCTGATCGAGGTCTACCAGCGGCAGAAACGTGTCGAGACGCCCGACACGGGAAACATCGAGGACGACCTGGCGGGCTTCCTCAAGAACCTGTTCGCGCATTGGCGCGACACACCGTCGGGCAATATCTTCCGCTCGCTGATCGCCGAAGCGCAGTCGGACGGCACCGCGGCGGCCGCGCTTGCCGAATATTCAAAGGGGCGCCGCGGCCATACCGGCCGCATGATCGAGCGCGCCAAGGCACGCGGTGAGGTGGCGGCCGATGTCGATGCCGGGATCGTCGCCGATCTGATCGCATCCTATGCCTGGCGGCATCTGCTGACCGATCGCCTCGACGAGGACGACGCAATGATCCGCGCGGCTGTGCGCTATGTAGTGCGAGGGATAGCCCCCACCCCATAACGAAAGGGCGCCCGGAGGCGCCCCTTTGCAAAACCGATCTCCGGCGGCCGGATTACTTGCCGCCTTCCAGCGCGTCGATGTCCTTCTTGAGCTTCTCGTCCGGAATCTCGACCTTGGCTGACGCGCGCAGTTCCTTGACCATGGCGAAATACTTGTCGCGGATCACCGCCTGCTTGGCCTGATCCTTGACGTCGTCGAAGGCCGGCGGCTGCTTGGCGCGCTTGTCTTCGAGCTTGATGACGTGCCAGCCGAACTGCGTCTGCACCGGTTCCTTGGTGTACTTGCCCACGTCGAGCGCGAAGGCCGCCTTGTCGAATTCCGGCACCATCTGGCCCGGTCCGAACCAGCCGAGATCGCCACCACTGGTTTTGCCCGAGGGGTCGTTGGTGTGTTCGTTGGCGAGCTTCTGGAAGTCGGCCCCACCGTCGAGCTGCTTGATGATCGCCTCGGCCTCTTCCTTCGTCTTCACGAGGATGTGACGCGCATGCACTTCATTGACCGGCGGCGTGTTGGCGATCTCCTGGTCGTAGCGGGCGCGCACTTCGGCGTCCGTGACCTTGTCAACCACTTCCTTCTCGACGACCTCGCCATGCAGCGCGCGCGCCTGCAGGAAAGCCATGCGGCGCTGGAAGTCGGCGTCCTTGTCGAGGCCGCTGTCGACCGCCTTCTTGGCCATGACGCGGATTTCGATCGCCGCCGAAAGGGCGGCCGCGCGGCGCTGTTCGGGCGGCAGCTGAGCGAACTGTTGCGAGAGTTCGCCTTCGGCGAGCTGCAGATCGGCCTCGGTCAGCTTCTCGCCATTGATGGTGGCGACCACGGCATTGGGATCGACCGGCGCGGCAGGGGCGGCGGCATCCGCGGGCTTGGTCTCCTGCGCCATCAGCGGCGACAGGCAGAGAGCCGAGAGCCCGAAGGCCAGACCGAGGCTGGCGAGCGAGGCGCGGCGGAACGACAGGGACATCAAGATAACTCCAATGGGATTGCCAATGAGGATCGCGTGAGCGGAAGGGTTCCAGATCAGTCGAATTGTGGCGGAATTTGGCGCTGCCCATAGGGCTAACGCGGCGTTGACATCGATTGAGCCCCCTCTTATCTGTCCAACGACTTGGCGTCCAGAACCGTTTTCCGGGCGCTTTTTGCGTTTGTCCGCATTCACGCGGATTTGATGGGCCCGCCAGGCGCCTGTCGCAAACGGCCAAAATTGCTATCGAAAGGACCATTGGATGGTCAGTCTCGGCGGTCTCGCCCGTAAGGTTTTCGGTTCCTCCAACGACCGCCGCGTCAAGGCGACCCGGCCCAGGGTCGAAGCCATCAACGCCATGGAAAACGAGATGCGGGCGCTTTCCGACGCCGAGCTCGCCGGGCGCACGGAGAAATTCCGCCAGGATCTCGCCAACGGCGCTTCGCTCGACGATCTGCTGGTCCCGGCCTTCGCCACGGTGCGCGAAGCGGCCCGCCGCGTGCTCGGCATGCGGCCTTTCGACGTCCAGTTGATCGGCGGCATGGTGCTGCACAATGGCGGCATCGCCGAGATGCGCACCGGCGAGGGCAAGACCCTGGTCGCCACCTTGCCCGTCTATCTCAATGCGCTCGCCGGCAAGGGCGTTCATGTCGTTACCGTCAACGACTACCTCGCCAAGCGCGACGCTGAATGGATGGGCCGCGTCTACAAATTCCTCGGTCTGACCGTCGGCATCATCGTTCACGGGCTTTCCGACGACGAACGCCGCGACGCCTATGCCTCCGACGTCACCTATGCCACCAACAACGAGCTCGGCTTCGACTATCTGCGCGACAACATGAAGTATGAGCGCTCGCAGATGGTGCAGCGCGGCCATTCCTACGCCATCGTCGACGAGGTCGATTCCATCCTGGTCGACGAGGCGCGCACGCCGCTGATCATTTCCGGTCCGCTCGAGGACCGCTCGGAAATGTACAACACCATCGACACCTTCATGCTGAAGCTCGGCCCGGCCGACTACGAAGTCGACGAGAAGCAGAAGACGACGATCTTCACCGAGGAGGGCACCGAGAAGCTCGAAAACATGCTGCGCGACGCCGGCCTGTTGAAAGGCGAGTCGCTCTACGACGTCGAGAACGTGGCCATTGTCCATCACGTCAACAACGCGCTGAAGGCGCATCTGCTGTTCCAGAAGGATCGTGATTACATCGTGCGCAACGGCGAGATCGTCATCATCGACGAGTTCACCGGCCGCATGATGCCCGGACGCCGCTATTCGGAAGGCCTGCACCAGGCGCTCGAGGCCAAGGAGCATGTGCAGATCCAGCCGGAGAACCAGACGCTGGCCTCCGTCACCTTCCAGAACTACTTCCGCCTCTACAAGAAGCTCGCCGGCATGACCGGCACGGCGCTGACCGAGGCCGAGGAATTCGCCAACATCTACAATCTCGAAGTCACCGAGATCCCGACCAACCTGCCGGTCGCGCGCAAGGACGAGGACGACGAGGTCTACCGGACGGTCGACGAGAAATACAAGGCGATCGTCAAGGAAATCAAAGACGCGCGCGACCGCGGCCAGCCGATCCTGGTCGGCACCACCTCGATCGAGAAATCCGAGCAACTGGCCGAGCGCCTGCGCAAGGAAGGCATCAAGGACTTCGAAGTGCTGAACGCCCGTCACCACGAGCGGGAAGCGTCCATCGTCGCCCAGGCCGGCAAGCCCGGCGCCATCACCATCGCCACCAACATGGCCGGCCGCGGCACCGACATCAAGCTCGGCGGCAATGCCGAGATGCGCATCGCCGAGGAGCTTGGCGACATGCCGGCCGGACCAGAGCGCGAGGCGCGGGAAAAGGCCATCATCGACGATGTCGAGCGCCTGAAGGAAAAGGCGCTGGCCGCCGGCGGCCTTTACGTTCTGGCCACCGAGCGCCACGAATCGCGCCGCATCGACAACCAGCTGCGCGGCCGCTCCGGTCGCCAGGGCGACCCCGGCCGCTCAAAATTCTTCTTGTCGCTTCAGGACGACCTGATGCGCATCTTCGGCTCCGAGCGCATGGACGGCATGCTGCAGAAGCTCGGCCTCAAGGAAGACGAGGCGATCATCCATCCATGGATCAACAAGGCGCTCGAAAAGGCGCAGAAGAAGGTTGAGGCGCGCAACTTCGACATCCGCAAGAACCTCCTGAAATATGACGACGTTGCGAACGACCAGCGCAAGGTGGTGTTCGAGCAGCGCCTCGAGCTGATGGACGGCGAAGGCCTGTCGGAGACGATCGCCGAGATGCGTGAAGGCGTGATCGAGGAGATCGTCGCCAAGAACATCCCCGAAAACGCCTATGCCGAGCAGTGGAACGTCGCCGGCCTCAAGGAAGAGGTGGGGCAATACCTCAACCTCGACCTGCCGATCGAGGAATGGGTCAAGGAAGAGGGCATCGCGGAGGACGATATCCGCGAGCGCATCGCGGCCGCGGCCGACGCCGCCGCCAAGGAGCGCGCCGACCGCTTCGGCCCCGACGTGATGAATTATGTCGAGCGCTCGGTGGTTCTGCAGACGCTCGATCATCTGTGGCGCGAGCACATCGTCAATCTCGACCATCTGCGCTCCGTTGTCGGCTTCCGCGGCTACGCCCAGCGCGACCCGCTGCAGGAGTACAAGAGCGAAGCCTTCGAGCTGTTCCAGGGCATGCTCGGCAATTTGCGCCAGGCCGTCACCGCGCAGCTGATGCGCGTCGAGCTGGTACGCCAGGCGGCTGACGCGCCGCCGCCCGAAACGCCCGAGATGTTCGGCAGCCACATCGACGGCTCCACCGGCGAGGACGATTTCCAGGGCGGCGAGACCGCGCTTCTCATGCGTCAGGACACCAACGCCGTCGTCGCGCCGGAAAACCGCGACCCGAAGAATCCCTCGACCTGGGGCAAGATCGGCCGCAACGAAGCGTGCCCCTGCGGCTCCGGCAAGAAGTACAAGCACTGCCACGGCGCCTTCGCTTGACCTTCTTTCCTTCTCCCCGTCACTATACGGGGAGAAGGCGCCCGAAGGGCGGATGAGGGGCAGCGCCGGCCCTCGGCGCCTTCCTGCAACTTAAGAAACCAAATCTCACACGAGCCCCGACGCGCGCGCCGCTGCCGCCGCCTCGCCGCGCGAGACGGCCTCCAGTTTCCCGAGCACCGCTGAAACATGGTGATCGACCGTCTTCGGCGAGATGGTCAGATGCGCGGCGATCTTCTTGTTGGAGAAGCCTCGTTCGATCAACTGCAGGACCTCCATCTGGCGCTGCGTGAGGCCGGCCTGGTTGGCGCGAGTCGCCTGCCTCGGACCTCTGGCAATGCGGCTCACGCCGCTCTGCCGCAGCAGGCCGCGCACGTGCTGCGCCACCGGTCTTGCGCCGAGCGCCTCGAAAATGTCCAGCGCTTCGCGCCGCGCGGCCTCGTCGCCCTGCAGCAAGGCAAGCGCTCGTTCGAACGGGGCGCCCATACTTGTCCAAAGCGCAGCGGCGGCGCGCCAGTCGCCAACCAGTTGCAGGCGGTGCGGCTCGGCCATGCCATCGGTCTCGCCGGGAACGCTTTCAGGCGACAAAAGCCGCCGCCAGGTCGCCAGCTCACCGAACACCGCCCGCGCCGGCGCGAGGCCTTCGGCAAGGGCGATCAGATGCAGCGCTTCACCCCTGTCGCCCTCGCCCAGCCACGCCAGCTCGGCCATCACCCCGGCAAAAGGCACAAGCCGTTGCAGCTCCATGCCCTTGTCCAGGAACCGCCTCATCTCTTCGAGAACAGGCTCGGCCGATGGGTCTCCGCGGCGGATGCGCAAGCGTGCCAGCGCGACGAGCGAGGGGTAGCGCACCAACGGCGTCGTTGCTTCATCATCGACAACCTCATGCGCCATCGCCGCGGCATCGTCCCAGAGGCCGAGCCTCAGCAGAAGCTGCGCCTGCACGCCGCGCATGTAATCGCGCCATGTCGCCAGATCGTTCTCGACGCAATAGGCGATGCCGCGACCCAGGAACGACGCCGCCTCCTTGAAGTTGAGCCTGTTCATCTCGACGCAGGCGCAGTTGGTGAAGGCGCGCGCAGCGTGTTCCTGGAAGTTTCCCGACAATGCGATTCCCAGGCTGCGGGCGAGATCGCGCCGCCCTTTGGTGAAATCCAGCCATTGCCCGGCGGCGCCGACATTGTTGAGGGCGTGGCAGAGGATATCCGGCCGGTTGAGCCGCTCCGCCAGCTCGACCGCCTTGCCGCCGAGCGAAAGCGTGTCCTCGAGCCGCTCGGCGAGCATCGCCAGCTGCGAGAGGTTCGAGTAGGCCATCGCCAGCTCGGCGCTGTCGGGGGCGGTCTCCAGAAGCTCCACCGCCTGCTGGCCGAAACGGTCCGCCGCACCGCGATCGCCGAGCAGATAGGCGAAGCGCGACAGGCACCTGAGGCTGTCGCCTTCCTTGACCCGGTCGCCCAGCGTCTGGCGCAGCAGGCGCGCCCGGTCCTGCGCCTCCATTGCCGCGTCGACGCGGCCGATCAGGTGGCACTCGAAGGCGTGGCCCTCGTAGAGCTCGGCCCGCTTCTCGACCGGCAGCATATCCGCGTAGCGCAGGGCAACCTCGTAATAGTCCACCGCGTCGCGATGCGCGCCGACCCGCGAAGCCTCGCGCGCCGCGGCCGGCGCGAGCTCGCCCACCACCTCCAGATTCTGCGCTTCCACGGCATGATGCACCAATCTTGCGGTGGCCACTTGCGGGTTTTCGCGCAAAGCCGCCAGGGCGCGTTCATTGTACTCGCGCCGTTTGCTCGGCGTCAGCGCCATCTCGATTGCCGTGCGGGCGATCTCATGCCGGAAGGCATAGCCGTCGCCGAAATCCTCGAGCAGCCCGTTGGCGACGCATTCAGCCAGCTGGCCGGCGGCGGCAATCCCGCAAAGGCCGCTCAGCGCCCACGCGTCGGCGCGGCGCGGAAACACCGAGACGGCGTCGAGCATCGAACGCGCGCCCGGCGACAGTTTTTCGGCGCGCGCCAGCACGGCGTCACGCACGCTTGCCGGTAAAGCGCCATCGCCTTCGGCGGCGAGCAGCTCGGTGACGAAGAAGGCGTTGCCGGCGCTCGCCCGGTAGATTGCGTCGCCGTCGCGCTCGGCGGTTGCGGCGAGCGAGAGCACGGCGCTTTCGCTGAGCAGCGGCACGTCGATACGCACGACATCGCCGGCCGGAATCTCGCCGAGCGCCCGGCGCACGCGCATCTGCCCTTCGCTGCGGTCGGTCCGCGCCGTGATCAGAAGCAGGATGTGGGTATTTGCGATGCGCCGGCCGAGGAAGCGCACGAAATCGAGCGTCGCGTCATCCGCCCAGTGCAGGTCTTCGATGACGAGCACGCTCGGGCCGTTCGCCTCGAAGACGTCGAGCGCCTCGGAAAACAAGGGCAGCCGCTGCACCTGGCGGTCGTCGATCGCTCGCGGCAGTTCCCACTGCGCGTTGCGTGCCAGGTCGTGAAGCGGTCCCAGCGGGTCCGGAATGGACAGGTCCTCGCAGGCGCTGCGAAGCACGCACGGACCATCCAGTCGGCTCGCGAATGCCTCGACCAGCGCCGTCTTGCCGGCGCCGGCCTCGCCCAAGACGACCACGACGCGGCCGCGGCCCCCCACCGCGTCGGCCAACAAGACATCCATCTGCTGCAGCTGCGGCTGCCGTTCCAGAAGCATGATCGCTCTCTCGCGAAATCGGAATTCCATCACGGCGGGTCGCCGCCGCGATAGCGTGAGAAACGGCACCGAAATGTGACTTTCCACACATTCTGGTGCCATCTTCCACATAAAACGATCCAAAGATAGGGAATCGTCCCGGCCAATATGGGGAATGGCTCCGATGCGCGGTCTTTGCCGACGTGGTGGGATCGGCCTTGCTCGAAACGAATCCAATCCAATCACGAAAGGAACGACAATCGTGCCTCGCTACCTTGTTGAACGCACCTTCCCGGAAGGCCTGAACGTGCCGATGAACGATGCCGGCGCCACCGCAATGGGCGGCGTCATCGCCCGCAACGCCGAGAAAGGCGTGACCTGGGTGCAATCCTTCGTCTCGCCCGACAAGAGCAAGAGTTTCTGCATCTACGACGCGCCCTCGCCGGAGGCGATCCGCAGCACCGCGCAAAAGAATGCGCTTCCCGTCGACAAGATCACGGAGGTGCGGGTCCTCGACCCCTACTTTTATCGCTGACCGGGAAGATCGTGTCGGGCAGATTAGTCCCGGCGCCGGCGGACCTGATGCCGTGCCGGACAGCGAGAGTGTATCCGCCGCGGCGGATTACCTCCCGCCACGGCGCGGCTACATGCGACGGGCCTTGTCGGCGCTGCTTTCGCCGTTGCGAAACCGGCGCCGCCTTCTGCCGCCTCAGAACGATTACCTGAGACGCGATATCGGCCTCGATGAGCGGGAGATGCCGCGCGAATACTGGGAAATATTGGTGGGATCACCGGTGATCCCGCCGCGTCGGGACCAGCGACCATCCCTTTTACCGACAGGCGCCGCCGGCGTGCGGAGTTGGCTTTGACCGGCCGACTCCCGCCGCTTGCCCGCCGCAACTGAATTGGAGAGACAAATGAGCATTCAGACCTTAGCCAGATGCGCCATCGGCGCCTCCGCCTCGATCATCCTGCTGATGGCGGGCGCCGCCACGGCGGAAACCGTCAACCCGCTCGCCGAAAAGGTGCGGGCGCTCGACAGCCGCTTCGAGGACATCGCGGTGGCGAAGGCCGAAGGCTATGCGCCGATCCCCTGCGCCAGCGGCCTCACCGGCGGCGCCATGGGCATCCACTACGTCAACGCCGCCTACCTGAAGGACGATGCGGTCGACGTCGCCAAGCCGGAAGCCGTCATGTACGAGCCGATGGCCGACGGCACGCTGAAGCTGATCGCGGTCGAATACATCACGTCGAAAGGCCCGGCCTCGCTCGAAGGCCATCTCTTCAACTTCAACACCGCGCCCAACCGCTACGGCCTCGGCCCGTTCTACGAGCTGCATGTCTGGGCCTGGAAGCAGAACCCAACGGGCGCCTTCGCCGACATGAACCCGAACGTCTCGTGCGACGCGATGAAGGGGATGTGAGAGCGCCTCTTCCTTCTCCCCGTTTCACGGGCAGAAGGTGGCCCGAAGGGCCGGATGAGGGGCGGCGCCGACGATTGCGATTAGCCGCCCCTCGTATCTGACAGAGGATAATCACCCTGTTTAGGGCCCCTCCCGCAAAGAAGCCTCTTCGACACGCACTTCATCCCAAATTTCCGAGGCCGGCGCTGCCCCTCGTCCGCCTGCCGGCACCTTCTCCCCGTATAGCGACGGGGAGAACGAAGCACCTGTCCGAACCGGATAGATAGGTAACAGAATGGACCGATTAGATGGGTGACAGTTTTCTCGCCAGCCGGGAGGACCGGCGATGGTTTGGCGAGAGACTGGCATCATGGATGAACGGCTTCGGTTTGTTGTGGAGTGCCTATCTGGTGAGGAGACGATGACGCAGCTTTGCGCGGCCTTCGAGATCTCACGCAAGACCGGCTACAAATGGCTTGGACGTTACCGGGAGACCGGCCCGGAAGGCCTGCACGACCGGCCGCGGGCGCCGCTCGATCACGGCCGGGCAACGGCAGCCGAGCT
>NZ_QMBQ01000016.1 GCF_003289965.1 Mesorhizobium atlanticum
CGCCAAGGCTCCGCCCGACCGCGAAGAACGATGGATTGTCACGGTAGGCGAGCAGCATTCGCGCCCGTTCAACCCGCCGGGCCGGCTCGGTTCGCGAGCGCGAAAGCGCCGTCAGACTTCCAATCTCCTCATCGCTCATCGCCAGCTCAATCGCTCGCCGCCTTCTTGCCATTTCGCTGCTCCTCGTTCAGCTCACTGCCAACGAGGAATCCGCAAGCAACCCACCAGTTCCATGCGCGACCTATTCAGACCCGCGCCTTTACGAGCACATGCCAGTTTCATGGAATCGATCGTCTAGTCACCCTTTTGGCGCGGCGGCCTTTCAAGGTCGTCGCGGTCGCGCTCGCCAACAAGATGGCGAGGATTATCTGGGCGCTGCTCACCAAGGGCGGATCGAAATACCGGTGCGGCAAGCGGCGCAACACGCGCCTGAGCCGAACGAAGACCAGGACGGACTGGCCGGCGCGACGCCGGACAGGGGCGAGGTGCACAATTAGACGATGATCCACGGGACGAAATCCGAGGCGAGAGGGGCGGGCGCGACAATGCGCTTTCAGCGCGTCAGATTGATCAGCCCCTCGCATCGCGAATCTCATCGAGGCCAGCGGTCTTAGACCGCGCTGAAAGGCCGGACATATGACCGCACCGATCCCGCTGGATGAAATGTCTGAAAAAGCGCTTGCCCGCGTGGCCCTTCCACATATGTTGCGCGCTTCTCATCAAAATTGTCGCGCCACATGGCTGATCGCAGCTGGCTCAGTGGGCGATCGCGCAAGGGCCGCCTCTTCTGGTTCTGCATCGCGCGGGCCCGCACCGACAACGCCCATGTCAATGAAGGCGACCGGCATCTCGGATCGGTCATCCAATCTCCGCTCCCGGGCTTGCTTCATCCAGAGGTGCAGGTGGTTCGCGTTCATGTCGTGGCGCCGCGCTACAACCGCCACCCGGTCACCGGACTCCCGCACCTCACTCAAGATCGCCAGCTTTTGCTCGACCGTCCAGGAGCGGCGTGTCCGCTGCCGGCCCATTCCCGTCGGCAGCGGCAGATCCGCGGGCCTGCTCGCCGCCACCGTCGACGGCTGCTCCATAGCTAGATATTTCATTCGCCAAGCGTCCACTTAAATCTAAGCGGACACTAACGCCTCAACGTACGCGTCAGTAGGCGGCCTTCGTCGTACGCATACTCCGAGCGCACGGCGCGGCTGATCGAGCAGTTGGAATTGGAACTCGAAGAACTCGTCACCTCGGCGACCGAGGATGAGCTTGCCGCGCAGGCAGCGGCGGCGAAGACGCAGACGGTGCGCCCCTTCACGCGCAAACGGCCGGTGCGCAAGCCATGGCCGACCGACATCGAGCGCGAGCGCATCGTCATCGAGCCATCCAGCACCTGTGCCTGCTGCGGCGGATCCCGGCTGTCCAAGCTGGGCGAGGATGTGACCGAGACGCTGGAAGAGATCCCGCGCCGGTTCAAGCTGATCGCCCCGCGGGTCGGTCAAAATCCCCCAGGTATGGTCACTTGAAAATCCCCCACCTGATGATCACCGGCAACGCCACTAAACAGCGGTAGCCGGTAAGGCAGGACGTTTATTTTCGCCCCTTCATACAGCGAGGGGACCGGGAGTTGAACGTCTTGAAGGCACATCTGCAAAGCACCGTACTGACATTACTCGATCGCAACACCAGCCAGCGCGAGATTCAAAGGCTGACGGGCGTCGATCGCAAGACGATACGTCGTTACCGGGCGCAGCGGGCCGGTGCGGAGGCAAATTCCCCCGGGGAAGTGACCGCCGGCTCGGCAAGCGCGGAGGACCAAATTCCCCCACCCCGACCACCGGCTTTTGGCGGGTCGGGAGCGACGGTCACCAGCAGCCTGGCCCGCTCGGCCTGCGAACCGCATCGCACGTGGATCGAAGAGCAGGTCCGCCTGAAGCGCAATGCGCAGGCGATTTACCAGGACTTGGTCGATCAATTTGGCTTTCCGTCCAGCTACCAGAGCGTCAAGCGATTTGTGCGCACGTTGCGACACAAGGATCCCGCGCAGTTTTATCGTCTTGAGTTCCTCCCCGGCGAGGAGGCTCAGGTCGACTATGGCGAGGGCGCGCTGACGATCGATCCCAAGAGCGGCCGGTATCGTCGTCCCCGTCTGTTCGTGATGACGCTGCGCTATTCGCGGCGCAGCTTCCGACGTGTGGTCTGGCAATCCAGCCAGCAAGTCTGGGCGCAGCTTCACGAAGAAGCGTTTCGGTATTTTGGCGGGGTGGCCAGCTATGTTGTGCTCGATAACCTGAAGGAAGGCGTCCTCAAGCCCGATCTGTACGAACCCGAGCTCAATCCGATCTACAGTGCGATGCTTGCTCATTACGGCGTCGTCGCCGATCCGGCCCGCGTGGCCGACCCCAATCGGAAGGGGAGCGTCGAGAATGCGATTCAACACACCCAGGGCACCGCGCTGGCCGGACGGCGCTTCGAGACGCTGGAAGCCCAGAACGAGTTCTTGAGGCACTGGGAGGAGAACTGGGCTTCCAAGCGCATCCACGGCAGCACTCGCCGTCAGGTCGAGGCCATGTTCCAGGAGGAAAAGCCGCACCTGCGGCCGCTGCCTGTCGCGCCCTTCCGCATGTTCACTGAAGTCGTTCGGACCGTCTGCGACGACACCACCGTGCGCGTCGACAGCAGCTATTACGCCGCTCGGCCCGCGCCCATCGGCTGTCAAGTCGTCGTGCGCATTTACACCTCCACGATCGAGATCCGTGATCGCCACACCCATGCGCTGCTGCGCATTCATCCGCGGATGACCCACCCCGGTTCTGTCGTCCTGCCGACCAACGAACGGCCGTTCAATCCGTCGCGGCAAACCGCCGTGCTGCTGGCGAACGCCGGGCGCATCGGCCCCCAAACCAGGGCCCTGTGCCAACACATGTTCGATGCCGAGGGACGCCCCGGACAGCGCGCGATGTGGGGCATTGTCGGGCTGAGCCGGAAATATCCGGCACGGCTGGTCGAGCAGGCCTGTGCTCATGCCATCAGCAACGGCATCTTCCGCTACAAGCACGTACGCGCGACTGTCGAGCGGCTGTTTGCGCAGGCGCTGGAACAGGTTGAAGATGCCCCGCAGCCGGCATCGCAGCTCACCCAGGATCATCCGCTGATCCGCGCCCCCGCCGAATATGGCGACCTCTTCAGCCGTGCTGTGCGACACGAGGCCGGCAACGGCGGCCAGCCCGGCGCTCGCGACGACCGCGCCCCTGCAATCCGCGCTCGTGGCGTCTGCGCAACCCCGACCAGCTTCGACGCCACGAGCGCTCCCGCTGCGCCTTCTCACCTCAAACTGGAGACCCAAGCCCATGATGACCATGCCAGAAATTGAACGCTGCCTGCGACAGCTGCGCCTGTCGGGCGTCCGCGACACGCTGCAGACGCGCGTGCTGCAGGCGCAGGGCGCAAACCAACCCTTCCTGGAGACTTTCTCCTTGATCCTGCAGGACGAACTGGACCGTCGCCAGTCCCGCCTTATTGAGCGGCGATATCAGCAATCCGGACTCGATGAGAAACTGACGCTCGCCGAGTTCGATTGGTCCTTCAATCCCAAATTGCCGCGCCAAACTTGCTTCCAACTCCACACGCTGGCCTTCATAGCCGCCGGCGAGAACGCGCTGCTCGTCGGCAAACCGGGCACCGGGAAATCCCACATCGCCAAGGCGATCGCCTATCAGGCGATCCTGCACAGCCACAAGGTTCAGTATCTCGAGACCGATGACTTCTTCAACCGCCACGCTCTGGACGCCCCGGCGCAACGCGAGGCCCGGATGCGAACAATCATCGACTGCGATCTCCTCGTGCTGGACGATCTGTTCCTCGCACGCGCCATTCCCGACGACGCCGGCGCATGGCTGCAGACCCTGATCCATCAGCGCTACAAACTGCGCCGCAGCGTCATCGTCACCTCCAATCGGGTCGTACAGGACTGGGGGGCATACCTGCGAGACAACACCATGAGCACAACGATACTCGATCGGCTGATGCATCATTGCCATCTGCTCGAGTTCGACGGACGCAGCTATCGGCTCAAAGAAGCCGCTGAAGCCCTTGCCCGGGAAACGAAGTCAAACTAACAAATCCACTTCTTGTCCTGCCCGGCAGGTGGAGGAGTTTGACTGACCCCAACCGGGGGAATTTGAAGTGACCCGCGGGGATCGAGACGGTGCGCGAAAAGTTCACCTGCCGTGACTGCGAGAAGATCACCCAGCCGCCGGCGCCGTTCCATGCCACGCCGCGCGGCTTCATTGGTCCCCAACTGCTGGCGACAATCTTGTTCGACAAGTTCGGCATGCATGCTCGGCTCAACCGCCAGAGCGCGCGCTTCAAGGCCGAGGGGATCGAGCTGCCGCTGTCGACGCTGGCCGATCAGGTCGGCCACGGAACCTTCGCCGTGATGCCGCTCTTCCAGCTGATCGAGCGCCATATGCTCGCGGCCGAGCGCCTTCATGGGGACGACACCACCATTCGCATCCTGGCGAAGGACAAGTGCGCGACCGGGCGCATATGGACCTATACGCGCGACGACCGTCCCTTCGCCGGGCCTGCGCCGCCGGCGGCGATCTATTACGCCTCCAGCGACCGGCGCGGCGAGCATCCTCAGAAGCATCTGGCCGGATTCGCCGGGATCCTTCAGTGCGACTGTTACAGTGGCTTCGAGCGCTGTTTGACCCGCTGCGGAAGTAGCAGCCGATCACGCCGGCCTTTTGCTACGCCCATGCGCGGCGAGGATTCTTCGAATTGGCCGACATCGCGAAAAAGGCCCGGGATGGCCAGAAGGGCAAACCGATCTCCCCGATTGCGCTGGACGCGGTCAGGCGCCTCGACGCGCTGTTCGAGATCGAGCGTGCCATCAACGGCCGCAGCGCTGACGAGCGGTATGCCGTGCGCCAAGAGAAGAGCAAACCACTTCTCGACGACATGCACGCCTGGTTGCTCCGCGAGCGCGATACCCTCTCGCGCTCTTCCGAGGTCCTGAAGCCGATGAACTACATGCTCAGGCGCTGGGTCGACTTCGCCCGCTTCATCGACGACGGCAGGATCTGCCTCAGCAACAACGCCGCCGAAAGAGCGCTGCGTGGGAAGGCGCAACTGGACCTTCGCCGGTTCCCAGCGCGGCGCCGACCGCGCCGCCGTTATGCTTACCCTCATCACCACGGCACGCCTCAACGACGTCGACCCGAAAGCCTGGCTCGCCGACGTCTTGGCCTGCATTGCCGATCTTCCCGCCTCGCGTCTGCACGAACCTACTGCCTTGGGAATGGAAGCGCCTGCGCGAAGCCGACAAGGTCGCCGATCAGCAGGCCACCTGACCTTCACGCATCGCCATCATACAGCCCGCCGCGCGCATGCGCATGTGCCAATCATGCGGCCTTCGTCGTATGCGTACATTCCGCAAGCGTCCACTTAATCACCTAATCTAAGTGGACACTAGCTAATGCCTCAAGGTACGCTTCGGTAAGGCGGCCTTCAGCGTATGGATACGTCCCTGGACTTAAGCGTAAGCTCTGAAATCGTCATGTGTCGAAGCCCTCAAAGGCTCCGAGCATCGTGGCTCATGACCACGCGCGAAAGGTGGTGCCGGAACAGCGCTCACGCTTCACGGGGCACATAGGCATGCAGGCATGCAGGTTCGGACGGCAGCGCTCAACGGCGAGCTTCGCGACAGGTTGCGCGCACGATTTCGGCAACCAGCGCCGAGCGGCCAATACTCAAGCCTAAACCGCCCCTTCTACGCGCCGCCTGACCCCAGAAAAATTACCGGTCTCACACGTTTGTATTTGCCACCTCGTGCATAAACCGTTCGTCATCTTTTCGATGACTTTGAAGATCCCGTTTCGCCAGGAGCCCAGGAGCGCTGCTCCGACGCTGATCTTCCTCGAAGTGCCGAAGGCTTCGCGAAAAAAATCGAGGTCGAGCTGCTGTTGCCCGACTTTCTGCTCCAGCTCCCTGATCCGGTGCCTGGCCTTGGTCAGTGCCTTTTCGTGCCAGAACTGCTGCCGCCGCGTAGCCCCCTCAACAGCTGTTGTCGATCCGGCCGGCCGGCCGCGCCGACGTGACATCAGATTGCCATGAACCCTGAGATGATCACGCCACTCGTAAAGACGTTGGCTACTGACGCTAACCTCATCTGCCAACTTGCTGACGGTTTCGCCCGCCTCCATGCGTTGGAGAAGCGCCACCTTTTTGGTCCTCATCTATAACTCTCTGCCTTCCGGCCATGCCCGCAGTTTCCTCTCCTCGCGGGGTGCACTCCATCTCTGTCCGGTTTTATTGGAAGACGCAGGTAGCCGACCTGCTGCATGGGGCTAATTCCTGACAGCGATGGCCCTGTGCAACAGTTCGGTGACCTCGTCACACGGGACGCGCAGTGCTTTTTCAAGGTTCGCCCAATAATACTCAGCTTCAGACATGAGTTCGCCGTGCTGATCGGGAGACCGCTCCGCCTTCCAATATCGGATGAGTGCCAGCATGGTGAGGCGCGCCAGCGCTGCGGGAGGCAAGAGTTGCACTTCTGCAGCGTTTACGGGTCGGCTCCGCATGTAACCGTCGCCGAAAGTGACCGCTGACTCCCATGGATGGTCGTGAGTACCGCCGACTAGATGGGCCATGGTGTTGGCAGGATCAAAGATCGCGGCTGTCCTCACCGCGTCGCCGAAGTCCAGGATAGCCTTGGTGAAGTTCGCACCCTCGGGATCAACCACAACGTTGTTCGGGGCAAAGTCACCATGGATGACCTGTTGCTCAAGATCCCCTAGTCGTGGTTGAACTGAATCCGCGAACAAACCGAACACCCGCAGGGCCAGAGACCGATGGTGCGATACCGGCACCTGTTCGACCAAGGGCGCCCATTCGGCGAAATGGTGAATATCGTAAACCAAATCCCGGCCGGCAGCGGGATGATCGAAGTGTGCCAAGGCACGGTTCAGGCTGCCAAGCGTTTCCCCGACCTGAATGATTTGACCCGTGTCGGCCAAGACCTGTTCCCATAAGACCCCCCTCACGAACTTATATACGGTCAGGATACGCCGGCGACCACCGTCCGGACTGATGAAAACGCTATCGTTACCGTCCCGCGCGACTTGGAGCCGCTGGACCGGTACGTTGGGAGCCCTATCCTCGAGATGACGCATCACAGCGACCTGAAGCGAGGTGACAGGTTCGGGTTCATCAATCGGCGCCATCTTGACCAAAAATTCGCCTGTCTCGGCCGTCAGCCTCAAGGTGACGCCTTTTTCGCTCGGCAGGCGCTTGAGTTGGCCGCGAAGCCCGTAATGTGTTTCCAGGGCGGTTGCGAGGTGAGAGAGATCGACGGGCTCACTGGGCGCCAACAGGCAGCTGACTTCGAGAAGGCGTTGCAACGCCGCGCTTGATGTCTTCGTCATAACAGGCCTCACAGATGCCGTTTCGCCACGGCTGCAAACGTTTCAAGAAAGCGTGCTGCATCA
Source organism: Mesorhizobium atlanticum (assembly GCF_003289965.1). Lineage (GTDB taxonomy): Bacteria > Pseudomonadota > Alphaproteobacteria > Rhizobiales > Rhizobiaceae > Mesorhizobium > Mesorhizobium atlanticum. The sequence goes on from NZ_QMBQ01000016.1 coordinate 7,485, forward strand.
GCAGCCGTAAAGGCCACGGGAGGTCGCACTTTCAGCACATTCGACGCCGGACCGGTCCGGCTAATCAAAACCCGGTTGGCCCGCAAATCCCCGATAATCTCCTCGCAACGGACCGGATCCGGCTCACGGGTTGCCCGGTCTTTGACGATTTCAACACCAAGGTACAAGCCGCTGCCCCTGACTTCGCAAACATAAGGCGAGTTATGCGTCAATTCTTCAAGGCCAGCGCGCACCAAACCGCCATTGGCCATAACCCGCTCGCGCACGTTCTCCTGCTCGAAGACATCAAGCACGGCCGAGGCGGCTGCAAAGGACACCGAGCGACCGCCCAATGTATTGAAATAGCTGACCCTCCGCCCGAACTCGTCCGAGACTTCCGGCCGGAACAGGACCCCAGAGATCGGGTACCCGCCCCCCATCGCCTTGCCCATTGTAACAATATCCGGCACCACGCCGTGCCGGCTGAACCCCCACATCGACTCGCCAAGCTGGCTGAAGCCTGACTGAACTTCGTCCGCGATGTAAACGCCGCCCGCCGCGTGAACCTCGTCCCCGACGGATTTTAGGCATCCCACCGGATGGGTGAAAATGCCGTCGGACGTGAACGCCGCATCGGCAATAAACGCCGCGAGCTTGTAGCCATGGCGCTCGAGATCTTGGATCGCCTTGCGGACCTGGTCACGCATAAAGGCGTCCAATGAACTCCCCAGTTCCACAAGGCGGGGATCCGGAGGGGAAATCAGGCGTACGTTCGGTCCAAGCGGCGATCCAGCACCTAGCATGGGCGAGAAGCTAGCCACCTCGCGTGTACGGCCGTGAAAGGCCCAGTGCGTGGCGATGATCCCCTCGCCGCCCGTATGAAACCTAGCGACCCGGGTCGCAAGGTCGTTCGCCTCTGAGCCCGTGCAGGGGAACGTAACCTTGGACAGCACCGGTGGAACGGTTGCAAGCAAGCGTTCCGCATAATCAACCAGAAGCCTTTGCGGGTAGCGCGTATCCGTGTTGATGGCAGACATTTGACGGTAGACCGCGTCCGCGACATGCGGGTTGGCATGGCCCACGCCCTGGACGTTGTTGAAGGCATCCAGATAGTCGTTGCCATCGCGATCGATCAAGTGAGCGCCATGCCCCGAGACGAACTCGATCGGTAACGTTTCAGAGAACTGGTACCCGGGACCGAGGACCTTGTCCCGATGCCTGATGATCTCTTCAACTCGGTTCGACATTTCGCCTTACTTTACATTAATGGCGTCCCGGTGGGCGCTCAAAACTACATCGATCGGCGCTGCCAGGGCATGAACGGCTTGTCCCTGACAAATTAATGATGCCTGGCTCAGGCCCTGGGGGCCAGCGCCTCCAAGGCCTGCCTGTGCACGAGATGCGCCCGCTACGTCGCCCACCTGCTAGGTGTGATCCAGCCCAAACTGGGATCGCATAAGCACGTACAACCCTACAACAAGTCTTCGTTCCGGTAATGCTATCGGACGCGATGGAGAGTATGTGGCGTGCCGCTAAGGATCTCCGCTCCATTCGGCGTGACCAAAACAGTCTCGCTGCAGCCGATCAAGTAACCATCTTCGCCGAAAAGTATCATAGGCATATGCACCGTCGTATTAACCTGGAGGACATCGGTTGCTCCGGGTTCCAGGCTGATGTTACCACGTTCTGCCCAAGGGGCACCAGTTTGGTAACCAACTCGGTGATTAAGGGATTTCGGCCGAACAGAGCGCTCGACTACTTTGCGCGCTGCTGCATCTACTTCGCCTGCGGTCACACCTGGTTTGAGTGCATCGATCGCAGCCTCGAGAGCCTCTTCGGATATAGCGTGCAGTGTCTCAGCCTCAGAGTGGCGTCCAAGGAGGGCACTGCGCACTATTGGCCCGACGTACCCTTGGTTCCGACCACCAACTTCTATCATCGCAGGTTCGTTTTCGCTTAGCGGATGGTTAGTGAGCTTCGTGTGGGGTAGTCTTGTCCGCTCGCCGAACCCAATCGATGTCAATGCGACTTCATCACCACCTGCCTTGCTAACCGCCGCATGGATAGCCATCGCCATTTCACTCTCGGTGATACCCGCACGGATTGACTGCTGAAATGCTTGCACTGCGACATCTGTCATGGCCATAGCTTCTCGCATGGCCTTGATCTCAGGCTCATTTTTGACAGCCATCACCGAAGAGACTAGACGCGAGGCATCAACAACTTTCATATCGGGAAGGGCCGCCTGCAGCGCGATGACATCAGCGGGCGCCAAATTCCAGCAACCCAGCTCGAAACCAACTCGCTTGCTCGCCAAGCCCGATTTGCGCAGCACGTCGGCGCATACTTTGGCAAAGTCTTGTTGCTCCGTGTAGACTACGATGTCATCAATACAACCTTCCGCCTCTACCCCAACGACCTCGTACTCGCGAACCACGTAGGTCGGCGGTTTTCCGGGGACAAGGATGAGAGGAAAAGGCATAAAATAGCCGCCCATACCGTCGTATCCGCTGAGATACCGCAAGTGACCATGTGCGGTGACGACCAAAGCATCGAGACCAGCCTGTCCCGCCTTCTTCAGAACGTTCTTTTGCCGAGTTTCAAACTCCGCCTTCCCAAATGGCGAGCCAGTGAATGGTATTGGCTTGTGACCTGTCATAAATAAACTCCTCTCGCGTGGCGACGTTGACGTGCATTCTATTCGTGGGCAGCGAGCCCCTCGCGAATAATGAGTCTGCTTGCGCAGCTGACAAGCCCAGTCACCTGAACGCCATCCTGCTCCGCAAGGCTAAACCGGGACGTGCGAGAAAACTTATGTGGCAACGGGCCTCGCTATGATCGCCAGGTCTTGATCCTCGGCCACAAAGGAACCCGTCCTGATAGTGCAAATAGTTCCCTCAGAGGGCGAACGAATGATGAGGGACTCGCTCGATACCGAGTCGACTGGATGCACCTTCCCGATGATGTCTCCCTGCTGGACTATCTGAAGCACTGAGCACGCCGGTTCAAATATGCCGGGCAAAGGCGACGCAACTTTGTCGACCAATAAAGTTTCAAGTGTCTGACAGGCCTTCTGCTGCCGGTAAGGCGGTACTTCTGGCTTGCCGTCAATCACACCCAGGTTAATCAGGCCGTTTCTCACCCCAGCCTCATAAATGTTCAGATCTTCAAGGGTGAGGACGCCGCCTCCGAACTCGGTGCATATGAATATTTTCCCCTGGCCATGCACCCAGCTATCGAACATGCCGGCCGTTTCGTTATGCTCCCAAAGCAGCGTGATTGGCATCTTCATGGATTGGCCAAGTCGGAGCGTCTTCGCCATCAAATCGGGATCGGATATGGGATGCGTGATCACCATAGGGACCGAAATGAAAGGGGGCCCCATGCTATGAAGATCAAATACAATGTCGGCCTCCGTTACGAGCACACGACATAGCGCATCAGAAATCCGTTCGCTTATCGATCCATCTGGCCGCCCTGGAAACGTTCGATTTAGGTTTAAGCCGTCAATTGGCGTGTTTCGGCTTGATCCCCGCACAGCAGGCGGATTCAATACCGGCACGATCACGATCCTGCCGCAAGTTTGCGCTTCTGGAAGCCACGCCATAAGCCTGCGCGCGACGAGAGGACCCTCCAGTTCGTTTCCGTGGTTGGCGCCAGTTATCAGGATGCGCGGTCCGTCACCCTTGTTCAAGCTCACGACAGGGATTGCCAGAGTTTCAAAATCATTGCCTGCAGGAACCACAAGGTGCCCGGTGCTCAAACCGGGCGTATTAATGTCAAAGGTTAAGTGAGGATCTTCGTTCATTGTCCAGCTTCCTTCGTAGGTACCGTGCAAATTTGGCTTGAGGCTTTGCAAGCGTAAGCCCGCAAGCTCGTCAATGGCGTTGAGGATCGCCCAGCGTTTAGCTAAGCGCGGCGGTTGTAGTCGCGCCTGAATCCTGCGCCGCGCACCTGAACGTCTAGATTGTTATCCCTTGCGAGAGGAGTAGAACTCTGCCCGACTCCACGCGTCCAATTCAATTTGCAGATCAGTGTCTTCTTGCAACCAGATGTCGACCGGAAGGCCGGAGAGGTCGCACTGCACTTAAACGTGAGATTGCCTCTACCGAGATCGGTAGCTCCAGCCAGCGTCAACCGTGCCTTCTCCTTTCAAGCCTAAACCTCTCCTTCTGCGCGCCGCCTGAAGCTATCGGTCTCGGCCAAATATCGTAGGAAAGCTGTAGCGAGCGGCAGCGGCACGCGATGGCGGCTTTCTACATGCCATTTAGGCTATGAACTCTGGAAGTGCAGCCGGCTCGATTGCCTCGACCGCCACCACATGACGTAGAGGACAACTAGCCAGAGCACCGGCAGTAACGTCAACAGCGATGCCACTGCGGCGACTGTAGGGTCGATCTGGTTTCGGATGTTCTCCCACATTTTCAGAGGCAGGGTGTAGACTGAAAATCCGCCGACCAATGAGGTAACAACGACCTCATCAAAGGAGTGAATGAACGCGAACACGGCGCCGCCGATTATGCCCGGCCGGATCAAGGGCAACGTCACCCTGGTAAAGGTTTGGAGCGGCCCAGCACGCATGCTCATAGCTGCCTGCTCTAGCTTTCGGTCAAAATTTGCCAGTGTCGCCGAAACTATCACAACGACGTAGCCGATAGCGCCAATGCTGTGCGCCAGGATGATGCCTGTCTTCGAACCGATCAGTCCGAGATTGACCAGCCCAAAGTATGTCGTCACGCCCACAACGATAACCGGAATGGTAATCGGAGTCAGCATCAGCATGGTTAGAGGGCCGCGCAGTTTCGGACCGATGCGGCTGATCCCATAGGCGGCGAGGGTGCCGACAAAAGTTGACAGTGTACAGACCGCCACTCCTATTTGGATGCTGGTCCAGGCAGCGCCGTACCAGGCTGGATCGTCGAAGAACGAACGGTACCACCGCATGGAAAGGCCAGATGGCGGAAATTCCAAAAGCGACCCAGCGCTGAACGACATGATGATAACGACAAGTTCGGGAAACAATAGATAACACAAGACCAGGAAGACAAACGTCGGTCCAGCGAGAGTTGACCAGCGGCTTCTGCTTCCGGTCTGATAGAGCTGGGCCCTCCATCGCTTGGCACGTGAAGAGACGAGAAGCTCTCCGAGATAGCGTTTCACCGTGCCGAACCAGAAGAACCAAGTTTGCCGAGCCTTCGGTGCGGCTTGCACCGCGTGCTGCTGAGTACCCGAGAGGTCGAGCCCGAGGACCGAGAGCACGACCACGGCGATCGCCAGGAGAATGAAGGAAGAGGCTGCAATGGGTGCCATATCCAAGCCGGTCGTGAACTGCGAGGCTATGAAGGTTGACAGCATAGCATCGCGTAGCCCGCCTACGGCGGCCGGCGTTATGTAGAAGCCGAGGCAGATTACGAAGACTAACAGTGAGCCACTGCGCACTCCTGGCAAGCTGAGGGGGAAGAACACACGCCAGAAAGCGGTGATCGGTCGCGCGCCCATGCTGCGCGCAGCGGCCATCAGCGACCTGTCGATACCCATCATTACGCTGACGAGAGGCAAAATCATCATAGGCAGCATAATATGCACCATGGCGATATACACGGCCATACGGTTGTAGATAAGCGGCAGAGGACTCGAAATCAGCCCAAGTTCAACCAGCAGATTGTTTATTAAACCCCCATCGCCGAGAATTATTATCCACGCATAAGTACGCGCCAATCCACTGGTCAGATAGGGGATTACGACTAAAACGATGAGCGCCATACGCAGGCGCTTAGAGGCAGTCACGATCAGATAGGCCGTGGGATACCCAATGCCTAGGCAAATTGCCGTGGCCACCACGCTGATCTCGATCGTTTGGAAAAGAACTCGGACATTTGCTGTCTGGCCGAAAAAAGCAAAATAGTTGACGACCGACAAGTCCGGCGCATTGATGCTGGTCAGGAAGAGCTGAACGATCGGTATCCCGAAAACGGCGAGCAAAATGACGAAGGCTGGCACTGTGAGTACAATTGGCGTCCGGCCCAATTTCTGAAGCATTCGCATGCGCGCATCTCTCCGGGGGCTTCACGCTTCGACGAAGCGGACGTCAGATTGCAGCCAATCGAGTTGGACTGTGTCGCCCTGTCGGAAGATCTGCTGTCCCGAGGCGGCATGCTCGCGCGCGACGAGCACACTGCTCCCGACGCGAACATGGTATTTCCGCAACGGGCCGGCATAGATCATGTCTTCGACGATGCCAGTAACGGATTGACGCTGGCGCTCATCAGAGCGGGTCGGCGCCCCGGGGGCAGCCACGCAGATGCGCTCCGGGCGGATCATGGGCACCGTGCCGGGCGGTTGCGGTGCATTGGACTCCACGTCACAATCGAGATTTTCGAGGATGTTTGCCTCGCCAAGAAAATTTGCCACGAAGCGGGATGCTGGGCGATCATAAAGGGCCTCCGGCCTATCAGTCTGTTCAATCCGCCCGGCCCGCATGACTACGATGCGATCCGACAGGGTGAGCGCCTCCTCTTGGTCATGGGTCACGCATATTGTGGTGATGCCGAACTCTTTGTGCAGGGTCTTCATTTCGATCTGCATTTGCTCGCGGAGATTACGGTCAAGAGCGCCAAGAGGCTCGTCAAGCAGGAGGAACGGTGGATCGGCGATCAGCGCGCGAGCAAGCGCCACCCGTTGCTGCTGACCGCCGCTCAATTGCGAGGGCATGCGACCGCCGAAGTCTTTAAGATGCACGCGCTCAAGAATGCGATCTACTCGTTTTAGTCTATCGCCTGCATTTACACCACGCATTTCGAGCGGAAATTCGAGATTACGACGCACCGTAAGGTGTGGAAACAACGCATAGCTTTGGAACACAATGCCTTGGTCGCGCCGGTAGGATGGGACCGCGGCGACTGAATTTCCGGCGATTAGAATGTCGCCCTCAGTTGGAGCTACGAAGCCGGCGAGCAGCATCAGTGCCGTGGTCTTGCCCGAACCACTGGGGCCGAGAATGGTCAAAAATTCGCCGCGTCGGACAGTCAGGGAAACATCTTGGACCGCGGTAACCTGCCCGTACCTCTTGGTAACGTTACGAAATTCGATCTGGGCTGGGCTCTGTTCCAATGCATTATCCTCGGTAGAACGGCCTGACGCCGCGACATTGAAAGGGCGGCTGCCAAGATTGAGATTCGACGGGCTCGCTCGACCGGAATCTATCCTGGCAATAATAAGGGCATCCGACATGGTCGCTCCTCAATACCAGAGATCGGCGAGCCAGCGCCCAAAAATGATGCTGACTCGCCGACCAATTGACTGCACTGAATTATCGAAGAACCCACTCGCTCCAGCGCTGGGCGAGCCTCTGCGTATTCGACAGCCCATCCGATCCAACTTCGGCATACCATCCCCCGTTTATAGGTATGCTTTTCGTCATGTAGTCAGGGTGGGTGGGTAGCTTACGGGCCACATCATCCGCTATTAACTTGAACGCGTTGCGGTTGCTAGGGCCTTCCGGGTAAAGTTTAGAAAAGGCCGCTTGGCGCTCGGCCCGGGTGGCGAATTCAACAAACCTTTGAGCGTTTTGCACATTCGGGCCTCCTTTTGGGATTACCCAATAGTCCCAAGTCAGCTTGGCCTGATTGCGGGATATTTCGATGGGCGACCCTTTATCAATTAATGAGATGGCCCGGCCGTCATAGGAATTCATAACATCGCCAGTTCCACCATTCATCAACTGCTGGATCTCGGAACCATTACTCCACCACTTGCGGATATGTGGCTTTATATTGTCGAGGCTGGCGAAAATGCGATCGATGTCCATGGGGTAAAGTTTCAGGGGATCGACGCCGTCCGCCATCAAAGCCTCCTCCCAAGGCCCTTCAGACCCGTACTGGCCCGAGACGAGGAATCGGGTACCTGGAAACTTTGCGACATCCCAGAACTCAGCCCAGTTGGCGGGCCGCTTGTCGGGCGAGAGCTTCTTCGTATTATAGACCATATTATACGAATAAATAAGCGATGCGACGCCGAACTGATCCTTGGCGAATTCAAATATGCCGTCGAGCTCGTCCTTCTTGTAAATCGAGTAGTCAATCTTCTCGAGATATCCTTTTGCACCTGCCGGAAGCGCTCCGCCAGGAGCCATCGGCCCTACATCAATAGTAACGTTGTTTGATTTTACCATAAGCTCAAGCTTCGCGAAGTCAAAGTCTTGGGTAATTGGAGTTACCTTTACACCAGTCTCGGCCTCAAACGGTTTCACGTAGGCTTCAATATTGGATTTTCCGACATCGCCACCGTTCACCAAGACTCGCAATTCGCCAGACGACTGTGCCCGAGATCGGGTGGCGACGGAAGATAGAGCGCCAGCCGCGACAGCGGACGACGCTGCCTGGATAAAGCGTCTACGATTTAGGATATTTTTCATTGCGTTCTCCCATTGCAGTGTTTGATTCACTTGATAATGAGCGCCCGGAAATTGTTTTCTGCTCTCGATTATTGAAGCTCAGGTTCACCCATAACCGCTTTCCAAGGCTTGCTCGACTACGCTTTGCCACGCTACGGTCGCGCTATGGCTCCCGACATTGCTGCTGGACCAACAATCGCCCCCCAACTGTATCGGGTCAAATTCAGTTTATGTATCCACCCATCTTGCCGCGAGATGGCGCCAATCCTGCGGAGTGTGTAGTCGGCAGCCGGACCTGGTTGAGAGCCGCGAGCGTTTGGGCCTTACCTTCGCACATGGGCAAAGCCATGGCTCCGTCTAACGTTTCTATCTAGAAACGCGATGGCACTGTCCGGGACATTATATTGGCGAATTGAACGCCGTGTGGCGCATACTTCCAAAGTGGGAGGATGCAAACCCAGCCGCAGAAAGGAGCGTGCATCCGGCGAGCCTTCGGCCGAATGCGCACAACGGGTCGATTTAGATAGTGACCGGGGCAACACACCCTACGCTGGCTTCCGATACGCCCGGTGTAAGCAGGGGGGGGGCATCTTGTTGTCACGGTTGGTTCCGAACTCAGGGAGCTTTGGCTCCGGATATTGAGTGTTAACAGAGGAGTGGGACCTCGCCTTCTTGTCCTTGGACGAAATCAGGCGATGAAGAGGAAGCGCCAAATGCTGCGAGACGACTTACAGAGGTATGGAAGTTTCATTGTCGTGCCCGCGCTCAACCCATTGGCCGTGCAGGCCTCGGGCCGCAACACTCCGTTCGATGGGTTGAACCTCAAGCGCGTACTTCGGGGCCGCGCCCGCGTACCAGTGACCGAACAACTCGCGGATGCCGTCCCGCGCATATTTTTCCTAATGGACGACATGGTGTTTGATCTACACGGCTTCAGACTAAGATGGGACTTTCCGCCGGCCGCCAGCAACGCACCCGATTGCCGCGAGACGGCTGGGATGTTTGGTATCGTGGCCCGACACCAAGGCAAGGCATTTATTTGTTCTGAATTCGGCGTTGGCGCGATCCAGGCGAAAGATTTCGCGATGTGCGAAGCTAGGGTACAAAACGCGATCATCGCGCTCGGGTTGGTCGAGAGTAAGGCCAGGTGCCCTACCTTCCGAGGACGGAAGTCCGGCCAAAGACTAGAAACGCGTCGGTCTCATGAGCTTCAATCTCCCGCACTGGGAAACTATGAACCTTGCCGCTCGGGGCTCGACGTCCCAAGAGAAATAAGTCCTCCGTATGTTGCGAGAGCAGAGAACTCGATGCGCCTGGTTCTACTGATGAAAATATTCAGTGTGGTTGCTAGGAAAAGCCAATGCACGTTGATGCAATAGTAAAGGACCTGCTCGGTCGCCAAACCGAAATTATCAATAGACTTTGTTCGTTCTTGCGCCTGCCAAGTGTGAGCACCGATCCTGCTTTTGCAGGAGGAATGCGTGCTGCACAAACGTTTCTAACAGACTGGCTCAACAGCATGGGCTTGAGAGATGTCCAACTGCTCGATGGAGGGGGGCATCCCGCCGTCTATGGTGCTTGGACCGGCGCTCCCGGGAAGCCCACGTTGCTAATTTATGGACACTATGACGTCCAGCCCCCCGATCCCCAAGAAGATTGGATCACGCCACCTTTCGAACCAACCATCCGAGACGGAAGGCTGTACGCCCGAGGCGCATCTGACGACAAAGGATCCACCGCAATCGCGCTTGAGACTATCGCTGCCTTCCTGAGGGGCCGCGGTTCGTGCCCCGTGAACGTGAAGGTATTCCTAGAAGGAGAAGAGGAAATAAATAGTCCTAGTTTGCGAACGATTGTGGGACTGTACGGGGACCTACTGCAAGCTGATGGGATGATCTCCACAGATGACTCGCGAATGCATTCGACAGTTCCCACGATTAATGTTGCTTTGCGTGGGATTGTCGAATTTGAGTTCTCTCTCAGGACCGCCGATAAGGACCTCCATTCCGGTCTATACGGGGGGGCGGTTCGCAACGCAGTGCATGAAATGGCGAGGGTCATTGCTTCTTTGCATGACGAGGATGGTGCGATTGCAGTTCCAGGATTGTTGCCGCCTGTGTCTTCTGTGAGCCAAAGTGCACGAGATGAAACGGCGAAGTTTCCCTTCGACGAATCCAATTTCGTCAAAGACGTTGGAGCGCGCATCAATGGAGAACCTGGCTTTTCGACACGCGAGCGGCTTACGCTTCGGCCGTCACTGGACATAAACGGGGTATGGGGAGGTTACATCGGTAACGGCAGCAAGACAGTGATCCCAAGCACCGCCCACGCTAAGCTGTCTTTGAGAACCGTACCGGGCCAGGACACCCGTCAAGTGTTGGACTCACTCAAAGCTCATTTGCTTAAAGTTTGTGCGCCGGACGTTAAGCTCTTGATCGACGACCTGGGTACGGGAAGTCGCGCCTACTACCTGCCGACCGGACACCCCCTTCTCATTGCCGCTAAAAGAGTCCTGTCTGGGGCGGGCCAAGAGCCGGTGCTTGTCCGACTGGGGGCGTCCATTCCCATCACCGCCATATTTGAAGAACTGCTTGGAATTCAGACTCTTATGTTTGGGTTTGCTTTGTCTGATGAGGATATTCACGCTCCCAACGAGTTCTTCCGATTGGCTTCGCTGGCCGACGGTCTATCCGCGTGGCCAAGGTTACTGGAGCAAGTCGGCGAGCTCAGCGCCGATGAGTTTCGATCGATAGCGGCGGTCGCGGCGGACAAGGCGCAACAATTCCATCCGCGAGTCGCACCTGATAGCGGGGCGACCGAGCCGGGTTCTGCATCTTAAAATCAACCAGCCAGCGTCCCAAAAAATAGGTAAGCAAAAATGAGCTTCGATATAGCCAAGCTTCACGTGCCACTTTTGTCTTCCGACAGCTATCAAGAAGCGCGCGACAAATTTGTCTCTGGGGCGCCTCAGTGCGCTCCGCAGCCAATTACATCATTTTCGCCACACAGGCCGGTCCCGCTCGCCTTCACCGGAATTGACGAGTGCAGCAAATGGATCGACGAGCGGCCATTTGTTGACGGCAATGTCGGCGTCTCAGTAACCCTCGGCGGCATGGTCGGCATCAGAGTTTCACGTATTGGTGGTGGGTAGAGAAGCGCTGCAGGGGGGCCTGTAAACCACCTTCGTAGATGTCACAATCTGCGATTTGATTCCTGACGACCGCCAACCCACCGAAGGTTTTTTACTCGCAGCCGTCTGGCAGGACAGACGCTTGCTGATTGACCTGAACTAAACGACTAATTGAAGTAGGAGTTAAAGGTATCATCATGTCCTCTGCAATCCCTCTAACCGGGACCCCGTTCCCGAAATCAGAATACGAGCGCCGGCAGCAGAAGGTGCTCGAGGCGATAGAGCGGGCCAAACTCGATGGACTCCTCGTTACCGCCCATGGGCACCTGCAGTATCTCACCGGATACAGTGGAAAAGGTGGATATTTCGCGCCTTTCCCGCTTATCCTCGCGCCGGGGCGGACGCCAACGTTGGTCGCGCGCGAGTACGAATTGGGCGCCGTTCGTGCTGAGAGCTGCGTCGCTGAGATCGTGCCTTATACCGAGCAGAACGATTTTGCCAGAGTCTGCGGCGATACGCTTCGGCGTTTTGGACTGCAGAACAAGAGGTTAGGCTTTGAGCTAGGTTGCTGGAATCTGGCACCAGCCGACGTAACCGCCATTCAGGCGCAAATTCCTGAGGCGAAGGTTATTGATGCAACCCGGTTGGTCGCATCTGTAGCGGCCGTGAAGACAGATCTTGAGCTCCAAGCCATGCGAGCTGCAATGGTCCTAACCGACGTGGCTGTGCGCACATTTCAGCTTTCACTGCGGGAGGGCATCACCGAATCTGAAGTGGCCGCGGACATCGACCAGGAAGTTAAAAAAGCCGGCGGAGAACTCCAGGCGCCTGCCACGACGCTGCTGTTTGGGGAGCGAACGAAGCTGTCGCACGGCAGCCCAATGGATCACCCGATCGGAAACAATGAGCCTGCTTTCATGGAACTCGGTGGTCTCAAGCAGGGCTACTCGGCGGGAATTGTCCGAACCGCGGTGCTCGGCAGACATCCTGAGACGGAATCACTGCACGCTCTGTCGGTGGAGGCCCTCGATGCGGTAATCGCAGCAATTAAGCCAGGGGCAACCGCAGGCGAGGTGGATGCTGCCGGCCGGAAGGTGATCGAGCGGTCCGCGCGTCCGAAGGTTCTTAACCACCGGGTCGGATACCAGACCGGCATCAATTGGACGGAACGCGGCAATCTTAGCTTGGAGCCGGATGCGACAGACGTCCTCCAGGCGGGTATGACGTTGCATATGCCGATCATTCTGTGTGGGGAGGGCGGTTATCTGCTTGGGACAAGCGAGCATGTCCTAGTGACGGAGCGCGGTGCTGAAATACTCAGCCATACACCGCACACACTCTACCGCGCGTAATTTCTTAAGCTTTAATCAGCCGACGGCAAATGGGCATCCATTGGCTGAGGTCCCTGAGAACCCCGCATCGGGTCCGAACGCTTTGCTGCCATCGGAGGCGCTCGATGCGAAACTTCGAGCGGGCGAGACGGATGGCATCTGCCTGAGACACAATGCGGACTCGAGAACAACGATGATTCATCCATTGCGAACATCCCTTGACTGTATGACGGCATGTGAATGCCTTGAGCTATATCGAAGGCGGCAGCTTTCGCCCGTTGAAGTCGTCGATGACTGTCTGAGCCGCATCGGCGCCAGCAACCAGACGTTCAACGCATTTTGCGTCGTCGACCACCAACAGGCGAGGTCTGTTGCCCGAGCTTCGGAGGCGCGATGGATGAAGGGGGAGCCAGCGGGACAACTTGATGGCATTCCGGCCACAATCAAAGATCTCACTTTGACACGGGGGTGGCCCACAAGGCGTGGATCACTGTCTACTGACGCCGAAGGATCTTGGACAGACGACGCGCCCGTCACAGCGCGCCTTCGCGAAGCCGGTGCCGTTATCCTAGGGAAGACAACTACTCCGGAGTTTGGCTGGAAAGGTGTTACCGATAGTCCACTCTACGGGATCACCCGCAACCCATGGAATCCTCATCTGACTCCAGGCGGGTCCTCGGGAGGTGCGGCAGTCGCTGCGGCGCTCAATCTTGGCTTTCTTCATCAAGGTAGCGACGGCGGGGGATCAATTCGCATACCAGCGAGCTTCACAGGCACGTTCGGCTTTAAGCCGACCTTCGGAATTGTTCCGCAATGGCCTGCTAGCGCCATGACCACACTGTCTCATTTGGGACCGCTGACGCGTACAGTGGCCGATGCGATCCTGATGATGAATGTCATCGCACGAAAGGACGCTCGCGACGGCTATGCGGGCCCTGCTTATCCCGGTCTTCAGGTCGATCCAGCAAAATCACTTAGGGGCTGCCGAATCGGCTATAGTCAAGACCTTGGCTATGTAAAAGTGGATCACGATATCAAGAAAGTCACCGATAAGGCGGTCGATCAAATTCGAGATCTTGGGGCGGAGGTAGTCGAAATCAATCCGGGGTTCGCAGATCCGGTAGAGATATTCGCCACATTTTGGTTCGCTGGTGCCGCCCGGATCGTGTCACGGCTGGATAAAAAGCAAAGACAGCTTTTAGATCCGGGCTTTCTGGAAGGTGCCGAACGCGGCATGACGATCACGCTTGCTGAATTTCAGGAAGCTGAGGCTATGCGTTACGAGCTTTCCGCTCTTATGGCGAAGTTCCATGAAGACTACGACCTTCTGGTTACACCAACAATGCCGATCGCACCATTCCCAGTAGGGCAAAATGTACCAAATGATGTTTACAAGGAGTGGGTTGATTGGACCCCCTTCACCTACCCTTTCAATCTAACGCAACAACCTGCAGCGTCGCTTCCATCGGGATTGGATGATCGGGGACTTCCCGTTGGGCTTCAGTTGGTGGGTGCGCGGTATTCTGACACAGCCGTTCTTGCGGCGGCATACTCCATCGAGAGCCGCTTGGGACATCTTTCGATGGCAAGAACACCCCAGCCGTCCTCTGAGCGATGATATAAGTCCCTCCGGTGCAATCAATCCGAACCTTGTGAGCATCCTCGGGGTTCTCCGCACGCTGGCAGAACAGTTCGTCATATAGCGCCTGACCCGCTACGATCTTCCTGCGTCCTGAGTCTCCGAACAGCGTCTACAAAAAAGGCGGAGTCCTAAAAGTCTTGCAACGGCACGTGGATCTTGAAGCGCTGAATGCCTCAAATCATCCCTTGCGCGCGATTTTCAGGCCGCAGATTAGATTGATAGCTTCCGCAATCTGACTAAGAGGGCTGCTCCAATAGTGGAGCGTGTCCGCCGTTTGGACCGCACATGTGAGGATTTGCGGAAATACGACTATAAGATCTTGAAGAACTCTCAAACGCTGAATTGGCCAGACCCGCTACCGCCGCCTACGGGTGGTGAAGGCCCCCGCAGGCCGGCACCTACTTTCGACACAGAACCACGTTCAGCTATCTGACTGTAAGCGGTGTTTCGGGGCCACCTTTCGGGAGTGATCGCGATCTGTGAGGTTGCCGATCCTGTATTGGGATCGGAGATAGGCTTGTGTCTGGACTTGACCTTACGCTTGACCCGGAGCGGCAACCCCGGCGTTTCGAGGTGATCAACGGCGCTGGCGGCCGGCGTCACTGGTCGATGGATGACAAGGCGCGGATCGTCGCGGAGACGCTGGAGCCGAACGCAATCATCTCCGAAGTCGCCCGGCGTTATGGCCTCAGGCCGCAGCAGGTGTTCGCCTGGCGGCGCGAAGCGCGCAAACAGGCCGCTCCGGTGCAGCAGGATTCACCGGCCTTCGTGCCGGCGGTGGTGGAGGCACCGCCTCCGGAGCCCGCGCCGACGCGTCCAACACGGCCGCGGGAGCGGAAGGCGACCCGAGATGCTGGCCTGATCGAGCTTGAGATCGACGGCATCGCCATGCGGGTTGGCCGCGGCGCAGACGCCAAGACGGTTGCGGCGGTGATCCGTGCGCTGAAGGCAACGTCGTGATCGGGCCGACGGGCGCCGTCAAGGTCATGGTGGCGACAAAACCGGTGGACTTCCGCAACTATGCGGCGACCATGATTATGCGGAGCCGGAGACGCCGATGGACGCATCGCCGGCCTTTTCGACATCCATCGACTCCACATAACTATGCACTATCGCGTGGCAAGCATCGCGATCAGTTTATCCGGCGGGCGGAATTTGCCTGGCGTGATGCCGAGCGGCGCCAAAGCGTCGAGCATCTCGAGTTTTTCGGTCGGGTCAGCGCGCAGGTAGATCTCCGTGCTCTGGAGAGTGGCGTGACCGAGCCACAGCGCTACTTTGCGAATGTCGCGCGCCGCCTGAAGCATGTGCATGGCGCAGCTGTGCCTGCTATATCGATCAAGACATAGCCGGCACTATCTACCCCGCCCGACTATGTCGGGTAGCTTTGACCGCAACGGCAAACGTCTGAGGAATAAAGAGATTTTCCGCAGAGACACCCGGGCCACCCGACATAGTCAGCGCGATCTACAGGCTGTTCAAGAACTCCAGCAGATTGTCGTCGGGCCGGAAGCGCGATGACTTGCCGGAATATGGGACCGTCTTTGCCAACGCCGCCTCCTTCATTGCCAACGTCGCCTCGAGATAGATCTGTGTGGTCTCGACCGATTCATGGCCGAGCCACAGAGCGATGACGGCGCGATCGACGCCCGCCTGCAGGAGGTCCATGGCCATCGTGTGCCTCAGACGATGAACAGTGACGCGCTTTCCATTCAGCGACGGGCACATGGCAGAAGCGGTCTGGCGGTGTTTGTTCAGCATATACTGAACGCCATGAACGCTCAGCCGCTCACCTCTGGCGCTGGGAAACAGGATACTCTCTTCTCCGCGCTGAGGCTCTTTCAGCGTAAGCGATGCACCAAGGCACCTTGCAATAGGCTGATGAACATGGAGCTTTCGCGCCATGACATTGGAACATGCGAGGGGCGACATGGTCGCCGAGTTGGGCGGTGCCGCGACGGCCCAAGATTGTGCAACGCTGCCCGGGCGCGCGCGGCAGCGGAGGCTGTGGAGTTGCACCGAGAAGCGAGCGTTGGTCGACCTGGCGAACGCGGCGGGGTCTTCGGTGACCGAGGTCGCGCAAGCGTTCGGCGTCGCTCCATCCCAACTCTATGCGTGGCGCAAGCAGATGGCCGGCGGCGAGCTCGATGCCGACCAGGCGACGGCGACCTTTGCGCGGATCGAGGTGAACGATCTGCCGGAGGTCGAACGCCCCGTCGCCGATTGCCCGGACCCGGCCGGCAGAATCGTCGTGGCCTTTCCGAGCGGCGCGCGTTTGCGGATCGACGGGGCCGTCGATCCGACAGCGCTGCGTATCGTCCTGGCGGAGTTGACCAGGTGATCACGGTGGTGCCGACGGACCGGATTTATCTGTGCTGCGGTGAGACCGATATGCGCCGCGGGATCAACAGCCTGGCGCGCATGGTGCAGCAGGTGCTCGCGCTCGACCCACACACGGGTGCGATCTTCTGCTTCCGTGGACGCAAGGGTCATATCATCAAGATTTTGGCGCATGATGACCAAGGGTTCTGTCTTTTTACAAAGCGCCTTTCGGAGGGTTGCTTCGCCTGGCCGACCGCCAAGGACCAAGTCGCCGTTTCGCTCACCAAGGCACAGCTTTCGCTGCTTCTGGACGGCATCGACTGGCGTCGGCCGAACAAGATTTATCGCCCGCGTCTGGCCGGCTAAATTCGGTCGTTTGTCATTGATTTTGTGTCGATTTTGCTTCCGTAAAGGAGGTCTTTCGGGTATGTAGTTTGGGTGTCGGAACAAGCTCCCTCAATCGCTGATTTCCTCGCCCGGATCGCCTTTCTGGAAGCGACCGTTTCTGCCCGGGACATCACCATCGCCGAACGCGATGAGCAGCTGCGAAGAGAACGCGCTGAGGCCGCACTTCGCATCCAGCGCCTGCAGCTGCAGATCGATCGCTTCAACCGCAGGGCCTTCGGCCGCTCGTCCGAGAAGCTCGGCCAGATGCATCTCGAGCTCGAAGATCTCGAGACCGATTTGGCCGTCAACGAAGCCGATGCCGAGCTGCCCATCGTCGCTGACACCGACAAGGTCCGGGTGTTGCCGGTGCGCAAGCTCAACCCGGATCTGCCGCGCAAGAGGATCGTTCGCGAACCGTCCTGCGCATGCTGTCCGGGCTGCGGAGGCGATCTGCGCGCCATGGGCCAGGATAGCGAGGAGATGCTCGATCTGGTCGCTCAGGCCTGGCAGGTCATGGAGACCATTCGACCCAAGTACAGCTGCCGGACCTGCGATAAGATCATCCAGGCGCCGGCACCAGCCAAGCCCATTGCACGCGGCAAGCTCAGCTATGCCGCGCTCGCTCACATCATGATGGCGAAGTGGGGTTATCATCTACCTTTCTATCGGGTATGTTGACATCAACATACGCGATAAGATGTTGCGCTGAGGATTATGCTGCGGAAGCTCCGGTTCTGCCCGAGTTTCAGGCGATCCCAAGCAATCTCCGCAACATAATTTTCTAAAGCACATCCGATGGCATGATCCAGGCGCCAACAACAAGGAGACCTGGATTATGTTTGAAGTTCTTTTTCGCCGGCCGTCGCGAGGTTGCGGCGATTGATCTGGAGGGACTGCTATGATCCTCCGTGACGCAATCGACTCCTATGTAGCGTGGCGGCGTGCCCACGGCGCCCGATTTATTACCAGCGCAAAGACATTGTACCA
>NZ_QMBQ01000017.1 GCF_003289965.1 Mesorhizobium atlanticum
GGTTCGGTGAAGCCGCACAAGAAGTTCGTGGCCGAAGCCTACATCCTGACCAAGGACGAGGGCGGCCGTCACACGCCGTTCTTCACCAACTACCGTCCGCAGTTCTACTTCCGCACGACGGACGTGACGGGCATCGTGACGCTGCCGGCCGGCACCGAGATGGTGATGCCCGGCGACAACATCACCGTCGACGTCGAGCTGATCGTGCCGATCGCGATGGAAGAGAAGCTGCGCTTCGCCATCCGTGAAGGCGGCCGCACCGTCGGTGCAGGCATCGTCGTCACCATCAAGGAATAATCGATCCGGCTTTTTGCCGGTTCTACAGGAAAGGGCGGTCTTCGGGCCGCCCTTTTTCGTTTGCTAGCATCGTACGGAACAAGTCTTGCGGGGTTGTTTCGGAGCTATTGCAAGCACCGTTGCAGCAACTATTATCGGTTGTGTTGGGGGTGTTTTCAAATGGTTCCGGGGCGGTTTGACTCTCAAGCACTGTGGTCGCTACAGCTTATTTGCCTGCTTGCGCTGCTCGTCGCGGCAAAGATGGCTTTCGCCGAAGAGACGCAAGTCAACCTAGGCCCACCGATGCAGTTCGGCATTGTGCGCAGCGATGCGCCGGGTTGCGAGCCGATCTGCCCCGAATGGATATCCGCCGAAGGCTCGATCGAGACCGAGACGCCGGCGTTGTTCAAGCGCTTCCTGAAGAAGCTCGGCGGACGAAAGCTGCCCATTATCGTCAATTCCCCGGGGGGCAGCGTCGACGCGGCGTTGCAGCTTGGCCGAATGATCCGCAAGAACAAGTTCGATATCGCCGTCGGCACGACCAAATTCACCGGTTGTCCGCCGGGCATGGATTTCTGCCAACCGGGCGAGGGCGCCACCTATTTCGGTGTTGCGTCTGACAGCGGCGCCATATGCAATTCCGCTTGTCCGCTGATGTTTGCCGGCGGCGTCAGGCGCCTCGCTGGCGGGCAGGCCTATGTTGGCGTGCATCAGATCACCACGACCTACTTTCCTACCAGGCGGCAGTATCGAACCACTTATCAGACCGTACGGGGCAGGAAATATCAGGTTACCACCGAATACATCATTCAGGGCGACAGCTACAAGGTCTACAAGATGAGCAAGTCTCTCGAGAGAAGGCTCGCCGCCTATTTCAGCGAAATGGGCGTCGAAAAGGGCGTGCTTCTGACGATGAAGAACACGCCGGCCAGCGCCATCCATCAGCTGGAGCTACATAACATGCTTCAGATGAAGCTCGTCACCAGCGGCGACTATTCCGGGCTGCTGACTCTGGCAGGCATCTGTCAGGCCAACCCGGCGCCTGAAAATTGCAGGGAAATGACGTCGCCAACAGACAAGGCAAAGCAGTTGGCCAACGTCGCGCAAACCAAGGCGTCATCGAGCGGGTCTGAACCCCCGTCAGGCAGTCCTGGAACCCGCTTGGTGTTCTGCAGCGACACGAATGGCCCCGGCATCGGCGAGGTTTGCGGCAATCCTGGCCAAGCTGGAGCATGGTCGGCTTGGCACGGAGATGTGGTGGGTCGCCCATACACGCAGATGAAGCCCTGATAACGACGGTCGAGACGTCCTTTGTTGCGGGACCGGCTCTGTGGCCCTTTTCAAACCTGTTGCAAGCACCATTGCGGCAACTAGTATGGATTGCACCCAAGGGGCTTGGTCAGCGTGGTTGCGGAACGCCGTTCAGCAAATAGTTCGTGGTGTCGCGGGTTGGTTCGCTCGGCCCTGGCTGTCGCCATGGGCCTGGCTGCCTTTGCGGCCGAGGCAAAGGAAGATCCGCCGGATTACGGTCCGACGATGCGCTTCATCGTGGTGCGCAGCAGTGCGCCGGGCTGCGAGCCGAATTGCCCGGAATGGATTTCCGCCGAAGGTACGATCGAGGCCGGCACGCCGGCGCTGTTCAGGCGCTTGCTGAACACGCTCGGCGGGCGGCAACTGCCGATCGTCGTCAATTCTCCCGGCGGCAATGTCGATGCCGCGCTCCAGCTTGGACGCATGATCCGCAAGAACAAGCTCGATATCGCGGTCGGCATCACGGAGTTTTCCGGCTGCTCGCCAGGGATGAAGAACTGCCGGGGCAACGACGCCAAGCAGCAGCCCTATTCCGGCGTCGCTTACGACAGCGGCGCGATGTGCAATTCGGCCTGTCCGCTGATGTTTGCCGGCGGCGTCCGCCGCATCGTCGGCGAATGGGCCTATCTCGGCGTCCACCAGATCACCACCACCTTCCGGCGTGAGCAACTGCTCTACCGTACGACCTATCGGATCGTGAACGGCAAGAAGAAGATCATCAGCACCAGGATCGTCAGCCGCAAGAATGCCGGCAGCTACAAGACCTATGAGATGAGCAAGGCGGTCGAGAAGCGGCTGTCGGCCTATCTGAAGGAGATGGGCGTCGAACAGGGCATGCTGGATGTGATGAAGGCGACGCCCGCCAGCGATATCCGGCAGATCGAGCCCGACGACATGCTGCAGATGAAACTCGTCACCAGCCTCGATTCGCTCGATCTGTTGACCGAAAAGACCATGTGCCGGCGCAAACCCGTGCCGGCGAATTGCCGCGAGGCGCCGTCGAACGGCAAGCCGGCCGAGGTCGCGAACCTCGAAGCCGCGCCTTTGCCCGCGGCTCCGGCGCCAGCACCCGGGCCGCAGATCCAGGAACAGGAGATGCGCTTCGTTGTCGTTCGCGGCAGCAACCCGCTTTGCAATCCCGATTGTCCGGAATGGATTTCGGCGGAAGGCACGATCGCCGCAGGCACGGCCGCCAAGCTTCGCCAGCTGCTCGATACGATCGGCGGGCGCAGGTTGCCGATGGTCGTCAACTCGCCAGGTGGCGATGTGCAGGCAGCGCTTGCCGCAGGTCGCCTGATCCGTGAGCGCGGGTTGGATGTCGCGGTCGCCCGAACGGACTTTCTCGATTGCGATCCGGGCAAGGCGGATTGCGAACCGACCGAAGGCCTCTACAGCGGTCTCACCATCGATGCAGGCGCCCAATGCGACGCCGCCTGCGCGGTGATGATCGCCGGCGGCATCAGGCGCCTCGTCGGCGCCGAAGCGCATTTTTTAGTGCACTCCATGGGCATGGAAGAGAAGGTTAGGGCGTATCTCGACGAGATGGCGATCGGCTCAGGCTTTTTCGCCGCCATGCAGTCGGCGCAGTTTTCCAAGCACCGGGAACTCAGCCAGGGCGAACTGCGCGAATTCGGGCTCACGACCGGACCGCAATCGGTGGATGCGCTGACCGGCGCGACCATCTGCACATCATCGCCGAAACCGGACAATTGCCGGGTGCTGCCGGCCGCCAGCGCCGAGGCCGAGGCGCCAGCGAAACTTTAGAGCAATTCCGGGAAAAGTGTTTGCGGTTTTCCGTCCGGATTGCGTGGACAAGGAGATAGCTCGCACTGGCCATCGAGGCAGGTTGAGGCGGGTAGGGCGGCGCCGCTATCCTCCTGCCGCGATTTGCGGAACGGAGGAACGGAGGATCGGCGATGAGCGCGGAAATCCCGACTTTATACGAATGGGCCGGAGGCAGCGAGGCGCTCAACAGGCTGACACGCACCTTCTACGACAAAGTGGCCCTGGATCCGATCGTCGGACCCGTGTTCAAGACCATGTCGCCGGACCATCCGGCTCACGTCGCCGCCTTCATCGGCGAGGTCTTCGGCGGCCCGAAGGCCTACAGCCGGGATTTTGGCGGCCACCGCGAGATGGTGATGCACCATCTCAGCAAGCACCTGACCGAGGAGCAGCGGCGGCGCTGGATCAATCTTCTGGCCGACGCGGCCGACGAAGTCGGCCTGCCGGACGACCCCGAGTTCCGCTCCGCCTTCATGGGCTACGTCGAATGGGGATCGCGGCTGGCGAAGATGAACTCGAATCTGGGTGAGACTTGCGACCCCGAAACCGAGCCGATGCCGGCCTGGGGCTGGGGCGTGCCGGGCGGACCGTACAAGCCGCCGGCCGGAAACTCGTAGGCCCAGGCGCGTTTTCCGGGAACGCAATCCGTCGCCGGCGAAAATGCATGCGAGAAATCCGGCAAAGCTTTGAAAACGGCAGGTCAGTGCTCTTTACAGAGGGCCCGGAAGCTTTTAGGAAGCGCCTGCGCCGAACAAGCGCATGCACGGGCATAGCTCAGTTGGTAGAGCGGCGGTCTCCAAAACCGCAGGTCGTAGGTTCGAGCCCTGCTGCCCGTGCCACTTTCCAAAAGGCATATCGAAGGCCTCCGCGGTTGAAAATCGGCCGGTGGCTTGCCATATAGCGGAAATTGGGGCATAAGCCCCGCATAGCCGGGACGGGACGACTGGATGGTTCCGAGGCGGCGTTAGGACATAAAGCGGACCCTTGCCACTTGCGTGGATTAAGAATCGGTTTTATGTAGACAGAACAGACACGCGACGCGTGGAGCTGGGAAGCCGGCTTTACGCGTCTGATTTGCGTGGGTGAAATGGAGCGCTGATTCGGCGCGGCATGGAGCCTAGGCGGCACGTCCCGGCCAGCGGGATCATCCAGGAGGCCCGGCCAACGGGTCTTGAAAACAGGCGGCACATGGCTTCGAAAACCACTAATCCCTTCACCTTTCTCCAGCAGGTTCGCGCGGAGACGGCCAAGGTGACATGGCCTTCGCGGCGCGAAACCATGATCTCGACCGTGATGGTCCTGGTGTTCGCGGTGATCGCGATGCTCTTCTTCTTCGCAGCCGACATTCTGATGGGCTATGCGATCGAGTGGATCCTGGGTCTCGGGCATTAATTCGGCGGTTTACGGAGAGGTCGTGAAATGACTGCGCGGTGGTATATCGTCCACGCCTATTCGAACTTCGAGAAGAAGGTCGCCGAGGACATCGAGAACAAGGCCAAGCAGAAGGGCCTGGCCGGCGAGATCGAGCAGATCGTGGTGCCGACCGAGAAGGTCGTCGAGATCCGCCGTGGCCGCAAGGTCGATGCAGAGCGCAAGTTCTTCCCGGGCTATGTGCTCCTGAAGGCCAACCTGACGGACGCCGTGTTCTCGCTGGTCAAGAACACGCCGAAGGTGACCGGCTTCCTGGGCGACTCCAAGCCCGTGCCGATCACCGAGACCGAGGCGCAGCGCATCCTGAACCAGGTCCAGGAAGGCGTCGAGCGGCCGAAGCCTTCGGTCACTTTCGAGATCGGCGAGGCTATCCGCGTTTCGGATGGTCCGTTCGCGTCGTTCAACGGCGTCGTGCAGGAAGTGGACGAGGAGCGTGCCCGCCTCAAGGTGGAAGTTTCGATCTTCGGGCGCGCCGTGCCCGTCGATCTGGAATTCGGACAGGTCGAAAAGGGCTGATCCGATTAGCCGCGCCGCAAGGCGTCGGCAAGCCCGCGCCCGAAGGGCGTCGGGACACCCGTGCCGGAAGGCGTCGGGGCGGTGTGAAAACGCCGCATGAACGGGTGGGAGGCGAAGGCGGCATAGCCGGCCGCTGGAACCGCACCACCGAACTGCAACCGCCGGTGTCCCGCTATTGGGCCGGCATGAGAAAAGGCAGGAATAGAGATGGCTAAGAAAGTTGCAGGCCAGCTCAAGCTCCAGGTTGCCGCGGGCTCGGCCACGCCGTCGCCCCCGATCGGCCCGGCGCTTGGTCAGCGCGGCATCAATATCATGGAATTCTGCAAGGCGTTCAACGCGCAGACCCAGGAGCTCGAGAAGGGATCGCCGATCCCGGTCGTCATCACCTACTACCAGGACAAGTCGTTCACCTTCGTCATGAAGACGCCGCCGGTGAGCTACTTCCTGAAGAAGGCCGCCAACCTGAAGTCGGGCTCCAAGGAGCCGGGCAAGACCAAGGTCGGCACGATCAGCCGCGACAAGGTGCGCGCGATCGCCGAGCAGAAGATGAAGGACCTGAACGCAAACGACGTCGAGGCGGCCATGCGCATGGTCGAGGGCTCCGCCCGCTCGATGGGCCTGGAAGTGGTGGGCTAAGATCATGGCAAAGATTGCAAAGCGAGTTGCCAAGAGCCGCGAAGGCATCGATCCGAACAAGGCTTATGCGCTCTCCGAGGCGCTGCAGCTGCTCAAGGACCGGTCCAAGGTGAAATTCGACGAGACCGTCGAGATCTCGATGAATCTCGGCGTCGATCCGCGCCATGCCGACCAGATGGTCCGCGGCGTGGTCAACCTGCCGAACGGCACCGGCCGCTCCGTGCGCGTCGCCGTGTTCGCCCGTGGCGACAAGGCCGAGGAAGCCAAGGCCGCCGGCGCCGATATCGTTGGCGCCGAGGACCTGGTCGAGATCGTCCAGAAGGGCACGATCGATTTCGATCGCTGCATCGCCACGCCGGACATGATGCCGCTGGTCGGCCGTCTCGGTAAGGTGCTCGGCCCGCGCGGCATGATGCCGAACCCGAAGGTCGGCACCGTGACCACCGATGTCGCCGCGGCCGTCAAGGCTTCGAAGGGCGGCGCCGTCGAGTTCCGCGTCGAGAAGGCCGGCATCGTCCAGGCCGGCGTCGGCAAGGTCTCGTTCGACGTCAAGGCGCTGGAAGAGAATGTGCGGGCTTTCGCCGATGCGGTGAACAAGGCCAAGCCCGCGGGCGCCAAGGGCAACTACGTCAAGAAGGTGTCGGTCACCTCGACGATGGGCCCTGGCCTCAAGCTCGACATCGCGACGCTCGCCGCGTCGTAAGTGTCGTCGGGTCGGCTCCGAGTCGACCCTTGAAGAATTCCGGACCGCCGATCCGTCGGCGGCCCGGTACCCCGGAAGCCGGAAGGTTTCCGGATATCCTGTCCGAGATTGCAGGCGGCCCCAAAGCCTTAATTCACTTGGGCCTGCATGAGACGGGTGAAGACCCGACAAAGGAGCAAGTGCTCCAATGAAAGGTTCGAACCGTGTTTGCCTTTTGTCAGCACATCGCCGGCTTGCCGTCGGTGGGCGAAAAGGGGGCAGGATCCTCGAGCGCCGTTCGGGAGATCCAGGATTTGGATGGCCCGGCCGGCAAAAGGCAACCCGACTTCTGACCTCGAGAATGAGGCAGGGGTCAACTGGAGATAGGCAGTGGACAGAGCGGAAAAGCGCGAACTCGTCACGGGCCTGAACGAAGCGTTCTCGAACGCGGGTTCAGTCGTCGTGGCCCACTACGCCGGTATCACCGTGGCGCAAATGAACGACCTTCGGTCGAAGATGCGCGCCGCCGGCGGCACCGTCAAAGTCGCGAAGAACCGTCTCGCCAAGATCGCTCTTCAGGGCACGGACTCCGCATCGATCGTCGATCTGTTCAAGGGACAGACGCTGGTCGCTTATTCGGAGGATCCGGTTGCGGCGCCGAAGGTCACGTCCGATTTCGCCAAGGGGAATGACAAGCTGATCATTCTCGGTGGCGCGATGGGCTCGACCTCGCTCAACGCCGATGGTGTCAAGGCACTCGCCACGATGCCGTCGCTCGACGAGCTGCGCGCCAAGCTGGTTGGCATGATCGCCACGCCGGCAACCCGGATCGCCCAGATCGTCAATGCGCCCGCGGCTTCGGTCGCGCGTGTCATCGGCGCTTACGCCCGGAAGGACGAGGCGGCATGAGGCCGTTCCTCGCTGTCAACAACACACGTTCGAACCAATTGAAGGAATATGCAAATGGCTGATCTCGCGAAGATCGTAGACGACCTTTCGAGCCTGACCGTCCTCGAGGCGGCTGAGCTGTCGAAGCTCCTGGAAGAGAAGTGGGGCGTTTCGGCCGCCGCTCCGGTGGCTGTTGCCGCCGCTGCCGGTGGTGCTGCCGCCGCTGCTGCTCCGGCTGAAGAGAAGACGGAATTCGACGTCGTTCTCGCCGACGCCGGCGCCCAGAAGATCAACGTCATCAAGGAAGTCCGCGCCATCACCGGCCTTGGCCTCAAGGAAGCCAAGGATCTGGTCGAAGCGGCTCCGAAGCCGGTCAAGGAAGGCGTTTCCAAGGCCGACGCCGACAAGTTCAAGGCCCAGCTGGAAGCAGCTGGCGCCAAGGTCGAGCTGAAGTAACAGGCAAGGGCGGACGGTCTCGCGCCGTCCGCCCCCTCCCTCGGACTGAGGGAGGACTTTGTTGCGCGAGGCGTTTGAAAACCTCTTTCCTGAGGGCCGAAAAGCGGCCTTCCGGAAACGGGTTTTCTCCCGTTTTAGCCGGTACCCGCCAAGCCATTGGCCCAAGAAATTGGCAGTGTGGGCCGGAAAACAGATAGGGGCAGCCGCCGAGGCCGCCCGTTGGTGCAAGGCGAGCCGCGGCGAGGTTCGTCCCGAGTTTAGAGCTAAGGAGCGACGATGGCCCAGACCCAGACTTTCAATGGCCGCAGACGCGTACGCAAGTTCTTCGGAAAAATCCCGGAAGTTGCGGAGATGCCGAACCTGATCGAGGTTCAGAAGGCATCCTATGACCAGTTCCTGATGGTGGACGAGCCCAAGGGCGGCCGTCCGGACGAAGGGCTGCAGGCCGTTTTCAAGTCGGTCTTCCCGATCTCCGACTTTTCCGGCTCCTCCATGCTGGAGTTCGTGAAGTACGAGTTCGAGGCACCGAAATTCGACGTTGACGAGTGCCGTCAGCGCGACCTGACCTATGCCGCGCCACTCAAGGTGACGCTGCGCCTCATCGTGTTCGATATCGACGAGGATACCGGCGCGAAGTCGATCAAGGACATCAAGGAGCAGGACGTCTACATGGGCGACATGCCGCTCATGACGTCGAACGGCACCTTCATCGTCAACGGCACCGAGCGCGTCATCGTCTCGCAGATGCACCGCTCGCCGGGCGTCTTCTTCGACCATGACAAGGGCAAGTCGCACTCGTCGGGCAAGCTTCTGTTTGCCGCGCGCGTCATCCCCTATCGCGGCTCGTGGCTCGACATCGAATTCGATAGCAAGGACGTCGTGCACGCCCGCATCGACCGCCGCCGCAAGATTCCGGTGACGTCGCTGTTGATGGCGCTCGGCATGGACGGCGAGGAGATCCTGTCGACCTTCTACAACAAGATCACCTACAAGCGCTCGGGCGACCACTGGCGTATTCCGTTCAATGTCGAGCGGTTCCGCGGCCTCAAGGCCGTCGGCGACCTTGTCGACGCCGACACCGGTGAGGTTGTTGTCGAGGCAGGCAAGAAGATCACCGCCCGCCAGGCCCGCCAGCTCGGCGAGAAGGGTCTCAAGGCCATCAAGGCGACTGATGAGGACCTGCTCGGCAACTACCTTGCCGAGGACATCGTCAATTACGCCACCGGCGAGATCTTCCTCGAGGCCGGCGACGAGATCGACGACAAGACGCTGAAGGTTCTGCTCGGCACCGGCGAGGAAGAGATCCAGATCCTGGACATCGACCACGTCAATGTCGGCGCCTACATCCGTAACACGCTGGCTGTCGACAAGAACGAAAGCCGCCAGGACGCGCTGTTCGACATCTACCGCGTCATGCGCCCGGGCGAGCCGCCGACGCTCGAGACCGCCGAAGCCATGTTCAACTCGCTGTTCTTCGACAGCGAGCGTTATGACCTGTCGGCCGTCGGCCGCGTCAAGATGAATATGCGCCTCGAGCTCAAGGCCGAGGACACCGTGCGCGTGCTGCGCAAGGAAGACATCCTGGCCGTGGTCAAGACGCTGGTCGAGCTGCGCGACGGCAAGGGCGAGATCGACGACATCGACAATCTCGGCAACCGCCGCGTGCGCTCTGTCGGCGAGCTCATGGAGAACCAGTACCGCGTCGGCCTGCTGCGCATGGAGCGCGCGATCAAGGAACGCATGTCCTCGATCGAGATCGACACGGTCATGCCGCAGGACCTGATCAACGCCAAGCCGGCGGCCGCCGCCGTGCGCGAGTTCTTCGGCTCCTCGCAGCTGTCGCAGTTCATGGACCAGACCAACCCGCTGTCGGAGATCACCCACAAGCGTCGCCTGTCGGCGCTTGGACCGGGCGGTCTGACCCGCGAGCGCGCCGGCTTCGAGGTGCGCGACGTGCACCCGACGCATTACGGCCGCATCTGCCCGATCGAGACGCCGGAAGGCCCGAATATCGGTCTGATCAACTCGCTCGCCACCTTCGCGCGCGTCAACAAGTACGGCTTCATCGAAAGCCCGTACCGCAAGATCGTGAACGGCAAGCTGACCAACGAGGTTGTCTACCTGTCGGCGATGGAAGAGGCCAAGCACTATGTCGCGCAGGCCAACGCCGAGCTCGACAAGAACGGCAGCTTCGTCGACGAGTTCGTCATTTGCCGTAACGCCGGCGAAGTGATGATGGCGCCGCGCGAGAACGTCGACCTGATGGACGTCTCGCCGAAGCAGATGGTATCGGTCGCGGCAGCGCTCATCCCGTTCCTCGAGAACGACGACGCCAACCGCGCGCTGATGGGCTCGAACATGCAGCGTCAGGCCGTGCCGCTGGTGCGTGCCGAGGCGCCGTTCGTGGGCACCGGCATGGAGCCGGTCGTTGCCCGTGACTCGGGCGCCGCCATCGGCGCCCGTCGCGGCGGCGTGGTCGACCAGGTGGACGCGACGCGTATCGTCATCCGCGCCACGGAAGATCTCGATCCCGGCAAGTCGGGCGTCGACATCTACCGGCTGATGAAGTTCCAGCGTTCGAACCAGAACACCTGCATCAACCAGCGTCCGCTGGTGCGCATGGGCGACCGCGTCAACAAGGGCGACATCATCGCCGACGGTCCGTCGACCGAGCTCGGCGATCTGGCGCTCGGCCGCAACGTGCTGGTCGCGTTCATGCCGTGGAACGGCTACAACTACGAGGACTCGATCCTGCTCTCCGAGCGCATCGTGGCCGATGATGTCTTCACCTCGATCCACATCGAGGAGTTCGAGGTCATGGCGCGCGACACCAAGCTCGGGCCGGAGGAGATCACGCGCGACATTCCGAACGTTTCGGAAGAGGCGCTGAAGAACCTCGACGAGGCCGGCATCGTCTATATCGGCGCCGAAGTGCAGCCGGGTGACATCCTGGTCGGCAAGATCACGCCGAAGGGCGAAAGCCCGATGACGCCGGAAGAAAAGCTTCTGCGCGCCATCTTCGGCGAGAAGGCCTCGGACGTTCGCGACACCTCCATGCGCATGCCTCCGGGCACCTTCGGCACGGTCGTCGAAGTGCGCGTCTTCAACCGCCACGGCGTGGAGAAGGACGAACGCGCGATGGCGATCGAGCGCGAGGAGATCGAGCGTCTTGCCAAGGACCGCGACGACGAACAGGCGATCCTCGACCGCAACGTCTACGCGCGTCTTTCCGACACGCTGGTCGGCAAGGAGGCGATCGCCGGACCGAAGGGCTTCAAGAAGGGCTCGAAGCTGTCGAAGGACACGCTCGACGAGTATCCGCGTTCGCAGTGGTGGCAGTTCGCCGTGGAGAACGAGAAGCTCCAGGCCGAGCTCGAGGCTTTGCGCGGCCAGTACGACGAGTCCAAGAAGGCGCTCGAGCAGCGCTTCATGGACAAGGTCGAGAAGGTGCAGCGCGGCGACGAAATGCCTCCGGGCGTCATGAAGATGGTCAAGGTCTTCGTGGCGGTGAAGCGCAAGATGCAGCCGGGCGACAAGATGGCCGGCCGTCACGGCAACAAGGGTGTCGTGTCGCGCATCGTTCCGGTCGAGGACATGCCTTTCCTCGAGGACGGCACGCATGCCGACATCGTGCTCAACCCGCTGGGTGTGCCGAGCCGCATGAATGTCGGCCAGATCCTGGAAACGCATCTGGGCTGGGCTTGCGCCGGCATGGGCAGGAAGATCGGCGAGCTGATCGACGCGTATAAGGGCGGCGGCGACATCAAGCCGCTGCGCAAGACGCTGGAAAGCTTCATGCCGGCCAACGACCGCAACGAGCCGATCCGCGACTATGACGACGAGAGCATCGTTCGCCTGAGCGAGCAGATGCGCCGCGGCGTCTCCATCGCGACACCGGTGTTCGACGGCGCGCATGAGGTCGACATCAACACCATGCTGGAGCAGGCGGGCCTGCACACCAGCGGTCAGTCGCAGCTCTATGACGGCCGCACCGGCGAGCCGTTCGATCGCAAGGTGACGATGGGCTATATCTATATGCTCAAGCTGCACCACCTGGTGGACGACAAGATCCACGCGCGTTCGATCGGTCCGTACTCGCTCGTCACCCAGCAGCCGCTGGGCGGCAAGGCGCAGTTCGGCGGCCAGCGCTTCGGCGAAATGGAGGTCTGGGCGCTCGAAGCCTACGGCGCCGCCTACACGCTGCAGGAAATGCTGACGGTGAAGTCGGACGACGTCGCCGGCCGCACCAAGGTCTACGAGGCGATCGTGCGCGGCGACGACACGTTCGAGGCGGGCATTCCGGAGAGCTTCAACGTTCTCGTCAAGGAAATGCGCTCGCTCGGCCTCAACGTGGAGCTGGAGAACACCCAGGTCGAAGAGACCCCGACGCGTCTGCCCGACGCGGCCGAGTAAAGCCTATGGCGCGCCGCTCAAGGAAGCGGCGCGCCCTTCAAATTTTCGGTCGGGCAACCGGCCAGTCTGCGGACATTTCGTCCGCGATCGATTGAAGGGGTTATCGAGGACCCCGAAAAGGAGAACGGCATGAACCAAGAGGTCATGAATCTCTTCAACCCGCAGGCGCCTGCGCAGGTGTTCGATTCCATCCGGATCTCGCTTGCCAGCCCAGAGAAGATTCTGTCCTGGTCGTTCGGCGAGATCAAGAAGCCGGAGACCATCAACTACCGCACCTTCAAGCCGGAGCGTGACGGTCTGTTCTGCGCGCGCATTTTTGGTCCGATCAAGGACTACGAGTGCCTGTGCGGCAAGTACAAGCGCATGAAGTACAAGGGCGTCATCTGCGAAAAGTGCGGCGTCGAAGTCACGCTGTCGCGCGTTCGCCGCGAGCGCATGGGCCATATCGAGCTCGCCGCGCCTGTCGCCCATATCTGGTTCCTGAAGTCGCTGCCCTCGCGCATCGGCACGCTGCTCGACATGACCCTCAAGGACATCGAGCGCGTGCTCTACTTCGAGAACTACATCGTCACCGAGCCGGGCCTTACCGCGCTGAAGGAGAACCAGCTCCTCAGCGAGGAAGAGTATATGCTCGCCGTCGACGAGTATGGCGAGGATTCCTTCACCGCCATGATCGGCGCCGAGGCCATCCACGACCTCCTGGCCGGCATGGACCTGGAGAAGATCGCCGGCGACCTGCGTTCGGAGCTGGCTTCGACCACCTCCGAGCTGAAGCAGAAGAAGTATCTGAAGCGGCTCAAGGTCGTCGAGAACTTCATGGAATCCGGCAACCGTCCGGAGTGGATGATCATGAAGGTGGTTCCGGTGATCCCGCCGGACCTGCGCCCGCTTGTCCCGCTGGACGGCGGCCGCTTCGCCACGTCGGATCTGAACGATCTCTATCGCCGCGTCATCAACCGCAACAACCGCCTGAAGCGGCTGATCGAGCTGCGCGCCCCCGGCATCATCGTGCGCAACGAGAAGCGCATGCTGCAGGAAGCCGTCGACGCGCTGTTCGACAACGGCCGTCGCGGCCGCGTCATCACCGGCGCCAACAAGCGTCCGCTGAAGTCGCTGTCCGACATGCTCAAGGGCAAGCAGGGCCGGTTCCGCCAGAACCTGCTCGGCAAGCGCGTCGACTATTCCGGCCGCTCGGTCATCGTGACCGGCCCGGAGCTGAAGCTGCATCAGTGCGGTCTGCCGAAGAAGATGGCGCTCGAGCTGTTCAAGCCCTTCATCTACGCCCGCCTCGACGCCAAGGGTTTCTCCTCGACGGTCAAGCAGGCGAAGAAGCTGGTCGAGAAGGAGCGTCCGGAGGTTTGGGATATCCTCGACGAGGTCATCCGCGAGCATCCGGTGCTGCTGAACCGCGCGCCGACGCTGCACCGCCTCGGCATCCAGGCGTTCGAGCCGACCCTGATCGAAGGCAAGGCGATCCAGCTGCATCCGCTGGTCTGCACCGCCTTCAACGCGGACTTCGACGGTGACCAGATGGCGGTCCACGTGCCGCTGTCCTTGGAAGCGCAGCTCGAAGCCCGCGTGCTGATGATGTCGACCAACAACATCCTGCACCCGGCCTCCGGCGCGCCGATCATCGTGCCGTCGCAGGACATGGTTCTCGGTCTCTACTATCTCTCGATCGTCAACCAGAACGAGCCGGGCGAAGGCATGGTGTTTGCCGACATGGGCGAGCTCCAGCATGCGCTGGAGACCAAGGCCGTGACGCTGCACGCCAAGATCAAGGGCCGCTTCCGCACGGTCGACGCCGAAGGCAACGTCGTGTCGAAGATCTACGACACCACGCCCGGCCGCATGATCATCGGCGAGCTTCTGCCGAAGAACGTCAACGTGCCGTATGAGACCGCCAACCAGGAGATGACCAAGAAGAACATCTCCAAGATGATCGACACCGTCTACCGCCACTGCGGTCAGAAAGAGACGGTCATCTTCTGCGACCGCATCATGGCGCTGGGCTTCGCCCATGCCTGCCGTGCCGGCATTTCGTTCGGCAAGGACGACATGCTGATCCCGGATACCAAGCTGAAGCTGGTCTCCGAGACCGAGGCTTTGGCCAAGGAATACGAGCAGCAGTACAATGACGGCCTGATCACGCAGGGCGAGAAGTACAACAAGGTCGTCGACGCCTGGGCCAAGTGCTCGGAAAAGGTCGCCGACGAGATGATGGCCCGCATCAAGGCGGTGGAGTTCGAGGACAACGGCCGTCAGAAGCCGATGAACTCGATCTACATGATGTCGCATTCGGGTGCGCGCGGTTCGCCCACCCAGATGCGTCAGCTCGCCGGCATGCGCGGCCTGATGGCGAAGCCCTCGGGCGAAATCATCGAGACGCCGATCATCTCGAACTTCAAGGAAGGCCTCACCGTGCTCGAGTACTTCAACTCGACCCACGGCGCCCGCAAGGGTCTGGCCGACACCGCCTTGAAGACGGCGAACTCGGGCTACCTCACCCGCCGTCTCGTCGACGTGGCGCAGGACTGCATCGTCAACTCCGTGGATTGCGGCACCGACAAGGGCCTCACCATGCAGCCGATCGTCGATGCCGGTCAGATCGTCGCTTCGGTCGGCCAGCGCGTGCTGGGCCGTACCGCGCTCGACGACATCAACCATCCGGTCACCGGCGACCTGCTGGTCAAGGCCGGCAAGCTGATGGACGAGCGCGATGTCGAGCAGATCGAAAAGGCCGGCGTGCAGTCGGTCCGCATCCGTTCGGCGCTGACCTGCGAGGTCAGGACCGGCGTGTGCGCCGTCTGCTACGGTCGCGACCTGGCCCGCGGTACCCCCGTCAACCAGGGCGAGGCCGTCGGCGTCATCGCGGCGCAGTCGATCGGCGAGCCGGGCACCCAGCTCACCATGCGTACCTTCCACATGGGCGGCACGGCGCAGGTGGTGGATAGTTCGTTCCTTGAAGCCTCCTATGAGGGCAAGGTGCAGATCCGCAACCGCAACGTGGTGCGCAACTCGGAAGGCCAGCAGATGGTCATGGGCCGCAACATGGCGGTGCTCATCCTCGATGAGACCGGCAAGGAGCGCGCCACGCACCGCGTCGCCTATGGTTCGCGCATCTTCGTGGACGATGGCGACAAGGTGAAGCGCGGCCAGCGCATCGCCGAGTGGGATCCCTATACCCGCCCGATCCTCACCGAAATCGAGGGCAGGGTGGCGTTCGAGGACCTGGTCGACGGCATCTCCGTTCAGGAAACGGCCGACGAGTCGACCGGCATCACCAAGCGTGAGGTCATCGACTGGCGTTCGACGCCGCGCGGCAGCGACCTGAAGCCGGCGATCGTCATCCAGGACGCCAAGGGCAAGGTCGGCAAGCTGTCGAAGGGCGGCGATGCACGCTTCCTGCTCTCGGTCGAGGCCATCCTGTCGGTCGAGCCGGGCGCCCATGTGAAGCCCGGCGACGTGCTGGCGCGTATCCCGATGGAAAGCGCCAAGACCAAGGACATTACCGGTGGTCTGCCGCGCGTGGCCGAACTGTTCGAGGCTCGCCGTCCGAAGGACCACGCCATCATCGCTGAGATCGATGGCACGATCCGCTTCGGCCGCGACTACAAGAACAAGCGCCGCATCATCATCGAGCCGCATGACTCGACGCTGGAGCCGGTGGAGTACCTGATCCCGAAGGGCAAGCCGTTCCATCTCCAGGACGGCGACGTCATCGAGAAGGGCGACTATATCCTCGACGGCAATCCGGCGCCGCACGACATCCTGGCGATCAAGGGCGTGGAGGCGCTTGCCTCCTACCTCGTCAACGAAATCCAGGAGGTCTACCGACTGCAGGGCGTGTCGATCAACGACAAGCACATCGAGGTGATCGTTCGCCAGATGCTGCAGAAGGTCGAGATCACCGCGCAGGGAGACTCGACCTACATCCCGGGCGACCACGTCGACGTGATCGAGCTGGAAGAGGTCAACGAGCGCCTGATCGAGGACGGCAAGAAGCCGGCCGAAGGTCAGCCGGTGCTGCTCGGCATCACCAAGGCCTCGCTGCAGACGCCGTCCTTCATCTCGGCCGCTTCCTTCCAGGAGACGACCAGGGTGCTCACCGAGGCAGCGGTTGCCGGCAAGACCGACATGCTGCAGGGCCTGAAGGAGAACGTCATCGTCGGCCGTCTGATCCCGGCCGGCACCGGCGGCACGATGAGCCAGATCCGGCGCATCGCCACCTCGCGCGACGAGCTTATCATCGACGAGCGCCGCAAGGCCTCCGGTGTCGAGGTCGCCGACCCGATGCTGACCGACATGGTCAACGCCGCGCAGTAAGCGGCGTGATATGAAAAACGTAGAGAAGGGGCCTACGCGGCCCCTTCTTGCATTTTGGCTTCGAACGAGGACTTCACGAACGAGGAAGAGCTATGAGCAGCAAGACCTGGACGGCAGTCGACGACTATATCGTTTCCTCGCTTTTCCAAGCGGATCCCGTGCTGGACGCGGTGCTTAAGGCCAACCGCGACCAGGGCCTGCCGGCGATCGACGTCTCGGCCGCGCAAGGTAAATTGCTGTCGCTGCTGGTGCGCATCCGCGGCGCGAAAAAGGTGCTGGAGGTCGGCACGCTCGGCGGCTACTCGACCATCTGGATGGCAAGGGGACTGCCGGCCGACGGCAAGGTGGTGACGCTGGAGCTCGAACCGCACCACGCCAAGGTCGCGCGTTCGAATTTCGAGCGGGCAGGGGTTTCCGGCAAGGTCGACCTACGGATCGGTCCCGCGCTTCAGTCGCTCGCCGCGCTGGTCAGCGAAAACGCTGACCCGTTCGACCTGATCTTCATCGACGCCGATAAGCCCAACAATCCGAACTATCTCGACTGGGCGATGAAGCTGTCGCGCCCGGGCACGGTCATCGTCTGCGACAACGTCATCCGCGACGGCGCGGTCGTGAAAAAGAACAGCGGCGACGTCAATGTCGAAGGCGCCCGCGCCGCGTTTTCGTTCATCGGCGGCGAGAAGCGGCTGGACGGCACCGCCATCCAGACGGTTGGCGCCAAGGGTTATGACGGATTTGCCATTGCGATCGTCGAGTGACGGCACATCGTGAATGATGATGATATCAGGTCAACTCGGTCATGCTCACTTGTCATCGGCTTTTCGTTTGACGACCGGCTTCCCCCAATCCGTCGCTGCTTCGCAGCGCCACCTTTCCCCCTCCGGAGGGAAAGGAAGGGAGCCTTGCTGGACGAGCGTTGAGGGCAAAAAGCTTGGCCCTTTCCTCTACCCCGTCGATCGGGGGAGAGGTGGCTCGGCGAAGCCGAGACGGAGTGGGGGTCGACGTGGCGCGAGCGTGCATTCCAGCAGGTCTGCGATCCCTCGCGTGCACACTCAGTCGAAGAACGCCTCGACCACATTGCGCTTGCCCAGCATGAAGGCGTCGGCAACGTGCTGCAGCGGCGCGAGGTCGACATCGGAAATCCCGGCGCGAACGATCTCGGCGAAACGTTTGTAGAGCATCGGGTATTCGGCTTCCGGCTCGTCATGGATGACCTTTCCGTCGAGGGCGAGCTTGGCGCCGCCGCCGGACAGCACCATCTTGCCCTTGTCGGTTTCAGCCAGAATGTCCCAGCTCTGCGGGCCGGTCTGCAGCCAGTCGAGCTCCATCGTCACCGGCAGGCCATTCGAGGTGCGGAAGGCGACATGCGCCGCGACCGGAGCCGCGCGGTTCTCCGGAAAGTCGAGCACGGCGGAGGTGATGAACATCGGCGGCAGCATGTGGGTGGCGATCGATAGCGCGTTGATGCCCGGATCGAAGACACCAAAACCGCCAGGCTCCCAGATCCATTCCTGGTTCGGATGCCAGCGGCGCACGTCTTCCTTCCAGTTGATGGCAGCGGAAGTGAGCTTGGCCGAAGCCAGGAAACTCCGCGCGGCCTCGACCGCCGGCGCATAGCGCGAATGCCAGCTGGCGAAGAGCGAGACGCCGTTCTTGTCGG
The DNA here is from genome assembly GCF_003289965.1 of Mesorhizobium atlanticum. Classification (GTDB taxonomy): domain Bacteria; phylum Pseudomonadota; class Alphaproteobacteria; order Rhizobiales; family Rhizobiaceae; genus Mesorhizobium; species Mesorhizobium atlanticum. Next base: position 18,381 of record NZ_QMBQ01000017.1, read on the forward strand.
CCAGCGCCCGGAGATGCTCGACCTCGCTCACCGTCGCGCCCGGCGGCTTCTCGAGGAACACATGCTTCTTGGCTTCCAGAGCGGTGCGGGCGGCGTCGTAGCGGAACTGCGGCGGCATGCAGAGCGAGACCGCGTCGAGGCCGGGCTCGGCCGCAAGCATCGCTTCGATCGTCGGGTAGTTCGCAATGCCGTCAACCTTGCCGTGGCGGCTGGCCGCGGCGGCAAGCAGGTAATCGCCGTCCTTGGCGACCGCGGGCAGATGCTGGTCGCGCACGATCTTGCCCACGCCGACGATGCCGAGCTTGATGGGGTTGCTGGTCATGGGAACTCCGGAAGAAAAGAATGGCTGTCTAATAGAGAAGCGTTGGGGGACAGAGCGGGAAGGGACGTCGCGCCCGGCAGCGAGATCAGAACGGCTCGTCAAAGGTGACGATTGAGACCTCGCCTTCCAGCGCGCCCTGATAGGCCGACAGATGCGGCTCCTCGTCGGGCTCGCCCTCCATGTCGCCGATCTGGTCGAGCTCGGCCTCCGCGAATCCTTCCGCGGCGAGCGATTCGAGCGCGCGGCGCACGGCAGAATCATCGTCGGGCGCCACCAGCATCACATGCACGCCTTCCGGCTTGCCGCCTTTCTTGCGCCAGACTCGTCCGGTGATGATGGTGACAGGCCGTTCTTCATTGTCGTTCACGGGCTGATTCCTCGTTTTCCGGCGGAAAGTCCGGTTCAAGGCGCCTTTTGGCACGAAGCAGATCGGGAAGACAGCCGCAAGCCGGTCACTTTCTTCCTCGCTCTTGAAAAAAGGCGCAATAAAATTACATGCGTTTTGCGCATGGCTGCCAAGCCTCGAATTGACCGCAATATTTGCCGTTGCGGGGTTGACGGGCAATGGCCTTACGAGTAGAAGCCGCGACGTCAGAACCGATGTGAGACCAGCCTTTCCGAGGCGACACGCTTTGGAGTTTGTCTCAAACAGGGTTCGTTTTACGAGCGAAAAGACATTTCCGGCGCGCATGAAGCGGCTTCCGCTTCCTCTGCAATTTGTTCGGGCAGGACCGCGAGGCGCGGTGTGTTGCCCGAATTCGCGTATGGAAATGACGCTTTGAGCGGCCCTGACAGGGCAGACACGGAATTGAGAGACAAGAGGGTTTAATGCCTACCGTCAACCAGCTGATCCGCAAGCCGCGCCTGGCGCCGGTGAAGCGCAACAAGGTCCCGGCCATGCAGCAGAACCCGCAGAAGCGGGGCGTCTGCACGCGCGTCTACACCACGACGCCGAAGAAGCCGAATTCGGCGCTGCGCAAGGTGGCCAAGATTCGCCTGACCAACGGTTTTGAGGTGATCGGCTACATCCCCGGCGAAGGCCACAACCTTCAGGAACACTCGGTGGTCATGATCCGCGGCGGTCGCGTCAAGGATCTGCCGGGCGTCCGCTACCACATCATCCGCGGCGTGCTCGACACGCAGGGTGTGAAGAACCGCAAGCAGCGTCGTTCGAAATACGGCGCCAAGCGTCCGAAGTAAGGGTTTCCCATGTCCCGTCGTCACAGTGCAGAAAAGCGTGAGATCAATCCGGATCCCAAGTTCGGTGATCTGATCGTCACCAAGTTCATGAACGCCGTCATGTATGACGGCAAGAAGTCGGTTGCCGAGACCATCGTCTATGGCGCGCTGGACCAGGTCCAGGCCAAGACCAAGCAGGAGCCGGTCACCGTCTTCCACCAGGCGCTCGACAATGTCGCGCCGCATGTGGAAGTGCGCTCGCGTCGCGTCGGCGGCGCTACCTACCAGGTTCCGGTCGATGTGCGCCCCGAGCGCCGTCAGGCGCTGGCCATCCGCTGGCTGATCGCCGCGGCCCGCAACCGCAACGAGACCACCATGGTCGACCGCCTCTCGGGCGAGCTGATGGACGCGGCCAACAACCGCGGCACGGCTGTCAAGAAGCGTGAAGACACCCACAAGATGGCGGAAGCCAACCGCGCCTTCGCGCATTACCGCTGGTAACGCGAAAGAGACTGAGAGGCACCTCCTATGGCCCGCGAATACAAGATCGAAGACTACCGCAATTTCGGTATCATGGCGCATATCGACGCCGGCAAGACGACGACGACCGAGCGCGTCCTGTACTACACGGGCAAGTCGCACAAGATCGGCGAAGTCCATGACGGCGCTGCCACCATGGACTGGATGGAGCAGGAGCAGGAACGCGGCATCACCATCACGTCGGCCGCGACCACGACCTTCTGGAAGGGTCGTGACGGCAAGATGCGCCGCTTCAACATCATCGACACTCCCGGACACGTCGACTTCACCATCGAAGTCGAGCGTTCGCTGCGCGTGCTCGACGGCGCCATTGCGCTGCTCGATGCCAACGCCGGCGTGGAGCCGCAGACCGAGACCGTGTGGCGCCAGGCCGACAAGTACCACGTGCCGCGCATGATCTTCTGCAACAAGATGGACAAGATCGGTGCCGACTTCTACCGCTCGGTGGAAATGATCGGTTCGCGCCTCGGTGCTCAGGCCGTCGTCATGCAGCTGCCGATCGGCGCCGAGACCGAGTTCAAGGGCGTCGTCGATCTGGTCGAGATGAACGCCCTCGTTTGGCGCGATGAGACCCTGGGCGCCGCCTGGGACGTCGTCGAGATCCCGGCCGACCTCAAGGAGAAGGCCGCCCAGTACCGCGAGAAGATGATCGAAGCCGCGGTCGAGATGGACGAGACCGCGCTCGAGAACTACCTCGAAGGCAACATGCCGTCGAACGACGAGATCCGCGCGCTGATCCGCAAGGGCACCATCGCGGTCAAGTTCTTCCCGATGTTCTGCGGCTCGGCCTTCAAGAACAAGGGCGTGCAGCCGCTGCTCGACGCGGTCGTCGAATACCTGCCGTCGCCGATCGACGTGCCGGCCATCAAGGGCGTCGACGCCAAGACCGACGCCGAGATCGAGCGTCATGCCGACGACAACGAGCCGCTGTCGATGCTGGCGTTCAAGATCATGAACGACCCGTTCGTCGGCTCGCTGACCTTCGCCCGCATCTATTCGGGCAAGCTCACCAAGGGCACCTCGCTCGACAACACGGTGAAGGGCAAGAAGGAGCGCATCGGCCGCATGCTGCAGATGCATGCGAACTCGCGCGCCGACATCGAGGAAGCCTATGCCGGCGACATCGTTGCGCTGGCCGGCCTCAAGGACACGACCACCGGCGACACGCTCTGCGATCCGCTGCACCCGGTCATCCTCGAGCGCATGGAATTCCCCGATCCGGTCATCCAGATCGCTATCGAGCCGAAGACCAAGAACGACCAGGAAAAGATGGGCCTCGCGCTGCATCGCCTGGCGGCAGAGGATCCGTCCTTCCGCGTCAAGACCGACGAGGAATCGGGCCAGACCATCATCGCCGGCATGGGCGAGCTGCATCTCGACATCATCGTCGATCGCATGCGTCGCGAGTTCAAGGTGGAAGCCAATGTCGGCGCGCCGCAGGTGGCTTATCGCGAGACGATCACCCGCACGCACGAGCAGGACTACACGCACAAGAAGCAGACCGGCGGTACCGGCCAGTTCGCCCGCGTCAAGATCCTGTTCGAGCCGAACACCGAGAGCGAAGAGTTCGTGTTCGAGTCCAAGATCGTCGGCGGCGCGGTTCCGAAGGAATACATCCCGGGCGTCGAGAAGGGCATCCAGAGCGTCATGGGTTCCGGCCCGTTCGCAGGCTTCCCGATGATCGGCGTCAAGGCGACCCTGATCGACGGCGCCTTCCACGACGTCGACTCCTCGGTGCTGGCGTTCGAAATCGCCTCCCGCGCCTGCTTCAAGGAAGCCGCTCCGCGCCTCGGCGTGCAGCTCTTGGAGCCGATCATGAAGGTCGAAGTTGTGACGCCGGAAGATTATGTCGGCGGCGTCATCGGCGACCTGAATGGCCGTCGTGGTCAGATCCAGGGCCAGGAAGCGCGCGGCGTTGCCGTTGTCATCAACGCGATGGTGCCGCTGGCGAACATGTTCAAGTACGTCGACAATCTGCGTTCGATGTCGCAGGGCCGCGCCCAGTACACGATGCAGTTCGACCACTACGAGCCGGTTCCGACCGCGGTCGCCCAGGAAGTTCAGAAGAAATACGCGTAACTCGAGCGGGTTGCACGAGACCTTAGTTCAAGGCCCGCACGGGCAGGCAGGAATGGAGAGATCACATGGCAAAAGGTAAATTCGAGCGCACCAAGCCGCATGTGAACATTGGCACGATCGGCCACGTCGATCATGGCAAGACGTCGCTGACGGCGGCGATCACGAAGTATTTTGGCGAATACAAGCGCTATGACCAGATCGACGCGGCGCCGGAAGAGAAGGCGCGCGGCATCACGATCTCGACGGCGCATGTCGAGTATGAGACGGCCAACCGTCACTATGCCCACGTCGACTGCCCCGGCCACGCCGACTATGTGAAGAACATGATCACCGGTGCCGCCCAGATGGACGGCGCGATCCTGG
>NZ_QMBQ01000018.1 GCF_003289965.1 Mesorhizobium atlanticum
AAGTTTAATAAGACTTTGATTTGGCTTTATTGGTCACGCATGAATCGACGAGAACATTCACACCTAGGCAACTTAATGCCTTGGTAGACTTATTCTCACGAAACGTGATCCGCCAAAGTCTCGTTCGAACCAATTACCCCTGGCGGAGTAAGAGGCTCAGCAGGACTCTGCCGCCCACGTTTCTCTTTCTTCAATATTCAATTGTCAAAGAACAGACACCGCTTCACGCAATGTCACAGCCCACTTCGCTTTCGGCTCCGGGGCCTCCCGAGTGTCGCTCACGCGGCTCTCTTGAATTTCGCAGAGGGCAGATTTAGAAGCGAACTTCTTCGTCGCCAGCGGCGCACCGCCCTCGTTCGTGGGGCGTATATAGTCGCCACCCGATCGAACTGTCAACAGCCAAGATCGCTCTTTTTTCGATTTCTCGTCGAGATATCCACGGAGGGAAAAATGGTAAGCTGGCTTGGTTGAATTTTGGCCGGCGATCTGTCGCCGGACACTTCGGCAATACCTGCCGCAAGGCCGTTCCGCAGGCGGATGCGCCCAATTGGAAATCGCCGGCAGCGTTTAGCCGATTGCCGACCGCCAGATCCCCTCCGATCTGTGCGATCAGAGCCGTTCCTCGAGCAATTCAGGCGTGATGTTCCGGCCTGCGTAGAAGATGCCCAGGATCAGCACGCGCTCGCCGTCGACAGCGAAAACGATGCTGGCCGCGCGGCGATAGCCGATGATCCGCAGCCCGGCATCATCTCCACCCGCTCGGTGCCGCGCTGTGGAAATGTCGACAAGCCCAGGCAATGATCGCGGATGCCCGCGACAAAATTCCAGGCAACCGCCGGCGACGCGCGCTCGGCTATATCGTCATAGAGTCGTTCGAGTTCGGCTTCCGCATGGAAGACAATCCGGTATTCCATCCCCTACCTGGCTTTCGCCTGCCGCGCGCGATGACGGGCCTCCAGCCGGGAAAACACCGTTTCGGCGGGGATTCCCTTTGCCGAATCCTGCCGAAGTTCGGCCATGCGCGCGGGGATTTCCTCGCGCAGCCACTTCTCCCGCTCCGCCTCGAAATCCTCGAGCATGCGCAGGCCGGCGCGGACAACCTCGCTGGCATTGCTGTAGCGGCCCGATTCGAGCTGCTTCCTGATGAAGCGCTCATAGTGCTCGTTCAACGCAAAGCTGGGCATGGGGGGACCTCCTCGGGGAAATATGAAACCGGGCGGAGATATAGCAATAGATAGCAATAATTGACGGTGTTGGGTGATTCGGGCGCTTCATCTTTGGCGATTCGGTGGGGGACCGGGCTCCCCCGAATCGGTCAGCAATCGAAATGCCGATCAAGAACGCCGGCGCCGATCGAGAGCGTTTCCTTGCTTTGCCGCAATTTTCTCGGCCAGAAACCGAACCCGGACGTTGTGCTTACCCAACGCAATGGCAGGGCCACTCTGTTCGATGCCGGCGATCGGGATGATGATCGTGGTTGTTCCGCCAGCAACGAGATTTCTCAATTCCGTCCAGGTCAGGTTTTCAAGCTCGAGCGGATTTGATGGGCCAGCGGTTGCTATCGATAGCTGCAGCCAACAACACAGCAGGCTCGCATATCCCAATTGTTGGAGAGCGCGTGGAGCGCTGTTTTCATTTCGAAACACAACGGGCGACGCGCAGCGGCGCTGGAGCCCTTTGTCACCTCACTGAAAGGTAAGGTCTCCCACAGCAGCGCTCCTGAGCAAAATGCAACCGGCCCAACTCGACAACGTAGATCGCGCCTGAGCGGCCGAGGATATTGTCTGTCACGGTACCCAACTAGCGGCGCTGCTCTGACGCACTATGGTGGCTGCTGGCTTCATGGCTATCATTACCGTATCCGTAGGCCCGCGGCATCGAAGGCGCGCACGTCCTTCATCTTGAAACCGGCCTTTATCGATTTCCCCGACTTCAGATCCCCGACATCGCGACGTTCCACGATAATCCTCTCGCCATCCGCCAAGCGGCCATGGATGAAGGAAGTGCCGCCCAGATGCTCGACGAAATCGACAAGGACATCGATGGTCGCATCGGGGGTGGCGTCGCGATCGAAATGCTCGGGCCTGATGCCGATGGTGACGAGTGAGCCGGGCTGCGATGTCTTCGCCGAAAAGGGTGCGGGAAACTCGGCTCCGGCAACTCTCACGATTCCGCTTTTTTCGACAGTCCCGTTGAAGAAGTTCATCTTCGGCGAGCCGATGAAGCCCGCGACGAAGACGTTGTCGGGATTCTCGTAGAGTTCGAGCGGCGGGCCGAACTGCTCGACCCGTCCCTTGCGCAGCACGACGATCTTGTCCGCGAGCGTCATCGCCTCGGTCTGGTCGTGCGTCACGTAGATCATCGTGTTGCCGAGGCTTTCATGCAGCTTGGCGATTTCCACGCGCGTGGCCACGCGCAATTCGGCATCGAGGTTGGAAAGCGGCTCGTCGAAGAGGAACACCTTCGGATTGCGCACGATAGCCCGGCCGATCGCCACACGCTGACGCTGGCCGCCCGAAAGCTGGCTGGGACGGCGGTCCTGCAGCTGGTCGAGCTGCAGGATCCTGCTCGCGACCGCCACACGCTCATCGATCTCGGCCTTCGGCCGCTTGCCGATACGCAAACCGAAGCTCATGTTTTCCTTGACTGTCATATGCGGGTAGAGGGCATAGCTCTGGAAGACCATTGCCACGCCACGTTCGGACGGATCGACGTGGTTCACGCCCTCGCCGTCGATGCTGATCTCCCCGGCAGTGACGCTTTCGAGCCCAGCGATCATGCGCAAAAGCGTGGACTTGCCGCAGCCTGACGGGCCGACGAAGACGGCGAATTCGCCGTCCTCGATCCTAAGATCGACATCGTGGATGATATCGACCGCTCCGTATGACTTCTTTGCCTTCTTGAGCTCTACGATTGCCATTGAAATCCTCCTCCCTTGCGTTGACCTGCGGCGCAGGAACTCTAGCGATGCGCGCCGCTTTGCGGACGCAACCGCCAAACCTCGACATTGCTGATCGTTCCAAGGTCAGCCTCGAGACGAACCATCGCAACCGGCTCGTCGCTATCGATGCGCTTTGTGCCGCACCAGCGGCCGCCATCGGCATAGATTTCGACCATGCCCACATCGACGAAGACGCGTACGTTCGCGAGCGGACCGGTCTCCGCCACATAGGGCGCGGCGCGCTTGGTCCTTTCTGCCTCGAGTTCGAGCGTTCGGCCGTCATGGACCAGCGTCATCGGAAAGTCCTCATGGGCGAGCGTCAGCCGGAAGGGCGCGCCGGCCACGTCAAAACTGATTTCCGCCAGCCCGTCCGGCAGTTCGACGCCTAGCCGCAGGGCCGCGGCCGAGTCGCTCAGGCTTTCCGTGCGAAGCAGCGCGACGCCTTCGACCGGCGGCATCAGGAGTGCCCCATCCCGCCAAAGCAGGCGCCGCACGAAGGTCATCGCGGAGGAGAAATCACGGTTGCGCCGGACGTTCGCCCAGTTGACCGCCCAGGCCATTCCATGGGGCCGACCATCCCTGACGAAAGCCTGGAAGGCGTAACAGTCGCCCACGAAGTCGAGCTCCCGTCGCGCGATCGCTTCGAAGTGCCTGCCATCGAAGCGTCCAACGAGGGCCACGCTCGGATTGAGCTTGCCCTCGATCAGGATCTGGTGCCCGATCAGGCCAAAGACCAGCGCATAAAGTCCGCCGCCGTCGCCGACGAGCGGCACGAGGCTCGGGCACTCCGCCGGGACGCTGCGGGCAAGCGGTTCACGGTGCAGCACGCCGACGAACCGCCAGTTCGCGGCGGCGTCGGGATCGTCTGATTCGTAAAGCAGCACGAGCGCCGCGCCGGCGTCGTTGCCGCCCAGAACCATTTTCCAGAGCCCATCCGGCCCCATGAAGACGTAAGGGTCCCTGAGGTCGTTCCCGAAGCCGTCGAGCGGCGGGCGCTCGCCGATCACCACGGCCGACGGACCAGCGTCGAGCAGGTCGGTCGACACGGCCGTCATCTGCAATTCGTGCTCCGGCGCGCGGCCGTCCTCGCGGTCGGTATGGAAGACCCGAATGCCGCCTTGCGGACGCACAATGGCGGAGCCCGAAAAGGCCCCTCCCTTTGGCATGGGGTCGGCCAGTATGGCCGGGCCGGGATGCAAGAAGACCGGCAGGTGTGTCCAGTTGACGAGGTCATCGGAGACCGCGTGGCCCCAATGCATCGGACCCCAACGCCAGGCATGGGGATAGTGCTGATAGAAGGCATGGGTGCGCCCGTCGACCGAGACCAGGCCGTTCGGATCGTTCATCCAGCCGAATGGCGGCGCCAGATGCAGCCGGTAACGCTTGCTGTCAGCAGCGGCCTCAGGACGGACCCATAAGATTCGGATGCCTTCGGAGAGCGCCCGGTCCGGATCATAGGCGTAGCAGAGGGAAACTGTCGTCTCCAGCGCGTTCCAACTCAAGGAAATCTCGCCCGTTGCCGCCGCACGATGCGCAACCATCTGAAAATCACCGGACCGCGGTCCGACCAGCGCGCTCGTTTCTCCGCTAGCCTCGCGCAGTTGCACGCATGACTGCGCGGTTGCGGTCACGGGTTTCTGCCAAAGGTGCAGGATATCGCCTGCCGTCACCCGGGCCTCAATGCCTGCCGGGGTGGAGGTCGGATCGTCGATGCGGATACCAGGCAGCATTTTAGCCCTTCACACCCGAGCTGATGACGGAGCTGACGAACCATTTTTGGAACATGAGATAAAGAACCAGCACCGGGATCATCATCATGACGGACGCCGCCATGGCGAGGTTCCAGTAGATGCTGTCAGCGCCGAAGAAGCCGGCGATGCCCACCGAAATGGGGCGCGCGTAGTTGCTCTGGGTGACCAGCAACGGCCAAAGGTACTGGTTCCAGGTTTCGATGCCGAGCAGGATCGCTACCGTCGCCAGCGCGGGCAGGCTGATCGGCATGAACACTTTCCAGTAGATCTGGAACGGCGAGGCGCCGTCGACGATTGCCGCGTCGTAGAGGTCGCGCGGCACCTGCGAGAAGAACTGGTAGAGCAGGAACACATAAAGCGGACTTGCCCAGAATGGCAGTATCTGCGCCGAAAAGGAATCCGCCAGGCCGACTGAATTTACGATGTTGAGCAGCGACAGGACGATCGATTCCTGGGGGACGATGTAGAGCCCGATCATGGCAGTCAGGATGATCGCGCGGCCGGGAATGCGCCCCCAGGCTAGGACGAAGGCGGCCATCGAGTTGAACGCCATGCCGCCGGCCAGCGTGAACACCAGCACGATCATCGAATTGGTCAGGTAGCGCGCGAAAGGCTGGTTTCCGGAGAAGGTGAGGATGTCGCGATAGTTCTGGAGCGTGGGGTTGTCGACCCAGAAGGCCTTGAAGCTACCCATCTCGGCCAGGATCTGGAAACGATCCGGTTTGAGGCTCGCCACCGCCAGCAGGAACAGCGGCGAGACGACCACGAAGGTGATGATCGCAATGGACACGATCTTGATCATGGGGAACCGGTCGGAAGTTCCCGGCAACGGGGTGTCGATGGCGGTCATTTCGGGTCCCTCAAAACGGCGCGCTGCACCAGCGAGATGACGAGCACAATGAAGAAGAGAATGATTGCGACGGCCGAAGCGAGCCCGAGCTTCTGGCCGACGAAGCCGACGGAATACATGTATTGCACCACCGTCACGGTCGAATCCCGAGGCCCGCCCTGGGTGAGGATGTTGACCTGGGTAAAAAGCTTGAAGGCCTGGATGGTGGTGATGATGATGACAAAGATGTTGGTCTGCCTGAGGCCAGGCCAGGTAACGAAGCGGAAGCGCTGCCAGGTCGAGGCGCCGTCGAGGCGCGCGGCCTCGTAGAGATCGCCGGGGATGCCTTGCAGCCCCGCGAGATAAACCACCATCTGGAAACCATAGGCCTGCCAGGCCGACAGGAGCACGATCGCCGGCATCGAGGAATTGGGATTGCCGAGCCAGTCGATCGGACCGGCAAGGCCGAAGGTGAGAAAACCGATGATCTGGTTGAGCGGGCCGGTCGGATACTGGAACAGCGTGCCCCAGATGACGCAGACGACCGCTATGGAGGTGATCGCGGGCAGGAACAGCGCGCCCCGGAAAAAGTTGCGCCCCGGAATCTTCTGGTTGATGAGCAATGCCATGGCTAGTGCGAAGCCGCACTGCACCGGGACCACCAGAACCGTGAAGTAGGTGACGTTGAACAGGGCGCGCCAGAAGATAGGGTCGGTCAGAACCTGAATGTAGTTGTCGAACCCGACGAAGCGGACCGGGCGGGGAATGAGCCGCCGGTTGGTGAGCGACATCGGGAACGACAGGACGAAAGGCAGCAGCAGGAAGAACGCCACAATTGCGCAGGCCGGCAGCAGCATGAGGAACTCCTGCAGCCTGGCGCCGATCAGTCTTTTTGCCCGCGGCGCCGCCGCCGCGCGGGATGTCGTCGAAGCCGTCGCAGTCATTTTCTGCCCCTTTCTTCAAGGCGGAACGGGAACACCCGCGCGGACATGGATCTCCGCGCGGGTCTCGCGGTGCGTTACTTGCCGCCGAACGGCGGATAGCCGTCATTGTCCTCGATGTCGGCATCGATGGCTGCCGCAGCCTTGGTCAAGTCGGCCTGCGGATCGGCGCCGTCGAGGATGTTGGTGAAGGCCGTTTGCGTGGCCAGCGAGATCGCCGGATAGGCCGGGTGCGGCGGGCGGGGCACGGCGGTCTTGGCGGCCTGCTCAAAGGCCACGGCCATCGGGCCGCCGGGCGCGTAGAGCGGCGAAGCGGCCCCGAAGGACTTCAGGCCCGGAAAGCCGGAATGGTCCCGGTGTGCTTTCTGGAAGGCCGGGTCCTGGATCATAAAGCTGAGGAACTTGCCCGCCAGCTGCGGATCAGCCGAGTCCTTGCTGATGGCGTAGATCCAGGTCCCGTTGGGGCTGGCGGCCTTGTCGCCGAACTTCGGCAGCGGCAGCACGATGAGATCGTCGCCCATAGCCTTCACGGCTTCGCTGTAGAACCAGTGGCCACCCCAGGCCAGCGCTGCCGGCCGGCCCTGGGCGTAGAACTGGTTGGTGCCTGCCGACTGCGGCACGACCCAGCCGTTCTTGACCCATTCCGCCATCATCGCCGCGGCGTCGACGCAGGCCTTGCCGTCCAGCCTGCCCGAGGCTTTCCAGGTGTCGCGGTTGATGAGATCGCAACCCGACGAGATCAGCAGCGGCTCATAGGCATAAGGGATCCATTCCGTCTTGGTGCCGTAGCCGCGGAAGATGTCGATCGGCCACTTCACGCCCGGCGCCGTCGACAGCCTCTTCAGGATCGCTTTGAATTCCTCGCCGGTCCAGGCGTCGTCGACGCCCTTGGGGATGCGGATCTTCAGGGACTCCAACTGCTTCTTGCTGGCGTAGAGCACCACCGTGCTGTCAACGAGGCTGGTGGCGTAGAGTTTCTTGTCGGGCGGATAGGTGCCCTGGCTGATGTTCGAGGGCGTCATGTCGTCGAGGAGCTTCTTGTCGATGAGGCCGTCGATCGGCTGCAGGAAACCGGACCATACGTAGTTCGACAGGAACGGCGCATCGAGCTCGACGATGTCCGGCAACTGATGGGCCGAAACGGCCGCGCCGATCTTTTCGTTGTAGGAGTCATGCGGCGTATGGATCAGTTCGATGCTCGTGCCGGGATTGGCGGCTTCGAAAGCCTTGGCCGCGGCGCCGATCGCGTCGACCTCGTAAGGGTCGCCCTGGAACATCATCTTCAGGTCCGCGGCCGTGGCCGGGGCGGTGAAGGCTGCGAAAGCCGCGATCAAGGCGCCGGCGCTCAGGCCGGCGCTGAGACGAAATCTTGGATAAGTCATTGTTTTTCCTCCCATGCACCGTTCCGGGACACTTCAGACCGAAGCGCGTTTGATAAGCCGGAATGGAATCTTCTGCAGTTGCGGAACCGCCGACCGGGGACCGGCAACGAGTTCGGCGGCGCGACGACCCATTTCGCGATACGGCAGGGCCATCGTGGTCAACGGCGGATCGAGTCTGCGGGCGATCTCGGCCTGATTGTCGAAGCTGGCTACCGCCACGTCGCCCGGGATGTCGACGCCAAGCCGGCGCAGCGCGCCATAGACTTCGAGAGCCACGCGATCGTTGCCGCACAGAATGGTATCGGGTGGCACCCTTTCGCCCATCAGCGCATCGACATGCGCGGAAACCAGGCTGACGGAAAATTCGGTGTAGCGGGCGCCGCGCGTCGCCGGCAGTATCCAGCGTTCGGTGACGGCGAGGTCGCGGGCGACATGGGCGTCGCGAAAGCCTTCCTCGCGCAGGCTGCCCGCGCGAATGCCCGGCAAATTGAGGAATGCAATGCGGCGCCGCCCCAGTGAGAAGCAATGCTCGACGATCACCCGCGCCGCCTGCACTTCGTCCGGAACGATTGCGGGAATCTCACCGGATGTTTCCTCGCAATTGATGAAAAGGTCGACCAACTGGCGGACCTCGGCGTCGAGCGTGATGGTACGGTGATAGGCCGTGGCATAGACGATGGCCTTGGGTAGGAAGCGCTGCGCCTCGGCAAGGCCATCCTTGGCGCTGCGCGAGGCGGCCACGTTGGTCGCGACCACTGACAGCCCATATGTGCGGCTTGCGTTGTCGAGGCTGCGCACGATCTCGGTTGCAAACGGCAACGTGATCAGGCCTTCGGCGACCAGGCCGATCACCGGCAAGACGCCCTGGCGCATGCCGCGCGCGACGATGTTCGTTTTGTAATCCAGTTCCTCGGCGAGCGCGAGGATGCGTCGCCTTGTCTCGTCGGACATGCGAGCCGAATAGCCGTGGAGAGCCCCCGAAACGGTCTTGACCGAAACACCGAGCCTCTCGGCGATGTCACGCATGTGAACCTTGTCTCTCACGAGACGACCTCCCGAGCCCCCAATGTATCTTGGGTTAACGTTAACCCAACTACTTGACGCATGGGAATCTGTCAAGCCGGCTCCGCGATGATGTCCGTTACTTCCCGAGGGCGGTCCAGGGTACGATCGTCTGGTCGAGCCGCATCCACGACTGCCATTCAAAGATGCGAGGCAGATAGAGACAGAGCCTCGGCGGCCGCATGAACGCGCCCTTGCCAGAATCCACAAGCGGAGATCGGTTCTACCGTATTTTGTCGCTCGATGGCGGGGGGGATTCGGGGTGTCTTTCCTGCCGTCTGGGCCAACAATCCGATCGGAGTGGCCGCGATCGAGGCGACCGGGATGCTCGGCTGGCCGGGGGACGGACTCAAGATCTTGTCGCGATTTCCGAACCCGGCAAGCTTCCCCTGCTCCGGGGTAAATTGCCGATGGTCGCTTCGGTTGCCCGCCTCTTCATGGCGGGTCAAGCGCATAGCGCGCTCGGCACCGCGAAGATTATCACCGGCGACGTCCACAAGCGCAAAGCGATCTGGCGAGTCGACCAGATCGCGCCGGACGGGCGCTACACCCTGGATAATACCTCTCGCATTTCCGAGATGCGTGATCGTGCTTTTGCCGAGGCGCGTGTGCAGCTACCGGAACTCAGACGCCACTTCTTCAGCGGGCCGGCCGCGGAATTCGTGCCGTGCCACTCCCTGCCCGCCTGAAGCGCTTCAAAAATCTTCGGTGCTGCGGCAATAATCCGGATAGCCTTCCCCGAACGCAAAAAACCGCCCCGGTTAGAGCGGGACGGTAATTGATTTATGATAGAATTGGTTGCGGGGACAGGATTTGAACCTGTGACCTTCAGGTTATGAGCCTGACGAGCTACCGGGCTGCTCCACCCCGCGTCACCTACGAGCAAGCGTTTGCTTGCGTTCTTGGACGTAAGCCTAGGCCTACGGATAGGCTGGCCTACAGATAGGTAGATGGCTCGCCAAATGAAAGGGCCGCTTGCGCGGCCTTGGATCCCGTTCGGCGGGCCTGGAACGTAGAGAGAAGATTTGAGTTGAACATG
>NZ_QMBQ01000019.1 GCF_003289965.1 Mesorhizobium atlanticum
AATCATTCCGCACACATATCGAGAGAAACCAGAACTTGGCTTGCCGCCCAACCGCCTGGTCGCTTCGAGTTCACGTTCACACCCAAGCACGGCTCCTGGCTCAACCTCATCGAGGGCTTCTTCTCAAAGTTCGCCCGATCCGTCCTGCGCCACATCCGGGTGGCATCCAAGCACGAGCTCAAGCAGCGCATCATGGCAGGCATCGAGGACCTCAACCGCCATCCCGTCATTCACACTTGGTCCTACAAACTCGCCGAAGCCGCCTGATATGATTCAATTCTTGGAAACGCTGAACTAGCCATCGCAGCGCTTTGTCGTTTCCCTTAACGCGCCGCAAGACCGACGTCGCGCCACAAACGAGCAGCGAGCGGAGCGTCGGGTTGCCCATTTTCGATATGCCGCCGAGCCGCTCCTTGCCGCCGCTCGAATGAGGCTTTGGCGTCAGTCCCAGCCAGGCGGCGAAGTGACGGCCGGATTTGAACCCGCCGGGATCCGGGATCAGCGCTTTGACGGAAGCCGCCGTGATCGCTCCGACGCCCGGAATTGTGGTCAGCCGTCGCATGTCCTCCTCGCGCTTCGCCTCGCCGACGATCCCTCGTTCGAGCTTGTCGATTTGACGCGTCAGCGCCTCGATCTGATCCGCGATCTCAGCCAAAGCCAGTCGAGCGGCTTTTGGCAGGCAAACGTCCTCCTCGTCCCGTACGATCTCAATCAACGCAGCCACTTTAGCCGTGCCGAGGGCGGCAATAACGCCCAACTCCGACAAATGCCCGCGAAGCGCGTTGATCGCCTGAGTTTGCTGGCGGACCAAAAGGGCGCGCGTCCTCAGCACCTGGCCGCCGCTTGTTGATCAGCCGATTTGATCGGAACGAAACGCATGGTCTTGCGGGTGACGGCTTCGCTGATCGCTTCGGCGCGGAAGCTTTTCGAAAAAGCCCAGCAACTCGGCTCGACGCAGTTTGCGATTGAAAATCGGTGCGCCTTCGGCGTCGGCGCCATGAATTTGAAAAACGTTCTTGGCCAATCCAGGCCGGTGCTGCTTCACGGAACGGCTCCCTTCCTTGTGGCGTTGCTCGCAACGACCACGTTTTAGCACCTAGATGCTGTCGGTAGCGGGGCCGTTCCACACCATCAATCTGGATGAGAATCTGGTGTCGCGGCGGAGGTGATGATCGCGGCATTGATTGTCGCGCGCAAGAGGGTTTGTCTGCGACGCTGTTGGTGGGTGTGGCATAGGACGCGGGGCGTCCCGGGCCACGCTTTCGCTCCATGGCCTCGCGGCGCCTGTAGCTCTCACCGTTCATCTCCATGAAGGGAACACAAACAGTCTTTGCTGGACACTCGCTTTCCCGGTGGCCCAGAGGGAGGAGTGTCTATCGGTATGCGGAACCTGATTTCGACCTGCCATCCCTCGACCCGGACGTCGTCGACGACGAGGCGTAGAAGTTTTTGGCGCTGGTCGAAATCCAGTTGATCGATGGTTTCCCGGACTCGGTCAGCGAAACTCTCGAGGCGTTGTCTCAGCCTATTGCGTTGAGCAAGCTGTTTGCGTTGGGTGGTCAATGCCTGTCTTTGTTCCTCGAGGACATGGCACCGCACTTCCAATTCCTTGCCGCGACGCAGAAGGTCAAGGTGCGATGAAATTTGCTTGATAGAGATCGGCCACGCGGCGGCGTTCGGCGGCGACCGCGTTGAGTTGCGGTTTGCTCGAGCAATTTGGGCATCAAGCAGCTCATCACCTGCCGTCTCGCTTTGGCTTGACAAGGCTGCTTCTCCCGTGAGGAGCACGTCCGGGCTGTAGCGCGGCGATTATGGAGACCGGCCACCGTAGTTGTCGCCGCGCATCCGGGCGTAGCATCGTGTCACGCACCTGCTCAAAGACGAAAGCGTCGAGTTCGTTGGCTCGAATATTACGCTCCGGGCATCGGCGCTGACTCCCCTTTCGCCCTAAGAGGATCATGATTGCGGCAATAGTAATAATAGTGGAAGGTGCCATTGCGGCCGCGCATCTTGTGCCAAGATACGCTTATGCCACAGTGCCCGCATTTGACGAGTCCGCGAAGGAGCCAGTGACCGGATCCAGTGCGACGCGGGCTCCATTTGGAGTTGTCATAGCTGATGCGCTGTGCGGGCGGCGGATCTGGCGAGCTCTCTTTGCTAAACGCCGATCCGAGACGGACGCCGTTCGGTTGTAATAGCACGCCCTAGTATGCCTCGTTGCGCAGCAGGCGTCCAATGGTAGAGGTTCCCCAAACGGCTTTGCCGTTTGCCGTAGGGATATGCTCCTGAGAAAGCTGGCGGGTGATTTGTCGCATCGACAGTCCGCCTCGACATGGTCTCGAAAGATGCGCTGCACGATCGCCGCTTCCGGCTCAAAGATTTCGAGATGGGCTGCTCGCTCGCTGGAACGCGCAATACGGCGATAGCCATATGGACATTTCCAAGCGATCGTCTCGCCGGCTCGCGAACGATGCCGCCAACATCGTCTTTATCGGCCCCAACGGCGTCGGGAAATCGACACTTGCTCGCAATGTCGCTCACCAGGCGCTCATTTGCAGTCACACCGTCCTCGTTCTGAACCACACATCCTCGACAATCGGCGGCTGCAAAGGCCGCCTTTGTGTTCCGTCCACAAGCACCAAACTCTTGTCGTCGTTTAGCCGCGCTTTTGAAAAGCCATCAACAGACCTGGGCCTTCCATGCGATCTCACGCACGCGCTGCGGTGCCTGCTCCAAGTGGTATAGCTTGATCTTTCCGGTCTTCGGTGGATGCCGATAGGTCCAGGCGCTCTCGACCAGCATGTGCCGGGCGCGGCCGTTTCCTGCTTTAGTGATACCGCCGCGCCTGATCGTCTCTCCGGTCGATCGCTCGCTAGACATGAGGCCAAGATAGCGAATGTGCTGCCGCGGGCTCTCGAAGCGGCTCGCGTCACCAACTTCCGTGTCGAACGTTACAGCGATGATCAGATTCACTCCACGCAACGCCTGCAGCGCTCGCACGAGTGGCGCCAGCGACCAGGGCGGGGATGAATTCCTCGATCGTGCGCTCCAGGCGTTCGACCCGCTCTTTCGAGACGCGCACCGCCTCGACCATTTCCTGGAGCGCGATCTGATGTGCGGGATGATCGAAACGCTGCTCTTGCAGCCAGCGTAGATAGCGCATCGTCCAGCTCGTCTTCCGGGGGCAAAACCGACCATGCTTCAACATAAAGGCACTCACTTGTTGGCGGTGCACGCGCAGCGTCTCGACCGCTGCTGCCCGAGCGCGAACGATGTCCCTCATCGTTTCGTGGTCTTCGTCGGGAACCCGCACCGCGGTCAGCTCGCCGGCCCGCAATAGCCGGACGAGTGAGATAGCATCATGAAGGTTCGTCTTTACCCGATCCCCAGGCTTTCTTGGGTCAGTGACGGCGCACCACGGTGCACTCGTGCCCGAGCAACCGGATCAGCCGATAAAGGCCGTAACCGGTCGGCCCAGCCTCGTAGCAGAGATGCACGTGATCAAAGCGGCTGCCGATCCGGCCGATGACCCGCCGCATGGCGGGAGCCGACGCATCCACCTCACCAAAGAAGCGAACCTCTCCCTCCCGGCCTGCCTCCGCAATCGCGATAGCGTTCTTCAGCTTCGCAACATCGATTCCAACAAATGCTTCTCTATAATCCTCCACGGCTCGTCCTCCTGTGATGAGGATCGGCTCGGCCCGCCCGAGCAACCCTCGGACGCGCAGTGTAGGGCGCGACACCTCACCGGCAGAGGCGGACATACGGTCTTCCATCAGAACTGTGCGTCCTGCAGATTTTCCCAGCGTTGTCGCAGAGGGGAGGTCGCCGGCCCAGGAGAAAGCAGCGTGCCTGTTCACGCTGTACGAAATAATCAGTAACTGACTACGTATCAGATCGCATCTACACTAGCGACTAAATATACTCGTCTGCGTTTAACGTCCGCCTAATTAGCCCGGACAGTTCGTTCTTAGTCAACCAAATCAGCCAATCATCGTCTTCAATTCCTAGGTTACTTAAGCGCAAGACGGACCCGCGCGGTTCTCTGTTAAGGTAACCGTACTGCTCTGCCACTCCCTTCTCGATGATCCATCCCGGGACAAGGGCATATATAAAGTCGGGCGACCATTTCGCCCAGGCCAACCCAAAAGCAATGCCTGCGAGCGCGCTTGGAAAGCCCTGCCCCCTAAAATCGTCACGGAGCCATAAGTCACCGTGATATACTACGATTCCGGCAATCTGCCGAGCGGCTGGGGCGTGGCAAGCACATGATGAATCGGAGCTGGTCATGCTCTTTGGATGAGCGTAGCAGCCCTTCAAAGACTCAAGATGTTCGGCCAGGTTCGTGGACCTTAGGTCGTCCATCCGCAGCGCCTGAACATGAGCTACTTGACCAGATCGATCTCGCCCGACTATCCAGAACGCGCGGCCTGACTCAAGCCATGAACAATCCGGTCGGAAGTTTGGATAGGTGGGCGCTTTGCCAACTATGATTTTTGTAATATTTATATACTCATCAAAGTCGTCACCGACTTCGAATTCCATTCCACGGTGACGACTCGCCGTGTGGAATGAGCTGATGTACCTTGAAACATCAAGGCCAGTAATTCTTTTTGACGTCATGCTTATGCCTTCTGACAGCGCGATACATTACTGTTTCTAAGGAGTTTTGTTACAGATGATACTACATACCTTGATAGTTGACCTAGAGCGCGTCCTGTGATCGATGAATTGATTGTGATGTGATGGCTGCGTTTTGTGCTGATTCAACATCCATCTCGATGGAGGTTGACGACGATTGGAAGAGCAGTGTGTATCTTCGGTGTGGATCTTGAAGGCTTCGGACGAGGGCATGTCGGCGCGTCAAACGGCGGCGCGGTTCGGCGTGGGAGTGTCCCGCGCGATCCGCTGGATTGAGCGGGCAAAGATCGACGAACTGGCGCCGCGCCCGCAGGGGCCGCCTCGCCTCCAGCCTCGATGCGGTCGGGGCCGAATGGGACAACCTCCTGAAGGCTCACGGCTAGCGCGGCGCAGACATGGTCAAAGAACTTGAGCGAGTTTGCTCTTGCACCGGATATTTCGGGACGATCCGGGCCAGCCAAGCTCGGCGTTCGGCTCCTGCGAGCTCGATCCATGGGCCCAGCCGGTCCAGATTCCCCTGCGTCCTTCCGCGAACTGGTTGAACGCCTTTAATGCCGCCGGCGCTAAGTTCTCGTGTAAAATACCTTCTGAAGGAAATATCGTCCGAAGCCGCGTGGATAGTTGTGCAGTTGACCGAATGTCTCGTATCCGAGAGATCTATAGAACGCCGGCGCCTGAAATTCGAAAGTGTCTAGCCACACTCCAACACATCCTCGTTGACAGGCCCAATGCTCTGCAGATCTTACCAATCGCTTGCCGATTTTCTGACCACGCAATTGCTCTGGCACAAATATCAATTCTATGTTCAGCCAATCATAGTAGCACCTTGCCCAAAGGCCGCCTGTCGTATGGCCGTTCCTCGGATCCTTAATTAGTACTGCAATCGCCCGGGGACTGTAAGGAACGGCCACCCTTGCGTTGTAAACATCTAGAGCGTCCAAGATGACTTGTCGCTCTGATTCGTCCGGCTGTTCTCGAATCTCTAGGAATGTATCCACAGTAATTTGTCTCCCTTCAACAGGTGTTGGTCTTGCCTGCAGCCATAGCGTGCGGCTGCGACCTAGATGGGCGCAGTACAAAGTCCGGCGCTTGGGACGGTGCGTTCTCCCCTAACACTTAGATTGTCGAAGAATGCTCTGGCTTCATGTTCGCACTCCGAAGGCCCGGTGGCGAACTGGGAATGACGCGTCCGGACAGTCAAGCTCGAAGGCCAGTCGATGGCGGCCGGAACACATCTGCCACTCACGCGCACGCACCCGGTTGCTGTCGATGCTGAGTCGAGATTCTAGGTGACTTCATTAGGCAAACCTTCGTGAACCGCGAACGTCATCGTTCCGTCGTCCTTGGTTCCAACGTCATAGAACAAGCACTCACGCACAGAATTGTCGGAGTTAAACATCAGTACTCGCGGTTTAATATTTGCGATCTGGTTCTCCTCAATGTACACGGTGGAGCACACGATTATCTCATCTCTAGGCTGGCAAGTGCGAGCAGCGGCTCCGTTCAACACACAGCAGCGAGAACCCCTCTCGCCGTAAATGACGTAGGTGCTAATACGGGTGCCCGAAGCCTTATTCCAGACTTCAACGAATTCGAGAGGAAAGATACCAACTTTCTCACAATGATCTGGATCTAAGGTGATTGAGCCGTGGTAGTTAAGATCCGCGTCGGTTACAGTGATGCCGTGAAGCTTGGCGGCAACTATCTTTTTCATCTGTTGATTTCCTTTTTAGTTATGGAGTGCTCTGACGAGTGACTGCGGTGCCTTGGTCCCACGGGCAATCGATGTGCCGCGATAAGTCCAATCGGGCTGTCAAGATGGATCGGCAACGCCGACAGAAATCGTCGTCATCATCGCCAGCTTGGTCTCATGAGCCGAAAACATTGCTGCCGGTCTACGGTCGGCCTTTTCCCAGGATAAGATCAGTCGCTGACCTAACTCGTTCCTTTCCCTCGGCTGATTGCGATGCTGGCACAACAGGTCCCTCAGCCTCGCCACCACCGCCGCAAGTCTCATGCCAGTGGCTGTTCGCGTCCAGCGACAAAGTTTGCGACCGGATTTTCAGGTATTTAGCTTCAGACCAAAGCCGTGATCACTTCAACAAGCGTCTGTCGCGGACCCGACAAAGCAACAACTGCTACCGGCCGGCATCTCCAACGCGCCAGCACCCAGGAGCCTGTCATCGCATCAGACGTTATGACCGTGGTGTGAGCGGTGGCCCGTCTCTAGACTTTGCAGCTGTAAAGCAAACGAGGGTTGCTTCGGCAGTGCGGAGCCGCGCCTCAAGCAAAGGGACGACGGCCATGAAGCAAGATAATCCATTTTACGTCGGTGGCGACGTGCCGAAAGCCAAGCACGCGATTGCGATCGCCGAGGGCGGGCGGG
>NZ_QMBQ01000020.1:0-2500 GCF_003289965.1 Mesorhizobium atlanticum
AACGCAAAAAACCGCCCCGGTTAGAGCGGGACGGTAATTGATTTATGATAGAATTGGTTGCGGGGACAGGATTTGAACCTGTGACCTTCAGGTTATGAGCCTGACGAGCTACCGGGCTGCTCCACCCCGCGTCACCTACGAGCAAGCGTTTGCTTGCGTTCTTGGACGTAAGCCTAGGCCTACGGATAGGCTGGCCTACAGATAGGTAGATGGCTCGCCAAATGAAAGGGCCGCTTGCGCGGCCTTGGATCCCGTTCGGCGGGCCTGGAACGTAGAGAGAAGATTTGAGTTGAACATGCGTTTTGCAGACCTGGCAGCGACCTACTCTCCCGCGTCTTGAGACGAAGTACCATCAGCGCTGGAGCGTTTCACGGCCGAGTTCGGAATGGGATCGGGTGCAGCCGCTCCGCCATAACCACCAGGTCGGCAAAACGCATGTTCAATCGAGAAGCTGTTCAGGCGCGATCTGCAGGATCGTCGCGTTTGTGCCTTTGACGTTCTTTCAGCCTGGCGCCTTTCGAAGCGAAGCTTCGCAAGGTCGACCGACCGCCGGCGCTGTTGCGCCGCACCCACGTAGCGCCGCCCGTGAGGGCGGAACAAGCGTGAGTGAGAATGGCGACAATCCTTCGGATTGCGCCTTGATGGATATAAGTAATGAGAACGATCAAGCCTATCGAACTATTAGTACCGGTAAGCTTCAAGCGTTGCCGCTCTTCCACACCCGGCCTATCAACGTGGTCGTCTTCCACGGTTCTCAGGGAATACTCGTTTCAAGGTGGGTTTCCCGCTTAGATGCCTTCAGCGGTTATCCCGTCCGGATATAGCTACCCTGCAATGCGGCTGGCGCCACAACAGGTCCACCAGAGATCCGTCCATCCCGGTCCTCTCGTACTAGGGACAGATCCTTTCAATATTCCTACACCCACGGCAGATAGGGACCGAACTGTCTCACGACGTTCTGAACCCAACTCACGTACCGCTTTAAATGGCGAACAGCCATACCCTTGGGACCTGCTCCAGCCCCAGGATGCGATGAGTCGACATCGAGGTGCCAAACAACCCCGTCGATATGGACTCTTGGGGGTCATCAGCCTGTTATCCCCGGCGTACCTTTTATCCGTTGAGCGATGGCCCTTCCACGCGGGACCACCGGATCACTATGACCGACTTTCGTCTCTGCTCGACTTGTCAGTCTCGCAGTCAGGCAGGCTTATGCCATTGCACTCAGCGAACGATTTCCGACCGTTCTGAGCCCACCATCGCGCGCCTCCGTTACTCTTTAGGAGGCGACCGCCCCAGTCAAACTACCCACCATACATTGTCCCGGACCCGGATAACGGGCCGCGGTTAGACATCCATAGTAATAAGGGTGGTATTTCAAGGGTGGCTCCACCTGAGCTGGCGCCCAGGCTTCAAAGCCTACCACCTATCCTACACATGCCACTACGAATGCCAATGTAAAGCTATAGTAAAGGTGCACGGGGTCTTTCCGTCTAACCGCAGGAACCCCGCATCTTCACGGGGAATTCAATTTCACTGAGTCTATGCTGGAGACAGCGGGGAAGTCGTTACGCCATTCGTGCAGGTCGGAACTTACCCGACAAGGAATTTCGCTACCTTAGGACCGTTATAGTTACGGCCGCCGTTTACTGGGGCTTCGATTCAGAGCTTGCACCCCTCCTCTTAACCTTCCAGCACCGGGCAGGCGTCAGACCCTATACGTCGCCTTGCGGCTTCGCAGAGCCCTGTGTTTTTGATAAACAGTCGCTACCCCCTGGTCTGTGCCACCCTCCTCCACTTGCGTAGAAAAGGGTCACGCTTCTTCCGAAGTTACGCGTGCAATTTGCCGAGTTCCTTCAGCATAGTTCTCTCAAGCGCCTTGGTATACTCTACCTGACCACCAGTGTCGGTTTCGGGTACGGTCTATAAGGAGGAGCTATTTCCTGGAACCACTCCGCTGCCCGTTCAATCCGATAAGATTGGACAACTTGTGTGATCCGTCACTACCTCCAGGCCCACGAATATTAACGTGGTTCCCATCGACTACGCGTTTCCGCCTCGTCTTAGGGGCCGGCTAACCCTGCTCAGATTAACTTTAAGCAGGAACCCTTGGTCTTTCGGCGGGGGAGTCTCTCACTCCCCTTACGTTACTCATGTCAGCATTCGCACTTCTGATACCTCCACCGCCCCTCACGGGTACGGCTTCATCAGCTTACAGAACGCTCCGCTACCGCTCGTGATTGCTCACGAACCCTAAGCTTCGGTGTATGGCTTTAGCCCCGTTACATTTTCGGCGCAAAGACCCTTATTTAGACCAGTGAGCTGTTACGCTTTCTTTAAATGATGGCTGCTTCTAAGCCAACATCCTGGTTGTTTTGGGATCCTCACATCCTTTCCCACTTAGCCATAACTTGGGGACCTTAGCTGTAGGTCAGGGTTGTTTCCCTTTTCACGACGGACGTTAGCACCCGCCGTGTGTCTGCCGACTAGTACTCCCAGG
>NZ_QMBQ01000003.1 GCF_003289965.1 Mesorhizobium atlanticum
GGGCCGGGGTGGGGGTTGCGGATAGGAGGGCCAGCGTTGCGGCTAGAGCAGCTCCTAATGGAAAGGTATGGCGCGAGGGGGGGCTCGCGCCGGACCTCAGACGAAAAAGCGCACTCCGCAGAATCGCTTGCCTCACCCTATTCAACGAAAACCTTCACG
Source organism: Mesorhizobium atlanticum (assembly GCF_003289965.1). Lineage (GTDB taxonomy): Bacteria > Pseudomonadota > Alphaproteobacteria > Rhizobiales > Rhizobiaceae > Mesorhizobium > Mesorhizobium atlanticum. The sequence goes on from NZ_QMBQ01000003.1 coordinate 160, forward strand.
CTCGCCGCGCGGCCGGCGGCGTCGATTACCGTCAGCGTCGAATAGCCGGTGCCGTCGGGCTGCCAGGTCGCGGTGCGGCGGCGGTCGATGCCGGCGAGCGGCTTGCCGTTGGCGAGCCAGCGGAACGGCGCGCGGCCGCCCTGAAGCTTCAGCACCAGCGGTGTGGCGTCGGCGGAGTTGGTGCCAAGATCGACACTGGCGCCGTTGGGCGGGAAGATGATGGTCGGCGCGGGCTCGGTGGCGGTGGCCTGCACCAGCCCGTCCGACCCGGCGCCGAAACGGGCCAGCGTCACCGGCAATTCCTCGCGCTTGGGGTTGAAGACACCCGGCGGCCGGCCGGGCAGCGGCACGCTGGCAAGGCCGGAGCGGACGAAGCCTTCGAACAGGATGGGTGCCGCCGAGACATAGCCCGACAGGCCCGGGACAGGGCTCGCATCGGCGCGGCCGACCCACACACCCAGGACGTAGCGGCCGTCGAAGCCGACGGACCAGGCATCGCGATAGCCGTAGGAGGTGCCGGTCTTGTAGGCGATGCCGCGCTGCATGGCGCCTTCCGGCGGCTTCACGCCTGACAGGATGTCGTTGATCTGCCAGGCCGCCTGGTCGTCGAGGATGGTGGCTGTGGTGCGCTCGGCATTGGCCGGCTCGGTGCCGTCATGCAGCGTATGCATCTTGCCGCCATTGGCGAGCCCCGTGTAGAGCTGCACCAGGTCGCGCAAGGTCACGCCGACGCCGCCAAGCCCGATCGCCAGGCCCGGCGCCTCGTTGACCGGCAGGATCGGGTTGACGCCGGCCTGGCGGAATCGCGCCGTCAGCCGCGCCGGACCGACCGCGTCGAGCACGCGGATCGCCGGCACGTTGAGCGACAATTGCAGCGCCTGGCGGATCGAGACATCGCCTTGGTAGCCCATGTCGAAATTCTTCGGCCGGTAGCCGCCGAAATCGGCCGGACTGTCCTCGATGATCATCTCCTGCGCCACCAGCCCTTGCTCGAAGGCGAGCCCGTAGATGAACGGCTTGAGCGTCGAACCGGGGGAGCGCACCACCCTGGTCATGTCGATCCAGCCGGAGCGGCTGGCGTCGAAGAAATCGGCCGAGCCGACCTCGCCGAGGATGTCGCCGGTGCGGGCGTCGGCCAGCACCATGGCGACGGAAAGTTTCGGGCCGAGCTTCCTGGCGGCATCCCTTGCGACCTGCTCCAGCCCTTGCTGCACACTCCGGCGGATGGTGAGTTGGAGCGGCTTGCCGGGCACGGCCCTCGGCAGCATGGCGTAGGAGGCGTGCGCGGCCAGCGCCGGCAGTTTTCTGCGCAGGCCGGAGACGTCGTCCAGCGCCGCGCGCTGCGCTTCGCGCTCGCCGAGCAGGCCGGCCGAGACCATGCGGGTCAGAACCCGGTCGCGCGCGGCGTGCGCTATGCCGAGGTTGCGGTCGGGCCGGCGCTTTTCCGGCAGCTGCGGCAGCGCGACGAGGAGGGCGGCTTCCGAGACGGTCAGCCGCTTCGGCTCCTTGCCGAAATAGGCAAGTGAGGCGGCGCGCACGCCTTCGAGATTGCCGCCATAGGGCGCGAGCGTCAGATAGCGCTCGAGGATTTCCTGCTTGGACAGCCGCCGTTCGATCTGGATGGCGCGCAGCATCTGCTTGATCTTGGAGCCGAGGCTGCGGCTGTCGCGCGGCTCGATCAGCCGGGCAAGCTGCATCGACAAGGTCGAGCCGCCCGACACGATGTGGCCGCTGGTGAGGAGCTGGCCGGCGGCGCGGCAGAGCGCCAGGACGTCGACGCCGCGGTGATCCCAGAAGCGCTTGTCTTCATAGGTCACCAGCATGTCGACGAACTGCTTGTCGACCTGGTCGAGGCGGGTCTCGAGCCGCCAGTAGCCGTCCGGCGTGGCGAAGGCGCGCAGAAGCTGGCCGTCGCGATCCTGGACCTCGGTGGAGACCGTCAGCTTTGCCGGCAGCGGCGGCGGGAAGGCGCGGTCGAGTTCCCAGAGGGTGGCTGCGGCGATCGCCGCAAACCCCGCGAGTGAAGCTGCGGCGATGCCTGTTCGACGGAGAAATTTCTTGGAGGGCATGGCGCTGCCCCTCATCCGCCTGCCGGCACCTTCTCCCCGTATAGTGACGGGGAGAAGAGGGCTGGCTGCGATGTCGGCTTCTGTCTTGCGACGTTGCCGAGTGGCGAAAGCGTCGGCGCAAGCCCCTTTCTCCCCGTCACTATACGGGGAGAAATGTCCGGCAGGACAATGAGGGGCAGCGTCATCGCTATGTCTATCAAGCCGCTTACTCCGCCTTCACCTCCATCACGCCGGTGGCGGTGCGGGCCGAATATTGCGGCCGGTACATGTCCTCCACCGTCGCCGCCGGATGGGCATAGGTGCCTGGCGTCACGGCACGCACGACATAGGCCAGCGTGATGTTGCGGCCGCCGTCGCCTTCGTTCGGATTGAAGGCGGCGACGAAGCGATCGTCGCGGAACTCCAGATGCGCGGCGTCGGTCTGCGCCAGCCAGGAGAAGTTCGACAATTGCGCGCTGGACACCAGGCTCGGATTGTCGATCTCGAAGCCGGCCGGCAACAGATCGGTGATCAAGAGCCGCGACGGCCATTTGTTCTGCTCATAGACCTTGAGCACGACCACATAGCGCTCGTTCTGCTCGGCCTCCGTGACATTGGCTTCGGTACCGTCGAGCTTGTAATAGGTGCGATCGATAGTGAAGCCGTCGCCGCCGGCGGGCAGCGGATCGACCGGCGCGGCGACCGCGGTCACCACCGCCTGCAGCGGCGTCGCGCCGGTGTTGGCGATGGTGAGCGGGCTGTCGACGAGGTCGCTGCCGGCGACCTGGTCGGAATAGCCGCCCGAATGCGGCGCGCCGTTGACGGAAAGCGTGATGGAATCGTTGCCCTCCTTCAGCGCCCGCGCGGCAAGCAGCATCCAGGATTCGTCCTGCGTGCTCGTCCAGCGGGCATCGGCGCGTGCCACGCCCACCAGCTTGATCAGTTGCGGCATGATGCTCGGCACCGGCTTCGATTCCGCCGCCAGCGCCAGCATCGCCGCGCCGTCACGCAGCCGCGAGCCATAGTCCGAGCGGTACCAGTCATAGTCGGTTTCCGACTGCGCCAGCCTGAGCGCCGTCTGGAAGGTCGATTCCGAGCGCTGCGTGTCGCCGTAGAGCGCCAGGCTCGCCGCCAGTTGTGCGACCGCCATCGGGCTGGAGAAAGCTTCGAGCTGCGTGTCGGCGTAGTAGCGCAGGTCGCCGATCGAGGCCTTCTTGTTGCGGGCAAGCACATAGAGCGCATAGGCGATATCGCTGCCCTTGTCCTGGACATCCTGGTCGTAGCCCAGCGAGTTCTGCAGGTTGTTCAGCGCCTGGTTCATCGCCAGCGCCGGCACATCATACTTCTCCTCGCGCGCCCGGGTCAGGAACTCGCTGACATAGGCGTCGAGCCACAGGTCGCCCGAACCCGGCCCCCACAGGCCGAAGCTGCCGCTCGACGACTGATAGGACAGCACCTTGTAGATGGCGTCCTGGATGCGTTGATGCAGGTCCGGGTCGCTCTCCATGCCGATGCTCTTGGCCATGTCGTTGACATAGAGCAGCGGCATGGCGCGGCTGGTGGTCTGCTCGGCGCAGCCATAGGGATAGCGGTCGAGCGACATCAAAAGCGACGGCACGTCGAGCGCGGACGACTGCGAAACGCCGACGCTGACCGAAGCGCCGTCCAGCACGCTGGCGGCAAGCAGCTCCTTGTCGACCCGCAGCGAGCCGCCATGCGGCTTCAGGTCGACAACCATGCGGTTGGTGACCGGAAGCTGCGCCGGCCGCACCGGCAGATAGAGCGTCTGCTCGACCTGCGTGCCGTCGGCATGCGCGAGCTTGACGGTGACCGAAGCGTCGCCCACGGTCCTGGCGACCAGCGGGAAGGTGAGCGACTGGCGCTTGCCCTGGGCGAGCGTCAGCTTCTCGGGCAGCGGCTTGTCGCCGGTCGAAAGGTCGCCGGTGGTGGTGACCGACAGCGCATAGTCGCCGGCCGGGCCGTCAGTGTCGGCGATGTCGAGCCGCATGGTCGCGGCGTCGCCCGGCGCCAGGAAGCGCGGCAGGCCGGCGGTGATTACCACCGGATCGCGCACGATGACGTCGGTCTGGGCATGGCCAACGGCTTCCTTGGTCCAGGCGACCGCCATGACACGCACGGTGCCGTTGAACTGCGGGATGTCGAAGTCGATCCGCGCCTTGCCGTTGGCATCGAGCTCGACCGGGCCGGAGAAGAAGGCGACCAGCTTTTCGGTCGGCGGGCTGCCTTGCGCCTGCATGTTGGCGCCGTCGCCGCCGGTCCGTATCTTGCCCATCGTGCCGAGCGAGCCGTCGATCAGGCGGCCATAGAGGTCGCGGATCTCCAGCCCCAGCATGCGCTGGCCGAAGAACCAGTTCTCAGGATCGGGCGCCTTGTAGTTGGTGAGGTTGAGGATGCCGACATCGACGGCAGCCACCATCACATAGGCGTTTGTGCCCGGCTGAGCGCCATTCACCGCAACAGGGATCGACAGCTGCTGGCGCGGCATCGTCTTTTCGGGCGGCGTCAGCGTGACCGCCAGCTTCTTCGAGCCCGGATCCACCGCCAGCCATTTGACGCCGATGGCGCGGGCTGGCATGCGCGATTCCTGTGCGTCGCCCGGCCGGAACAAGGTCGCCGTGACATAGGCGCCGGCGCCCCAGTCGTCGCCGACCGGGATGTCGACGCTGCTGCCGCCGGCCGGCACTGAAGCGGTGACCGTCTTCAACAGCTTCTCGGCGCCGATGGTGACCAGAAGTTCGCCGGCAAAATGCGGCGAGACCTTCAGCTTGGCGACTTCGCCGGCGGCGTAGCTGTCCTTGTCGAGGGCGATCTCCAGGCCGTCGGGAGTCTCGGTGGTGGTGGAGGCGACATACCAGCCGGCGTCGAACTCATAGCTGGACGCCGGACCATCGGGGTCTGCGGTCTCGACCTCGAGCCGGTAGCGGCCCCAGTCGACGGGCAGCGACACCGTCGCCTCGCCATCGGCCTTCAGGTCGACCGCGCCGTTGGCGACGGCCTTGGTGAGGTTCACCGCCTCGTAGTTCCATGAATTGTTGGAACGGTACCACTGATAATTGCGCTCGACCTTGACCAGCGACCACTGGGCGCCCTTCAGGTCCTCGCGCTTGCCGTTCGGATCGACGGCGATGATGCTGAACTTGGCAGTGCCGCCTTGCGGTACCTCATCATCCGCGAAATCGGGACGGATGCCGATGACGTCGCGCTGCGGGCGAACGCCGATGTCGAGCGAGCGCTCGACGGCGCGGCCGCCGGCTTCGCGCATGCGTACGGTGACCTTGGCGTTGACCAGCTTGGTGGTCGACGGCAACTGGTCGATGGTGATCGGGAAGGTCGCCTTGCCGTCGTCGCCGACGACCGGAAGATTGGCGAGAGGCGTCACGGTCGGCTCACTCGACTGCTCGTCGGCGAGGCCGAAGGTGAAGTCCTTGAAGCTGTCCCATTTGCTGGTGGTCGACAGCGTCATCTCGCCTTCGAGCGCAAGGCCCGCGGCCGGCGCACCGTAGAGGAAGCGGCCGTCGACGGTGGCGTTGGCGGTCTCGCCCTGGGCGATCTCCTTCTTGTCGGCGGTCAGGTCGAATTCAATGCGATCCGGCACGAAGTCCTCGACCAGGAACATCTGGCTGGCGACCGGCGACTGCTTGGGATCGGTGTAGATCGACACCGTCCAGGTGCCGCGCATGGCGTTGGCCTCGAGCGGCAGGTCGACGGCATGGCCGCCGGCGGACTCGCCGTTGCTGACGATGCGGCGGTTCTCGACGCCGTCGGGCCGGGTGAAGATGAAGGTCAGCGGCAGGTTCTCGACTGCCTTGGCGGCGCCGTCGCGGGCAAGGGCGGCGACATGCACGTCCTCGCCGGCGCGGTAGATGCCGCGCTCCGTCCAGGCATAGACGTCGAGCGCGCCAGGCGAGGCGCGCCCCTCGACGCCGCGATCCGACAGGTCGAAGCCGGCTTTGCTCATGTCGAGGAAGACGAAGTCGTTGTCGCCCTGCTTGGCCATCAGCACCGCCGGCACCATGCCGTTTTCGCCGCGGGTAAGGCCCGGATTGAAGACGGCGTGGCCCTCGGCGTCGGTGGTCGCGGCGCCGAGGATTTCGTTATTCTTGGCAAGCAATGTCAGTTCAGCGCCGGAAATCGGCTTGGCCGAGCCCAGCGAACGGGCAAAGACGTTGAGCCCGTCCTGGCCGGTATAGGTGGAAAGGCCGATGTCGGAGACGACGAACCACTGTGTGGCGCGCGAGCCATAGTCGTCGCTCTTGTCGTCGACGGGCTGCGCGGTCAGCACATAGACGCCCGGCTTGCGCTGCGGGATCGCTTCATCCACCGGGAAAGAGGTGGTCACTTCCTTGTTGAGATCATTGGCGATTTCCAACGTGCCGGACCAGACCGGCGCGCCCATCTGGTCGGAAATGGTGGAAATGTCGTAGCCGTCGAGCTGATGCAGGAACTGATAGCCGGACAGAAGCTGCGCCAGCGAACGATCGCCGATGCGGTAGAGCGTCATCTTGGCGGCGTTCATGTTGACGGTGACGACCGGAATGCCGCGGCGCGCGCCGGCCGGCAGCACGAAACTGTCGCCGGTAAAGCGGGCGGACGGTGCACGGTCCTGGACGTAGATCGACAGCACGACGGGCGCGGCGATCGTCTCGCCGACCGCGGCCGGCAGGCCGGCGCGGAAGGTCACGTCATAGTGCTGGCCATGTTCCAAACCCTCGACGCAAATCTGCTTGTCCTTGGCCTCGACGGCTTTGCGCGCGGCATTGTCGACGGTCACGAACTGCGCATAGTCGACGCCGGTCTTGACCAGTTCCTCAGAGAACTGGGCGCAGATGCGCGGCGAGGAGGAGTCGGCATCGACGGTATGCTCGACGACGCGGAAACCCTTGCGCGCCTTGAGGTCGGCATAGTCGGCTTGGACAGCCGGCGAGCTCACCAGCGCAAGGCTTGCTTCATAGGCCTGAAGCGAAGGCCGGTAGAGGTCGCGCTTGTCGAGGCCGGCGGCAAGCAGCGCCAGCGCCTCGGCGCGGGTCTTTGCCGTACGCACCAGCTTGTAGGCGTTGAAGGCCGCCGAGGTGGCGTTCATCGGGAACGTCGCGGGCTCGGTGGTGTTCGACGCCGGCTCAACGGACAGTATCTCGCGCGCCAGCGCCAGCCAGAGCGCGCCGTCATCGGGCAGAACGGAGATCGCGGCCTGATATTTCTGCATGGCAAGGCGATGGTCGCCGGTCAGCGAAGCCTGCTCGGCGGCGGCCTGCAGGGCAGCAAGGCCCTCGGTCGGCTTGTCATAGGCTGGATCGGTCAGCTTGTTGCGAAACTGCTGGGCCTGGTCGGCCATCCAGTTCGGAAAGAAGGCCAAGGCCGGCGGAGCGCCGATATCGGGGTCGCCATCGACATTCGCGACCTTGCCGGCGACGGCGCCGGTGAAGGATTTCAACTGGTTATAGTCGGATTTGAGAAAGCACCACTTCGCCTTGGTGTTGTAGGTGAAGGCGCGGCAGGCGGTATCGCCGAGGCATGTGGTCTTGCACTGGTCGAGGCTGACATTCTGCTCCGACCTCAGGTCGAAGCCGAAATAGTCGGAATTGTCGGTCGTGACGATTCGCCGGGCTTCGGCCGCAAATGCCGCCCCGCCCAGGGCGAAAAAGATGAGAAGAAGGAAAGAGAGACCACGAGCCGCGCGCATTGCCATACCACCCTCCCGACATCGCCAGCGTCCGGGCATGATCAAGCTTCGTGCAGGCTTGTCAACGCCGGAGCGCCGCGGGTTATTCACCCGCGAACGGTTTCCAAGCCGGCCAAAGGCCGGTATTTCGACAGAACCTCTGTGAGACGGATCACACTTTCTTGCGAAAATGCAAAAGGTGTGAATTCCAAGCCCGGTCTATTTCAGACAATTGGATTGTGGCCCCTTTACGAACGTTTCGGAACTTCATTCCAATTTTAGGTTTGTCGACTAGGTTGTCTTAATGCCGGCGCATGAAACGCAGATGTCAGGAGGGTTCGCGCCAGGGCGCGGGCTTCCGCGCGCCCTGCTTTTCGCGCTTGTCTGCTCGACCGTGTTGGCCGGCGAGATGCGGCCTGCGGCGGCTTTCGAGATTTTCGGCATCAAGCTTTGGGGCTCATCCAAGGACGAGGACGCCGACATCGTCGATCCGCTGCGTTATTCGGTGACCATCGATGCGCCGGATGCCGACAAGGACCTGGTCAAAAAGCTCGAAAACGCCTCGGCGCTGAAAAACGACGAGGATCATCCGGTGTCGGGATCGCTCGGCCTGATGGCCAAGGCGCGCAGCGACCGCGAACAACTGGTCGCCGCGCTCTACGCCGATGCCCGCTATGAAGGCGTGGTCACCATAACGATCGCAGGCAAGTCGATCGACGAGTTGCCGCCGGACGCCGAATTCAAAGGGCCGCAGCCCATTCCGGTCGTCGTCAGCGTCGCGCCCGGGGCGAAATTCACACTGGGCAATATCCGGCTGAAGGGCGATGCCGCCGGGCTGGCGAGCGCCGATTTCGGGCTGATCGCCGGAGGAGATGCCGGATCCGGCGCGGTGCTCAAGGCCGAAGCGCTGATCGTGCGGGCTCTGAAGGAAGAGGGCAGGCCGCTTGCCAAGGTCACGGATCGCGAGATCGTCGCCGAGCACTCCAGCTCGACGCTGGACGTGACGCTGACGGTGGCGGCCGGCCCGGTCGCCGGTTATGGCGACACGACGGTCGAGGGCACGGAAAAGGTCGATCGCAACTTCACGGAATACATGACCGGGCTGAAACGCGGCCAGCAATATTCGCCCCAGGAAATCGACGATGCCCGCGACCGGCTGCTCGGGCTTGAAGTCTTCAACAGCGTGACCATCAAGGAGGGCGACCGCCTCGACGCCAACGGCAATATCCCGATCGACGTTCAGGTGAGCGAGCGCAAGCCGCGCTTTTTCGGCCTCGGCGGCACGTTTTCGAATACCGAAGGGCTGGGGCTCGAAGGCTATTGGGGACACCGCAACCTGTTCGGCCAGGCCGAGAAGCTGCGCATAGACGGGTCGATCAGCGGCATCGGCAGCAACAGCATTTCGGCGCTCAACTACAATGCCGGCGTCATGTTCGAGAAGCCGGGCGTGCTCGGGCCGACGTCAAAATTCTTCACCGGCATCAAGACGGTGTTCGAACACCCCGATGCCTACGACCATTTCTCGGTGAAGGGCGACGTGGGCGTTTCCTACGACCTCGACAAGAAGCAGAGGGTCTCGGCCGAATTCGACCTCGATTATTCGAGGATCACCGACGCCTTCGGCAAGCATTCCTATCTGATCGCCAGCGTGCCGCTGCAATATGTCTATGACAGCCGCGACAACAAGCTGAACCCGACCAGGGGATTCCGCTTCCTCGCCTATGCCGAGCCGAGCTACGACATTTTGAACGGTGCGACCTTCCTGAAGCTGAAGGGCGAGGGCTACACCTATCAGTCGCTCGACACGGCGAGCAGGTTCGTGCTCGCCGAACGCGCGACGCTCGGCTCGATCGTCGGCACAGGGCTGCAGAACGTGCCCGCCGACCGGCGCTTCTATTCCGGCGGCGGCGGCTCGGTGCGCGGCTATTCCTACCAGGGCATCGGCCCGAAGGACATAAATGGCCAGCCGATCGGCGGCCTCTCCTTCTTCGAGACCTCGGTGGAGATGCGTATCGGCATCACCGACACGATCGGCATCGTGCCCTTCGTCGATGCCGGCACGGTCTCGACCAAATCCTTCCCCGATTTCTCGAATGTGAAGGTAGGCGCCGGCGTCGGCCTGCGCTACATCACACCGTTTGGTCCGCTGCGTATCGACGCGGCCGTGCCGCTCAACCGCGATCCGGGCGATCCGCGTTTCGGCATCTATGCCGGCATCGGCCAGGCTTTCTGACGATGAAGATTTTCTGGCGCATCCTTCGCATTGTTATCTACGCGCTGCTCATCCTGCTGGTGGTGGCGATCGGCGCGCTGGTCGTCCTGACCGGCACCGAAGGCGGCCGCCAGAACCTCGCCGGCCTGATCTCGAAGCTGGCTTCGAGCGAGGACCGCAAGGTGACGGTCGCCGGCATCGAAGGCATCTGGTCGGGCGCGCTCAGGGTCGACCATGTCGTGCTGGAAGATCGCGCGGGCCCCTGGATGGTGGCGCGCAGGGTGGCGCTCGACTGGTCGCCGACGGCGCTGCTCTCCCGGAATTTCAATGCCGACCGCTTCGCCGCCGAGCGGATCGAGCTGGCGCGGCTGCCGCAGCCGAGCCAGCAGCCGTCGCAGGGCGGCTCGTCCAGCCTGCCGGTGTCGATCGAGGTGAAGCAGATCGACCTGCCGGAGATCGCGCTGGGCCAGGAGCTTGCCGGCAGCGGGATCGCCGAACTGGCCGCCAAGGGCTCATTTAAGGCCGATCCGTCGCCGCTGGCGATCGAGAGCGTGCTCAATGTCTCCCGCCATGACGGCAAGCAAGGCAATGTCGACGCCAAGATCCATTTTGCGCCGGCCGACAACAAGCTCGACCTCGATCTCAAGGCGTCGGAGCCGTCCGGCGGCATCATCGCCAATCTGCTCAAGCTGCCGGATGCGCCATCCGTCAACATCGTCGTTTCCGGCAGCGGGCCTTTGGCCAACTGGAGCGGCGTCGGTACCTTCATGGTCGACGGCCGGATCGTCAGCCAGCTGACCGGCCGGCACCAGCTGACCGACAAGGGCCACCGCATCGAGGCCAAGGGCGATGGCGAGTTCGAAGGGTTCCTGCCGGAGAAGATAAAGGCGCTGTTTGCCGGCAAGACTAGCTTCGACCTCGCCGGCACCGCGACCGCATCGGGTGGGATCGATATCGAGCAGGCCACCATCGAGAGCGACTCGGTGCACGGCGCCGCGACCGGCAATGTCGATCCGAAGGGCGCCAGCGACCTGGCGGTGGAGCTCTCCGCCAAGGACAAGCCCGTCACCGTCGATGTCGGCAACAGCGCCGTTCCGATCCTGGTCGCGGTCGAAAAGGCCACGGTGCGGGCCTTCGGCGACGGCAAGGCGCCGATGGTCGATATCGGCACGTCGCTCACCTCGGTCGCCGTCGGCGGCACCCAGCTCAACAACATTACGGGCGAGATCCATTCCGACGGCTTCGACATCGAAAACCGCAGCGGACCGGTCAGCATCAAGCTCGCCGCCGCCGGGCTGAAGACAGACGTCGCCACATTGGCGCCGCTGGTGACCGGCAAGCTCGCGGCGGATCTTTCCGGCACGATCAGCCGCGAGACCGTCGCCATCGACAAGGGCACCTTGCGCAGCGATGCGCTCAATGCCGGGCTGACGGCAAATGTGGCGCTGGCCGATCTGTCGATGACGCTGAAGATGAATGCCGATGCCGTCTCCAAGGCGTTGCCGCCGCAGATCGGCTCGCTGCTCGGCGAGCGCGTGAAATTCTCGGCCACCGCCACGCGCGATCCGCAAGGCGCGTTCGCCGCCAACTCGCTGGAGATCAGCTCCGGCTCGCTCAGCGCCAGCGGCACCGGCAGCATGCAGGGAACGGACCTCCAGGCCAGCGTCAAGGGTACGCTGGGCGACGTCTCGCCGCTGTCGTCGCTCGCCGGCACGCCGCTCGCCGGTGGAATCAATTTCGCGCTGAGCGCAAGCGGACCGCGCCTTGCGCCGGATTTCACGGTGTCGGCCGACAGCGCCAGCCTGACGGCGGCGGGCCGCACGGTGAAGGACATCAAGCTCTCGGCCAAGGGCAAGGCCGATGTCGCCAATCCCACAGCCGACCTCTCGTTGACCGGCAATGCCGAGGGGCAGGCGCTCGACATCGAGGCTTCGCTGGTGACCGCCGACGGCAAGCGCTCGATCAAGGGGCTCAGCCTGGCGCTCGGCGACAACAAGGTGTCGGGCGATCTCGCGCTCGACGACAAGTTCCTACCGCTCGGCACGCTGACGCTTGCCGTGCCCGACATCGGCCCGCTGGCGGCGCTGGCAAACCAGACTGCCACCGGCGACATCAACGGCACGATCGCCTTCTCCAAGGAGGGCGAGGCGCCGACCGTTACCATCGACGCGGCCAGCACGTCGATCGCGCGGGGCGATCTGGCGGCGAAAGCCATCACCGTCAACGCGCTGATCGCCAACTACCTGAAAGGGCCGGCGATCTCGGGCACGATCAAGGCCGACAATATGACCTCCGGCAGCACGGTCATCAGCGGCATCGGCATCGATTTGAAGCGCGACGGCGACTGGACGAACTTTGCCGGCGGCGCCACGGCGTCCGGCATTCCGGCCACCGCCACCGGGCGGGTGAAGATCGCCAACGGCACGACGAGCGTGGAAATCACGTCCGGCGAGGCGACGGTGCGCGGCATCAAGGCGGCCATCGCCGAGCCTTCCAGCCTCTCCATCGCCAATGGCGTGACTGCAATCGAGAAGCTCGCGCTCAATCTCGGCGGCGGCTCAGCGACGGTTTCCGGCAGCGCCGGCCAGACCTTGGACCTGACGGCAAGCCTCGCCAACCTCCCGGCGGCGCTCGCCAATGATTTCGTGCCTGGCCTCGACGGAGCCGGAACGGTGGAGGGCACGGCACATGTCACGGGTCCATCGTCCAACCCCGACGTGCAGTTCAACGCGAAGGTGGCGGGCGCCGAGACCAGCCAGACCCGGCAGGCGGGGCTCGGGCCGCTGGATCTGGACGCTGCCGGCAGCTACACGCTGGCGGGCGGCGTCGCCCTGGACCACGCCACGCTGTCGGGCGAAGGGATTTCAGGCAAGGCTGCCGGCACCCTCAATCCCAATGGAGCCAGCGACTTCTCCCTCGATCTTACCTCGTCGGGGGCCAGCCTGCCTTTGACGGTCGGCAGCGCCGAAAGCCCGGTCAAGATCGCGGTTCAGTCCTTGTCGGCAAAGATGGCGGGCGAAAGCACGCAAGCGCGGCTCGATGTGTCCGCAATCCTGCCTTCCATCGCCGCCAGCCAGGCGAAGGTGGACGGTCTCACCCTGGCGCTGCATTCGGATGCCTTCGACCTCAAGGGGCGGGCGGGTACGGTTTCCGGCACGGTCTCGGTGGACAGGATTGGCCTCGACAATCCGATGATCGCGCCGCTGATTGCCGGCAAGGTCACAGCGAAGGTCAACGGCCGACTGGCTCCCGATGCCGTCGCCGTCAACAGCGGTTCGCTGACCAGCGATGCGCTCAATAGCCAGGTCGCCGGCCGGATATCGCTGGGCGACGGCGCCGTCGACCTCAATATGAAGGCCGATGTCGTTTCTTCCGCCTTGCCGGCGGCGGTGCGCGGCATGCTTGGCGAGACCGCGCAGTTGAGCGGTGCGCTGAAACGCGATGCCAATGGCAATGTCAATGTCGAAGGGCTGAAGCTCAATTCGGGGGCGCTCAGCGCCGATGGGCAGGCGAGCCTTGCCGACGGCAAGCTGGCCGCCGGGATCCGCGGCGCATTGAGCGACGTTTCGGGACTCTCGAAAGACGCCAAGGGCGCCATCGCTTTTGCCCTCAACGCGCAAGGCCCGGTCACCGCGCCCGACCTGTCGATAACGGTGGACAGCGACCGTCTCCTCGTGGCGGCGCGCGAGATTACCGGCTTGAAGCTGGCGGCCAGCGGCAAGGCCGATGCGGCCAATCCGGCGGCCAATGTGCAGCTCACCGGCAATGTCGCCGGGCAGAATTTGCAAGGCAGCGCGGTGCTCGCCACGACCAATGGCAGCCGCGCGATCAACGGGCTTCTGCTGTCGCTCGGCCCGAACAAGATCTCCGGCGATCTCGTGCTCGACGACGCCTTCGTGCCGGTCGGCACGGTTTCACTCGACCTGCCCGATATCGGGCCACTGGCCGCGCTCGCGCTGGAAAAGGCCGAGGGCAATGTGCGCGGCACGATCGCCTTTACCAAACCGGCCAGCGGGCCGAATGTCGCGGTCAAGGCGAACACCTCGCAGATCAAGCGCGGCGATCTCTCCGCGAAGAACGTCGCCATCGATGCGCAGATTGCGAACTATATGGCGGCGCCGGTCATTCAAGGCACGGTGCGGGCCGAGAGCGTGACTTCTGGCGGCACCGCCATCACCGGCATCGATGTCGATCTCAAGCGCGACGGTGACTGGACCGGTTTTTCCGGCGGCGCCACCGTCAAGAACATTCCGGCCAAGGCGGCCGGTCGCGTGAAAGTGGCGAACGGCACGACGACCATTGAGCTCGCCTCGGGCCAGGCGACGGTGCAAGGCATCAAGGCCGCGATCGCCCAGGCCTCGACCGTGACCATCGCCAATGGCGTGACGACGCTCGACCGGCTGGTGCTCAACCTCGGCGGCGGCACGGCGACGGTCACGGGCAAGGTCGCGCAGGCGCTCGACATCAACGCCAATCTCGCGAGGGTGCCGATCTCGCTCGCCAACAGTTTCTCGCCGGGCCTCGCCGCGGCCGGCTCGATTTCGGGCACGGTCAAGGTCACCGGCGCGCCGGCCAGCCCGTCGGTGGCCTTCAAGATGGATGCTTCCGGTGTGCAGACCTCGCAAACGCGCGGCGCCGGGCTTGGCGGCATGAATGTGTCGTCATCCGGCACTTTTGCCGGCAACAAGCTCGCCTTCGACGCCAACATCAGCGACGGCGCCGGCCTCGGCCTCAAGGGTGGCGGCTCGGTGACGACGGCAGGCTCGCCAACCTTGGCGCTCGACTTTAGCGGCAAGGTGCCGTTCTCCTTCCTGGCTGCAAAGCTCGCCGCGCAAGGGCTGGCGCTCAACGGCACCGCCAATGTCGATGTGCAGGTGCGTGGTCCTGCATCCGCGCCGGTTATCAGCGGCAAAGTCACGACATCCGGCGCGCGGCTCATCGATGCGCGCTCCGGCCTGGCGGTGAACGATGTCGCCGCCGACGTCTCGATCGGCGGCGGCGTTGCCAGGATCAACCGCCTGACCGGAACGCTGTCGACGCGCGGCAGCCTGTCGGCGAGCGGCACCGTGGGCATCACGCCGGCGCAGGGCTTCCCGGCCGATCTGTCGATCAAGCTCACCGACGGCCGCTATACTGACGGCCGGGTGGTGACCGCCAATCTCGGCGGCGACCTGACCGTCAAGGGGCCGCTGGTCTCGGCGCCGGTGATCGCCGGCACAATCAACCTGGCGAGGACGGTCATCACCGTCCCGGAAAAGCTGCCGGGGTCGCTCTCGGCGCTGGATGTGAAGCACAAGAACGCGCCGGCGTCCGTGCGGGCGCAGGACAAGGCGCTGCGCCCGGCGACGTCCGGCGGCGGCAGCAACAGCGGCAGCGGCCTGACGCTCGACGTGACGGTGAACGCGCCGAACCAGATTTTCATCCAGGGCAGGGGCGTCGATGCCGAACTCGGCGGCTCGCTGAAGCTGACAGGCCCGGCTTCGGCGCCGCGGGCGATCGGCACCTTCACCCTGCAGCGCGGACGGCTGATCATCCTTTCCAAGCGCCTCACCTTCACCGAGGGCACGATCGGGTTCCAGGGTTCACTGGTGCCCTATCTGAACATGACGGCGACCACGACGACGAGCACCGCCACGGTCACGGTCGCCGTCTCGGGGGAGGCAACCAATCCGAAGTTCACCTTCTCCTCCGTGCCGGCGCTGCCCCAGGACGAGATCCTGGCACAGCTCATCTTCGGTCAATCCATGTCCAAGCTGTCGCCGCTGCAGATCGCGCAACTTGCGAGCGCCGCCGCGCAACTGGCAGGCGTCGGCGGTTCGACCTCGCTGCTCGAGAACCTGCAAAGCGCCATCGGCGTCGACGATCTCGACGTGACGACGGACGAGAAGGGTGGTACCGCGGTTTCGGCCGGCAAGTACCTCAACGACCGCACTTATGTGACCATACAGAAGGGCGACAAGCCTGGCTCCGGCAAGGCGACGATCGACCTCAATGTCGGGAAGGGGGTTAAGCTGCGCGGCGAGGCCAACGACGCCGGCGAAGCAAAGGGTGGCGTCTTTTACGAACGCGAATATTGAGGTTGCGCCGGCCTCCCCGGGCCTGGCGAACCGGGCATCGGCCGTCGGCGCGGGGCTCCTATCCTTATCAAATGTATTGATTTAATCGCCCGCGGCGATTTTTTCGGGAATCCGCATCGCGCTAACAAATTTGCGTCAAGACTGTCGCTATCGCGCGAACCGGGTTGCACTCAAAGATGCACATTCCCTAACATGTTCCCACTTCACACCGTGTTTTGACATCACGGTCTGGATGCGGAATGTTACAAGGCGGAAAGCCAACAATGGGAGTAAGTCATGGCAATCTATACAAGCAACGGTGATCGCGTTCCGGATCACATCCTGAAAATGGCCGAAGAAGCCAAGGCGGGAAAGGTGGATCGTCGCGAATTCCTGGCGCTCGCCAGCGTTTTCGGAGCGTCCACGGCGATGGCCTACGGGCTGATCGGTCTGGCCGATCCGACCCCGGCAAGAGCTGACGACGTGCAGGGCAAGAAGGGCGGCACACTGAAGGTCGCGCAGTGGGTCAAGGATCCGAAGGATCCGCGCAAGGCCGACTGGTCGGAAATCGCCAATGCCGAGCGCCAGGCGCTCGAGCCGCTGGTCAAGTACACCACCGACTACACGTTCCGCCCCTATCTCCTGGAAAGCTGGGACGTCAACGATGACGCGACCGAGTACACGCTGCACGTACGCAAGGGCGTGACCTGGTCGAACGGCGATGCTTTCACTGCCGACGACGTGATCTTCAACCTCAAGCGCTGGGGCGACAAGAAGGCCGAAGGCAACTCGATGCCCGGCCGCCTCGGCACGCTGGTCAAGGACGACAAGCTCGACGAGAGCGCCGTGACCAAGGTCGACGACATGACCGTCAAGCTAAAACTCGGCAAGCCGGACATCGCGCTGATCCCCAACATGTGCGACTATCCGGCCCTGATCGTTCACAAGAGCTTCGACGAGAAGGGCGGCGATTTCAAAGCCTGCCCGATCGGCACCGGCCCGTTCGAGCTGGTGTCCTACGACGTCGGCCAGAAGGTCGTCTACAAGCGCCGCGCAGACAACAAGTGGTGGGACGGCGAGGTGTTCCTCGACGGCATCGAGTTCATCGACTACGGCACCGATCCGGGCGCCATGGTCAGCGCCTTCGAGGCTGGTGAAGTGCACACCAATTTCGAGACCTCGGCCGACTATGTCTCGATCCTTGACGGCATGGACTTGGTCAAATCCGAGGTGGTGACGGCCGCCACCATTGTCTGCCGCACCAATGTCAACAACAAGCCCTACGACAACCAGAAGGTTCGTCAGGCTCTGCAGCTCGGCGTCGACAACGCCGTCGTCCTGCAGCTCGGTTACGGCAATGCCGGCACGCCGGCCGAGAACCATCACGTCAGCCCGATCCATCCGGAGTATTTCGAACTGCCGAAGATCAAGCGCGACGCCGCCAAGGCCAAGGCCCTGATGGCGGAAGCCGGCCAGGCCGATTTCGAGCACGAGCTGATCACGGTCGACGAGGACTGGCACAAGAACACCGGCGATGCGATCGCCGCTCAGCTGCGCGACGCCGGCATCAAGGTCAAGCGCACGGTTCTGCCTGGCTCGACCTTCTGGAACGACTGGACGAAATATCCGCTGTCGATGACCAACTGGAACATGCGGCCGCTCGGCGTGCAGGTTCTTGCGATCGGCTACCGCACCGGTGAAGCCTGGAACGAGACCGCCTGGTCGAATCCCGACTGGGATACCAAGCTCAACGCCGCGCTTGCCGTCGCCGACGCGGCCAAGCGCAAGGAGATGATGAAGGACATCGAGCAGATCCTGCAGGATGCCGGCATCATCATCCAGCCATACTGGCGCAAGCTCTACAGCCACTCCACCAAGGCGGTGCAGAACTACAAGATGCATCCGACCTACGAGCATGACTACGGCAAGGTCTGGCTGGAACAGGCCTGATCGGAACGAACGGACAAAGGGGCGCTCGGCCCCTTTGTCCCCTTCCTCGCGTGACCCGGGACCGGAGAGCCGCTGCAGCGAAAAATTTGCGGACTCGTCGAAGGTGGTCATGCAATAAACTAGGTTGATTGCATTCGAAGGTCTGTTTGCCGGCTTGCTCCGCATCGCGGGCGGCGTGGTCGCGCAATCAGGTTCCCCAACCCATCGGCAGGGGTCCGCCATGCTTTCTTTCATCCTGAGACGTCTCGGCACCATGGCGCTGACGATGCTGTGCCTGACCTTGATCGTTTTCTTCCTGATTAATCTCGGTCCCAATCTGAAGAAGCTGGCGATCAGCCAGACCGAAATGCACACCTCCGCCGAACAGCTGGAAAGCTGGCTGGTCAACCATGGCTACCGCCAGAACTTCTTCGTGCGCTATGGCCAATGGTTAGGGGTTCTCCCCAAGCAGCCGATCACCGACCCGGCGACCGGAAAGCCGGCGCAGCGCTTCTCCTTCTGCAACGATCCGACGGAGCCGAAATTCTCCGGCGTGTTGCAGGGCGACTTCGGCTGCTCGACAAAGTTCAAGACGACCGTCGCGGCGAAGCTCTTTCCGGCGCTCGGCGCCACAGGCTTGTTGATGTTCTGGGTTCTGGCGGTGATGGTGCCGATCTCGCTGCTGATCGGCATCCTTGCCGGCATGCGCGAGGGCTCGCGCACCGACCGCACGCTGTCTGTCGCCTCGATCGCCTCGACGGCGACGCCCGAATATGTGTCTGGCGTCATCTTCACCGTCATCTTCGCATCTTGGCTGGGCTGGCTGAACGGCTCGGCGGCCTCGGCGAGCCAGGGCCTCACCTTCTACAATTTCACCCTGCCGGTGATGACGCTGGCCATCTACGGCATCGGCTATATCGCGCGCATGACGCGCGCCTCGATGGTGGAGGTGATGACGCAGCAATATATCCGCACTGCCCGCCTCAAGGGTCTGTCCTTCGGCAGCGTGGTCGTCAAGCATGCGCTGCGCAACGCTTTGATCGCGCCGTTTACCGTCATCATGCTGCAGTTTCCCTGGCTGCTCACCGGCGTCGTCATCGTCGAGGTGATGTTCCGGTACCAGGGGTTCGGCTACACGCTGGTCGAGGCTGCCGGCAACAACGACATCGACCTTCTGCTCGGCTGCTCGCTGGTTTCGGTGTTCATCGTCTTGATCACCCAGCTCATCTCCGATGTCGGCTACGCGTTCCTCAATCCGCGCATCAGGGTTCAATAAGGGGCAGGGCCGATGCAGACCGAGTATATCAATGCCTTCGACATCGTTGTCGGCGTGCTTTGGCGTTTCTGGCCGGTATGGATCGCGTTGATCCTGGTGATGGGCGTCAGCTTTGCCTATAAGAAGCGGCTTGGCCTTTACGGCCAGCTCTTCGACAGCGGCGTCGGCATCGCCGGCGTCTTCATCTGCCTGTTCTGGCTGTTCACGGCGATCTTCGCCTCGACGATCTCGCCTTTCGATCCACTGGCGCAGGTCTCGATCATGAAGGACGCGCTGCCCGGCGCGGTCGAGCCGACGTCCAAGCTGATCTATTATTTCGGCGGCGACAAGCTCGCCCGCGACGTGTTCTCGCGCATGGTCTATGGCAGCCAGATCGTGCTGATCATCGCGCCGGCCGCCACCGGCTTCGCGCTGATGGTCGGCATCACGCTCGGCCTGCCGGCCGGTTACTATGGCGGCAGGATCGACACGCTGCTGTCCTTCCTCGCCAATCTGGTGCTGGCTTTCCCGGTGATCCTGTTGTTCTACCTCTTGGTGACACCGGGCATCATGGACACGCCGATCCCCTATGCGATGGCGGGGCTGTTCTTCCTGTTCCCGATCATCTTCTTCAGCGTCCTGTTCTGGACGCGGTTCAAGAACCGGCCGGACCGGCTCTATATCCTGCTCGGCATCACGCTTGTCCTCGGCGGCTGGATCTATGTCGGCCTGGTCTTCGACAAGGACCCGCTGCACATCGTCCACATCGATCCGAACCAGCTCAACATCTTCGTGGCGGTGGTGTTCGCCTCCAGCCCGGGCGTGTTCCGCATCGTGCGCGGGCTGACCATGGACATCAAGACGCGCGACTATGTGGCGGCGGCGCAGACGCGCGGTGAATCACCCTGGTACATCATGCTGTGGGAGATCCTGCCCAATGCGCGCGGTCCGCTGATCGTCGATGCCTGCCTGCGCATCGGCTACACGACGATCCTGCTCGGAACGCTCGGCTATTTCGGCCTGGGCCTGGCGCCGGAAAGCCCCGACTGGGGCACGGCGATCAAGGACGCCAGCCGGCTTTTGCGTTCCTTCATCCATCCGGCGCTGCCGCCGACGATCGCCCTGATGTCGTTCGTGCTGGGGCTGAACCTTTTGGCGGACTCGCTGCGCGAACAGTCGATGAAGGATTGATGGCGAGGGTTCAGGCCCTAGCTGCTGGAACAATTTAGGATTGGAGCGACCCATGAACGAGGCAGTTCGAAATCCGGCTCAACCAATCATCGAGATCGAGAACCTCTCGATCTCCTTCTTCACCCGCAAGGGCGAGATCCCGGCCGTGATGGATTTTTCCTGCACGGTGATGCCCGGGGAGGCGATGGGCATCGTCGGCGAGTCCGGCTGCGGCAAGTCGACCGTGTCGCTCGGCATCATGCGCGACCTCTCCAACATCGGGAAGATCGTCGGCGGACGCATCAAGTTCCAGGGCAGGGACATGGGCGAGATGTCCGACGAGGAATTGCGCGCCATCCGCGGCAACAAGATCGCCATGATCTACCAGGAGCCGATGGCGAGCCTCAATCCGGCGATGAAGATCGGACAGCAGCTGATGGAAGTGCCGCTGATCCACGACAAGGTGTCGAAGGAGGAGGCCTACAACAGGGCGCTGGAGATGGTGCGGGCGGTGAAGCTGCCCGATCCCGAGCGCATGATGCGCTCCTATCCGCACCAGCTGTCGGGCGGCCAGCAGCAGCGCATCGTCATCGCCATGGCGCTGCTGTCGAAGCCGGCGCTCTTGCTGCTTGACGAGCCGACCACCGCGCTCGACGTCACCGTCGAAGCCGGCATCGTCGAGCTGGTCAAGGGCCTGGGCGAGAAGTTCGGCACCTCGATGATTTTCGTGTCGCACAATCTCGGCCTCATTCTGGAAACCTGCGACAAGATCACGGTGATGTATTCCGGCGAGGCGGTCGAGACCGGCAAGATCGAGGACGTGTTCGACCGGATGCGCCATCCCTATACGCAGGGGCTGTTCCGCTCGATCCCGCTGCCCGGCGCCGACAAGAACTCGCGGCCGCTGATCTCGATTCCTGGACAGTTGCCGCTGCCGCATGAACGGCCGAAGGGATGCAATTTCGGGCCGCGCTGCCACCATTTCGTCGAGGGCGTCTGCAACGCGGCGGAAATCCCGATGGTCCCGGTCGAGGGCCATGAGGGGCATTTCTCGCGCTGCGTGCGCTTCAACGAGATCGACTGGGAGGCGCTGCCGCCCGGCGCCAAGAAGGTCAACGAGAAGGTCGAGCCAGGCGCGCCGGTGCTGAAGATCCAGGACCTCAAGAAATACTACAAGGTTGGCGGCAGCGAGGTGTTCGGCTCCAGCGAAGGCCGCGTCGTCAAGGCCAATGAGACCATCTCGTTCACCGCGCGCGAATCCGAGACGGTGGCGATCGTCGGCGAGTCCGGTTGCGGAAAGTCGACGCTGGCCAAGGTCCTGCTCGGCCTCGAGACCGCCAGCTCCGGCACCGTGACTTTGGCCAACAAGGAAATCCAATCGACGGGTATCGAGAGCCGCGGCGTCGACACCGTGTCGTCGATCCAGATGGTGTTCCAGAACCCGTTCGATACGCTGAATCCCAGCCACAGCGTCGGCTCGCAGATCATCCGCACGCTGGAAAAGTTCAATGTCGGCAAGAATGTTGCCGAACGGCGCCAGCGCATGCTGGAACTGCTCGATCTGGTGAAGCTGCCGCGGGCGTTCGAAACCCGCAAGCCGCGCCAGCTTTCGGGCGGCCAGAAGCAGCGCATCGGTGTCGCGCGCGCCTTCGCCGGCGACGCCAAGGTGGTGGTGGCCGACGAGCCGGTCTCGGCGCTGGACGTCTCCGTGCAGGCGGCGGTGACCGAACTGCTGATGGACATTCAGCGCAAAAACAAGACGACGATGCTCTTCATCAGCCACGATCTGTCGGTGGTGCGTTACATCGCCGACCGCGTCGTCGTCATGTATCTCGGCTATATCGTCGAGCAGGGCACGACCGACCAGATCTTCTCGCCGCCCTACCACCCCTATACCGAGGCGCTGCTGTCGGCGATCCCGATCGCCGATACCAGCGTGGTCAAGAAGCACATCGTGCTCGAGGGCGACATCCCGTCGGCCATGAACCCGCCGACCGGTTGTCCGTTCCAGACGCGCTGCGGCTACAAGAAGCTGGTGCCGGACAATCTGTGCGAGACGAAGGTGCCGCCGGTGAAGAATCTCGGCGGCGGCCACACGAGCCTGTGCTGGCTTTCGGACGACGTGCTCGCCAAGATGGAGCCGGTCATCAAGTTCGACAAGGAGCACGCCGCGCATGAAGGCGTGCCGGATGATGCGCCGCACGGCAAGGGGCCGGGTTTTGCCGGTTCACCGCCGCAGCGTCCGGACGGCAAAAATGCCAGTGCGGAAGCCGACGCGACCGGAGACGGCGTCGAAGAGAACGACGCGGTGCTCAAGGCCCGTCGCCATGAAGTGCGCGACGAGGATTCGGAAACGGGTGTCGCAAGGCCGAAGGACACGACAAGGCGGCACTAACCCAGGGCGGGTCTCAACTGCCGCATTGCCTTAGCTGCGCTGCGTAGTCGCGGGCCATCTGGTCGGTGGCGCGTGCGTAACTTTGAACACCGGCGTCGCCGCGATTGCCGCGGCCATAGGCGGTCCAGCCGAGATAATAGGCCAGATAGAGATTGTAAGTGTCGTTGCGGGCGACACCAAACGTGTCGGCGGTCTTGGAGTGGTACCAGCCGACGAAATCGATGGCGTCGGCGAAGCGCGTGCGGCGCGCCGCCCAGTTGCCGGTCTCGCTTTGATATTGCGACCAGGTACCGTCGAGCGCCTGCGAGTAGCCTGTGGCGCTCGAGACATGCGTCCACGGGATGAAGCCGAGCAGCTTTGTGCGCGGCGGGCGGGCATTGCTCTTGAAGCCGGATTCCTTGCGCACCGTCGCCATCAGCACGGGAACGGGAATGCCGTATTTCTGCTCCGTGCGCTCGGCGGCGGACTGCCAGTTGTCGAACCAGCCGTCATTCTGGTCGAAGACGGCGCAGACATTGTTGATGTGGCTGGGCGCCGTCGCGCAGGCCGACAGCGCCAGCAGCACGGAAACAGCGACAATTTTACTAAAACTCGACCTACGCATCGGGAGACGAATAGGCCGAAATCATAAAAGGAGTCTTGCCGTCTTCCTTAACGCTGATGAGGGAGGCGCGAAAATCCAGTATCGATATTCCGACCATCTGCGTCGCTATTGTTTTCATCGATTTTGAAAAATGCCGCCTAGGCTAAAATCACGCCGGCAAATGGCGAATTCCTGACAGCTCGCATGGGATGCCGGCGCTCTGATGCGCGCATGAGCGAACCAAGACGCAAGCGCGGCGCCGAGCGCACCAGCAATCGGGGACCGGCCGCCATTCCGCAACTCCCCCTGCGGCGAGTGGAGAATCCTTATCCGCCGATGGCGCTGCTGTCGGCCGACCAGATCGAGGCCATCCACCAGGCCTCGATGCACATCCTGGAGAATTTCGGCATCGAGGTGATGAGCCCTCGGGCGCTGTCGCTGTTCGAGCGCGCCGGCGCCAAGGTCGATCACGGGTCGATGAATGTGCGCATCGACCGGAGCATGGTCGAGGACGCGTTGACGTCGACGCGCAGCAACTACACGCTTACTCCGCGCAATCCCGCTCGAGCCATCCATCTCGGCGGCAGCACGATCAACTTCACGCTGGTGGCCGGCCCGCCCAATGTGCACGACATGGAGCGGGGCCGCCGCGCCGGCAACCTCGCCGACTATTCGGACCTCGTGCGGCTCGCCCAGCATTTCAACTGCATCCATATGCTCGGCAACCAGGTCTGCGCGCCGATCGAGCTGCCGGCAAACACAAGGCATATGGACACTTATTTCGCCAATCTGACGCTGACCGACAAATGCTTCCATGTCTCGGCGATCGGGCGGGGCAGGGCGCTGGACGGCATCGAGATGATGGCCATCGCGCGCGGGCTGACGCTGCATGAGATGGCGCAGGACCCCGGCGTCACCACCATCATCTCGGTCAACTCGCCGCGCCGCTTCGACGAGATGATGGCGGAGGGGCTGATGACGATGGCCGAATACGGCCAATCGGTAGCGGTGACGCCGTTCACGCTGATGGGCGCGATGAGCCCGGTGACACTTGCAGGTGCTTTGGCGCAGCAGAATGCCGAGGCGCTGTTCGGCATCGTGCTGACGCAATTGGTGCGTCCCGGCGCGCCGGTGATGTATGGCGCCTTCACCTCCAATGTCGACATGAAGTCGGGCGCGCCGGCCTTCGGCACGCCGGAAAACACCAAGGCCAATATCGCTTCCGGGCAGTTGGCGCGGCGCTACAACTTGCCCTACCGCACCACGCCGGGCTCGGCCTCCAATGCAGCCGATGCGCAGGGCGCCTATGAGACGATGATGGCGCTGTGGGGCGCGGTGCTCGGCCACGGCAATCTTGTCTATCATGCCGCCGGCTGGCAGGAGGGCGGACTGACGGCTTCGTTCGAAAAACTCATCATCGATGTCGAGATGATCCAGCACATGATGGAATTCCTGCGGCCAATCGTTGTCGACGAGGCGGAACTCGCGGTCGAGGCGCTGGGCGCGGTGCCGACAGGGGGCCATTTCTTCGGCGAGCCGCACACGCTGGAGCGTTACGCCACCGCCTTCTACCAGCCGATGCTTTCCAACTGGCAGAACTACGAGGCCTGGCAGGAAGCCGGGGCGCTCGACACGACTGCGCGCGCGACGCGGCTGTGGAAGAAGGCGCTGGAGGAATATGTCCAGCCGGCCATGGACCCAGCCGTGCGCGAGGCGCTCGAAGCCTATATGGCGCGCCGCAAGGAAGCGATCGGGCCAGGCGAGCCGTGAGGGAACGGCTTCCCATCCTGAATCATTTCAATCTCTCAACTCACTGAACCAACGAGAAAAACCCATGAAGTCGCATGCAAAGGTGGTGGTCATCGGCGGCGGTGTCGTCGGATGCTCGGTGCTGTTCCATCTCGCCCGCCACGGCTGGACCGACGTCGTGCTTCTGGAGCGCGACGAGCTGACTTCCGGTTCGACCTGGCATGCCGCCGGCGGCATGCACACGATCAATGGCGATCCCAACGTCGCCAAGCTGCAGAAATACACGATCTCGCTCTACAAGGAGATCGAGGAGCTTTCCGGCCAAGCGACCGGCGTGCATCTCACGGGCGGTGTGCTTCTGGCCGCGACCGAGGCGCGGCTCGACTGGCTGCGCGGCGTGGTGTCGAAGGGCCGCTATCTCGGCATCGACCTCGAAGTGATCTCGGCGAGGGAAGCGGCGGAATTGATGCCGCTCATCGATCCCAGCCAGTTCGTCGGCGCGGTGCGCAACAAGGAGGACGGCCATCTCGACCCGTCCGGTGTCACGCATGCGTATGCCAAGGCTGCGCGGAAACTTGGTGCGGAAGTGGAACGCTTTACCAAGGTCGAGGACATCGTGCGCCGCCCCGATGGGTTGTGGCGCGTCATCACCAACAAGGGCGATATCATCGCCGAGCATGTCGTTAATGCCGGTGGCCTGTGGGCGCGCGAGGTCGGCCGCATGGTCGGGCTAGAGCTGCCGGTGCTGGCGATGGAGCACATGTACCTGATCACCGAGGACATGCCGGAGGTCGCCGACTGGAACAAGAAGACTGGCACCGAGATCATCCACGCCGTCGACTTCGACGGCGAGCTCTATCTGCGCCAGGAGCGCGGCGGCATGCTGATGGGCACCTATGAGAAGGCCAACAAGGTGTGGTCGGAGTTCACCACACCTTGGAACTTCGGCCATGAGCTGCTGGAGCCGGACATCGACCGCATCGCGCCGTCGCTGGAAGTCGGCTTTCGTCACTTCCCGGCCTTCCAGAAGACCGGCATCAAGCAGATCATCAACGGTCCCTTCACCTTCGCGCCCGACGGCAATCCGCTGGTCGGCCCTGTGCGTGGCCTGCCGGGCTTCTGGGTCGCCTGCGGCGTCATGGCCGGCTTCAGCCAGGGTGGCGGCGTCGGCCTCGCGCTCTCCAACTGGATGATCGAGGGCGATCCCGGCGCCGACATCTGGGCGATGGACGTGGCGCGCTATGGCGACTGGGCGACGATGGCCTACACCAACGCCAAGGTGCGCGAGAATTATTCGCGGCGTTTCTCGATCCGCTTCCCGAACGAGGAGCTGCCGGCAGGGCGTCCGCTCAAGACGACGCCTCTCTACGACACGCTAGCCGTCAGGGGCGCGCAATGGGGCATATCCTATGGGCTCGAAGTGCCGCTCTGGTATGCGCCGGAAGGCGTCAAGGATGAGTTCTCCTGGCGGCGCTCTACCGACTTCGACCATGTCGCCAAGGAAGTCGCGGCGGTGCGCGACGGCGTCGGCCTGTCGGAAATCTCGAACTTCGCCAAATACAAGGTGACGGGCGAGGACGCGGCTGGATGGCTCGACCGCATGTTCGCCTGCAAGCTGCCAAGGCGCGGCCGCATGACGCTGGCGCCGATGCTGAAGGATGACGGCAGACTGATCGGCGATTTCACTTTAGCCAATATCGACGACAGCGAGTGGTTCATCGCCGGCTCAGGCATCGCCGAGCAATACCACATGCGCTGGTTCGAGGCGCATCTGCCCAAGGATGGTTCGGTGCGGATCGAGGCGCTGGGACAGAAGCTTTCCGGTCTCGCGATTGCCGGGCCGAAGGCGAGGGAGGTGCTGGCCAAGGTCACCCGCGCTGATGTTTCCAACGCGGCGTTCCCCTTCATGGCAATCGCCAGGATGGACATCGGCATGGCGCCGTGCCTTGTCGGACGCGTGAGCTATACGGGCGATCTTGGCTACGAGATCTGGGTGGCGCCGGAATACCAGCGCGCCGCCTACCAGGCGCTGACGGCGGCCGGAGGAGAGTTTGGCATCGGCCTGTTCGGCTCGCGCGCGCTGAATGCGCTCAGGCTCGAGAAGAACTACGGCTCATGGGCGCGCGAATACCGGCCGATCTATGGCCCGCTAGAGGCCGGGCTCGACCGCTTCGTCGCCTATGGCAAGGATGCCGATTTCATCGGCAAGGAGGCCGCGCTCGCGGAGCGCAGGGAGGGCGGCAAGCTTCGGCTGCGCAGCTTCATCGTCGACGCCAGCGATGCCGACGTCATCGGCGACGAGGCGATCTGGCATGATGGCGCCGTGCGCGGCTGGGTCACGTCCGGCGGTTATGCGCACAATTCGAAGATGTCGGTCGCCATGGGCTATGTGCCGAAGGAGATCGCCGACAGACCGGACGGTTTCGAGATCGAGATCCTCGGCAAGCGCCATGCGGCGCGCATCCAGGCGGCGCCGCTGTTCGACGCCAATTTCGAGCGGATGCGCGGCTAAAGCGCGTCGCGATCCTTCCGACTCGCTCCATGCGCTTTAGGTTTTGATCTTACGCATGTCTTTATCCCGAAACCGGTTCCCACTTTCGGGAGACATGCTTTGGAGCAATTCCAGGAAAAGTGCGAAGCGTTTTTCCGTCCGGAATTGCGTCAAAACAAAATGCCTCCTGACGCGCTCCTCGCCATCAGGCCCTGGCGCTCTCACGATTGTCCACCGCGAAGGCGCCCGGACCGGCAAAGAACAGATAGAGGAAGACGAAGCAGAACAGTATGGCTGCGTCGCCGCCGTTGTTGGCCGGGAAGAAGTCGCGCGGGAAATGCGCCATGAAATAGGCGACCGCCATCTCGCCGCAGAGCAGAAACGCCACCGGGCGCGTGAAGAGCCCCAGCGCGAGTAGCACGCCGCCGGCAAACTCAAGGATCCCGGACGTCAGCGCAATCCCTGTCAGGGCCTCGGCATGGGCGCCGGGAGGAAAATTGAACAGTTTCTGGGTCCCGTGAGCTCGATGAACTGCAGCGCCGTCATGATGCGCAGCACACCCAACGCCTGGGGCCGGTACTGGGCAAGGCTTTCGAAAAGCTTCATGCAAAACTCCATTTGCCCCCGGTGCCGGCCTTAAATTACCGCCCGCCAACGGACCACTCACTTCCCTTGGCCTGCCATCAACAATCGGTGAGCCGAAATGGTTTCAATCCCCGATATTTCTTCTCGCATTGGTTGCATATGTATCCTTATGGTTGTATTAAGGGCATGACGGATCAAACCAAGCGAGTCTCCTTAGTCATGAGAAAATTAGTCATGAGAAAAGTCGTTATCGGCCTCTTCGCAATCCTTGCTGGCACCAGCTTCGCCATGGCCGCCGACACCGGCTGCGATGCCTTCAAATGGCCGGTTGAACGCGAGCAGGCGCTGTTTCCGGAGGCCCCCGCCGCGCAGTCGGGCGCCACGCTGACGGTCGGGGAAGCGGTGGATCTCACGCTCGCGGCGGTCGATACGGTCCCCTTTCAGGTGCCGCCGCAGCGTGCGCCGGCAGCCGGCACCTTCGGCGCGACTGCAAACGTGACCGTGCCGCCGGAAGGCGATCTGCAGCTCAGCCTGTCCGATGAGGCCTGGGTCGATGTCGTGCAGGACGGCAAGACCGTGAAATCGGCCGCTTTCAGCGGCGTCAAGACCTGCCCGGGCATCCGCAAGAGCGTGCGCTTCAAGCTCGCGGGCGGCGCCGCGATCATCCAGGTCAGCGGCGCGAAAAAGGCCGATCTGAAGCTGGCGGTGCTGACGCCGGAGTGACGCCAAATGGATAACGCTGGCGGGACAGCGCCCCCCTCTGTCCTGCCGGACATCTCCCCCACAAGGGGGGAGATTGGCAGCTTCTACCGCGCCGGTGCCAGCAAGGCGAAATGCGCGCCTTGCGGATCCTGGCACTGGATGATCCACTGGCCGCTCGGCACGTCCATCGGTCCCATGATGACCTTGCCGCCATTGTCGGTGACGCGCCTGGCGGCGGCGTCGATGGCGTCGACGTTGAAATAGAACTGCCAGACCGGAACCGGAATCTGCGGCGGTTTGTTCATGATGCCGCCGCCGGATTCAGGGCCGGCGCCGAAGGTTTTGTAGATACCCATCTCGCCCATGTCGAACTCGCCGGCGCTCGTCCAACCGAATTG
Source organism: Mesorhizobium atlanticum (assembly GCF_003289965.1). GTDB lineage: Bacteria > Pseudomonadota > Alphaproteobacteria > Rhizobiales > Rhizobiaceae > Mesorhizobium > Mesorhizobium atlanticum. The sequence continues at coordinate 29,413 of NZ_QMBQ01000003.1, forward strand.
GGTGGAGTAGAAATCGAAGGCGGCTTTCCAGTCCGACGTATAGAGCTCATGCCAGCCGACATGGCCAAGCGTGGTTGCCGGCACAGGCGGCTGGTCGGGCTGGTTGGGCTGCAGGAACATGAAGGCCGCGCCTTGCGGGTCGGCAACGACGGCGAAGCGGCCGACGCCCGGAATGTCGTCGGGCGCGCGGTGCACCGCACCGCCGGCGTCCTTGAGCGCCTGCGTCGAGGCGTCTACATCCTGGGTGTAGATATAGCCCATCCAGGCCGGCGGCATGCCCATCTTGGCGGGTTCTTCCGGCATGGTCATCAATCCGCCGACACCGCGCACGGCGGAATTGACCACGATGTAGCGGGGCATGCCGGGCGCCTTGTCGAAAGGCTCGGCCTTCCAGCCGACCACGGCCGTGTAGAAAGCCTCGGCGGCGTCGAGGTCGGTGGTCATCAGTTCGTACCAGAAGAAAGGTTGCGGGGATTTCGGCATGGTCGGTCTCCTCACCGGTTCAGGCAGCGATCGCGGTTCGATCCATCCTAGGACGATCCTGGCGACAGAAATCCGACATGGGCCGAAAATCTCGGGAGGCAAGGCGCCGCGCTCCGCTGATCTTGCATAGCCAGCGCTTTTCGACTTTGCTGCCGTCAAAGAGGGGCTTGCTTTCCATGCGTCGAATGTCGCTCACGCCTGAGCTTGTCGCGCTCTGCCATCGAGACGAGATCGATCCCGGTCCGAGCGGGGAGTGGACCCAGCTCAGCGACGACGATTTCGGCGCGCTCGCTGCGCGTCTCGCCGGCGAGGCCGACGAAGGGCCACTGTGGGTGTTCGCCTATGGCTCGCTGATCTGGAAACCGGCCTTCGAGTCCGTCGAGCAGCAGCGCGCCTCGGCGCATGGCTGGCATCGCTCCTTCTGTCTCGACATGGTGCGCTGGCGGGGCAGCGCCGCGCAGCCGGGGCTGATGATGGCTCTGGAACGCGGCGGGCGTTGCGACGGCGTCATCTACCGCCTGCCGGACGGCGAAAAGCCGGCCCAGATCGAGAGGCTGCTGCGACGCGAGATCGACGATCACGAGAGCGTCGCTTCCGTCAGATGGGTTCCGGTGCGGACGGCGCGAGGTCGGGTGCGGGCGCTGGGCTTCTGGGTCGGCGTAAAAGGCAGGGGGACGTCGCTCGGGCAGCCGCTGGAGAAGGTGGCTTGGGTGCTGGCGCGCGCCTGCGGCCATGTCGGCTCGGGTGCGGAATATCTCTACAACACCGTCAGCCATCTCGAGACCTTCGGCATCCATGACCGCAATCTGTGGCGGCTGCAGGAATTGGTGGCGGACGAGATACGGTCGATCCACAGCCACAGGGTCACAGGCCACGACACCGCAGAGCTTATCGAGGTGGCCATAACATGACTTCATTTGTCATGTTTTTGCTCAACCATTTCAGCGGCTTGGCCGAAAATTGACCAATTGATAAAAAAATAAAACGTGCTAGCCTTCCCCAAAACGACAACAAGGGGAACTGGAATGGCGACTGGTCATTTCATCGAAGGCATTGCCGGCGGCCGGCTGTCTTCCGAGCAATATGCCGACAATTTTTCCGACCTGCATCCGCCGCTCGATCACCACGAGGCGCTGGTCGAATCCGATCGCTGCTATTTCTGCTACGACGCGCCGTGCATGAATGCGTGCCCGACCTCGATCGACATCCCGCTGTTCATCCGCCAGATCGCCACCGGCAATCCGCTGGGCTCGGCCAAGACCATCTTCGACCAGAACATCCTCGGCGGCATGTGCGCCCGCGTTTGCCCGACCGAGACGCTGTGCGAAGAGGTCTGCGTGCGCGAGGTGGCCGAAGGCAAGCCGGTGCAGATCGGCCGGCTGCAGCGCTACGCCACCGATGTGGCGATGAGCGAGGGCAAGCAGTTCTACAAGCGCGCCGAAGCGACGGGCAAGAGCATTGCCGTGGTCGGCGCCGGGCCGGCAGGGCTGGCGGCGGCGCATCGCCTTGCCCGTCACGGCCATGAGGTGACGATCCTGGAGGCGCGGCCGAAGGCCGGCGGCCTCAACGAATATGGCATCGCCGCCTATAAGAGCGTCGACGATTTCGCCCAGGCCGAGGTCGACTACGTCACCGCGATCGGCGGCATCGACATCCAGAACGGTAAGGCGCTCGGCCGCGACTTCCAACTGGCCGACCTGATGCGCAACTACGATGCGGTCTTTCTTGGCCTCGGCCTTGGCGGTGTCAACGCACTGCGCGCCGACGGCGAAGACGCCGACGGTGTCGCCAATGCGGTCGAATTCATCGCCGAGCTTCGCCAGGCTAGTGACCTCTCCAGCCTGCCGGTCGGCCGGCGCGTCGTCGTCATCGGCGGCGGCATGACGGCGATCGATGCCGCGGTGCAGTCGAAGCTGCTCGGCGCGGAAGAAGTGACGATCTGCTACCGGCGCGGTCAGGAGCACATGAACGCCTCCGGCTTCGAGCAGGATCTGGCCGCCGCCAACGGCGTCACCATCCGCCACTGGCTGCAGCCGAAGCGCGTGATTGCCGAGAACGGCAAGGTCTCCGGGATCGAGCTCGAATACACCGCGATGAGCGGCGACAAGCTGGCCGGCACCGGCGAACGGCTCACGCTCGTCGCCGACCAGGTGTTCAAGGCGATCGGCCAGAGCTTTGTGCCGGCGCATCTCAACGGCAGCGCGGAGGCGATCGAGCTCGAAGGCGGCCGCATCAAGGTCGATGCCGAAGGCCGCACCTCGCTGGCAAAAGTCTGGGCGGGCGGCGATTGCATCTTCGGGGGTGACGATTTGACTGTCTCGGCGGTAGCGCAGGGGCGCGACGCCGCCGAGAGCATCCACCGGGCACTGACCTCTAACGGGAGGGCATGAGCATGGCAGACATCCGCAACAATTTCATCGGCATCAAGTCGCCAAATCCGTTCTGGCTGGCCTCGGCGCCGCCGACCGACAAGGCCTACAATGTCGAGCGCGCCTTCAAGGCCGGCTGGGGCGGCGTGGTATGGAAGACGCTGGGCGAAGAGGGCCCGCCGGTCGTCAACGTCAACGGCCCGCGCTACGGCGCGATCTGGGGCGCCGACCGCAGGCTGCTTGGCCTGAACAACATCGAGCTGATCACCGACCGCGACCTGCAGACCAATCTGCGCGAGATGAAGCAGGTGAAGATGAACTGGCCGGATCGGGCGCTGATCGCCTCGATCATGGTGCCTTGCGTGGAGGAAAGCTGGAAGGCGATCCTGCCGCTGGTCGAGGAGACCGGCGCCGACGGCATCGAGCTCAATTTCGGCTGCCCGCACGGCATGAGCGAGCGCGGCATGGGCTCGGCGGTCGGCCAGGTGCCGGAATATATCGAGATGGTGGTGCGGTGGTGCAAGCAGTATACGCGCATGCCCGTCATCACCAAGCTGACGCCCAACATCACCGACATCCGCAAGCCTGCCCGCGCGGCCAAGGCCGGCGGCACCGACGCGGTGTCGCTGATCAACACCATCAACTCGATCACCGGCGTCGATCTCGACAGTTTCGCGCCGCAGCCGACCATCGACGGCAAGGGCTCGCATGGCGGCTATTGCGGCCCGGCGGTGAAGCCGATCGCCATGAACATGGTGGCCGAGATCGCCCGTGATCCCGAAACGCACGGCCTGCCGATCTCCGGCATCGGCGGCATCACCACCTGGCGCGACGCTGCGGAATTCATGGCGCTCGGCGCCGGGAATGTGCAGGTCTGCACGGCGGCCATGACCTATGGCTTCAAGATCGTGCAGGAGATGATCGCCGGCCTGGAAAACTGGATGGACGAGAAGGGCCACGCCTCGCTCTCCGACATCATCGGCCGCGCCACGCCCAACGTCACCGACTGGCAGTATCTCAACCTCAACTACGTCGCCAAGGCGCATATCGACCAGGACGCCTGCATCAAATGCGGCCGTTGCCACATCGCCTGCGAGGACACCTCGCACCAGGCGATCACCAACATGGTCGACGGCGTTCGGCATTTCGAGGTGATCGAGGCCGAATGCGTCGGCTGCAATCTCTGCGTCAATGTCTGCCCGGTCGAAGGCTGTATCACCATGGAGCCGCTGGCGGCCGGCGTCGTGGACCAGCGCACCGGCAAGCCGGTGTCGCCGATCTACGCCAACTGGACGACGCACCCCAACAATCCGATGGCCAAGGTGGCGGCGGAATAAGCTTGGGTTCCTCGCCCCACGAGAGTGGGAGAGGTGGCCCGGCAAAAGCCGGGCCGGAGAGGGGCCACCCGGCGGCTGGACACCGCTGAGGCCCCATACTGTCTGTATCTTTCTTGCGCCTAGTCCCTGACCGGTTTTGGCTTCGCAGAGGGCGTCCCCCTCTCCGTCCCGGCTTCGCCGGGCCACCTCTCCCCCCGCTTTGCGGGGTGCGAGGAACCCAAGTCCTGCGAAGGCGCCGTTCTTCCTCACATTGCCGTTGCGAATGGTCGGGAATTTTCATTTCCCTATTGCGGATAAAGGCTATCCAGGATAAAAGATATCTATGAATTGGAGACCGAGGCTATGAAGCTAGGCGATGGCGTCGAAGCGGCCATTCACTGCGCAGCGACGTTGGCCAGCGTGGATGGCAACAGCACCATGCCGGGCGCGGCGCTCGCGGAGTGTTTTGGGCTGTCGCCGAGTTATCTTTTGAAGCATCTCAACCAGCTCACGGCGGCGCGGATTCTTGAATCGGTGCCGGGACCGGCGGGCGGCTACCGGCTGGCGCGAGCGGCGGAGCTGATCACGCTGCTGGATATCGTGCTGGCCGTCGAGGGCAGGGAGCCTGCGTTCCGATGCGGCGAAATTCGCCAGCGCGGCCCGGTCAAGATCGATGCGTCGGCTTATGTCAAACCCTGCGGCATCAATGCCGCGATGCTCAAGGCGGAGCGCGCCTATCGGGCGGCGCTTGCCGAAGTGAAGCTGTCCGACATCGTGGCGGAGTATGCGGCCGAAGGCGATCCGCGATCCTATGCCGCGAGCTGCGCCTTCGTCGAGCGCCACCAGCGGCCGCAGAAACCCGCTTCATCCAAACAGACTTAACCCGCCAGACAATGTGGAAAGGCAAAGACGATGAAACAGAGACTTCAATTTTATGCCAAGGCGCCGGCTCTCATGAAGGCAGTGACCGAGCTCAACACGGCTGTCGAGGAGAGCGGGCTGGAGGCCAGCCTGATCCATCTGGTAAAGCTCAGGGCTTCGCAGATCAATGGCTGCTCCTACTGCGTCGACATGCACAGCCGTGAGGCAAGGCGCGACGGCGAGACCGAGCAGCGCCTCTATCTGGTCGCGGCTTGGAAGGAATCGCCGCTGTTTTCCGAGCGCGAGAGGGCGGCATTTGCCTGGACCGAGGCGGTGACCAACATTTCCGGCAACGGCGTTCCGGACGATCTCTATGCCGCCACGCTGGAGCATTTTTCCGAGGAGGAACTTGTGAAGCTGACCGTGCTGGTTGGCATGATCAATGTGTGGAATCGCCTCGCCATACCGTTCCGCTCCGTCCACCCGGTCGAAAAGGCAAAGGCCGCCTGATCTTGCGGCCGCGACGTGGGCCGGCTGAGCGGCCCACGTCTTTTTTCGGCGAAAGAACAACGACATGTTCGAGAATTTTCAGAACGAGATTCTAATCATCTCCCGGCTGCTGCTTGGCGGCGCCTTCCTCTTTGCCGGTCTGCGCAACATCCAGAACAGAAAGCTGGTCGCCTCGCTGATGGCCGCGCGCGGCGTGCCGCAGGCGACGCTCGCTCTGTGGCTGGGCATCGTCTTGCAGGTCGTTGCCGGGGCGCTGGTTATCGCCGGCCTTTGGACCGCGCCTGCGGCGGCAGCTCTCATCCTGTTCCTGATCGTCGCGACGCCGATGTTTCACAATTTCTGGGATCGTCAGGGCGCGGATCGCACGTCCCGCATAAACGGCGTCGTCAGCAATGTTGCTTTGGCTGGCGGGTTCCTGGCGCTGATCGCGAAGGGCATATAGACGGCCGCGCTGTCGCGGCCGCGGGCGTCCGGGCTAGGCCGCGAACCTCAAGCCGCCGTCGCAGGTCAGCACCTGCCCGGTCATGAAACCGTTGGAGACCAGGAAGGCAATCGCCTCGGCAACATCTTCGGCGCGGCCGATGCGGCCGACCGGTGTCTTGCCGGCATATTCGGCAAACACCGCCTGCCGCTGCTCATCGGGAAGAAAATCCCACCAGGGCGTGTCGATGACGCCGGGCGCCACGACATTGACGCGCAGCGGCTTCAGCTCGACCGCCAGGATCGGCGCGACGGTCAAGAGCATGCCGTTGATGGCGCCGATGCCGGCGACACCGGGCGCGGCAATTTGAGCCGACACGGCCGAGATGAAAGTGACCGATCCGGCCTTGTTCAGGGTCGGCAAAGCGGCCTGCAGGCAGGACAATTGCGGCCGGATCTTTTCGTCGACGCCGCTGGCGATATCGGCGAGGTCGAGCGTCGCGAACGGTCCCAGCCCCTTGCCGCCGCTTGCGGCGAGAACCAGGTGATCGAACGGCCCGAGGCGCTCGAAGAACTGCCGGACTTCATCCGGCTTGGTGGCGTCGAAGGCAGCTTTGCCGACGGTGCCGTCGAGGCTCTTCCAGGCGCTTTTCAGCTTGTCTTCGTTGCGGCCGGTGATCGTGACTTTCATGCCGGGGCCGACAAGCCGCCTGGCCGTGGCGAGTCCGATGCCGGACGAGCCGCCGATGATGACGCAATGTTGGATGGTCTCGCTCATGAGTGCTGTTCCCTGGATGTTGGTGATGGGTGACCGATCAGTTCGAGGCTCAAGGCCCGCAATCGGCGGCGGGCCTTTTCGTCATAGGCCTGTGCATCGGCGCGCGATTCCCGCTGGCCGTCGAAATAGCGGCCGCTGCGCCCTTCGAGTGCCGGCGATGTCGCGAGGTTGAGGATGGCGTCGGCGCCGGTTTCGACCGAGCTCCATGGCGTGACGCCGGCCTGCCGGACCATCGTGGTGTCCATGTAGCTTGCCGGATGCAAGGCGTTGACGGTGATGCCGGTGCCTTCGAGCTGTTCCGCCAGATCGACGGTGAACAGGATCTGCGCCAGCTTGCTCTGGCAGTAGGCGCGCACGCCGCTATAGCCATGCGTCAGCATGATGTCGTCGAAGTCGATTGCCTGCTGGCCGGCCGAGGCGACGTTGACGATGCGCGCCGGCGCGCTTGCCTTGAGCAAAGGCAAAAGCTCCGACGTCAGCAGGAAGCCGGCGAGATAGTTGACGGCGAAGCGCAGCTCGTAGCCGTCGGCGCTGACCTGCCGCTTCGCGCCCTGGCCGCCGGTGCCGACGCCGGCATTGTTGATCAGGATATCGAGCCGATCGGTCCTTGCGCGCACGGCTTCGGCGAGGCGGCGTACTTCGGCAAGCGAAGCGAGGTCGGCGCCGAGAAATTCCGCCTTGCCGCCCTTGGCCTCGATCGCGGCGACTGTCGCTTTGCCGCGGCCTGCGTCGCGACCATGCACCAGCACGCGGGCGCCGGCGGCGCCGAGCCTTTCGGCGACCACACGGCCGACGCCGTCGGTCGAGCCGGTGACGAGAATGGTTTTGTCCTTGGGTTCCATGTTCAGAGCCTCCTTGAGCTGCTCTGAACGGAAAGATGGGACACGGCGCGCGTCCCAAACAGTTCAAACTTTATCCTGGTATCGGTACTGCTATAATAGACGCATGGATGCCGTCGCTCATTCCCCCGAAGATCACCGCCGGCGCGAGCTCGGCGCCTTCCTGCGTTCGCGCCGCGAGAGGCTTTCGCCCGATGTCGCCGGCATCGCTTGCGGCGCCCGGCGGCGCACGCCCGGGCTGCGGCGCGAGGAAGTGGCGATGATCGCCGGCGTCGGCACCACCTGGTACACCTGGCTGGAGCAGGGCAGGGACGTGCGGCCCTCGGTCGAGGTGCTGTCAGCGCTCTGCCAGGCGCTGCGGCTAGACGGCGCCGAGCAGCGGCATTTGTTCACACTCGCGGGCCGCCAGCAGCCGGAGCGGCGGCGCATCGTGCAGACAAAGGTCGAAGGACCCTTGCTGCACATGCTGCAGAGCCTGGTGCTGCAGCCAGCCTATGTGGTCGGCCCGCGCTGGGACGTGCTGGCCTGGAACGACGCGGCCGTCGCCATTTTCGGCGATTATGGCCTGCTGGAGGGCGACGCACGCAACATCATCCACGGGGTGTTCACCGATCCGCACCGGCGGCATCTTTTGGTGGACTGGGAGCAGCTGGCGCGCGCGACCCTTGCCGCGTTCCGTGCCGAGAGCGCGAAATACACCGGCGATCCGGATTTCGAGCGGCTGATCGCGCTGATGATGCGCTCGAGCCCCGAGTTTCGCGAGTGGTGGCCGCAGCGCGATGTCGTTCATCGTCTGTCTGGCATGAAGCGTCTGCGGCATCCGATCGCCGGCGCGATGACCTTCGAGCATATGAGCCTGTCGATCGACGACGGTTCGGACATGCGATTGATCGTCTACACGCCGCTCGCCGAGCACAACTCGGTCGCCAAGCTGAAGAAGCTGCTGGACGAGCTTCCAACCGAGCGGCGCAGCGCCTGAGCGATCAGGGCAGGGTCAGCCCTTCGGCTTCAGCCCATCGAGGAACAACTGCTCCAGAAACCGCGCCGCGTCCTCGAAGCGGCCGTCGCCGCCGCGGTCGGCGCCGAGCACGGCGCGCACCTGGACATCGAAATCGGCATAATGCTGCGTCGTCGCCCAGATCGAGAAGATCAGATGCCAGGGATCGGTGCGGGCGATCTTGCCGGCGCGCATCCAGCCCTTGATGACGGCGGCTTTCTCGTCGACCAAGGTCTTCAACTCGCCCTCCAGCATTGGCTTGATGCGCGGCGCGCCCTGCAGGATCTCGTTGGCGAAGAGCCGGCTTTCGCGCGGGAAGTCGCGCGCCATCTCCAGCTTCCTGCGGATATAGCTTCTGAGCTCCGTCAGCGGGTCGCCGATGTCGTCCAGCTCGCGCAGCGGCGCCAGCCAGGTGTCGAGCAGGCGCTGCATCAATGTCTCGTGAATGTCTTCCTTGCGGCGGAAGTAATAGAGAAGGTTCGGCTTCGACATGCCGGCGGCTTCGGCGATCTGGTCGATGGTCGAGCCGCGAAAGCCGTTTGCGGAGAAGACTTCGAGCGCGGCTTCGAGGATCAGCTCGCGCTTTTCCTGTTGGATCCGGGTGCGGCGGGGAGCGGAGCCTTCCATCGTGTCCGTCATCCTTGCAGGCCGCCGCGGTGACTATCTGGACCAATTGTCTGGACCAGTTTTTCCTTGGGCTGTGGAGCGCGCTTTTTATGCCGCATTTCCGCTAGTAATCCCCTGACCGCCGACAGGCGGCGCTAACGTTTGTCCAACCGGTCAAAAATTTGCGTAGCACGAAAACGCAGCAAAGACCAAGCGTTGGCCGCACCGAAACAGGTTACAAGGGGAAGTCTTGGCTATGTCCAACCGGCTGAAAGTCACGCCGAACGATCTCAGCGCATTCTGGATGCCGTTCACGGCAAACCGTCAGTTCAAGCAGGCGCCGCGCATGTTCGTGTCCGCCAAGGACATGCACTACACGACCAGCGACGGCCGCAAGGTGCTCGACGGCACCGCGGGCCTCTGGTGCGTGAACGCCGGTCACTGCCGGCCGAAGATCACCGAGGCGATCCAGAACCAGGCCGCCGAACTTGATTACGCGCCCGCCTTCCAGATGGGCCACCCGATCGTGTTCGAGCTGGCGAACCGGCTCGTCGACATCGCGCCGAAGGGTATGGACCATGTCTTCTTCACCAATTCCGGTTCGGAATCGGTCGAGACCGCGCTCAAGATGGCGATCGCCTATCACCGTGTCAGAGGCGAGGGCTCGCGCACCCGCCTGATCGGCCGCGAGCGCGGCTACCATGGTGTCAATTTCGGCGGCATCTCGGTCGGCGGCATTGTTTCCAACCGCAAGATGTTCGGCACGCTGCTCGGCGGCGTCGACCATCTGCCGCACACGCATCTGCCGGAGAAGAACGCCTTCTCGAAGGGCGTGCCGGAGCATGGCGCGGAGCTCGCGAACGATCTCGAGCGGCTGATTGCGCTGCATGACGCTTCGACCATCGCGGCCGTCATCGTCGAGCCGGTTGCCGGCTCCACCGGCGTCATCCTGCCGCCGAAGGGCTATCTGCAGAAGCTTCGGGAAATCTGCACGAAACACGGCATATTGTTGATTTTCGATGAAGTGATCACCGGCTTCGGCCGCCTCGGCGCGCCGTTCGCGGCCGACTATTTCGGCGTCACGCCGGATATCATGACCACCGCCAAGGGCGTTTCCAACGGCGTCATCCCGATGGGTGCGGTGTTCGTCAAGAAGGAGATCCACGACGCCTTCATGACCGGCCCCGAGCACATGATCGAGTTCTTCCACGGCTACACTTACTCGGGCAATCCGATCGCCTGCGCCGCGGCGCTCGGCACGCTGGACACCTACAAGGAAGAGGGCCTTCTGACGCGCGGCGAGGAGCTGGCGCCGTACTGGGAAGACGCGCTGCATTCGCTCAAGGGCGAGCCGCATGTCATCGACGTCCGCAACATCGGCCTGATCGGCGCGATCGAGCTGGCGCCGATCGCCGGCAGCCCGACCAAGCGGGCGTTCTCGGCCTTCGTCAAGGCCTTCGAGCGCGGCGCGCTGATCCGCACCACCGGCGACATCATCGCGCTGTCGCCGCCGCTGATCATCACCAAAGGCCAGATCAATGAATTGATCGACCATGTGCGGGATGTTCTGAGGTCGATCGACTGATAAGCCGGGCGGACATCCTTCCCGTCGAGGGAAGGGTGTCCGTGAATCGGCTGGGCGAGGTCGGCTAAGATGTGCCGACCTCGACAGTGGTGCGATTCAGGCAGGCTGCGCGCCGATGCCGGTCAGGATCACGCGCTTGATGTTTTCCTTGGCCTCGCGCCATTGCCGGTCGGACAGGGACTTGCCGCCGTTCAGCGTCTCGATCTGGTGGCCGAAATCGGCGTAATGCTGGGTCGTGGCCCAGAGCATGTAGAGCAGATGCCGCGGGTCGACCGGGTCCATCTTGCCCTCGTCGATCCAGCGCCTGATGATCTCGACGCGACCGTCGGTCCATTCGCGAAGCGTCGATTCCATATAGTCCTGAAGCACCGGCGCGCCGTGCATCACCTCCGAGGCCCAGACCTTCGAGCCATCGGGGTGGCGGCGCGATATTTCCATCTTGGCGTCGATATAGGCGCTGATACCGTCTATCGGCCCGCGCGCGGCATCGAAGCAATTGGCCGCCTGCAGCCAGATTTCGAAAATGTTCTGGACGACGGACCGGTAAAGCTCTTCCTTGGTGGCGAAATAGTAGTGGAGATTTGCCTTTGGCAGCCCCGCCAGATCGGCAATCAGCTGCATGGTGGCGCCGCCGAACCCGGCTTCCGCGAACACCTTTTCGGCGGCGAGCAGAATGGCCTTTTCATTCTCCCGTCTTATGTCCTGGCGCCGCATCGGACGGGTGGATTCGGTCATGTCTCCCCCAAGATTCTCGTTGACCGCTTGGTCAGCTTGTGTACTCTCAAAGCTGACCATACGGTCAGGATGCAAACCACTCAAGGGGCGACAAGACCCCTAGTGAAAATGGGAACCGCAAAATGGCCGCACCCGGCGAGAATCTGCGAATCAATTCGGACCGTTTGTGGGACTCCCTGATGGAGATGGCGAAGATCGGCCCCGGTATCGCCGGCGGCAACAATCGCCAGACGCTAACCGATTCCGACAAAGAGGGCCGCGCGCTTTTCAAGTCCTGGTGCGATGCGGCCGGGCTCTCGATGGGCGTCGACCAGATGGGCACCATGTTCATGACGCGCGCCGGCACCGATCCGGATGCGTTGCCGGTCTATGTCGGTTCCCACCTCGATACCCAGCCGACCGGCGGCAAGTATGACGGTGTGCTCGGCGTGCTCTCGGGTCTCGAGGTCGTGCGTTCGCTCAACGATCTCGGCATCAAGACGAAGCACCCGATCGTTGTCACCAACTGGACGAATGAAGAGGGCGCGCGTTTCGCCCCGGCCATGCTTGCCTCCGGCGTGTTCGCCGGGGTGCATACGCAGGACTACGCCTATGGCCGCAAGGATCTGGACGGCCTGACCTTCGGCGACGAGCTGAAGCGGATCGGCTGGGTCGGCGACGAGAAGGTCGGCGCGCGCAAGATGCACGCCTATTTCGAGTATCACATCGAGCAGGGACCGATCCTGGAGGCCGAGAACAAGCAGATCGGCGTGGTGACGCATTGCCAGGGCCTGTGGTGGTTGGAATTCACGCTGACGGGCAGGGAGGCGCATACCGGCTCGACGCCGATGAACATGCGCGTCAATGCCGGCCTCGCCATGGCCCGTATCCTGGAGATGGTGCAGACGGTGGCCATGGAGAACCAACCCGGCGCCGTCGGCGGCGTCGGACAGGTGAAGTTTTCGCCCAATTCGCGCAACGTTCTGCCTGGTACGGTGATCTTTACCGTCGACATCCGCTCGCCAGACCAGGCGAAGCTCGACGGCATGCGCGCCCGCATCGAGAAGGAAGCGCCGAAGATCTGCGAGGGGCTCGGCGTCAAATGCTCGGTCGAGGCGGTCGGCCATTTCGATCCGGTGACCTTCGATCCGACGCTGGTCGGCCGCGTGCGCACCGCCGCCGAAAAGCTGGGCTACAGCCACATGAACATCATCTCGGGCGCCGGCCACGATGCCTGCTGGGCGGCCAAGGTCGCGCCGGCAACGATGGTCATGTGCCCTTGCGTGGGCGGTCTCAGCCACAACGAGGCCGAGGAAATCTCCAAGGAATGGGCCGCGGCGGGCGCCGACGTGCTGTTCCACGCGGTGGTCGAAACGGCGGGAATCGTCGAATGACCGACTAGAGCATTCCACCGTTTCACGGAAACGGTGGAATGCTCTAGTATCTTTGTTTTAACGCAATTTCGGACGGAAAACCGCTTCACACTTTTCCTGAAATTGCTCCGGACCAATCACCTCGCAACGCCGCTCGCAAAGAAGCGCGAAAGAACAGGGGAACAGATATGACCAAAGTCATTCGCAACGGCACCATCGTGACGGCCGACCGCACGTGGAAGGCCGACGTGCTGATCCAGCACGGCAAGATCGTCGCCATCGGCTCCAACCTGCATGGCGATCATGAGTTCGACGCGACGGGCTGCTATGTCATGCCGGGCGGCATCGACCCGCATACCCATCTCGAAATGCCCTTCATGGGCACCTATTCGGCCGACGATTTCGAATCCGGCACGCGCGCGGCACTCTCCGGCGGCACAACGATGGTGGTCGATTTCTGCCTGCCGGCGCCGCAGCAGTCGCTGCTGGAGGCCCTGCAGATGTGGGACAACAAGACCTCGAAGGCGTCCTGCGACTATTCCTTCCACATGGCCATCACCTGGTGGGGCAAGCAGGTGTTCGACGAGATGGCGACGGTGGTCGACAGGGGCATCACCTCGTTCAAGCATTTCATGGCCTATAAGGGCGCGCTGATGGTGGACGACGACGAGATGTATGCGTCGTTCCAGCGCTGCGCCGACTTGGGCGCGCTGCCGCTGGTGCATGCCGAGAATGGCGACGTGGTCGCAGCACTTTCGCAGAAGCTGCTCGCCGCCGGCAACAATGGCCCGGAAGGCCATGCCTATTCGCGCCCGCCGGAGGTGGAAGGCGAGGCGACAAACCGCGCCATCATGATCGCCGACATGGCCGGCGTGCCGCTCTATGTCGTGCATGTCTCCTGCGAGCAGAGCCATGAAGCGATCCGCCGCGCCCGGCAGAAGGGCATGCGGGTGTTCGGCGAGCCGCTGATCCAGCATCTGACGCTCGACGAGACCGAGTATTTCAACAAGGACTGGGACCATGCGGCGCGCCGGGTGATGAGCCCGCCCTTCCGCAGCAAGTGGCACCAGGATTCGCTGTGGGCCGGCCTGCAGGCAGGCTCGCTGCAAGTGGTTGCGACCGACCACTGCTCCTTCACCACCAAGCAGAAGCGCAACGGTGTCGGCGACTTCACCAAGATCCCGAACGGCACCGGAGGGCTCGAGGACCGCTTGCCGGTCCTGTGGACGACCGGCGTCAACACCGGCCGCCTGACGATGAACGAGTTCGTCGCGGTGACCTCGACCAACATCGCAAAGATCCTCAATATGTATCCGAAGAAGGGGGCGATCGTCGAAGGCGCTGACGCCGACATCATCGTCTGGGACCCGAAGCGCAAGAAGACGATCTCGGCCAAGAAGCAGCAGTCGGTGATCGACTATAACGTCTTCGAAGGTTTCGAGGTGACCGGCCTACCGCGCTTCGTCTTCTCGCGCGGCGAATTGTCGATCGAGGAAGCGGACGTCAAGGCCAAGGTCGGCCATGGCGAGTTCGTGGCGCGTGAGCCGAACGCCGCGGTCAACCGGGCGCTGTCGACCTGGAAGGAGATTTCCGCGCCGCGCAAGGTGGAGCGTACCGGCATCCCGGCAACCGGGGTCTGACCATGCGGGCTCTTCAACTTGCTATCGCGGCGACCGCTATGCTGGCTGCCGGCCAGGCTCTCGCCGCCGGCATCGACCTCAGCAAGCCTTATGGCGACAAATATGGCTGCATCAACCGGAACGGCCAGGAGGTCGCCGCCGACAAGATGCTGCTTTTGACCGACAAGGAACTGATCACAGCGGCCAGCGCCTGCACCTTCAGCGACAAGCAGTCCCAGGCCGACGGCTCGCTGGTGGTGACGGCAAAATGCGAGGCGGAGGGCGAAGAGGGACAGGCGCCGACCAAGTTCACCATCAAGCGCAGCGCCAAGAACGCGAAGAAGCTGGTGGTGGCCGACGAGGGCGGCAATGTGATGGGCGAAGTCGCGCGATGCAAATGACGGCGACCCCGTCGGGGTCAAGCGACGAGCCCATCCAGTTCCGGCAGCAGGACGACGCTTTCCTGTTCGTTGGGATCGGTGCGGGCGATGACCGCCGAGGACGGCGCTCCGCTCAGATTGGCGGGCAGATGCGGCACCCCGGCCGGAATGTAGAAGAGGTCGCCGGCCTTGACGACGATGTGGTGCTCGAGCCGGTCGCCGTACCAGGTGTGGACTTCGCCCGAGAGCACGTAGATGGCCGTCTCGTGGCTTTCATGCATATGCGCCTTGGCGCGGGCACCGGGCGGCATGGTGAGAAGATGCATGCAGATGCCGGACGAGCCGACGGTCTCGGCGGCGATGCCGGCGAAATAGCTCAGCCCCTGCTTGCCCTGATAGGTGCTTTCGGGGCGAACGAGGTGACAGGTGGGTTTAGGCGACATCGGCAAGGATCCGGGCGGCGTCGATCGGGTGGGACAGGACGAGTGGAAAGCAACGCTATCATAAAATCAACCGGATTGCGGACGACGCGGCAGCGGCTGCGAAAGGCGGGCTCCAGCCAATGAGCGAACAGCCGCCAGCCGTCGTTTCGGCAAGCAAGCTCGGCCTCACCTTCCAGACCAATGACGGTCCGGTGCAGGCGCTGTCCAATGTCGACCTCACCATCGGCAAGGGAGAGTTCGTTTCCTTCATCGGTCCGTCCGGATGCGGCAAGACGACCTTGCTGCGCGTCATCGCCGATCTGGAAAGAGCGACATCCGGGACAATCTCCGTCAACGGCATGACGCCCGAGCAGGCGCGCGAGAAGCGTGCCTACGGCTATGTCTTCCAGGCAGCGGCCCTGTTCCCGTGGCGCACCATCGAGCGCAATGTGGCATTGCCGCTGGAGATCATCGGGCTCAGCCAGGCCGAGCAGGCCGAGCGCATCAAGCGCACGCTGGCGCTGGTCAACCTCGCGGGCTTCGAGAAGAAATATCCCTGGCAGCTCTCCGGCGGCATGCAGCAGCGCGCCTCGATCGCGCGCGCCTTGGCATTCGACGCGGACCTTTTGTTGATGGACGAGCCATTCGGCGCGCTGGACGAGATCGTGCGCGACCATCTGAACGAACAGCTTCTCGATCTCTGGGCGCGGACCAACAAGACGATCTGCTTCGTCACCCATTCGATTCCCGAGGCGGTGTATCTGTCGACCCGCATCGTGGTGATGTCGCCGCGGCCGGGCCGCGTCACCGACATCATCGAATCGACGCTGCCGAAGGAGCGGCCGCTCGACATCCGCGAGACGCCGGAGTTTTTGGCGATCGCCGCGCGCGTGCGGGACGGCCTGCGGGCAGGGCACAGCTATGATGATTGAGGCGGACGAGGATACGCTCCCTCCTCTCCCCACCGGGGAGAGGGTGGCCGGAGCGAAGCGGAGGCCGGGTGAGGGGACGTCCCCCCGCGCCTTCGTCATCCTAGGGCGGAGCAGAGGCGCCAACGCGCGCGTGAAGGGAGCCGGCGACCGCGATTTCGTTATCCTAGGGCGGAGCGACGCGAAGCGGAGCGCAGACCCTAGGATCCATGCCGTGACGCTGGTCGAAGGGCGTAAGCGGTCGAGAATATCCGCCCGGGGCTCGGCACAAAAAGCCCTGTTCTGCACCGCTGCGGAGCGGAGAAGTAACGGCATGGATCCTAGGGTCTGCGCTGCGTCGCTACGCTCCTTGCTCCGCCCTAGGATGACGAGATCACGGTGGGCGGCTCCAGTCGCGCAGGCTGCTACGCTCCTGCTTCGCCCTAGGATGACGAAGGCGCACGGCCCGCGAGGGCAACGCCATGGATAGCTTCCGCTCGAAGATCATCCCCGTCACCACTATCCTCGCCGGCGTGGTGGTGCTCTGGTATGTCTTTGCCGTCATCCTCAACGCGCCGTTCCAGCGCGACCTCGATCAGCGAGGCAACGAAACGCCCGGCGCGGTCGAGTTCATCGGCAAGACGCTGTCGCAGCCGAAGCCGACGCTGCCGGCACCGCATCAGGTGGCGGTGAATTTCTTCGAAAACACCTTCCTGCGCTCCGTCACTTCGAGCCGCAGCCTCGTCTACAACGCCTGGGTGACGCTGTCCTCGACGCTGCTCGGCTTTGGCTTCGGCACCGCGCTCGGCATCGTCATCGCGGTGGGCATCGTGCATGTGGCGACACTTGACCGCAGCCTGATGCCGTGGATCATCGCCTCGCAGACCATTCCGATCCTGGCGGTGGCGCCGATGATCATCGTGGTGCTGGCGGCGATCGGCATTACCGGCCTGATCCCCAAGGCGCTGATCTCGACGTACCTGTCGTTCTTCCCCGTCGCCGTCGGCATGGTGAAAGGCCTGCGCTCGCCCGAGCTCATGCATCTCGATTTGATGCATACCTACAATGCCAGCGCCTCGCAGACCTTCTGGAAGCTGCGCGTGCCGGCCTCGGTGCCGTTCCTGTTCACCTCGATGAAGGTGGCTGTGGCGGCAAGCCTGGTCGGCGCCATCGTCGGCGAGTTGCCGACGGGCGCAGTCGCCGGCATCGGCGCCAAGCTGCTCGCGGGCGCCTATTACAGCCAGACCATTGATATCTGGTCGGCGCTGGTCGCAGGCTCCATCGTCGCGGCGCTTCTGGTGATGGCGGTGGGCATCGCCGGACGCCTCGTCGACCGCGCCATGGGCGGGAGGCCGGCATGACCTGGCTGAAGCCCTCCTGGCAGGCGGCGCTTGCCTTCCTTCTTTGCCTGGCCGCCTTGGCGCTGGGCGCGATGTCGAAACCGGAAGTCGCGGCTCTGGCGCAGCCGACGGCGACAATTGCCTATCCCTATATGGGCGCAAAAGGCCTGATCATCGGGCTGCTGCTGATCGCGGCGCTTGTCTCGGTGGTGAAGCTCACGCCGATCGTTGAGGCGATCGTGCTCTTCGTCGGCGCCCATGCCGCAGCCTGGCTTCTGATCAAGGGCATAGCCGGTTTCGAAGGCACGGCGTTGGCGCCGTATTTCCTGCTGCTCGCCGCGGCCTGGCTGCTTGCCTGGCGCTGCGTTACCTTGCTCTCCTCCTTGCGTCCGAGCGAAAGCGCCGCAAGGAACGCATTGCGCCTAGTCATCCCGGCGATCTTCGGCGCCTGGATCCTGATCATCTGGGAAGCGGTGACGCGGGGCGCTGGCATCCCGTTCATCCTTTTGCCGCCGCCCAGCGCCATCGGCGCGCGCATCGCCAACTCGCTGCCGATCCTGGGCTCAGATGTGCGGCAGACGATCTTCAAGGCGGTGCTCATCGGCTATGTCGTCGGCAACCTCGCCGGCTTCGTCGTCGCCATCCTCGCGGACCGCGTGCCGTTCCTGAGGCGCGGGCTCTTACCGATCGGCAATATGGTCTCGGCGCTGCCGATCATCGGCGTGGCGCCCATCATGGTCATGTGGTTCGGCTTCGACTGGCCGTCCAAGGCCGCGGTCGTCATCATCATGACCTTCTTCCCGGTGCTGGTGAACACGGTCGCGGGGCTGGCCGCCTCCGGGCATATGGAACGCGACCTGATGCGCACCTATGCCTCCGGCTACTGGCCGACGCTGCTCAAGCTCAGGCTGCCGGCGGCAATGCCGTTCATCTTCAATGCGCTGAAGATCAACTCGACGCTGGCCCTGATCGGCGCCATCGTCGCCGAGTTCTTCGGCACGCCTGTCGTGGGCATGGGATTCCGCATCTCGACGGAAGTCGGGCGGATGAACATCGACATGGTGTGGGCCGAAATCGCAGTTGCAGCCCTGGCGGGTTCGGTCTTTTATGGCGTGGTCGCTCTCATCGAGAGAGCCGTCACGTTTTGGCATCCCTCTGTCCGAGGTGGATAGGGGCGGTGGGTTTGGGCACTAACTTCAGAGGGTAAAAACATGAAAAGACTGCTGATTTCCGCGTTGGCCGGCGCCATGTCGCTGGCCGCCTTCCAGGCGATGGCCGCCGACAAGGTGACACTGCAATTGAAGTGGGTCACCCAGGCCCAGTTCGCCGGCTACTATGTCGCCAAGGCCAAGGGCTTCTATGACGCCGAAGGCCTCGACGTCGATATCAAGCCGGGCGGCCCGGACATCGCGCCCGAGCAGGTCATCGCCGGTGGCGGCGCCGATGTCATCGTCGACTGGATGGGCGGTGCGCTGGCGGCTCGCGATAAGGGCGTGGGGCTCGTCAACATCGCCCAGCCGTTCAAGAAGGCCGGCATGGAACTGGTCTGCCCCAAGGCCGGGCCGATCAAGACCGAAGCCGACTTCAAGGGCCATACACTCGGCGTCTGGTTCTTCGGTAACGAATATCCCTTCTACGCCTGGATGAACAAGATCGGTCTCAAGACCGATGGCGGCCCGGACGGCGTTACCGTGCTCAAGCAGAGCTTTGACGTGCAGCCGCTGATCCAGAAGCAGGCCGACTGCATCTCGGTCATGACCTACAACGAATACGGCCAGGTGCTGGATGCCGGCTACAAGCCGGAAGACCTGATCGTCTTCAACTACTCGGCCATGGGCAACGACCTGTTGGAAGACGGGCTCTACACGCTCGAGGACAAGCTCAAGGATCCGGCCTTCGAGGACAAGATGGTGCGCTTCGTGCGCGCCTCGATGAAGGGCTGGAAATACGCCACCGAAAACACCGACGAGGCTGCCGAAATCGTCGTGGACGCCGGCGGCCAGGACGAGAACCACCAGAAGTTCATGATGAAGGAAGTGGCAAAGCTTATCGACAATGCCGACGGCAAGCTGATCCCGGCCGCTTACGAGCGCACCGCCAAGGCGCTGCTCGACCAGAAGATCATCAGCAAGGAGGCGAGCGGCGCCTACACGACCGCGATCACCGACAAGGCGATCAAATAAGCCTGCTTAGACAATTCCGATCTGGAGGACAGCGTCTGGAAGAGCGGTTCGAAAGAGCCGCTCTTTTTCTTTGTTTGATGTATGTCGTTACCCCAAAACCGCTGCGCACTTTTGGGCGACGTGCATTCAAAGGCGCCGTTCCTTTATGGTGTTCATGACGAAGCTGGTCTCGATCGAGGCGACGCATTTCAGCCGCGCGATCTTCTCCTTGATGAAGCGCTCATACTGTTCCAGGTTTCCGGTCACCACCTTCAGCACATAGTCGCGCGAGCCGGTGACGAGGTGGCATTCCAGCACCTCGTCCCAACCGCGGATCGCTTCCTCGAACATGACGATCTCGTCCTCGTTCTGGCGGCTGAGGCGTATGGTTGCGATGGCGACCATGCCCCAGCCGAAGGCGGCCGGATCGACCAGAGCGGTGTAGCCTCTGATCATGCCCGTCTCCTCCAGCCGCCGCACGCGCCTCAGGCACGGCGATGGCGACAGGCCGATCCGTTCGGCGAGCTCGTTGTTGGTGATGCGGGCGTCGGATTGCAGTTCGCGTAAAATCTTGCGGTCGAAATCGTCAGCTATCTTCTGCTGCACTTTTGATATCCTTCGGCAATTTGTTGCGAAAATGCAGCCATGCGAGGCCGAAAATAGCAAGGACTGCGTGAGGCGGATCGCATAAATTGCTGGCGGTATCACGCGAAAAACAAGGAAAAGCCATGACCGCGCCGCGCCCGTCGAAAACCCATATCGGCAACCACAAGCTCCATCCGGAGACACTGATGCTGAGCTACGGTTTCGATCCGCAGCTGTCGGAAGGCGCCGTCAAGCCGCCGGTGTTCCTGACTTCGACCTTCGTGTTCAAATCCGCGGAAGAGGGACGCGACTTCTTCGATTACACCTCTGGCCGCAAGGAACCTCCAAGCGGCACGGCTTCCGGCCTGGTCTATTCGCGCTTCAACCATCCGAACAGCGAGATCGTCGAGGACAGGCTGGCGATCTATGAGGGGACGGAGGCCTGTATCCTGTTTTCGTCCGGCATGTCGGCGATCGCGACCACGCTGCTCGCCTATGCCCGGCCGGGCGACGTGGTCCTGCATTCGCAGCCTCTCTATGGCGGCACCGAGACGCTTCTGACCCGCACGCTCGCCGGTTTCGGCATCGACGCAGTCGGCTTCGCGGACGGCGTCAACGACGCGACCGTACGCGCGGCCGCCGACGCTGCCCAGGCCAAGGGCCGTGTCTCGGTCATCCTGATCGAGACGCCGTCAAACCCAACCAACAGCCTTGTCGACATCGGGCTGATGCGCCGGATCGCCGACGAGATCGGTGTCCGGCAAGGGACGAAGCCGATCATTGTTTGCGACAACACGCTGCTTGGCCCGGTGTTCCAGCGGCCCATCGAACACGGCGCCGATGTTTCGGTCTATTCGCTGACCAAATATGTCGGCGGGCACTCCGACCTGATCGCTGGCGCCGCCCTGGGCGGCAAGGCGGTCACCAAGCCAATCAAGGCGCTGCGCGGCGCAATCGGTACGCAGCTCGACCCGCATTCCTGCTGGATGCTCGGTCGTTCGCTGGAGACGCTTTCGATCCGCATGGAACGAGCGAACGACAACGCACGCCTCGTCGCTGAATTCCTGCGCGATCACCCCAAAGTCGAAAGGGTGCACTATCTGCCGTTCCTGGGCGAGGATACGCCGGCGGGCCGCACCTACCGGGCGCAATGCAGCGGCGCCGGCTCGACATTCTCCTTCGACATACGCGGCGGGCAGAAGGCGGCCTTCGCCTTTCTCAACAGCCTGCAGATCTTCAAGCTGGCGGTAAGTCTCGGCGGAACGGAATCGCTGGCCAGCCATCCGGCGGCGATGACCCATTCCGGTATTCCCTTCGAGGTGCGTCAGCGGATCGGCGTGCTCGAGACCACGGTCAGGCTGTCCATCGGCGTCGAGCATGCGGACGATCTGATCGCCGATCTGGCGCAGGCGCTGGCCACCGTCTGATCATAGCCTTTCATGAATCCGAAAGGGGCGGGCGCCCGCCCCTTTTTCGTTGGCTGTGGTAAAATAAACGTGCGCAGGGATACATCGCGCCGTTCAGCCGTTGCATTGATGCATCCGCGCGTCGGGGAGCCGCGAAGGATGCTGCAATCAACGGAGGTTCTTCATGCGCATCCTATCCGTGCCGATGCTTTCGGCCTTAGCCGTCTCGACCGCCTTCCTTCTCGCATCGCCGGCCATGGCCGAAACGATGAAGTTCAAGGCGACGCTCGACGGCAGCCAGCAGAGCCCGCCCGTGACCACCAAGGGCAAGGGAACCGCCACTCTCACCTTCGATACGACAAGCAAGAAGCTCAGCTGGAACGTCAAATATTCTGGTCTAAGCGGACCGGCCGTGGGCGCCCACATCCACGGTCCGGCGGATATGGGCGCGAATGCGGATCCGGTCATCCCGTTCAAGAAGCTGAAGAGCCCGATCAAGGGATCGGCGACGTTGACCGACGCGCAGGCATCCGATCTGGAGGCCGGCAAATATTACGTCAACATCCACACAGCCAAGAACAAGGACGGCGAGATCCGCGGCCAGATCGAGAAGGCGATGTAAACGAGGAAAGGGGCGTCAAGCCGCCCCTTTTGTGGTGCAGCCGGCAGAAAGGCGACGCCTTTCGCCTTAGCTCTTGTTGCGGATCTGCGTCAGCGTGCGGGTCGGCGTGATCGCTTCGGGATCGAGCTTGATCTCGACGATCGCCGGCTTGCCGCTGGCCAGCGCGCGTTCGAAGGCCGGCGCGAAGTCGGCGGTCTTTTCCACCGTCTCGCCATGGCCTCCATAGGCGCGGGCGAGCGCTGCGAAGTCCGGGTTCTTGAGCTCGGTGGCGACGACGCGGCTCGGATACTCCCGCTCCTGATGCATGCGGATCGTGCCGTAAATGCCATTGTTGACGACGATCACGATGATCGGCAGGTCATACTGGACAGCCGTCGCGAATTCCTGGCCGTTCATCATGAAGCAGCCATCGCCGGCGAAGGCGACCACGGTGCGATCCGGGAACAGTGATTTGGCGGCGACGGCGGCCGGCGTGCCGTAGCCCATCGAGCCGGAGGTAGGCGCCGCCTGTGTGCCGAAGCGGCGGTTGCGGTAGAAACGATGCACCCAGGTGGCGTAGTTGCCGGCGCCGTTGGTGAGGATGGCGTCCTCCGGCAGGACCTTTCCCAGATATTCGATGATCGGACCCATCTGGACGGCGCCCGGGCCGGTCTGCGGCGGCGTCGACCATGCGAGATAGGCGGCGTGCGCCTTTTCCGCCTCGACCGCCCAGGCAGGGCTAGCGGCGGGCTTGCGTTTGGCGAAGGCCTCGACGAAGGCGGCGGGCGAGGCATTGATGGCTATCGTCGGCCGGTAGACGCGGCCGAGCTCGCCGGCATCGGCATGGACATGCACCAGCGCCTGGTCGGGGTACGGGCTCTTCAGCAGCGTGTAGTCGGAAGATGGCATCTCGCCCAGGCGGCCGCCGATCAAAAGCACCACGTCAGCCTGCTTGATCCGCTCCGCGAGCTTTGGATTGATGCCGATGCCGACATCGCCGGCGTAATTGGGATGCAGATGGTCGAACAGCATCTGGCGGCGGAAGGAACAGCCGACCGGCAGCGACCACGTCTCGGCGATCGCGCGCATATGCGCCACGGCTTCCTCGTTCCAGCGCGTGCCGCCGAGGATGACGAACGGCCGCTTGGCGCTGGCGAGCAGCATCTGCAGCGCGTCGAGCTCGACTTCGCCAGGACGCGTCTCGACCGGCGTGTGGGGAAGGGCTGCCGGAGCCTCCACCTCGCTGGTCAGCATGTCTTCCGGCAGCGAGATGACCACCGGGCCGGGGCGGCCGGAGGTCGCCACCGCGAAGGCGCGGGTGACGAATTCCGGAATGCGCGCGGCATCGTCGATCTCGACCACCCATTTGGCGATATCGCCGAAGAAGCGTTTGTAGTCGACTTCCTGGAAGGCCTCGCGCTCCTTGGCGTGGCTGGCGACCTGGCCGATGAACAGGATCATCGGCACCGAATCCTGCATGGCGATATGGACGCCGGCCGAGGCGTTGGTGGCGCCGGGACCGCGGGTGACGAAGCAGATGCCGGGTTTGCCGGTCAGCCGGCCCTGGCAGTCGGCCATCATCGCGGCGCCCCCCTCCTGGCGGCAGACGATGGTGCGGATCGAAGAGTCATGCAGCGCGTCGAGCACCGCAAGATAGGATTCGCCCGGAACGCAGAAGATGCGGTCGGTGCCGTTCGCCTCGAGCGCCTCGACGATCAGTTGTCCGCCGGTCTTCATTTTGCTCTCTCCAGTTCGGCAAGGATTTCTTGCGTGTGCTCGCCGAGACGCGGCGAGGGGCGCTCATAGACGAGCGGCGTGCCCGACATCACCATCGGCGCGCGCACCGAGGGCAGGCGGTTGCCATGGCCGTCGTCGAGGTCGAGCCGCATGCCGCGCGCGATGGTCTGCGGGTCGGCGAACATCTGGCCGATCGTGTTGATCGGACTTGCCGGCACGCCGGCGGCTTCCAGCTTCGCCAGCAGCGGATCGCGGTCCCACGTGCTCAGCGTCTCGATGATCCGCTCCCGCAGCTTCACGCGGTTGGCGACCCGCGCGGGGTTGGTGGCGAAATCCGGATCGGCGGGCAGGTCGGTGAGCCCGACCACGGCGCAGAACTTGCCGAACTGTCCGTCATTGCCGACCGCCAGGATGATGTGGCCGTCCCTGACCGGCAGGACCTCATAAGGGGCGATGTTCATATGCGCGTTGCCCATCTGCACCGGCGACTTGCCGGAGACCAGATAGTTGAGGTTCTGGTTGCCGAGCGCCGAGATCTGGCTGTCGTAGAGCGCCATATCGATGTGCTGGCCCTCGCCGGTCTTTTCGGCATGGCGAAGTGCTGCCTGGATGGCGATCACCGAATAAAGGCCGGTGAAGAGGTCGGAGATAGCGACGCCCGCCTTCTGCGGCTCGCGGCCGGGCTCGCCGGTGATCGACATCATGCCGGCCATGGCCTGGATGATGAAATCGTAGCCGGCGCGGGGCGCATAGGGACCGTCCTGGCCGAAGCCGGTGATCGAGCAATAGACGAGGCGCGGATTGATCGCCTTCAGGCTTTCATAATCGAGGCCGTATTTCTTGAGGCCGCCGAGCTTGAAGTTCTCGATCAGCACGTCGGCGGTGGCGACCAGCTTGCGCAGCGTCTCGGCACCCTCGGGCTTGGAGAAGTCGATGGCGATGGACCGCTTGCCGCGATTGCAGGAATGGTAATAGGCGGCCGAGAGGTTCTCGCCGTCATGGCTCACGACGAAGGGCGGGCCCCATTTGCGGGTGTCGTCGCCGCCGTCCGGGCTTTCGACCTTGATGACATCGGCGCCGAGATCGGCCAGCAACTGCCCGGCCCAGGGGCCGGCCAGGATGCGGGCGAGTTCAATAACGCGGATGCCTTTCAGCGGAGGTTCGGCCATGGATCACCGTGGTTAAACAAAGCGCAGCCTCTAGCAATCGGGGCGGCCTGTGTCACGACCCATGCGATAGGCCACCGCGTCAGGATTTCAACACGCTGTCCGCCCAGGCGGCAAAATCGTTCATGACGGCGTCGCGATTGATCTCGTTCAGGCTTTCATGGCGGGTGTCGGGGTAAACCTTTGAAACCAGATTCGAAAAGCCCATCGCCCGCATGCGCTTTGCGAGATGATGGACCGCCTTGCCGTAATCGGATGCGGGATCCTTCTCGCCACCGATGAGGTTGACGGGCAGGTCGCGGCGTACGGTCGCAAAACTCGAATCCTTGCCGGCGTGCTGCGCCATAGTGACGACATCGCGCCACATCGAGATGGAGGCATCCCAGCCGCAGAGCGGGTCGGCGACATATTTGTCGACCTCGACCGGATCACGCGACAGCCAGTCGAACAGGGTGCGGTGGTTGGGCACCGCCTTGCCCCAGGCCTGGAAGGTGAGCTTGGGCAGAAGGCGCGACGGCACATCGGAGCCCAGCCGCATCCGTTCCCAACCCAGGATGAGCTGCGCCAATTGGCCGAGAAGCCCTTGCGAGAAATTGCCGTTCCAGATCGCGGCGGCATGGACGCGTTGCGAATGGCGCAGCACGAAGTTGAGCGCTATCGAGGCGCCGAGCGAATGTCCAAAAACGATCACCGGCAAGCCCGGATGCTCGGCCGCGATCAGGTCGTGCACCGCGTCGACATCGGCGATCACCTTGGCGATGCCGCCGCTGTCGGCGAACTTGCCGAGCGGCGCGTCGGGTGCCTTCGTCGCGCCATGGCCGCGATGGTCATGGGCGTAGACCTGGAAGCCGCGCGGCGCGAGGTAGTCGGCGAAGCGGGCATAGCGCGCCGCATGCTCGGCCAGGCCGTGATTTATCTGGACCACGGCGCGTGGCTTCGCCTGCGCGTGTTTCACATAGAGGTTGAGCTCGGCCCCGGTCGGTGAGGCCAGCCTGGTCTGTTTATCGAATGGCATGTCTCGCTCCCTCGGCGACTGTTGGGCGAGGGCTTTGCCGGCGTCAAGTGGACGAGCGGGCTTGCGACCACGCGGATGTGCGCTCAGTTGGGGATTGTTCTTTCGCACGATGAAAAAGATCGCAATTCTGACACGTCGCCTGTTCTAGTGTGACGAATCCAATACGGTTCAATGATCGCCGGGAGAGCGGGATGCGGGTTTGGGTATTGTGGGGTTCGATGGTGCTGGCTCTCGCCGGCGCCGGCGCGGCTAATGCCGACGTCAAGATGAGCGGTACTTTCGTGGCCGACAGCGCCTGTCCGGCGACGCAGGCCATCAAGAGCGGCAAGAACCCCGGCAACATCTCGACCGAGACGGGCAAGAGCTATGAGCTACTTGCCGGCAACAAGGACGAGCCCACCCACTACCTCATCCAGGTGCCGGGCGCCGACCCCGAGCGGCGCTGGGTGAAGATCAACTGCGGCCATGTCACCGGCGGCAGCGCGGCGACGACCCCGGCGCCTGCCGGTCAGGCCAAGCCGTCGTCAGCCTCCGGAAAACCTGAATATGTCTTTGCGCTAAGCTGGCAGCCGGCATTCTGCGAGACCAAGGCAAGCAAGCCCGAATGCAAGGCGCAGAACCCCACCGAGTTCGATGCCTCGCATTTCACGCTGCATGGGCTGTGGCCGCAGCCGAACGGCAATTTCTATTGCCAGGTGCCGGCGTCCGACAAGGCCAATGACAATCCGGCGCATTGGGGAGATTTGCCGCCGGTAAAGCTCGATGCGAACACGCGGGCCGAGCTCGACCAGGTGATGCCGGGCACCGCCTCCAAGCTGGAGCGGCATGAATGGATCAAGCACGGTACCTGCTACGGCAAGAGCCAGCAGGAGTATTTCTCAGACGCTCTCAATCTGATGCGGGCGGTGAACGCCTCGGCGGTGCGCGA
This sequence comes from Mesorhizobium atlanticum, assembly GCF_003289965.1. GTDB lineage: Bacteria > Pseudomonadota > Alphaproteobacteria > Rhizobiales > Rhizobiaceae > Mesorhizobium > Mesorhizobium atlanticum. The sequence goes on from NZ_QMBQ01000003.1 coordinate 56,533, forward strand.
TCTCTTCACCAAGAACATCGGCAAGCAGCTGACCTCGGACGAGATCCGCAGCGCCTTCAACGCGGCCTTCGGCGCCGGCGCCGGGGACCGCGTGCGCGTCTCCTGCCTGGTCGACCCGTCGAGCGGCCGGCGCCTGATCGGCGAGATCACGCTCGGCCTGTCAGGCCCGATCGGCCCTGACAGCAGGCTCGCCGATTTGCTGATGGCGTCCGCGCCGACGGCCAAGGCAGGTTGCCCGAAGGGCACGGTCGACGCGATCGGATTCCAGTAGACGGGAGTTCTTTGATCGGCCGTTCTTCCCCGAAATCGCGGCTTGGCCGCGATTTCCCAATCTGGCGTCGTTTTGAGGGCGAATGGTTAACCGCTTCTTTCGCGCGATCGCGGAGCCACGAAAAGCTGTTGACGGACCTGGATCGACGAACTGGCGGCGCAAAGCGCAGAATGCGCCCCGTTTGGCCGCCGGCGTGCCGAAAGCGATTGCCGTGCGGCGCTTCATCGCCTACATAGCGCGCAACCCCCATCCACCTTGACACTTCAGTTTCCAGGGAAAGCGCGCGTGGCTCGCCAGTTCATCTATCACATGTCAGGCCTGTCGAAGGCCTATGGCACTAAGAAGGTGCTCGATAACGTTCATCTGTCCTTCTATCCGGATGCCAAGATCGGCATCCTTGGCCCCAACGGCTCGGGCAAGTCGACGATCCTGCGCATCATGGCCGGGCTCGACAAGGAGTTCCAGGGCGAGGCCTGGCTGGCCGAGGGCGCCACCGTCGGCTACCTCGCGCAGGAACCGCAGCTCGACAACTCGAAGACCGTGCGCGAAAACGTCATGGACGGCGTTGCCAGGAAGACCGCCATCATCGAGCGCTACAACGAGCTGATGATGAACTATTCCGACGAGACGGCCGACGAGTCGGCCAAGCTCCAGGACGAGATGGACCGCCTCAACCTTTGGGATCTCGAACAGCAGGTCGAGATGGCGATGGACGCGCTGCAGTGTCCGCCGCCGGAATCCGAGGTGACCAACCTGTCGGGCGGTGAGCGCCGCCGCGTGGCGCTGTGCCGGCTGCTGCTCGAACAGCCCGACCTCCTGCTGCTCGACGAACCGACCAACCATCTCGACGCCGAGACCACGCAATGGCTGGAAAAGCATCTGCGCGACTATCCGGGCTCGGTGCTGATCATCACCCACGACCGCTACTTCCTCGACAACGTCACCGGCTGGATCCTCGAGCTCGATCGCGGCCGCGGCATTCCTTACGAGGGCAACTACACCAAATATCTCGATGCCAAGGCCAAGCGCCTGATTCAGGAAGGCCGCGAGGACGACGCCCGCCAGAAGTCGATCTGGCGCGAGCGCGAGTGGATCCAATCCTCGCCCAAGGCGCGCCAGACCAAGTCGAAGGCGCGCATCAAGGCCTATGAGGAATTGGTCGAGCAGTCGCAGAACCGCAAGCCGACCGACACGCAGATCGTCATCCCGGCGAGCGAGCGCCTCGGCAATGTCGTCATCGAGGTGGAAGGCCTCAACAAGGGTTTTGGCGACGAACTCCTGATCGAAAACCTGTCGTTCAAGCTGCCGCCGGGCGGCATCGTCGGCGTCATCGGCCCGAACGGCGCCGGCAAGACGACGCTGTTCAAGATGGTAACAGGGCAGGAAAAACCTGATGCCGGCTCGATCCGCATCGGCGAGACGGTCAAGCTCGGCTATGTCGACCAGAGCCGCGACGCGCTCGATCCGAACAAGACGGTTTGGGAAGAAATTTCCGGCGGCGCCGAGGTCATCAAGCTCGGCAAGCACGAGGTCAACAGCCGCGCCTACTGCTCGTCCTTCAACTTCCGCGGCGGCGACCAGCAGCAGAAGGTCGGCAGCCTGTCGGGCGGCCAGCGCAACCGCGTGCATCTGGCCAAGATGCTGAAGGGCGGCGGCAATGTGCTTCTGCTCGACGAACCGACCAACGACCTCGACACCGAAACGCTGGCCGCGCTGGAAGATGCGCTGGAAGCCTATGCCGGCTGTGCCGTGATCATCAGCCACGACCGCATGTTCCTCGACCGCATGGCAACCCACATGCTCGCCTTCGAGGGCGACGCACATGTCGAATGGTTCGAGGGCAATTTCGAGGAATACGAAAAGGACAAGCTGCGCCGCCTCGGCGCCGAGGCGGCCGCCCCGCACCGCATGACGCACAAGCGGCTGACTAGGTAATCAGTTAGAAAGGGCGGCGAACAACAGCGAGGTTCTCAAATGGCTGACTGGTCCGCTGCCCAATATCTGAAGTTCGAGGATGAGCGCACGCGGCCCGCGCGCGATCTCGTGGCACAGGTGCCGGTCGATTTCCCGCGCCGCGTCGTCGATATCGGCTGCGGTCCCGGCAACTCGACCGAGCTTCTGGTCGAGCGCTGGCCGGATGCCCAGGTCAGCGGCTTCGACACCTCGCCCGACATGATCGAGAAGGCGAGGGCGCGGCTGCCCAATGTCAATTTCGAGCTGGCGGACGCTGCCAGCTGGCAGCCCGAGCATCCCGTCGACGTCATCTTCGCCAACGCCGTCTTCCAGTGGCTGCCGGAACATCCGGCGGTGTTCCAGCGCCTGATGGGGCTTTTGGCGCCGGGTGGCGCGCTGGCCGTGCAGATGCCCGACAATCTCGGTGAGCCCTCGCATCAGCTGATGCGCGAGACCGCGGCGGAAGTGCCGTTTGCGATCAAGCTCAAGGGCGCCGCGCGCGGGCCGCTGCCGCCGGTGTCCTTCTACTACGACCTTCTGTCACCGCTTGCCGACCGGCTGGATATCTGGCACACGATCTACAACCATCCGCTGGCCGATGCCGAAGCGGTTGTCGAATGGGTCAAGTCGACCGGCCTGAAGCCGTTCCTCGATCCGCTCGACGCGGATGAGAAGAAGATGTTCCTCGACAGCTACACCGCCAAGATCGCCAAGGCCTATCCGAAAACCGCGAACGGCAAGGTGCTGCTGCGCTTCCCGCGGATTTTCATCGTCGCCAAGCGAGCGTGAGCAAATTCCGGCAATGCGCGTTTCGCCGCGACGCCAGCGAGGGTTGTCGATTTAAGCTGGCATAAACCGGCCGAATGCGACAAGGGTTGCACAGGGCCATTTCCGCGCCCACATCAGAGCCCGTTACGGCCGGGCCATTTGTTCAACGCAATTCCGAACGGAAAACCGGTTCCCACTTTTCCTGGAATTGCTCTAGACGGATCGGACATGCATCGCGTCATCATCAGCGGCATCGGCGCCGAAATCCCTGAACCCGTCATCACCAATGAAGAGCTGGTCGCCAGCTTCAACAGCTGGGTCGACACCGAGAATGCGCGCCGCGCCACCCGTGGCGAAACGCTGCTGCAGAAATCGGACAGCGACTTCATCGTGCATGCCTCGGGGGTCAAGAGCCGCCATGTCATCGAGCGCGAGGGCATCCTCGATCCGACCCGCATGTCGCCGCGCATTCCGGCACGGCCGGACGACGCGCTGTCGCTGGAGGCGGAGTTCGGCATTGCTTCTGCCAGGAAGGCGCTTGCCCATGCCGGGATCGACGGATCGGACGTCGACCTGGTGATCTGCTCGGCTTCGCACCATCAGCGGCCCTATCCGGCCATCGCCATCGAGATGCAGGAGGCGCTCGGCGCCAAGGGCGCCGGCTTCGACATGGGATTGGGCTGCTCTTCGGCGGCAGCCGCGCTGCATGTCGCCGTCAATCTGGTCAGGTCGGGTGCGCACAAGCGCATCCTGGTGTCGACGCCGGAAATCATCACCGGCCATCTCAACTTCCGCGACCGGCAGACGCATTTCATCTTCGGCGATGCCTCGGTCGCCATGGTCGTCGAGGGACTGGCGCAAGGCGAGAAGCGGCCGGGACGTTTCGAGGTGCTCGACACGCGCACCTGGACGCAGATGTCGAACAACATACGCACCAATCTCGGCTATCACACGCGCACCGCCCAGGACGATCCCTACATGATCAACCTGGAAGGCAATCTCATCAAGCAGGTCGGCAACAAGGTGTTCAAGGAAGTCACCGTTGCCGGCCAGAAATTTATCGTCGAGTTCCTGGCCGAGCACGGGCTGACGCCGCAAGGAATCCGCCGCTTCTGGCTGCATCAGGCCAATGCGCGCATGAATGCGATGATCCTGAAACTGTCCTTCGGCCACGACGTCGATCACGACCGCGCGCCCATGGTGCTGGAGCGGCTCGGCAACACCGCCGGCGCCGGCGCGATCGTGGCGCTGTCGGAAAACCATGCCGACATGAAGGCCGGCGATTTCGGCCTGATCTGCGCCTTCGGTGCCGGCTATTCGATCGGCGGCGCGCTGCTCAGAATGTTGTAGCCTGCGATCAGGCCGGCGTGAACGGCACCAGCATCGGTACGCGCCTGGCATAGTCGTCATAGGCCGGGCCGAGCTCACCGCGCAGGAAGCTCTCTTCCAGTCTTGCCTTGACGACGACACCGACGAGGAGCAGCGCGGCGCCGGCGATGCCCCAGACCGTGCCCTTGACGGCCATGGTGGCGAGGATCGACAGCAGCAGGCCGGTGTAGATGGGGTGCCGGACGAGACCATAAGGGCCGGTATCGACCACGCGATGATCGGCCTTGGCGGTGACGTTGGCCGACCACAAGCGACCGAGATGCAGACGCGCCCACCAGGCGAAGGCGATGCCGATGGCGATCAGGGCAACGCAGATCCAGGCCTCGGCGAGCGTCGGCGTCCAGAGTCGCAGCCGGCCGACATAGCCGTGCGCCGGCACGAACATCAGCACCGTGCCGGCCAGCCAAAAGACGCGGTAGCGTGCCTCCGACTTGAAGTCCGCGCGCTTTTGCGCCGGATCGGCCCAGGACGCGGCAAGTAGCCAGGATATCAGCCACAACAGCCAGAGGGCGGCGACAGCTTGTCCAGCCTGCATGATCGAGCCTTCTCCCGATTGCGCGCGATCGTCTATGCCGCCGGCACGGCAGCATTGCGGCTCGCCGCGGCCGACGAAAGAGATTTGCGGTAAGAAGATCGTGATCGCCATCAAACGGTGTGATCGGATCATCAACGCTTTCGACTGGACCGCATTCTTCGGCACCTTTAGACCAACGGCATGCAGGAAGCGAACCTCGAACTTTTTCCCACTGCTGAATCCGCCGTCGATATCGTGCCGGGTCGCAAGCTGACGGCCAGGGCGGCGGCGCTCTATGCCGCCCCGCACGATCATTTCGAGACGCGGGCGGTCGAGGAATTGCATCTTGGCTTCGACGGTATCGCCGGCGACTTCCATGGCGGAACAACGCGGCGTTCCGGCGGACGTGAGCCCTGGTATCCGCGCGGCACAGAGATGCGCAACGAGCGGCAATTGTCGCTGGTCGCCGCCGATGAACTTGCCATTGTCGCGCAGCGCATGGGCCTCGCGGAGGTCAGGCCGGAGTGGATCGGCGCCAATCTTGTGGTCGAAGGCGTGCCGCATCTGTCGATGCTGCCGGCCGGCTCGCTGATGTTCTTCAAGGGCGGCGTGACGCTCAAGGTCGACGGCCAGAACAAGCCCTGCCGCTTTGCCGGACAGTCGATCGCCGAGCATGTCGGCGCCGCGGATATCAGTGCCACCGCACTGCTCTTTCCCAAGGAGGCGAAACGGCTGCGCGGCCTTGTCGCGTGGGTCGAGAAGCCCGGCACGATCACCGTCGGCGAAGAGATTTCCGTACGGGTGCCGGAGCAGTGGATCTATCGCTGAAGTATGCCGATATTCAGGTGAGGTCGGCCTGCGAACGGCGGGTTCCTGTGCTTCCGGTGCTCACGTACCCAAAAGTACGCTCCGCTCCGGTTCTCGGAACCCACCGTTCTCGACTCGCCCTGACCTGAATCTCAGCATACCTCGGCTGGTTTAGGTCCGGCCGAAAGAGTTTCAGGCTTTGCGGTTCTTGTTGGCGCCCTGCGCCATCACCGAAACATCGTCCCACTTTTCCCAGGTGGCTATGCGATTGGCGTATTCCTGCTTGATCATCGGCAGGCCGCCGTCGCCGAAGAAGACCCTGAGCGGCGGCTCGGCAGCGTCGACGATGGCGAGCATCGCCGGGCCGGTCGCCTCGGGGTCGCCCGCCACGGCTCGGCTGCGACGCTCCGCCATGGCCGCGCGTGCCGGCTCATAGGCGTCGATCGGCTTGGAGACCTTGGCCGAAGGTCCCGCCCAGTCCGTGGAAAAACCGCCCGGCTCGACCAGGGTCACGTGAATACCGAACGGTGCGACTTCCAGGCTGAGCGACTGGCTGAAGGCTTCCAGCGCCCATTTCGAGGCGTGGTAGAGGCCGAGCGAGGCGAAGGCGTTGACGCCGCCGATCGAGGAGATCTGGATGATGTGGCCGGAGCGCTGCGCCCGCATGATGGGCAGCGCCGCCTGCGTCACCCAAAGCGCGCCGAAGACGTTGGTCTCGATCTGGTCGCGCGCTTCCTGCTCGGTGACTTCCTCGATGGCGCCGAAATGGCCGTAGCCGGCATTGTTGATGACGACGTCGATCCGGCCGAACCGCTTGTGCGCCTCGGCGATCGCGGCGTCGACGGCCTTTTTGTCGGTGACGCCGAGCTTTATGGCCGCGATCCTGTCGCCGTATTTCTCGACGAGATCGACGAGCGTGGCGGCATCGCGGGCGGTAGCGGCGACGCTATCGCCGCGGGCGAGCGCAGCCTCGGCCCAGACGCGGCCAAAGCCCTTCGACGATCCGGTGATGAACCAAACCTTATCAGTCATGATCTGTGATCCTTGCCCTTGGAGCAGTGCAGCGCCTCTCAGGATCGCCGGGCACTCCAAGTGTGTGTTTTTGCGCAATTCCGGGCGGAAAACAGCTATGCGCCTTTCCTGGGATTGCCTTAGGGGCGATGTATTCCGGATATAAGCGGAGGTTACTCCGCTTGCTGCATGTACGGCGCTTTCGGCTTTTTTCCAGAGGCGCCGCCGGATTTATTTGGCTGGCCCGTCAGGGATAGCGCACCGCGCTCGACCAGGCCGGGTCCTCATGCCTTTTCCAATAGAGCGCCATCAGCCGCTCGGTGATCGGGCCGACCTTGCCGTCGGCGACAGGCGCGCCGTCGATCGTCGTGACCGGCATGACGCCGCCGGCGGTCGAGGTGATGAAGACCTCGTCCGCTGCCTTCAGCGCGGTCACGCCGACATCGGTCGCGACCGCAGAAAGGCCGGCCTCGGCACATAGGTCGAACACCGTGCGGCGCGTGATCCCGGGCAGCACGCCGACGGCAGGCGTCGATAATTTGTCGTCCTTGACGCAGAAGACGTTGAAGCCCGGACCTTCGGCGACATTGCCGTTGAAGTCGAGGATCAGCGCGGTGTCGGCGCCACGGTCATAGGCATCGTAGAGGCCGCGGACGAGATCGAGCCAGTGGTAGTTCTTGATCGAGGGATCGATCGAAGCCGGCGGGATGCGCACCTTGTCGCTGATCGCGACATGCAGGCCGCGCCGCAGCTGTTCGGCATTGGCGATTGAGCCGAAGGGAACAGCGAAAGCCATGAAGCGGTTGACCGCCTGGCGCGGGTCGCGGCTGAAGGTCGGCGAGGCACCGCGCGTGCACAGCATTTCGACGTAAGCCGCGCGGTGGCCGGAGAGCGCGACGCAATTGTGGAGAATATCGGCAACGCCATCACGATCGAAAGGGATCGTCATGCGCAACTTCTCCAGCCCGCCGAAGAACCGGTCGAGATGGAGGTCGAGGCGGAAGAAGCGGCCGTCCCAGACATGCACGGTGTCATAGGTGGCGTCCGAATGCAGAAAGCCCCAATCCAGCACCGAGATCTCGGCCTGAGACATTGGCAGATACTGCCCGTCGAGGAAGACCACGCCGTCGGGATAGGCGTGCGGGTCGAGATGGCGATCGGAGAGAAAGGGGAAATTGGCTGGCGTGGCGGCGGCCTGGCTCATTTCATTCCTCCTCGGGCGTTCCAATGAGGCAGGCTAGCGTCCGGCTGCGGATGCAGTAGAGCCAGGCAGGTTGCGCTGCTTGGCCTCATTCGTCCTCGTCGTCTTCCTCCAGCAGCCGCGTGGCGCGCCAGCGGGTGAGCACCGCATTGGTCTCATCAATGACGAAGAAACGCGCCGAATCCCGGTCGTAGCCTTCGGCGAGCAGCTTTTCATAGTCGGTATGGGCGTGACGGACATGGGCGATGGTTGCCAGCCACACCGCGATCGTCGGCGGCAGAGTCTTCATGTGCACGGAACCGGCGTCGGCGCGGATCTTTTCCATGTCGGCATAGGGCGCCAAGGGAAGAAGCGCGGTCAGCGCCTTGGCGATGGCGCGGCGGCGGCCGGTGGGGGCGCTCATTTGTCGTCGCGTCCGGCGATGGTCGCTTCCGGGAAGGCGTCGACCGAAGCGTAGTAGGGCTTGATGTCGATGACCGGCGTGGCGTCGAGCACATCAATGGCGTCGATCTCGATCCGTCCGGCCTCGATGTCGAGCGCGACGAGCTTCGCCACATGCAGGCCGACAGGGTTCGGCCGGGCAGGGGAGCGCAGCGAGAAAACGCCTTTCGGTTCAGCCGCGTGGCGCGGTTTCTGCACAATCAGATTGCGCGGCGCGTGATGCAGCCAGGACAGGATGACGACGTGACTGGCCCGTTCCAGGTTTTGCAATCCCGGGCGATAGGGCTCGTCGATCAGGACTGTCGCGGTTCGCCCTGATTCACGGGCGGCGCGCATGTTCTTGGGGCAATCCTCGCGGCTCGTCCAGGGCGAGACGATGCGGCCGATGAAGACGACATGGCCGTCCGGCCGCAACCCCGCCGGATCGGCTGCAAGCAGCGTTTCACCGTCGCGCGTCTCAAACATCCTGTTCACCCTCCGGAGGAGCCGCTCGCCCGGCGCGGGTCACGGCTGCGCCATTTTCTTGTCCGGAAACGACATTGCGCTTGCCAGGGTTTCAAAATCGACATAAACATATCTTTATATCTTTCAACGAGAGCCCGCTCATGCATGTCTCGCTCGACACAATGGTAGATACATTGAAGGCGGCGGCCGAATCCAGCCGGCTGCGCATCCTGGTGCTGCTTTCGCGTGGCGATCTCACTGTCTCCGACCTCACTGAGATCCTCGGCCAGTCGCAGCCGCGCGTCTCGCGCCATCTGAAGCTGCTGCTCGATGCCGGGCTGATTGGCCGCTACCAGGAAGGGTCCTGGGCCTTCTTCAGGCTGACCGATACGGACAATTCGCGCGATTTCGTGCAGCGCCTGGTCTCCGGCATCAGCGAAGGCGACCCGCAGGTGGTGCGCGATCTCGAGCGGCTGGCGGCGGTGAAGCGTAAGCGGCAGGATCGGGCCGCCGAATATTTCTCCGAGAACGCCGCGAGCTGGGATCATATCCGCTCGCTGCATGTGCCGGACCGCGCGGTGGAGGCGGCACTCATCAAGCTCGTCGGCAAGCGGCCGTTCCAGTCGATGCTCGACCTCGGCACCGGCACGGGCCGGCTGCTCGAAATCTTCGCGCCGCTCTACCGGCGCGGCGTCGGCATCGACATGTCGCGCGAGATGCTGACGGTGGCGCGCGCCAATCTCGACAAGGCCGGCATCGCCAATGCGCAGGTTCGCCAGGGCGACATTTTCTCACCGCCGGTCGAGCGCAACGCCTTCGATCTCGTCACCATCCACCAGGTGCTGCACTATCTCGACGATCCCGCCCGCGCCATCGCCGAAGCGGCGCGGCTGCTGCGCCCCTCGGGTCGGCTGATCGTCGTCGACTTCGCGCCGCATAATCTGGAATTCCTGCGCGACCAGCACGCCCATATGCGGCTCGGCTTCTCCGACCGGCAGATGTCCGACTGGTTCGCGGAGGCTGGGCTCGACCTGGAGGACAGCCAGGAGTTCGAGCCGCGCGGCGGCAACGAGGCAAGGCTCACCGTCAAGCTCTGGCTCGGCCGCGACCGCCGCCTGCAGATCGCCGATCCGTCCAACGATTCCTTGCCAGTAAGGGAAACAGCCTGATGAACCAGTTCCGCTTTTCCCGCCGCCCCGACATCGGCGACAAGGTCAGGGTCTCGTTCGAATTCTTCCCGCCGAAGAATGACGAGATGGAAGCAAGGCTCTGGGACACGGTCACAAGGCTGGAGCCGCTGAAGCCAAAATTCGTCTCGGTGACCTACGGCGCCGGCGGCTCGACCCGCGAGCGCACGGCGCGCACGGTCAAACGCATCCTCAACGAGACGACGCTGACGCCAGCGGCGCATATGACCTGCGTCGACGCGGCGCGTGACCAGGTCGACACGGTCATCCGCGAATTCGTCGACTTCGGCGTCACCCGTTTCGTCGCGCTGCGCGGCGATCCGGCCGCAGGCGTCGGAACCGCTTATCGCCCGCATCCCGACGGCTACGCCAACGGCGCCGAACTGGTCGGCGCGCTGAAGAGCGTCGGCGATTTCGACATCTCGGTCTCGGCCTATCCGGAAAAGCATCCGGAAAGCCCGGACTTCGCCACCGACATCGACATGCTGAAGCGCAAGGTCGACAACGGCGCGACGCGGGCGATCACCCAGTTCTTCTTCGACAACGATCTCTACGAACGCTACGTCGAGCGGGCACGGCGCGCCGGCATCTATATCCCGATCGTGCCCGGCATCCTGCCGGTGCATAATTTCACGCAGGTCGCCAATTTCTCGTCGCGCTGCGGGGCGCTGGTGCCGGCATGGCTGGCCGAGCGTTTCGAGGGGCTGGAGAACGATCCGCAGACACATGCGCTTGTGGCCTCGGCCGTGGCGGCCGAGCAGGTGCTCGACCTCGTCGAGCGCGGCGTCGGCGACTTCCATTTCTACACGATGAACCGCGCCGACCTCGTCTTTGCCGTCTGCCACATGATCGGCATCCGCTCGCATGAGGCGGAGGCGACCGGGTCGGCCGCGGCCTGAACCAAGGCTGTGCCTGAAGTCAGGGTCTGCAATGGAAAAGGCCGGGTGGAAACCCGGCCTTTTCGAACTGTTGGACTATTCTCGGTGCCTGGTCTTCCCGGCTTTGGCGGGTCAGGGAAGAACGCCTATGATAAGGGCACCGATGAATGCGAATGCGGCACAAATCATCAAAGCGTTGATTGGCCTCGTCAGTCCCATGTCATAGCCTCCTCTTCAGAGCTATGGCAGGAGTCTAGGGTCATTTGGGCCACAGGCAAGCGGAAAACGTGCTGCATTGCGACATGATTGTGGAATTTGCGACTACAAATTGGCCGTTAGTCGTTGAAACTCTTCGGCAAAAGCCGGCTTCGCGGTTGTGAATAAATTGTGGCGGCGGTGTGGCATGACACCGCTACCATTTGCCGAACAACCGCCCGTCGATGGTGATCAAGCCGAGTCCAATCAGCGTCATGCCGCCGATTTCGAACAGCGCCAACCGCTCGCCGAGGAAGAGAAAGCCGAGCAGAACCGCGCTGACCGGCACGATCAAGGTGACCAGCGAGGCATTGGTGGCGCCGGCCGAGGCGACGAGGTTGAAATAGAGGATATAGGCGAAGGCGGTGGACAGCAGCGCCAGTCCCAACACCGCGGCCCAGACCGGCGGCGAGGCTGAGAACAAGCCCGTCGGCCCATAGGCAATGAGCACGATGGGGGTCATGATGATGGTCGAGGCGGTCAGTTGCCCGGTGGCAATCACCGGCGAGGGCACACCCTTGAAGCGGCGCGCGATCATCAAGGCGATCGCATAGGACACCGAGGCGCCGATCAGCGCGAACTTGGCCCAGACCGGCCCGCCGAGGCCGGCAACAAGACCCGGGCCGATCATCACCGCGGTCCCGGCTACGCCGAGCGCGATGCCGGCCAGCTTGTTCCAGGACAGCCTCTCGTCGGTTGTGAGCGCATTGGCAAGCACCAGTGTCCAGAACGGCGTCGTGGCGTTGAGCACCGAGGCGACGCCGGCGCCGAGCTGCGTCTGGCCGGCGAAGATCAGCGAGAAGGGCACGACGTTGTTGGTGAGCGCCAGCAGGAAGAACAGGCCGGCATGCGGGAAGGCGAGCCGGAACGACGGGCCGCGGACCGCCAGATAAAGCTGAAGTGCGATCGCTGCGACGGCGACGCGGAACAGCACCAGCGCCAGCGGATGGATCTCGGATACGGCAATGCGGGCAAAGAAGAACGATCCGCCCCAGATCGCGCCGAGCAGGAGAAGCTGCGCCCAATCCTTGAGCGTCATCGGTCCGCGCGTGGGCGCGGCGGCGGTCATAGTGGACATGTCATGTCCTCCCCAGGCCGATCGCAATCTCGGCCGTTGCACCTCACCAACCGATATCGCGTTCGCAGGCAAGGGCCACCCGAAACCTGACCGGTGGTTTAGCGTTGGCAAAATGTGCAGCCGGCCGCGCCGGGTCGACAGACACAGAACTGTTTTCTTTGGCGGCTAGCTAGGATTAATTGTGCGCGCTCCAGACCTGAGGATTCGTCCATGCAGCGATTCGAAAATGCCCGTGACGCGGCACTGGCGCTTCGTCCCGACGATCCGGTCTATTGTTTTCGCCCGCAGGTGCTGAAGGCGGATGCGCTGCAGTTCATGGGCATGTTTCCCGGCAAGACCGCCTATGCGGTGAAAACCAATGGCGAGCAGATCGTGCTGAAGACGCTGGTGGAAGCCGGCGTCGGCACTTTCGACGTCGCCTCGCCGGGAGAGTTCGCTGCCGTGCGCGCGGTCTCGCCGGATGCCGAGATGCTCTACATGCACCCGGTCAAGGCACAGTCGGACATCAAGCTGGCGCTGGAGAAATACGGCATCCGAGTGATCTCGCTCGACCATGAGGACGAGATCACCAAGCTGACGCGCGTGGTGCGGGCGCTCGATATCGACCCGGGCGCCATCACCGTCTTCGTGCGCATCCAGACCAAGGGCCATGCGGCTTACGAATTGTCGAAGAAATTCGGCGCAGGGCCGGCCAACGCGGTCGAGCTTGCCGAGCGGCTGAACCGCACCGGCTACAAAGTGGGGCTCTGCTTCCATGTCGGCAGCCAGATCGAGGATCCCGACACCTATGAACGGGCGCTGGCCTCGGCCGACTGGGTGCGCAACCGCCTGACCTTCGACATTGCCGGGCTCGATGTCGGCGGTGGCTTCCCCGCCGAATACGGCCACGATCCCAACCGTAAGCTGGTCGAGATGCCGTCGCTCGGCCAGCTGATGTCGCGGCTCGCCGGCGACCTGAAGGAATACCAGTTCGACCAGATGCCGCTGGTGGCCGAGCCCGGCCGCGTGATCGTGGCGCGCTGCCTTTCGCTGATCGTGCGCGTGCTCTTGCGCAAGGGCAAGCGGCTCTACATCAATGACGGCATCTGGGCCTCGCTGTCGGATTCATGGACCGGCAAGATCACGCTGCCGGCTCGCTTCATCCCCGATCCGGCGATCCGCACGCGTAACGGCGCGGAAAAAAACATCGTGCCGTTCAAGGTCTGCGGCGCGACCTGCGATTCCGTCGACATCCTGTCGCGTCCGTTCTGGCTGCCGGAAACGGTCGACACCGGCGACTGGATCGAGATCGGCCATATCGGCGCCTACTCGCTGTCGCTGAGGACCCGCTTCAACGGCTTCTTCCCCGACACCTTCGTGGAGGTGACGACGCCGTTCGACGAAGGCGACGCGCCGCAAGGGTTCGCGAGTCTGGAGACGATGGCGGATTGAGTTCTCCCTTCTCCCACAACAAGGGGAGAAGGAGAAAGTGCTACAGCTTGGCCAACAATTCCGGCGTTGGCCAGCCATCCACCGGCAGGCCAAGCCGCATCTGCTCCTTGCGGATCGCTTCGCGCGTGTTGGTGCCCAGGATCCCGTCGACCGTGCCGACGTCATAGCCCTTGGCTTCGAGCTTGGTCTGCAGCGCCTTCATCTGGTCGCCGCTCAAGCCCTGCTCGGGCGTGCGCGGGTCGAATTGCGGCGCGCCGGCAAACCGCGTCGCCATGACGGCCGCGGTCAGCGCATAGGTGAAGGACTGGTTCCATTCCAGATAAACGTCGAAATTGTCATAGGTCAGGAAGGCGGGACCCTTGTGGCCCATCGGCAGCGCCAGGCCGGCCTTCAGCCCGTTGTCGATGAGCGGGTTGCCGTTGGGCTCGGTGACGCCCCACTCAGCCCACTGCGCCAGCGGCAGCTTGTTGGTGCGACCGGTCTGGTCCCATGGCATCTCATCGGGGACGCGCACTTCCTGGACCCAGGGCTGGTCGCGCTTCCAGCCGCGCGACTGGATCTTGCTGGCGGTCGTCATGATAACGTCCGGCACGCTGTTCCTGAGGTCGACCTTGCCGTCGCCGTCGCCGTCGACACCGTGCGCCAGATAATCGGTCGGCAGGATCTGCGTCTGGCCGATCTCGCCGGCCCAGGCCCCCTTGACGTCGGCCGGCAGCACGCCGCGATCGATGAGCGTCAACAGCGGCACCAATTGCTGGCGGAAGAGCTGAGGCCGACGGCAGTCATGCGAAAGCGTGACCAGCGCATTCAGCGTATGGAAGTCGCCCTGCACGGCGCCGAAGTCGGTCTCCAGCCCCCAGAAGGCGGTGATGACGGCTGGCTGAACGCCGAACTGCTTGTCGGCGCGGTCGAAGATTTCGGCATATTTCTTCAGATTGGCCGCGCCCTGCTTCAGGCGGTAGGCCGAGATCATCCGGTTGGAGAATTCGGTGAAAGTCTGGGTGAAGACGCCCTGGGCCCGGTCGCGCGCCAACGCGCGCTCGTCGATGGTGGCGTCCTCCAGCGCATCGAGGCCGACGGCGCCGACGCCGGCCGCCTTGGCCTCGGCCGCCACGCCCTGTTTCCAGGCCTCGAAATCGCCGCCACATTCTTGCGCCGCCGCGGGCAGTGCGAACGCGCCGACAAGCAGCGCCGCCAGGATTTCAACGCGCAATCGCATCGCTTTCCTTTCGAGACCGGCGCATGACCTGATCGTGATCCCGGATCGGGACCGCACAGGCGCATGCGAGGATTTCAAAGCTCAGGAGCCGCGCCAGGCACTCGCGCGAGCACGCCGCTCCGGATTACCAGCGGTTGCATGTTTCGCCGCCCGCCGTGTCGAAAAGCAGGCGGGAGGGCCGATGTCAACGGGTGTTCTGCCGCAGCCACTTCTTCCAGGCGGCTTCCGAGCCATTGAAGACGTTGATGTCGGACTTGCCGGTCATGCCGGGCACGATGCCGGTGCCGGTGTACTGCCAGAAGGTGAAGGGATGGCTGCCGTATTTCTCACGCGGGTGCCCTGCGACCGAGCGCAGCCAGTAGGGGTAGCCGCGGAACGTCGCCAATTGGTTGTCGTCGAAGAAGTCGACCGAGGTGTAGATGATCGGCTTCTTGCCGTAGTGACGCTCGACCATTTGCAGAAAGACGGTCATTTCACTGCGCACGGTGGCCGGATCGGGGCGCAGCCTGCAGGTCGGCGATTTCGGGTTCCATTCCATGTCGAGCACCGGCGGCATGGCCGAAGGGTCATTGGGGACATTGGCGATGAACCAGCGCGCCTGGGCTTCCGCCGGCGTGCAGAAATAGAAGAAATGATAGGCCGCGCGCGGAATTCCCGCGGCCCTGGTGCGTGCCCAGTGCTCGTTGAAATTTTCGTCGAAACGGTCGCCGCCTTCGGTCGCCTTGATGAAAGCGAAGGAGATGCCGCTGGCTCTCGCCGTCGGCCAGTCGACCGAGGTCTGGTATTTGGAGACATCCGTGCCGTGGATGGCGTAGGTCCACGGCGCGCCGCTGTCCCATTCATGCGGCTTGGAGTCCTCGAATTTGGGCGCGCGCACCGCAACCGTTTGCGCGGACGGCGCCAGCGGCGAAAGATCGTCCACGGTCGAGCAGGCGCTCAGCAGCGTCAGCATCAGGATGGCCGCGAGACGGCGCATGGCGTTCCCCAGGCCGGGTTCAGCCGGCCGCTGATGGGTCCTTTACTGATGGTGGTCGCTAATCTGGCGCCCCCTGCCGGATGATCGCCCCACGAGATCATCCGCCTCTTTTGTCTGTCCATGTCGTTGCCCCAAAACCGCTGCGCACTTTTGGGCGACATGGACAAGTTGATCGCCGAACATGGTTGATAATCCATTGACGGTGCTCGACGACGCCGATGATTTTGCGAAAGCAATGGCGGCAAATCGATGACATAAATCGTGCCGGCGAATCCGAAGGGCGGAAAAGATGCGGGCTGTCGTGAAGTTCATCAAATGGCTGCTTGGCCTTGTGATCCTGGCGGTGGTCGCGCTCTTCGCCTGGCTCTATCTCGCGCCGCCGGAACTGATCCGCGTCGGCTCCAGCTATTCGGCCAAGATCGTCTGCTCGAACGTCTTCATCGCCGGCCGCGACCCGAACCAGGTGCTGGCGGTCGACGTGCAGGCGCCTGGCCATCCGCTGCTTAGGCTGATGAAAGTGTCGGTCGACAGAGAAAGGGGGATGGTTTCGGCCGGGCTGCTCTGGGTGCTGGGCAAGAGCGTTGCCGTAGAGCGCTTCGGGGTCGGCTGCGCATCGGTTCCCGACGGCGATACCGGCAAAGCCAGGCAGACCTCGTTGCGTGCGGTGCCGCCCGCCGCGGCGCAACCAGATGAGCTCTGGCCGTATGGCGAGCGGGTGGACACTTCGCAGAACCCCGACGTGTCGAAAATCGTCGACGACGCGGCCATGGCCGGAACCGGCATGCGCGCCATCGTGGTGGTGAAGAACGGCCGCGTCGTCGCGGAGCGTTATGGCGACGGCTTCTCGGCGAAGACGCCGTTGCTCGGCTGGTCGATGACCAAGACGGTGAATGCCGCGATCGTCGGCACTCTGGTCAAGGACGGCAAGATCGCCATCGGCAACAAGGGTCTGTTCAAGGCGTGGAAGGCCGATGGCCGCGCCGCCATCAGCCTTGCCGATATGATGGCGATGTCGAGCGGGCTGGAGTTCAACGAGGATTATGGCGATGTCGCCGACGTGACGCGCATGCTCTATCTCGAGCCGGACATGGCTGGTTTCGCCGAGGCCAAGCCGCTGAGCGGCGAGGTCGGCAAGGTGTTTTCCTATTCGAGCGGCACGGCGGTGATGCTGTCGCGCCTGTGGCAGGATGCGATCGGCGACAAGACCAAAGCGCTGGCCTGGCCGCGCACGGCGTTGTTCGAGCCGCTCGGCATGCATAGCGCGGTGCTAGAGACCGACGAGCAGGGCACTTTCGTCGGCTCGTCCTATCTCTATGCCACGGCTCGTGACTGGGCGCGCTTCGGCCAGTTCCTGCTGCAGGGCGGCGTCTGGAACGGCAACCAGATCCTGCCCGCCGGTTTCGTTGACTGGATGCGCGAGCCGGCGCCGGCCTCGAAAGTGTATGGCAAAGGCCAGCTCTGGATCGAGGGACCGGGCGACGAGGAAAAGCCCGGCGCGGGCGCTGCCGCCGGCCTGCCCAAGGACACCTACTGGATGGAAGGCCATGACGGCCAGACGGTGGCAATCATTCCCTCGGAGCAGCTGGTGGTGGTGCGGCTTGGGCTGACGCCGGCCAAGCTCGGCTATCGTCCGCAAGCGATGGTCGGTGCGCTGGTCAAGGCGCTGCAGTAGGTAGCGCTTTGCTATTTGGGGGGTCCAATCAAGCCCAGATATGCATAGCCGCAATAAAGCGTTCTGAAACGGAAGGTTGCGCCGGTGCGCTGCGATTCCGATTCAAGCACGTCGCGCAGCGAGGCGCGCGGTGTGACGTGGAATTTCCGAAGCCAGCCGCGCAGCATCGCCCGGAACCAGCGCGGAAGGCCCTCCTGCTGGCCGAAATCGACCACGTGCAGCGAGCCGCCCGGCGCAAGCGCGGCCAGCGCCGCCGAGACGGTGTTTTCCCAGCCGGGGATCATCGACAGCGAATAGGACACGAAGACGCGGTCGAAATGCTCGACGCCGAACAACTCCTTGGCGTCGAAATCGGTGGCGTCGCCGCGCGCCAGTTTGACCTTGCCGGAGAAACCTTCGCGAGCGATGGCCGCATTGGCCGTCTCCAACATCTCGGCCGAGATATCGAGGCCGAAGAAGCGGGCGTTTGGATAGCGGCGGGCGGCAAGCACGATGTTGCGGCCGGTGCCGCAGCCGAGCTCCAGCACGGTGCCGCCTTGCGGCACGTCCAACCCGTCGATCAGCCGGTCGCGGCCAAGCAGGTAGTATTTGCGGGTCAGGTCGTAGATGTGGCGCTGCCAACGGTAGACGCCGTCCATCAGTTCGGCATGGCTGGCCGGCAGCTCCGTCGTGCTCATGCGGCGCGCTTCACGTAAAGGTGGAAGCCGCCATAGATCGCCGAGCGGTCCTTTGCGGAGAATTCGCGCGAGGCATCGGCCTCATACGCCCACTGGTCAAGCAGCGAGCTGGAAACGCGGCCGGGCAACAGGCTGGGCTCGGCCGCGGTGCGGAAGATGACGCGAGCACCCACGGAAGCCGTGCGGGTGATCTCGGTCCAGAGCGCGTTGAGCAGGTCGTCGGTCATCCAGTCCTGTGCGTCGAGCAGGACGAAGCGGTCGACCGTGCCCGCCTCCTTGGCCGCCAGGAACTTGATCAGGTTGGCATGGTGGATGGCGACGCGGTCGATGTTGTCGCGGATCGTCTTGTAATTGCGCTGTTCCAGATAGGCGGGGAGTGCTGCCTCGCCGGGCTGCGGATAGCGGCGGGCGAAGGCCTGCCAGGCGAAATAATTGTTCTTGAGCGGGAAGTCGCAAGCGAGCTTTTCCAGCCGCGCCTTCAAGACGCTCGCCATCGAGCCGTCGCCGGAGGTGATCAGCGAGTCGTACTGCGCCGGCGGGATGCCGAGGCCGAACAGCGAAGCCTTGCGCGAGGTCGCCCAGCGCAGCAGCTTCTTGTCGAAGACCGGAGCCAGTTCCTCGTTGAAGAAGCGGCGCTGCTCGCCGATGTTCTCGGCCTTCATGATGCCGGCCGGGTCGACGCCGAACAGCTTGCCCACGCGATGGCCCATGGCGATGAACAGGCCGAGCAGGCCGGTCTGGTAGAAATTGCGGTCGAAGACCGAGATGCGGCGGCGGCCGCGCCAGTTGCGGCGCTCCCAGTAGTGGCGGCTCACCGGATCGAGATGCGGCGCGATGAAGCGATCATAGGCATCGGAATTGTGGCTGGTGTCGGTGGCACCGAAGAAGCGGAACAGGTCGCCGTGCGACGGCAGGTGGCGCACCGCTTCCAGCTTCATGCGGTTGAGCGCGATATGCGCGGCGTTGAGATCGACCGCGTCAATCCTGGCCGGCGAGCGGGTCAGATAAGCCAGAATGTTGCAGCCGCCCGAGGCGATCGTGACGACGCGGTGACCGGCGCCGAGCTGCATTGCCTCCATGTCGACATCCGGGTCTTCCCAGATCTGCGGATAGACCAGACCGGAGAACAGGAAGGCAAAGAGCCGCTCGGAAATGCCGTCCTTCGACAATGCCCGGTTCTGGTAGACGGCCTTTCCGACTTCCTTGCCTCGACGATAAACGAGTTCTCCGGATACGTCCGACATGGAAAGGTGATTCCCCGTTTGCGTTGGCGCAAGCGGGTAGCGCAGCGTCATGACAGGCAGGTGACAGCCTGTTGACGGGAGGCCGTCACGAATTCTTACGCCTTTCCGAACGCTCCGGGCGTCGGCGTGGTGACGATGACGTCTTCGCCAGCATCGAGCGTGGTCTGGTCGCAGGCCTTCAGCACATCGACCGAGCCGTCATTGCGCCTGACCTTGGTCGAGCCCGACTCGCCGTCGCCGCCGCCTTCGAGGCCCTGGGGTGGGCGATTGCGGTGCGAGGAGAGGATCGCGCATTCCATCGTTTCGAGGAAGCGGATGGTCCGCCTGGTGCCGTCGCCGGCATTCCACTTGCCCTTGCCGCCGGAACCCTCGCGGATGTGGAAATCTTCCAGCACAACAGGGAAGCGCAGTTCCAGCACCTCGGGGTCGGTGAGGCGCGAATTGGTCATGTGGGTGTGAACGCCGGAGGTGCCGGCAAAACCGCGTCCCGAATTCATCCGGCCGGCCGGCGAGCCGGAGCAGATCGTCTCGTAATACTGGTATTTCCTGTTGCCGAAGGTGAGGTTGTTCATGGTGCCTTGCGCATTGGCCATGGCGCCCATCGCGCCGAACAGCGCGTTGGTGACGTGCTGCGAGGTCTCGACATTGCCAGCGACGACGGCGGCAGGGTAGGCGGGCTTCAGCATCGAGCCGTCGGGGATGATGATGTTGATCGGCCTGAGGCACCCGGCATTCATCGGGATCATGTCCTCCACCATGACGCGGAAAGCATAAAGCACCGCGGCGCGGGCCACCGGCTCCGGTGCGTTGAAATTGTTCTTCATGACAGGCGAGGTGCCGGTGAAGTCGACGGTTGCCTCGCGCCTTTGCCGGTCGACGGTGATCTTCACCCTGATCACCTGGCCGGTGTCGGTCGGGTATTCATACGCCGCGCTGTCGGGAAGCCGCTCGATGACGCGGCGCACGCTCTCGGCGGCGTTGTCCTGGACATGGCCCATATAGGCCTCGACGACATCGAGGCCGAAATGCGCGACCATCTTGCGCAGTTCCGCCACGCCCTTTTCGTTGGCGGCGATCTGCGCCTTGAGGTCGGCGATGTTCTGAGTTGGGTTGCGCGCGGGATAAGGATGGTCGGTAAGCAGCGTCTCCAGCTCCTTCTCGCGGAAGCGGCCGCGGTCGACGATGCGGAAATTGTCGAACAGCACGCCTTCCTCATCGACCGTCGTCGCAAGCGGCGTCATCGAGCCGGGCGCGGTGCCGCCGACATCGGCGTGATGGCCGCGCGAGGCCGCCCAGAACAGGATCTCCTTCAGCGCATCGTCGAAGACAGGTGTCACCACCGTGATGTCGGGCAGATGCGTGCCGCCATTATAAGGGGCATTGAGCGCGAAGACGTCGCCCGGATGGATATCGCCGGAATTCAGGCGGATGATGGTTTCGACGGAACGGTCCATGGAGCCCAGATGCACCGGCATGTGCGGCGCGTTGGCGACCAGCGCGCCATGGCGGTCGAACACGGCGCAGGAAAAATCGAGCCGCTCCTTGATGTTGACCGAATAAGCGGTGTTCTGCAGCGTCACGCCCATCTGTTCGGCGATCGACATGAAGAGGTTGTTGAAGACCTCCAGCATCACCGGATCGGCCTCGGTGCCGAGTGCCGCGGCACGCGCTTTCCGTTCCGTGCGGCGGATCACGACGTGGTCGAGACTGGTGATTTCGGCGCGCCAGCCGGGCTCGACGACGATGGTCTGGTTCGGCTCGATGATCAGCGCGGGTCCGGCGACCGTGTTGGATGGCCGCAGGTTTTCACGGCGGTAGACGCCGGCCTCGTGCCAGCGGCCCTCGGTATAGATGCGCCGGCTTTCCGAAGACTTAGGCTCGACTCCTGCCAGTCCGGCAGGGGCGGAGGCTTCAGCCTTGTCCCGTCGAGCGGTTTCCATGCCTTCTACGGCGACGGTCTCGACGACGATCGGCTTGTCTTCATAGACGAATCCGAACTGCGCCTTGTGCGCGGCCTCGAAGTCGCTCCTGGCGCGGAAGATCGAGCCGTGTTCGAAACTCACCGGCAGTGCCGTATCGGTGCCGTCATAGCGGATATGCAGGACAGGCCTCGTTGAAACGACGTCCTCGGCAATGCCTTGCTCGCCGAGTTCGGCGACGACGTCGCCGCGCAACGTCGCGATGAGCGCCTCGATCGCCGCTCGGGACTCGTCGGCAAGCGGCTGTAGCAGGCCCTGCTGGCGCGAGGCGAAGACCGACGAGAGGCCGATGCCGTAAGCGGAAAGCAGGCCGGAAAAGGGATGGATAAGCACGGCTTCCATGCCGAGCGCGTCGGCGACCAGGCAGGCGTGCTGGCCGCCGGCGCCGCCGAAACAGTTGAGCAGATATTCCGTGACATCGTAGCCGCGCTGCACCGAGATCTTCTTGATGGCGTTGGCCATGTTCTCGACGGCGATGGTGACAAAGCCTTCGGCGACCGCCTCGGGCGAGCGGCCGTCGCCGATCTGGGCGGCAAGCGCCGCGAACTTCTCGCGAACCGTGCCGGCGTCGAGTGGCTGGTCCTGGCCGGCGCCGAAAATCGCCGGGAAGAAATCGGGCTGCAATTTTCCGAGCATGACATTGGCGTCGGTGACGGCGAGCGGGCCGCCGCGCCGATAGGCGGCCGGGCCGGGATTGGCGCCGGCGGAATCCGGGCCGACGCGGAAGCGGCCGGCCTCGTAATGCAGGATCGAGCCTCCGCCGGCGGCGACCGTGTGGATGCGCATCATCGGCGCGCGGATGCGCACGCCGGCGACCTCCGTGTCGAAGGCGCGCTCATATTCGCCGTCATAATGGGCGACGTCGGTCGAGGTGCCGCCCATGTCGAAGCCGATGACCTTGTCGAAGCCGGCGAGCTTCGCCGTCTCGACCATGCCGACGACGCCGCCGGCCGGGCCGGACAGCAGAGCATCCTTGCCCTGGAACATGTCGGCGGCGGTGAGGCCGCCCGACGACATCATGAACATCAGCCGCGGCCCGGCGCCCAGTTCGCCGGCCACACGCTGCACATAGCGCGACAGGATCGGCGACAGGTAGGCGTCGACCACGGTGGTGTCGCCGCGGCCGACCAGCTTGATCAGCGGCGAGACCTCGTGGCTGACGGAGATCTGGCTGAAGCCGATCTTGCGGCAGACTTTTGCCACGGCTTTTTCGTGGTCCGGGTATTTCCAGGCATGCATGAAAACGATGGCGACCGCGTCGATGCCATCGGCCCTGGCTTGCTCGATTGCCGGGCGGCAGGCCGCGATGTCGAGCAGACGCTCGACGCAGCCGTCGGCGCGCACGCGTTCATCGACTTCGATCACCCGCTCGTAGAGTTGCTCAGGCAGGATGATTTCCTTGGCGAAGATGTCGGGTCTCGCCTGATAGGCGATGCGCAATGCGTCGCGAAAACCCTTGCTGATCAGCAGCAGCACTCGGTCGCCCTTGCGCTCGAGCAGCGCATTGGTGGCAACGGTCGTGCCCATTTTGACGTCGCCGATCGCGTCGGCGGAAATAGCGGCGCCGGCTTTCAAGCCCAACAGGTCGCGGATGCCCTGGATGGCGGCGTCCGCATAAGCCTCGGGATTCTCGGACAGGAGTTTTCGTGGGTGCAGCCGGCCTTGCGGATCACGGCCGATGATATCGGTGAAAGTGCCGCCGCGGTCGATCCAAAAATCCCATTTCTGCGTTTCCGCGACTGCCGGCATTCTCTCTACCCATCATGTCTTCGAGCGTATGTTCTGTTAGTTTGGGATTTCCCCGCCAGCAATTGCAAGTTGATGTTACACATCGAAATGCAACGTTACGAAACCGGCGAGCCTGCTGATGCATTTCCCCTGCGACCGCTCACCGAAATGTGAGCGTCTGTTGAAGGAGAGATACCATGAAGAAGCTCATTCTGGCGTCTTTGTCGGCGCTTGCCCTGTTGGGGGTCGCGGCTTGTAGCGACAGTGGCACCGATAAGACCACTACCCAGAGCACCAATCCGCCGGCCAACGAGCAGCCGATGAAGCCGGCCTCGCCCGACGCTTCGAAGCCCGCTGAACCGGCTCCGGCAACAAAACCGGCTCCTGCCGCGCCTGCGCAGTAAGGGCTGATCGATAGATTCAAGGAAGGCCGGCATTGCCGGCCTTCGTTTTGCCCCATCGATTCCGAAGCTCCCGATCACCTGCGGCATTGTCCAGACTTGATAGAACCGCCCGGTTCGCTCTATGAAGCCGGCATGTCGATTTGGGACCGCCTTGGCGACTTCATCGCTCGTGTTTCGTCGTCGGCGTCCTCGGGCGTCGCGGATGTCGTCGAAGCCGTGCGCACCGTGTTTTCCGGTGATCCGGACCTGCGCCGGCGTGTGGCCTTCTCGGTGGCGATGATCGCGCTGTCGGCCAAGATGGCCAAGGCCGACGGTATCGTCACCCAGGACGAGGTGCGCGCCTTCCAGGAAATTTTCGAAGTTCCGCCAAGCGAGACGCGCAACGTGGCACGGCTTTACGACATCGCCAAGCAGGACGTTGCCGGCTTCGAGACCTATGCCCACCGCATGGCCCAGCTCTGCGGCTCCGGCCATGCCAACTGCATGATGCTGGAAGACATACTCGACGGCCTGTTCCACATCGCCAAGGCGGACGGGCTCATCCATGAGCGGGAAGGCCAGTTCCTGCATCGGATCGCCGAGATTTTTCGCATCGACGAGGCGCATTACGAGGCGATCCTGTCGCGGCATGTCAATCTCGGCGCCGCCGATCCTTACGTTGTTCTGGGCATCGAACGCGGCAAGCCGTTCGAAGAGATCAGGAAACGCTATCGCAAGCTGATCTCCGACAATCACCCGGACAGGTTGATCGCGCGCGGCCTGCCGCAGGAATTCATCAAGATCGCCACGACCAGGGTCGCCGCGATCAATGCCGCCTATGAGATGATCGAGCGGGGCCTCAGGCACGCATGAGCGGTTTCCTGCCCGACCAGCCAGGTGCGGAGGTCCGGGTCTCGCCGAATTTCGGCCCGCGCCGCGAGGCGCTCCGGCCCGACATGATCGTGCTGCACTATACCGGCATGGCGAGCGGCGCCGGCGCCGAGGCGTGGCTATGCGATCCGGCGAGCGAGGTGTCCTCGCACTACCTCGTTCACGAGGACGGCCGTATCGTGCAAATGGTGCGCGAGAGCGATCGCGCCTGGCATGCCGGCAAGAGTTCCTGGCTCGGGCGAACCGACATCAACTCCTGCTCGGTCGGCATCGAGATCGTCAATCCCGGGCACACGCTGGGCTACAAGGCCTTCCCACGGCGGCAGATCGGCGCCGTGATCGAGCTGTGCGCGGGTATCGTGGGGCGCCATTCCATTCCCTCGGCAAGGGTGCTCGCACATTCGGACGTGGCGCCGGGCCGCAAGGTCGATCCGGGCGAGAAATTCCCCTGGAAGGCACTGTTCGCGGCCGGCGTCGGTCATCTCGTGCCGGCGGCGCCGATAAAGGCAGGCGCTGCGCTGAAGGCCGGGGATACCGGCGCCGACGTTGAAGCACTGCAGTCGATGCTGGCGCTTTACGGCTATGGCGCCGAGATATCGGGCGAATACGACAAGCAGACGGAAATCGTGGTGGCGGCGTTCCAGCGACATTTCCGGCGGCGATTGGTGGATGGCGTGGCGGACAATTCGACGATCCGCACGCTGGAACGGCTCCTGGCTTCCGTAGAGGCAACCACCGTCAAATAGTCGCGCTGGGGTCCTTAAATTACAATCTGTCACTCAAAGTGAATTGCGCCGCCTTCATTGCCGCCAATTCCGCCTGCAAATGCCCCTCCCGCAAGTTGTCGGGCGTCTATCCCCCCAAGACACCCGATGTTGAGTTGACCCAACTGCGCGAAGTTCTTCGCGCGGCTCTAACAGAACAGGACTACATGCAAAGATTGACCGTTGTAGCGGCAGCCGTTGCTGCCGGAGTGATGACTCTTGCCTTCAATCCAGCGAACAGTGCCCCTCTGAGCTTGCGGGCAGACAACGGCTTCGCCGCCGCGCCCGCGGCACCGAAGGCAAGCCCGACCGCCAAGGGTTCAAGGGTCGAGAGAACCACCCCGACCAAAGTGGAGAAGGTTGCCGCAGCCAAAGCGGCGAAAAGAACGGCAAGGCGCAATTCGAAGCGCAACAGGCAGACTATCGACCTGACCGCGACAGCTTCCATCCACCCTGAGAAGCCGGCGTTGTCGTCCTCAACGACGGGCGACGGCCAATATTCGGCGATCATTGCCCGCTATGCCGCGAGCTATGGCGTGCCGGTGTCGCTGGCCAAGGCCGTCATCAAGATCGAAAGCAACTATCGGCCGAATATGGTCGGCGGCGCAGGCGAGATCGGCCTGATGCAGATCAAGCCGGCGACGGCGCGCATGATGGGTTATACCGGTTCGGCCAAGGGATTGTTCGATCCCGACACCAACATCAAATATGGCATGAAATACCTCGCCATGGCGCGGGACCTCGGCGGCGGCACCACCTGCGGCACGATCCTCAAATACAATGCGGGTCATGGCGCGACGCGGATGAACCCTGTCTCCGCTGCCTATTGCAGCAAGGTGAAGGTGCAGATGGTGGCGCTGGGCTCGCCGGCCTGATGCTAACGTGGCGGATTTGGCCAACGCGCGCGCTTTATGCGCGTCGTTGCCCCAAGCCGCCGCGCGTTGGGACGATGCGCTTTTTCGTTTGCGTTTTCAGGCGGGAATCCCTTTATACGCGCTTGCCAGCTGGCTGGGCGGCCGCGCCCGCGAGAACCGAAAGGTTGCGGGTGAGGAAAGTCCGGGCTCCATGGAGACACGGTGCCGGCTAACGGCCGGCGGGGGCGACCCCAGGGAAAGTGCCACAGAAAGCAAACCGCCGCGGCATTGCCGCGGCAAGGGTGAAAGGGTGGGGTAAGAGCCCACCGCGCGACTGGCAACAGGAGCGGCAGGGCAAACCCCACCGGGAGCAAAACCGAATAGGGGCGGTGCGAGGGGAAACCCTCGAGGGCTGTTTCCGGCCCACCGTCCGGGTAGGTTGCGTGAGGCGCGTGGCAACATGCGCCCAAGATGAATGGCCGCCACGTTCTCGCCGCAAGGCGAGGGCCATACAGAACCCGGCTTACAGGCCAGCTGGCATTTTTCTCCCTACGGCGATAGCGATATAAATCAAAAGGTTGCACCGGAAGGCGCAGCTTTGGATTCAGCGTCCGTAGCCCGGCTCCGAGTGCGGGCATAGATTCGTTCAACTGCCGACTTTGTCCAACGACGCCTCGATCGCCTGCCAAAGCTCCTCGACCGGCTCGCAACCCACCGACAGGCGCACGAAGCCGGGCGGCACGACGTCGCCGCGTTTCGAGCGCCGCTCGGCCGACGTGTGCACGCCGCCGAAGGAAGTCGCCGATTCAATCAGCGCGCAATTGTCGATGAACGCCTCGGCCTTCTGTTCCGAGGCCAGTTCGAACGAGATCAGGAAGCCGAAGCGATCCATCTGGGCGCGAGCCAGATTGTGCGAGGCGTCGCCCTCGAGCCCGGGATAGCGCAGGCCGCTGACCGTGCGGTGATCCTTCAGCCGGCGCGCGATCGTTTCGGCCGTGGAACACATCCGGTCGAAACGCACCTCCAGCGTTTCCAGCCCGCGATGCACAAGCCAGGCCTCGAAGGGGCCCGGGATGCCGCCGACCAGGCCGCGCCAGTCGGTCACCTTGGCGATGAGGTCGCCATCGCGGCTCGCGACATGGCCGAAGAGCACATCGGAATGACCGTTCACCGCCTTGGTGTCGGCGGAGACGACGATGTCGGCGCCGAGGTCGAGCGGACGCTGGCCGAAGGGCGTCATCGTCGTGTTGTCGACGACCAGCAGCCCATCACGCCTGTGGATGGCTTCGGCCACCGCCGCGATATCGCAGATGTCCAGCCGGGGATTGGATGGCGTCTCGGCAAAAACCAGCTGGTAACCATCGAAGCCGCCGTCGAGGAAACTTGGCGTCGGCCTGGTGTCGCAGGCAATGCCGAGGGGGCTGAGGAAGCGCTCGGCCATGGCGCGCGTGGCGTGATAGCCGTCTGACGGCAGAAGCACGCGGTCGCCTGATTTCAGCAGTGCGAAAAACACCGACGAGATCGCGCCCATTCCGGACGGGAAGGCGACGCATTGCGCGTCTTCGAGGTGGCCGAGCGCGTGCTCGACGGCGCGCCAGGTCGGATTGTCGTAGCGGCCATACTGATCGAAGCCGGCCTCCGCGCCCGGCGTGTGGAAGATCGATGCCATGGTCAGCGGCAGAGGGATCGGGTCGCCCTTGGCGAAATCGCTGCTGCGCAAATGGGCAAGCGCCGCGGCGCGGGACTTCGCTGTTTCGGACATCAGGCTTCATCCCTCCGGCTGAATGGCAGTTGCCGCGACGCTATGCGTGGCGGCGGTTCGCGGCAAGCTGCGTCCTTTTGGGCCAGAGGGCTCTAAACGCTTCGTTAGGCTTAATGGAGGATAAAGACGAGACGTGCCTTCAGCCTGCGCTTTCTGGTTGTGATGCGCGTGTTTGTGATGCCTGTTCCCGTTGACGCCCATAGTACCCCATGATATCCCGTTCACATCATCAAGCTTTCGTTCCGCGTCAGGGTGAAGCGTACGCCAATCGGGCAGCCGCGGCGGCTGCGCGTTTGCCGGTTTTCGCCCCGGTGGATGAAGCGATTTGCCGCGCGCGCGGCGAGGGCGCGGAGAACAACATGGGAAGGGGTGCGGCGGCGGAAGCGGCTGTAGCGTTCATTGGACCGATTTCTGTCAAACGCGGTGAACAGGATCGATGCGAAGGGGCGGGTCTCCGTTCCGGCGCATTTCCGTGCGGTGGTTCAGAAACGCGGCTATTCGGAGCTTTACGCGCTGCGCTGCCTGGACCTGCCGGCCATGGATGTCGGCGGACTCGATCTGCTCGACCGCTACGAGCAGCGGATCGCGCTGGAGGATCCCTTTCTGCAGACGGCGGACGACATGTCGTTCTTCTGCCATGGCGACGGGACGTTCCTGAAGCTCGATCAGGACGGCCGCATCACCATGACCGATTTCATCCGCGAGCATACGGGCATCTCGAACGAGGTGGCCTTTGTCGGCCGCGGCAATTTCTTTCAGATCTGGGAGCCGGGACGGCTTTCCGCCTATGGGGCGCAGGCGCGCGCCAGGCTTTTGCAGCTTCGGCAGGGGACGAAGCCCGGGGAGCGATCGGAATGATGGCTGGCCACGGCGATGACCATCACGCCGTTGGCGGACCGGCCCGCCACATTCCGGTCCTCCTTGCCGAGGTGCTCGACGCGCTTGCGCCGAAGGCCGGCGAGACGATCGTCGACGGGACATTCGGCGCCGGCGGCTACACCAGCGCGATCCTCGATCGCGGCGCCTCCGTCGTTGCCATCGACCGCGACCCGGACGCGATCACGGCGGGCAGGGCACTGGAGCGGCAGGCGGGAGGCCGGCTGAGACTTGTCCAGGCGCCGTTCTCGACGCTGGACGAATATGTCGAACGCGCCGACGGCGTGGTGCTCGACATCGGCGTTTCCTCCATGCAGCTCGACCAGGCGGAGCGCGGCTTTTCCTTCCGCGCCGATGGGCCGCTCGACATGCGCATGGCGCAGTCGGGGCTTTCCGCCGCCGACGTCGTCAACACCTTCAAGGCCGGCGACCTCGCCCGCATCTTCGGCTTTCTCGGCGAGGAGCGCCATGCCGGCCGCATCGCGCGCATGATCGAGAGCCGGCGCGAGAAGAGACCTTTCGAGCGCACGCTCGATCTAGCCGACGCCATTGAAACGCATATCGGACGAGGCCCGAAGGACAAGATCCATCCGGCCACGCGCGTCTTCCAGGCGTTGCGCATCTTCGTCAATGACGAGCTTGGCGAGCTTGCAAGGGCGCTGCTGGCGGCCGAGCGGGCGCTGAAGCCCGGTGGCCGGCTTGCCGTGGTGACCTTCCACTCCCTGGAAGACCGCATCGTCAAGCGCTTCATCGCCGACCGGTCCGAAGCCGCCAGCGGCTCGCGACACATGCCAGACGCGCCCCAGCGCGCCGCGACTTTTCGTAAAGCTGGCGGCGGCGTGACGCCGGGGGAGGCCGAGATAGCGGCCAACCCGCGAGCGCGCTCGGCTAGGCTGCGTGCGGCGACACGGACCGAAGCGCCGGCGCGCGCGGGCGATTTTTCGATTTTAGGCCTTCCAAAGCTTCCCGCCGTCGAACGGCCGGGAGAGAGGTGAGCACGTGTTTCGTACCAGCGACATAGTCCTGATCGCCGTCATGGTCTCGGCCGCGGCCCTGACCTACAAGACCAAGCGCGAGGCCGAGGAGCAACTGGCGGCCGTGCAGAAGATCCAGGCGCAGATCCGCTACGAGGAAGACACGATCGATCTCCTCAAGGCGGATTGGAGCCTGCTTACCCAGCCGTCGCGGCTGCAGAAGCTTGCCGACGTCTACAAGAGCCAGCTCGGGCTCGAACCGGTTGGCGCCCGCCAGATCGGCGGTCTTGACGACATTCCGGTGAAACCGGTGACCATCGAGGACCTCTCCTCGCAGCGGCTTGGCGGCATGGCCGACAATTCCGGCAATGGACCTGCGGGCGACAAGGATCCGGTCGTCACGGGGAGCACTGTGCAATGATCGGCAGGCTTCCAAGGATCGGTGACCTGCTGAAGCGTCGGAAGAAGACCGCCGAGGACGGCTCGATCGTCGTCGACGCGGCGCGCAAGGCGACGGGCGGCAAGGCCAGGACCCGCATCGTCATGACGATGGCGGTGTTCTTCACCATCTATTCGACGATTGCCGGCAGGCTTGTCTATCTCGGGCTGCAGAATCCGGACCTGTCGGACGGCCCGCAGAGCCGGGTCACCGCGTCGCGTCCGGATATCGTCGACCGTAACGGCGAAGTGCTGGCGACCGACATCAAGACCGCGTCGCTGTTTGCCGAGCCGCGCCGCATCGTCGATGCGGACGAAGCGATCGAGAAATTGTCGACCGTGCTGCCGGAGATCGACTATGAGCAGACCTATCGCAAGCTCAAGAGCGGCGCCGGCTTCGTCTGGCTGCAGCGCCAGCTGACGCCGAAGCAGCAGGCCGACATCATGGCGCTGGGCGTTCCCGGCCTCGGCTTCCGCACCGAAAAGCGCCGCTTCTATCCGAGCGGCGAGACCTCGTCCTATGTCGTCGGCCTGACCAATATCGACAACCAAGGCATCTCCGGCATGGAGAAGTATATCGACGAGCAGGGGCTGAGCGACCTGCAGGCGTCGGGCCTCGCCATTGCCAAGGACCTCAAGCCTGTCAGGCTTTCGATCGATCTGCGCGTCCAGCATGTGGTGCGCGACGAGATCGCCGCCGGCCTGGAGCGCTATCGCGCCATGGGCGCCGGCGCTGTCGTGCTGAACATCAAGACGGGCGAAGTGATGGCGATGGCCTCGGTGCCGGACTTCGACCCGAACAATCCCTACAATGCCCAGGATAAAGACCGGCTGAACCGCATGTCGGCGGGCCTCTACGAGATGGGCTCGACCTTCAAGAGCTTCACCTCGGCGATGGCGCTCGATTCCGGCAAGGCGACGATGAACAGCCGCTTCGACGCGTCGCATCCGATCCGGGTCGGCCATCAGGCCATCCACGATTTCCACGGCAAGAACCGCGTGCTGTCGCTGCCGGAGGTGTTCCTCTATTCGTCCAACATCGGCTCGGCCAGGGAGGCCGAGCTCGTCGGCATCGAGGGGCACCGCGAATTCCTGCACCGCCTCGGCATTCTCGACAGGATGCAGACCGAACTGCCGGAGGTCGCGCGCCCGACCGAGCCTAAGGTCTGGAAACAGGTCAATTCGTTCACCATCGCCTTCGGTCATGGCGTGTCGACGACGCCGCTGCAGGCCGCTGTCGGCTGCGCGGCGCTGATGCAGGGCTTTCTGATCCAGCCGACATTCCTGGTCCGCAGCGAAGAGGAGGCCATGGCGGTGGCCAAGAGGGTGGTCAGCGACAAGACGGTCGAAGGCATGCGTTACCTTTACACGCTCAACGCCGAAAAGGGCTCGGCCAGAAACGCCAGGGCCCCCGGCTACCGCGTCGGCGGCAAGACCGGAACGGCCGAGAAGGTCATCAACGGCCGCTATTCGAAGGATTTGAACTTCAATACCTTCGTCGCCGCCTTCCCGATGGACGATCCGCAATTTCTGGTATTCACCATCGCCGACGCTCCGCATCCGGAAAAGCCCGGGATGACGGACGTCGCCGCCAACAATGCGGGGGTTATCGCCGGCAATATCATCAGGCGCTCGGCGGCCATGCTTGGCGTGAAGCCAGATTTCAGCCATGAAAATGGTGCAACGCTGGTTTCCTATCAGTGATTCTTGGGGCGCGCCGGCAACTGCGCGCTATTTTGTTGCGGTGAACGGGACTCAATGCATCTAAAAGATCTAGCCGGTATCCTGCCTGTCGAGGGAACAGCTTCCCGCGATCTGGAGGTTACCGGACTTTCCTCCGATTCCCGCTCGGTCAAGGCCGGCGTGGTCTTCTTCGCGCTAGCCGGCAGCAAGGCCGATGGCTCGGCCTATGCCGCCGATGCCGCCAGCCGGGGTGCCGCCGCCGTCGTTGCGGGCAAGGGCGCGGCGGTTTCCGGCCTGTCTATCCCGGTTCTTGTTGTCGATGATCCGCGCCATGCACTGGCGCTCGCCGCCGCGCGCTTCTTCGGCCGCCAGCCTGAGACCATGGTCGCCGTCACTGGCACCGCCGGCAAGACATCCGTCGCTGCTTTCACCCGCCAGATCTGGGAGCAGGCGGGCTTTGCCGCCGCCTCGATCGGCACGACCGGTGTGGTTGCGCCCGGCCGCAACGAATATGGCTCATTGACGACGCCCGATCCGGTGGCGTTGCACCGGTTGCTCAAGGAACTGGCGGATGCGGGCGTCACCCACGCCTCGATGGAAGCCTCGAGCCACGGCCTCGACCAGCGTCGTCTCGACGGCGTGAAGCTCGCGGCCGGCGCCTTCACCAATCTCGGCCGCGACCACATGGACTACCATCCGACCGTCGAGGATTATCACCGCGCCAAGCTGCGTCTGTTCGACACGCTGCTGCCGAAGGGCGCCCCCGCGATCGTCTTTGCCGACGATCCCTGGTCGGAGCCGACCATCAAAGCTGCAAAGGCGGCGGGCCTCAAGGTCCTGACCGTCGGTCGCCATGGCGATTTCCTGACGCTCAAGCGGGTCGAGCATGAGCGCCATCGCCAGCGTGCCGAGATTGTGGCGGACGGCATGCTGCACGAGGTCGACCTGCCCTTGGCAGGCGATTTCCAGATCGCCAACGCGCTGGTCTCGGCCGGGCTTGCCATCGCGACCGGAACGCCTGCGGCCAAGGCCCTGACGGCATTGGAGAAATTGAAAGGCGCGCCGGGCCGGCTCGATCTTGTCGGCACCACCGCCGCCGGCGCCCCTGTCTATGTCGACTATGCCCACAAGCCCGATGCTCTGGAAAACGTGCTGACCTCGGTCCGGCCTTTCACCACGGGTCGCGTCGTCGTGGTGTTCGGCTGCGGCGGCGACCGCGACCGGGGGAAAAGGCCGATCATGGGCGAGATCGCGACGCGGCTCGCCGATATCGTCATCGTCACCGACGACAATCCACGCACGGAAGTGCCGGAGACCATCCGCGCGGCCATTCTCGCCGCAGCGCCCGGCGCCATCGAGATCGGCGATCGCCGCAAGGCGATCCATGAGGCGGTGGCGATGCTGCGCGCCGGCGATACGCTCATCGTCGCCGGCAAGGGGCATGAGGAAGGCCAGACCGTCGGCGTCCAGACCTTCCACTTCTCCGACCACGAGGAAGTGCGCGATGCGCTGAAGGAGCGCGCCGCATGAGCCTGCTGTGGACGTCGGAAGCGCTGGTCGAGGCCATGGGCGGCAGGCCAATCGGCTCGTTGCCGGAAGGCATCACCGGTATTTCGATCGACAGCCGCAGCCTGGAGCCGGGAAACGCCTTCTTCGCCATCAAGGGCGAGGCGATGGACGGCCATGATTTCGCGACCGCCGCGGTCAAGGCCGGAGCGGCCGTGCTGGTCGTCGCCGAGAGCAAGCTGCCCTCGCTCGGCCGGCTGACGGCGCCGATGATCGTCGTGCAGGACGTGCTTGCGGCCCTCGAGAAGCTCGGCGTTGCGGCCCGCGCGCGCTCGAAGGCCGGGATCATCGCGGTCACCGGTTCCGCCGGCAAGACGACCACCAAGGAAGCGCTGCGCCATGTGTTGTCGGCGGTCGGCAAGGTGCACGCCTCGGCGCAGTCATTCAACAATCATTGGGGCGTGCCGCTGACGCTCGCCCGCATGCCGCAGGACTGCGACTACGCGGTCTTCGAGATCGGCATGAACCATCCCGGCGAGATCAGGCCGCTGGTCAAGATGGTCAGGCCGCATGTCGCCATCGTGACTATCATTGCTGCCGCCCATCTCGGTTTCTTCAAGAATCTCGACGAGATCGCCATGGCCAAGGCCGAGGTTTTCGAGGGGATCGAGCCCGGCGGCGCCGCGCTGCTCAACCGCGACGACCCGCGCTGGAAGCTGCTCGGGAAAATGGCGAAAGAGGCGGGCGTCGAGCATGTCTTCGGCTTCGGCGAAAATGTCCGCTCGGCCTTCCGACTTGTCGGCTGCGAGCTTCATGCCGACCATTCCGACATCGTCGTCAAGATCGGCAAGAAGGACCTGACCGCCCGTGTCGGGGCGCCCGGCCGCCATATCGTCCAGAACGTGCTGGCGGTGCTCGGCGCCGCGCAACTGGTCGGCGCCGATCTCGACAAGGTTGCGGCGGCGCTTGCCGACCTGTCGGCCGAACGGGGGCGCGGCCGGCGCCATGTCCTGCACCATCCAAACGGGCCGATCACGCTGATCGACGAGAGCTACAACGCCAATCCGGCGTCCATGGCGGCGGCGATGGCGCTTCTCAACGCCACGCCCGTCTCGGGCGAGGGCCGGCGCATCGCGGTGCTTGGCGACATGCTGGAGCTTGGCAGCCATTCGGCGAAGCTCCATGCGGCACTGGCTGAACTGATCGTCGGCACAGGCACGCGCAACGTCTTTCTCGGTGGGCCGGAAATGCAGGCGCTGGCCGGGGTTTTGCCGGCCGATGTCCAGACCGAGTATCGGGCAGGCGTCGAGGAACTGAAGCCGATCGTGATCGCAGCACTCAGGCCCGGCGACGTGGTGATGGTCAAATCGTCGAAAGGCATCGGGTTTTCAAAGCTGGTCGAGGCGTTGCTCGGCAAATTTCCGGCGGAAGCCACAAACATTGAACCGACTTGAGGTCGGCTCCGGGGGACGGAAGGACCATGTTCACACTGCTCGTCGATTTCGCGGACAAGATCTCGTTCTTCAACGTCTTCCGCTACATCACTTTTCGCACCGGCGGCGCGCTGATCACCTCGGCGCTGATCGTCTTCATCTTCGGGCCGACGATCATCAATTCGCTGCGCCTGCGGCAAGGCAAGGGCCAACCGATCCGCGCCGATGGCCCGCAGACGCATTTCAAGAAGGCTGGAACGCCGACCATGGGCGGGTTGATGATCCTGTCCGGCATCATCGGTTCGTCGCTCCTATGGGCGAACCTTTCCTCGATCTATGTCTGGGTCGTGCTGCTGGTCACCGTCGGCTTCGGTTCGATCGGCTTTTACGACGACTATCTCAAGGTCACCAAGCAGTCGCATCTGGGCTTCTCCGGCAAGGCGAGGCTGGCGATCGAATTCGTCATCGCGGCCATCGCCGCGTGGGTGATCATGCATAACGGCCAGGCGCCGTTCTCGTCGTCGCTGACCTTCCCCTTCGCCAAGGAATTCCTGATCAACCTTGGCTGGTTCTTCGTCCCGTTCTCCTGCTTCGTCATCGTCGGCGCCGGCAATGCGGTGAACCTGACCGACGGCCTCGACGGCCTCGCCATCGTGCCGATCATGATCGCGGCCGCGTCCTTCGGCGTCATCGCCTATCTCTCGGGCAACGCGGTCTTCGCCGAATATCTGCAGATCCATTTCGTCCCCGGCACCGGTGAGCTTGCCGTTGTGCTCGGCGCGGTGATCGGCGCCGGCCTCGGCTTCCTCTGGTTCAACGCCCCGCCGGCCGCGATCTTCATGGGCGACACCGGCTCGCTGGCGATGGGCGGCCTGATCGGCACCATCGCCGTCGCAACCAAGCACGAGATCGTGCTGGTCATCGTCGGCGGCCTGTTCGTGGTCGAAATCTTCTCGGTCATCATTCAGGTCGGCTATTTCAAGATGACCGGCAAGCGCGTCTTCCTGATGGCGCCGATCCACCACCATTTCGAAAAGCTCGGCTGGACCGAAAGCCAGGTGGTGATCCGCTTCTGGATCATTGCCGTCATCCTGGCGCTGGTCGGCCTCTCCACCCTCAAGCTCAGATAGGATGCCCGCTTGATTCCCGCCGCTTCCTTTTCAGGCAAACGCGTTTCGCTCTTCGGGCTTGGCGGCTCCGGAATCGCCACCGCGCATGCGCTGATCGCGGGCGGCGCCGAGGTGCTGGCCTGGGACGACAATCCTGAAAGTGTCGCCAGGGCAGCGGCCGCGGGCATTGCGACAGGTGACCTGCGCGCCGCCGACTGGCCGCGCTTCGCCGCTTTCGTGCTGTCGCCGGGGGTGCCGCTGACGCATCCGAAGCCGCATTGGACGGTGGAGCTCGCGCGCGGCGCCGGCGTCGAGGTGATCGGCGATATCGAGCTGTTCTGCCGCGAGCGGATCGCCCACGCGCCGGAAGCACCCTTCATCGCGATCACCGGTACCAACGGCAAGTCGACGACCACGGCGCTGACGGCGCATATATTGAAGTCGGCGGGACGCGACACGCAGATGGGCGGCAATATCGGCCGCGCAATCATGACGCTCGATCCGCCCGAACCGAAGCGGCACTATGTGGTGGAGTGCTCGTCCTACCAGATCGATCTTGCGCCCTCGATCAACCCGACCGCCGGCATCCTGCTCAACCTGACGCCCGATCATCTGGACCGGCACGGCACGATGGCGCATTACGCCTCGATCAAGGAAAGGCTGGTCGCCGGCTCGGACACCGCGATCGTCGGCGTCGACGATTCCTGGGGCGCCCAGATCGCCGACCGGCTCGAGCGGGCAGGGCGGCAGGTCATCCGCATTTCCAAGCGCCTGCCGCTTACCGACGGCTATTTCGCCGACGGCACCAATCTGATGGAAGCCGTGCACGGCCGCTACAGCCGCGTCGCCTTCCTCGAGGGCATCGGCTCGCTGCGTGGCCAGCACAATGCCCAGAACGCGCTGGCCGCCGTCGCCGCCTGCCTCAAGGTCGGGCTCGAGCTCGGCGAGATCCAGGCCGGGCTCGAGAGCTTCCCCGGACTGGCGCACCGCATGGAACAGGTCGGCCGCAAGGGTCATGTGCTGTTCGTCAACGATTCCAAGGCGACCAATGCCGACGCGGCTGCTCCCGCGCTGTCGAGCTTTGCCAACCGTATCTACTGGATCGCCGGCGGCCTGCCCAAGGAAGGCGGCATCGAGCCGTTGCGCGGCTTCTTCCCGCGCATCGCCAAGGCCTATCTGATCGGCGAGGCGGCGCCCGCCTTTGCGGCGACGCTCGGCGAGGCCGTGCCCTACGAGATATCAGGAACGCTGGCGGCGGCGGTCGAGCACGCCGCCCGCGACGCGGCAAACGACGCCGGCGGCGAGGCAGTGGTGCTGCTTTCGCCGGCTTGCGCCAGTTTCGACCAGTTCAAGAATTTCGAAGTTCGCGGCGAAGCCTTCAGGCAAGCTGCGACTGCTATTGATGGTGTGAAACCCATCGGAGGGCCACGTTGATGCAAAGCCGTCTCGACAAAAGTCCTGTCGCCACCTGGTGGTGGACCATCGATCGCTGGTTCCTGGCGGCGTTCCTGTCGCTGATGGGACTGGGCATCGTGTTGTCCTTTGCCGCCAGCCCCGCGGTGGCCGAACGCATCGGCCTCAGCAGCTTTCACTTCGCCACCAGGCAGATCATTTTCACCATCCCGGCGCTTGTCGTGATGCTGGCGGTCTCTTTTCTGCAGGCAAGGCAGATAAGGCGCATGTCGCTGGTGCTGATCTGTGTCATGCTGGTGCTGATGGTGGCGGTGCTCTACGTTGGCGTCGAGGTGAAGGGCGCGCGCCGCTGGGTGTCGCTTGCCGGCCTGTCCATCCAGCCGTCCGAGTTCCTCAAGCCGGCCTTCGTCATCATCTGCGCGTGGCTGTTTGCCGAGCACAAGCGCCAGCTCGACATCCCCGGCAATCTATTCGCCCTCCTGCTTCTGGTCCTTGTGGTTTCTCTTCTGGTCGCCCAGCCCGATCTTGGCCAGACCATGCTGGTCACCGGCACCTGGGGCGTTATGTTCTTCATGGCCGGCCTGCCGTGGCTGTGGATCATGGCCCTCGGCATCACTGGCGCGACTGGCCTGTTCGCCGCTTATACGGTGTTCCCGCACGTTGCCCTGCGCATCAACAAGTTCC
Source organism: Mesorhizobium atlanticum (assembly GCF_003289965.1). GTDB lineage: Bacteria > Pseudomonadota > Alphaproteobacteria > Rhizobiales > Rhizobiaceae > Mesorhizobium > Mesorhizobium atlanticum. The sequence continues at coordinate 94,426 of NZ_QMBQ01000003.1, forward strand.
TGACCGGCGAGGGCGATACGTTTCAGGTCGATATGGGGCGCGAGGCACTGATCAACGGCAGCTGGTTCGGCGTTGGGCCGGGCGAGGGAACCGTCAAGCGCATTGTTCCGGATGCTCATACCGACTTCGTGTTCTCGGTCGCGGGCGAGGAGTTCGGCCTGATCATGTGCTTCTTCATTATGTCGATCTTCGCCTTCATCGTGCTGCGCGGCTTGAGCATCGCGCTCAAGGAGCACGACGATTTCACCCGGTACGCGGTGGGCGGTCTCGTCACCATCTTCGGCTTGCAGTCGGCCATCAACATGTGCGTGAACCTGCAACTGATGCCCGCCAAGGGCATGACGCTGCCCTTCATCTCCTACGGCGGCTCCTCGCAGATCGCCATCGCCGTCTCGATGGGCATGGTGCTGGCATTGACGCGCAAGCGTCCGGAAAAGCGCAAGCAGATGGGCTTCGTCCTCGCGCAGCGCGCAATCCCGGCGGAATGAGGCGGGATGGCGAAGGGTGTCATCCTGCTTGCAGCCGGCGGAACGGGCGGACACCTGTTTCCGGCCGAGGCGCTCGCGCATGAGCTGATCGAACGCGGCTGGAAGGTGCATCTTGCCACCGACCGGCGCGCCGAGCGCTATTCCGGACAGTTTCCCGCCGCCGACATCCACGCGATCCCGTCGGCGACGCTGGGCTCGAAAAATCCGGTCGCCGTGATCTCGGCGTTCTGGAAGATCTGGCAGGGCGTGCGCGAAGCAAGCCGGATCATCGCCCGGATCAAACCGGAGGCGGTCGTCGGCTTCGGCGGCTATCCGACGCTGCCGCCGCTCTATGCGGCGACAAGGCGCAAGGTGCCCACGCTGATCCACGAGCAGAACGCCGTCATGGGCCGCGCCAACAAGGCGCTTGCCGGCCGCGTCGACGCGATTGCCGGCGGCTTCCTGCCGGAAGGCGCGAGCGCCGACGGTGCAAAGACGGTGACCACCGGCAATCCGGTCAGGCCGCAGGTGCTCGAGGCAGCGAAGACACCCTATGCAGCGTCGAAAGAGGGCGAGCCGTTGCGCTTGCTGGTGTTCGGCGGCAGCCAGGGCGCGCAGTTCTTTTCCGATGCGGTTCCCGCGGCGGTCGCGCTGCTGCCGCAAGACCTGCGCAAGCGGCTGGTGATCACGCAGCAGGCGCGCGCGGAGGATGTGGCGCGGGTGAAGGCGGCTTATGCCGAACTCGGCGTCGACGTCCAGGTCTCGCCCTTCTTTACCGACATGGCGGCGCGCATGGCGGCGTCGCATCTGGTGATGTCGCGCTCCGGCGCCTCCACGGTTTCGGAGATCGCGGTCATCGGCCGGCCGGCGCTGCTGGTTCCTTATCCGCACGCGCTCGACCACGACCAGGCGGCGAATGCAGCGGCCCTTGCAGCCGCCGGCGGCGCCGAGCTCCATCCGCAGTCGACGCTGTCGGCCGAACGGATTGCGCAACTGGTCGGCGGGCTGATGCAGGATCCGGATCGGCTGATGGCCATGGCCGCCGCGGCTCGTTCGGCAGGGAAACCGAACGCGGCGCGGTTGCTCGCCGATCTGACAGAGGCTATTGCGTCCGGCAAAACGGTTTCGGACTACAGGAGGACGCGCGCATGAAGATGCCGCAGACGATCGGCCTTGTGCATTTCATCGGCATCGGCGGCATCGGCATGAGCGGCATCGCCGAGGTGCTGCACAATCTCGGCTACAAGGTGCAGGGGTCCGACCAGGCCGACGGCGCCAATGTGCAGCGGCTGCGCGACAAGGGCATCGAATGCTTCGTCGGCCACAAGGCCGAGAATCTCGGCGATGCCGAAGTCGTCGTCGTTTCGACCGCGATCAAGAAATCCAACCCGGAACTGAAGGCCGCGCGGGAGAAGTTGCTTCCCATCGTGCGCCGGGCCGAGATGCTGGCCGAACTGATGCGCTTCCGCCAGGCGGTCGCCATCGGCGGCACACATGGCAAGACGACGACCACCTCGATGGTGGCAACGCTGCTCGAGGCCGGCGGGCTCGACCCAACCGTCATCAATGGCGGCATCATCAACGCCTATGGCACCAATGCGCGCATGGGTGATGGCGAGTGGATGGTGGTCGAAGCAGACGAAAGCGACGGCACCTTCCTGAAACTGCCGGCAGACATTGCCGTCGTCACCAATATCGATCCCGAGCATCTCGACCACTATGGCAGCTTCGACAAGGTGCGCGAAGCTTTTCGCCAGTTCGTGGAGAACGTGCCGTTCTACGGCTTCGGCGTGATGTGCACCGACCATCCGGAAGTGCAGGCGCTGGTCGGCCGTATCGAGGACCGGCGCGTCATCACTTATGGCGAGAACGCGCAGGCCGATGTTCGCTTCACCAACCATCGCATGCTGGGCGCGACCTCGGAATTCGACGTGGTGATCCGCGACCGCAAGGGGCGCGGCACCGCGACGATAACCGGCCTGCGCCTGCCCATGCCGGGCAAGCATAACGTCTCCAACGCGACGGCGGCGATCGCGGTCGCGCACGAACTCGGCTTGTCGGATGACGCGATCAAGAAGGGTCTGTCGTCCTTCGCCGGCGTCAAGCGGCGCTTCACACACACCGGCTCGTGGAACGGTGTCGAGGTGTTCGACGATTACGGCCACCACCCGGTGGAGATCGCGGCGGTGCTCAAGGCCGCGCGCAGCGCCACCAAAGGGCGCGTGATTGCCATCGCGCAACCGCATCGCTTCACCCGGCTGCACGACCTGTTCAACGAATTCTCCGTCTGCTTCAACGACGCGGATACGGTGATGGTGGCGCCGGTCTATGCGGCCGGCGAGGAGCCTATCGAAGGCGTGACCTCTGATGCGCTGGTTGCGCGCATCCGTTCCGGCGGCCATCGCGACGCGCGCTATATCGATGGCCCGGCGGCCATCGCGCCGGCCATTCGCGAGCTTGCCAAGCCCGGCGATTTCATCGTCTTCCTTGGCGCCGGCAACATCACGCAATGGGCTTACGCGCTGCCCAAGGAACTTGGCGGGACGCCCTCATGATGCGCGGCCAGGATCTCATCAACAAGCTCGGCGACAAGCTTTCGGGCCTGCGCGGCCGCATCACGCCGAACGCCGAGATGGACAAGATCACCTGGTTCCGCGCCGGCGGCCTGGCGGAGGCGCTATTCCAGCCGGCCGACGAGGAAGACCTTGCCGCCTTCCTGCGCGCGGTGCCGGAAGAGGTGCCGGTCATGGTGGTCGGCGTCGGCTCGAACCTCCTGGTGCGTGACGGCGGCATTGCCGGTTTCGTCATCAGGCTCTCGGCCAAGGGTTTTGGCGAGGCCGAGGCCACCGGACCGACGACGATCAAAGCAGGTGCTGCAACACCTGACAAACGTGTCGCCGCCGTGGCGCATGAAGCCGGCATCGGCGGCTTCCATTTCTACCACGGCATCCCCGGCGCCATTGGCGGCGCGCTGCGGATGAATGCGGGCGCCAACGGCGTCGAGACCCGGGAGCGGGTCGTCGAGGTGACGGCGCTGGACCGCAAGGGCAATCTCTACACGCTCAGCAATGCCGATATGGGTTATGCCTACCGCCACTCGTCCGCGCCTGCCGGGTTGATCTTCACTTCAGCCATCTTCGAAGGGTTTCCGGAAGACAAGGCGGCGATCAAGGCGGCGATGGATGCCGTGCAGAACCATCGCGAGACGGTGCAGCCGATCCGCGAGAAAACCGGCGGCTCGACCTTCAAGAATCCGGAAGGCACCTCGGCCTGGAAGGAAATCGACAAGGCCGGCTGCCGCGGGCTGATGATCGGCGGCGCGCAGATGTCGCCGATGCATTGCAACTTCATGATCAACACCGGCACCGCGACCGGCTATGACCTCGAATATCTTGGCGAGACGGTGCGCGCGCGCGTGCTCGAGAATTCCGGCATCCGGCTGCACTGGGAGATCAAGCGTCTCGGCAATTTCCGGCCCGGACATGAGGTGCAGGAGTTCCTCGGGCAGCTCCTCTAGCGCCTGTTGAAGTTCATGTGATGCTTGAACTTCCGCGCCTCGCGGCGGCGTCAACCGTTGCTGCGAAGACTCAACAACACATTTTCTCGACTGTTTTCGCGGAAAGTGAATCTCTCGGAATCATAGGCACTTGCCAGCGAATCAACTCTCTGATTCTCTGCCCTGAAGCGTTTCCTGATTTGAGTCGTTCGACGCGTTCAGTCGCGTTTTCCGTCTGGGGGGGCAACCTGCCGGAAGACTCGGACTCAATGCTCGGGAATGTGGTGCGGGAATATCGGTTGCAGGCCCGGCGTGAGAGGGGTGACGGGAATGAAGAAGAAGCATGTGGCTGTTCTCCTGGGGGGATTTTCCTCGGAGCGGCCCGTGTCTCTGTCCTCGGGGAAGGCGTGTGCGGATGCGCTCGAGACTGAAGGCTATCAGGTCACCCGCGTCGATGTTTCGCGCGATGTCGGGTCTGTGCTTGCCGAGCTCAAGCCCGATGTTGCCTTCAATGCGCTGCATGGCCCGTTTGGCGAGGACGGCACCATCCAGGGAATTCTCGAATATCTCGCAATCCCCTACACCCACTCGGGCGTGCTCGCTTCGGCGCTGGCCATGAACAAGGAGCAGGCCAAGAAAGTCGCCAAGGCGGCCGGCATTCCGGTCGCGGAATCCAAGGTGGTCAATCGCTTCGCCGTCAAGGATGTGCACCCGATGAAGCCGCCTTATGTGGTCAAGCCGGTCAATGAGGGGTCGAGCTTCGGCGTCGTCATTGTGCATGAGGGGCAGTCGCATCCGCCGCAGGTGATCGGCTCAACTGAGTGGCAATATGGCGAGACCGTCATGGTCGAGCGCTACGTCCATGGACGCGAATTGACCTGCGCGGTGATGGGCGATGTGGCGCTCGGCGTCTGCGAGATCATTCCGACCGGGCATTCCTTCTACGACTACGACTCAAAATACGTGCCTGGCGGATCAAAACACGAAATCCCTGCTAAAATTTCACCGAATATTTACCAAAAAATACAGACACTGGCCCTCAAGGCTCATCTTGCCATTGGTTGCCGGGGCGTCTCCCGATCGGACTTCCGTTACGACGACCGTCACTCCGAAAACGGCGAGGTTGTCTGGCTCGAGGTCAACACTCAGCCGGGCATGACGCCGACGTCTCTGGTGCCCGAAATCGCCGCGCAAGCGGGGCACTCGTTCGGCGATTTGTTGAGTTGGATGGTGGAGGACGCTTCGTGTCTGCGTTGAGGTGGGGACAGGGTAATGGCGGCAATGCGGCTGGTCCCGCGCTGTTCGGCGTGCCGCTGTCATTCGACCGTTTCGTCTTGCCGCGTCAGCTTCGCCGGCCGGTGCGTGTGCTGGCGCGCCTGTGTGGCGGCGAGTACGAGGCGCCGCGCTTTTCGGCGACGATCCTTTCCGCTGCGCTCATCGCGTCGAGCAGCGCCTATGGCGCTTTTCTCGGCGGCTACTCCGACAGCGTCGTGCAGGGCATCACGGCCCGCACCGGCTTTGCCGTCGACCAGATCAAAGTGGTCGGCAACCGTCAGACGTCCGAAATCGACGTGCTCGACCGGCTCGGCCTCGACGGCTGGACCTCGCTGATCGGCTTCGATGCCGAGGCCGCGCGCGAGCGCATCGCGACGCTGCCCTGGGTCGAGGGCGCGGCGGTGCGCAAGATCTACCCTCATACGCTGGAAGTGCGAATCGAGGAGCGCGAGCCCTTCGCGCTCTGGCAGCAGGGCACATCGGTTTCAGTGATCGAGCGGTCCGGCGAGGTGATCGCGCCGTTCTCGGGCGGCAAGCAGGCGCTGCTCCCTCTGATCATCGGCGCGGGCGCGCCGGCGATGGCGCCGGCCTTCCTCGCCAAGATCGAGCGCTATCCCGAGCTTGCGGCGCGGATCAAAGGTTATATCCGTGTCGGCGAGCGCCGCTGGGACCTGAGGCTTGAGAACGGCATCACGATCAAGCTGCCCGAAGACGACGAGGACCAAGCGATCGCCGAGCTCGTCAAGATCGACCATGACAACGGGCTTTTGACGCGCGACATCGCCGCCGTCGACATGCGGCTCCCCGACCGGCTGGTCGTGGAGCTTTCGCCGGAGGCGGCCACGCAGCGCGAAGCCGCGCTCAGCGACAAGCCGAAGAACCTGGCCAAGCGCAAGGCGGAGACGAAGATATGAGCTGGCTTGGCGGCGGCGGTGATCAATCTTCGCGCCGGTCGGGCACGCTCACGGTGCTCGACGTCGGCTCCAGCAAGGTTTGCTGCGTTGTGGCGAAGCTGAAGCCCAACGAGGACGGCAAGCTGCTGCGCGGGCGATCGCATCGTATCCAGGTGATCGGCATCGGCCACCAGAAGTCGCAGGGCGTGAAATCCGGCGTGGTGGTGGATCTCGATCGCGCCGAGCATGCCATCAGGCTTGCCGTCGACGCGGCCGAGCGTATGGCCGGGCTCACGGTCGATTCCCTCATCGTCAACATGACGGCGGGCCGGCTGAAGAGCGAGGCCTTCTCGGCGACCATCAATCTCGGCGGTCATCAGGTCGAGGAAGTCGATATCAAGCGCGTGCTCGCCGCCGGCGCCAAGCAGGCGCTGAGAGCCGAGCGCGAGGTGATCCATTCGCTGCCCGTCGGCTTCTCGCTCGACGGTGAGCGCGGCATGCGCGACCCGCGCGGCATGGTGGGCGATGCGCTTGGTGTCGACATGCATGTGCTGACGGGCGACGCGGCGCCGATGCGCAATCTCGAGCTTTGCATCAACCGCTCGCATCTGTCGGTCGAGCGCATGGTGGCGACGCCCTATGCCAGCGGGCTTGCCTCGCTGGTCGACGACGAACTCGAAATGGGGGCCGCCTGCATCGACATGGGCGGCGGCACGACGACCATCTCGGTCTTCTCGGAAGGCAAGTTCATCCATGGCGACGCCATTGCCATCGGCGGCAACCATGTGACGCTCGACATGGCCAAGGGCCTGTCGACTTCGCTCGATGCGGCGGAGCGGCTGAAGGTGATGCATGGCTCGGCGCTGCCCGGCAGCGCCGACGACCGCGACCTCGTCTCGATCCAGCCGATCGGCGAGGAAGGCGATGTGCCGTCGCAGATACCGCGCTCGGTGATGACGCGCATCATCCGTGCGCGCATCGACGAAACGCTCGAGCTTTTGCGCGACCGGCTGAACAAGTCCGGCTACGGCAATGCCGTGGGAAAGCGCGTCGTGCTTACCGGAGGCGCCAGCCAACTCGCCGGCCTGCCGGAAGCGGCGCGCCGCATTCTCGGGCGCAATGTGCGCATCGGCCGTCCGCTCGGCGTAGCGGGCCTGCCGGAGGCGGCCAAGGGACCAGCGTTCTCGACCCCGGTCGGATTGATGATCTACCCGCAGATGGCGAGCTTCGAGAGCCATTCGGCGAAAGGACTTTCCGGTTTCAGGATGACCGGAACGGGCGGAAGACTGCATCGCATGAGTCAGTGGTTGAGAGACAGTTTTTAATTTGACGGGGACAGCCCCATAGGCGGCCGCAGCGGCGAAGCGGCGGGAAAGGCAAAGGACGGAGACAATGACCATCAATCTGCAAAAGCCGGACATCACCGAGCTTAAGCCACGCATCACCGTCTTCGGTGTCGGCGGCGGCGGCGGCAATGCGGTCAACAACATGATCACAGCCGGGCTGCGCGGCGTCGAGTTCGTGGTGGCCAATACGGACGCCCAGGCGCTGACCATGTCGAAGGCCGAGCGGTTGATCCAGCTCGGCGCGCATGTCACCGAAGGCCTCGGCGCCGGCTCTCAGCCGGAAGTCGGTCGCGCGGCGGCGGAAGAGTGCATCGACGAGATCATCGATCATCTGTCCAACACCCATATGTGCTTCGTCACCGCCGGCATGGGCGGCGGCACCGGCACGGGCGCCGCTCCGGTCGTTGCCCGCGCGGCGCGCGAGAAGGGCATCCTCACCGTTGGCGTCGTCACCAAGCCGTTCCACTTCGAGGGCCAGCGCCGCATGAAGACGGCCGACATGGGCATCGAGGAACTGCAGAAATGCGTCGACACCCTGATCGTCATCCCCAACCAGAACCTGTTCCGGCTGGCCAATGACAAGACCACCTTCGCCGATGCCTTCGCCATGGCCGACCAGGTGCTCTATTCGGGCGTCGCCTGCATCACCGACCTGATGGTCAAGGAAGGCCTGATCAATCTCGACTTCGCCGACGTGCGCTCGGTTATGCGCGAGATGGGCAAGGCGATGATGGGCACCGGCGAAGCTTCGGGCGAGGGTCGCGCGATGGCCGCCGCGGAAGCCGCGATCGCCAACCCGCTGCTCGACGAGACCTCGATGAAGGGCGCCAAGGGCCTGCTGATCTCGATCACCGGCGGCCGCGACCTCACGCTGTTCGAGGTGGACGAGGCCGCGACCCGCATCCGCGAGGAGGTCGACCAGGACGCCAACATCATCCTGGGCGCTACCTTCGACGAGGAACTGGAGGGCGTGATCCGCGTGTCGGTCGTCGCCACCGGCATCGACAAGTCGGCCGCCGAAATCGCCGCGGCGCCGATCTCGATCCGCGCGCCGCAGAAGCCGGCCGCCCGCCCGGCGGCGGCTCCGGTCGCTGAAATCCGCCCCGCTCCGGTTCAGCCGCAGGCCTACGAGCCGCGCGCGGTCGACCCGGTCGCCGAGGCGATCCAGCTTGCCGAGGCAAACGCAGCCGCCATGGCGCAGCCGCGCCCCGCGCCGGTCGACGACTTCCGGCCGCAGAGCAAGATCTTCCAGGCTCCGCCGGCCCAGCCGCAACCGCAGCCGCAGCCGGTGATGCAGCCGCAGGTCATGCAGCAGCCCGCGCCGCAGCGCGAGATGCCGCAGCCAGTGGCCGCCGCTCCGCAGCGCATGCCGCGCGTGGAGGATTTTCCGCCGGTGGTGAGGGCTGAGGTCGAAGCCAAGACCCGCCCGGCGGACCATGAGAACAGCGGTCCGATGGGGCTGATCAAGCGGCTGACCAACGGCCTGACCCGCCGCGAGGAAGAGCCGGCCCGGCTCCAGCCGGCGCAGCCGCGCGAACCGAAGCTGCGCCAGGCCGCGCCCGAAATGCGCCGTCTCGCCAGCCAGGATCCGCAGCTCTACGCGCCGCGCCGCGGCCAGCTCGACGACCAGGGCCGGCTGACTCCGCAGGCCCGCACGGTCCAGGAAGACGACCAGCTGGAGATTCCGGCCTTCCTGCGCCGCCAGGCCAACTGACCGATACGGCGGACCGCCGATCATGATACGGCGGACCGCCAATCGTTAACGATATATAACGCTTGTTAACAGGCAGACGAGAAATCGTCTGCCTGTTGGTTTTGCAAAGTCTTTCAAAAACAATGGCTTACGATTTATTTTTGACGCAATCCGGTGGTTACACGGGGTAAGAAACCGTGATTTGGAGTCTCCTGGGCGGGCCATTATCTTCGCCACGGACTAAAGTCGGTTTGCCGGGATTCGGGGAGTAGCCCTGCCTGCCGATCACACAGAGCCGCATGCTCTTGCTTATTTTGCCGCATTCCATGCGAAGCGCCAGACCGTTCATCTGGCTGCAAGATACCCAAGGCCGATGAGCGGACGCAGGCATTTGGGGCTATGGGGTTACTCTTGCACGACTATCAGACGACAGTGAAATCGCGCGCGACGCTGGCTGGCATCGGCGTCCATAGCGGCAAGACCGTCACCGTTCATTTCCTGCCGGCCGACGCCGATACGGGTATTGTCTTCCATCTTTCGAACGGTAGCGAAACCCGTGAGCTCCGCGCCCTGGTCGCGGAAGTCGGCGCCACCGATCTTTGCACCATGCTCGGCGATCCGGCCGGCGCGCATATCGGCACCGTCGAGCATCTGATGGCCACGGTGTTCGGCCTCGGCATCGACAATCTCATCATCGAGATCGACGGCTCGGAAGTGCCCATTCTCGACGGTAGCGCCATGGCGTTCGTCGAAGCCTTCGACCAGGCGGGTATCGAGACACTGGCGGTCAAGCGCCGCTATATCCGTGTGGTCAAGCCGGTGCGCGTGGAAGCCGGCGCATCCTGGGCGGAATTCCGTCCCTATGACGGCACGCGGTTCGAGGTCGAGATCGATTTCGAGAGCCCGGCGATCGGCCGCCAGCAATTCGCTTCCGACATCAACCCCGATATCTTCCGCCGCGACATCGCGCGTGCCCGCACCTTTGGCTTCATGAAGGACGTCGAGAGGCTTTGGGCTGCCGGCTACGCGCTCGGCTCGTCGCTGGAAAACTCCCTGGTCATCGGCGACGACAACCGCGTCATCAATGTCGGCGGGTTGCGCTATCCCAATGAGTTCGCCCGCCACAAGACGCTCGATGCCATGGGCGATCTGGCGCTGGCCGGCGCGCGCTTCATCGGCTGCTTCCGCTCCTATCGCGGCGGTCACCGGATGAACGCGTCCGCGTTGCGCAGGCTGCTTTCCGACCACTCGGCCTTCGAGATCGTCGAGACCCGGCGCCGCGAGCGTGGCCGCGTGGCCGAGATGATTGCCGTCAGCCGGCCGGTCTACGCACCCTGGGTGATCTGATTTTTAACCGTTTTCTGGCTTTGTAGTCAGGCTGTGTTGCGCGATTGCATCACGAATCGCTGAAATTGCACAACCTCGATCATAGCGCCGGGCCGCCACAAAAATGTGCGATTGGCCGGACATAGCGTTGCCGGGCAAGGGGATAATGGTTTATGGCTTCGGCCCGGACCGAAACGACGCCGAAGGGGCGGAATCCAAACATGTTTTTTTCGCGAGTTGGTCAATCGGTAACGCCGCGTCGGGGTGTTTTGCTGGCGCTGTCGGTGGTTGCTCCCGCGCTCGTGCTGTCGGCCTGCATGTCCTCCGAGAAGGACGTCAACCTGGCGACCTATGTCGATCAGACCGAGCCGGCCGACGTCCTCTACAACCAGGGCCTGGCCAACATGAATGCCGGGCGCCTCGACGAGGCGAGCAAGAAATTCGACGCGGTCGACCGCCAGCATCCCTATTCGGAGTTCGCCCGCAAATCGATGGTGATGGGCGCTTTCGCCGATTATCGCGCCGGCAATTACGACGAGGCGATCGGCACCGCGAAGCGCTATCTGACGCTTTATCCCTCGACCGACGATGCGGCTTACGCGCAATACATCATCGGTTTGAGCTACTATCGGCAGATCAAGGACGTCACCCAGGATCAGAAGGAAGCGCGCCAGACCATCCAGACCATGCAGGATCTGGTGACGCGCTGGCCGAACTCCGAATATGTCGCCGACGCCAAGGACAAGATCCGCTTCGCCAACGACCAGCTTGCCGGCAAGGAGATGCAGGTTGGCCGCTACTATCTCGAGCGCCGTGAATACATCGCCGCCGTGAAGCGCTTCCGCACCGTGGTCGAGAATTATTCCAACACCCGCCATGTCGAAGAGGCGCTCGCGCGCCTGACCGAGTCCTATTATGCCATGGGCCTGACCTCGGAAGCGCAGACGGCCGCGGCGGTGCTCGGCACCAACTATCCGGACAGCCAGTGGTACAAGGATTCCTACAAGCTCCTGCAGAGCAACGGGCTTGAGCCGCGCGAGAATGCCGGATCGTGGATCTCCAAGGCCGGGAAGTTGATCACCGGCGCCTGAAGCTTGCGATGCTGTCCAGACTGTCGATCCGCGATATCGTCCTGATCGAGAAGCTGGACATCGACTTCCTGCCCGGGCTTTCGGTGCTGACTGGCGAAACCGGCGCCGGCAAATCCATCCTGCTCGATGCCTTGTCGCTGGCGCTCGGCGCGCGCGGCGACGCCTCGCTCGTGCGCCATGGCGCGGCGCAGGGCCAGGTCATCGCGGTGTTCGACGTGCCGCGCAACCATCCGGCCCGCGCGCTGCTCGCCGAAAACGACATCGAGGACGATGGCGACATCATCCTGCGCCGTGTGCAGACGGCCGACGGCCGCACCCGCGTCTTCGTCAACGACCAGCCTTCCAGCGTCACGCTGATGCGCGATGTCGGCCGCGCGCTGGTCGAGATCCATGGCCAGCATGACGAGCGTGCCCTGGTCGATCCCGGCGCGCATCGCGAATTGCTCGACAGTTTCGGCGGCCATCTGGGCGCGGTGCGCGGCACGGGCGAAGCCTGGCGTTACTGGCGAAACTGCGAGCAGGAGCTTTCCCGGCATCGCGCCAAGGTCGAGGCGGCGGCGCGCGAGGCCGATTATCTGCGCGCTTCCGCCGCCGAGCTTACCAAGCTCGATCCGCAGCCGGGCGAGGAGACTGAGCTTGCCGAACTGCGCGCGCAGATGATGCGCGTCGAGAAGATCGCCGCTGAAATCCATGACGCGCAGGATGTGCTGTCGGGGCCATCCTCGCCCTTGCCGCAACTCGCCAGCCTGTTGCGCCGGCTGCAGCGCAAGTCGGGCGAGGCGCCGGGCCTGCTCGACGATGTGGTGAAGTCGCTGGACGAGGCGATGATCTCGCTCGATGCGGCGCAGTCCGGCGTGGAAACTGCGCTTCGCGCGACCGAATATGATCCGCAACGCCTGGAGAAAGCGGAGGAGCGCTTGTTTGCGCTGCGCGCCGCTTCGCGCAAGCACAATGTCGCAGTGGACGACCTGGCGCAGCTGCGCGACACGATGGTGGCCGATCTTGCCGATCTCGATGCCGGCGAGGAGCGGCTGCATGCGCTGGAGAAGCAGGCGGCCGCGGGGCGCGAGGCCTACGATATTTCCGCGGCGCAGCTTTCCTCGCTGCGTCATGCCGCGGCGACGGGCCTGACCAAGGCCGTGATGGCCGAATTGCCGGCGCTGAAGCTCGAGCGGGCCGAGTTCATCGTCGAGATGGGAAGCGATGCCGAAAGCCGCATGGAAGAAGGCATCGACCAGGTCGAATTCTGGGTGCGGACCAATCCGGGCACCAGGCCGGGGCCGATGATGAAGGTCGCTTCCGGCGGTGAGCTGTCGCGCTTCCTGCTGGCTTTGAAGGTGGCGCTTGCCGATCGCGGCTCGGCGCCGACCCTGGTTTTCGACGAAATCGACACCGGCGTCGGCGGCGCCGTGGCCGACGCCATCGGCCAGCGGCTGGCGCGGTTGTCGAAGCGCGTGCAGGTGCTTTCTGTCACGCATGCGCCGCAGGTGGCCGCGCGGGCGGCCACGCATTTCCTGATCTCCAAATCCGGCGGCAAGGACCGTGTCGCCACCGGCATTGCCGAAATGGACCGCGCCGCGCGCCAGGAAGAGATCGCGCGCATGCTGGCGGGCGCCGTCATCACCGACGAGGCGCGCGCCGCTGCCGAACGGTTGCTGCGCGAGAACACGGCCGCCGCCTAAGATTCCTGGTCGCTGGCAGGTTGAGTCAGCAGATGGCTGCATCTTGCTGTTCGGGAATGATTTTTGCGTAAGGCGACTCCATGCCGGCGAATCCTGATTTATAGTGGCCCGCCATAATTCGAGGACCGCGTTTCATGTCGGAAAAACCAGTCGAATCGCTGAGCGAAGGCGAGGCCGCGGAGGAGCTCAAGCGGCTCGCGGCGGAGATCGCCGAGCACGACCGGCGTTATCACACCGAGGACGCGCCGACGATCTCCGACGCCGAATATGACGCGCTGGCACGGCGCAACCTTGCCATCGAAGAGCGTTTCCCCGATCTCGTTCGCGAGGATTCGCCGTCGCGCCGGGTCGGCGCGCCGCCGGCCGAAGGCTTTGCGAAGGTGCGGCACGCGGTGCCGATGCTCAGCCTCGCCAAGGCCTATACCGACCAGGATGTCGCCGATTTCATCGAACGCGGAAGGCGCTTCTTCGACCGCGACAAGGATCTCGACATCGCCTTCACCGCTGAGCCGAAGATCGACGGCCTGTCGGCCTCGCTGCGCTACGAGAACGGCGTGTTCGTGCAGGGCGCGACGCGCGGCGACGGCGCCATCGGCGAGGACATCACCGCCAATCTGAAGACCATTGCCGACATCCCGAAGAAGCTGCAGGGCTCGGGCTGGCCGGAGGTCATCGAGATCCGCGGCGAGGTCTATATGACCTATGCCGAATTCGAGGCGCTGAAGCAGCGCTCGGCGGCTACAGGCGGCCAGGATTACGTCAATCCGCGCAACACGGCGGCCGGATCGCTGCGCCAGAAGGACCCGTCGGTCACCGCAAGCCGCAATCTGAAATTCTTCGCCTATGCCTGGGGCTACACCACCGCCGATCCGGCTCCGACCCAGTACGATTCCGTGCAGAAGTTCAAGGAGTGGGGCTTCAAGGTCAGCCCGCTGATGGTGCGGGCGAAGTCCAAAGACGAACTCATCGCGCACTACCACCGGATCGAGGAGCAGCGTTCCTCGCTCGGTTACGACATAGACGGCGTGGTCTACAAGGTCGACCAGCTTGAGCTGCAGCGCCGCTGGGGTTTCGTCACCGGCGAGCCGCGCTGGGCGGTCGCGCACAAGTTCCCGGCCGAGCAGGCGATGACCACGGTCGAGAAGATCGACATCCAGGTCGGGCGCACCGGCACGCTGGCGCCGGTGGCGCGGCTGGCGCCGGTCACGGTCGGCGGCGTGGTGGTCGAGAACGTCACGCTGCACAACGAGGACTATATCAAGGGCTTCGACAGCAACGGCCAGCCAATCCGCGACGGCATCGACGTGCGCATCGGCGACACGGTGGTGATCCAGCGGGCAGGGGATGTCATCCCGCAGATCGTCAGCGTCGTCATCGACAAGCGGCCGGCCAATGCCGTGCCTTACGAATTCCCGCATACCTGCCCGGTCTGCGGTTCGCCGGCGACGCGCGAGATCAACGAGAAGACGGGCAAGGAGGATTCGCGCCGGCGCTGTACCGGCGAGCTGATCTGCGCCGCCCAGGCGGTGGAAAGACTGCGCCATTTCGTGTCGCGGGGCGCGATGGATATCGAAGGGCTGGGCGCGGAAAATATCGACCTCTTCTTCAATGCGGGGCTGGTGAAGACCGCGGCCGACATCTTTACGCTGAAGGATCGCCGCCCGGCCGTCACCAGGGCGCTGGCCGAGCGGCGCGAGGAGCAGGCGCGGCTGCGCGAGGAAGCCTCGGGCAAGACACGCAAGAATGTGCGCAGCGTCGAGGAGCGCAACTATGAAGGACTCGACAAGCTCTTCGCAGCGATCGACGCGCGGCGCGAGCCGGAGCTCGACCGCTTCATCTTCGCGCTCGGCATCCGTCATATCGGCGAAACGACGGCGGCCGTGCTTGCCCGTCAGTTCTCGACCATCGAGGAACTGATCCGCGTGGGCAAGGAGACGGCAAAGGCGGAGGATCCGCACAGCGTCTTCCCATCGATCAACGGCATCGGCGACACGGTGATCAATGCGCTGCGCGACTTCTTCGGCAATGAGCGCAATGACGACGTGCTGGATGCGTTGCTCGCGCAGGTCCACCCGAAACCCTATGTCATGGAAATCTCGGCCGGCAGCGAAGTCTCCGGCAAGACGGTGGTGTTCACCGGCTCGCTGGAAAAGATGACGCGCTCGGAAGCCAAGGCGATGGCCGAGCGGCTCGGCGCCAAGGTGGCGGGCTCGGTTTCGGCCAAGACCGATCTGGTGGTGGCAGGTCCCGGCGCCGGCTCGAAGCTGAAAGTCGCGAGCGATCTCGGCATCGAGGTCATCGACGAGGATACCTGGCTGCAACGCATCGGCAGGAGCGGCTGATGGCCGGCGCGTTCAAGGGTTTCGGACAGAAGGCCATCCCGTTCCTCAAGGCGCTCGATTTCCACCAGAGCCGGGAATGGTTCCAGGAGAACCGCGACCTCTTCGACAGCGAGCTGCACGGGCCGTTCTGCGATCTCGTCGAGACGCTCAGCGAGCGCTTCGAGTCGGCGAAACTAGGCTTGCGTGGCGATCGCAAGAAATCGCTGTTCCGGATCAATCGCGACGTGCGCTTCTCGAAGGACAAGCGGCCCTACAACCGGCACCTGTCGGCGATCCTGTCGCCTGACTGCACCAAGATGGAGCAGGGCGTCTTCTACGTGCATATCGGGCTCGAGCGCTGCTTTGCCGGCGTCGCCTGGTGGCAGCCGGCACCCGAACTGCTGCAGGCCATGCGCAAGGCGATCGTGGCCAAGCCGGCCGCGTTCCGCGCCATGGTCTCGTCGCTCAAGAAGGCCGGGCTGGAACTCGATGCCGAAGATCGCCTGAAGCGGGCGCCGCGCGGCTTCGAGGACGTCGCCGACGAGGATCTCGCCCAGGCGGTGCGGAGCCGGCATTTCGTGGTCCGGCACGACATCGATCCGGCGACGATCCATTCGCCGGCGCTGGTCGACGATCTCGTCGACTTCACGGTTGGCGCCAAGCCGTTGCTCGACTGGGGCAGGGCGATCCAGGGCACAGCCGTGGCGGCCTGACGCCGCCGCGGATCAGGCCGGTCGCCTACATCCGCATCAGCAGGCCGCCGTCGACGGGGAGTTCGATGCCGGTGATGTAGCTCGCGGCATCCGAGAGCAGGAACAGCGCGGCGTTCGCCATGTCCTGCGGCGTGCCGATGCGGCCGAGCGGCGTGTAGTTCGCCACGGCGGCGCGCTTCTCCTCGGTGTCCCAACGCGCCTGCAGCGGCGTCAGCGCCATGCCGGGGCAGATGGCGTTGGAGCGGATGCCGTCGCCGGCAAGCTGCATGGCCAGCGACTTGGAGAGAGCACAGACGCCTGCCTTCGATGCCTGATACGCGTCCTGCGGCTTCGGATCGCCGCGGTACCATTGGATGGTCGAGAAATGCACCATCGCGCCTCCGCGGCCGCCGGCGCGCATATGCGGAACAACCGCCCGTGCGGTGTGCACGAAGGATTTCAAATTGATATTGAAGACTTGGTCCCAGACATCGAGATCCATCTCCAGAGCCGATTTGTCGCGGCCGAACCACAGCACGCCGGCAACATTGGCGAGATAGTCGATGCCGGGGCGCTCGCGCCCAGCCGCACCGATGGTCCGTTCGACAAAGGCGGCGTCGGTCAAATCGCCTTGGGCGAAAGTCAGTCGGTCGTCATAGGAGGCAAGCGATGCCGGGCGCGGCTTGATGTCTATGGCGGTGACGGAGGCGCCTGCATCGAGCAGCCCCAGCGCGATCGCTTCGCCCATGCCACCGCCCGCTCCGGTGACGACCGCATGCCTGCCGGTGAAATCAAAGACGACCATTCATTACCCCTCTTTTGTCCCGATCTTGGCACTTGGTTTGATCGCTCGACAATAGGGGCGGGTGGAAAATCCATCATTCGGTCACACCCTTGGGCAGGCGTTTCGAACGCTTGCCTGTTTGTCATTGGCCACGGCGCGGGGGCGATCAGTTCCGCTGATCGTCGGGTCAAGCGAATTGGTGTGACATTGACCGCGACGCTCCCTACATCAGGCCGCACTTGAAGCGCGTTGCGCTGGAATCGACTCAGGCAAGGCGCCTCAAGTTTTTGTTTTGATGCATATCCCAGAACCGCTGCGCACTTCAGGGGCGTCATGCATTAGGAGCGGCTGATGACGGCGGAAGCAATCTCTGAGGGCAGGACTGGGAGCGACTTCTGGGACGGCGTGCGGCTGTCGATGCCAGTCGTCGTCGCCTCCGCCCCATTCGCGATCCTGTTCGGCGCGATCGCCGTCGACAATGGTTTCTCGGTGCTTGAGGCCTTCCTGATGAGCGCGCTGATCTTTGGCGGCGCCAGCCAGATGGTCGGCATCGAATTGTTCGGTCAGCATGTCGCGCCATGGCTGATCGTGCTGTCCATCTTCGCGGTGAATTTTCGGCACGTGCTCTATTCGGCCGGCATCGGCCGGCGCATCGCGCATTGGCCGCTGCTGCAGCAGGCGCTGGGCTACTTCATCCTGACCGACCCGCAATTTGCCGTGGCGGAGGCGAGGGCCGTGTCGGGCAAGCCGGTCGGGTTCGTCTGGTATCTTGGGCTTGGCCTGCCGGTCTACGTGTTCTGGGTAATCGAAAGCGGGTTGGGCGCGGTGTTCGGCAAGCTCATTCCTGATACCCATGCGCTGGGCATCGATTTCCTGCTGCCGATCTATTTCCTCGGCCTCGTCCTCGGTTTCCGCAAGCGGCCGCTCTGGCTACCCGTCGTCGCCGCAAGCGCGGCCGCATCGATCATCGCCTACAAGACGGTCGGGTCTCCCTGGCATGTCTCGATCGGCGCAATCGCCGGCGTGCTGCTGGCGGTGATCCTGCCTCCGCATCACAGCGGAATAGGGGAGCGGCCGTGAGCACGACCTTCTGGATCATCCTCGCCGGCGCGATCGCCACCTATCTGACGCGGGTCGGCGGCCACCTCGTCATCTCGCGCTTCGAGAATATCCATCCGCGCGTCGAGGCGGGGCTGAACGCCGTGCCGGCCGCGGTGCTGACGACGCTGGTCGCGCCGGCGGTCCTTGGCGCCGGGCCTGCCGAATGGGCGGCGCTGGTGGTCACCGCTTTGGTCTCGCTGCGCGGCGGGTTGATGCCGATGTTCCTGGCGGGTGCGGCGGTGCTGATCATCGCGCGGCAGTTCGTCGGGTAGGAAGCCGCCAGACGGCACGCGCACATTTCCAAGCGGCTGGTTTTTGGCGATAGCGCGCATGGCAGCTTGGCGCATGCATTGTCTTATGCTGTGCTGGTCGACCCCCACTCCGTCTCGGCTTCGCCGAGCCACCTCTCCCCCGCTCGACGGGGTAGAGGAAAGGCGCCAGCGTTTGCGTAAACGGGGGAGAAAGAAGCCAATCTCAGATCTTTGCGTCGTGCGGCAGCGGCGCGGTCGCCTTCTCCAGCCAGGCGAGCGTCTCGCCATCGACCATCGGACCAATCTCGGCCAGCACCCATGCATGATACTGGTC
Source organism: Mesorhizobium atlanticum (assembly GCF_003289965.1). Taxonomy (GTDB): domain Bacteria; phylum Pseudomonadota; class Alphaproteobacteria; order Rhizobiales; family Rhizobiaceae; genus Mesorhizobium; species Mesorhizobium atlanticum. The sequence continues at coordinate 113,178 of NZ_QMBQ01000003.1, forward strand.
GAGCCAGTGCAACTCGTCGCGCGTCAGAAGATCGCTGCGGATGAGCCGCTTGTCGATCGGCGCCAGCGTCAGCGTCTCGAAGCCATGCATGGCGATGTCGCCGCCTTCGATCTGTTCCGCCGGTGTCACCAGGATCAAGTTCTCGATGCGGATGCCGTAGGCGCCTTCCTTGTAGTAGCCCGGCTCGTTGGACAGCATCATGCCGGCCAGCAGTTTTTCGGTGCCGGTGCGGGCGATCCGTTGCGGGCCTTCATGCACGGCAAGGTAGGAGCCGACGCCGTGGCCGGTGCCATGGGCGAAGTCGCAGCCACGCTTCCACAGCGCCAAGCGGGCAATCGCGTCGATTTCCAAGCCGCGCGTGCCGGCGGGGAAACGCAGCGTCGAGATGCCGATCATGCCCTTCAGCACAAGGGTGAAGCGCTCGCGCATCTCCTCGGTGGGCTCACCGATCGGAACGGTGCGGGTGATGTCGGTGGTGCCGTCCTGATACTGGCCGCCGGAATCGAGCAGGAACAGCTCGCCGCTTTCCAACTTGCGGCTGGTGGCGCGCGAGACGCGATAGTGCATGATGGCACCGTTCGGGCCGGCGCCGGAGATCGTGTCGAAGGAGACGTCGCGCAGCGGCATCTGGGTTTCCTCGCCGGTCTGGCGGCGCACTTCCTCCAGCTTGGTGACGACGGCGATTTCGTCGAGCGTGCCCGGCTTCTGGCGGTCGAGCCAGCAAAGCAGCTTGGCGATCGCCGCGCCATCACGGCGATGCGCGGCGCGGCTGCCGGCGATCTCGGCCTGGTTTTTCGTCGCACGTGGGATGCGGGCCGGATCGGCGGCCAGCACGACCGTACCGCCATTGTCCTCGGTCAGCATTCTCAGCTTGTCCGCCGCCAGCACCGGATCGAGCGCGATTTTGGCTCCGCCCTTTGCCAGATCGACGACCGCCGCTTCGAACTCGCCCGGATCATGCAGATCGGTAAGCTGGGTGAGATAGGCCGCGACCTGGCGCGGGAATTTGCGCTGGTCCATGAACAGCTGATGCTTGCCGTCGGCGGCGAGGATGGCAAAGCCGAGCGCAAGGGGTGTATGCGGCACGTCGCCGCCACGGATGTTGAAGCTCCAGGCGATGGAAGAGGGATCGGTCAGCACCGCATGGGTAGCGCCGTCCTTCTGGATGGCGCTTGCCAGCCGCACAAGCTTGTCCTTGGCGAGTTCACCGGCAAAATTGAGCTCTTGCAACTCCACCGGCGCCCGCGGCGGCTCAGGCTGGTCTTTCCAGATGATGTCGATCGGGTTCCTGTCGAGCGGCACCAAGGTCGCGCCGGATTGCTCGGCCGACGCCTTCAGCGCCTTGACCTCGCCGATCGTATGCAGCCAGGGGTCGAAGCCGAGCCTTGCGCCCTTGCCGAGATTGTCCTTGATCCAGCTGGCCGGCGGATTGTCGATGAGGCTTTCGACGGTGAAGATGCCGAGATCAACTTCGTTGCGTACCTGCAGCGTGTAGCGGCCATCGACGAAGATGAAGGCGCGGTCGCGCAGCACGATCGCGACGCCGGCCGAACCGGAAAAGCCGGTCAGCCATTTCAGCCGCGCCGAGCGGTCGGCGACATATTCGCCCTGGTGCTCGTCCGCGCGGGGAACGATGAAGCCATCCAGGCCATTGTCGGCCAACCATTGCCGCAGCAGCGCCACGCGCGGCTTGCCGACGGCCGGATCGCCAGCGGAATCAAAGGTCTGGAACATTTCTGGCTCCTCTCGCGCCACCGCATGGCTGACCGTAGCCGATGCTCCGGAAAATCGGAATCGATTTCCGGCTGCGACGAACTGGCAAACTGCAATGGGGCCGACCGGTTTTCAACCTGCGGCGGTTGGTCCAGGCCCGGGTGACGGCAAGGGCCTCTGCGGGCACTTTAGATTATTCTAACGTATTGATTGCAAACAGAAAAAGTCATCGCGGAATATCTTTTGCGAATGTGCCCTATCGGCCAGGCGAGCTATTTGTCCCGGCGTTGCTGGGTTTGATCGGGCGGTGGGTCGGTGACCAGCGTCGCGCCGCCCAAGGTCTATGCCTGCCTCAGAACGAAACCCCGAGCCGCGCCGCTGTGCTGAGGTTCAAGCTGCCCCCGAATTCGGCGCGTTCTAGCCTCGAATCGAGCGTGACGCTCCAGTTCGCTTCGGGCTGGAACGTATAGGTCGCGCCGAAGAAGGGGCGAATGCCATTGCGATCGAGCGCCTGCTTCTGCGAAACCGATTCCAGCCCCGGGATGGTTGATGTGGCGATGACAGTCGGATCATCGTAGTCGAGATCCGCTACGGCTCCGCCCTGCAACTCGACGCGACCGTGAGCACCTGCGGAGTGGCCTGCGGCAACCGCCAGGGTGGCGGTGGAAGACGTCGTTTGCAGGGATTTGAAGCTAGCGGGAAAATCGATATCGGCGGCTTCGTCATAGGATGATCGCTTTGAATGGAATACCTCAAAACCGACGCTAGGGGTAAGCACCCAATCGTCCACCGCAAATCCATAGCCAGCGGTCACTCTGGCGCCGAGCGTGCCGAGATCGAAGTCGCCGGGCGCGAGTTCGACATTGTCGAGTCCAAGGCCGCGCACGGCTGTTCCTGACGCTTCGCCGTAGGCAATGCCTGCAGCTGCCTGCCAGCCCGTATGGGTAGCCTGATCTGCACTATAGTTCAGCCAAGCGCCGCCGAACCAGCTCAATCCCGTGTCGACGGCGCCACTATCCATGTGCCCGCTGGATCCGCCTGCGAGCGAAACGCCAGCGGTAAACCGATCGGTGAGCGCCCAGCCAAGTGAAAGGACACCGACACCGGTATCGGATCGCCCGTCGTCGAATTGCCCGACTCCCGAGATGCTGGCGCACCAGCGACCGCCGGTTTTGACTGTGCATCCGCTATCCATCACGCTATCGGCGATCCTGGTCTGACGCTCGATTGCAAGCGCGGTGTCATTGGCGAGAAGCACAAATGACGCTGCAAGGTTGCCGAGATCCTGCATGTCGGGGGACGCAGCCAGCCGCAGAACGAAAAGACGGAACTGGGAGTCACCAACGATGTTCGATCTCCCAACGACGACGGTACCATCCGCACTGAGCGCCGTAGCTTGGCTGATAGAGCCCCCAAGCGTGCCAAGATCGGTTGGTGTCGTGGCGCCGCCTGTCCAAACGACAGCATGTACGCTGTTGTCAGAGGTCTCGCTATTGCCTGCGATGACAGTGCCGTCGGCGCTGACAGCGATCGCCTCGGCATTGTGCCCGCCCAGCAGGCCGAGATCGGTTGGCGTGGTCGATCCACCTAGCCAAGCTGCGGCGTGCGTCGCGACGTTGCCAGCGACATCGCTCGATCCCACGATAACCGAACCATCCTCGTTGACGGCACGAGCATAGTTGAAAGACCCCCCCAGCGTTTCAAGGGCCATCGGTGTCGTGGCGCCATTCCGCCATGAGACCGCAAAATATGAGCCGCCGATGGTATTCGATTGCCCGATGATCACTGAGCCGTCGCCGCTAATGGCACTGGCAGTGCTGTAATTACCGCCGAGCGTTCCCAGATCGACGGGCAATGTCGCGCCATTCGTCCAGGATGTCGCGTGAAAGATTCCGTTCACGTAATCGCTGGATTGGCCAACGATGACCGTGCCGTCGGCACTGATCGCCAGGGCGTCACTGTAGTCGTAGCCAGCCAGCGCTCCCAAATCGGTTGGCGCCGTCGCGCCATTTCGCCAGACCGCGGCGTGGCCGTCAGTGGTATTCGGGACGATCGAACTCGACCCCACAATTGTTGATCCATCTGTGCTGATGGCCCTGGCTTGACTGTAGGACCCGCCCAAAGCGCCAAGGTCCACAAAGGTGTTTGACGCGCCGATCCAAGCGACGCCATGCTGTGTAGGCCCATCTGGACTGGAGACGAACGCATTTCCCACAATAACTGAGCCGTCGCCGCTCACCGCGACTGCATAGCTGGATCCAAGACCCGAAGCCGAGGCAAGATCGTGTGCCGTGACGGATCCATTGCTCCAGTAGGCGGCGTGGAAGTCGAAGAAGCCCACTTCATCCGTCGGAACCAATATGGTGCCGACAATCACGCTTCCGTTCGCACTTGTCGCGTTTGCCGCGCCACCAGGAACGCCACCACCTTCCAATCCAATCATAGTCCCGATCGGCCAGTCCTCGGCGGCAGCCGCGCCGGATGGATGCCAAATGCCAAGAGCCAGAAGCGCCGGGGCGAGCCGTCGCCCCGACATCAGCGAATTTTTCCGAAAGAACATGCCAAAGTCGCCCCAGTCGCCCCTCGCTAACGCTAGGCGTGGCGTGTTGACATTGCAATCGCCGGTTGCCTGCAAGGTTCATGCACGATTGGAATCAATCGGTGTGTTGTAGAAGTGCGACAATCCTCGCTATTCCGACACCGATTGTCGAAAGCCCCAGCAATATAGGGAATCAAAATTATCGATGGTGGCCGTTGGTCACTATACTGGACTGGCAGATACCAAGCATCGTCGGCAGGACGGCCGGTCTGAGAGCGTTTCACCGTTTTACGGAAATGTCGAACCGATCCGTTTCCCTCCTCCATGCAATTCCAGCCGAAGGGCTACGGAAGGCACCGAGCCTAACCGCCTTGCTCTTTCCCGGAATTGCTCAGCGCTTGAGGTGAATGGTCACCCAGCCCTCGCGATGCAGCGTGCGCACATGACGAAAACTCTGGCCGACATAGGCCGAGATCACCGCGTCGCGCTGCCGGTCGAGGATACCGGAAAGCACCAGCGAGCCGCCGAGCCTGATGTGCTTTGCCATTTCGGGCGCCAGCCGCATCAGCGGCCGGGCCAGGATGTTGGCGACGATGAGGTCGAAAGGCGCGCGCCTGGCGAAGATCGGGTTGTGGAAGCCCGGCGCCGTAACCGTTTCGACCAGCGCCTTGACATGGTTCAAGCGGGCGTTGGCGGCGGCGACGCGGACGGCGACTGGATCGATGTCGGTCGCCAGCACGGGAATGTGCGCGAGCTTGGCGAGCGCGATCGCGAGCACCGCGCTTCCCGTGCCGAGGTCGAGCGCGTTGCGCGGCCGTTCGCGCAGCACCACCTGCTCCAGCATTTCGAGGCAGCCGGCGGTGGTGCCGTGATGGCCGGTGCCGAAGGCGAGGCCTGCCTCGATCTCGATGGCAAGATCGCCGGCGTGGCGCTTGGCGCGGTCGTGCGAGCCGTGGACAAGGAAGCGGCCCGCGCGGACCGGTTTCAATCCTTCCAGCGAGCGCGACACCCAGTCCACGTCGGGGAGAACCTCGCGCTCGACGGCCTTCGGCAGGCCGAGACCGGCGAGGATATCCCTGACCCGCGCCTCGACGGGATCGATGTCGCCGTCGGCATAAAGCGACACTTCATGGATGTCTTTTTCCTCGTCGAGCTCCAGCACTGCGATCGGCAGTCCGTCGTCCTCGAAGGCGGTGTCGAGCGCCGCGAAGATGCGGTCGGCCTCGATCTTGTTGGCGGTGAGGTGGAGCCTGGTCTGGCCCATCAGCTTTGCCCGCCGGCAGCCAGCCGCTTCAGCTTGGCGACGGCGGTGTCGGCGCTCTCGCCATAGGCGATGGTGCCGGCGAAATCGCCCTTGGCGTTGAGCAGCAGCACCGAGGCCGTGTGGTCCATCGTGTAGTCGCCGTCGCCGGTGTCGACCTTCTTCCAATAGATGCCGAAGGCCTTGGCCATGGCGTGCACCTTGTCCGGATCGCCGGTGATGCCGGTGATGCGGTCGGAGAAATTGCTGACATAGGTGTTCATCGTTTCCGCCGTGTCGCGCTCCGGATCGACGGTGACGAAATAGGCGTTGATGTTCTTGCCGCTGTCGCCAATCGTCTTCAGCCAGCCGGCCAGCTCGAACAGGGTCGTCGGGCAGACTTCCGGGCAATGGGTGAAGCCGAAGAACACGACGCTCGGGTGGCCCCTGAAGGCCGCTTCGGTGATCGGCGCGCCTTTCTGGTCGACCAGGGTGAAGGGCGCGCCGAAGGGCTCGCCGCCATAATGGCCGCGGTACCAGTCGAATGTCAGCCAGCCGATACCCGCCGCCATCAGGACGAGAATGCCGACCAGGATTGAACGCATCATCAGTGAATGTCCGTCGTGATTGCCTTGGGGCAAGTTTGGCAACAGTCTTAACGGGTCGGCGCCGGGCACGCAAAGATGTCGCGTTGCCGCAAGCAGAGATCCGGGCGGGAGTACAAACCCCTATCGGGCGGCTTGCAAACGCCACGATCCTGTCCCACCTGACATCGGCAAACGCGAACCCAGGAGGCTACCTTTGCGAAAACTGATCGGCTTGTTCGCCGCATGTCTTGCTCTCAGCGCCGGCGCGGCCATGGCCGACGAGGTGGGCAAAGTGGGAGTCGACTGGGTCGGCAACGACATCATGATCGACGCGATCAAGGATCCGAAAGTCGACGGCGTCACCTGCCACGTCGCCTATTTCGACCGCAGCATCATCGACCGGCTGCATAAGGGCAACTGGTTCGAGGATCCTTCCGATTCCTCGATCTCCTGCCGCCAGACCGGGCCGATCACCATCGGCGACATCGATATGAGCGAGGGCGGCGAGGAAGTGTTCAAGCAAGGCCTCAGCCTGATCTGGAAGAAGCAGGTGGTGAACCGTATCTACGACAGGAAGAACGAGACGCTGATCTACCTGTCGCATTCGCGCCAAGTGCAGAACGGCTCGGCGAAGATGTCGGTCACGACGGTGCCGCTCTACGGGCAGAACGTGGTGTGGACCAAGGGCAAGCCGCAATAGATTCGAGCGGATTCTCTGTCCCGCTTGCGAGGGCAATCGCTCGGGCGTAAAGCCCGAGCATGGACCGCTCCGATAACCTTGTCCTGAAAGATCCCGAGCCGCGCATCCATCCCACCGCGGAGCTGAAGGCGTGCAAGCTCGGCCGCTATGCCTCGATCGGCGAGCGGGTGATCCTGCGCGAGGTGAGCGTCGGCGACTTTTCCTATTTCGAGCGCCATTCCGAGGCGATCTACACGACGATCGGCAAGTTCTGCTCGATCGCCGCAAACAGCCGCATCAACGCGCTCGAGCATCCGATCGAGCGGCTGACACAGCACAAGGTCAGCTACCGGCCGAACGAATATTTTCGCTGGCTCGGCGTCGACACCGAATTCCGTGCGCGCCGGCAGGCAAAATCGGTCAGTGTCGGTCATGATGTTTGGATCGGCCATGGCGCGGTCGTCATGCCGGGCGTTGCGATCGGCAACGGCGCTGTCATCGGCGCCAATGCCGTGGTGACGCACGATGTTGCGCCCTACACGATTGTCGCCGGCGTTCCGGCAAAGCCGTTGCGCCGGCGGTTCCCGGCCGCCGTCGCGGCGCGTATCGAGGCCCTGGACTGGTGGGACTGGGCGCCGCAGAAACTGGCGAGCGCAATCCCCGACATGCAGGCCATGCCGATCGAAGCCTTCCTCGATCGCTGGGAAGGCAATACGCACTGATACATAGAGAGAGCGCCGTCAGGAAGCATGCCGGCGCCATCCGGGTGCCAGGCTTTGCTGTCGGGAGTGGTTGCCCCTTCCGCCATGCGGGGGTGGCGCAGCGGAAGGGGCTGGAGGTAAACCGCTGTGAAGCGGAAGGAACAGACTCTCTTGCCTGCACCGCCACTATCGCAAGCAAACCGATAAGGTGTTTTTTCACGCGCCTGCGCTTCTGGCGTGTGCCTGATTGCAGCCCGTCCCGTCACGAAAATTCGACCCTTTGGAACCCGAGGCGGTGGCTGCTTGTTTCTTCGCAAATGCCTGCGCGTCCACGGTTTTGAGGAATTTGAATGATCGAGAAGGCTTTTACCTGGATGGCCAACCGGGTGGCGCATCTGGCCGGCCTGCCGCCGACCTTCGCCATCTGCCTGCTGATCGTGGTTGCATGGGCGGCAAGTGGCCCGATCTTCGGGTTTTCGGATACGTGGCAACTCGTGATCAATACCGGCACCACCATCGTCACCTTCCTGATGGTGTTCCTCATCCAGAACACCCAGAATCGCGACGGCGCGGCGATCCAGGCCAAGCTCGACGAACTGATCAGGGTCAGCCGCGCCCACAATCATTTCATCGGCATCGAGCACCTGACGGAATCCGAGGTCGAGGAGATCCGCGCCAAATGCGAGGCGGCTGCGAAGCGGCACGACCGCAAGATCGCGGAAACGGCCAAGAAGGCCGTCTCGGGCAAGACCGGCGCCAAGAAGAAAGCCGCCGCTTGAGTGCGCGTCAGCGGTTCATGAAGGCGGTAAACGCGTCCTTGTGATCGGGATGCCAGCGCGACAGGGCAGGGCGGTTCTCGATGATGTCGCCGATCGCCCAGGCCATGCGCTTTTCATCCGTCGGTCGAGCCACCTCGTTGTCGGGGCACAGGATGTAGAAATCGCCGTCGATAAGCGATGCCAGCATGAAGTCTATCACCTGCTCGCCGGTCCAGGCGCCGGCAGGCTTTTCCGTCGCGCCCTCGGTCAGGCCCGTATAAGTGAAGCCGGGGATCAGCAGATGCGCCGAAACCTTTGCGCCCGGCTCGTTGCGCAGCGCGTGCGCCAGCCCTTCGGTAAACGTCTTCACGCCCGCCTTGGAGACGTTGTAGGCGAGATTGCCGGGCGGCGTGGTGATGCCCTGCTTGGAGCCGGTGTTGATGATGAGTCCCGGTTTACCGGCTGCGAGAATACGCGGCGCAAAGGCCTCGACGCCATGCACGACGCCCCAGAAATTGATGTCGAGCAACCGCTTCCAGGCGTCGCGGTTCTCCCAGGGCTTGCCCGGATTGTTGCCGACGCCGGCATTGTTCATCAGCACCGACACCGCACCGAAGGCGCCGTAGGCGAGGTCCGCCAAACGGTCGACCTCTTCGGCCTTGGAAACGTCGGTGGGAACCGGAAGCACGGCATCGTCGCCGGCGATCGCGGCGACTGCTTGCCTGGCTTGATCGAGGCGTACGCCGCCTATATCGGCGAGCACCGTCTTCATGCCCATCGCCGCGAACCGTTTCGCGGCGGCAAGGCCGATGCCGCTGGCGCCGCCGGTGATGACGGCGACGTTGCCGGACGCGAAAGCGGGCAGGGCGGTCTGGATCTTGTCGTCGCTGGTCATGGTTTCCATCCTTGTTCGGGTCGCGCCGAACTTAACGCTCGCCGCCGCCGAGGCAAGGCCGGTCAGGCCCGACCAAGACCGCAAGAGCGGCAACTGGTTGACCGCAAGAGCGGCAACCGATTGACGACTTACAGTCACAACGGGTTGACGACTTATGGTCGCAACGGGTTGACGACTTATGGTCGCAACGGGTTGACCATCGCTGCGCTTGCCGCGCATGCTGTCCTGAAAAAGGAGCCCGGCATTTTGACCGATTGGATCGGAATCCTCAAAGAGCAGACCGCCAATGGCGACCAGATGGGCCGCGAGGTACCCAAGATGCTCGCCAATCCCGATATCAGCGAGACGCAGGTGAAAACGCTGTTCGCGGCACTGGAGAAGCAGGCGGATTTCGCCGAGAAGCTGCGGCTGGCGCTGGAGAAGTTCGGCCATGACATCCCGATCATCAAGGCGGCCGAGCGGCTGGAGGAGCGCTATGCCGACCTTGCGGCATCAGTCGCCGAAAAACTGAAGGCGATGCGAAAGTAGCAGTGCCTATTTCTCGATGAGCCTCTCGAACCGCCTGTCGGGCACCAGCCAGACCATCGCCACCACCACATAGAGCGCGACGCCGAACCACTGGCTGACAAAGCTGAGCAGCACGGCTGCGATGTAGATCGCCAGCGAAATCTTGCCCTTGTTGTCGTGGCCCACCGCCTTGGCAAAGGTCGTGTCGCTGCCGTGCAGCCGGCGCAGCGCGGTCACGAGGATGAAATAGGCCGCCGCGCAGAGCGCAAGGTCGACGCCATAGACGGCGACCGGAGCCGGCGCGAAGTGGTTTTCGCCCATGAAGGCCGTCGTCACCGGCATCAGCGACAGCCAGAACAGCAAGTGCAGGTTCGCCCACAGCACGCGGCCGTCCACCCGCTGCACGGTGTGGAACATGTTATGCAGATTGTTCCAGTAGATGCCGACATTGGTGAAGGAGAGCACGTAACAGAAGAAGATCGGCCACTGCGGCAAAAGCGCGGAGAAATCCTCGCCATGCGGCACTTTCAGGTCCAGCACCATGATGGTGATGATGATGGCAACGACGCCATCGGTGAACGCCTCGACCCTTCCCTTGCCCATGGTTCCTCCGTGATGATCGGTCGACAGACGTTACGGGAGGATTTCGCACAAGGCCATACTGCCAGAATTGGCAGGAGGGCGTTCGGTATACTGGACGGTTCGGCGCGCTACGCCGGGTGGCCCGCAACAACCAGCGGCACCTTCAGCCGGCCGGTGTCTCAGGCGCAAGATTGGCACGCTGGCGCGGCACGCCGAGGCCGGTGTCGGGCGGTTCGCCCGCCGCCGGCCGGACCTCGATCATATGCATCGTGCGCCAGCGGCCGAAGCGATAATACGCCGCGGCGAGCGCGAGCGAGGCGATCGAGCCGGCCGGAAAGCTCCACCACAGCGCCTCCTGGCCGATGACGCTGCGCATGGAATAGGCAAAGCCGGTGCGAATGAACAACACCGAGATGATCAGGATGATGAGCGGCGGCATGACGGCGCCGGTGGCGCGCACCGTGGCGAAGAGCACGATCGTGATGCCGAAGAGGATGAACGACCAGGACGCCACCCTGTTGATATGAGCGGCAATGTCGATCGCGGCATTGTCGTTGCTGAGGAAAAGGCTGAGCACCGGGCGATCGAAGACGAAGAGCAGCGCCACCAGCGCGCCGGTCAGCACCAGGTTGAAGCCGATACCCGAGGCCGCGACCCTGCCGATGCGATCCCAGCGCCCGGCGCCGACATTCTGCGCCGCCATCGAGGAGACCGCTGCCCCGATCGCCAGCGCCGGCATCTGGATATAGGTCCAGAGTTGGGCCGCGATGCCATAGGCGGCGGCGACCTGCGAGCCGTAGGAGTTGACGATGCCCATCACGGTCAATGCCGCTGCCGAGATGACGATCATCTGCAGGCCCATCGGAATGCCCTTGAAGACGACGATGCGCAGCAGCGCCGGGTCGGGCCGCAGCAGAGCGAGATCGGCGCCGGCCAACCGCAGCGGGTGCTTGCGGACATAAAGCACGATCAGGATGGCGATGACGCTCACCGTCTGGCCGATCAGCGTCGAGGTCGCCGAGCCGGCGATGCCGAGCTCGGGGAAGGGGCCGATGCCACGGATCAGCAGCGGATTGAGCACGACGTCAAGAACGACCGCCAGCGCCATGAAGATAAACGGGGTTCGCGAATCGCCGGCGCCGCGCAGCACGGTCATGACGAAGGACAAGAGATTCATCATAGGCACGGCGACGAAGATGATGCGCAAGTAGCTGCGCGCCAGAGGCAAGGCATCCGCCGGCGTGCCGAGCCCGCTCAGGATGGCATCGACCCAGATCCAGCCGCAGACGGCGAACAGGACCGAGACGAGGAAGAAGAAGGTAGCGCTGGTGCCGACGATGCGCTTCGCTTCGGGCAGATCGCGGGCGCCGACCGATTGCGCCACCAGGATGGTCGCCGCCATGCCGATGCCGAACACCGTGCCGAGGATCAGGAACAGCACCAGATTGGCATTGGAGGTGGCGGTCAGCGCCGCCTCGCCGAGGAAGCGGCCGACCCAGACCGCGTTGATCGAGCCGTTGAGTGACTGCAGCACGTTGGAGCCCAGTACCGGCAGCGCGAACAAAAGCAGCGTGCGCGGGATCGGCCCGCTGGTCAGGTCGCCGACGCGCGGGCGGGCAGGCTTTTTGTCATCCATGGCAGGCACCGGAAATGAATCAGGCCCGTGATGCTATCGCAGGCCCGAGACACATGCACCCTTTTCCGGGCGAGCCAGATGACCAATTGACTTACTGTGTGTTGCTGGAAAGGCCGGGCAGCGTGACCTGATAGACCAGGAAGGTGGTGTCGACATCGGCGCCGTCCTCGGCCTTGTAGGGCGCGCCGACCTGGAAGCCGTCCTGGGTGAGGAAGTCGTTGTCGTTGGCGACGAACAGGAAATAGTCGTCGGGAAGCTTCGGCTCTAGGACGGGCGCCAGCGACATCGCTTCCCACTTCTCCGAGAGGTTGTTCCTGTTCGGCGCGCCATTATGCAGGCCGAAGCGGCCGAGCTCGCCCTTATCGTTGATGTCGATGAACGGCGTCAGCTTGGCCGGCATTACCAATGGGTCAAGCACGCCTTTCGGCGCCACCGGCTTGTCGGCCGCGTCGAACGGACCGTTGGCGATGTCGGTGGCTGCGGAAAGGTCGACGATCTCGATCTTGCGGTAGAGCGATTCGTCGCCCTTCAGGCCCTGGCCGTTGCCCGAGTCGCGCGCCAGCATAAGGAAGCTCTTGTCGGAAAGCGCGACGATCTCGCTTTGCGCGGCGACCTTGGTCTTGCCCTTGGCGTCCTTGAAGACCGGCAGCGGCACGACATATTCATGCGCCAGCTTGAGGTGGGCGAGGTCGGAAGCGTCATAGACCAGCGCGCGGGTGTTCTGGCGCGTCGAGCCGGAATCGCCGCCGTCCTGGCGGGCCGCCGACTGCAGCACGGCGATCAGGAACTTGCCGTCCGGCGTCATCGACATGCCTTCGAGGCCCTGGTTGTTCTGACGGCCGGTCTCGGGATCCTTCGGATCGGGCCCGGCCGCGCCCGGGCCAGGATTGTCGGAAGCGAAGTTCGGCTTGCCGTGGCGCATCGGCACCAGCGCCGCGGGCGGCTGCGTCGCCGACATCAAGCGGCCTTCGGCCGAGAAGCGATAGATGTTGGGGCCGTATTCGTCGGAGATGAACATGGTACCGTCGGGCAGGCGCACGATCGCTTCGTCGTCCAGCGCCAGCTTGCCGTTGTCCGCCTGCGGCAGGATCGGCATGTCGCCAGAGGCCGGGCGCACGCCGTTCAGCGGATCGAGGCCGGTGGCGTCGGCGCCCTTGTCGTCGGTCAACAGCATCGTGTCGGCGAGCGCCGCCTTGACGCCGGCCTGTTCCTGTCCGGCGGCGGGCGCAGCACCAGGAGCGGTCGGGGTCAGCTCGATCGAGATGGTGTTGAGGCGCGGGCGGTAATCGGTGGTGCCGAAGACATTGTAGCCGCGGTCCGGCAGCAGCCAGAGCGAGCCCTTGTAGCCGGCGCCGTCGCGCGCCCAGCCCTTTGCGTCGATCGCCATGCCGGAACCCGAACCAAACGTCTCGCCGAACTTGTCCTTCTGGCTGGCCGGAATGCGGCCGACGCCGACGAGCCCCTTGTTGACATAGGCGACGCCGTCGGCGAGCGCCGGAGTGAGGGCGCTGAACAGGGCAAGCGCCGCGCCGAGCGCGACGGTTCGGTTGAGATGTTTCATGGATATCCCCTTCGTGACGAGCGTGCCGGTAGCTGGAAGGGGGCGCATCAAGGTCGCCGCCGGCCCCTCCCGTCGAGCGGTCTAGGGCTTGAACGTGATGGTTGCATGACAGGCGGGACTCTCCTTCCCCACAAGGGGCGAAGGAAAAGGTGCTTAATCGCTCTCCCTTGCGACCAGCTCCAGCGGCCAGACCTCGCGGATGATGCGTGTGCCTTCGGGACCGGCGAAGGCGGGAAGGGAGGCGAGCAGCATCTCGGCCAGCCGCCGGCCCATGGGCTCCAGCGACGGTCGGAAGGCGGTCAGCGCCGGCGAGAAGTAGCGGCAAAGCGGCGTGTCGACGATGACGATCACGGCGATGTCGTGGCCGGGCCTGATGCCCATCTCGGCCAGTGCCTTGCAGCCGCCGAGCGCCATGGCGTCGTTGTTGAAGATGATGGCTGTCGGCCGGTCCTTGGAGAGCATCACGCGCGGCGTTACCTGGTAGCCGCCGGTCTCGTTGATGAAACCGTCGGCGATCAGGCCGGGATCGACCTCGATGCCGTGCCGCCTGAGCGCCTTGCGGTAGCCGTCGAGGAACAGGTAGCCGAAGTTGAGATCAAGCGAGGGGCGGATGGCGGCAATGCGGCGGTGGCCGCGCGCGACCAGCCGGTCGACGGCTTCCTCACCCGCCCTCTCGAAATCGATATCGAGCGAGGGATAGGTGTCGCCGCCGGATTGACTTCGGCCAAGCGTGGCGAAGGGAAAGCCGGCCTTGCTGAGATAGTCGATCCGGTCGTCTTCCCGCCGTGTATTGGCCAACACGACCGCGTCGGCTCGGCGCGTCTCAACCACGCGGCGCAGCCTCTCCGGCTGATATTGACCGGGCTCGCCCATGACGACCATCAAATCCAGGTCATGCTCGGCGAGTTGCGCCTGCAGCCCGGTCAGGAACGGGATGAAGAACGGCTCGCCATATTGCTGGTCGCCGGGATGCGGTTGCAGCATGAAGGCGATCGACCGGGTGGCGCCCTGGCGCAGGCTGCGGCCCGACTGATTGGGCGAATAGTTCAGCTTCCTGGCCGCCTCGAGCACGCGCTGGCGCGTCTCCGCATTGACATCGGCGCGGCCGTTCAGCGCGCGCGACACGGTGCCGATCGAAATGTTCAGGTGACGCGCGAGATCGTGGATGCTGGACGCCAAGGCCGGTTCTCCCCCCGTCTTCGCTAGCACCGGCCGCCCTTCAGGCCAAGCAGTGGATGTCGATTTTTCGCGAGCGGGTGATTGACATTCTACGCCATCGGGTGTGTTCTCGTAAACGTTTACGGAAAAACGTTTACGGTGATGCCGGAAATGCCGTGACACTCGGACTGGAGGGGCCGAGCGGAGGAGGAGCGCTGGATGATGAAGGTCGTCCTGGTCGGGTGCGGAGCCATGAGCAAGCAGTGGCTCGACGCCGCAAGGCAGATCGACGGGCTCGCCGTTGCCGGCCTTGTCGATCTCGACGCTGAGCGGGCTCAGGCGAGGGCGCGCGAATTCGACCTCACCAACGCAGTCGTCGGCACCAGCCTCGACGCCGTCCTCGACGAGACGAAGCCCGACGCCGTGTTCGATGTCGTTGTTCCGGCGGCCCGCCGCGAGGTGGCGCTTTCTGCCTTTGCCCATCATTGCCACCTGCTCACCGAAAAGCCGCTGGCCGACAGCCCAGAGAATGCGCGGGCCATCATCGCGGCGGCGCGCCAGGCCGGGCGCGTCCATGCCGTCGTGCAGAACCGGCGCTACGTCGCCAATGTCAGGCGGATCCGGCGCTTCTTGGACTCCGGCGCCATCGGCAGGCCGACCAGCATCCATGCCGACTTCTTCATCGCGCCGCATTTCGGCGGCTTTCGCGAAGAGATGCGCCACGTGCTCTTGCTCGACATGGCGATCCACACCTTCGACGCCGCGCGCTACATGGTCGCCGGCGAGCCGGCCAGCGTCTATTGCCAGGAGTGGGAGCCGGCCAGTTCCTGGTACCGGCAGGGCTCGTCGGCGAGCGCCGTCTTCGATTTCGGCGGCGGCAAGGCCTTCACCTATGCCGGCTCCTGGTGCGCCGACGGTTTTCGCACCAGTTGGGAAGGCAGCTGGCGCATCGTCGCCGAGCGCGGCAGCCTGTTGTGGGACGGCCATGACGGGTTGAAGGCCGAGGTGGTTGCGTCCGGCCGCGACGGTATCATCGACAAGACGGAAGCCATCGAGGTGCCGGCGCTCGACCCGGCCGACCGCGTCGGCGGACATCTCGGCATCATCCAGGATTTCATGCGCGCGATCGAGACCGGCACCGAGCCGGAGACCCGCGGCGCCGACAACATCAAAAGCCTCGCCATGGTGTTCGGCGCGATCGAAAGCGCGGAGACCGGACGGCGCGTGGCGATCGCGACCCAGGAAGGATAACGATGCCGAACCCGCTTCTCGATATCAGGATCGGCACCATGGTGCGGGCCAATCTCGACGATCCGGCCGCCTATGTCAGGGAGATCCTGCCGCTTGGCTTCGAGAGCATCCAGCCCTTCTTCTGGCAGACGCTGGGCGGCAAGGACCTGCCCAGGCTGGCCGGCCAGATAAGGGAGGCGATCGGCGATGCCGATGTGACCGTGTCGTCGATCGGCGTGTTCGGCAATCCGCTCGAAAGCGGCGAAGTCGATCGCGGTGTGCTCCAAGCCTGGGAGACGGTAATCGACAACGCGCATCTGTTCGGCACTTCGATGGTCTGTGGCTTCACCGGCCGCCTGCGCGGCAAGAAGCTGACCGACAGCCTGCCGCGTTTCCGCGAGGTGTGGGGACCGCTGGCCAGGCGCGCCGCCGACAAGGGCGTGCGCATCGCCTTCGAGAACTGCGCCATGGACGGCAACTGGGCGAGCGGCGACTGGAACATCGCCCACAACCCGGACGCCTGGGAGCTGATGTTCAACGAGTTGCCCAACGACAATCTCGGCCTTGAATGGGAGCCCTGCCACCAACTCGTCTATCTCATCGACCCGCTCCCGCAGATCCGCAAATGGGCGCCGCGCATCTTCCATGTCCATGGCAAGGATGCGACGGTGCGTTGGGACGTGATCCGCGAGCATGGCGTGTTCGGCCGCCTGCCTTTCGTGCAGATGCGCACGCCGGGCTTCGGCGACAGCGACTGGACGCGGGTGATCAGCGAGTTGCGGCTGGCCGGCTACAAGGGCGCCATCGACATCGAGGGCTGGCACGACCCTGTCTATCGCGGCGACCTGGAGATCACCGGCCAAGTGCGCGCGCTCGAATATCTGAAGCAATGCCGGGGAGGGAACAGCTACCTGCCCAATCCGGCTTGAGTACCGGCCGGCGGGAGGAGCCGGCCGATCCAAATCATTGTCGAAAACCCTCGCCTGCGAGGGACCAAAAGGGAGGAACGTGCATGAGCATCACGACCAGAAGAACTGTTCTGCGCTCGACCGTCGTGGCGACCGCCGCGGCGCTCTGCGCCTCGATTTCCACCTTGCCGGCACAGGCGCTTGACGCCCAATGGTGCAAGGACGTCCACATCCGCTTCTTCGTCGGCGGCGCCGAGGGCGACGCCTTCGGCACCATCGTTTATAATGGCGCCAAGCAGGCAGCGGCCGATCTCGGGCCGAAGGTCGACTACATCTTTTCCGGTTGGGACGTCGAAAAGATGGTGCAGCAATTGCGCGAGGCAGTCGCAGTCAAGCCTCAGGGCATCGCCATGATGGGCCATCCGGGCGACGCGGCGATCATGCCGCTGGCCGA
The DNA here is from genome assembly GCF_003289965.1 of Mesorhizobium atlanticum. Taxonomy (GTDB): domain Bacteria; phylum Pseudomonadota; class Alphaproteobacteria; order Rhizobiales; family Rhizobiaceae; genus Mesorhizobium; species Mesorhizobium atlanticum. Next base: position 130,326 of record NZ_QMBQ01000003.1, read on the forward strand.
ACAGGCGCATAAGGACGGCATCAAGATGATGTACCAGAACGTTCCGGTGCCGACCGTGGTGGCTGCGTTCGGCGGCGGTTATGTCGGCGCGCAGCAGGAGCAGCAGGGGCGCGCGCTCGGCGCCGAGGCGTTCAAGCTGGCCGGGCTGAAGGCCGGCGACAAGGCGATCATGATCGGCCCGTTCGAGAATGAGAGCCGCGGCGCGCGCGAGCGCGGGACGGTCGCCGCGCTGAAGGAGGCCGGTGTCGATGTCGTTCAGATCAATTCGCAGACCGAATGGGCAGCCGATCCCAATCTCGCGATCCCGCCGATCACTGCCGCGCTGCTCAACAATCCCGGCGTCAAGGCGGTCGGTTATCCCGGCGGGCAGATGCTCGGAAATGTCGCCACCTATATGCAGGCGGCGGGCAGGAAGCCTGGCGACATCTTCAATTTCGGCTTCGACACCAGCCCACAGATCGTCGAGGCCTTCAAGGGCGGCTGGGTGCAGCTGACCGCCGACCAGCAGCCGTTCATGCAGGGCTACCTGCCGATCCTCAGCCTTTGCCAGCAGGTGGTGCTCGGTCTTGCGCCCATGAATGTCGACACCGGCGCTGGCTTCGTCACGCCGCAGAACTACGAGATCGTCTCAGAGCTCGCCAAGCAGGCGCTGCGCTGACCTCCCAGGCCGCCGGCCGGATCCAACCCGGCCGGCGGGACCGCCGGCAGACGAGGCCGGCAAAACGGACAATTCAAGCGAGGATCGCATGGGCGAACGCATCATCGAACTGCGCGACATCAAGAAATCCTACGGCCAGGTCTATGCGCTGGGCGGCGTCAACCTCAGCGTCGATCGCGGCGAGGTGGTCGGCCTGATCGGCGACAACGGAGCCGGCAAGTCGACGCTGATCAAGATCCTGTCCGGCGTCGTCAAGCCGACCAGCGGCGAGATCCTCGTGCGCGGCAAGCCGGTCAGCGGATGGAGTGCGGCGCGCTCGCGCGACGCCGGCATCGAGACCGTGTTCCAGGACCGCGCCCTGGCCGTGCAGCAGACCATCGTGCGCAACATCTTCATGGGCCGGGAACTTACCGGCTTCATGGGCTGGCTGAAGGTCAACAAGGAAGTCGCGGAAGCGAGCCGGCTGATGCGCGAGATCGGCTTTACCTCGAAAGTGTTCACGCCCCAGTCGATCGTCGGCCAGCTTTCGGGCGGCGAGCGGCAAGGCGTGGCGATCGCGCGCGCCATCTACAAGCAGGCGGAGCTGATCATCCTCGACGAGCCGACGACGGCGCTGTCACTGACCGAGACGGCAAAGGTTTTCCACTTCGTGCGCCAGGTGCGGGCGAGCGGCCGCTCGATCCTTTTCATCGGCCACAACATCCATCATGTCTTCGACATTGCGGACCGTTTCGTCGTGCTCGATCGCGGCAAGGTGGCGCTGACGGCCGACCGTACCGAGGTGAAGTCGGCCGAGGACCTGATCAACTTCATGGAAGATGTGGCGCATCCCGACGGCTTGCCGGGGCTGCATGAGGCCGGCGAAGCGGAGCAGAGAGCGTGATGAGCAAGGCCATGGAACCCGATCTGCAATCTCCTCTGGGAAGGGCAGGCGGCAAGGCCGCCAAGGAATGGAGCCATCCCTCCGACAATTGGCTGCGTGGCTTCGTGCTCGACAACCGCGCTTCGCTCGGCACGCTCGCGGTGTTCATCGTCATGATGGCGGTGTTCATGCTCGCCAACCCGACCGTCTTCACCACCTGGTATCTCTACAGCTCGGTGCTGACGACACTGCCCGTCGCGCTGTTCGTGGTGGTGCCGCTGGTCTTCGTCGTCACTTGCGGCGAGATCGATCTTTCCTTCCCGGCGACGATGGGCTTCGCCTCCTGGGTCTTCGCGCTGGTGGTGCAGGCAGGCTACGATCCGTTCCTCGGCATTGCCGCGGCGCTCGTCACCGGCACGCTGCTGGGCTTCCTGGTCGGGTCGCTGGTCGTCTATGGCGGGCTGTCGTCGCTGATCGCCACGCTCGGCATGAACTTCCTGCTGCGCGGCCTGATCCAGATCATCAACGAGGGCAAGTCGACGGCGCTGACCAATCTGGCCGACAGCGCGGCCTACAAAATCTTCTCCAGCCAGGTCTGGGGCATCCCGGTGCAGATCTTCTGGGCGATCGCCTTCGTCGTGTTCTCGGCGCTGCTCTTCAACCGGCACCGCTTCGGCGCGCAGGTGAAGGTCGTCGGCGACAATCCCGACAGCGCCAAGCAGATGGGCATCGACGTCAAGCTCGTGCGGGTGAAAGTGTTCGTCTTCACCGGTATAGGCGCCGCGATCGCCGGCACCTTCTCGGTGATGATCAACTTCACCTGGTGGCCAACGGCGGGCGACGGCTATCTCTTGCCGGTACTCGCCTCGGTATTCGTCGGCGGCACGCCGACTTGGGGCGGCATCGGCACCGTCGTCGGCGGCGCTATAGGCGCGGTCACGGTGTCGTTCATCCAGACCGGCGTCGTGGCGGCGGGCCTCAGCGGCTTTTACGTGCAGTTCTTCAACGGGCTGATCATCATCCTGTCGCTGCTCGGCCATAAGTGGAACCAGGCAAGGTATAGGTGAGGGGGCCGGTCACACCGGCGCAACGAACCCGTCCAGCACGCGTTTCTGGCCGGCCTTGTCGAAGTCGATGGTGAGCTTGTTGCCGTCGATGGCCGCGATGTTGCCGTTGCCGAATTTCTGGTGGAAGACGCGGTCGCCGACATTGAAGGCGGACGGCGTATCGGCGACGGATTTGGCGATCAGCTCGCCTTCGATGGTGCGGCCTTTCACGCTTGTGCGCCCCGCGCCATATCCACTGTCGGTCTCGCCGTAGCCGATGCGCTCGACCTGGTGGCCGGAGCGCGTGCCCCAGTTGCGGTCTGTCGCCTCGGTGCGGTTGGCTTGGGCGCGCTGCCAGCCGGGCGTGGCATAGGTGTTGGAGAAGCTGCCCTGATCGTTGGCGCCGATATTGTCGAAGCGTGAGGCGCCATAGGGATTTTGCCGGCCGCCAGCACGTCCTGACGCGAAGGCGCCGCCGCCATAGGGGTTGCCGTAGCCGCCGTACGAGTTGCCGCCATCGGCTACGTCGACATGGGTTTCCGGCAGTTCGTCGAGGAAGCGCGAGGGGATCGTCGATTGCCACAGGCCGTGGATGAGGCGGTTGGAGACGAACCAGATGTGCAGGTTCTTTTTCGCCCGCGTCAGGCCGACATAAGCAAGCCGGCGTTCTTCCTCGAGGCCGGAGCGGCCGCCTTCATCCAGCGCGCGCTGATGCGGGAACAGGCCTTCTTCCCAGCCGGGGAGGAACACCGTTTCGAATTCCAGGCCCTTGGCCGAATGCAGCGTCATGATGCTCACAGCATCCTGCGACTCGCCCTGCTCAGCCTCCATGACCAGCGCCACATGCTCGAGGAAGGCGCGCAGCGACTCGTACTCCTCCATGGAGCGGATCAATTCTTTGAGGTTTTCCAATCGCCCGGGCGCTTCCGCCGAACGGTCGTTCTTCCACATGTCGGTGTAGCCGCTCTCCTCGAGAATGGTCTCGGCGAGCTCGGTGTGCGGCTTCGTTTCCAGCGCTTTCTGCCAGCGCTCGAAATTGGCCGCCACCTCGCGCAGTGCTGCGCGCGGCTTCGGCTTCAGCTCGTCGCTTTCAGCGAGCGTGGCGGCGGCCTCCAGCATCGGAATGCGCATCGCGCGGGCGGTGTCGTGGATCTGGCGGATGGTGGCTTCGCCGAGCCCCCGTTTCGGCACGTTGACGATGCGCTCGAAGGCGAGGTCGTCGCCGCCATTGGCGACGACGCGGAAGAAGGCCAGCGCGTCGCGGATTTCCAGCCGCTCATAGAAGCGTGGACCGCCTATGACGCGGTAATTGAGGCCCAGCGTGATGAAGCGATCTTCGAAGGCGCGCATCTGGAAAGACGCGCGGACGAGAATCGCCATGTCGTTCAGATTGTGCTTCTGGCGCTGATAGGCCTCGATGGCGTCGCCAATGGCCCTGGCCTCTTCCTCCGAGTCCCAGGCGGCATGGACATGCACCTTGTCGTCCTCGGGGTCGTCGCGGTCGGTGAACAGCGTCTTGCCGAAGCGGCCCTCATTGTGGGCGATGAGATGCGAGGCGGCGCCGAGGATATGCGCGGTGGAGCGGTAGTTGCGCTCCAGCCGGATGATGGTTGCGCCCGGGAAATCCTTGTCGAAGCGCAGGATGTTGTCGACCTCGGCGCCGCGCCAGCCATAGATCGACTGGTCGTCGTCGCCGACGCAGCAGATGTTGACTTTGGTTTCGCTCACGGCCGCGCGCTCGCTCCGCTCGCTGGCCTCCGCGGGAGCGGCCTGACCGGCCGACGCCCGGTCGGGCTTGCGGCCTTCGGCCGATGGTGAGCGCCCGGCTTGTGGTCGCTGCGCCAAAAGCCGCAGCCACATGTACTGCGCGGTGTTGGTGTCCTGGTACTCGTCGACCAGGATGTATTTGAACTTGCGGTGGTATTCCTTCAGCACGTCCGGATAGGCGCGGAAGATGCGGATCGGGTGATAGAGCAGGTCGCCGAAGTCGCAGGAATTCAGCGTCTGCAGCCGTTCCTGATAGGCCTTATAGAGCTGGCGGCCCTTGCCGTTGCCGAAGCTGCGCGCGTCGCCTTCGGCAATCTCGTCGGGGCCGAGACCCTTGTTCTTCCAGTTGTCGAGCATCTGGGCGAAGGTCTTGGCCGGCCAGCGCTTGTCGTCCAGCCCCTCGGCCTGGATCAGCTGCTTGATCAGCCGCACCACGTCGTCTGTGTCGAGGATGGTGAAGTCGGATTTCAGCCCGGCAAGCTCGGCGTGGCGGCGCAGCAGCTTCACCCCGATCGAATGGAAGGTTCCGAGCCAGGGCATGCCTTCGACATTGCCTTCGCCGATCAGGTGGCCGATGCGCTGCTTCATCTCGCGCGCGGCCTTGTTGGTGAAGGTGACGGCCAGGATCTGCGACGGGAAAGCCCTGCCTGTGGCGAGGATATGGGCGATGCGGGTGGTGAGCACGCGCGTCTTGCCCGTGCCGGCGCCGGCCAGCACCAGGACCGGGCCTTCGGTGGTTTCGATGGCGAGCCGTTGCTCCGGGTTCAGGCCCCTCAGGTAATCGGGCGCGCTGTTCTGGCCGCTGCGGGCGGCCATCGCGCGCGCGGCTATGCCGGACGGGGCCGCCGCGGGCCGCGCATTCGGTTCATCGAAAAAAGGCATGTCTTCGGAAAAGCCCGACATCGCCCCCGAATGTAGTGATTCGGCAGCGAAAGACCAGAACTGTCTACGTTTTGTTCTAGTTTCGCGTGTCCCGGATCAACTTGACAGCCGTAGCGGGCAGGGGAAAGCTGTGACGGCAGGGCAGGGACGGCATGACGTCGCCTGGCGGCTCTATCTTGATTGACGCAATTCCGGACGGAAAACCGCTTCACACTTTTCCTGGAATTGCTTGATGCGCGCAACAGTCGAAGGAGCACCGTCTTGGCTGTCACCATCACCTCCCTCGTCCTCTTCCTCATCGGTCTCATTCTCGGCGGCGGCGGCATCTGGCTCGCGGTGCTGGGGGGCAGTTGGTACTATCTGATCGCCGGCCTGGCCTTCCTGATCACCGCCTGGTTGCTTGTCAGGCGCAGCTCGAGCTCGCTCTGGCTCTACGGGCTGTTCGTGCTCGCGACTTTATGCTGGGCGGTGTGGGAAATCGGCTTCGACTGGTGGCAGCTCGGCCCGCGCGGCGGCGTCATCGTGCTCATCGCTCTGTGGCTTTTGACGCCGTGGGCAAGGCGCGGCCTGCGTGGTCCCGACGGTCGCGCGCCGCTGATCCTGGCTGTGCTCGCCTCGCTCGCGGTCGCCGGTTATTCGATGACCGCCGATCCTCACGACATCGGCGGCACGCTCGGCGCTGAAAAGGTGGCGACGGCCGCCAATCTCGGTGGCGACATGCCGGCCGGCGAGTGGCACTACTATGGCCGCACGCCTTTCGGCCAGCGCTATTCGCCGCTCGACCAGATCACGCCCGACAATGTCGCCAAGCTGCAGCCGGCCTGGACCTACCGCACCGGCGACGTGAAGGGCCCCGACGATATCGGCGAGACGACCTATCAGGTGACGCCGCTGAAAGTGGGCGACACGCTGTTCATCTGCACGCCGCACAATTTCGCCATCGCCATCGATGCCGCGAGCGGCAAGGAAAAGTGGCGCTACGATCCCAAGATCAAGCTCGACAACAACCGCCAGCACCAGACCTGCCGTGGTGTGTCCTATTACGCCGATGCCAAGATCGCGGCAGGCCAGCCTTGCGCGCAGCGCGTCTACCTGCCGACGTCGGACGCTCGCCTGATCGCGCTCGATGCCACCACCGGCCAGGTATGTCCGTCCTTCGCCGAGGGCGGCACGCTGAACCTGATGGCCAGCATGCCTTACCCGAAGTCGGGCTATTACTATTCGACCTCGGCGCCGCTGATCGTGGCCGGCAAGATCATCGTCGGCGGCGCGGTCAACGACAATTACTCGACCGAGGAGCCGTCGGGTGTCATCCGTGCCTTTGACGCCGACACGGGCGCGCTGCTGTGGAACTGGGATTCCGGCAATCCGGACGTGACGACGCCGCTGCCCGCCGGGCAAACCTACACCCACAACTCACCCAACATGTGGTCGACCGCCAGTGCCGATGAGAGGCTGGGGCTCCTCTACCTGCCGCTCGGCAACCAGACGCCGGACCAGCTCGGCATGGGCCGCAGCGCCAATGTCGAAAAATTCTCCTCCTCTATCACCGCGCTCGACCTCAACACCGGGCAATTACGCTGGGTGCGACAGACCGTGCATCACGATCTGTGGGACATGGACGTGCCGGCGCAGCCGACGCTGGTCGACATCACAACGCAGAGCGGCGTGGTGCCGGCGCTGGTCGGGCCGACCAAGCAAGGCGACCTCTTCGTGCTCGACCGGCGCACCGGCGAGCCGATCATTCCGGTGAAGGAAGTGCCCGCGCCTGGCGGGGCGATCGATGGCGATCACGCCTCGCCGACGCAGCCGGCCTCCGACCTGTCCTTCAATCCCAAGCCGCTGACCGGCGCCGACATGTGGGGCATCACCATGTTCGACCAGCTGGCGTGCCGGATCGAATTGAAGAAGCTGCGTTATGAAGGCCGTTACACGCCGCCCTCGCTGCAGGGCTCACTGATCTATCCCGGCAATTTCGGCGTCTTCAACTGGGGCGGCGTCGCGGTCGATCCGGTGCGGCAGGTGATGTTCGGCATGCCGACCTACCTGGCGTTCACCTCCAAGCTCATTCCCCGCGCGGACGTGCCGCCGCCGAGCGACACCAAGGGCAGCGAGCAGGGGCTGAACCGCAACGAAGGCGCGCCTTACGCGGTGGTGATGGGGCCGTTCCTGTCGCCGCTCGGCATTCCCTGCCAGGCGCCGCCCTGGGGCTATGTCGCCGGCGTCGACCTGAAGACGGGAAACATCGCCTACAAGCACCGCAACGGCACCGTCTACGACATGACGCCGCTGCCGCTGCCGCTCAAGGTCGGCGTTCCAGGCATCGGCGGGCCGATGATCACGGCCGGCGGCGTCGCCTTCCTGGGCGCGGCGGTCGACGACTATCTGCGCGCCTATGACCTCACCACCGGCAGGCAGCTCTGGCAGGCGCGGCTTCCGGCGGGCGGGCAGGCGACGCCGATGACCTACACGGTGGCCGACGGCCGCCAGTTCGTCGTCATCGTTGCCGGCGGCCACGGCTCGGTCGGCACCAAGCCGGGTGATTATGTGATGGCCTACGCGCTGCCGAAGTGAGGGAGGCGTCGGGCCTCAAAGTCCGAGATGGCCCCGCAGGCTGGGCACCTGGTCCAGCACTTGGTTGGTGAGATCGGGGCCGGCGGCGGCCTCGGCTTGCTTGATCAAGGTCTCCCCGGCCTGACGGATCTGCGCCATGTCGAGGCCGGACGCTTTAAGCGCCGCGATGCCGTTGATCAGCGCGCCGGCCTTTTCGCCGAGCACGCCGCCAAGCGCCCCTTGCAGCGACGAAAGGAGGCCGCCGCCCGAATTGGCCGCACCGGCGGCCATCACGTCATATTTCTGGGCCAGCGCGTCGGCGCCGGGGATCTGGGCGAAGAAAGACGAAACGCTGGTACCTTCCGCCTCGTGCTCGAGCACGGAGAAGATGGTGCCGACAACCTTCTCGGAGGTGGGCTCGTCGAGGCCGGCCTTCGAGGAAACGGTGTTGATGATATCCTGGACGTTCATGGCACTCCCCTTTTCGTCATTCGTATCGGTGACGCGGCTGCGGCAACTTCGCGCCCTAATGTGACAGCACCATCAGGCCTTTCGGAAATGACCAAAATGTGATGAATCAAGCTGGCTTGTCGGCGCACTGCTCCGTCACGACTCCCTCGCAGGATCGTCACCCCGGCGTGACTGGACCATGCAACTCTCGACCCTATCTTGCGGATCACCCGCCTAAAGCGCGCCACGTCGGAAATGGATTCCCGTGTCGCACTTTAGGTCTTTGCTTGATTGCATGTCGTTGTCGCAAAACCGCTGCGCACTTTTGGGCGACATGCACTACGTCGAGGACAGCCATGACCGAACCCGTCGCCAAGCCCGTCATCACCCAGATGATGATCGATGCCTATGACGAATACACGCATCTGACGCTCGATCGCCGCCGCTTCATGGAGCAGTTGACGAGGCTGGCGGGCTCGGGCGCCGCGGCGGCCGCGATCGCGCCGATGCTGGCGGCCAACTCCGCCAAGGCGGCGATCGTCGCCGAGAACGACAGCCGCGTTAAGGGCGAGGACATCACCTATCCCGGCTCGAGCGGCGAGATGAAAGCCTATCTGGTCAAGCCGGCCGATCAGCAGGGCAAGGTCGGCACCGTCATCGTCATCCATGAGAACAGGGGCCTCAACCTGCATATCCGCGATGTCGCCCGACGCGTGGCGCTGGAAGGGTTCGTGGCGCTCGCGCCGGACTTCCTATCGCCGCTTGGCGGCACGCCATCCGACGAGGACAAGGCGCGCGACATGTTCTCCAAGCTCGATGCCGCCCAGGTCGCGGCGGACGGCGTGGCGACGGTCGCCTACCTCAAGAGCCTCAAGGCCGGTAACGGCAAGGTCGGTGCGCTCGGTTTCTGCTGGGGCGGCGGCGCAGTGAACCAGCTCGCCGTCCATGCTCCCGATCTCAGCGCCGGCGTCGCCTATTACGGCATGCAGCCAAAGGCGGAGGATGCTGCGAAGATCAAGGCGCCGCTGCTCCTTCACTATGCCGGTCTCGACAGCCGGACCAATGCCGGCATCGATGCCTACAAGAAAGCGCTCGACGCCGCGCATGTCGAATATAAGGTCTATGTCTATGAGGGCGCCAACCACGCCTTCAACAACGACACCTCGGCCGCGCGCTATGACAAGAAAGCCGCCGATCTCGCCTGGAGCCGGACGGTTGCTTTCCTGAAGGAAAAGCTGGCCTGAGGCATGCCGATATGAGGCAGGCCTGCAAACGACACGCCTCAATGGCAACGTCGATGGATCACTCCAGTGCCGGCTTGTGGAAAGCGACGCCGACGATGACCAGCGCAATGCCGATGCAGTCGGTGGCGCTCGGCAGCTGGCGCAACACGATGACGCCGATCAATGTTGCTGTCAGCGGAAGCAGCGACAGCATCAGCGCGAAGCTCGCGCGCGGCAGCCTCGCCATGGCGAGCTGGTCGCAGATGTAGGGGATGACCGAGGAGCAGACGCCGACGCCGATCGCCGCGACAAGCAGTTGCGGCGATGAGAAGGCGGGCAGCGCCTCGCGGAAGCCGACCGGCAACACGATGAGGAATGCGACCGCCATGGCGGTGCCGAGGCCGGCAATGCCGATGCCGGTCTGGGCAATGCGGTGGCCGATCACGATATAGCCGACGAACAGGGCGCCGTTGAGAAAAGCCCAGAACAGGCCAAGCGGATCGCTCGACCATTTGACGTCGATGAGCAGCAAAGTGCCGATCACGGCGACAGCCAGCGCGGCAAAGTTGCGCGGGTTGCGCAGGCCGACCAGCGCGACCCCGATCGTGCCGACGAACTCGATCGCCGCCACCAGAGAGATCGGCAGGCGGTCGAGCGCCAGATAGAACGAGCAGTTCATCACCGCAAGGCAGGCGCCGAAGGCCAGCAACAGCAGTCGCTGAGCGCGGTCGGCGCGCGCGAAGACGCGCCAGGGCCTGGTCAAAGGGGCGAAGATGAGAGCGGCGGTCGCGATGCGCAGCCAGGCCATGCCGAGCACGCCGACCTGATCGAAAAGCAGCACCGCGAAAGCCGGCCCGAGATAGTGGAACACGGCACTGACGCAGAACCAGACATGCGGCGGCAGCGCATTGGCCAATCCGCCGAGGGCAAGGATAGGACGCGGGGCGTCGGTCCTGCCGGTGGCTTGGTTTGCAGCTGGAGTTTGCGTTTGGCTGGGCATGCGCGCATTATCGCAGGCGAAATGCGCGACTTACATGTGCGATCAGCGGCCTGTTTGATTTTCTAGCTTCCAATGGAAGATGAAAAAATTGAAAAACCTTCGAAATGAAAATGCCGAACTGGACGCCGTGGACCTGAAGATCCTGCGGCTCCTGGAAAAGGACGCGCGCACCAGCACGGCGGAACTGGCGCGTGCCGTCGGGTTGTCGGCGCCGAGCGTGGCGGAGCGCATCCGCAAGCTGCAGGAGAACGGCGTGATCGAGGCCTATACGGTCAGGATCAATCCGGCCGCCCTCGGGCTCAAACTGTCGGCTTGGCTGAGGATCAGGCCGGTCCCGGGACAGCTTTCCGTGGTGGCCGACATCATTCGCGACCTGCCGGAAATCGCCCAATGCGACCGGGTGACCGGCGAGGATTGCTTCATCGCGCTGGCGCATGTCAGCTCGGTGGGCGAACTCGAGCGGGTGATCGACCGGATCATTCCCTATGCGATGACCAACACGGCCATCATCCAGTCGTCACCCGTCGAGCCGCGCTCGCCGCTGGGTGGATTCAGGCAGAAGTGACGTGGCAGCGAGAGCAAAAGCGCCTCGCAGGGTTCCGTCGGGAATTGCGAAAGAACAATCGCTCAGGCGTGGCCGCGCCGCATGCGCGCCTGGGTCAGAATCGCGCGCCAGCGGATCATATCGAACGGGATCGGCTCGTTGTTGTTGGCGATATGGAAGATCTCGTTGTTCACGTTCTTCAGCGATCGCCAGAAATCATAGTCGGTGATGCGTGGATCGGCCGCCAAGCGCTCCACCTCGACCTTGATGTCGGTTTTCATGCACTGTCCTCGCACCGCATTCCGCCAGCCGCCCGCGCGCAAACCCGGTACGGCGGTTTTCAAACGCGCCACTGAGTCGTTCAACGGACTCAAGTGACTTGTTCACGTTAAAACCTTGGTAAGGTTAACGCCGGCGGTGAGGTGCTTCAAGCGCTCTTGCGTTTGATGCCGATCGAGCGGCCGGCCCGCTCCGGCATCGGCAGCGCGGCATGGGCGGCGCGCATAGCGTCCACCTTGGCCATCACGTCGGCGGGGAAGGGCGCGACCCTCGGTCCGGCCATGTCGACATGCAGCGCAAGCTGCTCGGATGTGGCGGCCAACCAGCCGTCGACATGGCGGATTTCCTGATAGGCGCGCAGGCGTTTCTCGTCGTGGTCGATGAGTTGAAACGAGACCTTCACCTTGTGGTCGAGATGCAGCTCCTGCACGTAGCAGACATGGACTTCCGCCGTGTAGATGGTGAGGCGGCGATCCCTTGCGTAGTTCGGCCCCATGCCCATCATCTCGAAGGCGACGTCGGAGCAGCGGTCGAACAGCACGTTGTAATAGGCCATGTTGAGATGGCCGTTATAGTCGATCCAGTCCTTCTCGATGGCCATCGGGTCGGAGATGAAGGGGGCGGGGATGGTCATCTGATTTTCCTTGATCATCGCTGGACAGGGCGTGGTGGGTGAGGTTCTCTTTGTTCCGCCGCAATTCCGGACGGAAATCCGCTTCACACTTTTCCTGGAATTGCTTTAGGCATCATCCATAGCTGCATATCAAGAGTGGCCGCTGGTCCATTCGCGGAGGAATTCATGGCTTTGAGCGACCTCAATCCCGTCGAACGCAACGAGGAAGGCATTGCCACGGTGCTCGGCATCCTCAAGCAGCGCCTCGGCGAACGTTTCCAGACAGGCGAGGCGATACGCGGCCAGCACGCGCACACCACCACCTATATCCCGACCCAGGCGCCTGACGGCGTCGCTTTCGTCGAGACGACCGAGGAGGTACAGGAGATCGTGCGCGCCTGCGCCGCCCACCGCGTGCCGGTCATCGCCTTCGGCGTCGGCTCCTCGCTCGAGGGCCATACCAATGCGCCGGGCGGCGGCATTTCCATCGATACGTCGCGCATGAATCGGATCCTCGCCGTCAATCCGCAGGACCTCGATTGCACCGTCGAGCCCGGCGTGACCCGCGAGGATCTCAACCGGCATCTGCGCGACACCGGCCTGTTCTTTCCGATCGATCCGGGCGCCAATGCCTCGCTGGGCGGCATGGCGGCGACCAGGGCGTCCGGCACCAACGCGGTGCGCTACGGCACGATGCGCGAGAACGTGCTGTCGCTCACCGCCGTCATGGCCGACGGCGAGACGGTGACGACCGGCAAGCGGGCGAAGAAAAGCTCGGCCGGCTACGACCTGACCCGGCTCTTGGTCGGCTCGGAAGGCACGCTCGGCATCATCACCTCGCTGACGCTGAGGCTGCAGGGCATTCCGCAGGCGATCTCCGGTGGCGTCTGTCCGTTTCCGAGCCTGGAGGCGGCCTGCAACACGGTGATCGCGACCATCCAGATGGGCATTCCGGTGGCCCGCATCGAACTGGTCAACGCGCTGCAGATGCGGGCGATGAAGAACTATTCCAAGCTCGACTATCCGGAAAGCCCGTGCCTGTTCGTCGAATTCCATGGCAGCGACGCGGGTGTGGCCGAACAGGCCGAGACCTTCGGCATGATCGCCGAGGAGAATGGCGGCGGGCCGTTCCTGTGGACCAGCGTCGCCGAGGAGCGGACGAAGCTCTGGAAGGCGCGGCACGACGCGTACTGGTCGTCGCTGACACTGCGCCCCGGCGCCAAGGGCCTGTCGACGGATGTCTGCGTGCCGATCTCGCGGCTTGCCGAATGCGTCACCGAAACCGAGGCCGACATCGCCGAGATGGGCCTCATCGCGCCGATCGTCGGCCATGCCGGTGACGGCAATTTCCATGTGCTGGTGCTGATGGATGTCGACAACCCGGCCGAGATCGCGCTTGCGGAAAAATTCGTTGCCAGGCTCAACATGCGCGCCATCGCCATGGAAGGAACCTGCACCGGCGAGCACGGCATCGGCCAGGGCAAGGTCGGCTTCCTGCGCCATGAGCTCGGCCATGGCGTCGATGTCATGCGCACGATCAAGCAGGCGCTCGATCCGCTCAACATCATGAACCCGGGCAAGATTCTGCCGGCGGCGGGGTAAGGCGCCGCCCAGGTCTATTCCGCCACGCCGTCCGCCAGCTTCTGCAGCATCGGCCGCGTCGGCGCGAAGAAGGTCGTGCCGGTGTGCGGGGTGGAGAAGTCGAGCAGCCGGTCGTAGGCGCCGGGCGGCTCGCCGACATACATGCGCTGCAGCATCTTCTCGATCACCCACAGATAGCGCGTGTAGCCGATGAAATAGGTGCCGAACTCGTTCTGCCCGGGGCGGCCGAACGGCATGTTGTCACGCAGGATGTCGAACTCGTTGCCGGCATCGTCCTCGATCGTCGCCAGTGACTTGTGCGACTTGCGCGGCTTGTCGTCGTCATCGATCTCGATGTTGTCGATCTTGGTGCGGCCGATGATCTCTTCCTGGACATGCGTCGGCGTCTCTTTCCAGGCGGCCATGTCGTGCAGGTATTTCTGCACCACGACGTAGCTGCCGCCGGCAAAGTCGCCGTCCTCGTCGCCGACCAAGGCGGAGGCGGGCAGGTCGAGGCCGGTCGGATTGGCGGTGCCGTCGACGAAGCCGAGCAGGTCGCGCGCGTCGAAATAGCGAAAGCCGGATACCTCGTCGACGACCGTCACGCTGCCACCCAGGCTGTTGAGCAGGATGCGCTCGAGCTCGAAGCACATGTCGGGCCGCTCGGCGCGGATGTGGAAGAGCAGATCGCCCGGGGTCGAAGGCGCCGAATGGGCTGCGCCCTCGATCGGCGCGAAGGGTTTCAGCTCGCGCGGCCGCCGGTTCGGTGACAGACGGTTCCAGAGCCCGGCGCCGATGCCGGCGATGCAGGACAGCCGGCCCGACAGGTCGCGAAAGCCGACATTCTTGACGAGATCGTCCAGCTCGCTGAGCACCGAGGCGGCGGTCGAAAGCGCGGCCCGGTCGCCGCCTACCGTGACGATGAGGAAAATCGCAGCCGTCGAAAGTGGAGCGTCGACGCTCTGCGCGTCGATCGGCACTCTATCCCAGTTCTTGCCTGACATCGGGAACGCTCCATGTTGGGTTCAGGTTTGTGCGGCCAGGGGACATGGCCGGAAGGGCAGGGGATCGGCAAAAGAGATATCCCGACGGCGAGCGGTCGCGCAACTGGAGACGTTGGCCGCTGTCGCACGCTGAATTGCCTCTTTATCGACACGCGGATGCGGGTAGAGTGCGGCTGACTTTAAACCCGGGAAACAGATGCTCGCCCGCCTGTTCGTGATCTTCGGTGGCCTGTTCGTGCTGGTGCTGTGCGCGGCGCTGGTGGTGCCGTATTTCATCGACTGGACGGGTTACCGTGGCGATTTCGAGCGCGAGGCGAGCGCCATCCTCGGCCGCAAGGTGACGGTGAAGGGCGACGCGACGGCGCGGCTGTTGCCGTTTCCCTCGGTGACCTTCTCCAATGTCGAGGTCGCGGGCGGTCCGGGCGGCCAGCCGGCGATGACGATGGAGACCTTCTCCATGGATGCGGAGCTTGCGCCATTCCTGCGCGGCGAGGTGCTGATCTTCGACATGCGGCTGGTGCATCCCAGGGCCATCATAAATGTCGCCGGCGACGGCACCGTCGACTGGGCGATCCGGCCGTCGACGCCGTTCAATCCCGGCCAGATCGCCATCGAGAAATTGTCGGTAACCGAGGGGCAAATCGAGCTGCGCCACGCCGCCGGCGGACGCAGCCATCTGATCTCGGAGATCAACTCGACCATTTCGGCGAAGGCGCTCACCGGTCCATGGCGCATGGACGGAACGCTGCGCTTCGACGGCCTGCGCACCGACGTTTCGGCTTCGACCGGGAAGGTGGAGCCGGACGGCCAGATGCGGCTCAGGCTGAAAGCCGATCCCGATGCCTATCCCCTGATCATCGAAGCCGATGGCAATGCCGGCATCGTCAAGGGCGCGGGGGTCTACACCGGCCAGTTCAAGATCTCGGGCGCGGACAAGAACTCGGCCGAGCTGCGTGGCACGGACGGCGAACCGGTCAAGATCAGCACCGGCAAGCCCGACCCGGGCTTCCGGCTGAATGGCAAGTTCGCGCTCGACCACCAGAAGCTCAATGTCGACGAGTTCCGTTTCGAGACCGGGCCCCTCGACAATCCCTATACCGCCGACGGCAAGGCCTCTGTCGATCTCGGCCTGAAGCCGCATTTCGCGGTCGAGGCGAGCGGCGCGCAGGTGCAGTTCGACGAGGCCGTCGGCGGAGCCGCCGGTTCGGGTTTCACGCTCGACCAGCGCATCGCAGCCTTCGAGCAGACGCTGCAGCACATGCCGAAGCCGACCATCCCGGGCACGCTCGAGGTGCGGCTGCCGGCGGTGGTGGCGGGCGACACGACAGTGCGCGACGTGCGGCTGTCGGCCGAGCCGGTCGAGGGTGGCTGGTCGGTCAAGTCGCTTGCCGCGACGCTGCCCGGCCGCACGACGCTCGAAGCCGACGGCATGCTGAGCGTCGAGGACCATTTCGGCTTCACCGGCTCGCTGCTGCTCGCCGTCGGCCAGCCTTCCGGCTTTGCCGCCTGGCTGTCGAAGGATGTCGACGAGGCGATCCGCCGGCTGCCCGCGGCAGGCTTCAAGGCCAAGGTCGATCTCAGCGAGAACCGGCAGTCCTTCAGCGATCTCGAGCTCATCCTCGGCAAGGCGAAATTTTCCGGCAGTATCGATTCCAGCCAGCCGGACGGCGCCCGGCCATCGGTGCTGATGCGGCTCACCGGCGGTGAGATGGATCTCGACGGGCTCGCGGCCTTCGCCTCGATCTTCATCAGCGACAAAGGCGCCAACCGTTTTTCGGATCGCGATCTCGATTTCCAGATCAAGGCAGGGCCGGTCAGCGCCGTCGGGCTCAGCGCCGATACGGTCGACACGGCGCTGCGGCTGCGCGAGGGCCTGCTCGAAATCGATAGGCTGTCGATCGGCGGTCTCGCCGGCGCCTCGATCAGCGCCACGGGCCGGGTCAAGGATTTTCCTGAAAGCCCGACCGGCAAGCTCAACGCCTCCATCGTTGCGGTGGACCTGAAGCCGCTGATCGATGTCGCGGCCGAGCATTACCCCGACAATGTCGTGCTCAAAGGCCTGGCCGGCCGCGCGGCGGCCTATCCAGAACTGTTCCAGGATGCACGCATCGATCTGTTGACCAGTGCCGCCGACAATGGCGACGGCAGCACGGGCCTGGCCCTTTCAGCCCAGGGCAATGCCGGCGGTTCGGCCTTTTCGGCTTCGCTTTCCGGCAAGGGAACGGCGGACAAGCTCTCCCAGGCTCCGGTGTCGATCACCTTCAACGCCCGCAACGACAACGCCACCACGCTGCTGGCGCTTTACGGCCTGCCGGCGCTGCCGCTCGGCATGCTCGGCCATGCCAACACAGACGTCTCGGCGAAGGGCTCGATCGCCGGCGGTCTCGCGACCAGCTTCAACCTGACTGCCGACGATTTCAGGGCGAGCTTCGACGGAACGGTCGCCGATACGGCGCAAGGCCCTACAGCCAAGGGCAAGGTCAATCTCGACGCCGCCGATATCGAGCCGTGGCTGATGACGACGGGCGTAGGCCTGCCCGGCATGGGAACCGGGACGTCGACATCGCTTGCCGCCGATGCCGATTTCGGCAACGGGCTTTTGGTGCTGAGCGGCCTCACCGGATCGATCAACAAGGCGGCGGTGTCCGGCGACATCAACATCGATGCCAAGGATGGGCTGCCGCATCTCGCCGGCGCGCTGGCGCTCGACGAGCTCGACCTCGATCCGCTGGCGGTCTCGCTGTTCGGCGACCAGTCCTTCGCGCCCGCCAAGGGCGGATGGCCGACGACGCCGTTCAGCCAGAAGTCGACGCTGCCTTTCAACGCGGACCTCGATCTCAACACCTCGGCGCTGGCCGTCGGGCCATTCGCGACGGCGCATGACGCCTCATTCTCGCTGAAGCTCGATCGCGAAGGCATCCACGTCTCCGATCTCAAGGCGAAGCTCTATGGCGGCGATCTGACCGGCCTGTTCGACCTCAAGAACACGGAAGGTACCGGCCTGTTCTCCGGCCAGATGAGGCTTGCTGGCGGCGATCTTTCCGCCGTGCTGCCAGGCGCTGGCATCGGCGGCAGCGGCGACCTATCGGCGGCGCTGTCGACCAGCGGCAAGTCGGTCGACGCCATGATTGCCGCTCTGTCCGGATCCGGCACCGCGGCGCTGAAGGGATTGAAGGTGGACGGCATCAATCCGGACGGCTTCGCCGCCATCATCGCCAAGGCCGATGCGATCGGGCGCGACATCGACGCGGCCAAGACGGCCGACTTCGCGCCGGAGATCGCCGGGCAGGGCAGCTTCGCCGCCGGCGACGCGGATGTGGCCTTCACCGTCGCCAACGGCACGCTGCGGGCGCCGCCGATCAGCCTCGACAGTCCCGGCGCGACCTTGTCCGCCGACGTGACCGCCGATCTCAATGCGAGCACCGTCACGGCAAAGGGGGTGCTGACCTATCGTCCCGGCGACGAGGCTTTGGTCGGCTCGGAGCCTGCCGTGAATTTCAGCCTGGCCGGCCCGCTCGGAGCGTCCGCGCTTCAGTTCGACAGCGGTCCGCTGGCGCAATTCCTGACGCAGCGCGCGCTGGAGAAGGAGCAGCAGCGGGTCGAGGCGATGCAAGCGGCGCTGCTTGAAAAGCAGCGGCTGCGGCGCGAAGTGCGCTATTACGCGGCGCTGCAGACGGAGCGCGACAGGGCGGCCGAGGAGTTGCGCCGGCAAGAGGAAGAGGCGCGGCAGAAGGCGGAGGCGGAAGCCAGGGCGAAAGCCGAAGCGGAAGCGCAGGCACAGGCGGAAGCCGAGGCAAAAGCCAAGGCCGACGAAGAGGCGAAGGCCAAGGCGGAAGCCGACGCCAAGGCGCAGGCCGAAGCGGACGCGAAGGCGAAGGCCGATCAGCAGGCAAAGGCCGAGGCCGAGCAGCGGGCCGCGGACGAAGCGGCCAAGGCGCAGGCAGAGGCCGATCGCAAGAAGGCGGAGCAGGCGAAGCTGGAAGCGGCACGCAAGGCGGCCGAGCAGACGCGAAAGGTCGACGGATCGCTGCCCGGCGTCAATGACGGTTCGACCCCTGTGCCGGCGAAGCCCAAGGCCAATCCGTTCACGATCGACAATCTGTTGAAGTCGCTCGACGGCGGTTGAGCTTTACGCCGCAGGCATGCTGGAGCTAATTCCCAGCACACGGATTTGACCAGTCGGCTCTGTTTGCGTTGGCAGGTGGCATGGATTGGAGATTGGCCGAAACGCTCATCGCGATCGTCGTCGGGGCGGCTTCAAAGCAATCCCCGGCGATCCAGCTTGAAAGCAACCCTCAGGATGCGGCGCCGCGTTTCGCCCAGGCCAGAACATAGAGCCTCAGCGCGGATGACAGGTTGGCGTCGCGGGTGCGCGTCTCGTCGATCTCGGCGACCAGGGCCGCGAGCGACAGCGAGCGCTCCGCGGCGATGGCGATGAGGTCGTCGTAGAAGGGTTGCTCCAGGGAAAAGCTGGTGCGGTGACCGCGGATCGTTACCGAACGCTTTTCGACCGCGGCCATCGCAGGTGCTCAGCGCTTGCCCGGATCGTCGGGCTTTTCACGGCGATGGCCGGCCACGAATTTCTCGGCCTTCTCCGACGTCAGCCGGTCACGCTCGCGCTCCGCCTTCGAGCGGCCGTGCAGTGCCCGGTTCTCGCTCGCCAGGCGTTCCTTCTCGGTGCGCGCTTTCTGCTTGCGGACCTGGCGGAGATTGACGACCTCGCCCATGGCGCCGGACTACTTCTTGCGGAAGGCGTCGAGCGAGACCACGTCGGCGCCCTTGCCGCCGGTATCGGCGACCGCCGGCTTCTTTTCGCTCTCGGCGGCCTTCTTCTTCGTTTCCGCCTTCTTCTCCGGAACGACGGCGATCGGCTCGGGCGCCGGAGCGGCGGCCTCGTCTTCGACGCCCTCCGTCTTGACGTCGAATTCGAGCTCGAAATTGACGGACGGATCGTAGAAGCCGCGCACGGCCGAGAAGGGGATCTCGAGCTTTTCCGGCACGTCGGAGAAGGAGAGCCCGACCTCGAAGCCGGCATCCGTCACCTTGAGGTCCCAATACTGGAACTGGATGACGATGGTCATCTGCTCCGGATAGCGCTCGCGCAGCCTCGACGAGATGCGCACGCCCGGCGCGCCGGTCAGGAAGGTGATGAAGAAATGATGATTGCCCGGAAGGCCAGTGCGCGCGACCTCGGCCAGGACCTTGCGCATGACGCCGCGCAGAGCCTCCTGGGCCAGAATGTCGTAGCGGATGTGGTCGTCGGCCATGTGATGGTCGGGTTCCGTTGAATCGTCCGCATAGCTGTAATCAAGCTTGAGCGCGGCGTAAACCGCATATAGGCGCAAAGCCGTGCGGCCAAGAGGGGTGTCGACGATTTGATTGCTCAGGCGTGAACGAGCGCCGCCTGTTTGCCGGCTGGCGACTTCTTCCTGGCGAAGGCGCTGAGGAAGGTCCGCACGCCGTTGGTGGCGGAGCGCAGCACCTCTTCCTCGGTCGGCGTGCCGCCCAGCATGAAGGTGATCTGAAGCTCGGCGTTGACGAGGGCGAGGAACTGACGCGCCGCGACGTCGGGGTCGCCGATCGAGAGATGCCCGGCGAAGGCAAGCCGGGCGAAGCGGGCGGCAAGCGCCGACCAGGTGCGGCCAGGCCCCTGTTCGCGCCATTCGGCAAAAAGTTCCGGATAACGCTCGCCTTCGGCCTGGATCAGCTTGCGCAGGAACCGGCCATCGCGGTTGCAGATGCAATTGCGGTTCATGCGCACCGCAAAAGCGATCAGATCGGCCTCCAGATCCCCAGGTTGGTCGGGGAAGCTGGCGATGGTGGCGAAGATACCGGCATTGCAGCGCTCCGTCAGGTCACGCACGACGGCGACGAAGAGCTTTTCCTTGTCGCCGTGATGGTTGTAGACGGTCTGGCGTGAAACGCCGGCTTCGGCCGCGATCAGGTCGATATTGGCGCCGGCATAGCCTTCCCGACAAAAAACAGAAGCGGCGGCATCCACCACCGACACGCGCTTAGCCTCATGGCTGCGTGGCGGGAAAGTGTCAGGAGAAACGCCGTGCTTCATGAAAATCTATATAGCGGTGATTGACGAATTGGACAAGACTGTCTAAATTTGTGGACACAACAAAGGGAAGTCCGCGCTGCGGAAACGGATGTGTTCGTTTCTTATGAGACGAACAAACTCGTTCTCAGATGTCGGGCTTCTGCGGGATGGAACGTCCTGGGTTCAGACGCCGGAATTTCGCGGCGGCAACCAGATCCGAAAAGAGCCTTATCATGAGTCCCAAATTCCTCCGCGTCGCGGTCGTGCTCGGCTTGTTGTCCGCGATCGGCCCCTTCGCGATCGATATGTATCTTCCCGCGCTGCCTTCGATCGGCCAGGACCTCCATGCCGGCACCGCCGCCGTGCAGATGAGCCTTCTGATCTTCTTCCTGTCGATGGGCTTCGGGCAGATCATCGTCGGGCCGATCTCCGACATGGTCGGCCGCAAGGTGCCGCTTTATGCCGGCCTCGCGCTGTTCATGGTCGGCGGCGTCGGCTCGGCGATGGCGCCCAACATCGAGTGGCTGATCGCCTTCCGCTTCCTGCAGGGCCTCGGCGCCAGCGCCGGCATGGCGGTGCCGCGCGCTATCGTGCGCGACCTGCACACCGGCAACGAGGCCGCCAAGCTTATGTCGCTTCTGATGCTGGTGTTCTCGGTGTCGCCGATCCTGGCGCCGCTCACCGGCAGCCAGATCATCGAAAGTTTCGGCTGGCGCGCCGTGTTCTGGACCGTCACGGGCGCGGCTGCCCTGGCCACCATCCTGCTTGCCACCTCGCTCAAGGAAACGCGGCCGGTCGAGGAGCGCGCCGGGTCGTCCTTCGGCACGGCGCTTGCCGGCTACCGCTATCTGATGGGCGACCGCAATTTCCTCGGCCTTGTGGCGATCGCAGGCTTCGGCATTGCGAGCTTCTTCGTCTATCTGTCGAGCTCGTCCTTCATCCTGATCGACCATTACGGCCTGTCGCCGTCGGTCTACAGCGTGTTCTTCTCGATCAACGCGGTCGCCTTCATTGGCATGTCGCAGCTGACGGGGCTCTTGGCCGACCGCTTCGGGTTGAAGCGCGTCGTCTGGGTGGCGGTCACCGGCTATGCCACGGTGATGGTGGCGCTGTTCGCCATCATGGCTTCGGGCGTCGACCGGCTCGACGTGATGGCGGCGCTGCTCTTCGTCGGCTACGGCTTCCTCGGTCTCGTCATCCCGACAACGTCGGTGCTGGCGATGGAAGAGCATGGCGAGATCGCCGGCACCGCCTCGGCGCTGATGGGTACGCTGCATTTCGCCATCGGTGCCTTGGCGATGGGAGTCGCCGGCATCTTCTTCGACGGCACGCCGCTGCCGATGGTGGCGGGCATCTCGCTCTGCGCGGTGATCTCGTTCACGCTGGCCAAATTGACGCTCGGCCGCGCTCGCGGGGCGGTCGAAGCGCCGGCGGAGTAGGGGCCTCGAAACAACCAAAAGGCCGGGCTTGCCCGGCCTTTTTCATGTCTATCGCAAACCCGCCTGATCGATGACGAAGCGCACCCGCTCTTCGACCGAAGCAAGAGGTAAAAGCACCAGTTCGTAGCCGAGCTCCGTATAGACACCGGTCACCGAGCGGAATGTGCGCTCGGCTTCGTCGAGCGTCTGCTTGCGCTCTTCGTCCTGGGTGAAGATTTCAGGCCATGGCTGCGCGGCGAAGACGCGGCGCGCGTAGCGGAATTTTTCAGCCGCGCGCTTGATGTGATCCGGCACCGGCAGGCCGCAGAGCCTGAGATAGCCGATCGTGTCGGGTGCGCCGCGGTCGAAGAAGGCCGGGCCGCCGGGCTCGGCATGAGCGGCGTGCCAGGAGCGTAGCTCCCACGACAGCATCAGCTCGGCAAAGAGCGCGCGATCCTGCCATGGAAGGGCAGGGCCGCCGATGGCCATCTGGTCGCGGATGATGCCACGTCCGGCTTCGGGCGCGGTCGCGAAACCCTTGGCCTGCAGCGCCTCTATCAAAGTGGTCTTGCCGGAACCCGGACCGCCGGTCAGCACGAAGAATCGGTCGCAAACGTTTTGCATCGTTTGTCCATGGGTGATGGGCAGCAAGGCTGCGCGCCAAGGCTGCGCGCCGCGCGTCGGACAAGCCTTGACCGTCGGTTGGTTGGGAAGAAGCAAAAGGAGAGGAAAGGTGGAGGTTTCTGTTGCCAGGTACCTCCGAACCCCGCCTAGAAGTGCGAACCGCTAGGACTTGATTTGAAGCGTTCGCGCCGCATTAAGCAGCGAGACGAGCTTCCGCATAGTTGTCGTTGGCAACTATAAGTTTAGCCCGATGACGGTGGTACAATGCCGGGCGAAAGTACGATCTTTACACCTTCGTCGATCCTATTTCGCCCCCAGCAAAAGCCGCTCCGTCAGCCAGAGCGGTTTTTGGTGGAGGCGCCGGGTACCGCCCCCGGGTCCGAACGGCTTATTTCATCGCCTGTTTATCGCCATAGTCGGTCAAGCCGACGAAGCGAATATAGGGAGCGATGAGGGAAAAATAAAGGCCAAACCGACGCTTATCCGGTTATGCCAAACTGTGCAGCCAAGGGTTGACTTGCGCGCCCAGTCAATCAAATCTCGCTCCCGGTGAGGAGTCTCTGACCTAGCGCAAAGGTTGCGCGGCGCGCCACAACCCTCATCGACCGGATCCGTGGCGCCGACGAGGGGAAGTTTGATGGCCGACTATCTTGCGGATGTGAAGAAATACGACGCCGGCGCCAGCGCCGACGCGGTCGATAAGATCGTCAAGCATCTGGGCATTGCGCTGAGGAACCGAGATTCCTCGCTGGTGTCCTGCACGGACCCGAAGGAACTCGACCGAGTGCGGGAGAACTGGATCGGCAAAAAGCTCGGCATCGCAGATGCCGCAAAAGCCAACGCCTCGATCGAGAAGACCTGCAAGGCGATGCAAGCCGACAACACCAAGAGCCGCGTGACCTTCTATTATCTGGTTGCCAAGGATCTCGGCAAACTCGGCTCGCTCTGAGGCCGTACGTACTGCGGCCGGCACGAAACCGTGCCGGCTCCGTGGGTTTTTGGGCGCGATCCAAATCCGTATCCTGCTTTGCGGTGTTCGACCGGCTGCCGGTCGGGTATGATGGCTCGTTATCCGAATCAAGGCAGAGCCGATGCGCCAATATCTTGATCTGTTGAAACATGTGCTGGAGAACGGCACCGACCGTGGCGACCGTACGGGCACCGGCACGCGCTCGGTGTTCGGCTACCAGATGCGCTTCGACCTTTCGCGCGGCTTTCCGGTCACGACCACCAAGAAGCTGCATCTGAAGTCCATCATCCACGAGCTTCTGTGGTTCCTGGCCGGCGACACCAACATCAAATATCTCAACGATCATGGCGTCAGCATCTGGGACGAGTGGGCCGACGAGAACGGCGATCTCGGTCCCGTCTACGGCAAGCAGTGGCGCTCATGGCCGGACGGACATGGCGGCGAGATCGACCAGATCGCAGGCCTTTTGAAGGAGATACGCCGCAATCCCAACTCGCGCCGGCTGATCGTCTCGGCCTGGAACCCGGCCGAAGTGGAGGCGATGGCGCTGCCGCCCTGCCATTGCCTGTTCCAGTTCTATGTCTCGGAAGGCCGGCTTTCCTGCCAGCTTTACCAGCGCTCGGGCGATATCTTCCTCGGCGTGCCGTTCAACATCGCTTCCTATGCCTTGCTCACCATGATGGTGGCGCAGGTGACCGGGCTGAAGCCCGGCGACTTCGTCCACACGCTGGGCGACGCGCATCTTTACTCGAACCATTTCGAGCAGGCGCGCGAGCAGATGCGGCGCACGCCGAAGGCTCTGCCGACGATGTGGATCAATCCGGAGGTGAAGGACCTGTTCGCCTTCCGCTTCGAGGATTTCCGCCTCGAGAATTATTTCGCCGACGCGAATATCAAGGCGCCGATTGCGGTGTAAGCAAGCCGGATACCGGCGTCAGTCGATGCCGACCATGACATCAGAGGCCTTGATCACCGCATAGGCCTGCTTGCCCTTATCGAGTGCGAGATCGGCGACCGCCTCATTGGTGATCGATGCGGTGACGACCACGCCGCCGCCGATGTCGATCCTGACATGCGAGGTGGTCGCTCCCTTGATGATCTCGGTCACCTCACCCTTGAGGATATTGCGGGCGCTGATCTTCATGAGCCTCTCCTTTGCGCTTCGCCGTTTCGCATCCATCGTAAGCCGAGGCAACGCCGGCGCACAATGCCGCGACTGGCGAAAAGCCTTCCCTTGTTATGTTCATCCGGATATATCGGTCAAAGGCTTTGGGCCGTACGGATTTGAAACCAGGGAGAGACCTTATGACGGGCAAGGGTTCTGGATTGAAGGCGGCCGCCATTTGCGGTCTGACGGCGATGATCATGGCCGCGGCGCCGGCGGCCCATGCCGAGGACAAGGTGGTCGTGTTTGCCGCGGCGAGCCTCAAGGACGCGCTCGACGCCGTCAACAAGGCCTGCGAGCCGGAAGTCGGCGAAGCCGCTACCATCTCCTATGCGGCGAGCTCGGCGCTAGCCAAGCAGATCGAAGGCGGCGCGCCGGCGGACGTGTTCGTGTCGGCCGACCTCGACTGGATGAAATATCTCTCGGACAAGAAGCTGACCAAGCCGGACACCGAGGTGAAGCTGCTCGGCAACCAGATCGTGCTGGTGGCGCCGAAGGATTCCACAGTCGAGACAAAAGTCGAGAAAGGCTTCGACCTCGCAAAGCTGACCGGCGACGGCAAGCTTGCCATGGGTGATTTCAAGGCCGTGCCTGCCGGCAAATACGGCAAGGCGGCGCTGGAGTCGCTGGGCGTCTGGTCGTCCGTCGAGGGCAAGGTCGCGCAGGCCGAGAATGTACGTGCAGCCCTGAAGCTGGTGTCGACGGGCGAAGCGGCGCTGGGCATCGTCTACGCCACGGACGCGTATGCGGAGAAGGGCGTCAAGGTGGTCGGCACCTTCCCGGAAGATTCGCATCCGCCGATCATCTACCCGATTGCTCAGACCGCGGATTCGAAGGACAAGGATACGGCTGCCTTCCTGAAATGCGTCGAGTCGGCCAAGGCCGCCGAACTTTTCAAGGAGCAGGGTTTTACGGTGCTCGCGCCGAGCAACTGAAAAAGACCGCGCAAACGCTGACATGAACTGGCTGCTGGACCTCACTCCCGATGAATGGAATGCGGTCAGGCTGTCGATCAAGGTGGCGACGGTCGCGATGATCGCCAGCCTGCCGCCCGGCATCCTGCTTGCGCTGCTGCTCGCGCGCGGGCGTTTCTGGGGCAAGACCCTGCTCAACGGGCTGGTGCATCTGCCCCTGATCCTGCCGCCGGTGGTGACCGGCTATCTGCTGCTCCTCACCTTCGGCCGGCGTGGGCCGGCCGGCGCCTTCCTGGCCGAGCATTTCGGCATCATCTTTTCCTTCCGCTGGACCGGCGCGGCACTGGCCTGCGGGGTCATGGGCTTCCCTTTGATGGTGCGGGCGATCCGGCTGTCGATCGAGGCTGTCGACCGCAGAATCGAGGCGGCCGCCGGCACGCTCGGCGCCAATCCTTTCTGGGTGTTCGTCACCATCACGCTGCCGCTGATCCTGCCCGGCCTGATCGCCGGCGCGATCCTTTCCTTCGCCAAGGCGATGGGCGAATTCGGCGCCACCATCACCTTCGTCTCCAACATCCCCAACGAAACGCAGACGTTGCCTTCGGCGATCTATACCTTCACGCAGGTGCCCGGCGGTGATGCCGGAGCGCTGCGGCTGACACTGATTTCGATTGTCATATCGATGGTTGCGCTGGTGGCCTCGGAAGTCCTGGCGCGGCGCGTCGGCCACAGGATGGATATCGAATGACGCTCTCGGTCGATATCAACCATCGGCTCGGAGACTTCGCCGTTGAAGCCAAATTCGCCAGCGCCGGCCGGCTGACGGCGCTGTTTGGGCCTTCCGGTTCGGGCAAGTCGACGCTGATCAACTTGATCGCGGGGCTGATCCGCCCGGACAAGGGCCGCATCGCCGTCGACGGACGCATGCTGGTCGATACCGAAGCGCGGACCTTCGTGCCGCTGCACAAGCGGCGGATCGGCATGGTGTTCCAGGATGCGCGGCTATTCCCGCATATGAGCGTCGCCGGCAATCTGCGCTACGGCCGCTGGTTCACGCCGGCTTCCGAGCGCTACGCCAAGATGGACGCGGTGGTCGACCTGCTCGGCATCGGTCATCTGCTCGACCGGCGGCCGGCGAAACTGTCAGGCGGCGAAAAGCAGCGCGTCGCCATCGGCCGCGCGCTGCTTGCAAGCCCGAAACTGCTTCTGATGGACGAGCCGCTCGCCTCGCTGGACGA
Organism: Mesorhizobium atlanticum; assembly: GCF_003289965.1. Classification (GTDB taxonomy): domain Bacteria; phylum Pseudomonadota; class Alphaproteobacteria; order Rhizobiales; family Rhizobiaceae; genus Mesorhizobium; species Mesorhizobium atlanticum. The sequence goes on from NZ_QMBQ01000003.1 coordinate 157,163, forward strand.
GGCGCGCAAGGCCGAGATCCTGCCCTATATCGAGCGGCTGCGCGACGAAACGAAGATACCTGTCGTCTATGTCAGCCATTCCGTCGCCGAGGTGGCGCGGCTGGCCAGTGACGTCGTGGTGCTTTCGCAAGGCAAGGTGGCGGCGGCCGGCCCGACCGAGTCGATCATGCAGCGGCTCGACCTGTTGCCGGCGGAGGAGCGCGGTGAGGGCGGGGCAGTGCTCGACACCAAGGTTCTGCGCCACGACGAGGCCTTCGGCATGACGGTGCTGAGCTCGCCGGCCGGAGAAATCCGGGTGCCGAAACTGGCGATGGCAGCGGGCGCTCCGGTGCGCATTCGCATCCGCGCCCGCGATGTCATGATCGCGACCGAGCGGCCGGCAGGTCTCAGCGCGCTCAACATTCTGGCGGGAACGATCACCGCCGTCAGGCCAGGCATCGGGCCGACGGTGGAAATCGCCATCGACTGCAATGGCGCGATCGTGCTGGCGCGGATCACCGAACAGTCCAAACACACCCTTCGTCTGGCGCTCGGCCAGCAGGTCTTCGCGGTGATCAAGACGGTGAGCTTCGACAGCGCGACGACCGGAGCCGGGCTGCCGGCCGAGGCCGACGGTTGACGAAAGCGCCATATCGCTATGTTGATTTGGAATAGCGATATGGCAGCAGAAGGGTTAGTCTCGACATGACCGCGGAGGACAAGTCATGCCATCGCTGAGCTTGCGGATAAACCTCGACCCCGACGGCCGGATCGGCCCGGGCAAGATCGAATTGCTGGAACAGATCGCCGCCTTCGGCTCGATCTCGGCCGCGGCGCGCGGCATGGAGATGTCCTACAAACATGCCTGGGATCTGGTCGAGGACATGAACCGCGTCTTCGGCAAGCCGCTGGTCGCCGCGCAGACCGGCGGCAAGAAGGGCGGCGGCGCGCAACTGACATCGGTGGGTCTGGCGGTGGTCAGCCGCTTCCGGGCCATAGAGCGCGCCGCTTCATCGGCCGCCGCCGTCCATATGCAGGCGCTACAGGCTGAGATCGATGCGGGGTGACTGTACCCTTTGGAGGTCTACTCCTTCGGCTCCCCGGGCTTGCGCAGCAGATAAGTGTCCATGATCCAGCCCTTTTTCCGCCGGGCTTCCTCGCGCACCTTCTCGATCTCGGCGCCGACATCGCCCAAGCGTCCGGAAATGACGATCTCATCCGGCGTGCCGAGATAGGCGCCCCACTGGATGAGGACGTCCTTGTCGGCAAGCGTGTTGAAGGCGCATTTGCCGTCGAGCATGACTATGGTCGAGCCGGCATTGGCCGGTAGTCCTTCTTCGGTCAGCCGTCGGCCGGTCGTCACCAGGATCGAATCGCCGATGCGGTTGAGCGCGGTCGCATGGGCAGCGGCCAACGCCTGGATCGCGGTGATGCCGGGGATGACTTCGAGCTCGAAGCCGACATTGCCCCTCAGCCGGACGCGCTCGAGGATGCGCAGCGCGCTGTCATAGAGCGACGGATCGCCCCAGATCAGGAAGGCGCCGCAACCGTCTTCGGCAAGCTCGTCGCGGATCAGGGTCTCGTGGATTTCGGCGATCGCCTCGTGCCAGTCGTCGACGGTTGTCCTGTAGGACGATGTCGGCTCGGCCCGGACCGGCACATCGAACTCAACGCGGCGCGATTTCGGGTTAGTGACGAAGCGGTCGCAGATCAGCCGGCGCAGATCGGCGAGATCGTTCTTCTTCGCCCCCTTGTCGGGGATGAACAGCACGTCGGCGCGGTTCAGGCCGTCGATGGCCTGGACCGTCACGTGGTCGGGATTGCCGGCGCCGATGCCGATGACGAGAAGCTTGCGCATGGCGATCTCCTGCCTGATCGGCGGCGCGGTGTCCAGAAGTACCCGTAGTCGATGATGAAGGCTTTGAAACGTCGTCTCGAAACGGCTAGATGGAAGCCGCATCCGGCTGGTCCGGTATCGCGGCACAGAGGAGGGGGCCATGTTACGCACCGTACTGACCGCAGCGCTGGCGATCATGGCCGCCCCGGCCTTCGCCAATGATTCCGTCGCCGAGCTCGGCACCGGCGGCCTGATCCTGTCGCGCAGCGATGCCGTCGCCATGCAGAGCGAGGATCTTTTCATCTCGCCGGAGAAGGTGACGGTCGACTATGTCTTCCGCAACAACACCGACAAGGATGTGAGTTCCATCGTCGCCTTCCCGATGCCGGACATCGAGGGCGATCCCAACGAGATGCCGGCGATCCCGGAGGCGCAGAGCGACAACTTCCTCGGCTTCGAGGTGACGATCGATGGCGTCGACGCGAAACCTCAACTCGAACAGAGGGCGTTTGCGCTGGGCATCGACATCACTGCCGACCTCAAGGCGCAGAACGTGCCGCTCTATCCGTTCGGCGATGCCGCCAAGGCGGCGCTGGCGAAGCTGCCCAAGGATGTCACCAAGGATTGGGAAGACCGCGGCATCATCATCGAGGATACGGCCGATGACGGTTCAGGCATGCAGACCGCCTATGTGCCCTTCTGGCAATTGCGCTCGACCTATTGGTGGCGTTCGACCTTCCCGGCCAACAAGGAAGTTCATGTCTCGCATCGCTACAAGCCCAGCGTCGGCGGCACCTCCTCGGTCAGCTTCTTCTCCGAGGGCCAGTTCCGGGATCCGCAATACAGCGCCTACAAGACGCGCTATTGCATGGACGGCGCGTTCGAGAACGCGGTGCGCAAGGCCGCGAGGGAAAATCCCGACGGCTACCCGAAATATTATGAGAGCCGGATCGCCTATATCCTCACCACGGGCGGCAACTGGGCTTCCGGCACTATCGGCAATTTCAAGCTGACGATCGACAAGAGCAGCCCCAAGAACCTCGTCTCCTTCTGCGGCGACAATGTCAAAAAGGTCGGACCGACGACATTCGAGATCACCGCGAAGGATTTCTATCCCGAGCGCGACATCGACATCCTGCTGCTCGAGCCGTCCGACAATGGCGGGAACGGCGGCTGATGGACATCGCGATCTATGTCGCCATCGCCGAAAACGGCGTGATCGGCCGCGAGGGCGGCCTGCCATGGCGGCTTTCCACCGATCTCAAGCGCTTCAAGGCCGACACGATGGGCAAACCGATCATCATGGGCCGCAAGACCTATGAGGGCATCGGCCGGCCGCTGCCCGGCCGGCTCAACATCGTGGTGACGCGCGACAAGGCCTGGCGCGCCGAAGGCATCGAGGTGGCCCACTCGCTGGATGACGCGATCGCGCTGGCCAGGGTGCGCGGCCGCTGCATGGCGGGCGCCGAGGAGATCTGCGTGGTTGGTGGCGGCGAGATCTATGCCCAGGCCTTGCCGCTGGCCGACCGGCTGCATGTGACGCATGTGCTGGCCAGCGTCGATGGCGACGCGCATTTCCCGCCGATCGACCCGAGCACCTGGCAAGTCGTCAGCGCCGAGGATTTCCCCGCCGGCGAGAAGGACAGCCACGCCACGCGTTATACGGTTTACGAGCGCCGCCGCGACGATCGTTGACGACGACAAAGGGTCGCTACCGATCCAAATCGCACGGGGACGATGGCCCATCGCGTTGAAAGCGGGTCAAGGCGTCCCTATAGAAGAACGGTGTTGCAGCGGCCCGCGTCCAACCGGACGCACAAGAGGTCGCCGTAATACTTTGATTTTGGCGCATGATTCCTTTTCGAAAACCGATATGGGTTTTCGGGGTCTTGCGTTAGGATTGCGCCGCAAGGCCTGAGGGAACCGAAGCGAAAGGACATTCATGCCCTGGAACGACAAGAGCGGCGGCGGCGGCCCATGGGGCGGCGGCGGCAATCAGGGACCCTGGGGCCAGGGACCGAAAGGGCCAAGCGGACCGCAGGGTTCCCCGCCCGATCTCGAGGACATCATCCGCCGAGGCCAGGACAGGTTGCGGCGCGCGCTTCCGGGCGGCGGCGGCGCCAGCCCGGCGGTGCTCGGGCTCATCGCTCTGGCGCTCGTCGTGCTGTGGGCCTTCAAGGCGATCTATACCGTGCAGCCAGACGAGGTCGCCGTCGAGTTGCGCTTCGGCCAGCCTAAGACCGAGCTTTCGCAACCTGGCCTGCATTTCCACTGGTGGCCGATCGAAACGGTCGAGTCGGCCAAGATCTCCGAGCAACTGGTCAGCATCGGCGGCGGCGCGAGCAGCGGCTCCGGGCTGATGCTCTCCGGCGACCAGAACATCGTCAACGTTCAGTTCTCGGTGGCCTACCAGGTCTCGGATCCCAAAGCTTACCTGTTCGACGTCTCCGATCCCGACGGCATGCTGGCGCAGGTCGCCGAGAGCGCGATGCGCGAAGTCGTCGGCCGGCGCCCGGCCCAGGATATTTTCCGCGACGATCGCCAGGGCATCGCCACCGCGGTGCGCGAGATCATCCAGGGCACGCTCGACGGCTACAAGACCGGTCTCCAGGTCAACGCGGTCTCGATCGAGGATGCGGCGCCGCCGCGCGAGGTGGCCGACGCATTCGATGAAGTGCAGCGCGCCGAGCAGGACGAAGACAAATTCGTCGAGCAGGCCAACCAGTATTCCAACCAGAAGCTCGGACAGGCGCGCGGCGAAGCGGCGCAGATCCGCGAAGACGCGGCCGCCTACAAGAACCGGGTCGTTCAGGAGGCGGAAGGCGAGGCGCAGCGCTTCATCTCCGTCTACAACGAATACGCCAAAGCGCCCGACGTCACGCGCAAGCGCCTTTATCTCGAAACCATGGAGAGGATCCTGAAGGACTCGAACAAGGTCGTCGTCGAGCCGGGCAACGGTCAGGGCGTGCTGCCTTACCTGCCGCTGCCGGCTTTGCAGCCGAAAGCGCCGCCGTCGCCCCTGGGCGTCACGACGGGAGGTAACCAGTGATGGCCAACCGTCTTCCCATCATCGCCGTCATCGCGGCGGTCCTCCTGTTCCTGCTCTATTCCTCGGTGTTCGTGGTCAATGCCGGCCAGCAGGCGATCGTCCTGCGGTTCGGCGAGATCATCGACGTCAAGAACGAGCCCGGCATCTACTTCAAGGCGCCTTTCGCCTTCTTCGATGCCGACAGCGTGCAGATGGTCGAGAAGCGCGTGATGCGCTTCGACCTCGACAACATCCGCGTCCAGGTCTCGGGCGGCAAGTTCTATGAGGTCGATGCCTTCATCGCCTACCGGATCTCGGATCCGCGTACGTTCCGCGCGGCTGTGTCCGGTCAGGTTGAACTGGCCGAAGCCCGGCTGAGGACGCGTCTCGACGCGGCGCTGCGCCGCGTTTACGGCTTGCGCGACTTCGAGGCCGCGCTCTCCGAGGAGCGCGGCAACATGATGCGCGAGGTGCGCGATCAGCTTCGCCCCGACGCGACCTCGCTCGGCCTCGACATCGAGGACGTGCGTATCCGCCGGACCGATCTGACGGCGGAGGTCTCGCAGCAGACCTATGACCGCATGAAGGCCGAGCGCCTGGCGGAAGCCGAGCGTCTGAGGGCGCGCGGCAACGAGGCGGCGCAGCGCATCAGGGCGCGGGCCGACCGCGAGGTCGTCGAGATCGTCGCCGAAGCGCAGAAGGAATCGGAAATCCTGCGCGGTGAGGGCGAGGCGCAACGCAGCGCGACCTTCGCGGATGCCTATAAGCGCGATCCCGCCTTCTTCGATTTCTACCGCTCGATGAACGCCTACGGCACGGCGCTGGACAACACGGGAACGACGATGGTGCTCTCGCCCGAGTCCGAGTTCTTCCGCTACTTCCGCGATCCGGGCAGCAAGCCTCAGCCCGGGCAACCGACGCTGCCCGCGCCCACCGCGCCTGCGGCACCGGCTACGCAACCCGGCACCGCCCAGTAGCGGCGGTGCAGGACTTTGTCGCGGCGATCGGCCTGGTCCTCGTGATTGAGGGCCTGGTCTATGGCGGGTTTCCGGGATTGGCCCGGAAGCTGGCGACGGAAGTGCTGTCGATGCCCGAGAATGCGCTGCGGATCGGGGGCCTTGCGGCGATCGCCGTCGGTGTCGCCGTTGTCTGGCTGGTGCGCGGCTAGTTTTTTGTTTTTACGCAATTCCGGACAGAAAACCGCTGCGCACTTTTCCTGGAATTGCTCGAATGAAAATTCCTTGGTGCCGCGGCAATTGACGGTTTATCCTTCGCCAATAGCTACGGCCGCAAACGTGCCGTATTTCTTGCCAACATGAACCGGACAGGCGCCTTTGCGGATGCGCTTTTCCTTTTTCAGAACCACCGGGAGGCCATGATGATATCCGACACCCTGTTGCGCGCGGCGCGGCGTATGGTCTTCGCCGGTGCCACGGCATTCGCGGTCGGCGTTGTCGCCGTTCCGTCCTTCGTCACGCCGACGATCGCCTCCGACGGACCGCCTTCGGTCGCCGATCTCGCCGAGCGCCTGCTCGGCGCGGTGGTCAACATCTCGACCTCGCAGACGGTCAAGGGCACGGAAGGACCGGGTGCGGTGCCGATGCCGCAATTGCCCGAGGGCTCGCCTTTCCAGGATTTCTTCGACGATTTCTTCAAGAACCGCGGCGGCGACAAGGGGGGAGCTGCGCAGAAGGTGCAGTCGCTCGGCTCCGGTTTCGTCATCGACGCCGAGCAGGGCATCGTGGTGACCAACAACCACGTCATCGCCGACGCCGACGATATCGAGGTGAATTTCTCCGACGGCGTCACGCTGAAGGCAACGCTTGTCGGCACCGACACCAAGACCGATGTCGCGGTGCTGAAGGTTGATCCGAAAGGCCACAAGCTGACCGCGGTGAAATTCGGCGATTCCACCAAGATGCGCGTCGGGGACTGGGTGATGGCGATCGGCAATCCGTTCGGCCTGGGCGGCACGGTCACGGTCGGCATCGTCTCGGCGCGCAACCGAGACATCAACTCTGGTCCCTATGACGACTTCATCCAGACCGACGCCGCCATCAACCGCGGCAATTCCGGCGGTCCTTTGTTCAACGCCGCCGGCGAGGTCATCGGCATCAACACGGCGATCATCTCGCCGTCGGGCGGCTCGATCGGCATCGGTTTCTCCATCCCCTCGCAGCTTGCCGCCGGCGTCGTCGATCAGCTCCGCCAGTATGGCGAGACGCGGCGCGGCTGGCTTGGCGTGCGCATCCAGCCGGTGACGGACGACATCGCCGAAAGCCTCGGCATGGCGACCGCCAAGGGCGCGCTGGTGGCCGGCGTCATCAAGGGCGGGCCGGTCGACAATGGCACGATCCAGGCCGGCGACGTCATCATCAAGTTCGACGGCAAGGATATTCATGAAATGCGCGACCTGCCGCGCGTCGTGGCGGAAAGCCCGGTCGGCAAGGCGGTCGATGTCGTCATCGTGCGCAAGGGCGTCGAGCAGACCGTCAAGGTGACGCTCGGACGGCTTGAGGACGGCGAGAAGCTGGCCAGCGGCGAGAACGGCAACACCGACCAGGACAAGGGCGACAAGGCGACGCCTCCGGTATCGACGGCCTCCGTGCTCGGCATGACGGTCGGCGAGCTCAACGACCAGACGCGGCAGAAGTTCGGCATCGCGGCCGACGTGTCCGGCGTGGTCATCACCGATGTCGCCAAGGATTCGCCCGCGGCCGAGCGCGGCATCCAGCCCGGCGAGGTGATTACCGAGATCGCGCAGGAATCGGTCGGCACGCCGAAGGATGTGATGGACCGGATCGGCGCGCTGAAGGAACAGGGCCGCAAGAACGCGCTCTTGATGCTGGCCTCGAAGACCGGCGAACTGCGTTTCGTGACGATCCGGATGGATTGAGTCCGAAACGTTCAGCAACCGATTGATGTTTCAATGAATAGGGCGGCTAGCGAGCCGCCCTTTTTCGTGCCTGCCAGCCCTCGCGCGACAGCCTGTAAATGACATGCCGCTTGAGATGCGGGTGGCTGTCGGGGACACTTGGATGGTCGAAGTCGGCGTCCGGATCGGCGCGCATGCCGAGCCGCTTCATGACGGCGATCGAACGATGGTTATCCGCGACCGCGAACGATACGATCTCGTCGACGCCAAGCGTTTCGAAACCGAAGGCGAGCCAGGCTTCCGCCGCCTCGGTGACATAGCCATTGCCCCAGAATTCGGGCGCCAGCCGCCAGCCGATCTCGATCGTGCCGGGCGCCAACACATCTATGTCTTCCGTTCCGGACAAGCCGACGAAGCCGATGCATTCGCGGGTCGCGGCAATCTCGGCCGCGGCGAAGCCGTAGCCGTCCTCTTCGATCCAGGCGCGGACCTCGTCCATCTTGGCGTCGGCAGCGGCACGGTCGCGGCGGAACGGGAAAAATTCCATCACGCGTTCATCGGAGTTGATGCGGTGGAAAAGCTTGCGGTCGCGATCCTCCCAGTTGCGCAGGATGAGGCGCTCGGTGCGGATCGGCGTCATGGGAGACCTCTTGATAATTCTACTCCGGCGGACATCTGACGCGGCTTTCTGCGCTTCCGGTGCTCACGGACTCAAATGTCCGCTCCGCTCCGGTTCTCGACAGCCACACCACATGTCTCGCCGGAGCGAATTCTGAAGAGGTCTCACTCTACAAACTCGTCCTGGCGGTAACCCTGGAGATAGAGCAGCGCGGTCAAGTCGCCGTGGTCGATGCGGATCCGGGCCTGCTCGGCCACCGCCGGCTTGGCGTGGAGCGCCACGCCTGTGCCGGCAAGACGGATCATGTCGAGATCGTTGGCGCCGTCACCGACCGCGATGGCGTCCTCCGTCGTCAGCCCGTGCCTCTTCGCGATGTCCAGCAGCGCTTCGGCCTTGGCGGCGCGGCCGAGGATCGGCTCGGCCACCTTGCCGGTGAATGCGCCGTCTTCCTCGATCAGGCGATTGGCCCGGTTTTCCTGGAATCCCAGCATGGCGGCGATGCGGCTGGTGAAGACATCGAAGCCGCCCGAGACCAGCGCCGTCCAGGCGCCGTTGGCGCGCATCGTCTGCACCAAGGCGCGGCCGCCGGCGGCGAGCGTCAGCCGGTTGGCGATGATGCGGTCGACCACGGCGGTGTCGAGGCCCTTCAGCAGGGCGACGCGCTCGCGCAATGCGGGCTCGAAGGCGATCTCGCCATTCATCGAGCGCGCGGTGATCGCGGCGACATGGTCCTTGACGCCGATCTCGTCGGCGAGCTCGTCGATGCATTCCTGGTCGATCATGGTCGAATCCATGTCGGCGAGCAGGATCTTCTTTCGCCTGCCTTCGGCGGGCTGGACAACGATATCGACCGGCTCGGAAGCCAGTGCGGCGCGCAGATTGGCGGTCATTTCGCCGATATCCGGCGTCTGCGGCAAAACGAGATCGCAGGCGACGTCTTCAGCCAGCCAACGGACGGCGCTTGCGCCGGTGGCCCGCAAGGCCATATTCGCAAGCGAGGCCGGCACGGCGCGGGCTTCTGGACGGGACACTAAAGTGGCGATCAGCGGCATCGAACATTCCGGCAGGCAGGCGGGCGAAGGCCGCGTCAAGAACGCGATCCTGATAGCCGGGCCGACAGCCAGCGGCAAGTCGGCGCTGGCGCTCGATCTTGCCGCACGCGGTGGGGGGGTCATCGTCAACACCGATTCCATGCAGGGCTATTCGGTGCTCGACGTCTTGACCGCGCGGCCGACCGCCGCCGAAACGGCGCGCGTGCCGCATTTCCTGTACGGGCATGTGCATCCCTCCACCGCCTATTCCACCGGCGCCTGGCTGCGCGATGTGACGAAGCTGATCGAGAACGGCTCCCTGTCGGGCCGTCCGGTTGTTTTCGTCGGCGGCACCGGTCTCTATTTCCGCGCCCTGGCCGAGGGCATCTCGGATATGCCGGACATTCCACCGGCGGTGCGTGAGCGCTGGCGGTACGAGCTCAAGGAGCAAGGAGCCGAAAGGCTGCATCGCCTGCTGATGCACGAGGATTCCGCCATGGCCATGCAACTCAGGCCGACGGACGGTCAGCGAATCGTGCGGGCGCTCGAAGTGCTCGATGCTTCGGGACGTTCCATCCTGGAGTGGCAGGCGGCGCGCGGCCGCCCGCTGATCGACCGCGACAGCGCCCGTTTCCTGGTCATCGAGCCGGATCGGGAGCAACTGGTCCGGCGCATAGAGGCGCGTTTCGACCAGATGCTCGACAAGGGCGCGCTGGACGAAGTACGGCAGCTTACGGCGCTCGGCCTCGACCCGGACCTGCCGGCGATGAAAGCGATCGGGGTGCGCGAGCTGCAGGCGGCGATGGCCGGACAGTCCGGCTTTCCCGAGGCGATCGAGCGGGCCAAGATCGCGACGCGGCAGTATGCCAAGCGCCAGTCGACCTGGTTCAGGCACCAGCTTGGCGCGGAGTGGCGCAGGCTGCGGCCGGGCGATGAAGCGGCAGTTCACGACTGACCAAAAGCCTTTTTCAATCAGCGCCTTAAAATCCTTTGTTCTAATTCCCGCGATGGTTGTCCGGGTTAACGGTCCGTAAGGCCCGCTATGGCATAAGCTCGAGGGTTACAGTGGCGCGGGGAGTAGATGCGTTTCCACAAGGCGGAATCGGCATTTTTCGTTTTTATTTTCGTGATCCTGGCCGCTGGCCTGGTGACTTTCCATGCCTATGGTCAGTTGCAGGACATCGCCTCGGACCTCGATGCCGCGTCGCGCGTCGACAAAATCGTCTATCTCAACAAGTTGCTGTTCGTCACCGGGGCGCTGCTGGCGACCGCGCTGTTCTTCGGGACCTTCTTCATCTACCCGCTGATTCGTGGCCAGGTGCGGGAAGAGGGCAAGCTCAGGGCCATGACGGTCTCGCTCAGCGCCCGTTCGCAGACGCTCGAACAGGCCGCGCTCACCGACGGTCTGACGGGCATGCAGAACCGCCGCTATTTCGACGATGCGCTACGCGAATATCTCCACGAGTTTCGCCGCATCGACAGGCCTGTCGGACTGATGATCCTCGATCTCGATCATTTCAAGCAGGTCAACGACACGCATGGTCATGATGTCGGCGACGAAGTGTTGAGGGCCGTCGCCACCTGCCTGAGAGGCATGACGCGCTATCACGATGTGGTGGCGCGGCTGGGCGGCGAGGAGTTTGCCGTCGTCACGCCCAATATGGATGTCGAACTGCTTGCCAGGTTCGCCGAGCGCATCCGCAAGGCGATCGCCAACCTGTCGATCCTGTCGGGCAATGTGCGGCTCAAGGTCACCACCAGCGTCGGCCTCGCCGTCTGGGACCACAAGGAGAGCGCCGAGGATTTCTACCGACGCGCCGACCGCCAGCTCTACGAGGCGAAGAAGCAGGGCCGCAACCGCGTCTGCGCCTAAAATTCCGAAGATGAATTCGTGAGGCCGGCCGTATGCCGCCGTTTTCTGCGCTTCCGGTGCTCACGGACTTGATGTCCGCTCCGCTCCGGTTCCCGCAAACGACACCATCCGACTCGGCCTGACGAATTCCCTATCGGAATTTGCTCACCGTCCGGCGTCGGGTGGTTAGTCGTTGAACTGGCGCATGCCGAAGGTCGAGGGTTTCAGGCCGTAGCGGGTGTCGAAGTCGTCGTCCGGCTGGGGACGGGGGGCTGCGGTGGCCGGCTTCTTGTAGTCCGGGTCGCCGGCCTGCCGAGCCGAGTCCACGGCCTCGGCGAAGGCCATGGCCTGCTGTGGCTTCGGCACGTTGCGGAGCCGCTCGACGATCATGGCCAGATCGACGTCGCTGCCGTCCACGGAGGGCTCGACCTGCTCCCTTTTCGCGGTTCCGGGGATGAACTCCTGCGCCAGCTTCTCGAATTTCAACCGCATGGTGGTCGCGACGCCTTCGCCGAAGGCAATGGCTTCGCGCTGCCCCATCGACGACAGGAACGCCAGCGTCGAGGCCGAGGAGTCGGCGATCGCCGACCGGATGATTGCCTGGTCCTGCTCGTTGGCAAGGCGCATGGCGAAGAAGGTCGAGCACTGCGACAGGATGGTCGGATCGAGCTCGCCCGGGCGCTGGGTGACGACACCCAGATAGCAGCCATATTTGCGGCCTTCCTTGGCGATGCGCGACAGCGCATGCCTGGTCGGCGCGAAGCCGAGGCGCGGATCAGCCGGCATGTAGCGGTGCGCTTCCTCGCAAAGCAGGAGCAGCCTCAGCCGGCCCTCGCTCCACAAGGCCAGGTCGAAGGCCAGGCGCGCCAGCACCGAGCAGACCGAGTTGACCACTTCCGAAGGCATGCCCGCCATCTCGAAGCAGGTGACCGGGCGGCCGTGATTGGGAACACGGAAGATATTGCCGATCGTCTCGTGGATCGTGTCCTCGATCAGGCGGGAATTGAACATGAAGCGGTAACGCGGATCGGCGGCCGCCGATTCGATGCGCGTCTTCAGCGACTTCAGGATCGGGCGATCGTTCTTGCTTTCGAGCAGGCCCATGCGCTCGTCGATCTGCTTGATGAGATCGGCGATGCGGTAAGGCACCGGCGTATCCGCCGTCAGCGCATCGCTGCCGCGCCTGACATAGGTGCCGGAACTGGGGTTGCGGTAGAGGTTCTTGGCCGCCGGGATCAGGTCGCGCAGGACATCCACTTCCTCGGGTAGCGTTTCGCGGCCGCGAAACAGCACTTCGGCGAATTCCTCCAGCCTGAACATCCAGAATGGCAGGTCAAGCGTCTTGGAATCGACCTTGACGCAATATTCCGGCAGCGAGGCCGCGAACTCGTTATGCGGGTCGAGGATGAGCACGCGCAGGTCCGGCCGCGCCTCGATCGATTTGCGCAAGAGCAGCGAGACCGCCGTGGACTTGCCGACGCCGGTGGTGCCGACGATGGCGAAATGGCGCGCCAGCGTGTCGTCGATAGCGATGTTGGCATCGATCGATTCATCCTGCGACAGCGTGCCGATGGTGACCGAATGGCGTCCGGCCAGATCGTAGACCGCCTGCAGGTCGCGGCTGCGGATACGGTGAGCGATGGCGCCGATATGCGGATAGGCGGTGATCCCGCGGTCGAAGATCGGCTTGGCGCCGGGCTCCGCGCCGTCGCGCACTTCGCCGATCAATTCGATGCTGACCTCGATCGGGTTCTGGCCTTCATTGCTCCAGGCGCGGTCCGATTTGCCGATCTCATAGACGAGGCCGACCGTGCGCGTCGTGCCGAGATTGATGGAGATCATCTTGCCGACCGTCCACTGGCCGGTGACCGTGCCGTCGGCATCCTCGGCGTAGGCGCTGATGGTGGCGCGCGCGCCGTCGCATTGCACGACATTGCCGAGAATGCGTTTGTCGCTTTGCAGGGCGTTGCGGCGCTCCTGCGAAATCGGTTCGCCAACGGAGGCTTCGCGTTCGACAAACATGACTGACCTGGTCCCATTCCCTGGAGCATCGACCCTATCCAGGCGGGGTTAAATTGAGGTGAGGTCGAATGGTGTAGACGGTGTTAAGGCGGCCGCGACAATTCGATCGAATGGCCTCTTCCCAGATTTCGCAATTCCGATATATTGAACGAATGGACGATATATCGAATGACATCACGGCCACGATCGGGAGGCGAATCCGTTCCGAAAGGACGGTGAGAGACTGGTCGCTGGCCGAGCTTGCGAGGCGCTCGGACGTGTCCAAAGCGATGCTGAGCGCCATCGAGCGCGGCGCGACCAGTCCGACCGCGGCACTCCTGGTGCGTATCGCGGCCGCCTTCGGCATGACGCTGTCGACGCTGATCGCACGGGCCGAACTGCAAGGCGGCGGCGTTTCGCGCAGGGACGACCAGCCGGTGTGGCAGGATCCGGCAACCGGTTACATCCGGCGGCATCTGTCGCCGGCATCGCAGATGCCGCTCGAACTGATCAGGGTCAGCCTGCCGGCGGGCGCCAGGGTCAGCCTTCCGGCCGCCTCCTACGCTTTCATCAAGCAGCAGATCTGGCTGATCGATGGAAGGCTGGATTTCACCGAGGGCGATGTGGTGCACCGGCTCGAGCCCGGCGACTGCCTGGCGCTGGGAGCGCCGGCGGACTGCGTCTTTCATGCTCCCGGACCGGCTGCGGCGGAGTATCTCGTGGCGCTGGTCAGGGACTGATCTAGATGCCTCGACGACCAAAACGCTCGCACAATGGCGGGCCGCCGCTCGACGACTATGAAGGACCGCCCTGGGGCAAGGATGACGCCTACATTTTCCTCGCCTGGCGCGCCGCTCACGACAAGGCGTGGAAGGCGCCGAGCCAAGCCGTCATGCTGATGCGGCTGGAGAGAGCCGAGCGGCTCGGGCTGACCTATGAGGAATACACGCTCGAGATCCTGGAGCGCGGCCGCCATCTCAGCGAGGACGACGCCGGCCGGATCGCTGAAATCCGGCGGGCGCGCCGGCGCAGGCGGATCAGCCATTTCGAATGACCTTTTCCTGATGCCGCATAGCCTTGGAGAACACCGGCATGAACACACTTGAAATCCGGGCCTTGACCGAAGATGCGGCGACCGTCGCGATGCTCGCCGATCTGTTGATCGAGACCGTCGCCGCCGGCGGATCGGTGAGCTTCATGCATCCGTTGCCGGCGGAGGTTGCGCGGGATTTCTGGCGCAAGTCGCTTGCAGCGGCGGCGCGCGGCGAAAGGGCGGTGCTGGGCGCATGGCAGGGCGGGGTGCTTGCAGGCACCGTCACGCTGCTGCTCGACTTTCCGCCCAACCAGCCGCACCGCGCCGAGATCGCCAAGCTGATGACCGACCGGGGCTATCGCGGCAGGGGTATCGCGACGCGCCTGATGCAGGAAGCCGAGAAATTCGCCGTCGAGAAAGGCCGCACGTTGCTTGTGCTGGACACGGCGCGCGAAGAGGGCGCGGCGGGCCTTTATGAGAAGCTCGGCTTCACGCTGACCGGCGAGATCCCGGACTTTGCGCTGAAGCCGCATGGCGGACTGACCGGGACGCTGATCTACTGGAAGCGGATAGGAGCAGGGGCCCGTACGCTATCCTGACCTTCCGGCGATACGCGACAGAAGCCAGCGGCGAAAATCCTGTTCGGCGCCGGACAGCCGCGACGACGACGGTCTCGTCAAAAAGTGGCCCGATGGGCTCGACAGCTCGAAATCCGAAAGCCTGACGAGAGCCTTCTCCTTGAGTGCTGTTTCGATCAGCGGCCGGGACCCCAGCAGCGCGCCGGCGCCGGCCTTCGCCGCTTCCATGGCGGCGACGAAACTGTCGAAGCGATGCGAGCGCCGGGGCGGTCCGGAAAGCCCCGCGGCGGCAAACCATTCCGCCCACATTTCGCGCGCGCCGGCGACCAGGAGAAGCGGCAATGACGTCCAATCGTCATCTCGCGCGAGCGTTGGCGCCGCGACCGGGACAAGCCGCTCGACCGTCAGCCGGTCGGCTTCGCGCCCGGGAAAGGACCCGTTGCCGAAGCGTATGTCGAGCGCCGAGCCGGGCTGGTCGTAGTCGGTCGGCCGATGGATGGTCACAAGATCGAGCCGGATCTGCGGCAGCGACTTCGCCAGGTCGGGCAGGGCCGGGATGAGCATCAGAAGGGCAAAGGAGATCGGAACCCGGATCGAGACCGTCTGCACAGCGCGGGGCTCGAACAGCTCGTTGGTGCTGTTGCCGATGGTCGCGAATGCCGACTGGATGTGCGGGAGGTAGGCCGCGCCCTCCGGCGACAGCGTCACGCCGCGCGCCAGGCGCGCGAACAACCGCGTCTTGAGCCGCTCTTCCAGGAAGCGGATGTGCTGGCTGACGGCGGCTTGGGTGAGGCCGAGCTCGGCGGCTGCGGCGGTGAAGTTCGACAGGCGGGCGGCAGCCTCGAAACTGCGCAGCCAGTCGAGCGGAGGCATCGTGTCGAGAGCTTTTGCAGCCATCAGAAATTTACGACCATTACCCGAAAAACGATAATTTGAATTATGTCTCTTTGGACGTCATCATGCAATCCGTGCCCGCAGCCGCGGGTAAAGATGGAGCTTCTGGGACATGCTGACGACAGCGACGCTGGGCGACGAGGGACGAACGATCGAGCTTGGCTGGAAAGACGGGGCGCGCAACCGCTTCCATGCCATGTGGCTGCGCGACAATGCGCTGGACGACAAGACGCGCGGCGCCGGCAACGGCCAGCGGCTGATCACCATCCTCGACATTCCGGCCGAAACGCGGATCGGCGCGGCCTCGATCAAGGGCGAGGTGCTCGAGGTCACATTCGTCCCTGAAGGCAAGACCGTCGGCTTTCCCGCGGGCTGGCTCCGCGCTCATGCCTACGATCGTGGCGAGGCTCGCGAGCCTGGCTGGACCGGAGGCGACATAAGGCGCTGGACGAAAGCCACGATGCAGAACTCCGTGCCGCGCGCGACCTATGCGGATGCCAGCCGCGACGGCAATGTGCTGCGGCAATGGCTGGCCGCGGTGCGCAGCTACGGCTTCGCCGTCATGGACGGCCTACCCACGGAATCCGGCGCGCTGTGCAAGGTGGCCGACCTCTTCGGGTACATCCGGGAGACCAATTACGGGCGTTGGTTCGAGGTGCGGGCCGAGGTCAATCCGAACAATCTCGCCTACACCAATCTCGGCCTGCAGGCGCATACTGACAATCCCTACCGCGACCCGGTGCCGACGCTGCAGATTCTCGCCTGCATCGAGAACACGGTCGAAGGCGGCGAATCCAGCGTCGTCGACGGTTTCGCCGTAGCTGCCGCGTTGCAGGCCGAAAACCCGGAGGGCTTCCGGCTGCTTTCGTCCTATCCGGCGCGCTTCGAATATGCCGGCTCGTCGGGCGTCCGGCTGCAGTCCAAGCGGCCGATGATCGAGCTCGGGCCCGATGGTGAGCTGATCTGCATCCGCTTCAACAACCGCTCGCTGGCGCCGGTCGTCGATGTGCCTTTCGCCGAGATGGAGAAGTACTACGCGGCCTATCGCCGGTTCGCCGAACTGATCGAGGATACTGCCTTCGAGGTGACCTTCAAGCTCGGGGCGGGAGAGTCCTTCATCGTCGACAACACGCGCGTCTTGCATGCGCGCAAGGCGTTTTCCGGCAGCGGCAAGCGCTGGCTGCAAGGCTGCTACGCCGACAAGGACGGCCTGCTGTCGACGCTTGCCGCGATCGAGCATGATTTCAGGGAGGCGGCGGAATGAAGCCGAATGAATTGAACGCCGGCAACATCGTCGAATTCATCGCCGATATTTTCGAGCGCCGTGGTGCGGAATCCTACCTCGGCGAGCCGGTCACGATGTCCGAGCATATGCTGCAGGGCGCGTGGCTCGCCGAGCAGGACGGCGCGCCGGAGGAACTGGTGGCGGCGGCGCTGCTTCACGACATCGGCCACTATACCAGCGAGTTCGGCACCTATTCGCCCGAGGACGTGGAGGACAAGCACCATGACGAGGCGGGCGGCGAGGTGCTCGCGCCTTTCTTTCCGCCCGTCATCGTCGAATGCGTCAGGCTGCATGTCTCGGCCAAGCGCTATCTCTGTGCCACCGACCCTACCTACTTCAGCAAGCTGTCACCGGCCTCGGTGCATACGCTGTCGCTGCAGGGCGGGCCGATGAGTGCAGAGGAAGTGGCCGAGTTCCGCAGCAATCCCTTCCATGACGAAGCGGTGCGCGTGCGCATCTGGGACGAGGGCGGCAAGGTCGCCAACATGAAGACGCGCGCCTTTCGCGATTACGTGCCGCTGCTCGAGCGCGTGGTGAAAAAGTTCGAGGCGGAAAAGGCGGCCTAGACGCGGAAGCCCGGCTGGCCGGGCTTCCGCCATCTGCGAGAGCGTTGTGCGTCAGCTCTTGTGGTAGACCTCCTGCAACCCATAGACCGGGGTAGGTAACCCGACCTGCCTGGCCTTCAGCTGCAGCGCAAGATACTGCGAGTAGTGCCGCGACTGGTGCAGGTTGCCGCCATGGAACCACAGCGCCTCCTGCTGCGTCGGCTTCCACATGTTGCGCTGTTCGCCTTCCCAGGGACCCGGATCCTTGGTGGTGGCGGAGCCGAGGCCCCAGACCTTGCCGACCTTGTCGGCCACCTCCTGCGAGATCAAGTCCGCGGCCCAGCCGTTCATCGAGCCGTAGCCGGTGGCATAGATCACCAGGTCGGCCGGCAATTCGGTGCCGTCGACGAATTTGACGCCGGTTTCGGTGAGCTCCTGCACCGCCGCACCCGGTCCGCTCTTCAATTTGATCGAGCCGTCGATGACGAGGTCGCAGGCGCCGACATCGATGTAATAGCCTGAGCCACGGCGCAGGTATTTCATGAACAGGCCCGACCCGTCGTCGCCCCAGTCGAGCATGAAGCCCGCCTTTTCCAGGTCTTCGTAGAATTTCGCGTCGCGCTCCTTCATCTGTTCGTAGAGCGGAATCTGGAACTCGTGCAGGATGCGGTAGGGTAGCGAGGCGAAGATCATGTCGGCCTTGCGCGTCGTCATGCCGTTCTCCACCGCCTGCTCGGAGTAGAGCGCGCCAAGCCCTATATCCATCAGCGTGTCCGACTTGACGATGTGGGTGGACGAGCGCTGCACCATTGTCACGTCGGCGCCGCCTTCCCATAGTGCCGCGCAGATGTCGTGCGCCGAGTTGTTGGAGCCGATGACCACCACCTTCTTGCCCCGGTATTTATCCGGGCCGGGATGGGTCGAGGAATGCTGCTGCTCGCCCTTAAAGATGTCCTGGCCTTTGTATTTCGGCCAGTTCGCCTTGCCCGACATACCGGTCGCCAGCACCAACTGCTTGGGCTTGAGCACGATCTCCTTGCCGTCGCGTTCGACGACCACGGTCCATTCCTTCGTCTTCTCATCGTATCTGGCGGACTTCGCAGTGGTGGAGGACCAGTAGTTCAGCTCCATCACCTTGGTGTACATCTCCAGCCAGTCGCCGATTTTGTCCTTCGGCGCGAAGATCGGCCAGTTCTTCGGGAAGTCGATATAGGGCAGGTGATCGTACCAGACCGGGTCATGCAGGCAGAGCGACTTGTAGCGCTTGCGCCAGGAGTCTCCGGGACGCTCGTTCTTCTCGATGATGATGGCCGGCACGCCGAGCTGCTTCAGCCTCGCACCGAGCGCGATACCGCCCTGACCGCCGCCGATGATGACGACATAGGGTTGCTTGGTATGGCCGAGCGAGGCGATTTCGTCCTCGCGCTCCTCGCGCCAGGTCTTGCGGTCCTTGCCGTGTCCGTGCTTGGCGCCGAGCGGACGGGTGAAGCCAGCTTTCTCCTCATGCCCTTTCAGCTCGGCCATCGTGGTGAGCAGGGTCCAGATCAGGTCGCCCTTGAACCGCACGAGGCCGAAGCCGCGCGCGACGCTGGTCTCGAAGGTGATCCAGGCGGTGATGATGCCGCCGTCCTCACTTGCTTCCTCGCCCTTGGCCACCGCCCAGCCGGTCGGCTTGGTGTTGGCCAGCGTTGCCTGCAGCATGTCGCGAACTTGGTCCTGTCCCTCCATCGTCTTCAGGTTCCAGGTGAAAGTGACCAGGTCGCGCCAGTAGCAGTCGGCCTGGAAGCAGTTGACGGCGCTGTCGATGTCGCCGGCTTCCAGCGCCTTGCCGAATTTGTCGAGCAGTGCCTGCGCCTTGGTGGTGGGTGTTCTCTCGAGCATTTGTTCTCCTCCACTTGCTAGAGTGCGCCATGAGCAGCAAGCGGCGTGCCAACCGTAGCGCTCACCATGGATTGCAATGGAATTAACCTGTTAGAGCGATCTTCCGTCGCCTTGCCTGTTGCATTTGCTGTTGCGGCGCTGCGGCGCGCCGCAGTCTTGCAATATCAGTTTGGTGCTTCCAGCCGCAGGCGCTTCATCCGGCGATGCACCGTGGTGCGGTCGACGCCGAGACGCCGCGCGGCTTCGGAAATGTTCCAGCCGGTCGCCGCCAGCATGGCCAGCAGGGCTGCGCGCTCTTCCTCGGGCGAGGGAGCGCGAAGCGCCACCATTGCGGCGGACGGAGCAGACGCCGCCACGCGGACCGTGGCGAAATCGGGCAGGTCGGAAGGCTGGATCGTCTCGTCGTCGCAAAGGGCCACCGCCAGGTCCACGGCGTTGACGAGCTCGCGGATGTTGCCGGGCCAGCCATGGCGGATCAGTGCCAGCCGTGCCGCCGGCGACAGTTTTGCCGGCCGCCCGGCCAGGCGCGCGCGCTCGCCGACCAGCCGTTCCAGCAGCCATTCGAAATCGGTGCGCTCGCGCAGTGGCGGCAATGTCAGCGATGCGGCGTTCAGCCTATAGAACAGGTCCTCACGGAAACGGCCCTCGGCAACTAGCTGGCGCAAGTCGTGATGCGAGGCGGAGATGATCTTGATGTCGACAGGCCGGGGTGCAATACCGCCGACCGGGATCAATTCGCGCTCGGCGATCACCCGCAGCAGACGCGATTGCAGCGCGTAGGGCATGTCGCCGATCTCGTCGAGAAAAAGCGTGCCGCCGTCGGCGCTCTCGATGAGGCCCTTGCGTCCCTTGGCCGTGGCGCCGGTAAAGGCGCCGGCGGCGTGCCCGAACAGCTCGCTCTCGATCAGATGTTCAGGAATGGCCGCGCAATTGATGGCCACGAACGGGCCGGAGCGCCCCGAGCTGTCATGCAGCGCGCGGGCTAGATATTCCTTGCCGGAACCGGTCTCGCCATGGATCAGGATCGGGATGGTGGTGCGCGCCAGCTTGGCGGCCCGCGTCTGCATGGTCGCCATGGCCGGATCGCCGCCCGAAAGCTCGGCGATCGGTTTCGGCAGCGCCTCGACAGGTGCGCGGCGTCCGCTCGGCGGCTGCGGCTCGATGGCATGCGCGAACAGCGCGCTGCCGTTGCGGCCGAACACCAGTCGCTCCTCGGTCGGGCGCCCGCGCGTCAAATTCGGCAAGTCGTCGATGTCCATGTCGAGGTAACGCGAGATCGGCTGACCGATCGGCGAGGAGAGCCTCCAGTCGACGCCTCCGGCCTGCGCCAGAAGCAGGGCCCCGCCGCGCGTGGTGCCGAGGATGCGGCCCGAGGCATCGAGCGCGACGGCTGCCTCCGGATCGACATCGAGGAATTCGGGCGAGCGTGAGAAGCGCAGCACCCATTCCGAATGCATCTGCGCCATCAAATTGGCGAGCTCTATGCGCCGGGCAGACGCCGTCACAAGGTGAAGGGCAAGGTTCTGGCTGACTTTCGGCTGCGGCGAGCGCAGCAGCGATATGTCAAGCACGGCGGTCAGTTCGCCGTTGGTGTCGAAGATCGGTGCGGCGGTGCAGGAAAGCGGCGTGTGGGTGGTGTCGAAATGGTCGGTCTGGTGAATGGTCATCGCCTCGCCGGTGACGATGCAGGAGCCGACGCCGCAGGTTCCGGTGCGGCTTTCGGACCATTCCGAGCCGAGGTAGAGACCGGCCGTGCGCAACTGGTCCATGAACAGCGGGTCGCCGAGGAAGTCGACGGTGACGCCTTTCGCGTCGGCCAGCAGCAGGACGTAGTTCTGGCCGGCCACCTGCTTGAACAATGTCTCCAGCCCGCTACGGGCTATGGCGATCAGCCTTTCGGACTGCTCGCGATGCTCGCGCAACTGGGTATCAGGCACGATGTAGGCTTCCGTCGGACGCGCCGGGTCGAGCCGATGCGTATCGATGCAGCGCAGCCAGGATTGAACCACGATATCGTCGCGGACCGATCGCGCGCCGGACAGCACCTCTTCGATCTCGCGTATATGCTCCCGTTCGCCAGCCATGCGTCCTCCTCGCAGCCAACGTCACACCATTGCGCATGTCGCGTCCCCAAACCGCTCTACCCCTTCCGGGCGACATGCATCGGCACATACTGGTGCCTCGGCGGCGGGCGCTCAACTGTACTATGGTAGCGCGAGACAGCGCGGTTTCTCACAGGCGGGTGAATTCGCGCCGGACCCCATTGACGAGCCCGCGTTTTCGCCCTTATTGTCCGCGCCCATGAAAACGGCACTCATTCTCGTAGGCTGGCGCGTGGGCAAGGCGGTGTAACCGCCGGGCGAAAACCTCCCATGCGCATCCCACAGGCTCCCTCGGGGGCCTTTTTTATTGCCTGAAATCCAACTAAACGACCAGCAACGCCCAAACGGCGACAGTACGGGACCAGACCGATGACCAACGGACAGAACGAGCGGCGCGAAATGACGGGTGCCGAAATGGTGGTGCAGGCGCTGAAGGACAACGGCGTCAAGCATGTCTTCGGCTATCCGGGCGGCGCGGTCCTCCCGATCTATGACGAGATTTTCCAGCAGGATGAGGTCGAGCACATCCTGGTCCGGCACGAGCAAGGCGCCGGTCATGCGGCCGAAGGCTATGCGCGCTCGACCGGCAAGGCCGGCGTGCTTTTGGTGACGTCCGGCCCCGGCGCCACCAATGCCGTGACGCCGCTGCAGGACGCGTTGATGGATTCCATTCCGCTGGTCTGCCTCACGGGCCAGGTGCCGACCTCGCTGATCGGCTCCGACGCCTTCCAGGAATGCGACACGGTGGGTATCACGCGGCCCTGCACCAAGCACAACTGGCTGGTGAAGGACGTCAACGATCTCGCCGCCACCATCCATGAGGCGTTCCATGTGGCGACGACCGGCCGCCCCGGCCCGGTCGTGGTCGATATCCCGAAGGACGTGCAGTTCGCCAAGGGCATCTACGTGCCGCCGCAGACGGCGCCGCGGACCAGCTATCAGCCGAAAGTCCAGGGCGACCTGGAAAAGGTGAAGGCTGCCGTCGAGCTGATGGCCGGCGCGAAGAAGCCGATCATCTATTCGGGCGGCGGCGTCATCAATTCCGGCCCGGAGGCCAGCCACCTGCTGCGCGAGCTGGTCGACCTCACCGGCTTCCCGATCACCTCGACGCTGATGGGGCTCGGCGCCTATCCGGCATCCGGCAAGAATTGGGTCGGCATGCTCGGCATGCACGGCACCTACGAGGCCAACATGGCCATGCATGACTGCGACGTGATGATTTGCATCGGCGCGCGCTTCGATGACCGCATCACCGGCCGTCTCAACGCCTTCTCGCCGAATTCGAAGAAGATCCACATCGACATCGACCCATCCTCGATCAACAAGAACGTGCATGCCGATATCGGGATCTTGGGCGATGTCGGCCGCGTGCTGGAGGATCTGGTGCGTCTGTGGCGGGCGACCGCCAAGACCGACAAGAAGGCGCTCTATCCGTGGTGGGAGCAGATCGCGAAATGGCGGGCGCGCGACTCGCTCGCCTACAAGATGAACAGCGACGTCATCATGCCGCAATATGCGATCCAGCGGCTCTATGCGCTGACGAAGGACATGGACACCTACATCACCACCGAGGTCGGCCAGCACCAGATGTGGGCGGCGCAGCATTATCATTTCGACAAGCCGAACCGCTGGATGACGTCAGGCGGCCTGGGCACCATGGGCTATGGCCTGCCGGCGGCGCTCGGCGTGCAGATCGCGCATCCGGACGCGCTGGTCATCGACATCGCAGGCGACGCCTCCGTGCAGATGACCATGCAGGAGATGAGCTCGGCGGTGCAGTACGAGGCGCCGATCAAGATCTTCATCCTCAACAACCAGTATATGGGCATGGTGCGCCAGTGGCAGCAGCTGCTGCACGGCAACCGGCTGTCGCATTCCTACACCGAGGCGATGCCCGACTTCGTCAAGCTGGCGGAGGCCTATGGCGGCCACGGCATTCGCTGCGACAAGCCGGACGAGCTCGACGACGCGATCCGCGAGATGATCTCGGTCAAGAAGCCGGTTCTGTTCGACTGCCGCGTGGCAACCTTGGCCAACTGCTTCCCGATGATCCCGTCGGGCAAGGCGCACAACGAGATGCTTTTGCCCGACGAGGCGACCGACGAAGCGGTGGCCAACGCCATCGACGCCAAGGGCAGGGAATTGGTCTAGAGCATGATGCCGAAAAGTGTGAAGCGGTTTTCGGGCAACATCATGCTCCATCCATAACACCACCCACACAAGGCGGGGCTGTCGCGGGAAAGCCGTGCGCAAACAGAGAATTAGCTCAAAAGTCTGAAATAGAGATTCACGTCATGAACGCACAGCTTCAGCCGACCGGTTCGGCTTACTTCATCGCCAAGGAAACCGAGAAGCCGGAATCCCATACGCTTTCCGTGCTGGTCGACAACGAACCGGGCGTGCTCGCCCGCGTCATCGGCCTTTTCTCGGGCCGCGGCTACAACATCGAAAGCCTGACCGTTTCCGAGACCGAGCACGAGAAGCATCTGTCGCGCATCACCATCGTGACTCGCGGCACGCCGCATGTGATGGAGCAGATCAAGCATCAGCTCGAGCGCATCGTGCCGGTGCACCGGGTGGTCGACCTGACCGTGCGCTCGCACGAGCTTGGGCAGGAGCGGCCGCTGGAGCGCGAACTCGCGCTGGTCAAGGTCGCCGGCACGGGCGATGCCCGCGTCGAGGCGCTTCGGCTCGCGGATGCTTTCCGCGCCTCGGTCATTGACGCCAACACCGAGCATTTCATCTTCGAGATCACCGGCAAGGGATCCAAGCTCGACCAGTTCATCGCCATCATGAAGCCGCTCGGCCTGGTCGAGATCTGCCGCACCGGCGTCGCTGCGATGAACCGCGGTCCGCAGGGCATGTAACGATGACGCGGGGGGCGGCAATTCTGGCGGCCATCGCGGCCGTCGTCGCCACCGCGACGGCAGCGCTCGGCGACGAGCCGACGTTCGATCCCCGAGTGATGTCGAAATTGCTGAGGGAGGTCGACCGTAGGGGCACGCCCAATGCGTATTTCCAGCAGTGCCCGACAGACGTCTGGCGCAAGTTGGTGCCGCGCAGCAATGTCGTGCTGCCGGAAATGAACTACGACCGTTGTGAGCGGGACGCGCTGGCCTGCGCCAGGCTCTGCTTCGATGGGCACAACCCCGAAGCATGTTTCGAGACCGCCAGGGTCATCCAGGACAATGGTGGCGAGGACCAGCAATTGAAAGCTGAGGCGATGTTCGCCCAAGCCTGCGCCACCGGCAGCGCGGCCGGCTGCACAAATCGTGGCGCCGGCATGCGCCTAGGTAGATTGCCGGACAGTTTGCGCGGAAACGAGAAAGCGGCAAACCACTGCACTTATGAGACCTTCAAGTTGAGCTGCAGCGAAGGCGATGCGTGGGGATGCACCATGTACGGCGCAGCGCTTCAAAACGGCGAGGGTGTAGCGAAAGACAAAGACGCGGCCACTATGGCGTTCAAGAAGGCCTGCGAGATCGATGCCAGCTTCGTAGCCTGCCAATACGCCAAATCTTACATGGAAAGCGGCCACTAGATTGCCAACGGCAGCGTTTCGGCTGCTCGCGGGTGGACCAATCGCCTCGGCCTGACCTGAATCTCAACACATGTGGGCAGCTTTTCGGATCGCCCAAGGAGCTGCTAACAGCCGTGTTAGCCGGCTGCCCAGCTTTTGTGCAGTGCACATTAAATCTTCGTAATGCCGCGTTTTGGCCCTTTTCCGCCAAAGCCGTGTCCTATCTATTCGGCGAAATTCGCGGCGAAAGACCGTGGATCGAGCTAGGATGGACCACCGGGATCGGCGTGTCGGATAGAGGGCCTGTTTGTCGATGCGCGGAAAAATCGCCTTTGCAGTTGTGGCGGCCGCCTGTCTGGCAGGCGCCGGGCTCTACTATTCGCCGACGACGTTGACCAAGGTCCAGCAGCTGATTTCGGGCAAGCAGGCTGACGTGACCGCCGCGGACAAGACGGCGAGGGGCGACAAGGCGGCCGGCGCCTCGGACAATGCGAAAGGCGACGATGCGAAAGGCGGCGGGCCGCGTTCCGCCTCGATCGTCTCCGCCGTCGCGACCACCGCCGATTTCCCGATACGTCGCTATGCCATCGGCTTTGTCTCATCCCCATCGGTGGTAAACATCAATGCCCGGGTTTCCAGCCAGATCGTTTCCATCGACGTCAAGGACGGTCAGATGGTCAAGCCTGGCGACGTGTTATTCCAGCTCGACGACCGCGCGCTGAAGGCGCAACTCGCCAAGGATCAGGCGCAGCTCACCAAGGACCAGGCGATGCTGGTGAGCGCCCAAGCCGACCTGCAGCGCGCCAAGGACCTGGTCGCCAAGCAGGCCGGCACCCAGCAGACCTACGACCAGGCGCTGGCGGCACAGAAAGCCGCGGCCGCGACGATCGATGCCGACAAGGCGACGATCGAAGCCGATACCGTGCAATTGAGCTATGCAACGATCACGGCGCCGATCTCGGGCCGGCTGGGCGCCGTCAACGTATCGGTGGGCGATCTCGTGACCACCAGCAACGGCAACTCGGGCAACTCGACACCGCTTGTCACCATCACGCAGATGGACCCGCTGCAGGTGAATTTCACGCTGCCGGAAAGCAACCTTGCCCTGTTGCACAAGGCGCTCGCCGACCCGCAGCAAGGCGACGTGACGCTGACCAAGAACGGCGACCCCACGCCCATCGGCAAGGGCACGCTCGACTTCGTCGATTCCAGCGTCGATACCGCTTCCGGCACCATCGCCACGCGGGCCAGCATCCCGAACCCGGATCTTTCGCTATGGCCGGGGCAATATGTGAATGTGGTGCTCGATGCCGGCACGATGCCGCACATGACGTCGGTTCCGACGGTCGCGGTGCAGCCCAGCCAGAAGGGGCCCTTCGTCTATGTCGTCAAGCCGGACAACACGGTAGAGATGCGTCCGGTGCAGGTGGCGCTGACGGAGGGGCAAAACAGCGCCATCAGCGATGGTCTCAAGAGCGGCGAGAAGGTCGTCGTCGAAGGCCAGACGCGATTGAAAAACGGCGCGGCGGTGCATGAAGGCAAGGCTGCCGGATCCGGTGATCAGGCATCAGCCAAGGTCGCTGAGGCAGACAAGGCCGGCGGGGCTGCCCAATGATCTCCGAATTCTGCATTCGCAGGCCCGTCGCCACGCTGCTGATGTCGTTCGCCCTCATTCTGGGCGGTATTTTTGCCTATAAGTTCCTGCCGGTGGCGGCGCTGCCCAGCGCCGAATTTCCGGTGGTCAATGTTTCGGCCAACCTGCCCGGCGCGTCGCCGGAGACGATGGCGACATCGGTGGCCACACCGCTGATCAAGCAATTCGCGACGATCGCCGGCATCGATTCGATCTCGACCACCAATTC
This sequence comes from Mesorhizobium atlanticum, assembly GCF_003289965.1. Classification (GTDB taxonomy): domain Bacteria; phylum Pseudomonadota; class Alphaproteobacteria; order Rhizobiales; family Rhizobiaceae; genus Mesorhizobium; species Mesorhizobium atlanticum. The sequence continues at coordinate 184,085 of NZ_QMBQ01000003.1, forward strand.
GCTCGGCCAGACCTCGATCGCCATCCAGTTCGTGCTGAACCGCGATATCGATGCGGCGGCCGCCGACGTGCAGGCGGCGATCGCGCGCACGCAAAGATCGCTGCCACCGGAAATGACCTCGCCGCCAAGCTATCGCAAGGTCAATCCCGCCGATGCGCCGATCCTCCTGATGTCGCTGGTCAGCGACACGGTCCCGCTGACCGATCTCGACGCCTTCGCCGAGAACGTCATCTCGCCTTCGCTGTCGACCATCGACGGCGTGGCCCAGGTGTCGATCTTCGGCCAGCAGAAATACGCGGTGCGCATCCAGATCGATCCGACGGCGCTTGCCGCGCGCGGCATCTCCATCGACCAACTGCAGGCGGCCGTCGCCTCCGCCAACAGCAACACCCCGCTCGGCGTGCTGCAGAACAACAAGCAGCAGCTGACGATCACCGCCAACACGCAGCTTACCGACGCCGCCGGTTTCTCCAACCTCATCATCGCCACCAAGAACGGCCACCCGGTGCGGCTGGGCGAGGTGACGCGCGTCGTCGATTCCGTGCAGACCACCACGACGGCGAGCTGGTACGACGGCACGCGCGCGATCATCATGGCCGTGCAGCGTCAGCCCGACGCCAACACCGTCGACGTCGTCGACAAGGTCAAGGCGATGCTGCCGTCCTTCCAGGACCAGATGCCGGCCGCCGCCCAGATCAAGCTGCTCAACGACCGCTCGACCTCGATCCGCCAAGCCGTCGACGACGTTCAGTTCACGCTGCTGTTGACCATCGCGCTCGTCGTGATGGTGATCTTCGTGTTCCTGCGCAGGGTGACGGCGACGGTCATTCCGGCGGTGGCCGTGCCGATCTCGCTGATCGCCACGCTCGGCGCGATGTTCCTGTTCGGCTTTTCCATCGACAACATCTCGCTGATGGGACTGACCTTGGCCGTCGGCCTCGTCGTCGACGATGCCATCGTCATGCTCGAAAACATCTTCCGCCACATGGAGGAGGACGGGCTATCGGCCTTCGACGCCTCGCTGAAGGGCGCGCGCGAGATCGGCTTCACCATCATCTCGATCTCGATCTCGCTGGTGGCGGTGTTCATTCCCGTGCTTTTGATGGGCGGCGTCATCGGCCGCATCTTCAACGAATTCGCCGTCGTGGTGACCGTCGCCATCCTGGCCTCGATGTTCGTTTCGCTGACGCTGACGCCGATGCTTTGCTCGCGCCTGTTGTCGGTGACGAAGGCGGATCGCGAGGCGCATGGCGCCGGCAGGCATGACATGGTCACCCGCGCCTATGACTGGCTCTTGAGCTTCTGCCTGCGCCACACCTTCCTGATCTTCCTGGTCTTCATCACCACTGCCGCGGCGTCGGTGTGGGTGATCCAGGTGTCTCCGAAGGGCTTCTTCCCGCAGGAGGACATCGGCCAGATCTCGGTGACCACCATCGCGCGCCAGGACATCTCGTTCGACGCCATGGCGAAGCTGCAGGGCCAAGTGGCCAGCGTGTTCTCGAAGTCGCCCTATGTCGACCATGTGGCGTGGTCGGCGGGCAGCGGCAACAACGCGCTCAACCAGGGGCAGCTCTTCGTCCAGCTCAAGGGCAAGGACCAGCGTCCCAACATCGAGAAGGTGCTTGCGGATCTGAGGCGCCAGCTCGCCGGCGTGGCGGGTATCGAGACCTATATGCAGCCGGTCCAAAACCTGCGACTGGGCTCGCGTTCGTCGGCCAGCGCCTATCAGCTTGTGGTCCAGGGCCTCGATACCCGCCAGACCGATATCTGGGCGCAGAAGCTGAACGACGCGATGGCGGCTGACCATACGAACTTCGCCGACGTCACCAGCGATTTGCAGAACAACGCCTTGCAGGCGTCGCTGGTGGTCGACCGCGACAAGGCAGCCCAGCTCGGCATCGACACCAGCACGCTGCGTTCGGCCCTCTATGGCGGCTTCGGCACCGACCAGGTCTCGACGATCTTCGGTTCGGCCGACAGCTATCAAGTCATCACCGAGCTCGATCCCAAGATCGAGTGGTCGCCCGAACACATGCTGGCCATCCAGGTGAGGACGGCGAGCGGCAGCCTGGTGCCGCTTGGCGCCTTCGCCCGTGTCGACCGCACGGCCGGTGCCTTGACGGTCAACCAGCTTGGACAGCTGCCGGCGGTGACGATCTCCTACAATTTGCCGCAGGGCGTGTCGCTCGGCGACACGGTGACCCGCATCGACCAGCTTAAGGAACAGATCGGCGTGCCGACAGCGATCGCGACGAGCTTTGCCGGTACAGCCAAGACCTTCCAGGATTCGCTGGCCAACCAGGGCTTGCTGATCGGCGGCGCCATCCTGACGATCTACATCGTGCTCGGCATGCTCTATGAGAGCTTCATCCATCCGCTCACCATCCTCACCGGTCTGCCGTCGGCGGTGCTGGGCGCGGTGGTGGCCTTGCGCTTTGCCGGCATGGATCTTTCGGTGATCGCGGTGATCGGCATCCTGATGCTGATCGGCATCGTCAAGAAGAACGGCATCATGATGGTCGACGTCGCGCTGGAGCTCAGGCGACAGGGCATGTCGGCGAAGGAGTCCATCCACAAGGCCTGCCTGATGCGTTTCCGGCCGATCATGATGACGACGCTGGCCGCGCTCATGGGCACGTTCCCGATCGCGCTCGGCACCGGCGCCAGCGCCGAATTGCGCCAGCCGCTCGGCGTCGCGGTGGTCGGCGGCCTGCTCGCCTCGCAGGCGCTGACGTTGTTCGTCACACCGGTGATCTACGTCTATTTCGAGAATTTCTCCGGCTGGCTGCTCGGCTTCTCCTCGAGACGAAACCAGCCGGCGCTGCGTGTGGTGGAAAGCGGCGAGCAGGGCTCGCTGTTCGACGGCGAGGCAGAGCCGAAGAAGGTGGCGGCCGAGTAGGAGCACGATCCCGAAAAGTTGCAGACTTTTCGGACAAGATCATGCCTCAGAAAACAAACCTGGAGCGAAGCCTCAGTTTCGCTCCAGTTCCACTGGCCCAAGGCGCCGCGCTTGCGGCCAAAGGCAGCCGATCCTAGTCTGCCGTCATGACCCACGATCATGACCACGACAACGAGCTCGATCCGTTCGCGGCGCGCGTGCGCGCTCTGGAAACGATCCTGACCCAGAAAGGCCTGATCGATCCGGCCGCGATCGACGTCATCGTCGATACCTACGAGACGAAGATCGGCCCGCGCAACGGCGCGCGTGTGGTGGCGAAGGCCTGGAACGATCCGGCCTATGCCGACTGGCTGAAGCGCGACGCCACCGCCGCGATCGAATCGCTCTCCTATACCGGCCGCCAGGGCGAGCATATGCAGGCGGTGTTCAACACCGAGGAGACGCACAACCTCGTCGTCTGCACGCTCTGCTCCTGCTATCCATGGTCGGTGCTCGGCCTGCCGCCGGTCTGGTACAAGGCGCCGCCTTACCGCTCGCGGGCGGTGATCGATCCGCGCGGCGTGCTCGAGGAGTTCGGGCTGACGCTGCCTAAGGATAAGAAGATCCGCGTGTGGGATTCCACCGCCGAGCTTCGCTATCTCGTGGTGCCGATGCGGCCGAACGGCACCGAGGGCTGGAGCGAGGAGCAGCTCGCCGAACTGGTCAGCCGGGACGCGATGATCGGCACGGCGCTGGCCAGAGAGCCGCAAGGGGAGCCGGCATGAACGGGCCGCAGGATCTCGGTGGGCAGATGGGTTTCGGGCCTGTCGCGCCCGAGAAGGACGAGCCCTATTTCCACGCCGCATGGGAAAAGCGGGCGCTTGGCGTGACGCTCACCGCCGGCGGCATGGGCGCCTGGAATATCGACGAAAGCCGGCATGCGCGGGAATCGCTGCATCCCGCCGACTATTATTCGTCGAGCTACTACCAGATCTGGATCAAGGCGCTGGAAACGCTCCTGAAACGCCACGGCTTCGTCACGGAGCGCGACCTTGCCGCCGGCAAGGCGGTCGATGCGGCCGCGACGCCGAAGAGAGTGCTGAAGGCTGCCGACGTGCCGGCCGTGCTTGCCAAGGGCGGTCCGTGCGACCGGCCGGTCGCCACGCCGGCGCGCTTTCGCGCGGGCGACCGGGTGCGGACCAAGAATTTCAACCCGACCGGCCATACGCGCCTGCCACGCTATGCCCGCGGCAAGAACGGCACGATCGAGGCGGTGCGGGATGGTTTTGTCTTCCCCGACAGCAATGCGCACGGCCGGGGCGAGAACCCGCAATGGGTCTACACCGTGGTGTTCGACGGCGCCGAAATCTGGGGCGAGGGCGCCGACCCGACGCTGACTGTCTCGATCGACGCCTGGGAGAGCTATCTTGAGCCGGCATGATGGCGCCTTGCCGGCAGGATTCGACGAGCCCGTCTTCGCCGAGCCGTGGCAGGCCGAAGCCTTCGCGCTGACGGTGGCACTGCACGACAAGGGCCTGTTTTCCTGGAGCGAGTGGGCGGAGGCTCTCGCGGCCGAAGTGAAGAAGCCTGGCGCGGCGAGCGATGGCCACGATTACTACGAGCATTGGCTGGCGGCGCTGGAAACGCTTTTGTCCCGGAAGGGGATCGCCGGCAAGTGCGAGGTCGATGAACTCGCCGCCGCCTGGGAACGCGCCGCGCACGCCACGCCTCATGGCAAGCCGATCCTGCTGGAGAATGATCCGCGCGCAAGGCGATAGGTTGTCTTGTTCTCTTTACGTTCTAGTTTGCGGCTGATAGCCTGACTTGTCGGAGGCGCTTGTGATTGCCACTGACACGGTCGGTATGGCGGCCAATCTTGTCTTTCGCTTGCGAATCCGGTCTGTCGCACTGATGGAATTTTCTCCCCAACAGGACGAGGCTTTGAAGGCGGTTGGCCGCTGGCTCAAGGAGGGCCGGCCGCAGGTCTTCCGGCTGTTCGGCTATGCCGGCACCGGCAAGACGACGCTGGCGCGCTATTTTGCCGAGCATGTCGACGGCCAGGTGCAGTTCGCCGCCTTCACCGGCAAGGCGGCGCAGGTGCTGCGCTCGAAGGGCGCGACCAACGCCCGCACCATCCATTCGCTGATCTATAGGCCCAAGGGCGAGGAATCGGTCGAGGACGAGGTGACGGGGAAGACCTCGATGTCGCCGACCTTTTCGCTCAATCGGCAAAGCCCGATCGCGCGCGCCAAGCTCGTCGTCATCGACGAATGCTCGATGGTCGACGAGCAGCTCGGCCGCGACCTGCAGAGCTTCGGCACGCCGATCCTGGTGCTGGGCGATCCGGCGCAGCTGCCGCCGATCTCGGGTGGCGGCTTCTTCACCGAGCATGAGCCTGATGTGCTTTTGACCGAAATCCACCGCCAGGCGCGCGACAACCCGATCATCCGGCTGGCGCTCGACGTGCGCGAGGGCCGGGAATTCATGCATGGTGATTATGGCACGGCGCAGGTGATCGGCAGGGACGGCGTCAACCAGGATCTGGTGCTCAAGGCCGACCAGGTCCTGGTCGGCACCAACCGCACGCGCCGTCGCTACAATCAAAGGCTGCGCGAGCTGAAGGGTTTCAACGCCGACTTTCCGCAGGCCGGCGACAAGCTGGTCTGCCTGCGCAACGACCCGGCCAAGGGGCTGCTCAACGGCTCGCTGTGGAAGGTGATGACCTCCTCGCGCGAGACGGTGAAGCCCGGCATCAACCTTCTGGTCTCACCGGAAGAGGACGATCCCGACCGCGGCGTCGCCAAGATCAAGCTGCTCAAGGCGGCCTTCGAGGATCCGGATGCCGAGATCCCCTGGCAGCAGAAGAAGCGCTTCGACGATTTCGATTATGGCTATGCGCTGACCGTCCACAAGGCGCAGGGCTCGCAGTGGAACGAGGTCGTGCTGTTCGACGAGAGCTGGGCCTTCAAGGAAACAAGGCAGCGCTGGCTCTATACGGCGATCACCCGTGCCGCCGAACGGCTGACGATCGTTCGCTAGGGCTGTTGAGATTCAGGTGAGGCCGGCCTGCAAATGGCGGTTTCCCGCGCTTCCGGTGCTCACGTACTTCATGTACGCTCCGCTCCGGTTCTCGGAAACCACCATTTTCGACTCGGCCTGACCTGAATCTCAACAGCCCTAATCCGTCGGTCTTGCGCCAAGCCACTGCCAGGCGGCTTCCTCATCGTCGAGATCGAAGCGTCTGACTTCGAAAGGCAGCGTTTTCGGGAAGACGCCGGCGACAAGGGAGGCCCAACTCGGCTCGCCGATGACGGCGCAGCGCACGACATGTTCCATCGCGTCGGCCATGCCCTGCCGGAGCGTGTCTTGCTTGATATTGGCCCAGTCGACGCTTTCCGAGTCGGTCAGCCTGATCAGCACGTCGATCCTCGGATGCAGCGCGTAGGCGGCTTCCAGCAGTCCGAACAGGTTTTCCGCATCGGCCGGCGAGACATCGCCGACGACATCGATGGCGAAAAGCGCGTCGCGGTTGGTCTCGATGCGTCGGATCGCCGGCACCGCCTCGAGGAAATTCACTGGCAAATCCTCATCTTAGCCTCCAACTATCCCCTGGAACACGCGAAACCCCCTATCTGTTCCCGTCAAAGGCGGTATAGATGCCCGCCGACCCACTGGACCCCAGCTCATGCCCGCCAAGCTTTCGGTCAATCTCAACGCCGTCGCCATGCTGCGCAACCGCCGCGACCTGCCGTGGCCGAGCGTCACCGGACTTGGCCGCATCGCCCTTGCCGCCGGCGCGCACGGGCTGACGGTGCATCCCAGGCCCGACGAGCGGCACACAAGGCATTCCGACCTGCCGGAGATCAGGGCGCTGATCGACGACGAATTCCCCAAGGCGGAATTCAACATCGAGGGCTATCCGACCGAGGATTTCCTGGCCCTTGTCGAGAAGAACCAGCCCGAACAGGTGACGCTGGTACCGGACGACCCGGCGCAGGCAACCTCCGACCACGGCTGGAACTTCGTCGCCCAGGCGGCGTTCCTCACTCCGATCGTCAAGCGATTGAAGAAGGGCGGCTTCCGCGTGTCGCTGTTTTCCGATGCGGATCCGGACGGGGTCAATGCGGCTCGCGATACAGGCGCCGACCGCATCGAACTCTATACCGGTCCCTATGGCGGCTTTCATTCCGATTCCGAAAAGGCGGCGAAGGAACTGGAAAGACTGGGAAAAACCGCGGATGCCGCATTCGCGGCCGGGCTTGGCGTCAACGCCGGCCACGATCTGACTGTAGAGAACCTGCCGGCACTGGCCAAACGCATCCCGGCATTGGCCGAAGTGTCGATCGGACATGGGTTGACAGCGGATGCGCTGGAGTATGGCATGGCAGGCACTGTCGGGCGGTTCTTGAAGGCCTGCGGATGGTAGGGGACTTTGGGTAGTTTCGGCAATCTTGGTGCGTCTCGCGCGTCGCGGCGACCTCGGAGCGTGATGTATCCGGTGAAGCGGGGTTCATGGTGCTAGCCAACGCCAGCGAAACGGAGTCCCTCGAACGCTCGGGCCATGCCGAAACCGATCGTCAGCACAGCACCAAGGTGCTCATGCTTGGCGCGCTGGGCGTCGTCTATGGCGACATCGGCACGAGCCCGATCTACGCCTTTCGCGAGGCGCTGCATGCCTCATCGAGCTCTGTCGCCCGCCACGATGTGCTGGGCGTGCTGTCGCTGATCGTCTGGGCGCTCACCATCATCGTCACGATCAAATATGTCGCCTTCGTGCTCAGGGCCGACAACAAGGGCGAGGGCGGCACGCTGTCGCTGATGGCGCTGGCGCGCAGCGCCTACCCGCCGGGTTCCAAGCTCATCCTGGTGATCGGCCTTTGCGGCGCGTCGCTGTTCTTCGGCGATTCAATCATCACCCCGGCGATATCGGTGCTGTCGGCGGTCGAAGGCCTGGAAGTCGTCACGCCGGCGCTCGATGCCTTCGTGGTGCCGATCACGCTGATCATCCTTGCGGTGCTCTTCGCCGTGCAGCGCTTCGGCACCGGCAAGGTGGCGGCGGTGTTCGGGCCGGTGACGGCGACATGGTTCGCGGCGATCGGCGCGGCCGGCGTCTACCACATCGTCGACGATCCATCCGTCTTTCTGGCGATCAATCCGTACTACGCGATCTACTATCTCGCCACCACGCCGACAGGCGCCTTCGTCACCGTCGGCGCCGTGTTCCTGGCGGTGACCGGCGCCGAGGCGCTCTATGTCGACCTCGGCCATTTCGGCCGCAAGCCGATCGTGATGGCCTGGTTCGCAATCGTCTTCCCTTGCCTGCTCCTGAATTATTTCGGGCAGGGCGCCTTCGTGCTCTCGCATGGCGGCAAGCCCACCAACCCGTTCTTCCAGATGCTGCCCGAATGGGCGCTGATGCCGATGGTGGGTCTGGCGACAGCCGCCACGGTCATCGCCAGCCAGGCGGTGATCTCCGGCGCCTTCTCGCTGACCAGGCAAGCCGTGCAGCTCAACCTGCTGCCCCGCATCGAAGTGCAGCATACGTCCGAGATGCAGAGCGGCCAGATCTATATGCCAAGGGTCAATCTTTTGGTCGCGCTCGGCGTGATGCTTCTGGTCGTCGGCTTCGGCAGCTCAAGCGCGCTTGCCTCCGCTTACGGCATTTCGGTGACGGGCGAGATGCTGATGACGACGGTGCTTCTGTTCGTCGTCATGCGTTGGCTCTGGAAATGGCAGCTGGCGCTGGCACTGGCGCTGGCGATGCTGTTCGGCGTCATCGATCTCGGCTTCTTCTCGGCCAATGTCGTCAAGATCGTCGAGGGCGGCTGGGTGTCGATCACGGTGGCCTCGATCATGGGGCTGGCCATGTGGACCTGGATCCGCGGCAGCCGTTACCTGTTCGACAAGACGCGTCGAAACGAGATCCCGCTCGATTTCCTGGCGGCGAACCTGTTGAAGAAGAAGCCGCAGCTCGTCTCAGGCACCGCCGTGTTCCTGACCAGCGACCCGCTGAGCGCGCCGACGGCGCTGATGCACAGCTTGAAACACTACAAGGTGCTGCACGAGAAGAACGTCATCCTCTCCGTGGTGACGGCTCCTCAGCCGGTGGTGCCCGACAGCGAGCGCGTCAAGCTGGAGACGGTCAACGAGCTGTTCATGCGCGTGACGCTGACCTTCGGCTATATGGAGCAGCCCAACATTCCGCGTGCGCTGGCCATCTGCCGCAAGCAGGGCTGGAAGTTCGACATCATGACGACGTCCTTCTTTCTGTCGCGGCGCTCGCTAAAGGCTTCACCCAACTCCGGCATGCCGGTCTGGCAGGACCGGCTGTTCATCAGCCTGGCGCGCTCGGCTGCGGATGCCACGGAGTATTTCCAGATTCCCACCGGACGCGTGGTCGAGATCGGCACGCAGGTTGCGATCTGACGAAACCGATTTGCTGCTGGATGAAGAGGTCCGGCCGTTCCGTACACCGAAACCCGTGCACCGGCGGCATGGGAGCCCTCACGTCAGGGCACTTGATATTGCACTGCAGCAAGCGTAGAGCACCGCGCGTTTTATCGGAGTGTCGTCCATGGCCCTTGCCAATGGTGGTGGTGCAGACGCAGAACCCGCCGACCAATCGAGCCACGCGGAAATCGCGCAGCATAGCACTAAGGTGCTGATGCTGGGAGCGCTCGGCGTCGTCTACGGCGACATCGGCACCAGCCCGATCTACGCGTTTCGCGAGGCGCTGCATGCCTCCTCGGGCGGCGACGTCGCCAATCGCGCCGACATTCTGGGCGTGCTGTCGCTGATCGTCTGGTCGCTGACCATAACGGTCACCGTAAAGTACATCATGTTCGTGCTGCGCGCCGACAACCGCGGCGAGGGCGGCGTGCTGTCCCTGATGGCGCTGGCGCGCGGAACTTTCCCGACACGCTCGGCGATCGTGCTCGGCATCGGCATCGTCGGCGCATCGCTGTTCTTCGGCGACGCGGTCATCACGCCCGCCATTTCCGTGCTTTCGGCGGTCGAAGGCATGAATGTCGTCACGCCTGCCTTCCAGCCCTATGTCGTGCCGCTGACGCTCTTGATCCTTGCGATGCTGTTTGCGGTCCAGCGCTTCGGTACCGGCGGCGTGGGCCTCGTTTTCGGCCCGGTGACGGCAGTCTGGTTTCTCGCCATCGGCCTTTCCGGGCTGAAGCACATCATCGCGGATCCGGAAATCCTGTGGGCGATAAGCCCACATTACATCGTGGCCTTCTTCATCAATTCGCCTGACGTGTCTTTTGTCACTGTCGGCGCGGTGTTTCTGGCCGTCACCGGCGCCGAAGCGCTCTACGCCGACCTCGGCCATTTCGGCCGCAAGCCGATCGTCCTGGCCTGGCTTGCGATCGTGTTTCCCTGCCTGCTTTTGAACTATGCCGGGCAGGGCGCGTATGTGCTCGCCAAGGGCGGCACGGTCGGTCACCCGTTTTTCGAGATGAACGAGGGCTGGGCGCTGATCCCGATGGTGGTGCTGGCGGCGGCGGCGACAGTCATCGCCAGCCAGGCGGTGATCTCCGGCGCCTATTCGCTGACCCGGCAGGCCGTGCAGCTCAACATGCTGCCGCGGCTCGAAATCCTCCATACGTCCGAAAAGCAGTCCGGCCAGGTCTACATGCCCCGCGTCAACATGCTGATCGCGCTGGTGGTGATGCTGCTGGTGGTCGGTTTCGGTGAATCCAGCAAGCTCGCCTCGGCTTACGGCATCTCGGTCACCGGCAACATGCTGGTGACGACGACGCTGCTGTTCATCGTCATGACGCGCATCTGGAAATGGAACATCTGGCTGGCGGCGGCCCTGACGGCGATGTTCGCGCTGATCGATATCGGCTTCTTTGCCTCCAACATCGTCAAGGTGTTCGAGGGCGGCTGGGCCTCGCTCGCGGTCGCCTTCGCCATCATCCTGGGCATGTGGACCTGGGTGCGCGGCAGCCGTTACCTGTTCGACAAGACGCGTCGCAACGAGATCCCGCTCGATTTCCTGGCGGCGAACCTGTTGAAGAAGAAGCCGCAGCTGGTCTCAGGCACCGCCGTGTTCCTGACCAGCGACCCGCTGAGCGCGCCGACGGCGCTGATGCACAGCTTGAAACACTACAAGGTGCTGCACGAGAAAAACGTCATCCTCTCGGTGGTGACGGCGCCGCAGCCGGTCGTGCCGGACAGCGAGCGCGTCAAGCTGGAGACGGTCAACGAGCTGTTCATGCGCGTGACGCTGACCTTCGGCTACATGGAGCAGCCCAACATTCCGCGGGCGCTGGCCATCTGCCGCAAGCAGGGCTGGAAGTTCGACATCATGACGACTTCTTTCTTCCTGTCGCGGCGCTCGCTGAAGGCCTCACCCAATTCCGGCATGCCGATCTGGCAGGACCGGCTCTTCATCGGCCTGGCCAAAACGGCGGCGGACGCGACGGAGTATTTCCAAATCCCGACCGGACGCGTGGTGGAGATTGGCACGCAGGTCGCGATCTGACAGACTGCGCCGCACAGGCTGACGTCACGAAATTCCGGACGGAAGACGCAGTTTTCCAGGGATTGCTCTCGAAAGGGGCGGGGCATGAGCGGCGAGTTGGTGCTTGTGACCGGCGGGTCCGGCTTTCTTGGTGCTCACTGCATCCTCGCCCTTCTGAACGCTGGCTACCGCGTGCGCACCACGGTGCGCTCGGGCAGGCGCGAGGCCGATGTTCTTGCGATGCTGAAAGTCGGCGGCGCCGAACCGGGCGATGCGCTTTCCTTCGCCCATGCCGACCTCATGAGCGACACGGGCTGGCCCGAAGCGGTCGCCGGATGCCGGTACGTCCTTCACGTTGCTTCGCCTTTTCCGCCGGGCGTGCCGAAGCGTGAGGACGACCTGATCGTCCCGGCCAGGGAAGGGGCGTTGCGGGTGCTGCGCGCCGCGCGCGACGCCGGCGTCGAACGTGTCGTGCTCACCTCGTCCTTTGCCGCTGTCGGCTATGGCCAAGCGCCGATTCCCGGCCATCCGTTCACGGAGGAGAACTGGACCGATCTGAACGAGAAGGTGAGCGCCTATGTGAAATCGAAGACGCTGGCCGAGCGGGCGGCGTGGGATTTCATTGCCACCCAAGGCGGCGCACTGGAACTGGCCGTGGTCAATCCGGTCGGCATCTTCGGACCGGTCCTGGGGCCGGATCATTCGACGTCGACCGATTTCATCAGGCGCCTGATGGATGGCGAGATGCCTGGCCTGCCGCGCATGGTGTTCGGCGTGGTCGATGCGCGCGACGTCGCCGACCTCCATCTGCGCGCCATGGCCAATCCTGCCGCCAAAGGCGAGCGATTCCTGGCCATCAGCGGCGATTTCATGACGATGCTGGAGATTGCGCGGACGCTGAAGGCGCGGCTCGGCAACGCAGGATCGCGCATCACGACCAGAGTGCTGCCGGATTGGCTGGTCCGGATCGTCGGGCTGTTCGACGGGCAGGCGGCGCAGATCGTGACGGAACTGGGCAAAGCCAGGAACGCGACGAGCGCCAAGGCCATGCGCCTGCTTGGCTGGACGCCGCGGTCGCGCGAGGATGCGCTGGTCGCGACCGGTCAAAGCCTGGTCCAGCTTGGATTGCTGAAGAAATCGAAGTGAAGCGCGCCTGAGAGGCCCTCTCAGGCGCGGCGGTTTTCAGCCGAGCAGGGCAGCCTTGTTCGCTTCGAGGAACTGCTTCAGCGTGCGCGGCGTGCGGCCCGAGAGTTTTTCGACGGCATCGGTCACCTCGCCTATGCGGCCGGCGCGGGTGTTCACATCGAAAGAGACGATGATGCGGGCGAAGTCTTCGGGAACGCCTGCCGCCTTGACGCCCTCGGTCAACGCCTGGTCGGGCAGTTGGATGACCTCCAGCGGCTTGCCGGTCACCTCGCTTACCAGCGCCGCGATCTCTTTCGTGGTGTAGGCCTGCGGGCCAGTCAGCGTGTAGATGTGGCTTTCCTTGGAGCCGGACGCAAGGCCGGCGGCGATGGCGGCCGCCATGTCGTCGCGCGCGCCGTGGGCGACGCGCCCGTCGGCAGCCGACGTGTACCACTTGCCCGACGAAATGGCGTGCGGCAGCGACATGAACAGGTTCTCCTGATACCAGCCGTTGCGGAAGATGGTGTAGGGGATGCCGCTCGCCTTGATCGCCTGCTCGGTGCCGTAGTGATCGCCGGCAAAGAGCACGGGCGAGCCGGGCTCGGGATTGGGCATCGAGGTGTAAAGCAGATGCGAAACGCCCACTGCCTTGGCCGCAGCAACTGCTGTCTCATGCTGTTTCAAACGCCGGCCTGTCTTGAGGTCGAGGTCACTGGTCGAGATGATCAGCACCCGGTCGGCGCCTGCGAACGCCTTCTCCAGCGAGGCGCTGTCATTGAAGTCGGCGGCCCTGACGGCAATGCCGCGCGCTGCAAGGTCGGCAAGGTTCTCGGGGTTGCGGGTGGCGGCGATGATGCTTGAGGGCGCCACCTTTTGCGCGTCCAGCAAGTGGTTGATTACGGCGCGGCCGAGTTGGCCGGAGGCGCCGGTGACGAGGAGGGTTTCGGTCATGGGAGGGGTCCCTAAAATTGTGTCGGAGGCGGATCAAGTGGTGGTCTCAAAAAGAGACCAGCACTAAAATAGGAATTGACCTCAAGCCGTAAAGAAGGCAGTTTTTCGGGAGGTAGGCACGGCAAAGGAACCACCCGGCCGGCCTAAAGCGGGTCGCGATCTTTCGAATTCGCTCCATGCGCTTTAGGTTTTTGATTTTTACGCATGTCTCCCGGAACCGGTCCCCACTTTCGGGAGACATGCTTCAGTTTCGATCAGCGGATGTCGCGATGGACAGCAAGATCTTCAATCTGAAAGCCAAGCTCGAGGTCTATAAGGCGATGACCAACGGCGGCAATTTCGCCGACTGCCCGGTTCGCGACGTCATCCAGGGCATCAGCGGCAAATGGAGCTCGCTGCTGGTCATGGCGCTGGCCGAGAAGCCTTATCGCTTCGGCGAGCTGCGCCGGTTGGTTCCCGACATTTCGCAGCGCATGCTGACGCAAACGCTCTACGATCTGCAGCGCGACGGCTACGTGCATCGCGAGGTGTTCCCGACCAAGCCGCCGAGTGTGGAATACAGCCTGACCGATCTCGGGCGCTCGATGTTTGCGCCCCTGCAGATGCTGGTCCAATGGGCCGAGCTCAACCATGACGCCGTGCGTGCGGCACGTGCCGCTTTCGATGCGGCTCAAGCCTGACGGGCGTCAAAGCGCCAGCTTGATTTGACTGCTGTGTTGGGAGATTGTCCGGCCGGCTTGGCTTGGGCGGGCAATGAGCAGATCCTACGACATCGCGATTGCCGGCGCCGGGCCGGCCGGATTGGCCGCGGCGCTCTATCTCAAGCGGGCGGGGCACAAGGTCACCATCTTCGAGCGCTTCGATGCGCCGAAGCCCGTCGGCTCCGGCCTCATCCTGCAGCCGACCGGGCTGACGGTGCTCGCCGACCTCGGCCTGCTCGACGAGATTCTTTCGCTTGGCAGCCGCATCGAACGGCTGCACGGCACCGATGCCAGGAGCGGACGCACGGTGCTTGAAGTCCGCTACGATGCCCGGCGCGGCCGCCGCTTCGGCCTCGCGGTCCACCGGGCGGCGCTGTTCGGCGTGCTTTTCCGCGCCGCCTTGCGCGAGGAAATCGCCATCGAGACCGATGTCGCGGTCGAGACGCTGGAGACGGCCGAGCGCGCGACGCTGGTCTGCGGCAATGGCACGCGGCTCGGACCGTTCGACCTGATCGTCGATGCCAGCGGGGCGCGCTCGCAACTGCGGCACTATCTCGGCGATGCCGCCATGCCGCGCCCGCTCGCCTATGGCGCATTCTGGGCGTCGCTCGGCTGGCGGAACGGCTTTGACAGAAGCGCGCTGCTGCAGCGCTACGACAAGGCAAGCATCATGGTCGGCGTGCTGCCGATCGGCCGGCCGGAGCCTGGCGCGCAAGACATGGCGGCATTCTTCTGGAGCCTCAAGCCGACCGATGCCGAGCGGATCAAGGCCGAGGGGCTCGAAGCATGGAAGGCGAGGGTGGTTTCGGTGTGGCCTGAATGCGAGGCATTCACCAGCCAGATCGACAGTTTCGAGCAGCTCTCGCTCGCCCGTTACGGCCACCACACGATGGGGCTGCCGGCCGGCCGAAGACTTGCCGTCATCGGCGATGCGGCGCATTCGACCAGTCCGCAGCTCGGGCAAGGCGCGAACATGGCGCTGCTCGACGCCGCCGCGCTCAGCCATGCGCTGGCGCGGGCGGACAGCGTCGACGATGCGCTGGCGACTTATGCCAGCGCCCGCCGTTGGCATGTGCGGGTGTTCCAGGCGCTGTCACTGTCGCTGACGCCGTTCTACCAGTCGGACTCCGCGGCGTTGCCCTTTGTCCGCGACCGCATGGTGGCGACGCTGGCGAAGATTCCGCCGGGGCCGCAATTCCTCGCCGCCATGGTCGCCGGAACGGTGATCGACCCGTTCAGGCGGATCGGACTTGCGGAGTTTCAGTGGCCTGCAGCCGGATGATTCCGGACAGATAGGATCCCTTGGCCCGGAGGAAGGCATGCAGCCGCCGCGGGTAGTCCGCGCCGACCGCCTCCTTGACCGATTGCCGCCTGCTCAAGGCCGCGCGCCAGGCCTGGACGAGCGGCTTGCCGTCGAGCATGCCGAAATCGTCGATGCGGTCGAAGTTGTCGAAATAGCGGAAGATCGGCCCATAGACGGCATCGACCAGCGAGAAACGCTCGCCGGCGAACCACGGGCCGCTTTGCCTTGCGGCAAGTTCGGCCTCCAGGCGCGCGAACATCTCGGACAAACCCCTGCTTTCATGGAGGAAAGCGGCTTCGTCGGCGGCGGAATAGAAGCGGCCTATGGCATTGAGGATGGCCGAGCCGAATTCGATCCAGGCGCGATGCCTGGCTCGCGCCAGCGGATCGGCAGGGTGCAAGGGATTGGCCTCGGTCTCCTCTAGGAATTCGAGGATGACGGCGGATTCGAAAATCACCTCCTCCGAGTGGCCATGCCGGACGTGGAGCAGAGGCACCTTGCCGAGCGGCGAGATGGCTCTGAACCAATCCGGCTTGTCGGCAAGGTCGACATTGACCCGCTCGAACGCCACGCCTTTTTCGGCGAGCGCAATCGCGGCGCGCTGGACATAGGGGCACAAATGATGGCTGACGAGGGTCAGTCTTGCGGTCATCTCACTCTCCCCAGACATAGTTGAGCGCGTCATCCTCGACGCGGGTCGACAGGAACATCAGGCGCGAGCCTTTCGGCGCCGGTCCTTCGAGACGCTCGCCGCTTTCCATGTCGAATTTCGCTCCATGCCATTGGCAGACGAGCGTGCCGTCCTTGCAGTCCAGCGGTCCGCCGAAATGGAGGCAGACATTGGCCGCGGCGCGGATGCGCTCGCCGCTGCGCCAGACATGGACCTCACGGCCGAAAAAGGGCGCGATCAGGCTGCCGGTCTGGGGGATATCGGCGATCTTGCAGATTTCATGTTTCATCGGAGAACTCCTTGTTGATGCAATTGCATCTATATGGATGCAAATGCATTGATCGTCAAGCTTGATGCAATTGCATCTACCCACTAGGCTGCGCCGATGACGAAGAAATCGCCATCGCCAGAAGCCATCACAGCCTGGGCGCGCCTCGTGCGCGTCTCGCGCCAACTGATCGAAAGGACCGAGGATGCGCTGAAAGCAAACGGCCTGCCGCCGCTCGCTTGGTATGACGTGCTGCACGAGCTTGCCGAAGCGGGCGAGGGCGGGCTCAGGCCGTTCGAGCTGATCGATCGCGTGCTGTTGGCGCAATACGGCGTCTCACGGCTGCTGGCCCGGCTGGAGGCGGATGGCCTGGTCGAAAAGCTGCCCGTTGCCGACGATGGCCGCGGGCAGACCGTTCGCATCACGGCAAGCGGCCGGGAGATGCGCCGCCGCATCTGGGCGGTCTATGGCGCTTGCATTGCCGACCGGATGGGCGACAGGCTTTCAGCCCAGGACCTGAGGACATTGGCCAGCCTGCTCGGACGGCTGCGCGACCCGCCGGCCAGCGATTAGCTGGCAAGCCCTTCGCTGTTCCGCCGGTCATTTTTCGCGGCTGCCCCTTGCATCGGAAACCGGAATGCGCAATAAGCCGAACCGTAACGTACGGTACGCCCCTGGGCGACCGGAAGAATGGGAAAGATCGTGCTGCAGGCAGGCGCCGACATCGACAGAAGCGAAACGCCGACGGAGCGCCAGCAGGCCGTTCTGGATGCGGCGCTCCGCCTGCTGGTCGAGGAGGGTGACAACCTCACCATGACCGCGGTGGCGCGGCGGGCCAGCTGTTCCAAGGAAACGCTCTACAAATGGTTCGGCGATCGCGACGGACTGCTCAATGCTACGGTGCAGTGGCAGGCCTCCAAGGTGCGCGTGACACCGGTCGATCGGAAGGGTCTCGACCTCGCGTCACTGACGGCAAGCCTCCAACGCTTCGCCTCTGACTGGCTCAAGGTGATCTCCAGCGATACGTCGATCGCGCTCAACCGCGTGGCGGTCGGCCATGCCGGCTCCGGCAAGGATGACCTCGGCGCCATCGTGCTGCAGAATGGCCGCTTCGCGCTCGCCAGCCGGCTGAAGCCGGTGCTTGAGGCCGGCCGGCAGGCGGGCCTGCTTGATTTCGAGGACGCCGAGACGGCGTTCCGGACCTTTTTCGGCCTGGTCGGCCGCGACGTGCAGATCCGTCTGCTGCTCGGCGACCGGGTGGAATTGACTGAGGCGACGATCGGCGGCGATGCCCGCCGCGCGACGCAACAGTTTCTCGCTCTCTTCGGAGCAAACAACCGGCTTAAAAGCCTCTGATCTTCAAAAGGGAAGGAACACCAAATGCGTGTCTATTACGATCGTGACGCCGATCTCAATCTCATCAAGGGCAAGAAGGTCGCCATCATCGGCTATGGCAGCCAGGGCCGGGCGCATGCGCTCAACCTCAAGGATTCCGGCGTCAAGGAGATCGCCATCGGCCTGAAGGCCGGCTCGGCGACCGCAAAGAAGGTCGAGGCGGACGGGCTCAAGGTGATGAGCGTGGCGGACGCCGCCAAATGGGCCGACCTGATGATGATGGCGACGCCCGACGAATTGCAGGCTGACATCTACAGATCAGAGATCGCGCCGAACATCCGCGACGGCGCCGCGATCGCCTTCGCGCACGGCCTCAACGTGCATTTCGGCCTGATCGAGCCGAAGGCTTCGGTTGACGTCGTCATGATCGCGCCGAAGGGCCCGGGCCACACGGTGCGCGGCGAATACCAGAAGGGCGGCGGCGTGCCGTGCCTCGTCGCCGTCAACCAGGACGCTTCGGGCAACGCGCTCGACCTCGCGCTCTCCTATGCCTGCGGCGTCGGCGGCGGTCGCTCCGGCATCATCGAGACCAATTTCCGCGAGGAATGCGAGACCGACCTGTTCGGCGAGCAGGTTGTGCTGTGCGGCGGCCTGGTCGAACTGATCCGTGCCGGCTTCGAGACGCTGGTGGAAGCCGGCTACGCGCCGGAAATGGCCTATTTCGAGTGCCTGCACGAAGTGAAGCTGATCGTCGACCTGATCTATGAGGGCGGTATCGCCAACATGAACTACTCGATCTCGAACACCGCCGAATGGGGCGAGTATGTCTCGGGCCCGCGCATCATCACCGCCGACACCAAGGCTGAGATGAAGCGCGTTCTGAAGGACATCCAGACCGGCAAGTTCACCTCGGAGTGGATGCAGGAATACCGCGCCGGCCTGGCGCGCTTCAAGGGCATCCGCCGCAATAATGACAGCCACCAGATCGAGGAAGTCGGCGCCAAGCTGCGCGCCATGATGCCGTGGATCGCCAAGAACAAGCTGGTCGACAAGGCCAAGAACTAAGGCGATCCACGTCTTTTGCCGGCGCGTCCTCGGGCTTTGCCCTGCGGTCGCGCTGGTCGACAAGGCGAAGAACTAGGAAGCTCGCGCCAATTCTACCCTGCCGGCCATCTGCCGCAGGTTTCTGCGCTTCCGGTGCTCACGGACTTTATGTCCGCTCCGCTCCGGTTCTCGAAACCCGCACCAGCTGACTCGGCAGGGCGAATTGTCATCAAGCTTCCAGCCGCGAAGCTGCAAGCCGGTGGAGCGATCCGCCGGCTTTTTTTCGTCCGGCTGTTTCATTCCGGTACGACTACGCTGGCACGCGATTCGCTTCGCATGGCCCATAACGTGGTGGGAGACTGGCGATGGAAACGACGGACAATGGCGCCGCATTTGCCGGCGAACGCCGGATGGAGCGGCGCAGGCGCGTGCTGAGGGGCGCGACCTTGCGGTTCAACGGCGGCTTCGGAGCGGTGGAAGGATTGGTGCGCAACGAGTCCGAACACGGCGCGCAACTGATCTTCGGCGATGCGACCGGCGTGCCGCAGGGCTTCGAACTGGTGGTCAATGGCGCTGCGCGTGCCGCGCTTGTGCGCTGGCGCTCGGCGAGGCTGGTCGGCGTTCAATTCGTCGCCTGAGAAGGCGCGATCAGCCCTTCAGCCGTAGTGCCAGTGTGGCTTGGGCTCGGTGCCGGTGAACTCGACGCCGATGCGGTCCTCGCGACGCCAGCGCACCACGGCCCTGTAGCCGATGCCGTCGACCGGCACATAGAGCAGGAATTCGTCCGGCACGCGCGCGTCGATCGACACTTTCAACTCCGCACCGTTCGAATGCATGTTGCGGACCGTGCACGTCACCTCGGAATTGTTGATGCCGGTCAGGATCGCCGCGCCCTTCAGGACGCGTTGGCGGCGTTGGATTCTGAGTTCGTTTTCGGCCATTGCAGGGTTCGTTCTGGCGAATTTGTCGCCGCGAATCGGCATGTGTAGCACCGGCATGGATGAATAGGCGTCGCCGATAAATTTAGGGTTATCACGGCGGCGGCACAGGGTTGCGCTAAAATAAAACGGCGCCCGCGAAGGGCGCCGTTTCTGAGCCAGCAGGCTGCTCACATATAGGGCGAAATGCACTGCCGGCGAGGGCCGTAGTTGGGCTGGAACGTGTTGTCCCAGGCCCGGTAGGACCGGTAGCGGTCATAGCACCATTGGACATGGGCCCTGGAAAGCCGCTCGGTCCGGTAGATGCGCCGCGGCTGAACGTAACGCGGATAGGGGTCGTAGTAGTAGGGATCATAGTAATTGTTGTAGGCCAAGCTGCCCAGGCCCAGGCCGAGACCCAACCCAAGCAGTGCCGCGTCGCCGCTACGGAAGTGCCGGTGGTGGCGATGCCGCCAGCGCCAGTCGCCATCGCCATTCCAATTGCCGCCGTCCCAGTTGCGGTAGAAGTGCCGATCGCCGCGCCATCTAGAGTCGCCGCCGCGATAACGCCAACGCCAATCCTGGAAGTTGCCGTTGTTGTTGCCGCCGGCCCAGCTGTCGCGCACGGGAATGATCGTCGGGGCGGCGGAATTCGTCGCGACGCCAAGATCGGGTTGCAGGATCGGGCCGGCGACCGACGGCGCAGTCACGCCGGCAACGAGGCCTAGGGCCAAAAGCCCGGATCTGAAGGAAGAAAAGAGCGGTTTCATTTCACTCTCCAAGGAGTAAAGGCCCCACGCCCAGAGCACCCGGAAATGGGGTTATTGTTGGAACTTTCCGTCTGAACGGAAGATGAACGGAAAGGTTCCATCAACCATAACGAGCATCGAGCCTGGCTCTTGTCTTCGCCCTCGCTTGCAGGCAAAGGTCACGGCCATGTCGCTGCGGCTCGCCACCTTCAATGTCGAGAACCTGATGAACAGGTTCGATTTCTCGGGCTATCGCAACCAGCTCAATGAAGACCGCACGCTGGCGCTGTTCGACATCCAGAGCGAGGCCGAATACCGGGTTCTCGAACAGGCCCGCGCGATCGCCCAGTCCGACGACACCCGCCAGTTGACGGCGCTCGCCATCGCGGCCACCCGCGCGGATATCATCTGCATGCAGGAGGTCGACAATATCGAAGCGCTGAAGGCGTTCGAGTACGGCTATCTGTTCAAGATGATCGGGCAGGGCTACCGGCAGAAATACACCACGGCCGGCAACGACTCCCGCGGCATCGATGTCGCGGTGATGATGCGCAACGAGACCATGCAGGGCCAGCCGATCGAATTCGTGCGCATGACGAGCCACGCCTACGTCACGTTCGAGCGGTTCGGCCTCTTCACGCCGGAGCTTGCGGCGCTCGGGCATGTGGCCAGCGATCGCATCTTTCGCCGGGACTGCCTGGAGGTCGACCTCATTGTCGGCGGCGTGCCGCTGACACTCTATCTCGTGCATTTCAAGTCGATGGGCTCGCCGCGCAACGGGCTGGACGGCCGCGAGGCGACAATGCCGCTGCGCATGGCCGAAGCGCAGGCCGTGCGCCGCATCATCGAGGAGCGTTTCGGCAAGGACCATGCCGCCGACAAGCGCTGGGCGATCTGCGGCGACATGAACGATTACCGGCAGCGTGTGAAGATCGAGGGCGACAGCTTCGACGGCTATCGCTTCGAGGTTGTCGATGAAGCCCAGTCCTCGATCAACGTGCTGACCGCCGGCGGCTTCTGCGAGAATGTCGTCGAGCGGCGGCCGGAAATGGACCGCTGGAGCTTCTACCACACGCGCGGCCCGGACGAGCGGCATCTCTGCCAGCTCGATTACATCCTCCTTTCGAAAGCCCTGGCGGCGAAGAACGCGACCGCCGTGCCCGACATCATCCGCAACGGCCAGCCCTGGCGCACCATCTTCCCGGCCGGCCAGGAAGTCGAGCGTTTCCCGCGCGCCGGCTGGGACAGGCCGAAAGCATCGGACCATTGCCCCGTGGCGATCACATTGGACATGGCGTGACCCTTTGAGTTTCGATCTGCCCCGCAACGTCATCCTGCCGGTCGACGCGATCGACGTCCGCCTCGATCCCGGGCCGCATCCCTTCGCGCTGAGCAATGCGGAGGCGATCGCCGAGAACTGGCGGCAGGAAATGGCGACCAACCCGGCGCTGTTCGATGGCACGGTGGTGCTGCTTTCCGGGCTTGCCTACCGGGATGGCCGCCTCGTCGGCCGCTGCCACGCGGTCAACTATTCGACCTTCATGCTGTGGCGCAAGCGACGCGAGAATTCCGGCGCCGAGCACGCCTATGCGCACGCCATGCTGGTCGCCGGCGACAATGCGCTGGTGGCGATCCGCATGGGGTCGCATACGGTCAATGCCGGCCGAGTTTATTTCGCCGCCGGCTCGTTTGAGCCGATCGATTTCCGCGACGGCATGGTCGACGTCGATTTCAACATGATCCGAGAGGTGGGGGAGGAGACAGGGCTCGACCTGTCGCAGGCTGAGCGCGGACAGCGCTATCACGCGCTGTCGACGGCGAGTGGCACGGTGATCTTCCGCCGCTACCGGGTGGCCGAAACGGCCGACGAGCTGGCGCGGCGCATCAGCGCCTTCGTCGCCGCCGAGGCCGAGCCGGAGATCGAGGGGCCGATCATCATCCGCAATGCCACCGACCTGCCCGACGGCTTGATGCCGCACATGAAGCCGCTGATCGAGTGGCATTTCGGCGGCACCGTTTCCTGATCTCCCGGCGGCATCCGCGCTGGCGTGAGCGTCCTATGGAAAGAGCGGCGGCAGCGTGTCGTCATGCGGCGCGCTTTTCCAAGGGGCGTCGTCGTCCTTGTAGTAATAGCTGTAGCCGTTGATGGCCGGCGCGCCGCCAAGATGCGCATAGAGGATTCTCGAGCCTTTGGGGAAGAAGCCTTTCCTGGTCAGGTCGATCAGCCCCTGCATCGACTTTCCCTCATAGACCGGATCGGTGATCATCGCCTCGGTGCGGGCCGCCAGCCGGATTGCATCGTTCGTTTCGTTCGATGGAACGCCATAGGCCGGATAGGCATAGTCGGGATTGATGACGATTTCGTCCTCGCGCACGGCGCGGCCCAGCCCGACGAGAGCGGCGGTGTCGTCGACGATGCGGCGAACCTGCGCGCGGGTCCGGTCGAGCGTGCCGGAGGCATCGATGCCGATCACCCGCTCGGCGCGGTTTTGCGCGGCGAAGCCGACGATCATGCCGGCCTGGGTCGAGCCGGTCACGACGCAGACGATGACGTAGTCGAAGGCAAAGCCGAGCTCGCTCTCCTGCCTGGCGACCTCCTCGGCAAAGCCTACATAGCCGAGACCGCCGAACTTGTGCACCGAGGCGCCGGCGGGGATAGGGTAGGGCCTGCCGCCAGCGTCCTTCACCGACTGGATCGCATCCTGCCAGCTCTTGCGGATGCCGATGTCGAAGCCGTCGTCGACGAGCCGGCTGTCGGCGCCCATCAGGCGCGTCAGCAGGATATTGCCGACCCGGTCGTAGACCGCATCATAGTGCGGCACCCATTTCTCCTGGATCACCACGCATTTCATGCCGATCTTGGCGGCCGTCGCGGCGACCATGCGCGTGTGGTTCGACTGGACTCCGCCGATCGACACCAGCGTGTCGGCGCCCGACGCGATGGCATCGGGCACGATGTATTCGAGCTTGCGCAGCTTGTTGCCGCCCATGGCCAGCCCGGAATTGCAGTCGTCACGCTTTGCATAGACCCGCACCTTGCCGCCGAGCGCCGCGCTGAGACGCGGCAGATGCTCGATCGGTGTCGGTCCGAAGGTCAGCGGATAGCGTTCAAATTTCTCGAGAAGCGACATTGACCTGCCCTCCGCCATGGTCGTTTTTCAACACGCTCAGGATAGGCCGAAATGCGTGAAAAGTGTTCTCGAACTTGCCTTCAAGATTTTTGTATAACCGCGACAGATCGTGCTAGAGTTGGATAAAATAGCTATTCAGGTTACGAAAATGGAAGAATCTTCCAGTTCGGCTTTCGACCGCATCGACGTCAAGATCCTGCGGGCCCTGCAGGCCGAGGGGCGGTTGACCAATGCCGAGTTGGCGGCTCGGGTGAATGTCAGTGCGGCCACCTGCCACCGGCGCACGCAACGCTTGTTCGAAGAGGGCTACATCACCGGAGTGAGGGCGGAGATCGCGCCCGCCGCGGTGGGGCTCGGCGCGCTGGTCATGGTCGGGGTCGTGCTCGACCGCTCGACGCCCGAAAGCTTCGGCGCTTTCGAGGAGGCGGTGCTGAAGCTCAAGGAGGTTCTGGACTGCAATCTCGTGGCCGGCGACTTCGACTATCTTCTGAAGATACGGGTGCGCGACATGGCGGATTTCAACAAGCTGCACGGCCAGAAGCTGATCGCGCTGCCCGGCGTTCGGCAGACCCGGACGTTCTTCGTCATGAAGGAGGTCAAGGAGAACGCGCGGCTGCCGTTCTGACGGTCCCGCAATGGCGGAGGGCGCGCCAAAGGCCGCTCTATTCGTGCCGCAGCGCGTCGATCGGGTCGAGGCGGGCGCCGCGCAGCGCGGGGAAGAAGCCGAACACCATGCCGATCAGCGCCGAGAAGCCGACGGCGAGCAGGATGACGGCGGGGCTTGGCGCGAAAGGTATCGTCAGCGCCATCGACGTGAGGCCAGCCAATGAAAGCCCGATCAGGATGCCGATGATGCCGCCAAGCAGCGACAGCACCGTCGCCTCGACCAGGAACTGGATGAGGATGTGTTTTTCGTGCGCGCCGATCGCCAGCCTGATGCCGATCTCGCGCGTGCGTTCGGTGACCGAGACCAGCATGATGTTCATGATGCCGATGCCCCCGACCAGGAGGCTGACGCCGGCGACCGCGCCCAGCATGCCGGTCATGGTGGTCGTGGCGCTGGTCATCGCGTCGGCGATCTGGGTCATGTCACGGATGGCGAAATCGGGATCGCGATCCGGCGTGATGCGGCGCGTGTCGCGCAAAATGTCCTCGACGCGCGGCTGCAGCTCGCTGGTCGGCGTGCGGTCGTCGGCGGCGATGTAGATGTTGTCGATGTCGCGGTTGCCGGCGACGCGCCGCTGATAGGCGTGCAGCGGCATCAGCACGACATTGTCCTGGTCCTGGCCAAAGCCGGTATAGCCCTTGGGCTCGAGCAGGCCGATGATCTTGCAGGAGGTGCGGTTGACGCGGATAATCTCGCCCTCCGGATCGCCGGCGCCGAAGAATTGCTGGCGCACCGTTTCGCCGATCAGGCAGACACCGGTGCCGGCGCGCGTTTCGGAATCGCTGAACGGCCGCCCCGACACCAGCTTCCAGTCGCGTGCGTCGAGATAGGCGCTGTCCGTGCCGGTCACGCCCGAGGTCAGGCTTTCGGTGCCGAAGATGACGCGGACCTGTTTTTGCGAGGCAGGCGAAATCGCGCGCGCGCCGCTCAGATGCGCGACGAGCGCGGTGACATCCTTTTCGGCCAGCGGCCGCGCCGCCTGGTCGAGACCTCCCGGCCCTCCGGGTCCCGCCGGCCGGCCGGCGCGGACGACAAGCAAGTTGCTGCCGAGCTTCGAAATATCGGCCTTGACCTTCTCCGTCGTGCCGGAGCCGATGGTTAGCATGGCGATGACGGCGGCGACGCCGATGACAATGCCAAGCAGCGTCAGGAAAGAGCGCAGCACGTTGCGGCGGATCGAGCGCAGCGAAAGGCGGACGGTCTCCCAGATCATGCCGCTTCCTCCGTTTTCAAGGTATCGGAGGCGACATGGCCGTCGAGGAAGCGGATGGTGCGGCCGGCATAGTCCGCGACATCGGCTTCATGCGTGACCATGACGATGGAGAGCCCGAGTTCGGCGTTGAGCCTTGTCAGCAGCTCCATGATCTCATGCGTGCGCGCGGTGTCGAGATTGCCGGTCGGCTCGTCGGCGACGAGCAGCGTCGGCCTGGTGACGATGGCGCGGGCGATCGCCACGCGCTGCTGCTGGCCGCCCGACAGCTCAGCCGGAGTGTGGTGTTCGCGCCCGACAAGCCCGACCGCCGCCAGCGCCTGCATGGCGAGATCCCGGCGCTCGCGCGCGGCGACGCCGCGATAGATCAGCGGCAGCTCGACATTTTCCGCCGCCGTGGTGCGCGGCAACAGATTGTAGCCCTGGAAGACGAAGCCGACATACAGGTTGCGCAAAAGCGCGCGGCGGTTGCGGTCGAGCCGGCCGGCATCGACGCCCATGAAGGAGTAGGTTCCAGCCGTCGGCGTGTCGAGGCAGCCGATGATGTTCATCGCCGTCGACTTGCCCGAGCCAGAGGGGCCCATGATGGCGACGAACTCACCACGCCGGATGGCGAGATCGACGCCGGCCAGCGCATGCACGCGGGCCTCGCCCTCGCCATAGCTCTTCCAGACCTTGTCGAAGGTGATGAGGAGGGGAGCCGACATGTTGTCAGCTCCGTTGCTGCGCGCCGGTGACGACCTGAGCGCCCTCGTCGAGGCCGGACGTGATCTCGGTCAGCTCGCCGTCGGTCGAGCCGATCTTGACGTTGACCGGATGCGGCCTTCCATTCTCCAGCACATAGAGCGTGCGTGAGCCGTCGGTCGGCGCCTTCGTCGCCTCGCGCTGCCGATTGGGGCGGCCCATGCGGCCGGTGAAGAGGTCGCTCAGGCTCCAGCCGCGTGCCTGCTGCTGCGCCGGGCGATAGCGGAAGGCGGTCGAGGGAACGGTAAGCACGCCCTTGGCCTGACGGGTGACGACCGAGACCGTCGCCGTCATGCCGGGCCGCAAGAGAAGCTCGCCATTGTCGACCTCGAGCCGGGCCTTGTAGGTGACGACGCCGTCCGTGGTGACCGAGGCGTAGGAGATGTCGCGGATCTCGGCGTCGAAGGGACGGTCGGGGAAAGCGTCGACGGTGAAGCGGGCGTGCTGGCCGGGTTTCACCGCGCCGATATCGGCTTCGTCCACCGCAGCCTGCAATTCCATGTTGCGAAGGTCGGCGGCGATGACGAAGAGCACCGGCGCCTGCAGCGAGGAAGCGACCGTCTGTCCAGGATCGACCGAACGCGTCAGGACGATGCCGTCGATCGGCGCATAGATGGTGCTTTTCGCAAGGTCTGTCTGCTGTGCCTTGAGGTCGGCCCGGGCGATGGCGAGATTGGCCTCGGCGCTGTCGAGCGCCGCCTTGGAGCGGTCACGCGTCGCGGTCGCCGCTTCGAGCGACTGGTCGGTCGCCATGCCGCGCCTGGTCAACGCGCTCGCGCGCACAACCGCGTTCTCGTTTTCCTGCAAGGTCACCTTGGCGTCCTCGACGGCAGCTGCAGCCGCCTTGGCGGAGGCGGTGGCGCGCTCGATCTGGACCTGCAGCTTGGCGGTATCGAGGGTCGCCAGCACGTCGCCCTTCTTGACCTGCTGGTTCTCGTTGACCGCGACCGAGCGGATGATGCCGGAAAGCTCGCTGGAGATGTCGACCTGGGTGAGGGGCTGCAGCGTGCCGGTGGCAGAGACCTCGACGGTGAGGTCGGCGTGCGCCGCCGGCACGGTGGTGTATTCAATCCTGGGCGGCGCCGCGGCGTACCACTGATAAAGGGCAATGCCGGCCGCGACGACCGCTATCGCCAGCAGGGCGTAAAGCCAGAAGCGGCGACGCTTGCGGCTCACGCCCTTGCGATCGAGCCCGAGCGCGGCCTCTATGGAAGTACCGGATTCCGCCTTTGGCGGATTGACAACCTGGTCCACCCCGGACCCCTATGCTGGAAAG
This sequence comes from Mesorhizobium atlanticum, assembly GCF_003289965.1. Taxonomy (GTDB): domain Bacteria; phylum Pseudomonadota; class Alphaproteobacteria; order Rhizobiales; family Rhizobiaceae; genus Mesorhizobium; species Mesorhizobium atlanticum. Next base: position 211,530 of record NZ_QMBQ01000003.1, read on the forward strand.
TGATGTCCCTATCCGTGCACAGATCAGGCCTTAAGGATCGAATTTCAAATTAAATTTCCCTCATGTTGGGATTGGGGCAGAAATTCGAGGCGGGGCGAAAGGTTTTCTCCATGGCGCGCAATTACTTGCTTTACGATGTGTTTACCACCGATAGGCTGGCCGGAAATCCGCTTGCGGTGGTGCTCGACAGCGACGGGCTCGACACTGCCGGCATGCAGGCGATCGCGCGCGAGTTCAATCTTTCCGAGACGGTGTTCGTGCTGCCGCCGGACAACCCAAAGCATCGCAACCGCATCCGCATCTTCACCCCCGACTATGAAATGCCCTTTGCCGGACATCCGACGGTCGGCTCGGCGATCGCGCTGTCCGAACTTGCCGAGGAGGAGGCCGGCATTTTCGTCCTGGAGGAGAATATCGGGCCGGTGCGATGCGCGGTGAGCAAGCATGACGGCTCGACCTTCGCCGAGTTCGACCTGGCGAAACTGCCAGAACCGCTGGAGCTCAAGGCCGAGCCGGAGGCGATCGGCGCGGCGCTCGGCCTTGCCCCGCATGAGATCGGCTTCGAGAATCACCGCGTCGCGTTCTGGTCGGCCGGCGTGCCCTATGTGACGATTCCCGTTGCCGGTTTGGAGGAAGCGGCCAAGATCAGGCTCGATAATCAGGCATGGTCGGAATTGGCGCCGCGCAAGAGCGAATGGGCCTTCGCCAGCCCGTATGTCTATTGCCGCGAGACGGTGCATCATGACAGCGGCTTCCACGTACGCATGATCGTGCCCGGCACCCCGTCCTATGAAGACCCGGCGACCGGTTCGGCTGCCGCGGCCTTTGCTGGCGCCATCATGCATTTCGACGCCCCGACCGACGGCATATCGCAGCTCTGGATCGAGCAGGGGCTTGAAATGGGCCGGCCCTCGCGTATCCGCCTCGAGCTCAATGTCGATGGCGGAAAACTGGCCACCGCGCGCATCGGCGGCCATGCCGTCAAGGTGGCGGAAGGCAAGCTCTTTGTGTGACGGGTGCGGCAATTCGGCGATTTGTCGGGAAATGATCCGGCAGGGCTAGACATCCCCGAAACCGGCGGCTATATGCGCCGCCGACGCTGGTTTTCCCGGCGGTGTGGGTGTGTAGCTCAGTTGGTAGAGCAGCTGACTCTTAATCAGCGGGTCCACAGTTCGATCCTGTGCACACCCACCATCTAGTCCCTTGTTTTTGCTAGTTTTTTATCCCTACCGAAAAGACTCCGTCTTTTCGGGGACTTAGCAGGCCGTTGCTCGGAAGTGCGGGCGCTGAGACGGCCAAAGCCGAGATAATTGCGGCGATATGTGCCTTCGGTCTCTGTCGACGCTCTGTCGGGTCCCGCGCATTTCCTGGTAGATGCACGACGATGGCGCGCTGATGGAAGTGGCGGGGCGAATTTCGACGGTGTGTCAGAAGCCAAGCAGCGTGCGCTGGTCGGCCCACGAATTCGGAAGCTCTGACAGCCGAAACAAACGCTTGTAAGAACCAGACCATATCGAAGCGACCGGCGCGTCGCTACTGTGCGGCATCAGTGATTTGGGGTCCGGCTGCCCATTCAACCCAATCCCATTCACTCCGTGATTGTCAGGCTTTCCGCGTGGCGGATGACGAGGATCTTCGTTGTCGTCGTTGTCATGGGCCCTTCTCCTTGCCTCTCGGTCATCGCTGGCAATCCCAGCTCTTCGAAAGTTCGGGATGCATAGCCGAGCTAGATCGCCTCGATCGCTGGTCCGATCGCGGGCTCACGGCGGTCTCGATCGGCGGAGCGTCGCCGTGCGCTGCGAGACATCATCGAACCTTTGGTGCGCGGCGTGCAACAGGAGACCGGCGAGCTCGGCTTGCAAGAGGCAACCGGCATGGCGCTACCGGGCTGGGGGCGCCGAGGACAATTTGACCATAGCCATTTCGACAAGTTGTCCGTCGCATTCCAACAGGCTCCTGCCAACGGATTGATTTGATTGCATCACCAGACTGGCATGTTTGTTGCGCTTCCATCTACCGATGTTCGGCCATGTGATGCTCGGCATGCCGAGCATCACATCTCTGACGGACGAAAAAGTGAGGGAGGCGAATATGAACTGGGATCGTGGGCGAGGGAGGCCAATTGGAACTGAGTCTTCCTTGATCGTCCTTCGAATAGTGTTGGCCGAGGCGCCGTCCAACGCGATGGCCCGGATCGACATCGATGCCGCGCCAAGGTGCTTGGATCGGTTCGCCGGGCCAGTTCACGTGGCGACCAAAGTCCCTTGCTGAGCAGTTACTCATCTGCGTGTCGCCGTGTCAGCTATCCAAAGCAGGCGTGCGCAGTCTTTCGGGCGGGCCGGCGATGATGTTGTTGAAGGGAAATAAGATGACCAAGGATTACCAAGCCTCACGAGGATCACAGGACGCCAGGCGCCATAAGTTCGATCATGCGACGCGCGATCAATGGCTCGATAGAGACGCGGCCCTTGAAGCAAAGTGGCGCGCCTCCAGCATGACAAGAGAGGAGTTCATCAGGCACAATGAAGAATTGATCGACAGGGCAATCGCCGCCAAGCCTGATCGAGATCGGGAAGATCACTAGCACCGCACGGAGCGAGGCTTGTCAGCAGACTTGCTGGGCGACGGTAAATTTCCATTCGACGGAAGAGGTTGCGTCTCCGAAAAGATCGCTTGCCGCGATGGGTCCCTCGACCAGACGATCGATGTCAACTCGTGGAGAGACCAACTCGATCTGGTCGAACTCGAATGGCGACCGCCTGGACTGACGAAATCTGCAATCGCGGTCATGCTGTTTCGACGTGACCTGTCTAAGAGCAAGAGTTTAGCGACGGTATGCGTACCTCAGTGAAGTTTTCCGACAGGATCTAGCTCAAACTGAATGCGATCGTACAAGATGGATATCCGGCAAATGAACAAGGACAATGTGCGCAGCAGGTTGATTGAGCTGGCAGCAGCCGAACTTGATGGCGCGAAGGCTGCCTATGCCGAGCACCTTCAGGCGAGCAAGCCGGTCGAGGATCAAGCGACCGTGGTCGACGATCAAGCTCAGGCCTGGTCGCAAGCGGAGCTCGCGGAAGACCTTGAGAAGATGCTGCGCGCCGCCGAAGCCAAGGTCGCGACGTTGGATGCGCTCGACTTCGGCCCGAAGAAATTCGTCGAGCCAGGAGCGATCGTAACTGCCAGCGGCCGCCACTTCGTCATCGGCGTCTCCATGGACCACTTCACCTGCGAGGGGATCGATCTCATAGGCCTCTCACCACTCGCACCGTTCTATCAGGCGATCGAGGGATTGGAGAAATCCGACACTTCCGAGTTTGGCGGCCACACCGTGAAAATTGAAGAAATCATCTGACCAAATTCATCTGTGCAATTCGTCATCCCGTTCAGCCGGCGATATGAGGGCAGTTCATGACCAAGATAGCGATCGTCTATTTCAGCGGATATGGCCACACAGCCAAGCAGGCGGAAGCCGTGCAGCACGGCGCGGCCGCCGCAGGCGCGGAGGTGACGATGTTCCGGATCGACGCAAACGGAGACCTGCCGGAGATCACCTTCGAAACGTTGGCCGCGCAAGACGCGATAGTTTACGGCTCTCCGACCTATATGGGCGGACCGGCTTGGCAATTCATCAAGTTTGCCGATGCCAGTTCCAAGCCCTGGTTCACGCAGGCGCTCAAGGACAAGGTAGCGGCCGGCTTCACCAACTCCGCGTCGGTGAACGGCGACAAGTCCTCCACCATGCTGTTCTTCTTCACCTTTTCACAACAACACGGCCAGATCTGGGTTGGCACCGGCCTGATGCCGGCCAACAGCAAGGAGGCGGGACCCGACGACGTGAACTGGACGGCAGGCTTTGCGGGTGCGCTGGCGATTTCGCCTTCCGATGCCTCGCCTGACGAAGCTCCACGGCAGGGCGACCTCGAAACGGCGCGTCTGCTCGGCAAGCGCGTTGCCGAGGTGGCGGCCAAGCTGCGAGGATAGGGCATTGTCCGCGCGCCGCCGGAGAGCGCTTGCTGAAGAGCAGTCGCAGCGCGACCGATTTCGTGAGCTTGTTCCTATGGACAATTTGTCTTCCGGTCGCCGATCAAACTGTCCAAGCGCGAGCATCGGTCAAAACCTAAATCATTGATATCGCGTGATAAAGAGAACTGGCACGATCGATGCTCAGTGCCTGCCGATGAAATCAAGCGACGGCGCCCGAACTTCGCGCCGGTGTTGGACTGGCATGAATTGCAGTGATCATCGGCACATTCCCGGTCAAAGGCAGGGAGGTACAAATGACCAAGCATAAAGTCGGTTATCTTATCGGCAGCCTCGCGCGCGAATCCATCAACCGCAAGCTCGCGAAGGCGCTGGCGCGGCTTGCGCCGCCGCAACTCGAGATGTCGGAAATCTCCTTCAAGGACTTGCCGCTTTACAGTTACGATTACGACGCGAACTTTCCGCCCGTCGCGCGCGCTTTCAAGGATGCGATCGCCGCAGTCGACGCCATTCTCTTCGTTACGCCGGAATACAACCGTTCCATCCCGGGCGGTCTGAAAAACGCCATCGATTGGGCAAGCCGTCCCTATGGCAAGAATTCCTTCGCGCGCAAGCCGTCCGCGGTTATCGGCACGTCACCGGGCGCGATCGGGACCGCGATCGCCCAACAGGGCCTGCGCAGTGTGCTCAGCTTCTGCAACTCACCGCAGATGAACGCTCCTGAGGCATACATCCAATTCACGCCCGGCTTGATCACCGATGCCGGCGAGGTCACGGTTGAATCCACCCAGGAATTCCTGCGCAACTACATGACGGAATTCGGCATGTTCATCGCCAGGGTGCTCCAGGTGCTGCCGAGAAAGGTCTCGTAATAAATGCAAACGGACGGACGGCAAACAGGCGAGGGGAGCCGAAATGCACAATGAAGCCCTTTTGATCGCGCGGCTGTTCCTCGGCATACCGTTCATTGTGTGGGGCGTACTGAAGCTGCGCGGCGGCGAGGCCAAGCTGGTGCCTGGTCTGCAAGCCTTGGGACTGCCCGACGCCGTGGGCTTCGCCTATCTGATCGGGCTTTGCGAATTCGTCGGCGGAGTGGCGGTTGTCCTCGGTTATCCGTTAAGCACGGCAAGTGTCCTGCTCGGCCTCTGGTGCCTCGTTACCGGCTATGACGCCCATCGCGGCAACATCACCGAATTGCTGAAAAACGCGACCATGGCCGGCGGATTCTTCGCGCTGGCCATCGCTGGCGCGGGTTCGATTTCTCTTTTCGGCGGCGCACCCGGCGGCCTGTTCGCCGATCTTCCCTGAAAATCAAGGCAGAGCGGCGGCAACTTAGTCGGCTCGGCCGTCAAAGATCACGGCGCGGCCACGCGGGCCGCTCATCCGCACGATCAGTGTCTCGAGTTCTTCGTCGGTCATTTTCGTCGCGATATTCCTGCGACATTCGGCGATCGTATCGGATACGGAAATCCCGGCTTCTGCGGGCGCGTCGTCGAATATGCGGCCAATCTCGATGACGACGTCGGCATCGATACTCCTGGGTAAGTCCTGCATGGCACGTTCCCTTTGACAGTACCCCGCCGGCCCATAGAATTTTCGAGAGCGAATTCCAGGCAGCGCTCTCGCCTGCAACGACGCGGATCATCGGCTGACCTTGGCCATCGAGGATCGCAGCCAGACGCTCTTGATAAGGGGTCACGGCAACTGGGCCGCTCGGACCAGAGAGCGATGCCCGGACCTGCGCCGATGGTAGTCGACACAGTAGCGCATATGGCTTCCTACTGTGCTCGAGTGGCCGAAACATCTGACGAAGGTCATGGTGACCAGCGTCACGTGAAACGACGAAGCACTTGTCGGGCGATATGGACAACGTGTCTTCCCATGCGGACACGTTGTCCAAAAATTACCCGACCGCTGGCTGCAAGTCCTTGATATTGCGGCGCACGCCAACTGGCATGCGCGTTGCTCTGAGTTTCTCGGTACCGGCCCTTCGTCCAAGGAGTTGTCATCATGTCGCGACACAACGAAATGCCGCCTGTTCCGCCCGCCAGCCGTAGCCCGAAAGGGACGGGAGGGACTCCGAAGATCAACAAGGACACGCCTTCCAAAAAGAAGATCGACAACCCGTCGGAACAGGGCGAGACAGGCAATATCCGACAGAACACGACAAATGCCGGCTTCTTTCACGGCCGTCGGGTGAAGTGAAGCCGTATATCCGACGCGACAAGACGACGACCATGAAAAAGGCCACGGTAACGTATCTCTTCGATCCGCTTTGCGGCTGGTGCTATGGCGCCGCGCCGATGCTTGACAGGCTCGCGGCAGGCGGCGTTGCGATCGACGCGCTGCCGACCGGCCTCTTCTCTGGGGCCGGCGCCCGACCGCTGGATGCCGGTTTCGCCGCTCATGCCTGGGCCAGCGACCAGCGTATCAGGCAGCTGAGCGGTCAGCCTTTCAGCCAGGCCTATCGGGACAATGTTCTGAGCGCGCGAGGCACGCTGCTCGATTCCGCCGCCGCCACGCTTGGCATCAGTGCTGCCGGCTTCAAGGATCCGCAGCGCCGGCTGCCGGCGCTGAAGGCGATCCAGAATGCCCGCTATGTCGATGGCCGCGACATCGTGACCAAACGCGGCGTGGCCGTGGTTCTGGAAGACGCCGACATGGTGGATGCAGCGAGGCTTATGATGGCGCCCACAGAAGAATTCCTGGTGGCGCATCGCGACCTGGTCGGCCGCGGCCGCGAGCTGTTCCAGCGATTGCACGCCGGGGGTACACCGGCGCTCGCCGTGATCCGCAGCGGAACGCCGCGTCTCATCAGCTCGAACGCGCTCTACGGCAGCTATGACAGCCTGATCGCCACGATCCTCGCGGCCTGACCTTCGTTTTTCCTCCCGAGCCTATGCCTCCGGGGTGGTTCACCGTTTCATGGAAACGGCGAACCGCCTCTCTCTTTTTGATTGCGACAGGCGACGACCAGGGCGCCGAGCCTGACCGGTCACACTTTCCTGTAGTTCTTAGAGCACAGGCGCCATCATGCCCACGGCGTTCTGCACCAGGCGCCTGTGGAACGGCCACGCCCTGACGGTGTCGAGCGCGACCGGCCGCGATACGGCGAGATAACCCTGCTGGCGCGCGCGCACCTCAGCGGTGACGTCCTCGTCCGCCACCAGCAGGTTGTTCTCGAAATTCAGCTGCATGCTGCGCCGATCCATATTGGCCGACCCGACCAGCGCGATCTTGCCGTCGATGGTCATCGATTTGGTGTGCAGCAGCCCCAGCGGATATTCGTGGACGCCCACGCCATTGGAAATCAGGTCCGCATAGCAACTGCGGCTGGTGTTTTCCACCAGCCATGAATCGTTCCGTTCGGGGAAGATAATCGTCGTCTCCACTCCTCGGCGTGGAGCGGCACACAAAGCGCGCAGGACCGCTTCATCGGGCACGAAGTAAGGCGTCGTGATCAAGAGTTCCTTGCGCGCGGAATAGATCGCGCCGACGAAGGACTCCGACATGGCGTTGCCGGGCGTGGTCGGTCCTGTGCCGTACATCTGCGCTACGCTTCCCGGCTCGAAGCGCTCGGGCTCGGGCTTTGCCGTGGCAAGGCCCTCCAGGGGCTCGCCGGTTTCGGCGATCCATGTGCATAGGAACAGGTATTGCGCCTGGCGCGCCACCGGCCCTTCGCAACGCAGGAAGATGTCCACCCAGGGCGCATATTTCGCCTTTATCCGGAATGCCGGATCCGCGCAGTTCTGGCTGCCGCAATAGGCGATGCGATTGTCGATGATGACGATCTTGCGGTGGTTGCGCAGGTCAACGCGGCCCACGGCCAGATGTCCCAGGCGCGGGATGTCGTTCAACGTGGCAACGAGCGCTACGCCGGCTTCGCGTAATTGCCGCCAGCGCGGACCGCGGATGAAGGCTCGCGAGCCCAGGGCGTCCACCATCACCCGGCAACGCACGCCGCGCCGTGCCGCATCGGCGACGGCGTCGGCGATCTTGCCGCCGTTGTTGTCGTCGAGCCAGATGTAGAAGCCGATGTGCACATGCTCGGTCGCCTGTTCGATATCCCTTGCCAGTGTCTCGATCGCGCTGTCGGAATCGAGCGTCGGCTGGTCGCTCGATGCATCGGGATCGCCCAGAAGCAAGATGCGGTTGCCTGCCACCGGGCGCAGCCCATTGATCGTTCGGCAAAGCTCGAATTGAGCCACCGCTTCCGGCTCGATGGTCACCGGTGCATAGGCCGCATCGTCGGGCCGGACGGTTCGGTCCTCCGCCTTCCTCAGCCGCCGAGTCCGTCTGCGTCCGATGCTGGTCTCGCCGAGGAACAGGTAGGCAATGACGCCAAGCAGTGGCAGCAGCATGATGACAGCCACCCACGCTACCCGGGCGGCAGGCGTGCGGTTGGCGCGGGTGATCGCGCGCGCCACCGCGATCAGGTGCACGACGAACAGCGGCAGGCCAGACAGGCCCTGCATGCCCATGTGAACCGCGCCTGACAACGACACCATCACGCCCCTCCGTTGTGACTACTCCGTCGGCAAGCTAGCGCGCTGGGCTTGCCGGCGACAATCGCCCGGTTGCAGCCTTGCCATCCGAGCCGCCCGTCTCGGCGAAATTCGAACGATAGTTGCCTCGCATCCGCCCTCAAGCCGAGGATGCCAGGCGGCTTGCCGGGCAGGAAAACGCCGCCTCGGGAAGGCTTGTCCGGTCTGAGGTCGACGCTGCCGGGCAGGATGACAGGCACCTCTTCGGAGGCCGGCTCGAAGCATCATTCGTGCCAGTTCTTCACGGCGTGGAATATCAAAGGTTTAGGCTTGTTCGATTTCATCCCGAGGACATTTTGTCCAATTGTGCAAGACAAATTGTCTATAGATTTCAATGGGATAACATGTTTAACTGCGGCTTCTATAGTTCCACGGAGCGTTTCGCGACATGGCCGACGGCAAGCCGCTGTACAAGACTTATCACCATCCGGCGGGCGGTTGGGGGGCTGCGGCGGCGACAGCGAAGGTGCTGCTTGAGCAAAGTGTCGTCACCAAGGGTTCGCGGGCGCTGCTTGCGATGAATCAGCCGGGCGGCTTCAAGTGCCCGAGCTGCGCCTTTCCCGACGCGGATTGCAAGAAGACGCTCGAATTCTGCGAGAACGGCGCCAAGGCACTCGCCTTCGAGGCCACGAAGCGACGCGTCACCCGAGAGTTCTTCCAACAACACACCGTGTCCGAGCTCATGGAGCAATCGGACTACTGGCTGGAGATGCAAGGGCGCCTGACGGAGCCGATGCGCTACGACGCGGCGTCCGACCGGTATGTGCCTTGCGACTGGGACACGGCGTTCGCAATAATCGGCGATCATCTGCGTGCGCTCGAAAGCCCCCATCATGCCGAGTTCTACACGTCGGGCCGCACGCCGAACGAGGCGGCGTTTCTCTATTCGATATTCATCCGGGAATTCGGGACCAACAACTTTCCCGATTGCTCGAACATGTGCCACGAGCCGACGAGCCGCGGCCTGCCTCCCGCGATCGGCGTCGGCAAGGGAACCGTGGTTCTCGAGGATTTCGAGCATGCGGAGGCTATCTTTGTCATCGGACAGAACACCGGCACGAACTCGCCGCGCATGATGACCAATCTGGTCGAGGCGCGAAAGCGCGGCGTCCCGATCGTGGCCGTCAATCCCATGCCCGAGCGCGCGCTCATCCGCTTCACCGAGCCGCAGGACATTCTGCAGATGGCGACGTTTGGGTCGACGCCGATCGCGAGCGAGTTCGTTCATATCCGGATCGGCGGCGATCTCGCGCTGATCAAGGGCATGATGAAGGTGATCTTCGAACGCGAGGCTCAGGGCGAAAAGGTCATCGACACCGACTTCATCAGCAAGCACACGGTCGGGCTGGACGCGGTCCGCGAAGACGTCATGGCTCAGGAATGGCCGGAGATCGTCAGGGTTTCCGGACTGGACGAGGCCCAGATCCGCCGCTGCGCTGAAATCTACATCCGTTCGCGCGCGACGATGATTTGCTACGGGATGGGCCTTACGCAGCACCAGCAGGGGTCGCGGCTTCTGCAACAGGTCGTCAATCTGTTGCTGCTTCGCGGGAATTTCGGCAAGCCCGGCGCCGGTATCTCGCCCATTCGCGGCCATTCGAACGTTCAGGGCGACCGTACGGTCGGCATCGATGAAAAGCCGACGCAGGACTATCTTGATCGCGTGCGCGACGTTTTCGGGTTCGAGCCGCCGCGCGAGCATGGTCACCATACTGTGGAATCCGTCGAGGCGATGGAAAACGGCACCGCCAAGGTCTTTATCGGCATGGGCGGCAACTTCGTCCGCGCTATCCCCGACACCGACAGGTCCTATGCGGCGATGCGGAAGCTGGCATTGACGGTCGGAATTGCCACGAAACTCAATCGGGGCCATCTCGTGCATGGTCGTGATGCGCTCATCCTGCCCGTCATCTCGCGTTCCGAATGGATCCGCACTTCGGCCGGCGAACAATTCGTCACCATCGAAGACTCCATGTCGAATGTTTCCGCCTCACGCGGCGTCCTGGCGCCTGCCAGCCCTCATCTGCTTCCGGAAGTGGAAATCGTATGCCGGATGGCGCTTGCGACGCTGCCCGACAGCAAGGTGCCGTGGGAGAGCTACATTCACGACTACCACCTCATCCGCGACAAGATCGCCGCAGTCTATCCTGATATCTATCGCGACTTTTCGAAACGCATCAAAGATCCAAAAGGGTTTCACCTCGACGTGCCGCCGCGCCGCCTGGTTTGGCCGACGCCGAATGGGAAGGCGAATTTTCTCCTCCTTCCCGGTCTCGAGGTGAATGACCCGGTTTCCGACCCCGCGATGCTGCGACTGGCGACCGTGCGTTCGCACGATCAGTTCAACACCACGATCTACAGCTACAATGATCGCTATCGCGGGGTTTACAACGACCGTATGGTTCTGTTCATGAATGCGGAGGACCGAGCCCAACGCGGCATCGACGCGGGCTCCCGGGTCGCGCTCGAGACGATCAGCGACGATGGCCTCAAGCGAAGGGTCGATGGCCTGACGGTGCTGGACTACCCCATGCCGCGCGGTGCCGTGGCCGGGTACTATCCCGAACTCAATCCGCTGCTGCCGCTCGACTACTACGACAGGATCAGCGGCACGCCGGCGGCCAAGTCGATACCCATTCGTGTCGTTGCGGCGTAAGCGCAACTGGCCTTCAGTTGCAGTAACTAGGAGGGAAGGACGTTGCTGGGACAGCTCGATGCGGTGACTTTGGCCCGGGCGCAATTCGCCTTCACGGTCTCCTTCCATTTTATCTTCCCAGCGTTTTCGATCGGGATCGCAAGCTACCTAATGGTGCTCGAAGCGCTCTGGTTGAAAACCGGGCAGGGCGTCTACGCCAATCTCTACCGTTACTGGCTCAAGATCTTCGCGGTCGCGTTCGGCATGGGCGTGGTGTCGGGGCTGGTCATGTCCTACCAGTTCGGCACCAACTGGTCGGTGTTCTCGACAAAGGCGGGGCCCGTCATCGGCCCGCTCATGGCCTATGAAGTGCTCACAGCATTCTTTCTCGAGGCCGGCTTCCTCGGCGTGATGCTTTTCGGCATGAGCAAGGTCGGCAAGGAACTGCACTTTTTCGCCACCTGCATGGTGGCACTCGGCACGCTGATCTCGGCGACATGGATCATCGCCGTCAACAGCTGGATGCAGACGCCCGCGGGGTTCGCCCTCAACGCCAAGGGCCAGTTCGTTCCGGCCGGCTCGTGGTGGCCTATCATCTTCACCGCCAGCTTCCCCTTCCGCCTCGTCCACACAGTGATCGCTGCCTACCTCACTACAGCTTTCGTGGTGGGGGGCGTCGGCGCCTGGCATCTTCTCAAGGACCGTGCCAATCCAGGCGCGCGCAAGATGTTCTCCATGGCGATGTGGATGGCGGCGATCGTGGCTCCGATCCAGATATTCGTCGGCGATGCCCACGGGCTCAACACACTGGAGCATCAGCCGGCAAAGGTCCTGGCCATGGAAGGTGACTACCAGCCGAGTCCCGACGGCGCGCCGCTGATCCTGTTCGGGCTGCCCAGCAACGAGGAGGCGCGCGTTCGCTATGAGGTGTCGATACCTCATCTTGGTTCCCTGATACTGAAGCACGATCCTTTTGCGCCGTTGCCCGGCCTCACCGATTTCCCGCGCGATCAATGGCCTCCGGCGCACATTGTCTTCTGGTCGTTCCGGGTCATGGTCGGCCTCGGCTTCGCCATGCTGGGGATCGGCCTGTGGAGCCTGCTCGCCCGCTATCGCGGCAAGCTCTATGAATGGTCGTGGCTGCACCGCGCATCCGTTGCGATGGGGCCGGCGGGCTTCGTGGCGGTGCTCGCTGGTTGGGTGACGACCGAGGTCGGGCGGCAGCCTTTCACGGTCTACGGGCTGCTGCGGACCGCGGAATCGCATTCGCCGCTCGCGGCGCCGGCGGTGGCTGCATCGCTCCTCGCGTTCGTGCTCGTCTATTTCAGCGCCTTCGGGGCGGGCACCTATTATCTGCTGCGCCTGATGTCCAAGCCTCCCGAGCGGGGAGAATCGGAGCCGCCCGGCGTGCCGCAGCGCGCGGCAGGTATCACGCCGGCGTCCGGTGTCGCAGCGTCCCCGGCGGTAAAGGGGTGATGCTCATGGCTGGCATGGATCTCACAATCGTGTGGGCCGCGATCATCGGCTTTGCCATCATGGCTTACGTCGTGATGGACGGTTTCGATCTTGGCATCGGCATCCTGTTTCCGACCTTCGCGGTCGGAGATGAGCGCGACCAGGCGATGAATTCGATTGCGCCGGTCTGGGACGGCAACGAGACTTGGCTGGTCATGGGCGGTGGCGGCCTCTTCGCCGCGTTCCCACTCGCCTATTCGATCGTCCTGCCGGCCACCTATCCACTGATGATCGCGATGCTGCTCGGCCTCGTCTTCCGCGGCGTTGCCTTCGAATTCCGCTGGCGCGAGCCCAGCCATCGCCAGCTCTGGGACATCGCCTTTTCACTCGGCTCGTTCGTCGCGGCATTGGCGCAAGGCATCACGCTCGGCGCGATCCTGCAGGGCATTCATGTCGAGAACGACGCTTACGCGGGTGGTTGGCTCGATTGGCTGAGCCCGTTCAGCTTGCTCACCGGGGTCTCCGTGGTGGTCGGCTACGCGCTTCTCGGCGCAACCTGGCTGATCTGGAAAACCGAAGGGTCGAGCCAACGCCACGCGCGCAAGATGGCGCTGCGGCTTGGCGTGGCGACGTTGCTTGCGCTTGCGGCCGTCAGCGCGGCGACGCCGTTCCTGAGTTATGATTACTGGCGGCGCTGGTTCGCCATGCCGGGCGTGGTGTTGACGGCCCAGGTGCCGCTGCTCGTGATCATCTGCTCGGCGACGTTCTTCTGGGCCTTGCGGCGCGAATTCGAGCGCGTGCCGTTCCTTATGGCGCTCGCCTTGTTCCTGCTGGGCTTCGTCGGGTTGGGGATCAGCATCTATCCATACATGGTGCCGCGCGCGGTGACGATCTGGGAGGCGGCTGCACCGCCTGAAAGCCAGTCCTTCATGCTGGCCGGGGCTCTCGTCATCATCCCCTTGATCCTCGCCTATACCGGCTGGGCCTATTGGGTGTTCCGCGGCAAGGCAGGCATTCACGGCTATCACTGATGGTTTCGCACGTTCCCTTCTGGAAGCGACTTGCATGGATGGCCGTGATCTGGGCAGCGAGCGTGGTGGCGCTCGGGATCGTGACCGGCGCAATGCGGGTTTGGCTGTCCGGCTGACGGGAGTGGTGCCATGCGCCGTAAAGGTCAGGCGGCCATTCCAGTTGAACAGTGACGAAGGCTATCAGCGTTCTCAAGGGCCAATGTATGGACCCAAATACGACAAGCTGGAGCTTTGCGGCCTTCCGGGCAGCGGTAGCCGGCATCCGGGATTACGGTTTCCTCGGGGTCACCGTCGGGCAGTTGGCTTTGGCCGTGCTCGTACTTGCCGTGGCCGTGGCGCTACGCAGGCTCTTCGGCTACGTGATGCTGGGACAAATCCGTTTCTGGTCGAAGCACGCGAATGGCTCAATCGACAATGCCATCGTCGAGGCACTGTCACCGCCCGTCCGCTTCATTCCTGTCATTGTAGCCATCTTTGCGATCTCGGCATTCCTTGCCGTGCCACCGCACGTGAAGGAGATCTTTGGCCAGATCAATCGTTCTCTCATCGCTTTCACGATCTTCTGGGCACTGTTGGTGATCGTCGGCCCAGCCTGCTCGCTGCTCGAAGGGCACTCGGCCGCTTTCGGTCAGGCGATAGTTGGCTGGGTGGTACGAGTGGTCAAGATTCTCCTCGTATCCCTGGGCGGCGCAGTCATCCTCGAAATCTGGGGCATCCACGTCGGGCCCTTTCTGGCGGGACTTGGGCTCGTTGGCGCAGCCGTGGCGCTTGGCGCGCAGGACCTCTTCAAGAACCTGATCGCCGGCATCTTCATCATCGGCGAGCAGCGTTTCCAAACCGGTGACTGGATTTCGGTGGACGGCGTTGTCGACGGCACGATCGAATTCATCGGCCTTCGAACGACCAAGGTGCGGCGCTTCGACATGGCGCCCGTTTTCGTCCCCAATTCAAAATTGGCGGACAACGCGCTGACCAATTTTTCGCAGATGACGTTTAGGCGCATCTCCTGGATCATCGGCCTGGACTACAACACCACGGTCGACCAGCTTCGGCAGGTCCGCGACGGCATCGAAAGCTACATCCTGGGTGATGGAGGATTCGCCCAGCCTCCGGAGGCTCCGGCCTTCGTGCGTATCGCAAGCTTCAGCAACTCTTCCATCGACATCATGGTTTATTGCTTCACCCGCACAACCGATTGGGGTGAGTGGCTCAAGATCAAGGAAGCACTGGCTTACGCTCTCAAGGATGTCGTCGCAAAGACCGGAGTGGGGTTCGCCTCTCCGAACTCGGCCGTCTACATCGAGACCATGCCCGCCGGCACCGAGGTCTTTCCGCTGCAAGAGCCGCCGTCCGCGGCCCGGCCCGACCCGACACCGCAGGCCTCCCAACCAATCACGCACAATGGCGACAAATCCGATGCCGTATCCCGACAGGCAAAGTAACACATCAACTGTGGCACGGCCGATGGCTTGCGGATCCATGATCCGCGGCACCTGGTTTTTAGCCGATGTGGAATGTCCTAGTTCCGGGTGCTGGGGCGCGGTGCCGTGAGCGCCGTGCTGACCGATCCAAAACTGCATCGACGGCCGGCGGCGCGCCTTGTCGTTCATGCCGCGCTGGCCGGCAACATTGCTGTCGCTGCGACCAAGCTCGCGGCGGCCTTCGTCACGGGCAGTGCCGCGATGGCGAGCGAGGCGGTTCATTCCGTGGTCGATTCCGGCAATGAGGGCTTGCTTCTCTACGGCTATCGCCGCGCTGCGCGGCGGCCGGATCTGGTTCATCCGCTGGGTTTCGGCAGGGAACTCTATTTCTGGAGCTTTATCGTCGCGCTGCTGCTGTTCGGGCTCGGGGCCGGCGTCTCGCTATACCAGGGCGTCCAGCACGTCATTGCCCCGCGGCCTCTGGAGCAGGTCGTGGTCAGCTATGTGGTGCTAGGCCTTTCCTTTCTGTTCGAAAGCGCATCCTGGGTTGTCGCATGGCGGGCGTTCGCGAAGGTGAGGGGCGACCTCGGCTTCTGGACGGCTTTTCGTCAAAGCAAGGATCCGCCGGCGTTCATGGTGCTGTTCGAGGACAGCGCGGCGCTAGTCGGCATCGCGATTGCCGCTGCCGGAATCATGGCTGCCGATGTGCTCGACATGCCGATCCTGGATGGCGTTGCTTCGATCCTGATCGGGCTTGTGCTTGCGGTCACGGCTCTGCTGCTCGCGATCGAAAGCAAAAGCCTGCTGATCGGCGAGCGCGCTCCGCCGGCCCTTGTCACGGCCATCTGCCGGATTGCCCAGGAGCAGCCTGGCGTGACGCACGCCAACAGCGCCTTGACTGCACAGCTTGCGCCGGATCAGGCCATGGTTGCGCTCAGCGTCGAGTTCGACAAGTCGCTTGGCGCGGAGGAGATCGAGGCTTGCGTCGCTGCGATCGAAAAGCGCGTGCAACTCGCTCATCCCGACGTCGTGGCGCTCTTCGTCAAGCCTCAAACCCTGGAGCAATTCGAAAGCGCGCGAAAGCGACGGTTCGGTGATTACGCACTTCCGCCCGCGCCGCCGTGACTCCGGGAGAGTTGGCCGAACAGGGGATAACGATTGACGTGGTCGAGCAACCATCCTCCTGATCGACGCGATCAGCCGACTTTCAAGCCGAGTGGCTTGGCCGGGCTCTCGCTAGCAGCGCTTGGCGTTGTCTATGGGGACATCGGCACCAGTCCCCTCTACGCCTTCAAGATCGCCCTGCAGGCGGCCGCGCAACGCGGCCAGGATATGGGCGACGCGGCGGTCGGAATAGCCTCGCTGGTGATCTGGTGCCTCATCCTGATCGTTTCGGTCAAATATGCGTTGCTGATCCTTCGCGCCGACAATCACGGCGAAGGCGGGGTGATGGCCATGCTTGCCTTGCTGGGCTCTCGTAGTACGCAACGAGGCAGTGGACGTGGCGCCCTGCTCGTGTTGGGCCTGATCGGCGCCGCGCTGCTCTATGGTGACGGCGCAATAACGCCCTCGATCTCCGTATTGAGCGCGGTTGAAGGGCTTAAGCTCGATGCGCCTGGCCTTGAGGATGCGGTGATCCCGATAACACTCGCGATTCTGATTGCCCTTTTCATGGCGCAGTCCAGGGGAACGGGATTCATCGGGCGGATTTTTGGCCCGATAATGTTGTGCTGGTTTGTCGCGATCGGCGTGCTAGGGCTGATCGGCATCGTCAGAGATCCGCAAGTTCTCAAGGCGCTGCTGCCGTCCGCGGCGGTCGGGTTCGTGGCGCATGCGCCGCTCGCCGTCAACTTCGGCGTTCTGGGCGCCGCGTTCCTGGCGGTCACCGGTGGTGAGGCGATGTATGCCGACATGGGACATTTTGGCCGCAGCGCCATCCGCGCCGCGTGGTTCTTCGTGGCGCTGCCGGCGCTGGTCCTCAATTACCTCGGGCAAGCCGCCCTGGTCTCGGCTGATCCTCGGGCCGCGGGCGGGCCGTTCTACGGACTTGCGCCTGGTTGGGCGCATTATCCGCTGGTGATATTTGCGACTTTGGCAACCGTGATCGCATCGCAAGCGATTATCTCCGGCGTGTTTTCACTTACGCAGCAGGCGGTGCAACTCGGGTTCCTCCCACGCCTCCGCATCCTCCACACAGCCCGGGAGGAGCACGGGCAGATTTACATTCCGGTGGCAAATTGGCTGCTTGCGGCGGCGACGCTGGCAGCGGTGCTGATCTTCAAGTCGTCCGACGCCTTGGCCGGGGCGTACGGCATCGCCGTATCGGGCCTGATGGTGATCTCGACCTTCCTGGCGGCGCTGGTGGCAATCAGATGGGGATACAATCCGACACTGGTCGTGCTGTTGAACGGCATGTTCATGGTGGTCGATCTCGTCTTCCTTTTGGCCAACGCCCTTAAGCTGTTCGAAGGCGGGTGGTTCCCGCTGCTCATCGCCGGGACCATCGCCTTTCTCATGCTGACATGGCGCAGCGGCCTCGAACTCCTCGAGGCTGCGCGCGCCGAGCGGCGTCTCGATGAAAAACGCTTCATAGCCGCCCTTGAGGATAAGGCGGTCTGTCGGGTGCCCGGCACCGCCGCTTTTCTTTCCGCCTCGAGGACAGGTATCCCGCTGTCGCTCTCGATCCACTTGAAGCACAACAAGGCTCTCCAGGAGCGCGTCCTGCTCGTATCGGTGGTTGTCGAAGAAATCCCGGCGGTGGACGCCGACGACCGCGCGGTGGTCTCCGAATTGACGTCCGGTTTCGAGCGCGTCGTCCTCAGCTTCGGATTCATGGAGATGCCCGACATACCGGGCGGACTGGCCAGGGCGCGGGTGTGCGTTTCTCCGCACGAACTGTTGCAGACCAGCTACTACATCGGCCGCGAGACGGTAATTCCCGATGCCGATGTTCCAGGCATGTGGCGCTGGCGGGAAGCCATTTTCATGTGGATGCAGCGCAACTCGGCAACAACCGGCACTTCGTTCGGTATCCCGTCCGGGCAACTCGTCGAAATCGGGACCGAGATAAGAATCTAGCTTCGGGCCCAGGAGCCGTGAAGCTCCGTTGAAACAGGAGGTACAGAGATGGCTGAGAAATATCGTTGGACGGACCCGGCGATGACGACGGTAACCCGCGCGCCGGATGATCCGAACAATCAGGTTTCGATAGATGCGGCGGGCAACAAACCACCCAAGGACATCCTGAAGCTAGCCAACATGAAGCAGCCAAAGCTGCCGGGCGGAGACAACTCGCCCGAGTGGATACTCTTCGGCGACAAGACAGGGGACGAATAGCATTCCTGCCCCTGGGTTTGCTGCTTCGAGGACGGGCGTCGGCAATAGAGACCGCGCGTTACGTCGTGCCCGCATATCAGCCAGGTGGATGAGTTTTCGCCGGCATTTCGCATGTCCGGAATGTGGTGAACCGTCTGGACAGATTGTCCGCTGCGGCACGGACAATTTGATCAGGCTCGCCACGACAGCGCCGGCAACCGGTTGATATCGCTGCTGTTCAAAATTGGCACGTGCATTGCTTATCAATCATTGCGGTCGCCACCGAAAGAAAGAACCCGCGAACCCCGCAAGCGAGCGGCTGCCCAACGGGTCGTCGCTATGAAATGTCTGAAACCGGTGGGCCGTCCTGTGTGACTGCAGAGTGCCCGGCGCGAAGACCCGGGCACGGAAGAGGAGGCCTCCATGACGAATGCCTATCAGACTTCCATCTTGCCACAAGCGTTCGCCGAAGCGCGCGCAAGGTGCGGTTGGTTTCTCGTCCTCGGATGATCGAGCGGACCGCGAAGATCAAGTCAAAGCCGGGCTTAATGATATGACCAAGAACCACAAACATGATGGCAGTGATCCCGGAGCCCGCAAGACGCCGGCGCGCGAACCGGCAGTAAACAGTGACACCGGGGCCGATGCCGATCGATCCGATCCTGCTGGCAAGAATCCGCAGGCTGGTCATGACGCGCAGTCTGAGCTCGCACGGCTCGAAGCTGAGAATACCGAGCTGAAAGACCGCTTGCTGCGGGCCTTGGCGGAGGTGGAGAACGTGCGCCGCCGCGCCGAGCGCGACTTCAACGACGTGCGCCAGTACGCGATCACGAAGTTCGCCGGCGACATGCTTGGCGTCGCCGACAACATGGAGCGCGCCATCGCCAGCGTGCCTGACGAAGCCCGTAAAGTCGACGGGGCGCTCAAGACACTGATCCAGGGCGTGGAGCTTACCGAAAAAGGAATGCTTCAGGCGTTGGAGAAGCATGGCGTCAAGAAGCTCGTACCACTGGGAGAGCGCTTCGATCCAAACTTCCACGAGGCGTTGTTCGAGTTGCCCGACCCCTCCGTGCCACCTGGCACCATCGCCAAGATCGTAGAGCCTGGATATTCCATCGGGTCGCGGCCGTTGCGCCCAGCCAAAGTTGGGATTGCGACGGGGGCTCCCTCGCAGGGCGTGCCGCTCTCCGGCAATCGGGAACAACCCCAAAATAGGCGCTGACCGGCAAGAGGTCCGCGCATTGTTCGTTTGACGAGCGAGGAGGAGGTCATGTCTTACAAGAAAATCCAGACCAAGGGCGCTTACACCGATTTCACCATTCGAGACGGCGACATCGACAAGACGTTCGATCCTCTCAAGGGACGCGGCAGGCCTGGCGAAAAATGGACGCTCGGCTTGGTCAATATAACCAACGAGGTCTATTCATTCGCATCCGTGGCAGGCCCGGACGGGAATTACGGCAAATGGTTCGAATCCCGCAAACGGGCATGAACTGCGAAACAAATTATGATGAATGCACCGGCAATGGCCAATGGACCGCAATCCTGGCCGTGCCCTTCAGCTCGCCTCCGTTCAGCATTCGAATAGCAACGCGGCCCAACCAATTCGGCAAGGCGACCGGAACGGAATTCTTCGACATCGCCCCGAGCAAGACGCACGAAGGCGGGATCATCGGCATTTCCTGAAGACGCGGGTGTGCTTTTTCGCCTTCTCGGCGACGGACACATTGTCCGGCTCGAAGATGACATTTTGTCCAGGGCGGTACGTGTTCGAACCGTAAACCATTGAATT
Organism: Mesorhizobium atlanticum; assembly: GCF_003289965.1. Lineage (GTDB taxonomy): Bacteria > Pseudomonadota > Alphaproteobacteria > Rhizobiales > Rhizobiaceae > Mesorhizobium > Mesorhizobium atlanticum. The sequence goes on from NZ_QMBQ01000003.1 coordinate 231,707, forward strand.
CGCCGCATGTCGAAATTGGCATGTCAGTTGCTGTCGGATTGGTGAGGACAGTCAGAACCTAGCAAACGAATAAAGCAAACAAGGAGCGCAGTGGTGTCCAAAGTCATCGGAATCGATCTGGGAACGACGAATTCCTGTGTTGCCGTCATGGAGGGCAAGAACGCCCGTATTGTCGAGAACTCCGAAGGGGCACGTACGACGCCTTCCGTCGTAGCCTTCACGAGCAGCGGCGAACGTCTCGTCGGTCAACCGGCTCGCAGACAGGCCGTAACCAATCCGACCAACACGATCTTCGCGGTAAAGCGACTGATCGGCCGCCGCTTTGACGATCCGGTCGTCGAAAAAGACAAGGCGCTCGTCCCCTACAAGATCGTCAAGGCCGCGAACGGCGACGCCTGGATCGAGGCCGAGGGCAAGACGTATTCGCCGTCGCAAGTATCGGCGTTCATCCTGCAGAAGATGAAGGAAACGGCAGAGGCCAATCTCGGCGAGAAGGTAACCCAAGCAGTCATTACCGTCCCGGCTTACTTCAATGATGCCCAGCGTCAGGCGACGAAGGACGCCGGCAAGATTGCCGGCCTCGAAGTTCTGCGCATCATCAACGAGCCGACCGCGGCGGCGCTGGCCTATGGCCTCGACAAGAAGAAACTGGCCAAGATCGCGGTATATGATCTCGGCGGCGGCACTTTCGACATTTCCATCCTCGATATTGGAGACGGCGTGTTCGAGGTCAAATCCACCAACGGAGACACGTTCCTTGGCGGCGAGGATTTCGATATGCGTCTGCTCAACTATTTGGCGGACGAGTTCCAGAAGGAAGCAGGGATCGATCTGAAAAAGGACAAGCTCGCGCTGCAAAGGTTAAAAGAGGCGGCAGAGAAAGCAAAGATCGAACTCTCGACCTCCACTCAGACCGAAGTCAACCTGCCGTTCATCACGGCTGATGCGGCAGGGCCCAAGCATCTCCAGATCAAGATAACCCGGGCAAAGTTCGAATCGCTGGTCGAGGATCTTATTCAGCGAACCATTGAGCCATGCCTCACCGCGTTGAAGGACGCCGACATTGCAGCGCATGACATCGACGAGGTGGTGCTGGTCGGCGGGATGACCAGAATGCCGAAGGTCCAGGATGTCGTAGTCAAAATCTTCGGCAAGGAACCGCACAAGGGCGTCAACCCAGACGAGGTGGTCGCAGTCGGCGCGGCCATCCAGGCCGGCGTGCTTCAGGGCGACATCAAGGACGTCCTGCTTCTCGACGTAACCCCGTTGTCGCTCGGCATCGAAACATTGGGTGGCGTGTTCACGCGTCTCATTGATCGCAACACGACGGTGCCCGCAAAAAAGAGCCAGGTTTTCTCGACGGCTGAGGACAATCAGAGCGCAGTCACCATCCGCGTTTTCCAGGGCGAGCGCGAAATGGCGGCCGACAACAAGATGCTCGGGCAGTTCGATCTCATGGGGATCCCGCCAGCCCCGCGCGGCATGCCGCAGATCGAGGTGACCTTCGACATCGATGCCAACGGCATCGTCAACGTCTCCGCCAAGGACAAGGGCAGCGGCAAGGAGCAGCGTATCCAGATCCAGGCCTCCGGCGGCCTCACGGAGGCGGATATCGAGAGGATGGTCAAGGACGCCGAGGCACATGCGGCGGAAGACAAGAAACGCAAGGAGACAGTCGAAGCGAAGAATTCCGCCGAGGCGCTCATACACGAAACCGAGAAAGCCTTGGCTGAGCACGGCTCCAAACTCTCCGAACCCGATCGCGGCGAGATCGAGAAAGCCATGGCCAACCTTCGCGAAGCGGTGAAGGCCGACGAGGGGCCGATGATAACCGCGAAGGCCGGTGTCTTGCAGCAGCGTGCCATGAAACTGGCCGAGGCCGCTCAGTCCGCGTCGCAGGCGTCGGCGGATTCAGGCTCGGCCCATGCAGGCAACGACGATGGCGTTGTCGACGCTGAATTCACGGAAGTCGAGGACGACGACAAGAAATAGGCGTCGCGGCCAGGAAGCAAACTTGGTACCCCGGTGGCCCCGGACCATGCGATGGGGCGCCGGTATTCAGGCGCATCGCGCCCCGTGCCAGGGGTGCGATGCTGGTCCTCAACTCCTGTTGGCGAAGGAAAGTCGGCCATGAAGAAATCGGACAGCACTGTGCGTATAACCGTCACGCGCAATGGTCCGTACATGGTCAGCGGGAAGGTGGGACTTTCCGAGCAGACCATCGTAGCAGACTCCGATGGGGCATCGGAAAATTGGATCGAGAAAGAGCTTCCCCCAGCGGGGCCGAAATTCTTCTTGTGTCGATGCGGGCATTCCAGGAAGAAGCCGTTTTGTGACGGCTCCCACGCCAAGGTCGCCTTTGACGGTACGGAGGTCGCGGATCGGACGCCATATCTCCAACGAGCGGAGGCCTTCGACGGTCCATCCCTGGCTTTGCTGGACGTGGAGAGCCTGTGCGCGTTCGCACGGTTCTGCGATCCCAACGGCCAAGTCTGGAGTCAGGCTTCCCACACCGACGACCCTCGGGTGCGCGCCACCTTCATCCGACAGGTCCAGAACTGCCCGTCCGGGCGCTTGGTCGTCTGGGACAAGAGCCGCGGCGCTGCCATTGAGCCGGAGCTTGCGCCCTCGATAGGTCTCGTTGAAGATCCGGCGGAAGGCTGTAGCGGTCCGCTCTGGTTGCGTGGCGGAATCGCTGTAGTTTCGGCCGATGGCGAGGAATACGAAGTGCGCAATCGAATGACGCTATGCCGTTGCGGCGGATCCAGGAACAAGCCTTTCTGCGATGGTACCCATGCTGCAATCAAGTTTCAGGCGAAATAGAATGTGCATGTTGGCGCCGTCGGGTGGAATTGTGGTCGCAGGTCCTGCAATCGACAGAGCCTTCCGGAGCAAATCGTGAGAAATCCCTACGAAGTTCTCGGTGTCGCCGCCACGGCTTCCGCCGCCGAAATACAAAGCGCGTATCGCAAGCTCGCCAAGAAGCTGCATCCGGATCTCAATCCCGGCGACAAGGCCGCGGAGGAAAAATTCAAGGAGGTCGCGGGTGCCTATGACCTGCTCAGCGACGCCGAGAAGCGCAAGCGCTTCGACAGTGGCGAAATCGACGCCTCCGGAGCCGAGCGGCCGCAGCATAACTTCTATCGGGACTATGCCTCGTCGGATCAGGGACACCCCTATGCCGATACGTCCGGCTTCGCCGACTTCATGGACACGGACGATGCGTTCGCCGAACTTCTCAGACGTGGCCAGAGGGCAAGGGCGAACCGCCGTGGGCAGGACATGCACTATCGTCTGCCGATCGATTTTGTCGAGTCGATCACCGGCGCGAACAAGCGTCTGACGCTCCCGGACGGAAGCACGCTGGACGTGAAGATCCCGCCCGGCCTTGTGGATGGACAGACTTTGCGCCTTAAGGGCAAAGGAGCACCCGGAGCTGGCAAGGGCGGCGCCGGCGATGCCCTGATCGAAGTCGAGGTTCTGCCGGACAGGCGGTTCACCCGAGACGGCGACGACATTTCCCTGGAAGTGCCGATCTCGCTTACCGAAGCGGTTCTCGGGGGGCGTATCCGCGTTGCTACGCCAACCGGAGATGTGACCGTAACGGTCCCGAAGGGGGCGAACACCGGCACGACCTTGCGGCTGAAAGGCAAGGGCGCTCCACGCCGCGGCGGCGGTCACGGTGATGAGTTGGTCAAGCTGAAGGTGGTGCTGCCGAAGTCGGACCCTGAGCTCGATGCCTTCGTAATGAACTGGAGCAAAGGCAAGGAATTCAATCCGCGCGAAGACAGGATATGAAGATGAACAAAAAGGAGTTTCTCAAGTCTTCGGACCTGCGGGTTCAAACGCTGGAGCTTTGGCTCGAACAGCAATGGCTCATTCCGGAGCAGACCTCGAAGGGAATCCGGTTCACGGATATCGATATCGCTCGCGCGCGGCTCATCCACGAGTTGAAGAATGATTTCGGTGCCAATGATGAGGGCGTCGACGTGATCCTTCACCTTATGGATCAGCTTCACGAGTTGCGTCGCGCGCTGGCACAACTGCGTGAGGATATAAAGGGGCGTTCATTCTAACGACGACGCCCCCGCAGCATAACCAAGGCGAGACCGGTGGCCGCGTCCCCGAGAGTGAGTGATTGAGCAGCAGGTGGAGGGTCGCGTGGCCAACTGTTAGACTGACTGGCCAATGGCGGCTCCGGAAGGAGTTTGAATGTCGCAGGACCGTGCCCAAGACATCGCTGAACCTATCTCCGATCCGGAATTTGGACCCTGGCTGGCTCAGGCTTCCATCCTGGTCGTCGACGACGAACCCGGCATTCGTAACTTCCTGGTCAAGATCCTTGCGCCGCGGTGCAAGGTGATCGAGGAGGCGCAAGACGCGAAGGAAGCGTCCCGCAAGGTTGATAGTCAACATTTCGATGTCGTCATTCTCGACAACATCATGCCCGAGCAGAACGGCCTTGACTGGCTGGCACAACAGCGTGCGATCGGATTCTTCGCCGATGTGATCCTGATGACGGCCTATGCCGATCTGGACGCGGCGATCGAAGCATTGCGCGCCGGCGTTGTCGATTTCATCTTGAAACCGTTCCGCTCAAATCAGTTGCTGAACGCAGTTGCGCGGTGTCTGGATCGCATCCGGCTGCAGCGCGAGAATGACGTCCTGCGTCACGAATTGAGGTCACCGCCGCACGAGATCCTGCTGCGCGACAGGCTGCTCGGCAGCTCAAAGGCGATCGAGCATGTGCGCGAGACGATTGCGCGTGTTGCCCCGTTGCCGACCTCGGTCCTTTTGACCGGCATGTCGGGGACGGGTAAGGAGGTTGCCGCCCGCTCTCTGCACTCCCTTTCCGATCGATCCGACAAGCTTTTCGTGCCGATCAACTGCGGGGCAATCCCCGCAGACATGATCGAAAGCGAGCTGTTCGGTCATTTGAAGGGTGCGTTCACCAGCGCGGGCAGGGCGCGTGAAGGCCTGTTCATGCATGCGCATGGCGGCACAGTGTTCCTCGACGAGATCGGCGAGCTTCCGTTGGTTCTTCAGACGAAATTGCTTCGTGTTCTCGAGGATCGTCGCGTTCGGCCGGTCGGCTCGGAACGCGAAGTTCCATTCGACGCGAGGTTCATCTTTGCCACCAACGCCAACCTTGCCAAGCGCGTTGACGCGGGTAGTTTCAGGGCCGACCTCTTTTTCCGGATCAACGTCATCCAGGTCCACTTGCCGCGTCTGAAGGACCGCGGTCACGATGTGCTGGAATTGGCGGAGTATTTCATGCGCTCGTTTGTTTCGCAGCTTGGCATGCCAGCCGTGCCGATCGATGCCGGTGCGCGGGCTGCGCTGTTGCGCTATGATTGGCCGGGCAATATTCGGGAACTGCGAAACCTGATTGAAAGGGCGGTGATCCTCGGCGCTTTCCCGCACGACATCGCCGGGCACGTCGATGACGAGGAAGACCGCGGGCGCGCGAACGAGAGCTTGGCCAGCGTCGAGCGCAGGCATATCCTTTCGGTCCTGGATGAGGTTGGCGGCGATCGCGAGGAAGCAGCCCGACGGCTAGGTATTTCGCGCAAGACGATCGACCGAAAATGCGCAAGCTGGAATGTCTGACGGTGCAAAACTAGCCAGCTGGAGGCGACTGTCGGTGCGCGCTCGTCTGTTGGCGATCGCGCTGGTGCCGATGATCGTCATCCTGCCGCTCCTGCTCGGCATCAGCATCTATCGCTGGAACGCCAAGTTCGACGCGATCGCGGTGTCGAAGGTCAATGACGATCTTACGATCGCGCATCAATATCTGGCACGCATCCTCCAGAATACGGAAGACCAACTCGTGGCGGTGGCCGAGTCGGCCCGATTTCAAGGCCTGCTCCTGAAAGGCGACTACGCCGATGGCGATCTTGCACAGCTTCTGAAGGACACGGCGCGGAAGCGCGCTTTCGATTTTCTCTATGTCGTCGACGACGGCGGGCGTCTCGTGGTCAGCGAATACCCGATGGCGGCGACCTCGATCCGCTGGGACTGGCCGGTCGTCGGATCCGCCCTTCGGGGTCAACCGCAGACGGCCATCGATGTGTTCGAACAGGCGCAGCTCGCGGCCATATCTCCCGAACTCGCGCAACGGGCACGCATCGACATCGTCAAGACCGCTGGCAGTGCCGACACAGATCGCACGGTGGAAGCGCGCGGGCTGGTCCTCCAATCCGCTGGCCCATTGACATTGCCCGATGGCCGCAAGGCCGCCTTGATAGGCGGTGTCCTTTTGAACGAGAACCTTGCCTTCGTCGACACGATCAACGATCTAACCTTTCGAGGGGCTGGCCTGCCGGATGGCAGCAGAGGAACCGCAACCCTGTTCCTGGGCGACATCCGCATCAGCACCAATGTGCGCCTGTTCGAGGGCAAGAGAGCGATCGGAACGCAGGTCTCGGAGGCGGTCAAGGACGCCGTCCTTGACGAGGGGCATACATGGCTCGGCAGCGCGTTCGTCGTCGATGACTGGTATATCTCTGCTTACGAGCCGATCCATGACAGCTTCGATCGGCGTGTCGGCATGCTTTACGTGGGATTTCTCCAGAAACCTTTCACCGATGCCAAATTCGAGACTTTGCTGACGATCGCGGGCGCGTTCGTGCTAGCGGTGGCCGCGACCGTTCCCTTGTTCCTGACCTGGGCAAGAAGCATCTTCAAACCTCTCGAGCGCATGACAGGCACGATCGCCAAGGTCGAAAGCGGCGATCTTGCCGCTCGGACAGGGCCGATCAAAAACCAGGACGAGATCGGCCAGGTGGCGCTTCATCTCGACCATTTGCTCGATCTGGTCCAGGAGCGCGACGCGGAGTTGCGCGGATGGAATGAGGAGCTCAATCAGCGGGTTGAGGAGCGTGCGCTCAAGCTTCAGCAGGCTACCACCCAACTGGAGACGACCACCAAGCAACTGGTCATGTCGGAAAAGCTTGCCGCGATCGGCGAGATAACCGCAGGTGTCGCCCACGAGATCAACAACCCGATCGCCGTCATGCAGGGCAACCTCGAAGTGATCCGCGATCTGATGGGACCGAATGCCGAGAGCGCAAGGACGGAGTTCAAGCTGATCGACGAGCAGATGAATCGCATCAGCCAGATGGTGACCAAGTTGCTGCGGTTCGCGAAACCGCAGGAATATGCAGGCTACACAGAACAATACGTGGCGGCCAACATCATCACTGACACGCTGCCTTTGGTCCAGCATCTGCTCAGGAAGAAGACGATACTGGTCGAGCGTGAGGACCGCGCCTCGCGGCCGATCATGATGAACCGCACGGAACTTCAACAGGTGCTGGTCAACCTGATTGTGAATGCGATCCATGCCATGCCGCAAGGCGGGCGGCTCACATTGCGAACATTCGATAGCGATTTCGATCAACGCAAGGGCGTGGCAATCGAGGTTACGGACACAGGCGCCGGCATGACCTTCGAAGTGATGCAGAAGGTCTTCGATCCCTTCTTCACCACCAAGTCGCGCGAAGGAACGGGGCTCGGCCTCTCGATCAGCCAGATGCTTACAACGCGGCAAGGCGGCAACATCGCGGTCGAGAGTGAGCTCGGCAAGGGAACCACGTTCACGGTCTGGTTGCCCGAAGCAAGCTGATCATCATTCGGACAAAGACATTTTGTCCGATTCATTTCCGACATCTTGTCCCGTCTCCGCCGGGTCATCCGCAATATCCGCTTGATTTTGTTGCGCACCCCAAATTGGCACGCGCGTTGCTCCATGTATCTCGACAGGGTTCGTTGGTCGAGGAGAGCGCCGTGGCATTCCATCCATTGCATGATCGCATCCTTGTTCGTCGCATCGTCGCGGACGAAAGGACAGCCGGCGGCATCCTCATACCCGACACCGTCAAGGAGAAGCCGATGGAAGGCGAGGTGATCGCGGTGGGTCCCGGAGCGCGCGACGAAGCCGGCAAGCGGATCAAGCCGGACGTCAAAGTCGGTGATCGCATTCTCTTCGGCAAATGGTCTGGGACAGAGATTGTCCTCGGCGCAGAGGAACTTCTCATCATGAAGGAACCCGACGTCCTTGGCATCATCGAAGCTCGATAGTGGCAAAGCGCCAATCGCACGCCGGTGAAATTCAAGCGGCGTGATCGAATTTTCCAACCATCGAACAATTGGTCAGGGAGAGCACCGTGGCAGTAAAAGATGTGATTTTCGACACCGATGCGCGCGACAAGATGTTACGCGGAGTCGATGTGCTTGCCGACGCAGTAAAGGTAACTCTAGGCCCCAAGGGTCGCAATGTCATCATTGAGCGCGCCTACGGTGCCCCTCGCGTCACCAAGGACGGTGCGACCGTTGCCAAGGCCGTAGAGTTGGAGGACAAGTTCGCGAACATGGGCGCGCAGATGGTCAGCCAGGTTGCCGCCAAAACCGCCAGCATCGCAGGCGATGGCACGACGACGGCCACCGTGTTGGCGCAGGCGATCGTACGGGAAGGCGCAAAGGCTGTCGCCACGGGCGCGAATCCCATGGATCTCAAGCGCGGCATCGACAAGGCGGTCGACGCTGTCGTCGACGAGCTGAAGCAGAACGCGCGCAAGATCGTCAAAAACGACGAAATAGCCCAGATCGGAACCATATCGGCCAATGGCGACGCCGAGATAGGCCGCTACCTGGCCGAGGCCATGGAAAGGGTCGGTAATGACGGCGTCATCACCGTCGAGGAGGCCAAGACCGCCGATACCGAGCTGGAAGTCGTCGAAGGCATGCAGTTCGACCGCGGCTACCTCTCGCCTTATTTTGTCACCAACCCCGACAAAATGGTCGTCGAACTCGAGGATGCTTATATCTTGTTGTTCGAGAAGAAGCTCTCCAATCTTCAGGCCATGGTGCCCTTGCTGGAAGCGGTGGTCCAATCCGGCAAGCCGTTGCTCGTCATCGCCGAGGACGTCGAGGGGGAAGCGCTCGCGGCGCTCGTCGTCAACAAGCTGCGCGGCGGCCTGAAGATCGCTGCGGTCAAGGCTCCCGGCTTCGGCGACCGCCGCAAGGCGATGCTTGAAGATATTGCAATCCTCACCGGTGGCCAGGTGGTTTCGGACGATCTCGGCATGAAGCTCGAAAACGTCGAGCTAACCACGCTTGGCAGAGCCAAGAACGTTCGCATCGAGAAGGAAAACACCACCATTGTCGGCGGCGCCGGCGAGAAGGCGGCCATACAAAGCCGCGTGACCCAGATCAAGCAGCAGATCGAAGACACCGCGTCCGACTACGACCGCGAGAAGCTGGAGGAGCGCGTGGCCAAGCTTGCCGGCGGCGTCGCGGTGATCCGCGTCGGCGGCACGACAGAGGTGGAAGTGAAGGAAAAGAAGGATCGCGTCGACGATGCGTTGCACGCGACCCGCGCCGCGGTGGAAGAGGGCATTCTTCCGGGCGGCGGCGTCGCCTTGCTGAAATCGGCCAAGGCCGTTGATAGCATCCATGTCGATAATGACGATCAACGTCATGGCATTCAAATCGTAAGGCGGGCCCTTGAGGCGCCCATTCGCCAGATCGCGGAAAATGCCGGCGACGAGGGATCGGTCATTGTCGGTAAGGTGAGAGGAACGGGCGATTTCGGCTATGGCTGGAATGCCCAGACCGACACGTTCGGAAATCTGTACCAGGAAGGCATCATCGATCCGTTGAAGGTGGTCCGCAGCGCGTTGCAGAACGCGGCGTCGGTCGCCGGCTTGATGATCACCACCGAAGCCATGGTGGCCGACAAGCCTGCCGAGGAAGCAGCGGCATCGTCGTAGGTTCCCGCCGCTATCGGCATCGCCTGCCGCTGAGGCGCCGATGCTCGACCGGGCCTGCCAGCACTCGACCAGGGCCTGTTCGGAACTGACTTGTTGCCTTGAAAGGTTGCGCAATGGACGCAGAGAAATACACCGATCGCGCAAGGGGTTTCATCCAGTCGGCGCAATCGCTGGCGGCGCGGGAGCGAAACCAGCAGTTCACGCCCACTCATATCCTGAAAGTGCTCCTCGATGACAATGAGGGCCTTGCTGCAGGGCTGATCGATCGCTCAGGCGGCAATTCACGTTCAATCCTGAAGGCGACCGAGGAAGCGCTGGCGAAACTGCCGAAGGTGACCGGCTCTGGCGCAGGTCAGGTTTATCTGGCGCCGGAGACCGCGCGTCTCTTCACCGCCGCGGAACAGGCGGCCGAGAAGGCCGGCGACAGTTTCGTCAGCGTCGAGCGGCTGTTGCAGGCCCTGGACGCAGACAAGCATAGCGAGGCGGGCAAGCTGCTCGCTCAGGGCGGTGTCACGCCCCAGAACCTCAATGCGGCTATCAATGCGCTTCGCAAGGGCCGCACCGCCGACAGCGCTTCGGCTGAGAACGCCTATGACGCGCTGAAAAAATACGCCCGTGATCTCACCGCCGCGGCCCGCGAGGGCAAGCTCGATCCGGTCATCGGCCGTGACGAGGAAATCCGCCGTACGATCCAGGTTCTGTCACGGCGCACGAAGAACAATCCGGTGCTGATCGGCGAACCCGGTGTCGGCAAGACGGCAATCGTTGAGGGGCTGGCGCTGAGGATCATCAATGGCGATGTGCCGGAGAGCCTGAAGCACAAACACCTGCTCGCGCTCGACCTCGGGGCGCTGATCGCGGGTGCGAAGTATCGCGGCGAGTTCGAGGAGCGGTTGAAGGCCGTGCTCAACGAAGTCACATCCGCCGCCGGTGGCATCATCCTGTTCATCGACGAGATGCACACGCTGATCGGCGCCGGAAAGACGGACGGCGCGATGGATGCATCAAACCTGCTCAAGCCGGCGCTGGCGCGTGGCGAGCTGCACTGCATCGGCGCCACCACGCTCGACGAATATCGCAAGCACGTCGAGAAGGACGCGGCACTCGCGCGGCGTTTCCAGCCGGTGTTCGTCGCACAGCCGACGGTCGAGGACACGATCTCGATCCTGCGCGGACTGAAGGAGAAATACGAGCTTCACCATGGAGTGCGGATCGCGGATTCGGCGCTGGTGGCGGCCGCGACGCTCTCGAACCGCTACATCACCGATCGCTTCCTTCCGGACAAGGCCATCGATTTGGTCGATGAAGCGGCCGCACGGCTCAAGATGCAGGTCGATTCCAAGCCGGAGGAACTGGACTCCCTCGACCGCGAGATCGTTCGCCTCAAGATCGAGCAGGAGGCACTGAAGAAGGAAAAGGACGCCGGGTCCAAAAGCCGTCTCCAGGCATTGGACAAGGAATTGGTCGAACTCGAAAAGAAGTCGGCCGACATGACGTCGAAATGGCAGGCCGAGAAAGGCAAGCTGTCCGACGCGCAGAAGATGCGAAGCGACCTCGAGCAGTTCCGCACCGAGCTCGCCAATGCGCAGCGCAAGGGCGAATACCAGCGGGCAGGCGAGCTTGCCTATAGCGTCATCCCCGAGCTCGAGCGAAAGCTCGCCGCCGTCGAGGCCAGCGAGAACACCTCGATCAGCGAAACTGTGACCGCGGACAACATAGCCCAGGTTGTTTCACGCTGGACCGGTGTGCCGGTCGACAAGATGCTCGAGGGCGAGAAGGAGAAGCTCCTCCACATGGAGGAGGTGCTCGGCAATCGTGTCGTCGGACAGGCGCAGGCGGTGCGGGCCGTGTCGACGGCCGTGCGTCGCGCGCGTGCCGGCCTGCAGGATCCCAACCGGCCGATCGGCTCCTTCATGTTCCTGGGACCGACCGGCGTCGGCAAGACGGAATTGGCAAAGGCGCTGGCCGAATTCATGTTCGACGACGAGACGGCGATGGTCCGCATCGACATGTCGGAGTTCATGGAAAAACATTCGGTCGCCCGGCTGATCGGCGCGCCTCCGGGCTATGTCGGCTACGACGAGGGTGGCGTGCTGACCGAAGCCGTGCGGCGCCGGCCCTATCAGGTCGTGCTGTTCGACGAAATCGAGAAGGCCAATCCGGACGTCTTCAATGTGCTGCTTCAGGTGCTCGACGACGGTCGGCTGACCGACGGTCAGGGTCGCACGGTCGATTTCCGCAACACGCTCATTATCATGACGTCGAACATCGGCGCCGAGTATCTCGTGAACCAGCCGGAAGGCGAAAAGACCAGTGCCGTGCGCGAGCAGGTGATGGCGATGGTGCGGTCGCATTTCCGTCCCGAATTCCTCAACCGCATCGACGCCATCATCCTCTTCCACCGGCTGCAGAAGAGCGAGATGGGACGGATCGTCGAAATCCAGTTCGCGCGCCTTCGGAAAATCCTGGACGACCGTAAGATCGAGGTCACACTCGATGCGAAGGGACGAAGCTGGCTTGCCGACAAAGGATGGGATCCGGCCTATGGCGCGCGCCCGCTGAAGCGCGTCATCCAGCGCTACGTCCAGGATCCGTTGGCCGAGATGATACTGGCCGGCGACGTGCGCGACGGATCGGCAGTGAAAATCTCCGCGGGCAGGGACGGGCTGACGTTCAATGGCAAGAAGCCGGTGATCGTGGACGAGGATGAGTTGGATCCGCTTTGAACGCCGTCGAGAGCCTCATCGTCAGATGGCGGCGCGTCTGACCGACGTCACCACAGCGTGACGCAGTTCTAGCAACAAGAAGTTGAAAGAGGAGCAAATAGCGATGACGGACAAGATCAGGGAAGGCATGGAAATAATCGGGGCCGACGGCGTGCATGTCGGCACGGTCGATCGCCTGGAGGGTGGCCGCATCAAGCTGCGGAAGAGCGACAGCTTCGGCGCCCACAAGGGCCATCACCATTACATAGAGATCGGCTTTGTGGCCGGCGTCGAAGGCAACAAGGTTCGCCTCTCCGCGAATGCCGACATTGCCGTGACCTTGGAGGAGGAGCCGTCCGGGCGACCCGTCCCGTTGTGACGAGGCGCGCCGCCGCGCGGCACGAGGTGCCGTGTACTTGCCCCAGGCTCGCCGTGGGCATTGCCGCGCAACCTTCGAAGGAGATATCCGACTATGAAGATCCTTATGGTCCTGACGTCGCACGACAAGCTCGGCGACACCGGCAAGAAGACCGGTTTCTGGCTCGAGGAATTGGCCGCGCCCTATTATGTGTTCAAAGATGCGGGCGCAGAGCTGACGCTGGCTTCGCCAAAGGGCGGGCAGCCGCCGCTTGACCCGAAGAGCAGCGATCCGTCCGGGCAGACCGACGCCACGCGCCGCTTCAGCGCCGACGAAACCGCGAAGGCCGCGCTTGCCGCGACCCGCAAGCTCGCCGACGTGTCGATCGACGACTATGACGCGGTGTTCTATCCGGGCGGTCATGGCCCGCTGTGGGATCTTGCCGAGGATAAGCATTCGATAGAGCTGATCGAGCACGCGCTGGCGGCCGGCAAGCCGGTCGCGGCGGTCTGTCACGCGCCGGGCGTGTTGCGCCACGTGCGGGATCCGCGGACCGACGAGCCGATCGTGCGGGGCAAGCGCGCGACGGGCTTCACCGACAGCGAGGAGGCCGCGGTCGGGCTGACGGAGGTCGTGCCGTTTCTCGTCGAGGACATGCTGAAGGCAAAGGGCGCACATTTCGAACGCGGCCCGGATTGGGCGCCGTTCACCACAAGCGACGGATTGTTGATCACGGGCCAGAACCCGGCGTCGTCAGAGCCGGCTGCCGAGGCGTTGCTCAGGATGCTCCGCTAGCCGGCCGCGGGCCCGCTCAATCCATGATTTCGGCTTGCGCGGCAATGGCATTACGGATCGCCGCGCGATCTTTCATCCGACCAGCCCACGATGGATGGAGGGGCACGCGGTGATCATTCGATCTTCGAACCAGCTTCCACAGTACACCTTTCTGAAGCGGTTTCCGGTCCCGAAAAACTTCGGCCTGCCTGCCACCTCGCGCATTGAAGGCGGTCGTACCTGGCCGGCCCCGAGCGGGGCACGCCACATCAAGGTCTTCGATGTCTACCGATACAATCCTGACTCGGGCCGTAATCCGTCGCTCGATCGATTTGAGGTCGATCTCGACGATTGCGGCCCAATGGTTCTCGACGCGCTTATCTGGATCAAGGACAAGATCGATCCCACGTTGGCGTTTCGCCGGTCCTGCAGAGAGGGCATCTGCGGGTCCTGTGCCATGAATATCGATGGCACGAATTGGCTTGCCTGCACGCGATTCATCTCCGAGACCGACGACCTGTGCCCGATCTATCCGTTGCCGGGCCTGCAAATCATCAAGGACCTGGTGCCCGATCTGACGCACCTCTACGCGCAGCACGAAGCGGTCCAGCCCTGGCTCAGCGCGAAATCGCCGGAGCCCGAGGCCGAACGGATCCAATCCATCGAAGAACGCCAGCAACTCGACGGGCTCTACGAGTGCATCCTGTGTTTCTGTTGCTCCTCGGGCTGCCCGAGCTACTGGTGGAACGGAGACCGCTTTCTGGGGCCCGCCGCCCTTTTGCAGGCGTGGCGATGGCTTGCCGACAGTCGCGACGAGGCCGCGGCCGAAAGGCTGGATCGGCTTGACGATCCGTTTCGATTGTATCGTTGCCACACGATCCTCAATTGCACCCGCACATGTCCGAAAGGGCTCAATCCGGGAAAGGCAATTGCCGAGATCAAGAAGATGATCGTCGAACGCCAGGCCGAAAAAGACCAGAACGTCGGAGGGTAGCCATGCAGAGCCGAGCAAATGGGAAACAGCGGCCGAATTCGCCTAACATCCAGATTTATCGGCCTCAGCTTACGTCAGTTCTGTCGATCGCCAACCGGGCCAGCGGCATCGTGCTCAGCCTAGGCGCCGTCGGGCTGGTGTTTTGGCTGGTTGCGGCCGCCAATGGGCCTGAAGCCTATACCTACACCCAATTGCTGCTTGCATCCTCGCCCGGACAAATTGGGCTTCTCCTGTTCGTGTTTGCCTTTTTCTTTCATCTGTGCGGCGGGCTGCGCCATCTTGCCTGGGATGCGGGATTGGGCTTCGACCTTGCTGCGATCTACCGATCCGGTTGGGCCGTCGTTGCAGCAAGCGCGCTGTTGACCGCCCTCAGTTGGCTTGTTTCCCTTGTTATGCGGAGTTGATGTCGATGCGGCCGCATCAGGGCTCCGATTGTATCGGTCCGCACCGTGTGAGAGGTGCATTCATATGAAGGACGGTGCCAGACATTGGCTTTGGGAACGCGCGACCGCGCTCGCGCTCATACCCCTGACAATATGGTTTCTTGCCTCGATCATCGCGCATAGCAGCAGTGGCTACGGCGAGTTCGTCGCCTGGCTCACCAACCCATTATCCATGGTCTTGATGGTCCTGTTGCTGGCCGCATTGTTCTATCACATCGCCCTCGGCTTTCAGGTCGTCGTGGACGATTACGTTCATTCCGCCAGGAAGCCGCTGGTGCTTATGGCCGTGCGACTGGGATGTTTGGCACTGGCGGCGGTTGGCTGTATTGCAGTTGTCTACACCGCTTTCGACTGAACAGGCCTGGCGGACTATATGTCCGCCAAGTTTGGACATATTGTCCGACGGCATCAGAAATAAAAGCTCAAACAACTGATATTGTTGCCGTTCCGAACTGGCACGTGTGTTGCTCGTTCAGAGGGCCAGGAATGAGCAACGGCTGGAACCGCTCGTTCGTGCCGAAGTGTGAGCTAACGAGAGTTTTGTCGATGCCAGAATATGATCTCTACATCAACGTCAAGAAGCCGGGGATAGGTCTCTACGTGCGTAAGGGCGCCGGTCTTCCCGATTTCGCCGATCCGAAGGAATGGGTTTTCGACGGCACCGCCGCGCAGGACTTGTTGCCGCCGAGCGTCGTGGAAGGCGTTGCCGCCGACGGGCACGCGTTCCGGGACATGGACTAGGGTGCTGCGGATCGTAGAACTGAAGTCGATCAGGTTGCACTGAGCTCGAAGCTTGGCTTTGATGCAGCTGTCGCCCCCGCAAACGTCCTGACAGAGCGAATATGGTCTCGAGCCTACCGCCTCCCGTCTCCCAATCCGTCTCTGCCAGGCTCACCCGGGCGGCGATATTCCTGGTCGTGACGATCAATCCCGGATCGGCGGCCGAGGAGACGGTGCGCGGCCTGTGCGCCGACCTGTCCAGCCTGCTGCGTGGCGTCGGTTTCCGCAATCTCAATGGACAGCTGTCCTGCATCATGGGCTTCGGCTCCGACGCATGGGACAGGCTGTTTGGAGAGCCCAGGCCGGCGGACCTGCATCCCTTTCGTGAAATTCGCGGCGTGCATCACGCCGTCTCGACGCCAGGCGACATCCTGTTCCACATCCGTGCGGCGAGCATGGACCTGTGCTTCGAGTTGGCAACGCATGTCATGTCGCGGCTCGCTGGCGCGGTCTCGACCGAAGACGAGGTGCACGGCTTCAAGTTCTTCGACGACCGCGACCTGATCGGCTTCGTCGACGGAACCGAAAATCCAGTAGGGCAGGCGGCCGAGGCGGCTACCCTTGTCGGCGACGAAGACCCTGCCTTTGCCGGCGGCAGCTACGTCATCGTGCAGAAATACCTCCACGACGTGGAGCGCTGGAACAAGGTGCCTGTCGAGGAACAGGAAAACATCATCGGAAGGCACAAGCTCTCCGATATCGAGCAGCTCAATTCCGTGAAGAAGCCCTATGCCCACAATGTCCTGACCAACATCGAAGAGGATGGCGAGCAGCTTCAGATCGTGCGCGACAACATGCCGTTCGGCGAGGTAGGGAAGGCTGAATTCGGCACATATTTCATCGGCTATGCCCGTTCTCCGCACCGCATCGAGAGGATGCTGGAGAACATGTTCATCGGCAACCCGCCAGGCACTTACGACCATCTGCTGGATTTCAGCCGCGCGGTGACAGGCACGCTGTTCTTCGTGCCGACGGCGACCTTCCTGGACAATGTCGACCCCGAGGCGGGGCCTGACCCCGCCACCGGCCTGAACGTTGCATCGGCGCCTGAAGCGCTCGGGCGAGGCGCTTCTCCCGGCGACGGTTCACTCGGTATCGGATCTCTCAAGAAATGAGGCGGACATGAACAATCTCCATCGGGAACTGGCTCCGATCTCCACCGCGGCTTGGGAGCAAATTGAGGAGGAGGCGTCCCGCACCTTGAAACGTCATCTGGCGGCGCGCCGCGTCGTTGATGTCGTCGGGCCGAAAGGGCTCGACTTCTCGGCAGCCGGGACTGGCCACGCCAGGCAAATTCCGGGATCGGGCGAAGGAATTCAGACGCTATTGCGGGAAGCCAAACCCCTGGTCGAGCTGCGCGTTCCGTTCGAGCTTTCGCGCCAGGCGATCGACGACGTGGAGCGCGGCGCCACGGATTCGGACTGGTCTCCCGTCAAGGAGGCCGCGCGCAAGATCGCCTTTGCCGAGGACCGCGCCGTGTTCGACGGATATGCGGCGGCCGGCATTCAGGGCATTCGCGACGGCAGCAGCAACGCCCACTTGGCACTGCCGTCGAACGTGAAGTCCTATCCGGGCGCCGTCGCGCAAGCGGTGGGCGAGCTGAAGCTTGCCGGCTGCAATGGCCCCTATGCGCTTGTGCTCGGCGCCGATGCATACACGGCGGCAAGCGGAGGAAGCGATGACGGCTATCCGGTCTTCCACCATATCGAGCGCGTGGTCGACGGCGGCGTGATCTGGGCGCCTGCCATTGCCGGCGCCTTCCTGCTCACGACCCGGGGCGGCGATTTCGAGCTCGATATCGGACAGGATTTTTCGATCGGCTATTCGAGCCATTCGGCCACGAGCGTGGAGCTGTATTTCTTCCTGAGCTTCACGTTCAGACTTCTGACGACCGAGGCCTCCGTGGTCCTCGATCCCGAGAAAATGGAGAAATAGCCGACGAGCAATCCGAGCCCTTGTCGGAGCGGAACGAAATCAGCCCGCGTTGCTTTGGTATGGTGCGTTCCATCGTTTCTCAGATCGGCGAAACGCGGCCCTGTTTGTCTTGTGCATTCCCGGCGAACGGGTGACGCTTTCCTTGGAATTGCTTCAGCAGCCAGTGCCGGGGCATCGTCTGCGCCGTGGACAACATGTCCGGGCGGGCACTGACAAATTGTCCGGAATCATCAAGATTTTGTCGTGTAACGCATTGATATCGCTGCAATTCGAATTGGCACGTCTGTTGCTACAGATTTGAGGCGGGATAGAGGGCTTTGCTACAGCTGGAGCGCCGACAGGTAGGAGGAACGTGATGTCCAAGGATCATGACAGAGCATCGCACGGGTCACAGGACGCGCGGCGCCACAAGCTCGATCATCAGACGCGCAACGAATGGCTTGGCCGGGACGCCGGCCTTCAGGCCGCATGGCATGCTTCCAAGATGACCCGGGACGAGTTCATCCGCCGCAATGAAGGGTTAATCGATAAGGTCATCGCCGATAATCGGGACCAAGCATGACCATAGGATTGTTAGACGCCATCCGAACATCGTCGTCGTTGATCCTGGAATGGTGACAGATCAGCCTCATCATATCGTGATCGTCGGAGCCGGCTTCGGCGGCTTGGAGGCCGCTCGCGGACTTGCAAGCGCTCCAGTGCGCGTGACGATGATCGATAGACGCAACCATCACCTCTTCCAGCCCTTGCTCTACCAGGTCGCGACCGCTTCGCTCGCAACCTCCGAGATCGCCTGGCCGATCCGCTCCCTTCTCAGCAACCATAGGAACGTCACGACGTTGCTCGGTACGGTCATCGGCATCGATGCGCAGAACAAGAAGGTTCTTTTGGAGGACGAGGAGCCGATCTCCTTCGATACGTTGATTTTGGCGACCGGAGCTCGCCACGCCTATTTCGGTCGCGACGAATGGGAACCGTACGCACCGGGCCTGAAGACGCTCGAGGATGCCACCACCATCAGACGGCGGATACTGGCTGCGTTCGAGCAGGCGGAGTGGGAAAAGAACGAAGCCGAGCGGGCAGCGTATCTGACATTCGTGGTCGTCGGTGCCGGTCCGACAGGCGTGGAACTGGCGGGCACGATCGCGGAGCTTGCCCGGGACACGCTGCGCAACGACTTTCGCAATTTCGATACGCGCAGCGTGCGCGTCGTCCTCATCGAAGCAGGGCCCCGCATCCTTTCTGGTTTCACCGAGGATCTGTCCGCCTACGCCGAGCGTGCGCTCACCCGCCTGGGCGTCGAGATCAAGCTGGGACACGCCGTCTCCCAATGCGGGGAGGACGGCGTCGAACTCGGCGGACAGTTTCTTCCCGCAAAAACCATCCTGTGGGCGGCGGGCGTTGCCGCCTCGCCTGCCGCCGATTGGCTCAATGTGCGGGCTGACCGCGCCGGCCGGATCCTCGTGCTGCCGGACCTGACCGTGCCGGAACATCCGGATATCTTTGCCGTCGGCGATACGGCCCATGTCGAAACCGCGGACGGAAAGCAGGTCCCGGGCGTGGCTCCGGCCGCCAAGCAGGAGGGACGCTACGTTGCCGACGTGATCAAGGCGCGTCTGCGGGGCGACTACACGCCACCGCGCTTTGCCTACAAGAACGCCGGCAATCTCGCTACAATCGGGAAGCGAGCCGCCATCGTCGACTTCGGCTGGATCAAGCTCAAGGGCCGGCTGGCCTGGTGGCTCTGGGGCGTCGCCCACATCTTCTTCCTCATTGGACTACGGAACCGACTTGCCGTCGCGCTGAACTGGGTCTGGATTCATTTCAGCGGCCATCGCAGCGCCCGCCTGATCACACAAGGCAGGGCAAGGAAGAGCGCACCCAATCCGCGGCAGTCGCCTGCGGCCCCTAAAGCAGAATGAAATGGGCTGGCTCAACGTGGTATCGTGGGGCAAAGCTCGACATGCGAGAACGATGAAGTCGATATTGAAGGAAATCCGCGATCGCCTGAGGCGTCCATGACCGAAACCATGGCGGGAATGCGCAAGCTGCCCTCTGTCGCGACGCTTCTCGAGCGGACGCCGCCGGATTTGTTCCACCAGTTTGGGCGAACGGCCGTGACGGATGCGATCCGCGACGCGGTCGATACCGCGCGAAAGCAGATCATAGCCGGCGCACCTGTTCCGTCGGCGGAAGATATCATGATCAACTCGCTCGTCAGCCTGGAGCAGAAATTCAGTTCAGACCTTCGGCCGCTGTTCAACCTGACCGGCACCGTGCTGCATACCAATCTCGGACGCACCTTGCTTGCCGAAGCGGCGATCGAGGCGGCAACGGCGGCGATGCGCGACGCCGTGGCGCTGGAATTCGATCTCGAGACCGGCCAGCGCGGCGAGCGCGACGAGCATGTGCGCGGACTCTTGCTCGAGCTGACCGGCGCGGAAGACGCAACCGTCGTCAACAACAATGCCGCCGCGGTCCTGCTTGCGCTCAACACGCTGTCGCAAGGCCGCGAGGCGATCGTCTCGCGCGGCGAACTGATCGAGATCGGCGGGGCTTTTCGCATGCCCGACATCATGACCCGCGCCGGCGCGCTGATGATCGAGGTGGGAACGACCAATCGTACCCATGCCCGGGACTATCGCGCCGCGCTCGGCGAGCGGACAGGAGCTATCCTCAAGGTTCATACGTCGAATTACCGCATCCAGGGCTTCACTGCCGAAGTCGGCGCTGCCGAGCTTGCAGCCATAGGCGATGCCGCCGGCGTCCCCCTTATCAACGATCTTGGATCGGGCTCGCTCATCGATCTGTCACGCTACGGGATGCGCGACGAGCCGACCGTTCGCGGGGCCGTGGAGCAGGGGGCAGGGATCGTGACCTTTTCCGGCGACAAGCTTCTCGGCGGCCCGCAGGCAGGCTTCATCGTCGGACGCGCGGATCTGATAGAGGCGGTGAACCGCAATCCAATGAAGCGGGCGCTGCGCGTTGACAAGATCAGGCTTGCGGCGATCGAGGCCACCTTGAAACTCTATCTCGATCCTGACCGGCTGGCGGAGCGCCTGCCGACACTCAGGCTGCTCGCCCGCCCGAGGGAGGACATCGAGGCACAGGCGCGCCGCCTGCAGCCTGTGCTGGCGCAAGCGGTGGGCAACGAGTTCGAGGTCTCGCTGTGCGCGTGCGACAGCCAGATCGGATCGGGTGCCTTGCCGCTGGATACGATAGCAAGTGCCGGGCTTGTGGTTCGGCCGCGATCGGGCAGCGGCGCGCTGAACCGCCTGGCTGCGGCGCTGCGCGGCTTGACCAGGCCGATCATCGGCCGCGCCGCCGATGGCGGCCTGGTTGTCGATCTTCGCTGCCTCACCGACGAGGACATGTTCGTCTCGACACTGTCCGAATTGGCGGCGAGGGGGCCGGCCGACGCTCGGCGGCATCCATGATCATCGGCACCGCCGGACATATCGACCACGGCAAGACCGCCCTGGTCAAAGCTCTCACAGGGGTCGAGGGCGATCGGCTGAAGGAAGAGAAGGCGCGCGGCATCACCATCGACCTCGGTTTCGCCTATCTTCCGGTCGCGGGCGGCCGACGGCTCGGCTTCATCGATGTTCCGGGGCATGAGCGCTTTGTCCACACGATGCTCGCCGGAGCAACCGGCATCGACTTCGCGCTGCTGGTTGTGGCGGCCGATGACGGCATCATGCCGCAAACACGCGAACATTTGGCAATCATCGACCTGCTTGGAATCCGGCGAGGCATCGTCGCCCTGACCAAATCGGATATTGCGTCGCCAGAGCGGCTTGCGCAGGTGGGCGCCGAAATCCGCGCCATGGTTGCGGAGACCTCCCTGGAAGGCGCCGATGTGCTGCCGGTGTCCGTTATAACTGGCCAAGGCGTCGATCATCTGCGCAACCGGCTTGCGGCGGCCGCCGGGGTGACGCCCCGTTCCGGCGCCGACCGGCGTTTCCGTTTGGCCATCGACCGCGTCTTCACGCTCGCGGGGATCGGCGTGGTCGCAACCGGAACAGTTCTGACCGGAACGGTGGGAGTTGGCGACCGGGTGCGCATAAGCCCATCCGGCCTGGCCGCACGGGTGCGGTCGTTGCATGTGCAGAACGAGCAGGCGGAGTCTGGGCATGCCGGCGACCGTTGCGCGCTCAACCTGCAGGGCGAGGAAATTTCCAAGGGGGCCGTCCACCGTGGCGACATGGTGCTTGATCCGGGACTCCATGCGCCGACGGACCGGATCGACGCCAAGTTGAAGCTGCTGCCGAGTGAGAGCAAGGGGCTGCGGCAATGGTTCCCGGTGCGCCTGCATCATGCCTCGGCCGAGGTCGGCGCCCACGTCGTCCTCTTGGGCGAGGCGGCACTCGATCCCGGCACGAGCGCGGATGTGCAACTGGTTCTGGAGCGTCCGATCGCGGCGGCGGCGCTCGATCGGTTCGTGATCCGGGACACGTCGGCCCGCAGGACCATGGGCGGCGGACAATTCCTCGACCTGAGGCCGCCGGCGCGGCGGCGGCGAACGCCCGAGCGCCGGGCATTGCGTGCCGCGCTGTCCTTGAGCGATCCCCGACACGCGTTCGCCGCGTTGCTCGAAACGACCCCCTATTTCCATGATGCGGGCGACTTCGCCCGCGATCGCGCGCTGGCACTGGCTGAGCGGGAGAGCCTACCGGCCGCGGTAGATGCGATCATCCTGCCCGTCGATGCGAACCGGATCGCCGTCTCGCGCTCGCGGTGGAATGCCTACACATCGGCGCTGCTCAGCGCGCTTGCCGCCTTCCACGCGCAATACCCGGACCTGCAAGGCATCGGCCGTGAAAAGCTCCGCCTGTTATTGCAGCCGCGCCTGCCCGCCGCCGTATTTGCCGCCGCATTGCAGAAGGTGGCGCGCGACCATGCCGTCGCGCTGGATGGCGCGTTCATCCGGCTGGCGACGCATACGGTTCGGCTCACCCCGAAGGATGAAGCGCTCTGGCATGCCGTCGAGTCGTTGCTCGGCGGCGCGGCCGAATACAGGCCGCCACGCGTGCGCGACATTGCGGCACTGACGGGGCAGGGGGAGCGCGATATCCGGCGACTCCTGAAGCTGGTCGGCCGGCTCGGTTTCGTCGACGAGGTGGCGATCGACCACTTCTTTCTGCGCAGCACAGTTCGTCAGATGGTCGCCATCGCTGCCGACCTTGCCGACAACTGGGAGAACGGCACTTTCACAGCTGCCCAGTTTCGCGATCGATTGGACAACGGCCGCAAGGTCGCGATCCAGATTCTGGAATTTTTCGATCGGCATGGCGTCACCCTCAGCCGAGGCGACCAGCGCCGCATGAACAAGCATCGGCTGGACTTGTTCGGGCCGTTGACGTCTCCACAACGTCATGATCGGAGTGATCCTGGAAGAGAATCGTCCCCGGTGGGGCGTTCGGACTTCAAATCCGAGTGAGGCAGCGAGACTGTCTTTGGTGGGTTCGACTCCCGCTCTCTTCCGCCACACCCTCATCCTGGAAGCTGTCTGTCGCGGCCAGATCCCGATGTCATCTTCCGTGCGGCTGGAAATGTTGTCCAGCTCAATGGACAAGTTGTCCATGTATTTCAAACAGATGTCGTGCTCTATTAGATGTCCCGCAACAACAAAATCGCCTCCTCAATGTCGCCCGCGCGTGAGGAGGGCAGCCGACTTCGCAATGAGGACGAGATGACGAATGTCGAACATACGCCGGACCCGCGAATTGAGGAACGCAAGAAGACGGGGCCACACCTTACCAAGCACGAAAGCGTGGGCCTCAATGGTCGGATAGCCGTAGCCATCACCAACATCGTCGGCACGATGTGGTGCGCTTACGCCTTTGGAGGAATTGCCCTCATCAGCCTGCCTTCGGCGATCCAGGGCGGGGTGGCGACGCTGATCGCCTGGGTCGCCCAGACATTCCTGCAGCTGGTACTGCTTTCGGTGATCATGGTGGGGCAGAAGGTTGCAGCCGCGGCCTCCGACAAACAGGCGCTGCAGACCTACAGGGACGCCCAAGCGCTTTTGAGAATACAGGACGAATTGCAGCGGCTGATCCAGATCAACAACAAGCTGACGGAAGAGATCCACGCGGCGGTTGCCGCAAAGGACGCCTCCGCGCCGGCTTGAGGACAGGCCATCAAATCACAACGACCGTGCCTTCGCCGGCCGACACCGTGCCGATGATGCTGGCGCGCGGATAACCCGCCGCCATTATTTTGGCGCGAAGCACTTGCGCGCGCTCGGCCGCGCAGGCCACCAGCAGGCCGCCGGATGTCTGGGGATCGGTGAACAGGGCACGCAGCCATTGCGGCGTATCGGGCGGCAGCGCAACTTCATTCCCGTAGCTCGCCCAGTTCCTGCTGGACGCCCCGGTGATGAAGCCCGCCTTGGCAAGCGCCTCAGCCTCGGCGAGATATGGGATATGAGCGCTCTCGATGGTCACGCGCACATTGCTTCCCCGCGCAAGCTCCAGGGCGTGGCCCAGCAGACCAAAGCCCGTGACGTCGGTGATACCATGCACATCGTCATCCTGCGCGAGGTCGCTGCCGATCCTGTTCAGCAAGGTCGTCGACGCGATCATTTCGGCATAGGCGGCTTCGGTCAGTTGCATCTTCTTGAACGCCGCGGAGTAGACACCGACGCCAATCCCCTTGGTCAGGATGAGCGCGTCTCCTGGTCGGGCGCCGGAGTTCCTACGAATGGCGCGCGGGCTGCCGAGACCGATGACCGCCAGCCCATAGATAGGTTCGATGGAATCGATCGAGTGGCCACCCGCGACGGGAATGCCCGCCTCGGAGCAGATCGACGCGCCGCCTTCCATGATGGCGCGGACTGTCTCGATCGGTAACTTGCCGATCGGCATGCCGAGAAGGGCCAGTGCCATGATCGGCTTTCCGCCCATGGCGTAGATATCGGAGATCGCATTGGTCGCGGCGATGCGGCCAAAATCACGCGGATCGTCGACGACGGGCATGAAGAAATCGGTCGTCGCGATCACGCAGGTTTCGTTGTCGATCTGCCAGACCGCGGCGTCGTCGCCGGTCTCTGTACCAACAAGGAGCTGGGCGAATGGAGCGGATCCAGGCTGTCCAGCCAGAAGCTTCTGAAGCACCGACGGCGCCAGCTTGCAGCCGCAGCCGCCGCCATGGGCGAGATCGGTCAGGCGAACGGCCGAGGCCGGCATCAGGGGATCGCTCTCGGATCTCGCGACCTGGCTTGTCATTTGGCTGACCTCCTGTCGTGCTCTAGGCAACCAGTAGCAACGGATTTGGCGCGTGGCGCGACCACCCCGCCTCGGCAACCAGGATATCGATGCCAAGGCTTGCGAGATCGTCCGCGTACGGATCGGCCTTCATGTCCTGCTTTTGGTAGATTACCTTCGAATAGGTGTGGCAGGCATTGCAGGTCTCGGCCTTTACCAGGCCAGTGTCGCCTTCGATGCCTTCGAGCGCGACGGAGCGCGTGTCCTCGCAGGTTATGCAGGTTGCTCGAACATGCACCCAGGCCGTCGAGCACAGCGAACAATGAAGATAGCGGATACCGGGGGTTTTGCCGGTAGCGGTGACCAGGCCGGCGCTCGGCGTCGAGCCGCAACAGGGGCAAAGGCCGGGCTGCTCGAGAGGGCGCAGCTTGCCCGCGGGCAGCTTGGCGGCGAGCGTCGTGAAATAGACCTGGAGCGCCGCGGCCACGTAAAGTGCCGGGCCGGCTTCCTCGATCCCGACATCGCCGCGGAGGAAGTGCTCGGCGAGGGCTTCGATCGCAGCCGGTCCGGCGGCGCGGAGCTCCGCGGTGACGGCGCGCGCCCGCGCCGGCAAGGGGCCGGCCTCGATTTCATAAAGGATCCTGACGAGCGCCATTCGCCAGGCCGGATCGCGGCGATGCCCGTCGGCGGCAAGCGGCGGCATGCGCGCATCGATGGCCTGGTCGACGGTCGCCGGCGTTGCGCCCAGGATATCCCAAACGGCTTCGACCGCCTGTTGCTGCGCCAAGGCCAGGCGCGCCATGAACGACAGCCAGTCCTCCATCGGATTGCCGGGCGCAAGCGATGCGAGCCGTGCGGCGGTTGCGGCAAAGCGTGCGCGGGGATCCGGCAGGACCACGGCGTCGGGCGACGTTACGCCGCCGGTCGCGGATCCCTGCCATTTCCCGGTGCTTGGGGCGCCGCCTTGCTTCAAGGAAACTCCTACCTGCCGAGGTCGTGGTTGGCGCCCGGGGTCGGCCCGCGCGAATTTGTCTCGACCAGCCGGCGCAGCCACAACCGGTGATGCCGCCATGCCCAGCCAGGCGTCACATAGCCCTGCGTCATGGCGCGCATCGATCCGCTCACCCAGATCGCGGCATAGACGTGGATCATCCACAGAATGATCGCGCCGATAGCGCAAAGGCTGTGGATGAGCAGCGTGACGCGCTGCGTTTCGATCGAGGTATAGGCGCCGAAATACACCTCCCAGACGGTCAGGCCGGTGAAGAACAGCACCGGCACCAGGAAGGCCATGCCCCAGAACACGAGTTTCTGGCCGGCGTTGAAGCGGCTGACCTCGGGAACATCTTCCTCATCGTTGACGATGACGCGGTTGATCTTCGCCAGCCATCTGACGTCGCCCATGCCTGGCAGGTTGTCGCGCCAGAATTGGATGATGAGGCCGAGATAGCTCACGAACAGCACGCAGCCGATCCATGGGTGAACCGCCCTGGTCCATTGGCCGCCGCCGAACAGGTTCGACAGCCAGAACAGCAAGGGATGGAACATCGCCAGCCCCGACAGGACGAGCAGGACGAAACATCCTGCGGTCAGCCAATGGTTGATGCGCGTCAGCGCGCTGGCCCGAACGATCGTTCCCTTCGGATAGGTCATGCGGACTTCTCCTTCGCCGAACGGATCAGTTCCTCGGCATGATGGTCGTCTTCCGCGTCGACCGTGTTGGGACCGACCGTGATCCAGTGGAGAAATGCGGCCGCCGCCGTGAACGCCATGCCCGCCAGCGCGACCGGCTTGATGAGGCCCTTCCAGAAACCTACGAACTCGCTGATATGCGGGTCTTCTGGCAGGCCCGCGTAGATGGCCGGCTTGTCGGCGTGCTGCAGGACATACATCACATGCGTGCCGCCGACCCCCGGCGGATCATAAAGGCCGGCGTTTTCGAAGCCGCGGGACTTCAATTCATCCACGCGTTCGCCCGCCCATTCGGTCATGTCGGCCTTCGAGCCGAACATGATCGCGCCGGTCGGGCAGGCTTTCACGCAAGCAGGCTCGAGGCCGACCGTCACGCGATCCGAGCACAAGGTGCATTTATACGATTTGTGGTCGACCTTGCTGACGCGCGGGATGTTGAATGGGCATCCCTTTTCGCAATAGCCGCAGCCGATGCAGTTCTCGCTGATGAAGTCGACAATGCCGTTGGCGTACTGCACAATGGCGCCCGGAGCCGGGCAGGCCTTGAGGCAACCCGGATCCTCGCAATGCATGCAGCCGTCCTTGCGGATCAGCCATTCGAGATCGCCCTTTTCATTTTCCCATTCGGCAAACCGCATCAGCGTCCAGACGCTCGGCTCAAGATCCATCGGATTGTCGTAGCTGCCTTCGAAGTGCCCGACTTCAGGACGCAGATTGTTCCATTCCATGCATGCCGATTGACAGGCCTTGCAGCCGATGCAGCGCGACACGTCGATCAGCTTCGCGACTTCCTGCTCGTGATTGCGAGCGGTCGGCGGGGTCAGCGTCGTGGCCGAGATGCGGATGAAGTCCTGTGCTTGAAGATCGCTCATGGCCGTCCCCTTAGACTTCTGGACCGTTGGACTTCGCGACGTTCACGAGGAACGCCTTGAATTCCGGCGTTTGTGTATTGGCGTCCCCAACTGACGGAGTCAGCGTGTTGGCGCCGTAGCCCTTGCGTGCCTGTCCGGTGAAGCCCCAATGGATGGGGCACCCGATCACATGCGTCGGCTTCCCGTCGACCATCAAAGGCTTGATGCGTTTGGTCACGTACGCTTTGCAGACGACGTCACCGCGTTTGGACGATACCTTCACCCAATCGGCCTGTGCGATGCCCTTTTCCTTCGCGAGCTCCTCGCCGATCTCGACGAATTCCTCCGGCTGGAGGATGGCGTTGATCAGCGCATGCTTGGTCCAGTAGTGGAAGTGCTCGGTCAGCCGGTAGGTCGTGGCAACATAGGGGAAGTCGGATGCCGCGCCGAAACTCTCGCGGTCGTCCGCAAAAACGCGTGCTGCCGGATTGGACCGGACCTTGGGGTGCAGCACATTCTCGGCGGGCGATTCGAGCGGTTCGTAATGCTCGGGGAAGGGTCCTTCAGCCATCGTGGCGCGGGCAAACAGCCGTCCAAGGCCTTCGGCGTTCATGATGAACGGCCCGACGCCCGCTGAAGGCGCCGCCGTTGGCGGCATATCCGGGACGTCGATGCCGACCCAACGCTCGCCGTTCCATTCGATGATCGGCTTCTTCGGGTTCCAGGCCTTGCCGGCGAGATCCGCACTCGCCCGGTTATAGAGGATGCGCCGATTGGCGGGCCACGCCCAGGCCCAGCCCGGGGCAATGCCCTGATCGCGGGGGTCGGTGGTTTCCCGCCGCGCCATCTGGTTGCCCTTTTCGGTAAAGCAGCCGGTGAAGATCCAGCAGCCGGACACGGTGGTCCCGTCATCCTTGAGCTGCGCGAAGCTGTCGAGCAACTGCCCCGCCTTGAGCGTCGCCGCGCCAGTCGTCGGATCGGTGATGTCGGCGAGCGTGCGCCCGTTCATCTCCTTGGCCAGT
Source organism: Mesorhizobium atlanticum (assembly GCF_003289965.1). Lineage (GTDB taxonomy): Bacteria > Pseudomonadota > Alphaproteobacteria > Rhizobiales > Rhizobiaceae > Mesorhizobium > Mesorhizobium atlanticum. The sequence continues at coordinate 260,242 of NZ_QMBQ01000003.1, forward strand.
TCCTCGGGGTCGGGCGAGGCCGGATCGGCATAGTTCCAGGACAGGTTCATCAGTGCGTCCGAGAACGCGCCGCCCTCCTTCTGGTAGAGTTCCTTCAAGCGGCGGAAAATACCGGCCATGATCCAGATGTCGGATCGGGCTTGGCCCGGCGGTTCGGCGGCTTTCCAGTGCCATTGCAGCCAGCGCGCGGAATTCACCAGGGAGCCGTTCTCCTCTGCGAAGCAGTTGGTCGGAAGCTGGAACACCTCGGTCTGGATCGCGGCCGCATCGGACGGATTCTGCGGTCCGAAATCCTCCCAGAACCGGGAGGTTTCGGTGTCCAGCGGGTCCATCGTCACCAGGAACTTGAGCTTGCGCAGGCCGCGTCGGATCTTGCCCCGGTCGGGGAAGGCCTGGAGCGGATTGAAGCCCTGGCAGATGTAGCCGTTGATCTCGCCCTTGTTCATCATCTCGAAGGCCCGGATGATGTCGTACATCGGCAGATCCAGCTTAGGCAGCCAGTCGTAAGCCCAGTTGTTTTCGGCGCTCGCCGCCTTGCCGTAGATCGACTTCTGGAAACTGACGAAGAATTTCCGATAATTCTGCCAGTAGCTGATCTGCCCGGGTCGCAGCGGGGTAAACTGCCGCGTCTTCATGTAATCGTTGAACGTCGCTTCCTTGTCGCTCGGCAGCGTCATGTAGCCGGGCATCTGGTTGGACAGCAGGCCGATATCCGTAAGGCCCTGGATGTTGGAATGGCCGCGCAGTGCGTTCATGCCGCCGCCGGCAACGCCGATGTTGCCGAGCAGGAGCTGAACCATGGCCATGGTGCGGATGTTCTGAGCTCCAATCGAGTGCTGCGTCCAGCCCAGCGCAAACAGCGACGTGAGCGCCTTGTCCGGCTCCGAGGTCGTTGCCAGCAGTTCGCAGACCTGCAGGAATTTGTCCTGAGGTGTGCCGGTGATGCGGGAGACCATCTCCGGCGTGTAGCGATCGACATGCTTGCGCAGCAGATTGATCACGCAGCGCGGATGCTGCCAGGTGTCGTCCACCTTGGCAAAGCCCTGGTCGTCCAGTTCGTAGTCCCAACTCGATTTGTCGTAGCTGTGCGTTTCCTCGTTATAGCCGGTGAACAGGCCGTCCTGGAACCCGAACTCCTCCTTCGCGATCAGGCCGGCATTGGTGAAGGCGCGCACGTAGTCGTGCTGGATCTTGTCCTTCTCCAGCAGATAGCGGATGAGGCCGCTCAGGAAGGCAATGTCGGTGCCGGGGCGGATTGGCGCATAGAGATCCGCGACCGATGCGGTGCGCGTGAAGCGCGGGTCGACCACGACGAGCTTGGCGCCGTTCTCGATCTTGGCTTCGATGACCCATTTGAAGCCGCACGGATGCGCTTCGGCGGCATTGCCACCCATCACGATCACCACGTTGGCATTCTTGATATCCTGCCAGGTGTTTGTCATTGCGCCGCGACCGAATGTTGGAGCCAGACTGGCCACCGTCGGTCCGTGTCAGACACGCGCCTGGTTGTCGAACACCACCATGCCGAGAGAGCGGGCCACCTTCCAGGTCAGAAAGGCGGTTTCGCTGGAGGACGCCGATGCTGCCAGCATGCCGACGCTTGTCCAGCGGTTGACGGTCACCCCCTCCTTGTTTTTGGCGATGAAATTCTTGTCTCGGTCGTCCTTCATCAACCGGGCAATGCGGTCCAGCGCGAAATCCCAGCTGACTTCCTTGAACTCACCGGCCCCTGCTGCTCGATAGCGCGGTGCGGTCAGGCGAGTCGGCGCGTGGACGATGTCCAGCAGTGCCGACCCCTTCGGGCACAGCGTGCCGCGATTGACCGGATGGTCCGGGTCGCCTTCGATATGGATGATGTTCGAATGCGCATTCTTGGCACGATCTCCCATGCTGTAGATCAGGATGCCGCAGGCAACGGAGCAATAGGTGCAGGTGTTGCGGGTTTCCTTGGCCGCGGCCAGCTTGAAGGCACGCACGGACGAGGCTAGTGCTTCGCCCACATGGCCGAAGCCCAGCGCGCCCATCCCGGAGGCCGCCAGCCCAGCGGCCGTCAGCTTGATGAAACCTCGACGATTCACGTTCATTGCCTTGCCTCCCAGACCGTTCAAAAGAGATCGTGTCCGGCGCTAACCGGGTACGATCCGTCAAATGCCAACCGCGTCGGTGAGAGATGATCGTCTAACAAGAGCGCTCTCCCATTGGTGTGCGTCGTCTTGTTGCGGCGCTGCCCGCGCCGCCTCGATTGTTCGAACGATAACACTCGCCCACTGCAGCGTCCACGCCGAACCGAATTCTCCGCTGCCGCCGGGGCACCGGCCGGTACGCTCCGACCAGGCACGTCTTGTGACTTCAAGCGCCGCTCAGGCGGATCGCTTGCACCGGCGCGACGAGAAAAACCCGGTCCCACCATTCTTCGCTTGTCCTCCTGGTGTCTCCTCCTTGTGGAGGTTAGCTTGCAACGGATGTGCCAAATTCGACCTTGCAAAAAAATCAAAGGGTTACGGGTCGACTTCCGTCGGTATCCGGACAAACTGTCCTGACAGCCCCGGACAAATTATCCGTGCCCAGCCAATCCGGCGGCGCATCTGCCGCCCCTGGCTTGTGCACTGCCGCCCGTCATGTCCTGAACAGCCCGCGATTGCCGAACAGCGGCGAGCGCTCAGCGATGCTGCCGGGCTCGGTATGGTAGCGGGCAATGCGCGCGACCTCGTCGGCAGCGCCAAACACCAACGGCACGCGCTGATGCAGGTCCTCCGGCTCTATATCCAGAATGCGGTCCACCGCGTCTGTTGCGCTGCCGCCGGCCTGCTCCAGCAGGATTGCGATCGGATTGGCCTCGTAGACGAGGCGCAGGCGGCCCTTCGCGTAACCGGTCCGCTTGTCGCCTGGATAGAGGAAGACGCCGCCGCGAACCAGAATTCTCCAGGTCTCTGCCACCAGCGACGCGACCCAGCGCATGTTGAAGTCCCTGCCGCGAGGACCATCCGTGCCCTTGAGGCAGTCGTCGACATACACCCGGACCGCATCGTTCCAGTGGCGATAGTTGGAGGCGTTGATGGCGAACTCCCGTACCTCGGTCTCGACACTGAAGTTTTCGTAGACCTGGAAGAACGTTCGCGCCGCGGGTGAGAAGACGAAGCCCTGCGTGCCATTGCCGAGCGTCAGCACCAGCGCGAACTGCGGCCCATAGATGAAGAAGCCGGCGGCAATCTGCCTGCTGCCTGGCTGCAGGAACGACGCGGCCAGATCGGCGTCCGGTCCGGTGATCGCCGGGAGGATAGAGAATATTGTGCCGATCGAGACGTTGGCATCGATGTTGGACGAACCGTCCAGCGGGTCGATAGCCAGCGCCAGCGGGGCAGAGGCCTTCAGGCGGATCGGCGCATCCTGTTCCTCGGAGGCGTAGAGCGCCACAGGCGCAAGGCGCGCCGCTTCCAAAAAGGCGTTGTCGGCAAAGACGTCGAGGGCACGCTGGACGTCGCCGCCGGCATTGGTATCGCCCTTCGAGGCGAGATCGCCCGCCGCGGCAAAACAGATCTGGCTTTGGATCTTCAGCGCGGCGGCGGCCAGCGTCCGCACGGTCTCGGCGACCGCTCGAGACCGGTCATCTCCCGTCTTGTCGTAAGCGGAAAGGAATTCATCCAGGGTCGACAGGCTCATGTGTCCGCTCCTCCCTTGCGCGGCGCCGACATCGCATCGGACCTGTGGTGAGTAAGCAGAGCGCGGATGGCAAAGTAAACTTTAATTAAGTTATGCTCTCAGTAAAAAAATCTTATCGGATGTGCACGCGTTTGCGTCAGTCGGCGGAATAGAGCTGCCTGACGAGCGGAAGGTAACCCGCACCCTTTCGGCCAAGGAACTCTTCGAAGGCAACCATGGCCGGCGTCACTGCGCGGTCGGCGCGGCTGACGGCAAACCATTGGCGGCGGATCGGCAATCCGACGACGTCAAGCAGCGCGAGTCGGCCGGCGTCGACTTCCCAGGAAACCGTGTGGGCGGAAATGAAGGCAACGCCGAGCCCCGCCATCACGGCTTGCTTGATGGTCTCGTTGGAGTCCATTTCCGTGCCTGGATCATCAAGCCGGCCCGGAATCTCTGCCAGGAAATGCTCGAAGGAAATGCGCGTGCCGGAGCCTCGCTCCCGGACGATGAAGTGCTCGCGCGCGATTTCCTCCTTCGAGATGTCGCGCTTGCCGGCGAGGGGATGGTCGGGAGCGGCGACGACGACCAGCGGATGATCGCCGAACAGCGTCGACCGCACCGGCAGATCGCGCGGCGGCCGGCCCATCAGGACCACATCGGCGCGGTGGTTCTTCAGGCTGTCTATGGTTTCGGCCCGGTTGCCGATGATGAGCTTCATGTCGACGCCGGGATAGTCGTGCATGAAGCCGGCAAAGAGCCTTGAGGCAAAGTACTTGGCCGTCGAGACGGCGCCGACGACCAGGCTGCCCTTGCGTACGCCCCTGATGGCGGCAATGTCGTCGGCAAGCACGCGCAGCCTTTCCTCGATCGTTTGTGCCGCGTCGATGAAGGCGAGGCCTGCGGCGGTCGGCCGCATGCCTTCCGACGTGCGGTCGAACAGAGCGACGCCGGCCTCGTCCTCGACTTGCTTGAGCTGCAGCGTCACGGCCGGAGCGGTGAGCCGCAACGCCTTGGCGGCGCTTACGATTTTGCCGTGTTCCTGGATCGCTGTCAGGGCCCTGAGCTGGCGCAGAGTAATGTTCTTCATGCCGCATAGTAAGATATTTTTACTGGATAGGTAAAGTAATTAAATTTTACTTTGCTCGCTCGTCGGTGCTTACTCCTGAGCACGAGGACCCGGCACTGCCCGAGCTCCTCGATGGGAGGAGAAATAAACGATGAGCACGCTGCCTCACGACGTCCTGCTTGTCTGCAAGCGGACACTCGCAACCGCGCCAATAGCCAAGGCCTTGTCGGTCCTTGGCCGCTTCGAACGGTCGAACATCGCCGGGCGCATGTCGCTCGCCGACCATCGCCGCCTGCGCCAAGCTTGAGGATTCGTCATGTCGGCCAAGCACCCAGTCATTTCGATCACGGGATCGTCCGGAGCAGGGACCACCTCCGTGAAGCGCATCTTCGAGCTGATCTTCCGCCGCGAGGAGATCAAGGCCGCCTTCATCGAGGGCGACGCTTTCCACCGCTACGACCGCGAGGCGATGAAGAAGAAGGTCGCCGAGGAGGAGAAGCGGGGGAATCCGAACTACACCCACTTCCACGTCGAAGCGAACGAGCTGGAGACGCTGCAGGAGATCTTCGAAGAGTACGGCCGCACAGGCACCGGCAGGACGCGCACCTACGTCCACGACGCAGAGGAGGAGAAGCTCTACGGCAACCCGCCCGGCACCTTCACCGCCTGGCGCGAATTCGAGCCCAGCGACCTGCTGTTTTACGAGGGCCTGCATGGCTGCGTGGTGACCGAGAAGATCAACCTGGCAAAGTATGCCGATCTCAAGATTGGGGTCGTGCCGGTGATCAATCTCGAATGGATCCAGAAGATCCATCGCGACCGGGCGACGCGCGGCTACTCCACCGAGGCCGTCATGGACGTGATCCTGCGGCGGATGCCCGACTACACGCGCTACATCGTGCCGCAGTTCTCGCAGACCAACATCAACTTCCAGCGCGTGCCGATCGTCGACACGTCAAATCCGTTCATCGCCCGCTGGATCCCGACGCCGGATGAATCGATGCTGGTGATCCGTTTCGCCAATCCGCGCGGCATCGACTTCCCGTACCTGCTGTCGATGATCCACGACAGCTTCATGTCGCGGGCCAATTCCATCGTCGTGCCGGGCAACAAGCTCGACCTGGCCATGCAGCTCATTTTAACGCCGCTCATCATGCAGCTGATCGAGCGCAAGCGGCGCACATCGTGAGGGAGGAAGCCATGAGCAGACAAGCAGCAGTCAAGGACGCAGCAGTCAAGGACGCGGGAACGGCAGTCGTCTCCGAACGCGATATGGCCAACGCCATCCGGGCGCTGGCGATGGATGCGGTGCAGAAGGCCAATTCCGGCCACCCCGGCATGCCTATGGGCATGGCCGACGCCGCAACTGTGCTTTTCGACAGGTTCATCAAGCTCGATCCGTCGAAGCCGGACTGGCCCGACCGCGACCGCTTCGTGCTCTCCGCCGGTCATGGCTCGATGCTGCAATACGCACTGCATTACCTCATCGGCTATGACGACATGCCGATCGAGCAGCTGATGCGGTTCCGCCAGCTTGGCAGCCGCACCGCCGGCCATCCGGAATACGGCCATGCCAAGGGCATCGAGACCACTACCGGCCCGCTCGGCCAGGGCATCTCGACCGCCGTCGGCATGGCGCTCGCCGAGCGCATGATGGCGACCCGCTTCGGCGCCGATCTCGTCGACCACTACACCTATGTGATCGCCGGCGACGGGTGCCTGCAGGAAGGCATTTCGCACGAGGCGATCGACCTCGCCGGCCATCTCAGGCTGAACCGGCTGATCGTCCTTTGGGACGACAATGCAATCTCGATTGACGGCCCGACGACGCTCTCGACCTCGACGGATCAGCTGGCGCGCTTTGCCGCCGCCGGCTGGAGCGTCACCCGCGTCGACGGCCACGACATGGAGGCAGTAGCGGACGCGATCGAAAAGGCCCGCCGCTCCGACAAGCCGTCGCTGATCGCCTGCAAGACCGTGATCGGCAAGGGAGCTCCCAATCTCGGCGGCTCGGAAAAGACGCATGGCGCCCCTTTGGGCGAAGCGGAAATCGCCGCCACGCGTGAAAACATTGGTTGGCCCTACAAGCCCTTTGAAGTGCCGCCCGACATCCTCGTTGCCTGGCGCGACATTGCCGAACGGGGACGGGTCGACCGCTTGGCCTGGGAAAAGCGACTGGCCGCCTCGCCGCAGCGCCAGTCGTTCGAGGCCGCCATCGCCGGCCGGCTGCCGGACGGCGTCTTCGACGCGCTCGCGGCGTTCCGGAAGGCGCATATCGAGGCTGCCACCAAGGTCGCCACTCGCAAGGCGTCGGAAATGGCGCTGGGGGTCATCAACGAGGCCACCGATCTGACCATCGGCGGCTCGGCCGATCTCACCCATTCCAACCTGACGATCACCAAAGGCATGGAGCGCATCCTGCCCGGCGACTATGCCGGCGATTACGTGCACTACGGCATTCGCGAGCACGGCATGGCAGCCGCCATGAATGGCATCGCGCTGCACGGCGGCTTCGTCCCCTATGGCGGCACGTTCCTCTGTTTCGCCGACTATGCGCGCGGCGCCATGCGGCTCTCGGCACTGATGGGGCAGCGCGTCATCTATGTGATGACGCACGATTCCATCGGTCTCGGCGAGGACGGTCCCACGCACCAGCCGATCGAGCATCTGGCAATGCTGCGCGCCACGCCGAACCTCAACGTCTTCCGCCCGGCCGATATCATTGAGACGGCGGAATGCTGGGAGCTTGCCTTGCAGGAGCGGGACCGCCCGAGCGTCCTGGTCCTGTCGCGCCAGAACCTGCCGATGCTGCGGCAGGCCTACACGGTCGACAATCTTTCGGCGCGCGGCGCCTATGTCCTGCGCGAGCCCGCCGGCCGGCGCGACGTGACGCTGATCGCCACCGGCTCAGAGGTCGAGATCGCGGTGTCCGCCGCCGAAAAGCTCAAGACCGAGCACGGCCTGGCCGCGGCGGTCGTCTCCATGCCGTGCTGGGAACTGTTCGAGGAACAGGACTCCGCCTACCGCGCCAAGGTGCTGGGCTCCGCGCCGCGCGTGGCCGTGGAGGCCGCCGCCCGCCTCGGCTGGGATCGCTGGATCGGCGACAACGGCGCCTTCATCGGCATGACCGGCTTCGGCGCCAGCGCGCCTGCTCCGGATCTTTACCGCCATTTCGGCATCACACCAGAGGCCGTGGTCGACGCGGCGCTCCAGCTCACCGGGAAGGAATAATTCACATGGTCCGCGTCGCCATCAATGGATTCGGCCGCATCGGCCGCAACGTCGTCCGCGCCATCTACGAGAGCGGCCGCAAGGACATCGACGTGGTCGCGATCAATGATCTCGGGCCGGTCGAGTTCAACGCGCATCTGCTACGTTACGACAGCGTCCACGGGCGCTTCCCATCCGAGGTCAAGGTCGAGGGCGATACGATCACGGTCGGGTCAGATACCTTCAAGGTGTTCGCCGAGCGCGACCCGGCAAACCTGCGCTGGCGCGATCTCGGCGTCGATGTCGTGCTCGAATGCACCGGTATCTTCACCTCGAAGGAGAAGGCTTCCGCGCATCTGACCGCCGGCGCCAAGCGGGTGCTGGTCTCCGCGCCGGCCGACGGCGCCGACCTTACCGTCGTCTTCGGCGTCAACCACGACAAAATCACCAGCAACGACATCGTCGTCTCGAACGCGTCGTGCACGACCAACTGCCTTGCGCCGGTGGCCAAGGTTCTCAACGACGCCTTCGGCATCGAACGCGGCTTCATGACGACGGTACATTCCTATACCGGCGACCAGCCGACGCTGGACACCATGCACAAGGACCTCTATCGCGCCCGCGCCGCCGCCCTATCCATGATCCCGACTTCGACGGGCGCGGCCAAGGCGGTGGGTCTGGTGCTGCCGGAGCTGAAAGGCAAGCTCGACGGCGTGGCGATCCGGGTACCCACCCCGAACGTCTCGGTGGTCGACTTCAAGTTCGTGCCGAAGCGCAAGGTGACCGCGGAAGATGTCAACGCGGCGCTGGTGGCGGCAGCCGATGGCCCGCTGAAGGGCATCCTCGCCTACACGAACGACAAGCTGGTTTCGTCCGACCTCAACCACGATCCGCATTCGTCGACCTTCGCGCTCGACCAGACCAAGGTGATCGACGGTCAGCTCGTGCGCGTCATGTCCTGGTACGACAACGAGTGGGGCTTCTCCAGCCGCATGGCCGACACCGCCGTTGCCATGGGGAGGGTGCTATGAGCGCGCTTCCCGACATCCGCGACGCCGACGTCAATGGCCGCACGGTCCTGGTGCGGGCCGACCTCAACGTTCCGCTGAAGAACGGCAAGGTTTCCGACGCCACGCGCATCCAGCGCTTCGCGCCCACGGTGCGCGATCTGCTTCAGCGCGGCGCTGCGGTGGTGGTGATGACGCATCTCGGCCGCCCCGGCGGCGAGTTTCATCCGGCCTATTCGGTCGAGCCGGTCGCCGAGGCGTTGGCAAGGGAGATCGGCCACGACGTCATCTTCGTCCCGGACTGCGTTGGAGCGGTGGCGGAACGGGCTGCCGGACATCTCGGGCAATTCCGGCAGGGCGAAGTGCTGCTTCTGGAGAACCTGCGTTTCCACAAGGGCGAGGAAGAGAACAGCCGCAACTTTGCGCTCAGGCTTTCGGTCAATGGCGACATCTACGTCAACGATGCCTTCTCATGCGCCCACCGCGCGCATGCCTCCACGCACGCCATCGCCCAGTTGATGCCGTCCTTTGCAGGGCCGTCCCTGCTGGAGGAGGTCGCCGCGCTGACGGCGGCTCTGGACAAACCGGTGCGTCCGGTCGCAGCTCTCGTCGGCGGCGCCAAGGTCTCGTCGAAGATTTCCATTCTGAAGAACCTGGCGACACGAATGGACCACCTGATCATCGGCGGCGGCATGGCCAACACCTTCCTTGCCGCGCAAGGGCACGATGTTGGCCGCTCGCTCCATGAGGCCGATTGCATTCCGATCGCGCTCGACATCCTGGCCGTCGCGGCAGCCAGCAACTGCCATATCCTTCTGCCGGACGATGTCGTCGTCGCCCGCAAATTCGCGGAGGACGAACCGTCAAGCGTGGTGGGCGTGGGAGAGATCCCGCCCGATATGATGGCGCTCGACGTGGGGCCACGAACCGTGGCCCGCATCGAGGCCGTGCTTGGCACGTGCCGCACGCTCCTGTGGAACGGACCGCTCGGGGCTTTCGAGACCCGGCCGTTCGGCGAAGCCACCTTCGCGGTGGCAAACAAGGCGGCGGAACTGACCGAGGCGGGCAAGCTCACCACCATTGCGGGGGGAGGCGATACCGCGGCCGCCCTCGCAGCCGCCGGCGTCGCGGATCGCATCAGCTATCTGTCGACTGCCGGCGGCGCCTTCCTGGAATGGCTCGAAGGCCGCGCGCTGCCCGGCATCGAGATATTGCGCACCAACACCAAACGACTGGAGGACGCTTGACCATGGCTAAGATCACACTTCGACAACTGCTCGATCATGCCGCCGAACATGGCTACGGCGTGCCTGCTTTCAACATCAACAACATGGAGCAGGGGCTTGCCATCATGGACGCCGCCAAGTCCGTCGACGCGCCGGTCATCATCCAGGCCAGCCGCGGCGCACGCTCCTATGCCAACGACATCATGCTGGCCAAGATGATGGAAGCGCTGTCGGAAATCTATCCCGACATCCCGCTCTGCATCCATCAGGACCACGGCAACAGCGAACCGACCTGCCTGTCGGCGATCCGCTACGGCTTTACCTCGGTGATGATGGACGGCTCGCTCAAGGCCGACGCCAAGACCCCGGCCGACTATGACTACAACGTGGAGATAACCGAGCGCGTCTCGCGCATGGCCCATTGGGTCGGTGCGTCGGTGGAGGGCGAGCTCGGCGTGCTGGGTTCGCTGGAGAGCGGCCAAGCCGAGGCCGAGGACGGGCACGGCGCCGAAGGCGCGCTGTCGCACGACCAGTTGCTGACCGATCCCGACCAAGCCGTCGATTTCGTCGCCCGCACCAAGGTCGACGCGCTTGCCATCGCCATGGGCACCTCGCACGGCGCCTACAAGTTCTCGCGCAAACCGGACGGCGACATCCTGGCGATGAACGTGATCGAGGAGATCCACCGCAAGCTGCCGAACACGCATCTCGTGATGCACGGCTCCTCTTCGGTGCCGCAGGAATTGCAGGATGTGATCAACAGATTTGGCGGCGAGATGCCGCAAACCTACGGCGTGCCGGTGGAAGAGATCGTGCGCGGCATCAAGCACGGCGTGCGCAAGGTCAACATCGACACGGATTGCCGCATGGCGATGACCGGACAGTTCCGCAGGATCGCGTCCGAGAACCCGCAGGAGTTCGATCCGCGCAAGTTCCTCAAGCCGGCAATGGATGCCATGCGCGACCTCTGCCGTGAGCGTTTCGAGCAGTTCGGCACAGCCGGCAACGCCTCGAAAATCAGGGTCGTCCCGCTCGACGAGATGGCCAGACGCTACGCCGCAGGAAAGCTTGATCCGCGCATCGCAGCCGCCAAGGCGGCATGAACCCGCTCGCACGACCACGACAAGGAGGAAGTGACATGACAAGTGATGCCAAGACTGAGATCAAGGGCAAGGAACGATACAAGGCAGGTGTCCTGAAATATGCCCAGATGGGCTACTGGAACGGCGACTACGTGCCGAAGGACACCGACCTGCTGGCGCTGTTCCGCATTACGCCGCAGGACGGCGTCGATGAGATCGAGGCAGCTGCCGCGGTGGCCGGCGAAAGTTCGACGGCGACCTGGACCGTGGTGTGGACGGATCGTCTGACGGCGTCCGACCAGTACCGCGCCAAGGCCTACCGGGTTGAACCGGTTCCCGGCCAGCCGGGGCAGTTTTTCTGCTGGGTCGCCTACGACCTCATCCTGTTCGAGCCGGGCTCGATCGCCAACCTGACGGCCTCGATCATCGGCAACGTGTTCTCCTTCAAGCCGCTCAAGGCCGCGCGCCTTGAGGACATGCGCTTGCCGACCGCCTATGTGACAACCTACAAAGGGCCGCCGACCGGCATCGTCGTCGAACGCGAGCGGCTCGACAAGTTCGGCAAGCCACTGCTCGGCGCCACGACCAAGCCGAAGCTCGGCCTGTCGGGCAAGAACTACGGCCGCGTGGTCTACGAAGGCCTCAAGGGCGGTCTCGACTTCATGAAGGACGACGAGAACATCAACTCGCAGCTCTTCATGCATTGGCGCGACCGCTTCCTTTACTGCATGGAGGCCGTCAACAAGGCCACGGCGGAAACCGGCGAGGTAAAGGGCCACTACCTCAACATCACTGCCGGCACGATGGAAGAGATGTACCGGCGCGCCGAATTCGCCCACGAACTCGGTTCGGTCATCGTCATGGTCGACCTGATCGTCGGCTGGACGGCAATCCAATCCATCTCGGAATGGTGCCGTCAGCACGACATGATCCTGCACATGCACCGCGCCGGGCATGGCACCTACACGAGGCAGAAGAACCACGGCATCTCCTTCCGGGTGATCAGCAAGTGGCTGCGCCTGGCAGGGGTCGACCACCTGCATACCGGCACATCTGTCGGCAAGCTGGAAGGCGACCCTATGACCGTCCAGGGCTTCTATAACATCTGCCGCGAAGGCAAGAACGAGGTCGACCTGCAGCGCGGGCTATTCTTCGAGCAGCCGTGGGCCGACCTTGCCAAGGTCATGCCTGTTGCCTCGGGCGGCATTCATGCTGGCCAGATGCACCAGTTGCTCGACATGTTCGGCGACGATGTCGTCCTGCAGTTCGGTGGTGGCACGATCGGCCATCCGATGGGTATCCAGGCCGGCGCTCAGGCCAACCGCGTCGCCCTGGAAGCCATGGTCCTGGCCCGCAACGAGGGCCGCGACATCAAGAACGAAGGTCCCGAGATTCTGCGCAAGGCCGCCAAGTGGTGCAAACCGCTTGAATCCGCGCTCGATACCTGGGGCAACATCACCTTCAACTATGCATCGACGGACACCTCGGACTTCGTTCCGACGCCGTCGGTTGCCATGTGATCCCAGCAACAGGAGGACAACGAGATGCGTATCACTCAGGGCTGCTTTTCCTTCCTGCCCGATCTGACCGACGAGCAGGTCACTGCTCAGGTCGAGTACTGCCTCGGACGCAACTGGGCTATCGGCATCGAGTACACCGACAGTCCGCATCCGCGGAACACCTATTGGGAAATGTGGGGGCATCCCATGTTCGACCTGAAGGACGCGAAGGGCGTGATGATGGAGCTCGCTGAGGCCCGCAAGGCCCATGGCGACAGCTACATCCGGCTCAACGCCTTCGATTCGACGCGCGGCTTCGAGACGGTGACGATGTCCTTCATCGTCAACCGGCCGAAGGTCGAGCCGAAGATCGAGCTGACCCGGACCGACATCCGGGGTCGGAGCCAGCGCTACTCCTGGAAGGTCGCGTGATGTGATCGACGGCCACCCTGGCAAGGCATTCCCCTGGCTTTGTTTCAGTGGGCGTGCCCAAGGCCGAGATGGCGGCCTCGGCCAGGGTGGGTGAACAAGGAACAGCAGACAACAGGGAGCCGCAGATCATGAGCGCCGAAACTCAGGCCGCGATCGACAATGACGGGTCGCCGAAGGTTGTCGACCTTAAGGCCGAATATGAAAAATCGGGCGTTGCCGAGGTGCTCGACGAGCTCGACCGCGAACTGATCGGGCTCAAGCCGGTCAAGCAACGCATCCGCGAGATCGCCGCGATGCTCGTGGTCGAGCGAGCGCGCAAATCGCTGGGCTTGACCCACGACACACCGACGCTGCACATGAACTTCGCGGGCAATCCCGGCACCGGCAAGACCACGGTGGCCATGCGGATGGCCAACATCCTGCATCGATTGGGCTATGTGCGAAAGGGCCATCTCGTCTCTGTGACGCGCGACGATCTCGTCGGGCAATATATCGGCCACACGGCGCCGAAGACCAAGGAAGTGCTCAAGCGCGCCATGGGCGGGGTGCTTTTTATCGACGAGGCTTATTACCTCTATCGGCCGGACAATGAACGCGATTACGGCCAGGAAGCCATCGAGATCCTGCTGCAGGTGATGGAGAACAACCGCGAGGACCTTGTAGTCATCATGGCGGGCTATGCCGACCGCATGGACAAGTTCTTCGAGAGCAATCCGGGCTTCCGCTCGCGCATCGCCCACCATATCGATTTTCCCGATTATTCGGACGACGAGTTGCTCGAGATTGCCGATGGCATGCTTGCCCAGCAGAACTACCGGTTCGACGAGAAGGCGCACGAACTGATGGCGCGCTACATCGAACTGCGGCGCCAGCAACCGCATTTTGCCAATGCGCGCTCGATTCGCAACGCGCTCGACCGGGCGCGGCTCAGGCAAGCCAACCGCCTCTTCGAGACTTCGACAGGTCCGCTCGATGCAGTGGCCCTGTCGACGATTTCGGCCGAGGACATAAGCGTGAGCCGGGTGTTCACCATGCCCGGAAACAAGGCCGCGAGCCCAGGGAGGGCCGACAAATGAGCAAGACCATCATAGCCCCGTCAATTCTTTCAGCGGACTTTTCGAAACTCGGCGAGGAAGTGGAGAGCGTCGTGCGCGCCGGCGCGGACTGGGTCCATCTCGATGTGATGGACGGTCACTTCGTGCCGAACATCACCTTCGGGCCGCCTGTCATCAAGGCGCTGCGCAACCGCACGGACAAAGTGTTCGACTGCCATCTGATGATCGCGCCGGCCGATCCCTATCTCGCCGCTTTCGCCGACGCTGGCTGCGACTACATCACCGTCCATGCCGAAGCTGGTCCGCATCTCGACCGCTCGCTGCAGGCGATCCGCAATCTCGGCAAGAAGGCCGGCGTGTCGCTCAATCCCTCGACGGCCGAAAATGTCATCGAATATGTGCTCGACAGGTTGGATCTCGTGCTTCTGATGACGGTCAATCCAGGCTTCGGCGGCCAGGCCTTCATCCCGGCGGTGGTGGAGAAGATAAGGCGCGTGAAGGCCCTGATCGGCGATCGGCCGATCGATATCGAGATCGACGGCGGCGTCACCCCGGAAACGGCTCCTCTGGTGACCGGCGCCGGCGCGAACGTCCTGGTGGCGGGATCCGCGGTGTTCAAGGGAGCGGCCGAGGAAGCCTACGCCAGGAACATCAAGGCCATCAGGGAGGCAGCCGACCACAGCGCGGGGGCGCGCGCGGCATGAGCGAACCGTCCAAGGCCTGGCGGCGTATCCAGCCCGCTGCTGTCCTTTTCGACCTCGACGGGACGCTGGTTGATTCCGCGCCCGATATCGCGGCGGCCGTGAATGAACTTCTGACGCAAGACGGGATCGAGCCTCATCCGGTCTCGGCGGTGCGCAAGATGATCGGCCACGGACTGGAGAAGCTGGTCGAGCGCGCATTCGAAGCCCGCAGCGTGACGCTTTCGTCGCAAGCGCTTGCTGGACGGCATGCCGCGATGAACAAAGTTTATGCTCGTCATCTCACTGATCTGACAACCCTGCGTCCCGGCTCGGCGGAGGCGGTACGCGCCGTGCGCGCCGACGGCATCGGTTGCGCCGTCGTCACCAACAAGCCGGAGGCATTTTCCTACACGATCCTTGCTCATTTCGACCTCTTGCCCGACATCGAAACCGTTGTCGGCGGCGACAGCGGCTATCCGAAAAAGCCGGCACCCGACATGCTCCTTGCCGCGTGCGATCGCCTAGGTGTGCCGCCCGGCGAAACGGTTCTCGTTGGCGACAGCGGTGCCGACCTCGCCTCGGCGCGGGCGGCAGGGATCGCCTGCATCCTGGTTCGCGGCGGCTATTGCGACCGGCCGGTGGACGAGCTCGGCGCCGACCTCGTGATCGCCGATCTCAACGCGCTGCCGGCGGTGCTCGGCCTGACGGAGGAGGCGAGCCCATGACGATCCGGGCACTCCTCTTCGACGTCGATGGGACATTGGCCGAAACCGAGGAGCTCCATCGCGGAGCCTTCAACACCGCCTTCATGGAACGTGGCCTTGGCTGGAAGTGGGACCGCGATCTCTATCGCGACCTGCTGCGCATCACCGGCGGCCGCGAACGCATCCTGGAATATGCGCGGCGCGTCGGCGCCCATGTTGATGCTGTGGCCATTCATCGACGCAAGACAGAGATCTACAACGAGCGGATCCAGGCAGGTTCGATCACGCTGCGGCCAGGCGTTGCCGCTCTCATCGACCATGCCCGTGGCAACGATCTGGCGCTGGCCATAGCGACCACGACCAGCCGTCCGAATGTAACAGCCCTGCTGGAGGCGACGCTCGGCCCTGGCTCCAGCGGCTGGTTCGCAAGCATCAGGACCGGCGAGGACGTCGAGGCCAAGAAGCCCGATCCCGAGGTCTATCGCCTCGTCCTGGCCGATCTCGGTCTCGAGGCGGGCGAATGCCTTGCCTTCGAGGACTCGCGCAACGGCCTGCTCGCAGCGAAAGAAGTCGGCCTGCGCACTGTCGTAACACCGAGCATCTACAGTGCAGACGACGACTTCGGCGGTGCCGATCTTCTTCTCGACACTGTCGAGGATCTGCTGAACGACCGGGATTTCCTGCAGTCCGGCAGTGACAAGATTGTGCTGTCGGGCAGCAGGTGGTGAGTCAGCTTGAGCGTCAGAACCTACCATGCGGATGCACCTGCGCCGCTTGGCTCGCCTGACCAATGGGCTTGTCAAGGAGGGTGGGGTCTAGGTCAATGCGGTCGCTTTGCAATTACGCCGACCATGGCCGCTGGCGTGATCGACAAGCTTTGGAAGATCGCAGACACCGTTGCGCCGATGCAGGCGCGGCAAGTCGCAAAGCCGACCGCGCGCGGCCCTACAGAAAATCTATCGCGTAAATGGAATTTTTTCGGTCGAGGGTTGAAATTTGCCAAAAAAAGAGAGGCTCGCACCCGCCAGGGAAGTGTCGAGCCCCCAAAGCCCAGAAAACAGCTAGTGCAACTCGCGCGGCGGATCGTCGCTTTCGCGCTTTTCGATCTCTCGATAGACAAGGATACGCATCACCATTTCGGCGCTGCCGGCAGGCGACCGTGACGGCAACACACCAAGGAGGTTTTCCAGCTCTTGTTGGTCTATGGTGGCGAGATAGCTCTTTATTGCCTCGATGCTATCACCAAGAATGGCAAGCAACCCTGTCGCTTTTTGCATCGTTTTTTGTAACCCGGCGCTAGAATATCGAGTGCCGGGCTGCAGGCCCGACAGCGAAGATTTGCGAGACTAAAGTAAGATCGTATCCACCGGCTTTGGCACTTCCGGCAAATCGGCTTCACCCAAGGCTTGTCGCAGGCTGATTTCGATCGATTTGGCGATGGCGGCTATCGGCAGGTCGTTCGGCAATGTTCCAAACGGCGCCTCCAGTTCATCGCCAAGTGCGTCCAGCCCGAAGAATGTGTATGCGACTACGCCGGCAGCGATGGGCGTAAGAGCACCGAGAACGTCGGCAAGACCGAAGGGCAGCATGAAGCAGAACAGATACGCCGTGCGGTGGAGCAGGAGCGTGTAGCCGAAAGGCACGGGGGTGTTGCGCAGGCGCTCGCAGCCGGCGAGCACGCCGTTCATTTCACCCAAGGTTCGATCGAAGAGCGAGAACTCTATGTCCGTGATGCTTCCCGTGCAGCGCAATTGCGCAAACGTTTCTCCCATCAGTTGCAAAATGTAATCAGGTGGATTGCGGGTTGTCGAAAGTAATTCCTTTTCCTCAGGCGAGAGCGTTGCTTCCGCAGTCTGATTGAGACGGTCATGGTAGCGCAAATGACGTACCAGCTCATCAACGAATACTATATTCAAATGAACAAGGCGGGAACGCGTGCCGGTGGCAATTCCGCCCTGCCTGGCCAGTACCATGGTCTGGCGGGCGAGATCTCGACTGGCGGCAAGCAGACGGCCCCAGAGCTTGCGGCCTTCCCACCAGCGGTCATAACAGGCGTTGTTGCGGAAGCCCAGGAAGATGGACAACGCGATCCCGACCAGCGAGAAAGGCGCACCGTCCACCAGCGGTATAAACTGCGGCTCGCGGCTATGTCCCCAGACGACGAGCGCCGACAGCGCCATGACGATCAGCACCCTGGGGTAGATCCGCCTGATGACGGAGCCTCGAATCTCCAGGAAGAGGGTCAGGAGGCCGGGCGTTTCGCGAACGATCATGCTTCATCCTGGTAATTGCCGGGGCGGCATGGCATCCATCACGGATGCAGCGCCCGCGAGATGTCAAAACAAAGCGGCGGTGCTCTTCAGCGTGTTCCAGACGCCCCAGAGGACCGGGAACCCGACCGCAGTCCAGGCAAGCAGCGCCTTGCCGTCGAGCCCACCCTTGCCGATGCCGAAGCCGCCGCTGGGGCCGGGCTGCGATACCGCGGATTTGGCTTGCAGGGCGGCGACCTCCTCATCCGACATGTACCATTTGTCGCTGAGCGGTCTCACGAACGTGTTGGCGATAAGGCCGAGCAGCAGGATGCCGGCCAGGATGTACATGGTGAAATCGTACACCTGCGCGCGCGGCACGCCCGCCGCGAGCTGAAACTCGCGGATGTAGTTCACGATGACTGGACCCAGGATGCCGGCCGTGGCCCAGGCCGTCAGCAATCGCCCGTGGATGGCACCGACGAACTGGGTTCCGAAAATATCCGCCAAGTAGGCGGGTATCGTGGCGAAGCCGCCGCCATACATGGACAGGATGATGCAGAAGATCGCCACGAACAGCACCTGGTTGCCCATATGCGCGGCGGTTGGAGCCAACGCATAGAGCGCGATGCCGAGGATGAAGAAGGTGTAATAGGTATTCTTGCGCCCGATCTTGTCCGAGAACGTCGCCCAGAAGAAACGCCCGCCGATGTTGAACAGTGAAAGCAATCCCGCAAATCCGGCCGCGATCGCCGCGATCGCTGCCTTTTGCTCGGCCGACAGGTCATTGAAGGCCAACTCCGGCTGGCCAAGCAGGCGACCGCCAAAGATTTCCTGGAGCATCGGCGAAGCCATGCCGATAACGCCGATGCCGGCCGATACGTTGAGGCAAAGGACAAGCCAGATCATCCAGAACTGCTTTGTTTTGTGCGCGTCGCGCAGATGCACGTTGCGGGTGGTTATCATGGACGTCTTTGTCGCGGATGGAGGCGCCCAGCCTTCGAGGCGCCATCCGGCCGGGGGGATCCGGTAGCCGAACGCACCGGCGATCATGAAGGTGAAGTAGATCGCGGCCATCACGACGAAGGTCTGCCAGACGCCGGCGGAATCCACGGTCTTGAAGTGGCTGATCAACAGATTGGCGAGCGGCGCGCCAATCATCGCGCCGCCGCCGAATCCCATGATCGCCATGCCGGTCGCCATCCCGCGCCGATCTGGGAACCATTTTATGAGCGTCGACACCGGCGAGATGTAGCCGAGGCCGAGACCGATGCCGCCGATCACGCCTGCGCCAAGCCACATCAGCCAGAGCTGGTGCACGACGATCCCGCTGGCCGCTATCAGCATTCCACCGCACCAGCAGCACGCCGCCACCACGGCGGCCTTGCGCGGCCCGACCCTCTCGAGCCAGCCGCCCCAGATCGCTGCGGAGCAGCCGAGCAACACGAAAAAGAGCGTGTAGATCCAGCCAAGGTCGGATATGCGCCAGTTACAGCTTGTCGTGAACAGCGCGGAAAGAAGGTTCAGGTCGGCGCACGCGGCCGGCTGTTGCGCATCGAGGACTTGTGACAAGGGCAGCCAGAAGACGCTGAAGCCGTAAGCCATGCCGATGCACAGATGTATCGCCAGCGCTGCAGGCGGCACCAGCCACCGGTTGAACCCGGGCCTGGCCACGATCCTCGCCCGGTCGAGCAGGCCGGCCTGCATCGGAAAATCCAACTCAATTTTAGCGTCGGTTGTCACAATGTTCCTCCCCGTTGCATTGGCCGTTCTGTGACGGTCGCTCGCCTTGGTGTTTTCAAGGCAGATACAGCCCTCGACCATTGACGACACGGACAAAGCAACAGGCGTGCCAGTTCAAATGGTAATATTATCAAGTACTTATTAGGCACCATTCTGCGACCTTGGACAGCCTGTCCACACTTGGTCGGACAAACTGTCTTCTGGCCGAGTGCCATCCGTGGGGCGGATCGGATGCAGTAGGGCTTTGGACGCTGAAGATAGTGTCGACGAACTGGGCGCAATAGTTCGCCGCTGCGGTCGGAGTGACAAAGCCGCGTGTCACCAGGAGCCTTTCCGTTGTCGCAAGAGCACCGTCGGGAAGTGGATCCTTAGGATCATTTCACCGTCGGGCGTCCTCCGTTGGAAAAGCTCGGAGCGTTTCCCTGTTCCAAGCCCTTTACGCCTGCCGAAAAGGCATCGTCTTTCCGGATCCTAACATCGGCCTGGAGCCGGGATAAGAAGAGCAAAGCCATCGCCATATTGGAGACCTCGTGGGTATGGACGCCTTCGCTCGTGCGCAATATGGATGGGATGTGGCCTGCGGTGGCGCTGAGATTTTCGCTGCGTCGCGAAGGCAGACGACGAGACTTTCGTTCAATGACGCTGCGCCGGGCGAGTAGGCCTTTTGATTGACGCCGCCCTGCAAAAGTGTCGATTTCAGGGGAACTGGTCATGACCGACAACAAACCGGCCGCAGACGTCACCAAAGATTGGCAAGCAACGCAGGGCCAAAAGTCCGCCGCGACGCGCCTCCGCCTTTTCGCCGCGCTCTCGTGGATTATCGCCATCGGCGGCGAGATTGCCGGGATCGTTTTGTTCTACAAGCATAAGTTCGATCAGGGAAACCTGCCGCTGCTGATCGGCATTCTGGTCGGAATCGCGATATTCGCGATCGCCGGCAACCTGCTGTGGAAGGCAGCCAACCGGCACGACCCGGCCCGGGCATCCGACACGGCCAGGTTCTTCTTCCAGAACCAGCTCGGCGCGATCATCACGCTGATCGCCTTCCTCCCGTTGATCTTCCTTATCCTCACCGACAAGAACATGGATCCGCAGACCAAGAAGGTAGCCGGCGGAGTCGGTGCTGCACTGGCCGTGCTTGCGACGGTAATGGGTGTCAGCTTCAAGCCCCCATCGGTCGAGCAGTACACCCAGGACATGAATGCGTGCGCGGCCCAGATCAGGGCCGGGCAGCCGACCACCGCCTGTTCGCCCGACGTCGCCGCCCAGGCTCAGGAAATCGCCGCGGATACCTCAGCGGTGACAGCGGCGACGAAGGACGCGAGTCACCCCGCCGGTCAGGATGTCGTTTACTGGATCGCGCCGGAAAACGGGGCCGCGAAGTCGTCGGAGCCGCATGTTTTCCATCTCTGCGCAGCCGTGAGCCCGCTGAAGGACAAGACCGTCAACAGCGGCTCCGTGACGGAGGCCTACGCGCAAAACGCCATCCGCATCACCAAGCAGATCGAGATGGAACAGAAGCAATGCGGGTTCACTGCCTCGTCGCAATGAGGATGTCCTTCGGCCGCCTGGATAGCAACCGGGCGGCATTGCACCTTCGATCCTTCGGAAACTGACTAGGGCGTTTCGCCGTTTCACGGAAAGGCGAAACGCCCTCTGTCTTGCGCATTGCCGGATGGAAGGCCGCGGCGAAAGCGCCGAGCCCGATCCGGGCGTCGTCGTCTACTTCTCCGAAACACCGGCCTCGGCGAAGCTCGCCATCTTCGCGTGGCATTCCAGCGCCGAGCGAACGATGTTGACGGCAAGGCAGGCGCCGGAACCTTCACCGAGCCGCATGCCGAGATCGAGCAGCGGCGGCAGGCCGAGCGCTTCGAGCAGGCGGCGGTGGCCAGCTTCGGCCGAGACATGGGCGGCGATGGTGTGGGCGAGGCCGGTCGGATGCAGCCGTGCCAGGGGTGCCGCGGCTGCGGTGCACACAAAACCGTCGAGCAGCACCGGCACGTTGTTCTTGCGCGCGGCGAGCGTGGCGCCGAGAATGGCGGCGAGCTCGCGTCCGCCAAGGGCAGCGGCAATCTTCAGCGGGTCGGAGAGCGAATCGGCGTGGCGCTTGAGGCCCGCCTCGATAGCGACCACCTTGCGCTTCATGCCCGCATCGTCGACGCCGGTGCCGCGTCCGGTCCATTTTTCCGCACCGCCGCCGAACAACGCCGTCGAGATCGCGGCCGCCGGGGTGGTATTGCCAATGCCCATCTCACCGAAGCAGACGAGGTCGAGGTCCTTGGTCACGGCGTCGTAGCCGGCTGAGACGGCGGCGAGGAACGCCTTTTCGTCCATCGCCGGAACCTGCGTGAAATCGCCGGTCGGATGGTCGAGGTCGAGCGGGATGACGTCCAGCTTGGCGCCGGCGATGCGGGCCAACTGGTTGATGGCCGCGCCGCCGCCGGCGAAATTCGCCACCATCTGGACTGTGACTTCGGAGGGATAGGCCGAGACGCCCTGAGCGGTGACGCCGTGATTGCCGGCAAAGACGAAGACCTTCACATGATCGAGCTTCGGCATGTCGCGGCCTTGCCAGCGGCCCAGCCAGGCGGCGATCGTCTCCAGCCTGCCAAGGCTGCCCGGCGGCTTGGTCAGTGTGTCCTGGCGGCGGGCGACGGCGCCGGCAGAGGTGTCGCTGCCGGCGGAGAGATCGAGGCAGGCGGCGCGAAGGTCTTCGAGTGATTTGAAGGACGTTGATTGGGAGGACATGGGGGCAAGGTCTCCGAAAGAGAATCAGGAAAGGCAAACGGAAGCGACAAGCAGCACCGCGATCTCGCCGAGCTGCTGCAGTGCGCCTATGGTGTCACCGGTCTGGCCGCCGATCTGGCTAAGGCAGAGCGAGCGGAAGGCGGCAAACAGCAAGCCGAGCAAGATGAGCGCCGCGATCGCGCCGCCGAGGCCGAGCGCCAGCAGCGCCACCGCGCCGAGCGCGGCACCGATGACGGCGGTCTCGGTGGTCACGGAGCCCGCATTGGCGGATAGGCCATCGGCTCGGGCCGGCGGCAGAAGATGCATGAAGACGCCGAACAGGCCGCGCGAGGCCGCATGCGCGGCAAGCAGCGCCAGGAAGATGTGGCTCGGACCGGCGAGTTCGGACAGCGCGCTCCAGCGGATGAGCAGCGACAGCCCAAGCGCGGCGGCGCCGTAGGCGCCGATGCGGCTGTCGCGCATGATCTCCAGTTTCCTGTCGCGCGTCTTGCCACCCCAAAAGCCGTCGGCGATGTCGGAAAGCCCGTCCTCGTGCAGGCAGCCGGTAGCGAGCATCGTCGCGGCGAGGGTGAGCGCCGCCGCCGGGCCGCCGGCAAGACCCAGACTGTAGGCGATGGCGTAGACGAGCGCGCCGGTGATCGCCACGGCGAGACCGGCGAAGGGCGCCGCCCAGATCGCATCCGCCAGGTTGCGGCCGCCGAAATCGCTCGAGGGCAGCCTTAGCCGGGTGAAGAAGACGAGGCTGAGGCCAATATCGTCAAGCAATTGCCTTGGTGCGGAAGGGCCGCTCATGCGCCCCTCGCAATGGCGTGGAAGAAGGTCCCGCTGACATGGCCGCGCCGGTAGCCTGAAGCGCCGAGCGGGTTGCCCTGGCCATCGGCAAGGTCGGCCAAGGGCTCGTCATTGCCGGTGGCGGTCATCTGCGCATAGTGGAATTCATGGCCGCGGATCAACGTGCCCTGCGGCCCTAACGGGCAGTCGGCACGCAGCCGCGCCTCGCGATAGCCAAGGTTCATCTTGCGCCTGGCGAAGCTGGTCGAATGGCCAAGCAGGCCGAGCATCCTGTGGCTTGTCCCCTCCGCGTCCTCCAGCACTTCGCCCAGCACCATGAAGCCGCCGCACTCGCCATGAACAGGCTTCGTCGCCGCAAAGCGCGCCATTGCCGCCTGGAAGTTCGTCGCGGCGGCAAGCTTGCCTGCATGCAACTCGGGATAGCCGCCAGGCAGCCAGCAGACCTCGCAGTCCTGCGAAGGCCCTTCGTCGGCAAGCGGCGAGAAAGGCACGATCTCGGCGCCGGCCTTGCCCCAATGCGTGGCGACATGCGGATAGAGGAAGGTGAAGGCGGCGTCCTCGGCCAGCGCGATGCGCTGCCCGGGCGGCTGCAGCGCGTCACCGAAGTCGCCGGCCGCCGGTTCGAGCGGTGTCGCCAGCGCCAGGATAGCGTCGATGTCGAGCGACTTTTCCACCATATCGGCCAGCCGGTCGAGATGCGCCATCAGGTTCTCGTATTCGCCGGCCTGGACGAGGCCTAGATGCCGCTCCGGCAGGTTGAGCGTCGGATCGCGCAGGATGGCGCCAACCACCGGCAGGCCGATAGCTTCGATCGCGTCGCCGGACAGCCGGCGGTGGCGTTCGCTGCCGAGGCGGTTGAGCACGACGCCGGCCATGCGCACATCCGGATCGTAGGTGGCAAAACCCTTGGCGACGGCGGCCGCTGTGGTCGACTGTCCGGAAACGTCGAGCACCAGCAGCACCGGCAGGCCGTAGAGCCGCGCAAGATCGGCGGCCGATCCCGAGCGGCCTTGCGGCGCGGGAATGCCGTCGAACAGGCCCATGGCGCTTTCGAGGATGACATATTCGGCGTCGTGCGCGGCCTGGGCCGCCAGCGCGTTGAGGAGGGGAGGCGACATCGCCCAGCTGTCGAGATTGACGCCGGACAAGCCGGTGGCGGCGGTGTGGAAGCCGGGGTCGATATAGTCCGGTCCGGACTTCGCGCCGCGCACTTTCAGGCCGCGCCGGGCGAGCGCGCGAAGCAGGCCGATGGTGACGCTGGTCTTGCCCGAGCCGGAGCGCGGCGCACCGATGATGATCGCGCGCGCCGTCATTCTTCGCCCGCCAATGCCGCGCGCATGGCGACGATGCCGCCGACCACGATCAGCGCCGGGGAGGCGAGTCCGGCCGCTGCGGCTTCGTCCGCTATGGTGGCGAGTGTGGCGACAACGATCCGCTCCTGTGGGGTGGTCGCAGCGACAATCACCGCGGCGGGTGTCGATGGCGCGAGACCGCCCTCGAGCAGCTTTGCCGCGATCACCGGCAGATTGGCCATGCCCATATAAACGACGACCGGCTGTCCGGTGCGGGCGATGGCTGCCCAATCGATGTCATCATCGGTGCCTGCGGCGTGGCCGGTCGCCAGGATGACGGCCTTGTTGATGCCTCGCATGGTGGCGGGAATGCCGGTGGCGGCCAATGCACTGAGGCCCGAGGTCAGGCCGGAAAGCACCCGGAACGGAATTTTTTCTCCTGCGAGCGCCAAGGCCTCTTCGCCGCCGCGGCCGAAAATATAGGGATCGCCGCCCTTAAGCCGCACGACGCGGCGACCTTGGCGCGCCAGCCGCACCAGCAGGGCGTTGATGTCGTCCTGTTTCATCGAGGGCTGGCCGCCGCGCTTTCCGGCGTAGAAGAGCTCGGCGCCCTGGGCTACCGCCACGACTTCGGGCGAGACCAGCGCGTCGTAGACCAGCGCGTCGCATTGTCCGAGCGCGGCCAGCACTTCCAGCGTCAGGCAGCCGGGGTCGCCGGGGCCGGCGCCGGCCAGCCAGACATGGCCGGGTTCCAGCTCACGCGGCTTGAAGTTCAGCCGCGCCAACGCCTGCTCAACCGTAGCCCGTCCGTTCATGTTGGCGCTGCCGTTCACAATCCGTCCCGTCCGCGAAAACGCCGCTGGTAGTGGGCGTCGTAGAGTGAGCTTTCGCCGAAATCCTGCGCCGCGAGCGCGCTGCCGACGAAGATGATCGCCGTGCGCTCCATCGGGTTTTCCGCCAATTGCGCTTCGATGGTGCCGAGCGTGCCGGTCAGGATGCGCTCGTCCGGCCAGGAGGCGCGGAAGACGACCGCGACCGGACACTCGGCGCCGTAAAGCGGCGTGAGATCGGCGACGATGCGGTCGATGGCATGGATGGCAAGATGGATGGCAAGCGTCGCGCCGGTGCGGCCGAAGCCGGCCAGCGTCTCGCCTGGCGGCATTTTCGAGGCGCGGCCGGAAACGCGGGTCAGCACCAGGCTTTGCGCGAGCTCGGGAATGGTGAGCTCGCGGCGCAGTGCCGCCGCCGCCGCCGCGAAGGACGGCACGCCTGGGGTGAGCGTATAGGGGATGCCGTGCTTTTCCAGCCGCCTGATCTGTTCGGCTACCGCGCTCCAAACGGAGAGGTCGCCGGAATGCAGGCGCGCAACATCCTGGCCGGCCTTGTGGGCGGCGACATATTCAGCCTCGATCTCGTCGAGCGACATCGGCGCGGTGTCAATCAACTTGGTGCCGGGTGTGCAATGTTCGAGCAGCTCCGGCGCGACGATCGAGCCCGCATGGAGGCAGACCGGGCAACTGGCCAGCAGCCGCGCGCCGCGAAGCGTGATGAGGTCGGCCGCTCCTGGACCCGCGCCGATGAAATGGACGGTCATGGCGCGTCTCCGCTGATGGCGATCGCGCAGGTGACCGGACCAAGCACCGTGCGAGGTCCGAGCAGTCTTGCACCGGCTCCGGCAACGGCGAGGGCGGACGCCTCCGAAACCGACGGCGTGCCGGCGCGGCTCTGCGAGAGATCGCAACGGCTGCGAGCGCCAGGCGAGGCCAGCTGCAGGACCCTGTCATCGGCGATGACCACCGGCAGGTTGAGCGCGCGGCCGGCGGCGGAGATCGCCGCCTCATCCTTCTTGAGCGGGGCGGTCGCCAGCGCCGAAAGCGCCGTCATCGCGAGGCCATGCGCCTCAAGCGCGGTCTCAATCGCCGCCAAAACTTCTTCGACGCTCACGCCTTTGCGGCTGCCGATGCCCGCGACCATCATGGTTTTGTCCAGCTCCACTGGGTGACTGGCATGGCCGGGCGCCAGCCCTGCATGGAGCCGACTGGTGCGGCGCGCGACAGGGCGATGCGGGTGAGGTCGCCGCCGCGCCTGTTGTGCTGGTCGAGCAGCAGCGCCTCCATCTCCAGCGTCACCGCATTGGCGACCAGCCGACCGCCGGGACGGAGCGCCTTGATCGCCTTCTCCAGCACGCCGGCATCGCTGCCGCCGCCGCCGATTAAGATCGCATCCGGCGTCTCCAGTTTGGCAAAGGCCTTGGGTGCTGTGCCTTCGACCACGACAAGGCCGGGCACGCCGCAATGCGTGGCATTGCGGGCGATGCGGGCGGCGCGCTCGCCGTTGGCTTCGATGGCCATGGCGCGCAGCGAGGGATGCGCCAGCATCCATTCGATGCCGATCGAGCCGGAGCCTGCGCCGATGTCCCACAGCAGCTCGCCGCGCCGTGGCGCCAGCGCCGACAGCGTGATGGCGCGGATCTCGCGCTTGGTGATCTGCCCGTCATGCTCGAACAGATGGTCGGCGAGGCCGACGGTCAGAGGCAGGATGCGCGCATCCGGCGTCGTTTCAATTTCAAGCGCCAGCACGTTGAGCGGGTTGATATTTTTGAGATCGAAAGCATCTGCGCGAGCGACGCGGTGCGCCTCATCGGGGCCGCCGAGCGCTTCGAGCACCGTCAGCCGCGACGGGCCGAAGCCGAGTTCGTCGAGCAGTCCGGCGATGGCCTCCGGTGCCTCGCTGTCGGAGGTCAGCGCCAGGATACGCGCGCCCGGATGGAGCAGTGGCCGGATCAGGTCGATCGAATGGCCGTGCAGCGAGATGGTCTCGACGTCCTGCAACGCCCAGCCGAGACGGGAGGCGGCCAGCGAGAGCGACGACGGCGCTGGGAGAACGAGCATCTCATCCGGCTTCACCTTGCGCGCGAGCGTGACGCCGACGCCGTGAAAGAACGGGTCGCCGGACGCGAGCACGCAGATTTCTTTGCCCTTGAGCGCCAGCACGTCGCGCATTTCGGCATCGAAGGGCGTCGGCCATGAGCGGGTTTCGCCGTTGGCCAGGGACGAGACGAGGGCGAGATGCCGCTTGCCGCCGAATACCACCTCAGCCTGCGCGATGCGCTGCTTGGCCTCGTCGCCGAGACCCGCTACACCGTCCTCGCCGATGCCGACGATGGTGAGCCATTTTGAGGCGGGCTTGGCGCGCGGACCCTTAGCAGGCATGATGACCCACCGCATTCTGATCCTCGGCGGAACCACGGAAGCCCGGCAACTGGCCGGGATGCTGGCTCGTCGCAAGGATTTTTCCGTCACGCTGTCGCTCGCCGGCCGCACCGAAAGTCCGGTCGCGCAAGGCGTGCCGGTGCGCGTCGGCGGTTTTGGCGGCGCGGAGGGATTGGCCGCCTATCTTCGCGACGAACAAGTCGATCTGCTGATCGACGCCACGCATCCATACGCTGCTCGTATTTCCGCCAATGCCACCGAGGCCGCCGAGCGAGCCGGCGTGCCGATCCTTGCCTTGAGACGGCCCGGCTGGGAGCCTGTCGCGGGCGATCGTTGGACGGTGGTCGACAGTGTCGCCGAGGCGGCAAGTGCGCTCGGCACGGCGCCGCGCCGCGTTTTCCTCGCGATCGGCCGGCAGGAGGCCGGCGCCTTCGAGGCCGCGCCGCACCACTGCTACCTGATCCGCAGCGTCGATCCGGTCGAGCCGAAGCTTGCCGTGCCCGATGCGCTCTACCTGCTGGCGCGCGGGCCCTTCCCGCAGGCGGATGAACGAGCGTTGCTCGAAAAATACGACGTCGACGTTATCGTTTCCAAGAACAGCGGCGGCGAGGCGACCTATGGCAAGATCGCCGCCGCGCGGGCGCTCGGTATCGAGGTGGTCATCATCCGCCGACCGCCTTTGCCGGACGTGCCCTCGGCTGAAACCGTCGATGCGCTGGCGGCAAAGGTCGATCATCTTTTCGACCCCGTTGCCGAACGCGGCGTGTAGACCAGCGCGGGTTTTTCGCCCCGCTTGATGATCCGGGTTTCGGGCGAGCCGATGATGATGCAGGTCGACATATCGGCTTTTGCCGCATCGGCGTCCGCGAGCAGGAAAACCTCGATGCGCTCGTCCGGCCGGCCGGCGGCGCGACCGAAGATCACCGGCGTGGTGCCGGGCAGGATCGCCTTCAGGCATTCGAAGGCGCGGCCAAGCTGCCATGGGCGGGCCTTGCTGATCGGGTTGTAGAGCGCGATGACGAAGCCGGCTCCGGCTGCCGCCAGCAGGCGCAACTCGATCAGTTCCCACGGCTTCAGATTGTCGGAGAGCGAGATGGCGCAGAAATCGTGGCCGAGCGGCGCACCGATGCGGGCCGCGACCGCAAGCATGGCGGTAATGCCGGGGACGACCGAGAGGTCGATGGCGCGCCATTCCACGGGGCCAGCCTCGATCGCCTCGCAGACGGCAGCCGCCATGGCGAAGACGCCGGGATCGCCGCCGGAGACGACGGCGACGTTGTGGCCCTCGGCAGCCTTGGTCAGTGCCTCGTTCGAGCGAGCAAGCTCCTCGCGGTTGTCAGAGGCGATGCGCGTCTGGTCCGGCCGCAGGTCCAGCCGGTCGAGATAGGGCTTGTAGCCATAGAAGAAGGAAGCCTCGGCGACGGCATTGGCAGCCTGCGGCGTAACCTGGTCGGCATTACCGGGTCCGAGACCGATGACGGTAAGGCGTCCGCTCATGCTTTGGCTCCGGGCCGGCCCGACCAGCCGGCGACCAGCACGATGGCGAAGTAGGGCGCCTTGTCGTCCGGCTTGTCGGCGAGCCGCATCGAGACGCTGCCCGGCATGGTGCCGCGCTCGACATAGACGGCCTTGGCCAGCTTGCCGGTTGCCTCCAGCGCGCGCCTGATCTTCGGCAGGTTGCGGCCGACCTTCATGATGACGGCGGCATCTGTGTCGGCGAGGCGGCGGGTCAGCTCGAACTCGCTCATCGTGCCCGGCAGCACGGTCAGCACGTCGTCGCCCTGGACGATCGGCAGACCGGTCTGCGACCAGCAGCCGGACATGGCGGTGATGCCGGGGATGACTTCGGTCGGGAAACGGTGCGCCAGGCGCACATGCAGATGCATGTAGGAGCCGTAGAAGAGCGGATCGCCCTCCGACAGCACCGCCACCATCCTGCCGGCGCCGAGATGCTCGGCGACCTGCTCGGCCGACTGCTCATAGAAATCGCTGATCTGCGCGCGGTAGTCGTCGTGATCCTTGTCGATCTCGGTCGTCACCGGATAGAGCAGCGGCAGCTCGATCATGTCCGGGCGGAAACGGGCCTCGACGATGGCGCGCGCATTGCTGTTGTTGCCGCGCTTGGCGAAATAGGCGACGATATCGGCTTCGGCCAACGCCCGCGCGGCCTTCAGCGTGAGCAACTCCGGGTCGCCGGGGCCGGTGCCGACGCCGACAAGACGGCCTTTCATGATCGCGTTCACAGGCCGGGCCTCGCCAAGGAATTGAGCGCGGCGGCGGTCATGGCGCTGCCGCCCAGCCTGCCGCGCACGATGGCGTAGGGCACGCCATAGGAATTATCGGCCAGCGCATCTTTCGATTCTGCAGCACCCACGAAGCCAACCGGCATGCCGATGATCGCCGCCGGCTTCGGCGCGCCGTCGCGCAGTTTTTCGAGCAGATAGAAGAGCGCGGTCGGCGCGTTGCCGATGGCGACGACCGAACCTGCCATGCGCTCGCCCCAGAGGTCGATCGCCGCGGCCGAGCGGGTGTTGCCGATTTCCTTGGCGATGTCATGCGTGCGCGGATCGCGCAGCGTGCAGATCACCTCATTGCCGGCCGGCAGCCGGGCGCGCGTGACGCCATGCGCCACCATCTCGGCATCGCAGAAGATCGGCGCGCCGGCGGCCAATGCGGCGCGCGCCGCGGCGACGAAACCGTTCGAGAACACAAAATGGCTGGCGGCTTCGACCTGGCCGCAAGCATGGATCATGCGGATCGCGACATCGGCTTCGGCCTCGGAGAAGCGCTTGAGGTCAGCCTCGGCTCGGATGATGGCGAAAGAGCGCTCGTAGATCGCCATCCCGTCGTGGATATAGTCGTAGGCGGCCATTCAATGGTTCCGTCGATAGAGTTCGGCGATGCCGACAGCGCCAAGCCTTGTGAGGCAAACGGCGGCGGTTTCGCCTTGATGTCGTTCTCGGCGGACCGCCGCCGCAATGGCGGCGACCCCGCGCGCGGCGTCATAGCCTGGCCTGTATCCGGCAGGAAGGGCCTTTGCCGTCCCGTCCACGACAAGACCGGCTCCGTTTTCGTCGCCGACCAATGTCAGCGCCGCGGTGCCCGGATGCGCGCAGCCCTTGGCGCAGCCGGAAATGTGCAGCGTCAGCGAGGTGTCGAACAGTTCGGGGCTTTCAGTTGCGATTGTCTCGGCCATGGCGCGCGTGGCGATGCGGCCGGAAGCACAGGCCGGCGTGCCGGGACAGGCAGCGATGCGGGTGCGCGGGTCGGTGGGGGAGGTGACGAAGCCGAGGGGGGTGGCGGAGGCGCGGAGCGAGGCGCTGGTGGTGGGGGAGAGGCCGAGGACAAGCAAGGCACGGCCGGGGGAGAGGCGGATTTCGGTGGTGCCAAGGGTTGAGGCTTGGCTTGCGAGGTCGATGAGATTTTGGGCCGGCATGCTGCCGAAAGGTAGGGCGATGCCGAGGGCGTGGCCGGTGTTGAGTTTGAAGGTGCCAATGGGACCTCCCGCAGGCTGGCGTTCCTGCACCCCCCTCTCTGTCCTGCCGGACATCTCCCCCTCAAGGGGGGAGATTGCCTTGTCACCGCGGCTTTCGCCAATCTCCAACGCTGGAGGTGGAGAGCTGTCGCGGGAACTGCCAATCTCCCCCCTTGAGGGGGAGATGTCCGGCAGGACAGAGAGGGGGGCAACAGAGTGCCAAGCTGCGAGAGAGGCCAACTGTCGCTCCGACAAATCCCGTGTGTGAGCCTCTCTGCCTCTCTCGGCAACCATCCTGAGTGCGGCCACAGCAATGTCGCGCGCAGCATCCGCGTTGACCGTCGCGAGCGGTCTTGCAGTGCGTGCGTCACCCGCAACCGACACGTCCCAACAAACATGCTCGCCGGTCCGCACCGCCTTGAGCCGCACATCGGCTCCCACCGCATCCAGCGTGAGTTGCCCACCGCCGTCGACAACCACCGACACTTTCGGCCCGAGCCGTGCCGTCACCCCAGCCTCTTCAATCGCCACCCTGATCCGCTCAGCCAGCGGGCGCGGATCGGCAATCTCCTGCGGATCGACACCCGCCAGCGGCCCGGTCTCGACCGGCACGCCGCTGCGCACCGCAATGCCCATAGCATCCACCTCTGCCGCGAGCAGCCTTGCGCTTTCCGCGCTCAGCCCGCGGATCTGCAGGCTGCCGCGCGCGGTCACTTCCATGATGCCGTTGCCGTGGCGCAGGGCGGATTCGCCCAGTCCGATCAGCGACTTGGGCGAAAGTCCTCCATCAACAGGATTGAGCCGCACCAAAAGCCCGTCGCCGGTCTGCATCGGAGCGCTCAAGGCAGGGCAGGCGCCGCGGCGTGAGAAGGCGTTCATGCCGCCACCCCGCTTGCCTCGGCCTCGGCGATCAAGGCCGCGAGATCGTCGTCGATGGAATTTCTGAGCGGATGCCAGAGGCCGCGCCGGCGCGCCGACAGGAACCGTTCGGCGATGACTTTTGCGGCTGCCGGGTTCTCGCGCAACAGGAAGGCGCGGACATCCGGGTTACCGACATAGGCGTCGTGCACCGCCTCGATCAGCGTTCCCGATATGGCATGCGTGGTTTCGGCGAAGCCGACGAGACGGTCGACCGTCTCGGCGAATTCCGAGGCGCCGCGCGGACCGTGGCGCATCTGGCCGGCGATGAAGCGCGGGTTGACGGCGCGGGCGCGGACCACGCGCGAAACCGCTTCGCTGACCGAGCGCGGCTTCGGCTTCTTCGGATCGGTCGTGTCGAGGACGATGACGTCGGCATTCCGGCCAAGTGCGGCAAGCGCCGCCGAAAACCCGCCGATGAAGGCGACGTCGGCCGAGCCTTCGAGGATGTCGCGGCCAGGGTCGTCGCCGGTGTGGACGAGGAGGTCGGCCTCGGCAATGCGTCCCTCGAAAGCGCCGGGCGCCGCGATCGCCTCGCCGTCGGCGCCGCCATAGGCGTGCGAGGTGGCGTCGAGATAGGCGCGGCCGATCTCCTCGCGCGCGCCCCATTCGCCGCGCGACAGCAGATCCTCGACGCCGGCGCCATAGGTGCCGGGCGAGGTGCCGAAAATGCGCGGGCTGACCTTGCCCTGCGCGCGGGTCGCAGCGGCTAGCGGATTTTCCGAGTCTTCCTCGTCGCGGCTGGCGACCGCGGTGGCGGCGGCGTCGATCAGCGCAATCTGAGTCGGGAACATGTCGCGGAACAGGCCGGAGATGCGCCATGTAACGTCGACGCGCGGGCGGCCGAGCGCGGCCGGCGGCAGCACCTCGATGCCGGTGACGCGCCCCGTTGCGGCATCCCACTGCGGCCGGCAGCCCATCAGCGCCAGGCCTTGGGCGATCTCCTCGCCGCCGGTGCGCAGCGAGGCCGAGCCCCAGAGGTCGATGACCAGCGAGCGCGGCCAGTCGCCATGGCTTTGCATATAGCTGCGCACCACCTCTTCCGCTGCCGCCTGGCCGAGATCGTAGGCAGTCGGTGTCGGCATGGTGCGCGGATCGGAGGTGAAGAGGTTGCGGCCGGTGGGCAGCACGTCGGAACGGCCGCGCGCCGGCGCGCCGGCGGGACCCGCCTTGATGTGGCGGCCGTCGAGCGCGCCAAGCAGGTTCGCTTTTTCGGCTGCCGCGCTTTGCCGGCGCAGAGGATCTGTCTCGCCTTCCGGCGCGCGGCCGTAGACATGCAGCCCGTCCTTGACGGCGAAATCCTTGAGGTCACAGAGCCAGGCATCGATGCGGCGCAGCGCCTCGTCGGGTTGATCGGTCTTGGCGACGCCGGCTTCCGAGGCAAGTCCGGTCTTTCGCGCCGTCTCGACGATCAGCTTTGCAAGGCGGTCACGGCGGCGACGGTCGAGACCGTCGGCCTGGGCATACTCGTCGACCAGCCGCTCCAGCTTCTGTTGGGCCTCATCGAGGCCGGCGCCGGTCAGCGGCGGAGGCAGATGGCCGAGGGTCACGGCCGAAATGCGGCGCTTGGCCTGCGCCGCCTCGCCAGGATTGGAGACGATGAAGGGATAGATGACCGGCAGCGAGCCGGTGACGATCTCGGGGAAGCAGGTGTCGGAGAGCGCGACGGTCTTGCCCGGCAGCCATTCCAGCGTGCCATGCGCGCCGACATGGACGATGGCATGGACGCCGAGCGATTTCCGCAGCCAGAGGCCGAAGGCGATCAGCTCGTGGCGCGGGGGGAGCGTCGGGTCGTGGTAGTCGGCGCGCCGGTCGGCGGAACGACCGCGGTCGGGGGCGAGGGCCACGGTGATGTTGCCAAAGGTCGCGGCGCGGAAGGGGAAGTGCGCTAAGGTTGGCGCCTGAACACCCCTCTCTGTCCTGCCGGACATCTCCCCCGCAAGGGGGGAGATTGGCAGTTCCGCCGACGGCGCCATTCCTGCAACGCTGGCGATTGGCGAAAGCGGTGGCGACAAATTGATCTCCCCCCCTGCGGGGGAGATGTCCGGCAGGACAGAGAGGGGGGCCTCGCGCAACCCTATCCGGCCTTCCGCGCTCCCCCAGGCAGCCCTGACTGCGTCATGCGCGCCTTCCGGCAGTTCCGTGGACATGCGCAGGTAGTCTTCTGAACTCAACCCGTGCCCGCCCACCTCCAACGCATACAGCAATTCCCGAGGCGATTGTGGAATCCCATCAACCGGATAGCCCTGTTCTTTCAGGTCATGCAGCATGGCGAGCACGCTCGACGGCACGTCCAGCCCAACGGCGTAGCCGGTCCGTCCAGGCGCGCTCGGATAATCCGGGATCAGGATGGCAAGCTTGCGCTTTGCCCGATCCGTCCGCTGCAGGCGAATGAACGCCGCGATCCGCCTGGCGACCTGCGCGACTCGATCCGCCTCCGGCCGGTTGGCGAAAGCGCGAAAAGCCAGCGCCGGGTCTGTCTCGACTTCGCCCTTGAAGGAAATAGCGCCGGCCAGGATGCGGCCGTCGAGCTCGGGCAGGACGACATGCATGGCGAGATCGGCGGGCGCCAGGCCGCGCTGGTTCTTCTCCCAGACATCGCGTCGCGTCGTGGCGACGATGACCTGGAACACCGGCACGCCGGCACGGTCGAACAGGGTTTCGGCGCCGGGTTCGGCGCCCGAGGCAAAGGCCGTGGCGGTGACGATAGCGGCGGGGTTCAGTGAGGCGAGGGCGGCTTCGACGAAGGCCAGGGATGCCGGGTCCTTGATGCTGGACACGAAGATCGGCACGGGTGCCAAGCCTTGCGCACGCAAGGCGGCGACGAGCGCATCAATGGGCGCGACGTCGGCGGCCAGCAGCATCGAGCGGTAGAAGAGGATGGGAATGATGGGGGAGCCGACGTTGTCGGCGTCGCCAACGCTCGATAAGACAGGCTTTTCGACAACTCCCAGCCCAGGCTCATAATATCCAGCCTTCGGCACGCCGACCGGTTCGGCAACTGCCGCATCCGACCCCGCAAGCCTTGCCAGCCTTTGCACCAGCGCCGCCATGTTCGCCGGGCCGCCTTCGCGGAAATAGCCCAGCAGCGCATCCAGCTCAGCGCGCGGCAGGGTCGAGGCTTCAATCAGCCGCGGGTCCTCGTCATGGCTTTCGCCGGGCAGCAGCGCCAGCTTTATGCCGCGCTCGCGCGCCATCGCTGCCAGCTGGTCGCAGCCGTAGCGCCACCAGTCGTAACCGCCGAGGATGCGGACGAGGACGACCTTGGCGTGGCGGGCCACGCTGTCGATCCAGAGATCGACCGACATCGGATGGCGCAGGTCGCGCAGGGCCGCAAGCCGCATCGAGGGCAGCCGCTCCGCATCGGCCTTCCAGGCGGCGGCCACGCCGGCGAGATCGCTGTCGGTGAAGGATAGGGCCACGACATCCGCAGGCGTCTGCCTGAGGTCGACCGGCTCGGCGAGATCGTCGAGCGAAGCGGATGTGGTGGCGAGGATATGCATCGCGGTCTGGATTTTGCCTCAGCCGGCGAGGATACGCTCGATCGCCGGGCGGTTCAGCCCCTTGAGGCCGATGACGACGAGCCGCGAGCGGCGATCGTCCTCGGCGGTCCAGGCGCGGTCGTAATAGTGGTTGACGCGCGGGCCGACAGCCTGGAGCAGGAGCCGCATCGGCTTGCCGCCGACCTCCACGAACCCTTTGACGCGCAACACGTTTTCCTGCTCGGCGGCAAGCGCGACGCGCTTTGCCAGCTCGTCCGGATTGGCGATCGACGGGATGTCGATGACGAAGGAATCGAAATCGTCGTGCTCATGGTCGAGCTCGTCGTCGTGATGGGTCTTGCGGTTCTCGATATCGTCCTCGACGGCGAGGCCGAGGCCGAGCAGCACCGACGGATCGACCTTGCCCTGCGCGGTCGGCACGACTTTCACGGCGCGCGCCACATGCTCGCCGATAACGGCGTTGGCGCGCTCCGAACCGGCCGCGTCCATCAGATCGCTCTTCGAAAGGATGATCAGGTCGGCGCAGGCGATCTGGTCCTCGAACACTTCCTCGACCGGATCGTCATGGTCGAGCGTCACGTCCGCGGCGCGCTGCGCCTGCAGCGCATCCATGTCGGAGGCCACGCGGCCGTCGGCCAGCGCCGGGCCGTCGACCACGGCGACGACGCCGTCGACGGTGACGCGGCTCTTCACCGTCGGCCACTGAAAGGCCTGGACAAGCGGCTTCGGCAGAGCGAGGCCGGAGGTCTCGATCAGGATGTGGTCGACCCTCGGCGTGCGCGACAGGATCTGGTCGAGCGCCGGCACGAAATCGTCGGCGACGGTGCAGCAGATGCAGCCATTGGCGAGCTCGACGATGTTTTCTTCCGGACAGGTGTCGACGCCGCAGCCTTTCAGGATCTCACCGTCGATGCCGACATCGCCGAACTCGTTGACGATGATCGCCAGCCGCTTGCCCTTGGCATTTTCGAGCAGGTTGCGGATCAGCGTCGTCTTGCCGGCGCCGAGGAAGCCGGTGACGACGGTGCAGGGCACGCGGGAAACGGAAGCGTTCATGGTCAGTCCTTCAGCATGTCGAGGGGAGGGATGCGGGCAACCAGGCCGCGCTTGAGGGAATCGGGCCGGCCGCGCCAGGGGATGAGCCCGTCGGTCGAGGTGGCGAAGAGCTTTGCGCCGGCGACGAGATCGGCGCCGCTGGTCGTGTCCAGATCGCCGAAGACATAGCTCCAGCAGCCGTCGCGAAGCAACGCCGCGCTCAGGCGGCGCTTGCAGTTGCCGAGGCATTCGACGGTACGGATGCGGATGTTCTCGCCCGATACGGCGCGGCGCGTGTCTTCGGCAAGCAGGGCGCCGGCGCGCGGATGTGCGTCGGACCCGGTCTCATCGCGGCAGGACGAGCAGACGATCACGGTCACGCCGGCCAGCGCGTGGGGCTCGGACGAAATGTCCGCGATATTTGCCGGGAAACTGCCGTTGCGATCCAAAACCAGGCTCCTTGCCCGGAAAACCCGCCGGACATTCGGATACTTAAAGTCTCAGACGGCAGGTCTCCTGGCTCGCGGGTCGTCGCCTTGAATGCCGCCTTCCCGGGAACATCCCAGTGGTTTTCGGCCGGGGCTCGTCGCTTACAGTTGCGGGGACAGCCGCGGATTTGGAATTTTTCAACTCCGCACCGCATTCCCTCTTGGCTCCTCCCTTTGCCGGGAGAAGACCGTCTGGGTCAGGATTTAGGCTTACGGCTAGGCGCCTGTCAACGCGCGGCTACGACACCGCGATGTCGGCCAGCGCCGGTCCGAGGTCGCCGGCCGGCGTCACTTCGATCGCCTCCAGGTCAAGCCAGCCCTGCATCTGCTTCAACTCGTCGAAAAGCTGGGCGGCGGTTTCAGCGGGAGCACCGGCCTCGCCATAGGCCGCGTAAACGCGCAAGATGCCGGCCGGCCGGTCGGCGCGCAGATCGACACGAGCGACGATGCGGTCGCCGAGCAGGAAGGGCAGCACATAGTAGCCGTACTGGCGCTTTTCGGCTGGCGTGTAGATCTCGATCCGATAGCGGAAATTGAAGAGCTTTTCTGTGCGCGTGCGTTCGAAAACCACGGGATCGAACGGGGCGAGCAGGGCGCGCGCCTCAATCCGGCGCGGGATCCGCGCGTCCTTGTGGAGATAGGCGGGCTTGTCCCAGCCTTCGACCTTCACCGGCAGCAATTCGCCCGCTTCGACCAGTTCCTCGATGCGGTCCTTCGTGTCGCCGGGGGCCAGCCGGAAATAGTCGCGAAGGTCGCCATAGGTGGCGATGCCGTGGGCGCGGGCCGAAATGCGCAGCAATTCGCGATGCGCGTCCTCGACCGAGGGCACGGGCAGGTCGAGCACGGCCTGCGGCAAAACGCGCTCGGGCAGGTCGTAGTAGCGTTCGAAGCCGCGCCGGTAGGCGGTGGTGATGCGACCGGCCCAGAACAGCCATTCGAAGGCATGCTTGGCCTCGCTCCAGCCCCACCAGCCGCCATTGCCCTTGTGGCCTTCGATATCGGAGGCGGCGATCGGCCCGCGATCGGCGACCTCTCTATAGATCTCGTCGATCATTTCCTTGCGCTCGCGGCCCCATTTGGCCAGGCCGAGATACATCTCGTCGCCCTGCTCGGCGCGCTGCATGCGCCAGCGCAGCAGGGGGTAGGTCTCGACGGGCAGGAACGACGCCTCATGCGCCCAATATTCAAAGACGGCGCGCTTGCGGGTGACCGCCGCGTTGTCGAGCAGCGACAGCGGGTAGGGGCCGAGGCGCGAATAGAGCGGCATATAATGGGCGCGCACCACGGCGCTCACGGAATCGATCTGCAACAGGCCGGTCCGCGAAAGCACACGCGCAAGGTGCCGGCGATCCGGAACCCCTCCGGGACGAGGGTCGTTGAACCCCTGTGATCCAAGCGCGATGCGCCTCGCCATGGCGAGCGAGATTTTCTCCTTCATCAAGCTGTCCTTGCCCCGATCGTCCGTTGGATTTTTAGCCGGTGATTCCGGCCATGCTAGCAGGCAAATGGCGGGAGATATGTCAGGAGAGAAAAGTGGAGTAAAAAGTGAAGGAAATCAAACAGGAGCGGATCGGACCAGTTTCTTCCGATAAGGCGTCCAGGGTCGCGATTTGAACAAGGTTTGACTTGCGTCACCGAAACCGCTGCGCTAACCCTCGCCGCGTTGCAGCATGGGCCTCTTAAAACGATTCAGCGGTTAAACTGTCACGCTTCCGCATTAGAGTTCGTTGCTGTAATCAAAGTGAACTGCCCCGCCGAAGGAAAGCCGCCGCATGAGCGCACTCCTGAGTTCATATCTGCCCATCGTCCTGTTCATCGCCGTTGCGATGGTCGTGGGTTTGGCGCTCATCATAGCCCCCTTCCTGGTGGCGTATCGCAATCCCGATCCGGAAAAGCTTTCCGCCTATGAATGCGGGTTCAACTCGTTCGATGACGCCCGCATGAAGTTCGACATCCGCTTCTATTTGGTGTCGATCCTGTTCATCATCTTCGATCTCGAGGTCGCCTTCCTGTTCCCGTGGGCGGTGTCCTTCTCCAAGCTCGGCATGCTCGGCTTCTGGTCGATGATGGTGTTTTTGGCGGTGCTGACCATCGGCTTTGCCTATGAATGGAAAAAAGGAGCGCTGGAATGGGATTGAACGACAGTTCAGGCACC
Organism: Mesorhizobium atlanticum; assembly: GCF_003289965.1. Classification (GTDB taxonomy): domain Bacteria; phylum Pseudomonadota; class Alphaproteobacteria; order Rhizobiales; family Rhizobiaceae; genus Mesorhizobium; species Mesorhizobium atlanticum. The sequence continues at coordinate 299,458 of NZ_QMBQ01000003.1, forward strand.
CTCGTCGCGCCGAAGCCCAAGGGCATCATCGACCCCAACACCGGCAGGCCGGTGGGGGAGGACGATCCCTTCTTCCTCGAAATCAACAATGAACTGGCCGACAAGGGCTTCCTTGTCACCTCGACCGAAGCGCTGATCACCTGGGCGCGCAGCGGCTCGCTGATGTTCATGACCTTCGGCCTTGCTTGTTGCGCGGTCGAGATGATCCACACCTCGATGCCGCGTTATGACTCCGAGCGTTTCGGCGTCGCGCCGCGCGCGTCGCCGCGCCAGTCCGACATCATGATCGTCGCCGGCACGCTGACCAACAAGATGGCGCCGGCGCTGCGCAAGGTCTACGACCAGATGCCGGAGCCGCGCTACGTCATCTCGATGGGCTCCTGCGCCAATGGCGGCGGCTACTACCACTATTCCTACTCGGTGGTGCGCGGCTGCGACCGCGTCGTGCCGGTCGACATCTATGTGCCCGGCTGCCCGCCGAGCGCCGAAGCGCTGCTCTACGGCATTCTCCTTCTGCAGAAGAAGATCCGCCGCACCGGCACGATCGAACGGTGAGCCGATGACCTTGGCGTTGAACGAACTCTCCACCTATCTCGGCGAGAAGCTCTCCGGCCGCATCGGCGAAGCCGTGCTTGCGTATGGCGAGTTGACGGTTCCCGTTGAGCCGGGCAATCTGATCGAGGTGGCCACCTTCCTACGCGACGACCCGCGCTGCCAGTTCATCTCGATCATCGACATTTGTGGCGCCGACTACCCGTCGCGCGCCAGGCGCTTCGACGTCGTCTATCACCTTCTGTCGCCTAAGCAGAATGTGCGCATCCGCCTCAAGGTCCAGGCCGACGAGGAGACGCTGGTGCCGTCGCTTACCGCCGTCTATCCCGGCGCCGACTGGTACGAACGTGAGACCTACGATCTCTACGGCGTCCTGTTCAGCGGCCATCCGGATCTGCGCCGCATCCTCACCGATTACGGTTTCGACGGGCACCCGCTCCGCAAGGATTTCCCGCTGACCGGCTTCGTCGAGGTTCGCTATGACGACGAAGCCAAGCGGGTCATCTACGAGCCGGTCGAGCTCAAGCAGGAATTCCGCAATTTCGATTTTCTTTCTCCTTGGGAAGGGACGGATTACGTCCTGCCGGGGGATGAGAAGGCGAAGCAGTGAATGGTGAATAGTGAATGGTAAATGGACGAGACGCCGGAAAAGATACGCGACTATCGCGATCTCATCGTCTGGCAGGAGGCGATGGATATCGCCGAGGCTATTTACGTCGTCACGCGCGGGTTTCCGCGCGAGGAAATGTATGGAATGGCAGCTCAGATGCGGCGATGCTCGGCTTCTATACCGGCGAATATTGCGGAAGGGTTCGGCCGAGCTCAGCGGCGACCGTTCATTCAATTCCTTCGTATCGCGCAAGGCTCTTTGAAGGAGTTGGAAACACATCCAATGCTCTGCGGGCGCGTTGGGCTGCTGACCAGGGAGCAGGCTGCAAGTCTGGAGCCAAGTTATACCAGGCTGGGCAAAAGACTGGTTTCATTCGTTCGATCGCTCGAGGCAGAACGCGAATGACCATTCACCATTCACCATTCACCATTCACTATTCGCCAAGGGCGACCCATGGCTGAAACCTCCGTCCGTAACTTCAACATCAACTTCGGACCGCAGCATCCTGCGGCGCATGGCGTTTTGCGCCTGGTGCTGGAGCTGGACGGCGAGGTGGTCGACCGCGTCGATCCGCATATCGGCCTGCTTCACCGCGGCACCGAGAAGCTGATCGAGGCAAAGACCTACCTGCAGGCCGTGCCTTATCTCGACCGGCTCGACTATTGCGCGCCGATGAACCAGGAGCATGCCTTCGCGCTTGCGGCCGAGCGGTTGCTCGGCATCGAGGTGCCGAAGCGCGGCCAGCTGATCCGCGTGCTCTATTCCGAGATGGGCCGCATCATGTCGCACATCTTGAATGTGACGACGCAGGCGATGGATGTCGGCGCGCTGACGCCGCCGCTGTGGGGCTTCGTCGAACGCGAAAAGCTGATGGTGTTCTACGAGCGCGCGAGCGGCTCGCGCATGCATGCGGCCTATTTCCGGCCGGGCGGCGTGCACCAGGACCTCCCGCAGAAGCTTGTCGAGGACATCGGCAAGTGGATCGACCCGTTCCTGAAGTCGATCGACGATCTCGACGCGCTGCTCACGCCCAACCGCATCTTCAAGCAGCGCAATGTCGATATCGGCACCGTGTCGCTGGCAGATGCCTGGGCCTGGGGTTTTTCGGGCGTGATGGTGCGCGGCTCGGGCGCCGCCTGGGACCTGCGCAAGGCGCAGCCCTACGAATGCTATTCCGAGATGGATTTCGACATCCCGATCGGCAAGAACGGCGACTGCTACGACCGTTACCTGGTGCGCATGGAAGAGATGCGCCAGTCGGCGAAGATCATGCGCCAGTGCGTCGATCTGCTGCTCGGCAAGGAAAGCACTGGACCGGTGTCGAACCTCGACGGCAAGGTGGTGCCGCCGAAGCGCGCGGCGATGAAGCGCTCGATGGAAGCGCTCATCCATCACTTCAAGCTCTACACCGAGGGCTATCGCGTGCCGGCCGGCGAGGTCTATGCGGCCGTCGAGGCGCCCAAGGGCGAGTTCGGCGTCTATCTCGTCTCCGACGGCACCAACAAGCCCTACCGCTGCAAGCTGCGAGCGCCTGGTTTCGCGCATCTGCAAGCCATGGACTTCCTGTGCCGCGGCCACATGCTGGCCGACGTCACCGCCGTGCTTGGCTCCCTCGACATCGTGTTTGGTGAGGTCGATCGCTAAATGTCAGTTCGTCGTCTTGCAGATGCTAGCGTCCAACCAGCCTCCTTCGCCTTCAACGAGGCGAACGCGGCGGCCGCCCAGCAGTGGATTGCCAAATACCCGAAGGGGCGCGAGCAGTCGGCCATCATCCCGTTGCTGATGATCGCGCAGGAGCAGGAAGGCTGGGTCACGAAGGCGGCGATCGAGACGATTTCGGACATGCTCGGCATGCCGCGTATCCGCGGCCTGGAGGTCGCGACCTTCTACACGCAGTACCAGCTCAATCCGGTCGGCACCCGCGCGCATATTCAGGTCTGCGGCACCACGCCCTGCATGTTGCGCGGCTCGGAAGCGCTGATGGATGTGTGCCGCTCGAAGATCCATCACGACCAGTTCCACACCAACGACAAAGGCACGCTGTCGTGGGAGGAGGTCGAATGCCTCGGCGCCTGCGTCAACGCGCCGATGGTCATGATTTTCAAGGACACTTTTGAGGACCTGACACCCGAGCGGCTGGCCAAGATCATCGATCTCTACGACGCGGGCAAGGGCGCCGAGGTCAAGCCGGGACCGCAGAACGGGCGCCACGGCTCCGAGCCGGCAACCGGGCTGACGACGCTGACCAGCGAAAAGGCGATCCTGAAGTCGACGCGCGACAAGGAAGCAAAAGCTGCCGCGAAGGCTGCCAAGGATGCCGCTGCCGCGGCGCCGGCTGCTGCTCCTGCCGCCGTCGTCTCGCAGGCGGCGCCTGCCGCAGCCCCGGCACCTGCTGCTCCGGCCGCTTCTGGACCGGTTGCACCGTCCAAGTCCGGGAAGCCGAAGACCGATGCGCCGGAGACCAGCCCGGCCTTGGCGACGCCGTCGCCGGTCAAGGTCGCTCCGGCCACCGAGAAGGCGGCCAGCGTCAGGGCGCCGCGCCATTCGGCCGCCAATGCCAATCAGGCTTCCCCGGAAGTCGAGGCGGTTTCCAAGCCGCGCAGCGGGCCCAAGAACAAGGCCGAACCGGCCAGCGCTTTCAAGGCGCCGGAAACCAAGCAGCCGGTCGCCAAGACGCCAAAACCATCGCTGGACGACAAGAACCGGCCGGCCGGCATTGAGCGTCCGGCGACGGTCGACGATCTCAAGCTGATCTCCGGCGTCGGGCCGAAGATCGAAGCGACCCTGCATTCGCTGGGCATCTACACCTTCGCGCAGGTCGCCTCCTGGAAGAAGGCCGAGCGCGAATGGGCCGACGGCTATCTCAATTTCCGGGGCCGCATCGAGCGCGACGACTGGGTGAAGCAGGCCAAGGCGCTCGCCAAGGGCGGTGTCGCCGAATACATCCGCGTCTTCGGCAAGAAGCCGGTCTGAGGGACGACAAATGCTTCAGGACAAAGACCGCATCTTCACCAACATCTACGGCCTGTTCGACAAGTCGCTGGCCGGCGCGCAGTCGCGCGGCATCTGGGACGATACCCCCGGCCTCATCGCCAAGGGGCGCGACTGGATCGTCAACGAGATGAAGGCGTCCGGCCTGCGCGGCCGCGGCGGCGCCGGCTTCCCGACCGGACTGAAATGGTCGTTCATGCCCAAGCAGAGCGACGGCCGTCCGAGCTATCTCGTCATCAATGCCGACGAATCGGAGCCCGGCACCTGCAAGGACCGCGACATCCTGCGCAACGACCCGCACACGCTGGTCGAGGGTGCGCTGGTCGCAGGCTTCGCCATGGGCGCGGTCGCGGCCTACATCTATGTGCGCGGCGAGTTCATCCGCGAGCGCGAGGCGCTGCAGCGCGCCATCGACGAGGCTTACGCGGCCAAGCTGATCGGCAAGGGCAACACCTCGGGCTACGACTTCGACGTCTATATGCATCATGGCGCCGGCGCCTATATCTGCGGTGAGGAGACGGCGCTGCTCGAAAGCCTTGAAGGCAAGAAGGGCCAGCCGCGGCTGAAGCCGCCGTTCCCGGCCAATGTCGGCCTCTATGGCTGCCCGACCACGGTCAACAATGTCGAATCGATCGCCGTGGCGCCGACCATCCTGCGCCGGGGCGCGGCCTGGTTCTCGTCCTTCGGCCGGCCGAACAATGCCGGCACCAAGCTGTTCTGCGTCTCCGGCCACGTCAACAATCCGTGCACCTTCGAAGAGGCGATGTCGATCCCGTTCCGGGAACTGATCGAGACGCATTGCGGCGGTATCCGCGGCGGCTGGGACAATCTGCTCGCGGTCATTCCGGGCGGCGCTTCCGTGCCGCTGGTGCCGGCCGAGCAGATCATGGACGCGCCGATGGATTTCGACGCGCTGCGCGACCTCAAATCCGGCCTCGGCACGGCGGCCGTCATCGTGATGGACAAGTCGACGGATGTCGTGAAGGCGATCGCAAGGCTCTCCTACTTCTACAAGCATGAAAGCTGCGGCCAGTGCACGCCGTGCCGCGAAGGCACCGGCTGGATGTGGCGGGTGATGGAGCGGCTGGTGCGCGGCGAAGCGCAGAAGCGCGAGATCGACATGCTGCTCGACGTCACCAAGCAGGTCGAGGGGCACACGATCTGCGCGCTGGGCGACGCGGCGGCCTGGCCGATCCAGGGCCTGATGCGGCATTTCCGCGGCGAGGTGGAACGCCGCATCGACGAGTTTTCGCGCAACGCGCACCGGGTCGAGCCGGTGATGGTGGCGGCGGAATAAGACTTCGAAATACGGGCGCAAGCCCGAGACGGAAAACAGGGGCGGGGCATACGAAGAAACGACCAGGAGATTCCTATGGCGCCGTATTCGATACCCTATCCGTTCATGCCTGATTTGGACCAGCTCGAGAAGATGAACCAGGACCTGACCAAGATGATGCCGAAGGAGATGGCCAGCGCCGTCAACCTTCTGGCGCATCCGGTCGCGGGCGCGGCGGCGATGTCGGCGCTCGGCATCGGGTTTGCCAACCATGCCGTCGGCATGTGGATGGGCGCCTTCACCGGCGCGCTGGAAGCTTCGCAGCGCATGTTCCAGCCCTTCCTCGACGATCTTGAGGCGCAGAGCGAAGCGGCCGCCAACGCGTCCAAGGCGCGCAAGGCGACCGAGACGCTGATCGCCGAGGCGCAGACCTTTGCCCGGGACGTGACCGACATCGCGGCGAACGCGACCGAAAAGGCGCTCGACGCGACCGGGGCCGATATTGTCGCCCAACCGGCAGCGACCGGGTTGATGCCCGAGGATTTCAGGCAACCGAAGGCCGTCGACAAGCCGGCGAAGCCGTCGGACCTGAAGGCGATTTCGGGTATCGGGCCGAAACTTGAGAAGGTGCTCAACGGCCTCGGCATCTGGACCTACGAGCAGATCGCGGCCTGGACGTCGCAAGAGATCGCCTGGTTGGAAGATTATCTGTCGCTTGCCGGCCGCATAGGCCGCGACGACTGGACTGGGCAGGCGGCGGCGCTCGCCGCGAAGTGATTTGAAAAGCTGGGCGCGGTGCAAACCGCGCCCGGAAGATAGATTGCGGACATCCGCAGAGGTTTGAGGCGAATGGCAAAGCTAAAGGTCGACGGGAAAGAGATCACGGTACCCGACCATTACACGCTGCTGCAGGCGGCCGAGGACGCCGGCGCGGAAGTGCCGCGCTTCTGCTTCCATGAGCGGCTGTCGATCGCCGGCAATTGCCGCATGTGCCTGATCGAGGTGAAGGGCGGCCCGCCCAAGCCGCAGGCGTCCTGCGCCATGGGCGTGCGCGACCTGCGCCCCGGCCCGAATGGCGAGCCGCCGGAAATCTTCACCAACACGCCGATGGTCAAGAAGGCCCGTGAAGGCGTGATGGAGTTCCTGCTGATCAACCATCCGCTCGATTGCCCGATCTGCGACCAGGGTGGCGAATGCGACCTGCAGGACCAGGCGATGGCCTTCGGCGTCGATTCCTCGCGCTATCACGAGAACAAGCGCGCAGTCGAAGACAAGTATATCGGCCCGCTGGTCAAGACGGTGATGAACCGCTGCATCCACTGCACGCGTTGCGTCCGCTTCACCACCGAAGTCGCCGGCATTTCCGAGCTCGGCCTGATCGGCCGCGGCGAGGATGCCGAGATCACCACCTATCTCGAACAGGCGATGACGTCGGAGCTGCAGGGCAATGTCATCGATCTGTGCCCGGTCGGCGCGCTGACCTCCAAGCCATTCGCCTTCCAGGCGCGGCCGTGGGAGCTGACCAAGACGGAATCGATCGACGTCATGGACGCCGTCGGCTCGGCGATCCGCGTCGACTCCAGAGGTCGTGAAGTGATGCGCATCCTGCCGCGCGTCAACGAGGCGGTGAACGAGGAGTGGATCTCCGACAAGACCCGCTTCATCTGGGACGGCCTGCGCACGCAGCGCCTCGACCGCCCCTATGTGCGCAAGAACGGCAGGCTCGCTCCGGCAAGCTGGGCGGAAGCTTTCGCGGCGATCAGGGACGAGGTGTCGAAGACTGCGCCCGAGCGGATCGGCGCGATCGCCGGCGACCTCGCGGCTGTCGAGGAGATCTATGCGCTTAAGCTTCTGATGAACGCGCTCGGCTCGAAGAACATCGACTGCCGCCAGGATGGCGCCGCGCTCGATCCGTCGCTCGGCCGCGCCAGCTACATCTTCAATCCGACCATCGAAGGCATCGAGCAGGCCGATGCGGTGCTGATCATCGGCGCCAATCCGCGCTTCGAGGCCTCGGTGCTCAACGCCCGCATCCGCAAGCGCTGGCGCGTCGGCAATCTGCCGGTCGGCGTGATCGGCGAGATCGGCGACACGCGTTACGACTACGAGCTAATCGGCGCCGGCCCGGAATCGCTGAAGGATCTCGCCGACGGCAACGGCAAGTTCTTCGAGGTGCTGAGCAAGGCCACGCATCCGCTGATCATCGTCGGCCAGGGCGCGCTGGCGCGCGCGGACGGAGCGGCGGTGCTCGGCCAGGCGGCAAAGCTCGCCACCGCCGTCAACGCGGTTACCGCCGAATGGAACGGCTTTGCGGTGCTGCATAACGCCGCTGCGCGTGTCGGCGGCCTCGATGTCGGCTTCGTGCCGGGCGAGGGGGGCAAGAACGTCGCCGGCATGCTGGGCGACACCGACGTGCTCTTCCTGCTCGGCGCCGACGAGATCGACATGGCCAGGACCGGCGGCGCCTTCGTCGTCTATATCGGCACGCATGGCGATGCCGGCGCGCATCGCGCCAACGTTATCCTGCCGGCCGCCGCCTATACCGAAAAGTCCGGCACCTATGTGAACACGGAAGGCCGTGTGCAGCAGACCAATCGCGCCGGCTTCGCTCCAGGCGAGGCGCGTGAGGACTGGGCGATCCTGCGGGCGCTGTCGGATGTGCTCGGCAAGAAGCTGCCCTTCGATTCGCTGGCGCAGCTGCGCGCCAAGCTTTATGGCGAATTCCCGCATCTCGCCCGCATCGATCAGGTGCAGGCCGGCAGCGGCGACGATATCGCCAAGGTGGCGAAGCTCGGCGGCCGTTTGAACAAGGGCACCTTCACCTCGTCGGTGAAGGACTTCTATCTGACCAACCCGATCGCGCGGGCGTCGGCCGTGATGGCTGAATGCTCGGCACTGGCCAAGAGCGGCTTCAAGCAGGCGGCGGAATAAGCATGGACACCTTCTTCTCCTTCTACGTGCTGCCGGCGCTGCTGATCCTTCTGAAGTCGGTCGTGCTGATCGTCGTGCTTCTGGTCTTCGTGGCCTATATTCTCTACGCCGACCGTAAGATCTGGGCGGCGGTGCAACTGCGCCGCGGCCCGAACGTCGTTGGGCCATGGGGCACGCTTCAGGCCTTCGCCGACCTTCTGAAATTCGTGTTCAAGGAACCGGTGATCCCGTCCGGCGCCAACAAGGGCGTGTTCCTTCTGGCGCCGCTGGTGTCGGCCGTGCTGGCGATTTCGGCCTGGGCCGTCATTCCGGTCAACGAAGGCTGGGCGGTCGCCAACATCAATGTCGGCATCCTTTACGTCTTCGCCATCTCCTCGCTCGAGGTCTACGGCGTGATCATGGGCGGCTGGGCGTCCAATTCCAAATATCCGTTCCTCGGCGCGCTGCGGTCGGCCGCGCAGATGGTCTCCTACGAAGTCTCGATCGGCTTCGTCATCGTGACCGTGCTGCTCACCGCCGGCTCGCTCAACCTCTCCGACATCGTGCTCTCGCAGCATGATGGGCTTGGCACGCGGCTCGGTCTGCCCAACTCTTTCCTCGACTGGAACTGGCTGGCGCTGTTCCCGATGTTCGTGGTCTTCTTCATTTCGGCGCTGGCCGAGACGAACCGTCCGCCTTTCGATCTGGTGGAGGCCGAATCGGAGCTGGTCGCGGGACACATGGTCGAATACTCGTCGACGCCTTTCCTGCTGTTCTTCCTCGGCGAGTATGTGGCGATCGTGCTGATGTGCGCTCTGGCGACCATCCTGTTCCTCGGCGGCTGGCTGCCTCCATTCGATTTCGCACCCTTCACCTGGGTGCCCGGTGTCATCTGGTTCGTGCTGAAGGTCTGCTTTGTGTTTTTCGGCATCTCCATGGTGAAGGCTTTCGTGCCGCGTTACCGCTACGACCAGCTGATGCGGCTGGGCTGGAAAGTGTTCCTGCCGCTGTCGCTGTTCATGGTCGTGGCCACCGCGGCCTTCCTCAAGATCACGGGGTTTGCGTGATGTCCGCTCTGGCTCAGGCCGCAAAGTCGCTGCTGCTGAAGGATTTCGTCAGCGCCTTTTTCCTGTCGATGCGCCAATTCTTCGCGCCGAAGGAAACCATCAACTATCCGCACGAGAAGGGGCCTACCAGCCCGCGCTTCCGTGGCGAGCATGCGCTGCGCCGCTATCCCAACGGCGAGGAACGCTGCATCGCCTGCAAGCTCTGCGAAGCGATCTGCCCGGCGCAGGCGATCACGATCGAGGCCGGCCCGCGCCGCAATGACGGCACGCGCCGCACCGTGCGCTACGACATCGACATGGTGAAGTGCATCTATTGCGGCTTCTGCCAGGAAGCCTGCCCGGTCGATGCCATCGTCGAAGGGCCGAATTTCGAATTCGCCACCGAGACGCGCGAGGAGCTCTACTACAACAAGGAAAAGCTGCTCGCGAACGGCGATCGTTGGGAGCGGGAGCTGGCGCGCAACATCGCGCTCGACTCGCCGTATAGGTGATTAGCGTGCTTCTCCCCGTTTACGGGGAGAAGATGCCGGCAGGCAGATGAGGGGCGGCGCCAGCTTCTGGAAACTTGGCGTTACCCCTCATCCGGCCCTTCGGGCCACCTTCTCCGCGTAAACGGGGAGAAGGAACAAGAAAGTGGACGGCGCAACGTCGTCCGTCTAAGGAACACGCGGTTTCGAACCGGAGGCGGGTCGGAGTCGGAATTTTGAACCCGGGGGAACCCATGCTGACTGGATTAGAGGCGGCCTTTTTCTACCTCTTCGCCTTTATCGCCGTGGCGTCGGCCTTCATGGTCATTTCGTCGCGCAACCCCGTGCATTCCGTGCTGTTCCTGATCCTCACCTTCTTCAATGCCGCCGGCCTGTTCATGCTGACCGGGGCCGAGTTCCTGGCGATGATCCTGCTCGTGGTCTATGTCGGCGCGGTGATGGTGCTGTTCCTGTTCGTCGTCATGATGCTGGACGTCGACTTCGCCGAGATGAAGCAGGGCGCTCTGCAATATGCGCCGATCGGCGCGATGGTTGGGTTGATCCTGGCGGCGGAGCTGATTGTCGTGCTCGGGGGCTACACATTCGCGCCGCAGCTTGCCTCGACGGTCGCCAAGGCAACGCCGGATCTCGCTACGCGGTCCAATACGGCTGCGCTCGGCGACATCCTCTATACGGACTACCTCTATTATTTCCAGATTTCCGGCCTGGTGCTGCTGGTCGCCATGATCGGCGCCATCGTGCTGACGCTGCGCCACAAGCCAGGCGTCAAGCGGCAGTCGATCGCCGCGCAGGTCGCCCGCACGCCGGCGACGGGCATGGAAATCCGCAAGGTCAAATCGGGCGAGGGCATCTGAGATGGTCGTCGGCATTGCACATTACCTGACCGTATCGGCGATCCTGTTCACGCTCGGCGTGTTCGGCATCTTCCTGAACCGCCGCAACATCATCGTCATCCTGATGTCGATCGAGCTCATCCTGCTTGCGGTCAACATCAATTTCGTCGCTTTCTCGGCGGCGTTGCATGATCTCGTCGGACAGGTCTTCGCCTTGTTCGTGCTGACGGTCGCAGCCGCTGAAGCCGCGATCGGTCTTGCCATTCTTGTCGTCTTCTTCCGCAACCGCGGCTCCATCGCGGTCGAAGACGTGAGCGCGATGAAGGGTTGACGGGAACCACCATGTATCAGGCTATCGTCTTCCTTCCGCTGCTTGGCTTCCTGATCGTCGGCCTGTTCGGCAATTCACTCGGCGCCAAGGCTTCCGAATACATCACCTCCGGCTTCCTGGTGATAGCGGCTATCCTGTCGTGGATCGCCTTCTTCACCGTCGGCTTCGGCCATGGCGAGGTGTTCACCGTGCCGGTGCTGCGCTGGATCCAGTCAGGCGGCATCGACGCCTCCTGGGCGCTCAGGATCGACACGCTGACGGTGGTGATGCTGGTCGTCGTCAACACGGTGTCGGCGCTGGTTCATATCTATTCGATCGGCTACATGCACCACGATCCGAACCGGCCGCGCTTCTTCGCCTATCTGTCGCTTTTCACCTTCGCCATGCTGATGCTGGTGACCGCCGACAACCTCATCCAGATGTTCTTCGGCTGGGAAGGCGTCGGTCTCGCCTCCTATCTGCTGATCGGCTTCTGGTACAAGAAGCCGTCGGCCAACGCCGCCGCCATCAAGGCCTTCGTCGTCAACCGCGTCGGCGACTTCGGCTTCGCGCTCGGCATCTTCGGCGTGTTCGTGCTGTTCGGATCGGTCAATCTGAGCACCGTGTTTGCCAATGCCGCCTCGTTCCTGCCGGCCGAAGGCGCGCCGGCGGGTGCCGCCGTGCTCACCTTCCTCGGCCATGCGCTCGATAAGCAGACGGCGCTGACGGTGGTCTGCCTGCTGCTCTTCATGGGCGCGATGGGCAAATCGGCGCAGGTGCCGCTGCACACCTGGCTGCCCGACGCCATGGAAGGCCCGACCCCGGTCTCCGCGCTCATCCATGCCGCGACCATGGTGACCGCCGGCGTGTTCATGCTGGCGAGGCTCTCGCCGCTGTTCGAGCTGTCGCACTCGGCGCTGACCGTCGTCACCTTCATCGGCGCCTTCACCGCCTTCTTCGCGGCGACCGTCGGCCTCGTCCAGAACGACATCAAGCGCGTCATCGCCTATTCGACCTGCTCGCAGCTCGGCTACATGTTCGTGGCGCTCGGCGTCGGCGCCTATGGCGCGGCGATCTTCCATCTATTCACGCACGCCTTCTTCAAGGCTCTGCTGTTCCTCGGATCCGGCTCTGTCATCCACGCCGTGTCCGACGAGCAGGACATGCGCAAGATGGGCGGGCTGAGGACACTCATCCCGAAGACCTACTGGATGATGGTGATCGGCACGCTGGCGCTGACCGGCGTCGGCATCCCGGCAACCGTGATCGGCACCGCCGGCTTCTTCTCGAAGGACGCCATCATCGAGACGTCCTTCGCCAGCCACAATGCGGTCGCGGGCTTCGCGTTCATCCTGCTCGTGATCGCCGCCTGCTTCACCAGCTTCTATTCCTGGCGGCTGATCTTCATGACCTTCCATGGCGAGCCGCGCGCCAGCCATGAGGTCATGCACCATGTCCATGAATCGCCGCCAGTGATGCTGGTGCCGCTCTATGTTCTGGCCGCCGGCGCGCTGTTTGCGGGCGTCATCTTCCATGGCGCCTTCATCGGCGAGGGCTATGCCGAGTTCTGGAAGGCGTCGCTGTTCACGCTGCCGGACAACCACATCCTGCACGAGATCCATGAGCTGCCGCTGTGGGTGGAACTGGCGCCGTTCGTCGCCATGGTGATTGGCCTGCTGGTCGCCTGGAAGTTCTATATCCGCTCGCCGGAACTGCCTCGCAGCGTTGCCGCCAACCACCGCCTGCTCTACGGCTTCCTGCTCAACAAGTGGTATTTCGACGAGCTCTACGACTTCCTGTTCGTGCAGCCGGCCAAGCGCCTCGGCAGGTTCCTGTGGAAGACCGGTGACGGCACGATCATCGACGGCCTCGGGCCTGACGGTGTCTCGGCGCGCGTCGTCGACGTCACCAACCGGGTCGTCAAGCTGCAGACCGGCTATCTCTACCATTATGCCTTCGCCATGCTGATCGGCGTGGCCGCTCTCGTCACCTGGATGATGCTCTGATGACCGACTGGCCAATCCTCTCGCTGGTCACCTTCCTGCCGCTGGTTGGTGTTCTGCTCATCCTGTTCATCAGCGACGACAGCGAAAACGCGCGCCGTAACATCCGTGCGATCGCCTTCATCACGACGGCGTTCACCTTCGTCGTCTCACTGTTCATCTGGAAGGGTTTCGACAATTCGCAGGCCGGCTTCCAGTTCGTCGAGAAGCACGCTTGGCTGGATTCGGGCATTTCCTACCACATGGGCGTCGACGGCATCTCGATGCTTTTCGTCATCCTGACGACCTTCCTGATGCCGCTTTCCATCCTCGCCTCCTGGGAAGCGATCGAGAAGCGGGTCAAGGCCTATATGATCGCCTTCCTGATTCTCGAGACGTTGATGATCGGCGTGTTCTGCGCGCTCGACATCGTGCTGTTCTACGTTTTCTTCGAGGCCGGCCTGATCCCGATGTTCATCATCATCGGCGTGTGGGGCGGCAAGCGGCGCGTCTATGCCTCGTTCAAGTTCTTCCTCTACACGCTCGCGGGCTCGGTGCTGATGCTGCTCGCCATCATGGCGATGTTCTTCCAGTCGGGCACCACGGATATCCCGACACTTCTGACGCATCAGTTCCCGGCCAACATGCAGACCTGGCTGTGGCTGGCCTTCTTCGCTTCCTTCGCGGTGAAGATGCCGATGTGGCCGGTGCACACCTGGCTGCCCGATGCCCACGTCGAGGCGCCGACGGCAGGCTCGGTCATCCTGGCAGCCATCCTGCTGAAGATGGGCGGGTACGGCTTCCTGCGCTTCTCGCTGCCGATGTTCCCGGAAGCGTCGGCGATGTTCGCGCCGCTGGTGTTCACGCTCTCCGTCGTCGCCATCATCTACACCTCGCTGGTGGCGCTGATGCAGGAGGACATGAAGAAGCTGATCGCCTATTCGTCCGTCGCCCATATGGGCTTCGTCACCATGGGCATCTTCGCCATGAACCAGGAAGGCGTGCAGGGCGCGATCTTCCAGATGCTCAGCCACGGCCTGGTCTCCGGCGCGCTGTTCCTGTGCGTCGGCGTCATCTACGACCGCATGCATACGCGCGAGATCGACGCCTATGGCGGCCTGGTCAACAACATGCCGAAATACGCGACCGTGTTCATGATCTTCACCATGGCCAATGTCGGCCTGCCGGGCACCAGCGGCTTCATCGGCGAGTTCCTGACCATGCTCGGCGTGTTCAAGGTCAACACCTGGGTGGCGTTCTTCGCCGCGACCGGCGTCATCCTGTCGGCAGCCTATGCGCTCTGGCTCTATCGCCGGGTGATCTTCGGCGCGCTGACCAAGGACAGCCTGAAGAACCTGCTGGATCTGTCGCCGCGCGAGAAGGCGATCATCTACCCGCTTGTGGTGCTGGTCATCTTCTTCGGCGTCTACCCGGCGCCGGTGTTCGACGCGACGGCCCAATCGGTCAAGTCGCTCGTCACCAACGTCACCGCATCCATCAATTCCGCGCAGACCGCGGCGGCGAACTGACTGGGGAATAGACCATGACGCCGGACCTTCTCTCCAGCCTTTCGCTCTCGACGCCGGAACTGATCCTCGCGGTCGGCGCGCTGGTGCTCCTGATGATCGGAGCCTATTCGCGCTCAAGCAACACCATGACCGTGACCGGCCTGGCCGTCCTCGTGCTGGTGGTGGCCGGACTCTGGCTCGCTTTCTCCGGCGGGCAGGGCGCTGCCTATGGCGGCGCCTTCGTGCAGGATGCCTTCGGCAGCTTCATGAAGATGCTGGCGCTGATCGGCTCGGCGGTGACCCTGGTCATGTCGATGCGCTTTGCGCGTCAGGAACATTTCGACAAGTTCGAATTCCCGGTCCTGGTGCTGCTCTGCACGCTCGGCATGCTTCTGATGATCTCGGCCAACGGCATGATCGGGCTTTATCTCGGGCTCGAGCTGCAATCGCTGGCGATCTATGTGCTGGCGGCGATCAACCGCGACAACCTGCGCTCGACCGAAGCGGGCCTGAAATATTTCGTCCTCGGGGCGCTGTCCTCGGGCATGCTGCTCTACGGCATCAGCCTCGTCTACGGGTATACCGGCAACACCGGCTTCCAGGAGATTGCGACGGCTCTGGGCAGCGGCGAGCGCCAGCTCGGCCTTGTCTTCGGACTGGTGTTCGTGCTCGCCGGCCTCGCCTTCAAGATCTCGGCCGTCCCGTTCCACATGTGGACGCCGGACGTCTATGAAGGCGCGCCGACCCCAATCACCGCATTCCTGGCGGCGGCTCCGAAGATGGCGGCGATGGCGCTGATCGTGCGCGTCACCATGGGCGCCTTCAAGCCGATCGCTTCGGACTGGCAGCAGATCGTGGTCTTCATTTCGATCGCCTCGATGGCGCTCGGCGCTTTTGCGGCCATCGGACAGACCAACATCAAGCGCCTGATGGCCTATTCCTCGATCGGCCATATGGGCTACGCGCTGGTCGGCCTTGCCGCCAACAGCCAGGCCGGCGTGCGCGGCGTTGCCATCTACATGCTGATCTACCTGGTGATGACGCTCGGCACTTTCGCCTTCATCCTTGCCATGCGGCGCAAGGAAGGCAATGTCGAGCAGATCAGCGATCTTTCCGGCCTTGCCTCGACCAACCCGGTGATGGCCACCATCCTCACCATCCTGATGTTCTCGCTGGCGGGCATTCCGCCGCTCGCGGGCTTCTGGGGAAAATGGTACGTGTTCCTCGCCGCCATCAACGCGCATCTTTACGCGCTGGCGATCATCGGCGTGCTGGCCTCCGTGGTGGGCGCCTACTATTACCTGCGCATCATCAAGATCATGTGGTTCGACGAGCCTGTCGGCGGCTTCGTGCCGATGGCCAGCGAGCTGCGCCTCGTGCTCGGCGTCAGCGGCGCCTTCGTGCTGTTCTACGTGCTGATCGGCGGACCGATCGGCAGCTATGCCGAAGCCGCCGCGAAGACCTTCTTCTGACGGGATGGCGTTTCGGCTGGCTCCAACCGCGGCGTCGGAGGGGTTCCGGCTCGAGGCGCATGACAGCGTCGGCTCCACCAACGCGCTGGCGTTGGAACACGCGCGCGCCGGCGATCCGGGAAAACTCTGGGTCGTGTCGAAGAAGCAGGAGAGCGGTCGCGGCCGGCGTGGCCGCGCCTGGGAGACGCCGGAAGGCAATCTTGCGGCGACACTGCTCCTGGTTCCGGGCGGCGAGCTTCGGCTGGCAGCAACCCTTGGCTTCGTCGCGGGGCTGGCGCTGGCCGACGCGCTCGATGCCGTCGTGCCGAAGGGCCGGATCGCCGTCGCCTTGGATGGCGCGAGTCAGGGGCGCAACCGCTTCGAGCTGAAATGGCCAAACGACGTGCTGGCTTCGGGCGCCAAGCTTGCCGGCATCCTGCTGGAATCGGCGATGCTGGAAGGCGGCCGCTTCGCGGTTGCCATAGGCATCGGCGTCAATGTCGTGGCCCATCCGCGGGATTTGCCTTATCCGGCGACATCGCTGCAGGCGCTGGGTGCCGAGTGCGACGCCGAAACGCTGTTCCTGGCGCTTTCGGACGCCTGGAGCGAGAATGCCCGGGTGTGGGATGACGGGCGCGGGCTCGATGCCATCCGGAAGCGCTGGCTTGCCCGTGCGGCGGGGCTTGGCGGCGAGGTTGCTGTCAGAATTGACGGCAATGTGGTGCGCGGCGTCTTCGAGACCATTGACGAGGACTGCCGTTTCGTGATCCGCGACGATGAAGGATCGGTTTTGACGATCGCGGCCGGCGACGTGCATTTCGGCGCAGTCGCCTCGGCCCGGGCATAGTTTTGTTCTTGCGCAGTTCCGGACGGAAAATCCTGACACGCTTTTCCTGGAATTGCTCTAATGGCTTGGCCGAAGCGGCCAGGAAGGAAAGGATTCATGGCGAATAAGGAAAACGCGGAACTCGTTTTCGCGCCGCTGGGCGGCGTCGGCGAGATCGGCATGAACTTCGCCCTTTATGGTTATGGGCCGGCGGACGCGCGCGAATGGATCGTCGTCGATGTTGGCGTCACCTTTCCGGACTCGGCACATCCGGGCGTCGATCTCATCCTGCCCGATACGCGCTTCATCGAGGAGAACATCGACGGCTTGCGCGGCATCGTCATCACCCACGCGCATGAGGACCATTACGGCGCGCTGCTCGATATCTGGCCGAGGCTCAAGGCGCCGGTCTGGATGACGCCGTTCACCGCGGGCCTGCTCGAAGCCAAGCGGCAGGGCGAGCAGAACGCTCCGAAGATTCCGGCGTCGATCTACCGGGCCGGCGAGAAATTCACCATCGGACCTTTCGAGATCGAGGCCATTCCGGTGGCGCACTCGATTCCCGAGCCAATGTCGTTGGCGATCACCACGCCTGCCGGCACCGTCATCCACACCGGCGACTGGAAAATCGACCCCGAGCCGACGATCGGGCCGAAGACCGACGAGGCGCGGTTCCGCGCCTATGGCGACAAGGGCGTGCTGGCGCTGATCTGCGATTCCACCAACGCGTTGAGGGAAGGGGAGTCGCCGTCGGAAGTGGCGGTGGGCGAAGGCCTCAAGGGCGTCATCGAGAAGGCCAAGGGCCGCGTGGCGGTCACAACTTTCTCCTCCAATGTCGGGCGCATCGTCTCGATAGCGCGCGCGGCGCGCGATGCCGGCCGGCAGTGCCTGGTGCTCGGCCGCTCGCTAAAGCGCGTCATCGATGTGGCGGGCGAGCTCGGCTATATGGATGGCCTGCCGGAGTTCATCTCCGAGGAAGACTATGGCTATATCCCGCGCGAGAACCTGGTGATCATCTGCACCGGCAGCCAGGGCGAGCCGCTCGCCGCGCTTGCAAAGCTGTCGCGCGACGAGATGAAGTCGGTGGCGCTGACGGCCGGCGACACGGTGGTGTTTTCTTCGCGTACCATTCCCGGCAACGAGAGGGCGATCCTGGAAATCAAGAACCGGCTGATCGATCTCGGCATGAAGATCATCGAGGACGGCGACGCGCTGGTGCATGTGTCGGGCCATCCGCGCCGCAGCGAATTGCGCAAGATGTATGAATGGGTGCGGCCGCAGATCGGCGTTCCCGTGCATGGCGAGGCGGCGCATCTGGTGGCGCAGGGCTCGCTGATGTCGATGTCGGGCATCGGCCAGGTGGCGCAGGTGCGCGACGGCGACATGCTGAGACTCTGGCCCGGCCCGGCGACGATCATCGACCAGCTGCCGTTCGGCCGGCTGTACAAGGACGGGTTCTTGATCGGCACCGACCAGGCGATGGGCATACGCGACCGCCGCAAGCTCTCCTTCGCCGGTCATGTCGCGGTCAATGTCGTGCTCGACGACAAATATGAGCTTGCCGGCGACCCCGACCTGGTGGCGATCGGCGTTGCCGAGGCGGATGCCAGCGGCGAGACGCTGGAGGACCTGATGCTCGATGCGGCAATCGGCGCCGTGGACTCCATTCCGCGCCAGCGCCGAAAAGACCTCGACCTGGTGCAGGAGGCAGTGCGCCGCGCCGTGCGCGCCGCCGCCAACGAAGCCTGGGGCAAGAAGCCGCTGGTGACGGTATTCGTCACGCGGTGACGAATAAGGGAATAGGGGAGTAAGGCAGTATGGGAGTAGGGAAGGACAAGCGGTTACTTTCTCGTGCCTTGTTTTTTCCTACTTCCTTACCGCCCTACTCCCTTACTCCCTAGAGCGGTTCACCGTTTCACGGAAACGGCGAACCGCTCTAACCCTTTGTTTTGACGCAATTCCTGACGGAAAACCGCTCACACTTTTCCTGGAATTGCTCTAGAAGCGGAGCGCTTTATGCTTGGACGCCTGAACCATGTCGCGCTTGCCGTGCCGGATCTCGCCGCGGCGACAGCCGCCTATCGCGATATGCTTGGCGCGCGATTGAGCGAGCCGCAGGCGCTACCGGAGCACGGCGTGACCGTGGTCTTCGTCGATGTCGGCAACACAAAGATCGAGTTGCTGGAGCCGCTGGGCGATGCCTCGCCGATCGCAGCGTTTCTTGAGAAGAACCCTTCGGGCGGCATGCATCATGTCTGCTATGAGGTCGACGATATCCTGGCTGCTCGCGACCATCTGAAGGCGAGCGGCGCGCGCGTGCTGGGCGACGGCAACCCGAAGACCGGCGCGCATGGCAAGCCGGTGCTGTTCCTGCATCCCAAGGATTTCTTCGGCACGCTGGTCGAGCTGGAGCAGGCATGAACTGGGTGCTGCTCGTCGCGCTGTTCTTCGTCACCTGGTGGCTGGCGCTGTTCATCGTTCTGCCGTTCAGCCTGCGCACGCAGGACGACGACAAGGATGTCACGCTTGGCACGGTTTCCAGCGCGCCGCGCGGGCCGCATATGCGGCGCGCCTTCCTGCGCGCGACGGTCGTGACGGTGGTCGTGATGGGCACTTTCTACGGCCTGACGGCGGGGCTGGGGTTCAGCTTCGACGACATCATGCGGATCATGCCGGACTTCACGCCGGACGCCAGTCACTGACGCTGAAGATACAGTTTCCGCAAGTATTGCGAAGCATCCGCGCGCAAGGGTTGAAATCGGAAGCCGGCTTCCGATTTTCGCGAGCGCAGGATGGTCAAGCTGTTTGGCAGAGGGCTGGGCTAAGCAGATGATTGCACAAAAAAAATGCAAGGCACGAGGCCTTGCAATTTAAACGCGTCCGATCCGTTTCCGGTGTCCGGCGGCAGCGAGTTACCGCGCCTAGATCGCATCCTCCCAAGACTTTGACCGCGTAGGAGGGCAGATTTTTCTCCGCCCTCTCGGTTATCGGCGCACACTAGACCAAGGCAGGTGAAAATGTCACGAAGAATTTTGCCCGGAAACGGGCAATATCGTGCTGCACTGCACAATACTGCGGCAGGGCTTGCTTGTGAATCGATCAAATAGCCATTTGAGGCACTTTGCCGCCAAAATCGGCTTTTTGGTAAGGTCCAGAAGGCCCCGATACTTTGGGGCGCTCGGGTTCCCATTCCGCCATGAAATGGCTATGAAGCCGGGGCAAGCAGCCCCTTCGCACCGATTCCGGCGCGTCATTTTTCATTCACGGACCAGTCCATGCGTTTGTCGCGCTACTTCCTGCCCATTCTCAAAGAAAATCCCCGCGAGGCCGAGATCGTCTCGCACCGGCTGATGCTGCGCGCGGGCATGATCCGCCAGCAGGGGCAGGGCAGCTTTTCGTGGCTGCCATTGGGCAAGCGCGTGCTGGACAAGGTCTGCCAGATCATCCGCGAGGAGCAGAACCGCGCCGGCGCGCTGGAAATCCTGATGCCGACCATCCAGTCGGCGGATCTGTGGCGCGAAAGCGGCCGCTACAACGACTACGGCAAGGAGATGCTGCGCATCAAGGATCGCCAAGATCGCGACATGCTCTACGGCCCGACCAACGAAGAGATGGTCACCGAGATTTTCCGCGCTTACGTCAAGTCCTACAAGGACCTACCGCTCAACCTCTACCACATCCAGTGGAAGTTCCGCGACGAGGTGCGCCCGCGCTTCGGCGTCATGCGCAGCAGAGAGTTCCTGATGAAGGACGCCTATTCCTTCGACCTCGATTTCGAGGGCGCCAGGGCCGCCTACAACCGCATGTTCGTCTCCTATCTCAGGACCTTCACGCGCATGGGCCTGCAGGCCATCCCGATGCGCGCCGACACCGGCCCGATCGGCGGCGACCTCAGCCACGAGTTCATCATCCTGGCCGAGACCGGCGAGAGCCAGGTGTTCTGCGACCGCGCCTATCTCTCGCTCGACGTGCCTGGCGCGAACACCAACTTCTCCGACGATGCCGAAATCGGCGGCATCGTGCAGAAATGGACGACGCCTTACGCGGCCACCGACGAAATGCATGATGAGGCAGCCTGGGAGAAAGTCGCCGAAGGCGATCGGCTCTCGGCGCGCGGCATCGAGGTCGGCCACATCTTCCATTTCGGTGAGAAGTACTCCAAGCCGATGAACGCCAAGGTGACCGGTCCCGACGGCAAGGACCATTATGCCTCCGGCGGTTCCTACGGCATCGGCCCGTCGCGCCTGGTCGCGGCGATCATCGAGGCGAGCCATGACGAGAACGGCATCGTCTGGCCGGAAGCGGTGGCGCCTTTCGACATCGGCCTGATCAACATGAAGGTCGGCGACGGTGAATGCGACCGCGTCTGCGACGATCTCTATGCTGCGTTGACTTCGGCCGGCAAGGACGTGCTTTATGACGATACCGACCAGCGGCCGGGCGGCAAGTTCGCCACCGCCGACCTGATCGGCCTGCCGTGGCAGGTGATCGTCGGCCCGCGCGGCGTGGCGGCGGGCGAGGTCGAGATCAAGAACCGCAAGTCGGGCGAGCGCGAGACGCTGCCGATCGCCGAGGCCAAGAAGCGCCTGGGTATCGCCGCATGAGCGAGGCGGCGACAGCGGCCAGGTCAGGGGCGGGCGCCTTTTCCGGCTTCGAGCGCATGGTGGCTTGGCGCTATCTGCGCTCGCGGCGCAAGGAAACGGTGATTTCCGTCATCGCCTCGATCTCCTTCCTTGGCATCATGCTCGGCGTCGCAACGCTGATCGTCGTCATGGCGGTGATGAACGGTTTCCGCGCCGAGCTGCTGACGCGGATCCTCGGCGTCAACGGCCATCTCATCGTGCAGCCGCTTGATTCGCCGCTGGAGGATTACGCCCAGGTGGCGAGCCGCATCAACGGCGTCGCGGGTGTCAAATACGCGATCCCGCTGATCGACGGCCAGGTGCTGGCGCAAGGCAATGTCGGCGGCGGCACGGGCGCCCTGGTGCGCGGCATCCGCGGCGAGGACCTTGGCAAGATCCAGATCGTCGCCAGCAACATCAAGCAGGGCACGCTCGACGGTTTCGACGCCGGCGAGGGCGTGGCGATCGGCAAGCGCATGGCGGAAAGCCTCGGGCTGGTGCTCGGCGACACCATCACGCTGATCTCGCCGGACGGCGACGTGACGCCGCTTGGCACGACGCCGCGCATGAAGGGTTACAAGGTGGCGGCGATCTTCGAGGTCGGCATGTCGGAATATGACAGCTCGATCGTCTATATGCCGTTCTCGGAAGCGCAGCTCTATTTCAACATGGACGGCCGCGCGCAGACTATCGAGATCTATGTCGACAATCCCGACAATGTCGACGCGCTGAAGCCGCTGGTCGAGCAGGCGGCGCAGCGGCCGGTCGACCTCGTCGACTGGCGCCAGCGCAACGAGACCTTCTTCTCGGCGCTGCAGGTTGAGCGCAACGTCATGTTCATGATTCTCACGCTGATCGTGCTGGTGGCGGCGCTCAACATCATTTCCGGCCTCATCATGCTGGTGAAGGACAAGGGCCACGACATCGCCATCCTGCGCACGATGGGCGCCTCGCGCGGCGCGATCCTGCGCATCTTCCTGATGACGGGGGCGGCGATCGGCGTCACCGGCACGATCGCCGGCGTGCTGCTCGGCGTCGTCATCTGCATCAACATCGAATCGATCCGCCAGTTCTTCTCCTGGATGACCGGCCGGATCCTGTTCAACCCGGAGCTCTATTTCCTCAGCCAGCTGCCGGCGAAGATGGACCCGCGCGAGACGACCTATGTGGTGATCATGGCGCTGGCCCTGTCGTTCCTCGCGACCGTGTTTCCAGCGTGGCGAGCCGCCCGGCTCGATCCGGTCGAAGCCTTGAGGTACGAGTGATGGCCGAAGCCATTATCGAGCTGAAGGGCGTCGAGCGGCACTATATCCAGGGGCCGCGCAAGCTCACCATTCTGAACGGCGCCGACTTTTCGCTCAGGCGCGGCGAGATGGTGGCGCTGGTGGCGCCATCGGGCACCGGCAAGTCGACCTTGCTGCACACGGCGGGACTGCTGGAGCGGCCCGACGCGGGCGACGTGATCCTTGGCGGCCGCGCCTGTGGCCGGCTCTCCGACGAAGAGCGGACCGCGATCCGGCGCAACGATATCGGCTTCGTCTACCAGTTCCACCATCTGCTGCCGGAGTTTTCGGCGCTCGAGAACATCATGATGCCGCAGCTGATCAAGGGACTTCCTCCCAAGGAGGCGTCGGAGCGGGCGGCACAGCTTCTCGACTACATGCAGATCGGCAAGCGCGCGCAGCACCGGCCGGCCGAGCTTTCCGGCGGCGAGCAGCAGCGTGTCGCCATCGCCCGCGCGGTCGCCAATGCACCGCTGGTGCTCCTGGCCGACGAGCCGACCGGCAACCTCGATCCGACGACCGCCTCCTATGTCTTCGACGCACTCGAAGCGCTGGTCCGGCAATCGGGGCTGGCGGCGCTGATCGTCACGCACAACCACGAGCTGGCCTCGCGCATGGACCGGCGGGTGACGCTGGCCGAAGGGAAAGTCGTGCCTCTCTGAGGCTGGCCGACAATCAACTTAAACGGGACACGAGCCAGGCCCCGCAGCCGATGACGATGTCATGGCAGCCGATCATGCATCGGCTGCGGATGTGATAAGATGCGACCGCCCGCCGGTCGGAGGCCGTCGTGAAAAAGGTCATTCTCGGGATTGTCGCGCTGTTGTTCCTGGTGGTCGCCTTGTCGACCATCTACTCCCTGCTTTTCGGTTGTCCGCACGGCGGGTCGTACCGGTGCGTCCAAGGCTTCAATCGAGAAACATGTGGCTGCCCGCAATCATAGGTTCGCGGTTCTCCTCTGGCGAAGACAATGGCCCGCCCGGTAGCCAATCGCATTTTTTAAGCTGAAGTCATCCACGGCTTCCAGTCGCCGCCGCACCCTCAGGCCCCGCCTCCCAGGCAGTTAACCTTTCATTTACTGTGCAGAATTCTCTCGCCGCCGCTACGCTCCGACGGTCGTTGACATTCGAACAAAATTAGAACAAATTACGAACATACTAACAACGGAGAGAGTTATGTCTGATCTGGTTCAGGATGTCGTCTCGCTGGTTTGCATGAGCACCTTTCTCGTTTCGATGGCGATCTGGATTGGCGCCATGTGATCAGGCGCTGTCGCTGTTCTGGCGGGCAAGGGCCCGCCCTTTGCGGGCCGGGGAAGACCCGCCCGTTTGAGACCGGCAAAGGCCTGCTGTGACGGGCAAGAGCCCGCCTGGGACGGGCAAGAGCCCGCCCATTACTGTTAAATCTTTTTTGGCCACGCACCGTTAGGCTCCTCCCTCAAGTTAGGGAGCGGCTTCAGTGTCGGTCATCGTCACGGTCACCCTCGTGGCCTGCAATCTCGGACTGATCTTTCTTTTGATGACCGTGCCGCTCGGGCTGCGCACGGTGACGGTCAGCCGCGTGATCAAGGCCGACCGCAACCGCCTCTGGCAGGCGCTGTGTCCGTTCGGCAGCGACGCCGGATGGTCCGGCGAAATCATTTCCGCCGAGCCGCTGGACCAAGAGGGAGCGGCGCTGATCAGATTGTCCTGGGACGGCCGGGACGGCCGGCCGATCGAACGCAAGGCGCGGTTCGAGGACGTCGGCGAGGGCAGCCGCTTCTCGATGACCGTCATCGAGGACACGGCGCTCGACCCGTCGTTCTGGGCGAACTATCGCGAGACCGTCGCGCTCGTGCCCGAGGGCGACGCAACGCGGGTGACGCTTACCCAGACCGATCGCTATCGCGGGGTTGCCTTCCTGGTCTTCCGCTTCTTCGCCATGCGCCGCGAATTGCGCAAGCTCGACGTCTGGGCGGCGACCGGCACCTACCGCAAGGGCGGCTGGTTCGAGCATCCGCTGAGCCAGATCGGCTTCGCCGTGCTCTCGGCCCTGATCCTGTGGCCGTTCTTCGGCCTCAATATCGGCGGCCTGGCCCTGGCCGCGATCCTGACCTCGGTGGTCGCCCTGCACGAGCTTGGCCATATGGCCGCCTTCCGGCTGACGGGGCATCGCCGGGCGCGGATGATCTTCATTCCGCTGCTTGGCGGCGTTGCCGTCGGCGGCAGGCCCTATGACAGCCGCTTCGAGGTGGCGTTCGTCGCGTTGATGGGCGCCGGCTTCTCAGCCTTCCTGGTGCCGGTGCTGATCGCCGCCAGCGGCCTCGCCGGCAGCGAAGGACATCGTCTGGCCGCGACGCTTTTGGCCACGCTTGCCGGCTGCGCATCGCTGTTCAACATCGCCAATCTGGTGCCGGTGTGGAAATTCGACGGCGGGCAGGTGCTGCGCCAGATCTGCCCCGGCCCGGCGGCACTCGCGCTGGCGTCCTTCCTGCTCTTGTCGGCGCTTCTCGCGCTCGGCTGGCGCGCCGGTTTCTCGCCTGGCTTCCTGCTGATCGCCGGCGCGGTGTTCTCTATCCTCAGCCTCATCACCATGGGCAGCGGCGTGAAGCCGCGTCACGAGCTGAAGCCGATCAAGACCTTCGACCGGCTCGCCATGGCCGGCGCGCTTCTCGCCGTCTTTGCCATCCACGGCTACGGCATGCTGTGGGCCGCTGCGCAGCTGATGTAAGGGTGTGTCGATATTCAGGTGAGGCCGGCCTGCAAACACTGGCTTCCTGCGCTTCCGGTGCTCACGTACTTAAGTACGCTGCGCTCCGGTTCTCGGAACCCAGGGTTTTCGACTCGGCCTGACCTGAATCTCAACACACCCTGGGCCGGAGACAGTTCAGCCGACCTTTCGAGCAGGCTCGGCGGCAGGCACCGCTGCCGGACCAAATACATCCTCGAAAGCGGCTTTCAGCGCCAGGTCGAGATCGGCCATGGTGACGGGCAGGCCGAGATCGACAAGGCTGGTCACGCCGTGGTCCGAGACGCCGCAGGGCACGATGCCGCTGAAATGGCCGAGGTCCGGCTCGACATTGATGGCGATGCCATGAAAGCTCACCCAGCGGCGCAGCCGGATGCCTATCGCCGCGACCTTGTCCTCGGCCGGCGTGCCATCCGGCAGGGCAGGGCGATCCGGCCGCACCACCCAGACGCCGACGCGGTCCTCGCGCCGCTCGCCGCGCACATTGAAGGCGGCGAGCGTGGCGATGATCCATTGCTCCAGCGCCGCGACGAAGGCGCGCACGTCCTCGCGCCGCCGCTTCAGGTCGAGCATGACGTAGGCCACGCGCTGTCCCGGACCGTGATAGGTGTATTCGCCGCCGCGGCCCGCGGCAAAGACGGGAAAGCGGTCGGGATCGATCAGGTCTTCGATTCGCGCGCTGGTTCCGGCGGTGTAGAGCGGCGGATGCTCGACCAGCCAGACCATCTCGCCGGCAGCACCGCTGCGGATCGCCTCGGCCCGCGCTTCCATGAAGGCAAGCGCGTCCGGATAGGAGGTGAGGCCGGGTTCGATCACCCATTCCACCGGCGCCGAACCGGGGAGGGGCAGGAACGACGTGGCGATCTGGCTGCGTTCTGTCATGGAACTTTCTCTATGTTCCTCTCATATGGCGGCAATCGGCCAAAACGTCCAGTTTCACCGGTATGAAGCCAGGCCGCAGAAGGTTGTGCAAATGAGCGACGAATATTCCGCTCAGCGCACTTGTTTCGCCGGAAACGATTTGCTACAGGCCCCGGGCCGGACGGTTCCGGCTCCTACCACGTGCGGTCGTGGCGGAATTGGTAGACGCGCAGCGTTGAGGTCGCTGTGGGGCAACCCGTGGAAGTTCGAGTCTTCTCGACCGCACCATTCTCCTCCAAAGATGTTACTTGGATGACCTCGCACGCGGGCGGGCGGTTGGCGCGTCGACTGTGTCCTGCGGACCAAAACAGAAGCGGCGCCAAGCCCTGAGGACCGCGCCGCTGCTTAGAGTTTTCCAGTCAGTCACTGAGCAAAAAGGCCGAGCCCTAGCCCGTCCACCCCAGTCCTGCCGAGATGCAGTTGATCGAGACGAGCAAGGCGTCGGTCGCCCGCTTCCGATCGGTCGGGCCAGTGTTTGCCCGGACCTCACCCAGCAGGTCGACCTGCAGGCGGTGGATATCGTCCATCTGCCGGCGCAGATTGTCGAAACGCCGCTTGAACATCGGGAAGCGCGCGGAAAGGTCGCCGCCCGTGAGGTCGCCGATAAGGCGGCGCGTCAGCTCATATTCGGCGGTGATGCGGGCGTGGATTCGGCTGGCCGCATCTTTGTCGGATACCAGGCCGGCATAGAGCCCGGCGATCTCCATGTCGGACTGATAGAGCATCTTTTCGGCCTCGTCGACGATGAGGCGGAAGAAGCGCGAGTGCTCGAACATGCGGGCGAGAAGCTCGCGTCCGGCCTCGCCGCGCACCGTGACGAAGGCGCTCAGCGCGCTGCCGATACCGTACCAACCGGTCAGCAGGTGACGGTTCTGGCTCCAGGCGAAAACCCATGGAATGGCGCGCAGGTCGGCAATGCCGCCGGCGCCGAAACGTCGGTCCGGCCGCGAACCCATTTTCAAGAGCGCCAGTTCGGCGACCGGGCTCGCCTGGTTGAAATAATCGAGGAAGCCGGGCTCGGCCATCAATCCGGCATAGGATGCCTGCGACATGCCGGCCAGCGCTTCCAGCGCCTCGTCGAACTCCGGCGATTCCTTCGCCCCGGCGTCGCCGGCCGATCGGACACCGTGCGCCAGCACTGCTGCCGCGAGAACCTCGAGCTGGTTGAGGCCGGTGCCGCGATTGGCGAATTTCGAAGACACGACCTCGCCCTGCTCGGTCACCCGCATGGTCCCGGCTACGGTGCCTTGCGGCTGCGCCGCGATCGCGCGGCCGGTCGGCGCGCCGCCACGGCTGACGGAGCCGCCGCGGCCGTGGAAGAAACTGATCCTGGTGTTGTGCTTGCGGCCGATGGCGGCGAGGCGCTTCTGCGCCTTTGCCAGTTCCCAATTGGAGGCCAGGAAGCCGCCATCCTTGTTGGAATCGGAATAGCCAAGCATGATTTCCTGGCGCGCGCCGAAATCGCGCACCGTGCGCCGCACCAGCGAAACGCCGAGCAGTTCGCTCAGGATGGCAGGGGCGGCCTGCAGGTCGGCGATGGTCTCGAACAACGGCACGATCCGCAGCCTGATCGTGCCGCCACTGCCGGGCGCGGTCGATAGGCCGCAATACTGCGCCAGCAGGTAGACCGCGAGCAGATCGTCGGCCGAACGGGTCATGCTGAGCACGAAGGAGCCGATCGCGTCGGGATCGGAGCCCGAGATCTGCCTGGCGATAACCGAAAATGTCGACAGCAGTTCGGCTGCTTCCGGCGAGAGCCGCCCTTCGTCGATCTCCAGCCGCTCACCCTGAGTGAGCGCAGCACGAATGCTCGCCGACCATTGCAGCGTGCCGGGGGCGACGGGCTCGGCCGGGTCCATCAGCGCGAACAGCTCGGCCAGCACCCGGTTGACGACCGTGGAGTTCTGCCGGATGTCGAGCGATACAGTGCGGAAACCAAAACTTCCGACCTGCCAAAGCAGCGGCTGGACGAAGCGCCTGGCCACCGCGCGTCCGCCGATCGCTTCAAGAACCGAGGACAGGGCGCTCAGATCGGCCCGAAACGCCTCCGCCGAGAGGTACGCCGCCTTGCCGCCGTCGCGCGTGGCGACCAGCCGGGCAAGCAGGGCCGAGGCGAACTGGCGCAGCGGTTCGTCGGGGTTGCGCGTGGCAATCGCTTGCGCCTCGCCGCTCTTCTCAAGCGCGGTTTGCAGCACCGGCTTGAAGCTCGCCGGCAGCTCGATGACGTTCGAGCTGGCGCTGAGCACCGACACCAGCCGCTGCACCTGCGCCAGGTACCAGCCGATGGCGGTGTCGCGGTATTCGGCCATGGCGTGACCGGTGACCTCGGCCGTCACATTGGGGTTGCCGTCGCGGTCGCCGCCGATCCACGACGCATAGCGCATGAAGGAGGGAATCTTGATCGGCTCGCCCGGATAGTGGCGTTCGAAGGCGCCCTGGAGCTTGCCATAGAGCTGCGGGGTCGCCTCGAAGATGACTTCGCGGAAGAAATGCAGGCCCCAGGCGATCTCGCGCTCGACCGTCGGGCGCTCCAGCCGCAGCTCGCCGGTCATCCATAGAAGCTCGATCTCGCTCTCCAGATCGGCGACCAGAAGGTCGCGTTCGCGCGGCGCCCAGCGCGGCTGGTCGAGCTCGGTCAGCTTGCGATAGATGCGGCGATGGATCTCCAGCACGGTGACGCGCTTGGCCTCGGTCGGATGCGCGGTCATGGTCGGGCCGATGCAAAGCTGGTCGAGCGCCGCCTGGGCCTCCGCCGCCGAGTGGCCGTTGGCAGCCATCTCAGCGACGACGCTGGCGAAGGACCCGGGTAGGTCGTCGGCACCCGCGCCCTGTTCGAGTTCGCGCCGCGCCCGCATGGCCGTCAGTTCATCGGCAATCGTCAGCAACTGGAACCAGACGCCGCTCGCCTGAAGCGCCGGGATGCGCTGCTCGGGGGCAAGGGAGACAAGCGACCTGCGTCCGCTCAGGACCGCGGCGATCTCGGGCTCGCGCGCGCTTGCGACCTGGAGCAGCAGGCGCAACAGCAGGCTGCGCTCGTCCTCACGAAATTTTATGCGCTTGCTCTGTTCCAAAGCCGCTGTCCGGATAGAAATTGCTGCTCGCCTTGCCTTGAATTGCCGCAAGGCGAGCCGATCGGGTGCCGGCGATCGCGAAGATCGCCGGCCGGCTTCACATTCCGCTTTCCGCAACCTTCGCCTGGCCGGCCGTCACGCCGCCTGCTTCGTCCGCGCCAGCGTATCCGCCACAACTTCGCCGAAGGAGGCGGGGGTCGGCACGATGACGACGCCGGCTTCCTTGAGGATCTCTACCTTTTCCTGAGCCGACTCGCCGAAGGCGGAGATGATGGCGCCGGCATGGCCCATGCGACGGCCTTTCGGGGCGGAAAGGCCGGCAATGTAAGCGATCAGGGGCTTGCGCATGTTGTCGCGCGCCCAGATCGCGGCTTCGGCTTCCTGCGGGCCGCCGATCTCGCCGATCATCACCACGGCGTCGGTGTCGTCGTCGCGCTCGAAGAGCTGCAGTATGTCCTTGAAGGACGAGCCGTTGATCGGATCGCCGCCGATACCGACGCTGGTCGACACACCTATGCCCAGCGCCTTCATCTGCGAGGCGGCTTCATAGCCCAGCGTGCCGGAGCGGCCGACAATGCCGACGCGTCCCGGCAGATAGATGCTGCCCGGCATGATGCCCATCAGCGCCTGTCCGGGCGTGATGACGCCGGCGCAGTTCGGGCCGACCAGGCGCATGCGGTCCTCGAAGCGGTAGCGGCGCATGTAGCGCTTGACCTGCATCATGTCCTGCGAGGGGATGCCGTCTGTGATGCAGACGCACAGCTTGATGCCGGCATCCGCCGCCTCCATGATCGAATCGGCAGCGAAGGGCGGCGGCACGAAGACGATGCTTGCCTCGGCGCGGGTCTCGCGCACCGCGCCCTTGACGGTGTTGAAGACCGGCAGGCCGAGATGCGTCTGGCCGCCCTTGCCGGGGGTGACGCCGCCGACCAACTTGGTGCCGTAGCGTTTCATGTCCTCGGCATGGAAGCTGCCGATCTTGCCGGTGAAGCCTTGCACGATAACGCGCGTGCTGCGGTTGAGCAGGATTGCCATTTTCTCGACCTCCCTCAGGCTGCTTTTTTGTTCTTGGTGGCTTCGCGCCAGGCGGCGACGGCCTTTTCGGCGGCTTCGGCCAGCGTGTCGGCGACGATCACCGCCTCGCCGGAATCGGCGAGGATCTTGCGTCCTTCCTCGACCTTGGTGCCGGAAAGACGCACCACCAGCGGCACGTCGACGCCGACCTCGCGGATCGCCTTGATGACGCCTTCGGCCACCCAGTCGCAGCGGTTGATGCCGGCGAAGATGTTGACCAGGATCGTCTCGACATTCTTGTCGCCGAGCACGGCGCGGAAGGACTTCGCCACGCGCTCGGGCGAGGCGCCGCCGCCGATGTCGAGGAAGTTGGCCGGCTCGCCGCCGGCGATCTTGATCATGTCCATCGTCGCCATGGCGAGGCCGGCGCCATTGATGATGCAGCCGATATTGCCATCCAGCCCGACATAGGAGAGGCCACGGTCGCTGGCGAAGGTCTCGCGCGGGTCTTCCTGGCTCTTGTCGCGCAGCTCGGAGATTTCCGGGCGGCGGAACAGCGCGTTCTCGTCGAACGACATCTTCGCGTCGAGCGCGACCAGGCTGCCGTCGCGGGTGACAACCAGCGGATTGATCTCCAGCATCGAGGCGTCGTAGTCGCGGAACACCTGGTAGCAGCCGAGGATGGTTTCGGTGGCCTTGCCGATCAGGTTGCTTTCAAGGCCCAGGCCGAAGGCGATCTCGCGGGCCTGAAAACCCTGCATACCGACGCCGGGGTCGACGGTGGCGCGGATGATCGAATCCGGTTGCTTCTCGGAGATATCCTCGATCTCCATGCCGCCGGCGGCCGACGCCACGATCATGACGCGCTCTTCCTTACGGTCGAGCACGAAGCCGAGATAGAGCTCCTGCGCGATGTCGACGGCTTCCTCGAGATAGAGGCGCGAGATCAGCTTGCCGCGCGGGCCGGTCTGGTGGGTCACCAGCTTGCGGCCGAGCATGGCTTCCGCCGCGTTGGAAATCTCCTCGTCGTTCGAGCAGAGCTTGATGCCGCCGGCCTTGCCGCGCGCGCCGGAATGGACCTGCGCCTTCAGCACCCATTTCGAGCCGCCGATCTCGCGGGCACGGTAGGTCGCCTGTTCGGGACTGTAGGCGAGGCCGCCGCGCGGCACATGCACGCCGTGGCGAGCAAGCAGTTCCTTGGCCTGGTATTCGTGGATGTCCATCTTGTCCTCCCGTATTTTCTTTTACTGCGCGGCGGCGTGAGCCTGGCTGGCGCGCTCGATCGCCTCGTTCACCACCAGCACGTTGCGCGCCATGCGTTCCGACGCGGCGTCGATCATCTTGCCGTCGAGCGCCGCGGCGCCCTTGCCGGCCGCTTCCGCTTCCTTCAGCACTTCGAGGATGCGGCGGGCGCGGGTGACCTCCTTTTCCGGCGGCGAGAACACGTCGTTGGCCAACGCGATCTGCGAGGGATGGATCGCCCATTTGCCTTCGATGCCGAGCGCCGCGGCGCGCCTTGCGGCCGCCTTGTAGCCCTCCGGATCGGAGAAATCGCCGAACGGCCCGTCGATGGCGCGCAGGCCATAGGCGCGGCAGGCGACCGTCATGCGCGACAGCGCGAAATGCCACTGATCGCCGGGATAATCGGGGTTCAACCCGCCGATGTTGACCGTACGCGCCTTGTTGCTGGCGGCATAATCGGCGACGCCGAAATGCATCGCCTCCAGCCGGCCGGGCGTGGCCGCGATCGCCTCGACATTGGCCATGCCGAGCGCCGTCTCGATCAGCGCTTCCAGGCCGACGCGGGTCTTGAAACCCTTGGCCATCTCGATCTGGTTGACCATGGCTTCGACCATGTAGAGGTCGGCCGGCACCCCGACCTTCGGCACCAGGAACGTGTCCAGCTTGTCGCCGGCCTGTTCCATGACGTCGACGACGTCGCGGTACATGTAATGCGTGTCGAGGCCGTTGATGCGCACCGAGACGGTCTTGCCCTTGGCGCGCCAGTCGATGTCGTTCAGCGCCTGGATGATGTTCTTGCGGGCGCGCTCCTTGTCGGGCGGCGCGACCGCATCCTCGATGTCGAGGAAGACGAAGTCGGCGGCGCTGTTCGCCGCCTTGTCGATCATCTCCGGGCTGGAGCCTGGAACGGCCAGTTCGCTGCGCTGGAGCCGCAGTTTCTTCAGGTGGTTGATGGTGTGACTCATGGTCCGCTCCTCACGCCGCCTTGGCGACAGGCACGTCGGCCGTGCGGCGGAAATGCTCGATCGCCGCCGCGACGCCTGAGCCCGGCGCCAGGCGCACGCCGCAATCGAGCAACGTCATTTCGGCTGCAGACAGCGAGGCCAGCACCATCACCTCGTTCAGCCAGCCGAGATGGCCGATGCGGAAGACCTTGCCGGCTACCTTGTTGAGGCCGCCGCCAAGCGAAGTCTGGTAGGCGCTGTAGGCGCGCTTGACGACAGTTGCGCTGTCGATGCCTTCCGGCACCAGGATGGCGCTGACCGTGTCGGAGTGCCATTGCGGCGTCTTGGCACAAAGCTTCAGGCCCCAGGCGTCAACTGCCTTGCGCACGCCTTCGGCGAGGCGATGGTGGCGGGCGAAGATGTTTTCCAACCCTTCCTCAGCGATGAGGTCGAGCGAAGCGCGCAGGCCGCGCAGCAGCTGCGTCGCCGGGGTGTAGGGGAAATAGCCGGTGTCGTTGGTGCGGATCATGTCCTCGAAGGAGAAGTAGCAATGCCGGTGCGTCGCGACCCGCGAAGCGGCAAGCGCCTTCTGGCTGACCGACAGGAAGCCGAGACCTGCCGGCAGCATGAAGCCCTTCTGCGAACCGCTGACGGCGCAGTCGACGCCCCATTCCTCCTGACGGAAGTCGATGGAGCCGATCGAGGAGACACCGTCGACGAAGAGGAGGGCCGGGTGGTTCGCGGCATCGAGAGCGGCGCGGCAGCCGGCGACATCGCTGGTGACGCCGGTCGCGGTCTCGTTCTGGGTGCAGAAGACGGCCTTGATACGGTGCGCCTTGTCGGCGCGAAGTTTCTCGGCATAGAGGTCGAGCGGAACGCCGGTGCCCCACTCGCAGTCAATGACGTCGACCTCGAATCCGAGCCGCTCGGCCATGTCGACCCACAGGTGCGAGAACTGGCCGAAGCGCGACATCAGCACCTTGTCGCCGGGGCTGAGCACATTGGTCATTGCCGCTTCCCAGGCGCCCGTGCCGGAAGAGGGATAGATGAAGACGCGGCCGGTCTCGTTCTTGAAGACCTTCTTGATGTCCTCGAACAGCGGCAGCGTCAGGTTGGGGAAGGAGGCGGCGCGCATATCCTCCATCGGCAGGTTCATGGCCTGCCGGACCTGCTCGGGAATGTTGGTGGGCCCCGGGATGAAAAGATGCGTGAACCCAGCCATGCGCGAAACTCCTCCGATCGTTTTTGGTGTGGAGGAAGTTTCGTATTGGCGAGGCTCGCCAACAACACCTTGCCGGGTAAGTTGTTGGCCCTTGCGGGTGGGGTGATCCTACCCGTTTGGCGACCGGGGCGGCCTACCCGATAGGCGACTTGGATGTGCGGCGCTTCTCGCTGGAATAGAGCGCCACGGCCATCGCGCGGTTGCGCACGTCGAGCTTATCGTAGAGGTTCTTCAGGTGATACTTCACCGTGTTCTCGGAAATCCCTGTACGCGTGGCGATCTGCAGATTGGTCCAGCCGTCTGACAGCACCGCCAGCAATTCGCGCTCGCGCACGGTAAGCCGGGACAAAGGCGTGTCGTTGACCTTGTTGATGTCGATATAGGGGATGCAGATGCGGCCATGCGCGACCGCCAGGATCGTCTCGAAGATCACCGGCGGATCGTCGAACTGAAAGCAATACCCTTGAGCGCCGAGGCGCACGCATTGCTTCAGAATGCCGATGTCGTGGTCGTTGGAAAAGATCGTGATGCGCACGCCAAGCTCGCGGCTCTGAACTTCCGTGAGCACATCGGCGCCATCCATGTCGGCGAGCTTCCAGCCGATGACGCCGACATCGAACTTCGTGGCGGCGGCCAGTTCCAGAAATTGCGCGCCGCTATGCACCGCGCTGAGCAAATCGAAACGGCCGTCGCATTCCAGCATTTCGCGGAGCGCCGATATGACGAAAGGATTGCGTTCGGCAACGACCACCCGAACGCGCCGCTCGGTATTTGCCTCGTTCGTCTTTGCGGACTTGATGTTCAAGGGCAGCGCTTGTCCTCGATCGGTTAGGGGATACGCAGATCCTGCCGGATCGTGCACATCATGACAATTCTGCCTCAATGGGGAAGGGGTGCTCTTTCCCCAGCGACATGCGCTGTCGCGTCGGCTGGAGGGATTGTCACAGCCGCGACATGGAGTAAGTCAACGACTCCGTGGACAAGATCGCCGCGATATTTCTTCGGCTATTCCGGGCTCTAGCGTGACATCTTCCCAAGACGAATCCTGATGCCGCGCTATCTGTCGCAAAGGTCTGGGATTTCTCCGAAAGCGGTTTCCGGTTTGCGGGGCCATGCGCCGGAGCGGTTCGCCGTTTCACCGAAACGGCGAACCGCTCCATCTCTTTGTTTTGACGCAATTCCGGGACGGAAAACCGTTTCACACTTTTCCTGGAATTGCTTTAGACCTGATTTGACACTCTTCGGGATTCCTGTTGGCGGAGGCGCTGGTGGAAGGCCAGGACAGACAGACGATCGACGTCGCGCCCGCCGAGGAGCACCACGCCGACATCTATGGCGAGGACGGCGCCGTGCGTGCCTCCTTCCTTGCCCAGATCGGCGCGGCGATCGCCGACCGCGACACGATCACCCTCAAGCGCGAAGTCGACGACCTGCACCAGTCGGAACTCGGCGACGTGCTGGAGGCGCTCCATCCCGAACAGCGCCGCGCGCTGGTGGAGTTGCTCGGCTCCGATTTCGACTTCTCCTCGCTGACCGAAGTCGACGAGGCGATCCGTCTCGACATCGTCGACAATTTGCCCAACGCGCAGATCGCGCAGGCGGTGCAGGAGCTCGATTCCGACGACGCCGTCTACATTCTCGAGGACCTCGAGAAGGAAGACCAGGACGAGATCCTGTCGCAGCTGCCGTTCACCGAGCGCATCAGGCTGCGGCGCGCGCTGGACTATCCGGAAGAGACCGCCGGCCGGCGCATGCAGACCGAGTTCGTCGCCGTGCCGCCATTCTGGACGATCGGCCAGACCATCGACTACATGCGCGAGGACAAGAACCTTCCCGATCGCTTCAGCCAGATCTTCGTCATCGACCCGAGCTTCAAGCTGCTCGGCGCCATCGACCTCGACCAAATCCTGCGCACCAAGCGCGCGGTCAAGGTTGAGGAGATCATGCATGAGACACTGCATGCAATCCCGGCCACTATGGACCAGGAAGAGGCGGCCCGCGAGTTCGAGCAGTACAATCTGCTCTCCGCCGCGGTGGTCGACGAGAACGGGCGACTGGTCGGCGTGCTGACTATCGACGACGTGGTCGACGTCATCCAGGAAGAGGCGGAAGAGGACCTTCTGCGCATGGGCGGCGTCGGCGATGAGGAATTGTCCGACAGCGTGCTCGCCACCTCGCGCTCGCGCGTGCCCTGGCTGTTGGTCAATCTTGGGACCGCCTTCCTTGCCGCTTCGGTGATAGGCCTGTTCGACCGCACGATCGAGCATATCGTGGCGCTGGCGGTGCTGATGCCAATCGTGGCCGGCATGGGCGGCAATGCCGGCTCGCAGACCATGACGGTCACCGTACGCGCGCTGGCGACCAGGGACCTCGACATCTACAACGCCGCTCGCATCATCCGCCGCGAGCTCGGCGTCGGCTTCGTCAACGGCGTGGTCTTTGCGGTGCTGATCGGGATGGTCGCCGGCTTCTGGTTCCGCGACCCCAATCTGGGCGGCATCATCGCGGCGGCGATGATCATCAACATGTTTGCCGCGGCACTTGCCGGAATCCTCATCCCGCTCGTGCTCGACCGTTTCAACATCGATCCGGCGGTGGCTTCCGCCGTTTTCGTCACCACCGTCACCGACTGTGTCGGCTTCTTCGCCTTCCTTGGGCTCGCGACGTGGTGGTTTAGAGTGCCCTAAATCAACACGGTGGCGTTAATTGACTTTTACGTAAATGCCGTGCGAGGCTGCCGCGGGGTCATGTGCCGATTCCGGCGCTGGATGGGTATCATCTGAGGGAAGGGCGACGCTTACGGCGGCGACGCTCGGGCTTGGGAGTGGGAATGCGGGAATATTATACGATCACCGAGCTGACACGCGAGTTCGACGTGTCGACGCGGACGTTACGTTTTTATGAGGACGAAGGGCTCGTGCAGCCGGTGAGACGCGGCCGCACGCGGCTGTTTCGCCCATCCGACCGGCATCTCATCCGTCAGATCATGCGGGGAAAAAGGCTCGGCTTCTCGATCAACGAGATCCGCGAGATCATCCAGATGTACAAGGAGCCGCCCGGCGAGGTCGGCCAGCTCAAGCTGATGATTCGGCGCATCGAGGAAAAGCGCGAGGACCTGCGCCAGAAGCGGCGCGACCTGGAGGAGACACTGGCCGAGCTCGACCAGGCCGAGGAGTCCTGCGTGGAGCGGCTGGCTGAACTCGGCGTGAATACCTAAACCCGCTCAGATCCAGCGCCGAACCCTTTTGGCATAGTCGCGATATTTCTTGCCGAACTTCGCCGTCAGGATCTTTTCCTCCTTCTCGATCGCAAGCTTCTGCGTGGCGAAGGCGGCGAGGAAGGCGAAGATCAGGAACCAGGCGATGCCGGTGATGAAGGCGACGCCGATCAAAAGCAGCGTGTTGGCGAGATACATCGGGTTGCGGGTGATGCCGAAGGGACCTGACGTCACCAGGTGGTCGGGCTCGGCATTGGGGTCGAGCGTCGTCCTGGCCTTGAACATGGCGCGAATGGCGGTGATCCAGAGCATGGCTACGCCGAACAGCGCCACCCAGCCGACGCCGAACATGAGGTCGCCAAAAATGTCGCCGATCCAGGGCAGCGGGTAGAGCATGCCGAGCACGATGCTCGCCGCGATCGCCACCACATAGATAACCGGCGGCCAGGGAATGATCCCGTGTCTGGGCTTTGCGATGCCCGTCATTGCTGCCCTCCCTCCATCTGGTCTTCGGTCGCTGCGGTGCAGGTTTCCGCAAGGTCGGCCAGATGCGATTTCCAGACGCTGGACTGGTCGTTGGCGTAGAGCTTGTCGAAAGACCCTTCGCCCTTCAGCGTGTCCAGCATGCAGCCACAATAGCTTGTACAGAACTTGCTGTCGCGCTGCTGTTCGCACTGCGCCTGGCAGGCCGGCAGGAAGCCGGCTTCCTTGTCCTGGGGGGCAGCGGGCATGACCTGCGAGAACATCCAGACCGAGCCGAACAGAAGCGGCTGGTGGATGAGGTAGAAGGCGAGGCTGTGGCGGCCGATGAAGGTCAGCGGCTTCGACCAGCGGCCGGGCGCCCACGTTCCCAGCCGGGCAAGCAGGCCCGTGGCGGAAGCCAGCTTGACCGCGGCTATGCCCGCAAGCACGGCGCCGAACCAGGGAAAGAGCGGCACATAGTCGTTGGAACGCGGGTTGATGGCGGAAAGGCCGACCCACCACAGCGCCGGATGATCGAAGAATTCCGACCGCAGATAGTAGGGGGCTGCGGTGACGGCAGCGGCAATGACTGCCGTCAGCAGCCAAGGCAGCGTGAGAAAGGCGAGGCCGAGCAGGCTGGCCAGCGCGATCTCGTGCAGGATGCCGAAGAAGATGAAACCGTCCGGCGTGACAAGATAAGTCACCGCCGAAATGGCGATCGCCGCCGCCGCGACCATGGCGAAGCGCTTCCAGAAGCCTGGCCAGCGGATCTGGCGGCCATGGGCGAGGAACAGGCTGACGCCGACCAGGAACAGGAAAGTCGAGGCGATGCAGCGCGCATAGAACTTCCACCAGCCGAAGGCGGTGAGGCCGGGAGCGGTATAGCCGAAATTCTCGAGATCCCAGGTGAAATGGTAGCTCGCCATAGCGATCAGCGCGACGCCGCGCAGGATGTCGAAGGCGGCGATGCGGCCCTGCTTGGGCGCGTCCTGAACGGGTTCGCTCGTCGTTTGAAGGCTCATCGTCTGGCAATCCGATTCAGTCGTGCCAAACGACTATCACGGTTCAAGCGGGCGACAGAAGCCGGCGGCCATCAATGCGTTTCATGGCAGCCATGAAATTTCGCTTTAGGCCAGCGGCGGAAAGCCTTTGACAGGCTTCGCTTTTCGGCCCCCGGGGGTCGGTTTCCTGCTACTGGCCGGCGGCCGGTCCGGCCAGATTTTGGCAAAGCGATTCACGTCCCGGAGGGCCGATGTCCACCCATGTGCGCCATCCGATCTGGCTTCCGGCCCTGCGGCCGGCGGACGCGCGCACCTTCGCCTCGCTCTATGCCGTGGAATCCTTCGCCCGCGCGACGATCTCCAGCGTGATCCCGATCCAGGCCTACGAGATCCTGCACAATGAGCGGATCGTCTCGATCCTCTACACCATCGTGTCGCTGATGGGCCTTTCGGTCACGCTGTTCATGCCGATGCTCATCCGCCGTTTCGCACGGCGCTGGGTCTACACGGCCGGCTGCGTGCTGCTGGCGATCGGCTCGGCCTTCTTCGTCACCCACACGCTGCCCGGACAGATTGCAGGCATGCTGTGCCGCGTCATGGGGGCGAGCGCGCTGTCGATCACGCTCAACCTCTACATCATGGACCACATCCGCAAGACCGACTTCATGCAGGCGGAGTCGCTGCGCATGGCCTGGTCGATGTTCGCCTGGACCGGCGGGCCGACGCTCGGCATCTTCCTCTACACACATTTCGGCATCTATGCCGCGCATGGCGCGGTCGTGGTCTTTGCGTTCGCGCTGCTTTGCCTGTTCTGGTTCTACCGGTTGAGCGACAACCAGTCGATCCGGCCCGGCAAGTCGCGTCCGGCCAATCCGCTCGCCAATATCGGCCGCTTCGTGAAGCAGCCGAGGCTGAGACTTGCCTGGCTGATCGCCTTCGGCCGCTCCTGCTTCTGGACGACGTTCTTCGTCTATGGCCCGCTGTTCATGGTGATCACCGGCGAGGGCAAGCTTGCCGGCGGCCTGCTTGTCTCGGCCGGCAACGCGCTTCTGTTCGTGGCGATCTTCTGGGGCAGGGCCGGCAAGCGCTTCGGCGGAAGGCGGGTCATGACCTTCGCCTATTTCGCCATGGCTGCCATGCTGTTCGCTGCGGGCGGCATCGGCGAGGCCGCGCCGCTGCTCACGGCCGCGCTGCTGCTCTGCGGCGCACTCTTCACCATCGCCCTCGACGCGCTCGGCTCGACCGCCTTCATGCGCTCGGTCCGTTCCTACGAGAAGGCGCAGATGGCGGCGGTCTACCGCACCTATCTCGATTTCTCCGAGCTGACGCCGCCGCTGGTCTGTTCGGTTGTGCTCACCTTCTTCGGCCTGGGATCGGTGTTCGTCACGCTCGGCATGCTGGCCGCCTTCTGCGGCTTCGTCACCTGGCGCTATCTGCCGAAGGCGTTTTGAGCGCCGCGTGGCGCTCGCGCACCCAATCGTGAAAGCGGCGCAGGTCGTATTCCTCGGGCATCAGCACGCCGGCCTCATGGCGCATCGAGCGCAGGCCCTTCTGGTTGACCTCGCAGATCGCGGCGTCTTCCTCAAGCACCTGGGTGCCGAAGGCGACGATGTTGTCGATATCGGTCTTTCCCAATGCATCGGGAGCGAACAGCCATTCGGCGGTGAGCTCGGTCTGCTCGGGGCCGAGCGGGGCGAGCCGCACCGTGCGCATGTAGTCGACATGGCCGACGATGAACATCGAGGGCAGCGACGTGGCATAGGTCTGGCCGGCGGCGCGCTCGGCGGGGGTCAAGCCTGGAAAGACTGGGCCGTGGACGTGGCCGTCCTTCGACCACGTCTCTGCGCCGACGCGCAGGCGGCCGGAAAATTCCGGAGCGTCATTGTCGGCGTGGCGCGCCCATTCGGGATCGTCATGCCTTGCCATTAGCCCGCGGCCGTAGATCGGCACCAGCCGCGACAGATCCTTGTGCACGCCCGGGCAGTGCAGGCACTCGTTGAAGTTTTCCCAGAAAATCTTCCAGTTGCAGTTCATCACCTTGGTGAGCCGATGGCCGGTGACGAGCGTTTCCAGCGGCCAGTTGGAAAGGTCGCCGGAGCCGCGATCGAACGAGCTTTCCGCCGAGTCCTCGGGTTCCTCGGCGAGGTTGATGAAGACGAAGCCGCGCCAGAGCGAGAGCGCGACGCGGTAGAGCGGATAATCGGCCTTGTCGAAGCCTTCGGGCAGCGATTTCGACGGCACGCGCACGAGATCGCCGCGCAGCGAATAGGACCATGCGTGGTAGGGGCAGGTGAGCAGCCTGGCCTTCAGGCGCCCGGCACTTTCCTGGAAAAGCTGCGAGCCGCGATGCCGGCAGGTGTTGTGGAAGGCGCGCAAGGCGCCGGTCTCGTCGCGCAGCACGACGATCTCCTGGCTGGCGATGCGCACCGTTCGGAAGGCAAGCGGCTCGGCGATGTCGGACTCGCGGCAGACCATCAGCCAGCTTCGATACCAGATGGCGTCCAGATCGCGCCGGTATGCTTCGGCATCCCAATAGGCCGCCGGCGGCAAGGTCGGGTGGAGGCTGGTCAGGCCGTTGTAAGGATCGCGTTCGCTCGCATTGGGCTGCATCGGCTTCTCCCGGGTGACGACAGCCGACACCCGGGCCAAGGAGTTGTCAATCGCGAGGCGGACGCATTGTTTCAGTCGCGCAGGAACCTTATGGTCGCGCGCATGCTGCCAAGAACCATGTCGCTTACCGAGGAGCTGGTCGCGCGCTGCTTTCGCGTTGTCGAGGATAGCGGGCCCGATCCTGATGCTGCGCATCTGGATGACGCGGACTATGACGCGATGACGCGCAAGCTGGAGGCTCAGCTTCCCGCCAACGAACCGCTTTGGCTGTTTGGCTACGGCTCCCTGATCTGGAAGCCCGAGATCGAGCATGTCGAGGAGCGGGTGGCCCTGCTGCGCGGCTGGCACAGATCCTTCTGCATGAAGATGACGCGTTGGCGCGGCACCAAGGAAAGCCCGGGCCTGATGATGGCGCTGGACCGGGGCGGACAGTGCAAGGGCGTCGCCTTTCGACTTGGCGATGGCGACCGGCGCGAGCAACTCGACAAGATCCTGCGGCGCGAGGTGACGCTGAAGCCGACCAGCTATCATCCGCGCCTGATCAACATGACGAGCGATGCCGGTCCGTTGCGGGCGCTGGCCTTCGTCATCAATCGCCACGGTACCACCTATGCCGGTCCGTTGAGCGAGGAGGCGGTTGTCGAAAGGCTGGCGACCTCCTGCGGCCATTGGGGCTCGGGCGCCGATTATCTCTACAACACGGTGAAGAACCTGGAGCAGCGCGGAATCCACGATACGCATCTGTGGCGGTTGCAGCAGCTCGTCGCTACTCGGATCGCCGGCTCGAAGCAGTCGTAAGCCGTGCCGCAATCGCGCCGAGCGGTGGCGGAATTTGGTTTGCCGGTCTGAGCGCTTCTGCCTAAAGTCGCGCCCTGTCAGCCCATTGGCTGCCGCAAGAATTCATCCGAGGACCAAGGCAGGAATGACCGGCGCGACAGCCGCGAGCGGCAATAGAGCTTCCAGTCGGAAACTGACATTCATCCTGGGCGGGGCGCGCTCGGGCAAGAGCTCTTATGCCGAGAAGCTGACGACCGCTAACCCGTCGCCCTGGACCTACATCGCCACGGCACAGGCCTATGACGAGGAGATGCGCGAGCGCATTGCGCTGCATCGGTCGCGGCGCGGCGAAGGCTGGGTCACCGTCGACGCGCCGCTCGACCTGGTTGGCGCAATCGAGGCTTTGCCGAATCACGAACCTGTGCTGATCGATTGCCTGACGCTGTGGCTCACCAACCATATGTTGGCCGAGCATGATGTCGAGGCCGAATGCCGGCAACTGGCGAATGTGCTGTCGCGGCCGCGCGGGCCGTGGTTCGTGGTTTCGAACGAGGTCGGGCTCGGCATCGTGCCCGACAATGCGCTGGCGCGCCGGTTCCGCGATGCAGCGGGCCGACTCAACCAGCAGGTCGCGGCCACTGCCGACAATGTGCTGATGATGGTGGCGGGGCTGCCGCTCAAGGTGAAGTGACATGGCCGAAATCGAGGAAAAGGACGCCGAGCGCCATCGCGCCAAGATGGCGAAGCGCAAGGCGGTGCAGGATGCCGAGGTCGCCGGCAAGACGATCGAGAAAGGCCTCCTGATCGTCAACACCGGTCCAGGCAAGGGCAAGACCACGGCCGCGTTCGGCCTGGCGCTGAGGATGCTGGGCTACGGCAAGCGCGTCGGCGTCGTCCAATTCATCAAGGGCAAATGGCATACCGGCGAAAAGGACGCCTTTGCCGCCTTCGGCGACCGCGTCGTCTGGCATGCGATGGGCGAGGGGTTCACGTGGGAGACCCAGGATCTCAAACGCGACATCGCCGCCGCTGAAGCGGCCTGGGTCAAGGCGCTGGAACTAATGGCCGATCCGTCGATCAGCCTCGTGGTGCTCGACGAGCTCAACATCGCGCTGCGCTACGATTATCTCGACCTGGAAAAGGTGGTCGCGGCATTGAAGGCGCGCCGGGACGATCTGCATGTGATCGTCACCGGCCGAAACGCCAAGCCGCTGCTTGTCGAGGCGGCCGATCTGGTCACTGAGATGGGCCTGACGAAGCACCATTTCTCCGCCGGCGTGAAAGCGCAGCAAGGAATTGAGTTCTAAAGCGCGTTGGCG
Organism: Mesorhizobium atlanticum; assembly: GCF_003289965.1. Lineage (GTDB taxonomy): Bacteria > Pseudomonadota > Alphaproteobacteria > Rhizobiales > Rhizobiaceae > Mesorhizobium > Mesorhizobium atlanticum. The sequence goes on from NZ_QMBQ01000003.1 coordinate 342,694, forward strand.
CCTTGGCCGCTGATTTGGATGGTCAGATAGATCACGATCGCCGACAGCACCGCGAATAGGCCGAGCAGCAGCCAATCCGCGACGCGATAAAGTTTCAGCGCCTGGCGGATGTCGGTGCTTTCGGCCTCGCGGCGACCGCCTTCGCCCATGAAGGCGTCCTCGACGACCTCGCCGCCATAGCTGCGCGGTCCGGCGAGCGACAGCCCCAGCGCGCCGGCCATCGCGGCTTCCGGCCAGCCTGCATTGGGCGAGCGGTGTTTCCTGGCATCGCGGCGCATGACGTGCCAGGCGGCGCGTGGATCGGCGCCCGGGACCAGAAAGGCCGCCAGCACGATGAGCAGGCCGGTGAGCCTGGATGCCGGCAGGTTTATCAGATCGTCGAAGCGGGCGGCTGCACGGCCAAAGGCTTCGTGTTTCGGCGTGCGGTGGCCGATCATCGAATCGGCAGTGTTGGCTGCCTTGTAGGCGGCACCTCCGGCAAGGCCGCCGATCCCGGTCCAGAAGGCCGGTGCGACGATGCCATCCGAAAAATTCTCGGCCAGGCTTTCGATCGCCGCGCGGGCGACACCTGCCTTGTCCAACTTTTCAGGATCGCGGCCGACGATGCGTGAGACGGCGATGCGGCCAAGCGTCAGGCCGCCGGTCTCCAGCGCGTCGGCAACCTCCTCGACATGCTCCGCGAGGCTTTTCTGCGACAGCAGCGAGGAACCGAGGATGGCGGCAATGATCAGACCTGTCGGGAACATCAGCCAGAGCAGGACATGCAGCGCAAGGCCGATGAGGCCAGGCACCAGCAAAATAATGAGCAACGCCCGCACACCCTGGCGGCGACGGATTTCGTCGGAATCTGTGGCGCGGTTGAGCCGGCGATCGAGAAAGGATATCAGCCTGCCGATCCAGGTGACCGGATGGCCGATAGCGTTGAACAGCCAGTCCGGATAGCCGAGGACCCGTTCGACGGCGAGTGACAGGAAAGCGATCAGGACAGACATGAAGCTTCTAAGCGGCGCGATCGCGGCGGTTGATCATGGCGGCAGCCTTGGCCGGGCAAGCGCGCTTTTTCCTCATGCGCCACAACCTTTCGTGGACCTCTCGACAGGTATCAACCCGCACTCCTATCCGCTTTTCGAACTGCCCGCCACCGCCCTGACCCGATTGCCGGAGGCAGGACAACTGCGCGAATTGGCCGAAATTGCGGCTGCGGCCTATGGCGCGCCATCTGTGGCGCATGTGGCGGCGGCGCCCGGCACGCAGATTCTGCTGCCGCGTGTGGCTTCGCTGCTGCGGCCCGGCAAGGCGCTGGTGCTCGGCCCGACCTATGCCGAACACGCCCGGGCTGCTGCGATAGCCGGCCATGCGGTTGCGGAGGTCAGCGATTTCGACGCGCTGGCGGACGCGGATCTTGCGGTGCTGGTCAATCCCAACAATCCGGACGGTCGGGTGATCGAAAAGCCGCGCCTGCTTGAACTCGCGGCGCTGCTTCGCGCCAAGGGCGGGCTGCTCGTCGTCGACGAGGCCTTCATGGATGTCGGACCGGTCGAGCAAAGCCTGGCCGGCGATGTCGAGGAGGGCGGCATTGTCGTGCTGCGCTCGTTCGGCAAGTTCTTCGGCCTGGCGGGTGTTCGGCTCGGCTTCGCGTTGGCGGATCCGTTGACGGCCGAACGGCTGGATGCGCAGCTCGGGCCCTGGGCGGTGGCTGGTCCGGCGCTCGAATATGGCATCCGCGCCCTGTCGGATGCGGGATGGCAGGCCGATATGCGGCAACGCCTGGCGCAAGATGCCGGGCGGCTCGACGTCCTGCTTGGCCGATTCGATGTGCCGGTCGCCGGCGGCACCAGCCTATTCCGCTATTTGTCGTTTCCCGAGGCACAGAGCCTGTTTTCGGCGCTTGGTTCAAGTGGCGTGCTCGTCCGCCATTTCGCCGAGCGGCCTGGAGTGCTGCGTGTCGGCCTGCCGGGCAGCGAGGCGGAATGGCTGCGCCTTGAAGGCGCGCTTGCCGCCTGGGCCCAAAATCAAAGAGAAAGAGCATGATGTCGCCCGAAACCGCTTCACACTTTTCGGCATCATGCTCTAGGCGCAAGGATGCGCCGAAGGAGTTCGCACAATGATCCATGTCTGTTCGCTGTCGAAGGTCGACGAGACCGTGGCAAGGACCGGTGCGCAGCGGCTGCTTTCGCTGCTTGCCGCGGGCACGGAAGTGACGCGCCCGGCCTCGATCCTGGCGGAAAACCATCTGCACCTCGTCATGCACGATATCGCTGTGGCGCAGGAAGGCATGACGATGCCAGGTGAGGAGCACGTCCGCGCCTTGCTCGATTTCGCCTACCGTTGGGATCGCGTGAAGCCGCTGGTCGTGCATTGCTATGCCGGCGTGAGCCGCTCGACCGCCTCGGCCTATATCATTGCGGCGGCGCTGGCGCCGAAGCGTGACGAGATGGAACTCGCCAAGACGCTGCGTTTTCTCTCGCCGACCGCAACGCCCAATCCACGATTGATCGCCGTCGCCGACATGCTGCTTCAGCGCGATGGCCGCATGATTACGGCGATCGAGGCGATCGGGCGCGGTGCCGACGCGTTCGAAGGAGTCCCCTTCGAATTGGGGATCGAAGCTTAGATCACAGCGGACGCAGCGCTACGACAGCCAGTCGGTCAGCTTCGCCTTACGCACATCCTTGACCAGATTGATAAATCCGTCTGCCTGATGCTCGGCGGTGAGCCGGCCCTTCTCGGGCGTGGCGATCGAGGCATCGCCGACCACGCCGTTGGGGTTTAGGTCGCTGGCGATCCAGGCGAAGGCGTGCGTTCCGGTGTGGCGCAGCAGGGCGAATTCCTTTTCGGCGCGGCCGACATTGGAGACAAAATTGTCCGCCTTGCCCATGTCGACGAGATCGGGCCGGAAATGCAGCATCAGCGAGGTCTCGACATCACCGCCATGGATGCCGTGACGGTCTTCGAGCTCGGTATACATGCCGGCCGGGCGGCCGAAACGCTGCCAGCTCGTCTTCACCGACAGCATTTTGGCGCGCACACGCAATTCGCGCGAAACGATGCCCATGATCTCTTCATTGCCGCCATGCGAATTGACGATGATCAGCTTTCTGACCCCGGCGCGCGCAATCGACAGGCCAAGCTCGGTCCAGGCATCCACCAGCGTGGTCGCCGGCAGGGTGAGGGTGCCGGGTGCATGCAGGTGCTCGTTCGACTTGCCGACCGCCTGTACCGGCAGGATGCGGATGTCGAGGTCGTCGGGCAGGCGCGCGATCACCGTCTCCAGCATGCCCGTCATGATCGAGGTGTCGGTCGAGACCGGCAGATGCGGGCCATGCTGCTCGATCGCCGCCACCGGAAGCACGGCAATGGTCGCTTCGGCGTCGATCGAGGCATATTCTGTCGTCCGGTAGTCGCCCCACCACACACGTTTTTTGGCCACTCTGGTCTCCGATTGCTCTGCCGTCCGCTCCGTTCGGTGTAATGCGCTTGTTGGCTACGGGCAACGCTATCCCGCCGCCAAGACCTCCACCTCGACCTTGAACTCCGGACGGGCGAAGCCGGAAACGATCATCAGTGTCGATGCCGGCGCGGGATCGGAAAAGAGCCGGTTGCGAACGTCCATATAAGGCTGCAGATGGGCACGATCGGTGACGAAGGCGTTGATGCGCACGGTGTCGTTCAAGGTCAGCCCGGCCTCGCTCAGGATCGCGGCGATATTCTTGAAGCAAAGCTCGGCCTGCGCGCCTGCGTCCTCGGGAACATGGTCGTCAGCGCCGATGCCCAGTTGACCGGAGCACAGCACAAGCCGCTTTCCGGCAGGTATTTCAACGCCGTGGCTGTAACGGGCGAAGGGCGGCTTGATGGTCTTGGGGGCGAGGTATTTCAGCATGGCATTCTCCTGTGCGCCTGCAGACTAAGGCTCGATTCATGAAACCTTCAAGATGCGGTGCATGCCGCCCGAGCGATTATGGACAGGCGTCCAAAAAATAGGCACGATGCCTCGCGCACAGCATGACCCTTCCGGTCTCGGCAATGACTGCCGCGCAAGCGGGCGGCCCGGGCGGTGGCATGTGTCTTGCTTCTTGAACCAATGGTGTCGAGCCCAGCGCGCTGCGCGCCGGAGCCAAGAGAGGGTGAGTTTATGATCGGAAATGGTAAGATCCTGGCGGGCTCGATCGCCTTGCTGGTGGCGGGCACGCTGGCTGCTGCCGCGAACGAGAAGGTGACGTTCGGCACCAACTGGCTGGCCGAGCCGGAGCATGGCGGCTACTACCAGGCCGTTGCCGACGGCACCTATGCCGCCTGCGGCCTCGACGTCACCATCATGCAGGGTGGCCCGCAGGTCAGCGGCCGGCCGATGCTGCTTGCCGGCAAGATCGATTTCTACATGGGCGGCAATCTGCTGTCGGCCTTCGACGCCGTGCAGCAGGGCATCCCGATGCGCGTCGTCGCCGCCGACTTCCAGAAGGACCCGCAGGTCATCATGTCCCAGCCGGGGCAGGGGCTGGACAAATGGGAAGACCTCAAGAACGCCGACCAGTACATCCTCGGGGACGAGGGCGCGCAGACCTTCTTCCAGTGGATGGTGACCGAGCTCGGCTTCGATCCCGCCAAGCGCGTGCCCTACACCTTCAATCCGGCGCCCTTCATCGCCAACAAGAAGTCGATCCAGCAGGGCTATGTCACGTCCGAGCCGTTCGCGGTGCAGAAGGCCGGCGGCTTCGTGCCGAACCAGTTCCTGCTCGCCGACTATGGCTGGGATACCTATGCGACGACCGTCGAGGTGATGCAGGACACGATCGACAAGCGGCCGGAGGTCGTACAGTGCTTCGTCGATGGCTCGGCCAAGGGCTGGTATAATTATCTCTACGGCGACAACAAAGCCGCCAACGACATGATCAAGAAGGACAATCCGGACATGACGGATGAGCAGATCGCCTTCTCGATCGAGCAGCTGAAGAAGTTCGGCGTGGTCGATTCCGGCGATTCGGAGAAGCTTGGCATCGGCGCCATGACCGACGCCCGCATCCAGAGCTTCTACGACAAGATGGTCAAGGCCAAGGTCGCGCAGCCGGGTATCGACATCAAGAAGGCCTACACGCTGGCCTTCGTCAACAAGGGGGTCGGGCTGGAGTTGAAGAAGTAAGGCGGCCTGCCTGAGATGATCCAGGAGAAAGTGGCGCAGAAAACAGCATCGGGCGAGGGCCCGATGCTGTTGTCGCTGCGCAATGTCGGCAAGATCTTTTCCAACGGCGTGACGGCGCTGAGCAAGGTCGACCTCGCCATCCGCGAGGGCGATTTCCTCAGCCTGCTCGGCCCGTCCGGCTGCGGCAAGTCGACGGCGCTCAGGTTGATCGCCGGCCTGTCGACGCCGACCTCCGGGCAGCTCGACTGGCGCGGCTCGATCGACCGCTCGAACATCGGCTTCGTCTTCCAGGAGCCGACGCTGCTGCCTTGGGCGAGCGTCTTCGACAATGTCTGGCTGCCGCTGCGGCTCAAGGGCGTGTCGCGGGCAAAGGCCGAACCCGCCGTCATGGAGATGCTGGCGCGCGTCCACCTCAACGGTTTCGAGAATTCCGTGCCGCGCGAGCTTTCCGGCGGCATGAAGATGCGCGTTTCGATCGCACGGGCCATGGTGACCAAGCCGCGCATCCTCCTGATGGACGAGCCGTTCGCGGCGCTGGATGAGATCACCCGCTTCAAGCTCAACAACGACCTTCTGGAACTGTGGCAGGACGAGCGTTTCACTGTGGTCTTCGTCACCCACAGCGTCTTCGAAAGCGTGTTCCTGTCCAGCCGCGTCGTCGTCATGGCCGCGCGGCCCGGCCGCGTTTTCGGCGAGCTCCCCATCAGCGCGCCTTATCCGCGCGACGAGGTATTCCGGACCTCACCGGACTACGCCGCGCTTTGCCGCCAGGCTTCGGACGTGCTGGTCGACGCCATCAACTCAACCGCCGGACCACACCATGACGGCCATTGAAGACGCCACGTTGAAGCTGGATCCCGAAGAGGCGCGGCGCGTGCGCCAGGAGCGGCTGGAACGTATCGGCAAATGGGTGCTGCCGCTGGCGATCATGGTGCTGGCGATCTGGCTGTGGGATCGGATCTGCGTCTGGAACGAGATCCCGCAATATATCCTGCCGCGGCCGGGCGTGGTGCTGCAGACGCTGCACAATGATGCCCGGCTGTTGTTCTCCTCGCTGCTGGTGACGCTCAGGATCACCTTCCTCAGCCTGTTGCTCGCGGTCATCGGCGGCGTCGGGCTGGCGGTGCTGTTCGCGCAGTCGAAATGGGTGGAGATGTCGTTCTTCCCTTTCGCCATCGTGCTGCAGGTGACGCCGATCGTGGCCATCTTCCCGCTGATCAACATCTATGTGAACAACCAGACCGTCAAACTGCTGCTCTGCGCCTGGATCGTCGCCTTCTTCCCGATCCTCTCCAACACCACGCTCGGGCTGAACTCCGTCGACAGGAACCTGCGCGACCTGTTCAAGCTCAACGGCGCGACACGCTGGCAGCAATTGCGCTATCTGCGCCTGCCGGCGGCGATGCCCTATTTCCTCGGCGGACTGAAAATCGCTGGCGGCCTGTCGCTGATCGGCGCCGTGGTCGCCGAATTCGTCGCCGGCGCGCAGGGGCAGTCGTCGGGGCTTGCCTCGCGTATCATCGAGGCCGGCTACCGGCTCAACGCGCCACGCCTGTTCGCGGCGCTGATCCTGATCTCGCTCACCGGCATCCTGATTTTCCTGGTGCTGTCGCTGGTGTCGCATCTGATCCTGCGCCGCTGGCACGAGAGTGCGCTCAAGCAGGAGCGCTAGAGTGGTGGGAGCCCCAGAGGAAATCGCGAAGAGGACCAGATCTTGATACCTGCCTCTGGTTCGTACCTGCTTGCCAATGCTCGCGTTCACCGTTCGCTGACGCCCGGGCTTGCCGCAAGTTACGACGCTGATGGTTTCGCGCTTGCCGACATGGCCGTTACCGGCGGCAAGATTTCGAGCATTGCGGCGCGTGGGAGATCGAAGACGCCAGCCGACGCAATCGATCTTGCCGGCCGGATCGTGCTGCCGTGTTTCGTCGACTGTCATACCCATATCGACAAGGGCCATATCTGGCCGCGAAAGCCCAATCCCGACGGCACCTTCATGGGCGCGCTCAACGCCACAGGTGCCGACCGCACCGCGCGGTGGAGCGCGGAAGATGTCGCGCGGCGCATGGATTTCTCGCTGCGCTCGGCCTACGCGCATGGCACCAAGGCCTTGCGCACCCACCTCGACAGCGTGCGACCGCAAGAAGAGATCTCCTGGCCGGTGTTCGAGATGATGCGGGAAAAATGGCGCGGCAGGATCGATCTGCAAGCCGCCTGCCTGCTCGGCATCGAAGGCGTGCGCGACAAGGGCTGGTTCGACAAGCTGGCCAAACGCGTCGCGGCGGCCAAGGGTGTGCTCGGCGTCGTCACCTATATGGTGTCCGATCTCGAGGAACTGCTCGACCAGGTTTTCGCTGAAGCGATCAGGCATGGGCTCGATCTCGACTTCCATGCCGACGAGACCGACGACGTCGCGGCGATCTCGCTGAAGAAGATCGCCGAGGCGTCGCTGTGGAGCGGCTTTGAGGGCAACATCCTGGTCGGCCATTGCTGCTCGCTGGCGCGGCAACCGGACCTCGAGGTTCTCGACACGCTGGACAAGGTGGCGAAGGCCCGGCTCGCCGTGGTGTCGCTGCCGATGTGCAATCTCTATCTGCAGGACCGGCGCAACAATCACACCACCCCGCGCTGGCGCGGCGTGACGCTGCTGCACGAGATGAAGGCGCGCGGCATCAAGGTGGCGGTCGCCTCCGACAACACGCGCGATCCATTCTACGCCTATGGCGATCTCGACATGCTGGAAGTCTATCGCATGGCGACACGCATCCTGCACTTCGACCATCCGGTCGGCGACTGGCCGAAGGCGGTGGCGGCGACGCCGGCCGAGGTGATGCGGCTCGACGATGCCGGGAAGCTTGCTGCCGGCGGCAGCGCCGACTTCATCGTCTTCAAGGGACGCAGCTGGACCGAATTGCTGTCGCGGCCCGAATCGGATCGCATCGTCGTGCGCGAGGGCAGGGCGATCGAACGCCAACTGCCCGACTATGCCGAACTCGACGAATTGATGGTGGGATGATGGATATCGCAGCGCTGAAGCGCGACCTCGACGGGATCAAGATCGACGACCACCCGGCCATCGTCCAGCAGAAGAGCCGCGACTTCTACTGGTACAGCCCGGTGCTGAAGGCACAGCTCGATCATGTGAAAGGCGATCTCATAGTAACACCGAAGGACGAGGACGAGGTCATCCGCGTGCTTGCCGCCTGTCACAAGCACGGCGTGCCGGTGACGCCGCGCGGCAGCGGCACCGGCAATTACGGGCAGGCGATGCCGTTGTCGGGAGGCGTGGTGCTCAACCTCGCCGAGATGAACGCGATCAAGTCGATCGCGCCTGGGCGCGTGGTGACCGGACCGGGCGCGGTGCTCGCCGAGATCGACAAGGCGACGCGGGCGCATTCCAGCCAGGAACTGCGCATGTCTCCCTCGACCTACAACACCGCCTCGATCGGCGGCTTCGTCGCCGGCGGCTCGGGCGGCGTTGGCTCGATCCGCTGGGGCGGGTTGCGCGACCTCGGCAATGTCATTCGCCTGCGGACCGTGACCATGGAAGCCGAGCCGCGCGTCATGGAGCTCACCGGCGAAGAGGTGCTCAAGGTGATGCACGCCTACGGCACCAACGGCATCATCACCGAGGTCGAAATGCCGCTGACGGCCTCCTATGACTGGATCGACGTCATTGTCGGTTTCGACGATTTCATGGACGCGGCCGGGTTCGGCAACGATCTCGCCGTGCAGGACGGCATCTTGGCCAAGCTGATCACGCCGATCGCCGCGCCTATCCCTTACGACTATTTCAAGCGGCACCAGAAATTCTTCCGGCGCGAGCAGAGCATCGTCGTGTGCATGATCGCGCCGCATGCGATGGACGCCTTTATCGCCTTCGTGCGCAGCACCAGGGGCGAGATCGTGTTCCGGGCCGACCGGGAGACCGACCTCAAAGGGCTCCCGCCGGCCTATGAGCTCACCTGGAACCACACGACGCTGCGCGCTATCCGGGTCGATCCGACGATCACCTATCTGCAGGCACGCTACCCGTCGCCGGATCATCTCGCCCATGTCAAGGCGATGGTCGAGCGGTTTGGTGACGAGGTGCCGGCGCATCTCGAGTTCATCCGCTTCGACGGCGCGATCGGCGCCGCCGGCCTGCCGCTGGTGCGCTACACCACGGAAGAGCGGCTCAACGAGATCATTCGCATCCACGAGGACAATGGCTGCTGGATCTTCAACCCGCATCGCTACACGCTGGAGGAGGGAGGCATGAAGCGAACGGACGATGTGCAGCTTGCCTTCAAGCGCCAGACCGATCCACAAGGGCTGCTCAACCCCGGCAAGATGATAGCCTGGGAAAACCCCGCCTACGATTATCGCTCGGGCAAGCCCTTCCTGTTCAAGGGCCTGCAAAAGGCGGGCTGATGAACATCCTCGTGCTCTACGCGCATCCGGTGGAGACCAGCTTCAACGCCGGCCTGCACCGGACGATCGTCGAGCGCCTGACCGCGGCGGGTCATACGATTGATGACTGCGATCTCTATGCCGAGAATTTCGATCCGCGGCTGACGCGGACTGAGCGGCTTGGCTATCACGACCAGCGCAGTCCTGCCGATGCTGTCGCCGGCTATGTCGGAAGGCTGCGCAATGCCGAAGCGCTGGTGCTGTCCTTCCCGGTCTGGAACTACGGCTATCCGGCGATCCTGAAAGGCTTCTTCGATCGCGTCTTCCTGCCCGGCGTGTCGTTCAAGCTGGTCGACGGCAAGGTGCGGCCGACACTGCACAATATCCGCAAGATGGCGGCCATCACCACCTACGGCGGCAGCCGCTTCCGCGCCATGCTGATGGGCGACCCGCCACGCAAGATCGTCAAGCGCATGCTGCGAGCGACCATCAGGCCCGGCGCTCCCGTTTCCTATCTCGCGCACTATTCGATGAATCTTTCGACCGATGAGACGCGCAAGGCCTTCATGGCAAAGGTCGCGGCGACAATGGACGCCTTCTGATGCGCGTGCTGGTGGTCTATTGCCATCCGGTGCCGGAAAGCTACTGCGCGGCGATCCGCGACACGGCGATCGAGGTGCTGACGCGAAGAGGCTGGGATGTGCGTTTGCTGGACCTCTATGCAGAGAATTTCGATCCGGTGATGAGCTGCGAGGAACGGCGTTTCTACAACGACCGCGCGCCTGAGGATCCGGCGCTCAAGCCGCACTTCGACCTTCTTATGTGGGCCGAGGCGATCCTCTTCATCTATCCGACCTGGTGGTACGGATTGCCGGCGATGCTGAAGGGCTGGTTCGACCGGGTCTGGGCGACCGACATCGCGTTTAAGCTGCCGGCCGGGAAGGGGCGTATCACGTCGCTGATGCGGCATGTGACCAAGGTCGGCGTCATCACCACCTGCGGCGCTCCGACCTGGTGGAGCGTCGTCGTCGGCCAGCCGGGCCGCAAGACGATCCTGCGCGGCATGCGTGCGCTGTGCGCCACGCGCTGCAAGACGTTCTTCCTGGCGCACTATCTGATGGATTCGTCCACGCCGAAGACGAGAGCGGCGTTTTTGGGGAAGGTGAGGGCGAAGCTGGAGCGGTTTTGAGGTTAGCTTTCTTCTCCCCGTTCTACGGGGAGAAGATGGCGGCAGCCAGATGAGGGGCGGCGCGAACTTACGAGAGGCTGGCGCTGCCCCTCATCCGCCCTTCGGGCACCTTCTCCCCGCGGAACGGGGAGAAGGAAGAGATCACATCCTCACCCTCTCCGCCTTGGGATCATACATCGGCTTCAGCGAAGCCTCCGCGGCAAACCGTTCGCCGGCGATCTCCACCTCGTAGGATGAGCCAAGCACATCCGCCTCGCTCTCGCCCTGGCAGGGGACATAGCCAAGCCCGATCGCGCCACCGAGGTGGTGGCCGTAATTGCCTGATGTGATCGGGCCGACAATCCGGTCGTCGCGCAGGATCGCTTCGTTGTGGAAGAGCAGGGGCTGGGGGTCTTTCAGGCGGAACTGCACCAGCCGGCGCGACAGGCCGGCTTCCTTTTTCCTGAGCACCGCGTCCCGTCCGATGAAACCGGCCTTGCTCGTTTTCACCGCGAAGCCCAGGCCGGCCTCCAGCACATTGTCCTCGTCGGTGATGTCGTGGCCGAAATGGCGGAAAGCCTTTTCGATGCGGCAGGAATCCAGCGTATGCAGGCCGCAGAGCTTCAGGCCGACATCGGCGCCGGCTTCCATGATCGCTTCGAAGACATGGGCCGCCTGCTCGGTCGAGACATAGAGTTCCCAGCCAAGCTCGCCGACATAGGTGACGCGATGGGCGCGGGCCAGCCCCATGCCGATCTCGATCTCCTGAAACGTGCCGAACGGATTGGCCTCGTTGGAAAAATCGTTCGGGCTGACCTTCTGGATCAGTTTTCGCGCTTCCGGTCCCATCAGGCAGATGACGGCTTCGGCCGCGGTCACGTCGGTGATGACGACGAACTCGTCCGCGACATGCTTTCTCAGCCAGGCGAGATCGCGCTGCAGCGTGGCGCCCGGCACGACGAGGAAATAGGCCGTCTCCGAAAGCCGCGTCACGGTGAGGTCACTCTCGATGCCGCCGCGCTGGTTGAGCATCTGGGTGTAGACGATCTTGCCTGGCGCGACGTCCATGTCGTTGGCGCAGAGCCGCTGCAGGAAGGCGCAGGCATCGCGGCCCTCGACGCGGATCTTGCCGAAGGAGGTCATGTCGAACAGGCCGACGCCGTTGCGCACGGCGAGATGCTCGTCGCGCTGGTTGTCGAACCAGTTCTGCCGCTTCCAGGAATAGCGGTATTCGCGCTCCTGGCCTTCGCGGGCGAACCAGTTGGCGCGCTCCCAGCCCGCCACCTCGCCGAAGACGGCGCCGCGTGCCTTGAGATGCTCGTGCAAGGGCGAGCGGCGCACGCCGCGTGAGGTCGCCATCTGGCGGTAGGGGAAATGGTCGGCATAGAGCAGGCCGAGCGTTTCCGAGACGCGCTCCTTGAGGTAGCGGCGGTTCTTCTGGAAAGGCTGGGCGCGGCGGATGTCGACTTCCCAGAGGTCGAAGGGCGCCTCGCCGTCATTGATCCACTGCGCCAGCGCCATGCCGGCGCCTCCAGAGGAGACGATGCCGATCGAATTGTAGCCGGTCGCCATCCAGTAGCCGGCGAGTTCCGGCGCCTCGCCGAGATAGTAGCGGTCGTCGGGGGTAAAGCTTTCGGGGCCATTGAAGAAGGTATGGATGCCGGCGGTGCCCAGCATCGGCATGCGGTTGACACCCATTTCGAGGATCGGCTCGAAATGGTCCATGTCCTCGGGCAACTGGTCGAAGCAAAAATCCTCGCGGATGCCGTCCATGCCCCAGGGTTTTGCGACCGGCTCGAAGGCCCCCAGCATCATCTTGCCGGCGTCCTCCTTGTAGTAGGCGCATTCGTCCGGGACGCGCAGCACCGGTAGACGAGAGAGGCCCGGGATCGGTTCGGTGACGAGATAGAAATGCTCGCAGGCGTGCAGTGGGATGGTGACGCCATTCTGCCGCCCAAGCTCGCGCGCCCACATGCCGGCGCAGTTGACGACGATGTCGGTCTCGATCGTGCCTTCTTCCTCGTCCTGCGCCCAGGAGACGCCGGAGACGCGACCGTTCCTGGTGTGGACCTTGGTGACCTTGACGTTCTCGATGATGGTCGCGCCGCGCTGGCGCGCGCCCTTGGCCAGCGCCATGGCGATGTTGGCCGGATCGCACTGGCCGTCGAGCGGCAGATGCACGGCGCCGACCACATCCGAGACATTGAGATGCGGATACATCTCCTTGACCTCGCCCGGCGAAATCTCGCGCACGTCGACATCGAAGGCGCGGGCGAGCGATGCCTGCCGGTAGATCTCGTGCTTGCGCTCCTCGGTCAGCGCGACGGTGATCGAGCCGACCTGGCGCATGCCGGTGCCGACATCGGTCTCGGCCTCGAGCTTGACGTAGAGGTCGGCCGAGTATTTTGCCAGCCGCGTCATGTTCTGCGAGCCGCGCAATTGGCCGATCAGGCCGGCCGCATGCCAGGTGGTGCCGGAGGTGAGTTGCTTGCGTTCGAGCAGCACGATGTCGGTCCAGCCGAGCTTGGCCAGGTGATAGGCAACCGAGCAGCCGGAGACGCCGCCGCCGATGATCACGGCACGGGCTTTGGTGGGAACAGTCTTGGTCATGCGGCCTCGCGGCGGTAGTTGGAAGCAAAGCGGCGCAGGCGAAGTGCTGCTTCCTTGAGAACGGGCTCGGGCTGGCAGAGACTGATGCGGATATGGCCGGCGGCGGCCTCGCCGAAGCTCGACCCCGGCATGACGCCAACCTTCTCTTTATCGAGCAGGCCCCAGGCGAATTTCTCATCGTCGGGCTCGATGGCGGAAATGTCCAGCATGACATACATGCCGCCTTGCGAGCCGTGCACGGTGACATCGTTCATGCCGCGCACGGCCTCCAGCATCAGGGCGCGGCGCGCCGCATAACGCTCGGCGATTTCCTTGACGCCATAGTGGTTCTCGAGCGCTTCGGCGCAGGCGATCGAGATGAAGGCGGGCAGGCCGTAGGTCGTCACCAGGTTGAGGTCGGTGAGCAGCCGGATCATCTCTGTCGGGCCGGTCAGCCAGCCCATGCGCCATCCGGTCATGCCATGGCTTTTCGACATTGAGTTGATGACCAGCGTACGCTCGGCCATGCCCGGCAGCGAGCGCGGCGAGATGTGCTCGCCGCCGCCGAGCGTCCAGTAGACCTCGTCGGACAGCAGCCAGAGATCGTGCTCCTTGCAGATATCGGCCAATTCCTCGAGCCGCTCGCGCGAATAGACCGCACCGGTCGGGTTGTTCGGCGTGTTGATCAGGATAGCGCGGGTGTGGGGCTTCAGCGCGGCGCGGATCATGTCGGCGCGGGGTTGAAAACCGTTTTCCGCAGGCGTCTCGACCACAGTGAATGTCGCCCCCGCAGCGCTGAAGGTGTTGGGATAGGTGGCGTAGTAGGGCGCAACCACGATGGCGTGGTCGCCCGGATCGAGCACGGTCTGCACGGCGGCATAGAGCGCAGCCTGGCCGCCTTGCGTGGCGATGATCTCGTCAGGTTCCGTCTCGATGCCGGTGCAAGCGGTGGACGCCGCCGCCATCGCCTTGCGCAGGCGCGGCAGGCCGGGCAGCGGCGTATAATGATGGTTGCTGCCGCGCACGGCATTGACGCAGGCTTCGATCGTTTCCGAAGGCGTGTCGAAGTCGTGGTCGCCCACCGACAGCATGATGATGTCCTCGCCGGCCTGCTGGCGCGCCCAGGCGGCCGAGTGGACTTCCCAGCCGTCCTTGCCGGAAGGCACGATGCCGGTAATGCGCTTCGACGGTTTCGGCATCAGGCTCTCAACCTCTCATTCTTCGGATCCCAAAGCGGCTCGTCATTTTGCACGACCGCCTTGAAGCGATCGCCAAAAATCTCGACCTCGACCGCCGTGCCCGGCTCCGTGAGATCGGCGCGCAGCATGCCGAGCGCGATCGACTTGTCGACACGGTGGCCCCAGCCACCAGACGTCGTCTCGCCGACTATCTTGCCGTCATGCCAGAGCGTCGACATGTAGGGCGCGTCGCAGTCGTCTGGGTTCTCGACGACCAGAGTGACAAAGCGCTTCTTCACGCCCTGCTGCTTCTCGTTGAGCAAAGCCGCCTTGCCGCGGAAATCGGGCTTGTCCCATTTGACGAAGCGCTCCAGCCCGCCCTGCAGGATCGAATAGTCGGTCGACAGATCGCCCTTCCAGGCGCGGTAGCCTTTTTCGAGCCGCAGCGAATCCAGCGCATACATGCCGAAGGGTTTCAGGCCGTGCTTCTGGCCGGCTGCCCAGACGGTGTCGAAGACAGCCGTCGTGTCGGCAACCTTAGTGTGGATTTCCCAGCCGAGCTCGCCGGCGAAGGAGACGCGCACCAGCTTTGCCCAGCGTCCTGCGATGGTCGTTTCCTGATGCGTCAGCCAGGGCAGGGTCAAGTCGGCGTCACAAACCTCGGCCAGGATTTTTCGCGAATTCGGGCCGGCGAGGATTTGCGTCGAGTACTCCTCCGTCCGATCGGTCAGCGTGAAGGCGGCGTCGGCGGGCATGCGCGACTTCAGCCATTCGAAATCGTGCCACTGTGCCACCGCCGCGGTGATCAGCGTCATCTGGTCCTCGCCATGGCGCACCACCGACATTTCGGTGACGATGCGGCCCTTGTCGTCCGAGAAATAGACGAGGCCGATGCGGCCGGGCTTCGGCACGAGGCCGGTGACCTGTAAGGCCAGCCATTCGGCGGCGCCCGGGCCTTCGAGGTTGAAGCGTGAGAAGCCGGGCAGGTCAAGGATGCCGGCGGCATCGCGTACGGCGAGGCATTCCTCCCGCACGGCCGGGTGCCACGGCCCTTCGCGTCGGAAAGTGAGCGTCGCTTCTTCGGAGGTATCGTCGCCCGGCCTCGCATACCAGGTGGCGCGTTCCCAGCCATTATAGGCGTCGAACTGGCCGCCTAGCGCCTTGATGCGCTCATGCAGCGGCGACAGCTTGCGATTGCGCCCCTCCGGCCAGGCATGGCGCGGGAACTGGATGGCGTATTCGTTGCCGTAGATCTCCATGCCCTTGGCGACGCAATAATCGGGCGCCGAGGCGAAGCTGGTGAAACGGCGCGGATCGCAAGACCACATGTCCCATTCGGTCTGGCCTTCGGTCACCCATTCGGCCAGCACCTTGCCGGCGCCGCCGCCCTGGGCAATGCCGAAGGTGAAGACGCAGGCCTCGAAGGCGTTCGGCACGCCGGGCATCGGCCCGATCAGCGGGTTGCCGTCGGGCGCGTAGGGGATCGGACCGTTGATCACCTTGGACAGGCCGGCGGTGCCGAGGATCGGCACGCGGGCAACGGCGTCGGCGAGATAGTGCTCGAGACGGTCGAGATCGTCGGGGAAAAGCTGGAAGGAAAAATCCTCCGGCATCGGATCGTTGTGGGTCGCCCAATGCGCGCGGCAATTGCGCTCATAGGGGCCGAGATTCATGCCGCTCTTTTCCTGGCGCAGGTAATAGGACGTATCGACGTCGCGCAGCAGCGGCAGCTTATGGCCCTGCTCCTTCGTCCAGGCGGCGAGCTCGGGAATCTCCTCGAACAATATGTACTGATGGCTCATCACCATCATCGGCACGTCGCGGCCGAACATTTTTCCAACCTCGGCGGCGCGGTAGCCGGCGGCGTTGACGACGATCTCACAGCGAATTTCGCCCTGCGGGGTAGCGACCACCCATTCGCCATTCTCGCGGCGAACGCCGGTGACCGGGCAGAAGCGGATGATTTTCGCGCCCATGTCGCGCGCGCCCTTGGCTAAGGCCTGTGTCAGCTGCGCCGGGTCGATGTCGCCGTCGCTCGGATCGTAGAGCGCGCCCTTCAGATCATGCGTCTCGATGAAAGGGTAACGGCGCTTGATCTCGTCGAGGCCGACGACGTCGATATCCATGCCCTGGTAGCGGCCCATGCCCTTGGCGCGCTGGAATTCCTGCATGCGCTCCTTCGTATGGGCGAGCCGGAGCGAGCCGGTGACATGGTAGTTCATCGGATAGTCGACCGCTTCGGCCAGACCCCGGTAAAGCTCGGTGGAATAGCGCTGCATGTTCATCAGCGACCAGGACGATGAGAAGGTCGGCACATTGCCGGCGGCATGCCAGGTCGAGCCGGAGGTCAGCTCGTTCTTTTCCAGAAGCACGCAGTCGGTCCAGCCCGCCTTGCAGAGATGATAGAGCGATGAGCAGCCGACGACACCGCCTCCAATGATCACCACGCGTGCCGTGGTCGGTAAACCGGCCATTTTTCCCTCCAAAATAAATCAATATACCGGCGGTGAAACCACCCAGATGACGACCGCCGGCTCGGCGCCCGGATTGCGCCAGCGATAGGGCTTGCCCTCGAAGCGAAATGAGTCGCCTTCGCCAAGCCGATGCCAGACGCCCGCTATCTCGATGTCGAACAGTCCGGAGACGATGTATCCGGCCTCCTCGGTCGGCCGAAGTGCCGCGACCTTCATCTCTGCGCCGGGCGCGAACACCGAGCGCACCACCTCGAAACTACCGCCGAGATCGGGCGACAGAAGCTCTTCCACCAGACCCGATTCGCTTGTGCCAAGCACGCGGCGGCGGCCGGCGCGCACGATCACGCCACGCTCTTCCTCGGCCGGCACGTCATGACTGAAGAACAGGCTGATCGGTACATCGAAGAGGTCGGCGAAGGCCCGCAAGTCCCCGACCGAAGGCACCGAGAGGCCGCGCTCGACCTGACTGACCCAGCCGACCGAACGGCCCAACTTGAGCGCAATTTCACTCAGCGTGAGGCCGCGTGCCTTTCGTAGCGCGCGGATGTCGCCGGCCAGCAGCCGGTCGCCATTGTCCTGCTCCGATCTGGCCGTGGTCGAGCTCAAAGGCTTCTCGTGAAAAAATCCGGATAAATTTCATGAGAGGGTAAAACCATGAAAAAATCAAGGAGATTTTCATAGGCCACAAGATTTGCTTGCGCGTTTTCGGCTGTTGATGCAAAGGCTCGCGCACGAGCGGCGAGTGGGGCGCCCGGTCGGAGACCAGTTCTAGTTTATAGTCTGCGGATGGTCGTCAAGGAAACCGGGTTGCGGGTTTCTGGCCATGCCGAAAGGGACGACCCATGCTTGAGAAGAACATCCGGATCGCGTCGGATGCGGAGATCGTCGATGAGGCGATCACCTCGCGCCGGTCGGTGCGCGCTTTCCTGCCGGATATGGTCGATGACGACACGATCCGGGCGATCCTGGCGGTCGCCTCGCGTGCGCCGTCCGGCACCAATATGCAGCCCTGGCGCGTCTACGTGACCAAGGGCGAGGTCAAGCAGCGCATCAGTGACGCGATCCTCAACTCCGGCATCCGCGCCGAAAAGGCGGAGTGGGACGAGTACCGCTATTATCCCGACCAGTTCTTCGAGCCATATCTGACGCGCCGGCGCGCCAATGGCTTCGGCCTTTACGGCGCGCTGGGCATCGGCCGGCGCGAGGTCGACAAGATGCGCGCGCAGCACGACCGCAACTTCGTCTTCTTCGATGCGCCGGTCGGCATGATCTTCACCATCGACCGGCGGCTGAACCAGGGCTCGTGGATCGACTACGGCATGTTCCTGCAGAACATCATGGTCGCGGCACGGGGCAGGGGGCTGCATACTTGCCCGCAGGCCGCCTTCGCGCCTTATCACCGGCAGATCAGGCCGGTGCTCAGCATTCCGGACGAAGAGATCGTGGTGTGCGGCATGGCGCTCGGCTACGAGGACACGTCCAAGCCCGAAAATGAGTTCCGCACCGACCGCGCGCCAATCGAGGACTGGGTTACCTTTGCGGAATAATGCCGGTGCAGGCCACAGCTCGGCCTTTCAGTCGGTGCTCATTTGCGCGCCGTGGCCGCTGACATGGGCGCCGTCGCGCGGCGTCAGCCGCAGATATGCCGACAGCGCGCAAAGCGTGATCAGCCCCTCGACGACGAACAGGATGCGATAGTCGTCGACGCTGGCCTTGCCGCCGCCGGCAAGCAGCGACAGCAGCGCGGCCGCGAGGCCAACACTGATCGCCACCGCAAGCTGCCACAGGATGTAATAAAGCGCGCTGAAGCGGGCGAGCTGCTCCGGCGCGATGTCCGAATAGGAAAGATTGCCGGTCGAGGCCCATTGCACCGAGCGGAAGATGCCGAAAGTGAAGATGTAGGCCAGAACGATCCAGGCTGGCGTGCTCGCCTGCATCAGGGCAAAGCCGGCGACCAGAGAAGCCACGATCGGCGTGTTGGTGACCAGCACGCGCCTGAAACCGAAGCGGTTCAGAAGCCGCGGCATGAAGAAGCGCATGATCAGGGACCCGATCGCGGCGACGAAGGTTAGCGAGCCGGCCTGCACGGCGCTCATGCCGAAGCCGAGCTGGAACATCAGCGGCAGGAGGAAGACCACGGAGCTGAGGCCGATCGTGTCGAGGCTACCGCCGGTGAGGAAGGAGATGCGAAAGGTGCGGATGCGCAGCAGGTTGAGGTCGAGCAGCGGGTTGCGGGCGCGCAGGCAGTAGAAGGAGGCAACCGCTAGGATGACGATCGCGAGGCCAAGTTCGATGCCGATCAGGCTGCCCGCGGCGCCCTTTGCGGCGAGCGAATCCATGCCGAAGACCAGCAGGGCCATGCCGCTGCCGACGAGCAGGAAGCCCGGAAAGTCGAATGGCGTGCGCACCGGCTTGGTCGTTGACGGAAAGAGCGAGGCGGCCAGCAGCGCCGCGGTCAGCGCGATCGGAATGTTGATATAGAAGATCCAGCGCCACGAGACGTAAGTGGTAAGCGCGCCGCCGACGAGCGGCCCAACCAGCGGTCCCGATTGCCCGGCGAGCGAGATATACATGTTGATCTTGAGCGTGCGGTCGCGCGGGAAGCTCGACAGGATCACGACCTGGCCGAGCGTGCCCATCAGCGCGCCGCCGCAACCCTGCAAGGCGCGCGAGCCGACCAGCATCCAGAAGTTTTCCGAAAGGCCGCACAAGGCCGAGGCGCTGGCGAAGACGAGCAGCGCGAAGCAATAGACGTTGCGCAGGCCGAAGCGGTCGGCGAGCCAGCCGCCGAGCGGCATGGTGACAATGAGGCTCGCGACATAGACGGTGATCAAAAGGCCAAGCTGGCTTGGCGGACGATCCAGGCTCTCGCCGATGCCGGGCAGAGCCGTGACCACGACGTTCTGGTCCAGGCTGGTCATGAAAACGCCGCAAGCGACGGTTGCCGGCAACAGCATCGACGGACCTTCCGCCGGAGCAAAGCGGGTCGTGGCCGTCGCCGAAGTCTCAACAGTCATGGAAGGGTATGGTCGAACTGGTTACCTGTGCGGACGTTTGCCTTGGCAAACGCCCGTGATTCCTTACCTATCGCGCCTGCTGGCCCAAGCCTCAAGCAGCAGTTGTGGTCGTCCATAGTGCCAGATAGCGGCTGGACCAAAGATGCGTTGATTTTCAGGTGGGGCCGGCGTTGGCCTGACCTGGAGTCAACACACCTTAAATGCTCTACTGGACCTCGTAGCCGACTTCCTCGCTGGCGTGGCACAGCGCCTTCCAGAACGAGCGCGCGAAAGAACGGAACACGTAGATGTCGAACTGGTCGGCGCCGCTGCGCTGGATCTGGGCGAAGATGTCGTGATGATTGGTCGAGCGGCCGGCGCCGAGCGGGAAGGCCGGCAGGGCGAAGTCGATGGCGAAGAACTTCGCCATCACCCATTCGGCCTTCGGGCCGGCGATGCGGATCGCGGTACGGCCATGCGACAGGTCGGTGAGAGTGCCGATGGCCGGCGTGATCAATCCGGCAAAGGCTTGAGCCAGGCCTTCAGCCTCATCCACCACGGTGAATTTCCCCGGCGCGAAGCCGAAAACGGCGCGGGCGCCGTTGTTCACGCCGCCGCCGGCGCCATCAGGCAGGGCCAGGCCGGTGACCTTGCGGATAACCTCGATCAGCCGCTTCTCCTCGCCCGGCCAGGCGGCAAGCTGCAGGATCGAGCCCAGCCGCGTCTCGGACAGGATGACATCGACGCCATGTTCGAAATTGCCGTGCGAGCCCGGGTTGTACTCCGGCTCGAGCGGCGACTGGCGTTCGGGCAAATGCGGCTCAGCCATGCATGCGGCTCCCGTCCGGATCGTAGAAATGGTTGGAGACGATCTCGACCGGCCCGAACCGGTTGCGCAGCGGATCCGAGACGAAGGCGCGGGTTCCGTGGCGCGCCTTGCCACCCTTGACCAAGGCCAGCGCGATATATTTGCCGAGCGCGGGCGAATAGCAGCAGGCGGTGATGTGTCCGAGCGAGTCGTGCGGATTGGCCTCGTCCAACTCCTCGACAATATGGCCGCCGCCATTGAGCGCCCGGTTGTCGAGGGCGATCAGCCCGACCAGCTCGAGCCGGTCGGGGGCGATCAGGCCTTCCCGATCCATCATGGCCGAGCCGATGAAGGGCTTCTTCTTCGACAGCATCCAGTCGAGATGGAGGTCGCGCGCCGTGGTGCGGCCGTCGATCTCGGCGCCGGTAACATGGCCCTTCTCGATGCGCATCGTGCCCAGCGCCTCCAGCCCGTAGGTGACAAGGCCGAAAGGTTTACCGGCCTCGATCAACGCTTCCCAGACGCGGGTGCCGTAGCCGGCGCCGGAATAGACCTCGAACGCCATCTCGCCGGAGAAGGACAGGCGGCAGATCATCACCGGCACGCCGGCGATCCGGCCATGAACGATGCCCATGAAGGGCAGGGTGGCGTTGTCGACGGCGGTGCCTGTGACGCAGGAAGCAAGGATTGCCCGCGCGTTCGGGCCGCCGATCGCGGCACCCGCCCATTCGTCGGTGACCGAAGTGACGGTGACCTTCAACTCCGGCCAGATGACATCGAGGAAATATTCCAGATGCTGCATCACCTTGCCGGCATTGGCGGTGGTGGTGGTCATCAGGAATTCCTGCTCGCCAAGCCGCCAGGTGGTGCCGTCATCGAAGGCAAGGCCATCCTCGCGCAGCATCAGGCCGTAACGGGCCTTGCCGACGGCCAAAGTGGAAAACATGTTGGTGTAGACGCGATCGAGGAATTCGGCCGCGTCCGGTCCCTGCACCGCTATTTTGCCCAGCGTCGAGACGTCGACGATGCCGGCGCTTTCGCGCGTCGCCCTGGCTTCCCGGACGTAGGCCTGCTCGACCGTCTCGCCGGGGAGGCCGTAGATCATCGGCCGGTACCAGAGGCCTGCCGAATACATCCTTGCGCCATTCGCGATGTGCCAGTCATGCATCGGGGTCAGCCGCTCGGGCTTGAGATCGCCGAAGCGCTCGGCCGCCAGCGAGCCGATCGACACCGCCGTGTAGGGCGGGCGGAAGCGCGTCGTGCCGACTTCGGGGATCGGCTTGCCGAGCGCCTCGGCCATGATGGCGAGGCCCGGCACGTTGGAGTTCTTGCCTTGGTCCGTCGCCATGCCGAGCGTGGTGTAGCGCTTCAGATGCTCGACCGAGACGAAGCCTTCGCGATGCGCCAGCCGCACGTCCTCGGCGGTCACGTCGTGCTGGAAGTCGACGAAGCTCTTGCCCTTGGCCTTGATCTCGAAGACCGGCGCGGGATCGGGATCGCCCGGGAGGGTTTCGACGACCGGCAGCGGCGCGGATGATGCTGCGCCGCCGGCAGCCTGAAGACCGGCAGCGCGGCCTTCGGCAATCGCTTCGGCTGTTGAAAAACTGCCGGTGAAGGCGCCGGCGCCGATCCAGCGCTGCGTCGGCTTCGGCGGCAGGAACGCCTGCCTGGCCGGATCCCATCCGGCTTTCGCGCCGGCCTGGCTGGCGAGGTGGATGGTCGGCGACCAGCCGCCCGACATCAGAAGGCTGTCGGCATGGATGCTGCGCTCGTCGCCGGTCAGCGCCCCGCTCATGGCGTCGAAGCGCTGCACCTTGAGGCCGGTGACGGCCTTGCCGCCTTCAGTGGCAATCACGGCGTGACTGGCAAGCAGTTCGGCCTCCGCATCGCTCGCCAGCCGGCGCATCTCGTTCGAGATGTCGCCGCGGACATCGATGATGGCAACGATGGCGGCGCCTGCCTTCTTCAAGGCGACGGCCGAGCGGTAGGCGCTGTCGTTGTTGGTGAAGAGGGCGATGCGCTGTCCAGGCAGCACGCCATATTCAACCGCGTAGCGCTCCGCCGCATGCGCCAGCATGACGCCGGGACGGTCGTTGCCCGGGAATACCAGCGGCCTCTCGAAGGAGCCGGTGGCAAGAATCACCGTGCCTGCGCGGATCGCCCAGTAGCGCTGGCGCGGCTCGCCCTTGGCGGCCGCTTCCTTGTGGTCGGTCACCCGTTCCAGCGCGGCAAGCGTGTTGCCGTCGTAATAGCCCCAAACCGTGGTGCGCGGCAAAAGCCGCACATTGTCGTTGCCTGCAAGCTGCACAGCCATACGCTGGGCCCAGTCGGCGGCGGGCATGCCGTCGATGGTTTCGCCCGACCAGTTGGCGGAGCCGCCGAAATGGGCTTCGAGATCGGCGAGGATGACGCGGGCGCCCTGGTCGGCGGCGGCCTTTGCCGCCATCAGGCCGGCCGGGCCGGAGCCGACCACCAGCACGTCGCAAAACGCGTTCATGCGCTCGTAGCGCGCCGGGTCGGGGGCGGCGCCCGCCTTGCCGAGACCGGCGGCGCGGCGGATGAAATGCTCGCAGAACATCCAGAAGCGCGTGCCCTTCAGCGGACCGATCACCGGTCCCATGAAGGTCTTGTAGTAGAAGCCGGCCGACAGGATCTTGCCGCCAAGCTGGTTGATGGCGCCGATGTCCCAGGCGAGCGAAGGCGTGCGGTTCTGGCTGACGGCGACGAGCCCGTCATAGATCTCGACCATGGTGGCCGGAATGTTCGGCTCGCGCACTTCGCCGCGCAGCACCGTCACCAGCGCGTTGGGCTCCTCGACGCCGGCGGAAAGCAGGCCGCGCGGGCGATGGTATTTGAAGGAGCGGCCGAACAACGTCACGCCGCTGGCGAGCAGGGCCGAGGCCAGCGTGTCGCCGGCATGGCCGGTGTAAGCCGCGCCGTCGAAAGTGAAACGGATGGTGCGCAGCCGGTCGATGCGGCCGCCGGTCTCGGTGCGACGCGGGCTCACGAGCGGCTCTCCGCCTTGTTGTCGGCAGATTTGTGGCCGCCACGGGCGAAGGCCGTGCTCAGGATCTCGTGCGTGATGGTGTTGCGCACGACCCTCAGATGCGCGCGGCAACCGCCGGAATGCTGCCAGATCTCGTTGTGGTCGCCGGCCGGATTCAGCCGGTCGTAGACATAGGCGTTCCAGGCGTCGAGATCCTGCGAGGCCGGCTGCGGCCGTTCGCGGTTGCCGTCTCCCTGATAGGTGAATTCGATGACGTCGCGCGGCCCGCAATAGGGACAGGTGATCAGCATTGTCTTGTATCTTCTTGTTCGACCATGATCTGTTCCAAAACCCGGTTCCCACTTTTGGGATCATGGTTCCCTAATGCAGCCGCGGGTTCGCGCCCTGGCCTTTGTCGTCGATGATGAGGCCACGATAGAAGCGGTCGAGCGTGAAGGGCGCGTTGAACTCGTGCGGCTCGTCCTTGGCGATGGTGTAGGCAAAGCACCAGCCGGAGGCGGGCGTCGCCTTGAAGCCGCCGTAGCACCAGCCGCAATTGAGATACATGCCCGGCAGCGGGCCGGTGGTGACGATCGGCGAGCCGTCCATCGTCATGTCGCACAGCCCGCCCCAGGAGCGCAGCATGCGCACCCGAGCGAGACCCGGGAACAGCGCCAGCATCTCGCTCATCACCTCATCGACGATCGGCAGGCTGCCGCGCTGGGCGTAGCTGTTGTAGCCGTCGAGGTCGCCGCCATAGACGAGGCCGCCCTTGTCGGACTGCGAGATGTAGAAATGACCCATGCCGAAAGTGAGAACGGTGTCGACGATGGGCTTCAGCGATTCCGAGACGAAGGCCTGCAGCACATGGCTTTCGATCGGCATGTGCGAAATGCCGGCAAGCTGCATGACGTGGCCGGTACTGCCGGCAACAGCAAGCGCGACCTTCTTGGCGCGGATTTCGCCGCGCGTCGTCGAAACGCCGGTGATGCGGCCGCCGTCGCGCAGGAAGCCCGTGACCTCGCAATTCTCGATGATGTCGACGCCGCGCCGGTCCGCGCCGCGCGCATAGCCCCAGGCGACCGCGTCGTGGCGGGCCGTGCCGGCCCGCGGCTGCATCAGCCCGCCAAGGACGGGAAAGCGCGCCGAACCCGAGACGTCCAGCGCCGGCACGAGCCGCTTGATCTGGTCGACGCTCATCAGTTCGGCGTCGACGCCGAGATGGCGCATGGCGTTGCCGCGCCTCGCATAATCGTCGAGCTGGGCAGGCGTATGCGCGAGATTCAGGCAGCCGCGCTGCGAGAACATGACATTGTAGTTGAGGTCGTGCGAAAGGTTCTCCCACAGCTTCATCGAATGTTCGTAGAAGCGGGTGTTCTGCGGCAAAAGATAGTTGGAGCGCACGGCGGTCGTGTTGCGGCCGACATTGCCGGAGCCCAGCCAGCCTTTTTCCAGCACCGCGACATTGGTGATGCCGTGTTCCTTGGCAAGGTAATAGGCGGTTGATAGGCCGTGGCCGCCACCGCCGATGACGATCACATCGTAGGAAGCCTTGGGGTCGGGCTTGCGCCAGGCGGGCTTCCAATCCTTGTTGCCGGCCAGCGCATTCTTGAGCAGCGAAAAGGCTGAATATTCCGCCATTCTTCCTATCGTCCTTATGATGCGAGGCGGGAGACTATAGAGCAGGCGGGAAGCGCAAAGCCAAGATTGCGCCATCGCTTTTCGACAGGCCGACTCCGCCCGGCACGACCGGGATGGCTTGCCGCCCGATAGGCCGGTCTTTATCAAGGGCGGAAATTTCGAGGATTTTTCGGCCGCGAGTCGCCACAACGCCATGTTTTTCCGACTGCTACGCCTGATCTTGGTCGTCATCGCTGCTGTCTTCGGTCAGCCGGCGTTCGAGGCGTCGGCGCAGGCGATCGGCCACGGCTCGTCGCAGCTCATCGCCGACCAGACGAAGGTCATCCAGGACCTTACGACCAGGACGGACGGGCTCGAAAAGAAACTGAGCGATTCCGACGAGGACGATGCGGGGCTTGTCGATATCCGCCTGCAACTCGAGGATATTTCGCGGGCGGCGCTGACCAGCGCGCTGGCATTCCGCCAGCGCCTCAACGACATCAACGCCCGTGTCGAAGTGCTTGGACCGCCTCCGGCACAGGGGCAGCCACCCGAGCCGGCGATCGTCAGCAATGAACGCAGTGCGCTCGCCTCGGAGAAGGCCGAGATCAACGCGGTCGTCGCCAGCGCGCAGAATCTGTCGATCCGCGTCAACGGGCTGGTCGACAAGATCGCCGTCATGCGCAGCGAACTTTTTCGCAGCGTCATCACCAAGCATTATGATCTTAACGACGCGCTGAGCCCGCAGGCCTTTTCCGACGCGCATGAGCAGTTCTCGGGCCTCTACAAGGCCGTGTCGTCCTGGCTGAGCTTCGCCCTCAAATTCAAGTTCCAGGCGATCCTTGCCGCGACGCTGATGGCGCTGGCGCTGGCGGCCGTGCTCTTGATCGGCGGCAGGCGGCTCTTCGGCCGCATCTTCGAAGCCGACCCAACCGTCGAGGAGCCGTCCTATCTCAGCCGGCTGTCGGTCGCCTTCTGGTCGACCTTGCTGCCGACCCTGGCGCTCGGCGTCTTCTTCGCGTCGGCCGTGTTCTTCTTCAACTATTACAATGTGCTGCGCGGCGACATCGGCACGTTCCTCAATGCCCTGCTGACGGTGATCGGCATGGTTTTCTGCGTCAACCGGCTGACCAATGCTGCGCTCGAGCCACGCCTGCCCAACTGGCGCCTGATCCCGGTCGCGACGGGGCGGGCGCGCTGGCTCGTCGGGCTGGCGACCGCGATGGCCCTGGTGCTCGGCTTGAATTACTTCCTGTCGGTCGTCAACGAGAAGATGGGCTCGCCGCTTTCGCTGACGATCGCCAGGAGCTTTATCGCCACCATCATCATCGGCGTCATCCTGATCCTGATGGGGTGGTTGAAGCCGTTCAAGGCGGAGGATGGCTCATGGCGTCCCTGGCCGGCCTGGCTTCGTTTCCTTGCCATCGCCCTCGGCCTGTTCACCATTGCCGCGGCACTGCTCGGCTATATTGGTCTTGCGCTTTTCGTCTCGTTCCAGGTCGTGGTGACCGGCACCGTCCTGGTGACGGCCTATATCGGCTTCCTTTCGGCGCGCGCGATCGGCGAGGAGGGCGGCTTCGCCGATACTTCGGTCGGGCGCTGGCTGTCAGCCAATTCCAGCTACGAGGATACCGCCCTCGACCAGCTCGGGCTGGTCGTCAGCATCGCCATCAACCTGATGATCGTCGTGGTGTTCCTGCCGCTGATCCTTTTGATGTGGGGATTCCAGCCCGGCGATATCGAGGCCTGGGCCTACAAGCTGGCAACCGGCGTCTCGATCGGTTCGGTGACCATCTCTTTCCTCGGCATCCTCAGCGGTATCGTCGTCTTCATCATCGGCTATTTCCTGACGCGCTGGTTCCAGGGCTGGCTGGACGGCTCGGTGATGGCGCGCGGCAAGGTCGATGCCGGCGTGCGCAACTCGATCCGGCTCGGTGTCGGCTATGCCGGCGTGGCGATTGCCGGCCTGGTCGGCATCTCGGCGGCCGGCATCGATCTTTCCAATCTGGCGCTGGTTGCCGGCGCCCTTTCGCTGGGTATCGGCTTCGGCCTGCAGAATGTCGTGTCGAATTTCGTTTCGGGCCTTATCCTGCTTGCCGAGCGGCCGTTCAAGGTCGGCGACTGGATCGTCGCCGGCGATGTCAGCGGCACGGTGCGCAAGATCAGCGTGCGCGCCACCGAGATCGAGACCTTCCAGCGGCAGTCGGTGATCCTGCCCAATTCGAACCTCATCAACAACGCGGTCGGCAACTGGACGCATCGCAACAAGCTGGGGCGGGTCGAAATCAAGGTCGGCGTCGCCTATGGCAGCGACGTCAAGCGTGTCCATGCGATCCTGACGGATATTGCCCGCGCCCATCCGATGGTGCTGAAGAATCCGGAGCCGTTCGTCCTCTTCGCCAATTTCGGCGCTGCCGCGCTCGAGTTCGAAATTCGCGTCTTCATTGCCGACATCATGAACAGCAGCGTCGTGCAGAACGATATCCGTTTCGCCATCTTCGATATCTTCGAGGAGGAGAGGATCGAAATCCCGTCGACGCCGCGCGCCGTCGTCGAGACGAACAAGCACGAAGCGTGGCCGATCGACGACGACAAGATCGAGGCCGAATTCGCCGAGCGCCAGCGGCTGGAGGCCGAAGCCGCGGCCGAGCGGGAGCGGCTGGCCAAGATGAAGCGCAGGGGCCGCAAGCCAGATCCGGGCTAAGGTGCATCGATATTCGGGTGAGGCCGGCCTGCAAATGACGGTTTCCTGCGCTTCCGGCCTTCGCCGGCCGAAGCCTCATAGATGTTTCCGCCCTAGGAAAGCTAGGTCGTCGTAGGCCGATTCTCAGAGATCACCATTTTCGGCAGGGCCTGACCGTCGGTGGGTGTTCCCTGCGCAACCGAAACCGATTGTGGCATGAATGCGGCATTCAGTTGCGGTTCAGGTAACATCTCATATAAGCTCCGATGCAAAGGGCGAGAATGCCTTGCAGATTTGAACAGAGGCGGTGTGTGAAACACCGGAATTGCAATGTGGAAGTCTGTCGTTGCCGCCATCGCTTTCTTGGCCTTGGGCGGTTCGGCTTTCGCCGCCAGCGCGATCAACAGGGACGCTCAGACGCGGACCCTGGTCGTGACCGAAGGCGGCGCCAAGAGCGAGCTGACGCTCGGTGCCGGCGAGACGGTGGAGTTCTGCTCGAACGGCTGCTTCGTCACCCTCCCCAATGGTGACCTCGAAGCGCTGACCGGTTCGGAGACGGTGGAAATTTCGGGCGGGACCGCCCGTATCAAGTAACGCGTCACGGATCGGCGCGGTAGGTTGGCAAAGGCCGGACCGATGTCCGGCCTTTTATCGTTCCCGGTAGCCGACGCTTAACGATGACGGCCGAAAAACCGGCATGACCATGCCCTGCAACCGGACGTTTTAACGTTCGCTGCGTCATCCCCGGCTATATCTGACCCCGAGGACGCCGGCACACGGCGTGGGTTGAATTGGCGCGTGATCCCTTCCGGGAGCGGAGTTCCGGGATCCTGCGCTCGATCGGGGCAGGACAATGGACGCGAGGTCGGACAGGAACGCAATTCCGCTTGCGGTCGATCTCGACGGTACGCTGGTTGCAACGGACCTCCTGTGGGAAGGCCTGTTCATCCTCCTCAAGAAGAACCCGCTCTATCTCCTTCTGCTGCCGCTCTGGCTGACCGGCGGTCCGGCGCGGCTCAAGCAGGAAATATCCCGGCGCGTCGACATCGACCCGGCCTCGCTGCCTTACCGACAGGAATTGATCGACCGTTTGCGCGCCGAGCATCGGGAGGGCCGCAAGATCGTGCTCGCGACGGGAACGCCGCGCAAATTCGCCGAGGCGATCGCGGCGCATCTCGGCATTTTCGATCGCGTGCTGGCGACCGACGGCCCGCATAACATGACCTCGGGCCGCAAGTGCGCCGCTCTGGTCGCCGCCTACGGCGACGCGGGCTTCGATTATGCCGGCAACAGCCGCCACGACCTCGATGTCTTCGACGCCGCGCGCAACGCGCTCGTGGTGGCGCCCGACCGCAGCGCCCGGCGCTGGCAGGCAGCGCATCGGGCCGAGGCGATGCCGGCGCCGAAGCCGATGCTCAGGACCTACGTCAAGATGCTGCGCATGCATCAGTGGCTGAAGAACGCGCTGATCGCCGTGCCGATGGTGCTGTCGCACGAGTATTTCAACCCGAACATGATCTGGGAATGCCTGCTGGCGTTCGTGTCCTTCAGCGCCGTGGCATCCGCCATCTACATCCTCAATGATTTCTTCGACCTGGCCCTCGACCGCAAGCATCCGACCAAGCGCAACCGGCCTTTCGCCAGCGGCGCATTATCCATTCCGTTCGGCATGGGCGCGATCGCGGCGCTGCTTGCGATCGGCATCGCGGCGGGCCTCTTCCTTCCGATCGAATTCCTCGGCGTGCTTTTAGGCTATCTGGTCGTCACCACCGCCTATTCGCTGTCATTCAAGCGCATGCTTCTGATCGACGTGCTGACGCTTGCGGGTCTCTACACGATCCGCGTGCTTGCCGGCGCGGCCGCCACCGGCGTGGACGTTTCCTTCTGGCTGCTTGCCTTCTCGATCTTCTTCTTCCTGTCGCTGGCGCTGGTGAAGCGCTTCGTCGAATTGCGCACCACCGCCATTCCGCCGGGCGAGCGCATCGCCGGCCGCGGCTACCGCACCGAGGACCAGGAGATCGTCGCCCAGGCCGGCATGGCGTCGGCCTTCTCCTCGGCGCTGGTCCTGGCGCTTTATATGGACAGCCCGGCGGTGCGCGAGCTTTACCCGCACCCCTGGCTGATATGGCCGCTGGCGCCGATCGTGCTCTACCTGACGATGCGCGTCTGGATCCTCGCCCGGCGCGATGAGATGCATGACGATCCGGTCGTCTTCATCATCCGCGACTGGCGCAGCCAGATCGTCGTCGCCATCGGCGCGGTCTTTCTCGTCGCGGGAGGCTGGTGATGGGGGACAGTCGCTTCGGCAGCTTCGGACTGGCGACGCCGCCGACGCGCAAGGCGATCCCGGCGGACGAGGCGATCGCCTTGCTGAAGCGCGGCGAGGGGAAAGCCGGATCGCTGCTCGGCTACGGCAATGGCCGCTCCTATGGCGACAGCTGCCAGAACGATGCCGGCATGGTGGTCGATATGCGGCCGCTCAACCGCATCCGCTCCTTCAACGCCGAGACCGGTGTGCTCGAAGCCGATGCCGGCACGCTGCTTTGCGACATCATCGCCTATGTCGCGCCCTACGGCTTCTTTCCGGCCGTTGTTCCAGGCACGCAGTTCGTGACGCTGGGCGGCGCGATCGCCAACGACGTCCATGGCAAGAACCATCATCGGCGCGGCACCTTCGGCAGCCATGTCGAGGCCTTGACGCTGCTTCGGTCGGACGGCCGGACCTATCGCTGCTCGCAAACCGACAATGTCGGCCTGTTCGGGGCGACGATCGGCGGCATGGGGCTGACCGGGCTGATCCTGTCGGCGTCCATCAAGCTGATGCGGGTGCCGTCGCTCGACATCATGGAGAGCGCCACGCGGTTTCGCGATCTCGGCGAATTCTTCGATCTCGCCGAGGCGGCCGACCAGGTCAACGAATATGCCGTCGCGTGGATCGACCAGCTTGCCGGCGGGCACGGGCGCGGGCGCGGCCTCTTGTTCACCGGCAATCATGCCGAGCACGGCTCGCACGCCGCCGCGAATGCCGGCAGCCGGCTTTCGGTGCCGGTGCAGCCGCCGTTCAATGTCCTCAATCGGCCGTTCCTCACTATCTTCAACGCGGCCTACCGTTGGAGAAAGGGCAAGTCCCTGGTTCCGCGCCAAACGGGGTATCAGGGCTTCTTCTTTCCGCTCGACGGCGTCCGCGACTGGAACCGGCTCTACGGGCCGCGCGGGCTTTTTCAGCATCAGAGCGTGGTGCCGCAGGCCAACGCGCGCCGCATCGTGCCTGCGCTGCTCGAGGCGGCTCGGCGGGCAGGGCAGGGATCGTTCCTGACGGTGCTCAAGCGCTTCGGCGATGTCCGCTCGCCGGCGCTGCTGTCGTTCCCGCGCCCTGGCTACACGCTGACGCTCGATTTCCCCAACAGGGGCGAAAGGACGTTGCGGCTGCTCGCCCAGCTCGATCGCATCACGGTCGAGGCGGGCGGGGCGGTCAACCCCTACAAGGACGCCAGGATGGGGCCTGAGACATTCGCTGCGTCGTTCCTGCAATGGCAGCGGCTGGAGGCGCTTCGCGACCCGGCTTTCCTATCAAGCTTCTGGGCGCGTACCGCCATGAGATTGGAGATCGGACAAGGGGTAGCTGAAGCGGCGGAATAGATAAAAATCGAATAGATCATGGTAAATAAAGTGTTACGCCATGCTTTAATCAAAATAAGGTCGCGACTTCACGAAATATTTGCAGGTTTGTAATAGGACCGCCCGAGGGGCGGGGTGGCAACAATGAAATACATAATCTTTATTCTCTTCACGGTCATGACTAATGCCGCGGCACAGCTGATGCTGAAGCAGGGCATGATGTCGATGGGGCCGATTTCCTTCGACGGCGTCAATCCGCTCGTCAAGCTGCTGCAGATCGTGTTCAGCCCCTGGGTGTTCCTTGGCCTGTGCACCTTCGTCATCTCGATGGCATCGCATCTCTATGTGCTGTCCAAGGTCGAGCTCAGCTTCGCCTATCCGTTCCTCAGCCTGGCTTATGTCGCGGTGGCGATCTTTGCCTATTTCGTCTTCCGCGAGGATCTCAATGGCTGGCGCATCGCCGGCATCGCCTGCATCTGCGTCGGCACGATCCTGATCGCCCAAAGTGGCAGTGAAATGGGTGGGCGCGGACACGAGGAGCAGACCGCATCCATCAATCCCGACAAGATCGGCACAAGCGAGATCGTTCGATGAGACATGTGATTTTCGGCGGCGACGGCTTCGTCGGCCGTCACCTTGCCCCCAAGCTCGTGGCCGACGGCGAGGCTGTCGTTGTCGCCGACATCGTCAAGAGCGACTTACCGCATTACCGCTCGATGCGCTTCATCACATGCGATGTCACCGATCCGGCCTCGGTCGCGGCGGTCGGGCTCAGGGCGGACGACATGGTCTACAATCTGTCGGCCAAGATGCTCTCGCCGATCCAGGTGCGCGCCAAGCGGCATGATTTCTTCTTTCCGGTGAATTTCCACGGCACCGAGAATATCATCCAGGCGATGGACAAGGCCGGCGCCTCGAAGCTCGTCCACTACACGACCGACATGATCTACGGCCACACGGTGGTGCTGCCGATGACCGAGGACCACCCGGTCGCGCCGCTCGGCGAATATGGTCTGTCGAAGCTCAAGACCGAGGAATTGGCTGCCGAATGGCGCAAGCGCGGCATGTCGATCTCGCTGTTCAGGCCGCGCCTCATCATCGGTCCCGGCCGGCTCGGCATCCTCGAAAAACTGTTCAAGCTGATCGACTGGAATTTGCCGGTGCCGATGATCGGCTCGGGCAGGAATCCCTACCAGTTCATCTCGGTGTTCGACTGCGCCGAAGCCGCCCGCGCGGCCTGGAAGGCCGGCGTGCCGAACGAGGCCTACAATCTCGGCTCGCTCAATCCGCCGCCGGTCAAAAAATTGCTCGGCGATCTCATCCGCCATGCCGGCTCGAAGTCGATCCTGCTGCCGACGCCCGGCTGGGCGGTCAAGCGCACGCTCGACCTGCTCGATTTGCTCAACATGCCGATCATGGACCCGGAACAGTATCTGATCGCCGACGAGGAATGCGTGCTCGACGTGTCCAAGGCCGAGCGCCAGCTCGGCTGGGTGCCGCAATATCGTGACGAGGACATGTTGATCGCCGCCTACAGCGAATACCGCGCCAAGAAGGACGGCCACGCCGTCGCCACCAGACATGTGCCTGCCGAGTAAGGCGACGAGGGGAGAATTTCGAGATGACCGTCATGGCCAAGCCGGAACAGACAGGCACGCGCACGCTGGTCGAGGCGCCGGCGCTTTCGCCCACTTCGATCCCCAAGCCCGACCTGATCAGCGTCGAAGAGGCCAAGGCGATGGACGTCGCCCGCATCACCGACCTGTTCAAGGCGCATCTCAATCCCGGACAGCTGCATTTCATGAAGCTGCTCGGCTTCCACAAGGTCAAGATCGAGCGCGCCGAGGGCATGTTCTACATCGACCAGAACGGCCGCAAGATCCTCGACTTCTTCGGCGGCTTCGGCTCGCTGGCCTTCGGTCACAACCATCCGCGCATCCTGGAAGCGCGGAGAAAATTCCAGGAGGAAAAGCGCCAGGAGATCGCGATCGCCTTCATGTCGCAATATGCGGCGGCGCTCGCGCATAACATCGCCAATTGTTCGCCGGGCGACCTCGACATGGTGTTCCTAGGCTCGTCGGGCTCTGAAGCCATGGAAGCGGCGGTGAAGCTCGCCGAGCGCGCGGCAGGCCCGAAGCGGCCGAAGATCGTCTATGCGGAGAATTCCTTCCACGGCAAGACCAAGGGCGTGCTGGCGATCACCGACGGCCAGCTCTACCGCGCCGACTTCAAGGTCGCCGACAATGTCGTGCGGGTTCCTTTCGGCGACATCGATGCCGTCGAGCGGCTGTTCAAGAGCAATCCCGAGATCGGTGTCATCGTGCTGGAAACCATCCAGGGCGGCGGCGGCATCATCCAGGCGCCCGCCGAATACTGGCAGAAGCTGCGCGCGCTGTGCGACCGCTACGGCGTTCTGTGGGTGGCCGACGAGGTGCAATGCGGTTACGGCCGCTCCGGCCGCTTCTACGCCTTCGAGCATTACGGCGTGGTGCCGGATGTGACCGCGCTGGCAAAATCGCTGGGCGCCGGCAAAGCGGCGGTCGGCGCCATGATCGCCAGGCGCGATGTCTACATGAAGGCCTATGGCACGCCGAAGACGGCGATGATCCACGCCATGGCGACCTTCGGCGGCATGGGCGAGGCTTGCGTCACCGCGATCGAGGGCATCAATGTCCTGTATGACGAAGGGTTGATCGACAACGCCGCCTCGACCGGCGAGTACCTTCTGCAGCGCCTGCAGGTGCTGAAGGAAAAATACCCCAAGATCATCAAGGACGTGCGCGGCAAGGGCTTCATGATCGGGCTCGAGTTCCACGATTTCTCGCAGACCCTGCCGATGGTGCTGCGCCCGGTGGTGAGCGTGCTCGACGACAAGCTGAAGGGCTCGCTGTCCGGCTTCGTCGGCTCGCTTTTGCTGCGCGACTACGACGTGCTCGTCGCCTTCACCGAATACAACCGCAACGTCATCCGGCTCGAGCCGCCGCTGATCTGCGGGCCCGAGCATGTCGACCGCTTCGTCGACGCCTTCGACAGCCTGTTGTCGCGCGGCATCGTGGCGATCGTGAAGGATTTCGTGAAAAGCCAGGTCGGTAAATAAGAGGCCGCCGAGCATGCTGACCAGGCCCTCCGCTCCGACCAATCCGCTGGAACGGCTGACCGGCGCCGGCCTGGCGTTGGGCGAGGGGACTTACGCGAAATGGGCGGCATCGATCGGTGCGATAGCGTTTTCGCTTTACATCCTGCTGACTGCGGCGACTGCGTGGTTCATGCCCGACGCCAACTGGGACATGCTGCCTTATCTGGCGATCGCCGAGGAGGGCGCCTATCCCGATCCGCAGGCGCTGCATGATTATACCTACGGCACGGTCAAGGCCGGCGTGTCCGCCGGCGACTACAAGACATTGACCGATGACGGCGGCGGGTTCCGGAGCCACATGGCGCAGAATGCCACCGACTTCCATTCGCTGCTCGGCATGTACCGGATCAAGTTCCTCTATGCGGAGATCCTGTCGAGTCTGAGCCATGTCGTCTCGCCGGTCGAGGCCATGCGGCTGGTGCAGGTGGTTTCGGTGCTGCTGTTCGGCGCCATCACGCTCGCCTGGCTGCGTGCGGAAGGCGCGTTGCCGCTGGCGCCGGTCGTCGGCGCGATCCTGATCATGGCCGATTTCGGCGATGCGGCGCGCGCTTCGACGCCAGACCTACTGTGCTCGGCGCTGTTCCTCGGCGGGCTCTTCGCCCATATGCGCAGGCGCGAGGCGGCGACGGCGATCCTGCTTTTCCTCGCTTTCATGGCCAGGCCCGACAACATCGTCTTCCTCGCAATCTTCGCTGTGCTGCTCGTCGCTTTCCGTGAGAAGGCATGGGGCGTGCTGGCCGGTTTCGTTGCTTCCTTTGTCGCCTATTTCGCCATTTCGCACTGGGCGCAACATCCCGGCTGGTGGCCGCATCTTTGGTTTTCAAGCATCGAACAGCATTACAACATGGACGGGTTCGAGCCGCCGTTCTCGATAGCCGCCTATCTGAAGGCATTCGCTGCCTCGGTGGTTCGCGCCGTTGCCATCAACAGCTGGGTCGGTGTGTCCGTCCTGGCTTTGGCCGGCTCGTATGGGCTTCAGCGCGCGGGCTTCCGGCTGGAACGTCGCGCCGGCATCCTGCTTGCGGCGCTGGTGCTCGGCGTGCTGGCGAAGTTCGCCGTCTTCCCGATCCACGACACCCGCATCTATTTCCCCAATCTCCTGCCGCCCTTCCTGCTGCTGGCCTCGCCGTTGATGGCCCTTTGGGCGGCCGCAAGCCAAGGCGGGGGCCGCGCGGCGCTGCAGGTCATTTCCGGAGACAAGTCATGAGCTCGCTGTCCAGCCTCGCGCGCATCCTGCTGTCGCTCGTTCTCCCGGCAGGCCTGCTCGATCGCGGCCCGGCGCTGCACGGCACGAAATTCCTCGCCAAAGCTGCCTTGAAGGCCCGTTTCGGCGGTGGCCGGCCGTTCCAGATGGTGAATGTCGGCGCCTGCGACGGCGCGCTGTTCGACGACGTGACGCCCTGGCTGCACCGGATCCCCGGCGCGCGCGCCATGCTGGTCGAACCGATTCCCTACAATCAAAAGCGGCTGCGGGCCAATTATCCGGATGCGACGCGCTTCGTCATCGAGCCGGTGGCCGTTACCAGGAGCAAGGGCACGATCACCGTCCACACCTTCGATGCCGCCGCGCTTGAAGCCGGTACGCTGCCGATCGAGTTCATCGGCTGCTCTTCGGTCACCGACACCAATCTGATGTCGGGCAAGAACGCCTGGGGCGAGGCGGACGCCAACTTCAACAAGTTCGCGCCGCATCTGAAGGACATCGAGGTGCCGTCGGAAACCTTGCGGACGCTGCTCGACCGCAACGGCATCACCCACATCGACGCATTCCTCGTCGATTGCGAAGGCGCGGATTGGATGGTGTTCGACCAGCTTGACCTGGATCGCTATCGCCCCGGCATGATCAAGATCGAGGTCGGCGCGCTGCCTGCCGCCGAGGTCGGCCAGGTCGTGGTCAAGCTGAAGACGGCCGGCTACCATGTCGGCTTCCAGGCTGAGGACATTTGGGCCTTCGCCTGAGCGGAATTCCATTCCGGACCGAGTCCGGACGCGGGGTCGCGGCGCACCTGCGACGTGTCGCAAACAGGCGGTAGCCCGATCCCCGTCCTCTGCATATTGTGCGCCATTCGAAGGGCGCGCAAACGCGCCCGTCTATCCCTTTGGAGTCGCGGGCAATGGCAGAGTTTCCGAAAAAGGCGAAGGTCGTCATCGTCGGTCTGGGCGGTATCGTCGGCGCGTCGGTCGCGCATCATCTGATCGAGCGGGGCTGGGACGACATCGTCGGCATCGACAAGTCGGGCATCCCGACCGATATCGGGTCGACCGCGCATGCCTCGGACTTCTGCTACACGACCAGCCACGATTTCCTGTCTTGCTGGACGACGCTCTATTCCATCGATTTCTACGAGAAGATGGGCCACTACGCGCGCGTCGGTGGCCTCGAGGTTGCCCGCGTTGGCGACGATGCCCGCATGGACGAGATCAAGCGCAAGATCGCCTCCGCCAAGGCGTTCGGCACCCGTGCGCGGCTGATCGAGCCGGCAGAGATCAAGGAAAAATTCCCGCTGATCGAGGAACATCTGGTGCAGGGCGGCCTGTGGGACCCGGATGCCGGTCTCGTCATTCCGCGCTCGCAGACGGTGGCCGGCAAGCTGGTCGACCAGGGCGTTGCTTCCGGCAAGCTGCAGGCTTTCGCCAACACCTCGGCCAAGGAACTGATCGTCGAAAACGGCCGCATCAAGGGCGTGGTGACCGAGCGCGGCACGATCGAGGCCGACTATGTCGTGGTCTGCACCGGCATCTGGGGGCGGTTGACCGCAGCGCTGGTCGGCGAGGACCTGCCGGTCATGCCGATCGACCATCCGCTGACCTTCTTCGGCCCCTATAACGAGTTCGCCGGCACCGGCAAGGAGATCGGCTGGCCGCTGCTGCGCGACCAGGGCAATTCGGCCTATATGCGCGACACAGGCGATCCGAAGACCGCCGAGGGCGGGCAGATCGAATGGGGCTATTACGAGGAGACCAATCCGCGTCTCTGCCACCCGCGCGATCTGCTCGAAAAGCATGAGGCGCGGCTGTCGCCATCTCAGCGCGACCTCGACATGGAGCAGATCCTGGCGCCGCTGGAGCGCGCCATGGAACTGACGCCGATCCTGGGCGAGCTCGGCTACAATGAGGGCCATTCCTTCAATGGCCTGCTGCAGGTGACCACCGACGGCGGCCCGTCGATGGGCGAGAGCCAGAAGGTGAGGGGGCTGTGGTATGCCGTCGCCATCTGGGTCAAGGACGGCCCGGGCATGGGCAAGCTCATCGCCGACTGGATGACCGACGGCCGCACCGCGATCGACCATCACCAGATCGACTATTCGCGCTTCTATCCGCACCAGACGCAGGAGCAGTTCATCTGGGATCGCTGCACCGAGACGGCGATGAAGGTCTACAATCCGGCGGTGCATCCGCGCGAGCCCTTCTCCAAAGGCCGCAACATCCGCCGCTCGCCCTTCTGGGAGCGCGAGAAGGAACTCGGCGGCTATTTCATGGAACTCGGCGGCTGGGAGCGCGCCCACGGCTATGCCGCCAACGAGCATCTGCTTGAAAAATACGGCAACCGGGTGCCGGTACGCGAGAACGAATGGGACAACCGCCATTTCTGGCGCGTCTCCAATGCCGAGCATCTGGCGATGAGCGAGGATTGCGGCATCGTCAACCTGTCGCACTTCTCGATGTATGACGTCGAAGGTCCAGACCATGTCGCGCTGCTCGAATGGCTGTGCGCGGCCAAGATCGGCGGCGACAACAATATCGGCAAGGGCATCTATACGCACTTCCTCGACGAGGAAGGCATGGTGCGCGCCGACTTCACCGTCATCCGCATGGCCGACCGCTGTCGGGTGATCGACGGCGCCGACGCCGGCCCGCGCGACTTCCGTTACATGCAGCGCACGGCGCAGGACAAAGGCTTCGATGTCACCGTCACCGACGTGACCGAGAAATATGTCACCATCGGTATCTGGGGGCCGAATGCCCGCACGACCTTGCAGAAGGTGGTCGAGAACCCCGAGGGCCTGACGCCGGAGAATTTCCCCTTCGCGGCAATCAAGCCGATCAAGATCGGCGGCAAGGATGTGACGGCCTTCCGCATCTCCTATGTCGGCGAGCAGGGCTGGGAACTGCATATGCGCTACGAGGACGGCCTAGCCGTCTGGGACGCGCTGCGCTCCACCGGGGTCATGCCGTTCGGCGTCGAGACCTATGCCAACACGCGCCGCATGGAAAAGAGCCTGCGCCTCCAGAACGCCGACCTTTTGACCGAATACAATCTGCTCGAAGCCGACCTTGCCCGTCCGAAGGTCAAGGAGAACGACTTCTGTGGCAAGGCCAAGCACCTGGAGTACCGCGCCCGCGAGCACCAGCCCGCGATGCTGTGCACGCTGGTGATGACCGATAACATCGATTCCAAGGGTGTCGCGCGCTATCCGGTCGGCACCATGCCGGTGATGGATCCGGCGAGGGGCGAGACGCTGGTCGACGAACTCGGCCGGCGTTCCTTCACCACCTCGGTCGCCTACGGTCCGACGATCGGC
Source organism: Mesorhizobium atlanticum (assembly GCF_003289965.1). GTDB lineage: Bacteria > Pseudomonadota > Alphaproteobacteria > Rhizobiales > Rhizobiaceae > Mesorhizobium > Mesorhizobium atlanticum. The sequence continues at coordinate 382,002 of NZ_QMBQ01000003.1, forward strand.
AAGAACATCGCGCTCGCCTATCTCCCCTGGGCCTATGCCCAAGAAGGCCGCAAGCTGCAGGTCGAGTATTTCGGCGAGACCTATCCGGTCGAGGTTGCGGGAGTGGGTTATAAGCCGCTCTACGACCCGGAGAACCTCAAGCCGAGGAGCTGAGGATCGGAGGCAGAAACATGCAAAGCCCGGCTCCGGTCGGGCTTTTGCTTTTGTGCGAGCCGTGATTCTCACCTGGAGCGGTTCACCGTTGAAGGAAACGGCGAACCGCTCCAGCTCTCTGTTTTGACGCAATTCCGGACGGAAAACCGCTCACACTTTTCCTAGAATTACTCTAGCGTTACGCCGGGCGGAGCAAGCAGGTTTGCAACGGTTCGGCTGGGACAGGAAGAACGACGCATTCGTCTTCACGATGAAGGGGAATATTCCCGTTCATGTCAGTTGGACCTTTGCCATTCCCGCCGCCTTGCCGTTCCTGCATGAGTGGTCGAGGCATCCCCAGGTCGCCCTGATCCACACCGCCATATTCGCCGCGCTCCTGTTCCTGTCGGTGTTTCTGCATGAACTTGCCCATGTCTGGGCAGCGCGACGGCGCGGCATCGGCACCCAACGGATAGACCTGTACCTGTTCGGCGGAATTGCCTGGTTCAAGCCGGGCGTAGCTTCGCCCTCTGGCTGGGCGTGGATCGCCTTCGCCGGGCCGCTGGTGAACATCGTTCTGGCGGCGGGCTTTGCGGCTGCCTACTATCTTTTTGCCCGGCCCTTGTTGGCAGTCGATCCGGACGGTCTTTTCAGTTCGCCGCCGCCGAGACCCGACACACTTTTGGAGTGGACACTTTGGTTTGGCGCCCTGGTGAATGCGGTTTTGGCCGTTCTCAACCTGCTCCCGGCCTTTCCGCTCGATGGCGGGGCGATCGCCCGGCACCTGCTTGCGCCGCGTTTCGGCGCGGACACCGCCGTGCGGATCGTCGGCTTCTGCGGCGTCCTGCTTTCGATCCTGCGCTTCGCGATCATCGTGCCAGCCGCCATGGCCGGAATTCTGTTGTGGTTTCCGCCTTCCTTCAGGCCGAACTGGCGGGCGTTTCGCGCTGCCGGCAATAAGAAGCCCGTTCCGCAGCATCCGGCTTGATGTGCAGGAGGCCAGCGGCTTATGTGGCCAGATCAGAAGCCTGCGAAAGCCTACGCCCCATGCGCATCCTGTCCGACGCCTTCATTCGCGAACTTCCCAATCACTATCACGGCAAGGTGCGCGAAAATTACGATCTGCCGGACGGGCGCCGCATCATCATCGCCACCGACCGTTTGAGCGCGTTCGACATCATCCTGGCCTCGATCCCGTTCAAGGGCGAAGTCCTCACCCAGACGGCGCGCTACTGGTTCGAGGAGACCGCCGACATCTGTCCCAACCACGTGCTGGAATATCCCGACCCCAACGTCGTCGTCGGAACACGGCTCGACATGCTGCCGGTCGAGATGGTCGTGCGTGGCTATCTGGCAGGGACGACCAGCACCTCGATCCTGACCAAGTACCGGAAAGGCGAGCGGAGCTTCTACGGTCACAGCTTTCCCGACGGGCTGCGCGACAATGAAAAGCTGCCGCAAGCGATCATCACGCCGACCAGCAAGGCCGCCCATGGCGGCCATGACGAGCCGCTGTCGGAAGCCGAGATCATCGGCCAGCGGCTGCTCACGCAGGAACAGTGGGATACCGTATCGCGCTATGCGCTGCAGCTGTTCGCCCGCGGCCAGCAGCGCGCCGCCGAACGCGGCCTGATCCTGGCCGACACCAAATATGAATTCGGCACCGCGCCGGACGGCACCATCGTGCTGGCGGACGAAATCCACACGCCCGACAGCAGCCGTTATTGGATCGCTGCGAGCTATGACGAGGCGTTCGCGAGCGGCGGGCGGCCGCAGAGCTTCGACAAGGATTTCGTCCGGTCCTGGGTGTCGGCGCGGTGCGATCCCTACAAGGACCCGATCCCCCCAATTCCCGACGAGATCATCAACCAGGCCTCGGCGGTCTATATCCAGGCCTATGAAGCGATCACTGGCGCGAAATTCGTGCCCGACCTTTCGGGCAATACGGTGCTGGAGCGTATCCGTTCGAACCTCTCGCGGTATTTCTAAGAGATTCAGGCCGGCGGGATCCGATGCTCCGGATTCCCGGCTTTTGCGCGCGGCGATTTTCGCCTAACCTTCCGTCATGTCTGCTTATGCCCGCGCAAGGCATGTCTTTCCAGGCGGCGCCGCGCTGGCGCTGGCGCTTTGGCTGACGCAAGCGGCTTCTCCCGCCGAACCCGTCGATGTCGAGCTGGTGCTGGCGGTCGATGTCTCGCTCTCCATGTCGCCGGCCGAGCTGGAAATCCAGCGTCACGGCTACGCCGCGGCGCTCACGCATGACAATGTCCTTAAGGCCATCGCCGACGGCGCCTATGGCAAGATCGCCGTGACCTATGTCGAATGGGCCGGCACGACCTGGCAGCGCGTCATCGTGCCGTGGACGGTGATCGCCAATCGCGCCGACGCAGAGGGGTTCGTCGCGCAGCTCGACGCCAAGCCGCCGGACAGCGCCCGGCGTACCTCCATCTCCGGAGCACTGAGCTTCGGCAGCGATCTGTTCGCCGAGAGCGGATTCCAAGGGACGAAGCGTGTCATCGACGTTTCCGGCGATGGGCCCAATAACCAGGGCGCGCCGGTCGACCTCACCCGCGACGAGGTGGTCAGGCAAGGCATCACCATCAACGGCCTGCCGCTGATGACGCGTGGCGGCTTCAGCGGCGCCTTCGACGTCGGCAATCTCGACCGCTATTACAGCGACTGCGTCATCGGCGGGCCTGGCGCCTTCATGATCCCGGTCAATGACTGGACCCAGTTTCCCGAAGCGATCCGCCGCAAGCTGGTGCTCGAGCTTGCCGGTCCCGCTTCGCCGCAATGGGCGGCGGACGAGGCCGCTCACCCGCCGGTCGTGCTCGCCGACGACAGGCCGGCCGCCGACTGCCAAGTCGGCGAGAAGATGTGGCGCAACCGCGGCTGGGGCATGCCGTGAGCGTTGGAGAAGCTGACTTGAGCCTACACCCGATTAGGATGACGTTTCGTTGAAACGTCGCTTCATTGACAAGCCTTTTGGCGTCTGTGAGACAATTCGGGCTCACCACAAAAAGGGGAACCACAATGAACAGGACCACCATTTTCGCGGCGGCGCTGGCGGCGGCGGCCGTGCTCGGCGCACCGGCGATGGCCGCCACCTCGCTCACCATCGGCATCAGCGGCTGGACCGGCTTCGCGCCGCTGACCTTGGCCAAGCAGGCCGGGCTTTTCGAAAAGCACGGGCTGGACGTGACGTTGAAGAAGGTGCCGCAGGCGAGCCGCCCGTTGGCGATTGCCAGCGGCGACCTGCAATGCGCGGCGACCACGGTTGAGACCTGGATGGTGTGGAACGCCAGCGGCGTCACAACCAAGCAGATATTCCAGCTCGACAAATCCTATGGCGCCGACGGCATCGTCGTGCGCAACGACATCAAGACCGTCGCCGACCTCAAGGGCAAGAATGTCGCCTCGTCCGCACCCGGCACGTCGCCCTATTTCCTGCTCGCCTGGGTGCTCAACAAGAACGGCATGTCGACCAAGGACGTCACCGTCGTCAATCTGGAGCCGGACGCGGCGGCGCAGGCCTTCCTGGCCGGCCAGAACGATGCCGCCGTCACCTATGAGCCGTTCATCTCGGCGGTCCGCGACAAGGCCGACCAGGGCCACATCCTGGCGACCACGCTCGACTACCCGATGGTCCTGGACACCGTCGGCTGCACGCCGGACTTCCTCAAAGCCAATCCCGACGTCGCCAAGGCGCTCGCCGACAGCTATTTCGACGCGCTCGACCTGATCAAGAAGGATCCACAGAAATCCTACGAGATCATGGGCGCCGATGTGAAGCAGTCGGCCAAGGAGTTCGAGGATTCGGCCAAGTACCTGAAATGGGCCGACAGGGAAGAGAACAAGCAGTTCTTCACCAAGGAATTCCAGGATTTCTCCAAGACGGCGGCCGAGCTTTTGCTGCAGATGGGGCTGATCAAGGAAGTCCCGGATGTGACGACGCTTGCCGATACCAGCGCAGTGGCCAACTGATCGCGCATCAGGCGATCGGCGGCGCAAGGCCGCCGATCCCTTCCCGCTAAAGCGCGTCGCGATCCTTCAGATACGCTCCTCGCGCTTTAGCTCTTTGATTTTACGTATGTCTTACCCGAAACCGGTTTCCACTTTCGGGAGCCATGCTTTAAGGACAGGGCCTGATGCTGCGTCCCTTGCACCCCGTTCAGCCGGGCACGCGAACCGTGCTCGGCATCGCCTTCTTCGTGCTGTTCGTCGGGTTCTGGGCATGGATCACGCTCGGCGGCCATGTGAACCGGATCTTCCTCGCCGACCCGCTGTCGATGCTCAAGGACGGCTGGCGGCTGCTCGTCGAAGACCGGTTCTGGCTCGACATCCTGATCACCATCTGGCGCGTCTTCGGCGGCTTCGTTCTGGCGTCGATCGTGGCGGTGCCGATCGGCATCGCCATGGGCGCCTGGAAGCCGGTTGAAGCCTTCCTCGAGCCGTTCGTGTCCTTTGCGCGTTACCTGCCGGCATCGGCCTTCATCCCGCTGCTCATCCTGTGGGCCGGCATTGGTGAATTTGAAAAGCTCCTGGTGATCTTCGTCGGCTCGGTGTTCCAGATCATCCTGATCGTCGCGGTCAAGGTCGGCGCTACGCGCCGCGACCTGGTCGAAGCCGCCTATACGTTGGGGGCGACCGACAACGGCATCGTCAAGCGCGTGATCATGCCGGCCAATGCGCCGGAGATCGCCGAAACGCTGCGGCTGGTGCTCGGCTGGGCGTGGACCTATGTCATCGTCGCCGAATTGATCGGCTCATCGTCAGGCATCGGCTACATGATCATCAACAGCCAGTCGCGGCTGGCGACCGGACAGATCATTTTCGGCATCATCGTCATCGGGCTGATCGGACTTCTGTCCGACTTCGCCTTCAAGGCGCTCAACCGCTGGCTCTTTCCATGGAGCCTGGCGTGAGCAAGCTTCTGATCGAAGGCGTTTCACGGATATTTGCCGGGGTCGGGGGTGGGCAGCCCGTGCGGGCGCTGCAGCCGGTAGACCTCGCGGTCGCGGCAAATGACTTCATCACCATCCTCGGGCCGTCCGGCTGCGGCAAGTCGACTTTGCTCAGGATCGTCGCCGGACTGGAAGCGCCGAGCACGGGCCGCGTGCTGCTCGACGGCAAGGCGGTCACAAGGCCGGGACCGGACCGCGGCATGGTGTTCCAGTCCTACACGCTGTTTCCCTGGCTGACGGTCGCCGAAAACATCGGCTTTGGCCTGCGCGAGCAAGGCAAGCCCGAGCGCGAGCGCAACGAGATCGTCGCCTCCTATGTCGATCTGGTCGGGCTCAAGGGTTTCGAGAACCATTGGCCGAAGCAGTTGTCGGGCGGCATGCAGCAGCGCACGGCGATCGCGCGGGCGCTGGCCAACGATCCCGAAATCCTTCTGCTCGACGAGCCGTTCGGCGCGCTGGACAACCAGACGCGCGGTCTGATGCAGGAATTGCTGCTCGGCATATGGGAGCGGCGCAAGAAGACGGTGCTGTTCGTCACCCACGACATCGAAGAGGCGATCTTCATGGCGTCGCGGGTGATCGTGATGAGCGCCCGGCCCGGCCGCATCAAATCGGACGTGCCGGTCGACCTGCCGCATCCGCGCCACTACACGCTGAAGACCAGCCCGGAATTCTCCGCGCTCAAGGCACAGCTCACCGAAGACATCCGCATCGAGGCGATGCGGACGGCGCAGACGCAGTCCGCCTAGTCGGCTGCGTTTATCCCAGATTACGCCGCCAAGAGCTGCTTGCGGTCGACGCGTTCCTGCTGTGGCGAGCGGGCGTAGAGCTCGCGGTAGCATTTGGAGAAATGCGAGGCGGAGACGAAGCCGCAGGCCACCGCCACTTCGACCACCGGCATCGACGACTGGATGAGCAGGTGCCTGGCCCGGTCGAGCCGGATCTCCAGATAGTAGCGGGCAGGGGAGCGGCCCATCTCGGTGCGGAACAGGCGCTCGATCTGCCGGCGGGAAAGATCGACATGGTCGGCGATTTCGATCAGCGACAGCGGCTCGGAGAGGTTCGCCTCCATCAGCTCGATGATGGTGAGCACCTTGGAATTCTGGACGCCGAGGCGGGCGCGCAGAGGCAGGCGCTGGCGGTCCGTCGGGCTGCGCACGCGGTCGGTCAGCACCTGCTCGCAGACCCGGTTGACGAGGCTCTCGTCGAAATCATCGCCGATCAGCTTCAGCATCATGTCGAGCGCGGCTGTGCCGCCGGCGCAGGTGTAGACGTTCTGGTCGACTTCAAAAAGGTCGGCAAAGACATTGGCTTTCGGGAAGGCCTCGGAGAAGCCCGGCAGGTTCTCCCAATGAATGGCGCAGCGCTTGTTGGACAGCAGCCCCGCGGCGGCCAGGATATGCGCGCCGGTGCACAGGCCGCCCACGGCGACCCCGCGATTATACTCCTCGCGCAGCCAGGCGAAGGCCGATTTGTTGTGGTAGCGCTCGACATTGATGCCGCTGCAGACGATCGCCATGTTTGGCCGGTCCGGCCCGGCCATCTTCCTGCGCTCCTCCTCGAGCGAGGTGTTGACGGCACACTCGACGCCGTTCGAGGCGCGAACCGGCTTGCCGTCGATGCTTGCCAGGCGCCAGCTGTAGGCCTCGTAGCCGAGCATGCGGTTGGCCGAGCGCAGCGGATCGAGCGCTGTCGCGAAGGCGATCATCGTGAAATCGGGAATGAGGAAGAATACAAACGATCTCTTGATCGGGTGCTTTACGGCATTCACAGGAAAACCTCACGCAGCCATGGCGCGAACAGGATGTCGCGAACAGCATAGCGACAACAGGAAAAACCATTCCTGTCAATCGGGTAGGCGGCTAAGTGAAGATTAAATTTGCGACACGGGTCGCAAATGGGCAATAGGTGCAACCGCAGGACGTCATTGCGCGGTCGACAGCCGCCGGGCCCAAATGAAAACGCCGCCTCGGCAAGCCGGGCGGCGTTGAATTCAGCTTATCGGTGCTGGATCGTCTCAGGCAACAAAGCCGAGACGGGCAGCAGCCACTGCGCCGGTCTGGCCGGGCATGGTGTTGGCAAGGCGCTGACGCTCCAGAGCGGTCGTCAGGTTCGTTTCGCGGCGGGCGAAAAGGCGGGCAAAAAGCTTCATCATCATCTCCATTTGGTTGCTCAGACGGGTCGCCTTCGCTTGATGGAGTGGGGCAGCTCGTTTTTGCTGGCGCTGATATAGGCTCGCTTCGGCAAAAACTAAATCGCAAAAGCGAAGCGCTTGATATGAAAAGCGACATGATTTGCGACATTTTTGGGCAATGTGCCCATAATTTCCTATTGTTTACAGCGCTTTAGCTGATCCGTTAACCCGCTATGCGGGTGGTTCATATGCGTCATGCAGCAGTCGCATGGCTGGAAAAGTCGTTTGAATGCAAACAAAAAGGCATAAAAAACAAAAGGCCTGCCGAGCTGACGCGGCAGGCCTTCAGAACTCCATACACACGTGATTACTTCGCTCCGGCCCAGCTTCCGACACCGTGGCGCAAGCCGGTCTTGACGTCGGCCGCTTCAGGCCAGCCGATATCCTTCTGCAGTTCGATCGGCAGCGCATGGATGGCGCGCTCGGTCTGATAGCGGGCGCGGGCAGCGCTGAATTCGGTCGCAAGTCGACCGATAGACGACAGGATAGACATTTCCTTCTCCTCTATGCGGGCAGGGAGGCGCCCGTCATTGCGTTAATTCAGGTCTGTTTCAGCTTCACTTCATGTCGATTGCAGGACTGTGTCAGGGTCGTTTTATGGCTGCTTTTGGCAGGCATCCTGCATCGATCGAGTTGACTATGCGCCTGGAGTGATGTTCAATCAAACGAAATGGAATGATGGATTGCATCAGAAAAATTGAAGGCACGCTCCCATGAATGCCCCGCTCAATCATCCCTTGCCGCTGCTTGACCTCGATGTGCTGCGCACCTTCGTGGCGATCGCGGAGACCGGCTCATTCACCACCGCCGCCAACGCGGTGTTCCGCACGCCGTCGGCCGTATCCATGCAGATCAAGAAGCTGGAGGATATCCTCGGCCGTTCCGTCTTCGCGCGTGACGCGCGTTCCGTGACGCTGACCACGGATGGCGAGATGCTGCTCGGCTATGCGCGCCGGCTTCTGTCGATCAACCGCGAGGTGGTGTCGAAGTTCATCATCCCCGACATTGTCGGCGTGGTGCGGCTTGGTTCCCCGGACGACTATGGCGAGCGCGTGCTGCCGCATGTGCTGAAGCGCTTCGCGCAGTCGCATCCCTCGATTGCCGTCGACGTCACCATCGACCAGAGCATCAATCTGCGCCGGCGCATGGATGACCGCGCGCTCGACATCACGCTGCTCACCAATTCCTACAAGACCAGCGCGATCGGCGCCGAGGTGCTTTTGACCGAACCGATCGTGTGGGCCGGAGCCAAGGGCGGCTGTGCGCATCTGCGCGAGCCGTTGCCGGTGTCGCTATGGGAGGAAGGCTGCGCATGGCGGGCAGGGGCGTTGGAAGCGCTTGGACGCGAAGGCCGCAATTACCGCATCGCCTATATGAGCGCCCACACGGCCGGCCAGCGCGCCGCGATCATGGCCGACCTCGCGGTCGCGCCGCTGCCGAAGTCCTTCCTCGGCGACGAGATGGTCTCGCTGGGGGCCAAGGACGGCATGCCGGAGATCGGCACCTACAATCTCGCCATGGTGGTGGCGCCCGACGCCAGCGCGCCGGTGAAGGCTGTTGCCGACCATATCCGCGCGACGTTCGAATTGTTCCGCGAAACCGGCAAGTTCTGAGCTATTCGGCCGCCGGCGCGGGGCGCTCTGCGAAAGCGGCTTTCGTCCTGTTGCGTACCTGCGCCCGGCTCACTGCTGGAGCGCCGTTGAGGAATGCGACGATGCTGTCGCGCGCGCGGCGCGCTTCCGGCATTTCGATCAGCGGCCAGACATGGAACATGCCTTCTTCATAGACCACGTCGACCTCGACGCCGGCAGCCCGCGCCCTTTCAGCGAAGATGAGATTATCTGGGGTCAGCATGTCGCGTGAGCCCGTCAGCAGCAGCGTCTTCGGCAGCACGGACAAGTCGCCGTAAAGCGGGCTGATGTGCCAGTCCTTGCGGTCGAAACCGGCGCTGTAGAGCCGCACCGCTTCCAGCCCACCCGGAATACCCAGCCACGGATCCTGCCGTTCGGCCTCGAAGACTTCAGGATTTGCAAGCGAAACGTCGAGGCCGGGCGAGATCAGCACGTGACGCGATGGCGAAGGCAGGCCCTCCTCGGCCGCCATCATGGTGAGCACGACCGCCATGTTGCCGCCGGCGGAATCGCCCATGAAGGTGATGTCCTCGGCCTCCGTCTCTTCGAGCATGCGCCGGTAGACGTCGCCGACCATGCCGAACATGTCGTGGAAATCGTGCTCGGGCGCGATGGGGTAGATCGGCACTGTGATGCCGAAACCGAGACGCTCGGCCATCTCGGCGATCAGCCCCCAGTGGTAGGACGTGATCTGAAAGACATAGGCGCCGCCATGCATGTAAAGGATGCGCCGGCGCTCGCCCGCTTTCGGGGCGATCTCATAGACGGGAAAGCCGTCGATCTCGGTCTCGGCGATGTCCAACCGCGCCTTGAGCAAGGCAGGCGGATGATGATCCTCCGTCTTGCGGGCGTAGGCGATCCAGCGCTGCAGGTTCTCGGGACTGGAAAAGGCCTTCTTGCGGCTGTGCCGCAGAACGAACGAAACGAGATGGCTTTTCAAACTGGGCATGCGGATAAACGGATCTCGGCAGAGCCGACTAAGAGAATTCCCCCCGCTTTTTGAAGATCGTACCGCCGTTAAAAATGTCAAGGATTCGCCCCGGCACATCGGCGTGATCTCGTGGTGCCGGTTCTTTGTTTGGGCAATTCCAGAAGGCTACGGCGAGTGGCCAGGCCTGACCGCCGCACACTTTTCCTGGAATTGCTTAGCGCCGCTTCGGCAGCAGCGCGGCGCGCAGTTTGTTGTCGCCGGTCGCCGGAGCCGCATTGCGACCCCGGCGCTTGCCAAGCAGCTTGCATTTGTCGGCGAAGGTCATCAGCGCGGCGTGCCCAGAAGCAGCTTGTGCAGTGCTGCCTGCGGGTCGCTCGGCGGCGAGGCCGGCCAACCGATATCCTTCCGGACATGCGCCGGCAGATCGTTGAGCGCGCGGATCGCCTTGTTCCTGGCATGCGCCTGCCTGATGGTGACACCGAAGCGGCTGAGATTTCCGAACATCGACATTTTCATCTCCCTTGAAGAGCGATGGCGGCCGACAATTGTCGCTGCCGCCATGCGATGGCCGCTAAATGCGTCACGCATGTATCGGGTCGATTTCGCGAGAACAGCGTTTCGGTTTCGGGATCGCGCGGATTCGGAAACATTTGCATGCAAATGAATCAGGCGGACCGGCATGCCGGTTCCTGTCCGAATAGCCGCCAATGGTGGTTGACACAGAAGAGTGGCTGCCTAGTTATTGTGCAATGCGGCGTGGGGTGTGTGCACCGCAGCATGATGCGAGACGGGTCAGGGCATCGTGACAAGCATACATAGCATCCAATATCTGCGCGGCCTTGCCGCGTGCGCGGTCGTTTGCTTCCATGTCAGCGAGCAGTTCGGCGGTCCGTTCAACGTCGGAGCGGCCGGCGTCGACGTCTTCTTCGTCATCAGCGGCTTCATCATGTGGGTGACGACGGCGGGCAGACCAGCTGATCCCTGGCGCTTCATGAGCCGCCGCATCACCCGCATCGTGCCTCTCTACTGGATCGTCACGCTCTTGACCGCGACGGGCATCCTGCTCAAGCCGCAGTTCTTCTACGACCATTTCCTCAGTGTGGCGAATTTCGTTGGCTCGCTATTCTTCCTGCCGGTCCTGCAGGACGATGCGCTGCATCCCATCGTCATACAGGGTTGGACGCTTTGCTATGAGATGATGTTCTATCTCGTCTTCACCCTGGTCCTGTTCGTTGGCGAGCGCTGGCGGTTCGTCGTTCTCGTAGGCGCACTTGTCGCCATCGTCGCGCTGCATTTCGTCCTTCCCGCGGGATATGCGCATGCCTTCACCGATCCTGTCGTGATCGAGTTCGCGGCCGGCGTCGTCGTGGGGCGTTTGTGGCTCCAGGGCGCCAGGCTGTCGCTCGGGGCCGCGCTGGCGGTGTCTGGCGCGGGACTCCTTCTGCTTGCGGCTGGCACGCCGTTCGATGCCGATTTGCCTCGCGCCTTGCTCTGGGGGCTTCCGGCCGCATTGATCGTGGCAGGCGCGGCTTTTGCCGAGCGGGTGAGGCCGTTCAAGCCGACTGCCTTGCCCACTTTTCTCGGCGACGCGTCCTATTCGATCTATCTGTGGCACGTCGCGGTTGGCGTGCTGGCGACGGGTGTCGTGCTGAGGATCGGAATTCCCGCGGCTTTGCAGCCGGCGACGATCCTGGTCGCCACGCTTGCACTCTCGGCGATGCTCTATCTGATTGTCGAAAAGCCGTTGATCGGGCTGCTGCACCCGCAAGGTCCCAAGGGCGCCGCCAAGGCAAGCAATGCCGCGGCCGCAGGAGCCGCGGCAAGGCCGGCTAAAGCCTTGTTCTAATCGCGGCCGCGGCGTGCGGCGCGCTCCTCGCGTGAGCGCCGGCGCGGGGTGGCGTCGCCGGCGCCGCCGTCCTCGCTCATCGCCTTGCGCGGCGGCAGCTTCACCGCGGCGGCCAGCTTGGGGAAGGGGTCGACCTTGTTCGGCAGCGCCATGGCGTAGACGAAGTGCTCCTGGAACTTGGGCTCCAGCGCGGTCTCGATCTTCTCGATCCTGCTCACCGTCTCCTCGATCTCACGCCGGTACCCGCGGTTGAGCAGCGCCATGCGCGCGCCGGCGCCCGCGGCATTGCCGACGGCCGAGACCTTGTCGAGATCGCAGTCCGGGATCAGGCCGAGCACCATGGCGTATTTCGGATCGATGAAGGAGCCGAAGGCGCCGGCGAAATGGATGCGGTCGACATGATCGGTGTGCTGCTTTTCCATCAACAACTTGGTGCCGGCATAGAGCGCCGCCTTGGCAAGCTGGATGGCGCGCACGTCGTTCTGGGTGATGGTGATCTTCGGCTCGCCTTCCTTCAGCACATAGGAGAAGGTGCGGCCGTTGGGCACGATGCGCGGCGAACGCATGCTGAGCGATCCGTCGACGACGCCGTCCTCGGAAATGATGCCCGACAGGTACATCTCGGCGATCACTTCGATGATGCCGGAGCCGCAGATACCGGTGACGCCCGTCGCCTGCACGCTTTCGGCGAAGCCAGGTTGATCGGACCACAGTTCCGAGCCGATGACGCGGTAGCGCGGCTCGAGCGTGTCGGGATCGATGCGCACGCGCTCGATGGCGCCGGGTGCCGCGCGCTGGCCGCCGGAGATTTCCGCGCCCTCGAAGGCCGGGCCGGTGGGCGAGGAAGCCGCGACGACGCGCGTGGAGTTGCCGAGCACGATCTCGGCGTTGGTCCCGACGTCGACGATCAGCATCATCTCGTCCTGCCGGTGCGGACCTTCCGACAAGGTAACGGCGGCAGCGTCGGCGCCGACATGGCCGGCAATGCAAGGCAGCATGTAAAGGCGGGCGCCCTGGTTGAGCTTCAAGCCGATGTCGGAGGCCTTGATGCGCACCGCGCCCGAGACGGCGAGCGCGAAGGGCGCGCCGCCGAGCTCAGTCGGATCGATGCCGAGGAACAAATGATGCATGATCGGATTGCCGACGAAGACGGAATCCAGGATGTCGGCACGGTGGACGTTGCCCTCCGCGCAGACCTTGTCGACCAGGCTGGAGATGGCCTCGCGCACGGCGACTGTCATGCCTTCGCGTCCATCCGGATTCATCATCACATAGGAGACGCGGCTCATCAGATCCTCGCCGAAGCGGATCTGCGGGTTGGACGTGCCCGAGGATGCGGCGACGCGGCCCGACAGCAGCGACACCAGATGCATGGCGATGGTGGTCGAGCCGATGTCGCAGGCAAGGCCATAGGCTTCGTTCTTCAGGCCGGGCCACAGCGCGATGACGCGCGCGATGTCGCTATCGGCATCCTTGTGGATGGCGGCGGTCGCGGTCCAGTTGCCCTTGCGCAGGATGCCCTGCACCTGCGGCATGAGGTAGAAGTCGAATTCGAGGTTCTTGAGGCCCCAGTCTTTCATCAGGGCGATCTTGAGCCGGTCAAGGTCGCCGAGCGGCTTGTGCATGTCGGGCTCTTCGATCTCGACATAGCACATGCGGATCGCCGTATCGCGGGCGATCACCCTGGTGTCGGCGTCCTTGCGGATGGTCTGGGCGTTGATGACCGTGTCCTGCGGCACGTCGATGACGAGGTCGCCGAGAATCTGCGCCGAGCAGGACAGGCGGCGCCGCTCGGGCAGGCCGCGCACGCGCTCGTAGCGCTCTTCCTTGGCGCCCTTGGGCGAGATGTGGTCGTTGGACGAGACGATCTTGTGCTTGGCGAAATTGCCTTCCTGCACCTCGATCTGGCAGCGCCCGCAGGTGGCGCGGCCGCCGCACACGCTTTCGACATAGACGCCGAGCTGGCGCGCGGCATCGAGCACCGGGGTTCCGACCGGGAACCGGCCGCGCTTGCCTGACGGCATGAACAGCACGAGCGGATCGGTGATGTTGGGCGGAGGATTCATGCTGGCACGCGTCTCGATGGCAATAGCCGATGCCGTTTAACGGATCGTTTTACTGTTGGGTGGAGAGTCTGCTGGTCCAGGGGCCAACCATGTCGGATCTGCTGCTCTCCGCCGTCCTCACCGCCTTCACCATGGTGCGCGTGATCAAGGGCTCTTGGCTGCGCAATCCGCAATATCTTGCCACCGGAATTCTCGGCGCGGTCGTCGGCGCGCTGCTGCTGCACGCCTACTGGCCCGCCTATGACGATGACTTCATCGTCGGCGGCGTCACGGGCATTTTCGGATCGTGGGCGGGCATGGCGCTGTTCGACGCCATAGTGGGTATGGCCTGAACGCAAAGCAGAGCTGTCCGACCGCATCCACGATGCGATCGGACCAGCCTTGTTTGCGGTGCGGCTCACGATTGCGCGCTTATCCCCTGGCCATGCGGGCTTCGCGGCCGCCGCGGCGGCGGCCGCCGGCGGCAGCGCCGTCACCGGGAGCGGTGACCGCGACCGGAGCGGCAACGGCATGGCCGCCTTCGGCCGGCTTATAGTCCTTGTAGGTGCGGATCCAGTTGGTGCAGTTCTCGTCGGTGCCGTTGAGCACATTGGCGCCGCGCACGGCTTCCATTTCCTGCGGACGGACCGGGTTCATGATTGCGGAGGTCATGCCGGCGCCGATCACCATCGGAATGAAGGCGGCGTTGATGCCGTGTCGGTGCGGCAGGCCGAAGGAGATGTTGGAGAGGCCGCAGGTGGTGTTGACCTTGAGCTCCTCACGCAGGCGGCGCAGCAGCGCGAACACCTGGCGGCCAGCATCGCCCAGCGCGCCGATCGGCATCACCAGCGGGTCGACGACGACGTCATGCGAAGGAATGCCGTGGTCGGCGCAGCGCTCGACGATCTTCTTGGCGACGGCGAAGCGGACGTCCGGGTCCATCGAGATGCCGGTCTCGTCATTGGAGATGGCGACGACCGGGACGTTGTATTTCTTGACCAGCGGCAGGATGGCCTCGAGCTTTTCTTCCTCGCCCGTGACGGAGTTGACCAGCGGGCGGCCCTTGGCGACCTTCAGCGCAGCCTCGATCGCGGCGGTCACCGAAGAGTCGATCGACAGCGGCAGATCGACCAGCCCCTGCACGATCTCCAGCGTCTGCACCAGCAGCGCCGGCTCAGTCGCGTTGGGGTCGACGGCGGTGACGCCGGCATTGACGTCAAGCATGGTGGCGCCGCAGGCGGCCTGTTCCAGCGCGTCCTTGATGACGGTTTCGAAATTGCCGGCCACCATCTCGGCCGCGAGCTTCTTGCGGCCGGTCGGGTTGATGCGTTCGCCGATCACGCAGAAGGGCTGATCGAAGCCGATGACGATTTCTCGGGTCGCCGAGGCGACGATGGTGCGGGTCATGCGATCTCTCCGTCGGGATATAAAGAGTTCTTTATATCGTTATCTGATTTGGTTCAAGTGAATGGTGCCGGCAGCGCCTTGGACTCTAAGTTCATGTATGTCGTTGTCCCAAAACCGGTTCCCGCTTTTGGGCGACATACATCAATGCGCGGTCTTCACCATGTCCACCTGGGTTTCGGTAATCTCGTCGTGCAGTATGTGGTCGAGCCGCTCAGCGACCAGCTGGTCATCGCGGCGGATCTCGCGCTTCCAGGGCTGGCGGCCTTTCAGCACGCCCGATTCATCGACGATCTCGGCGACATATTCCTCCTGGCGGTAGGCCATCACATGGATGCCCGCGACGCCGGGGATTTCCTTCACCTCGTTGATGATGTCGATACAGAGCTGCTTGCCTTCCTTCTTCTGATCCTGCGCGCCTTCCAGCCGCTTGATCACCGCATCGGGGATGTGGATGCCCGGCACGTTGGAGCGGATCCATTTCGCCGTCTTGGCGGAAGCCAGCGGACCCACGCCGCAGAGCAGGAAGAGCTTTTCAGTATGGCCGAGATCGCGCGCCTTCTGCATGAAGGTTTTGAACATCGGCACGTCGAAGCAGTACTGCGTCTGCGCGAACTGCGCGCCGGCGGCGATCTTCTTGCCGAGATGGATCGGGCGGAAGTCGTAAGGCGGCGCGAAAGGATTGACTGCGCAACCGAGGAAAACCTGCGGCGGCGTCGTCAGCTTGCGGCCGGACAGGAACTTGCCGTTGTCGCGCATGATGCGGATGGTTTCGAGCAGCGACATGGAATCGAGGTCGAACACCGGCTTGGCGCCCGGCTGGTCGCCGGCCTGCACCCCGTCGCCGGTGAGGCACAGCATGTTGGCGACGCCCATGGCGGCGCCACCCAGCACGTCGCC
Organism: Mesorhizobium atlanticum; assembly: GCF_003289965.1. Lineage (GTDB taxonomy): Bacteria > Pseudomonadota > Alphaproteobacteria > Rhizobiales > Rhizobiaceae > Mesorhizobium > Mesorhizobium atlanticum. The sequence goes on from NZ_QMBQ01000003.1 coordinate 398,049, forward strand.
CTGGATGGCGATGCGGTTCTTGTCGCGGCAGGCGATCTGCATGATCGGCGCATAGCCCATGCGGGTAAGCAGCGCGCAGATGCCGACCGAGGACATGTGGCAGTTGGCACCCGAGGCGTCGACGGCGTTGATGGCGTCGACCCAGCCGTCAAAGATCTTGGCGCGGTTGTAGACGTCTTCCGGATCGGCGCTGTCGGGCGGGTTGAGCTCGGTCGTCACCGCGAACTCGCCGCGGCGCAGCACGCGCTCCAGCCGGCCGCGCGAAGTGTGGCCGGGCAGGGGGTCGAGCGGCAGATGGATGCCGGCCGGATTCTCGTCGCGCTGGCGGGCGTTCATGCCGAAGCTCCGGGATTCTGGTTCGTCTCACGCGCGGCGGCGGCCTGCGCGGTGACCCGCAGCCATGCCGAGGTTTCGCGCAGCGACTGGTCGACCGGCTTCTGCACGGTCAGGATCTTGTCGCCATGCACCATGTTGCGGGAGCCTTCCCAGGCCTTGACCCAGACGCAGGGCATGTCCGGCTCGACCTCGCAATTGCCGTTGGCGCGCACGCCACCGCATGGGCCGTTGCGCAGCTGCTTGGGGCAGTTCATCGGGCACGACATGCCGGTGGAAGAGAGCACGCACTGGCCGCACATGCGGCAGTCGAACATGAAGCCCTTGACGCGCTTCTCGACGAATTTCACCGGAGCCTCGACGCGGCTGTAGCCGATGCCTTTCCACAGAGGATGCAGGAGCAGGAAGACGTCGGCGAACCGGCTGTAGAACCATTCGAGCAAGCGCGAATGCCTGATCGACCACAGCCGCACGGCGAAGGTGCGCTGGACGCGGCGCTGCGGCGACACGTCGGCAGGCTTGTAGTCGGATTTCGGCGCCGCCTTCTTGACCAATGTGGCCTGGGTAACCGCCGGCTGCTTCTCAGACATTTTCTTTCCCGCCACCCTTGACCAGAGCGACCAGCCGCTCGCGGTCATATTTCGCGTCGAGTTCCTGATAGGCCTTCTCGACCTCGGCCTCGATGTCGTCGCCGACCGGAACCGGGTCGGCCTTGCGCCATTCCGCCAGATAGTCGTCGGTGCCGCCGGCGCCGGTGCGCATGGCGCACATGTCGATCGCCTCGGTGAAGCGCAGCGGCAGCTCGCGCTTGGCGTTCTGCCGGCCCTTCCTGACGATCACCTGGGCGGGGATGTCGCGCCAATAGACGACGATCAGATCGGCCATGAATTCTCAACTCCTCGAAGTCCCTGGAGCATTGCCGCATGCGCTGTTGGGCCGCTTGTTATGGGACGACGCGCGCCCCTTCAAAAGCGACGCTGGCGATGGCGCAAAGCGAATGCTGGAATCCGTTACCTGCCGATCACCAGACGCGCTTGGTCAGGCCGGTCCAGAGATAGAACCAGATCGTCGGGTGATACCACTGCTTCGACGGCAGGTCGGGATCGATAGTTTCCAGTCTGCCGGCCAACGCGTTGCCGACAGCTTCGACACAGATATCGCGCGAAAAGGCGGCTTGGCGCAGCGCATAGCTGGCGATCGTGTCGCCCGTCTCGGGCTTGCCGCGCACCTGCTTCAGCACACCGCCGGTGTCGACGCCGGCATCGACCAGATGCACCGTGGTGCCGAAATTCCCTTGATCGCCGGAGGCTAGCGCCCAGTAGCCGCCATTCATGCCGCGATATTTTGGCGCGATGCCAGCGTGATAGTTGAGCACTGGGCAAGGCATCTTCGCCAGCGTGTCCTTCGATAGCATCCTGCAGCCGGCGAGCAGGACAACGCCCGGCTTGATGCCGACGATTTCCTTCAGGCATTCCGGCCCGTTGGCCGAAGGCACATGGATGATCGCTTGGCCCTGCCGCGGCTCGGTCGCGAGCTTTTCCTCGGCAATCAGCCGCTCGGCGTGACCGGCAAGGAAGCGCTTGCCGAGCCTGGTCAGCACCATCGTGCCCAGCTGGCCGATGGCTGAAACCCAGCCCTGGCGCCGTGCACGGCCCAAGAGCAAGCGCTTTTTGGATTCAGGGGCTTCGAGGATGACGCTGACGGGACCGAGCCGATCGGTAATCGCGTTGACGATGGCCCAGATATGCGGGCCACCTTCCGTGACGACCACGATCGGTCGCGTACTCGATTCCGACGCTGCCACGGCAAACACCCGCTCCAAAGACCGGGCGCATGCTATGCGGGGCGGGTTAATCCTTGGTGTGCCGGAGGCGTCTCAGCCGGCATGGAAGGTCCGGCTCAGCGCTTGAATTCCATGATGTCGAGCTTCGATTCGTAATAGGGCGCGGGGAATTCGATCCGCCATTCGCTGGCGCTGTTGCGGAAGGCGTAGCCGACCTGATCGCTTTCGGGGCCGCTGCCATAGGGTTTGGGCTTGTCGTCATTGACCGAGAACGAGCCGAGATAGATGGCGCGCTTGTCGTTGTCGTCGAAGAAACGGCCGGTTGAGCGTTGCGAGCCGGTGATCTTCGTAAGCCGCCAGCCGGAGCCGTCGTCTGTCACCTTGCACTTGAACCAGCCATAGATGACGAGCGGGCTGATACCTCCTGCCTTGATGGTGCGGCACTTCCAGTTGCCGGTGAGATCCTTGTCGGAGAAGGCGACGAGAGGCCTGGCGAGCAGGTCATCCAGTTGCTTGACCTCCGACGGATTGCCGGCCTTTGCCTCCTCGAGGGCCGCCTTGCGCGTCTCGCCGTATTTCTCCAGTCGCGTCTTGTCCGCGGCGGTGATCAGCTTCTGCACCTCGCCGTCGGCACGGGCAGGCAAGGTGAGGGCGATGAGGCCGAGAGCGGCAAAAAGCAGGCGAGGGGTCATCAAATCGTTTCCTCAAATCGATGGCTGGAACAGTTCTTTTCGTCACTGGCGCACAACTTACCGGTTCGCGCTCGCCTGTCATCCGTGCTTAACAGCGTGGGCTCGAAAAATGGCGGTTGATCGATGCGGATCTTGCTCACGGGATCGTCCGGCTGGCTGGGCAGCGCGCTGGGGCCTCGGCTCGAGGCGCTCGGCCATCACGTCATCGGCCTTGATCCGGTTACGTCGGCGCTTACGCAGGTAGTTGGCTCGATCGCGGATCGCGAGCTTGTCCTGAAGACCGTTCGCGAGAATCGCATAGAGGCGATCATGCACAGCGGCGCGCTGCATAAGCCAAACATCGAACACTATGAGAACAGCGCCTTCGTCGCGACGAATGTGCAAGGCACGCTCAACCTGCTCGACGCGGCCGTGGCCTATGGTGTGAAGCGCTTCGTCTTCACCTCGACGACGTCGCTGATGATCTCGCAGGCGATCCGCGCAGGCTTCCAGGGCGACGCGCGCAAGGCGGCCTGGCTGACCGAGGAGATGTCGCCGGAGCCGCGCAACATCTATGGCGTGACGAAGCTTTCGGCCGAACATCTGTGCCGTCTCTATCATATCGAGCACGGGCTGCCGGTGGTGGTGCTGCGCACGGCGCGCTTCTTCCCCGAAGCGGACGACATGGCGCATGCCATCGAGCAATCGGATGCCAACACCAAGGCGAACGAATTGCTGTTTCGGCGGCTGACGGTGGAGGATGCGGCCGAGGCCCATGTCGCGGCGCTGGAGAAGGCGCCGGAACTCGGCTTCGACGTCTTCATCGTCTCGGCGCCGACGCCGTTCAGGCCGCAGGATTGCGCGGAACTGATCGCCGACGCGCCGTCGGTCGTCGCGCGCTATTTCCCCGACTATGCGCGACTCTACGCCAAAAGGGGTTGGACAATGTTCTCGTCGATCGACCGCGTTTACGATCCGTCGCGGGCAAGGCAGCGGCTGGGTTTCGTCTGTAAGACCAGCTTCGCCGATGTGCTTGCGGCGCTGGCGGCAGAGGCGTGAAGATCGGCCTTCTCAGGCGGCGCCCCGTGCCGCCCGCGCCAGTTCGCTGGTCAGATCACCATAGCCGGTCGATCGGCGCTCATAAGTAAGCCCGAGCATAATTGCGGCTTTCTCGGCGACCTTGTCGAGCTCCGGATCGTCGGTCTGCGCGAGATAGATGAGCTTCTCGTAGTTGCCGAAATAGTCCTTGATCAGCTCGGGATGCCGGTCGAGGCCGAGCGGCTTGATGAAGAAGGCCTCGAACTGACGGCAGAGGAAGTCGGTCATGTAGAACGACATCATGTCGCCGTCGGCCACCTTCGCATAGGCGTCCATGCCCTGGTAGAAGGCAAAGCAATGCGGTCCGGCCATGCGCTCGACGCCGTGTTTCTCGATAACATTGTCGAGCAGGCCGCCCGTGCCGCAATCGGCATAGCCGACGAAGATGTGATCGTAGCCTTCCGCCTTGGCCTTCTCGATCGCCTTATCCATCGCCGGCGCGATGCGGTCCGGATAGAAATGGAACTCGGCCGGCAGGCAGGTCAGTTCGAGATGGTCGAGCTTTAGCTGTTGCTTGACGGCCAAAACTTCGCGCGCAATCATTCCGCAGGCGATGACGAGCAGCCTGTCTGTTTGATTCGGTTCCGTTTTTTGCGTCTTGACCAAGTCGGGCCGGCTTTCGCTGGGGCTTAATATTTGTCGAGGGAGACACCGTCCATGAAACTGCTACGCATCGCGCCGATCGCCATCCTGGCCTGCGCGCTTGCACTCACCGCCTGCGCCAACACCATCCGGGGCGTCGGCAAGGACGTCAAATCGACGGCAAGGGCGGTCAAAGACACTGTCAACTGATCTTCTCCCATCATCTGGGGACAAAAAAGCCGCGCTGCAAGGCGCGGCTTTTTTTGATCCATCCTGATGCCTTGGGTCAGGCGGAAGCGCGAACGTTGTGCTTGCGCTTCATGAAGTCCTTGGCGGTCTCGACCGCCACAGCCGCGTCGCGGCAATAGGCATCGGCGCCGACGGCCTTGCCGAATTCCTCATTGAGCGGCGCGCCGCCGACCAGCACGACATAGTCGTCGCGGATGCCCTTTTCCTTCATCGTGTCGATGACAACCTTCATATAGGGCATGGTGGTGGTGAGCAGCGCCGACATGCCGATGATGTCGGGCTGGTGCTGCTCGATGGCGTCCAGATATTTCTCGACCGCGTTGTTGATGCCGAGGTCGATGACGTCGAAGCCGGCGCCTTCCATCATCATGCCGACGAGGTTCTTGCCGATGTCGTGGATGTCGCCCTTGACGGTGCCGATCACCATCTTGCCCTGCTTCGGCGCGCCGGTGGCGGCGAGCAGCGGACGCAGGATCGCCATGCCGGCCTTCATGGCGTTGGCCGACAGCAGCACTTCCGGCACGAAGAGGATGCCGTCGCGAAAATCTTCGCCGACGATGCGCATGCCCTCGACCAGCGCCTCGGTCAGCACCGTATAGGGCTGCCAGCCGCGCTCCAGAAGGATGTTCGTGCCTTCCTCGATTTCTTCCTTCAGCCCGTCATAGAGGTCGTCGTGCATCTGCTGCACAAGCTCCTCGTCGGAAAGCTCGGAAAGGATGATCTCGTCGTCGGACATTTTTTCTCGGGCTCCTTGCTGCTCGGAATGACTGCGGCAGCCTAAAAATCGATGCGCCAATACCTAACCCGCGAGGGCAAGCTAGCCATAGCTGATTTGCGACTTCCCGCAAAAGGAAAGCGACTGAAAAGTTGGCGCTTTTCTTGTCGATTTTGCGACAGGCGTTGGCGCTGGCTGGCCGTTTCCAATAGGGTGCATGGCTACGATCCGGCAAGAAGCGGCGACGATGGGCCGCCCCAGCCAATTCAGGCCAAGTTATAGGAAGAACGATCATGAGCGATAACGCGGCAGTCGAGCAGGAAGCGTCGAGCGGACGGCGCGGTCGCGGCGCCAGTGGCGGCGCGGCGGCACGCCGAGCAGCCCGTTCGGGCGGCGGTCCAGGCACCCAGCTCACCTACATCAAGCGCAAGATCAACGTCTACGAGGTCCTCAACGAGGAAGGCCTGGCGCTGATCGAGAAGAACACCGACACGGTTCTGGAAGAGATCGGCATCATTTTCCGCGATGACGCCGAGGCGCTGGCGCTGTGGAAAGAAGCGGGGGCCGACGTCAAGGGCGAGCGCGTGCACTTCCCCAAGGGCCTTTGCCGTTCGCTCTTGAAGACCGCGCCTTCGATCTACACCCAGCATGCGCGCAACCCGGAGCGTTCGGTGCAGATCGGCGGCAATGCGACCGTGTTCGCGCCGGTCTACGGCCCACCCTTCGTGCGAGACCTCGACGGCAATCGCCGCTACGCGACGATTGAGGATTTCCAGAATTTCGTGAAGCTCGCCTATATGGCGCCGTCGATCCACCATTCGGGCGGCACGGTCTGCGAGCCGGTCGACGTGCCGGTCAACAAGCGCCATCTCGATATGGTCTACAGCCACATCCGCTATTCGGACAAGCCGTTCATGGGTTCGGTGACGGCGCCGGAGCGGGCCGAGGACACGGTGGCGATGGCCAAGCTCGTGTTCGGCGACGACTTCGTCGAGAACAACACGGTGCTGACCAGCCTGATCAACGCCAACTCGCCTATGGTGTTCGACGAGACCATGCTCGGCGCCCTGAAAGTCTATTCGCGGCACAACCAGGCCTGCATCGTCACGCCGTTCATCCTGGCCGGCGCGATGAGCCCGGTGACGGTTGCCGGCACGCTGACGCAGGTGCTGGCAGAAGTGCTCGCCGGCGCCTCGTTCACGCAGCTGATCAAGCCCGGCGCGCCGGTGCTGTTCGGCACCTTCGCTTCGTCGATTTCGATGCAGTCGGGCGCCCCGACCTTCGGCACGCCGGAACCGTCGCTGGTCTCCTATGGCGCTGCTCAGCTGGCGCGCCGGCTCGGCCTGCCATTCCGCACCGGCGGCTCGCTCTGCGCCTCGAAGATCCCGGATGCGCAGGCGGCCTATGAGAGTGCCAACACGCTCAACTCGACGATCCTCGCCGGCACCAATTTCGTGCTGCATTCGGCCGGCTGGCTCGAGGGCGGCCTCGCCTCCTGCTACGAAAAGTTCATGATGGATATCGACCAGCTCGGCATGCAGCAGAAGTTTGCCGAGGGCGTCGACCTGTCGGAAAACGGCCAGGCGATGGACGCCATCCGCCAGGTCGGTCCGGGCAGCCATTATCTCGGTTGCGATCACACCCAAGCGAATTTCCAGACGGCCTTCTACCGCTCAAACATCGCCGACAACAATTCCTACGAGCAGTGGCTGGCCGAAGGCGAGAAGACCGCGCCGCAGCGCGCCAACGAGCTCGCCCGCCGCTGGCTGGAAAGCTACGAAGCGCCGCATCTCGATCCGGCGATCGACGAGGCGCTGAAGGAGTTCATCGCCAAGAAGAAGGGCTCGATGCCCGACGCCTTCACTTGAAAGGAGCCCGAGTCAGGCCGGGCTAAAGTCGCCAACATCATCCACAAGGAAGTCTGGCGGAGCGCGTTCTCCGACCCGGACCGAAAGGGATGACTTTTTCTCACGATCCGGTCGAGGAGGTCGCGAGAGCGCTCGCGGCCAGTGGCCTTTTGCTTCGCGGCGGTTTCAGCTTGGGCGAGGATGAGGCGGCGCCAGCCGGACTTTCCGGCGCTCCGGCAAGATCGATACTGCTCATCGGGCAGGCCGGCCCGGCGCCCTGGCCGCATTTCCAGCGCTGGCGGGAACGGCAGGCGAGGGACATCGCCAATCCGCTCGACAGCTGGTCGCGCGAGGTGATCGGCGCGGTGGCGAAGGAATTCGGCGCCCGCGCCGTGTCGCCTTCGGATCGGCCCTATCTGCCGTTCCAGCAATGGGCGATGCGGGCGGAAGGGCTGAAGCCGTCGCCGCTCGGCATCCTCATGCATCCGACCTACGGACTCTGGCATGCCTATCGCGGGGCGCTGCTGTTCGAGAACGGGCTTGGGCTCGCCGAACCTCACGCGGCGATTCATCTTTGCGACACATGTGTCGCAAAACCCTGCCTGAAATCCTGTCCGGTCGACGCCTATTCCGGGCAGGGCTTTGCCCATGAGATCTGTCTCGGGCATGTGCGCGGCCCGCACGGGGCGACCTGCAGAACAGCCGGCTGCCTCGACCGCAATGCCTGTCCGTACGGCACGAACTATCGCTATCCGGCTGACGTGCAGGCTTTCCATATGGCGGCGTTCGCCGGCCTGTAGGCATTCTTCTGAGCCGCACGGAAACTTGACCACCATTGAGATGTCGTGGCTTGCCCCGGCGGGCGGCGCGGATATCTATCGCGTGGCAACAAGCGGAGCGCGCAATGACGAAGCAGGATATTGAGATCAGGACCCAGGACGGCAAGGCGAAGGCTCGGCTGTTTCGTCCAGCCGCGCCGGCCAAGGTCGGAATCATCCTGTACATGGATATTTTCGGTCCGCGTCCGGCGCTCGACCAGATGGCAGAGCGCATCGCCGGGCTTGGCTACGCCGTGCTGGTGCCCGATCTCTTCTACCGCTATGCGCCCTATGGTCCGTTCGATCCCAAAACCGCCTTCGCCGATGAAAAGACCAAGGCCCTGCTGTTGATGTTGAGCGGCGGCACGACGCAGGGCATGACCATCCGCGACGGCGAGGCTTTCCTCGACGCGCTCGCCGCCGAAGGTGTGGATGGGCCGATCGGCGTCGTCGGCTATTGCATGGGCGGCGCGCGGGCGCTCAACGCGGCCGCGGCCTATCCCGACCGCATTGCTGCCGCGGCAAGCTTCCACGGCGGCAACCTGGCCAGCGACGCGCCCGACAGTCCGCACCGCAAGGCGGCCTCGATCGAGGCCCGCGTCTATGTCGGCGTCGCCGGCATCGACCGCAGCTTCCCGCCTGAGCAGTCGGCCCGGCTGGCGGAGGCGTTGAGGGTGGCCGAGGTTGACCATACGATCGAGAACTATGTCGGGGTCGGCCACGGCTGGTGCGTGCCGGATCATAGCGTGTATGACGAGGCGGGGGCTGAGAGGCACTGGAAACGGCTGACGACGTTTTTTGCTGAAACACTGGGCTGAGCCGTCATCGCGGCGGCAGCGCCGCCCCCTCATCCGCCCTTCGGGCGTTCGTCGTTCGAAAAGCCAAGCAATTGGCTTTCGTCCGCTACGCGGACCACTTCTCACCTCCCCGTAGAACGGGGACAAGGAACGGGTGCCGCAGAAAAATCTTTTCATCGCCCCAAGGATTGGTCATTAGCCTTCGTCCAACAGGCAAATGACGGCGATGATGCTGGACGACAGCGAAGCCTCCGATGCCGACTTGATCGTGCGGGCGAGGGGCGGAGACAGGGGGGCTTTCGGCAAACTGGTCGAAAGGCACTATGGCTTCGTCTATCGCGCCGCCTATCGCTGGTGCGGCAGGAAGGCCGATGCCGAGGACATCGCCCAGGACGTCTGTGTGCGGCTCGGCCGCGCGATCCGCGACTATCAGGGCAGCGGCGCGTTCACGACATGGCTCTATTCCATGACGCTGAATGCTTCGCGCGACATGATGCGCAAGCGTGCCCGCGACACTGCCAAGTCCGATGCCTACGGCGCCTATGCGTCGATCGCGGGCGAAGCGCAGGCGGAGAGTGACGATCCCGCCGAAGTATTGTGGGCCGCGGTACGGATGCTGCCCGACAAGCAGCGCGACGCTGTGCTGCTCGTCTATGGCGAAGGTCTCAACCATGCGGCGGCGGCGGCGGTGATGGCGATCTCGGAGACGACGGTTTCCTGGCACATCCATGAAGCGAAGAAACGGCTGAAGGTGCTGATGCGTTCAGCCGGGGAAGTGTGACCATGGTCGACGACAACGAACTCGAAAGGCTGCGCGACATCGCGGTACCGGCACCGGACGTGGAAGCGAAGGCGCGCGCGCTGGCCGCCGCAATGCAGGCGTTCGACCTCGATGAAAAAAATTCGACGGCCCCCCAAGGAACGCCCGCAGGCCTTCGTCTCACGGAGCGAGCACAGAAGCTCTGGAGAGACATCATGCAACGGAAACTCATTGCCACGCCGGCCATCACCGCGCTGGTTGCGCTGCCTATCGCCGGCTATGCCGCTTTCGAGATGCTGAAGGAGCAGCCGCCGGTCATCGGCGGCAAAGGCACGGTCACCGAGACGGTGGCCGACAAGCCGGTTGCGCAAAAGCCTGTGCAGGAACAACCAGCGATCAACGAGCCGCTGGCAGGAGCGCCCGCCAAGGAGAAGAAGACCGACGCCGACAGCGAAAGACGCGTTGAAGATGAGGCGAAGGTTGCGCCGACAGCGCAGCCGACCGCTGAACTGAGCCAATCAAACGACTTGGCAAGGCGCGAAGACGGGACGTTGAAAGATTACGCCAAGCAGGAACTGGCGCCAAAGGCAGTGCCTGCGACGCCGCCGGCACCGGCAGAGGTTGACCAACTCGCTGCCGGTGGGCGCGCGAATACCCAGGCGCCGGCAACCGCGATGCAGTCTGCCCAGATGCCGGCTGGCGCGGTCGCCGCTTCCAAGCTGATGGTGCAGCCAGCGCCCATGCCGTCCGACCAGATGCAGCCGCGGGAGGAAAACCGCGACCGCATCGAGACCTTCAAGACCAACCCGGTCCATGAGACCGCGCAGGACCCTGTCTCGACCTTCTCGATCGATGTCGACACTGCCTCCTATTCCTTCGTGCGGCGCTCGCTGAAGGAAGGCAGCTTGCCTGATCCGGACACGGTCCGCGTCGAGGAGATGATCAACTACTTCCCCTATGACTGGAAGGGGCCGGATTCGGCGTCGACGCCGTTCAACTCGACCGTCACTGTCATGCCGACGCCGTGGAACGAGCACACCAAGCTCATGCATGTCGCGATCAAGGGTTTCGACGTGAAGCCGGCCGAGCAGCCCAAAGCCAACCTCGTCTTCCTGATCGATGTGTCGGGCTCGATGGACGAACCGGACAAGCTGCCGCTGCTCAAATCCGCGTTCCGCCTGCTGGTCAGCAAGCTCAAGGCCGACGACACCGTCTCGATCGTCACCTATGCCGGCAATGCAGGCACGGTACTGATGCCGACCAAGGCGGCGGAAAAGCAGAAGATCCTTGCGGCCATCGACAATCTCGAGCCCGGCGGATCGACGGCGGGCGAGGAGGGCATTCGTGAAGCCTACAAGCTTGCGCAGCAATCCTTCGTCAAGGACGGCGTCAACCGCGTGATGCTTGCCACCGACGGCGACTTCAATGTCGGCCAGACCGATGACGAGGATCTCAAGCGGCTGATCGAGAGCGAGCGCAAGACCGGCGTGTTTCTGTCGGTATTCGGCTTCGGCCGCGGCAATCTGAACGACCAGATGATGCAGACCATCGCCCAGAACGGCAACGGCACGGCCGCCTATATCGACACTTTGGCCGAAGCCGAGAAGGTGCTGGTGGAGGATGCCTCCTCGACGCTGTTCACCATCGCCAAGGACGTCAAAATCCAGGTCGAGTTCAATCCGGCCAAGGTCTCCGAATACCGTCTCGTCGGTTATGAGACCCGGGCCCTGAAACGCGAGGATTTCAACAATGATCGCGTCGATGCCGGTGATATCGGCTCCGGTCACTCCGTGACCGCGGTCTACGAAATCACGCCGAAAGGCAGCGGCGGCGAGCAGGTCGACCCGCTGCGCTACGGTCAGGCCAAGGTCGACAATGGCGGCGTCGCCAATGCCGACGAATATGCGTTCGTCAAGATCCGCTACAAGCTGCCGAACGAGAATGTCTCGAAGCTCATCACCACGCCGGTGACCGCCGCCAACGAGGTCTCGTCCTTCGATACAGCCGGCGCCGACCAGCGTTTCTCGGTAGCCGTCGCGGCCTTCGGGCAGAAGCTGCGCGACGAGGATCAGACGGCGAATTTCGGCTATGACCGGATCGCCGAGATCGCCAATGCCGCGCGCGGCGCCGATCCGTTCGGCTACAGGGCGGAGTTCCTGTCGCTGGTGCGCCTGGCCTCGTCGCTGGACGGCAACAAATAGGGCACTGCGAATTGAAGAAACGCCGGCGGGACGAGGCGCGTCGCGGTGCGACGCGCTTAGTCCTTTTTTGATGCATGTCGTTACCCCAGAACCGCTGCACACTTCTGGGCGACATGCATTGTCCCGCCGGCCTTTTGTCGATCATTAAATTGCGCGGCTTTTCCGGAACCTCGTCGCAATTAACTTTTGTTAGTTCGTGCTCATGGAATTTTGGGGGACCAGCAGTGCATATCACGACAATCGGCAATGCGAACACCACGGCGGCCAATGCGCCGGTGCGGGGATCGTCGGAGGCTTCGGCTGAATCGGCGCGCATCCGAAACGATGTCGATGCCGCCCGCAACACAGCGCTCTCGGCACTCAACAACGACCGGTTTCGCGTGATGCTGGAGCAGATCACCGATCCAGGCGCGTCGGGTGCGCTGGCGACGATGAATTCCGAGAACGTCGTCGATTTCAATACGGCGCTGTCGCGCTACGCCGAAAACAGCAAATAAGCAGGCCCGTCAGGCGCGGCTGCGCCTGCGTTCCCGCCTGCCTTCGCCGGCTTCACCAGCGCTTGCCATCTTGTTGCGCATCGGGCCGATGCGCTCGATGATCGTCGCCACGGTCGGGCGCTCCGCCTTGGTGTGCGCGTCGAGCGCCTTGCGCATGGCGGTGAGGTGGGCGAAGGAGGTGCCGCAGCAGCCGCCCACGATCTTCGCGCCGGCATCGACCGCCAGCCGCACATAATCGGACATCAGCTCCGGCGTGCCGGAATAATGGATCTCGCTGCCGCGGAATTCCGGAATGCCGCAATTGCCCTTGACGATCACCGTCGCCTCCGGCTTCGCCTCGGTCATGTCGAGCAGCGAAGCGAGGATATCGGAAGCGCCGACGCCGCAATTGGCGCCGACACCGAGCGGAGCCTGCGACAGCCCGTCGGCGACGGCGTGGATGTCCTTCGGCAGCAGGCCCATCATGGTGCGGCCTGCGGTGTCGAAGGAACCGGTATAGGTATAGGGCAGGCCGACGCGGATGGCGGCTTCGGCCGCGGCGCGGATCTCGTCGGGCGCCGACATGGTCTCGATCCAGGCGACTTCGGCGCCGCCGGCCTTGAGGCCTTCAATCTGCTCGGCAAAGGCATCGACGGCGTCGTCATAGGTCAGGGCGCCGAGCGGCACCAGCAGCTCGCCGGTCGGGCCGACGGAGCCGGCGACGATCACCTTGCGGCCGGCCTTGTCGGCGACGGAACGGGCGATCTCGGCGGCGCGTTTGTTCAGCTCGTGCACGCGCTCCTGCGCATGATGCAGCTTGAGCCGGTGGCGGGTACCGCCGAAAGAGTTGGTCAGGATGATGTCGGCGCCGGCATCGACGAAGTTCTGATGCAGGCTGGCAATGGTTTCGGGCGCCGTCTCGTTGAGGAGTTCGGGCGCCTCGCCGGCTGGCAGGCCCATGGCGAACAGATTGGTGCCGGTGGCGCCGTCGGCCAGAAGCACACCCTTTTCGGCCAGCAGTGCGTGAATGGGGTTGGTCGCGGTCATGGCCATAACTTTCGTATTTGGAATTCAAATAACGATATAAAGAAGTCTTTATGTCCAGTCAACGAGCTTGCGGCCGCAAAGGCCTTACGCGGCCGAGGTGATCTCGACCTCGATCTCGGTGCAGGCATCGCCATTGGTCGGGTGGTGATCGACCGAGCAGGCGGTGACGACAAGCAGGAGGTCCTGTTCGGCGCGCAACCTCACGTAACCGCCCGGCGGATTGACGGAAGCCTCGACCACCAAGGTTCCGTCCGGCTGCGGCAAGGAGTTCTGGAACAGGTCGACCGGATCGGGCGCGAAGGGGAGGTCGATGCCTTCCGCGCCGAGCGCCTTCATCAGATTGTCGCGGCAGTTCGGGTGGTTCGGCAGGCCGGCGCGTTCGTAGAGCGCGCTGTCGCAGGCCGGGTAGAGCATGTCATGCGGCCCGGGCGAGGCGTCCTCGACCAGCGTCAGCATGATCTTGCCGGCGGCGCTGTAGAAATGGTCGCCAGGTTTCGGGAACAGCCGCTCGGTAATGTCGCGGGTCTGCGACGTGCTCAGCCAGTCGAGCCGGCCTTCGGTCGAGAAGGCCCAGAGGTCGGACACCTGCTTGCCCTTGGGATCGATGATGCGGATCAGATCGCCGCGCCTGACGCGTATGGAACGGCCCGATTGAGGAGGAACAACGATATGACGCAGTTGTTGCATGGGTTTCCCTGAAGCGGTGAGCCGCGGCCAGAATGATATTGATGCCTGCGCTCAGCCAGAGCCTGACGGGAAGGACATTGAAGCCAGCTTCTGCGCGAAGCTCGCCGCCTCATGCGCGTTGATGTCGGCGGCACGGATCAGATTGTCGAAATGGCTGGTGAGCGTGCGGATCGGCTGGGTCGCGTTCAACACCAGATACATGTCACCGACATAGATGGCAGCGCGGTAGGGGCCGAAGATCGTATAAGGGATCGAATAGCGCATGCGTCCGTCATAGAGGAACAGGCGGAAGGTCGGGTAAAGGTCGTCGAGGAGTGCTGCCATGTGCAGCAACTGGGCGCGGCGGTCGGCTTCGGGAAAGCGATCCCAGACGCCGAGGCCGCGCGCGAAGATCTCCAGCGTGTGGCGCGGCATGCAGACCTCCATGTCGGTCTCCGGCCGCCGGTTGTAGTCGATGCGGTACTGCGTTTCGCCGGCCTGCGCCTCACGGCTCTTGTTGGTTATTCCGGCCTCATATTCGACCAGCGCCTCGGTGCGCAAAAGGTCAGGGATGCCTGCCGGCACGTAACGGATTTTCGTGCCTGCCGCCTCGGCATGCCACTTGGCGAGCAACGTGCGGTCGAAACCGTCCGGCGCCTCCTCGATCTCGAGGCTCTCTCTGATTTCGCCGGTGACCCCCTCGTCCTGGGAGAGGCCCAGCAGCCAGTCGAGCGACACTTTGAACTCGGCCGCGATGTTGAGAAGCGTCTCGGCACGGGGCAGGCGGGTCGAGGCGCCTGACAGGAGCTGCGACAACGCCGAGCGATCGATGCCGACGGTGGCTGCGAAGGCCGACTGGTTAAGATCGGATCGTGTCAAGAGCATTTTCAACCGTTCCCGGAAGAGGGTCGACAGGTCGCGCTTGTCCATCACGCTGCTCCCGCTTTGGAGAGGAAAAATTTGCGCCGGGACCGTATTGAACGTGGCTCAGGCGGAAATGAATCCCCATATTTGTTTACAATGTATAACATATGCGGCTGAAAATGCGCACTCGCAACAGTTTGTGCGCATTGTCGCGTTGATGTCACGGTAGGCTCCTGACACAATGCTGTCAGGAATCGAGGGGGTTCCGGCGACTGAAAGGCAGTGGTCGATAGCATGGCAGGCATGAATACCGGCATGAACAAGAGACGCAGCAGCACACCGGCAATCGAATGGCCGACTGTATTTCTCGCACTCTTCTGCTACGGCGCATGGCTCGCCGCCGGCTTGCTCCTCTGGCCATCCCATCCGCTGATCGCACTGATCGCCCTGGCGCTGATCCTGGCGCTGCAATCCTCGCTGATGCATGAAGTGCTGCACGGCCACCCGACCCGCAGCGCCCGCATCAACGAAGCCTTCGTCTTCCTGCCGATCGGACTTGTCTGGCCGTTCCGGCGTTTCAAGACCATCCATCTTCGCCACCATGCCGACGAGCGGCTGACCGATCCGCTCGACGACCCGGAGAGCTACTACCAGGCGCTCTGGATGCACGAGGAACTGCCTCCAACGATGAAGTTGCTGCTCAAGGTCAACAACACCATGGTCGGCCGCTTGATCCTCGGCCCGTGGCTGTCCTCGGTCGGCTTCTTCATCGATGACGTCAAGCAGATCGCAGCGGGCGACAAGGCAATCCGCAAGGCATGGCTGCTGCATGTCATCGGCATTGCCGTGGTTGCGCCGATCGTCACCTTCGGCTTCGGCATTCCGCTCTGGCTCTATGTACTGGTGCCGGTCTGGCTCGGACAGTCGCTGATTTCGGTGCGCACCTATGCCGAGCACCAGTGGTCCGAACATCCGGAAGGGCGCACCATCATCGTTGAACGCTCGCCGCTGTCGTTCCTGTTCCTCAACAACAACCTGCATTTCGTGCATCACAAGAGCCCGACGGTTGCGTGGTACAGATTGCCGAAGCTGTTCCGCGAGCGCCGCGAGGAATGGCTGCGGATGAACAACGGCTATGTCTATCCGAACTATCTGGCCCTGATCAAATCCTTCGCCTTCAAGGCCAAGGAACCGGTCATCCATCCGGTATTGCGCCGCTCGCCCGAACCTGGCCGCGCCTTCAAGCCTCGCGTCAGGGCGCGCAATGTCAACGGGCTTGGAACAGCGCCGGTTCCGGCGGAGCCGCCGAAGGAGTAATCTCGGCTTTCCGCGACCGCTTTTTCGCGGCGGAACGCAGGCGCCGAAGCTCGCCTGCCTTTGAAAGCTATTCGACATGAGCAAGTTTGTTGCGGCCCTGCCGATGTATGACTGGCCCGAAGCGCGTGGCGAGGTCGACGCGCAATGGACACTTCTCCGCGACGCCTTCCGGCAAAGAGGCATCGATGCGCCGGAGGCCGTCCTGCGCAGCAACCGCGAACTGCCGCCGGTGCCCGGCGGCATCCTTGACGCCGCCGGCGAGGTGATCGCGCCGGATCCGGCGACACTGCCCCCGGACGAGCTTGATTTCCACCAGCTCTGGCTGAGCCCGGCGCTTCTGTTCGGGCAAACCTGCTGGGGGCCGATGGAACTCGGCCTTGCCCGGCATGTCCAGGTGATCGCGCAGCCGAACTACGACGCATTCGAGGGCGGGCAGGGCGAACTTTATTCCAGCGCGCTGGTGATGGCCGCGGATGGCGGTTCGCCGGTTGCCTCGCCGCAGGACGGCAAGGCCGTCATCCCGCTCGATCTTCTGCGCGGCAAGCGCTTCATCTTCAACAATCCCGATTCGATGTCCGGGCTGATCGGGCTGACGCGCGACCTGGAGGCGATGGGCGAAAGCCTGGACATCTTCGCCTCACGCGGCGAGAGCGGAGGCCACCGGTTGTCGATCGTTGCCATCGCAGAGGGCAGGGCCGATATCGCGGCGATCGATTGCGAAAGCTGGGCGCTGGCGCAGCGTTTCGAATCGGCTGCGCGGGGCGTCAAAGTCGTCGGCTGGACGGCGCGGCGCAAGGGCTTGCCCTATATCACCGCGAGGACCACGCCGGCCTCGGTCGTTGCCGCGATGCGCGAGGCCGTCGCGGCGGTCGAAGGCGGCGCGTCAGAGCAGCCGCTCGTCCAGCTTGTAGGCTGACAGCTTCTCGTTGCCGGTCCCGGTGATCAGGATCTGCTCCTCGATCTTGACGCCTTCGTGCCCGCCAAGCCTGCCGATATAACTTTCGACGCAAAGCACCATGCCGGGTTCAAGCAGGCCGTCCGGCGTGTCGGCGGTCCAGTCGCTTGCGTGTGGCAGTGTCGGATATTCGTCCGCCAGGCCGACGCCATGGTAGAGGACGCCGTAGCGGGTCGGGAAACAGTCGCCCGGAGGCACGGCCGAGCGCTCGACAAGGTCACGGAAGGTGATGCCCGGCCGCATCAGATCGGTGTTGTGGGCGATCTGGTCAGCAGCGATGCGGAACAGATCGCGCTGCTCGTTCGACGGTTGCCTGTCGCCGCAGAGCCATGTGCGCGAAAGATCGGCACAGAAGCCGTAGGGGCCGATGAGGTCGGTGTCGAAGGCGACGAGATCGCCATTCTCGATGACGCGCGAGGAACATTCCTGGAACCAGGGATTGGTGCGCGGGCCGGACGACAGCAGCCGCGTCTCGATCCATTCGCCGCCGCGCGCAATGTTGCCGCGATGCAGTTCCGCCCATAGCTCGTTCTCGGAGATGCCGGGTTTCAAAGCTGCTTCCATCTCGCTCATCGCCGCCTCGCAGGCGACGATCGAGCGCCGCATGGCGAGGATCTCGTCCGGCGATTTGATGAGGCGCGCGTTTTCCATCACCGCCTCGCCATTGCCGACAGAAATGCCGCGGCGGCCGAGTTCCTCGACGCCTTCCGGGTTGATGTGGTCGACGGCGATGCGCCGGTTGCCGCCGCCATGCTCGGCAACGAGTTCAGCGATGCCGGCGCCCCAGCGGCGGACCTTCTCATCGGTCAACTCGCCGCTGTAGAGATACATCCACGATACCGCCGGCCGCACCTCGTCGACGACGCCCGAATGGTCGGACAGGTGCTCGCATGAGAAATAGTCGAACAGCACCACCGGGCCTTCGGTGGCGACGAAACAGTGGCGCGTCGGGTTGTGCGCGACCCAGAGCTGCATGTTGGTCGAGTCCGTCGCATAGCGGATGTTGACCGGGTCGTAGAGCAGGGCGCCGGCATAGTCGCGGCGCTTCAGCTCGGCACGGATGCGCTCGAGCCGGTAGCTCCGCATGGCAACCAGGTTTGGAGCGGCAACGCCTGCAGCCGCCCATTCGGCTTCGGCCTGCGCGCCGTAGCCCAGCACATGCTGGTTGAACGAGGCCGCCTTCTCGCGCGAGGCCTCGCGCAGCGCATCGACCGAGCCGGGCTCGAACGGCATGATCTTGCGGTGGCGGCCGAAGCCTCTCTTTGGCGCCGCGCTGTCCATGGGCCGCCCGTCAGGTCCGCATTTTTTCGCCGCTCGGATCGAAGGGCGGCTCGATATTGATGCGGGCCGGACGGCGGTGGCCGAGGATCTCGATCTCGAACAAGCCGGCGCTTTCGTCCTCGGCAAGGGCAGCCGGGACATAGCCCTGCGCCATCGACTTCTGGACGTAATGCGCATAGCCGCCCGATGTCACCCAGCCGACGACGCGCCACTCGCCATCGACGATGCCGCGCACGGCGGAAGCGCCTTCGGCGGCTTTCGAGCCGCGCACTTCCTTGCCCGCCTCGTCGAAGCGCGGCGCGCCGTAGCCATGCGGCTTCTCGACCGTGCCGAAGTCCTTGCTGACCTTGGCCCAGATCGGTTCGTCGCCCATCACATCGGCATCGATGGCATCGACAATGAAGGAAACACGGCGCAGCTTCGGCCCTTCGGTATGCTCCTTGGCGGACGCTTCACGGCCGATGAAGTCGTTCTTCTCGAGCTTGATGAAGCGGTCCATCGAGCCCTCGAACGGGCCGTAGATCGGCCGCAGCTCGCGGAACCAGGTCGGGAAGTTCTTTTCCAGGCGCATGGAGAGCAGCGCGCGCATGCCGAAATCGACAATGCCGAATTCCTCGCCCGCCTCCTTGATCGCCTTATAGACGAGGCGCTGATAGGCCGGAGCCATCCAGATCTCGTAGCCGAGGTCGCCGGTATAGGTGATGCGGTTGACCATGCAAGGCGCGCCGCCGACGGCCATCTCGCGGAAGTCCATGAAACGGAAGGCCTTGGTCGACACGTCGACATCGACCAGCTTCTGCAGCAGGTCGCGCGATTTCGGCCCGGCGATCGAGAGGCCTACCAGCGTCTGGTCGAAGCGGTGGATGCGCACCGATCTGTCCTTCGGCAGGTGCTTCTCGAACCAGCGCATGTGATATTTCTGCGCGGCCGACGAGCCCCAGATCATGAAACGGTCCTCGCCGGTCTTGGCGATGGTGAAGTCGCCGATCAGCTTACCGAATTCGTTGACCATCGGGGTCAGCACGATGCGGCCGGTCTTCGGCATGCGATTGGTCATCAGCCGGTTGAGGAAATCCTCGGCGCCCGATCCCGAGACCTCGTATTTGGCGAAGTTGGCGATCTCGGTGACGCCGACCTTCTCGCGCGTGGCGCGCACTTCCTCGCCAATCGGGCCGAAATCGTTGGAGCGGTGGAAGGACACGATGTCCTTCGGTTCCGTGCCCTTCGGCGCGAACCAGAGCGGCGTTTCCAGGCCCCAGCTATCGCCCATGACGGCGTTGTTGGCGAGCATAGTGTCGTAGAGCGGCGTGGTCTGCGCCGGACGGGCTGCCGGCAGTTCCTCGTTCGGGAAGCGGATCGAGAAGCGGCGCGAATAGTTCTCGCGCACCTTGGCGTTGGTGTAGCGCAGCGTCGCCCATTCACCGAAGCGGGCGACGTCCATGCCCCAGACGTCGAAGCCAGGATCGCCATGCACCATCCAGTTGGACAGCGCCAGGCCGACGCCGCCGCCCTGGCTGAAGCCGGCCATGACGGCGCAGGCGCACCAGAAATTGGTCAGGCCCTGCACAGGGCCGACCAGCGGATTGCCGTCGAGCGCGAAGGTGAAGGGGCCGTTGATGATCTGCTTGATGCCGGCCTTCTCGATGCCGGGGAAATGCTTGAAGCCGATCTCCAGCGATGGCGCGATGCGGTCGATGTCGGGCTGCAGAAGCTCGTGGCCGAAATCCCAGGGCGTGTTGACCGGCGACCACGGCTTGCAGGCCTTCTCATAGGTGCCGAGCAGGATGCCGTTGCGCTCCTGGCGGGTGTAGATCTCGCCCTTGAAGTCGAGCACGCCGATCATCTCGCGGCCGGTCGACTTGTTGAATTCCTCGACCTCCGGCATCGGCTCAGTGAGCAGGTACATATGCTCCATCGCCAGCACCGGCAGCTCGATGCCGACCATGCGGCCGATCTCGCGCGCCCACAGGCCGCCGCAGTTGACGACATGCTCGGCATGGACCGTGCCCTGTTCGGTGACGACGTTCCAGGTGCCGTCCGGCTGCTGCGTGAGATCGACGACGCGGTTGCGCAGCACGATCTCGGCGCCGAGCTTTTTCGCCGCCTTGGAATAGGCGATGGTGGTACCGGATGGGTCGAGATGGCCTTCGACCGGATCCCACATGGCTCCGACGAAGTTCTTCTCGTCCATCAGCGGGAACATCGCCTTGGCTTCCGAAGGCGTGATCAACTCGGTGTCCATGCCGAGATAACGGCCCTTGGCGTGGGCCAGCCGCAGGAAGTCCATGCGCTCGGGCGTATCGGCCATCATCACGCCGCCGGTCAAATGCAGCGAGCAGGACTGGCCGGAGAGTTCTTCGATCTCCTTGTAGAGCTGGACGGTGTAGGCCTGCAGCTTAGCGACGTTCGGGTCGCCGTTCAGTGTGTGGAAGCCGCCCGCCGCATGCCATGACGAGCCGGAGGTCAGCTCCGAGCGCTCGATCAGCATGATGTCGGTCCAGCCGGCCTTGGCGAGATGATAGAGCACCGAGCAGCCGACGACGCCGCCGCCGATGACAACCGCTTTTACGTGGGATTTCATGTAGATAGGTCCGTTTTGCGCAATGTGGAGTCAGAAATGAAGGCGAGCGGCGGGCAGTTGCTCGGCCGACCGCAGATCAGAAATCCGTCGGCGCGCCGCCTTCGGCGCGGCGCTTCTCGACGAAGTCGTTGAGTTCCTCGCGGATGGCCGGGTCCATATAGGGCTCCTCATAGGAGGCGAGGCGCTCCTTCCAGACCTTGTTGGTGCGCTCCATCGCCGTCGGTGAGCCGGCCTCGGTCCAGGTCTCGAAGTTGCGCCAGTCGGAGACGATCGGCGAATAGAAGGCGGTCTTGTAGCGTTCCTGCGTATGCTGGGTGCCGAAGAAATGGCCGCCCGGGCCGACCGACTGGATGGCATCGAAGCCGAGCGCATCCTCGGAGAGGTCGAGCGGGGTGAGGAACTCGGCCACCATCTGCAAAAGGTCGATGTCGAGGATGGTCTTTTCGTAGGAGCAGCGCAGGCCGCCTTCCAGCCAGCCGGCGCCGTGCATCATCAGATTGCCGCCGCCCTGGATCGCGCCCCACAGCGAGAACACGCTTTCATAGGCGGCCTGCGCGTCGACCGTGTTGGCGGCGCAGGTGTTGGAGGTGCGATAGGGGATGTTGTAGCGGCGGGCGAGCTGGCCGCCGACGAGCTGCGCCTTCATGTATTCGGGCGTGCCAAAGGCCGGCGCGCCGGACTTCATGTCGACATTGGAGGTGAAGCCGCCATAGCCGACCGGCGCGCCCTTCTTCACCATCTGCGCGAAGGCGATACCGGAAAGCGCCTCGGCGTTCTGCTGCACCAGCGCGCCGGCCACGGTGACGGGCGCCATGGCGCCCGAGAGCGTGAACGGCGTGACGATGACGACCTGGCCCATGCTCGACATCTGGATGATGCCTTCCATCATCGGCACGTCGAGCTTGAGAGGCGAATTGGTGTTGATGATGGTGAAGACCGAGGGCTCCTGCATCAGCTGCTCGCGGCTGATGCCGCGGGCGATGCGGGTGATCTCGATGCCGTCGACATTGCGCTCCTTGCCGAGCGAATAGATGTGGAAGACCTTGTCGGTCAGCATGGCGAGGTCGCGGATGCATTCCAGGTGCCGGACCGAGGGATGGATATCGATCGGCTCGACCGGATAGCCGCCGGTGCAGTTCAGGATGTTGTGCATCTGCGCCAGGCGCAGGAAGTTGCGGTAGTCGGCCTGGTTGCCGGGCCGGCGGCCGCGGTCGAGGTCGGAGCAGTTCGGCGCCGAGGCCATCATCGACAGAATGACGTTGTTGCCGCCGAAGCGCAGATTGTGCGCCGGGTTGCGGGCGTGCAACGTGAATTCCGACGGGCAGTGCGAGACGAGCTCGAGGATCATGTCGCTGTCGAAGCGCACGCGCTCCGAGCCTTCGCGCACATCAGCGCCATGCGCCTTCATGATGCGGCGGGCTTCCTCATGCAGAACATCGACGCCGATCTCCTTCAGCACCCGCAGCGAAGCGAGATGGATCGATTCCAACTCGTCGTCGGAGACGAACTTGGTCGGCATCAGCGGGTTCTTCAACTGCCGGAAGGCGGGCTGCTCGAAAGCGGCCGCGCCGCCGGCGCGCTTGCCCGCGCGGCCGCCACGGCGGGCGCGATCGGTAGCCGGTGCCGGCTCGGCGGGATGAAGGGCGGCGGTCATGAGAAGCCTCGTGAGGATGCGAAATTGGCCGGCATAATGGACCGGCGACAATGCAGCCGGTGAGGAGGCGGCGACCCCTAGGGCGAGGGAAGCGACATGCCGGAAGGGGAGCTTGCGCGAGCGTTCCCTGCAGCGCCGGCGCTCCTGGCAGGGTTTGGCTGGAGCATCCGCTTTCGCCGGCAGTGGGCCTTACGGCGACCGGCCGCAACGGCTAAGCCTCCGAACGATTGGAGCAGGAATGATGGCTCTGGCGAAATCAGAGACCGGCGAGAACGTGCAGTGGGCCGCGATCGCAGGCGTGATCGCGACCGTTTCGGTGTTCGCCATCGCGCAAGGGCTTTCCTATCCGCTGCTCAGCTTCATCCTGCAGCGGCAGGGCGTCTCGCCGGCGATGATCGGGCTGTCGGCGGCAATGACGCCGGTCGGCTTTGTCCTGTCCTCGCCGCTGATCCCGGCATTGGCGCGCCGGTTCGGGGCAGGGCGTACCGCGCTCACCTGCGCCGCGCTCTCGGCGCTGGTGCTGGCGCTGGTCGGCTGGACGCAGAATGTCTATCTGTGGTTTCCGCTGCGCTTCCTGATCGGCGTGGTGACCAACCCGCTTTATGTGCTCAGCGAAATCTGGGTGATCGCGCTGGCGCCGCCGGCGCGCCGCGGCCGCGTCATGGGCATTTATTCTACCATCATTTCGGCCGGCTTCGCGGCCGGGCCGCTCTGTCTTCTCGCCGTCGGCACCGAAGGTTGGCCGCCTTTTCTGGTTGGCATCGGCGCCTTTCTCTTCTGCGGCGGCTGCCTGGCCGCGGTGGTGCGCCGCCTGCCCAAGGTCGATGAGGCCGAGAACAAGGTTTCGGTGCTGGGCTTCATACCATTGGCCTGGCTGCTTTTGTCGTCGGTTGTCGTCGCAGCCGGTTTCGAGCAGGCGATCCTGGCGCTGCTACCGGTCTATGGAACGCATTACGCTATTCCCGAAGCGCGCATGTCGGCGCTGCTGTCGGTGATGATCGCCGGCAACATCGCCATGCAGGTGCCGCTCGGCCTGCTCGCCGAAAGGCTGACGGCGCGCCTGGTTCGCTTCGGCTGCGTCGTGGTGACGATCCTCGGCTGCGTGCTCTTGCCGGCGCTGATCGAGACGCCGCTGATCTGGGTTTGCGTCTTCGTGTGGGGCGCGGTGTCCTACGGCATCTACACGATGTCGATCATCGAGCTCGGCGAACGGTTCACCGGCTCGGCGCTGGTTGCCGGCAATGCCGCCTTCTCGCTGATGTGGGGCCTCGGCGGCATAGTCGTGCCGCCGCTCACCGGCAGCGTGATGGATGTGGTCGGCGCCGCCGGGCTTCCAATCACGCTCGGTGCGATCTGCGCGGCCCTGGCGGCGGCGACCATTTTTCGCCGGCGGGTCGTCTAGGCGGCTCAGCGCTCTTGCCGTCGGAAGATTGCCCACAGATCGCAGTCGGCGTGCCGCTCTTCCGGATGTGTTCTCTGCAGCAGATCGCGAATTTCGACCGCGCGGTCGAAGTTCTCCAACAACCCGACACCGGAGAGTTCTGTGTCCGCGAAAACGTCGGGAAAGCCGCCGCAATTGCTCAACGCGCTGTTGCCAACGTTCTTGTCCATCAGGTCGTAACCGAGGAATGCAAACCCGTCCCACTCGAGCGAGCGCACATCGATCGATGGTTTTCGGATCACCCCAAGGATGTTCAGGCCTCGCGTATCCGGCAGTTCCGAGAGGAGGAAATCGAGGTCAATGAAGAAGCCAAGCATGAAGTCTTCGTTGACGACGTGAGGCCAGTAGCTGTCCTTTATCTCTGCAAGCGCTGCCGGGCAGAGCATTCCGTCGAGTGTGACGACCTCGCTCAGTTGCGTCAGACCTGACCAAGCGACGTAGCTCTCCCAACGAGGACCGTCGGATGGGCCAAACTTCTCCGTCGCTATGTAGAGCCGCTGCACGAGGTGTCCCGCTCGATGGCACGATTTCGGATCGTCCTTTTTACCGGCTGCAATTGAATGTCGGTAGCGCCATGCCGATGTTTGTGGCACCGAGCGTGACGAATTTTGGAGACCACATGAGCCAGTCCATCGCACAGACGCAGCCAGCTTCGGCCGATAGCACCGACGATTCCTTCCTCTGGCTGGAGGATCGCAACGGCAAGGAAGCTCTGGACTGGGTTCATCGCCAGAATGCGCTGACGGTGGCCGAATTGCAGGGCGATCCTTCCTATCAGGCGACCTTCGAGACCGCGCTCGATCTGATGACGGCCGAGGACAATATGCCGGTCGGGGCTGCACTTGCCGGCCACGTCTATAATTTCTGGCAGGACAAGACCAATGCGCTGGGCCTGTGGCGGCGCGCGCCCGTCGCTTCCTACAAGACCGAGAAGCCGGATTGGGAGACGATCATCGATTTCGATGAACTCTCGGCGAAGGAAGGCGTGAAATGGGTGTTCGGCGGCGCCAGCCGGCTCTATCCCGATTTCAACCGCTGCCTGCTCTACATGTCGCCAGACGGCGGTGACGCCAGCGAGATGCGCGAGTTCGATATCGCGACCAAATCCTTCGTCGAGGACGGGTTTCGCGCTCCGGCGTCCAAGTCGGGCTTTTCCTGGCTGGACAAGGACACGGTGCTCGTCTCGGCGGCGTTCGAGGAGGAAGACAAGACACAGTCCGGCTATCCGCGCGTCATAAAACTTTGGCGGCGCGGCACCAAGCTCGAGGACGCAACGTCGATCTTCGAAGGCGAGAAACAGCATCTCGCGGTCGGCGGCGGTGTCGAATATGACGGCGAAAGGCGGCATGTGCTGCTCGGTAAGACGCTCGATTTCTTCACCTCGCACAGTTTCCTGCGACTGGCTTCGGGCGAAAACAGGCGCATCCCGCTGCCCGACGACGCCACCGACACGGCGATCTTCAAGGGTCAGCTGATCTTCGGCGTGCGCAGCCCGTGGACGGCGCCGGACGGCACGCAATGCCTGCCCGACGGGCTTTACTCCTTCGATTTCGATCGCTGGATCGACACGGGCGAGTTCGGTCCGTTCGAGACGGTGCTCGCGCCGGCCCATCGCGTTTCGATCGCTGGGCTGGCCAGGACACAGGACCGACTGTTCATCAACCTGATGGACAATGTGCGCGGCAAGGTCATCGCCTGCGACCGCGCGGCAAATGGCTGGTCGCTCCAGCCGGTGGCTCTACCCGACAACGGCAATGTCGGCATCAGCCATGCCGAGCATTTCGGCTCCAGCGTCTCTTTCTCCTTCACCGATTTCCTGACGCCGAGCTCGATCATCTGGTCGGACGACAATGGCGAGACGCTTGAGACAGTCAAATCGCAGCCGGCCCGCTTCGATGCCTCGCCCTATGTTTCGGAGCAGTTCGAGGCCCGCTCGAAGGACGGCACGATGATCCCCTATTTCGTGGTCAGGCGACGCGACCAGAACGGGCCGGTGCCGGCGCTGCTCTATGGATATGGCGGCTTCGAGGTGCCGTTGCTACCCGGTTATGCGGGCATTCGAGGCAAGCTCTGGCTGGACAAGGGCAACGCCTATGTCCAGGCCAACATCCGCGGCGGCGGCGAATTCGGTCCGGCCTGGCATCAGGCGGCGCTCAAGGGCAAGCGCCAGAACGCCTTCGACGACTTCGCGGCGGTAGCCGAGGATGTGGTGAGGCGCGGCATCACGACGGCGGCGCAGCTCGGCATCCAGGGCGGCTCCAATGGCGGCCTGCTTACCGGCACGTCGCTGACGCAGCGGCCGGAATTGTTCGGTGCCGTTATCATCGACGTGCCGCTTCTCGACATGCTGCGCTACACCGAATTGCCGCCCGGCGCTTCGTGGATTGCCGAATATGGCGATCCGTCGAAGCCGGAAGAGGCGGCTTGGCTCGCCGCCTATTCGCCCTACCAGCACGTCGAGGCGAATGTCGCCTATCCGCCGGTGCTGCTAATGACCTCGACCGCCGACGACCGCGTGCACCCCGGACATGCGCGCAAGATGGCGGCGCGGCTTAAGGAGGCCGGCCACGACAGGACGCTGTTCTTCGAGGAGACCGAAGGCGGCCATGGCGGGCGCGGCGACCGCCGGCCGCAGGCCGCGCAGACGGCGATGCGCTACATCTTTCTGCAGCGGTCGCTCCGTAAGCCTGCATGACAGGGGTGGCTTGAATTTTGGGCCTCAGGCGGCATAAGCTGCCGCCATGATCCGCTTCAGTACATCAGGCGCCTTCGGGGTCGCGGTGACGCCGTCACCGCGGACCCTTCGCGCCGAGCTGTTGCGGCTTTGCGCCCGCATCGGCTATTCGCCGCCTGCCTTCCTCTGAATCCGCCCCGGCCGTTGCCGGATTGATTCAAGAGGAAAGATCAAATCCATGACCTATCAGAACTATTCGCTGAAGCAGCTTCAGCAGATCGACGCCGCGCACCACCTTCATCCGTTCACCGACCACAAGGAGCTGCGCGAGATCGGCTCCCGCATCATCACCCATGCCAAGGGACCGTTCATCTACGACGCCGACGGCACCGAAATCCTCGACGGCATGGCGGGCCTTTGGTGCGTCAATGTCGGCTACGGCCGCGACGAGCTGGCCGAGGCGGCCTACGCGCAGATGAAGGAGCTGCCCTACTACAATTCCTTCTTCAAATGCTCGACGCCGACACCGGTGCTGTTGTCGAAGAAGCTGGCCGAGCTGGCGCCCAAGCATGTCAGCCAGGTTTTTTACGGCTCGTCCGGCTCGGAAGCCAACGACACGGCGCTCAGGCTCGTGCGCCACTACTGGGCGCTCGAAGGCAAGCCCGAGAAGAACCGCGTCATCTCACGCAAGTCGGCCTATCACGGCTCGACGATCGCCGGCACGTCGCTCGGCGGCATGGAGCCGATGCACAAGCAACTCGGCGGCGCGGTGCCCAACATCGTCCATGTGATGATGCCTTATGCCTATGAGCTGGCGCTGCCCGGCGAGAGCGACCATGATTTCGGCATCCGTGCGGCCAAGGCGGTCGAGGACGCGATCCTGGAAGCCGGCGCCGATAAGGTCGCCGCCTTCATCGGCGAACCGGTGATGGGCGCCGGCGGGGTAAAAATCCCGCCGATGAGCTACTGGCCGGAAGTCGAGCGCATCTGCCGCAAATACGATGTGCTGTTGATGCTGGACGAGGTCATCACCGGCTATGGCCGCACCGGCGAATGGTTCGCGGCGCAGACTTTCGGCATCGAGCCCGACACCATCACGACCGCCAAGGCGCTGACCTCCGGTTACCAGCCGCTGTCGGCGCTGCTGGTCGGCGACCGCATCGCCAGGACGCTGGTGGAGAAGGGCGGCGAGTTCTATCACGGCTATACCTATTCCGGTCATCCGGTGGCCTGCGCGGTGGCGCTCAAGAACCTCGAGATCATCGAGAAGGAAGGGCTGGTGGAGCGCGTCAAGAACGACACCGGGCCGTATTTCGCGCAGGCGCTGCAGGAGCGGATCGCCGGGCACAGGCTGGTCGGCGAGGTGCGTTCGATCGGCCTGATGGGCGCGATCGAGATCGTCAAGGACAAGGCGACCAAGGAGCGTTATCTGCCGTCGGGAAGTGCGGCGGTCGTGGTGCGCGACCATGCGATCGGAAACGGCATGATGCTGCGGGCCACCGGCGACACGATGATTCTCTCGCCGCCGCTGATCTGGACGCGCGACACCATCGACATGGCCTGTGAGCGGATCGCCAAGGCGCTCGATCTCGCGGATGCGGATTTGCGGAAGCGCTGAGCGGGCATCCAAGCTCCATCGTCATCCACGGGCGAAGCAAGGAGCGAAGCGACGCAGCGCAGACCCGAGGATCCATTCCGTTACATCGACACCCCGCCAGGAGTGCAGAATTCGCCCCGCTGCGCCTAGCGTCCGGGGCAACGGAATGGATCCCAGGGTCTCCGCGACGGAGCTTCGCTCCTGGTCCGCCCTGGGACTACGCTGCTGATGTCTCCAAAACGCAAAAACCGCGTCCCAACGGGAACGCGGCTCTGCCAGATACGCATGGCGTTTCGCGACAAGAATACTTGCGAAACTTACGGGCTCCGGTACGCGAGACCTGATCCGGAGCGCCGGGCGGACGCGATGTCCGCCTCGCAATCCGTTTTAAAGGCACATCGTTACCGGTGCGTTAGCGAGACCTTAAGCAAATCTAAATTTGCCGGCTTTTGGTCGAAAAAATACGCTAATAACCGTTCTAAAGCAGCCGCTTAGCTTTTATCGCCGCGCAGGAAATTTATGATGCCGGAAAAATCGACACCGGCATGCCCCTGCGCGTTGAACAGCGCATAAAGCTGCGTGGCTTCGGCGCCGAGCGGGGTCACGGCGCCCGCGCTCTGCGCGGCTTCCTGCGACAGTTTCAAGTCCTTCAGCATGAGCGCGGCGGCAAAGCCCGGCTTGTAGTCACGGTTGGCCGGCGAGGCCGGCACCGGGCCGGGCACCGGGCAATAGGTGGTCAGCGACCAGCATTGGCCGGAAGAGGTAGAGGCGACGTCGAACAGCGCCTGGTGCGACAGGCCGAGCTTTTCGGCGAGCACAAAGGCCTCAGCGACGC
Organism: Mesorhizobium atlanticum; assembly: GCF_003289965.1. Taxonomy (GTDB): domain Bacteria; phylum Pseudomonadota; class Alphaproteobacteria; order Rhizobiales; family Rhizobiaceae; genus Mesorhizobium; species Mesorhizobium atlanticum. Next base: position 427,291 of record NZ_QMBQ01000003.1, read on the forward strand.
CGATCATCGAGATGCCGAGAATCATGTTGTTGCAGATCTTGGCCGCCTGGCCGGCGCCGTCGCCGCCGCAATGAACGATGCGCCCGGCCATCGGCTTCAGGATCGGCTCGGCGATGGCGAAGGCCTCGTCGGAACCGCCGGCCATGAAGGTCAGGGTGCCGGCCGCGGCCCCACCGGTGCCGCCAGAGACCGGGGCGTCGATCGAGGGCAGGCCGTGCTTGGCGGCAATCGCATGCGCCTTGCGCGCCGATTCGACATCGATGGTCGAGGAGTCGATGAACAGCGCGGCTTTCTTTGCCTTGGGCGCGATGTCTTCGTAAACCGACAGCACATGCTTGCCGGCAGGCAACATGGTGATGACCACGTCGGCGTCCTTCACCGCGGCGGCTGCGTTCGCCATGACTGTCACGCCATGCTCTTTCGCGACTGTAAGGTTCTCGGGCATGAGGTCGAAGCCCAGCACAGCGTGGCCAGCTTTTACGAGATTGGCAGCCATGGGATTCCCCATGTTGCCGAGGCCGATGAAGGCGATGGTTGCCATCGTTTTTCTCCCGTATTTTCTGTCAGCGACCAATCAGCGAGCGCGCGATGATGACGCGCATGATCTCGTTGGTGCCTTCGAGGATCTGGTGGACGCGCAGATCCCGCACCAGCTTCTCGATGCCGTAATCGTGCAGATAGCCGTAGCCGCCATGCAGCTGCAGCGCCTGGTTGGCGATGTCGAAGCCGATATCGGTGACGAAGCGCTTGGCCATCGCCGACCATTTGCCGGCGTCGGGCGCCTTGCGGTCGAGCTTGGAAGCGGCGGCGTAGAGGAAGATGCGGGCCGCCTGCAGCTCCGTCTCCATGTCGGCCAGCCTGAACTGCAACGCCTGGAACTGGTTGATCTTGGAGCCGAAGGCCTTGCGCTCGCCCGTATAGGCGAGCGCCTTGTCGAGCGCCGACTGCGCGCCGCCCAGCGAACAGGCGGCGATGTTCAGCCTTCCGCCGTCGAGCCCGGCCATGGCGATGCCGAAGCCGGCGCCTTCCGCGGCGAGCAGGTTTTCGACCGGCACCTTGCAGTCCTCGAAGATGACCTGGCGGGTCGATTGCATGTGCCAGCCCATCTTGTGCTCGTTGGCGCCGAAGGAGAGGCCCGGCGCATCCTTGGGCACGACGAAGGTGGAAATGCCCTTCGGGCCATCGCCGCCGGTGCGCGCCATCACGACATAGAGATCGCTGTCGCCGGCGCCGGAAATGAACTGCTTGGCGCCGTTGAGGACATAATCGTCGCCGCTCTTCACGGCGCGCGTCTTCAGCGCGGCGGCGTCGGAGCCGGAGCCGGGCTCGGTCAGGCAATAGCTTGCCAGCCACTCCATCGACGTCAGTTTCGGCAGGAAGCGCTGGCGCTGCTCGTCCGAGCCGAAGCGGTCGATCATCGAGGCCGCCATGTTGTGGATCGAGATGAAGGAGGAGAAGGCCGGATCGGCGTGGGCAAGCGCCTCGAAGATCAGCACCGCGTCCAGCCGGCCAAGCGCCGAGCCGCCGACATCGTCGCGCACATAGATGCCGCCCAGGCCGAGCGGGCCGGTCTCGCGGATCACGCCGGCGGGGAAGTGCTTTGCTTTGTCCCAGTCGAGCGCGTTGGGCGCCACGCGGTCCGCCGCGAAGGCCTGGGCCATCTCCTGGATGGCGCGCTGCTCCTCGTTGAGTTCGAATTGGCCAGTGCCCGCATCGACTGCCGCGTCCATGGCGTGCTCCCTGTCGTTTCAGGCCTTCTGGCCTGTCGTTTTTGGCTTTGCGCGCCGTTCAATCTAGACCAATGATGCCGCCGCGCAACCCGGGCCGTTGAGAACCGGCTGTGCATGGAATGACTAACGGAGTTCTTGCGTGCCGACAATTTTCGATGATTTGCTGGAGCGCTTCCATGCCTATCTCGCCAGCGTCGACAACGATCTGGTCGCGGACGAAGTCGCGCGCATCGGCTGGGATATGCCTGTCCGTTCTCTCGAACCGCGCGCCCTTGCCTGCCTTGGCCGTCTCGATCGCATCGCCAAGCTTGCGCCGGCCGACGCCAGGCCGCTGACGTGCTTCGTTGCCGACCATCGGGACGAGCTGCGCTGGGGGCAGACCTATACGGCCGCCGATTTCGGGCCGAGCTTCATCGACAATTACGGCTGGCTGGAAGTGTTCGGCACCCGCGGGCATTTCGTCAACGACGAGGTCGCGGGCGGCCTGCTGATCCTTGGACCGGACATCGTCTATCCCGACCACCACCACATCGCCGAGGAGATCTATATCCCCCTGACCGGCGGCACGGAGTGGCGGATGGGCGAGGGGCGTTTTCATGCCCGCGATGCCGGCGAGGTCATTCACCACGCCTCCAGCGTCAGCCATGCCATGCGCACGGGCACGGAGCCGCTGATGGCGCTCTATCTCTGGCGCGGTGGGCCGCTGGCGCAGAAATCGACCATCGGCCCGATGATCGACTTGAGAGGCAGGACCTGATGGCAAAAGCGATCATGCTGCAGGGCACGGGCTCCGATGTCGGCAAGACCGTGCTGGTGGCCGGGCTTTGCCGCGCCGCGAAGAATCGCGGTCTGAAGGTCCGGCCGTTCAAGCCGCAGAACATGTCGAACAACGCCGCCGTCGCAGACATTCCCGGCGAGGCCGGCGAAGGCGAGATCGGCCGTGGGCAATGGCTGCAGGCGCTGGCCTGTGGGGTTCGCCCGACCGTGCACATGAACCCGGTGCTGCTCAAGCCGCAGAGCGATATCGGCTCGCAGGTGGTGGTGCAGGGCAGGGTCTATGGCGAGGCGCGGGCGCGCGACTATCAGGCAATGAAAGCCGGACTGATGGACGCTGTGCTCGATTCCTGGGCGAAGATCGGCAAGCGGGCCGATCTGGTCATCGTCGAGGGCGCGGGCTCGCCGGCCGAGATCAATCTACGCAGCCGCGACATCGCCAATATGGGTTTCGCCACGCGCGCCAATGTGCCGGTGATCCTGGTCGGCGACATCGATCGCGGCGGCGTCATTGCTTCGGTCGCTGGCACGCATCTCATCCTCCCGGAGGAGGATCGGCGCATGATCGTTGGCTACCTCATCAACAAGTTCCGCGGCGATGTCTCGTTGTTCGACGACGGCATCAAGGCAATCGAAAAATTCACCGGCTGGCCCTGCTTCGGCGTCGTGCCTTGGCTGAAGGCAGCCGGCCGATTGCCCTCCGAGGATTCCGTGGTGCTCGAACGCCTCGCTTCCGGCCGGAAACGGGCGCTGAAGGTGGCGGTGCCAATGCTGGCGCGCATCGCCAATTTCGATGACCTCGATCCGCTGAAAGCCGAGCCGCAGGTCGAGGTGGTGTTCGTGCCGCCGGGCAAGAGGTTGCCGGAGGATGCCGGGCTGGTGGTCATTCCCGGCTCGAAGTCGACGATCGGCGATCTCATCAAATTGCGCGAGAACGGCTGGGATCGCGATCTTCTCGCCCACCGCAAGCGCGGCGGCCATGTCGTTGGCATCTGCGGCGGTTACCAGATGCTCGGCCGCATGGTGCGCGATCCCGACGGCATCGAAGGCAGTGTGAGAGAGGCCGAGGGCCTCGGCCTGCTCGACATCGAGACGGTGATGGAGCCGGAAAAGACCGTGCGCAATTCGAGCGCGCGATCGGTACAATTCGGCCTGCCGCTCGAAGGCTATGAGATCCATCTCGGCCGCACCACTGGTCCGGATACGGCGCGGCCGTCGACGATCCTCAACGGCGCCGAGGACGGCGCCGTTTCGGCCGATGGCAAGGTGATTGGCACCTACCTGCACGGGCTGTTTTCCGCCGACGCTTTTCGCGCCGCCTATCTGGAGAGCCTCGGTGTCAAAGGCGGCGGCATCGATTATCGCGCCGAGGTCGAGAAGGCGCTGGACGAGGTCGCGGCTGAGCTGGAGCGACATCTCGACTGCGACACGATCATTGGGCTGGCGCGCTGACTGCCCGATGCTGAAGGCTTGACGGCGACTTTGCTGCATCGATGGAGTCGCTGCCATGGCGTTTGGCCGCAACGCCCGTCCCATCGTCATTCTCGGGTCTGTGCGTCCGCTTCGGCTCCCGCTTCGCCCGTGGATGACGAAGTTGGAATGCTGTCGCCGATCCGTGACGTCGGTGAACTTCCTACGCCTTCTCCCCGGTCTTCGGCCAATAGGTGCCGAAGGACCAGACATTGCCTTCCGGGTCGAGGCAGATGAACTCGCGGCTGCCATAGTCGCGGTCGACCAGTTCCTGGATGATTTTTGCGCCGGCCTTCTTGGCTCGCGCATAGGCGGCATCGGCGTCATCCACGGCGATGTAGATCGACTTGCCGCCGCCACCGCTTGGATCACCGACAATCTTGCCGTAATCGTCGTCGCGCGCCGTGCCCAGCATGATCATCGAGGAGCCGAAGGTCAGCTCGGCGTGGTGGACGACGTCGCCTTCGCCATAGCGGGCGCGGACCTCGAAGCCGAAGGCTTCGCCCAGCCAGTCGATCATCTTGGCGGCGTTCCTGTAGCGCAGGGCGGGATAGATACGGGGTGCTTCGGTTGACGAGGGCATGACGATCTCCTTGTTCGCGTCGATCGAGCCAATGTCCATCATGGCCGGGTCGGCGTCTTGAAGAAATGTTACCTCGGCTTAAGGCTACATCAGCGCTGCGAGCCCGGTCGGCGTCTCGCCGGCAAGCTGGCGGAACTCGCGCACCAGATGCGCCTGGTCGGCATAGCCGCAATCAGCGGCGATGCCGGCCCAGTCATCGCCCTGCCGCTTCGACTGGGAAAGCGCGCGGTTGAAGCGCACGATGCGCGACAATGTCTTCGGGCCGATGCCGATCGCATCGGTGAATTTCGCCGCCAGATGCTTGCGGCTCCAGCCGATCTCGCCGGCGAGCGCCGCAATGCGAGTGCGGCCGCCCGACGCGACGACCGTCCTGTACGCCCAGGCGATTTCGGGCGACAGCCCATTTGCCTCCGCGAGGCGGCGGGTAATAAAGCTCTCTGCTACGTCGAAGCGTGTGTCCCAGTCCGATGCCTCGCCGAGTTGTTCGCGCAACGCGATGCCGTCGAAGCCCAGCGCGTCGTCCAACCCGATCATGCGGTCGCGCAGTTCGCTCATCGGCAGGCCGAAGAATTGCCTGGCGCCGAGCGGCGTGAAATTGACCTGGATGCAGCAGGCGCCGCCGAAGGATTCGATCATCACGGGTCCGGCATAGAGTCCGGCGGCGAAGCTGGCGTAGCGGTCGTTGTCGCCAGGCGTGTGGCCGAGCCCGATGGCGAAGGCTTCGGCAAAGCTGATCACCAGCGGCACGGTCAGCGAGGCATATTCGACGATGCGGAAATGGCCGGGCCTTGTCTCGCGATAGCCGCAGATATCGGTGACGGTGCCCGCGAGCGACACGGCCGGCTTGCGCCGGACCATCTCGAAATGGAGGGCGGGAGAGCGGTTGTCCTGTCGATGGCGCTCTGTCTCGTCGGACATGGCGCGAGCCTATCAGAACATGCTCGCAAGAATCAAAAGCGCCCGGCAGGGCCGGGCGCTCCGAGTTGCCTGAGATCTGCGAATTTCAAGCGCCGCGCATCAAACAGCCGGCGGCGAGCACGATATAGGCGATGAGCATGATCCAAACGGAAGCAAGCGGAATGAATGCAAGAACGCCAAGCGCGGCGAGAAGGCCGATGATGGCGATGACCAATGAGATAATGAACACGATTTGGGTAGGCGCACTGAGATTCATGTCTCGTCCCTCCAACATGATTCGCGCGCGCTTATTCTACCAGCGATGCGGTCACATACCAATTAGCTGGCGCAAGGGATTGGCCGGGTCGGCCAGCAGCTTCGCGGCGAGCGCCAGGCAGACGACCACCAGCAGCGGCTTGATCAGCCTGGCGCCGATGCGGATGGCAAGGCTCGCGCCGACACGGGCGCCAATGAACTGCGCCACGCCCATCATCAGGCCGATCTTCCAGTCGATGACGCCGACGGCGGCGAAGACGATGAAGCCGCCGATGTTGGAGGCGAAGTTGAGCAGCTTGGTGTGCGCCGTCGCCTTGAGCACGCCATAGCCGGCGAGCGTGACGAAGGCGAGCATGTAGAAGGAGCCGGCGCCGGGGCCGAAGACACCGTCATAGAAGCCGACCAGCGGCGGGATGATCAGTCCGAACAGGAAGGGCGACAGCCGTTCGGCACGGTCGACGTCGTCCATGTTCGGCTTCAGCGCGAAATAGAGCGCGATGGCGACCAGGAGAAGCGGGAGCAGGGCGCGCAGGAAATCGCCGGGCACGACTGTCGCCAAAAGCGCCCCGACCGCGCCGCCGGCAAGCGCCAGCAGCGCCGACGGCAACTGACGGCGCAGGTCGACCTGGCCGTTCGCCGCGTAATGAATGGTGGCCGAGCCGGAACCGAACATGCCTTGCAGTTTGTTCGTGCCGAGGGCTGCGACCGGCGAAAAGCCGGCAAGCAGCAGCGCCGGGATCGTGATCAGCCCGCCGCCGCCGGCGATCGAGTCGACGAAGCCGGCCGCAAAGGCCGCGGCAATCAGGATGAGGACGGTCTGCAGGGTAAGATCGATCATCGGGGAGGGATGCCTGGAAGGAAACCGCAGCTTCCACCATGCTCGCCCCGTTTGCGCAAGAGCGATTCCAAGCTAACAATCTCACGGAATCGGAAAGGGAGCTTGGTGGCGATGGCGCTGCTCGACCAGATACGTTCGATCTTCGACGGTGACCCGGGTGTGCGCAAGGTGGCGGACGATCCGGTGCTGTCGGCGGAGCTTTTGATGCTGTTTCGGATGATCCTGGCCGACGGTTCGGTTTCGGAGAGCGAGATGGTCGTCTTCCGCCACATCTGCAAGGAAGCCTTCGGTATCCCCGAAACCTCGATCGACAGCGTTATCGAATATCTCAACGACTATGGCTACGAGACCAACGGCTCGCAGGCGATCGCGCTGTTCCGCGACCTCGATGTCGAGCGCCGGAAACTGCTCGCGCGCCACATGGCCGAGATCGCCAAGGCCGATTCCAAGCTGGCGGAGAGCGAGGTGAAGCTTCTGCGCCGCACGCTCGACCTGCTCGATATCAGCCCTGTCGATTTGGTGAAGCCGGAGGAATAGCCGGCCCGGCCATACCGGCTGCTTAGCCCTGTTCCTGCATGCGTCGCGCGATGGCGCGGTGAAGGTCGGGGGCGGCCGCGACCAGCGCTCGCGCGGCTTCGGAGCGCGGATGGTCGAGCACATCGCCGGTCTTGCCGCGCTCGACGATCTTGCCTTCATGCATGACCAGCACCTCGTCCGCCATGGCGCGGGCGACCGTCAGGTCATGGGTGATGAAGAGATAGGCGATGCCGAGCTTCTGGTTTAGCTCGGCGAAGAGGTCGAGGATCTGGGCGCGGATCGAGACATCGAGCGCTGAGACCGGCTCGTCGGCGACCACCAGCTTCGGGCGCGTGATGATGGCGCGGGCGATCGACAGGCGTTGGCGCTGGCCGCCCGAGAATTCATGCGGGTATTTGTCCATGTCGCGTGGCCCAAGCCCGACTTCATCGAGCGCATGCGCGACCATCTCGCGGCGCTCGGCGTTTGCCGGCTGTTTTTCCAGAAGATGCAGCGGCTCGGCCACCAGCTTCTCCACCTTCTGGCGCGGGTCGAAGGAGCCGTAGGGATCCTGGAAAACGACCTGCATGTCGCGCCTGGCCGGCTTCAGCTCGGCCTCCGCTTTTCCGATGATGGCCTCGCCGCGAAAGCGGATCGTGCCCGCCGTCGGTTTGTCCAATGCCAGGATCATGCGGGCAAGCGTGGACTTGCCGCAGCCCGAGCGGCCGACCAGCGCCACCGACTGCGCCGGCTCGATGGTGAGCGAGACATCGTCGACGGCACGGATCGGCTGCGCCGGCCGGAATAGGGATTTGCGCCGGCCCGGATAATCCCGGACGACGCCTTCGACTTCGAGCAAGGGCATTGCCGAGCCGGCAAGGTGCTGTTTCGGCCGCGCCGGCACATGCATCGACGCCAGCGCCAACTCGCGTGTGTAGGGATGCTGTTGTTCCGACAGCGTGCGCGCCGTGTCGCCGGCTTCCGTCACCTCGCCACGGCGCAGGATGGTCAGGCGATCGGCCATCTCGGTTACCACCGCGAGGTCGTGCGAGATCAGCAGCAGGCCCATGCGGTTCTCGCGGACCAGATCGCGCAACAGGTCGAGGATCTGCGCCTGCAGCACCACGTCGAGCGCCGTCGTCGGCTCGTCGGCGATCAGGAGCTTCGGTTTCAGCGCGCAGGCAATGGCAATGACGACGCGCTGGCGCTGGCCGCCGGACAGTTCGTGCGGATAGCGCGACAGCGGGAATTTGGCTTCCGGCAGCCCGACGCGGTCGAGGATTTTTCGCGCGCGCTCTTCGGCCTCGGCGCGGCCCGCCTTGGTGTGCCAGCGAATGCCTTCGGCCACCTGTTCGCCGATCGTCTTGACCGGGTTCAGCGCCGTCATAGGCTCCTGGAAAACCATGCCGATATCGTCGCCGCGCAAGGCGCACATCTGGTCCTCGGTGGCTCCGAGGATGTCGATGCCGTCGAAGGCGACGCGGCCTTCGGCACGCGCCAGGTGGGGGAGGAGCTGCATGATGGTCAGCGCCGTCATCGACTTTCCGGAGCCGGATTCACCGACCAGGCCGACGACCTCGCCAGGCGCGATCGTCAGCTCGACGCCTTTCAGGATCGGCGTGGCGCCGATCGTCAGCGACAGGTTTTCGATCTCGAGCAGGCTCATCGGCGCCGCCGCGATTTCGGATCGAGGATATCGGCGAGACCGTCGCCGAGCAGGTTCAGCCCAAGCACAGTGACGACGATCGCCATGCCGGGGAAGATCGCCATCCAGGGCGCGGTCACCATGCGCGTCTGCGCGTCGAACAGCATGCGGCCCCAGCTCGGCATCGGCGGCTGGGCGCCCAGGCCGACATAGGAAAGCCCGGCTTCGGCGAGGATGCCCAGCGCGAACTGGATCGTGCCCTGGACCAAAAGCAGCGTCGCGATGTTGGGCAGGATGTGCTCGACGGTGATCCGCGTCATGCCCTTGCCGGCGGCGCGCGCGGCGAGGATGAATTCGCGCGGCCAGATCGCCAGCGCGCCGGCGCGGGCGACGCGCGCGAAAACCGGTATGTTGAAGATGCCGATGGCAATGATGGCGTTGACGGCGCCCGGGCCGAAGATCGCGGTGATCATGATTGCCGAGAGCAATGCCGGGAAGGCGAAGACGAGGTCGTTGACGCGCATCAGCGCCTCGTCGGCCAGACCGCCGCGCGCAGCGGCGAAGGCGCCGAGCGGCACGCCGATGCCCATGCCGATGCCGACCGCGACCAGCGCCACGGCGATCGAATTGCGGGCGCCGACCATGATCATCGACAGGATGTCGCGGCCGAAATGGTCGGTGCCGAACCAGTGTGCCCAAGAGGGCGGCTGAGTCTTGTCGGCGATTACAAGCTTTGTGACGTCGTAAGGCGTCCAGACGAAGGAGACGAGCGCGACGGCAACGATCAGCAGCGTGATGATGAGCCCGACCAGGAAGGAGCGGTTGCCGAGGGCCTTGGCCAGCACGCCGGCGATGGTTTCCTCGGGCAGGTCGATGCGCATGGTCATTGCCGGCCTCTGAGGCGCGGGTCGACGATAGCGTAGGAGAAATCGACGAGGAGGTTGATCAGGATCACGGCGGCGACCAGAAGCATGACGATGCTTTCGACCACGATCAGGTCGCGCTGGGTGATGGCCTGGAAGATCAGCCGGCCCAGCCCAGGCAGGTAGAAGACATTCTCGATGATGATGGTGCCGGCGAGCAGGAAGGCAAATTGCAGGCCGAGGATGGTGAGCACGGGGATCATGGCGTTGCGCAGCGCATGGCGCCAGAGCACGGCGCGGTAGGGCAGGCCCTTGGCGCGCGCGGTGCGGATATAATCCTCGTTGAGCACCTCGATCAGCGCCGAGCGGGCGACGCGGCCCAGGATCGCCGCCTGCGGCAGCGCCAGCGCGATGGCCGGCAGGATCAGCGATTTCAGTGCCGGCCAGATACCGGCGCCCCAGCCCGGAAAGCCGCCGGCCGGCACCAGCCGCAGCCAGACGGCAAACAGGTAGATCAGCATCAGCGCGAACCAGAAATTCGGCACGGCGACGCCGAGTTGGGCGGCACCCATGGCGAGCGTATCGCCCGCGCGGCCCTGGCGGCTGGCCGAGAACACGCCGACCGGAATAGCGATGATGGTCGAAAGCGCTAGCGCGATCAGCGCCAGCGGCAGGGAAACGGCGATGCGTTCGCGCACCAGGTCGATGACGGGAACCGAATAGGTGTAGGAGCGGCCGAAATCGAGGTTGAGCAGGCCGCCGACCCAGTGCAGGTAGCGCAGCATCAGAGGGGCGTTCAGCCCCATCTGGTTGCGCAGCGCCTCGACCTGCTCGGCGCTGGCGTTGAGGCCCAGCATCAGGCGCGCCGGATCGCCGGGCAGGACCTCCATGACCGCGAACACCACCATCGAGGCCAGTACCAGGGTGAGGGCCGCGATGATGAGGCGTTTGAGGAGATAGGCGGTCATGGGAGGCGATCGGGCGATCGCGCCGGGCTCAATCCGTCCACTTCACCTTGGTCAGATCATCCGCCTCGATCGGCCAGTTCGTCCACATGCCCTGCAGCTTGGCATCCCAAACGCCAATCTTGGGCAGCTCGAACAGATAGACGGCGGGCACGTCGTGGGCGAGAATCTTCTGCGCCTCACCCAGCAGTTCCAGCCTCTTGTCCTTGTCGACCGTGGTGCCGAGCTGCTTGATGACATCGTTGAACTTCGGGTTGTCATACTGGAAATAGTAGCCGGGCCGCGAATAGATATCGATGTCGTTAGGCTCGACATGGGAAACGATCGTGAGGTCGTAATCCTTGTTAGTGAAGACCTGGCTCAGCCACTCCGCCCATTCGACCGGGATGATCTGCAGATCGACCCCGATCTCCTTCAGCTGGGACTGAATCACCTGGCCGCCGTCGCGTGCGTAAGGTACGGGTGGCAGCTTGATCGTGGCCGAGAAGCCGTTCTCCAGCCCCGCTTCCTTCAGATACGCCTTGGCCTTGGCGATGTCGTGCGGATAGACGCCGGTGAGATCGACATAGCCCGCGTCGCCTGGCGAGAAATGAGAGCCGATCGGCTTTCCAAGACCGTTCGAGGCGGCTGCGATGATGGCGCTGCGATCGATCGCGGAGGCGAGCGCCTGCCGCACCGCGAGCTTGTCGAAGGGTGGCTTCTTGTTGTTGATGGACAGGATCGTCTCGCCCTCGGTCGAGCCGATCACGACGCTGAAGCGCGGATCGGACTGGACCTGCCCGAGCGCGTCCTGTGCGGGCATGTTGGCGAAAGCCTGGATGTCGCCCGAGAGCAAGGCGGGGACGGCCGCGGCCGCGTCGGGCACGATACGGAATGTCGCCTTGTCGAGCGCAGCGGGCGTACCCCAATAGTCCGGGTTCTTGACGAGCGTGATCTCGGAACCCTTGGCCCAGTGATCGAGCTTGAACGGCCCGGTGCCGATCGGCTTGTCCTTGTTGCCGTCGGCCGACCCCTTCGCCACGATCACCGCTGCAACCTGGCCCATGTCATAAAGGAAACTGCCCTGCGGCCCGTCGAGAGTGACCTTGACGGTCGCCGGATCGACCGCCGTGACATCGGTGATGTGGGCAAAGAGCTGCTTTTGCGGATTGAGCGAATCCTTGGCACGCGCCCGGTCCAGCGAGAATTTCACGTCGTCGGCGCTGAAGGCCGAGCCATCGTGGAACTTCACGCCGGAATGCATCTTGAACGTGTAGACCTTGCCGTCGTCGGAGACTGCCCAGCTCTCGGCGAGGGCGGGTTGAACCTGACCATTGTCGTCGATGCGCGTCAGCCCTTCAAAGACATTGGCATAGGTGACTTCGCCGATGGCCGCGGCCGCGCCGGCGGTCGGATCGAGATGCGGCGGCTCGAGCACGATGCCGAGCGTGAGGTCGGTGCGCGCGGCAAAGGCCGACGTGGCGGCGGCAAGCGACAGGGTAGCCGCGGCCAGAATGGTCTTCCACAGTTTCATCGCTGAACTCCCATTGCTCAAACCTGCTCAAGCCGGCGGATAGAAGCGTGATTTGGCGCGCGAGTAAATTGCGTTTCGTGCTGCCGGGCGGCGCCAGGTGGAATGTTTTTACCTGTCATCCGGTCGTGCCGCGCAAGAGCACATTGAGGCCGATCGCCATCACCTTGGCCGATTCCACCATGTCGGCGATGCCGACCCATTCGTCCGGCCTATGCGCAAGGTCGAGAATACCCGGGCCGTAGGCGATGCAGTCATAGAGATGGCCGAGGCGCGCGACGTGCTTCTGGTCGTAGGTGCCGGGCGAGATCACATAGTCGGGTTCGCGATCGAACACCTCCATGATGCCTTTCGCGACGGCCTTCACCACCGGCGCGTCACGCTCCGTCATCAGCGGCAGCACCTCCATCAGGTCGCGGATCTCGTAGTCGAATTTCTTGCGCTCGCGCTTCAGCCGCTCGAGGATGCCGGTGACTTCGCCCTTCACAGTGGCGATGTCCTCTTCGAGCAGGAAGCGCCGGTCGATGGTGAGCCGGCACCAATCAGGCACGTTGGGCGAGGGAAGTCCGGGCCGGAAATCCTCGGTCTGGCCGCCATGGATGGAATTGATGTTCATGGTCGAGCGCCGGGCGCCCTCGGGCACCACCGGCATGCGCGTCATCTTGCGGTCGAGCGCCGGGAACAAGTCCTCCTCGAAAGCCTGCAGCACGGCGCCCATATGGCGCACCGCGTTGTCCCCGAGGAACGGCATCGAGCCATGCGCGATCTCGCCCTTGGTCTCGATCTCGGCCCACCAGACGCCGCGATGGCCAAGGCAGATGCGATCCTTGTTCAGCGGCTCCGGGATGATGACGTGGTCGACCTTCGGCTTCGAGAAATAGCCGAGCCTCGCCAGATGGGCGACGCCGCCGAAGCCGCCAGATTCCTCGTCCGCCGTGCCCGATATCTCGATCGCGCCTGGAAAGTCGGGATAGGTCGCCATGAAGGCTTCGGCGGCGATGACGGAGGCCGCCAGGCCGCCCTTCATATCGCAAGCGCCGCGGCCATAGACCCTGCCGTCCTTCACCACGCCGGCAAAGGGATCGACGGTCCAGCCGTCGCCCGCCTCGACCACGTCGATATGCGAGTTGAAATGCACGCAGGGGCCGGGCGAGCGGCCGTCGAAGCGCGCGACCACGTTGACTCGCGGATAGCGGTCGCTGTCGCCTGGCGCGCCCTCGGCACGGATGAATTCGGTTTCGAAGCCGAGTTTCTTCAGACGCGCGCCAAGGAACTCGGCGCATGGCCGATAGGCCTCGCCTGGCGGATTGACCGTCGGGAAGCGGATCAGATCCGCGGTCAGCGCAACGAGTTCGTCTGTCCGGTCCTCGACCGCCCCGAAAAGTCGCTCATTCATGCGAAGTCGTTCATTCATCCGGCGGATTGAAGAAGGAACGCAGCGCTTTTGCAAGCAACCAGTTGCTCATTGCCACACGACGATCCGGGCATGGCCCAATGCCCGTGTTTAAACTCAAGAGGGTGCGTGTCGCAGCGGCAACTATGCCGGGAAAATCGTTCAAATTCACCGCATTGGATTGGCGGAATCGTCAAGGAGTGTGTGGTACTTAACGCATCTGCCGGCAAAAAGATGGAAAAACCGCGTCAATGGCAGGGGGCAATCAAAGGGGTTTGATCGCATGAAAAACTTCGTTCTCATGGCAACCGTGCTGGCGACCGCGTTGTTCGGCATGTCTATCGCAAGTCGGGCGGCCACGCTGGTCGCCAATATCGACGTGTCGTCGCAGACCATGACCGTCAGCAAATATGGCCAAGTGCTCTACCGCTGGAGCGTGTCGACGGCGCGTCCTGGATATTTCACGCCGCGCGGCAGCTACCAGCCGCAATGGACCGCCCGGATGTGGTATTCGCGCAAGTATGACAACTCGCCGATGCCTTATTCGGTGTTCTTCCACGGCGGCTTCGCCATTCACGGCACCGGGGCGGTCAGAAATCTCGGACGCCCGGCGTCGCATGGCTGCGTGCGCCTGCATCCGGCCAATGCCGCGACCTTCTATTCGATGGTCAAGGAAGTCGGGTTCGGCAACACGCGGATCGTCGTCACCAACTGAACCGGATGACAATGCTTCTCTGACAGTCGCGGGCAGCATTGCTGCCTGCTCGTCAGCGCGGCGTTGCAGCGATGCCTCACATGCTCCGAAAAACAACGGCTTATGCATTCAGTAGCATTGCCGAAGCTGGTTTGCATGAGGCGACAGTGGTAAGTACGACGTGTTAGTTCTGCTGCTGGGGGGCTGTAATGTATCGATTTCTTTTGGGCACCGCGATCGCGGCTACTGCAACGGCTGCTTTCGCTGCAGATGCGCCGGTTGTTCTGGATCAGGAACTCGCCCAGCCGCACATTTCCGGTTACGGCGAACTCTATGTGGGTGGTCTCTATGTGTCGGTCCCTGGTGACCACGCCACGGGCACCGCTGCAGGTGGCGCGGCTAGGGTCAACTTCCCGATCGACGCCCGCTGGAACATTCAGACGGACGCGGTGGTGGACTCGATCTGGATCCAGGGCGTGAATATCTACAGCTACGGCGGCGCGGTCCACGGCTACTGGCGCGACCCAAGCTCTTATGCGCTCGGCGGGTTTGCCACAATCACGGGATACGGCGGCGACGAAGGCATCAGTGACGCGAACCTCTATAGCTTCAGCTTCGGCCCTGAAGCTCAAGCCTATTTCGGCAATGTGACCGTCTATGGTCAGGTTTATTATGGTCAGTTGCGAGCCAGCGGCGAATCCGAACATTTCGACAATTGGGGCGGTCGCGGCGTAGTGCGCTTCTTCGCCCAAGACAACCTTCGGTTCGATGGCGAGCTCGGCTTTTCGCGACTTTCGGCCGATGGCGGACATCTAGATACTGTCACGGGTGCCTTACAGGCCACCTACCGGTTTTCCGGTACGCCTTGGTCGGTGTTCGGGCGCTACCAACTGGATCACCTGACGGCAAGCGGGTCTTCGGGCAGCGTGAACGTGCACAAATATGTCGTCGGCCTCAGGGCAAGCTTTGGCGCAGATACCTTGCTTTCCGAAGACCGCAACGGCGCTACCATGGATACTTATCGGCCGAACTTCACATTGCCGCTCTTCTGAAATTGCCGCGCAGGCCTGACAGTTAAGCCAATATCGAGGCCGCGAGGATCAATCTTCGCGGCCTTTCTTTTGGGCAGCAAGCGCCGGGTATTGTCCAGGCGTGCTCCGCCAGGTCTCGACTACTGAGCGTCCAGGCTGGCTTGTTTTGCCTGTCTGCGCTTGCGGCGGCGGCCGCTGATTTCCCATCGCTTGTGGAACCACATCCACTGTCCTGGATCCTCGCGCACCCAGCGCTCGACCACATCGGTGAGCAGCTGGGTGGTGGCGTCGACGTCGACGCTGCCGTCCTCGGTGCGCGGCAAGTCCAGCTTGTCCTCGATCTCAAGACGAAAGCGGTTGCCCGGCAGCCTGACGCAGCGGGCGGGATAGACATCGCAGTCGTAGTGCCGGGCCAGCATGCCGAGCATCGGATTGGTCTGGCACAGGCGGCCGAAGAAGGTCGTCTCCACGCCGCCCGAGAATTTCTGATCGACCAGCACGCCGATGTTGCCGCCTTTCTCGAGAATGGCGGCGAGGGCGAACGATGCGCCGGTGGAGGAGGGCAGCAGCGCGCCCATAGAGGAGCGGCGCGTCGAATGGATGTAGTCGGCGAGGTAGGGGTTGTTCGGCGGGCGAAACAGCGCCGTGATGTTCATGCCGAACGTGGCCGCGGCCACCGGCAGCAGCTCGAAATTGCCGAGATGGCCGGTGAAGAGGATGTGAGGTTTCTTCTCGCCGGCGATCTCGACGAAATGCTCGATGCCGCGAACCTCGACCCGGCCAGGCTTCGCAGCGTCCGGGTCGAAGTCGAACAGCGCGTCGAGGAAGATGTATTCCGCCGCGAGGCGGGCCATGTTGCCCCACATGTCGCGCGCGATGGCCTCGATTTCGGCGTCGCTCTTCTGCGGATAGGCAAGGCGCAGATTGTTGACCGCGACGCGATGGCGCCCGACAAGCGGGCCGACCCGGCGGGCGGCGCGGTCGGCGAAGTTGAGCGCGTTGTCCGGAGGCAACAGGCGCAGCAGCGAGAGCAACACCATGGCGAGCCTGGCGACCAGCCAGTGCTCCATCTGGCGCAGCCGCCGGCCGTAGCGGAACATGAAGTCCCGGCGGGCTTTCCTGAGCGCGTTGCCGACCATCCGCCTTTCCTGGAACTGCTTTAGGAAACGCGCAGGATGATCTTGCCGAAGACGTCGCGGCCTTCCATGCGCTTCAGCGCCGCATCGATGTCGTCGAAACCCACCTCGGTATCGATGACAGGGGCGACAAGACCGGCGGCCATCTTCTGCATGGCGTTGGCCATGTTCTCCATGCGGCAGCCGAAGGAGCCGAGCAGCTTCAGCTGCTGCTGGAAGAGCTGCATCAAATTGACCTGCGTCGACACGCCGGAGGTCGAGCCGCAGGTGACGAGGCGCCCGCCGCGCTTCAAGGAGAGCATCGAGCCGGCAAATGTATCCGCGCCGACATGTTCGAACACCACGTCGACGCCCTTCTTCTTCGTCAGCTTGCGCACGACGCCTTCGAAGCGGTCCTCGCGGTAGTTGATGACGTGGTCGGCGCCGAGTGCCTTGGCCTTGTCGATCTTGTCGTTCGAGCCGACCGTGGTGATGACCGTGCAGCCCATCTTCTTGGCCAACTGGATGGCGGCGGTGCCGATACCGGAGCCGCCGGCATGGACGAGAATGGTCTCGCCGGGTTCCAGCTTCGCGTTGTCGAACAGCATGTGCTCGACCGTGCCGAAGGTTACGGGCGCGACCGCCGCGCCGATCTCGGTGACGCCGGGAGGAGCGGGTACCAGCAGGCGCGCCGGCAGATTGATCTTTTCCTGGGCGAAGCCGTCAAGATGGAAGCCGTGGACGCCGGAAACATGCTCGCAGAGATTGTCGCGGCCTTCGCGGCAGGCGCGACAGAGGCCGCAGGTGCGCGCGCCGTAGATCGAGACCAATTGTCCGGGCTGGAGGTTGGAGACGCCAGGGCCGACCGCTTCGACCTCGCCGGCGGCTTCGGCGCCGACGACCAGCGGCAGCTTGCGCTTGGCAAAGGCCATGCCGCGCCAGCCCCAGACATCGATATGGTTGAGCGCCACCGCCTTGATGCGGAGCGTCACTTCGCCCAAGGAAGGCGGCGGGGGAGGCGGCAGGTCCACCGTTTCGAGACGGCGGTCCTCGATAAGTTGCAATGCGCGCATTGAGCCTGTCAGTTCGTCAAAAGCGGAAAAATGTCCGCTTAGACCGGTTCCCGCGCCATGACAAGGCAGGTGTTCTGACCACCGAAGCCAAAGGAGTTCGACAAGACCGTGCCGACCTCGGCGTTGCGCTTCTTGTTCGGGACGACGTCGAGGACAATAGCCGGATCCGGATTGTCGTAATTGATGGTCGGCGGGATGACGCTTTCGCGCATGGTCATCAGCGAGAAGGCGGCCTCGACCGCACCGGCGGCCGACAGCGTGTGGCCGATCATCGACTTGTTCGACGAGACCGGCATCGAGCCGATACGCTCGCCGAAGACAGTGGATAGCGACAGATGCTCCATCTTGTCGTTTTCCGGCGTCGAAGTGCCGTGCGCGTTGACATACTCGATCTCGTCCTCGCTCATGCCCGCATCGGCAAGGGCGGCGCGCACCGCCGCGATCGCCGGTGACGCATCAGGCTTGGAGCGGGTGCGGTGGAAGTCGTCGGCCTTCTCGCCGCAGCCGCGCATGATGCCGAGGATCGTCGCGCCGCGGGCCAGCGCGGCTTCCAGCGATTCCAGCACCAGCGCCCCCGACCCCTCGGCCAGCACGAAGCCGTCGCGGTCCTTGGAGAAGGGCTTTGAGGCCTTTTCCGGGATGTCGTTGTGAGTGGAGAGCGCCGAGAGCAGCGAGAAGCGGATCAGCGCCTCGGCTGTCGCCGAGCCGTCGGCGCCGATCGACAGCGCCTTGTCGCATTCGCCGCGACGGATCGCCTCGACGCCGAGCTGGATGGCGGTGGCTCCCGAAGCGCATGCGGTCGAGAGCGTGATCGGCAGGCCGCGCGTGCCGAAGCGGTCGGCCAGGCGGTCGGCGATCGAGCCGAACTGGGTGGTTTCGAAGATGTCGAGCTCCTTCAACGCGCGGGCGACGCGCAGCAATCTCTCGGAACCGCCATCCTTCTTGTCGGAATTGTAGAGCGAGAAACGGTCGGCCCAGTCGAGCTCGACCGGCGGCGAGGCCAGGAACAGCGGGCCGCCGAAATCGCCGGAATCGAGGCCTGCTTCCGACACGGCTTCCTGGGCAACGGTCTCGGCCAGTTCGTAAGTGAGGTGGCTTGCGCCCTTCGAGCTCGACGGCAGGAAGTCGACCATGCCGGAAATGCGGGTGTTGAGGTGGTCGACCGGAAAACGGCTGATCGGATGGATGCCGGATTTGCCGGACGTCAGCGCCGCCCAGTTGTCGGTCTTGCCGACGCCCAGTGACGTCACGACGCCGATGCCGGTGACGGCCACGACCGGCCTGCCCATATGGTCTTTGAGATTGGCCATGTTTTGTCCTGACAGCCTCGATGGTACCTCAGGCCGCTTTGATCAGCCCCATGCCCTCGAATTGGTGATAGCCGATCGCAGTTGCAAGGACTGTCCCCGGCGCACCGTCAAACGGCTTCTCGGCCGTGGCGTCGAAAACGGGGTAACCGGCCTTGCGGTCGATCGCCATGGCCGCGAGCGCCACGGCGAAGGGGAACTGCGCTTCCTTCATATGACCGGTCAGCGTCGAGAAGGCGCGCACGGCCAAAGCCGGGTTGGCGTCAAGCACCGTTTTTTCGGCGGCCGTTGCGGCATGGGCGCCGGAGGCGGCGGAAATCGTCAACAGGTCGCCATCGGGAAGGTGGGCCTGCTCCAACAGGGCGGCAATTTCTGAATTCAACTCGCCGCGCCGGCGTCTGGCACGGCCGGACACGATGGGGCCGAGCTCGGCGTAGATCCTTCGGCCGCGGCTTTTCGCGTGCTCGCGCTGCTCCAGCACCAGGAAAGCGCCACCCGAGCCCGTCACCACGCCGCCGCCTTCGGAACCCTGGCGTTGCCAGACCGGCTTCCACGGGCCGCGATGCAGGTAGCCGGCAAGCTCATAGCCGAGCAGCATGTCGGAATGCTCGGTCTGGAAGGCGCCGCCGACCAAAACATGGGTCGATTGCCCGGAGCGGATGCGCGCGGCAGCCGTCTCGACGGCCGAGACACCCGCGCCTTCCTCGCCCATGAAGGTGCGGGAGGAACCGGTGACCTTGTGGACGATCGAGATGTTGCCGGCGAGGAGGTTGGAAAGCTGGGCGAGAAATAAAGTCGGCCGCAATTCCGTCGTCAGCTTCTCGTTGAGCAGCACGTCGCGGTCGTTGCGGCTCTCGGAGGCGGCGAGGATCGCGGCGTCGACGGCTTCGTCGCGCTCGCCACCGCCGGCGGCCACCACCATGTCCATGGTCGTGGAAAGCTCGTCATTGCCCTTGATGCCGGCATCGTCCAGCGCAAGCCCGGCGGCATAGGTGCCGAGCCGCTGCCATGTTTCCATCTGGCGCTGGTCGCCGCGCTTGGCGATTTGCAGGTTCCAGTCGATCTCGGGCAGGGGATGAATGGTATAGGGGGCGAAACGCTCTGCATCGAGCACCGGCTGGAAACCAGGCTGCGTAAGCTTTTGCCAATGCGCGTCCGGACCCTCTCCCAGCGAGGAGACAAGGCCTATGCCGGTGATAACGACGTCGTGCGGGCTGCTCATGGGCGGCTGTTTTGGGTCAGCAGGCTGGGCGCGTCAAGACCGCGCCCGAGCGCCTCAGGCGTTCTTGGCCGCGACCAGCGCGTCGATCTTGGCGCAGAGGTTCTTCATGACGAAGTAGTCGTCGGTCGAAGCCTTGCCGTCGTTGACCTCCTGCGTCCACTTCTCCAGCGGCACTTTGATGCCGAATTCCTTGTCGATGGCAAAGACGATGTCGAGGAAATCGAGGCTGTCGATGCCGAGATCGTCGATCGTGTGGCTCTCGGGCGTGATGGTGTCGATATCGATCTCGCTGGTGTCGGCAATGATCTTGGCGACTTTCTCGAACGTGGTGGACAAGGGCTCTTCCTTCGGGTTGCGGGCGGAATCTGTCCGCATCTTGTTTGGGCGCTGTCTAATCGGTTTTTCCCGGCAGGAAAAGGCCTGATGCGCTGGGGGCAGATGGGGCGCCGGCTTTGGGAACGCAATTCAAAAGCAATACGCCGGTCTTCCTGAATCGCGTTCGCGGTCGCCGCCGGTTGCATTTCTGCAACAAATGCCCCTTGAAAATGGATAACCGGCCGTCAGAAAGTCACGCGTCCCAGCACCTTGAGGCCGTCGCCGTCCGGCGCCACGACCACGGCCTCGCCCTCGCGCGGCGCCACGCCGGTAAGCGCTTCGATGTTTTCGAGATGCGTGACCAGCACCAGATTGTCGGAGCCTGAATAGCCGCGGATCTCCTTCATGATTGCGGCGATCTGCGCGGCTTTCTCGCCAGGGTCGGTTTTCAGCAGATCGAGCGGCGCGAAAGGTTGCGGCTCGGATTCGAAGGCGATGCGGGCAGTGTCGAGGCAGCGGCAGTAGCGGCTGGAAAGTACGTGATCGATGGGTGCTGCGCGCGCCGCGAACAGCGCGCCGATGCGGCTCGCCTCCTGCTTGCCGCGCTCCGACAGGTTAAGCTGGGTCGCGCAATTGCCAATGTCGAAATTCGCCGGGTCGGTTGCACCGGTGACGAAGGCGTGGCGAAGCAGCACGACATGGCCGCCGTCGCGCAGCAGCGCCCAGCCGGCGTCGGTCGCATGGGCAAGGTTCGGAACAGCCAGGAGAAAAAGCGCCAGAACAAGTCGCAGCATCGAAAGTCCCTTATGGCGACCCGGGCGGGCCACGGCCGTGATTGGCATATAGGGACCGCAAAGCCGTCCGGAAAACAAGCAGAGGCGCCGGAGACAGGAGCGTCGCGCCGATTGCACCGCGGTCGGGGCTCGCCTATCACGGGAAAAATGTTTTCGCCCGTAAAATGACTCCGCTCACCGAAACCGTCCTCTTCGTCTTCAGCCTCGTGGCGCTCGGCTATCTGGCCGGGCTGACCGGTTATCTGAGGCCGGCGAGCGGAGAGGGCATCTCCGAATTCGCGGTCAACGTGGCGATGCCGCTGCTTCTGTTCCAAACCATGGTCAAGTCGGATTTCCACGGCGTCACGCCGTGGCCGCTGTGGGGCGCTTATTTCGCCGCCGTCGCCATCACCTGGGCCGCGGGCCATCTGGTGACGACAAGGCTGTTCGGACGGGATGCCCGCGCGGGCATCGTCGGCGGCGTGTCTTCGGCCTATTCCAATGTCGTGCTGCTCGGCGCGCCTTTCATCCTCGGCGTGTTCGGCGCCAGCGGCTTCGAGGTACTGTCGCTGCTGGTGTCGGTCCACCTGCCGATCATGATGATGGCCTCGATCGTGCTGTTCGAGATGTTCGGACGCGGCAGCGGCGAGACGGTCCACCCGCTGCGTGTGATCAAAAGCTTTCTCAGGCGGCTGTTCATCAACCCGCTGATCATCGGCATCCTGGCGGGGCTGGCCTCGCGCATCACCGGCGCGCCGCTGCCGGACCTTGTCGAACGACTCGTCGACACGCTCGCCGCCACGGCCGGCCCGGTGGCTCTCTTCGCCATGGGGCTCAGCCTGCGCCGCTTCGGCATCTCCGGCAATATCCGGCCGGCGCTGGCACTGTCGGGGCTGAAGCTGTTCCTGATGCCGGCGCTGGTGCTGGCCTTCGTCTGGTTGCTTGGCCTGCCGCCGCTGACGGCAAAGGTCGCGGTGGTTGTTGCAGCACTCCCTTCGGGTATCAATTCCTACCTGATCGCCGTCCAGTTCAACACCGGCCAGGCGCTGGCCTCGAACCAGATGACGCTTGCCACCGCAAGCGCGGTGGTAACCACGGCGTTCTGGCTGACGGTGGTCGTGCATATTTTCGGATAGGCGTCAGAAAGCTGATACGCGGCTCGCTTTCCCTGGCCCAACCCCTATATGCCATCTTGTGATTGCTTGCCCGCCTTTCCCTCGGTAAGAGCAATGCGCCGGCGTGCGGCTCTTGAAGCACGCTTCAACGGATATTCAGAAAAAGCGGCGCGATCAGCGCGCCGAACGGAGGCCAGACCATGCTTCAGAAAACCAGCCATTTCATGCGCCAGGCCAATCTCATCAATGGCGAATGGGTTCAGGCCGACAGCGGCCAGACCATCGACGTCAACAATCCGGCGACGGGTTTGAAGATCGGCACCGTGCCGAAGGCCGGCAAGGCCGAGACCCGCCGCGCCATCGAGGCCGCCGAGGAGGCCTTCAAGAGCTGGCGCAAGACCACCGCGCTCGAGCGCTCGAAGCTGCTGCGCAAGCTGCATGACGCGATGATGGACAATCAGGACGTGCTGGCCGAGCTGCTGACCATCGAGCAGGGCAAGTCGCTCGCCGAATCCAAGGGCGAGATCGGCTCGGCCGCGAGCTACATCCTGTGGTTCGCCGAGGAAGGCCGCCGCGTCTATGGCGACATCGTACCGTCGCCATGGGGCGACCGCCGCATCCTGGTGACCAAGGAGCCGGTCGGCGTCATCGCCGCCATCACGCCGTGGAACTTCCCGTCCTCGATGCTCGCCCGCAAGATCGGCCCGGCCTTGGCCGCCGGCTGCACCGCGGTGGTGAAGCCTGCCTCGCAGACCCCTTATTCGGGCCTCGCCTGGGGTGCGCTCGTCGAGGAAGTCGGGTTCCCGAAGGGCGTCGTCAACGTCGTTACCGGTTCGGCAGGCGAGATTGGCGACGAACTCTGCACCAATCCGCTGGTCAAGAAGATCACTTTCACCGGTTCGACCGAAATCGGCAAGCTGCTGATCCAGAAGTCCGCCACGACGGTCAAGAAGGTGTCGATGGAACTCGGCGGCAACGCGCCGTTCCTGGTCTTCGACGACGCCGATGTCGACCGCGCGGTGGCCGGCGCCATCACTGCGAAGTACCGCAATTCCGGCCAGACCTGCGTGTGCACCAACCGCTTCCTCGTCCAGGCAGGCATCTATGACCAGTTCGTCGAGAAGCTCGCCGCCGCCAGCAACAACCTCAAGGTCGGCTCGGGCCTCGAGGAAGGCGTGCAGCAGGGACCGCTGATCGACGAGAGGGCGGTCGAAAAGGTCGAGGAATTCATCGCCGACGCGACGTCCAAGGGCGGCAAGGTCGTCGCCGGCGGCAAGCGCCATGCGCTGGGCGGCTCGTTCTTCCAGCCGACGGTGATCTCCGGCGCCACGCCGAACATGCGCTTCATGAAGGAAGAGATCTTTGGGCCGATCGCGCCCGTGTTCAAGTTCGAGACCGAGGAAGAGGCGGTGGCCTTGGCCAATGACACCGAGTTCGGCCTCGCCGCTTATTTCTACACCGGCAATCTCGGCCGCGCCTTCCGGGTCATGGAAGGCCTGAAATACGGCATGGTCGGCGTCAACGAAGGCCTGATCACCACACCCGAGGCGCCGTTCGGCGGCGTCAAGGAATCGGGTCTCGGCCGCGAAGGCGGGCATCAGGGTATCGAGGACTATCTCGACACCAAATATGCCTGCTTCGGCGGCCTCGGGCTCTGATATCGATCCCTGGACAGGGCAGGCGCTTAGAGCAGTTCACCGTTTCAGGAAGCGGTGAACTGCTCCAGCGCTTTGTTTTGACGCAATTCGGACGGAGGGCTACGGCAAAGTCGCCGAGCCTGACCGCCGCGCACTTTTCCTGGAATTGCTTATGCCTGCCCTTGCCGGATGATGCGTGGCCGGCCTAAATCCAGGGATCGGGCAATGATGTTTCGGGCATGGCGATGAAAGACGGCGAGGTCTTCGGCACGACGCAGGCGGGCGAGGCCGTGCGCCGGTTCACGATCCGGGGAGGCGGGCTCACCGCCAACATCATAGGGCTCGGGGCGATCGTCCAGGACCTGCGTCTTTCCGGCCACGACGCGCCGCTGGTGCTGGGCTACGACCGCTTCGAACCTTACGAGACCGACGGCGCCTTCTTCGGTGCAGTCGTCGGCCGCTTCGCCAACCGCATTGGCGGCGGCCGCTTCACGATCGCCGGCAACCGCTACCAGACGGAGCGGAATTTTCTCGGCAAGCACACCCTGCATGGCGGCTCGGAAGGCTATTTCCACCGGCCATGGACTGTCTCGCTGCATGGCCGTGATTTCGTGACGCTGACGCTGCACGATCCGGACGGCGCGATGGGTTTTCCAGGCGCGCTCGACGTCACCTGCACGTACCGGCTGAAGATCCCCGGCACGCTCAGCATGGAGCTGACCGCGACTTGCGAGGAGCCGACGCTCTGCAATCTGGCGCAGCACTCCTATTTCAATCTCGACGATGGCGGCGCCGGCGACATCCTCGACCACCGGCTGATGCTCAACGCCGGCGCCTACACGCCCGTCGATGACGAGATGATCCCGACCGGCGTGGTGAAGCCGGTCGACGGCACGCCTTTCGATTTCCGGCAGGCGCGGGCGCTGCGCATGGAAATGGAAGGCGAGCAGCTTCGCTACGACCTGAATTACTGCCTCGCCTCCAGCCGCGGGCCGCTGCACCAGGCGGCATGGGTGCAAGGCGCCAGTTCCGGCGTCGAGATGGAAGTCTGGACCACCGAGCCCGGCCTGCAACTTTATAGCGGCCAGTATGTCGCGCCGACGTCGCCGGGCCTCGGCGGCCGCCGCTACAAGGCGTTTTCGGGTCTCTGCCTGGAAGCGCAGACCTGGCCGGACGCGCCGAACCGGCCCTATTTCCCGCAAGCCACCCTGTGGCCCGGGCAGATCTATCATCAGGTGACTGAATACCGGTTCCGGTTGCCTTAAGGTTTTTCGGTATTGAAGTAATGTGTGCTAAAGCTTCGACGGCGCTCAACTGTCGAAGGCAGCTTTCAACGTCTCGAATGGAGCAAGCGCGCCGCGAACCTGGACAACCGCGGCGGCGACTTTGTGCGCGCGGCGAGCCGCGTTGGCGGGTGCATGGCCGGCAAGCCGGGCGGCAAGATAGCCGCCGTTGAAAGAGTCCCCGGCGCCGGTGGTGTCGACCGGCGTGGCGACGGGAACCGCGTCGATGGTTTGTGAAGCGCCGCTCACGGCAATCAAGGCCGGCTGCTCGCCATTCTTGACGATCACCTCGCCGGTCAGTTTACCGAGACGCTTGGCTGTGATCTCCGGTGTCTCGTCGC
Organism: Mesorhizobium atlanticum; assembly: GCF_003289965.1. Taxonomy (GTDB): domain Bacteria; phylum Pseudomonadota; class Alphaproteobacteria; order Rhizobiales; family Rhizobiaceae; genus Mesorhizobium; species Mesorhizobium atlanticum. Next base: position 452,657 of record NZ_QMBQ01000003.1, read on the forward strand.
CGAACAGCATCTGCTCGTCCGGGAAGGTCGGCAGCGCGATGTCGGCCACGGCAAGCGCATCCAGGATCGCGGTCTGGGCTGCCTCGCGGCTTGGCCACAGGCGCGGGCGGTAGTTCGGATCGAAGGCGACGAGCGAACCCGCCGCGCGGGCTGCCGCGATAGCCGTCAGCAAGGTCTTCCGTGCGGCCTCGTCCAGAATTGCCAGGGTGATTCCGGAAAAATAGACAAGCGCCTGGTTTTCAAGGCTTTTCGCCAATGCTTCCGGATCGGAGGCGAGCTGGCGCGCGGCCGCATCGCTTCGCCAGTAGGTGAAGGCGCGTTCGGCTCCGGTGAGCGTGATGGCGTAAAGGCCGGGGCGCGCGCCGGTAATGACCGGACTGTTGCCGATGCCGATGCCGTTCCGGCCGAAGAAGGCGATCTGGTCGCGCGAGAAGGGGTCGTCGCCAAAGGCCGAGACATAGATCGCCGGCCGATCCGGGCTCAGCGCATGCAACGCCCAGAGCGTGTTGAAGGTATCGCCGGCAAAGCCCATGCGCCAATTGGCGCCGGCCTGTCCCGACAGTTCGATCATGCACTCGCCGATCGACGCGATTCCGTTGGCGGCCATGGGAGCTTATCCTTCTTAAGGTCTTGTTGCTGTAGCTTTTTGCGGCCGGCAGCGCCATGCTTGGCGAAGGCTGAATTTTGCGCCAGAAGCGATTTCCCACAGGCAGGGCGGGACGCGATGCGCGGCCCGCGACGTTAGCAGCCGAAGAGGAACGGGTTTGGCATCGATATGGCGTTACATCCTTGCGGGTCTCGGTCTGGCCGCGTTGCTGGTCGGCATCGTGGCCGCCGTCTACCTGATGCTGCCGCAACCGGCGCCTGCTCCAGACATTTCGCGCTCGAAAAGCACGGCGAACGGTCTGTTCGTGGCGAGCTTCGAGCCGGAGCGCGGCGTCATCCGGCAGGGCGAGCTGCAGTCCTGGCTGCTGACGCTCAAGACCGCCGCCGGCGCGCCGGTGGAGGGCGCGGCCATCACTGTTTCCGGCGGCATGCCGCAGCACGATCACGGCCTGCCGACCAGCCCGCAGGCGACAGATTATCTGGGCGATGGGCGCTACCGCATCGACGGTATAAAATTCACCATGAGCGGCTGGTGGCAATTGCGCTTCGCCATCTCGGCGGCGGTGGGTTCCGATTCCGTCGTCTTCAATATCGTGTTGTGAGCGGGCGATGAGGCGTCTGACGAGCGTTGCATGCCTCTTGGCTTTGGCTGCTCTCGCCTTGCTGGGCGGCTGCGGCGAGCCGCAGTTCAACGACGCCGAGAAGAAGACCATCGCATCACTGGCGCTGAACACGCTGCCGTCATTGAAACCCGACACCACGAACCAGTATGCGGATGCGCCGGCGGCCGCCGCGCTCGGCTCGACACTGTTCTTCGATGTCGGCATGAGCCGTGACGGCACGGTGTCCTGCTCGACCTGCCACAAGATCGACCGGCAGTTCCAGGACGACCTGCCGCAGGCGGTCGGCGTCGGCCGCACCAACCGCCGCACCATGCCGCTGGCGGGCGTGGCGCGCAATCCGTGGTTCTTCTGGGACGGGCGACGCGACAGCCTGTGGGCGCAGGCGCTGACGCCGCTGGAAAACCCGCTGGAGCAGGCCGGAAACCGGGCTGCTTTCGCGCATTACATCGAGAAGCGGTTCGGCGAGCGCTATGAGCGCATTTTTGGGCCGCTGCCCGACCTTTCCACCGTGCCGGCCAATGCCAGCCCGCTCGGCACCGACGCCGAGAAGGCGGCGTGGAACGCGATGTCCGCCGCTCAGCAAGATGACGTCAACCGCGTCTATGCCAATATCGGCAAGGCGATCGCCGCCTTCGAGCGCTCGATCGAACCTCAGCAGACGCGCTTCGACCGCTTCGCCATCGATCTCGCGACCGGCGCCAAACCCGAAGGGGACGCGGCTTTCTCGCCGGAAGAGATCCTCGGGCTGAAACTGTTCATCGGCAAGGCCAATTGCGTGTCCTGCCACAACGGTCCGCGCTTCACCGACAACGCCTTCCACAACACCGGTGTGCCGCCCGCCGACGGCCTGCCGCCGGACCGCGGGCGGGTCGATGCGGTGGCGCAGGTCCAGGCCGACCCGTTCAACTGCTTCGGCAAGTTCCGCGACGGCGACGAAAGCGCCTGCCGCGAGCTGCGCTTCATGGTCAAGGACGGTCCGCAAATCATGCGCGCCTACAAGACGCCGTCGCTCAGGGGCGCGGCGGACCGCCCGCCTTACATGCATGCCGGGCAGTTCGCGACGCTCGATGAAGTGATGGCGCATTATTCGAAGGCGCCGCCCAGCGTTGAAGGCGGATCGGAAGTGCACCCCCTCGACCTGTCCGAACGCGAGCGGGCGGCCTTGGTGGCGTTCGTCAAGACGCTATCCGACTAGCTATCTGTCCTTCACCGTCTCCATCGCCACAAAGGTGGACGTCTGGGCGACATGAGGCAGGGCCGAGATGCGCTCGCCGAGCACACGGCGATAGGCGGCGATGTCGGTGGTGCGAACCTTCAGCAGATAGTCGAAGCTCGATGCCATCATGTGGCATTGCTCGATCTCCGGCACTCCCTGCACCGCGCGGTTGAAGGCGTCGAGCGCCGCCGAGCGCGTGTCCGACAGCTTCACCTGGACGAAGGCGACATGGCCTTCGCCCATGCGCTCGCGATCGATGATGGCGCGGTAGCCTCTTATGTAGCCGTCCTTCTCAAGCCGCTTCACGCGCGCCTGCACCGGCGTCTTCGACAGGCCGACCTTGCCGGCCAGCTCCGACATCGAAAGCCGGCCATCGCGCCCAAGCGCGGAGAGGATGTTACGGTCGATGCGGTCCAATTGGTCTTCGATCATCGGTTTGGCAGTCATAATGATGGGGGTTTGGCCCTTATGATAGTTCATTTGACCTATTTTGTCGATTTCTTTGGACCGACAGAAATATGGAGCTGTGCTAGCTTGCGCCATTCGGTCCGGTGGCCGCCGGACTGTTCGCTCACGCTCGCTTTCATGGACCCGATATGTCGCTCGACGCCATCCGCCAGCAGATCCGCGCCAATTATTTGCCCGACGAAGACGAGGCGGTGAAGCGCCTGTCGGCGGCGGCGGGCTTGTCAGCCGAGGAGCGCAAGGCGATCTCGGTCCGCGCCGCCGATCTGGTGCGCGCGGTGCGCGGCTCGACCGATCCCAGGCTGATGGAGGTTTTCCTCTCGGCCTACGGCCTGTCGACCAAGGAAGGCGTGGCGTTGATGTGCCTGGCCGAGGCGCTGCTGCGCGTGCCCGACACCGAGACGATGGACGATCTCATCGCCGACAAGATCGCGCCGCATGACTGGTCGGCGCATTCGGGCGGTTCCAGCTCGATCTTCGTCAACGCCTCGACCTGGGCGCTGATGCTGACCGGCCGCGTGCTCGACGAAGGCGAGGGCGGCATCGAAGGCACGCTGCGCGCCATGGTGCGCAGGCTGGGCGAGCCGGTGATCCGCAAGGCGGTCGCCGCGGCGATGCGCGAGATGGGCGAACAGTTCGTGCTCGGCCGCACCATCGCCGAGGCCGTCAAGCGCGGCCGGCCGATGACGCAGAAAGGCTACCTCTATTCCTTCGACATGCTGGGCGAGGCGGCCCGCACCGAGGCCGATGCGCTGCGTTACCACCGCGCCTATGCGGATGCGATCTCGTCGCTGGATGCCGGGTCGAACGGCCCCGACATCCGCTACAATCACGGCATTTCGGTCAAGCTCTCGGCGCTGCATCCGCGCTACGAGGTGGCGCAGCGCGAGACCATGCTGCCGGTCATGGCCGAGCGGCTTCTGTCGCTGGCGCTTGCCGCCCGGCATTCGCGCATGGGCCTCAACATCGATGCCGAGGAGGCCGACCGCCTCGACCTGTCGCTCGACGTTATCGAACGCGTGCTGGCGGAACCGGAGCTTGCCGGCTGGGACGGTTTCGGCGTTGTCGTACAAGCCTATGGCCCGCGCGCGGCCTTCGCCATCGACTGGCTCTACGCGCTGGCGAAGAAATACGACCGCCGGATCATGGTGCGGCTGGTCAAGGGCGCCTACTGGGACACGGAGATCAAGCGGGCGCAGGCGCTTGGGCTGTCCGGCTATCCGGTCTTTACCCGCAAGGCCAACACCGACGTTTCCTATCTGGCCTGCGCGAAGAAGCTTTTGTCGATGACCGACCGCATCTATCCGCAGTTTGCCACGCACAACGCGCACACGGTTGCGGCGATCCTGTCGATGGCGAAGGACCGCGACAGCTTCGAGTTCCAGCGCCTGCACGGCATGGGCGAGGCGCTGCATGAAACCGTGCGGCAGGCCGAAGGCACGCGCTGCCGCATCTATGCGCCCGTCGGCGCGCATTCCGACCTGCTTGCCTATCTGGTCCGGCGTCTGCTGGAAAACGGCGCCAACTCCTCCTTCGTCCATCAGTTGACCGACGAGGAAGTCGAGCCCGAGGAGATCGCACGCGACCCGCTCGCGGTGGTCGAGACGCAAGGGCCGGCGGCCAATCCGGCGATCGCGCGCCCAGCCGCGATCTTCGGCGCCGGACGCCGCAACTCGAAAGGCTTCGACATCACCGATCCGGTGACGCTCGCGGCCGTCGACAAGGCGAGGGCGGAATTTGCCGGGCCGGATCGCTGGCACGCCAAGCCGGTCACGCGCGCCGCCGGCTACGGCAAGCAGCGCCAGATCGTCAATCCGGCCAAGCCGGACGAGGTGGTCGGCACCGTGCATGAGGCGGCGGCCAAGCAGGTGGCGACCGCGGTGCGCATCGCCGTCGACGCGCAGCCCGCCTGGGCGAAGCGCCCGGTTGCCGAGCGCGCCGCGATCCTCAACCGCGCCGCCGACCTCTACGAGGCCAATGCGGCCGAGTTCTTCGCTCTCGCCACCCGCGAGGCCGGCAAATCGCTGGCCGACGGCGTTGCGGAAGTGCGCGAGGCCGTCGACTTCCTGCGCTATTACGCGGCCGAGGCGGCCAATGCCGAGGCAGGCACCGAAGCGCGCGGCGCGATCGTCTGCATCTCGCCGTGGAACTTCCCGCTGGCGATCTTCACCGGCCAGATCGCCGCGGCGCTGGTCACCGGCAATTCGGTGATCGCCAAGCCCGCTGAGCAGACGCCGCTGATCGCCTTCCGCGCCGTCGAGATGCTGCGTGAGGCCGGCGTGCCGGAGGATGTCATCCAGCTTCTGCCGGGCGACGGGCCCTCGGTCGGCGCGCCGCTCACCGCCGATCCGCGCATCGCGGGTGTGTGCTTCACCGGCTCGACCGAGGTGGCAAAACTGATCGAGAAGCAACTGGCCGAGACCGCCGCGCCCGACGCGATGCTGATCGCCGAGACCGGCGGCTTGAATGCGATGATCGTCGACTCGACCGCGCTGCCGGAGCAGGCGGTGCGCGACATCCTCGCTTCCGCCTTCCAGAGCGCCGGACAGCGCTGCTCGGCATTGCGCGTGCTCTACGTCCAAAAGGATGTCGAGAAGAAGATGCTGGAGATGCTGAAGGGCGCGATGGAAGCGCTCAACATCGGCAATCCCTGGGCCATCTCGACCGATGTCGGGCCTGTCATCGACGACGAGGCGCAGGCTTCGATCAGTGACTATTGCAAGAAGAAGGGGCTGGAAGGCCGGCTGATCGCGAAATTGGAAGCGCCGGCCACCGGCCGTTTCGTCGCGCCGCATGTCTTCCGCGTCAAAGGCATCGAGGAGATGGAGCGCGAGGTGTTCGGCCCGGTGCTGCACGTCGCGAGCTTCGATGCCGACGAGATCGACCAGGTGATCGCCGCCATCAACCGCAAGGGCTACGGCCTCACCTTCGGCCTGCACACGCGTATCGAGGGCCGCGTCCAGCATTTCGTCGATGGCATCCATGCCGGCAACATCTATGTCAACCGCAACCAGATCGGCGCCGTGGTCGGCTCACAGCCCTTCGGCGGCGAGGGGCTGTCGGGCACCGGCCCGAAGGCAGGCGGACCGCATTACCTGCGGCGTTTCCGCAAGGGGCCGGAGGCCGGCACGGAAGTTGCCGACGGCCACAAGGTGACCGCGACCGAGCTTGCCGACAATCTGCCGGATCCGACGCTGGGCGGCTGGTCGACGCGGCCGGATCGCGTGGCGATCCTGCGCAAGCATCTGCGCGGCAAGGGTGCCGCGGCAATCGCCGCGGCTGCCAGCCTCGATTTCGGCCAGGTCGACCTGCCCGGGCCGACCGGCGAGGCCAACACTTTGTCGCTGGCTCCGCGCGGCCGGGTGCTTTGCCTCGGTCCGGATACCGAGACGCTGCTTGCCCAGACGATCCAGGCCCTCGCGGCTGGCAATGCGGTGCTGGCGGTGGCGCCAGGGGCGCCGGCGGCGCTGTCGGCGCTGACCGGCAAGGGCCTGCCGCTGGCCGCGATCGACGGCCGGCCCGACCCCGTCGAGGCGCGTTCGCTGCGCGTCGATGTCGTCGCCTTCTCCGGCACGCCGGAAGCGGCACGCATCGTGCGCAAGGTGATCGCCGACCGCGCCGGACCCATCGTGCCGCTGGTCAGCGAGGTGCTGAACCCGGCTGCTTACGCGCATGAGCGCGCGGTGTGCGTCGATACGACGGCAGCAGGCGGTAATGCCAGCTTGCTGGCAGCCGCTTAGGCGCAGGGTAAAAACGATCTACTCGAAGGCGCGTATCAGGCGCCTTCGACGACCGAAAAACCCTCGAACTGCGGATGGCCGAGATAGTGCACCTTAGAGCCGCCCGCGTTGCGGTGGGCGGCACGGAAATTCTCGGACTTCGTCCAGGCGACGAAATCCTCCTGGCTTGCCCAGACCGTGTGCGAGGCAAACAGCGTATAGCCCTCGGTCTCGTTGACCGGGCCGCGCAGCAAATGGAATTCCTTGAAGCCTTTCATTTCCGAGAGGCTGGAATCGCGGTTCTTCCAGACGTCCTCGAATGCCTGCTCGGAGCCGTTCTGGACCTTGAAGCGGTTCATGGCGATGTACATTGGCTTCCTTTCGAAACGGATGAATTCTGAGGTCAGACGATGGTTCTAATGCCTGGCGAAGGCCTCTATGTTTTTTTGAAAATGATCTTTTCCGAAAACCGGATTCCACTTTTTGCTACGCTGACCTTCGGTTCGGGATCATTTTCAGAACGGGCCGACCCGCGCTCTGAACACCCAACTTGACCTTCCGGTCTCTGGCGGGATGGGAGGGAATGGAGCTTGCTGGCGAACCAGCTTCAAGGCGAATTGATCGAGCTCGTCGGAGCCTGAACTTTCGGCGAGCTGCAGGTCGCCGATGCTACCGTCGGCCATGACCACGAACACCACCCTGGCGTTGTTGCGGGCCTTCGCCTGGACCGATTTCGAAACGCGGCGGTTGGCGCGGGCAAGCTTCTTTTGAATTTCGCCGCTGTAGCGGGATTCCAGGGCATTGCCGGCGGCGGCCTTAACCTTGCCCTTGCTGGCGACGGCCGGCGCGTCGCGTGCATCGCCATCTGCTGTTTCAGTGCCGCGCGTTTCAATGGGTTGGCCTGACCCGGCCGATCCGGCTGCTGTGCTCGACGCGGCGGCCGGGGCTGACGTCTGCTCGGGCTCCGCGGGAGGCGCTTCGGCGCTTTGCGGCTCGATCGCAGGCGCCGATTCGCCGGCCATGGGCACACTCTGATCGTCTTGGCGCGCCGTGGCGGCCGTCAGGATGTCGGGCGTGGAGGCGGGCTCCTGGGCGGCCTCAGCCGGAGGCCGGGGCGTTACAGGTTGGCTGGCCGATTGTGGCGCTTCGGTCGGCGGAGTGGGCCGGACTGCCTGGCGTTTCACAGGCTTCGGATCCGCCACCAAGGTTACATCCACCGCGCCGGACGTCGCGTCATTCAGGGCGCTGCCCTGGGCCTCGGCGCCTGACTGGTCACTGCCCTCGGCCTGGATCGCGTCCATGGAGTCGAAGGTTCCGGCGGGCGCGATGAAAAACGCTGCCGCGGCGGCGGCATGGAGCAGGCCGGAGACGACAATCGCCACCGGCCATTTGCGGTCTTGCGCCGACCGCCGATCCTGCGCGAGCGGCTCGGCCGGCGGGATCGCCGGTTCGCTGTCGGCGTGGGGGAGGGTGTCGATGTCCTGCATGGCTCGCGAGGAGACCTGCGGCAAGCGACCCGGCATTGTCAAATCAAGATCGGTTGCCGCAAGCAGCACCAAGCCTATGCCGGCCGGGACTTGTGCAAACGCGTTGCGTGCCAGTTCGAAGCCCACAGCTTGTCAGGTCCCGAAAGCGATGGCGGTCCTGGTCGAGATCTTCAACGCGCGCATGCAGGCCGCGGGCTCGACGCCACTGCCGGCGCATGCGGTCGTGCTGTTGATCAGCACGCGGCCGAGCTTGCTGCAGTCGGCGCCGGCAAGGTCGAAGCGGGTGACCCTCGTCTTGCCGTCGGGCAGGTCCTTGAAATCTAGCATGGTGAGCCGGTCGACGACGCCGGCCTCATTGAACAACGCGATCTCGAACGCGACCTTCGACAGGTCGGCGCCGAGCGCGTTGTTGACGACGAAGGTCAGCCGGCAGCCTTTCTCCGAAGGCTGCGCGGCATTGAGCTCGAGACTGAGAGCCGGAGCTGAGGCAGCGGCCGGCGCGGACTGGGTCCACGCCGGCGCCAGGCAGAGCGGCGTCGCCAGCGCCGAGGTCAAGAGGCGAAGCGGTGTCGTCGAGCTTTTCATCCCTTAGCCTCCGAACCGCATGGTTGCCGCGAGCTTCAGCGTGACGCCGGGTTCGTAGAGGACGGCTGTCGTGCTGCCGTTGAGCGCGTTGGTGTATTTGACGTCGAACAGGTTGTCGGCGCGGAAGTCGAGCTTGAGATTGTCCGTCGCCTGATAGCTGGCGAAGGCATTGACCAGCGTGAAATCCTTAGCCACCGGATTGCCTTTCGGCTTGCCGTTGTACTGCACTTCGCCGCCGACGGTCAGCTTGTCCTCGAGGAAGCGTAGGCCGAGCTGCGCCGTCACCTGCGAGGAGGGAATGGTGGCAAGGTCGGCGCGCTCGCCTTCATAGGAGATGGTGTGGCCGTTAGTGATGGAGGCTGACAGGCCGGCATAGCCCCAGCCCGCGTCATAGACGCTTTCCAGCTCGAAGCCGTTGATCTTGGCCTTGGCGAAGTTCTGGTACTGGAAGCAGATCGGAATGCCCGGGCCGAACGGGCAGCCGCTGGTCGGATCGAAGGGCGAGAGCGTCACGCCGGCGATATAGTCGTCGACATTGTTGTTGAAATAGGCGGCCTTGAGCCGCAGCGCGTCGCCCGCCTCGATGATGTCGTTCTGCTTGTAGTTGATGCCGAACTCGACGGTCTTGCCGGTCTCGGGCTTCAGGTTCGGGTTGGGCAGGAACGGGAAGGTGACGCCGGCCGGATGGTTGCCGCTGATCAGCGTCTCGGTCAGCGAGGGCGAGCGATAGCCCTCCGCGTAGGTCCCATAGAATTGCAGACCGGCCGGGCCGACGCTTTCAAAGGGTGAGATGCCGACGGTGATGCGCGGCGACACCCGGTCGCCGGAGGTCTCGTTCGTGTCGTCCTTCAGGCTGTAATTGTCGTAGCGCAGGCCGCCAATGACCTCGAGCCATTCCCAGGTCAGCTTGTCCTGAATGTAGGCGCCGGAGACGTTGCGCTTGCCCGACGGCGTGTAGAAGCTGTCGCCGCCGGCGCTGCCGCCGGTATCGACATCGTCGCCGACCCAGTCGCCGCCATAGGTCAGCTCATGCGCGACGCTCGCCGTCTCGAAGCGCGAGGTGTTCCAGATGTCGATGCCGGTCGTGCCGACATCGAAGGTGGACAGCGAGCCGGCTGGCAGCACCACGGGCAGGCCAGTCGTCGGATCGAAGCGGTTCTGCGCGGTAAGCGTCGTCAGGTCGAGCAAGGTCTTGTTGTAGGAGGCGTTGATGTGGAGGTCGAGCCAGCTCTTGGCGTCGTCGGTGATCTTGTAGCGCGCGGTGAAGGTGTTCGACTTCAGATCGACATCGTTGGCCGGCACGCTGCCGCTGGTCTCGGTCCAGCCGTCCTTGGAGCCGACCCAACCGAGCTTGATCTCGCTGTTTTCGGTCGGGCGGATCGAGGTCTTGAGCAGGCCGCTCAGCACATCGAAGCCGGTGCCGGCAACGGTGTCGCCGCCGCCGTTCTTGTAGTCGCCATAGTCGCGGTAGACGAAGTTCCCGAGAACATCCCAACTGTCGTTGATCTTGTAGGCGCCGGTGGCGCTGGTGGTCCAGCCCTTGCCGTTGCTCTCATAGCGTCCGGTCAGCGAGCCGGCCCATGTCTCCTCCGGCTTGAGGAAATCGGCTGCGTCCTTGGTGTCGAAGAAGACGACGCCGCCGATGGCGCCGGAGCCGTAGGTGTTGGCGACCGGACCGCGGATGACGTCGACCGACTTGATGAGCTCGGGATCGACATAGAAGGTCGACTGTGTGCCGTGGTCGGAGCGTTGGAAATCCTGCCTTGCGCCGTCGACAATCACCGCGACGCGGCCGAAATCCTGCAGGCCGCGGATGTTGATGCTGGAGCTGACGCGGCGCGCGTCGGCCTGCACGGCAACACCTGGCACGCCGAGCAGCATTTCATTCGGCGTCGTCGCCATGCGACGGTCGAGCTGTTCCTGGTCGACATGGCTGGCTGAGGCCAGCGACTGGATCGCCGTCTCGCCGGTGCGGCTGATGACGAGAATCTTGTCGAGCAGGGTGGTGTCGCCGGACGCTTTCTCATCGGCTTTCTTCTTCTGGTCAACCTGTGCGGCCTGCTGCGCCTTTGCCGCCGGCGCGCCAAGTGCAATCGCAGCCGCCCCAGCCATCAAGATGGCAATGCCGCTTGCCATCGATCGGATGCCCGGACCCGCATTATTGCCCGCCAGGCCCGTCCGTCCCCAAGTCACCAACCCCATGCCCCAACTCCAGATTTTCAGGCTCGTAGCTGGCTGGCCAGGGCTCGCTCGCATTTTTGATCAAGTCCGGCGTCTTAAATGTTGACTCATTTAGTCCGGTAATGCACTGACTAGTAAACATGATTACTTTAGTCAAGAATTGAATCGGCATTTTATGAGGCTGCGGCCGAGGTGGCCGTAAGAGAAAAGGGACCGACCCGATGAACACGCACAATCCCAACGATTTCCGCTATCGCGTTCGCCGCCCGGAAGACACGCAGATGCGTTACGAACGGGTGCCGTTGGCGGTGAGGACGCTCTCCAGCAACACGCTGTTCCAGGGCGAGCATGAGATCGGCATCGAGCATCATGGTGCGCTCTACCGCCTGAAGATCACCCGCCAGGGCAAGCTGATCCTCAACAAGTGACCGCGATCGGCGGGCGATAGACGAACATCAGGCAATACAGGTGAACGACATGGACCAGCGCGTTAAGCCGTCGCCGAAGGAAATCCGGCGGGCGCGGGAAGAAAATCCGAAAATGCGGGAGCGCGATCTTTCGGCGCAATTGGGAATTTCGGAAGCGGAGCTGGTCGCGGCGCAATGCGGCATCAGCGCGGTGCGTGTCGAGCCGCGCGTCAACCACCTTTTGACCGGCCTCGAGGCGGTCGGCGAGGTGATGGCGCTGACCCGCAACGAAAGCGCCGTGCATGAAAAGATCGGCGTCTACGACAAGGTCGTCACCGGCAACCACAACGCCATGGTACTCGGCGAGAACATCGATCTGCGCATCTTCCCGAAGGTCTGGGCGCATGGCTTCGCCGTCGAGAAGCGCGACGATGGCGAGATCCGCCGCAGCCTGCAGTTCTTCGACGCGGCGGGCGAGGCGGTGCATAAGGTGCATCTGCGGCCGGCATCGAACCTCTATGCCTACCAGAAACTGGTGGCGAGCCTCGAATCGTCGAACCAGGAACCGATCGTCGCCATCCTCCCAGGCGCCGCGGAAGGAGAGGGCGAGGGGCAGGCTTCGGTGGCCTCGATCGACGATCTGCGCGACCGCTGGAGCCGGCTCACCGACGTGCATCAGTTCATCGGCATGCTGAAGACGCTGAAGCTCAGCCGCCGCGAGGCGGTGCGCATGGTGGGCCAGGACTATGCCTGGCTGCTCGACAACAGCGCCGTCAACGCCATGTTCCACCACGCCGCTGCAGGCGGGATGCCGATCATGTGCTTCGTGGGCAATCGCGGTTGCATCCAGATCCATTCCGGCCCGATCAAGTCCGTCAAGCCGATGGGCTCGTGGATCAACGTGCTCGACGAGACTTTCCATCTGCATCTGAGGACCGACCACATCCACGAGGTCTGGGCGGTGCGCAAGCCCACCAAGGACGGTCATGTCACCTCGCTGGAGGCCTATGACGCGAATGGCGGCATGATCATCCAGTTCTTCGGCAAGCGCCTTGAAGGCGAAGGTGAGCGCGAGGACTGGCGGTTCCTGGCCGAGAACCTGCCCCGCATCCCCAGCCCGTCTGCCGCATGAGGTAGCCCCCAAATGCGCTTTGTTCCCAATTTCCGCGCGGCGCTTGCGCCGATGCTCGGCGTCCTGCTCGCCGTCGCCACCCAACCAGCCAGGGCGGGAGAAGGGACGACCGTCTTTTCGGACACCTCGCGGATCGCCTCCATAGGCGGATCGATCACCGAGATCGTCTACGCGCTCGGCGAAGAAGGCCGTCTCGTCGCCCGCGATTCGACGAGCAACTATCCGGAGGCGGCGGCGAAGCTGCCGGATGTCGGTTACATGCGTGCGCTGTCGCCCGAGGGCGTCCTGTCGGTCAACCCGACCGGAATCCTGGCGCTACAGGGCAGCGGGCCGAAGGAAGCGGTCGACGTGCTGAAGAAGTCGAGCGTGCCCTTCATCGAGGTGCCCGACCGCTACAATCATGAGGGCATCCTCGAAAAGATCCGCGTCGTCGGCAAGGCGCTGGGCGTCGAAGCCAAGGCCGAGAAGCTGGCTATCGAGACGGACGGGAAGCTGACGGCGGCGGAAAAGCAGACGGCCGCGATCAAGGATCGCAAGCGCGTGCTGTTCGTGCTGTCGACGCAAGGCGGCAAGATCCTTGCCGCGGGCAGCGACACCGCGGCGGACGGCATCATCAGGCTTGCCGGCGCGGTCAACGCGGTTGAGGGCTTTTCCGGCTACAAGGGGATGACCGACGAGGCGATCGTCAGCGCCAGGCCGGATGTCATCCTGACGATGAAGGGCGGCGGACCGCCGATCTCGGAAAATGAGCTGTTCGCCAACGCGGCGATCGCTTCGACACCGGCAGGCACGAACCGCAAGATGATCAGCATGTGGGGCGGCTATCTGCTCGGCTTCGGCCCACGCACTGCCGAAGCGATCCACGATCTTGCCGTCGCGTTCTACGACAATCAGGCCGCGGACTGAGCGGCGATGTCCGAACAATCCATTGCCGGCGCGGGTAGCGCGATGACGGTCGATGGCGACCGCTCGGCGCGGGCAAGGGCCGTCATCGTGCTTTTGTGCCTGGCGCTGGTCCTTTCCGTGTTCCTGTCGCTGACGTCGGGCGCTTCCGATGCGTCCGCCGTCCGCGTCATCCGCGACTGGGTCACCGGCGCCATGCCAGTGGATGCGGCGCTTGCGGCGCGCGACCGGCTGATCGTCTATGACATCCGCATGCCGCGCGTGCTGCTCGGCGTGCTGATCGGCGCCGCGCTGGCGGTCTGCGGCGCGGTGATGCAGGGCCTGTTCCGCAATCCGCTTGCCGACCCCGGCCTGATCGGCGTTTCCGCCGGCTCCAGCCTCGGCGCTGTGGCGATCATCGTGCTCGGCACCACATGGCTTGCGCCCGTCACGCTTGCGTTCGGCACGCTCGCTTTGCCGCTCGCGGCATTCTTTGGCGGGCTCGCGGTGACGTTGCTGCTCTATGCCATCGCCACGCGCCAGCGACGGACGTCGGTCGCCACGATGCTGCTTGCCGGCATCGCCATCAGCGCCCTTGCCATGGCGCTAACGGGCGTCCTGATCTTCATGGCCGACGACCGGCAGCTGCGCGACCTGACCTTCTGGCAACTCGGCTCGCTGGCCGGCGCGACATGGCCGAAGATCGGCACCGTCGGGCCGGTGATCATCCTGGCGCTGGCGGCGATGCCGTTCCTGTCGCGCGGCCTCAACGCGCTGGCGCTCGGCGAGGCGACCGCCGGCCATCTCGGCATCCCGGTGCAGCGGCTGAAATACACGGCCATTGTCGGGGTCTCGGCGGCGATCGGCGCTTCGGTCGCGGTCAGCGGCGGCATTGGCTTCATCGGCATCGTGGTGCCGCATGTCCTGCGGCTCGCGATCGGGCCGGACAACCGCTATCTGCTGCCGGCCTCGGCGTTGCTCGGCGCTTCGCTGCTGCTCATCGCTGACGCGGTCGCGCGCACCATCGTCGCGCCGGCCGAACTGCCGATCGGCATCGTCACCGCGGTCGCCGGCGCGCCGTTCTTCCTGTGGATCCTGCTGCGCAAGCGCGGCGTCATTGATTTGTGAGGCCGCGATGATCGAAGCGCGCGACATCTCCGTGGCGATCGGCGGCAGGCGCATCGTGTCGCATGTCGACTTCACGGCGCGGCCCGGCGAGGTCTCGACCATCGTCGGACCGAACGGATCCGGCAAGACGACCCTGCTCAAGGCGTTGACCGGCGAGCTTGCCTATACCGGCACCGTCACACTCAACGGCCGCGACCTCGCTTCGATGAAACCGGTGGAGGCGGCGACGCTGCGCGCGGTGCTGCCGCAATCGACGGCGCTGTCCTTCCCGTTCACCGTGCGCGAGATCGTGCGCCTCGGCCTGATCGGCGGGCGCTCCGGGGTGCTACCCGGCGAGGATGCGCGTTTGCCCGAGCGGGCGCTGGCGCGTGTCGACCTCGACGGCTTTGCCGGCCGTTTCTACCAGGAGCTTTCCGGCGGCGAGCAGCAGCGCGTGCAGCTTGCCCGCGTGCTCTGCCAGGTCTGGGCGCCGGTGCTCGAAGGGCGGCCGCGCTACCTCTTCCTCGACGAGCCGGTCTCCAGCCTCGACGTCAAGCACCAGCTCATCATCATGAACATCGCCCGCGACTTCGCCCGGCGCGGCGGCGGCGTGGTGGCGATCCTGCACGACCTCAATCTGACGGCCATGTATGCCGACCGGATTTTCGTGCTCTCCCGCGGCCAGTTGGCGGCAGCCGGTTCGCCAACGGACGTGCTGAACGACGAGCTGATCGAGAAGGTGTTCGACTGCAGGCTGAAGGTCTGTGCTCTGCCGTCAGGGAACACCCCGTTCGTGTTGCCGCAATCAGCGGCTTAGGCCGCCGGCGCGCGCTGCTCCAGCAGGTCGATGCCGAGCAGGTGGCGCACGTTCGGGCGCGCCGCGATAAGATCGGCAATCGTGTAGCGGGAAAGCACGGCGAAGAAGGCGTTGAGCGCCTCGCGCAGCGCCGAATTCAGGGCGCAGCTGTCGACCAGCGGACATTCGGCGGCGTCGTTCTCGAAGCACTCGGCCATGGCGAAGCTCTCTTCGGTGACGCGCACGACATCGAACAGGCTGATCTGCTCGGCCGGACGCCCGAGCCTGACACCGCCGTTGCGGCCACGCACGGTTTCGACCAGGCCGGCCTCGACCAGCGGCTGCAGGATCTTGAACAGGAAAAGTTCCGACACCGAATAGGCGGCGGCGATCTCGGGGATGCGGCTCAGCCTGTCGGTATTTGCGGCGCAATACATCAGGATGCGCATCGCATAATTGGTCTGGCGCGTGAGCCGCATGGTATCCTCGCGAGAATATTAGCTTAAAGCCGAATATGGCCCATAGTTTGGAACAATTCCAGACTGCACCGCTACATAGCTGAATAATCGTGTCAACTTTTTGTGCGCGTCGGCGCCGATGGCGACCCGATTTGCCCTCCTATGCTTCGAGCGAGCGTTTTGCACGCGCAGGCACTAGATAGAGGCGGGTGCAAACAGGAAACGGCCTTTTCATGTCTCAATCAGCTCCGGCTCTCGCGCCGGTTCGATTCGACGCCGATGCGCAGGCAAAGCTCTCGGCGCTGCGGCGGACCAAATTCATCGCCGCGGCCGCGCTTGCCTTGTGCGTGCTTGTCTTTGCGCTGGCGAAGTCCTTCCAGGCTGCCTATCCGTGGCTCGGCTTCGTCGCCGCTTTCGCCGAGGCGGCGACCATAGGCGGCATCGCCGACTGGTATGCCGTGGTGGCGCTGTTCAGACGCCCGCTCGGACTGCCCATTCCGCACACGGCAATCATTCCGGAGAACCAGCACCGGATCGCCGACAATCTCGGCCGCTTCATCGAGGCCAATTTCCTGGCGCCGGAGCCGGTGCGCGAAAAGCTTGCCGAGGTCGACTTCGCCGCTCTGGTCGCCGACTGGCTGGCCGACGCCGAGCGAGCCGCCGGCCTGTCGCGATTCGTCGCGCGGCTGGTACCGCAGACATTGACGGCGGTGGAGCAATCCGGCCTGCGCGATTTCGTCACCAGCCGCATGCTGGAGCAGATCGAAAAGGTGCCGCTGGCGCCGCTCGCGGCGGATCTTTTGTCGGCGCTGACCGACGATCGCCGCCACCAGAAGCTGTTCGATGAATTCACCAGGGTCGTAGGACGTTTCCTCAACGACGAGCAGGCGCTGGCGACGATGCGCGAAAAGATCCGCGAGGAATTGCCGTCGCTGTTCAACCTGTTTCGCGCCGATGCTTACCTCTTGAAGAAGATCGTCGCTTCGGCGGGCTCGCTGCTGGACGAGGTGCGGGCCGATCCCGATCACCCGATGCGCGCCGAATTCGACCGTTTTGCGCTCGGTTTCATCGAGCGGCTCAGGACCTCGAAGCAATATGCGAGGCGCGCCGAGAAGCTGAAGCGCGATTTTCTCGGCCGCCCGGAGGTTAGGGCGCTGGCCGGCGATGCCTGGGCGAGCCTGCGCCTGTTTATCGAGCAAGACGCGAATGCGGAGAAGTCGATGATCCGCGAGCACCTCGCCAACATGTTTGTCGAGGTGGGCCGGCATCTGGCCGACGACGCGCAGATCAGGGCCGACATGAACCAGGGTTTTGTCGTGGCGCTGGCCTCCTTCGTCGAGAGCCAGAAGAGCGGCGTGTCGACATTCATCGCCGACCAGGTCAAGCGCTGGGACCTGGCGCAGCTGACGCGGCTGATCGAGACGAATATCGGCAAGGACCTGCAATATATCCGCTTCAACGGCATGATCATCGGCGGGCTTGCCGGCCTGGCGCTCTATACGGCGGAGCGGCTGTTTCTTGTCAATTGACGCCGGCCCGGCGTGCACTATTCTGCCTTGGGTCTTAAGCAATTCCGGACGGAAGGCTACGGCAAAGTCGCCAAGCCCAACCCGTAAACACTTTTCCTGGAATTGTTCTTGGGACGCCGCGAACGCGGCAAACGGGAGGCAAGCATGGCAAAACAACCGGAATCCGACTCGTTCCTCGACATGTTCAGCAGGTTCGGCCGCGACCTGAAGCTGCCGAATGTCGATGTCCAGGCGATCCTCGATCATCATCGCAAGAACCTCGAAGCCCTGGAAAAGTCGGCGAGGGCAGGCGCGGCCGGCGCCTCCTCGGTGCTGGCGAGGCAGCATGAGATGGTGCAGAGTGCCATCAACGAGGTCACGCGGATGGCGCAGAGCTACCAGACGCCCGGCAACCCGCAGGACCTGATGAGCAAGCAGGCTGAATTTGCCCGCAAGTCATTCGAGACGACGCTGAAGAACGCCAGCGAAGTGGCTGACCTTGTGCGGAAATCCAGCACTGAATCGGTCGAGATCCTGCGCGACCGGATCAGGGATGCGATGGCGGAAATCCGCGCCGGCTACGAAAAGAAATAGGCTGTCCGGCGGTTTCGGACCCACCATCGGCTGGCATGCGATGCAACCGGTCCAGGCGCGGGCGCGTTCTCCGCTTGCCGTCAAAGCATCAACTCTACCGGCGAAAACAGCGAAGCGGCGAATTGACAGGGGCTGCCGCTTCATGGTCGGGAGACAGGCAAGACTGATGGGAAAGCCGGAATGACCGAACCACGGCGGAGAACGCCGCCGACTTTTGAACAGTTGCGCACAATGTCCGGGCAGGAGCTCGGCGTGTCCGATTGGACGACGGTCGACCAGCGGCGCATCGACCAGTTCGCCGAATGCACGGGCGACCATCAGTGGATCCATGTCGATCCGGAGCGGGCAAAGCGGCAGAGCCCGTTCCGCACCACGATCGCGCATGGCTATCTGACCTTGTCGATCATCGGCGCGCTGGCGCTGGAGATGGGCATCGTGCCGGAAAACACGCAGGCCGCCTTCAACTACGGCTTCGACAAGGTGCGCTTCCTGGCGCCGGTCAAAGCCGGCGCGCGCATCAGGCTGCGCATCACGCTGCTTTCCATGGAAGATCGCGGCCCCGGCCAGTATCTCATGAAGGCGGCCAACACCGTCGAGATCGAAGGCGAGCAGAAGCCGGCGCTGACCGCCGAGACGCTGGTGATGATGTATGAGCGCCGCAAGCGGGCAGGCGCTTAGGGGTCTCTGAGAACGGCATCATCCATGATAGCCAAGGCAGATCGCGCCTAGCGCGACAACGCCGCAGGCCGCAATGCGCTTCGGTGTCAGCGTCTCTCCCAGGAAGAGCCGTCCAATCAGCACCGCGAAAACCACGCTCGTCTCGCGGATGGCCGTGATCGGGCCGGCCGGCCCGAGCGCGAAGGCCGCAACCACGGCGCCGTAGGCAATCAGGGCGAAAATCCCGCCGCCAAGCGCCTTCAGCGCGTCGGGCGAACGAAGGTCGACGGTGAGCTTGCCGCGGCAGATGATGAAGGTGACCGGCAGCAGCATGCCGTAGACCAGCAGCACCCAGGCCGTGTAGGCGCCTGAGCTTCCCGCCGACCGGACACCGACGGCGTCGACTGTCGCATAGGCCGCGATGATCGCGCCGGTCGCCAGGGCATACAGGATTGATGTGGTTGCCGCGCGCCCTTTGCCAAGCGAAAGGCTCATGATGCCGAGCGCGGCGAGAACGACGCCAAGGGTCTGAAGCGTGCTCAGGCGCTCGCCCGCCAGAGCGAAACCGCCGAGTGTCACCAGGAGCGGCACCGAGCCGCGAACGATCGGGTAGACCTGTCCCAATTCGCCGTAACGGTAGGCTGCCACCAGAAAGAGGCTGTAGCCGACCTGGAGGCATGCCGAGAGAACGATATAGGGCCAGGCCGATGGCACCGGCAGCGGATGGAAGAGCGCCAGCGGAACGGCGGCGATCGTCGCCGAAAAGCTCATGACCGTAACGGTCCACAGCCTGTCGCTGCCGGTTCGCAAGAAGGCATTCCAACTGGCATGCAGGATCGCGGCGAACAGTGCCAGGCCAATGACCGTCGCGCTCATTGCGGTCTCCCCCGCGCGGCGAGCATGGCCATTGCCGCCTTGCGGGCGTCGCGAATGGCGGCGGCTGGCTGCCCCATCCGGGCCATCAGCGTCGCGCCTTCGATCAGCATCAGCAGCGCGGCCGAAGTGCTATCGGCCTCGTCGGCGGGCATCATCTCTTCGAGGATCAGCCGCATGCGCCGCTTGAGGTCGTTCTTCTGCCTGGCGGCGGCCTGGAACACCGGGTGCGCCGGATCGCCGAACTCGGCCAGGGCATGCGCGAACAGGCAGCCGTGGAAATCGGCGCTGTGGAACCATCGACCGTACCAGTCGAAGATTGTGCCGATTTTCCGTTCGGGCGTGGCCGCCTGTTCTGCGAGACGGTCGAGTTGACGTTCGAAGCGCCCCGCACGGTAGCCCAGGACCTCGACCATCAAATCGTCCTTGCTGGGAAAGTGCCGGTACATGGTCATCTTGGCCACGTCGGCTTCGGCGATGATGCGGTCGATACCGGTGGCGTGAAAGCCCACGCGCTTGAACAACGCATAGGCGGTTTCAACGATGTGCTGGCGCTTGTCGGTTCTGGTCGGTTCGGCCATGATAGCAGCGATAGTGAGACAGGTCTGTCTATCTATGCCTTGCGTGACGGGAGCTGTCAATTGCCGGTTGGACCGGAGGCGGGAGGCAAGCGCAACCGACATCCAACTTTGAGCCCCGTAAGATCGCTTGGGCTATCGATGGTCGCGCCTACGCGGCTTTGCGGCGGGATGCCGTCATCGCTTTGTCCAGGGTCTTGAAAATGCGCTGATCTTCGCATTGCGCCACGTTGAAGCGCATGAAGCGGCCGGCGGTGTGCGACAGGCTGAAGGCATTGCCGGGCGCCAGCACGACATTGTCCGAAAGCGCATGGCGCGCGACACCGGCGGCGTCGATGCCGTCAGGCAGGCGGCACCAGAGGAACATGCCGGCCGGCTGGTCGATCCAGGGCGTGATGCCCATCGCCTTCAGCCTGCCGGCGGTTTCGGCCATGGCGCGCGACAGGCGGGTGCGCAATTGCTCGACATGCTTGCGGTAGCTGCCGTCCTTCAAAAGGGTCAGCACCAGTTCGGCCGACAGCCGCGCACCGCCGAAGGTCGTGGCGATCTTGAGATCGGCCAGGCCCTCCATCCAGTCGGGTGGCGCCGCGATGAAGCCACAGCGCACCGAGGCCGACAGCGTCTTGGAGAAGGAGCCGATCTGGACGACGCGCTGCAGCCCGTCAAAGGCCGCAAGCCTTGGGGCAGGGCTGTGCTCGAAATCGGCAAAGATATCGTCCTCGACGATGGTGAGGTCCCCCTGGTCGGCGAGCTTCAGCAGCCGATGCGCGGTGACCGGCGACAGGATCGCGCCCGTCGGGTTGTGGATGCCGGAATTGGTGATGTAGAGGCGCGGCCGGTGCTCGGCGAGCGCCGCGGCGAAAAGCTCGATGTCCGGTCCCGAAGGCGTGTAAGGAACGCCAACCACTTTGGCCTGGTGCGCACGCAACAGCGCATGGAAGTTGAAATAGCAGGGATCGTCGACCAGCACGGCATCGCCGGGTTCGAGCAGGAAGCGGCACAAAAGGTCGATCGCCTGGGTGCCGCAGTCGGTCAGCATGATCTGGTCCGGCGAGACCTCGACGCCATGCTCGGCCATGCGCCTTGCCAGCAATTGGCGGAGCGGCGGCAGGCCAAGCGGCGTGCCGTAGTCCGCAAGCACCACGTCGTCCGCGCGCGCCGCGCTGCGCAGCGCCCGGCGCAAGGCCGCCTGGGGCATCCAGGAGGCCGGCAGCCAGCCGCAGCCGGGTTTCAGCATCTCCTCGCCGGCCTCCAGCGATTGCCGCGACACCCAGAGCGGGTCGACGGCACGGTCAAGCCGAGGGCCGATCTCGGCCAGCGACAATGGCGCAAGCGGGCCGGCCGCGTAGAAACCTGAGCCCGGGCGCGAACGGATCGTGCCTTCCGCGGCGAGGCGCTCATAGGCTTCGACCACCGTCGATTTCGAAACCTGCATCGATTTGGCCATGGCTCGTATCGACGGCAGGCGGGCTCCGGGCGTCAGCGTGCGCGCCGCGATACGCTGGCGGATTGCCGCCATGACGGTTTCGACGAGAGTGGCGCCGCCGGCATTCGGGCTCGATCCGTCCATCTGTACTTCTCTGCAGACCATTACAGTTTTGTAGAATTGTACTCCATTGTATCTGGCAACACCATGGCCTGCGCCGGTACGGAAGCGCAAACGGAGCAGATCATGGAAAAGAGTTTCGACGGTTGGCTTAGCGGCTTCATCGGCGTGCTGATCTTCAGCGGATCACTGCCGGCGACGCGGGTGGCGGTGATGGATTTCGACCCGACCTTCCTGACGGCGGCCAGGGCGGCGATCGCCGGTCTGCTCGGGATCGCGATGCTGCTGCTGTTTCGCGAGAAGCGTCCGGAGCGCGGCGATCTGATCTCGCTCGCCGTCGTTGCGCTGGGTGTCGTGGTCGGCTTCCCTCTGCTGACGGCGCTGGCGCTGAAGCATGTCACTTCGGCGCATTCGATCATCTTTGTCGGTCTGCTGCCGCTGGCGACCGCGATCTTCGGCGTGCTGCGCGGCGGCGACCGTCCGCGCCCGGCCTTCTGGCTGTTCTCGTGCCTGGGCAGCGCTTTGGTCGCCGGCTTTGCCCTGGCGCAAGGCGTGACCGCCTCGCCAGCCGGCGACGGCCTGATGCTCGGCGCCATCATCGTCTGCGGGCTGGGCTACGCCGAAGGGGCCAAGCTGTCGCGCAAGCTCGGCGGCTGGCAGGTGATCTGCTGGGCGCTGTCGCTGTCGCTGCCGGTCATGCTGGCGCTGAGCTTCGCGACGCTGCCGCCGTCCTTCGCGGCCATCGGCTCCGGCGCCTGGATCGCCCTCGCCTATGTCTCGCTGTTCAGCATGCTGATCGGCTTCGTGTTCTGGTATCGCGGCCTGGCGCAAGGCGGCATCGCCGCTGTCGGGCAGCTGCAGCTGCTGCAGCCCTTCTTCGGCCTGGCGTTGGCGGCGAGCCTGCTGCACGAAAAGGTCAGCCCGATGATGGTGGTCGTCACGCTCGGCGTGGTGGCCTGCGTGTTCGGGGCGAAGAAGTTCGCGCGGTGAAAGCACTCACTGAGCAGGCTTGCCTATATACTCCAATTCGGAACATTGGGTGGTGTCAGCGACATGCTCGCGATTCTCGTAGCGCTTGACGAATTTGCGGCCCGTCCATTCAAAATCCTGGCGTACGCAGACTGCATCTTCAGAAGGTTCCGCCCAGGCAACTCTTATCAGCCGGCTACCCACATAGTATTCCAAGTCCAGCTGATAGCCCCCTGGGATCCAAAAGAGCTGCCCTGTGCGCAGGTCAATCATGCGCGCGGCAATACAGGCAGTGCCGCAACCGACAAGTACAACGGAGAAATGGCCGGCAAAGTCAGCGCCTCGTTTCAATGCTTTGCGGATATCCGGCTTAACCGCCCGCGCCCAGGAATCGTTGGGGTGAACTTGGATGTTCTTCGCAGCTTTCCTTTGAAAAATTTTCGCCGGAAAATCCTCGAACCGCAAAGTGGATTCCTTTGCCGCCCCGGGTTCTTCGGGAGCTGAGGCGCGCTGATGTGGCGCTGGGACTCCATTAGCGACTCCGCTGTCTTGCGCCCGGGCATTGAGCATGGGCCACAGCAACAAAAGACAGAGCAGAAACAGTCTCATTTCCGGCCTCAGCCACAAATGGATGACATCAATCTATGCGTGTTCGTTTTCCTTTATCTACTTAAGATTGTGTAATGTTTGGCGCCGGTTGTAAAGCGCTCGCTCAGATTTTTTTCCGATGACTATCCGAACTTCGTCACGACCCCGATGCCGATTCCTTCGAAGCCGCCCATCGCCATCAGGGCCGCGGGCGCTTCCTCGAGGCTGATCCTCTTGCCGACCAGCAACTCGGGCTTCAGCTTGCCGGTGCGGATCATCTCCATCATCGCGGAGTAGCGGTAGGCCTGCATGCCGTGGCTGCCGAGGATTTCGAGCTCGAAGGCGATCACCTTGTCCATCGGCACTTGCGGACGGGCATGCTCGCCCAGCATCAGCCCGACCTGAACGTGGCGGCCGCGCCGGCGCAGGTTCGAGATCGAGTTGAAGGATGTGGTCGGGTGTCCGAGCGCGTCCATCGACATATGCGCTCCGCCATTGGTGATCTGCTTGACCGCCTTGACCACGTTCGGCGTTGTCGAGGCGTTGATCGTCGCCACCGCGCCGATCCTTTTGGCGAATTCCAGCTTCTCGTCGGTGAGGTCGATGGCGATGACATTGGCGCCCATCGAACTGGCGATCATGATCGCCGAGAGGCCGACACCGCCGCAGCCATGCACCGCGACCCATTCGCCGGGCTTCACGCGCCCCTGGTCGACGATGGCGCGAAACGAGGTGACGAAGCGGCAGCCGAGGCTGGCGGCGGTCGCGTATTCCATCTCTTCGGGCAGGCGCACGAGATTGGTGTCGGCGTGCTCGATGCCGACATATTCGGCGAAGGAGCCCCAGCCGGTGAAGCCAGGCTGCGTCTGGTGCTCGCAGACCTGGTGATTGCCGGAGGTGCATTCGAAGCAGCGGCCGCAGCCGACGGCGAAGGGCACGGTGACGCGATCGCCGGCCTTCCAGCGGCTGACCTGCTTGCCAGCGGCGACGACGACGCCGGCCAGTTCATGGCCGGGGACGTGCGGCAGCGTGATGCCGTCATCATGGCCCATCCAGCCATGCCAGTCGCTGCGGCAAAGACCGGTCGCCTCGACCTTGATGACGACGCCGTCCGGGGCCGGCTTCGGATCAGGTACGGTCTGGATCGTCGGCGCCTCGCCGAATTTTTCGAAGACAACGGCTTTCATAAGATTGCTTCCATATATCTCAGTTCAATGGCAGGTGGTTGGACGACGATCCGAACTAAGGTGGCAACGGTGGTTGGTCTAGAAGGGGCTGCCGTTGGCGAACCCATTCATCGGCCTCGGCATCCCACGGCCAAATCCCGGACGTTGTCGGGAAAATAAGCTGCACAATCCGGAAATCGGGCCCGTCGTAGAACCATATGTCCCAGCCGAAATGCTCCGGGTAGTGATCGGGATGGACAGCACCGAACTGACAGTCGAAGCCGCCTCCCAGGAAACCCGACGCCCGCTCTCCGACGCTGAACCTCTCGCCGCTGCGCACTCTTCGGCAATACTCGTTGATGATGGTCATCGAAAGCTCCGGCTTGAGCCCGATGACGACCAGTTCGGGGACGCCAAAATTGTGCTCGATCCCGACCGAGTAGGCGAAGGGCGGATGCTCGTCGTCCTCCAGTACATAGAGGATGTGGCAGCCATACTCTTCGATGTCGGCGAGCGCCTTGGCCTCCTCGGCGTCTTTGGCTTCTCTATTCGGCATCGATCTGGTTCTGCGGCGCTGCCTTCTGGAACGCCGGCAGCGCCATGCAGGCGGCGTTGATGCGGGCAATCACCGGATAGGGCGCCATGTCGACGCCGAAGCGGGCGTTGTTGGTCACCTGGGCGGCGAGGCAAATATCGGCGAGGCCCGGTGTGTCGCCGTGGCAGAAGGTGCCGGTCTCGGGCGAGGAGGCGAGAATCTTTTCAAGCGGCTGGAAACCTTCGTTCACCCAATGCCGGAACCAGTTGACGACGTCCTCGTCGCCGGCGCCGAACAAAGCGCGCAGCGAGGTCAGCACGCGCAGATTGTTCACCGGATGGATGTCGCAGGCGATCATCTGCGCCAGCATCCTGACGCGAGCCCGGCCCAACGCGTCCTTCGGCAGCAGCGCCGGCTCGGGCTCAATCTCGTCGAGATATTCGATGATTGCCAGCGACTGCGTCAAAAGCCTGCCGCCGTCCAGCACCAGCGCCGGCACCAGCCCTTGCGGGTTGACCGCGAGATAGGCGGGCTCGAGATGCTCGCCGTGGCGCAGATGATGCGGCACATAGGTATAGTCCAGGCCTTTCATCGCCAGCGCGATCCGCACCCTGTATGAGGTGGAGGAGCGGTAGTAATTGTGGAGGACGAGGTCGCTCATCGCCTCGGCTGCCCGATGGTCACCTCGACGGTGCCGATGCCGTCGACTCCGCCGGTGATCCTGTCTCCGGCCTGGACCGGACCGACGCCGGCCGGCGTGCCGGTGAAGATCAGGTCGCCCGGCCGAAGCTCGACCGCTTCGCTGCAGATCGAGACGATGTCGGCGATCGGCCAGATCAATTCGGCCAAGTCGCCGTCCTGCTTCACCGCGCCGTTGACGGCGAGCCAGATGCGGCCTTTCTCCGGGTGTCCTGATTTCGCAGCCGGAACCAGCGGACCGCAAGGTGCTGACTGGTCGAAGGCCTTCGACCAATCCCACGGACGCGCGGCTTTCTTCGCCTGATCCTGCAGGTCGCGGCGGGTCAGGTCGACGCCGACGCCGTAGCCCCAGACATGAGCGAGCGCATCGGCGCGCGGAAGGCGGAAGCCGGCCTTGCCGATGGCGACGACCAGCTCGATCTCGTGATGCAGGTTCGAGGTCAGCGGCGGGTAGGGGATCTCGGCGCCGCTGTCGACAACCGCATCGGCGGGCTTGGTGAAGAAGAAGGGCGGGTCGCGCTCGTCATTGCCGAGCTCGCGCGCGTGTGCTGCGTAGTTGCGGCCGACGCAGAAGATGCGGCGCACGGCAAATCGTTCCTCCGAGCCGGCAATGGCGACCGAGGCGATTGCTGGCGGCGGAAGGACGAATTCTGGCATGGGCTGTCTCTGTGTTGGCTTTAATCGTGCGCACTTTCGGCCGATTTCGACGGGCGGGCAAGACTGAGGACGCTCACGCGGACATCGGCCGGTCGTTTCAATGGCAATGCCCTGTACCATTGGGGGCCTGTACCATTGGGCGATATACTATTTGCCAATAATCTGGCCATGGTGACCGGACTATCCTGTGCCCGACGAAATCGAAATCATGCCCGAACCTTCGCAATGAGCTCCGTCAGCGACCGCGCCCGCTTCCTGATCATCGACGACCACCCGCTGTTTCGCGAGGCGCTGCACAGCGCCGTGCAGATGGCCTATCCGGATGTCGACACGGTCGAGGCCCGCTCGATCGCGGAGGCGATCGAGCTTCTTGCCGACGCCAAGCCGTTCGATCTCGCGCTGCTCGATTTGAGCATGCCCGACGTGCATGGCTTCGAAGGCCTGCTGCAGCTCAGGACCCGCTATCCGCGTCTGCCGGTGGTGATCGTCTCCGGCTACGAGGAGCCGAAGATCATTTCCGAGGCGCTCTCCTACGGCGCCGCCGGCTTCATCCCGAAGTCGGCGCGCAAGAGCGACCTCGCCGCCGCCATTCGCTCGGTGATGGAAGGCGCCGTCTACGTGCCGGAGAACTACGAGGGCCAGCCGCCGGACCCCGACAGCACCGACCGCGCCGACATGGTGCAGCGCCTGGCGAGGCTCACGCCGCAGCAGCTGAGGGTCCTGCAGATGCTGCGCCAGGGCATGCTGAACAAGCAGATCGCCTACGAGCTGCAGGTGGGCGAGACCACGGTGAAGGCGCATGTCTCGGAGATATTGCGCAAGCTCAACGTGTACAGCAGGACGCAGGCGGTGATCGAGGTGTCGAAGCTCGACAATGCGGAGCTGTTTCGGGATCAGGCGGGGTTTTGAAGGGCAATTCTAAGCCAGCAAATGCGCCAGCAGCGCGCGCAGCTGCGCGGGTTTCAGCGGCTTGCGCATCAGCTCTATGCCGGCGGCACGGGCGGCCTTGGCGACGAGCTCTGACCCATCGGCAGTGACGATCAGCGCCGGTACCGCACGGCCGAGATAGTCGCGCACTTCGGCTATTGTCGCGGTGCCGAGGTCGCCACCGTCGAGATGCTGGTCGGCGATGACGATGTCGGGCACCCAGTCGGTGTCACCCAGAAGATCGAGCGCGTCGTCGGTCGAGGTCGCGGCGCGCACCAGGCACTGCCAGCGTTCGAGCAGCGAGGTCATGGCGGAGAGCACGTCGGCGTCGTTCTCGACCAGCAAGACCTTGGTGCCGAACAGGCCGTAGCCGCGCGGACGGTCCATGTCAGCAACGGCGGCCACCGGTTCGGCCGCCATGCCGATCGGCACGTCGATGTGGAAGATGGTGCCGCGCCCAACCCTCGAGGAAAAGGTGACGGGATGGCCTAGTGCGGCCGCCATGCGGCGCACGATGGCGAGGCCCAGTCCCAGTCCGCCGGCCAACCCGCCGTCGGCAAGCGTCGAGGTGCCGCGATGGAACTCCTCGAACACCGCTTCCCGCTGGTCCTCGGCAATGCCGCAGCCGGTGTCGGCGACGTCGATGCGGATGGTATCGCCGCGATGCCTGGTGCCGACCAGCACGCCGCCGGAGCGGGTGTAGCGCAGCGCGTTGGAGAGGATGTTCTGCAGGATGCGCCTGAGCAGCGTGCGGTCGGAGCGCACCACGACATTGACCGGCCGGAACTTCAGCGACAGGCTTTTCTTTTCCGCCTCGGGCTGGAAATCCGAGCGCAGCGAGGAAAACAGCGTCTCCAGGCTGACATCGCCGATTTCGGGCTGCACGACGCCGGCGTCGAGCTTGGAAATGTCGAGCAGCGTGCGTAAGAGGTCCTCCATCGTCTCCAGCGAGCGCTCGACCTGGCGCACCAGCTTTTTGCCTTCCTCGCTGGTCTGGACCTCGGCCAGCGCCGAGACCGACAGATGCGCGGCGTTGAGCGGCTGCAGCACGTCGTGGCTGGCGGCGGCGAGGAACCTGGTCTTAGAGAGGTTCGCCAGCTCGGCATTTTCCTTCGCCGCGCTGAGATCGATGTTCGATTGCTCGAGCCGGCGCAGCGTCGCGTGCAATTCCTCTGTGCGGTTGCGCACCCGGTTTTCCAGCGAAATCGCGGTCTGGAACAGCGAGAAGGCATTGCCCTGCTGGTCCATCGAGCGCTCGACGCGGCTGACCAGCGCCGCGTTGATCTTCTTCAGCCTTTCGACGTCGTCGATGTCGCGCAGCGGCATCTCGTTCACTCGGCCGCCTGGCGCTCGCCGAAGGCGATGCCGGTAAAGGTCTGGTTGAGATGCATCGAGCGATACTGCTCGCCATAGGTGCCGAAGCCGATGACCTTGTTGGTCCGGTAGAGCTCGGAAATGTCGCGGAAGACCTGGCGGTTGCGCGCATCGAGCCGGCGCAGCACGCAGTCGAAGCCCAGGATCATGTCTATCCCGCCGAGCTTGTGCTCGACATCCTCGAAAGCGGTGCGCGTCGATTCCACCATGTTCTTCGGCTGGGCGATGGAAAGCACGATACCATCGTCGATGGCGCAGAAGAAGGACAGCGAGCCGTCAGGGTGCATGCGCTGGATCGATCGGCAATAATATTCGCCGCCGACCTTCACGACGACGGGGTGCGAGGCAAAGCTCAGCGGCGTCAGCGTCTGCGGCAGGATGCCGACGGAGGCCGCGTATTCCTCCGCCGCGTTGGCGGCGTTGAATTCACGCACGATGCGATGGTCGGGGTCGGACGCCGTCACCACCAGCTTCTCGTCGGTCGGGATGAAATTGTCGGTCTTGAAGACGTGGAAAGGGATTTCGGTCGCCACCAGCACGATGATGGCGCTGTCGGAGGCAACCCGGCCATTGGCCATCAGCCTGGTCGTCTCGAATTTGAGGTCGTCGCCGGCCGAGCCGCCGATCAGCGGGACGTCGTCCAGCCCCCAGTGGATGGCCGAGGTCACCGCCTCCTCGGCATAGGACAACCCGTCGATGAAACAGAGCGCGAAAATCCCCTTGGAGCGGTCGTGGCCGATGCGCCCGCGCAGCAGCCGCCGCAACGCCGCGACCTCGCCGGTGATACTGTCCATGCTGGACGAAGAGAGGTTTTCGACCATGACGGACACGGTCGAAAACGACGCCGAAGGCAAAAGCAGGGCAAGGATATGCCCTTCCTCCAGTCCCTGCGGCGTGATCTCGCCGGCGGTAGAGCAGCCCGCATAGGCGAGCGACGGCGCGTATGCTTTCAGCGCCTGCGCCAGCGCCGCCGCATCGACCAGGCCTTGGGAGAAGAACAGAAGCGCGAAGCCGGCATCGACGATTGCCGCTTCGGCGGCGATGGCCCGCGCAAAGGCATTCGGGTCGGGCTCGTCCGTGGTGAGCGCCGAAAGGCCCGACGCATAGCGTGTGCTCGAACTCGCCAGCTGCCTTCTCCGTAATTCCTCCGACGCGGTTTATGCGTATCTTTTCTTATGCGTGCCAGGCACGCCCCGCGTCGAGGGCATCTTTGCCCTCAATCGCTGATTTGGCAATGGGCCGGTGAGCGTGCCCGACAGCATGCCGGCCATGACCGAAAGTACAAGGAGCGGAGCGCTGGCAGCGCTGTTTTGCCCGTTGTACGCTACCCCGAATAACGCACTGCCGAGGCACGGCATCGGCAAGTGATACCAAGGTTAATACCCAGGGAGGTTGCATGTCGGACGTGTCGTTGACTGTGAATGGGAAACGGGTCAGCGGGAGCGCCGAGGACCGAACGCTGCTGGTGCATTTCCTACGGGAACATCTGGGCCTCACCGGAACGCATGTCGGTTGCGATACGTCGCAATGCGGCGCCTGCGTCGTGCATGTAGACGGCCGGGCGGTGAAATCCTGCACGATGCTGGCCGTTCAGGCCTCAGGCTCGACCATCGTCACCATCGAAGGGCTGGCCGACGGCGCCGAACTGCATCCGGTCCAGGCCGCGTTCAAGGAGCATCACGGCTTGCAATGCGGCTTCTGCACGCCAGGCATGATCATGACCGCGACCGACATGATCGCGCGTCATCCCGAGGGCCTCGATGAGGCGACGGTGCGCGCCGAGCTCGAAGGCAATATCTGCCGCTGCACGGGCTACCACAACATCGTGAAGGCGATCCTCGCCGCATCGCAAGCGATGGCGAAGGGGTCGAAGGGCAAGGCGAAGCAGGCAGCTTAGAGTGAATGGTGAATAGTGAATGGTGAATAGTGCCGCTGGCTGGCACGTTCGACCATTCACCATTTTACAATTCACCATTCACCGGAGGAGGAATTTCTCATGGGTATCGAAGGCGTCGGCGCCCGCGTGGCGCGCAAGGAAGACAAGAGGTTCATCACAGGCGGCGGCCGCTATGTCGACGACATGGTGGTTCCCGGCATGAAGCATGCCGTGTTCGTGCGCAGCCCGCACGCGCATGCACAGATCAAGAAGATCGATGTGAAAAAGGCTCAAGGCATGCCCGGCGTCGTCGGCGTGCTCACCGGCAAGGAGCTCAAGGCCGACGGTATCGGCAATTTGATCTGCGGCTGGATGATCCATTCGAAGGACGGCACGCCGATGAAGATGGGCGCCTGGTCGCCGCTCGCGGTCGACAAGGTGCGCTATGTCGGCGATGCCGTCGTCATCGTCGTGGCCGACACCAAGGGCCAGGCACGCGACGCGGCCGAAGCGGTCGAGATCACCTACAAGGAACTGAAGGCCGTGGTCGACGCCACCAAGGCGATCCAACCCGGCGCGCCGCAGATCCATGCCGAGTCCGACAACAACCTGATCTTCGACTGGGAGATCGGCGACGCCAAGGCGACCGATGCTGCGATCAAGTCGGCGGCGCATGTCACGCGCATGAAGATCGTCAACAACCGCCTTGTGCCCAACGCCATGGAGCCGCGCGCGGCGCTCGGCCATTACGACAAGGCCGAGGACCACTATACCTGCTGGACGACCTCTCAGAACCCGCATGTCTCGCGGCTGGTGATGAGCGCTTTTTACAACGTCGCGCCGGAGAACAAGCTCAGGGTCATCGCGCCGGATGTGGGCGGCGGCTTCGGCTCCAAGATCTACATCTATCCAGAAGAGATTGTCTGTCTGTGGGCCTCGAAGAAGACCGGGGTGCCGGTGAAATGGGTCGCCGACCGCACCGAGAGCTTCCTGGCGGACGCGCATGGCCGCGACCATGTCTCGATGGTGGAAATGGCCTTCGACAAGGACAACCGGATCACAGGGCTGAAGGTCGACACGATCGCCAATCTCGGCGCCTACATGTCGCTGTTCTCGTCCTGCGTGCCGACCTATCTCTACGCCACGCTGCTGTCGGGCCAGTACAACATCCCGGCCATCCACGCCAATGTGCGCACCGTCTATACCAACACGGCACCGGTCGATGCCTATCGAGGGGCAGGCCGGCCGGAAGCCACATACCTTCTGGAGCGCACCATGGAGACGGCCGCGCGCGAGCTTGGCGTGTCGCCGGCGGAGCTCAGGCGCAAGAACTTCATCACATCCTTCCCGCATCAGACGCCGGTGATCATGAACTACGACGCCGGCGACTATAACGCTTCGCTCGACGCGGCGATGAAGGCGGCCGACTATGCCGGCTTCGCCAACCGCAAGGCGGATGCCGCCAAGCGCGGCAAGCTGCGCGGCATCGGCATGAGCTGCTACATCGAAGCCTGCGGCATCGCGCCGTCGGCGGCGGTCGGCTCGCTCGGCGCCGGTGTCGGCCTCTGGGAATCGGCGGAGGTGCGCGTCAACGCCGTCGGCACGATCGAAGTGCTGACCGGCTCGCACAGCCATGGCCAGGGCCACGAGACGACCTTCGCACAGGTGGTCAACCAGCGTTTCGGCGTACCGATCGACTCGGTCTCGATCGTCCATGGCGACACCGACAAGGTGCAGATGGGCATGGGCACCTACGGCTCGCGTTCCGGCGCCGTGGGCTTATCGGCGCTCGTCAAGGCGCTCGACAAGGTCGAGGCCAAGGCCAAGAAGATCGCGGCGCATCTGCTCGAAGCGGATGAAGGCGACATTGTCATCGAGAATGGCGAGGTCAAGGTCGCCGGCACCGACAAGAACCTGCCCTGGTTCCAGGTGGCGCTTGCCGCCTATACCGCCCACAATTTGCCGGCGGGCATGGAGCCCGGCCTGAAGGAAACGGCCTTCTACGACCCGTCCAACTTCACCTTCCCGGCCGGCTGCTACATCTGCGAGGTCGAGATCGATCCGGAAACCGGAACGACGGAGATCGTCCAGTTCGTCGCGGCGGACGACTTCGGCAACATCATCAATCCGATGATCGTCGAGGGGCAGGTGCATGGCGGCATCGCCCAGGGCGTCGGCCAGGCGTTGCTGGAAGGCGCCCATTACGACGGCAACGGGCAGCTTTTGACGGCGAGCTACATGGACTACACGATGCCGCGCGCCGACGACCTGCCGTCGTTCAAGGTCTCGACCTCGAACACTCCATGCCCAGGCAATCCACTCGGCATCAAAGGCTGCGGCGAGGCCGGCGCCATCGGTTCGCCGCCGGCGGTCATCAACGCCATCACCGACGCGCTCGGCGTCGGCGATATCGCCATGCCGGCGTCGCCGTCGACCGTGTGGTCAGCAATCCGCGCCAAGAAGCACTAAGGAGGAGCGGTCATGTATTCCGTCAATTACCATCGCGCCGCCTCCGTCGCCGACGCCGCAAAGCTGCTGAAGAGCGGCGATGCCAAGCTGCTCTCCGGCGGCATGACCTTGATCCCCGCCATGAAGACGCGGCTGGCGGCGCCGTCGGACCTCGTCGACGTGTCACGGCTGAAGGAGCTTCAGGGCGTCAAGGTGTCCGGCAAGACGGTCACCATCGGCGCCGCGACCACGCATTACGACGTCTCGGCCGACGCGAATTTGAAGAAGGCCTGCCCGGCGCTGGCGCATATGGCATCGCTGATCGGCGATCCGGCGGTGCGCTACAAGGGCACGATCGGCGGCTCGATCGCCAACAACGATCCGGCGGCCGAT
Source organism: Mesorhizobium atlanticum (assembly GCF_003289965.1). Lineage (GTDB taxonomy): Bacteria > Pseudomonadota > Alphaproteobacteria > Rhizobiales > Rhizobiaceae > Mesorhizobium > Mesorhizobium atlanticum. The sequence goes on from NZ_QMBQ01000003.1 coordinate 485,709, forward strand.
TATCCGGCGGCATTGCTGGCGCTGGGCGCGACGATCATCACCAACAAGCGCGAGATCGCGGCGGACAAATTCTTCAAGGGTCTGTTCGAGACGGCGCTGAAGGAGGGCGAGATCATCACGGCGGTGAGTTTCACCGCTCCGGCCAAGGCGGCCTACCAGAAGTTCCGCAACCCGGCTTCGCGCTACGCCATTGTCGGCGTGTTCGTGACCAAGGGCAAGGACGGGGTGAGGGCGGCGGTGACCGGCGCCGGGGAGGACGGTGTCTTCCGCTCCAAGGAAGTCGAGACGGCGCTGTCGAAGAATTTTGACGCCTCGGCGCTCGACGGCCTCAAAGTGCCGGCAAAGGGACTGATGAGCGATATCCACGCCTCCGCCGACTACCGCGCCAGTCTGATCGCGGTGATGGCCAAGCGCGCGGTGGCCGCCGCCAACGCCTGAAACGCTTTCGACCCGGATGAAGGAGGGGGCCGTCGCGGCCCCTTTTCTTTTTGTATTCGCAACCACTTGGCGGGCATGCTCCGAGAATTCGTAGCTTCGCACTTGCACAATAATATCCCGCACTGCAAAATAAGCGCGGCGGGAGACGAAGCGGTTCCGGCACGGTAATCCGTGCGGGGCCTCGAGTTGCGAAAGACGGGCATGACCGACATCTCCGCGACCGCCGGTGCCTTGCCACGGGCCTCAGAAGACAAAGCCGCACGCACAAGGCTCGCCTATCTCGACGGCTGGCGCGGCTTGTCGATCGCGCTGGTGCTGATCGGCCATTTCTTTCCGGTTCCAGGAATCAATCTTGGCGTGCTCGGCGTCGAGTTCTTCTTCGTGCTGAGCGGCCGGCTGATGGGCGAGATCCTGTTCATCGAGCGTTTTCCGCTGAAGAAATTCTTCAAGCGCCGCTTTTCGCGCATCTATCCGGCGCTGGTGGTGTTCGTGATTGCCGCCATGATCGGCCTTGCCGGGACCTTCATCATGTTCAAATGGAAGGCGGCGCTGACGGCGCTGACCTTCACCTACAATTATGCCGGCATCTTCATCAACCGGGCCGGCGCGCTCGACCATATCTGGTCACTCTGCGTCGAGGAGCACTCCTATATCCTGCTGGCGCTGATCAGCGTGATAGTCACCGGCAGGGCGAATGTCGTGCGGCTGCTGACGGTGCTGGCGCTGCTGGCTATGGCCAACGGCGCCATTTCGTACGGGCTTCTCGGCATGAGCTACGAGACCAGCTACTGGCGCACCGACGTGCATATCGCTTCCATCTTGCTGTCCACCGCAATCTGCTTGCTCAAGGCCGATGGCCGCCTGCCGGCTTTCCTGAAAAGCCAGCATGTGGCGCTTGCGGCTGCGGCCGGCGGCGTGTTGCTGTTCCTCAATCCGGTGCCGACCCCGATCCACTATCTCGTCGGCGTGCCGCTGCTGGCGCTGGCCGTCAACACACTGGAATTCGACGGTTCCTATCTGACGGACCTGCTGTCGTCGCGGCCGATGGTCATGCTCGGCCTGTGGTCCTATTCGCTCTATCTCTGGCAGCAGCCCTTCTACAAATTCGTCGATGAGCGCGGCAGCGCGCCGGTGCCGATGCTGGCGGCCGTGTTCGGCTGCGCGCTGGCGAGCTATTACATCGTCGAGAAGCCGGCTCGCGGCTGGCTCAACCGCAACTGGTGAGGTCAGGCCTTGCCGTTCTTTCGGGCGGCGAGGTAGCGGCGAAGCCCGGCTTCGCCGCGCGGCGTCGTCCAGCGATGGTTCCAGGCGAAGGCCGGCCTGAGCAGCGGCGCCAGGAATTTGAGGATCGGCCTCTCAACCGTGACTTGCCAGACCAGATCGACATGCGTGCCGCTTCCCAAAGGAGACAGCTCCGCCCGCCAGAGCCCGTCGAAATCGCCGAAGGTTTTTACCACCACCAGCCGGCCGGGTATAAGCTCGGCAGCCTCGATGATGAAGTTCAGCTCATAAGGCAGGGCGCCGCGCGCTCTCGCCCTGGCGCGGGCGCCGACAACGCCCTTGCCCTTCTTGTCGAGCGGCTCGACTTCCTTATAGGCATCGCCCCACCAGAGCGGCAGAAGCTCAGCGTCCGACAGCACGTCCCAGACTTCCTGCGGCGTGCCTTCAGGGATGTCCCAGCTTTCGTCGAAGCGGAAGACATTGCTCGGCATGATGTCGCGCCCCCGGGCCAGCGGAGCGGCCATATTAGCTGCGGCTTGTTTTCCTGGCCAGTGGCGCCGGATGCTGATCAGGCGGTGATGGGCTTTGCCCAATAGCGCACCGACTTCTTGCCGCCATGGATGACGGCATCGCCGAAGTCAGCAATGCCGAATGCGGTATGGAAGACATCCGCAGTCGGGACGCGGATCGAAGGTGGCCGGGGACAGATCCCAGGGGGAAACCTTACCGGTAACTATCTGGGTCCTTGGCCTTCTCGGCCTGGCAATTGACCTTGCTCAGAACGGCTTTGCGGTAAGAGCCTTCAAACACACGGATTGCCCGCTGGAACTTGGCCGGATCCGGCGCCAAGTGTTTATTTAGCCCATCGTACAAAAGGATGGAGACAGCCATCATGGCTTTTCCACTTTCGCTTGGCTTCAACGCTGGACACCTTTTCAATACACCATAGATGTTGCCTGAAATTGTCGCGGCCCGATGCAATTTTCCATCCGCCATACGGGCCAGGTAATTGATGTTCGGCTGCTCTCCCTGCTCGGCTGAAGCAGTCGATATTGTGAAGCAGATTCCGGCGATCACCATTATCAAAATGCGGCTCAAGCGCTCCCCCTCTTCTTCCAGTCAACTCGCCTTTCCAGTCAACTGTCACTGCAGCTTAGATCGAGATTTGAAAGCTTGCCAGCAGCAGGCATAGCTACTCAAGTTAAGTTGCAGACCGCAACAATGGACGAATGGCTCTTCGGTGGATCGGGCCATTTCTTCCCAGAAATCCGACCTTGTTCATTCAGTGAGGGGCTTTGCCCAGTAGCGCACCGACTTCTTGCCGCCATGGATCACGGCACCGCCGACTTCGGCGAAGCCGAGCGCGGCGTGGAAGGCATCGGAAGCCGGGTTGGGCGGATCGGCATTGACCTCGCAGGTGACGGCCGTGTGGCCGGCGCGCCGGGCCTGCTCGAACAGATCTTCATAAAGGCGGCGGGCGTGGCCGCGGCCGCGCGCCGTGGCGGCGACCACCACGCGGTCGACATAGACGAAGCGCCGATAGCGCTCGCGGAACCAGAGGAAGTTCGGGCTTTCGTAATCTGCGTCCTGGTCGAAGCAAAGGATGAAGGCTTCGAGCGCGCCGATTCGGCGGGTGTAGAAAGCCTCGCCGAGCAGGAAGGAAAGCTGTTCCGGCTCGAGCCAGGACAGTTCCGCCGCATGCGCGTTATTGAGCGCGAGGATGACGGCCTCGTCGGCGGGCGAGATCTGTTCGATGGGCAGCAATTCCTTGCTCATTGTTTGCGCCTTCAGGCTCTCGCGGCCGCGATGGTCGCCGCCACCACGGCTCCGTCGGTCACCGTGTTGCGGTATTCGCGATCGAGGTCCGTGCCGCCCATGCCGACATTCGGGTTGCGGTAGCGCATGGCGCTCGGCACATCCGTGAGCGCGGCGAAATGCATCTCGGTCAGTCCGGTCCGCCTGCGCACCTCGCCGATTGTGTCGGGCGCCAGCGCGCCGCAGCCCAGGATGATGATGCGATTGCCGGCCAGGCGCACGAGCTTGGCCAGAAGCTCCATGCCTTCGACCGCCGTGTCGCGCTGGCCGCTGGTCAGCACGCGGCCGACCTTGCAGCGGATCAGCGTCTCGAGCGCCTCCGTCGGGTCGCGCGTCATGTCGAAGGCGCGGTGACAGGTGACGTTGAGCGGGCCGGCGGCCTCAACGAGAGCGCTCATGCGCGCCTCGTCGATGGCGCCGTCGGCGGTCAGGCAGCCGACGACGACGCCGGCGACACCGAGCTCGCGCAGCGCTTCGACATCGGCGAGCATCGAGCGGTATTCGGCCTCGCTGTAGAGGAAATCGCCACCGCGCGGCCGAACGATGACGTGGAAGGGAATGGTCGCGCTTTCGAGCGCGGCTCGCACCGTGCCGAGGCTCGGCGTGATGCCGCCCTCGACCAGGCTGGCGCAGAGTTCCACCCGGTCGGCGCCGGCGGCCTGCGCGGCCAGCAGCCCGTCAATGCCTTCGACGCAGATTTCGATCAGGGGTTTTGAGGCGGCGGTCACGGGCATCATCCATGGTTGGCGAGAGAGCAGCCCTAGCATCCGGCCCACCGCCTTGAAAGCCGCAACGATCGGTCCAGGCGCCCCGACTTGAACAACCTGTCAGGGGTGCACCGGGCGAGCGCCTGACGGTTATTGCTTCAGAACGGTGTTCTTGGCGCCTTGCTCGACCTGGTCGATCACCAGGAGCTTCACTGGATCGGCGCCGATATTGGTCGCCTGGTGCCATTGGCCGATCATCTCGACGATGAAGTCGCCGGTCTTGTAGGTGTTGGCAACACCGGTCTCGACATTGGTCACCTTTAGCGTGCCTTGCTCGACATAAGCATAGCGCGGGAAGGGGTGCTTGTGCACCGGGAGCGTCGTGCCCGGGGCGATCTGATAGGCAGAGACCTGAACCTCCACGTTCTTTTGCGGCAGCGTGATCGGCTGGCCGGACGCGGTCGTCGTCTTCGACGCCAGCGGTGTCACCACGACGGGCGTGTTAGAACTGTCCAGCGCGTTTGCGCTGGTCGTGAAAAATGCCGCCGCCAAAAACAGCGCCGATGTCATGATGTTGCGCATGAGATTCCTCCAGTGGCCGCCAGCTTGGCGCGGAGGACGCTAAGGCGCAAGCTCGGGACTCTCGGGACTATAGAATAGCTACCGCTTGGCTGGCACCTGTTTGGGCGGCCGCAGCAACAGGGCAAACGGCACCAGCACCGCCGTTGCAATCGCGCAGTAGAAAAACACATCGACATAAGCGAGCAGCGACGCTTGGCGGCCGATCTCCTGGCCGATCCAGCCGACGGCCTGCTGCCTGGCCTCGACCAGGGGCGAGCCTTCGGCGACGAAGTGGTTCGTCACCTGGCGAAGCGTCTGCTGATAGGCCGCGCTCGACTGCGCCGTGTGGCCGACCAGCACCGACTGGTGGAATTGGGCGTTCTGGGCAATCACCGTGTTGGACAGCGACACGCCGATGCTGCCGCCGATGTTGCGGGCGACATTGATCAGCGAGGATGCCTGGTCGGTCTTCTGCGGCGGCAGGCCGACATAGGCGGCGGTGGAGATCGGGATGAACAGGAACGGCAGGCCGATCATCATATAGACGCGCGCATAGGCGAAGAAGCTGAAGCTGGCGTCGGGCGTCAGCGAGGTCGTGTGCCAGAGCGCGACTGCGATCACCGACATGCCTAGCATGATGAGGTAGCGCGGCTGGACGACACCGGCGGCAAAGCCCGAGATCGGCATCAGCATCAGCATGGCAATGCCGCCCGGCATCATCGACAGGCCTGAAAGGGTGGCCGTGTAGTCGAAGGTCGTCTGCTGCAACTGCGGCAAAAGCTGCGTGGTGCTGAAGAGCACGGCGCCCACCGCCATCATGACCAGGAAGGACATGCCGAACTGCCGGCTGAACAGCAGGCGGATATCGACGATCGGATCGCGCCTTGTCCACTCCCAGGGAACCAGCAGCAGGAACGATACCGCCGAGATCACGGCGAAGGTGGTGATGAAGGTGGAGGCGAACCAATCGTTGCGCTGGCCTTCGTCGAGAAAGACTTCGAGGCAGCCGAGCGCCATCGCCACCAGGATGAAGCCGATCCAGTCGACCTTCAGCCCTTTGCTCAACCGCTCCTGGCGCTCGCGTTCGAGTATGTCGGGCTCGATCACCAGCCATTGCACGAGCGCCAGCGACATGATGCCGAACGGCACGTTGATGAAGAAGATCCAATGCCAGGAGAAATTGTCGGTCAGCCAGCCGCCAATGGTCGGTCCCACCGTCGGCGCGACGATGACGGCAATCCCGTAAAGCGCGAAGGCCTGCGAACGCTTCTCCGGCGGAAAGGTATCGGCCAGGATCGATTGCTCGCTCGGCGCCATGCCGCCGCCGCCGAGCCCCTGCAGGATGCGGAAGGCGATCAGCGTCGGCAGGTTGGGCGCCAGCCCGCACAGCAGCGACGACAGCGTGAAGGTCGCGACGCAGATCATGTAGTAGCGCTTGCGGCCGATGACGCTGGTCAGCCACCCGCTGACCGGGATGATGACGGAGTTGGCGACGAGATAGGTGGTGATCACCCATGTGCTCTCGTCCATGCCGGCGGCCAGGCTGCCGGCGATGTTGCGCAGCGCGACATTGGCGATCGAGGTGTCGAGCACCAGCATGAACGTCGCGATCGAGACGACGATCGCGATGAGCCAGGGGTTGCGCCCGCCGGCGGCGGAACGGCTTTCGTTGCCCTGGACTGTCGCTGCATCGCTCATCGTACCTTGACCGTCGGAACCACCGACATGCCGGGACCGAGATAGACGCCGGGCGGCTGCTCGAACACGATCTTGACCGGCACGCGTTGCACCACCTTGACGAAATTGCCGGTGGCGTTTTCGGCAGGCAGCAGACTGAACGCCGTGCCGCTGCCGGCCTGAACGCTATCGACATGGCCATGGAAGGTCTTTTCCGGATAGGCGTCGATGGCGATGTCGACGGGCTGGCCCGGCCGCATCAGGTCAAGCTGCGTCTCCTTGAAATTGGCCTTCACCCAGACGTCGTTGGGCACGAACATCATCAGCACCTGGCCGGGCTGTGCGTAGGTGCCTCTCGCCGCCGTGACGCTGGTGGCATGGCCGGCGACGGGCGCGGTGATGGTCGTGCGGGTGAGGGTGGTCTTGGCCTGGTTCTCGGCGGCCTCCGCCTGCCGAAGCTTGGCCTCGGCGCTTTTGCCTTGCGCCTGCAGGACGGCAAGCTGGCTTTTCGCCGCTTCGGCATTGGCGTTGGCGGCGTCCAGCGCCGCCTGGTCCTGGCGCAAGGTCGAAGCGGCCTGCTGCGCCTGCTGTTGCGTGGCAGTGCCCTTGGCCAGGAGCTCACGATTGCGCTGGTCCTCCGATTTGGCAAATTCGAGCGCCGCCTGCGCCTGAGCTACCTGCTTTTCAGCCGCATCGATCTTGGCGTTTTGCGCCTGGGTCTGCGCCTGGACGTTGGCGATCTCGGCCCGCGCCGCCACCACGCCGGCTTCCGCCTGTTTGAGCGAAGCCTGATAGTCGCTGTCGTCGATGCGCAGAAGCACCGCACCTGCCTCGACCGGCTGGTTGTCGGTGACGGCGACATCGGTGATGCGTCCGGCAATTTCAGCGCCGACCGTCACGGTGCGGGCGTCAATGAAGGCATCGTCTGTCCATTCATACTGCCGAGCGTCGATCCACCAGATGACCACGGCGGCGATGACCAACAGGATGAGGATGGCAGCGGTCGCCGCTATGTAGGGATGGCGTCTGACGAGGCCGGGTTTGTTGCTGTCCGTCGGACCGTCATCCGCCTGCGTGCCTTGCGCGCGCTTATCGTCCGCGCGCCGATTTTCCACGCGTTTTTCGTCGCCCGGCGGGCGCCCCTGCCGATCGGAGCGGGGCTGAGCCCGCGTTTCTTCGGCGGGAGCGGTTTCGCGCTCTTTTCTTTCAGTTTTGGCGTCCATGGGAACGGGTCCCAGATATCGTTGGCCCCATCGCAGGAGGGTCAACGAGCGGTTTCCGCAAAGGTTCCTGCCGCCGGGGACCGGCCCGGCCGTCAGCCCGCCATCCAGCCGCCGTCCACCATCAGGTTGATGCCGGTGACGTAGCTTGCCATGTCGCTGGCGAGAAACAGCGCCGCGCCCGCCACGTCGTTCGGCTGCCCAAGCCTGGGCCAGGGCGTGCGGCGGCGCGAATAGTCGAGCGCGTCGGGATCGTTGGCGACGCCCGGCTTGCCGGTGATGATCTTGCCCGGCGCGATGGCGTTGCAGACGATCAGGTCTTCGGCATGGTCCACTGCGATCTGGCGCGTCATCTGCACGATGCCGCCCTTGCTGACGGAATAGGGAAAGTCGCCGGGGTAGGCGACCATGCCGTGCTGCGAGGAGACATTGATGATGCGGCCGCGCACCTCGTTGACCGGCGCCTGGGTGAGCATCTGCGTGACGGCGCGTTTGTTGCAATAGAAGAAGCCCGTCAGGTTGACGCCGATGACGCGGCTCCATTGTTCCGGCGTCGTCTCGATCAGGTTGGTGCTGGTGTAGATCGCGGCGTTGTTCACCATCACATCCAGCCGACCGAATCGCGCAACCGTGGCGCCGACCAGCGCGTCGACGGCGCTCCAGTCCGAAATGTCGGTCTTGAGGTGGATCGCGGTGCCGCCGGCCGCACGGATCATGTCGACGGTGCTCTCACCACCTTCGATCGGCTGCTCCAGCGTGTCGGCGACGACGACGTTGGCGCCTTCGGCGGCGAATTTCAGCGCGATGGCGCGGCCGATGCCCGAGCTCGCTCCGGTGACGATGGCGGTTTTGTTGGCGAGCAGGGCCATGGTTTTCAGCTCTCCCGGGTGACGATCTTGCCTTGCGCCGGGCGGATCAGCCGCCCGTCGCGCACGATCTCGCGGCCGCGCAGGAAGACGCTGGTCAGCCGCGCCTTGACGGTCCAGCCGCCGAAGGGCGTGTAGCCCGCCCGCGACACCTGATCGGCGCTGTCGATGGTGCTGGATCGGCGCGGATCGAGGATGAGCAAATCGGCGTCGTATCCGGCAGCCATGCGTCCCTTGCGCCGCCCGAGGCCGAAGCGCTCGGCCGGGTTGCGCGAGCACATACGCACCAGATCGGACAGGGCGATGAGCCCTTCGTCCACCAGCCTCAGCATAGTGGGAAGCAGCGTCTGCAGCCCCGGCATGCCGCCCGGGATGTCGGCGAAAGCAGCATAGCGCGCCGCCTTCTCGGCCGGTGCATGCGGGGCGTGGTCGGTGGCGACGATGTCGATCAGGCCGGCGCTTAGCGCGGCGCGCAGCGCATCGACGTCGTGCGGCGAGCGCAAGGGCGGCGACGCCTTCAGATTGGCGCCCTGCGTTTCGTAATCCTGCGTCGTGAAGAACAAGTTCTGTGGCGTGGTCTCGACGCTGGCGTCGGCCATGCCGCGCAGCCGGCCCCAGGTCTCGACGCCGAGTTCGGAGTTGATCTGGCGGACATGGATCCTTGCCTCGCTCGAGGCGGCAGCGACAAGCGCACGAGCGATGCCGTTGGCTTCCGCGAGGGGCGGCCGGCTGTCCAGGAAGGCGGCGATAGTGCCGGAGCGATGGCGCGCCGTGCTGCCGGCCAGGATCGACTGGTCGCCGGGCGAGATGCCGACCAGCGTGTCGGCGCCGGCGAAGGCTTTGAGAGCCTCGGCAACTGCGTCGACCGTTGCAAACAGGAATCCATCTGGCACGTCGGCGGTGAAGAGCTCGAAGGACACCGGCGCGAGGTCGAGCAGGCGAGGGATGAGCGACAGATCGCGGCTGACCACGGCTTGGAGCCCGACATCGACATGGATGCGGCCTTCCGCGATTGCCATCTTGTCGGCAAGCTGCTCGGCCGTGGCCGTCCACGGCTCGTCGGTTGGCATGTCGAGCACCGTCGTCACGCCGCCGAGCGCTGCCGCATGGGTGCCTGAGGAGAAATCCTCCTTATGCGTCAGCCCAGGTTCGCGCAGATGCGCATGCGCGTCGACCAGGCCGGGCAGCAGGAAGCAGCCTGAGGCATCAATGACGGTTCCGGCTTCGGCAGCTTCCCCGGCAGTGATCAGCGCCACGACCTTGCCCGATGCGATACCGACATCACGGCGGCTCAACCCCTCAGCGTTGACCACCGATGCGCCGCGGATCAGCGTCTCGAACAAGTCGTTGCGCTCCCTTAGCCGCGCTGCTCGAAGCGAGCATGGTTCGCGTGCCAGAACCGGGCGATGTCCTCGCGGCGCATGAAGGCGGCGCCGTCGCTTTGCTGGACATGCTCAATGACCTCGCGCAGGCCCGAGGCGCGGTTGGGCTGGCCGGTCCAGCGGGCGTGGATGCCGATGGTCAGCATGCGGCCGCCGGTCTCGTCAGCTTCGGAGAGCATGTAGTCGATGGCTGAGCGGCAATCTTCGGCGAAGTCGCGCGGATTGCTGTAGCCGGGCGCGACGAGGTAGCGGCTGTCGTTGAGTGCCTTGGAGTAGGGCACGACGAGAATCTCCGTGCCCCGGTGGTCGAGGAAATAGGGCAGGTCGTCGTTGCATGGATCGGAGTGGTAGAGGAAGCCGCCTTCCTCGACCAGAAGATCGCGCGTGTTGACGCTGGGCAGCGAGCGGCAGTTCCAGCCGAGCGGGCGCTTGCCGAGCAGCTTTTCATAAAGCGCGATCGCCTCGTGCAGATGGCGCTCTTCCTCAGCCCGCTCCATGGTCGTGTAGTCGATCCAGCGCAGGCCATGGCCCATCAGGTCGTGCCTGCGCGCCTTCATCCACTCGACCAAGGGCGGGTTGCGTTCGAGCGCCACGGCGCAGGCGGAAAAGGTGACTGGAATGTCGTAGCGGTCGAACAGCCTGGCCAGGCGCCAGACGCCGGCGCGGCTGCCATATTCGTAATGCGTCTCGGTGCCGAGGTCGCGCACCGGCATGTTGCCGGTCAGATTGTATTCGCCCCAATTGTCGTTGCGGCCGTCCTCCAGCCAGTTGTACTCCGACCCTTCCTCGTAATTGAGCACCAGGTTGACGGCGAGCTTGACGCCGCCCGGCCAGGTGACGAAGGGCGGGTGCGGGCCGTAGCCGACAAGGTCACGCGGCTGCTGCGCTTGCTGCGGGTCGGTCGGCATCACTCGTCCTCCTTCGGCTTGGTTTGGCTCAGCTTTCGTTGGTGGCGATCCAGTCCATGTAGGCGTGGAAGGCTTCCTTGCCGGGGCGCGGCCGCCATGCGGTGTCGCGCATGATGCGGGCGATGTCATAGGCGCCCCACATGCCGTCTTTCAGCGATGTATCCTGGACGATATTGGCGTCGTCTCCCGGCGTCACCTGGGCCTTCAGCCCCGGCACGCGTTCGCTTGCCCAGCCGATGATCTCGCCGATGGTTTGGCTGGAGCCGGAGCCGATGTTGTAGTGACGGTAGTTGAGGTGCTCAGCATCGATCAGCGCGAGGATCGCGGCGGCAACGTCGGTCGAGGTCAGGTAATCGCCGACGGGCTCCAGGCTGTTCGGCCTGATCGTCTCGCCGGCCAGAGCCATATGCGCGACGCGGTTGGGAACATGGCGAAAATTGCGGCTCTCGGTGGCACGGTCCATCGGGCCGTAGACGGAAGCAAGCCGCACCGAGACCGCCGACAGGCCGAACAAATCGGCATAGCGGTTGGTGACCATCTCGGAGGCGAATTTCGAGATGCCGTAAAGCGTCAGCGGCGCGACATAGCCATCCTCCGGCAGCGGCTCGCCGCTCCAGTCGGGCCCGTTGTGGCGGTAGACGGAACCGGAGCTGACATAGATGAAGCGTTTCAGGTCCGGATTCGTGCGCGCCCAGTCCAGCATGCGCACGGTGCCCATGAGGTTGACGTCGACGATGCGCGCAGGGTCCTCGGCCTCCGGCTGGCGTTTCGCCTCTGTGGCGCTGCCGCGCGAGATCGGCGTGATCGTCGCGCCATGCACGATCGCCGTGATGCCTTGCCTGTCGAGCGTCGCCGACCAGGTATTCGGGTCGAGGATGTCGGCGGAAATCACCGTCAGCCGGTCGCGCACCGGCGCGAAATGCTTTTCGGCCGCCGCGTCGAAACCGGACCGGTCGAGGATCACGGCGCGGGCTTGCAGATCGCGGTCGAGCCATGCGCGGGCGACCACGCTCATGACAAAGCCGGTGCCGCCGGTGACGAGGAGAGTCATGGGAGCTCCTTCGAAGAACAGGTTTCGGGTTCAACGCGTCGCATAGCCGCCGTCCACGAGCATGTCGGATCCGGTGACGAAAGAAGCGTCGCGCGAAAGCAGGAAAGCCGCCGCCGCTGCGATCTCTTCAGGCTCGGCGATGCGGCCGAGCAGATGCGCCGGCCCGAGGCCCGCGTTGGCCGCCTCGAAATCGGCGAACCGGCGCAGCAGGCGCGTCGTCGCCACCGCGCCGGGCGACAGGCTGTTGACGCGCACCTTGTCGGGCGCGTGGTCGACGGCCATCGCCTTGGCCAGGTGGATCAGCCCGGCCTTGGCGGCGCAATAGGCGACGGCGCGCGTGGTGGCGACGCGACCGAATTGCGAGCCGATGAAGACGACCGAGCCGCCGCCGCTCGCCGCGATTAACGGCACGGCGAACTTGCTCATCAGGAAGGCGCCGGTCAGGCCGACATCGATCTCGTGCCGCCACGCGCTCTCGTCGAGATTGACGACGGTGGCGCTGGTCGAGGGTGCCGCGGCATTGTGCACGAGCCCGTCGAGGCGGCCGTATCTTTTCCCGGCGAAGTCGACGGCCGATTTCGCGGAGTCGATGTTCGTCACGTCGCACCGGCAAGCGGCCGCGGAAGGCCCGAGCGCTTCGGCAAGCTTCGTCGCCGGCTCCAGATCGTAGTCGGCGCAGACGATCTTTGCGCCTTCGGCTATGCAGCGCCGGGCAATTGCCGCGCCGATGCCGCTGGCGGCGCCGGCGATCAGGATGACGCTGTCTTGCAAGCGGTTCTTGGCTGGATCCGTCATCAGATCTGCTCCTCTATGGCCTGCAGCGTTGCCATGGTGACTGGCCTGCGCAAGAGATTGTAGCAAGCAGCGATCGTCACCAGCACGGCGCCGCCGCCGAGCAGCAGGAACATCGCCGGCGCGCCCATATGTTCCATCAGGCCGGCGGAAATGCCCGGCGTCGCGACATTGCCGATCGAATAGAGCAGGAGCAGCGTGCCGGAAGCGCCGACCATATGCCGGCTGTGCAATTGCGAGGCGCCGAACGCCATCGCCACCGGATAAACGGTGAGCGCCGTGCAGCCATAGACGAAGAACAGCACGAAGAGCAGCGGCAGCGAGGAATTGCCGACCCAGGCAATCGCGGCGCAGAGAGTCACGGACAGGACTCCCTGGACGAGCAGTATGATCCTGCGTTCAAACCGGTCCGACAGCCAGCCGACCGGGGTTTGCGCCAGCATGCCGGCGATGCTTACGGTGGTGACCAGCCCGACCGTCGTGCCGGCCGGCAGCCCGATCTGGGTGCCATAGATGGGCGTCAGCACGAAGATGTTCATGTTGGTGATGCCGCCCTGGAAGATTGCGACGACCGTCACCGGCGCCAGCCGGAACAGCGCCAGCGGGCCGAGGCGTTTGACCGGCCTTGCTGAATTCGCGTGTTCCGGATCGGCGGCCGGCAGCGCCGGCCAGCGTCCGCCGACGAATTTGGAGATCAGCGCAAGCAGCACCGTTGTGGCCGCGACCATGAACAGATGCGGAGATTGCGGGCCGACCATGCCGACCAGAACTTGTCCGAGCAGCACCGAGATTGCCGTCGTCAGCATGTAGAGCGAAAACAGCGCGCCGCGATTGTGCTGCTCGGCATAGAGGTTAATCCAGCTTTCGCAGACGACGAACAACGACGCCATCGCCATGCCGCCGAGCAGGCGGAAGCAGATCCAGCTCGGCAGGAAGTCGGTGAAGACGAAGCCGCAAGCCGCCAGCAGCGCCAGCACCAGGATCACCACGAAAGTGCGCTCGTGGCCGTATTGCGCGACCGCCGGGCGCGTCACCAGGCATCCGATGAGGAAACCGACCGGATAAGCGGTCAGCACGATCTGCACGACCCGGGGCGAAATGCCGGGCTTGCCGAGATGCAGCGACACCGCAGTGGTCAGCATGGCGCTGCCGATGCAAGCGAGGCAGACGCCGAACATGATCGGCAGCATGGCGCGAGAGCGCTCTGCATTGTGCCAAAGCCTCATCGCGGATTGAGCGATCGACCTCATGAATGCGGCTGCGGCGGCTCCCTGGCGGCACCGTTGACCGACGGCAGCCCGAGCAGAGGCTACACTTTGTGGCGATTGCCACAAACGAAGATTGACGCGGCTATGGCTTAGATTTTTTTGGCCATGCCGACATAGGAAAGCGGCGTCGCGGCTCGGCGCGGGCTTTACAGCAGTTTTGCACCCTCCTTACCATAGGCAAAAGCCAAGAACCGGGAACCTGCGGAAGGGAGCAGCATGACGATCGAACGCCTTGAGAACGGACAGCGCTTCTGCCGGGTTCTGCGCTACAACGGCACTGTCTATGTGGCCGGGCTGACGGCGGACGATCTTTCCGGCGACACCACCAGCCAGACCAGGCAGATCCTCGCCAAGATCGATGCGCTTCTGGCCAAGGCGGGCAGCGACAAGTCGAAGCTTTTGAGCGCCCAGATCTGGCTCCGCGACATTGCAGACTTCGAGATGATGAACACGGCCTGGGACGCCTGGATCGACCGCAGCGCCATGCCGGTGCGCGCGACGGTGGAAGCGCGGCTCGCCGGAGACCAGTATCGCGTCGAGATCATGGTGACGGCGGCGGTCGGCTGAGCGGACCATCGAGGGCGGGTCCATGCACGAGCTGGTGATCAGAGGCGGGCGCGTGGCGCTCGACGACGGCTGGGCCGAATGCGACATCGGCATCGATGGCGGCCGCTTCACCGCTATCGGCAAAACTCTCTCCGGCCAGAAGTCGATCGACGCCGCCGGCCGCTGGGTGATGCCCGGCGGCATCGATGCACATTGCCATCTCGACCAGCCGGTGTGGGGCGGGGCCGGCAATGCCGACGATTTCGAATCCGGCACGATCTCCGCAGCGTTCGGCGGCACGACCTGCATTGTCCCGTTCGGCATGCCTGGACTGGACATGACCACAGTCGGTGCCATCGACCGGGCGCTGGAGCGCGCCGCGGGCCGCGCCGTGATCGACTATGGGCTGCATGCCGTGGTGACCATGGGCACCGGCGCCGATGTCGAGGCGCAGCTTGACGCGCTTGCCGGGCGCGGCATCGCCTCGGTGAAGCTGTTCATGACCTATCAGGGTTTTGCCGTCGACGACGATTTGTTCTTCAAGGTCCTCGATACGGCAAGGCGGCTGGGCTGGATCGTCATCGTCCATGCCGAGAACGACGCCGCGATCCGCCGTACACGGCAGCGGCTGATCGACCTCGGCCGCACCGATATCCGCTACCATGTGGTCGCGCATAGCGAGACGATGGAGCGCGAGGCGACGCACCGCGCGCTGGCCTTCGCTGAGCTGACCGGCGCGCGCATGACCATCGTGCATGTCTCGTCCTGGCAATCGGCGGAGGAGGTGGTACGGGCGAAGTCGCGCGGGGTGGCCGCCATCGCCGAGACCTGTCCGCAATATCTCTTCCTCGCCGCCGCCGATCTCGACCGGCCGGCAATCGACGCGGCGCGCTTCGTCTTTTCGCCGCCGCCGCGCTCGCCACGCAGTCACGAGCATCTTTGGCGCGAATTGATCGATGGCGGCATCGATCTCTGGTCGTCCGACCATTCGCCCTATTATTTCGCCGACAAGATCGGGCACTCCAAAACACCCGGCTTCACGACGACGCTGAGCGGCATTCCCGGCATCGAGACACGCCTGCCGCTGCTGTTTTCGGAAGGGCTGCTCACCGGTCGCCTGACGTTGGAGCGCTATCTCGACCTGACCTCGCGCAATGCGGCGTCGATCTACGGCTTCGCCGACCGCAAAGGCAGCATAGCCGTCGGGCTCGACGCGGATCTGGCGCTCTGGGATCCGACGGCGCGCTGGACGCTCGGGCACAAGGCGCTGCATTCGCGGGTCGACTTCACGCCCTATGAGGGCAGGGTCGTTACCGGCAAGCCGATCACCGTCCTGGTGCGCGGCGAGCCGGTGGTTGCCGATGGCAAATTACAGGCGCGGCCGGGCTTCGGACGCTTTGTCCAGCGGACTGCGGCAGATCCGGCGCATCTCAGAAAACCAGTCGAGGATTGGACGCCATGGCTCGATGCCTGACCATCGCCGTTTGCCAGACCGGGCCGATCCAGCGCAGCGCCTCGCGCGCCGAGACGGTCGGGCGCCTGGTGCATCTGCTGGAAAAGGCAGCTGCTTTCGGCGCCGAGATCGCGGTGTTTCCGGAGATGGCGCTGACCACTTTCTTCCCGCGCTGGCGCATCGACGACCAGGCCGAGATCGACACCTTCTTCGAAGCCTCGATGCCGGGGCCGGAAACGCAGCGGCTCTACGATGCAGCCGCGCGCTTGAAGGTCGGCTTCGCGCTGGGTTACTGCGAACTCGCGCATGAGGATGGCCGCACGCGCCATTTCAACACCATGGATCTGGTCGGCCCGGACGGCGCCTTCATTGGCCGCTACCGCAAGATGCATGTGCCGGGGTCAAGCGAGCCGGAAGAAGGCACCACGACACATCTCGAACGGCGCTATTTCGAGCCGGGCAATCTCGGCTTTCCGGTCTACAACTATCGCGGCGTGCGCGTCGGCCTCGCCATCTGCAACGACCGCCGCTGGCCGGAAACCTATCGCATGCTCTGCCTCAACGGCGCCGAGGTGGCGCTGCTCGGCTACAACACGCCGCTCCTGCTCGACGAGGCGCCGGCGCTGGCGCATCTGAGAATGTTCCACAACCATCTGCCGATGCAGGCCGGCGCCTATCAGAACACGCTCTGGATCGGCGCCGCCGCCAAGGCCGGGCTGGAAGACGGCCAGGCGCTGATCGGCGGCTCCTGCATCATCGCGCCGACCGGCGAGATCGCCGCGCAGACGATGTCGCTCGATGACGAGGTGATCGTGCATCGCGCCGATCTCGACCTGATCGAGACGTGCCGCAAAGTGAACTTCAACTTCGCGCTCTATCGCCGTCCGGACCAGTACAAGCGCATCTCGGATCCGGTCTGAGACAGCGATGGGATTGATAGAAACCAGTCATAGCCAGGCTACGGTGTTGACCGATTCGCTGTCGCTCGGCGAGATCGTCGAGAACGGTCTTTGCATCGGCTGCGGCCTCTGCCGGTCGATCGCCGATTCCGGCGACGTTGAGATGGTGATGACGCCGGAAGGGCGCGAGCGACCGGTGGCGTTGCGGGCATTGGACAAGCCGATATTGGCGAGGATCAACGCCGTCTGCCCGGGAACGCGCATCGCCGGTCCGCCACCCGCGCAGATGAATGATGCCACGTTGACGGACACGATCTGGGGACCGGTCGAAAGGCTTGTGCTTGGCTCCGCCGCAGATCCCACGGTGCGGTTCATCGGCTCCGGCGGCGGGACGCTGACGGCGCTCGGGCAGTTCCTGCTCACCTCGGGGCGGGTCAAGTTCGTGCTACATGTCGCGGCTTCGCTCTCCATGCCGATGCGCACGGAACGCCGGCTGAGCTTCGACGCGGCCTCCGTGTTCGAAGGCGCCGGCTCGCGCTACGGGCCGGCGGCGACGCTGGTGGATTTCAACGACGTCCTGGATCGCGACGAGCCGTTCGCGCTGATTGCCAAACCTTGCGATATCACTGCCGTGCGCAATCTGGCGCGGCTCGATCCGCGTGTCGACGAGCACATGCGCTACGCACTCGCCTTCGTCTGCGGCGGTGCCTCGGACCTGACCAAGTCGGAACAGGTGCTGCAGCGTTTTGGCCTTCGCGAGGACGAGTTGTCTCTGTTCCGCTATCGGGGGCACGGAAATCCCGGCCTCAACCGCATCGAAACCAAGGACGGCCGCGCCTTCGAGATCAGCTACCGGCAGCTCTGGGAAGACGAGGACAAATGGATGATCCAGCCGCGCTGCAAGATCTGTCCTGATGCGATCGGCCAGGTGGCGGATATCGCGGTCTCCGATGCTTGGCTGAATGGCGGACCGGCGGTCGAGGATGAACCGCTCAACGGCATCATCGTGCGCACAAAGCGCGGGCGGGAGCTGTTCGAAGCGGCTGTCGAGGCCGGCGTGCTGCAGATCAAGCGGGAGAGCGACATTGCCGAAATGAGCGAATTGCAGTCGCATCAGGTGCGCAAGCGGCGCGCCGTCTGGGCGCGGCTGACCGGCATGGTGATCGCCGGCAAGCCGGTGCCTTTCGTTCGCGAGCTGGCACTGCGGGATTGCGCCGCCCAGAATTCGCCAGCCGACAACCTGGCCGGAGGCCGGGGTGCCCGCGATCGCGCACATCGCGGCCGACTGGGCGAGCCGCCTGCCGTGCCGCGTGGAACAGTTTTGGGGGATCCATGAGCGAGCAGACCGAGGTCATCATCATCGGCGGGGGCATGGCTGGCGCGGGTGCGGCCTTCGAGATTTCGCGCGACAGGAAGGTCGTGCTGCTCGAACGCGAGAACCATTGCGGCTATCACACGACAGGACGCTCGGCGGCGAGCTTCACCGAGAATTACGGCAACGGCATCATCCGCCGCATCGTGCTCGCCAGCCGGGCGTTTCTCACCGAGCCGCCGACGGGTTTCTCGGACTATCCGCTGCTCAGCAAGCGCGGCATGATCACGGTGGCGCGCGCCGACCAACTCGATCTCCTACGTGAGGACCTTGCGGCCGCGCAGGCGCTGGTGCCCTCGATCGTCGCGATGACGCCTTCCGAGGCCATCGCGCGCGTGCCGGTGCTGCGCCGGGATTATCTCGCCGGCGCTTACATCGAACCGCATTCGATGGATATCGACGTCAACGGCCTGCATCAGGGTTTCTTGCGCGGCGCGCGGGCGCGGGGCGCGCGTATTGTCACCAAAGCTGGTGTAAGAGGCATCGGCAGGCAGGGCGGCCAATGGCGGGTCGAGACAGAAGCGGGGCCATTCCTTGCGCCTGTGATCGTCAATGCGGCCGGGGCCTGGGGCGATGAGATCGCGGCGATGGCCGGGGCGCGTCCGGTCGGTCTGCAGCCGAAGCGCCGCACCGCCTTCAACATTCCCGCACCCGCGGCTGTCGACATCACCGACTGGCCGCTGGTCAACGATGTCGGCGCGGAGTTCTATTTCAAGCCGGATGCAGGGCAACTGTTCGTGTCGCCAGCGGATGCCACGCCGTCGGCGCCGACGGATGCCTTTGCTGAAGACATGGACGTCGCGATCGGCGCCGAGCGACTCGAACGGGCGACGACGATCGAAGTGCAGCGTGTCTCGCGCTCTTGGGCGGGCCTCAGGACCTTCGTCTCCGACGGCTCGCCGGTGGTCGGGCCTGACGACGAGTTTCCGGATTTCGTCTGGCTGGTCGGGCAGGGCGGCTACGGCATCAAGACCTCGCCGGCGCTGTCGCGGGTCTGCGCCAGCCTGCTCGCCGGTGGCGGCCTCCCGGACGATGTCGCGAGGCAAGGCGTGTCGCTGGACGACCTCACACCGCACCGGCTGCGCAACGTCTCGCCCGAAGCCAGCAAGGTTGCTTCATGAACAGCGCCGTCCTGACAGCCGGCGGTAAACTGGCGGGGCGCATCCTGGATGTGCTCGCTGAAGCCACGGCCGACGCGCCTGGCGTCACGCGCGTCGCCTACGGGCCGGGCGAGCGCTTCGCCCACAATCTCGTGCGTGAGGAGGCGCAGAAGCTCGGCGCGGTTGCGCGCGTCGATGTCGCCGGCAATCTCTATCTGACGCTGGCCGGCAGCAACCCGGACCTGCCCGCTTTTGTCATCGGCTCGCATCTCGACAGCGTGGCGCATGGCGGCAATTTCGACGGCGCCGCCGGCGTCATGGCGGGTTTGGCGGTGATGGCAGAGCTGGTCGCGCAAGGCATCCGATTGGGGCGCGATCTGATTGTGCTGGCCACTCGAGCCGAGGAAGCAGTCTGGTTTCCACTGTCTTATCCGGGCAGCCAGGCGGCACTCGGGCTGCTCGAACCGGGAGCGCTCGAAGCGAAGCGTTCCGACAGCGGCCGCACGCTGGCCGATCACATGCGCGAGGAAGGCTTTGATCCCGACGCCGCACGGCGTGGCGTGCCGGGCATCGATGCCAGCCGGATCGCGGCCTTCATCGAAGTGCATATCGAGCAAGGGCCGCGCTTGGTCGCCGCCGGTGCGCCGGTCGGCATCGTCACCGGGATTGCCGGCGGGTTCCGTTATGTCGAGGCGAAGTGCCTGGGCGCCTATGCCCATTCGGGCGCCGAGCCGCGCTTCGCCCGGCATGATGCCGTGCTCGGCTTTGCCGATCTCGTTGCCGCGCTTGAGATCGAATGGGATGCGCTCGAACGCGAAGGGCATGAGGCCACAATCACCTTCGGCCGCGTTCAATCCGATCCGACGCAGCATGGCGGCAGCCGGGTTCTGGGCGAGCTCGGCTTTACGCTCGACGTGCGCAGCGCCGAGGCAGCCGTTTTGGAGCGGATCGAAGCGAGGCTGCGAACCATTCTCGGCGAGATCGGCAGCAAGCGCGGCGTGACCTTCGAGCTTGGGCCGCGCTTCACCTGGGAACCGGCGAAGATGTCGCCGGCGCTGATAGCGGGCTTGGATCGTGCCGCGACCGAATTGCGGATGCGGGCGCCGCATGTGCCGAGCGGCGCGGGGCACGACGCGGCAACCTTTGCCGCCGCTGGCATTCCAACCGCGATGCTCTTCGTGCGCAATGAGAATGGCAGCCACAATCCGCATGAAGCGATGGAGATCGCCGACCTCGATCAGGCGATCCGACTGCTTCTGCGTTTCGTCACTGATTCCGACAGTTCCCTGGATCAGCCATGAATCTTACCGCGACCGCCTTGCTCGTCATCGACCTGCAGAATGAATACCGCCCCGGCGCGGCTTGGCCGGTGGTCGGCTATGATGCGGTGCTTGCCAACACTGCCCGGCTGATCGAAGCCGCCCGTGCGGCAGGCGTGCCCGTCTTCCACGCGCAGGCCTGGGTGAAGCCGGAAGAGCGCGACGGCTATGCGCGTCAGGAAGAGATCCTGACCGAGGAATTCCGCTCGGCCGTGGCCGACAGCGAGGGCGCCCAGATCTGCGCCGAGGTGGCGGCGCTGCCCGGCGACATCGTCATCCAGAAACACTGGCCGAGTGCGTTTCGCAGCACCGATCTCTCGCAGCGGCTCGCCGCGCTCGGCATCGAGAACCTGATCGTGGCCGGCGTGCTGACCGACAGTTGCGTGACCGCAAGCGTGTTCGACGCAGTCTACGAGGGGTTTCGCGTCTGGCTGGTCAAGGAGGCCTGCGGCAGCATGACGGAAGCCATGCATCGCACCGGCATGCTCGACATGGCGAACCGGCTTTATGGCGGTGGCATCCTTCGTCTGCCCGAGGCGCTGACGGCGCTTGCCGGGCAGCCTTTCGACGGTTGGCGCTGCACGCGGCCGGTGGAGTTCGCCTACACGCTGGAGACGGTCAATAGGATTTACGAGGCGCTGTGATCGGCGCCGCAGCCGCATGCGACTCCGACGGTCGGCTTTGAAGCCGATGGTTTCAGAACCAAACCCGGCAGTGCGCCGGTCGCCCTGCCGCCGCGCCACACCGAGATGCCGTTGACGAAGACATGTTCGATGCCGGCGGCGGGCCGGCGCGGCTCCTCGAAAGTGGCGGTGTCGATGATCGTCTCGGGATCGAAGACGACGAGGTCAGCGAAATTGCCTTCGGCCAGCAGGCCGCGTTGCGCGATGCCGAATTCCCGTGCGGGCAGGCCGGTCATGCGGAACACCGCTTCCTCGAGAGTGAGCAGTCCGATGTCACGCGCGTAGTGCCCGAGCACGCGTGGAAACGTGCCCCAGAGGCGCGGATGCGGATGGATGTCATGCGGCAGGCCGTCGGAGCCAATCATCGTGCGCGGATGGGCGATGATGTTGCGGACATCGTCCTCGTCGAGCTGGAAATAGACCGCGCCGGCAGGCAGCAGGCGCTGACCGGCCTCGCGTTCGGTGCAGTTCCATTCGCGCGCGATGTCGGCGATCTCGCGCCTGGCCATCTCCGGATGCGGATCTGACCAGGTGATCAGGATCTTCAGCCCGGTGTCGCAGCGCTCCATCCGCAGCACGGTCGAGCTCGCGGCGTAGGGATAGACATCCATGCCGATGTCCATCGTCTCGCGCGCCCGGTCAATCCTTTCCAGCGAGGGCCGGCTCTTGCCGAAATTGGCGCGGCCGGTGCACTGGTGGTGCGAGATGAACAGTTTGCCGCCAGCATGATCGGCGATGTCGATCGCTTCCTCGATCGCTTCGTCCATCGTCTCGAAATAGTTGCGCGTGTGGGTGACATAGGGGCCGCCGAGTCTTGCCGCCGTGGCGGCGAGGGCCTTGACCTCTTCGGTCGAGGAGTTGACGGCCGGCGGGTAGTCGAGGCCGGTGCTGAGGCCGAACGCGCCTTCCGTCATGGCCTCGGCGACCGCTTCCTGCATCGCCGCCGTTTCCGCTTCATTGGCCGGCCGATCGGTCACCGGCATGCAGCGCTGGCGCAAAGTGGTGTGGCCGACGAGCAGGGCCGCGTTGGTGGCAATGCCGCGGCGCTTCAGCTCGGCGACATAGTCTGCAAAACGGTCGAAGCGGAAATTTTCGCGGCCGCCGACCAGCGTGAAGGGCGGCGGCGGGGTCTTGTCGAGGAGAAGCGGGGCGAGGCTGACGCCGCAATTGCCGGCGATCACCGTCGTCACGCCCTGGCTGATCTTCGGGTCCATGCCGCGCGGTGAAAGCAGCGCGCCGTCGTCATGGGTGTGCACGTCGATGAAGCCGGGCGCGACGACCTTGCCTCGCGCGTCGATTTCCTCAACGCCTTTCGCATCGTCGAGCCGCCCGATCGCCGCGATCCTACCGCCGGTGACGGCGATGTCGGCCTCGAACGGTTTCGAGCCATCACCGGCGATCAGCGTCGCGTGACGAATGACGAGATCGTAAGGCATTAAACGAATTTCCTAAGCTTCCGGATTGGCCGCGATCTCCTCGCGGCGGCGCGCGACATAGGCGTCGAGCTCCTCGCGGATCGTGGGGTCCATCACCGGTTCCTCGTAATCGTGCAGCGCCTGCTGCCAGAGCTCGGTCGCTCGCTCCAGCGCGTCCTTGCCGCCGGCCTCCTCCCAGGCGCCGTGGTTCTGCCAGTTGGAGAGCATCGGCTGGTAGAAGGCGGTGGTGTAGCGCGACATGGTGTGCTCGGCGCCGAAGAAATGGCCGCCGGCCGGAACCGACTTGATCGCTTCGAAGCCGAGGTCGTCTTCCTGGAACGGTAAGGGCCGCAGGAACTCCATCATGTTCTGCAGGATCTCGACGTCGAGCACGAGCTTCTCGTAGGACGCGGTCAGGCCACCCTCCAGCCAGCCGGCCGCGTGGTAGATGAGATTGGCGCCACCGAGGACCGCGCCCCAAGTCGCCATCTCGGTCTCATAGGCGGCCTGCAGGTCGACGACGTTGGAGGCATTGGCGTTGGAGGTGCGATAGGGCAGGTTGTAGCGGCGCGCCAATTGCCCGGCGATGATGTTGGCCTTGGCGTTCTCCGGCGTGCCGAAGGCGGGCGCGCCGGACTTCATGTCGACATTGGAGGTGAAGGCGCCGTACATCACCGGCGTGCCGGGATTGACGAGCTGCGTCAGCGTCACGCCGAACAGCGCCTCGGCGTTCTGCTGGCAGAGCGCGGCCGCCAACGTCACCGGCGTCATCGCGCCCATCAGCGTGAACGGCGTGACGGTGACGGGCTGGCCATGCTCGGCCATGGCGATCAGGCCTTCGGCCATCGCATCGTCGAACAGGCGCGGCGAGTTGATCGAGATGATCGTGGTCACGCCCGGCGAGGCGCGCATCTCCTCGACCGAGATGCCGCGCGCGATTGCCATCATGTTGATGCCGTCCATCGCCCTGGCGCGGCCGATCGCGGTGCAATGGAAGGAGAGGTCGCTCAGCGTCAGATTGGCGTGATAGGTGTCGAGATGGCGCGAACTGGCCGGCAGCTCGATCGGCGCCACCACCTGGTTGCCGATGATGTGGATGGCGTTGAAGTGGTGCGCCAGCCGGATGAAGTTTTGATAGTCGGGCAGGTTGCCAGGCCTGCGGCCATTGATGCGGTCATGCACATTGGGCGGACCGGCGACCAGGCCGAAGACCAGCGAATTGCCGCCGAACTCAACCTGCTTGTCGGGGTTGCGGCTGGTCAGCGTGAAGGACGAAGGCACGTTGCGCAGGGCCTCGGTGACGATGCTTTCGTCGATGCGGATGGTGTTGCTTTCGCGGTCGACGATGGCGCCGGCCTTGGCGAACAGGTCCATCACCTTCTCGCTCATGACGCGGATACCGAGCTCCGACAGGATGCGCATCGACGTCTTGTGCAGCTGATCCATGCGCTCCTCGTCGAGAAGCTGCATGGGCGGGTACGGATTTTTCACGCTCTGCCAAGGCAGTTGCGCGATGCCGCCGCCACTGCGCCCAAGTTTCGATCTGCGGCCGCCGCCACGCCTGTCCTGTGACATCGGATTATTTCCTCCCGGCTTTCAATAGCCGCGTTCCGGATTGACCACATTCTCCAGCGGCTGGCCTTTGCGGTAGCGCGCCAGATTGTCGGCGAACATGCGCACCGACTTGATGTCCCAGCCGTCATAGACCGCCGCGCAATGCGGCGTGACGGCGACATTGTCGTAGCCCCAGAGCAGATGCTCAGCGGGCAGTGGCTCGGTCGTGAAGACATCGAGCGCCGCGCCCTTGATCCGCCCGTTGTCGAGCGCGCTCAGCAGTGCGGCTTCGTCGACGACCCCACCTCGCGAAATGTCGATGAGCACGGCGGACGGCTTCATCGCCGCGAACGCGGCTTCGCCGAGCAGGCCGCGCGTGGTCGGCAGCAGCGGCACGCAGCAGACGATGAAATCGGCGCGGCCGATCAGTGCCGGCAGCGCGTCGGGGCCGTGCACTTCGTCGAGCGACGGCATCGGCTTCGGTCGCGAGCGGATACCCAGTGTGCGCATACCCATCGCCCGTGCACGGCGCGCGACGGCCTCGCCGGTCTTGCCGAGGCCGATGATGAGGACGGTCTTCCCCTCGATCGGCTCGACGCGGCCGCCGCCCCATTGGCGGGCCTGCTGCCGGCGCTCGAAACCACGCAGGTCTAGCGAGAAGGAGAGCATGGCGCCGAGCGCATATTCGGCCAGCATGCCGGCGGCGACGCCGGCCGAGTTCGTCACCGTGACATGCGTGGGATCCCAGCGCCCGAGATGGTCGGTGCCGGAGCCGCCGATCGAAACCCATCTCACCGTCGGGCTCTCGACGAGAGCCTGGCGCGGATAGCGCGGGGTGCCGTCGAAGCGGATCGAATAGACCACCTCGGCGCTGGTCCGCTCGATCAGCGCGGGAAGGTCGGCATAGGTGTCGCAGCCGTGGACGTCGAGGTCCGGATGCGTCTCGGCGAGCACGGCAAGCGCGCCGGCCGGCTTGTCGGTGTGCAGGATGATTGTTGGGCGCGCCGACATCGCGACCTCAGCTGTGGCCGATATGGTCGGCGGCGCTGCCCAGCGCCGCGATCAGCGCCTGGCCGCTTTCCAGCGTCGCATTCTCATGCGGCGCGCGCAGGTTCAGCCAGCGCCGGTCGCCGGATTTGACCGCAAGCACCGCCTTCATCGCCGGGATCAGTCCGGCATCCTGAATCACCTTCCTGAACGCCTTGATCGCGGCATCCGCCTCGGCGATATCCTCGCCCTCGCGGGTCGCGTCATAGAGGCGGCGGATAGCGGCGGCATTCAGATTGACTGTGGCCGAAATGCAGCCGGCCGCGCCGCTCGCCAGACCCTTGGTGAGCTGCGCCTCGGAGCTCGGAAACACCGAAATACCGGGTGCTGCGGCGATGACGGCGGCGGTGTTGTTCCAGTCGCCAGCGCTGTCCTTGTAGGCGACGACCGTGTCCGGAAAGGCCTTGCTCAGCCTCGCTGTCAGTGCCGGGCTGACCGGCACGCCGGAGTTCTGCGGAATGTGGTAGAGGATGACGCGCATCGAAGGCTTTGCCACCTTCTCGATCAGCTCGCTGTAGTAGCGCGCCTGACCGTTGTCGCCGGCGCCCGTGTAGAAGAAGGATGGCAACACCATCACGGCAGCGCAGCCGAGGCCGACGGCATGCGCCGACAATTCGACCGTTTCGGGCAGCGCTGTAACGCCGGTGCCAGGCATCAGCTGCACCGGCGCGATGCCGGCCTCGACCAGCCATTCCAGCGCCTGAATGCGTTCGCGCAAGGAAACCGACAGCGCTTCGCCCGTCGTGCCGAACGGCGAGAGGAAATGCGCGCCTTGGCCGAGCACCCATTTGGCGTGAGATATCCAGAGATCGCGCGCGATGCGGCCGTCGTCTTCGAACGGCGTCAGGATGGGAGCGATTGTTCCTTGCGGGCGGGTCATGAAAGTCCTCTGTGCTGGTCGGTGTGGCCGGCCACCGCCGCCACGGTGCGGGCGAAGTAGGCCGAAGCGGTGATGTCGAAGAGTATGTCGAAACCCGCCGGCGAACGGAACGTCACGGCTTCGATGTGGCCGACGCGGGTCTGGGCGATGTCGTCGGCGCCGAATTTTTGGGGTCTCAGGTCCAGTGCGCAAAGCGCGCTCATCGCTTCGGCGAGGCGAGGATCGGAAAGGCGCATCCATGCCCAACCTTCCTCGCGCCACGACGAATAGCCCTTCGGCGCCGTAGCGGCCTGCCAGGCGGCTTTGACTTCGCCGAGAGTCTCGTCAGCGCCCTCTGCGAGAAGCAGGATGTCCTCGTTGCCGAGGCGCAGAACCCGCATGCCGCGATGCTCGCCGATGCGGTTGACGGCCGGCAGGGCAATGCCCTGCGCGGCAAGCCAGGCGGAACTGCCGCGGCCTTTCAGGCCGAAGCGCGGCTTGTCTGTAAGATCGCTCAGCGCGATAGCGCCGGAAATCAGCTTCGTGCCGTCGGCGGAGCCGCCAGGCATGAAAGGATAAATGCGAGTCGCTGGGCCGGCGGCCATCTAGATCTCCTGCCGCGCGTTAGTCGGGTCGAAGAAGGCGTGGGCCACGACCGGCGCTTCGACCAGCTCGCCGTTGCGGCACTTCACCGTCACGCGGCTGCCTTCCGCCTGGTCATCGACATGGACATAGGCAAGCGCAATGTGACGCCCGAGCGACGGCGAATATCCGACCGACGTGATCTGGCCGACAGGAGCGCCGTCACGCAACACCAGGCAGCTTTCGCCGAGGATGTTCCGGGCGCCGGCGGAGAATTGCAGGCCGACCAGCTTGCGGGTCTGCCCGAGCCTTGCGCGCATCTCGATGGAGCGCTTGCCGACGAAGAACGGCTTTTTCTTCGACACCGCCCAGCCGAAGCCCAACTCGTCCGGGGTGGTGATCGCATCCGTGTCCTGGCCGATCAGGATGTGGCCCTTCTCCAGGCGCAAGATGCGAGATGCCTCCAGTCCATAGGGGCGCAGGCCGTGTGGTCGGCCGGCGGCCATCACGGCATCCCAAAGCGCGGGCGCCAGGCTGGAGGGGCAATGGAGTTCGTAGCTGAGTTCGCCGGTGAAGCCGATGCGCATCACACGGACCGGAACACCGGCGACCACGCCTTCGCGGCCGCTGAGATAAGGGAAGGCATCGCGGCTGAAATCGATGTCGCTCTCCAGCGCCTGAAGCACCTGGCGCGCCTTGGGTCCAGTGACGTTGAGGCCTGAGAAGGCGCCGGTGAGGTTGAGCACGTCGACCTTCAGGCGCCACTCGGCATTCCAGAACAGCATGTCGGCATAGACGCGCGCGACGGCTCCGGTGGTCGCCGTGACATAGAACTGGTCCTCAGCCATGCGGTAGGCGACGCCATCGTCGATCACCGAGCCCATCTCGTTGAGCATCAGGCAATAGCGTACGCGGCCCACGGGCTGGTTGGCATGCGCCATCGTGTAGAGGCGGTCGAGGAACTCGCCGGCGTCCGGCCCGCGGATCTCCAGCTTGCCGAGCGTCGAGACATCAAGCAGGCCGATGCCTGTGCGCACCGCAAGGATTTCCTCGCGGACGGCTTCCTCGGCGCTGCTTGCATTGCCGTAGTAATAGGGCCGCCACCAGGCGCCGACCGGCTTCATCGCGGCGTTCAGCGCGACGTGCCGCGCATGCAGCGCCGTGCGGCGCTCCAGCACCTCATGGTGACCGGCGAGCACGCCGAGCGTTTCCGGTCCGACCGGAGGTCGCGCCGTGGTGATACCGATCTCGCCGACGGTGCGGCCGGTTGCCTCCGCGACGATCCGGGCGGTCGCCAGCGCCGAATGACGTCCCTGGCTCGGGCCCATGCCGACTGTGGTGAAGCGCTTGACCAGCTCGATCTCGCGATAGCCGTCCTTGGTCGCGTTCTGCAGATCCTTGACCTGCAGATCCTCGTCGAAATCGACAAAGTCGCGTCCCTTGGGATCGGCGACGATCGGCTGTGCATAGCGTGGCCGGGCGGCCTTTGGAGCGACCGCCGGAGGCTGATCGGCAATCGCATGGCCGAGCCGCGACAGAGCGGCTGCCGCTGCGCGCTGGCCGTCGGCGATTGCATCCTCCAAGTCGTCCGCGCCGGCAACGGCGCCAGCGAGATGGACGGGACCTTTCGGCAGCGTGATCGTCATCGTTTGCGTGGCGGCGTCGTAGCCGACCTTGCCGCCGGCCTGACACGGCAATTGCCATGCCGGCGCGCTGCCGATCGAAACGGCGAGCAGGTCGCAGGCGATCCAGCTTCCGCCGACACGGACGCGGGCGAGGTGACGGTTGCCGGGGGTGCCTTCCGCGGCCTCGACGGTTGCGCCTTTGCGGATGGCGACGCCCTTGCCGCGGAGTTCGGCTTCCAGCGGACCAGCCTCGCCGGCGGGTCTCGGATCGACAAGCTCGACGACCGATAGGCCGGCGTCCAGCAGGTCGAGCGCCGTCCGATAGCCGTCGTCATTGGCGGCGAGCACCACGGCGCTCTGGCCGGGCCGCACGCCATAGTGGCGGATCAGGCGCTGGGCGGCGCCGCCGAGCATGATCCCCGGCAGGTCGTTGTTGCGGAAGACGGCCGGCTGCTCGATGGCGCCGGTCGCCAGGATCACCTCGCGGGCGCGTGTGCGATGGAGCCGGTCGCCCTGGATCAGCGGCAGCCAGTTGTCCTCGTACCAGCCATTGCAGACGGTGCCGGTCAGCAGCTTGAGATTGGGCAGCGCCGCAAGTCGCGACGACAGGCCGGAGAGTAGCGCCGGATCGTAGCGGCCGTAGCTCAGCGCGCCGCCGATCTCGGGATTCTCGTCGCACAGCACGACATCGGCGCCGGCTTCGGCGGCGGCGATCGCGGCACTCAGCCCTGCCGGCCCGGCGCCGACGACGAGCACCTCGCAATGCAGGTGCGTCTTGTTGAAGTGCCGGTGTGGGGCCTTGGTGTCCACGACGCCCAGGCCTGCCTTGCGGCGGATCATCGGCTCCCAGAATTTCAGCCAGCTGTCGCGGCGCGGACCCATGAAGGTGCGGTAGTAGAAGCCGACGGGCAGAAAGCGGCCGAACCTGTCCATGACGGCGTCGCGGTCGCGCTCGAGCGAGCCGTTGACGTTCTGGGCGCTGACCCGCAACCCCTCGCTGATCGGCGTGCGCTCGGCGGCGGCGTTCGGTTCGGACGGCAGCTGCACCAGCGCGTTGGCGTCGGCTCCGGTCATCGACAGGATGCCGCGCGGGCGATGGTATTTGAACGAGCGCGACAACACCCATTGGCCGGACGCGGCAAGCGCGCTGGCGATGCTGTCGCCCTCATAGCCCTCGAAAGGCTTGCCTTCGAAAGTGAAGCGGATGCGCCTGCTTCGGTCGATGCGGCTTCCGAAAGGGGCGGGCAGCCGGTTCATGCGTGGTCCCGCAGTTCGGACGCGTCGAAGGTGCGGATGATCTCGTTACTGACGAGATCGCGCTCGGCCAGGAAAAAATAGTTGCTCGGCACGTGCCGCCACCACTCGACCACGATGCCCTTGCGGTTCTCAGCGCGGAACAGGTGCCGCGACCATTCCCTGTCGGCGGTTGCGTTCGGATCAGGCCTCGCGCGCACCGGGCCGAAGGACTGGAACTCGTCGATATTTCGGGGGCCGTTCATGGGGCAGGTCAAGAGTTTCATCGTCAATGGCTCGCGGCGGTCGCGCCCATTTCATTGAGCAGCCGGAAGGTTTCGAACCGCTCCAAGGCAAATGGTTTCAGGATGTCGGGCACGCGCCCCTCGGCGATGGTCTGCGCCATGCGCTTTCCCGCGACCGGGGTCGCCTTGAAGCCCCAAGTGCCCCAGCCGCAGTCGAGCCAGAGATTGGCGAGTGGGCTGGCGCCCATGATCGGGCTGTAGTCCGGCGTCATGTCGGTGATGCCGGCCCATTGCCTCAGCAGCCGAACGCCTTGCAGGAAGGGGAAGAGGTGGACGGCGCCTTCGGCGAGGTGCTCCTTCATGTCGAGCGTCGAGCGCGTCGAATAGAGCTGGTAGGGATCGGAGCCGCCGCCGATGACCACCTCGCCGCGCGAGGACTGCACCAGATAGGTGTGCAGCGAGACCGACGAGACCAGCGTGTGCAGCCAGGGTTTCAAGGGCTGGGTCACCATCGCCTGCAGCGGATAGCAGCGGATGGGAAGCTCCACGCCGGCCATCAGCGCCACGTCGTAGTTCATGCCGCCGGTGGCGATCAGCACCTGGCCGCAGGCGACGCGGCCCCTGTTTGTCTTTACGGCCTGAACCCGGTCGCCAACGACCTCGAAGCCTTGCACTTCGGTGCGCTGGTGGATCTCGACGCCGCGCCGCGAGGCCTGGGCGGCGTAACCCCAGGCGACGGCGTCGTGGCGCGCCGTTCCGCCATCGGCATGCCAGAGACCGCCAAGGATTTCGAGCGGGCCGCCATAGTCCATATTCAGCAGTGGGCAGAGCTCCTCGACGCCCTTCTGGTCAACGACTTCGGTGCGCGTGCCCATGTGCTTGCCCATCTCGGCGCGCATATGGAAGCTGCGCATCGTCGCCTCGCTATGCGCAAGCGTCAGCTGGCCGCGCTGCGAGAACATGACGTTGAAGTCGAGCTCTTGCGATAGCCGCTCGAACAGCGCGACGCCTTCCTTGTAGAAGGCGATGCCTTCCGGCGTGATGTAGTTGGAGCGGATGGTGGTGGTGTTGCGCGCCGTGTTGCCGCCGGCGAGGTAGAATTTCTCCAGCACCGCGACGCTCTTTATGCCGTGATACTTGGCAAGGTGATGCGCGCAGGACAGGCCATGTCCGCCGCCGCCGATGATGACGACGTCATAGGCCGGCTTCAGCTCGGGCGTGGCGGGGACGTCGCCGCTAACCGGATAGTCCCTGCTGAGACCGTATTTCAGGAGCCTGAGGGGCATTGCGCGCTCAGCTCGAAGCCGTGGGAGGATCGTAGAGCAGCGCCGAAAGATCGGAGAAGCGGCTGTCGCGGTCGTCGAGCGAGAGCACCGCGTCGCGGATCGCCGCGGCGCGGACGGAGCCGAGCACGGGCGCGGCGAACTCCATGTATTTGGCCTCGACCTCCTGCTTGGTCATCGGCGCTTCCGGGCCGCCGCGCGCATGCACGTCGCCCGACATCAGTACGCGTCCATCGTTGGTCGTGATGACGACGTCGGCCCAGCGGCCGACCGGGAAGCGGGCGCTGTGCCGTTCGGTTTCGACCACCGTGACGCGGGTGAGCATGTCGGCGACCGCGGCATCGACGAGCCCGGCGCCGGAAATATGCTCGAGCCCGATGCGCCGATGGATGATGAAGGTCGCGACGGCGAAGCGCAGGCTGTACTGCGCCTTCGAGGTCGTGTCCGGCATGCCGTCGAACAGCGTCGCCGCATAGTGGAAGCTGTTGACCTGGACATGGGCGATGTCGGAGGCGACGAGATTGTGGGCCAGGCAAAGTCCGCGCACCGCGTCGATCGCCGCATGAGCCCAGCGGCAGATCGGGTAGGGCTTCACATATTGATGCAGCGACTGCCAGAAGACGCCGAGATCCTGCCAATGCGTCGCGACCTCCGGCGCCTCGACGGTGATCGCCGGCGCGCCGGTGAAGCCGCGTTCGGCGAGCACCGCCGCCGATAGGCCGATAAGGGCACCCGGGCCGGAGCCGTCATGCAGCATGGTGGGGGTGGCGATCTCACGCATCATCTGGCTGCGAGGGCCGTGATACTCGGCAATGCCCAGTGCTTCGCGCAATTGCGTTTCGTCGAGCCGCCGCAGGCGTGCTGCGATCGCCGCCACGCCCAAGGCATTCCACGCGCCGGAGGTATGATAGTCGCTGACCGTCGCATGCAGGGCGATGCCGGCCCGGCCAGCGACTTCGTAGCCGATGACCAGGGAGGCCAGCGCCTCCGGCCCGGTGAGGTCGGGCCTTGCTTCCGCGAGCGCGGCAAGCGCCGGCACCACCGCTACGCCGATATGGCCCTTGGTGGGGCTATAGCCGTCGTGGCCATCGAGATTGTCGGTCTGCGTGGCGACGGCGTAAGCCGCGCCCGCGATGCTGGCGCGGCGGCCGTCGAACAGCATGCGGGCCGAATATTGCGGATCGCTCGAACTGTAGAGCAGTACGGCCGCATCGCGCGCGATCCGGCCTGCTTCCATCGGTCCGGCCGCGATGGCGATGCCAAGCGTGTCGAGCAGAAGGTAACGGGCCTGTTCAAGCACCGGCTGGGGGAAGACGGAAGCAGGACGCCGCAGCACGAAATCGGCAAGCCGCGTGAACGTATCGGAACTCACGACAGGCCCCTCACGCCGGTATGACGGCACAGCCACGCGCTTATCTCCCCTGTCTCTCCATAACATCATTAAATTGGGTTCATCGCGCAGGCACGCGATTAGTTTGGCGGCTTTGGCCAAAAATATCGATGCCATGTCGCTTGTCTGCGATTGAACGTCCGGTCGCCCATGCGATAGCTATGCGAATGCGCCGCAGGAGACCGGGATGAAGCCGCCACCCCCCTTGAACTATATCCGCTCGTTCGAGAGCTCGGCCCGCCATTTGAGCTTCACCACGGCGGCCAAGGAACTGGGCTACACGCAAGCCGCGGTCAGCACACATGTGCGGGCGCTCGAACATTATATCGGCCGGCAGCTCTTCATCCGCTATCCGCGCAGCCTGAAGCTGACCGAGATGGGGGAGGCGTTCCTGCCGACACTGCGCCAGGCGCTCGACCAGATCGACCAGGCGACCGAAGCGATCGTCGCTTCCTCGCGAAACAAGACCGTGGTCGTCTCCTGTCCGATGAGTCTTGCGGAAAACTGGCTGGCGGGCTGCATGGCCGCCTTCCGCAAGAAACACCCCGAGATTGAGATCGTGCTGCACGGCACGATCTGGGAGGACATCAGCGAGCAGATCGCGGACATCACCATCTCGACGCGGCGTTTCGACGACCGGCCGCCTTCGGCGACCCCGCTCTGGAACGACGAACTGGTGCTGCTCTGCGCGCCCGGCATGCTCGAAGGTGAGCACGCGCTGAAGACGCCGCAGGACATGCTCAAGGTGGACTGGATCTTCGTGCATGGCCGCCAGGAATATTGGCAGGTCGTCACCGAGGCGCTCGGTGTCGACATGGAGGACCATGACAAAGGCATGTCGACCAACGCCTCCAACATCGCGCTCGAGCTCGCCGCGATGGGCGCCGGCCTCGTCGCCACGCAGCGTTCGCTCTCGCACGCCTATATGGATCGCGGGTTGCTCGTCGAGCCGTTTCCCGTGCGGCCGCCAAGTCCCTGGAACTACTATCTGACCGAGAGCCAGCTTTCGAAGGGAAACATCGCGCGCACGGTCAGGGAATGGATCCTTTCCAGGGCCAGGGAAGACGCCGCGCGACCTTAGGGCTGTCCGCTCCTTCAAAATTTTGGCGAGGCAATGGCATCGTTTTTTTAGGCCTCAAAGCCCGCGTTTCTGCGGTTTGTGACTGTCCGAGCCCTTCCGGGATTTTTGCATCGCCCCTAACATGCGTGCCGCAAGGGGAATGCAACGGGCAAAAAGCCCTGAACCGGAGAACAACGATGACGATGTTCAAGAGCAACGGTGACCGCGTCCCGGCGGTCATCGAAAGCTACGCAGCCGAAGTCAAAAAGGGCGGCATGGACCGCCGCGAATTCCTGGCCATGGCAAGCGTGACGGGCGCTTCCACGGCGCTCGCCTATTCGATGGCGGGGATCGAGCCGGCCAAGGCCGCCGCACCATTGCCCGGCAAGAAAGGCGGCATCCTGAAGATGCAGATGATCATCAAGGACATGAAGGATCCGCGCAGCTGGGACTGGTCGGAAATCGCCAATGTCATGCGCCAGTGCAACGACTACATGATCCGCTACACCACCGACTTCACCTTCGAGGGCCATCTGGTCGAGAGCTGGGAGGTGAGCGACGACGCCACCGAATACACGCTGCACCTGCGCAAGGGCGTAAAATGGTCGAACGGCGACGACTTCAACGCCGACGACATCGTCTACAATATCGGGCGCTGGTGCGATAAGGCGGCCGAAGGCAATTCGATGGCCGGCCGTATGAGCTCACTGATCGATCCCGCCACCAAGAAAGCCGCTGCCGGCGCCATCACCAAGGTCGACGACCATACGGTGAAGCTGAAATGCCGGCAGTCGGACGTCACCATCATCCCGGGCTTCTCCGACTATCCGGCGGTCATCGTCCATCGCGACTTCGACAAGAACGGCGCCAATATGCTCAAGACGCCCGGCACCGGCCCCTATGAGCTGATCTCCTACAAGGTCGGTGAATCGGCTTCTGTGCGGCGGCGCAAGGACTTCACCTGGTTCGGCGGCGAGCCCTATCTCGACGGCGTCGACTGGGTCGACTACGGATCGGACGCCTCGAACCCGGCCATCGGCAGCGCCTTCGAGGCCGGCGAGATCGACTGCAACTACCAGACGGTCGGCGGCACGGTCGATCTCTATGACAGCATGGGCCTGGTCAAGGAGCAGGTGGTCACCGCCGGAACGATCGTGCTGCGCACCAACGTGACCAACAAGCCTTACGACGACAAGCGGGTGCGCAACGCCATCCAATTGGCGGTCGACAACGAGACCGTGCTGAAGCTCGGCTATAGCGGTCTCGGCCAGGTCGCCGAAAACCATCACGTCTGCCCGATCCATCCGGAATATTACGAGCTGCCCAAGGTTCCGCGCGACCTGGCCAAGGCAAAGGCGCTGATGGCCGAGGCAGGCCAGACGGATCACGAGTTCGAGCTGATCTCCTACGATGCCGACTATGTGAAGGACCCGGCCGACGTCGTCGCCGCGCAGATGCGCGAGGCCGGCTTCAAGGTCAAGCGTACCATCATCCCCGGATCCTCGTTCTGGAACGACTGGACGAAATATCCGTGGTCGACCACCGACTGGGGCATGCGGCCGCTGGGCGTCCAGGTGCTGGCGATCGCCTATCGCAGCGGCGAGGCCTGGAACGAGTCCGGCTACGCCAATCCGGATTTCGACAAGAAGCTTAACGAGGCGATGGCCATCGCCGATCCCGCCAAGCGCAAGGAGCTGATGAAGGAGGTGGAGTTCATCCTGCAGGACTCCGGCATTCTGGTCCAGGCGTTCTGGCGCTCGCTCTACCGCCATCATGCCCCCTACGTGAAGAACCTCGGCATGCACCAGACATTCGAACTGCAGCTGGACAAAGTCTGGCTGGACAAGGCCTGAACCGGGCAGATCAAAGCAATGGTCAGGGGCGCATTCTTGCGCCCCCCGACTTAGCCGGCGACTGCGATCGGTCAGTCAGCTAAATGAAATCCCAAAGCGCTGCCAAAGAGCGCGATACAAGTCGCCGAACACAGGGAAGAAAGCTCAACTATGCGCACTCATGCACAAGCCGTTGTCATTGGCGGCGGCCTGATCGGCTGCTCGATCCTCTATCATCTTGCCAAGTTCGGTTGGACGGACGTCGTGCTTCTGGAGCGCAGCGAGCTGACCTCGGGTTCGACATGGCACGCGGCGGCCAACATCCACGGCCTGCATGATTCCACCAATATCAGCCGGCTGCAGCACTACACGATGGCGCTCTACAAGGAGCTTGAGGCCGAGACCGGCCAGGGCTGCGGCATCTTCCAGCCGGGCTCGCTCTATCTCGCCCAAACCGAGGCGCGCGAGCATCAGCTGCGGCTCCAGGAGGCCAAGGCGCGGCGCTATAAGATGAACTTCTACGAAGTCGGTCGCGACGAGGCTGAGCGGCTGCATCCGCTGGTCGATTTCGACGGCATACGCTGCATCATGTATGAGCCGGAGGGCGGCAATGTCGATCCATCGGGCGTGACTGCGGCCTATGCCGCCGGCGCTCGCCAGCGCGGCGCCGAGATCCATCGCTTCACCCCGGTCACGGCGACCGAGGCGCAAGCGGACGGAAGCTGGATCGTGCGCACACCGAAGGGCGACATCCGCACGCAATGGGTGGTCAACGCCGCCGGCCTGTGGGGCAGGGAAGTCGCCGCCATGGCCGGGCTGCAGCTGCCGCTGATCCCCACCGAGCACCAGTATTTCGTCACTGAGACCATTCCGGAAATCGCTTCGATGGGACGGCGCCTACCGTCGGTCGCCGATCGGGACGGCGAATATTATCTGCGCCAGGAAGGCTTGGGCCTGCTGATCGGCGCCTATGAGCGCAACATGAAGTTCTGGGCCGAGGAGGGAACTCCGCTAGATTTCGGCCACGAGCTGTTTCCCGATGACCTCGACCGCATTGAAGAGAACATGATGCGCGCGGTTCAACGCGTGCCCGCGGCCGCCACCGCCGGCGTCAAAAAGGTGATCAACGGTCCGATGATCTGGTCGCCCGACAGCGCGGTGCTGTTCGGGCCGGCGCCCGAGCTCAGCAACTATTTCTGCTGCAACGGCATCATTCCCGGCTTCTCGCAATCGGGCGGCATGGGCAAGCTCGCTGCCGAATGGATGATCGAGGGGGAGCCTTCGCTCGACATGTTCGGCTGGGACATGGCGCGTTTCGGCCACTGGGCCGGCAAGACCTTCACCAAGGCGCGCGTGCAGGACCAGTACAGCCACCGCTTCAAGATCCATTTCCCGAACGAGGAACGCACCGCCGGCCGTCCGGTGCGCACCCGGCCGGCCTATGAGATGCAGAAGGAGATGGGTGCCGTGTTCGGCCTCAATTTCGGCTGGGAGCACCCGCTGTGGTTCGCGGCGGCAGGCGAGCCGCGCGAGGAGACGGTCGGCTTCACGCGGCAGAACTGGTGGGGGCCGGTCGGCCGCGAGGCCCGCATGCTGCGCGAGCATGCCGGCATCATCGACATATCCAATTTCGCCAAATACGAAGTGAAGGGTCCGGGCGCGGAAGCCTGGCTGAACGCTGTCTTCGCCAACCGCATGCCGACCAAGGTCGGCCATTCGTGCCTGACGCCGCTGATCGGCAAGCGCGGCGGCATCGCCGGCGACTTCACCGTGACCCGGCTGGCGGATGACGAGTTCATGGTGATCGGCTCAGGCATGGCCGAGCGTTTTCATCAGCGTTTCTTCAAATCGGTGCCGCTGCCCGAAGGCACCACGTTCCGGTCACGCACCGAGGAGCTCGGCGGCTTCAACGTCGCCGGGCCTAAATCGCGCGAATTGCTGCAGCGGCTGACCAATGACGACCTGTCGAACGAAGCCTTCCCCTTCATGCGCTCGCGCCAGATCACCGTGGCCGGCGTCGACGTCGTGGCGCTCAGGGTCTCCTTCACCGGCGATCTCGGTTGGGAACTGCACTGCAAAGCCGCCGACCAGGTCGAGCTCTACCGCGCGCTGCTCAAGGCGGGCGCGGAAGTCGGCGCCGGGCCGGTCGGCTCGCGGGCGCTGATGTCGCTGCGCGTCGAGAAGGGTTACGGCAGCTGGAGCCGCGAATACTCGCCGGAATACTGGCCGCAGGAGGTCAGGCTCGATCGCCTGATCAAGACGGACAAGGACTTCCTCAACCGCGACGCCTATCTCGCCGTCGCCGAGAACCCGGCGCGCGACGAGCTGATCATGCTCTCGGTCTCGGCGAAGGATGCCGACGCCACCGGCGGCGAGCCGATCTTCCTGCCGGACGGCACGCCGATCGGCCAGGTGTCGTCGGGCGCCTATGGCTATTTCGTCGAGCAGTCGCTGGCGATGGGCTACGTCAAGGCAGGAACCGCCAAGGCCGGCGACAAGGTGACCGTTGCCATTCTCGGGCGGCCGCATGACGCGGTGCTGCTGGCGCACCCGCCTTTCGACCCGGAAGGCAAGCGGCTGCGGTCGTAAGGGCGTCGTCAGCGGAACTGGCGCCGCCGCACGGCTCAGCCGCCGAAGCGGCTCAACCAGTGGCGGGCAAGGTCGGAGCGGCGGCAGACCCAGATGTCTGGGTTGGCCGCGATCTTGTCGAGAAAACGCTCCAGGCCGATCATGCGGCCCGGCCGGGCCGCCAGCCGGCAATGCAGCGACACCGTCATCATGCGCGGGGTCTTCTCGCCTTCCTTCAGCAGCCAGTCGACGCCGTCGCTGACATAGTCGAAGAACTGACTGCCGGTCTCCAGGCCCGAGCCGCGCGAAAAGCGGCTGTCGTTGTTGTCGAAGCTGTGCGGCACGACGAGGTGCCGCTTGCCGCCGACCTCGACCAAATAGGGCAGGTCGTCATTGTAGTCGTCGCAGTCGAACAGGAAGCCGCCATGCTCGACCACCAGCCGGCGGGTGTTGAGGCTTGGCCGGCCGGTGTACCAGCCCGCCGGATCGATGCCGGTGAACTTGCGGACCGCATCCACCGTCATGGCGATGTGCTTACGCTCTTCCTCCTCGCTGAGCGGCGCGTAGTCGATCCAGCGCCAACCATGGCAGACGATGTCGCTGCCGAGTGCTGCTATCGCCTTGCCGGCGGCCGGGTTTAGCTCCAGCGCGCGGCCGACAATGTAGAAGGTCGGGATGACGCCCTTGTCCCGGAACAACGAGATCAGCCGCCACACGCCGACGCGCGAGCCGTATTCGTAGAGCGATTCCATGTTGCGGTTGCGCAGGCCCGGCACGGCGGGCGACACGGCAAGGTCGGACAGGATCGTTTCGGAAACGCCATCGCCTTCGCCGATCGAGTATTCAGCACCTTCCTCGTAGTTGACGACGATGTTGAGCGCCAGTTTCGCCCCGCCGGGCCACTCAGCCTGCGGAGGCTGCTCGCCATAGCCGATGAAATCGCGGGCGGGCAGATACGGCATATGTGACGTCACGTCTTGAAATCCCCTCGGATGAAGCCCTTACCAGCATTGCCGGCCGCGCAGGGCGGTGAGCGCGCGCAGCGTGCGGTCCATGATGTCCTGCGGCCCGATGGTGATGCGCAGGCAATCGGTCAGGCCGTAGCCGGAAAGGCCGCGCACGATGATGTCGGCGCCGCGCAAAGCATTGTCGGCGGCAGCCGCTGCCGCCGTGTCGGCAAAGCGGACCAGGACGAAATTCGTCCGGCTTTCCGGGACCTCGTAGCCGGCCGCCCGCAGGCCCTGCGCGAAGCAATCGCGAATGTCCGACGTGCGCGCCACGATGGCACGCGTATAAGCTTGATCCTCGACGGCCGCGACAGCCATGGCAAGGCTCACTGTCGAGACCTGGTTGGAGTTCTGCATCTTGCGCACTTCGGCGGCGATCTGGGGGGCGAACAACCCCCAGCCGATGCGCGCGCCGGCCAGCCCGTAAGCCTTGGACAAACTTCGCAAGACGACGGTGTCGCCGCGTCCGGCCAGCGCGAAAACGGCCTGCGGATCCTGATCGTCGAATTCGCCATAGGCCTGGTCGATCATCAGGAGAACGTCGCCGGGAAGCGCCGCGCGCAGGCGCAGCAGTTCGGCGTTCTTGATGCGCGTGCCGGTCGGGTTGCCCGGATTGCAGACGAAGACGATGCGGGTCGCGGGCGTGAGCGCCGCCAGGATGGCGTTGACAGAAACCTCAAAGCCGCGCTCCTGCGCCTTGACATAGGTCGCCCCGACGCGCGCGGCCGCCGAGGCGGCGAAATTATAGGCGTAGCTTGTGGCGAGCACCTCCGCGCCCGGACCAGCGAAGGCCGCAATGGTGCAGGCGATCAGCTCCATCGAACCGGCGCCGCACAGGACAAGGTCGCGCTCGACGCCATAGGTTTTTGCGATGGCCTCGCGCAGCAAGGTCCAGTCCGGATCCGGATAAAGGTGGCTGCGCGCCACGGCGTCGCGGCCGGCTTCGATGGCCCTTGGGCTGGGCGGGAAGGCGCTCTCGTTCTGCGCCAGCGTCGGCCGGTCGTAACCGCCGAAATTCGCCAGCGCGAAAGCGGACATGGCCTCGATATGGGCGGTGGCTTTCGGGGGGCACGGCATAAAGGTCCGGCTGTCGGCTTTTTCGGCAGGCTGTTGCGCAACGAGGCTAAGGCAAGCCGATCAAGCCGCAAAGCAAAATTCGCCGGCACAATGGGTAACGGATTTTGGCCCATGCGGATGGGGAAGAGGCGCTGGCGCATGGGCTCTCGTGTTAGCCGGGCCAACCGGCTTTCCTGCGATTGGGGTTACCGTGATTGTCATTAACTCGCCCCGCGAGGCGTTCAGGGTTTAAATGCGTCGCGGTTGACAGTGATGGCTGGAGGCTTCCAACCGCCGCCTCCCGGCATGTCCAATGATGCGTTACGGAAACTCCGCTCGACTTCGGCGGTGTAGGTGCCGTCGTTCTCGAAGCGGTCCCAGAGAATCAAGCCAATAATGAGCGCGATGACGAACAAGGGCCAACGCATCGGACAAGCCCTCAGATGCCCGATCGATATTATCCCGCTGCGGGCCGATAAATACAAGCTTTTGCTAATATATGCCGACTTGGCCTGACAACCGCCTAGGGTGACAGTGCACAAATTGCCATGAAGGCTGATGGTCAAGCCCAGCGCTTTTGGAATCACGAATACGAGACAGGTCGCAAACGGCTACATGTCGTATCGAGGGACCAGCTTCGGCGACCGCAGTTCCTGGGCCATCTTTGCAGCTTGGAAGACTGTCATAAGAACGTAGGTCGTTTCACCTTCGGTCGAGTTTATGGCCAAGACGACGCGGCCAATCTCGTCGCTCATGGCGCAGGACCAGTCTTTGACAGCAATCGCCCGTTTTTCCGCCATGTACCCCTGCCTTCCCTCCGCGAGGTTATTTGGCGTCGTGAAGACCAGCAATTTGGACTGAATGCCCATCCCGTTGGGCCTAACGTCGCTCTCCCTTGTTGCCTTGAACCAGCGAGCAATCGGTCATGTGGCTGCTGTCCGGCGACGTCAGTTCCGTTCTGATCGGTCCCAGGGACGGCACATTGACGCGATACCCGTGCCTTTCAGAATCGCAGTGATTCAAATTTAAGCTGGCAATCTTGCTCGCATTTTGCTTTTGTTTGTTCCGGCTCGGGACATCGCAAAATGTTTTCGTCACGGAAGATGATTGTATTGATTTCCGGCTTATCCGGTTTGATTGGGACCGAAGCGATCGGTTACTTGCTGGCGAGAGTCGGCGTCGGTGACCGTGCTGGTATACTGGTCGCTGCTACTGTGATGTGTGCCGTTTGTTCGGTGGTTGGCTATCATGAAGGAATTGAGGAAGGCATTAGCGCCGCCTGATGGAAAAACAGCCTTTCCGGAAGAGCAGGGGTCTCTTAGCGCTGGTTCAGTGTCTTTGTGAATGGCTGGCGGAGTGAATGGCTGGCGGATACCGGCGGCATCAGCTTGCCCATCTGATCAATTCCGACCTCCATTCGTCGGCATAAGCACAATGCTCATAGCCGGGCATGGCCGGGGTTCCATCCGTAAAATGCACAATGGACGGATCAATCCCTGGATCGGAGTGACCGACCAGCCAATTCCACTCGGGCGAAAGTTCGCCGATCAGATCGTCTTCCAGCCAGCAGAAACGGTGCAGGTCCCGCCCGGGTACGGAGTTGACAAGTTCAAGCGTCAGAGCCTTGTT
Organism: Mesorhizobium atlanticum; assembly: GCF_003289965.1. GTDB lineage: Bacteria > Pseudomonadota > Alphaproteobacteria > Rhizobiales > Rhizobiaceae > Mesorhizobium > Mesorhizobium atlanticum. The sequence continues at coordinate 527,372 of NZ_QMBQ01000003.1, forward strand.
CGCCGGATGGTCGCAGTTAAAAAGCATGACGCTCGACCAGTTCTTGCGGGCATAACGGAGTTGGGCCTGCCCATCCATTTTAACGTCCACCGTCGGCTGGTGATTGTGCTTGACCACCATCACCGCCTTTGACGGGTCCGCAAGACCGAAAAGCCGCTGCAGGTCCCTGCGGACCAGCATGTCGCAATCCATAAACAACGCCCAACCCGAATTCGCCAGATGCGGCACCAGGAAACGAGAGCAGGCGAACTCCGTTGCCATTGGAGCTTCAGAAATCTCATCCCACAGGCGGCCGTCCTTGCGGCTTGTCGGGCGGGTGTAGAGCCCTCGAGCCCTGAGATCTGCCAACACCACCCCGCGCGCCGACACGGGTGAGATCATGTGGCGTCTTATTGAGTTGCGAGCGACCGCAAATGCATCGATTTCACGAGGATCGAAACCGATCCAGATTGACTGCTTACCCGCCATCTAATTCCCTGCGCACAATAATTATCAGGAGATCTGCGATCGCAGATTTGCTCAATTCATTTTTATAGCCGGAGTTTCACCTACAGGTACGTCGGCGCAGGAGCCGGACGGCAATGCTGCCCATTTGCTATAGGTATAACTTGCGCAATAGCCGGCGACAAGCAAACCAGCCGCTCCATCAAGCATACCGAAGCGAATAACGTAGCTATTAAGATAGGCCCAGGCAGAGTGAAGCAGCGCCTTTGTCGTCGATCCTTTCTTACCCATGCTCTTTATATGCTTGGCTGACGCTTCGGCATACATCCGGATCTTACGGTGCGCGTCGCCGAGATCGGTGATGCATTCATGCTCCAGGGGGTGCGAAAGGCGAGACAGATTACCGCGCAGGACAACCTTTTCGTGGACCGGATAGTCGGTGAAGCGACCGGCATCTCTGCGAAACAGGCGCAGGACATAGTCCGCAGACCAGCTTCCATGGTTTACAACACGTCCGCAGAAGCGCGATTTCCGGGGAATCTCGAAACCTGCACAGCCTCGCGGGTCCGCAATGGCCTTCTTTATTTCCACGGCGAGGGGAGCGTCCACCCACTCATCGGCATCCAACGACAGTACCCAGTCTCCGGTGGCTGCGGCAAGCGCACGGCCTTTTTGCACGCCGAACCCCGGCCAGTCTTCGGTGACTTGCACTTCAGCGCCCATGGCACCGGCGATCTCACGGGTTCTGTCGATGCTGCCGCTGTCGACCACGATGATTTCGTGGGCAAAGTCAACCGAACGCAGACAACGCTCGATGCAGGGCTCTTCGTTGAGGGTAATGACGATGACCGATAGCTTCGGCATCATCTTGACCGTCCGATGAACAGCCAAGGCTCGTTGACCTTGTGGTGATTAGGCATCCGCCCCCGGACCTCCAGCGCCAGAATGGCGCCGCACAAATCGACACCACGAGGCATAACGAATAAGCGGACGGCCCTCATCCCATCCCTTCAGGACATTCGTGAAAACGAATATGCCTCAACGGTAGCTGCCAGCGCAAGCCCGCCCGGGCTAAGGACCGCAACAATGGTCGTCGTTGGCTGAGCGCCTTGCGCCGCCGTCATGCTTATACCCGCGGTGCGGCCGCCGCCTCTTCACCGCGCTTTTCCGCCATGACCCTTTCATAAAGGGAGAGGGTCCTGTCGATCATGGTGTCGAGATCGTACTGCCTCGCCGCCTGCCTGACCAAGGGTGCGGCCTCAGGGGAGCGGGAGTGCCGCAGAGCGCGCAAGAGGCTCGCCCCGAGCTCGTCCCGCTCCGCGATGTTGCACACCAGGGCAGGGTCGAAGCGCTCGACCAGCTCGCGGCCGCCGCACATCGTGCTCACCACGGTCGGCAGGCCGCATGCCATCGCCTCCAGAACTACGGTCCCGAAGGGCTCGTACACCGATGGAAGGGCGGCGATGTCGGCCGCTCCGTACCATGGCCTCACGTCCTTTTGCGGCCCGACGAATTTCACACGGTCACCCAGGCCGCGCTTTTGCGCGAGGCGCCTGAAAGTCTCCATTCGGGAATCGTGCCCGACGACCCACAATTCCGGCAGAGGGTCCAGGCTTGCGGCGCCTTCGATGAGAGGTCCGAGACCCTTCCTGGTGAAACCCGAGCCAACGAACAGGATGACGGACCTGTCGGCGGGAACATTGAGCTGCGCCCTGACTCTTGCGCGATGTTGCTCGCGCAGCTCGAGATTATATGTGGCGAGCGAGACACCATTGGGGATGTGGTGGATCCTGTCGCCCGGAAAATCATCATAATGGCGGCGAATGTCGTCAGCCACCATCTTCGATATGGCAATCACGGCCCTTAGCCTCGAGCTTCGAAAGGTAAGCCGCTCAAGACGCAGCATTTCCTTGTGAAACAGGCTGAGCCTGAGCCCTGCGCCGTCCAATTTCGACAGCCGGCGGCGCTCGGCGAGGTAGGCCGCATGGACACCCTCTCCGGCGCGAAAGATATCACAGCAGGGCAATTTGTCGTTGCTCTGGACAAGCGCCGGCGCCGGGTCAAGCTGCGAAATCATGCGACACGCCGCCGTGGCGAAGGATCGAGCCCGCCATGCACGCGGGAAACTGCGGCCGGCGCAGCGAATGAACTCTATGCCTTCACCAGCCGGCCAGCCGCCGGACATGATCGCGACCGCCATGTCCCTCGCGCGGAATTCCTTGGCTATTGTGTCGAGCATGATCTCGCCGCCGCCGAATGGGGAATATTGTCGGCGCACAAAGAGAATGGGCTGCACGCGATCGGGGCGAGGCCGTTTATCAAGCCGTGAAACGGACATTTGATCTCACTGCGCCTTTGATTATCCTCGCCATATCATCTCGCGATGCACTACGGACTCACCCGTTGATGTGATATGCCGCGCAACAGCGATTTCGTTCGACGCTGTCCGCGGAGGTAGCCAATGATCACTGGTCCAGTCGAGACTACTGATACGTCTGTCACGCGCAAAGCCAAAGCCGGCGCGATGCGGCGCATCGAGCGCTCTTTACGGCCAGGGTTGCAAGGTCTTCGTGATCGGATCAAGGAACCATTTCTTGCGTGGGCATATCCTGAGGCGTTGTCTTTCTACCAAAGAACCATGCGAGGCGCATATTTGCCGGACGACCTGATTGATGTGGTCCCGCAACTGAAGATTCTCTATCTGGCTGTTCCCAAAGCGGCAAGCAGTCGTATTCGAAGCAATCTCGCGGCTTTGATTGGCAATGATACCATCTCCGGCTGGACAAGCAGCCGGAACTGGAGGGTGCACAATCGAAAGGCGTCTGGGCTTCGGGCGCCACGCCATAGCATTCTGCAGTTTTACCATCTGGCTGTGAGCCCCGAGGCCTTGCGGTTCACCTTCGTTCGCAATCCATACGCCCGGCTTTTGTCATGCTGGGCCGATCAATATCGCGACCGTCCGCTCGTGCCCGGATACGGGCGAGTCGAGGTCTATCTGGCCCATCGCGAAAAGGCCAATCCGGCGCTGCCGTTAGGCCCGGACAAGACGCTGTCTTTCCAAGACTTCGTAGCCTTCGCCTGCGCGACGTCCACATGGCGCATCGACAAGCACTGGCAGCAGCAAAGCGACATCGTCGAACTTTCAGGCATCACATTCGACCTTATCGGCAAGACCGAAACCTTCGCGAACGACTTCAAACCTGTTCTTGACTATGTTGGCGCCAGTGATGAAGTACGGCGCGCAGCAATCCCACCGTTCCATACCTCGGCCCGCCGCGGTCTCTCCGACTATTTCACGCCGGAACTGGCGGAGCGGATATATCGCGCCTATGAGCGTGACTTCGATAAGTTCGGTTATCCGCGCGCTCTTCCCGAGTAGGCCGTCGAGGGGCTCAAATATAACCGAATGCCTCCATCAGAGGCTTTCCCCGCCCCTCGGTGAGTTCCTTCAACTGAGCTTCACCGAGTTCGCGCTTCCACCGGCCACGTCCGTCGTAGATCGGTTGGTTGATCTGTCTATTGCGTAAGTCGGCATGCTTGGGCGACGCGTCGGAAGTGAGCCATCGTTGCGGATTTCGATGATAATCCAGCAAATTCGGCCTAAACGACAATGCCAAGAAGGCGCAGATTTTGCTGACGATAGCCTCTGGGTCTTCGACAAGATCTTCGTAACGATAGATCAGCACGTCGGCGCTGCCCTGCTCAGCCAGCACGAGGCTATTGTCCGAAATCCACCGATCGAGGCTCGCGGAGGCATCACCAAGCCTCCTCGTCAACGAGGCAACTGAATCTCGTCCATCGCGAACCGGCATCACGAATTTCGCACCCGGCACCAAACGTCGTATCCGATCGACGCGTCTGACGTGGCGCGGCGTTTTTTCGAGTAACGCCGATTTGCCCGCCCGGAAGGCGGCACGCTTCAGCTTTGAATAGCGATAAAGAGCAAGCGGGGTCCACTTGAAGAACACATTTGTTTCCTCAAACGGCAGGTAGACATCGGGGTGCGAAGCAAGAATCGTTGCGATGAGGGTGGTGCCGCTGTGCCCGCACCCGCAGACAAAACCTTGGCAGCGGATCAATTCACACCTGCCTTCGACTCATCGTCAGGGCAGTATGATATGCCGTATTGAACAAAGGCCTGGTCCAACTGCCTCCAGTAATCAAGCCGTGCGAGCACACTGTCACAGTAGGCAATGTCGTCAGCATCCAGATAGTCCAGGTAGCCGCCGACCTTACCCCTTCGCACTTTGAAGCTCTCGGGATCATCGAGATCGCGGGGCCGCAATTTTCCACCGTAGCGCAAACCCAACTCCCCGGAAGCCTCCGATTGGCGCATGCGCTCGAACGATCTGTTGTAGGTCACATCGGCAAGGTCGGAATCCGCAAACCGCCGTCCGATAAAATCTCCGATGGCACGCAACACTCCCTCGGTGTCTCTCTGCATGTCCTCGTACCGCAACAGAGCAATGCTTTTCATCTGCCTTGCGGCTGCAAACCACTGCAGGTTGAAAAGGGCGATCTTCTCGATCCCGTGCAACGCGCTTCTGACGCTATCGCCGATCGAGCCGGCCTGCAAATTATGGCGTTTGCCAACCTGAAAAAAACCCGAAACCGCAGTGTCTCGAGGGTCTCGCACCATGAGTAGGATATGATTCCGCTTGTACCGGGATTTGTCCGGGTGGATTTGTGCGATTTCGCGTAGCTCCTTGTGGTCGGAGCCATCGTGTGTGTAGGCTGCATCAACCCCAAGATCGTCAAGCACAACGCGAAGCCAAGTCCGCCCGGACTTCGGAAACGAGACGACAAGCAGAGGCGGCCGTTTTGCAAAAAAGCTGGACAGTAAGCTCAATCTTCATGACTCCGCTGCGGACAGTTTGATCAACCAAATTAGCGATTATAAATATGGAGCAAAGCGTCTGCTATCCGTTGAGCCGCGGGAGTTTTTGGGTCGATCGACAAATTCGCATTGAGGAATCGCTGACCTTGCTCGAAATAGGAAGGTCTCCCTCTGACTGCTGCACGGATATCCTTGACGAGATCGTGCCTCGATGAGTTCGGCTTGAAGGCACCTTCGGGTCGGTCAAATTCAACCATGGGCGAAACCGGGGGAAACAAGACCACCGGTATCCCGCAGGCAATGGCTTCATAAACGGTAGTGCTCGGGCGCGTAACCAGGACTAACGCATCTGGAAGCAACTGCGCGAAATCCAAGTTAGACTTGTTCGGCATCTCAACCTTGGCGAACATCGTTGGATGAACGCTGATGACATAGGCTAGGCCGAGCTCGGCGCACGCTGCCGCTACCGCTTCAAGTGATTCTCGATCAGATGAATTGTCAATTTCTCCCTTGAAGTTGACCAGCACAAAAAGTCCCTCGGGATGTCGTGCGCCGGCGTTCTTGATCGCGCGCTCGATCACTGGAGAACCGACGACATATGTTGGCTGGTATCTTTGTCGAAGAGCCGCTGGCCCCATTGCGAGGATATAATCGGCTCTGAAAAACCGATGTGGCTGCACAAGCCGCGCTCCGCCTATGTAGCCGACGACGCGAACCATGCCAAAGTTGATAGAGTCTATAAACCGCCTGAAGAATTGCGGCGCGTAGTCATTTCCGGTCACCATCATATCGCCGGGTCTTATCACCCGCTCGAGTTCAGCAAAGTCAATATAGCGCAAACCGCGAGCCTCCAACTCGGGCCGCGCCACGCCCCCGCGCTTTAAACCATCAAGATGCGCGAACACACATCGAACGCCCTGCCTGGTCAGAATCTCTGCGGCCTCGGCCAACAGGCGAACGTTGTTACGATTGTGGGGCACGAAAAATACGGTCCGCGTTTCTCCTCTTCCCCGGGTGTAGATACGCGCTCGTCTGAACAAATTTCCGGGGTGCATCAGCCGATAGATGGCGAGCAGACGCTGCTCAACTATCTCTTTGGCGGTCGCTATATCGCTGGTCTGTGTTTTTCGTCCGGGCATCGACGATGGTCCCTTATATCTCGAACATCCCTGCAGCCGAAGTCACGACCTTGCATGTCATCGTGGTGTCTCGGTTAGACCCCGCCGATGAGAATGCGCAAATTGACTTGCGCTTCTTGGAGCGCCGTAGCCCAATCCCGATGCGCCTTCGAGACAAGCACCGCGGAGGGGTAATAGGGCGTGCGGTCGCCTTCGACAGGCCAGGAGCGTTTGAAGCCGTCGCCCAGGATGAAGACCGACGGAACGCCGAGCGCGCCGGCAAGATGCGCGCCCGTGTTGCTGATGGTCACCACGGCGTCCATGGCCGCGACTTGCGCCGCGAAGCGATCCATGTCGACCAGTTGGTCTACGGTCCGGTCATAGAGGACTCGCTCCGGCACGCCGTCACTCAGCACCCTCAGGTCGTTCTCGATCTGGCCATATTGCAGCGAGACGAAGTTGAGGTCGGGCCGGCCGATCAAGCCGCGCCAGGCGGTTAGCGGCGGCAGATCCTTGCCGGGGTTTGAGCTGCCCCAGGCGACACCGACCAACGGCCGGACGTCCTTGCGGTAGCGCGCCCGGAACTCGGCGACACGCTGAGGGTCCGGCTTCAGCGGCACGAAGTGCTCCCGGATCGTTCTTTCGTCGGTTTCAAACAAGGCGGTCAGATGCTGGACACCGGCGAAGGCCTGCGCTTCGGCATAGGCCTTCTCCCTTCCAGTACCCACGGGTCTGACATCGGCCAAGGGAAATGTGCGCTCAAAAAGCGGAACGAGCCGCTGCTCGACAAGCACGATCACCCGGGCCGCGCTGGCGAGCGCGCGGCCGACCGAACTGGCATGATGGATCGCGGTCGCCAGCCCCTGCTTCTCGGTCTCCATGAGATCCACGAGCAATGTCTTTCCGGAAATGTCCTGGCCGAGCCACTCGCCGTCGGCACGACCCTGAACGATGTGGCGCCGGGCGATCTTCAGCTCGGCCGCCGGGCCATAGGCGCCCATCCGCATCAACCCCTGGCCAAGCTCGTCGAGCAGGCGGACCTCTCCCTTCTCCCTAGCTCTTGATCCTAGGGCAAGGGCCTTGGGCAGCGCGGCCTGCCAGTCGCGATCCTCGACGCTCTGCCGATAATCCGCCATCTGGACGGCCAGGTCGCCGTCACGCACGCGAAGGAAGAGCTGGCGCCGGTGGCGCCTGAACCACACCTTGCACCGGTACCCCGCCAGCGTGGCCATACGGCGAATCCCCCGCACAATCCGGCTATTGCCCATGGTGAGACCCACCCATGATGCTTTTCGCCAGATCGGCCGCTTTCTGCAAGGCAGGCGCCCAGCCGCGGGCGCCCTTTCGGATCAGTCGCACGCTGGGATAGGCGGCCACGGTGTCGCCGAAGGCGGGCCAGGACAGGCGGAAACCGTCGTCGAGCATGACGATGGTCGGCACGCCCAGCGCCCCGGCCAGATTGGCGCCGGTGTTGCTGATTGTCACCACCATGTCGAGCGCCGCGATCTGCGCTGCGAAGCGGTCCATATCCGAAAGCTGGTCGACGGACGTGTCGTGAACAATGCGGCCCGGCGCATGGCGCTTGAATTCCGAAAGCGCTGGCCCGACATCGCCATATTGCAAGCTGACGAACTGGCCCGGCAATCGGCCGAGCAAGCCCCGCCAATCCTCCAGCGCTGGCAGGTCCTTGCTTTTGTTCAGGCTTCCCCAGGCGAAACCGATCAGGGGGCCAGGCCCGTGATCCAGATATTTGTTGCGCAGTTCGGCGACCTGCTGGGGGTCCGGCCGCAGTGGGACGAAGGGGACGCGCGCCGCCGGATCGTCTGGCCAGAAATGCGTCGCCAGCGTCTCGAAGCCCGAGAAGACGTCAGCTCCGACGGCGTCCAGGTCTTCATCTCCCTCGACCCTGACATCGAGCTTCGGATAGGTCCGGCGATAGAGCGACGCCAGCCTGGGCTCGACGAAAACGATGCACCGGCCGGCTGCCGCGACAGCCGGACCGAGCAGCGACGCGAACTGAAAGAAGATCGCCAAATCGCCCGCGCGGCGGTCGACGAGCAGCGTTCGGCCGGCAAGATCGCTGCCGTCCCATTCAGCCTTGCCCGATACGCGCTTGCTCGCCGCTATCAGCTGCCAGGTGCGATTGCCGCCGTGAAGGCGTCTCAAGGCCCGCCCCGCCTTCTTGACGAGGCCGGCATCGCCCAGGCGCTCGCCAAGCTCACCCAGCGCCAGCGCGTGATCCTTGGCGGCCAGCCAATCCCCGCGCTCGATGCTCTCTTCCATCAGCCGCGTGTGCCGCTGGACCTCCGCGTCGGCATGCCATGAAGGCCGCTTGAAAAGAGCTTTCGCCCGGTCGATGATCGCCCGCAGACGCTTGGCGGCGGTGCTTTTCGGTCGAAGGTCCGCCGCCTTGGCCTTTTCAAGGATCGACCGCGCCATTCCCGTCCCCGCCGTCGTCGGAAGGTCTGTCCAGCATTGATGCAAGGCGGCGGCGGGCCTCGTCGAGCACCGCCGGCCATTCGCGGCCGTCCTTGTGGAGGACAACGCCGCTTGGGTACCAAGGGGTCCGGTCACCGGCCACCGGCCAGGCCGTTTGAAATTTATCATCGATCAGGAAGATGGTCGGCACGCCGAGCGCGCCGGCCAGATGGGCTGCAGTGTTGCTGATCGTCACCACCGCATCGAGCGCCGCGATCTGGGCGGCAAAACGGTCCATATCGACCATCTGGTCGACGCTTTCGTCATGGATAAGGCGCGCATCATCGCCTTTGCGCAGGCGCCGCAGGGCCGGCTTGATCGGGCCATATTGCAGGGAAACGAAGGTCGCCGGCGTTTCGGCCACGAACCTTGCCCACTCTGGAAAGTCCGGCACATCCTTGCTGTGCGACTTGCTTCCCCACGACAGGCCGACCAGGGGCAGATCCGTCGCTGCGCGATACTGTCTGCGGAACGCCTCGACGAGGCCGGGGTCCGCCCGCAGCGGCGTAAAGCTGGCGGCAAGCTCTCCGACGTCGCGGCCGAATACCCAGGCGAGATGCTCGAACGTCGCGAACTTCTGGCCCGTCGATTCGTGGCTGGCGGAGACGATCGTGGCCTTCGGAAAGGTGCGTTGCAGAAGCGGCACGATGCGCGGCTCGACCCGTATCGTGGCGTTTTCGGCGCGCGCGGCGGCCGCGCCGGCAAGCCTCGCGTGTCGGATGACACGGCCAAGGCTGCGCGGGTCGTCCTCGACCAGATCGATCAGCAGGGTATCGGCTCCGACGTTCTCGCCGGCCCAGTCTCCCGCGCTTTCGCCTTTACGCCGGTGGCGCGCCGCGAGGCGCAATTCGGCCGCGCGCGCGAAGTCGCCGAGGCGTTCGTAGGCCTGGCCTGCCTTCTGCATCAGTTGGGGGTCGGCGGTATCCTTGGCCAGGGTGGCCATCTCATCGACGCAGATCGCCAGGTTGCTCCAGTCCCGGCGCGCGATCAGCGCGTCGATCCTGGTCTGCTGCGCCAGAGCCGGAGCGGCCACCGGACCGTTGGCTCCGAGCAGCCTTCGCAGGGCCTTGGTGGCGCGTCCCAGTCGCAGGCCCAGGCCGCCGATCGCGTAGCGGACGTAGGATCCATGATAAAAGCTGGTCATGGGCCAGGGCGAGACATTTTGCCCTCGCAGCATCGCGTCTTCGCGGATGCGCAAAGGGACGCCGTAGCGTGTTGAGCTGGTGCGTGCTCCCTTCCGGACCGAGGGTCAGCGAGGCAGAAATCGATTCCGATCCGCGGGGTCATGCGCGGAGCTTCCTGCCGCTTTGGACCACCTCCGGCGTTGAGAGGTGGAAAATCGAGCGGTAGATTTCGCAGCGCTTGGCGAGTTCCTCATGAGTTCCTGAATCGACGAGCAGGCCTGCGTCGAAGACCAGGATGCGGTCGGCCGCCTTGATCGTCGAAAGCCGATGCGCGATGCAGATCACCGTGCGCTGGGAGGCCGCGTCGAACGCCGCGTCCATCACGGCTCGCTCGTTCTCGCCGTCGAGCGCGGACGTCGCTTCATCATAGATGATGATCGGCGCGTTCTTCAGCAGGGCGCGCGCGATCGCGACGCGTTGTTTCTGGCCGCCCGACAGATTGGTGCCGCCCGGCCCGACAAGGGTGTCGAGCCCGTTCTCGAGGCCGGATGCAAAGCTGCTGACCTGGGCTAGGTCCGCCGCGGATTCGATTTGGGCGTCGCTGGCGCCCGGGCGCCCGTCGCGAATGTTGTCGCGTATCGTGCCTTCGAACAGGAACACGTCCTGCGACACCAGCGCGATGTTGTTCCGGATATCGGCGAGGCTGATCGCGGCGCTATCCTTGCCGTCGATGAAGATATTGCCCTTGCCGGGCTCGACCAGGCGAAGAAGGAGATTGACGATCGTCGTCTTGCCTGCGCCGGAGCGTCCCACCACCGCAAGCTTCTCGCGCGGCCGCACATCGAAGGAAACATGATGCAGGGCCGGGCTGCTGCCGTCATAGGAGAAGGAGACGCCCTCGAAGCGAATCGCGCCCTGAATGCCGCTCAGCCTTTCGCCGCCGGCTCCTTGCGATTGCTGCACCGGCGTGTCGATCAGGTGGTACATCTGCTCCACCGCGACCAGTTGCTTCTGAATATCCACATTGACGCGCGCCAGCCGTTTGGCCGGCTCATATGCGAACAGGAAAGCGGTAATGAAGGCCATGAACTCGCCGGGCGTCTTACCGTTGCCGAGGCTTTGCCAACTCGCATAGATGATGAAGAGACCGATGATCAGACCGCCGCCAGTCTCCATCAGCGGGCTCATCATTGCCGATGTCCGGTTGATCTGAATGCCGCGCCTTTCCATCTTGCCGACGGCCTTGGCGAAGCTGGCGACCGCCTTGTCCTCGAGCTGGAACGACTTGATGGTGCGGATGCCTTCGATGGCTTCGGTGCCGATCGACTGAACCATCGCAGCCAGCTCCGTTTCTCCCTTCGCCAGCGCCTTGATCTTCCGCGTTATGGCGCCCACCGAGACAAACAGAACCGGCAGAACGGCCACGGATATCAGCGACATCATCGGGTCCTGATTGATCATGACAGTTGTCAGGCTGATCAGCGTCAGCACGTCGGAAACGGTATTGCTCGTCAGTGTGAGAATGACGGAAGCGCCGGCGCGCGCGTTGAACATGATCTTGGAGACGAACTTCGCCGGATGCTGGTTGGCGAAACGGCTGATGTCGAAACGCACCACCCGGGAAAACTGACGGTTCTGCAGATCGGAGACGATGGCACGACGGATCTTTCCCGTCGTGATCGTCTGGCTGTAGGCGGCGATGCCCTTGATCAGCGAAATGCCGATGATCACGGCGCTGATGCCCCAGACGGCGGCGGCATTGCGTTCCACATAGATGGTGTTGATCATGACTTTCATGATCCAGGCCGATGCGCCGGTCGCGCCGGCGGCCGCGATCGAGCACAGCAACCCGGTCAGATACAGCATCTTGTGCGGCGGCAGATTCTCGACGATCAGTCGCCTCACCAGCGGATACGCCAGCGCGGCTGAAATTCGCTTCTTCGCACTCATGGCGCTACCCTTGCCGCCTCGAAGCTCTTTGGCGATCCGCTCTGGCTTCGTGGGATGGAATGGCACGAAGTCTGAATCCATTCAGTCTGTGGCGTCTTCCCCCGCCCAGTCAATGGGCGGTAAGGCATTCCATTGCTGGCAGAATCTCCTACCGCCCACCTTGATGGCCACCATGCTTAGTCGGATCAGCCCTTGCATGGAGCAAGAAAAAATGATGCCAATTGAAACGGAGTTTCGCCGTTTTGCCTCCGGTGTTGTTAGTCCGTTTGTAGTTGCAATCCGGGCTCCAGCGCTGAAGCACGGACGCTGTCGACGTTGGACAATACAGAGGTCGTGAGGGCTGTGGTGGGTATTTGGCCGATTTCTCTATTTAAAAAGAAGAATATTGAAACGGAAGTTGGGCTATGTATCTCCTATCCAAAGTCGGGGCGGACTTGGTTGCGGGTCATGCTAGATGAACTAGGGGTCCCATTGAGATTTAGTCATGGCGGATCCGCCTTTCATAGCCGAAATTTTAGACCGCCAAGATATTTCCTTGGTAAAAAAAGGGCACTCTTTCTTCACAGAGACCCAATTGACACAACAATATCCGGGTATTTTCAGGTTACCAAGCGGGAGGCTTGGCGAAATCTGTTCAATGGTAGCGTATCGGAATTCATACGCGACGACAAACTGGGGATCGTGCGAACGCTTCGGTTCAATTCAATGTGGTTGGATGCGGCGTCGAACAATGAAGCTGTTCTTGTCACAACTTATGAGTCTCTGCATTCTGATCCTATGTCTGAACTTCGCAAGATCGCTAACTGGTTTGGTGTTTCAGTCAGCAACGAGCAACTCGAAAAGGCTGTAGTTGCAGGACGATTTGATACAATGAAGGCTCAAGAGGCAACTGGCGGCTATGAAGAAAGCTACCATCACAGGCTGCGCCCAGCGAATCCCGATGACCCCGACAGCTTCAAGGTGCGCAAGGGTGTTGTGGGCGGATATCGCGAATACCTTACAGAGGACGACATAGCGTTCTGCAAAGAGCGCATTTTACAAAATAGAGCGTGATGCTTTGGCTGAGCGGCAACGCGGTGCCAACGGCAAAACCCAGCGGGCCAGCACATTGTGCATGGCTCCCCCCATGCCGACCAAGCGGTCGCGACGTGCTTGGGTGATGTGGTTGCGGCGGAGATATTCCATCGGATGGGCCGAACAGCCAGCGATGGCGATCGCGGTTTGTTGGTTGGATCGGCGAGCACGTCCTGAAATCAGCGGTCACCCTGCTTGGCTGTCCTATATGTTCCGGCGACCACGACGGCATAGTGCAACAGTAGCGGGATTATGATGATCAGGCTGAATTTCAAGATGGTTCCATGCACGAGGCAGCCTGTCTTGCAGAAGTTCTGGATTTCCCTGTTCAATTCCCTCGAGAAACCAAAAATGATCAAACGTGCGCAAATGATGTTGAAGAGCATCGTGGCGACAAGAATCAACACTGTTTTTCGAACGGTGGTCCGAAACCCAGTGAAAATAGATCCTATCGTCCAGTCGTAGTTTAACAATTGGATAGCATGGAGGGCTCCGATGAAGATCGTCGATATTCCTTCCAGAATTGCTATCAAAACGGCTGCGCTAATCATGATGTCGGCGTCAAACGCCCAATCGATCACAATCTTGAAATATAAAAACGTCCCAATTACCCAAGCAATAAGCAGTCCCGCCATCAGCGATCCCCGACCTTGGCCATAAATATGTGGCGATCTCCAGGCGCGGCAAGGCGGACCAAGGTCGGCGGTCGGGCGAGCAAATGGTCGCCAAAATTCCGGCCTTCAAATGATAGGTCCAGAATTTCGGACCAGCGGAAGGGGACCTATGATCCGCTTCACCTTCATCCGAGCATGCGCGAATTTGGCTGAAAGGCGCCGATCCCACGGTCGACGACGGTGATGGCGCGTTCGGGAGGTCGCGGCCTTATCGGTTCACACACTTCACACACAGAGCGTGCAGGGGGGGGCGCGGCAAAGGTCCGAGTGGAGGCCGGGGGGGGCGGCGACCAAGCCGCAAAGCAAATTGCCGGCACAATGGCTGTGATGGCGGCCGTCTGAGTTTACCGCATTTTTGCGGCGGCCGCGGTCGAAAGCGAGCCAGGCGTAAGCAGTCTTGGCGTAAGCAGTCTTGGAAATGTTTGGCTCCCCGGGCCGGATTCGAACCAGCGACCAACCGGTTAACAGCCGGTTGCTCTACCACTGAGCTACCGGGGAACGGAGGCTCTGACGTGAGTGGCGCAGCCTATAGCAAACACCTTTCGGCTTTGCAAAGAAGCAATTCGCAATTTTTCTCCAGTTTTTGATGCGGCTATTTGTGCCATCGTTCGGCGTGCCCACATATGAAGGGCTTCACATCGGCAGGGAACAAAGCGGCCGGCCATCGCCTTTTTGGTTTGGCTCCCCCGTGGATAGGATTTGGTTTTGAATGACGGCAGCTGACGACGACAACGCCCCGGCGCGGAAGATCTCCATCTTCGGCCGCGAATTCACGATGCCGCGCTCGCGCGGTTTGCGAATCGTGATTGGCATGCTGCTCACCCTTGGCGGGATTCTTGGCTTTCTGCCGATTCTCGGTTTCTGGATGATTCCGCTCGGTCTCCTGGTGCTTTCCTATGAATTCGCGATGATCCGGCGTCATCGGCGGCGTTTCGTCGTCTGGTGGGAACGTCGGCGTAGGCCCGACTGACGAGCCCCCGGCGGCGGGCCGCCGGTTCGGCGATCGCGATGCTCCAGCCGTCACAACCGATTGGTAATCACCATCTTCGCCCCTCCATGCGAAAGCGTCGGGAATGACGCGCCGGCGCTTGACGACCCTTGAGCGTCAACATAATGAGTTCGCTCGGAACGCCGGGAGCATTGCGAGGCCTCGTGGCGGAGTGGTTACGCAGAGGACTGCAAATCCTTGCACCCCGGTTCGATTCCGGGCGAGGCCTCCAGATGCTTGCGGGCTCCAGCGCAACCGCGCCGGAGCGGGGTTCCGGTTAAAGTTGAGCCGCGCGTTTGGCGCGGGGAGCGGATTGTTGGGACATGAGCGCTGATTTCTCCGAACGCCGCGTGAAGATGGTCGATGGCCAGATCCGTACCACCGATGTCACCAGCGCGCCGCTCATCGAAGCGATGCTGACCGTCCCGCGCGAGGCCTTCGTCGGCGCCGGACAACAGGATCTGGCCTATATCGACGAAGACATCCGCATTTCCGATGGCGCAAATGGCGCCGCGCGCTACCTGATGGAGCCGTCGCCGCTCGCCAAGCTTCTGCAGCTGGCCGAGATCGACGCGAGCGATTCGGTGCTCGATGTCGGTTGCGGCACCGGCTATTCCGCCGCGTTGCTGTCCAGGCTGGCGCGCTCGGTCGTGGCACTGGAGAGCGATCCGGCGCTGGCGGAGGCTGCCAAATCCACGCTTTCCAGCCTCGGCTGCCAGAATGTCACGGTGGTCACCGGGCCTTTGCCGCAGGGGCATGCCGCTAAAGCGCCCTACAATGTCATCTTCATCGGCGGCAGCGTCGAGGAAGTGCCGCCGTCGCTGCTCGACCAGCTTGCGGAAGATGGACGCCTGGTTGCGGTCGAAGGACAGGGCAACTCTGGCGTGGCCCGGCTGTTTTTTAAAGCGGGGGGGGTTGTAACCGGCAGACGGGCCTTTAATGCGGCAATTAAGCCACTACCGGGCTTCGAACGTGCCCACGCGTTTGAATTCTGAGCGTTTTTGCCTTGCAGCGAAGACGCTGTCATGATCGCTTGCGCCTGACAATCGTTGCTGATTTGGTTATCCGGACGTTTGGAAGGCCGGTCAGCGGGGGAACGATAAACAACGCGGCGCCGGCCGATCCGCAAGGGTAGGTCGACGCGGCGTGGTTCCCATGCAAAACGAATGAGGGAAATAACGTGCCGCCTCTACGCAAGAGTGTTTTAGCAGCTATCCTTGTTTCGGCCACGGCGCTTTCGCCGTTGGCCGCCTCCGCCGAGACCATTACGGGCGCGCTCGCCAAAGCCTACCAGTACAATTCGCAGCTCAACGCCGCTCGTGCCGGCGTGCGCGTCACCGACGAGGGCGTTGCCATCGCCAAGTCGGGCTGGCGCCCGACCGTCACTGGCTCGGCCAACATCGACTACACCAACACGCACGGATTTGGCACCAGCAGGAGGCTGACGACGGGCAGCTTCGGCGTGCAGATCAACCAGACGCTGTTCGACGGCTTTCAGACAAAGAACAATGTCGCCGCCGCCGAATCGCAGGTGAAGGCTTCCGTGGAAAGCCTGCGCAACACCGAAGAGAACATCCTGTTCAACGCGGCAAGCGCCTATATGGACGTGATTCGCGACCGTCAGGTCGCGGCGCTGACCGAGCAGAACCTGCAGTTCCTGACCGAGCAGGCGCGCGCCGCCCGCTCGCGCTTCGAGGTCGGCGAGGGCACCCGCACCGACGTCGCCCAGGCCGATGCGTCGCGCGCGACGGCCGTGGCGCAGTTGAGCGCCGCCCGCGCCACGGCGCTGGCGAGCGCCGCCACCTATCACCAGGTCGTCGGCGACGAGCCGGGCAAGCTGAAGGCGGCTTCGCCGCTGGGCAAGCTGCTGCCCGGGAATCTCGATTCCGCTCTGGCCGTCGCCTCGGCCGAGCATCCGGCCATCCTCGCCACGCAGCATCTCGTCGATGCGGCGGCATTCTCGGTGAAATCGTCGGAAGGCGCGCTGCTGCCTCAGCTTTCGGCCTCCGCCGGAATCTCAGACAACTACAGCCACACCGTTCCCGGTTCCGTCGCCAATCCGAATGGTAGCTCAACATCAGCCAATATCGGCGCCACGCTGACCATTCCGATCTATTCGGGCGGGCGGACTGAAGCGCTGGTTCGGCAGCACAAGGAATCGCTCAGCGAAGCGCGCATCCAGGTCGATGTCAGCCGCGACCAGGTTCGCCAGGCCGTGGTCTCGGCCTGGACGCAATATGTCGCAGCGCGCGAAAGCGTGGATGCCAACCGGCAGGTGATCGACGCCGCGCAATTGGCTCTCAACGGCGTCATCGAGGAGCGCAATGTCGGCCAGCGCACGACGCTGGACGTGTTGAATGCGCAGAACGCGGTCATCACCGCCAAGATCAACCAGGCGAGTTCCGAACGCGACGTGGTGGTGGCAAGTTACGCCATCCTGTCGGCGATGGGCCGGCTGTCGGTCGATCGCCTTGGCCTGCCGGTCACCAAATACAGGCCGGAAGAGCACTACAACGCCGTCAAGGACAAGTGGACTGGGCTGCGCACGCCTGACGGGCGCTGATTTACGACCTAAGCTTTGACAAGCGCCGCGCTTCCACTGGATGCGCGGCGTTTGCCTTTTCCGGATGGCTGACCGGGTTGCGCTTCGCCTAATCTGTTGAAATCCAACGAGTCCCCAGATTGGGGATTCTCCGATGACGATCGGTCGGTTACGCTGTCGCCATTGATTCGAATTCCGGCCCGGGCAGGAACGGAATTGCGTAATGGGTCACAAGGGCGGCGGATGTGACGATGGCGACGGCAAGCAGCGCGCAGCGCGAACCTTCCATGGAAGAGATACTGGCTTCCATCCGAAGGATCATTGAAGACAGCGACACTGGTCGCAAGCAGCCGGCCGAGGCCGGTGAGCTGCGCCAGGACCTGGAACCGGCCGTCGTCAACATGCCTCCCGCTGCGGTGCCCGCTGTCGAGGTCGACGCCTTTCGTTCCGAGTTGCATGCCGAAGCCGGCCCCCGCAGGCCGGCGACGCTGGCGGAAGTCCAGGCCCAACTTGCCGCGACCGATCCCGTGCTTGCGCACGCCGAGGCTCGCCCGGAGCCGGTGAAGGCAGCGCCGGCGAACCCGGCGGAGGCCGGTGCCACGCGCGCGGTTGAGCCGAGCGCGCCGGCAGCCGCCAACAGGCCCGCCGCTGCAAACGCGCCGCAGACCGCCGAGACCATTGTCGCCGATTGGCGGCGGGAAATCGCGGCGGCCGGCGGCAGCACGGTTACCGCGAAGCCGGCTGTCCGGGCTCCGGAAGCCGCGCCGCGGGTCGAGATCGATAAGGAAGAGCCCGCGGTCGAAACCGTCGTGCATGCCGGCGCTCCCCAGGCGTCCGCGCCTGAGGCTCAGCCGTCCCGTCCCGCGATCCTTTCCGAGCACACGGGCAGGCAGGTTGCCGCTGCCTTCGGCGAGCTTTCCGACGCCTTTGCCAGCCGCGGCAAGAAGAGCTTCGATGAAATGGCCGAAGAGATGCTGCGGCCGATGCTGCAGGATTGGCTCGACAACAACCTGCCGACGCTGGTCGAAAGGCTGGTTCGCGAAGAAATCGAGCGCGTGGCGCGCGGCGCGCAGTAGGCTGCCGCGACACGTAAGCTGAAAAGCACCGCCTTCAGGCGGTGCTTTTGTTCAAGGCTGCTCAGGTGAGTGGCGTTGCCCCCGACTGGCCGGGATTGCCGCTGGTCGCAGGCAGGCCTATCTGTGGCGGTGATCGCAGCTCTCGCGGTTGACTCGGCCAAGACCTTCCGATTTACACCGGACGCTTGTTACCGACAGTTCGGACCTCCTCCATGCTTGAAAAGACCTACGACGCCAAGACCGTCGAGCCGAAGATCGCCAAAATCTGGGAAGAGGCCGACGCCTTCCGGGCCGGCGCCGGCGCAGAGGAGGGTGCGGAAGCCTTCACCATCGTCATCCCGCCGCCGAACGTCACCGGCTCGCTGCATATGGGGCATGCGCTCAACAACACGCTGCAGGACATTTTGGTGCGCTTCGAGCGCATGCGCGGCAAGAACGTGCTCTGGCAACCCGGCATGGATCATGCCGGCATCGCCACACAGATGGTGGTCGAGCGCCAGCTCATGGAAAAGCAGATCCACCGCCGCGATCTGACGCGCGAGCAATTCATCGAGAAGGTCTGGGAGTGGAAGGCCGAGTCCGGCGGCGCGATCTTCAACCAGCTGAAGCGCCTCGGCGCCTCGGCCGACTGGTCGCGCGAACGCTTCACCATGGATGAAGGCCTATCCAAGGCCGTGCTGGAAGTCTTCGTCACGCTCTACAAGGAAGGTCTCATCTACAAGGACAAGCGCCTTGTGAACTGGGACCCGAAGCTGCTCACCGCCATTTCCGATCTCGAGGTCGAGCAGCATGAGGTCAACGGCAATCTCTGGCACTTCCGCTATCCAATCGAAGGAGAAGGGTTCGACCCGGAGAACCCGAAGACCTTCATCACGGTCGCCACGACGCGTCCCGAGACGATGCTCGGCGACACGGCCGTGGCCGTGCATCCGGGGGACGAGCGCTTCACCGACCTCGTCGGCCGCAACGTCGTGCTGCCCATCGTCGGCCGCAAGATACCGATCATCGCGGACGAATATTCCGATCCGGAGAAGGGCTCCGGCGCCGTCAAGATCACGCCGGCGCATGATTTCAACGACTTCGAGGTCGGCAAGCGCCACAAGTTGCCGGCGATCAACATCCTGACGGTCGAAGCCGCCATCAAGCTCAAGGACAATGAGGATTTCCTCGCCGGTCTCGAGGTCACGCCGGAGCGCCAGGCCGTCTGGGACGAGCTGGACGGGCTCGACCGCTTTGCTGCCCGCAAGAAGATCGTCGAGCTGATGGAGGCCGGCGGGTTCCTCGACAAGATCGAGCCGCACCGGCATACCGTGCCGCATGGCGATCGTGGCGGCGTGCCGATCGAGCCGTTCCTGACCGACCAATGGTATGTCAACGCCGCCGAGCTCGCCAAGCCGGCGATCGCCTCGGTGCGCGAGGGCCGTACCAATTTCGTGCCCAAGAACTGGGAAAAGACCTATTTCGACTGGATGGAGAACATCCAGCCCTGGTGCATTTCGCGCCAGCTCTGGTGGGGCCACCAGATCCCGGCCTGGTATGGGCCGGACGGGCATGTCTTCGTCGAGAAGACAGAGGAAGAGGCTTTGGCCTCGGCGGTCGAATATTACCTGGCGCTGGAAGGGCCGTGGAAGGCCTGGGTCGAGGATAAGCTGGAGAATTTCCAGCCGGGCGAGATCCTGACCCGCGACGAGGACGTGCTGGACACCTGGTTCTCGTCGGCGCTGTGGCCGTTCTCGACGCTCGGCTGGCCCGACCGGACGCCCGAGCTCAAGACCTACTACCAGACCGACGTGCTGGTGACCGGCTTCGACATCATCTTCTTCTGGGTCGCCCGCATGATGATGATGGGCCTGCACTTCATGGACGAGGAGCCGTTCCACACCGTCTATGTGCATGCGCTGGTGCGCGACAAGAACGGCGCCAAGATGTCGAAGTCGAAAGGCAACGTCATCGATCCGCTCGACCTGATCGACGAATACGGCGCCGATGCGCTGCGCTTCACGCTAACCGTGATGGCGGCTCAAGGGCGGGACGTGAAGCTCGATCCGGCGCGCATCGCCGGCTACCGCAATTTCGGCACCAAGCTGTGGAACGCGACGCGCTTCGCCGAGATGAACGAGGTCGCGCGCAACGACGATTTCTGGCTGAACGACGCCAAGCTGCCGGTCAACCGCTGGATCCTCACGGAACTGACACGGGCGGCGCGCGGGGTCACCGAGGGCATCACCAGCTATCGTTTCAACGAGGCGGCGACTGCTGCCTACCGCTTCGTCTGGAACCTGTTCTGCGACTGGTACCTGGAGCTGTTGAAGCCGGTGTTCATGGGCGCGGACGAGGCCGCCAAGGCCGAGAGCCGGGCCTGCGTCGCCTTCGTGCTCGACGAAATCTACAAGCTCCTGCATCCGATGATGCCGTTCATGACCGAGGAGTTGTGGGCACAGACCGCTGGCGAGGGCAAGGAGCGCTCCTCGCTGCTTTGCCATGCCGCCTGGCCGTCGCCCGACTTCGAGGACGAGGAGGCCGCCGCCGACATCAACTGGCTGGTCGATCTGGTCTCGGGCATCCGCTCGGTGCGCTCGGAAATGAATGTGCCGCCGGCGGCGATCGCGCCGCTGATGGTGATCGGCGCCAACACGCTGACGCAGGAGCGGCTGGAGCGCCACGCCCAGGCGATCAAGCGGCTGGCGCGCGTCGGCGATATCGCGTTGGTCGACGCGCCGCCAAAGGGCTCGGCCCAGATCGTGCTCAACGAGGCGACGATAAGCCTGCCGCTCGGCAGCCTGATCGATCTCCAGGCCGAAGCCGCGCGACTGCAGAAGGAATTGGCGAAGGTCACCGAAGAGATTGCTCGCCTGCACAAGAAGCTCTCCAACGAAAAGTTCGTCGCCAACGCGCCGGAAGAGGTGGTCGAGGCCGAGCGCGAGAAGCTCGCCGAATACCGCGAGGCGCAGGAGAAGCTATCGGTGGCTTTGACTAGGGTTCGTGACGCCGGCTGAGGGCAAGAATCGCCCTCGGCGCGGAGGTGCTTTCCGGTACGTTAGCTGCCTCGAAAATAGGCGTGCCGCTACGTTAATTTTGACGTAAACGGAAAGTTTGCGCCGCATTGTTGCCGTAATGTAACAATGCGGCCTTTCAAGCCCAAAAGCGGCTGTTTTTGCCCCTTTTTGGACGCTTTCTCCGCATTTTTTCGGCCGTTTGATCGCGGTTGGCGCGATTTAGGCTGCAATCGCGGCGCCGATCACCATGGCAAAATTGGGGGCTGTCAAGGTGTACATGTACAGCTCTTGAAAACGTTGTTGCGTCGTTAACCCGAATTGGTTCTAGCTTGAGCCACTTGTATTTCGGGGAGGGATTTCCATGAATATTCTGCGGCTCAAAGCTCTGGCGGGGGCAGGCTGCTTTTCGATCGCATTGATCGGCGCCGCGATGCATCCCGCGCATGCCGGCGGCCTGGAGCGCGGCGGCTATGACATCGACCTGCTGTTCGATCCGGCGCCGGTCGCGACGGAAGCGGAAGCGACCTATGTGATGCCGGATCGCAAATACAAGAATGCGAAGGGTCCGGGAGGAGCCGACATTAGCCCTCTCGGCTTCAGCACCTCGGCCGATGGTGCGGAGCCTTATTGGGTGCCACGCATCGGCGTTAAAGCCCAGATTGTCCAAGGCGTCGACTGCATGTTCGACTATTCGCAGCCCTGGGGTGCACATACTGCGCCGGGTAGCACGTGGAGCGGAGCGTTTTCCAATATCGAAACGGACATCAAGAGCAATAACTACGCGGGTACGTGCTCCTATAAGTTTGACGTTGGTAAAGGTCAGCTCCGTTTCATTGGTGGCGTATTCTACCAGGACATCGGAGGCTTCAAGGAGAACTTGATATCCCTGGCCGGAGCAGTTGGCCGCGTCGACCTAGATGCCAGTGGCTGGGGCTGGCGCGCCGGTGTTGCCTACGAAATCCCTGAGATCGCGCTTCGCGCCAGCTTGGTCTACAATTCGCAAGTCAAGCTCGACAATATCTCCGGTACACTCACGGCACCGGTATTGCCCACCGGCTCTGCGCCGATCTACGGCAGCACGCAGTATATGCCGGACTCGGTGGAGTTGAAGCTTCAGTCGGGCATTGCGCCGGGCTGGCTCGCGTTCGGTTCGATCAAGTGGGTCAATTGGAGCGTGCTGCAGAGCGTTCCTATCTGTATTGTCGGGACTCCAACTGCCGCATGTTTTACAGGTAATGATGCTTCCGGTTCTCTTCAGGCCACCTCTCTTGACCTGATGTATCGTGACGGCTGGACCGTTTCGGGTGGTATCGGCCACAAGTTCAACGACCAGTGGAGCGCCGCCGGCCAGCTTTCATGGGATCGCGGCACCTCGCATGGCTACGGCTCGCAGACCGATACCTGGACGCTCGGTGGCGGCGTTGCCTACACGCCGCGGCCGAATATCGAAGTTCGGTTGGCTGGTGCCATCGGTGTGCTAACCAGTGGGCATTCCGGAGTAGTAAATGGTGAAAACGGCTATCAGGCCGGTACTGACGCCAGCTACGACTTCGGCAACGATCTGATCACGGCGATTTCAGGCGGGATCAAGATCAAGTTCTAAGTTTCTGAAAATTCATCGAAAAGGCCGGGCAATGCCCGGCCTTTTGCGTTTGTGCGACCGCGATCCAATCCTATCATCCGGCCCTATGTTGCAAATCCGTGTCACAACCGGCGCCTTGTACGATTGTGACGTTTTGGCAACAGTTTATGAACAACCCCCGCGCTACAAGTCGGGCAGAGGGAACTGCCCATTTCCCGCCATAAACCCGGAGCAACCCGGATAGGTCTCGGGATGCGTGCCAGGTTGGCCCGGCGATGGGACCGGCCGCGGGGTGTGCGGCAAGGACGAGTATGGACGCCAGGGTAATCTCCAAGGCCAAGCTGCCCAGCCGCTACGTGACCGAAGGTCCGGCGCGGGCGCCGCATCGCTCGTATCTCTATGCCATGGGTCTGTCGGCGGCCGAGATCGCGCAGCCACTTGTCGGCGTCGCCAGTTGCTGGAACGAGGCGGCGCCCTGCAACATCTCGCTGATGCGCCAGGCGCAGGTGGTCAAGAAGGGCGTGGCAGCCGCCAACGGCACACCGCGCGAGTTCTGCACCATCACCGTCACCGACGGCATCGCCATGGGCCACCAGGGCATGAAGTCGTCGCTGGTGTCGCGCGAGGTCATCGCCGATTCGGTCGAGCTCACCATGCGCGGCCATTGCTATGATGCCCTTGTCGGGCTTGCCGGCTGCGACAAGTCGCTGCCCGGCATGATGATGGCGATGGTGCGTCTCAATGTGCCGTCGATCTTCATTTATGGCGGCTCGATCCTGCCCGGCAGCTATCGCGGCCGGCAGATCACCGTGCAGGATGTGTTCGAGGCAGTCGGTCAGCATTCCGTCGGCACGATCAGCGATGCGGAACTGCTCGAGATCGAGCAGGCCGCCTGTCCTTCGGCCGGCTCCTGCGGCGCCCAGTTCACCGCCAACACCATGGCCACTGTCGCTGAGGCGATCGGCTTGGCGCTGCCCTATTCCTGCGGCGCGCCGGCGCCCTACGAGATGCGCGATCGTTTCAATTTCGCCTCGGGCGAAAAGGTCATGGAGCTGATCGCCAAGAACATCCGGCCGCGTGACATCGTCACGCGCAAGGCGCTGGAGAACGCCGCGACCGTGGTGTCCGCCACCGGCGGCTCAACCAATGCGGCGCTGCATCTGCCGGCGATCGCGCATGAGGCCGGCATCAAGTTCGACCTGTTCGACGTGGCGGCGATCTTCGAGAAGACGCCCTATATCGCCGACCTCAAGCCCGGCGGCAAATATGTCGCCAAGGACATGTTCGAGGCCGGTGGCATTCCGCTCCTGATGAAGACCTTGCTCGACCATGGCTATCTGCATGGCGACTGCATGACCGTCACTGGCCGCACTTTGGCCGAAAATATGGAGCACGTTGCCTGGAATGAGAGCCAGGATGTTGTGCGTCCCGCCGATCGGCCAATCACCAAGACAGGCGGCGTTGTGGGCTTGAAGGGCAACCTTGCCCCCGAAGGCGCGATCGTGAAGGTCGCCGGCATGTCGGAACTGAAATTCTCGGGGCCGGCGCGTTGCTTCGATTCGGAAGAGGAGTGCTTCGAAGCGGTCACCCACCGCAACTATCGGGAGGGCGAGGTTCTCGTCATCCGTTACGAGGGGCCGCGCGGCGGGCCGGGCATGCGCGAGATGCTGTCGACGACGGCGGCGCTCTACGGCCAGGGCATGGGCGGCAAGGTGGCGCTGATCACCGACGGACGCTTCTCGGGCGCCACGCGCGGCTTCTGCATCGGCCATGTCGGACCGGAGGCGGCGGTCGGCGGACCTATCGGGCTGATCAAGGATGGCGACGTGATCTCGATCGATGCCGTGAAAGGCACGATCGAAGTGGCCCTGTCGGACGCCGAGCTGGCGGCCAGGGCAAAGAATTGGAAGGCGCGCAAGACCGACTATCAGTCCGGCGCGATCTGGAAATATGCGCAGACGGTAGGGTCGGCACGCGACGGCGCGGTCACCCATCCGGGCGCGGCCAAAGAAACGCACTGCTATGCGGACATCTGAGGTGTTGAGGTCGTCTGTCTTTTCGGCACTGGTCGCTTTGGCGACCTTGGGCGCCGTCGGGCAGGCCATGGCCTTCGACGACAAGGTGTTCGACGACAAGACCGGCGTGAAGCCGCAGTCGAGCCCCTGGGCGGTCTTCCAGTTCGGCTTCTCCGCTTACAAGAGCGGCCACAAGGACCAGGCGGTCGAGGCCTATAAATATGCCGCCGAGAACGGTCAGATCGGCGCCACCTGGAAGCTTGCGCGCATGTATGCCGAGGGCGACGGCGTGACGCGCGACGACTATGCGGCCTTCAAGTTCTTCTCGGAAATCGTCGACCAGGATGTCGAGCCCGGCTCGCCGGAAGAAAGCTATGTGTCGGACGCGCTGGTGGCGCTGGGCGACTATCTGCGCAAGGGCATTCCGGGCACGCCGGTCGAGGAGAACGACGTGGCGGCGCAGGAATATTACATGCGCGCCGCCGCCAACTACCGCAATCCGAACGCCCAGTTCGAGATCGGCCAGATGTTCCTCAAAGGCGAGGGCGGCGTGAAGGCCAGCGTCAAGCAGGCCGGCCGCTGGCTGCAATTGGCGGCCGAGAAGGGCCACGCCGGCGCGCAGGCGACGCTCGGCAATCTTCTGTTCCAGAGCGGCAAGGTCGTGCGCGGCCTGGCGATGATGACGGCAGCACTCCAGCGGGCTCCGGCTGCCGACCAGCCCTGGATCCGCAGCATGCAGGAAGAGGCGTTCGCCGCCGCCGGCGAGGCCGATCGCAGGACCGCCATCTCGCTCGCCGACGACATCCTGACCAAGGGCAATAACGGCGATCAGTAAGCGCAGATTTGGCGATAGCGTGCGTGGAAGCTTGGCGCATGCATTGTCCAAGTAGCGCTGGTCGACCCCCCACTCCGTCTCGGCTTCGCCGAGCCACCTCTCCCCCGATCGACGGGGTCGAGGAAAGGCGCCAAGCCTTTTGCCGTCAATGCCAGTCCAGCAAGGCTCCCTTCCTTTCCCTCCGGAGGGGGGAAAGGTGGGGCTGCGAAGCAGCGACAGATTGGGGGAACCACGTGGCAGTCGAGCCTCGGCCCGATCAGTTACCTGTGCGTAGCGTACCTTGCATGGAGGTGATCAGCGGAGCCTCAGTTCTCGGTCGGCTCCGTCGGTGTCGGGCCGGGCGTCGGGGTCGAGATCGATGTCGGGTGCGGTTTGGGCGCTTCTCCCGGACATTCGTCCTTGATCCTGGTCCAGGATGTGTTGTTGAGAACCATGTCGCAACGGGCGAGGTGGCTTTCGCCGGCAATAGTCAGGCACGCCGTCTGGCCGACATTGAAGGACTTGCCGTTGGCCAAACAGGCCGGTGCCGCCAGCGATGGGGTCGGCGCGGCAAGCGCCAAAGCAAGGCCGAGCGGCCTGAAAAGAAATCGGATCGCCATTCCACCCCCACAGCAATCCGCATCAAAGACGGGATTTGTGGCGATATCTGGGTCTCGCGGCGTCTCAGGCCGGCTGCAGGCTAAGCTCGATCGCGACCGGCACGTGATCGGAAGGCTTTTCCCAGGCGCGGACGTGCTTTTCCACCGAGGCCGACGAAAAGCGGTTGGCGGCTTCCGGTGACAGCAGCAGGTGGTCGATGCGGATGCCGTTGTTCTTTTGCCAGGCGCCAGCCTGATAATCCCAGAAGGTGTAGACGCCGGCCGAGTCCGTCACCGCGCGCACCGCCTCGGTGAAGCCGAGATTCTTCAGCCGGCGGAAGGCCTGCCTCGTCTGCGGCTGGAACAGCGCGTCGCCCAGCCAGTTTTCCGGGAAGCGGGCGTCGGCCGGCTCTGGAATGACGTTATAGTCGCCGGCCAGCACCAGCGCCTCTTCCAGACGCAGCCGCTCTTCCGCCCAGCGCTCCAGCCGCGCCATCCAGGCGAGCTTGTAGGAAAATTTCCGCTCATCGTCGATCGGATTGCCGTTCGGCAGATAGAGCGAAACGACACGCAGAGCGCCCTGGTCGGTGGAAAAGACGCCTTCGATGAAGCGGGCGTGGTCGTCCTCGTCATCACCTGGCAGGCCGCGATTGACCTCGTCGAAGGGAAGCTTCGACAGGATGGCGACGCCGTTGAAGCTCTTCTGGCCGTTGGTCTCGACATTGTAACCCAGCGCCTCGATCTCGGCGCGCGGGAACTGCTCGTCGACCGTCTTGATCTCCTGCAGGCAGACGATGTCCGGCGCGCTTTCGGTCAGCCAGTGGGTGAGGTTGCCGATGCGGGCGCGAACGCCGTTGATGTTCCAGGTGACGATCTTCATGCAGGCCTCGATGCTGTTCGGACGAAAGGCGTTCGACGGAGCGGATCGTATTGCCTGTACGGACCTTTCGAAAGGCCGTCCATTCGCATTCCTGCCAATAAGCGCGCGACAGCCATATGCCGACGGTTCGCGTCGGTCATGGGCCTGCGGGTGTTCGGCCGATCAGATGGAGAAGCTGGTGCCGCAGCCGCAGGAGGCGACCGCGTTCGGGTTCCTGATCTGGAAGGACTGGCCCATCAAATCGTCGACGAAGTCGATCACCGAACCGCCCATATAGACCAGCGACAGGTCGTCGATCAGAATGGTCGCGCCGTCCTTCTCGATGGCGACATCGTCATCATTGCGGTCGCCGACGAGGTCGAATTTGTAGGAAAAGCCGGAGCAGCCGCCGCCCTCGACGGAGACGCGAAGAGCCGTCTTGCCCGGCTCGCCGGCGACGATCCTGGCGATCCGCTTCGCCGCGGCGTCGGTCATTTCGACCTTCATGGCAGTCTTGGCATCCGCGCCCATCGGCGTCACCTTGCTTTCGGTTTCACATGATAGGTATGAAGCGGGCGTGGCCAAGTCAACTGGTGGGTCAATGGAAGAGCAGCGGGGCAAGGACGCTCTCGGCGACATCGGGTTCGGCTATCGGCCGCGCGCCGTCTATGCGAGCGACCCGGCGCGTTCGCGCGGGCGCCTGTTCCCGGAGGCCGAAAGCCCGACGCGCACGCCGTTCCAGCGCGACCGCGACCGCATCATCCATTCCACCGCCTTCCGCCGGCTGAAGCACAAGACCCAGGTCTTCGTCGCGCATGAGGGCGACCATTACCGCACCCGGCTGACGCATTCGATCGAGGTGGCGCAGATCGCGCGTGCCCTGGCGCGGGCGCTGCGCGGAGACGAGGATCTCGCGGAGGCCGTGGCCCTTGTGCATGATTTCGGCCACACGCCGTTCGGGCATACAGGCGAGGACGCGCTCAACGAGAAGATGGCCGCCTGGGGCGGTTTCGACCACAATGCCCAGTCGCTGCGCGTGGTGACGCGGCTTGAGCGGCGCTATGCCGAATTCGACGGGCTGAACCTCACCTGGGAGACGCTGGAAGGGCTGGTCAAGCACAACGGCCCGTTGACCGACGCGAGCGGGAAGGGGCTCAAAGGTCCGGTGCCGCAAGCGATCCGCGATTATTCGGAACTACACGACCTCGAGCTCGACCGTTTCGCCGGTATCGAGGCGCAGTGCGCCGCGATCGCCGACGACATCGCCTACAACACCCATGACATCGACGACGGCCTGCGCGCCGGCTTGCTGACGCTGGACATGCTGGGAGGCGTCGGCCTGCCGGGTTCGATCCTGAAGGGCGTGCGTGCCAAATATCCTCAGCTCGACGATGTCCGCACCGGCCACGAGCTGATGCGCCGGCAGATCACCTTGATGGTCGAGGATGTCATCGCGTCGACCACCGCCAATATCGAGCGCATCAAACCCGACAGCGCCGATGCGGTGCGGGCAGCCGGCGAGACCCTGGTGACGTTTTCGGCGGGCATGGCGGCGGCCGAAAAGGAATTGAAGGCTTTCCTCTACAAGCACCTTTATCGGCACCCAGAGGTGATGCGGGTGCGGACCGATGCCGAACAGATCGTGCGCGAGCTGTTCGACGTCTATTTCGCCGACCCGCGCGCCATGCCGGATGGCTGGCGCGAGGGGCTCGACCGGGCCGAGGATCGCATCAAGGCGCGCAGCGTCGCCGACTTCCTGGCCGGGATGACCGACACCTATGCGCTGAAGGAACATCGGCGTCTGTTTGACCATACGCCCGATTTGAGCTAGGGCGAGCCTCGATTTTCCCGGCCGGTTCGGCCGGTCGCCTCTTAAAGCCCAGAGCATATCCAATGAATATCTTCGCCGATTTCAACGCGCGGATCGTAAAAGCCGTCGAAGCCCTTGATCTCAAGGACAAGGAAGGGGCCGCGCCTGACCTGTCGCGTATCGCGGTCGAGCCGCCGCGCGATGCCAGCCATGGTGATCTCGCCACCAACGCGGCGATGGTGCTGGCCAAGCCCACTGGACAGAACCCGCGCGCGCTTGCCGAGAAACTCGCCGAAGCGTTGCGGGGCGACGCCGATATCGCCTCGGCCGGGATCGCCGGGCCTGGCTTCGTCAATCTCAGGCTCAAGGACGCGTTCTGGCACGCGCATCTGGCGGCGCTTCTCGGCGAAGGGCGCAACTATGGCCGCTCGACCATCGGCGGCGGCCGCAAGGCCAATGTCGAATATGTCTCGGCCAACCCGACCGGCCCCATGCATGTCGGCCATTGCCGCGGCGCCGTGGTCGGCGACACTTTGGCCAACCTGATGGCTTTCGCCGGCTACGACGTGACCAAGGAATATGTGATCAACGACGCCGGCTCGCAGATCGACGTGCTCGGCCGTTCGGCGCTGTTGCGCTATCGGCAGGCGCTTGGCGAAGACATCGGCGAGATCCCGTCGGGTCTCTATCCGGGCGACTATCTGGTCCCGGTGGGCCAGGCGCTGGCAGAGGAATTCGGCCTCGGCCTGCTGGAAATGCCCGAAGACGAAGCGCTGGCGATCGTCAAGGACCGCACCGTCGATGCGATGATGGCGATGATCCGCGAGGATCTGGCGCTGCTCAACGTGCATCACGACGTGTTCTTCTCCGAGCGCACGCTGCATGCCGACAATGCCAGGAAGATCCGCGCGGCGATCGCCGACCTGACGCTCAAAGGGCATATCTACAAGGGCACGCTGCCGCCGCCGAAGGGCGAGAAGCCCGATGACTGGGAAGACCGCGAGCAGACGCTGTTCCGCTCGACCGCGGTCGGCGACGACATGGACCGGGCGCTTGTCAAGTCGGACGGCTCGTTCACCTATTTTGCCGCCGACGTCGCCTATCTCAAGGACAAGGTCGAGCGCGGCTTCGTCGATCTCATCTACGTGCTTGGCGCCGACCACGGCGGCTATGTGAAGCGGCTCGAGGCGCTGGCGCGGGCGGTGGCCGGCGATACGGTCAAGCTCACCGTATTGCTTTGCCAACTCGTAAAGCTGTTCCGCGACGGCGAGCCGGTCCGGATGTCGAAGCGGTCCGGCGATTTCGTCACCTTGCGCGATGTCGTGGAGGAGGTCGGCCGCGACCCGATCCGCTTCATGATGCTTTACCGCAAGAACGACGCGCCGCTCGATTTCGACTTTGCCAAGGTCACCGAGCAGTCGAAGGACAATCCGGTCTTCTATGTGCAGTACGCTTCGGCGCGCTGCCATTCCGTTTTCCGGCAGGCGAGCGAGCAGCTCGGCGAGGCGAATTTCGACCGCAACCGGCTCGCGGCTTCCGTGGCTGCGCTGACCGACGAGGGCGAGATCGCGCTGATCCGCAAGCTGGCTGAATATCCAAGATTGATCGAATCCGCGGCGCTTTCGCTGGAGCCGCACCGGCTCGCTTTCTACCTCTATGACCTGGCTTCAGGCTTCCATGCACAGTGGAATCGCGGCCACGACAATCAAGACTTACGTTTTGTTAAGGTTAACGACCGAGAATCAACCTATGCCAGACTAGGGCTGGTGCAGGCTGTTTCGGATGTCTTGACCTCCGGCCTGACGCTGATCGGGGCTGACGCGCCTACCGAAATGCGTTAGGTTTAACTAAAAAACCTGTCACCTTTTGCCCACATTGCGCTGGTAAGGGCCAACCCTGCGCGACGTCCATGGCGTCCGACTGTGTGCGAGTTCGGGAACAATAATGGCAGACAGAACCCCGCTGAAAGCAGCCGACCACAACAATATCGCCGACGATGATCCGTTCGCGGAGCTGACCCGGATCATGGGTTTCGATCCGCGCCAGCCGGTCAGGCAGCCGGCCCCTGCGGCCGAGAAAGCCATGCCGGCTAACCAGGCTCCTGCTGCTGACGACTTCGACATCGACCTCGAGAAGGAGTTGATGGGCGAGTTCGATTCCGTCGAGGAAAGCGAGCCGGTCGCGCAGCAGGCTGTCGTGCATCAGATCAGGCAGGAACCGGCTTTCGAGCCTGCCGGCGTCGCCGCGAATGCCGACGAGTTGACGGCATCCTTCGAGCAGGATTTCGTCTTCGACGACGCGGCCGACCACGCCGACTTTGCCGTGGCGCGCGCGCCAGAGCCGCAGTTCGCTCCAGAGCCGCGCGTCGCGGCTCAGCCGGAAGTCGCGCCAGAGGCGCATCTCGCATCCGAGCATTTCGCGCCGGAGCCGCAAGCGGCTCCCGAGCCGGAAGTCGCTTTCGACGATGATTTCGACAAGGCCGTCGCCAGTTCGCTCGATATCTCGCCGGTCGAAGATGATCTTTCGATCGATCATGAAATGGCGGCTTCGCTGGACCAGGATTTCCGGCTCGACCATGACGAGCCGGCGGATGCCCGTCAGGATGCCGTCGAAGCCATGCAGGCCGCGAGCGAAGAGGCGTTCGACGGCGATTTCGACAGCGCGGTCCAGATGTCGCTCGAAGACGAGCTGTCGTTTGAAAGCCATGAGCCCGAGCAGCACGCGCAGGCTGAAAGCCATGAGCCCGAGCGGCATGCGCAGGCCGTCGAGCCGCTCGAAGCTCATGCAGCCGCTCCGCTGATCTCAGAGGATGATTTCGCAGGTCATTTCGACCAGGCGCTGAGCGATGATGTCAATCTCGGCCAGGATCAGGGTCTTCAGGAGCCGGAGCTGTCGCTCGGCGACGAGCCGGAGCCGATGGTCGAAGCGGAGGCCGCCCACTTTGCCGCTGAGCCGGAACCCGCCGCGCCCGAACCTTCCGCCGCGCTGACCCTCGATGACGATTTCGAGCTGAGCTTCCGCGACGCGCTGAACGAAGAGCCGCAAGCTCCGGCGGAGCCCCCCGCCGCGTTGCAGCCGGCCGCGCCGGCTCCGGTCATTGCCGCTCCGGTGCCATCAGTCGCCGCTGCTCCGGTCCCTCTGGTCGCGGCTATGGAGCCGGCAAAGCCGGCCGCCAGCGAGCGCAGCCTGGAGGACGAGCTCAACGCGCTGCTCGGCGCCATGACCGCGCGGCCGATGCCCACGGTCAAGGAGCCTGCTCCCGCGCCACGGCTGGTTGCCGAACCCGAGAGCCACGCCGGTGGGCACGCGGCCGCCGACGATCTCGACTGGGATCTCGACGAGCACCAGCCGACGCAGGACGGGCAGGATGCTCAGCCGGTCGAGAGCGCCCTGGACAACCTGCTCGCCAACGAGCTCGACCGCCAGGATTTTACGCCCTCGGCCAAGGCCGAATCCTCCGGGACCGGGCCTTCTGCGGACGAACAGGGCATTGATTTCGACGACGACGCCTTCGGCGCCGCTTTCGCCAAGAGTATCGAGGCCGAGCAGGCGGCTGCCCTGGCGAAGTCTCCGGCAAATTCGTCTGATTGGATGCATCCGACGCCGGTCGAGCAGACAAGGTCGTGGAGCCGTTCGACCCCGACCGCCGCTCCGCCTGTGCAAGCCTCGTTCGCGGCAGAGCCGGCCCCCGCGGCGCCGGTGCAGATGGCAGCGCCTTCAGTGCCGCTGCAGATGACCGCGCCTGCTTATCGCAACGAGCCGGCACCGGATTATTCCGCCTATGCCAAGCCGGCGCAGGCCCCGATGGCTACGCCGCAGCCCCACCGGCATGACGAGGTGCCGGACGTCGAGACGGTCGATGTTCCGGAGCGCGTCGTTGCGCTCGCCGACGACCTCGACATTCCGGAGCTCAGCTTCGAGGAGGATCAGCCGGCCGCTGCCGCTTATGACGATCTGGACGCGGAATTCGCGAGCCTGCTCACGGACATGAACGCGACGGAGATCGCATCGGCGCCCGTGCAGAACCGTGGCTATGACGACGAAACCTACAGCGCCGGCTTCAACGGCTATGACCGTCGCGACTTGCGGGCCGAGGCTCAGGCGGCTCCAGCCGCTCCGGCTTCCTTCGCCGCCGCGAAAGACTATGACGCTGACGATCTGCCCGGCAGCCGGCCTGTCTCGCAGGCGGACGAATTCGCTCCGGATGAGCTCGATTACGATCCTGAGCTCGAAGAGGCGATGGCGATCCCCGGGCTTGGCGAACGCGAAGCGGCGCAGCCGCGCCGTCGCGGCACGATGATTGCTGCGCTGGTCGGCGCCGTGGTGGTTCTCGGCGGCCTTGGCGCGCTGGCCTTCTCTTTTGGCGGCAAGGGCGGCAGCGAGGCTCCGGTCATCGTCAAAGCCGACAATTCGCCGATCAAGGTGAAGCCCGAAAATCCGGGCGGCACGGTGGTGCCGAACCAGGACAACAAGGTTTATGACGCGGTTGCCAAGGGTGGCGGCACGGCCAAGCCCGCCGAGCCGGTGCAGCAGAAGCTGGTGAACACCACCGAACAGCCCGTGGACCTGGCCTCGAAAGAACCGCCGCCGAGCCGCGTGGTCGATCTTTCGCCCAACGACACCGGCGCCCCGGCCGGCACTGACGCCGCTGGCAATTCGGACACAGCATTGCCCGGCGTCGAGCAGGCGGCTTCGCCTGAAAGCGCGCAAACTGCTGCGCCGGCAAGCGCGCAACCGGCGGCGCCTGCGCCGAAGTCGGAAGACCGCATCGCCCAGGTGCTGCAGCAGGATGAGGTCAACACCGCCAACAACAACGATGTTGTCGCCGTCGCGCCGCGCAAGGTGAAGACCATGATGGTCAAGCCTGACGGCTCGCTGGTGCCGCGCGAGGATCCGACCCCGGCCGCGCCGAAGGTTGCGGCGGCCGAGCCGAGCGATCCGGCGCCGCAGCATGTCGCGCCGGCCTCCGATGGCCAGCAGACGGGAACCGTAGCTTCCGGTACAGACCAGGCCGATACAAGCCAGGCCAATGCTGGCCACGCCGATGCGGCGACCGTGAAGCCGGCGAAGCCCGCTAATAAGAAGACTGAAGCCAAGGCGCAGTCGACCAACACCCCGGCGGTGGTGCCGGTGGCGCCGGCGCGCCCGTCCGACCAGCCGGTCGATATCGTCGGTGAGGTCAAGCCGGACCAGGTCGCTTCCATCGATCCGGCGGCGGCAGCCGGCGGCGGCTCGTGGTCGATGCAGATCGCCTCGCAGCCGACGGTTGAAAGCGCCCAGTCGACCTATCAGGACCTGCAGCGCCGCTACGGCAGCGTGCTCTCCGGCCGCACCGCCAACATCGTCAAGGCCGAGGTCGCGGGCAAGGGCACCTTCTACCGTGTCCGTGTCCCGGCCCAGTCGCGCAACGATGCGATCGCGCTCTGCACCAGCTACAAGGCAGCCGGCGGCAACTGCTTCGTATCGCGCTGATAGATTGGAGCTTCCAAAGCCGGCGCCGCCGCAAGGCCGCGCCGGCTTTTCGTTGTGGACGGTTGCAGGCTTTGACCGGTCGGAGGGCAGGGGTGATTCCCTTCGCCTTGCCAAAGCCTTAAGCTTCCGTGCATGAGCGAATCAAAATCCATGATCCTCGGCTGCGCCGGGAAATCCCTCACCGAAGATGAAATCCGCTTCTATCGGGATGAACGTCCCTGGGGTTTCATCCTGTTTGCGCGCAACATCGGCGAAGCCGGGCAGATCCGCGACCTGGTCGCCGCGATGCGCGACTGCGTCGGTCGCCCGGATGCACCGGTCTTCATCGACCAGGAAGGCGGCAGGGTGCAGCGTCTGCGTCCGCCGCTGGCGCCGAACTATCCGGCCGGCGGTGCGCTTGGCGCGTTGTGGCGCGATGATCGCGAGGCCGGGCGCCGTGCGGCCTGGCTGCTGGCACGGCTGCATGCCTTCGATCTTTCCCGCCTGGGCATAACCGCCGACTGCCTGCCGGTGCTCGACGTGCCGGTCGAAGGCGCCAGCGACGTCATCGGTGCGCGCGCCTATGGCAAGGAGCCCAATGCGGTGATCGAGCTTGGCCGGGCCTCGGCCGAGGGGTTGATGGCCGGCGGCGTGCTGCCGGTGATGAAGCATATTCCCGGCCACGGCCGCGCCTTTGCCGACACGCATTTCGCGCTGCCGACCGTCGATACGCCGCTCGATGAGTTGCGCCGGCATGATTTCGCCCCGTTCAAGGCGTTGAACGAGCTGCCGATGGCAATGACGGCGCATGTCGTCTACAGCGCCGTCGACCCCGACAATCCGGCGACGACGTCCGCCAAGGTCGTCGATCAGGTGATCCGCGGCGAGATCGGCTTCGACGGGCTGCTGATGAGCGACGACACCTCGATGAAGGCACTTTCTGGGGATTTCCCGACAAAGGCGGCCTCGATCCTTGCGGCCGGCTGCGATCTCGTCCTTCACTGCAACGGCGTTTTCGAGGAGATGTCGGGGATCGCGTCGCGCACGACGACGCTGTCGGGCAAGTCTTTGCAGCGTGCTGACCGAGCGCTGACCTATATAAAGGATCGCGACGTCGCCGACGAAACGGCGATACGCGCGGAATTTGCCACCTATTTCGAGGCGGTGGCCTGAACCGAAGGGACGAAAGGCAAGTGGCGGAGACATTGGAAGGCAAGGCCGCGAAGGCCGCACCGATGGACCGTCTGTGGGCCGAGAACGACGATTCACGCCTGACCGGCGACCCCTCGCTGGTCGTCGACGTGGCCGGTTTCGAAGGCCCGCTCGATCTTCTCTTGCATCTTGCCCGCAACCAGAAGGTCGATCTGGCGCGCATTTCGATCCTGGCTTTGGCCGAGCAGTATCTGGCCTTCATCGAGAAGGTGCGGGCGCTGAGATTGGAGCTTGCCGCCGATTATCTGGTGATGGCGGCATGGCTTGCCTTCCTGAAATCGAAGCTGCTGATCCCGAAACAGCCGGGCGAGGAGGGCGAAAGCGGCGAGGAACTGGCGGCGGTGCTGCAATTCCGGCTGAAGCGGCTGGAAGCCATGCGCGACGCCGCGGCGCGGCTGGTCAACCGCAATCGCCTCGGTCGCGACGTCTTTGCGCGCGGCATGCCGGAAATGGTCATCATCGAGAAGCGCAACAGCTTTTCGGCCTCGCTCTACGATCTGCTCACCGCCTACGCGCAGCAGCGCCAGCGGCAGGCGATCAACAATGTGACGATCGCCCGGCGCGCCGTGTGGTCGCTGAAGGATGCGCGTGAGGTGCTCGCGCGGCTGGTCGGCTCGGTCGGCGACTGGACGGCGCTCGACAGCTTCCTGATCGAATATCTGGCCGCGCCGGAAGAGAAGCGCACGGCGATGGCCAGTTCCTTCGCGGCAACGCTCGAAATGGTGCGCGAGGGCAAGCTGGAGGTGCGGCAGGATCAGGTGTTCGCGCCGATCTATCTGCGCGGCCGCGCGCAAAGGGTGAAGGCAGTCGAGGTGGTATCATGAGCGAACGCGCCAACGCTTCGGTCATCCCGTTCAAGGTCGAGGACGAGCCGGAAGACGAGATGGCCGAGCAGGGTTCGATCGAGAACCCCGCCGAGCGGCTGCAATTGTCGGAAGCCGTGCGCATGGCCGAGGCGATCGTTTTCGCCAGCGCCGAGCCGGTCAGCGAAAAGCAGCTTGCCGCGCGTCTGCCTGAAGGTGTCAACATCGCCGCCGCGATGGCCGATCTGCAGCAGATCTATGCCAAGCGCGGCGTCAACCTGGTGCGGGTCGGCGATGCCTGGGCCTTCCGCACCGCCGGCGATCTCGCCTTCCTGATGAGCCGGGATTCCGTCCAGCAGAGAAAGCTATCGCGCGCGGCGCTCGAAGTGCTCGCGATCATCGCCTATCACCAGCCCGTCACGCGCGCCGAGATCGAGGACATCCGGGGCGTGGAGACCTCCAAGGGCACGCTCGACACGCTGCTCGAAACGGAATGGGTCAGGATGCGCGGCCGCCGCCGCACGCCCGGGCGGCCGGTGACCTATGGCACCACCGATGCCTTCCTCGACCATTTCGCGCTTGAGGAGATCCGCGATCTCCCCGGCATGGAAGAGCTGAAGGGCGCCGGCCTGCTCTCGACGCGCATGCCGGCCAATTTCTCGATGCCGGTGCCGCCGGCCGATCCGGACGCGCTGACCGAGGACGAGGATGCGCTGACCGATATCGACCTCGAGGAGCTCGGGCTGCTGACGCCGCGCGTCACGGAAGAGTGACCTAAAGCGCGTCGCGATCTTTCAGATTCGCTCCATGCGCTTTAGTTTTTGATTTTACGCATGTCTTTATCCCGAAACCGGTTCCCACTTTTGGGAGACATGCTTTAGGGAACCGGCACGAATGGTTTATTAGCAAGGCCTGCGCGGATTCGTAGCAAGGCGCTCACGCCGAAAGTGCGTGACATCCGCTAGCCATTTTATCAACTTCATTGCGGTTGTGTTTGAATCCCCGAGCGAAAACGCATAGATCATCGCCGAGGGAAAACATTCGAGAGAGATCGTTATGGGTTCGTTTTCGATTTGGCATTGGATGATCGTGCTGGTCATCGTGCTTCTGGTGTTTGGCCGCGGCAAGATCCCGGAGTTGATGGGCGACATGGCCAAGGGCATCAAGAGCTTCAAGAAGGGCATGGCTGACGACGACGTTGACGACAAGCGTACCGTCGAGCACCGTGCCGACGAGACTGTTTCGCCGGCCAAGGAAAAGGTCAGCAAGAGCTGATCTCGGTTGTTGCTTTGAGCATGCCGTTGTCCCAAAACCGCTTCGCATGGGCGGGCGGCATGCACGCGTCGGAATAGATTGTCATGTTCGAAGTCGGTTGGAGCGAACTGCTGGTGATCGCGGTCGTCATGATCGTGGTCGTCGGGCCCAAGGATTTGCCCAACATGCTGCGCACCTTCGGCCGTACCGCGGCGAAACTGCGCGCCATGGCCGGCGACTTCCAGAAGCAGTTCAATGAGGCGCTGAAGGAAGCCGAGCTCGACGACGTCAAGAGTTCGATCGACAGTCTCCGCGGCCTCAATCCGATGAACGAGGTGCGCAAGCAGCTCAATCCGTTCGAGCAGGCCGCCGCCGATGTGCGGGCCGGCGTCGATACGATGATGAAGCCGAAGCCCGCCGCCGACCCGGCCGCGCCGGCAGCCGACACGCCGCAGCCCGCCGAGCCGTTGAAAAACGGCGCGACGGACATGCCCGGCGTCGGCGCAACCGAGTCTGCCTCGGCCGCCCCGATCTTCCCCGCCATGACTGACGCCTCCGTCACGGCATCGGTTCTGGACGCGCCTATGGCGGCCAAGCCGGCGAAAAAAGCTGCAACCGCAAAAGCCAAGACGACCGGCGCAGCGGCGAAAACGGTGGTGGCACCGAAGGCATCGGCCGCAAAGGCGCCAGCCAAGGCTACGCCGGCTGCGGCCACAGCCGCCGGGCCCGCCAGGAAGGCCGCGCCCAAGGCTGAGGCAAAGCCTGCCGCGGCCAAGAAGCCGGCCTCCAAGAAGACGGCCGACAGCAAGAAGACGGCGGGAGCCGCCAAGTGAGCGTATCGGACAAGGAGCGAGAAGAAATCGAGAAATCGTCGGCGCCGCTGATCGAGCATCTCATCGAATTGCGCCGCCGCCTGATCTGGTCGCTGGGCGGCTTTTTCGTCGCCTTTCTCGTCTGCTTCTTCTTCGCCAAGCGCCTGTTCAACCTTCTGGTCATTCCCTTCAAATGGGCGACGCAATGGGCGGGCCTAGACCCGCACAAGGTCGAGCTGATCTACACCGCGCCGCAGGAGTTCTTCTTTACCCAGGTGAAGCTCGCCATGTTCGGCGGCATGGTCATCGCCTTCCCGCTGATCGCCACGCAGATCTACAAATTCATCGCCCCGGGCCTCTACAAGAACGAGCGCAACGCCTTCCTGCCATTCCTGATCGCCTCGCCCATCCTGTTCCTGATGGGTGCCTCGCTGGTCTATTTCTTCTTCACCCCGATGGTGATGTGGTTCTTCCTCGCCATGCAGCAGGTCGGCACCAACGACCAGGTGCAGATTTCGCTGCTGCCGAAGGTGTCGGAATATCTCAGCCTGATCATGACGCTGATCTTCTCCTTCGGCCTGGTGTTCCAGCTGCCGGTGGTGACCAGCCTTTTGACGCGCGTCGGCCTGTTGTCGTCGCAGGCGCTGGCCGAGAAGCGCAAATGGGCGATCGTGCTTTCCTTCGTGGTCGCCGCCGTGCTGACGCCGCCCGATCCGATGAGCCAATGCGGCCTCGCCATTCCGACCATCATCCTCTACGAGGTCGCCATCTGGTCCTCCCGTATGATCGAGCGCAGCCAGGCACGCGACCGCCTGGCGCGCGAGCAGGCTGAGAGCTCGGTCGCCAGCAACACGCCGGACGCGCCCTCCAGCTAAGCGGCGGCAAGGCAGGGAAATCGAGGCGGCGCGCCTATCCGCCGTCTTGCATCGATGGCGGATGCGGTTTACGCCCTCGATCCTTAAAGCGCGTCGCGCTGAAACGGATTCAAGCGTCGCGCTTTAAGTCTTTAGTTTGATGCATGTCGTTGCCCCAGAACCGCGACACACTTCTGGGCGACCTGCATTGTTTTGAGGATCGACCATGCTTGACATCAAATGGATTCGCGACAACCCGAAGGCCCTTGTCGAGGCGCTGGTGAAGCGCTCGTGGTTGGCTGACGAGGCGCAGTCCACCGTCGACGATCTGATCGCCAAGGACGAGGCGCGGCGTTCGCATCTCAGTGAGTTGCAGGTCAAGCAGGAGCGCCGCAACGCCGCCTCGAAGGAGATCGGCAACGCCATGCGCTCGGGCGATGCAGCCCTTGCCGAGAAGCTCAAGGGCGAAGTCAGCGACATCAAGGCGTTCATCCAGAACGGCGAGGCTCGCGAGCGCGAGCTCGACAAGGCACTGAACGACGCGCTCGCGGTGCTGCCCAACGTGCCGCTGGAGGACGTGCCGGTCGGCAAGGATGAGCACGACAATGTCGTCAAGCGCATCGTCGGCGAAGTGCCGGCGCGCCCGAACTGGGTGAAGGAGCATTTCGAGATCGGCGAAGCGCTCGGCATGATGGATTTCGAGCGGGCGGCGAAATTGTCCGGCGCGCGCTTCACCGTGCTGAAGAACCAGCTGGCCCGCATGGAGCGCGCACTCGGCCAGTTCATGCTCGACCTGCACACGACAGAGCATGGCTACGAGGAGGTCATTCCGCCGCTGATGGTGCGCGACGAGGTGCTTTTCGGCACCAACCAGCTGCCGAAATTCGAGGAAGACCTGTTCTTCACGCCGCATGGCGATGGTCGGCTTGGCCTGATCCCGACGGCCGAAGTGCCGCTGACCAACCTCGTGCGCGAGGAGATCACAGCGCATGAAAAACTGCCGCTTCGCTACACGGCGCTGACGCCGTGCTTCCGCTCGGAAGCGGGCTCGGCCGGCCGCGACACGCGCGGCATGCTGCGCCAGCACCAGTTCTACAAGGTCGAGCTGGTCTCGATCACCGACCAGGAAAGCTCGATCGCCGAGCATGAGCGCATGACGCAATGCGCCGAGGAAGTGCTGAAGCGGCTCGGCCTGCCGTTCCGCACGGTGACGCTGTGCACCGGCGACATGGGTTTCGGCGCGCGCAAGACCTACGACATTGAGGTCTGGCTGCCGGGGCAGAACGCCTATCGCGAAATCTCGTCCTGCTCGGTCTGCGGCGATTTCCAGGCCAGGCGCATGGATGCCCGCTACAAGGACAAGGATGGCAAGGGCAACCGCTTCGTCCACACGCTGAACGGCTCGGGCACGGCGGTCGGCCGCGCTCTCATAGCTGTCATCGAAAACTACCAGAATGAGGATGGCAGCGTAACGATTCCTGAAGTGCTGCGGCCTTACATGGGTGGTCTCGCCAAGATCGAAGCGAAGTGACTTGATGCGCATCCTCCTGACCAACGACGACGGCATCCACGCCGATGGGCTGGCGTCGCTCGAACGCATCGCCCGCACGCTGTCGGATGACGTCTGGGTGGTCGCGCCGGAGCAAGACCAGTCCGGCTACGCGCATTCGCTGTCGATTTCGGAGCCGCTCCGGCTGCGCAAGATCGGCGAGAAGCACTTTGCCGTGCGCGGCACGCCGACCGACTGCGTCATCATGGGTACGAAGAAAATCCTGCCCGGACCGCCGGACCTGATCCTGTCCGGCGTCAATTCCGGCGCCAACATCGCCGACGACGTGACCTATTCCGGCACCGTGGCGGGCGCCATGGAAGGCGCGCTGCTCGGCGTGCGCTCGATCGCGGTCAGCCAGGCCTATTCCTATGTCGGCGAGGATCGCGTGGTTCCTTATGAGACGACCGAGGCGCTGGCCCCGGCGCTGATCAAGCGGCTGGTGGAAACGCCACTGCCGGAAGGCGTGCTGCTCAATGTCAATTTCCCGAACTGCGCTCCCGACGAGGTGGAAGGCACCGTCGTCACCTCGCAGGGCAAGCTGGTTCATAGCCTCTGGGTCGACGAGCGGCGCGACGGACGCGGGCTGCCCTATTACTGGCTGCGCTTCGGCCGCGAGCCGGTCGAAGGCAAGAAGGGCACCGACCTTCATGCGCTGCGCAACCGGCTGGTATCGGTGACGCCGCTGCAGCTCGACCTCACCGCCCATGAACTCCGCGATCAACTGACCAAGGCGTTGTCATAAATAAGGTTTTGGCATGAACACGGCTATCGACGACCGCGAAGGGTTTGCCGCTTTCCTGCTCAGGCTGCGGGGCAGGGGCACGGCGCCTAAGGCGCTGGTCGCCGCCTTCGAGGCGACGCCGCGCCGCGGTTTCCTGTCGGCCCAGTTCCACGCGCTTGCCTGGTCGGACGGCATGCTGCCGATCGAATGCGGCGAGGCGATCGAGGGCGCCGATCTGCAGGCAGCCGTGATCGCAGCGCTCCACATCGAGCCGGGCAACCGCGTGCTCGAGATCGGCACTGGTTCGGGCTACACGGCTGCGGTCATGTCGAGGCTCGCCGCGCGTGTCATCACGATCGACCGCTACAAGACGCTGACCGAGCAGGCAAAGCAGCGCTTCGAGGCACTTGCCATCAGCAACATTATCGTCCGCCAGGCCGACGGCTCCAACGGGCTGCCCAATGAGGGGCCGTTCGATCGCATCGTCGCCTGGGCGGCCTTCGACAGCCTGCCGCGCTTCCTGCTCGACCAATTGTCGAGCGGCGGCATCGTCATCGCGCCGATCGGCCCGGAGGAGGGCGAGCAGGTGCTGGCCAAGCTCACCAAGGTCGGCAGCCGCTTCGAGCGCGAGGACATCGGCATGGTCAGGCTGCAACCGATCCTGCGCAGCGTCGCCGCAGTGATCTAGCCGTTCCAGTCTGAGCAGCTTTCCGAGGGGCAAGAGGGCTTAGGCCATGCAGCGCCCCGTGATCGGCAGTCACCCGTTCCAGTGATAATTCAGATGTAAACCAATTAGGTCGACGTCCTGGCTGATCTTTTCCCTGCTGAAAAGTCCGCCACCAGGGACCGTCGTGAACGTGGCGGTCTCGTCGGGCATGAACAGGTGGTCATACTCGACTGCGAGTGACCAGTTCGGCGTGATACCATATTCAAGACCGGCGCCCAGGGCACCGCCCCACCGGGTCTGATCTCCTGTCTTTCCAGCAAGCGTAGCGGGGGGAGGAAAGGCCGACCCGGTATAGACGTCGAAATGGTTGCCGGTCGCGGCCGCGCCGCCTTTGACGTAAAAGAGGGCATTGCTGACGCTGTATCCGATCTGGGCCGTCAGCAAGCCATACCACTTCACGCGGGACCGGTCGGTGAAAAACGGAATCGGAAAAACAGTACTGTCATTGGAGCCCTTCAGATCAGCCCAGTCGCCTTGCGCTTCCAAGCCGAGCACCCAATTGTCGCGCTGCCAGCGATAGCCGATTTGCGCGCCGGCTGTGCCCCCGGTGGCGCTATGGCAGCCTTCGCTGCCGAAGACACCTTCCCAGCAGGAGCGGCTCGATCCCCAGCCGCCATTGGCGCCGATGTAGACGCCGCTCCAGTCATAGCTCGCGGCGACAGGCGTTTCGGTGAGATCGGCGGCGGACGCAGGCGCGACGGCGCCCAAAGCAGCGGCAAACGCCGCGGCGACGAAAAAACGTTTCATTGAAGCACCCTCCCAAGGTGCCCCGACGCTACCGGAACTCGATCCGGAAATCCTGTGACGTTGCGGCAACAGTCCGGAATATTTGAATCCAAGCTATACTTGGAGAGGAGACTGCGTTGGCTGGGGCCGACCGCTTCGATGCTCGGGGATTTGAAATTGTTCTCGGCCCGGCAATGACACGAAGTCGGCGGCCCCGAAAACCAGCTGCAGACCCGCCGGAAAACCGGTATGTCCGCGTCGCCGTCGCCCCGGGTTCGACCCCGCCAAAATTTCCTCCAATGTTTTAAGAAAATTTTCGTCGGATTCTAAGGGGTTAACCCGGCAGTAACATTAACGCGCTTTAATCAGGGCCAGTTTGTACCGGGTCTGTGCGGGTTAGTGCGATGCAATTCAATCACTTGAAAGCAAACAGACGCAATCTGGCGCGCGGTTGCGCTGTCCTGATGATTGCCGGCGCGGCGGCCGGGTGCAGTTCCCAGTCGATGCGCTTCAACGGTGTCGATGATGTCTTCACGTCATCCACCAACAACCAACGCGCCATCATCAACAAGCAGAATGTCGACCAGCCCTATCCGGGCGACACGGTCGCGCCTGCGCCGGTCGATGGCACGCACACCCAGTCGGTGAGCCGCTCCAGCCTCGAGCCGGTCACGACCCAGCAATTGCCGCCGCCCTCGGCGCCGGCTACGGCAAAGCCGATGCGTAGCGCTTCGGCTCCCGCTCTCGCGCCGGCTCCGGCGCTTGCTCCCGCGCCGCATCTCGACAGGACGGCCACCGGCACTGTCGCGCCGGCCGCAAAGCCCTTCAAGACGGCCGAACCCGATGCCGTGCGCAACGCAAGTGCTGCGCCGCATGCGACCGAGATCGTCGTCAGGGACGGCGAGACGCTTTCGGGTCTGGCGGCGCATTACCACGTGCCGGCCGACGCCATCGCCAAGGTCAACGGGATCGATCCGAAGAAGGGCATCCGGTCAGGCCAGAAGATCGTCATCCCCGCTTACGCCTATTCGAGCAAGGCGGAGCCGAAGGTCGCCGAAGGCAAACCGGCGAATGCGCCGAAGCAGCCTGCCCGCGCTCCGGAGAAGGTCGCCGTTCTGCCGCAGCAGCCCAAGGTCAAGGATGGCAAGTCGGCCGCTCAGGTCGACGCATCGGCTGCGGCCGCGGGTTCCAAGAACCCCAAGCCCGCGACGCAGGTGGCCGAGGCGAAGCCTGCCGGCGCCGGAGGCACCTATACTGTCCAGCAGGGCGACTCGCTCTCGTCGATCGCCAGGAAGACCGGAGTCAGCGTCGTCGCGCTGAAGCAGGCCAACGGAATGCAGGCCGGGCTGCTCAAGATCGGCCAGACGCTCAAGGTCCCGGCCGGCGGCACCGTCGTGGCGGCTGCCAAGCC
Organism: Mesorhizobium atlanticum; assembly: GCF_003289965.1. Taxonomy (GTDB): domain Bacteria; phylum Pseudomonadota; class Alphaproteobacteria; order Rhizobiales; family Rhizobiaceae; genus Mesorhizobium; species Mesorhizobium atlanticum. The sequence goes on from NZ_QMBQ01000003.1 coordinate 571,875, forward strand.
GGCGGCCACCGCCGCCAAGCCCACGGTCGATCCGGTGACGACCGCAACGACGCCGCCTGCGGCCAAGACCACCGAGACGCTCGCCTCCTACACGCCGCCGAAGAAGGACGCCAAGGTCATCCAGCAGGCCGAGGACGACAATGCGGAGGCGCCCGATGCGACCGGCATCGGCAAGATGCGCTGGCCGGTGCGCGGCCGCGTGATCTCCAGCTTTGGCGCCGGCAAGGACGGCGTCGACATCGCCGTGCCGGAGGGAACGCCGATCAAGGCGGCCGAGAACGGCGTCGTCATCTATGCCGGCGACGGCCTCAAGGAGTTCGGCAACACCGTGCTGGTGCGGCATGAGAACGGCCTGGTCACCGTCTACGGCCATGCAAGCTCGATCGAGGTGCAGCGCGGCCAGAAGGTCAAGCGCGGCCAGGAGATCGCGCTGTCCGGCATGAGCGGCACCACCGACTCGCCCAAGCTGCACTTCGAAGTGCGCAAGAACTCGGCCCCGGTCGATCCGTCCGGCTATCTCGAATAGAACAAGAACAATTGCGGGCCGCCTGACCTCCAGTCCGGCCCGCCGTCTTCAGCCCGTTCCGCAAGGAGCGGGCTTTTTCAGTTGCGAATGATGCCTTGCACTGGGCTCAAAGATGATCCTGAAGCGTGTCGGCGATCATCTCTTCAAGGCTGCTGACCTTCACGCCCAGAAGCGTCTCCGCATCGGAGGAATCGACGAGCAAAGGGGTCTCGAAGAGATATCTCATCTCGATCAACTCATGCATGCCCAGCGCTTCCATCTCGGGGATGGAATAGGAGTGCGTCTCGACAACCTCCCGGCCGAGCATCGCCGCGGTTTTGCGGATGAGCTCGCTGGGCGAGGCGTGTTGCGAGGGGACATGAAACGCCCGTCCCCATTCGCCCGTGTAGCGGGACGCCGCGACGAGCGTCCTGGCGACGTCCTTGGTGAAGCTCCAGGCATGAGTGGCGTCAAGGTCGCCAATGAAGGCGATAGGTTTGTCCTCGATGATCGAGGGCAGGGCGATCAACGAGAAGTAACTGATCGCGCCGTGTCCGAGATAGTCGCTGGAGCGTATCTCGATCGCCGGTACACCGGCGCGGACCGCCCGCTGCCACATGATCGTCCTTGCGGTTCCCTTCTTCGAATTCGGGTCCAGCGGCATGTCGGAGCGAAGCGGGCTTTCGCCATTTTTGCCGTAACCATAGAGGTTCCCGAGCACGATGAGCTTGGCGCCGACCGCTTCCGCCGCCTGCACGGTGCCGTCGATTATGGGGAAAAAGTCGGTTGGCCAGCGATTATATGTGGCCATCGCACACATGAACACGGCATCGGCGCCGCGGCAGACACGCGACAGCGCCGAGGCATCCGTGGCGTCGGCCTGTATCGACCGCACGTTCCGCAACGCGTTCGAACCGACGCTTCGGCTGGTCAGGATGACATCATGGCCTTCTTCGCCAAGAAGGCGAGCCGTCTCGCGTCCAACCGGACCCGCGCCGACAACAACATACGAACTCATGGCAACCTCTCTTCCATGTTTTGAAGGAGAGGCGGGAGTACAGGGTTGCGGCGTTGAAAATCGCGCGGGAATTGCCAAATCTTGAACAGGTTTTGCCATGAATCGAGAGAGCATGCTTTCGCAATTCGCTCCGGCCTCGTCCGACGTGACGATGGTTTCCCGACATGTCGGGGCAGGCGTCCATCGGCTGCCCCGGGCGCCGCACCATCGCATCATGGTGCATGCGAGTGCTGCGACGCGCTCCTACTGCAATCAGGCCGGGCGATATTTCGTCAGGCGCGCCGGCGATATCGACCTGGTGCCGGCCGGCGAGGAGGGCGGCTTCGAAGCCGAAACGCCGTTCGAGACGATGGAGATCGTCTTGCCGCCGGCCCTGATGGAAAGGGTCGCCGCGGAACTTGGCGGCAAGGCGCGGACATCGCGGTTCGACACCCGCCATCTGCTTCGTGACCAGCGCATCGAGCATCTCGCCCGCGCATTGCAGAGCGACCTGGCCGCGGGCGCGCCAAGCGGCCCCTTGTTTGCCGACAGCATCGGCGCCGCGCTTGCGGTGAGGCTGCTTGGCCTCGATGGCCCGGACCTAATTCGCGTGAACCGGCTTTCGGACGCGCAGCTCAAGCGTGTCCTCGAACACATCGAGACCGCTCTCCATGAGCCGCTTTCGATCGATCGTCTGAGCCGGGTCGCCGGCGCGAGCAGCTCGCATCTGCGCACCTGGTTCAAGGCTGCGATGGGCGTCACCTTGCATCGCTATGTGTTGCGGCGCCGCGTGGAAAGGGCGTGCGTCCTCCTGCGACGCGGCGATCTCAGCACGAGCGAGGTTGCTGCATTGACGGGCTTTGCGCACCAGTCACACCTGGCGCATTGGATGCGCCGCGAGATCGGCCAGACGCCACGCGACTGGCGACGGGCGCAGCCGCCTAGAGCAATTCCAGGAAAAGTGTGAGCGGTTTTCCGTCCGGAATTGCGTAAAAACAAAGAGATAGAGCGGTTCGCCGTTTCGGTGAAACGGTGAACCGCTCTAGGTGACATTCAATCTTTCAGCGGTTTGCCGAGCCGGCCGGCGAGGTCCTGCGTGAACTGCCAGGCAACACGGCCGGAACGGCTGCCGCGCGTCGTTGCCCATTCCAGCGCTTCCGCTCGCAATTGCTCGGGATCGATGACCAGGTCGTGATAGCGGACATAGCCGTCGATCATGTCGAGATATTCATCCTGCGAGCATTTGTGGAAGCCGAGCCATAGGCCGAAACGGTCGGACAGCGAGACTTTTTCCTCAACCGCTTCCGACGGATTGATCGCGGTCGACCGCTCATTGTCGATCATGTCGCGCGGCAAGAGATGCCGGCGGTTGGACGTGGCGTAGAAAATGACATTGCCCGGCCGGCCCTCGACGCCGCCTTCGAGCGCCGCCTTCAGTGACTTGTACGAGGTGTCGTCATGGTCGAAGGAGAGGTCGTCGCAAAACAGGATGAAGCGATAGGGAGCCGCCTTCAGGAGACCCATCAGCTTGGGCAGCGTGTCGATGTCCTCGCGGTGGATCTCGATCAGCTTCAGAGGCTTGTCGAGTTTGTCCGAAGCGTTGACGGTGGCATGCACGGCCTTGACCAGCGACGACTTGCCCATGCCGCGCGCGCCCCACAACAGCACATTGTTGGCCGCGTAGCCGGACGCGAAGCGTTCGGTGTTGTCGAGCAGGATGTCGCGCACGCGGTCGACACCGCGGATCAGGCCGATGTCGACACGGTTGACCTTGCGCACCGGTTCCAGGAAACCGGCATCAGCCTGCCAGACGAAACAGTCCGCGATGCCGAGATCGGTCTGGGGCACCGGCGGCGGGGCGAGGCGGGACACCGCCTCGATCAGGCGGTCGAGCTTCTTGTTCAAGGCGTCCAGGCTGTCGGTCATTTTGGGTCTTTTTGTTGAGGCATTTCAGCGTGTGGGAGCAGCTTCCATGACATCGCTGCAAGAACCACGCCCAAGCTTTTGTTGGAGCATGATCTTTTCGGTGGCCTCGAAGCGGCTTCCGCTGCGACGCTCTAGCACGCCGCAAACGGCTGGAAAAGCAACGGATTGGGCTCGCAGCGCAGTTGCATTGGCAAGTTTACCGACTATATTCCGGCCAAATTTTCGCGGGGCGGCCGCGGCGGAATTTCACCATCCAGGAGTTTCTTGATGTTCGTTACACCGGCATACGCCCAGGGCGTCGGCGCTTCGCCAGACATGTTCATCTCGATTTTGCCGTTTGTCCTGATTTTCGTGATCATGTATTTTCTGATCATCCGCCCGCAGCGCGCGCAGCTGAAGAAGCGCCAGGAAATGCTTTCGGCGGTGCGCCGCGGCGATACGGTGGTGACCGGCGGCGGCTTCGTCGGCAAGGTGACCAAGGTGATCGACGACAATGAGCTGGAGATCGACCTTGGCGGCGGAACCAAGGTGACGGCGCTGCGCTCGACGATTTCGGACGTGCGCGTCAAGGGCGAGCCGGTGGCGAACCAGAACGCCAAGAAGTAACCCCAACCCTCGATGGCGGAACGCTGCCGCTTGTACGCCTGAACGGATAAGAACGAATGCTTTATTTCTCGCGCCTGAAGATGATCCTGATCTGGCTCGCCGTGGCCATCACAGTGATCCTCGCCGCGCCCAATCTCTTCCCGGCAAGCATGCTGGCGCAATTGCCGAGCTGGGTGCCGAAGCGGCAGATGACGCTCGGCCTCGACCTTCAGGGCGGTTCGCACATCCTGCTCGAGATGAATCAGAACGATCTGATCAAGGACAGGATGGAGACGACGCGCGACGAGATCCGGACGCTGCTGCGCGACGCCAACCCGAAGATCAACTATACCGGGCTCTCCGGCTCCGGCCGCACCGTGCAGGTGCGCATCACGGACCCGGCCCAGATCGACCAGGCCAAGAAGGTCTTGAAGCCGTTGACCGATCCAGTGGCCGCCGGCCTGTTCTCGGGCGGCTCGATCCAGGAAATGGCGCTGGACGATTCCGAGCCGGGCCTGCTCAAATTCACCGTCACCGACGCCGGCCTCAAATACCGCACGTCGACGGCGCTGACGCAGTCCATTGAAGTGGTCGAACGGCGCGTCAATGAGCTCGGCACCACCGAGCCGATCGTGCAGCGCCAGGGCGATGACCGCATCCTGGTGCAGGTGCCGGGCCTGCAGGATCCGCAGCGGCTGAAGGAAATCCTCGGCCAGACTGCGAAGCTGACCTTCCAGATGGTCGATCAGTCGATGCCGGTGCAGGATGCGCTGAAGGGCCGTCCGCCGGCCGGCTCCTCGATCCTCTATTCGCAAGACGATCCGCCGGTTCCCTATCTGATCGAGAACCGCGTCATCGTTTCCGGCGAAAATCTGGTCGACGCGCAGGCGACCTACAATTCGCAGACCAACGAGCCCGTCGTTTCGTTCCGTTTCGATTCCAAGGGCGCGACCCGCTTCGGCCAGGCGACGGCGCAGAATGTCGGCAAGCTGTTCGCCATCGTCCTCGACAACCAGGTGATTTCGGCGCCGCAGATCCGTGAGCCGATCCTCGGCGGTACCGGACAGATTTCGGGCAATTTCACGCCGCAGAGCGCCAACGACCTTGCCGTGCTGCTGCGCGCCGGCGCGCTGCCGGCAACGCTGACGGTGATCGAGGAGCGCACTGTCGGTCCGGGCCTCGGCCAGGACTCGATCCATGCCGGTAAGGTTGCCGGTTTGATCGGCTCGGTCCTCGTCGTCGCCTTCATGTTCGTCGCCTACGGCTTCCTTGGCTTCCTCGCCAACATCGCGCTCGCTGTCCACGTGGCGATGATCGTGGCGCTGCTGTCGCTGCTGGGCGCCACGCTCACTCTGCCTGGCATCGCAGGTATCGTGCTCACCATCGGCATGGCGGTGGACTCGAACGTTCTGATCTATGAACGCATCCGCGAGGAGCGACGAAACGGCCGCTCGGTGATCCAGTCGATCGATACCGGCTTCTCCAAGGCGCTGGCGACCATCGTCGATTCCAACGTCACCTCGCTGATCGCCACCGTGGTGCTGTTCTTTCTTGGCACCGGGCCGGTCAAGGGCTTCGCCATCACCTATGCGATCGGTATCCTGACCACGGTCTTCACCGCTTTCACCTTCACGCGCATGCTGGTGTCGATCTGGCTGCGCCGCGCCCGCCCGAAGGAACTGCCGCGCGCGCCGGTCACCTTCATTCCGCCGGGCACCAAGATCCCGTTCATGGGCATCCGCCGCTGGACCTTCGCTCTGTCCAGCCTGCTGTCGATCCTTTCGGTCGTCGGGTTCCTGACCATCGACATCAATTACGGCATCGACTTCAAGGGCGGCTCGATGATCGAGGTGCAGGCGAAGCAGGGCAACGCCGATCTCGGCGACATCCGCAACAGGCTGTCCGAGCTCAATATCGGCGAGATCCAGGTGCAGCAGTTCGGCGCGCCGAACGACGTGCTGATCCGCGTCGGCACGCAGGACGCCGGCGAGAATGCCGAGCAGACCGTCATCGACAAGGTGCGGGGCGAGCTGCAGGACCAGTATGATTTCCGCCGCGTCGAGGTGGTGGGACCGACGGTTTCCGGCGAGCTCGCCAAGCAGGGCACGATCGCCATGCTGATCGCGCTGGTCGGCATCCTGCTCTATGTCTGGTTCCGTTTCGAATGGCAGTTTGCGGTCGGTGCCATCATCGCCACGGTGCACGACGTGGTCATGACGATCGGCTTCTTCGTCCTGACCGGGCTGGAGTTCAACCAGTCGTCGCTGGCGGCGATCCTGACCATTATCGGTTATTCGCTGAACGACACGATCGTGGTCTATGACCGTGTCCGCGAGGATCTTCGAAAATACAAGAAGATGCCGCTGCCGCAGCTCCTGAACAACGCCATCAACGAGACGCTGTCGAGAACCACGCTGACCTCGGTTACGACGATCCTGGCGCTGCTGGCGCTGGTGTTGTTCGGCGGCGAAGTGATCCGTTCGTTCACCATGGCCATGCTGTTCGGCGTGGTGTTCGGCACCTACTCGTCGATCTTCATCGCCGCACCGCTGCTGATCCTGTTCCGGTTGCGGCCGCAGGCCACGACCGAAGAGGAGAAGAAGCCGGTGAATGGCAAGGCCCTGACGACCTGACGCTGCCGGATCAGGATGACGTTTCGTTGAAACGTCCTCCTGATCTAACCTTTTGTTGGAGCATGATCTTTTCCGAAAACCGGTTCCCACTTTTTGCGTGCGCTGACCTCCGGTTCGGGATCATGCTCTAGAGCCGGATGAGTTACGCTCAAGATCCATGGCCAAAGGCATCATCATCCGCGAGGCGCATTTTCCGGGCAAGGCGCCGATCGAGGCCTATGGCAATGGCGGCTTCCGCTTCGCGGACATGTCGCATCGCGGATCTCTGCTCGTCCTGCCGTCGGGCATCCATGGCTGGGAACCCGCCGATCCGCTGGCGCTGAAGGCCTCGGACTTCGACAAATTGTTCGCTGAGGCCGGCAAGGTGGAGATACTGCTGGTCGGCATGGGCAAGGATTTGCGGCCGCTGCCGGCGGCGCTGCGCGCCGCGCTCAAGGAGGCCGGAATCTCCGCCGACCCGATGTCGACGGGCGCGGCGGTGCGGACCTACAACGTTCTACTGGCTGAAGACCGCGCCGTGGCCGCCGCGCTGATCGCCGTCGATTGAATGGCCGGCACGCCCGACATCGTCAAGAACGCCGACATCGTCATGGATACGGTGCGCGCCGCCGACCATGACCGCTATTTGTCGGCGCTCTACGCGCCGGCCGACAAGCGCGGCGCGCTGCTTGCGCTCTACGCCTTCAATGCCGAGATCGCCGGCGTGCGCGATCGCATCCACGAGCCGCTGCCGGGCGAGGTCAGGCTGCAATGGTGGCGCGACGTCAACGCGGCCGAGGCGGACGCGGAGACGGGCCACCCGACCGCCGATGCGTTGCGCGCGACGATCGCCGCTCACCATCTTCCGAAGGCTGCTTTCGAGAACATGCTCGAAGCGCGGATCTTCGATCTCTATGACGATCCAATGCCGTCGCGGACCGACCTCGAGGGCTATTGCGGCGAAACGGCCGCAGCACTGATCCAGCTTGCGGCCATGGTGCTTGATCCGGTCGCCGCGCCGGGCTTTGCCGAACTGGCGGGACGAGCCGGTTGCGCCCAGGCCATCACCGGTCTGCTGCTTCTGCTGCCGCTGCACCGCCAGCGCGGCCAGTGCTTCGTGCCCGCAGATATCCTCGCGGCAGCCGGTACGACGCCGGAAGAGTTCATCAAGGGAGAGGGCGGGGCTGCCGCCGAGCGCGCGGTTGCGGCGATGATCGCGCTGGCGCGGGAGCATCTCAACGCGTTCGAGAAAGGTGCGGCGGCGCTTCCCGTTTCGTTGCGGCCGGCCTTCCTGCCGTTGGCGCTGACACGCGCCTATCTCGACAAGATGAAGGGGGCGGGCGGGTCGCCGCTCACTGCAACAGTGCCGCTTTCCGTTCTGCGCCGGCACTGGCTGCTCCTGCGTCATGCGACGGGGGGTTGGAGGCCCCTTTGACGTAAACGTCAATCGTGCTACGGGTTCTGTCGCGTGGACCCGCGTCAAAGAAATGCGGGCCACCGGAGGAGCCGCGTTTCCATGAGCCTGCCAGTCCTGGTCGTCCTCGTCGTGTTCGGCATCGCGTTGTCGGTCGCGGCCGTGCATTTCACCGGCGGCACGACAACCGCGACGCTTGCCGGCGATGATCAGGCGCTCGCACGCTTTGCCGAGGATTTTCCCGATGAGAAGCCTGGAGCTGTGCGGCTGACCGCCGACAATCATGCCGCGTTTCTCGACCTCGGCCCGCAACGCTGCGGCATTGTCCAGAGCATCGGCGATTGTTTTCTCACGCGCATCGTCACGCCGCCCGACATTCTGGCGCTGACGAGGGAAGGGAATGTGGTGTCGCTGCGGATCAACGATTTCACCTGGAAGGGCGGTAGGTTCGTCTTTGCCGGCGAAGCCGATGCGCGAGCCCTGGTGGCGACCTTGCAGAATAACGATCGGATCCGGGAGGCGGCGTGATGGAACAGTATAATTTCCCGCAGGTCACCCAGCTTGCGATCCCCTTCTTCGTCGGGGCGATCCTGATCGAGCTTTGGCTGGTGCGCACCGGCCGCGCCAAGGGGGCGTTCGAGACGCGCGACACGTTGACCAGCCTGATGATGGGAACCGGCAATGTCGTCGCCGGCCTGCTGCTCGGCGTCGTGTCCTACTGGGCGCTGCTGTGGCTGTGGCAGTTCCGCTTCTTCAATCTCGGCCTCTCGATCTGGGTGTTCATCGCTGCCTTCCTGCTCGATGACTTGCGCTATTATGTCTATCACCGCATCGCGCACCGGGTGCGCTGGGTGTGGGCCGAGCATGTCAACCATCATTCCAGCCAGCATTACAATCTCTCGACGGCGCTGAGGCAGAGCTGGACCGGCCTGTTCACCTTCACCTTCATCCTGCAGGCGCCGCTCGTGCTCGCCGGCTTCCATCCGGCGGTGATCGCCTTCGTCTTCGGCTTCAACCTCGTCTGGCAGTTCTGGATCCACACCGAGACGATCGGCAAGATGTGGGGCTGGTTCGAGTTCATCTTCAACACGCCCTCGCACCACCGCGTCCACCACGCCACCAATCCGCGCTATCTCGACGCCAATTATGCCGGCACGCTGATCATTTGGGATCGCATGTTCGGCACCTTTGTCGAGGAACTGGAGGAAGACCGGCCGCGCTACGGCATCGTCAAGAACATCGGCACCTTCAATCCGCTGAAAGTGGCCTTCCACGAATGGATCGGCATGTTCAAGGATGCGCTGGCGCCGGCGCTGACGCCCGGCCAGCGCCTCAATTATCTCATCCAGCCGCCAGGCTGGAGCCATGATGGCTCGCGCGACACGTCGGAAACGCTGAAGGCAGCCTATGTCAGGCGAAATCCCTCCCAGGCAGGCAAGCCGGGTTTGCCGCCAGCGCGTGCCGAGCCGGCCGAGTAGTCATCGCGAGGAAGGCGCTGCCGCCTGGGGCACGATACCATCTTCGGTGACACCAAGCCGGGCCGATCCATGCCTCCGAGAACATCAGCGAGCCTTCATCGCGTCCCCTTTGCGGGGTCCTCGCGTGAATTGCCGTCGATGAGCGCCTCCGGAGGGGCGTGGGGACGGAATTCCGAGCTGACCAGCCAGAAGCGGGGCGCGGCGTAGCGCGCAGCGTTTTCCTCAGTCAGCATTCGCAAAGATCGCAGCGGCCGGCTTTCAAGCCAGACCCTTGTCGCGCTTGGGGGAGTGTCAAGTTGGATGGCGCAAAAGACCTCCAATGCGGTTGCCGTGCGCGGAAGCTTCGGGCGCACATGAAAGGCGGCAACATGCCCGGCGTCGCTGTTGACCTCGAAGGCGAGACGCCGCCATTTCACCGGCGCCGGCAGTCGCATGTGCAAGTGCAAAATGCCGGCGCGATCGGAAGCCGGGAGAGGCAGATCGGCGCGCAGCGCGCCTTGGCCAGCAGGCAAACCCCTGCTGAATTTCGTCTTCAGGCGCGGTCTCGGCCTCTGCTCGCCGCGTGGTTCGGACTCGGCCAGTTCAAGCGACTTGCGACGCGTCTTTGCAAGCCAACGAAGGACAGCACCGGCGGGAGTCTCGCTTTGCCTGGGCCTTGCTTGAACGAATGCCATCCACGCGGCCATCGGCCCCGGAAGGGCCGCCTCGAAGCGCCTCATCGCCTCTGCATCAACCGCATAGCCTGCCCGCGCTTTCAACCAGCCAAGCGCGATCAATGCCGGCACCGCAATGTCGCGGGCGAGAACCTCGTCGGAAAACAGCTTCCAATCGAAACCTGGTTCAATGATGAGGCGTGACAGATCGACCAGCCAGTCGCTGTTGGCATGGGCGTCGAGACCGCCATTTGCGATGGCGATCACCGCCAGGTCTTCCCGGACCGGCAGTCCGCAGGGTACCGAATTGAATTCCACCGGCCTGGCCCGCGCCCAGACCCGGTCATCGTCGCCGAGGCTGCCCTGGCCCGGACGAAAGATGCAGCCGTGAAGATCGATGTCGCCGTAGCGGCCCTTGTGAAGATTGACGCTTCGCAGCCGTCCGGCCAGCGTCAGCATGCGCATGGCGCTGGAACCGCTCGACGGCTCCCAGCCCAGTTCGATAAACACGCCCAGAGCATCGCCCAGCCGGTTCCGCGGGACCACGATATCGAGGTCGTGGAACGAGCGTCCACCCCGTCCAACGGGATCAGCGGCACGCGCGGCCCCCTTGATCAGCATCATCGGCACGTCCGCCACAGCCAGCGCCGCGAATGCCGGTTGGCACTCTCTCATCAGAAGCATGGTTCGCGTCCACAGCATCCGTTGAAGCCCGGCAAGCCTCGGCGCATCCGGCAGATCCTTCAAACCGGGTCCAAGCCTGCTCCATGCGGCGTGGATCAACCGCTGCTCGCTGAACGTGCAGTCGTTCAGGTCGTGCGTGCCGATCCAGGCGCGCAGTTCCCTCTCGGCCCCCACCGGATCGAGGTGCACAGCGGCCAGCAGCAGGCGCTCGTGATCGCCAGCGGGCCACGCGCGGTCAAATGACGGATACCAGAGAGGCCTCATTGCGCCCCTTTTTCTCCATCGTCCTCAGCCCTCTTGGCCATGATCGCCCGGCGTGCGATTTCAAGAAAGTCGGATGCCATGCCGGCCGGTGCGCCGCCGGTGACTGCGACCCTTCTGGACAACGTGCCTGGTCGAATACGACGTCGATGAACCGTCTCGTCCAGCATGGTCATTTTCATACCCCCGGCAATAGCCCTGCGGTACCAATCTATGAAGGAGCCAGTGCGCAGGCCTTCATCGAACAGGACGCCGAGCCGCTCGACAGCGCTTCGCCGCACCGCAAGCGAACTCGCGAGATAGCCCGGATAGCGGCCTTTCTTATAGTGAAGAGAAACAAAGGCTTCGGCGGGGTATTCCGGGCTTTCGAAGGTTTCACTGTGGCCCAGCACGGCGTCCAGCGAGGGATCCAAATCCAGCGCGGCCCACTGCAGGGCCAGCTTGTCGGGCATCCAGAGGTCGTCGGCATCGAGGAACGCGAGAACCGCGCCCTGGGCGGCCTTAATGCCGACATTTAACGCGGACGGCGCTCCCCCATTAGCCTTCCTGACTATGCGCGGATGCGACGCATGGCGCTCAGCGACCTCGACCGTGCGGTCGCTCGAGCCGTCATCGACGACGATGACCTCCCGCGGCGAATGATCATTCTGCTCCGCGATGCTGTCGAGCGTCTCATGAAGCGTGGCGGAGGCGTTCCACGCTGGAATGATGACGCTGAAAAACGGCGTTCCCACTCACTCCTCCATCAGATGCTTGAACGGAGGCAAGGGCCTGGTGCTACCGGTCTTGCGCCTACGCATGAGCGACTGCATCAGGGCGCGGTTGAAGTCGCGCTTCTCCTCTGCCGTGTAAGTGCTCGTCATCGATTCCGGATGCCGGCGGTAGCACAGGGTCACCGCGTTCAGGATCGTCATCGGTATATCGGCTTCGCGGATCCGGAGCATGAGGTCGACATCTTCGGAATAAAGGAAGTTCTCGTCGAACATCCCGACCCGGTCGAAAACTGTCCGACGATAGAGGGTCGCACCCAGATGAACATGGAAGAGTTCGTCTGTTGTCGCCGCCGGATCGGGCGCGGGGGCATCCGTCATCTGCCGGTTGAAATAGCTGACGAAGCCGGAAACGACATCCATATGAGGCGTTCGGGCAAAGCGCGCGAGATGCAGCGACAGCTTGTCGGCCGGCCAGAGGTCATCGCAATCCAGGAAGCCGATGAACTCGCCGCCAGCGATCCGCAGGCCGACATTTCGCGCAGGCCCCGGGCCGCGCCGCGGTCCGTCGAGGACATGGATCGCCGGGAAACGCGGGGCCAGGGACTCGACGATCTCGCGTGAGCGATCGGTCGAGCCGTCGTCGACAACCAGGATTTCCTGCACCGGCCACGCCTGGTCGAGTATGGTTTTCAGGGCTTCGGCGATGTATTTCTCGCCGTTTCGCACCGGCATGATGACGCTGATCGTTGGGCTGTCGCTCATGCTGTCAGTTCCCGCAGGAACCCTCGCAGCACCGCTGTCGCCTCCATCGGATCATTGCCGATCAGGAACTCATGGCAGGGAAGCGATCGCGACAGGCTGGCGACCTGCTGGAATGTCTCTTTGTGACCGGTCCGCAAGATCTTCGACGTGCTCGGCGAGAGCGCACGGATCAACTCGAACCGTGAAGCGGGACGGATTACCGAAGCATCCTCGCCGGTGAGTTTGCAGGAGACAAGAGCCTTCACCGCTATTTGCGGGACCAGCGCATCCTTTGTCGTCGTGCTGATCGGGATAAGCGCCTTTTCTTCCGGGCGACGGTCCCGGTTCACCGCTTGCGCGGCAAGCCCGCTGAAGAGGGTCTCCGCCATTCCAGTGAGCTTCATGGTGTCGAAAAGCGAGTGGCTCCGCCAGTCTGCCCCAGACTGCGACACCAGCACGAAATCATCGCCCGTGGTCTGCATCCCCGAAGAAATCGCGGCAGCCGTCAGCGTCGATTTGCCGGAACCTCCCGGACCGGCAAGCATCAGGCCCACGCCATCTTCGCCGACAACGGCGGAATGAAGCATCGCATGGCCGATCGCCAACGCGCCCCAATGGATGTGATGGCGCAGCGGCGACCCATATTCCCAGACCGGCAGCCGGGCAGCGGTTCCGACCCAATAAACGCCGGTGCCGGTGGACAGATCGTGCAGGTGCCAGATTCCACGGCTCTCGTCGGATACGATCGCGACACCGGCCTCGGTGTCCCACGCGGTCCGGGTGACGGCGTCGGCCTCGTCGGCTTCAAAGGGCCATTCGGTGGGCGGAGCCGAAAAGCCGTCATCCTCATGCGAGACGGCGTAGACAGTGATCGACGGGTCTCCCGCGGTGGCTTCCGTTATTTGCGCATGGCGTAGAACCGGCAGGATGACCGGATCGAGCGCGGTTCCGCATGTGCGCAGCCGCAGCGTCAATCCGCCAAGGCGAAAGCAATGCTCAGCGCCGGATTCGGACCACCGGAAACTCGCGTCGGCAATGACGCGGCGGACGAATGCTGCAGGCGCCGTGAGGGAAGCGACGGCGGCTCGGACCATTCGGATCAGCTGTCCCCCAATTCCCGCCGCAGCGGCCATCCACCACCCGGATCCACGTCATGGATGGGGTCGAGGGCAATCAGCTCCTGCAAGTCCGTGTGGATCTCCAGTTCCGGCCTCATGAACGATGCGCGACCGGAAATGTCGGGTAGCTTTGGCGATGCGATCGGCGAGGCCGGCTGAAGTATGCCTTCCTCCACGAGGAGGTCGATGAAGCGTTGCACCGAGGCAACGTCGTCGTCGTCCAAGTCGGGATAACCCGTCCTCAACGCCGTCTCGATCATGGCGGGATCGACGGGCTCGCGTAACATCTCCCAGATGAGCTGCGCGCTTCCCCTCATGCCATAATACTTGCCGGTCGCAAAATTCACCGCGACGACTTCACCGTCGAAGATCTCACTCGACAAATTTGTTTCGTCCAAGACGACGCCCGACATTATACCGCCCTTCGCCCCATAAATGCGGGGTGATACACTATGAGACCGTATGGGGGAAGCGTTCCTTGGTCACGGTATCGCGGGCAACTTCGCTGGGAGTGGTCCGAAGTCGTCGGTGAAGGGTTTGCCGCTGGTCTGGTAGCCCGGTCGCAAAGGCTGGGCGGATGCGAGCAGTCCACAGATCAAGCTGCCGCTTCCGTTCGTGGCGCCAACCCCAACCACTCGCGGCACTCGGCCAGCGCTCTCGCTGTGATCGCATGACGTTTGGCGACGGTCTTGTCCTTGCCGCGCAAGCGTTTGCCGTCGGTCTTCGGCGCTTCGACCGGTGGGAAAAGGCCGAAATTGACGTTCATTGGCTGGAAGGAGCGTTTGCCGGGCTCATCATCCGACACGATATGCCCGCCGGTGATGTGGTTGAGCAGCGCGCCGAAGGCGGTCGTCGCCGGCGGCAGCGCGGGTGCCCGGCCGAGCCGCTCGGCGGCGGCAAAGCGGCCGGCGAGCAGGCCGATCGCGGCGCTTTCGACATAGCCCTCGCAGCCGGTGATCTGGCCGGCAAAGCGCAGGCCCGGCCGCGACTTCAGCTGCAGCGAGGGATCGAGCAGCGTTGGCGAGTTGATGTAGGTGTTGCGGTGCAGGCCGCCGAGGCGCGCGAACTCGGCATTTTCGAGTCCGGGAATGGTGCGGAAGATGCGCACCTGCTCGGCATGCTTCAGCTTGGTCTGGAAACCGACCATGTTGTAGAGTGTGCCCAGCGCATTGTCCTGACGGAGCTGCACCACCGCATAGGCTTTTACCGAGGGATTGTGGGCGTTGGTCAGGCCCATCGGCTTCATCGGGCCGTAGCGCAACGTCTCGACGCCGCGCTCGGCCATCACCTCGATCGGCAGGCAGCCGTCGAAATAGGGCGTGCCTTCCCACTCTTTGAACTCGGTTTTCTGGCCCTCCAGCAGCGCCTGGACGAAGGCGAAGTACTGATCCTTGTCCATCGGGCAGTTGATGTAGTCCTTGCCGGTGCCGCCGGGACCGACCTTGTCATAGCGCGACTGGAACCAGGCCGTGTTCATGTCGATCGTGTCGAAATGCACGATCGGTGCGATGGCGTCGAAGAAGGCAAGCGCATCGGCGCCGGTCGCCTCGGCGATCGACTGTGCAAGCGACGGCGCCGTCAGAGGACCGGTGGCGATGATCGCCTGGTCCCAGTCCGCTGGCGGAAGCCCAGGCACTTCCTCGCGTTGGATGGTGATCAGCGGATGCGCTTCGATCTTCGCGGTGACCGCGTCGGAAAACCGGTCGCGGTCGACGGCCAGCGCGCCGCCGGCGGGAACCTGGTTGGCATCGCCGGCGCTCATGATCAGCGAGCCGGCCAGCCGCATTTCGGCATGCAGCAGGCCGACCGCGTTGCTCTGAGCATCGTCGGAGCGAAAAGAGTTCGAGCAGACGAGCTCGGCCAGGCCGTCGGTCTTATGCGCGTCGGTGCCGCGGACAGGGCGCATTTCATGCAGCACGACCGGAACGCCGGCCTGGGCGATCTGCCATGCGGCTTCGGATCCGGCGAGGCCGCCGCCGATGACGTGTACGGGATTTTTGCTCATGAGCGCCGGAATAATCGCTTGGCGGCCCGATTGCAATTGCCGGGCGGCGACGGCGGGAAGCTGGCGCCAAAAACAACAACACCCGCCGGGGGAGGAGGTCCGGCGGGTGTCGTTTTGGGGGTCGATCCTCGGGAGGAGGTGAAGATCGACCTAATTCGTCATCGCCGGGGAGGAGGTCGGCTTTGACGAAATTCCTTTCGCCGTTTCAGAAGGGGGCGAAACCCCTGGAAGACGAACTTCGTTCGCTTCCAAACAACGCCCGCCGGGGGAGGAGGTCCGGCGGGCGCCGTTTCGGTGGCCAACCCTCGGGAGGAGGTGAAGGTTGACCGTATCCGTCAGGGTCGGGGAGGAGGTCGACCCTGGCGAAATTCCTTGCTTAGATCGCCTTGCGAGCGACCATCTTGATCTCGTCGCGGACGATGCCGAGATCATGGAGCTGACGGTTCGAAAGCCGACCCAGCTCGGAAACCGTCTCGCGGTAAACGCGCCAGTTACGGTAGCTACGGATCAGGTTCATTGTCTTACTCTCTTCAAAGCTGGTTCGGACCATTTGCGGTCCGAAGCGGATTAGACCGCCTTACGGGCGACGTAGTGGATGTCGCTGCGGCTGATGCCGAGGTCGGTCAGTTCACGGTTCGACAGGCGGTTCAGCTCGGAAACGGTTTCCCGGTAGCGCCGCCAGTTGCGGTAGTTGCGGATCAGGTTCATGGTAGTTCTCGTTTCGTCTTTAGTTCGGATCATTCCGTTTGTGTACGAACAGAAAATAAGTGGGATCATATCGATTTAAAAGTGCCGTTGGCGCATGGCAGCAATGCAAATTGTGCAATGCAACATTAACCGCCATTCACGCCTGCGTCACAAACAAGGCCGAATCGAAAAATGCCGCTGCGTCAATGGTTTGGCTGTTTCGACTAAGGAAGTGGTCGGGCTTGGGGGAAATGCATGGCGGGCTATGCCGCACGGGTAAGGACGGATATCGCGCGCTGGCGGGAGACCGGGCTGATCGATCCCGCCACGGCGGAGGCGCTGACGCGCGATGTCGCCGCCAATGAGCGCGCGTCGCTGAGCTTCGGCTCCATCCTGGCGATGATGGCGGCGCTTTTGTTCGGCGCGGCGATCCTGATTTTCGTCGCCGCCAATTGGGAGGCCTTCCCGCGTCTCGTTCGCGTGGCGGCGCTTTTCGTGGTGATCCTCGGCGGCTATGTCGGTGGCGCGGTGCTGAAGACGCGTGACCATGCCGCGATCGGCGAGGCGCTGTGGATCATTGCCGCGGCGGCGTTCGGCGGATCGATCGCGCTGATCGGACAGATGTACCATCTTTCGGGCGACGAGGCCTCGGCGCTGGTGACATGGTGCGCCGGCACGGCGCTGGCGGCGGTCGCGCTGCGTTCAAGCCCGTTGACGGTCGCGGCGGTCGGCATTGCCGACGCCTGGCTGGTTCTCAAGGGGTTCGGCTTCTATTGGCGCGCGGAAACCCCGCATCTCTTCATCGTCGTGGCGATCGTCTTGTTCGCCATCTCGTTCTGGACGCGCAGCCAGGCCGCGCGCCACCTCGTCATTCTGTCGGTCATTCTCTATCTGGTTCTGCTGGCGACGGATCGCGAGACGCTGCCGGTGGCCATGTCGCTGGCCATCGTCTCGGTGCTGCTCTTTGCCGCTTCGGTCTTTGCCGGCGATTCGATCGACAGGATCCTCCAGCTCGGCGGCCGGCTGCCCTTGCACGCCTTGCTCGGCTTCCTCACCGGCATGGCGATCATCCAGTTCGAGCTTGCGGATGAAAGCACATACAACAGCGGGTTTGCCGTCGCCTCGATCGTCGCGCTGGCCAGTATCGTGGCGGCAATCATGCTGGCGGGGCGCGAGAGCAGGGGCTTGCGCTGGCTGGCCTATACCGGCTTCGCCTTCGAGCTCGCCATCATCTACAGCGTCACCTTGAGGTCGATGCTGGATACGGCCGGCTTCTTCCTGGCGGCGGCGGTGTTGCTCGGCATACTGGCGCTGGTCATCATCCGCATCGAGAAGCGCATGAAGGCGCCTGCCGGAACAGGAGCGACGGCATGACCGGCAAGAAACTGATCATCTCCGCGCTGGTGCTGGCTCTTGTCCAGATCGGCTTTCTCAGTTGGATCATCGCCGGCCGCGCCGCGATCCTGCGCAATGGCAAGGAAGTGCTACTGAAGGTCCAGCCCGTCGATCCGCGCGATCTGCTGCGTGGCGACTATATCTCGCTCAACAACAATATTTCGCGGATTCCGGTGAAGCTGATCGCCAACATTCCGCAAGGCAAGCTCTCCAGCGACGACACATCGATTGTGGTGCGGCTGAGGAAGGGCGCTGACGGCTACTGGCAGCCCACGATCGCCTGGTTCGGCCAGGCGCCGGCGCCGGCTGGTCCGGACGAGGCCGACATAGCAGGACGCGTCGCCGAAGGTTGGGGTCTGCGTGACGCGGACGCGACAGTCGCGCCGGACTACGGGATCGACCGCTTCTATCTGCCGGAGGGCGAAGGCGTGGCGATCCAGGACGACATTCGCGTGCGGCCGTTCGGCATAAAGCTTGCGCTCGCATCCGACGGCACGGCACAGATCAAGGCGCTGATGGACGGCGACAAGACGCTGTTCGAGGAGCCGCTTTATTAGTGCCTTGGCTCGACGCTGACAGCGCCGGTCCTCCTTCGCCAAGGCTTCGGAGGACACCTTCGGCTCTTCGAGCTCAGGTGGTGGCTTGCCATCCGAAGCTCGAAGAGCGAAGGATGGTGCGGATGAAGGGACTCGAACCCCCACGCCTTTCGGCACTGGAACCTAAATCCAGGGCGTCTACCAATTCCGCCACATCCGCATTCCCCGGCAATCCCATGTAGCCATCATTCTGTCAATGTCGGGGCCCAGATCATGCTTATCCGGCTAGGCGCGAAGATAGTTGAAAATTGGCCTAGCCTGTGACAAAAGGCGTGTCGAATGTGACGGAACGTGAGTTTCCGCTTCTGCAAGACGTGAAAAGTTATAGGAAAAACAAGAACTTATTCGCATCTTGCATGGCGTAGTTCAGGAGAGTTTGAACCGCGTTAGCGGTCAAATCGCCAGGTTCCGTACCAAAAGCCATTTCCGGCAACATCATACCGGCAGGCTGTAAACGGCTAGGACCGTTTGGCAGTCTCATTGTTAAAACAAAGGTTCTAGGATGCAGGTCACCGAAACGCTTAACTCCGGTCTCAAGCGCGAGATCAAGATCACCGTGCCGGCTGGTGACATGGAAGCCAAGCTGATGGCGCGGCTGACCGATGCCCGTGACAAGGTGCGCATCAACGGCTTCCGCCCCGGCAAGGTGCCGGTGCAGCATCTGCGCAAGATGTACGGCAAGTCGTTCATGGCCGAGGTCGTCAACGAGATCCTCAACGACTCGACCCGTTCGATCATCACCGGCCGCGGCGAAAAGGCCGCCATGCAACCCGAAGTGATCATGACCGAGGACGAGAAGGAGGCCGAGAAGATCCTGGCCGGCGGCGCCGATTTCGAATTCAGCCTCAATTACGAAGTCATCCCGGCGATCGAGATCAAGGATTTCTCCGACATCAAGGTGACGCGTCAGGTCTATGATGTGCCGGAATCGGAAGTCGACGAACAGGTCAAGCGCGTTGCCGAATCGGCGCGCAGCTACGAGCCGAAGGGCGGCAAGGCCGCCGAGGGCGACCGCGTGACCATCGACTATGTCGGCAAGATCGGCGGCGAGGCCTTCGCCGGCGGCGCCGGCACCGACCAGCCGCTGGTGCTCGGCTCCAAGGAGTTCATCCCGGGCTTCGAGGACCAGCTGATCGGCACGAAGGCTGGCGACGAGAAGCAGATCACCGTCACCTTCCCCGAAAACTACCAGGCGGCGCATCTGGCCGGCAAGGAAGCCACCTTCGATGTCACCGTCAAGGAAGTGTCGGCGCCCGGTGAACTCGAAATCAATGACGAGACGGCCAAGAATCTCGGCCTGGAATCGCTCGAGCGCCTGCGCGAGATCGTGCGCGGCCAGCTCGAGAACCAGTTCGGCTCGATGACCCGCCAGAAGGTGAAGCGCCAGCTGCTCGACCAGCTTGACGCGTCCTATTCGTTCGAGGCGCCGTCGAAGCTCGTCGAGGCCGAGTTCAACAACATCTGGGCACAGGTCAATCGCGATCTCGAAGCCGCCGGCCGTACTTTTGCCGACGAAGAGACGACGGAAGAAGAGGCGCGCGCCGAATATATGCGCCTTGCCGAGCGCCGCGTGCGCCTTGGCCTGGTCCTGGCAGAAATCGGCGAGAAGGCTGGCGTCACCGTGTCGGACGAGGAGCTGCAGCGCGGCCTGTTCGAGCAGGTGCGCCGCTTCCCGGCCAACCAGCAGCAGGAAGCCTTCGAGTTCTATCGCAACAACCCGGAAGCCATCAACGCGCTGCGCGCGCCGATGTTCGAGGAGAAGGTCGTCGATTATCTGCTCGGCCAGATCTCGGTCAATGACGTCAAGGTCGGCAAGGACGAACTGATGGCCGACGACGAGGAAGCCGAAACCGCGACCAAGGCGAAGCCGGCCAAGAAGGCCTCCTCGAAGAAGGCCGAAGCCAAGGCGGAGGCGGGCGAAGCCGCCGAGGCCGAGGAGCCGAAGAAGAAGGCCGCGCCGAAGAAGAAGGCTGCCAAGGAAGCCGAGTAACAGGTTTCAACACCGAGATTTAGAAAGGCCGCCTCCGGGCGGCCTTTTTATTAGGAATTACTCCATTGTGGCGGCGCGGCAACACAGACAACTTGTCTTGATTGTCCGGTGCTGGCGATACCAAGCATTGAACATTATCTGCGCCTCATCGCATTCGCGGGCGTTTGGAGGCATCGGTGAGGCTGAGGTTCATGATGAGAGACGTGGTCATTGCCGCGGCGCTCTTGTTGGCCGCGCCGGCCGGTGTCGCGCGGGCTGAGCCGAATCTGGGCAACTGGAGCGTCGGCTCCAATGACGGCCAGATCACGGCTTCGCTTCATGCCAGCAACAAGCTGATCACCGGCGGCGGAGCCCTGGGGTACAGTCCGGTGCTTACGCTGGCTTGCCGGCCCGACGGCGAACCGCGCTGGAGCGAATGGCTCCAGCTCAACGACGCCGTCTCCGCCAGCCGCAAGATCACCATCTCCGTCATTGTCGACGGCGGCAAGACCGATGAAAGCTGGTCGGTCGGCCCCCGCGGCAGAACGCTGGTCAGGGATGGGGACGACGGTATCAAGCGCCTGGTTTCAGCGAGCCGGCTGACGCTGTCATGGCGCTTCGGCCTGCTGTCGGGGCGCGGTGAGGCGGATTTCGAGCTTGCCGGTCTTTCGGACGCGCTCGGTCAGCTCGCTGCGAGCTGCAACACCGATCCGCCTTGACCCCACCGCCTAAAGCGCGTCGCTTTCCAGTTCGGCGGCCGTTATTACGGGCCGAACAGCTGCCGCTGATGTCGAGCATCGCATTTGCGGGCCTAAGCCTCGGCAAAAGCTGGCCTTTTTCTATCCTTTTGGATGGTTCTGTGGTATATAGGTGCCGCAATTCCACTGAAGAAACCCGGATTCTCCGCTCTAACGTGCAGCATACGCAGCGGGACCGGCGTGGTGCCGATCGCTCCGACGCAAAAACGAGACCATCAGGGAGAAATGCGATGCGTACAATCGCGCTTTTCATCGTCTTGTCCGCTACGACCTTCTTCGCAAGCCCGTCGCAGGCGCAAGATGCCGCCGCGGGCGAGAAGGTCTTCACCAAGTGCAAGGTCTGCCACGTTGCCGACCAGGACCAGAACAGGATCGGTCCATCTCTGCACGGCGTCATCGGGCGTGTTGCCGGCACGCATCCTGGTTTCACTTATTCCGCGGCCATGATCGCGGCTGGAAAATCCGGCGTCAAATGGGACGAGCCGACCCTGACGACCTACCTTCACGCCCCCCAAGCGATGGTCAAGGGGACGAAGATGACGTTTCCCGGCCTCAAGGACGATAAGGACATAGCCAACGTCATCGCCTACCTGAAGCAGTTCTCCAAATAGACGGCCGTTCCGGGCTCCATCGCTGATCGTCCGGCAATTGCACTGTTGAAAGGTCGCGACGCGCGCCGTCACGCGGGCAGCGCGAAGAACCCCAACAGCAGCAGAACAACTATGCCAAGGCCGAGTATGACAAGCGTCCGCGTGTCCATCACGTTCACCTTCGACCGGGCGTACGCCCCGAAAATCCAGATCGATTTTCGAAAAGGGTCATAGGCCCATCAAAGCGGTACAGCGCCCGTTGCGCGCCCAAAAAAGGCGCGCGACGCTGCAAGAGAATATCGAAAAAAACCTTCTGGAGCCAGTATGGCGACCCGGCCTGCTGCCCCATCCGTTCCAATGAAATGACGACAAATCGGGCGCAAAGGAGTATGTTGGCGGTCGGTGCAGGTCGCGGTTTGCGTGGCCAGTCACGCAGAGTGCTAGCACCGTGGAATCCGCGACCTTGCCGGGCTCGGAGGAACGCTCATGGCAAGCTTTCACGTGATTGCAGGCGCCAGCGAAACGCTGGAACATACCAGGGTGAGAAAGATCGGCGTTTCCGATCTTTTCGATGCGCTCAAGCGCGGTGTCGACGACTTCATGGTCAAACCCTCGCACATCGTGTTTCTGTGCATGATCTATCCACTCGTCGGCGTGGTGCTTGCCACGTGGACATCGGGCGCAAACGCGCTGCCGCTGCTGTTTCCGCTGGTGTCGGGTTTTGCGCTGATCGGCCCGTTCGCGGCAATCGGACTCTACGAAATCAGCCGCAGACGGGAGGCCGGGCTCGATGCATCCTGGCAGCACGCGTTCGAGGTCAGGAACTCCCCGGCGGTGCCGGCCATCGCCGCGGTCGGGATCATGTTGTTTGCAATCTTCATCGCCTGGCTTTTGACCGCCAAGATCTTCTACGAGCAACTGTTCGGCCCTGAGCCACCGGCGTCACTGTCCAGTTTCATAGCCCAGATATTCGCCACCGGGCGCGGCTGGACGCTGATCGTGCTGGGGCACGCCATCGGGTTCGTGTTCGCCGCGGTCGTGCTGTGCACCACCGTGGTGGCATTCCCACTGCTGCTTGATCGCGACGTCGGTGCCTACGAAGCCATCCACACGTCGGTGCGCGTGGTCCTGGCCAACCCGATCGTGATGGCCGTGTGGGGACTGATCGTCGCTGTTGGGCTGATCATCGGTTCGCTGCCCGTGTTCGCAGGACTGGCGGTCGTGCTGCCGATCCTCGGTCACTCCACCTGGCATGTATATCGCAAGGTCGTGGAGCCGCCGGCCAACCCCAGACCGGCGCAATAATCGAGCGCAGTCGCGGCGTATCGGCGGATCTGTGCCAAAGTGCTTAGAAGGCCGGGTGGCTGAACCGCGCCTGGCGCGCGCCGGTGGTCAGGTTGCGGAAATCCTTGCCGCTGACATGCACCAGCGTCTTGTGGTCGCCGCCTTCGAAATAGACATCGGCAGCATCGCGCAGGCTTTCGTCCAGAATGACCGGCACGTCATAGGCCGCGCCGATCGGCGGTACGGCGCCGATGTCGCAATCATCGAAGAGCGACACCACCTCGTCCTCCGAAGCGAGCCCAAGACGTTTGTCCATGACGTCCTGCAGCTTGCCGAGCTCGATCCTGTGGGTGCTTGGGACCACGGCCAGGGCGTAACCGAGCTCGTGGTGAACGACCACGGACTTGGCCATGATGCTGCCGGGCACATGCGCGGCGATGGCGGCCTGCCTGCTGGTGGATGTGCGGTGATGCGCAACGGTGTCGTACGGGATTCCCTTGCCGTCGATAAAATGCCTCAGCCTGTTTGCTATGGTCATTGTCCGCGTCCTTTTGCTTGAGTTCACGACGCATGCGCAAAACGGGGCAATCACGATTGCGCCCGGTTGCTGCTCCGGAAAATGGATCGGCCGCCTGTCGTTTCAAGGCGCCGGCATCCGCGGTTCCGGCGGCCGCGAATGTATCCGGTCAGGGGCCGGGTCCGAAAAACGCGATGCGGGTCAGCAGCGTATAATCGGCTTCGAAAACCATCATGGTCACGAAGACCAGCACCAATATCGGCGGCAGGATGATCGCATACATCATCGCCAGCCGCTCCCAGGCCATGTGCATGAAGACGGCGACGATCAATCCCGCCTTGAGCATCATGAAGATCAGGATCAGCGACCATCTGAGATAGCCGTGGATGCCGAAATAGTCGACCAGGTAGGAGCAGGTGCTGAGGATGAACAGCCACGCCCAGACCACCAGGTAGAGCTTGATCGGGTGCTCCTGGTGAACCTCGGCGGCGACCGGTGCCGTGGCCGCATCATGCGCATGGGTGGCGTGCAGTGCGTGTTGTCCGAGACCGTTTGCGGTTGCTTCAGCCATATCTGCCTCACCAAAGATAGAAGAAGGCGAAGATGAACACCCAGACCAGGTCGACGAAGTGCCAGTAGAGGCCCATGATCTCGACATTCTCGTAACGACCCCGGCGGCTGGTGAAGAAGCCGGGCCGCCCGATGTCGAAATCGCCACGCCAGACCTTTCGCGCCACGATGATCAGGAAGATCACGCCGATCGTGACGTGCGTGCCGTGGAAGCCGGTGATCATGAAGAAGCATGAGCCGAATTGCGCGGCCCCCCAGGGATTGCCCCATGGCCGCACCCCTTCGGTGATCAGCTTGGTCCATTCGAAGGCCTGCATGCCGACGAATGTCGCGCCGAGTGCCGCGGTCAAAAGCATAAGGATCGCGGTTTTGCGGCGATCGCGGCGGTAGCCGAAATTGACCGCCATGGCCATCGTTCCGCTGCTCGAGATCAGCACGAAGGTCATGATGGCGATCAGGATGAGCGGGATCTCCGAACCGCCGATGCGCAGGGCGAAAACTTCGCTCGGATTCGGCCAGGGCACGCGCGTGGAAATGCGCGCGGTCATGTAGGAGAGCAGAAAGCAGCCGAAGATGAAGGTGTCGCTGAGCAGGAAGATCCACATCATGGCCTTGCCCCAGGACACGTTCTTGAACGCCCGCTGGTCCGAGGCCCAATCGGCGGCGATGCCGCGCCAACCGGCGGGCCTGGGCTCCATCTGGCTGGTATGTGTCATGGTCGTCTCGGCCATCGCCGGTCTCCTAGGTCAGCAGTTGTCGGCAGATGTCGATGAAGGTCGCGGCCCAACCCGCCAGGAGGGCGAAGATGCAGAGCCAGACGAAAAGCAGGAAATGCCAGTACATGGCGCAGAGCTCGACGCTGAGCCGAAGCCGCTCCGGCCGCGCTCCACTCCAGGCGCCTGTGCTCGTCCTCCCAAGTCCGATCAGACCGCCGAGTATGTGCAGGCCATGCATGCCGGTGATCAGATAGAAGAAGCTGTTGGCCGGGTTGGATGCGAGCAGATAGCCGTCTGCGGTCAGTTGTCGCCATGCCATCAACTGACCGACGAGAAAGGCAAGCGTCGTGAGCCCGGCCGTGGCCAGGCCCAGCCGGACGTTGTCGATCTGGCCCTTGCGCGCGGCGACCACGGCACATTGCAGCGCGACGCTGCTTAGCACCAGCACGCCGGTGTTGAGCCAGAGCAGGCGCGGCAGCGGCAGCGGCTGCCAGTCGGGCAGGCCCATGCGCATGAAATAGGCGCTGGTGAACAGTGAAAACAGGCAGCCGACGACGGCGAGGAAGACGCCGAGGCCGATCTTGGCGGTGGGCAGCGCCGACCGGTCGAAACCGACGAAATCTCCGGCCAGGCCTTGCTCCAGCCAGGGCTTGGCGGTCAGCCGCTGGTGCGAAAGCCACCATCCGGCGAAGCCGGCGATCACCAGCAGAAAGACCAGGATGACGCTCATGCCGGCTCCCTCGAGGGCGCGAAGTCGCCCGGCACGTTTTGCGGTATGAAGTCCTCCTTGGCCCCCGGCACGCTGTAGTCGTAGGCCCAGCGATAGACGATCGGCAGCTCCTTGCCGAAATTGCCGTGCGCCGGCGGCGTCTGCGGCGTCTGCCATTCGAGCGTGGTCGCCCGCCATGGGTTGCCGCCGGCCTCGCGGCCATGGCGGATACTCCAGATCAGGTTGAACAGGAACACCATCTGGGCGAAGCCGACGATGAAGGCCATGATGCTGATGAACGAGTTCAGATGACGAGCCGAATCCGTCATTATGGTCATGTCGGTGAGTTCGGCGTAACGCCGCGGAACACCCATCAGGCCGAGATAATGCATGGGGAAGAAGATCAGGTAGGCGCCAACGAAGGTCACCCAGAAATGGAAGCGGCCGAGCGTCTCGTCCAGCATTCTGCCGGTGACCTTCGGGTACCAGTGATAGATCGCACCGAAGATCACCAGGATCGGCGCGACCCCCATGACCATGTGGAAATGGGCGACGACGAACATGGTGTCCGACAGCGGCACGTCGACGACGACATTGCCGAGGAACAGACCTGTCAAGCCGCCATTGACGAAGGTGACGATGAAGGCGAGTGCGAAAAGCATCGGTATGGTCAGATGGATATCGCCGCGCCACAGCGTCAGCACCCAATTGTAAACCTTGATCGCAGTCGGCACGGCAATGATCAGCGTCGTGGTCGCGAAGAAGAAGCCGAAATAGGGGTTCATGCCGCTGACATACATGTGGTGCGCCCAGACGACGAAGCTCAGGGCGCCGATGGCGATGATCGCCCAAACCATCATGCGGTAGCCGAAGATGTTCTTGCGCGCATGCGTGCTGATCAGGTCGGACACGATGCCGAAGGCCGGCAGCGCGACGATGTAGACCTCCGGATGGCCGAAGAACCAGAACAGATGCTGGAACAGGATCGGGCTGCCGCCATTATGCTGCAGCTGCGTGCCCATTTCGACAATCGCCGGCATGAAGAATGAGGTGCCGAGAACGCGGTCAAGCAGCATCATCACACAAGCGACAAACAGCGCCGGGAAGGCGAGCAGCGCCATGACGGTGGCGGTGAAGATGCCCCAGACGGTGAGCGGCAGGCGCATCAAGGTCATGCCGCGCGTGCGGCCCTGCAGCACCGTCACCACATAGTTGAGGCCGCCCATGGTGAAGCCGACGATGAACAGGATGAGCGAAGAGAGCATCAGGATGATGCCCCAGTCCTGTCCGCCCGGCGTGCCGGACATGATGGCCTGCGGCGGATAGAGCGTCCAGCCGGCGCCGGTCGGTCCGCCCGGCGCAAAGAAGCTCGACACCAACACGAGCACGGCGAGCAGATAGATCCAGTAGCTCAGCATGTTGACATAGGGAAAGACCATGTCGCGGGCGCCGACCATCAGCGGGATGAGGTAATTGCCGAAGCCGCCGAGGAAGAGCGCGGTGAGCAGGTAGATCACCATGATCATGCCGTGCACGGTGATGAACTGGTAGTAGGCCTCCGGCGTGATGAAGTCGAACGTGCCGGGAAAGCCGAGCTGCAGGCGCATCAGCCAGGACAGAACCAGCGCCACCAGGCCGATCGCGGTTGCCGTCGCCGCGTACTGGACCGCTATGACCTTCGCATCCTGCGAGAAGACATACTTCGTCCACCAGCTGTGCGGATGGTAGAGTTCCACCTCCCCAACTTCGGCGGGCGGAACGGCATCTGCGGGTGTGACGTCGACCATTGGAGCACCTCCGTGCCCTATTGTGCGGACCTCGAAAGTTTCGAGTTTGCCGCGACGCCCAGATTGGACGCCATTATCTTTCCTGGCGGCTGGTTCGCCGAGCCCGATTGCTGGGGCGCCGACAATTGCGCGAAGGTCTGCTGCTGGCCGAGCCAGGCCAGATAATCCTGCTCGGTGTCGACCACGACCACGCCATGCATCAGCGGGTGCCCTTGGCCGCATAGCTCGGCGCACAGGACCTGGAAGGTGCCGGTCCGGGTCGGGGTGAACCAGAAATAGGTCACCGACCCGGGGATCATGTCCATCTTGGCGCGGAATTCCGGGATATAGAAATCATGCAGCACGTCTATCGAACGCAGCAGCACCTTGACCGGCTTGCCGACCGGCAGATGAAGATCGGCGGCTTCGACCAGGACATCGTCCTGGCCGTTCGGATCCTTGGGGGCCACGCCCAACGGATTGTCGGCGGTGACGTCGCGGGTGTCGGAAGTGCCGAGCTTGCCGTCCTTGCCCGGTAAACGGAAGCTCCACTGCCATTGCTGGGCCACGACCTCGATTTCGGTCGCGTCGCCTGGCACCGTGACGAAGCGGCTCCAGACAAACAGGCCCGGAACCAGCAAAGCGGTGACGCCGAACGCGGTGACGATCATCAGCCACGATTCGAGGCGCTTGTTCTCGGGTTCGTATGCCGCGCGATTGCCTTCCCGATGCCGGAAGCGGAAGACGCAATAAGCCATGAACAGGACGACAGCGGCAAAGACGACGCCGGTGATCCAAAAGGAGATGATGATGGTGTGGTCGATATAGTCCCAGTTCGAGGCAATGGGCGTCCACCACCATGGGCTCAGGAAGTGGAACAACACCGAGCCCACGACGATCAAAACGAGTACAAGCACAACGGCCATGTCCCGTTCCTCCCGGCATTTCAAACGCGCGAAGCGTCCCGAAATGCCAATTGCATCATGCTCGATTTCCGGTTGAAATTCCAGAGCCGACTATCTGATTGGCAAAGTGCTGCTCTTTAAGCAAGCTTTCGGGGCGCAAAGCGGTGGCTAGATCAGCAGCAGGCCCTTCATCGAGGCGTTGCCCTTGCGGCCGATGATGATGTGGTCGTGCACGGCGATTCCGAGGGGCTTCGCCGTATCGATGATCTGCTTGGTCATCTCGATGTCAGCGCGGGACGGTGTGGGGTCGCCCGAGGGGTGATTGTGGACCAGGATGACGGCGCTGGCGGAGAGTTCGAGCGCGCGCTTCACCACCTCGCGCGGATAGACCGGCGTGTGGTCGACGGTGCCGGTCTGCTGCACCTCGTCGGCGATCAGCCCGTTCTTCTTGTCGAGGAACAGGATGCGGAACTGCTCGCGGGTCTCGAAGGCCATGGCGGAGCGGCAATAGTCGAGCAGCTGCGTCCAGTTGGACAGGACTTCGCGACCGCGCACCTCGCCACGCGCCATACGCTGCGCGGTTGCGGCGATGACTTTTAGATCGATTGCGACAGTCGGCCCGATGCCTTTGACTTCCTCGAGCAAGGATGCCGGCGCGCCGAGCACTTCGGCCAGCGAGCCGAAGCGGGCGATCAGCGCCTTGGCGATCGGCTTGGTGTCGACGCGCGGGATCAGCCGGAACAGCAGAAGCTCGAGCAGTTCGTAGTCTGGCAGGGCGTCCGGCCCGCCGGATGCAAAGCGTTCGCGGAGACGATCGCGATGGCCGTGATAGTGCGGCTTTTCTTCCGCCGCTGCTTTCTTCTGCGGCGGCTCGATCCAGGCTTCTGAAAAGAACGCCCGCTCGTTGTCCTCTTTCCCCATAGGCCGCCCACATTCCTCCGAACAGATCGGGGCAGACACTAGAACATGATTCCAAAGGGGGAAACCGGCCGTTAAACGAGAAATCGGCAGATGTCGGCCAGTTTCGATCGCTCCGGTCCTTGTCACCTTGCCGAACTTGCTGTTCGCGTCAGGCACTGCAACAACCGGCGCGAAGGTGGCGCTTTTAAGCGCAAATTGTCTAAAATTGCGCGTTTTGTCTGTGGTGCCGTCGCCCGGATCGCTGGGACGTAGTTTAAAATTCTACTCGTCTAAGTGGAAAAACTGGCGAAGAGGTGTCGTCATCGTGACGCCGACGGTTCCGCATTTCAAGGTTGAACCCAAGGGGGGCGGGGAGGTCGGCGGGCCGACCGCGGCGACACATGGCGTGCACGAATACAGGCGCGCGCAAAGTTCCTTGCACGTCCATCCCGATGTCACTGTTGTCAAATCGAGCGAAGGCCTTGGCTGGACCGATGTCTACGCCGCTGTGACCGATGAGCGGCCTCACTTGGCAATCCGCAAGGCCATCCCGGATGTGTGGTTCGCATCGACCCTGACCGGCATCGACTTGCGCCGTTCGGTTGGAGGAGAGCAGTACCATGGCGTGCTGCCGTCGAATCTCGTCACGATAACGCCTGGGGGCATGGCCGTGCGCGATGAAATCGCAGCACCGGCCACGGCCTTGCACGTCTATCTCAAGAACGAGGTGATGCAGGAGGTCGCCGACGACCTTTTTGCGACGCACCGTTCGGATCGAGCGATCATACCCGCATTCGCCACCGAGGACCGGATGCTTTACTTGCTGATGCACGCGATCAGGGCCGCGCTCGACGAGCCACCTCGGAGCAATATGCTGAAGGCAGAGCATCTGGCAAGGGCGCTTGCCTCACACATTCTGCAGCTTCATTCAACGGACGGCACAACCCGAACACGCGTTTCAGAGAAGCTTGGATCGAACCAGCTTCGGCTTGTGGTTGACTATATCGAAGCCAATCTTGGTGGCGAAATAAGTGTCAAGGAACTGGCCGCGATTGCCGGGCTCAGCCGCGAGCAGTTCTTCCGCCGCTTCAAGGCTTCGATGCGGATGACACCTCATCGCTACCTGATGACAGCGCGGATCGAACGGGCGAGGTCCTATCTTGCCGATCCGAGGCTTGAACTTGTCTCGATCGCGCTGATGTGCGGCTTTTCAAGCCAGGCGCATTTCGGCACCGTCTTCAGGCGGTTCATGGGAATGTCGCCCGCCTGCTACAGGCGATCGATCGCTTGACGGTCGTGCCGTGCCGATCGCGGGCCGGGGCTTGTTCCCTGTTCGTCCGTTTTTGATATCCGTGACACCAATTTGAGAGAAATCCGACGTGCTTGTCGGGTATCTGCACAAGGACGTGGAACACGATCCTTGGCCTGTACGCGCCACCTCTGGTTGGCTGCGGGCGGCACAAGTCGAATGCCTGGGGCGGCCGCTGGGGTGGCAAAATCGCATTTTGTTCGTGCCTGACCTCAACCGTTGGAGTGATAAGGAGATGTCATGCCAGGACGGGCACTTGCCCGCTCGGTCCAGACGGTGGTGGACTTTGAGCTGCAGGACGCGGACGGCTTAGCGCAACTCATCAGTCAACGCTTTTCGCCAGTGAGGATCGAACCGGTCCGGGCTGACGATCGGTTCAATATGTCCGGGACGTACGGCCGCGTTGCCGGCATCGATTTCAGCCGTAGCCGGGTCCGGGGCGAGTTCAAAGTGTTTCCCAAACGACTCCATGACGGCGTCTTCTTCATCTTTCCGACGGCGGGCAGCCTTGTTTTCCATCAAAGCAGCGGCAGCTTCGCGAGCTCGCCCACCGTTGCCGTCGCTGCCGAAGGGACAGCAAGCCGATCCGTGGAATTCCTCGGCGACAGCGCATTTTGCGGCGTGGTGATTGAACGGCCGCTGCTGGCAGCACGCTTGTCGGCGCTGCTTGGCCATCCGGTAGTCGAGAAGCCGGTCTTTCAGCCTGACATGGATATGGCATCCAGCAGCGCGCGTGCGCTCAGCTCTCTGGTGATATGCATCACAAGTCCGGAATTCGGGCCTCAGCTCAACCAGGCGAGCCTCACCGCCGAGCGGATTCGCGAAGTGCTTGTCGACCTCGTGCTCGAAAGCTGGCCGAACAACTATTCGGAGATTTTGAGACGGCCGCCACCGATGATCGCGCCCCAGCATGTGAAGCTCGCCATGGATTTCATCCATGACCACGCGCAATTGCTTCCGAGCGGAACGGAACTTGCCGCCTTGTCGGGCGTCAGTCTCCGGGCCCTGCAGATGGGTTTTCGCCGTTTCGCGGGCATCTCGATCGGCGCCTATCAACGTCAGGTCAGGCTTGAGCGGGCGCGCGCCGATCTTCTGACCGACCCGGCGTCGGTCGAGGAGATTGCCTTGCGCTGGGGTTTCACCAACGCGGGCCGGTTCAGCCGCTATTTCAAGGCTGCCTATGGGGTTTTCCCGACAGAGTTGATCCGCAGGAAGCTCTGAACGCATTCTCGCGAGCCGCCAATCGAAGAGGTTTGCCCGCCTGCGCAAGACGATCTGTCGTCACGACTCGGGGGTCGAGGATACCAGAGCCGATTGGCACCAAGAGGAGACGCGATCCGGCTGTTTTACGGCGCGATGTTCAGCGATGTGCTTGTGCGAGGCGCATCGAAACTCGCCGGCCGCGGCGCTCTGGGCTGTGAGCGATCGGGTCAGCAGCGACTATCTCACTTGCGTCGTCCGCAGTACTGATGTGGTGACGGTCGCGGCCGGAACGCTTGGCGTGATAGAGCGCCTCGTCGGCGAGTTTCATGGTCTGCTCGAGCGTGTTTTCTGGACGGTGGCGGCCGACACCGATGCTGATCGTAAGATTGATGGTATGCCCGGCGATCACCTTCCCTGATTGCCGCATCGCCTCGCAGAGGCTTTCCGCCGCCCGACCTGCTTCATCGCTCCCCACGGCCGGCAGAAAGGCCCCAAATTCCTCGCCGCCCAGCCGTCCGACCAGTGCCTCGGGCGGCAGGGCGTCTCTAAGAACTTTGGCGAGGCATTTGAGAGCTTCGTCTCCAACATTGTGCCCATAAGTGTCGTTGATGGATTTGAAGTGATCGGCGTCGATCATCAGGAAAGAGCCGCCGCTCGCCAGCCGTTCGCGTATCTGGTTCAGCAGATAGACGCGGGATAGAGCACCCGTGAGCGGATCGTAGCAGACGCAATTGTCGAGACGATCAATCGTGATAGTGAGCAATCTGAGGATGCTCAGGGCCCCGAGTGCGATAGGGGGCGCGATCAGCAGTGGAATAATCGCCGCCAACGACAGGATACCCCAGAAAGCCTGCAGTGGCAGCGTGGGCACGAAGGCAAGCGCCGTTGCGATCGACAAGACGGGAGCAGCGACCGCTATCGCCGTGATGAGCAAGAGCAGGGCAACGACCTGACGGTTTGATGTGACGCGGAAAATCGAGGGCAGCTTGTCCATGCGGAAAGCGTAGGAAAGCCTCCTTACCCTGGTGGTTTCCGGATTCCGTAAATTTGTAAGCAACCCTTGGTAGCTGTGCACTTTGCAGCGCGATCTGTCTGTACTTGATGCAAAGCGTCTGGCTATGCACCGGTACCAGGCGGATGGAAGTTGTCAGCGACGATCCGGTGCACAAGGCGGAATCGTTGCTCAACTCGCGTAACGCCTTGTTCAACGCGGCATGAATGAACCGAGATTGCCGATTGCGCCGGCACCCTGGTAGCGGTCCGGGAGTTCGCCGGACTTTCTGATGCCAATGCGCGCTACGCAGGCAAACCAGGCCGGTCTAGCATTTTCGGCGACAGCGTGAAGATCTCGCAGCCGGTGTCCGTGACCCCGATCGTGTGTTCGTACTGCGCCGACAGTGAGCGGTCGCGGGTGACCGCGGTCCAGCCGTCCGACAGCACTTTCACATGCGGTCGGCCGAGATTGATCATCGGCTCGACGGTGAAGATCATGCCCGGCCGCATCTCGACGCCTTCATTGACGGTGCCGTAATGCAGGATGTTCGGCGCGTCGTGGAAAAGCTGGCCGACGCCGTGGCCGCAGAAATCGCGCACCACCGAGCAGCGCTCGGCTTCGGCGTAGGTCTGGATCGCGGCGCCGATGGCGCCGGTACGGGCGCCGGGCTTGATCGCAGCGATGCCGCGCATCAGGCATTCATAGGTCACTTCGAGCAGGCGCTCGGCGGCGCGCTTGATGGTGCCCACCGGATACATGCGCGAGGAATCGCCGTGCCAGCCGTCGAGGATATAGGTGACGTCAATGTTGACGATGTCGCCATCCTTCAGCGGTTTGTTGTCGGGAATGCCGTGGCAGACGACATGGTTGATCGAGGTGCAGGACGACTTGGTGTAGCCGCGATAATTGAGCGTTGCCGGCAACGCGCCATGGTCCATGCCGAATTCGAAGACGAAGCGGTCGATGGTTTCCGTCGTCACGCCGGGCTTGACCATTGGCACCAGCTCGTCAAGGCAGCGCGCCGTAAGATCGCACGCCTTGCGCATGCCGGCAAAACCTTCCTCGCCATAGAGGCGGATCTGGCCGGTGTTTCGAAGGGGGGCCGTGGAGGCGTCGAGATAGGTAACCATTTTTATCCGTTTGCCGGCGTTGGCGCCAAAGGGAGCCGAGTGCCAAAATCTGCCCCAGATTTGGCACCGGAAGCCGCAAGGTTCAAGGACGAAGTGCGTTTGCGGCGGCCATTGCGGCTTTCCTTTGGCCATCCCATGGGTTAGGGCGGGTTCTGGTATCCGGAGATCGGCTTGACGGCACCTGAACGCGACAGATCGAAGCTACTGCCGGTAAGGACCGCTTTTGCGGGCCTGATGGCGCTGCTGATGCTCGCGTTGCTGGGCTTTGCCCAGGCCGGAATTTCCGCGTCGGCCGTCTCGCTCCAGGGTGGCTCCAGCATCAGCGCCGCCCGCCAGGGCGATACGATCGCGTTGCTCAGGACCTCCGGCAAGGCGCAGGCGCTCGAGGTTCGGGCCAGCCGGCCGCTTCCCGTAAAGCTCGCCAGCGGTAATCCCGCCGCGCTTGCTCCCGCAGCCGATTTTCTGGTTATCGGCCAGCCGTTGCCAGCCGAAATGGGCATCACGCCCGTATCGGCGAGCGCAACCGGCTCGCGCGCCAACCAGCCACGCGCACCGCCCGCCGCATAAGCCCCTGGCCGCTGAGCGCGGCATTCAAACCAAAACACTCCTTCGCGTCGCGATCAGGCGACGGCCGCCGGCCGTCCGCCGGTCGCGCGCGCATCAATTCGGATTTTCTTCAATGCAACGCATCAAGACATTCAAGACACTCACCCGTGCGGCCGCCGCAGCCTCCTTTCTGGCGATTCAGGCGGTGATCTGCATCGGCACCGTCTACTGGGCCGTTGCCGCTACCCTTCGTATGGAAGGAACGGCGGCGATCGTGCTCGGCGCCATCTTCGCACTGCCGTCCGCCTATGTGCTGATGGTGGTCACCCGCATGGCCTATGACGCGGAGACGGACCCGGCCAATCAGTAGCGCCGACGACGTGGGAAAAGAGCAAGGGCAGGGCGGCGCGGGTTGTGTCGCCCTGTCATCTGGCCTGCGCGGATTGGCCGGGCGCCGGCCCGACGCATGTGTGAACCGATTGTTGACCGCACTGAGGTCACATTCCTGAGTCAGAAGGCCGCCAAAGCAACTTTTCACATCGAGCGGCGTTGCTGGGGCTGCGCCAGTTCGGGAGACAGGGAATGGACAGACTGCAATTTGAGGTGCCGGTGCGCATCGCGCCCGCGCCCGGCCTGCCGGTCGAGGAAATCTACAGTGTCGAGCAGGCGCTCGATTTCCTGCAGGATTGGCCGAAGCGCCGGCAGGGCAAGATCTACGAAGCCGCCTTCAATGCCTGCTTCGGGGCGACGGTCGACGTGGCCAGCACCGAGGAAGCATGCCGGGCGTTTGCAACCTTCTGCCGCGTCAGCGGATTGCTGGCGAGGGACGCGATGTTTCCCGGCAAGCGTAGGGCAGGGACGCATCGCGAGGCGCGCGCCTGAGTCTTTGTTTCGTCCAGATCGTTCCCCCGAGACCGTGTCATCGGGCGACATGCACAAGGCCCTGACCGCAATCGGTTCAGCCGCCGAACGACACGCCCCGATAGCGCATTCCCACCTGCACGCCGCGCACGATCACGCGCGACAGGATCTCCATATCCAGCGGCATTTGCGGACGCCACACGTCGAGCAGAAGAGCGACGCGCGGCTGATCCGAGTTGTTCATGACTTCGTGCTCGAACGTGTCGTCCCAGAGCATGCATTCGCCATCGGCGATGCGCCTTTCCTCATGGTTGATCATCATGATCGTCGCCGGGCGGCCGTCCGGCTGTTTGGGAATGACGAGGCCGAGGTGAAAGCGCATGATGCCGCGAAATGGTCCGCGGTGCGGCGGGATGTGCTTGTGCGGGGCGAGGAAGGAGACGGCCGCCGACTTGACTTCGGGGCATTCGGTGAGCAGCCGGCTCAAAACCGGCATGCGCGCGAGATTCTCCGGCACTGTCATGTCATAGGCCTTGAGCACGAACATGCGCCAGTCGAGACCGTCATTGGCTGAGATATCGGCCTGCTCCGGCATGATGTCGTGAAAACGCGGCGCTTTGTTCAGCTTTGCCGCGAGTGCTTCATCGCGGATGTCCTGCCAGGCGGCGGCGAACTTCGCGGCATTGGGAAAATGCGTGCCGGCGTCAAGAATGGCCGGCGCATCTATGCGCTTTTCATAGATACGGCGAACCAGGTTGGTTCCGAGATCGTAGGCGCCTGACATCTCATTACCTCAACGAGGCTGTTATATAGTGGGATATTGTTTGCGGCCACGGCTCACGGGAATTTGTATGGTTGTCAACAGGCGGAGCCTCCCCTGCCTTTCAAGCGTCGCTCGCTGCATCGTGACCGCGCCACCGTTGCGGGGCGGCGTCGCCAGGTGCGAGTTTGGCGATACGATGCTTTGCGAGGATGCCACCATGCCCAGGATAGCGTTTTGCGCGGCAGCGATGATCGTTGCCGCCACGAATTTCGCCGATGCGAGGCCCGACACACGCGAGATGACTTGCGCGCAGACCCAGGCGCTGATCCAGAGCCGGCATGCGGTGGTGCTGACCACCGGGGCGAACACCTATGAGCGCTATGTCCGCCAGTTCGGCAATGAGTGCGATGCTCCCTATGTGCCAATGGTCGACTATATTCCGGCCAGTGACGGTCGGTGCATGGTCTACCGGTGCGAAGAGCCGGCGCCGATGGTTCCGGATTGATCTGCGCTCGCCGCTTCGCTCTGCCCGATGCCTGCTTTTTTGGAGCGTCAACGTGACCTGGCGAGGGCGGCGGCATTCCATTTCCGGCACAAGGCGCCCGTTGCCTCTCACTTGACCTTCTTAATCTCCGGGCCTGCCGACTGGTTGGTCACCGGAGCCGGGGTGCAATCCTGCCCCTTGCACTCCAGGGCGGGATCGTCCTTTGGCGGCAGGCAGTTCTGTCCCTGGCAATGAACGGGCGGCTGCGCTGCGTCGCCGTTCGACCGGACAGGCTGATCCTCGGCGAGGACGGGCTGCAACCCAGCCAGGCCGGTCATTGCCGCGCATAAGAGCGCTATGCGAAGCAGGTTCATCCGCATGGCGAAGGAGAACTCTACACCGTCTGATCGCTGCCGCCATGCGTCACCCAACAACGCCGTTAATGACGCGTTTCGGCGCGGGGAGCGCGAGGTGCCGGATTTGCAGCTGTTCAGGGGAGACAAGACTGGTACGCCCAAGGGGAATCGAACCCCTGTTACCGCCGTGAAAGGGCGGTGTCCTAACCGCTAGACGATGGGCGCGCTCAGACGAAGCGGCTTATAATTGCCTTGTTGCCAACCGGCAACCCATCTGCCGCCACATGCGACAACTTTTTTCGCGGCGCCGTGAAGCGCGTGGCTTTGGGCGAAAAAGTGGCTCGTGTGCGCGAACGCAGCCGAGGGGCCGGCGGGCTCAACCGTCCTCCCCACCGCCGCTGCGGCGACGGCAGCGCCAGTTCCAGTCGCGCTCGGGGCCGACGTCGATATGGACGGATTCGGTGTGGCAGTAGGTGCCGACGCCGCCGCGGCCGGGCATCGAGCGGACATAGCTCGCCAACTCCCACTTCGAGACGCCGGGCAACTGGATGTCTGCGGCGGCGCAGTACATGTGCAGCGAGTTCTTGGCGCCGTTGGCGCGGCGGTTGCGCGAGGGGTCGCGGTAGCCGGAGGTGACGATCATCTTGCGGCCGAAATGGCCCTCGATCGTTTTCAGCACCCGCACAAGCGACGGCTTGAGGCAGGCTACGTCGACGCTTTCGTTCTGCTTCAGAAGGCCGTTGGGCGCGAGCCTTGCCATGCCGGCGGCCGAGGCCACCTGGTAGGAACCGCCGCCGCCCTCATCCTCGTTCAGGTCGACATCGCTCTCGTCGTCAATGCCGGACTTGCGCTTGATCTCGAACAGCGCGGTCTGGCGCACGCCGGGGAGGGCATCGGCGCCGGTGATGTGATAGCTCGGGTCGTCGAGCGAGGCGAGCTGCACCGGTTTTGCGGCCGGTGTCGCAGAGGCCAGCTCAACGATCGGCTTGGCGGGCGCCGGCGCGGCGGTCGCGGTCTTGGCCTGCGCCGCTGGTTGGTCGCCGGAGCGCGAATTGATCAGCGGCGCGGGCGCTGCCGAAGCCGGCGTGGTGCTGAACAGCGAGGCAAACAGGCTCTTCTTCGGCGCGGCGACCTGCGGCTGCGGCGGCTCGCCCGCGGTCACATAGACGCCGTTGCTCATGGCCTGCGTGGTCGCCTGCGCCTTGGAGGCAATGGCGGCGGCATCGCCGGCGGCGACCTGCTGGGCCACGGCTTGCGTCTGTTCCGCCGTTTGCGTCGGCTGAACCAGCGGTTGCGGTGTATTGCCGGCAATCGCGGCGGTGCCCGCGGGCACCGCGACGGCAGGGAAGGCGGCTTGCGGCCGCGTCTCCGGCACATAGGCGACCTTTTCGGGCAAAGGCGTGTCGCCTTCGCCCATCACGGTCGCTGCCGCATCGGTGGTCGCGGATGCGGCCTGAGCCGACGAATCGGCAGTTGTTGCCGTCTTGGCGCCGGCTGTCGCGCTCATTTCGGTGGCGGTTGAATTGTAGGCGGGCGAAACGACCGACATCGTCGGATCGCCGGTCGATGTGCAGGAGGCCAGAAGCACGGAGAAAAGCGCCGCCGCTATGCTGCGACCTTCCCTTCGTGCAAGACGCCAACCTACTGATTTCAAAATAAATTCCCCCTCGGCATCCGGTCGGTCCGTCATCGCCGCGCCACTCCAGCACCGCGCTGCGATAACCCTCCTGTTCCCAACCGGAAACGGGACATGTGTCGAATCTGCAAGCCTCGGATTTATTCTGCGTCTGAAGGCGAATTGAGGCCGTGACACGATTGACGCAACCATTTCGCCCTGTTTTGGCGGCCCGTCAACTCACCAGACATTACAGTCCGTTACACGCGCACCTTGACATAGGTGCCCGGCGCATCTCCCAAGGTTTTCATATGCTTGCCGGGTTTGCGGGCGGGCACGCGGATGTTGTCCTGGTTCTCGATCCAGTGCTGCCAATGCGTCCACCAGGACCCTGGATGCTCATGCGCCGTGGCGAGCCAGGCGTTGAAGTCGCCCACCGGTTTGCCGCCGGTCCAGTACTGATATTTCCGGGCGGCAGGCGGGTTGACGACGCCGGCGATGTGGCCGGAACCCGCCATCACATACTCGACGTCGCCGCCGAAGAACCGTGAGCCCAGGAACACCGAAAGCGCCGGTGCGATGTGGTCTTCCTTCGTGGCAAGGTTGTAGACCGGGATGGTGATGTCGGCCAGCGACACCGTGCGGCCGGCAAGCTCCATCGTGCCGCGCGATAGATTGTTCTCGAGATAGCAGTTGCGCAGATAGAAGGAGTGGTTGGCTGCCGCCATGCGCGTGGAATCGGAATTCCAGTAGAGCAGGTCGAAGGGCAGGGGCTCCTTGCCGCGCATGTAGTTGTTGATGACATAGGGCCAGATCAGGTCGCCCGAGCGCAGCATGTTGAAGGCGGTGGCCATCTTGGTGCCTTCAAGATAGCCCTTCTCACTCATCGAGCGCTCGACGGCGGCGACCTGGTCCTCGTCGACGAAGACCTTGAGGTCGCCGGCATAGGTGAAGTCGACCTGCGTGGTGAAGAAGGTGGCCGATTTGATGCGGTGGTCGCCTTCCTGCGCCAGCAGCGCCAACGCGGCGGCAAGCAGCGTGCCGCCGACGCAATAGCCGATGGCGTTGACTTCCTTCTCGCCGGTCGCCTTCTCCACCATGTCGAGACCGTATTGCAGGCCTTCGCGGATATAGGCTTCCCAACCCTTGGCGCCGTGGCGCTCGTCGGGGTTGATCCAGGAGATGACGAAGACCGTGTGGCCCTGCTCGATCGCCCAGCGGATGAAGGATTTCTGCGGGTTGAGGTCGAGGATGTAGAATTTGTTGATCCATGGCGGGCAGATCAGCAACGGGCGCTTCAGCACCGTTTCCGTCACGGGATCATATTGGATGATCTCGGCGACATCGCTGCGGCCGATGACCTTGCCGGGCGTGGTGGCGATGTTCTTGCCGATTTCGAAGGGCGTATAGTCGGCCTGGCGCAACTTCAGGTCGCCGCGGCCGGCGGCGATATCCTCGGCCAGCATCTTCATGCCGCGCACCAGATTCTCGCCGTTGGAGGCGACAGTCTCGCGAAACAGCTCCGGATTGGTCAGGATGAAGTTCGACGGCGCAATCGCGTTAGACACCTGCTTGACGTAGAAGCTCGCCTTGTGGCGGGTGTGCTCGTCCAGGCCCTCGGCGTGCTCCACGAGCTCGTTCGCCCAGCGCGAGGTGACGAGATAGGCCTGCTTGAGGAAATCGAAGAAGGCGTTGCGGCCCCATTCCGGGTCCTGGAAGCGCTTGTCGCCGCGCTCGGGCTGAACCGCGTCCGGAGGCGCCTCGGTGTTGGGGTTGACCTTCTGGATGGCGTTCGCCCACACAGTCATATAGCCGGCGAACAGACGCGTCTGCGCTTCGAGCGCGCGCTGCGGGTCGCCAAGCCAGTACTCCGAGAGCTTGGAGAAGGTCTTGACCATGTCGACGACGGGCTCGGCGACGTGATCGCGTACCTCACCCTTCTCGCGCGGCTCGGTCCAGGCGGAAGCCGCCTTGCCGGCCTGCTCGATCATGCGCGCCATGTTCAAGGCGAAGCGCTCGGGATCCTTCACCAGATATTGCTCGATGGCGGAAGGTCCGCCATTTTCCGCTTTGTCCGAATCGTCAGGTTTGGACATGGTCCGCGGGGTTCCTCCCGGAGCGTTTTCTTGACATATTACCATGGGACATCTGACCGGGTCCAATTCGCTGTAACCCGGCTGCCAGGAAAACAATATGACGATTAATGTTGGCGGGACTTTTTTTCTCAGGCCGGGTTCGATCTCCCGCAAGGCGGTCCTGGCCGGGTTGGTCGGCGTGCTGTTGCCCGCCGGCGGCTGCACGAGCACCAGCCCGAGCAATACGGCGCCGATGGCCGTGACCGAGGGGCCGAAAGACACCGGCTCTTACCCGAACCTCAACATCCCGCCGCAGGTGGCCGCCAAGCAGCT
Organism: Mesorhizobium atlanticum; assembly: GCF_003289965.1. Taxonomy (GTDB): domain Bacteria; phylum Pseudomonadota; class Alphaproteobacteria; order Rhizobiales; family Rhizobiaceae; genus Mesorhizobium; species Mesorhizobium atlanticum. Next base: position 612,598 of record NZ_QMBQ01000003.1, read on the forward strand.
CACCAAGGAGGAGACCGCGGCGAACCTCGCCAAGCTCAAGGCCGAGCAGCAGGCACAGAATGCCAAGGGCGGCAGCGTCAAGGCGCCGACGAATTCCGCGGCGCTGAAGACGCTTGCCAAGACGCATGGCGACGACACGCTGAAACAGATCGAGGGCAAATGCGACCCGACCCTCGACCCTAACTGCAATTAGGTTTATATCGCGCGCCGAAAGCGCCATCTTCGATCGTCTGGAACTCCAATGGAAGAATTTCACAAGGTCCGCCGGCTTCCGCCTTACGTGTTCGAGCAGGTCAACCGGCTGAAGGCCAGCGCCCGTTCGCGCGGCGCCGACATCATCGACCTTGGCATGGGCAATCCGGACCTGCCGACGCCGAAAGCCATCGTCGACAAATTGTGCGAGGTGGTGCGCGATCCGCGCACGCATCGCTATTCGTCCTCGCGCGGCATTCCGGGCCTGCGCCGCGCCCAAGCCAATTACTATGCCCGCCGCTTCGGCGTGAAGCTCAACCCCGACACGCAAGTGGTGGCGACGCTGGGTTCGAAGGAAGGCTTCGCCAACATGGCGCAGGCGATCACCGCGCCCGGCGACGTCATCCTGTGCCCCAACCCGACCTACCCGATCCATGCCTTCGGTTTCATCATGTCGGGCGGCGTCATCCGCTCGCTGCAGGTCGAGCCCGATGACGGCTTCATCCCGGCGGTCGAGCGCGGTATCCGCCATTCGATCCCGAAGCCGCTGGCGCTGATCCTCAACTATCCGTCGAACCCGACGGCGTTGGTCGCCTCGCTCGACTTCTACAAGGACGTGGTCGCCTTCGCGAAGAAGAACGACATCATCATCCTGTCCGATCTTGCCTATTCCGAGATTTATTTCGACGGCAATCCGCCGCCTTCGGTGCTGCAGGTGCCGGGTGCGATGGATATTTGCGTCGAGTTCACCTCGATGTCGAAGACCTTCTCCATGCCGGGCTGGCGCATGGGCTTCGCTGTCGGCAACGAGCGACTGATCGCGGCGCTGACACGCGTGAAGTCCTATCTCGACTATGGCGCGTTCACACCGATCCAGGTGGCGGCCGCGCATGCGCTGAACGGCGACGGCTCGGACATCGAGGAGGTGCGCGAGGTCTACCACAAGCGGCGCGACGTGATGGTCGATTCCTTCGGTCGCGCCGGCTGGACCATTCCCGCGCCCGCGGCCTCGATGTTCGCCTGGGCGCCGATCCCGGAACAGTTCCGCCATCTCGGCTCGCTCGAATTCTCCAAGCTGCTCATCGAGCATGCGGATGTCGCGGTGGCGCCGGGTGTCGGCTTCGGCGAGCACGGCGACGATTATGTGCGCGTGGCGCTGGTCGAGAACGAGCACCGGATCCGTCAGGCCGCGCGCAACATCAAGCGCTTCCTGGCATCGACCGCCAAGCAGCCCAACAATGTGGTGCCGCTCGCCGCTCGGCGCTGAGTCTGCCTTATATCTATGGAATCTTTGAGGGGCGTCGCCGGACATGGCTGAAGCGTTGCGTGTTGGAATTGCCGGCCTCGGCACGGTTGGCGCCTCGGTGGCGCGCGTGCTGCGCGACAAGGCGGCGGAGCTCACCCGCCAATGCGGCCGCGACATCGTCGTGACGGCCGTTTCCGCCCGCGATCAGAAACGCGACCGCGGCATCGATCTCAGCGCCACGAAATGGTTCGACGATCCGGTCAAGCTGGCCGAAAAGGCCGACATCGACGTCTTTGTCGAACTGATCGGTGGCGACGAAGGGCCGGCGCGGCTGGCGGTGAAGGCGGCGCTCGAGGCGGGCCGGCATGTCGTTACCGCCAACAAGGCCCTGCTTGCCAAGCATGGCGTGGCGCTTGCCGAGATCGCCGAGAAGAAGGGCGTGCTGCTCAATTACGAAGCGGCGGTGGCCGGCGGCATCCCGGTCATCAAGACAATGCGCGAGGCGATGGCCGGCAACGCGGTGACGCGTGTCTTCGGCATCCTCAACGGCACCTGCAACTACATCCTGACCCGCATGGAAGCCGAGGGCATTTCGTTCGATGCCTGCCTGAAGGACGCGCAGCGGCTGGGCTACGCCGAGGCCGATCCGACCTTCGACATCGAAGGCCACGACACGGCGCACAAGCTGTCGATCCTGACCAGCCTTGCCTTCGGCACGAAGATCGCGGCCAACGACATCTATATGGAAGGCATCTCCAACATCACCCAGGCCGACATCCGCGCGGCGGCCGATCTCGGCTACCGCATCAAGCTGCTGGGCGTCGCGCAGCGCACTGACAGCGGCATCGAGCAGCGCGTCCACCCAACCATGGTGCCGACGGCGTCCGTCATCGCGCAGGTGCATGGCGTCACCAATGCGGTGGCGATCGAGACCGACATTCTGGGTGAGCTTCTGCTTTCCGGTCCAGGCGCCGGCGGCAACGCCACCGCCTCGGCGGTGATCGGCGACATTGCCGACATCGCCAAGAGCCGACCCGGCTTCCAGCACGCTCCGGTGTTCGGCTGGCCGGCGAAGGAGTTGAAGCCTTACAAGAAGGCGCAGATGCGCAGCCATGCGGGGGGCTACTTCATCCGCCTTACCGTGCATGACCGCACCGGTGTCTTCGCTGCCATCGCCAAGCGCATGGCCGACAACGACATCTCGCTGGAATCGATTGTACAGCAGGCGGCCGGCACGGAAACGCAGGCGCAGAAGACGGTTATCCTCGTCACGCACGAGACGACGGAAGCGGCAGTGCGCAAGGCGGTCGAAGGCATCACCAAGGACGGTCATCTCACCGACAAGCCGCAAGTGATCCGCATCGAGCGGGCGGAATAAGTCAGGTCCGATTCCGTCTTCAATCGATTGATTTTGCTGTCATTTCGAAAAATGACGGGCCAAGTCTTGCCGTTGTCATGGAGCTTTGCCAGAAGAAGCCCGCCTCTGGCGGGAGGCGGAGCAATTCCGGAGCTCAACCGTTCTGGGATTGCTCGACGCAAACAGCAACGAGGAATGCCCATCCATGAACATCGCCCAGAACATCGCTGCCGGCCTCGACCGGATCCTCACCATGGAAGTGGTGCGCGTCACCGAGCGGGCCGCCGTCGCGGCGGCCAGGCTGCGCGGGCGCGGCGATGAGAAGGCTGCCGACCAGGTGGCGGTCGACGCAATGCGCCAAGAGCTCAATCGCCTCGCCATCAAGGGCACGGTGGTGATCGGCGAGGGCGAGCGCGACGAGGCGCCCATGCTCTATATCGGCGAGGAGGTCGGCACCGGCAAAGGCCCGGCGGTCGACATCGCGCTCGATCCGCTGGAAGGCACCACGATCTGCGCCAAGAACCTGCCCAACGCGCTTGCGGTCATTGCCATCGCGGAAAAAGGCAGCCTGTTGTTCGCTCCCGACGTCTATATGGACAAGATCGCCATCGGCCCCGGCTATCCGGAAGGCCTGATCGACATCGACGCTTCGCCGGCCGAGAACCTCGCCAACCTGGCCAAGGCCAAGGGCGTAGGCGTGTCCGACATCACCGCCTGCATCCTCGACCGGCCGCGTCACGCCAAGCTGATCGACGCCGTGCGCGCCACGGGTGCGGCGATCCGGCTGATCGGCGACGGCGATGTCGCTGGCGTCATCCACACAACCGACCCTGACGAGACCGGCATCGACATCTATCTCGGCACGGGCGGCGCGCCGGAAGGCGTGCTGGCCGCGGCCGCGCTGCGCTGCATCGGCGGGCAAATGCAGGGCCGGCTGATCCTCGACACGCCGGAGAAGGTGGCGCGCGCCGAAAAGATGGGCATTTCCGATCCGAAGCGCGTCTATCGCGCCCAGGACATGGCGCGCGGCGACGTGCTGTTCGCGGCGACCGGCGTCACCGACGGCAACCTGCTCGACGGGGTGAAGTTCGGCCGCACCTTCATCACCACCCACACCATCGTGCTGCGCTCGTCCTCGCGCACGGTGCGCGAGATCAAGGCGCGCCACCAGGATCTGGATAAGTTCTGATTTCGCCCACTTGAGCGCCACCGAGGCGTTCCGGGGAAGGACCTTCCACACTTATCCCCGGATTGCTCGCTTACGTCGAATTGCTCCTGCCGTCGCATATTGATATCTGGCCAAGATGATGTGCAGACGGCGCGTCGCATGACGGGCGAGAAACGGTTCTTCCTCGATGTCAGGCAGTCGGCGACCGGTGTTTCCTGGCAACACCGGCTGACCGAGCGGCAGGACATGGCCGCCTTGGCGATCGCGCAGGGCCACGGCGTGCCCGATATCGTCGCGCGGGTGCTTGCCGGGCGCGGCGTCAGCGCGGAGCAGGCCGAGCGCTTCCTTGACCCGACCATTCGCGAGCTTCTGCCGAATCCGGCATCGCTGACCGATATGGAGAAAGCGGCGGCGAGGCTAGCCGACGCGATCGTCGCCCGCGAGAAAGTGGCGATCTTCGGCGACTACGATGTCGACGGCGCCGCCTCGTCGGCGCTCATCAAGCGCTTTCTCACGCATTTTTCGGTGCCGTCGGAAATCTATATCCCGGACCGCATCTTCGAGGGCTACGGACCCAATCCGGAAGCGATGCGCGAGCTGATCTCGCGCGGCGCGAAGCTGATCGTCACCGTCGATTGCGGCACCAACAGCGCGACCTCGATCGAGGCGGCCAGGGAAGCCGGCGCCGACGTCGTGGTGCTCGACCACCATCAGGTTGGCGGCCCGCTGCCGGCGGCGAACGCGGTGGTCAATCCCAATCGCGAGGACGATTTGTCGGGGCAGGGGCATCTGTGCGCCGCCGGCGTCGTCTTCCTGTGCCTTGTCCAGACGGCAAAGCTGCTGCGCGAAAGGCTGCCGAACGCCGAGCCGATCGATCTGCTTTCGCTGCTCGACCTCGTGGCGCTGGCCACGGTCTGCGACGTGGTGCCGCTCACAGGGGTCAACCGTGCCTTCGTGGTCAAGGGGCTGCAGGTGGCGCGCCAACAGAAGAATGAAGGGCTGGCGGCGTTGGCGCGGGTCTCGCGCATCGGCGAGCCGATCAACACCTTCCATCTGTCCTTCCTGATCGGGCCGCGCATCAATGCCGGCGGCCGCATCGGTGATGCCGCGCTCGGCAGCCGGCTTTTGGCCACCGACGATCCCGTCGAGGCGGCAAGCATCGCCGAGACGCTCGACCGGCTGAACCAGGAACGGCAGCAGATGGAGCAGGAGATGCTGGCGCAGGCACGCGCCGAGGCCGATGCCGAGCTTGCCGGCGGCAACGGTCCCGCCGTCATCGTCACGGCCAGCAACAGCTGGCATCCGGGCATTGTCGGGCTGATCGCGTCGCGGCTCAAGGATTATGCGCGCCGGCCGGCCTTCGCCATCGCCTTCAATTCGACCGGCATCGGCACGGGCTCCGGCCGTTCAGTGACCGGCTTCGATCTCGGCCGCCTGGTCCGCGAGGCGGCGGACGCCGGGCTGATCGTCAAGGGCGGCGGCCATGCAATGGCGGCCGGCATCACCGTCGAGCGCGCCAAGCTCGGCGAACTGCGCGCCTTTTTCGAGGAGCGCGCCGCGGCCGATGTCTTCCGGCTGCAGAACGAGGAAAGCCTGGCGATCGACGGCGCGCTGGCCGCGGAGGGCGCCACGATCGCGCTGCTCGATGCGCTGGAGAAAGCCGGTCCGTTCGGCGCCGGGCACATCGCGCCGGTATTCGTGCTGCCGCGCCACCGGCTGACCGACGCGCGTGCGATCGGAACCAATCATATTCGCGTCGACCTGCAGTCGCAAAGCGGCGGCAACATCCAGGCGATCGCTTTCCGTGCCGTCGACACCGCGCTGGGCGAATTCCTGTTCAAGAACAGAGGCAGGACCGTGCACATAGCCGGTTCGCTGTCGGGCAATTACTGGAACGGCAACCGGACGGTGCAGTTTCGCATCAGCGATGCGGCGCTCGCTTAAGGTATTTCAGACCAGAACGGACTGCAGCCGGGTCAGTTCGCTGATCTGGGACATCGTCGCTTGATAGCCGAGGCTGATCGCCTCGTCGGCGCGGTGGAATTCCGTCAGGCCGATATGGCTGAGTTTCGGCTGCAGCGACATGTCGGGCGGATCTCCGGCCAGCCTGGCGCGCGAAATCCGGTCCTGGATGATATTGAAGGCCTCGACCATGACGCCGGTGATGCCAAGGCGGCTCTGGTGTGATTGAGGGTTGACCTGGCCGGGGCGCGGCGCGTCTTTCTCGACGACCAGCTCGCCTGCGCTGTGCTTGATGACGGCGGCCCGTCCAAACAGGTCGTAATGCAGGTTGACCGCCACGACGAGCGGCTGCTCGTAGGCGCGGCAGACCGAGACCGGCACCGGATTGACCAGCGCGCCGTCGACCAGCATGCGGCCGTTGCAGGCGACCGGCTCGAAGACGCCGGGCAGCGCATAGGAAGCGCGCATGGCGGTGACGAGCGAGCCACTCGACAGCCAGATCTCGTGACCGGTGCGGATTTCGGAAGCAACGGCGACAAAGGGTTTCGACAGGTCGTCGAAGCGGACGCCGTCGAGATGCTCGCGCAAGCGCTGGTCGAGCTTCAAGCCGCCGAAAAGGCCACTGCCGCGCAGATTGAGGTCGAGTAGACCGAAGATGCGCCGCTTGGTCAGGCTTCTGGCGAACTCCTCCAACTCGTCGAGCTTGCCGGCAAGGTAACAGCCGCCCACCAGGGCGCCGATCGAGGTGCCGGCGATCATCGAGACTTCGATGCCGGCCTCGTCGAGCGCGCGCAGCACGCCGATATGGGCCCAACCACGCGCGCAGCCGCCGCCAAGTGCCAGCGAAATCCCGGTTTTGCTGCCAGGCTTAGGATCTGGCAAGCCGCCGGACGATGCGGGGCCATTGGCCTCCCGAACGTCAGGTCTGCTACGCAATGACGCCCATTCGAGCATCATGATCTCCCTTGTCCCATATCCCTTCTACCACAAGGATATTTGAGAATAGTGAATCTGAGTGGTTTGTGAATATTGAATGGTTCACACCGGCTTCCGATACGTCTTATCCGCATCGAACAGCGGCTTGCTGCCGTCGCCGGCAAGCGTCGCTTTGCCGTCATTCAGCCCCACCGTCCGATAAAAACAAGAACGCCGTCCGGTGTGGCAGGTTGCGTCGTGGCCCAACACTTTGACGCGCAACCATATCGCGTCCTGGTCACAATCCGTGCGCATCTCCACGACCTGCTGGAAATTGCCCGAGGTCTCGCCCTTCTTCCATAGCGCGTTGCGCGAGCGCGACCAGTAGTGGGCAATGCCGGTCTCGAGCGTAAGCGCCAGCGCCTCGGCATTCATATGCGCGACCATCAACAGCATGCCGTCGCCGGCGTCGGTGACGACGACGGTGACGAGGCCCGCGGCGTCGAAGCGCGGAGAAAGGACGGAGCCTTCCTCCAGCACTTTCTTGTCTGACGGAGCTTTTGGAAATTCAACTGCCGACATCGCCGGTCCTTATGTGTTTTGGCCGGCGACGGCCGGCAAATCAGCCGCCTGCGCGCACCATGGTGACGAAGCGGACCTGCTCCTCGGGCGTATCCTTGAAAACGCCGGTGAAGGTTGAGGTCAGCGTGGTCGAGCCCTGCTTGCGAATGCCGCGCATGGCCATGCACATGTGCTCGGCCTCGAGCATGACGGCGACGCCGCGCGGGTTGAGCACGTCCTGGATGACGCCGGCGATCTGCGCGGTCATCGCTTCCTGCGTCTGCAGGCGATGCGCGAAGATGTCGACCACACGCGCGATCTTCGACAGGCCGACGACCTTGCCGTCGGGCAGATAGCCGACATGCGCCTTGCCGATGATCGGCACCATATGGTGCTCGCAATGCGAATGGAACTTTATGTCCTTGACGATGACGAGGTCGTCATAGCCGGCCACTTCCTCGAAGGTGCGGCCAAGCTCGTCGGCCGGGCACATGTCATAACCGTTGAACATTTCGCGGAAGGCTTTGGTGACACGCTTCGGCGTATCGACCAGCCCTTCGCGGTCCGGATTGTCGCCGGTCCAGCGCAACAGCGTGCGCACGGCGGCTTCGACCTCGGCTTCGCTCGGCCTGTCGGTGACGGGCTTGTCCAGATATTCGGACGGGGGCATGATTTTCTTGATGACAGCATCCATAAAGGCGTCTCCCGTAGTCCCACTCAAAGGTGGGACGAGTTGAACGGACCATGACCTTTTGGGTGAAAATCGCCCATTTCCATCCCGCAAGCGGCGTGAGCAGTCGGGCAACGAAGGCAGCTTCCGGCCGCCTTGTCGATGCCCGACTGCCATCATTATATATGGTCCCAGCAGAGCGAAAGGAAGACGCGGGAGCGGCAAACCCTGTTCGCTGGGCGGCGACGGATTGGAAAAATATGATCGACGACGTCTACAATGCGAAAATTCTCGGCTTCGCCGGAAACATCGGGCGGATCGGCCGGCTTGAAGACGCCGACGCGACGGCCAGGGCGCACTCCAAATTGTGCGGGTCGACCGTCACCGTCGACCTCAAGATGGACGGCGACGTGGTGACCGATTTCGCCCATGACGTGAAGGCCTGCGCACTCGGCCAGGCCTCGTCGTCGATCATGGCCCAGCATGTGGTCGGCGCCAGCGCCGGCGAATTGCGCGCGGTTCGCGAAACCATGCTGAAGATGCTGAAGGAAAACGGCGCGCCGCCGGAAGGCCGCTTCGCCGACCTCAAATATCTGGAGCCGGTGCGCGACTACAAGGCGCGCCATGCCTCGACCATGCTGACCTTTGACGCGGTGGTCGACGCGATCGGCCAGATCGAGAAGAAGCGCGCCGGACAGGCGGCTTGAGGGCAGGGCTTAGGCCGCTCCCCTGGTCATGGCGAATTCGCTTCGGATCCAGTCGGCGAACGCCCTGGCGGGTTCCGGCAGATCCGACAAGCTCCTGGCCACCAGCCAGTAGGCGCCGGAAGCGACATCGATTGCGAACGGCTTGATCAAAGTGCCTGACGCGAGTTCCTCGCCGACCTGCAGGAGATCGCCGAGCGCCACGCCATGACCGAGCAGCGCGGCCTGCTTCGAAAGCGAGACATCGGCCAGCATCGGGCCGCGCGCTGGCACGGCATCGGCGGGCACGCCGGCCGCCTGGAACCAGCGTGCCCAGCCCTGGCGGTTTTCCTCATGCAGCAGCGTGTAGTGGCGAAGGTCGATCGGCTTTTCCAGCTGAGGCCCCGATGCCAGCAACGCGGGCGACAGGACCGGTGAATCGACGGTCGACGCCAAACGCTCGGCCTCGCTGCGCGGCCATGAGGTGGCGTGGGCACTGAAACGCAAGGCGAGCTCGGGCTGGTCGCTGCGGAACTCGATCGGCCGTGGATCGACTTCAAGGGACACATCGATGTCAGGCCGCAACTGGCGAAAGCGATTGAGCCGCGGCACCAGCCACACCGCGGCGAGCGACGGTTCGACGCTGACGCGCACGACGGCTTGCGCCGGCGCGGCCGCGAGCTCCGAAAGCACGCGATCGATATCGTCGAAGCTTCTGACCAGCCGGCCGAGCAGCCGATGTCCCGCATCTGTCAGTTCAACGCGGCGATGGAGGCGCAGGAACAGCGGCCTTCCCAGAAAGGTCTCGAGCTCGCGGATCTGCCGGCTGATGGCGGCCTGCGAGACATAAAGCTCCTCTGCCGCCCGGCTGAAGCTCAAATGCCGGCCGGCCGTCTCGAAGCTTCTCAATGCCGTCAGCGGCAGGCGGCCCCGCTTCATTCGCATAACCTCAAGTTATCCGAGGCGGAAATTATACTCGTTTGAGGAGGAAGGCCAGCGCGCGGTCTAATCCGTGTCGAAGGAGACAGCCATGAACGAGTTCCTGGCCATTTTCGGCGACGTGATACGGATAGCGACCTTCCAATGGCACGGTGGAGTCGTGCGCCGAGGCCACCATGACTGTCACGGTCTGTCCCCTCACCATCGCCCATGGAGCGACAACCATCCCATCCGGCGCTCTAGGCCTTGAGGGCATTGCGTTTCAGCGTCGAAGCCCACATCTATCGCGCAGTGAAACAGGCTGCGGAGCGATGGGCGACCATTTCGAGCACACGCACGGCACCCGGCCGATCCAGCGCGGGCGCAATTGGCCGGGGCCTTGGCGCAGGACGCCCGGGCGCATTCTGGGCACGTCGCTCGTGCGCCTTTATCAGCTGACGCTCTCGGGCTTCGTCGGCAACAGCTGCCGGCACCTGCCGACCTGCTCCGAATATGCGCATGAGGCGATCGCCCGCCACGGCCTGTGGGCCGGCGGCTGGATGGGGCTGTTCCGGGTGTTGCGCTGTGGGCCATTCGGTACGCATGGCATCGACCGCGTGCCGGAGACGCTTGCGGCGCGCTATGTCTGGTTCATGCCCTGGCGCTACTGGCAAATCGGCAAGAAGCGCGGCCACCCCGAAACCTGACTGCCTCGCCGTCACGCGGCCCGGATTTTAACGGTTCGGTAGGGTTAACGCGAAGCTGCACAAACATTGCCAATTTGAGACAAAATCGAGACAAGTCGCCTCGCTAAGCCGCTCCCGCAATCTCATACCGGAGTGACTTCACCATGCGCCAGATGGACCGCTATCCCTTCATTTTTGCCATCGTCCTTTTCCTTCTGGCCTGGATGCTCGGTTTGCCGGTGCGAGCGCAATCGGCGCCGCTCAACGACATCCGCTGCACGCTGATCCAGGACGCGCAAGGCGGCGCCACGCTTTACCAGGATGGCGTCTGCGACCAGCGCGTCAGCCCGGCCTCGACGTTCAAGGTGCCCCTGGCGCTGATCGGCTATGATGCCGGAATCCTAAGCGACGCGCACACGCCGAGCTGGGACTACAAGCCGGAATTCAAGGCGGCGAAGCGCGACCAGAAGAGCGTCGATCCGACGATCTGGCAACGCGATTCCATCGTCTGGTACTCGCGCGAGATCACACGGCGGCTCGGCGCCGAGAAGTTCGCCGGCTACGTTTCGAAATTCGGCTATGGCAACAAGGATGTCTCGGGCGATGCCGGCAAGGATAATGGGCTGACGCAATCCTGGATCAATTCCTCGCTCGAAATATCGCCGGTCGAGCAGGCGGCGTTCCTGCGCCAGCTAGTCGCCGGCAAGATGCCGGTGTCGGCGAAGGCGCATGAGATGACCAGGGCGATCCTGCCGACCTTCGCGGCAGGGGACTGGACGGTGCAAGGCAAGACGGGCAGCACAAGGCTCGGCCAGGACGGCAAGCGCTCGCTCGGCTGGTTCGTCGGCTGGGCCGAGAAAAATGACCGTCGCATTGTCTTTGCAAGGCTGGTCGTCGATGCCAAGCGTACCGACATGCCGAAGGGTCTCGCGACGCGAGCAAGCTTTCTCAAAGACCTGCCGCAACTGGTGAAGTAGTTTTTCTCAGACGCTGCGGCGGGCGCGCAGGATGTGCCCGCCGGAATTGCTTTTCGTGCTCGGGGACCTGGCAAAACGGGCGGCGATGTCGCCGCTGTCGAGATCCTCGATGTCATCGAAGCCGAGATCGGCGAGCGATTTCGCCAATTCGTCGGGAACAAAGAAACTGATCCACGGCTCCCCGACCGCCGCGACGCGCGCCGCGTAGAAGGCAAGCGTCGCCCGACCCGTCGCGCCACGATTCTCGGCCGGCTCGCTGTAGTCGAAGACGACCTCCGAGCCTGCGATGCCGGCAATGTAGTCAAGCGTGGCAAAAATCGCTTCGCGCGTCAGATAGGGCACGACTCCCAGCCAGAGGAAGAAGGTCGGCTCGGTCGTTTTCAGACCAGCCGCCGCCAATTCGCCTGCCAGACTCTGGCGTTCGAAATTGATCGGCACGAAGGCGGCGCCGGCCGGCTCGGCAAGACCGGCCTCGGCGATGCGTTGGCGCTTCCAGGCCTGTGTGGCCGGATGATCGACTTCGAACACCGCGAGGCCCGGATACGGATTGCGCAGCGAAAACGTGTCGAGGCCGGCGCCGAGCACGACGACTTGGGCGACGCCGCGCCGCACCGCCGCCGCCAGCCAGTCCTCGGCAAGGCGAGTGCGTGAGGCAACGAACAGGCGCATGCGGCGGCCATGTTCGTCTTCCTCCGAAAGTTCCCCGGCGCCCGGCGCGGCCTCGCCCAGAATCGCGAGCGCATAAGGATCGCGAAACAGCGCTGCCTGCGGTGAGAATTGATGAAGGGCCCGCAAGCGCGCGACGCGCAGGGCGGTTCGGCTGGATGATGCGTCTTCCATGCCTATATTGAAGCCGCGTCGCGCGGCGTTCACAAGCCCGCGCGAAGCGTCTGCGACATCGCTGGCGACATTTCCTGACGGCTGCTCTTTACCTGGCGCGGCACTGCCTCTAAAACCGCGCCGCCGGCCATCATCCCCTTGATTGGCGCCTCCGGCTAACCCTCTGCATGCCGCAACGCATCCTGCGGCCCGCACTTTCACCACCCGCGCTCGTTTGCGGGACTGGATAGGAGAACCCTGATGCCGAATTCCGTTTCCCTGACATTTCCCGATGGCTCCGTCCGCGAGTATGACGCGGCGCTGACCGGTGCTGCCCTTGCCGAATCGATCTCAAAGTCGCTGGCCAAGAAGGCTGTCGCCTACAGCCTCGACGGCACCGTCCGCGATCTCTCCGATCCGCTCGGCACGTCCGGCAGGGTCGAGATCATCACCCGCGAGGATCCGCGCGCGCTGGAGCTCATCCGCCACGATGCGGCGCATGTGCTGGCCGAGGCCGTGCAGGAACTGTGGCCGGGAACGCAGGTGACCATCGGGCCGGTGATCGAGAACGGGTTCTATTACGACTTCGCGCGCAACGAGCCGTTCACGCCGGACGATTTCCCGGTGATCGAGAAGAAGATGCGCGAGATCATCCAGCGCAACAAGCCGTTCACCAAGGAAGTCTGGTCGCGTGAGAAGGCGAAGAAGGTCTTCGCCGACAAGGGCGAGCGCTACAAGCTCGAGCTGATCGACGCCATTCCCGAGGATCAGGACCTCAAGATCTACGCGCAGGGTGACTGGTTCGATCTCTGCCGCGGTCCGCACATGGCCTCGACCGGGCAGATCGGCAATGCCTTCAAGCTGATGAAGGTGGCGGGCGCCTACTGGCGCGGCGACTCGAACAATCCGATGCTGACGCGCATCTATGGCACAGCCTTTGCCGATCAGGCGCAGCTCGAGGCCTATCAGACGCTGCTGGAAGAGGCCGAGAAGCGCGACCACCGCAAGCTCGGCCGCGAGATGGACCTGTTCCATTTTCAGGAAGAGGGGCCGGGCGTCGTCTTCTGGCATGCCAAGGGCTGGAAGATGGTGCAGAACCTGATCAACTACATGCGCCGCCGCCTCGACGAGCATGGCTACCAGGAAGTCAACGCGCCGCAGGTGCTGGACAAGAGCCTGTGGGAGACGTCGGGACACTGGGGCTGGTATCGCGACGCGATGTTCAAGGTGACTGTCGCCGGCGACGACACCGATGACGACCGCGTCTTCGCGCTGAAGCCAATGAACTGTCCCGGGCACGTGCAGATCTTCAAGCATGGGTTGAAGTCCTACCGCGAACTGCCCGTGAAACTTGCTGAGTTCGGCAATGTGCATCGCTACGAGCCGTCCGGCGCGCTGCACGGGCTGATGCGCGTGCGCGGCTTCACGCAGGACGATGCGCATATCTTCTGCACCGAGGAGCAGCTCGCCGCCGAGTGCCTGCGCATCAACGATCTGATCCTGTCGACCTATGCCGATTTCGGTTTCGAAGAGGTCAGCGTGAAGCTGTCGACGCGGCCGGACAAGCGCGTCGGCACCGACGAGGCCTGGGATCATGCCGAGGCGATCATGAGCAATGTGCTGGATACGATCCGCACGCGCTCCGGCAACCGCATCAAGACCTCGATCAATCCGGGCGAGGGCGCCTTCTACGGCCCGAAATTCGAATATGTGCTGAAGGACGCCATCGGCCGCGAATGGCAGTGCGGCACCACGCAGGTCGACTTCAACCTGCCGGAGCGCTTCGGCGCTTTCTATATCGGCTCGGATTCTGAGAAGAAACAGCCGGTCATGGTGCATCGCGCCGTGTGCGGCTCGATGGAGCGGTTCCTCGGCATCCTGATCGAGAACTATTCCGGCCATTTCCCGCTGTGGTTCGCGCCGCTGCAGGTGGTGGTGGCGACGATCACCTCGGATGCGGACGAATACGCCTTGAAAGTCGTCGACCGGTTGAAGGCCGCGGGGCTGCTCGCCGAAGCCGATCTTCGCAACGAGAAGATCAACTACAAGGTGCGCGAGCATTCGCTCGCCAAGGTTCCGGTCATCCTCGTCTGCGGCAAGCGCGAGGCCGAGGAGGAAACCGTCAATGTCCGCCGACTGGGCTCCCGCGACCAGGAATCGCTCAAGCTCGAGGATGCCGTGAAGCAGCTTTCCGATGAGGCGGTCTCGCCCGACCGCAGGCGCCGCGCGGCCTGAGGGCTAGCATGAGTCAAATGGCGGTGGCCGGTCCACCGCCATTTTCATACGCCTGTCACGCCAGCCTTGTAACCAGCCGCCATGCTCAAGCTGAAACTGCGGGAACGACGTTTTCCCGAGCTTTCCTACGCCAACCCGGATCAGCCAAGGCTGACGCGGTGGTTCATCCATTCCGTCGAGGGCCTGTCGGGCCGCGACCGCTATGCGGTGCTCTATGACTTTTGGCGCCGCCAGGTGGTGCCGACCGGCGATCGCGTGTTCAGCCGCATGTTGGAGTTGATCGACGTCAAGATCCACAACGCCGTTCAGTGGCCGCCGGCAGCCTTGCCGGAGACGCCGCTGGTCATCATTGCCAACCATCCCTTCGGCATCGGCGACGGCATTGCGGTGCTGTCGCTTGTCGAGCAACTGGGCCGCCCGTTCCGCGTCATGATCCACAAGGACCTGCTCAGGATCCGCGAGATGGAGCCCTATTCGCTGCCTGTCGATTTTTCCGAGACGAAGGAAGCGCTGAAGAACAACATGGCGATGCGCCACGAGGCGGTGCGGCTGCTGAAAGAAGGCGTCACGATAGTGATCTTCCCCGCAGGTGGTGTCGCCACCGCGCCCAAGGTCTTCGGTCGTGCCATCGACCTGCCATGGAAGATGTTTCCGGCAAAGCTGGTGCAGGAGGCCAAGGCCTCTGTGATCCCGATGCATTTTTCCGGCCAGAACGGTCGGTTGTTCCACCTCGTCAGCGGCCCGATGAACATGGCCGAGCGCGATAACCGCGTGGCCAAATTTATCGGCAGGACATCGCTGACGCTGCGCCTTTCCTTGCTTATCCGCGAGTTCGCCCGGCTGTCGGGCAAGGCGATCGAGGTGCGCGTCGGCGATGTGCTGAGATGGAGCGACCTCGAGCCGCTGCGCGACCGCAAGGCGCTGCTCGATCGCCTCTATCGCGCAGTCTTCGACCTAGCGACGCCTTCTGCGCAGCGCGGCCGCGTGCCGTTCCTGCCGAAGCGGATGCGCAGGGCAGCCTGACAGCCCGGATGTGTCAGTCCGCGCCTTCCTCGGGATCGATGGCGGACTGTTCATTGGCCAGAACCTCGATTTCCTGGTTCTGCCCGGCAACGACCGTGAAATCCTTCTGATAGATGCGGTCGCGGTTCTTGGCGATGATGGTGTACTGGCCCTCGGCCAGCACCATCGAGGCGAAGGCGCCGACGGCTTCCTTGATCGGGTCGCCGCTCTCGTTGAGCAGCGACCAGGAGGTGTCGGCGATGGCTTCACCGCCGGGCTCGCGCACCAGCTTCATCGTCATCTCGGCGGCGCGGTGCTCGACGGTCGCCTCGGTCAGCTTGCCGGCCTCGACGCGGATATCGGAGCGGATCACGGCGTTGACCGCGCCATAGGTGGAAACGACATGGTAGGTGCCGGCGTTCAGCCGCACCACCGTGTTCGGCGCGACGTCGGGGGCGATGAGCGCGCGGTCGCCATTGGCGGCGGGATGGTCTTCATAGATCGAGAAGCGCAGTTTCTTCGACTGGATAGGCGCGCCGCCCGATGTCACCGCGTCGAGCTTGAGGCCGCCGGCATCGAGGACAAGGCTTTCACGCCTGGCGTCCTTGCCGACAGTGATGCGCTTGGTGGCGCCGGCGCGTCCATAGGAGGCGTGGACGAGATAGCTGCCGGGGTCGAGTTGGAACACAGCCGTGCCCCCATGGGCGGACGCTACCATCGGCAGCTTGCCGTCGCTGGACGGCTGCGGCTTGAACACCCGCCAGACAATGCCGCGGGTGATGTCGGCGCCCTTGTCGGTCAGTTGCGCCGACAGGGTGATGGCGCCGCCATTGCCCAGCGCCAGCGGTGCTCCTGTCTTCGGCGTCGCGTAGCTCGAAATGCCTGGAAGCTTGATGTCACCGACATCGTTCGCGTTCTGGGCCAGCGCGAAGGAAACCGGCACTGCGAACAACGCAGCGACGAGCGCGATCACGAAAAGGCGCAGTGTCCCCTCAAACATGCCTTGCGTTGAAGCCCAAGCCGGTGGCAATTTCAAGGCCTAGAAGCGCGTCGCCCCGCGCGGCAGCTTCTTATCCGGCGCAAAACGCCACCGCCCGAGCCGCCCGACATCCCGATGGCGTGCTTCAGCTCAAAATTGAATACTATAGAAT
Organism: Mesorhizobium atlanticum; assembly: GCF_003289965.1. Taxonomy (GTDB): domain Bacteria; phylum Pseudomonadota; class Alphaproteobacteria; order Rhizobiales; family Rhizobiaceae; genus Mesorhizobium; species Mesorhizobium atlanticum. The sequence continues at coordinate 629,140 of NZ_QMBQ01000003.1, forward strand.
GCTGAGGAGACTTGCGCCCATGGCGTCGCCGATCATCGACTTCCTGCTCACCCGCAATTCCGCGCCGATCCCGGACCTCAAGGAGCCGGCGCCGAGCGATGCCGAGATCGCGACGATGATCGCGGCCGCCTCGCGCGTTCCCGACCACGGCCGGCTCGAGCCCTGGCGCTTCATCCTTTATCGCGGTGAGGCGCGCATCGAGATCGGCAAGAAGCTAGCCGCACTTGCCGAGCAGCGCGAGGGGCCGTTGCCGGAGGGCCGACGCAACCAGGAACTGGCGCGCTTCTCGCGCGCGCCGCTGGTGATCGGTGTCGTCTCGGTGCCGAAGGAGAATCCGAAGATCCCGCAATGGGAGATGTTCCTGTCGGGCGGCATGGCGGCCATGAACCTGATGATCGCGGCCAACGCGCTGGGCTTTGGCACCAACATGATCAGCAACTGGTACTCCGATGTGCCGGAGGGCAGGGCGATCCTCGGGCTCTCGCCGCAGGAGCGCGTCGTCGGCTTCGTTCATATCGGTTCCTACCAGGGCCCGGCGCCGGAGCGGCCACGGCCCGATCCAGCCAAGCTCTATGCCGACTACACCGGTCCCTGGGCGGGGTGAGCGGCCTAGGGACGCCGCGAATGAGCGTGGGGCAGCCCACGATCCTTCGATGCGCCCGCGCCGACCGCCGAATTGGAACGGCGCGCTGTCATGACGGCGCGCACGTAGCCGGGTTCACCGATCCGGATGCTGCCGTCCGGCAGTCCTAGAATGCGGTCAAGCGCGATCTCGTAGAGCCTGACACGCCTTTCCAGGGCCTGGATCGCGATGTCCATGTCGGCATCGCTGCCGCCGGCGAACGCCTTGGCAACCACATCGTGGGTGGCCAGGCCGAACTGCATGACGATGTCGGCAACGCCCTCGGGATCGAAAGTCCGGAATGTTCCGTCTTCGACGCCCTGGCGGATGATCTCCACCAGGATCGGCGAGAAGGACTTGCTCGCGGCTAGGTTGATGCGGTGGAAAAGCACCAGGTTTTCCGCGCGAAACAACGTCTCGAAAAGCGCCCATGCTTCCGGCGCGGTTTCGATCTTGGCCTGGCGCGACTGCGCCAGGAGCGCGTTCAGGCGCCCAAGCGGATCAAGGTCCGGATCGTCGAGAATCTTCTGGACACCGGCCAGTGCCTGCCTGGCGAAACGCTCCGCCAATGCCTCCAGCAGGGCCTCCTTGGAGGCGAAATAATGATAGAAGGCGCCCTTTGAGACGCCGGCGGCCGCGATGACGTCGTTGAGGCTCGCTTTGTCGTAGCCGTGCGTCAGGAACAGGGCCTGGGCATGGTCCAGCAGTTCTTCGCGCCTGATGTCCGGATGCTTGATGATGCGAGGCATAGCGAACCTTGTGCATGCGGCGGCCGTTCTCGTCCAGAGTGCCGGGCGTGCCTTGAGTTGTAGACCATCGGTCGGTATAATAGACCGACGGTCGAATTCGACCAATAGCGGCGGGGACGTCACGGAAGGTTGGTCATGATCTCGAGATTGGTTTTCCAGACATTCGTATGGTTCGGCGTCATGGGGGCGCTGATGTTTCTGTCGGCCGGCACGCTGCACTGGACCGCAGCCTGGGTGTACATAGTCGTGATGGTCGGACTGAGCCTTACCATGGGCGTGGCACTCGCCCGGCGCGATCCAGGCCTGATGAACGAACGCCTTCGCCCTCCGATCCAGAAGAACCAGACAGCGGCCGACAAGATATTGCTGAGCATATTGCTGGCCGGTATCTTCGCCTGGCTCGCCCTGATGGGGCTCGACTACCGTTTCGGCTGGTCGGAAACTCCCGTCTGGGTGCAGGTGGTCGGCATGCTGGTCCTGCTCGTCGGCATCTGGATCTGCTATCTCACGATGCTGGAAAACAGTTTCGCGGCGCCTGTCGTGAAGATCCAGGACGAGCGTGGACAGAAGGTGATCACCACCGGTCCATACGGCTATGTCCGCCACCCCATGTATGCGGGCGCCATACTTTATTTCGCCGGCACCGCGCTGCTGCTTGGTTCCTGGTGGGGGCTGGCATTGGTCCTCGTCTTCATCGTCCTGCTCGCCATCCGCACCTTCATCGAGGAAAAGACCTTGCGGACCGGGCTGCGGGGCTATGACGATTATGCCGCGCGCGTCCGCTACAAACTGATCCCGATGGTCTGGTAATCTCAGGCAGATGTGCCCAATGCCTTGGCGCGGGCCAGCAGCCTTTCGGCCAGCCGCAGATGCGGCCGGTCATACATCTTGCCGTCGATGCCGACGACGCCCGGGTTTCCCGCCGCCGCGAAGGCATCGACGATCGCCCGAGACCGCTCGACCGCTTCGGCGGATGGCGTGAAGGCGGCGTTGATGACCGGCACCTGCGCCGGATGGATCGCCATCTTGCCGGCGAAGCCGTCGCGCTCGGCCTCGCGGCATTCTTTCTCGAAGGTGGCCATGTCGCGGAAATCGGGAAAGACGGTGTCGATGGCAGCGACTTCCGCCGCGCCAGCCGCCAGGATGGTCATGGTGCGCGCCAGGCGAAACACGTCGGTATAGCGGCCGTTCTCGTCGCGAGCCGCGCGCGCGCCGATCGCGGCGGACAAGTCCTCCGCGCCCCAGGTCAGGCCGGCAAGCCGTGCGCTGGTTCCGGCATAGCTGGCCGCCGCCAGCACGCCCGCCGCGGTCTCGGTGATGATCGGCAGGATTCTTATAGCGCCGTCCGGCAGCCCGTTTTCGGCTTCATGCACCCGCAGCTTCGCCGCCAGCTGCTGGACGTCCTGCCCGCTGTTCGACTTGGGCAGCATTATGCCGTCGGGCTTTGCCGGGACAAGAGCCGCGAGATCGTCGCCGGTGAGTCCGGTGGAAAGGTCATTGACCCGGACAAAGACGGCGGGACCTGTCCGGTGTCTTTTGTCGGAGATGAAACCGGCCGCGGTCGCGCGCGCCGCAGCCTTGTTCGCGCCGGCGACGGAATCCTCGAGATCGACGATGACCACGTCGGCGCCGGCTCCGAATCCCTTTTCCAGCTTGCGCTCGGAATCGCCGGGCACGAACAGCAGCGAGCGCATCAGGCCGCCTTCTTCAGCATCATCGCCTGCCTGGTGCATTTGGCGACAAGAACGTCGTTTTGATTGTAGGCGCGGTGCTCGAACTCGACGATGCCGCGATCGGGTTTCGATTTGGACTCGCGCACGGAGACAACCGTCGTCTCGACCCGGATAGTGTCGCCGTGGAAGACGGGATGCGGGAACACCGTTTCCTTCATGCCGAGATTGGCGACGGTGGTGCCGACGGTGATGTCGTTTACCGAGATGCCGATCATCAGGCCCAGCGTGAACAGCGAATTGACCAGCGGCTTGCCCCATTCGGTTTTCGCGGCGAAGTCGAAATCGATGTGCAAGGGCTGCGGGTTCAGCGTCATGACTGAAAACAGCATGTTGTCGCTCTCGGTCACAGTCTTGCGCAGCGTGTGGTGGAAGATATGGCCGACGGCAAACTCTTCCAGATAAAGCCCGGCCATGATCGATCTCCTCCAATTCCACCGCTTGATAGGCGTTGCCTGAGCGTCCATCAAGCCGGTTAAGAAACATGGTGAACCGTTCGTAAACCATTTCCAGCCTACCGTTGATAACGGGGCCGGGGACATTCCGGCAGGGGCGCAGCTGGTCGGCATGGTTGTTTCGCACTTTCTAAAATGGATTGATACGGCAAGGGTTTCCGAGCGCGCCGCCGCCGCGAGCGCGCTGGCGCGCGCCTACATCAATTCCGATCTGCCGTTCGAGGATCGCTGCGCCGCCGAGGCGGCGCTGACGCTACTTCTCGACGACGCTTCCGCCAAGGTGCGCCTGGCGCTCGCCGAGGCGCTGTCGATGAGCCATCACGCGCCGCCGCAGGTGATCAGCGCCCTGGCTGCCGATCAACCGGAAGTGGCGGCGCTGGTGCTGGCGCGTTCGCCGCTGCTTACCGATGCCGATCTTGTCGAGCGCGTCGCGTGCGGCCAGAAAGCGACGCAGACGCTGATCGCCAACCGCCCGGTGGTCTCGATGTCGCTGGCGGCGGCAATCGCCGAGATCGGGGAACCGGAAGCCTGTGCCGCGCTGGTCGGGAACAGCGGCGCGGAGATCGCTTCGCTCAGCTTCCGCCGCATGGCCGAGCGTCATGGTCATCTGCCGCTGGTGCGCGAGGCGCTGATCGCCGATCGACGCCTGCCGGCCGACTGCCGGCATATGCTGCTGGTCAAGCTCGGCGAGTCGCTGAAGGGGTCGCCGCTGGTGCTGGCCATGATGGGCGCGGCGCGCGCCGATCGCGTCATGCGCGATGCCTGCGTAAAGGCCTCGGTGACGCTGATCGAGGGAACGCGCATGGAAGAGCATGCCGCGCTGATCGAGCATCTGAGACTGCGCGGCGACCTCACCGCCAGCTTCATCATCCGCACCATTGCCCATGGCAAGGTCGACTTCTTCGGTTCGACGCTGGTGGCGCTTGCCCGACAGTCCGAGCAGCGGGTAACGGCGCTTCTGGCCGGCGGGCACGACGTGGCGCTGCAGGCGCTGTTCCGCAGCGCCGGGCTCGCGCCGGCCACACATGCCGTCATCCTGCGCGCGCTCAAGATCTGGCGCGAGGTTGCCAATGGCCGACGTGTCGCCGGCGTGCAGGAAGTGAGCTGGCTGATGCTGAAGGAACTCGGCGGCCAATCGGCCGAGGGCGATCTTGCCGGGCTGGTGAAGTCGATCCATCTCGACGCGCTGCGCGAAAACGCGCGCGGACATGCGCTGGCGATTGCGGCGGCCTAGGGTACGTCTTATTCAGGTCTTAGCCGAGTTCCTGAGCGAGGCCGATGAGAAGCCCTTCAGGTCCGCGTATGTAGCAGAGCCGATAAACATCCTGATAGCGGACCACCTCGCCGACGAGCTCGGCACCGCGCTTGCGGAGCCTCGCCAGCGTGTCGTCGATGTCGTCCACGGTGAACATGACGCGGAGATAGCCCAGGGCGTTCACCGGGGCATTGCGGTGATCCGCCACGACCGGTGGCCTGAGGAATCGGGACAGTTCCAGCCGGCTATGGCCGTCCGGCGTGCGCATCATGGCGATCTCGACATGCTGGTCGCCCAGTCCGGTGACACGTCCGGCCCATTCTCCTTCGATCGTGGCTCGCCCTTCAAGTTCAAGGCCGAGCTCGCGAAAGAAATCAATCGTCCCGTTGAGGTCTTCGACGACGATTCCGACGTTGTCCATCCGTTTGAGCGCCATGTGTCCAACCTGAAAAGTGTCAACCAATCCAACAAGGAACCATTTCCAAACCGGTCGGACTGAAACGCGACACTGCCCGAATTGTTCAAGCGCGGCCCTTGGCAAAGAATTCCGGATAGTCCTCCATCGCCGCGGCAACGATGCGCAGCGAGGCGGCGATCCGCAGCATTTCGAGCCGATCGCTGCGTTCGCCGATGCTGGCCGCATATTGCCTTGCCACCGCGATGGTCGCGGTCTGCGGCTCGCCCGGCCGCCGGAACAACAATTCGCGCGCCAGGCCGCGTAGAAAATTGCCGATGGATTCGACTGTCTCGCGCGGCACGGCGGAATTCAGTTGCGCATGGCGCAATCGCAGCACCTCCAGCCCGACGGTGACGGCGGCGATGCTGCCGCCAAGAATGGGCTCGCCCCTGCGGCCCGTTCGCTGCACCTGCGGCATCAGCTGGTTGATCCGGTCATAGGCGAGGCTTTCGAAGGCCGAACGCCGAGGTATCCGCTCATGCAGGCAAAGCCGCGCCAGATCCTCGCGCATCGCCTGCGAGATACGCGCCACGGTGACCCAAGGGTCGGCGGGCAGCACGACGATGAAGACGCCGATGGCGATCAGGATGCCGACCAGGATCGAGGCCGAGCCCGCGAAGAACGGCCCGGGATCATAGATCATCTGCTGATGCGGGCTGAGGAAGGCGAGGAAGTTGATGGCGAAAGCGGTGGCGATGCCGACATGACGTGGATTGGCCATGCCGAGCGCCGCAGGCACCAGGATCGGCACCACGAAGAGCGTGAACCAGCCGAAGCCGGGCAGCGCCGGCAGCGCGACCTGGCCCACCAGAAAGGCAAAGGGCAGCGCGATCAAGGTGCCGGTGAAGAAACCCCAAGCCGACTGCACGGGATCGGGACGCGCCGCGAACAGGCTGGAGACGACCGCGACGAGGATGACGGTGCCGGCCGCTTCCGACCATTTGGTCGTCAGCCAGAAGACCGCGACGAGCAGCGTCGCGAGCCCGGCGCGCACGGCGTTGCGCCATGCGGCCTGATAGTCGCGGTGGACGACGAGCGCCGGCTGGCTTCGCTCATTCGATTTCCGGGAGATAGGCGAGCGAAGCGCATCGAGGCCGTCCAACACCTGCTTCAGCGCTTCGGCAAAATCGCCGGCAATGGTGAGGCGGGTGATGGTGCCCACCTTGTCCTCGGCGCCATCGATTGTACCGGCATCGTTGGGTAGCGCCGGCACCTCTCTGGCCTTGCTGGCGATCGCATCGAGCCGCGCCACCCAGGGGCCCGTGTCGTCGAGCGCGCCGGGTGTCGCCGCCAGCTCGCCGACAAAGGCTTTCAAGTCGCGTCGCATGGGGATGAGCGCCGCATTCTTCGGCGCGCGGTGGCTGTGCAGTGTACGGGCCGCCGACAGCGCCCACAGAAGCTGACCGATGGTGCGCCTCACCGGGTGGGCGCGGGGCGCGAAACTCGGCGCTTCCAGCCGCGCATAGGTGCGCATTTCAGCGAGCGTCTGGGCGTCGGTGATCAGCTTGCGCTGGAGCGCGGCAAGGCTTGCCGGATCGCCGCCGGAAAAGGCCCCGGACGCATATTCCGCGAGGTCGAGGATGCTGCGCTTCAGCCTGGAAATGATGGCGTCGGCCGCGAGCTTGGGCAGGATCAGCCGGCTGGTGACGCCGGCGCAGACGATGCCAAGCACGATCTCGGCGCAGCGCGCGATTGCCAGGTCGACGACCACATGCGGCTGTCCAAGCGCCGGCAGGCTGATGATCATCGCCGTGTAGCCGGCAAGCGCCGCGCCATAGGCCTCCGGGTTGCGCAGCAGCGAGGATACGAGCGTGCAGATGCCGATCCAGAGCGCCAGGAGAGTGACCAGCAGCCAGGGATTGCTACCGGACAGTGACGTGATGCCCACAGCGGCCAGGCCGCCGGCCAGCGTGCCGAGCAGCCGGTAGAAGCCCTTCGCCAGCACCATTCCGGCCACCGGCTGGGCGACGATGAACACCGTCATCATCGCCCATTGCGGATGGTCGAGCTTCAACGCGTAGGCAACAAGCAGCGCGATCAGCCCGGCCGAAACCGTGCGCAGGGCAAAAATCCAGTCCGAACGGGTCGGCTGCGTCAGACCGCTTAGCGGTGTCTCGACAAGCTCTTTCAGACGCGTCCAGGTCACATTCGTCTCCGTATAGGAGTCTTTATGGACCCTTCCGCGATCAGATATCCAGCACGTCCGCCTCGGCGAATTCAGCGCGCTCCTGGATGAAGCGGAAGCGGGCTTCGGGCTTGGTACCCATCAGCGCGTCGACGGCATCCTTGGTGGCCTGCTCGGCGTCGATCACGTCGACCCGCAGAAGCGTGCGCTTCTTCGGATCCATCGTGGTCTCCTTGAGCTGCGAGGCCATCATCTCGCCCAGGCCCTTGAAGCGGCCGATCTCGACCTTGCCTCGTCCGGTGAATTCGGTGCGCAGCAATTCGTCCTTATGCGCGTCGTCGCGGGCGTAGCCGACCTTGCCGCCCTGCCGGATCGAATAGAGCGGCGGCACGGCCATGTAGAGATGGCCGCCGCGGATCAGGTTCGGCATCTCCTGATAGAAGAAGGTGATCAACAGCGAAGCGATATGCGCGCCGTCGACGTCGGCGTCGGTCATGATGATCACCCGGTCGTAGCGCAGGTCCTCGTCGCGGTACTTCGAGCGCGTGCCGCAGCCGAGCGCTTGTATGAGATCGGAGATCTGCTGGTTGGCGGCTAGCTTGTCGTTGCCGGCGCTGGCGACGTTGAGGATCTTGCCGCGCAGCGGCAGCACCGCCTGGCTGGCGCGGTCGCGCGCCTGCTTGGCCGAGCCGCCGGCCGAGTCGCCCTCGACGATGAAGATCTCGGCGCCGGCGGCCGCATTCTGCGTGCAGTCGGCGAGCTTGCCCGGAAGGCGCAGCTTGCGCACGGCGGTCTTGCGCGAGACTTCTTTTTCCTGGCGTCGGCGCACGCGCTCGTCGGCGCGCGCGATGACCCATTCGAGAAGCTTCGAGGCTTCCTGCGGATTGTCGGCGAGCCAATGGTCGAACGGGTCGCGGATGGCGTTTTCAACGATGCGCATCGCCTCGATGGTCGCCAGCCTGTCCTTGGTCTGGCCGACGAATTCCGGCTCGCGAATGAACACCGACAGCATGCCGGCGGCAGAGATCATCACGTCCTCGGTGGTGATGATCGAGGCGCGCTTGTTGCCGATCAGGTCGGCATAGGCGCGCAGTCCGCGCGCCAGCACGTTGCGGAAACCGGCTTCATGCGTGCCGCCTTCGGGGGTCGGGATGGTGTTGCAGTAGGAGTTGAGGAATCCGTCGCCGCCGAACCAGGTCACCGCCCATTCCAGCGAACCGTGGCCACCCTGCTTATCGCTCTTGCCGGCAAAAACCTCGCGCGTGACCTGGAACTCGTCGCCCAGCGTCGCCTTGAGATAGTCCTTCAGGCCGCCTGGGAAATGAAACTCGGCCTTGGCCGGCGTCTGGTCCTTCTCCTTGATCAGCGACGGATCGCAGGTCCAGCGGATCTCGACGCCGCCGAACAGATAGGCCTTCGAGCGCGCCATGCGATAAAGCCGCGCCGGCTCGAAGGCGGCGCCCTTGCCGAAGATCTGCTCGTCGGGGTGGAAGCGGGTCCTCGTGCCGCGGCGGTTATGAACCTCGCCCAGATGCTCGAGGCCGCTGACCGGGACGCCGCGGGAGAAACGCTGGCGGTAGAGCTGGCGGCCGCGCGCGACCTCGACCTCGAGATGGTCGGAGAGCGCGTTGACGACGGAGACGCCGACGCCGTGCAGGCCGCCGGAGGTCTCATAGACCTTGGAGTCGAACTTGCCGCCCGAATGCAGCGTCGTCATGATGACTTCGAGCGCCGGCTTCTTGAATTTCGGATGCGGATCGACCGGGATGCCACGGCCATTGTCGGTGACGGTCAGGAAGCCGTCGGCGGAAAGCTCGACATCGATGAAGGTGGCGTGGCCGGCCACGGCTTCGTCCATCGAATTGTCGATGACCTCGGCGAACAGGTGATGCATCGCCTTGTCGTCGGTGCCGCCGATATACATGCCCGGACGGCGTCGCACCGGCTCGAGCCCCTCCAGCACCTCGATATCGGCGGCGCTGTAGCTTTCGCTGCCGTCGCGGGCGGCGGTCGAGCGCTTCGCCGCCTGCACCAGCGGATCGGCGGGGCGCGAGGGCGCGCGCACCGGCTGTGCCTGCTTTTCCATCTTGCCGAAGAGATCGTTGCTGTCGTCCATGCGAGGTCTAGCGTCCGGTAATGCGAATCAAGTCTCGATACTGCCACGCTTTTGGCGGGCGAACGAGTTCCTGTTCCGTTCAGGGATAAAACTGTCTCTTATTCCAAAACCATTCGATAACCAAGCCGGCCGAAATAGGGCGGCCCGTGCGGCCCGCTGTTCCTTATTCTTTAACATTAACGCCTAGCGTGAGGCCCAACCAACAAAAGACCACGGGCGTCAGGGGTTTCATTGTGAGGGGCAGGGTCATAACCATGATCGGTATCGCCGCCGTCTTCGGCGCGATCTCGATCTTTGCGGCGGACTTCTGGGTCAAGAGCCAGGCAAAGGCTCAGCCCGAGGTCAAGGTCGTCACGGTCGAAGCTCCGCAGCAGCCCAAGGTCGAGTTCAAAACCATCGTGGTGGCTCAGGCGCCGCTGCGCTACGGAATGGAGCTCGGACGACCACAACTCGCCGAGATTCCGTGGCCACAGGATTCCCTGCCGCAAGGCGCTTTCCCGACGATCGACAAGCTGCTTGCCGATGGCAGCCGCGTCGTGCTGTCGCCGATCGAGGTCAACGAACCGGTGCTGCTGACCAAACTGTCGGGACCGAACGGTCGCGCCACCCTTTCCAACATGCTGTCGCCCGGGATGCGGGCCGTCACCATCCGCACCGACGAGATCGCCGGCGTCGGCGGCTTCGTCACGCCGGGAGACCGGGTCGACGTCGTGCTGACGCGCGATGCCGGCGACATCCAGGAAGTATCCAAGAATGCTCAAGGGGCAGCCGGCTCGACGGTAACGTCCGAGGTCGTTGTCTCCGACGCCAAGGTGCTTTCGGTCGGTCAGGGCGCCGACGAGCGCAAGACCGAGCCGCAGGTCGCCAATTCCGTGACCCTCGAAGTCACCGACGAAGGGGCGCAGAAGGTGGCGTTGGCTCGCACCGTCGGCACGCTGTCGTTGTCGCTGCGGTCCGCCGCCGACGCAACCACCGGCAATGGAGGGATCACGACCATCTCGTCCTTCGGCGGTTCGGTCGCCGCAAAAGCACAGGCGAGCGCCGCCTCGCTTGTCAGCGCCGCGACGAAGGAATCCGACGAGCCGAAATTCAAGACGGTGATCGTGACGCGCGGCGAGAAGGTCGAGGAATACAAGGTTCCTTCACGGGAAGCGCCGCAGGAACTGCAGCAATAGCCGGTGGGGACCGGCGGGGACAGGGACAACATGTTCGGGTTTGATGCATTTCGGACGGCCGGCGGATGGCGCCTTCCTGGCGCGATCGCGCTGGCGGTGTCGCTAGCTATGCTTGGCGCCGTCGCGCCGGCAAGGGCAGGCAATGACGTCGTCTATGTCTCGGCGAACAAGAACGCCTCGATCAAGGTCGCCAAGGGCAAGCCGAAGACGATCATGACGAGCGCGGCCTTCTACCAGATCGTCATCGGCGATCCGGAGATCGCCAACGTCAACCCGCTGACCGACAAGTCCTTCTATGTGCTGGGCAACAATCTCGGCACCACCGGCATCGCCCTGTTCGATCAGAACAAGCAGCTTGTCGGCACCATCGACATCGAGGTGACGCTGGACACCGACCAACTGGCCAGCACCATCCGCGCCAGCGTGCCCGACGCCAAGATCAAAGTCGGTTCGGCAAACGGCCGCGTCGTGTTGTCGGGCGAAGCCGACGATGCGGTCGCCGCCGACAAGGCCAGCAAGATCGCGTCGCGCTTTTCCGGCAATGAGGAAGTCATCAACTCGGTGAATATCTCGTCCTCGCAGCAGGTGCAGCTCAACGTCCGCTTCGTCGAGATCAACCGCCAGGCGGGACAAGATCTGGGCGCCAAATATGGCGCCAACTTTGCCTTTGGCATGGGCGGCCGCGACGTCATCATCGATCCGGGCACGGTGCCATCGGCTGGCACTGGCGAGATCATCGGTCGGCTGCTCTCCAATGGAGTCTCGATCGACATCGCCATCAAGGCGCTGGAGGAACGCGGCCTGGCGCGGCGGCTTGCCGAGCCGAACCTGATTGCCCGTTCGGGCCAGACGGCGAGCTTCCTTGCCGGCGGCGAGTTCCCGATCCCGGTTTCGGAAGACAACGGCAAGATCAGCGTCACCTACAAGAAGTACGGCGTCGGCCTGGATTTCACGCCGACGGTGCTGAAGGACGGGCTCGTCAGCCTCGACATCGCGCCTGAAGTGTCCTCGATCGACCCGTCCGCTTCCATTCAGGTCAGCAGCGGCATTTCCATTCCGGCCTTCATCGTGCGTCGCGCCAGAACATCGGTCGATCTCAAGAACGGCCAGAGCTTCATGATCGCCGGCCTCCTGCAGTCGCAGAACGACATCACGACATCGCGGGTGCCGGGGATCGGCAAGCTACCGGTGCTCGGCCCGCTGTTTTCCTCGAAATCCTATCAGCGGCGCGAGACCGATCTGGTGATCATCGTCACGCCCTACCTGGTCAAGCCGGTCGATCCATCGAAGAAGATGGTCGAGCCGACCGACGGCACCCGGCCGGCAAGCGCCGCCGACTATTTCCTCAACAACACCGAGGAAGTGGACGCCTCGGCGCCGAAACGTCCGCTGGCGTTCGCCGACGGCGGCGCCGCCCGCTCCGTATCGGCCGCGTCCGGCCACTTCCTCGACCTGCCGAAGGACTAAGGCCATGCGCAGCCTTTCTTGCATCGCTCTGCTCCTGGCCGGTTCTGTCGTCGGCGGCTGCACCAGCGACGACTATGTGCGCACCGAAGGGGTGACGCCGGGAGTCGGCAACGCGCAGGCGTCCAACACCGCCATGCAGATGGTCGATCCGTGGAAATACGGCGTCCAGAACACAAGGCTTCTTGTGCCGGCTCAACGTCCGGGTTCCGAGACTGTCGCCGTCGGCGCGAAGGCCGGCGCCGCGTCCGCGCCGACGACATCATCAACGACTTCGAACTGACCGGGCGGGCGACGATGGCATCTGCTACCAAGACCAAGAAGATCCTGCTCGTTTCCACCGACAGGACGTTTGTGCAGGACACGCGGACGGCTTTTGCGACCTCCGAGGTCATCGAGCTCCTGACGGTGGAAAAGAGCATCAATGAGCTGCGCGGCGAAGCCCTCGAGACCGATTTCGGCACCGTCATCGTCGATATGGACGCGGCCAAGCTCGAGGAGATCGAGTCGCTGCAGCGCGTCATGCGCCGGCTGGAGGGCAGCGTTCCCGTGGTCGTCGTCACCCAGGAATTCAACGCGGCGGCGGTGCGCATCCTGGTGCAGCTCAAGGTCGCCGATTTCCTGGTCAAGCCGATCACGACGGCCGACCTCGTGCGTTCGGTCGTCCGTGCGTTGCAGGGGCCGGGGCGGGAAGAGAACACAGAATCCCATATCTATACGTTCATGCCGGCCGCCGGCGGCGTCGGCACCACCACGCTCGCCCTGCAGACAGCCTTCCAACTGCATCATTCGGTGACGCGCGGCGCCTCGACATGCGTGGTCGACCTGAACTTCCAGCAGGGCGCCTGCGCCGAATATCTCGACCTCGAACCGCGCTTCGACATCACGGAAATCGAAAATCAGCCGGAGCGCCTCGACCGGCAACTGCTCGATGTGATGCTGTCCAAGCATGCGAGCGGGCTATGCGTGCTTGCCGCTCCCACGCGCCCCTCGGACATGCGCTCGTTCAAGACCGATGTGGTGGTTCGCATGCTCGACCTCGTGGCGGCTTATTTCGACAATGTCGTCATCGATATGCCGCGCACCTGGTTCCCCTGGACCGAGACCGTGCTCTTGGGCTCCAACAAGCTCTATATCGTCGCCGAGATGACGGTGCCTTGCCTGCGCCATACGCAGCGCCTCATCCAGGCCGTCTATGAGACCGCCGGCAAGGAAGTGAAGCCCAACGTCATCGTCAACCGCTTCGAGCAGAAGATGTTCGACAGCGGCATCAAACAGGCCGATGTCCAGGAGATACTCGGCGAGCATTTCGTCGGCGGCATCTCCAACAACTACCGGTTGGTGCGCGAGGCCGTCGACCGCGGCGTGCCGTTGCACGCCATCGACCCCAACGCCAATGTCGTCAACGACCTGAAGAAGATCATCCTGCCGGAGGAGGCCGTCCAGACCACGGTCAAGTCGAATTCGCTGTTCGGCCTTGGCAAGGGCCTGCTTAGGAGGAAGGCGGGATGAACAGTCGCTTTTCCAACCTGCAGAACCGTGACCTTCGCCCGCAGCGGGCGCCGGAGCCCACGCCAGTGGTGCACAATGCGGTGATCATCCCGACGACCCGCAAGCCGGCGCCGCCGAAGCCGGAAGCGGCGCCCGCAAAAAGTGCCAACAAGGTGCTCGACGCGCGCGTGCGCATCCACCGCATGCTGCTCGAGGAGATCAACCTCGTGGCGCTGGAGCGACTGCCCAAGGACGAAATGCGCAGGCAGGTGCATGAATTCGTCTCGGAAAAGACGCGCGAGGAGCGGATGGCGATCAACATCGCCGAGCTCGATGCGCTGGTCGACGACATCGTTGACGAGATGGTCGGCCTCGGCCCGCTCGAGCCGTTGCTCAAGGACCCCGAGATCAACGACATCCTGATCAACGGCCACGAGAACTGCTTCGTCGAAAAGCGCGGTAAGCTGCAGCAGGTCCACATCCCATTCAAGGATGAAGCGCATCTGCTTAGAATCATTAATAAAATCGTCGCGGCGGTCGGCCGCCGCGTCGATGAATCGCAACCGATGGTCGACGCCCGCATGCTCGACGGCTCGCGCTTCAACGCGGCGATCCGCCCGGTCGGCGTCGACGGGCCGCTGGTGTCGATCCGCAAATTCTCCAAGAACAAGCTCGGCCTGCACAAGCTGGTCGAGTTCGGCGCTATCACCCAGAACATGGCCGAGGTGCTGGCGGCGGCGGTGCACGCCCGCAAGACCACGATCATCTCCGGAGGCACCGGCACCGGCAAGACGACTATGCTCAATGCGCTGTCTGCCTTCATCCCGGAAGACGAGCGCCTGATCACCATCGAGGACGCGGCCGAGCTGCAATTGCAGCAGCCGCATGTGGCGCGCATGGAGACGCGCCCGGCCAACATCGAGGGCCACGGCGAACTGAAGCAGCGCGACCTGGTCAAGAACGCGCTGCGCATGCGTCCCGACCGTGTGATCCTCGGCGAGTGCCGCGGCGAGGAAGCCTTCGACATGCTGCAGGCGATGAACACCGGCCATGAAGGCTCGATGGCCACCATTCATGCCAACACGCCGCGCGACGCGATCTCGCGTCTGGAACAGATGCTCGGCATGACCGGCATGCCGATGACGGTGCAGTCGATACGCAGCCAGATAGCGAGCGCCATCGACATCATCGTGCAGCTGACGCGCCTTTCCGACGGCAAGCGCAAGGTGACCAGCGTCGCCGAGGTGACCGGCATGGAAGGCGATGTCATCCAGATGCAGGAAATATTCCGCTTCGTGCGCACCGGCATGGAGGCGGACGGCAAGATCCTCGGGCACTTCGAGGCGACCGGCATCCGCCCGCGCTTCCTCGAGGACCTGCGCAACATGGGCATCGAATTCCCGGGCAAGTATTTCGAACCCGGCCGGCCGCAGGACTAGGCCGGTGTTCGAGGGATTCAGCCCGATATACGCCGTGTACGCAGCGGCGGCGCTCACCGGCATCATGATCGCCGAGGGCTGCTACCTGCTCTATGCCGGGCGCAGCGACAAGCGCATGGCGATCAACCGCCGCATGAAGCTCGCCGAGAACAAGATCAGCCAGGAGCAGGTGCTGATCCAACTGCGCAAGGAGCGCGGGATCGAGGGCCACAGCTCCGTCTTCTCCCTCGACCGTTTCCGCGCCCTGCGCACGCAGTCCGGCATGACCACGCCGTTGCCGAAGTTCCTGATGATCACATCGGGGGTCGCTTTCGCGCTGGCGCTTCTCACGATTTGGAAGGGCTTGCCCCTTCTGTTCGGCCTGATCCTGTTTCTCATACTGCTGCCGGTGCTTCCGGTGATGGCGATGCGATTCATGCGCAAGCGCCGGCACAAGCGGTTCGGGATACAGTTGCCCGAGGCGCTGGAACTGATCACGCGCGGCTTGAAGGCCGGCCATCCGGTGCCGGTGGCGATCGCCATGGTGGCGCGCGAGATGGCCGATCCCATCGGCACCGAGTTCGGCGTCGTCGCCGACGAGGTGACCTACGGCTCGGACCTGGTGTCGGCGCTGAACAATCTGTTCGACCGGGTGGGGCATGAGGACCTGCCGCTGTTCGTCACGGCCGTGTCGATCCAGAGCAGTTCGGGCGGCAATCTGCGCGAGATCCTCGACGGTCTGTCCGGGACGATCCGCGAGCGCGGCAAGCTGCGCCGCAAGGTGCGCGCCATCTCGACCGAAGGGCGCGTGTCTGCCTACATCCTGACCGCGGTGCCGGCGCTTCTGTTCACCGCCATCATGGTGCTGATGCCGCAATTCTACCAGGATGTCTGGGACGAGCCGAAGACCTGGTACATGCTGAGCGGAGCCATCCTGTGGCTGCTGCTCGGCAACGCCATCATGTTCAAGATGTCGAATTTCAGGTTCTGAAATGGAAGACGTCATCCGCTTCCTCGCTTCGCTCGCGCCGACGTCGCTGATGCCGGTCGCCGTGCTGCTCCTGGTGCTGGGCGGCGGCGCCGTCGCCTGGCCGCTTGTGCTCGCCAAGGGCGATCGCGGCGAGGTCAAGCGCCGGCTGAAGGTCGAGGTGGTGCTGCCGGCCGAGCAGGCGGAGGCTGCGCCCAAGAAGAGCACCAGCGCCGTGCGCGAGAAGGCGGTGAAACGGGCGCAGGAGTTCTATGCCAAGAGCGACCCGGAAAATGTCGCGCGGCTGCGCATGAAGCTCATCCAGGCCGGCTATATGGAGCCGCGCGCCGTCGGGATGTTCTTCCTGATCCGCTTCGCCACCCTGATCGGCGCGGCGTTGGGCGCGTTCCTGATTAACCATTGGGCGGCAAGCGCCGAGTCGACCATGACCAGCCGCTGGACCTTCATCATCCTGTCGGGCGCCGGCGGCTACTTCATGCCTGGCCTGGTGCTGACGCAGAAGGTTCGGGAGAAGATGCGCGAATACCGCAACGGCTTTCCCGATTTCATGGATCTGATGATCGTCTGCTCCGATGCCGGCATGAGCATGGAGGCCGGCATCGAGCGGGTCTCAAGAGAGCTTTCCAGGACCTATCCGTCGCTCAGCCAGAACCTGATCCTGGTGTCGCTGGAACTGCGGGCCGGGCGCAGCCTCGACGACGCGCTCAAGGCGCTCGCCGATCGTCTCAGCCTCGACGAGGTGCGCTCCTTCGCGACGCTGCTGCAGCAATCCAAGGAACTCGGCACCAGCCTGTCGGGCTCGCTGCGCGTCTTCTCCGACGAAATGCGGCACAAGCGCATGTCGCTGGCGGAGGAAAAGGCGCATGCCTTGCCGGCCAAGATGTCGGTGCCGGTGACGGTCTGCATCCTGCCGGTGGTGCTGATGATCGCCATTATTCCGATCATTGTGAAGCTGACCACCCACCATTAATCCAGGCGCCCTGCGCTGGTTAACACATCCTTGGCGCGCAACCAAAATTTAGCTGCATTTCGGCACCGAAGCTTAATCGCTCTGCTGTATCGTCTTTTCCTGAAGAACGACCCGGCAAATCGGGCGACGGGGCAGGGGCATGCGTCAGAGACTTCCCACGGCAGCGGCGGCGTTGGCAGCCATTTTGATGATTACGGGCTGCACGACGAGCAACAACGTCGACACGACCAAGACGACGGCGATCCAGCCGGTGGCCAAGGATGTCAGCGCCAACGATCTCGTCGAAGGCAAGGCGCAGTTCCGCGAGGCGAATTTCGGCCTGGCCGAACAGCATTTCCGCAAGGCGGTCGAGCTCAGATCCGACAATGCCGAAGCCTGGATGGGGCTTGCCGCATCCTATGACGAACTAGGCCGTTTCGACTTCGCAGATCGCGCCTATGCGCAGTTGTTGAAGGTCGCCGGCCGCAAGCCACAGATCGTCAACAATATGGGTTATTCGCAGCTCCTTCGCGGCAACAAGAAGAAGGCGCGCGCGCTGCTGCTCGAGGCCAAGGCCGGCATGGCCGATCAGACGGTGGTCAACGCCAATCTGGCACTTCTGAACAAGAGCTAGAGCCTATCGGGCTTTGGGTTGAACAGTTCCGCCCGAATTCCTCAGCCGCCGGCCGAACGCCGTTTCGGCGAAACGGGACAAGTTCCCCGGTATGACTTTCGTTTGTCGATTGGCGAAATCAAAGCGGCAGGGTTGAATTTCCAGCTGGCGGACGCACGCCTGTCAACCGGCTTACCAGGTGTGCAACGTCGGGCGAATATCGTTTTTCGCGTGGATCGCCTCGCGCTCCTGAAAAAGAACTGTCTCAATATAAACCAACAATTTCCAGTCTTCGCGTCTGCTGGATGCAGTGGTGGATGCTTTGTAAACCTTGTCGGAAGGTTGGGTTGAAAGGTTAGCTGAAAACGGTATCAGCGGGCCGCCGTTAACCTAGAATGCAGCGTCACTGACGACTCCCAAGAGGCGGCGGCTCAACAATGTTGGATTTTAGTTCGCTCCTGCTCGCGGCGGCGTTGTCGGGCACGTGCCTCAGCATCACCATGCTTGCGATCTGGCTCACCGCCCCGCGGGCGCGCTTCGTGCTGACGGTGGCGTGCGGCATCCTTGTGCTTGTCGCGCATGTCGTTCTGTTCTGGCAATACACCAAGGAACCTAACCCCTGGCTCTGCCAGGCAGTGCTGGTGCTGCTCAGCCTGGGCTTCCTCATCATCTGCATGTCGGCGATGCAATCTCTGGGCGTCGGCAACCATAGTAGCGTTGTTCTGCCGACGCTGGTTGCGATGGCTGCCTGCGCGGTGGTCACCTATGTCGGTTTCGACGGCGTCGGCTTCCAGATCACCTACGCGACCGTGACGGCGCTGCTTGCCGCGATCGGGGCGATGTTCTGGACAAAGGGAGATCACGACCGCCGGATCCTGCTTGTCGTTTCGTTCCTGAGCGGCGCCTGCGGCCTGTCCTTCGCGCTGTGCGGCCTGGTGCTGCTCGCCAGGGGGCAATGGGTGCTTGGCGCGGCGCCTGACAATTGGGCGGAGCGGCTGAACTCCGTCGTCGCGGTCGCCTGCATGACGGGCCTGGGCGCGCTGACGCTTTCGTTGCACCATCTGCAGGCGCAGATCGAGCTCAAGGCCGAGACGATGACCGATCCGCTGACCGGCCTGATGAACCGCAGGGCGCTCAACGAGCTTTACGGCGACCGCAGCTTCGGTCCGTTCATGGCGATCGCCATGTTCGATCTCGACCATTTCAAGACGACCAACGATGTCTTCGGCCATCCCGTCGGCGACATGGTTCTTTGCCGCTTCGCGGCGGTGATCAAGAAATACGGCAGGACAGGGGTCGACGCCTTCCGGCTCGGCGGCGAGGAATTCGCGCTCGTCATGTCGCGGATCACGCCTGAAAAGGCGCATGACATGGCAAGCCGGATCGGCGTCGCCTTCGGTACCGAGATCGTCGCGACGCATCGCGGCCCGCTGCGCAGCAGTGTCAGCGGCGGCATGGGATTCGGCTCGGCCGTGGGCCTTCCCCTGGACGAGGTGCTGGCGCAAGCGGACGCCGCGCTTTACGCGGCCAAGCGTGCCGGGCGCAACCGTGTCATCGCTGAGAACAAAATGGGCCAGCCCGATGCCGGGCCGGCCCTGAAAACCGCTTGAGTAGGGTCTAGCGGTTACTCCGCGGCGCCGAGATATTCCGACAGCGGCGGGCAGGAGCAGACCAGGTTGCGGTCGCCGGCGACATTGTCGATGCGCGAGACCGGCGGCCAGTATTTCGTCGCCAGGTCGACGTCGCCCGCTGGATAGGCGGCCTCCAGGCGCGAATAAGGATGGGTCCATGTACCGGCAAGGGCTTCCGCCGCGGTGTGCGGGGCGTTGACCAGCGGGTTGTCGGTGAGCGGCCATTCGCCCTTCGCCACTTTCGCCGCCTCGCCGGCGATGGCGACCATCGCCTCGCAGAAACGGTCGAGCTCGCGCTTGGGCTCGGACTCGGTCGGCTCGACCATCAGCGTGCCGGCGACCGGAAACGACATGGTCGGCGCGTGGAAGCCGTAGTCGATCAGGCGCTTGGCGATGTCGTCGACGCTGATGCCGGCGCGCTCTTTGAGCACGCGGGTGTCGAGGATGCATTCATGGGCGATGCGATCGTGCCTGCCCTTGTAGAGGAGCGGGAAGTGCGGCGCGAGCCGGGTCGCGATGTAGTTGGCGGAAACGATCGCCGTTTCCGTCGCCTGCTTGAGTCCCGAAGCGCCCATCATGCGGATATACATCCAGGTGATCGGCAGGATGGAGGCGCTGCCGAACGGCGCCGCCGCCACGGCATGGGTCGTGCGTTCCGTCACGTGGCCGGGCAGATAGGGCTTCAGATGGGCCTTGACGCCGATCGGACCGACACCCGGCCCGCCGCCACCATGCGGGATGCAGAAGGTCTTGTGCAGGTTCATGTGGCAGACGTCGGCGCCGATATCGCCAGGACGGGCGAGGCCGACCAGCGCGTTCAGGTTGGCGCCGTCGAAATAGACCTGGCCGCCATGTTCATGGACGATGGCGCAGAGGTCGCGCGCGCCTTCCTCGTAGACGCCATGCGTCGAGGGGTAGGTGAACATCAGCGCCGCGAGGTCCTTCGAATGCTCGGCCGCCTTGGCCTTGAGGTCCTCGACATCGATGTTGCCGTCCTCGGTGCAGCGCACCACGACGACGCTCATGCCGGCCATCGCGGCGCTCGCTGGATTGGTGCCATGCGCGGAAGACGGGATCAGGCAGACGGTGCGATGGCCTTCGCCGCGTGAGCGGTGATAGGCGCGAATAGCGAGCAGGCCGGCATATTCGCCCTGGCTGCCGGCATTTGGCTGCAAGGTCACGGCGTCGAAGCCGGTGATCTCCGACAGCCAGGCTTCGAGATCGGCGATCATGGCGCGGTAGCCGCCGGAATGGCCGGCAGGCGCGAAGGGATGCAGATCGGCGACGCTGGGCCAGCTCACCGGCATCATTTCAGCGGCGGCATTGAGCTTCATGGTGCAGGAGCCGAGCGGGATCATGGCGCGATCGAGCGCGAGATCCTTGTCGGCCAGCCTGCGCAGGAAGCGCATCATGTCGGTCTCGGAGCGGTTCTCGTGGAAGACCGGCTGCGTCAGGAACTCCTTGCCGCGCGGCTTGCCGGGCATCGAGCCGCCTTCCGCGCCAGGCTTGGCGCCGAAGAGGCCGGCGATCGCCTCGAGATCGGCTTCCGTCGAGGTCTCGTCGAAGGCGATGCTGATCTTGTCCGCATCGATGACGCGCAGCAGCCGGCCTGTCTTCTCCGCGGCGGCGGCGATCGCGCCGGCCTTGCCCTTCACCTCGGCCGTCACCGTGTCGAAGCGGCTTGCGCCGAGCACCGATACGCCGGCGGCTTTGAGACCCGAGGCGAGGCGGTCGGCAAGACCGTGGATGCGACCGGCAATCGCCTGGAGGCCGGCAGGGCCATGCCAGATCGCATAGGCCGTGGCCATGTTGGCCAGCAACGCCTGCGCGGTGCAGATGTTGGAGGTGGCCTTGTCGCGGCGGATGTGCTGCTCGCGTGTCTGCAGCGCCAGCCGGTAGCCGGGGCGGCCCTTGGTGTCGGTCGACTGGCCGACGAGACGGCCGGGCATCAGACGGGTCAGCTTGTCGGAAACGGCGCAATAAGCGGCATGCGGACCGCCGAAACCCATCGGCACGCCGAAGCGCTGCATCGGACCGACGGCGATGTCGGCGCCGAGCTTCGCCGGCGCATCCGTCAGCGTGAGCGCCAGCGGATCGGCGATGAAGACCACCAGCGCACCGGTGGCACGGGCCTTTTCGATTGCCGCCTTGTGGTCGCCAAAGACACCGAACGTGTCCGGCCAGGAAACGAGCAGCGCGGCGGTGTTGTCGTCGATCGTCTCGCCATCGACCTCGATGCCGAGCGGCTCGGCTCTGGTGCGCACGACATCCAGCGTCTGCGGATGCGGGGTGCCGGCAAGCGCCACCTTGGTGCGCTTGTCGCGATGGTGGCGCAGCGCGATGCCGACGGCTTCGGCGACGGCGGTGGCTTCATCGAGCAGCGAGGCGGACGCCACCGGCAGGCCGGTCAGCTCCGTCACCAATGTCTGGAAGTTGAACAGCATTTCCAGCCGGCCCTGACTGATCTCGGCCTGGTAGGGCGTGTAGGCCGTGTACCAGGCCGGATTCTCGAACAGGTTGCGCTGGATGACCGGCGGGACGAAGACGCCGTGATAGCCGGCGCCGATGAAGCTCTTCAGCACCGTGTTCTTCGCCATGATCGCGGACAGTTCGGCCAGCGCTTCGGCTTCGCTCGCGGGAGCGGGCAGGTCGAGTGGCCGATCGAGGCGGATCGACTTCGGCACGGCCTGGCTGATCAGCGTTTCGACGGATGGAACGCCGATGGCGGCGAGCATCGCCCTGACGTCATTGACGGAGGGACCGATATGGCGAGCCGAGAAAGGAATAGGTGCTGCGGTCATTTCCAAGATCCTGTTGTCAGCCGATATGGGCTCTGTAGGCGGCCTCATCCATGAGGCTGTCGAGTTGGCTTTCGTTGGAGAGCTTCATCTTCCAGAGCCAACCGTCGCCGGTCGCCGCCGAATTGACCAGCGAAGGGTCGGCCGACAGTGAGCCGTTGGCCTCGGTGATCTCGCCGTCGACCGGCGCGTAAACGTCCGAAGCCGCCTTGACGGATTCGACGACGACGGCTGTATCGCCCTTGGCGAGCTTGCGGCCGATTTCCGGCAACTCGACGAAAACGAGATCGCCGAGCTGCTCCTGCGCATAGTCGGTGATGCCGACAGTGGCGACGCCGCCTTCTACGCGCAGCCATTCATGGTCTTCAGTGAAATAGGTCTTTGCCATCTGGAAATCATCCTTTGCGGTAGCGGTGTGGGGTGAAGGGCAGGGACGTGACGTCCACCGGGATTTTCGTCCCGCGGACATCGGCGAAGAGTTTTGTGCCGGCCTTGGCCAGCGCGGTGTCGACATAACCCATGGCAACCGGGTGGCCGGTCGAAGGGCCGAAGCCGCCGGATGTGACGTGGCCGGCCGGATTGCCGCCAGCATCGACGAGTGCCGCGCCGGCGCGCACCGGCTGGCGGCCATCGGGCTTCAGGCCAACGCGCTTCTGCGACGGCCCGCGCTCGAGGATCGAGCGCAGCGCGTCGGCGCCGATGAAACGGCCGGCGCGGATTTCCTTGGGAATCGCCCACATCAGCCCGGCGCTCGCCGGGTCGATCTCGGGCGTCAGGTCCTGGCCATGCAGGCAAAGTCCGGCCTCGAGCCGCAGGCTGTCGCGCGCGGCAAGGCCGATCCATTGCACACGCTCGTCTTCCAGGAGTTTGGCGATGAGATCGCGCGCGTCCTTCTCCGGCAGGCCGATCTCGAAACCGTCCTCGCCGGTGTAGCCGGACCGGCTCATGAACCAGTTCTGGCGCGGCTCGATGCCATGCATGAAGAGCAGCGAGCCGGTCTCGATGCCGGCCCGTGCCAAAGCCGCCCAGGCGTCGGGACCCTGGATCGCCAGGAATACGCGGTCGAGCGGCTCGATCCTGGCGTCGAAATCCGTTGCCAGAGCACGCAGATGCTTCTCGTCCTCGATGGCGTTGCCGGCATTGGCCACGACCATGAACCGGTCTTCGCCCAGGCGCGTGACGATCAGGTCGTCGATAATGCCCGCTGCCTCGTTGAGGAAGAACGTGTATTTGGACTGCGAGATCTCCAGGGCGCCGGCATCGAGCGGGCAGGCCCGGTTCAACAGCGCCGCGGCGCCCGGACCGCCGACCTCGAACAGCTTCATATGCGAGATGTCGAACAGCCCCGCGTGCTCGCGCGTGTGAAGGTGCTCCTTCATCACGCCGGGCGGATAGGTGAGCGGCATCGACCAGCCGGCGAAAGCGCCGAAGCGCGCGCCCGCGGCCTGATGCAAATCCTCGAGGGGTAGGTGCCTGGTGTCTTCGCCTGTCATGTCTTCTCCAGAGTCGCACGCAATCGACCGCCATTGGCGGCCTAGTCCGTGCCCCTCTGTCTGAAGCCTGAGAGACTCGCGCCCCGTAACTCTGTCGGCAGCGCTTACACCTTCGGCGCGGGGCCAGGCCCCGACTTTCCAGAGTTGTCTTTCCCGTCCACGGTTCTTTTGCCTGAGAGATTTCGGGCGATTTCCCCTTCGGCGACAGCTCTCGCTGCTCTCTCCCGCAAACAGGTGGGACTCACAAAACGAGCCCCCGACGCGTCATCCATAGCCCGTCGGCGACACGTTGTCACCTCCCAGCGACATCTAAGGTGC
This sequence comes from Mesorhizobium atlanticum, assembly GCF_003289965.1. Taxonomy (GTDB): domain Bacteria; phylum Pseudomonadota; class Alphaproteobacteria; order Rhizobiales; family Rhizobiaceae; genus Mesorhizobium; species Mesorhizobium atlanticum. The sequence continues at coordinate 652,987 of NZ_QMBQ01000003.1, forward strand.
GTCGATATTCAGGTGAGGCCGGCCCGACGTGAATCTCAGCAAAGCGCGGCCGGCAAGGCTTCGCTAACCACGCCGTTTGCCGGTTTCTCAAGACAACGCTGATAAACCTGACAGGATAATGCCTGCAAAAGGCGAGGGGCAGGGACGGCAGATGGGCGAATTGATCATGAGCGCTCCGGTGGCGGGGCTGACCTCGAAAGACAAGATCACAGCCGAGGACGTGGCAATGCTGCGGCGCGAGGTTTTCGCCGACGGCGTGGTGAGTCGCGACGAGGCGGAGGAGCTGTTCGCGCTCGACCAGACGGCGCGCGACAAATGCGGCGAATGGGCACCGTTCTTCGTCGAGGCGGTGACCGATTACATCGTCCACCAGGAAAAGCCGGAAGGCTATATCTCGGAGCAGAATGCCGACTGGCTGATCCGCACCGTCTCGCGTGACGGCATGGTCGACAGCCGCACGGAGCTCGAGCTGCTGGTGCATGTGCTGGAGGAAGCGAAATCCTCGCCCGGCCAGCTTTCGGCCTATGCGCTGGAACAGGTCGCGCATGCGGTGATCGACGGCAAGGGGCCGTTGATGCTCGGCGGCGAGCTGGTTCCGGGCTTGATCGCCAAGGCCGAGGTCGATCTCCTGCGCCGCATCCTCCATGCCTTTGGCGGCGACGGCAACATCGCTATCACCAAGGCCGAGGCAGAGGTGCTGTTCAGGATCAACGACCGAACGGCGGCCGCGGACAACGATCCGTCCTGGAACGAACTCTTCGTCAAGGCGATCGCCAATTATGTCATGTGCTCGGCCGGCTACGAGCCGCCGACGCGCGAAACGGCGCTGCGCCGCGAAAACTTCCTCGACGAGGCAGGCCCGGCGCTTGGTGGGTTCTTCAGCCGGATGGTATCGGGCGGGTTCGCCGCGATCCTCGAAGCCTATCATTCGCCCGGCGATATCGAGGCCGAATGGGAAGCCAGGAACCGGGCCGCCGAGGCGCTTGCCCGACGCGCCGAGACCATCGATGCCGACGAAGCCAAATGGCTGGCCGAGCGCATCGGTGGCGGCCAGCGGCCGCTGCGCGACAACGAGCGCGTGCTGCTGGCGCTGATCAGGCACGCTTCGCCGGAAATCCATCCGGCGCTGAAGCCGCTGCTGGATAAGGTCGCCTAGGCACTCTCTGAATCGTCTTGCAAAGGATGATGTTGGAATGGCCTTCCGGCCACCCGGGTAATTCGGCCATGCGCTCGAAGCCGGCCCTTTCGTACAGGCCAGGCGCCTGGAAGTCGTGGGTTGAAACCCATATCCGCAGCGAGCCACGCGCGGCAGCCTCGGCGATGAAGGCATCAAGCAGCTTCCTGCCGTGGCCAAGGCCTCGATAGGCCCCGTCGACCCACATCAGCGTGAGCTCGGCAATCCCGGCCCAGGAATAACCGGCGGCGATCCCGACGGCGCGCCCTTGCTCGTCTCGCAAGGCAAAGACGAGCGCACGGTCGTCGGCACGGCGAGTCAGCCGCCGATTGTCGTCATGCAGACGCTCCTCGACGGCATCAAGCTCGGCGGACGGCAGATCGTGCTCGGCCCGCAGGCGAGGGGCCATCAAATCCCGCCATACCAGTCATAGCCATTGTCTTCCCAATAGCCGCCGCGACCACCGCCGACATTGGCGAAACTGTCGACCAGCTCGATCTTGTAAATGTATTTCGGCATCTTGTAGCCGAGCTGGCGTTCGACCCGCACGCGGAGCGGCGCGCCGTTCTCGACGGGCAAAGGCTTGCCGTTGAGACCGTAGGCCAAAATGGTCTGCGGATGGCGGGCATCGATCAGGTCGATGGTGCCATAGTATTTGATGTTGCCGGAGAGGCTCTGCTCGATCGTGTCGAGGCAATGGAACATGACGTAGCGCGCCTGCGGCTTGACCACCGCCTGGTCGAGCACGAGCGACAGCGGCGTGCCGGTCCATTTGGCGATGCAGCTCCAGCCTTCGACGCAGTCGTGGCGGGTGATCTGGGTACGGCTCGGCATGTTCTGGAGCTGCTCGCGGGTCAGTGACAGCGGCTTTTCGACAAGGCCGGTCACCTCCAGGCGCCAGTCGGCAAAATTGTTGGCGAGCAGGCCCTTGTAAGTGTCGTCGTCCGGCGCGGTGACGCCGTTCGGCCGCTGCGGCTGGCGGATGTCGGCCTCGGTGAATTCCGGCGCCAGCGCGTCACGACCTGCAAGAAAGCGTTGCGCGCGCCAGGTGAGGCCATTGGCGTTTTCGAGGAAGCTGCGCAGTCCGCCGCCAATGCCGAGACCGCTGTCGAAGGCGTCGCAGCCGGAGAGCGCGATGCTGGAGAGGCCAAGGCTGCTGGCGGTCAGGAATTTACGGCGGCTGATCTGGAATTTGGCCATGTCAGACGCTCCTCTCGGTTGGCTGGTCGTGCTTCGCCGGCGGGTCGGTGCGGTACCAGCCGGTGATGATCGAGCGCAGCTCGTTGATCGGACCGGCGGCGAGGATCATCAGGATGTGGACGATGAAGAACAAAACGAGCAGCGCCATCACGGTGAAATGGATGGTGCGCGCAGTCTGCCGGCCGCCCAGGATTCCGTTGAGCCAGGGCAGCACCGAATCCATGCTCGGCGACATTGCGAGGCCGGTTATGATCATCAGCGGCAGCAGCACGAAGAGCACGCCGCCATAGGCCATTTTCTGCAGCGTGTTGTATTCCCGCGTGTGATGGAATTTCAACTTGGCGTGGTCGAAGATGTCGTGCGGCAGCTTGCGCAGGTCCGACACGCGAGGAGCGAGGTCGCGGCGGATATGGCCGTTGACCAGGCCGGCGATCAGCCAGACGAGCAGCGTGGTGGTCAGGATCCAGGCGAAGAAGAAGTGCACGACGCGGGCCGTGCCGAGATCGTAATAAGAGGGGATCGTCGCCCAGGCCGGAAAGGCGCGGGGTGTCTCTTGTCCCGGCGGACCCGACCAGCCGAGCACGCCGGTGGTGTCGAAGCGATGGCCGAGGATTTCGGTAAAACCGCGCGGACCGTTGGCGGTGTTCTCGGCGCCGATCTGGAGAATCGTGTTGTTGAATTCGAAGCCGGATTGCTTGCCGATATAAAGCTGCGGCCGCGCGTTGAAGATCTGCAGGCCGGAAAGCAGCATGAAGAACAGGGAGAAAGCCCAGATCCAGTGGGTCAACCGCGTCCAGCGCGACTGGCGATAGACGAGGGTCGTGTCCTTGCCGTCGGCCTCGGTGGCGGATCGGTTGTTGGCAACAGTGTCCATCTTGCCTCCGGGCCGCCATCGGGAAGCGGCTTTTCAGGTCATTGTCTTCCCCTCAATACGTCGCCGCACAAGGCAATGTTTCATGCGATCACGGATTTATTACGGGGAACCCAGGCTGACCGCGAGATTGACCGCCGCCGCAACGATCACCGTGTTGAAGAAAAAGGTCAGGATTGAATGGACGAGCACGACCATACGCATCTGCGAGGTGGTGATGGCCGTGTCGGCGGTCTGCGCCGTCATGCCGATGACCGTCGCGAAATAGAGGAAATCCCAGCCTTCCGGACGCTTGCCGCCGGGAAAATCGAGGCCGCCGACGGGCAACTTCTTTTGTGTTTTCTCGTCGGTCTCGCCACCGTCCTTCCAGTAGACATGCGCGTAATGCAACGATGCCATGGCGTGGATTGTGAACCAGCCGAGCGGGATCGACAGCATGGCAAAGCCGAGCTGCCAGGGGTGCGTGGCGGCTTTCTGGTTGATCAAAAGAAACAGCGAGACGATGGCCGCAACGACGACGAAGAACGTGACGGCGAAGATCAGCAGCACGGGCATGTCTGTGGCGCGGGCGTTCTTGCTGAGATAGCGGCCGGTAAGCCGTGGCATCAGCGTCAGGACCAGGACGATATAGCTTGCAAAGAATACATTGGCGCCAATGGAATAGGGGAGCGGCGCGCGCAAAAGCAGAGCTAGCAGCAGTGCGACGACGCCGATGGCAAAGGCCAGAGCGAACTGCATATGCCGATGCATCGGCGTCTTAAGGTCTTCACCCATGGCTCGGGTCCCTGAAGACGTTGGATCAGTCCGGTGTGACGGATTTGAGCGCGCGTCGCAAGATGCGGTCGAGCTCGCCGAGAAACTGCGACCTGTCCTTCGGCGTGAACGAGGCGTTGAAGCCGCGGCTTTCGCCGGTCTCGCGCAGATGCTGCTTCAGATCGCGCATCGCCACCGCCATGCCGATGGTCTCCGGCGTGAAGGGGCGGCCGGTTGGTCCCAGCACATGCGCACCGAGCGCCACCGTGCGCGCGGCGAGCGGGATGTCGGCCGTCACCACAACGTCGTTCTCCCTGGCATTCTCGACGATCCAGTCGTCCGCGGCATCGGCGCCCTTGGAGACGACGATGTTGCGGATCATCGGATCGCGCGATGGGCGCAGGCCGCCATTGGAGACGTAGGTGACGACAACGCCATGGCGCTGCGCCACCTTCTCAACCTCGGCTTTCACCGGGCAGGCGTCGGCGTCGACGTAGATAACAGGTGCAGGCATCGTTGCTTCCAAACAAATATGGGGCCGGCGTGTCGGCCAGCCCCATGGCAGAAATTGCAGGATTTGTCAGGCCGGAAGCGCGCCGGACTTCTTCGCTGTCCAGGTGGCCATATAGTCCATCAGGCCGGGGTTGAGACAGTCATAGGGCTCGAGCCCGATCGACCTCAGTTGCGCGCGGATGCCGTCCATGCGGCTGGGATCGACACCGGATTCGATGATCGAGGAGACGAAGGCGGCGAAGCCCGGCGGCGACCAGCCGTCCTCCTCGAAGCGTTCCGGATGGATGAAGGTCAGGCCCTTGAAGGGATGGTCGCGCTCGACCGGGCCGTGCATGTGGACGCCGCAGGCGGTGCAGGCGTGGCGCTGGATCAGCGCCGAGGGATCGACCACCTTCAGCTTATCGCCATTCTCGGTGACGGTGACGTCGCCTGTGCCGGCAACGGCAACCACCGAGAAGATGGCGCCTTCCGGCTTCCAGCATTTGGTGCAGCCGCAGGCGTGGTCGTGGGCGATCTGGCCCTTGACCTTCACCTTCACCGGCTTGCTGGTGCAGAGGCAAACCAGCGTGCCGCCGGAGAAGGATGCGCTTTCCTTTGGCAAGCCATTGTCAATCTTCGGATGCAGTTTCTCGGCCATTCCATTCCTCCCATGTTTTACCACAGAGGTCGCCGGCATTCCGGCCTGCGGCCTGGTGGCTTTCCTCAGTAAACCACGACGCTGCGGATCGACTTGCCTTCATGCATGAGGTCGAACCCCTTGTTGATGTCCTCGAGCTTAAGCGTATGGGTGATCATCGGATCGATCTGGATCTTCTTTTCCATGTACCAGTCGACGATCCGCGGCACGTCGGTGCGGCCGCGCGCGCCGCCGAAGGCGGTGCCCATCCAGGTGCGGCCGGTGACCAGCTGGAAGGGCCGCGTCGAGATCTCTTGGCCGGCGCCGGCGACGCCGATGATGACCGATTTGCCCCAGCCGCGATGCGAGGCTTCCAGCGCCTGGCGCATCACCTTGGTGTTGCCGGTGCAGTCGAAGGTGTAGTCGGCGCCGCCGATCTGGTCGGCGCCGCGTTTGGTCAGGTTGACCAGGTAAGGCACGATGTCGCCGTCGATCTCCTTCGGATTGACGAAATGCGTCATGCCGAACTTCTCGCCCCAGGCCTTCTTGTCGTTGTTGACATCGACGCCGATGATCATGTCGGCGCCGGCAAGGCGCAGGCCTTGGATGACGTTGAGGCCAATGCCACCCAGACCAAAGACGACGGCCGTCGCGCCCTGTTCGACCTTGGCCGTGTTGATGACCGCGCCAATGCCGGTGGTGACGCCGCAGCCGATGTAGCAGATCTTGTCGAAGGGGGCGTCCGGATTGACCTTGGCGACCGCGATCTCCGGCAACACGGTGAAGTTGGAGAAGGTCGAGCAGCCCATGTAATGGAAGAGTTTTTCGCCCCCGACCGAGAAGCGCGAGGTGCCGTCCGGCATCAGGCCTTGCCCTTGAGTGGCGCGAATGGCGGTGCACAGATTGGTCTTGCGCGACAGGCACGACGGGCACTGCCGGCATTCGGGCGTGTAGAGCGGAATGACATGGTCACCCTTCCTGACCGAGGTCACGCCCTTGCCGACATCGACCACGATGCCGGCGCCCTCATGGCCCAGAATCGCCGGAAAGATGCCTTCCGGATCGGCGCCCGACAGCGTGAATTCGTCGGTATGGCAGATGCCGGTCGCCTTGACCTCGACCAGAACCTCGCCCTCGCGCGGGCCTTCGAGGTCGACCTCCATGATCTCCAGCGGCTTTCCGGCGGCAACGGCAACGGCGGCACGCGTTTTCATGAGGCATTCCTCCCAAGCGATTTGTAAGTTTTAGCTAACGGCAAGCTGCCCGTGGCGAATGCCAGCCTGCCATCCCTTTGGTATTGGCATAACTTTAGCGAGTTCCGCGCTGGCGGCCAACGTCTCTGCGACGTTTTTCGGCGCGCTTTCTGCAATCGTCACCGGGGGGAAGCCGGCCTACGGACACTTGAGGCGCGCCGGAATTGTCCATAGAACTGGTCCGCTTCGCCGGAGGAACGACATCCGAATGTTCAAGAAGATCCTGATCGCCAACCGTGGCGAGATTGCCTGCCGCGTGATCAAGACGGCGCGCAAGATGGGCATTGCCACCGTCGCGGTCTATTCGGATGCCGATCGCGATGCCGTGCATGTCGAAATGGCCGACGAGGCGGTGCATATCGGACCTTCGCCGGCGGCGCAGAGCTATCTGCTGCCGGAGAAGATCATTGCCGCCTGCAAGGAGACCGGTGCCGAGGCCGTCCATCCGGGCTACGGCTTCCTGTCGGAGCGCGCTTCATTTTGCGAGGCGCTGGAGAAGCAAGGCATCGTCTTCATCGGGCCGAAGCCCAAGGCCATCAAGGCGATGGGCGACAAGATCGAATCGAAGAAGTTCGCCAGCGAAGCCAAGGTCTCCACCGTGCCGGGTTGGCTCGGCGTCATCGAAGACGCCGACCATGCCGAGAGGATCGCCGGCGAGATCGGCTATCCGGTGATGATCAAGGCTTCGGCCGGCGGCGGCGGCAAGGGCATGCGCATCGCCTGGAGCAAGGCGGAGGTGCGCGACGGTTTCGACAGGGCACGTTCGGAGGCGAAAAGCTCCTTCGGCGACGATCGCGTCTTCATCGAAAAATTCGTCGTCGATCCGCGCCATATCGAGATCCAGGTGCTGGCCGACGCGCATGGCAATGCGCTCTATCTCGGCGAGCGTGAATGCTCGATCCAGCGTCGCAACCAGAAGGTGGTCGAAGAGGCGCCGTCGCCATTCCTCGACGCCAAGACCAGGAAGGCGATGGGCGAGCAGGCGGTGGCGCTGGCGAAAGCCGTCGACTACCAGAGCGCCGGCACGGTCGAGTTCATCGTCGACAAGGACAAGAACTTCTATTTCCTTGAAATGAATACGCGATTGCAGGTCGAGCACCCGGTGACCGAACTGGTCACCGGTATCGACCTGGTCGAGCAGATGATCCGCGTCGCCGCCGGCGAGAAGCTCGCCATCAAGCAGAGCGACGTGAAGCTCAACGGCTGGGCGGTGGAAAGCCGCCTCTATGCCGAGGATCCTTTCCGCAACTTCCTGCCGTCGATCGGCCGGCTGACCCGCTACAGGCCGCCGCAAGAGGGCACGTTCGGCGACGTCGTCATCCGCAACGATACCGGCGTTACCGAAGGCTCGGAAATCTCGATGTTCTATGACCCGATGGTGGCGAAGCTCTGCACCTGGGCGCCGACAAGGCTGGAGGCGATCGACGCCATGTCGGAGGCGCTCGACAGTTTTGTCGTCGACGGCATCGAGCACAACATCCCGTTCCTTTCGGCGCTGATGCAGCACCCGCGCTGGCGCGAGGGGCGGCTGTCGACGGGCTTCATCGCCGAGGAATATCCGGACGGTTTTTCGCCGGTCGCGCCGGATGGTGAGGAGAGGGCGGTATTCGCCGCCGTCGCAACCGCGATCGAACTTTTGCGCCGCGACCGGCTCGACCGCCTGAGCGGCCTGCTGGCGCCGCATTCCGGCCATCTCAAGCGCGAGTGGGTGGTCAAGATCGGCCCTGACTATCTTCCGGTCGCGATCGTCGACGGCATGGTCTCCATTCCGATGGAGGTCGATCTGGCGATCGACGGCGGCAAGCCGCTGACCGTTGCCTCCGACTGGCGGCCGGGCGACGCGCTCTGGCAAGGCAGGGTCGGCGGCGACAAGGTCGTCGCACAGATCCGTCCGATGCTCAACGGCTTGAGCATTGCCTGGAAAGGCATGTCGGTGACGGCGCGCGCCATGCTGCCGCGCACCGCGGAACTCGAAAGGCTGATGCCGGAAAAACTGCCGCCGGACACCTCGAAGATGCTGCTCTGCCCAATGCCCGGCCTCGTGGTCTCGATCGCGGTGGCCGAGGGCCAAGAGGTCAAGGCCGGCGAGACGCTGGCCGTGGTCGAGGCCATGAAGATGGAAAACGTGCTGCGCGCCGAACGCGACCTCACGATAGCCAAGCTCAACGCCAAACCCGGCGACAGCCTGGCGGTCGATGCCGTGATCATGGAGTTCGCCTGACAAGAGGCGGTAGCCGGCCGTAAGCCTGTGCCCTGTGGGTCATTTGTGCTGGACTGGCATGTCCCTGTCCGGGACAATACATCTGCATGGATTTTGAGTCTCTGGGACAGCGCGAAAAAACATGGCGGATGAACGACTTCCACGCGACCCGTTGCAGCGCGAAGCAGCCGTGAAGGCCGCGCGGCCGGAAGCGCCGGCGCGGACCTTCATCCATTTGCGGGTGCACTCGGCCTATTCGCTGCTCGAAGGCGCGCTTCAGCTTGGCGCGATCGTCGGTCATGCGGTCAAGGACGAGGCGCCGGCGATAGCGGTCACCGACACCAACAATTTGTTCGGCGCGCTCGAATTCGCCCAGAAGGCGGTCAAGGACGGCGTCCAGCCGATCATCGGCTGCCAGGTCGATCTCGCCTTTTCCGGCGAGGCGAGCGACGGCCAGCGCGACCGCCGCCGACTTGGGCCGGAGATGTCGCCGGTCGTGCTGATCGCTGCCAGCGAGGCTGGCTATGCCAATCTCGTGCGGCTGATCAGCAAGGTTTATCTGGAGACGCCGCCCGGCGAGCCGGTGCACCTGACCAGCGCCATGCTGGAAGGCCGGTGCGACGGGCTGATCTGTCTGACCGGCGGCCCGCGCGGTCCGATCGGCAGCGCGCTGAAAGCGGACCGGCGCGACCTTGCCGAACAGCGGCTGCTGTTCCTCAAGGGCTTGTTCGGCGACAGGCTTTATGTCGAGCTGGAGCGGGTTGCCGGCTACGACCGCATGGTCGAGAAGTCGACGGTCGACCTGGCCTACACGCACGACCTGCCGCTGGTCGCCACCAACGAGGCGTTCTTCTCCAAGCGCGAGGACTACGAGGCGCATGATGCCCTGATCGCCATCGCCGAGGGATCGGTGGTCGCCGCGGACAATCGCCGGCGGCTTTCGCCGGACAATTTCCTGCGCAGCCAGGCCGATATGGCGCGGCTCTTCTCCGATCTGCCGGAAGCGATCGACAACACGGTCGAGATCGCGATGCGCTGCTCCTACTATCCGAAGAACCGCAGCCCGATCCTGCCGCGATTCACCGGCGCCGACGCAGCCGACAAGGACGCCGCCGAGAAGGCGGAAGCCGCGGAGCTTGCGCGCCAGGCGCGCGAGGGGCTGGAGGCGCGGCTTGCCGCGCACGGGCCGACGCCGGGCTACACGGTCGAGCAATATCGCGAGCGGCTCGAATTCGAGCTCGGCATCATCGAAAAGATGAAGTTCCCCGGCTATTTCCTGATCGTCGCCGACTTCATCAAATGGGCCAAATCGCAAGGGATTCCGGTCGGGCCGGGCCGCGGTTCGGGCGCCGGCTCGCTGGTCGCCTATTCGACGACCATCACCGACATCGACCCGCTGCGCTTCTCGCTGCTGTTCGAGCGCTTCCTCAATCCGGACCGCGTTTCGATGCCGGATTTCGACATCGACTTCTGCCAGGACCGCCGCGAAGAGGTCATCCGCTACGTCCAGCGGAAATACGGACGCGACCAGGTGGGCCAGATCATCACCTTCGGAACGCTGCAGGCGCGTGCCGTGCTGCGCGACGTCGGCCGCGTGCTTCAGATGCCTTACGGCCAGGTCGACAAGCTCTCCAAGATGGTGCCGCAGAACCCGGCCAATCCCGTCAAGTTGGCGGATGCCATCGCCAACGAGCCGCGCTTCGCCGAGGAGGCGGAGAAGGAGCCGATCGTGCAGACGCTGCTCGACACGGCGCAGAAGCTCGAGGGGCTTTATCGCCATGCCTCCACGCACGCCGCGGGCATCGTCATCGGCGACCGGCCGCTGTCCGAGCTGGTGCCGATGTACCGCGATCCGCGCTCCGACATGCCGGTCACCCAGTTCAACATGAAATATGTCGAGCAGGCGGGTCTGGTGAAGTTCGACTTCCTCGGCCTGAAGACGCTGACCGTGCTGGAGACAGCCGTGAAGCTCATCCGCCGGCGCGGCGTCGATATCGACCTTGCCCGCATTCCGCTCGATGACAAAGAGACTTACTCGATGCTGTCGCGCGGCGAGGTCGTCGGCGTGTTCCAGGTTGAAAGTGCCGGCATGCGCAAGGCGCTGATCGGCATGCGGCCGGACTGTATCGAGGACATCATCGCGCTGGTGGCGCTCTACCGCCCCGGCCCGATGGAGAACATCCCGACCTACAACGCCAGAAAGCATGGCGAGGAGGAGATGGCCTCGATCCATCCCAAGATCGACCATCTGGTGAAGGAGACGCAAGGCGTCATCGTCTACCAGGAACAGGTGATGCAGATCGCGCAGGAGCTGTCCGGCTATTCGCTCGGCGAAGCCGACCTTCTGCGCCGCGCCATGGGCAAGAAGATCCGCGCCGAGATGGACAAGCAGCGCGAGCGCTTCGTCTCCGGCGCGGTCGAGCGCGGTGTGTCCAAGCCGCAGGCCGACTTCATCTTCGACCTTCTGGCGAAGTTCGCCGACTACGGCTTCAACAAGTCGCACGCGGCGGCCTACGCTGTCGTCTCCTATCAGACCGCTTATCTCAAGGCGCATTACCCGGTCGAGTTCCTGGCGGCGTCGATGACGCTCGACATGAGCAACACCGACAAGTTGGCCGACTTCCGCCAGGACGCCATGCGGCTTGGCATCGAGGTGGTGGCGCCGTCGGTGATGACCAGCTTCCGCCCCTTCGAGGTCGGCGAAAACAAGATCTTCTATTCGCTGGCGGCGCTGAAAGGTGTGGGCGACGCGGCGGTCGAGCACATCGTCGAGATGCGCGGCGAGGAGCCGTTCAAGAACCTTGCCGACTTCTGCGAGCGCGTCGATCCGAAGATCGTCGGCAAGCGCGTCTTCGAAAGCCTGATCATGGCCGGCGCGCTTGATTGCTTCGGCCATGACCGCGCCCAGATGATGGCCGGCGTCGAGCGGATGATGGGCCTGGCCTCGCTGGCGCAGCAGAACGCCATCTCCGGCCAGGCCGACATTTTTGGCGCGTCGCTCGGCAGCCAGTCGCAGGCGCTCAACCTGCCGGCGACCGATCCTTGGCTTGCCGCCGACCGGCTGCACCGCGAGTTCCAGGTGGTGGGTTTCTATCTCTCCGCGCATCCGCTGGACGAGTACAAGGTAGCGCTTCAGAAGATGCGGGTGCAGAACTGGGCGGAATTTTCGGCCGCGGTCAAACGGGGCGCAGCCGCAGGCCGGCTCGCCGGCACCGTCACCACCAAGCAGGAGCGCAAGACGCGCACCGGCAACAAGATGGGCGTGGTGCAGTTCTCCGACACGACCGGCCAGTACGAGGCGGTGCTGTTTTCCGAAGGCTTGGCGCAGTATCGCGACATGCTGGAGCCCGGCCGCTCGGTGGTGATCACCGTTTCGGCTGAGGACCGGCCGGAAGGCATCAATCTGCGGATCCAGACCGTGCAGTCGCTGGAGGACGAAGCCAGCCGCATCCAGAAGGCGCTGCGCATCTTCGTGCGCGACGCGGTACCGCTCGGCACGCTGGCCAACCAGCTTTCGGTCAAGGGCGAGGGGCAGGTGAGCTTCGTGCTGATCAAGGACGCAGGACAGGGCGAGGTCGAGATCGAACTGCCCAATCGCTACCGCATTTCACCCCAGGTGGCATCGGCAATGCGCGCGGTGCCGGGCGTGGTGGAGGTCGAGCTGGTTTAATTCAGGGCGTTGCCGTCTCAGCCTCCGCCACTTGCGGCGTCTTGCGCTGCAGGTTGAGCAGGTTGCCGGCCAGAATCAGCGCTGCGCCGCCGGCGGTGAAGATGTCGATCTGCTCGTGATAGAGCAGCCAGCCGACCAGTGCCGACAGCGGCACGCGCAGGAAATCCATCGGCGAGATGAGGGTGGCGTCCGCATAGGCCAGTGCGCGCGCCATGCAGAAGTGCGACGACATGCCTGTGAAAGCGATCACCACGATCCATGGCCAAAGCGCAAGCGGCGGGTTGCGCCACTCGTAGAGCGCGGGAAGCAGGCCGAGCACCGACTGGATGATCAGCATCCAGAAGATGATGCGCACGACGCTGTCGGTCCGCGTCAGCGACTTTACCATGACCACCGAAGTGCCGAAGCAGACCGCGGCGCCCAGCACTATGAGTTGCCCCGGGTTGACCGAGCTGACGCCTGGACGCACGATGATGATCACCCCGATCACGCCGAGCACTATAGCCGTCAGCCTGGGGCTGGAGAGCCGTTCGCCGAGAAAACTGACCGCGAAAACAGCGGTCCAGATCGGTGTGGTGAATTCAATGGAAATCAGCACGGCAAGCGGTATCAGCGTGAGCGCATAGAGCCACGCCGCCTGGCCGGTATAGTGGATGACATTGCGGGCGATATGCGTGAACGGGCGTTTTGTGAGCATCGCCGGGAAGCCGCCGCTTGTCATCACCAGCGGCAGCAGGATGAAGAAACCGATCACCGAGCGCAGTTCCAGCACCTGGAAGACGTTGAGGTCGCTGGTCGTGGCGCGGCCGGCGACGGTCATCGCCAGGAAGGAGGCGATTGACAGCGCCATCCAGAATGCGGCTTTGGGGATCGAGGGAGCGGGTGCCATTTGGGACTCTATCTCGCAAGCCCGGACCTGGGCTGCAACCATTAGCGGCGTCATTCCACTGGGCCAGAGATTCGTGTCAAAAAACAGTCATCGCCACGACGGAACCTGAGGCCCGGGCATCCGTTAAGCCCACGCCTTCCATCGGCAGGTGCCGGCCGAAACCGTTTCAAACTCTTCCTGGAATTGTACGAGTGATCGCGAGAGGGGGACACCTTGATGAAATCGACCGCTGCTTTGCTGGCTGCCGCCTGTCTTTTCTGCGCGACCGGCGCGCATGCCGACGAGGCGGCTTTCCTGCGCTCGCTGCAGGGCAAGTTTTCCGGCAAGGGAACGGTCAGGATCAGGACGAACACGCCGGTGATGAACATCAACTGCACCTTCACCTCGGACGCGACGGCGGACTCGCTGTCGCTTGATGGCACCTGCCGTGCGTTCTTGATCATGTCGCGGGAAATCCGCGCCGACCTGAAGGTCAGCGGGGCGAGCTACACCGGCACCTATATCGGCTCGCGCAGCGGACCCGCCGGGCTCAACGGAAGCCGCAAGGGCGATGCGATCGACCTGGACATCCACTGGGCGAAAATCGTCAATGGCGACCGCGACGCGGAGCTGACGGTCGAGAAGATCGGGCCGGACAATATGCGCATGACGGTGACAGACATGGATCCGGCCACCGGCAAGATGGTGGTGACGAGCCGGATAGATCTAAAGCGCGACTGACCCATCAATCCTCCAGCGGCTCGGGCGGATTGGCGGCGCGGCCCTTGCCGAATGTATAGCCGGTCTCGACGGCTTTCCTGCCGAACTTGTCGCGCAACGTGTCCATCGCGCCTTCGGCCAGCGCGCGCTTGCGCGACTGCAGGTCGACCAGATCGGGAGGGTCGGCCTTGTCGTCGTCGGAGAGGTCGCTGACGCCGATGCCGAGCAGGCGGAACTTGGTGCCGTCGGCCTCGCGGCGCAACAGGTCGAGGCCGGTCTGGAAAATGCGGTCGGCCAGCCGGGTCGGATCGCCGAGCTGGCGGTTGCGGGTGCGGGTCTTGAAGTCCTGCGTCTTCAGCTTCAGCACCACGGTGCGTCCCGCAATGCCGGATTTCTTCAGCCGCGCCGAGACCTTTTCCGAAAGGCCGCGCAGCACCGGCACCAGATCCGCCAAGGCTCCGATATCGGTGTCGAAGGTGGTCTCGGCCGAGACGCTCTTGGCATCGCCGTCCGGGTCGACCGGGCGGTCGTCCTCGCCGCGTGAAAGTCTGTACAGCCGGTCGCCCATCACGCCATAGCGGCGCATCAGGTCGCCGCGCTCCATGCGCTGCAACTGGGCGATCATGCGGATGCCGTCGCGCTCCAGCGTCGCGGCCAGCGCCTTGCCCACGCCCCAGATCATCGTCACCGGCTGCGCGGCGAGGAAGCTCGGGGCCTCCGCCTCGCCGATCACCGAAAAGCCGCGCGGCTTGCGGAAATCCGAGGCGATCTTGGCCAGGAACTTGCAGTAGGAGAGGCCGGCCGAGACGGTGATGCCGAGTTCCTTTTCCACCGTCTGCGCGAAGCGCGCCAGCACCAGCGCCGGCGGCATCCCATGCAGCCGCTCGGTGCCGGCGAGATCGAGAAAGGCCTCGTCGATCGACAGCGGCTCGACCTGGGGCGTCAGAGCCAGCATCAGCGCCCGCACCTGGCGACCGACACCGACATATTTTTCCATGTTGGGCGGGATCACCACCGCTTCCGGGCAGAGTTCCAGCGCCTTGAACATCGGCATGGCCGAGCGAACGCCCTGGATGCGGGCGATGTAGCAGGCGGTGGAGACCACGCCGCGCCGTCCGCCGCCGACGATGACCGGCTTGTCCTTTAGCGCCGGATTGTCGCGCTTTTCGATCGCCGCGTAGAAGGCGTCGCAATCGATATGCGCGATCTTGAGCCGGTAGAGCTCGGCGTGGCGGACCAGGCGCGGGCTGCCGCAGCGATCGCAGCGGCGCGTCTCCGAGCGTTGGAGCGCCAGGCAGTCACGGCAAAAACCGTGTTCGGGATTGTTGACAGGAGTCGCCATCGCTGCGAACATAAAGAGAACAAACGCAATGGTACGACAGCGCAAGGCTGGCAACAAGCTTGGCCTGGGGAGAACGCATGAGCACGACCATAGCACCGCTGACCCCCGAGCGCTGGGCCGATTTCGAGGACCTCTTCGGCAAGCAGGGCGCCTGTTACGGCTGCTGGTGCACGCATTTCCGGCTGGCGCCGGCGGAGCGCCGCGCCAGCGACAAGGAACGCAACAAGGACCTCATCAAGGCGCGCATAGAGGCAGGTCCGCCGCCGGGACTCCTGGCGTTCGAGGACGGCAAGGCCGTCGGCTGGATGCAGGTCGGCCCGCGCGCCGACGTGCCCGAGTGGAACAATCAGGGCAGGGGCTCGGCCCCGATTGATCCGGCCGACGCCGGCGATCCGAATGTCTGGGCGATCTCCTGCTTCTTCATCCGCGTCAAAGCCAGGGGCCGGGGCGTCACGCACCGCCTAGTCGAGGGCGGCATCGCCTTCGCCCGCGAGAATGGCGCGAGGCTGCTCGAAGCCTGCCCGATCGACCTGTCGCGCGATTCGCGCTCGATCGGGCTTTTCGTCGGCTCGTCGCGGGTGTTCGAGAAGGCCGGCTTCAAAAGGCTCGTGGAGCGCAAGCCCGGCCGGCCGCTGATGCGGCTGGTGCTTTAGCCGAATGCGCTTTTGGCCTACAGTGGGCGTCTTGCGGCTGTAACGCTTCTTGCCTACCAGAAGCCATTGTTTCGTCTTCCGACAGCACGGAGAACCGACGTGAAGCGTATTTTGCCACTCGCCTTTGCCCTCGCGCTCAGCGCGCCCGCTTTTGCCCAGACCGTGGACAGCCAGGGAGCCAAGCAGCTTTCCGACGATCTGGCGCGCTATTTCGGCAAGCAGGCGTTCGACAAGGGCGTGCTCAAGGTTTCGGTGGAGGGCGACGCCTACAA
Organism: Mesorhizobium atlanticum; assembly: GCF_003289965.1. Lineage (GTDB taxonomy): Bacteria > Pseudomonadota > Alphaproteobacteria > Rhizobiales > Rhizobiaceae > Mesorhizobium > Mesorhizobium atlanticum. The sequence continues at coordinate 669,092 of NZ_QMBQ01000003.1, forward strand.
GATCGCGCTCGACATCAAAGCGCTCGTCAATGCGGTGCCGGAGCAGAAGCTCCTGAAATTCGACATGGCGCCATACGCGCTGATGGTGAAGCCGCGCAGCGACGGATCATGGGACGTCTCGTCGAATTTCTCGCAGGGCGCGTCGTTCGAGTTCGATGGGCCGGAAGGCCGCCAGAGCATGGAATTCACGATCAAGGACGGCAAGCTGACCAGCGTTTATGATCCGGCCCTTGCGGCCTTCACCAATGCAACCAGTTCCTTGGCCGGGATGACCATGACGTCCCGGGACGCCAAGCAGCAGGCCGAGGCCTCGACGGGCGCCGGCACCGCCACCGTTGTCGCGACCAAATCCGCCAATGGCGGCGTGGACTTCACGGCGACCCAAAAAGTCTCGGACTTCGTCGAGACCATCAAGGTCAACGATCCCGACAACGGCATGAATTTTCCGCTCACCTTGAAAACGCCGGAACTTTCCGTTGACGCGACCGGCAAGGGCGTGCGGACGAAGCCGCTGCTCGACCTGCTCGCCTTCGCCGTGGCGAATGAGGACGAAGCCAATCTCAAGGCGAACCAGGCCGAGCTCAAATCGCTGATGCTGGCCGCGCTGCCGATCTGGCAAAGGGTCGACGGCAATTACGGCTTCAAGGATTTCATCGTGGAAAGCCCTATCGGCGAATTCGGGGCGAAGCAATTCAGCACCGCATTCGGCATGGACGGCGTTTCCCAGAACGGCAAGGTCGATTACACGATCAAGGCAACCGGGCTGACGATCCCGCATCAGACCCTGCCCCAATGGACGGTGCCGCTGCTGCCAACGGATATCGACCTGAATTTCGGCGGCGCCAATATCGATCTCGATACGATGGCGAAAAAGGCGATCGAAGCCTTTGATCTCAATAAGGAACCACCGCTCTCGGATGAATTCGGCAAGGCTTTGGTCGCCGATTTCAAGGCCAAGAATCCCAAGGTCGTCATCGGGCACAGCACGGTGAAGAACGGCGACATCGAGGTCGCGCTGGAAGGCGAGATGACGTTTCCCGGCGAGAAGCCCGATGCGACCGTGACCATCGACGTCGCCGGCTACGACAAGATCGTCGATGCCCTGAAGGAAGGAGCCAAGAGCGATGAGCAGATGGCGCAGGCCTTCCCGTTTGCGTTGGCCGTCAAGGGCTTCGGCAAGACGCTGCCGGACGGCCGGCTGGAGTGGATGATCAACACCAAGGCCGATGGATCCGTCACGGTCAATGGCGCCATGCTGAAGGGGCCGGACGAGGTCCAGGACAACAGCGCGGGACAGGACGACAATTCGAGCGGCGATGATGGCGCGAACGGAACCGATGGTTCAACCGGAGGCGACGATTCGGACGGCGGCGACAACGGCGGGGCGGGCGCGAAGCTGCAGCCCTGAGCATCAGGTCTCAGATTTCAAAGATGTTTTATCCCGAAATCGGTTCTCGTTTTCGGGACATGTGCCCTAAAGCCCAAGCGCGACAGCGATCTTGGGCGCGGCCTCGCGCCAATCCTCGACCGAGACGATGTCCTCCGGCGTCGGCGGCAGGAAGGCACGCAACGAGTTGTCGGCCATCAGATGGAAGAGGTGGGCGTCGGCCACGGAATTGCGCGCCGAGACCAGGTTGGAGGGCTGGTCGTCGACAAAGGCGACCGGCCGACCCTTGAGGCCCCGCAGTTTCGCGATCGCCGGTCCCTTGGCCATCTCCGTCGTCAGCAGCGGGTAGTCGAGCCCCAGCGCGTCGAGATGGGCGCGGCGCACGGCGCGATGCTTGTGGGGCATCGCGGTCAGCAGGACGATCTCTGCGCCTTGTCCAAGCATCGCCAAGGCGTCCGCCGCGCCCTCGGCGATGCTTTGCCAATCCGCCTGGGTGTCGAAGAATTCGCCCAGCAGCGCCGTCACTTCCGGCTGCTCGATCAGTCGGCCGGTCGCCGTTTCGGCGATGTTGCCGGTGAGGCGGAAGGAAGTCAGCGTCAGCCCGAAGCCGCGCGTCTTGAGGAAATGCGGAAAGGGCCGGACGAATTCGAGCACGACATCGTCGACATCGAGCACCAGCAGCGGCCGGTCGTCGGCGGCAAGCTCCTCGATCTGCCGCGCCGTCTCGGGATCGTCGCTCATGTCGAGCGCTCGTGATCGTCGTTGCCGAGCGGAAGCGCGCGTAATGCCTTGCCGACAGCGGCCGGCGGCGTGCCGGTCTCCTCGGCGAAGCGCAGCAGCGTCGGCTCGTGAGCGAGGATGAATTGCAGGACGCCGGCAAGGAAGCCGGGCTCCGCGGCGGCTTTGCGGATCGAGTTGGCCTCGATGCCGGTGATCGCCAGGAAGCGGGGAAGAAGTTCCGGATCGGCGGCGACGAAGCCCAGCGCCTTGACGGCAATGGTTTCCGCTTCCTCGCGCATTGACGCTGCGTTCGCCATCACTACCTTTGCAATGGTGGATTTTTGAGTCTCCTACCGCAGTAACGGCAAGCGTCGCTTGCGGCAAGCCTCCGCTCTCTCCTGTGCAAGCTCCGAAGGTGGAGTTGATGCAGCTTTCCAACCTCCGGTTTCCGTTTCGTCAATCATATTGGGCTAGGGTGGAACAGGGTTGGGTGCGGTCCGAAGGGGACGCATTACGACGGCCTTCGGCATCGAGGGCGGTCGGGACGGGAAATTGATGGCTAAGAAGGTCATGATCGTCGAGGATAACGAGCTCAACATGAAGCTCTTTCGGGACCTCATCGAAGCCAGCGGTTACGAGACAGTCCGTACACGCAATGGGCTGGAGGCGCTGGATCTGGCGCGCCAGCACCGGCCGGATCTCATCCTGATGGACATCCAGCTGCCCGAAGTCTCCGGCCTGGAAGTGACCAAATGGCTGAAGGAAGACGACGAATTGCACTCGATTCCGGTCATCGCCGTCACCGCCTTCGCCATGAAGGGCGATGAGGAGCGGATCCGCCAGGGCGGGTGCGAGGCCTATATCTCCAAGCCGATCTCGGTGCCCCGCTTCATCGAGACGATCAAATCCTATCTGGGCGATGCCTGATGCCCGTGACCAGCAGAACCGGAGCCTTTTGAGATGACCGCGCGGATCCTCGTCGTCGACGATATCCCCGCCAATGTGCGGCTGCTGGAGGTTCGGCTGCTTGCCGAGTATTTCGAGGTGCTGACGGCCAATAACGGGCCGGATGCGATCGAGACCTGCGAGAACGGCAAGGTCGACGTCGTGCTGCTCGACGTGATGATGCCAGGCATGGACGGGTTCGAAGTCTGCAAACGCCTGAAGGGCGATCCGGCGACCTCACATATACCGGTCGTCATGATCACCGCGCTCGACCAGGTCTCGGACCGGGTGCGCGGCCTCGAGGCCGGCGCGGACGATTTCCTGACCAAGCCGGTCAACGACCTGCAGTTGATGACGCGCGTGAAGAGCCTCGTCAGGCTGAAGTCGCTGACCGACGAGCTCAGGCTGCGCGCCTCGACCACGCGCAATATCGGCATCGAGGAACTTCTGAGCCGCGATTTCGCGACCGACGACGTCAAGCCGAAGGTGCTTCTCATCGACGAGCGCAGATCCTCGGTCGAACGCATCCAGAAGATGCTGCGCAACAGCGCCGAGCTCGATGTCGCGGCTGATCCCAACGCAGGGTTTTTCCAGGCGGCCGAGACACCGTATGAGTGCGTGCTGATCTCGACCGCCTTCGCCGGTTTCGATGCGCTGAGGCTCTGCTCGCAACTGCGTTCGCTCGACCGCACCCGCTTCCTGCCGATCATGCTGCTCGCCGATGAGGGCGAGGAGGGCCGCATCCTGCGCGGGCTGGAGCTCGGCATCAACGACTACCTGATCCGGCCTATCGATCAGCACGAGTTGACGGCGCGGCTGCGCACACAGGTGCGGCGCAAGCGCTACAACGATCAACTGCGCGCCAGCGTCGCCCAGACGATCGAGATGGCGGTGATCGACGGTCTGACCGGGCTTCACAACCGGCGCTATCTCGACAGCCATCTGCAGACCCTGTTCGATCGCGCCGCAGCGCGGCGTCGGCCGCTTTCGGTGATGATCACCGACCTCGACCGCTTCAAGTCGATCAACGACACCTATGGCCATGACGGCGGCGACGATGTGCTGCGCGAATTCGCCAAGCGGCTGCGCAAGAATGTGCGCGGCATCGATTTGGCCTGCCGCTTCGGCGGCGAGGAGTTCGTCGTGGTCATGCCGGACACCGACGGCGCGGTCGCCGAGAAGGTGGCCGAGCGCATCCGCGCCGAGATCGCGCAGGCGCCTTTTGCAGTCGGCAACGACGGCAAGACGATCGAGGTAACGGTCAGCGTCGGCGTGTCCTCGCTGCTGAAGGGGACCGACAGCGTCGCCGCGTTGATGAAGCGCGCCGATCTTGCGCTCTATGAAGCCAAAAGCGGCGGCCGCAACCGGGTGGTCGCCAAGGCGGCCTGAAGCGCCTAGCCATCTTCCGGACTTGCTGTTTATGCTCTAGATTTAGATTTTGCGCATGTTCGCGCTTCAGCGGCATGCCTGCAAAGGCGCCGATTCCCGGCTGTCCCCAGAAGGTTACGAATTTACCTTAACCCGAGCGATTCGCGAGCGGTGGTTAAGAAATGGTTGATTTTTATAAGGTCTTGCGCAAATCTGCGGCCCATAGACAGAAGACGAGGCCGGCACGAGGGTAGACTAGCCGGCTCGATCCGAAAATACCCCATGATGCTCAGGTCCGCCGCATCTCCTGGGTCCGTGGGGTCGGCCGGCCGGCGCTGGCACATAGTGGCCTCCTCGTACCGCTGCCAAACGCCGACCGGCCCCCTTTTCCTACAAAAGCCGCCGACCGACCTTGCGCTGGCAGCCGCGCGGGCCCTTCGGCCGCCCGATCTTTCCTCCCGCCGGAAAACCGTGCCGGACTTTTCCTGGAATTGCTCCAAAAAACAAAAACGCCGCCCGGAGGGCGGCGCTTCGATTCCTCAGGATTACCAGATTACTTGATCTTGGTTTCCTTGAACTCGACGTGCTTCTTGGCGATCGGATCGTACTTGCGGAACGAGAGCTTGTCCGTCTTGGTACGGCTGTTCTTGCTGGTCACGTAGAAGAACCCGGTGTCGGCGGTCGACAGAAGCTTGATCTTGATGTTTGCGGCTTTGGCCATGATGTTCGTCCGTTAATGTTCGTGGAGTTTTGGCCGCTGGAGCACGGGGAAAACACCCGGACGCGGGAAACTTGGCGCGACACATAAAGAACGCGCCCGGAAAGTCAAGCCCGGGCGCCTTCTTCACCTCATTTCGGCATGGCTGGGTTCACCGCTTCAGGCGTTGTGCTCGACCAACTGCCCCTTCTTTTTCCAGTCGCCGGTAGTATTCCACCAGCGGTTCGGATTGGCGCGGTCGTCGAGGCCCTTGGAGCGGCTGGCTAGCAGCGGCTGGATGCGGATGACGGGCTCCTGGTAGGAATGGGCCTGGAATATCGCCTCGGACGACTCGGGCGGCGAGTGCCTGGTCGTCGGCGATCTCGAACGACACCTCGACGGTGCCGGGTCGCCGGCGCAGTTCGCTCTCGGCACCGGCGGCGGCGCCCTCGAGCGGCCGGTAGCGCTCGATGCCTTGCGCCGACTGATAGGCGTTGCTGTCATATTTGCCCATGCGCAGCGGCGTGATCGCCACCACCGCCTCCATGATGCGCTCGACATCGGCGGCCGGCGCCTGGAATGTGACGAGCAGAAGCAACTCCATTCTGAGGGATCTGGTTTCAAAGCCGCTGTCGATCATCGCAATTCTCCTACCTCGCGTTGGAGGCAGGGTATAGCAGGAGTGCTGCTGACACGGTGATGTCAGCAGACCCTGTGCCGGCGGCGTTCGCCGCTAGATGATCTTTCGCACCAGCCTAACCAGGACCAGAAGCATGTATGCGGCGAAGAACAAAGCCAGCGACCAGCCGAAGCCCGAGGGGCCGAAGGCGTCCATGCCGATGCCGATCGCCTGCGGGCCGATCACCATGCCGACACCGTAGCACAACACGAAGGCCGCGTTGGCGGATGCCAGCTCATGGCCGGAAAGCTGGGAACCGAGATGGGCAAGGCCGATCGTGTACATGGCCGCGACGACGCCGCCCCAGACGAACAGCAGGGCGGCCATAAGATGCCAGTTCTGCGCGAAGAAGGGCATGAATACGGTGCCGATCAGGCCGACGGTGGCGCAGGCCAGGAGCAGGTAACGGCGGTCCGAAACACGGTCGCTGATCATGCCGATCGGGATCTGCAGGAGCACGTTGCCGAGCCCGATCATGGTCAAAAGAAGCGCTGCGTCGGCCTCTGAATAACCGATGCGGCTGCCATAGATGGGGAAGAGCGAGAAGCCGCCGGTCTCGACCGCACCGAAAACAAGCACGGCGAAGGTCGCGGTCGGCACTAGCCAGACGTAGCGCAGGAAATGGCTGGTCTCGCTGTCGGCGACGATGGTCGGGCTCTCGTTGCGGGCCGCCAACACGGGAATCGCGGCAAGCGTGACCAGCGCTATGGTGACGCCGAATGGCAGGAAGCCCGAACTGCCGAGATGGGCGAACAGCCACGGTCCGGCGGCGAAGCCGAGCGACAGCACGGTGGCGTAGATGCCAAGCACAAGGCCGCGGCGGTTCGGCGGGGCGGAGGTGCTGATCCAGAATTCCGACAGGATGAACAGCACCGTCAGCGAGATATGCAGGGCGACGCGGAGCGGGAACCACATCCAGAAATCCGGCGCGAAGTGAAAGCCGACAAAGGCGAGCGCGCCGATGGCGATCATCAACAGCATGGTCCAGGCGACGCCAAGCCGCATGGCAAGCGGGGTTGCAAGCGGCGCGCCGGCGATCGAGGCGAGGCCGGCGACGGCCGTGTTGAGGCCGATCATCGAAGCGGAGTGGCCGCGGCTTTCCAGAATGACGCTGAGCAGAGGCATGCCGAGGCCGATGGCGATGCCGACGACGCTGATCGAGGAGATCGCCGCGACCATCGGCAGCCAGTGTACGCGTTCGCCGCCCTGTTGTTGGGTATCGACCGTCATGGGATCAAAATGCTCTGCTTCTAAAGGACTTCGCGGACAAAGCGGTTGCGGACGAGCCGGAAGAACGGCACGGCGCCCCCCGGCCGCAGCAAGGGATCGTCGGCAAGCCGACCTTCCAGTTCTTCCAGGATCATGCCGGTGATGTCGGGAATGTCGGCCTTGCGGGCATCGGCAAGCGGCAGCCAGACGAGTTCCTCCAGCTCGTTGGTCGGGCCGCCACCGGGCAGCTCCACGGCTACGTCGTGGCGCCAGGCGCTGAAGAAGCGCGTGTCGAAACGGCGCACGCGATTGGGCGGGGTGATGGCGCGAGCGATGAAGCGGAGCACGTCCAGCGACGGGATAACGCCATGTTCGGCAAAACCCTGCCAGTCGCGCTTCGCGGTCGAGAAGGCGCCCCTACGGCCAATCAGCAGGCCGGCTTCCTCATAGGTCTCGCGAATCGCCGACAGGGCGATTGCCCGCGCCCGCGCCGCGCTGGCGCGGCCGGGGCCGGCGACCAGCTTTTTCTCTTCTTCGTCGCGCAGAGGCGCGCCGACGGAAATGCGGCTGTCCGCGGGATCGGTGCGGCCGCCGGGAAAGACGAATTTTCCGGGCATGAAGGCATGCCTGGCGTGGCGCCTGCCCATCAGCACCAGGACATCCTTGCCCCGGCGATCGAGCAGAATGAGGGTCGCGGCATCACGCGGACGCAACGCCCGGCCGCTGCGCACGGCCAGGCCCTTATCGAGCTTGTCGACATCCGCCTTGGTCATTCCTTCCATGCGCCCGACCTAGCGGAAACTTCCCTGATGTGAAAGTGGCTTGCGCGTCGCGGCTTTTGAACCAGGGCGGACAGCGGTGCGACCTGGCTTACGAATGGCTCTCGAATTCGTCCTTCTCGTCGCCGAAGCCGTGCATATAAAGCGCCCATTGCAGGCCGATGACAGCGCCCTTGACCGGCTGCAGCAGCGCGACGGCCAGAATGATGGTAAGCGGCACCCAGATCAGCGCGTGCTGTAAGTTCGACAGCGTGGTGGTCGCCTCCACCGCCATGAAGGAGCCAACCACGATGTGGCCGACAATGACGATGACCAGATAGGCTGGCAGGTCGTCCGCGCGATGGTGGTGCAGCTCCTCGCCGCAGACCTCGCATTTGTCCACGGATTTCACGAAAGCGTGGAACAGCTTTCCCTTGCCGCAATGCGGGCAGCGACCGAGCAAGCCGCGCTTGATAGCCGTCCACAGCGGGCGAGCGACGCGGCCCGAATGATGCTCGCCGCCGAAAACCTGTTCTTCCGCCTGAAAGTTACTTGGCATTACCGTCTCCTGCCGCGCGGTCCGACGCGCGATTGCGACGCGCGGGCGCGGCCCTTGGCCTTGTGGAACGACCGCTTCGAGCCGGGCAGGGGCTTCGGGTCGGTCAGCATCTCGAAACGCATCGCGCCGGCCATCGGCGCGACCTCGACCAGCCGGACTTCGACGCGGTCGGCAAGCTGGTAGCCTTTGCCGGTGCGTTCCCCGAAGAGCGATCGGGCGGTTTCCTCGTAGATATAGTAGTCGCCGCCCAAAGTTGACACTGGAATAAAGCCGTCGGCGCCATACTGCGGCAATTGGACAAAGAGCCCCGCCTTGGTGACGCCGGAGATGCGCGCGTCGAACGTGTCATTGACGCGCTCGGCGAGATAGGCGGCGATCAAGCGGTCGACTGTGTCGCGCTCGGCAGCCATCGCGCGGCGCTCGGTGGCAGAGATCAGCGCGGCGACTTCTTCCAGCCGGTCCGTCTCCTGCTGTGTCAGCCCGCCTTGCCCGAGGCCAAGCGCCGAGATCAGCCCCCGGTGCACGATCAGATCGGCATAGCGGCGGATCGGCGAGGTGAAATGCGCGTAGCGCCGGAGGTTGAGGCCGAAATGGCCGATGTTCTTCGGCGAGTACTCCGCTTGGCTCTGCGAGCGCAGCACCACTTCATTGACCAGCGCCTCGTTGTCGGCGCCGCGCACCCGTTCCAGAATGCCGTTGAACTGGCTGGGCCGCATCTGCGCGCCGCGCGCCAGTGACAGGCTTAGCGTCTGCAGGAAGTCGCGCAGCGATTCCTGCTTGGCAAGCGACGGCGCGTCATGGATACGGTAGACGAGGGGCTCCTTCTTGCCCTCCAACGTCTCGGCGGCCGCGACATTGGCCTGGATCATGAACTCCTCGATGAGCTTATGCGCATCGAGACGCTCCGGCACCACGACGCGGTCGACGGTGCCATCGGGCTTGAGCAGGATCTTGCGCTCCGGCAGGTCGAGCTCCAGCGGCTGGCGGGCGTCGCGGCCGCGCTTGAGCACCGAATAGGCATCCCAAAGCGGCTTCAGGACGCTGTCGAGGATCGGCCGCGTCTTGTCGTCGGGGACGCCGTCGATCGCCGCCTGCGCCTGCGGATAGGCGAGCTTGGCCGCCGATTTCATCATGACGCGGTGAAAGGAATGCCTGAGCTTGCGGCCTTCCGAGGAGAAGGTCATGCGCACGGCGATCGCCGGCCGGTCCTCGCCCTCGCGCAGCGAGCACAGATCATTCGAGATGCGTTCGGGCAGCATCGGCACGACGCGGTCCGGGAAATAGACGGAATTGCCGCGCTTCAACGCCTCGCGATCGAGCGGCGTGCCGTAGCGGATATAGGCGGCGACATCGGCGATCGCCACGGTGACGACAACGCCGCCGGGATTCTTCTCGTCCGTATCTGGTGCGGCGAAGACAGCGTCGTCGTGGTCCTTGGCGTCGGCGGGGTCGATGGTCACCAGCGGCAGGTCGCGCCAGTCCTCGCGATGAGCAAGCGTGGCCGGCTTCACCGCCTCGGCCTCGGCAATCACGTCCGCCGGAAAGACATGGGGAATGTCATGGGCGTGGATGGCGATCATCGAGACCGCCTTCTCGCTGGTGAGCGACCCCAGCACCGCCAGCACCTTTGCGCGCGGCAGGCCGAAGCGCGAAGCGCGCGCCGGCTCGACTTCGACGAGGTCGCCGTTGCGGGCGCCGTTCTGGAGCTCCTTGTCGACGATCAGCTCCGGCTGGCGCCGCTCGACGGGCTCGATGCGGAATGTGCCGTCCTTCAGCACGCGAAAGACGCCGAGCACCGCGTCACTGCGTTTCTCGAAGATCTTCATCACCCGGCCGGTATAGGCAGGGCCTGACGGATCGTCGGTCGGGAAGGTTTTGGCAAGCACGCGGTCGCCGATGCCGGGAACCGGGCCGCTAGCACCGCGCGAAATGCGGATGGCAATGACGGGCGGCGAACCGGCGCCGGTATATTCGCTCGGATTGGCCAGGAGCACGCCGTCGTCGTCGCGGCCGAAAATGTCGAGCACGGCGACGTGCGGCACGGCGCCGGCGCGGGTGAGGCGCTTCCGCTCCTTGTTGAGCAGACCCTCGTCCTGTAGGTCGCGCAGCATGTCTTTCAGCCAGACGCGATCCTCGCCGCGCAGCGCGAAGGCCTTGGCGATTTCGCGCTTGCCGGAACGGTCGGGATTTTCGGCGATATAGCGCAGGATCTCGTCGCGCGAGGGCCGATAGTCGTCCTTGACCTTGGCTCTGGTGTCGGCGTGGCGCGGATCGCCGTGGCTTCGTCCGGAGATCCTGCGCGCCACGTCCTGCTACCCCTTCTTTGCCGCCCTGCGGAAGGGCTTCTTGCCGCCTCCGCCTTTGGCTTCCTTTTCGGCGATCAGGGCGAGCGCCTCTTCCATCGTGACCGATTGCGGGTCCTTGCCCTTGGGCAGCGTCGCGTTGACCTTGCCGTAATTGACATAGGGCCCGTAGCGGCCGTCGCGCACGACGATCTTGCCGCCGCCGTCGGGATGGTCGCCAAGCTCCTTCAGCGCCGCCGGCGTGGCGCCGTTGCGGCCGCCCTTGCCCTTCTGCTGCTTCTCGGCGATCACCGAGACGGCGCGGTTCAGGCCGATCGAGAACACGTCCTCGATGCTCTCCAGATTGGCGTAGGTGCCGTCATGCAGCACGAACGGGCCGTAGCGCCCGAGACCGGCCGAGATCATCTTGCCGGTTTCGGGATGTTTTCCGACATCGCGCGGCAGCGACAGAAGCGCCAGCGCCTTCTCATGGTCGATCGACTCGGGCGTCCAGCCCTTAGGCAGGCTGGAGCGCTTGGCTTCCTTGCCTTCGCCGCGCTGGATATAGGGGCCGAAACGGCCGCTCCTCAGCGTGATTTCCTCGGCCGTGTAGGGATCCTTGCCGAGCAGCTTGACGCCGTCCTCGCCATTGCCGTTCTCGCCATTGGGGTTGGCGGCGTCGCCGAGCTGGCGGGTGTAGGAGCACTCCGGATAGTTCGAGCAACCAACGAAAGCGCCGAACTTGCCAAGCTTCAGCGACAGGTTTCCGGTGCCGCATTTCGGGCAGATGCGCGGGTTCGAGCCGTCCTCGCGCTCCGGGAAGACAAGCGGTGCTAACTCTTCGTTGAGCGCATCGAGCACGTCGGTGACGCGCAGCTCCTTGATGTCGTCGACGGCACCAGAGAAATCCTTCCAGAAGTCGCGCAGAACGTCCTTCCAGGCGAGCTTGCCGTCGGAAATCTCGTCGAGCTTTTCCTCGAGCGATGCGGTGAAGTCATATTCGACGTAACGCTCGAAGAAGCTCTCGAGGAAGGCCGAGAGCAGCCGGCCCTTGGCCTGCGGCACCAGCTTGCGCCGGTCGATGGTGACGTAGTCGCGGTCCTCGAGCGTCTTCAGGATCGCGGTGTAGGTCGACGGCCGGCCGATGCCCAGCTCTTCCAGCTTCTTGATCAGCGACGCCTCGGAATAGCGCGGCGGCGGCTCGGTCGTGTGCTGGGTGGCGTTGATCGCCTGGCGGGCGAGCTGCTCGCCGGAGCGGATCTCGGGCAGGCGGCGGCTCTCCTCGTCCTCCGCGTCCTCGTCCTTCTGGTCGGTATAGGCGGCGATGAAGCCGTCGAAGCGGACGACCGAGCCGATAGCGCGCAGCTCCGCCGTGCGGGCGCCGTTGACGGCCTCGATCTCGACCGTGGTGCGCTCGATTTCGGCCGGCTGCATCTGGCTGGCGATGGCGCGCTTCCAGATCAGCTCGTAAAGACGGGCCTGGTCGGCGTCGAGATATTGCCGAACGGAAGCCGGCGTGCGCCGGAAATCGGTCGGGCGGATCGCCTCATGCGCTTCCTGAGCGTTCTTGGCCTTGGTGGTATAGAAACGCGGCTTCTCCGGCAGGTATTTGGCGCCGAATTCGCTGACGATGGCGTTACGGGCAGCCTCGATCGCCTCCGGCGCCATCTGCACGCCGTCGGTTCGCATATAGGTGATGAGACCGGCAGTCTCGCCGCCGACATCCATGCCTTCGTAGAGCTTTTGCGCCACCTGCATGGTGCGCGTGGCCGAGAAGCCGAGCCCGGAGGAGGCGGCCTGCTGCAGCGTCGAGGTGGTGAAGGGCGGGCCGGGATTGCGTTTTGTCGGCTTGGCCTCGACCGACACGGCCTTGAAGGTCGCGCCTTCCAGCATCGCCTTGATGTCGTCGGCCTGCGCCTTGTTGGCGATGTCGAGTTTTTGCAGCTTCTTGCCGGCAAAGGCGGTCAGCCGCGCCTCGAAACTGTCATTGCGCGGCGTGTTGAGGATGGCGGCGATCTGCCAGTATTCCTCGCGGATGAAGCGCTCGATCTCGGATTCGCGGTCGCAGACGAGACGCAGCGCCACCGACTGGACGCGGCCGGCGGAACGAGCGCCCGGCAACTTGCGCCACAGCACCGGCGACAGCGTGAAGCCGACGAGATAGTCGAGCGCGCGGCGGGCGAGGTAGGCGTCGACCAGCGGCGCGTCGATCTGGCGCGGATTGGCCATCGCGTCGAGCACCGAGGCCTTGGTGATGGCGTTGAAGACGACGCGGCTGACCGGCTTGTCCTTCAGCGCGCGCTTCTGCTTCAGGACTTCCAGCACATGCCATGAAATCGCCTCGCCCTCGCGATCCGGGTCGGTGGCGAGGATCAGCCCGTCGGCGTCCTTGACCGCCTTGGCGATGTCGGCGAGGCGCTTGCCGGACGCCGTGTCGACCGACCAGGACATGGCGAAGTCTTCGTCAGGGCGCACCGAACCGTCCTTGGCCGGCAGATCGCGGACATGGCCGAACGAGGCCAGAACCTTATAGTTCTTGCCCAGATATTTGTTGATTGTCTTCGCCTTGGCCGGCGATTCGACGACGACGACGTCCATGAGGTCTCTTTAATCAGCTGTGAGGTGGCGGAAGAAACTCCGCGACGCACGACGAAATCCCACTCTTTTCGTCGCTCACATGGCCGCGCTTTTGCAATCGGTCAAGGGGAGGCGGCCAATTTGGGAAGCGGCCGCCGACGATACACTCTTAGAGTGTATGGCAAAGATCACTTTTTTAGGGATCGCGGGGGTCGCGCTTCGAGCAGGGCGGACGACCAGTGAAAGACGACTGGCTGCCGGATCAATGAAACCCGCCAGCCGGATCGCTCAATGAGGCGAGCTCAATCTGCCTTGACGACGTGCCAGGCTCCGGCGACGCCTTCGCCGGTCATGTCGCCGGCCTTCTTGTCCTTGACGAAGGTGTAGACCGGCTTGCCGTCATAGGCCCACATGTGGGTGCCGTCGGTGCGCTTGACGACAGACCATTCGCCTTCGGTCTTCGCGCTCGCCTTGGCTTTCAGCGGCGGCCAGTTGGCGGCGCATTTGTCATAGCAGTTGGACTTGCCCTTCTCGTCCTTGTCGAAAGTGTAGAGCGTCATGCCCCTGGCGTCGGTGTAGATCTTCGTGCCGCCAACCTCGGCTTCCTTCCAGGCCTCGGCGGCCTGGGACGCGGCGGTGGCGAGCAGAAGGGCGGCAAACCCGAGTGCGATCGTTTTCATGCTGAAATCTCCCTGAGAACAAGCGCGCGGCGATCGCGCGCCCGTCCGGACAACGCGTAGAAGCGGCGGTTTCTTCCTTCGCGAGGCGGCGACGTGCCACACAATGGTGATTGGCGAAGAGCCATTCGCGTCGCTATATCGGCGCCAGCAACAATCAGGGCGGACGAAATGGCATTGGACATCGGCTATGTCAGCGCGGTCGGGGCGGGGGCGATCTCGTTCCTGTCGCCTTGCGTGCTGCCGCTGGTGCCACCCTATCTCTGTTACATGGCCGGCGTGTCGGTCGACGATTTCCGTGGCAATCATGGCGTGACAGCGCGGGAAGGCACGCGCGGCGCGCTGCTTTATGCCTCGCTTGCTTTCGTGCTCGGCTTCTCCACGGTGTTCGTCGCGCTCGGCGCCGGAGCTTCGACCATCGGCAGGCTGCTGCGCGTCTGGCAGGAGCCGCTGGCGATGGCGGCCGGCGCGCTGATCATAATCATGGGGCTGAACTTTCTAGGCATATTGCGCATTCCGCTGTTGTCGCGCGAGGCGCGCTTCCAGTCGCAGGGCAAGCCGGCAAACATGGTCGCCGCCTATGTCATGGGTCTGGCCTTCGCCTTCGGCTGGACGCCCTGCATCGGCCCGGTGCTGGGGCCGATCCTGACCTTGGCCGGCGGGCGCGAAACGGTGGGTGAGGGCGCGCTGCTGCTCGCCGCCTATTCGCTCGGGCTCGGCATTCCATTCCTGATCGCGGCGCTGTTTTCCGGCGCTTTCATGCGCTTCCTCGGCAAATTCCGCGTCCATCTCGGCCGCGTCGAGAAAGGGATCGGCGCGCTGCTGGTCGTTGCCGGGGTGTTTTTCCTCACGGGCGGCGTGCAGAGTGTCTCCTACTGGCTGCTGGAGAATTTCCCGGTGCTGGGGCGGCTGGGGTAATTTTGCCTCCTGGGAGCCGGATCGAACCGAGGATCCGCTGATTAAGAGCCAGCCGCTCCGCCGTCTCACCGGAATTTAACCGCATTGGTGCAGCATCACGCCGCTGCTAGCATGCATTGATTCAAACCTTTTCATACGGTTGCACCCATGAGCCAGAGAACCTGCCTGTCCGTCATCCTCGCTGCCGGCGAGGGCACTCGCATGAAAAGTGGGATGCCCAAGGTGCTGCATGCCATTGCCGGCCGGCCTATGGTGGCGCATGTCGTGAAAGCGGCCGAGGCGGCCGGCGCGACGGGCCTGGCGCTGGTGATCGGGCACGGCGCCGACGAGATGCGCAAGGCGGCGCAGAAATTCGCGCCCGAGGCGGAGACTTTCGTGCAGGAAAAGCGGCTCGGCACCGCCCATGCCGTGCTTGCCGCGCGTGAGGCGATATCAAAGGGTTACGACGATATCCTGGTCATGTTCGGCGACACGCCTCTGATCGATGCGGGCGCGCTGGCCGCCGCGCGGCAGAAGCTCGCCGACGGCGCTGCAGTAGCTGTGATCGGCTTTCGGCCGCCCAGCCCGACCGGCTATGGCCGGCTGATCGAAAAAGATGGCCACTTGGTCGCCATCCGCGAGGAAAAGGACTGCTCGGAGGAGGAAAAGAAGATCGGCTTCTGCAATGCCGGGATGATGGCGGTGGCGGGCAAGCATGCGTTGCGGCTGCTGGACAAAGTCGGCAACAAGAACGCCAAGGGCGAATACTACCTCACGGACATCGTCGAGATCGCTTGCGCGGAAGGGCTTGACGTCGTGGCAACGGAAGCGAGCTTCGAGAATGCGCTCGGCATCAACAACCGGGCGGAGCTTGCCGAGGCGGAGGCTATATGGCAGGCCCGCCGGCGGCGCGAGGCGATGCTGTCCGGCGTCACGCTGATCGCGCCCGAAACCGTCTATTTCTCGCACGACACCGAGATCGGCGCCGACACGATCGTCGAGCCGAATGTCTGGTTCGGGCCGGGCGTCAGAATAGCCTCGGGCGCCAAGATCCATGCCTTCAGCCATATCGAGGGCGCAACGATTGCGTCCAATTGCGATGTCGGGCCGTTTGCGCGGCTGCGGCCGGGTGCAGACCTTCGAAACAAGGCAAAGGTCGGCAATTTCTGCGAGGTGAAACAGGCGACGATCGAAGAGGGCGCCAAGGTCAACCACCTGACCTATATTGGCGATGCGCGCGTGGGTGCCGCTGCCAATATCGGCGCTGGCACCATCACCTGCAATTACGACGGCTACTCGAAATTCTTCACCGATATCGGCGAGGGCGCCTTTGTCGGCTCGAATTCCTCGCTGGTGGCGCCGGTCACGATCGGCAAGGGCGGCTATATCGCCTCCGGCAGCGTGATCACCGAAAGCGTGCCGGACGACGCGCTGGCCTTCGGCCGCGCCCGCCAGAAGACGATCCCCGGCAAGGGCAAGGAATTGCGCGAGCGCTTCGCCTCGGCCGCAGCGGCAAGGAAGAAGGCGGCGGCGGAATGATCTCCAGCGCCTCTTCAAGGAGGCGGCCGCAGCTCGATCAGATATGAACGAGTGGAGACCGGGGCCCTGAAAACCCAAGCGGTTCAGGTAACTGGATTGCAAGCGCCGTCCGGCATGGTGCATGGAGCAAAAGACCGTTCCGCTGACACGGAACGAAACGCAAAGTGACTTTCGCGGCAGGCCGGCAATCCCTAGATAACGCCGGGTTTTCCGCTGGGAATCGGGGGTTATCGCATGTGCGGTATCGTTGGAATCGTCGGCCGAGGCCAAGTCGCGCCACTCATCGTCGACGCGCTGAAGCGGCTTGAATATCGCGGCTACGACTCGGCCGGCGTCGCCACCATCGAGAAGGGCGAGCTTGGACGCCGCCGCGCCGAAGGCAAGCTCATCAATCTTGAACGCCGGCTGAAGGACGAGCCGCTCGACGGCACGATCGGCATCGGCCACACGCGCTGGGCGACCCATGGCGTGCCCAATGAGACCAACGCGCATCCGCATTTTTCCAAGGGCGTCGCCATCGTCCACAACGGCATCATCGAGAATTTCGCCGAGCTGCGCGACGAACTCAGCCGCGATGGCTACAGCTTCACCTCACAGACCGACACCGAGGTCGTGGCGCATCTCGTGGCGCGCGAGCTCGCCAGGGGTCTGAAGCCGGTGGAGGCCGCGCATGCGGCGCTTAAGCGGCTGTCCGGCGCCTTCGCGCTGGCGATCATGTTCCAGGGCGACGAGGACCTGATCGTCGGCGCCCGCAACGGTCCGCCTCTGGCCGTCGGCCATGGCGATGGCGAGATGTTTTTGGGCTCGGATGCGATTGCGCTGGCGCCCTTCACCAACTCGATCACCTATCTCGAGGATGGGGACTGGGCGGTGGTGCGCCGCGAAGGCGTGACCATCTACGACGTCGACGGCAAGAAGGTCGACCGCAAGCGCCAGCAGTCGCTGTCGACCAGCTTCATGGTCGACAAGGGCAACCGCCGGCATTTCATGGAAAAGGAAATCCATGAGCAGCCGGAGGTGATCTCGCACACGCTGGCGCACTACGTCGATTTCGTCTCCGGCGTGTCGAAGCCGCTCGACCTGCCGTTCGACTTCGCCAGGATCGGCCGGCTGGCGCTCTCGGCGTGCGGCACCGCCTATCTCGCCGGTCTGATCTCGAAATACTGGTTCGAGCGCTACGCGCGGCTTCCCGTCGATATCGATGTCGCGTCCGAATTCCGCTATCGCGAGATGCCGCTGTCGGCCAACGACGCGGCCTTCTTCATCTCGCAGTCGGGCGAGACCGCCGACACGCTGGCTTCGCTGCGCTATTGCCGCCAGGCCGGCATGAAGATCGGCGCCGTGGTCAATGTGCGCGAATCGACCATGGCGCGCGAATCCGACGTTGTGCTGCCGACGCTTGCCGGCCCGGAGATCGGCGTCGCCTCGACCAAGGCTTTCACCTGCCAACTGTCGGTGCTGGCGGCGCTGGCGGTGCGCGCGGGCGTGGCGCGCGGCACGATCTCGCCCGACCAGGAAAAGCAGCTGGTGCGCGAGCTTTCCGAAGCGCCGCGTTTCGCCACCCAGGTGCTGAAGCTCGAGGAGCAGATCGAACGCATCTCACGCGAGCTCTCACGCTACAAGGACGTGCTCTATCTCGGCCGCGACACCAATTTTCCTCTCGCCATGGAAGGCGCGCTGAAGCTCAAGGAGATTTCCTATATCCATGCCGAGGGCTATGCCGGCGGCGAGCTGAAGCACGGGCCGATCGCGCTGATCGACGAGAACATGCCGGTGATCGTCATCGCGCCGCATGACCGCATTTTCGAAAAGACGGTGTCGAACATGCAGGAAGTGGCGGCGCGCGGCGGCAAGATCATCCTGATCACCGACGCCAAGGGCGCGGCGCAGGCCGGCGTCAAGACGATGGAGACGATCATCCTGCCCGACGTCCCGGAGATCATTGCGCCGATCATCTACGCGCTGCCGATCCAGATGCTGGCCTATTTCACCGCCGTCTTCATGGGCACCGATGTCGACCAGCCGCGCAATCTGGCGAAGTCGGTGACGGTGGAGTAACTGGATATACGCCTTTCTGGCAAAGGCGTTCTTTAAAAACTTCGCAGTTCCAAACTGGCTCGCGGTTCATTAATCTTGCAGCGCAACATGCGCCGCGGTGAACCCATGTCCGACGCCCTGAAGACTTCTGGCATGACCCGGCTGAGGAACTATTTCCTGACCGGCTTCGTCGTCTGCGCGCCGCTGGCGATCACGGCCTATATCGCCTGGTCGCTGATCGGCTGGGTCGATTCCTGGGTGAAGCCTTACATTCCGGCCCGCTACAATCCCGACACCTATCTGCCGTTCCCGGTTCCGGGCTTCGGGCTGATCGTGGCGCTGGTGCTGATCACGCTGATCGGTTTCCTGACGGCCAACATCGTCGGCCGCGCCATCGTCAATTTCGGCGAGCGGCTGCTTGGCCGCATGCCGCTGGTGCGCGGCATCTATGGCTCGCTGAAGCAGATTTTCGAGACGGTGCTGTCGAACAAGGGCGATATGTTCCGCCAGGTCGGCCTGGTCGAATATCCGCGCAAAGGTGTCTGGTCGCTGGTCTTCGTCGCCAGCGAGAAGGAAACCGAGATCAACCAGAAGCTCGACCAGGAAGGCGATCCGCTGATTGCGGTGTTCATGCCCTGCACGCCCAACCCGACCACCGGTTTCCTGATGTATGTGCACAAATCCGAGATCGTGCTGCTCGACATGTCGATCGAAGACGGCGCCAAGCTGATCGTCTCGGCAGGCATGGTGGCGCCTGAAGTCAAGGCCAAGCTGGTGACGCTGAATGGCGAACCCGTCGAAGGCGGTCTCGCCAACCCGCCAGTCGGCGCTCAGCCGGCGCGCAGCAGCCGTACCGCCTCGTCGCGGCCGAACAGGTAGAGCAACAGGCGCAGCGCCTCGCCGCGTTCGGACTGCAGTTCCGGGTCGCGCGACAGGATCAGCCGCGCGTCGTCGCGTGCCGCTTCCAGCAGGTCGGCGTGGAATTCAATCCGCGCGACCTGGAAGCCGGGCGTGCCGGACTGTCGGGTGCCCAGCAGTTCGCCTTCACCGCGCAGTTTGAGGTCCTCTTCGGCGATGCGGAAGCCGTCCTCGGTCTCGCGCATCACCGAAAGCCGGCGTTTCGCGGTCTCGCCGAGCGGCTCCTTGTAGAGCAGCACGCAGGAGGACGGTTTGTCGCCGCGCCCGACGCGGCCGCGCAGCTGGTGCAACTGGGCAAGGCCGAAGCGCTCCGCATGCTCGATCACCATGATGGTGGCATCGGGCACGTCGACGCCGACTTCGATGACGGTGGTGGCGATCAGGATGCGTGTCTCACCGTCCTTGAAGGCGCGCATGGCCTCGTCCTTCTCCGCGCCCTTCATGCGGCCGTGCACGAGGCCGATCCGGTCGCCGAAGAGCGGTTTCAGCGAGGCAAAGCGATCCTCCGCCGACATCAGTTTTATTTCCTCGGATTCCTCGACCAGCGGGCAGATCCAGTAGATTTTTTGCCCCTCCGCAACCGCATCGCGCATGCGGCCCACCAATTCGTCCAGCCGCTCCATCGGCAGGGTCACGGTGCGGATCGGCTGGCGCCCGGCGGGTTTCTCGGTGAGCTTCGAGACGTCCATGTCGCCGAAGGCGGTCAGCACAAGCGTGCGCGGGATGGGTGTGGCCGTCATCACCAGCATGTCGGGCGCATCGCCCTTGGCGGTGATGGCCAGCCGCTGGTGAACGCCGAAGCGATGCTGCTCGTCGATGACGGCCAGCACCAGGTCGTGGAATGTCACCGTTTCCTGGAACAGCGCATGCGTGCCGACAACGATGTCGATCGCGCCGCTGGCAAGGCCTGCAAGCGTCTCAGTACGCTCGCGACCCTTCTCGCGCCCGGTGAGGATGGCGAGGCGCAAGCCGACTTTCTCGGCCAAGGGCGCGATGGTTGCCAGATGCTGGCGCGCCAGGATCTCGGTCGGCGCCATCAGCGCCGCCTGGCCGCCGGCCTCGACCGCGCGCGCCATGGCAAGCAGCGCCACCACCGTCTTGCCGGAGCCGACATCGCCCTGAAGCAGGCGCAGCATGCGTTCGTGATCGGCAAGGTCGGCGTTGATCTCGCCGAGCGCGAATTCCTGGCTGGGGGTCAGCCTGTAGGGCAGGGCGGCGCGCAGCTTCTCGACGATGCGGTCGTCGCCGATGAGCGGCCGGCCCGAGAGGCGTCGAATTCTGGCCCGCACCAGCGCCAGCGACACCTGGCCGGCCAGCAATTCATCATAGGCGAGGCGGCGCCAGGCGGATCCCTCGACGGCGACGTCGATGGGGTCGTTCGGATAGTGGATGCGGGCAAGCGCATCGCCGAAGGATGGAAAGGTGTGCCGACGCATGAAGGCGTCGTCCTGCCATTCGGGCAGTTCAGGCAACCGGCCGAGCGCCTGTCCGATGGCGCGGCGCAGCACCTTGGCCGACAGGCCGGCGGTAAGCGGATAGACCGGTTCGACCAGCGGCAGGCCCCCGGCCTCGTCGATCGGTGCGATGTGATCCGGATGGACCATGGTCGGGCGGCCGTTGAACCACTCCATACGACCGGAGATCACCACACGCTCGCCTTCGGGAAGCATCTTCTGCAGATAGGCGGCATGGGCATGGAAGAAGGTCAGCGCAACCTCGCCGGTGTCGTCATGAGCGTAGACGCGGTACGGTACCGACCTGTTGCCGCGCGGCGGCGGCTGATGGCGATCGACCCGCACTTCCAGCGTGACGATCTGGCCCTCGGCCGACAGCGCGATGCCGGGCCGGTTGCGGCGGTCGATCACGGTATTGGGCAGCAAGAACAGAAGATCGGCGGCGCGCGCTGCGCGATCGCCGAGATCGGCCGGCACGACACGCTCGATCAGTAAGCCGACCTTCGGGCCGACGCCGGCAAGCGAAGTGATCGGGACGAACAACGGATCGAGGATGGTGGGGCGCATCGTGTCAGCTTATGTCGCGACGGCGGCAGCGCAAGGCTGACACCGCTCTCTATCCACGCTATATGCGCCGCTTCGAACAGGGATAGCGTGCCATGACCGGAACACAGCGATCAAGCGAGGGGTTGGATGCCCGCCGCCGCAAGCTCCTGTTCCGCTCCTGGCATCGCGGCATGCGCGAGATGGACCTGATCCTGGGTTCCTTCGCCGACGCCGAGATCGGCGCCTTGACCGGCGATGAAATCGACCAATATGAGAGGCTCCTCGAAATTCCCGACAACGATTTCCTGCCGATGGTCACGGGCGAGCACCCGGTCCCGCCCGATGTCGATTGCGCGGTGCTGCGGAAAATCATGGCGTCGCGCCGGACCATGACATTTTGAAAAACGCATATCCATGAGCCTCATTCCTTCCATCGGCCTGCCCAAGGGCCGCGCCGGCCAGTTCATCGTCGACGGCGTCGCCGACGGCTACGAAGCCTTCGCCCTGGTCCAAACCGCGCAGGAGATCGCGCCCGACAAGCCGGTGCTGTTCGTCGCGCGCGACGGCCAGCGGTTGCCGGCAATCATCGAAGCGCTTGCCTTTGCCGCGCCCGGCCTGCCGGTGCTGGAACTGCCGGCCTGGGACTGCCTGCCTTACGATCGCGTTTCGCCGGGAGCGGACGCCGCGGCGCGACGGCTCGACGCCCTTTCCGCCATGATCGCGCTGGCGAAGAAACCGCACCGCGCCGTCATCCTTACGACCGCCAATGCGCTGCTGCAGCGCATTCCGCCGGCCGAACTGATCGAAGCGCAGACCTTCCATGCCAAACCCGGCAACCAGATCGACATGAACGTGCTGATCGGGCGGCTGGAGAATTCCGGTTTCGAGCGCGTGCCGACCGTGCGCGATGTCGGCGAATTCGCCGTGCGGGGCGGCATTCTCGACCTTTTCGCGCCCGGCTGGAGCGAAGCGCTCAGGCTCGACTTCTTCGGCGATACGCTGGAATCGATCCGCGTCTTCGACGTGGCAACACAGCGCACCACCGGGCAGCGCAAGTCGATGTCGCTGCAGGCGATGAGCGAGGTGGCGCTGACGCCGGAGACGATCAGCCGCTTCCGCCGCTCCTATATCGAGGCTTTCGGCGCGCCCTCGCGCGACGACGCGCTCTACGCCGCCGTCAGCGAAGGCCGGCGCTTCGCCGGCATGGAACACTGGCTGCCCTTCTTCTATGAGCGGCTGGAGACGGTGTTCGACTATCTGCCGGATGCGCCTGTCGTCTTCGACCACCTGGCGCATGAGGCGCTGGCCGAGCGCCACACGCTGATCCTCGACCATTACGAGGCGCGCCGGAAGCAGGCCGACAACGCGCTGAAGGATGCCGTGCCCTACAAGCCGGTAGCGCCGGACCTGCTTTACCTGTCGCCGGAGAACCTCAAAGCCTCGCTCGGGCCGCGCGAGGACATCGACTTCACCGTGTTCGACGCGCCCGATGTCGGCAGCAAGAAGGTTTTTCACGCCGGCTCGCGGCAGGGCCGTAGCTTTGCGGAAGAGCGCGCCGACCCGAACATCAACGTCTTCGATGTCGTCGTGAAGCACATCGCCGATGAGCGCGCCGCGCGTCGCCGCGTCATCGTCGCCGGCTGGACGGAGGGATCGCTCGACCGGCTCGGCCAGATCCTGGCGGAGCATCATCTTGGCAATCTGAAACCGGTCGCGACGCTTGCCGAGGTCGAAAAGCTCGAGCCGGGGCAGGCGGGCTTGGCGGTGCTGCCGCTCGAATCCGGCTTCGAGACGGACGGTCTGGTCGTCGTCGCCGAGCAGGACATCCTCGGCGACAGACTGATCCGGCGTTCCAAGCGCAAGAAGAAGGCTGCCGATTTCATCGCCGAGGCCTCGTCGCTGTCCGCCGGCGACATCGTCGTCCATGCCGACCATGGCATCGGCCGCTTCGTCGGCCTGCGCACCATCGAAGCGGTCGGCGCACCGCATGACTGTCTCGAAATCCACTATGCGGGCGACGATCGTCTGTTCCTGCCGGTCGAAAACATCGAGCTTCTGTCACGCTACGGCTCGGATTCGGCCGAAGCAACACTCGACAAGCTGGGCGGCGGCGCCTGGCAGGCGCGCAAGGCGCGGCTGAAGCGTCGCCTGCTCGACATGGCCGGGCAATTGATCCGCATCGCCGCCGAGCGGCAGATGCGTTCCGCGCCTGCGATGATCCCGGCCGAGGGGCTCTATGGCGAGTTCGCCGCGCGTTTCCCCTATGAGGAAACCGACGACCAGCAGACGGCGATCGATTCCGTGATGGACGATCTCGGCGCCGGCAAGCCGATGGACCGGCTGGTCTGCGGCGACGTCGGCTTCGGCAAGACGGAAGTGGCGCTGCGCGCCGCCTTCATCGCGGCGATGGAAGGTTTCCAGGTCGCTGTCGTGGTGCCGACGACGCTTTTGTCGCGCCAGCATTTCAAGACCTTCTCACAGCGCTTCTCCGGCCTGCCGATCCGCATCGCCCAGGCGTCGCGCCTGGTCGGTTCCAAGGAACTGGCCGAAACCAAGAAGGGTGTTGCCGAAGGCACGGTCGACATCGTCGTCGGCACGCATGCGCTGCTCGGCAGCTCGATCTCGTTCAAGAATCTCGGGCTCCTGATCATCGACGAGGAGCAGCATTTCGGCGTCAAGCACAAGGAGCGGCTGAAGGAGCTCAAGAACGACGTGCATGTGCTCACGCTGTCGGCGACGCCGATCCCGCGCACGCTGCAGCTGGCGCTGACCGGCGTGCGCGAGCTGTCGCTGATCGCCACGCCGCCGGTCGACCGCATGGCGGTGCGTACCTTCATCTCGCCCTTCGATCCGCTGGTCATCCGCGAGACGCTGCTGCGCGAGCGCTATCGCGGCGGCCATTCCTTCTATGTCGTGCCGCGCATCAGCGACCTGGCCGAAATCCATGATTTCCTGAAGGAATCCGTGCCGGAGCTGAAGGTGGCGGTGGCGCACGGCCAGATGCCGCCGGGCGAGCTCGACGACATTATGAACGCCTTCTACGACGGCCAGTACGATGTGCTTCTGTCGACGACCATCGTCGAATCCGGCCTCGACATCCCGACAGCAAACACGCTGATCATCCATCGTGCCGACATGTTCGGGCTGGCCCAGCTCTATCAGCTGCGCGGTCGCGTCGGCCGCTCGAAGGTGCGCGCCTATGCGCTGTTCACGCTGCCGGCCAACCGCAAGCTCACCGATACGGCCGAGCGCCGCCTGAAGGTGCTGCAGTCGCTCGACACGCTCGGCGCCGGTTTCCAGCTCGCCAGCCACGACCTCGATATTCGTGGCGCCGGCAATCTTCTTGGCGAAGAGCAGTCGGGCCATATCAAGGAGGTCGGCTTCGAGCTCTACCAGCAGATGCTGGAGGAGGCGGTGGCCGAGGTGAAGGACACCGGCGAGGTTCAGGACAGCGGCTGGTCGCCGCAGATCGCGGTCGGCACCGCGGTGATGATCCCGGAAAGCTACGTGCCCGACCTGCAGCTCCGCATGGCGCTCTACCGGCGCCTCGGCGACCTCGAGACCACCGAGGAAATCGACGGTTTCGGCGCCGAGCTTATCGACCGTTTCGGGCCGCTGCCGGAAGAGGTGACGCATCTGTTGAAGATCGTCTTCATCAAGGCGCTCTGCCGCAAGGCCAATGTCGAGAAGCTCGACGCCGGCCCCAAGGGCGTGGTCATCCATTTCCGCAAGCGCGAATTCCCCAATCCGGTCGGGCTGGTCAAGTTCATCGGCGAGCAGGGCTCGCTGGCCAAGATCAGGGCCGACCACAGCGTCGTCTTCATCCGCGACTGGCCGAATGCGGAGAAGCGGCTCGCCGGCTCGGCCGTGGTGATGACGCAGTTGGCGCGGCTGGCCGACAAGGCGGCGTAGCAGCATCGGGACCATTCGCCACTGCTGAAAAACCCGGCTAGAATAGGCAGTCGGCTTCGTGTAAGGAGCCGCGACCTCTTTTTGGGGCGAAAATAGCGGGCGAGGTTGCTCGCTGAGAAGAGTATTGGGTGCAGCGATGACGAAATGGTCGCCGAATTCGTGGAGAGAAAAGCCGATCAAGCAGGTTCCGGCCTATCCGGACCTTGCCGCGCTGAAGGCGACGGAAGCCCAGCTCGCCACTTTCCCGCCGCTGGTTTTTGCCGGTGAGGCGCGCAAGCTGAAGAAGCAGCTGGCGGCGGTCGCCGCGGGCGAGGCCTTCCTGCTCCAGGGCGGCGACTGCGCCGAGAGCTTTGCCGAGCACGGCGCTGACAACATCCGCGACTTCTTCCGCGTCTTCCTGCAGATGTCGGTGGTGCTGACCTTCGCCGGCGCGCAGCCGGTGGTGAAGGTCGGCCGCGTCGCCGGCCAGTTCGCCAAGCCGCGCTCCGCCGACAACGAGACCAAGGGCGGGGTGACATTGCCGAGCTACCGTGGCGACATCATCAACGGCATCGAGTTCGACGCCAGGTCGCGCATCCCGGATCCCGCCCGGCAGGAGATGGCCTACCGCCAGTCGGCCGCGACGCTCAACCTTCTGCGCGCCTTCGCGCAGGGCGGCTATGCCAGCCTGGAGAACGTGCATCGCTGGATGCTGGGCTTCGTCGCCGACAGCCCCCAGGGCGAGAAGTACGAATCGCTGGCCAACCGCATCACCGAGACGATGGAATTCATGCGCGCGGTGGGCATCACGTCGGAAACCAATTTCGCGCTGCGCGAGACGGATTTCTACACCAGCCACGAGGCACTGCTGCTCGGCTACGAGGAGGCGCTGACGCGCGTCGATTCCACCTCCGGCGACTGGTACGCCACGTCGGGCCACATGATCTGGATCGGCGACCGCACCCGCCAGCCCGACCATGCCCATGTCGAATATTGCCGCGGCATCAAGAACCCGCTTGGCCTTAAATGCGGACCTTCGCTGACGCCGGATGGTTTGCTGGAATTGATCGACCTGCTCAATCCCGAGAATGAGCCTGGCCGACTGACGCTGATTGCGCGCTTCGGCTCCGACAAGGTGGCCGAGCACCTGCCGAAGCTGGTGCGGGCGGTGAAGAAGGAAGGCCGCAGCGTCGTGTGGTCGTCCGATCCGATGCATGGCAACACCATCGAGGCGGCCGGCTACAAGACGCGGCCGTTCGACCGGATTCTCAAGGAAGTGCAGACCTTCTTCGAGGTGCATCGCGCTGAAGGCACGCATCCGGGCGGCATCCACGTAGAGATGACCGGCAAGAACGTCACCGAGTGCACGGGCGGCGCCCGCGCCATCACGGCCGAAGACCTGCAGGACCGCTATCATACCCATTGCGATCCGCGCCTTAACGCGGATCAGGCGATCGAACTCGCCTTCCTGGTCTCGGACCTGCTCAAGAAGAGCCATCCGATCCAGCACAAGCAGGTCGCCAACGCCTGAGCAGCGCTTGGCGCTTGATCATTGGAGGCGCCGGCAAAACCGGCGCTTTTCAATTCAGGCGAGTGGATCACGCTTGGCCGGTCATTCCGGATCGGGCGGCCCGGGCGGGTCTCCCGGGAAACTGGCTCTGCCGGGTGGAATGACGGCAAAGTTGATCTCCAGGGGCGGCGCCCTGAGCGACCAGTCGAAAGACACCGTCTTGACCGGCAGGCCGTCGATCCAGGTCGATTGCTGCGGCGTGAGTTGCCAGCCTTTCGGCCATACCAGCAGCATTCCCTGATCCCGCAGGCGCTGGTCCGTGATCCATGGTGCGAGGCGCCTGTCGAGAGCCGTGAAGATGGAAGGCTGGTCCGCGGCTTCCAGTCCGGCAAGCCTGGCCACGCCGTCTTCGCCGCCGACAATGCCCAACGGCGCGGGCACCGCTTCATGCCAGATCGCCTCGGCCGTCCGTGAAATCGATTGCGCCGGCCAGCACACCGGCTGCAGGCGACCGCGGACGTTGCAGCCGGTCCAGCGGGTGACGGCGTAGGCGCTCGATACGGCGACCACGCATAGCAGCGCCAGCACCGTCAACCGGCGCAATTCCGCTGCTCCCAGCCGGTGACCCAGGAGCGCGATCGCCAGGGCGCCCACGAGATTGTACATCGTCGCGCCCCAGGATTCGCCGGTGCCTGTGAACAGCGAGGCGATCATGACGAGGAGCGCCGGTCCCAGGCCCATCCATGCCAGGTAGATAACCGCGCGTCGCTCGGGAGCCGGGTTGGGCTGCAAGGGTTCCTGCGCGGGGCTCGCTCGCCGCCGCAGCAGGCCGGAAAGAGCAAGAACGACGGGAACAGCAGAAAGCCCGGCAAGCTGAACGCCGATATAGTAAAGCCGGGCGCGGTGGACGAGGACCCACTCGTTGCGGTGCGCGGCGTAGGTCAGCGGCAGGAAATCGAGTCGGAAAAGCTCGACCGCCAGCGGCGCCGCGATGCCAAGGAAAACCGCAAGGCCAAGCCACGGCCACGGGGTGGCGAGCCGGCTCCGGGCGCGGCTATCGTATAAGAGCCAGATGCCGCCGAAAGCCAGCAGCAAGGCCGTCGAGAACTTGGCGTAGAGTCCCAGGCCGGAGACGACGCCGAGGGCGAGCCACCAGCCGGGCCGTCCGTCGCGCGCCGAGCGCCACAGCAGCCATGATATGCCGGCCCAGAAAGGCATCTGCGCATAGTCGTGGTTGAATTGGGGGGTCGGCCAGCCGAAGAAGTAGATCGAGGGCATCAACAGCACGGCGGCGAGCGCGCGGGTCGAACCCATGATGTCGCGCGCGAGAAGGTAGACCAGGACGAAAGTCGTCGAGATCAGCAGTTGCGAAAGCATATATTGCGGCCAGCGGAACGAGCCGGTCAGGAGATGGCTGATCTCGAGCAGCCAACAGGGCAGCTGCGGGTGTTTATAGGTCAGCAGAACCCATTCGCGGCCCCACATGAACCCCTCGACGACGTCGTTTGGCGGCCCAACGTTGACGAGCGCCGGCATGACGGTCCAGCAAGCGATCTGGGTGAGGCACAAAAGCGCCAGCAATCGCCATGGATGCCTGACGAGGCCGTTCCAGATCGAGGGCGCATTGCCTTCCGCGGCGGCTGCCGCCGGCCAAGGATGGACGGATTCGCTGGTTCTCGACATGCGGGCCTAAAATCACACCGGTGGATTGCTGAACAGTCCGATAGCAAAAGCTTACGAAAATGTATGCTGCCGCAACATCGTAAAACCAAGATTGCGATGGAACCCGTCGCCGGCGCTTCGGGCGGAACCGTGGCCCGGCTGAATGTTGGTTGAGCCGGTCGCCCCCAAGGCGTCGCGGTCCTAGCCATACGGGTGTCTCCATGCGTCACCAGCACGCCGTTATCCATCATCGTGGGCTCGACTTCTGGTCGGCGCGCGCGGCGGTTCTCGTCATCATCTGCCTTCAGCTTCTAGTCATCAACAACCTGTCCTTCGGTCCGCGCTGGCTGGCCCCGACTGTCGAGGCGGCGCTGCTGGTGCCCTTGTCGGTGGCGACGGCCTGGACGCAGATGCAGACGCGGAAGGCAGTCGACCACGAGCATTGGTACGCGATCGGCCAATTGCGCCTCTACATCCGCCGCACGGCATTGGTGATGACCGGCATCATCAGCATCATGAATTGCGGATCGCTGGTTTTCCTGGTGCGCGCGCTGCTTGAAGGGCGTGCCGGCGCCGGCACGACGCTGCTTGTCGATGCCCTCAACATCTGGGTCACCAATGTGATTGTCTTTGCGCTGTGGTTCTGGAGCACGGACAGGGGCGGGCCGCCGACTTGTGGCCTGGTCAAGCGCGCGCATGCCGACTTCCTGTTCCCGCAAATGACGCTGCCCGACCGCGAGATACAAGGCTGGCTGCCGGGCTTTGTGGATTACGTCTTCCTGGCTTTCACCAACGCCACCGCATTCTCGCCGACCGACACCTTGCCGCTTACGCAGCGCGCAAAGCTCCTAATGATGGCGGAAGCGATGATCTCGCTGTTGACGATCGCGCTGGTGGCGGCGCGGGCGGTCAACATCCTGGCATAGAGCGTTTCACCGTTTCACAGAAACGGCGAACCGCTCTATCTCTTTGTTTTGTCGCATTTTCCAGGCGGAAGGCTACGGCGAACGCGCCGAACCTAACCGCTCACACCTTTCCTGAAATTGCCCTGGAAGAGGCCTTTCAATGGCGCTCCCAACGCATGCCGGCCAGTCGCGGATCGGCAAAGGCGGTGCGTGAGAATTCGAGCCGCTTGTCGGGAAATTCGCTGATCGCCTGGACGCCGAACGAGCCGATACGGATGCGCCAGGTTTGCGGCTCCAGCGGCTTGGCCTTGGCAAAGCCCTTGCAGGTCAACAAAGCGATGTTGGCGCCCTTCGGATCGCGCACCGAGCGATAGCGGATCGCCTGCATCTCGGCCTCACGCGCGACATCGGCGATCGCCTGGCAGGCGGTGTAATCAGTGGCCTGCGTCCAGGCCTTCTCGTCGCGATCGAGCGGCGGCCGCGTCAGGTCGATCGCGCGCTCGCATTTTATCGCGGCGGCGAAGGCGGTGTATTCCGCCGCGTCGTTCGGCCATGGCGTCGCCGGCGATTCGGCAAAGAACAGCAAGCGGTAGAAGGCCATCTCCGCCACCGCCGTCAGCACTGTTTCGGCGGCATAGTAGACGCCTTTGGTCTTGCCCGCGCGGCGGAAGCGCGAGCCGTATGGATAGACGGAGCCGTAGCGGAAAGGCGTCGCCAGCAGATAGTGGAGGTGGCGGCATTCCAGCGGGATATGTGGCTTGGTGTCCTCGACGAGCTCCTCGAGCAGCGCCTGCTCGTCGAGCGTGTCGACCAGCTTGAGGGTCGAAACGCGATGCTGCGCCTCGACCATGCGCCAGTGTTTGCCTTCGAGCCTGACGGCCTCAGACGAGAGCGCGCCGGGAGTCCAGGTAGGCAATGACATCGACAAGTCCGGCAATGGTCAGGATTTTCTCGAGCGGCGTGCCGTCGAGCGTGACGTTGGGATTTCTCAGCCACGCCCGCGCAACAGTCTCGTCGCCGCCGACGATGGCGTCGAGCGAGCGGAACAGGCGGACGAACAGCACCGCCAGCTCGAACGGCTTGGTGCCGCGTTCGAGCAGGAACTGCTGCTTGCGCATGCGCGAGACCGTGGCCTCCGACACGCCGATGACCAAAGCGAGCGTCCTGGCGGTGATGTCGAGCAGGTCGGCCGCGCGCAGCGTGGCCTTGGTGATGACGGCGTTTTCGGCCGCCGTCGCGGCCGCGACTGGACGTTGCATAAGCGCACCCTTTCATTTCTGTGGAAAATATAGTCCACAAAAATTCTTCTGGAAAGGGCGGTGTCAGTCTTTCTTGTAAAGCAGCCAGCCCTTGCCGGCCCGGCCGGCCGTGGACGAGTGCCTTGTCACGCGGTTGCGGCCGCCAACCTTGGAACGATAAAGCGCCCGGTCCGCCTTGGTGTAGAGATCTTCGGGGCTTTCCGCTTCCGAGGCCATGCAGATGCCCAGCGATACGGTAACGGTGCCGTAGTTCATGCCGGTCTGGCTGCTGGTGAATGGGGTCTGCTCTATCAGTGCGCGGATGCGCTCGGCGATCTCGTACGTGGCGTCCTCGCTGGCGCCTTCGACGATAAAGGCGAATTCCTCGCCGCCGGTGCGCGCGACGAACATGTCGGAACGCACGCTGGACTGGAATATCTCGGCGATGATCTGCAGGATCCTGTCGCCAACCGGGTGGCCGTAGCGATCGTTTATGTCCTTGAAGTGATCGATATCGGCGAGGATCAGGGCGTTGAACAGGATGCCGCGGTTGCTGTTGTAGATCCGGGTGATCTCCTTGTCGAAGGCGCGGCGGTTCCACAGTTGCGTAAGCGGGTCGGTGTCGGCAAGCCGCTTGTATTCCTCGAGCTTCGACTTGACGCTTTCAAGCTCGGCCGTCTTTTCGCTGAGCGTGCTGGCGACCAGGCGGCCATGGTCGATCGTCGAGCTGGTGGCGGCCGACATTGCGCCGGCGATCTTCTGCAGGAGTTCCTGCGAAAGCAGGCTGCGATTGCTCAGGCCGCTCGAGGTCTCGTCGAGTATGCGGCCGTATTTCTCGATGTGCGAGCGCTCGCTGCGCAACAGCGCTGCGATATCCTCGAGTTCCTTGGCGACCATCTCGCGGGCATGCTCGACGATGGCCGGACCGTGATGCTGGGGGAAGAAGGTGCGCCCGATGCCGTCGAGGTCCTCCTGGGTCGGTCGGCTGCTCAACGAGACGACGGCAAGGCTGAGTTCGTGATTGCTGCCGCTGAGCGCCTCGTAGAAGATTTCATAATTGCGGGGCAGGCCAAGCACGCCGAGCTGCCGCATCGTCGCCACGACGGTGCTGGCGATGTCGGTATTCCTGTCGATCGGAACGGCTGCCGGCTGCATCTTCTGTTCATTACCCCTTCAGCGCGACCGGAGACCTGCCACCACCGGGTGTCGCGCACACGGGGATTTGTACCGTGACCCAAAATGCGACGGCGCGTCCCCAACACGACCTTCGCTTGCAGGAAACATAGATGCAGTTGCGCTAAAGTTTCCTTAATGGCCTGCATTTCCGCGATATCTCTACTACCGCAGGATGTATGGCCGTGTGAGGCGCAGCTTTTGAAACGCGTCGCTTCGGTGTCGCATTTGCCTGCGCCCAGCCATTTCAAACCTGAAATTCTGTCCGGCAATGGACCGGGCAGATGGTCGAAGGAGGCCGGAAATGGACGACAACCACAGCGGATCGTGCCTGTGCGGGGCGGTGCGTTTCAGGACGAGTGGCCCGTTGCGCGGGGTCGTGTACTGCCATTGCTCGCAATGTCGCCGGCAGACCGGCCATTTCGTAGCGGCAACCGCCTCCAGGGATGCCGATATCGTCATAGAAGGGGCCGACGCGCTCAGTTGGTACGGCGCCTCCGACGTGGCGAAGCGCGGCTTTTGCCGAACCTGCGGCTCGCTGCTCTTCTGGAAGCACAACGAATTGGATACGATTTCCATCATGGCCGGATCCTTCGACAGGCCGAGTGGCCTCAGGGCCGAAAGCCACATCTTCGTGGGCGACAAGGGCGATTACTATTCGATCGAGGACGGGCTGCCGCAGTTCGAGAAATCGGCACCGTCGATAAAGGTCGCCGATGGGTGAATTTACGGCGGCTGCCTTATTCCCTTGATCCCGCCATTGCGATATCCCCTGCCGGTGACTCGCACAGGGGCAGACGCATGCAGCGGCTGATCGATGCTTTCATCAATTCGGTTCGGGCCTTCCGCAAGTTGGCCGCTCACGAAAAGGCATTTCAGCAGGAGTTGCTGTTGCTCGCGCTTGCCTTGCCGGCCGGCTGGTTCATCTCGGTCTCCTGGCGCGGCTACGCCCTGCTGATCGGCGCTGTGCTGCTCTTGATCATGGTCGAAGTGCTCAACACCGGCATCGAGGCAGCCTGCGACGCGATCTCGCGCGAATTCCACATCGAAATCCAGCTCGCCAAGGACTGCGGCTCGCTGGCGGTGTTGATTTCGATCGTGATCGCTGGCGGTATCTGGGGCATCGCCGTCATCGAGCGCCTCACCGGCGCGCCGATCTGATCCTCGCGGATCAGGACCCTGCCTGATCTTCCCTGGCGCGTTCGCGTCCGGCAAAGTGATGGCCGACCAGCCAGGCAATGATTGCGACGATGACGCCGACGCCAAGGGCAATGAGCAGGCGCTCATGCCGCTCGAACGCCTGGCCCACCATTTCCTCCGCGCCCAGTCCGAAAACATAGCCGATAGCGCTGAACAGGGTCGCCCAGACCGCGGAAGAGATGGCATTCAGGATGACGAAGCGCGGCACGGGAACGGTCGACAGGCCGGCGGCGATACCGCCGACCAGCCGCATGCCATAGATGTAGCGGTTGGTCAGCACGAAAATGTTGGGATGGGTGTTGAGCAGGCGGTAGGCGCGGCTGAAGCCGGGCCGTCTGCGCAGCCTTCTCACATAGCGATGCTCGGCGAAGCTGCGGCCGAGGGTGAAGAAGAATGTGTCGCCGGCGAAGGCGCCGAGAAAGGCGGCGAGGAGAGTCTGCCACAGCACGAAAACATGTTGATGGGCGAAGAAGCCGCCGAGGATGGCGGCGCTTTCGCCTTCGG
Organism: Mesorhizobium atlanticum; assembly: GCF_003289965.1. Lineage (GTDB taxonomy): Bacteria > Pseudomonadota > Alphaproteobacteria > Rhizobiales > Rhizobiaceae > Mesorhizobium > Mesorhizobium atlanticum. Next base: position 702,424 of record NZ_QMBQ01000003.1, read on the forward strand.
CGACGCACCCCAGGAAGACCGCGATCAGCCCGTATTGCTCGATGAGATGGTGGATGGTCCCGTTCATTCTATGACGGGCCGCGCCGACAGTTTTTCGTCGATGCGCCTGATCTGTTCGGCCATGCGCAGGATCTCGTCCCGCATGCCGATGATCTCGCTGTGGCGCAGTTCGTCGAGCTTTTCGTGCAGGGCCATGATCTCGATCTCGGCCTTCAGGTTGACCTCATAGTCGTGCGCCGCGTCGATGCGGTCGCGCTCGGTCTGGCGATTCTGCGACATCATGATCACCGGCGCCTGGATCGCCGCCACCATCGACAGCACCAGGTTGAGGAAGATGAAGGGGTAGGGGTCGAAGGCGTCGCGGGTGAGCAGCCAGGCATTGCCGGCAGTCCAGAGAGCGAGAAAAGCCAGGAAGCCGAGGATGAAGGACCAGGAGCCGCCGATCCTGGCGATCGTGTCGGCGACGCGATCGCCATAGGTCTCCTGGAAGGCGACGGCCTTGTTGGTGTCACGCGTGATGGTGGTGCGCTCGAGCGTCGACTGGAGCACGCGGCTCTCGAGTGGACCGAACCCGCCCGGCTTTCGCTTGAGCAACCGGTTCGCCATGTCCTCGACGATCTTGTTCATTGGTCCTCTCCTTAGGCAGAGCATCGATAGACGTAGAGGCTGCCGGGCCGGACGTGAAGTGCTAGATTGCGGCGAACAGGCGAGGGCAAAGATGCTCGATTTCCAGAAAATCCATGCACGGGCGGCAAAGCGCAAGGGCGGGGAGGTTGTGCTGGCGCCGCTGCTTGGTCCTGCGCCCGACAACAAGGCGGTGGCGAAAGTTCCGGACGATCGCATTCTCTCCACAATGGCCGAGCGCATTTTCGCCGCCGGCTTCGTATGGCGCGTCATCGAGCAGAAATGGCCCGGCTTCGAGGAAGCGTTCCTCGGTTTCGAGCCGAAGCGGCTTTTGTTCCAGCCGGACGACTACTGGCACGAGCTGGCGTCCGACAGCCGCATCGTGCGCAACCCCCAGAAGATCAAGTCGGTGCGCGACAATGCCGCCTTCGTCGATCGCGTCTCGAAGGAGCATGGCAGTTTCGGCAAATTCATCGCCGCCTGGCCGGCGGACGATCAGGTCGGCCTGACCGCGTATCTGGCCAAGCATGGCAGCCGGCTAGGCGGCAACACGGGTCAGTATTTCCTGCGCTGGCTCGAATGGGACACGTTCGTCGTCTCCACCGACATGGCGGCAGCCTTGCGCGATGCCGGCCTCGATATCGCCGAGAACCCGACCTCGAAAAGGGACCTCGACAAGATCCAGGCGCAGATAAACCAATGGTCGGCCGAGACCGGCCTGCCGCGCCGCCACATCTCGCGCATCCTGGCGATGTCGATCGGCGAGAACCGGTCGGCTGAGGCATTGCGCGAGTATATGGGCGACTAGCGGTTGGGATAGGATCGGCTTTGCCGATCGATCCTATTTGGCACAAGCAATCGCCATTGCGGGGCGAATTCTGCCACGCTACATCCGTTGCATGACCAAGACCGCTCCCGATATCCTGCGCATCGCCGTCGCCCAGCTGAACCCGACTGTCGGCGATGTCGCCGGCAATCTGGCAAAAGCGCGTGAGGCGAGGGCGGACGCGGCGCGGCAGGGCGCCGATCTGGTGCTCTATACCGAGCTCTTCCTCGCCGGCTATCCGCCGGAAGACCTGGTGCTGAAGCCTTCCTTCCTGAAGGCCTGCGAGAAAGCGGCCGAGGATTTCGCCAAGGACACGGCCGATGGCGGGCCTGGCGTCATCATCGGCACGCCGCTGAAGCGCAAGACCGGCACGCATAACTCCATCGTCTTCGCCGACGGCGGCAAGATCATCGCTGAGCGCTACAAGCTCGATCTGCCGAATTACGGCGAATTCGACGAGAAGCGCGTCTTCCAGGCCGGTCCGGAACTGCAGGGTCCGGTCAATTTCCGCGGCGTGCGCATCGGCGTCCCGATCTGCGAGGACATCTGGGGCGATATCGCGGTTTGCGAGACGCTGGCCGAAAGCGGCGCCGAGATCCTGCTGGTGCCGAACGGCTCGCCCTATTACCGCGCCAAGATCGATGTCCGCCACCAGGTCGTGATCCGCCAGGTCATCGAAACCGGCCTGCCGATGATCTATGCCAACCAGCTCGGCGGCCAGGACGAGCTGATCTTCGACGGTGCCTCGTTCGCCATCGGGGCCGACAAGACGCTGGCCTTCCAGATGAGCCAGTTCGAGGACGCGGTCGACGTCACCACCTGGAAAAGAAAGGGAGATACCTGGGTCTGCTCGGAAGGCCCGATGTCGAAGATCCCGGAGCGGGAAGAGGCCGACTACCGGGCCTGCATGCTCGGCCTGCGCGACTACGTCAACAAGAATGGTTTCAAGAACGTCGTGCTCGGTCTCTCCGGCGGCATCGACTCGGCGATCTGCGCGGCTCTGGCCGTCGATGCGCTGGGCGAAGAGCGATTGCGCACCGTTATGATGCCCTATCGCTACACGTCGAAGGATTCGCTGAAGGATGCCGAGGACTGCGCGCGCGCGCTCGGCTGTCGCTATGACATCGTGCCGATCTCCGAGCCGGTTGAAGGCTTCAAGCATGCGCTGACGCAGCTCTTCGAGGGCACCCAGGAAGGCATCACCGAGGAGAACCTGCAGAGCCGCGCGCGCGGCACGATCCTGATGGCAATCTCCAACAAGTTCGGCTCGATGGTGGTCACCACGGGCAACAAGAGCGAGATGTCGGTCGGCTACGCCACGCTTTACGGCGACATGAATGGCGGCTTCAACCCGATCAAGGATCTCTACAAGATGCAGGTTTACGCGCTGTCGCGCTGGCGCAATTCGCATGTGCCGCCGGGCGCGCTCGGTCCTTCCGGCGAGGTCATTCCGAAGAACATCATCGACAAGGCGCCCTCAGCGGAGCTCCGCGAGAACCAGACCGACCAGGATTCGCTACCGCCCTATCCAGTGCTGGACGACATTCTCGAATGCCTGGTCGAGAACGAGATGAGCGTGGACGACATCGTCGCGCGCGGCCACGACCGCGCCACGGTCACCCGCGTCGAGCACCTGCTCTACATCGCCGAATACAAGCGCCGGCAAGCTGCGCCCGGCGTGAAGATCACGCGGAAGAATTTCGGCCGCGACCGCCGCTATCCGATCACCAACCGGTTCCGCGACCGCGGCTAGCCTTCGCATGCGAGACGTCGAAATCAGTTTCGACCCGTCGCGGATCGATTTCCGGGCGACCTCCGACCAGCTCATGCAAAGCTATTGGGGAGTGTCGCGAACCGACGAGGCCAACCGCCGCGCCTTCGACAACTCGCTCTGCGCCGGCGCCTATCTTGATGGCGAGCAGGTCGGCTTCGCCCGCGCGATCACCGACTACACGATCTTTGCCTATATCGCCGACGTCATCATCTGGCCCCAGCATCGCGGGCTGGGGATCGGCAAGCGGCTCGTCCAGGCGCTGATCGATCACCCCGAGGTCAGGACCGTCGCGCATTGGAGTCTCTCGACCGACGACGCCCACAGCCTCTACGAGAAGTTCGGATTCAAGGCGTCGACCGACGGACGCTACATGCGGCTGGACCGCCAGCCGGCAGCTTGAGGGCTTATTTGCGCGTCGCGTCGAATCGGATCCAGGTGACGCGCTTTAAGTCTTTGTTTTGACGCATGTCGTCGTCCCAGAACCGCCGCACACTTCTGGGCGACACGCATATGCCCGCACAACCCGCCGTTGTTGCAAATCCGTCGCAGTGGTTGGGCCAAATGGCGTTTTGACGATAGGCCGGCTTGGCGATCGGGTGACGCCTCCCTATAAGAGCTTCTCCGCGATTCCCTTCCGGGAGGACCGTATGGCAGGATTTGACATCGTTATGCGAGGCCGCGAAGCCTAGGTCTGCTTGGGCTTTCCGAAGATTTTTCGGAGAGCCGGACGCAGGACAGGCACTTGCCGCTGCCGGTCGCCGCCTTTGGGCGGACGGCCTACCATACTGAACCTCCCGTTTTCCAAGGCGCCGCAAGGCCCGGACGCGGGTTTTCCAATTTGATTTTACCGGGACCGGGCTCTTTCGCGCCCGGATGACATAATGGCTCGTTTCAAAATCGATCTGCGCGCCGGCGCCTTTCGCAGTGTGCTCGGCTTCACCTTCAGCCACTGGCGGCGCCAGCCGTGGCGGCTTTCGCTCATCATGGGCGCCTTCCTGCTCTCGACGCTGGCCGACGTGCTGACACCCTTCTATTCCGGCCGGCTGGTCGATGCAGTCGCCAGCGGCGCCGGAACCGACGCGGTTGCATGGAATGCGGCGATGGCGGCGTTCTCGATCCTGATGGCGCTGGCGCTGGCAGGCGTCGTGCTGCGCAATGCCGCCTTCCTGTGGATCGTCGAGCTGACGCTGAAGATGATGTCGGACATTGCCGCCGACGCCTTCCACCGCGTGCAGCGCTTCTCGACGGACTGGCACGCCAACAGCTTCGCCGGATCGACGGTGCGCAAGATCACGCGCGGCATGTGGGCGCTGGACCTGCTCAACGACACGATCCTGATCGCGCTTTTGCCGTCGGTCGTGATGCTTGTCGGCTCGACGCTGCTGCTCGGCTGGTTCTGGCCGCTGATGGGGGCTGTGGTGGCGGCCGGCTCGGTGCTGTTCATCGCGGTCACGGCGATGTTGTCGCTCGGCTATGTCGCGCCTGCCGCGCGGCTCGCCAACAGCTGGGACACGCGGCTGGGCGGCGCGCTGGCGGATGCAGTGAGCTGCAACGCCGTCGTCAAAGGCTTCGGCGCGGAAGCTCGCGAGGAAGCGCGGCTGGCACGCGTCGTCGCCAAATGGCGTCTGCGCACAGGCCGCACCTGGATGCGCGGCACCGCCAACGGCACCACGCAAGGGGTGCTGCTGCTGGTGATGCGGGCAGCTGTCATCGGTCTTGCCCTCATGCTTTGGGCCTGGGGCCAGGCGAGAGCCGGCGACGTCGCTTTCGTGCTCACCTCGTTCTTCGTGCTGCAGGGCTATCTGCGCGACATCGGCACGCATATCCGCAACCTGCAGCGCTCGATCAACGACATGGAGGAACTGGTCGATTTCCAGTCCGAGCCGCTCGGCATCGAGGACCGGCCCGGCGCCCGGCCGATCCGGATCACCGATGGGTGCGTCGCCTTCGACAAGGTGACGTTCCACTACGGCAATCATCTTCTGCCGCTCTACCGCGATTTCTCGGTCGACATCGCGGCTGGCGAGCGCATCGGACTGGTCGGGCATTCAGGCTCGGGCAAGACGACCTTCGTCAAGCTGATCCAGCGGCTCTATGACGTGAACGCCGGGCGGATCCTGATCGACGGGCAGGACATCTCGCAGGTCGAGCAGGCGTCGCTGCGCAGCCAGATCGCCATCGTCCAGCAGGAGCCGATCCTGTTCCACCGTTCGCTTGCCGAGAACATCGCCTATGCCAGGCCCGGCGCCAGCCAGGCCGAGATCGAGCATGCCGCCAGGCTGGCCAGCGCCCATGATTTCATCACCAACTTTCCCAAGGGCTACGGAACCCTGGTCGGCGAGCGTGGCGTGAAATTGTCGGGTGGCGAGCGCCAGCGCGTGGCGATCGCCCGCGCCTTCCTGGCGGATGCGCGCATCCTGATCCTGGACGAGGCGACATCGAGCCTCGATTCGGAATCGGAAGTGCTGATCCAGAAGGCGATGGAGCGGCTGATGGTGGGGCGCACGACCCTTGTCATCGCGCACCGGCTCTCGACCGTGCGGGCGCTCGACCGGCTGCTGGTCTTCGACCGAGGCCGTATCGCCGAAGAGGGTTCGCATGAAGAGCTGATCCGCTTCAATGGCGGCATCTACCGGCGGCTGTTCGAGCGTCAGGCGCTCGAATTGACCAAGGGTCTCGTCGCCTGAGGACAAGACTGCGCCCGGCCTCGGCCGGGCGCAGTCGGCCCGCAACGCGGCCCGGGATTGAGCTCGCTACCGGTGAGCCGGGCGCTCGTGCCAGGCAATCGCAGAAACCGCGTGATCCTGCGGGCAATCCACCTTCAAATCCTGCATTTGCAACCGCTCTCCCGTTATGCGGTTAAAGCGGTTCAACATGCCGTTCAAATTACTTCATATCTATCTAATATTTAGGAATTTCTATTTTAGAGTTTATGTATGTTCATGGCTTGAAACAATTATCCTGATGTATTTACACAAAAGAAAATCGAGCGTGGCAGAATAAGGCCTCCAGGAGATTTTTGTACGGGAAGCCGGCTGGATGGAGATTTTCTTGGGAAGAACGGCTGCTCTGAGCGATTCCATATAGGCATTCACGATGAATCCTGTTGCCGTAAAAGCGGGCCCGGGCAAGGTAGCCGGGTCGTCGGCGCCGGAATCCCATGGCTCGGTTCGGCCTTTAGCCGCCGAGGATCTCGGGCAGGTCGCCGCGCTCTTCCTGACGAAGTTCCGCCGTCGCCGCCTTCGCGATCACGCGGTCGCGCAGACGGCGGACTATATGAGAAAGCTTTATCTTGACGGCGGTGAGAACAAGGCCCTTGTCCAGATAAACCCGCAGGGCGGCCTCGGCGGCTTCATGGGCGTTCTGAAAGCCCGCTATGAGCTCAATGGAACGGCATTGAATGCGGCCATCATCGGTCCTTTCATGACCGATTCCAGCACCGATCACGGTTGGGCGGGGCCGCAATTGCTGCGTACCCTGCATCAGGGCGAGTTCGATCTATATCTGACAGATTCGGCCAACCGGACATCCTTGGCCTTTGCGCGTCCGATGAAATATCAGCTCTTGCCGGTGCACTGCCTGGAATGGACCTGTGTTTTTCAGCCGGGCGCCATGGCCGCCGCCTTGCTGCAGCGTAAATGGCCCGGGCTGGCTCGGCTGGCGCTTGGCCCCTGCGCGCGAGCGTTCGATGCTCTCGCAGGAAGACGGCTCGAGCCCCCGGTCCAGCCCTCATCATCGCGACGGATCCACCATGAGCGGATCGATGCCGCGCAGTTTGCGGAGCGGCTGCCAGCGCTGATGGCCGATTATGCACTTCGACCGAGCTGGAAGGATGGCGAGCTGCCGCGGCTGCTCGCGCTGGCGGCCGAAAAACAGGCCGATGGGCCACTTCATTTCGGCGGGACTTACGACGAAGCAGGCAAGATGGTCGGTTGTCATGCCTTCTACGGGCAGGCTGGCGGCATCGCGAACCTGTTGCAAATCCAGGCGCCCGGGCCCCACTGGGGCGCGACGCTGGACGGCCTTATCGCAGCTGCGCGGGAGATGGGCTGCGTGGGCATAACCGGGCAGACACAAGGCAGGTTCCTGCCGCACCTCTTCGGCTACAACCGTCTGTTCTTCCGCTATGCCGGCGGCACGATGGTGCGCTCAAGTATCGCAGAGGTCGCCGAAGCGGTGCGCGCCGGCGATATCTTTATCGGCGGATTGATGGGCGATCGTTGGACCCGGCTGAGTTCTGATGACTTCGATCGCGCCTGACGATCAGATGAAGGTCTGCGGTGCGGCGCAAAATCCGGCAATGATCTGGCAAAGGTCCGGTTCGTTGACCATTTGGACTGCTTCGATGGCGCCAACCCATTTGCGCGTCCGTGCGCGCTTCTCTTTCCAGCGGTCCGCGATGCGGTCGACATGCAGCGGAAAGACCAGGACTTCGCAGGGCACTTCCTCGCCGGAGGCGAGGACCTTGGCATAGAAATAACGGCCGGCTTCAAGATGCGAGATGGTGCCGCGCAAGCCGGCTTCCTCTCCTGCTTCACGGGCGGCCGCCTTGCAAAGCGGCTCCCTGGCCTCCGGCCAGCCCTTCGGCAGAACCCAGCGCCCGGTGTCGCGGCTGGTGATCAGCATGATCTCGACGCCGTCTTTGCCTTCACGCCAGGGCAGGGCGGCAACCTGCAGGCGGCAGGGCGCCTTGCCGAAGAGCCGCCGGACCCTTTCGGCCATCTGATTGTGCGTTGCCGGCCTCGTCAACATCGGAAGAAAGCTGCCCCAGCCTCCAGAATCGTTTGCCACTTTACGAATCTTACGGCGAATTATGGGCTTTAAAAGTAAAAAACTTCACTCCGTGGGAAAGTGCCACCAGAAAAGGTCAATCTCGCAAAGTAGACGTGCTCATTGGTTCGACTACACGCCGCTCCTTCGAGGCAGATTCTCTGGAAAATATGACGGCCGTTCAGCCGACATGATCGTCCGCAATCGGCTTTTGGTAAGTGAAGCCCATGTCCCACGGAAAGTAGATCCAGGTGTCCTGGCTGACCTCGGTGACAAATGTGTCAACCAGCGGACGGCCCTTCGGCTTGGCATAGACGGTCGCGAAATGCGCCTTCGGCATCATGGCGCGCACGATACCGGCCGTCTTGCCGGTATCGGTCAGGTCGTCGATGATCAGCACGCCGGCACCGTCATCGGCAAGCAGCGAAGGCGAAATCTCCTTCAGGACCTGCAACTGACCCTGGCTGGTGTAGTCATGATAGGAAGCCACGCACACCGTCTCGATGATGCGGATGCCGAGCTCGCGCGCGATAATGGCTGCAGGCACCAGGCCGCCGCGGGTAATGCAGACGATCGCTTTCCATTGTCCCTTGCTGGCGCCGGAAAGCCGCCAGGAAAGCGCGCGGGCGTCACGGTGGAACTGGTCCCAAGAGACGGGAAAGGCTTTTTCGGGAAGGGACATGGTTCGCGCACTCCGCAAGGCGCGCCGTGGCGCGCAGAAACACTGGAATGCAGGCGGAATTAGCCGGAAAGCGCCAGGCTTGGCAAGAGCAGGGCCGGCGACGGCTGTGGACCCGGGACCGCTCTCAAACGAATTCAAGCGACGCTCGTCAGACTTGCTAAGGTGTTGCCTGAGCCTCGCTCCCGCTTCCGAGGGATGCTCAACGCGACAGGAAGGCCGCCACATTCGTCGTGCGCAGCATCGTGCGGGTAACGCCGCCGAACAGAAGCTGGCGCAGCCAGGAGTGACTGTAGGCACCGAGCACCAGAAGGTCGGCGCCGGATTCGGCGATCCTGGCCTGAATCATGTCATCGACCGAAGTGCCGCCGGATTTCTGCACGCAGACGCTGACATTGGCGCCGTGACGCGACAGCGCCGCGGCGATCTCGGCGCCGGCCGCTTCCGGAGATTCATCCAGCGTCTCCGGCGGGTCGATGACGAGAATGTCCGTCTTGTCGGCCTCGGCGATGAAGGGCAGGGCATCGAAGGCGGCGCGAGCGGCCTCCTTGCTGCCATTCCAGGCGAGCAGCACGCGTCTGAAGGTGGTGATCAGAGGCCCGGCATGGGGCACGACCAGAACCGGCCGGCCGGCATCATAGACCAGTGTGTCGACGTCGGCGCTCGGGTCGCCACCGGTGTCACGCTGCGCGGCGATGATCAGATCGGCGGCGCGCACGCTCGTTATGCCGGTCAGCGCGCTGTCGCCGGAGAAGCTTTCCAGGCTTCGCCATTCGAAGGACAGGCCGGATTCCTCGATCCGCTTCAGGAAATACGCCTGCAGCTTGCCGGCGCGCTCCTTGTTCATCTCGGCCGAGACCTGCAGGAATTCGGTGTCCGGGAAGCCGGTGGCCGAGGTATAGGGAACGGGCAACGCCTCGGCATGGATGCCGACGACATGGCTCTCGAACCTTTCGGCAAGCGGAAGGGCGCAATCGAGAACGCGCTCGGCGTCCTGTTCGTTCTGCAAAATGGCGACGATTGTCTTGAAGCGCATGACCGGTCCCTCAATTGTTTGCGCTATGCGTGGGCGCAGCAAGGGAACGCCTCAGCGCGTTGACTGGTTCCAGCCGAACGCCGGTCAGCCCGCCTTGGCGAAGCCCGCCACCATCGCCTCGACGTCCTTGCGCGCGGCCTCGAGCGCTTCCTCGCTGCGGGCGCGCACGACGAGCTCGGTCCAGAATTTGCCGTCGCCGTATTTGGGATAGGAGCCGATGATGGTGTCGGGATGCGCCTTCTGTATCTCGGCCAGCGGCCCGCCGATCAGGCCTTCGCCAAACGGGCAGTGCACCGTTGCCGACAGCATTTTCGTGCCGGCCTTCAGCGTCGGCACGACATTGTCGAGCATGGCCTGGAAGATCGACGGCACGCCGGCCATGACATGGACATTGCCGATGCGGAAGCCCGGCGCGACGGAGACGGGATTGTCGATAAGGTCGGCACCGCGCGGCATGCGCGCCATGCGCTTGCGCGCTTCGGTGAATTCGATGCCACGCCCGGCATAGCTCGCCTCGAGCAGGGCGTAGGCCTTGGCGTCGTATTCGCAGGGCACGCCGAAAGCCTTGGCGATCGAGTCGGCGGTGATGTCGTCATGCGTGGGGCCGATGCCGCCGGTGGTGAAGACGTAGGTATAACGGGCGCGCACGGCATTCACCGCCGCAACGATCTCGTCTTCCTCGTCGGGGACGATGCGCACTTCCTTCAGGTCGATGCCGATCGCTGTCATGATGTCGGCGAGATGGCCGATATTCTTGTCCTTGGTGCGGCCGGAGAGGATTTCGTCGCCGATGACGAGCATGGCGGCGGTGACGATTTCAGGCATGGCGGACTCCGGCGCAAAAGCTCGCCTGAGATAACGCGGCCTGAGGCCGGCCGCAATGCGAAAGCCGGATGCGCGCTTGTGGCGGCGGTCGTTGCGGATATGGTGCGGTCGGTCGGGAGCGGATGAAACCATGCTGATATCGATCGTCCTGTGGCTGCTCGCGGGCTTGCTCGCCGCGGCCGCCCTTGTCCTGCTCGTCCTGGTGCTCGTGACATGGCGGATCGCGGCGAGGGCTGAAAGGCTGGTGCCGGCTTGCGGGAAATTCGTCGAGATCGACGGCAACCGCATCCACTACGTGGAAGAAGGCGAGGGCAGGCCGATCGTTTTTCTGCACGGGTTGGGCGCCCAACTCCACCATTTCCGCCATACGCTGTTTGGACGCTTCGGCGCCGGCTACCGGCTGATCGCGCTCGACCGGCCGGGCTCGGGCTATTCGGTTCGGGCAAGCGGCGCGACAGGCCGGCTGCCAGAACAGGCGGACGTCGTGCGGCGCTTCATCGAAGAACTGCGGCTGGAACGACCTCTGATCGTCGGCCATTCGCTGGGCGGCGCCGTCGCGCTTGCGCTTGCCACCGAGCATCCGTCGGCGCTTTCCGGCATAGCGCTGCTGTCGCCGCTGACGCATCTCGAAGCGAGGATGCGTCAGCGGTTCGACCTGCTCTATGTTCCATCAGCGCTGCTGCGCCGGATCCTGGCCTATACGGCGGCGATACCACTCAGCCTGCGTTACGCGCAGCCGACGCTGAGGTTCATCTTCGCACCGCAAGGGGTTCCCGCGGACTACATGGTCGCCGGCGGGGGATGGCTCGGCTTGCGCCCGTCCCACTATTTCGCCACGTCCACCGATGTCGTGGCCGTGGAGCAGGATCTTGGTCGCATCGAACAGCGCTATGGCGAGATAGCGATGCCGGCGGGTATTCTGTTCGGGAGCGCCGATCTCGTCATCGGCGAGGCTGTCCATGGCGAACCGATGCTGGACAGGATCCAGGGACTCGACTTCGAGCGGGTCGAAGGTCTCGGCCACATGCCGCAATTTGTGGAACCCGAACGGGTCGCCGCGTTCATCCAACGTATCGCCGCACGCGCCTTCGCTGGCGTGAATTGAGTTTTGACTGCAATTGCGCGCATCAATCGGTGTTGAGCCTCTGACGCCTCACAGAACCGTCACATAAACGTGTCGACCGCCGCGGTTCATCGTGATCTCCCTGCTGGAACCTTGCCTGCAACCCCGGGTTTCAGCCACGTCGCCGGTTAAATCTTCGGCGACCAACGGAATGGAGACCCCAATGTTCAGGAAAGTCATAGCAGCCTCGGCACTCGTATTGGCTCTCGGCGGTGCGGCGATGGCGCAGTCGTCCGACGACTGGTCGTGGTGGCACAGCGGCAATTCGACCTCGAGCGAGCGGCCGATCGACCGGACCACCACGGGCAGCATCGCGGGAGGTGACGCTACCGGCCTCAACATCCTCGGCAATACCGGGGCCTCGGGGCCGTGCGCCGACAACACGCCTGGTCCAGATGCCAACTCGCAACAGAACGTCAATGATCACTACTGCGGCAAGTAAGCCTTAGCACCCCGCCAGCGGCCGGCCTGAAGGCTCGGGCATCGTCGGCCGCGGGCGCGGGTAAGAATCAGTCCGATACTTCGGTCTGTGGCCGGTCGCGGCCGTCGGCAAGCTCATCGTGCCACTTTCCTTCGGCATCCTCATACTGGATGCCGTCCGTGGTTCCGGCGACCTGCTGCTCGGACGAGGCGATTTCGGCGGCGCGCAGCGCCTCCTGGTGGGTGCGGAAAGTCTCGGAAAACGTCGAGCCGACCTTGTAGGCCCAGCCGCCATCATGCTCGACGATCTTGTAAGTCAGCTTCGCCATGAAATCCTCCGGTTAAGAAGCGTGCCTCAGTGCAGCTTTCCGTCGGGCAACCTGTCTTCAGGAACCAGCACTTCCGATTCCCTGGCCGCCTCGATAAGGGCGCGACGTGCGTCCGCTGGCGAACGATACCCTTCCAGCGCTTTGAGGCAAGTGTCGAGAGCATCACGATGGCGCTCGCCGCGATTGAGCGGCCAAACGGTCATCAGGCACTCGGCGGCCTCGCGGGTGCTGCTTATCTGGCGATATTTGCCGACATGGCCGAGCTCGACCACCACCGGCTTCTCAAAAGGTTTGCTGTCTATCATGGCCGCCAACGTAAAACGGCCAAATTGGTTGCAGTTGTGGCGGGGATCCTGCGCCCAAACGTCTCAGGCCCCGCTGGTCTCCGGTTTCGTTTTGCCGCAATTCCCGACGGAAGGCGACGGCGAAGTCGCCGCGCCTGCCCGCTCACGCTTTTTTCCTGGAATTGTTCTAGCCGGCGGCCTTCATCCAATGCCGCATCGTCGTCACCGAACGCGCCAGCTGGGGCGCCGGATGGATCTCCTCGCCGAAGGCAGCCGCCGCGCGCCAGCCCCAGCGTGGGTCGGCGAGGAAGGCACGCGCCAGCGCCACCATGTCGGCACGACCATCGGCGACGATCGCCTCGGCCTGGCCCGGATCGTCGATCAGCCCCACGGCGCGAGTCGGAATGCCGGCACCCTTGCGCACGGCTTCCGCCAGATGCACCTGGTAGCCGGGGCCGGGCGGCACCTGCTGCAGGGGCGAATTGCCGCCGCTGGAGCAGCAGATATAGGCGACGCCCTCGGCTTTCAGAGCCTTGGCCACCTCGATGGCGTCCTCGACGTCGAAACCGCCGTCTACCCATTCCTTCACCGAAAGGCGCGCGCCCAGCATCATGGACGGAACGGCCTTCCTCACCGCCCTGGCGATCTCGACCGCGAAGCGCATGCGATTTTCGAGCGAACCGCCCCAGCGGTCCGTCCGCTGGTTGGAGAGCGGCGAGAGGAACTGGAAGATCAGATAGCCATGCGCGGCGTGCAGTTCGGCAAAGTCGAAGCCAGCGCGTTCGGCGCGCACTGCCGACTGCGCAAAACGCGCGATGAGCTCAAGAATCTCCTCATCCTCCAACGCGTGCGGCACATTCCAGCCCGTGTCATAGGCTATGGCCGAGGCAGAAACCGTCTGCCAGGGATCTTCGCCGGGCTGCAGCGGACCGCCGCCTTCCCAGGGTCTGCGGTTGGAGGCCTTGCGGCCGGCATGGGCAAGCTGGACGCCGAACTTAGTGCCGGGCGCGGCGACGCGCCTGGCGGCGTCGAGCGTGCGCTTGGCGGCCGCTTCGTTGTCGTCCGAATAGAGACCGAGGCAGCCATGCGAGATACGCCCGCGCCGCTCGACATCGGTCATCTCGACGGTGACCATGCCGGCGCCCGACATTGCCAGGTTCATCCAGTGATAGAGATGCCAATCGCTGGCCGAGCCGTCCTCGGCCGAATACTGGCACATGGGGGCGACCGCGATGCGATTGGGGAAGGTGAGGTCGCCGAGGGTGATCGGCTGGAAAAGCGATGACGTCATGAAGCGGGCTCCTGGGAGGATACCGCTATCTAGGCAGTCGCGGCGCGTCACGCCAGACACGAGCCGGTGAAACTGCCGCTGGACCAGTCGGTTTCCAGGATTGCACAGGTCATCATTCGCCGCTCTATTTTTTTGGCGCAATTTCGGACGGAAAACCGCATCACACTTTTCCTGAAATTGCTCTATCCCTTTGCTGCCAACCGGGAGGTCGTCATGGAAGATCGCGTTCGCATCCGTTCGGAAGAGGTCCTCTCGGACGACTGGGCGGTGCTGAAGAAGACTGTGCTCGACTATCGCCGCCGCGACGGGCGGTGGGAAACGCAGATCCGCCAGACCTATGACCGCGGCGACGGCGCGGTGATCCTGCCGTTCGATCCACGGCGCTCGACCGTGCTCCTGGTGCGTCAGTTCCGCTTCCCGGCTTACGCCGTGGGTCACCGCGAGCCGCTGATCGAGGCCTGCGCCGGGCTGCTCGACGAAAACGACCCCGAAACCGCCATCCGCAAGGAAGCGGAAGAGGAGTTGGGTTACCGGTTGAAGGACGTCGAGCGCCTCTACGCGCCGTTCATGAGCCCAGGCAGCGTGACGGAGCGGCTCTGGTTCTTCACCGCGCGCTATTCGCCGGCCGATCGAATTTCCGACGGCGGCGGCGCGCCGGAGGAGGGCGAGGACATCGAGGTTCTGGAAATACCGCTGGACGAGGCGCTGGCCGCCGTCGCCGACGGCCGCATCGTCGACGCCAAGACGATCATCCTGATCCAGCACTTGAAGCTCAACCCGATGAAGGGTTGAGCCTGTTTTCGGCCACGATGCTTCGCCGCTGGTGGCCCGCCACCGGAAGCTCCTCCTTTGCCGACGCCTTTGGAGGACTCGTCGAAGAGCCAAGGTTGGTGCGGACGACGGGAATCGAACCCGTACGATCAGAGATCGAGGGATTTTAAGTCCCTTGCGTCTACCAATTCCGCCACGTCCGCAGGCGTGCCCTTTTCAGACGCCTGATATGGGCCGTCAAGCGATGTTTCCGATCGTCCCGCAGTTTGCGTGGGTGATCCGTCGCATAGATTTAACATTAGTGATGTTTAAAATGCATGGTTCCGCAAACCGATCTCATTAGCGTTTGTCTGCGAGCATCAGGCTGGTTGTGGTGCTGGAACCATGCGTGGGGCAGGTTGGATCAGAGGGCTGCGGGAGGCGGAGGCGCGTCAGTTGCGCAGCGAGATCGATCGGCTCGAGCGAGGGCTGATCGAGACGGCCAATTCGAAGGCAAGATGTAACCTGCACGAGGTCGCGCATACGCTGCGCTGGCAAAAAGCGCGACTTCGGCGGCTGGAGGAGTGCTTGGCCGCGATGCCGGCCGGAAAGCCGGCCTCGAACCGATCCTGACCAACCGGTTGCAGCCTCGTCGGCGAAGCGTATCCGCCATGTCCGGTTCCGGCGGGGCAGGCAATTGGAAAGTGGCGCGATCGCGGAATTTCGATCCACCCTGGGATCGATAGGGTTCGTTGCGCGGCGGGTCGATCCGCCGAGGCCGGCGTCTATCAGGCCCTACCCATTCCCCCGCCCCCTGCGGGCGCCGGCCACCCCAGTTTTCAAGAGATAATAAGGGACGGAGCCGCCGCGACGGCGGCAAGCCTCAGAATTTATAGCTGAAATTCACGCCCAGCGTCTGCAGCTTCACGTCCTGGTCGCGCTCCGTGAAGGTGTCCGAAGCGTCGAAATGCTCCTTGCCGAAATCGTAATAGCGGTATTGCGCGCCGACGACGACATTGTTGGTCAAGGCATAGTCGACGCCAGCGCCGAGCGTCCAGCCGGTGCTGGTATGGGTCCGGGCAAAGCTTGTGCCTGCCGTCTGCGAGGTCTCGATGCCGGCAAAAGCGACGCCACCAATGCCGTAGAGCAGCACGCGATCCATAGCGTAGCCTGCCTTGGCATTGATTGATCCGAACCATTTGACGTCGGTGCCGAATGCGTTTGCCGGACCGGCGGTGCCGTCGATCGAGGCGTAGTTGAGGTCGGCCTCGGCGCCGATCACGGCCTGATCGAACTGCCAGAGCCCCGCAACATGGCCGCCGACAAAACCGCCGTCGATACCGGGCTTAACAGAACCGCCACCGACGGTGATGTCGGAACGGCCCCAGCCATAGCCGGCCTGCATGCCGGCATAATAGCCGGTCCAGTCGAAGCCGGGCGCGGTCATCGGCAGATCAGCGCCCAAATCCGCCGCCCAGGCAGACCCGGACAGCAGGGCAAGAAAGCCGGCACTGGCGAGCGTCAGTCGACGCATCGAGCACTCCGAAATGGCGGTTCCGAAAGAACTCCTTGGGGAAGACTAGCCCCTTTCGCCGCTGAACGGAATTGCATCTCTGCAACAGTGGTTTACGACCGATGCTCTGGCTCCAGGCACCGACATTTGCCAAAGTGCCTCATGCAGAGGACTCAGCCAATGACGAACGCCAAGCCGACAAGCGCCGCAAAACCGAAGCCGTGGACACAGGTCGCGACACATCTGGTCGATGTCGCGATGGGCCGAAAGCCCGCGGATCTAGTCATCCGCAATGGTCGCTGGGTGAATGTCCATTCGGGCGAGATCATCCCCGGCACCGACATCGCGATCGCCGCCGGGCGCTTCGCCTATTGCGGGCCGAATGCCAGCCACGCCATCGGGCCGGGGACCAAGGTCGTCAATGCCGGCGGGCGCTATCTGGTGCCCGGCCTTTGCGACGCGCATATGCATGTCGAAAGCGGCATGGTGACGGTGACGGAGTTCTGCCGCGCGGTGATCCCGCATGGCACCACCTCGATGTTCATCGATCCGCACGAGATCGCCAATGTGCTCGGGCTGCCGGGTGTCAGGCTGATGCATGACGAGGCGGTCGCGATGCCGATCAACGTGCATGTGCAGATGCCGTCCTGCGTGCCGTCGGCGCCGGGGCTGGAGCACGCCGGGGCCGAGTTGACGGTCGCCGACGTGGCCGAGGCCATGACCTGGGAAAACATCATCGGGCTCGGCGAGGTGATGAATTTCCCCGGCGTCGCCGCCAACAATCCGGTGATGTCGGGCGAGATCGCCGAGACGGTCAAGGCCGGCAAGACGGTCGGCGGGCACTATGCATCGCCCGATCTCGGCCTGCCGTTCCACGGCTATGTCGCGGGCGGGGCGGAGGACGACCATGAAGGCACGCGCGCCGAGGATGCGATCGCGCGCGTGCGCCAGGGCATGAAGGCGATGCTGCGGCTGGGGTCGGCCTGGTACGACGTCGCGGCGCAGATCAAGGCGGTGACCGAAGGTGGCATCGACCCGCGCAACTTCATTCTGTGCACCGACGACAGCCATTCCGGCACGCTGGTGCACGAAGGCCATATGGACCGGGTGGTGCGGCATGCCATCCAACAGGGCCTGAAGCCGGTGACGGCGATCCAGATGGCGACGCTCAACACCGCTCAGCATTTCCGGCTGGAGCGCGAGATCGGCTCCATCGCGCCGGGGCGACTGGCCGATCTGCTGATCGTTTCAGACCTTGCCCAGATGACCATAGACGAGGTCTATGGCCGCGGCGTCAGGCTGGCGAAGGCCGGCAAGCTCGAGATCGACATCCCCGCCTATGACTATCCGCAATCCGCGAAGAACACGGTCAAGCTCGGCAAGAAGCTCGCGGCGAAGGATTTCGACATTTCCGCGCCGCAGGGCGCCAACGAGGTGCGGGCGCGGGTGATCGGCGTGATCGAGAACCAGGCGCCGACGCGGGCGCTGGAGGCCGATCTGCCCGTCGAGGACGGGTTGGTCGCCATGGATCGGCGCAACGACATCTGCCAGATCGCCCTGGTCGAGCGCCATCGCGGCACGGGCGGCGTCACCAATGCCTTCGTCTCCGGTTTCGGTTATGTGGAAGACTGCGCGATGGCATCGAGCGTGGCGCATGACGCGCACCACATCATCGTCGTCGGCACCAACAAGGAAGACATGGCTTTGGCCGTCAACCGGCTGGGCGAGGT
Source organism: Mesorhizobium atlanticum (assembly GCF_003289965.1). Taxonomy (GTDB): domain Bacteria; phylum Pseudomonadota; class Alphaproteobacteria; order Rhizobiales; family Rhizobiaceae; genus Mesorhizobium; species Mesorhizobium atlanticum. The sequence goes on from NZ_QMBQ01000003.1 coordinate 720,398, forward strand.
GGGCGGCGGCGTGGTGCTCTATTCGAAGGGCAAGGAACTGGCGCTTGTCGAGATGCCAATCGCCGGCCTGATGTCGGACGAACGCGCCGAGATCGTCGCGGCGAAAGCCGAGCAACTGACCGAGGCCATGCGCAAGGTCGGCTGCTCGCTCAACAACGCCTATATGCAGCACTCGCTGCTGGCGCTGGTGGTCATTCCGGAACTCAGGATCTCGGATGTGGGCCTGGTCGACGTGACGACCTTCCAGAAAGTCGATCTTTTTGTCTGATCGGAACCGGCGCCAGGTCAGGATGATGTTTCGTTGAAACACCATCCTGATCCAGGTCTTTCTTGGAGCATGATCTCTTCCAAAAAGCGGTTCCCACTTTTTGGGATCATGCTCTAACAGAAACGGATCATTCGCCGCCGGTGGCTATGGTCAGCACTTTGAACGGCGTGGTGATGACCACCTCGGCCACCGATCCCACGGCTTTGCCGAGCCCTTGGCCGATATTTTCCAACCCGGCCCCCTGAGGCTCGTCCGCCCGCAGGGCCGCCGGCGTGCGCAGCCGGTCGCCGAGCAATTGCACCAGGACCGGGTTATCGGCGAATTTGGCATGGTTCAGGCCGCCGTCTCCGCCCTTGGTCTTGGTAAGGTCGACCACGACCACGCCGTAGCTCGCGAGATCGGCGGCGTTGCCGTAGTCGCCGACGCGCGGCTTGTCGCCGGAAATGAAGCTCGACAGTTTCAGCGCCCGGTCGTCGCCTGAAAGCAGGATGGCGAAGGGCTTGTCGGGCTTGCCGTAGCGGATCATCTGCTTCTTGAAGACATCGACGTCGATGTCGGGCGAGGCGAGGATGACATAGCCGAGCTTGCCGCCGAGATCGCGGTCGCCGGTGATGGCGAGCTGGCGCAGCGCCTCCATCGTCAGCCAGGTGCCCATCGAATGGGCGATGATGTCAATGCTCTTGACACGAGTCCTGGCGAGCATCCTGAGCGTCGCCTCAAGATCATCGCGCGCCGCGTTGGCGCTGTCCTTGTCGTAGATATAGCCGGTCGCCTTGGCGCTCGACGCCCATGAGAACAGCACCGGGGTACCCGGATATTTGGTGTCATGCGCTATCTGCGTGATGCGATAAATGCCGTCGTCGAAACCGTTGTTGAAGCCGTGCACGAAGACCAAAGCGCGGTCGCCGCGCATGGAGATGTCGGCGCCGACCGCCTTTGCGAATTGCTGCGCATCGCCATAATGGACGACGTCGGTGGCCGTGAACTGCTTGGCGGGGTTGGAGTCGGCGGAGCCCTTGGCGCGCTCGATGGCGCCGACCTGGTGGATCTTCGGCACGGTGACGTCGACGCGGGCGTAGCTGGTGGTCAGCGAACGGTCGCCGTCGAACACCTGGCGTGGGTCCTTGGTCGCCTGCTGGCGGGTCGTGGCGACGAAGATCTCGTGACTGGCAGCAATGTCGGAGGCTGGCGCAGAGACAGTTTTGCGGTTGAGCAGATCGTGCGTAGGGCCGGCGCAGCCGGCGAGGGCGAGCGCGAAGGCAAGGCCGACAACGATCTTCACATGCACAGTCACCCGGGATCCCCCAAGGGCGGCAAAGCTCCCCATTACTCCGATAAAGGCAGAGAGCGGCCGGGTCCAGTTCAAAGTCAACGCGATACGGAAACCGCGCGGATGGGATTACTGCGCGGCCAGTTGCCGGATACGGTCGGTGACGTCGCGGTCGCTGGCGAAGCCGTCATCCTCGCGCAGCCGCTGGCCGATCATCTGCACCATCATCGGGTTGTCGGCGAACTTGGTGTGGTTGAAGCTGTCGCTGCCCTTCATCTTGGAAAGATCGACCACGGTGACGCCATAGGAGGCGAGGTCGGCCGCGTCCCGATAGTCGCCGACGCGCGGCCGCGAGCCGGCGATCAGGCCGGAGAGCCGCAGCGCCCGGTCGTCATCCGACAGGAGCAGGATGAAGGGCTTGTCCGGCTTGCCGTAACGGCGCATCTGGCTCTTGAAGACGTCGACATCGATGTCGGGCGAGGCGAGCACCACGTCGCCTAGCTTGCCGCTCAGATCGCGGTCGCCGGTGATGGCGAGCTGGCGCAGTGTCTCCATCGTCACCCAGGTTCCCATCGAATGGGCAACGATGTCGATGCGCCGGGCACCGGTCTGCGCCAGCATCCGCAGCGTCACTTCCAGCTGATCGCGGGCGGCGGCGGCACTTTCCTTGTCATAGACATAGTCGGTGGTCTTGGCACCGGAAGCCCAGGAGAACAGCACCGGTGTACCCGGATAGCCGGAATCATGGACGATCTGGGTCAGCCTGTAGACGGCATCGTCGAAGCCGGTGTTGTAGCCGTGGACGAAGACCATGACGCGGCCGCCGCGGGCATCGATGTCGGCATTCAGCGCGCTGGCGAATTTCGGCTGCGTGTCATAGCCGATGACTTCGGAGGCCATGAAATACTTGGTCGGGTCGTCCGACTTGCCGCGCGAGCGGCGCTCGATCTGGCCGGCCTGGTGAACGGGCGGAACGGTGACGCTGACGCGGGCATAGTTCAGCGTTGCCGAGCGTTCGCCGTCAAAAACCTTGTTCGGGTCGCTAGAGGGTTTACGCGTGGTGGCGATGAATATCGAGTGATTGCCCGCGATCTCCGTCGCCTGGGTCGGCACGACGACGCTGCCCAGGATTTCCTGCGTCTGGGGACCCGCGCAGCCCGCCGTCAGCAGCGCAAGGGCTATGATGAAAATCGTCTTCAATCGCACGTCGACACTTTCGCTGGCACTTCCACTCCGGCCATGACTGGCCGTCCACCTCCGCGAAGAACTCCCCCATAGGCCAAGTGCGGCTAAAGTAAGTCGTGTCCAGTGGAAATCCGGTTCTCACCGGGCGACTGTCGGCGGAGTGTTGCGCGAAAGCCAAAACGGCGGCAGGAAGGTTTCCGCACGGCCAGGCCTGTCCTGGCGCCTGCCGCCGAGCCCAAAATGAGGGATTTCCGTTGAACAGCTTCTCTTCTCGCGTTGCCGCTGCCGCCGAAGCGATCCGTGAAATCTTTCCGGAAACGCCGCTGCAGGAGAACGACTATCTGTCGAAGAAGACCGGCGCCCGTATCCTTCTGAAGCGCGAGGACCTGACGCCGGTGCGCTCCTACAAGATCAGGGGCGCCTTCAATTTCTTCCGCAAGGCGCTTGCCGCCGGCAACGATGCCGAGCTGTTCGTCTGCGCCTCGGCCGGCAACCATGCGCAGGGTTTTGCCTTCGTCTGCCGCCATTTCGGAAAAAAGGGCGTCGTGTTCATGCCGGTGACGACGCCGCAGCAAAAGATCGACAAGACGCGGCTGTTCGGCGGCGATTTCGTCGAGATCAGGCTGGTCGGGGACTTCTTCGACGATTGCTACCGCGCCGCCTTCGAATTCACCGAAAGCGCCGGCGCGCATATGGTGCCGCCCTTCGACCACAAGGACATCATCGAAGGACAGGCGACAGTTGCCTATGAGATCGCGGCGCAGATGCCGGGCGGGCGTGCGCCCGATATCGTCATGCTGCCCGTGGGCGGCGGCGGCCTTGCCGCCGGCGTGACCCATTATTTCGCCGACCAGCATCGCGACCCGCGCTTCGTGTTCTGCGAGCCGGCGGGCGCGCCAAGCCTGCGCGAGAGCCTGGCCAGCGGCAAGCGGGTGAAGCTCGCCAAGGTTGACAATTTCGTCGACGGCGCCGCGGTGGCCGAGATCGGCCGCGAGCCGCTGCGCCACCTCAAGGACTTCACCGCCGATGCCGTCCGGCTGGTTCCGGAAAACCGGCTCTGCGCCACGATGATCGAGATGCTCAATGTCGAAGGCGTGGTGCTGGAGCCGGCCGGGGCACTGGCGATCGACGCGCTGAAGGATTTTTCACGCAAGGAGATCAGGGGCAAGACCATCGTCGCGGTCGTCTCCGGCGGCAATTTCGATTTCGAGCGGCTGCCCGACGTGAAGGAGAGGGCGCTGCGCTTCGAGGGGCTGAAGAAGTATTTCATCATCCGCTTCCCGCAGCGGCCGGGCGCATTGCGCGATTTCCTCGAAATGCTCGGTCCCGACGACGACATCGCCCGCTTCGAATATCTGAAGAAGTCGGCGCGCAATTTCGGCTCGGTGCTGATCGGCATCGAGACCAAGGACCGGCGCAATTTCGACCTGCTGAAGGCCAATTTCGACGCCGAGGGCGTGCAGTATCAGGACATCACCGACAACGAGACGCTGGCGGGCTTCATCATATGAGCGCAAAACAAAGCACGGTCTTCGTCGCGCTGTTTTCCGGCATCAATGTCGGCGGCAACCGCATCGTCAAGATGGCGGAACTCAAGGCCTTCTTCGAGAGCCTCGGCTTCACCGATGTCGCGACCTATGTGCAGAGCGGTAACGTCGTGTTCCGGGCGAAGAAGCAGGACGCGGCGGCGCTGACCAGGGAGATCGAGGCAGCCTTCGAGAAGAAGTGGGGTTTTCATTCGCGCATCATGGTGCGCGATGCCGGCTGGTTCGAGCGGCTGGTCAAGGATAATCCCTATCCCGAGGTCGCTGGCGAGCCGACCAAGCTGCACGCCTATGCGCTGGAGCGGGAACCGACCGCCGAGGAGACGCAGCGGCTCGCCGACAAATGCACCGGCCCCGAGCGCTTCGAGATCAAGGGCGACGTGCTTTATCTTCACGCGCCGGACGGGCTCGGCAAATCGGTCTTCGCCAATCTGATCCCGCGCACGTTGAAGGTGCCGGGCACGGCGCGCAACTGGCGCAGCGTCCTGGCGTTGCTCGATATGGCCGGAAAAGCCGGCGGCTGATCGCCGATCGTCAGGCGGCCTTTTGCCAGTCGAAGCTCAATTCCTCGCGGAAGGCGAAGCGCTTGATATGGTCGGCGACCACTGTCTCCAACCGGTCCAGCGAAGCTTCATCGTCGGCGGCCAAAGCGATGTGCAGCGCATGATCGTCGGCATCCATCACGGTGCGGCCAATCGAGAGCTGGATAGCGCCGTGGCGCGGGTCGAACTCGACCGGGAATTTGTGAGACCAGTGCTTGCAAAGCTGCTGCAGGTAGCGACTGGCATGTTCGGTAGCGACATCGGCGCGGCTGGTCGGCATGAAATTCTCCTGGCGGATGAAGAAACGCCAGCCTGGACGAGGCTGGCGCCAATTCCCGGTAGATAGGCGGTATCCGGCGAAACGCCAGCGGCGTCCAGTCAAACCGGCGCGGGACCGCCGGCCTTTACCAGACGCCCGTGTTCGGCATCGAGGCCCAGGGTTCGGCCTTTGCCTTGGCCGGGCCTTTCTGCAGCAGCTCGATCGAGATGCCGTCCGGCGAGCGGATGAAGGCCATGTTGCCGTCGCGCGGCGGGCGGTTGATGGTCACGCCGCCGTCCATCAGCTTCTGGCAGGTGGCGTAGATATCGTCGACCTCATAGGCGAGGTGGCCGAAATTGCGGCCGCCCTTGTAGTCTTCCGGGTCCCAATTGTAGGTCAGCTCGACCAGCGGCGCCTTCTCGTTGATGCCGCTCTGCTCGTCTTCCGGAGCCGCGAGGAAGATCAGCGTGTAGCGGCCCTGCTCGTTTTCGTAGCGGCGCACCTCCTTCAGGCCGAGCTTGTTGCAGTAGAAATCGAGCGACTGATCGATATCGGCGACGCGGACCATTGTGTGCAGATAGCGCATGGCGGCTTCCTCGGGTTGTTGGGGTTGCCGGGCACAATAGGGGCCGCCCGGCGAAAGGGCAATCGTCCGACAATAGCAGCGGCGGGGTCGATTTTGGGGCCTCGCCAATCGTCTTCGGAAAGCGCCGGCAAACGACATTTCAGCCTTTCCGGTACTGAACGGTGAAAAAAGGCACGTCAGCCCTTGCACACCCCGGAAGCCGCAGTGTTAATCTCTTGGCAAGAATCAGTTGCTGTTCAGTTGGAAAAAGGGGGCATTCGTATGGGGGAAAAAGCCTCTTTAACGAGGCGGGACGGAAGCCTTGACGACGCCTTGAAGCGGGACAATGGCGGCGACTCCGCCGAGCTTGTCGAAATCGCCGGCGCGATCAAATGGTTCGATGTGGCCAAGGGCTACGGGTTCATTCTTCCGGACGACGGCGTCTCGGGTGATATTCTCCTCCATGTGACTTGTCTTCGAAGGGACGGTTTCCAGACGGCACTCGAAGGCGCGCGGGTCGTCTGCCTGGTGAAACAGGGCGAACGCGGGTTGCAGGCTTTCCGCGTCCTGTCCATGGATGCCTCGACGGCCGTCCATCCGGCAGAGCAGGAACAGCGCACCCACGTTACCGTCAGCCCGGAAAGCGGCCTCGAGCGGGCTCTGGTCAAGTGGTTCAACCGCACCAAGGGTTTCGGCTTCCTGACGCGGGGCGAGGGAACCGAAGATATCTTCGTCCATATGGAAACCCTGCGACGCTACGGCATAACCGAGCTCCGGCCCGGCCAGGTCGTGCTGGTGCGCTTCGGACGTGGCGACAAAGGCCTTATGGCCGCCGAAATCCACCCCGATATGGGTACCTTGTCGGTCTCGCATTAAGGGCTTCTCGACGCAGTCGAAGAGCCCTTTGCGGAGACGTGACCATCTTGTCCGAAAACCGGTTCCACTTCCGCGGATCATGGTTTAGGACGAGTGTCTGGACGAGGTACCCATGGCCCATCGCAATTGGCTGACTGCAGGCGCGCTCTGCGCCGCGATCCTTTTCGCCGCCTGTTTCATGGCGGCGAAGCCGAGTTCAGCGGATGCGATGCTGCTGCCCATCGACCGGACGCCGCTGGTGGTGGCGACCGGTTCGGGCGAGCGTTCCTTCTCCATCGAGATCGCCGACACTTCCGCGGAGCGGGAGGCGGGCCTGATGTTTCGCCGGACGATGGCCGATGATCACGGCATGTTGTTCGTCTTCGAAAAAACCGGCGAGGTCGATTTCTGGATGAAGAACACGCCGATGGCTCTCGACCTCGTCTTTGTCGGCGAGGACGGCCGGATCAAGGCGATCAGGCGCGGCGAGCCCGAGTCCGAGGCGATCATCTCACCCGGACAACCCGTGCGCTTCGTCCTTGAGTTGAAGGCAGGCACCGCCGCCAGGGACGGGATCAAGGAAGGCGATCTTTTGCGCCATCCGGCCATCGGCGCCGGATTCAACTGAAAAGCAGTTTCCGCCGATGCAATTCCTTTCGCATGACGGTTTCGAACTTGCCTATCTCGATCGCCAGCCGGCCTCGGGGCAGGGCGACCCCGTGCTGATGATCCATGGCTTTGCCTCCAGCCACTATGTCAACTGGGTCTCGCCGGGCTGGTTCAAGACACTGAACGACGCCGGTTACCGGGCGATTGCCTTCGACAATCGCGGCCATGGCTCGTCGTCGAAGAGTTATGACGAGGCCGATTACACGCCGGCCAAGATGGCTTCCGACGCGGCGGCCCTGCTCGATCACCTGGGCATCGAACGCGCCCATGTCATGGGTTATTCGATGGGCGCGCGCGTTTCGGCGTTCCTGGCGCTCTCCGACCCGCAGAAGGTCGCGACGCTGGTGTTCGGCGGCCTCGGCATCGGCATGGTCGACGGCGTCGGCGACTGGGACCCGATCGCGGCGGCGCTGTTGGCGGAGGACCCCTCGCAAAACACGCATCCGCGCGGCCGCTCCTTCCGCGCCTTTGCAGACCAGACGCGCAGCGACAGGCGCGCTCTCGCGGCGTGCATCGCAACTTCGCGCGAGCTGCTCACCGAGGACGACATGGCGCGCATCGCCCAGCCGACGCTGATCGCGGTCGGCACGAAGGACGATATCGGCGGCTCGCCGGACGAGCTCGCCGCCCTGATGCCCAACGCCAGAGCCTTCCATATAGAGGGCCGTGACCACATGCTCGCCGTCGGCGACAAGAGCTTCAAGCAGCGCGTGCTCGAATTCTACGCCGATAACCCACTCTGAGCGCACTCGCTCTCCGCCTGACGATGGTCGATCTTCTCGTCACCTATATGGAGATGTCCGCGCCGCCCCAGGGCGCGCCGCGTGCGTCACCTTTGCCCGGCGCCCTCGTGGCGCGCGAAAGGCTCGATACTTCCAGCTATCTCGATCTCTACCGCGCGGTCGGTGGACCGGTGCAATGGGACCAGCGGCTGCAGATGGCGGAAGCGGAACTCGAAACGCTGCTCGCCGACGATGCCACGCATATCCACGTGCTGCGCCTCGATGGCGAGGCCGGTGGCTTCTGCGAGTTCAACCATGTCGGGCAGCCGGCTGTCGAGCTCGTTCATTTTGGACTGGTCCCCGCCTTCCAGGGAAAGCGGCTGGGGCCGTTCCTGCTCGACCGATCGCTGCGCGCGGCGTGGTCGCACCGGCCCGAGCGGGTTTGGCTTCACACCGATACGCATGACCACCCGGCCGCTCAGCCGGTGTACGGGCGCGCGGGCTTCAAACCCTACGCGCAGCGGATCGAAACTTTCCCCGACTAAGTTCCCTTTCAACCCTCCAGCGCCGCCAGCGAGCGCTGGATGTTATGGCGGGCTTGTGCTTCGAAACGCTTCTGGAATTCGGCGGTGTGGAAAATCCGCGGGCGGGCAAGGAAGGTTTTCAGCACGGCTGAGCGGCCGGCGCGCCACATCGGCTCTTCGACCCAACCATATTCCAGCCGGACCGCCTTCTCATAGGCATCGAAAATCGCAGGTTCGGCGCCAAGGATCGCCAGATCCATATCGAGCAGAAGAGCGGCATCGTTGAGTGCGTCCTCATCGCGGAAAGGCGGCAACTCGTGCGTGGCGGTGGCGTTGATCATGGCAGCTATGCGGGCAAGCCGACGTGGATCGACGCGCCCGGCGAGCCTTTTCTCGGCCAGTTCGGCGCTTTTTGCCTCATTATCCTTGGCGCGGCTGTCATAAATGGCATCGTGGAACCAGATCGCCGCCTCGACGGCCTCCGGATCGTCGAGCAGGCCCCGGTATTCTTCAGCCAGCGCCAGCATCGCCTCAATGTGGGCCAGGCCGTGGTAGTGGCGATCTTCGGCGCTATAGAGCGCAGCAAGCTCGCTTTTTAGCGCGTCGTCGATCAAGGGTTCCTGCATGGCTGGCCTTTCCAGGGTGCCTCGCGTGACCGCGGGCAAGGGAGAATGTCGCCCAGCGCTGCCGCAAACGCCAGCCGCCATCGCAAACGGTTGACCAAACGACAACACGGCTGGAAGCTGCCTCGTCACTCAAACCCGGAGGAGTTTGCCATGACCAGCACCGAGAAAGCGAAGCCAGGCACGATCGACATGAAGCTGGAAGCTGTCGTCATCCCCGTCTCGGATGTCGATCGGTCCAAGAATTTCTATGCAGGGCTGGGTTGGCGGCTCGACGCCGATTTCGTCGTCGGCGACACGTTTCGCGTCGTGCAGTTCACGCCACCCGGCTCACCGTGCTCAATCCATTTCGGCAAGGGATTGACGCCGGCGCCGCCCGGCTCGGCAAAAGTTCTTTATCTCATCGTGTCCGACATCGAGGCGGCCCATGCCGAGCTGGTTGCGCACGGCGTCGCGGCGAGCGAGGTGTTCCATCGCAACGGTCCCGGCCAGCCGGCAATCAAGGGCCGACATCCGGAGGGGCGCAGCTATTCCTCGTTCGTTACCTTCAGCGATCCGGACGGCAATGGCTGGCTGCTGCAGGAGATCACCCAGCGGCTGCCCGGCCGTGTCGATGCCAAGGACACGGTCTTCACCTCGGTGACCGGCCTTGCGGCAGCGCTGCGGCGGGCGGCAGCGGCGCATGGCGAACATGAGAAGCGTACGGGCGGCCAGTACGACACAAACTGGCCCGACTGGTATGCCGCTTACATGGTGGCGGAGCAGGCTGGAACGACGCTGCCGGAATAGGCTCTGACGTCAACTACGGCGCTGAGAATGCGAAAATGGGCGATTTCGAATACGATCCCCGAGCAAGGGTTCGTTTTCCATCGTCGCTTGAATCGGCGTGAACCAGGTCCATTTGAACGATCACTAAGGAAAATTGAGTTCAACCGTGCTATGATCTGGCCTATATGTGCCGCCGGAGAATGAGCAAGGCCGGAGAGCGTCGATGAACAGCATTACGATTGCCCGCCCCAGCATGGTGCAGCCGGTCGATCCGATCTGGCGGTCGATCCGGGACGAAGCGATGGAGGCGGTGAACCGCGATCCGTTGCTTGCGGCCTTCCTCTATTCGACCATCCTCAACCAGGAGAGCCTGGAAGAAGCGGTGATCCACCGGCTTGCCGAGCGCCTGGCGCATCAGGACATCGGGTCCGATCTCATCCGCCAGACCTTCAAGGCGATGCTGGACGACGATCCGGAGTGGAGCACCACGGTTCGCGTCGACATCCAGGCCTATTACGACCGCGATCCGGCCTGCGACCGCTTCATCATGCCGGTCCTCTATTTCAAGGGTTTTCACGCCATCCAGACGCACCGGCTGGCACATTGGCTGTGGAACCAGGGCCGCAGGGATTTCGCGCTCTATCTGCAGAGCCGCTCGTCCTCGGTGTTCCAGACCGACATCAATCCGGCCGCCCGCATCGGCAAGGGCATCTTCCTCGACCACGCCACGGGCCTGGTCGTTGGCCAGACGGCCGTCATCGAGGATGATGTCTCGATCCTGCATGGGGTGACGCTGGGCGGCACCGGCAAGGCCAATGGCGACCGCCATCCGAAGATCCGCCGCGGCGTGCTGATCGGCGCCGGCGCCAAGATCCTCGGCAATATCGAGATCGGCCACTGCTCGAAGATCGCGGCCGGCTCGGTGGTGCTTTCGCCCGTGCCGCACAACAAGACGGTCGCCGGCGTGCCCGCGCGCGTCGTCGGCGAGACCGGCTGCGACCAGCCTTCGCGGCAGATGGACCAACTGCTGCCGTCGCAGAGCATGGATCACGTGGTCAGCTTCGACATCTGACCGACCGCTTACCGGTGGCGGCCGAACGGGGCGCCAGTTCCGCCTTATTGTTCTCCCATGTTATCCTGCCGGCTTGCCTTTACATGGCCATTGTTGGCGTGTCAGAAGCGCGTTCTCACGAACAAGGCCGACATTTCGGAGAAGACTTTTGAAGCCTGACGAAATCAGAAAGCTCGACGCCTATTTCAAGCGCGTCTTCCAGAACCCCAAACTGCAGGTCAAGGCGCGTCCGCGCAAGGAAGACTCGGCCGAGGTTTATGTCGGCGACGAATTCCTCGGCATCGTCTTCAAGGACGAGGACGACGGCGACTACAATTTCTCGATGGCCATTCTCGACATCGATCTGGGCTAAGCCAGCAACAGCTGGCCGGGTGCGCGGCAACGCTGCCCGGCCGAATGCAACCCGCGGGCGAAATGGTGCCTAGTCCTGGCAATGCCGGGGAATATGCACCCGCCGCCAGCTGGTCGAACCTTCCCGCACCACCACCCGGCGCGCCACCGTCCCGTATGAAGGTGGAATTTCCCGGATGCGGACTTGCTGTGGCCGTACCAGCACTTCGTGGGCAACGCCTTCATACTCTGCCGGCAGAACCACGCGCCGGACGCGCTCCGGTTGCACCACGACCGTTTCGGCGACACGCGCATAGCGGGCCTTGCGCCATACTTTGCACAGCACCTTGCGGCCATGGATGACGCGCCATTCCCAGGCATAGCCGCCATTATCGACCTTGACCGTATGGTAGAGCGTGCGTGTCACCGCCGGCACTGTCTCATAGGTGACGCGCGGAGGCGCGATCTGGTCCACGCTTTGATAGGTGCCGAAGATCGGCGCGTCGTAATCGACCACCTGTCCGCCGGGGCTCACCATCACATCCTCGTAGACGGTGTCATAGAGCGCCGGCCTGTGGATCGGCTCGTAGCATTCGAGCGCGCGGCCGCCAGCGGCGGTTCCTGAGACGCTGGCAAGCATCGCGACGGCCGCCAGCGACGCGGAGTGTTTGCGGATCATGACATTCCCCCGTTGAAAAAGGACGCCTTCACAACGCAGGACTGTAGCGGAAGGTCCGGGGGCGGACAGTGATTTCAAGGCTTTTCGTTAAGCGGCGCGGTTAAGGAATTGCTACCTTGTGGATGGCTTCGTCCGGCCAACTGAGACCGAACCCGTCTCGCGCGATCAAATCGGCCGTGTTTCTCAGGCCTGCCGCGCTTTACTCGACTTAACCAGATGGCTAGGAGGGGCGGCCTTGCGCTAGGGTGAGCCGGCATCCTATTTAGGTCATAACCGATCCAGAACGATTCCGCGCCGTTGCTCGTATACCAGGTGCCGGAAATCCATCTCCAACAAGGGTAGTCCATGAAGAACCCCGTTGAAACCTACATGAACCTCGTTCCGATGGTGGTCGAGCAGACCAATCGCGGCGAGCGCGCCTATGACATTTTCTCGCGCCTCTTGAAGGAACGCATCATCTTCATCACCGGCCCGGTCGAGGACGGGATGGCGACGCTGGTTTGTGCACAGCTTTTGTTCCTCGAGGCGGAGAACCCCAAGAAGGAAATCAACCTCTACATCAATTCGCCGGGCGGCGTCGTCACCTCGGGCATGGCAATCTACGACACCATGCAGTTCATCAAGCCGGCCGTGTCGACGCTCTGCATCGGCCAGGCAGCCTCGATGGGGTCGCTGCTTTTGACCGCCGGCCACAAGGACATGCGTTTCGCCACGCCGAACGCCCGTATCATGGTTCATCAGCCGTCCGGCGGCTTCCAGGGTCAGGCTTCGGACATCGAACGTCATGCGCAGGACATCATCAAGCTGAAGCGCCGCTTGAACGAGGTCTATGTCAAGCATACCGGCAAGAGCTATGAGGAGATCGAGCGGACGCTCGATCGCGACCATTTCATGACCGCGGACGAAGCCCGGGATTTCGGTCTGATCGACAAGGTCATCTCGAGCCGCGAGGCCGCCGAGACAGCCACGGTTTCAGCCTGACAATCGACGGCAAATGGCAGCATAACGCGCTTTTGGCGCGGCTTGCGGCATTTCGGCCACATTTGGCTGTTCCCTCAGGCGTCGGGATTGCCTACGTTAAGGCTATGTTGATTTTCGACGGCTTAGCTTTGCATGGGGTTGCTGCGAATCATTGCCGCGTTTTCTGATTTGTGTTTCGTACGGAATGCGCTGTGTGAGCCGGGACACTGGCGGTGGCGGATTCCCGCGGTAGATTGGTGAGACGTCACTGAAAGCCAGACCACCGGCGGGCGTTGGTGAAAGGACAGAAAAATGAGCAAGGTCGGCAATAATGGCGGTGACTCCAAGAACACCCTTTACTGCTCGTTTTGCGGCAAGAGCCAGCACGAAGTTCGCAAGCTGATTGCCGGTCCGACCGTCTTCATCTGCGACGAGTGCGTCGAGCTCTGCATGGACATCATCCGCGAGGAAAACAAGACCTCGATGGTGAAGTCGCGCGAGGGCGTGCCGACCCCGCAGGAGATTCTCAAGGTCCTCGACGACTACGTCATCGGCCAGCCCTACGCCAAGCGCGTGCTGTCGGTGGCGGTGCACAACCACTACAAGCGCCTCGCGCACGCCGGCAAGAACAACGATGTCGAGCTGGCGAAGTCGAACATCCTGCTGATCGGCCCGACCGGTTGCGGCAAGACTCTGCTGGCGCAGACGCTCGCCCGCATCATCGACGTGCCGTTCACCATGGCCGACGCCACGACGCTGACCGAAGCCGGCTATGTCGGCGAGGACGTCGAGAACATCATCCTGAAGCTGTTGCAGTCGGCCGACTACAATGTCGAGCGCGCCCAGCGCGGCATCGTCTATATCGACGAAATCGACAAGATCTCGCGCAAGTCGGACAATCCGTCGATCACCCGCGACGTGTCGGGCGAGGGCGTGCAGCAGGCGCTCTTGAAGATCATGGAAGGCACTGTCGCTTCGGTGCCGCCGCAGGGCGGCCGCAAGCATCCGCAGCAGGAATTCCTGCAGGTCGACACCGCCAACATCCTGTTCATCTGCGGCGGCGCCTTCGCTGGCCTCGACAAGATCATCTCGGATCGTGGCCGCAAGACCTCGATCGGCTTCGGCGCGACCGTGGCCTCGCCCGAGGATCGGCGCACCGGCGACCTGTTCCGCCAGGTCGAGCCGGAGGATCTGTTGAAATTCGGCCTGATCCCGGAATTCGTCGGCCGTCTGCCGGTTCTGGCGACCCTTGAAGACCTCGACGAGCCGGCGCTGATCCAGATCCTGACCGAGCCGAAGAACGCGTTGGTCAAGCAGTATCAGCGGCTGTTCGAGATGGAGAATGTCGACCTGACGTTCCATGAGAACGCGCTGTCGGCGATCGCCAAGCGCGCCATCGAGCGCAAGACCGGCGCGCGGGGCTTGCGCTCCATCATGGAGGCCATCCTGCTCGACACCATGTTCGAGCTTCCGGCGCTGGAAGGCGTGCGCGAGGTGGTGATTTCGGAAGAGGTGGTGTCCGGCAACGCCCGGCCGCTCTACATCTATTCCGAGCAGAAGGAAAAGAAGGGCAATGTGAGCGCCTGAAATGGCATCCCGACCCCACAATTTTCATGGAACGGCGCCAGCATGGCGCCGTTTTGCTGTGTGGGCCCGCCACCAGGTGACGGAATGGACATCCAGGCTGTGTTAACCCTTGATCTTTGCCCTGGCTGCATCCACCTAACAGCGGAAGGCCGAGGCGCCGGATTCTGTGCTGTAAAACTCCCGTCACAAACGGTGGTAGGCGGAACGACACTCGGTCGTTAATATGAGATTCGCGGTTGGCTAAAATAAGCGGCCGCGACATGAAAGGTTGGACAATGGCCAAGATATCCAAGGCTTCCGGCGACGGCGTTTTCGCAGTCCTCCCACTGCGCGATATCGTCGTGTTCCCGCATATGATCGTTCCGCTCTTCGTGGGCCGTGAAAAGTCGATCAAGGCGCTGGAAGAGGTGATGGGTCAGGAGAAGCAGATCCTGCTTGCCACCCAGATGAATGCAGCCGACGACGATCCTGAGCCCGATGCGATTTTTGACATCGGCACGCTCGCGAATGTGCTGCAGCTTTTGAAGCTTCCCGACGGCACCGTGAAGGTGCTGGTCGAGGGCGCCTCGCGCGCCAAGATCGTCTCGTTCACCGACCGCGCCGATTTCCATGAGGCCCGCGCCACCGCGCTCGCCGAGCCGGAAGAGGAAGAGGTCGAAATCGAGGCGCTTGCCCGCTCGGTCGTCACCGACTTCGAGAATTACGTCAAGCTGAACAAGAAGATCTCGCCCGAAGTGGTGGGCGCGGCCAGCCAGATCGACGACTATTCCAAGCTCGCCGACACGGTTGCCTCGCATCTCGCCATCAAGATCCCCGAGAAGCAGGAGATGCTCGCCACGCTTTCCGTCAAGGAGCGTCTGGAGAAGGCGATGGGCTTCATGGAAGCCGAGATCTCCGTGCTCCAGGTGGAGAAGCGTATCCGCTCGCGCGTCAAGCGCCAGATGGAGAAGACGCAGCGCGAGTACTACCTCAACGAGCAGATGAAGGCGATCCAGAAGGAACTCGGCGAGGGCGAGGACGGCCGCGACGAAGCCGCCGAGATCGAGGCGCGCATCAAGAAGACCAAGCTCTCCAAGGAGGCCCGCGAAAAGGCGGAAGCCGAATTGAAGAAGCTGCGCTCGATGTCGCCCATGTCGGCTGAATCGACGGTGGTGCGCAACTATCTCGACTGGCTGCTGTCGATCCCGTGGGGCAAGAACTCCAAGGTCAAGCAGGACCTCAACTATGCGCAGGACGTGCTCGACGCCGATCATTTCGGCCTCGACAAGGTCAAGGAGCGCATCGTCGAGTATCTCGCCGTGCAGAGCCGGCAGAAGAAGCTGAAGGGGCCGATCCTGTGCCTCGTCGGACCGCCCGGCGTCGGCAAGACCTCGCTCGGCAAGTCGATCGCCAAGGCGACCGGCCGCGAGTTCATCCGCATGGCGCTCGGCGGCGTGCGTGACGAGGCCGAGATCCGCGGTCACCGGCGGACCTATATCGGCTCGATGCCCGGCAAGGTCATCCAGTCGATGAAGAAGGCCAAGAAGTCCAACCCGCTCTTCCTGCTCGACGAGATCGACAAGATGGGCCAGGACTTCCGCGGCGATCCGTCATCTGCCCTGCTCGAGGTGCTCGATCCGGAGCAGAACTCGACGTTCATGGACCATTACCTCGAGGTCGAATACGACCTGTCGAGCGTGATGTTCGTGACCACGGCGAACACGCTGAACATCCCTGCGCCCCTGATGGATCGCATGGAGATCATCCGTATCGCCGGTTACACCGAGGACGAGAAGATCGAGATCGCCAAGCGCCACCTGATGCCCAAGGTGATCCGCGACCATGCGCTGCAGCCGAACGAATTCTCGGTCGGCGAGGACGCGATCCGCGGCATCATCCAGACCTATACGCGGGAAGCCGGCGTGCGCAGCCTGGAGCGCGAGCTGATGAAGCTCGGGCGCAAGGCGGTGACCGAGATCCTGCGGACGAAGAAGAAGACGGTGAAGATCACGGCGGAAAACCTCGCCGATTATCTTGGCGTGCCGCGCTTCCGCTTCGGCCAGGTCGAAGCCGACGATCAGGTCGGCGTGGTCACGGGTCTTGCCTGGACGGAAGTCGGCGGCGAGCTGCTGACGATCGAAGGCGTCATGATGCCCGGCAAGGGCCGCATGACGGTGACGGGCAATCTGCGCGACGTGATGAAGGAATCGATCTCGGCGGCGGCTTCCTATGTCCGCTCCCGGGCGCTCGATTTCGGCATCGAGCCACCGCTGTTCGACAAGCGCGACATCCACGTCCACTTGCCGGAAGGCGCGACCCCGAAGGACGGCCCGTCCGCCGGCGCCGCGATGGCCACGGCTATCGTGTCGGTGCTGACGGGTATCCCGGTCCGGGCCGATGTGGCGATGACCGGCGAGATCACGCTGCGTGGTCGCATCCTGCCGATCGGCGGCCTGAAGGAGAAGCTGCTCGCGGCATTGCGCGGCGGCATCAAGAAGGTCCTGATCCCGGAAGAGAACGTCAAGGATCTGGCGGACATTCCGGACAATGTGAAGAACGGCATGGAGATCGTCCCGGTCTCGCGGGTCGGCGAGGTGCTTGCGCACGCGCTCACCCGGATGCCGGAGCCGATCGAATGGGTCGAGCCGGTCAATGCTCCGGCTCCGGTCGACAGCGGCGATGATGCCGGAAAGTCGCTGGCGCACTAACAAAAGTTAAAGTTGCAGTGCACAACGAGAGAGCCGGGCTTCGAGCCCGGCTTTTTCATGTGAAAAAGCCACGAAAAAATGCAAAAAAGCCCGGAATTCCGCGGTTTTTGGCTTGGGTTCCGGGACGCTTCTTTCTAAAGTCCGTTTCCTGCCGGATGAGTCGTAGTTCCGGTTTTCTCATGGAAGGGAATTTTGATGAACAAGAACGAACTGGTGTCCGCTGTCGCCGATGCCGCAAGCATTTCGAAGGCTGATGCGCAGTCCGCCGTCGATGCGGTGTTCTCCGTGATCACAGGCGAACTGAAGAAGGGCGGCGATGTCCGGCTTGTCGGCTTCGGAAATTTCACCGTGTCAAAACGCGCTGCTTCGACCGGCCGCAATCCGCAGACCGGCGCGGAAGTGAAGATTCCGGCGCGCACCGTGCCGAAGTTCTCGGCCGGCAAGGGCCTCAAGGACGCGGTCAACTAAGACCTTTTTCTTTAAGAGCAGAAAAGCCGGGCTTGCCCGGCTTTTCTTTTTTGGGTCGATTGCAGGAAGTTCATGCCGTCGGCGCGTCGGCGCGCATCAGGCCTTCCTGCTTCAAATCCACCCAGAGTGCAGCCGGTATCTTGGTGTCGAGCAACGCGCGGTTGCTTTCGACTTCGGCAGGCCGCTGGCCGCCTGGGATCACCGACATCACCGAAGGATGCTGCAGCGGGAATTGCAGCGCCGCCTCGATCAGGCGCACATTGTGGCGCTTGCAGACGGCCTCGATGCGCGCCACGCGGTCGAGGATCTCCTTCGGCGCCTCGCTGTAATTGTAGAAGGCGCCAGGCTTCGGGCCGGTCGCCAGCACGCCGGAATTGTAAGGGCCGCCCAGCACGATGCCGATGCCACGCTTCTGGCAAAGCGGCAGGAAGGACTGCAGTGCTTCCTGTTCGAGCAACGTGTAGCGGCCGGCGAGCAGGAACAGGTCGAAATCGCCGCGCTCGGCGAGCGTCTGCGCGACCTGCCACTCGTTGATGCCGCCGCCGAAGGCCTTGATCACGCCCTGGTCGCGCAGCGAAAGCAGCCCGTAATAGCCCGACGACATGAACTCGGCGATGCGGGCATCCGAGGCTTCCTTGCTGCCATGGGTGAAGATGTCGACGTCGTGGACGAAGAGAATGTCGATGCGGTCGACGCCGAGGCGCTCCAGCGAGGCCTCGAAGGAGCGCATGACGCCGTCATAGGAGTAGTCGTAGACTTCGCGGCGCGACGGCGTCTCGAAGAACTTGCCGATACCGGTGCGCTGGTCCGGCGGGGCGACGCGCATGAGGCGGCCGACCTTGCTCGACAGCACATAGTCGTCGCGCTTCCTGCCGCGAAGGAAAGGATTGAGGCGGGTTTCCGACAGGCCGAGGCCGTAGAGCGGCGCGGTGTCGAAGTAGCGGCAGCCAGCCTTCCATGCCGCTTCCAGCGTGGCGTTGGCATCCTCATCGGAGATGGCGCGGTAGAGATTGCCGAGCGGCGCGGTGCCGAAGCCGAGCTCGGTGAAGGTGATGCCGCCATTGCCGATGCGGTCGAAATGCCGTGTCTTCATATCTGACGATGTCCCGGAGTGATTTGTCTGACATGACACTATCACGCTCGTGGCCCAGCAAAAGTGCCGAGGCTCGTTGGACAGCGATTTTCGCAATGGTAGCATGAACAAAAACAAGCGTTTCGCGGCAGCGCACCGCAAATCGATTGAGCTCGCGATATCGCGCAGGCAGAGTGAGCCGTGATGAGCAAAGCCGGATCAGACATATTCGCGACCGCGCTGGACGAGCTTGGCGCGGTGCTGGCGCGCATAGATGAAACCCGGATCGACGCTGCCTGCCAGATGCTTGCCGCGGCCGGCAGGATCGCCGTCTATGGCTGCGGCCGCGAGGCGCTGCAGGTGAAGGGCTTCGCCATGCGGCTTTATCATCTGGGCCTGCCGGTCTCGGTGGTCGGCGACATGACCACGCCGCCGCTCGGGCCGGGAGACGTCTTCCTGGCGAGTTCAGGGCCGGGCGAGACCACCACGGTGCTGACCTTGATGCGGGTTGCCCGCGAGGCCGGCGCGAAGGTGCTGCTCCTAACGGCCGAGCCGACAGGCAGCGCGGCGAAACTCGCCGACTTCACGCTCGTGATTCCAGCCCAGACCATGGCCAGCGACCAGGGCGCGGCGAGAAGCTCGGTGCTGCCGATGGGCTCGCTGTTCGAAGGCGCGCTGTTCCTCTTGTTCGAGATCATGGTGCTGAAGCTCCAGGCGCTGACCAATGCGACGCCGGAAGCGATGCGCGCCAGGCACACCAATATGGAGTAGGGGATGCGCTACGAGCTGATGCTGCCGCACCAGATCCGTAAGGCGATCGAGGAGAACTGGCCGGTCGTGCTGCCGCTCGGCGTGCTCGAATATCACGGCGAGCACATGGCGGTCGGCATGGACACTTTAGCCGTCATCAAGACGGTGGAGCTGATCGAGAAGGAGAGGGATCTCGTCATCCTGCCGCCCTTCTATTACGGCGCGGCAAGCTATGCGGTCGCGGCGCCGGAAGGCAGCGGCTCGGTGCAGGTCGGCGGTCCGGTGCTTTCGCCATTCGCGGAGGAATTGTTCTACGGGCTATTGCGCATCGGTTTCCGCAACATCCGCGCCATCATCCACCACCAGACCGAGAATTTCGTGGCCGGCATGCCGACCGACCTCGCCTTCAAGACCGCCGGCCGCCAGGCGATCTTCCGTTTCCTGGAAAAGCAGCGCGGCGAGGGCTGGTGGGGGTCGAACACCATGGCCGATTACTATGCCGGCCATGCGCAGGGCGAGAATGTCTTCAACTGGGTGCAGGTGCACCCGCTGATGCCGGCCGCGATGAACGGCAAATACCCGTTCGACCATGCCGGCAAGGGTGAAACCTCGCTGATGCTGGCGCTATGCCCTGAAGCCGTGGACGAGAAGCATTTGGCCGACAACACCGGCTGGTACACGAAAGACGCAGCGGAGGCCTCGGCGGGCCTCGGCAAGGTCGGCGTCGCCATGATCCTCGATCATTTAAGGGCGATATTGGTGCGCTAGCGGCTCTTCCTTCTTCCCTTGTGGGAGAACGTGTCGCCGAAGGCGACGGATGAGGGGTGTTCCGGCGGAATGAGACGTCGGCGTTCCCTGGAGCACCCCTCATCCGGCCGCTGCGCGGCCACCTTCCCCAACAAGGGGGGAAGGAGAGGTCCAGCTATTTCACCGAGCCGGCTGTCATGCCCATGATCAGGTAGCGTTCGAGCGCGATGCCGATGATGGCCAGCGGCGCGATCGCGGCGGTGGCCAAGGCTGCCATCGACCACCAGTTGATGCCTTGCGAGCCGGTCTGGCTCGCCACCATGACGGGGATGGTCTTGGCGTCCGTCGACGTCAGAAGAGCGGCGAAGAAATACTCATTCCAGCACAGCACCATTGCCAGGATGAAGGCGGCGACCATGCCGGGCAGGGCGATCGGCATGACGATGCGGAAGAAGGCGCCCCAGATCGACAGCCCGTCGACCAAAGCCGCTTCCTCCAATTCGACGGGAATGGAGTTGAATTGGTCGCGCATGATCCAGATGACGATCGGCAGCACCATCAGCGTGTAGAGCAGCACGAGCCCGATGCGCGTATCGAGGAGGGCGACTTCGCGGTAGAGCACCAGGAAGGGGAGCGCCAGCACGACCGGCGGCAGGATAAGCTGCGACAGGAAGAAGAAGGAGATGTCCTCGTTCCTGAACCAGGCGAATTTGTAGCGGTAGCGGACAAGGCCATAGGCGGCGAGGCTGCCGATGATGATGGCGAGAGCCGACGCGCCGACCGAGGTGATGACCGAGTTCATGAAGCGCTTGAGGAACTCGTCGCGCACGGTCGACGTCTGGGAGATCGAATCCGGCGACAGGCCGAGCGAACGCCAGCCCTTCCAGTCCGGCGTGAAGTCGACGAAGGGAATGAGATGGCCTTGCGTGACGTCGACCGCCGATTTGAACGAGGTGGTGATCGTCCAGTAGATCGGGAACAGGCAGACGAAGGCCCAGAAGACGAGCGCGCCGTAGATGAATACGCGGCTGGCGATGAAGGCCGCCGGCGAGCGGATTTCGGAAACAGTGTAGTCGGTGGTCTGGACGCTCATGATGCCGCTCAGTTGACGTTGCGCACGAAGCGACTGGCGACTTTCAACAGCCAGGTCACGAAGACAACGATGATGATCAGATAGGCCATGGCGAGCATTGTGCCGTAGCCGACATTCGAGCGGTCGCGATATTCGCGATAGATGAAGCTCGACACGGAATCGGTAGCGCCGCCGGGGCCGCCGGAAGTCAGCGTGATGATGATATCGGCGAGCTTCAGCTTGAAGATGATGCGCAGGATCACGGCCGTCACCGACACCGGGAGCATCAGCGGAAAGGTCACCTGCCAGAAGGTCTGCCACGCGGTCGCGCCGTCGACGCGGGCGGCCTCCAGCACCTCGCGCGACATCGCCTGCAGGCCGGCAAGCAGCATGATCATCATGAACGGGATGAAGGTCCAGGCGTCGAGCATCATGATCGAGATGCGGGCGGTGATCGGATCGGAGAAGAAGGCGGGATTGTCCCAGCCGAGATGGCGTGCCAGCGTCGCCGCCGGGCCGAACCGGTATTCCATCAGCGATTTGCCGACCATCCAGGACACGGCGACCGGCGACAGCATCAGCGGCAAAAGGAAGACGACGCGGAAGAACTTTCGCGCCTTGATCTGCGCGTTGAGCAGCAGCGCCAGGCCGAAGGCGATGACATATTCGACCAGAACCGCAAGCACATAGAGCACCATGTTGAGCAGCGCGTTGCGGTAATAGGGGTCGGCCAGCATCTGCCAGAAATTGTCGAGGCCGTTGAACCTGCGTCCGGTAAACGAACTGAGGTTCCAGTCGGTCAACGCGATGTAGAAGCCGAACAGCGTCGGGAAGATCACCATGGCGATGGTGAAAAGCAGCGCCGGCAAAAGGAACAGCGCACGCTGCCCGTCCTCGCCGCGCGTCAGCACCTGCCAGGCGCCGAGCGCCGCGCCCCACAAGATGTAGGCGTAGACCACAGGGCGCCAAGTGTCGAAGCCGACCGTGGACATCTCGGTCTTGTAGAGGATCTGCACGACGATGATCGCCAGCAAGCCGAGCGTGGCTGCGGCCAGCAGGCCCCAGCCGAGGCGCTTGCGGCCTGCCGGGATCAAGTCGGCCGGATTCGCCGGCCACGCATTCGCGGTCGAAGTCTGCTCAGCCACGCTTCTCGCCTCTTCGAGTCAGCCTAAATATGCGGCCCGGCGACGAGGTGTCGCCGGGCCGCGACTTGGTCGAGACAGCCTACATGCCGAGCGAGGCTTTGTAGAGCTTGACCTGGTTTTCGCGGCCGATCTGGTCGGTCAGCTTTTCCCAGGCCGCGGCGATGGCGTCGGCGCCTTCCTGTGCCTTCATCTTGCCGGCAAAGGTGTTGGCAAGGATGTCCTCGGCGGCGGAGTAGTACTGGAAGATGCCGGGGATGCGCGGCTCGATGGCGGCGTTCGGATGGTTGTAGGAATCGCCTTCCGACTTGAGGTAGGAGGTGATGAAGGCCTCGTCATAGCCGGCCGCCACCCATTCGGGAATGTTGAAATGGGAGTTGCGGTAGGGCTGGAAGCCCGACGGATACATCGCCGTCCAGATCGACAGGTCCTTGCCGCCGAGATGGGCGGCGGCCGACCATGCGGCCTTCTTCTTTTTCTCGTCCTTGTCGACACGAGCCATGACATAGACGCCCCAGCCCAGATAGGCGCAGTTCGGCGCATAGTTCGGGCCGCTGGCGAGCTTTTCCCACTTGCCGGTCTTGGAGTTGTAGACGTCGTCGGAGCCCGGCAGGATCGAGAAGCCGGTGACGTCGCCGATGACCGACGAGTCATTGGTCTTCACGTTCGAGCCGACGTCGCCCCACCAGGGGATCATCGAGCCGGTGCCGGCCAAGAACTGCTGGAAGGCAGTCGTGTTCGGATCGGCGTTGATCTGGTCGGCGGGTTCGGACGGCAGGGCGTCGATGACGTCCTGGATGGCGCGCACCCAGGCCGGATTGTTGACGCGCGGCTTCATCGTGTCGGCGTCGAACAGCCAGGCCTTGTCATCGGGATGCTTGGCATAGGCCGTGGCGCGGCTGCCGAGGAAATAGAAGCCGAAACCGCCCCAGGGCTTGGGCGCGTCCAGATAGCCGTATACGTCCTGGCCCTTGAACTTCTTGCCCTTCAGGAACTTGGTGACGGCCTGCACCTGCTGCCAGGTCTTGGGCACGCCCCACTCCGTCAGTCCTGCCTTGTCGCCGCTATCCGCTTTCCAGGCTGCAGCCAGCTCGGAGTCGGAGAACACGTCGGTGCGGTAGTTGAAATTGTGCGTGTCGCCGTCGATTGTCACGCGATACTGCTTGCCGTTCCAGGTGCCGACCGGCGGCTTGAGATAGTTGACCAGGTCGTCGAAGTCGATCTGCTTCTTGACCCAGTCGGGCATTTCCGAGGTCAGGCCCTTGCCGCAGACGTCGCCTTCGAAGGGCGCGCCCATCTCGATGATGTCGAAGTCGACGGTGCCGGTGGCAATCGACTGCTGCAGGCGGGCGTTGTAATCGGCCTGGGCAAGGTCGATCCAGCTGATCTTGGCCCCCGTATAGGCCTCCCACGGCTTCAGGAAGCCGCGGAACAGCACGTTGTGCAGGTTCTGGTTGTTGAGGCCCATGAAGGTGAGCTCGACACCGGCGAACTCGCCTTCCTTGACGTTGGCCTTGGTCGCTTCGAGGCAGAGCTCGCCGACCTTCTGGAAGTCGGCATCGGTCGGCTGGCCCTTGCCGACACCAGGGATCTGCAGGATTTTCTTGCGCAGGTCGTCATCGGCGGCGGCCGGCCTTGTCAATGCGCCGAGCCCGGCGCCGGAAGCGGCGGCGATTGCGGCCATGCTGGCCGCGCCTTTCAACAGATCGCGACGGCTGGCGCCGGCGCGCATCAGTTTTTCGTACAGGTCGACTCTCATCTACAGGTTCCTCCCAGAACAACAGCGATTGAATTGAAGTGCCAATCTCTCGGACGTGGAAACGTCTCTCGGTTCTCCTCGATCATACGGGGACGTGGGACCCCACCCTGCGTCGCCGAAGCTCCGATCTCAGGGTAACAGGCCTGCGTCGGATTGGCACTCGCCACTATTTCGCGTAATCGATTACCTTGTCAACAAGATTGGCTTTTTATCTATAAGATACCCACTTGCCGTTGCCCTTGGCAATGGCTAGCTTCACCGCAAAAGATCAAAAGATAAAGGGGAGACGATGGCTCAAGTCGCGATCAGCAGTGTGGCCAAGGCGTTCGGAACCGTCAAGGTCCTGCATGAGGTCAGCGTCGACATTGCCGACGGGCAGTTCGTCGTGCTGGTCGGCCCATCAGGATGCGGCAAGTCCACGCTGCTCAGGATGGTGGCCGGGCTGGAGACTGTTTCGGGCGGCACGATCTCGATCGGCGACCGCGTCGTCAACAACCTGCCGCCGGCCAAGCGCGACATCGCCATGGTGTTCCAGAATTACGCGCTCTACCCGCACAAGACGGTGGAGCAGAACATGGCCTTCGCGCTGAAGCTGCGCGGCACCGATCCGGCCATCGTCGCCGAACGTGTCAAGCGCGCCGCCGACATCCTCGACCTCGCGCCCTATCTCAAGCGCTATCCGCGTCAGCTTTCGGGCGGTCAGCGCCAGCGCGTCGCCATGGGCCGCGCCATCGTGCGCAATCCGCAAGTGTTTCTGTTCGACGAGCCGCTCTCCAACCTCGACGCCAAGTTGCGCGTGCAGATGCGCACCGAGATCAAGGAGCTGCACCAGCGGCTGAAGACCACGACGATCTACGTCACCCACGACCAGATCGAGGCCATGACCATGGCCGACAAGATCGTGGTGATGCGCGATGGCCGCATCGAGCAGATCGGCGCGCCGCTGGAACTGTTCGACCGGCCCGCCAATCTGTTTGTCGCCGGCTTCATCGGCTCGCCGGCTATGAACCTGCTCAAGGGAACCGTGAGGAAGGGCGAGAAACCGGTCGTCGACATCGCCGGCACGGCATTTCCGATGCCCGCCAACAGTGCCGGCGAGGACGGTCAGGCCGTCGTCTACGGCGTGCGCCCGGAGCACCTGGAGATCCATCCCGACGGCGTCGCCGCCAACATCTCGGTCGTCGAGCCGACCGGGTCGGAGACGCTGGTGTTCGTGCGCTTCGGCGAGGGCGAGATGGTGGCGCTGTTTCGCGAGCGCCACGACTTCAAGCCGGGCGATGCGCTGAAGCTCAGGCCGCGTCTCGAGCAGGTCCACCTCTTCGACGCCGGGACAGGCAAGCGACTTTAGGGCTTTACGCAATTCAGGACGGAAAACCGCTCACACTTTTCCTGGAATTGCTCCAGACCGCACACAGACTTCCGGGAGGGAACCATGCTCAAAGGGATCAATCCGCTGCTCAATGCCGATGTGCTCCAGGCGCTGCGGGCGATGGGCCATGGCGACGACCTGATCATCGCCGACACCAATTTCCCGTCCGATTCGGTGGCGCGGCAAACGGTGCTCGGCAAGCTCTTGCGCATCGATGCGACGGCGGCCGACGTGGTGAAGGCGGTGCTGTCGGTCTTGCCGCTGGATACGTTCGTCAACGATGCCGCGGCGCG
This sequence comes from Mesorhizobium atlanticum, assembly GCF_003289965.1. Classification (GTDB taxonomy): domain Bacteria; phylum Pseudomonadota; class Alphaproteobacteria; order Rhizobiales; family Rhizobiaceae; genus Mesorhizobium; species Mesorhizobium atlanticum. The sequence continues at coordinate 746,179 of NZ_QMBQ01000003.1, forward strand.
CATGGAGATCGTCGGCAAGCCGAACGAGATCCCGCCGGTGCAGAAGGAGGTGCAGAAGGAGATCGACGCGGCCGAGGGCAAGCCCTGGCCGATGATCTCGATCGAACGCTACGCCTTCTACGAGCGCTCGAAGAAGGCCTATTGCGTGATCCAGACCGGGGAGCGCCGCTTCTATGGCTGCTTTGCCTTCCGCAAGGGCGTCGTGCCGCCGGATGCGGAGTGAGACGATGACCGCCAGCAAGCCCGTTGTGATCCTGGGCGTGTTCGTCGCCGACACCGCCTATCGCGCCGATCGCCAGCCGCGGATGGGCGAAACCATCCTCGGCAATTCCTTCAAGCTCGGACCGGGCGGCAAGGGCTCGAACCAGGCGGTCGCGGCAGGCAAGCTTGGCGCTGACATCACCTTCCTGACGCGACTGGGCGTCGATGCCTTCGCCGACATGGCCAAGCACACCTGGAGCGATGCCGGCGTGAAGAGCGCCGTCATCGACACGCCGGACAGCTATACGGGGGCGGCCTATATCTTCGTCGAGGAAGGCACCGGCAACAATGCCATCATCGTCAGCCCGGGCGCGGCCATGCTGATCTCGCCTGCGGACATCGAGGCGCATGCCGCGCTCATCGAGTCTGCCGGCGTCTTCGTCACCCAGCTCGAACAGCCGATCGACTCAGCCTTGAGAGCGCTGGAAATCGCGCGCGGGGCAGGGGTGACGACCATTCTCAACCCGGCGCCTGCCGCCAGCCTGCCGGATCGCATCTACACGCTTTGCGACTATGTCACGCCCAACGAGACCGAAGCCGAAGGGCTGACCGGCATCAAGGTCTCGTCGGTCGACGACGCCCGCCGCGCCGCCGACGCCTTGCTGGCCAAGGGCGTCGGCGCCATCATCGTGACGCTCGGAGAAAAAGGCGCGCTGCTGCACACCAAGGACCGCTCCGAACATGTCGGAGCGGTCAGTGCCGGTCCGGTGGTCGAGACGACGGGCGCGGGCGATGCCTTCAACGGCGGTCTCGCCGCCGCTTTGGCAAAAGGCGTCGAGCCGCTAGAGGCCGTTCGCTTCGCCTGCGCGGTCGCCGGCATTTCGGTGACACGCCCCGGCACCGCCCCGTCGATGCCGACATTGCAAGAGGTCGAGGCGCTGCTGGCGAAGGCATGAACTCGTAGTTCGCCCGGTTTATTAGCGGCCCCTTGACCCGGAACACTCCTGAAGCGGGCGCGTTCATCCTCCTGGTCGGCAACGCCGGGAACGGCAGGATGAAGAAACCTTACAAAAAACCCACGCTTGTGAAGTGCCAGAGGCTCACCGAGCGGACGGCTCAGATTATCGCTTCCGGCGTAGTCGTGGGCGAATGATTCGCCGAATCGGGCTTGGACAGCGCTAGAGCAATTCCAGGAAAAGTGTGAGCGGTTTTCCGTCAGGAATTTCGCACAAACAAAGAGTTAGAGCGGTTCGCCGTTTCCGTTAAACGGTGAAACGCTCTACAGAATCCTGCTTGTCAGCTCCAGCATTGTCGTCGCGTCTTGCTCGCTGCCGGGCATATGCACCACCCGCAGGACGCGAAGGTCCTGGTTCGATCCTTCGACCGGTATCGACACGCTTTCGCCAACCCGCGGCAATTCCTGGAAAGCCAGTTCGTCCACATCCCTGGCGTCGTCAATCGAAATGCGGCATCTCACAGCCATCTTGATCTCCGTCCTTTTCGCCCGTGGGCTGAACGGGACAAGATTGGAATGGTTCCGTGAAGGGCAGGCGCCGCTTGGGTTATGAGTTTCTCAGGATATGAGAGAGAACCGCGCCAAGGTGCGCGCTACACACCGAATTTTCCGATTGATTCCGTGAAGGAAATGGCGCGAGTGACGGGGCTCGAACCCGCGACCTCCGGCGTGACAGGCCGGCACTCTAACCGACTGAGCTACACCCGCGCACTGACGAGCACGTGTCAGGCGTGTTCGTCGTTGGGGCGCTGGATAAGGGGTTCGCCTGCGGGTGTCAAGCGCGGCATTGAAGCATTACAGCAATCAGGAGAAGGTTTTTTGACAGCGGCATCGAACCTGGGGAAATCCGCGCCGCGACGGGCGCGCTGCCGGTTCATTTGGCCTTGCGAACGCGACCCTAACTGCTTAAAGGTCCGCGCTCAGGCGGGCGATTAGCTCAGTTGGTAGAGCGCTTCGTTTACACCGAAGATGTCGGCGGTTCGAGTCCGTCATCGCCCACCATGATCCAAGATGCCGATCGCAATCCAAGACTCCAGGGCGGTTCATAGCAACTCGTCGGTCCAACGTCAGGACGGTCGATGGGGCGATCAAATGACCGCCCCAAGATCACAATTGCCTACTGCCTGACGTAGCAGGCTTTATGAGCGCCGGGCGCAGGATCATCGCCAAAGGCGTCGTTGCTGCAGTCGACGCCGTTCCTGAAGACGTCCTGCACGTACCGGCCGCGTGCGCCGTATCTGACTACAGCACGGCCGCGAAAATCGCAGAAGTCGCCTTCCCTGGCACAGGCGACCCATCCGCCGCGATCCGGGCGCCCGCCATAATCGTCGTCGCCATAGTTGTTGTCATCGCCGTAGTCACCGCGACCGCGCGCGACAAAGTAACAGGCTTTCTCGCGGCCGGGTGCGGGATCGCCAAAAACGCGATTCGAGCAACGGACGACGGGACGGTCGAAAAAGCGGGAGGTGGTTCGACCGCGTGCGCCGTAGATGACTTCTGCGGGGTAGGGCAGGCGGCAAACACCGCCTTCTTCCGCGCATCGCCGCAGCTGCTGGGCCGAGGCGGCGGCGGGGAATAGGGCGGACGCCGCAGCGACCAGGCCCGCCAGGCATATGAAAGCCAGTGCCGCCCGGATCGAGACATTGAAGGTTTTTAACACGATTTTGTCTCCCGATTTTGAATCACGCCGTACCCTATCGCAATCCGGTTGAATACGCGATGAATGGCCCCGGATGACGTCGCGAGACCGATCATGACCGGGCTGCGCGACCCGGGGGACACCGAGCGCTGGCGGACGTCGCCAAACCGATAGCTGCCGTCAATTCAGTATCTGATGACCCGGCGCTCGATCAGCACGACGATGCAGAACAGCGCGATCGACAGCGAGGACGACAGCACGATCGCGGCGTAGAGGCGGTCGGACTGGTAGTTGAAGGTCGCCTGGATGATAAGCGCACCAAGACCTTTGTCCGAGCCGATCCATTCGCCGACGATGGCGCCGATGACGGCGGTGGCCGAAGCAATCCTGAGCGAGGAGAACAGCATGGGCAGCGCGCGAGGCAGGCGCAGGCTCCAGAAAATCTCGGAGCGCGTCGCCGACAGCACCCGAAACAGCTCGTGTTCGTTGTCGCTTGCCGAATCAAGGCCGCGGATCATGTTCACCAGCGTCGGGAAGAAGCAGATCACCGCGGCAATCACGATCTTCGGCGTCATGCCGAGACCGAAGATCAGGATGATGATCGGCGACAGCGCCAGGATCGGAATGGTGTTGAAGAAGAGCACGATCGGGAAATAGGCGGCCTGCAAGACGCGGCTGTGGACGAAGAGCACGGCGAGCAGCACGGCAGCGAGATTACCGATGACGAAACCGGCCAGCGCCTCGATCAGCGTTGGCCGCAGATTGTCCATGAGGAGGGCAAAATTCCTCTGGAAGACGCCGAAGATGGCCGTCGGTGTCGGCACGATATAGGCCGGTACGCCGAGCAGCGGCAGGAGATATTGCCAGGCAAGCAGGATCGACGCCGCGCCCAGGACGGGAAGCGCGACGGTCATTTGCGGGGAGAGCGGCGCCTGTCTCACGATGCGCGCTCCAGCGCCGCGCGCAGATCGGCCATGGCGGCGACGATTGCCGGATCCTCGCGCTTGCAGCGATTGCCTTCCTGCTTGAAGGGCCGCATGTCGAGGTCCTTGACGACGCGCCCGGGATTGGCGGCCAGCACGATGACGCGCTCGCCGAGATAGGCAGCTTCCGCAATCGAATGGGTGACGAAGAGGATGGTCGTGCTGGTGCGCCGCCAGAGCGCCAGAAGCTCGTCGTTCAACCGGTCGCGCGTGATCTCGTCCAGCGCGCCGAAGGGTTCGTCCATCAGAAGCAGTTTCGGTTCGCCGAGCAGCGCACGCGCGATCGCCACCCGCTGGCGCTGACCGCCGGAGAGCTGATGCGGCAGGCGCTCGCCGAGGCCGCCGAGGCCCATGAGTTCCAGCAGTTCCGTGCTGCGGTCCTCGATCTTGCGAGTCAGGCTGCGCTGGCCGACGCCAAGCGGCAGGCGCACATTATCGCGTACCGTACGCCAGGGCAGCAGGGTCGAATCCTGGAAGACGAAGCCGACATCGCGGCGCGAGCGCACCGTATGCGGCGTCTCGCCAAGCACGCTGATCGTGCCGCCGAGGGGATCGAGCAGGTCGGCCACCACGCGGAGCAAGGTCGACTTGCCGCAGCCGGACGGACCCAGGATCGACAGGAAGGAACCGGCCGCGACGGTCAAGTCGAGGCCGGTGAGCACTTTGACGGCCGTCTGCCGGCCGCCATAGCCGACATCCAGCTGCCGCGCTTCGATCGCGTCTGGCATCACGCCGCGGGCGCGTCGAGTTTGGGCCGGTCGGCGGCCGAGAGTTCGAGTATCTTGGTGGTGTAGACATCGGCGGCCGCCGGGCGTCCGTTGGGATACTGGCCAACCTTGTCGAGCAGCGCCAATTGCTCCTCGATCGAGGCCGGATCGAACGTGCCCCAGCCATCCTTGGCGGTCGCGCCGTCGAAGGAGAGCTTCAGCACCAGGTTGACCGTCTTTTCCTCCCAGCCGAGGTCCATTTCCGGATAGGCGGCGACCATCTTCTTCACCGCTTCCTGCGGGTTGGCATGCACCCAGCCCCAGCCTTTGCCGACGGCGCCGATGAACTTCGCCAGCGTCTCCGGGTCCTTCTCGATAGCCGCGTCCGTGGCGAAGTAGACATCGGCGTAGGAGCTCAGCCCGAGATCGCGCGTCAGCAGGTCGATGCGGTCGTCACCGACGATGCTGAGCGCCTGGGTGTTGGTAATCCAGCCGCCGATGGCATCGACATCGCCGCGCACCAGCGGCGCCTTGTCGAAGCCGACGTTGACGATGGTCACCTCCGACGGGTCGATGCCGTTCTTGGCCAGGATCTCGTCGATGACGAAGCGCGCCGTCGGCTGGATGCCGATCTTCTTGCCCTTGAGATCAGCGACGCTGCGGATCGGCTTGGCGGGCTTAGACGTCAGTGCATAAGGACCGGTGCGGAAGCCGCAGGCGATAATCTTGATCGGCACGCCGCTGGCGCGCGCGGCGTAGAGCTGCGGCGTTTCGGAAAACTGCCCGAGCTGCGCCGAGCCCGAGACGACCGGCGGCACGGTCGAGGCATTGGGGCCGCCGGGGCTGAACTCGACCTCCAGCCCGGCATCCTTGAAATAGCCATTGGCGACGGCCGCTATGTCGCCGATCTGTCCGTTGGATATGAGCCAATCATACTGGATGACGACCTTGCCCGCGGCTCTGGCGCCGGGCGTCAGCACCAGCTGCATGCCGGCAGAGGTGGCCGCAACGGCTGCCATGCCGCCTTTCACGAAAGCGCGACGATTTAATTCGAAGTCCCTGTTCCCACTCATTTTTCGCTCCTGTTGCAGACTTTTCTCGTCTCTTATTCAGGCGCCGTTCCCTTCAGCGCGGCGTCGTCTACGGCTGTTCGTCGTGATAATCGCCAGGGCCGCCGTCGAGCCAGGCGTAAAGCTCCCAAAGTGTGTCGTCTGGGTCGGTGAAATAGGCGCAGCGGGCGTTCCAGACGTAGTTTTCCGGCGGGCCGTAGAAGGGCACGCCCCTGGCGCTCAATTCGCCATGCAGCCGGTCGATATCGGTGGGCGAGTCGAGCTGCACGGCGATGCAGACCTTGTGCGCATGGCGCGGCGACCTCTGGTTGGACACACCGGTATGGCGGTTGATGTGGTCAAGCTCCCAGGCGGCGAGCGTCACGCCCTCGCCATGGAAATCGGCAAAGCCTTCGGCGCGGCGGCGCAGGCGGAAGCCGAGTTTCTCGACATAGAAATCGACTGTCCTTTCGATGTTTTCCACCAGAAGGCAGACGTCTGAGATGCGCGTGATGCTTGCCGGCATGGCTATTTCGCTCCGCCGGCTTTCGAGAGTGGCAGCTTAACGCCGACGCGGTTGGCGGCGCCGACGATGTGCGCCCGCATTGCCGCTTCCGCCGCCGCCGGATCGCCCGCCACCAGCGCGTCATAGATGCGCACATGCTCTCCGACATTGATCTCGACGAGATCGTGCAGCGGATTGGTCATGCGCGCGTAGTGGATGGAGTGGCGGATCTGCTCGCAAACGAACGAGATGAAGGTGTGGATGTAGCTGTTGCCGGTGGCGCGCGCGATCTCGCGGTGGAAGAGCAGGTCGGCGTCGATGCTGCCTTCTTCCCAACGCTCCTCGCCGCCCATGCGGTCGAGCGCGGCTTTGATCGAATCGAGATGGCCCTGATTGCGGCGCGCCGCCGCGAGCGCGGCCGATTCGGCCTCGAGGATGCAGCGCAGCTCGAACAGCCGCTCCATGTTGTGCGTGTCCTTGAGCGCCTCGCGGTCGATGCGGATCGCTGCCCGTTGCTCGGGCGCCAGCACGAAGGCGCCGATGCCTTGGCGCGCCTCGATCATGCCGTCGGCGCGAAGCTGCGCGATCGCCTCGCGCACCACATTGCGGCTGACGCCGAATTTTTCCGATAGCTCCTGCTCGGTTGGCAGGCGCGCGCCGGGATTCAGCTCGCCGGATTCGATCTCGCGGCTGAGGAAGGCGGCGACCCGGTGCGGCAATGTCTCGACAGTGCCGATGGCGGCCAGTCTCTGCTTCATGGAACACTCTCCGTCGCTGGCAACAGGCAGCCGGGATTCATCAGGCCCTTGGGGTCGAGGGCGCACTTCAGCGCCGCGACCATGCGGCGATGCGTGGGCGAAAGCCCGGCCCAGAATTCCTTGCGGCGACTGCGGCCGATGCCGTGCTCCGCGCTGATTGAGCCGCCGAGGCCGACGGCGATTTCATAGAGCCCGGTGATGACCTCGGCACCACGTGCGCGGGCCTCGTGCTCCGCAAGGCCGAGCGGCGGCAGCACGTTGAAATGGATGTTGCCGTCGCCGGCGTGGCCATAGGCGAGGGGGATCCAGCCGGGATGGTCATTGGCGACGAAGCGGCGGGCTCTTTCGATGAGGCCGGGAATGTCGGAAATCCTCACCGAAAGATCGGTGCGCACATGATAGCCACGCTTGGCCTGGCCCTCGACCAGACCTTCGCGGATCGCCCAAAAACTCCTGGCCTGCGTTGTGCTCGCGGCGAGAACCGCATCGGTCACCAGGCCATTTTCCATGGCACCGCCGAGTAGGCCGGCCAGCAAGCTGTTGAGGTCGATAGCAGCGCTGGACGACAATTCGATCAGCACGTGGACGGGCGCGGCGACCGGCGCTCTCATAGCCGGGTCGATCAGCCTGGCAAGCTCGACGCATTCGGCGCCGATGATCTCGAAAGCGGAGATGAGGTCCGAGCAGTCGCGGCGCGCCTGGTTGAAGAGCGCGACGGCCGCCTCGAACGAGGCCAGGCCGAGATAGGCGGTCTCGGTTCGTGCCGGCTTCGGAAACAGCTTGACCTCGACACCCGTGATGACGCCGAGCGTGCCTTCCGAGCCGATGAAAAGCTGCTTCAAATCATAGCCGCTGTTGTTCTTGCGCAGGCCAGAGAAGCCGTTCCACAGCTCGCCATCCGCCAGCACCACTTCGAGGCCCAGGATCAGATCGCGCGCCATGCCGTAGCGCAGCACGTTGACGCCGCCGGCATTGGTCGCCGCATTGCCGCCGATCTGGCAGCTGCCTTGCGCGCCAAGCGCCAGCGGGAAGAGGCAATCTTGAGCCTCGCAGGCATCCTTGATTGTCTGCAGCACGCAGCCGGCATCGGCCTGCAGCGTGAAGTTGCCCGCATCGATCTGCCGGATGGCGTTCAACCGCTCCAGGCTTAAGACAACCAGGCCGCCCCCCTTGCTGTCGATCGAGCCTGATACCAGCCCGGTGTTGCCGCCCTGCGGAATGACGCCGACCCCAAGCTCGTTGCACAAGCGCATCAGGGCCTGGACTTCGCCGACCGAGCCGGGCCGCAGCACGGCAAGCGCTTCGCCGCGATAATCGCCGGCCCAATCGCCCAGATATTTCGCCATTCCAGCCGGCTCGGCGGCGATGCCGTTTCGGCCGACGGCGCCTTCCATGGCGCTGAGGATTTCCGGCGAGAGGCGATGAACGGTCATGAAGGTTCGTGTCTGGATATCAGGTGATACATATCATCCTACAACTTGCGTCGAGTCAATCGCTCTCTCTGTTCGGCGAACGGGTCACCGGCTCGTTCAAGGCAGTGGATCTGACCATGTCGCGGGCGCAGAGCCTGTTCGGCTAGGCCCTGCCTATGCATCGTCCTGGCCGATTGTCGTCCGTCAAAACCGCCGCAATGGTGGACAACTGAAGCTTCGTCCCGACCAGATCGATCCGGCAAGGAGAAGAGATGATTGAACTGCCTTTTGCCCGCGCCGAGTACCAGCAGCGGCTCGGAAAAATCCGCGCCGAGATGGCCAGGCGCGGTATCGAACTCCTGATCGTCAACGACGTCGCCAACCAGCATTACATCACTGGTTATGACGGCTGGTCGTTCTATACGCCGCAGGTCGTGCTTGTTCCCATCGAGGATGCCGAGCCGGTCTGGATCGGCCGCGCCATGGATGCCGCCGGCGGCTTGCTGACGGCGTGGATGAAGCCGGAAAATGTCGTCGGCTTCCCGGAGGACCATGTCCAGCGGGCCGACCGTCATCCGATGGACTGGATCGCGGCCTGGATCGTTGCCAAAGGCTGGGGCAACCGTCCCATCGGCATCGAACTCGAGGCCTATTACTTCTCGCCGAAGGCCCATGCGCGGCTCGTCGCCGGGTTGCCCAATGCGAAATGGCACGACGCCGACCTGCTGGTGAACTGGATCCGCGCGGTGAAATCGGCGCCGGAAATCGCCTATCTGCGCAAGGCCTCGAAACTGGCGGAAGCGGCGGTCGCGCGGGCCTACGAAGTCATCGCGCCGGGTGTGCGCGAATGCGACGCCATCGCTTCCATCCAGGCGGCGCAGATCGCCGGCAGTCCGGATTTCGCCGGCGACATCACGGCGCTGCCGCCAACGATCCTCGGCGGCGAAAACGCATCCGCGCCGCACATCATGTGGAGCGACAGGCGGTTCGGAAAGGACGAAACGATCGCGCTCGAGCTCGCCGGGGTCTGCCGCCGCTACGCCGCCGGGCTCGCAAGGACGATGCAGCTCGGCAAGACGCCGATCCGCGTCGCGGACACGGCAAAGGCGGTGATCGAAGGCATGGACGCGGTGCTCGACACCGTACGGCCAGGCATGACCGCCGAGGAGGTCGAAGCGGCGTGGCGCGAGGTCATCGCGCGTCACGGGCTGAAGAAGGAATCGCGCATCGGCTATTCCATCGGCGTTGCCTATCCGCCGGATTGGGGCGAGCATACGATCAGCCTGCGGCCAGGCGACAAGACGGTGCTTCAACCCGGCAATGTGCTTCATTCGATTCTGGGCATGTGGATGGATGGCTGGGGCATCGAGATCAGCGAGACCATCCTGGTGACCGAGACCGGCAACGAGACGCTGACGAAGTTCCCGCGGGACATCCATGTCAAAGCCTAACCAGCCGCCCTCAGCGAGCAATATCGCGCTCGGCATCGAGGCTGGAATTCTCGATCGAATGATCGAGATCCGCCGCCATCTGCATCGCCACCCGGAGCTTTCGAACCGGGAGGCGGGCACGCAGCGTTACTTGCGCGAGATGCTTGCAAAGGAAGGGATCGCCGAGATTCGCTATGTGGCCGGCTACGGGCTTGCCGTCGATATCGTCGGCACCGGTCGGCCATCGAACCGCAAGGTGGCTATCCGCGCCGATATCGATGCCTTGCCGATCGAGGAGGAGTCCGGCGTCGACTTTGCGTCGGAAAATCCGGGCGTGATGCATGCCTGCGGCCACGATGCCCATGCCGCGATGGGCTTTGCGGTGGCCGCGCACCTGCATGGCTCGCGCGACAGTTTTGGCGGAACTGTTCGCCTCATCTTCCAACCGGCAGAAGAAGACGAGCCGTCAGGCGGCAAACGAGTGGTGGAGGAGGGGCTGCTCGACGACATCGATGCCGCGATCTGCGTTCATGTCGATCCTTATACGCGATCCGGCAAGGTCGCTGTCGGTTCCGGTCCCTATACTCTGGCCTGCGACACGTTCGATGTGCTGGTCACCGGCTCGGCGGCCCATGCCGCAAAACCCTATGAAGGTATCGACGCGCTGACTGTCGCCTGCTCGATGGTGAGCGAACTGCAGAAGATCGTCTCGCGCGAGACCGATCCCTATGATCCGCTGGTCATCTCGGTGACCGCCATCAATGGCGGCAATGCCTACAACGTCACCGCCGGCAAGGTCGCGTTCAAAGGCACCATCCGCAGCGGCAACGACGCCACTCGCGAGCGCGCCTGGCGTCGGCTTCGCGAGATGCTTGAAGGAATTGCGGCAAGCCACGGCGCAAGTGTAAAGATCGACATCCACCAGGGTGAGCCTGGCGTCGTCAACGATGCCGGTATGGCGGCGCTCATCATGGCCGGCGCCAAGGCCAGCATCGGCGCGGACAATGTTCTCAACATGCCTGGATGGAGCATTGCCGACGATTTTGCCTATTACAGCGAGAAAATTCCGTCGGTCTATTTCCGGCTCGGCATCCGCAACGAGGCGGTGGGGTCGGTCTATCCGCTTCACCATTCCAGGTTCCGCGTCGACGAGGCCGCGATGAAGAACGGCGTCCTTACCCTGGTGTCGGCGGCAACGATGTACCTGGCGGGGCACGAGAATCCCGGCGCTTAGCAAGCTCCCGGCGTCTGGATCGACCGGTTAGAGGTACTGCGCGACCTTCTTGCCGACGGTCAGGAAGCGCAGCGGGTCGACCGCCTCGCCGTTGTGGCGTACCTCATAATGAAGGTGCGGACCGGTCGAGCGGCCGCTGCTGCCGGTCTTGCCGATGACGTCGCCGGCGGCGAGCTTCTGGCCGACGGTCACATCGATCTCGCTCAGATGTCCGTAGCGCGTGGCAAAGCCATTGCCATGGTCGACCTCGATCATGCGGCCGTAGCCGCCGGCCCAGCCGGCCCTGGTGACGGTGCCGGCGGCCGTGACCTTGGCCGGCATGCCGATCGGCGCCCTGAAATCCATTCCCGTGTGCAGGGCGGCGCTGCCCAGGATGGGGTCTGTGCGCACGCCGAACGGGCTGGTCACCGGATGGCCGGGGGCGGGATTGGCGAGCGGTAGCTTGCGCGCCTCCTTCTTGACCCCGTCAAGCGCGTCGAGCGCCTCGTCCAGTTCCTTGACCTTGCTGTCGAAGGCCATCGATGGATCGAGCGGCACCAGCGGGCCGCCGACATCGCTCTTGTTAAGCTCGCTGTCGACCGGCAGCCCCGCCGCTTCGAGCGCCTGCGCGATCGCATCGGCGTTCTTGTAGGCGCTGTCGGCAAGCGTGGTGATGCGCGAGAGCTGCTGGTTCTCGATGGCCTTCAACGACGCGTTGATCGAGACGAACAGCTTGTCGGCGCGGTCGGCGGCCGTTTCGCCATCGAGCGGATCGGACCTTGTCGACCAGAGCGAGAAGGGCCTGGTGTCGCCGGCGCTCAAGGATGCGACGGAATAGGTCGGCGCCTGGGATAGGCTGCCGGTGACCTCTGCGTGTTCATCGGGTTTGGCCGCCGCGGCGCCTGCCGCGGGCGCGTCGCCGACCTCGTTCTCGGCGCGCTCGAGGATCGGGCCGAGCCGTCCGTGGCGCTCGCTGAGCTGGGTCTGCCTGGCCAAGAGCTCGCTGACCTTGGTTTCCATCAGTTGCTGGTCGAGAAGCTGGCGGCTGGTGATGCGATCGACTTGGGCGCGAAGGGCTGAGATGCGGTCCTCATAGGCCTGCTGCATGCGCGCCTGCCTTGCCGTCGTGGCGCCGATCAGGTCGTCGCGCAGCACCAGATAGGATGTGGCGAGCAGATAGCCGATGGCGATCGCCGCCAGCGCCGAGCCGATGAAGGCGGCGAGCCAGGGCCGGATGGTGAAGTGTCTTATCTCATTGCCCCGGGCGATGATGACCGTGTGCGGTTCCTTGCGCCTGCCGAAGACAGCTGACTGACCGGTTGGTTTCACGGGGACCAGGCTTTCGTTACGGGACCAACGACAAGCCTAATTACACATTATTAGGGTTAACAAAGCTTTGCCGCCCCGATCCTGGCGCCGCCTTTGCGCGTAGCGCGGGTACCGGATTGCAGCGTGGCGGCTTCGGCGCCTCAGAGCGCGCGCACGGCCTCGAGCACCTCTTCGGCATGGCCCTTGACGCGAACCTTTCGCCAGACGCGGGCAATGCGCCCGTCCTTGCCGATCAGGAAGGTAGCGCGCTCGACACCCATATAGTTGCGCCCATACAGCGTCTTCTCGACCCACAAATGATAGGCTTCGATCACCTTGCGCTCCTCGTCGGCGACGAGATCGACGGTGAGATCGTACTTCGCCTTGAATTTGTCGTGTTTCTTCACGCTATCGGGGGACAGCCCGATCACCACGGCGCCGGCCTTCTCGAATTCCAGCTTCAACTGCGAGAAGCCGATCGCCTCGTTGGTGCAACTTGTGGTGTCGTCCTGCGGGTAGAAGTAGAGTACAACCGGCTTGCCCCGGAACGCGGCGAGGCTGAGGGAGCCGCCGCCGTCACGCGGAAGATCGAATTGGGGCGCTGCGTCGCCCACCTCGAGATCAGCCATATCGATGCCTTGTTTGCGGTTACGCGCGGGAAAGCATCGATATAACGTGAGGTGGGATTCGTCCATGACGAGTTCGTCACAACGGAAGATTGCTTGGATCAGGAAGACCCGCAGCACGAGAAGATCAGGTTCAGGCGTGACGAGATCACCGACCTGGCGAAGCTCCCGTCCGCTTGCAGCGTGCCGCCGCTTGGCCGCGCGGTGGTGCGGCGGCGCTTCCGCGTCCTCGGTCGCGTGTTTGCCGGGCTTTGCGCGCTCATGCTTCTGGCGGCGGCGGGCGTCTATGTGCTCGGAGCCTCGGGCATCGGCACGGAACGGCTCCGGGCCGAGGCGGAGACCGCCATCGAGAAGCTGGCGGGGGTCGATGTCAATGTCAGCGTCGGCGCGGCGCGGCTGACGCTGGACGGATCAAGCTTCGTCGCCCTGCAGGTGAACGATGTCAGCCTCAAGACGGCCGACGGCAAGCCGATGGCCGATATCGGGCGCGTGCGTTTCGGCATGCGCCTCTTGCCGCTGCTGTCGGGCGATGTCCGGCTGACCAGCGCCAGGTTTTCCAACGCCCACATCGTCGTGGCCGCCATGCCTTCCGGCGGCGGCGACTGGACGGCGGCGCTGCGCAACGAGAACGGACTTGTCGACCCGGACAAAGTGTCGGCGGCGGCGTTCGCCAGCGTCAACGACGCGCTCGATACCGTGCGCGAGGACTCGATACGCCAGATCGATTTGCACAATGTCGAGTTCGAGCTGCCAGACACAGGACCGGTCAAGCGTGTGATAGTCGCCTCGGCAACCGTCGCGCAGACCGGTACGGGGCGCATGCAGTTCTCCTACGATGCCGATGTCGACGGCCGGCACGCGACTCTAACCGCCTCGGCGACCCGCGATCCTACGGCGAGGCGGATCGCGGCGCTGGACGCCAACATCGAGATAGAAGGCGCGGGCGATTCCGTTGAGGGCGGCTCGACCGAGGCTGCCCCCGCGGCCGATGGCGCCAGACTGGGTTCGATTGCGCTGAAGCTTTCGGGCTCTGAAGCGTCGGGCGACAGCCCGTCGCGGCTGGCGGCCTCGCTCTCGCTCACCGGTTCCGTGCTCGACCTCGACGAACGCGGGCTGCTGCCTGTCGACGTCGATGCCGACGCCACTTTGGTGACCGGCTCGAACAAGATCTCGGTCGACCGGCTGCTGATCAAGAACGGCCGCTCCAGCCTCGACTTTGCCGGGTCGATCGGGCCGAAGCCGGCAGCCGCGGGGGAGGAGCCCGCATACCGCTACGATCTCACCAGCGACGGGTCGACGCTGGCGCCCTCGGAATCGCCCGAACCGGCGCTTCAGTTCCTGGCCCGCATCGCCGGCATATACCAGCCGAAGAGCCGCAAGCTCGTCGCCGAGCAGATCGGCGTCCGGTCCGGCGGACCGGGCGAAGTGCTGGGCGCGGCCACGGTCGCCTTCGTCGACAACGGTCCTCCGGGCGTGTCGCTGTCGCTCAACGTTCACGACATGCCGGTCTCGCATGTCAAGCAATTGTGGCCGTGGTTTTCGGCCCGCAACGCGCGGCTTTGGGTGCTGGGCAATCTGTTCGGCGGTACGGTGACCGACGCCAACCTGCAGTTCCAGGTGGCGCCGGGGCGGCTGGGCAACGGGGTGCCGCTTTCCGGCGACGAAGTGTTCGGCCGTTTCCAGATCGAAGGCTCGCGTTTCGATACCGCCGGACGCATCCCGCCGGTCCGCGATGCCGTCGGCGTGGTCGCGTTCCACGGCAACGATGTCGACATCGCGCTCTCCTCAGGCAGCGTCTATATGCCGAGCGGGCGCACCGTGGCGGCAAGCGGCGGCACGCTGACGATCAAAAATGCGAACTTGCCGATTGTGGTCGGCGGGCTCGACATAGACGTCGCGGGTGAGGCGCCGGCGATCGCCGAGCTTGCCTCCTATGAGCCGATCAATGCCATGCGCCACGTCGGGCTGGCGCCCGAGGACCTGTCCGGCACCGTCACCGGCCATGTCAGGGCGGACATTCCGCTGACGAAGGGCATGGACACCTCGAAACTCGATTGGCTGGTTTCCCTCGACTATCAGGACCTGTCTTTAGCCAAGCCATTCGAAGACCAGACCGTGACCGGGGCGGATGGCTCGATAACAGTGGGGCCAAAGCAGGCGGTGATTTCGGCGGAGGCCAAGCTCAACGGCATACCGGCCGAACTCGATCTGGTCGAGCCGCTCGACGACGACGGGCCGGCGCGAAGCCGCAAGGTCACGCTGATCCTAGACGACAAGACGCGCAACGCCAACATGCCCGGCCTGTCGGACCTGCTTTCGGGAACCATCAAGGTGGCGATCGACAAGAGCGGCGAGGGCGCCCAGCAGGTCTCGGCGGACCTGACCAATGCCAGGCTCGACATTCCCTGGGCGGGCTGGAGCAAGGGTGCCGGCATTCCGGCCAAGGTCGCCTTCAACATGGCGAAGTCCGGCAGCACCACCACGCTGTCGGATTTCGCTCTCGACGGAAAAAGCTTTTCGATCGACGGCAATGTGACCCTGGTCAACGGCGCGTTGTCCGCCGCCCGCTTCAGCAAGGTTGCGTTGAACCGAGGCGACGACATTGCCGTTTCGGTCAAGCGCGCCGGCAAGAGCTACGCTGTCGACGTCAGCGGCGCATCGCTCGACGCCCGCTCGCTGATCAAGCAGTTCACCTCCGATGTCGATACCGCCACCAAGGGCGCCGGCAGCGACGCGATCTCGGTAAGCGCCGATGTGGCATCGCTGACCGGTTTCCACGACGAGGTGCTTTCCAACCTCAAGCTCGAATACAGCGCGGCCGGATCGCGCGTGAACGGGCTCAGCGTCACCGCCGCGGCAAGCTCGGGCGCCCCGATTGCGATCAGCAACACCACCAGCGAAGGCGGTCGGGTGCTCAGGGTGAAGTCGGCCGATGCCGGCGCGATCCTGCGTTTCCTCAACGTCTATGAGCATATGGAAGGCGGCGCGATCACGCTGTCGCTTTCCGGCGCCGCCGACGGGCCGATGAGGGGGCAGGTGGATGCCCGCAATTTCTATGTCGTCAACGAGCCCAAGCTAGCCTCGATCGTATCGACCACGCCGACCGGCGATACACGCAGTCTGAACGAGGCCGTCAAAGGCAAGATCGACACGTCCAGGGTGCAGTTCGAGCGCGGCTTCGCCGAGATCGACAAGGGTTCCGGCTATCTGAGGCTGGCGAACGGCCTGCTGCGTGGTCCGCGTATCGGCACGACCTTTCAGGGAACGCTCTACGATCAGAACAACAACATGGACATGACCGGGACCTTCATGCCGGTCTATGGTCTCAACCGCATCTTCGGCGAATTGCCGCTGTTCGGGCCGCTGCTGGGCAACGGTCGCGACCGTGGCCTGATCGGCGTCACCTACCGGCTGAAGGGCAACGCCAACAAGCCGACGCTCAACGTCAATCCGCTGTCCGTGGTGGCGCCCGGGATATTCCGCTCGATCTTCGAGTACAGGTAACAGCCACCCCGGGAACCGGTTTCCGGCAGTCATCGCGGCCAGGAAGGCCGCTATGATCAGGTCGGCCGCACCAGCACGTGCTTCTTCTTGCCGAGCGAGAGCTTCACGACGCCTTCCGGGCCGAGGTCCAGGGACGTGACGATGCGCCGGTCGTCGGTCAAGGGCTGGTCGTTGATGCGCACGGCGCCACCCTGGATATGGCGGCGCGCTTCGCCGTTCGAGCCGGCCAGCCCGGCTGTGACGAACAGTGCCAGGATGCCGATCCCGGCTTCGAGATCCGATTTGGCGACTTCGACGCTGGGCAGCGTGTCGGCGAGCGCGCCTTCCTCGAAGGTCTTGCGCGCCGTTTCGCTTGCCGTCTCGGCCGCCTCGCGGCCGTGCAGCATGGCGGTGATCTCGGTGGCGAGGATCTTCTTCGCCTCGTTGATCTCCGAGCCGCCGAGCTTTTCGAGCCGCGCCACCTCGTCCAGTGGCAGCGTGGTGTAAAGCTTCAGGAAGCGGCCGACATCGGCGTCCTCGGTGTTGCGCCAGTACTGCCAGAACTCGTAGGGCGAGAGCATGTCGCCGTCGAGCCAGACGGCGCCCGAGGCCGACTTGCCCATCTTGGCGCCCGATGAGGTGGTGAGCAGCGGCGTGGTCATGGCGAAGAGCTGCACACCTTCCATGCGGTGGCCGAGGTCGATGCCGTTGACGATGTTGCCCCACTGGTCCGAGCCGCCCATCTGCAGCCGGCAGCCGACCCGCTTGTAGAGCTCGACGAAGTCGTAGGCTTGCAGGATCATGTAGTTGAATTCGAGGAAGGACAGCGACTGCTCGCGGTCGAGTCTCAGCTTCACGGAATCGAAGGCGAGCATGCGGTTGACAGAGAAATGCCGGCCGACATCGCGCAGGAAGTTGACGTAGTTGATCTGCATCAACCAGTCGGCGTTGTTGACCATGACCGCGTCGCCGGGGCCGCTGCCGAACTTCAGGTAAGGCGCGAAATTGCGGCGAATGCCGACGAGATTGTCCTCGATGTCCTGCGGGGTGAGCAGCTTGCGCGCTTCGTCCTTGAAGGACGGGTCGCCGATCATCGAGGTGCCGCCGCCCATCAGCGCGATCGGCCGGTGGCCGGTCTGCTGCAGCCAGTGCAACATCATAATCTGGATCAGCGATCCGGCATGCAGGCTCTTCGCCGTGGCGTCGAAGCCGATATAGGCGCTCACCGTTTCCTTGGCGAAAAGCTGGTCGAGGGCGGATTCGTCCGAAATCTGGTGGATGAAGCCGCGCTCGCTCATGATGCGCAGGAAATCGGATTTGAACGCGGACATGTTTTCTTCCTGGAGGTCGCCGGGCACTTGGCTATGCTGGATATGAAGGCGCGCGTTTAGCATCCAAGCGCGATCAGCAAAAGTGGTTTCCGGTTTTGCGTCCGATCGCGCTTCAATTGGCAAACCAGCGATCAGCAAAAGTGGTTTCCGGTTTTGCATCCGATCGCGCTTCAACTGGCAAACCAGCGATCAGCAAGAGTCGTTTCCCGTTTTGCGGCCGGGCGCGTGCCATCCACGCATCCTTGCTTCACCCATCTTGCTGGCGTAATGAGGCGCCGCGCAAATCTAAAGACATGGAGCATGATGTCGTCCGAAAGCCGCTTCGCACTTTTCGGCATCATGCTCTAGACAGGCGCGCACGCGCCGCGACGGGGCCATCCCGCAGTTTCAGATCGGACGAGCTCCCGCGATGAACAGGAACTACCTCTTCCTCTTTCTGTTCAGCATCGTCATGACCATCAGCGGCCTGGCCAGCCTGCCGCCGGTCGACCGCGACGAATCCCGCTTCGTCCAGGCGACCAAGCAGATGGTCGAGACCGGCGACTATGTCGACATTCGCCTGCAGGACGTCACACGCTACAAGAAGCCGATCGGCATCTACTGGCTGCAATCGGCGGCGGTGGCGCTGAGCGGCGAGGGGGCGGCGGCGCCGATCTGGGTATATCGCCTGGTTTCGATGCTGGGCATCGCGATCGCGGTCGTCGGCATCGGCTGGACCGGGACAAAGCTTTTCGGCGCCAATGCCGGGCTCGCCGCCGGCCTGATGATGGCGGCGATCTTCGCCACCGCCTTCGAGGGGCGCGACGCCAAGACCGACGCCATGCTTCTCGCCTGCTGCGTGATCGCACAAGGCGCGCTGGCGCAGGTTTATATGGCAGCCAAGCGCAACGAACCGGTTCCCGGGCATCTGCCCTGGATATTCTGGATCGCGCAGGGTCTGGGCATCCTGATCAAGGGACCGGTTTCCCCGCTCTTGTCGCTGCTGACGGCCGCGGCGCTCTTTGCCTTCGACCGCGACTGGCGCTGGCTCACCAAGATGAAGCTGGTGCGCGGCATGGCGATCGTGCTTGTCATCGTGCTGCCTTGGCTCATCCTCATCACCTGGAAGAGCGGCGGCGCCTTCTTCCAGGAAGCGGTCGGCAAGGACATGCTGAACAAGGTGGCGCAGGGCGAGGAGTCGCACGGCCTGCCGCCCGGCTTCTACATGCTGACCTATTCGCTGTTCATGTGGCCGTTCGGGCTGATCGCGGTCGGCGCCGGGCTGCAGGCGATCAACCGGTTCTGGGACGACCCGCGCCTGCGCTTCTGCCTGGCCTGGTACATTCCGTTCTGGCTGGTCTTCGAGGCGATCCCGACCAAGCTGCCGCACTACGTCATGCCGGCCTATCCGGGCATGGCGCTTTTGATCGGCTGGCTGCTCACTCTGCCGGCGGACCATGCCAACGCGCCACTGAAGCGCTGGCAGACATGGCTGTGGTGGGCGACCGCCTTCGGCCTTGCCGTTGTGGCGATCGGCCTCGCCGTGGTCTGCGTCGGCGCGCCGCTTTATGTGGCGAAGACCTTCTCCTGGTGGAGCATACCGGCAGCGATCGCCGCCCTGGTCACCGGCTATCTCGCTTTCCCCAGGCAGTTGCAGGTGTCGCTTCCGCGCATCGCCGCGATCGCGGTCGGCGCGGGCATCACCTTCAGCCTGCTGTTCGGTGTCATCGCGCCGTCGCTGAAGCCGATCTGGCTGAGCCCCGCCATCAAGGCCGCGATCGACGCCAACCGGCTTTGCGACACCACCGTGCTTGCCTCGGCGAAGTTTCAGGAGCCCAGCCTGGTCTTCCTGGTCGGCACCAAGACCGTGCTCACCGATGTCGAGGGCGTGGCGCGGCATCTGTTGGCCGATCCGGGCTGCGCGCTTGGGCTGGCGCCGATCAAGGACGAGCAGAAGCTTGCCGATGTACTGGCTACCCAGGGCAAGTCGGCGAAGCGGCTGACTGAAATCGACGGTATCAACTATTCGTCAGGAGACAAGCTCGCGCTCGGGCTTTACCGGGTGGCTCCCTGAACAATAGCGTCAGGCCTCGATTGCCCCTATAGACTTTGCGCCAAAGCCATGTCCGCAGCACCCCTTGCCCTTTACCGCCGCTCGCTCGGCAACTTCCGCGACACGACGTCGATCGTGAAGCGGCGCTTTGGTGTGCGGCCGGCGCGCTATCCGCGAATTCGATGGAGCGTCTGGCTCATAGCCTGGGTGCTGCTCACCGTGGCGGTCTTCCTGCGCCTCGACGCCGGCGCCGGGGAGATGCGCGGCGAATGGTCCCCCGGCTTCGTGCGCTTCACCGATTTCTTCACGCAGTTCGGCCTTGGCGGCTGGTATCTCATTCCTGCGGCTCTCTGTCTTGTCGCCGCCAATTTGACGGATTGGCGCGGCCTTTCCCGGCAAGGCCGGATGCTCGTCTACAACTGGACGTGTTTCGCCTTCCTGGTGCTTTGCGCCGTCGGCCTGTCCGGTTTGGCGGTCAACGTGCTGAAATACGGCATCGGCCGGGCCCGGCCGCTTTATTTCAACGATTTCGGTGTGCTGTCGCTGCATCCATTCGCCATGGATGCGCGCTTCGCCGGCTTTCCGTCCGGCCATGCCACGACGATGGGCGCGGTCTTCGGCATCCTGCTGCTTTTGTTCCCGCGGCGCTGGTATATCGCGCTGGCCGTCACCGCCTGTATCGCCTCGACCCGCGTCTTCGTCGGCGCGCATTATCCGAGTGACACGGTCGCGGGCTTCGGCCTCGGGCTGGCGTTCGCGGTGGTCTCCGGGCTGGTGTTCGCCCGGCTCGGTTTCATCTTCGGCCAGACAAGCTCGAAACTGCCGGTGCGCAAGCGCACATTCCGGCTGGGATCGTTCCGCGCGCCGAGAAGCAAGATCTCGAGGACCGGCCCGGTCGATGCCAGCGGGATCGGCGCCGACCGAGCCCAGACCCCTTAAAGGGCCAGGGCCGGCAGTCTTGCGTGCTTAGCGCAGTCGCTTCGGCCGGGGATCCGCGAGTTCGCCCGCGAGGCGGCGGTCCAGATAGTCGGCACATTCCTGGATCAGCTGCTCGGTGTCGTTGGCGAAGAAGTGGTTGGCGCCGGGCAGCGTCTTCTGGGTGATGGTGATGCCCTTTTGCGTATGCAGCTTGTCAACCAGGCCTTGCACGTCCTTGGGCGGCGCCACCTTGTCGGCATCGCCATGGATGATCAGGCCGGATGACGGGCAGGGCGCCAGGAAGGAGAAATCATAGGTGTTGGGCTGCGGCGCGACCGAGATGAAGCCTTCGATCTCCGGCCGGCGCATAAGAAGCTGCATGCCGATCCACGAGCCGAAGGAATAGCCGGCGACCCAGCAGCTCTTGGAATCCGGATGCAGCGACTGCACCCAGTCGAGCGCCGCCGCCGCGTCCGACAACTCGCCGGTGCCGTGGTCGAACTCGCCCTGGCTGCGGCCGATGCCGCGGAAATTGAAGCGCAGCACGGTGAAATCGCGCTTCTGGAACATGTAGAAGAGGTCGTAGACGATCTTGTTGTTCATCGTGCCGCCGAATTGCGGGTGCGGGTGCAGCACGATGGCGATCGGGGCGCTCTTTTCTTTCGAGGGCTGATAGCGTCCCTCCAGGCGACCGGCCGGACCGGCAAAAATGACCTCAGGCATAAAATACTCCACGTGGCATATGAATGCGCTAGCCCGGAACTCTTTCGGCCCTAACTCTGCTGCGGCCCCAAACCTTCTGTGGCCTTGACGCCGGGCGAGCGTCTTCCTAGAAGCTAGTTTAGAATTGTTCAAAACTGGGAGGCCGAAACCCGATGGTCCGGCCGCCCGCGCCGCAAGCCGGGTAAATAGGACGGCTTGCCTTGCAATTTCAAGGAAATAACGCGCTATCCTCGCGGGATAGTTGGCGGAAGGACGAACTGAGCGAAAATGGCCGCAACCCGCGCCTATCTCGACTACAATGCCAGCGCGCCGCTCATTGCGGAAGCGCGGGCGGCGATGGTCGCCGCGCTCGATGCCGCCAACCCGTCATCGGTCCACACCGAGGGTCGCGCCTCGCGCCGGCTGGTCGAGGACGCGCGCCGCGACGTGGCACGGCTGGTCAACGCCAGACCCGAACATGTCATCTTCACCTCCGGAGCCACCGAAGCCGCCTCGACGCTGCTTACGCCCGACTGGCAGATGGGGCGCGGCGCCATCCGCATGAGCTACCTCTATGTCTCGGCGGCCGACCATCCCTGCCTCCTGAATGGCGGGCGCTTCGCGCCGGCGCAGGTGACGAGGATCGGCGTCGACAGGAACGGCGTTGCTGATCTCGAGGCGCTTGCCGCCGCGCTCGCCCAGCATGACAAGTCCGCCGGCCTGCCGCTGGTGGCGATACATGCCGCCAACAACGAGACAGGCGTCGTCCAGCCGGTCGGGCGCATCGCCGAGATCGTCAAGGCCGCCGGCGGGGTGCTGGTCGTCGACGCCGTGCAGGCCGCCGGGCGGATTCCGCTCGATATGTCAGCTCCTTATGCCGATTATCTGATCCTGTCCTCGCACAAGATCGGCGGCCCCAAGGGCGTCGGCGCGATCGTCGCCGCGTCCGACCTGATGATGCCGCGGCCGCTGGTCAATGGCGGCGGCCAGGAGAAGGGGCACCGCGCCGGCACGGAAAACGTCGCCGGGATCGCCGGTTTCGGCGCCGCCGCGCGGGCAGCACTTGCGGGCTTGGACGACATGGACGCCATCGCTCGGCGCCGCGACGAGGTCGAGGCGATCGTAAGGGAACTGGCGCCGGACGCGGAAATCTTCGGAAATGGCGCTCAGAGGCTTGCCAATACGACATTCTTCGCTATTCCCGGCGTCAAGGCCGAAACGGCGCAGATCGCTTTCGATCTTGCCGGCGTCGCGCTGTCGGCGGGCTCGGCCTGCTCGTCGGGAAAGGTCGGGCCAAGCCACGTGCTGAAGGCCATGGGCCATGGCGACAGCCTGGGCGCCTTGCGTGTCTCGATCGGCCGCGCGACCGGCGCCGAGGAGATAGGGGCCTTCCGGGTCGCGCTGGCGGGCATCGTCGCGCGCCGGGCGGGCAAGGAAAAAGCCGCCTGACGGCGGCGAAGATGAATTCAGGCCATGCGGCCTGGTAGAGTCGTGCGTTTTGTCCTGGCCGGGTGAATTTCCGGCGGATACGCACTATATGGAGCTTACTCCGCTGCGCACCCCCGCCGGGATGCGATTACAGCGGTGCCATAGTTTGAAAACTGCCGGGCCTTGACCCCGGCGTGGATGGAGAACGCTTATGCCTGCTGTGCAGGAGACGATCGATCGAGTCCGAAAGATCGACGTCGACCAGTATAAATACGGATTCCAGACAGAGATCGAGATGGACAAGGCCCCGAAGGGCCTGAGCGAAGATATTATTCGCTTCATCTCGGCCAAGAAGGATGAGCCGGACTGGATGCTGGAATGGCGTCTGGGGGCCTATCGCCGCTGGCTGACGCTGGAAGAGCCGACCTGGGCGCGCGTCCACTATCCGAAGATCGACTTCCAGGACATCTATTACTACGCCGCGCCGAAGAGCACGCCGGGGCCGAAGTCGCTGAGCGAGGTCGACCCCGAACTGATCAAGGTCTACGAAAAGCTCGGCATTCCGCTCAAGGAGCAGGAGATCCTGGCCGGGGTGCAGAAGCCCGCGGTGGCGGACGAGGAAGCGGAGATAGGCGACAACGTCTACAAGTCCGGCCGCGTCGCGGTCGACGCCGTGTTCGATTCCGTTTCGGTGGTCACCACCTTCAAGGAAGAGCTCGCCAAGGCGGGCGTCATCTTCTGCTCGATCTCGGAAGCGATCCGCGAGCATCCGGAACTGGTCAAGAAGTATCTCGGCTCGGTCGTGCCGACCTCGGACAATTTCTACGCGACGCTGAATTCTGCGGTGTTCACGGACGGCTCGTTCGTCTTCGTGCCCAAGGGCGTTCGCTGCCCGATGGAGCTGTCGACCTATTTCCGCATCAACGAGAAGAACACCGGCCAGTTCGAGCGCACCCTGATCATCGCCGAGGAGGGAGCTTACGTCTCCTATCTCGAAGGCTGCACGGCGCCGCAGCGCGACGAAAACCAGCTGCATGCCGCGGTTGTCGAGCTGATCGCGCTTGACGACGCCGAGATCAAATATTCGACGGTGCAGAACTGGTACCCCGGCGATGCCGAGGGCAAGGGCGGCATCTACAATTTCGTCACCAAGCGCGGCGACTGCCGCGGCGACCGCTCGAAGATCTCGTGGACGCAGGTCGAGACCGGCTCGGCGATCACCTGGAAATATCCGAGCTGCATCCTGCGCGGCGACGATTCCAGCGGCGAGTTCTATTCGATCGCGGTTTCGAACGGCTATCAGCAGGTCGACAGCGGCACCAAGATGATCCATCTCGGCAAGAACACGTCGAGCCGCGTCATCTCCAAGGGCATCGCCGCCGGCTTCTCGCAGAACACCTATCGCGGCCAGGTCTCGGCCCACCGCAAGGCGACCAACGCGCGCAACTTCACCAATTGCGATTCGCTGCTGATCGGCGACCAGTGCGGCGCGCACACGGTGCCTTACATGGAAGCCAAGAACGCGACGGCGAAGTTCGAGCACGAGGCGACGACGTCGAAGATCTCCGAGGACCAGAAATTCTACGTCATGCAGCGTGGCATCCCCGAAGAAGAGGCGATCGCGCTGATCGTCAACGGCTTCGTCAAGGACGTCATCCAGCAGCTGCCGATGGAGTTCGCCGTCGAGGCGCAGAAGCTGATCGGCATCAGCCTCGAGGGCAGCGTCGGGTAACTGGGAAGATGCTGAAGGCTTTTGGAAACATCTTGGTAGGGTCGCTAGCGCTAGCACTGTTTGTGGCGATCGCAGGCGCGATCATGGCGCTTGTCGGCTCTATCGGTGAGTTTCCAAGTCTGAAGCACCTAGGAGGCTCGGTCTCCATGATCGGCGTGTTTGGCTTCTTTGCTGTCTTTGTTCTGTTTCGCTACGTCGGTCGGATTAGGCCGAAGGCGCAAAGCGGAGCTGATAGCGGGAGGGTGGGATGACTGGAGATAAATGGTTCAGACCGAAGCGCTCCGGCTATGGCGCCACGCCGGACAACTGGAAAGGCTGGGCCTTCGTGGTCGTCTATGTCGCGATCGTTGTTGTGGTTGCGCTGGCGCTGATCGCCAAGGGCGCCGCCGCTTGGCTGGTGGTGCTCGCTATCATTGCCCTGACGGGCGCAACTATCCCGCTCATCAAGGCCAAGACGGGCGGCGACTGGCGCTGGCGTTGGCATTGAATTTGAACGGACAGATTTTGGAACGGAACGAAAATGCTTGAAATTAGAAACCTTCACGCCCGCATCGTCGATGACGGCACCGAGATCATCCGCGGCTTGAACCTGACGGTGAAAGCCGGCGAAGTCGCGGCCATCATGGGTCCGAACGGCTCGGGCAAGTCCACGCTGTCCTACATCCTCGCTGGCCGCGAGGACTACGAGGTCACCGAAGGCGACATCCTTTATAACGGCCAGTCGATCCTCGAAATGGATCCGGCCGAGCGCGCCACCGCCGGCATCTTCCTTGCCTTCCAGTATCCGATGGAGATACCGGGCGTGGCGACCATGGAATTCCTGAAGGTGGCGATGAACGAGCAGCGCAAGGCGCGCGGCGAGGAACCGCTGAAGGTGCCGGAATTCCTGAAGCGCGTGAAGGAAGCGGCGGCCTCGCTCAGCATGGACATGAACATGCTCAAGCGGCCGCTCAATGTCGGCTTCTCGGGCGGCGAGAAGAAGCGTGCCGAGATCCTGCAGATGAAGCTGCTGGAGCCGAAGCTCTGTGTGCTGGACGAGACCGATTCCGGCCTCGACATCGATGCGCTGAAGATCGTCTCGGACGGCGTCAACGCGCTGCGTTCGCCGGAGCGAGCGATCGTCGTCATCACCCACTATCAGCGCCTGCTCGAGCACATCGTGCCTGACACGGTGCACGTGCTCTACAAGGGCCAGGTGATCAAGTCGGGCAACAAGTCGCTGGCGCTGGATCTCGAGGCCAACGGCTATGCCGGCGTGATCGGCGAAGCCGCGTGAGATGGGAGCGGTCGAGGCGAAAGTCATGAACATGCACGCACAGCCCCAGCGGACCTTGGCCGAGACGGCGCTGATCGACGCCTTCGGCGAGCGGCTGTCGCAACTGCCCGGCGACGGCGCGGTGATGGTCAAGCGCGACGACGCGATCGAGGCGATCAAGAACGGCCTGCCGACGCGCCGCGTCGAATCCTGGCACTACACGGACCTGCGCCGGCTGTTGACTTCGGTGCCGGCTTTCGAGGCCGGCGCCGTTGCCAAGGCGCTTGCGCCGGTTCTTGAAGGGTCGGCCGTACTGCCTGTGCTGAACGGAGTCTCACAAACGAAGCTGCCTGAGGTCGAGGGCGTCACCGTGCAGCGCCTGTCGGAGAAGCTCACCGACGGCAGCGTCGCGCCAGGGCTCGACCCCTACGGCGACGACGATGCGATCGGCGCGCTGAACACGGCCTTCGTCGCCGACGGCTATTTCGTCGACATCGCCGGCGGCGTCGAGCTGGAAAAGCCGATCGAATTTCAGAACCTGCAGGCGGGCGGCCAGTCGCATGTGCGCCTCTTGGCGCGTATCGGAGCCGGCGCCAAGGCGATCATCGTCGAGCGCCAGGCGGGCGAGGCAAGCGAAGACGGTGAGGCGCTCGTCTCTTCGGTCAGCCAGCTCGTGGTCGGCGACGGCGCGCAAGTGACCTGGCTGATCGTGCAGGAGCAGCAGGACACGGCCACGCATCTCGCCCAGTTCAAGGCGCATATCGGCAAGGACGCCAAGCTGACGGTGTTCGTGATGAATGCCGGCGGCAAACTCGTTCGCCAGGAGGTCGTTGTCAGGACGACGGGCGAGGGCGCCGATTTCAAATTGCGCGGCATCAACCTTCTCGCCGGCGACACGCATACAGACACCACCATGGTGCTCGACCACGCCGTACCGCATACGACGTCGACGGAAGTGATCCGCAACGTGGTGACCGGCAAGGCGCGCGGCGTCTTCCAGGGCCGCATCAACGTGCATCAATACGCGCAGAAGACCAACGCCAAGATGGCCTGCAACACGCTGCTCCTGTCGGATGACGGCGAGTTCTCGACCAAGCCGGAGCTGGAAATCTTCGCCGACGACGTGGTCTGCGGCCATGGCGCGACGGTCACCGAGATCGACCACAACCATCTGTTCTATCTGATGGCGCGCGGCATCGACGAGAAGTCGGCGCGGGGCCTGCTGGTGAAGGCTTTCGTCGCCGAAGTGATCGAGGAACTGGACGACGAAGCGCTTGTCGAAGCGCTCGAAGAGCGGCTCGACGGCTGGTTTTCGACGCACGGGTAGCGGCGTACGGCGCAGGCCCCCTCATCCGGCCGCTTCGCGGCCACCTTCTCCCCGAGGGGAGAAGAGGCAGGTGCGACGTTGGTGACCTCCTCTCCCCACCGGGGAGAGGGTGGCCGGAGCGAAGCGGAGGTCGGGTGAGGGGGAGCCACTTTGGAAGGTTGATTGCTGTGGACCAGAAGATCGAAACCACCCCCTATGACGTCGAGGCGATCCGCCGCGACTTCCCGATCCTGTCGCGCCAGGTCTATGGCAAGCCGCTGGTCTATCTCGACAATGGCGCTTCGGCGCAAAAGCCGCAGGTGGTGCTCGACACCATCCAGCATGCCTATTCCCAGGAATACGCCAACGTCCATCGCGGCCTGCATTTCCTGTCGAACGCCGCGACCGACGCCTACGAGAATGCGCGCAAATCGGTGCAGCGGTTTTTGAACGCGCCGAGCACCGACACAATAGTCTTCACCTCCAACACCACCTCGGCGATCAACACGGTCGCCTATGGCTGGGGCATGCCGCGGATCGGCGAGGGCGACGAGATCGTGCTCTCGATCATGGAGCACCATTCCAACATCGTGCCCTGGCATTTCATCCGTGAGCGGCAGGGCGCCAAGCTTGTCTGGGTGCCGGTCGACGATCTCGGCGCCTTCCATATCGAGGAATTCGAGAATCGCTTGACCGCGCGCACCAAGCTCGTCGCCATCACGCAGATGTCGAATGCTCTGGGCACGGTGACGCCGATCAAGGAAATCGTGCGCATCGCGCATTCGCGTGGAATTCCCGTGCTCGTCGACGGCAGCCAGAGCGCCGTGCATATGCCGATCGACGTGCAGGACCTCGACTGCGATTTCTTCGTCTTCACCGGACACAAGGTCTACGGCCCGTCGGGCATCGGCGTGCTTTACGGCAAGAAGGACAGGCTGGAAGAGATGCGGCCCTTCATGGGCGGCGGCGAGATGATCGAGGAGGTGACGGAAGACATCGTCACCTATAACGATCCGCCGCACCGTTTCGAGGCCGGCACGCCGCCGATCGTGCAGGCGATCGGCCTCGGCGCGGCGCTGGACTATATGGAAAAGGTGGGCCGCGAGCGGATCGCGGCGCATGAAGCCGACCTCAAGACCTACGCGCATGAGCGGCTGCGAGCGATCAACTCGCTCCGTATCTTCGGCGACGCGCCCGGCAAGGGCGCCATCATCTCGTTCGAATTGCAGGGCATCCATGCGCACGACGTGTCGATGGTGATCGACCGTCAGGGCGTCGCTGTCCGTGCCGGCACCCATTGCGCCCAGCCGCTGTTGAAACGCTTCGGCGTCACCTCCACATGCAGGGCATCGTTCGGCATGTATAATACCAGGGCCGAAGTCGACGCTTTGGCCGAGGCGCTGGAAAAGGCGCGGAAGTTCTTCGGGTGATGATGATGGACGATGTGAGCGCGACCGCAGAGACTGTTCCGGAAACGGCCGGCAACGGCATCGTCTCGGCCTCGGCGATCCCCGCCGACGAGCTGGCGCGGCTGACCGACGACATCGTGTCGGCGCTGAAGACGGTCTACGACCCGGAAATCCCGGCTGACATCTATGAGCTCGGCCTGGTCTACAAGATCGACATCGAGGACGACCGGTCGGTCAAGATCGACATGACGCTGACCGCGCCCGGCTGCCCGGTGGCGGGCGAAATGCCCGGATGGGTCGAGAACGCCGTCGGCGCCGTCGAAGGCGTGTCCGGTGTCGAGGTCAACATGGTGTTCGATCCGCCGTGGACGCCCGACCGCATGTCGGAAGAGGCGCAGGTCGCCGTCGGGTGGTACTAGGCAAGCACAGGCTGGCGCACTTGCGCCGGTGGTAAAACTTCACCATTTTAGGTGAGAATCATTCGGCAGGCCTTGAACCTGCAGGGAATGGAGAAGGAAGAATATGGGACGCTTCGCCGTCATCACGATGACCGAAAAGGCCGCCGACCGCGTGCGCGAGATCGTGGCCGCGCGCGACAATGCGCACGGCATCCGCCTTGGCATCAAGAAGGGCGGCTGCGCCGGCATGGAATACACCATCGATCTGGTGACCGAGCCGAACCCCAAGGACGACCATATCGAGCGCGAAGGCGCGCATGTCTATGTGGCGCCGGAAGCCGCGCTCTTCCTGTTCGGCACGGAGATGGATTTCGAGCAGACGACTCTGCGCACCGGCTTCACCTTCAAGAACCCGAACCAAAGCTCGGCCTGCGGCTGCGGCGAATCCGTCGAGCTGAAGCCCGCCGACCTCAAGGCGCTTGCCGAGGCGCGCGCCTCGGCCTGATCTTCCTTCGCCCCGTTTACGGGGAGAAGGTGGCCCGAAAGGGCCGGATGAGGGGCAAGTGCGAAGTTTTGAGAGGCTGGCGCCGCCCCTCATCTGCCTGCCGGCGTTCATCGTTCGAAAAGCCAAGCAATTGGCTTTTCGTCCGCTTCGCGGACCACTCCTCACCTCCCCGTTCCACGGGAAGAAGAAAGCTACTCAACCCACATCCCAGTCCGTTTGTGCCAGTCGGCGATCGATTCCTCTGGATAGACGTCGAACACCTTGTCTTGTCTGCCGACCACCGGCTCGACCCAGTTCGCTTTGTATTTCAGCATCAGATGCACCTTTTCCGGCGGTTTCGGCAGGTCGGTGTCGATCGCCGAGGCGAAGGGATGCACGAGATCCGGCCAGGTCGGGTCGTAGAGCCAGAGCGCTGAGCCGCATTTTCGGCAGAAATTGCGCTCGCCGGTCGAGACCTCGCAATGCGGATGCTCGTCATCCTCGATTTCGGCGCGATAGACGCCGAGGCTGCGCTTGCCTGTGATTTTCAAAGTCTCGTAGTCGGCGCCGAGATTGATGGCAAAACCGCCGCCGCCCTGCTGCTTGCGGCAGATCGAGCAGTAGCAGAGCATGAACGGCACCGGCGTATGGCTTTCCACCTCGAAGTGGACGCCGCCGCAGCGGCAGGAGCCTTTGAGCAGGACGGGCATGGCGGGAACTCCGTTTCCGGGTCTCAACCTGTCAGCATGCTTTTGGTTGCGGCGATGACAAGGCCGACAACGGATGAGATGATCGCGGCATGGATAATACGCGCCTTGAAGAACTGTTCGAAAGCCTTGGTCCGATCAGCATCCGCAAACTGTTCGGCGGCAAGGGCATTTATTGCGATGGCGTCATCGTCGCGGTCGTCGTGCGCGACGAACTGATGCTGAAGGCGGACGGGGAGAGTGCGCCGGACTTCGAAGCAGCAGGCTGCAAGCAGTGGACTTATACGGGCTCGCGCCATGGCAAGGCGGTGGCGATGCCTTATTGGAGCGTGCCGGACGAGGCATTCGACGATCCCGACGAGATGGCCGTGTGGGCGCGGCGGGCCTATGAGGCGGGACGAAGGGCGGGGAAGTGATTGGTCCGCCGTTGAAACGTTTGTGAAGGTCACGTCGAGGCCGCCCCCCTCATCCGGCCGCTTCGCGGCCATCTTCTCCTCGCTGGGGAGAAGAGGTTTGCGTAGGCGCTGGCAGCTCCTCTCCCCTCGGGGAGAGGTCGGATTGCCCCGAATTGCTCTTTGCAATTTGGCCTTGGCAATCCGGGTGAGGGGGGCTTCGCCGCGTGCCCTACAGCGCCTTCGCGATCTCCGCTGCGAGCCGGGCATTGTTCTCGACCAGCGCGATGTTGGTCTTGAGGCTACGGCCGCCGGTCAGTTCGAGGATCTTCGACAGCAGGAACGGCGTCACCGCCTTGCCGGTCACGTTCTGCGCCTCGGCGGCTATCTGCGCGGCCTCGATATAGCCGGCCATTTCGTCGGCGGGGATTTCGTCATTCTGCGGCACCGGATTGGCGACCAGTATGCCGCCACCAAGGCCCAGCGCCTGCCGCGTGCGGTAGAAATGGGCGATGTCTTCAGGCGCATTGAGCGTCAGCGGTGCGCGGAAGGGCGATTGCCTGGACCAGAAGGCGGGCATGGTTTCGCTGCCATGGCCGATCACTGGCACGCCGCGCGTTTCGAGCACCTCCAGCGTCTTTTCGATGTCGAGGATCGCCTTGGCGCCGGCCGAGACGACGATGACCGGCGTGCGCGCCAGCTCGTCGAGATCGGCCGAGATGTCGAAGCTTTTCTCGGCGCCCTTGTGGACACCGCCGATACCGCCGGTGGCGAAGACCTTTATCCCGGCCATATGCGCGGCGATCATCGTGGCCGCTACCGTGGTGCCGCCCGTGCGCTTTTGAGCGACGGCAAAGCCGATGTCGGCGCGCGACAGCTTCATGGCGTCCCCGGTCATGGCCAGCGACTCGCGTTCGCCGTCGGACAGGCCGATCTTGATGCGGCCGTCGACCACGGCGATCGTCGCCGGCACCGCGCCGGCATCAGCGATGATCTGCTCGACCTTGGCCGCCATCGCGCCATTATCAGGGTAGGGCATGCCGTGGGTGATGATCGTTGATTCCAGCGCCACCACGGGCCGGCCGGCGGCAAGCGCCTCCGCCACGGGCGGGTGGATATCGACGAAGGGGCGGGCGGTCTCGGGCGTCATGGCTGTCTCCGGCAAGGAGGAACTGGATGGTTGGTGGCCCTATGCCACCTCCCGTGCCTCCGGCACAAGGGCAAGCGCCTGCGCGAAGTTGGCGCTCGTGAAGGACGGCACGGCCTCCGGGCTCTCGATGGCGAGCATCGCCGCAGCGACGCCCTCGCGCAGCGCGGCGCGCAGCGGCAAGCCGCGCAGCAAGGCGGCGACCGTCGCGCCGGTCAGCGCATCGCCGGCGCCGGTCACATCGGCGACCCGGCGCGGCGCAGGCGGGTCGAGCTCGAAAACGCCGGTGTCGTCATAGCCCAGCGCCGGAGCGCTGCCGGCCGTAACCACGCCGGCCTGTAGGCCGACGTGCCTGAGCGCGTCGACAAGGGTTTTCCCGGACATTTCGGCGCCGACCAGCGCGGCAGCTTCGCGGCGGTTCATGAAGAGCAGCGACAGCCTGTCGAGCAGCGGCGTCAGCCGAACGACCTTGGCCGGCGAAACGGCGATGGCGAAGACCGGCCGGCCGCCGGCAAGCGCAACCAGGCGTTCCAGCGCCGATGTCGGTAGGTTGGCGTCGCACAGGATGGCGTCGGCGGCGGCGATCGCCTCGCGCACCTTGGAACGCCTGATCTGCTTGGGAAAGGCGAGGTCGTAGAGCGCCATGTCGGCCAGCCCGACGATCAATTCGCCCTCGGCGTCGATCAGTGCCGTGTAGCTCGGCGTGGTGCGGTCGAGGAACACCACCGAGAGGTCCGTTATCCCGGCGTTGTCGATCGCCGAGGCGACCGTGTCCGCCGCCGCGTCGCCGCCGCGCACCGAGATCAGCGAGGCCGACACGCCGCGCTTCACCACGCTGCGCAGCGCGTTGAAAACCACGCCGCCGACATCTTCGCGCATCATGCCGGGGTTGGAGGCGGCCGGCACATAGGTGCCCGAGACCTGGCCGCGCCGGTCGATATGGGCGCCGCCCAAAGCCAGGATCGTTGGGGCCAGGATAGTTGGGGATGTCGGCATTTCGGATCGGTGACTTTCATTGATCGTGCGGCTGCGCACACTAGGTTTCCTCAGGTCACCCTGCAATCGGTGGGGCGATTCGGGATGGCCGGACATCGAAATCTCTTCTGGACCAGTGGTTGTGCTCCGCACTAGCCTTGGTGAGACAAAAATAGAACAAATCCAGATATTGATTGTTTTTCAGATATTTGTTGCCCCTTGCCAAATGAGAACAAAAAAGGTACAAAACAGCAGGGATCACGGATTGTCCGGCCTTCATTGACGACCAAGGGGTGATGTATCATGGCTCAGAATACTTTGCGGCTTGTAGAGGATAAGGCAGTGGACAAATCAAAGGCTCTGGACGCGGCGCTGTCGCAAATCGAGCGCGCTTTCGGCAAGGGCTCGATCATGCGGCTCGGCGCGAACGAGCAGGTGGTCGAGATCGAAACCGTGCCGACGGGATCGCTCGGCCTCGACATCGCGCTCGGCGTCGGCGGCCTGCCGCGTGGCCGCATCATCGAAATCTACGGGCCGGAAAGCTCGGGCAAGACGACGCTGGCGCTGCATACGGTGGCGGAAGCGCAGAAGAAGGGCGGCATCTGCGCCTTCGTCGATGCCGAGCACGCGCTCGATCCGGTCTATGCCCGCAAGCTCGGCGTCGACCTGGAAAACCTTTTGATCTCGCAGCCCGACACCGGCGAGCAGGCGCTGGAAATCTGCGACACGCTGGTGCGTTCGGGCGCCATCGACGTGCTGGTCGTCGATTCGGTCGCGGCGCTGACGCCGCGCGCCGAAATCGAAGGCGAGATGGGCGATGCGCTACCCGGTCTCCAGGCTCGTTTGATGAGCCAGGCGCTGCGCAAGCTGACCGCCTCGATCTCGCGCTCCAACACCATGGTCATCTTCATCAACCAGATCCGCATGAAGATCGGCGTCATGTTCGGCTCGCCCGAGACGACCACGGGCGGCAATGCGCTGAAATTCTACGCCTCGGTGCGCCTCGACATCCGCCGCATCGGCTCGGTCAAGGACCGCGACGAGGTCGTCGGCAACCAGACCCGCGTCAAGGTGGTCAAGAACAAGCTGGCTCCGCCCTTCAAGGTGGTCGAGTTCGACATCATGTATGGCGAGGGCGTGTCCAAGACCGGCGAGCTTGTCGATCTCGGCGTCAAGGCCGGCGTGGTCGAGAAGTCGGGCGCCTGGTTCTCCTATAATTCGCAGCGTCTCGGCCAGGGTCGCGAGAACGCCAAGCTGTTCCTGCGCGACAATCCCGACACGGCGCGCGAGATCGAGCTGGCGCTTCGGCAGAATGCCGGGCTGATCGCCGAGAAATTCCTCGAGAATGGCGGCTCCGAAGGCGGGGACGACGGTTTCGAGGACGAAGCCGGCGCCATGTAGGGCTGGTCCAGGAAGATCGCGCAGCGGCTTCCTGTTCGGGAGTGAGCGCAAGCAATTCGTCGGCTTAGCCGGAGTTCAGCCACAATCCTGGTCTATTTGGTTGTGCTTATGTAATCGAGTTCTTGAGTACTGCGTACCCGAACCGCCGGCCTTCGCGCCGGCGGTTTTGCGTTTCGGGGTAGCGTCGAGTGGCTGGCGGATCGTTTAATTGGCCTAAAGCGCGTCGCGATCCTTCGGATTTCGCTCCATGGTTTTACGCATGTCTTCATCCCGAAACCGGTTCCCACTTTCGGGAGACATGCTTTAACTCCGTGTTTCTGGACAGGCTCAAGAGCTATCGCTAAAAGGCCCATCTATCTTCTGAAACACCAAGCCCATCAGCCGCCGGCAACGCCGGCGGTTCTCGCGAAAAGGTAGTACGCAATGAGTGGCGTGAACGACATCCGGTCGACATTCCTCGACTACTTCCGCAAGGAGGGCCACGAGATCGTCGCCTCCAGCCCGCTGGTGCCGCGCAACGATCCGACGCTGATGTTCACCAACGCCGGTATGGTGCAGTTCAAGAACGTCTTCACCGGCCTGGAGAAGCGCTCTTATTCGCGCGCCGCGACCGCGCAGAAGAGCGTGCGCGCCGGCGGCAAGCACAACGACCTCGACAATGTCGGCTACACGGCGCGTCATCTCACCTTCTTCGAGATGCTCGGCAATTTCTCGTTCGGCGACTATTTCAAGGAGCGCGCGATCGAGCTTGCCTGGAACCTGATCACCAAGGGTTTTGGCCTGAAGAAGGACAAGCTGCTCGTCACCGTCTATCACACTGACGACGAGGCGGCGGGCTATTGGAAGAAGATCGCCGGTTTTTCCGACGACCGCATCATCCGCATCCCGACCTCGGACAATTTCTGGGCCATGGGCGACACCGGCCCCTGCGGTCCGTGCTCGGAAATCTTCATCGACCGCGGCGAGCATATCTGGGGCGGTCCGCCGGGAAGCCCGGAAGAAGACGGCGACAGGTTCCTGGAATTCTGGAACCTGGTGTTCATGCAGTATGAGCAGGTGACGAAGGAAGAGCGCATCGACCTGCCGCGTCCCTCGATCGACACCGGCATGGGTCTGGAGCGCATGGCCTCCATCCTGCAGGGCGTCGAAAGCGTCTTCGAGACCGACCTGTTCAAGCATCTGATCGATGCCGCGTCCTCGGCGCTCGGCCAGGGGCCGAACCAGGAGAATGTGGCGTCGTATCGGGTGATTGCGGATCATCTGCGTTCATCTTCCTTCCTAGTGGCGGACGGCGTGCTGCCCTCCAATGAAGGCCGCGGCTATGTGCTGCGCCGCATCATGCGCCGCGCCATGCGCCACGCGCAGCTGCTCGGCGCCAAGGAACCGCTGATGTGGCAGCTGGTGCCGGCGCTGGTGCGCGAGATGGGCCAGGCCTATCCCGAGCTGGTGCGCGGCGAGGCGCTGATCGCCGAGACGCTGAAGCTCGAGGAAACGCGCTTCCGCAAGACGCTGGTGCGTGGCCTCGGCCTGCTGTCGGACGCCACCGAGACGCTTCATGCCGGCGACATGCTGGACGGCGAGACGGCCTTCAAGCTCTACGACACCTACGGCTTCCCGCTCGACCTGACGCAGGACGCGCTGCGCCAGCGCAGCATCTCGGTCGACATTGCCGGCTTCACCGATGCGATGGAGCGGCAGAAGGCGGAGGCGCGCGCGCATTGGGCGGGCTCGGGCGAAGCCGCGACCGAAACCGTGTGGTTCTCAGTTCGGGAAAAGACCGGCGCGACCGAATTCCTGGGCTACGAGACCGAAGCCGCGGAAGGCATCGTCCAGGCATTGGTCAAGGACGGCAAGACGATCGACAGCGCCTCTCAAGGCGATGCGGTCGCCGTGGTCGTCAACCAGACGCCGTTCTATGGCGAGTCCGGCGGCCAGATGGGCGACACCGGCGTGATCTCCGGCGAGGGCTTCTCGATCGAGGTTTCCGACACGCAGAAGAAGGCCGACGGTCTGTTCGTCCATCTGGGCAAGGTGGCTAAAGGCACGGTGAAGACGGGTGCTGCGGTCGAGCTCAAAGTCGATCATGCCCGCCGTTCGAAGTTGCGCGCCAACCATTCCGCGACGCATCTCATCCACGAGGCGCTGCGCGAGGTGCTGGGCACCCACGTCGCGCAGAAGGGCTCGCTGGTCGCGCCTGATCGCCTGCGCTTCGACATTTCGCATAACAAGCCGATTTCGGCCGATGAGCTCGAAGAGGTCGAGCGCATGGCCAACGAGATCGTCGTGCAGAACAGCCCGGTGACGACGCGGCTGATGTCGGTCGACGACGCAATCGCCGAGGGCGCGATGGCGCTGTTCGGCGAGAAATACGGCGATGAGGTGCGCGTCGTGTCGATGGGCACCGGCCTGCATGGCGCCAAGGCCAATCGTCCTTATTCCGTCGAGCTCTGCGGCGGCACGCATGTCCGGTCGACCGGCGATATCGGCCTGGTGCGCATCCTGTCGGACAGCGCGGTGGCGGCGGGCGTGCGCCGCATCGAGGCGCTGACCGGCGAGGCTGCCCGCAGGCATCTCGACGAACAGGACAAGCGCCTGAAGGCCGCTGCGGCGACCTTGAAGATCTCGCCGGCCGATGTGCCGTCGCGCGTCGAGGCGCTGCTTGAAGAGCGCAAGAAGCTCGAAAAGGAGCTGACCGAGGCGCGCAAGAAACTGGCGCTGGGCGGCGGCTCGGCCGTTGCCGATGCCCCGGCCGCGAACGAGACGGTCGCCGGCGTCGGCTTCCTCGGCAAGGCGGTCAGCGGCGTGGCGCCGAAGGATTTGAAGCCGCTTGCCGATGCCGGCAAGAAGACGCTCGGCTCCGGCGTGGTGGTCTTTGTCGGCGCCGGCGAGGACAACAAGGCAAGCGTGGTCGTCGGTGTCACCGACGACTTGACCGGCCGTTTCAGCGCGGTCGATCTGGTCCGCGTCGCGTCGGCCGCGCTTGGCGGCCAGGGCGGCGGCGGCCGCCCTGACATGGCCCAGGCCGGCGGCCCCGACGCCTCCAAGGCCAACGATGCGATCGCGGCGGTGAAGGCGGCGCTGGAGGCGGCGTAGGTCGGGCCGCCAGGTTATCGAAACGTCGGCGGGACAGTGCCCCTCTGTCCCGTCAGTTTATCTTCTCGGTAAGTGCAAAGCTCGGACGAGCGGCGACACGAGAGTACCACTCTTCGATATCCGCAAAGCGCGCCAACAGGTCGCGCCCTTCCGCTGCCTTGAGGAAATAGGCGATAATCGGCGCCGCGTGCGGGTCGGCCAGCGTCAGCTGGTCGCCAAGCAGCCATGGGCCCTTTGCCTTCAGCGATGCCAAAACCTTCAGCACTGTCTCAGCCTGAGCAAGGCCGCCGGCGATCAGCGTCTCGTCCGGTGCCGCCTTCTCCAGCCGCTCTACCGCCACGTCCCAGACCATGGCGCGATAGCCATAGGCGTCGAGCATGGCGATGATCTGGCTCATTTTGGCGCGGCCGCGGGCGTCGGTCGGCTGCAGGGCCGGACCGTCGAAGGCTTCGTCGACATAGCGCGCGATGGCGCTTGTCTCGAACAGGCGAAAGCCGTCATGCTCGAGGGCCGGGATGCGGGCGAACGGTTGAAGCTCCAGATACCAAGCCGGTATGCCCTCGGCGGCGAAGATATCGAGCGGCACGAGTTCGTAGCCGACGCCCTTCTCCTCCAGCGTCATCCGCGCGATGCGCACATAGACGCTGTAGTCGGCACCGTAGAGAGTCGGCTTGGCCATCGCTTCGCTCTTTTGCTTACCCAGAAAAAACGAAGGCTCCTTTCGGAGCCTTCGACATTACCGGGATTAGATTTTACCCCATGGCCTTCTGCAGATTTTCGTCGATCTTGTCGAGGAAGCCGGTGGTCGAGAGCCAGGGCTGGTCGGGGCCGATCAGCAGCGACAGGTCCTTGGTCATGAAGCCTGACTCGACGGTCTGGATGCAGACCTTCTCCAGCGTCTCGGCGAAGCGCTTCAGCTCGGCATTGTCGTCGAGCTTGGCGCGGTGGGCGAGGCCGCGCGTCCAGGCGAAGATCGAGGCGATCGAATTGGTCGAGGTTTCCTCGCCCTTCTGGTGCTGGCGATAGTGGCGGGTCACGGTGCCGTGCGCGGCTTCCGCTTCCACCGTCTTGCCGTCCGGCGTCATCAGCACCGAGGTCATCAGGCCGAGCGAGCCGAAGCCCTGCGCCACCGTGTCGGACTGCACGTCGCCGTCATAGTTCTTGCAGGCCCAGACGTAACCGCCCGACCATTTCAGGCTGGAGGCGACCATGTCGTCGATCAGGCGGTGCTCGTACCAGAGTTTGCGCGCCTTGAACTCGGCCTCGAACTCCTTCTCGTAGACCTCCTGGAAGATGTCCTTGAAGCGGCCGTCATAGGCCTTGAGGATGGTGTTCTTAGTCGACAGATAGACCGGGAAATTCCGCAGCAGGCCATAGTTCAGCGAGGCGCGGGCGAACTCGCGGATCGACTCGTCGAGATTGTACATGGCCATGGCCACGCCGGCGCCCGGCGCGTCATAGACCTCGTGCTCGATCACCTGGCCGTCCTCGCCGACGAACTTGATCGTCAGCTTGCCCTTGCCGGGGAAGCGGAAGTCGGTGGCGCGATACTGGTCGCCGAAGGCATGGCGGCCGACGACGATCGGCTTGGTCCAGCCCGGCACCAGCCGCGGCACGTTCTTCATGATGATGGGCTCGCGGAAGATTGTGCCCCCGAGGATGTTGCGGATGGTGCCGTTGGGCGACTTCCACATCTTCTTCAGCTTGAACTCCTCGACGCGCGCCTCGTCCGGGGTGATGGTCGCGCATTTCACGCCGACGCCCCATTTCTTGATGGCGTTGGCGGAGTCGATCGTCACCTGGTCGTTGGTGGCGTCGCGGTGCTCGATGCCGAGATCGTAATATTCAAGCTTCAGGTCGAGATAGGGGTGAATCAGCTTGTCCTTGATGAACTGCCAGATGATGCGGGTCATCTCGTCGCCGTCGAGCTCGACGACCGGGTTCGCCACCTTGATCTTCGCCATGGAAAGAGTGCCTCGTTGCTGGGGAACTGAACGGCCTTGCCCGCATGGTTTCGGCCGGGGATGGGGGGAGCGTATACCAAAGGCTTTTTCAGCGCGCAAACCACGATCCGCGCCGGGATGGACGGGTGCCACTGTTGTGAATGCTTCATTTTCCGGTCCGGATGTGGCAGGGGACGCCGAAACGCCGCAAACCCCGGTTACCCGCAGCCATGCCAGCCATCGAAAATACCGCCAAGACCGCTTCCGCCGGACCGGCGATCATCCTGGTCGAACCGCAACTCGGCGAGAATATCGGCATGGTTGCGAGGGCGATGGCGAATTTCGGCCTGTCCGAGCTCAGGCTCGTCAATCCGCGCGACGGCTGGCCGAGCGAGAAGGCGCGCGCGGCAGCCAGCCGCGCTGATCATGTCATTGACGCCACCCGGGTCTTCGACGATCTGGCGTCGGCCGTCGCCGATCTCAACTTCGTCTTTGCCACGACGGCGCGCGAGCGCGACGGCTTCAAGCCGGTGCGCGGGCCGGTGGAAGCGGGCAGGGCGCTCAGGGCGCGCGCCCTGGCGGGCGAGCGCACCGGCATCCTGTTCGGCCGCGAGCGCTTCGGCCTCTATAATGACGAGGTCGGGCTCGCCGACGAGATCGTCACCTTTCCGGTCGATCCCAGTTTCTCCTCGCTCAACATCGCGCAGGCGGTGCTTTTGATGTCCTATGAGTGGATGAAGTCCGGTCTTGCCGACGAAACCCAGACCAACTTCTCCGG
This sequence comes from Mesorhizobium atlanticum, assembly GCF_003289965.1. GTDB lineage: Bacteria > Pseudomonadota > Alphaproteobacteria > Rhizobiales > Rhizobiaceae > Mesorhizobium > Mesorhizobium atlanticum. The sequence continues at coordinate 785,939 of NZ_QMBQ01000003.1, forward strand.
ACCGGAGCTGGCGCCGGCGACCAAGGAGCAGCTGCACAGCCTGTTCGCCTATCTGGAGAACGCGCTGGAAGCACGAGGCTACTTCCGCCCGGAAGAGAAGAAGCCGAAGATGGTCGACAATCTGCGCGCCGTGCTGACGCGCGCGGGTTTTGCCGAGCCCGAGCTCAAGGTGCTGCGCGGCATCATCTCGTCGCTGGACAGGTTCTCGCCGGCCATGCCACGCGGCGACGGCTCGCCGGGAGACGATCCGAGACGGTTGCCGGCGGGTGCGCGCAGTCGTGCCAAAGACGAAGAAAGTTAAAATCGATAAGCTGTGAGCATTTGAAGTAACCGAATTTTATTCGGTTGTGCCTCATCCTTGCTGCAATAGTGGGGGGTGGCATATGTTTGCGTCCAATATTGGTCGACTGCGCTTTTTCCTTTACTCTCTCGGTCTCGCCGTCGCCGAAACCGTGGTGATCGTTGTCTGCATTGTCAGCACAATCGGTTTCGAAGGACTGATCAATTCGGGACCTGCGCCGGCGCGTCAGGGCATGGCAGGCGCAGTCCTGATCGCCTCGCTTATCTTTGTCGCCTTGCGCGGCAACATCGCCTCGCGCCGCGTCCGCGACGCCAACGGGCGCCGCTGGATCCTGTGGGCCTACATCGCCCTTTCGGCCGTCTACGCCCTTCTCCAGGCAGGCGTGCTGCTGGTCGTCAAATTCGGAGATCCCGATAGCATTCCGGGCGGGCTGAACCTGCTTGGACTTTCGATATTCGGCCTCTGGTGCACGATCCTGTGGGCGAAGCCCGTCGCGGGAAGCAACATCGACGAGTTGACGGATGTTTTCGACTTCGACGGTCCGCTGCCGGCACCAGCTCGCACTGCGCGCACCGCTGCGCCGGCCGCTCCACGCGCCGCGGCTGCCGCTGCAACTCCCCGCGTTCCGCCCGCGCCGCAGCCCTTCGGCAGGCCGCGCCCCGCCGGCTTCGGCAAGCGCGGCATATGAGCGAGCCTACGAGACAGCTGCGCAAAAGCTGCTCGCATTCGCCTCTTCAATACCAAGATCATTCGCGATAGAAGCGCCTGCGGTCCAATCACGGACCTGCCGCCTCTCTTTGTTTGACGCAATTCCGGACGGAAAACCGTTTCACATTTTTCCCTGGAATTGCTCTATGACCGGATGACAATGAGCGATCGATCAAGCCAGCGCCCGATCCTGATGTTCGATTCCGGCGTCGGCGGGCTGACGGTGCTGCGCGAGGCGCGTGTGCTGATGCCCGACCGCCGCTTCGTCTATGTCGCCGACGACGCGGCTTTTCCTTATGGCGCCTGGGAAGAGCCGGCTCTCAAGGAACACATCCTTACGCTGTTCGGCAAATTGCTCGACCGGCTGCAGCCGGCGATTTCGGTCATTGCCTGCAACACAGCCTCGACCCTAGTGATCGATGCGCTGCGCGACAAATTCCCTGGCCACCCATTCGTGGGCACGGTGCCGGCGATCAAGCCCGCAGCCGAACGCACCCGCTCCGGCCTGGTGTCGGTGCTGGCGACGCCCGGTACGGTGAAGCGCCAATACACGCGCGACCTGATCAGCAAATGGGCGCAGAAATGCCATGTGCGCCTGGTCGGCAGCGACCGGCTGGCAGGGCTCGCCGAGATCTATATGCGCCAGGGTTTCGTCGATGAGGAAGCGGTGCGCGCCGAGATCGCGCCCTGTTTCCTCGAACGCGAGGGAAATCGCACCGACATCGTCGTGCTCGCCTGCACGCACTATCCGTTTCTGGTCAACCGCATGCGCAAGACGGCGCCCTGGCCGGTCGACTGGATCGATCCGGCCGAGGCGATCGCGCGGCGCGCGATGTCGCTGCTCGAGCCGGTCGGGGAAACATCCAGCGAGAGCGAGCCCGATCTTGCCGTCTTCACTTCCGGCAAGGTGGATTTCGCAACGAGGCGACTGATCCAGGGGTTTGGATTGTCCGCGCGTTAGACGGCAGTCTCGAAGACGATGCTGCGCTGATCCGGGTCGGCCGTGACCAGCTTGAGCGTGAGACTATCGCCCTGCCTGAGCCCGGAGGCCTTGACGTTGGCAACGACAGGCATGTCGGCAAGCTGCGCGCGCACGCCATGATCAACGAAGTCGGTGACGACGGCCCTGAATGTCTCACCCTCGTGTCCCTGGAGCATGACCGCCTCGGCAAGGTCGATGGCCGCATGGTTGATCTGCGAGGCTCGGGCATCGCCGCGCCCCATCACCTTCGGCAACCGAGCGAATGCTTCGGTGACGGCCTGCGGCACGGGCTGGCCGTTGGCGATTGCCAGCGCGCAGCGCACGACATAGCGGTCTGCCAGCCGCCTGAGTGGCGCGGTGGCATGCGCATAGGTCGCTGCCATCGCCTCATGCCAGGGGACGACGCCCTCCTGATAAGGCTGGTAGGACGCGCCATTGCCCGCGCGGCGGATTTCCAGCATCAGCGCCGCCTGTTTCGGATCGGCCGGATCAAGCGTGCGCTGATAATCGCGCAGGCTGGTGGAGTCCGGCCAGGACAGGCCGAGCGCCTGCGCCGCGTTGCGCAGCCGTTGCACCTTGGCAGCATCCGGCCCCGACATCACGCGGAACAGTCCGGTCTTATGCGCCAGCATGGCATCGGCGATCGCCATATTGGCGGCCAGCGAAAGCGCTGCATTGTCCTGCTCGGATTGCAGCAGCGGTCGGAACGAAAGCCGGAACGTGCCGTCGGCCAGTTCTTCCACCTCCTGTTCCGGCGGATCGACTCGCGAAGCGCCGCGGCGTTCTTCGTTTGCCGCCATGCGCCGGGCCAGTTCGGCGAAGCCGGCCGGAACGTCGGTGGCCTGCACGCTGTCATAGGCGAGCTTGGCGCGGCTTTGGATGATGGCGCGCTCCGCGCCGTCCAGCTTCACCGCACCGTCCCCGGCAACCCGGATCGTGAAGATGACCGCAGGGCGCGGTCCATCGGGCAACAGGCTCGCCGCAGCCTCGGCGAGCACCGGCGGGTAGAGCCCGGCCTTGCCGTCCGGCAAATAAAGCGTCTCCCCCCGGTTCCAGGCTTCGAGATCGATCGCGTCGCCGTCCTCGACGAACCAGGCCACGTCGGCGATGGCATAATGCAAGAGGAGGTCGCTGCCGCTCGCCTCAATGGAGAAGGCTTGGTCGAGATCGGTCGAACTCGCCGGATCGAGCGTGACGAAGGGGATTGCGGTGCGGTCGGCATGCTGACTGGGCACATGCCTGGCCGCCTCCTGCGCTGCCGCCGTTACCTCCGGCGGAAATCCATCCGACACGTGGAATTCGGTGCGGATTTTCACGAGGCCGGCGGAGAGTGCCTGTGACGGATCGGTCAGCGATTTCATGCCGTCGTCCTACACCGGGGTTCCGGACCCGGGAAGCCCGCCAACGAAGATCAGGCTTCCGGGGATTGAGCTGCCGACGCTGGAACTGCCGCCGAAGCGCGGCGTTTCTACTCTATCTGATTGACGCAATTCCTGACGGAAACCGTTTCACACTTTTCCTGGAATTGCTCTCCAGCAAAGGAGAAACGACCATGCCCGCCAAATCGCAAGCCCAGCAAAAGGCCGCCGGCGCGGCGCTTTCGGCTAAGCGCGGCGAGACCAAGAAAAGCGAGCTCAAGGGTGCTTCGCGTGAAATGTATGAATCGATGAGCGAGAAGCAGCTCGAGGAATTCGCGGAGACCAAACGCAAGGGCCTGCCCAGCAAGAAGTCATAGACCGCGAAGCCGAAATGAAAGGCCCGCGGCGTTGGCCGCGGGCCTGCGTCGATCCCCGCTGCGCAATAGGTTAGTAGCGCCACCAGCAGTATTTCGTCTTGTAGCGGATGACATGGCGGTGGCCGTGGCGCCAGACGACTCTCTTCTTCACTACGACGCGGCAGACCTGCTTGTGGCCATGCCAATGCCTGGCCATGGCCGGTTCAGGGGTCATGACCGCCATCGACCCGGCCAAGACGGCGGCTCCGGTCAGGGTTAGGAAGAATTTCTTCATGGGAATTCGCACTCCTCTGCTCCAGTCCCTTCATCATGTGCAGGGCGTTTGCGTCCGCAGACGCAGCATCCGCCCTCCGGGTGCCGCCGGCGGCAACTTTTCCGCCACGTTCAGCGCCGCATGCAACGCAGGAATGGTATAGGCTTGCCCCTGGCGTCGCCAGCCACAAGCTTGACAGCGGTCAAATCTGTGTTTAACAGGCCCACCAACACCGGGTGGCGACGCTCGGTGGTTTCTTTTGACGTGTCCCGTGGGTTTTCCGTCGCTTTGCGTGGGAAACCCTGTCAGGTCTCGAAAACGGAGGCCAGAGGAGGGCGCGTTTCCTTCGCCCGGAGCCATGGGGTTCCGGGTATATTGTTTTGAAAGGGAATGCGATGAGCAAGCGCGAATCCGCGAAATACAAGATCGACCGCCGTCTCGGCGAAAACATCTGGGGCCGCCCGAAGTCCCCGGTCAACAAGCGTGAATACGGCCCCGGCCAGCACGGCCAGCGCCGCAAGGGCAAGCTTTCCGACTTCGGCCTGCAGCTGCGCGCCAAGCAGAAGCTGAAGGGTCACTATGGCGACGTTTCGGAAAAGCAGTTCCGCAAGGTCTACGAAGAGGCCAACCGCCGCAAGGGCGATACCTCCGAAAACCTGATCGGCCTGCTGGAGTCGCGCCTCGACGCGATCGTCTATCGCGCCAAGTTCGTGCCGACCATCTTCGCCGCCCGTCAGTTCGTCAACCACGGCCATGTCAACGTGAACGGCAAGCGCACCAACATCGGCTCGTATCGCTGCAAGCCGGGCGACGTGATCGAGGTGCGCGAGAAGTCGAAGCAGCTCGTGATCGTGCTGGAGTCGGTCGCTCTCGCCGAGCGCGACGTGCCGGACTACATCGAAGCCGACCACAACAAGATGACCGCGACTTTCGCGCGCGTTCCGGGCCTGTCGGACGTTCCGTTCGCCGTGCAGATGGAACCGAACCTGGTCGTCGAATTCTACTCGCGCTGATCGAACTTAATCAGCCGCAACATCCAAGGCCGCCCTCGAGGCGGCCTTTTCTTTGTTCGCTATGTCCGGTAAGCCGTGCGCCAACAGGACCGTGGGCACCAGCGCCATGAACATGCTGCCAGATGTAAAATCCCTAGAGCCGATCGACGATGATGCCGAGGGCGGCTTCCATCCGCTGTTTCGCGAGGTGCCGTCCTCGGTCGAGTTCAACAAGCTGCGCAAGCGGCTGTTGAGGCTGACGCGCCAGGCGATCGAGGATTTCGCCATGGTAAAGCCCGGCGAGCGCTGGCTGGTGGCGCTTTCCGGCGGCAAGGATTCCTACGGCCTGCTGGCGCTGCTGCTCGACCTCAAATGGCGCGGTCTGCTGCCGGTCGAGCTGCTCGCCTGCAATCTCGACCAGGGCCAGCCGAATTTCCCGAAACATATCCTGCCCGACTATCTCAACGCCAACGGCATCGCGCATCGCATCGAATACCAGGACACCTATTCGGTGGTGACCGACAAGCTCCCGGAAGGCAGCACCTATTGCTCGCTCTGCTCGCGGCTGCGGCGCGGCCATCTCTACCGGATCGCGCGGGAAGAGGGGTGCTCGGCGCTTGTGCTCGGTCATCACCGCGAGGACATACTTGAGACCTTCTTCATGAACCTGTTTCATGGCGGTCGCCTTGCCGCCATGCCGCCCAAGCTCCTCAATGACGAGGGCGACGTCATGGTGCTGCGGCCGCTCGCCTACAGCGCCGAGACCGACCTCGAGAAATTCGCCAACGCGATGAAATTCCCGATCATTCCCTGCGACCTCTGCGGCAGCCAGGAAGGGCTGCAGCGCAATGCCATGAAGGCGATGCTCGACGACATCGAGAAGCGCATGCCGGGCCGCAAGGATACGATGATCCGCGCCATGACCAATGTGCGGCCCTCGCACCTGCTCGACCGAAGACTGTTCGATTTCGCTGCGCTCGATGTGCGCCTCACCCCAGGGCAAGACATTTCCGATGACATTTGACGACCGCGCGATCGACTGGCTGGCCGACCTTCTTGCCGATGCAGCCAGGGTGGAAATCATGCCGCGCTTCCGGCGGCTGGGCGAGGGGGACGTTCGTCAGAAGACATCCGCCGCCGACCTCGTCACCGAGGCGGACGTCAATGCCGAAAGGTTGATCACCGCCCGGCTGCGCGAGCGCTATCCCGACGCAATGGTGGTCGGCGAGGAGGCCTGCTCCGACAATCCGGCGCTGCTGTCGGGTCTTGGCGATGCCACGCTAGCCTTCGTCATCGATCCGGTCGACGGCACTTTCAACTTCGCCTCCGGCGTACCGCTGTTCGGCGTCATGGCCGGCGTCGTCGTTAATGGCGAGACGGTCGCGGGCATCATCCACGATCCGGTCGGCAAGGACTGGCTGATCGGCGCCAAGGGCGCCGGCAGCCATATCCGCCACGCGCATGGCGCGCTGGAGAAGGTCCGCGTCGCGGCGCCGGTGCCGATGTCGCAGATGACCGGTGCCGTTTCCTGGCAGTTTCTCGCGGAGCCTGAGCGCTCGCGGCTTGCCCGCAACCAGACCAAGACGCTGTCGCAATTCGCCTATCGCTGCGCGGCGCATGAATACCGGCTGCTTGCGAGCGGACACGCCCATTTCGTGCTCTACAACAAGCTGATGCCCTGGGATCATCTGGCGGGCGCGCTGATCCATCAGGAAGCCGGCGGCCATGTCGCGCGCGTCGACGGCAGCGTCTATCTGCCGTCGCATGTCGACGGCGGCCTGCTGGTCGCGCCCGACAAGCAAAGCTGGGACGAGTTGCGGCGCGAGCTCTGGGCGGAATAGGATCGGTTGCGCCGGCCGCGCTTGGCCGCGCCCTTCTGAAAGATCCTTGAGTCGCCGGAGATGGCAATGAGCTTCAGGTTCGCCGTGGCTGCTCTCGCCTTGGCTGTTGCGGTGAATGCGAGTTGCGCGCAGGAACGCGCCTGCGGCAGTCGCGATCCGGTCAACTCGATAGCCGAAATGTCGGCCGCCATTTATGCCTGCTGGCGGCCGCCGCGCGGTACGGCCGGCATGTCGCTGACGCTAAGGTTCTCGCTTCGCCGGGATGGGACGCTTTTCGGCAAGCCGCACGCCACCTTCTCCAAGTTGGGACCGGACGACAGGCTGAACAGGGCCTTTGTCGCTTCGGTGCTCGAGGCGCTTGCCAAGGCGCTGCCATTGCCATTTACCGAAAGCATGGGCGGCGCGATCGCAGGTCGCATCCTTTCGCCGCGCTTCACGGCGATGCAGGAACGCAGATCCTAACTTCGTTGAAGCGACGATCAATGCAGATCGGTGATGTGCCCCGAAACAGGGGGATTGTGGGGCTGGAACATCCTGCCCCGCTCGGCGATCAGGATCATCAGCAAGGCCGCGACCGAGACGCTGCAGAAGCCGGCCGCCAGAGGCGTGACCGTGCCGTTATAGGCCTGGCCGATCGCCGCGCCGATGAGGGCACCGAGAAAAGTCTGCATGAAGCCGAGGATGGAAGCGGCCGTCCCGGCGAGCTCGCCGAGCGGCTCCATGGCCAGAGCGTTGAAATTCGCGCCCAGTCCGCCGAACGGCAGCATCGCGCCGGCAAAGAAGGTGACGAAGAGCCAGAGCGGCATCTGCATCTCGAGCGAGACCACCAGCCAGGCAAGGCTGATGCACAGGAAGATGAGCAGCGCGCCCTGCGACAGGCGGCGCATGCCAATTTGGCCGACCAGCCGCGAATTGAGATAGTTGGAGAAGGCGAGCACGCCGGCGACGCCGGCGAAGATCAGCGGGAACAATTCGCCGACATGGAAGACGTCGATGTAGATCTGCTGCGCCGAACTGATGAAGCCGAACATGGCGGCGAAGATGAACGTGCTGGCAAAGGCATAGCAAAGCGTGAGCCGGTTGGTGAGCACGATGCGGAAGCCGCCGAGCACGGATCCCACCGTGAGCGAGCGGCGATATTCGGGATGCAGCGTCTCCGGCAGGCGCAGCAGAGCCCAGGTCGAAACGATCAGCGCGCCGATGGCCATGGTGACGAAAATCCAGTGCCAGCTGGCGAAGAGCATGACGAACTGGCCGATGCCGGGCGCGATGACCGGGATGGCCATGAACACCATGAAGATCAGCGACATCACCTCGGCCATACGCCGGCCTTCGAACGTGTCGCGCACGATCGAGACGGCTATGACGCGAGTTGCGGCCGCGCCGATGCCCTGAATGAGACGCCAGGTCAGCAACAGAGCGAAACTGGGAGCTATGGCGGCGGCAGCCGCAGCCACGACATAAACAACCAGGCCAAAGACCAGTGGCGCGCGGCGTCCAAAGCGATCCGAAATGGGCCCGAACAAAAGCTGTCCACCGCCGAAGCCCAGCATATAGGCGGTGATGACATATTGGCGGTGGTTTTCGCTCTCGACGCCAAGCGAGGCGCCGATCTGCTGCAGGGCCGGCAGCATGATGTCGATGGCCAAGGAGTTGAGCGCCATCAGCGCTGCGCAGAGCGCAATGAATTCCCAGCGCGGAATGGGCAAGCTGCTTGCCCGTTGCGACGCTTCTACCTGCTTGTCCACGGCAAAGTCCGATCTTTCAACGAACAAGCGCCGGCTGGCCGGCGCGCTGGTTCGTCTCATCCCCGCGATGCGGGTTCACAATTGCCGAGGTGGGGGCAGCCCCGGGCGATGCCTGCCGGCCGAAGGTTGCCTTCGGGCCGGCGAGCAAGATTGAATCAGGCTGCGCCTTTGACGCTGACGCCCTTTTCGACCAGGAAGTCCTGCAACTCGCCGGCCTGGAACATTTCGCGCACGATGTCGCAACCGCCGACGAATTCGCCCTTCACATAGAGCTGCGGGATGGTCGGCCAGTTGGAATAGTCCTTGATGCCCTGACGCAGTTCAGCCGAGTCGAGCACGTTCACGCCTTTGTAGTCGGCCCCGATGTAATCGAGGATCTGCACCACCTGGCCGGAGAACCCGCATTGCGGGAATCCCGGGGTGCCCTTCATGAAGAGCACGACGTCGTTGCTCTTCACTTCATTGTCGATGTAGTCGCTGATGCCGGTCATGGACAATCCTTTCACGCCTGTGGGAGTCAGGCTCGAAGCATGTCCATCAAATAAACCCATAGGGTGGCTGAAACAAGACGTTAGCCGAGACACTGGCCCAATGGCGCAAGGGATAACGCGATTTTGGGCCAAGTCCCAAGGACTATAGCGCTCAGTCCGGTACGCTGGTCTGCAGCGCCAGCGCATGCAGCACGCCGCCCATATTGCCCTTCAACGCGTCATAGACCATCTGGTGCTGCTGGACACGGCTCTTGCCCCGGAAGCTTTCGGCAACGACCTCAGCCGCGTAGTGGTCGCCGTCGCCGGCCAGATCGCGGATCGTTACCTTGGCGTCCGGAATGCCTTCCTTGATCAGTTTTTCGATGTCGTGGGCATCCATTGCCATGGCAAAATCCTGTTTCAAGCGGGCAGGCTATGTGACTCGTGCTGAGCCTAAAGCCTTTCCGGCCCGGATTGAAGCCGTTCCGTCGGCTATGGGAGCCTAAGGGTTGTCCTGCCTGGAATGAACGACGCCGTCTTCGCTAATGTCATCGCGCGTCGAATAGGCGCGGCCGAGGCTGAAGACCAACACGTAGAGCGGGATGTTGATTAGCAGGCCGACGATCGGAAGATAGCTCGTCATCCGCCAGGCGGAGGAGAAGAAGGGTTGGCCATAGCCGTCGCAGACCAGGGACGAGCCATAGTCCCAAGTCGCTCCGATGATCGCGGCAACGACGAAGAGCTTGACGCAGGTCGCGATTTGCCGTGCCCGCGCCGGCTCCGGAGAAAGCCTGTTCCACAGTACGAGGCAGACGATCGGAACCGCGTAGATCACGTTCTGCACGACGAGCATCGGCAGCGCTCCGTTAGCTGCTGCCAGGAACTCGTCGCGGGTTTCAAGCCGTGGGCACACCTCGCTCGAGGTGGTCGACAGCAACAAGAAAACGAACGGCCCGAGAAACCAGAAGAAGAACAGCGACGGCCAGAAGACGACTGCGACCAGCGCCCTGGCGGTTAAATCATGTCGCATAAGAAGGGATTTATGCGACATGATTTAAGCCTTTTGCCGTAAGCATGTCTTTTACCCGAAACCGCTGCACACTTTCGGGAGACGTGCTTCTGGTCAACTGGCCTGATCCATAAAGCGCGGGAACCAGCCTTCATGGGCGGCCTTCAGCTCGCTCACCGGGATCGCACGGGCATCGCCGAGTTTCAGCGTGCTGCCGCCGGTGGTGCCGATCCAGGGCGCGAAGATGCCGAGCTTGCCCTGCTCCTCGCGGATGCTGTCCCATTCGCCGCTTTGCGGGTCGATCGACAGCGTCAGCAGATAGCGGCCCTGATCCTCGCCGAACCAGACCGGGATCGGATCGGTGCCGGTGAGACCGGGGATGGTGGCGCCGATGCCGGACGCCATCGCCATTTCGGCGAGCGCCACCGCGAGGCCGCCGTCGGAGACGTCGTGGGCGGCGGTCACGATGCCCGAAGCGATCAGCGAGCGCACGTGGTCGCCGACGCGCTTCTCATGGTCGAGATCGACCGGCGGCGGCGGACCGTCGGCGCGGCCGTGGATGTCGCGCATATAGATCGACTGGCCCAGATGGCTGCCCCAGCTCGGCGGCGCGCCGACCAGCACGATCATCTGGCCCTCGGCGGCAAAGCCGATGCGCGCCATCTTCGACCAGTCGGCGATCAGCCCAACGCCGCCGATGGTCGGCGTCGGCAGGATGCCGCGGCCATTGGTTTCGTTGTAGAGCGAGACATTGCCGGAGACGATCGGGAAGCCGAGCGCGCGGCAGGCATCGCCGATGCCCTTAACGGCGCCGACGAACTGGCCCATGATCTCGGGCCGCTCCGGATTGCCGAAATTGAGATTGTCGGTGGCGGCGAGAGGCAGCGCGCCGGTGGCGGTCAGGTTGCGCCAGCATTCGGCAACCGCCTGCTTGCCGCCTTCGTAAGGGTCGGCCTCGCAGTAGCGCGGCGTGACGTCGGAGGAGAAGGCGAGCGCCTTGGTCGGATGGCCCTCGACGCGCACCACGCCGGCATCGCCGCCGGGGAGCTGCAGCGAATTGCCCTGGATCAGCGTGTCGTACTGCTCCCACACCCAGCGGCGCGAGGAGAGGTCCGGCCCACCCAGCATCTTGAGCAGCGCGTCGGCGACATCCGCCTTCGGCGCATCATTCGCGGCCAGCGGCGCCGGCTTCTTCGCCTCGACCCAGGGGCGGTCATATTCCGGCGCCTGGTCGCCCAGTTCCTTGATCGGCAGGTTGGCGACCTCATCACCCTGATGGATGACGCGGAAGCGCAGATCGTCGGTGGTCTTGCCGACGATGGCGAAGTCGAGACCCCATTTGCGGAAAATCGCTTCGGCTTCCTCTTCCTTCTCGGGGCGCAGCACCATCAGCATGCGCTCCTGGCTTTCCGACAACATCATCTCATAGGCGCTCATGCGCTCCTCGCGCACCGGCACCTTGTCGAGGTCGAGCTCGATGCCGAGGTCGCCCTTAGCGCCCATCTCGACGGCCGAGCAGGTGAGGCCGGCCGCACCCATGTCCTGGATGGCGATGACGGCGCCGGAGGCCATGAGCTCGAGGCAGGCTTCCAGCAGGCATTTTTCGGTGAAGGGATCGCCGACCTGCACGGTCGGGCGCTTTTCCTCGATCTTGTCGTCGAACTCGGCCGAGGCCATGGTGGCGCCGCCGACGCCGTCGCGTCCGGTCTTGGCGCCGAGATAGACGACCGGCAGGCCGACGCCCTTGGCCTGCGACAGGAAGATGGCGTTGGTCTTGGCAAGGCCCGCCGCAAAGGCGTTGACCAGGATGTTGCCATTGTAGCGGGCGTCGAAGTTCACCTCGCCGCCGACCGTCGGCACGCCGAAGGAATTGCCATAGCCGCCGACGCCCGAAACCACGCCGGCGACCAGATGCCGGGTCTTGGGATGGTCCGGCGCGCCGAAGCGCAGCGCATTCATCGCCGCGACCGGCCGCGCGCCCATGGTGAAGACGTCGCGCAGGATGCCGCCGACGCCGGTCGCCGCGCCCTGATAGGGTTCGATGTAGGAGGGATGGTTGTGGCTCTCCATCTTGAAGACGACGCAGTCGCCGTCGCCGATATCGACCACGCCGGCATTCTCGCCTGGACCTTGGATGACCTGCGGGCCGGTCGTCGGCAGCGTGCGCAGCCACTTCTTGGAGGACTTGTAGGAGCAGTGCTCGTTCCACATCGCGGAGAAGATGCCGAGCTCCGTGAAGCTTGGCTCACGGCCGACCAGATCGAGGATGCGCTGGTATTCGTCGGGCTTCAGCCCATGCGCGGCGATGAGCTCGGGGGTGATCGGCACGGAATTGGAAATGGTCATGAGCGGCGATTTTTGTCCGTGGGAGAGGGGAGTTTTCGAGTCCTCCTCATATCGCAAGCTTTTCGCGCGATACACCCCATCGGATGACGAAAATGCCGGAAAACTGCCGCTGCCGGTGATGCCCGGGCCTGGGCCAGTGGGCTTGATCAGGAAAAACTGTCGTAGCCGGCGCGGCCTTCGTCGAGCAAGCGGCGGATGACGGCGACGCCGCCGGCGACATCCTTGCTCTGACGCGGCTGCGAGACGCCGAAGCGCACGCCGTGAAAGACCTGCTCGGAGCGGCCGGCCTTGAACTCGTCCTCGTCGTCGATGAGTACGCCTTGCGCCAGACAGGCGTTCTTGAACGTGCCGGACAGCCACGGGTCCGGCAAGGTCAGCCAGAGAAAGGGCACGTTGTCCCGCGCCTTGACGTCGAACCCCGCCAGCACGTCGCGGACGATGGCGAGGCGCGCCTGGATTTCGGCGATGCAGCGCTTGCGGATCTCACCTGCCTGGCCCGACATCACCAGCCGCGTGCCGACCTCGGCCAGCAGGAAGGGCAGGCCGCCGGTCATCATCTTGTGCGCGACACGGATGCGGTGGCGGTAGGCCGGCGGGCAGGAAAGCCAGCCGCCGCGCACGCCGGCGGCGACCGACTTCGACAGGCCGCCGGCCACGATGGTGCGCTCGGGCGCATATTCGGCCAGCAGCGGTGTCGGGTCGTCGGTGAGCTCGCCGTAAAGATCGTCCTCGATCAGCGCGACGTTGTATTCGCGCGCGATCTTCGCGATCGCCTGCCGCCGTTCCGCCGACAATGTCACCAGCGTCGGGTTCTTCGCGGTCGGCATGAGGAACATCAGTTTTGGATGTTTCTGCGCGCAGACGCGCTCGAAATCATCCGGGTCGATGCCGTTGTCATCAGTCGAAACCAGCGCCGTGCGGCGGCCGATCAGCCCGGCGCTGCGCGCGATCTGCGAATAGGTGAGATGCTCGAAGACGACGTAGTCGCCAGGCATGGTCAGCGCCGCGATCGCCGCCATGACCGCGGCATGGGTGCCTAGCGTCGGCACGATCGAATCGGGCGAGGGGTGGAAAGCGTTGCGCGCCAGCCAGCGGCTGCCCGCCTCGTACCAGCGTTCGGGAAAATCACGTATGTAGCTCGAGATTTCGTGCGGGTGCTCCTGGGCGGTGCGCGCCAGGATATCGGCGATTACGGCGCCCTGGCCGACATCGGGTGCGGCGGTGCTGTCGAAACGCAGCTTGCCGCTCGGCGCGTCGATGGGGCGCGTGCCTTGCAAGCCGGGTTCGACGTCGGGTCTCGGGGCTTCGGCGCGCTGGCCGAGCACATAGGTGCCGCGGCCGACCTCGCCGCTCACCAGACCGCGTTCGCGCAGCAGCTGATAGGCCCTGCCGATGGTGCCGACGGTCGTGCCGATGTCATAGGCGAGGTCGCGCTGTGGCGGCAGTTTTGCACCGGCATCGATGACGCCCTTGTCGATATCTGACTCAATGCTGTCAGCAAGACGCTGATAGAGCGGACCGGAACCAGTGGAGAGGTCAGGGAGCCAATTTGTCATGGTGACAATTTTCTATATTGCACCGCGCGATGAGTCAATCCATATCGAACCGGCGATTGGAAAGGTACAATCGAGACAAGGCAGAACGGCAATGGATACAATTGAGACAATTCGCTACGCTCGCCCGGCTTTTGGCGCACAGGCCAAGCCGTTGGCCCATCGCGGCTTTCTCGGCCGGATGGTGGTTGTGCTCCGTTCCATCGCCAGGCAGATCGATCGCATGCTCGAGCGCCGGCGCGGTCGCCTCGCGCTGCTGGAGATGACGGACGAGCAGCTCAAAGATATAGGCATCTCGCGCTGCGACGCTTATCGCGAAGGCATCAGGTCGTTCTGGGAGTGATGATCCAGTACGTTTCACCGTTCAAGGAAACGGCGAAACGCACTATCTTTGCGCAATTCCGGACGGAAAACCGCTCACACTTTTCCTGGAATTGCTCTATCGGCGGCCCGATTGGAGGGCGGGTTTCCCTCGCAACCGGCCGATCCCGTGATCGATTAGCACGGCAAGCACGCTCAATCCGACGAACAGCGCCGTGACGCCCAAAGCCGAAACGGCGACGCTGGCCGCGCCGTTCTTGGCGACGTCGAGGAACGGATAGGGCACTTCGCCGGCGAACGGCGCGCGGATCAGCGCATAGGCGAGATAGGCCAGCGGATAGATCATCCACCAGGAGATATCGCGCCAGCGCGTGCTGCCGTCGGCGCCAGCGACGAGCCACCACAGCACGAAGATAAACGGCGTGATGTAGTGGAGCAGGATGTCGCAAAGCAGGAACAGGCCCTGCGGTTGCCACAGGCCCGCCAGCACGGTCGCATAGACGATGAAGACCAAGGTGATGGCGACCGCGACGCCGGCCCGCATCCGCTGCCCGGCGAAGGCTGGGAACCAGGCATAGCCGGTGGGCGACAGCAGCGAAGCATGCACCATCACAGCCGCGATGTTGGTCAGGATGGTGAAGAAGCTGAAGAGAAAGACGATCGAGCCAAGCAGGCTGCGCCCGGCCGCCATCGACGCCGGAATCGTGATCGCGGCTTGCAGGACGAGCCCGATAAGCCCGATAACCAGTCCCGCCATCTGCAGGAACCGGCTCATGGCAGGTTCACGCGGCAGCCGCGCAGGACGGGTTGCCGGCCTGCCAGCGGGCAATATCGGAACCGATGCGCGCGCCGAGCGGCTCGTTCATCAGCGGCCCGAACACGTCGACGCGGCTGGAATTGCCCTGCGCCTGCACGACCAGCAGCGGCTTGCCGCCATAATGCTTGGCGGGAACGAGCAGGAAGCGCGGCGTGCCGCTGTAGGAATTGAGCTCATTGGCCATCTGGTAGGGCTTGAAGGCCGGGTCCTTGCTGGCGATCCAGCACTTATGTGCCGAGATGGCGACCTGTTCCATCGCAAGCAGCGAGGCGCTTTTGCCAGAGGAAACCGGCGTCGTCTTGGGGCTCGACTGGCACGAGGCCTGGGCGAGCCCGGCGGCGGCCAGGAGAGCAAGGCGAACAATCGTCGGTCTCATGGTCAGGTCCGCCCCCGCGTTCCGATAGATGTTAAACGATCAAGCCGCGAGGCCGAGCGCGCTTTCGAACAGCGCGCGGCCGTCATTGCCACCGTGCGCCGCCTCGATCAGATTTTCGGGATGCGGCATCAGGCCGAGCACGTTGCCCTTGTCGTTGACGATGCCGGCGATGTCGTTGATCGAGCCGTTGGGATTGGTGCCCTCGGCGTAGCGGAACACGACCTGGCCCTCGCCTTCTAGCCGGGCGAGCGTCTCAGCGTCGGCGAAGTAGTTGCCGTCATGATGCGCCACGGGTGAGCGGATGATCTGTCCGGGCCGGTAGCGGCGCGTGAACATGGTGTTGGCGTTGGCGATCTCGAGCTTGACCTGCCGGCAGACGAATTTCAGCGAGGCATTGCGCATCAAGGCGCCGGGCAGCAGTCCCGCCTCGACCAGGATCTGGAAGCCGTTGCAGACGCCGATGACGGTGACGCCCTTGGCGGCCTTTTCGGCCACCGCCCGCATCACCGGCATGCGCGCCGCGATCGCGCCGCAACGCAGATAGTCGCCGAAGGAGAAGCCGCCGGGGATGGCGATCAGGTCGACAGCGGGGATTTCGGTGTCGGTCTGCCACACCGTCGCCGGCGCCTGGCCGGAAATCTTGGTCAGCGCCGCGATCATGTCGCGGTCACGGTTGAGGCCAGGCAGGAGGACAACGGCTGATTTCATTGTCAGGCAATCTCCACCGCGTAATTCTCAATCACCGTGTTCGCCAAGAGCTTGTCGCACATGGCCTTGAGATCGGCTTCGGCCTTGGCCTTGTCGGTTCCGGTGAGCTCGATGTCGAACACCTTGCCCTGGCGAACCTGGCCGACACCGTCGAAGCCCAGTCCAGAGAGCGCATGCTCGATCGCCTTGCCCTGCGGGTCGAGGACGCCGTTCTTGAGGGTCACGGTGATGCGGGCTTTCATCGATACTCCTAAGTGATGGATCAGGCGGTGGACCTGCCGTTATCCGGCAGGCCCGTCGGTACTAGTGCTTCAGGCCCTTGGGCGCGTCCGAAGAGGCGACGAGGACCGGACCTGTCGGGCGCGGCGGCTCGTTTTCGTTGATGATGCCGAGACGGCGGGCGACTTCCTGATACGCCTCGACCAGGCCGCCCATGTCGCGGCGGAAGCGGTCCTTGTCGAGCTTGTCCTGGGTGGCGACATCCCACAGCCGGCAGGAATCCGGCGAGATCTCGTCGGCGACGACGATGCGCATCATGTCGCCCTCGAACAGGCGGCCGCATTCGATCTTGAAGTCGACAAGCTGGATGCCGACGCCGAGGAACAGGCCGGAAAGGAAGTCGTTGACGCGGATGGCCAAGGCCATGATGTCGTCGATCTCCTGGGGGCTCGCCCAGCCGAAGGCGGTGATGTGCTCTTCCGACACCATCGGATCGTCGAGCGCATCGGCCTTGTAGTAGAATTCGATGATCGAGCGCGGCAGCACCGTGCCTTCCTCGATGCCGAGGCGCTTGGACAACGAGCCGGCGGCGACATTGCGCACGACGACCTCGAGCGGGATGATCTCGACTTCCTTGATCAACTGCTCGCGCATGTTGAGCCGGCGGATGAAGTGGGTCGGGATGCCCATGCGGTTCAAGTGATTGAAGATGTGCTCGGAAATGCGGTTGTTGAGCACGCCCTTGCCATCGACCACTTCATGTTTCTTCTTGTTGAAGGCGGTGGCGTCGTCCTTGAAAAACTGGATCAGCGTGCCCGGCTCAGGTCCCTCATAGAGGATCTTGGCCTTGCCTTCGTAAATGCGGCGGCGATTTTTCATTTGATTTTTTCTCTGGGTCTGCGGGCAGGCGGCAAGTGACCGGTTCCTGTCCGTCTGCCTAAATTAGTATGGCGACGGTGGCGTTCAATGCCGGTGTTATCGCAATCGCCTGGTTTGCTCAATCGTCAAATCCGGCGAATCAACCGCTTTCGGGACTGAAATGCCGCAGCGCAGCATGCCACGAAGTATATTGACCGGGTCGCGGCCTTTTGATTTGTGCTTGCCCATCACACATATTCACCGCGAACGCGAATCGGATTGATCGGAGGGACGTCATGAGCAGCATGAAAGACCGCGAAGAGGGCTTTGAGCGCAAATTCGTCTTCGACGAGGAACTTCGCTTCAAGGCCGCGGCGCGACGCAACAAGGCGCTTGGCCTGTGGGCCGCCGAGAAGCTGGGCAAATCCGGCGCCGATGCCGAGGCCTATGCCAAGGAAGTGGTGGTCTCCGATATCGAGGAGGCGGGCGATCACGATGTCTTCCGCAAGATTCGCAAGGATTTCGATGCCGCCGGCGTCAACCAGTCCGACCATCAGATCCGCCGCACCATGGACGAGTTGATGGCCCAGGCGATCGAGGAGATCAAGAATGCCTGAGGCCGGGCTCTAGCTGGACCAATCGACCGCCCGGCCAAACCGGGCGGTTTTTCTTTGCCTTTACGTCGTTTCCGGCCAAAACTGCGGATTGTTAACAAGGAAAGTTCCAATGTCGCTCAAGTCCCGCCTGGCCGCCGACGAAACACTGTTCACAGCCTGGTCCGGAGTGCCGGACGCGCTGACGGTGGAAATCATCGCCAAGCAGGGTTTTGACGCCGTCACCCTCGACATGCAGCATGGCGGCCATCACGAGGACAGCGTGCTGCGCGGCCTGGTGCCGGTGCTGGCTGCCAACAAGCCGGCGCTGGTGCGCATTCCGGTCGGGCGCTTCGACATGGCAAGCCGCGCGCTCGATTTCGGCGCCGAAGCAGTGATCGCGCCGATGGTGAACTCGGTGGCCGACGCGAGGCAGTTCGCCGCCGCGATGAAATATCCGCCGCTGGGTGAGCGCTCCTGGGGTCCGACCTACGCGTTTCCGCGCCACGGCAAGGGCGATCACGCCGAATGGCTGCGCGACTCGAACCAGCGCACCATGGCCTTCGCGATGGTCGAGACGCGGGCGGCGTTCGAGGCGCTCGACGGCATCCTCGATACGCCCGGCATCGACGGCATCTTCGTCGGTCCGTCGGATTTCTCGATCGCCTGGTCGAACGGAACGACGGTCAATTCGACACTGGAAAGCATGATGGAGACGGTCGCTTCGATCGCCGAGCGGACGCGCAAGGCCGGAAAGCATGCGGCGATCTACGTCATCGAGCCGGCGGTCGCCGGCCGGGTCGTGTCGATGGGCTATAGGCTGCTGGCCATGGGCTCGGACCACACGCTGATCTCGCTTGGCGCAAAAACCTTGTTGAAGAGCATGCGCGATTCTATCGGCTCTTGAGGTCGGCCTTAGGGCTGCTTCAGTTCCGTCAGGAATTTGGCGAAAGTCATCGACCCCTCCGGCCACGGGCCGAAGCCGGCGTCCTGGTTGAGGTGGCCGGCCTCGCCGGCGTCGATGAAGAGTGATCCCCAGGCGGCGGCGATATCCTCGGCGATCTCGAAGGCGCAGAACGGGTCGTTGCGGCTGGCGATCACGATCGACGGGAAGGGCAGGGGATCGCGCGAATAGGGGCCGAAGGTCATCAGGTGCCTCGGCCTGATTTCCGGATTGGCGACATCGGGCGGAGCGACGAAGAAGGCGCCGGCGACCGGCTTCCTGAATTGCGGGATGGCCTGCACCGCCGCCGCAACGCCCAGCGAATGCGCAACGAGCACCACCGGCCGCTCGGCCTCGTTGACGGCGTTCGCCACGCTCGCCGTCCAATCCTCGCGCACGGGCTTCGTCCATTCCGCCTGCTCGACCCGGCGCGCCGTCGACAGTTTTGACTGCCAGCGGGTCTGCCAGTGCTCGGGACCGGAATTGGTGTAGCCCGGCACGATCAGGATATCTGCGTCTTTGACTTTCATCGCGCCGATGTAGCGAGCGGCCTTCGCGCCTGCAACCCTGTCGCCAAAATCGGTGCGATCACAATTGTGAACAACTTGTTCGACTCTTGCCCTCTTGTGTGAACGATCGCAATCGACGATTTGAAGGGGAACAAGAGCCGGCGGCCTGCAAATCTCATTTCAGAAAGAGGCGCCGCCCGAACGGAGAGTTTGATGAGCGAACTGCCTTTTGCCGCGACCACCCCGGTCAGCGTGTCGCGTGTCGGGCTGAAGGCGCGCGACGCCGAGAGCCTGGCCGCCTATTACCGCACCGTCGTCGGCCTGCAGGAACTGAGCCGCGCCGACGGGGCAATCACGCTTGGCGCCGCCAACCGGCCGTTGCTGGTGCTTGAGCAGGATTCTTCGGCCAAGCCCGACGATCCGCGCAGCGCCGGCCTCTTCCATACCGCGTTCCTCCTGCCGTCACGCGCCGATCTCGGCCGCTGGATCAGCCACGCCGCCGCCAACCGCATCGGCATCGAAGGCGCCTCCGACCACTTGGTCAGCGAGGCGCTGTACCTGACCGATCCGGAAGGCAACGGCATCGAGATTTATGCCGACCGCAGTCCGCAGGATTGGAAATGGAACGGCGACAGAATAGCCATGGCGACCGAGCGGCTTAACCTGCCGGCGGTTGTCGGCAGCGTGCCGGCGGGCGACGCCGGTTGGCAGGGCGCGCCGGAAAACACCATCGTCGGTCATGTCCATCTGCGCGTCGGCCGGCCGGAAGATGCCGAAGCCTGGTGGCATGACCAGTTCGGCTTCGACACCGTCGCCAAATATGGCGGCCAGGCGGTATTCTTGTCGTCCGGCCATTACCACCACCATATCGGCGCCAATGCCTGGCAGAGCGCGGGCGCCGGCCGCCGCGATCCATCCCGCGCGGGCCTCGCCTGGGTCGAGATGCGCTCGGACAATGTGAAGGCGGAGGAGAGCCGTGAAGATCCGTGGGGCACGGTGATCAAGACCGTGCCGGGGAAGGCTTGAGCCGGCGTCGGTGACAGCGTTTTTCTCCCCGTCACTATACGGGGAGAAATGCCCGGCAGGGCAGCGCCAAGTTT
Organism: Mesorhizobium atlanticum; assembly: GCF_003289965.1. Taxonomy (GTDB): domain Bacteria; phylum Pseudomonadota; class Alphaproteobacteria; order Rhizobiales; family Rhizobiaceae; genus Mesorhizobium; species Mesorhizobium atlanticum. Next base: position 806,321 of record NZ_QMBQ01000003.1, read on the forward strand.
TCGAGATTGTCCCAACCTAGAAGGGGGTGATAGTTGCCGATGTTGGCGCTGCCCCTCATCCGCCCTTCGGGTGTCCAGGGGATAGATGGGTAACACTTTGAACCGGATACATAGGTAACAGTTTTCTCCCCCTATGATGCGGTCGCCGCAGCGCCAAGCGGTCGTCTTGGCGCGGCGCTGCGGCGAACCAGTTTCATGTGCTTCTCATCGATGAAGCCGAGCGGATGGGTGTGGAAGCGCATCGTCCACTCGCCATCCTCGGTCTCTTCAATGGCAATCGGTTCGCCGGCCAACGTGGCCGAGACATAGATCTCGGTGCCCCGCCATTTGACGGCGCCGTTCTGGCGCACGCCGCGCACCGCTGCCTC
>NZ_QMBQ01000021.1 GCF_003289965.1 Mesorhizobium atlanticum
CGCCAAGGCTCCGCCCGACCGCGAAGAACGATGGATTGTCACGGTAGGCGAGCAGCATTCGCGCCCGTTCAACCCGCCGGGCCGGCTCGGTTCGCGAGCGCGAAAGCGCCGTCAGACTTCCAATCTCCTCATCGCTCATCGCCAGCTCAATCGCTCGCCGCCTTCTTGCCATTTCGCTGCTCCTCGTTCAGCTCACTGCCAACGAGGAATCCGCAAGCAACCCACCAGTTCCATGCGCGACCTATTCAGACCCGCGCCTTTACGAGCACATGCCAGTTTCATGGAATCGATCGTCTAGGGTTCGAGTGAAGCGCTTGCTGGGGATCGCGAGCACGCGTTGAATTTGGGCGGAATGCTCGGGTGCCTCGAAGGAATTGCCGTGAGGCGCAAGTTGCGGCTGCGGACGCTGATACCCTGGTGGTTCTCCAGTTCATCAAGGAAGGCCGCAATCAGCGGGGTATCGATCTCCTCAAGGCTCAGGCGAGACGGCGGCTTATGCAATGTTCGTGCAGTGAACTTCAGCAACTGCCGAAATGTATCGCGATAGGAACTGATCGTATGGGGGCTTGCCTGCCGCTGTTGCATCAGGCGTTGGATGAAAAAGCGCTCCAACAGCGGCGCCAGGCTGGCATGCTTGGTCATGTCCGATCCTCCCAGCGGCGCTCAAGGCGGCGCATTGCTTCTTTCATCAGCTCGGGCGAACCGCTGAGGTACCATTGGGTATCGGCCACGTGGACATGACCGAGATAAGTGGACAAAATGGGCAGGAGCCGCTCGGGATCTTGCTCGGCTTCGTACCAACGCACCAGCGTGTTCGTCGCGAAAACATGGCGCATGTCATGCAGACGCGGGCCGTGGCTGTCATGCATGCCGCGCAGGCCGATCTGGCGAGACAGAGCATAGAATGTTCGATGAATGTCTCCCACATCAAGGCGATTGCCCAACTGGGAAGTAAACAAATAGGGGGACGCCACTTGGGCTGCACAATGCTGTCGGCGGCGTTTGATATAATCCTGAAGCACTGCGCACGTTGACGCGTGCATCGGCACAAGGCGGGACTTTCCGAACTTCGTGCCGCGGATCGTCAGCACAGCGGCATCGAAATCGATGTCCGAGAGCTTGAGGTTCCGGGCTTCACCGAGGCGCAGGCCGGAAACGCTCAGCAATCCGAACAGGCAATAATATGTCCATGGCCTGAGCTTGCAGCGGGTATATCGGCACGGCATCTCAAGCGCTGCGGACAGGAGGCGCTGGATGTCGTCCTTTGAGTAGAGATACGGCCGTGCCCGCTTCGGTCGAAAGGGTAGCAAGCCGTCCGGGGGAATCTGGGTTCGCGGATCCGCGGCAACTCGATGACGAGCGAATACGCGGACGTAGCACAGCCGGCTCGCCCAATGCGAAGGCTGCGCCTGTGACGGTCGCTGAGCCCAGACAAGGGCCAGTTCCGTCGTGATATATGGGGTGTCATTGGCCTCCAGGAAGGTGACGAAATCGATCAATCCCTTTCCTGTTTCTCGCAGCTTAAAACCCAGCCCTCGCCGCATCTCGAGGTAGTCCTGAACAGCCTGTCGGAGTGTGCTCATTGGGCTTCTCCCGGCCATGGCAAAGTCAATGTTCGCAACGCGTTGAGGTCGACCTTGGCGTAGATCGCCGTTGTCTGCACATGACGGTGCCCCAGGACTTCCCCGATCTCGCCCAGCGAGGCGCCGCCCCGCAGCATCTCTGACGCAAGCCCATGGCGGAACTGGTGCGTTCCCTTAGTGGGAGGATTGATACCGGCCCTCTTGAGCGAGCGTCGGATAACTGACCCAAGTCCGCACGGGCCTGTGAATCCCCGGATCGGAGCCTTGTCGCGCAAAAAGACGCGACGACTGCTATTGCGTGGGCGCGACTTCCGCAGGTAGTCGGCGATCGCCTCGCCAACATCCGCAGGCAAGGGAAGGTCGTTGCGTTGACCGGCCTTGCCTCGCACATGGATCTGTCCGGCTGCCCAATCGATATCATCGAGATCCAGCGAAACTACCTCACTCGATCGTAGTCCCAATCGCGCCAACATGAGGATCATCGCATAGTCGCGGCATCCAACGGGCGAATCGCGATCGATGCTGGCAAGCAAACGAGCTACCTCATCGCGGCCGATGGCACGAGGAATAGACGAAAGCGACCAGTTGGCCACGACCGGGACCGCTGCGGACAAGTCTGAGATGATGTCCCCGCGATAACGCGCATAGGAGAGAAACGACCGCAGTGCGGTGGTCATGATTTTGGCGCGTCGCATGTTGAGACGCGAAACCCTCTTTTGCACGAAATCGGTCACATCGACGGCACGCAATTGTGCGAGTGACACCACGCCATCAGTGAAACGGAAGTTGAGAAAATCCCGGACAACTGGCCGGTAAGTTATGATCGTTTGACAAGACAGCGCCCGCGCGTCTTGCAAATACCGCTCATATGCCTCCACATGTTGTTCTATCGGCGATGGGCTGCGGTCGGCCTCAATCTCTTCGGCGATTGCGTTCTGGCTACGCAGACAAGCCAATAGATGTCGAAGAGCGGCGGCGTCTCCAAGCTTTGGCCGCTGCGCTCGGTCCAGCAAATAACGCCCAGTATGGTCTCCACTTATGTCGCTTAGCTCAATCCCCTTTTGCCCGAGCCACTTGCTGAAGCCTGCGGCCATCAGCACCTGGTTCCTCATGGAAACAAGACCGTAACCTCGATCACCGAGCCATTCGGCAAACGGAACAATATATCTCGCCACCGGACCCTCTGGTGGCCGCGACAACGCCAAATCATCATTGATGAAAAACTTCATAGCTTGCTCCCTTTCCAAGCTGGATTGCCGGAAGGGCTACAAACTATCTCTACACGCTATCGCAAAAACCCTTGGAACCGTGGGCAGAACTCTATCTACCCGACATAGTCGGGCGGGGTAGATAGTGCCTGCTATATCGATCAAGACATAGCAGGCACTCCCTCGCCATGAAGCTTCTCCAGTCCGGCGTGGATCTTTTGACGATTCAAGCCTGGCTCGGGCACGCACAGGTCGCCACCACCCACCGCTATGCCGCCGCGGATGTCGAGATGATGCGCAACGGACTCGAAAAGGCGGGCATCGAGGGCACTTACGGGGCGCGCTTCCGGCCCACCGATGCCGTTCTGCAACTGCTGAACAGCATCTAAGCTAAAAAATATTATGTGGCGGAGGATGCCAGATTTGGCAGACCCCGGCTGGCGCCAGGACGGCTCCGCCACAAAATCTCACCCGATGCATAAAAACGGTTAGGTGGCGCGCCACCTAACCGTTTAGTGGTGCAGTCTATGTCTTCCGCGCGAAACGGACGGATCGGATCAAGCTGATCTTCTGGGACGGCACCGGCGTCTGCCTCTATGCGAAGCGTCTGGAGGATGGCGAGTTCCGCTGGCCGAAAGTGCAGGACGGCGTGATGCGGCTGACGGCCGCTCAGTTGTCGGCGCTGCTTGAAGGGCTTGATTGGCGGCGGGTTCATGAAGCCCGCCGGACACGCGCTCCGGCGCAGGCAGGTTGATCCGCGACCAAGTGAATCAGACCGGATTCCGCTGTCGCCCGGAACTGGCGAATATGGTCTGATCCGATCATAGCGATGACGGCGGACCAGCTTCCCAACGATCCGGATGTGCTGAAGGCGATGGTCCTGGCGCGCGATGTCGAGAATGCTCGCCTGACCCAGATCATCAAGGAATTGCAGCGCCACCGCTTCGGTCGCCGGGCCGAGAGCCTGCCCGAAGACCAGCTCCTGCTCGGGCTCGAAGAGGCCGAGCAGATCGAGGCGGCCGGCGAGGAAGAGGTCGAACGCGCCGATCCGGCCATGCACAAGGAAAGCACCGCGAAGCGGCGGGTGAGCCGTGGCTCGCTGCCGCCGCACTTGCCGCGCATCGAGATGATCGCCGACATCGAGGACCATGCCTGTCCGTGCTGTCGCAACGGACTTCATCGGATCGGCGAAGACGTCAGCGAGCGGCTCGACATCGTTCCGGCGCAGCTACGCGTGATCGTGGTGCGGCGGCCGAAATATGCCTGCCGCGCCTGCGAGGACGTGGTCGTTCAGGCTCTGGTGCCCGCGCGGCTAATCGAAGGCGGGCTGCCGACCGAGGCGACGGTCGCCCAGGTTTTGGTTTCCAAATATGCCGATCACCTGCCGCTCTATCGCGTATGTTGATGTCAACATACCCGATAAGATGTTGCGCTGAGGATTATGCTGCGGAAGCTCCGGTTCTGCCCGAGTTTCAGGCGATCCCAAGCAATCTCCGCAACATAATTTTCTGAAGTCAAATTGCATTCAGGAACGCCATCACACCCTTGTCCTCTTTCCACGGCCGGTCTGGCCCCGAAGCCGCGGCATCGCACAGCGCCATCGCTTTCGCCTTTATCTCGAGATCGATTTCGGCGTAGATGTTGGTGGTCTCAAGACTGACATGTCCAAGCCATGCGCTGATGGTGTTGAGGTCGACACCTGCCCGCAGCAGATGACAGGCGCTTGTGTGACGGATCACGTGCGGCGTGATTGACCTTGCGGCAAGCGTTGGTACGCGCGCTGCACATCGCTCGACGAGCCGGTAGACCCCGAACCGCGTATAGCGCTTGCGATGGCGGCTGAGGAAG
>NZ_QMBQ01000022.1 GCF_003289965.1 Mesorhizobium atlanticum
AATCATTCCGCACACATATCGAGAGAAACCAGAACTTGGCTTGCCGCCCAACCGCCTGGTCGCTTCGAGTTCACGTTCACACCCAAGCACGGCTCCTGGCTCAACCTCATCGAGGGCTTCTTCTCAAAGTTCGCCCGATCCGTCCTGCGCCACATCCGGGTGGCATCCAAGCACGAGCTCAAGCAGCGCATCATGGCAGGCATCGAGGACCTCAACCGCCATCCCGTCATTCACACTTGGTCCTACAAACTCGCCGAAGCCGCCTGATATGATTCAATTCTTGGAAACGCTGAACTAGTCAATTTTCCTGACCCGCCCAGAGGTCGATGCCTTGCTGGCCGCACCGGATCGATCGACCTGGTCCGGCCGCCGCGATCACGCGTTCCTCCTGGTCGCGGTGCAGACCGGATTGCGGCTATCGGAGATCACTGGTCTCAAGCGGGACGATCTGTTCTTCGGCACGGGCGCCCACCTGCGGGTCATTGGCAAAGGGCGCAAGGAACGCTGCACCCCGTTCGCCAAGTCTACGACCGCAGTCTTGAGAAGCTGGCTGAAAGGTAAGCGATGCATCAAGGCACCTTGCCCGAGATCGGGTTGATGGTTAGGTCGCTCGCTGGTCGGAGCGCCGGGGCCGATCACTCCGGGTCGTAATGGGTGACGTAGTGGAGTTCGCGCAGGGCGGGGATGACCAGGGCGATGTCCTTGTACGCCTCATGCTCGATGAAGTGCGCGGTCTCGGGTCCCGGCCTGGGCTTGCCGAGGACGGGCCGGCCCTTTTTGTCGACGCAGTAGATCAGGATCGGCAGCAGCAGGCCGTGATTGGGGTTGCTGAGGTCGAGTAGCCGTTTCCAGCGCTTGATGGTGAGATTCATGGCCGCGTGGAAGCCCTGGCACCACGGTCGGGGGTCGATGCCGCCGCCGGGCTTGGTGGCGAAGCGGGGCGCATAATCCTGAGGTCTGTCGAAGAGCGTCTCGTTGATGCGGTTGTGGACCCTGGCTACGCTGGCAAACACGGCGTGATCGGTGGCAGAGCCTTTGGCCAGGACGTTGCGCGGCAGCCCCATGAGCGGGCACATCCAGTCTTGCGGGTCGGCGAACCGCGGCCCGGTAACCGCCGCCGTCACGAAGCCGTCCAGCGCCGACATGGTCCGCACCAACGGGCGGGGGTTGGTCTTGGCCGCCATCCAGGCCTCAAGCGCCGCGTCCGACAGCGCCATGTCATCGATCGAGCTCATGCCGCCAAGGGGAGCGGCATCTCTTGGCGGCGCACCCAGTTCCACGGCATCAGCTCGTCCCAGCGCGAGGCTGGCCAGTCGTTCTGGATGCGCTCGATGACGTCGGCCATGTAGGCTTCGGCATCGACACCGCAAAGCTTGCACGTCTCTATGATGTTGAGCACGACCGCCGAGCGCTCGGCCGCGGCGAAGCTGCCCGAGAAAAGCCAGTTGCGCCTGCCGACTGTAAATCCGCGAATTGCTCGTTCCGCGATCAGGTTGTCGGGCTCGAGCTGGCCATCGTAGAGGAAGCGGTTGAATGCGCGCCATCGCTTGGCGCCATAGGCGAAGGCCTTGGCGATATCGGCATGGCGCGACAAACCCTTACCCTGGCGCATGAGCTGTCGTCGCAGAGCGCGGACCAGGGGTCGGGTCCGCCTTCGTCGCGCGGCCAATCGCTCGGCGGGCGACAGTCCGCGTATCTCTTCCTCGATCCGGTAAATCGCCTGGATCCCGGCCATGGCCGTCGTGCTGAGCTCGGTCGGCTGGCTGTCGTGAACGTCGAAGATCTTGCGGCGCAGATGGGCCAGGCAGGCAGCTTCTCGAATGGCGCCGCCCCTATAGAGCTGATTGTAGCCAGTGAACGCGTCGGCCTGAAGCGTGCCGACAAATCCGGCGAGCTCGCTCATCACGTTCTCGCCGGCGCGGCCCATGGTGGCGCGATACCAGGCGATCGGCGGCTCATGCGAACCCGAATTGCGGTCGTCGGCGACGTAAACCCAGAGCGCGCCCTTGTGCGTCTTGCCGGTGCTCGGCGCCAGGATCGGAAGCCGCGTGTCGTCGGTGTGAATCTTGGTGCGGGTGCGGCCGATCTCGCGGATGCGATTGTAGATCGGATCGAGCAAGGCGGCGGCGTAGCCGGCGCTGCGCGCCAGCGTTGAGCGCTCGATATCGACGCCCTTGGCGGCCATCATCTGGGCCTGACGGTAAGATGTTGCGCTGAGGATTATGCTGCGGAAGCTCCGGTTCTGCCCGAGTTTCAGGCGATCCCAAGCAATCTCCGCAACATAATTTTCTGAAGTCAAATTGCATTCAGGAACGCCATCACACCCTTGTTCTCTTTCCACGGCCGGTCTGGCCCCGAAGCCGCGGCATCGCACAGCGCCATCGCTTTCGCCTTTATCTCGAGATCGATTTCGGCGTAGATGTTGGTGGTCTCAAGACTGACATGTCCAAGCCATGCGCTGATGGTGTTGAGGTCGACACCTGCCCGCAGCAGATGACAGGCGCTTGTGTGACGGATCACGTGCGGCGTGATTGACCTTGCGGCAAGCGTTGGTACGCGCGCTGCACATCGCTCGACGAGCCGGTAGACCCCGAACCGCGTATAGCGCTTGCGATGGCGGCTGAGGAAG
>NZ_QMBQ01000023.1 GCF_003289965.1 Mesorhizobium atlanticum
GCGATAAGATGTTGCGCTGAGGATTATGCTGCGGAAGCTCCGGTTCTGCCCGAGTTTCAGGCGATCCCAAGCAATCTCCGCAACATAATTTTCTAAAGCACATCCGATGGCATGATCCAGGCGCCAACAACAAGGAGACCTGGATTATGTTTGAAGTTCTTTTTCGCCGGCCGTCGCGAGGTTGCGGCGATTGATCTGGAGGGACTGCTATGATCCTCCGTGACGCAATCGACTCCTATGTAGCGTGGCGGCGTGCCCACGGCGCCCGATTTATTACCAGCGCAAAGACATTGTACCAATTCTGCAGGAGCGTCCCTGAGCACGTTCTCTGCGATGCGGTTACAGAAAGCGAGGTGCGCCAATTCCTCGCCGGAACCGGCCCGCTCACCCGTTGGCGTGCTAACAAGTACGGCGCTCTCGCCGGATTCTACCGTTATGCGATCAGCCGCGGTTATGCCGCCCTGTCACCGCTGCCGGCGGCGGACGAAGAGCCGAGAAAGCGGCGATCGGCGCCATCTTACATCTACTCTCGCGAAGAACTGCAGCGCCTGTTCGGGGCCATTGATATCAGCCGTAAGCGCGGCATTCGGTTCGATGCCGAGACTTTCCGTATGCTCTTGATCCTGTACGGAGCTGGACTGCGAACCAGCGAGGCGTTGAACCTGTCCATGAAGGATGTCGATCTTGCGGACGGCATTCTGACGGTGAGGAACACCAAATTCTACAAGAGCCGGCTCGTTCCCGTTGCTCCCCAACTCGCCAGCGCCCTTAGACGTTATGCCGAACGACGTTCAGACCGTCCGCTACCCGAAGGGATGGCGTCCGCCTTCCTTGCAAACCGCGACGGAACGCAGGTGAGGAAGCACAATGTCGACCATGCATTCCGACGGCTGCTCGAGGCCACCGGTATCGGTCGCAAGGATGACGGCCGGCGTGCCCCGTGTCTGCACGCCATGCGCCACACCGCAGCCGTGCACCGGCTGACGTCTTGGTACCGCGCGGGCGCAGATGTGCAACGATTGCTGTCGGCGCTCTCGACATATCTCGGCCACGCCAACCTGGACGGCACAAGCGTCTACCTGTCCATGACGCCGGAGTTGCTACACGAAGCATCGGTCTGCTTCGATTGCTACGTCAATGGAGGGGACCATGCGTGATACTTGCATGCTCGGCCCGTGGCTCCGGCGCTTCCTGGTTGACTACATCGTTACTGAGCGCCGGCTCGCCCGCAACACGCAAAAGAGCTACCGCGACACCTTCACGCTACTGCTGCCATTTATCAGCGCCAAGGTCCGCAAACCAGCGGACCGCCTGGATGTGGAGGATATCGCTCCAACACACGTGCTGCGGTTCCTTGCCCATCTTGAAGAGAACCGGGGCTGTTCGGTGCAGACCCGCAACCAGCGCCTGACGGCGATCCGGTCCTTCGCTCGCTTCGTCGCCAGCCGTGATCCGGCTCGTCTTGCCTGGTGTGCGCAAATCCGCGCCATCACGACGAAAAAGGCTGCACCGCAGCCGATTACGTGGATGACCAGGAATGAGATGGAGGCTCTGCTGGCGGTTCCCGACCACCGGACGCCGCGGGGCCGGGCCGAATACGCCTTGTTGCTCTTCCTCTACAACACCGGGGCACGGGTCTCGGAGGCAACAAGATTGCAGGTCAGCGATCTCCAGATCGGCCGACACGGCGACAACCATGCGCTCGTCACCCTTTGCGGCAAGGGCGACAAAATCCGCCAATGTCCACTGTGGCCACGCACAGAGAATGCGCTTGGCGAGCTCATTCAGAGACGCGCAAACGGTGATCCCGTCTTCCTCAGCCGCCATCGCAAGCGCTATACGCGGTTCGGGGTCTACCGGCTCGTCGAGCGATGTGCAGCGCGCGTACCAACGCTTGCCGCAAGGTCAATCACGCCGCACGTGATCCGTCACACAAGCGCCTGTCATCTGCTGCGGGCAGGTGTCGACCTCAACACCATCAGCGCATGGCTTGGACATGTCAGTCTTGAGACCACCAACATCTACGCCGAAATCGATCTCGAGATAAAGGCGAAAGCGATGGCGCTGTGCGATGCCGCGGCTTCGGGGCCAGACCGGCCGTGGAAAGAG
>NZ_QMBQ01000024.1 GCF_003289965.1 Mesorhizobium atlanticum
CTAGACGATCGATTCCATGAAACTGGCATGTGCTCGTAAAGGCGCGGGTCTGAATAGGTCGCGCATGGAACTGGTGGGTTGCTTGCGGATTCCTCGTTGGCAGTGAGCTGAACGAGGAGCAGCGAAATGGCAAGAAGGCGGCGAGCGATTGAGCTGGCGATGAGCGATGAGGAGATTGGAAGTCTGACGGCGCTTTCGCGCTCGCGAACCGAGCCGGCCCGGCGGGTTGAACGGGCGCGAATGCTGCTCGCCTACCGTGACAATCCATCGTTCTTCGCGGTCGGGCGGAGCCTTGGCGTCCATCATCAAACAGTCGAGCGCTGCGTGGAGCGAGCGCTGGCCTATGGGCCGCTGACGGCACTCGATGACCGACCGCATCCGGGAAAGGAGCCGACGATCACGCCGGAGGCCAAGGCTTGGCTGGTATCTTTGGCGTGCGACAAGGCCAAAGAGCACGGCTATCCGCACGAGTTGTGGACGACGCGGCTTTTGGCACGCCATGCGCGCGAGCATGGACCGGCGGCCGGGCACGAATGTCTCGCCAGGCTGGTGCAGGGCACGGTGTGCAAGATCCTCGGCCAAGAGGAAATCAAGCCGCACAAGGTGCGCTACTACCTGGAACGTCGCGACGCCGCGTTCGAGCAGAAGATGGCGCAGGTCTTGTGTGTCTATCGCGAGGTCCAGATCCTGAAAAAGACCGCCGCCAAGTCGAAGAAACCGGGCAAGTCGAAGAAACCGGGCAAGTCGAACAAACCGGGCAAGTCGGTGGCGATCGTCTCCTACGATGAGAAGCCGGGAATCCAAGCCATCGCAACGACGGCGCCGGACTTGCCGCCCGTACCTGGCGTCCACCCGACCTTCGCGCGCGATCATGAGTACAAACGCCATGGCACGCTCAGCCTGTTGGCCGGGATCGATCTGCTCACCGGCAAGGTGCATGCGCTGGTCAGAGACCGCCATCGTAGCCGAGAGTTCATCGAGTTCCTCAACCTGCTCGATGCCGCCTATCCGCCCAGCACCGCGATCAAGTTGATCCTCGACAATCATTCCGCACACATATCGAGAGAAACCAGAACTTGGCTTGCCGCCCAACCGCCTGGTCGCTTCGAGTTCACGTTCACACCCAAGCACGGCTCCTGGCTCAACCTCATCGAGGGCTTCTTCTCAAAGTTCGCCCGATCCGTCCTGCGCCACATCCGGGTGGCATCCAAGCACGAGCTCAAGCAGCGCATCATGGCAGGCATCGAGGACCTCAACCGCCATCCCGTCATTCACACTTGGTCCTACAAACTCGCCGAAGCCGCCTGATATGATTCAATTCTTGGAAACGCTGAACTAG
>NZ_QMBQ01000025.1 GCF_003289965.1 Mesorhizobium atlanticum
TGTCCAGGGGATAGATGGGTAACACTTTGAACCGGATACATAGGTAACAGTTTTCTCCCCCTATGATGCGGTCGCCGCAGCGCCAAGCGGTCGTCTTGGCGCGGCGCTGCGGCGAACCAGTTTCATGTGCTTCTCATCGATGAAGCCGAGCGGATGGGTGTGGAAGCGCATCGTCCACTCGCCATCCTCGGTCTCTTCAATGGCAATCGGTTCGCCGGCCAACGTGGCCGAGACATAGATCTCGGTGCCCCGCCATTTGACGGCGCCGTTCTGGCGCACGCCGCGCACCGCTGCCTCGGTCGGATAATCGGGTTCTGGGGCTGTCTTCGGCATGGGTCGGGTCGAGGGGCGGTAATGCTGTGCCGGGGCGTCCATGCCCAGCGCCTCGTGCGGACGCTCCTCATTGTAGCTGCGCCGGAAGTCCTCGAAGGCCCTGGCTTGAGCCGCTTTGTCAGCCTGCGGTGCATCGGCCATCGGCAGCATGGTCAGATGGAAGCGCTCATGGCGCCCGTTCTGCTGCGGCTTGCCTGGCTGGATGCGCTCCAGGGCGATGCCGAGCTTAATGAAGCGCACTGCCAGCGGCGTCAGCCCTGTGACGCCTGCCGACGCAAAGGGTGGGCCATTGTCGCTTCGAATGCGATCCGGCAGACCGTTTTCCTCAAACAATCGCTCAAACACCGGCCACGCCTCCTCGTCGGCCGTCGAGCCCGTCGCCTCGAGCCCCAGCAGATAGCGGCTCAATGCATCCATCACCGTCAATGGCTCGCAGCGCCACCCATCACGGGTCCGGAACCAGCCCTTGTGGTCTGCCGTCCACACCGCATTCGGCGCCGCAGGCTCCGGCCATGGCCCATTGCCTACAGCCCGCCAGCGCCGGCGCCGGCGTCCCACAAGACCATGCCGCTTCAGGATCTCGCCAGCTGTCGAGACTGCCGGCCAGCCGCAACCGGGCTCCGCCCGCTTCAGCCGGGCCATGATCTTTTTCGGTCCCCACAGCGGATGCGCTTCCTTCTCCGCCACAATCCGCTCCACCAGCTCGGCTGCCGTTGCCCGGCCGTGATCGAGCGGCGCCCGCGGCCGGTCGTGCAGGCCTTCCGGGCCGGTCTCCCGGTAACGTCCAAGCCATTTGTAGCCGGTCTTGCGTGAGATCTCGAAGGCCGCGCAAAGCTGCGTCATCGTCTCCTCACCAGATAGGCACTCCACAACAAACCGAAGCCGTTCATCCATGATGCCAGTCTCTCGCCAAACCATCGCCGGTCCTCCCGGCTGGCGAGAAAACTGTCACCCATCTAATCGGTCCATTCTGTTACCTATCTATCCGGTTCGGACA
>NZ_QMBQ01000026.1 GCF_003289965.1 Mesorhizobium atlanticum
ATTATTCCTTGATGGTGACGACGATGCCTGCACCGACGGTGCGGCCGCCTTCACGGATGGCGAAGCGCAGCTTCTCTTCCATCGCGATCGGCACGATCAGCTCGACGTCGACGGTGATGTTGTCGCCGGGCATCACCATCTCGGTGCCGGCCGGCAGCGTCACGATGCCCGTCACGTCCGTCGTGCGGAAGTAGAACTGCGGACGGTAGTTGGTGAAGAACGGCGTGTGACGGCCGCCCTCGTCCTTGGTCAGGATGTAGGCTTCGGCCACGAACTTCTTGTGCGGCTTCACCGAACCCGGCTTGGCCAGAACCTGGCCGCGCTCGACGCCTTCACGGTCGATGCCGCGCAGCAACGCGCCGATGTTGTCGCCCGCCTGGCCCTGGTCGAGCAGCTTGCGGAACATCTCGACGCCCGTGCAGGTCGTCTTGGCGGTCGGACGGATGCCGACGATCTCCAGTTCCTCGCCGACCTTGACCACGCCGCGTTCGACGCGGCCGGTCACGACCGTGCCGCGGCCCGAGATCGAGAACACGTCCTCGATCGGCATCAGGAACGGCTTGTCCAGCGGACGAACTGGGGTCGGGATGTAGGCGTCGACTTGGGCCATCAGCTCGCGGATGGCGTCCTCGCCGATGGTCTTGTTCGAATCTTCAAGCGCGGCCAGCGCCGAGCCCTTGACGATCGGAATGTCGTCGCCGGGGAACTCGTTCTTCGACAAAAGCTCGCGAACCTCGAGCTCGACCAGCTCGAGCAGCTCGGCGTCGTCGACCTGGTCGACCTTGTTGAGGAACACAACGATCGAAGGCACGCCGACCTGACGGGCAAGCAGGATGTGCTCGCGGGTCTGCGGCATCGGGCCGTCGGCGGCCGACACGACCAGGATCGCGCCGTCCATCTGGGCGGCACCGGTGATCATGTTCTTCACATAGTCGGCGTGGCCGGGGCAGTCGACGTGGGCATAGTGACGGTTGGCCGTCTCATACTCGACATGCGCCGTCGAGATCGTGATGCCGCGCGCCTTCTCTTCCGGCGCCGCGTCGATCTGGTCATAGCGCTTGTATTCGCCAAAATACTTCGTGATCGCCGCCGTCAGCGACGTCTTGCCATGATCGACGTGGCCGATCGTGCCAATGTTCACATGCGGCTTGGTGCGCTCGAATTTACCTTTTGCCAT
>NZ_QMBQ01000027.1 GCF_003289965.1 Mesorhizobium atlanticum
TGGCCGTCGGCTGGTCGTCGACGATGTTGATGGTGAGGGCGCCGTTGCCGACGCTGCCGTCCTGGTCGGTGACCACGACCGCGAACTGCGGCTGTGCCTCAAGGTCCTGGCCGTTGTTGGTGGCCGGGCTCTCGAGGTAGTTGTGCTGCAGCGTGTACTGGTACTGGATGGCGCTGCCGTTCCACCACACATCCAGGCTGCCGCGCGTGCCGTCGGGGATGGTGGTGTGGGTGCCGTTGAGCGCCACCGTCTGGCCGCCGACCGTGATCGAGCCGACGCCGTCGGGCGCCGTCACCGCGATCGTGCCGCTTGCGACCGTCTGCGTGTTACCTTGCTGCGAGCCGTTGACCAGGCCTGCTTCATAGACCGTGTCGGCGGCCGTGCCGGTCGCCGGCGGCGTCACCGTCACGCCGGCATTGCCGATGTGGAGGGTCAGCGTCGTCTGCGACTGGTCGCCGTCGCCGTCCGTCAGCGTGTAGTGGAAGACATCGTCCACATTGCCTGGCGTGCCGGCGGCGCGGGTATAGGTGTAGGAGCCGTCCGAGTGCAGCACCAGCGTGCCGTACAGGCCAGCGATCGACACCCCGCCGGCCGTCACGGTCTGGGCCGAGCCGGTGCCGTAGGCCGAGGTCACGCTGGCGCCGTCAGCGCCCTTGACGTCGGCGCCCGCGACCGGACTGTCCTCGCCCGAGCCGGTGATCACGTTGCCGCTATGGCCGCTAAAGTCCGCCGCCGCGATCGTCAGCGCGTCGGCATTGGCCGTCGGCTGGTCGTCGACGATGTGTGCCGTCGGGGATGGTGGTGTGGGTGCCGTTGAGCGCCACCGTCTGGCCGCCGACCGTGATCGAGCCGACGCCGTCGGGCGCCGTCACCGC
>NZ_QMBQ01000028.1 GCF_003289965.1 Mesorhizobium atlanticum
GAGGTGCCGAGCGGCTTCGATGCGGGCGACATCACGGTGACCGGCGGCCTGATCTCCGGTCTCACCCAGGACCTTGCCGGCGATCCGTCGGGCAAGACCTACACGGCGACCTTCACCGCCAGCGACAATTCGACGACACCGGTCTCGATCTCGGTCGGCGCCAACACCTTCACCGATCCTGTCGGCAACGACAACACCGCCTCCAACACCGACACGGCCACCGTCGACACCGTCAACCCGACGGTTGTGGTCGGCACCGATGACAATGCCCTCAAGATCGGCGATGTCGCGCACCTCACCTTCACCTTGAGCGAGGCGTCGACCAACTTTGGCAGCGGCGATGTCGCCGTCACCGGCGGCACGTTGAGCAACTTTGCCGGCAGCGGCACCAGCTACACCGCCGACTTCACGCCCACGCCCGGCAGCACCACCACCGCCACCATCAACGTGGCCGGCGGCACCTTCACCGACGCAGCGGGCAACAACAACACCGCCGCCACGCAGCTGAGCATGACGGTGGACACCGTCGCGCCGACGGTTGTGGTCGGCACCGATGACAATGCCCTCAAGATCGGCGATGTCGCGCACCTCACCTTCACCTTGAGCGAGGCGTCGACCAACTTTGGCAGCGGCGATGTCGCCGTCACCGGCGGCACGTTGAGCAACTTTGCCGGCAGCGGCACCAGCTACACCGCCGACTTCACGCCCACGCCCGGCAGCACCACCACCGCCACCATCAACGTGGCCGGCGGCACCTTCACCGAC
>NZ_QMBQ01000029.1 GCF_003289965.1 Mesorhizobium atlanticum
ACACCGGTCTCGATCTCGGTCGGCGCCAACACCTTCACCGATCCTGTCGGCAACGACAACACCGCCTCCAACACCGACACGGCCACCGTCGACACCGTCAACCCGACGGTTGTGGTCGCCCTCGACCGCGACACCTTCGACGACCATCACAACACCTCGGCGGTGACCTTCACCTTCTCGGAGGTGCCGAGCGGCTTCGATGCGGGCGACATCACGGTGACCGGCGGCCTGATCTCCGGTCTCACCCAGGACCTTGCCGGCGATCCGTCGGGCAAGACCTACACGGCGACCTTCACCGCCAGCGACAATTCGACGACACCGGTCTCGATCTCGGTCGGCGCCAACACCTTCACCGATCCTGTCGGCAACGACAACACCGCCTCCAACACCGACACGGCCACCGTCGACACCGTCAACCCGACGGTTGTGGTCGCCCTCGACCGCGACACCTTCGACGACCATCACAACACCTCGGCGGTGACCTTCACCTTCTCGGAGGTGCCGAGCGGCTTCGATGCGGGCGACATCACGGTGACCGGCGGCCTGATCTCCGGTCTCACCCAGGACCTTGCCGGCGATCCGTCGGGCAAGACCTACACGGCGACCTTCACCG
>NZ_QMBQ01000004.1 GCF_003289965.1 Mesorhizobium atlanticum
CGGGCCTGCCGGTGATGGCATCGGCCACCCATATCGTGCCGGTGCTGGTCGGCGACCCCGAGCTCTGCAAGATGGCGAGCGACCGGCTGCTTGGCGTGCACGGCATCTATATCCAGCCGATCAACTATCCGACGGTGCCGCGCGGCACCGAGCGGCTGCGCATCACGCCGACACCGTTCCATTCGGACGCACTGATCGCCGAACTGCAGGACGCGCTGGTCGAGACCTGGGATGCGCTCGGCATCCCCTATGCCGGCTCCGGCCGTCCCGCCGTCGCCAAGACCGACCGCATCATTCCGCTGCTGGTGCCGAAATCAGGCGGCTGAAGTACGCGCAAAGGACGCTGTGGCAACCTCAATTTGGCGCATGATCCTTTCCGAAGATCGAATCGGTTCTTCGGGGCCATGCGCGTGCTCACGGACCTGAATGTCCGCTGCGCTCCGGCCTTCGCCGGCCGAAGCGTCCATAAGCACATTCGCCCTTTGAAGGCTACGGCCGGCGTAGGCCGGTTCTCGAAAATCACACCGGCTGACTCACCGGAGCGAGTTCGATCCGGGCTTCGTCGACGGCTCGGCTACACCGTCTTCATCCATTTCGCCAGGCGATGCGCCGCTTCCTCGAGCTGATCGAGGCGGCGGTGGAAGCATAGTCTGAGGAAGGCTTCGCCGCCGGGACCGAAGGCGGTGCCTGGCGCCAGGCCGACATTGGCATTGTCGACGATGTCGAAGGCGGCTTTTCGGGAATCGGTGAGACCGTCGACCCTGAAGAACAGGTAGAAAGCGCCCTGCGGCACGGTGAAACGCGCCTTGCCGGTGGCGCCCAGGATACCGCAGACCAGATCGCGCGCGGCCCGCGCGCGTTCCACCTGTTCGGTGATGAAGCCGTCGCCCTCGTCGAGGGCGGCGACAGCGCCGCGCTGCATGAACTGGGCAACGCCCGAGGTCGAGTATTGGATCAGGTTTTCGAACACCTGCTGCAAGGCTGGATGGGTTTTGATCCAGCCTATACGCCATCCGGTCATCGCCCAGTTCTTGGAAAAACTGTTGACGAACAGGATGCGGTCCTCGGCCGTGGCGATGTCGAGGAAGGACGGCGCGCGGCCATGGCCGTAGTGGAACAACGAGTAGATCTCGTCGGCGATGATCCATAGACCCCTTGCGCGGGCAAGATCGAGGATCGCCTGGAGCGTCTCCTTGTCGGCAGTCCAACCGGTGGGGTTGGACGGCGTGTTGATGAACAACAGCTTCGTGCGCGGCGTGATCGCGGAGCCGATCTTGTCGACGTCGCAGGACCAGCCATTGCCGGACTGGTCGAGCGTGACCGGCACCGGCACAGCGCCCGCCACGCCCGCGGCGGCGGCGAAATTCGGCCAGGCGGGGGAGAGGTAGATCACCTCGTCGCCGCTGCCGGCGATCGCGTCGATGGCCAGCTGGATGGCGTGCATGCCGGATCCGGTGACGATGAACTCCTCCTCGGCGAAGGCCTTGCCGAAATGCCTGGCGTAGTAGCGCGCGAGCGCCTGCCTGAGCTCGGGAATGCCTTTCTGCCAGGTGTAGAAGGTCTCGCCACTGGCGAGCCCGCGGGCGGCGGCATCGCTGATGAAGGAAGGTGTAGGCAGATCGCCCTCGCCGGCCCAGAGCGGGATCAGCCCTTCGCGCAAGCGGCCGTGGTTGATGACGGCGACGATGCCGCTTTCGGGTGCGGCGCGGGCTTCGGCGCGCAAGGTCTCGATCAAAGTCATGACAAATCCGTTCTTATCCCGGCAGCGCTCATAGCAGATAGAAAAACAGAAAACCCCGGCCGCCAGCGGCCGGGGCTTTGGTCCAGAAGGCTGGCGCCACGTTATCTCTTGGCGAGCAGGTCGCGGATTTCGGTCAGCAGCTGCACGTCGGCCGGCGGCGGAGCCGCGGGGGCAGCGAGCTTTTCACGTTCCAGCCGCTTGCGCAGATTGTTCACCGCCTTGACCATCAGGAAAATGATGAATGCGAGGATCAGGAAGTTCAGCGCCACGGTGATGAAGTTGCCATAGGCAAAGACTGCACCTTGCTTACGCGCATCGGCCAGATTTGTGGCAGTCACATTGTGCGACAGGCCAATGAAGTAATTGGAAAAGTCGACCCCTCCGAGCGCACCGATGAAGGGCATGATGATGTCGTTGACCAAGGAATCGACAATCTTGCCGAAGGCGGCGCCGATGATGACGCCGACGGCCAGGTCCATCACATTGCCCTTGGAAATGAATTCCTGGAATTCTTTCAGCATTCGACCCTCCTTGCCATGACGGGACGCGCTACCGCCTCACCAGTTGTCCTTCGGCGCCGACCCGAGCCCACAATAACAAAAACCCCCGGTTGCAAAACCGGAAAAACAGCGAAGGCACCGGTTTGTGTCACGCATCGTCATCAGCCGCATATGCGCCGAAAGCCGCGATGGACTTGGGCCCCGAGCTGTGGTTGCGTCAGGGCGGTCGAGCGTTTCCATCGAAATGCGCGACCGCTTTGGGTATTTGTTCTGACGCAATTCCTGACGGCAGATCGCCTGGTATTTTTTTCGGAATTGGTTGGGCAGGCCGGATGGGAGACCGGCCAGGGAGGAAGCTCAGGCCGTGCAAGGCTGGTTCGTCGTCATCATCGCGATCGCCTATGTGACGCTGCTTTTCGCCATTGCCAGCGTCGGCGACCGGCGTGCCGCCGCCTCCGGGCTCGGCCGGGCGCGGCCGTTCATCTATGCGCTCAGCCTGGCCATCTACTGCACCTCCTGGACCTTCTTCGGCTCGGTTGGCCTTTCCTCCGAGCGCGGCCTCGAATTCCTCGGCATCTATACCGGCCCGGTGCTGGTCTTCGTGTTCGGCTTCCCACTGCTCAACCGCCTGGTCCGGCTGGCGAAGAGCGAGAAGATCACCTCGATCGCCGACTTTCTCGGCGCCCGCTACGGCAAGAGCTTCACCGTCGCGGCGATCGCGACGCTGATCGCCACGATCGGCGCGGTGCCCTATATCGCGCTGCAGCTCAAGGCGATCTCGGGCTCGGTCAGCCTGATGATCGAACACTATACCGGCTCGCCACCCTCTTTCGATCCGTTCGTCAGTGATATCTCGCTGGTGGTGGCGATGCTTTTGGCGCTGTTCGCGGTGCTGTTCGGCACCCGCCACGCCGACGCCACGGAACATCAGGACGGGCTGGTTCTGGCGGTTGCGGTCGAGACCGTGGTGAAGCTTGCCGCCTTCATAGCCATCGGCCTGATGGTCACGTTCCTGATCTTCGGCGGCCCCGGCGATATGTTCGCCAAGTTGGCCGCGAACGGCCAGGTACGCCAGGCGATGAGCTACAATACCTCTTTAGCCACCTGGCTGGTGCTGACCACCTTGAGCGGCTTTGCCATCCTGATGCTGCCGCGGCAATTCTATGTCACCATCGTCGAGAACCGCAGCGAGGCCGAACTGCGCACGGCGACCTGGCTGTTCCCGCTCTATCTCGTGGCGATCAACCTCTTCGTGCTGCCGATCGCCTTTGCCGGCCTGTCGCTGGTCGGCGCCAAGACCAGCAGTGACCTCTATGTCCTGTCGCTGCCGCTGCTCGGCGGCCATGACGTGCTCGCCATGGCCGCCTTCGTCGGCGGCCTCTCGGCGGCGACCGCCATGGTGATCGTCGAAAGTGTCGCGCTGTCGATCATGATCTCCAACGATCTCATCATCCCGCTGTTCGTGCGCCGCGTGATCAAGACCAGCGCTTCGGAGAACGAGGACTGGTCGACGCTGATCCTCAACGTACGCCGCGCGTCCATCTTCATCCTGCTGTTCATCGCGTTCCTCTATTACCGCGAGAGCACCAACAGCGCGCGGCTGTCCTCGATCGGGCTGATGTCGTTCGCGGCGATCGCGCAATTTGCGCCGGCGCTGATCGGCGGCCTGATCTGGCGTCGCGCTAATGGCCGGGGCGCAGCGCTCGGCATGGTCGCGGGCATCGCTGTCTGGGGTTATACGCTTCTTCTGCCCTCGCTCGCCGGCCCCGGTTCCGACATGGTCGTCCATGGACTGTTCGGCTTCGAGGCGCTGAGGCCACAGGCGCTGTTCGGCACCGTCGGCGAGCCGCTGAACCATGGCGTGCTGTGGAGCCTCTCGGTCAACGCCCTGTTTTTTGTCCTCGGCTCCCTCTCCCGCGCATCCGTGCCGCTTGAGCGCATCCAGGCGGCGATCTTCGTACCGCGCGAGGCGGGCCCGATGCCGAGTCTCAGGCGCTTCCGCACCGCCGTCACCGTCAACGATCTCAAGGACACGATCTCGCGCTATCTCGGCGTCGAGCGCACGGAGCGCTCCTTTCAGTCGTTTGAGAAGAGCGCAAGCGTTTCGCTCCACGGCAAAGAGCAAGCGAGCATGGATGTCATCCGCTTCTCGGAGCAACTGCTGGCAAGCGCCGTCGGCTCGTCCTCGGCGCGGCTCATCCTGTCGCTGCTCTTCCGCCGCAACGACCGCGATTCCAAGGATGCCTTCAAGCTGCTCGACGACGCCACCGAGGCGCTGCAACACAATCGCGACCTCTTACAGATCGCGCTCGACCAGATGGAGCAGGGCATCACCGTCTTCGATCGCGATTTCCGGCTGATCTGCTGGAACCGGCAATACCGGCTGCTGTTCGACCTGCCGGACGAAATGGGCCAGGTCGGCGTGTCGCTCGACCGGATCCTGCGCCATCTCGCCGAACGCGGCGATATTCCGGCCGACCAGCGCGTGACGATGCTCAACCGGCTGACCAGCTTCGCCGGACCATGGCAGATGGAGCTGAAGACCAGCGGGCGCATCCTGGAGCTGCGCTCCAACCCGATGCCCGACGGCGGCATCGTCGCCACCTATGCCGACATCTCCGGCCGCGTCGAGCAGGACCTGGCGCTGAAGCGGGCCAATGAATCGCTGGAACAGCGGGTCAAGACCCGCACCATCGAACTCACCCGGGTCAACGAGGAACTGGCGCAGGCGCAGATGCTGGCCGAGGAGGCCAATCTCGGCAAGACGCGCTTCCTCGCCGCCGCCGGCCACGACATCCTGCAGCCGCTGAACGCCGCGCGGCTCTATTGCTCGTCGCTGATCGAGAAGGCCGGCAAGGGGCCGGCCGGCAAGGCGGCCATCAACATCGAGTCCTCGCTGGAATCCGTCGAAACCATCCTCGGCGCGGTGCTCGACATCTCGCGGCTCGACGCCGGCGCCATGAAGCCGGAAGACATAGCCTTCAGCCTCGGCGGGCTGCTCGGCCAGATCGGCAATGATTTTCGCCCTTTGGCCGCCGAAAAGAAGCTCGAACTCAAGATCATGCCGTCCTCGCTCGGCGTCATGACTGATCGCAATCTCTTGCGCCGGCTGGTCCAGAACCTGGTCTCGAACGCCATCAAATACACGCGCAAGGGCCGCATCCTTGTGGGTGTGCGGCGGCGCGGCGAACTGGCCGAGATCCAGGTGATCGACACCGGCATCGGCATCGCCGGCGACAAGCTCAACACCGTCTTCCACGAGTTCACGCGCCTCGACGAGGGCGTGCGCGAGGCCGAGGGGCTCGGCCTTGGCCTTTCGATCGTCGACCGCATCGCCAGGGTGCTGAGGCTCGAAATCCGCATTTTCTCCAACCCGGGCAAAGGCACGCGCTTTTCCGTCCTGTTGCCGATCGCGGCGGTCGCGGCGCCGCCGCGTGAGATCGGCAAGGCGCCGGCCCGCTCCGCCTCGACGCTTGCCGGGCTCGAAGTGCTCTGCATCGACAATGACGCGCGCATCCTCGACGGCATGCGGCTGCTGCTCGAAGGCTGGGGCTGCCATGTCGAGACGGCTTCGGGAGCGGGAGAGCTTGTGCGGCCCGGCGCGGCGAGGCCGGACGTCGTGCTTGCCGACTATCATCTCGACGGCGGCACCGGCCTCGACGCGATCGCCAGGCTGCGCGCCGTCTACGGCCAGGACCTGCCCTGCGTGCTGGTCACCGCCGACCGCTCCAGCGAGGTGCGCGCCGCCGCAAGCCAGCTCGACATTCCGGTCGTCAACAAGCCGGTGAAGCCCGCCGTGCTCCGCTCGATGATGGCAAGGGTCAGGCCGCTGGCGCCGGCGGCGGAGTAGAGGCAGAAGTAGCTAACTTACCGGCTGCAGCGGGTCATTGCCGATCTTGGAGAGCTGGATGACCGCCTGGGTGCGGCTGTCGACGCCAAGCTTCTGCAGGATGGCCGAGACGTGCGCCTTGATGGTGGCCTCGGAAACGCCGAGCTCATAGGCGATCTGCTTGTTGAGCAGGCCTTCCGCCAGCATGCCGAGCACGCGTGTCTGCTGCGGCGTCAGGGCCTGCAGGCGCTTGATCAGGTCGGAGATTTCCGGGTCGCGCTCGACGCCGAGCTCGATGCCGGCGGGTGCCGCGATATCGCCGGCGAGCACGGCTTGCACCGCGGCGCGGATTTCTTCCATGCTGGCCGATTTGGAGATGAAGCCGGAGGCGCCGAGATCGAGGGCGCGGCGGATGGTGACGGGATCGTCATGGGCCGACACCACGACCAGCGGCACCGCCGGATGGATGCCGCGCAGCGCAATCAGGCCGGAGAGGCCGCTGGCGCCCGGCATCGACAAGTCGAGCAGCACCATGTCGATATCCTCATTGGCCAGCACCAGCGCCTTGGCGCTTTCGAAATCGCCGGCCTCATGGATGGCGGCGACGTCACCGATGCCGGCCAGCGCCTCCTTCAGCGCGCCGCGAAAAAGCGGATGGTCGTCGGCAATGACGAAAGTGTGGCCCGACGGCAAATATTCCTCCCCCGATCCCATCATCATTTTCGTGCTTCTTGCGGGGACCGGAATGATTATGCGGCCGCGCGGCGCTTTTTCAAGCGGCAAAGGCCGCGCATGGGGTTTTCCCCAGGAGCGGCCGGCTGTCGTTTGCGCAATTCCGGACGGAAAACCGCTGTGCACTTTTCCTGGAATTGCGCCCCGGCTCAGGTCTTCTGCTGGTTCAGCTTGGCGCCGCCGTCGCCGTCTTCCTTGTCCATGTCCTTGACGATGTCCTTGAAGGTCCGGAAGAAGCGCTCCATGTAGCTCATCGTCCTGTTGAAGTCCTCTTCGCTCGGCAGTTGCGACTCCAGCCGGGCGGAGAGCGAATTCTCGAGCTTGGCGACCCGCGCATCGAGGGCCTTGACCGAATTGTCCAGCCGGTCGATCTCGTCCTGGTAGGCGGCGCGCTCGTCCGCCGCCATCTTGCAGACGAGCTGACCGGCGCGCTCCTCGCAGATCGACATGGCGCCGGTCCTCGTATCCATGCGGACATAGCCGTTGGCCGACTTCTCCAGACGGTAGTGGTCGGTTTCCTCGGAATAGGCGGAAGCGGCAACTAACGAGCAAAGCGCCGCGGGGATCAGGATGTGCTGCAGACGCATATCGTCCTCCATGAGCCAATGAAGACGGGCTATCACAGGTTTGCGCCGGAAATGGGGAAGAGTCGAGCTTCAAGCCTTCCCCGCTCCTTCGGTTCAGACTATAGCGCGAGAATGTCTCAGATTATCTACAAGATCGCCCCCGAGGCGCTTTGGCGCGAAGCCGAAAAGAACGGGCGCTTCACCGGCGCGCCGATCGACATCGCCGACGGCTTCATCCATTTCTCCACCGCCGCGCAGGTGCGCGAGACGGCGGCGAAACATTTCGCCGGCCAGACAGGTCTGCTGCTGATCGCCATCGACGGGGAGAAGCTGGGTGACGCGCTGAAATACGAGGTGTCGCGCGGCGGCGC
Organism: Mesorhizobium atlanticum; assembly: GCF_003289965.1. Classification (GTDB taxonomy): domain Bacteria; phylum Pseudomonadota; class Alphaproteobacteria; order Rhizobiales; family Rhizobiaceae; genus Mesorhizobium; species Mesorhizobium atlanticum. Next base: position 7,740 of record NZ_QMBQ01000004.1, read on the forward strand.
GCTGTTCCCGCATCTCTACACCCCCCTCGCTCTCGACGCCGTCCTTTGGGCCAAGCCTTTGCCGCTCGGCGCCGGCGGCCACGAATTCCCGGCGCTGGAGGGCGAATGAGCGTGCTCGACCGGATCGGCCAGAAACTGCTTTTCTCCTTCGATCCGGAAACCGCGCATGGCCTGTCGATCGCGGCGTTGCGCTGCGGGCTTCCGGTCGGCGCAACGGCGCCACGCGACGCGCGGCTCAAGATCAGGCTCTGCGGCCTCAACTTCCCGAACCCGCTCGGCATGGCCGCAGGCTACGACAAGAACGCCGAAGTGCCGGACGCGCTGCTTGGGCTTGGCTTCGGCTTCGCCGAAATCGGCACCATCACGCCGCTGCCGCAACCCGGCAATCCGAAGCCGCGCATTTTCCGGCTGACGGCGGATGAAGCGGTGATCAACCGGCTGGGCTTCAACAATGAAGGCCATGCGGCGGCGGAAAAGCGGCTTGCCGCGCGCAAGGGGCGGCCGGGCATTGTCGGCGTCAACATCGGCGCCAACAAGGACAGCGCCGACCGCATCGCCGACTACGAGCGCGGCGTCGCCCGCTTCGCGCCCCATGCGAGTTACCTCACCATCAACATCTCCTCGCCCAACACGCCGGGCCTGCGCAACATGCAGGCGCGCGAGCAGCTTGGCGAACTGTTGTCGCGGGTGATGGCCGCGCGTGCCGCGGCCCCTGCGCAGCCGCCCGTCTTCCTCAAGATCGCGCCGGATCTCGTCGAAGCGGAACTGGAAGACATCGCCGCCGAGACCGCCGAGAAGAAGATCGACGGCGTCATCGTCTCCAACACGACACTGTCGCGGACCGGATTGCGGAGCGGCGGCGTGGCGAATGAAACCGGCGGCCTCTCGGGAAAACCATTGTTCGAACGTTCGACCGCGGTTCTGGCCCGCATGCGCAAGCTGCTCGGACCCGACATGGCCATTGTCGGTGTCGGCGGCGTCCACTCCACCGAGACGGCGCTTGAGAAAATCCGCGCCGGCGCGGATCTCGTCCAACTCTACACCGGCATGATCTATGCCGGGCCGGCGCTGCCGGGGCGCATCGTTGCCGGCATGGCGCGGTTCGTGGAGAGGGAGCGGCTCAAATCCATCGCAGAGCTGCGCGACAGCGGCTGCGCAAGCTGGTCCGAACGACTCTGACGCACAGCATCGGGAGGACGGAAGATGGCCGAGATCCTGAGTTCCGTCGTAGACGCGATCGGTGGAACACCACTGGTCCGGCTCGACAGGCTGACGGCGCAGGCAGGCGTCGACGGCGCAATCCTAGCCAAGCTGGAATATCTCAATCCGGGCTTTTCCAAGAAGGATCGTGCGGCGCTTGGAATAATCGAGGAGGCCGAAAGATCGGGCGCCATCAAGCCGGGACAAACGGTGGTCGAGCTTACTTCCGGAAATATGGGAACGGGACTCGCGATCATCTGCGCCGTCAGAGGTTACCCCTTCGTCGCGGTGATGTCGAAGGGCAACTCCGAAGAGCGCGCCCGCATGATGACGGCGCTCGGCGCGGAAGTGATCCTCGTGGACCAGTTGCCGGGGTCGGTGCCGGGGCAGGTCTCGGGCGGCGATCTGGCGCTTGTCGAGCAGGCCGCAAGAGCGGTGACGGCCGAACGAGGCGCCTACCGCGCCGACCAGTTCCATCGCGCCGGGAACTGGCTTGCCCATTATCACGGAACCGGACCGGAAATCTGGGACGCCAGCCATGGCGCACTCGACGCATTCGTCGACTTCATCGGCTCGGGCGGCACCTATGCCGGGGTGACGAGGGCGCTCAAGGAACGCAATCCCCTGATCAAGTGCTTCATCGTCGAGCCCGAAGGCGCCGCGGCCGCGGCCGGCGAGACTGTCACCCAACCCGAACACCCTATTCAAGGCGGCGGCTACGCCATGCCGGACCTGGCGTTCCTGACCAACCCCCCCATCGATGGCTATCTTCAAGTTTCCGGCGACGAAGCACGCGAGACCGCGCGCCTGCTGGCGCGCAGCGAAGGTATCTTCGCCGGCTTCTCCTCCGGAGCGAATGTGGCCGCCGCGCTGAGCCTCCTAAAGGGCGATCAAGCGGGCAAGACGATCGCCGTCGTGATTTGCGACTCCGGGCTGAAGTACCTCTCAACCGACCTCTGGAGTTGAGACACGCCGGCGTCCGGCCGGAGCCGAGCAATCGGCGCCTAAAATGCCGTGCGCACCCTGAGCCTCAGCATCGCAAGCAAGCTCACTCCGCGCACCAGCAGGAAGACGTGCAGCGATGCCCAGAGCCCGTTGTTGCCAAAGGCGGGCGCCAAGGTGACGAGCGCGGCGGTGAAGGCGAGGAATGACAAAAGCATCATGTTGCGCATGTCGCGCGACCAGGTGGCGCCGATGAAGACGCCATCCATCTGAAAGGCCAGCACGCCGCTCAGCGCCGTGAAGGCTGCCCAGGGCAGATAAATGTCGGCGACTTCGCGGACCTCCGGCGAGGTCGTGACCAGCGCCACCAGGCTCGCGCCGGCGGTCAGCAGGATAAGGCTGGCAGCGGCCGCGAGGCCAAAGCCCCAGATCAGCGTGAGCCGCACGGCCTGCCGGAAGGGAGCAGGCGCCTGCGCGCCGATGGCGCGGCCGGCCAACTGCTCGGCGGCGGTAGCAAAACCGTCGAGGAAATAGCCGGCGAAGAGGAAGAAGTTCATCAGCACCGCATTGGCGGCAAGCGTCACCGTGCCGAACTGCGCGCCCTGCCTGGTGAACAGCGCGAAGGCGGCGAGCAGCGAGAAGGAGCGGATCATGATGTCGCGGTTGAGCGACAGCATGCGCCGGTAGGCCGGCAAATCGAGGATGCGGCGGCGCGACGGCCGCTCCAGCTTACGGAAGCGGTTGAGCACGATGGCAAGGCCGAGCAGCATGGCCAGGAACTCGCCGGTGACCGTCGCCCAGGCGACGCCGGCAACGCCCCAGCCGAGCTCGAGGCCGAGCAGGAAGCAGAGCACGATGTTGATGCCGTTGAGCACCGCCTGCAGCATCAGGCCGAGCCCGCCTTCGCCGCGTCCCAGCACATAGCCCAATATGGCGTAGTTGATCAGCGAGAAGGGGGCGGCGAGCAGCCTGATGCGGATATAGATGGACATCGCCGAGCTGACGCGCGGCTCGGCGCCCATGAACCACTGGCCGGCCACGGCAAAGAGCGGCGAAAGAGCGGCAAGTATGATGCCCGCGACGACGGCGATCAGCACGGCGCGCCACAGCACCGCCTGCTCTTCCAGCGCATCGCCGCGCCCGAAGGCCTGGGCGACGAGACCAGTGGTGCCCGAGCGCAGGAAGTTGAAGGTGGTGAAGACGACGTCGAAGACCAGCGATCCCGCCGCCAGGCCACCGAGAAGGGCCGCGTCGCCGAACTGGCCGACCACCGTCGTGTCGACGATGCCAAGCAGCGGCGTCGTCAGATAGGCAAGCGTCATCGGCACGGCGATCGCCAGCACCGAGCGGTTGGTGACGGCGAAAGACCTGGCGTTGGCTTGAGTCGCGTCCAAGGGGATTGCTGCCTGTTTGATTGCGGCTTGATCGAGGACCCGATGTGCCCCAGTTTGCCGGCGTGACGCAACCACATCCGCCGGACTGCCAACCGAATTCCAAGCCTGGCGCAGCCCCCCGATACATGCCGCTACAGATCGTCCATCACCCCGACTATGACGCCGGCTTCGCCGTCAACCATCGCTTTCCGATGAGCAAATATCCGCTTTTGATGGAGGCCCTGCGTAGGCGCGGGCTGGCCGCGCCGGGCGCGCTTTCGATGCCGGAACCGGCGCCGGCGTCACGGCTCAAGCTTGCGCACGCAGCCGACTATGTCGACCAGGTGATCGCCTGCCAGGTGCCGGAGAGGATAGAACGAGAGATCGGCTTCCCGGTCGGCCCGCGCGTGTCGCTGCGGGCCCAGCTCGCCACGGCGGGCACCGTGCTGGCGGCCAGGCTGGCGCTGAAACACGGCATCGCCTGCAACGCCGCCGGCGGCAGTCATCACGCCAGGCGGGCGCAAGGCGCCGGCTTCTGCACCTTCAACGATGTCGCCGTCGCCTCGTTGGCGCTGCTGGCTGAGGGCGCCGTGGAAAATGTGCTGATCGTCGATCTCGACGTGCATCAGGGCGACGGCACGGCCGACATCCTGAAGGACGAACCGCGCGCCTTCACCTTTTCCATGCATGGCGAGCGCAACTATCCGGTGCGCAAGATCGCTTCCGATCTCGATGTCGCCTTGCCGGACGGCACCGGCGACGCCGCCTATCTCGAGCAGCTCGGCGCCATCCTGCCGGAGCTGTCCGGGCAAAGGCGTTGGGACATCGTCTTCTACAATGCCGGCGTGGATGTGCATGCCGAGGACAGGCTGGGCCGGCTGGCGCTGAGCGACGATGGCCTCAGCGCCCGCGAAGACATGGTCATCGGCCATTTTCGTAGCCACGGCGTGCCGCTGTGCGGCGTCATCGGCGGCGGCTACTCGACCGATGTGCCGGCACTCGCCGCGCGCCACGCCATGTTGTTCGAGGCTGCCTCGCGATACGCGTAATGCCACGCTGGGCTATTTCCTGTAGCTGGCGATCCGAAGCAAGATGAACACAGGAACGACGATCGCGGCGCCGAGCAGGATATAGCCGAGGAAGCGGTCGATGGCGTGGAAGCCGAGATTCCACAGATCGACGAAAAACTGGCGGATGCCGTAGAAGACGTCCATCGGCGACCAGCCGAAGGCATGCATGACGAGGCCGACGAGGAAGGAGACCACGAGCAGCTTCAGGAACACCCTGAGCGGCGTGTCGCCAAGAAAGCGCGTCAGTGCGGACAAGGCCATTCTCCGGTTCGAGCCGCCCGATTCGGCGGCGCGGTATCAGAGATACGCACTCGGCCGTGCGCCATCAAGCGGCCCGGTTGCGGGCGCGTGCCGCCGGCAGAGCTTAATTTTGCGTAAATTCAGATGCCACAAATTGCTGAAAATAAACAGAAAAATCTTCATTTCTGCGTTCTGCGCAATGTGCGTGCAATTTTCGCCTGACAGATAGGGCCGGTCTTTCGAGCAGCGTGTCGCAACGGAAGCTCGGACCGCAAGGCAGCGCCTTGCGGCAGAGGGATTCTGTTGCCCGCGAGAGACAAACGAACCGGAGCGGCAATCCCAGAAGCCGGCTCCATCGGTCAATCCGCGCATCGGCGCCGCCCTTGCGCATGTTTGTTGGAGTGTGGAACGTGTTTTGTCGAACCAAGCTTACCCTTGCGGCGGCTTTTGCCGCCTGTCTCGGCGGGCCGGCGATGGCCGCCGACCTCTCGCCCGCCTATAACGATCCGCCCGCTTTCCAATGGAGTGGCGCTTATGTCGGCGTCCATGGCGGAACCGCCTTCACCAGGATGCCCAATCCGTTCGCCGGTCGGAACGGCTGGAGCGGCGGCGTGCAGGCAGGCTACAACATCCAGACCGGCCCGGCCGTGTTCGGCGCCGAGCTCGAAGGCTCCTATCTCGGTGGGGCCGAACACAATGTCGAGGGCGGCAAGATCAAGGAGAAATGGCGCGCCGCCGCCAAGGCCAAAGCCGGCCTCGCCTTCGACCAGACGCTGGTCTTCGGCACCGCCGGCATCGCCATGACCACATTCGACAAGGCAGGCGGCGTGCGCGACACCGACAGCCGCAAGCTCGGCTACCTGGTCGGCGCCGGCGTCGAACAGGCGTTCGCCGGCGGCCTCTCCGCCAAGATCGAGTATGACTATATCCGCACGCCCAATGTGGAAACGAGATCGGCCTTCGGCAATGCGAAGACCGATATAGGCAGCCAGGAGCTGAAGGCCGGTATCAATTACCGCTTCTAACTTGTGGCGCGCCGGAGAGCAGTTTTCCGTGGCGGCTGCCCCGCCGATCTCCACCACGGGAAACTGCCTTTCTCCGACCCGCGCGGATACGGGCGGCCCAGGCGTAATGTCGATGTAATTTTCGCGGCCTAGCTGCCCGCTGCGCGTAACCATCCCAGGAATCAGATCATGTTCAAGACAAGCAGGGGACGGAGCCTGGCCCTGAAGGCTTTCCTCGCCACGGCGCTCATCGGCATATCCGGCTGCGCCTCCGACATTATGAAGAACTATATCGGACAGCCGGTCGAATCCGTTGTCCTCGACTATGGCCCGCCGACCACGGTGGTCGAGCTCGGCCCAGGCGAACGCGCCTATCAGTGGCGCAAGATCTCCACCAACGTGGTCTCCGGCTCGTCGAGCGGCGAGGTCCGTCATACAAAGCACGGCACCGAATACGAGGAGACCGAGACGCCCGGCTATGTCGAGCGCCAGGAGTGTTTTTACACCTTCTACGCCCGATCGTCCGGCGGTCGCTGGTTCATCACCAATTTCCGCAAGCCGAAGCTGGAATGCGAATGAGGTCAGCGCAAGCGGCGAACTGGCTCTTGCCGCGTGACAGTCGAAGCTCTACCGGGCCGGCAAGGACATCCGCAAACCGCTGCTGCGCCAACGGGATCGAAGAATGCGTATCCTTCTGATCGAGGACGAGCCGGAAATGGCGTCGGTGCTCAAGACGGCGCTGGAGCGGCAGGATTTCGTCGTTGACGGGACCTCGACGCTGGCCGATGCCGAAATCATGGCAAAGGTCGGGAGCCACGACGCGATCGTGCTCGACCGCCGCCTGCCCGATGGCGAGGGCCTCGACCTCATCCCGCGACTGCGCGCGATGAATATCGATACGCCGGTGATTGCGCTGACCGCGATGGCCGGCATCGACGACCGCGTCGGCGGGCTCAATGCCGGCGCCGACGACTATATGGTGAAACCCTTCGCCACCGAGGAGCTGGTGGCGCGGCTGCGCGCGCTGCACCGGCGGCAGTTCACCTTGCGCGCCGAGCGTATCGAGGTCGGTCGGCTCGTCTATGACTTCCGCGATCGTGAAGCGCTGGTGGCCGACAAGGCTCTCGACCTGCCCCGGCGCGAGCGCCTGGTGCTGGAAACACTGATCCGCCGACCGGGCCGTGCCGTGATGCGCCGGGCCCTGGAGGAGGCGGTCTACGCGCTGGATGACGAGATCGGCTCGAACGCGCTCGACGCGCATATCTCCAGGCTGCGCCGAAAGCTGGAAGACGCTGCCGCGGGCATCGAAATCCGCGCCATCCGCAACATCGGCTACCTGCTGAGGGCCTTGCCGTGAGGCAGCGCCGTACACGCTCGCTGCAATGGGTGCTGGTGCGGCGGCTGATCCTGCTGCAGGCGGCGATGCTTGCGATCTTCGTCGGGCTTTGCGCCGCGGCGTTCTGGATCGCCAATCCGACGCTGCTGGTCGACAATGAGGCCGCCGTGGCGGCGCTGAAAGGCGCCGTCGAGCGCGACGTGAACGGCCGGCTGGTGGTGCGCGAGACCGAAGAACTCAAGCAATTCCGCGAGAGCTTTCCGCATGTCTGGTACATCATCCGCGACAGGACCGGGCAGAGCGTCCGCTCCGGCGCCGTGCCGGAAGTCTATGCCGGCACGCCCGGCCTTCTGCTCGATTCCGTCGAACATGCGACCCTCGACCTCAACCGCGATGATCTGCGCCCCGAAGCCTATGTCGAGAACACCACGACCAAGGCGGGGCCGGTGCAGATCATCACCTCGACGCGCTCGTCGCGCGAACAGACGGACGGGCTGGAAGTCAACATCTCGGCGACCGTGGATGTCGCGCGCAATCCCGACGGCAGCCGCAACTGGCAGCGCGCTTTGCCGGCGCTGTCGCTGATCGTTCTGACCCTGGTGCTGCCCATCGTCCTGGTCATGGGGCTGGCCACGCTGGTGACGACACCCGCCGTTGTGCGCAGGTCTTTCGCGGGCCTGGTCGACACCGCCGACCAGGCCGCTCGCATCGACATCAACACACGCGGCATGCAGCTGCCGGTGCAACGCGTGCCGCAGGAGATCGCGCCGCTGGTCCACGCCTTCAACCAAACGCTGGCGCGCCTGGCGCAGGGCTACGACCAGCACAACCGCTTTCTGACCGACGCCGCGCATGAATTGCGCACGCCGATCGCCATCCTGCGCACGCGGGCCGAGCTTCTGACCAAGGAACCGCAGAGCGAACGTCTGCTGCAGGACATCGAGCGCCTGTCGCACCTTGCCCAGCAATTGCTCGATCATCAGATGCTGGAGCGGCCGGGCGACGAGCGCCGAAGCGTCGACCTGACCGAGCTCGGGCGCCGGGTAACCGCCGACCTCGCGCCGCTGGCGATCGAGGCCGGCTATGACCTCGCCTTCGAGCCACCAGCCGGAGCGGTTCATGTCAAGGCAAACGGCATGCAGATCGAACGCGCCCTGGCAAACCTGGTGCGCAATGCCATCGACCATGGCGGCGGCTCCGGCACGATCACGGTCGGCATCGACGGAGGCGGAGGCATCGAGGTGCGCGATGAGGGCCCGGGCATTCCGCCGGACGAGCGGGAAAATGTCTTCCAGCCCTTCTACCGCCTGCAGCCGCAGTCGCGCGGCGCCGGCCTGGGCCTCAACCTTGCCCGGCAGATCGCCGAGCTGCATGGCGGCACGGTCAGTATCCTGGGCGGTTCGGAGCGGGGCGCCCGCGTGCGCATCGAGCTGCCGGTATCGAGCTGTTGATGGCCCGCTTGCGCGGAACATCAGGTCTGCTTTGCCGATTGCTTGCAGCCCGGGCCTCATGGTAACGAGGGCGCGCGCGGGTATGATGTAATGGTAGCCTGTCAGCTTCCCAAGCTGAACGCGCGGGTTCGATTCCCGCTACCCGCTCCACCTTGCAGCGCAACGCCTTGATCACTATCCCGGCGTTGGCAAACTAAGGCCGTTTTACCGCCAGTTTTACAGCCATCGTTCTCCGTTTGAGCCTGCGACCCACGACAACCAAAGGTCGATTAATAAAATATGAACATTTGGCAGCGTTCAATTTGCGACAAAAAATGTCGCAAATGGGAAATTTTTGATATCTGTTTATCAAAAGTTAACGATTTATTTACGTCGACTCTTGATGTCTTAGCGCTAGTTGGCAATATGCCAGACTGAGGGAACCGGGGCTGAGCACTACTATGGACACTACGCACGAAACTTTGAAGTACGGTGTCGCGGGGCCCATAACGATTGCCAAGCAGAAAATCTCGACAATCATTCTTGTGACGCCAGCACAGGTCGGCGAACTCCGGTCCACCCCCCAAGGTGTGGACACCGCTGCACCAAACCGCCGCTACAGGGATTGTGCTGGCAAGGAGTTGCCGGTCGATTCGGGCACAACCTTGGGTAAAGTGGCTCACGCTGCTGGCGTGTGAGTCCATCCCTGTTTCAGACTCTCTTCGCGTATCATCGGCTCGAAAACGCTTTGATGCCCGTATACAACTAGACGCTTCTTGACATCGTATGAGCTTGACAGTCGTGCTGTTTCCACTGCTGCGAATTTTAGGTCATGTACAACGCTTGTTCCCAAGGGTATTCCAGCGTTCTGAGGTGGCGCAGCAGGATTGATCGGCACAGGCGCCGGGGTGCTTGCAAACAGCTCACTCACGGGATCGAACGCCTCGGAGTTTTTGAACTCAACCTCGAAATCGAGATAAAGCTGCCAAATTAGTTCCTCCAATTGCGGTTGCGGATTTTCCGCGACCTGAAGCCCGAGGTCTCTGGCCTCTTTTCGGTTGATTGGATGGCCGTGAAAATAGAGCTTCGACGCCAGCGTTTCGATTATTTCGTCTATCTTGTGCTTGCTCGTCTCTTCGCTCATGTGCGTCAAAAGAATTTTTCTAGCGATCATCCTGCTCTGCGAAATGAACCGCTCGACATTTCCGATCGCCAGGGGGTGTACCTTCTGAGATAGAATCTCGACCGCCTTTACGAGTTCGTCCTCATGTCTAATACCAACTGTGTCCCTCACAAACGAGACGTAAGCCTTGACGTCTTCAACACTGATGCCAAGTCGCTGATTAGTCTGAGGATCAAGTGGGTTGAAGTCATTCGTGACCGTAGGATCGATCGGACCCATCTCCGCAAACGGATGCATAACAATCTCATCGGCGCCGAGCGCCAGCATCGTGGCCGCGCTATACGCTCGATATGGCAGTATGACGCCTATAACGTCGGAAAACTCTCTAAGGAGCGAAATGAGACGCCACGGAACGGTTCCGTTTCCCCCATTGCTGCACAAAAATACGTCAATCTTTTTCGCCGGCCGCTCGGGGAGGAGTCTGAGATGGTCAAAAAATACTCTTACGGCGTCTTGCGCCATTGACGCCTGAAGATTAGGGCGCACGCTTGTCAGATAGCATATGACTTTTGAACCTCGAAGCTTTTCAATTTCCTCAATGATAACCTTACGCTCTGCAAACGCCATGGACTGCCCCAGATGTTTCAAGTCGACTCATGCCCAACTGCAGAAAGACACTTTTAAGTGCTGAATGTAAAGCAGCATCCATGCTGCACTGCATCAGGGTAGCGAGGAAAATAATCGATCTATCAGGTCGACATTGTCTGGTTGAGCCGTCTTATCCGCTCCTTGATCGCGGCGCCGCGGCTGACGTAGCGGCGTATGATGCGGGAGACGGTTTCTTCCTCCCAAGCCATGATCTCGGCGATCTCGCGCTCGGTAAGGCCCGCGGTGTAGAACTTCGTGCAGGCGGTGCCGCGCAGGTCGTGAAAGTTGAGGTTTTCGCCTTCAGGCCAAGCGTCCTTCTTCGCCTTCACGAATGAGCTGCCGAGGCCGTCCTTGACCCACGGCCGGCCTTTGCTCGATGTGAGGATCACTGGCGAGCGGCGCGGGATCCTGGCCAGCACGTTGCGCAGCGCGTCGTAAAGCGGGATCACCGCCTCCCGCCGGTGCTTGCTCTTGCCGGTCGTGATTGTGATCGCGTCCTCGCCGACATGTGACCAGGACAGGCGGATCAAGTCTCCGACGCGCAGGCCTGTGTGAGCGGCGAGGTCAACCGCGAAAGCGACCTCCTTCGAGCAGACGGCCTTCAGCCGCGCGATATCGGCGTCGGTCCAGATAATCTCCGAGCGCGAGCCGGAATAGAGCTGCTTGATGCCTTCGCACGGGTTAGAGGCGATCGCGCCGCGGTCGACCTCGAAGGAGAGCACGCGCGACAGCACCTGCATGCCATAGTCGGCGGCGCGCGGCGTATCGGCGTATTTCGCGCGCCACGCCCGGATCCTCGGCCTGATCTTCTCAGGCCGGTCAAACTGGCGCACAGACAGCGCGCCGAAATGGTCGGCGATGCGGTCGAGCCACGGACCCCAATTGCGCCGCGTCGATTCGGCGAGCTTCTTGTAATCGGCGCTGGCGCGATAGCGGATGATCGAGGCGCTGAACTTGTTGCTGTCCGGCGCCGCGCGACTGGCGATTGCCTCGTTATAGGAGTCCTGAAACGCCGGTGTACCCGGCTCGCCCTTGATGGCCGGGCCGCCGCGCCAGGCGTAGTAGTAGACTTTGCCCTTGGCCTTGACGGTGTGAAGGCCCTTCAGTTCAACCATGACCATGCTTCGCGTCGAACTCCGCCAGCTCGCGATCAAGGTCATCTTCATCAGCATTGGCGGGTTTCGTAAAGTGCCAGCGGTGTGTGCCGTCCGGCAGCACGTCGAGCGTGCACGGCTCGACCCCGGCCTGCCGGAGGGCGCACAAGGCCTTGACTAAGTCGTTTGGGCGAAGAGATATGCGCTTGCTCATTACCATTTCCCCCACAACAAATGCTTGCGTCGCCCGAAGTCATTTGCGAAGTCGTTGCTGTAGTGGGGAGAGCGCCGATGAACGCAGAAACTTACAATCTGATCCGATCGATACTTGGATCTAAGACTTACGATCCTGGCGGCGCCAACTCTCGCGAAGCGACAAATCTTTATCAAAAAGAGCAGGCCCAAATTTATCGCAAGATTGCGGCTGCATTCGCCAGCCATATGCAAGCTGTGACGACTGAGACCGGGACCACCTCGGCAGTCCGCACATTCACCGACCAGCTTGTCGCTCAAGCGACTGCGAACGCACCTGCCGAGGTCCGTGTCGTTGAAGGCCAAAGTGTTCTCAGCGCTGCCATTCCAGTAGTGACAAACGCGGACTTGGAAAGAGTTGCAGAAAGCTTGAAGGGCAGAACGGCCGGGCCCGACGGGCGGTTCGATGATTTGATGAGCGCATTCACGGCGGGAGTTCTGTTTGAGATGCGCGACTTCGTGCGGCCGCAAAGTCAAATACCCTTCCCTGTTCCAACAGAACTCGCCAGCTATGCGGCATGGCGAGCGTTGGAAGAGGCTCCGCTTGACCGCTCGGGGTCCATCGCCAAGCAAATGAGCAACCTTGCCGCCGTATCGACCGGGCTCCAGAGCGACCTGAGGAGCCAAATGGCTGCCTCGGCGGCTAGGTTGGAACAGACCATCGAGACGTTGACATCTCGGGCGAACCACGCACTTGAAGCGGCCGAAACGGCTGCCAAACAGGCAGGTGAATTTGACAGCCAAGCCAAGGATCTGCGTCAGAAAATCGACGACTTCTCCGTCGATATCGACGCGAGGACCGTTGATGCTGAATCGAAGCTCAACAGTTTTCTGGATGCGGCGAAAACTCGCTCGACCTACCAGGGCATCAGAATCTACTGGACGGACCGGGCCAACGCAGCATGGTGGGCTCTCGCGCTCTCTGGGGCGGTACTGTTTCTCCTCCTCGTCGCTATTCCGGCATTCGCTATATGGGAAAACGATGCGGTAATTGCGTTGCTCAAACACCTGACCGAAGCGGCCGGCGTTGACGTAGCAAACCAACAGAACCCGGTTGTGTTGACCATAGCAACCGTTAGCCGGCTGGTGATCGTCACCATTCCACTCGCACTCTACTTCTGGCTCATCAAGCTTGTGGTGAGGTTCAACATTCGGTCGATGTTGCTTATGGATGATGCTAGGCAGCGCGCCACTATTATCGAGACGTACTACAAAATGATCGAACAAGGTGGAGCTACAGTCGAAGACCGTGCCCTGATCCTGCAAGCGCTTTGCCGGCCGGCCCCGGGCCATGGTGGCGACAGCGTCGACCCTCCCAACTTCACCGAGGTTATCGACAAGGCAATGGGCAGACATTAGCGCAGCCCCACATAGAGCAGGCCAACGCCGATCAAGGCGGTGGCGATCATCAGGCAGATCAGGATGCGGCGGGCGGTTTTCGATTCCGCCGGCCTGTCGTCGATGCAATCGTCGCCGCAGAGGCAATCCGGCCAGCGGCGGCAGATGAAGAGCACCTTACCTTCGTGCCTCTTGAACGTTGTCTGATGCTTTATCATGGCAGCAGCCATCCGAGCGCGAGGAATGGCGTGGCGAAGGTGATCAGACATGCGAAGACGAGACCTGCCGGGCCGTCGCCGCCGATCGCGGCGATGACCTTGGCGGGATCGGTCGCGCGGCTGAGGTCGGTCAGGATCTCGGACGGGCGACGCCGCGCCATGAGCTGGCGCGCAATCCACGCCTCGTGCTCAGGCGATTTGGCTGCTTCGGCGATCAGCCTCTCGGCGACGGCCCATGGAGGCAACTGCGCGGTTGTCCGCATGGCCGTCAGGCCACGCGGCGGACGGCGCGCGAGCGGGCAAGGTTGCACGCCTCGCGTCCGTGCTGCTCGATCTCTTCTAACGTGAAGCTGGTGTGCTCGAAAAGCACGTCCTTGGTGACGGCGATGCCGTTCATGCCAAGTTCGAGAACGCGGTCGGCCATGCGCTCGACAAGGGTTTTCTCGACCAAGGCCGTCTTGGGCGGCTTCGGCATGGTTTCGTGCAGCGCGTAAGCGATCATGTGTCTATCTCCGCTCGCGGAATGCGAGTGGAGGCAAATCTTTCCCATTATGGGGAATGTGTCAACCCCAAAATGGGGAATATCAGCGTGGCGACATGTGCGTGACTTTCGCCGCCCAAACGAGCTCAACGTCCTCGATCGGACTCTCAGTCTGTGAGTGGAGGTTATAATAGCCAGGACGCGGACCGCGCATCAGCTTCTTGACCAAGACTCGTCCATCGACCGTCTCGCAGATCACAACCTTGCCGACGAGATCAGGCGTTACGGGATTGCGGACCTCGTCATAGTACACAAGCCATTGGTTGAAGAATGAACCAAGCGAATCGCCGCGTACTTCCAACGCCACTGTCTTCTCGTTGCCTTCGGGCGGCATTGGAACCTCATCCAATGGACCTTGGGCGTCGACGTAGAAGTGAGCAGCTGCGCCGGCGCCGACGTATCCAAGCACCGGAACCGTCAACTCTTCCATAATGGCGGAGGGCTGCACGCCAAACGCTTTGGCGGCCCGAGCCATATAATCCGCCGTTAGCCGACGCTCTCCTCGCTCCAGCTTGATGAACTGGCCGCGGGACACTCCCATCGCCTGGGCGGCCTGGTCGTGTGTCCAGCCCGCTTCTTCGCGCAGTTCTTTGAGCCTGTTTCCCATAGCGGGGAAAGTGGCATGAGAGTGAAGTTGCTGTCGTTCCCCATATTGGGGTTGACAATGTTCCCCGGATTGGGGAAGTATCCGCGCCATTATGAAGCTCTCTGAATTCATGCGCATGAATGACCTGTCTCCTGACGCGCTGGCGGCGCTCTTGGGCGACGTCTCTGCGTCTGGTGTTCGTAAATGGGCCAACGAAGAGCGCATTCCGCGCAAGGATCAGATTGAGCGCATCGTTGAAATCACCGACGGCCAGGTGATGCCAAACGACTTCTTCAGCATCCCCGAGCGCTTCGTAACGCGAGAGGTGGCCGCATGAGCCTGCTCGCCTCCGCCGATTTCAACGATCGTCTGGTTCCACGTTCCGCGCCGGCCCTCTCCCAAGAGCCTGACCGCGCGACCTCCTGCCCGTTCACCGCGGGGCAGGACCAGACCGCGCCGCTTGCAACGGAGCCATGCGACGGCGCGGTCGCCCTTTCTGAAGCCTCGCGATTCATCCTGTCGCTGATCGCCGCCTATCGCGGGCGTGGCGAGGTCGAGGCGCTGGCATGGGCTATTGCCGAAGGCGGCAACGCGATCGGCGTGCCCGCCCTGCTCGCGCGCGGCGCCGACGACATCGAGGATCTTGCCGACGTGCCGGGCTACGCCCGCTGGGCGGCGAACCGATTCAGGAGCGGCGGACCATGAAGACATCGAACTGCGGACCTCCGTGAGGGACTGGCCCGCAACCTGACTCCGAAAAACCTTTCCCGCCACGGGAAACGACGCCGGGATTTCCCGGCGCGGGAACCTTTTGTGCCTGAGGAGGCCCACGATGGTACCGAACGCGAATGCCCGCCACTTCCTGCTCAAGGCCAAGCAGCGCGACCTGATCGCCGCCGCCGGCGGTATCGAGCGCGCCGCCTTGGTCTGCTCCTATGGAAAGTCGACAGTCGGCCGCTGGGCCAATGCCGACAGCACGGAGCTGATGCCGCTCGACGCGATGTTCGCGCTCGAGGAGGAAACCGGCCGCTTCGACATGAGCGAAGCCATCATCACCGCGCGGGGGCGCCGCCTGGCCGAAGTCGAGACGACAGCCGCCAATGGCAACATCATGACGGCCCATGCCGAGACGGTCGTGCGCATGGGCGAGCTGATGACGGAAGGCGCGCTCGCCTTCGCCGATGGCGAACTGACGCCGTCTGAAAGCGCGCAGATCGACCGCTCGCTCGCCAAGCTCAACAACGCCATCGGCGAATACCGCAAGGTGCTTGCCGGCGCCAAGGCCGCCGGCGGGCTGAAGGTCGTGGGCGACTGATGAATTCGCCGCTCGCCCGCCGCGACCTCATTCGCGAAAGGATCATGGCCTGTGTCGAGGTGACCGACACCGGCTACGAGACGCCGTGCCACATCTGGACCGGCTCGGATTCCGGCGACGGACGCGGCGGCGGCTATCCGCGCATGAAGCTGAACGACCGCACATGCGCGGCGCATATCGTGAGCTTCACCAACGAGTTCGGCTACGTGCCGCGCAACAAGCAGATCGACCACAAATGCCGGCAGCGGCTGTGCGTCAATCCCGACCATCTGGAGATGGTCAGCCATATCGAGAACCAGAAGCGGCGCGACGCCGCGAACGGCGTGGTGCGCCGCAAGCGCAAGCGCCGGAAGGCGGTGGCGGCATGAGCGACCTGCAGGCGCATCCGCTGGCCGAGCTGTTCCCGATGCTTTCCGAAACGGAGATCGGCGAGCTGGCCGACGATATCGTGACTTATGGCCAGCGCGAGCCAATCGTGCTGCTCGACGGCAAGGTGCTGGACGGGCGCAACCGGCTGGCCGCCTGCCGCTTCGCCGATGTCGAGCCGCGCTTCGTCGATTACGAAGGCGATGATCCACTCGGCTTCGTGCTTTCGCTCAACCTGCATCGCCGGCACCTGACCGAAAGCCAACGCGCCATGGTGGCGGCGCAGATCGTCGACTGGGAACGCGGCATCAACCAGCATACGGGAGGGTCTGCAAATTTGCAGACCCGCGAAGCTGCGCGCCGGCTGTCAATTTCCGAGCGCGCCGTAGCAGCCGCCAAGCGCATCCGCGACCATGGCGCCGGCGAGCTCGTCGAGGCGATCCGCGAGGGCCGCGTTTCCGTGCATGCCGGCGAGGCGATCTCCGACCTTGCGTTGGAAGCGCAGCGCGAAGTGCTGGCACGCGAAGAGAAAGAGATCATCGCCAAGGCGAAGGCGATCCGTGAGGCGCGGCAGAAGATGCGCCACACTGTGCGCTTGGCGCACATGGATTTCGTCGCCGAGAAAGGCCGCGCCTCGGCACCGGCCAAGCTCGCGCGCCTCTATCCGGTCTACTATGCCGATCCACCCTGGCGCTTCGGTGTGCGCTCGGAAGTGACCGGGCGCGAGAAGAGCGCGGAGAACCATTATCCGACGCTGACGACCGACGAGATTTGCGCGCTGCTGGCAGGTCTCATCGGCGGCGATCATCCGGCCGTCTGCTTCCTGTGGGCCACAAACCCGATGCTGCTCGACGCGCTTCGCGTGCTCGAAGCGTGCGGCTTCACCTATGTGCATCACTGGATCTGGGACAAGGAAGTCGCCGGCACCGGCTATTGGGGCCGCGACCGCCACGAGCTGCTGCTGATCGGCCGCCGCGGCGACATCGCCGCGCCCTTGCCTGGCACCCAGCCTGAAACCGTCCATCGCGAGCGTAAGGGCAAGCATTCGGCCAAGCCAGATTTTTTCGCCGAGCAAATCGAGAAGCTGTTTCCCGGTGTGGCACGGCTGGAGCTTTTCGCGCGACGCGCGCGTCCGGGCTGGGACCATTGGGGCTTTGAAGCGTCACCGCCGGAGACGGCAAAGGAGCAGTGCGCCAGAAAGGCTGAGGCGGCATGAACTTACTGCTTTTGACCAGATTTCCTCTGAGAGGGCGGCGGCTTCCCGACCAAGAAATGGTCCGACCACTCGATAGGTCGATCCCCGATGATCGTGGGTGGTCTTTCTGGATCGAACCAGTTTTGAGCCTTACGCAAATCTGGGACGGCAACGTCACCGATAGTTGCTCCAGAAAAATCACAACTACCAAAGTCGTGGCCCGAAAAATTGTCCACGCTACGAATTGTGCAGGTCCTGAATTTGCAACGAACGAACCAACCGTTCACCGCCACTGCGCTTCTAATAAAAAGGCAGTCGAGAAACCAAATTTCGTCGCTCGGCCCGACTTCCACCTCGGCTCTCCGAAAAGTCCCATCGTCGTAGATAGCCCCCGCTACGCCCCTTACGATGCGCCAATTCGTGGGCTTCTGCCGGCCCGTGTCAGTGAATTCGGTTTCAAACTCAAGTTTGCGTTCTGCCCGCAAGCCGGTCTTGAGCCAGGACTTTTCCAAAGCGGCGATAGCAAGCTGCACCCCAGTGTTTGTGTGACTTGTCTTGCCGCGTTCCTCAACAAAATCCGCGATCAAGTTCATCGCCTCAATAGCAAAAGGCGAGTTCGGTGTGGTGGCAACTGCCTGGAGCGTCACCAGTCCAGCGCTAACGTGGGATCGCTTGCCGGGCTCGGCCAGCAATTCTGCTCCCTTTTGGAGCCGCAGTGCCAAGTTATTCTCGTCCGTTGCGGCGATCTGAGCGGAAAGTTTGTCAATCTGGATGCGTTGCAACTTAGCCTGTTGAGTGGAGATCAGCCCGCGCCACACCACGGTGCAGAATGTCACCAAAGTGACCCCGAGCGCTCCGGCGCTACCAGCCATCTGAACTCGGCGAAGCATGGCCTCGTCATCGGGCGCGGCAAGTATCCATGGGAGGAAAAAAGAGCAAGCGATCGGAGTGATAATTGCGAGAGCAATCGCCAATGCTTGCCAGGTCTGAGCAGTCTCCCAGAAATTCTCGTCGTTTTGTTCAGTCATACTGGATGCCCCCGCCGCAAAGGGCATAACATGCCTGGTGGCGGCTTGGCGAGGGCGTCATGAACGCCCCCACTCGTCCCGTTCTTCGCTGGCATGGCGGCAAGTGGAAGCTCGCGCCGTGGATCATCGGTTTCTTCCCCGCGCACAAGATCTATGTCGAGCCTTTCGGCGGCGGCGGCAGCGTGCTGATGCGAAAGCCCCGTTCCTACGGTGAGATCTACAATGATCTCGACGACGAGGTCGTCACCCTATTCCGCGTTCTGCGCGACCGCGCCTCGGCTGCTGAGCTTGAGCGCCTTCTTCGATTGACGCCCTTCGCGCGCGGCGAATTCAAGGGCGCATACCAGCCGTCCGAGGATCCGATCGAGCGTTCGCGCCGGCTGTTGGTGCGCTCGTATATGGGCTTCGGCAGCAACGCGCATGCCAGTCAGCACAAAGGCCATCGCTCAACCGGCTTTCGATCGAACTCGAACCGCTCCGGCACGACGCCGGCGCAGGATTGGGCGAACTATCCCGACGTGCTTGCGGCGATGGTGGCGCGCCTCGCCGGCGTTGTGATTGAGAACCGCGATGCCAAGGTGGTGATGGCGCAGCACGACAGCGGCGAGACGCTGCATTACGTCGACCCGCCGTATCTGCCCGAAACTCGAGCTCGGGGAAACCGCTACGATCTCGCATGGCGCATGTACCGGCACGAACTTAGCCGGAACGATCATGCCGCGCTGCTCGCCTTCCTGGCTGATCTCAAAGGCATGGTCATTCTCTCCGGCTATCCGGATCCGCTCTATGACGATGCGCTGACCAACTGGCGCCGGATTGAGACAAAGGCGTTTGCCGACGGCGCTCGCGAGCGCGTTGAAGTTCTGTGGCTCAACCCCGCATGTGCAGCCGCACTTGACGCTCGCGCTTCCGGTGCCGGCGCACCGCTTTTCGCAAGGATGACAGCATGAGCGCTCCGTCCTTCTCGCCCGCGATGCTGCAGCTCTTCCTATATGCCCGGTGCGTCGCCGCGCATGCGCGCACACCCCGCCTGAAATTCCAGACTGCCGCCGAGCGCGAGAAGACCCGGCTGCGCAAGCTGGCGTGTGTGACTGTCAACCAGATGCATTCGGCCTGGATGGGCCGGCTGCCAACGCCCGAACCGCGCGCGCGGCTTTGGGCGGTGCTCGGTCATTTCCCGTCCGACTTCGGCGTAGTGCTCACCCATGGAGGGCAGGAGCATGGCTGAAATCGCCTTCCACCGCTTCGCCGACGCATTTCAGCAGCGCCTCGATCATCTCGGCTATTCGCTGCGCAAGGCCGAGGACGTCTGGCCGGAAACGGACCGGGCGATGCTGTCGCGCGCCATAAACGGCAAGACGCTGTCGGCCGGCAACTACCTCTTGCTTTGCGAGTATGCCGGCCTCGACCCATACCTCTATCTCGGGCGCAACCCGCGCCGCCGCACGACGGTAAAAACCATTTTAGATCATATGGTTACACCATCTGACAAACGTGAAACGCGTGACGAGATCGCGCGCATGAGGGTCAATTCCAGATGACGCATTCCACCGAAAGCCTCGACCCGCACGTAAAGGCGATGCGCGACGCCGAGGACGATGCCGCGCGCGCCAATGTGCTGCTTTCCGCGCCCGTGTTCACGCTGATGCGCTGGCGCACGACCTTCGTCACCTATTGCCGCCGCGCCGCCTTCCGCGAGGGCGAGCACTACCTCGACATGCTGGCCGAGACGCTGTCGAAGCCGCGCCATCGCGGCAATCTCGGCGGCACCATGCCGATGTCGGGTGCAACGGCAACGCTGCTCGGAATTCTGGAAAGGTCGAGCAGATGACCGCGCCCGTCGAAAACCAGATCGAGGGCAAGCTTGCGCGGAAGCTGGCGCCGGTCGTGCGCGAGATGCTGCTTGCCGAAGTGGAGCGGCTGGCGGCAGCGAAAATCGCCGCGAAGCCGAAGGCCAGCACGGCCGACGAGATCATCATGGAGGCCTGCCGGCTGGTTGCTCGAACGGTCGACCGGCTGGAGGATGCAAAATACACCAAGCGCGAGATTGCTGCGCGACGCGAGCTGGAAAAGGCCGCGCTCGATCTCGGGCGCGCCATGCGCAAATTCGGGCGGATGCCGCCATGAACGCGCATACGCTCTCACCTGACGCCGCCAAGCTGAAGGCCATCAAGGTAGCGATCGACGCGCTTGGGCCGTGCGACTGGACGCGCGCGCATGATGAGAAGGGCGCGCTCATCGAGGCATGCGGCGACTATGGCGAGCGCTATGTGCTTGCCCGCTTCGGCGATCACGCCAGCGTCGACGAGGTCGCCTTTGTCTGCGCGGCGCCCGATACGGTGCGTTTCCTTCTACGCCTTCTGACGCGTGCGTTTTCCGAGATTCATGAACTGCGCGGCGAACCGGTGCGCCGGAACAAGCCGGCCGGCGAGCCTGCCACGGACAAGAACTTCGCGGCCGAATGCTGGATGAAATGCCAGGACGCGCGCTTCAAGGTCTACCTCGAAGAGCGGCACGGGCTGGAACGGCCGCTGACGGATGACCGGGTGGCGCAGCGCGTGCGCTCGCTCCTCGGCGTCACCTCACGAAAACAACTCAACGATGGCGGGGAACCGGCCGACGCGTGGAAAGCGCTGCGGGCAGACTTCGCCGCATGGCTGAAGGCGGGACGATGAAGTTAGTTATGGGACCACGTTTTCAGCCAATTAGGGAAGCTCGTTGGTCGAAAAGCCTCGGGAAATTTGGCCTTGGCCTGGTCCGTGGTCAATCGGCGACAGAGATCGACTCTCACTGTCGGAAGTATCCCCTCAAGGCTTGGTCGCTGACCCAATGGAAGTGGTTTTCCAGCTTTATCTTTGGGCGGATCGCAAAGTGTTATCTTGTCCAGCGCCGGCTGAGCGAGGGGCGTTGCCGCTTCGTAGGGTCCAAAAGGACCGGGCAACTTCTTCGTTCCAGATCTAAGCGGAGGTTTGTCTGCCCACGCAAAGAGCCGTCCCTTGATGGTATCGCCCGGCCAGTTGAGAGTCGCGCCAGAAACGTCGCAAAGATCTATGGTGGGCGGTTTGCCAGAGGGGATCAGCGTGGTCTCTATCAAGCTGCATCCGACGATTTTGGCGTCATCGAACCTGCCGGTGATATAAGAATCTCGGGCTTCGAGATTGTTGAATTCAGTACGACTGAAATCGACTTCCCGAAGCGAAAAGTCTGTGAATTTCGCACCATAGAAGGCCGCATCGCTGAAGTCGATTTTGGACATGTCAACGTTCCAATAGAACTCTTGCGAACTTGGTCCAGCGAATTCAACGTCGGAGAAGATAACCGCCCGTGTACATCTTCCTTTTTCATCATCCCAACCTCCGAGGGTCTTGCACGACAGGTCCACCCCGGTAAGGTCCTTGTCCTGGTTGACCAAATAGGTCAGCGCCGCTCCCTTTCCGGTGTTGCCGCCGGCAGGACGGAGCAAAACTTCCCACGCACGTGCCTTGGCATCCTCGGCCTTCACCAATCGATCGGCCGCCCGGTCTGCAAAATCGGCTCGAATTTGCAAGGCCGTGAGCAAAAGGACGATAAAGCCGGCTACCGCCGCCAAATTGGCCAAAATCTTGAAGATAGCCCTGGTCTCAATGAACTTGACGGTGGGGCCTGCCAGACTTTCGACAAATGCGTCGAAGCGCCCCAACGCTTTAAAGACGTAGCCCATTTCACCCGCCCCTCTTCCTCGCTCAGAATAACCAGAGAACTGTTTCGTGGTCGAGCATCTGAGATCTGTCACGACCAGGGCGGTGGCATATGACCGGTCCTCGCCTTTCGATCATTCCGGCCCGCGCGGCGACCGACAGGGCGCTGAAGCCGCGCGACCTGCAGGTGCTGTGCGTGCTTGGGCGCCATACTGACGATCTCGGCTGGTGCCGCAAGAGCCAGGTCAAGATGGCCGATGAGATGGGCTGCGCGCGCGCGACCGTATTCGAGGCGATCGAGCGGCTGGTCAAGGCCGGCTACCTTGAGCGCTATGTGCAGGAAGAGCAGAACGGTCGCGACAGCCCGCATGTCTATCGCGTCATCCTCGATCCGAAACACCTCGATCCTGGCAGCGTGCGCGAGGTCGATTCCAGTGCGGATTACCCCTCCCGGCAGGCCGGCACCCCTGCCGGTATATCGGCACCCCCTGCCGGTCCAGAACCGGCACCCCCTGCCGGTCCAGAACCGGCACCTAAGAACGACCCTCTTAGAACGTCGATTCAGAACGAATCCGAGAGAGAGCGCACGCGCGAGGAAGAAAAGGCAATCGAGCGCTGGCTGAAGAAGGCGCATCCGAACTGGCCGAGCTACATCAGCGACAGCGGGCCGAAGGCGCTGGCCGAGGCGCGCAAGCTGACCGAGGCGGAGCGCGACATGGCCGCCGATCGCATGGGCGATTACGTGGCCAGCGCCAAGGTCGGCGGCCGGACGGTGATTTGCACCTTCGCTGTGTATCTCGCTGAGAAGCGCTGGGAGAAGCTGCCGCCGAAGGCCGCGCCGGCTGCCGAGGCTGAGGATTATGCGCCGCCTTTCGGACCGGTGTGGATGGCGTGGGTGCTGGGCCACATGCTGGACGGTCCGACTAATCCGGCGGCGACCGCTTTCGCTGAGCGGTGGCCGCATCTGTTCAAGCTGTTCGGCATGGCGCGCCAAGGGCGCGGCTATCGCTTCGGCGAGCGCTGGCATGCACTGAAGG
This sequence comes from Mesorhizobium atlanticum, assembly GCF_003289965.1. GTDB lineage: Bacteria > Pseudomonadota > Alphaproteobacteria > Rhizobiales > Rhizobiaceae > Mesorhizobium > Mesorhizobium atlanticum. The sequence goes on from NZ_QMBQ01000004.1 coordinate 30,753, forward strand.
GCCAGATGGTCGCCGTGCCTGTGGACATACCGCTGTGGAACGACTGGAAGGCCTGTTTCCAACAACGCGGCTGGCCATGGCTGCCTGACCCTGGCCGCGTGGCCTACTTCCCGGTTGGCGGACCGGACGGACTGGCAGCATTCGAAAAGGCGGTACGAGGAACATCTGATGATGGCGATCGGCAGCAAGCGGCTGAGTGACGGTGAGCGTGCCTGGGTCGATCCCTCGACAGGCGAGATCATCAACGTCGACCGCGCATGGCAGAAAAGCGACAGGCGAATCGCATTGCGCCGGCGAGAGCAGGCGCTGCTTGCCGCGGCAGGAATGGATGGCCCGGAAGCGCATTGGTATGTGCTCCGGGTCGAGGATCGGGCCGACATTGCTGTGGATAAGTCGCTTGAAGATGCCAATGTCGAGCGCGTCATGCTGCACACGGAAGTCGAACCGAAGCGCCGTGGCGGTCGCAAACACCAGTCGCTCGAGCCGGTCCGCCTGCCATCCTTTCCCGGCTACATCTTCGTGAAAGTGGTGTCCTGCCCAGTGACATGGGCAGGGCTTCGCACCATCAAAAGCGTGCTCGGTCCAATAGGAGGATGCGACAATCCAAGCCCTGTCAGCGAGCAGGAAATCGTGAAGTTTCAAGCCCGTATCGCGCAGGATCCGGAAGCGATCCGGCTGCTCACCAACGCGCTAAAGGCAGGCGACAAGGTGGCGATCGACAGCGGTCCGTTCGCCGGCTTCGAGGCTGTGGTCCTGATGCTCGGCGACAAGCGCAAGGTATCGGTCGAAGTGGACATCTTCGGTCGCAAGACGGCCATCGGCTTCGACCTTGCAGAAGTCACGAAACTGGATTAGCGAGTCTCCCCCAGGACGAGCTGAAAGAGTCGCACGCCGAGAGGTGGACCGCGCCATCAGCCCCAGGTGAAGCACCCCAGCTTCACCGCAATGGAAAAGATTCCAGACACAATGAGCAGCGACGCAGCGCCATGGCGGCGCTGGTACAAGACCGTGCGATGGCAGCGGCTGCGCGAGCGCATCCTGCTTCGCGACATGTACACCTGCCGCAAGACTGGCGTGCTGCTGATAGGCAAGCACCCTGCACCGAACAGTCCGGTCATCCACCACGACAAAGAGCATCGCGGCAACGAAGCTCTGTTCTGGGATGAGACCAACCTGATGGCTGTCTCCAAGGAATGGCACGACAGCGAAGCGCAGAAGGCAGAGCAGGCAACCCTGCAGCAGCGCGGCGTTTGGTATTGACGGTCGACCAGAGGGGGTGGGCCGAAAGTCTGGAGCCCCCTCGCCGCTGGACCCGCGTCCCCCACATTCGGAGATTTTTTTTCGATGGAGCCGAATTTTGACCTCTTCGGTCATCCGGTTCGTGAGGGCTTCGGTAACCGCGGCCGTCCGCCGTATGAGCCGACCGAAAAAGATCGCAACAAAGTCAAGCTCTTGCTCGCTTTGGGCTGGGCAAACCAGCGGATTGCCAATGCGCTCGGCGTCTCGCCGGCGACGTTGAAGCGGTATTTTAGAGCCGACATGAAGGACCGCGACGCCATGCGCGATCGGCTCGATGCTCGCCGCTTCGAGATCGCCTTCGAGCAGGCGAATGCCGGCAACGTCACCGCCTTGCGCGAACTGGGCGTCATGATCGACCGCAACGACCGCATGTCGATCGAGGCCTCGATGGGCAAGGGACGCGACGAGGACAGGCCAGAGAAGGTCGGCAAGAAGGTCGTCGACGAACAGCGTGCACACGCGGCCGACGCCGACCTGATGGCCGAGCTGGAAAGCGAAGCGGCAACGCAGAATGCTCGCCATTGAGGCGCCACCGCGCTTCGCCTGCCCGGATTGGTGGGAGCGCATTCAGGCCGGACAGACGCCGATGGCGGATGTTCCGGTCAACCAGGACAAGGCGGCGAAGGCGCTGGCCTTCTTCAATCGACTGAAGCTGCCGGACGTGCCCGGCAACCCGCCGCTGGCACAGGCCTGCGGCGAGTGGTTCCGCGAAATCCTGGTCGCCTTCCTCGCCAGCGAGGATCCGGCGACGAAACAGCGCCTGGTCTGGGAACTGCTCTGCATGGTTCCCAAGAAGAACTCGAAAACGACTTACGTCGCCGCGCTCGGCCTGACGGCACTATTCATGGAGGAAGCGCCGAACCGGCAGATGCTGATCGTGGCGCCGAGCCAGAACATCTCGGAACGGTGCTTCGACCAGGCGCAGGGCATGATCCGGCTCGATACCCGGCTCGATGCCATCTTCAAGGTGCAGGATCACCTGAAGTGCATCACCCGGCACAAGACCGGCACAAAACTCGACGTGAAGACCTTCGACACCTCGATCGTCACGGGCGAAATCCCGATCTTGACGATCATCGACGAGCTGCACGAACTCGGCAAGAAGCCGAAGGCCGCCGCCGTCATGCAACAGATACGCGGCGGCGGCATCACCATGCAGGGCGGCCAGGTCCTGATGATCACGACCCAGTCGGACGAACAGCCGGCCGGAATATGGAAGACGGAACTCGACAAGGCTCGACGGATACGTGACGGCAAGGGCGGGCGCTCGCCAATCCTGTTGCCGGTGCTCTACGAGTTCCCGGCCGACCTGCAACGCGACCAGGGCTACTGGCGCGATCGACGTCACTGGAAGTACCTGCTGCCGAACATCGGGCGCTCGATCAGCCCGCAGCGCCTGATCGATGACTACGAAAACAACGGCTCGGCAACCAAGGAAGCCGAGCAGATCTGGGCCAGCCAGCATCTCAACATCGAGATCGGCGTCGGCCTCGCCGGCGATGGATGGCGCGGCGCCGAGTATTGGGACCTTCGCGCCGACGAGACGCTGACGCTGGAATCGCTGGTCGAGCGATCGGAGGTGGCAGTCGTCGGCGCCGACGGCGGCGGCCTGGACGATCTCTTTGGCGTTTGCGTCATTGGCCGTGAGAAAGTGACGCGACGCTGGCTAGTCTGGACTCATGCTTTCGCGCATCCAAAAGTGCTCGAGGTGCGCAAGGAGATCGCGCCGCGGCTGCTGGATTTCGAGGCGGAAGGTTCTCTCGCCTTCTGCGAGGTCTCGCAGTACATCGAGCGGATCGCGGCGATCGCTGCACAGGTGCGCGATGCCGGCCTGCTGCCTGAGAAAAACGCCGTCGGCTTCGATCCGAACAACATCGCCGCTTTCGTCGACGCGCTGGCGCTCAAGAAGATCGAGGGCCTGATGCTGCACCGGCTGCGCCAGGGCCCGGCGCTTTCGCCGGCGCTGTGGGGTCTTGAGCACAAGCTGAGCGACGACACGATCAGCCACGACGGGTCCGACATGATGCGCTGGTCAGTCGGCAACGTGAAGATCGAGGTCAAGGGCAACGGCAACATGGCCACGAAGCAAGCCGCCGGCCGCACCAAGATAGACCCAGTGATCGCCATGCTGTGCGCGGCGATCCTGATGAGCTGGAACCCCGAAGCGTCGCCTGAAGGCAACATGGGCGATTACTTCAAATCCCTGGCAGGTGCCGCTTGAAGCTCTTTCGCAAGATGGCCGACATGGTGGTTCGCGCGCTCACGGTGCGGGAGCCGGACGGCTGGTATCCGGCCGGGCAGATCGGCGATGCCGGCGAGCCCGTGACAGGTAGCAACGCGCTCGCACTCTCCGCGGTCTGGGGATGCGTCAATCTGCTGGCCGGCACGATCTCGTCGCTGCCTCTGATGCTCTATCGGACCTTGGCAGACGGCACGCGGGAAGTCGCCAGGGATCATCCCCTCTATCGGCTGCTGCATGACAGCCCTAACTTCGATCAGACCGCGGTCGACTTCTGGGACTTCATGGCCTCGTCGATCGAGTTATGGGGCAACGCCTATGCGCGGCAACTCCGCGGATCGACCGCTATCGCCGCGCTGGTGCCGGTGCGTCCCGACCTGGTGTCGGTCCGCCGCCTGGTCAACGGCACGCTCGAATATCGGTGGTCATATGAAGGCCGGGCGTATGTCGAGACCGATCAGACGATGCTGCACATTCGCGGCCCGGGCGGCGACCCGCTCGGCGGCATGTCGACACTGCATTTCGGTCGCCACGCCTTCTCGCTTGCTCGCGCGACGGACAAGGCGGCCGGGAAGACTTTCGCCAACGGCCTGCGCCCATCCGGCGGCCTGAAGTTCGATAAGTGGCTGACGCAGGATCAGCGCGACATCGCGGAAAAGAAGATCGCCGACAAGATCGGCGCCGACAACGCCGGCAAGCCTCTGGTGCTCGAAGGCGGCACGGACTGGGTGCAGTTCACCCTGAAACCGGAAGACGCGCAGATGCTCGAATCGCGCGCGTTTTCGGTCGAGGAGATTTGCCGCTTCTTCGGCGTGCCACCGGTCATGATCGGCCACACATCGAAAACCACAAGCTGGCCGACCGGCGTCGAACAGCAGGGCCTGATCCTGCAGAAGTTCACGCTGCGCCGTCGTCTGAAGCGCATCGAACAAGCGCTCGAAAAGCAGTTGCTGACGCCGCAGGACAGGGCTGACGGCATCTCGATCGAGTTCAACCTCGAAGGCCTGCTGCGCGCCGACAGCGCCGGCCGCTCCGCCTTCTACAAGGACATGACCTCGATCGGCGCCATGACCATCAACGAGGTCCGCATGCGCGAGAACATGCCGAAGGTCGAGGGCGGGGACGTGCCGCGCATGCAGATGCAGAACATCCCCATCACGGCTGATCCGGCCGACCAACAGAACCTGATCGGAGGTCCGAAATGAAGACGAAGGATTTCGCCCTGCAGGTCAAGGACCTGTCGGATGACGGCACATTCGAGGGCTACGGCTCGATCTTCGGGAACGTCGATTCCTACGGCGAAAAGGTGATGCCTGGCGCCTTCGTCGAAAGCCTCGCCCGCCACAAGCGCGAGGGCAGCAATGTGCTCATGCTGTGGAACCACGATATCTACCAGCCGATCGGCGTCTGGGAAGACCTTGCGGAAGACGCGAAAGGCCTGTGGGGCAAGGGCCGGTTCCTGCTCGACATACAGCGCGCCCGCGAGGTGCACACGCTCGCCAAGAACAAGGCCATCGGCGGCCTGTCGATCGGCTACAAGGAGGAGGAAGCCGACCAGGAACAGGCTGTGCGCCTGCTCAAGAAGCTCAGCCTCTACGAGATCAGCCCGGTCACCTTTCCGGCGAACCGCCGGGCGCGGATCGAGGCAGTCAAATCCGAGCGCATGGATGAATTCGCCCGCCGGCTACGCGATGGCGACCCCATGCCCGTCAAAGATTTCGAGGACATCCTGCGCGAGGCAGGCGTCCCCAAAGCCATGGCCGTACAGATCGCCTCTGTCGGCTATGCGAAGGCCATTCGGAGCGAGTCCGAGGGCAGCAAGGCGAAAGAACCGGCCGCATTCCTGCAGGCGCTCCTGCGCGGCTGATCACTCACCAACTGTTCGAAGGACATCGTTATGATCAAGAACCACCGCATTGTCGCGGGCGGCATTGCTTTGCTCGCCTGCTCCGCCATCGGCCCCCGCATCGCGTTTGAAAAGCCGAACGAAGGCCGCGAAGGCGTCGACGTCGAAACCCTGGCCAAAGAGGTCAAGGAGAAGTTTCAGAAGGCGCTCGACGACGTCAAGGCGATCGCCGAGGAGGCCCTTGGCAAGGCCAAGGCCGGCGAGGATCTGACCAAGTCCACCAAGGAAAAAGCCGACCAGGCGCTGACCAAGATGAACGGTCTGAACGAGCAGCTCACCACGCTCGAGCAGAAGATCGCCCGCGAAGGCCCAAAGGACGATCAGAAGGCCAAGTCGTTCGGCGAGCAGTTCGTCGAGGCCGAGAGCGTCAAGTCGTGGCTGGCCAGCTCGCCGAGCAAGGGCAAGACCGATCTGCGGATCAAGGCAACGCTTACGTCGGCGACGACCGATACGGCCGGCGCCGTCGGCGACGCCATCGCGCCGACCCGTTTGCCTGGCATCCTGCCGCTGCCGCAGCGCCGCCTGACCGTCCGCGACCTGATCTCGACCGGCCGCATGGACGGCAGCACGCTGGAATACGTCAAGGGAAACCGGCTTCACCAACAATGCCGGCATGGTGGCGGAAGGCACCTCGAAGCCGTCTTCGGACATCAAGCTCGACCTGATGACGACTTCGGCAAAGGTCATCGCGCACTGGATGAAGGCCTCGCGCCAGGTGCTCGAAGACATTTCGCAGCTTCGCTCCATGATCGACCAGCGCCTGATCTATGGTCTTGCCTACAAGGAAGAGTCCCAGATTTTGAACGGTGACGGCACCGGCCAGAATCTCAACGGCATCATTCCGCAGGCAACCGCATATTCGGCGCCGATCTCCCTGGCGGACATGACGATGATCGATGTGCTTCGCCTCGCAATGCTGCAGGCGGCGTTGGCTGAGTACCCGGCCACCGGCCATGTCCTCAACCCGATCGACTGGACCTATATCGAGACCCAGAAGGACGATATCGGCCGTTACATCATCGGCAACCCGCAGGGCTCGATCACGCCCACGCTGTGGGGCCTGCCCGTGGTGCAGACGCAGTCGATGACCGTCCGCAAGTTCCTGACCGGTGCGTTCAAGCTCGGTGCGCAGATTTTCGACCGTTGGGATGCGCGTGTCGAGGCTGGCTTCGAGAACGACGACTTCACCAAGAACCTCATCACGATCCTTGGCGAAGAGCGCGTCGCGCTCGCCGTCTATCGCCCGGAATCCTTCATCTATGGCGATTTCGACACCGCGCTCGCGGCCTGATCGAGGGAGTTCGGCTGATCAAGGCGGGCGGCATCAAAGCCGCCCGCTCTATCAACCGAAGGAGGTCGCAATGGCTGAAAAGCTGCAATGGAAAGTCCTGCGGGGCCATGAAGGCGACCGCATCTACAAGGAAGGCGATACCCGCGAGGGCACCCGGGCCGAGCTTGGCCACCTTGAAGGCAAGACGCTGGAATTGATTGGCCCGGTTAAGGCTGAGAAGGCGGAGCCGGCGTCGAAGAACAAGGCCGAGGGCGCCGCGCCCGCGAACAAGGCCGCGAAACGGCGGAAATAGCTCCGTCGGCACCCGGCGCTCATCTCCCAGGGCGCCATAACTCCCGAGAGGAAAAACATGCGTCGCTACAAGGTAGCCATCACCACCGCTGCCGACGGCAGCGCCACGGCCTACACGCCGCGGCTGTCCGGCAAAATTCACAGCATCCAGTATGTGAAGACCGATTTTGCGAACGGCGTCGGCTTCACAGTCACGTCCGAAGCGACCGGCGAGAGCATCTGGGCAGAGGCCGCCGTCAACGCGTCGGCTGTGCGCTACCCGCGCGCGCCGACGCATACGCAGGCTGGCGCCGCCGCGCTCTTCGCTGCCGGCGGCACTGCCGTGCAGGACAAGATCGGTCTCGGCAACGATCGAGTGAAGATTGTCGTTGCAGCCGGCGGCAATGCCAAATCCGGCACCGTGCACGTTCTGGTCGACTGATCATGCTCGCACCTGTCCGCATCGAGGATCCGGAAGACACGCCCGTCTCGCTCGACGACGTGAAGCTGCATTGCCGCGTCGATTTCGACGATGACGACGTGCTTCTGGAAGCGTTCCTCGATGCGGCCACGGCACACATGGAAAAGATGCTTGACATAGCGCTTGTCACCCAGACCTGGCGGCAGGACTTCGACAGCTTCAAATGCCTGCGACTGGTCAAGGGGCGCGCGCAGAGTGAAGGCCTGGTCGTCGAATATTGGGACAGCGCCAACGCCGAGCAGACACTTCCCGGCCCGACATATCGTATGCTTGTCGATAGCGTTGGGCCGTATGTTGCGATCGCGCCCGGATCGACCTGGCCGCAGGTCTATTGCCGGCCGGATGCGGTGTCCGTGTCCTATGTCGCCGGCAGCTCCCCGGAAGGCGTGCCGGCGGCGCTGAAGGCGGCGATCCTGCTGCACGTTGCTCACCTCTATCAGAACCGCGAGGCAGTCACCGTCGACGCGGTCTCGAATTTCCTGCCGCTCGGCTACGAGGCCCTGATCTGGCCCTTCAAGAAGGTTGGTCTCTGATGTGGGTCCGCTTCATCGCCGACTTCGACTTCTCTCCGGCTGCGCACGGCTGCCGGAGCACCACGGCCTACAAGGCCGGCATGGTGCTGAACGTCACCCGTGAATGCGCCGACAAGGCGATCGACGCCGGCAAGGCAGTCGCCGGCCGCAAGCCGCGCAAGGACGCACCCTTCGAGGAAGTGAGCGATGCGCAAGCCGACGGCCGGTGAACTCCTCTATAACGTCGCCTTCGACAAGAAGGGCGCGGCATCCGACGGCGCCGGCGGCACCACGACGGCCTTTACCGAACAGTTCTCCTGCCGCGCCGCCTATGTGCATCTGCGCGGCGGAGAGAGCGTTCAGGCGGCTCGCCTCCAAGGTCAGCACCCGCAGGTGATCCGCGTGCGGTCATCGTCTCACACACGCGGCGTGACGACCGACTGGCGGATCCGCGACAAGCGCACCGGCGATGTCTTCAACATCCGCGACATCACGCCGGGCCTCGACCGGCAGTTCATCGATTTCCTGTGCCAAAAGGGCGTTGCGCCGTGAAGATCAAGGGCAAGGATAAGTTTCTGGCGCAAATCGCCGCGCTGCCGCAAGCCTTGCGCAACGAAGTGCGCGCGGCGCTCGAAACGTCGGCCGAAGAGATGGTCGATCTCGCAAAGCGCTTTGCGCCCGTCGACAGCGGCGCCCTGAAGAACAGCATCAGCTACAGCTTTGGCGCCTTCACGCCGGAAAACGCGAATGTTCGCGGCGTCGAAACCTCGGGCGGCAATGCGCGTGCCGCCAAGGGCGAAGCCGGCCTGGCCGTGACCGTGCATGCCGGCGACGCGAAAGCCTGGTATGCCTCACTCGTCGAGTTCGGCACCGCGGCTCACACCATCAAGCCGAAGCAGCCAGGCGGCGTGCTCGGCTTCAATGGGACCGCCGTCGAGGAGGTGCACCATCCCGGCGCATCGGCGCGTCCTTTCTTCTTCCCCGCCTATCGCCTGTCCCGGCAGCGGGCCAAGTCGCGCCTGTCGCGTTCGATCCGCAATGGCGCAAAGAAGGCCTTCAGCAAATGATCGGCGCCGAGTTCCAGAAAGCACAGTTCGCCGCTTTGAATGGAGCGACAGATGCGGGCGCCAACGTCTTTGACCAGGTGCCGGAAGAAAATCCGTTTCCGCGCATCACCATCGGTGACGAGCAGGTGATCGACGACACCAACACCTGCCAGGCCGCCTGGGAGGTCTTTTCGGACGTCCACTGCTGGTCGCGTCCGGAGAGCGGATCAAAGATCGAGGTCAAGACGATCGCCGCGCAAGTCGTGACGGCCGTGCTCGGCATCACAGAGGTCGCCGGCTTCACGCTTGTGTCGATCGCGCATCAGACGACGCGGTTTTTCCGCGATCCGGACGGCCTGACTGAGCATGCCGTCGTTTCCTTCCGGGCCTTGATAGACCCGGCCTAACCCGGCCCGGATGGGCGCAACCAAGGAGAGACCACCATGGCACCTGTGCCTCGCGTTACGGGGTCGAAGCTGCTCGTCCAGATCGGCGACGGCGCTACGCCCGAAAACTTCGACCATGACTGCCTGATCAACACCAAGCGCGGCGTCAAGTTCACGTCGGAAACCAACGAAACGGTCATGCCTGATTGCAACAATCCGGAGGATCCGGCGTGGAAGTCGGTCACCAAGGACGGCTTGCAAGCGACGATCTCCGGTGCCGGCATGCTCTATGCCGCATCGCTCGGCAAATGGTGGGCCTGGTACAACAGCGACGACGCCAAGAATATCCGCTTCAACGTCACGCCGGCCGGCTACTGGCAGGGCGCATTCAAGCTGACCGATTTCGAAGTGACCGCCGACGGCAACAAGGACACCGCCACCACGACCCAGACGTTGGTGTCGGACGGCCCGGTCACCTGGACGCCGAACCCCTGATGACCCGGCACGGTGCAATCGATCTGGAATGGGCGGGAGGTTCGCACACCTTCCGCCTGGGGCTTGCCGAGATCGAGGAGTTGGAAGCGACCGTCGATATGTCGGTGTTCCTGCTCTACGCGGCCATGAACGCGCAGGTGCCTTTCGCCCGGCTGAAGCATTATTCCGAGACGATCCGGCTTGGCCTCATGGGCGGCGGCATGAAGCCGGTCGAGGCGCGGCTGCTGGTCAAGCGCTATGTCGACGAGCGTCCGCTTGTCGAAAGCGTGGCGCTTGGCGAGGTCATCCTGCGGGCCGCGATGGAGCGCGTTCACGCGCCGTCGCTGGAGGATGATGCGCCGGGGGAACAGAAGGCGCCGAAGTCAAACGGCTCGACTTCGGCGCCATCTACGGCAACGCCGCCCTGATGGGTATTCCGGACGCCGGCGCGCTGTCGCTCGGCCAGTGGACCGCAATCGTCAAGGCATGGAACGCGGCGCACGCGTCGGAAGACACGCCGCCGGCACCGCCGACCGTGGATGAATTCGAGCTCGCCTATGCCAGGGCGAGAGGATTGCACTAGCCTGGATGTGAGGTTCTAATGGCGATCGAAGCCGAACGGCTGCTTGCCATCTTCGAAGCGAAGTTCGACGCGCTCGACAAGGCTATTGCCAAGTCTCGCGCAGCGGCAAACCAGAACTTCGCCGACATCGAGGCCTCGGGCACGCGAGCGGAGAACGCGCTCGCACGCGTCGGCTCTCGTGGCACTCCCGGCTTCGACAAGCTGTCGAAGTCGATCCAGAACACGAAAGTCCAAACCGGCAACCTGGCGGCGCAGCTCAACGACATCGGCGTTCAGCTCGCCGGCGGGCAGTCGCCATTCCTGGTAGCCATCCAGCAGGGAACCCAAATCCAGCAGGCCCTTGGCGAAGCCGGCGCCAAGGGCGCTGTCTCCGCTATCGGGGGAGCCTTCGCCTCCTTGGTCAATCCCGTCGGGCTCGCCACCATCGCGCTTATCACGCTTGGTGGCGCCGCCATCCAGTATTTTGCTTCGCTGGCAACCGGTGGCGAGAAATCGGAAGAGACGCTGAAGCGTGAAGCCGATCTCATCCAGAAGGTTGCATCGCAATGGGGCGCGGCACTGCCGGCGCTCAAGGCCTATGCCGATGAGCAGGCCAGGCTTGCAGATCAGCAGGACAAGCTGAACGCTCTCATCGCGGCCCGAGAAACGTCAGGTCAGCCGCTTGTGCAGGGTTTCGCCGATGCTACTGCGGAGATCGCCGACCTTCAGGACAAGCTCAACACGCTCGGCCAGAACGCCGCCGCGCAGGAGCTGCGCGACAAGTTCGAAGAACTGAGAAAACAGGTCGAGAACGGCTCTGTCACACAGCAGGACTTCAACGATGTCATCGACGCGTCGAAGGCGACGTTTGCCGACGCCAAGATCAACGGTGACAGCTTCATCGTTATGCTGGAAAGCCTGGCCGGGCGAGCGGCGGCGTTAATTCCAACCATGGCTTCGCTCGCGGGCGAGGTAGACAAGGTGTTCGGCGGCGCCGGTTCTCCGAATGGCCGATCGCCGACGGGCAAGACCGGCGGTTACGATCCTCGCTTCAACTTGCCTGACACTGCCCCGACCCCGGACAGCGCTCCGAACCGCGAAGATGTCCTCGCCGCGCAGGACAAGGCGGCGGCGGCTGCTGCCCGGCGCGCCAGCCGGCAGCAGAAGCTGACGGCCGACGACCGGATCAACGAGGATATCCAGTCGATAAAGGACCGCACCGCCGCGCTCGAGCAGGAAGGGTCGATGCTCGGCCTCTCCTTCGAGGAACAGCAGCGCCGCAAGGTCGCGCTCGACCTCGAACAGCAAGCCCTGAAGCAGCTCCGCGAGGAGGCGATCCGCAAGGGACAGACCGATCTCGATTCGATCCACCTGTCTCCGCAGCAGGTGGCCGCCATCAACGAGGTGGCGGACGCTTACGCCAAGCAGGCAGAGCAGTTGCGGCAGGCGCGCGAACAGCAAGCGCTGCAGCGTGACCTGCTTCAGGGCGCCTTCAGCGACCTGCGCAGCGCCCTCGAGGACGGCAAGCTGGACTGGAAAGATGTCGGCGATATCGCCATCAACGCGCTCGACAAGATCATCGACAAGATCGAGAACGATCTGATCGACGCCATCCTGCAGGCCAATAGCGCTGCCGGCGGCAATGGCATCCTCGGAAGCCTGTTCGGTCTTTTGAGCGGTGGCAGCAGCGGCGGCGGGGGCCTGTCCTGGTTGGACGATCTTTTCCGGGCTTCGGGCGGTCCAGTGCAGGCCGGCAGGCCCTACATCGTCGGCGAGAAGCGACCGGAACTCTTCGTGCCGAACAGGTCTGGCACCATCCTGCCGTCAGTTCCCTCTGTCCAGAACGCCGGCGTCAGCGCTGGCGCTTCGCCCGTCAGTCTTGTGTTTGCGCCGCAGGTCAATGGTGGCTCGGGCGCGGATCCGGACGCGACCATCAACCAGCTCCGCAAGTTCCTCGACAAGGAATTCCTGCCGCGCACGCTGAAGGCTCTGCGCCAGGCCAAGACGCTTGGAATGAGCGTGTCCTGATGGCGATCGCTCTTCCCGCCGTCGGCTTCCAGCCTGCCTATCCGCAGTTGGTGGAATCCGTGTCCGTGTCGCGCTCGGGCACCAAGGCCATGGCGTTCGTCGAATATGCCGACGCCTATTGGTCGATCCAGATGCGCACCAAGCCGCTGAAGGCTTCCGAACGCCTGCTTGTCGAGGCCTTCAAGGATGCCTGCCGCGGCGGACTGAAGACCGTGCTCTACACGCCGAAGCACATGTGTTTGCCGCGCGCCTATTGGGGCGATGCCGGCAACGCCGCGCTCGCCAATGCCGGCAACCTGGTTTCGATCACCGGCAACCAGCTTGCCATCAACAGCGTCGACAACGGTCTGACGCTTGGTGCCGGCGATCTGATTTCTGCGACAGTCGGCGATTACAACTCGTTGTTCCGCATCCAGTCGGGCGGCGTCGCCGCCGGCAACGCCATCACGATCACGGTCGAGCCTGCCGTGCCGAGCTATATTGCGGCCGGCGCCGTCATCACCTTCAAGAACCCTATCGCCAACATGCGATTGCTGCCCGGCTCGTTTTCCATTCCGGACGAGCCGAAGCCGGTCGCGACCTTCACGCTGGTGGAAATCCCGAAATGAGCTTTCCGACGCGCCTGCAGGAAGTGTTGAGCGAAGGCCGGGCGGTGATCCGCTCGGGCATCAAGATCGCCTGCACGACCGGCACATATGGCTTCTGGAACGGCAAGGGCGATATCATTGTCGACGGCCTGGTCTATTGGCCGAACACGCTGATCACCGTTTCCGAGCCGGTCTATGGCCTCGGCACGGCGGCTTCCACCTTCACAGTCGAACTCGTCGCCAAGCGCGACTCCGGCCTCGCGCCGGACAAGCTGTTGCTGATCGAGCAGGAAGGCTACAAGGACGCCCCGATCACCGGTTTCGATTTCTACTTCGATCCCGACGATCGCTCATTCCTGCATGCCGAGCCGGGGCCTTACGGCTTCATCGACACGATCGACCATTCGCGCGAGAACGGCGAGAAGAAGCTGATCGCCAATGTGCGCTCCGGCGCCATCGCCAATCACCGTGACGGCTATCGTACCGCCAGCCACGAAGACCAGCAGCTCGTCTCACCGGGCGACGACTTCTTCCAATACGCCAGCACCGTGAAGCACGAAGTTTTCGACATCAAGTTCGATTGAGCCGCATCATGCTTCAACTCGTCCGGGTTCCCGATTGGGACCGCCGTCTTGCGCGCCTCGTGTCGTCGATCGGCGTCGAGGCCGGCATATGGGGTCAGTCCGACTGTCTGATGACGGCCGCCGCCGGCATCGAGGCCGTCACGGGCATCGATATCATGAAGCCCTGGCGAGGTCGCTACAGGAGCGAAGCCGGCGCCGCCCGCCTGATGCGTAAGGAAGGCTGCGAAACCGTCGAGGATGTGCTCGGCACCTTCTTCGGCCTGCCGGAAGTGGGCCGGCTGCTAGCGATGCGCGGCGATGTCGGCGTGGTCGAGAGTGGCGGGCAGCTTTGCTGCGGCTTTCTCTGCGACCGCGGCTTCCTGGTCCGCACCGAGTCGGGCCGGATCCTGTTACCGCAAACCGCAATCAAGACTGCGTTCAAGGTCGGCTAACCGATGTCGTTCCTTGTCCCGATCTTCGCGGCGGTGACTTCGGCCATCAGCGGTGTCGCAAGCTGGTTTGGCGGCTCGGCGATCCTGTCCGGCCTTGCGCGTTTCGGTCTCGGGCTTGCCGCCAAATACGCGCTCGGCGCGGTTCTCGGCAACCAGCAGAAGGCGCAGGCGCAGGCCTCTCAGCTCGACACGACCTATGGCGAGGATCTGGCGCGGAGCGTCGCCCTGGGGATGGTTGGGACAGCCGGGCATCTCGTGTACCGGAACGCCTATGGCTCCGGCAATCGCAAGGTGCAGGACGTCTACATCCTGTCGCACTTCCAGATCACCGACGTTACGCGGGTCCGCTACAAGGGCGCTTGGCACAATCTCGACCCGGTCGCGGACGCCACCAAGGGCCGCAAGATCCTCGACATCGACTCCGACGTCTGGGTGAAGATCTACAAGGGCACTATGGACCAGGCGGCCGATCCCGGCCTGATTGACAAGGCCAATCCGATGGGACGCTGGACTATCAACCATCGCGGCGCTGGCATTGCCTATGCGGTTGTCACGAACTACCTCAACCGCGAGCATCTGACATCACCCTGGAATGCCTTCTTCGAGGTCAAGGGCGCGCCGCTCTATGACTGGCGCAAGGATAGCTCGATCGGCGGCAGCGGCTCGCATCGTTGGAATGATCACACCACGTGGGAATTCAGCGAAAACCCGATGCTTATGGCCTATGGGCTTGAGCGCGGTTTTTTCAACGGCGCTGAGATGATGGTCGGCAAGGGCGCCCCCGCGTCCCGCTTGCCCATCGCCGAATGGACGATGGCCGCCAACATCTGCGACGAGACGCTCGGCGATCCGCTGGCGCCGCGTTATACAGCCGGCGTCATCGCGGCGGCCGGATCCGGTGTCACCCACGACCAGAACATCCAGCCGCTGCTGGAAGCTTGCGCGGCGACCTGGGTCGACGATGCGACCGGTGAGTATCCGATCGTCGGGGCTGCGCAGTCGACGGTGATGACCTTCACCGACGACGACATCATGGTCGACGAGCCGTTCCGTTTCTCGGTCAAGCGCACCAAGTCAGAACTCATCAACACGCTTGCCGGCACCTATCTCGATCCGTCGAAGTTCTATGAGCAAACGCCGTTCGCGGTGCGCATCGACGCCGTCGCGCTTGCGGAGGAGGGCGAGCGGCTTGCGGTGTCGGTTCCTTACGGCGCCGTGAATCGGTCGGTGGTCGCCGATCGCCTCGCCGATATTGCCTTCAAGGCCAGCCGCTACCAGGGCAACGGCGAGATATGCATCCACCCGAAATTCCTGGCCGAGGCGAAACCCGGACGGTGGGTCGAATGGGATTCCTCGGAATTTGGCGACCGCACCTTCCAGATCGTCGAGAAGCGGCTCGGGCCGTTCGGTGACAAGGCGGCGCGCAACATCTACCTCACACTGCAGGAAGTCGGCGAAGGCATCTTCGACAGCACCGCCTATGTCACGATTCCGGGCGACCCCGTGTTGCCAGGGCCTCCAGATTATGCGGTGACCGCGGCCAACTTTCGTGCTGTCGCCGTACTGTTGCAGGTCGCCAACTCGACGACGCAAAAGTCGGCGCTCCGCTTCTCATGGGACGCGTTCGACGATGTGACTGTCACGGCCGTGGATGTCGAGTATCGGCCGCACGCGGTGGCTGTGACCGTGTCGATCGCCGATCCATGCGTGATCACCTGGCCGAGCCACAGCCTCTCCGCCGGCGACATCTTCTACCTCGATACTAGCGGGAACCTGCCGACCGGGCTTACGGCCAACAGCCCGCTCTATGTGAAGGATGTTCTTTCGCCAGCGCAGTTCACTGCATCACTGACGCCCGGCGGGGATGTGATCGCCACGACCGGCACCCAGGACGGCGTTCACAACGGTTATGTCGACAGCATCGTGAAGCGCGCTGAGGTGCCTGTCCAGGTGCTGACAGTGAATGAGGGTATCCTGCCGAACAAGCAGTTCCTCTATCGCCACCGCATCATCACCTCGCCGCCGCGCACGACATTCTTCACCAACTGGAACGCGATCAACACGCTTGCGGAGACTTCCGACGTCTCGGTCGGTCTCGCTCAGCAGCAGCAGGACATGATCAACTATCTGGCCAGCTTGTCGGCCGGGCTACAGGAGTTCCGGGCCAAACTGGCGCAGCTCGCAGCTGCCAATGCCGAAGCGGCCGGCCGCCAGGTCTTGGATCAATCCGTTGCCGTGCGCTTCCAGAACGCGACCGCGTCGGCCTTGACCGAACTGGACACCAGCATCACGGAAATCAACGGCGTGTTGACCGCGCAGGCGAGCGCGATCACGGCCGTTCAAGCGTCGGTTGGGCTGATCTCGGCGGACGGCCTGTTCCAGATCGTCGCTCAGGCCGGGAGCGGTGACGTTGTCTCGCGCATGGTAGCTCAGGTGCGAGCTACGACAGGTTCCGCCTGGGTCGATGCGGGCTGGGTCATGGAAGCCGGCTTCACCGGCGGAAATCCCGCGGCGCCGTTCTCCAATTTCGTCGTCAAGGCAAACAAGTTCGTGGTGACCGACGGCACCAACAGCGGAACGCCGCTGACGTTTGAGAGCGGTCAGTTAAAGCTGCTGGTCGCCAACATCGGAACGGTGATCGCTGGTCTCCTGAAGTCCCCCGACAACCTTTTCCAGATCACCCTCGCGGACGGAAAAATCGAGTGGTTTGACCCGTAATGGTTGGCGCAAACAAGGGCTACCTCAAGACATCCGGCAGTTCGAAACGGCTGCGGTTTGTGATGGATGGATACGATGCGACCGATGAAACGGTCCCTCCGAACAAGGTCATCTTCGACAGCCAGGACATCGGAACACTGTCCGTTCTCGAAGTGGGCTCGTACACTTGGCTCAACGTCAAGGATACGGGCGGCATGGTGAAGGTTCGCACCTGGAACTATGGCTTCTGTCCGCTCTGCCTGTTTCAGTGGTCAACAGCAGACGATAGCTACACCTGGCGCACCAATATTCAGTTTTGCGAGGAAGCCGGGGCAGATCAGCTTATCAAGGTGGCCATGGATGGTATTTATGTGAGCGCCATCTTCAGTTACTTCACAGTCTACCCGCGCTTCGACCTGTTCTGGACCGCCTTCGGCATAGACGCAAGAGACGGTAGCTGACATGACGACCAGGCGCGGAATCATTCAGTTCAAGCCGGGCGTTGAGAAAGTGCGTATCTCCGTGCCGGGTGTCGACGTGGACGCGGCCGGTACGACACAGTTCCTACTGCACGAGGCGGCGCTTTATTCCCAGCCGTACTTCGCTGGGTTCGTGGCCTGTCCCTTCGCCGGCAACACGAGCACCGGGTATCTGGAGCAGAGTGTCGACGTTACCGTGCCAGACGTGACGGCCGATCCTATTGTGATGCACTGGATCGTTGACTCCGACGGTCTCATCTCATTCCCGTGCCAGAAGGCTACCGGGCCGGGGAACAGCGGAGGCGGCTTCGCCATCAACTCATTCTACGCGAGAACCAGAGTCATAAGCTCCGTATTAGTCAGGGTGAAATTCGTGAAGCCTGACACCAGCAGACGTTCTCCGCAGGGTGCATATTTGATCTTGATGCGGAAGCCAGACCTGACATGACCAGGGTTCGGATTGACAAGAACGGCATCGCTATTGCCAAGGAGGGCTACGATGTCGACACCGCTCCTTTGAGCAAGATGCAGTTCTCGCCGTTGTTCGGCGCAATGCGTCTGGCCATGAAGGGCATGGTCACAGTTGCCGACTATTCCGGCTACATGAGCGATATCTATCGCCGCGCTATCGTAGTGTTCCCGACAGCATTCCCGAAGCCTCCAATCGTAATGGTGGCAGGACAGAGAAGCGATGGGTCAACTGATCAAACCGTATTGCTCGGCACAGCCGCTTCTGACCAGAGCAATAGAGCTTGGCACGAACCTGTATATCAGATCGTAACCTCGACCACTCAGTTCGAGTTCTACCTGGACAAGAGTACCTGGGGCAACAACCCATCTCGGACCCTGAACTGGCGCTACTGGGTTTTCCGCAATACCATCGAAGACTGACCGTCCTCAGCGCGCCTGCGCGCCCCGCCTCACAATCCGAGCCTTTTGCCTCCCTTCAGAGCTTCTAGGGGACTTCCATGACTTTGATCTATTCGGACGGCACGGTCTCCGTGACCAACGGCGATGCCAATGTTTCCGGCACCGGCACCGCCTGGGCCGTTTCTGGCATTGCCGGCGGCTTGTTCTCTTGCAACGGCCTGTCGGTCCCTATCGCGTCGGTCACGGACGACTCCACATTGGTTCTTGCCTATGTGTGGCCGGGCGCCAGTGGCGCAGCACAAATCTATGCGATCCAGCGCGAGAACAGCGTCGCAGCGAATATCGTCGACGTCTATGACAAGCTGAGCCAAGTTCTGCGGCAGCTGGCGCTGGCCGGCATCCATCCAAGCGCTGTTGGCACGATTGCCGAGCGTAACGCGCTCACCCTCGGTGTGAGCGACAAGGATTTCATCTTTCTCTACCTGGAGATCGGTTTCGATCTCGCTTTCTATCGTTGGACCGGCACCGCTTGGCAGGGTCCATTTGCGCTCAAGGGCGCCGACGGTCCGCCGGGGCAGTCTGCGCCCGGCGCGTCCGGCTATCGCTTCCGATACAGCACGACGACAACCGCCGCGGATCCCGGCTCGGGCAAACTGCGCTTCAACAACCCGACGCTCAGCTCGGCGACCGCGCTGTACCTGAGCGAGACGACGGACCAGTCGCAGGGCGTCGCTGCCTACATCGCCGCCTGGTTCGGTTCGGGCTCAACCATCAAGGGCACGTTGCGCCTGATCAAGGAGCTCGACCCTTCGGTCTTCGCCATCTTCAACATCACCGGATCGCTGACGGACAATGGGACGTGGGATACGGTTACCGTGGTCCATCTCGCAAGCTCCGGCGCGCTCGTCGACAACGACTTGGTTCGCATCGAGTTCGTGCGCACCGGTGATGTCGGCAACACTGGGCCAGCGGCCGCGCCGATTTTCACCTATTCCACGACCACGGCTGATGCCGATCCTGGCAGCGGCGTCTTCCGGTTCGACAATGCAACTCTGGCCTCTGCCACGAAGGCGTATGTCGACAACCTGAATGCCGGTGGCAGCGACAGCAGTGCCTGGCTGGATTCGTTCGACGACGCAACATCGGTTGTGAAGGGTGTTCTGATCCTGCAGTGCACGACGACCGTTGGTGTTGGCGGCGCCTTCTATGTCACCGGGACCGTGGGCAACGGCACCGGCTACCGCAAGCTGTCTTTGACGCCGATCGCGACCTGGGGGGTCTGGGCGAACGGGCAGACGTTCTCTTGGATGTTCACCCGGACCGGCGACAAGGGTGATCCGGTCGGCTATCGGATGGCGTTCTCGACCACAACGACCGATGCCGACCCCGGCAATGGCATAGTGCAAGCCAACAACACGACATTCGCGTCGGTGACACAGCTGTTTGTCGACAACCTGGATGCAACTGGGGCGACCATCACCGCGTTTCTCGACAGCTTTGACGACTCGACGACGACGGCTAACCGCGGCCGGCTTCGCCTCTCGTCTGCTGCTGATCCCACGATCTATCAGGAATACATCGTCACTGGAGTGGTTGTTGACGGTACTGGCTATCGGAAGGTGCCGGTAACGCCCGTGGCGTCGGCCGGCGCCCTAGCGAACGGTTTGGGCATCGTTGTCACATTCTGGCGCACGGGCGACAAAGGCGCCGATGGGACCGGAACGGGCGATGTCAGTGGCCCAGGCGTTTCGGTTGCCGATCGTATTGCGGTGTTCAACGGCACCACCGGTAAATTGATCAAAGATGGCGGCGCTCTTGTGTCGGATTTGGCACCGAAAGCCAATGCCACGTTTACCGGCACGTTTGATATCCCGGCCAATGCGCTTGCGCTGTCTCGACTCGTCGATAGCGCCGCGCTGTCAGTGCTCGGCCGCTCGGCCAACTCGTCGGGCCCGCGCGCGGACATCGCGGCCGGCGCGGACGATACCCTGCTGCGGCGCGTGTCGTCAGCGCTCGGCTTCGGGCAGTTAACGGCGGGCATGGTTCCGGCTGGCATCCTGACCTATGCCATGCTCGCGTCAGGGGCCATCGCCAGCAACAGCGAGTTCCAGCTTGGCACCGCGTCAAAGCTCCTAAGCGCCGCCGCGCTCAAGAGCACCGTTGCGTACCAGGCATTGACCGATGCGGCGACGATCACGTGGGATATGTCACTTGGCAACAACGGTTCTGTCGCGCTCGCCGGCAACCGCACCATGGGCAATCCGACGAATGCCAATCCGCTTTTCGGCTTCGTCTGGAAGATCACCGCCACGACCTCGACCAGGACTCTGGACAAAGGGACAAACTACGTTCTTGCCGCGGGCGTAGAGAGCTTCCCGATCAGCATCGCCACGACTGAAACGGTCTTCATCATCGGCTTTGTCGACACGTCAAGCCGGATCGTCATCACCGGCGTCATCCGCACCTAAGGGAGCACCCCGCACATGTCTATCATCGTTTGCAAGATCGACGACGTTTGGCAGGAGTGGCACGGCTACCGCACCGTGCAGAAGATGGTCTCGACCTATACCGCCGTCTATGGCGATGGTCGCCAAGTCGAGACGCAATGCGATCCTTACCCGATAGAGGTGCAGATCGATGGCGATCGTCTTCAGGAGATTTACGACCAAGGCATCTGGTCGCTCGAAGAGGTTGAGGCTGTCGGCGCCAAGATAGCCCTGCCGTTCGAGGTGCCGGAGGGCATGCAGATTGTCGGCGACCCAACCTATGCTGACGTTGATGGCATTGTACGGCAGATGTTCGCAATCGAAGCGGTTCCGCCGGCTCCGCCAGAACCATCACCAGAGCAGAAGCTCGATCGGCTCCTCGGCGAATACGGTCTGACCAAGGAAGATCTGCGGGGCCTTCTGGCATGATCACGTTGCCGCCTCCGGCAGAGTTTTGGCTTCCGCCAAAGCCGGCGATTATCCGTCATGCTCCGGACATCAAAGTTCCGGACCTAAAACATGGCATCTTGCCAGGCATTGCGCCGAAACTGGCGTCTAACGCGCCCTTGGCGGCCAGCTACGTGACGAATGCAACCGATTCCAGTGCCGCCACGACATATACTTTTTCAAACCACGCAATCGGCGCGGCTGCGACCAATCGATATATACTGGTCCAGGTGAGCGGCACCGTATCAGCCGTTTCTAGGAACATCACGAGCATTACCGTTGGGGGGAGCACGCCAACGACATTGGCCACCACCAGCGGAACCACTCAGCGTGGGTGCCAAGGGTTCTACATAATCTCAATCCCGACTGGCACCACGGCAACTACCGTGGTGACGTTTGACGGCAGCATGCAGTGTGCGCAGCTTTCGGTTTGGAGATTGACGGGGCTTTCGTCGCTTACCGCTGTGGACACCCAATACGTTGAAAGCAGCAGCACCACCAATCTCAGCTGTACCATCAACGTCAAGAACGGCGGCGCGATCTTTGCCGGATCGGTCAACAGAGGCAACTTGCCGACGCAGACGTGGAGCGGCGCAAACAAAGAGAACGGCGCCGTCGTCAACACTTTCACATTCTCGTCAGCAGACGCGACGGGCCTCGCGGCTCAGACCGGCAGGGCAGTTTCGATAGCGTGGTCTGGCGGCTCGGGCTTTCAGGGCACTTTGCTAGCGGTTTCTCTGAGATAGCCAGGGCACGACCTAGTCGAACGGCTTGGTGGCCCATTGGTTAACGTTGCGTTTGCCCCATCGTGACCTGTCCGGGTTCAAGTACGCAATCGGCTCGGGGTGGGGCAGAGGGGTGTCCAACGTCTCCACTGCCGAGTCATCCCCTTCGAACAACACCCCATCATCCCAAAGCACCCGGATTTTTGGGCCATCGTACCACTGAACGGTTCCGTACTGCGTCACGTAACGCAGAGGGTTAACCTCGGCAACGACCTGCTTGACACGGTCGCCATCTTCGAAAACGCGGCGCGCAGCCATCTGCCCAAGAACTCCCTAGATTCGCGTTCGGGATAGCAGATTGACCGAGGCTAAGCCAGATGCGGTCGCCGCCGCGCGCCCGCTCAGCGGTAGCGCATCATTTCATTGGGTAGCCGCAAAGACCCATCATCTCGCCAAGTGGAGAGCCTTCAGGGATCGCGCCGCCATCCAGCCTTCTCCTCAGCATTCGGTCGAACAGATGAACACAGAGTGTGCGAGGCGTAACGACATCGGACAGGGATAGTTCAGGGTCAAGCAACAACGAGACTTGGCCATAGTGGACTGGGTAGAAGACATCGATCGTCGCGGCGTGATGGTTGAGACCGGCCTTGCCAAGGAAATATGTGATCGCCTCGGGGCCAAGCTTACCCCACTGATAGTGAGAGATATGGATAGGCAGACCAATCGCTTTGCGTAAACGGTGCTGACGCTGCTTCTTCTTACTAAGCCACGGGGCGATGTAGAAGGGATCGTTGGTCATCGTCAGCGCTTCACGCAGCACATCGCTATTCGCGGGCAATTTCAGCACGGCGTTGTTTATTTCAACATCGCTTTGGTATCCAAATATGTAGTCGCGCTGCGGGATCGGCTTCAGGCAGAACACATCGCAGTCGATGTAAACCCCCAAGCCGGCTTCCAATATCTTTAGCCTGTAGAAATTCGAGAATAGGGCGGGGCTACCATTCGATTTGTAGTAGACGACCCGCTCCTTCGGCATCAACGCTGAAGCGTCGAATGTCTCAACTTCCGGCGGCACGTTCCGCGGGGCACCATAGCAGTGAAGCCGCACGCGGTGGCCGGCAAGCGCAAAGGAGCGCAGACAGGCGGCATTTATGTCGTCAAGGGCGTTTCCAATCCAAAGAGCGTTAACGACGGGCTCGATGGAAGTCGCGGGTCTCTGCCGTTCGCTTTCTATCATCTTGTTCGCCCGGTTTTGAATTCGCGGCAGGGTTAGCACTTCAACTTCATCAATCCAACAACCCAAGAGGTCACCCATGGACACTTCGTTCAAGGGCGCAGCCGTGCGCCTGAAGGACATCGACATTCCGCGCATCGGCGCCGAGATCGGCGTTGGCGAGGATGAGTTGCACGCCTTCATGCAGGTCGAGGCGGCAGGCTCCGGGTTCGACGCGGTCGGCCGGCCGAAGATGCTGTTCGAGCCGCATGTCTTCTACAGGCTGCTCGGCAAGGGCTCGAAGCGCGATGCCGCTGTCAGCGCTGGTCTCGCCTATCCGAAATGGGGAGCGAAGCCCTATCCGAAGGACAGCTATCCGAGGCTGATCAGGGCGATGGCGATCGACGAGACGATCGCGCTGATGTCTGCCTCTTGGGGCCTGACCCAGATCCTCGGCGAAAATCACCGCGACGCCGGCTACACCTCGCCGCAAGTCATGGTTTCGGCCTTCATGGCGTCGGAAGACAATCACCTCGAGGCGACGGTGCGCGTGCTCGTCGCCTGGAAGATCGACGACGATCTGCGGGCGCACCGCTGGCCGGTGATCGCCAGGACGTGGAACGGTCCTGGGTACAAGCAGAACGGCTACGATACGAAGATGGCGGCTGCCTTTGCCAAGTGGCAGGGCATCCGAGATACGCCCTTTGGGCCGCAGGATGCGCCGGCGGCTGCCGCTGCCCAGACGCCGGCTGCCGATGTCGCGGCCTCACCGGCCGTCGACAAGGCCACGATCGAGCGCGTGCAGCAGCAGCTCAAGGATCTCGGCTTTACCGAGGTCGGCGGCATCGACGGCAAGATCGGCACGATGACGGCGACGGCCATCCGCGCCTTCCGCGCCGAAAACGGTCTGCCGTCCGGCGACGGCATCGACGACGAACTGCTGCTTGCGCTGCAGAAGGCCAAGCCGCGCGTCATCGCGCCGGAGCGCGAGAACGCGCCGCCGTATGTGGTGCGCGACAAGGTGCCGGAAGCAAGGACAAGCTGGCTGACCAAGATCGGCGCCTTCTTCACCGGCATCTTCGCCCTGGTCGGCAGCTTCTTCGACGGCGTCATCGGCAATCTGGGTGCTGCCAGCGGCTACATCCAGCCGGTCAAGGATGCCGCCGGCGACGTGCCCGGCTGGGTCTGGATGCTGGCGATCGCCGGCGTCGCCGGCGGGCTCTTCCTCGTCGCGAGCCACGGCGAAAAGAAGAGCATCGAAGCGTTCCAGACCGGGGCGCGACGCTGATGGGCGGCGGCGGCAACAATCCGGATTTCTGGGCCGATCTCGCGCTCGACGTCCTGTGCAGCCGCAAATCCGCCCTGGCAGCGATTTTCGGTCTCGGCCTGCTCATCGGCTTTGCCGCGGGACGACTGCTATGAGCTTCATCATCACGCCCATCGCTGGCCGGCTCGGCGTCGGCCGATTTGCGGCCGGCGCGATCGCATGGGCTGTCATCGCCCTCATCGCCGGCAGCGCGATTGCCGGCGGCTATCACCTCATCAAGCAACGCGGCGCCGACGAGCTGCGCGCCAGGATCGAAAAGGAAAATCAGGATGCGATTCGCAAAGGCATTGAGGCCGGCCGGTCTCTTGATGATTGCCTTGCCGCTGGCGGGGTGTGGGACTTCCGGCGTCAGCGATGTTCCGGCCCTGCGCTTGGCCATCGGTAGCAGCCTGGCCGGCGCACAGGGCAAGACGCTCGCCGATCAGAACAAGATTGACAAGACGATGGCGCCCGGCTGCGCGGTCGGCCTCTATACACCGGCCGAATGCGACCGCCACACCAAGGCCAGCGCCGATCGGCGCGCCGAACTGAAATCCTAGCAGTGCATAGGGCGGGGACATGTCGCAAAGCAGCGTCGAGCGCACGCTCGGAATTCTATTGGGGAAGCTTGAGGCGATCGAAGATCGGCTTGAGCGAGCCGACGAGAGCCGGGCCAGCATTCACAGGCGGCTCGACGAAGTCGTAATGCGCACCACGCATCTCGAAGCGGACGTGTCCTCGGTCAAGGCGAAGACAGAAGCTATCCAGTCGGTCACCGATGACGTTGTAACCTTGCGCAGCCAGGCGCAGGGCGCCGGCACGCTCGGCCGCTGGCTGATCCGGATCGGCATCGGCGTGGTGGGC
The DNA here is from genome assembly GCF_003289965.1 of Mesorhizobium atlanticum. GTDB lineage: Bacteria > Pseudomonadota > Alphaproteobacteria > Rhizobiales > Rhizobiaceae > Mesorhizobium > Mesorhizobium atlanticum. The sequence continues at coordinate 55,936 of NZ_QMBQ01000004.1, forward strand.
GCCGCTGGCTGGCTGATCAGCGTTTACACCTACCTGACCGGCAAGCCGCCGCCATAACAATCCGCGCCCGGCGGATCCGGGGATCTCACGATTTCAGGCCGATCGGCTGACGGTCCTTTGCAATGCGCGAGCCCACGCGTCTCCTGGCGCGTGGGCTTTTTGCTGTCCGGCGCATGGCATGGCCTGGTGTTTCGTGCAGCATGACCTGGCGAAGATCGCGCATGTCGACCGGCTTTCCGCATGTCGGACAGGTGTAGAAGTACCTGCGCTCGTCGACGACGTCGCCACCGGCTCGCTTGCCTCTGATCGGCGGCCCTACCGTGAAATCCCGTACCATAACCATTCTCACATACAATTTTGCTAAAATGCCCGGAACCGGACCGCTGCACGCGGCTTGAGTCGCGGTTGTTGGGATGTGTTTATGCGTAACGCCGTCGAGCATCTGAAGTTCACCAAGCCGATGGAGCCGGAGCGGTTCGACAATCCGCCTGCGGGCGCCGAGTGGAGCCACGAAATCAAATTCGACGGCTACCGGACGCAGGTTATCAAGGATGCCGACGGCATCCGTCTCTACACCAAGGGCGGCATTGACTGGACGGCAAAATACCGGCCGCTCGCCGCGGAAGCCGGGAAGCTGAACGCGGAGAGCTTCATCATCGAGGGCGAGACGATCGTGCTCAATGAGAAGGGCCTGTCGGACTTCCATGCGCTCCGCTCGGCCATCACGCGCCGGCCGCAAGATCTCTATCTCGTCGCCTTCGATCTTCTCCACCTTAACGGCCACGATTTGCGTGACATGCCGCTCAAGGACAGGCGCGAGGTGCTGCAGGCGCTTGTTCCAGCCGGCGGGCGCATCCAGTTCAGCGAGGCGCTGCCTGGCACGGGCGACGCCGTCTATCATCTCGCCTGCGAGGCAAACCACGAAGGCATCGTCTCGAAGCGGCTGGACAGCGTCTATCGCAGCGGCCCGACGACGATCTGGCGCAAGATCAAATGCTTCGATGAGAAGGTGATGGAGATCATCGGCGTGCAGCGCGAGCGCGGCAAGCCGGCGATGGTGTTGATGGCCGACAAGGGCCGCTACATGGGCGGCGCCTTCGTCACCTTCAAGGCAGACAAGCGGCAGGCGCTATGGGATCGGGTGCAGGGCAAGGTCGGCGCCCCGCCGCCGAAGGGCCTCAAAAAGCAAAAGGCGGAATGGCTGAAGCCGGGCCTTTCAGGCAGAGTGCGGTTCTTGAAGGGCGAAGAGACGCTTCGCCACGCAATGCTGCGCGATTTCTGGGAGGATGACGATGGCCGTGGCTAAGAAAGACCAGGAGCGCGTCACCTATGCCTGGATGTATGGCCAGCAGGCGCGCAAGGAAGGCAAGGAACGGGTCGTGCCGGACTATTGGGCCGAGTACGCGGAAGCGTGGCTGCAGGGCTTCGACGGCGTGCCGCTCGGCAGCGAGCCGAAGCCGGTGAGTGATCAGCTAGAGACCGAGCTAGACGACAGCGCCGTGTCGAAGCCCTAATTCAGCGATTCCCGAGCGGCCGCACATTGTGCGTGCTCACTCCATGTCAGGTACGTCGCCGCTCACAAACAGCGTCTCTGGGGGACCGTAGTCACCGAGAGCCGGATCGGCGTTCCGGCTCCACGCGATCACGCCAGCGTGCTTGCCAGCAAGTGTCTTCGCAATTCGGATTGCCCGCTCTTCGCTTTGCTGATCGGCCGGGCCGTACATGGGAAACAGTTCACCATCCTCGCCGCGATCAAATGCGACCACAACAATCAGCTTCGGCTTTCTCTGCTCCGGAAGGATGTGGGTAGACATCTAGGGGACTTTCTCAGTTGAGCGGCACTGATCCCGCTTAAGGCACGACGTTCAATTCCAGCGCCGCCTGGCGCTTCGGCTCTATAGCCTTAGGGGTGGCGCCCCTGGCATCCATCACAAAGGCCATGACTGGCTCCCTGCGACTATCAGGCCTTAGTGAACGAAAAGAGAACGAAAGAGTCAAGAGACCTCTTGACCGGGCAGGAATATGTTCCTCATTTCAGCATATGCCGGAACAACCCGAGAAGTGGCCGAGAGGTGCCACGTGGACCCTGATGCATGCCCATGATGCAGGGCAGGTGGCCGGCATCCGTTGCGGCAAATGCAATATCAGACGCTTCTACAAGCCGAACGAGCTGCGCGAGGTCATCGGTAACGTCACGATCGATGAAGTTCGGGAAAAGGTTCGGTGCCAGAAATGTGGCAGCCGCGAGTGGATGGACGCCGAGCTCTTCCATCCAACCGGAGAACAGGCGCACACGATCCGATATCGGCGCCTGGTCCAGATCCGATGGGAGAAGCGGGTGATCTGGCGGGATGAGTGACACATAGCTCGCTTTGGCCCGGCAAAGCGCATTGCCTTAGCGTATTTGCAGCAGCCACTGGAATTGCGCAAACTGTAGTGGGAAGTCGCGGGCAAAATACCGAACCACCTTCGGATTTTCCAGGATCCGGCCCAAATAACCATGAGCCGCGACGAGGCCGAGAGCCCGAACACCATGGGTGGCCACGGCGTTTAGAAACTCATGGGTCACTTCACCAAATTCAGCCTCCATCGATATGACTTGGGCCGCCTTGATGCCGTGGAACCGCTTCCGCCGCGCCGAGGGATCGGCAAGGTGGGATCGCGGCGTTAGTGCGACAAGGGTCTTGGCGAAGTCGGCCCTCACGCTACCCAAAGCCAGCATGATCTTTGCCATCTCAATCTGCCTGTCGGAGCTAACCTCGCGCAAGTAAGAAAAGATGATCGGAGGAACAACGCAGTTCTCGAGCAAGCCGAGAGCGTCGGCGCAAATTCCTTCAATCTGGTGCGCTGCAAGCGGGCGTTCCGCCCTCATCAGCGCGAGATGGGACGGCGGGATCGTTTCCATCAGCATGCTCGGCATCGTCTCGATCCCCTCGCTCTTCAGCAACTCTCGAAATGCTTTGACGGTCATCAATTGGCGCATAGCCTGGGCTGTTCTGTCCCAGTGCTTTCGCAGTTCGTTCGTTGATGTCACGAAGCGACGCATTCGCATGCGTTCATGGCTAAAGTTTCTCAGCAAAACGTACCCGCGCAGAGGGTTCGACGGCTCAGGTGCATGCTTGAGACCGGCGAAATGGCGACCAGGGCTGCCGATACCGCGATGGAGCTGACGCATCGTCGGTGGGCTGATTTGGTCAGGCGCACGCCTGGCCATGGCCACCAGAATATCCAGTGTGGCAAACAAGAAGCTATCGAGCGGGCAGCCATTCTCTGCCTTAAGGACGTGGAAGACACGCTTCGCCTCATTCCCCGGCAAAATGAGGAAGTCGCGTATCGCGGTATCGTCAGGCTGCATCCTGATCAATACCGACAAGTCAGCCCCCGCCAATCTCCTCCTTCTGAACGCCCAGCGCGGGTATCCGTGCCGTGAGAGGCGACAGCGCGCGATCCAGATCGCAACCGTGAATTCGCCGTTTACCGTGACGAGCTTACTGTCCGGGTCATATCGAGCCGAACCGCCCGCGTCCTCTATCGCTGCCGCCAGCTCATGGATGACTTCCTGCCTCCGGTCACGAAGATCAACATTGACCTCGATATAATCGTAGTTGTGCAGTGGCTGATACCCGATCCGCCGATATACTTCGGCGAGTGTCCGGAAGCGCCGTTTCAATCGGGAGCTCGAGGGACAACCGCGGGCCGCGTTGATTATCCTCCCCGACAGCGCTCCTTTCCTTTTGAGAAGTTTGGCCAAAGGAGCCAGCATCTGACTGTCGGTCATACGGAACAGACGCGCCTTTGCCTCGACCTGGGCACGATCGAACAACTCGGGGCTGACAATTGGCGCGGATGCATTCTCGACGCGGATCCAGGCGCTAGCGGGATTGCGGGTCCGCTGACTTGTCAGCCTGCTGCTGGAGCGGTTCCAGATGACGTTGCCGATGTATTTCTCATGCGTCAGAACCGTCTTCACCGAACGGATCGACCAGGGCCGGTCGTGATCCGTTACCATCCCGCGGGCGTTGAGCGCGTTGGCGATCTCCCTCTTCGTCTTTCCCTTGTTTACAAATTGGTCGAAAATCCATCGGACCGTCTCAAGCTCCTCTGGCGGACCGAGCACCCTGACCACGCGGTCCGATGCAAGGCTTTTGCACTCTGTTCGCTTCAGGATGCCTTTGGGTTCACCCGACCGGTCCACTAGCAGACGCCGGAAGCCATAGCCCGGCGCCGCACCTCCGCGGAATCCCATTTGAATGATCCGGCTCTGGCCGATGAAGCACCTCTGCGAAAGCATGCGACTGTACTCGGCGGCCATCGTCCGCTTGATAGCTTTGAGCACGTCAGAGCCGATGGTTCCGTCATTTGCGAACTGCTCGGCGCAAAATTCGATCCGCACTCCAGCCGACTGGCATCTATATTCGTAGGATGCGCTTTCATCGACGTTTTGAAATCGACCCCAGCGACTGACGTCGTAGACCACTACCGTCTCAAAATCTGCGAACCCGTTTTCCACATCGAACAGCAGCTTTTGTAAGCCCGGGCGCCCTTGAAGACTGAGCCCGCTACGGCCCGGGTCCTCATATGTCGCGACAATGTCATACCCCATGATGTCCGCATAACTGCGGATCGCATCCTTTTGGTTCTCAAGTGAGTAGATTTGCTGATCGGTGGACATGCGAAGATATTGAGCCGCACGGCCTCGTCGCCTCGCTGTTGGAGGGCCGTGGGCCGTTCCAGACTTGTCCATCGCCTTGCACCGTCGTGCCGGCACTTTAAACTAGCGGGCGACAGCCTGCCGGCAAGAGGAACGGAATGCGCCAGTACGTCGGCTTGATCCACAAAGAGGACGCCAGCGATTACGGAGTGTCCTTTCCTGACTTCCCCGGGGTCGTTACGGCTGGCGCAAGTCTCGGCGAGGCGCGCGAGTTAGCCGAACAAGCTCTCGCCTTCCATGTAGAGGGGCTGATTTACGATGGCGAGGCTGTTCCTGACCCCACTTCCCTCAAGAAGGTCCTGGCAGACGCAGCTGGTGAGGAACTTACGACCATCATGATTCCACTTAGGACCCTGTGAACGCCTTTCCTCTTTGGCAACCATGGCGATCAACTGCCGGGAAACCGTGATTCACTTCGTGAGCGACCTCCGCCGCCGTTCCGCCGCAATGCGCCCGCACTTGGGCGAAATTGCCCCTGTTTTCAACCTGTTGTCATTTCCCTGGGGCTTCAGAGGAGTTCTAGTGATGATCATCAAGAAGGCGATTCTGGCCGTGCTTATGACCGCGGCCCTTGCCGGTTGCGAGACGCAGACCGAAGGCCAGCAGCGGGCCACCACAGGCGCTCTGATTGGCGGCGCTGGCGGCGCCCTCGTCGGCCAGGCGATCGGCGGCAACACCAAGAGCACGGTGATTGGCGCCGCAAGCGGTGCGCTGCTCGGCGCCGTCGTCGGCAGCGCCACCACCCCGCAGGAGCCGCGCGGCCGTCAGCTCTGCCGTTACCAGGACCGCTACGGCCGCATCTACACCGCGCCCTGCGACGACCGCTATTACAACGGCGATTATTGATCGAGGTCCGACGGGGGGAGACCGGCGCTTTGAGCGCCGGTCTCCCGCCCGTTTTCGACCGTTTTACAAATGCGCTGTAACCTATTGATTTATCTAGAGCCGATTTTGCCCTGTTTTACAGGCAAGCGGTTGGAATCCCGCGAAAAGCGCTAGCTTCCCAAGCTGAACGCGCGGGTTCGATTCCCGCTACCCGCTCCAGTTCGTGCAAGGCTCCAAGCCCTGATTTCGGCATGCTTCCGTTCACGTGGGAGCCATCTTGGGCGCGCCGGCGAAAAACCCAGAGCCGCATGAGCTACAGCTTGCGGTTGTTGCACCAGTCGCGGACGTATAAAAAGCGAAGCATGCCACGCACCCTATCGAAATATACTGTCCGTGAATGGTTGAGGTTACGGCCGTTGGTCGACCGCAAGAATCATGCGCGCTACCAGATTCGCGAACGGCTTGCGCTGGCAAGGCACGCCGGCCCTATGGCCCTTCCCCATATCCGTAGCCAGAAAGTTCTGATTACGATCAGCTTCAACGATCCCCAGGTGATCGAGTGGCAGATCAAGTTGATCGCCAGACATATCCCTCACGCAATTCACATCATTGCCGACAACTCGGATGACCTTGCCGCAAGGACCGCCATCCAGCACATTTGTACGTCGACCGACCTAGCCTACGTCGCGGTGCCCGGAAACCCCTGGGCGAAGGGAAAGCCCGACGGCAGTAGATCGCACGGATACGCCCTCAATTGGGCATGGGAGAACATCGCTCTGGCGAACAAACCGTCGATGGTAGCATTTCTCGACCACGACATTTTCCCGATTCAGAAAACCGACCCTTTCAGATTGCTAGTCAGCGCCACTGTAGCAGGCGCGGTAATGACCCGTCCGGATGGTCGTTGGTATCTGTGGCCGGGTTTCGCCTTGTTCAACCTCGACAGGCTCACCACAACCCGGCTCAACTTCGGCAAGGATTGGCTGGATAGCCTCGACACTGGCGGCTTGAACTGGAGCCGGGTCTATTATCATCTTAACGAAGGTGAACTCTGCAAGGCCAACTCTGATCGGCTGCCGATCTCGGACAATATCCCATTCGAAGAAGCATATTTTGAGCGAATTGACGGTTGGATCCATGAATGCGGTACAACGTCCGCCCTTATTGAGCCCGCGCGCCGACGTTTCTTGACCGAGCTCAAGCGCCGCCACACGATAGAGATTTTGGCGAAATCAGACCTCGATGATAAACTTGAAACGAACTCAACCAACCTTGCGCCGTAATAAATTGTTCTATTGTTTATAAACACTTAATCTGGTTACAAAATGCAAGTAGCGATACGTAGAAGAATCGAGAAATGGCGTCGGAAATTTCGCTGGAAGTACTATCCATCCATTATCGATCCACGAACTCATAGCTATTTGGATGTTGCTGCATTCCGAGGGGGAAAGCTCGGCAATGTTGCGTTGGCCGATGAATTCAGTTCAGCTATCGACAGAATGACGCTGTACACCTTTTACTATATCGGCGCCGACTGGGATGAGGCGGGAATACAAGCGAAATCGCCACCTCCACCCAGGCAGAAAATTGCCTTGTGTATAGATGCAGGGGATATCACTTCAAAAGTCTTTGATGACGCCATGGAGGTGCTTGAGCGAACAGCTGTCGCTTTTGTCAAATTCAAAGCCTCAAATCTTTCGCAGGATCAGGATATATATTTCGGCCTATTGCAAAGGCTAATATCTGCTGGCCTCATTCCTGTCTTTCGAGATCAGGAGTTCGGCGACTCCCAGTGCAATGTAGTTTTTGCCCATACCGACGTTGCGCGAGAATTATGGCCGACGCCTTCCTATGATAGGCAGGAAAGGGTCCCAGTGCTGATACCATGTTTCAATAACCCTACATACTGTAGCTTGATGCTGGATCAACTGTGGGGTACAGGCTTTGAAGATATCCGCTTCGTGGACAACGCTTCAACCAGCGCTCAAATGCATGATTGGTTGCGGAGGGAGGACGCGCGCCGCAAAATCATAAAACTGAGCGATAACATAGGACCAAACAAATCGATAAATAGGCTGAAGCAAGATCTTCCAAGGCATTTCTGCGTTACCGACCCTGATATCCTTTTTAACGCTCGCCTGCCGGCCAACTTTCTTACAGAACTGATTAACTTAACCGGGCGACATGCTGTTGGAAAAGCCGGCTTCGCCCTGGATATCTCACGAAGCCACTTGTTTACGGGAAAGACGTTAGTCAACCGTGACAATACAATTCAGAAATGGGAAGAACAGTTCTGGTCAAAGCCACTCCATTTCACCGATGAAGGCGATAGGGTTTTTGAGGCCCACATCGATACGACTTTTTGCGTTATCGACCAGAAATTCTATCGGCCCTCCAAGCCCTACGATGCGGTGAGAGTAGCAGGTCGGTACACGGCCACCCACCTGCCGTGGGAAGGACGAACACAGGTCCCTGTGGACGAAAAGGAAGTTTACGCTCGCACGCAACGCCATTCGAACTACGGAAATTAAGGCAGTCCAGCAATGAAGAAGCCGAGCTGAGCCAAAAACCCGAAAAAGATGAACGGCGGATCAGACGGCATTTGGATCGCCCGACGAGGATGGCTCTTGCACGATCGTGCAAGACCCATCCCCTTAAGGGCAACTGCAGGCCTGAACTACAGCCAGATATTGATCCAGTAGCGCTCGCGCCAGCAGCGACGGCGCCAGCGGCCATGACGCCAGTAGCGGCGGCAGACATGCCTCCAGCCGCGCCGACGGCGCCGCCTGCGGTGCCGCCAGTACCAATCTCCGTGATGGTGACGGCGGTGGGAGACCAGCTCCAGCTCGGCCGGATCGTCGCCTTCGAACACCGCATTGTCCGGCTTGTCGAGCTCGTCCAGGATCCCGTTGCCGCCGGGAATACCGGCAACAGCCTTGCTGGGTCCAGCCAGGCTTGCAAGTGCCGCCGCCCCCGCAACGCCAAGCATTCCAGTCAGAAATAACCGACGTTCCATCAAAAACCTCCCGAGCTGTTGAGCATCGGCCGCTCTTCCCTCACCCGCAACGGGCTCCAGTGAGCGACCGATGGGTTTGAACGTGCAAGTAGCGTTCTCGTTCCATCACCCCACTTCGCGCAAGATGAAGTCGTGCAGCATTTTCGCGGCGGGCGAGAGCACGCGATTCTTGACCGTGATCAGGCTGTAGGGCCGGACCTCGATGTCGAACTCGGTCTGAACCACGTCGATGGCGCCGGCCAGCCCGTCGGCTCCCTGGATGAACCTGGCGACTTGGATCGAGACCGGCGCGATGGCGTCGGACTGCGCCACCATCACCAGGGTGAGCAGCAGCGACGAGGTGTTGAGGATGCGGTCGGGCAGCGCAATGTCGCGGTTGAGGAAGTTGCTTTCCATCGCCTGCCGCAGCGGCGAGCCGCCGGACTGAAACACCCAGTCATAACCCGCCGTTTCTTCCAGCCGCACCATCTTGCCGCTCGCCAGCGGGTGGCCTCGGCGCACGATGAGGCAGGCCTTCTCGACGCCGATGACGCGCGATTCGAAGAGCCGCGGGTTAAGGTCGTCGGGAATGCGCGCGATGATGAAGTCGTGGCGCGAGGCGATCAACTCGCGGGCAAGCACGTTGGAGGTCTCGACCTGCATGGTGATCTCGATGCGCGGATAGATGCGGCGGATTTCGCGAATCGCCGGCACGGCCAACTCGATTGCCGGAGCCGTCACCGCGCCGAGGAACACGGAGCCGCCCTTGCCGGCCTTGAGCTCGGAAATCTCGCGGTCGGCCTCCCGCATCTCGAGCAGGATCGAACGGGCGCGCCGCGCGAGCGCCTTGCCATAAGGGGTCAGCGTCACGCCGCGCGGCAGCCGTTCGCACAACTTGACGTCGAGCACCGCCTCCATCTCGGCGATCATGCGCGAGGCGGCCGGCTGCGAGATGTTCATGACCTGTGCGGCGGCGCTCACCCGTCCGTGATCGTCCAGTGCGGTGATCATGCGCATGTGGCGGAGGCTCAGGCCGCTGCGCAGCAGCGTCTCGCCGTCTCCCGGCAATTTCTCGTAACTCACTGAAATCGCATCAAGATCGCGCAATGCCGCCATGGATCGAAGCCTCTCCACCGGGTTTCTGCCTGCCGTTTAAGCTATATCAGTTTCGATATAGCAACCACCAAAGATCGCATTTGACAGTTATGTCAAAGGGCCACACCCTTCGCGCGTTCCGAGGCGTGAAGGTCGATAGCGAGCAAAATCGTATCGATTGAAATCGCGTCGCGGGGCCGATTGGGAGGATACCGGAGATCGATAAAGCCGACAGAGGCGCGCCAGCGCATCTGCTCGACTGCGCGGCCCGCGAAGCCCCGAGGTGTCGCGTCCATCAACCAGGGAGAGTAATCGTGAAGATCATCAAGACGCTGGCCGCCGTGGCGGCCCTTGGCATTGCCGCCATGAGCTATTCGGCGCACGCCGCCGACAAGGGCCTCATCGGCGTGCTGATGCCGACCAAGACCTCGCAGCGCTGGATCAACGACGGCGACGCCGTCAAGTCCCAGCTCGAGAAGCTCGGCTACACGGTCGACCTGCAATATGCGCAGGACGATATCCCGAACCAGCTCAGCCAGCTGGAAAACGAAATCACCAAGGGCCCGAAGGCGCTGATCATCGCCTCGATCGACGGCACCACCATGGCCGACGCGCTGCAGAAGGCCAACGACGCGGGCGTCGTCGTCGTCGCCTATGACCGCCTGATCAAGAAAACCCCGAATGTCGACTACTACACCACCTTCGACAATTTCGGCGTTGGCGTGATCCAGGCGAACTCGCTGGTCAAGGGCCTCAAGGAGCGCTTCCCGAACACCAAGCCGTGGAACGTCGAGCTGTTCGGCGGCTCGCCCGACGACAACAACGCCTTCTTCTTCTACAACGGCGCGATGTCGGTCCTGCAGCCGCTAATCGACAACGGCTCGATCAAGATCAAGTCCGGCCAGATGGGCATGGACAAGGTCGGCACGCTGCGCTGGCTCGCCGCCACCGCCCAGGCGCGCATGGACAACCTGCTTTCGGCCAACTACTCGGACGGCAGCCGCGTCGATGGCGTTCTGTCGCCTTATGACGGCCTGTCGCGCGGCATCACCGCCTCGCTGCGCGCCGTCGGCTACGGCACGGATGCCCAGCCCTGGCCGATCGTGACCGGCCAGGACGCCGAGACCGCCTCGGTCAAGCTGATCATCTCGGGCGAGCAGTACTCGACCGTGTTCAAGGACACCCGCGATCTGGCCAAGTCGACCGTGGAGCTGGTCGACAAGGTGCTCTCCGGCGGCAAGCCCGACGGCCTCGACACCAAGACCTACAACAACGACGTCAAGGTCGTTCCCTCGATCCTCCTGACGCCGGTTGAGGTCGACAAGTCGAACTATCAGAAGCTGGTCGTCGACTCCGGCTACATCAAGGCTGAAGACCTGAAGTAATCCAGCCTTACAGGAAGGGGTCCTGCGCGGCCGCAGGACCCCTTTTCGTTCAAAAACGACCCCGGTATTGTTTTTGCCGGCTTCTGTGGCGTCACGCGCCGCAGTATGTTGATTTCGCGCATGAGCCCTTCCGGAGTCCGATCCGGAGCCATGCGCCCAAGGAGCAGACCCGATGGCCTCGACGATTTTGGAGATGCGCGACATCACCAAGACGTTCCCCGGCGTGAAGGCGTTGTCGAACGTCAATCTCAGCGTCGAGGAAGGTGAGATCCACGCCATCGTGGGCGAGAACGGCGCCGGCAAGTCGACGCTGATGAAGGTGCTGTCAGGCGTCTATCCGTCCGGCACCTATGAGGGCCAGATCGTATTTCGCGGCCAGGAATGCCATTTCAAGGGCATTCACGACAGCGAGCATATCGGCATCGTCATCATCCACCAGGAGCTTGCCCTGGTGCCGATGCTGTCGATCGCGGAGAACATCTTTCTCGGCAATGAGCACGCCACCTATGGCGTCATCGACTGGGACGCCAACGAGACGCGCACGGCCGCCCTGCTCAAGAAGGTCGGGCTCAAGGAAGATCCCAAGACGCTGATCACCAATATCGGCGTCGGCAAGCAGCAGCTGGTCGAAATCGCCAAGGCGCTCAGCAAGGAAGTGAAACTCCTGATCCTGGACGAGCCGACGGCCTCGCTCTCAGAAAAGGACAGCCAGGCGCTGCTCGACCTCCTGCTCGAGTTCAAGCGCCAGGGCATGACCTCGATCCTGATCTCGCACAAGCTCAACGAGGTGAACCGCGTCGCCGACAATGTGACAGTGATCCGCGACGGACGCACCATCGAGACCTTGCCGAGGAAGGACATCTCGGAAGACCGCATCATCACCTCGATGGTCGGCCGTTCCCTCGACGACCGCTACCCGCCGCGCGAGCCGCAGATCGGCGAGGTCATCTTCGAGGTGAAGGACTGGTCGGTCTACCACCCAATCCATGCCGAGCGGCAGGTGATCAAAAACGTCAACCTCAATGTGCGCAAGGGCGAGGTGGTGGGCATTGCCGGGCTGATGGGCGCCGGCCGCACCGAATTCGCGATGAGCCTGTTCGGCCGCTCCTATGGCCGGCACATCACCGGCGAGGTGTCGCTCCACGGCAAGCCGCTCGACCTCTCGTCGGTGAGCAAGGCGGTGGAGAACCGCATCGCCTATGTGACGGAGGACCGCAAGACCTACGGCCTCAACCTCATCGACCACATCAAGCACAATGTGACCTTGGCCAATCTTGGGGGCGTTTCCAGCCGCGGCGTCATCGACGACATGCGCGAGATGAGCGTCGCCAACGACTACCGCAAGAAGACCAACATCCGCGCCTCCAGTGTCTATCAGCTGACCGGCAACCTGTCGGGCGGCAACCAGCAGAAGGTCGTACTTTCGAAATGGCTGTTCGCCGACCCGGAAGTGCTGATCCTCGACGAGCCGACGCGCGGCATTGACGTCGGCGCCAAGTACGAAATCTATACGATCATCGCCCGCCTCGCCGCCGAGGGCAAAGCGATCATCGTCATTTCGTCGGAAATGCCCGAATTGCTCGGTATCACCGACCGCATCTATGTGATGAACGAAGGGCGTATCGTCGGCGAAATGGCAGCAAGCGACGCCAGCCAGGAAAAAATCATGCGCGCAATCGTTCGGGGAGAAGGAAAAAAAGCATCATGAGCACAGAAAGCGCTCCCGCGCCGCAGAGCGGCGTCGCCGAAGACGTCAAGCAGGGTCCGCGCATCGCCGTCTCGGCGCTGACGACGAACCTGCGCGAATACGGCCTGATCATCGCGCTGATCGTCATCATGCTGTTCTTCCAGTACACGACGTCGGGCACGCTGTTCAAACCGGTCAACCTGTCGAACCTGGTGCAGCAGAACTCGTTCATCATCGTGATGGCGCTCGGCATGCTGCTGGTGATCGTCGCCGGCTATATCGACCTCAGCGTGGGATCGGTGGCAGGCTTCATCGGCGCGCTAGCGGCGATGATGATGGTGATCTGGCCGCTGGGCATATTCTCGAATCCGCTGGTGGTCTCGATCGTCTGCCTGATCGTCGGCGCGCTGATCGGGGCGGCGCAAGGCTACTGGATCGCCTATCACCGCATACCGAGCTTCATCGTGACGCTTGCGGGCATGCTGATCTTTCGCGGCATCTGCCAGGCGCTGCTTGGCGGCGGCTCGTCGGTCGGCCCGCTGCCGGACAGCTTCAAGGCGCTGAGCTCCGGCTTCATTCCTGACGTGATCGGCCCGCTGACACTGATCCCGCCGACGGTCAATGCCGCCGGCAAGACCATCGTCGGCAGCGGCTTGACGCTGCATATGACGACGATCGTGCTCGGCCTGATCGCCGTGCTCGCCTACGCCTATTTCGGCTTCAGGACGCGGCGCAAGCGCGAGCGTCACGGCTATGAGGCGGAGCCCTTCCCGCTGTTCGTCGTCAAGACGCTAGTCGGCAGCGCGCTGGCGCTGTTCCTGGTGTTCCAGTTCGCCAGCTACAGGGGCCTGCCGGTCGTGCTGCTGGTGATGGGCGTGCTCATCTCGCTGTTCGTCTTCGTCACCAAGCGCATGACCATCGGCCGCCGCATCTATGCCATGGGCGGCAACGCCAAGGCGGCGCAGCTCTCGGGCATCAACACCGAAAGGCTGACGCTGCTCGTCTTCATCAACATGGGCGTGCTGTCGGCGCTCGGCGGCCTGATCATCGCGGCGCGCCTCGGCCAGGCCGTGCCGGCCGCCGGTCTCGGCAGCGAGCTCGACGTCATCGCGGCCGTGTTCATCGGCGGCGCATCGGCAATGGGCGGCGTCGGCCAGGTGATCGGCGCCGTGGTCGGCGGCTTCATCATGGGCGTGATGAACAACGGCATGTCGATCATGGGCGTCAATGTCGACTGGCAGCAGGTGGTCAAGGGCCTGGTGCTGCTCGGCGCCGTCATCTTCGACGTCTACAACAAGAACAAGGCTTAAGGGCCGGAACAAAGTTCAGGAGGCATACGGGTTTCAGATCGCGAAGCTGCCGGCAACCCGTCGGCACCAAGAAGTCCACACAAGGACCGAGCTCGCGAACGCAATCCGGACGAAGAGTTTCAACCGTGGCGGGGATCGCTCCACGCCGCGCCGGGTAAGGCTTGCCCGCGGGCGGCCGCTAAATGAGAGAGGATTCGAACATGCTGATCTCCCAGATCCTCGACGACGCCGAGACGATCCGCGTCGTCGCCCGCAATGGCGGCGGCAAGACCAGGGTCATCAATGGCGCACGCAGCGTGTATTCGCTGGCGATGGAGGCCGCGCGCACCGGCACCGGCCTCGAAGCGCTGATCGAGCGTAAGGGTTATGGCGAGACGGTCGATCTCGATGCCGCCTACAAGAGAGGCCGGCTTGTGTCGCCGATCAATCATCCGGACCCGGCGCATCTGCATCTCACCGGCACTGGCCTCACGCATCTCGGCTCAGCGGCGACACGCGATTCCATGCACAAGAAGCTCAGCGAGGGCGGTGAGGAGGAACTCACCGATTCCATGAAGATGTTCCGCATGGGTCTCGAAGGCGGCAAGCCGGCCAAGGGCCAGGTCGGCGTGCAGCCGGAATGGTTCTACAAGGGCAACGGCACGATGGCGGTGGCGCCCGGCGCGCCGCTGATGTCGCCGGCCTTCGCGCAGGACGGCGGCGAGGAGCCGGAGATCGCCGGCATCTATGTGATCGGCGACGACGGCGCGCCGTTCCGTGTCGGCTTCACGCTGTCGAACGAGTTTTCCGATCACGTGACGGAGCGGGTGAACTATCTGTTCCTCGCCCATTCCAAGCTGCGCAATGCCTCGTTCGGCCCCGAGATCCTGATCGGCGACCTGCCGGCCGACGTCCGCGGCTCATCGCGCATCTGGCGCGACGGCAAGCTGCTCTGGGAAAAGCCGTTCCTGTCGGGCGAAGCCAACATGTCGCACACCATCGCCAATCTCGAGCACCACCACTTCAAATATTCCGCTTTCCGCCAGCCGGGCGACGTGCACGTGCACATGTTCGGCACCGCGACGCTCTCCTTTGCCGACGGCATCAGGACCGAGGCCGGCGACACGTTCGAGATCGAGGCGCCGGATTTCGGCCTGCCGCTGCGCAATCCGCTGGAGATCGAAAGGCCGGTGAAGGTGGCGGTGAAGGCGCTGTGATTGGGCGATGTCCCCTTGTGGGAGGAGATTGGCAGTTTCGGTCTCAGCGCGCGGCGCGGAAATGCTTCGAGAGCTTCAGGCCCTGTGCCTGATAGTTCGAGCCGAGGTCGGTGCCGTAGAGCGCCTGCGGGCGTTTCAGCATGTGCTCGTAGACGAGGCGGCCGACGATCTGGCCGTGGTCGAGGATGAAGGGCACTTCGTGGCTGCGCACTTCGAGCACGGCGCGGCTGCCGCTGCCGCCGGCGGCGGAGTGGCCGAAGCCTGGATCGAAGAAGCCGGCATAGTGCACGCGGAACTCGCCGACCAGCGGATCGAAGGGCGTCATCTCGGCGGCATAGAGCGGCGGCACGTGCACCGCTTCGCGGCTGACCAGGATGTAGAATTCGTCAGGATCAAGCACGATCTCGCCGGCGCCGCTCTTGTAGATCGGCTCCCAGAAATCGACGACATCCTGCGCGGCGCGCTTGTCGACGTCGACGAGGCCGGTGTGGTGCTTGCCGCGATAGCCGACAAGCCCGTCCTTGTCGCCGTCGAGATCGATGGAGAGCGCTATGCCGCCGCCGGAAATATTGGGCGGCTCGGTGGCGACCAGCATCTCGGCACGGTGAAGGTCACGCAGCTCGCTTTCCGAAAGCACGGCATTGCCGATGCGGAAACGGATCTGCGACAGCCGTGAGCCGGCGCGCACGACAATCGGGAAGGTGCGCGGGCTGACTTCGAGATAGAGCGGCCCGTGATAGCCGGCGGCGATCTTGTCGAACTCGTGACCGCGATCGGTCATCACCCGCGTGAAGATGTCGAGGCGGCCGGTCGAGCTTTTCGGATTGGCCGAGGCGGAAACCTCGGCCGGCAATGCCAGGCTCTCCAGCAAAGGCACGATGTAGACGCAGCCTGTTTCCAGCACCGCACCCCCGGTGAGGTCTATCTCGTGCAGCTTCAGCCGTTGGAGCTTGTCGGCGACCAGATGATCGGGACCCGGCAGGAAGGAGGCGCGCACGCGATAGGCCTTGTCGCCGAGCCTGAGATCGAGGCTGGCCGGCTGGATCTGGTTGCTGTCCAGCGCGCGCGGCGACTTAAGCGCGTTCGCCTCGAACAACGCCGCGATGTCCTGATCCGGAAGAATGCCTGTCTGCCGCAAAGGCTGGCTCCGTTCACGAGGCCGGGCGAGGACCTTAGCAGGCTCTTGCCGCCCGGCTGGTACAAACCTCTTAATGAAGCCGGCAATTGACGCAAGCGCGGCGTGGGTCTAAAGGGTCGTTATCCCGTGGTGATTTGGCCGGTCGGCTTGCAGCCACGTTAAACAAGTCGCTAAAGGACCGTCGAGCCGCAAGGCTATATGGACCGGTTGCGACTTTCGCGGCCGGTTTTTTTGTGTCTGGAAGCAGGGCTATGAGCACCAAGAAGCGCAACTGGAAACCTCAGACGGCACTCGTGCATGGCGGAACATTGCGTTCCCAGTTCGGCGAGACGGCCGAGGCGATGTATCTCACGCAGGGCTATGTCTACGAGACGGCGCAGGCGGCGGAAGCTCGCTTCAAGGGCGAGGAGCCGGGCTTCATCTATTCGCGCTACGCCAACCCGACCGTCGACATGTTCGAAAAGCGCATGTGCGCGCTGGAAGGCGCCGAGGATGCCCGCGCCACGGCCTCCGGCATGGCCGCCGTTTCCGCCGCCCTGCTCTGCAGCGTCAAGGCAGGAGACCACATCGTTGCGGCGCGCGCCCTGTTCGGTTCCTGTCGTTGGGTGGTGGAGACGCTGGCGCCGCGCTACGGCATCCAGTCGACGCTGATCGACGGCACCGACATCGCCAACTGGGAAAAGGCGGTTCAGCCGAACACCAAGCTGTTCTTCCTGGAAAGCCCGACCAATCCGACGCTGGAAGTGGTCGACATCGCCGCGGTCGCCAAGCTTGCCAATTCGATCGGCGCGCGCGTGGTCGTCGACAACGTCTTTGCCACGCCGCTGCAGCAGAAGCCGCTGCAGCTCGGCGCCCATGTCGTGGTCTATTCGGCGACCAAGCATATAGACGGCCAGGGCCGCTGCCTCGGCGGCGTCATCCTGTCGGACAAGAAATGGATCGACGAGAACCTGCACGACTATTTCCGCCACACCGGCCCCAGCCTGTCGCCGTTCAATGCCTGGACGCTGTTGAAAGGCCTGGAGACGCTGCCGCTGCGCGTGCGCCAGCAGACGGAGAGCGCCGGCAAGATCGCCGATTTCCTGGCCGGCAGGCAGGAGATCGCCCGCGTCATCTACCCGGGCCGGGCCGACCACCCGCAGGCCGATGTCGTCAAGAAGCAGATGTCGGGCGGCTCGACGCTGATCTGCCTGGACGTCAAGGGCGGCAAGCAGGCGGCCTTCGCCTTCCAGAACGCGCTCGACATCGTGCTGATCTCGAACAATCTCGGCGACGCCAAGAGCCTGATCACCCATCCAGCGACGACCACGCATAAGAACCTCAGCGACGAGGCGCGGGCCGAACTCGGGATTGGGCCCGGCACGCTCAGGCTCTCCGTCGGCCTGGAGGACACCGACGATCTGCTGGAAGACATCGAGCTGGCGCTGAAGGCGGCCAGATAGGCCTGTAAACACCGCGGGAGATCGCCTCAGGCGATCTCCTCGAGCTCCGTCAGCTCGCGGGTGTGGATGGTCATGGCGTTGCCCCGCCATTCGACAGCGCCGCCGAACCAGGCGCGCGCCCAGATGGCGGGCAGCATGACGTCGCGCACGATCATCGCGGTGACGCTGCGCGGCGACAGGTACCAGCCCTTGGCCAAGGCCAGCAGGCTTTCCGGCAGGTAGGCGATCGCCAGCGCGCACAAAGCCGTGGTGGAAAGGCTGACGCCGGCGCTTGCCGCGGCGATCAGCGCCAGCAGCAGCGGCACCGCGGCGCCCGTCAGGATCTCCGGCGCGAAGAACAGCGGGAACGTGACCCGGCGCAGCCGCGCCCATCGCGTCTGCCGCGACCAGATCTCGGCGAAGCTGCGCTGTCCGAGCGGCTGCTCGAAAGGCGAGGCGACGAGATTGACGTGCAAGCCCACGCTGTTGACCAGCTTGGTGGCGGCGGCGTCCTCGGCGATCTCGGCGGCCAAGGCCTGGATGCCGCCATTGGCGTCCAGCATCGGCTTGTTCCACAGCATGCTCTTGCCCTGGGCGAAGCCGAGGCCGAGCGTTTCGCCGGCATATTGCCAGCGCGCCTGCAGCGTGTTGAGGAAGGCGCATTCGACTTCGGCCCAAAAACCGTCCGGCCGCGAGCCGATCGGCGTCGAGCAGACGAGGCCGGTGTCCGGCCGCCATGCCGCCATCAGATGCTGGACATAGTCCTTCGGCATCAGCACGTTGGAATCGGCGAGGATCACCCAATCGTGCCTGGCCGCCTGCCAGCCCTTGACGCAGTTGTTGAGCTTGGGATTGGCGCTGACGCGGTCGTCGCCGATCAAAAGCCGCGCGGCCACCTTCGGATGGCGCGCGATCGCCGCCTCGATAAGCCTCACCACCGGGTCCTCGGCGTGCGCTACGCAGAAGATCAGCTCGTAGCGCGGCCAGTCGAGCGAGAAGGCGCGCTGCAAGGTCTCTTCCGTGAACGGCTCGACGCCGCGCGAAGGCACGATGATCGAGACCGGCTGCGCGCCAGCCGGCGGCGCAATAACATGGCGCCGTTTCAGTCGCGACGCGGCGAGCAGGATGCTGGCGAGGTTCGAGAGGAGAAGGGCTGACGACGCCAGGCCGGCTGCGATAGTCAGTTCCATCGAGATCTGGTCACTCTATCTCTTTGCTTTCACGCAATTCCGGACGGAAAACCGCTCACACTTTTCCTGGAATTACTTCAGGCCGCATACGGCGTTTCATCAGTCACAGAGCGCCCGAGTCGCCCGGCACGGTTTGTGCACACCAACATTGTCATGTGTCACTTAAATGACATTGTTTTTCGGCAGGTGCGCTACAAGGCTGGCAGGATGGTCGGCGCTGCGCGTTTAAAAAGCGAAGCGCGACGAAATGTTCCGCGGCGGCAACCGGAGTGGCCCATGTATCGCGCAGTGACGCGCAACATCGAAGTGCTGGTCAGGCCCTTCTATCTGGAGGATAGATCCGATCCGTCGGAGAACCGCTATGTCTGGGGCTATCAGGTGACGATCGACAATCGCTCCGACGAATTCGTGCAGCTTTTGTCGCGCTACTGGCACATCACCGACGGCCAGGGCCGTGTCGAGGAAGTGCGCGGCGCCGGTGTTGTCGGCGACCAGCCGGAGCTCAATCCCGGCGACAGCTATCAATACACATCAGGCTGCCCACTCTCGACACCGTCGGGCATCATGGTCGGCCACTATACGATGCGCAACGGCCGCGGCGAGACGTTCGATATCGCCATACCGGCATTTTCGCTCGACATGCCGGGGACAAGACGGACGGTGAATTAGCCGTCGGCGATTGGCGTCTTTCTCCCCCGTTCTACGGGGAGAAATGCCCGGCAGGGCTATGAGGGGCAGCACCGGGCTTCTGAGATTTCCTTGAGGCGAAGGACAGCGACGCCACGGCGGACGCCATCTTCGCCAACGTTGGCGCCGCCCCTCATCCGCCCTTCGGGCACCTTCTCCCCGTAGAACGGGGAGAAGGAACGGGCGTCACTCCACCGCGAACTCGGCCGGATCGAAGTCGTATTGCGTCGAGCAGAACTCGCAGGCGACGTGGATGCCGCCCTCCTCGGTCGAGTCCTTAATCTCCTCAGCCGAGAAGCCCTGGAGAATGCCGTGGATCTTCTCGCGCGAGCAAGAGCACTGGTCGTCGACCGGCACGCCACGGAAAACGCGCACGCCGTGCTCGTGGAACAGCCGGTAGAGCAGCCGCTCGGCGCCCACAGTCGGGTCGATCAGTTCCGTCGGCTCGATGGTGCCGAGCAGCGCCAACAATTCCTGCCAGGAATTGTCGGCCGGGTGGTCCGTCAACTCGCGGTCGTCGCCGTCGCCGCCCGAAATATCGGGAATGCGCATGCGCTCCGGCGCCTGCGGCAGGAACTGCGCCAGGATGCCGCCCGCCCGCCACTGCTCGCGTGCGCCACCCGGGCCGGGCGTGACCAGCTTGGCGACCGACATCTTGATATCGGTCGGGATCTGCTCCGACTGGCGGAAATAGGTGCGCGCGGCATCCTCCAGCGAGGTGCCGTCGAGTTGGACGATGCCCTGATAGCGCTGCGTGTGCGCGCCCTGGTCGATGGTCAAAGCCAGCACGCCGTTGCCGAGCAGCGCCTGCTGCGAGGTCTCGCCGGCGGCGATCAGGCCCTGCAGCCGGTCGGCGTCGAAGCGCGCATAGGCGCGCAGCGCATTCGGCGTGGTGAAATCGGCCACCAGCATGTCGACCGGCCCGTCGGTGCGGGTCTGCAGGATGAACTTGCCTTCGAATTTCAGCGAGGTGCCGAGCAGCACCGTGAGCACGCAGGCTTCCGCCAACAGGCGGGCCACGGGCTCGGGATAATTGTGGCGGCTCAGAATGGCGTCGAGCATCGGCCCGAGCTGCACGGTGCGACCGCGCACATCGAGCGGGGCGACCTCGTAAGGCACGACGTGATCGTCGCCGGCGAAGCCGAATTCACCGAGTTGGGGTTTATGCTCAGCCAAGGTCTGGGTTTCCAACATGACAAAACTCCGGGGCGCAGCCATGCAACCCGATGAGCCGCATGCGTCGAAGCGCGTTCAATTTACGTGATGGCCCGCAGATAGGCATCACATATCCCCGGATCAAGTCGACCCCAATCGGGCCGGAAGCGGTCAGGTCCGCCCCTCTCAAGCGCCCAGGCACCAGGCCAGCACCGCCTTCTGGGCGTGCAGCCGGTTCTCGGCCTCGTCGAACACCACCGAATGCGCACCGTCGATCACATCGTCGGTGACCTCCTCGCCGCGATGCGCCGGCAGGCAGTGCATGAACAACGCATCGGGCTTGGCCTTGGCCATAAGCGCCGCATTGACCTGATAGGGCAGGAAGACGTTGTGGCCGCGAGCGCGGTGCTCCTGGCCCATCGAGACCCAGCTGTCGGTGACGACGCAATCGGCCTGGTCGACGGCTTCCTCGGCGGACCTGGAAAACCGGACCTTGCCGCCATTGGCTTTCGACCAGTCGACATATTTCTCGAAAGGCTCGCTGCCTTCCGGCACCGCGACATTGAGGTTGAAACGGAACCGCGCCGAGGCTTCGAGCAGCGAGTGCAGCACATTGTTGCCGTCGCCGGTCCAGGCAAATGTCTTGCCCGCCACCGGACCGCGATGCTCCTCGAAGGTCATGATGTCGGCCATGATCTGGCAAGGATGCGTGTCGTCGGTCAGCCCGTTGATGACGGGAACCGTGGCGTTCTCGGTCAGCTCGATCAGCCGGTCATGCGAGGTGGTGCGGATCATGATGGCGTCGACATAGCGCGACAGCACTTTTGCCGTGTCGGCGATGGTCTCGGAGCGCCCGAGCTGCATCTCGGTGCCGGTCAGCATGATCGTCTCGCCGCCGAGCTGGCGCATGCCGACATCGAAGGACACGCGCGTGCGCGTCGACGGCTTGTCGAAGATCATGGCCAGCACCTTGCCATCGAGCGGTTTGGAGCGCTCGCCCGCCTTGAGCCTGGTCTTTCGCGCCACCGCGTCGTCCAGCATGACGCGCAGGTCGCCCGCCGAAACGGCGGATAGGTCGGTGAAGTGGCGGACGCTCATCGGCAGGTTCCAGAAATTACTTCGCGGCTTCAGCCGCTATCGCGTCGGTCAGGCCCTTGGCACCGCCGCGTATGCGCTTCAGCGCCTCGCCGATCTCCTCGTCGGTGACGGTGAGCGGCGGCAGGAGGCGGATCACGTTGTCGCCCGCCGGCACGGCAAGCAGATGCTGGTCGCGCAGCGCCATGTTCACCTTGGTGTTGGGCATGGCGCATTTCAGGCCGAGCATCAGGCCGGTTCCCCTGATGCCTTCGATGACCTCGGGAAATTCATCCGCGACCGAGGCCAGACCTTGTTTCAACAGCAGCGCCTTGCGCTGCACGTCCTCGAGGAAGCCGTCGGCCAGCACCACGTCGAGCACGGCATTGCCGACCGCCATCGCCAGCGGATTGCCGCCGAAGGTGGTGCCGTGCACGCCGGCGGTCATGCCGGTCGCCGCCTCATCCGTGGCAAGGCAAGCGCCCATCGGGAAGCCGCCGCCAATGCCCTTGGCGATCGCCATCAGGTCGGGCGTGACCCCGGCCCATTCATGCGCGAACAGCTTGCCGGTGCGGCCGATACCGCACTGGACCTCGTCGAAGATGAGAAGCAGGCCGTGCTGGTCGCAGAGCTGCCGCAGCCGTTTCAAGGACTGCGTCGGCACCGGGCGTATGCCCCCCTCGCCCTGCACGGGCTCGATCAGGATGGCCGCGGTCTCCGCCGTGATCGCCTTCTCCGCCGCGTCGATGTCGTCGAATGCAACCTGGTCGAAGCCTTCGACCTTGGGCCCGAAGCCTTCGAGATATTTGTACTGGCCGCCGGCGGCGATCGTCGCCAGCGTGCGGCCGTGGAAGGCGCCCTCGAAAGTAATGATGCGAAAACGCTCGGGATGGCCCTTGACGAACTGATAGCGCCTGGCCGTCTTGATGGCGCATTCCAGCGCCTCGGCGCCCGAATTGGTGAAGAACACCTTGTCGGCAAAGGTGGCATCGACCAGCCGCTCGCCCAGCCGGCGCTGTTCCGGGATCTCGTAGAGATTGGAAACGTGCCAGAGCTTGGCGGCCTGTTCGGTGAGCGCCGCGACCAGATGCGGATGGCTGTGGCCCAGCGAATTCACCGCGATGCCGCCCGCGAAGTCGAGATATCGCTCGCCCTTGTCGGTGACCAGCCAGGTCCCCTCCCCACGGTCGAAAGCCAAGGGTGCGCGGGCAAAGGTCTCGTAAAGCGCCGAACCGCTCATTATATGCGTCTCCGGAACCGGAAATCAAAAAAGCCGCCAATGCGGCGGCCTTTGCGGCTTATCATGTTTTTCGGCCATGAAGTCAACGAAAACGTCACGCAGAAGCGCGTGGCAAGCCCCGACGTCACGCCGGCTCATCAGTAGTCAGGCAAGTTGGGGAAAACCGTAAAAACCGAATCGGTGTTGCCTTTGGGACTCTTGTCACCGAGTCAGCGCATAAGGTAATTGTAGTCGAGAAATAACTATATTTCGTGCGGCGGACCTAAATCACCCGGTACATGTGGTGTCGTTTGCCCGGCGAGAGCCGGCTCGGGAAAGGATTCTGGCTGCCGTACGCATTAGCAGGAGCGCGGTCTCATGAACTGGACTGACGAGCGGGTAGAACTTCTCAGGAAATTGTGGTCGGAGGGTCTGAGCGCAAGCCAGATTGCCGCACAGCTTGGCGGAGTGAGCCGCAATGCCGTCATCGGCAAGGTGCATCGCCTGAAGCTGTCGGGCCGCGGCCGCGCGACGGCTGCCCCGGCGCGCCAGAAGAAGGTGACGCAAGGCGCCTCGATGCAGAAGTCGGTGGCTCGCGCCGCGAGCCCGGCGCGCCATGTGACGGCGACCATCGGCGCCACCGCGCTGCAAGTACAGTTCGACGCCGAGCCGGTCGCTCGCCATTACATCCGCCCGGTCGAGAACGTCGTGGTGCCGATCTCGCGCAACCT
Organism: Mesorhizobium atlanticum; assembly: GCF_003289965.1. Classification (GTDB taxonomy): domain Bacteria; phylum Pseudomonadota; class Alphaproteobacteria; order Rhizobiales; family Rhizobiaceae; genus Mesorhizobium; species Mesorhizobium atlanticum. The sequence continues at coordinate 79,755 of NZ_QMBQ01000004.1, forward strand.
GCAACTCGTCGAGCTGACCGAACGCACCTGCAAATGGCCGAACGGCGACCCGCTCTCGGAAGACTTCAGCTTCTGCGGCAACGACGCCGCCGAGACGGGACCGTATTGCAAGTATCATTCCCGGGTGGCGTTCCAGCCGGCGGCGGAACGGCGCCGCGCTCGCTGAATAGCGAATAGCGAATAGCGAATAGCGAATAGCGAATAGCGAATAGCACGGCTTGGCTTCTGTGACAGGGAGCAAGCCGTTTTTTCGTTGTTCCCTATTCGCTGCTCCCTATTCGCTTCCGCTCACAGCCACCCGTTTTTCTTGAACCGCCAGTACAGGAACGAGCAGATCGAGGCCATCACCAGCAGAATGACGGGATAGCCGTATTCCATTTTCAGTTCCGGCATGTCGGTAAAATTCATGCCGTATATGCCGGCGAAGGCGGTGGGCACGGCCAGGATGGCGGCCCAGGAGGCGAGTTTCTTGGAGATCGCCGTCTCCTGGCTCTGGCCGACGAGAAGGCTCGCTTCGAAGGCGAAGGCCAGAACCTCGCGCAGGGAGTCGATCTTTTCCTGCACTGTGCGGATATGGTCGGTCACATCGCGAAACAGCGGATGCATGGCGGCATGGATCTGCGGCAGCTCGGCGCTGGTCAGCCGGCGGCAGACCTCGACCAGCGGCAAGGCCGCGTTGCGAAGCCGCAGCAGGTCGCGCCGCAGCATGTAAAGCCGTTCGATATCGGCGCCGGTCATCGGCTTTAGAAGCACCTTGTCCTCGATCGCCTCGACCTCGTCCTCGATCTGCTCCAGCACCGGCATGTAGTTGTCGACGATGAAATCCAGGATGGCGTAGAGGACGAAATCCTCGCCTTTGGCCAGCGAGTGCGGGCAGCTTTCCCAATGCTGGCGCACGGCGGCGTAGGAGGTGGACGGACCGTGCCGGACGCTGACGATGTAGCCGGTGCCAACGAACAGATGCGTCTCGCCGAAGGTGACGCGACCTTCGATTAATTGCGCGGTGCGCGCGACGATGAACAGGGCATCGCCATATTGCTCGATCTTCGGGCGTTGATGCGGATGCTCGGCATCCTCGATTGCCAAATCATGCAGGTGGAACTGCGACTGCACCCTGAGCAGAAGATTGCGATCGGGCTCGAGCAGGCCGATCCAGACGACATGGCCGGGTTTGGCGGCCCATTCACCCGCCTGTTCGATCGCGATGTCGGCGACGCGCTTTCCGCCCAAATAGACGCTTGACGCTATGATGCCCGACGTTGGCTGCGAGACCGGGGTCAGGTTTCGAACTTGTTCCATCGCAAACCTCCCGAGACTGCGACTGACAATTCGCCATGCCTGGAACAGCTTAGCCTAAATCAGAAAACCGTTCGAGAGGCGCCCGTTCACTTAGCCGGCACCGTGCCGGGCAGCACCACCTTGTCGGTCTTGTCGCCCTTCGGCCGGTCGGCGGGCATCTGATCGCCGGTGACGATGTAGTAGATGGTCTCGGCGATGTTGGTCGCATGGTCGCCGATACGCTCGATGTTCTTGGCGCAGAACAGAAGATGCGTGCAGGGCGTGATGTTGCGCGGATCTTCCATCATGTAGGTCAAAAGCTCGCGGAACAGCGAGGTGTACATGGCGTCGATCTGGTCGTCCCTGTCGCGCACGAAGCCGATCCTCTCGACCGAGCGCGAGGCGTAGACGTCGAGCACTTCCTTGAGCTGCGTCAGCGCCAGGTCGGCAAGCGCCTCGATACCGCGGAAAAGGCTGTTGGGCTGGCGGCCGTCGACCGAGGCAACGCGCTTGGCGACGTTCTTGCCAAGATCGCCGACACGCTCGATATCGGCCGAGATGCGGATCGCGCCGACGATCTCACGCAAATCCGTCGCCATCGGCTGGCGCCTGGCGATGATGATGATGGCCTTGTCGTCGATCTCGCGCTGCCCCTCGTCGAGGACGATGTCGTCCTGGATGACCTTCTGGGCAAGGCCATGGTCGACATTGACAAGGGCCGCGACAGCCTGCTCGACCATGCGCTCGGCATGGCCGCCCATCGCCGCAATGCGCTTGGACAGGAATTTCAGCTCTTCATCATAGGCACTGACTGTATGGACGGACTGCATCGATATGCTTTCCCGGTTTGTGCCGGCTGGTGCGTTCCCTCAATCTGTCGCTGATACGCGAACCGCATGACAGAAAGAAGAAAATCTCGGTTGGCAACCGGTACATGATCAGCGAGCCGGCAAATGAACCGTGAACGCCGCACCCTTGCCGACTTCCGACTTGATCGACAATCTTGCGTTATGACGGGTCAATATATGCTTGACGATCGAAAGGCCAAGTCCGGTGCCTTTCTGGGTGCGGCTGTTTTCGACATCGACGCGGTAGAAGCGTTCGGTTATGCGCGGGATGTGTTCTTCGGCGATGCCCGGGCCGTTGTCTCTTATGGTGACGTCGATGCCTGGGTCCTGACCGTCGTCGACGCGTGCCATCGAGACGGTCACGCGTCCGCCTGACTGGCCGTATTTGCAGGCGTTCTCCAGGAGATTCTCGAAAACCTGGAAGAGCTCGTCGCGGTCGCCAGGGACTGAAACCGGGCCATCGATGAAGTCCCGCTCGATGACGATGCCGCTCTCGCTGGCCAGCGGTCCGAGCGAATCGATGACGCTGTCGATCGTCTGGCGAAGATCGACCGCGGTGCCTGGCCTCAGATAAGGTTTCATCTCCAGCCGCGAGAGCGAGAGCAGATCATCGATCAGGCGGGCCATGCGTCCCGTCTGGTTCTGCATGATCTGCAGGAACTGGTCGCGCGCCGCCGGATCGTTGCGGGCCGGCCCGCGCAGCGTCTCGATGAAGCCGGCGATCGAGGCGAGCGGCGTACGTAATTCATGGCTGGCATTGGCGATGAAGTCGGCCCGCATGCGATCGATGCGGCGCGTCTCGCTCTGATCCTTGAACACCAGCACATAAAGGCCTGTGGCATGGCCGACCGTTGACGCGCTGACCCGGTATGTCCGCTCCACCGGCAGCTTTTCGGTGTAGTCGACCACATCGGCGGCGAGCTGCCCCGACAGGATGCCGTCCAGCAGTGCCTGCATTTCCGGCGCGCGAAACTTCAATGCCAGAGACATGCCCGGCGCCAGGCCGCCGAAGGCGGCGAAGGCGGCGGCGTTGGCGTGAACCATCGCGGCGGAATGGTCGAAAATGATCAGCGGGTCGGCGACAGCCGCCGCCAGATACTCGCCGGAGAGCCGCTGCAGTCCGCCGGCCTCGATGTCGGCCGCCGTGTCGGCCGACTGGCGCTCGGCATCGGCAGGCAGCATCGCAGCAGCCACCAACAAGGCCAAAGCCGGCAGAAGAACCAAGATGGAGGCGCCGGCGAATGAATAAGCCACAAGGATCGCGACAACGCCCGCGGCAAGCAGCCAGCGGTTGCGCCTAAGCCGCGCCGCCAGGGCCTGCCCCCTGCTCTCCTGCCCCGCGCCCGTCTCTGCCATAGGCCCGCGCCACCCCGCATCCCGTTCGACTGGTCAGCCGGCTCGCTGGACCGGCCTGACGCATGGGCCCCTGGAAATCAGGATCGATTTTCGCGAAGGTTCATGCGCAAAATCAAAATGCTACAGCATCTTTGCGCCCGGAAGGGCGCTTTGCTGCACAGGCTCCATAGCATGAGTCCGCAAACTGGAAAGGTTCGTCTGGATGAAAAAAGCCAAGCAAACGGCTGAAGCGGTGCCGGCCACGGCACCGATCAAGATCAAGATCGGCGGCAAGGAGCGCGAGTTCGACATCGACAATCCGGTGCTGCCCGACTGGATCGAGGACAACAAGCTGACTGCCGGCGGCTATCCTTACGACAAGAAGATGAAAAGCGAGGACTACGAAAAGGAGCTCGAAAGGTTGCAGATCGAACTGGTCAAGGCGCAGGCCTGGCTGCAGACGACCGGCAAGCGGGTAATGGCGCTGTTCGAGGGCAGAGACGCGGCCGGCAAGGGCGGCACGATCTTCGTGCTGCGGCAATATATGAACCCGCGCACGGCACGCAATGTCGCGCTGACCAAGCCGACGCCGACCGAGGCCGGGCAATGGTATTATCAGCGCTATGTCGACCATTTCCCGACTTCCGGAGAATTCGTCACCTTCGACCGCTCCTGGTACAACCGCGCCGGCGTCGAGCCGGTCATGGGCTTCTGCACGCCGGAGCAGCACGAGAAATTCCTCGACGAGACGCCGCATTTCGAGCGGATGATCTGCAACGAAGGCATCCATTTCTTCAAATTCTGGCTGAATATCGGCCGCGAAACGCAGCTTGAGAGGTTCCACGACCGTCGCTGGTCGCCGCTGAAGAACTGGAAGTTCTCCCCGATGGACATCGCCGGCATCAGCAAATGGGACGACTATACCAAGGCGCGCGACAAGATGATCGAGCGCACGCACAAGGAGTTCTCGCCCTGGATCATCGTGCGGGCGAACGACAAGCGCCGGGCCCGGCTTGCCGTGATCCAGCGCATCCTGCTGTCGCTGCCCTATGACGGCCGCGACCTCGATGCCATCGGGAAGCCGGACAAGAAGATCATCGGCGAAGGGCCTGGGTTCCTGAAGGACTGACGCAATGTCGCCCGGAGGTGCGCGGCGGTCCCGGAAAAACGGGATACACCAATCAAGAGCATGAATTACAGCGCCGCGCGGCTTTCGGCTCGCGCGGCGCTGAGACTTTCATGCCGGCCGCTCAGGCGGCCAGGCGGGCTATCCGCTGCAGCCGCTTCAGCGTGGTGTCATCCTGCAGCGCCTGCTGGAACAGCGTGATCTCGTGGTCGATACGATCGCACAACACCGCCGTATCGCCCTTGAGAAGGCTCCGTGTCTGCAGCAATGCCGCCACCGGCTTCTTGGCGAGCTGTTTCGCCCTCGCCAGCGCTGCTTCCTCGGCGCTGCCTTGCGTCACGATCTCGCCGACAAGGCCGAGGGCCTTGGCGTCTTCGGCGCCGAGCGTGTCGCCTAGGCAGAAGAAGCGGAAGGCGCCCGCATAGCCGAGCTTCTGCGGCGCCAGGATGCTGGTCGCCGCGTCCGGCACCAGGCCGAAATCGACGAACGGCACCCTGAAGGTGCTGCCCCTGGAAGCGATCACCATGTCACAATGGAACAGAATGGTGCAGCCGACGCCGACCGCATCGCCGTCGACGCAGGCAAGCACCGGCTTGGGGAAGGTCGCCAGCATGCGGAACATGTCGGTGACGGCGGCGATCAGTTCCCGGTGCTTGGTGGCATCGAGGAATTCCGAGAAATCGCCGCCAAGGCAGAAACAGCCGGCAAGGCCACGCAGCATGACGACACGGACCTCGTCGTTGACGGCCGCCTCGTGGAAAGTCCTGGCAAGGCTCGCATAGGCATGCCTGTCGAGCACCGGCCGGCCGTCATGCGAGGATACGGTGACGACCAGCGTATGGCCGCGCAGTTCCGGTTCGGGATGGAAACTCATGACCACCTCCTCGCTCACGAAGCCTGCTTCAGGCCGAGCAGGCCGGGATAGCCCCGGTTCAGCACCGGCAGATGGTGGTTGCGGCGGGCTCGCACGACCTCGAGCGTGTGCTCGGTGAAGGTGAGCAGCGTCGCCACGACCTGCTGGTTGCCATAGGTGCGCTGGTAGCCGAGCGGCTTTGCCAGGAAGTGCAGTTGCAGCGCCCTGAGCACCCACATCGGCTCGAACTCGATGATGACCTGGTTGACGTTGCGCTTGAGGCCCCATTCAACGAAGCCGGCGATCAGTTCGGTGCCGACCGTCGAGACGCCGCGCTTGCCGTCACGAAAACCCGGAGCCACCGCATAGCGGGTCAGTTCCCACACGTTTGGTCCCGAGGGGGACGGTCCCTCGCAGAGATCGGAGAGCACGTCCGTCAGAAGATGCGGCCGTGTCGTTGGCAGCATGCGCTGGTAACCGGCCAGTTCGCCGTTGCGGATCACAAGGTGGTGTTCGGCCTCGTCATGGTCGAACTGATCTATCTCGAGCTGGTCGGGACGGTCGAGATCGGTCCATCCCATCTCCTCGACGAAGATCTTGTAGCGCAGGCGATGCACGGCCTCCCAAAGGTCGGGGCGTTCCATCAATTCCTGAGTGGTAAGGGCAAAAAGCATTAGCCGTCTCCTGGGCTTAAGAGGATGATACGGCCGGGCTTTCCCGAAAATATTACGCGAACGCGTAGGCAAGAATTCTAGGCCAGCACGGCCGACCTGGCTAATATAGCCATGCCTAATGGCCTCCGCGACTGCCCGCACACGGTTGGGGATGCCCAGTTTGATTTGGCGTTAAGAAATCATTAGTCCTCTCCCAAGAGGGAGATTCGGCTGCGCTTTTCTGAGAATATCACGTGATCACGTAGGCTGAATTTCTCGGTCGGCACGGCCGACCTAGCTAATATAGCCGCGCCTAATCGCCTCCGCGACCGCCTGCACCCGGTTGGCTGCGCCGAGTTTGCTCTTGGCGTTGAGAAGATGTTTCTCGGAAGTGTGTTCCGAGATGCCTAAAATTTGAGAGATCTCCCATTCGGACTTGCCAACGGCCGCCCATTGCAGGCATTCCCGCTCACGTGCCGTCAATTCAATATGATCGACGACGTTGTCGGCCTTGGTGTGCAGTTGCATGGCGCGGCCGATCGCATAGGTCGACGCCAGCGACACCATTCCGAATTCGGCATCCGACAATTCAACGGATTCGCCGCCGAGCGAGACCATGACGATCTGGCCGTCAAGCGTCACCAATGGAAACGCAAGGCCATCGCGCAGCTTAAACTGGCGCGCGTCGCCCATGACCTCGTCGCTGCTCTTGTCGATTACAGCGTTCTTGGACGCGTCCCGCCATTGGAACGGCGCCTGAAGCTGCTTCATGTGACTGACGACCGGATCGTGGTCGACATAATTGCGCGCCACGTAGCGCTCCAGCCATTCGCCGGGCCAATCGCAAAGCATCACATGCTGTTTTTGCCGGCCGCGCGGCGTGCCTGGTTGCGGCACGGTTCCCGCCATCAGGGCGGTCAGGCCGAAATTCGAAGTGACGCCCAGCAGCCTCTCGCAAACCGCCGCCGCGGTGCCAGCATTCTGCAACTGGTCTATGTATTCCAGAGTTCTGTCAAACAGGCCCATCGCAACATCTACCCCATGTTGCTTCTGCTTCTTCGTTACCGACAGTAGACGCTCGAACACTCCTTCGCCATCAACCACGGGTCGCAATGATCTCCGCAAAACCGGTAGCTTCCCCCTTCCGGCGCGCAGGGTCATTTGCAACGGGCTAAACCATACGCTTAATTTAGCCGCTTGAAATCAAAAACCGTTGTGCCTGCATCATTTTCATACGAAAAGCCTCCGAACGGGAACGAGGTCGGAGCCATATCGTGATCTTGCGGTGGATAACTGTGGTCCTGATATCCGCCCTTGCCGGCATATTGCCCTTTGCCAGCGCGACTCAAGGCGCGGAGCCGCAGGTGCCGGTGCTGTGGGATGCCAAGGAGCGGTTGCCGAAACCCGATCTCTCCGCGCTGCCGCGACTGAGATTCCTCACAACCACCGATTTTCCGCCCTTCAACTTCCTCGACGGCTCGGGCCGCCTGTCCGGTTTCCACATCGACCTGGCGCGGGCGATCTGCGCGGAACTGGGCGTCGTCGACAAATGCCAGGTCCAGGCGTTGCCGTGGAACGAGTTGGAGGATGCCCTGCAGAAAGGCGAAGGCGAGGCGATCATTGCCGGGATCGCCGCGACGCAGGAGAGCCGCGAGAAATATGCCTTCTCGCGCTCCTATATGCAGTTCCCGGCGCGCTTCATCATGCCGAAGGCGAAAGCTTTCGCCGAGCCGATCCTCGACAAGCTGCGCAGCAAGCGGGTCGGCGTCGTCGCCGGCTCGGCGCATGAGAAAATGCTGCGCGACTATTTCGCCACCGTGCAGGTGGTGACCTTCGACACACCGGAAGGCCTCTATGCCGAACTCAAGGCCGGCAAGATCGACGCCGCCTTCGGCGACGGCATGCGCTTCGCCTTCTGGTTGGGCGGCTCCGACGCGGCCGGCTGTTGCCGCTTTGCCGGCGGTCCGTATCTGGCACCGGAGTATCTGGGCTCAGGCATGGCGATCGCCACCAGGGCGGGCGATCCCGCGCTGGCCGCCGCCTTCGACTATGCGCTGCAGGAAATCTCGATCAAGGGCACCTTTGCCGAGTTCTATCTGCGCTATTTCCCTGTCAGCTTCTTCTGAAGGTCGCGCCAACACTAAGTGAGCGTGCGCAGGCGCGCTTTCGCGGCACGCGCGATCGCGGCCACCGTCAGCGTGTCGAGATCGAGCTTGAGGCGGATGAGCTGCAGCACGCGCACCTCCTCCATGCGCATTTCGAGATCGACGGCGGCGACCTCGAAAGCGGCGGCGTAAGCGGTGTCGCGCAACCGCTCGGGCAGCGCTTCGGCAATGCGCGCCAGCACGCCTTCCAGCCCGCCCTTCTCATGCAGCGCCTTCTGGCAGGCTTGCGCCACCGGAATCAGCCTGTCCTGGTTGAAGTCGACGAAGACCGGCCAGGAACGGATGACGTCGCCGATCCGCGCCAGTTCGACATCGGTCATGTCGCGATCGGAAGCCGAGGTAATGACCATCAAGTGGATTAAGGCTTCGTGCGGCGTCAACAAAGGCATTCAAAACTCCTGACAGCGTGCATGTCATTCCAAAACCGCGACACACTTTGGAGTGACATGCGTTTGAAAGTGAGGCTCGAAGGTAGGAGCGCGATTGTGGCGCCGCAAGGAAAACCGCCGCAAATCGTTGACGCTCCGGCCCGTCGCGCCTAGAGACCGGTCGACAAATCTTATCCGCCGCAAGACGGCCATGACTGGAACTTCGACATGACGGGATCAAACATCATCGATCTCAATCCCGAGATGCTTGCCGCGGCGGCCGAGAGCAAGGCCTGGCCGTTCGAGGAAGCGAAGAAAATCATCGCCCGGTACAAGGGCAAGGACTTTCCCGAGACCGTGCTGTTCGAGACCGGCTACGGCCCGTCCGGCCTGCCGCATATCGGCACCTTCGGCGAGGTGGCGCGCACGACCATGGTGCGGCATGCCTTCCGCGTGCTGACGCAAGACAAGGTCAAAACCAAACTTCTGTGCTTCTCAGACGATATGGACGGCATGCGCAAGATTCCGGACAACGTGCCGGACCGCGCCGCGCTCGAGCCATATCTGCACATGCCGCTGACCTCGGTGCCCAATCCGTTCGGCGGCGACTATGCCAGCTTCGCCGACCACAACAACGCGATGCTGTGCCGCTTCCTCGACACGTTCGGTTTCGATTACGAGTTCGCCAGCGCGACGAAGTACTACAAGGCCGGCCGTTTCGACGAGGTGCTGCTGCGCGCCGCCGAGCGCTACGACGAGATCATGGGCGTGATGCTGCCGACGCTCGGGCCGGAGCGCCAGGCGACCTACAGCCCGTTCCTGCCGATCTCACCGAAGAGCGGCCGCGTGCTCTACGTGCCGATGATCAATGTCGACGCCAAGGCCGGCACCATCACCTTCGACGACGAAGGCACCGAGACGACGCTGCCTGTCACCGGCGGCCATGTGAAGCTGCAGTGGAAGCCGGATTTCGGCATGCGCTGGGCAGCGCTTGGCGTCGATTTCGAGATGTTCGGCAAGGACCACCAGACCAATGCGGTGATCTACGACCGCATCTGCAACATCCTCGGCGGGCGCGCGCCCGAGCATTTCGTCTACGAGCTGTTCCTCGACGAGGAGGGCCAGAAGATCTCGAAGTCGAAGGGTAATGGGCTCACCATCGACGAATGGCTGACCTACGCGCCGACGGAGAGCCTCGGCCTCTATATGTACCAGCGGCCGCGGCAGGCGAAGAAGCTCTATTTCGACGTCATCCCGAAGGCGGTGGACGAATATTACGCCTTCCTTGGCGCCTATCCGCGCCAGGACTGGAAGGAGCGGCTCGGCAATCCGGTCTGGCATATGCATGACGGCAACCCGCCGGCCATCGACCTGCCGGTGCCTTTCGCGCTGCTGCTCAACCTGGTGAGCGCCTCCAACGCGCATGACAAGGCGGTGCTGTGGGGCTTCATCTCGCGCCACGCGCCGGGGGTGACACCGAAGACGCATCCGGAGCTCGACCGGCTGACCGGCTATGCGATCCGCTATTTCGACGACTTCGTGAAGCCGACCAAGGTTTACCGCGCCGCCGACGAGGTGGAACGCGAAGCACTGGCGAAGCTTTCCGAAGCGCTCGGCGCGCTGCCGCAAGGCGCCGACAGCGAAGCGATCCAGAATGCCGCGCTCAATGTGGCGCGCAAGATCGAACGCTACCAGGACCATTCCAAGCAGAGCCCGGAAGGCGGACCAGGCGTATCGGTCGCCTTCTTCCAAATGATCTACCAGGTGCTGATCGGGCAGGAACGCGGCCCGCGCTTCGGTTCCTTCGCCGCGCTCTACGGCATTGCCGAGACGCGCGCGCTCATTGAGCGGGCGCTGGCTGGTCAGTTGGCGGCGTAACGGCGCCGCCATCGGCCGGCAGGATCGAATCCGGCGCCACCAGCGCCGGGCCCGAGACGGCCGGCACCGCCGGCAGGCCGTCAAGCTTCGGCGCCGGGCCGAAAATACCCTTCCTGGCTGTGCGGGCCTTGTTCTCGGCCTCGACATAGGGGCCGCCTTGCGCGGCGCGCGCCCAGCCGTTCTCGACCAGCCACTGCCCGATGTCCTGGTTGCCGATATGGCATTCGGCGGAAATGGTGTCGCGGCCGCCCTCCGGCGGCAGCGCGCAAGCGACCGCGCGGCCGCGCAGGAAGGCGCGGAAGGCAGTCCTGGCGCGCGCGCCGCAGGCCCAGGTGTGACCCTCGTCGCTGCAGGTTTCGTCTGCCTTGACGGCGTCCACGCCGGACACGGCGACCGCATAGCCCTTCGCCTCGATCAGCCCGGCGGCGGTGGCGACCGGCTGGAACAATTTGGTGCCGTTCCAGTCGCCCGGCATCTTCGTTTTGGGCGGCTTGGGCGGCCCGGCCAGCGCCAGATCGCTGAGCGGCGCACGCGGTTCCACCCGTTCGAGTTCCTGGTCCGACAGTTCGGGCGGCGCCACGACGTCGGGATCGATGGCCCTCGAGTGAACAACGGGGTTCGGTGCCTGCGGAGCGGCTGGCGCGGGAATGGCCGAGGTCATCGGCTCTTCCGGGGGCGTACCCGCGCCGGAAGCGGAGAGCGTGTCGTTGCCGGCGGTGGGGAGCGCATCGGCGACGGGATCGATCTGATCGACCGTGATGGCGCTCTCATGCCCCTTGACCACGCGGCCGCCTGCCACGACGAGCGCGGCCATCGCCGGAACCGCCAGAACCGTCAGGATGATCTGAAGAAGCCGCACCAGCCGAACCTACTGGCTCGCCCAGACGATGCGCGCCATCCATTCGATTTCGCGCGTCGGGATGTCCCGGTCCGGGTGGGCGGGGTTGAGCGAAACCAGCACGATCGATTTCACCGTTTGCCGGTCGAGCACCTTGGCCATCACCTCGCCGGCGGTGGTCTTGACGACCACGCGATCGCCCTTGCGCGTGGGCGCGCCGGGTTCGACGATCAGCACATCGCCATTGCGGTAGAGCGGCAACATGGAATCGCCCTGCACCTGCAGCGCGTAGGACGTCTCGGTCGCCCGCGCGGGAAGCTCGACCAGATCCCAGCCCTGCCCCGCCGGATAGCCGGCATCATCGAAGAAGCCTCCCGCGCCGGCCTGAGCGAAACCAAGCAGGGGAACGGCGCTGCGGTGTTGGGCCACCGACGCGGCGCTGCGACCTTCGACAAGTCCGGTGAATTCCTCGAGCGACGCGCCGGTGGCCTCGATGATCTTGGCCAGCGATTCGGTCGAGGGCCAGCGCGGCCGGCCGTCGGACGACAGGCGCTTCGACTTGTTGAAGGCCGTCGAATCGAGGCCCGCGCGCCGCGCAAGGCCGGAAGCCGACAGCGAATAGCGCTCGGCGAGAGCGTCGATTGCGGCCCATACGCGGTCGTGTGAGAGCACGCGCGCTCTCCTTCAAAACAGGAAAAAATGCCTCTGCCTGTCTAGCGCGCAGTCGCGTCATTGTCCACCGGCGCAACCGGCGGATCGTTAAGAATGCCTCATGGCCTTCCCGTTCAGGCGCGGCGCCTAAGCGATCCCGGCCAGAGCTTTGGGCAGACCGTTCTTCAGTTCCTCGGCATTCATGACCGGCACGAACTCCACGGCGGCGTTGAAAGCCAGGAAGAACCGCTCGGCATAGAAGGGCATCTCGGAACTGTCCTTGATGTCGACGAACAGATAGGCGGTTCGCTGGCCTTTGTCGGCCGTGAAATACGCGGCCTCAGGCTTCAGCTCAGACAGGCTGTGTTCGATGAATTTTCCCATGCTGCCGTCCTTGAGCGCCTTGTTGCCTTCTACGGTCGGAATAGAGATTTTCAGCATCGTGCGCATGCGATCGCTCCCTCCGTTAGCGACAACTAATTTACCACGCACGCCTGCTGCAAAAAAGCGAACGACGGCTCGTTCCCCAAAGCGTGATCGAATCCGATTTGGCCAGATCCCGCGATCTGTACCTGCCCGATCACGCCGCCTTGGCCTGTTCGCGCAGGTTCCTGTGCGAGACCATGAAAGCCCGCTCGGCGTCGGTCGGCGGGCGCGGACTGGCGGCGTGGCCAAGCGCCGCGACGACCTCGTCGATGTCGAGGAAGCGGCGACTGCCGCGGTCATAGACGCCGCCAGTGGTCAGGATCAGCGCCGCCGTCTCGCCGCCATCGAGAACGAAACGGTGCCGGCCGATGACGGACGTGCCTTCCCAGGTCTCGATCGACGACACCACCTCGAAGCGCCGCCACAGCTTGATCTCGCGCACATAGGCGACCTGCAGCCCGCCGATCATCGGCGCCCAGCCCTTCTTGCGGGCCAGCGCGATGAGGCCGACGCGCAGGAAGATGTCGATGCGGCCGAGATCGGCCAGCATCATGTAACGCGCATTGTTGAGATGCAGGTTGAAGTCGATGTCGATCGGCAGGCAGCGAAACGCCAGCCGGCTCTCATCGCCGACAACATAAGGGCCACGGCTGGATGCCGTGGCCATGGTGCGGGCCATTCGCCCCCAGACATACATCCCGGTTCGTCAGGCTGCTTCTCTGACCTCACCCTTCTGGTAAGGGTCGAAGCGCTGGTAGAAGGTCTCGCCTTTCTCCGCCATGTCGAGCAGCAGCTTCGGCGCTTTGAACTCGGCGCCATACTTCTTCTGCAGGCCCTTGGCGATCTTGACGAAGCGCTTGGCGCCGATGCCGTCGATGTAGGACAGGGCGCCACCGGTGAAGGGCGCGAAGCCGAAGGCGAGGATCGAGCCGACATCCGCCTCTCGCGGATCGGTGACGATGCCTTCTTCCATCACCCGTGCCGCCTCCAGAGCGATGGCGACCAGCAGGCGCTGTTTCAGCTCCTCATAGTCGACATTTTCGGGCTTCAGCTGCGGGTAGAGATCCTTCAGGCCCGACCACAGCTTCTTCTTCGCGGGCTTCGCCGGATAGTCGTAAAAGCCTTTGCCGTTCTTGCGGCCGAAACGACCATGCGTGTCGACCATGGTGTTGATCAGCGCCATCTGCTTGGGATCGACGGCCTTCTCGCCGAGATCCCTGATGGTCTGTTTCATGATCTTCTGGGCAAGGTCGACGGCGGTCTCGTCGGTCAGGGCCAGCGGGCCGACCGGCATGCCGGCGGCCTTGGCGGCATTCTCGATCATCGGCGCCGGAACGCCCTCGATCAGCATCTTGTAGGCTTCCGACATGTAGCGCAGCACGCAACGGTTGACGTAGAAGCCACGCGTGTCGTTGACGACGATCGGCGTCTTCTTGATGGCGCGCACGAAGTCGAACGCGACGGCCAAAGCCTTGTCGCCCGTCTTCTTGCCGAGGATGATCTCGACCAGCATCATCTTGTCGACCGGCGAGAAGAAGTGGATGCCGATGAAGTTCTTCGGGCGCGCCGAGTTTTTCGCCAGCGCGGTGATCGGAATGGTCGACGTGTTGGATGCGAAGATCGCCGATGATTTCAGCACCGCCTCGGCCTTCTCGGTGGCATCCTTCTTCACGCCCGAATCCTCGAAGACCGCCTCGACGACCAGATCGCAGCCGGCAAGGTCGGCATAGTCCGCCGTCGGCGTGATCAGCGACAGGAGCTTGTCCTTGTCTTCCGGCTTGGCGCGGCCCTTCTTGACCTGATCGGTCATGAGGCTGTCGGAATGCGCCTTGCCCTTCTCGGCAGACGGCAGATCGCGGTCGAGCAGCACCACCGGAATGCCGGCTTTTGCCGTGACATAGGCGATGCCGGCGCCCATAAAGCCGGCGCCGAGAATGCCGATCTTCTTGAACTTGGTGTCCGGCACGCCTGCCGGGCGGCGCGCGCCCTTGTTCAGTTCCTGCAGCGACAGGAACAGCGAGCGGATCATCGCCGCCGCTTCCTTGGTCTGCATGATCTCGGTGAAATAGCGCTGCTCGATCCTGAGCGCAGTATCGAAGGGCACCAGCAGGCCTTCATAGACGCATTTCAGGATCGCGGCCGCGGCCGGATAATTGCCATAGGTTTCGCGGCGCAGGATGGCGATGGCCGGTGGCCAGAGATTGGCACCGGCCGCCGAATAGATCGGCCCGCCGGGTAGCTTGAAGCCCTTCTCGTCCCAAGGCGCCACCGGCTTCAGGCCGTTCTTGATCATGGCCTTGGCGGTCTCGACGAGCTTTGCAGGCTCGGCGATCTCGTGGATCAGCCCCATCTGCTTCGCCTTCTGCGGCGAAAGGTTCTGGCCGGTGGTCAGCATCTGCAGCGCCTGCTGCTGATCGGTCAGCCGCGGCACGCGCTGGGTGCCGCCGGCGCCGGGGAAGATGCCGATCTTCACTTCGGGGAGCGCCATCTTCACCTTGTCGGAATCGGCGGCGACGCGGCCGTGGCAGGCGAGCGACATCTCGAAGGCACCGCCCATGCAGGTGCCGTTGATCGCCGACACAAACGGCTTGCCGCAAGTCTCTATCTTGCGGAACAGGCCGGTCATATAGCCGGCATTCTCGAACAGCGTCCTGGTCGCCTTCTCGAGATCCTTCTCCTTGTCGGCGGCGAAGGTGGCGAGCATCTTCTGCAGCATGGTGATGTCGGCGCCGCCGGAGAATGTATCCTTGCCGGAGGTGATGACCGCGCCCTTGACGGCGGCATCGCCGGCCACCTTATCGACGATGGCGTTCAGTTCGCGCATCGCCTCTTCGGTGAAGACGTTCATCGAGCGGTCCGGCATGTCCCAGGTGATCAAGGCAATGCCGTCGGCATCGACGTCGAGGGTGAAATTGGTGTAGCTCATGGTCTCTCTCCCTCAGACGCGTTCGATGATGGTGGCGGTGCCCATGCCGGCGCCGATGCACAGCGTGACCAGCGCGGTGTTGAGGTCGCGGCGCTCCAGCTCGTCCAGCACCGTGCCCAGGATCATGGCGCCGGTGGCGCCGAGCGGATGGCCCATGGCGATCGCGCCGCCATTGACGTTGATCTGGTCGTGCGGAATGTCGAAGGCCTGCATGTAGCGCAGCACGACGGAGGCGAAGGCCTCGTTGAGCTCGAACAGGTCGATGTCCGACTGCTTCATCTTGGCGCGCTTCAACAGCTTCTCGGTGACGTCGACCGGACCGGTCAGCATCAGCACCGGCTCGGAACCGATATTGGCGAAAGCACGGATGCGGGCGCGCGGCTTCAGGCCCATCGCCTTGCCGGCCTTCTTGGACCCGAGCAGCACGGCGGCGGCGCCGTCGACGATGCCCGACGAATTGCCGGCGTGATGGACGTGGTTGACCTCCTCGACTTCCGGATGCTTCTGCACGGCCACTGCGTCGAAGCCGCCCATTTCGCCGGGCATGACGAAGGACGGGTTGAGGGAAGCCAGCGACTGCATGTCGGTCGAAGGCCGCATGTGCTCGTCATGGTCGAGGATGGTGAGGCCGTTCTGGTCCTTGATCGGGATCACCGAATTCTTGAAACGGCCCTCGCCCCAGGCCTTCGCGGCACGCTTCTGGCTCTCGACGGCATAGGCGTCGACGTCGTCGCGGGAAAAACCGTATTTGGTGGCGATCAAGTCGGCCGAGATGCCCTGCGGCACGAACCAGCCGGGCAGGCCGACGGACGGATCCATGAACCAGGAACCGCCGGACATGCCCATGCCGACGCGCGACATGGATTCCACGCCGCCGGCAATGACGATCTCGTCCGCGCCTTGCGCGATCTTGGCGGCGCCGAAATTGATGGCGTCGAGACCCGACGCGCAGAAGCGCGATATCTGCATGCCGGGTGCCTTGGTGTCGTAGCCGGCCTCGAAGGCGGCGGCGCGCGGAATGACCGAGCCCGCCTCGCCGACCGGATCGACGCAGCCGAAGATGATGTCGTCGACATTGCCGGTGTCGAGCCCGTTGCGGTCGCGCAGCGCCTCAAGCGTTTTCGCGGCAAGCCGCACCGCCGGCACCTCGTGCAGCGAGCCATCCTTCTTGCCCTTGCCGCGCGGCGTGCGCACGGCGTCATAGACGTAAGCCTCAGTCATTTTCGTGCTCCTTGGCTTTGCCGGCCGCCCGCTCAGAGAGAGCGCCCGATCAGCAATTTCATGATCTCGTTGGTGCCGCCGTAGATGCGCTGGACGCGGGCGTCGCGGTACATGCGGGCGATCGGATATTCATTCATGTAGCCATAGCCGCCATGCAGTTGAAGGCATTCGTCGACGACTTTGCCCTGCAGGTCGCTGAGCCAGTATTTGGCCATCGAGGCGGTCACCGGGTCGAGGCCGCCGTCGATGTGGCGGGCGACGCAGTCATTGTAGAAGACGCGGCCGATGGTGGCCTCGGTCTTCAGCTCGGCCAGCTTGAACTGGGTGTTCTGGAAATCGATGACCGCCTTGCCGAAGGCCTTGCGCTCCTTGACGTAGTCGATGGTGAGCGCCAGCGCCCGCTCGATCATGGCAATGGCGCCGGTGCCGATCTGCAGCCGTTCCTGCGGCAATTGCTGCATCAGCTGGACGAAGCCCTTGCCTTCCTCGTGGCCGAGCAGGTTGGAGGTCGGCACGCGCACATCGTTGAAGAACAGCTCGGAGGTGTCGTTCGACTTCAGCCCTATCTTGTCGAGGTTGCGGCCGCGCTGAAAACCTTCGACCTCGTCGGTCTCGACGACGATCAGCGACGTGCCCTTGGCGCCCTTGTCCGGATCGGTCTTGGTGACGACGATGATCAGGTTGGCGAGTTGGCCATTGGTGATGAAGGTCTTGGAACCGCTGATCTTGTAGTGGTTGCCGTCCTTCTCGGCGCGGGTCTTGACGCCCTGCAGGTCGGAGCCGGCGCCCGGCTCGGTCATGGCGATGGCGCCGATGAGCTCACCGGTCGCAAGCTTCGGCAGCCATTTCTGTTTCTGCTCCTCGGAGCCGTAATGGAGGATGTAAGGGGCGACGATCGAATTGTGCAGGCCGATGCCGAAACCGTCGACGCCGACATGGCCGATCGCCTCGATGATGGCGCTCTCATGCGCGAAGGTTCCGCCGGAGCCGCCATATTTCTCCGGCATGGAAGCGCAAAGCAGGCCGGCAGCGCCCGCCTTCAGCCAGCTCTCGCGGTCGAACATCTCGTTCTTCTCGAACTCGTCATAGCGCGGCGCGATCTCTTCGGCCATGAAGCGGGAGGCCATGTCGTAGAGCATGCCAACCTCGTCCGCCGCCCAGGCGGGCTTCGGAAGACCAAGAATTTCGGCTGGGTTTGTCGCCACGATTTCCTCCGCGTTCCGACGATTGTGGGCCGGCTCCGCCGGCCCGCCAAACCTAGAACGCTTCCGCCGGCAGCGCCATCAGCGTGTCTGCGCCGCTGGAAATGCGGGCAAGCCGCGTCGCCGTTTCCGGCATGATGCGCTCCATGAAGAAGCGCGCCGTCGTGAGCTTGGTGTCGTAGAACGCGCCGGCGCCATTGGCGCCCTCCGCGAGCTTCGTCTGCGCGGATTTCGCCATCTGCGCCCACATATAGCCCAGCGCCACAAGGCCGAAGAGATGCATATAGTCGGTCGAGGCGGCACCCGCATTGTCGGGCTTGGCCATGGCGTTCTGCACCAGCCACATGGTAGCGGCCTGCAGGTCGTTAAGGCCCTTCTTCAGGGCCTTGGTGAAGGGCGCCATCTTCTCATCGGCACGGTTCTCCTCGCAGAACTCGCCGACTTCCTTGAAGAAGGCCTGCACGGCGCGGCCGCCATTCTGCGCCAGCTTGCGGCCGACGAGGTCGAGCGCCTGGATACCGTTGGCGCCTTCATAGATCATGGCGATGCGGGCATCGCGCACGAACTGGCTCATGCCATGTTCTTCGATATAGCCGTGGCCGCCGAACACCTGCTGCGCCATCACGGCATGATCGAATCCCTTGTCGGTGAGCACGCCCTTCACCACCGGCGTCATCAGCCCGGTGTAGTCGTCGGCGGCCTGGCGGTCCTTGTCGTCACCGGAACGATGCGCGACGTCGGACTTGATGGCGGTCCAGAGCGCCAGCGCGCGACCGGCCTCGTTATAGGCCTTCATGGTCATCAGCGAGCGGCGGATGTCCGGGTGAACGATGATCGGGTCGGCCTTCTTGTCCGGCGCCTTGGCGCCCGACAGCGAGCGCCCCTGCAGCCGATCCTTGGCGTAGGAGACCGCGTTCTGGTACGCGATCTCGGAGACCGAAAGACCCTGCAGGCCGACACCGAGGCGGGCCTCGTTCATCATCGTGAACATGGCCTTCAGGCCGCCGTTCAATTCGCCGAGCAGCGTGCCCTCGGCCTCGTCATAGTTCATGACGCAGGTCGAGTTGCCGTGGATGCCCATCTTCTCCTCGATCGAGCCGCAGGAGAGCGTGTTGCGCTCGCCGGGGTTGCCCGCGGCATCGAGCTTGAACTTCGGCACGATGAACAGCGAGATGCCCTTCACACCTTCCGGCGCGCCTTCGACGCGGGCCAGCACCAAATGGACGATGTTTTCCGACATGTCGTGCTCGCCGGCGGAGATGAATATCTTTTGGCCGGAAATCCTGTAAGTGCCGTCGCCGTTGGGAGCCGCCTTGGTGCGCAGCAGGCCGAGGTCGGTGCCGCAATGCGGCTCGGTGAGGTTCATAGTGCCGGTCCAGCCGCCCTCGATCAGCCTCGGCAGCCAGGTGGCCTTCTGCTCGTCCGTGCCATGGGTGACGATGGCAGCGATCGCGCCCTGCGTCAGGCCGGGATACATCATCAGCGCCATGTTGGCCGAGATCATGTATTCGGAGACGGCGGTGTGGACCGCATAGGGCAGACCCTGGCCACCGAACTCGGCAGGTGCGGCAAGCCCCATCCAGCCGCCCTCGCGATACTGGTCATAAGCGTCCTTGAAGCCCTTCGGCGTCGTTACTGAGCCATCGTCATGGCGCACGCAACCTTCCATGTCGCCGATCCGGTTCAGCGGATGCATGACGTTCTCGGCGAGCTTGGCGCCTTCGGCGAGGATCGCCTCGACCACATCGGGCGTCGCATCCGAGAAGCCTGGAAGATTGGAATAGCGCTGATAGCCCAGCACGTCGTTGAGCACGAACAGCGTGTCCTGGATCGGCGCCCTGTAGATCGTCATGCCTTCCTCCACCCTTGCAGTCCTGGCCGGCCGGCAAGTTGCCTGTCTCGGACAGGGAGGCCGGGCCAATTGTCGACGTCCCGATAGCAAATATTGACGTTTGCGTAAACGTCAACTTCGTCGCAGCCAAAAATTTTTGTGAGCGTCCGGCAGTGTGACGACAAAAAAGCCGCGCGGCTATAGCCACGCGGCTTTGTATGTCCGGGGTATTTCCTCAGAGCTGGCGATCAGCCGGCCGCGCTGGCCTGCGGCGCCGCGGTGCGCTCGACGAGCATCTGACGCACGACGGACATCGACTTGCTCAGCTCGCCGATGGCATCGTCGATCAGCGCCCGCTGCTTCTGCAGGCGGGCGAGCTGCTTCTCCGACTTGTCCAGCGCCAGCCGCAGTTGCTTGGTGTTGGTGCCGGTCGGATCGTAGAGATCCATCATCTGCTTGACGTCGCGCAGCGAGAACCCAACCTTGCGGCCGAGCAGGATCAGCTTCAGCCGAGCCTTGTCGCGGCGCGTATAGAGTCGGGTCGAGCCGTCGCGATGCGGATTGAGGAGGCCCTTGTCTTCATAGAAACGCAGCGTGCGCAGCGTCACGCCGTATTTCTTGGCCATCTCGCCGATGCGGACGAATTCCTCGCCGGCTTCGGCCGGTATGTCATTGGTATTGGCCGCGGCTTCGCCGGGCGAAACGAGTTTCATGGTCACTGGCTTTCCCCTGGTGGCGTCGCGGTCGCGGACCAAGCGTCGCCTGAGTGGAAGCGGGGGCGTGCTTCCAATCGTGGTTGCAACAAATCAATCGCAAGAGGCACGGCTTCGCACCTTTTACGTTTACGTCAATCCTATACCGACAGCCGCAAGGTGACGCAAGGGCGTTGTCGGATCCGACCTTTATGCCGCACCCAGGTGCCGGCTCGTCAGGCGGCTCACGATTATACGCGTCTTCTTAAGCTTGGTTAACGCCTTGTTTACCACGTTGGGCGAAATGTGCGCATGTCGGTCACCCGTGGTTATCCTGTAGCGAATTTTTCACGGTTTTCGAAGCGCGGGTAAAACCCGGGAAGCTCGCCTTCCTCCGCAGCAAAACCGCTCGGCTCGCTTCGTACCCGGCAAGCTACTGGGAAACCGGTCTTTGGCCGGCCACTCTGAACACGGGCGCATCGATGAACAGCAAGCGGTCCTATCTCGATACACTCAACGCCGGCAGGCAGCGCCGGCCGCACGCCTCGCTCGAAGAACTGAACCGCTCGCTCGAAACGCTGGAGCAGCGGCTGGAGCGGACGCGCGCCGACTTGCCCGACCGCCCCGACCCGCGGCGACCGACCACCGAGCCGCGTTACCCAAGCGCGCAGCCCTACGGCCAGGCGCCGCGCTGGTATGAGGATCCCTATTCCGCGCAAAGGCCCCTGGACCGTGCGCCGCAGAATCCGGCGCCGCAGAGCCCGCGGCCGCAGGAGCGCGCGCCGCAGAACCCTGCGCCCGCCTATCAGGCGATCGCGCGCGACATCGACCGGGTCCGCGGCCAGGAAGACAGCGTCGCGATGGTCGGCAAGATCGCGGTCGAACTGCGCGGTCTGCGGGAGGAACTGCGCCACCAGATGACGGCCGGCCTGCAGCGCGAGTTCGAAGCGTTCCGCCAGGATATCGACCGTGCCCTGCAGGCCAACAGCCAGCGCGACGCGATGCCCGACAAGAGCAGCGCCGAGCTCGGCCTCGAATTCGAGCGGCTTTCGGGAGCCATCCAGTCGCTCGCCGAAAAAAGCGACGACCGCAGCGTCAATCTGCTGCGGCTGGAACTGGAACAGGTGAAGGGCGCGCTGGACACGCTGGCGCGCGAGGAAAGCGTGCAGAAGGTCGACCGCCGCTGGGACGATTTCGACCGCCGCTGGAGTGCCTTCGAGGACCGCGTCGACGCCGACCAGCGCAAGCGCGCCGAAGGCCCGAGCCTCTCGGTGCTGACCGACCGGCTCGAGCAGATCAGCAGCGCCGTCAACAGCCTGCCGGAATCGCTTTCGCTGCGCTCGCTGGAAGAAAAGGTGCGCACGCTTGCCGGCGCGGTCGACCGTTTTGCCGGCCAGCAGACCGCGCGCGGGGGCGAAACGCTGGCGATGATCGACGAGCGGCTGGATGAGATTTCCCGCGCCATCGTTGCATCGACCGTGGCCGCGCAGGCGAATGCTTTCGATCCCGAGACCTTCGGCCGGATCGAGAAGCGCATTGCCTCGCTGGCGGTGCAGATCGAAGAGGTCGCGCAGTCGCGGCCCGGCGCCGAGGTCATCGATCGCCTCAATCTTCTCACCAGCCGGGTGGACCAGCTGACCGGCCGCGCCGACCTGCCGGAACAGGCCATGGAGCGGCTGGGCAAGCAGATCGCTTCCATCACCGACAAGATGGACCGCGCGCCGGCCATGCCCGACGCGGACCAGATATTTCAGGGCCTTGAGCAGCGCTTCGACGCGCTGTCGAGCCTGCTCGAGCGCCGCCAGGGAGACGCAATCGAACAAAGCAATGCATTGTTCCACGATCTCGAGCGTCGACTGGACGAGGTTGCGAACAGGCTAGACCAGCGCATGCGCCAGGACGACAGCGCCGGCATCATGGAAGCGATCGACGCCCGCTTCACCGCTTTGGCCAAGCGCATCGAAACGCGTGCGCCGGATCCCGCCAACGACATGGCGATCCGCGGGCTGGAAAGCCGGCTCGAGGACATTTCCAGCCGGCTGGAATCGTCCGCGCAGCAGGTCGCCGGCATCGATCCGGCCCTGATCCGCAGCCTGGAAGCGCAGGTCGCCGGCCTGTCGGCGCATCTTTCCAAGCCCGGCACGCCGCTGCCCGAATTCGAAGACATCAGCCCGCGCCTTAACGAGATCGAGAAGTCACTGGCCGGCACGCGCGACTCGATCCTGAGCGTGGCGCGCGAGGCGGCCGAGAGCGCCGTCAAGTCGCTCGCCGAGTCGACGTCCAGCACGGCCCAGACCAACGCGACCGCCGTTGCCGGCCTCGCCCAGGACCTGAAGACGCTCGAAGCGCTCACCCGCCGCTCCGACGAACGCAATTCGCGGACTTTCGAGGCAATCCACGACACGCTGCTCAAGATCGTCGACAGGCTTGGCTCGCTGGAGGCGACCGAGACCAGCGAAGCGGTCAGCGAGCTGATCGATCCGCAACCGGCCGGCAAGCGTGGCGGCCGCGGCGGCAAGATCGCGGTGCAAGACGCGCCTTCAATGGATATCGATCAGCCGCTGCCGCTCACCGGAGACATGGGCAGCCTTGAAGGCCGCGCCGCGGCGATCATGCGCGACGAGCCGAGCGCGCCACTCACGCCTGCCGAGGCAGCAGCGGCGGCGGCCATGGCAGCGCTCGGACCGGATGCGATCGGCGACAAGAGCGAGGCGGCCGGCCGCAGGAAATCCATATTCGGCGGCCTGGCGCGCGCTTTCAAAGGCAAGAAGGATGCGGACACGCAGCCGCTTGCCGGCTCGGCACCGGTCGGCGACGTGCCAAGCGTCGACATCGACGAACCGCTCGACCCCAAGGCCGCAAACCGGCCCTTGGAACCCGGCTCCGGCGCGCCGGACCTCAACGCCATCATGAAGCGCGTGCGCGACGAGCGCGGCGGTCAGCCGGCCCGGCGCACCGACAGCGATGCCGCGAAGTCGGATTTCATCGCGGCGGCCCGGCGTGCCGCCCAGGCGGCGGCGGCGGAAGCCGATACGCTGAAGCGGCAATCGACGATGACCGGTCCAGTGAAGGCGCTGAGGATCGGCGACCTGCTCAAGGCGCGGCGCAAGCCGATCCTGATGGCGGCGGCGGCGATCATGATGGCGCTGGCCGGCCTGCAGTTGGGCAAGGCGTTCCTGTCCGATCCGGTCGAAGTGGCCAACAACCAGCCCGCGCCGATCGTCTCGACGCAGACGGTCGATACGGCTTCGCTCAATGCAGCAGCCGCGCCGAAAGCCGACGCCTCGAAGATCGACACGGGCGCCGCGCATGCTGAAAGCGCTCCGGCCCGGCCCGTCCGGCAGGCCGAGCCCGTCCAAGACGCGGCACCGGCCGCTTCCATCGCCTCGAGTCCCGAAAATGCCGCCGCCATGCCGGCCGGACCCGCGCCGGCAGCGCTTGCGACGCCTGCCGAGCCGACGCCGATGGCTTCGGCAACGCCGTCGGAACCCGCCGCCGCGGCTGCCACCGCGACGGACACGGATGGCCACACGCAGCCGATGGCCAAGGAACAGGCGACGGTCACTCCGGCAGCCGACGGCGCCGCGTCCAGCGCGCCGGCGGCAACCTCCGCCGACACGACAGGCGCCGTGCCGCCGGCAGCAAGCCAGACGGCAGCGGCCAAATTCGACATTCCTTCCGAAATCGGCCCGGTGGCGCTGCATGACGCCGCCGCCGGCGGCGACGCCAAGGCGCTGTTCGAGGTCGGCTCGCGCTACGCGGAATCGCGCGGCGTGAAGGAAGACATGAAGGCCGCCGCCAAATGGTACGAGCAGTCGGCCGAGCTCGGCTTCGCGCCGGCCGAATACCGCATCGGCAATTTCTACGAAAAGGGCATCGGCGTCGCGCGCGACATCAAGAAGGCCAAGACCTACTACCAGCTCGCCGCCGAACAGGGCAACGCCAGCGCCATGCACAATCTGGCGGTGCTGTTCGCCATGGCGGCGGACGGGGTGACCGACAATGAATCGGCGGCGCACTGGTTCCAGGAAGCCGCCGACCTCGGCGTCAAGGACAGCCAGTTCAACCTCGGCATCCTGGCGGCCAAGGGCGTCGGCATGAAGCAGAACCTGGAAGAGTCCTACAAGTGGTTCGCGCTGGTCGCCAAGACCGGCGACAAGGACGCCGCCGCCAAGCGCGACGAGATCGCCAATGCGCTGCGGCCCGAGCAGCTCGAGCGGGCGCGGGCCGCCGCGGAACTGTGGAAGGCCAAGCCGCTCAACGCCGCAGCCAACTCGGCCGACATTCCGGAATCCTGGCAGGACAGCACGCCACAGACCACCGCCGGCATCGACATGAAGAAGGCGGTGAAGAACATCCAGCTGATCCTCAACAAGAACGGCTACGATGCCGGCGGCGCCGACGGCGTGATGGGCGGCAAGACCAAGAACGCCATCATGGCGTTCCAGACCGACAACAAGATGACGCCGACCGGCGAGATCGACGCGCCGCTGGTCAAGGCGCTGTTGGCGAAGAAATAACGGCAGCGCGTCGCATACGCGACGCCCTGCCACACATTTGCCTGTTAACTGATTGAGATGGTTTTTGTTTCGACGCGGCGGCGGGGTTTGCCCCTGCCGCCGCATCGGCGCAAGAAAAAATTGGCTTTTCGGTGCGAAACTGCCGGGGACGTCGGCGTTCGCCGACAAGCAAACTGATCGAGACAGACGGGTGGGCATCTATCTCCCGATCGCGGAAATTTCCGTCAACGTCTTCGTGCTGCTGGCGATGGGCGCGGCGGTGGGTTTCCTGTCGGGCATGTTCGGGGTTGGCGGCGGCTTTCTGATCACGCCGCTTTTGATCTTCTACAACATCCCGCCGGCGATCGCGGTGGCCACCGGCGCAAACCAGGTCATCGCCTCCTCCTTCTCCGGCGCGCTTTCGCATTTCAAGCGCGGCACGCTCGACTTCAAGCTGGGCGGCGTGCTGCTGGCCGGCGGCATCGTCGGCTCGACGGCCGGCATCTACGTCTTTGCGCTGTTGCGCCGGCTCGGCCAGTTGGACCTTTTCATCTCGCTGCTCTACGTGGTGTTGCTCGGCACCGTCGGCGGACTGATGCTGGTGGAAAGCGTCAATGCGCTGCGCGCCAGCCGCAGCGGCGCAGCGCCGGTGCTTAAGAAATCCGGCCAGCACAACTGGATCCACCGGCTGCCGTTCAAGATGCGCTTCCGCGCCTCGAAGCTGTTCGTCAGCGTCATCCCGGTGCTCGGGCTGGGCGCCGGGATCGGCTTCCTGTCGTCGATCATGGGCGTCGGCGGCGGCTTCATCATGGTGCCGGCGCTGATCTACCTGCTCAAGGTGCCGACCAATGTCGTCATCGGCACCTCGCTGTTCCAGATCATCTTCACTTCGGCCTACACCACCCTGGTGCACGCCACGACCAACCAGACTGTCGACGTGATCCTGGCCTTCCTGCTGATGGCCGGCGGCGTCGCCGGCGCGCAATACGGCGCCAAGGCCGGCCAGCGGCTGCGCGGCGAGCAGTTGCGCGCGCTGCTGGCGATGCTGGTGCTGGCCGTTGCCATCCGCCTCGCCGTCGATCTCTTCGTGACGCCGCCCAATCTCTATTCGCTGTCCGCCGCGGGCCTCAACTGATGGCGGGATTGAGAGCGTTTGCAGCCGCCGTCCCGTTGTCGATGCTCTTCGCCCTTTCCCCGGCGACGGCGCAGACGCCGCCCGCCGAAAGCATCCAGATCGGCCTTTCGACCGACGCCATTTCCATTACGGCGGGCTTCTCCGGCGCCGACCTGACGATCTTCGGATCGCTGGAAAACCCCGATCCGCTGGTCGCGCGCCAGGGACGCTACGACGTGGTCGTCGTGCTCGAAGGACCGCCACGACCCGTGGTCGTCCGGCGCAAGGACCGCGTGCTGGGCGTCTGGATCAACTTGGACTCGGAGACGTTCGAGAACGTGCCGGTCTCCTATTCCGTCGCGACGACGCGGCCGCTGCAGGACATCGCCGAGCCCGCCAAATACAAGCAGCTCTCGCTCGGCGCGCAGAACCTCTACCTGAAACCCGCCGACGAGACCGACAGCCCAGCGACCATCGAGGAATTCACCGCCGCGCTTCGCGAGCGCAAGGCGGCGACGGGCCTCTACAGCGAAAATGTCGGCGGCGTGCAGTTCCTGTCGCAGAACCTGTTTCGCGCCACGGTGCGGCTCGCGCCCAACGTGCCTGTCGGAACCCACAAGGCCCGCGCCTTCCTGTTCAAGAGCGGCATGTTCGTCAAGGAAAGCTCGGCCCAGCTCGAAATCCGCAAGTCCGGTTTCGAGCAATCGGTCTTTCGCGTCGCGCATGACTATTCCTTCCTCTACGGCGTGTTCGCCATATCGCTCGCCATGCTGACCGGCTGGCTGGGCCGGATCATCTTCCGCAAAGATTAGAGCCGCAAAGGGTTTCCCTGCGGGCGATCATGCGATAAACCGCCGCCTCCCAACCCAAGGGTAAACAAGCACAATCTGTTCGGCAGAGCGGTCCGGCCATCCGGACGACGGCGCGCTTGGCGTCTTCGGCAACCCTGCCACAAGGCAACGACAGGAGGCTGCGATGCAATCGGCATTCGGCGGCATCGATTTCGGCACGTCCAATTCCACCGTGGGCGTGATCCGCGACGGCCGGGCGCGACTGGTGGCGTTGGAAGGCGAGCAACCCACCTTGCCCAGCGCCGTCTTCTTCAACTTCGAGGACGGCTACACCTATTTCGGCCGCCGCGCGATCAGCGACTATACCGACAGCATCGAAGGCCGGCTGATGCGCTCGCTGAAGAGCGTGCTCGGCAGCACGCTCGCCAACGAGAAGACGCGCATCAAGGCGCGCCAGATCGGCTTTATCGACATTGTCGGCATGTTCGTCGGCCATTTGAAGAAGCGCCTCGAAGAAGACGCCGGAGAGGCGGTCGAGAACGTGGTGCTGGGCCGGCCCGTGCAATTCGTCGACGACGACGCGGCCGCCGATGCGAAGGCGCAAGGCGAGTTGGAGAAGGCCGCCCGCGCACAAGGCTTCAAGCACATCGCCTTCCAGTTCGAGCCTATCGCGGCGGCGCTCGACTACGAGCAGAAGGTCACCCGCGAAGAGCTGGCGCTGATCGTCGACATGGGCGGCGGCACATCCGACTTCTCGATCGTGCGGGTCTCGCCGGAACGCGCCCGCTCGACCGACCGCAAGGCGGATATCCTCGCCAATCGCGGCATCCATATCGGCGGCACCGATTTCGACCGGCTGCTCAGCATCGCCCATGTCATGCCCGAGCTCGGCTACCTGACGCGGACCAAGGACCACAAACGCAACCTGCCGGCGGCCTATTTCATCGACCTCGCGACCTGGCAGCGCATCAACCTCGTCTACACCTCCAAGGCGATGACGGACCTGCGGCAGATCCGCTACGAGGCCGAGCGGGCCGACCTCGTCGACCGCTTCATCCATGTCGTCGAGCATCGCTACGGCCATGCGATGGCGGGCCTGGTCGAAAGGGCGAAGATCGCGCTCACCGACCAGCCTTCGGCCGAAGTGAAGGTGTCGCTGCCCGGCGCCCGCTTCGCGGGCGAGATCACGCGCGCGGGCCTCGAGGAGACCATCGCCGGCGACATCGAACGCGTGGCCGCGACGGTCAAGCAGACGATCGCCGACGCCGGCGTTCCAGCCTCCGCCATCACCGCCGTGTTCCTCACCGGAGGTTCGACCGCGATCCCGCTTGCCAAGCGGGAAATCCTGTCGCTGGTGCCGCAGGCGGCTGTCATCGAAGGCGACATGTTCGGCTCGGTCGGGCTCGGGCTGGCGCTCGACGCGCAGCGCAAGTACGCGTGACAGCTGGAGATTGGCGACGACGCCAGCCACTTCGTCATCCACGGGCGGAGCAAGGAGCGAAGCGACGCGCGCAGACCCGAGGATCCATTCCGTGACCGGGAAGCGTCGCGACGGTCCAGAATTCTGCTCCGCAGCATTCTACGGTCAAGGTAACGGCATGGATCCTCGGGTCTGCGCTCGCAATGATCCACACCCCAAGAACGCAATCCGGCTGCGCCCTGGCCTCAGCCGACCTTTCCACCCAGATGCGCCTTCAGCGCCATCTGGGCGAGGCTCGCCTGACGGTCGCGGTGCGTGATCATGGCGAAGTCGCGCTTCGGCAATTCGACCGGCACGGCCCGGAGGCTGCCTTCCGCCAGGGAGCGCGCGACGACGAGCTCCGAGATGATCGTCGCCCCGGCGCCGGCCTCCACCGCCTGACGCACGGCCTCGTTGCTGGGCAGTACCAGGAATATCTGCAGCTCCGCCGGCGGGACGCCCTGACTGTGCGCGAAATCCTCCAGCGCCTCGCGCGTGCCCGACCCGCCTTCCCGGATGATCCAGCGCAAGGCCCTGATGTCGAGGTTGCCCGCCCGCGTCATCGGGATCTCGGGATGCGAGCGCGCCACCACCAGCATCATGCGGTCCTCGTCGACCGTGGCGCGGCGCAGGATGTCGGACTCGGTGCGACCCTCGACCAGGCCGAAATCGGCGCGGCCGTCCAGCACATTGGTCTCGACCTGTCTGGTGTTGCCGATCGTCACGCTCAGCTTCACGGCGGGATAGGCTTCGTGAAAAGAGGCCAGGCGACGCGGGAGCCAGTAGCTGGCGATGGTCTGGCTGGCCGCGATCGACAGGCTGCCG
Source organism: Mesorhizobium atlanticum (assembly GCF_003289965.1). Classification (GTDB taxonomy): domain Bacteria; phylum Pseudomonadota; class Alphaproteobacteria; order Rhizobiales; family Rhizobiaceae; genus Mesorhizobium; species Mesorhizobium atlanticum. Next base: position 108,734 of record NZ_QMBQ01000004.1, read on the forward strand.
GCGACGGTCTGCGAGACATCCTCCAGAACGCCGCGGGCGGCGGCGGCACGGTCCAGGACAGCCTTCGCCTCCGGCAGGAAACGGTGGCCGGTCTCTGCCAGTTCGATATTGCGGCCGACTCGGTTGAACAGGCGCACGCCATGCTGGGTTTCGAGCGCGCGGATGGCGGCAGAGGCCGCCGATTGCGAGATGCCGAGCCGCTCGGCGGCCTTGGTCATATGGCCGTGCTCGGCGACGGCGACGAAGATGCGCAACTGGTCGAGGGTCATGGGTCAACTAAGAAGCAAAATCGATCGGAATTACAAGAGCTGCTTGTTAGACGGATCAATTGCTTTGTTCTAAGTTTTTAGCCGGACTTGGAAAAAATTGGTCGCCAGAGGCCAAGAGCGGGAAATGGCAGGGCGCTTCAAATCCCTATTCGCGCATTGGAGCCGCCGGCTGAAGCGGCAGTTCGCCGGCGAGCGCTATCATCCTGAACTCCACTATATGCGCGGCCCGGGACCGAAGACGAAGGCCAAATTGGCGAACGGCAACAGCGTCCGCCAATCATGAGCAAAACCGCGCCGCGCGGCGCCAATTCCGCCCCCTCGCAACGGCCGCTGGCCGACAGCCGCGCGCCGGACGAAGGCGACGGCGTCGACATCTCGCCAACCGTCTCCGACCGCATCGCCAAGACCACCTGTTACATGTGCGCCTGCCGCTGCGGCATCGACGTCCATATCAAGGACGGCAAGGTGCGTTACATCAACGGCAACAAGGACCATCCGGTGAACCGCGGCGTGATCTGCGGCAAGGGCAGCGCCGGCATCATGCAGCATTACAGCCCGGCGCGGCTGAAGAAACCGCTGCTGAGGACAGGGACGCGCGGCTCGGGCGAATTCCGCGAGATCGAGTGGGACGAAGCGCTGACCATTGCCACCGAACGGCTTTCGGCGATCCGCAGAACTGACCCGAAGAAGCTCGCCTTCTTCACCGGACGCGACCAGTCGCAATCGCTGACCGGCTGGTGGGCGTCGAAATTCGGCACGCCCAATTTCGCCGCGCATGGCGGCTTCTGCTCGGTCAACATGGCGGCCGCCGGGCTTTACACGATCGGCGGTTCGTTCTGGGAGTTCGGCGAACCCGACTGGGACAACACGAAATACTTCATGCTGTTTGGCGTCGCCGAGGATCATGATTCCAATCCGATCAAGATCGGCCTCGGCAAGCTCAAGGCGGGCGGCGCCAAGGTGGTTTCGATCAACCCCTGCCGTACGGGCTACAACGCCATCGCCGACGACTGGATCGGCATCAGGCCGGGCACGGACGGACTGTTCGTGCTGGCGCTGGTCCATGAACTGCTCAAGGCTGGCCGCGTCGATCTCGACTATCTGCTGCGCTACACCAACGCGCCGGTGCTGGTTGTGCAGGAGCCGGGCGCGGCCGATGATGGGCTGTTCGTCCGCGATGACGCCGGCAACCTGCTAGCGTGGGACAGGGTGGCCAAGCATCCGGTCAACGCAGCCGACCCTGAAACAAAGCCGGCGCTGACAGGTAGCTACATTGTCAATAGCCGCCCCTGCACGCCGGTGTTCCAGCTGATCGCCGACCGATATCTGGACAAGAGCTATTCGCCCGACGCGGTCGCTGCGCGCTGCGGCGTCAGCGCGGAGACGATCCGCCGCATCGCGGCCGAACTGGCGCATGTCGCCTTCGAGCAGACGATCGAGCTGCCGATCGCCTGGACTGACTGGGCCGGCCGCCAGCACGAGACGATCAAGGGCCGGCCGGTGTCGATGCATGCCATGCGCGGCATCTCGGCCCATTCCAACGGTTTCCACACCTGCCGTGCCATCCACCTGCTGCAGGTTCTGCTCGGCACTGTCGACGTTCCGGGCGGCTTCCGCTTCAAGCCGCCCTATCCACGTTGCGCGCCGCCGGGGCCGAAGCCATGCGGAAAAAACGCCCAGCCGATGACGCCGCTGGATGGCATGCCGCTCGGCTTTGTCTGCGGCCCGGACGATCTTCTGGTCGACGAGGCCGGCTATCCCACCCGCATCGACAAGGCCTATTCCTGGGAAGCGCCCCTGGCCGCGCATGGGCTGATGCACACGGTCATCCGCAACGCCTGGGCCGGCGATCCTTATCCGATCGACACGCTGTTCATGTACATGTCGAACATGGCGTGGAACTCCTCGATGAACACGGTCGAGACGATCCGCATGCTCACCGACGAGGACGGGTCGGGCGGGTACAGAATCCCCTTCATCATCTATTCCGACGCCTATTATTCCGAGACGGTGGCGTTTGCCGACCTAGTGCTGCCGGACACCACCTATCTTGAGCGGCACGACTGCATCAGCCTGCTCGACCGGCCGATCAGCCATGCCGACGGAGCCGCCGACGCCATCCGCCATCCGGTGGTGGAGCCGGACCGCGACGTGCGGCCCTTCCAGTCGGTGCTGATTGAGCTCGGCGCGCGGCTTGGCCTGCCTGGCTTCGTCAACGAGGACGGCTCGACGAAATATCGCGACTATGCCGACTACATCGTCAACCACGAGCGCATGCCCGGCATCGGCCCTTTAGCCGGCTGGCGCGGCAAGGATGGCGCATCGATCGGCAAGGGCGACGCCAACACCGACCAGCTGCAGCGCTACATCGACAATGGCGGCTTCTGGCACCACGATTTTTCCGACGACCAGCGCTATTACAAGATGGGCAACCGCTCCTATCTCGATTTCGCGGTCGAGATGGGTTTCATCGCCAAGGCGGAGCCCATCGTCTTCCAGCTCTACTCGGAGCCGATGCAGCGGTTCAGGCTTGCCGCGCGGGGCCATGGCAAGACGCAGCCACCGGAGGCCGAGCGCAGCCGCATCGAGGCCTATATGGACCCGCTGCCCTTCTGGTACGCGCCCTTCGAGGACGACACTGTCGATCTCGAAAAATACCCACTGCATGGGCTGACGCAGCGGCCGATGCACATGTACCATTCCTGGGGCTCGCAGAATGCGTGGCTGCGGCAGATCACCAGCCAGAACCGGCTGTTCGTGCATCACCAGACGGCCGCCAGGCTTGGCCTTGCCGACGATGACTGGGTTTGGATCGAAAGCGTCAACGGCCGGGTGAAGGGACAGATCAAGCTGATCGACGGCGTGAATCCGGACACGGTGTGGACCTGGAACGCGATCGGCAAGAGGCGCGGCAGCTGGGGCCTGAAGGACGATGCGGCGGAGAGCAATCGCGGCTTCCTGCTCAACCACATCATCGGCGACCAGACAGAGGCCGATGCCAGCGGCAAGCGCTACTCCAATTCAGACCCGGTCACGGGACAAGCGGCATGGTTCGACGTGCGCGTGCGCATCACGAAATGCGCGCCGCAGGAAGCCGGTTTCACCGAGCCGCAATTCGAGCGTTTTGCCCGGCCGCCGCATTTCGAATCTTCGCCCGACATACTTCGCTTCGGCGCGGAATTCCGCATGAACAGGGAAGTCGCCGAATGACCTGCCTTCCCGCCCAAACCGATAAGAAACTCGGCCTCGTCATCGACCTCGACACCTGCGTCGGCTGCCAGGCCTGCGTCACCGCCTGCAAGGAATGGAACACGGGCGGCCATATGGCGCCGCTGACCGACACCGATCCGTATGGCGCGCATGCCGACGGTGTCTGGTTCAACCGCGTGCACAGTTACGAACACACGACGGAGTTGGGCGGCCGTACGGTGAATTTTCCGCGCTCCTGCCTGCATTGCGAGCAGCCGGCCTGCGTCACCGTCTGCCCGACCGGCGCCTCCTACAAGCGCGCCTCCGATGGCATCGTGCTGGTCGACGAGGATAAGTGCATCGGCTGCAAGCTGTGCAGCTGGGCCTGCCCCTATGGCGCGCGCGAGTTCGACACCGATGTCGGCGTCATGAAGAAATGCACGCTCTGCGTCGACCGCATCTACAACCACAATCTGGCCGAGGAAGATCGCGTGCCGGCCTGCGTCGCCGCCTGCCCGACCAGCGCCCGGCATTTCGGCGATCTCGGCGATCCGACCTCGGCGATTTCACAGCTGGTGGAGGAGCGGGGTGGCGTCGCGCTGATGCCGGAGCTCGGCTACAAGCCGACCAACCGCTATCTGCCGCCGCGGGCCCGCAGCGAACGGGCGGCGAAGGTCGACGCGCCGGCGCTGGAGCCGATCAAGGCCGAGGGCGGTTTCCTGGGCTGGATCGACCGCATGCTTTCGAACTGATCATGCATCCCGCTTTCTCGGTCGTCTTCTTCACCACCGCCACCGGCGCCGGCTACGGCCTGCTGGCGCTGCTCGGCGTGCTTGGTGGGTTGGGGTTCATTCCCGCCGATTTCTGGCTTGGCCTTGCCGGCATGGCGCTGGCGCTCGGGCTGATCGTGGCCGGGCTTTTGTCCTCCACCGGTCATCTCGGCCGGCCGGAGCGAGCCTGGCGGGCCTTCTCGCAATGGCGCAGTTCCTGGCTGTCGCGCGAAGGCGTGGCGTCGGTCGCGACCTTCATCCCCGCCGGGCTGTTCGGCATCGGCTGGGTGTTTTTCGGCAAGAGCGGCGGCTGGGTGGCGGCCGCCGGATTGCTGGCGGCGGCAGGTGCGGTGGTGACTGTCTGCACCACCGGCATGATCTACGCCTCGCTGAAGCCGATCGCGCAGTGGCACAGCCGCTATACGCTACCGGCCTATCTTATCTTCGCGGCGATGACCGGGAGCGTTCTGGCGAACGCCCTGCTTCAAAGCTTCAGCGCCGGCTCCAGCGCTATACTAGCGCTCGCTCTGCTTGCCACGCTCGCCGGCTGGGTCTGGAAGCTCGCGACCTGGCGCTACAATGACCAGTTGGAGATTCCGACCACCGCAAACACCGCGACGGGGCTCGCAGGTGGCACCGTGCGGTCGATCGAATGGCCGCATACGGAAGAAAACTACCTGCTGAAGGAAATGGGTTTTCGAATTGCGCGCAAGCATAGCGCGAAGCTGCGGTGGATCACGCAGGCGCTGGCTTTCGTGGTGCCGATCGTCCTGCTCATCCTCGCCTTCATGGCGCCATGGCCTTTGGCGTCAATGGCGTCCGCGCTGGCGGCTGTCTCGCAATTCGCCGGCATGCTTGTCGAGCGCTGGCTGTTCTTCGCCGAGGCGAAGCACACGGTCACGCTCTACTATGGCAGGGCATAGAGCCTCATCCCGGCCGCAGCATCGAGCCGGAAATCGCAAAAATGCGTTCGGCGCCGAGCATATAGGCCATCAGCGTTTCCAGCCGGAACAGGCCGGCATAGGCGCGGTCGAGCACGTTTAGCGAGCCGGTATAGGCGCCGAAGGCCGGCATGATCATGCGGCCGCCGTCGCCGGCGAAGCAGCGCCGCCTGACTGAGCGGCCGCGCTGGACGATACGCGCGCAAGGGTGGAGGTGGCCTGATATCTCGCCCTCGATCCGTGTCTTGGAGGGCTCGTGCCGGAAGAGCAGCGAGCCGATGGCGAGTTCCCGCACCGTCTCGCCGGGCAGATCGGCGGGCGCCTCGGGATCGTGGTTGCCGGCGACCCAGATCCAGTCGCGGCCACCCATCATCGCTTCCAGGCGCTCGCGGAAGCTCGAATGCATGCGCTCGGCGCCGCCGCCGTCATGGAAGGAGTCGCCCAGGCTGACGACGATCCGCGGCTGGTAGTCGGCGATCACCGCCTGCAGCCGCAGCAAGGTCGCGCCGGTATCGTAAGGTGGAATCAGCGCGCCGCGCCTGGCGAAGGACGAGCCCTTTTCGAGATGCAGGTCGGAGACCGCGAGCAGCCGCAGATCGGGGAAATAGAGCACGCCACGCCGGTCGCAGACCGCGCGCTCGCCGGCGATGCCGACGAGGTCGGCCTCGGCGATCAGCGTTGCGCGCGACAGCGAAAAATTCATCCCCTCTCGGCTCTCTCTTTCAGTCCATCATCTCGGGGCCCATGGCCTCTTCGACGAGGGTGGCGGCATCCATCAACAGCGTCTCATCCGCCTCGCCATTCACCGGCATCTTGCCGATTTCAAGCATGATCGGCACCGCCAGCGGCGATATCTGCTCGAGATTCTTATGCATGATTCGACCGCGGATGCGCGAGAGCATCTCGGCAAGTCTGCTGACATCGAGCAGCCCGGTCGCCGCATCCGTGCGGGTGGCCTGCAGCAGAATATGGTCGGGTTCATGGCTGCGCAGCACGTCATAGATCAGGTCGGTCGAAACGGTCACCTGGCGGCCGCTTTTCTCCTTGCCGGGGTGGCGCTTTTCGATCAGTCCGGAAATCAGCGCGCAATTGCGGAAGGTGCGCTTCAAGAGCCAGCTGTCGGCAAACCAGACTTCGAGATCGTCGCCGAGCATGTCTTGATCGAACAGCGTGGCCAGCGACGGTTTTCTGTTCTTGAACATCCAACCCATGTCGGCCAGCGACCAGATGGCCAGCGCATAGTCTGTGGCCACGAATCCGACCGGCTTGGCTCCTGCCCGATCCAGCCGCCGGGTAAGCAGCATGCCGAGCGTCTGATGCGCAAGCCTGCCCTCGAACGGATATGCCACCATGTAATACCGGTTGCCGCGCGGAAAGGTTTCGATCAACAGGTCATCGCGTTTCGGCAAAACGGACTTGTCCGCTTGAAATCTCAACCAGTCCGCGACCTGCTCGGGGAGTTTCTTCCAGCGTTGCGGGTCGTCGAGCATGGCGCGCACCTGCTCGGCGAGGTAGGTCGAAAGCGGGAATTTGCCACCGCCATAGTAAGGCACCTTCGCGTCGCTGCCCGGCGCGTTCGAGACAAAGCACTCATTCTCGCGAATGCCTTCGAAGCGCAGGATCTTGCCGGCGAACATGAAGGTGTCGCCGTGGGTCAAAGTCTCCAGAAACGCTTCCTCGATCTTTCCCAGAACCCTGCCGCCGCGCGAGGCTGCCCCCCGACTGCCGGCCTGGACGTAGCGTACATTGAGCGCCGGCACCTCGATGATGGTGCCGACATTGAGCCTGTATTGCTGGGCAACGGCCGGATTTGAAACCCGCCACAGGCCTTCCTTGGTCTGCCGGATACGGGCATAGCGCTCGTAATTTCTCAGCGCGTAGCCGCCGGTGGCGACGAAGTCGATGACCCGGTCGAATGTCGGCCTGTCCAGGCTGGCGTAAGGCGCGGCCGTCCTTACTTCATCGAACAACGTATCGGCATGGAACGGCGCGCCGCAGGCGCAGCCCAGCACGTGTTGCGCCAAGACGTCCAGCCCGCCATTGACCAGCGGTGGCGTGTCCTGGGCGCCGAGATAGTTGGCGTCGAGCGCGGCGCGGCATTCCAGAACCTCGAAGCGGTTTGCCGGGATCAGGATCGCCTTGGATGGCTCATCCATGCGGTGGTTGGCGCGGCCGATGCGCTGCGCAAGGCGGCTCGCCCCCTTCGGCGCGCCGACATGCACGACCAGATCGACGTCGCCCCAGTCGATGCCCAGATCCAGCGTCGAGGTGGCGACGATGGCGCGCAACGCGTTCTCGCCCATGGCCTTCTCAACGCGGCGGCGCTGGGCGACATCAAGGGATCCGTGGTGAAGCGCGATCGGCAGCGTGTCTTCATTGACGCGCCATAGTTCCTGGAACAGCAACTCGGCCTGGCTGCGCGTGTTGACGAAAAGCAGCGTGGTCTTGTGCCGCTTGATCTCGCGGTAGATTTCAGGCGTGGCGTAGCGGGCCGAGTGCCCGGCCCAGGGAACGCGCTCTTCGGAATCAAGGATCGAAATGTCGGGCTTGGCGCCGCCCGTGACGACGATGAGCTCGGACATGGCGCCCGGAGAAGCCTGACTGACCAGCCATCGCCGCAATTCATCGGGCTCGGCGACGGTCGCCGACAGGCCGATGGTCTGAAGGTCAGGGACAAAGGCGCGCAAACGCGCCAGGCCAAGCGCCAGAAGATGGCCCCGCTTCGAGGTGACCAGCGAATGCAGCTCGTCGAGCACGACATAGCGCAGATCCTCGAAGAAGCGTTTCGCGTCGTTCGAGGCGATCAGCAAGGCGAGCTGCTCTGGCGTGGTGAGCAGAATGTCGGGCGGCGCCAGCTTCTGCCGCTGGCGCTTGTGCGAAGGCGTGTCGCCGGTGCGGGTCTCGATGGTGACGGGCAGGCCGATCTCCTCGACCGGCTTGCCGAGATTGCGCTCGATGTCGACGGCCAGCGCTTTCAGCGGCGAGATGTAGAGCGTGTGGATGCCGCGATGCGCCTGGCCCGGCTTGCGCTTCGGCCGGTTGGCGAGTTCGGTCAGCGACGGCAGGAAGCCGGCCAGCGTCTTGCCGGCGCCGGTCGGCGCGATCAGCAGCACCGATTGGCCGCTTTGCGCCTTCGCCAGCAGCTCGAGCTGATGGACGCGCGGCGACCAGCCTTTTTCGCCGAACCATTTGACGAATGGCTCAGGCAGCAGGACGGCGGCATTCTGTTCGGCAAGGCGCGGCTGCTCGGTCACGCCCAACAGGTAGCGCGACGGGGCGCGCTCGCCAAGGAAAATCGGAACAAAAGGGGATCGTTTTTCCCTTCTCCCCTTGTGGGAGAAGGTGGATCGGCGCGCAGCGCCGAGACGGATGAGGGGTGTTCCAGCTTGGCGCCAAGCTACCCCTCACCCGGATTGCCATCCGATTTGTGAAGGACAAATCGGGGCAATCCGACCTCTCCCACAAGGGGAGAGGTAAAGGGCGCTACGGCCTCCTGAACCCTGTCGGGCCGCCATAGAGATAGCCGATGCGCTCGACCGCTTCCTTCAGCCCTTCGCGCGAGACCAGCATGGTGTGGCCGTTGGCGTGGATCATGTCCCTTTCGTCGGTCATGATCGCCACATGGCCTTTCCAGAAGACGAGGTCGCCGCGCTGTAGTCCTGAATAGTCCGCACCCGGCTCGAACGGCGTGCCGATCGACGCCGCCTGCATGTCGGAATCGCGCAGCACATCCTTGCCGGTCATGCGCATCGCAAGCTGCACGAGGCCGGAGCAGTCGATGCCGAAGCCGGAGACGCCACCCCACAGATAGGGCGTGCCGAGGAAGCTTTCAGCGACGGTGACGTAATCCTCCGAGAGTTCGCCGATCGGCCGCAAATGGTGGGCGATGACCGCCTGGCCGGAGGGCAGCAGCGCATAATGCGTGCCGCGCGTTTCAGCCGAGCCGGTCACCGTGACCGTCGAGCCCATAGATAGCTGTCCGTCTATCGGGAAGCGCAGGTCCGGTCCCGGATAGAGGAAGGTGCGCGGCACGGACACGATGTGGGTCGGCGCATGCTCACGCGCGCCAAGAAGATTGTCCGCCACATAGCCGACATAGCCGTCGCGCTCGGCCTGCACCCAGGCCCAGCCCTCGGCATCCTCGAAGATGAGCACGTCGTCGCCGAACAGCGCCTGCGTGTTCACGCCCGCATCGGGGCGCGGCGCCTTGCGCAGGTCGGCCACCGACGCCGTGATCCGCGCCGGGCGGCCGGTGACGAAGCGGTCGGCGGCGACCTCGCCTTTCAGCCTTGCGTCGGCAAGGTCGGAGCGGAAGGCGTGAAGGCGGGCATCCCTTGCGGTCAAATCGATAATCCAGTCGTCAGCGATGAGGTCAGATGGGCAGTTCTTGCGCCCTGGCGACGATACCATCGCCGAAGCGCTCGACAAAGAGCGCGCCTTCCACCGTGCGCCGGATGAGCACATTGCGCTTGTCGAGCTCGTCGCGGTGGCGCGAGACGAGCTTCAGCGCGCCCATCGTGTCCAGCGCCCGGGTGATGACCGGCTTGGTGACGTTGAGCCTGGCGGCCAGTCCGCGCACCGTATGCGGCGGCGGATCGAGGTAGATGGTGAACAGGATCGCCGTCTGGCGCATGGTGAGATCGGGCTCGCCATCGCGCACCTGGGCCAGCATCACCTGCTGCCACAGTCGCAAGGCCTGGCTCGGGCGCATCGAGATCGACATCGCCCAAGCATGCCGGCAAATTGTTTCGGTTCCGTTTCAGTAACGGCGTTTGCCGCTACGCTCCGAAACGCCCGGCGATGACCCGCTCCAGCGCGCGAATGCCCTGCGCCTCGCCGCCGGTCAGGCCGTGGGGACGGTCGGCCGGGTTCCAGGCGAAGATATCGAAATGCGCCCAGCTATGGGTCTTCTCGACGAAGCGCTTGAGGAAAAGCGCCGCGGTGATCGAGCCGGCAAAGCCGTCGGTGGTGACGTTGTTGATGTCGGCAATCTTCGAGGAAAGCTTTGCATCGTAAGGACGCCACAGCGGCATGCGCCACAGCGGATCCTCGACTGCCGCGGACGCGGCGGCAATTTCGGCGGCAAGCGTCTCGTCGGCGGTGTAGAAAGGCGGCAGGTCCGGCCCGAGCGCGACGCGCGCGGCTCCGGTCAGCGTCGCCATGTCGACCAGCAAATCGGGCTTCTCCTCATCGGCCAGCGCCAGCGCGTCGGCCAGGATCAGCCGCCCTTCGGCGTCCGTGTTGCCGATCTCGACGGTGATGCCCTTGCGGCTCCTGAGCACGTCGCCGGGTCGGAAGGCGTTGCCGGCGATCGAATTCTCGACGGCGGGAATCAACACGCGCAACCGGACATTCAGTTTCGCCCCCATGATCATGGAAGCGAGGCCCAGCACATTGGCGGCTCCGCCCATATCCTTCTTCATCAGAAGCATGCCGGACGACGGCTTGATGTCGAGGCCGCCGGTGTCGAAGCAGACGCCCTTGCCGACGAGCGTCACCTTCGGCGCGTCACTCTGTCCCCAGCTCATGTCGATCAGCCGCGGCGCGTCGGCGCTGGCCCGGCCGACAGCATGGATCATAGGGAAATTCCGCGCCAGGAGATCGTCGCCATGGACTGCCGAAATATCGGCGGCATGGGCGGCCGCCACTTGCCGGGCGGCTTCTTCCAATTCGACTGGACCGAGGTCGCTGGTCGGCGTGTTGACGAGGTCGCGTGTCAGGAACACGCTGTCGGCGACGCGGCGGACATGCGCAGCGTCAGCGCCCTCCGGAAGCGCGAAGCGCAAGGCCTTGCCGGGCTTCTTGCCGTAGCGGGTGAAGACATAGCCGCCCAGGACAAGCGCGAGTGCGGCGAGTTCGGGTTGCGCCAGGCCCGACGCGAAATACCAGTCGCCTTCCGGCAGCGCCCTCGCGAGCGCGCCCAGAGCAAGCGCGCTCTCGCCGTCGCCGGTGCCGAACAGCGCGCCGGCGAGGCCGCCGTCTTCGCCCGGCAGGACTAGGGTGCGTCCCGCCTCGCCGGAAAAAGCGTTGGCCCTTGCCCAGGCGATGGCAGGCGGCGGCAATGCCGCGGCTTCAAGGGCGTCCTTTGCCACCAGATAGACAGGCAAGGCGGCTTGCGGCTTTTGTCCGACGAGTTCGACAGGCATGCGATGATCTCCGGCCGAACAGGATGAGTCGGCTTCTTAACGGTCCGTTAGGGTTAACAGAATATTTCTGCGGGAGGGAAGACGGCCAGCCTATGGCCGCACAGGAATGGAGACCGGGCGCCGATGCCGATCAAAGCGTTGAACCATAGAGCCAGGCGTCTGATCAGCACAGCCTTCATGGCGGCACTGGCAGCCAGCGTGGCAGGTTGCGGCAGCACCAGCCAAATGACCACCGGCTCCATCTCGCGCTCCGACAGAAGGCCGCTGGAAACGATGTCGGCCGGCGAACTGCACACGGCCACGTCCAGGCTTGGCGAATCCTACGCCCGCAATCCCAATGACAAGCGCATGGCGATGAATTTCGCGGCGGCGCTGCAGATGGACGGCGATGCCGATCAGTCGCTCGCCGTGATGCGCAAGCTGGCGATCGCCTATCCCAAGGATCGCGAGGTGCTTGCCGCCTATGGCAAGGCGCTCGCCGCCAACGGCCAGTTCGAGCCGGCGCTCGACGCCGTGCGTCGCGCGCAGACGCCCGAATATCCGGACTGGAAGCTGGTGTCGGCGGAAGCCGCGATCCTCGACCAGATGGGCCAGAAGGAAGAGGCGCGTCAGGACTACCGCAAGGCGCTGGAACTCAAACCGAACGAACCTTCGGTGCTGTCCAATCTCGGCATGTCCTATGTGCTCGAAGGCGACCTGCGCACGGCCGAGACCTATATGCGCTCGGCCGCGCAGCAGCCCAGCGCCGACAGCCGGGTGCGGCAGAACCTTGCGCTGGTGGTGGGCCTGCAGGGTCGCTTCGACGAGGCCGAGAAGATCGCCTCGCAGGAATTGTCGCCCGAGCAGGCGCAGGCCAACGTCGCCTATCTGCGCCAGATGCTTGCCCAGCAGAACGCCTGGAGCCAGCTGAAGGATCAGGACAAGAACAAGGCGAAGGTCGCCACGAACTGACGGACGCTGCCAAGCGCCGCCCGCTCCGACAATGCAAAAAAGCCGCGTGGACCCCGCGCGGCTTTCTTGATTGACGCGAACGGTTCTATCTCTTTGTTTTTACGCAATTCCGGACGGAAAACCGCCAGGCACTTTTCCTGGAATTGCTTCCCGTTGTTTTTACGCAATTCCGGACGGAAAGCCGCCAGGCACTTTTCCTGGAATTGCTTCCCGTTGTTTTTACGCAATTCCGGACGGAAAGCCGCTCGACGCTCTTCCTGGAATTGCTTTACTGGCTCGAGGAGCTGTGCTGGTCGCCGAAGATGCCGCGCTGGCTGACCTGGATGCCGGCCGGGCCCAGGATGATGGCGAACAGCACCGGCAGGAAGAACAGGATCATGGGCACGGTGAGCTTCGGCGGCAGCGCCGCGGCCTTCTTCTCGGCCGCGTTCATGCGCATGTCGCGGCTTTCCGAGGCGAGCACGCGCAGCGCGTGCGCCACCGGCGTGCCGTAGCGTTCGGCCTGGACCAGGGCCTGCGACACCGACTTGACCGATTCCAGGCCAGTGCGGCTCGCCAGGTTCTCATAGGCGATCTTGCGATCCTGCAGATAGGACAGTTCCGCATTGGTGAGCACGAACTCCTCGGCAAGCGCGACCGACTGCGCGCCAATTTCGTCGGCGACCCTGCGCAGGGCCGCTTCCACAGACATGCCGGATTCCACGCAGATCAGCATCAGGTCGAGCGCGTCCGGCCACGCCAGCTGGATCGACTGCTTGCGCTTGGTCGCGCGGTTGTTGACGTAGAGGATCGGCGAGTAGAAGCCGCCATAGGCGACGACGACACAGACGAACAACTTGATGAAGGCCGGCTGCTGCGGCAGTCCGCCGAGCACGAACAGGTAGACGGCCGCCAGCGCAAAACCAACGAATGGCAGGACGAGGCGGAAGAAGAGGAAGCGCGTCAGCGGGTTCTGGCCGCGGAAGCCCGCGACCTTGAGCTTCTGAATCGTGTTTTCGTCGGCGAGCGCGCGCCTGAGATCCAGGCGGTCGACGATGTTGCGCATGCCGACGGACTGTTCCTCGCGCAGGCCCTTGCGGCGCCGGTCGGCCTCGCTGGCCAGCCGCGCACGCTGCTCTGCGCGCAATTTGTCGCGTTCGAGCGCCACGGTCTTCATACGCGACTTGAGCGACGTGCCGCCGAACGCCGGCATCAGGGTGAACACGGTCGCGAACACGGCGATGCCGACCAGCATCGCGATCAGGAAGGAAGGGTCGGTGAGTGTTTTGACGACCTGCTCTGTCACCGGATCCGCGCCCCTACACTTCGAAATTCATCATCTTGCGCATCACCAGGATGCCGATCGACATCCAGACACCCGAGCAGCCGAGGATCAGGTTGCCGACACTGGTGGTGAACAGCGGCATGATATAGGTCGGGCTCGACAGATAGACGAGGAACGCGACCACGAAAGGCAGGGCGCCGATGATGACGGCGGATGCCTTGGCTTCCATGGACAGCGCCTGGACCTTGGCCTTCATCTTCTTGCGGTCGCGCAGCACGCGCGAAAGGTTGCCCAGCGCCTCGGACAGGTTGCCGCCGGCTTGCGACTGGATCTGGATGACGATGCCGAAGAAGCCGGCCTCGCTGCAGGGCATGGTCTCGGACATGCGCATGGCGGCGTCGGGGACCGACATGCCCATCTGCTGGGAATCGACGATGCGGCGGAACTCCGACCGGACCGGTTCGGGCGATTCGTTGGCGATCAGGCGGATCGCGTCGTTGAGCGGCAGACCGGACTTGACCGCGCGCACGATGATGTCGAGCGCGTTCGGAAACTCTTCCAGGAAGGCCTTGACGCGACGTGTGCGGCGAAACGAAACGAACCAGCGCGGCAGGCCGAGGCCGCCCACAAGCAAAGCGCCGGGCAGGACCCACAGGGGCGCGCCGACGAAAAAGAGAAGGGCCGTCAGGATGATGCCGCAGACGGCGGAGTACATGTAGAAGCGCTCGATCGGGACCTGCATGCCGGCCTGGCGGATCTGGACCTTCAGAGGCGGTTTCTTGACATTGCGATCGTTGGTCTTCTGTTTCTCGTCGAGCTGCTTGAGCGAGTCCTGAAGACTTTTGCGCCGCTTGACCGCCTCCGCGGCGCGATCGCGCGTGGCTTTCACCACCGACCGGTCCGTTTCGGCTGTCTTGATGGTCTGAAGGCGCTTGCCGGCCTGCTTCTCGTTGTCGATGCGCGTGAACAGGAAAGCATAGGCCACCGCGCCGGCGCTGAAGCCGGCAAGCACGATGAACGCCAGGACGGTGGTGTCAATTCCGAACATTGACCGGTGCCCCTACACCTCCAGACAAATCAGTCAGCGCGTTTCTCCATCGCCTCGAGCGCATTGGCGAGGCGCTGCTCCTCGCCATAATAGCGGGCGCGATCCCAGAAATGCGGGCGGCCGATGCCCGTCGACACGTGCTCGCCGACCAGCCGGCCGCTCGAGTCCTCGCCCTTGATGTTATAGAGGACGAGATCCTGGGTGATGATGACGTCGCCTTCCATGCCGATCACCTCGGTGATGTGGGTGATGCGGCGCGAACCGTCGCGCAGGCGGGCGGCCTGGATGATCACGTCGATCGAGCCGACGACGATCTCGCGCACCGTGCGCTGCGGCAGCGAATAGCCGCCCATGGCGATCATCGATTCGATACGGTTGAGGCATTCGCGCGGGCTGTTCGAGTGGATCGTTCCCATCGAGCCGTCGTGACCGGTGTTCATCGCCTGCAGAAGGTCGAACACTTCCGGTCCGCGCACTTCGCCGACGATGATGCGCTCGGGCCGCATGCGCAGGCAGTTCTTGACGAGGTCGCGCATGGTCACCTCGCCCTCGCCCTCGAGATTGGGCGGCCGGGTTTCGAGACGGACCACATGCGGCTGCTGCAGCTGCAGTTCGGCCGAGTCCTCGCAGGTGATGACCCGCTCCTCGCGGTCGATATAGTTGGTCAGGCAGTTGAGCAGCGTCGTCTTGCCGGAGCCGGTGCCGCCCGAGATGACGACATTGCAGCGGACACGGCCTATGATCTTGAGGATTTCCGCGCCTTGCGGCGAGATGGCGCCGAACTTGACCAGTTGGTCCAGCGTCAGCTTGTCCTTCTTGAATTTGCGGATGGTGAGCGCGGTGCCGTCGATGGAGAGCGGCGGCGCGATGACGTTGACGCGCGAGCCGTCGGGTAGGCGCGCGTCGCAGATCGGGCTCGATTCGTCGACGCGGCGGCCGACCTGGCTGACGATGCGCTGGCAGATGTTGAGCAGCTGCTGGTTATCGCGGAAGCGGACGCCGGTCTGCTCGACCCTGCCGTTGACTTCGATGTAGACGTTCTTGGAGCCGTTGACCATGATGTCGGCTATGTCGTCGCGGGCAAGCAACGGCTCCAGCGGTCCATAGCCCAGAACGTCGTTGCAGATATCCTCGAGCAGCTCCTCCTGCTCGGAGATCGACATGGCGAAGTTCTTGATCGCGATAATGTCGTTGACGATGTCGCGGATTTCCTCGCGCGCGCTCTCTGGATCGAGCTTGGCGAGCTGCGACAGGTCGATCGTGTCGATGAGCGCGGAGAAAACCTGGCTCTTGGTATCGTAATAGGTCTCGCTGCGCTCGCGCTGGACCCTTCTTGGCGGCTCGGGCGCCATCGGCGGAGCCTCGACGGGACGGCGAGCCGGCGGCGCGGCCGGCGCGCTGGACGCCGGCGCGGCCGGCCGCTCGGCCGTCATCGTTCCCGTCGAAGCGGGAGCGGCGGGAGCCGATACCGGCGGACGGAATTCGGGCGTCACCCGGTTGCCGTCGTCTTTGCCTCTCTTACCAAACATGATCGACTACCCGATGCCGCTCAAACAGCGTCACTTCTTGTTGCGCGAGAGCTTGCCGAGGATCGAACCCAGGCCCGCCTTCTTCTTTGTCTTGATTTCGCTACGTCCGGTCAGCACATGCGCTATCTCATTGATGGTAGCGACGACCGGGTTCTTGGCGTCCATCTCGCTCAGCATGCGGCCGTTGTTGGCAGCATTGCCGAACAGCAGAGGTTCGAAATTGATCACCGCCATGGGCGTGATGCCGAGCGGCTCGGCGAAATCGGAAGGCGCGATCTCCGGCCGTTTCGGCACGCCGGCCTGGTTGATGATCAGCTTCGGCGGCGGATCGTTCGGACGCAGCCGCTTCAGCATGTCCACCATGTTCTTGGTGTTGCGAAGATTTGCCAGTTCGGGCGTGGCCGTGATGACGACCTCGTCGGCCTTGATCAGCGTGCTCTTCGTCCACCCGCTCCAGATGTGAGGGATATCGAGAACCAGCAGGGGCGCGCTGCGCTGCGCTATCTCGATGACCTGCGAGAACGCTTCGGCATCGAAATCATAGACGCGCTCCAAGGTGGAGGGGGCCGCAAGCAGCGACAGATGCTCGGCGCATTGCGCGAGCAGGCGATCGAGATAGACCTCGTCGACCCGCTCGGGCGAGAACACGGCCTCGGCGATGCCCTGAGCCGGATCCTGGTCGAAGTTGATGTTGGCGGTGCCGAAGGCGAGGTCGAGATCGGCGATGACGACCTCGGATTTGAACAGCGACGACATCGACCAGGCGGTATTGTGAGCAATGGTCGATGAGCCGACGCCGCCCTTGGCGCCGATGAAAGCAATCGAGCGGCCGATCGGGTCCGATTCCGGATCGACGAAGATCGACGACACGACGCTGACGATGTCGGTCATCGAGACCGGCGCGATCACATATTCGGAAATGCCTGAACGGATGAGCTCGCGGTAGAGCCCGACATCGTTGTAGTGGCCGATGACCACGACCTTGGAAGACGGATCGCAATATTCCGCGAGTTGACCGAGTTGTTCGAGCAGTTGCTTCGGTTCGCTGCGCGATTCCAGCAGGATCAGGTTCGGTGTCGGAGCGGACTGGTAGAACTCGATCGCGGTCGGGATGCCGCCCATATGGACCTTGAGATGGGCCTTGGCCATCCGGCGATCCTCGCCGGCGCGCTCCACGGGGCTGGCGACGCCTTCCGTCTCGCAGAAGGCCTGGATCGAGATGCGCGGCACGGGGCGCAGCGCCTGCATGGCGGCGATGTCCTGCTGCGAAAGGTCGCCGGTTTCCGCGGGCGTATCGTAGGCAAGATTGCTCATCGTCATGCTCTTTCCGTGACTACTCTCTTCGTCAGGGCTCAGTACGTCACTTCCGAATTGCCCAGGAACTCGTCGGAGATGCCCCTGGCCCGGTACACATCGATCACCGCGCCGCGATTTTCGGCGTCGATTTCGGACTGCTTGCGCGGCCCGATCAGATCGTTGGGATTGGCGACCTGGGCCGCGAGGTTGTTCTGGTAGGAGCAGCCGAAGTCGGCATAGTGCTTGTTCTCCGACGTCTCGGTCAGGTCGTCGGGCCAACGCCCGCATTTGTCGGTCTGAGCCCGCACCGCGACGAAGGCGACACGCACCGGCGCGGATGCCTCCGGCACAGCCGACTGATAGGATGTCATGACGATGCGGTTGCGCTTGACGCCCGCCCTCATGGCGAGCCTGGCAAAATCGCGACCTGCCGCCTGGGCGGCAACCTCGTTGGCGGATCCGGCCGGCATCGCAATCGTCAGCGCCGGCGCGGCGCTCTTGTCGTAACCGTCGAGAAAACCGAGCAGCGCGTCGCGTTGCGCGCCCGTCATGCCGCGATCGCCGGCACCGACCGGCAGATCGATCTTCTGATTCTTCTCGGCAATGACGATCGGATGGGTCGTGCGGTAGTCGTCCGGGATCGACCCGACCGTGATGCTGTCGCGATTGGCGCATCCGGCGAGCGACGTCGCAAGGGCGATCGCCAGTGCCGGGAAGACCTGCCGGCGTATCCTTGCGATGCCGGATGCTGTCCGGACCGTCATGACCTTCGATGCTGACTTGGACATATCCGCATTCCCACTCATTTGTAGATGAAGCCGACGACGCCGTGATAACGGCCGGCTGGCCTGTCGGTCTGCATGGTGCCGTAGACGCGGTTGACGCGGCCGAGGAACATGCCGGCGCCGTCGCTCGGCGGATTGAAATTGTCGTCCGGCTTGGCCAGATCGTTGCGTGCCACCGGCCGCGCCAGATAGGGCGTGATTATGATGACCAGTTCGCTTTCGTTGCGGACGAAATCGCGGCTGCGGAAGAGCGTGCCAAGGACAGGGATTTTGGAGAGACCAGGCAATCCGGCGACCGCTTGCCGCACGTCGTCGCGGACCAGGCCAGCGATCATCATGGAGCCGCCGGAGGGCAATTCCACCGTCGTATCCGCAAGGCGCTTGCGCAACGACAGGATATTGGTGCCGGGGCTCGTCACGCCGGAGGAAAGCGCCACGGATCCTTCAGTGGTCGGCTCGGAGACGGCTGTCCTGACTTTCAGGCTGATGCGACCCGGCGATAGAACCACCGGCTGGAATTCCAGACCGATACCGTACTCGATCTTGTCCATCGTATAGTTCTTTAGGCCGGTCTGATTGTCGGTTGACACATTGGCTGTGACACCGGTCACCATATTGTATTCGCCGCCAACCTTAAATGTGGCCTTCTCGCCTGAGACGGCGGTCAGGGTCGGTTCAGCCAATGTCTTCATGACACCCGACTGCTCCATGGCATTGATGTAAGCTGTCAGTGACGAGCTGCCGATGGTCCCGCCCGAATTCGAAAGCTGTTTACCCAAACCCATGAAATTGTCGCTGATCGCGCCGTAACTGATACCGTTGCTTCCCCCATTGCCGACCATATTCACGCCGAGCTGTTTCATCACCGAGCGGCTGACTTCTGCCACGGTCACCTTGAGCGTCACCTGATCATCGCCGATGATCTGCAACAGGTTGACGATCTTGGAGACCCGGCGTTCCTGGTCGGGGTTGTTGATGTCGACGCCGCCATTGACCGAGCCGCCGGCCGCCGTCTGCGAATATTGACCGGTCGTCGCTTCACCGCCCGAGACGAAGATGGTCGCGAGATCGACGGCGCGCTTGGCGTCGAGCGGCGTATCCACGGTGCCGGTGAGGATGACGTTGTCGTTCAGCAGCTCGACCTTGATCTGCGACGTCGGAAGGAAGCGCTTGAGATAGTCTTCCAGCCCCGCCACATCGCGTTCGACCGCCAGGTCGAGGCTGGCGATCTGCTCGCCATTGGGGCCGAAGACGAAGATGTTGGTCTCACCGACCGCCTTGCCAAACAAATAGATGCGGCGCGCCGTGCGCGTCACCGCGTCGGCAACCGCCGGATTGGCGACGAGGATGTCATAGGCATCGTTCGGCAGGTCGATGACCACCGATTTGTTGAGACCGAGCTTGACGCGCTGGGTGGCGACCGAGGCCGTCACGCCCGCCTTGCCCGCGGCCCTGGCCTCGACAAGGCCGGGCGCATCGGTGCCGAGCAGGAACAGGCCGATTGCCGCTGCCGTCATGACGGGCAGTTTACCGTTTAGCCTCATTTCCTTGCTCCCACTTCGGAAACTTCGCCCGACTTGATCAGCCGCACGGTTCCGCGCCGGCCGTTGCCGTTGACCAGATAATCGGCTTCGTCCGTATTCTTCTCATGGATATCGGTGATCGGACGCAGTGCCAGGGTCAGGCGGTCCGCCATCTGCTGCGCCACGGTGATGATCTCGGCCTGCTGCGGCGTCAGTTCCAGCGTGGCGGTCTGGCCGACCCTGGTCTTCTTGCCTTCCTCGTCTTCCTGGATGGTCTGGTCGATGGCCAGCACGCGGATGTTCTTGAGGATGGTCGAGGTGTTGAAACCGGTGCCGCCATTGCCTGTGTCGGCACGGCGGGTCATGATGACGTCAACGAAGTCGTTGGGCAGGATGAAACCGCCGGCGGAAGTGTCGGCCGATATTGCGGTGGCGACAGCGCGCATCCCCGAAGGCAGGATCGAGGACATGAAGCTCTGCCCCTCGCCGACCAGCTTGGAGCGGCGCAGCGGCTCGCCTGTATACATGGCGACGCGGGCGACCGAGCCCTTGAGCTTTTCGACCGCGTCAGGTTCGGCGGCGCGTGTGATGAAATTGGCATTGACGCCGTCGGACGGCCATTTTTCCCAACTGATGTTGTTGCCGAGCTGGCTGCCCATCGGCACGTCGCCGGAAAGCACGAGCACATCCTGCAGTGCGATCGCCGGCTGCGCCGGCGCATCGACGACGACCTGCGGCGGCGGCGCCACCACCATGTTCTTGGCGACATAGCCCGCGCCACCCGCCGCGACCGCAGCCACGCCCAGAATAATCAATCGGGATGCTGGCATTCGTCCGAAACCCTTCGCCTCGTGGCAAACCACCCACGCCTGGCCGGACTTTGCAGCTGCAATCGTCAAAACAAGGTTAATGCAATGCTTACGATCGTGATTAATTTAAGGTTTACTCAAATTGGATCGAACGGCCCGCCATTAACAAAAAAGGCGGCCGCGGCCGCCTTCGATCGCCGACATCGATGTCACCAACCTATGCCGTGAGCCTCTGCAGCGCCCAGACCATCAGCGGCGAATCCGGGAACGTGATCAGTCCACCGGCACCAAGCGCGATGCCATAGGGAATGCCCACTTTCTCGTCGGCGAAGTAGCGCAGGAATCGGCTGTGGCCGGTATACGCGGCCAGCGGCGATTTCCGGTAAGCCAGGATTGCGATGGTCAGCAGACCCCCGATGAAAGCCGACGTCACCAGATAGCCGATCAAGTTGATGTTGAGGCCCATCCATAGAGCGGTCGCGGCCAGAAGCTTGGCGTCGCCGCCGCCCATGCCGCCGAGCGCAAAGAGGCCGAATGTCGTGGCAAGCACGAGGGCGCAGGCGGCGAAGTGCCAGCCATAGGTCGCCCAGTCCATCCCGGTGAACGGCGCGACAAGCGCGAATGTCGCCACCAACAATACGGGAACGCGGTTGGCGATCGTCATCGACAACGTGTCGGAGATCGCAGCAAACAGCATGCAGAATGGGAAGACGACGAAGATAACGGCTTCAAGCATGGACAAGGCGCCCGCTGTGGAACTTGCGGCAGCAGTCTAAGGCACGCCGGATTAACGATTGATGAGGCAGCTCACCCATCATCCGACGAGACGGAAGAAGGGCCGCCCTTCGGCGGCCCTTCTCTTCGAGAACGACTCCGTCACCGTTCGGCTATCATGGGGCCGACGGGGCGTTGTTCACAGCACTGGCGATAGCGTCGAACTTGGCGTTCAGCGCGCTGCCGAGCGAGCTCGCGCCGACCATGATGGCGAGCGCGATGAGGGCGGCGATCAGACCATATTCGATGGCGGTCGCGCCGGAATTGTCCTTCACAAAGCGTGCGACGAGTTTAGACATTGGAGAAAGCCCCCTTTCCACGTGTTACAGCACTTCCGTCAACTTCTCATGGCGGTTGACCGGACGTTGCAATCTAGGGAGAAGCCCCTTTCGTTCGGCTTAATAAACAGCCTTACCGATTCCTTTCCAGCGGCGAGCCCTTAACGTCAAACGCGGACCGGAAGGTCGGGAACACGCCAGAGATGAGCGCGCCTGCAACATCTCAAAACAGCGCGAACCGGTAGGGGCACTTGAAATTGCCCGACGACATGAAACAAGGGCCGCCCATGGGCGGCCCTTGTCGTCGAGAATGACTGTGTTACCCTTCGGCTATTACGGAGCCGACGGAGCGTTGTTGACGGCAGTGGCGATCGCATTGAACTTGGTGTTCAGGGCGGTGCCGAGCGAGCTCGCGCCGACCATGATGGCGAGCGCGATGAGGGCGGCGATCAGACCGTATTCGATGGCGGTCGCGCCGGATTCGTCCTTCACGAAACGTGCAATGAGATTAGACATTCGAGAGCTCCTACTCCACGTGTTACAGCACTTCCGTCAACTTCTCTTTGCGGTTGATCGGATGCTGCAAATCTAGGGAGAAGCCGTTTCGATCGGCTTAATAAACAGCCTTACCGATTCCTTTCCGGGGGCAAACGCGCTGCGTGGTTAACCGCGGCCTAAGCATTGTCAGCCAGCTCGAGGATCGAGCAAAGCGGCGCAAACCGGCGCTTATGCAACGTTACTAAAACAGGAAGCGCCGTCGGTGCGTGGACGAGCGAGGCAAGTCCTTAATCGCGACCAGGTCCGGTTTAACCGTTGCTTCACCAATCTCGTTCATGTTCCGTTGAAGAATCCGCCTGCCGGGAGCTGCTCAATGACGTTGTCGAGATCACTGTTTCCAGTCGCCGCGCTGCTGGCGGCTGCTGCCTTGGTGATGCCGGCCAGGGCCGGCGCGGGTGTGGAAGTGACCATGAACCAGGCAAAGATCGTCAAATTGTCCCGCGCGGCCGACACTGTCGTTATCGGCAATCCGGCCATCGCCGACGCCTCGGTGCAGGACGCCTCGACCATCGTTCTTACCGGCAAAGGTTTTGGCGTCACCAATCTGGTGGTGCTCGACTCGGACGGCAGCCCGATCATCGATGAACAGGTGACCGTCGTGCGACAGGCCGCTTCCTCGGTGCGCATCTACAGGCGTGCCGAAGTCCAGACCATGTCTTGCACGCCCTATTGCGAGAGCGCCTACAAGACCGACGCCGAGAAGGCTTCCGAGACCGAAATGAGCGCCGCGCACTAAACCCGAAGAGAGCGTCGGAGCAGGCATTAAGGACAGCTTAAAGCCTGCCCGGCGAATTTAACGATCATCCAAACCGGACCTCAATGGGTTTTCGCTAACCTTGCCGCCGGTACCGCAAGGGGATCGGCAGGAACGCAAATGAGCAAGGATGCCACATCCGGCAACGGCATGGACAGCACGGTGTGCGCCAAGTCCCGCCCCGGCTTCTTCAGCGACAGACGCGGCAGCACGGCAATGGAATTTGCGATGCTGGCCATCCCGTTCGCGCTTCTCGTCTTCGCTATCCTCGAGAGCTGCATCTCGTTTGCCGGCCAGGAGGTGATGGCCAACGCCACGGATGACGTTGCACGTCAGTTGCGGACCGGGCAGATCCAGAAGAGCAACGTCACCGACTCTTCGATAAAACAGCTGATCTGCAACCGCCTGCAGATCATGGTGGCCCAGAACTGCCCGGGGTTGCAGGTCGATTTGCGCGAATATTCGAGCTTTGCGAACGCCGCCACCGCAGGCTTCAGGATATCGGGCAACCAGATCATTCTGACGCAAGGGGGGAGCGACACGAACTTCACGGTTGCACCCGGCCTGGCAGAATCCATCAACATGCTGCGGGTATTCTACAAATGGCCGGTGATGACGGATCTCCTGGCCAAGCAGATGCAGAATTTCAACGACGGCACCACGCTGCATTTTGCATCCGTGACCTGGCAGAACGAACCATTCGACGACAACTAAGGCCGGCGGACGGCTGAGGCTGGGGCGGCTTGGAGGGATAGGATGCACCGTGCGGGGGCACATTGGGGGATTTCGGCCATGGTGGCGCGAGCGAGGCGGTTCGGCCGCGATCGGCGCGGCGTCGCCGCGATCGAGTTTGCGTTCATCGCGCCGGTGCTGCTCATCATGTATTTCATCACGATGGAGGCATCACAGGCCATCGAGACCAGCAAGAAGGTCAGCCGCATCGGCAGCATGGTGGCCGACCTCGTCACGCAGCAGCAGACGGTCGTGAAGGCAAACCTCGAAGCGATCATGAAGATCGGCAGCACGACGCTTTTGCCCTACAACCGCTCGAATCCGAAGATCATCATCACCGCCATACAGATGTCGGACGAGGCGTCGCCGACAGTGAAGGTAGTGTGGTCGCGCAAGCTGGTGGGCACCACCTACAGCGTCGACGCGGCCGCGGGCAGCACCACCACGGTGCCGGCGACGTTGAAGATCCGCAACACTTTCGTAATCCGTGTGGAAAGCGATCTCGGCTATATACCGGTCATCGCCTGGAGCGCGACGGATGAAAAAGCGAAATCGTTTGGATTGCTGTCGACCTTCAGCAACATAAACATGAGCGAAACTTATTATCTCAGGCCTCGCCGGAGTCCGACGATCCCTTGCAGCGACTGCTGACGGTCATTCGCGGCCATCCAATGCCCGCCGTACGATTCCCATCGCCATGGCGTAATCCTTGGACATCGCCGGCACGAAGCCACCGGAATGCGCCCTCTCCAGCAGGTCGTACACGTCAGGCGTCTGCGATTTGAGATTGGTCAGGAAGACCGTCAGCCGGCGTTTTGCCTCGGGATCGAGATCGCTGCGCACGGCATGCGGCCCGTAGCGCAACAGGTTGGAGGTCCATAACACCCTAAGCGACGCCCCGGAAATACCGGCAGCCTCCAGCCGCGCGACAGTGCCGCCGGAATGGGTGGATTGACCGTCGGCATCGGCCGGCTCCCATCCGAACAGGCCATCCGCATCGCCGCCGCTCAACATCGTCTCGGCCGCCGTGGCAGACGCGGCGCGTGCCAGGAACGGCGAATCCTGCGCGATCTTGACCCCTGCGGCGGAAAGGGCCGCCAACGGCAGCAGCGCGCCGCCGACATTATCGGCCGGCGCAATAGCGATCCGATGCGAAGCCATGGCGGCAAGGTCCTGCAGCCTGCCGTCGCGCGTCACCAGGACGGAGCGGATGCCGACGGCGCCGTCGGCGTCGACCGGCGCCACCAGCGGTTCGACACAGCCGCAGCGCTCCGAGGCAGTGGCATAGGCAAGCGTCGAATAGACCGCGTATTGCACGCGCCCGCTCGCCTGCGCCTCGATCAGCGCCGCATAGTCACGGGCAACGACGAACTCGACCTTCATGCCGAGCGCGTTGGCATAGGCATCCGTCAGGCGCGCAAGCCCGGGGACGGTGTTGCCGCCGCCCGGCTCGGCAACGATGCCGATGCGGAACGTGCCGATGTCGTCACGCCAGTCGGCGTGTGCCGGCCATGCGGCGGCGCCGGACGCCAGGAGAGCGGCCGCGCACATTTTCACGGCCTGATTCGCCGCGGTTTTGCCGCGCCTCGCCATGCTTGCTTTGCTCCTGTCATAGCCACGCCTCGTCGCAACTATGGCGCGAAGCGGTTGCGGTTTGGTTTCCGATTTGCCAACGCCGCCGGGGAACCTTATGTCTGGCGACCAGGACTGACAACGATGACACCCATGGCGCGCGCGTTCCTGTTCGTTCTCGATTCTTTCGGCATCGGCGGAGCGGCCGACGCCGAACGCTATGGTGACGCCGGCGCCGACACGTTCGGACACATCTTCAAGGCTTGCGCCGAAGGCCGCGCCGATCGGGAAGGTCTGCGCAAAGGACCGCTCGCCGTGCCCAACATGATGTCGCTCGGGCTTGGCCGGGCGGCGCAAGCCGCGACCGGGCTCAGCACCGGCATCGATGCGCCGCTGGTCGCCTCGGCCTTCCACGGCGCCGCACAGGAGGTGTCGAGCGGCAAGGACACGCCGTCGGGCCATTGGGAGATCGCAGGGCTGCCCGTGCGCTTCGACTGGGGTTACTTTCCCGATACCGTGCCGGCCTTCCCGCCCGAGCTGACCGAGAAGATCATCCGCGAAGGCAAGGTGCCGGGCATCCTCGGCAATTGCCATGCGCCGGGAACCGAGATCATCGAACGCTTCGGCGATGAGCATATCCGCACCGGCAAACCGATCTGTTACACCTCGGTGGACTCCGTGCTGCAGATCGCCGCGCATGAAACGCATTTCGGCCTGGAGAGGCTTTATGAGCTTTGCCTCACGGTGCGCCGGCTCGTCGATCCGCTCAAGATCGGACGCGTGATCGCGCGGCCTTTCGTGGGCGAGACGCCCGCCACGTTCCAGCGCACCCACAACCGCCGCGACTATGCGGTGCCGCCGCCGGAGGAGACCCTGCTCGACCGGCTGACGGAGCGCGGCAGCAAGGTCATCGCGGTCGGCAAGATCGGCGACATCTTCGCCCATCGCGGCATCTCGCATGTGCGCAAGGCCGGCGGCAACATGGCGATGTTCGACACGGCGCTCGGCGCCATGGACGACGCCGGCGAAGGCGACCTGGTCTTCGCCAATTTCGTCGACTTCGACACCGAGTTCGGCCATCGGCGCGACGTCGCCGGCTATGCGGCCGCGCTCGAAGCCTTCGACCGTCGGCTGCCCGAGGCGCTGTCGCGCCTCAGGGCGGGCGACCTTCTCATCCTCACAGCCGATCACGGCAACGACCCGACCTGGCGCGGCACCGACCATACGCGCGAGCGCGTTCCGGTGATCGGCATCGGGCCGGGGCTGAAGGGCGGCGACATCGGACTCAGGCCGACCTTCGCCGATATCGGCGAGACCGTTGCGGATCACCTTGGCCTGGCAGCCGGCCGCCATGGAACATCCTTCCTCGCAACGATAGGCGGCCATGCCTGAACTGCCCGAGGTCGAGACAGTCCGGCGCGGACTGCAGCCGGTCCTGGAAGGGGCGCGGCTCGTCAAGGTCGAAGCGCGCAGGCCCGACCTTCGCTTTCCTTTTCCCGAACGCTTTTCGGAGCGGCTCACCGGCAAGACCGTGACGGCGCTTGGCCGGCGCGCCAAATATCTGACGATGCATATCGAAGATGGTCCGGTGCTGATCTGCCACCTCGGCATGTCGGGGTCATTCCGGGTCGAAACCGCCGGGAGCGGCGACATCCCCGGCACCTTCCATCACGAGCGGTCGAAAAGCGCGGCGCACGACCATGTCGTGTTCGACGTCGTCTCGGAAAAAGGCGCGCGCTCCCGGGTCATCTTCAACGACCCGCGCCGCTTCGGCTTCATGCTGTTTGCCGAAGGCGCGCCGGACGCGCACCCGATGCTCGCCGGACTGGGCGTCGAGCCGACCGGCAACGCGCTCGACGGTCCCTTGCTCGCCTCACTGCTGAAGGATCGCAGATCGCCGCTCAAGGCGGCATTGCTCGACCAGCGGCTGATCGCCGGGCTCGGCAATATATATGTGGCGGAGGCCCTGTGGCGAGCCGGGCTCTCGCCGCTGCGCGAAGCCGGCACCATCGCCGGATCGGCCAAGAGGGCGAAAGAACAAAGCGGGCGCCTCGCGGAGGCGATCCGAGCGGTCATCGCCGACGCGATCGCCGCCGGCGGCTCCTCGCTGCGCGACTATGTCCAGGCCGACGGATCGCTCGGCTATTTCCAGCATTCCTTCGCGGTCTACGATCGCGAGGGGGAACCGTGCCAGAGGCCGGGCTGCCGCGGCCATGTCGAGCGCATCGTGCAAAGCGGCCGCTCGACCTTCTATTGCCGGACCTGTCAGCGGTAAGCTAGGAACGGTGTGGATCGTCCCACTGCCGCGGAAGGAAGCGAACCATGACCTATGAAACCATTCTCGTGGAAACACGCGGCAAGGTCGGGCTGATCACGCTGAACCGGCCCAAGGCGCTCAACGCGCTGAATTCGCAGGTCCTTGCGGAGGTGGTGGCGGCGGCGGGTGCGTTCAACGCCGATGCGGGGATCGGCGCCATGGTGCTCACCGGCTCGGAAAAGGCGTTCGCCGCCGGCGCCGACATCAAGGAAATGCAGGCGATGTCCTTCGCCGACGCCTACACGCAGGATTTCTTCGTCGGCTGGGAGGAATTCACGCGCACGCGCAAGCCCATCGTCGCGGCGGTCGCGGGCTATGCGCTCGGCGGCGGCTGCGAGCTGGCCATGATGTGCGACTTCATCATCGCCGGCGACAACGCCAAGTTCGGCCAGCCCGAAATCACGCTCGGCGTCATGCCGGGCATGGGCGGCTCGCAGCGGCTGACCCGATTCGTCGGCAAGTCCAAAGCGATGGACATGTGCCTGACAGGGCGCATGATGGATGCGGCCGAGGCCGAGCGCTGCGGACTGGTTTCGCGGGTGGTCCCGGTCGCCGAACTGCTCGACGAAGCGCTGAAGGCGGCGGCGAAGATCGCCGAGTTCTCACTGCCGTCGGTCATGATGACCAAGGAAGCCGTCAACCGCGCCTACGAAACGACGCTGGCCGAGGGGCTGCGCTTCGAGCGCCGTCTGTTCCATTCGCTGTTTGCGCTCGACGACCAGAAAGAAGGCATGGCCGCCTTCGTCGAAAAGCGGAAGCCGAACTTCACCAACCGCTAGGCGCGTCGGCCAGGTGGCCGCAATTTTGCGGGACACGACATCGAGGCCTAAAAAGACCGCGAAGCGGCGTTGACGAGCCGGGAAAGCTGAACTATAAGCCGCACCAACCGAGGCGGCCCGTGGCTGCCCGTTTGTTTTTTGCGCCCCGCGACATCGCTGGCGTTTACCAGATCAGAAGAGAGGCATCATGGCCAATACTTCCTCGGCCAAAAAGGCTACGCGCAAGATCGCCCGCCGCGCTGCGGTGAACAAGAACCGCCGCTCGCGCGTCCGCACCTATGTCCGCAAGGTCGAAGAGGCGCTGGCCGCCGGCGACAAGGCCGCCGCGGTGGAAGCCTTCAAGGCGGCGGAACCGGAGTTGATGCGCGCCGCCACCAAGGGCGTCGTCCACAAGAACACGGCTTCCCGCAAGGTTTCGCGGCTGGCCCAGCGGGTCAAGACGCTGTCGGCCTGACCGACTCCTCTTTCACTCCGTCGATACTGAACCCGGCCGTACAGGCCGGGTTTTTTCGTTTGCCGGCAAGTACTTAAAAAGTTTGCTCGCAAGCTGCACTTATGAGGCGATTCCAATCCCGGTAATGTTTTGCCGGCATATACAGCGCCGCTTATATCTGCGCGCCTCCGACGCGGCACCTGCCCAAATTCCCCTGTCAGAAATTCTGTATTTTTTTCAAAGGCTTACAGGCGGTCATCCACAGCTTGTTCAACGCGCGGTCGGGCGGCGGGGGAGAAGTAGCTGTCAAGAGAATTATTTCAGAATATTTCGTTTCGGGCGGCCTTTTTCATATTCGCCGGAAAAGGGTTTGAATCACAATGGCTTTGTCAAAACGTGCCGTTGCGGCACCCGAATTCAAGCCCCTTGCGGTAACCAGATTCGTTAAAAAACCGTTAGATGTGGCCTTGCCCTATCCACAGCGATTTCGGTAATGTCCATCCATCGAAGGGACGGGCTCTAGCCCCTGACCCAGCCTGAATCGGCCAGCACAAAATGGCAGAATTCATGACGTGGAGCAATTCCGCGCGTGGCTTGGTTTGTCTCTTCGGTGCGGTAGGGGACTGGCGTAATTGTACATTGGCGGTCGATGTCTCGCCGGCGTTTTCGCCGGAGGGTGGCGTATTGCCTTGTCTTTGTCGAAGCCGGCGTGCGGAGCCGGCGGCTGGTCCCTTGCGCGAGTTGCGATGACCGTTTGCCGGCGGCGGCAGCGGCAGCGCAGCGAATGAGGTCGCCGGACCAAGGATGCAGGAGGCGCATCCCCGGCGGAAAAGGGTACGAAAGACAAGGAACTTTGATCATGCAAGGCGGCATCGAGAGGGAGATAGCGGGCGAGCTCCCATTTTCGGCAACTTTTGTTGGGGGGGACGACGTGGCGGCATCCAGCGACGCGGAACAGAAGTTCGAGCGGGTCAAGACCCAGCTGAAGGCGCGTCTCGGGGCCGAGGTCTATTCGAGCTGGTTTGGTCGCATGAAGGTCGCCGAGGCCTCCCGCGGCATTGTCCGCATCTCGGTGCCGACCGCCTTCCTGCGGTCATGGATCAACGGCCACTATCTCGAGCTTATCGCGGAGCTGTGGCGGCATGAGGATCCCGACGTCCTCAAGATCGAGATTGTCGTGCGCACCGCGACGCGCCAGGGGCGCAACCATGTCGAGCCGGAAATCGTGCCGGCCCGCAAGATGACCAGACAGACGCACACCGCGCTCGCCAACGGCACCGCGAGCGCCGGACGCGTGGAACAACGGGCGCCGGCGCCCCGCCAGGGCGCGTCCGCGGAACCGGAGTTCCGCCACAATGTCCTGGGCTCACCGCTCGACCCGCGCTACACGTTCGCGTCTTTCATCGAGGGGCCGTCCAACAGGGTGGCCTTCGCGGCGGCGAGAGCCGTGGCGGAATCGCAGTCGAGCGCGGTGCGTTTCAATCCGCTTTTCCTGCATGCCACCGTTGGGCTCGGCAAGACGCACCTCTTGCAGGCGATCGCGGCGGAATCGCTGCGGCACAATCCGAAGTCGCGCGTCGTTTATCTGACGGCGGAGTATTTCATGTGGCGCTTCGCCACCGCGATCCGCGACAACAACGCGCTGACGCTAAAGGAGCAGCTGCGCGACATCGACCTGCTGATCATCGACGACATGCAGTTCCTGCAAGGCAAGTCGATCCAGCACGAATTCTGCCACCTCATCAACATGCTGCTCGACAGCGCCAAGCAGGTGGTGGTGGCGGCCGACC
This sequence comes from Mesorhizobium atlanticum, assembly GCF_003289965.1. Lineage (GTDB taxonomy): Bacteria > Pseudomonadota > Alphaproteobacteria > Rhizobiales > Rhizobiaceae > Mesorhizobium > Mesorhizobium atlanticum. The sequence goes on from NZ_QMBQ01000004.1 coordinate 139,241, forward strand.
GGCCGCCGTCGGAACTGGAATCGCTGGAGCCGCGCGTCCGTTCTCGCCTCAATGGCGGCGTGGCGCTGGAGATGTCGGCTCCCGATTTCGCCATGCGGCTCGGCATGCTGAAGCTGCGCCGCGCCACCGCCAAGACCGATGACACCTCGCTCGACATCTCGGACGAGATCCTGGAGCATGTCGCCCGCACCGTCACCGGCAGCGGGCGCGAGCTTGAAGGCGCCTTCAACCAGCTTCTGTTTCGCCAGTCCTTCGAGCCGCAGATCACGATCGACCGCATCGACGAGATTCTCGGCCACATCTACCGCTCGGGCGAGCCGAAGCGGGTGCGCATCGAGGACATCCAGCGCATCGTGGCGCGCCACTACAACGTGTCGAAGACGGAGCTTCTGTCCAACCGGCGCACGCGCACCATCGTCAAGCCGCGGCAGGTGGCGATGTATTTGTCGAAAGTGATGACGCCGCGCTCGCTGCCGGAGATCGGGCGGCGTTTCGGCGGCCGCGACCATACGACCGTGCTCCATGCCGTGCGCAAGATCGAAGACCTTTCAGGCGCCGACAACACGCTGGCGCAGGAGCTCGAACTGCTCAGAAGGCTGATCAACGACCAGGCCTGAGGCTATGCAAAAATGGCCGGCGACCCGCATCGCCGGCTTTATCCCCAGAAAGCCCGCGCAACCGGCCGTAACCGGTGCCGCGGGCTTGCGTTCGCAGGCTTTTTACTGTCAGCTTACAGAGATTCTGGAAGCCTTTCAGGGCTTTCGCGGGATGCCGCCTGCGGTGATCCGTTCATTCATTGAAGAGAGCCTGTTCGTCATGCGTGTTATCCTGGAACGGTCAAATCTCCTGAAGTCCCTCAACCACGTCCACCGTGTGGTCGAGCGGCGCAACACCATACCGATCCTCTCCAACGTGCTGCTCAGCGCCGAGGGCGCGAGCCTTGAGATGAAGGCGACCGACCTCGACCTCGAGGTGACGGAGGCGACGCCCGCCAAGGTCGAGCGTGGCGGCGCGACGACGGTGCCGGCGCATCTGCTCTACGACATCGTGCGCAAGCTTTCCGATGGCGCAGAGGTGATGCTGAAGACGGACGAGGACGGCAACGCGATGACCGTCACCTCGGGCCGTTCGAGCTTCCGCCTGCAGTGCCTGCCGCAATCCGACTTCCCGGAGCTTTCGGCCGGCTCGTTCTCGCATATCTTCCGGCTGGAATCGGCGGCGCTGAAGGGGCTGATCGACAAGACCCAGTTCGCCATCTCGACGGAGGAAACGCGCTACTATCTCAACGGTATCTACCTGCACACCGTTGAAGTCGGCGGCAAGCTGAAGCTGCGCTCGGTCGCCACCGACGGGCACCGCCTGGCGCGCGCCGAGATCGACGCGCCGGCCGGTTCGGAAGGCATGCCGGGCATCATCATTCCGCGCAAGACGGTGAGCGAACTGCAGAAGCTGGTCGACGACCCCGATGTCGCGGTGACGACGGAACTGTCGGACACCAAGATCCGCTTCACCATCGGCAGTGTCGTTTTGACCTCGAAGCTGATCGACGGCACCTTCCCCGACTATCAGCGCGTCATCCCGACCGGCAACGACAAGAAGCTGATCATCGACCGCCAGAGCTTCGCCGCCGCGGTCGACCGCGTTTCGACCATTTCCTCCGAACGCGGCCGGGCCGTGAAGCTGTCGATCAATGACGGCCAGCTCACGCTCGCGGTCAACAATCCGGATTCGGGCAGCGCCACCGAGGAACTGGCGGCCGACTATTCGTCGGACCCGATCGAGATCGGCTTCAACGCCAAATACCTGCTCGACGTCGCGGCCCAGCTCACCGGTTCGGAGGCCAAGTTCATGCTGGCCGATGCCGGCTCGCCGACGCTGATCCACGACATGGCCGACGAGACGGCGCTCTACGTGCTGATGCCGATGCGGGTCTAGGTCTCTTGTCGCCGCAATTCCGGACGGAAAACCGCTGTGCACTTTTCCTGGAATTGCGCTTTTGTCTGTCGCAATTCCGGGCGGAAAACCGCAGTGCACTTTTCCTGGAATTGCTCTAGCGGACCTGATGTGTCGTCGTGACCGCGGATGCGAAACAGCTTCGGCAGCAAAGCTATATAAGTAAGTTAACGCTTACGAATTTCCGCAACTATGCGGCGCTTTCCCTCGACTTTGCGCCTGGCGCGGTGGTGCTGTCGGGCGACAATGGCGCCGGCAAGACCAATCTCCTGGAAGCGATCTCGTTCCTGACGCCTGGCCGGGGCCTGCGCCGCGCGCCTTATGCGGATGTTGCGCGGGAAGGCGGCGTTGGCGGCTTCGCCTTGCATGCGCGCATCGACGGGCCGGAGGGCCAGGTCGAGATCGGCACCGGCATTTCCGGCGGCGACGCCGCCGGCGAAGGCGGCCGGAAGGTGCGGATCAACGGCGCGCCGGCGCGATCGGCCGAGGACATGCTGGAATGGCTCAGGGTCGTCTGGCTGACGCCGGCGATGGATGGGCTGTTTCCCGGTCCGGCGGCGGACCGCCGCCGCTTCCTCGACCGGCTGGTGCTGGCGATCGACCCTGGCCACGGTCAGCGCGCGCTCGACTATGAGAAGGCAATGCGCGGCCGTAACCGCTTGCTTACGGAAGGCTCGCGGGACGGCGCCTGGTTCGACGCGATCGAGACGCAGATGGCCGAAACCGGCGTGGCGATAGCCGCGGCGCGGTCCGAACTGGTGCGGCTGCTTACCGCCATGATCGACAGATTGCCCGGCAGCGGGCCGTTTCCGCAGGCCGATATCAGCCTTGCCGGGGACCTGGAGGGCGCGCTCGGCGATGCACCGGCGGTCGACGTCGAGGAGCGGTATCGTGCCGCTCTTGCCAATGGTCGTGAGCGCGACCGCGCCGCCGGTCGCACGCTGGACGGCCCGCACCGCTCCGACCTGCTGGTGCGGCACCGGCCTAAGTCGATGCCGGCGGAACTGTGCTCGACCGGCGAGCAGAAGGCGCTGCTGGTCGGTATCGTGCTGTCGCATGCCAGGCTGACCGGCGAGATGTCGGGCCTGACGCCGATCCTGTTGCTGGACGAGATTGCCGCGCATCTCGACGCCGGCCGGCGCGCGGCGCTGTTCTCGATCCTTGAGGAGCTCAACTGCCAGGCCTTCATGACGGGCACGGATGCCGCCTTGTTCTCAAGCCTTGCCGGCCGGGCGCAATTCCTCACGGTCGATCACGGCAGCGTCGAGCCGACCGGCTAGCCGGTGAAGCTATTTCGGCACTGGGCCACAAGGCCTTGCCTTGCGTCATGCCAAACCCCTCGTGTGTGGACCACAAGGCATTGCCTTGCGCTTACTGACAAGGCTCTGCGCCAGAGATAAGGTCCGGCCATGACCGATGCCGCCCTGACCGACGAAGAACTCGAACGCTATGCCCGCCACATCGTGCTGCCCGAGATCGGCGGGCCAGGCCAGCAGAAGCTGAAACGGGCGCGGGTGCTGGTGATCGGCGCCGGCGGGCTCGGCGCGCCGGTGCTCGAATATCTTGCCGCCGCCGGCGTCGGCACGCTCGGCATCGTCGATGACGACACGGTTTCGCTGTCCAACCTGCAGCGGCAGGTGATCCATGGCAGCGACACGATCGGCTTGGCCAAGACCGACAGCGCGGCAGCTGCGATCATGCGCATCAACCCCAACGTCACGGTGGAAGCGCACCGCCTGAGGCTGACCGAAGAGAACGCCACTGCCCTCGTCGCCCGCTACGATGTCGTTGTCGACGGCTCCGACAATTTCGAGACGCGCTACGCGGTCGCCGATGCCTGCGCCAGCGAGAAGAAACCCCTGGTCACCGCCGCCGTCGGCCGTTTCGACGGCTCGGTAACGGTGCTGAAACCGTTCGAGACTGGTGCCGACGGCAAGCGCAATCCGAGCTATCGCGACCTGTTCCCGGAAGCCCCGCCCGAAGGGCTGGTGCCCTCCTGCGCCGTTGCCGGCATCGTGGGGGCGCTGACGGGGGTCATCGGCGCGCTGGAGGCGATGGAGGCGATCAAGCTGATCACCGGCATAGGCGAGCCGCTCATCGGCAGGCTGCTACTCTATGACGGGCTCACGGCCCGCTTCGACACCATCCGCTACAAGGCCGTTTGAGCGCATGGACCAGACCGTCGGCATCTCCATAATCGGCCTACCCGCGGATTTCGACCGATGGGACGACTTGCTCGCGCTGATCCGCCGCGCCTTCGCCTATATGGACGGCGTTATCGACCCGCCATCTTCGGCGCATCTTCTGAGCGCCGACAGCCTTGCCGAGAAAGCGAAAAGGGAGGCGGGGTTTCTGGCCGTCGAGAACGGCCGCATCGTCGGCTGCGTCTTCGCGCTGGAGCGGGCGCGGGATTTCTATGTCGGCAAGCTCGCGGTCGAGCCAGCGCTCCAGGGTCAAGGCGTCGGAGCCCGGCTGATGCAAGCGGTGGAGGATCTTGCCCGCGAACGGGACAAGGATGCGATCGAGCTCCAGGCCCGCATCGAACTGACTGCAAACCATGCGGCCTTCGCCCGGCTCGGCTTTCGCGAGACTGCGCGCACGGCGCATGCGGGCTATGACAGGCCGACCTCCATCACGATGCGCAAGGTGCTGCCTTGAGTCTCGCACTCAGCCCGCAAGAACAGGCGATCGTCGCCGGCCAGGACGGCGCGGGCATGGCGATGCGCATCGTCGCCGAAAGCGCCAGGCTGCTCGGCGCGCCGAGGCTGATCCCGATCGCGTCCGCGCATATCGACGGCGCGCTCTATCATGGCGATTCCGGCACGTTGTTTGCCGAGAGGCTGGTCGAAGGCGGCGCGAAGGTCGCGGTGCGCTCGACGCTCAATGTCGGAGCGCTCGACCTGATGGGCTGCTCGCGCATTCGTCTCGAGGAGCCGCAGCGCGGCATGGCGCGGCGGATGATGGAGGCCTATCGTAAGCTCGGCTGCGAGCAGAGCTGGACCTGCGCGCCCTATCAGGCCGGCCACAGGCCCGCACTCGGCAGCAACGTGGCCTGGGGCGAGTCCAACGCGGTCGTCTTCTGCAATTCGGTGCTGGGCGCGCGCACCAACCGCTACGGCGATTTCCTCGACATTGCCTGCGCCATCACCGCCCGCGCGCCGGATTACGGTCTGCACCGGCCCGAGAATCGCCGGGCGCGGCTCGTGTTCGATGTCTCAGGCTTGTCGCCATCCTTCCTTGCCTCGGAGATCGCCTGGCCCGTCCTGGGCAGCCTCTACGGCCGCGAGGTGGGCAACGCGATCGGCGTCGTCAAAGGCGTGACCGGTCATCCCGGCGAGGACGCGCTGAAAGCGTTCGGCGCGGCGGCCGCGTCGTCCGGCGCGGTCGGGCTGTTCCACATTGCCGGCGTGACGCCCGAGGCTCCCGACGTCGCAACCATCCTGGCCGGGCCAGAGCCGGAAGCGGTGATCCGGGTGACGCACGACATGGCGGCTAAGGCCCGCGCCGGCTTGTCGACCGCGGCAGCGCCAAAGACCATCGATGCGGTGGCGATCGGCAGCCCGCATCTGTCGCATGACGAATTCGACAGCCTGGAGCGGCTGATCGCCGGGCGGCGGCTTACTGTCCCGATCTATGCCTGCACCGGCCGCCACGCGCTTGCCCTGCTGGAAAAGGACGGCCGGCGAAAAAGGCTCGAGGCGAGCGGCGTGGTCATCGTCGCCGACACATGCGTGGTGGTGACGCCGATCATGCCGGAGCTGAGCAGCGGCGTGCTGATGACCAATTCGGGCAAGTTCGCGCATTACGCGCCGGGCAACACCGGCTACGCGGTGCTCTATGCCTCGCTCGCCGACTGTGTCGAAAGCGCGGTCCTCGGCAACCCGGTCTTCACGGATATCGCCGCATGAGCGCCACGGCCGAAATCCTTGTGCCAGGCAAGGCCGGCGAAGGCGAAGCGCTGGTGCTGACGGCGCCGATCAGCTTCTGGGGCGGCGTCGACCCCAAGACGGGCCGCATCGCCGATGTCCGCCACCCGCAGCATGGCGAGGTCATTGCCGGCCGGGTGCTGTTCCTCCCGGGCACGATCGGCTCGTCATCCGCTTCGGCGGTGCTGATGGAACTCGTCCATAACGGCGGCGCGCCGGCGGCCCTGGTGTTGCACGAGCCGGACGCCATCCTGCTGCTCGGCCTGATCGTCGCCCGGGAAATGGGCTGGCAGACGCCGATCGCGGTGCGGCTCGACCGCGGCGCGTTCGATGCCTACCGCGGAGGCGCGGTAACCGTCGCCGCGGACGGCGCGATTACCGTGGCCGTTTAAGCCTTCAGGCCCTCAGCGGCAGAACGCGGTCCGGCGGGCGATGGCCGTCGAAGAAGGCGCGGATGTTGATGATCACCTTCTCGCCCATGTCGATGCGGCCCTCGAGCGTGGCCGAGCCCATATGCGGCAGAAGCACCACCTTGCCCTTGGCGGCAAGCTTCAATAGCTTGGCGTTCAGCGCCGGCTCGTGCTCATAGACGTCGAGGCCGGCGCCGGCGATCTTGCCGTCATGGATCAGCTTGATCAGCGCTTCCTCATCGATGATGTCGCCGCGCGCCGTGTTGACGAGGTAGGCCGAAGGCTGCATCAGCGCCAGCCGGCGGCCGGACAAAAGGTGGAACGTCGCCGGCGTCGAGGGACAATTGACCGAGATGATGTCCATGCGGGCCAGCATCTGGTCGAGGCTTTCCCAGTAGGTTGCCTCCAGCTCCTCCTCGACCGCCGGCAGCACGCGATGCCGGTTGTGGTAGTGGATCGAGAGGCCGAAGGCCTTGGCCCGCCTGGCGACGGCCGTGCCGATGCGGCCCATGCCGACGATGCCGAGACGTTTGCCCCAGATGCGCCGGCCGAGCATCCAGGTCGGCGACCAGCCGGCCCATTTCTTCTCACCCGTCAGCACATTGGCTCCTTCCGCGAGCCGCCGCGGCACGGCGAGCATCAGCGCCATGGTCATGTCGGCGGTGTCTTCGGTCAGCACATTCGGCGTGTTGGTGACGGTGATGCCTTTCTTGGCCGCCGCCGCGACGTCGATCTTGTCGACGCCGTTGCCGAAATTGGCGATCAGCTTGAGGTTTTCGCCAGCCTGGGCGATCAGCGCCGCGTCGATGTGGTCGGTGATGGTGGGAACGAGCACGTCGGCTTCCTTGACCGCCGCGACCAGCTCAGGCTGGGTCATCGGCCGGTCCTCGACATTCAGCCTTGCGTCGAACAGCTCGCGCATGCGGGTCTCGACAGGGTCGGGCAGCTTGCGCGTGATGACGACGAGGGGCCGTTTTTTGCCTGCCATTTTATCCCCGGAGCTTCCTCGATCAGGATGACGTTTCGTCGAATCGTCATCCCGATCCTACTCTTTTTTGGAGCATGATCTGTTCCGAAAACCGGTTCCCACTTTTCGGGATCATGCTCTCGAAACCGATCTCGTTGAGACCTCTTTAACCAAGACCGGCGAAACTTGTAGCCAGTCGCGGCATCTGCCCACTCCTGTAACAAGCGGTGCCGCCGAAGACAAAGAAAAAGGGGCGCTCATCCGACGGACCGGCGCCGAAAGGAACGAAAGTGTCTGGTTTCGCGTCGCTTCGCCTGGCCTTCAGCGCAGCCATCCTTGGCGCCCTCCTTTGCGCGCCGCAGGCATTCGCGCAAAGTGCGGCCGCGCCGGCGCAAACCATAACGCTTGGTCCGAGCGGCCTGCCGCTGCCGCGCTTCGTCAGCCTGAAACCGGCCCGCGTCAATTCGCGCGTCGGCCCCGGCGCCAACTATTCCGTCAACTGGATGTATCTGAAGGCCGGCCTGCCGATGGAAGTCATCCAGGAATTCGACACCTGGCGCCGCGTGCGCGATGCCGATGGGTCGGAGGGCTGGATCAACCAGTCGCTGCTTTCCGGCCGGCGCACCGCCATCGTCGCGCCCTGGCAGCGTGGCAAGGGCGGGCAGGTCAACCTGCTCGACGAGCCCGACAAGGATGCCGGCGTCATCGCCATCATCGAGCCGGGCGTGATCGGCTCGATCAAGAAATGCGACGGCCAATGGTGCGAGATGACCTTTGACGGCCACACCGGCTGGATGGCCCAGTCGCAGGTGTGGGGCGCCTATCCGGGCGAGAAGTTCAAGAACTAATGCATGTCGCCCAGAAGTGTACAGCGGTTCTGGGACAACGACATGCATCAAAACAAAGGCTTAAAGCGCGTCGCCTGAATCCGGTTCAGCGCGAAGCGCTTTAAGCGAATTCAGGTCAAGCCGGCTTGGCCTGAATCTCGACGTACCCTTAACCGGCCACGCGATTGCGGTCGCGGCCAATGCGGCCGAGATGCGTATCCTGAAAACCGGTGGGCAGCTTGAGGCCGTAACCGAGGGCACGGTCGATGGCGATGTGCGCTATCCAGATGAGCGCCACGGTGGTCGTGAGCGGGCCGGCGAGCAACGCACCCGCGAGCAGAAGGACGAGCGGGGCAATCAGGATATGCAAGGCGTTGTAGGTGACGGCGCCGACGCGCGGCCCGGCGAGGTAGCCCAGCATCGACAGGTCCGGCGCCAGGATAAGCAGCGCAAAAAGCCACCAGGAAAAGCCGGCCAATGCGTAGCAAACGACAGCCAAGGCGGCGACGGTGACCCACTCAAATCGGACGATCAGGTCGACGGGCCGCGTCGCCACGGGATCAGTCGCCGCGCTTCGGGCGAAGCCTCACGACGATGTCGACATTGGCGATCTCCATGCCCTCCGGCGGTATCGGCAGGTTGGAGACGGTGACCGGTCCGCTTTCGATGTCGAAAATCCGGTTCTCGCCCTCGACGTAGAAGTGATGATGGTCGGAGGTGTTGGTGTCGAAATAGGTTTTCGAGCCTTCGACCGCCAGGATGCGCAATAGGCCGGCCTGGGTGAACTGATGGAGTGCGTTATAGACCGTCGCCAAAGAAACCGGCACGCCGGCGGCGATCGCCTCTTCGTGGAGTTCCTCGGCCGAAAGGTGGCGGTCGCCCTTGGCGAAAAGCAGATCGGCCAGCGCGATGCGCTGGCGCGTCGGCCTCAGGCCGGCTTCGCGAACCCGCTTGTCCACAGCGACATTGTCCTTCCGATAGCCCGAATCCATCTTCGCGTCGAAGCTTTGTTGCCCAGCCCACCAACAGGCCCAGAATGGCAAAAAGACGTCAAAAGCCAAAACCGGACACCAATCGACATATATTCTGTAGTCCGAATGCGATCAATAGCGCGCATTGACCCGCGAAGGCGCACGGGTTAAGCGCAAACGCCGGTTTCCGGCCGCAAACAGAGTGTGTTAGGAAACCAACGACAAGGGCGCCCTGCCGCCCGCGAAGAACACGGGGACGGAAATTTGATGGCGGATCAAAAGTCCAGCTACGATTACGAGGAACTACTCGCCTGCGCCCGCGGCGACCTGTTCGGGCCGGGCAACGCCCAGCTGCCCTACCCACCTATGCTGATGTTCGACCGCATCACCGAGATCAGCGAGACCGGCGGCGCTTTCGACAAGGGCTTCATCCGCGCCGAATTCGACATCAAGCCGGACCTGTGGTTCTTCGCCTGCCACTTCATCGGCAATCCGATCATGCCGGGCTGCCTCGGCCTCGACGCCATGTGGCAGTTGACCGGTTTCTATCTCGGCTGGCTGGGCGAGCCCGGCAAGGGCATGGCGCTTTCGACCGGCGAGGTGAAGTTCAAGGGCATGGTGACGCCGTCGGTGAAGAAGGTCGAGTACGGCGTCGACTTCAAGCGCGTGATGCGCGGCCGGCTGGTGCTCGGCATCGCCGACGGCTGGCTTAAGGCGGATGGCGAACCCATATACGCCGCCACGGATCTGAAGGTCGGCCTGTCCAAGCAGTCGGCCGCCTGACCGTTTTTCGCCATGGCGTCCGCGTACCCAATGGGCGCCACGTCAGTTTATTTGCGTATGATCACAGGCGAAAACCGGCTAGGTTTCCGCCCGGATACGCCGGAAGGAGTTGCGAATGAGACGGGTCGTAGTGACAGGGCTCGGCATTGTGTCGTCGATCGGCAACAATGCCAATGAGGTACAGAGCTCGCTTTACGATGCCAAATCCGGCATCAGCTTTTCCAATTCCTTCGCCGAGCACGGCTTCCGCTGCCAGGTCTGGGGCGCGCCGACGCTCGATCCCACCCCGATGATCGATCGCCGCGCCATGCGCTTCCTGAGCCAGGGCGCGGCCTGGAACCACGTCGCCATGGACCAGGCGATCGCCGATGCGGGCTTAGGCGAAAGCGATATCACCAATGAGCGGACGGGCATCGTGATGGGGTCCGGCGGCCCTTCGACCCGGACCATCGTCGAAGCGGCCGAAACCACGATCAAGAACAACAGTCCCAAGCGCATCGGTCCATTCGCCGTGCCGAAGGCGATGTCGTCGACGGCGTCGGCCACCCTGGCCACATGGTTCAAGATCCATGGCGTCAACTATTCGATCTCATCGGCCTGCTCGACCTCCGCGCATTGCATCGGCAATGCCTATGAGCTGATCCAGTGGGGCAAGCAGGACATGATGTTCGCCGGCGGCCATGAAGACCTCGACTGGACGATGTCGGACCTCTTCGACGCCATGGGCGCCATGTCGTCGAAGTTCAACGACAAGGCATCGACCGCTTCGCGCGCCTATGACGTCAACCGCGACGGTTTCGTCATCGCCGGCGGCGCAGGCGTGCTGGTGCTGGAGGAATTGGAGCACGCCAAGGCGCGCGGCGCCAAGATCTATGCCGAGATCGTCGGCTACGGCGCGACGTCCGACGGCTACGACATGGTCGCGCCTTCGGGGGAAGGCGCCATCCGCTGCATGCGGCAGGCGCTTGCCACCGTCTCGACCCCGGTCGACTACATCAACACCCACGGCACCTCGACGCCGGTCGGCGATTCCAAGGAAATGGGCGCCATCCGCGAGGTGTTCGGCGACAAGATGCCCTATATCACCTCGACCAAGTCGCTCACCGGCCATTCGCTGGGCGCGGCAGGCGTGCAGGAATCGATCTATTCGATCCTGATGATGCAGGGCGGCTTCATCGGCGAGAGCGCCCATATCGAGGAGCTCGATCCGGAATTCGAGGGCATGCCGATCGTGCGCAAGCGTATCGACAACGCCAAGATCGACACCGTTTTGTCCAATTCCTTCGGTTTCGGTGGCACCAACGCAACGCTGATTTTCCAGCGCTATTCCGCATAAGGATCTGCCGGACATGGAAGGGTTGATGAAGGGCAAGCGCGGGCTTGTCATGGGGGTCGCCAACGATCATTCGATCGCCTGGGGCATCGCCAAGAAATTGTCCGAGCACGGGGCGGAGCTGGCCTTCACCTACCAGGGCGACGCCTTCGGGCGTCGGGTCAAGCCGCTGGCCGAGAAGGTGGGGGCCTCTCTGATCGTGCCATGCGATGTCGAGGACAGCGCCTCGGTCACCGCGACCTTCGAAACCCTCGGCAAGGCCTGGGGCGGGCTGGATTTCGTGGTGCATGCCATCGGCTTTTCCGACAAGAACGAGCTCAAGGGCCTCTACGCGGACACCAGCCGCGACAATTTCGTGCGCACCATGGTGATCTCCTGCTATTCCTTCACCGAGGTCGCCCGCAACGCCGCCGCGCTGATGGGCAATGGCGGCTCGATGATCACGCTCACCTATGCCGGGTCGGTGCGGGTGATGCCGAACTACAATGTCATGGGCGTCGCCAAGGCCGGGCTCGAGGCCAGCGTGCGCTACCTTGCCAATGACTACGGGCCGCGCGGCATCCGAGTGAACGGCATCTCGGCCGGACCGGTGCGTACGCTGGCCGGCTCGGGCGTTTCCGACGCCCGCCATATGTTCTCCTATCAACAGCGCAATTCGCCTCTGCGGCGCACCGTGACCCTCGACGAAGTCGGCGGCTCGGCGCTTTACCTGCTCTCCGATCTTTCGTCGGGTGTCACCGGCGAGATCCACTATGTGGATTCCGGCTATCACATCGTTTCGATGCCGTCGCTGGAGGAACTGAAGCAGAACGACGGTGGTCGTGAATAGTTTGCCGTCGCGACAGTAGCCTTCCAGTAAAATTGCATGCATCGGCGGAAACTCATTTTAAGGAGATATCCGTTATAAGACCCCTCAATCCAGGGACCTTGCATGTCTGCAGTCAGCAACCCGAAGCGAACACCGCTGTTCCGGCTGATCACCATCGCCAGCTCCGGCATGGGCAGTTTTATCCTCGGATTGTGGGGAGTGCGGTTCGGCTTCGGCGACGGCATGGCCGGCATGCCGGCCGAGACGATGATAGGCGCCGTCGCCGCGCTGTGCGCGCTTGCCGCCGGCGGTGCAGCGATGTCGTTCTTCGCCGGCGTCGATGAATCGGTGGCCTATGTCGTCAAGGAAACCCATTTCGACAAGCTCACCGGCCTTTTGTCGCGCCAGGCCATGGTCGGCAAGATAGCCGATGCCGCCTCGGAGACGATCCGAACCGGCGAGCCGGTGTTCCTGATCGACATCGACATCGATCGCTTCAAACAGATCAACGACGCCATCGGCTACAGCCATGGCGACGAGCTTGTCCGCGCCTTCACCAGCAGGCTGAGGGAGAGCATGCCGAAGGATGCGGTGATCGGGCGCATCGGCGCCGGCGAGTTCGGCGTGCTGCTGCCGGACCGCGACATCCGTGGTTCGATCGAGCGGCTGATCGAAAAATTCATCAACGAGATGATGGAGCCTTATCAGCTGCAGACCCACCTGCAGTCGGTCAGCCTGTCGGTAGGCATCGTGGCGATGCCGAAGGACGGCGTCGACCCGGTGGTGATCCTGCGCCGTTCGAACCTTGCGCTGCAGAATGCGCGGTCCAGCGGCGTCGGCAACTGGTCTGTCTTCCAGGCCGACATGGGCCGCGTGGCCGATTATCGGCAATGGATCGAGGCTGAGCTGAAGACCGCTTTCGACCGCGGCGACTTCAGCCTCCACTACCAGCCGCAGCTCAATCTGCCGAGCGGTCGTGTCGTCGGCTACGAGGCGCTGATCCGCTGGAAGCATCCCGAGCGCGGCATGATCCCGCCGATGGAGTTCATTCCGATCGCCGAGGAAACCGGCATGATCAACCCGATCGGCGAATGGGTGCTGCGCAAGGCCTGCAGCGACGCCGCGCACCTGCCGCAGGACTGCTTCGTCGCCGTCAACATCTCGCCGGTCCAGTTCATGACCAGGGATTTCGTCGGCATCGTGCGCGAGGTGATGGAATCGACCGGCATCAAGCCGTCGCGGCTGGAGCTCGAGGTCACCGAGACGGCGATGATGCAGGATCGCGACCGCGCCGCCGCGATCCTGAAGCAGCTTGCCGAGATGGGGATTTCGGTGGCCGTCGACGATTTCGGCACCGGCTATTCCAATTTGAGCTACCTGATCGACTTCTCCTTCGGCAAGCTGAAGATCGACCGTTCCTTCGTCAGCCGCATCGACACCGACTCCAGTTCCGGCGCGATCGTCTCGACCATTGTCGGCCTGTCGCGGGCACTGGGCGTCGGCATTATCGCCGAGGGCGTGGAGACCGAGAACCAGGCCACGCTGCTCAGGGCAGCTGGCTGCGAGGTGGTGCAGGGCTATCTGTTCGGCCGGCCGGCGCCGCTCACTGACGAGCTCGGCGAGGCGCGGTCCGCTTTCGCCGCGCGCGAGCCGGCACGGATCGTCAGCTTGCAGTAAACTGCCACCCAACAGGCATTTCAGCGGCGCGCCGAAAACACTTTGAACATGCCGTCGCGCGCAATCTCGACATGGCTGGCGAAGGCCGCCGAAAGCACCTGTTCGTAAGGAAGCTGGCGGTTGGCGACCATGAACAGGCGGCCACCCGGCTTCAGCACCTTCGACGCCGCGCGGATGATGCCGGCACCGATGCCGGGCTCGGCGGCGCGGCCGCTGTGGAAAGGCGGATTCATGACGATTGCGTCGTAGCGCCGCTCGACCGCTTCGGTGAGAAGATCGATCCAGAAAAAGCGCGGCTCGATGGCGCCATGGACGTTCAGCCTGGCTGCTTCCAGGGCCTCGAAGTCCGCCTCGTAGAGATCAAGCGCGGTAAGGCCGTGCGAGCGCTGCAGAACCTCCGCCGCCAGATAGCCCCAGCCCGCGCAGAAATCAGCGACATTGCCTTTGAGATCATCAGGCAGGCTGGCGGCCAACAGTTTCGAACCGGCATCGATCCGATCAAAGGAGAACATGCCAGGCGTGGTTTTGAAGCGCCCTTCGACGATCAGGTCCGGGTTGCCGGCGCGCAGCGTCGCGGCTGCTTCCGTGCCGGTCCGCCGGAACCAGAAGGCAACGCCGTGATGCTTCGGCAGGTGGCCTTCGAGCGGCGCCAGCGCATTGATCCGCTTGCGCAAGCTGTCGATGCCGTCATCCTTGCCACCTGCCACGGCGATCAGCCCGCCCGGCTCGACACGCTCGAGTGCTTCGGCGATGCGCAACTCATTCTGGCCCCGATGGCGACTGGCGAGCACGAGAGCCATGTCGTAGCCTTGGCCTTCCACTCGCGGCGTGACCGTGTAGCCGGACGCCTGCAAGGCGCGAAAATGCGGCCGAAAACCTTGCACGAGATGCAGTGCCGCCTCGAAACCCTCGGGCAAGCGGAAGCCGGGCTCGGCGCCCAGAAAAAGAACGCGGGCATCCTCTCGCGGCAGAGGCAGCGCCTCGGCCTCGAACGGGTAGAACAGCGTCTTCAGCGGCTCGGCGGCCATTCATGCACCCTCGAAACAAAACGGGCGCGACCTTGCGGCGCGCCCGTCTTAAACTATCCAGCCGAACCGATCAGGCGGCGTCTTCCTCGCCTTCGGCCTTCTTCTTCTCCTGGACGATTTCCTTGCCGGTCGCCTGGTCGACGACCTTCATCGACAGGCGAACCTTGCCGCGCTCGTCGAAGCCCATCAACTTGACCCAAACCTTGTCGCCTTCCTTGACGACATCGGAGGTCTTGGCGACGCGCTCATTGGCGAGCTGCGAGATGTGGACGAGACCGTCACGCGGGCCGAAGAAGTTGACGAACGCGCCGAAGTCGGCCGTCTTGACGACGGTGCCTTCGTAGATCTCACCGACTTCCGGCTCGGCGACGATGGTGTGGATCCACTTCTTCGCCGCCTCGATCTCCTTGGCGTTGGCCGAAGCGATCTTGACCGTGCCGTCGTCTTCGATGTTGATCTTAGCGCCGGTCTTCTCGACGATCTCGCGGATCACCTTGCCGCCGGAGCCGATGACGTCGCGGATCTTGTCGGTCGGGATATGCATGACCTCGATGCGCGGCGCGAACTCGCCGAGCTCGGCGCGGGCGCCGGAGATCGCATGCGCCATCTCTCCCAGGATGTGCAGGCGGCCGTCCTTGGCCTGGGCAAGCGCGATGCCCATGATCTCCTCGGTGATGCCGTCGATCTTGATGTCCATCTGCAGCGAGGTGACGCCATTGGCGGTGCCGGCGACCTTGAAGTCCATGTCGCCGAGATGGTCCTCGTCGCCGAGGATGTCGGAGAGCACAGCGAAGCGCTCGCCTTCCTTGATCAGGCCCATGGCGATACCGGCGACCGGCTTTGCCAGCGGCACGCCCGCGTCCATCAGCGCCAGTGAAGTGCCGCACACGGTCGCCATCGAGGACGAACCGTTGGATTCGGTGATCTCCGAGACGACACGCAGCGTGTAGGGAAACTGTTCCGCCGAAGGCAGCATCGGATGGATCGCACGCCAGGCCAGCTTGCCGTGGCCGATTTCGCGACGGCCCGGCGAGCCCATGCGGCCGGTCTCGCCGACCGAGTAGGGCGGGAAGTTGTAGTGGAGAAGGAACTTCTCCTTGTACATGCCGGTCAGCGAATCGACGAACTGCTCGTCCTCGCCGGTGCCGAGCGTGGCGACCACCAGCGCCTGGGTCTCGCCGCGGGTGAACAGCGCCGAGCCATGGGTGCGCGGCAGGACGCCGACTTCGGACACGATCTTGCGCACGGTCTTGAGATCGCGGCCGTCGATGCGCGAGCCGGTGTCGAGGATGTTCCAGCGCACGACCTTGGCCTGGAGTTCCTTGAAGACGCTGCCGATCTGCTCGGAGGTGTACTTGGCTTCCTCGCCCTCGGCCGGGGCGAAGGCGGCCTTGACCTTGGCCTTGACGGCGTCGACCGCCGCATAGCGCGACTGCTTGTCGGTGATCTTGTAGGCCTCGCGAAGCTCGTCGCCGACAACCTTCAGCATCTCGGCTTCAAGCGCGGAATAATCCGGCGCGGTGAAGTCGCGCGGCTCCTTGGCGGCGACCTCGGCCAGCTTGATGATGGCATCGATGACCGGCTGGAAGCTCTTGTGGCCGAAAACGACGGCGCCGAGCATCAGGTCCTCGGAGAGTTCCTTGGCCTCGGACTCGACCATCAGCACGGCGTCGGCGGTGCCGGCGACGACGAGGTCGAGCTTGGATTCCTCCATCTCGTCGATATGCGGGTTGAGCACATATTCGCCGTTGATGTAGCCGACGCGGGCGCCGCCGATCGGACCCATGAAGGGCACGCCCGAAAGCGTGAGCGCGGCGGAGGTGGCGACGATCGACAGGATGTCCGGATCGTTCTCAAGGTCATGCTGGACGACCGTGACGACGATCTGGGTGTCGTTCTTGTAGCCGTCGGCGAAGAGCGGGCGGATCGGGCGATCGATCAGGCGCGAAACCAGCGTTTCCTTTTCGCTCGGACGGCCCTCGCGCTTGAAATAGCCGCCCGGGATCTTGCCGGCGGCATAGGTCTTTTCCTGGTAGTTGACGGTGAGCGGGAAGAAATCGAGGCCGGGCTTCGGCTCTTTCATCGAGACGACGGTGGCCAGAACCACGGTCTCGCCATAGGTGGCCAGCACCGCGCCGTCAGCCTGGCGCGCGATCTTGCCGGTTTCCAGAATGAGCGGACGGCCGCCCCATTCGATTTCCACTTTGTGCTGATTGAACATATCTTGTCCTTCATATGCGGAAAGGGCCGCACCGTCCAAACGGTCGCGGGTTCTCCCTTCCCTGGCTTCCTTCGGGCAGCCACGGGCAAGACAACGGGAAGCTCGATAAAGTCCGGCTCAGAGCCGAGCGAGCATCCTGCAATCCTGCCCCATGACCGTCCATGGGCGGTTCCGGATAGCCCTCTGCAGTCCGGAACCCGGTTGGCCGATTGGTCCCGGCCGACCCTGCGCATGACGCCGGAAATCCTGTTTCCGGAACGCGCCATGCGCGCAGGCGAATTTCCTTTTCAGCATTGCGGCACCGGACCATCCGATGCGCCAATGCGCGACCGGCGGGCCCCCTTGGAGAGCCCGCCGGTCAATTGGTCAGCGACGGAGACCGAGCTTGTCGATCAGCGTCTGGTAGCGCGCATCATCCTTGCGCTTGAGATAGTCAAGCAGGCTGCGGCGCTGGGAAACCAGAGCAAGCAGGCCACGGCGGGAATGGTTGTCCTTCTTGTGGTCCTTGAAGTGCTCGGTCAGGTTCTTGATGCGCTCGGAAAGAATGGCAACCTGGACTTCCGGAGATCCGGTATCGCCTTTCGCGGTCGCGAATTCGGTCATCAGTTCTTTCTTGCGCTCGGCAGTAATCGACATCGTGCTTTTCCTTATCTGTTGGAGGAAACGGGACGCCCACAGCCGGGATGTCGTCCAGCAGGGGCCAGTGCAAGCGACGCGTCAGGGCGCGAAGCTGCGGCGCATATAGTGCAATTCCGGAAAAAACACCAGCCCAATTGTCAAGCCGGCTTGTCGCAGGTTCCGGCCGCGAAACCGGGAGAATTCAAAGGCTAATGCATGTCGCCCAGAAAGTGTGCAGGGGTTAGAGCCACTTCTTCCATTTGAAAAACGCGATCAAACCGACCGCGATGATCGCCATGAACATAAGCGAGGCCGGATAGCCGTAATAGGCCTTCAGCTCGGGCATGTTCCAGGGCGAGCTTTCCGGATCGAAATTCATACCCCAGACGCCGACCAGGAAGGTCAGCGGCATGAAGATCACCGAGACGATCGTCAGATAGGAAATGACGTCGTTGGTGCGGGCCTGGGTCAGCGAGAGATGCATCTCGATCAGGCCGGTGAGCATGTCGCGCTGGTTCTCGACCAGCTCGATCAGCCGCAGCGAATGGTCGAGCGTGTCGTTGAAGAAGATCTTGGTTTCGGCCTTCACGAAAGGCACGTCGTTGCGGATCAGCGTCGCCAGCGCGTCACGCATCGGCCACAGCACGCCCTTGAGCACGCCGGCGTCACGCCTGAGTTCATGCAGCTGCCGCATCTGATGCTTGTGCGGCTTGTTCAGCATCTCGTCCTCGATGCCGTCGACCAATTCGCTCGCCGCCTCGATCGGCGGGAAATAGCTGTCGACGATGGCATCGATCAGCGCATAAGCAAGATAGTCGGCGCCGCGCGAGCGCAGCCGGTTCGGCATCGCGGCCGCGATGCGCTTGCGCACCGGATCGAACGGATCGCCCTCGCGTTCCTGGAAGGTGACGACGAAATTCCGGCCGAAGAACAGCGCGATCTGCTCGTAGCGATGCGAGGTGACATCGTCGATCATGCGCATGACGACGAAGGCATGGTCTTCGAAGAAATCCACCTTGGGCCGCTGGCCGGTGTTGACGACATCCTCCAGCGCCAGCGGGTGGAGGTTGAAGATACGGCCGATCTCCTCGATCAGCGGAATGTTGGCAAGCCCCGTGCAGTCCAGCCAGACGACAGGCCATTTCTGGCAATGGGTGTTGAGGTCGTCGATCGAGGCATTGTCGATGGTCTCGTATTTCTGCGGCGAGATCAATGTCAGCCGAAGCTCGCTGCGCCGTGCCGCCGGATCGGCGATCAGCGTGCCGGGCGACGCCCCGACCGGCGGCCGGCGGGTTCTCAGCGGCGCCCTCTTGTTGCCTGTATCAGCCATGTTCTTCCTGGGGCCATGAGCTCCCCGGGCTTCCGCGCTCGGCCGAGATTAGAGCATTCCAGGACAAGCGCGCAGCGGTTTTCCGTTCGGAATTGGATAAATAACAGACACTTGCACCGGATTCACCCGGCAAAGACCCGCTTGGGCTTGAACATGCCCTGCTCGATGGCACCAATGGCGACGAGCCTGCCGCGCGCGGTGGCGCAGGCCTCCTCCGCCTCGACCGGCGCATCGCGGCCGCGAATGATGACGGGATTGCCCAGCCGGATCTTCGTCGCCGCGTCGTCGCTGACCGCGACCTGCGGCAGGCAATCGAGCGCCGCCGCCGTTTCGACCAGCAGCGCGTCGATGGCGCTGAAATCGGCCGGCGCCTCGGCCTCGTCCGGACTTTCTTCGGCCTTGCCGCCAAAACGGGCCGCTTCCAGTTCGGCAACCGTGACGAAATCGTCCGGCGTGAACGGCTCGACCTCGACGCGGCGCAATTCAGCGATATGGCCGAAGCAGCCGAGATCGCGGCCCATGTCGCGCGCGAGCGAGCGCACATAGGTGCCCTTGCCGCACTCGACCTCGAAGACGGTCTTGTCGGCGTGGTGCTCGACGATATCCAGGCGGCCGATTTCGATTTCCCGCGCGGGTATCTCGACCGTCTCGCCGTCGCGAGCGAGATCGTAGGCGCGTTCGCCGGCGATCTTGATGGCCGAGAATTGCGGCGGCGTCTGCATGATGACGCCGGTGTATTTCGGCAGCAGCGCCCGCAACTCGGCCTGGGCCGGGCGGCGGTCGGAGCTGTTGGTCACCGGGCCTTCGAGGTCGTCGGTCGAGCGCTCCTCGCCCCAGGCGACGGTGAAGCGGTAGACCTTGGCGCCGTCCTGCACATAAGGGACGGTCTTGGTCGCCTCGCCAAGCGCGATCGGCAGCATGCCGGAAGCGAGCGGATCGAGCGTGCCGGCATGGCCGGCCTTCTCGGCCTGGAACAGCCATTTGACTTTGGAAACGGCCTCGGTCGAGCCCATGCCGACCGGCTTGTCCAGCACCACCCAGCCGGAGACCGGCCGTCCCTTCTTCTTGCCGCGGCGCGCCACTATTCCTCGTCCTTGTCGTTGTTCTTGCCGTCGCCGAGATCGCGCGCGACTTCGGGCGATTTCAGCAGTTCATTGATCTTCGCGAAATTGTCGAAGGAGGTATCGAGCCGGAAACGGAACTCCGGCATATACTTCATCTGCCTCAACGCGCCCGAAACACGGCCGCGGATGAACTTCGCATGTTTGTTGAGCGCCTCGACCACGGCATTGTCGTCACCCGCGCCAAGCGGCGAGACGAAGGCGGTGGCGATCTTGAGATCGGGCGACATGCGCACCTCGGAGACCGAGACGACGCTGTTCTCGATCACCGGATCGATGATCTCGCCGCGCTGCAAGGTTTCGGAAAGGGCATGGCGCACCTGCTCGCCGACGCGCAGCATGCGCTGGGAGGGGCCTGACGTTGTCGAACGTGACATTTCTTCGGTCCTGAAATCGTGGAGCGCGGGATGGGACCACGCCGCATGTCTCAAATGCATGAGCGGTCTGGGCGGCAGCCTTGCGGCCGCCGCCCGTTTCATTTCGGCAAGTATACCCGAATTAGAGCGTCCTGCTCACCATCTCGACGCGGAAGCATTCGATGACGTCGCCGACGCGCATGTCCTCGTAGTTCTGGAAGGCCATGCCGCACTCCTGGCCAGCCGGCACTTCCGCAACCTCGTCCTTGAAGCGCTTGAGCGTCTTCAACGTGCCTTCATGGACGACGACGTTGTCGCGGATCAGGCGCACGCCTGCACCACGCTCGACCTTGCCTTCGGTGACGCGGCAGCCGGCAATCTTGCCGACCTTCGAGATATCGAAGATCTCGAGTATCTCGGCGTTGCCGATGAAGGTCTCGCGCCGCTCCGGCGAAAGCATGCCGGAAAGGGCGGCCTTCACGTCGTCGACGAGGTTGTAGATGATCGAGTAGTAGCGGATCTCGATGCCCGCGGCAGCTGCCGCGGTGCGCGCCTGCGCGTTGGCACGGACGTTGAAGCCGATGATCGCGGCACCCGATGTCTCGGCCAGCGAGACGTCGCTCTCGGTGATGCCGCCAGCGCCCGAATGGACGATCCGCACCCTGACCTCGTCGTTGCCGAGCTTTTCGAGAGCGGCGTTGATCGCCTCGATGGAGCCCTGCACGTCGCCCTTGATGACCAGCGGAAACTCCTTCAGTCCGCTCGTCTGCAACTGCGACATCATCTGTTCGAGCGAGCCGCGCTGGCCGGCATGCTTGGCCACCGCCTTGTCGCGCGCCAGGCGCTGACGGTATTCGGTGATCTCGCGGGCGCGGGCCTCATTGTTGACGACGGCGAAACGGTCGCCGGCCTGCGGCGTGCCCTGAAGGCCGAGCACCTCGACCGGCATCGCCGGCGGGGCTTCCGGCACGTGCTCGCCGCGGTCGTCGACAAGCGCGCGCACACGGCCCCACTCGTTGCCGGCGACAATGATGTCGCCCGGCATCAGGGTGCCGGTCTGCACCAGAACGGTGGCGACCGGACCACGGCCCTTGTCGAGCTTGGCTTCGATCACCGCGCCTTCGGCGGTGCGGTCAGGATTGGCCTTGAGGTCGAGAACTTCGGCCTGCAGCAGGATCGCTTCGAGCAGTTTGTCGAGATTGGTGCCCTTGGTCGCCGAAACCTCGACGTCCAGCACCTCGCCGCCCATCGATTCCACGAACACCTCGTGGCGCAGCAGTTCGGTCCGCACCTTCTGCGGATCGGCGTCGCGCTTGTCGATCTTATTGATCGCCACGATGATCGGCACGCCGGCCGCCTTGGCGTGATTGATCGATTCGATCGTCTGCGGCATCACGCTGTCGTCCGCCGCCACCACCAGCACGGCGATGTCGGTGACCTGGGCGCCGCGGGCGCGCATGGCCGTGAAGGCGGCGTGGCCGGGCGTGTCGATGAAGGTGATCTTCTGACCGTTCTTCTCGATCTGGTAGGCGCCGATATGCTGGGTGATGCCGCCGGCCTCGCCGGAGACGACATTGGCGTTGCGGATGGCGTCGAGCAACGAGGTCTTGCCGTGGTCGACATGGCCCATGATGGTCACGACCGGCGGGCGCGATACCAAGTCCTCCGGACGGTCGGCGATGTTGAACAGGCCTTCCTCGATGTCGGACTCTGCAACGCGGCGGACCGTGTGGCCAAATTCGGAAGCCACCAGTTCGGCCGTGTCGGCGTCGATGACGTCGCCCGGCTTCAGGATCTGGCCCTGCTTCATGAAGAACTTGACCACGTCCACGGCGCGCTCGGACATGCGCTGCGCCAGTTCCTGGATGGTGATGGTTTCGGGCAGGATCACTTCGCGCATGACTTTCTCGCGCGGCTCATTATGGAGCGCGCGTTTGAATTTTTCCTGGCGGCGGCGCATCGACGACAGCGAGCGACCGCGCGCATCGTCATCCGAGAGCGCCGAATTCAGCGTCAGCTTGCCACGGCGGCGATCTTCCTCGCCCTTGGTCGGCTTGGCCGGACGGGCTACTTCCGGGGTCGCGAGACGGCGCGGCGGCGCGCTGGCTCCGCCACCGGCACCGGTGCGCCTCGGCTTGACCTCTTCCTCGTCGTCGGCCGTAGCGACATCGGCTGCCTGCGGCGCGCGACGGCGAGCCTCTTCCTCGGCACGACGCCGCGACTCGGCCTCGGCCTGCAGGCGCGCTTCTTCCTCCGCCTGACGGCGCGCGGATTCGTCGCGCTCGCGCTTGCGGCGTTCCTCTTCCTCGGCGCGGCGCTTGGCATCCTCCTGGGCGCGCAGGCGATCCTCGGCCTCGCGGGCCTTGGAGCCTTCCAGCGCCCTGCGGCGCGCTTCCATCTCGCCGCGTGACAGCTCGTTCAGGACCATGCCCGAACGCTCAGGCTGCGGAGGCGGCGCCTTCGGCGCTTCCTGCACGACAGGCGCGGCGGCGACAGGGGCGGCCGCGGCGGGCTTCGGCGTGAACACGGACGGCGCCACCGGCTCCGGCTTGTCGCCGGGCAGCGAGAACTTGCGCTTCTTGGTCTCGACGACGACCGACTTGGTGCGGCCGTGCGAGAAATTCTGGCGCACGGTGCCCTGCTCGAGACCGGGGCGCTTCAGCGTCAAGGTCTTCTTCGGCGTAACGCTCAACGTCTTGTCGTCGCCCGATTTCGTATCGTTCATTCCATATCCTCTGCGGCATCATCTTCGTCGGCAACGGCCGCAAGCATTGCCAGATCGTTCGGGGTACCGCCCCGATATCGGTCGAGCGCAACAACGCGCTTCTCAACCGCCAGTCCCGCGTCCTGCGCGAGGACGGCAGCATGTATCACATTTGTACCCCCCAATGCCAAGCTCAACTCGGCCTCGGAGAAAAGTTTGTAGGCAAGAATGGCGGGACCGCCGAGATGGACGGTCGCCCGCCGCGCCTGACTGATCTTGCGGACACCGTCGTCCGACGCCTCTGCCGCATGCAGCACGAACAGCGCCTGCCCGTCTCGCACCGCGCCCTCGACCTTGGCGGCGCCAAGAACGACGGCGCCAGCCTTGCGGGCAAGGCCAAGCATACCCAGAGCGGATCTGGAAAGCAGCCCGTCGACCATGCCGCCGAGATCGACTGGAACGGTCACCTGCGCCTTGAATGCGCGGGCGAACAGGTTCTTCGCCGCTGCCTTCTCGATATGTAGGCGATCGGCGGTGACCCAGCAACCGCGGCCGGGCAGATTTCTCTTGATGTCCGGAACGACGGCCGAATCCGGGCCGACGACGAAGCGGATCAGTTCATCCGCTTCGGCCTGCCTGCGCGTAACGATGCAAGTGCGATCGTTCATCTCGTCCACGGGCTTTGCGATTGGTGGTCACCTCACGCACCGACGGTTTCGCCGGCCGCTGCCTCTTCGGCGGCGAGCTCTTCCTCGGTGATCCAGCCGGCCTTCTTGCGGGCGGCGAGCACCATCTGCTCGGCTTCGGCGCGCGAGACGCCGTGAGCGGCGAGAACGCCCGGATAGACCTTGGTCTCGCCGTCCTTGCGCTCTTTCCAGCCGATCAGGTCGTCGGCGGCATAGCCGGCGAAGTCCTCGATCGTCTTCACGCCGTCCTCGCCAAGCGTCACCATCATGGCGGTGGTGACGCCGGGGATCTCGCGCAACTCGTCCTTGACGCCCAGCGCCTTGCGCTTTTCGTCATGCTCGGCCTCGATCTTCTCCAGATATTCACGGGCGCGGGTCTGGATTTCCGAAGCGGTGTCCTCGTCGAAGCCGTCGATGGAGGAGATTTCGCCCGCGTCGACATAGGCGACTTCCTCGACGCTGGTGAAACCTTCGGAGGCAAGCACCTGGCCGACCATCTCGTCGACATCGAGAGCTTCCATGAACAGCGCCGAACGCTCGACGAATTCCTTCTGGCGGCGCTCGCTCTCTTCCTGCTCGGTCAGGATGTCGATATCCCAGCCGGTGAGCTGCGAGGCCAGGCGCACGTTCTGGCCGCGGCGGCCGATGGCCAGCGACAGCTGGTCGTCCGGCACCACCACCTCGATGCGCTCGGCATCCTCGTCGAGCACCACCTTGGCGACCTCGGCCGGCTGCAGCGCGTTGACGATGAAGGAAGCGGCCGAAGGCGACCACGGAATGATGTCGATCTTCTCGCCCTGCAATTCGCCGACCACCGCCTGGACGCGGCTGCCGCGCATACCGACGCAGGCGCCGACCGGATCGATCGAGGAATCGCGCGAGATGACGGCGATCTTGGCGCGCGAGCCGGGATCGCGGGCGACCGACTTGATCTCGATGATGCCGTCGTAGATTTCCGGCACTTCCATGGTGAAGAGCTTGGCCATGAACTGCGGATGGGTGCGCGACAGGAAGATCTGCGGGCCGCGCTGCTCGCGGCGCACGTCGTAGACATAGGCACGAACGCGGTCGCCATACTTATAGTTCTCGCGCGGGATCAGCTCGTCGCGGCGGATGATCGCCTCGCCGCGGCCGAGATCGACGATGACGTTGCCGTATTCGACGCGCTTGACGGTGCCGTTGACGATCTCGCCGATGCGATCCTTGTATTCGTCATACTGGCGATCGCGTTCGGCCTCGCGCACCTTCTGCACGATGACCTGCTTGGCCGACTGGGCGGCGATGCGGCCGAAATCCATCGGCGGCAGCTGCTCGGCGATGAAGTCGCCGAGCTGGGCGTCGGGGTTGCGCTCGCGCGCCGTGGAAAGCGCGATCTGCGTCGCGTAGTCCTCGACCTTCTCGACCACTTCCATCAGCCGCTGCAGCTTCATCTCGCCGGTGTTCGGGTTGATGTCGGCGCGGATGTTGGTCTCCTGGCCGTAACGCGAGCGCGCTGCCTTCTGGATCGCATCGGCCATGGCGGCGATGACGATCGACTTGTCGATCGACTTTTCACGCGCGACCGCATCGGCGATCTGCAGCAGTTCGAGCCTGTTGGCGCTTACAACCATTGTCTTTCTCCCGATTTCGCCTCGGACTTGCAGCCCGGCGGCGCTATCAACTTTCCTGTTCGGTTTCGTTTTCCTCGGCGGCGTCTTCTGCTTCGCCGCGGCGTTTCCTGGCTTCCTTGCGCGCCCGATTGTCCTTCGACAGGGCATCGCGGATGAGATCGTCGGTCAGCACCAGCCGCGCCTCGGCGATCGCGTCATAAGGCACGCGCACCGTCGGTTCCTCGCCATAGGCTGCCTTGTCGCGTTCGATAAGGATGCCATCGGCGTCGGCCTCGGCGATCTTGCCCTTGAAGCGCTTGCGATCGCCGACGAGGACGGACGTCTCCAGCTTGACCAGATGGCCGGTCCAGGTGGTGAAATCCGACTTGCGCACCAGCGGCCGGTCGATACCCGGCGAGGACACTTCGAGATGATACGCCTTTTCGATCGGATCCTCGACATCAAGGGCCGGCGAAACCGCGCGACTGACCTCTTCACAGTCCTCGACGGTCATTGTGCCGTCTTCGCGCTCGGCCATGATCTGCAGCGTCAGCCCGTTCTGGCCGGTCAGTTGCACCCGCACGAGGCGGAAGCCGATGGCCTTGAGCACCGGCTGCACGATCAGCGCAATGCGCGCATCGATGCCGCTTTCGCGGATGATACGGTCGTCGGCCTCGCTTGCCGCTGCAGTCATCGGATCCCTGTCGCTTTTGGCTTCCGGCCGGCAGGTAATAAAAAAGAGCGGGACCGGGTGGACCCACTCTTCGTCATACCGACCAAGAATTTGAGGCTGATATAGACGATTGCCGCCGGTGTTTCAAGTCTGCAGGCAAGGGCTTGCGGCGATGCCTATAATTGTCGCGGCCATCGCTGGGCTGCATGCATCACGGTGAGTATCTCGATCTCGTCGCCGACAACACGGTAGGGAATTATGTATGGGATATCGGCCAAGACCAGCTCTCGTGTCCCTTTCGCCCGCCCGACGCGGCCCATCGCCGGATGTTCGGCAAGATTGTCCACGACAGAAACAATGCGGACAACGACCCGTGCCGCGGCTGTTGGATTGTCCTTTTCGATGAAAGCGCCAATCTGGTCGAGACGGCGCAGCGCGCGCTCTGTCCAGCGGATCCGCTTCATCGCCCGGAGGCCGGTTTGACGTATTTCGCTATGACGCCGGCCAGATCCTTCTCACTTGCAAATTCTCCTCGGTCGGCTTCCTCGAGGCCGGCCTCGATCTCGGCGAGTTGCCATTCTTCCCTGGCAACATAGTCTTCGATCGCCTGAGCCGCGACATAGGAACGAGAGCGATCAACCTTCTCCGCCAGTTGATCGAGCTTGGCCACGGTCTCATCGGGAAGTCGTACGGTGAAGGCACTCATAATCCTGTCTCCGCTCTGGTTCACTATGAATGTGATGGAACCAAGATGGTTCGTCAATGCATGCTTCCCAGTGGAAAATCCGGACACGTCGTGGAACTGCGGCAAGCGGTTTGGGAGCCGATAAGGCCTCGGGTCAGCGCTTTGTGGTGTGGCCGGCTTCCCAGGGAGCGGGCCGCTTGGCCAATTCCACCATATCGGGAACGGGGGCGACCGGGGCCGACAGAACGTCCATGAACTCCGCAAACCCTTCCGGGCTCATGCGGACAAGACGGTTGTCCATCAGCACATCCTCGGCCGCGCGCGCACGGCGGCATCGCGCACGAAATCCGTGCGGGACCGGCCTCGCAGACTGGCGGCGCGATCGACCATCGCCATGTCCGCTTCCGGCAGCCGTATCAAGATCGGGTATTCCTTGCGTTCGTACCGGCAATTCAGCGATTTGTAGCGCTAAATGCACGGCCGCCACCTATCTCCGAATAAAGGTCAGATAAGCCGGCCGCCGTCCCTCGCGTATCGCCTTGGCCTCGTAACGCGTGCCGGGCCAACCCTCATAGGGTCGATGCCAATCCGCGGCCTCTCCAGCCTGCCACTCGAAGGCGCCGTGAGCGCGGCAGGCAAGCAGCGTCCAGTTGACATAGCTGTCGATGTCGGAGGCGAAGCGGAACCTGCCGCCCGGCTTCAGGACGCGGGCGAAGCGGCCGAGATTGGCGGCACCGACGAAGCGGCGCTTCCAGTGCTTCTTCTTCGGCCACGGATCGGGATAAAGCAGGTCGATGCCGTCGAGCGAAGCTGACGGCAGCCAGTCGAGCAGGCGCGTGGCGTCGTCGTCATAGACCCTCAGATTGCCAAGCGGGGCCTTGGCAAGCGCCGTCATCATCTTGGCCATGCCGTTGACGAAGGGCTCGACGCCGATGAAGCCGGTCCCCGGCGCTTCCTTGGCGCGGTGCAGGAGATGCTCGCCGCCGCCAAAGCCGATCTCCAGCTGAAGCGCCGAAACCTCGGCTTTGAACAAGGTCCTTAGATCCGCCGGCACTTCCGCCGTCAGGTCGAGCCGATATTCGCGCAAGCCGCTTTCGAGGGCGATCGCCTGCTGCGGGCGTATGGTCTTGCCGTGCCGGCGGCCGAAGAATCCTTCGGTCGCCCGGCTCGGCCTGTCCTTTGCGTTCGCTGGCGTCAGGCGGCGACGGCGTCCTTGAGCGCCTTGGCGAGATCGGTCTTCTCCCAGGAGAAGGAACCGTCGCGACCGGCCTTGCGGCCGAAATGGCCGTAGGACGAAGTTTTTGCGTAGATCGGCTTGTTGAGGTCGAGGTGACGGCGGATGCCCGACGGTGACAGGTCCATCACCTTGCGCAGCGCCTCTTCAAGCTTCGATTCGTCAACCTTGCCAGTGCCGTGCAGGTCGACATAGACCGACAGCGGCTGGGCGACGCCGATGGCGTAGGAGAGCTGGATGGTGCAGCGGTCGGCGAGCTTGGCTGCCACCACGTTCTTGGCGAGGTAGCGCGCCGCATAGGCCGCCGAACGGTCGACCTTGGTGGTGTCCTTGCCCGAGAAGGCGCCGCCGCCGTGCGGTGCCGCGCCGCCATAGGTGTCGACGATGATCTTGCGGCCGGTGAGGCCGGCATCGCCGTCGGGCCCGCCGATGACGAACTTGCCGGTCGGGTTGATGTACCAGTTGCAGTCCTCGGCGATCTTGAGCTCGCCAAGCGCCTCGCGGATGTAGGGCTCGACGACCTTGCGGACCTTCTTGGAGTCCCAGCTGGCATCGAGGTGCTGGGTGGAGAGCACGATCTGCGTGACTTCCGCAGCCTTGCCGTCGGCATAGCGCACGGTGACCTGGCTCTTGGCATCCGGGCCAAGCTTGCCGGCCTCGCCATTGCCTTCATGGCGCGCGGCGGCAAGCAATTCGAGAATCTTGTGGCTGTAATAGATCGGCGCCGGCATCAGGTCGGGCGTCTCGCGGCAGGCGTAGCCGAACATGATGCCCTGGTCGCCGGCACCTTCCTCGCCCTGGCGGTCGGCGGCATTGTCGACGCCTTGGCCGATATCGGGGGACTGGCCGTGCAGCAGCACATCGATCTTGGCGGTCTTCCAGTGGAAGCCGGACTGCTCGTAGCCGATCTCGCGGATCGCCTTGCGGGCGACCGACTTGAACTTGGTCGGGTTGACCACGGGGTGGCCGGACGCATCCTTGAGGACGTTGCCCGCCTTGTCCTTCTTCAAAAGCGTGTCGGGGACGCGGACCTCGCCGGCGATGACGACGCGGTTGGTGGTGGCCAGCGTTTCGCAGGCGACGCGAACCTTCCACGGGTCCATGCCTGTCTTCTTGGCTTCGCGATAGACCAGATCGACGATTTCGTCGGAGATGCGGTCACAAACTTTGTCGGGATGACCCTCGGAGACGGATTCCGAGGTGAAGAGATAATTCTGCCGCGTCACGGGTGTCCCCTCTTGAAAAAAAATCGGCAGGTTTGCCGATTTTTGGCGCGCCACGTGTTAGCGGTGCCGGGCGCCGCTCGTCAAGCGGCGCGACGGTTCTGGCATGAATGTAGGCAAGGCCGGCTGTGCCACCGGCGGCAGGGCGCCCCGGCGGCACAGGTAAAAATCAATCGGCGTCGTCGGCGGACAACGCCTTCACTAGATCGATGATCCGGCGGCGCACCTTCACGTCGCCGATCTTGACGAAAGCCCGGTTGAGCTGAAGCCCTTCGGGACTGCCACAGAATTCGATGGCGAAGGCCATCGAGGAGTCTTCGGCAAATCCCCGGTTGCCGCCACCGGTCTCCTCGCCCGGGGCATCCTCGAAAAAGAAGGCGACAGGAACGCTCAGGATGGAGGCGATCGCCTGCAGACGGCTGGCGCCAACCCTGTTCGTTCCCTTTTCATACTTCTGGATCTGCTGGAAGGTGATGCCGAGATTTTCACCCAGCTTTTCCTGGCTCATTCCAAGCATATTGCGGCGCAGCCGGATGCGACTCCCGACATGAATGTCGATCGGATTCGGCTTCTTCTTGTTCTCTTCTGTCATTTTTTCCTCGCCGAATTTTTCCGGCTTTTTCTATTTTGTTCCGCCCATATGAAGCCGGAGCCACCTGCCCCAACAGAACCCTCCAACCGACTTCGAGAAAATTTTAGGCGTTACAGTATGAGTTTCTAATGTGCCGACTGTCAATTCGCCCGTAGCCGCTGCCTTACATTCAGTGTGAGGGCCACCAGCGCAAACAGCA
Organism: Mesorhizobium atlanticum; assembly: GCF_003289965.1. GTDB lineage: Bacteria > Pseudomonadota > Alphaproteobacteria > Rhizobiales > Rhizobiaceae > Mesorhizobium > Mesorhizobium atlanticum. The sequence continues at coordinate 169,155 of NZ_QMBQ01000004.1, forward strand.
ACATGATCAGCAATCCGTTAATACGCCGCTGATCGGGAGACAGGAGGGGGCGCCCAGAAACCGGCACATGCGCGTCGATGGCGCCGCGCGCGTTGACGGCAAGCGCATCGATGATGCGCCCGCGCGAATCGACAATTGCGGAGATGCCGTTGTTGGCCGCGCGCAACAGCGGCAATCCATTCTCCACCGCGCGAATCTGGGCCTGCCTGAAGTGCTGATAAGGGCCTGGTGTGTCGCCAAACCAGGCGTCGTTGGTGACGTTCACGATTACGTCAGATGACGCAGAGTCGGCTGCGACGATATCGGGGAAGATCACCTCGTAGCAGATGAATGGCGCGGCGCGCAGGCCACCCGGCAGGCTGATCGGATGCCGCTCGTTGCCGGCGGCGAAATTCATCGGCCCGGCAACGAGTTGGCCTATGCCGAAGCGTTGGAAAAGATCGGCGAAAGGGAGATACTCGCCGAAGGGAACCAGATGCACCTTGTCGACCGCATCGACGATCTCGCCCTTGTCGTTGATCGCCACCACGGAATTGTAGTAGCGGCTGTCGGCATTCGCCGATCCGCCCTCCTCGCGCACGACGCCGGCAATCAGCATCTGGCCGTCGGCCAGCATGTCGCCCAACGCCGTCAGCGCGTCCGGACGCTCCGTGAACAGGAAGGGCACCGACGTTTCTGGCCACAGAATAAGCTGAGGCTTGGCATGACCTTCTTCCGGCGCTTTCCCCGATATCCCCAGCAAAGTCGCGAAGATGCGGTCACGCACCGAGGCGTCCCACTTTTCGCTGAGATCGACCGACGGCTGGACGATGCGAACGTCGATCGAGCGGGCCGGCTTGACCGGGGCCGCTAGCCTGACATAGCCGAAGCCGACATGGCCGGCGACGAGGATGAGGAACACGGCAAGGCCGAGCCTCAGATGCCGGCGCGCCGCGACCAGCGCGGGCAGCGAGAACAGGAAGACCGCGAGCGCGTTCATGCCGATCATGCCGGTCACCGACACGCTCTGCATCAGGAGCGGCACGGGCATCGCCGCGTAGCCGACGGCGTTCCAGGGAAAACCGGTGAAGAGAAAGTCGCGCAACCATTCGGCAAGGCCGAAGCCAAAGGCAAGGGCGGCGATGCGGCCGATATCGCTGCTCCAGAACAGCCGTGCCGCCACGGCGGCAAAGCCATAGAAGAAGGCGAGCGCGAAGGGGATACCGATGACGGCGAAGGGCAAGGCCCAGGCGAAGCTGTCGGCCTCGACCAGAAGCGCCTGGCCGATCCACCAGAGACCGGCCAGGAAATAGCCGAAACCGAACCACCAGCCGGTGGCGAAAGCCGGCCTCAGGCGTCTGAACCAGCCATCGGAAGCCTCGCCAGTGGCGCCGTCGAGCAGCCAGACCAGAACCGGGAACGAGACGAAGCAGACCGCGAAGAAATCGTAAGGCGCCTGGGCAAGCACCGCCAGCGCTCCGGCGGCAAAGGCCACCAGCGCCCGCCGCCACCCCCACAGCAGAATTATCCGGCCGGCAAAGCGCTGCATTCAGCTTCCCAAGTCGCGCGAATCAGGGAGCTAGAGGTTTAACAGGCTGGGCCCGGCGTTCCAAACCCAGATAAGCGCGGCCTGATACACGGTCGCGCTATCGCGGGAACAAGTATCCCGCCACAGCTCCGTGTTTAGCCGCTTTTTTGCAACGCCAAGCGATTCCGCTTGGCTGCAAAATGCTCAGCGGTGCCAGCCCTCGATGCGCAGGCCGCTTAGTCGCTCAGCCTCGTCCTTGGGGACGACGCGCACGGTGCGGGTGAATGTCCAGACATGGCCTTCGGGGTCACGGGCGCGGTACTGGCGCTCGCCGTAGAAATGGTCGGCGGGTTGCTCGACGATCTCTGCGCCCGCCGCGCGCGCTTTCTCGCAATGAGCGTCGATATCTTGCTGCAGACGCACATAGACGGCTTGCGTGTTCCTGCCGCCGACGGAGGCGGGACTGGCGACACGCTCATCCCATTCGGAATCGACGATGATATAGCCGTCGCCGAAGCGCATTTCGGCATGCACAAGCCGGCCGTCGGCATCGCTCACCAGCATGCTCGGCTCGAAACCGAAGGCCGCTTGCAGAAAGGACAATGCCGCGCGCGGATCGCGGTAGAAAACGCCTGAGCCCAGGACCGCATGCTTGAACGGATCGTCGGTCGGCATGCCGGGAGGCGATCAGGCCTGTTCGGTGCGGGCGGCGCGGCGACGCTGACGCTCGCCCTTCTGGCTCTGCACGATGCGCACGCGTTTGACGCGGCGCGGATCGGCGTCGAGCACATGGAACTCGAAGCCGGGAATGGCCTGCACGACTTCACCCCTGGCCGGGACCCGGCCGAGCGTGTTGAAGATCATGCCGCCAATGGTGTCGACATATTCGCCATGCTCGCCGGCGGCGAAATCCTCGCCGATCATCTTGGCGACCTCGTCGATCTCGGCCTTGCCGTCGACGACGAAGACGCCGTCGCCGGTCTGCGTGATCATCGGCTCGTCGTCGTCATGCTCGTCCTCGATGTCGCCGACCACCATCTCGACGATGTCTTCCAGCGAGGCGAGGCCGTCGGTGCCGCCATATTCGTCTATGACCAGCGCCATCTGCGTGCGCGTCGTCTGCATGCGGCCCATGAGGTCGGAGGCCAGCATCGAGGGCGGCACGAACAGCACCTGGCGGATCAGATTGAGATCGCCGATGGTGCGTGCGAGATCGACCTGCGCGAGGTCGAGCGCCGTCGTCACCGGCGCCTTCGCCCTGGTGCGGCCCTTCTTGACGCGGGCGACCTTGGTGATGTGCGCGAGCACGTCGCGGATGTGGACCATGCCACGCGGATCGTCCAACGTCTCGGAATAGACCGGCATGCGCGAATGGCCGGATTGCTCGAAAAGGCCGAGCAGGTCGCCAAGCGTGGTGTTGATCTCGACCGCCTCGATATCGGCGCGCGGCACCATGACATCCTCGACCCGCACTTCGCGCAGGCGCAGGATGTTGTTGAGCATGGCGCGTTCGCCGGGCGAGAAGGCGCCGGCATCGGTCGCGGTTTCGGCAAGCGCGCCGGCAATCTCCTCGCGCAGGCTGGTGCCGTTGCGGTGCCGGAACAGGCCCAGCACACGGTCGAAGAGCGAAGGACCGGCATGCGCCGGCTCCGCGGCCGCGCTGCCGGTGGGAATACTCGGACTTGAGCCCTCTTCCGTTTTTTCGGAAGGCTTGGCAGCACTGCCGGCGTCCGGGCGGGCGGCAGTTTCTGGTGTGTCGTTCATCGCCATCGGGTCTATTGAGCTTTTTTGTTACGCGTAGGGATCGGGAATGGCAAGCCTCGCAAGCGCGGCGCGCTCGATCGCTTCCATCTCCTCGGCCTCGGCGTCGGTCTCGTGATCATGGCCCAAGAGATGCAACAGGCCATGGATAACGAGATGCGTGATATGGTTCTCAAGCGGCTTGTCTTCCAGTGCGGCCTCGCGCGCCACCGTCTCGGAGGCCAGCACGATGTCGCCCAGCATCGGCGGCAGCTTGCCGCCTTTCGGAAACGGAAAAGCCGGAAAAGACAAGACGTTGGTGGGTTTGTCCTTGCCGCGCCATTCGGCGTTGAGCTTGTGGATATGGGCATCGTCGGAAAAGACGACGCTGAGCTCGGAGGTGCCGCTCGTGCCCGTCTGGGCAAAGGCTGCTGCAACGGCGCGATCGACGAGCCGCGCCAGCTCGGCTTCCGCGGGCCAGGCGCCGGCCTCGAGGAAGATATCGATATCGACCGAGGTTCCGGCAGAGGATTTGGTGTCTTCAGCCATGCGGCCTTTGATCAGCTTTCAGCGCCGAGGCCTCGCGCCAGCTTGCCGTCGCGGTCATAGGCCTTGACGATCTCGGCGACCAGCGGGTGGCGCACCACGTCGCCCTCATTGAAGCGGACGGTGACGATGCCGGGTACGCCGTCAAGGATGCGCAGCGCCTCGACCAGCCCCGACTTGGTGTTGGGCGGCAGGTCGATCTGGGTCGGGTCGCCGGTGACGATCATGCGCGAGTTCTCGCCGAGACGGGTCAAGAACATCTTCATCTGCATCTGCGTGGTGTTCTGCGCCTCGTCGAGGATCACCGCCGCATGCGCCAGCGTGCGGCCACGCATGAAGGCCAGGGGCGCGATCTCGATGACTTCGGCCGCGATCGCCCGCTCGACCTTGTCGGCCGGCATCATGTCGTAGAGCGCATCGTAAAGCGGCCGCAGATAAGGATCCACTTTCTCCTTCATGTCGCCGGGCAGGAAGCCTAACCGCTCGCCGGCCTCGACGGCCGGGCGCGACAGCACGATGCGCTCGACCATGCCGCGCTCAAGCAGCATCGCCGCATGCGCGACCGCCAGATAGGTCTTGCCGGTGCCTGCCGGGCCGATGCCGAAGACCATCTCCGAGCGCTCCAGCGCCCGCATATAGGCGTCCTGCGTCAGCGAACGCGCGTAGATCGTCTTCTTGCGCGTCGATATCTGGGCGGCCGAAACCTTGCCCTTGCGCTCCATGGTGGGCAGCGTCAGCTGGTCGTCGGCGGCGATCGCCATGCGTACGGCGCCGTCGACATCCGACTGGCCGATGTCGACGCCCTTCTGCAGGATGCCATAGAGCGTATCCAGCGCGCGGCGCGCCTGTTCGGCGGCCGAAGCCGAGCCCTTGATCGCAAGCTGGTTGCCGCGCGAGCGGATATCCACGCCGAGCTTCTGCTCGAGCCGCGCCAGGTTCTCGTCGAACTGACCATAAAGGGCGCTGGCAAGCTTGTTGTTGTCGAAGGTCAGTACGATGTGCGCCATGTCGGAAGCCCCGGACGCCTGGTTCTGGGGCGGATTCTTCAGTTCGGCAGCGCTCAACCGTCTCTCCTCATCTGCCGAGGCTTGTGGCTAGGCCAACTCGGCGAACAGGCTGTTGGGGCCTGTCTTCGTGATTCGCACGTCAATAATGTCACCGATTCCCCCGGCCTTGTCGTCAACAATCACCGGGTTCAGCCATGGCGAGCGCCCGACAACCTGGCCGGGGCGGCGACCTGGCTTCTCGATCAGCGTGCTGACGGTTCGGCCGACCACGCTGGCTATGAAATTCCGCTGCTGGTCGTTGATCAGCGCCTGCAGGCGCTGCAGCCGTTCGTCCTTCACGGTTTCGGAAAGATGGCCGTCCATCTCGGCGCCCGGCGTGCCAGGACGTGGGGAATATTTGAAGGTGAAGGCCGAGGCGTAGTTCACCTCGCGCACCAGTCTCAGCGTCGCTTCGAAATCCTCTTCCGTCTCGCCGGGGAAGCCGACGATGAAGTCGCCGGACATGGCGATGTCGGGACGGGCGCCGCGGATACGCTCGATAAGCGCCAGATAGTCGCGTGCCGTGTGCCTGCGGTTCATTGCCTTCAAAATCCGGTCGGATCCCGACTGCACCGGCAAATGCAGATAGGGCATCAAGGCGGACAGGTCACGATGCGCGGCGATCAATTCGTCGTCCATGTCGCGCGGATGGCTGGTGGTGTAGCGCAGCCGCGCCAGGCCGGGGATTTCCGCAAGCCGGAACAGCAGGCGGCCGAGACCCCATTCCTCGCCGTTTTCGCCCACGCCATGCCAGGCATTGACGTTCTGGCCGAGCAGGGTCACCTCGCGCACGCCGGCCTCGGCCAGCCGCTCGGCCTCGGCGACGATCTGCGCCACCGGGCGCGAGACCTCGGAGCCGCGCGTGTAGGGCACCACGCAGAAGGTGCAGAACTTGTCGCAGCCTTCCTGCACCGTCAGGAAAGCGGTGACGCCGCGCCGGGCAAGCTCGGCGCGCTTCGGCTGCGGCAGATGCTCGAACTTGTCCTCGATGGCATATTCGGTCTCGACGATCTTCTCGCCGCCACGCACCCTTGCCAGCACGTCGGGCAGCCGGTGATAGGTCTGGGGGCCGATGACCAGGTCCACCGCCGGAGCGCGGCGGATGATCTCGGCGCCCTCGGCCTGCGCCACGCAGCCGGCGACGCCGATCAGCAATTCGCGGCCGGCCTCAGCGCGCTCGGCCTTCATGTCGCGGATGCGGCCGAGCTCGGAATAGACCTTTTCCGCCGCCTTCTCGCGGATATGGCAGGTGTTGAGCAGCACCAGATCGGCGTCCTCGACGGCGTCGGTGGCGACATAGCCGTCGGCGGCCAGCGCATCGGTCATGCGCTGGGAATCGTAGACGTTCATCTGGCAGCCATAGGTCTTGACGAAGACCTTTTTCGCAGCGCGGCCCGTGCTGGCCGAGTGCTCGGCGGCAGCGCCGATGCCGTGGCTTTCAATCGTGTTCAGTTCCATTGGGCGGCTTCTACCGCCTTTCCGTGACAAAAAACAGACGATTCTGCCCGAAGCGCGCCGCGCAGTCCCGGACTCACCGGCTTTTGGCCGGGTCGGCGAGGATGGCCTGCATCATCTCGCGCACCTTGGCTTCCATCAGCCTTGCCGTTTCCTTGCGGTTCGAGCCCTTGGAGAACGGCACCGGCTGGCCGAAATGCACCTCGGCATCGATCGCGCCTTCGGCAAGCAGGGCTTTCAGATGCGGCATCAGGTCCTGATCGCCGATCCAGGCGGTCATCGGTCGATGGCGGCGGCCCATCGGCATGCCATGCAGGCGCGTATAGGCGATCGCCACGGGCTGGATGAAGACCTGGTCCGCGGCGCCTTCCGAAATCGCCATCGAGGCCGCGCCGAACAGCGTGCTCTTGAACGGCAGCACCAGGTTGCCGTCGCCGGTCGAGCCTTCGGCGAACAGCACCATGGCGTCGCCCTTTGCCATCCTTTTGGCGATCTCGCTCGCCTGGTCGCCGGAAGTGCGCTTGCGCTCGCGCTCGATGAAGACGGTGCGCTGCAGCTTGGACAGCATGCCGATCAGCGGCCAGCCTTCCATGTCGGCCCTGGCAATGAACTTCACATCGACGAAGGAGCCGAGCACCATGATGTCGGTCCAGGAAATGTGGTTGGCCGCCACAAGCAGCGGACGCTCCTTGGCCAGCACGCCCCTCACATGCACCCGCATGCCCAGCGCCCTCAGGATGATGCGGTGCCAGATCTTCAGGATGAAGGTCTCGGGCCACAGCCCTGTCTTCATCGACAGGATCTGCAGCGGCACCAGCACCAGTGAACAGACGACGACATAGAAGAGCGCCAGGAAAATCCGTAATTTCTTGATCATTCGCTCCCGCCCTATCGCGCGGATTGGCTAGCGAAGATCGCGGCGCATGACAAGCGCGCCGGTCGGGCCGTGCTCGGTCGAGCGGTAATAGTTCGGGCGATGACCGACCTGGATGAAGCCGAGCCTTCGGTAAAGCCCGATCGCCGGCGCATTGGTCTCGTCGACCTCGAGGAAGAGCGCTTCGGCGCGTTGCGCATGAAGCTCGCGCAGCACAGCGTCCATCAACTGCCAGCCAAGGCCCTGGCGGCGATGGCTGCGGGCGACGGCCAATGTCAGGATTTCGCCCTCGCCGGCCGCGAGCCGCGCCAGCACGAAGCCGACCGGCGGCTTGGAGCCCTGACCCGTCTCACGCGCTGCATAGCCGAAGACCGTGTCCTGTTCGAGGAGTGCCGCAAACTCGCCGTCAGTCCAGGGCCGCACGAAATCCTCGCGATGCAGCACCGAGACAGCGGCGCTGTCGGCGACCGTCAGCGGTTCCAGCGCATAATCCCTGCGGCGCGGCTGAAAGAACGGAATGCGCATCAGGAATCGTTTCCCTTGCCCTGTCTTGGCAGAATGAAACCCGCCTGCGGCTTGGCGTCGGCGCCGCGCAAATAGAGCGGCTTCGGCTTTTCGCCCGGCTGCTTCGCCGAGGCCAGCCTCGCATAGGTGGCAATATCGGCGGTGGCGGCGACCGGACCGGTGTCGAAGGCACGACCTGCCGCTTGGGCAATCTGCGGCGCGGCGGTTCCAACAAGGACAGCGTCGGCGTTGACGGCCATTGTCACTGCCTCGGCAAGCGTGACGACGGATGGTCCGTAAGTTTTGACTAACGCTCTATCATAGAGCGCCGCGTGGATTTCCTCGCGGCCGGCGTCGAGCGCGGCCAGCACGGCGCGCCCAGGAAAGGCATGCGCACCCTCTGCCGCCAGGGCTTCCAGTGTCGTCACGCCGATCGCCGGGACTTTCAGCGCCAGGGCCAGACCACGCGCCGTCGAAACGCCGACGCGCAGGCCGGTGAAGGAGCCGGGTCCGATCGAGACGGCAACGGCGTCGAGCTCGTGATAGCCGCGGCCTCCGCCTTGCAAGGCCTTCTCGATGACGGCCATCAAATGCTCGGCATGGCCCTTGCCGAGATCGCGCACCTCTCGGCCAAGTTCTTTCCCCGCGCCCGCGTCATAAACGCAGGCGGCGCAGAGATTGGCGGCACAATCGATGGCGAGCAGCTTCATACAGGCGGCTTCATACGACCGGTTAAAGAACTGGATCGAAACACAATTCCCTCTGCCCGGCATAGGCCGCCGCCGCAAGGGCCAGGGCACAGAAATGTTAAGCGGCTTTGCTTCTAGAGCGTTTCACCGTTTCACGGAAACGGCGAGCCGCTCTATCGCTTTGTTTTGACGCAATTCCGGACGGAAAACCGCTCACACTTTTCCTGGAATTGCTCTAGGCGCGGCGATCACGCCGTCGCGACAATGCGCAGCATGTGGTTGTCCCAGACATAATCCGGCTCGGAACGGGCGGCGCCGGCGCCGACGACGATCTGGCCGGCGCCAGTCGTCGCCATGAAGCCGGCGCCGTCGGGCGCGAGGCCGCAGACCTCGGCCAGCGATCTGGTCGCGACCACGCGTCCGCTGACGGCGTCGAGGACGGCCAGCGAATTGCCCTCCGGCGAGGTGACGGCGACCGTGCCGGTGGCGGCATTGGCGGCGACCGAGCCGATATAGTTACGGAAACCGGAGAGCACGTCCTGCGGCATCTCGAGAAGCGCGAGCTCCTTGCCGCGCGCGGCGCGGCCGACCAGCGCCGGGCGGTCGGTCGCCGGCCCGCGATATTGGCAGCCGAACCAGACGGTGCCCGCCTGGTCGCGATCCATGTGGCGGATTGAAAGCTGATGCTGCGCCGGCGGCAATTCATGCTTTTCAATCAGGTCGCCGGTCACGCGGTCGACCAGCGTGTAGGACGGCTTCATCGTCGCGATGTTGAGCTCAGCGCGACCATAGTCGGGATGGGTTTCGATGCCGCCATTGGCGATAGCCAGCGTTCGGCCATCGCCGAGCAGGAGCAGTTCATGCGGCCCCATGCCGTAGGTCGGGAACTCGCCGACGCGGCTGAACTTTGCCTTCGCATCGTAGACGCCGACGACACCTGCCGCGTTGTCAAAGTCGTTCTCCGTCGCATAGAGCAAGGCGCCGTCAAGCGAGAACACGCCATGGCCGAAGAAATGCCGGCCGGCGATGCTGGCGATGGTCAGCGGCTTGTCGCGGCCGGCATGGTCGAAGACGACGGCGAAGGTGCCCGGCTGGCGGGCAAAGACCACGGAGCGCTTCGACACCGGATCGAAAGTGACGTCATGGCCGCGATCCGGCAGGGAGACCGTGTGCAGGATTTTTCCCGCCTCGGAGAGCACGGCGGCACCAAAGCTGCCGTCGCGCTTGACGAAAGCCGTGGCAAAGACGGCGTCCGCCGCCAACGTTTCGGCCCAGGCGCGCGGCGCCATGGCGGCCGCGAAACTCAAGCCCGCAGCCCGCAGGAAATCGCGACGGTCGATGAGGGCGGTTCTCACGGCATCAATCTCCGTCCAGCGACGAGAAGCCCGCGGTCAGGCCGAACTCGGCGGTCATCCTGGTGCCGATCAAGGTCGACAGGCTGGAAGTGATCAGCGCGAAGTGCTCGAGCTTGTCGCGCAGCGCGGGGTCGGCGAGGGCCTTGTCGATCGGGCCGGCGATCGATTTCGCGGTTGTCACGCCGTTGGTGAGCTGGATGTGGATGGACTCGGCCATCCATCGCGCATCGGCGGGCAGCGCATCGCCGAGCTTCGAGGCCTGGAACAGCTCATCGATGCCGGACAGGTTTCCGGCCAGCGAGGCCGTCGTGTTCCGCGAGCGCCAGTAGATCGCCTGCCTCGGCTTGTCGGCGTCCGGCTTGGCGCCAAGGAAGCCCTTGAGCCGCACGTCGCGGATCATGTCCAGCTCGTTGATGAAGACGCCGACCAGTTCCGTCACCGCTTCGTTGCCATCGCGGTAGAGTGGGTTCTTCGGGCCGGGATTGGCCCAGAACGAAGCGAAGCCGTCAGGCTTTTGCCAGGCGTCGCGCACCTCGCCGGCCATGGTTTCGACATTGCCGGCGACCGCCGCGCCATAGGCGCAACGATAAGGCTCGTCTTTCCCTGCAAGCGTTTCGGCGCCGTCGCCATAGAGCACGTATTCGAGCGCGCCGAGGCCCTGCATGGCGACGCTCTTTTGCGCCAGTTGCGCCGGATCGATAGCTGACGGATCCTTCGATGCGAGCGTGGCCTGCACTTGTCTCAGGCCGATGCTCTTGCGGTCCGGCCAATAGAGCATCCGCTCCAGCCGGTTGTTTTCCTTGATCGGCCCGAAGGCGATGATCTCGGCCACAGACCAGGCCTCCACGGTGCCGGAAAACGCGGAGCGCGCCGCTTCGAGATTCATTTCGGACGGCGCTTCGCAAAGCTGGTGCATCGCTTTGGTCAGCCCCACCGCATGCTCGTCAAGGCTGGCATAGGCCGGGCGAACGAAACCATCGATCGCACGGCCGATGACATCCGAGGCTTTGACGGCGGCCGATGCGGGCGGCACGGCGGCCAGAAGAAGCGGAAGAACAAGGGCCAGGCTTTTCGGCATCAGAGCGACGCGTTTTGACATCAGAGGGACTCCAGGAATTTGATCAGCGCGTCACGATCGGCCGCGGTGGCGCCAGCGAAGCGGTCGCGGGCCTTCTGCCCCTCGCCGCCGTGCCACAGGATCGCCTCGGCAAGCGTGCGGGCGCGGCCGTCATGCAGATAAAAAGCATTGCCGTTGACCGTCGCGGCGAGCCCGATACCCCAGAGCGGCGGGGTGCGCCATTCGCTCCCCGTGGCCTCCCCGACCCGTTGTCCGTCCGCGAGGCCCTCGCCCATGTCGTGCAGCAGGAAATCGGAATAGGGCCAGATCAGTTGGAAGGCCTGCGCCTTGTTGGGCGTGCCGCGCATAGTGACGAATTTCGGCGTGTGGCAGGCAATGCAGCCCATCTCGTAGAACTGCTTCTTGCCGGCAAGGACGTCCGGCTTGGCGATGTCGCGCCGCGCTGGCACGGCCAGATTCCGCGAATAGAAGGTGACGAGGTCCATCACCGGCGGCGGTGCCTCGGCAGTGCCCAATCGCTGCTGCACGCCGTTCGGCCGAGCAAGGCAAGTCTTCTGCGCCTCGGTGCAATCGCCCCAAGGCTCCGGCATCTCCGGCGTCGAGATGCCGATGTCGCCGGCAAAGGCATCGGCCGCCTGCTGGCGGATCGAGGCGGCCTGCGCCTTCCAGCCGAAGCGGCCCAAGGTGACTTCGCCGCTCAGCTCGTCGCGCACGATGTTCGGCCGGCCCGAAATGCCGTCGCCATCGCGGTCGTCCGGATCGGCATGGGCTAGGATATCGGCCGGTGCGATCTGCTCGATCAGGCCGAGCCCGATCATCGGAGGCGTCAGGCGCGGCGACAGCGTGGTGCGCGGATCGAGCGGACCGTAGCCGAGATCTTCGATCGTATAACTCGGCTTGCGCAGCGAAACGACGGTGCCGTCGCCGAGTGTTGCTTTCTCCTGGGAGTACTCGACGCGCACACGGCCTTCGCCCTTGAGGCTCGGAACCGCCAGATCCTGCAATTGCGTGCCATAGACCGGATCGGGAAAGTTCAGCACCTTGTAGTCGGCAAGCGCGGCCTTTTCCTCGGCGCTGCTCGCGTCGCGCGCGAGCCTGAGAAACATCGACGTCGATCCGGCATCACCCTCCGGCGGACGGCCGCGACCATCCTTCACGTGGCAGTTCTGGCAAGCGCGCTCGTTGAACAGCGGACCAAGGCCGTCCGAAGCCTGGGTCGAAGATGGCGACGACACCCAGTTCTTGCGGAACAGCGCATTGCCCAGCTTGAAATTGCCCTCCTCCTCGAAGGTCATGTTGGCGGAGGATTGCGAGAAGGCGTCGCGGTTGACGTCCTTGCGCGAGGTGCCGGCGCCGCCCTGCATCAGCTCGAACGGCTCGGGCCTGGTGAAGTCGGTCGTTGGCCTGGTGACGGCCAGAACCCGCGCCTGGTCCTTCGGCGTCAGGTCGGTGCGGCCCGTCGGCAGCGCGGCCGGCTCACCGGCCAGCGCGGGCGCGGAAAGCGCGATCACCAGCAAAAGCGACGACCCGCGACCAATACGGTCTCGCGGGGTCTTCTGAAGCGGCAGGCCGTCGATTGCGGTCCGCCGCGCGCGGCGCGAAAGATCTACGGGGCGCCGCATTCCCGCATGTCCTTACTCCGCCTCGTTGGCCGAGTCGGCATTGAGCTGGCCGTACTTCTCCTCGCCGATCGAGGCAAGCAGATCGAGCTGCGTTTCCAGAAAGTCGATATGGCCTTCCTCGTCGGTCAAGAGATCCTCGAACAGCTTCATCGAAACGAAATCGCCGGCATCGTGGCAGATCTCGCGCGAGCGCTTGTAGGCGCTGCGCGCGTCATATTCGCCGGCCAGATCGGATTCGAGCACTTCCTTGACGTTCTGGCCGATGCGCAGCGGCGCGACGGACTGCAGGTTCGGGTGGCCTTCGAGGAAGATGATGCGCGCGATCAGCCGGTCGGCGTGATGCATTTCCTCGATCGATTCCGCCCGCTCCTTCTTTGCCAGCTTGGTGTAGCCCCAATCCTCGAGCAGGCGATAATGGACCCAGTACTGGTTGACGGCTCCAAGCTCCAGAAACAGAGCTTCATTAAGCCGCTCGATGATCTGCGGTTCGCCTTTCATGGGTTCTGCTCCCGTATTGGCCGCGCAAGCCTCGCACGCGATCCAGGTGTGAAACGATGTCCACGCCGCCCACCTCTGAGCGGGTGTGGTAGTTCTCGGTGACCCGAATGATCGTTTCCACCACATTTGGAAAACAGCCGCAACAGCGGCCGCGCTTGCGCATCGCGTGGTAGACTTTCGCGGGCACGATCAGCTGCCACGGATCCTCATTCAGCAGGCCGACGATCGTCTGCTCGATCTCCTTCTCGGTGATGATGTTGCAATGGCAGATCAGCATTTCACTTGCTCTGGCTGACGGCGCCGGCCCGGCGCCGTTTGGCTGGTGGGTATGTCTAAACCTTACTTGAATACCTTGTCTGGGGCGTCGAGGCTGTCCGAACCTTCGAAGGCGATCTGATTCAGCTTCAGCGAGCCGACAGCGCGCTCGATCGACTTGGTCTGGTCGATCAGCGCGTCGGTCGCCGCCTGCACGGTCGCGTTGCCTTGCGCGTTGCCCTCGGCGATCTGCTGGTCGTAGGCCTCGCCGGCCAGCGCGCGCGCCTTGATCGCCTCCATCTTGGCGACGGTGGTGTCGAGCTTGTCCGACAGCTCCTTGTCGATCGCCGGATCGGCCGCCTTCACCATGTCGGACACCGACGGACCCGAAACCACGGAGCCGTCGAGCCGCTTGTAGCTGGCATGGTAGGCGTCGCGGATGCCGACCGCGTCATAGAGATGCGAGTTATAGGTGTTGTCCGAGAAGCAGTCTTGCTCCTCCTCCGGATCGTGCAGCAAGAGGCCAAGCTTCATGCGCTCGCCCGCCAGTTCGCCATAGGAGAGCGAGCCCATACCCGTGAAGATGGTGGAGATGCCGGTATTCGCGTCACCCTCGGTGAGGTTCTTGCGCGCCGCGCCGTCTTCCTTCCAGTTGCCGACCATCTCCTGCAGGTCGGACACCAGGAGGTCGCTCGCCGACTTCAGATATTCGGCGCGCCGGTCGCAATTGCCGCCGGTGCAGTTCTTGAGGTCGTAGTCCGTGTAGGGCCGCTCGCCCGCGCCCGGACCGGTGCCGTGCAGGTCCTGTCCCCAGAGCAGGAATTCGATGGCGTGATAGCCGGTCGCGACATTGGCCTCGACGCCGCCGGCCTCCTGCAGGGTGCCGGACAGGAATTCCGGCGTCAGCTTCGACGCGTCGACCTTCTTGCCGTTGATCTCGATTTCCTTGTTGGCGATGACGTTGGCTGTGTAGAGCGCGTTTTCGTCCGACTCCGTGCCATAGCTCTTGGCGACATAGTCGATCAGGCCTTCATCCAGCGGCCAGGAATTCAGGCGGCCTTCCCAGTCGTCGACGATCTTGTTGCCGAAGCGGTAGACCTCGGTCTGCTGGTAAGGGATGCGCGCCGCCTTCCAGGCTTCGCGCGCAGCGTTCAGCGTGTCGGCCGAGGGGCTGGCGATGAGCGCATCGACCGCCTTGTCCAGCGCCTGCGCGGTGGTCAGCGAATCCTCGTATTTGGCCAAAGCAATGTCGGCATAGGTCTTGATCACCGCTTTGGCGTCGGTCTCGGCTTTCGCCGGCAACACGAACACCGCCGCCGTCAGTGCAGCCGTGGCGCAGATCGCAGCCATCCTGCCGCCATTACGTGCCGTCATCATGCTTCTCCAGCTCTTTGGAAATTCAATAAAAGGCGCCCACCCGCGCCGGGGCATGTGAATGCCGGGAAAAATGGTGGCCGCGCCGATGCGCGGTTCGCGATAAAAAGACACTCACTTGCCTCCAATCGAAAGGGTTCAAGGCCCAGACATCAAAGGGGATGCGCTTTGCGCGCAGCTCTCCATAAAGCGATGGAGAGCCCGGAAGTCAACTGGCGCCGCAGAAAAAATTCAATTGAAACAATAGTTTAGAATTATTCTAAACTGCAAATGTCAACTTTAAGGCTAGCCGAGATAGGAAAGTTCGCGGGTGGCTCGATTGACAGACAGCCATCCTGGGTGCGACCCCGACGTCGGCTCTTGCGGCGGTCGCAGACAATCGCCACCTGGCGCAAGGGCTTAGATTTCAAGGCAAAAAGGATTGCTATGACGAACGGGGTTGTGATTGTCGGTGCGGGCCATGCCGGCGTGCAGGCCGCAGCCAGCCTGCGCGAAGAGGGCTATGAAGGGCCCGTCGTCCTGATCGGCGACGAGCAGGAACTGCCTTATCACAAGCCGCCGCTGTCCAAGACCTTCATCAAGGATCCCGAGGCCAAGCCGCAGCCCTTGCGCGGCGAAGCGTTCTATACCGGCAACACCATCGACTACCGCCCCGGTGTGCGCATCGACAGCATCGATGCCCGCGCTGGCCAGTTGGATGTTGCAGGCGGCGGAACGCTTGGCTTCGATCGGCTGGTGCTTGCGACCGGCTCGCGGCCGCGCCTGCTCAAGCTCGATGGCGCCGGCCTGGCCGGCGTGGTTTCGCTGCGCTCGCTGGCCGATGCGCGCCTGATCCGCGAGCTCAGCGCGCAAAGCGAGGACGTGGTCATTCTCGGCGGCGGCTTCATCGGGCTGGAGATCGCGGCGACGCTCAGAGCCGCCGGCCGCAACGTCACCGTCGTCGAGGCGATCGACCGGCTGCTCGGCCGCGCCGTGGCGCCGGTCATCGCCGCGCATGTGCGCCAGCGCCTGGAGGCGATCGGCGTGCGTCTCCTGACCGGCACCACCGTCGCCCGCCTGGAGGGCAATAACGGCCGTGTTTCGGCCGCGATCACATCAGGCGGCGAGCGCCTGCCGGCGCAGATGGTGATCATCGGCATCGGCGTGGTGCCCAATGTCGAGCTGGCGGAAGCCGCCGGCATCGCTGTCGGCAACGGCATCCGCGTCGACCAGCATATGCAGAGCTCTGTTCCCCAAATCCTCGCCATCGGCGACGCGGCCTCCTACCGGCACTGGTTCACGGGCGGCGACGTGCGGCTGGAATCGGTGCAGAACGCCACCGACCAGGCGCGGCTTGCCGCGCGCACCATCCTCGGGCACGTGGAGCCCTTCTCCGCCGTGCCGTGGTTCTGGTCGGATATCGGCGACATGAAGCTGCAGATGGTCGGGCTGACGCAAGGCGGCGATCACCATGTCGTGCTCGGCGATCCCGCCGAGAATAAATTCTCGATCTACCACTATGCCGGCGATCGGCTGCTTGGCATCGAATCCGTCAATCGGCCGGCCGACCACATGCTGGGACGCAAGATGCTCGGCGCCGGCTTCTCACCGTCGCCACAGACGGTCACGGGTGGGCCGGATGCGCTGAAGGCGGCGCTTGCGGCCTTCAGCGAAAGCGAGCCAGTCAAGGCTAGGGCGTAAGGTTGCCAATTTTTGCCATAGGCCATACATTGGCTGAATGAGCACGATGAATATCTCACTGCCTGACAGCTTAAAGCATTTTGTCGATCAGCAGGTGACGGAGCGCGGCTATGGCACGAGCAGCGAGTATGTACGTGAATTGATTCGTCACGATCAGGATCGTCAGCTTTTGCGCGGTCTGCTTCTCGAAGGCGCATCATCCGCGCCGGGCGCTCCTGCCGACGACGACTATTTCGCGGCACTGAGGAAACGAGCGTTGGGCCAGTAAGCAGGTGGCTTCGAAGCCAGTTATTCCTCGAAGCCTTGCCTCGCGCGATATCGAGGATGCCGTCGATTATTATGCACGTGAAGCTGGTTCGCACGTGGCATTGGGTTGTGTTTGAGGACCTTCAGAAGGCCTACAAGCTAATAGCCAGTCACCCGGCGTCGGGCTCCCTGAGGTATAGCTTTGAAGTTGGATTGCCCGGCCTACGCAGCCTGCAGCTCAAGCGCCATCCATATTTGATCTTCTATATTGAACAGGCCGACCACATCGATGTGTGGCGCGTGCTTCACGCCAAGATGGATATCCCAGCCTGGTTACAAAATCCGGGTTCCTGACGGCTCGCGCTCGCCAGCGCAGACCGTCAGGCGAGCGCCGCACCATCCTCAGGCTGCCCGCGCGTCGCGGATCGAGCCCTCCAGAATATCCAGCGCCTCGGTCATCACGCCGTCCTGGATGGTGATCGGCGACAGGAAGCGGATGACGTTGCCGTAGACGCCGCAGGTGAGCAGGATGAGGCCCTTGTCCAGCGCCTTCAGCCTGACCGCGTTGGCGAATTCGGCCGACGGCAGGCCTTTCTTCACGTCGTTGAACTCGACCGCGTTCATGAAGCCCGGGCCGCGGATGTCGACGATCTCCGGCACGTCGTCGCGGATCGACTCCAGCCGCTGCTTCAGCCTGGCGCCCAGCGCGTTGGCGCGATCGCAAAGCTTTTCCTCCTCGATGACGTCGAGCACGGCGTGCGCCGCGGCGACGCCGATCGGGCTGCCGCCATAGGTGCCGCCGAGGCCGCCCGGGCCGGGCGCGTCCATGATTTCGGCGCGGCCGGTGACGGCCGACAGCGGGAAGCCGCCGGCAAGGCTCTTGGCCATAGTGGTGAGGTCGGGCGCCACGTCGTGATGGTCCATGGCGAACATCTTGCCGGTGCGGGCAAAGCCGGTCTGCACCTCGTCCGCGACGAGCAGGATGCCGTGCTGGTCGCAGATCTTGCGCAACGCGGTCATGAAATCGCGCGGCGCTTCGTAGAAGCCGCCCTCGCCCTGGACCGGCTCGACAATGATTGCGGCAACGCGGTTCGGATCGACATCGGCCTTGAACAGCTTGTCGAGCGCGGCGAGCGAATCCGCGACCGAAACGCCATGCAGCGCGACCGGGAACGGCGCGTGAAAGACATCGGCTGGCATGGCGCCGAAGCCGACCTTGTAGGGCACGACCTTGCCGGTCAGCGCCATGCCCATGAAGGTGCGGCCATGGAAGCCGCCGGAAAAGGCGATGACCGCCTGGCGGCCGGTGGCGTTGCGGGCGATTTTTATCGCGTTCTCGACCGCCTCGGCGCCGGTGGTGACGAAGATCGTCTTCTTGTCGAACTTGCCGGGCAGCATGCCGTTCAGACGCTCGGCCAAACGCACATAGCTTTCATAAGGCACGACCTGGTGGCAGGTGTGGGTGAAGCGATCTAGCTGCGCCTTGACCGCCTCGATGACTTTCGGATGGCGATGGCCGGTGTTGACCACGGCGATGCCGGAGGAGAAGTCGATATAGCGGCGGCCCTCGACATCCCAGATTTCCGAATTCTCGGCGCGATCGGCGTAGATCTGCGTCGTCATGCCGACGCCGCGCGAAATCGACTGGTTCTTGCGTTCGGAAATGGCTGAATTCTTCATGTCGTCCCTCAATCGGGCATCCCTGTTCGGGATCAAACCCGTTCCGTTGATCGAAATCCTTCTGACCTTATTTCACGTTTTCCTCAAGTTGGCACGTTGGCCCAGTTCATTGGGCCTGCCTTGAGGGTGAGGGACGAACTCCCTTAACCAGCCCGGTGATACACGCCGCGGAGATAGTTTCCTTTTCCCGCCGATCGATTAATCTCATTTCATCCGCGACGTGCCGCCGTCAGGAGCGGCTCCCACGGGCTGAGGGGAACCATGAGCAGGAAAGCGACATCGTCCGCCTTGCCGTCTTCGCCGCTCCGCCTTCTTTGTCGTTCAAAAACCTTGTTGCTGCTGGCCTGCGCCGGCGCGGCGATTTCGACATCCGGCTGCCAGAAGCAGCAGGCGGCGGAAAAGAAATTGCCGGTGGTGGTGACCACGCAGACGGTCGCGCTCGCCGACTATGCGCCGCGGACCTCGCTGACCGGGGTCATCGCCGCCCGCACGCTCAACAATCTGTCGTTCCGCGTCGGCGGCCGGGTCGCCGAGCGTCTGGTCGACGTCGGCCAGCATGTCGACCAGGGCGCGGTGCTTGCCCGCATCGATCCGCAGGAACAGCAATCGGACTTGCGCTCAGCGCAGGCCGACCTCGACGCGGCACAGGCGCAGCTCACCCAGGCCGCGGCCACGTACCAGCGGCAAAAGACACTGCTTTCGCAAGGATTTACGACGAGGCGGGACTTCGACAGCGCGGACCAGGCCCTGAAAGTGGCGCAAGGCAGCGTCGAGGCCGCGCAGAGTGCCTTGGCCAATGCCAAGGAAAACCTGTCCTATACCGAGCTCAAGGCTGGGGCCGCCGGCGTCATCACGGCGCGCCAGGTCGAGGCCGGGCAGGTGGTGCAGGCGGCGCAGACCGTGTTCACCATCGCCGAGGACGGCGACCGCGACGCAGTCTTCAACGTACACGAGACGCTGGTTGTCCAGACACCTCCTTCTCCGGCGGTGACGATCACGCTTCTGTCGGACCCGCAGGTGCGCGCGACCGGCAAGGTGCGCGAGATTTCGCCGGCGGTCGATATCCAGTCTGGATCGATTCGGGTCAAGGTCGGCATCCCCGACACGCCCGCAGGCATGCCGCTGGGTGCGGCCGTGATCGGCACGGTCAGCGCCAAGCCGGTCAAGGCCATCCTGTTGCCCTGGCAGGCGCTGACCTCGACCGCCGGCAAGCCCGCCGTCTGGATCGTCGATCCGTCGAGCAAGGCTGTGAGCACGGCGCCGGTCGAGGTGCTCGCCTTCGATTCCGGCGTGGTCGCCGTCGACAAGGGATTGCAGGAAGGCCAGAGCGTCGTCACTGCCGGCGGACAGTTGCTCAGCCCCGGACAGATGGTCGAGATCGCTGGAGCCAGCCAATGAACCGGTTGCGGCACATCGCTCCCCTGCTCGTCCTTGCAGCGCTTGCCGCCTGTTCGCGTTCGGAAGAGAAGCCGCCGGAGGTCATCCGGCCGGTGCTGTCGATGGTGATCGAGCCGAAGACCGTCGAGACTTTCGGCTTCGCCGGCACGGTGCAGCCGCAATACAGCGCCGATCTCGCCTTCCGCCTGCTCGGCCGCGTCGTCTCGCGCGACGTCAAGGTCGGCGACCTCGTCACCAAGGGCACCACGATCGCGGCGCTCGATCCGACAGCGCTGGAGCTTGCGGTCCAGGCATCGAAAGCGGACCTGTCGAACGCGCAGGCGCAATTCATCAACGCCGCCGCCAGCGAGGATCGCCAGCGCCAGTTGCTGGCCTCGGCCAACACCTCGCAAGCCACATTCGACGCCGCGAAACAGGCGCGGCAAGCGGCGGAAGCCGGGGTCGAGCGCGCTAATGCCGCTTTGTCCAAGTCGCAGGAACAGCTTGGCTATGCCCGGCTGTTCTCCGATTTCGACGGCGTCGTCACAGCGGTCGGCGCCGAGGTCGGGCAGACCGTTTCACCGGGACAGACCGTCGTCACCGTGGCGCGCACCGACCCGCGCGAAGCGGTGGTCGACATCCCCGACCAGCTGACCGGCGACCTTACGGTCGGCATGCCTTTCGAGATCGTCCTGCAATCGCTGCCGACGATCAAGACACAGGCCAAGCTGCGCGAGATCGCGCCGCAGTCCGAAGGCGCTACCCGCACGCGGCGCGTGAAGCTGACGCTGGTCAATCCATCGACGGCGTTCCGGCTGGGCTCGACGATCACCGCGACGCGCGTCACCAAGGTCGCGCCGACGATCGAATTGCCGATGTCGGCGCTGCTCGAAAAGGACGGCTCCGACAAAGTGTGGATCGTCGATCCGCAATCCTCCAGCGTCGGCACGCGCGAGATCAAGATCGCCTCCAAGAGCGGCGGCTCCTTCACGGTGGCAGAGGGACTTGAAGCCGGCATGCGCGTCGTCACCGCGGGCGTCCATAGCCTGAGCGAAGGCCAGAAGGTCAAAGTGCCGGAGGGCGGCGTCTGATGAAGGGCTTCAACCTCTCCGACTGGGCGCTCAGCCACCGCTCCATGGTCTGGTACTTCATGCTGGTCTTCGTGGTGGCCGGCATCTTCTCCTATCTCAATCTCGGCCGGGAGGAAGACCCCGCCTTCACCATCAAGACCATGATCATCCAGGCCAACTGGCCTGGCGCCTCGGTCAAGGAAACGGTGCAGCAGGTGACCGACCGCATCGAGAAGAAGCTCGAAGAGCTCGATAGCCTCGACTACACCAAATCCGTCACCACGGCCGGCCAGACCGTCATCTTCGTCAACCTGAAGGACACCACGAAGGCGCGCGACGTCGTGCCGAACTGGCTTCAGGTGCGCAACATGGTCAACGACATCAAGGCGCAGCTTCCGCAAGGCGTGCAGGGACCGTTCTTCAACGACCGCTTTGGCGACGTCTACGGCAACATCTACGCCTTCACCGCCGACGGGCTGACGCCGCGCCAGTTGCGCGATTACGTGGAGGATGTCCGCACCAAGATCCTGACCGTGCCGAACGCCGGCAAGGTCGATCTGGTCGGCGCCCAGGACGAAGCGATCTACCTCGAATTCTCGAGCCGGCAGATCGCGGCGCTCGGCCTCAACCAGCAGCAAATCGTGGCCAGCCTGCAGGCGCAGAACGCGATCACGCCCTCCGGCGTCATCGAGTCCGGGCCGGAGCGCATCAGCGTGCGCGTCGGCGGCCAATTCACCTCCGAGGAGAGCCTTCGCGCCATCAATCTGCGCGTCAACGACCGCTTCTTCCGGCTGAGCGACGTGGCGACGATCAGGCGCGGCTATGTCGACCCGCCAACAGCCCTGTTCCGCTTCAACGGCCAGGATGCTATCGGCCTTGCCATCGGCATGAAGCCCAATGCCAATCTGCTGAAATTCGGCGAGGCGCTGCATGAAGAGATGCAGAAGGTGCTGGCCGATCTGCCGGTCGGCGTCGGCGTGCATCTGGTCGCCGACCAGCCCGTGATCGTCGAGGAAGCGGTCTCGGGCTTCACGCGGGCGCTGTTCGAGGCCGTTGCGATCGTGCTCGCCGTCTCCTTCGTCAGCCTCGGCATGCGCGCCGGCTTCGTCGTGGCGCTGTCGATACCTCTTGTGCTCGCGATCACCTTCACCGTCATGGAATATCTCGGCATATCGCTGCAGCGCATTTCGCTTGGCGCCTTGATCATCGCTCTCGGGCTATTGGTCGACGATGCGATGATCGCGGTCGAGATGATGGTGGCGCGGCTGGAGGTCGGCGACAATCTGCGCAAGGCGGCGACCTATGTCTATACGTCGACCGCCTTCCCGATGCTGACCGGCACGCTGGTGACGGTCGCGGGCTTCATTCCGATCGGCCTCAATTCGAGCGCCGCCGGCGAATACACTTTCACGCTCTTCGTCGTCATCGCGGTGTCGCTGCTTGTGTCATGGATCGTGGCGGTGCTGTTCGCGCCGCTGCTCGGCGTCACCATCCTGCCGGCGACGATGAAGGAGAAGCATCACGACCAGCCCGGACGCCTCACCTCGCTGTTCCGGCGCGTGCTTGTCTTATCCGTTCGCCGCCATTGGCTGACGATCATCGTGACGGTGCTTCTGTTCGCTGGCTCGGTCGCCGGCTTCGGCCTCGTCCAGCAGCAGTTCTTCCCGCCATCCGACCGGCCGGAGCTGATCGTCGACTGGAACCTGCCGCAGAACTCCTCGATCACCGAGACACGCGACCAGATGGAGCGCTTCGAACAGCGGGCGCTGGTCGGCAATCCCGATATCGATCATTTCAGTTCCTATATCGGCCAGGGCGCGGTGCGCTTCCTGCTTGCCTATGACGTGCAGCCGGCCAATCCCTATTTCGGCCAGACGGTGATCGTCACCAAGAGCATCGAGGCACGCAACCGGGTGAAGCCGGCGCTGGAGAAGCTGCTGCGCGAGGAATTCGTCGGCACCGACGCTTTCGTCAAGCCCCTGGAGCTCGGGCCCCCGGTCGGGCGCCCGGTGCAATACCGCGTCGGCGGCCCCGACATCCAGACGGTGCGGGAACTCGCGCAGCAATTCGCCGGCCTGATCTCGGCCAATCCGAAGCTGGCAGCTCCCACTTTCGACTGGAACGAGCCGCAGCGCGTGCTGAGGGTCGACGTGCTGCAGGACAAGGCGCGCCAGCTCGGCATCACCTCCTCCGACATCGCCAGCGCGTTGAACAGCACGGTCGGCGGCGCGACCATCACGCAGGTGCGCGACGCCACCTATCTGATCGATGTCGTGGCGCGCTCGCGCGAGGCGGACCGCAGCTCGATCTCGACGCTGCAGAACTTGCAATTACCAACCGGCACCGGCGAGTCGATCCCCTTGGCGGCAATTGCCAATTTCCGCTACGACCTCGAGCAGCCGACGGTCTGGCGCCGCAACCGCACGCCGACCATCACCGTGCGCGCGGGCCTGGTCGGCGACGTCCTGCCGGCGACGGTCGTCAACGAGCTGAAGCCGTCGGTCGACGCTTTCATCGCCAAGCTGCCGCCCGGCTATTCGGTCGAGACCGCGGGCTCGGTCGAGGAAAGCGCCAAGAGCCAGGGACCGATCGCGGCGGTGGTGCCGCTGATGCTGTTCGTCATGGCGACCATTCTGATGATCCAACTGCAGAGCTTCCAGCGCCTGTTCCTGGTGGTGGCGGTGGCGCCGCTCGGGCTGATCGGCGTGGTGGCCGCGCTCGTTCCCAGCGGCGCGCCGCTCGGCTTCGTCGCCATACTCGGCGTGCTGGCGCTGATCGGCATCCTGATCCGCAACTCGGTCATCCTGATCGTGCAGATCGAGGACCTCGTCAAGGAAGGCAAGGACCGCTGGGCGGCCGTGATCGAAGCGACCGAGCACCGCATGCGGCCGATCGCACTGACGGCGGCCGCCGCCAGCCTGGCGCTGATCCCGATCGCGCGCGAAGTGTTCTGGGGGCCGATGGCCTATGCCATGATGGGCGGCATCATCGCCGGCACGGCGATCACGCTGCTGTTCCTGCCGGCGCTCTATGTGACTTGGTTCAGGATCAAGGAGCCGAAGCGGGACGCGGGTGATGGCGTGCAGGCAGAAACGGCGACGGAAGGCGATGCGGCCTGAGAGGAACTACGCCCTCACGAACCCCTCGCTCGCCCTGAGCAGATTGCGCGTATAATCCTCGCTGACCCGATGCCCGATAAGCTGGCTCGCGGTCAGCGTTTCCACCGCCTCGCCGTTCTGCATCACCATCAGCCGCTCGCACATATGGGTGATGATGGCGAGGTCGTGGCTGACCATCAGGAAGGTGAGCTTGCGGCGGCGACGGACCTCTTCCAGAAGGTTCAGCACTTCGGCCTGCACCGAGGCGTCGAGCGCCGAGGTCGGCTCGTCGAGCAGAAGGATCGAGGGTTCGAGGATCAGCGCACGGGCGATGGCGACACGCTGGCGTTGGCCGCCGGAGAGCTGGTGCGCATAGCGGAAGCGAAAGCCCTTGCCGAGGCCGACCTCGTCCAGCGCGCGTTCGATACGCTTCTCGCCGTCGGCAATGCCATGGATCGCGAGCGGCTCCTGCAGCAGGCGGTCGACCGTCTGGCGCGGATGCAGCGAGCCGTAGGGATCCTGGAAGACCATCTGCACGTCGCGGTAGAATGGCTTGTCGCGCGTCTTGCCGAGGGTCTTACCGTTGACTGTGATGGTGCCAGAAGCGACAGGCGCAAGGCCGGCGATGGCCCTCAGCAGCGTCGACTTGCCGGAACCGCTTTCGCCGACGAGGCCGTAGGATTCGCCTTCCCTCACCTCGAGGCTGACACCCTTCAACGCGCGAAAACGGTCGAAGACCACTTCCAGCCCTTGGATGGCGATCGCAGCCGTCATGCCGCCCACTCCGGCTTGCGGTCGAGCACCGGCAGCGGATGGCGCTCGAAGCCGATCCGCGGCATGCAATTGAGCAGGCCGCGCGTGTAGGGATGTTGAGCGTCCCGCAATTCGGACGCCTCGATCTGCTCGACCACCTTGCCGGCATACATGACAACGACCCGGTCGCAGAAGGACGAGACCAGGCGCAGATCGTGCGAGATGAAGATCAGGCCCATACCGCGCTCGGCGACGAGCTTGTCGAGGATCTTGAGCACATCGAGCTGCACGGTGACGTCGAGCGCCGAGGTCGGCTCGTCGGCGATCATCAGCTCCGGTCCGGTGATCAGCATCATGGCGATCATGGCGCGCTGACCCATGCCGCCCGAGACCTCGTGTGGGTAAAGGTCGAAGACACGGGCGGGGTCGCGGATCTGCACCGCCTGCAGCATGGCCAGAGCGCGCTCGCGCGCCTCGGCCTTGGAGACCTTCTCATGCGTGCGCAGCGTCTCGACGATCTGGCGGCCGATGGTCATCACCGGATCCAGCGAATATTTCGGATCCTGCAGGATCATGGCGATGCGGTTTCCCCGTAGCGCCCGACGTTCACGCGGCGATATGGACAAAAGATCGATGCCGTCGAAGGCGAGCTTCCTCGCCGACACCTCGGCCTGCGGCGGGGTCAGCCCCATGATGGCGCGGCCGGTCTGCGATTTGCCGGAGCCGCTCTCGCCGACGATGCCCAGCCGCTCGCGGCCAAGCGAGAAGGATACGCCGCGAACGGCCTGCACGAGGCCGGTGCGGGTCGGGAAGGTGACGCGCAGGTCGTCGACTTCGAGGAGAGTGTCGCCGCTCATTGGTCGCCGCTCCGGGGGTCGAGCGCGTCGCGCAAACCGTCGCCGAGCAGGTTGAAGCCGAGGCTGACGATGAGGATGGCAGCACCTGGGGCCGCGGCAACCCACCATTGGTCGAGAATGAAGCGGCGGCCGGAGGCGATCATCGCGCCCCATTCGGGCAGCGGCGGCTGCGCGCCGAGGCCGAGGAAGCCGAGGCCGGCGGCGGTGAGGATGATGCCGGCCATGTCCAGCGTGACGCGGATGATCAGCGAGGAGATGCAGAGCGGCATGATGTGGCGCAGCACGATGCGGAAGGGCGAGGCGCCCATCAATTGCACCGCCTTGATGTAATCGGAGTTGCGCACCGTCAGCGTTTCGGCGCGGGCGATGCGCGCGTAAGGCGGCCAGGAGGTGATGGCGATCGCCAGCACGGCGTTTTCGATGCCGGGACCGAGCGCGGCGACGAAAGCCAGCGCCAGCACCAGCTTGGGAAAAGCGAGGAAGATGTCGGTGATGCGCATCAGGATCGTGTCGGTCCAGCCGCCCGCATAACCGGCGACGGTACCGACCAAAAGGCCGATGGGCGCGGCGATGATGGCGACGAGGATGACCACATAAAGCGTCCAGCGCGCGCCATAGACGATGCGCGAATAGATGTCGCGGCCCAGGTCGTCGGTGCCGAACCAGTGCGCGGCGCTCGGTGCCAGCAGGCGGGCGTTCTTCAGGTCACCCACGGTCGCGGAATAGGGCGCCAGCACGTCGGCAAGCGCGGCGACCGCCACCAGCGCGATGATGATGAGCATGCCGACCAGCGCCAGCCGGTTCGCCGAGAAGCGGCGCCAGGCGACATAGGCGCGGCCAAGCCTCGCCTGCAGGCGTGAGGCCGGCCGGTCGCTGAGCAGCCATTCGCGCCTGGACTGGATTGTTTCGGCGCTCATCCGGCCTTCGTCCTTGGATCTAGCAGCCGGTAGAGCAGATCGGAGAGAAGGTTGATGGCGATGAAGACCGAGCCGATGGCGATGGTGCCGCCGAGCACGGCGTTCATGTCGGCATTCTGCAGCGAATTGGTGATGTAGAGCCCGATGCCCGGCCAGGAGAAGACAGTCTCGGTCAGCACCGAGCCTTCGAGCAGGTTGGCATAGGAAAGCGCGATCACCGTCACCATGGGCACGGCGGCGTTGCGCAGCGCGTGACCCCAGATGATGCGCCTTTCCGACAGGCCCTTGGCGCGCGCCGCGACGATATATTCCTGCGCCAGCTCGTTCAGCATGAAGGAGCGGGTCATGCGGCTGATATAGGCGAGCGACAGATAGCCGAGCAGCGCTGCCGGCAGGACGATATGACGCCAGGCGTCGTGGAAGACGTCCCACTGCCCCTGGATGGCGGCATCCAGCAGATAGAAGCCCGTGATCGGCGTGAATGTGTATTCGTAGACGACGTCGAGCCGCGCCGGGAAAGCGATCCATTGCAGCTTGGCGTAGAACAGCACCAGGCCGAGGAGCCCCAGCCAGAAGATCGGCACGGAATAGCCGATGAGGCCGACGACGCGGGCGATCTGGTCGATCAGGCTGCCGCGCTTGACGGCGGCCAGCACGCCGAGCGGCACGCCGATGACGGCGCCGATGATCGTGCCCAGCGTCGCCAGCTCGATGGTCGCCGGAAAGACGCGGCGGATATCGGACATCACCGGGTTGGTGGTCAGCACCGAGGTGCCGAAGTCACCCCTCAGCGCTGCTTTGACATAGAGGTAGAACTGCTCGATCCAGGGCAGGTCGAGCCCCATCTCGCGGCGCGTGCGCTCGACGACGGCGGTCGGCGCGCGGTCGCCGAGGACGGCCAGTACCGGATCGATCGGGATGACGCGGCCGATGAAGAAGGTCACCGCGAGCAGACCGAGATAGGTCGTCACCGCAACGACCAGGAAGCGGCCGAGCGAGGATAGGATAGCGACGGCACGGGCGCTGCCGCGCCCCGCCGCCGCCTGGTTTTCAGCTACGCTCACGCGGGGCGTCCGAGGACGCTATTCCTTCGAGACCGGACCGACGAAGTTGGTGTCGAAGCTGGGGCCGAGCTTGAAGCCCTTGAGGTTCTTGCGCAGGCCCGCCACTTCCAGCTGCTGATGGATGATGACGAAGGGACTGGTGTCGAGGATCTTCTGCTGCAGATCCTTGTACATGTCGGCGCGCTTGGCCGAATCCTTCTCCAGGAGCGCTGCCTCGGTCTCCTTGGTCAGGTCCGGAATATCCCACGCGTTGCGCCAGGCCAGCGTCTTGATCTTGGCGTTGTCGGAATTATCGGGGTTTGAGGCGAAGGTCTGGGCGTTGGAGTTCGGATCGAAATAGTCCTGGCCCCAGTTGCCGATATAGATGTCGTGGTTGCGGGCGCGGTATTTGGTAAGCGTCTGCTTACCATCACCCGGAATGATCTCCAGCTGGATGCCGGCCTGGCCGAGCGTCTGCTGGATCGATTCCGCCATGCCGGTGGTCGGCTGGCCGGTGCGAACGTCCATGGTCACCTTGAAACCATCCGCCAGGCCGGCCTTGGCGAGCAATTCCTTGGCCTTGGCGACGTCAAGCTTGAAGGGGTTGTCGTCGATCGCGCCGAGGTCGCCCTTGGGCAGGAAGGACTGATGGATCTCGCCGATGCCCTTGAGGATGGTGGAGCTCAGCGCGTCATAGTCGACCAGATATTTGAAGGCCTGGCGCACCTCGGGCTTGGCGAGATTCGGGTTCTTCTGGTTGAGGCTGATGTAGTAGACCGTGCCCTTCGGCGCGCTCGTGGTGGTGAGGTCGGCATTCTTGGCGATGGCATCGAGGTCATTCGGCTCGAGATTGCGGGCCACGTCGATGTCGCCCGCCTCCAGCGCCAGGCGCTGGGCCGAGCTTTCCTTCATGTTGCGATAGATGACGCGGGCGAGCTTGGCCTTCTCGCCATTATAATTGTCGTTGCGTTCCAGAACGACGGCTTCGTTGGCGCGCCATTCGCGCAACTTGTACTGGCCCGAACCGGCATAGGCGGTCTTCAGCCAGGCATTGCCGAAGTCGTTGTCCCATTTGTAGTCGGCGCTCGGCGTGACGGCGGCGACATGCTCCTTGACCAGCTTCGAGTCGACGACGGAGGCCACGGTGGCGGACAGGCAGTTGAGCACGAAGCTCGGCGCGTAAGCCTTGTCGACGACGAACTGGAAGGTCGTGTCGTCCACTGCCTTGGCCTTTTCGGTGACGTTGTCGCCACTAATGCCGAATTGGTTGATGATGAAGGCCGGGCTCTTGTCGAGCTTGATGGCGCGCTCGAAGGAATAGGCTACGTCGGCCGCCGTGATCGGATTGCCGGACGCGAACTTCATGCCGGGCTTGAGCTTGAAGGTGTAGGTCAGGCCGTCGTCGGAAACGGTCCAGCTCTCGGCAAGGTCGGGCTTGACCTTGGAGGTGTCGCTGAGGTCGAGGCGAACCAGGAGATCATAGGTGTTGCCGGTGACCTCGGCCGTCGACAGCTCGAACGCCTCGCCCGGATCCATCGTGATGATGTCGTCGATGGCGAAGCCTTCGACCAGCGTATCGGCGGGCGTGACGGCGAAGGCAGGCGTTGCGAGCAGCGCGGCCATCGCCACACCCGCAAGCAAGCTACGGACGGCAAACTTTTCCAGCATCATGATGATCGTTCCCTGTTCTTGTTGACCTGAGTTCCCGGCTCAGGGCTTGATTGTTCTTCTCGAAGCCGGCAGCGGCTTGGACCACGTACCGTCGTGGTTTTTGTCCAGTTGGTCAACTCCCTATTCGACGGTGCCCCGCTCCGCAACATGCATTTTGCGAGACGGCATATCGGACCTAACAGGCGGCGATCCGTCGACCCATACGCCAGCTAAATGGAGCAGCCGATCCGGAAAAATTTGCCAAGGTCCGTGGCCATGAAGCAGCCGTTATTTCAGTTGCGCGACCAAGCCTGCATCGGGGAAACAGGTGGCGGGTTTGCCGCTCTTGGCCTGCCAGACGCCGATCGAGCGGCGGGTCTTGAAGCCGGGCAGGCCGTCGGAGCTGCCGACGTCGTAGCCCTTGGCTTCCAGCGCCCGCTGCAGCGCGGCGATGTCGGAGCGGTGCAGATCGCCGACCGGCCCCCAACTGCCGGCAAAGCTGGCGTCGCCCTTCGCGATACGGTCGGCGGCATGGCCGATGAACAGGCCGTATAGGTCGCTATTGTTGTATTGCTTGATCACATAGAAATTCGGCGTGACGAGAAAAGCTGGGCCGCTGCGCCCTGCCGGCATGAGCAGGGAGCTTTCGGCCTTCATCTCGCTTGCCTGAAACGCCTTGTTGTCGACGCGCCTGATGCCCATCGCGGCCCATTCGGAAATCTTCTTGCCCTGGTCGGGTCCTTCGAGCGCACAGGAAACGTTTGCCGGCACGGTCACCTCGACGCCCCAGCCGCGCCCTCTCCCCCAGCCGTAGTGGACAAGGTAGTTGGCGATCGAAGCGAGCACGTCCGGCGTCGAATTCCAGATGTCGGGCCGGCCGTCGCCGTCGAAGTCGACGGCATGCTTCAAGAAAGAGGTCGGCATGAATTGCGGCTGGCCGAGCGCGCCGGCCCAGGATGATTTCATCGCGTTGACCGGTGCCAGGCCGCGCTCGACAATCTCAAGCGCCGCCAGCACCTCGGTGCGGAAAAAATCCTTCTTGGTCGACATGAAGGCATCCGTCCCAAGCACCTCGAAGGCGTCGTAGGGCATCTTGGCCGCGCCGAAGCCGGTCTCGCGACCCCAGATCGCCAGCACGATCTCGCCCGGCACGCCGTAGCGCTTCTCGATCAGCCCGAGCACTCTTGAATTGACGCTCTCCTGCGCCCGCCCGCCCGTGGTGACGGCGCGGATGATCTTTTCGGCGAAATAGTTGGCTGGCGGGCCGAACTCGGCCTGGTGCTGCTTCTGCGGCGTCGTGGGCTTTTCGCCAGGCATGACGAGATCGGGCAGCTTGAGGTTCGGCTTCACGCCGAGGAAGGCCTCGTCGAAGGTCTTTTTCGAGATGCCTTTGGATTTGGCTTCGGGCCAGAGATCGGTTTGAAGCCATGACCGGAACTGGTCGTCGATGGGAGCGGCGCGGGAGGGGATGGTGAAAAGCCCGATCAGTGCGAACAACAGAAATGCGAGAGCAAGCTTGTGAAAGCCGCGTTCCGTCGCACCCCCCTCTGTCTCCCCCACTTGGGGGGAGATCAGATGTCGCGTCGGCTTTCGCCAAACGCCAACGTTGCAGGAAGAGCGCCAGGAGCGAAGCTGCCAATCTCCCCCCTCGTGGGGAAGATGTCCGGCAGGACAGAGGGGGGCGCGAAGGAATGCCGTCATTTCCAGGTTGCCCCCAATCCCCTCAAAACGCAGTCCTCGACCTGAGCGCCGCTGCCAGCGTGCCTTCGTCGAGGTAATCGAGCTCGCCGCCGACCGGCACGCCATGCGCGAGCCGCGTCACCTTGACCTCGAAGCCCGACAATTGATCGGTCAGGTAATGCGCGGTCGTCTGCCCCTCTACGGTGGCGTTGACCGCGAGGATGACTTCCTTCACCTCGCCGCCGGCGACGCGGTCGACCAGCGAGCGGATGTTGAGCTGGTCCGGACCGATGCCGTCGAGCGGCGACAGCGTGCCGCCAAGCACATGGTAGCGCGTGTTCATGGCCGCCGCGCGCTCCAGTGCCCAGAGGTCGGAGACATCCTCGACGATGATCAGCGTGCCGGCGTCACGGCGCGGGTCGGTGCAGATCATGCAAGGGTCGGACGTATCGACATTGCCGCAGGTCGAGCAGATGCGCACCTTTTCGACCGCCTCGCCCATGGCGGCGGCCAAGGGCTCGAGCAGCTGTTCCTTCTTCTTGATGAGATGAAGCGCGGCGCGCCTGGCCGAACGCGGCCCAAGCCCCGGCACCTTTGCCAGGAGCTGGATCAGGCGTTCGATTTCCGGACCGGCGATTCTCTTCGACATCGCCTTGATCTAGGATTTTTCCGAGCGGTTTGGAACAGCCGCAACGACACAGGGCCCGCCATGCTGCCATGACGGGCCCTGTGTTGGATGCAATCGGGTTCAGTTGGTTTCGAGCGGCCGTTCCTCGCTGGCGATCATCGCGCCGATGGCGTCGGTGTTCTCAGGCGTCGACTGGAAGCCCATCGACGCTTCCTGCGGCGCGTTGGGCACCGAGGTGACGTAGCGGCCCTTGAGCGTGCCGCCGAAACGCGAGGCGTCCGGTTCGGCCATCGGTTCCTGCATCGCCACAACGACCTGCTTCTGCGCGAGGCGCCCGGATTTCTGCGACGGCGCCGCGGCGGCCGTCACATAGGTCTGCCCGGCCGGAACGACCACCCTGGCTGGAAGCGTCGGTTCGGCCGCATCGGTCGCGACCTGCTTGGCCGGATCCGGCCGTACGATCGTCTTGACCACCGGTTCGGCGGAAGCCATCAGCACCGGAGCGGTAGGATCGATCTTCTGCTGCTTGTCGGAGGCCATGGCGACCATCGGCTCATCCGGCAGCGGCTGCCAGTTGCGGCCGCGCTTCTCATAGAAGGCGTTGCCGCCGGCCACCATCGTGTAATGCATGTTCTTGTAGGGGAAACGCAGGCCGGCGGTGTGGAAATACATCGTGTTCTTGAGCTTGGCCTTGCGCTCGCCTCTCAGCACCGCATCGGCGGCTTCCTCGACATCGGGCAGCGCCCTGGAATTCATCGGCCGCGTCAGCACGCCCGGCGCGAACTGGCCCGGCTCTCCGACGACCTGGCAGATGGTGCTGCCATGTTGGCCCGAGCGCAGACGGTTCATCACGACCGTGCCGACGGCGATCATGCCGTCCCGGCTCGACCGGTTGGACTCGAAGAACATCGCCCTTTGCAGGCATTCCTTGTCCTTCAGCGAGTGGCTTGTACGGGTGGTGAGGAAACTCGGCGTGAGCGCGTCGGTCAGACCCGACACCGACATGCCATGCGAGGAAGTGGTCTGGCTGCAGCCGGCCAGGAGCAAGGGGGAAGTGACGATGCCGATAAGCAGCAGCGGCGTCTTCCATCGCGTCGCGATCACCAAAAAAGCCTCATGTCCAAGATGCCAGCCCGCCCCGAGATGTGGCAAGAATGAGACTCTTTCAGGCAAAAAGATGGCTAGAGGGTTAGCAACTTCTGGACTTGGGTAAAACTTTATGAAAGCCGCGAAATGAGCTCGTGAGCAACGCCGGCAAAATGGTTAATATCGCAGTCCGGGCTCGATTTCCGTTCATAATCAATTAACTGGCGGACGCCGCCTCAGAACGGCAATTTCATTCCGGGCGGAATCGGCAGGCCCGCGGTCAACGCCTTGGTCTTCTCCTGCATGACCTGCTCGACCTTACTTTTGGCGTCATTGTGAGCGGCCAGGATGAGATCCTCGAGGATCTCGGCTTCGTCGGCCTTGATCAGCGACGGATCGATTTTCAGCGCCTTCATCTCGAACTTGCCGGTGAGCGTGATGCTGACCAGGCCGCCGCCGGCCTGGCCGGTGGCTTCAAGCGTGGCGATCTCGTCCTGCATGGCCTGGAACTTGGCCTGCATTTCCTTTGCCTTGCCCATCAGGCCGAGAAGATCTTTCATCGGGTGGTCCTCTAAGATTGTTTCAGATTTCGTCGTCGTCGGCCGCAGGCTCCACCGGCACTTCCGCCTCGGCCTCTTCCACATCCGGCACATCCGGAATGCGCACGTCGATGATCTTGGCGCCGGGGAAACGGGCGAGGATGGCCGCGACAGTCGGATCCGCCTTGGCGTCGGAGAAGGCGTTCTCGCGCTTCGTCGTCTCCATCTCGGCCAGTGTCTGGCCGCCCTCCTCCTTCGACAGCGACACCAGCCAGTTGCGGCCGGTCCAGGCGCGCAGCCTGGAGGTCAGGTCGTTGAGCAGCATCTTCGGCGCGTCGTCGGTCAACGCGACGTCGAGACGGCCGGGCTCGATGCGCACCGGCCGCACGTAACGCTTCAGTTGCACCTTGAAGGCGATGTCGCGGTTGGCGTCGGCTAGCGCGACGATGTCGGCCAGCGATTTGACCGGAACGACAGGGGTTTCAGTAACCGGCTCCGGCGCCGGGACAAAGGCAACGGGCGCGGGCTGCGCCTCGACCAGACGCATGGTCTGGGCGCCGCCATTTGAACTGGGCATCCGGACCTGCGCGACGGCGCTAGCGCCGCCGCCATTGCCCGGGTTTGCTGGTGCGCCATTGGCGCGGGGCGCGCCATTCGGCAGCGGGCTAGCGCCTTCCAGCGATCTCAGCGCCTCGTCCAGCGTCGGCAGATCGGCGGCATGCGCAAGCCTGATCAGCACCATCTCAGCGGCGCTGACCGGCCGATTGGAGGACTGTACCTCGGGAATGCCCTTGAGCAGCATCTGCCAGGTCCGCGACAGCACGCGCACCGAGAGCGTGCCGGCGAACTCGGCGCCGCGCCGGCGCTCGTCCTCGGAGAGCGAGGCATCGTCGGCGGCCGCCGGCACGAAGCGCAGGCGGGTGACGAGGTGGTTGAACTCGGCAAGGTCGGTGAGCACGGCGGCCGGATCGGCGCCGGTATCATATTGCGCGCGGAACTCGGCAAGCGCCGCCGCCACATCGCCCTTCATGACATGCTCGAACAGGTCGATGATGCGGGCGCGGTCGGCGAGGCCGAGCATGGCGCGCACCGCGTCGGCGCTGACGGCGCCGCTGCCATGGGCGATCGCCTGGTCGAGGATAGACAGCGAATCACGCGCCGAGCCCTCGGCGGCCCGCGCGATCATCGCCAGCGCCTCGTCATCGACCGAAATGCCTTCCTTGGCCGCGATCGAGGACAGATGCCCGACCAGCGCACCGGCATCGATGCGCCTCAAATCGAAGCGCTGGCAGCGCGACAGCACGGTGATCGGCACTTTGCGGATTTCGGTGGTGGCGAAAATGAATTTGACGTGCGGCGGCGGCTCTTCAAGCGTCTTCAACAGGCCGTTGAAAGCCTGGGTGGAGAGCATATGCACTTCGTCGATGATATAGACCTTGTAGCGGGCCGAGACCGGCGCGTAGCGCACGCGGTCGATGATGTCGCGGATGTCGTCGATGCCTGTATGCGAGGCGGCGTCCATCTCGATGACGTCGACATGGCGGCCCTCCATGATCGCCTGGCAGTGCTCGCCGGGGATCGAAAGGTCGACGGAGGGTTGGTCGACGGTCGCCGTTTTGTAATTGAGAGCGCGCGCGAGGATGCGCGCGGTCGTCGTCTTGCCGACGCCGCGCACACCGGTCAGCATCCAGGCCTGGGCAATGCGGCCGGTGGCAAAGGCATTGGTCAGCGTGCGGACCATCGGCTCCTGGCCGATCAGCTCGGAGAAATTCGAAGGACGATATTTGCGCGCCAGGACGCGATAGGCGCCGGCCTTTCCTGTTTCCAGGCTTTCTGGCCCTGAATTTCCGGCTTCGCTCATTCGCCGTCAAAAGCTCCCAGGACCGCGACGGAAGGCGGCCGATTCCTGCGCATAATCTCGCCCGCACGGCTTGGCGCCGTCAATGTCGCGGGAGAAAGGCGAAGAGGCGGGAGGCTGGAACAATGACCCGTTCCGGGCTCGTTAGGGCTGCTTCCTTCCGGACCTGACCCGGTTGGCGAGTGGATCGTCCACCACCAACCTCCCGCGCTCCATATCGGCAATTCAGCGGCGAAATGCAAGGGGAGAGCCGGAACCTGCGGCCATATGGAGGCCTGGAAGTCCTTCAAATCGCCAATAGCGGTCAACGAATCGCTTGCAGCCACCTTGCCGCCGCTTTAGCGTTCCCTGGTTTGAAGAATGATACAAAAGAACAAAGGAAACGCCCATGCTGCCTGGCCTCAAGGCCGGTTTCACGCTGGACGCCCGTCTGGAGGCGGACAGCGAGCAGCTTATGTGGCTTGGCCTTTGCGAACTCAGATTGATGAACGATCGCCGCTGGCCGTGGCTGGTGCTGGTGCCGCAGCGTCCGGGCATCGAGGAGTTGCACGAGATGACGCCGCTCGACCAGGCGATGCTGACCTTCGAGACCAATATGGTGGCGCAGGCGCTGAAGCGGGTGACCGGCTGCACCAAGATCAACACCGGCGCTCTGGGCAATATCGTGCGCCAGCTGCATGTCCATGTCGTCGCCCGCTCCGAGGGCGATCCCGGCTGGCCGGGACCGGTCTGGGGCCACGGCATACGCGAACCCTACCAGCGCTCCGATATCAGGCGGTTTGCCGAAACGATCAAGGCGGCGCTATAAGCTGACCAGTGTCCACCAGCGCATTCCGAGTCCCCATGAGCTTCCGCCTGTTTGACGCGCCCTTGCGCGAGCCGAGCCAGTTTGTCGGTTTCGCCGGCAACCGGATCGACCGGCAATCCGAGAATCGCGCCGACGACGCGGTCGAAAAGGCGCTCGCCGACCGGACCACGCGGCTGATGCTGATGCATGCCGGCCGGCTTTATCTCAAACTCGATGACGGCAAATTCGACCCCTGGTTCGACGTGGCCGAGAGCGAGGCCTTCGACGTCTCGCTCGACCGTGGCGTGCTGCTCGGCTTCTCCGACGCTGGCCCGGTCCTGGCCGTGCCAGCGGGCATCGAGCCGGAAGATCTCCCAGAGACGGTCAAGGCGATCGACTATCGTTCCGTCTATATGCAGGGGCTGATCGACGAGGCGGCCGCCGGCGCGCTGGCGCAAGGAGCGGCGCTGCTCGCCTGGCACGCCAGCCACGCCTTCTGCTCGAAATGCGGCAACCGTTCGGAAATGCGCGCCGGCGGCTACCGGCGCCACTGCCCGGCCTGCGGCACCGACCACTTCCCGCGCACCGACCCGGTGGCGATCATGCTGACGGCAACGCGCGAGAAATGCCTGCTTGGGCGCGGAAGGCATTTCGCGCCGGGCATGTATTCAGCGCTTGCCGGCTTCATCGAGCCCGGCGAGACGATCGAGGCGGCGGTGCGGCGCGAGACGCTGGAAGAGGCAGGCATCCGGCTCGGCCGCGTCGTCTACCACGCCAGCCAGCCCTGGCCGTTCCCCTATTCGCTGATGATCGGCTGTTTCGGCGAGCCGCTGAATGAGGATATCCAGGCCGATCTCAACGAGCTGGAGGACTGCCGCTGGTTCTTCCGCGACGAGGTGCGCACGATGCTGGAAAGGACGCATGCCGGCGGCCTGATCACACCGCCGAAAGGGGCGATCGCCCATCACCTCATCCGCGCCTGGGTCGACAGCGAATAGGAGCCGAGACATGATCCGTCATACCGTCGTGTTCACGCTGAAGCACGAGCCGCATTCGCTGGAGACGAAGCGCTTCCTCCACGATGCGAAGAAGATCCTGACCGGGATCAAGGGCGTCACGCATTTCGAGCAGCTGCGGCAGGTGAGCCCGAAGAACGACTACCAGTTCGGCTTCTCGATGGAGTTCGCCGACCAGGCGGCCTACACGCGCTACAACGAGCATCCCGACCACGTCGCCTTCGTGCGCGACCGCTGGGTGCCGGAGGTGGAGAAGTTCATGGAGATCGATTACGTGCCGCTGGGGTTCGGCTGAAAATTCAGGTGAGGCCGGCCTGCAAATGGCGGCTTCCTGCGCTTCCGGTGCTCATGTACTTCAAGTACGCTCCGCTCCGGTTCTCGGAACACTCCATTTTCGACTCGGCCTGACCTGAATTGCGCTGGCGCTAGTCCGCCACTTTCCACTGCTCGCGCGAGGCGCTCGCCGGATAGACGCCGAGGATGCGCATCTCGCGCGAGAAGAAGCGCAGCTCGTCCAGCGCCAGCTTGACCAGCGCATCGTCCGGATGGCCTTCGATGTCGGCGTAGAACAGCGTCGCGGTGAAGGCGCCGAGCTGGTAGCTCTCGAGCTTGGTCATGTTGATGCCGTTGGTGGCGAAGCCGCCCATCGCCTTATAAAGCGCGGCCGGGACGTTGCGGACGCGGAAGATGAAGGTCGTCATCATCTTGGCGTCCGGCGTCGGCCGCTCCACCCATTGCTTGTTCTTGGTAAGCACGACGAAGCGGGTGACGTTGGAATCGGTGTCCTCGACATTCTTCTCGATGATGTCGAGGCCGTAGAGCTCGGCGGCCAGAGCCGGCGCCAACGAGGCCATGGTGCGATCCTTGACCTCCGACACCATCTTGGCCGAACCCGCCGTGTCCCCGGCGACCACCGGCTTCCAGCCGTTCTTGCGGATATATTTGCGGCACTGGCCCAACGCGTGGATGTGGCTGTGCACGGTCTTGATCTCTTCGCGCTTCACCCCCGGCAGCACCATCAGCTGGAAATGGATCGGCAGGAAATACTCGCCGACGATGTGCAGCCTCGATTCCGGCAACAGGTGATGGATGTCGGCGACGCGCCCGGCGATCGTGTTCTCGATCGGGATCATGGCGAGCTCGGCCTTGCCGGTCTCGACCGCGTTGAAAGCGTCCTCGAAGGTCGGGCAGGGCAAGGGGTCCATCGTGGGGAACATGTTGCGGCAGGCCGTGTCGGAATTGGCGCCGGGTTCGCCCTGGAAGGAGATTCTGTTGGTCTTGGCGGTCATCGAGACGTCTCAGTTTGAAAGGATCTGTCTTGCGCGCTCAAGATCGTCAGGCGTGTCGACGCCAAGCGGCAGCGATTTGACGATCTCGGCGTCGATGCGCATGCCGGCTTCCAGCGCGCGCAATTGCTCCAGCCGCTCGCGACGCTCCAGCGGCGAGGGCTTGAGCGCGACGAAGCGTTCGAGCGCGGCACGGCGGTAAGCGTAGAGGCCGATGTGATGGTAGCGCGGCCCCTCGCCCCAAGGCGCGGTGGTGCGGGTGAAATAGAGCGCTTTCAGCCGGGTCGCCGACAGCGGCGAGCCGACGATCTTGACCACATTCGGGTTGGTCTTTTCCTCATCGCGCACGATCTCGACGCCCAGCGTGGCGATGTCGACCGAACCGTCCTCGAACGGACGCAGCGACGCGCCGATGATCTCGGGATCGATGGTGGGCAGGTCGCCCTGGACATTGACGATCGTTTCCACCTGCTTTTCGGGATCGAGAGCGGTCAGCGCCTCGAAGATGCGGTCCGAGCCCGATTCGTGATCCATACGGGTCATGACCGCCTCGAAGCCGTGGGATCGTACGGCCTCAGCGACCGCTTGCGTGTCGGTCGCCACCACCACGCGGCCAAGTCCGGCCTCGGCGGCGCGGCGGGCGACGTGGACGATCATCGGCGCGCCTGCAATGTCGGCCAGCGGCTTGCCCGGCAGGCGCGTCGAGGCCATGCGGGCGGGGATCAGGATCAAGGTTGACATCGGATTTTGGAGCGGTCGAAAAACAGGGATGGAAAAGTGGCAAAAGGTCTCACTGGAAGCGCCCTTATAGGTGTTGCAACGCCAGAGCAAAAGACCTAGTTTCCGCCCGATTTGACTGGCCTTTCAGGGCAGTTCGCGATACCGACGGACGGAGTGGACGGGACGGTCCGCCGGAAAAGGGAGCAAGGGGCGTATGGATTCCAACGAAGTCAACAAGCTGCTCGGCGGATTTCTGGGAACCTGCTTCATCATCTTTTCGATAGGCCTCGTCTCTGACGGGCTGTTCGCCTCGCCCGCCCCCGAAAAGCCCGGCTTCGCCATCGAGGCGCAGGAGCCGACCGAAGGCGGCGCTGCCGCGCCGGCCGCGGCCGAAAAGCCGATTGCCGACCTGCTCGCCGGCGCCAGCGCCGATGCGGGCGCCGCCATCTTCAAAAAGTGCCAGGCCTGCCATTCCGGCGAAAAGGGCGGCCCGAACAAGGTCGGTCCGGATCTCTGGGACATCGTCGACCGCCCCGTCGCCGCGCACGAGGGCTTTGCCTATTCGTCCGGCATGAAGGACTTCTCCAAGGGCGGCCAGGAGCACTGGACTTACGAGAACCTCAACCACTTCATCACCGCGCCGAAGAAGTTCGTGAAGGGCACTGCGATGGGCTTCGCCGGCCTGCCGAAGGAAGAAGATCGGGCCAATGTGATCGCCTATCTGCGCACGCTGTCGGACAATCCGAAGCCGCTGCCGCAGCCGGGCGCCGCCGCCGACGCCTCGGCGAAGCCGGCCGAAGCCGCGAAGCCTGCGGAAGGTGCGGCGCCTGCAAAGCCCGCCGAAGGCGCGGCGCCGGCCAAGCCCGCGGCCCCCGCTCAATAAACAATTTGTAATCGAAGCATCCTCAGAAAAGCCGGGTTCGTCCCGGCTTTTCTGTTAGGAAACCTGCATGGACCGCCACAAAGCCGGCCCTTGCGGTTTCCACCGGCGTCAAATGATCTAGATTGCGGGTGAGCAAAGTCGCGACGAGGAGAACGCATGAAGGTTGGCCGCTTCCGCACGCTTTTCGCATCGGCATTCGCGCTCGCTTTCGCCGCCGGCCTGCAGACCGGTTTCGCCGATGAGTGGCGCACGACATCGTCGCTGATCG
The DNA here is from genome assembly GCF_003289965.1 of Mesorhizobium atlanticum. Taxonomy (GTDB): domain Bacteria; phylum Pseudomonadota; class Alphaproteobacteria; order Rhizobiales; family Rhizobiaceae; genus Mesorhizobium; species Mesorhizobium atlanticum. The sequence goes on from NZ_QMBQ01000004.1 coordinate 208,820, forward strand.
GACCTTCAAAATACGGCGAGAATTTCCAGCATTACGACTACGTCAATCCGGATGCGCCTAAGGGCGGCACCTACAATTCCGTGGTCACCGGCACGTTCGACAGCTTCAACCCCTATATTGTGCAAGGATCGCCGGCCGCGGGGCTGGTCGGGTTCGGCGGCGGGCTGCTCTACGATACGCTGATGGATCAGGCGACCGACGAGGGCAGCGTCAGCCACCCGCTGGTTGCCGATGCCTACAAATACCCTTCCGACTATTCGTCCGCGACCTACCGGCTCGATCCGCGCGCGAAATGGCATGACGGCCAGCCGATCACAGTCGACGACGTGATCTGGTCCTTCCAGGTGCTCAAGGCCAACAGCCCTCAATACAACCGTTATTTCGAGAACGTCACCGATGCGGTGGCGATCTCCGATCGGGAGGTCGAGTTCCATTTCAACCAGAAGGGCAACCGCGAGCTGCCCAAGATCCTCGGCGATCTCGTCGTTTTGCCGAAGCACTGGTGGGAAGACACGGACGCCAGCGGCAAGAAGCGCGACATCACCAGGCCGACGCTCGAGCCGCCGCTGGGCTCGGCGGCCTACAAGATAGCCAGCTTCAAGCCGGGCTCGGAAATCGTCTGGCAGCGCGTGCCGGACTATTGGGGCGCCAAGCTGCCGGTGAAGATCGGCCGGGAGAATTTCGACACCCAGCGCTTCACCTACATACTCGACGACAACGCCTCCTGGCAGGCCTTCACCAAGGGCGGGCTGGACGACATCAAGCCGGAGAACAGCTCGAGACGTTGGGCCACGGCCTATAATTTTCCCGCCATCAGCGCCGGCGACGTGATCAAGAAGGAATTCAAGACCACCTCGCCGGAGCCGATGCAGGCCTTCATGCTCAACCAGCGCCGGCCGCTGTTCCAGGATCGACTGGTACGCGAAGCGCTGACCTATCCTTACGATTTCGAGACGATGAACCGCACGCTGTTCTTCAATTCCAACACGCGCACGCACAGTTATTTCCAGGGCACCGAATTGGCATCGAGCGGGCTGCCGCAAGGCAAGGAGCTCGAAATCCTGGAGAAGTATCGGGACAAGCTACCGCCTGAACTGTTCACCCAGGAATTCAAGCTGCCGGTCTATGACTCACCGCAGGCGGAGCGGAAATATCTGAAGCAGGCGGTGGCCCTCTTCGCCCAGGCGGGCTGGGTGATCAAGGCCGGCAAGATGGTGAACGCCAAGACCGGCGCGCCGTTCAAATTCGAGATCCTCGGCACGTCCGACACGGACCAGGTCCTCTCGGGCAACTACATCGCCAATCTGCGCAAGATCGGCGTCGATGCGACTTTGCGGATCATCGACCCCAGCCAATACGTCAACCGCGTCAACAATTTCGACTACGACGTCATCACCCACGTGTTGCAGCAGTCGGAATCGCCGGGCAACGAACAACGCGATTTCTGGAGCTCGAAGGCCGCCGACTCACCCGGATCGCGCAACTATGCCGGCATCAAGGACCCGGTGGTCGACGCATTGGTCGACCACATCATCTTCGCCACCGATCGCGACGACCTCGTCGCGGCCACCCATGCGCTCGATCGGGTGCTGTTGTGGAACTACTATGTGGTTCCGCAATTCTATCGCGCGGTGGTGTGGCTTGCCTATTGGAACAAGTTCGGCATGCCGGAGAAGCAGCCCACTTACCGCGGCGCCGATATCGATTCCTGGTGGATTGACCCCGAAAAGGAAAAGGCGCTGGCCGCCAAATACAAGGGCCTCAATTGATGGAGCGGCGGACTTTGCTTCCTCGCCGCGACTTCCTTGCGCTAGGCGCCGCGGCCACTGCCGCAGCGCTGCTGCCCGGCCGGGCCTTTGCCGACACCCCGACCGGCGTCAAATTGCACGGCCTGTCGGCCTTCGGCGACCTGAAATACAAATCGGATTTCACGCATTTCGACTATGTCAAAGTCGATGCGCCGCAAGGCGGCACCTTCAATTTCTCGCCGCCCAACTGGGGCCAAAACCAGAGCCCGCAGACCTTCAACACGCTGAATTCGTTCGTCCCCAAGGGCGATTCCCCGCAGCGCATGGAAATGTGCTTCGATTCCCTGATGGTGCGGGCGCTCGACGAGCCGGACGCGGTCTATGGGTTGATCGCCGACGGTGTCACGATCTCAAACGACCGCAACGTATTCACCTTCTCGCTGCGCCCGCAGGCACGCTTCCATGACGGCACGCCGCTCACCGCGGAAGATGCCGCATTCACCTTCAAGCTGCTCAAGGACAAAGGGCATCCGGATTACGCGCTTTCGCTGACGCATCTGGAAGATGCCGTGGCGAAGGACACGCACACAGTCGAACTCACATTCGACGGCAAGCAGTCTGCCCGAACCATCCTCAACGTGGTCGGATTCCCTATCCTTTCGAAGGCCTTCTTCACCGCCAACCCGTTCGATTCCTCGCAGCTCAACCCGCCGCTCGGCTCTAGCGCCTACAAGGTCGGGCGCTGGTCAGCGGGCGCCTGGATCGAATATGAGCGCGTGGCCGACTATTGGGGCAATGACCTGCCGGTCAACCGCGGCCTGAACAATTTCGGACGCATCCGCATCGAATTCTACCAGGATCGCACGGCCGGCTTCGAGGCCTTCAAGAAGGGCGAGATCCTCTACCGCGAGGAGTTCACCTCGCGCGTCTGGGCGACGGCCTACGACTTTCCGGCCTTCACCGCCGGCAAGGTGATCAAGCATGAGTTCCCGGCCGAAATCACGCCTTCCATGCAGGCCACGGCGGTCAACCAACGGCGCGAGCAATTCAAGGACCCGCGCGTGCGGCAGGCGATCGCGCTCTGCTTCGATTTCGAATGGACGCGGCGCAACTTCTTCTACGGTTCCTATGAGCGCTCGCAATCCTGCTTCGAAAAATCCGACTTCCGGGCCTCGGGTATGCCAACGCCGCAGGAGCTGGCGCTGCTTGAGCCGCTGCGCGACCAGTTGCCGCCGGAGACCTTCGGCGAGGCGGTGATGCAACCGCCATCGGACGGGTCCGGGCGGGATCGCAAGCAACTGAGCGCAGCTTTGAAGCTGCTCGCCGAGGCCGGCTGGAAGCGCTCTGGCGATTTCGTGCTCAATGAAAAGGGCGGGCGGCTGACCGCCGAATTCCTGGTCGACGACGAGACCTTCGTGCAGGTCTATTCGCCCTGGGTCGCCAACATGAAGGCCATCGGCATCGATGCCTCGATCCGCCTGGTGGATTCGGCGCAGTACCAGCTCAGGCAATCGACATTCGATTTCGACCTGCTGTCGGCTGCCTTCAATTTCAGCGCCACGCCGACCCGCGACGACCTGGAAATCTTCTTCCACTCGCGCAGCGCCGCCGTGTCGGGCTCGCGCAACCTGTCCGGCATTGCAAGCCCGGCCGTCGATGCGTTGATCGATGCCGTCGGCGCCGCCAAGGACCGTGAAAGCCTGACCACCGCCATGCGCGCGCTGGACCGGGCCTTGCGCGCGCGGCGCGATTGGATTCCAAGTTGGTATCTGGCGAATCACCGAAGCGCCTATTGGGACATGTTCGGCTTCCCCGAACAGAAGCCCGATTTCGGCTTTCCGGTCGAGGCGCTGTGGTGGGTCGACAAGGGCAAGGCGGCAAAGATTGGCAAAGCCTGACATGAACCTTTGCGCGGAGGCGGACGCCTGATGGGCGCCTATATCCTGCGCCGCATTCTTCTCATGATCCCGACGCTGTTCGGCATCATGGCGATCTCCTTCGCGGTCATCCAGTTCGCGCCAGGCGGCCCGGTTGAGCAGGTGATCGCCAAGCTCACCAACCAGGGCGGCGCCGACCGCCTCGGCGGCGGTGGTGGCGATGCCGGCGCCACCAATTTCGACGTCGCCGGCGATGTCGGCTCGAAATACCGCGGCGCGCAGGGGCTCGATCCCGAATTCATCAAGAAGCTGGAAAAGCAGTTCGGCTTCGACAAGCCGCCGCTCGAGCGCTTCGGCATGATGTTGTGGAACTATATCCGCTTCGATTTCGGCGACAGCTATTTCCGCGACATCTCGGTGCTGAACCTGATCCTGGAGAAGATGCCGGTCTCGATCTCCATCGGCCTGTGGATCACGCTTTTATCCTATCTGATCTCGATCCCGCTTGGCATCCGCAAGGCGGTGAAGGACGGCTCGACCTTCGACGTGTGGACCAGCGGCGTCGTCATCGTCGGCTATGCCATTCCCGGCTTCCTGTTCGGCATCCTCTTGATGGTGCTGTTCGCCGGCGGCTCGTTCTGGGACTGGTTCCCGCTGCGTGGCATCGTGTCCGACAATTGGGATCAACTCTCCTGGCCCGCCAAGATCGCCGACTATTTCTGGCACATGACGCTGCCGCTGACGGCGCTGGTGCTGTCGGCTTTCGCCACGACGACGCTGCTGACCAAGAACTCCTTCCTGGAGGAGATCCGCAAGCAATATGTCGTGACGGCGCGCGCCAAGGGCCTGTCGGAGCGCAAGGTGCTCTATGGCCACGTCTTCCGAAACGCCATGCTGATCGTGATTGCCGGCTTTCCCGGCGCCTTCATCTCGGCCTTCTTCACCGGCTCGCTGCTGATCGAGAACATCTTCTCGCTCGACGGCCTTGGCCTGCTCGGCTTCAAGTCGGTGATCGACCGCGATTATCCGGTGGTGTTCGCCACGCTCTACATATTCTCGCTGCTCGGCCTGTTCGTCGGCCTTTTGTCCGACCTGATCTACACCTGGGTCGATCCGCGCATCGACTTCGAGCGGAGAGACATCTGATGGCCGAGGCTGCGATCGAAAGCGCGCCGGCCAGGCCTCGCAGGCCGTTTCTGTCGCCGCTCAACCAGAGGCGGTTGCAGAACTTCAAGGCCAACCGGCGGGGCTACTGGTCGCTCTGGATCTTCCTGTTCCTGTTCGTGCTGTCGCTGTTTTCCGAGCTGATCGCCAACGACAAGCCGATCATCGCTTCTTACAAGGGCGAGATCCTGTTTCCGGTTCTGGTGGCCTATCCGGAGGAGAAGTTCGGCGGTTTCTATGCCGTCACCGACTATCGCGATCCGGTGATCCAGGACGAGATCAATTCCAATGGCTGGATGATCTGGCCGCCGGTCCGTTACTCCTATCAGACGGTCAACAACGCCATTCCGGAACCGGCGCCGGCGAAGCCATCCTGGCTTTACGACAAGAAGACGCGCTGCAGCCAGTATCCGCAAGGCGAGGCCGACGCCAATTGCGTGGTCGGCAACTGGAACTGGCTGGGCACTGACGACCAGGCCCGCGACGTGCTGGCGCGCGTGCTTTACGGCTTCCGCATCTCGGTTCTGTTCGGCCTGATCCTGACGCTCGGCTCGTCGCTGATCGGCGTCGCGGCCGGCGCGGTGCAAGGCTATTTCGGCGGCTGGACCGACCTTCTCTTCCAGCGTTTCATCGAAATCTGGTCGGCGATCCCGGTGCTCTACCTGCTGCTCATCGTCTCGGCCATCCTGCCGCCCGGCTTCTTCATCCTGCTCGGCCTGATGCTGCTGTTCTCGTGGGTTGCCCTGGTCGGCGTGGTGCGGGCCGAATTCCTGCGCGCCCGCAACTTCGAATATGTCAACGCGGCCCGCGCGCTCGGCGTGCCAAACCTCACCATCATGTTCCGGCACCTGTTGCCGAACGCCATGGTGGCGACGCTGACCTTCCTGCCCTTTCTGCTCTCAGGCTCGATCTCGACGCTGACCTCGCTCGATTATCTCGGCTTCGGCCTGCCGCCAGGCTCGCCCTCGCTCGGCGAATTGCTGAAACAGGCGCAACGCAACCTCAACGCGCCCTGGCTCGGCATTTCCGGCTTCATCGTCATCTCGCTGATGCTGTCCCTGCTGGTCTTCATCGGCGAGGCGACGCGCGACGCCTTCGATCCGCGCAAGACGTTCAAATGAGCGAAGCCCTGCTGTCCGTTCAAGATCTGAGCGTCGCCTTCGCGCAGGGCGGCAAGCAATCGATCGCCGTCGACCATATCTCGTTCGACATCGACAAGGGCGAGACTGTTGCCCTGGTCGGCGAATCCGGCTCGGGCAAATCGGTATCGGCGCTGTCAGTGCTGAAGCTTTTGCCCTATCCCGCCGCCAGCCATCCGTCGGGCAAGATCCTGTTCAGTGGCGCCGACCTGCTCGCCATGAACGAGAAGGCGTTGCGCGGGGTGCGCGGCAACAAGATCACCATGATCTTCCAGGAGCCGATGACCTCGCTCAATCCGCTGCATACGATCGAGCAGCAGATCGTCGAGGTGCTCCAGCTGCATCAAGGCATGCGCGACGCGCCGGCCCGCGCGCGCACGCTGGAGCTGCTCAACGAGGTCGGCATCCGCGAGCCGGAGAAACGTCTCGACGCCTATCCGCACCAGCTCTCCGGTGGCCAGCGCCAGCGCGTCATGATCGCCATGGCGCTCGCCAACGAGCCGGAGCTTTTGATCGCCGACGAGCCGACGACGGCGCTCGACGTCACCGTGCAGGCCCAGATCCTGCAACTGCTCGCGGAGTTGAAAAGCCGCAAGGGCATGTCGATGCTGTTCATCACGCACGACCTCGGCATCGTCAGAAAGATCGCCGACCGTGTCTGCGTGATGACCAAAGGCAAGATCGTCGAGACGGGGCCGACCAAGGACATCTTCGCCAACCCGCAACATCCTTATACGAAGCATCTGCTGGCCGCCGAGCCGAAGGGCAAGCCGCCCGCGGCAGACCCAGGTGCCAAGGCCGTCATGAGGGGCAAGGACATCAAGGTCTGGTTCCCGATCAAAAAGGGCTTCTTCCGCAAGACCGTCGACCATGTGAAGGCCGTGGACGGCATCGACGTCACAGTGCGGGCCGGCCAGACGCTCGGCGTCGTCGGCGAGTCCGGATCCGGCAAGACCACGCTTGGCCTGGCGCTGGCCCGCATGATCTCCTCGACCGGCACGATCAATTTCAACGGGCGCGACATCAACCAGCTTTCCTTCAGCGCCATGCGGCCGCTCAGGCGCGAATTGCAGATCGTTTTCCAAGACCCGTTCGGGTCGCTCAGCCCGCGCCTGTCGGTTTCCGAAATCATCGAGGAAGGGCTGAAGATCCACGAGCCGAAGCTCTCGCCCGACCAGCGCGACGACAAGGTGGTCGCCGTGCTGAAGGAGGTCGGCCTCGATCCCGAAACGCGCCATCGCTATCCGCACGAATTCTCCGGCGGCCAGCGCCAGCGCGTGGCGATCGCTCGCGCCATGGTGCTCAATCCGCGCTTCGTCATGCTCGACGAACCGACTTCGGCGCTCGACATGAGCGTGCAGGCGCAGGTGGTCGACCTTTTGCGCAACCTGCAGGCCAAGCACAATCTCGCCTACCTCTTCATCAGCCACGACCTCAAGGTCGTGCGCGCGCTTGCCAATGACGTCATCGTCATGCGCAATGGCCAGATCATGGAAGCCGGACCGTCCGAACAGATTTTCAGCAGCCCGCAAACGGACTATACGCGGGCGCTGATGGCTGCCGCCTTCAAGATCGAGACGGCGCCAACCGGCGTGGTCAGCGAATAGGCTTGGCTGGATTGACGTAACAAGGACTGAATCCGCAAATGGAAAAAGGCAAAATCCTGCTTGCCGTCACGGCCTTTCATCCCCAGCGCTGGCATCAGTTGCTGGCGGCCGAGCGCGAGGTGGTGCTGGAGCCGTCCGGCGCCAACGATCCCTCGATCACCTACGCGGTGGTATGGAAGCATAAGCCGAACCTGCTCTCCGGGCTACCCAACCTGCGGGCCATCTTCTCGGTCGGCGCGGGAGTCGACCATATCTTCGCTGATCCTGGCCTGCCCGACGTGCCGATCGTCAGGGTCGTCGCCGACAACCTCACCCAATACATGACCGAATATGTCGTCTGGCGGGTGCTCGATCACCATCGGCACGGCATGCTCTACCGGGCACAGCAGCCGAAGAAGATCTGGCACGAGCCGCTACAGCGCCCGGCCGGCGACATTTCCGTCGGTATCATGGGCCTCGGCCATCTCGGCCGCGCGGCGGCGTCGGTGCTTTTGTCGCTCGGCTTTGCCGTGAACGGCTGGTCGCGCACAGACCGGCCTATGAAGGGTGTTTCGACCTATTCGGGCGAGTCAGGGCTGATCCCGTTCCTCAATGCCACGGATATCCTGGTCGTGCTCTTGCCGCTCACGCCGCAAACCCAGGGCATCGTCAACTACGGGCTGCTCAAGGAGCTGCGCCGGCGCAACGGCCTTGGCGGCGCGGTGCTGATCAATGCCGGGCGCGGACGTCTGCAGAAGGACGCCGACATATTGCGCGCGCTGGACGACGGCACGTTGAAGGAGGCGAGCCTCGACGTGTTCGAGGTCGAGCCGCTGCCCAAGACAAGCCCGCTGTGGAGCCATCCGAAAGTCTTTATCACACCGCATGCAGCGGCGACGTCGGATCCGGCTCATCTGGTGCCAGCCATGCTGCGGCAGATGGATGCGTTCGAGCGCGGCGAAAAGCTCGAAAACCTGGTCGACCGCGAAGCGGGGTATTAACTCAGGGTCAAACCCCAGTCTCGGAAGCACTGCTTGATCGCACTCACCGAGGATAGCTGCAGCTTCGGCAGATCGAGCTCGTCAAACATGGCGCTATAGCGCTTGCGATTTCTTGGCTGCACGACGGCAATATGGTGGATCATGTCCCATTTGATGCTGTCGCGCCCGCCTTCCAAGGCGCCGAGCCTGCCGGTCTCGAATAGGGATCGGCGAAAGTAACGCAGCAGACTGGCAGGCATGGAGACATCCAGCAGGATCAGGCCTGTCGCCCGGTGAAAGCGCTGCGGCATGCAAACCGAGTAGTTGCCGTCCATCACCCAGCGCTCACCGGCGATGGCGGTATCGTGCAGGGCAATGAATTCATCGCTTGGACGCTGCTGCCAATCCGTGTTGGGCAGATGAAAGAGCTGATCGAGGTGAACGGCTTCCAGGCCGCGCTTGCGCGCGATCGCGCTGGCAAGGGTGGACTTGCCGCTGTTGGACGGTCCCAGGATGCAGATGCGGTCGCCGAGGTCTGAGAGGTTCATCGGTTGCTCTTTCAAGCGCGATCAAAACGCCCGTCGATCCAGCAGAGCGTTATGCCGAATACCGAATATCGAACGCTCAGGACGGCTTGGAGCCGGGCAGCCCGAACGTCTCCTTCTTCTTCGGCTTGCCGCAGTCGCGGCGCTCGATCGAGCGGTTCATGGCGTCGATCTCGCCGCTCGCCTTGTTGCTGGCGCGCTGCGCCTTGGAGCGCATATCCGGCGTGAACGGGCCGAAGCCCATCGCCGGATTGGAGAAGCTTGGCTTGGCCGTGATCGGCAGATTGTTCTGCTGCGCCAGTTGGTTGCGCTGAGCCAGCAATTGATCGCACGGCACATCGTCATATTGCAGCGAGGATTGGACATCCTCGTCCTGGCGCTCGGCCATCGACGTGCCGCCGACGCAGCCGGCGACCGTCAGGCCGGCAATCATCAGGCAAGACGCCAACACAACCATGGTCCAGCGCATGGACTTCTCCTCGTGATGTCTGACCCCGCGCCATCCCGACCATGCCATTCAGGCTTTTTCGCAGCAAGGTCGGGCTCATGCGGGTGCCTGAGTGCTCAACCCGGCAGACGCGGCGGGAAAGCCGGCCACGATGGCCAGGCCCTCGACAGGATCACGCCGGTCGTGCCGGATAACCACGCTTTCGAGAGACAGGACAGCAAACCCGTTGGCGCAAAGCACGCGCCGCGCATACGCCTCGGAATGGGCATAACGCCGTGACGGAAGCAGGGCGAAATCATCGCCGCCGGCAAGCGTCTCGAGCGAAAAGGCGAACAGGCCGTCCTCGGCAAGCGTGCCCGCCACCGCGCCGACGATGCGTTCGAGCGCACCCAGATAGATGAACACGTCGGCTGCGACCACAAGGTCGGCCCGCGCGCCGGTGTGGGAAAAACGCTGAAGGTCGGCCTTGGCCAGCAGGTCATAGATGCCTTTGGCTTTCGCTTTCCTCAGCATGCCGGCCGAGATGTCGTAGCCCTCCAGCCGGTCGACGAACGGGCGCAGCCTTTCGCCCATCAGGCCGGTGCCGCAGCCGAGGTCGATGGCCAGCCGGAACCGGCCGGGCCTTGCCTTGCGGATGGCCTGGCTGAGGAAGTCCGGCAGCCGATAGTCCAGCTTCCCGACAAGCGACTCCTCGAAACTGTCGGCGTAGTGATCGAACAAGGTCTCGACAAAGGCGCTGGGCGGCGCCGCGGCCGCGGGCGCCTTGCCGATCAGTTGAAGCTTGAGCGCGGCGCCAAGGCGGTCCGCAGGGTCCAGCTTCAACGCCATCCCCCAGGCCTGCGCGGCCTGGTCGAGCAGGCCAGCCGCCTCCTGCATCTCGCCGAGACGAAACCAGCCGGCGGCCCATCGCGGCGCCAGCTCCAGCGCGCCAAGCAGAAGTTCCGCCGCCTGCGCCGGCTCGCCCGAGGCGAGCAGCATCTCGGCGACATCGGCGCGACGGTCGGCGTTCAAATCACCGGACGAGGCCTGTAGCGGTTTCATGGCGCAAATATCCTGCCGGCGCGGGCCGCCGGCGGCCGGCTTTAAGATGAGTCAGCAGTCTCTTGCAACGGGCTTCCCGCGCTGAATTTAGCCACTATCTTGGAGCGATGCGCGCCAGCGACCTGCTCAAACCCCGGCCGGAAGGCCTCTATTGCCCGCCCGGCGATTTCTTCATCGATCCGGTGCGACCCGTCGAGCGGGCGCTGATCACGCACGGCCATTCCGACCATGCGCGCTCCGGCCATAGCTCGGTGCTTGCGACGCAAGAGACGCTCGACATCATGGGACTGCGCTATGGCGAGAATTTCGCCGGCACCACGCAAGCGGCAGCGCCTGGCGAAACACTCGACATAAACGGCGTCGCCGTCACCTTCCACCCGGCCGGGCATGTGCTGGGCTCGGCGCAGATCTGCGTCGAGCACCGGGGCATGCGGATCGTCGCCTCCGGCGACTACAAGCGCCAGAAGGACGCCACCTGCCTGCCGTTCGAGCCCATCCGCTGCGATGTCTTCATCACCGAAGCGACCTTCGGCCTGCCGGTGTTCCGGCATCCGCCGGACCATGAAGAGATCGCGCGGGTGCTGAAATCGGCGGCGCAGTTTCCCGAACGTTCGCACCTGATCGGCGCCTACGCGCTCGGCAAGGCGCAGCGTGTGATGCGACTGCTGCGCGACGCAGGCTACGACAGGCCGATCTATATCCACGGCGCGCTGGCGAAGCTCAGCGAATATTATCAGAGCCAGGGGATCGATCTCGGCGTGCTCGAGCCGGCGACGGTGGAAAGCGGCAGCAAGGCTGATTTCGCCGGCGCGATCGTCGTCGGCCCGCCGTCGGCTTTCGCCGATCGCTGGGCGCGGCGGTTTCCCGACCCGATCTCCTGCTTCGCCTCGGGCTGGATGCGCATACGCCAGCGGGCAAAGCAGGGCGGCGTCGAGCTGCCGCTGATCATTTCCGACCACGCCGACTGGGACGAGCTGATCATCACGATCAAGGAAACGGGTGCTGCGGAAATCTGGGTCACGCATGGCCGCGAGGAAGCGCTGGTGCGCTGGTGCGAACTGGAGGGCATCGCGGCAAGGCCACTGCACCTCGTCGGGTATGAGGACGAGGGCGATTGATGACGCATAGTTCGCCAATCGCCGTCGCCGCGCTCTACGGCCAGCCTTCGCAATTGGCGTGGCGCAAATGAACCGTTTCGCCGAGCTCCTGGACCGTCTGGTGCTGACGCCGTCGCGCAACGGCAAGCTGACGCTGCTCAGGGACTATTTCCGCAGCGTCGAGGATCCCGACCGCGGGCTGGCGCTGGCGGCGATCACGGGCGATCTCAACATCGCGGCGGTGAAGCCGGCGATGCTGCGCGCGCTGGTGGTCGAGCGCATGGATCCGGTGCTGTTCGGCTACTCCTACGACTATGTCGGCGACCTCGCCGAGACCGTGTCGCTGGTCTGGCCGCAACCGCAAGGCCACATCCCCAACCATGTGCCGACGCTTGCCGAGGTGGTCGGCAGACTGCAGGCGGCAAGCCGCTCCGACGGGCCCAAGGTGCTGGCGCGGCTGCTCGACGACGCCAGCATCTCGGCGCGCTTCGCCATCATCAAGCTTGTGACCGGGGGGCTGCGCATCGGTGTGTCGGCGCGGCTCGCCAAACAGGCTCTGGCCGATCTTGGCAAGGTCGATGTCGCCGAGATCGAGGAACTCTGGCACGGACTGACGCCGCCTTACACCGAGTTGTTCGCCTGGCTGGAAGGCCGGGCGGAAAAACCTAGGAGCGCGGCACTTGCGCTGTTCCGGCCGGTGATGCTTTCCAACGCCGTCGACGACGGCGATCTCGCAAAGCTCGATCCAGCCGACTATGCGGCGGAGTGGAAGTGGGACGGCATCCGCGTGCAGGCGGTGTGCGAGGGCGGCGTGCGCCGGCTCTATTCGCGCACTGGCGACGACGTGTCCGGCGCCTTCCCGGACCTTGCGGCGGCCATGAATTTCGAGGCGGCGCTGGACGGCGAGCTTTTGGTCGGCGACCCTCGCGAGGCGACCGGGACCTTCTCCGACCTGCAGCAGCGGCTCAACCGAAAGAGCGTCTCGCCAAAGATCCAGCAGCGCTATCCGGCCTTCATGCGCTGCTACGACGCGCTGCAGATCGACGGCGAGGATCTGCGCGCGCTGCCTTTCGCGGAGCGCCGCAAGCGCCTCGAAGCCTTCGTCGGGACGCTCGATCCCAGCCGCTTCGATCTCTCGCCCTTTGTCGCGTTCTCCGACTGGGAGACGCTGGAGCGGCTACGCCAGGCGCCGCCGCATCCCATCATCGAAGGGGTGATGCTGAAGCGCTGGGATTCGCCCTACCTTGCCGGCCGGCCGAAGGGCCCGTGGTTCAAGTGGAAGCGCGACCCGCACACCATCGACGCGGTGCTGATGTATGCGCAACGCGGCCACGGCAAGCGCTCCAGCTTCTATTCCGACTACACGTTCGGTGTGTGGTCCGGCCCCGAGGGCTCGGAAGAGCTGGTGCCGGTCGGCAAGGCCTATTTCGGCTTCACCGACGAGGAGCTGAGAGAGATCGACAAATATGTACGCGACAACACGATCGAACGTTTCGGGCCGGTGCGATCGGTGCGCGCCGACCGCCGCAACGGGCTGGTGCTGGAAGTGGCGTTCGAAGGCCTTAACCGCTCGACCCGGCATAAATCGGGTGTCGCGATGCGCTTTCCCCGCATCTCGCGGCTGCGCTGGGACAAGCCGGCGGCGGAAGCCGACCGCATCGAGACGTTGCAGGCGCTGTTGGACTGACAGCCGGCAAAATTCGACGTCGGCGCTGTCACCCCGCCCGGCGCTTCGCGCCGACCTCTCCATCGAGGGGAGGTAGGGGTGGCGCCACCTTCTACCTCCCCTTGATGGGGAGGTCGCGCCGAAGGCGCGGGTGGGGTGCTGCGCCAGCGTCGATAGCTACACAATCACTCCGCGATCGAAACGCGTATCTCGTAGATATCGACCGACTTGCCCTTCTGGTCGATGTCGGAGTTGATGGCGATGGTGCCGGCGGCGCCCGGATGCTTGTCCGGGAACTGCACGTCGAACAGATATTCATTGCGCTCGTGGCCGACGGCGTAGCGCTTGCGGCCGCAATCGCCGAGATCGCCGAAATTGCAGTCGACCGATATCTGCGTCTCCTTGCCCTCTTCCGAGCGCGCGACGACGTCGAACATGGCATGCTTGCCGACAAGCTTCTCCAGCACGCCCTGGCCGACATCGAAGGCAATGGCCGAACCGGACGCGCCGGAGCGAATGCGCAGGAACTGGCCGGTGTCGTCCTTCATCACGTCGGCGGCGGCGTCGGAGGGCGCGCTGACATGGGTCGGGTCGGCGGGCGAGAAGACGTTGATCCAGTTCTTCGACTGGTCCGCCTCACCCGGCTTCTGCGGCGAGCCGGGCTCGGCCGGCTGCGAGGAGTCCTCGCTGTCAAGGGTCGGCGTCGGTTCGGGCGGGCCGGTGTTGAGCTCGGCCGCCGTCTTGAAGACACCGGTCTGCTTGGCGAAGTAGAGACCGATGCCTGCTGCGGCGAGCAGTGTGGCGACGACGAAGATCGCGGTCAGGGGCAGGCGCCGGCCCCTGATCCGCCGCTCGTCGCGATCGGGCGCGACCTGGGCGCCGTTGCCGACGGGAGCGCCCGGCGAATCATCGAGCGACGGCGCGTTGGGGAGCGCGGTCTCGTCCGGCATGATGTCGGGCACGCGCGGCAGCACGCGCGAACGCGGCTGATCCGAGGCATCCGGCTGCACCGGCCCGTCGACGGTGATCGAGGGTGAGTGTGCTGATTGCGACGGCGGCAGCGGCGCATCGACCGAAGGCGCGGCCGAAACGGCCGGGGCCTCGACACGGGGCGCCGGCGCGCCATTGCCGGCCGGCACGACGTTTTCCGGCGGCAGCGTCACATCGGGCACGGCCGGCAGGAATTCGGATTCGATCTCGGTGATCTTGGCCTGCACCGCCTTGCGGCGGCCGATGGCGGCCTCGACAGTGATGTTCGGATTGGCCTGCAGGACGCGGTCCAGCGCGGCAAAGGCCGATCGATAGACCTTCTCTCGGAACGCCCGGTCCTCGGCATTGCCTTTCTCGAAGGCATTGCGGATAGCTTTCTCGATGGGGTCCAAGCGAGCTCCCTCTGCGCGTTCGCTCACAGTTCCCTGATCGTTAGCCGCAGGCGGCCAATCGATCAACGGGCGAGCGGCTGCCTTGCCGGCGTATCCAATGCCATTTCGGGGTTTTTTGCTGAAGAATCAACATTTTTCGTCACGAACACTCCAGGCCATGCGGCCGTGAAGCAGCCAGTTTGGACGCCACCGCGCGCCACGGCCGCACCTGTTGCGCGGTAACCCTAGATGGGAATTGCCGGCAACGAGGCCGGAATTCGCCGCTACCCATCTTGAATTAGCGAGCGGTTGAGTCTATCACGCAGCCCATTCTGGAAGCCTGACGCTTCCCGGGCCGCTTTAGCTCAGTTGGTAGAGCACATCATTCGTAATGATGGGGTCGCGTGTTCGAGTCACGCAAGCGGCACCAAAAATCTCAAAAAATCAAATGTTTATAGAACATACAAAGTACGCGCAGGATCGTTGACGCAGATCAAGGCCTTTGAGGCTACGCCGCGTTGGCTCAGACACCCCGTGAAACTTGAACTCGCTGTCGAGGACAATGAAGGGGTTGGTCTCCCCTCGAACAGTCCCGTTTCGAGGCTGTCATTGCCGCCACCCAGCGGATTGTTTGCTTTCCCCGCCGGCCTGGCAAGACGACGACACCTATCCAAATCGCACGAGAAATGGTCGATGACGGACCCGTACCCGTTTTCGTGCCGCTCGGCGAGTGGGCAGAGTCAGGACTCGATCTGTTCGGATGGCTCGTGGGTCGTCACGGTCAAGACGGCCTCTCCAGCGGCCGTCTCAAGTTCCTTGCACGTTACGGTGAGTTGGCACTTCTCCTGGACGGCTGGAACGAAGTTCCTGACCCTGCGCGCCGCGCGCGGCTCCCAGGACGCGCTCGCCTCCAGGACGAAGTCATAGCCGGATCCATCCGGCGTGATCGGCGTGACATTGCCGGTTGGCGATGGCGGAGAACCAAAGAAATATCCGAGCTGCAGTTCCGTCTCGAAATTGAACTGCCAGCCGATCGCCGATCCCAGCGGCAGGCTGCGCTGGCTGAGCGTCCGCCCCCTTGGAAGCTGTTGTCGTTGCGCGCGATGCGAAAGCGCCCGTCCAGAGTGCACCGCGGTCAGGCAGGTACAGCGCTTTCGGCTTCGCCGAGATAAAGCCGATGCAGCTCGTCCGGCGATTGCCTGAGCTTCGCGCAGTCGCCGTCATAGACGACGCGGCCGCGGCGCATGACATAGGCGCGGTTGCCGATCGAGAGCGCAAGCGCCGCGAATTGCTCGACCAGCACGACGGCCAAGCCGTCATCAGCGAGCTTGCGCACCGCCGTCATCAACCGCGTGACGATGACCGGGGCGAGACCGGCGGACATCTCGTCGATCAGCAAGACTTTCGGGCGGGTGAGAAGCGCCCGGGCGATGACCAGCATCTGCTGCTCGCCACCGGACAGCAGGCTCGCCTTCACCGCGCGACGCTGCACCAGCTCGGGGAACAACGCATAGGCTTCCGCGATGTCGGCGCTGGGATGCAGGCTGACGCGGAGATTCTCTTCGGTCGTCAGCTGGCGGAAGACGGTGCGGCCCTGCTCGACATGGGCGAGGCCTTCGCGCGAGCGGGCGCCGGGCCGTGCCTTCTGCAATTCGCGGCCGTCGATGGCGATGGTGCCGCCGGCGACCGGGATGACGCCCGAAAGGCCTTCGAGCAGCGTCGTCTTGCCGGCGCCATTGGCGCCGAGCACCACGCTGATCGCGCCGCTCTCCGCGACGAGATCGACCGAGGTGACGACCGGCAATTCGGCGCGGTTGATCGACAGGTTGGAAACGACGAGCCTGCTCATGCCGCCACGCTCTCTTCCTCGATGCCGAGATAGGCTTTCTTCACCGCCCGCTCGCTGAGCACCTTGGCCGGCGGGCCGGATGCGATGACCTGGCCGAAGTCGAGCACGGTGACCTCCGAACAGACCGCACGCACCAGGTCCATGTCATGCTCGACCAAAAGCACCGCCGAGCCGAACAGCTTTGGGATCTCGGCGATCCGCTGGCCGAGCCGCAGCGTCTCCTCGTGCGACTGGCCGGCGGCGGGCTCGTCGAGGAGCACGACGGCCGGGCGGGCCGCGACAACGCCGGCGACGTCGAGCAGCCGCCTGGTGCCGGCATCGACCGAAGCCACAAGCGTGTCGGGATGCGGACAGTCCAGCCAGTCGAGCACCGCTTTGGTCTCGCTCGCCGACAGGCCCTTGGCGGCCAAGGCCAGATAACCCCCGACGGTGAGTTCCGGCGCGATGCGGTTGGTCTGCCAGCTGCGGCGCACGCCTTCGCGGGCGCGCAGATGTGCCGGCACGCCCTCTAGCGGCTTGCCGCCCAGCCGCACGCTGCCTTGATAGGACGACAGGAAGCCGGCGACCGCATCGATGAAGGTCGACTTGCCGGCGCCGTTCGGGCCGATCAGCCCGGCCACCGTCCCGGAGGCGACGCTCAGGCTGACGTTGTTCAGCGCGACGACGCTGCCGTAGCGAACAGTGAGCCCCTCGATGCTAAGCGCAGGTCCGGCGGCGCGCTCGATTGGTGCCGGCAATTGCGAGGCAGACGCGGCGGCGGCCTTTGGCGCGCGGGCCGGCAACAGCTTGCGGAACTGGCGCCGGAAGGTCTCGCTCATCGTCTCGCCGGTCGACAGCGCCTGCGTGGCGCCGATGGCGAACAGCACGTTGCCGATGTCCTGCGGCCAGTCGAGGCGGCGCAGGATTTCCGGGAACATCACGACGAGCAGGCCGCCGATGATCGCGCCCTCGGCGAAATGCGCGCCGGTCATCACCGAAACGGCATAGAGCGAGAGCGACTGCATCATGCTGAAATTCTCGGCGACCAGCGTGCCGAGATAGCCGGCGAGCAGGCCGCCGGAAATGCCGGCGACGAAGGCGCTCAGCGCGAAGGCCGAGAGCTTGGCGGTGGCGATGCTGACGCCGTGAGCGGCTGCGGCGCGTTCCGAGTGGCGCACGGCCAGCCAGGACGCGCCGAGCCGCGAGCGGCTGATGAATTCGAGCGAAACAGCGATCGCCACATAGAACAGCAGCACGAAGACGAAATAGCCCTCGTCGCTGTCGAACAGTTCCGGCCGCGGCACCTGCAGGAAGTCGGTCTGGCCGGGATACGTCATGGTGGCGAGGATAGTGTCGAACGCGGTGGCGAAGGAGAGCGTGACGATGGCGAGATTGATGCCGCGCAGCCGCAGCGCCGGCAGGCCGATTGCGACGCCGAACGGCACGGCCGCGAAACCGCCGATCAGGATCCACGTCGCCAGACCGCCCGGCGCCTCGGCGAGGTTGAGATAGCCGACCGTCCAGGCGCCGACGCCGGCGAAGGACATCTGGCAGAGCGCGATCATGCCGGTGCGGCCGGCGACGAGGCCGAGGCTCTGCAGCGCGACGCCGGTGATCAGCACCGAGGTTGCGAGAAACACCCAATAGGACGGCAGCAGGCCGGCATAGGCGACGCCACCGGCGACGAGCGCGACGACGATAAGGATCAAAGAGGCCCGGAGACTAGCGCGCTTCATCCCAGCGGGCCTCCCGCTGCGACCAGAGGAGAACGGCAAGCACCACCAGGAACGGGATGGCGCTGCGATACTGGCTGACGCTGTCGATGGAGCTTGCCAGTCCTTCGACGATGCCGAGCGCGATGCCGCCGGCCAGCGTCCGCCAGAAGCTGCGGAAGACGCCGATGAGCGCCGCCGCCAACGCCGGCACGACAAGCAGGCTGAGCGTCATGAAGTTCGGTGAGCGCTGCGGCGCGATGATCATCAATGCGAAAGTGGTGAAGGCCCCGGTCATGCCCCAGACCAGCAGCGACAGGAGCTGCACGCGCACGCCGAGCAATTCGGCCGCCATCGGCCGGTCCGCCAACGCGCGCAGATTGAGACCGACCTTGGTGCGGTTGAGAAAGAGGTCGGAGAGGATGGTGAACAGCACCGCCAGGCCGATGGTGAGCACTGAGGCGATGGTCACCTCGACGCCAGCCAGCCGGAAGGCCGACCCCGGGAACAGCTCCGGCATGTTGTGCGGATGCTGGCCGCCGGTGAGGCGCAGCCCGACGGCGATCAGGCCGACGAGCAACGCCACCGTCACCGCCGCCTTGGTCGAAGCGCTCGCCTCGCCGAACCATCTGGTCATGATATAGCCGATTGCGACGCCGGTCGCCGTGCCGGCCGCTATTCCCGCCAGCACCGAGGGCCAGATCGGGAAGCCGACCTCGAACAGCGCGATCAGCACGAAAGTGCCGGCGGTGCCGATCGCGGCTCCGGTGAAGTTCACCACGGCGACGAGCCGGTAGGTGAAGACGGCGCAGACGCCGAGCAGGGCATAGGTGCCCCCGGCCGTCAGTCCCGCCACGGCGGATGTAAGCAATGGGTTCATCTTTTCCCAATCTGGAAAGCTGGCCGGCATCGGCCCGAATATCTGTCGAGGTCGGCGCCGCCCCTCATTGTCCCGCCCGAGGCTGACCACGAGCGGCGGCGCCGACACCCGGGAGGGTCTCACTTGGCCTGCGGCAGCACGACCCAGTCCGGCGTCTCGACCTTCCAGGCGCCGGCCTCGAGCTTCATCACCTTGGTGGCCTGCATCGGCGAATGCGTCTTGGCCTTGCCGAAGACGTAAGGCGAGCCGGCGAGCGGGTTGGTCAGTGGCTCCATGTCATGCAGCGCCTTGGCGACGCTTTCACGCGTGACCTCGCCGTCGATCGAGGCGACCACCTTGAGGAACAGCTCCGCGGCGAGATAGCCGCCCTGCGAGAAGGCGGTCAACGGCCGGTTTGCCTTCTGCATGTCGGCAATCCATTGCGCGTTGGCGGCCGAGTTCTTCTCGGTATAGGGCTCCCATTCGGTGCCGACATAGATCGGTTGCTTGGTGTCGGCCAGTGCCTTGGCGACCTGCTCGGTGTAGCCGGGCGCCAGGAAAAGCCAGTTGATGCCGGTGATCTTCTGCGCATCGACCGTCTTGATCAACTGCACGACCTGCGGCTCGACCTGATTGGTCAGCACCGCGTCGCAGCCCGCGTCACGTGCCTTGATGACATAGGGCGTGAGATCGCCCTGGAAGGGCAGCGTCAGGTCGAGCAGATGGATCTTCTGGCCGCTGATCTTCTCCCAGTTCTCGATCGCCTTCTTGTAGGCCTCCTGCGTGCCGCCGATGATGATGAAGAAGGCGCAGAGCTTCTTCGTCTTCAGCTCACTGGTGGCGTAGTAGGCCATGGCCGTCGACAGCGTGTACGGGCCGACATTGACGGGCGCGACATTGGGCGAGGAGAAGCAGGCGGCGTCGACGCCGAGACCCTGCACCGAAAGGATCTTCTTACGGCTGTAGGTGGCGGAGTTGACCGCGCAATCGAGGAGGCTCGCCGAGCCGACCAGCGCCACCGCCTCCTTGTTGTCGATCAGGTCGCGCGCGGCTTGTGCCGCGACCGCCGGATCGGCCTTGTCGTCGGCGATGGTGTAGTCGATCTTGCAGCCATTGATGCCGCCGGCAGCATTGACGGCGTCGAAAGCGGCTTGCGTCGCCTTGGGCACTTCCGAGAAATCGGCCGGACCGGTGACGGTCGACACGGCTCCGACCTTGATCGCGCCATCCTTGCAGGTCGGGCCGGCGGCGGACGCCGCGCCGGCCATGGCGGCAAGGCCGATGCCCGCCAATACCGCGGCGATAATTCTCGATTTCCAATGCATGTTCATTCTCCCATTTTTGTCATGCGTTGTCCGGTTTCAGGCGGCGGCCAGCGCCGGCGTGGCGATGCTGGCGGCGTCGATCGCCGCGAACTTCACCAGCGTGCGGGCAATGGCCTCGCGCTCAATGTTGCGGACGATGAACACCAGCCGGCTGCGGCGATCCGCCGAGGGCCAGCTCTCGAGCCGCGCCGGCGGATGGAAGACGTGCTGGACGCCATGGAGCACCAGCGGCCGCTCGGGATCGTCCGTTGTGCGCACGATGCCCTTGAAGCGCAGCAGGTCCTCGCCCTTCAGCGCCGCGACGTAATCGAGCCAGCGGGCGAAGGCGCCCCACTCGACCGGCTTGTCGATGATGAAGCTGAAAGACCGGATGCCGTGATGGGCGTCGCGATGATGATCGTGACCATGGTGGCAATCCGGTCCGCAGTCATGGTCGTGGTGACCAGCCGCTTCGACCCGCATGGCGATGCGGGCAACGTCCGCCGCAGCATCAGCCGGCAGGCTCGCCAGCAGATCGAGTTCGACTTCGCCATTACGGGCAACGGTTTGCTCGACGGCTGGCGCCAGATGCTCAAGCCGATGCCGAAGATCGCGGAACGCATTGTCGGAAACCAGATCGGTCTTGGTGACCAGCAGCCGGTCGGCGACGGCGACCTGCTTGGCGGCTTCCGGGTGACGATGAAGTGTGGCCGCGCCATTCACCGCATCGACAGTGGTGACGACACCGCCGATGCGAAAGCGAGCCATGAGCTCGGCTTCGGCCATCAGCGTGTGCAGGATCGGCGCCGGATCGGCGAGGCCGGTCGTTTCGATGATCACCCGAGAAAGCGGCGGCGTTTCGCCGGCCTGGCTCTTACGATCGAGCTCCTTCAGCGTCATGACCAGATCGCCGCGCACCGTGCAGCAGACACAGCCATTGTCGAGGAGCGTGAACTGTTCTTCGCTGGCCTCGATCAGCAGATGATCGAGCCCGACGGCGCCGAACTCGTTGACGATGACGGCGGCGCCTGCCAGCGATCGATTGCGCAGCAGGCGGTTGAGCACCGTCGTCTTGCCGCTGCCCAGGAAGCCGGTGAGCACCGTCACCGGGATCCTCGCATCGCTTGCGCGATCAGGCGCGCTCATAGACCGCCCTCCCCTCGAAATATGTCGTCAGCACTTTTGTGTCGGCGAGGTCCTCGGCCGGCGTTTCCAGCACGTTGCGGTCGAGCACGATGAGGTCGGCCGATTTGCCGATCTCGATCGAGCCGACGGTGTCGGCAAGGCCGATGGCGCGAGCCGAATTGATGGTGAAGATCTCGAGCGCCGTGGCGACATCGATCGCCTGCTCCGGCCAAAGCGACGCGCCCGGAAACTCGCCGCTCGGGTTGCGGCGCGTCACCAGGCCTTCGATGCCGTCCCACGGATCGGGATTCGGCATCACCGGCCAGTCGGAGCCGCCGGCCAGCAGCGCGCCGGCCGCAAGCAGGTCCTTGTTCGGCCAGAAGCGCAGCGCGCGCGCCTCACCCATCGTCTGCTTGTGGCCTTCGAGGAAGCTCGTCGGATACCAAAGGAAAGGCGAAAGGTCGGCGACGACGCCGAGTTCGGCGAAGCGGGCGATATCGTCCGGTGCGATATAGCTCGCATGCGCGATGTGGTGCTTCAGCTTCGTCGGGCCGTTGAAGGAGCGCACGACATCGATGGCGTCGAGCGCCTGGCTGACCGCGGCATCGCCGGCGCAATGGATCTTCACGCCGAGGCCGAGCTTCTCGCATTTGCCGACCCAGCGGATCAGCTCCGGCACGGTGACGATGGTCGAGCCGCGGAAGCAGCAGCCGAGCACCGGGTCCTTGGTGTAGGGTTCGTGGAAGGCGGCAGTACGGGCGCCGGGCACGCCGTCGAGGAAGATTTTCACGAAATCCGGCTTGGCGTGGACGCCGCGATATTGCTCGCGCAGCGCGATCAGCTCGTCGCCGGCAATGCCGAACATGAAGGACGGCTCGACGGCGGGCATGGCCGAGACCGACCATGCCGTGAGTTCGCCCCGGTCGTCGAGGCCTTTCAGCGCCGCGAGGATCGGCTGCATGGCGGCGGCGTCGAGGAAGGCGGTGACGCCGTAGGAATTGAGCGTCGCGATCGAGCGCGCCATCGCGGCACGGTCCATCTCCTGCGTGTAATGGCCGGATTGCGCGATGGTGCGCTCGACGATGCCGGCGGCGGATTCGATCATCATGCCGGTCAGCGCGCCGGTCGCCGGGTCGCGGCCGATGGAGCCCTTCTCCGGGTCGGGCGAAGAAGCCGACAGGCCGGCGAGCGCGAGCGCCTGCGAATTGACCCAGCGGTTGTGATAGGTGTCGTCGCGCAGCATCACCGGCCGGCCCTGGCTGACGCGGTCGAGCGCCGCCAGCGCTTCCAGCTGATTGAGCTTCGGCAAGAGATCGCTGCCCCATTGGCCGCCGATGATCCAGGAGCCTCCCGGCGTCTTGGCCGCCGCCTCGCCGACGCGCGCGATCAGCGTCTCGAAGCTTGCGGTCGGCGGAAAGCGCAGTTCGAAAAGTTCGGCCTGGCCGCCCATCATCAGATGCGCATGCACGTCGACGATGCCCGGCATCATCATCGCGCCCTTGAGGTCGACGACGCGGGTAGCAGCGCCCGTCAGCGCGGCGACATCAACGCCTTCGCCGACCGCGACGATGCGGCCGCCCTTGACGGCGACAGCCGATGCCCAGGGCCGCTTGCGGTCGAGCGTGTAGATGCGGCCATTGGTGAAGACCAGGTCGGCACTTCTGTCGGGCATTCTCTCTCCTCCTCATCTCCTTCGACCAGCGCCCTCGCGCCGGCCGAACGGACTAACTTCAAGTCATACCGCCCTGTTCTGTGTCGGCGCGCGGCCGCCGCCATCCGCCACCAGCACCGCGCCGGTGACGAAGGACGCTTCGTCGGACGCGAGGAACAGGCAGCAGGAGGCGATCTCTTGCGGCTCGGCGACGCGGCGCAGCGCGATGCGATTGGTCAGCGCCGTGAATTCTTCTTCGGGCGTCGAGCCGTTGGCGCTCGCCGCCACCTTCATCTCATAGACGCTCATCGGCGTGCGTACCCAGCCGGGCGCCACCGCATTGGCGCGGATGCCGTCGACGCCATGCGCGAAGGCGAGCGAGCGGGTGTAGGAGACGAGTGCTGCCTTGCTCGCCGAATAGGCGGCGTTCTGGCCGCTGGCATTGAAGGCGCCGACCGAGGCGATATTGACGATCGCGCCGCCGCGCGCCTTGAGCAGCGGCAGCGCCGCGCGGCAGACCATCATCGAGCCGGTGACGTTGACGGCAAAGCTCTTGGCCCAGGTCTCGTCGCTCAGCGTCTCCGGCTCGTCGAGGATCATGACGCCGGCAGCGTTGACGACGATGTCGAGGCGGCCGCCGCTGGCTTCGATGGCGCGGGCGATGTCGCCGGCATCGGTGATGTCGCCGCGCACGGCGATGCCGCCGCTGGCCCTGGCCGCTTCATCCAGCACGTCCCCGCCATGCCCGAAGGCGATAACCTTGGCGCCGTGGCGGCCGAACAATTCGGCGGTGGCGCGACCCATGCCGGTGGCGGCACCCGTGACCAGGGCCGTACGGCCTTCGAGGCGGCGGCTCATGCGAGCCCCCAATGCCGTTCGACGGCGTAGCCGGTCTCGGGCAGGGTCGAGCCACCATCGACGACGATGGTCTGGCCAGTGGTGTATTTCGCCTGTTCCGAGGCGAGGTAGAGCATGGCATAGGCGATGTCGTCTGCCTCGCCGAGCCTGCCCATGGGGATGAACTGCCCGAGCCTGTCCGCCACCTCCGGCTTGCTCATCGTGCCCCTGCCCGGCTTGGCGATGAAGCCGGGCTCGACGCCGTTGACGGTGACGCCGTGGCGCGCGAACTCGAAGGCCGCACCCCGGATGAAGGCGTTGACGCCGGCCTTCGCCGCCGAATAGTGCGCGCCGCCGGCCATGGCGACCCGCGCCGAGACGGACGAGGTGACGAGGATGCGGCCATAGCCATTGGCGCGCATCGCCGGGAGGGCCGCCTGCGCCAGCCAGAAGCAAGCTTTGAGGTTCACCGCAAGCGCCTCTTCCAGCTTGTCCTCGTCGAGTTCCTCGACCGCGGCCCAGGGACAGCCGCCCGCATTGTGGACGACGATGTCGAGCCGGCCGGATTTGCGCGCAACATCGCCGACCAAGGCGTGCAGCGCCGTGCGATCCAGGCCGGCAAGCGCAACGGCACGGGCGGAGAGGCCGTGCGCGGAGAGCTCCGCGGCAAGCGCCTCGGCGACATCGAGCGTTCGATTGGCGACGACGACCGAAGCGCCGGCCTCGGCAAAGCGCGTGACGATGGCGGCACCGATGCCGCGCCCGCCGCCGGTCACCAGCGCCACCCTGCCCGTGAGGTCGAACGGGTTCGCCATGGCTCAGACGACGCCCGCGCAGCGAACGAGATCGACGAAACGGCCAAAGACCTCCGTATGGCGATCGACATCGACAGGCGACGTCGCCGGGCACATCAGGAACATGGTGTGGAAGGGCGTCACCAATATGCCTTCGTTCATGTAGAAGGCATGCAGCAGCGTCTCCAGATCGCCGCGCCGGCCGGCAATGACGTCGGCGCCGTTGCGCGGCGGCTTCGGCATGAACATGATCTCGGCGCGGGCGCCGACCTGCGTAACATGCCAGGGCAAACCGTTGGCGCGGATGACGTCCCACGCTGCTTCGGCAAGGCGCGTTGCGTTGGCGATCATCCGCTCGAAATTAGCGGGCGTCAGCACCTCTTCCAGAACGGCGCGCATGGTGGCGATTGTGAGCGCGTTGCCGGCCAGCGTGCCGCCGATGCCGAGATGCGCCGACTGGCGCACGCGCGGATTGACCATCGGCACGATCTTCCAAAGCCGCTCGGCGATTTCCCGCGAGACGCCGAAGATTCCGGCCGGAATGCCGCCGGCGATCGCCTTGCCGGCGACCAGCATGTCCGGCTCCAGCCCGTGCAGCGCGGTGTAGCCGCCCGGACCGCTGGAGATGGTGTGCGTCTCATCGATGATCAGAACCGTGCCGGTGCGGCGGGTGATCTCACGCAGCGCCGTATGGAAACCGTCGGCGACCGGGATCATGCCGAAATTGGTCATCAGCGGTTCAGTCAGCACGCAGGCGACGTCGCCATGCGATAGCGCTTCCTCGAGCGCCGCGATGTCATTGAATTCAACCACCCGGGATACGGCGGAATGGTCGACACCGTTCGGGTGGATCATGTTGCGCATGCCGATCCTGCCGTCGCGGATCTCGACATGCGCCTCTTCGACGCCGCCGTGATAGCAGCCGGAGAAGACCAGTACCTTGGGCCGGCCGGTGATCATGCGCGCGATGCGGATGGCGCCGCGATTGGCGTCGGTGGCCGAGGTGGTCAGCGTCCAGTAGGGCAAGCCGAAGCGGCGCGTGAGCTCGGCGCCGACCCAGAGGCTGTCCTCGGTGGGCAGCATCATGGTGGTGCCGTTCTGCAATTGGTGAAGAGCGGCGCGCGTCACCGCCTCGGGCGCGTGGCCGCACATGCCGCCGGTGTCGCCCAGCGCGAAGTCGACATAGTCGTGGCCGTCGATATCGTGGATATGCGCGCCGCGCGCCGAAGCGGCATAGACCGGGAAGCCGCCGGCCCAGCGGCGCATCCAGTGCGACGGCCCGCCATAAAGGAAGTGCTTTTTGCCTTCCTCCCATGCCGCCGCCGAGCGCGGATGCGTGGCGAGGAACCGCGCCTGCTCGCGGTCGAGCAGTTTTTCGATCGTTGCTGGTTGCAAAGCGGTCTTGCTGGCGGCCGTCACAGCGCTGAACTCTCCCTGGCGCGCCGAATTCCGGAGCGCTAATTGTTCCCAAGTCGGTTCACTATTTGAACCAGTGTTTTGTATGTTATAGACACACTGACGGCAGGAAGGGCTCCTGTCAAGTTAATTCACATGCGAAGTATCTCGGAGAATGAGTGATGAGCACGGTGGGCAAGGCGGTGTCGCTGCTGGAGCTGTTCACGCTGCACGAACCGGAGATCGGCCTCTCCGATCTCGCCCGGCGCGCTGGTCTCGACAAGGCCACGGCCAGGCGGCTTCTGATGGCGCTTGCCGCGCACCGGCTGATCGAGCAGGAACCGCGCAGCCGCCGCTACCGGCTGGGCGCCGGCCTGTCCCGGCTGGCGCGCATCCGCGACGCGCATTTCCCCTTCGTGCGGCTGGCCGCGCCAGTCGTCCGCGAGCTGTCGCAAGAAACCGGCGAGACCGTACATCTGTCGGAGTTCAGCGCCGGCGCATTGCTCACCGTCCATGTCGAGCTTTCGGCGAAGGCTAACCGCGTCAATGTCGATGTCGGCCAGGTGCTGCCGCTGCATGGCACGGCCTCGGGCATCGCCTTCCTTGCCGCCTCGCGCCTGGAGGTGGCCAGCGCCTATCTGGAGAAGCCTTTGCAGGCCTTCACCGCGCATACGATGACAGAGCGGGACACGCTGGCCAAAGCCATCGCGTTCGCGGCCGCAAGCGGCTATTCGCGCAGTTCGCAGGGCTATGAGGAAGGCGTGCACAGCATAGGTGCCGCGATCCTCGGTGCCGACGGCCAGCCGGTCGGCACGCTGTCGATCGCCTCCCCCGTCTCGCGTGTCGACGACCAGCTGGCGGCCAGCCAGGGCGAGGCGGCGACCAGGGCGGCGCGGCTGATCTCGGCGCGGCTGACCGGCGAGGCATAAGTTCGTCTCCGCCGGCTGGGATCGTTCGGTGCTGCCGGCGCCAGACGTTCTCGTTCCTCGCCGTCAAACACCGTCCTGGTAGAGTTCGATCGGAAGTCCATCGGGATCGGCTATGAAAGTGAACAATCGTCCCGTGTAGGGATCTGTTCTGATGGGCTCCACCTCAACGCCTTGCGAGCGAAGCAGCTCGGCAGTTGCCTCGGCCGAGGCGACCACGAATGCAATATGTCTTAGCCCGCAGGCCTCGGGCCTGCTGGGCCGGCTTGGCGGATCCGGGAAACTGAATAACTCGATCTGGATGGGGCCATGACGCAAATCGCATTTCCAGGACTGCCTCTCCGGGCGCCAGTTTTCGGCGAGAACGGCGAAACCGAGCTTGTTGATGTAGAACTGCTTCGACGCCTCATAGTCACTGCAGATGATTGCAACATGATGGACAGCCAGGAGCATCAAACGGGCCTCACGTGAGCTTCGATAAGGGCGACGCAGCAGACTCGCATCGAGCACGCCTTTGACGCAACCAGGTACCGACACCGGCATCGAGCGGCCAGAGAAACGTGCCGAGTCCCGGCCTTGCTAGGACCTTCTCGGCTGCGCTGAGCGCTTCCTTCGTCAACGGGCGTGAATGAATTTCTGCCGTTGCGACGAAGATGCTTAGCATGTTAACTTATTGGTTGCATCGGCGCTGCCGTTGCGTCTCAAT
Source organism: Mesorhizobium atlanticum (assembly GCF_003289965.1). Classification (GTDB taxonomy): domain Bacteria; phylum Pseudomonadota; class Alphaproteobacteria; order Rhizobiales; family Rhizobiaceae; genus Mesorhizobium; species Mesorhizobium atlanticum. The sequence goes on from NZ_QMBQ01000004.1 coordinate 236,609, forward strand.
CCCGCGAAAAGAGGGCCACGAAAAAGGGCCACGAAAAGACGGGACGAAACTGATGGAGGAGACTATGCCCGGCCACCATGTGAGCGTCGCCGACGGCGAGGCTTTCCTGTCCGCCTCGCGGATGCTGTTCGGCCCGATCACGCAGCGCTTCGCGCGCGGCGAGGCGCCGTCGCTGCCGAAGCTGGTGTCGGTCAATCTGGGCTCCTGCCGGCTCTCCGAGATCAGGGCGAAATCGCATCTGGTCGTCAACGACCGCGCCTTCTGGCGCAGCTTCGATCCTGACGCGATCAAGATCCTGATGCAACTCAAGGGCCGCAGCCGCTTCGAGCAGCAGCAGGTCGCCGTCGACCTCGGCCCGCGCGCGGCGATCATCTACGATCCGGTGCGGGCTTATTCGCTGCAGAACCTGTCCGACGTCGACCAACTGATCCTGCAGGTGCCGCGCTCGACATTCGGCGACGAGACGCTGGCCCGTCTTTCGGCGCCGGTGCCGCTGCCCGGCGAGGGCGACAGCCTGACCCATATCGTGTCCGGGCTGATGCAGATGGCTATCGGAGAAGCGCACAAGCTCGACGAGGCCAGTTGCCGCCGCGTCGGCGAAAGCCTGATCCAGCTCGTCAACGGCCTGATCCAGGCAAAGCCCATGGCGCCGGAATTCCGCCGCTCGCCGCTGGAAGCACTCCGTGAAAGGATTGTCGCCTATATCGACGCCAATCTGGCCCGCAGCAGCCTCTCGGCCGAGGACATCGCTCACCACATGGGCTGCTCCCGGCGCTACCTGCACCGCGCCTTCGAGGGCGAAGGCATGACGCTGGAACGCTTCGTCTGGGACAGGCGGCTGGAGCGCAGCAAGGAGGAACTTCTCTCCCCTGCCCGCGCCTCGGTATCGATCTCCGAAATCGCCTTTGCCTGCGGCTTCAATTCGAGCGCGCATTTCTCGCGTGCGTTCAAGAGCAAGTATGACGTGTCGCCACGGGAGCTGAGGGAGCGGGTGAGGCTGGTGGTGCATTAGGGGGCGGAACGCATCGCGTTTTACAGGAGGCGCCCTAATACGCGTTGCAAGAGTGGGACAGGAATGGGGTCTGCGTTGGACCCCAGGCCTCACTGGGGGTACCTAGGCGGTCTTCAGCCTTTTCCCCACGCGCATCAGCCCCTTCGGCAGGAACAGCATCGCCAGGATGATCGTCAGCCCCGAGATCACCGGATGGTAGTCGGGCACGACGATGCGGGCGAGATCGAACACGGCGTACATCACCAGCGCGCCGAGGATCGGGCCGAGCAGCGTGCCGGTGCCGCCGACCACCGTCATCATCAGCGGCAAGAGCATCCAGTCGAGGTCGAACACCGAGTCCGGTCCGACATGGAAGATGTAGAAGGTGTAGAGGCTGCCGGCGACGCCGGCGATGAAGGCGCTGCCGGCGAAGGCGGCGACCTTGACCTTGAGCGTGTCGATGCCGTTGGCGGACGCCGCCATCTCGTCGTCGCGCACGGCGATCAGGGCAAGGCCGTAGCGCGAGCGCATCAGCGCGTGGATGGCCAAGGCGGTGGCGACCATCAGGCCGAGGCCGACCCAGTAATGCGGGCGCAGCGTGTCGAAGCTGCTCGCCGGGGCGACGATGCCGAAGGCGCCGCCGGTGAAGTCGCCGCCATTGACGAAGATCACCTTGACGATCTCGCCGAAGCCGAGCGTGCCGAGCGCGAAATAATCGCCATGGAGTTTCGACAGCAGCGGCAAGCCGATAAGGACCGCCGCGAGTGCCGCGACGAAGCCCCCCAGCAGCATTGTCACCGGGTCGAAATAGTAGATGTTCGGATGGCTGTCATAGAGCGAGCCCCAGAGATGGTTGCCGCTCCACAGGATCGCGGTGGTGTAGGCGCCGAGGCCGAAGAAGGCATGGCTGCCGAGGCTGATCTGGCCGCCATAGCCGGCGACGAGGTTCCAACTCTGCGCCATGACGGCGTAGAGGGAGACGAAGAACAGGAAGGAGAAATAGTAGGCGTCGACGGCGCCGGGCAGGAACGGCAGCAGCGCCAGCACTGCCACGACGACGATTGCGATCCATCGCGAGGCTCGGCTCATCGTTCTCAAGCCTTCTTGTAGGGACGGCTGAACAGGCCTTCCGGTTTGAACATCAGCACCGCCAGGAACACGCCGTAGGCGATGGCGTTCGTCCAGCCGCCAGAAATGAAGAACTGGACATAAGCCTCGATCAGGCCGAGCAGGATGCCGCCGGCCAGAGCGCCGGTCACGTTGCCGATGCCACCTAGCGCCAGCGCCACCAGCGCCTTCAGGCTGAAGATGAAACCGGCGAAGGGGTTGAACGGAAAGGTGGTTGCGACCGCGACGCCAGCCGCGCCAGCCAGCGAAATGCCGATGGCAAAGGCGATCGCGTTGACGCGGTGCGGGCTGATGCCCATCAAAGTCGCGGCGTCCATGTCTTCGGAGGCGGCGCGCACCGCCTTGCCGACAATCGTCTTGCGCAGGAACAGCATCACCAGGCCGGTTCCGGCGAGCGCGATCAAAAAACCCATCGAGCGGGTGAAGGAGGTGCGCACGCCGAAGAGCTCGATGCCGCTTGCCGTATAGCTGGTCACCACGCCGGCGGTGTTGCCGCCCCAGATCACCGTCATCAGGTTCTGGACCAGGAACATCAGGCCGACGGCGATGAGCAGCGAGACGTTGCGGTCCTCCTCGGCGGCAGCCTTGCGGAACAGGCCCTGATAGATCAGCCAGCCAACGCCGAGCCCGACCGGCACGACGATCAACAGCGACAGGAACGGGTCGATGCCGAGGCCGTAGAAGAGCGCGCGCACGAAATATGCGGCCAGGATGATCATCGCGCCCTGGGCAAGGAAGATCAGCCGCATGGTGCCGAAGATGAGGCTCAGGCCCACGGCGGCGACGCCATACATGGCGCCGCCGAGCGCGCCGTTGAGCGACAGCTGGAGCAGGATCTCGGGTGGCGGGAGATTGACCATTTTCTACTCCAACACGCCCATATAGGCCTTCTGGATTTCGGGATCGGCGATGAGGTCGGCGCCGGTGCCTTGCATGGCGAGCGAGCCGGTCTTCAACACGAAGGCGTAGTCGGCGACCTTCAGAGCCTGATGGATGTTCTGCTCGACCAGAAGGATGGTGACGCCCTGGCCATGCAAGGTCTGGATCAGCGCAAACATCTGCTGCACCACGAGTGGGCTGAGGCCCAGCGACGGCTCGTCGAGGATGAGCAGCGACGGCTCCGACATGGTGGCCCGCGCGATCGCCAGCATCTGCTGCTCGCCGCCGGAGAGCGAACCGGCCTTCTGGTGCGCGCGTTCCTTCAGGCGCGGGAAGAGCGTGTAGGCCTTCTCCAGCAGCTCCTTGGTGCGCGGCCGGGCCTTGGGCTGGAACGCGCCGAGCTCGAGATTTTCCAGCACCGTCATCTGGCGGAACAGACCGCGCCCTTCCGGCACATGGGCGATGCCCAGGCGGGCGATCTCCTGCGGCGCCTTGCCTGTGATCGACTGGCCCGACAGCCGGATGTCGCCGGCCTTGGGCTTCAGCAGGCCGGAAACGGTGCGGAGCAGCGTCGTCTTGCCGGCGCCGTTGGCGCCGACCAGCGCGACGATCGTGCCGGGATCGACATGGAGCGACACGCCCCACAGCGCGCCGACGTCGCCATAGGCGACTTCGAGATCGCTTATTTCAAGCAGCCGGTTCGCCAAGATAGGCCTCGATGACTTTGCGGTTTTGCGTGACGTCGCGCGGCGTGCCGTCTGCGATCTTCTCGCCGTGGTCGAGCACGACGACTCTGCTGCATACCTTCATGATGGCGTCGACCTTGTGCTCGACCCACAGCATCGAGATGCCCCGGTCGGCACGCACACGGCGGATGACGTCGACCATGCGCTGGATCTCGGTCGGGTTGAGGCCGGCCATCGGCTCGTCGAGGAGCAGCAGCGCCGGATCGGAGGCGATGGCGCGCGCAATCTCCAGCATGCGGCGGTCCGACAGCGTCATATGCGCGGTGCGCATGTCGCGCCTGGCGCTGAGGCCGACTAGCTCCAGCGCGGCCGTAGCCGCCTCGGTTGCGTGCTTGACGCGGCCTCCTGCCCCGTAGACGGCGCCGACCATGACATTCTCGAAGGCGGTCATGGTGAGGAAGGTGCGCACCAGCTGGAAGGTGCGGGCGATGCCGAGCCTCGAGATGCGGTGCGGCGCGATGCCGGTGATGTCCTTGCCGCGGAAGGACACACGCCCTTCAGTCGGCGCGTAGATGGCGGTGATGACGTTGAACAGCGTCGACTTGCCGGCGCCGTTCGGCCCGATCAGACCGATCAGCTCGTTGGCGCCGACGGCGATATCGATGTTGTTGAGGACGACAAGCCCACCGAAGCGCTTCTTGACCGCCTCGAGGCGCAGCAAGGTTTCGTCCGCCTGCATCGTGTTTTCGTTTCCTTCCAGCGGAAGCGCCAAGGATTCGGCACTCAAACCGCCCTGTTGCCAAGCGATCCGAATGGGTGGGCGGGAAGCGAACGGGCGCCTGGCTTCGCAATCAGGCGCCCGCCGCTTCCACCGCATCTGTTCATTCAGCGCTTGTCCCAGGCCGGAGCCGGCTTGTAGGTCCAGTTGCCGTCCGGATAGATGAGCTGATGCTTGCCCTGCCACCACTGCGTGGCAACGCTCGGGATCAGGGCGAAGCCGGTCTCGTCGAACTTGAGGTCGCCGACCACTGTGTCCTTGAACTCCTGGCCGAAAATCGCGTCATGGATCGCCGCCGCATCGGTGCTGCCTGCCTTCTCGATGGCCTGCGCCAGTACCTGCGCGTTGGCATAGAAGGCGCCGACGGTGACGGAGTCCTTCTTGAACTCGGCCTCGTAGCGATCACCGAGTTCTTTCGCGCCCTTGTAAGGGTAGCTCGCCGACCAGAAGCCATCGGTCAGGATGTAGTCGGAGTCCGGTCCAAGCGCCTCGTGGAACTCGCCGGTCCAGGTGCCCTTCCAGCCATGCAGGTAAGGCACGGAGAAGCCGAGCTCCTTCATCTGCCGCAAAAGCGTGACAGTGTCGGCCGGCGAGCCGAAGACCAGCATGGCGTCGACATCGGAAGCCTTGAGCTTGGTGATCAGCGCCGAATAGTCGGTGGCTCCGATCGCCCAGGGATCGTCGACGGCGAAGCTGTAGCCGTATTTCTTGGCCGCCGCCTCGAAGGCGCCGCCGAAGCCCTTGCCGTCGGGCGAGTCTTCCGAGACCAGCGCCGGATGCTTCGGCTTCTCATTCGCCGGCAGCTTGTCCCAGATCTGGAAGGGCACCTCGGCGCCGGGTCCCGGATGGAAGAAGAACAGCGCCGAGTATTTGAGCTTCAGCGGCTGCCACTCGAAGGGAAAAGCCGTCGTGATCATGTAGAACTTCTTGTATTTTTCCGCGACGATGGCGCCGGCGATGTTCATCGGCCCGGAATGCGTCGAGAGCAGCGCGTCGACCTTCTGCACCTTGATCAGGTTTTCGAGCGCCGAGGCGACCTTGCCTTCTGAGCTCTCGTCGTCGGCGACGACCAGCCTTACCGGCAGCTTCTTGCCGGCCGCTTTCACCATGATGCCGCCGGCCTTGTTGATGTCGGCAACGGCCTGCTCATAGGCCCATTTCTGCTCCTTGCCGTCGCCGGCCAGCGGCCCGGTAAGCGAGATCGGCGCGCCGATGACGATCTCGTCGCCGGCGGCGTTGGCGACGAGCGTGCCGCCGAGCCCAAGTGCCGAGGACAGCAACAGGCCGGCCAGCATTCCCTTCAGACTGATTTCCATTTCCATCCTCCCAGGTTTCATCGAGCCGACCCTCCCAAGGCGAGGCCCGCATTCATTCGTGCCGATGCCTCAGCCCATCGCGGCCGCAACCAGCCTGGTGTCGGTGAACTGCTCGAAACTCACGGCCTTGCCGTCGCGCATTTGCCAGACATGGACGACACGCGCCGTCATCGGCTTGCCGGTCTTCCTGTAGGTGCCCGAATAGGTGCCGATGCCGACGATCGTGCTGCCGCCGTCGACCAGTTTTTCCAGCGCGAAGGTGTAGCCGTCCCAGTCTTCGCCGATGCGCCTGAAGACGCCCGATATGACGGCGTCGGGGCCGACATAAGTGCCGGCATAGGGAAAGCCGGCCATCTCGGTCCAGGCGGTGCTCTTGGTGATCGGCGCCATCATCGCCGCCAGGTCCTTGGCGTCGGAGCCGGCATAGTGGGCCTTGATGGCGTCGTAGTTTTTGTTGCTCATGATGCTGATCCCAACGCTCACACGGGCTCCTGGCCCGGGTCGTAGACGGCCCTGGATTTCTTCTCGATGAAGGCGCCGGCGGGCTTGTTCTCGACCTTGCCCTGGCTGGTCACGCCAAGGAATTTGCCGGTCGAGCGCATGGTGTCCCAGTTGTAGAAGAACAGCGACGCGACCGGGATGATGAACTCGCGGAAGCCGAAGACGTAAAAGTTCTCGGCGAACTTCCAGGTGGTGGCGAGATCGACGTCGCCATGGCCGCGCTGGACGCCGACGAGGTTCTGCCAGGCGTAGCGCTGCGAGCTCAAATAGATGTGCTCGTAGACGTGGTTGGGGCTGTAGGTGTAGTGCGCGGTAAGGCCTATCAGGTCGCGCGTCGGCGCCGGCTCGCGGCCGGTCGGCGGCACGGTCGGGTCGCCCAGCACGCCGGCGGAGTAAACCTGCGCCACGCGTGGCTCACCCGGCGCCTCGCCGGCTTCGCGCACCCGCTCGCGCACCGACAGAACGCGCCGCGTTCTGGTGTCGACGATGAAGGCTTCGTCCTCGGCCGGCCTGGCGGCGAAGGTCATGTTGATGAAGAAGACGCCGGGCGCGACTTCCAAAGCCTCGTACCAGTCGGCGCCGGCCTCGCTGTCTTCGCTCCAGGCCACGGTGTCGGCCGCGGTGAAGGCGAGATCGATGGTGCGACCGGTCTTCAGCGTGATCTTGAAGGTCTGGCCGCGCAATGCATCTGTCGCCGGCAGCCGGTTGGTGGCGATGCCGGCGGCGAAGTCGTCAAAATGCTTCCAGTCGGCGGGTCTGTTCTGATCGTTCATCGCCATCTCCAAATCAATCGACAAAAGCGAGCGTCGGCAGGTCGACCACGGTGGCGCCGCCATCGACGGTCAGGATCGAACCATTCATCATCGCCGCCTCGCTTGAAGCGACGAAGCAGACGACGTTGGAAACTTCCTCAGGTGTTGCCGGCCGGCCGAGCGGTACGTCCTTGGTGACAAGCCTGTAGGCTTCCTCGATAGAGCCCAGCCCGTGCTTGTCGACAATCACCTGCATCTGCTCGTCGGCCATGGCCGTCGCCACCCAGCCGGGGCAGATGATGTTGGTGCGCACGCCCTGGCGGCCGTAATCTCGCGCCAGCGATTTGCCGAAGCCGACGCAGGCATGCTTCATGGTGACGTAGCCCGCCGCCGCCGGTCCGGCGAACAGGCCGGCGATCGAGGCGAGGACGACGATGTTGCCCTTCTGCGCGATCAGATCGGGCAGGCATTCGCGGGCGCAGACGAAAGCGGTGTCGAGATTGGTGCGCGTCGCCAGCGCCCAGGTCTCGTCGCTCATCGTCACCGTCGGGCCGACGCCGTGGCCGCCGGCATTGGCGACGAGGATATCGACCGGGCCGATCTTGTCGTGAACCTCGGCAAGCGCGGCGCGCACCGCCTTGGCGTCGGCGGCATCGCCCTGCACGACCAGCCCGCCAATATCCCTGGTCACGGCCTCGAGCGGCTCACGCCGCCGCCCCATCAGCACGACTTTGGCGCCCTCTGCTGCCATGCGCCGGGCGACAGCGGCGCCGATGCCGGTGCCGCCACCGGTGATGAAGGCCGTCTTGCCGGAAAATCTCATACCGCGGTCCTTATGGGCACGCGCCCAAATGCTGCTGATCGTTGGTTTGGAGTGTGCGACGGGAGATGCCTTCCGTCTTGTCCGAGCGGGAACTTTGTTTTGACTGAGCGCGCACTTCCGCGCTCCTCTTATGCGCCGCGCGACCTTTGCCGCGCGGCATCATGCGTTTGGCTTACGGCGACCTACTTCTTGACCGCCTCGAGGTCGATGGCGATCTCGACCTCGGGCCCAAGGCCAAACCCGTCGGCGGCCTTGGCCATCGGGAAATCGGCGGTGCTGACCTTGCCGGTGGCGCTGAAAGCGGCTTTGGTCAGCGTCGCGTCCCACGGCGCCTGGGCTTCATTGAGCAGCTTGACGTCGAGCGTAACCTCCTTGCTGACGCCGCTGATGGTGAGATTGCCGGTGACCTTGCCGGTCTTGTCGTCGACCTTCTCGACCTTGGTGCTCTCGAAGCTGATCGTCGGGAACTCGGCGGCGTTGAAGAAGTCAGGGCCTTTCAGGTCGCTGTCGCGTTGGTCGAAAGCGGTGTGAATCGAGGCGACGTCGAGCTCGGCCTTGACGCTGCTTTTGCTGACATCCGCCTTATCCATGACGATGGCGCCTTTGACACCGTCGAACTGGCCATGGGCGATGCCGTAGATGCCATGCTTGATGGTGAATGTGACCCAGGCGTGCTGGCCGTCGATCTCGTAATTGTCGGCATGAGCCGCCGCGACCAGTATGGATGCGCCGGCGAAAGCGAGCGCTGCGATCAGTTTTCTCGTCCTCACATGTTTCTCCCTGTTGTTGGTTGTTTGTTGGACCCGGCTCAGGAAAAGCCGAGGGCGGCCCCATGCGGCGCCCAGACGATCGCCGTCACGATGGCCAGAATCGCCGGAACGGCGATCAGGATGCCGGCGACCAGCGGCCGCAGGGGCCGTGCGCCGGGAAGCAGGTTTTGCAACGGGCCGCACACGAGCGCGACGACGTGCAGTGGCAGGGACGACAGGATGAGCGCGGCGGGATTGGCCTTGGGCGCGAGCAGCGCCACCTGGACCAGCACCGTCGCGGCGGCGTAGAGCAGCAGGAACTCGACGCCCCTGCTCCATGCGGCGGCCGCGCCGCCGCGCAGCATCACGACATACTGCACGAGGCACCAGCCGCCGACCAACGCGGCAAGCGAACCTAGCAGTTGTCCGGTGACGATCGAGGCGCCGAGCACCGAGACGATGGCGCCGGCGAGCGACAGCGCAAGAACCGCCGCCGGTGCGAGGAACGGCTCTTCCGCCGACGGCGATGGCGAAGCCTCCTGCGCGACCACCATCGCGGCCCCGATCAGCGTCAGCAGGCCGACGGCTAGCGCCGCGATCAGTTGCAGATCGAGGGAGCCCCCGGCCAGCCGCCGCCAACCGAGCCACAGGAAGGCCGCCGCGAAAACGATGACGGCGAGAAGACTCGTTGCGCGTCCCAACACCCGCTCCGGCAGCAGGCCGATGACGATGCCGGCGAAGGCGAGATAGATCAGCTTCTGGCTGGCGGCGGCCGGCGGCATGCCCGGGGGCCCGAGCGTGTCCCAGTAGAAGAACAGGAGCAGCGCCGCCCAGAGCAGTGTCAGCACCGGCGATGCCGCCGGCAAAACAAAGCGCGCAGCGAGCGCAAGCGCGATGCCGAGCAGCAGCGGCAGCGCGGCCGTGGTGACCATCGGATTGCCGAGTAGTGCGCTCAACCGCCACCGCCTCCAAAAGACTGTTTGAGACCATCCAGGTATGGCCGATCTCGTTGTTCAATCTTGATTGGCCTCGGGCGAGCCGTCTTGTCCGAGCGGGAACTTTGTTTTGACTGAAAGCGCACTCGCGGCCACGCCGGCTTGAAGGGCGTTGGCGCACTCCATAACCCTCTCGAAAAATATTCATCAATTTCGAGGAGGATGGCGTGAACGAGAGAACCGTGCCGCCGATCAGCGCGGCTGCCGCCGCGTTCCTTTCGCGACCGCATCGGCCCTTCATCAACGGACGTTTCGTCGACGGGCTCGCCGGAGACGGGCTGGCTGTCGACGATTCCGCCTCGGGCGAGATCGTCGCTTATGTGCCCGAGAGCGGCCCGGAACTCGTCGACCAGGCGGTGCGGGCGGCGCGCGCGGCGCTCGAAGGGCCATGGGCGTCGATGCGGCCGGTCGACCGCCAGAACCTGATGCTGAAGCTCGCCGACGCGATCGAAGCCGATGCCGACCTTCTGGCCGAGATCGAAAGCATCGAGAACGGCAAGTCGCTGAGCGTCGCGCGCATGCTGAGCGCCGGCGGCGCCGTCGACTGGCTGCGCTACTATGCCGGCTGGGCGACCAAGATCGAAGGCTCGACCTTCCAAGTTTCTATACCTGTGCCACCCGGCGCCAGGCATCACGCGATGACGGTGATGGAGCCCGTCGGCGTCATCGGTGCCATCGTGCCGTGGAATTTCCCGCTGCTGATCGGCATGTGGAAGATCGCGCCGGCGCTCGCCTGCGGCTGCACGATCGTGCTCAAGCCGCCGCAGGAAACCCCGCTCTGCCTGCTCAGGCTTGCCGAACTGATCGAGGCTGCCGGCTTCCCGCCAGGCGTCGTCAACATCGTCACCGGCAGCGGCACTGTGACCGGCGAGGCGCTGATCCGCCATCCCGGTATCGACAAGCTGACCTTCACCGGCTCGACCGAAGTGGGAAAACGGATCGGCCACGCCGCGGTCGACCGGGTGGCGCGTTTCACGCTGGAGCTCGGCTCCAAATCGCCGATGATCCTGCTTTCCGACATGGAGGACGGGATCGAGCCGCTGCTCGCCGGGCTCGGCATGTTCTTCAACCAGGGCCAGGTCTGCACCTCGGCGGCGCGGCTCCTGATCGAGAAGCCGATCTACGACCGCACGCTGGCGCGGCTGGCCGAAATCGCCGACGGCATGACGATGGGCGCCGGCCGCGACGCGGAGGCGCAGATCAATCCGCTGGTCTCGGCCAAGCATCGCAACAGCGTGCAGGGTTTCGTCGAGCGCAGCCTGGCGGCGGGTGTCGAACGCGTGAGCGGCGCGCGCCCCGTGCCAACGAGCGGTCACTATGTGGCGCCGACCATCCTGCACCATGTGAAACCGGAGATGGAGATCGTGCGCGAGGAGGTATTCGGGCCTGTGGTGGCGGCGATGCCGGTCGCCGATCTCGACGAGGCGATCCGCATCGCAAACGACACGCGCTACGGCCTTTCGGCCTCGATATGGACCCGCGACATGGGCAAGGCGATGATGGCGATCCACGGGCTCAAGGCCGGCACGGTGTGGGTGAACTCGCACAACACGCTGGACCCGGCGGCACCCTTCGGCGGCTTCAAGCAATCCGGCATCGGCCGCGAGCATGGCCGCGCGGCGATCGAGGGCTATCTCGAAACCAAGACCGCCATCATGCGCTACGCCTGATCCGATGACGGACACCTACGATTACATCGTCGCCGGCGCGGGCTCGGCGGGCTGCACGGTGGCGAGCCGGCTGGTCCAGGCCGGCAAGCGCGTGCTCGTCGTCGAGGCTGGACCCGCCGACAACACCCGCTTCATCGACATGCCCGCCACCTTCGCCAAGGTGATCGGCACGGCGCGCAGCTGGATCTACCAGTCGGAACCGGAGCCCAGCGTCGGCGGCCGCTCACTGCCGATCCCGCAGGGGCGCACGCTGGGCGGTGGCTCCTCGATCAACGCCATGCTCTACATAAGGGGTCAGCCGGAAGACTATGACGGCTGGCGCGATCTCGGCTGCCCGGGCTGGGGCTGGGACGATGTGCTGCCGGTCTACAAGCGCCTGGAACGCAACGAGCGGCTTGCCGGCGAACGGCACGGCAGCGAGGGACCGCTGCCGGTTTCCGACCCGCGCTACCGGCATCCGCTGTCGCTCGCCTATGTGCGCGCCGCGCAGCAGGCCGGCTACCGCTTCAATGACGACTTCAACGGCGAGCGGCAGGAAGGCGTCGGTTTTTACCAGACCACGACGGCAAACGGCGAAAGGCAGTCGGCAGCCAAGGTGTTCTTGAGGCCGCTCGCCGGCAGTGCCAATCTCACGGTCGTCACCGATGCGCTGGTGACGGCGCTGACGCTGGAGAATGGCGCCGCGACCGGACTGTCCTACCAGACGTCGGACGGCCAGAGCCACAGCGCCTCGGCGAAGGCGGAAGTGATCCTCGCGGCCGGCGCGCTCGCCACGCCGAAGCTGATGATGCTGTCCGGCCTCGGTCCTGCCGCGCATCTGGCGGAGATGGGCATCCCCGTCATCCGCGACATGCCGGCGGTCGGCCGCGACCTGCAGGACCATGTCGCCGCCCCGCTTTACGCGCTGACCCGCAAGCCGGTCTCGCTGCTGGGCGAGGATCGCGGCTTCAAGGCGCTGCGGCACGGCATCGAATATCTGCTGTTCCGGCGCGGCCTGCTCGCCTCCAACGTGGTCGAGAGCGGGGGCTTCTTCGACACCGATGGCGATGGCCGGCCCGACGTCCAGTTCCACGTGTTGCCGGTGATGATCGAAAACGCCGAGCACGGCTCGGTCGAACGCCACGGCATGGAACTGAACCCGTGCGTGCTGCGGCCGAAGTCGCGCGGCTCGGTGCGGCTGCGCTCGCGAAAGCCAAGCGACCCGATCCGCTTCACCACCGGCTTCCTGTCCCATGCCGACGATCTTGCGCTGTTGCTGGCAGGGATGAAGGTTGCCCGCGCCATCGTGCGCCAGCCGGCGCTGCGCGAAGCGGTCTCCGAGGAGCTTGCACCGGGCAAGGCGGACAAGCTCGGCGACGAGGCGATAACCGACCACATCATCCGTCACGCCAAGACGGTCTACCATCCCTGCGGCACCTGCCGGATGGGAACGGACGAACAGGCAGTGGTCGATCCGCGGCTTCGCGTGCGCGGCGTGCCACGCCTGCGTATCGCCGACGCCTCAATCATGCCGCGCCTCACCAGCGGCAACACCAACGCGCCGGCGATCATGATCGGCGACCGTTGCGCCGAATTCATCCTGGGCACCTCTTGAGGGGTTAGCCGAGACTGATCCACGCCGTCTTGAGATCGGTGTATTTCTCGATGGCGTGGAGTGACTTGTCGCGGCCGAAGCCGGACTGCTTGAAGCCGCCGAGCGGCACGGTGATGTCGGCGCCGCCATAAGTGTTGACATGGACGACGCCGGCATTGATGGCGCGCACCATGCGATGCGCGGTCGACAGGTTCGAGGTCCATACGGCGGAGGCGAGGCCATAAACGGTGGCGTTGGCAAGCCGCACCGCTTCCTCCTCAGTGTCGAAGCGCATGACCCCGAGCACCGGCCCGAACACCTCCTCGCGGGCAAGCTGCATTGTCTCGGTCACGTTCTCGAAGATCGTCGGCGCCATGTAGCTTCCGCCAGTCTCGGTGAGGATGCGTTGGCCGCCGGTGACGAGGCGGGCGCCCTCCTCCGAAGCCTTGGCGACAAATCCGAGATTCTTGGTCAATTGCTCGGCGCTCGACACCGCGCCGACATCGCTCGACAGATCGAGCGGGTCGCCGACCTTCAGCTTCGTGGTCGCCTTGAACAGCTCGTCCATGAAGCGGTCGTAGACCGAGGCCTGGACCAGCAGGCGCGAGCCGGCAACGCAAACCTGCCCGGAATTGCGGAAGATGCCATTGGCCGACACTACCGCCGCCTGCTGCAAATCCGGCGCATCGGCAAAGACGATGTTGGGCGACTTGCCGCCAAGCTCGAGGAAGACGCGCTTCAGATTGGAGCGCGCGGAATATTCGAGCAGGCGCCGGCCGACCGGACCGGAGCCGGTGAAGGCGATGGCATCGACATCCATATGGAGGCCGAGCGCCTCGCCGGCGACAGAGCCACGCCCGGTGACGACGTTGAAGACGCCTTCCGGCAACCCGGCTTCGGCGGCGAGCTCGGCCAGCCGCAGCAAGGTCAGCGAGGCGATCTCCGGCGGCTTGACGACGATGGCGTTGCCGGCGGCCAAGGCCGGCGCGATCTTCCAGGCGCCGATCATCAGCGGGAAGTTCCAAGGCACGATGACGCCGACGACGCCGAGCGGTTCCTTATGGATGAGGCCCAACACATTGTCGGCCGTCGGCGCGATCTCGCCATAGACCTTGTCGATCGCCTCGGCATAGTAGCGGATGGTGCCGGCGGCCGACAGCGGCTCGGCCTTGTATGCCATGCCGATCTCGGTGCCATTGTCGCGTACGCCGAGCACGGCCAGTTCCAGCGCGTGCTTTTCAACCAGCTCGGCGAATTTCGTCAGCACCTTCTTGCGCAAGGCCGGCGCCGCGCGCGACCAGGAGCCTTTCGCGAACGCCTTGCGCGCCGAGGCCACCGCGCGATCGACATCGGCGACGCCGCCGTCGGCGATGCTGGCAAAGGGACGGCCGTCGATCGGAGAGATCACCTGCAGACTGCCGCCACTCTGCGCATCCACCGCGGTTCCATCGATGAACAGACGCCGCGCGCCGACCTCCGCCTTGCGCAGCGTGTCGATGGTGTCTTGGTCGATCATTCTCAGTTTGCTCCAAATTCTACGTGAAGTGCCGCCGGCGCGCGGAATTCCCAGCCGCGGAAGACCGGATCCCTGCCGCGCACCAGCCGCAGGTCCGGAAACCGCTCCAGCAGCAATCTTACCGCGAGGCACATCTGCTCGCGCGCGAAGAAGCGGCCCGAACAGAAGTGATGGCCGAAGCCGAAGGCGGCGTGATTGCCTTCGTCGCGGTGGATGTCGAAGCGGTCCGGGTCGCTGAAGCGGCTTTCGTCGCGACTGGCCGAGGAGACCAGGGCGGCGACCGGCGCGCCGGCGGGGATGGTCGCGCCGCCGATCTCCACGGCGCGGGTGGTTTCGCGCGTCTGGGTGCCGATCGGCGCCACCCAGCGCAGGCCCTCGTCCACGGCCCTGGGCACGAAGGTTTCCGGATCGTCGAGCACCTGGCGCAGCTGTTCGGGATTGGTGAGCAGGCCGACGAGGATCGAACCGGCGCCGTGTCCCGGCTCCTGCATGCCGCCAAGCAGGATGACCTTGATGGTCGGCATCAGGAAGTCGATCGCGCGGGTTTTGCCCTCCGGCATGCCGTCATGCAGCATATGCGAAAGCGCGGAGCCGTCGGGCTCGCGGACGAGCTTCTCCAAAGTAGGCATCACCGCTTCGCTGACCTCCGCGCCGATCGCGTCGGCGATCTCCTGGCGTTTCGGATCATTTTCGAAGTTGATGGCGCCTTGGGCGAGACCATAGAACCAGCGGCGCAAGATCGGCATGTCGATATCGGTGAGGCCGAGCGAACGCGCCAGGCTCAGCGTCGACACCGGCTCGAAATAGTCGGCCATCAGCTCGGCGGAGCCGCGTCTGGCGATCTCGTCGAGATAGGGTTCGGCGATCGAGCGCACGAGATCGCCGGCATAGGAGGCGACGGTGCGCGGCCGGTATTTCGGATCGACGCCCTGGCGCAGGTCCTTATGGATCCCGCCGTCGGTGGTGAGGATGGTGGGCTTGCCGAAGGAGCGCTCGACGGGCGAGACGCCCGCTCTGACGATTGCCGAGAAAATATCCGGCGACTTCGCCACCAGCTCGACGTCCTTCCAGCGGGTGACGAACCAGAGATTGACCGCGGGCACGAAGGCGACCGGGGCGCTGCGCCTGAGTTCGGCGTAGATCGGATAGGGGTCGGCCTCCAATGCCTCGACTGTAATATCATCGGCAAAGCTCATACCGCTGCTCCTGTCGCGTGAAGAAGGCGGCGCGAGCGCCGCCCCTTTTGTCCGTCAATCCTTCAGCGGCTGACCGAGCCTTTCGAAGGCGGCCGGATCCCGCGCCCGCAATGCGCCGGCCAACCACAGTCCGACGACGGCCGCGATCAGCACCAGCGCCGGCAGGAACACGCCAAGGAAACCAGCCGCGCCCGACAGGCTGCCGAAATTGATGACGATCAGGTAGATGATGATGGCGAAGGCGACGAAGGTCAGCGCCGGCAGGATCGTGGTCTTCAGCCCGTTTTCCTGATTGGACGGATTGGCGCGGAAGTACATCACGACGGCGAGCGAAGCGACCGCCATCATGACGATGACGCCGAGCGTGGCGACGTTGGTGAGCCACGAGAACAGCGCCAGCACCGGGTCGAGGCCGAGCACCGCGAACAGGCCGACGACGACGGCCGCGAGCACGGTCTGAATCACCGAAGCGACATGCGGGCTCTGATGCGCCGAATGCGTCACGCCGATCGACTGCGGCAGGAGCTTTTCGCGACCGGCGACGTAGATGTAGCGGGCGACCGCGTTGTGGAAGGCCAGCACGCCGGCGAAAAGGCTGGAGACGAAGAGGATGCTCATGGCGTGGGTAAGCAGCGTTCCGGCGTAGCGGTCGGAGAGACCGAACAGGAAGGTGGTCGGGTCCTGGAGAGCCTGCAGCGACGGCAACAGCTTGTCGACGCCGGCGCCTACCGCCATCAGCCAGGCAGTGATCATGTAGAACAGGCCGATCAGGATGACGGAGAAATAGGTGGCGCGCGGAATGGTGACCTTCGGGTCGCGCGCCTCCTCGGCATAGATCGTCGTCGCCTCGAAGCCGATGAAGGCGGCGAAACAGAACAGGATGGCGATGGCCGGCGCGCCACTGGTGATCTGGCTCCAGCTAAAGGGCGCGGCCGACAGGCCGCTGTCGCCGCCGGTCTTGAGGATAGTGAGGTCGAGGATCAACACGACGACATATTCGGCGAGCACCAGCACCGTCAGGATCTTGGCCGACAGGTCGACCTGGCGGTAGCCGAGCACGGCGACGATGGCGATGGCGATGAAGCTCCACACCCACCAGGGCAGATTGACGCCCCAGCCGGCGAACAGACCGGAGGTCGCAGCGCCCAGCAGGCCCATGACGCCGATCTGCATGGCGTTGTAGGAGAGGATCGCGATCAGCGCGACGGCGCCGCCGGCCAAGCCGCCGAGGCCGCGCGCGGCATAGGCGTAGAAGGCGCCCGCATTGCCGATGTGGCGCGACATTGCGACATAGCCGACCGCGAACAGGAGCAGCAACAGCGTCACGATCAGATAGGTGCCGGCAAAGCCGGCGCCGTTGCCCATCAGCATGCCGAGCGGCGTGCCGCCGGCGACAGCCGTGAGCGGCGCGGCTGCGGAGATCACCATGAAGGTGATGGCGCCGACGCCAAGGCTGTTCTTCCTCAGCCGGTTCAGTTCACCGGCTTCAAGTGTGGTCATTTTTCCCTCCATTCCGCGCTGCGGAAACCAAGTGTCCCTGAGATGCCGAGGGCCTTCTGAGAGGGCCGATGTGCATTTCATTATTTGCAACGGCATTTCGATATTAGACTTGCAAAGGAATCGACTTGCTGTCAAGTTAATTCGCACGTTAAGTATCTGATGGAGGATCGGACAAGAGATGAGCACGGTGGCCAAAGCCATTTCGCTGCTTGATCTGCTGGGCAGCGGCGCGCCCGAGACGGCGCTTGCCGACCTTGCCAAGACTGCCGGCTTCGATAAGGCGACGACGCGCCGGCTGCTTGTCTCCCTGATGGCGCATGAGCTTGTGGAGCAGGACGAGACCACGCGTCTCTACCGGCTGGGCGCCGGCATCGCGCGGCTGGCGCTGATGCGCGAGGCGCAGTTTCCGTTCCTGCGCATGGCGGCACCGGTGGTCGAGGCGCTGGCGGCGGAAACCGGCGAGACCGTGCATCTCTCGGAATATTCGAAGCGGGGCCTGATCACCGTTCAAGTCGTCGAATCGGCCAAGGCCAACCGTGTCAGCGTGCAGCTCGGCGATGTGCTGCCGATGCATGCGACGGCCTCCGGCATCGCATTCCTCGCCTTCGCCGAAGAGCGCGTCCGCGAGGGCATTTTCGACGGGCCGCTGCCGGCATTCACGCCCCATACGATCGACAAGGTGGAGACACTCGTCGAGCATGTCGCCGCGGCCCGCGCACGCGGCCATTCGACCGGCTCGCAAGGCTATGAGGAAGGCGTGCTGAGCGTGGCCTCCGCAATCCTCGGCGCCGATGGTTTTGCCATCGGCACGATCGCCATCGCCGCGCCTCGGGTGCGCATCCACAAGGGCGACATCGAGCGCCATGGCGCGAGCGTCGCCGCGGCGGCGCGCGAGATCGGCGGGCGGCTGTTCGGGCGTCATAATCAGCCCGGCCGGAAGCGGGCATCGTAACCAACGAGAGACTGCAAGGAGATTGACGTGGAGGAGAAACGCCGAATCCTGGTTATCGGCACCGGCGACACCAAGGCCGACGAGCTTCTGTTCATGCGCGAGCGCATCGAGGCCGTCGGCGGCGTCGCCGTGATGATGGATGTCAGTGTGCTTGGCGATCCGCCTTACAAGCCCGAGCATGACAAGCATGCGGTGGCGCGCGCGGCAGACACCACCATCGAGGCAATCATCGCAAGCGGCGACGAGAACACGGCAATGACCTTGATGGCGCTTGGCGCCTCGCGGCTCGCGCGCTCGCTCTATGACCAGGGCGAGATCGAGGGTTTCATCGCGCTGGGCGGATCGATGGGTACCGACCTTGCGCTCGACGTGGCGCTGGCGCTGCCGCTCGGCGTGCCGAAATTCGTCGTCTCGACGATCGCCTATTCGCATCTCGTGCCACCGGAGCGCATCGCCACCGACCTGATGATGATCCTGTGGGCAGGCGGCCTCTATGGGCTCAACAGCGCCTGCAAGGCGGTGCTGTCGCAGGCCAGCGGCGCCGTGGTCGGCGCCGCGCGGGCTGTCGTCAAACCCGACGTCTCGCGGCCGAAGGTCGGCATGAGCTCGCTGGGCAAAAGCTGCCTGCAATACATGGTGACGCTCAAGCCGGAATTGGAAAAGCGCGGCTATGAGGTCATCGTCTTCCACACCACCGGCATGGGCGGACGGGCGCTGGAAGCGATCGCGGCGCAGAAGGGTTTTGTCGCCGTGCTCGACTTCAGCCTGCAGGAGCTCGCCAACCAGCTCACCGGCTCGGTGGTGAATTCGGGTACCGACCGGCTGGAGAATGCCGGACGTCAAGGCATCCCGCAGATCGTCGCGCCCGGCGCCATCGACATGGTCGATTTCCCGACCTGGCAGGCTGTGCCGTCGCGCTTCGCCGAGCGACCTTACCATGCGCACAACCGGCTGCTCGCCTCGGTGACCTCCGACGGCGCGACACGCCGGGAGATCGCGCGCGCCATCGGCGAGAAACTCACCACGGCGACCGGCCCGACGGCCTTCATCCTGCCGGCCGGCGGCATCCAGCAATGGGACCAGGAAGGCGAGCCGCTCCACGAACCCGAGGCACTTGCGGCCTTTGTCAAAGAAATGCGGTTGCGGGTGCCCGAGAATGCCGAGCTGCATGAAATCGCCGGCCACATCAACGACGCCGCCTTCAGCGCCAAGGCGCTGGAGATCTTCGATCGCTGGGTTGCCGAAGGCATCGTTCCGCCCGGCGTCACCGATAGGCGGCCGGCATGAGCGGGCTGAGGCCGCAGGCGCTGGTGCTCGATTTCGGCGGCGTCGTCACCCGCACGCTGTTCGAGACGCATGCGCTGACCGAGCAGGCGCTTGGCCTCGAGCCCGGCACGCTCGATTGGCGCGGGCCGTTCGACCCGGCCTCCGATGCGCTCTGGCGCTCGATGCAGGCCGACGAGATCAGCGAGCGTGACTATTGGAAGACACGCACACGCGAGGTCGGCCGGCTGGTCGGCGAGGACTGGCAGGACATGTCGACCTTCGTGCAGCGGGCGCGTGGCGCCGATCCGCAGGCGGTGGTGCGACCGGAGGCGGAGCGCGCGATCCGCATCGCGCACACGGCCGGCATAAAGCTCGCCATTCTCTCCAACGAACTCGACCTGTTCTACGGCAAGTCATTCCGCGAGCGCCTGCCGCTGCTTGCGCTGTTCGAGACGATCGTCGACGCGACCTATACGAAAATCCTCAAGCCCGATACCCGCGCCTATGCGATCGTCGGCGAGGCGCTGCAGCTGCCACTCAATGCCTGCGTCTTCGTCGACGACCAGAAGCGCAATGTCGATGGCGCGGTTGCCGCCGGCATGCCCACCGTTCATTTCGACGTCGCCCGACCGGCGCAAAGCTATGCCGAGGCGCTTGGCCATTTCGGCCTGACGCTCTCCTAATCCGAACAACCGGAGTCCCCGATGCGTGACATCAACTTCCTCACCGAAAACAACGCCAAGCCGATCTGGCATCCGATGGCGCATCCGGCCGAAATGCGGGCGAGCCCGCCGAAGATCATCATGAAGGGCGAAGGCGTCTCGGTCACCGATGCCGAGGACCGCACCGTGCTCGATGCCGTCGGGGGCTTGTGGAACGTCAACCTCGGCTACAGCTGCGATCCGATCAAGAAGGCGATGGCGGCGCAGCTCGACGCCCTGCCCTATTATTCCGGTTTTCGCGGCACCTCGACCGGACCGTCGATCGAGCTTGCCTATGAGCTCACCGAATGGTTCGCGCCGGAAGGCATGGTGCGCGCCTTTTTCACCTCGGGCGGTTCGGACTCGGTCGAGACGGCGCTCAGGCTCGCCCGGCAATACTGGAAGATCCGCGGCCAGGGCGACCGCACCAAATTCCTGGCGCTGAAGAAGGGCTATCACGGCACGCATTTCGGCGGCGCTTCGGTCAACGGCAACGCCAACTTCCGCCGCAACTACGAGCCGCTGCTGCCAGGCGTCTTCCACACGCCGGCGCCGATGACCTATCGCAACCCGTTCGACGAAACCGATCCGGCAAAGCTCTCGAAACTCTGCGCGCGGGCGATCGAGGAAGAGATCGCCTTCCAGGGTGCCGACACCATCGCGGCTTTCATCATGGAACCGGTGCTCGGCGCCGGCGGCGTCATCGTCCCGCATGAGAGCTTCATGCCGATGGTGCGGGCGATCTGCGACCGCCACGACATATTGTTGATCGCCGATGAAGTGGTGACCGGCTTCGGCCGCACCGGCGCCTCGTCGGGCTCGCGGCTCTCAGGCACGAAGCCGGATTTCATGACCATCGCCAAGGCGATCACATCGGGCTATTTCCCGCTGGGCGCCACGATGATCGGCGCCAAGGTCGCCGAAATCTTCGAAGCCGACAAGACCAGCTTCGGCGCGATCGGCCATGGCTATACCTATTCGGGCCATCCGGTCGGCTGCGCGGCCGGCCTTGCGGCGCTCGCCGAAACCAAGCGGCTGGCCGTCAACGAGAATGCCGCCGCGCGCGGCGTCGAGCTCGGCAAGGCGCTGGAGGCGCTGAAAGAGAAGCACCAATTGGTCGGCGATGTCCGCTACCAGGGCCTGATGGCCGCGCTCGAGCTGGTCTCGGACCGCGCCGCCAAGAAGCCCGTCGACAAGAAGACGATGGCCGCCGTCGCGGACGGCGCCTACGAGGCCGGCGTCATGCTGCGCGTCTCCGGCAACAACATCATCTTGTCGCCGCCGTTGATCATCACGGCCGCCGATGTGGCGAAGATCGCAGAGGGATTGGATGCCGGGCTGGCCGCTGCCGCGGCCTAGGGAATAGCGAGTAGCGAATAGGGGCGGTTCTTTGCTACTCGCTATTCGCTACTCACTATTCGCTCTTTGCGCCACGCCGCCGGCGACACCCCAACCGCCTGGCGGAAGAAGCGTGAGAAATAGGCCGGATCGTTGAAGCCGGTCTCGTAGGCGATGTCCTCGACCGTGCGGATGGTGAAGAGCAGCAGGCGCTTGGCTTCGACCACGCGCCTTTCGCCGATCGCCTGGCGGACGCCTGAGCCCAGCACCTGATGCGCCGCCTTGTCGAGCAGATGCCTGGTGGTGCCGAGCTCCTCGACATAGCGCTCGACCGGCCAGTCGTCGCGAAAATGGCGGTCGATCAGCCGCCTGAGTCGGCCGCCCAGGGCGACCGCCGCGGGCACGGTGACCGCATGCGATTGCGCATCGAGCCGAGCGATGTGCGACAATGCGACCGCGATCAGCGGTGGCAGGATCTTTTCCGCGCCGGCTTGCGCCTCGGCATATTCGGCCTGGATCATGCCGATTGTCTCGCTGAGCCTTTGCCAGAGTGCCGCCTCTCCCTGACCGGTGACAAAGACCGGCTGGTCGAGCGCCAGCGCCGAATGCTCGGCGATCGCCGCGAGAGCCTCGTCGGCGATCGAAACGACGGTCGCGTCGGTGTCCGGCTCGATGTCGAACCCATGCACCACGCCGCTTGGCATGAAGCTGACCGTAGGTGCCGAAAAACTCCAGGTCCTGTCCTCGATCCGGTAGAGGCCCTGCCCGCTCGTCCAGAAGGTGATCTGCGCCATTTGCGGGTGTTTGTGCGCCAGAACTTGGCCGCGATGCACGGATGCCCGAGCCTGGACGGTCTCGACATGCAGGAAGCCGACGTCGAGCGCCCGCGCCGGCTCGCCGTAGACGAAGAATTCCGGGATAGCGGTCTGGCTCATGAGACGCCCGAAAAAGTCCAAGCGGTTTTGCGCTTTCGTCCATAAACCATTGCGCTGTCCGCGGCTACTCTCAAGAGATCAAGGGAGGATCATGATGCGATCGGAAGATTTCCGGGCCGACAAATCGCGGCCGTTTACGGGCGCCGAATATCTGGCCAGCCTGCGCGACGGGCGCGAGGTCTATATCAATGGCGAACGGGTGGCAGATGTCACCAGCCATCCGGCTATGCGCAATTCGGTGCGGTCACTGGCGCGCCTTTACGACGCGCTGCACGATCCCAATCAACAGCCGGTGCTCACCTCGCCCACCGACACCGGTTCGGGCGGCTACACCCACAAATACTTCCGTGTCGCCCATTCCCCCGCTGACCTCGCCGCGCAGCAGGGTGCGATCGCGCATTGGGCGCGCATGACCTATGGCTGGATGGGCCGCACCGCCGACTACAAGGCGGCGCTGATGAACACGCTCGGCGCCAATGCCGAATGGTACGGGCCGTTCAAGGACAATGCGCGCGCCTGGCACAAACGCGCCCAGGAAGCGGTCCTGTTCATGAACCACGCGATCGTCAATCCGCCGATCGACCGCCACAAGCCCGCCGAGCAGGTGAAGGACGTGTTCGTTCACATCACCAAGGAGAACGATGCCGGCATCTGGGTGTCGGGCGCCAAGGTGGTGGCGACGTCGTCGGCGCTCACCCACTACAATTTCCTGGCGCAGAGTTCGGCGACGGTGACGGAGGATCCGTCGCTGTCGGTGATGTTCATCGTGCCGATGAACGCGCCGGGCATAAAGATGTTCTGCCGCGTCTCCTATGAGCAGACGGCCAACAGCGTCGGCCATCCCTTCGACTATCCGCTGTCGTCGCGCTTCGACGAGAACGACGCGATCCTGGTGCTCGACAACGTCTTCATCCCCTGGGAGGACGTGCTTGTGCTGCGCGATGCGCAGAAGATCCTGTCCTTCCATCCGGCATCGGGCTTCATGCATGGCTATTGCTTCCAGGGCTGCACGCGCTTTGCGGTGAAACTCGACTTCCTCGCCGGCCTGCTCGCCAAGGCGCTGCGCGCCACCGGCGGCGATGCCTTCCGCGGCAACCAGGCGGCGCTCGGCGAGGTGATTGCGCTGCGCCACATGTTCTGGAGCTTTTCCAACGCGATGGCGCACAACCCGATCCCGTGGGCGAACGGCGCGGTGCTGCCCAACCTTGAAGCCGCGCTTGCCTACCGCACCTTCATGTCGGAGGCCTATCCGCGCGTCATCGATACGGTGCGCCGGGTTGTCGCTTCCGGTTTGATCTACCTCCCCTCCTCCGCGCGCGATTTCGACAATCCGGAGATCGACCGCTATCTCGCGCAATATGTGCGCGGCTCGAACGACATGGGCCATGTCGAGCGCATCAAGATCATGAAGCTGTTGTGGGACGCGACCGGCACCGAATTCGGCGGCCGTCACGCGCTCTACGAGCTCAACTATGCCGGCGCGCCGGAAGAGGTGCGGCTGCAGGTCTTGAAGGGCGCCGAGCGCGGCGGCCGGCTGAAGCAGATGGAGGAACTCGTCGACCAATGCATGGCCGACTATGACGAGAAGGGCTGGACCGGCGACACCTGGCTGCCCCCGCTCGCCGCCCAGCCCAACTGACGGAGGCCGGACATGGAAACGGCCATGACGTCACAAGTCGCGAGGCTGGAATTCCGAGAGGCGATGGCCAGGGTATGCGCACCGGTCAACATCGTCACCACCGACGGGCCGGCCGGGCGCGGCGGCTTCACCGCGACCGCCATGTGCAGCGTCTCCGACGACCCGCCGACGCTGCTGGTCTGCATGAACGAACGCTCGGCGCAGACTAGCATGTTCCTCGCCAACCAGCGATTTTGCGTCAACGTGCTGACCCAGTCGCACATGCATCTGGCGGCAAAATTCGCCGGCGCGATCCGCGACATGGCCGAGCGCTATCAGGCAGCGCGCTGGCAGACCATGCCGTCCGGCATGCCGGCGCTGCTCGATGCGATCGTTTCCTTCGATTGCGAGATCGGCGCGGTGAACAAGGTCGGCACGCACAATGTGATGTTCGGCCGCGTCGTCGACATCCGCCACGGTAGCGACGAGGCGGCGCTGCTCTATGTCGGCCGCAACTACATGCAGCCGAGCGCGCTGGGGAGTTTTGGCGGGTGAGCGCTCAGCTTTCCGCCGACTCCGACTGGATCAGGCTCTCCAGCATGTCGAGCAGGCGCTCGTGTTCCGCGGCGCCATAGCGCTTCTCGATCGCCTCGTAGATAGCGGTACGCTCGGGCGCCAGTTCCTCGATCAGCGCCACGCCTGTCGGGCTGATGGCAAGCAGCGCGCGGCGGCCGTCATCCTTGACCTTGTTGCGGGATATGAATTCCCTCTCCTCCAGCGCTTTGATGATGCGGGTGAGGCTCGGCGGCAGGATCGAAGCGCGGTTGGCGAGCTCGGTCGCTTCCAGGGGACCGGTTTCAGCGAGAACGCGCAGCACGCGCCACTGCTGCTCGGTGATGTCGTGGCGGGCAAGCATCGGGCGGAAATGCGCCATGATCACTTCGCGGGCGCGAAGCAGAGCCATCGGCAAGGAGCGACGAGTGCTGGGCGGTAGCAAATTAAGATCTCCGAAAAATCCAGTCCGGTGCGACTCGCAACAAATATTGAGGCTCGGGTCGGAGCTATATCCGCGATTTTGTCGAGAGCGGCAATCCCACCGCGGATGGCTGCGGCCATACACAGAACGACGCTTGACATTCGGCCGTCAAGATGTAATTCACATGTTAACTACAAGCGGTGCTGCCGGCGGAGGAAACCTTGCCCCACATGGCGATCGAATATTCGGCGAATCTCGACGCGAAGGTCGACATGGGCGAGCTTTGCGCGCTGGTCTCGCGCACAATCCTTGAAACCGGGCTGTTCGAACCGGGAGCGGTCAGGGTGCGCGCCTTCCGTGCCGAAGCCTATGCGATCGCCGACCTTCTGCCGGAGAACGGCTTCATCGACATGAATTTCCGCATCGGCAAGGGCCGCAGCGCGGCGGAAAAGAAAAGCGCCGGCGAGGCGATCTTCGCGGCTGTCACCGATCATCTTTTGTCTCTGTTCGCCACACCGCATTTCGCGCTGTCGCTGGAGATCCGCGAGATCGACGCCGAGCTGAGCTGGAAGAAGAACGCCATCCATCCGCGCCTGCGTGGCTAGTGATCTAGAACGGGAAAGAAATCATGGCGGCACTGGACGACAATCTGAGGAAGGCCGAGGCCTATCTGGAACGCTTCCGGAAGGACGGCGTGCTCAACCAGATCGGCGGCGAAGCGGTGCCTGCCGCGGACGGCTCGACCTATGAAACGATTTCGCCGATCGACCTCAAGCCGATTGCCACCGTGGCGCGCGGCAAGGCCGCCGACATCGAACGCGCGGCAAAGGCAGCAAAGGCCGCCTTCAAGGACTGGGCGGCGATCTCCGGCGATGCGCGCAAGAAGCTCATGCGCAAAATCGCCGACGCCATCGTGGCGCGCGCCGAGGAGATCGCCTTCGTCGAATGCATGGACACCGGCCAGTCGTTGAAATTCATGGCGAAGGCCGCGCTGCGCGGCGCCGAGAACTTCCGCTTCTATGCCGATCGCGCGCCGGAAGCGCGTGACGGCCGCTCGCTCAGGGCGCCGGGCCAGCTCAACATGACGACGCGCGCGCCGATCGGTCCGGTCGGCGTGATAACGCCGTGGAACACGCCCTTCATGCTGTCGACCTGGAAGATCGCGCCGGCCTTGGCGGCGGGCTGCACGGTGGTGCACAAGCCGGCGGAGCTGTCGCCGCTGACCGCCCGGCTTCTGGTCGAGATCGCCGAGGAGGCGGGCCTGCCCAAGGGTGTATGGAACCTGGTCAACGGCTTCGGCGAGGATGCCGGCCGGGCGCTGACCGAGCATCCCGACATCAAGGCGATCGGCTTCGTCGGCGAGAGCCGCACCGGCTCGATGATCATGAAACAGGGCGCCGAGACGCTGAAGCGCGTGCATTTCGAGCTCGGCGGCAAGAACCCGGTCATCGTCTTCGCCGACGCCGACCTCGAGCGCGCCGCGGACGCGGCCGTCTTCATGATCTATTCGCTGAACGGCGAGCGCTGCACGTCATCGTCGCGCCTTTTGGTCGAGGCATCCGTCCACGACAGGTTCACCGATCTGGTGGCGGAGAAGGCCAGGCGCATCAAGATCGGTCATCCGCTCGATCCGGACACCGTGGTCGGACCGCTGATCCATCCCGTGCACGAAGAAAAAGTGCTGTCCTATATCGAGATCGGCAAATCGGAGGGCGCGGTGGTCGCCGCCGGCGGCGGCAAGTTCGCGGGGCCTGGCGGCGGCTGCTATGTCAGCCCGACGCTGTTCGTCGGCGCCACCAACAAGATGCGCATCGCCCAGGAGGAAATTTTTGGGCCGGTGTTGACGGCGATCCCGTTCAAGGACGAGGCCGAGGCGCTGGCTTTGGCCAACGACACGCAGTATGGCCTCACCGGCTATCTGTGGACCTCGGACGTCACCCGCGCGCTGCGCTTCACCGACGCGCTCGACGCCGGCATGATCTGGGTGAATTCAGAAAATGTCCGGCATTTGCCGACACCGTTCGGCGGGGTGAAGAGTTCGGGCATCGGCCGCGACGGCGGCGACTGGTCGTTCGACTTCTACATGGAAACCAAGAATATCGCGTTCGCCACGGCGCCGCATTCGATCCAGAAGCTCGGCGGCTGACCGGAGATACAAATGGCCCTGCCCCAACCCAACCTCTATCCTGCCTTCAACATCGTGCGGCTCTCCCATGTCGAGCTTGCCGTCACCGATCTTGCAAAATCCCGCGCCTTCTATGTCGACACGCTCGGCCTGCAGGTGACCGACGAGACCAGCGGCGCGATCTATCTGCGCGCCATGGAGGAACGCGGCCATCATTGCATCGTGCTGCGCAAGGCGGCGACGCCGGAAGCGCGCGAGCTCGGCTTCAAGGTCTTCTCCGATGAAGACCTCGACAAGGCCGAACATTTCTTCAAGGGCAAAGGCCTGCCGGTGGAGTGGGTCGAACGGCCTTACCAGTCGCGCACCTTCCGCACCCGCGACCCGCACGGCATACCGCTCGAATTCTATTCGAAGATGGAGCGGCTGCCGCCGATCCATCAGAAATACGCACTCTACAAGGGCGTGAAGCCGCTGCGCATCGACCACTTCAACTGCTTCTCGCCCAATGTCGATGAATCGGTTGCCTTCTACAACGAGCTCGGCTTCCGCGTGACCGAATACACCGAGGACGCCGAGACCGGGAGGCTCTGGGCTGCATGGACGCACCGCAAGGGCGGCGTCCACGACATCGCCTTCACCAACGGCCTTGGACCGCGGCTGCACCATGTCGCCTTCTGGGTGCCGACGCCGCTCAACATCATCGACCTGCTCGACCTGATGGCGACCACCGGCTATGTCGGCAATATCGAGCGAGGGCCTGGACGGCACGGCATCTCCAACGCCTTCTTCCTCTACATCCGCGATCCCGACAACCATCGCATCGAGATCTATTGCTCGGACTACCAGACGGTTGATCCCGATCTCGAGCCAATCAAATGGGACCTGAAAGACCCGCAGCGCCAGACGCTGTGGGGTGCGCCGGCACCGCGAAGCTGGTTCGAGGAAGGCAGCGTGTTTGCGGGTGTCGAGCCGCGCAAGTCCGATCTGGCGGCCTCGCCGATCGTGGCGCCCTAAGACCAAGGAGCACCGGCATGAGCGCGGGACGCCTCGCCACCTTCACCGTCGGCGGCAAGACGCGCTACGGCGCGGTCACCGACAAGGGAGTGATCGACCTTTCAGCGCACCATGCTCAATGGCCAACGCTGCGCGAAGTGGTCGAAGCCGGCGCTCTCCGCCGCCTGGCCGAGGAAGCGGACGCCTTCGCCGCCGACTTCGCGGCCGAGGACATCGCCTACGAAATCCCGATCCCCTCGCCGGAAAAAATCATCTGCGTCGGTGTCAACTACCCGGACCGCAACGAGGAGTATAAGGACGGGCAGGCGGCGCCCTCCAACCCGTCGCTGTTCATCCGCTTTCCGCGCTCCTTCGTCGGACACGGCACCCCCCTGGTGCGGCCGCCTGAATCGCCGCAGCTCGACTATGAGGGCGAGGTGGTCATCGTCATCGGCAAGGCCGGCCGCCGCATCGCGGAAGCCGATGCGCTCGGCCATATCGCAGCACTTTCACTGTGCAACGAGGGCACGATCCGCGACTGGGTGCGCCACGCCAAGTTCAACGTCACCCAGGGCAAGAATTTCGACCGCACGGGTTCGATCGGACCATGGCTGGTGCCCTTCACCGACGAGGCTCAGATCGCCAATATCGCGCTGACGACGCGTGTCAATGGCGAGGTTCGCCAGCAGGACCGCACCGGGCGCATGATCTTTTCCTTCCGCAAGATCATCAACTACGTCTCGACCTTCACCACGCTGGTGCCGGGCGACGTCATCGTTACCGGAACGCCGACCGGCGCCGGCGCCCGCTTCGACCCGCCGGTCTGGCTGAAGCCGGGCGACGTGATCGAGGTCGAGGCCGACGGCATCGGGCTTCTGCGCAACGGTGTCGTCGACGAGGGAACCGGGCGATGATGACGGACGCCGAAGTCGAGGACGCTGCTCGCAGGCTGTTCGAGGCCGAGCGCGAGCGCCGGCAGATCCGGCTGCTGAGCCTCGATTTTCCTCAGGCGACAATGGACGACGCCTACCGGGTGCAGGCGGCGCTGGTGAAGCGGAAGGTCGCATCGGGCCTGACCATCAAGGGCTGGAAGATCGGCCTGACCTCGAAGGCGATGCAGTCGGCGCTCAGCATCGACATTCCGGATTCCGGCATCCTGTTCGACGACATGTTCTTCGCGGATGGCGGCACGGTTCCGGCCGGGCGTTTCATCCAGCCGCGCATCGAGGCCGAGATCGCCTTCATCATGAAGGCGCCCTTGGCCGGCCCCGATATATCGATCGACGATGTGCTTGACGCCACCGATCACGTCACGCCTGCGCTTGAAATCCTCGACACCCGTATCGAGCGGATGAACAAGGAGACAGGCAAGATCCGCACTTTCTTCGACACGATCTCGGACAATGCGGCCAATGCCGGCATCGTCGTCAGCGGCCGTTCGGCCGGACCGCGCGAGGCGGACCTGCGCTGGATCGGCGCCATCGTGTCGCGCAACGGCGAGGTCGAGGAAACAGGCCTGGGCGCCGGCGTGCTCGATCATCCGGCCAAGGGCATCGTCTGGCTCGCCAACCGGCTGCATCAATACGGCATGCGGATCGAGGCCGGACAGGTGGTGCTGTCGGGCTCGTTCATCCGGCCGGTCGAATGCCGGCGCGGCGACGAGATCGTTTCGGATTTCGGGCCGCACGGAACCATCCGTATAAACTTCGCCTGATCAGGCTACCAACCTACCCATTTCCGATAACGTAAAGCGTCCGCACCATCAGTCCTCACTGTTCTCGTCCCCGGATTGACCGGCCCGGCGACCAGTCTCACATCTGCGGCTTTGAAAGAAGACCGGCATCCTCCACCCGAGTACAGCACACGACCTGATCCACGATTGCTGAAGTGGCCCAACCGTGGTGTTGCCGGGCAGGGGCGACATCTACCCTCTCCGCATGTCGGTCAAACATTCTGGCTCTTGGTATAAGCCCAGCGGGCGCCAGGAATGGCTTGGACCAGTTGTAGAGAATAGGCTTGCTGCGGGTTGTGGAAAATCTGCATCGGCGTACCGGCCTCGACGACCCTGCCACGACTCATTACGATCACCTGGTCACATATCTGGCTGGCGACGCGCAGGTCGTGCGTAATGAAGATCATTGCAAGGTGCTTTTCGGCCTGCACCTCGGCCAAGAGCTGAAGGATCTGCGCCTGAATGGAGACATCCAGCGCCGAGACTGCCTCGTCGGCGACAATGATCTCAGGATCGAACATCAGGGCCCGGGCGATGCCCACGCGCTGCCGCTGGCCGCCGGAAAATTCGTGCGGATAACGGTCGTAGGCGGCGGCACCCAACCCGACGCGCTCCAACAGGCCCAGCGCGCGGCGGTGGGCGTCCTCCCGACTGAGCCCGTGGGCGACCGGGCCGACCACCAGCGATGTGCCAATCGTCAGGCGCGGGTTGAGCGAGGCGAACGGATCCTGGAAGATCATTTGGATACGGGACCTTAGCGGACGGAATTCCGTCTCACTCATCGACCTGATGTTACGGCCGCCGAGCAGGATTTCTCCGGCGTCTGCTTCGATGAGTTTCATCAGGACCTTGCCCATCGAGGATTTTCCGGACCCGCTCTCGCCCACTACGCCGAGTGTTTCGCCACGGCGCAGCGTGAAGGAAATGTCGTCGACGGCCGGGACCACGCGCATCTTGCCGAAGAGACCCGCGTGGCTGCGATAGGTCTTGCTCAAGCCGCGCACTTCCAGAACCGTTTCGGCCGCTTTCGCTGCCCCGCTTTCCATTTCACGCAGGCGGGGGACCGCCGCGATGAGCCGACGCGTATAAGGATGTTGGGGATTGCGCAGAACCTGATCGGCGCTGCCTTGCTCCACGACCTGCCCCTTCTCCATGACCACCACCCGGTCGGCAATGTCTGCGACCACTCCGAAATCATGCGTGATGAACATGACGCTCGTGTTTTTGCTCGCCTGAAGCTGCCGGATCAGCTTCAGGATTTGCGCCTGGATGGTCACATCGAGCGCCGTCGTCGGTTCATCGGCAATCAGCACGTCGGGATTGAGTGCAAGCGCGATGGCGATCATCACGCGCTGACGCTGGCCGCCGGAGAGGCGGAAGGGATATTGCTTGCGGATCAGCGGCGGGTCGGGCAGCCCGACTTCGGTGAGCAATTCAAGCACGCGCTGCCGTCGCTTGGCCCGGTCGGCAATACCATGGGCAACGAGCACCTCGTCGATCTGCTGCTCGATGGTCATCAAGGGATTGAGAGCCGAGAGCGGGTCCTGGAAGATCATCGAGATCGCCTTGCCGCGCATCTGGCGGCGCTCCGCTTCCGAGAGGTCCAGCAGGTTGCGACCCTTGTAGAGGATCTGGCCGCTGGTCGCCTTCATGGCGGGAGGAAGCAGGCCCATGATCGTGCTCGCGGTCACGGACTTGCCGGAACCACTTTCACCCACGATGCAGAGGGTTTCGCCTTGCCTGAGGTCGAGCGATACACCCCTCACCGCATGGCTGCGTTCCATGTTTCGAGGCAGACTTACCTCGAGAGAGCGCACTGCGAGGATCGTTTCAGCCATACCGCTGTGAAGGTCTGTCATGGCGTCTGTCCCGTTCGTTATGCGGGCCGGCTAGGGGACCGGCTCAAGGCTTGGGCACGACCATCGCGAACTTGCGGAAGGACGTGAGCACCTCGAGCCACGCGGTCGCGCCCTTGGGCACGACAACGATGGTGCCGGGGCCGATGCGCCGTTTCTCGCCCTCGCCGATGCGGCAGTCGGCCTCGCCCTCCATCACCACGAACGTTTCTTCCAGCGCACGGGCCGGATAGGGGTAGACGCCGGGCTCGGCAATCCACACGGCGGCCTTGACTGCGGTGTCGCTGTTGCCCTGATCTTCCCACACCATGCGCCGGTAGGACTGCGCCCCGTTCTCGGCAACGGCGGCCTTGATGCGGCCGGCATCGTCCTTCACGTTCGAATAGATCGTTGTCATGGCTGGTCTCCCTCTCGTCAGTAATGCGGCGGCAGTTCCACGCCGCCTCTCTTGCTCATGAAATTGTCTACCGCGCGCATCTCGCGCAGCTTGTAGCTCGGACCGTAGTCCATCCACCACGGAGCGCGATGCAACCGTTCGACCCGGAGGTCGAGGTCCTGTTCGGGCTTGCCCATCGCCCAGTCTGAAAGGATACCGCCCAGCATGGTGCCGGTCGGCACGCCTCTGCCGGAAAGACCTGTCAGGCCCACCACACCCGGCGCGAGATCGTACAGCCGGGGAACCGTGCGGTACTGCATGTCCAGTTCGCCGAACCAGAAATAGTCCCACCGCACGTTCTCGGTAAGCTGTGGATGCAGCCACTTCAGCCGGTCGGTCATCACTTTCTTGGAATATGCGAGGTCGCGGCCACGCGGCCCCATAAGGAACATCGAGGCGACGATGCGATTGTCGGCAGTCCACTTGTAGCAGTAGAAATCGCCGCGACCGTCGATCATCGTCGTGTTGCGCGGCAGGACGGTTTCGCGCGCGCGATCGGAAAGCGGATTGGTGGCGCAGACGTAGACTGGAAAGATGCGATAGCTCTTGTCGAGGTCGGGCCAGCCGTCCACGGTATAGGCCCCGGTGGCGAAGATGACCTTGTCGGCGATCACATGGCCGGCCTCGCCGACCACCTTCCACTTGTTTCCGATCCTCTCACACCGCTTGGCCGGCGAATGGGTGTAGAGGGAAGCACCTTCACGGATCGCCGCCGCGGCAAGGCCGCGCGCATATTTGAGCGGATGGATGTGGGCGCCCTCCTCGTGGAGCCAGCCGCCAAGAAGGCGTGGGCTCCCGGTGATGCGGGTCGCCTCATCGCGGTCGAGCATGCGGGTACGTGCGCCGACGGCATTGTAGCTTTCGGTCTTGTGTTCGAGGGGCGGCAGGTGGCCGGGACGCATCGCACCAATCACGAGACCGTTCTGAATCCATTCACATTCGATGCCATAGTGCTCGATGTATTCGGCGGCGCGGTCGGCCGCGCGAGTCTGCCGGCGGATCAGGCGCTCCGCCCAAGGCTGACCCAGAAGCGAACGGATCTTCTCAAGGGAATAATAGGAAAAGGTCGGGCTGCAATGACCGGCATTGCGACCCGAACCGCCATAGCCAGCCTCCTCGCGCTCGAGAACGGCGACAGAAACGCCCTTTCGCCTGAGTTCGATCGCCGTGGTGAGCCCGGTATAGCCGGCACCGACCACACAGACATCCACGGCCTTCTCGCCGGTGAGCCGCTCGGTTTCGGGCGGCGGCGGCGCGGAGGCGAACCAGTAGGACTGATCGAAGGGGGAAAATTTGGTCATCCTGTCACCCGTTGTGTGAACGAACGTCGAGGGCGTCACGCAGCCCGTCGCCAATGAAGTTGAATCCCGTCACGGCCACCGTGATCGCCACGCCGGGTACGATTGCGAGCCAGGGTGCCGCTGCGAGATATTGCTGGGCGCTGTTGAGCATGTTGCCCCAGCTCGGCAGCGGCGGCTGGATGCCGTAGCCGAGGAAGGAAATATAGGCTTCCATGAGGATCGATCGCGCGACGGTCAGCGTCGCGGCCACGACGATCGGGCCAAGCACGTTGGGCAGGATCTCCCGGAACATGATCCAGCTGTTCGACAAACCCAGCATTCGCGCCGCCGCGATGAATTCGCGCTCGCGCACCGACTTCACCTCCGTATCCACGATGCGCGCGACCTCCATCCAGCTCGTGACGGCGATGATGAGCGTGATCATCGCCGGACTCGGCTTGATGAAGGCTGCCAGCGTCAGAAGCAGGAAGACCGAGGGGAAGGACAGGAAAGCGTCGACCAGACGCATCAGGATCGTGCCCGTCCAGCCGCCGCGAAAGCCGGCGACAAGGCCGATCACCGTGCCGATCACGGTCGAGATCGCCATGGCGAGAAAGCCCACCGCCATCGAAACCTGTCCCGCATGGAACAGCCGGGCGGCGATGTCGCGGCCGAGCGGGTCGGTGCCGAAAATATGAGCGCCGGTCAAAGGTGGCGCGAAACGGGCGCGAAGGTCGATATAAAGTTCGTCGAAGGGCAGAAGGAGAGGTCCAAGGAAACAGGCCGCCGTGAGCCCGACCACCATGAAAAGGCCGATGAGGGCCAACGGATTGTTCATGAACCGGCGAACGGCGCGATTGTCGAGAAACCTTCGGCGCCGGGTGATTGGAGTGGGAGTGGCGGTCATCCGCGGGACCTCCTATTCAAGGCGAATGCGGGGGTCGACGAAGGCGACCAGCAGATCAGCGATGAGATTGCCGGCCAGAACGAGGATAGCCGAAAACATCAGCAGCCCCATCACGACCGGATAGTCGTTGTAGCCGAGGCTATCGAGGAACAGTCGCCCCATGCCGGGCCAGGTGAAGACTGTCTCCGTCACCAGTGCGCCACCGAGCAGCGTCGGGAGTTGCATGCCGGCGAGCGTGATCATCGGCAGAAGCGCGTTGCCGACGATGTGCTTCATCAGGATGCGGCGAGGCGCCAGGCCCTTGGCATGGGCGGTCCGCACGAAGTCCTGATTGATGACTTCCAGCGTCGCCGTCCTCATGTAGCGCGCCCAGGTCGCCACATTGACCAGCGCCAGAACGCAGGTCGGCATGACGAGATGTATGAGGATATCCCGGACCGAGCCGTCACCGACCGTGTACATGTTGCCCGCCGGCAGCCAGCCGAGCCGCAGCGAGAACAGGAAGATCGCGACAAGGCCGATCCAGAAAGTGGGGACCGAAAGCGCCACGAAGCACAGGACCGTCATCGAATAGTCGAACAGCGAGCCCCTGCGGACCGCGCTGCGGATGCCGATCCAGGCGCCGACGAGCATCGACAGCAGCGTCGAGGCGCCCATCAGCAGCAAGGTGGCAAAGAGATGGCTGCCGATCACGTCCAGAACCGGCCGGTTGTCGCGAAAACTCTTGCCCCAGTCGCCTCGCACCAGCTTCCACAGCCAATCGAGATACTGCACGGGCAACGGGCGATTGAGACCCATCTGCTCGGCTATCCGGTCCAGCGCCTCCTTGGTCATGCCCGGTGTCAGCGCAAACTGCGACAGAGGACCGCCTGGGGCGAGGTTGAGCACCATGAAGCCAATGAGCGAGACGAGCAGCAGAAGCACGATGCTTTGCCAAAGCCTGCCGATCAGAAAGCGCGCCATTTTACGAGATCCTTGCTTGTGCCCCGTGCAACGGGGTCATTTGGTCCGGGACGGAATGATCCGTCCCGGAGCGCATGTCAGGATCAGCGATTACGACCAGCGCCAGCTGCGCACGTTCCAGGTGTCGATACGGTTGTTGATGTTCGCCTCGACGCCGTGGATACCCGTCTTGTAGCCGCGAATATTGGCGTACTGGAAGATCGGCAGGAAGGGCAGGTCCCGCCGCACGATCTCCTGAATGTTCAGATAGATCGGCCGCCGTTCCTCGGGGCTCACCACCGCGCCGCCCTTCTTCAGGAGCGCGTCGAGTTCCGGGTTCTGATAGACGAAGGTATTCTGGCCATTTCCGCCCTTCGCAGCAACGCTCGTCGAAAGGAAGTAGTCCGACGTGTCTGGATCGGGTCCGGTCAAAAAGCCAATTCCGGCCACGGCCATGTCGAACTGGGACAGCATCCAGTGGTCGCCCCACATGACGGCCGGCGGGAGATTGCCTATCTGCATATCCACGCCGATTTCGCGGAAGGACTGCTGAAGGAACTGTTGCGCCTGCTCGCGCAGATGGTTGCCCGATGTGGTTGAGCAGGTAAAGGAGAGCCGCACGCCGTCCTTGGCGCGGATCCCGTCCGAGCCGGCCGCCCAACCCGCCTTGTCCAGAATCTCGCGCGCCTTGTCGAGATTGTATTCCTGCACCGGAAGCTTGTCGTTGTAATAGTAGGATTCGTGCGGCATGTAGGTTTCGGTCGGCCTCGGCACGCCGTAGTAGAGCGTATCGATGATCGTCTTCTTGTCGACAGCGTAATAGAGCGCCTCGCGCACGGCGCGATCCTGAAACACCGGCTTCATGAGATTGAGGCTCAGCGTCTCGACAAAAGGTCCGCCAAACACCTCCACAACCCGATCAGGTAGGGTCTTGGCCTCCTGAAAATTGTCGGGCGTGATCCATTGCAGCGCCAGCACGTCGATGTCGCCAGTCTTGAGCTGCGTGTAGAGAACCGTCACGTCGGGAATGTATTTGATGACGACCCGTTCGAGATAGGGGCCGTCACCGAAATAGTCGGTATTTGCCGCAAGCTCGATATGGTCACCGGGAACCCGCTCCTTCCACTTGTAGGCGCCCGTGCCGATCGGCGCGTTATTGAAGGGCGCGTTGTTCGGGTCCGTGCCCTCGAAAGCGTGTTTGGGCACGATGAAGGTCGAAGCGAGGATTGCGTTGTAAGGGGCGAAGGCATGCTCCATGCGCCAGGTGATCTCGGTCGGCGAGACCACGGTGAGATCGCGCACGAGGTCGTGCCCGGTGCGTCGCCAGCTTTTGAATTCGGGTTTGACCAGCAGTTCGAGGGTGAACTTCACGTCCTCGGCGGTAAAGGGCTTGCCGTCGTGCCATTTGACGTCGTCGCGCAGCTTCAGCTTGTAGGTCAGGCCGTCGGCGGAGATTCCGCCGTTCTCCACTGTCGGCACTTCCTTGGCCAGCAGCGGATAGAAGTTACCTTTGGGGTCGACATCGATCAGCGGATCGAAAATGGCGAAATAGACGCCCTCGTCGACCTCGATGTGAAGGAGGTGGGGATTGAAGACCGTCGGCTCCTGCGAGAAGCCGACGATGATCTGCCCTTTCGGCGCGGCCTTGGCCTGTGCGGCGCCAACGCCCAGGAACGAGGAGGCCATTGCGGTAAGGCCAGCGGCGCCAAAGAACTTAAGGCTCTGGCGGCGGGTGAACTGAAAGTCCTTATCAGTCATATCAATCTCCCATTGATGTGGTTGGTCGGTTTGCTTTGATCGGCCGTTTCGGCTTCTTGTTGGTTCAGTACCCGCTGAGCAGTTCGATTTTCGAACCGTCCACGAAACGCTCAAGTCGGAAATCCTTCGGGTCGACAACCGGCTTGCGGTTGAGCACGAGGTCGGCGGCAAGCCTGCCAGCCGCGGGCCCAATACCGAAGCCATGGCCGGAAAAGCCGGTTGCGATGTAAAAGCCCGGAATCTTCGCCACGCCGGAAATTACAGGTATGGCGTCGGGCGTAGCGTCGATGTAGCCGGCCCAGCGCTGTGCGACCTTTGCGGAGGCGAGCGATGGAAAGGCCTTGCGTGCCGAGGCCATCGCCATGTCGGCCAGCTTGCGGCTAGGCTTCGGATCGAGGACGCGGCAATATTCGAAAGGGCTTGGCTCATCGAGGTCCCAGCGCCGGGGCATGCGCGCCTCGTCGAGGAAGCGCCAGCCCGCTCGCAGCATCAACGAACGCCATTCCGCGCGCAGCGCCGGCACGAAGTCGCGTGCATAGCGGAAGGAGGCCGGGACGATGTCCACGATATTGCCAAGCCCCGAGGCGATGGTGTAGCCGCCGTCCTGGCGCTTGCGAATGGCGAAGTCGCCGGCCCAAATCGCCTGTTCGGGACCGCCGTCATGGGGTTCGGTGCGCAGCACCGAGTTCTTCACCTTGAGCTGCGGCAGATGGATATCGGCATCGAGGCTGCGGGTGAACATTTCGGACCAGGCGCCGCCAGCCAGCACCACGGCGCGGCAGCGGATCCTGCCGCGCTCCGTTACCACGGCCGAGGTCTCGCCCCCGGACGTTTCGATGCCCCGAGCAGCGCATTCGATGAGGATATGCGCGCCGCATTCGCGGGCGCGTTCGGCAATGGCGGGAGCGGCCTTTTGCGGTTCTGCTCGACCGTCATCGGCGCAATGGAGCGCGGCAGCCGGGCGAAGGCGCGAGTGCGGGAACATCGAGGCGAATTCCGCGCCGGTGAGCATCCGGCAATCCACCTCATGTCCATCCAGATGGGTCAGCCACTTCTCGTAGTAAGCGCGTTCGCTCTCTTTATCCGCGTTGAAGATGATGCCGGCCTGCTCATAACCGGTGTCGCGCCCGGTTCGGGCATTCAGGCCCCGCCAGATGCGCCGCGCCTCAAGCACCAGCGGGATTTCCCTCGGGTCACGCCGGGCCACCCGCACCCAGCCCCAGTTACGGCTGGACTGTTCGTGCCCGATGCCGCCCTTTTCGCACAGCGCGACGCGCTGACCAGCTTCGGCAAGTTCCAGCGTGGTCGAAACACCGATGATGCCGCCGCCGATGACGACAACGTCGACTTCCGCTGGCAGTTCGGCGTCGCCATGCACGGGAACGACGAAGGGGCCTGGCATCAGAAACTCTCTTCGGCCTGGCAGTTGACGGCGAATTCCGCGACGCTCGCCTCATTGGGCAGATCGATGAGCATCGACACGATCCGCGCAACGTCGGCGGGGTTCGTCATGTTTTCGGCCGGCCGGTCGGAGAGCGACAGACCCATGTCAGTGGCGACGAAGCCGGGGCAGACCGCTGTGGCGCGGACACCGAGGTCGAAGCCCGCATGGCGGATACCGTGCGCCAACGCCACGGCGGCGAATTTCGACATCGAGTAGCTGCCCGAAAGCGCGGACTTGACGCGCTTGCCGGAAAGCGAGGCGATGATGATGACACGACCGCGGCCGCTGGCGCGCAAGTCTTCCCAGGCTGCACGCACCAGCCGCCGGGGCGCGAAGGCATTTACCTCCATCATCGCCACAACCTCGGCATCCTCGGCCTCGATCACCGACTTGGTGACAATGATGCCGGCATTGGCGACGATGCAGCCGACCGGGCCGAAACGCGCACGGGTTTCTTCGAACCAGCGCGCTTCCTGGTCACCGGCAGCCGCGTCGTAGGGACAGGCCATGATCTTTTCCGACGGCAATGTCGCCGCCCACTCCGGCATCTTGCCCCCGCGCACGCCGAGGGAGACCTTCCAGCCCTCCGAGACAAGGCGTTCGGCTATCGCGGCCCCGATGCCCCTGCTCGCGCCCGAGACCATCGCCACACCCTTGCTCATTGCTCCACCTCGCGCAGCCGGTTGAAAGCTCTGCGGAATATGTCCACCACGATGTCGTGCTCTTCCCGCGTCATCAGATTCGCGAAGAACTCGTCGGAATGCGCGACGATCAGCTTCTCGAGCTTGTCGGCCAGATCAGCCCCTTTTTGAGTCACGAAAAGCTCTTGGGCGCGCTTGTCGTCCACCGCGCTCCGGCGAGAGACCAACTTCTTATGCTGTAGCTCATCGACCGTCTTGACGGTGATCGACTTGTCTATGCCGAGCAGGGTCGCGATCGTCGTGGCCCTGATCCCTCCATGCCGGGCGATCAGCAGAAGCGAGGAGATGGTGCCCTTCCGACCGGTGAAGCCGAGGGGTGCGAGCCTGTCGTCGAGATGCCGGCTGACGGCGATCTCAAACACTCGGACATAGAAGCTCAAGAGACCGTCGAGCACGCCCAGGTCCACTTGCGCCGCCAGTTCCTGACTCTTCCTTGTACGCACCGATCAGCACCGCGCTTCTTTGGCTTAGTGGAAAGTTCGACGGTCACGCTATCGAAATTAGGTGAATAATTCAACTAATTTTTTGAGACTGATTTTTAGGACCGGAACGAGAGGTGTGCGAAATCGATGAAATGGAAGGCTCCTTGTCGATGCTGGGAGATGATGACCTTTGCGCCGCGTTCGTTGAGATCGGCGACGATACGATCACTGTCGAAGGCCTTGTCGGCGATCAATCCGCCGAACTCGATGCCCTTGAGTAACGGCTCGACGCCGACCGTTAGAGGAGTGTAGTGGATCCGTTATCCGCAAGCCTGTCGCTGGCGAAAACCACCTGTGCACTGGGCGGCCCTGAGGACGCGCAGCTTCACCACTGCCATTAGCTTGCGCTGACAGCTCAGGTGATGACACGCATTCGGCCCCGAGAGCTCACCGGTTCTGGTGAAGGATCGTTTCGGCGGCGATGAAGCCCCAGGTCATGTTCGGGCCGAGCGTCGTGCCGGCTCCCACGGCGCGCGTGCCGATAGGGTTGGCCATGGCCAGCCCCGCCGCGTAGAGCCCGGGAATGATCGAGCCGTCTGGCCTCAGCACCTGCGCCCGCTCGTTGGTGCGGGCGCCGCCCTTGGTGCCAAGGATCGAACGGTTGATCGTCATGCCGATATAGGGCGGCTTGTCGATCGGCTTCAGGCGGTTCTCGGGACCGTGCGCCTTGTAGTCCTCCCAGCCGCTCTCGCCGCGGCGGAAATCCTCGTCGCGTCCCCTGGCGCAAAAGCCGTTCCAGCGGGCGATCGTGTCTTCGAGCGCCGCCGCCGGCAGTCCGAGCTTTGCGGCGAGGCCACCGATCGTATCGGCCTTCTTGACCCAATGACGTTCGTAGGAG
This sequence comes from Mesorhizobium atlanticum, assembly GCF_003289965.1. Lineage (GTDB taxonomy): Bacteria > Pseudomonadota > Alphaproteobacteria > Rhizobiales > Rhizobiaceae > Mesorhizobium > Mesorhizobium atlanticum. The sequence goes on from NZ_QMBQ01000004.1 coordinate 276,942, forward strand.
GCATACCAGCGGAACGGCAGCGACGTTTTCAGGAAACGATGGTCGCCGATGAGATAACACGGCAGGTTCACCGGCGCGCCGTCCGGCACGCGCGCATCGATCGCCTCGCCGATGTTGAAATCATTCTCGCTGACGAAGCGCTTCGCATCGCGGTTCACCACGATCGAATGCGGCTCGGCCTGAAAGGTCATGGGCAGGCCATGCGGCTTGCCCCGATAGCGCGTAGGCAGGCAGGGATAGACATTCGCCTGGTCCATGCGGTCCAGCTCCGCGCCTACGGAAGCGGCGAGCTTCTGGCCGTCGCCTTCATTGGTGGGAGGGCTACCGATACGATCCAGCGGACCGGGAAAATGGCGAGCCCGCATCTCGGCATCCCACTCGAAGCCCCCCGTCGCGATGATGACGCCGCGCCGCGCCAGAAGCTCCGACCGCTGGCCCTTGCACTCGACCTCGGCGCCGATGACGCGCGAGTCCGAATCCTGAAGCAGGCTCACGGCGCGCGTTTCCAGCTGAAAGGCGACGCCCGCGTCCAGGCAGCCCCTGATGAGCCCGGTCATGAGGGCCGTGCCCTGCCCGCCCGAATTCGTCAACCGCCGCCAAAGCAGCCTCGGCCACAGCCTGAGGCCGGCGCGGATGGGGTGATGATAGAGGTCGAGATCGACGATTTCCTGATAGCTGAAGCTGTGCGGCAGAGTGGAGCGGCGCAGGCGCGGCGCAAGCTTGCCCAAGATGCGGCGGCTGAGCGGCCTCGGCGAGACCATCCGGCCGAAAAGCTTGCCGCCTGGCGCCTCGGCGAAGGGATCCGGCTCATTGACCAGGCGGAAGTCGAGAGGCGTGTTGCCGGACAGGAACCGCAACATATCGGGAGCGGCCCGGACGAAGGCGCTCCAGAGCGCATCCTCCTTGCGCGCCCAGCCCTGCGGCGCCGCGGCGCGCAGATAGGTCAGCGCATCTTCGCGGCTGTCGGCAATCCCGGCGCCCGCCGCCACATGATTGGCGGGTATCCAGACCCCGGCGCCCGACATGGCCGAGGTGCCGCCCAGCCACTCGCTCTTTTCGATCACCAGCACCTTGAGACCGCCCTTTGCGGCCCTTAGCGCCGCGGAGCAAGCCGCCGACCCCGAACCGATAACCAGAACGTCGAATTCGCCCATTGCGGTCCCTCTGCTGTCATCGCGGCGTCACTATAGGGACGGGAAATTGAATCTGTCTACTATTGTGTCGACACTTTTTGCGTTATACGCTCCGTTTGGTGAGCGGCATTCTCCCGCATGATCATTTGCAGCCCTTTCGACAGGCAGAGCCATGGACGACACCCACCTTTCACCTGCTCCTTCCGGCATTCATATTTCCGGGTCCGAAACGCGTGAAAGCTATTGGCAGCCGGTGCCGGCGAACGGCCATATCGACGTGGCGCTGGCTCCCCATATCGTCGGCATGGAACACCCGTTTGCGCTTGGCACGCAGTCGGTCGCGCCCGGCGGTTACGTGCGTGAACACACGCATGACCGCAACGAGGAAGCGATCTACGTGATCGAAGGCCATGGCCGCGCCGTCGTCGACGGCAAGGAGTATCCGATACGGCCCGACAGCGTGGTGTTCCTGCCGAAGAATGTCAGGCACATGTTCATCAATGACGGCGAGACGCGACTTCGCTGGATCTGGCTAATCGTGCCCAATGGGCTCGAGGACTTCTTCCGCCTCATTGGCAAGCCGCGCAAGCCGGGCGAACGTGTGCCGTCCAACTTCCCGCGCCCGGAAAACGTGCTGGAGATCGAGCGCAAGACGGTCTTCGGCGCCGACATCGTGGACAAGTTCGATCCCCTGAGCCGAAACCCCTGAAGCAGCCCGATGACGACGCTTGGTCTCATCGGCTACGGCGCGATCGCGCGTGACATCGTGGCGGCTTTTCCAGCGCACGCGGCCGATTGGGTGGTGCTCCTGCGCGAAGGCGCCAGCCCCGTATTGCCGCCGAATGTCAGGGCGGTCACCCGGCTCGATCTATTGATCCAGGCGCGCCCCGAAGCGGTGGTCGAAGCGGCGGGCCAGGAGGCCGTAGCCGCTTATGTGCCGGCACTGCTCGAAGCCGGTATCCCGACCGTCATTGCCTCGGTCGGCGCTCTCGCCGACACGGCGCTTCATACACGCCTCACCGCCGCCGGCCGCATTGGCGGCACGCGCTTCGTCCTGCCCGCCGGCGCCCTGGGCGGCCTCGACTATCTCCGCGCCATAGCAGCCCTTCCCGACGCGCGGGTGCGCTACACCTCGCGCAAGCCGCCAGCCGCCTGGAAGGCGGAGCTTGCCGCGCTCGGCCTGTCCGCCGGGCAAGAAGCAGTAACTCTATTCGAGGGCACGCCCCAGGAAGCGGCGAGGACCTATCCGAAAAACCTGAACGGCGCCTTCGCCGTGGCACTGGCGGTGGGCGCCGACAAGGTCACCGTGCGCGCGATCGCCGATCCGAAGGCAGCCGGCAACACGCATGAAATAGAGGCCGAGAGCGCGGCCGGCACCGCCTCCTTCCGCCTCGCCAACACACCTTCGCCGAGCAATCCGAAGACGTCGGCGCTGACGGCGCTCAGCCTGGTTGCGGCGCTAAGCGACCTGCTCGACATGGGAGGCCGTTGATGGCGTTCTTCACCGCCGCTGACGGATGCCGCATCCACTACGAAACGTTTGGCGCGAACGGTCCCCGCCTGGTCCTCATCCCGGGGCTCGGCGGCGACGGGAGTTTCTGGGCAGGCGTCGCGCGCCTGCTCGAGGCCGACCATCGCCTGATCGTCACCGACCATCGCGGCGCGGGCCGCAGCGACCGCCCGGAGGGCCCTTACTCCATTCCGCTGATTGCTAGCGACATAGCCAGCCTGCTGGCGAGCACGGGCGGACCGGCGCATATCATCGGGCATTCCACCGGCGGCGCCATCGCGCAAGTGCTTGCGCTCGATCACGCCGACCTCGGCCTGAGCTATACGATCAGCAGTTCATGGGCACGGGCCGATGCGCGCTTCCGCGCGCTCTTCAGCGCGCGCGCCGAGCTGCTCGAGGCCGACATGGCCGGAACCTATCAGCGCCTTGGCCATGTGCTTTGCCACGAGCCTTCCTATCTCGACGCGCATGAAGAGCAGCTCGAAGCCGCGGTCGCCGCCGCTTCCCGGATGCTCGCTCCGCTTGCCGTTGCGGCCGCGCGCGTGCGCATGTTGCTCGACCACGACCGCCTCGCCGATCTGCCGCGTATCGCGGCCCCGGTCCAGGTGATCGCCGCCATCGGCGATGTCGTGACGCCGCCTGCTCTATCGCAAGCCATCGCCGCCGCGATACCGGCGGCGAGATACTCATCCCTCGAAGGCACGCATTTCCATCCCCTCGCCGATCCCGTGGGGTTCGCCGCCCTCATCCGCCGCTTCATTGCCGAAACCGAACAGCAGATATCATGACCGCCGACGTCACCCCCGCACTCATCGACCCGCGCCTCAAGCCGGGAGCGGACCTGCTTGCCGAGGGGCGCGCGATGGCGTGCGACTGGCGGCTCGGCGGCTGCCGATTTCTCACCGAGGCCGGTGTGCCGTCGGAAGCGGCGTGGAAGCGCAAGGCGGCGGCCGGAAGGCGGGTCATGCAACACGCACATATCGGCTTCCGAAGCGTCGATCGCACCATCGCGGCGATCGGCGAGGTGCATGAGCAATGCCGCAAGGCAGGCGTGACGGTCGATCGTTTCGGCATCACGCTGGACTGGTCGATGGGCTATCCGCAAGCCATGCGCGCCAAGGCCGCGCGCGGCACCGGCATTGTGCTGACCGGCCCGGAAGATTTCGCCCGCATCACCAATGCCGCGCCCGCCGCCGCCCATTTCGGCGACTTCATGCTCGGCCTGCCGGGCGCCGTCGAAAACACCCGCGCGGCGATTGCAGCCGGAGCGACGGCCATCGGCAATCTCGGACAGTATTTCACCTTCCGGCTGCCTTACTGGAACGATGACGTGGCGACCACCGAAGCGACCGTCACCGCGCTCGGGCTGATCGCCGCGCAGGACGCGGAGATCCTTGTCCATTCCAACCTCGACGACGGCTTCGCCGGGCTTTTTATCGACATGGCCTGCGCGCTCGGCATGGTGCTGGTGGAAAAGCACATCGTCGAGACGCTGATCGGCGCGCGACTTGGCCATTGCTACGGCCACCATTTCAGCGATCCGCTGTCGCGCACCGCCTTTCACGCCGCCCTGGTCCGGGTCACCGACACGCCGGGTACCATGATCTTCGGTAACACCGTTTCTTATCAGTCGGCGCCGGCCGGCAATTACGCGAGCCTGGCGAGCTATCTCCTGGCCGACATACTCGCCCTGGGCCGATGGCCGTCCGGCCACGCGATCAATCCCGTGCCGGTGACGGAGAACCAGCGCATTCCCGATGTCGACGAGATCATCGACGCGCAGACCTTCGCCCACCGGCTGACGCTGCACGCGCCCTTCTATGACCCGGTCCTCGACTGGACAAAGGTGGAGGCGATGGCGCACGTGCTGGTCGAAGGCGGGCGGCGCTTTGCCGATGCCGCTCTCGCCGGCCTCGCCGAGCGGGGAGTCGCCATGGATGATCCCGCCGCGCTGATGCTGGCCATCCGCCGCATCGGGCCGAAGCGCCTGGAAGCGCTTTTCGGTCCGGGCGCCGTCGGCCAGCGCGGGCGCACGCCGCTGATCCATGCCGAATGGGCGCGCGAGCTCAACGACAAGGCGGCAAGCTGGGTCGCGGCCCAAAGGCAGATGGAGGCCGCAAGGAAGCTCACCGTCTGCATCGGCACCACCGATGTGCACGAACATGGCAAATATCTCGTCGAACAGGCGCTCGAGGGCCTGGGCGTCGCCATCGCAGACGCCGGTGTGGCCGTCGACCCGGAAGCGCTCGTCGACCGCGCCGCCGAAACCGGCGCGGACGCCATAGCGGTCAGCACCTATAATGGCGTGGCGCTGCGCTATGCACAGGCGCTGAAAGCGGCGATGACGGCACGCGGACTTGCCCTGCCGGTCCTGATCGGCGGGCGGCTGAACGAGGTGCCCAAGGACTCCAACTCGGGCCTGCCGGTCGACGTGACCAAGGATATCGCCGATCTCGGCTGCCTGCCTTGCGCCGACCTCGACGAGATGCTCGCCGCCCTTCGCTCCATCCCGCCCGCTGCCTGATGCCGCGAAGGACGCGCCGGGCCTTTGCTCACCAGGCGGTCATGCCGCCATCGACCGTCAGGATCGAGCCGGTCGCGAAGGAGGACTCGCCGCCGGCGAGCCACAGTATCGCATTGGCGATCTCGATCGGCTGCGCGACGCGGTTCATCGGCGAGCGTGCGTTGAGGACTGCGACAAATCCCTGCGGGTCGGGATGGGTCTCCAGCATTCTGTCGAAATAGCTCGACCAGGTGACGCCCGGCGCCACCGCGTTGACGCGGATGTTCTGGCCCGCATGGTCGAGCGCCATGGCACGCGTCAGCGCCGCGACGCCGCCTTTCGAGGCCACATAGGCGGCCCGGTCGGCAAGTCCGACATGGGCGACGTTCGAGGCGGTGTTCACGATCACCCCGCCGCCACCGGCGGCCATGATGGGAATGGCATGCTTGGAGCAAAGGAAGACGCCCTTGAGGTTCACCGCCATCAGCGCATCCCAATCCCCTGCCGCGGTGTCGACGACCGAACCGCGAATGCCGTAGCCGGCATTGTTGACCAGCACGTCTATCCGCCCGAAAGCCTCTTGAGCGTGGCGCACCATTGCCGCGACCGCGGCCTCGTCGGAGACGTCCGCTTCCATCACGAGGCCGCCGGTCTTGTCCGCCACTTCGCTGGCCCGCGCACCGTCGCGGTCAACGGCCAGAACGCGGGCGCCCTCCTTCGCGAACAGCGCGGCGACGGCGGCGCCGATGCCGGCGCCGGCCCCTGTGACGATGGCCGCCTTGTCCTTAAGCCGCATGGCAAATCCCCTTTTCTCAAACTTGTTTTCACCCCATCTTGCAGAAGTGCTTGCAAAGTGTCGACACTTTTGTATTTAATTTCGGCACGAAATCGGGGATAGCCGTGAAGAACTCTCCTTCCGTCGAACAACAGCTGGAAATCTATCGCCGGATGCTGCTGGTGCGGCATCTGGAAGAGCGGCTCGGAGCGCTTCACAAGGAAGGGCGCACACGCGGTCCGATCCACCGGTGCGACGGCCAGGAGGCTGTCGGCGTCGGCGCTACGGCGGCGCTGGAGACCGACGACAAGGTGGCCACGACGCATCGCGGCCATGCCGTCTACATCGGCAAGGGCATGGCCATGCGTCCTGTGGTGGCCGAGATATTCGGCAGGGCCACCGGCGCCTGCGGCGGGCGCGCCGGGCACATGCTGGTCGCTGACGCCGAGAAGGGCGTGATCGGCGGCAATGCCATCGTCGGCGCCGGCATTCCCGCCGCCACCGGCATGGCGCTGTCCATGCAGATCCTCGGCACGGGCAATGTCGCCATGTGCATCTTCGGCGACGGTGCCGCCCAGACCGGCATCTGCCACGAAGCGATGAACATGGCAGGGCTCTGGAAGCTGCCGGTCGTCTTCGTGCTCGAGCACAACCAGTTCGGGCTGACGGTTCCTTCCGACGTCCAGTCGCCGGTCGCGGATCTGTCGATCCGGGCAGCCGGCTATGCCATGCCGGCCGAGATCGTCGACGGCAACGACGCGGTCGCCGTCTACCGCGCCGTGTCGGCCATGGTGGAGCGGGCGAGGCGCGGCGAGGGGCCCGGCATGGTCGAATGCAAGACCTACCGCGTCGAAGGCTTCTCCACCTCCGACATGGGCGGCTACCAGAAACCGGAGGACATCGCCGCCTGGAAGGCGCGCGACCCCTTGCTGGTCTCACGCAAGGCGCTGTCGGAAAAGGTCGACGAGGCGCGGCTTGCCGCGATCGAGGCCGCCGCCAGAGCCGAGACGGACGAGGCGTTCGAAGCCGCGCTTTCCGACCCGATGCCGGAATTCATGATCGACGAAGCCTGCAATCCCTATAGCGAGGCGCACTGACATGGCGATGATGCGATATGCCGAAGCGCTCAATGCCGCGCTGCGCGAGGAGATGCAGGCCGACCCTTCCGTCTTCCTCTTCGGCGAGGATATCGCGCGCTATGGCGGCGTCTTCAAGGTCACGAAGGGCCTGATGGAGGAGTTCGGCGAAAGGCGGGTGCGCGACACGCCGATCTCCGAACAGGCGCTGACCGCCATGGCAGTGACCGCCGCCATGACTGGCACCCGGCCGGTGCTTGAAATCATGTATGCGGATTTCATGCCGCTGACGCTCGATGCGCTGGTCAACCAGGCCTCGATCTACAACTACATCTGGAACGGCCAGGTGAAGATGCCCTTCGTGCTGCGCACCCAGGGCGGCGGCGGCGCCGGCGCCGGCGCGCAGCACTCCAAGGCGCTCGATTCCATGGTCGCCCATATTCCCGGCATCAAGGTCGTCGCGCCTTCGACGCCGGCCGACGCCAAGGGCATGCTGAAGGCTGCCATCCGCGACGATCAGCCGGTCGTCTTCCTCGAGCACAAGCTGCTCTACAATATCCGCGGCGAGGTGCCCGACGGCGACGTGACGGTGCCGCTCGGCAGGGCGGCGATTGTGCGCGAAGGCAGCGACATCTCGATCTTCGCCACGTCCAAGATGGTGGTCGAGGCGTCGAAGGCCGCCGATCTTCTAGCCACGGACGGCGTTTCGGCCGAGATCGTCGACCTCCGATCGCTGCGCCCCCTCGACGTCGATGCCATCGTCGCTTCGATCACGAAGACGCATCATGCGGTGGTGGTCAATGAAGGCTGGCGCTTCTGCGGCTATGCCGCCGAGCTGTCGGCCACGATCATGGATCACGCTTTCGACGAGCTGGACGCGCCGGTCGCGCGCGTCACGCTGCCGGACATGCCGATCCCCTATTCCGAGCCTCTTGAGACGGCGATGCTGCCGAGCGCCGAGAAAATCCGCGTCGCCGCGCTGAAGACGCTGAAGTGACGGAGACGGCGATGGCCACCCATCCGATCAGCATCGACAGCGCCGGCGGCGAATATATGGAAGCCGTGTTGGTGGTCGCCTGGGCGGCCAAACCGGGCGATCCGGTCAAGGCCGGCGATCTTGTCGTCACCGTCGAGACGGCCAAGGCGGCAACCGAGATCGAAGCCGACCGCGATGGCTGGCTGGCGGAAATCTTCTTCACCGAAGGGCAGGAAGCGCCGGTGGGCGCCGTGCTCGGCACCATCGCGGACGAGAGGCCCGCGGGCCAGACGATTTCGACCGGCACACCGGCCGCGACATTGCCGGCAGCCAATCCTGCGCTCGCGGCCGGCAACGCCTCTTCCACCGCCAGCCAGAGCGGCACACGCGCCATCGCCAGCCCGCTCGCCCGCCGGCTTGCCGCCGCGGCGGGTCTTGATCTTTCGACCATTACCGGAAGCGGCCCCAGGGGGCGCATCAAGAAGCGCGATATCGACGCCGTTCTCGCCGCGCGTCCGGACGAACCTGGCGGGATCCGGGTGGCCCTGGCCGCGCTGGCAGCATCGCCCGCTGCCGCGCCGCCGCGGCAAACGGCACCGGTGCTGCTGCTCCATGGCTTCGGAGCCGACAGCTCCGTCTGGCGGCAGGTCGTGCCGTTGCTCGAACCGGGAATTGAGACGATCAGCCTCGACCTGCCCGGCCACGGCGCAGAAGCCGCGCGGCCCGCGAAAGATATCGAGGAGATCGCCTTCAACCTCTCCGATCGCCTGGAAGCCATCGGCGTACGGGACGCCCATCTCGCCGGCCATTCGCTGGGTGGCGCGGCGGCCCTTGCGCTGGCCCGGCTAGGCCGCCTCACGGTGCGCTCAGTCACCCTTTTCGCCCCGGGCGGACTCGGTCCCGAGATCAATGCGGGCTTCATCGCCGGGCTTGCCCGCGCGACCAGCGTCCAGGCACTGGAACGGTGGCTGGCAGTCATGGTGGGCAACCCGGCAGCCCTGCCCGCCGGCTATGCGCAAGCAGCGCTCAGGCAGATCGACAAGACAGGAAATCGCGACGCGCTGGCCGCAATGGCCGAGACCCTGTTTCCCGACGAAACGCAAGGCTTCGACCTGACGACGGCGCTTGCCGGGCTTGGCGTGCCGACGCGGCTTGTGTGGGGCCGGCTCGACCGCATTATACCGGCCACCCACGCGGCCCGCGCGCCGGGCTTTGCCGCGGTCCATCTCCTCGACGGGATCGGTCATGTGCCGCAGATCGAAGCGCCGGCGCTGACTGCCAGGCTCATCTCGGAGACGGTTCGGAGCTGCGGCTAGCCCGATCGACAGACCAGTCACGATTTCGACGGCTCAAGCAACGCCGGACCAGACCAGAAGGAGCTACCGAGATGATCTTCGACCATCGCACCTACACCGCCCGCCCCAACAAGCTGCCGCATTTCCTCAAGCTCTACGAGGATGTCGGCCTGCCCATGCAGCGGCACTATCTGGGCGAGCCCTTCGGCTTCTTCCAGACCCATATCGGCGATCTCTCGCGCACCGTTCATCTGTGGAAATTCGACAGCCTTGCCGACAGGGAGGGGCGGCGCGATCGCATGGAAGCCGACCCGGAATGGCAGGCCTATCGCCGCAAGGTCATCGAGACAGATTACCTGCTCGACATGCGCAACCAGATCCTGAAGCCCGTCTCCTTCTTCAATCCTGGGAAATAAGATGGACCTGAATTTCTCGGCCGAAGGGCAAAGCTGGCCGATACGGCTCACAGGCGATGCCGAGCGCACCCGCAGGGCGCTGCTTTCGGCGCTGCCCATGCGCCTGCAACTGCACACGCCCAAGATCGCCGGCAGCCACATCTATTGGCACGCGCCCTTCGTGGAGGATCTGGAAGGCGCAACGCATGTGCTTGCCGCCAGCGCCGGCGCCTTCATCTACTGGCCGGTGCGGCAGTTCCTCGAAATCACCTTCGCGCCGCTGCAGGCCGAGAATGCCGAGGTCACCGTGCTCGGCCATCTCGACGCGCCGGTGAAGGGCATCGCCGAGCTCGCCGCCATGCTCAAGCTCGACCAGGGCCGCCGCATCCTCGAAGGCACGCTCTCCAGGGTGGACGGCGATGCCCCCGCACCGCCGGCGCCATCGCCGCTGCCGCAGGATATCGTCGCGGCACGCAAGGCGCTGTGGGCGGCTTGTCCGGCCGACATCGGCCGGGCGACATCCTCGCGCGCCATCATGCATCCGGCGGGACCCGTCTTCACCGCGGAATCGGAAGCCCGGGTGCTGCACGAATTCCTTTGGTGGATCCGCGCCGAGCGCGGAACGGACGAAGCCATGCGGCGCCACGCCGCGGCGCTGGCGCTCGACAAGGCGGCGACGCGCCTTCGCGATTTCTGCCATATGGAGGAAACGCCGGCGCTGCTTTTCCGGCTCAAGGCGGCGATGGGCGACGCATACCCGTTCGATGCCCTGATCGACGAGGCGATCCTGGTCGCCGGACGGATCGGCGCCTGGCTCGATCTGCTCATCCCATGGAACGATCTCAACGAAGCCTTCCGCGCCGCGCTCGACGGAACGAGGGCCTGACCATGGAAAAGCTGAGGATCGGCGTTGTCGGCTTCGGCGTGATCGGACAGCGCTGGACGGCCTGCTTCGCGCACGCCGGACATGACGTGCGCGTCTACGATCCGACAGAGCGGCGCGAGGCAACCCTCCACGACGTTCTGCCGGCGCTGATGGCCGATCTCGACGCGTTGAGAGGCCCCTCGCCGGCGCCGGGTGCGGTCCAGCTTTTCCAGACGCTGACCGAGACGCTCGACGGCGTCGACTTCGTGCAGGAAAACGGTCCGGAGGATCTGCCGCTCAAGCGCTGGCTGCTCGCTGAGATCGAGGACCATGTCGGCGACGCGGTCATCATCGCCTCCTCCTCCTCGGCGCTTCTCGTCTCCGACATGCAGGCCGAGTGCCGCTTGCCCCAACGCATCGTGCTTGGCCATCCGTTCAACCCCGCGCACCTGATGCCGCTGGTCGAGATCGTCGGCGGCAAGGCGACGGATCCAAAGGCGATCGCGCGAGCGCGCGCCATCTACGAGGCCATCGGCAAGAAGCCGGTGACGCTCAACCGGGAAGTGACCGGCCACATCGCCTTACGCCTGATGGGCGCGATGTGGCGCGAGGCGATCGCGCTGGTGCGCGACGGCGTCGCCTCGGTCGAGGATGTCGACAGGGCCTTCATGTACGGGCCAGGGCCGAAATGGACTCTGCAGGGTTCTTTCATTTCCAACATGCTCAACGCGGACGGCATCGACGATTTCCTGCGCAAATACGGCCCCACCTATCAGGCGATCTGGGACACGCTCCTGGATGCCAGGCTCGACAGCGATACGGTCCGCTCGATCACGGCCTCGACGAATGCGGCGGTGGACGGCCGCGGCCAGGAGGAGTTGAAGGCGGCGCGGGAAACCGGGCTCGTCGGCATTCTCAAGACAGTCGCCGAGCACGGCGCGCTCTAAATCAAAGAGATAGAGCATATGTCGCCCGAAAGCCGCTTCACACTTTTCGGCATCATGCTCTGATCACCGCACCCGGGAGAACGGCCATGGAGTATCGCAACGCCCTCGTCACCGGCGCCTCGAAAGGCATAGGTGCCGCGATCGTCGAAAGCCTCGTGGCGGAAGGGCTGACCGTCCATGCGCTGGCGCGCAACAACGACGCGTTGCTTGACCTGCGGCAGCGGCTCGGACCGCTGGTCAGGCCGCTGGCCGCCGACGTGCGTGACGTGGAAGCGATCGCCGCCGCGCTCGGTGCGGCGGAAATCGACGTGCTGGTCAACAATGCGGGCGGCCTGGCCACGGTGCGCCCCTTGCACGAACAGAGCGCCGAGGAAACGGCCGAGGTGGTGGCGCTGAACCTTACCGCGCCGCTGCAGCTCATCCGCCTTCTGTTGCCCGGCATGATCGCGCGCAAGCGCGGCCATATCTTCAACCTGACCAGCACGGCGGGCAGCGCCGTCTTTCCCGGCACCACTGCCTATGGCGCGGCCAAGGCCGGGCTGTCGCAGGCAGGCCGCATCCTGCGCTTCGACCTGGCCGGCAACGGCGTGCGGCTGACCGAGATCGCTCCCGGGCGCGTGGAGACGGATTTCTACCTCCAGGCTTTCGACGGCGACCGCGAAGGCTTGCGCAAGCGCATCTATTCGCAACAGCGGCCGCTACACCCGGCCGACATTGCCGCCGTGCTCGTTTCGGCATTGCGCCTGCCGGATCACGTCGATCTGGCGGAGCTCATCGTCGCACCCAGCGAACAGGCCGCCGGCGGCCAGGTCTATCCACCCGCCCCGCAACGGTGAGGGCTGTGGCCGAGAGCCTCGCGCGATCAGCCCGGCGCCTGCCTTGTCAACTTGTCGAGCACCGCCGCGCAAGCCTCGTTCCATGCGGCAGGCACGCCGCGCGCCGACAGAACCTGCAGGCCGCGCTCGGTAATGCCTCCCGGTGTCACCAGCTCCTCTAGCAGTTGGTCCATCGGATCGAGCTTTTCAGCGATCAGCTTGCCGGCCGCCACGAATGTCATGGCCGTCAGCCGGCGGGCAATGGTCGGATCGAGGCCTTGGGCATTCGACCATTCGGCGGTCCCGCGGATCAGGTCCTGCGCCCAACCGTAGACGGCTGCGCTGACCGTCGCCACTTCGAAATCCCTTTCGCTGGCCAAGGCGATCGACGGGCCGAGCCGGCCGAGAACCGCGCGGGCCTCTTCGACGTCCGGGAAATAGGCCGTTGGGCTGGCGCCGATTTCGGCGGCGGTGAACGGCATCGCGCGCACCACCCGTGCGGGCGCGACGCCAAGCCGCGACAGCGGCACGCCGGCGCAAACCGAAATCAAAAGCTGCCCCTCGCGCCACGGCAGGTCCTGGACGACCTGCGGCGCCTGCGCGGGCCGCACCGCGAGAATTACGATGTCGGCTCGCTCGACGAGATCGCGGTTGCCCGCCGCGAGCCGGAAGCCGTGCCGGGCACAAAGCGCCGCCGCCTTGCCTCGGGGCGACAAAAGGATGCTCTCGGGGCCAAGCCCGGAGCGCTGAAACCCGGCCAGCATCGAGGCCGCCAGATGGCCGACGCCAAGAACCCCCAGGATCATTGCCGCCCCCCGGGTTCGAACCTCTCACTTGCCATTCGCGCCGGTTTGGGAAAGAAAGGCGCATCGCAAAGTGTCGACACGAGCTGCACGCAAATCAGATGGGAGCCCTCATGACCGAACGCGCCGAGAGTACCGACAACGATCCGCTCCTCGCCGGCGAGACCGATACGCGTCGCACCGCCGACAGCAGCGAACGAGCCTACAACACCATCCGCAAGCTTCTCGTCGAGTTCACGCTCAAGCCGGGCGAGCGGATCAACGAGGTGCAGCTTTCGCGCGGCCTGGGCGTTTCGCGCACGCCGATACGCGAGGCGCTGAACCGGCTCGCCTCCGAAGGCTTCGTCTCGCTCACGCCCAATCGCGGCTTCTTCGTCAGGAACCTCAGCACCGAGGGACTGCTCGATCTCTATGAGCTGCGCTCGATCATCGAATGCGCCGCTTTCAAGCTGATGTGCGAACGCGCGGAGGACAGCGAGATCGACCGCCTGCGGCAGTATTGGGAGGCGATCGTCGACGGCTATCGCGACCAGGCGCCCGACATCATCCTTGCAGAGGATGAAGGCTTCCACCTGCTCATTGCCGAGCTCTCCGGAAATCCGGAGCTCGTCGGCCAGCTTGCCTCCATCAATGCCCGGATCCGCTTCATCCGCCGCATCCAGATCGAGCACCCCTCGCACGACAAGACGCAGGTCACCTCCCACTCGGCGATTGTCGCCGCCGCCGTCAAACGGGACGCCGAGAACGGCATGAAACTGTTGCGCGAGCATATCGAAATGACCGTCTCCGCCACGCAGCAGGCGCTCAAAGACGCGCTGCTCAGGGTTTTCGCGCCGGGAAACGGCGCGGATTTGAAGCGCCGCCGAAGGGCCCGCGACACATAATCCGTATCTGAGCACAAAATTGAACGCAATAGTGTAGACACTTTCTTGACGGCGATCTCTTTGTCTGCTTCGATGACGATCAAGGAGAAGAAGACCAGAACGGCCGCTCCCGTCGTGACCAGTAGCCAAGGGGAACCATCATGAGGAAATTCACTGCCACGCTCCTATTGGGAGCATCGTTGTTCGCGGCGCCGGCTATGGCCGAGCAGGCCACGATCGGTCTTTCTGCGCCGCTCTCCGGTCCGCAGGCCTATTTCGGCACCACGTGGCACAACGGCTTCAAACTCTATGTCGACAAGCTGAACGCCGACGGCGGGGTCAACGGCGTGACGATCGCCTACGAGCAGGAAGACGACAAGGCGGACCCGCGCGAAGGAACGCTGGTGGCGCAGAAATTCTGCGACAACGACAAGGTGGTCCTCGGCCTCGTCAACTTCAATTCCGGCGTCGCCCAGTCGACCCTGCCGATCTATGAGGATTGCTCGCTGCCGACGATGACCTTCGGCTCCAATCCTTCGCTGACGAAGCAGGGCTATAAGTTCATGGTGCGCCCCGTCGCCAACGACCTGGCGGGTGCGCTGCTGCCGGCCGAATACGCGCTCGGCAAGCTCGGCGCCAAGACCGCGCTCGTCGTCAACGACAAGCAGGTCTTCGGGCAAGGCATTTCGGAAATCTTCGCCAAGAATTTCGAGGCCGGCGGCGGCAAGGTTCTCGATACCATCGCGGTCGCGCCGACCGACGTCGACTTCACCGCCGTGCTGGCGCAGATCAAGCCCAAGAAACCGGACGTGATCTATCTCGGCGCCGTCATGCCGCAGCTCGCGCTGTTCGCCAAGCAGATGCATGAGCAAGGCATCGGCGCCACGCTGATCGTCCCCGATGGCGGCTACACGCCGGACCTCATCAAACAGGCCGGCGAGGCCAACGTCCAGGGCACGCTGGTCGCAATCCAGGTGCCGCCGATGGATGCCTCTCCGGCGATCGCCGACTTCGCCAAGCTCTACAAGGCCAAATATGGCGAGGATGCCGGCCCTTATTCGATCTACGGCTATGTCCAGGGCCAGATCCTCGAGCAGGTGCTCAAGACGACCAAGGGGCTGAAGCGCGAGGACATCAACGCCGCCCTGCACGCGGTGAAGGTCAAGACCGCGGTAGGCGAGCTGGAATTCGACGAGACCGGCGAACTCAAAGTCGCCCCATCCTACCTCTACAAGGTCGAAGGCTCGGACTTCCAGCTCGTCGGCCAGAAATAACGATTGCGCGCCGGAGCCGTTTGCCCCTTGGCGGGCGGCTCCTTCGCTTGTTTGCGGCCGTGCCCGACACAGAGCGCTGCGGCCAGGTTGATCGTTCCCCTCTCCGGCTGAGCCTGCCGGGCGGAACCCATTGCACAGGGACGCCAGCCCATGCTGGGAAACCTCATTCAACAGACAGTCAATGCCCTGACGATCGGCGCCATCTACGCGCTGATCGCGCTCGGCTACACCATGGTCTACGGCGTGCTGCGCATGATCAATTTCGCCCATGGCGAGATGTTCATGCTTGGCGCCTACGTCGCCTTCCTGTTGCTCAGCATGCTTATCGGCGATGTCGGCGCCGCGGGCGCGATCGCGCTCACCGGGGCCTTTGTCGTTGCGATCTTCGTGGTCGGAATCATCGGCGTCGGCATCGAAAGGGTGGCCTACAAACCGTTGCGAAACTCCACGCGTCTCGCGCCGATGCTCTCCTCGCTCGGCGTGTCGCTTTCGCTGGTCACCGGCATCCAGATCCTCGCCGGACCGCAGCCGGTCGCCTTTCCGAGTTTCTTTCCTTCCGTTCGCTACGAGGTGCTGGGCGGCACGGTCAGCTCGGTGCAGATCGGCATCCTGGTCGCCGCCTTCGCGCTGATGTTCGGCCTGCATTTCCTGGTCAACCGCAGCCGCATCGGCATCATCGTGCGCGCCGTCTCGGAAAGCCGGCCCACGGCCCAGCTTCTGGGCATCAACGTCAATGGCGCGATCTCGATGGTATTCTTCGTCGGGCCGCTGCTCGGCGCGGCGGGCGGCATCCTCTATGCCAGCTATTACGGCATCATGTCGCCGACCATGGGCGCCGTCATCGGCCTGAAGGCCTTCACCGCGGCAATCCTCGGCGGCATCGGCTCCATTCCCGGCGCCATGCTCGGCGCCTTCATCCTGGCCTTCGTCGAGGTCGGAGGAACGGCGCTGCTGCCCGTCGTCACCCACGGCGTGCTCGGCACCGAATACCGCGATGTGCTCTCCTTCGCGATCCTCATACTCGTGCTCCTGGTCCGCCCCGCCGGCATTCTGGGCGAGGCCGTGTCCGAGGAGAGCATCGTGTACAAGAGGGAGTTCTGATGTCCGTCGCCGAGACCCTCACCGCCGCCAGGCCGCGCTCGGGACGGACCGTTTCGTTCCTCTTCCTCGCCATCGCCATCACGCTGATCGTGGCGACGCCCTTCCTGCCCAACTACTATGTCCGCGTCATCAACAGCTTGCTGATCTACATCCTGCTCGGCATCGGGCTGAACATCGTGATCGGCTATGCGGGACTGCTCGATCTCGGCTTCGTCGCCTTCTACGCGGTCGGCGCATACAGCTACGCGCTGCTTGCGAGCCCGCAGCTCGACCTGCATTGGCCGTTCCTGCTCATCCTCCTGGTCGCCGCCTGCCTCGGCGCCGCCACCGGCATACTGCTCGGCATACCGGTGCTGAGGCTGCGCGGCGACTACCTTGCCATCGTCACGCTCGGCTTCGGCGAGATCATCCGCATCATCATCAACAATATGGACTGGCTCACCGGTGGACCGAAGGGCATACCACGCCTCGACAAGGCCTCGATCCTAGGCATCCAGGTCGCCCGACCGATCGATTTCTTCTGGCTGTTGCTCGTCACCGTGCTGGTGGTCGGCATGCTGGTCTGGCGGCTGGAGCGCTCCATCCTCGGCAAGGCCTGGGCGGCCATCCGCGAAGACCAGGACGCCGCTCGCGGCATCGGCATCAACACGACAAACGCCAAGCTTGCGGCCTTCGCCACCTCAGCGACGATCGGCTCGATCGCCGGCGCTATTTTCGCCGCCTCCCAGCGCTTCGTCAGCCCGGAGAGCTTCACGCTCCAGGAATCGGTGCTGATCGTGCTGATGATCGTGATCGGCGGCATCGGCAACATTCTCGGCATCGTCGCGGGCGCGGCGATCCTGATGCTCTTGCCCGAAGTGCTGCGCGAGTTCGCCGAATGGCGCATCCTCTTCCTCGGGCTCCTGATGATCTTCCTGATCATCGTGCGCCCGGCGGGAATCGTGCCGCGCAGCTTCGGGCCGGACAAGCTCATCAGGAGGCTTTTCGGCAAATGACCCTGGCCTTCGACAGACTGCGAAAGCAATACGGCCAGGTCGTCGCCATCGACGACGTGACGGCCTCCTTCGCTCCCGGGCTCATCCATGGCGTGATCGGACCGAACGGCGCCGGCAAGTCGACGCTCATCAATATGACCGCCGGCTCCTACAGCGTCTCCTCGGGATCGATCACGCTGGACGGAAAGCGCCTCGACACACTCAAGAAGTATCAGATCGCCAATTCCGGCGTGGCCCGCACCTACCAGAATATCCGGCTCTTCGACCAGATGACGGTGCTCGAGAACCTGGAAGTGTGCTTCTACCCGGTCGATGTCGCCGGCACATGGAAGGAAGTGATGTGGCCGCCCTATGCCTCAGCCAGGCGCGAAAGACGGCGCGAGAAATGCATGGAGATCCTGCGCTTCTTCGATTTGCAAGGCTACGCCGATTCCGATGCCGGCAGCCTGCCCTATGGCCGGCAGCGCATGCTGGAGATCGCCCGAGCGTTGGTCCCGAATCCGCGCGTGCTGCTGCTCGACGAGCCGGCCGCCGGCCTCAATCATCACGAGACGGCGGAACTGACCGCGAGGCTTGCCGCCCAGCGCCTGCCCGACCGGATCACCATCATTGTCGAGCACGACATGGATCTGGTCATGTCGCTCTGCGACAACATCATCGTCATGCATCACGGCAAGCTGCTGTTCCAAGGCACGCCCGCCGAGGTGCAGGCGAGCCCCGACGTCCAACTCGCCTATCTGGGAACCGCCAATGACATCGACGACATCCGGGCCGCTGCTCAGGATCGCCGGGCTCAGCTCGGGATACGGGCGCGTCGGCGTTCTTGAAGACATCGACATAGAGGTCGATCCAAATGAGATTGTCGTTGTGCTTGGCCCGAACGGCGCGGGCAAGACGACGCTGCTCAATTCCATATCCGGCGTCGCGCGGGCGAGCGCAGGCACGATCACCTTCGAGGGGCGCGACATCACCGGCATGCGTCCGGAACAGGTCGTGCGCCTCGGCATCACCCATTGTCCGGAGGGCCGCCAGATCTTCCAGCGCCTGACGGTGGAGGAGAACCTTGTCGCTGCCCATATCGGCCGCGCCGGCAAGAGTTTTGAGGCGCTTCGCGCCGAGGCGTTCGATCTTTTCCCGGTGCTCAAGGAGCGCCGCAACAGCGTGGCGAGCCGGATGTCGGGCGGACAGCAACAGATGCTTGCGATCGGCCGCGCGCTGATGGCAGAACCGAAGCTGTTGATGCTCGACGAACCGTCCCTCGGGCTTGCCCCGAAAATCGTGCACCAGATCTTCCGCATCATCCTCGACCTGTCGCGCAATGGCATCTCGATCCTGCTTGTCGAGCAGAACGTCCAACTCGCGCTCGAATGCGGCGACTACGCCTATCTATTGAACACCGGCAAGGTGAAGCTGCACGGCCCGGCCCAGGAGATGGCCGAGCACTCGGCATTGAGCGAGCATTATCTCGGCGGTGCCAGCGAGGCGGTCCTTCATGTTTGAGGTCGATTGGAAGACGCCGCATCTGTGGCGCAAGACCGCGCGCTCGCGCGAAACGGCGCCGGCGCTCCAAGGTGATCTGAAGACGGATGTGCTGGTCGTCGGCGGCGGCTTCACCGGTATGGCCGCAGCACTGGGCGCGCGCGACAGCGGCGTCGACGTCATGCTGCTGGAAGGCAATGAGATCGGATCGGCTGCGTCGGGCCGCAACAACGGCCTCGTCATCTCGCATCACTCGAAGGCTGCGCCGTCGGAATTCGAGGCGGCCTACGGCAAGACCGTCGGCGCCCGCTACAATCGCATGGTGGCGGACGCGGCCGGCGTTGCCTTCGGCCTGATGCAACGCTTCAACATCGATGCCCATCAGGTGCAGGAAGGCTGGATCCAGCCAGCCCACACCGAGGCGACTCTCGCCCGCGCCCGCCAGTTCCACGACGAATGGAAAGCCTTCGGCGCGAACGTCTCCTGGCTCGACCGCGCGGAGGTGAGCACGCGCATCGGCAGCCCCTATCTCGGCGGCTGGATGGCTCATAATTCGGGCCATATCAATCCGTTCGCCATGACCGTCGGTCTTGCGGCCGCGCTAGAGCGCGAAGGCGTGACCGTCTACGAGAACTCACGCGCGTCGCGGATCGAGCGGCTAGAAGGCGGCTGGCGCGTCTTCACGGCAACGGGAAGCGTCACGGCGCCGGAGGTGGTGTTGGCGACCAACGCGCTGACCGGAGACATCTGGCCGGGACTCAAGAAGACGCTCGTACCCTTCAAAGTGTTCCAGGCTGCGACCAATCCCCTGCCCGACGAATTGCGCGCCAGGATCCTTGTCGGCAATCCGGCCGTATCCGATATGCGCAACGACCTCCGCTATTTCCACTATGACCGCGACAACCGGCTGGTCAGCGGCGGCACGCATACCTTCTGGCGCAACGAAGCCGACCGCGGCCGCGCGAAAGTCTCGCACATGCTGGGCAAGGCGTTCCGGGCCTTCGGTGGCGAACCGCAAATGGTGGAATACTGGCACGGAACCTTCGCTGTGGTGCCCGACCGCAAGCCGCGGCTTTACCGACTGGCGCCCGGCCTCGTCTTTGGCGGCGTCTATTCCGGCCGCGGCGTGGCGCTATCCATGTCGCTCGGCCAGGAGATCGGCCGCTGGGCGGCGGGCCGCCGCACCGACGGGCAGATGTCGTTGCCGGTGACGGCTATGAAACCGGTTCGCTGCCATCCGATCGCGGTGCAGGTCGCCAACCGCATGCATGCCTGGAACCGTTTTCAGGATCGGCGCCCGTAAGACGCAGATTAGCGAGTTCTATTCACTATTCGATGCGCGGTAGGAGTTTCCGTCCGAGGAGCGACGGTGGGCGACCTTCGACTCGAATCCTGCGTTGCTTTTGCAGCCCTAATCGACGCTTTCTACCAAAGCTCTACTCCATCTCCCGCCATCGTAGCGGTCCTCTTGCTCGCTAGGATCCTTCTACTACGTCTGATGGGCCTCGATGGCCCACAATAAATCAACAAACTCAAAGCAATGCTCGGAGGTTCGCCACCTTGGACTTGGCTAACCGACAGAATAAATAGGCGCTAAAGAATTGATAAATAACGATAATGGTGGGCCCGGAGGGACTCGAACCCCCAACCAAGCGGTTATGAGCCGCCGGCTCTAACCATTGAGCTACAGGCCCCACGCGGGCTGGCTTAGTGTTTTTCGCTCGTCCGCACAAGCCTCTCCGAATGCGCTGGTTCTATCGCCAGGTCAGGCCGTATCCCTGAGGTGGAGCGGTTTGCGCTTGCCCGCGGACGAAGGGTTCGCCTCCATCCAAGAGAAACGTGATCCAGCACGGGTTGCCGACTCTCCAGAGCGGCGTCTTTGTCGCCTTTTTGACCCGACTCGATCCGCGCCCGATGCCCGCGGCCTGGGACAGGTATCCGATGGCGCTCGCAGATTTTTGCTAAGCCCCGCCCTGACAGATCACCGGCACAGGCAATCTGCCCCAACGGAATAAGGGGCTATATCTTTGGTCCTTTCGGACCAATGCGTCCGACAGGATGGACCTCGGTCGATTGTGGACCAGCGGGCAAATCAGACAGTCTCGCCATCGCGCCGGCTGATACCCCCAAGCCCCCCGCCCATCGGTTGGCGCATGCCCGGCTCGCGGACCTCAAAATCCTAACCACAAAAGCGAGCCGGGCTTTCATCCGCGTGCCCGCGCCGAGACCCAAATTGCCGGAAATGCAATGAGGAGTTGGACTGTCTATCACGTCGATTTCGAAGCAGGCGGCAACAGCCCGCTTCTAACCGAGATCGGAAGCGTTGAAGCAGACAATCTCCTGGCAGCGGTTATGAAGGCACAAGCATTGTGGCCCGATGAAAGGTCCATGACCGTCCGCCCGGCCAGGCAAGACAGCCAATCGACGCAGCCGCCGGCTCCACAGCGCGACACCGATTGAACGCACGGAGCGAACAGGCCGCTCGCTTCGCCTGCGAAGCCCCGACACGATCGGGCCAAGCGCATGGAGCGCTGCCCCGGCGCGCCAACGGGATCAGTTTTTCGACACCTTCCCGACCCTGCACCACGTCATCGGCGCATCTCGGCCATTGTCGGGAATCGCTGTTGGTGGGAAACTCGGCCTGTCAGCATGGGAGGTCGAAATGCCCAATAGTTTCAAGACCGGAGACGTCGTCAGGCTGAAATCCGGAGGCCCGGAAATGACCGTCAGCGACGGGGCCGCTTCCGGCATGTATCTGTGCCACTGGTTCAACCGCGAGGGCGACGTCTGGACGCCGCAGCATGCAGGCTTCAAGCCGGACCAGCTGGTGGCGGTCGACCAACCGAAATAGGGTTTCCCGAAAGCAGCTCCTTTCCGGCTTGGCCGGAGATGTGCCGATAAGCCACCGACGGATTTTGCTCTGCCTGGCGTTTAACGGCTGAAGCGCGGCCGCCAATGGCCCGCGTCCAACCGGAGACGAGAGCATGATCCGCCCTATCCTATTCGTCGTAGCCTTTGGTTTGCAGACCGCGGCCGCGGTCGCCCAGACGACGACACCTGCCCCTGCACCGGCCCCGGCGGCGCCGGCCCCTTCGGCTCCCGCCGCCGCCAAGTCCGGCCTGACGCTGGAAAAGTTCGAGGCGCGCCGGGAAATGGCGTTCATGCGGGCCGACACCGACAATGACGGCAAGGTCAGCCTCGCCGAATGGACCGCGTTCCAGACCGCGCGCAAAGCCAAGGGCGATCCGGCCAAATCCTTCGCCCGCATCGACACCAACAATGACGGCTTCGTCGACAAGGGCGAGCTAGACGCCTTCCTGGCCAAGCGCTTCGCCAAGCTGGACAAAAATAGCGATGGGGTGCTCAGCGCCGACGAGCGGCCAGGCCACAAAACCGCTCCCAATGAGGAGCAATGACCACGAGGTTATGGCGCGCAATGACACATGCGAGCGCTCCCGTTGATGGGCGCCGATCCGGACGAGGAACTGGTACGCCGCATCGGCGCCGGCGACCCCGCCGCCGTGCAGGCGATGGTGGCGCGCAAGCTGCCGCGCATCCTGGCTCTGGCCGCGCGGATGCTAGGCGACGCGGCGGAGGCCGAGGACGTCGCCCAGGAGACTTTCGTGCGCATCTGGCGCCACGCCTCGGGCTGGCGCCGGGGGCACGCGCGCTTCGACACCTGGATCCACCGCGTCGCGCTCAACCTCTGCTACGACCGGCTGCGGCGCCGGCGCGAATGGACGACGGACGAACTGCCGGAGGTGGCCGATGAGGCGCCGCTTCCCGATGCCATACCGGGCGACGAAGAGCGCAGGGTCAACCAGGCGCTACAGCGCATCGCACCGCGCCAGCGGGAGGCGATCGTGCTGGTCTATTATCAGGAGCTGTCCAACATCGAGGCCGCGGGCGCCATGCAGGTCAGCGTCGATGCGTTGGAAAGCCTGCTCGCTCGGGGTCGTCGCGCGTTGCAGGCCATGCTCGCAGGAGATGGCGATGATTGAGACCTTGAAGCGACGGCGAATTCTGAGGACTGCTGCGTGGGGGGCCACGTCAAAATGGTGGAAGGGGGAAAAAGATGGCTGAGAAAACCACAGGCGGGCCGATGGACGCCGGGCGCTTTGCCGCGTTGGCGGATGCCTATGGCGGCGCCTTGCACCGCTGGCCGCCGGCCGAGCAGGCCGCCGCCGTGCTGTTTGCCGAGACCGAGCAAGGCCGAGCCATCCTGCAGCGCGCCGGCAGGCTCGACGCCATGCTCGACCGGCATCGGGTCGAGGTCCCCAGTGCGGCGCTCCACCGCGCAGTGGTCGCACGGGCCGCGACTGAAGTCAGGCAGGAGCGCCGCCGGCGGTTCTGGTGGCTGGGCTTCGGGCTCGCCGGTGTCGGGCTCGCCGGCGCCGTAGCCGGGCTGGCGCTGGTGACCGTGGTCAATCCGGACATCCAATCCGACCATTACGTCATGGACGCCAACGCGACGTCGTTCGGCGATGCGGGTCCAGAGCAGACCGAGGAGGATCTATGAGCCCCCGTCTCGTCGCGGCATCCCTGGTGCTCAACGTCTTTCTGATTGGCGCGCTCGCCGGCGGGACCGGCTGGCTGATCGGCAAGTCCAACCTGGGCTATTCCCTGGAATCGGCCGGCGGCAGGCTGCCGGCCGCCGACCGCAAGGCGTTCCGGCAGGCACTGCGCGAGGTGCGCAGGGAATCGCGGGACGTGATCCTCGACGGCCAGGCCGCGAGGCGGGAGGCGGCGAACCTTCTGCAGCAGCCGACGCTCGACACCGCCGCCCTTGCGGCGGCGCTCGAGCGGGCGCGCAATGCGGACGTCACCGTGCGCGCCCGGCTGGAGCAGCGCATCGTCGAGTTCGCCGCATCGGGATCGGCGGAGGACCGCCAGTTGCTGGCGGACGCCCTGTTGCGGCGCGCCGGCAGGCAGCCGCCGCCTGCAAAAAAATCGCCATAGGCGGCGACGGAAAAAGCGAACGCGCTCCGTTCAAGGGAAAGAGGGACAGGCCTGCCGTCAGTCGATGCCGGCAGGTTTCTCTTCAACCTCGGAACTTCGGGAGTAACCCATGAACAGTCTGACGAAATATTCGGCTGCGGCCGCGCTCGCCGTCGGCGGGACGGTCGCGGCAAGTGCTGCCTCGGCCATGCCGATCGCGCCGGTTGCGCCCGCCGCGCCGGCAATGATCGAGCATGTCGCCTGGGGCTGCGGTCCGGGTTGGCATCCCAACTATTGGGGCCGCTGCGTCCCCAATCGCCGCGTCGTCTATCCCGGCTATTACTACTGGGGCGGACCGCGCGTCTATATCGGCCCGGTCTGGCATCATCACCACTGGCGCCGCTGGTGACGGCCCGCTCATGACGCCGGTGCTGCGGCCGGCGTCGTGAAGCCATCCGACGACGAGGACATTCCGGTCGACGCGGCGAGCGCCGGCCGGCGAGATGGAGGCTGGATTGGCCTTACCCGCATCAAATGCAACGCCGCCCGATCCGGCGCTGGTCGCGCTTCACCGCTTCGGCCTCGGTGCACGACCGGGCGACGAGCTCGGCAAGATCGCCGCCGATCCGCGCGGCTACCTCAAGGCCGAGCTCAAGCAGCGGGACATCGCGCTGATTTCCCCCGACGACCCGAAGGATGCCGGGTTGCTGGACAGCACGGCGGCGATCCAGGCCAGCATGACGGCGGCCATGGAGCGCAAGGAGGCGCGGGATGAGAAGGCGGCGGCCGCCATGCAGCCGATGGCGGCCGATGATCCGGCCGGCCCGGCCGTGGCAAAGGCCAAGCCCGCTGTGCCGCGTGTCGAGGCCGATATCTATCGGCACGAGGCGCAGGCCCGGTTCGAGAAGGCGCTCGCCGCGACGCCCGGTTTCGTCGAGAGGGTGGTCGGCTTCTGGTCGAACCATTTCTGCGTTTCCGCCGCCAAGGCGCCGGTCGTGCGGGCCTCTGCCGGTGCCTTCGAGCGCGAGGCGATCCGCCCCTTCGTGCTCGGCCGCTTCGCCGATATGCTTTTGGCGGTCGAGCATCATCCGGCCATGCTGTTCTATCTCGACAACCAGCAGTCCATCGGCCCGGAGTCGCGCGCCGGCAAAAGGCGCGGACGCGGCCTCAACGAGAACCTTGCCCGCGAGATCCTGGAATTGCACACGCTGGGCGTCGGCAGCGGCTATGCCCAGGCCGACGTCACCAGTTTCGCCGCCATGCTGACCGGCTGGACCATGGCCGGACGCGAGGGGCGGCTGGGAGAGCCGGGAAGCTTCGTCTTCAACGCCAACGCGCACCAGCCGGGCCAGGCGGTGCTGCTCGGCAAGACCTATCCCGACGGCGGCATGGGCCAGGCGGAGGCAGCGCTCAATGACATTGCCCGCCACCCGACCACCGCGCGGCACATCGCCACCAAGCTTGCGCGCCATTTCATCGCGGATGATCCGCCCCCAGCGGCTGTCGCCCGCCTGGCCTCGGTCTTCACCAAGACCGACGGCGACCTGCGCTCGATCGCCTTGACGCTGATCGACATGCCAGAAGCCTGGTCGACGCCGCTCACGAAGCTGCGCTCGCCCTTGGACTATGTCGTGGCGCTGCGACGGGCGGTCGGCGCCACCGCCGGCAACGAACCGCAACGGTCGCTTCGCTGGCTGAGCGTGCTCGGCGAGCCGCTGTGGCAGCCGCCGGGGCCGAACGGCTTTTCCGACCTGACGGACGCATGGACCTCCGCCGAAGGTCTCAAGACGCGGCTGGACATCGCCTGGCAGGCCGCCAAGCTGGCGGACGACATCGGCGATCCCGACGAGATGCTTGAGTCACTGATCGGCACGTCCGTCTCTGCCGAGACAAGGCAGGCGATTTCGCGCGCCGAATCCAAACAGCAGGGCCTGGCCCTGTTGCTGATGGCGCCGGAATTCCAACGGCGGTGACCTGGAGCAATTCCAGGAAAAGTGTGCGGCGGTTTTGGTTCGGAATTGCGTAAAAACAAAGAGTTAGTGGAGATGCGGCCATGAGCCTTCTTTGCGAAACCCCAAGCCTGTCCCGCCGCGCGATGCTGATGACCGGCGGCGCGCTGTTCGCCTGGGCCTATCTGCCGCGCTTCGCGCGCGCGGCCGACAAGCGCGACCCGCGCCTGATCGTCATCGTGCTGCGCGGCGCGCTGGACGGGCTGTCGACGGTCGGGCCGATCGGCGATCCGGACTATGCCGGCCTGCATGGCGACATCGCGCTTTCACTCTCAGGCGCCAACCCGGCATTGCCGCTCGACGGTTTCTTTGCCGTCAATCCGGCAATGCCGGTTTTTGCGCGGCTGTTCAGAGCGGGTCAGGCGGCGGTGGTGCATGCGGCGGCGACCGGCTACCGCGACCGCTCGCATTTCGACGGCCAGGACGTGCTGGAAAGCGGGTTGCCAGGCCCCGGCAATGCCACCACCGGCTGGCTCAACCGGGCTTTGGCCACTATGCCGGCGGGCGAGCGCGTGGCGAAGCTCGGCGGGCTGGCGGTCGGACCTTCGACGCCGCTGGTGATCCGCGGCGCCGCCCCTGTGCTCGGCTGGGCGCCGCAGGCCCTGCCGACCCCCGGCGATGCCTTGGCCGAACGGGTGCTCGACCTCTACAATCATCGTGATCCGGTGCTGGCGGCAGCACTGCAGAAAGGCCTGGACGCCGACCGCATGGCGATGGGCGACCAGTTCGACGGCAAGACGATGAAGCCCAAGGGCGGTCTCGACAATGCCGCCGGCATGCGGCAGTCGGCGCAAGGTGCTGCAAGGCTGATGGCGGCCGATGACGGGCCGCGCATCGCGGCTCTCGCCTTCGACGGCTGGGACACGCATGTCAACGAAGGCGGCGCCACCGGCCGGCTCGCCAATCTTCTCGGCGGCCTCGACGGCGCTTTCGAGGAATTCGAGAAGGGGCTCGGCGAGCGTTGGCAGGACACGGCAATCGTCGCGATCACCGAGTTCGGGCGCACAGCGCGCATCAACGGCACTGTCGGCACCGACCACGGCACCGGCACGGTGGTGCTGCTCGCCGGCGGCGCGATCAAGGGCGGCCGCGTCATCGCCGACTGGCCGGGACTGAAGCCGGCGCAGCTCCATGAAGGCCGCGACCTCGGGCCGACCAGCGACGTGCGCGCGGTGCTGAAGGGGCTGCTTGCCGACCAGTTCGGGCTGTCGGCGGCGGTGCTTGGCGACAAGGTGTTTCCGGAGTCGGCTGCGGTGAGGCCGATGCGGGATTTGGTGGGGTGAGCCCTGAGTTTGCCGGTCAGCGATGACCTTCGGCGCCCGTCAGTTCGTAATCCACGGGCGGAGCGGGAGCGAAGCGGACGCGAAGACCCGAGGATCACGAGGCTGAGGGGCCTCGGCCAATCACGAACGCTGGCGCGGAGGTTTCGAACCTGTGCGTGGGGACCTTAGCCAAACCGCCCGCGACGTTGCCGGCGCGGGCGTCGACGGCGATCGGGGAGCTATCATCAGCTCCAAAAACCGGGGTGCCAGCGGCCGTGATGACAGAAGCCGGGGTGCCAATGGCGCACATGCATCGGGCGGATGATCACGCGGCCGTTCGGCACGCATCTGCCCCAGCGGTTCATGTGCCAGCCGGGACCGCAGCGCCAGCCGACACTCTCGACCGGCAGCGGTGCAGCGCCCGGCTTGACAAGCGGCATGGCCTCAGAGCCGACGGCTGACAGCATCAAAGTGCCGGCGGTCAAGGCAATGGGCAGCAAGTGTTTTGGGAACATGCGTTGTCTCCGTAATTCATCCTACCGCCGTGAAACGGAGGACATCGCCGAAATCCGTTGGAGCGGGACGGATCACATTTTCGTTAGCTTCAATCTGGGGCAGACCGGCCGGCGGTACGCAGGGCAGGCCTTCTTCGCTCCTGACAAATTGATCCATATCAATGAGCGGGGATGTGCCGTGGGCTAGCGTCGGAACAACCGATCGACGGAGATTCTCAAGGCTGAAGGCCGGTTGAAGACGGGAGTTCATAGCGATGATGATCCGCACGCTCTCCACTTTGGAATGCACGAAATTGCTGGCGGCAAACCGCACCGGACACTTGGCATGCGTTAAGGACGGACAACCGTATGTCGTGCCCTTCAACTACGCCTATGCCGACAGTCACCTCTACGCCTTCTCCCTGGTCGGCAAGAAGGTCGACTGGATGCGGGCCAATCCCTTGGTGTGCGTACAAGTGGCGGAACACACGCAGGGGCGGGGGTGGAAAAGCGTGGTCGTCGACGGCCGCTATGAGGAACTGCCGGACCGGATCGGGCACAAAGTTCAGTGCGATCATGCATGGTCGGTGTTGAGCAAACACACCGACTGGTGGGAGCCCGGCGCGCTCAAGCCCGTCACGCCTCTCGCCTCGAGCAGCATGCCGCATATCTTTTTCCGGATTTTTGTCGAGCAGATTTCGGGACGGGAGGCGACTGAATAAGCTGCTCGACGGTTATTGAACCGGGCTGTCGCCAAGCGTCGCCACCGTCTTCAGCCCGCCGTCCAGCATGTCGCCCTTTTCGTCCTTCAGCGCGGCCTCGCGCAAGCGGCGGATCCAGTCGGCGGCGTCGTCGCGGCCTTTGAGCATCGGCAGCGCCGAGAGCACGCGGTCGAATTTCGACTGGGCGCGGGCATGGGTGTCGCTGTAGCCCTTGATCAGGCGGCGGCAGTTCAGGATCTCGGTGGCCAAAGCGTAGTCCTGGCGGGCATGGCTGAGCGCCAGTTCGTACCAGCGCTCCAGATGCTCGGCTTCGACCTTGTGGCGCAGCAGGCGGCGGCGCCAGCGGCGCAGGCCGCCGATGAACCAGAGCATGGCGAAGCCGGTAAAGCTGTCGGTGCGGATGTGGCGGCCGCGATTGATGCGGCGGTCGAGGAAGGCGGCCAGTTTTGGGCGGTTCTCGATGTAGCTGCCGAGCCCCGCCGGCAGCGTGCCGCAGAACTCCTCGATGCGCGGGTGGAAATATTCGGTGACCTGCAACACCGAGCCTTCCTTGACGCCTACCTCCCTGCGCACGCGCTTGTCGCGGGTCGAGCGCGTCTTCAAATCGGCGACGCGGATCATGTCGTCGTAGCACATGGCGTTGGCGAGATGCTTGGCCGCGGCGATCGACAGCGCATAGTCACGTTCCGGCGTATCCAGCGCGAGCGCCTTGTCCAGCCGGTCGAGATATTCGCCGCCATAGGCGATGTCCTGAAAATCGACGACCTTCTTCAGGCCGCGTTCGGCCATGTCGCGCACCGGCTCCGGCAGTGCGGTGACGCGAGCCGCAAGAACCTGCCAGCCCTTCAGCAGGGTTTCCGGGCCGCTGACCTTTGGCGTCGCCTGGACCTCGGAAGCGGCAGGCGCCGACGCCTTCTCGCCCGACGGCGCGGCCGCGATGCCGCGCGCGCGATCACAGGCAGCGCCGAAGGCGGCGAGGCTTGCCTTGACGCCGCGGCCGCCGGCGCCGATCGCCTGCTCGTAGTTTTCGCGCGGGAACGGCAGCGCGTCGGACCCGGCCAAGGCACCGAGCAGGCTGGCCGAAATCATGGTGCCGTTGTCGGCGGCGATCTTTTCCATGTCGAAGGTGATGAGGCGCTTGGCCGCGGCCTCAGCCGTCGCGTGCACCTTTTCCGACGAGGCGCGACCATCGCCCGGCTCGATCTTTTCCGAGACGGCGGCGATGCGGTGCGAAGAGGTGATCAGGGTCGTGCGCTCAGGCGTGACGAAGCCACGGATGATGGCGCGGCCCGCCTCCATCAGCTCGGCGGCGATCAGGATATCGACATCACCCTGCGAGGGCGACAGCGCGAAGACCGGCAGCCGTCCGGTGTCGCGGGCCATCTCGATATAGTAGATCGTGGCGCCGGTACGCTGGGCGACGCCCGCCACGGATGTCGACTGGGCGATGTAGCCGCTGCGCTCGGCGACGTCGGTGATCCAGTCGGCGAGCACGCCGCCGCCCTGGCCGCCAACGGCGAGCACGGCGAGCTTTATCACGCGCTCGTCGTTTGAGGCGCCCGTCTTCGGGCGCAGCGCTGCGCTGGGGTCAAGCATGGGCGAACGTCAAACGGCGGCTCTCGCGGCGGCGCTGCAACAGGCCGATCACGGCGCGGCGCGCGCCTTCGAGGAAACGGTCCCAGCGGCCGGGATTGTGGACGACATCGGCGCGGTAGAAGGACGGGCAGAGCACGGCGGCGTCCGCCACCTCGCCGCAATTGCCGCAGCCGACGCAGTTCTGGTCGATCGATGCGACCGGATCGTCGCGCAGCGGATCGTCGAGCGACTTCACCGACAGCGATGGGCAACCGGAGAGGCGCATGCAGGCATGATCGCCGGTGCAGATATCCTCGTCGACGCCGAATTTCGGCTTCACCACGCGTTCGCCGCCCTTGATCGCCTTGTCGACCAGCGGCTTCTCGCGGCGCTGGCGGTTGAGCATGCATTCGGACGAGGCGACGATGACCTTCGGCCCCTTCTCCTCGGTGGTCAGCGCATCGCGCAGAGCGGCGCGCATCTTGCCGACATCATAGGTGCGGTCGATGTGGCGCAGCCATTTGACGCCCATGCCCTTCACCGCCTCGTCGATCGGATGTTTGGTCGACTTGGTGCGGTTGTTGGCGCGCGAGGACAGGATGTCCTGGCCGCCGGTGGCTGCGGAGTAAAAGTTGTCGACGATGACGATGACGCCGTCATTCTTGTTGAAGACGGCGTTGCCGATCGAGGAGGTGAGGCCGTTGTGCCAGAAACCGCCGTCGCCGACGAAAGAGATCGAGCGGCGTTTGGCGTCCGGCGAGTTGAAGGCCGAGGCCGAGGCCGGGCCCAACCCGTAGCCCATGGTGGTGGCGCCGAGCTCGAAGGGCGGCATGATCGAGAAGAGATGGCAGCCGATATCGGAGGCGATGTGGTGCTTGCCGAGCTCCTGCTCGACAAGCTTGGTCGCGGCGAAGATCGGCCGCTCCGGGCAGCCGACGCAGAAGCCCGGCGGACGTCCAGGCACGACGTTGATGAGATCGGCGGTATCGACGCCCTCGCCCAATTTGTTCGGCGCGCGCACCTCGCCCGGCAAGAGATGCGGGGCATTGGCGCGCAGGAAGGAGCCGATGCCGTCGAGCATCACCTGCCCGGTATATTCGCCGGCCATCGGCAGATGCTCCTTGCCGACCAGCCTGGTTCCGCGCCCGGCCTTGTGCAGCATGGCCGCGAAAGCCTGCTCGATGTAGTTGGGCTGCCCCTCCTCGACGACCAGCACCGCCTGCTTGCCTTCGCAGAAGGACAGGAACTCGTCGTCCACCAGCGGATAGACGGCGTTCAGCACGTAGAGCGGGACGTCAGTATCGCCATAGGTGTCGGCAAGGCCAAGCCGCTGCAGCGCGCGGATGACGGAGTTGTACATGCCGCCCTGCATGACGATGCCGACCGAGCCGTGGTCCGGCCCGAACATTTCGTTGATCTTGCGGCTCTTGATGAAATCGACCGCCGCCGGCCAACGCTTGGCGACCTTCTCCTTCTCATGCAGGAAGGAGGCGGGCGGCAGCACGATGCGGCCGGTGTCGCGGCGCGGCGCCGCCAGCGCGTCGGCGACCGACATTGGCGGGCGCTTGTTGTCCTTGGCGATGAAGTGGCCATGCACGTGGCAGCAACGGATGCGCACCTGCAGCATCACGGGTGTGTTCGACGCCTCGGACAGCTCGAAGCCGTCCTCGACCGCCTTGACGATCGAGGGCAGGTTCGGGCGCGGATCGAGCAGCCACACCTGGCTCTTCATGGCGAAGGCATGGCTGCGCTCCTGCATGATGGAGGAGCCCTCGCCATAGTCCTCGCCGACGATGATCAGCGCGCCGCCGGTGACGCCGCCGGACGCCAGATTGGCGAGCGCGTCGGACGCGACATTGGTGCCGACCGTCGACTTGAACGTGGCGGCGCCGCGGATGGGGTAATGCACCGAAGCGGCAAGCATGGCGGTGGCGGTCGCCTCCGAGGCGCTTGCCTCGAAATGCACGCCGAGCTCGCCCAGGATATCCTGCGCGTCGGCCAGCACATCCATCAGATGGCTGATCGGCGCGCCCTGATAGCCGCCGACATAGCCGACGCCGCATTGCAAGAGCGCCTTGGTGATGGCGAGGATGCCCTCGCCGGCGAATTCCTCGCCGGCCCCTAACCTCAGCTTTTCCACTTCCTTGGCAAAAGACCGTTCGGCCATCTCTGCCTCCTTCCGTTGCCGCAACCAGGCGGCGCGTACGTCAACTCAGATGTCGTGCTTGCGGATATTCTTCAGCATCTTCTGCAGGATCGCGATCAGCGCGGCATATTCGGCATCGTCGACACCGTCGAACATCGCTTCGAACGCGTCATGCATGGCCGGCCAGGCGCGGGTGAACAGCGCGCGGCCTTCATCGGTCAGGAACACATGGCGGATGCGGCTGTCGGTGACGCCCTGCTCGCGCCGCACAAGGCCCTGGCCTTCCAGCGTGTCGAGCGTGCGGCTCAAGGTCGACTGCTCGATCACCGTATAGACCGAGAGGTCGTTGACGGTGACGCCGTCGGTGACCGAGAGCACGGCGAGCGTCCGCACCTGGGGAATGGTAAGACCCTGCTTACGGAAGTCGTCACGCAAAGTGGCGTTGTATCGGCCCATGATGCGGTTCATCAGATAGGGGGCGAATTGCTGCAGGCCGATCTGGCCGAGGGTCGAGATGCGCTGACGCTTTTCGAGAGGTTTCTGATCCATCAGAGCCTCCCCGCCAAAAGGAAGCCGGAGCCGCCGCCGAGACCGGCGCCGGGATGGGTCGAGGCACCGATATGGTAGAGGCCCCTGATGCCGGTCTCGTGGTTGCGGCTTGCCTTGAACGGCCGCCACAGGAAGGACTGGTCGATGGTGGACGAGCCGCCATAGGGATCGCCGCCGACCAGATTGATGTTCATCGCCTCGAGGTCGGCCGGCGAATAGGCGCGGCGCGCGATGACCGTGTCGCGGAAACCGTCGATGTGGCTGGCGAGGATCGCCTCGACGCGGTCGGCATAGGCTTCGCGCAACGCTTCGGTCCAGCGCCCATCAGCCGGGGCATTCAGCTTGCCGGCGGCATCGCCCTTGATGTGGCGCGGCGCTTCCGGAAGCTGCAACCACAAGATCGCCTTGCCTTCCGGGCAGCGCGAGGGATCGAGCGCGTGCGGCTGGCCGACGCAGATGGTCGGCACTTCCGGCAGCAGGCCGCGCACCGCCTCGTTGCAGGCTTTCGAAACGCCGTCCAAACCCGGCGTCAGATGCAGCAGCGCCACCTTGTCGAGGCCCCCGCCGCGCCAGGCGGGCGGCTTGTTCAGCGCATAGTGGACCTGGAAATTGCCCTTGCCATAGCGATAGGCCTGCGTGGCCTTGGTTGCCGCCTCCGGCGCGTCCCTGCCGAGCAGGCGGCCGTAAAGCTGTGTCGGCGTGACCGAGCAGATGACGCTCTTCGTGGCCGTCACCGTTTCGCCGGACGCGAGCCGCACGCCGGAGGCGCGGCCACCGGCCTGGACGATGGAGGCGACATCGGCATTGACGCGAATCTCGCCGCCGCGTTCCTTGATCAGCGCCTCGAAGGCGGCGAGCAGGTTTTTCGCGCCGCCCTTGACGATCGGCGCGCCTGCGGCCTCCAGCGCGAAGGCGATGACCTTGGCGATCTGGCCGGAGAAGGCGTCCTCCGGCCCAAGTCCGGCATGCAGCACCCAGGGCGCCCAAAGCGCGCGGACGGTATCGGAATTGTAAGTCGTTTCCAGCCAGCCGCGCGCCGGCACCAGCGCCTCGCCCATGAAGGCGGCGAGGTTCCGCGGACCGCGCCGCCAAGCCTCGCCGGCCAGCAGCTTGGTTGTCGGGTAGGACCAGAGCGCGCCGCCGAGCAGGCCGAACAGCAAGCCGGCATTGCGCTCGATGTCGCCGACATCGGTGCCGTGACGGTCGCCGTCGCCGGAGACGATCCGGTTCAGCGCCGCGATGTTGGCGGCGCGGTCGGTGGTGAGCACGGCATGGCTGCCGTCGGGCCGAAGCACGCCGGTCGGTGTGGCGGTGTGGCAGAAATCCAGCCCGTGCCGCGCAAGGTCCTTGCCGAGCGCGGCAAAGGCCGGCGAGGTGATGAACAGCACGAAGGTCGTCGCCATCACATCGTGGACGAAGCCCGGCACTGTCGCCTCCTCGGTGCGCATGCAGCCGCCGATCCGGTCGTTGCGCTCGAGCACGAGCACCTTGGCGCCCTTGGCGCCAAGCATCGCCGCGCAGACCAGGGCGTTGATGCCGCTGCCGACGATGATGTGATCGACGTCGCTCATCGTCGTGGCCTTGGCTTAACCCCGCGGCACCAGCGCCAGCGCGCGGATCGGGCTGCCGGTGCCGCGCTCGATCTTGAGCGGGGCGGCGATCAGGATCGCGCCCTTCGGCGGCAGCTGGTCGAGATTGCAGAGGCTGGCGAGGCCGTAGCGATTGGCCTTGTGCATCAGCGTGTGCGCCGGGAACGGCGGCTCCATGCCGCCGGCCTTGCCGGCATCGGTGCCGATCGTCTCCGAGCCCCAGCCCTTGATGTCCTTGCTGATCAGGAATTGGATGGCCTCGGCCGTCGGGCCGGGCGTGTGCGGGCCGGTCTCGTTGGCGTTGAGGAACTCGGCTTCCGAGCCGTTGCGCTTGTACCAGTCGGTGCGCATCACCACCCACTCGCCGGGGTTGATGGCGCCGTGCTTGGCCTCCCAGGCCTTAATGTGGTCGACGGTGAGCAGGAAATCGTGATCGGCGGCGGCCTCTTTCGAGCAATCGATGACGTTGACCGGGCCGATGAAATTCTGCGCCGGAATGGTGTCGGTGGCGCCGTCCGGATAGTCCTTGCCGGTGATCCAGTGCTGCGGCGCGTCGAAATGCGTGCCCGAATGCTCGCCGAGCTTCAGCCAGTTCCAGGCCCACCACGGACCGTTCTTGTCGTATTTGGAAATCTCATGGATCTCGACCTTCGGCGTGTCGACGGCGAGTTCCGGCGGCAGCTTGATCAGCGGCGTGTTCGGTCCGAGCGGCGCCGTCAGGTCGACCACCTTGATGTCGCCCGAGAGCAGTTGGCCGGCGACCTCGCCGAGGAGTTTCTGCGTGTCCATGGTCTTTGTTCCCTCTTGTCTCTGATGATCAAGGCTCGTTGCGGCCCTTAATATACCTACTAGACGAAAACATATGCATCTGCAATTATCTTTAAGCATAAAGCATTTTGGGGCGGGGCGTGAGCGAGTTCGACGCCATCTTTGTCGGGGCGGGCCACAACAGTCTGGCATGCGCCGCGCATTTGGCGCTCAAAGGCTGGAAAATAGCGGTTTTCGAGCGCAGCCAAGCGATCGGCGGTGCGGTGCGGACTGCCGAATACACGCTTCCCGGCTTCCGCCACGATTTCGGCGCGATGAATTTGAGCCTCTTTGCGGGCTCCGCCTTCCACCGGAAATATGCAAATGAATTGAAAAGCCACGGGTTGGAGTTCGCGCCCGTGGCCGATTGTTTCGCCAGCGCCTTCCCGGATGGGAAATGGTTCGGCGTCAGCAACGACCTTGAAAAGACCGCATCGCGGCTGGCCGCCTTCTCCGCGGCGGACGCGGCCACATGGCGAAAACTGGTCGCCGCCTTCCCGGGTGAGGCCGAACATCTGTTCCGCTTGCTGGGTTCACCGATGAGCGCAAGGGCGTTGGCCGGCACGGGCTGGAATCTCTGGCGCAAGAAGGGCTTCGCCGGCGCGCTCGATACGGCCCGATTGCTGCTGTCATCGCCGCGTGCATGGCTTGAGGAAAATTTCGAGACGCCGCATGTCCGCACGACGCTCGCCGCCTGGGGCATGCATCTCGACTTCGCGCCCGACATCGCCGGCGGTGCCGTATTCCCCTACCTGGAATCGATGGCCAACCAGAGTTTCGGCATGGTGTTGGGCAAGGGCGGCGCCGATACGATCGTCGGCGCGCTCGCCGGCATGCTGAAGGCGGCCGGCGGGCAGATCACGACCGGCGCGGATGTCGCCGAGATTATGGTGGCCGGCGGTAAGGCAACCGGCGTGCGGCTGGCATCCGGCGAAACCCATAACGCGAACAAGGCCGTCATTGCCGGCGTCGCGCCGAAAGCGCTGCCGGGCAAGCTGCTGCCCAATGGCTCCGGCGACGCCGGCTTCGACGCGGCGATGAAGAAATTCCGTCACGCGCCGGGTACGATGATGATCCATCTGGCGATGGACGACCTGCCGGACTGGAGCGCCGGCGCGGAGCTTCGCCGGTTCGCCTATGTGCATCTGGCGCCCTCGCTCGACGCCATGTCGCGCACCTACCAGCAGGCGAATGCCGGCCTGCTGCCCGACCAGCCGGTGCTGGTCGTCGGCCAGCCGACGGCGGTCGATCCCTCACGAGCGCCGCAAGGCAAGCATGTGCTGTGGGTTCAGGTGCGCATGCTGCCGGCGGAGATTGCCGGAGACGCAGCCGGCAAGATCGCGCCTGCCCACTGGGATGCGGTCAAGGACGCCTATGCCGAGCGCGTGCTCGATATCATCGAGAGCTATGCGCCCGGGCTGCGCAGCAAGATCCTTGGCCGCGCGACGTTCTCGCCGCTCGATCTCGAGCGCGAAAACCCGAACCTCGTCGGCGGCGACCAGATCTGCGGCAGCCACCATCTGTCGCAGAATTTCCTCTTCCGCCCGGCGCGGTCCTTCGCACGCTGGAACACGCCGGTCTCGAACCTCTACCTCACCGGCGCGGCGACATGGCCGGGCGCCGGCACGGGCGCGGGCTCCGGCTACATGCTCGCCCAACAACTGGGAGGGAACTAGAGCATGATCCCGAAAAGTGGGAACCGGCTTTCGGAGAAAGATCATGCTCCACCAAAGAGCTAGAATTCCAGGACGGGAAGCGCGCGGTTGCCCGGGTGCCTGAACAGACGGATCGATGACGCCGCGCAAACTAAAGACAACCAACAAGGGGAACGACCATGACCATCAACAGACGTGACTTGCTTGGATATGGCGCCGCGGCGCTGGGTGCCGCGACGCTCGGCCTGCCGAGGGCGGCCAAGGCGGCTGGCGAGCTCACCATCGCCTACAATGTCAACCTGCCGTCCTGGGATCCGACCACCGGCCCCTCGGCAGTGAACCCGACCATCCAGGGCCTCTATCAGTCGGTGTTCGATCAGATCATCGGCCAGAAGCCGGATCTTTCCTTCACGCCTGGACTGCTCACCGAATGGGGCTGGAACGACGACCGCACCAAGGTGACGATGACGGTGCGCGAGGGCGTCAAATGGCATGACGGCTCGCCCTTCACACCGGAAGACGTGGTGTGGTCGCTGCAGCGGGCCGGCGACGAGAAGACCGGCAACCCGATCCAGTTCGTCTGGAAGAACGTCAACAATTTCAAGATCGACGGCAACAAGATCACCGGCGACGTCGTGCAGTTCGACCCGGTCTACTTCAAATGGATGTCGTTCCTGACCGGCTACATCCTGCCGAAGGCCTATTACGAGAAGGTCGGCGCGGACGGCTTCGAGAAGGCGCCGATCGGTACCGGTCCCTATATGGTCGATAAGTTCGAGCGCAACGCCTTCCTGCGGCTCAAGGCCAATCCGCATTATTGGGGCACGAAGCCCGCCTTCGAGAATGTGACGATCAAGTTCGTCACCGACGCGGCGAGCCGTGTCGCCGAGATCGAGTCCGGCTCCTCGCAGGTGACGCTTGAAATCCCCTACGAGGAATATGACCGCCTCATCAAGAAGAGCGGGCTCGCCGGCTCGATCAAGAACGTCTCCGACATCGGCATGATCTTCTTCAACGACATCGAGGCGATGCTGGACAAGAATGTCCGGCAGGCGGCCGTGATGGCGGTGGACAAGGAGCTCTTGGTCAAGCGGCTGCTGCGCGGCTACGGCCAGCCGATCGCAACGCTGGAGACGCCGGAATACACGGCCTTCGACCCGTCGATCAAGGTCGAGCATAACCCGGAGAAAGCCAAGGAATTGCTTGCCGCTTCCGGCTATTCGACCAAGAAGCCGGTCAAGTTCACCATCCAGACCACCAAGGGCTTCAAGCCCAAGGACTATGAGATGATCCAGGCGATCGTCGGCATGTGGCGCAAGGTCGGCATCGAGGCCAAGATCGAGGTCTATGAGATCGCCAAGCATTACGAGCTGCGCGCCGCCGACAAGCTGGCGCCAGCCGCCTTCTACAATTGGGGCAACTCCATCGGCGACCCGACCACCTCGACCGGCTTCGCCATGTACGGCCCGAGCCCGCATTCGGTGTGGGACAGCAAGGACCTTGTCGACATGATCAACCCGCTTTGGGGTGAGAAGGACGAGGCCAAGCGCATCGCCGGCTGGAAGGCCGTCGACAAGTACATCGCCGAGCAGGCCTATGTGCTGCCGCTGATGCAGTATGCGCAACCGATCGTGCATTCGAAGAAGGTCAATGTCGTGCAGCACGTATCCGGCGCGCTGCTGCCGGCGCTGATGACCCCGGCCTGATTATCGGCCTTGCTCCTGCCGGTCTTCGCCCGGCAGGCCCTCTCATCCGGCCCCTTCGGGCCACCTTCTCCCCGGGGGGAGAAGAGGTCGCCTACGGCTGAGCCAGCCTCTTCTCCCCACCGGGGAGAAGGTGGCCGCGAAGCGGCCGGATGAGGGGAGTCCGTTTAGAGTGATTACGCACGCATGCTGCTGCAGAGATTCCTCGTTCGTCTGTTGACGATGCTGGTGACGCTTTTCGGCGTCGCCATCGTCGTCTTCGTCGTCATCCGCGTCGCCCCAGGCGACCCGATCGCCATGATGCTGCCGCCCGGCGCCAGCGATGACGACATCGCCCGGCTGCGCGCGCTCTATGGGCTCGACAAGAGCATCGTGCAGCAGTTCTTCATCTGGCTCG
Organism: Mesorhizobium atlanticum; assembly: GCF_003289965.1. Classification (GTDB taxonomy): domain Bacteria; phylum Pseudomonadota; class Alphaproteobacteria; order Rhizobiales; family Rhizobiaceae; genus Mesorhizobium; species Mesorhizobium atlanticum. The sequence goes on from NZ_QMBQ01000004.1 coordinate 315,593, forward strand.
GCGGCGTGCTGCATGGCGATTTCGGGACCTCCATCTCGCTGCGCCAGGACGTGCTTGGCCTGGTCTTCGACCGGCTGCCGGCGACGCTGGAACTGGCGACCGTGGCGCTGCTGATGGCGATCGCGCTCGGCACCACTGCCGCGATCCTCGGCGCGCGCTCGCGCGGCACGCCGATTGAGGCGGGCATCGACGTCGTCAGCGGCGCGACGCTCTCCATCCCCGATTTCCTCTGGGGCCTGGTGCTGATCCTTTTGTTCGGCGTTCTGGTGCCTGTCTTCGACATTTCCGGCCGGGTGTCGCCCGAGCTCGACCTGCCTTTCGTCACCCAGTTCTATCTTGTCGAGAGCGTGCTCAGGCTGCGCTTCGACCTGACCTGGGATCTTCTGAAACACATGCTGATGCCGGCCGTGGCCTTGGCGCTGCCGCTGGCGGCGATCATCGCGCAGTTGCTCAAACAGTCGCTGAAGGAAGTGCTCGACCTCGACTATGTCGTGCTGGCGCGTGTCAAAGGTTTTTCCGAGACGCAGGTCATCCTGCGCGAGGCGCTGAAGAATGCGGCGCTGCCGACGCTGACGCTGGTCGGCGTGCAATTCACCTTCCTCATCGGCGGCACCGTCATCGTCGAGCGGCTGTTTTCCTATGAAGGCCTCGGCAACATGGCAATCGACGCCGTCATCAACCGCGACCTGCCGCTGATCCAGGGCATCGTGCTGGTCTTCGCGCTGCTTTTCGTGCTGATCAACCTTACCGTCGACATGATGTATGCGCTGCTCAATCCGAGGCTGCGCCATGGATGAGGCCCGTATCGCCCGACGCGGTTTGAGTCCCAGGCTGTGGCTGGCTGGCGGTTGGCTTGTGCTGGCGTTGCTGGCAGCCATCTTCGCGCCGCTGATCGCGCCGCAGGACCCGCTGGCGCAGGACCTGATGCTGGAGCGCCTGCCGCCCTTCTGGCTGGACGGCGCCGAGCCAGGCTATTGGCTGGGCACCGACAGCCTCGGCCGGGACCTGCTGTCACGCCTGATCTTCGGCGGCCGCATCGCCTTCATCGTTGCTTTCGCGGCGGCGACGTCCGCCTGTGTTCTCGGCTCGGCGCTGGGGCTGATCGCCGGCTATTTCGGCGGCTGGGCCGACCGCATCATCTCGCGCATCGTCGACGTGTGGATGGCGTTCCCGCCGGTGCTGTTCGCGATCCTGCTGGTCGCCGTGCTGGGCACCGGCTTGAGCTCCGTCATCCTTGCGATTGCGATCATCGACTGGACCCGCTTCTGCCGGGTGATCCGCGCCGAGGCGATGAGCCAGGCGCGCATGGACTATGTCGAAAGCGCGCGCATCGCCGGCTATGGCCGCATCGGCATCATGCTGCGCGAGGTGCTGCCCAATGTGCTGCCGTCTGTGGTGGCGCTGCTGTCGCTCGAAATGGGCATCGCCGTCATCGTCGAGGCGATACTCTCCTTCGTCAATCTGTCGATCTCGACCGACGATCCGACCTGGGGCAGCATCATCGCCGAGGGAAGGCTGTCGATCCACCAGGCCTGGTGGGTGCTGGTGTTCCCGCTGATCACGCTGATCCTCACGGTGCTCTCCTTCAGCCAGTTCGGCGAAGCGCTGAAGGCGCGCTTCGATCCGGTGCTGCGATGAGCGCTAATATGGAACCATGTCTCGACATCCGCTCACTTAGCGCCGTGCTGCCCAACGGCCAGCGCGTGCTGCGCTCCGTGTCGCTCAGCGTGCAGCCGGGCGAGGTGCGCGCTCTGGTCGGCGAGAGCGGCGCCGGCAAGACGATGATCGGCAAGGCGGTGCTCGGCGTGCTGCCGAAAAGCGTGCGCATCGTCGAAGGCGAGATGCTGATCGAAGGCGAGGACCTGGGTCGGCTCGACGCCAAGGCGCGGCGGACCCTGATCGGCGCGCGCACGGCGCTGATCCCGCAGGATCCGCTCACCGCGCTCAACCCGTCGCGCCGCATCGGCCCGCAGATGACCGACCGGCTGGTGCGCATCCTTGGCTGGAGCGGCGCGAGAGCCGACCAGCGTATCCGGCAATTGCTCGACGAGGTGCATATCCGCGACCCCGAACGGGTACTGAAAAGCTATCCGCACGAGCTCAGCGGCGGCATGCGGCAGCGCGTGCTGATCGCAGCGGCCTTCGCGGCGGAACCGAGGCTGATCGTCGCCGACGAGCCGACGACGGCGCTCGACGTCACTGTGCAGAAGCAGATCCTGCGGCTGATCGCGCAGCTGCAGCGCGATCATGGCACCGCGATCCTGTTCGTCACCCACGATCTCGGCGTCGTCGCCAAGATCAGCCAGAAAGTGTCGGTGCTCTATGCCGGCAAGGTGGTGGAGGAGGCCGAGACCGCTCGGCTCTTCGCCGCTCCGCAGCACGCTTACACGCAAGCACTGATCGCGGCGACGCCGCGCTACACCGATCCATACGCATCGCTGAAGCCGGTGGACGAGAGCGTGCTTGCCGGGCTCACTGCCGAGATCGCAGCCGCAGACAAGGATTGGAGGCCCAGCCATGGCTGAGCCGCTGTTTTCCGTGCGGGGCCTGAAAGTGGCGCTGCCCGACATGACGCGCAAGCCGCTGATCGGCCGCGCGCCGCTGGCCGAAATCCTGAAAGGGCTCGACTTCGACCTGCCCAAGGGCTCAGTCACCGGCATCGTCGGCGAATCCGGCTCGGGCAAGTCGACGCTCGGCCGTGCCCTGGTTCGGCTGCTCGAGCCGAGCGCAGGCGCGATCGGCTTCGAAGGGCGCGATATCGCCCATCTTTCGGAAGCCGAGCTCAGGCCGCTGCGCCGCGACCTGCAGATGATCTTCCAGGATCCGATGTCGTCGCTCAATCCGCGCCACACGATCTTCAACATCATCGCAGTACCCTTGAGGCAGAACGGCCTTGGCGACCGTCTGAAGGAACGCGTCGCGGAAGCGTTGCAGCGTGTCGGCCTGCCGCAGAGTTTCGCCAGCCGCTACCGCCACGAGCTGTCGGGCGGGCAGCGCCAGCGCGTCGGCATAGCGCGGGCGCTCGCGCTGTCGCCGAAATTCGTGCTGGCCGACGAGATCGTCTCCGGCCTCGACGTTTCGACACAGGCGCAGATCCTGACCTTGCTGGAGAAGCTCGCCGCCGAGATGGGGCTGACGGTCGCCTTCATCAGCCACGATCTGTCGGTGATCCGGCGGCTCTGCCAGCAGGTCATCGTCATGCGCGAGGGAAGGATCATTGAAGCCAGCGCAACGGACGCGCTGTTCGACAATCCACAGGAGACCTACACGCGCGACCTGCTCGCCGCCATTCCATTGCCGGAGATCGATCCGGACTGGCTGCGGCCCAAGGCGCCGGCATGAATTGAGCTTCGATATCCGCACGCCGACCAGCGGGCCTCGGATGTGCGCAAGGACAAGTCAGCCCGCCAACGGAGGGTGACATGAAATACGCAATCCAGGCGGCGGTCCTCGCGGCCTCCTTGTTCGGTACAATGGGAGCGGCATCGGCGGATTCGATCCCCGGCATGCGCGGGCACGACCATACCGGCATCACCGTGCCCGACATGAAGCAGGCCGTCGATTTCTTCACGAACGTCGTCGGCTGCAAGAAGGCGATGTCGTTCGGCCCGTTCGCCGACGACAAGGGCACTTTCATGCAGGACCTGCTCGGCGTCGATCCAAAGGCGGTGATCCAGGAGATCACCATGGTCCGCTGCGGCTATGGCTCGAACATCGAGCTGTTCAAATACACCGCGCCCGACCAGAAGGATCTGACGCCGAAGAACAGCGATATCGGCGGCTTCCACATCGCGCTTTATGTCGACGACGTCGCCGCCGCGAAAGCCTATCTCGACGGCAAGGGCGTGAAGACCAGGCTGGGACCGCTGCCGGTCAAGGAAGGACCCGCGGCCGGCCAGACCATCCTCTATTTCCAGGCGCCCTGGGGTCTGCAGCTCGAAGCGATCAGCTACCCGCAGGGGATGGCCTATGAAAAGGGTGCGGAGACCGTGTTGTGGAGCCCGAAGGATCCGACCAAATGACCTCAACCGCCCGCGCCAAACCATCGTTCAATTATAAAACTTTAAGCTTGAAATAATTGGCCCCGGGCGCAATACTGACAGTCGGTACCGCTGGTCCCATCAGGCGGTTCCGAAAGCGAAGAGGAGATCGCAAGACATGAAGGTTGCGGTTCTCGGCGGCGGACCGGCCGGACTCTATTTTGCCATCTCGCTGAAGCTGCGCGATGCCGCGCATGAGGTGACGGTCTATGAGCGCAACCGCCCGGACGACACGTTCGGCTGGGGCGTTGTGCTTTCGGCAGAAACGCTGGAGAACCTGACCAGGAACGACCCGGTCAGCGCGGTCTGGATCAAGAAGCATTTTGCCTATTGGGACGACATCGCGGTCATCCATGACGGCGTGCGCACCGTGTCTTCCGGCCATGGCTTCTGCGGCATCGGCCGCAAGCGGCTGTTGATCCTGTTGCAGCGCAGGGCGCGCGAGCTCGGCATCAAGCTGCAGTTCGAGACCGAGATCTCCGATCCCCGGCCCTTCATGGAAACGCATGACCTGGTGGTTGCGGCGGATGGGCTGAACTCGAAATCCCGCGCCACTTTCGCCGATGTGTTCAAGCCCGACATCGACACCCGCAAATGCAAGTTCGTTTGGCTCGGCACGACGCAGAAATTCGACGACGCCTTCACCTTCATCTTCGAGAAGACGGAGCATGGCTGGGTGTGGGCGCATGCCTACCAGTTCGACAGCGAAACCGCGACCTTCATCGTCGAATGCAGCGAGCAGACCTGGAATGCCTTCGGCTTCGGCCAGATGACGCAGCAGGAATCGATCGCGGTCTGCGAGCGCATTTTTGCAAAGCATCTCGGCGGCCATGCGCTGATGACCAACGCCAACCACATCAGAGGTTCGGCCTGGATCAATTTCCCGCGCGTGCTGTGCGAGCGCTGGTCTTACAAGAACCTGGCGCTGATGGGCGATGCGGCGGCATCGGCACATTTCTCGATCGGCTCCGGCACCAAGCTGGCGCTCGAGAGCGCCGTCGCCCTCGCCGACTATGTCGAATCCGAGCCCGACCTCGAAGCGGCCTTCCGCAAATACGAGGATGCGCGCCGCACCGAGGTGCTGAAGCTGCAATCGGCGGCGCGAAATTCGCTTGAATGGTTCGAGGAAGTCGAACGATATCTCGGACTTGATCCAGTTCAGTTCAACTATTCACTGCTCACCCGCTCGCAGCGCATCAGCCATGAGAACCTTCGTCTGCGCGACGCCGAATGGCTGGCGGGCGCCGAGGAGTGGTTCCAGCGCAAGGCCGGCGCTGGCGGCAACATGTTGCGCCGGGCGCCGATGTTCGCGCCGTTCAGGTTGCGCGACATGGCGCTCACCAACCGCATCGTCGTTTCGCCGATGGCGCAGTACAAGGCGGTCGACGGCTGCCCGACCGACTGGCATTTTTCCCACTATGCCGAGCGCGCCAAGGGCGGCGCGGGGCTGCTCTATATCGAGATGACCTGCGTCAGCCCGGAAGGGCGCATCACGCCCGGATGCCCTGGCTTCTACAAACCCGAACACGAAGTCGCCTGGAAGCGGCTGGTCGATTTCGTCCATGCCGAGACGGAAGCAAAAATCTGCGCCCAGATCGGCCATTCCGGCGCCAAGGGCTCGACCCGCGTCGGCTGGGAAGGAACGGACGTACCGCTCCCCTCCGGCAACTGGCCGGTGATGGCGCCCTCGGCCGTGCCATGGTCGCCGAACAACCAGGTGCCAAAGGCGATGGACCGCGCCGACATGGACATGGTCCGCGATCAGTTCGTCGCCTCGGCCGAGATGGCAAAGCGCTGCGGCTTCGACATGCTGGAGATCCATGCCGCGCATGGCTATCTGCTGTCGGCCTTCATCACGCCGCTGACCAATCGGCGCACCGACGAGTATGGCGGCTCGCTGGAAAACCGCATGCGCTATCCGCTGGAGATCTTCCACGCGGTGCGCGCGGTGTGGCCGGCGGAAAGGCCGATCTCGATGCGCATCTCGGCCAATGACTGGGTCGGCATCGAAGGCGTGACGCCGGCAGACGCGGTCGAGATCGCCAAACTGCTGCGCGAGGCCGGCGTCGACCTCTGCGACGTCTCGGCCGGACAGACCTCGATCGCCGCCAAACCGGTCTACGGCCGCATGTTCCAGACGCCGTTCTCCGACCGCATCCGCAACGAGGTCGGCATGGCGACGATGGCGGTCGGCAACATCTACGAGCCGGATCATGCCAACTCGATCCTGATGGCCGGCCGCGCCGATCTTGTGGCGCTGGCCAGGCCGCATCTTGCCGACCCCTACTGGACGCTGCATGCGGCGGTCACGCTCGGCGACCGCGGCGTCAAATGGCCGGATCCCTATCTGCCGGGACGCGACCAGATCTACCGGCTGGCCGAGCGCGAAGCCGCCGCGGGGCTCAAAGTATGAGCGCCGAAAAGGCAGTTGCCGGCAAGCATGCGCTGGTCACCGGCGGCGGCTCCGGCGTCGGCAAGGCCATCGCGCTGGCGCTGGCGGAAGCTGGCGTGAATGTCACCATCTGCGGGCGGCGCGCGGCTGAACTTGCCAAGGTGGCGGGCAAAGGCGACCGCATCTTCGGCATCGCCGCCGACGTTACCGACGAGGCGTCGATGGCGGCCCTTTATCAGCAAGCCGAGGCGGCGCGCGGACCGTTCGACATCGTCGTCGCCAACGCCGGCATGGCCGGCAGCGCACCGGCGCATAAGACCGCGCTGGCCGACTGGCAGCGCACGCTCGAAGTCAACCTCACCGGCGCCTTCCTGACGGTGAAGCCGGCGCTGGCGGGCATGCTCGCGCGGAAGGCGGGCCGTATCGTCTTCGTCGCCTCGACCGCTGGGCTGAAAGGCTACGCCTATGTTGCGCCTTACGTCGCTGCCAAGCATGGCGTCGTCGGGTTAATGCGCGCCTTGGCCGCCGAAACCGCCAAGTCAGGCGTTACCGTCAATGCGGTCTGCCCGGGCTTCGTCGAGACCGACATGCTGGAGGAATCTGTCCGACGCATCGTCGAGAAGACCGGCCGCTCCGTGGAAGAAGCACGGCAGAGCCTGTCGGCGACGAACCCGCAAGGGCGTTTTATTCAACCGGACGAGGCCGCAGACGCGGTGCTGTGGCTGTGCAGCGATGCGGCGCGATCGATCACCGGACAGGCAATCTCCATCTCCGGAGGCGAGACATGGTAGCGGGACCGACATCCACCGGGCCGGGCAAGGACCGGCTGAGGCTCTGGATCAGACTGCTGCGCGCCTCGCGCACCATCGAGGCCGAACTGCGCGAGCGGCTGAAGAAGGAATTCGACACCACGCTGCCGCGCTTCGACGTGATGGCGGCGCTCTATCGTGTGCCGGAAGGGATGCTGATGAGCGACCTGTCGCGCTTCCTTCTGGTGTCGAACGGCAACGTCACCGGCATCGTCGACCGCCTGGTTTCGGAAGGGCTGGTGACACGGGCGCGCCGCAACGGCGACCGCCGCACCTCGATGGTGCGGCTGACCGAGGAAGGCACCAGATCTTTCGCGACGATAGCGGCCGTGCATGAGGGCTGGGTCAGCGAGCTGCTCGGCGGTGTCAGCGACGACGAAGCGCGGCAGCTCGCCGGCATGCTGAAATCGTTCCGCAGCAATTGGGAGGGACGCGAATGAGTGCCATGGCCAGACTCAAGCCGAAGCATTTTCTCTGGCAGGTCGAAGGCCGGATCGCGAAGATTCGGCTCGACCGCCCCGAGCGCAAGAATCCGCTGACCTTCGACAGCTATGCCGAGCTGCGCGACACGTTCCGCGACCTCGTCTATGCCGACGATGTCGACGCCGTCGTGTGCCTGCCCAATGGCGGCAATTTCTGCTCTGGCGGCGATGTCCACGACATCATCGGACCACTGGTCAAGATGGACATGAAGCAGCTTTTGGCCTTCACCCGCATGACCGGCGACTTCGTCAAGGCGATGCTGAACTGCGGCAAGCCGATTATTTCCGCCGTCGACGGCGTGGCCGTCGGCGCCGGCGCCATCATCGCAATGGCCTCCGACATCCGTATCGCGACACCGGAAGCGAAAACCGCGTTCCTGTTCACCCGCGTCGGCCTCGCCGGCTGCGACATGGGCGCCTGTGCGATCCTGCCGCGCATCATCGGCCAAGGCCGCGCCGCCGAGCTGCTCTATACCGGCCGAACCATGAGCGCTGCCGAAGGCGAGCGCTGGGGGTTCTACAACCGGCTGGTCGATGCGGCGGCGCTCGAGGCCGATGCGCTCGACATGGCGGCGCGCATCGTCTCCGGCCCGACCTTCGCGCATGGCATCACCAAGACGCAGCTGAACCAGGAATGGTCGATGGGCCTTGACCAGGCTATCGAAGCGGAAGCGCAAGCGCAGGCAATCTGCATGCAGACCGGCGATTTCGAGCGGGCTTACAAGGCGTTCGTCGCCAAGGAAAAGCCGGTGTTCGAGGGGAATTGAGGGATGGGCGCGCAAACCTCGAAGCACTGTGGAGGCGCAAATGCCTGACCGCTCCTTTCTCTCCTGGCCCTTCTTCGAGGACCGCCACCACCAACTCGCCGAACGCCTCGATGCCTGGTGCGCAAAGAACCTCCCCGTCGATCACCACGACGTCGATGCCGCCTGCCGCGAACTGGTGACGAAGCTCGGCCGTGACGGCTGGCTGAAGCCGACCGCGCTCGACCCCGCCAATCCCGCGCCGCTCGACGTCCGCACGCTGTGCATCACGCGCGAAACACTCGCCCGCCACGACGGCCTCGCCGATTTCGCCTTCGCCATGCAGGGGCTGGGCACCGGCGCGATCTCGCTGTTCGGGACGCCGGACCAGCAGCGCTGGCTTGCGAAGACGCGGGCGGGCGAGGCGATTTCCGCCTTTGCGCTGTCGGAGCCGCGCTCCGGCTCTGACGTCGCGAATATGGAAATGACGGCCACGCGCCACGGCGATGACTACATCCTGTCGGGCGAAAAGACCTGGATCTCCAATGGCGGCATCGCCGACCTCTATGTCGTGTTCGCCCGCACCGGCGAGGCGCCGGGCGCCAAGGGGATTTCCGCTTTCATCGTGCCTGGCGACGCGAAGGGTCTCGGCATCGCCGAACGGCTCGAGGTCATTGCCCCTCACCCGCTGGCGCGGCTCTCCTTCGACAATGTCCGCGTCTCGGCTTCCGCCCGGATCGGCAAGCCCGGCGATGGGTTCCGCATCGCAATGTCGGTGCTCGACGTCTTCCGATCGACTGTTGGCGCGGCGGCACTTGGTTTCGCGCGACGTGCGCTGGACGAGAGCGTCAGCAGAGCCGCCGAGCGCAAATTGTTCGGCGCGCCGATGGCGGAACTGCAGATGGTGCAGGGCCACATCGCCGACATGGCGCTCGATGTCGACGCCGCCGCGCTGCTTATCTACCGCGCCGCCTGGACCAAGGACATGGGGGCCGCCCGCGTCACCCGCGAAGCGGCGATGGCGAAGCTGTTTGCCACCGACAAGGCGCAGGAAGTGATCGACAAGGCCGTGCAGTTGCATGGCGGCGACGGCGTGCGCAAGGGCCATATCGTCGAGAGCCTCTATCGCGAGATCCGAGCGTTGCGCATCTATGAGGGTGCATCCGACGTGCAGAAGGTGGTCATTGCCCGGCAGGTGATGGGAGCGGCTTGAGCTGCCAGTGGGTCCTGTGAGTTTTCAAACGCCGTCATTGCAGGCGTTGTCTGTTTTTGGGGAGGCTAAACATGCACACCATCCTCCAGCCTGAAGGCTGGGCCAAGCCGATCGGCTATGCCAATGGCGTGGCCGCGCGCGGCAGGCTTGTGTTTATCGGCGGTCAGGTCGGCTGGAACGCGGAGTGCAAATTCGAGACCGACGACTTCGTCGGCCAGGTGCGCCAGACGCTCGCCAATGTTGTTGCCGTGCTGGCCGAAGCCGGCGGCGAGCCGCGGCACATCACCTCGATGACCTGGTATTTCACCGACAAGGCCGAATATGTCGGCAACCTCAAAGGCATAGGCGAGGCCTATCGCGACGTGATCGGCCGGCATTTCCCGGCGATGGCGGCGATGCAGGTGGTGGCGCTGGTGGAGGACCGCGCCAAAGTCGAGATTCAAGCCACTGCCGTCATTCCGGAATGAACGCCCATCACTTCGTCATCCACGGGCGCAGCAAGGAGCGATAGCGACGCAGCCGCAGACCCGAGGATCCATTCCGTGACTTCAAAGCGCCGCGGCGGTGCAGAACTCTGCTCCGCTGAGCCCGTCCGAGGCAACGGAATGGATCCCAGGGTCTTCGCGACGGAGCTTCGCTCCTGCTTCGCCCTGGGATGACGAAATTGGTGAGCCCGGCCAACCGGCTCCAATCGGATCTTATCCTCGCAGTCCTGCCTTTCTCAAAATCGGCAGCACGTGGTCGCAGAAATAGGGCAGTTCCTGCGTGTAGTTGACGAAGGACAAAGCGATGCCCTGGTAGCCATGCCCGGCTATTTCGGCCATGTCGGTGGCGATCGTTTCTGGGGTACCGATCAGCGGATAGGTACCGGCGCCGCCGGCGAAGCGCTGGCGGTAGCGGTCATAGGCATGCGGGTCGTGCGACTGCGAAAATTCCTTCTTGCCGGCCATATGGGCATCGACCGCTTCGTGGTCAGCCATCGTGACGGCATAGCGCGTATAATAGGCTTGCGCCTCTTCCATAGTCGGGCGGCAGACGACATGCGCAACTGTATAGACGCCGACGTTGCGGCCGACTTTGTCGGCGCGTTCGCCGATGTCGGCGACATGCTTGCCGGCGTCGCTCATCTCCGAGAAGGTCGTGAACAGATAATCGCATCTGGCGACCGCGAAATCCCGGCCCGGGCCGCCAAAGGCGGCGTTCATCGTCACCGGGCGCGGCAGCTGCAGACTGGCCGGCCGGCTCACCGCCTCCTTCAGGCGATAATAGGCGCCCTCGTAGTCGAGCGGCTCGCTCGACGCGTAAAGCCGCTCCAGGATCTCGATCCATTCCGCCGCCTGGTCATAACCCTTCTCGACCAGCGGTGTGCCGAACATGCCGAACTCTTTTGGGTTCCAGCCGCAGACGATGTTGAGCCCCGCGCGGCCCCGGCTGATATGGTCGACCGTCGCCAACGCCTTGGCGGCGTAGAGCGGATGCACGAGCGGCACATGCACCGTCATGAACAGGCCGATCTGCTCCGTGGCCGTGGCAAGGGCGGCGGCCCAGGTGAAGGTCTCGAAGGAGAATTCGCGCACCTTGTTGCGGCCGCCAAAGCCACGCCAGCGCGCGATCGGCAGCATGAACTCCAGCCCGGCGCGATCGGCGATCTGCGCCGCCGTCAGATTGTCCTGCCAGCTTGCCGTCCAGCGCTCCGGCACATCGGTGATGGCAAGCCCGCCATCGGCGTTGGTCGAGAACACGCCAAGCTTCAGTCTGTTCGGGCCATGCAGGGGATGCGCTTTGATCATCTTGGAAACTCTTGGGCGGGACGCCACACGCTAGGCCGGCGTGAAAATATTTCAAGCCTGAAATAGCTTCGCCTCGTCGTTGTTTGCGGATATGGATTGGGCAACATGAAAAGGGGATCGGCATGAGCGAGTTCCGCCAGAAATGCATCGGCAAGACCAACCTCGTCGGGTCCTTTGCCGCCATTCCGCATCCGGTCGCCGTCGAGGTGATGGCATCCTCCGGGCTCGATTTCCTCTGCATCGACTGGGAGCACGCGCAGATCTCGCGCGAGACGATCGAAGCCATGGTGCGGGCGGCCGACGTGCATCGCGTGCCGGCCATGGTGCGCGTTCCCGGCCATGCGCCTGAAGCCATCCAGGCGGCGCTGGACAGCGGCGCGCAGGGCGTGCTCGTGCCGCGTGTCTCGACCTCGGAGCAGGCCGCGATGGCCGTCAAGGCCTCGCGCTATCCGCCGTTCGGCGAGCGCGGCGTCGGTCCCGGACGCGCCGCCGGCTATGGCTATCGCATTCCCGAATATCTGGCCGCTGCCAATGAGCGGGTCGTCGTCGCGGTCCAGGTCGAGACGGCGGAAGGTCTCGCCAACATCGAAGCAATCGCGGCCGTCGACAGCGTCGACGTGATCTTCGTCGGCCCAGGCGATCTATCGGTATCGATCGACGCAGTCGGGCCGGCCGGCACGGACAAGCTCAATGCGGCGATCAAGAGCATCATCGGCGCAACGCTAGCACATGGCAGGACCGCCGGCATATTCTGCGCCAGCCCGCAGAATGTCGGCCGATGGGCAGCCATTGGTGCGAGTTTCTTCGTGCTGGCCAGCGACACGATGTTTCTTGGCGCCGGCGCGGCGGCCAATTTTGCCGCCACGCGCGATGAGCTGGCGTAAAACGGGCGCGATCCGAGGCGTATCGGTGGGGCAACAGGGGCGCCAAACTTTTTAAGCTTAAAACTTTTACCTTGAAATACGCGGCGCTTTGGATAGCATCCTTGATAGCGGCTGCGGTGGCAGAGGGACTTTCCGGTCAGTCCACCGTCGTGCTCCGGGTGGGAGGGGTTTCAGTCCTTGTCGTTTGTGTTGCCCCAGACATCGTCCAGCGCGCGCTACGCCTTCGACGGCGTGCGCGCCCAGATACGTGACCTGCACACGGAAAACATCGCCAACCTCGCGGTCCGCGCGCGGGAACTCGGCGATGTCATTGCGCTCTGGTACGGCGAAGGCGACGTGGTGACGCCGGCCTTCATCCGTGATGCGGCAAAGGCGGCCTTCGACGAAGGCCTGACCTTCTACGTCCCCAACATGCGCGGGCACGGCCCGTTGAATGAAGCACTGTCGGAATACCAGACGCGCATCCATGGTCGCCCGATCCCGATCGCACGCACCACGGTAGCGCCGGGCGGCATGCAGGCGCTGTATCTTGCCTTGGAGCTGCTGGTCGATACCGGCACCAATGTCGTCTATGTCGCGCCGCAATGGCCCAACATCCATAACGCCATCCACCTGATCGGCGGCGAGCCGCGGCCGGTCTCCCTCGACTTCAAAGACGACTGGCGGCTCGATCTCGATCGGCTGTTCGCCACCTGCGACGCGCGCACCCGCGCCATCTTCCTGTCGACGCCGTCCAACCCGACCGGCTGGACCGCCTCGCGCGAGGAGATGCAGGCGCTGCTCGATTTCAGCCGGCGCACCGGCGTCTGGATCATTTCCGACGAGGTCTATGGCCGGCTCTATTTCGACGGCGACGTCGCGCCCTCGATCCTGCAGATCGCCGAGGACGGCGACCGGGTGCTGTCGGTCAACAGCTTTTCGAAGGCCTGGGCGATGACCGGTTGGCGCATAGGCTGGCTGACGCATCCGTCGGGCGTTGCCGACCAGCTCGGCGCCATGACGCAATATATCAACAGCGGCACCGCGGCGCCGATCCAGGCCGGCGCCGTCGCGGCGATCCGCCAGGGCGAGCCGCTGGTCGAAGAAATCAGGCAACGGATCAGGACCGGCCTCGACCTCGCCTATGACCGGCTGGCGCAGATCCCGGGCGTCATTCTGCCGACCAAGCCGCGCGGCGGCATGTATGCGTTCTTCGCTCTGGAAGGCGAAAGCGATGCAAGGCAGGCCTGCGCGAAAATCCTGGAGACGGCGCGCGTCGGACTGGCGCCCGGTCACCTGTTTGGAAATTCGGCGGCAGCATTCCTGCGCATGTGTGTTTGCCGGGACCGCGACCAGATAGCGACCGCGCTCGAGCGCATGGTCGCCGCCATGAATTGACGCTCCGCTGGGAGGCGGGACGGCAACAAACCGTGCGGGGCGAGCCCTGCCCGATCGACAACAGAGGGAAGACCCAGAGGGAAAACCAGATGAGCTTTACGCGTCGCAACCTGCTTCTCATGGCCGCCGCCATCGGCATCGCCGCCGGCCCCGCAACGGCCTATGCCGCCGATGTGCTCAATGTCGGCGCCTACCCGACCAATCCGCCTTTCGAATACAAGAACGAGAGCGGCACTTTCGAGGGTTTCGAAGTCGACATCGTCAACGAAGCGGCCAAGCGCATCGGCATGACCACCGATATCGCCGATCTTGGTTTCCAGGCGCTGTTCGCGGCTGTCAGTTCCAACCGCATCGATGTCGCGATCTCCTCGATCACCATCACACCGGAGCGGTTGAAGACGCTTTCCTTCACCCAGCCCTACTATGATTCCGACATGGGCATCGCCACCAAGACCGACAGCGCGATCAGCAAGGAAGCCGATCTCAAGGGCAAGGTCGTCGGCGTGCTCTCCGGCTCGACCGGCGAGACCTGGGTCAAGAACCATCAGGCAGCCGACGGCTTCAGCGACGTAAAGGGTTACGACACGCAGCAGAACCTGTTGCTTGATCTCAGCGCCGGTCGGGTCGATGCCGCGGTCAGCGACATCCCCGGCATGCAGTACTCGTTCCAGAAGATGAAGGACCTCGTCGTCAAGGAACGCATCAAAACCGGCGAGCAGTACGGCTTGATGATGAGCAAGGACCATCCGCTGCTCGGCAAGCTCAACGACGCGCTGACGGCGATGAAGAAGGACGGGACGCTGGCCGCGATCCACAAGAAGTGGTTCGGCACCGACGCGCCGGCCGACTCCTCGACGGTCAAGGAGATGCCGCTGCCCAAGGCCTGAGCGGCAACCGGCAAAACGAGCGACGTGCCGGCTCCAGAGGCCGGCACGTCTTGTTTGACGCGTGACGTCCCCGGACCGCCATGCTTCAGCTAATCCGATTTCGATAGTCCGGGTCCTGTCAGGGCATCGCATGACGCAACACGGTCCGGGAATGCTTCCATGTCGCTGATCGACACTTTCTTCAATCCCGAGGTCATTGCGTCGAGTTTGCCGGCGCTGCTGCGCGGCTTCCTCAACACGCTGCTGCTCGGAATCATGAGCATCGTCATCGGCATCGCGGTGGGGCTGGCGATCAGCCTGGTGCGGCTTTACGCACCAAAGCCGCTGCGCTGGCTGGCCATCGGTTATACCGACATCTTCCGCGCCCTCCCCGTGCTGGTGGTGCTGATCCTGATCTATTACGCGCTGCCATTCCTCGGCATCCGCCTGTCGTCCTGGGCATCGGCCGTGACCGCGTTCGCCATCATCATGTCGGCCTATTCGGCCGAAGTGTTCCGCTCCGGCATCGAAAGCATTCCCAAAGGCCAGTTCGAGGCGGCGCAGGCGCTCGGCCTCCCCTTCATGCTCACCTTGCGCAAGGTGGTGCTGCCGCAGGCGATCCGCGTCGTCATTCCGCCGATGACCAGCAACTGCGTCTCGATGTTCAAGGATACCTCGCTCGCCTCGACGGTGGCGCTGCCGGAACTTCTGAAGGAAGCGACCAACGCACAATCGCTCTACGCCAACCCCTCGCCGCTGATCGGTGCCGCGCTGGTCTACCTCATCTTCCTCTGGCCGATGGTCCGCCTCGTCAGCCTGCTCGAGCGCCGCTTCAAGGACGAGAAAGCGCGCTGACCGCCATCGATATCCATCCCCGTCCAAGCCCGTCGCAGGAGCGTACCCCGTGAACAAGCACCACACCGACAACACAAACGCCGCCGCGTTCCCGGTCGAAAAGATCCGGACCATGTTCCCGGCGCTCCAACGTGCCGGCGACTTCATCTTCATGGACAATGCCGCCGGCGCGCAGATCCCGCAAAGCGTGCTCGACGCGGTGACCAACCATCTGGTGGCGCACAATGTGCAGCGCGGCGGCCGCTATGGCCGGAGCGTCACCGTCGACCAGTCGGTTGCGACGGCGCGCGAGAGCGTCGCGCTCCTGATCAACGCCTACAGCCCGTCGGAAATCTGCTTCGGCATGAACGCCACCTCGTTCATCCGCCTGGTCAGCCTCGGCATCGGCCAGATGCTTTCAGAACGCGACGAGATCATCGTCACCGACATGGATCACGACGCCAACATTGCCACCTGGCTGGCGCTGGAGCCGGCCGGTGCCAGGTTCAAATGGTGGCGCATGCGCGAGGACGGCAATCTGCATGTCGACGACCTCAAGCCGCTGGTGTCGGAGCGCACCCGCCTCGTCGCCTGCACGGTGACGGCGCATTCGATCGGCTCGATCGTCGATGTCGCTTCGGTGGCGAAGATCGCCCATGCGGCAGGCGCGGAAGTGTTCCTCGACTGCGTGCATTACGGACCGCACGGGCTGATGGACGTGCAGGCCTGGGATTGCGACTATCTGGTCTGTTCCGGCTACAAGAATTTCTCGCCGCATATGGGCTTCCTCTGGGGCCGCTTCGACACGCTGAAGCGGCTGCCGACCTTCCGCGAGGATTTCATTCCGGACGAGCCGCCCTACAAGGTCGAGGCTGGCACCTTTATCTACGAGAACGTGTCGGGCATGGACGCGGCGGTGCGCTACCTGGAATCCGTCGGCCGCAATTTCCTGCCCGAAAACAACCGCTCGCGCCGCGACAACATCGTCGCCGGCATGAACGCCATCCGCGACTATGAGCTGATGCTGGCGCGCGCGATGATGAAGGTGCTCAAGGATTGCAATGCCACGATCTACGGCGTCGCCGACGAGGCGCGCATCACCGAGCGCGTGCCGACCTTCTGCTTCAACATCGGCAAGCTGTCGCCGCAACGGATCGTCGAGGAGATGGCGGCGATGCAGATCGGCATCCGCGACGGCCACATGTATGCGCCGCGGCTGATGAAGCGGCTGAACCTGTCGATGGACAGCGGCGCGATCCGCGCCTCGCTGGTACATTACAACACGGTGGAAGAAGTGCACAAATTCGGCGAGGCGCTGCGCGCGATCATCGCGAAGCTGTCGTAGTGAAGTTGCGGTAAGTCCGGCGCTTACCCCCACCCGGACCTTCGGTCCGACCTCCCCACCACAAGGGGGAGGTAGGGCGCACGACGCTCCCGGTCAGGCCGCCTTCTTCTTCGCAAGCCTCGCCTTGATCGAGGCAATGTCGGCGCGCGGCGTCGCGGCGAACAGCGTCTTGGTGTAGGCGTGCTTGGGGTTGGAGAAGACCTCGTCACGCGGGCCGTATTCGACGGCTTCGCCGAAATACATGACCATCACGTCGTCGGCGATGTAGCGCACCACCGAGAGGTCGTGGCTGATGAAGACATAGGTGAGTTGGAACTCGTCCTGCAGGTCGGCCAGCAAATTGAGCACCTGCGCCTGCACGGACAGGTCAAGCGCCGAGACCGGCTCGTCCAGCACCAAGAGGCTCGGGTTGAGCATCAGCGCGCGCGCAATGGCGATGCGCTGGCGCTGGCCGCCCGAGAACATGTGCGGATAGCGGTTGTAGTGCTCCGGTCCCAGACCGACCTTCTTCAGCATCTTCATCGCCAGGTCGCGCCGTTCCTCGGCCGGCTTGTCGGTGTTGATGAGCAACGGCTCGCCGAGCACGTCGCCGATCTTCTGGCGCGGGTTGAGCGAGCCATAAGGGTTCTGGAAGACGATCTGCACCTTGCGGCGCATTTCCTTGGTGAGCCCGTCCCTGGCGATATCGACCTTGTTGCCGTCGATGAAGAGCTCGCCGGACGTGGCCGGATCGATCAGCGTGATGATGCGGGCGAGCGTGGACTTGCCGCAGCCGGACTCGCCGACGATCGCCAGCGTCTTGCCCTTCTCGACGCTGAACGAAACACCCTTCACCGCATGCACGGTGCGCGCGCCGCGGAACAAGCCGCCGCCGACATGATAGTCGCGCTTGATGTTCTTGCCTTCGACGACCTTGGTCATGCGCCGGCTCCCGAGGGCGCGGCCTCGAACAGCATGTCCGTGACGGTCGGCAGCCGGTCGCCGACGGCGTTTCCCGGCAGCGCCGAAAGCAGCGCGCGCGTGTAGTTGCTCTTCGGCGATTCAAACAGCGACAGCACGTCGGCCTCTTCCATCTTGCGGCCCTTGTACTGGACGATGACGCGGTCGGCGGTCTCCGCCACCACGCCCATATTGTGGGTGATCATGATCAGGCCCATGCCGTATTTGGCCTGCAGCGAGACCAGCAGATCGAGGATCTGCTTCTGGATGGTGACGTCGAGCGCGGTGGTCGGCTCGTCGGCGATCAGGAGCTTCGGATTGCAGGCGATCGCCATCGCGATCATGACGCGCTGGCACTGGCCGCCCGACATCTGGTGCGGGAAGGAATTCAGCCGGTCGGCGGGATCGGGAATGCCGACCTGCTTGAAAAGCTCGATGGCGCGCGCCCGGCGCTGGGCCTTGTCCATGCCCATGTGGAAGCGCAGCACTTCCTCGATCTGGAAGCCGACGGTGAAGCAGGGATTGAGGCTGGCGATCGGCTCCTGGAAGATCATGGCGATGTCCTTGCCGATGATCTTGCGGCGATCGGCCGGACTGATCTTCAACAGGTCGCGGCCATTGAAGGTCATGCGGTCGGCGGTGACGGTGGCCGTCCAAGGCAGGAGTCCCATCACGGCCAGCATCGATACCGATTTGCCGGAACCGGATTCGCCGACGATGGCGAGCACCTCGCGCTCGTCGACATGGAGCGAGACACCGTCGACGGCGCGGAACGGGCCGGACGCGGTCTGGAATTCGACGACGAGGTTCTGGATATCGAGCAGCGCCATCACGACCTCCTGAGCTTGGGATCGAGCGCGTCGCGCAGGCCGTCGCCGATCAGGTTGATGGCAAGCACGGTGATGAGGATGGCGAGACCCGGGAAGGTGACCACCCACCAGGCGCGCAGGATGAACTCGCGCGCCGAGGCGAGCATGGTGCCCCATTCCGGCGTCGGCGGCTGGGCGCCGAGACCGAGGAAGCCGAGCGCGGCCGCTTCGAGGATGGCGTTCGAGAAGGACAGCGTGCCCTGTACGATGAGCGGCGCCAGGCAGTTGGGCAGGATGGTGGCGAGCATCAGCCTGAGATGGCCGGCGCCGGCGACCTTCGCCGCAACGACATATTCGCGGCTTTTCTCGGCCATGACGGCGGCGCGCACCAGGCGGGCGAAATGCGGCTGCAGCACCAGCGCGATCGCCAGCATGGCGTTGAACAGGCCAGGGCCGAGGATGGTGACCAGAACCAGTGCCAGCAGCAGCGACGGGAAGGCCAGGATCAGGTCCATGACGCGCATGATCGCGACGTCTACCCAGCCGCGGAAATAGCCCGCGAGCAGCCCGAGCGTGATGCCGCCGGTGAGCGCCAGCGTGACGACGACCGCGCCGATGAGCAGCGAGAAGCGCGCGCCATAGAGCAGGCGCGAGAGGATGTCGCGGCCGACCGGATCGGTGCCGAGCAGATATTGCGTCGAGCCGCCCTGCTGCCATGCAGGGGGCCGCAGGAACGCGGTCTTGTCCTGGATGTCGGGCGCATAGGGCGCGAGCAGCGGCGCAAACAGCGCGGCCAGCACCAAGAGGATGAAGACGAACAGGCCGATGACCGCGCCGCGGTTCACCGAGAAATAGTGCCAGAAGGTCTTGAGGCCGGTGAGGCGATCCGGGCTGCCGGCGGCCATCGGGGCGATTTCGGTCTGGCTCATTTATGCCGCCCTGATGCGTGGGTTGATGACGGCGTAAAGCACATCGACGATGAGGTTCACCGCCATGACGATGAGCGCGATCAACAGCAGACCCGACTGCACGACGACATAGTCGCGCTTGAAGATGGAATCGACCATCCATTTGCCGATGCCCGGCCAGGCGAAGATGGTCTCGGTGAGGATGGCGCCCGCAAGCAGCGTGCCGACCTGCAGGCCGATGGTGGTGACGACCGGGATCAGCGCGTTGCGCAGCGCATGCACGCCGATGACGCGGGCCGCCGACAGGCCCTTGGCGCGGGCGGTGCGGACATAGTCCTCGCCAAGCACTTCGAGCATGGCCGAGCGCGTCTGGCGCGCGATCACCGCCAATGGGATGGTGCCGAGCACGATCGCCGGCAGGACGAGATGGCTGAGCGCCGAACGGAAGGCGTCCCATTTGCCGTAGAGCAGACTGTCGATGGTCATGAAACCGGTGATCGGCTTGAAGAAGAACTGCAGGCCGATGCGGCCCGAGACCGGTGTCCAGCCGAGATAGCCGGAGAAGAAGATGATGAGCAGCAGGCCCCACCAGAAGATCGGCATGGAATAGCCGACCAGCGCCGTGCCCATCAGCGACTGATCGAACCACGAGCCGCGCTTGACGGCCGCGAAGATGCCGGCGGGAATGCCGATGACCATGGCGAAGACCATGGCGAAGAACGACAGCTCCAGCGTCGCCGGGAAGAGCGTCTTGAACTCCTCGAGAACCGGACGCTTGGACGAGATGGAGACGCCGAAATCGCCGGTGGCGACCTCGCCGACATAGCGCGCATATTGCTCCCATATCGGCAGGTTGAAGCCGAACTGTTCCTTGAGCTCTTCGTAGCGGGCCGGGGCGACGCCATGCTCGCCGGCCATGGCAAGAATTGGATCGCCGGGCAGCAGCCGGACAAAGGCGAAGGCGCAGATTGTGATGCCGACCAGGGTCGGGATCAGGAGGGCGATTTTGTTGAGAAGATATCGGAGCATCGTCAAATGGAGCGGGGCGGCGCTGGAATTAGCGCCGCCCCGTTCGCAATATTACTCGGCCTTGTCAACGCCGTCGAAGCGATGAATGCCGAGCGGGTCCATCTTGAAGCCGCTCACATTGTTGCGAACGACCGCGTAAACCTGGCTGTGCGCCAGCAGGAAAGCCGGAGCTTCCTTGGCGAAGATCACCTGCGCCTGCTCATAGAGCTTGGTGCGCTCGGCCTGGTCACTGGTCTTCTTGGCCTTCTGGATCAGGTCCTCGAAGTCCTTGTCGCACCAGCTGGAGTAGTTCGAGACGCCGATGGCGGAGCAGGCGAAGAGGGTGGCGAAGAAATTGTCCGGATCGCCATTGTCGCCGGTCCAGCCGATCTGGAAGGCGCCGGGACGGTCCTTCTTCTTGCCTTCCGAGCGATATTTGGTCCACTCGTAGTTGACGATCTCAGCCTTGACGCCAACCTTGGCCCAGTCGGCCTGGATCAGCTCCGCGGCGCGCTGGAAGTTCGGGTTATATGGGCGGACGCGGTCGGAAGCCCAAAGCTGGATTTCCTTCAGCCCGGCAGCCTCAAGCACCTTCTTGGCCGCATCCGGATTGTAGGCGTCGGCCTTTACGTCCTTGTTCCAAGACCACATGGTCGGCGGGATGAGGTTTTCGGCGGGCGTCGCGCCGGCGTCCTGGAACAGCGACTTGATCAGAGCTTCGCGGTCGATCGCCTGGTTGAGCGCATGGCGCACTTCCGGCTTGTCGAGCGGCGGGATCGTCGTGTTGTAGCTCATATAGCCGATGTTCAGACCGGCCTGGTCCAGCAGGGTAACGTCCTTGTTGGCCTTGATCGTGCCGAGGTCGGCCGGGTTCGGATATGGCGCAACGTCGCATTCGCCGGCCAGCACCTTCTGGATGCGGGCGGTCGCGTCAGGCGTGATGGCGAAGACGAGATCGTCGATCTTTTCCTTGCCCTTGAAGTAGTCGGGGTTGGCCGCGTAGCGGATGACCGAATCCAGCTGGTAGTCGACGAACTGGAACGGACCGGTGCCGATCGGCTTGGTCGAGAAGTCGGCCATCTTGCCGGCCTTCTCGAGTTGGTCGGCATATTCCTTCGAAACGATCGAGGCGAAGTCCATGCCGAGATTGGCCAGCATCGGCGCGTTCGGCTCGGTCAGCGTCAGCTTGACCGTGAGGTCGTCGACCTTCTCCCACTTGGCGACATATTTCGGCATGTCCATGCCGGTGTAGTAGTCCCAGGTGAGGTTCGGCAGATACTTGTCGCCGTTCCAGGGATTCTGCTTGTTGAACTGGCGATCGAAGGAGAAGACGACGTCATCGGCATTGAGGTCGCGCGTCGGCTTGAAATAGTCGGTGGTCTGGAACTTCACGCCCGGATGCAGATGGAAAGTGTAGACCAGACCGTCGTCGGAAATCTCCCACTTGTCGGCGAGACCAGGTTCGATCTCGGTGCCGCCGTGCTTGAATTCGACCAGTCGCGAATAGACGGTGCGCGAGGACGCGTCGAAGTCGTTGCCGCCGGTCGTCGTACCCGGATCGAAATTGGCCGGCGACGCTTCCGAGCAATAAACGAGCGTCTTGGCACTGGCCATGCCGCTGAGGACGCTTGCAGCCAGCAACGCGGCTGCAAAAGCCATTGTCTTTTTCATTGAGCACTCCCTGATGTTCTCTCAAGCCCCTCTATCAGGCTCGCGAAGGGCGCATATAAGCACCGTTTCTTCGCCTTTGGAACACCTCGTGTGCGTACCCCATGGGAAGCAGGAAAAGAATCTAGATTATGCTCCCACATTAGAAATAATGAGTAATATTTTCTCCTCACGACATTATTAACGACGGGATTTTTTTATTGATTGGCTGTCCCGGGAAACGAGCACGTGAGGCGGCGCTGCAGGAGGTCCGCCTGCCCTCCGGGCATGACGCCGGAGGCTGTCGAGGGCTGGATTTCGACGGCAAATCTTTCCTCGCATTGCCGCTGGGGCAAGGCTTGCACGGTCGCGGATAGAGGCAATACATAGATGATGGGCGGGATTTCCCGAAAAATCCGGACCGGCGTGGAGGACGCTTCTTGCGGAAGCGGGCGCCCAGATCGAACGCGACAGGGAGACACAGGTGGCAAAAGCAGCCAAGACGACAGCCCCGGCGAAAAAAAGAGATAAGGCCGCCGCGGAAAGCAATACGCCCAAGGGTGCCAAGGCTGCCGCCGCATCGAAGCCGAAGACGGCCGCCAAGGCAGCCGCAAAGCCCGCCGCCGCCAAACCCGCAGCCGCAAAGACCAAGGCCGCAGCCGCGAAAGTTGACAAGCCGGCAACCGCAAAAGCAGCAGCCGCGAAGCCGGCCGCCGCCAAGCCTGCCTCGAAGGGCTTGCCGAAGGCGATCACCGAACTCACGGCCGGCCTGCCGGAAAAGCCGTGGCTGAAAAGCTATCCCAAGAACATGCCGGCCGAGATCGGCGCCCTGCCCTACAAGTCCATCGGCGAGTTCCTGGTCGGCGCCTGCAAGCAATTCGCCGGGCGGCCGGCCTTCGTGTGCATGGGCAAGTCGATCACCTACGCCGAGCTCGAGCGGCTGTCGGCCGCGTTTGGCGCCTACCTGCAGGCAAGAGGCCTGGAGAAGGGCGCGCGCGTGGCGCTGATGATGCCGAACGTGCTGCAATATCCGGTGGCGATGATGGCGGTGCTTCGCGCCGGCTACACGGTGGTGAATATCAACCCGCTCTACACGCCGCGCGAGTTGGAACATCAGTTGAAGGATTCAGGCGCGCAGGCGATCGTCATCCTCGAGAACTTCGCCGGCACGCTGCAGGCGGTCATCGCCAGGACGCCTGTGAAGCATGTCATCGTCGCGTCGATGGGCGACATGCTGGGCGGCCTCAAGGGGGCCATCGTCAACCTCGTCGTGCGGCGGGTGAAGAAGATGGTGCCGGCATGGTCGCTGCCCGGCCATGTCAAGTTCAACGCCGTGCTCAAGACCGGCGCGACCATCGCGTTCAAGCCACCCACGGTATCCGGCGACGACATCGCCTTCCTGCAATATACCGGCGGCACCACCGGCGTCTCGAAGGGCGCTGTGCTGCTGCATCGCAACGTCCTTTCGAACGTCGCGCAGAATTCGCTGTGGGTGGAGGACGCCTATACGGTCAAGCCCAAGCCGGCGCATCTCAACTTCATCTGCGCGCTGCCACTCTATCATATCTTCGCGCTGACGGTGAACGCGCTGATGGGCATGCAGCAGGGCGCGCAGAACGTGCTGATCCCCAACCCGCGCGACATTCCGGGCTTCGTCAAGGAACTGGCGAAATACCCGATGCACATCTTCCCCGGCCTCAACACGCTGTTCAACGCGCTGCTCAACAATGAGGAGTTCCGCAAGCTGGACTTCAAGCCGCTGATCCTGACGCTGGGCGGCGGCATGGCGGTGCAGAAGGGCGTCGCCGAACGCTGGAAGGCGCTGACCGGCTGCCCGGTCAGCGAAGGCTACGGGCTTTCCGAAACATCGCCGGTGGCGACCGCCAACAAGTTCAGCTCCAGCGACTTCACCGGCACGATCGGCCTGCCGCTGCCTTCGACCGAGATCGCCATCCGCGACGACGACGGCAACAACGTGCCGCTCGGCGAGGTGGGCGAGATCTGCATCCGCGGCCCGCAAGTGATGGCCGGCTACTGGAACCGGCCCGACGAGACCGCCAAGGTGATGACCAAGGACGGCTTCTTCAAATCCGGCGACATGGGCTTCATGGACGAACGAGGCTACACCAAAATCGTCGACCGCAAGAAGGACATGATCCTGGTCTCCGGCTTCAACGTCTATCCCAACGAACTGGAAGAAGTGGTGGCGCATCACCCCGGCGTGCTGGAAGCGGCAGCGGTCGGCGTGCCGGACGAGCATTCCGGCGAAGTGCCTAAATTGTTCGTGGTCAGGAAGGATCCGGCGCTCACCGTCGAGGCGCTGATGGCTTATTGCCGAGAGAACCTGACCGGCTACAAGCGGCCGAGATACATCGAGTTCCGCACCGAACTGCCGAAGACGCCGGTCGGCAAGATCCTGCGTCGCGCGCTGCGGGACCAGGCTTGACCGATAGCAAGGCCAGCCTGAGGCGAGAGCCGGCGAAAGCGCTCGATCCGGCGGAGTTCATCAAGGCGAACATGCGGCTGGCGCCGGTACCCGGGCTGCCGGAAATCCGGCTCTATCTGGCGCATCCCGGCAGCGGCCTGCGGCGGCTGCTCGAACCGGACGATGGTGACGAAGGCGAGGCGGAGCCACAGCCGCCCTACTGGGCCTATGCCTGGGCCGGCGGCGCCGTGCTTGCCCGCTATGTGCTGGACCGCCCGTCGATCGTGGCCGGCAAACGCGTGCTCGATCTCGGCGCCGGCTCGGGGCTGGTCGGCATAGCGGCGGCGAAAGCCGGAGCGCGTGCGGTGATCGCGGCCGAGGTCGACCGCAACGGGATCGTGGCGCTGGGCCTCAACGCGCAAGCCAATGGCGTCGCCATCCAGATATGCGAGGGGGATGTCACCGGCGGTGCGCCGCCGGCGGTCGACCTGGTGCTCGCGGGCGATGTCTTTTACGCGCAGAATGTGGGACAGCGGATGATGCCGTTCCTCGACCGCTGCCTGGCCGCCGGCATCTATGTGCTGGTCGGCGATCCCGGCCGCGCCTGGCTGCCGAGGTCGCGGCTTTGCCTGCTCGGCGAATACCAGGTGCCGGATGTCGGCGGAAACGGCGGCGGCGAGCCGAAGCCAAGCGCGGTGTTCGCGCTTGTGGCCGAACCCGGTTAGCCCGCCGGCACGTTCACCCGCGCGGCAAGAAAATCCGGCAGGTCGGCGACCGAATCCAGGATGATATCCGCCATCGGCGCCAGCGAGTCGCGCGTGCCTGTTCCGGACAACACCCCCACCGCCAGGCCGCAGCCGCCGGCGCGCGCCATTTCGAGGTCGTGGCGGTTGTCGCCGACCATGGCGATCTCGCCCGGTTTCAGCCCGGTCAGATCGCAGAAGGCAACGACGGTGTCCGGCGCCGGCTTCGGGTTGGCCACGGCATCATAACCGAAGGCTGCGTCGAAGAGCTGCGCGACACCGAGCGTGGCGAGCGTCTTCTCGGCGCCGCTGGTGGAATCATTGGTGGCGACGCCCATGCGGTAGGATCGCTTGTGCAGTGCCCGCAGCGAATCGATAACGCCGGGAAGCGCTACCGCCATCGAGGAGCCCTGCACCGAGGTGATCTCGTTGAAGCGGGAAACGGCATGCATCTGGTCCTCGTCGGACAGGCGCGGAAACCACAGTTCGACGACGTCCATGTTCGAGCCCGAGGCAAAGATCGAATCGGGCTTGAAGCGCTTGCTGACGAAGTCGAAACCGGCTGCGGCAAGCAGCCGATCGGCCTTCCAGCGATCGCCTTCGGCGGCATCCATCGCCATGAAGTCCGCGACACCGAGCCAGGTTGCATTGAAGTCGACAAGCGTGCCGTCCTTGTCGAACAATATTCCCTTGATATCCGCCAATCCTTTCACTCCTTGCCGCGCAATTGGTGGATATAAGCCACCAGTCCGGCAGTCGAGGCGTCGCGTTTTGCGGCAGTCTCCTTGCCCTCAACGACAGGCAGCAGGCCCGTCGCCAGTTCCTTGCCGAGTTCGACGCCCCATTGATCGAAGGAATTGATGTTGAAGAGCGTGCCCTCGACGAAGACGCGATGCTCATAGAGCGCGATAACCCGGCCCAACGTGCGCGGATCGAGCTTGCGGTAGAGGATGGTGAGCGAGGGGCGGTTGCCCGAAAAGACGCGATGCGGCGCGATCCTGTCGACATCGGCCGGTTTCATGCCCTTGGCCAGCATCTGCGCGCGTGCTTCTTCCAGCGTGCGGCCCTTCATGAAGGCTTCCGACTGTGCCAGGCAGTTGGCGAGCAGAAGATCGTGCTGGTGCTTCAGTTCGGGCTCGTGACCGACCGCGGCGGCGAGGAATTCGACCGGGATGAAGTCGGTGCCCTGGTGCAGGAGCTGGAAGAAGGCGTGCTGGCCGTTGGTGCCGGGTTCGCCCCAGACCAGCGGGCCGGTCGGCGTGGCGACCGCGGTGCCGTCCAGCGTGACGCTCTTGCCGTTCGATTCCATGTCGAGCTGCTGCAGATAGGCCGGCAGGCGCGACAGGCGCTGGTCGTAGGGGATGACGGCGCGGGCCGGATATTTGCAGACGACCCGGTGCCACCAGCCGATCAGGCCCAACAGCACCGGCAGGTTCTTCTGCATGGGGGCCGAACGGAAATGCTCGTCCATCTCATGCGCGCCGTCGAGGAAGGCGCGGAAGTTGCGCGGGCCGACGGCGATCATCACCGGCAGGCCGATGGCGCTCCAGACCGAGTAGCGGCCGCCGACCCAGTCCCAGAAGCCGAAGACGCGGTCCTGTTCGATGCCGAACTTCGCCACAAGATCGAGCGCGGTCGAGACGGCTGCGAAATGCTTGCCGATCGCTTCCTTGCCCAGCGCCTTCTCCACCCATTGGCGCGCCGTCTCAGCATTCGTCATCGTCTCGACGGTGGTGAACGTCTTGGAGGCGACGATGAACAAGGTCGTTTCGGCGGACAGGCCCTTCAGCGTGTCATGGATATGGGCGCCGTCGACATTGGAGACGTAATGCGCGCGCGGCCCGTCATGGTAGGGCGCCAGCGCCAGCGTCACCATCGCCGGGCCGAGGTCCGAACCGCCGATGCCGATGTTGACGATGTCGGTGATCTTCTTGCCGGTGGCGCCAACGGCCTTGCCGGAGCGGATGGCGTCGGCGAAGGCG
Organism: Mesorhizobium atlanticum; assembly: GCF_003289965.1. Taxonomy (GTDB): domain Bacteria; phylum Pseudomonadota; class Alphaproteobacteria; order Rhizobiales; family Rhizobiaceae; genus Mesorhizobium; species Mesorhizobium atlanticum. The sequence goes on from NZ_QMBQ01000004.1 coordinate 342,829, forward strand.
CCCATGGCGTCGAGCACGGCAATCACATCGGCCTTGGTGTCCTGGCCATCGACGATCACGCTTTTTCCCGTCAGGTTGCGCAGCGCGGTGTGCAGAACGGCGCGGTTCTCGGTGATGTTGATCTTCTTGCCTTCGAACATCGCGGCGCGGCGTCCCGCGAGATCGGCGGCGTCGGCAAGCTTCTCCAGCATCGTCATGGTGTTTGCATCGACCGCGCATTTCGACCAGTCGAGCAGAAGATCGCCGTCGGTGGCGGAGAACGTCTCGAAGCGCTTGGGATCGGCGGCGAAGGCCTCGCGCATCGTACCCTTGGCCGCGGCGCGCTGATCACGCAGGGCGGCAAGTTGCTTGTCGAAAGATGACTGGTCCACTGGCGGGCTCCTGGCGGGTTTTTAGACTTATCTTAACAGGCCGGATGTTTCCGGCGCGTGTCGTCGCGTCATTTTCGCTTCATTCTATTGAGCCGATTTCCATTTCATTCAAGCGTGGCATTGCCGCAGCGCATCACGCTTTTATGCTGCATTGCAGCATTGTTTTATCGACCGACAGATGGACCGCCTACGCGGCTGATAGATCACTGGCATAAATCCCAGCGATCAGAAAAATTGATTGGCGCAACCCCTTATGCCACCCATACACTCCACTGGTCCAGCCAAGTGAAAACAGCTGGCCATCCGAGGAAGATTCCCCATGCCACAGCGCAATGACACGGCCATATGGTCCGGCCTCTTCCGGATTTCGGCTGAATCCGGCCAAACCCTCCAGGCGCAGATCCGCCAGGCGATCGTCGCGGCCATTCTCGACCGACAAATCGCCGCTTCGATGCCGCTGCCGTCGTGCCGAATTCTCGCGGAAAAACTGGGCGTTGCCCGCGGCACGGTGGTGCTCGCCTTCCAGCAGCTGGTCGACCAGGGCTTCCTGGTGGCGCGCGAGCGGCGCGGCCATTTCGTCAACCCAGACGTGCTGGCCACCCCCGCCAAGCCGCACCAGAAGGCGCCGGACCAGCAGAACGAGATCGACTGGAAAGCGCGCCGACAGATCGCCGCCAGCGACATGCCGCCGCCGGCCAAGCACGACAACTGGATCAAGTCCTCCTACCCGTTCGTCTACGGCCAGTTCGACCCGGCGCTGTTCCCGACCGCCGAATGGCGCGAGTGCAACCGCATGGCGCTGGCCGTGCTCGAGATCCGCAATTGGGCGTCCGACATGGTGGACCGAGACGACCCGCTGCTGATCGAGCAGATCCAGGCCAGGCTCCTGCCGCGCCGCGGCATCTTCGCCAATCCGGACGAGATCATCGTGACGCTGGGCGCGCAGAACGCGCTCTATATGCTCGCCTCGCTGCTGATGACCAAGGGCTCGAAGGTGGCGATGGAGGATCCGGGCTATCCCGATGCCCGCTCTATCTTCCGGCTGGCCGGCGCCGACATCCAGCCGGTTCCGGTCGACCAGCAGGGCATCGTGACCTCGTCGATCCCCAGCGATTCGGGCTTCGTCTTCGTCACGCCCAGCCACCATTGCCCGACCATGGTGCCGCTGTCGGCGGAGCGACGGCAGGATCTTCTGGCGCGCGCCAACCGCAACAACCAGATCATCATCGAGGACGGCTATGACAGCCAGTTGCTCGACGAGGCGCCGCAGCAGGCGCTGAAGAGCCTCGACCGCTCTGGCCGCGTGATCTATGTCGGCTCGATGTCGAAGACGCTGGCTCCGGGGCTGAGGCTTGGCTACATCGTCGCCTCGGCGGGGCTGATCGCTGAGCTTCGCGCGCTGCGCCGCTTCATGCTGCGGCACCCGCCGGCGAACAACCAGCGCGCCGTCGCGCTGTTCCTGTCGCTCGGCCATCACGAAGCGCTGGTGCGCAGGCTTTCCGCCGCCTTCGACGAGCGGCGCAAGCGGCTGGTCCATGCGATTTCCGCTTTCCTGCCAGAATGGCGCTCGACCGACTCGGCGGGCGGCACATCGCTCTGGCTGGAAGGGCCGCGCGGTACCGATTCACGCGGCCTGGCCGAAGCCGCCGCTTCGCGCAGCGTTATCATCGAACCCGGCGACCGGTTCTTCGATCGCAGCGAAAAGCCCTCTCGTTTCATGCGCTTGGGCATCTCCTCGATCTCGCTGCAGCATATCGAGCCGGGCATCCGCGAACTCGCCACCGCCGCCGGCCGCAGGCCCGCGGCTGCCTGATTGCCACAAACGCCCTGAAAAAGAGCCGGCACCACGCCGGCTCTTTTTGTTTAGGCGCACAGCCGTTGCTTTAGGAGCCTGGCATATTCGGAGGAAATGGCTGGCCCATAGGCTGTACCAATACCGGCGGCATAGTCGGAGCCATAAGGGGACGAGGCAGGCCGATGGTGGACCAACCACCCGTGTCCCACCTCGCGGATAAAAGATAAAAGTGGAGTGCTTCCATGTCAGTGGCTCTCGAGAAGCAGGAAGCGTCGTCGGACCAGCGTTCGCGGCGTTCCGGCGGGCGCGAAGCGCGCCGCGCGATGCGGGCGGCGCCTTTGGCCGACGACATCCGCCCGGTGCGGCCGGGGCTTGAAGGCGGCAGCTACGGGCCATTGAGCCAGAACGACCAGGAGCGCATCCACGAAGCCGTGCTGACACTGCTGGAAACGGTCGGCTTCGCCAATGCCATCCCGTCCTGCATCGAGGCGCTGACCCGGGTCGGCGGCACCTATGGCGATGACGGCCGCATCCGGCTGCCGCGCGCTCTGGTGCTCGACACGATCAAAAAGGCCGCACGCAACTTCACCCTCTACGGCCAGGATCCGAAGCACGACATGCATATCCAAGGCAAACGCGTGCATTTCGGCACGGCGGGCGCGGCGGTGCATCTGGTCGATGTCGAGAAGCGCGAATATCGCGAATCGCTGCTGCAGGATCTCTACGACGCCGCCCGTCTCGTCGACGGGCTGGACAACATCCATTTCTTCCAGCGCACCATGGTGCCGCGCGACATTCCCGACCCGCTCGATATGGATTTCAACACGCTCTATGCCTGCGTGATGGGGACATCCAAGCATGTCGGCACCTCGTTCACCGTGCGCGAGAACGTCAAGCCGGCGCTGGAGATGCTCTATGCGATCGCCGGCGGCGAAGAGAATTTCCGGGCGCGACCTTTCGTGTCGAACTCGAACTGCTTCGTGGTGCCGCCGATGAAGTTCGCCGAGGACGCCTGCGGCGTGCTCGAAGCCTGCGTGGAAGGCGGTATTCCGATCCTGCTTCTGTCGGCCGGCCAGGCCGGCGCCACGGCACCCGCCGCGATTGCCGGCGCCGTGGTCCAGGCGGTGGCGGAAGTGCTGATGGGCCTGGTCTATGTCAACGCGATCAAGCCTGGTCATCCGGCGATCTTCGGCACCTGGCCATTCGTCTCCGACCTCAGGACCGGCGCCATGTCCGGCGGCTCGGCCGAGCAGGCGGTGCTGACCGCGGCCTGCGCGCAGATGGCGCAATATTACGACCTGCCCGGCGGCTCGGCGGCCGGCATGTCGGACTCCAAGCTGCCCGACATCCAGGCCGGTTACGAGAAGGGCATCACCAATGTCATGGCGGGGCTGTCCGGCCTCAACCTTGTCTATGAATCGGCCGGCATGCATGCCTCGCTGCTCGGCTTCTGCCTCGAAAGCCTGATCATCGACAACGACATGCTTGGACATTGCCTGCGCTGCGTGCGCGGCATCGAGGTGACCGACGACGCACTGTCGATCGACACCATTGCCGAGGTCTGCCTCAAGGGCCCCGGCCACTATCTCGGCAACGATCAAACATTGAAGCTGATGCAGACCGAGTATTTCTATCCCGCCGTCGGCGACCGTTTCTCGCCCAAGGAATGGAACGAAAAGGGACGGCCCGACATCCTGTCGCGGGCAATCGCGGAGAAGAAGCGCGTGCTTGCCGAGCGGTTCCCACGCCATGTCTCTCGCCTGCTCGACGACAAATTGCGCGCCCGCTTCGGCGAGATGATTAAGCTGCCGCGCAGCGGCATGGGCGGGTAGGAGGCGTTGAGATTCAGGTGAGGCCGGCCTGCAAATGGCGGTTTCCTGCGCTTCCGGTGCTCACGTACTTAAGTACGCTCCGCTCCGGTTCTCGGAACCCACCATTTTCGACTCGGCCTGACCTGAATCTCAACGCCTCCTACCCGCCAGTCAATCGACCCTTAACTCATAGCGCTCAACCACTTCAGCGTTGATCAGCTTGGCGTGCAGCGTCATCAGCACGATCTGCGCATCGAAACTGTCGCCGGCCTCCAGCGCCGCCTCGATGCGGCGCTCGACCGCCAAGGTCGGCTCACGGCCATTGGCCTGCTCGAACACATCCGGCCCGGCGACGCAATAACTGCAAAGCTGCGCTGCCGATTGATACGCATCAGCCGGCGGCTCGTCCGGCCAGCGGTCGTTCATCAGATTGACGAGGGTGAGTTTCACGCCTTCGGGAACCAGGGCAGGATGCAGGTCGGCCTTGCGCAAGGCGTCGTCGAGTTGGCGCAAATCGCCCGAGCGGCCGAACATGCCGAGAAAGCCAAGGGAAGAGCGCCGTTTCGCCACAGATGATCTCCCCTTCGCGAGGCTGCCGAGGTTCAACTTATCTGTGGGTTCCGTCGAGCCGAAACAAGGGCAACAGAAAAGGGCGACCTGCTGTCGGCAGGTCGCCCTTTTGATTAGCCGGCTACGCGATCAATGATTGTCGCGCGGCACGCCGCTGGTATGCGCGACGTCCTGGTACTTCACCGCCGGCTTCAGCACCATGCCGGCCGAGAACTGGTCGACCATGCCGCGCTGGATCTCCTGCCACGGCGTCTGGTGCTTGGGATAGTGATAGCCGCCATTGCCCTGAAGTGCTGCGCGCCGCTTGGCGATCTCCTCGTCGCTGACGAGAATGTTGGCCGTGCCCTTCTTCAGGTCGATGCGGACGCGGTCGCCGGTCTTGAGCAGCGCGAGGCCGCCGCCGATCGCGGCTTCCGGCGAGGCGTTGAGGATCGACGGCGAGCCGGACGTGCCGGACTGGCGACCGTCGCCGATGCAGGCCAGCGAATGGATGCCCTTCTTGATGAGGTAGGCCGGCGGCTGCATGTTGACCACCTCGGCGCCGCCTGGATAGCCGACCGGACCGGCGCCGCGCATGAACAGGATCGTGTGCTCGTCGATGCCCTGCGCCGGATCGTCGATGCGGGCGTGGTAATCCTCCGGCCCGTCGAAGACCATGGCATTGCCTTCGAAGGCCTCGGGGTCGTCCGGGTTGGAGAGGTAACGCTGACGGAATTCCGGCGAGATGCCGCTGGTCTTCATGATGGCGGAATCGAACAAATTGCCCTTGAGGTTGATAAAGCCGGCATTGGCCTTGAGCGGCTGGTCGGCACTGCGGATGACGTCGTGGTTCTCGTTGACGGCATCACGGCAATTGTCGCCCATCGACTTGCCGTTGGCGGTGATCGCACCGGGATGCGGCAGCAGGCCGCCCTTCATCAATTCCGCGACGACCGCCGGCACGCCGCCGGCGTGGTGATAGTCCTCGCCGAGATACTCGCCCGTCGGCTGCAGGTTGACGAGAAGCGGGATGTTAAGGCCGATCTTCTGCCAGTCGTCATTGTCGAGCGGCACGCCGAGATGGCGGGCAATCGCGTTCAAGTGGATCGGCGCATTGGTGGAGCCCCCAATGGCCGAATTGACGACGATGGCGTTCTCGAAGGCCTGGCGCGTCATGATGTCGGACGGCTTCAGGTCCTCATGCACCATGTCGACGATGCGCTTGCCGGTCTCGTAGGCGATCTGGCCGCGCTCGCGATAAGGGGCGGGGATGGCGGCCGAGCCAGGCAGTTGCATGCCGAGCGCCTCGGCCAGCGAGTTCATGGTGGTGGCGGTGCCCATGGTGTTGCAATAGCCGGTCGACGGCGCCGAGGAAGCGACAATGTCCATGAACTCGTCGTAGTTGATCTCGCCCGCCGAGAGCCGTTGCCGGGATTCCCAGACAATGGTGCCGGAGCCGGTGCGCTTGCCCTTGTGCCAGCCATTCAGCATCGGGCCGACCGACAGCGCGATGGCCGGAATGTTGACGGTGGCCGCCGCCATCAGCAGCGCCGGCGTGGTCTTGTCGCAGCCGATGGTGAGCACGACGCCGTCGAGCGGATAGCCGTAGAGCACCTCGACGAGACTGAGATAGGCGAGGTTGCGGTCGAGCGCGGCGGTGGGGCGCTTGCCGGTCTCCTGGATCGGATGGCACGGGAACTCGAAGGGAATGCCGCCCATCGAGACGATGCCTTCACGCACGCGCTTGGCAAGCTCGAGGTGGTGGCGGTTGCAGGGCGAAAGGTCGGAACCGGTCTGCGCGATGCCGATCAGCGGCTTGCCCGACATCAGCTCGGCGCGGGTCAGGCCATAGTTCAGATAACGCTCGAGATAGAGCGCCGTCATGCCTGGATTGTCGGGGTTGTCGAACCACTCCTGCGAGCGAAATTTCTTCTTCCTGGTTGGGGCGCCTGCCATGGTGGTCTCCGTATTTGTATGACAAATCGATAGGACAACGCGCGAGCGCAAGCAAGAGGCAGGCGCTGCCGGGACCCGGACTTTGGTGCGATAGACTTGTTACGGGCCGCGCGCTACGACCAATCGACAACAGCAATCCGGGAGGTCTTGATGGCTTTGGTGATCGAAGGCGAGGAGCGTATCGCCGCACCCGTCGAAAAAGTGTGGGAGGCCCTCAACGACCCGGAAATCCTGAAAGAGGCGATTCCCGGTTGCCAGAGCCTGGAAAAGAGCTCGGACACCGAGATGGCGGCGACTGTGGTGCTGAAGATCGGGCCGATCAAGGCGACCTTCAATGGCGAAGTGACGCTGAAAAACCTCAAGCCGCCGCATTCCTACACCATCCAGGGCGAAGGCAAGGGCGGCATAGCCGGTTTCGCCAAGGGCGGCGCCGACGTGACGCTGACCGAGGACGGGCCGGATGCGACGGTGCTCAAATACGCCGCCAAGGCCGAGGTCGGCGGCAAGATCGCGCAACTCGGCAGCCGGCTGATCCAGTCGACATCGAAGAAGCTCGCGGGGCAGTTCTTCTCGACGTTCGGCGAGAAGGTCGGCGCCTAGCGCCGACCGAACAGGACTATTCGAACACGATGCTCGGCACGGCGGCTTCGGCCGCGCCGCGCTCTTCCTGGACCCGATCCCAGACCTTTGACGCGATGTCGCGATAGATCTTCGCCTCGGCGCCCTCCGGCTTGGAGGCGACGACCGGCGCGCCGGCGTCCGAGCTTTCACGAATTCCCATCTCCAGCGGCACCTCGCCGAGGAAGGTGACGCCGAGGCGCTCGGCCTCGCGCCGCGCGCCGCCATGGCCGAAAATGTCATAGCGCTTGCCGGTGTCTGGCGCGAGGAAGTAGCTCATGTTCTCGACAATGCCGAGCAGCGGCACGTCGACCTTCTTGAACATGTTGAGGCCCTTGCGCGCATCGATCAGCGCCAGGTCCTGCGGCGTCGAGACGATGACGGCGCCGGCCAGGGGCACCTGCTGCGCCATGGTGAGCTGGGCGTCGCCGGTGCCGGGCGGCATATCGACCACCAGCACGTCGAGCGGACCCCATTCGACCTCACGCAGCATCTGCGTCAGCGCCGACATCACCATCGGGCCGCGCCAGATCATCGGCGTTTCTTCATCGACGAGGAAGCCCATGGACATGACCTTCAGTCCATAATTCTGCATCGGCTTGAGGATCTTGCCGTCGACGGTCTGCGGCCGGCCATGGATGTTGAGCAGCCTGGGCATCGACGGCCCGTAGATGTCGGCGTCGAGCACGCCGACCTTCAGGCCGTTGGCCGCAAGGCCAAGCGCCAGGTTGACCGCGGTGGTCGACTTGCCGACGCCGCCCTTGCCGGAGGCGACGGCGATGATGGTGTCGATGCCGGGCACGCCGCGCTTGCCGTGGCTGTGCGATGCTGGCGCCTGCGGCGCGGGACGCTGCGGTGGCGCAGCGGCGGGCCGCGGCGCCGCCGGGCGCGGCGGGACCGGCGCTTCCATGCCACCGCCCTTCTTCTCAGCCGTGAGCGCAACGACGGCGCTGGCGACGCCCGGGATTGCCTTCACCGCGCGCTCGGCCGCGGCGCGCAGTGGTTCCAGCTCCTGGGCACGGGCGGCGGGAACGGTGATCGAGAAGAACACTTTGGAATCGGCGATGAATATCTCCGAGACCATGCCCAGGTCGACGATGTTGCCGGTGAAATCCGGCCCGTTCACCGTCTTGAGGCGTTCGACGACGGATTCCTTGGTAACGGTCATGATCTCTCCTCGGGGCTTTGGCGTTCCAGATAGTGCAGTTTGCCGGCGGAACCAAGCCGTGGCGCAATGGCTCGCCCAGTGTGCCCCGGAAAGCGACGGATGACGTCGGATTTGCCAGTCGGCGTTCGAACCTCGTCATGGCCAAACGAGCCGTCCGCGCTATCTCCCTTGCCATCACGACAGACTGTAAAGGAGACCGTCATGCTCGAAAACAGCAATGCGACAGCCAATCTTGCCGTGAAGGACCTGGGCAGGGCCAAAGCGTTCTACGAAGGAACACTAGGTCTCAGCCAGGTGGACGAGATGGGCGGCGAGCTGATCGTCTACAAGAGCGGCGACACGCTCATCAATGTCTATCATTCGCAGTTCGCCGGCACCAACAAGGCCACGGCCGTAACCTGGGCAGTCGGCGACCGGATCGAGCCGATCGTCAAGTCGCTGAAGTCGAAGGGCGTCACTTTCGAGCATTATGACATGCCCGGCTTGACGCTCGAAGGCGACATTCATGTCGGCCAAGGCATGAAGGTCGCCTGGTTCAAGGATCCCGACGGCAACATCCTGAATCTGGTCGACAAATAGCCTCGCCGCGAAGCTAAGCGGCCAGCCTGGTGGCAAGGTAGGTGAGCGCTGAAATCGCCGCCGTCGCCGGCAGGGTGATCACCCAGGCGACGACGATGTTGCCGGCGATGCCCCAGCGCACGGCGGAGACGCGGCGGGCGGCGCCCACACCGATAATGGCGCCGGTGATGGTGTGGGTGGTCGAGACCGGGACACCGAGCCAGGTGGCGGCGAAAAGCGTGATGGCCCCGCCGGTCTCGGCGCAAAAACCCTGCATCGGGTTCAGCCGCGTGATCTTCGATCCCATCGTGTGGACGATGCGCCAGCCGCCCAGCAGCGTGCCCAGAGCCAGCGCCGACTGGCAGGTGAGGACCACCCATAGCGGCACGTAGAAGCTCTGGCCGAGCATGCCTTGCGAATAGAGCAGCACGGCGATTATGCCCATGGTCTTCTGCGCGTCGTTGCCGCCATGTCCCAGCGAATAGAGCGAGGCGGAAAAGAACTGCAGCACGCGAAACGTGTTGTCGACGGCGAACGGCGTCTGGCGCACGAACAGCCAGGAGACGATGAGAACCAGGACCAGCGCGAGCACAAATCCGGTCGCCGGCGAGAGCACGATGGCCGCGACCGTCTTGCCGAGTCCCGACCAGACAATGGCGCCGGTTCCGGCCTTGGCGACGCCGGCGCCGACCAGCCCGCCGATCAGCGCGTGCGAGCTGCTCGACGGAATGCCGGCGACCCAGGTGACGATGTTCCAGACAATGGCGCCGACAAGTGCCGAGAAGATCACCGCCGGCGTGACGATGCTGGCGTCGACAATGCCTTTCCCCACCGTCTCGGCGACATGCAGGCCGAAGAACAGGAATGCGATGAAATTGAAGAAAGCCGCCCAGAACACCGCATAATGCGGCCTGAGCACACGGGTGGAGACGATGGTCGCGATCGAATTGGCGGCGTCGTGCAGGCCGTTGAGGAAATCGAAGAACAGGGCCACGGCAACGAGGCCGATCAGCAGCGGAAAAGCGATCGTGGCGTCCATCGCCTAAACGTTCTCGATCACGATGCCGCTGATCTCGTTGGCGACGTCCTCGAAGCGGTCGACCACCTTTTCCAACTGGCCGTAGATCTCCGAGCCGATCAGGTAAGCCATCGGGTCGCTGCGACCGTGATGCCTGAACAGATCCTTGAGGCCCTGCTCGTGCAAGTCGTCGGCGCGGCCTTCGACGCGCATGACCTCCTCGGCAATGGCGTTGAGGCGCGCTGCGTTGGCGCCCACCTTGCTCAGCAGCGGAATCGCCTCGGCGACCAGCCGGGCAGCCTGGACGATGACGCCGCCCATTTCCCGCATCAGCGGATCGAACTCCCTCACCTCGAACAGCTTCACCGTCTTGACGGTCTTGTGCATCATGTCGATGGCGTCATCCATCGACTGGATCAAATCCTTGATGTCGCCGCGATCGAAAGGGGTGATGAAGGACCGCCTGACGGCAAGCAGGACCTCGGCGGTGATGCCGTCAGCCTCGTTTTCGAGATCGACGATCTTCTGGCACCAGCGGTCGATGTCATTGCCGCCGAGAAGCTGCTGAAGGGCTTCGGCGCCGCCAACCACGGTGCGCGAATGCCGCTCGAACAGATCGAAGAAGCGATCCTCGCGCGGCAACAGCTTGCGAAACCAGCCCAGCATCTCGTCCTCCTTGCCTTCGCTTATCCCACATAGCGCCATGCGCGGCGCGGGAAAACAGATAGCCGGCTCAAAAATGTGGACGAGGCCCGATTGCGCGCGCGTCTTGCGCGGCAAGGCGATTTCCCTGACCTTGGGCTAAACGGTGGTGGATCGGATGGCATGATCGACAAACTGGAATTCTTCATCGCTTTGGCCAAGGAAGAGCATTTCGGCCGGGCGGCGGAGGTGTGCGGCGTCACCCAGCCGACGCTGTCGGCCGGTATCAAGCAGCTCGAGGAGCAGCTCGGCGTCATGCTGGTGCTGCGCGGCTCGCGGTTCCAGGGGCTGACGCCGGAAGGAACGCAGGTGCTGGGCTGGGCGCGCCGCATCGTCGGCGACACAAGGACGATGCGCGAGGAGATGCGGGCGGCGCGCCGCGGCCTCTCCGGCCGCATTCGCATCGCCGCCGTCCCGACCGCCCTTGCGATGGTGGCGCGGCTGACGACGCCGTTCCGCGAAAAGCATCCTGGCGTCACCTTCTCGATCCTGTCGCGCACCTCGATCGAGGTGCTGACGCTGCTCGGCAATTTCGACGTCGATGCCGGCATCACCTATCTCGACAACGAGCCGCTCGGTCGCGTCATCAGCGTGCCGCTCTATGACGAGCGCTACCAGTTGATCACGGCGGTCGGGAACCCCTATTCCGATCGCGACAAAGTGACGTGGGCCGAGATCAGCCAGCTGCCGCTCTGCCTCTTGACGCCGGACATGCAGAACCGGCGCATCATCGACCAGCATCTGGCGGAGGCCGGCGTGCAGGTGCGGCCGACGCTGGAATCCAATTCGATGATCGTCCTGTTCTCGCATATCCGTACAGGCAAATGGTCGTCGATCATGCCGCTCAACCTCGCGGAAACGTTCGGCTTTTCGGAGCCGATCCGGGCCATTCCGATCGTCGAGCCGGACGCCAGCCACACGGTCGGCCTGGTGGCGGCGCCGCGCGAGCCGCACACGCCGCTGGTGCAGGCGCTGCTGGACGAGGCGATGGCGCTGGCAGACGATTTCCGTCGTCATCGCTAGGTTAGAGAATGCCAGCCGCCGCTTTTCGATAGAAAATTTCTATCGATCGACGGGAGCGCTTTATTGATTTCAGAGGTTTCCTCTGTTTTCGTAAGGACTTAGCGATATTGCGCCCTATGCATGTCGTTGCCCCGAAACCGCTCTATATTTTGGGGTGACATACATTGGCCGCCACGACCAGGGAGGGCGCTGCGTGACCATGCAGGCCGCAAGTACCGAGATCGCGTCGCGCACCGCGGCGATCATTGACGAGATGAAAGGCCTCGAAGGCCCGCTGCTGCCGATCCTGCACAGCATACAGGAAGAGTTCGGATACGTTCCGAAGGATGCGCTGCCGGTGATCGCCGACGGGCTGAACCTGTCGCGCGCCGAGGTGCACGGCGTGGTCAGCTTCTATCACGATTTCCGCGCCAAGCCGGCCAGACGGCACGTGCTGAAGCTCTGCCAGGCGGAAGCCTGCCAGTCGATGGGCTCGGACGCCGTCGCGGCCAAAGTCAAGCAACTGCTCGGCATCGATTTCCACGAGACCACGCGCGACGGATCGGTTACACTGGAGCCGGTCTACTGCCTCGGGCTTTGCGCCTGCTCGCCCTCGGCGATGCTCGACGGCGAGGTCATCGGCCGGCTCGATGACGAGAAGATCGAAGAGATCGTCGCGGAGGTGCATTCATGATCCCGCGCATCTATATCCCCGCGGATTCCGGCGCGCTGGCGCTCGGCGCCGAGAAGGTCGCCAGGGCGATCGAGAAAGAGCTCAAGGAGCGCGGCGTCGAGGCCAAGATCGTGCGCAACGGCTCGCGCGGCGCCTATTTCCTGGAGCCGATGGTCGAAGTGGCGACCGACAAGGGCCGCGTCGCTTACGGGCCGATCAAGCCATCCGACGTCAAGAGCCTGTTTGACAGCGGCTTCCTCACCGGCGGTCACCACAAGCGCTGGCTGGGCGCGCCTGACAAGATCCCCTTCTTCGCCAAACAGACGCGGCTGACCTTCGCGCGCTGCGGCATCAACGATCCGCTGTCGCTCGATGCCTACAAGTCGCTGGGCGGCCTGCGCGGCCTGCAGAACGCGGTCGCCATGGCACCGGCCGATGTCGTCAAGCAGGTTACCGAGTCCGGCCTGCGGGGCCGCGGCGGCGCCGGCTTTCCGACCGGCATCAAGTGGAAGACGGTGCTGGATACGGCGGGCGCGCAGAAATACATCGTCTGCAATGCCGACGAAGGCGACAGCGCCACTTTCGCCGATCGCATGATCATGGAGGGCGATCCCTTCGTGCTGATCGAAGGCATGGCGATCGCCGGCATCGCCACAGGCGCGACCAAGGGTTTCGTCTATGTCCGCTCGGAATATCCGCATGCGGTGGCGACGATGAACAAGGCCGTCGCGATCGCCCGCAAGGCCGGCGTGCTGGGCCTCAACGTGCTGAGCTCGCCCAACGCCTTCGACATGGAAATCCGCGTCGGCGCCGGCGCCTATGTCTGCGGCGAGGAAACCTCGCTCCTGAACAGCCTCGAAGGCAAGCGCGGCGTGGTGCGCGCCAAGCCGCCGCTGCCGGCCATCCAGGGCCTGTTCGGCAAGCCGACGGTGATCAACAACGTGATCAGCCTGGCCTCGGTGCCGATCATCATGGACAAGGGCGCGGCCTACTACAAGGATTTCGGCATGGGCCGCTCGCGCGGCACGATCCCGATCCAGATCGCCGGCAACGTCAAGCATGGCGGCCTGTTCGAGACGGCCTTCGGCCTGACGCTCGGCGAGATCGTCGACGACATCGGCGGCGGCACGGCCTCGGGCCGGCCGGTAAAGGCGGTGCAGGTGGGCGGACCGCTCGGCGCGTATTTCCCGCGCTCGCTGTTCGACACCCCCTTCGACTATGAGGAATTCGCCAAGCGCGACGGACTGATCGGCCATGCCGGCATCACTGTCTTCGACGACACGGCCGACATGTTGAAGCAGGCGCGCTTCGCCATGGAGTTCTGCGCCATCGAAAGCTGCGGCAAGTGCACGCCCTGCCGCATCGGTTCGACGCGCGGCGTGGAGGTTCTGGACAAGGTTGCCGCCGGCATCGAGGCGGAGAAGAACCTCGCTCTGGTCACCGACCTCTGCAACACGATGAAGTTCGGATCGCTCTGTGCGCTGGGCGGCTTCACGCCCTACCCGGTGATGAGCTCGATCACGCATTTCCCCGAGGATTTCAAGCCCGCGCCGGCGCGCGTGGCGGCTGAATAGGAGCTGGCAGATGAACATCAAGGCCGACTTCCCGACACTCATCGAAGAGATCGACTACGGAACACCGGAGTCGAAGGCGACGAAGCAGGTCACGCTCACTGTCGACGGGCAGAGCATCACGGTGCCTGAAGGCACTTCGATCATGCGCGCGGCGATGGAGGGCGGGGTCGAGATCCCAAAACTCTGCGCTACCGACATGCTGGACTCCTTCGGCTCCTGCCGCGTCTGCCTGGTCGAGATCGAAGGGCGCGGCGGCACGCCGGCCTCCTGCACGACGCCGGTCGGCGAAGGCATGGTGGTGCGCACGCAGTCGGAGCGGCTCGACGCGATCCGCCGCGGCGTCATGGAGCTCTATGTCTCCGACCATCCGACGGGCTGGAACGAGAAGGCCGGAACCGGCGCCAGCGAATTCGACGCGGTGGCGAAGTCGGTCGGTCTGGTCGAGAACCGTTACGGCACCGAAGGGCGCAACCACGTCAAGGACGATGGCGGCGTCGCGCCCGGCCATGGCTCGCTCGCGGTCGACTATATCGCCCGTGACGAATCCAACCCCTATTTCACCTACGACCCGGCGCAGTGCATCGTCTGCTCGCGCTGCGTGCGTGCCTGCGAAGAGGTGCAGGGCACCTTCGCGCTGACCATCGAGGGCCGCGGCTTCGAATCGCGCATGGTCGCCGGCATGCATGAGGACTTCATCGCTTCCGAATGCGTCTCCTGCGGCGCCTGCGTGCAGGCCTGCCCAACCGACGCGCTGCGCGAAAAGACCGTGCTCGAAAAGGGCATGCCGGAGCGCTCGGCCGTCACCACCTGCGCCTATTGCGGCGTCGGCTGCTCGTTCAAGGCAGAGGTCAAGGGTGACGAGGTCATCCGCATGATGCCCTACAAGGACGGCAAGGCGAACCACGGCCATTCCTGCGTCAAGGGCCGTTTCGCCTATGGCTATGCCACGCACAAGGACCGCATCCTGTCGCCGATGATCCGCGAGAAGATCTCCGATCCGTGGCGCGAGGTGAGCTGGGAAGAGGCGATCGCCCATACGGCGAAGGAATTCCGCCGCATCCAGTATCAGTATGGACGCACCGCCATCGGCGGCATCACCTCCTCGCGCTGCACCAACGAGGAGACCTATCTCGTCCAGAAGCTGGTGCGCCAGGGCTTCCGCAACAACAATGTCGACACCTGCGCGCGCGTCTGCCATTCGCCGACCGGCTACGGCCTCGGCCAGACCTACGGCACCTCGGCCGGCACCCAGGATTTCGATTCCGTCGAATACACCGATGTCGCCGTCATCATCGGCGCCAATCCGGCTTCCGCCCATCCGGTCTTCGCCTCGCGGCTGAAGAAGCGGCTGCGCCAGGGCGCCAAGCTGATCGTGCTCGATCCGCGCCGCACCGAGATGGTCAAGTCGGCGCATGTCGAGGCCGACTATCACCTGCCGCTGAAGCCCGGCACCAATGTGGCGGTGCTGACGGCGCTGGCGCATGTCATCGTCACCGAGGGCCTGTTCAACGAAGCCTTCATCCGCGAGCGCTGCGACTGGGCCGAATTTCAGGACTGGGCGTCCTTCGTTGCGCTGCCGGAAAACAGCCCGGAGACGGTCGGCAAGCTCTCCGGCGTCGATCCGGAAGCCATCCGGGGTGCCGCGCGTCTCTATGCCAAGGGCGGCAACGGCGCGATCTATTACGGCCTCGGCGTCACCGAACACAGCCAGGGTTCGACCACCGTGATGGCGATCGCGAACCTTGCCATGGCGACCGGCAATATCGGCCGTCCGGGTGTCGGCGTGAACCCGCTGCGCGGCCAGAACAACGTGCAGGGCTCCTGCGACATGGGTTCCTTCCCGCATGAGCTGCCAGGCTACCGCCACATCTCGGGCGAAGCCGTGCGCGACATCTATGAGAGCCTGTGGGGCGTTAAGCTGGACGACGAGCCGGGCCTGCGCATCCCCAACATGCTGGACGCCGCCGTCGACGGCTCGTTCAAGGGCATCTACATCCAGGGCGAGGACATCCTGCAGTCCGACCCCGACACCAAGCATGTCGCCGGCGGCCTTGCCGCGATGGAATGCGTGGTCGTGCACGACCTCTTCCTCAACGAGACGGCCAACTACGCGCATGTCTTCCTGCCGGGTTCGACCTTCCTCGAGAAGGACGGCACCTTCACCAATGCCGAGCGCCGCATCAACATGGTGCGCAAGGTGCTGGAGCCGAAGGCGCGCTACGCCGACTGGGAGGCGACGCAGGAGCTTGCCCGCGCCATCGGGCTCGACTGGAACTACACGCATCCGTCCGAAATCATGGACGAGATCGCCAAGACGACGCCCAGCTTCGCCGGCGTCTCGTTCGAGCTGCTCGACCGCGTCGGCTCGGTGCAGTGGCCCTGCAACGAGAAGGCGCCGCTCGGCACGCCGATCATGCATGTCGACGGCTTCGTGCGCGGCAAGGGCAAGTTCATCCGCACCGAATATGTGGCGACGGACGAGCGCACCGGCCCGCGCTATCCGCTGCTGCTCACCACCGGCCGTATCCTGTCGCAGTACAATGTCGGCGCGCAGACCAGGCGCACCGACAACGTCGCGTGGCATGCCGAGGACCGGCTGGAGATCCATCCGCACGACGCCGAGGTGCGCGGCGTGCGCGAAGGCGACTGGGTGCGGCTGGCGAGCCGCTCCGGCGAAACCACGTTGCGCGCGCTGATCACCGACCGCGTCTCGCCGGGCGTCGTCTACACGACCTTCCACCATCCGGACACGCAGGCCAATGTGATCACCACCGACTTCTCGGACTGGGCGACCAACTGTCCGGAATACAAGGTCACCGCCGTGCAGGTGGCGCCCTCCAACGGCCCGACCGATTGGCAGAAGGACTACAACGAACAGGCCAGGCAGAGCCGTCGTATCGCTCCGCTTGCGGCAGCGGAGTAGTCTTGACCGCGCGGCGCAAAGCCACGACCCAAATCTCGCGGCTGGCGCATCGCGCCGGCGGCACCGCGGCCGCGAACCGCATGGTGCCGGAGGAGACGCCTGTGGCGTTCTCCTTTGCCGGCACCACGCATGCGGTGATGATGGCAAGCCCCGCCGACTTCGAGGATTTCGCGCTCGGCTTCTCGCTGACCGAAGGCATCATTGCCGACCCGAAAGAGATCGAGGCGATCGAGGTCGAGGATCTCGGCGCCGGCATCGATATCCAGATCCGGCTGAAGGACCAGGCCAACACGCGTTTCCAGGCACGGCGGCGCCGGCTGGCCGGGCCTGTCGGCTGCGGCTTGTGCGGCATCGAATCCATCGAGGAAGCGATGCGCTCGGTCGACGCGGTTGGTGCGTCGCGGCTTACGCTTCAGGCCAAGGACGTCACAAGCGCCGTCCGCCTGCTGTCGAAGCAGCAGCCGTTGCACGCCGAGACCGGCGCGGTGCATGCCGCGGGCTTCTACGTGCCCGGCAAGGGCATCGTTATGGCGCGCGAGGATGTCGGCCGCCACAATGCACTGGACAAGCTCGCCGGCGCGCTGGCCAAGGCCGGGATCGATGGCGCGAGCGGCGCCGTCGTGGTGACCTCGCGCGTATCGGTCGAGATGGTGCAGAAGACGGCCGCCATCGGCGCCGCGATCATCATGGCGGTTTCGGCGCCGACGGCGCTTGCCATCCGCACGGCCGATGCCGCCGGCATGACGCTGGTCGCGCTGGTGCGCGGCGACGATTTCGATATTTTCACCCACCCGCACCGGGTGGCCTCCGGAGTTGCCAAGCATGTCGCATGACGAAGACCACATCGCCGGCACCAGGGAAAAGCTGGTGCGCATGGCCAACCAGATCGCCACTTTCTTTCATTCGAAGCCGCGCGAGGAAGGCATTGCCGGCGTTGCCGAGCACATCAACAAGTTCTGGGAACCGCGGATGCGGCGGCAGTTGTTCGAGATGCTGGATGGCGGCGCGGAGAATTTCGACGACCTCGTGATCGCGGCCTCGGCCAAGATCAAGCGGCCGATCTCCCCCGCGGAGGCCGACAGGAAGCTTGGGGTCGCGGCCTTTCCAGCCGATATCGCCGCTTCGCAGGAATAATGTAGCCACCGGACGGCCTTATATTCCTTTCCGCTAAAGTTTAAGCTGCCGCTATCGGCGCGGCTCTGCTATGGTTGGCGACAGGAAATCGTCTGGCCGGCGGGGTAGTTTGCGTGAGGCCGATCGAGACCAGATACGCCCGTAGCGGGGATGTGCGGATCGCCTATCAGGTGATCGGCCAGGGCTCTTTCGACCTCGTCTTCGTACCGGGTTTCATCTCCAATCTCGACCTGCATTGGGAAGACGAAGGCTACAGCCGCCTCTTGAAACGGCTCTCCGCCTTCTCGCGCCTGATCCTGTTCGACAAGCGCGGCACCGGGCTTTCCGACCGCGTCGACACCCACCATTTGCCCAGCCTCGAGACGCGCATGGACGACGTGCGCGCCGTGATGGACGCCACCGGCAGCGGCCGCGCCGCGATCCTCGGTGCCTCGGAAGGCGCGCCGATGGCGATGCTGTTCGCCGCCGCCTATCCGGAGCGGACGCGGGCGCTGGTGCTCTACGGCGGCTATGCGCATTTCCACAAATGGGTAATGCCGCCGGAACGGCTGGAAGCCTTCATCGAGACGGCGGAGACGTCCTGGGGCACCGGCGCGACCTTGCCCAATTTCGCGCCGGGCCGGGTCGACGATACCCACTTCGCCCAGTGGTGGGCCCGGTTCGAGCGGCTGTCGGCCAGCCCGACGGCCGCGGCGGCGCTTGCCCGCATGAATGCCGGCATAGACGTGCGCGACATGCTCGGGACGATCAGCGTGCCGACATACCTGATCCATCGCCGCAACGACGCCCGAGTCGACCCTGACGCCAGCCGCTTCCTGGCCAGGAAGATCCCCGGCGCCCGCCTGGTCGAGATTTCGGGGCGCGACCATCCGATCTGGACCGGCGACGTCGATCGCGTGGCCGACCTGATCGAGGAATTCCTGACCGGAGAGCCAGCGGTGGCCGATGTGGAACGGGTGCTAGCAGCACTTCTGGTGACACGCATCTATGACACCGCGCGGCTTGGCGATCGCTTGTGGAGCGAGCGCAGCCTACGCTTCCAGGAGAACTGGCGCATGCTGGTCGGCCGCCATGGCGGCCGCGTCGCCGGCACGCATGGCGAGCTGATGATCTCGCGCTTCGATGGCCCGGCGCGTGCCGTGCGTTGCGCGGCTCTGCTGCGCGAGGCGGCCCAGGAAATCGGTGTGGCAAGCGCGCAAGGGGTGCATGTCGGCGAGATCGAGGTACGCGGACCGCCGACGGGGCTGACAGCGCGTGTGGCCATGCAGCTTGCCGCCCATGCCGAGCGCGGCCACATCCTCTGCTCAAGACTGGTCGCCGACCTGGCAGCGGGTTCGGGGCTGCATTTCACCGATGCCGGCCGCATCGGCCTCGACGAATTGGACGAGCCGCTGGCGCTGGTGCAGGTGACGGCCGAACAGCATCTGGAGCCGGCTTGCCGCCCCAAAGCCAAGCCGGCCGAACCGACAACGCTGACGGCTCGCGAGAGCGAGGTGGTGAGCCTGATCGCCGACGGCAAGAGCAATGCCGCGATCGCCGCCGAGCTCGACCTCAGCGAGCACACGGTCAAGCGGCACGTCGCCAACATCTTGCTCAAGCTCGACCTGCCGTCGCGGGCGGCGGCGGCGGCATTCTCGGCCAGACATGCTGGCCCGGACGGGCCATGAGAGCCATGGCGCTTTCGGGCGAAGCGGTGGGAAGGCCGTAGGAGGTATCAATTCTCCCCATGCAGGCAGCCAGGAAGGCACTGCGAATGGAGGATGAAATGCTGAAACTCAATCGCAAGATCGGATTGCTGGCATTTGCCGCAGGCGCTTTGCTGGCCATCACCCCGGCGCGGGCCGAAGACGCTTCGGCAACCGCCGCCTACAAGGACATCCAGGCCACGCTCGGCACCGTCCCCGACATGTTCAAGACGCTGCCGGACGTCGCGGTGGCCGGCGCCTGGGCCGAGATCAAGGGCGTCCAGCTCAATCCGAACACCGCCCTCAACGGCAAGACCAAGGAGTTGATGGGCCTCGCGGTCGCCTCGCAGATCCCCTGCCAGTACTGCATCTATTTCCACACGCTGGCGGCCAAGGCGAACGGCGCGAGCGACGAGGAGATCAAGGAGGCCATCGCGATGGCGGCGATCGTG
This sequence comes from Mesorhizobium atlanticum, assembly GCF_003289965.1. Lineage (GTDB taxonomy): Bacteria > Pseudomonadota > Alphaproteobacteria > Rhizobiales > Rhizobiaceae > Mesorhizobium > Mesorhizobium atlanticum. Next base: position 362,818 of record NZ_QMBQ01000004.1, read on the forward strand.
CGCCACTGGTCGACGATGCTCAACGGCAGCCAGGTCGACCTCGCCACATTCAAGAAGCAGACCGACGACCTGTTCGCCGCCGTCAAGGCGAAGTCGCAGTGAAAGACCCGCGGCCCGGCGATCGCGTCGGGCTGCGTCCCGAGCAACGGAACGCCCGATCGAACGGGCCATGGAGACAAAGATGTTGACCAAGACAAAGACAGTGGACGGCGCGGCGATCAAGAAGGCGATCGAGGGTCGTGACGGCAAGCTCCTGTCGAGCTTCTACACCGACGATGCGCTGGTGCGGGTCGTCGACCGCAACAACCCGCCGAGCAAGCCACGCGAGATTCGCGGCCGCGCGGCGATCAGCACCTTCTGGGACGATATCTGCAGCCGGGCGATGACCCACAAGGTCGACACCACCATCGCCGAGGGCGACAACCTCGCCTTCCTGCAGGCCTGCGCCTATCCGGACGGCACAAAGGTGGTCTGCGCGGCGATGCTGGAGCTGAAGAACGGCCTGATCGCGCGGCAGACCGTCGTGCAGGCCTGGGACGAATAGCCGACCGCGGACAAATCAACACAATCGTGAGGGAGCACCGAGATGTTCAGCGCCAGATGGCAGATCGACGCCAGGTTCGGTCACAAGCAGACCGCACTTGAGCTGATGCGGAAATGGGAGCGCGAGATCGGCTCGCAGGTTGGCCTGGCCGACTTGAATTTCCGCCTCATGACCGGCTCGATCGGCGCCCGCGAAGCGACGATCGAATCCCACCACGAGGTCGAAAGCATGGCCCAGTTGGAAGCGTTCTTCGCCAAGATCGCCAAGATCGAAGCGCACGCCAAGTGGGGCAAGGAGCTGGAACCCTATGTGGTGTCTGGCACCAGCCAGTGGCAGATCTTCCGCATCGTGGAATAGTTGATCGTCGAATAGCCGAGGCCGTGAGGCGACGGCGAGCATGATGGCAGAAGTGGCTGCGATGCAGGCTGCCACTTCTCGGCCTTGGATCGACCAAATCAGGAACCGGCCCTCGGCCATGACATGGCAGCCGCTTTGGCAGCCGTGCCATGGCTCTCCCGGGCCATGCCCCGCTGGTCCTTTCGGGCGAAGCGGCGGGGGCCAGGTTGGTGCATTGTGCGCTTCCTGCACCATCCAACGCATCCGCCCGATGAGGCGAACAAACGAAGCAACACATGCGTCGCGTCGACGCCCTGTGGCGCTGGCGCAATCAAGGGAGCAAACCGATGACCGACGAAGCCCATGCAAAACTGCGTGAAAGCCTGCGCGGGGAGGTGATCCTGCGCGACGATGCCGGCTATGACGAGGCCCGCAAGGTCTATAACGGCATGATCGAAAAGCGCCCGCTGCTGATTGCACGCTGCGCGGATATCGCCGACGTGATCACCGCCGTGAAATACGCCCGCGACAACGACCTGCTGATCGCGGTGCGCGGCGGAGGCCACAACGGCGCCGGATTGGGGATTTGCGACAACGGCCTCGTCATCGACCTGTCGATGATGAAGGGTGTCCATGTCGATCCGAAAACACGCACCGTCAGGGTCGGGCCCGGTTGCACGTCGGGCGACGTGGACCATGCCACCCATCCCTTCGGGCTCGCCGTTCCGGCCGGCATCGTCTCGACCACCGGCGTTGCCGGCCTGACCCTCGGCGGCGGGACGGGCTATCTCACGCGCAGATACGGTCTCACCATCGACAATCTGGTCGAGGCCGATCTGGTGCTGGCCGACGGCAGCGTGGTGACCGCCAGCAAAGCCGAGAACCCCGATTTGTTCTGGGCGCTCCGTGGTGGCGGCGGTAATTTCGGCGTCGTGACCAGCTTCCTGTTCCAGGCCCACCCCGTGAACATGATCTTCGGCGGCCCGGTGTTCTGGGAGGCCAAGGACGCCCCGGCGGTGATGCGGACCTATCGCGACTATCTGCCGGAGGCACCTGAGGATCTCGGCGCCTTTGTCGGCCTGAAAACCGTTCCCTCGACCGATCCCTTCCCGCGCGAATATTGGGGCAAGCGCGCCTGCGCCATCATCTCCTGCTACAACGGCAGCGAGGAGGACGGGCGCAAGGCCATGGCGCCGCTGCTCGACAATCTGCCGCCGCCGATCTTCAACTGGATGGGCGTGATGCCGTTCCCGGCCTTGCAGGCAATGTTCGACCCGCTGCTTCCGAAAGGCCTGCAATGGTATTGGAAGGGCGATTTCGTCAAATCGCTTCCCGACGAAGCCATCGCCACCCATATCGCGCAGGCCGCCGAAGCGCCGAGCGAATTGTCGCTCATGCATCTTTACCCGATCGACGGCGCCGTTCGCCGCGTCGGCAAGAACGAGACGGCATGGAATGCGCGCGACGCGACCTGGTCGATGGTCATCGCCGCCATCGATCCCGATCCGGCCAAGGCCGCCGACCTCACCAAATGGGCCAAGAACTACTGGGCGAGCATCCATCCCCATAACGGCGAAGGCGGCTACGTGAATTTCATGATGGAGGACGAAGGAGAAGCGCGCGTGCAGGCGAGCTACGGCGCGAACTACGAGCGGCTTAGCCAGGTGAAGCGCATCTATGACCCGTTCAACATCTTTAGGGTCAACCAGAACATCAAGCCCGCCGCATCGGAGATGCAGGGAAGGACGGCGGCTTAGTTCTACGCCGCCCCGGCGAGACAAGGATCGAGGTCGGATTGCCAACCGATTTTGCGAAGGCAAATCGGGCAATCCGACCTCTCCCACAAGGGGCTATCCGTGCGCCACCATCACATGGCGGACGGCCGTGTAGTCCTCCAGCGCGTAGAGCGACATGTCCTTGCCGTAGCCGGACTGTTTCAGGCCGCCATGCGGCATCTCGTTGGTCAGCATGAAGTGCGTGTTGATCCAGGTGCAGCCATATTGCAGGCGGGCGGCGGTCGCCATGGCGCGCGCGACGTCCTTGGTCCACACCGACGAGGCAAGGCCGTAGTCGCTGTCGTTCGCCCAGTTCACCGCCTCGTCGACATCCGAGAAGCGGGTGATGGAGACGACCGGGCCGAACACCTCGCGGCGCACGATCTCGTCTTCCTGCAGCGCGCCGGCGACGACCGTCGGCTGGTAGTAGAAACCGGAGCCCTCGCCCGGCTTGCCGCCGGTGGTGATCTCGATGTGCTTCAGCTCGGAGGCGCGCTCGACGAAGCTCGACACGCGGTCGCGCTGGCGGCGCGAGATCAGCGGGCCGATCTCGTTCTCGGTGTCGTCCGGCTGGTTGTATTTGATCGTCGAGACGGCGGAAGAGAGGTCGGCGACGAGCCTGTCGTAGATCTTCTTGCCGGCATAGATGCGGCAGGCGGCGGTGCAGTCCTGGCCGGCATTGTAATAGCCGAAGGCGCGCAGGCCGTTGACCACAGCGCCGAGATCGGCGTCGTCGAAGACGATGACGGGCGCCTTGCCGCCGAGCTCCAAATGCGTGCGCTTGACCGACTTGGCGGCCGCCTGCAGCACCTTCTTGCCGGTGGCGACGTCGCCGGTGATCGAGATCATCTTGACCTTCGGATGGTTGATCAGCGTGTTGCCGACGCTGTCGCCGCGGCCGAGCACGACGTTGACGACGCCCTCGGGCAGGATCTCGGCGAGGATCTTCGCCAGCTTCAGCGATGTCAGCGGCGTCTGTTCCGAGGGTTTGAAGACGACCGTGTTGCCGCCCCCGATTGCCGGCGCCAGCTTCCAGGCCATCATCATCATCGGATAGTTCCAGGGCGCGATCGAGGCGACGATGCCGATAGGGTCGCGGCGTACCATCGAGGTGTGGCCAGCAATATATTCGCCCGCCACCTGGCCGGGCATCGAGCGCACCGCGCCGGCAAAGAAGCGGTAGCAGTCGACAATCGCCGGGATCTCGTCATTGAGCACGGCATTGATCGGCTTGCCGCAATTCAGCGCCTCGAGCGCCGCGAATTCCTTGGCCTCGGCCTCGATGCGATCGGCGATCTTGAGCAGGTAGCCGGAGCGCTGCGCCGGCGTGGTGCGCGACCAGCTGACGAAGGCTTGTTCGGCCGCAGCAACTGCCGCTTCGATCTGCGCCGGACTCGCCTCCGGCAGGTTGAGGATGGTTGCCCCGGTCTTTGGATTGAGGATCGGCTCCTCGGTCTCGGTGCCCTTCTCGAATTTCGAGCCGATCAGCATCTGGGTGTCCATTGGGGTTCTCCTTGAAGAGAGTGAATGGTGAATAGTGAATAGTCAGTAGTCAGTAGTCAGTAGTCGGCAGCGACCGGCCTCGATCCATTCCTCTATCCACCATTCACCATTCGCCATTCACCATTCACTATTCACCACTCACTATTCACTACTTTCCACTCCCCGCGATCTGGTCGCCGTCGCGGGTCAGGTAATAGGCAAAGAGGATCGGCAGCAGCGTCACCAGCACGACCACCATGGCCACGACATTGGTGACTGGGCGCTGGCGCGGGCGGATCAGCTCCTCAAGCATCCAGATCGGCACCGTCTGCTGCTGGCCGGCGGTGAAGGTGGTGACGATGACTTCGTCGAAGGACAGCGCGAAGGCAAGCATGCCGCCGGCCAGCAATGCGGTTGCGATGTTGGGCAGCACGACATGCCGGAAGGTCTGGAAACCGTCGGCGCCGAGATCCATCGACGCCTCGATCATCGATCCCGAGGTGCGGCGGAAGCGGGCGACGGCGTTGTTGTAGACGACGACCACGCAAAAGGTGGCGTGGCCGAGCACGATCGTCCAGAACGAGAACGGAATGTCGGCGAGCGCGAAGGCGGAGCGCAGCGCGATGCCGGTGATGATGCCGGGCAGCGCGATCGGCAGGATGACCAGCAACGAAATGGCTTCGCGGCCGAAGAAGCGCGTTTGCGAGACGGCGGCGGCGCAGAGCGTGCCAAGCACCAGGGCAATCGCCGTCGAGATGGCGGCGACGCGGACCGACAGCGACAGCGCATCCCATACGTCGGGCCGGTTCCAGGTGACGGCGAACCATTGCGTGGTGAGCCCTGGCGGCGGCCAGACGAAGCTCTTCTCTTCGGTGGTGAAGGCATAGACAAAGATCAGCAGGATCGGCAGGTGCAGGAAGAGCAGGCCGCAGGCGGCGGCGATCTTCAGGCCGAGCGGAGCACGTTGACCACGATCAGAGCGCATCGAAAGCCCCCATGCGCTTGGCGCCCCAGAGGTAGAAGCCCATGATGACGATGGGCACCACGGTGAAGGCTGCCGCGAGCGGAATGTTGCCGGCCGTGCCCTGCTGCGAATAGACCGCCTGGCCGATGAAGAGGCGCGAGGTGCCGATGATCTGCGGGATGATGTAGTCGCCCAAGGTCAGCGAGAAGGTGAAGATCGAGCCGGCGACGATGCCGGGCAGCGCCAACGGGAAGAGCACATTGCGGAAGGTCTGCCCGGGCGAGGCGCCGAGATCGGACGAGGCCTCGACCAGATTGCCGGGCACGCGCTCGAGCGCGGCCTGCACCGGTAGGATCATGAAGGGCAGCCAGACATAGACGAAGACGATGAAGGTGCCCGTGAAGGAAACCGACAGCGAGTTGCCGCCGACGACCGGCAGCGACAGCCAGGCATCGAGCAGCCAGAGCAGGTTCAGCTTGGCCAGCAGCCAGGTGAGGATGCCTTCCTTGGCGAGGATCAGCTTCCAGGCATAGATCTTGACCAGGTAGCTCGACCACAGCGGCAGCATGACGCCGAGATAGAACAGTGCCTTCCAGCGGCCGCGCGCATAGCGCGCCGCGTAGTAGGCGATGGGGAAAGCGATGACCGCGGAGGCAAGCGTGACCAGCGCCGCCATCGTCACCGTGCGCAGAATGATGTCGAGATTGGCGGCCTGGAACAGGTCGCCATAGGTCTTCAGCGTGAACTCGCGGTTGATGAGGCCGGAGAACTCGTCGATGGAGAAGAAGCTCTGTGCCAGCAGGGCAAAGAGCGAGCCGATATAGACGATGCCCAGCCACAGAAGCGGCGGGGCGAGCATCAGCGTGAGCAGGAATTTCGGCCGGCGCCAGAAGAGGTCGGAGAGCGCGCCGCGCAGGCCGCCGCTGCCGGGCAGGATGGCGGGCGCGGGGTTGGATTGAACAGCGGCGATGGTCATGGCGCCACCGCGCATTCGCGGGGACTACCTGAAACGCCGCGATCCTTCGCGCAAACCTTCGTCATGCCGTCTCGTCCATCAGATGCAGGCTGTCGCGGTTGAAGGTCAGCATCACCGCCTCACCCTCGGGCGGCAGCGATGTTCCCGCCGGCACCACCGCATGCAGTCTCAGCCCATCGGCATCGAGCGCCAGCCTCGTGGTGGCGCCGAGATAATTGGTGCCGACCAGGCGCGCGGCGACGCCATCGCCACTGGTCGCGCTGGAGACGCGGATGGACTCCGGGCGCAGACTGCCCCAGCGATGCTGGCCGGAATAGCGCTGGACGAAATCCGGCGGCAGCACATTGGACGAGCCGACGAAATCGGCGACGAAGCGCGTGTTCGGCCGCTGGTAGATATCTTCTGGCGTGCCGACCTGCATGATCCTGCCGTCGTTGAAGACGGCGACGCGATCGGCCATGGAAAGCGCCTCGCCCTGGTCGTGGGTGACGAAGACGAAGGTGATGCCGAGCACCTTCTGCAGCGACTTCAATTCCTCCTGCATGTTCTCGCGCAGCTTGAGGTCGAGCGCGCCGAGCGGTTCGTCGAGCAGCAACACCTTGGGCTGGTTGACCAGCGCGCGGGCGAGCGCGACGCGCTGGCGCTGGCCGCCGGAGAGCTGGCCGGGGCGGCGCGCGCCGTAGCCCGGCAGACGCACCAGCGACAGCGCCTCCTCCGCCGCCTTCAGCCGCTCGGCCTTGCCGACGCCCTTGACCATCAGGCCGTAAGCGACATTGTCCAGCACGTTGAGATGCGGGAACAGGGCGTAGTCCTGGAAGACGGTGTTGACGTTGCGGCGATAGGGCGGAACGCCTTCGGCGCGCTCGCCGAAGATGGAAATCGAACCCGCCGTCGGCTGCTCAAAGCCGGCGATCAGCCTCAGGCACGTCGTCTTGCCGGAACCGGATGGCCCGAGCATGGCGAAGAACTCACCCGGTGCGATCTCCAGATCGACCGCGTCGACGGCGCGCACGCTGCCGAAGTGGCGCGAGACTTTTTTGAAGGAAACGGCGGAGGTCATGGACTGTTCGTTTCGTTGCCGGTTTAGAGAGGATGCGCGACGCCCTACCTCCCCCTCGATGGGGGAGGTCGCGGCGAAGCCGTGGGTGGGGGTGACTGGCGCGAACCGATCAGACAGCCCCACCCCGACGCTACGCGTCGACCCTCCCCACAAAGGGGGAGGGTAAAGAGCGTTACCGCCCGCCGATGACGCCGATATAATCCGACACCCAGCGGTAATAGGGCACGCACTGGTCGTTCTGGCTGGCGCATTTCGACACCGGCGTCTTCCAGAACTTGATCTTGTCGAAATTGTCGTAGCCGTTGGTCTTGCAGCCTTCGTCGCCAAGCAGCTCATTGCCCTTGCAGGCGGCGGGCACGACCGGCAGCGAGCCGAACCAGGCCGAAACGTCGCCCTGGACCTTCGGCGAGAGCGAATGCTCAAGCCACATATAGGCGCAGTTCGGATGGGCGGCGTCGGCTTCCATCATTGTGGTGTCGGCCCAGCCGGTGACGCCTTCTTCCGGCACGGTCGAGGCGACCGGCTTCTTGGCGGCGACCAGCGTGTTGACCTGATAGGGCCAGGAGCCGGAAGCGACCACGCCCTCGTTCTGGAAGTCGTCGACCTGGATCGCGGCATCGTGCCAGTAGCGGCCGACCAGCGTGCGCTGCGTGCGCAACAGATCGAGCGCCGCCTTGTACTGATCTTCGTTGAGCTCGTATGGGTCCTTGATGCCAAGCTCCGGCTTGTGGAACATCAAATAGTTGGCGGCATCCGCGATGTGGATCGGACCGTCATAGGCCTGAACACGGCCCTTGTTCGACTTGCCGTCGGGCAGCTTCATTTCCTCGAAGACGACGTTCCAGCTCTTGGGCGCTTCCTTGAAGACGTCGGTATTGTACATCAGGATATTCGGGCCCCACTGGTAGGGAACGCCGTAATGCACCTTGTCGACGGTGAACCAGGGAGCGTCCTTCAGGCGGTCGTCAACCGACTTCCAGCTCGGGATGAGATCGGTGTTGATCGGCTGAACGCGCTTGCCGGCGACGAGGCGCAGCGAGGCATCGCCCGAAGCAGTGACCAGATCGAAGCCGCCCTCGTTCATCAGCGAGACCATCTCGTCCGAGGTGTTGGCGGTCTTGACGTTGACCTTGCAGCCGCTTTCCTTCTCGAAAGCCGTAACCCAGTCATAGTTCTTGTCGGTCTCGCCGCGCTCGATGTAACCCGGCCAGGCAACGATGTTGACTTCGCCCTCGCCCTTGCCGAGTTCCTTGACCTGGGCCATGGCCTGACCGGAAAAAGTCAGCGCGACAGTCAGCGCCGTGCACGACTTCAGGAATGCATTCATCATCGATCTCCCATTTTGGCGCATGCCCCCGAAAACCAGTTCGGCTTTCGGAAAGGATCATGCGCAAACTACAAAGGGTCGGAGCTTCATGCTCCGACGGCAGCGCTCTCAGGGCGCGGCTTTGTTCCCTGAGCGAAAGGTGCTGTGAAAAATCCGGTTTCGCAAATTCATTTATCAGAAAGCCGATATCGGTTTTTCCGATACCAAACGTCTTCAGGCCAACGCCGTGACCAGCCAACAGGCGGCAATGAAACGAGCCTCGCCGTCCGCCACGAAGGGCGCGAATGCAGCAGGCAAGGCCGCGGTGATTTTCGCGGCCGTTGCCTGGTCAACCTCCCGCAACGCAGCGCCGACCGGCCCTAGCCGGGTGGCATATGTCATCAGATGGCGTTCGGCGATCTGACACGGGACGTCCGCCTGTTCGACTTTGATCGACGTCCAGCCGCTCGCTTCAAGGATCCGCTTCACCCTGGCGCCGTCGGCAAAGGCAAACTGTCCCGGCGCTTCGGGATCCGGCACGGGTGCTTGCGGCAGGAACGGCGCGGCCGCTCGCGCGGCGGTCGTCATGAAATCATTCTCGCGCGGACCGCGCCAGGCGACAAAGGCGAGCTTGCCACCGCGCCTTGCGGCTTGCCTGATGTTGGTGAACGCCGCCACGGGATCGTCGAAGAACATGACGCCAAATCGCGAGACAACGGCATCGAAGCGCCCGGATTCGAACGCATATGACTGGGCATCCCCGGTCTCAAAATTTGCGTTCGCCACCTCCTCCGATCGCGCACGCTCCCTGGCCAGGGCGACAAGCGGCCGCGAGATGTCGAGGCCGACACATCGGCCGTCATTGCCGACGCGGCGCGCCATCGCCAGGGTCGTGGCGCCGGCGCCGCAGCCGATGTCCAGGACGTTGCCTCCTTTTCCGGGATAGCCGGCATCCACCACCAGGCTGGCGAACGGCGCCAGCATGCCGTCAAGGATGGGCTGCATCTCGACCCAGGCCTTTCCGCTGGCGTCGTTCCAGAGAGCGGCTTGCTGTGTGTTCGGCTGCGCGGATTGCGGCATGGCGGACCTCGCTTTCAGTTTGCCCTCATCGATCGCTGCCGGCACTCTACGAGCTCAAGCCGACAGTTTCACACTTTATCCTGGAATTGCTTCAGCGGCGCACCATGCGCTGCGACTGCGCAAGGCCGATGAAGTCGCGCGCGGCCTGGGGCAGGCCGGAGCCGCGGCGCCAGACGGTGCCGACCTGGACGACCGGCAGCGAGCCGGAAATATCGCGCGATTCGATGCGGTCGCCTTCCAGCGACCAGGGCCGGTAGACGAGGTCGGGCAGCAGCGCCACGCCGGCGCCGGTGGCGACAAGGCTGCGCACCGCTTCCACCGAACGCGTGCGGAAGGCGACATGGGGTCTCGCGCCGATCGCCGACAGCAGCTTGCCGGTGTTCTCCTCGATCTCGTCGACGGTGAGCATGATCAGCGGCTCGGACGCGATATCGCCGATCGAGATGATGTCGGCGCTGGCGAGCCTGTGGCTGAGCGGAATCCACAGCCTATAGGCCGAGACTTCCAGGATTTCCGACTGCAGCGCGGTGCGGTCGCGCAGGTTGGACGTGACCATGACGGCAATGTCGAGCTTGCCGCCGACCAGAAGATGCTCGAGATAGTCGCCATTGTCCTCGATGGCGGAGACCTCGACGCCGGGATAGGCGCGGCGGTAGCGGGCGAGCAGATCCGACAGAACATAGCCGGCGACCAGTGAGGTGACGCCGAGCTGCAGGCGGCCGCCCACGGCGGCCTGCCCGCTGGAGAAAGAACGGCGCGCATCCGAGACATCGGCCAGGATCTTGGTCGCGTGACGCAGGAACTGGTGGCCCTTGTGGGTGATGTTCAACCCGCGCGGATGGCGCTCGAAGAGCTCGACGCCGAGATCGCTCTCCAGTTCCTTGATCGCCTCGGTGACCGAGGATTGCGAAATCGACAGGTTCTGCGCGGCGCCCGAGACCGTGCCCTGCTCGGCAACGGCGACGAAGAACTGCAATTGGCGGATGGTGAAGGCCATGGCCGGACTAAACACCGGCGCGCGCGGGAAAGAAAGCGGGCAGCCTTGCCCGCTTTGTCTGGGCCTAGCCGCGCGCCGAACCCAAGCGTGGCCACCACAGGCGCCGATAGCGCAGTGCAAGCCAAGCCGTCATTTCCAGGAGAACCACGACGGTGATGATTCGAAAGGCGACGGCAAGGAGGTCGTGGCCGCTGTCGCGCATCGAATAGCCCGCGATCAGGAACCCGCTGTTCCACAGGGTTGCGCCAAGCAGCGTGGCAAGAGCGAATGGCAAGGCCGGCAGGCGCAGCGCTCCCGCCAGAATGGGCAGATAGTTGCGCACGGTGGGCACGAACTGAGCGACGAGCGACGCCATGACGTGATTGCGGCGATAGGCCCGGGCGAAGCCGTCGTAGGTGGCCTGGCGCAGAAATATGTACCTGCCGAAACGTCCGACCAATGCATTGGCGCGCTCTGGCCCCAACCGGCGGCCCATCGCATACCAGATCAGGCAGCCCGCCATGGATCCAAGAGTCGCCGCCGCCAGCAAGACACCGAGAGCCGCAATGTCCGGAGCCCAGATCATACCCAGGAACAGCAGCAGCACATGCGACGGCGGCGCGGGCAGGATCTTTTCAGCGAAGGCGAGACAGGCGACACCAAGCAGGCCGAGACCCGTGATCGCGGACAATGGATCGGTCATGCGAAGCGCCAGTCGTAGCTCTCGGTGGTTTTGATTCTGACGATACGAAAGACCGTGGCAGGCGGAAGATTGCGAAACGTGCGACCGACCCGCGTGGCTTGCAGATCCAGCCTGTCGAGCACCGATTGGTCGATCGGGCAGCGCCTGCCGTAGGTGAACTGATACAACGCGCCGCCCGGCCGAAGATTGGCGAAGACGCCTTCGAGAATGGCGTGGGCCTTGCGCGGCGCTATCGACAGGAAGGGCAGACCGCTGACCGCGGCGCCAACGACCGGACCCTCGAAAAGCTGCAGATGGCGAAGGCTTGCGGCATCCATCTCGAACGTGCGGGCCTTCGGAAAGCGCTGGTTGAGCAAGGCGGCAAAATCGGCGCCCGACTCGATCAGCGTCAAATCCTCTTCCTTGACGCCGCGTGCCAGCAGCGCCCGCGTGAACGGTCCGGTACCGGGACCAAGCTCAAGCACAGGGCCCGTGTCCGGGCCGATGTCGCGCGTCATCAGCGCCGCCAGGCTGGCGCTGGATGGTGTGACCGAAGCAACCCGGAGCGGCGCGGCGACCCACGCCATAAGGAAAGACAAAGCGTCATTTGCAGGCATATTGACCTCGTTGCTCGCGCGGGCGATTCGCTCACCCGGCATTCGACGAGGCGCTGTTTGCAGCGACTGGATTGCATGGACATTGCGAAACGCCGGGCCTGCTAAGAAAGCGTAAGCCCCGCCGGCAGCGAGAACTGGCGCCATGTTCACGCAATCCTCGCGCGGTAGCCGGCCGGCAAAAGGTTGTAACAAGTCGCGACCGTGAGGGGTCTTCAATGCGTATCCTGCTGGTCGAGGACGAGCCGGAAATGGTTTCGGCGCTGCGGGCGGCGCTGAGGCGGCACGACATGGTGGTCGACCATGCCGGCTCGCTGCTGGAAGCGGAAGGCTTCGTCGCCGTCGACGGCTATGACGCGATCCTGCTCGACCGGCAGTTGCCAGACGGCGACGGGCTGACGCTGGTGCCGAAGCTTCGCGCCGCCAGGAACACGACGCCGGTGCTGATGCTGACGGCCCGGGGCGACACCGCCGACAAGGTCGACGGGCTCGACATGGGCGCCGATGACTATCTGGCCAAGCCTTTCGCCTTCGAGGAACTGCTGGCGCGGCTGAGAGCATTGCTGAGACGCCCGGCGGCGATCGAGACGCAGACCATCCGCGCCGGCCACCTTTCGCTCGACGTCGGCCACCGCGAGGCCTCGATCCGCGGCGCGCCGCTCGCCCTGCCGCGCCGCGAATTGCTGGTGCTGGAAGCGCTGATGCGGCGAACGGGGCGCATGGTGCAGCGCGAAGCCCTGATGGAGGCCGTGTTCGGGCTGGACGACGAGATCCAGTCCAACGCGCTCGACACCCATGTCTCGCGGCTGCGCCGCAAGCTGACGGAAGCCGACAGCGGGGTCGTCATCAACGGCATACGGGGTGTCGGCTACCTGCTGCGCGAGACCACATGAGCCTCGTGTGGCCGCGTTCGCTGAAATGGAGCCTGGTGCTGCGCATCGCCATCCTGCAATGCGTGATGCTGACGCTGATCATCGCCGGCATCATCGGCGCAATGCTCGCCACCGGGATCATTCCGCACGACTATGAGGACGGCACGATGGATGTGCTGGCGGATGCAGTGACGCGCGACGCCAACGGCGCGCTCGTGCTCAAGGAAAATTCCGATCTGGCCAAGCTGCGGTCGGATGTCCCGGATCTCTGGTTCATCATCCGCGACAAGCAAGGGCACCGGCTTCAGGAAGGGACGGTGCCGGCTGCCTACCAGCCCTTCGTCGGGCTGCTGGACAACATCAGCGATGCCCGCATCGACCTTGCCATCGGCGAGGCCGCGCCGCCGGGCGGCAAGATCCGCTGGACCGACACGGCGGCCGGCAATGTCCAGATCATGAGCGGCACGAAGGGGAAACTTGCTTTGCTTCGGGTGCTTGGACAGGCGCCAAATCTTTTTCTATGGGGGATAATGCCGCTGGCCGGGCTGATGGCGCTCGCCACGCTGTTTGCGACTCCCTGGGTGGTGCGCGGCGCGCTCTCCGGTCTCGGGCGTGCGGCCAAGGCGGCCGGCCAGATCGAGATCGACAAACGCGGCGTGCAGTTGCCCCTGGACGGCGTGCCGAAGGAAGTCACGCCGCTGGTCGACGCGGTCAACGCGGCCTTGTCGCGCCTCGATGCCGGTTACGCGCGGCACAAGCGCTTCCTGACCGATGCCGCGCATGAGCTCAGAACGCCGGTCGCCATCCTCAACACGCGGCTCGCCGCGCTGCCGGCAACGCCGGAGCGTGCGCGCCTCCTGCAGGACGCCGCGCGGCTGTCGACGCTTGCCGACCAGTTGCTCGACCTGCAGCGACTCGATCGCCAGGCCGAGCATTTCGGGCCGGTCGACCTGGTCGCCATCGCGCGCAACGTCGTGATCGACCTGGCGCCGATGGCCTTCGCCGCCGGCTACGAAATGTCGTTCGAGCCGGCTCGGGAAAAGCTCATCGTGCGCGGCGACCGCACGGCGATCGAGCGCGCCGTGACCAACCTCGTCCAGAACGCGATCGACCATGGCGGCAAGGCCGGCCGGATCACCATCAGCGTGAGCCCGCCCGCGGTGATCGAAGTGCTGGACGAAGGCGGCGGCGTGCCGCCGTCCGAGCGCGAGCGCATCTTCGAGCCCTTCTACCGCTTGCACCCCCAGGATCACGGCGCCGGCCTCGGCCTCAACCTTGTCCGCGACCTGATGCAGCTGCATGGCGGCAAGGTCGAGGTGCTCGACGGCGAGTCCGGCGGTGCCTGTTTCCGGATGATTTTTCCGGCCTGACACCGGGTCGGTCGCTGCGGCAGTCCAGCGCCATGGCCGGCGTCGCGGCGCACAAGTGGCCGCTGTTCGGGTAGCTCTTACTGTTTCCCGGGTGGAGTCAGGCCGTCGCAATGGTCAGGCGCGCGCCGGCCCGGCTCAGCGCGGCGGCTATGTCGGGCGGCGGCGGCTGGTCGGTGGCGAGCTCGGAAAAGCCGTCGAAGCCGCAAACCCTGACCAGCCCCTGGCGGCCGAACTTGGTGTGGTCGGTGACGACCAGCGAGCGCTGGCCGCGCGACAGCACCATGCGGGCGAACTCCGCTTCCTCCAGCTCGTAGTCGGTCAGGCCGGCGTCGGCGTCGACCGCGCCGATCGAGATCACCGCATGATCGACCGAAAAGCGGCTGACGAACTCGATCGCGGAAATGCCGAAGGCAGCGCCTGAATCGCTGCGCAGCTCGCCGCCGGCCATATAGACCTTATTGCCGTTCACCGTCGCCAGCGTGCGGGCAATGTCGGAGGAATTGGTGACCACCGTCAGCCGGCGATGGCCAAGCAGCTCTCGCGCGAGGAACGATGTGGTCGTGCCGGTGTCGAGCATGATCGCCTCGCCATCGCGGATCGTGGCCGCGACCATCCTGGCGATCAGGCGCTTGGCTTCGGCATTCTCGCGCATGCGGCGCTCGAACGGCGCCTCGCCCACCATCGAGGCAAGGCCGACCGCGCCGTGCATCTTCAGCACCGATCCGTCATCGGCGAGCGGCTTGACGTCGCGCCGCACCGTTTCCTGCGAGACGCCGAGACGTTCGGCAAGGCTGGCTATGGTGATCGTGCCCTCCTCGCCGAGGAGCCGCAGGATTTCGCCATGCCGTTTCGAATGGATCATGTGGATGTCCGGGATTTTGACCGAATTTAAGGCTTTGACAACGCTTTGAAAGGAGTTGCTTATATTTTCGGGCAAAACACCCAAAAAAGGTCACAGCTTTTGATTGACAGCTCTGCCACCACGGCATGAGAGTGGTTGCAAGTCACAAGGGCTCGGAACTGCTAAGGGAGGGTGATGGCAGAGCCGCAACCTGGTGAACAGATCGTCTGGAGTGAACCAGACTCGAGCTTTTATCGAATCCGCGGGGGCGGATGCCGGGATCCTAAACCTGGCCAAGGGGCTCGTCGGTGCGGTGCGGGATACCGATCCTGGCGTCTCGCACCGACGAGGCTTTCTTATTTTGTCCCATCGTCGTTTTCCATGGGACCGGTTGAGGCCGGAGCGAAGCCGTGAGCGCCGAAAACCGAATCCGCGCCTTGCCGTGCTGGAACGGCAGCATCGAGATCGAGCCGCTGCCGGGCGGCCTCAGCAACTCCAATTTTGTCGTCACGGATGCGGCCGGGCGGCATGTCGTTCGCTTCGGCCAGGACTTCCCGTTCCATCATGTCTTTCGCGAGCGCGAGGTGATGACGGCGCGGGCGGCGCACGCGGCTGGATTCGCGCCGGCCGTCCACTATTCCGAGCCCGGCATTCTGGTGACGGCGTTTCTGGGGGCGAAGACCTTTCTCGGCGAGGACGTGCGCGCCAATCTCGGTCGCGTGGCGGCGCTGCTGCGCGCCTTCCATCGCGAGATGCCGAACCATGTCTCCGGCGCCGGCTTCATGTTCTGGGTGTTCCACGTCATCCGCGACTATGCACGCACGCTGGACGAAGGCGGCAGCCGCAAGAAGGATCAGTTGCCGCGCTACCTTTCGCTGGCCGACGAGCTCGAGCGGGCGCAAAAACTGCTGCCGATCGTCTTCGGCCACAACGATCTTTTGCCGGCCAATATCCTCGACGACGGCAAACGGCTGTGGCTGATCGATTTCGAATATGCCGGCTTCAACACGGCGATGTTCGATCTTGCCGGCGCCGCCTCCAACGCCGGCTTGAACGATGACGAATCCTTCGCCTTCCTGACCGCCTATTTCATGAAGGAGCCGGACAGCGAGATCCGCCGTTCGCACGCCGCCATGCAATGCGCCTCGCTGCTGCGCGAGGCGATGTGGAGCATGGTCTCCGAACTCTACCTCGACGCGCCCGGCATCGACTACGTCGCCTATACCGAGGAGAACCTCGTGCGGCTTGATGCGGCGCTCGATAACTACCGGACGAAATACGGACCAAAGTCATGACCTTGCCCAGTCATGCCGGGATCGTCGTCATCGGCGGCGGCATCATCGGCTGTTCCACCGCCTATCATCTGGCGCGCGACCACAAGGCCGACGTGGTGCTGCTGGAGCAGGGCAGGCTGACCTCGGGCTCGACCTGGCATGCCGCAGGGCTGGTCGGGCAGTTGCGCTCGTCGGCCTCGATCACGCGCGTGCTCAAATATTCGGTCGAGCTCTACAAGGGGCTCGAGGCCGAGACGGGTTTGGCCACCGGCTGGAAGATGACGGGGTGCCTGCGGCTGGCGACGAACGCCGACCGCTGGACCGAGTTCAAGCGGCTGGCGACGACGGCCAAGAGCTTCGGCATGGACATGCAGCTCTTATCGCCGACCGAGGTTAAGCGCATGTGGCCGTTGATGGAAACCGGCGATCTGGTCGGCGCCTCCTGGCTGCCGACCGATGGGCAGGCAAGCCCCTCCGACATCGCCCAGTCGCTCGCCAAGGGCGCGCGCTTGCATGGCGCGAGACTGTTCGAGGACGTGCGCGTCACCGGCTTTGAAATGAAGGAAGGCCGCATCACTGCGGTGAAGACCGAAAAAGGCGACATCGCCTGCGACAAGGTGGTGAACTGCGCCGGGCAATGGGCACGCCAGGTCGGCGCGATGGCAGGCATCAACGTGCCGCTACAGCCGGTCAAGCACCAGTATATCATCACCGAGAGGATCGAAGGGCTGGCTAACGACGCACCGACGATCCGCGACCCCGACCGCCGCACCTATTTCAAGGAGGAGGTCGGCGGGCTCGTGATGGGCGGCTATGAGCCCAACCCGCAGGCCTGGGCAACCGGGCTTCCCGACGGCGACGTGCCCAACGACTGGGAGTTCCGGCTGTTCGACGACGACTACGATCATTTCGAACAGCATATGAGCCAGGCGATCGCGCGCGTGCCGGCCCTCGCTCATGTCGGCGTCAAGCAGATGATCAACGGGCCGGAGAGTTTCACGCCGGACGGCAACTTCATCCTCGGCGTGGCGCCGGAATGCTCGAACATGTTCGTCGGCGCCGGCTTCAATGCCTTCGGCATCGCGTCGGGCGGCGGCGCCGGCTGGGTGCTGGCGCAGTGGGTGGTCGACGGCGAGGCGCCGCTCGACCTCTGGGTGGTCGACATCAGGCGTTTTTCAAGCCTGCATCGCGACCGCGACTGGGTCCGCGACCGCACGCTGGAAGCCTATGGCAAGCATTACACCATCGGCTTCCCGCATGAGGAATATCTGACCGGACGGCCGCGCATCGTCTCGCCGCTCTATGAGCGGCTGAAGGCGCATCGCGCGGTGCTCGGCTCCAAGCTCGGCTGGGAGCGGCCGAACTGGTTCGCACCGGATGGCGCAGCCGCCGAGGACGTCTATTCGATGGGCCGCCAGAACTGGTTCGGCCCGGTCGGAGACGAGCACCGTCATGTGCGCGAGAAGGTCGGTATCTTCGACCAGTCCTCCTTCGCCAAATACGAGCTGACCGGCGCGGACGCGTTGAAGGCGCTCGACTGGATCTGCGCCAACGACGTCAACAAGCCGGTCGGACGGCTGACCTACACGCAGCTTCTCAACACGCGCGGCGGCATCGAGGCCGACCTCACCGTGTCGCGGCTCGGCGAGGACCGGTTCTACATCGTCACCGGTACCGGCTTCCGCACGCATGACCTGTCCTGGATAAGCGACCATATCGGCTCCGGTCTCGACGCCAGGCTGACCGACGTCACGGAGGAGTACGGCACGCTGTCGCTGATGGGACCGCGCGCACGCGACGTGCTGCAGGCGGTGACCAATGCCGATGTCTCGAACGCCAACTTCCCCTTTGGCCATGCGCGCGAGATCGCAATTGCCGGCCATGGCGTGAAGGCGCTGCGCATCACCTATGTCGGCGAGCTCGGCTGGGAGCTGCATGTGCCGATCGCCGCCACAGGCGAGGTGTTCGATGCGCTTATGGCGGCGGGCAAGGCACACGGCATTCGCCCGGTCGGCTACCGGGCGCTGGAATCGCTGCGGCTCGAAAAAGGCTATCGCGCCTGGGGTTCCGACATCACGCCGAACGACACGCCGTTGGAAGCGGGGCTCGGCTGGGCGGTGAAGCTCCGCAAGAAGACCGACTTCGTCGGACGCAAGGCGCTGGAGAAGGCGGCCGGCAAGGCGCCGACGAAACGCTTTGCCGGCTTCACGGTGGATGACCCGGAGATCGTGCTGGTCGGGCGCGAGACGATCCTGCGCAATGGCGAGCCGGTGGGCTACCTGACCAGCGGCGGCTATGGCTACACGGTGGAGAAGAACATCGGCTACGGCTATGTGCGCAATGCCGATGGCGTCAGCGACGAGCTCCTCGCCTCCGGCGATTACGAGTTGGTGGTGGCAATGGAACGCGCGCCGGCAAAGATCCATCTCGAGGCGATGTACGACCCGGCCGGCGCGAAGATAAAGGCTTGACCGCCGGGCCGGGTCAGTTGACGCGCAGCACCAGGCCCCGGCTCGGAACGGTATCGCTTTCGCCGGGCATCGAGGCGTAGGGCCGCGTCTCTTCGAGGCGGCTTATCGCGCCGCGCGCTTCCAGCCCGGCGATCCGCTCCGCGAAACCGGCCTGCCACAGCGTGTTCTTCACCGTCAGCACGATGACGCCGCCGGGACGGCAGATGCGGATGAGCTCGTCCAGGCCCTCGACGCCGACGTGGCCCGAGGTGAAGACGCCGGCCGAAATGATGCCGGCATAGGCGCCGTCGGCGAAGGGCAGCGTGTCGCCCATCGCCAGGCGATGCAGCGCCGTGTAGACGCCCTTGGCGCCTGCCTTGTCCAGCATGCCTTGCGAGATGTCGAGCGCCTCGACCCTCGGATAACCGGTGATGGCCAGCCATTCGCCGATCAGGCCGGTGCCGGCGCCGGCGTCGAGCAAGGGTTCGTCGCCGCGCGGCAGGTGCCGGGCAAGCAGCGCCAGGCAGATCGTCGGATGGCGATAGCCCGCGGCCGACATGTCGGCGTCGTAAGTCTCGGACCAGCGGTCATAGATCGCGGCGACTTCCTCCGGCCGCTTCGCCGCGTAAGCGGCGCCCAGCGCGCTGTTCTGCTTGCCGTCCGTCATTGCTGCTCCCGCCGCCCGACTCTCGTTCAACGGATGATAGCCAAGCCGCTAAAATTGTGGAACCGTCAGAACCGCGACAAATGGCGTGAAGGGGACACGACGTGACCGACGAGCTGCGCGCGGCGCTGGCGGCCGTTCCGGCGCTGGCGGGCTATGATGGACCGCTGGAGCGGCTCGGCGGACTCACCAACATGGTCTACAGAGCCGGCGAAGTGTGCCTGCGCATTCCCGGCAAGGGCACGGAGGAATATATCAACCGTGCCAACGAGGCGGTGGCGGCGCGCGAGGCGGCCAAGGCCGGCGTCAGCCCGGAGGTGCTCCATGCCGATCCGGCGACCGGCCTGATGGCGACGCGCTTCATCGCTGGCGCCGAGACAATGTCGCCGGAGAAATTCAAGGCGCGGCCGGGCAGCCCGACGCGGGCTGGCCAGGCCTTCCGAAAACTCCACTCTTCCGGCGCCGTGTTTCCCTTCCGCTTCGAACTGTTTGCGATGATCGACGACTATCTCAAGGTCCTGTCGACCAAGGACGTGGCGCTGCCCGCGGCCTATCACGACGTGGTGCGCGAGGCAGGCGCGGTGCGCGCAGCACTTGCCGCGCACGCCATCCCGCTTAGCGCCTGCCATTGCGATCCGCTCTGCGAGAACTTCCTCGATACGGGCGAGCGGATGTGGATCGTCGACTGGGAGTATTCCGGCATGAACGATCCGCTGTGGGACCTTGGCGACCTCTCGGTCGAGGGCAAGTTCGATGCGGGCCAGGACGAGGAATTGATGCGCGCTTATTTCGGCGGCGAGGCGCGGCCGGCGGAGCGCGGCCGCGTCGTCATCTACAAGGCGATGTGCGACCTTTTGTGGACGCTGTGGGGCCTGATCCAGCTTGCCAACGACAATCCGGCCGACGATTTCCGCGCCTATGCGGACGGTCGCTTCGCCCGCTGCAAGGCGCTGATGGAGACGGCGGAATTCTCCAAGCACCTGACCGCCATTCGCGCGGGTTAGCTCACGCCCTTCGGGACATTCTCCGGCGGCACCGCCGTTTCCACCACCTTCTGGCGATGGAAGATGAAGATGCCGGCAAGCACGACGATCGCCGAGCCGAACATGATGCGCGGGCTCGGCACGTCGCCGAAGAAAACCAGGCCAAAGACGATGGCCCACAGAAGCAGGCTGTAATGCAGCGGCGCCAGCGTCGAGGCTGGTGCCAGCTTCAGCGCCCTTGTGATCATCAGATGGGCCGCGCAGGAGACGACGCCGAGCAGGAGCATGGCGCCGAAATCGAGCGCCGAGGGCGTGCGCCAGGCGCCGATGGCGAGCGCGCCGCCGACAAGCAGCGTGCCGATGGTCTGCCAGGTAACGAGCGTCGTGTCGCTCGTTCCACGCAAACGCCGGCCGAGGATGATGGCGAAGCCGAAGGCCACGCTGCCGACCAGCGCATAGGTCGACGACAGCGAGAAAGCCGCCGAGGACGGCTTCAGGATGATCAGCACGCCGCAGAAGCCGACCAGGATCGCCAGCCAGCGGCGCCAGCCGACCTTTTCGCCGAGCAAGAGGTGCGAAAGCGCAGCGACATAGATAGGCCCGGCCATGTAGAAGCTCATCACGTCGGCGAGCGGCAGATGGACGACGGCGGCGTAGAAAAACCCGGTGTCGAGCGTCGTCGCCACGACGCGCAGGAACTGCAGCACCGGCCTTTCCATCTGCAACAACTTGCCCGCGCCCTGGTTGGCGATCATGGGCCCCAGCACGAGGAAGGCGCCGATCGAGCGGATCAGCACCACCTGCCCGACCGAGAAGGAGGCGACCAGCCATTTGCCCATCGCATCGTTCAGCGCGAACATGAAGTCCCCCGCCAACATCAAAAGGACGCCGGCCAGAAGCATGTTTTTGATCGTGAAATTGCGGGCGAGCGAAGCCATGCCGCTCCGTAGCCGCAAGCAGCCGGTTTGACGAGGGAAATCCGTAAGACCAACGCCAGGAATCGAGGTTCGCCGAACCGCCCAAGCTTCGTCATCCACGGGCGGCGCGGGAGCGAAGCGGACGCGCAGACCCGAGGATCCATGCCGAGACCTCGCGCGAAGAACGAAGGCGGTGCAGAACAGAGATAGTTCTGCACCGCAGCAACGCTCATAAGTAACGGAATGGATTCTATGGTCTGCGCGCGTCGCTTCGCTCCTTGCTTCGCCATAGAATGACGAAGTTAGAAGCGTTCCGGCCAATCGCGAACAATTAATGATGCTTTGCCCTAGGCGAGGCAAATCGCTGACTTTGGATTGGCGGATGCGCGCGCTATCCGCCGGGGTACGTGACCTACGCCGTCTGGTGCCGCCTGTTCACCCGCGCCGGGCGGCCGGCGATCGACAGCCGCGTCTCCTGCCTGGTCCGCTCGGCGACGACCTTGCCCCTGGCGATGACGCAGAGACGTTCGGGGCGCAAACGAACGGCCTCGATCGCATTGCCGGCGTCGAGCACGACGAGGCTCGCCCGCTTGCCGACCGCAAGGCCAAGGTGGTCGAGCCCCATGATGGCGGCGTTGACATTGGTGACCATGTCGAAGCAGCGCGCCATGTCGGCCGGGCTCGACATCTGCGCGACATGCAGCCCCATGAAGGCGACGTCGAGCATGTCGGCGGTGCCCAGCGAATACCAGGGGTCGAGCACGCAATCCTGGCCCCAGCCGACGCGGATGCCGAGCGCCAGCATCTCCTTCACTCGGGTCAGGCCGCGCCGCTTCGGGAAAGTGTCATGGCGCCCCTGCAGCATGATGTTGATCAGCGGGTTGGGGATGGCCGAAACACCGGCCTCGGCGATCAGCGGCAGCAACTTCGAGACGTAGTAATTGTCCATCGAATGCATGGAGGTGAGATGGGAGCCGGCCACCCTGCCCTGCAGGCCGAGGCGCTGCGTTTCATAAGCGAGCTGCTCGATATGGCGCGACAGCGGATCATCGGTCTCGTCGCAGTGCATGTCGACCATCAGGCCGCGCTTGGCGGCGATCTCGCAAAGCTCCGTCACCGATCGGGTGCCGTCGGCCATGGTGCGCTCGAAATGTGGAATGCCGCCGACGATGTCGACGCCCATATCGAGCGCGCGGATGGTGTTCTTGAGCGCCGTCGGCGAGCGATAGAGGCCGTCTTGCGGAAAGGCCACCAGCTGCAGGTCGATATAGGGTGCGACGCTTTTCTTGACGTCGAGCAAGGCTTCCACCGCGAGCAGCCGGTCGTCGCAGACATCGACATGGCTGCGGATGGCCAGCAGGCCCATCGACACGGCCCAGTCGCAATAGGCGAGCGCGCGCTCGCGTACGGCCTCATGCGTCAGAAGTGGCTTCAGCTCGCCCCAGAGCGCGATGCCCTCGAGCAGCGTGCCGGACGCGTTGATGCGCGGAATGCCGTAGGAGAGCGTCGCATCCATATGGAAATGTGGATCGACGAAGGGCGGCGAGACCAGATTGCCGCGCGCGTCGATCTCGGTCGGCGCAGAGCCCGGCAATTTCTGCTCGATCGCGCGGATGGTTTCGCCGGCAATGCCGATATCGGCAATCCTGCCGTCCGGCAGCGTGCCGCCGCGCACGATGAGGTCGAAATCCATCTGTCGTCACCCCTCTCAAGACCTGGCGATCATCGTGGCCGAAAAGACAGCCTCACGCCGCCTTTTCTCTCCCCGGCAGCCGAAAGGTTCCATCGCGCCGCAACTCGCTCTATAAGCCGCCTCGCGCCCTCGTGGCGAATCCGAAATTCTTTGCAAGTCAGACACAGGATCGGCCGTTGTTTCGCTTCTTCCGCTCGACGGAGAACCAGCGCCTCGTCGCGAGGCTCGTGAGGGAATCCTTTCAAGAGCACAAATTCGGCTATGCGGCCGCCATCGTGTCGATGCTGGTGGTGGCCGCCATGACTGGCGCCAGCGCCTGGATCCTGCGTGAGATCACCAACGAATTCGTCATCTACAAGAGGCTCGACCGCGTCAACCTGATCGCGGCCGGGGTCGCGGCGATCTTCCTGCTCAAGGGCTTCGCCAGCTTCGTCCAGGCCTATTTCATGAGCCGGGTCGGCAACGCCATCATCGCCGACCGGCAGCGCAAGATCTACGATCGCATCCTTGAGCAAGGCATCGAGTTCTATCATTCGACCTCGTCATCCGAGCTGATCGCCCGCATGACCAACAACGCGCAGGCCGCGCGCAGCGTGCTCGACCTCGTCGTCACCTCCTATGTGCGCGACCTGGTGACGTTGATCGTGCTGGTCGGGGTCATGATCTGGCAACAGCCGGCGCTGTCGCTGATCTGCTTCGTCGTCGGGCCGGTGGCGATCTACGGCGTCAACCGCATCCTGAAGCGCGTCCGCAACATCGCCGCCATGGAGTTCCGCTCGCTTGGTCAGATCGTCCACGTCATGCAGGAAACGGCGATCGGCGTACGCGTCGTCAAATCCTTCAACCTTGAAGGCGCGATGCGCAAACGCATGTACCAGGCCGTCTCCGACGTTGAGAACCGCGCCAATAACATCGCCACGCTGGAGGCGGCCACCAGCCCGGTGATGGAAACCATTGCCGGCCTGGCAATCGCCGGCGCGGTCTTTATCAGCGGGTTCCTGGTGTTGCAGGGCGGGCAGATGCCGGGCAATATCATGGCCTTCATCGCATCGCTGCTGCTCGCCTATGAGCCGGCTAAGCGCCTGGCCCGCGTTCGCATCTCGCTCGAGACCGGCATCGTCGGCGTGCGCATGATGTTCCAGCTCGCCGACCGGCCGCTGACGCTCGCGGAAAAACCTGGCGCGAGGCCGCTGCGGGCGGGGCCGGGCGAAATCCGCTTCGACAATGTCAGCTTCGCCTATCCGGAAAGCCCGCCGGTGTTCGAGGACTTCAACCTGACGCTCGAGGCCGGCAAGATGACGGCGCTGGTCGGGCCGTCCGGCAGCGGCAAGTCGACGATCCTCAACCTGATCATGCGCATGTACGACCCGCAGACCGGCAGCGTGATGTTCGACGGCCAGGACATCTCGTTCGCGACGCTCGATTCGCTCAGGAAGAAGATCGCCTATGTCAGCCAGGACACGTTCCTGTTTGCCGGCACGATCATGCACAATATCCGCCTTGGCCGCGAGGACGCGACCGATGAAGAGGTGATCGCCGCCGCCAAGGCCGCCAATGCGCATGACTTCATCTGCGCCATGGCCAAGGGCTATGAGACGGAGGTCGGCGAGAACGGCTCGCTTTTGTCCGGCGGCCAGCGCCAGCGCATCTCGATCGCGCGCGCCATGCTGCGCAATGCCGAGATCCTGCTGCTCGACGAAGCGACCAGCGCGCTCGACGCCGAATCGGAAGCGCTGTTCCGCGACGCGCTGCAGCAACTGACGGTCGGACGCACGACGATCGTCATCGCGCACCGGCTGTCCACCGTGCACCAGGCCGACACGATCGTGGTTTTGGAAAACGGCAAGGTGCAGGAGAGCGGCCCGCACAAGACCCTGCTCAAGCAGGGCGGGCTCTACCAGAAGCTTTATGAATATCAGCTGATGCCGTAGGCCTTTACCCTCCCCCTTGTGGGGAGGGTCGCTGCAAAGCAGCGGGGAGGGGGCGGCGCCGCCCCCACCCGGGCCTTCGGTCCGACCTCCCCACAAGGGGGAGGTAGGAGTCGCAGCTTGCCCTACTCCGGCACTTTCCGCACAGCGCCCTTGTCGGCGCTGGTGGCGAAGGCGGCGTAGGCGCGCAGCGCCGTCGTCACTTTCCGCTTGCGCTTCTCGGCCGGCTTCCAGGCATCCGGGCCCTTGGCGTTCATCGCCGCGCGGCGCGCGTCGAGCTCGGCGTCGCTGATGGCAAGCCGGATGGTGCGGTTGGGGATGTCGATCTCGATCGTGTCGCCTTCCTGGACCAGGCCGATCGCGCCGCCCTCGGCGGCTTCCGGCGAGACATGGCCGATCGACAGGCCGGACGTGCCGCCCGAGAAGCGGCCGTCGGTGATCAACGCGCAGGCTTTGCCGAGGCCCTTCGACTTCAGGTAGCTGGTCGGGTAGAGCATCTCCTGCATGCCAGGGCCGCCGCGCGGCCCTTCATAGCGGATGACGACGATGTCGCCGGCCTTGATCTCGTTGCCGAGGATGGCCTTGACGGAAGCGTCCTGGCTTTCGAAGACGCGGGCCGGGCCGGTGAATTTCAGGATCGACTCGTCGACGCCGGCGGTCTTCACGATACAGCCGTCGAGCGCCAGATTGCCCTTGAGCACGGCAAGGCCGCCATCCTTAGAGAACGGCGTCTTGGCCGAGCGGATCACGCCCTTTTCGCGGTCGAGGTCGAGCTCGTCCCAGCGGCGGTCCTGGCTGAAGGCGACCTGCGTCGGCACGCCGCCAGGCGCGGCGCGGAAGAAGTCGCGGACATTCTCGGCCGAGCTGCGGGCGATGTCCCAATGGTCGAGCGCTTCGCCAAGCGTTGCCGTGTGCACGGTCGGCAGGTCGCGGTTGATCAGGCCGGCCTGGTCGAGTTGGCCGAGGATGGCCATGATGCCGCCGGCGCGATGGACGTCCTCCATGTGGACGTCGGACTTGGCCGGCGCCACCTTGCAGAGCACCGGCACCTTGCGCGACAGCCGGTCGATGTCTTCCATGGTGAAGTCGACCTCGCCCTCATGCGCGGCGGCGAGGATGTGCAGTACCGTGTTGGTCGAGCCGCCCATGGCGATGTCGAGCGCCATGGCGTTCTCGAAGGCGCCCTTGGAGGCGATGCTGCGCGGCAGCGCTGTTTCGTCGTCCTGCTCGTAATAGCGCTGGGCGAGATCGACGGCGAGATGCCCGGCCTCGACGAACAGGCGCTTGCGGTCGGCATGGGTGGCCAAGGTCGAGCCGTTGCCCGGCAGCGAGAGGCCGAGCGCCTCGGTCAGGCAGTTCATCGAATTGGCGGTGAACATGCCTGAGCAGGAGCCGCAGGTCGGGCAGGCCGAGCGCTCGATGACCTTGACGTCCTCATCGGAAATCTTGTCGTCGGCGGCCGCGACCATGGCGTCGACCAGGTCGAGCGCCTGCGCCTTGCCGGCCAGCACCACCTTGCCGGCTTCCATCGGGCCGCCGGAGACGAAGACGGTCGGGATGTTGAGGCGAAGCGAGGCCATCAGCATGCCGGGGGTGATCTTGTCGCAGTTGGAGATGCAGACCATGGCGTCGGCGCAATGCGCGTTGACCATGTATTCGACGGAATCGGCGATCAGCTCGCGCGACGGCAGCGAATAGAGCATGCCGTCGTGGCCCATGGCGATACCGTCATCGACGGCGATGGTGTTGAACTCCTTGGCGACACCGCCGGCCTTCTCGATCTCGCGCGCGACGAGCTGGCCGAGGTCCTTAAGATGGACATGGCCCGGCACGAACTGGGTGAAGGAGTTGACCACGGCGATGATCGGCTTGCCGAAATCGCTGTCCTTCATGCCGGTGGCGCGCCACAGGCCGCGGGCGCCGGCCATGTTGCGGCCATGGGTGGTGGTGCGGGAACGATAGGCGGGCATTGAATTGTCCTTGCTGGCTGGCCGCGCCGATGCGCGGCGGGCGGCGCTCAAATTTTGGTCGGCAGCGGTTATAGCGGCCATGATCCGGCATGACCACCATTTTGCACTGCGCCAGATTCTGCACGAAATTCGATTGCCACTGTCGGATCGGGTGCATGCAGGCCGTCCTTGGGCAGACGGCAAGAGATGGCACCATTCTCGGGGTCAGCCGTTCCAATGTAACCAGGAAGCAACCGAGGAGCACGACATGCAGAAGATCACCACCTTCCTGTGGTTCGACAACCAGGCCGAGGAGGCCATGAATCACTACATCTCCATCTTCAAGAATTCGAAGGTGCTGAGCGTCACGCGCTGGCCCAAGGGCCATCCCCAGGAAGATCAAGTGCTAGTGGCTTCGTTCGAGCTCGACGGGGTGCAGTTCCAAGCCCTCAACGGCGGACCGCAGTACAAGTTCACCGAAGCGATCTCGCTGTCGATCGACTGCAAGACGCAAGCTGAGGTCGATCATTTCTGGACCAGGCTTACCGAAGGCGGCGGCGAGCCGGGGCCTTGCGGGTGGCTGAAGGACAAGTTCGGCGTTTCCTGGCAGGTGGTGCCGGAGCAGCTGCCGCGGTTGCTTCAAGATCCCGACCGGGCCAAGGCCGGACGTGTCATGGACGCCATGATGAAGATGGGCAAGATCGAGATCGACAAGTTGGAAGCGGCGGCCCGAGGTTGAGTGAAGCCTTCAACGCCGGCGCCGCCCCTCATCCGCCCTTCGGGCACCTTCTCCCCGTGAAACGGGGAGAAGGAAAGCCGCGCTTCACGCCGCCTTGTCGCGGACCTGGTAGTCCTTGACCGCGGTGAAGCGGATTGCTTTCCAGCGCTCGGCCTCGTAGTTCAGCGAGAAGGCGTGCTGGGCAAGGAAGACCGGATCGTTGTCGAGGTCGCGGGCAATGTCGCCGCGATGCGATTCGATGAAACGCTGCACCTCCGCCTTGTCGTCGGCCGAAATCCAGCGGCAGACGGAGAAGCGCGACATCTCGAAATCCACCGGCAGCGTGTATTCGATATTGAGCCGCTCCTTCAGCACGTCGAGCTGCAGGGCACCGACGACGCCGACGATGGCCGGCGAGCCGTCTTCGGGCGAGAAGAGCTGCACCACGCCCTCCTCGGCCATCTGGTGCAGAGCTTCCTTCAACTTCTTGGCCTTCATGGCGTCGCCGAGGCGCACGCGACGCAGGATTTCGGGCGCGAAGTTCGGCACGCCCCGGAACAGAATCTCCTCGCCCTCGGTCAGCGTATCGCCGATGCGCAACGTGCCGTGGTTGGGGATGCCGACGACGTCGCCGGCAAAGGCCTCGTCGGCGGTGACGCGGGTGCGGGCGAAGAAGAATTGCGGTGCCGACAGGCTCATCGGCTTGCCGGTGCGCACCAGCTTGGCCTTCATGCCGCGCTCCAGCTTGCCCGAGCAGACGCGGACGAAAGCGATGCGGTCGCGATGGTTGGGGTCCATATTGGCCTGGATCTTGAAGACGAAGGAGGTCATCTTCTCCTCCGTCGCCTCGACCAGACGTTCGTCGGCTTCCTGGGCGCGCGGCGGCGGGCCATAGGCGCCGAGCGCCTCAATCAGGTCGCGAACGCCGTAGTTGCGCAGCGCCGAGCCAAAGTAGACGGGCGTCAGATGGCCCTCGCGGAAGGCGTCAACATCGAGCGGACGGCAGGCCTCGCGCGCGAGCTCCAGTTCCTCGATGAAGTCGTTGCGCTCGTTCTCCGGCAAAAGCCCGGCGACGCGGTTGGAATCCGGACCGTTGACGGGCGTGCGCTCCTTCTCGTCGTCGCTGCGGCGCACCGCGTTCTGCGCCAGGTGGTAGGTGCCCGAGAAGGTCTTGCCGCGGCCGATCGGCCAGGTGACGGGAGCGGTGTCCAGCGCCAGCTTCTGCTCGATCTCGTCGAGGATCTCGAACGGATCGCGGCTCTCGCGGTCCATCTTATTGACGAAGGTGATGATCGGGATGTCGCGCAGCCGGCAGACCTCGAACAGCTTCAGCGTGCGCGGCTCGATGCCCTTGGCGGCGTCGATGACCATGACGGCCGAATCCACCGCCGACAGCGTGCGATAGGTGTCGTCGGCGAAATCCTCGTGGCCGGGCGTGTCGAGCAGGTTGAAGACGTTGTCGTCATATTCGAAGGTCATCACCGAGGTGACGACCGAGATGCCGCGCTCGCGTTCGATCTTCATCCAGTCGGACCGAGTCTGGATGCGGTCCTTCTTGGCCTTGACCTCGCCGGCAAGCTGAATGGCGCCACCGAACAAAAGCAGCTTTTCGGTGAGCGTGGTCTTGCCGGCGTCGGGGTGGGCGATGATCGCGAAGGTGCGGCGGCGCGCAACCTCTTCAGGTATCGTTTCGGGCATTTCTTTTAAGGCGTTCCGTGTGACAGGCGGCGCTTCTACCAGCGCAGCGCCGGCCTGTCGACATGGGGCCTTGCCCGCTGCTCCGGCTCAAGCCAGTTCGGCCGTACTTTCCGCCCGGGCGATCTCCGGCAGCCACTCGGCAATGGCTTTACCGATCGTGTCGGGATGGTCTTCCTGCAGGTAATGGGCGCCAGGCCCCAGATCGATGAAGCGGCAGTTCTTCAGACCGGCCGCGAATTCCTTGGCCGCCTGTGCTGAAATCAGCGCGCCTGGATCGCCGGCGAACAGCAGCTTCGGATAGGAGGAGAGCCGCAGCGCGCGGTGATCGTGCGCGCTGATCGCGGCGACATCGGCCGGCTGGTTCTCGATCGGCAGTTCCCGCGGCAGGCGCAGCGCCGGCTTGCGCGACTGCGGCGTCGGGAAGGGCGCCCGGTAAGCGTCCATCTCCTCCTCGCTCATCTTGCGCAAGATGGAAGCAGGCAGGATCTTTTCGACGAAGACGTTCTCCTCCAGCACCAGTTTTTCGCCGGCGCCCGGCGTGCGCAGCGCCTTGAACAGTTCGCGCGCCTGCGGACGCTGGTGGAAATCCTCCCAGCGCTCGAAGGGCCGGATGAATTCCATGAAGGCGAGGCCGAGAACACGCCGCGGCCGCCGCGCGGCGAAATGGAAGGCCAGGGCCGTGCCCCAATCCTGCGCCACGATCACCAGCTCGTTGATGTCGACCGCATCGATGAAGGCGTCGAGATAGCGGACCTGATCGAAGAAGCGATAGTCGATGTCCGGCTTGCCCGACTGCCCATAGCCGATCAGGTCGGGCGCAATGCAGCGGCCGAACGGCGCGACATGCGGAATGATGTTGCGCCAGATGTAGGAGGAGGTCGGATTGCCGTGCAGGAACAGCACGGTCGGGCCGGATGTGCCGGCCTCCAGATACGACATGCTGGAGTCCAGCACATCCACTTGCAAACGCCGCAGGGCGGCCTCTTGTCCACGGGTCGTCGAACTCATCACGCTGTCTCCTTCCCAAACACAGTGCTGAAGATGATCTTCTTGAACCGTTCGAGCGGCTCCGGGCTGCGCTCGACCTTCATGCGCAGCATGGCGCCCTGCCAGGACGACAGGAGGAAATCGGCAAGATCCTCGGCATCGAAAGCTTTTGTGATCTCGCCCGCCGTCTGGCCTTCGGCGATGCAGGCCGCGAAGGGCCGGCGCCAGCGCTCGAAGATATCGACCAGCCTGAGCCGAAGCGGCTCGCTGTGCACGGCCGTTTCCAGGCTGAGATTGCCGATCATGCAGCCGCGCGCCCATTCGTGCGCCTCGAGCTTCGAGGTGATGACGTCGAGATAGCGGCGGAGCCTGCCGAGGGGCGGCGTGCCGTCGCGCGCCAGCGCATTCTCCACCAGGCCGCTGACATAGGCGAAGTAGCGTTCCAGCACCTCGCCGGCAAAGTCTTCCTTGGAGGCAAAATGGTTGGTGAACGAGCCCGGCCGGGCTCCTGCCGCCGCAACAATGTCGCGGACGCCGGCGGCGGAGTAGCCGGAATTCCAGATGGTCTGAAAGCCGGCCTGGAGAAGGTTTTCGCGGAGTGATTGTCTAGCCATGGCGATATAATACGTACGTACGTATTGATGTCAAGCGCAGAAAGTTTGCGTTGGCAAAAGCCTCGGCAAATGGCAGTTGGAGAATCTCACCAGGAAGAGGATGGAGAACAGAGTGGCGAAGCACGTCACCGTCATTGGCGCCGGCATCATCGGCGCTTCGATCGCCTGGCATCTGGCGAAGGCGGGAGCGCGGGTGACGGTCGTTTCCGAAAGCGGCGCCGGCGGTGTCGCCACACCCAATTCCTTCGCCTGGATCAACGCGAGTTGGGGCAACCCCGAGGTCTATTTCCGGCTGCGCATACGGGCCATGGCCGAATGGAAAAGGCTGGCGAAGGACGTGCCCGAACTGCCGCTGGCCTGGTGCGGCGGCCTGTGCTTCGACCTGCCGCCGGACAGGCTCGAAGCCTATGCGGCCGAACACTCGTCATGGGGTTATGGCATCGAGCGCGTTGATGCCAAGCGGGCGGGAGAGATCGAACCCAACCTTGTCGAGCCTCCCCATTTCGCCGTCTACCTCGCAGAGGAAGGCGTCGCCGAGCCGGTGGCAACTGCCAAGGCGCTTCTGACGGACGCCGAACGGCTTGGCGCACGGGTGATGATTGGCACGGTGGACAGGCTGACCCTCTCGGGCGGCAAGGTGACGGGTGTGGCCGTTTCGGGCGGAACCATCGAAGCCGACGAGGTGGCCGTTGCGGCGGGCACGGGCGCGCCGGCCATAGCCGCGACAGCCGACATCAAGCTGCCGCTCGACACGCCGCCGGGCCTCATCGTGCATTCGCGCCCCTACAACAAGCTGCTCAACGGTTTGGTGCATGCCGAGAGACTGCATATGCGCCAGACGGCCGAGGGCCGCATCATCGCCGGCTCGGATTTCGCCGGCGGGGATCCGGGCGAAAACGCGGAAGCCACCGCGCGGGAATTGTTCGCGGTCACCAAGGCAGCCTTGCATGGCGCGGACGGGCTGGAGCTCGATTTCCACACCGTCGGCTACCGTCCAATGCCGGCCGACGGCTTTCCGATCATCAGCCGAGCCGACGGCATCGGCGGCCTCTACATCGCCGTCATGCATTCGGGCATCACGCTGGCGCCGGCCGTCGGACTGTTTGCCACCCGCGAAATTCTCGGAGGCGAGCGCGACGCGTTGCTCGCGCCTTACGCTCTCTCGCGTTTCCATCAGTAGCCAGGAGGCTGGCGAAACCCGCCTGTGAACGGCGCGATCGCCCGTGCGATGCCGAGCAGCCGCGTTTCCGACCAATGCCGGCCGACGAGCTGCAAGCCAATGGGCAAGCCGCTGCCGTCGTGTCCGCAAGGGAATGCCAGCGCCGGATGGCCGGAGTAGTTAAAGACCGCGCCATGGGCCGGTAGCATCCAATAGCTTTCGTCCTTGCCGTTGACCGCAAGCGGACTGCCGGGCTTGCAATGCGGGAAGGCCGTCGCCATGGCGACGGGACAGAGCAAGGCATCGCAGGTCTCGAAGAAGCGCTCCCAGGCGAGGATCGAGCGATCGCGGCGAGCCAGCGCCGCGAACCAGCGCGACACCGGCGTCGGCCGCTCCGGCGGTTCCGGCTGCGCGGCCTCGAACATCATGCCGATCAGCTTGCCGCCCTCGGCGAGGTCGTCATGCAGATCAAGCTTCGGCAATTTTGCCTCCTCCACGATCGCTCCGGCTGAGGCGAGCCGCGCGGCCAGGCTTTCGACGGCGGCACCGATCTCGGCGGCGACCGGGAAGCCCGGGAAAGACCCGGCAAAGGCGATGCGCAACGACTTGAGTTCGAGTTCCGGCGTCGGCCCAACCGGCACGGGCGGCAGATCGGTGTCCGCCCTGTCCGGCCCGGCAATGATCCTATGGATCAGCGCCAGATCCTCGATGTCGCGGGCAAGCGGGCCAACACATGACATCAGCCGGACGCTGCGCGCAATGCCGCCCGGATCGGGGAAGGCGCCGGCCAGCGACACACGATGTTCGGTTGGCTTCAGGCCATAGACGCCGCAAAAGGCGGCAGGCAAGCGGATCGAATCCTGCATGTCGGTGCCGACCTCGAACGGCGTCATGCCCGACGCGACGGCTGCCGCCGCGCCGCCGCTGGAGCCGCCCGCGGTGCGCGACAGATCCCACGGATTGCCTGTGCGCCCGAACAGCGGGTTGTCCGATTGCCAGTCGCCCAGCATGGTGGCGACATTCGTCTTGCCGATCAGAATGCCGCCGGCTGCTTTTAGCCTTGCGACCACCGGACTGTCCTGATTGGCGACATAGTCGGCGAAAGGGGGAAAACCAGCGGTCGTCCTCATGCCCGCCGTCTCATGCGTATCCTTCAGCGTGAAGGGCACACCATGCAGCGATCCAGGCACGTCGCCGCGTGCCTGCGCTGCATCGGCTTGCCGGGCACGTTCACGCGCTACCTCCCGGTCGAGTATGATGACGGCGTTCAGTGCCTCATTGTGCCGGTCGATCCGCGTCAGATGCGCGTCGAGCGCCTCGATAGCCGATATTTTGCGCGCCGCGATCGCGGCAGCGATTTCCGCGATCGAAGAGAAGGCGAGGTCCATGACGAGTGCTCCGGCTGCCGCCGCTCGCGTACGAAGATGGAGGATCGCGCGACGGCTTCAAGCCGAGTTGATCACTGGGAAGTCGGTGATGCTTGATCGAAATTGCGGTTCAGCCTGCGAGCGCAAGCCGAGCGGCCGCCGGCGCGAACGGCCGGATGCTGGTGCCGCCCCTCGTCATGGTGACGAAGCTCGATGGCGGGATCGCCTGCCAGTCACCGCCATCGCGGTCGAAGGGTTCGGAGACGACGCAATGGCCGGCGCGCCTGGCGAAGGCGCCGGTATAGAGCGTCGGCGCATGGTCGTCGGTGGCATAGCGCACGGCGTACAGCGCCTCGCCATCGGAAAACGCGGCCGTCAGTTTCAGAGCCGGCTCGATGCCGGCGCGGTGCGAGGCTTCGACGACGCGGCCGGTTGCCCGCGACACCGCGCCTTGCGGGTCCGTCGCCAGCCCCTGATCGATCATCAGGAGAAAGAAGAGTTCGGAATCGGTCGTGCCCTCGCGTTGGTCGAAGACCTCGTCGGAGAGCGAATTCTCCAGCGCGCGACGGATCTTTTCGAAGCCGCCGATCTGGCCGTTATGCATGAACGACCAGCGGCCGGAGACGAAGGGGTGGCAGTTCATGCGGCTGGTGGCGCCGCCTGTCGAGGCACGGACGTGAGCGAGGAACAGGCCCGATTTGATCTGCCGGCAGAGGCTTTTCAGGTTGGGATCCGACCAGGCCGGCAGGATGTCTCGGTAAAGGCCGGGCTCCGGCCGGTCGCCATACCAGGCGAGACCAAAACCGTCGCCATTGGTCGGCGACTTGGCTTCCTGGGCGCAGTGGCTCTGGGCGATCAGCGAATGGCAGGGCGCGGTGATGATGTCTTCGAGGAAGACCGCTTCACCGAGATAGGCCGCCCACCGGCACATCGCTTTCCACCATCTATCAGGCGCGATCCATCAGAGCCGCCGGCTCCTTGACCGCGTGCGAGCCTCGGTTGTGCGTGCGCTCATAGAGCTCGCGAACGATTCGGCTGGCCGTAGTTTCGAACAGAAACGGCAAGAAAGCGTGAACGAGCGCGGCGCCCGCCGCCATCGACAGACGCGAGCAGAACCAGGCGGCAAAGGCCATGTGGCCGAAATAGGTCTCGCCGACCTTCTCCGGGTGAGCGGTGAACAGTGCCGTAAGCCGTGTCGTCATGGTGATCCCTCCTGCCGGGATAAGCCCCGATGGTGAGTATCTTGCCACACGGCTTTGGTTCATCGGTCCCAAATTGTCCTTGCTTTTGGCTGTTTGATGGGACAATCATCCCAATATGGCTGCCGATATTGATGAGATTGATCGAAGATTGCTGGCCGAGTTGCAGCGCGACGGAACGCTTTCGGTCGACCAGCTTTCGGAGCGGGTAGCGCTTTCGCGCAATGCCTGCTGGCGACGCGTCAAGCGGTTGGAGGAGGACGGCGTCATCACCGGCCGGGTGGCGCTGGTCGATGCCGACAGACTGGGGCTCGGCCTCTCCGTCTTCATCCTGATCCGCACCTCCAACCACGACCCGGACTGGCTGCAGAAATTCCGCGCGGCGGTGACCGGCTTTGCCGAGATCACCGGCGTCTATCGAATGTCGGGCGACCTCGACTATGTGCTGAGAGCCCGCGTCGCCGACGTGAAGGCCTATGACCGGCTCTACCAGCGGCTGATCGCCAAGGTGGCGCTGTCGGACGTCTCGGCTTCCTTCGTCATGGAGGAGATCAAGGAGACGACCGTGGTGCCGGTGGAACTGCGCTAGGCAGTCAAGGCCTCTCAACTTCGTCATCCTCGGTCTGCGCTCCGCTGCGCGGATGACGACGTGATGGGTGTTCTCGCCAATCGCCAAGTGAGCATTCCACCAGCGCAACAACCTTGTCCACACGTCCTCGCTGGAAAGCGAAGTCATCGTGACGCCTCAAAGAAAGCCTTGGATAGCGTCACGGTCGAGTTGACCGAATCGGCATTCGCTCCGATAGGAATGGGCTCATGCGCACGGCTGTCCACCCTTCGTCCGTTATCGGCCCCACCGTCGGTTTCGTCAGGCTCCCGCATGGCGAGGGCTTGCCTCTGCCGGCCTATGAGAGCACCGGCGCGGCCGGCATGGATTTGCGGGCCGCGGTGCCGGAAGACCGGCCGCTGCTTATCCTGCCGGGGAAACGCGCGCTGGTGCCGACCGGGCTTGTCCTGGAAATCCCGGAAGGCATGGAAGGCCAGGTGCGGCCGCGCTCGGGCCTTGCCTTCAAGCATGGCCTCACGGTCCTCAACTCGCCCGGCACCGTCGACAGCGACTATCGCGGCGAGGTGAAGGTGCTGCTCATCAATCTCGGCGACGAGGATTTCGCGGTGACGCGCGGCATGCGCATCGCCCAGATCGTCTTTGCCGCCGTGACCCAGGTTAGGATCGAGGAGCGCGCGCTGGCCGGCGGTACCACGCGCGGCGCAGGCGGTTTCGGGTCCACCGGCACCGCCTAATGCAAGTCCCAAAACTGGTCATCTTCGACTGCGACGGGGTTTTGGTCGATACGGAAAACCTTGCCAATCGGCGCCTCGCCGAATGGCTGAGCGCCGCCGGCTTTTCGGCGAACTTCGAATATTGCCGCAAGAACTTCTCCGGCCGCAGCATGGCCTCGGTGCAGAAAGAGATCGAGGAGACGACAGCGGTCCGGCTCGGCGCCGACTTCGTCGAGCGCTGGAATGCCGGCCTGCCCGATCTCTTTTCGCACGGCGTCGAGGCAATTCCCTATGTGCGCGAGTTCGTCGAGGCCGTCCGCGCCGCCGGCATCGCCTATTGCGTCGCTTCCTCGGCGCGAGTGTCGAAGATGCACATCACGCTCGGTCAAACCGGCCTGTTGCCGCTGTTCGAGCATGCGATGTTTTCCTCGACCATGGTCGGGCGCGGCAAGCCGTTCCCGGACCTGTTCCTGCATGCGGCCAAGACGATGGGCTTCCCGCCCGCCGGTTGCATCGTCATCGAGGACAGCGTCGCGGGAACGCAAGCGGGCATCGCCGCCGGCATGCGGGTGTTCTCCTACCACGCCGATCCACTCACCGACCGCGATGGCCTGGCAGCCGCCGGCGGCATTCTGTTCGACGACATGCGGGAACTGGCGAAGCTGGTGCCGATCCGCTGATGGTGCCCTGGCTGCGCGCTTGCGGACTCCGTGCTAGCGTGCGGCCCAGGGGGTGTTTTCGATGATTTCCATTCTATCCCGCCTCATGCTCGCATGCCTGCTGCTGCCTTGTATTTGGACGGCCGCACACGCCCAGGCCGTCAGCTTTCCGGAACTGAGCAGCGCCGTCCCCGGACATCAGGACGTTACCTATTTCGACCTCGCCAAAATGATCGTGCCTGACCTCCAGGCAGGCGCTGACGGTTTCTACAAGGGCGGCGCGCCGATCGAGATGCGTGACATCCTGGGCGGCAACGAAGGCGGATCGCCGCCCGAAGCCATCGATCTGCCGAATGCGGCGGTGCTGGCCATCAAGGCCGGCGGCAAGGACCGGCTGACGATGCTTTTCGACCTCGGCCAGGCGCAAGACAGCTCCGAAGGTTTCGCGGTGCTGGCGCTCTACGACCTCACCGGCAAGCCGAAACTGCTCGACGCCGTCAATGTCGGAACCGACCAGAGCACTTATTTTCGCGATCCCGGCAAACTCGCGGTCGGTGTTGGCGACGACGCCGTCATCACCATGAGCACGCATTTCAATTCCAACCAGGGCTATGTCGGCACGATCCTGATCCTGGTCCGCAACGATCGCTTCGAACCGATCGACCAGATCAACACATTCGACGAGAATGTCTGCGCCTACAAACGCACGCAGGACCTATCCTTCCAGACACGCGGCGGTGAAAAACCCTATGCGGCGATCAAGGTGACCGTGACCGACGCCACCACGCCCAGCGGTGAAAGCTGCGAGGGGCCGGCGCCCAAGGCAGTCTCGCACGACATTTCCGTCACCTATCACTGGGACAAGACCAGATCGCGATACGTTCGGAATTCCGACGCATTCGAGAAATTGTCAGCAGAAAACGCCAAACGCTTCTGAGCCAGCCGCATTCGTTTGCCCGGGTCGAACGACCGCGATAAATTCCTCGCACGACCCCGCTCATGATTGAGGACTCGCCATGGATAAGGGCAAGATTTTTCGCGATCTGCATGCCTCCACCTTCGTCATGCCCAACCCCTGGGACGTAGGCACGACCAAGCTTCTGGCTTCGTTCGGCTTCAAGGCGCTGGCCACCACCAGCGCCGGCTTCGCCTTCTCGCGCGGCCTGCGGGACGGCGCCGTGACCTTCGAGGCCATGATCCACCATTGCCGCGAGGTGACCGCGGCGACCGACCTGCCGGTTTCGGCCGATCTCGAACGCGGCAAGGGAGACAGCCCCGAGCAGGCCGCCGAAACCGTCTTCGCGGCGGAGGCCGCCGGGCTCGCCGGCTGCTCGATCGAGGACCACACTGGCGACCCCGCCAACCCGATCTACGATTTCTCGCTGGCGACCGAACGCGTCGCGGCCGCCGTCGAGGCGGCCAGGGCGCTCAAGCACGATTTCGTCTTCACCGCGCGGGCCGAGAATTTCCTCTGGGGCAAGACCGACCTCGACGACACCATCAAGCGGCTGCAGGCCTTCGAGGAGGCCGGCGCCGACGTGCTTTATGCGCCTGGCATCAGCGACGTCGAAACGGTGCGCACGATCTGCTCGTCGGTGAGCCGGCCGGTCAATGTGATGGCCCGGCCGGGCTTCACCGTCGCCGACCTCGCCATGGCCGGCGTCAAACGCATCTCGCTCGGCCCGTGGTTGACCAATTTCGCCTATGGCATGCTGGAAACGGCGGCGCGCGAAATCCAGCAGGACGGCACTTTCGGCTTCACCCGGGCGGCGATGCCGTTCGGCAAGCTGCAGGCGCTGTTCGGCGGCGACGGCGCCGACTAGAGCAATTTCCCACCTGGAAACCGCGACAAAACAGAGAGGCGGTGAAACGCTCTAGGGGCGAACCGCCTCCCGCGCCGAAACCGCCTTGTGCAGATGCACCATCATGGCCGCCGCGAAGAGCGGCGTCAGCAGGTTGAGCAGCGGCACGGCGAGGAACAGGGCGATGACCAGCCCGGCCAGGAACACGGTCCCGGTATTTTCGCGGCGCAGCGCCTTGGCCTCGGCTTCTGGGCGAAAACGCATGGCCGCGAATTCGAAGAATTCGCGGCCGAGCAGATAGCCGTTGACGATGAAGAAGGCGGCGATGTTGATGCCCGGGACCAGAAGCAAGAGCAGCGCCACGATGTTGCCGAGGACCACCACGCCGAAGAATTTGATGGCCAGCACAAGCGAATGCAGCGCCGGCACGGCACGGCCGGGCGGATCGTTGGGATAGTCGGTACGCTCGACCACCTCGGCGACATCGTCGAGGAACAGACCGGCGACGATCGCCGTGACCGGGGCGATGAGCAAAGCCATCCCCACCGCCAGCACGATGCCGGCAATGATGGCGCTGAGCCACCCGGCCCAGGATGGCAGGCCCGGCAGCAACGTCTGCAGCCACGGCCAGGCCAGCCATTCGAGCAGGCTTTCGAGGCCGACCCACAGCGCCAGCAGAGCAAGCAGCGTCAGCCCCAGCGTCTTGAGGAAGACGGAACGGAATTCGGGCGAGAACAGCCGACTGGCGGCGGCGCGGGCAGCATCTAGGATCACGGCGGGTGCAGACCCCTCATCGAGAAACGACGCCCCCGAGATAGGCGGCGAGGGAGAGCGGCGCAACTGCAAGGCGAGATCGTCGCCCGACCGTTCACGCTTTTCCCGGGATCGCTCCTGCCCGCCTGGCGGGAATGGTCATTGCCGCAACGCCGGCGACGACGAAACCCATGCCGACCCATGCGGCCGGCCCCAGGCTTTCACCCAGGAAGACGGCGCCGATGCCGACGCCGATCGGCACGCGCAGATAGGCCTGCGAGGTGGTGCCGACCGAGCCCAGCGTGTGGATGAGGCGAAAATAGATGACGAAGGCCAGCGCCGTCGAAAAGACCGACAGCCCGAGCAGGGCCAGGATCGAAGCCGTCGACGGCGCAAGCGTCCATGGCCGGTCGATGATCAGGCTGAGCGGCACGAGCATCACCGCGCCGCAAAGCATCGAGCCCGCGGCCGGTATCATCGGATCGAGGCCCTTGAAGCCGCGGCCGAAGATCGCCGCGCCGGCATAGGAGACCGTCGCGATGACGATCGCAAGCTGCGCCGAGATTTGACGGCCAAGCCCGCCAAGCGCTTCCGTGCCGATGATGAGACAGATGCCGACGATGCCGGCCCCGACACCGGCGAGCTTGCGCGCCGTGACGGGCTCATGGCGCGTGATCAACGCCGTCAGCAGGAAGGTGAAGATCGGCGACGTCGAGTTGAGAATGGTGGCGAGGCCGGCATCGACCGAACGCTCGGCGGCGGCGATCAGGGTGAAGGGCACGACGCTGTTGAGGCAGGCCTGGAAAGCGAACCGACGCCACATTGCCGCGTCGGCAGGCATGGCAAGGCCGCGCCAGCGAATGACGGTGAGCAGAATGGCCCCGGCGATCAGGGTCCGGGCGGCGATGAAGGTGACAGGCGGGATCGTCTCGACGCCGATCTTGATAAAGGTGTAGGAAGCGCCCCACAGCACCGCCAGGACGCCTAGAAGCGCAAGGTCGGCGGACATTTCGGTCTTTCCGGACATTCGTGGTTCGCACCCTTCAGCCTGTTGCCGTCGGTCGGCTTCTAGCCCGCGCTGCCGCGGAATTGTTTCCACCAAGATGAAACCTTAGCTGTCAGGGTCGCGACTGTTGTGGGCCAGTTCGACGCGAACGCTGCCGCAGCCGGCGAACAATCGGCGCCGAGGCCGGTACCGCGGAAGGCGATGGCGATTTTCGGGGTAGGCAAAGCAGCGGCAACTCGCTAGACCCGCGCCCGGCCGGCATGCCAGATAGCCGGGTGGGTTCTTGGCGGAGATCTTGATGCCGGAATATGACGTGCTTTGCATCGGCAATGCCATTGTCGACATCATCGCGCAATGCGACGAGGCTTTTCTCGAGACCAACGGCATCATCAAGGGCGCGATGAACCTTATCGACGCCAGGCGCGCCGAACTGCTCTACAGCCGCATGGGGCCGGCGATCGAGGCTTCAGGCGGCAGCGCCGGCAACACGGCGGCCGGTGTCGCCAGTCTCGGCGGACGGGCTGCCTTCTTCGGCAAGGTTTCCAACGATGCGCTGGGCGAGATCTATACGCACGACATTCAGGCCCAGGGCGTGGCCTTCGACACCAGGCCGCTTACAGGCCAGCCGCCCACGGCGCGCTCGATGATCTTCGTCACGCCAGACGGCGAGCGTTCGATGAACACCTATCTCGGCGCCTGCGTCGAGCTTGGCCCCGAGGATGTCGAGGCCGACAAGGCGTCCGGCGCCAGGGTGACCTATTTCGAGGGTTATCTGTGGGATCCGCCGCGCGCCAAGGAGGCCATCCGCCAAACGGCAAAGCTGGCGCATGCGGCCGGCCGCGAGGTGTCGATGACGCTGTCGGATTCCTTTTGCGTCGACCGCTACCGCGACGAATTCCTCGAGCTGATGCGCTCAGGCACCGTCGATATCGTCTTTGCCAACAGCCACGAGATCAAATCGCTCTACCAGACCGCCTCCTTCGAAGAGGCGCTCGCCGCCATCCGCAAGGATTGCAAAATAGCCGCTGTCACCCGTTCCGAAAAAGGCTCGGTCATCGTTCGTGGCGACGAGACCGTCACCATCCAGGCGACGAAGATCAAGGAACTGGTCGACACGACCGGCGCCGGCGATCTTTACGCCGCCGGCTTCCTTTACGGCTACACGACCGGACGCAGCCTCAAGGAGTGCGGCGACCTCGGCTCGCTGGCGGCCGGTTTGGTGATCCAGCAGATCGGCCCGCGCCCGCGCCAGAATCTGCGCCGCGAGGCCGAGCAAGCCGGACTGCTTTAGGTCTCTTACCTCTCATCCTTGTGGGAGAGGTCGGATTGCCCGATTTGTCCTTACAAATCGGATGGCAATCCGGGTGAGGGGTAAGCACCAAGCTGGAGTCCCCGTTTCGGCGCTGCACGCCGAGTCACCGCCTGGGGCGAGTCACTGGCCTCGCCCATCCTTCCGACCCCACAGGGAGAAGGAAGAACGCCGGCTGTCGCGCCCCTGTCACACAGCGCTCCTACACGCAAAGATAGGGCGTTCCGCGACTGACATTTCGGCATGCCAAACCAGGGGTGTGAAGATGCAAGCCAGCAACCTGCCGGGCCGCGGCGTCCGTTGCCGCCGCAATCCGTGCTTTCCGCGATAGAATTTCAGCAACCGCCGGCGCCCGGGGGAGGAGCGCGGGCCACAAGACGAACGCATGACCAGACTTCAGACCCCGCCCGAGGGGATTTCGCAAGAGACCTTGGCAGGCATCGTGACCGAGGCCG
This sequence comes from Mesorhizobium atlanticum, assembly GCF_003289965.1. Classification (GTDB taxonomy): domain Bacteria; phylum Pseudomonadota; class Alphaproteobacteria; order Rhizobiales; family Rhizobiaceae; genus Mesorhizobium; species Mesorhizobium atlanticum. The sequence goes on from NZ_QMBQ01000004.1 coordinate 404,561, forward strand.
TGCAGCAGACATTGATGCAGCAAGGTGTCCTGCTGGACGCACAGGCCCTGGTTTCAGCCAGCGCGCTCGCCGGCAGCTTGGCGGCCGCCCTTCCCTTCCTGCCGCCGGCGCAGCGCCATGCGGTCGATTCTTTCAAGGGCGATTGGACCGCGCTCGTGTCCGAGTTCTTCCGCTCGGTGCCGGAGAGAACCGCAGGCGGAAGTCCGACGGTGCCCGACCAGGCTTCCGAGCGCGTGCCGATGGAGACGGGAAGGCTTCAGAATATCGCAGAACGCGCGGCCGATCTTCAATCGATGCTGCTTGAGGATTGGGCCGGCGAGGTCGCCGGCTCGACCTATCTGGAAGAGAAGCTGCGCATCCCGCGCTCGACACTGCATCGCTGGCAGAGGCGCGGCGAGGTCGTCGCGTTGCGCAAGGGTGGCCGCAAACATGTCTTTCCACTCGCCCAGTTCGTCGACGGTAGGCCGGTTCTGGGGATCAGCGACGTGCTGTCGGCGATCGCCAATCCGAGGCTCGCCTGGTTCTGGCTGACCCGCCCCGCGCCCGAGCTTAGTGGCCGCGTTCCTATCGAAATGTTGAGGGACGACATGGTCGCGGACGTGGTCCGCGCCGCCGGCACCGTGTGCTGACACTGTCTCGCGGATTCGATCTTTTCCATATTTGTCCGCGGTTTTAGAAATTTATTCGGCAAATCACCTGTCATAAGACTGTAATAATCGGCACATTTGGCACATTCTGAAGGTTTTCTAGCGTTTCGATTGTACTCTACGTTCAGAATGTCCCATTTTTTGCAGATATGTGACGTGATATTTGGGCAACAAGACTTTCATAAGATGCAAAAAGCCGCTTTCCAGACACAATCTCTGTTGTGCGCAGCCACCATTTGGGTCATGTCCAAGGCGAAGAAGCGGCGCCGGTGCGCGTACTTTTTCACGATGGGGACGGGGGTGGCAAAGCCGAACGGCATGTCAGGCCTGTCTTGAACCTTTGACTGGAGATTCAAGAAAATGAACATCAAGAGCCTTCTTCTCGGCTCAGCTGCGGCCCTGATCGCAGTTTCGGGCGCCCGCGCCGCCGACGCGGTCACCGTAGCCGAGCCGGAACCGGCCGAATACGTGAAGATCTGCGACGTCTACGGCGCCGGCTACTTCTACATCCCCGGCACCGAGACCTGCCTGCGCATCGGTGGCTACCTGCGCTACGACATGGGCGTCGGCGATTCCGGCACGCTGGATGGCGTCAACAACGTCCCGGACCACATGGACGGTGACAGCCACGACACCTACTACAAGAACATGCGCTTCACACTGCGCACCTATACCGGCCAGGAAACCGAGCTCGGCACGTTGAAGACCTTCACCGAGACCCGCTTCCAGTTCGGCAACAAGTCCGGCGACTATGAAATTAGCGGCTCTGACTGGCAGGCCATCAACAAAGGCGTCACCCTCAACTTCGCCTGGATCCAGCTCGGCGGCTTGCGCGTCGGTAAGGATGAAACGGCCTATGACCAGTTCATCGGCTACGCCGGCGCGGTCATCCAGGACACCATCATCCCGTATGGCATCAAGGACACCAACGTCGTTCAGTATAATTTCGACGCAGGCAACGGCATCACCGGCGTCGTCTCGCTCGAAGAAGGCACCGGCGTCAACACGATCGACAGCTATGTTCCGCATGTCGTCGGCGGCCTGAAGTACAAGGGCGACTGGGGTGCCATCACCGGCGTCGTCGCTTATGACAGCAACTACGAGGAAGTGACCGGCAAGGTTCGCCTGGACGTCAACGTCAGCAAGGAACTGACCCTGTTCGTCATGGGCGGCTACGGCACCACCCACAACAGCGACGACTTTGCCCCGAGCGGCCGTACTCAGTACAAGCCGTGGGGCGGGAACTGGGCTGTGTGGGGTGGCGGCACCTACAAGTTCAACGAGAAGACGGCGTTCAACGTCCAGGCTTCAGCTGACGACGACAAGAACATCGCCCTCGCCGCGAACGTCGCCTACACCATCGTCCCGGGCTTCACGATCACGACCGAAGTCGACTGGGATCACTTCGGCCGCTTCGGCGAAAAGACCATCTACGGTAACTTCACCAAGGCTGACAAGAAAGACAGCATCGGCGGTATCGTCCGCTTCCAGCGCAACTTCTGATCGATCCTCGGGATCAAACAGAAAGGCCCGCGGCGCTGCCGCGGGCCTTTTGCTTTGGCTCAAGCAAAGAAACGGTCGAACTGCTACCGGTTCAATTCCCCGCCGTATAGGCCGCGATCGCCGCCATGTTGACGATATCGCTGTCCTTGGCGTTCAACGACACGATCTGCACTGGCTTGTTCAAGCCCACCAGCAGCGGGCCGATGACGGTCGAGCCGCCGAGCTCCTGCAGCATCTTGGTCGAAATCGAGGCCGAGTGGAATGCCGGCATGATCAGCACATTGGCCGGACCGGTCAGGCGGATGAACGGATATTGCGCCATGGCGCGCGGGTTCAGCGCCACGTCGGCCGCCATCTCGCCGTCATACTCGAAATCGACGCGGCGCTTGTCGAGGATACGCACCGCCTCCTGCACGCGCTCGGAACGCTCGCCCTGCGGATGGCCGAAGGTGGAGTAGGCGAGCATGGCAATCCTCGGCTCGTAGCCCATGCGGCGGGCAAAACCCGCGGCCTCCTCCGCGATGTCGGCGATCTGCTCGGCATTCGGCATGTCGTGCACGGCGGTGTCGGCGACAAGCACGGTGCGACCCCGCGCGAGCACGATCGACACGCCGATGACGCGGTGGCCTGGCTTGGCGTCGATGATGCGGCGTACATCGTCGAGCGCGGTGGAATAGTTGCGGGTGACGCCGGTGACGATACCGTCGGCATCGCCCAGCGCCACCATGCAGGCGGCGAAATGGTTGCGGTCGTTGTTGATCAGCCGCTGGCAATCGCGGAACAGGAAGCCTTTCCGCTGCATGCGCTCGTAGAGATAATCGGTGTAGATGCCGTTGCGGCGCGACAGCCTGGCGTTGATGATTTCGAGGCCCGGCTTGTTGAGATCGATGCCGGCATTGCGGGCGTTGTCCTTGATGATGTCGTCACGACCGAGCAGGATCGCCGTGCCGAGCTTCTGGTTCACATAGGAGACCGCGGCGCGCATCACCTGCTCCTCCTCGCCTTCGGCGAAGACGATGCGCTTGGGCTGGCGGCGCACGCGGTCGTAGATGCGCTGCAGGGTCGAGGCGATCGGGTCGCGGCGGGCCGACAGCTCCTGCGCGTACCGGTCGAGGTCGAGGATCGGCTTGCGGGCGACGCCGGACTCCATCGCCGCCTTCGCCACGGCCAGCGGGATCGCCGAGATCAGGCGTGGGTCGAACGGCACGGGGATGATGTAGTTGGGGCCGAATTTCGGCCGGTTGCCCTGATAGGCGGCGGCGACATCGTCCGGCACGTCCTGGCGCGCCAGCTCGGCCAGCGCGCGTGCCGCCGCGATCTTCATCTCGTCATTGATGGTGGTGGCCCGGACATCCAGCGCGCCGCGGAAGATGTAGGGGAAGCCCAGCACATTGTTGACCTGATTGGGGTAGTCCGAGCGGCCGGTCGCCATGATGGCGTCGGTGCGAATTTCGCCGACTTCCTCGGGCGTGATCTCGGGGTCGGGATTGGCCATGGCGAAGATGATCGGGTTCTTCGCCATCGACTGCACCATGGCAGGCGTCAGCGTGCCCTTGGCGGAAAGGCCGAGGAAGACGTCGGCGCCGTCAAGCGCCTCGGCGAGGCTGCGCGCCTCGGTCTTGACCGCATGCGCAGACTTCCACTGATTCATGCCTTCGGTGCGGCCTTGGAAGACCACGCCCTTGGTGTCGCACAGGATGATGTTTTCCGGCGAAAAGCCCATCGCCTTCATCAGTTCGATACAGGCGATGCCGGCCGCGCCCGCGCCGTTGCAGACCATCTTCGTGGTCTTCATGTCGCGGCCGGTGATCTCCAGCGCGTTGATCAGCCCGGCGGCCGAGATGATCGCCGTGCCGTGCTGGTCGTCATGGAAGACGGGAATGTCCATCAATTCGCGCAGCCGCTGCTCGATGATGAAGCACTCCGGCGCCTTGATGTCCTCGAGATTGATGCCGCCGAAGGACGGGCCGAGGAAGCGCACGCAATTGACGAACTCGTCGGCGTCCTCCGTCGCCACTTCGAGGTCGATCGAATCGACATCGGCGAAGCGCTTGAACAGCACGGACTTGCCTTCCATCACCGGCTTGGAGGCCAGCGCGCCGAGATTGCCGAGACCTAGGATGGCGGTGCCGTTGGAGATGACCGCGACCATGTTGCCGCGCGTCGTATAGTCGAAGGCGCGGCTCGGGTCCTCGGCGATGGCGCGCACAGGGACGGCGACGCCCGGCGAATAGGCGAGGCTCAGATCGCGTTGCGTCGCCATCGGCTTGGTGGCGACGATCTCCAGCTTGCCGGGCCGCCCCATGGCGTGGAATTCCAGCGCCTCCTCGGGACTGACGGAGGGGCCGCTGCTTTCGGTTTTCCTAGCCATGATGCCTGACGTTTTCCTCACCAATTCGCGCTCTTGAGGCGAGCGCATTCTTTTGAATTATCGCTTAAGCCCATACTCCGCCGCTGTAAACCGCCAAGCGGTCAAGTGACAGTGTCCGTAGGTGCTGCCGGCGACAGTCAAATCTTGCCCGATGAGATCGCGGCAATGTCTCGCAGGTGCTCGCGCACCGGGGCCCAGCGTGTCAGCCCAGAGGTGCCGGCGAACGGCCATTCGGAGAAGGGCGGATCATCGCTTCCCAGGCGTTGCTTAAGCGCCGAGAGATATGCCATCAGTTCCAACCGTTCCGCCTTTACCCTTTCAAGCGTGCGGCCGCGGATCTCCTCCCGCGGTATGGCGCGGTCGCGAAGCCGCTCGACCGCGCGGCGGATCGCGGCCGGCTCCGGCTCGACGATCATGCAATAGTCCGGATCGAAATAGACGTCGCGGCCGCCGATGCTCGGTGTCGAGACGATCGGTAAGCCAGCCAGCAGATACTCCATGCTGGAATACATCGCCCCTTCGACGGCGGACAGGCACAGGCCGACCGCAGCCTGGTTGTAGACATGGTTGACCTCGGCGGAGGTCAACCTGCCGGGCAGGCCATCAACGAGCGGATTGGCGATGCTGTGAAGCGGCGATTGCGCCTGCAGGCGGCGGATGAAGGCGCGGTCGCCGGCCGGCGGCAATTCGCCGATCGAGGACGTCACATGGACCAGTCTTTCGATCTCGAAAGCGAGATAGTGCCGCTTGGTGTGCGAGATGCGGCCGTTGTAAACGGCATCGTACTCGACCGGCACGTTCGGCAGCGGCCGGAAGACGCCTTCCGAAATCATCAGATTGTGGTTGGAGAAGATCGCTTTGCCGCCAACGCCTGTAATCAGGCGTCGCTCCTCTTCTGTGTTGCAGAGGAAGATCAGCTCGTGTTTGGGGCAAACTCTGGCGAACCAGGCGAGATCCTTACGCATCTGCTCAATGACGGCAGGCCGTTCCAGCGTCCAGTTCGGCATCAGGAGGAAGGTAGCGCGCCGTGGCGCAAGGGGTCGGCAGAAGGCGGCGAGCGCGTAGAGCGGGCGCCTGCCGCCGACAGGTACATAGAGGATCAACGGATCGCGACTGAAAATGTGGAGAGGCATGTCGATGCTGCCATCGAGGCCTGAAAGCGGCCCGCGCGCCGGAAGGATGAAGGGCAACCGTATCCGCGTCCACGCCTTGATTTTGGTTCTGGTACGGTTGGCCCGGTTGGTGGCAAGAAGCCGAACACGGCCGAGCGGCGAGCCGGCGGGGCCGACCATTTCCTCGAACGTCTCGTGCCCGTCCTTCTTCATCGCCCCGCCCTTCTCCTACCGGCGATCCATATGTCGGCCGACGGCATGAGGCAACATGCCTTCCGCACCCTGTCCTGCTGATGACGGCCGCCGCCGGTCTTCCCCTGCTTTTCGCGCCGCCGGCATTAAACCGGGCTGCCACTTCTGCTAGCGTCCGGGCATGAACATGCACATGCCGACAGACAACGACGCCCAGGAGACGACGACGCCTGCGCCCGCCACCGGCGGCGTCACGCCGATGATGGAGCAATATATCGAGATCAAAGCGGCGAACCCTGACTCGCTTTTGTTTTACCGCATGGGCGATTTCTACGAGCTGTTCTTCGACGACGCGGAGAAGGCGAGCCAGGCCCTCGGCATCGTTCTGACCAAGCGCGGCAAGCACCAGGGGCACGACATCCCGATGTGCGGCGTGCCGGTGCATGCGGCGGACGACTATCTGCAAAAGCTGATCGCGCAGGGTTTTCGCGTCGCCGTCTGCGAGCAGATCGAGGACCCGGCCGAAGCCAAGAAACGCGGCTCAAAATCAGTGGTGCGCCGCGACGTGGTGCGGCTGGTCACGCCCGGCACCATCACCGAGGACAAGCTGCTTGCGCCCTCGGAATCAAGTTTCCTGATGGCGCTCGGCCGCGTGAAGGGCGGCGCGGCCAGCCAGGCCGGGTTTGCCCTGGCCTGGATCGACATTTCGACCGGCGCCTTCCGCGTTGCCGAGACGAGCGCCGAGCGGCTGCTTGCCGACATCTCCCGCGTCGACCCGCGCGAATTGATCGTCGCCGAACCGGTTTTCCACGATCCGGAGCTCAGGCCGGTCTTCGATGTGCTCGGCCGGGTCGCCAACCCTCAGCCGCCTTCGCTGTTCGACTCGGCTTCCGCCACAAGCCGCATCGCGCGCTTCTTCGAGGTCGCGACACCAGACAGTTTCGGCACCTTCTCGCGCTCCGAACTGTCGGCGATCTCGGGCGCCATCGCTTATGTCGAAAAGACGCAGAAGGCGGAACGCCCGCCTTTGTCCCGCCCCGAGCGCGAGGAGCAGGGCTCGACGCTGTTCATCGACCCGGCGACGCGCGCCAATCTCGAACTGCTGCGCACGCTCTCCGGCAGCCGGGACGGCTCGCTGTTCAAGGCGATCGACCGCACCGTGACCGGCGGCGGGGCGCGACTGCTCGCCGACCGGCTGATGGCGCCGCTGACCGACCCGGGGGCGATCGGGGCACGACTGGATTCGGTCTCGTTCTTCCGCTCCGAGACGCGGCTTTGCCAAGGCTTGCGGGCCAGCCTGAAAAGCGTCGCCGATATGCCGAGGGCGCTGTCGCGGCTGGCGCTCAACCGCGGCGGCCCGCGCGATCTGGGCGCGCTGCGCGCCGGCTTCGAAGCGGCGGGCGCGATCGCCGAATTGTTCGCCGCGGTCGCCCTTCCCGCCGAGCTCGCCGCGGCGCTGGCTGCGATCAGAGCCCTGCCCGAGGCGCTCGCCCGCCACCTCAGCGAAGCGCTCGACGACGAACTGCCGCTGATCAAGCGCGACGGCAGCTTTGTGCGCACCGGCTATCACGCCGAGCTCGACGAGATGCGGGCGCTGCGCGACGAATCGCGCAAAGTAATCGCCGGGCTGGAGCGCTCGCTGATCGAGGAGACCGGCATCCGCTCGCTGAAGATCCGGCACAACAATGTGCTCGGCTATTACATCGAAGTGACCGCCAACCACCATTCGATCATGACCGGCAGCGACGCCGCCAAGGCGCGCTTCATCCATCGCCAGACCATGGCCAACGCCATGCGCTTCACCACGACCGAGCTGGCGGAGCTGGAATCGAAGATCGCCAACGCCGCCGACCGGGCGCTGAGCATCGAGCTCGCCGCCTTCGACCGGCTGACGGCGGAAGTGGTGGGCGAGGCCGAACGGATCCGCGCCGGGGCGGAAGCGCTTGCCACTCTGGACGTGTCGGCGGCGTTGGCGCTCTTGTCCGAAAGCGAGGGATGGTGCCGGCCGCTGGTCGATTCCGGCCTCGCCTTCGAAATTACCGGCGGGCGCCACCCGGTGGTCGAACAGGCGCTCAGGCGCTCCGGCGAAGGACCGTTCGTCGCCAATGATTGCGACCTCTCGCCCGAGGGCGGCGCCAAGGCCGGCGCGATCTGGCTGCTCACCGGTCCCAATATGGGCGGTAAATCGACATTCCTCAGGCAAAACGCACTGATCGCCATCCTTGCCCAGACCGGCTCCTTCGTGCCGGCGCAAAGCGCCCATATTGGCGTCGTCGACCGGCTGTTCTCGCGTGTCGGCGCCTCGGACGACCTGGCGCGCGGCCGCTCGACCTTCATGGTCGAGATGGTCGAGACGGCGGCGATCCTCAACCAGGCGGGCGAGCGGGCGCTGGTGATCCTGGACGAGATCGGCCGCGGCACAGCGACTTTCGACGGGTTGTCGATCGCCTGGGCGGCGGTCGAATATCTGCACGAAAAGAATCGGTGCCGCGCGATTTTCGCCACGCATTTCCACGAAATGACCGCGCTGACGGGCAAGCTCCCCCGGCTCCATAACGTCACCATGCGGGTCAAGGAATGGGAAGGCGATGTCGTCTTCCTGCACGAGGTCGGCAAAGGTGCCGCCGACCGCTCCTACGGCGTGCAGGTGGCGCGGCTGGCTGGCCTGCCCGAGGCGGTCGTCGCCCGCGCCAAGGAAGTCCTGCATCAGTTGGAAGAGGGCGAGGTTTCGGGCAAGACCAACCGGCTGGTCGACGACCTGCCGCTGTTTTCAGTGGCGGTGAAACGCGAAGCCCCGAAACCGGCGAAAAGCGATGCGCTGGGCGAGGCGCTCGGCGCAATCAATCCCGACGAGATGACGCCAAGGGAGGCGCTGGAGGCGCTCTATCTGCTAAAGAATTTGGCGAGCACTTAGCGCAAAAGAATAATCCTAGCGTGTTATACTTATTTCAGAGTGATACTCACGGTTACGATTCGTTCTGCGAGCACCTTAGATGTCGATTTTTTTGAAAGGCCTCAGCCTTCAATTTTACCGTGGAATCGGCAAGGACATTCAAAGGATGGGTCCTTTTAAGGACTTTAACTTCTTCATCGGCGCTAATAACTCAGGAAAATCAACCGTACTGAATTTCATATCGGACTACATGCCTTTTGACACGTCCGGGCGCAAAATGCGGGCGCAAACACCACTAGAGCAACACCGGGGAAAAACGACGGGCGAGCTCTCGGTATCCATCGGCGTGCAAAAGGACGATTTCGTCGCCTCTGCACTCCAAGCGATAAAAGATGCGTATAAGAGAGAAAATTCCAAGTCGATCATCGACGCGATCGCTTCTAAATTATCGACCAATAATTTTGTATGGTTGCGTCGACAAGACAATCCAAACGAGCCTTGGGGTTTGGATTTTAAACCCGATACTCGTGAATGGTTGGCGGTGGCGAACAGCGAAAAATGGGCTCAGTTTTGGAACTATCTCACAGATCAAGGCCGAGGAGGGCTTGAGCAACATTGGATTCCGGAATCACTAAGGACTTTGATTCGCGCCCAAAATGTTTCCTTGCCAGCTGTGAAGCTGATCCCGGCGCTACGGCAAATTGGAAAGAGTGGGTCAAAGTTTGATGACTTCAGCGGCGTTGGATTGATTGATAGGCTAGCGGAGATACAAAGCCCCGACCACGATATGAGGCACGAACGAGTTCTTTTCGACAGAGTTAACTCATTCTTGCAAAATGTTACTGGAAAGCAGAATGCAACAATCGAGATACCCCACAACCGCGAGCACATACTTGTTCATATGGACGGCAAAGTACTGCCGATCTCATCGCTTGGCATGGGTATCCACGAAGTTATAATGATTGCGGCCTTTTGCACGATCACTGAAAACCAAATTGTTTGTATTGAGGAACCCGAGATACACCTTCACCCTGTTTTGCAGAGAAAGCTAATCTCTTACTTAAAGGAATTTACCAGTAATCAGTATTTTATTGCCACGCACTCTGCCAGTTTCATAGACACTCCTGGCGCAGCCATATTTCATGTATCAAACGACGGCGATCAGACGAGCGTTCGCGAGTCGATCCTTCGAAACGAGCGCCATAATATCTGTGTTGACCTCGGATATAAAGCGTCGGATATTGTCCAGTCTAACGCAGTTATTTGGGTTGAGGGTCCGTCTGACCGGGTATATGTGCGTCACTGGATATCGGCAAGAGAACCCAGATTTATTGAGGGAATTCACTACTCCATTATGTTTTACGGCGGCCGATTACTTAGTCATCTAAGTGCCGGCTCGGAAGATATCGACGAATTTATAGCACTTCGTTCGCTAAATCAGCATTTAGCTGTGGTAATTGACAGTGACAAATCTAACCGGCAAGCCACCATTAACGAGACCAAAAAGCGTCTCAAAAAAGAGTTAGACGCTGGCCCCGCCATTTGCTGGGTTACAAAGGGCCGCGAAATAGAGAATTACATTGACCACTTGGAGCTCCAGGAGGCCGTTAAAAATATTTATCCACAAGTGTATGGGCGCCCAGCGGCCGGGGGGCCATTCGATCACGCTCTTTTCTTCCACCGCCTGTCTCCGAGCAGAAGGAGCCACCGCAATTTTGTTGCAGTCGGTCGCCCTTCTTCAATCGTGGAGAAAGTGGACAAGGTTAAAGTCGCCAAACTGGTTTGCGAGAAACCGGCGAATTTCGATATCCTGGACTTGAGGAAGCGAGTCGACGAATTGATTTCTATGATACGAAGAGCAAATACCTAGCGATGTCGTGACGCAGTGCGAGGCGCTGGAAGCGCCCTGCCGGCTGAGGGGTCTGGCACCAATCAATAGCGACTGTGTTGCTTGACTTATTGTACCGTTCGGTACAATGTCGGTCGACAATCGAAACCGACAGGAGGTCTCATGAGCCGTCCGCCATTGCCGCCCTTCACGGCCGAAACGGCGGCGCAAAAGGCGCGCCTTGCGGAGGATGCCTGGAACAGCCGCGACCCGGAACGGGTTTCGCTCGCCTATACCGAAAACAGCGCCTGGCGGAACCGGGCCGAATTCATTTCAGGCCGCGGCGAGATTGTCGGCTTCCTACAGCGCAAATGGGCGCGCGAGCTGGACTACCGGCTCATCAAGGAGGTCTGGACCTGGAACGACAACCGCATCGCGGTGCGCTTCGCCTATGAATGGCGCGACGACAGCGGCCACTGGTTCCGCTCCTACGGCAACGAGAACTGGGAGTTCGACGAAGCCGGGCTGATGCGCCGGCGTGTGGCGAGCATCAACGACCTGCCGATCACGGAGAGCGAGCGGAAATATCATTGGCCGCTCGGCCGCCGGCCGGACGACCATCCCGGCCTTTCCGAACTCGGGCTCTAAGCCGGTGCGGCGCATCGCTCCGGATCGCGACCAGTTGCTGGGGATCGTTGCCGAGGTTTTCCGCGAGCATGGGTATGAGGGCGCCAGCCTGGCCCTGATCGGCGAAGCGACGGGGCTGGGTAAAGGAAGCCTCTACCACTTCTTTCCCGGCGGCAAGGAAGAGATGGCGAGAGCCGTCATTGCCCATATCGACGGCTGGTTCGAGGACAATGTCTTTGCGCCGTTGCGCGACAGCGCCGATCCGTTGGCCGGGATCGATCAGATGCTCGAGGCGACGGACAGCTATTTCCGCTCCGGGCGTCGGGTTTGCCTTATCGGCGCCTTCGCGCTGGATGAGTCGCGCGATCTCTTCGCGGGCCAGATAAGGGACTATTTCGGCCGCTGGGTCACGCATCTCGCCGATGCGCTGGCGCGATCCGGGCACCCACCGGGCGAGGCCGGCGAGCTGGCCGAGGAAGCCGTCGCCGGCATCCAGGGCGCCCTCACGCTTGCCCGCGCCGCCAACGACCTCGAGGTGTTTTCAAGGGCCTTGCGGCGACTGCGGATGCGGCTTGGGCTGGCGGCCAATATCTAGGGCCGGTCGCTACAAGGGCTCGAAGCGAAAACCCGTTTCGGTTCGGGAAATCCGGCCGACGCCGGGTGAATCGAGATGCGCTCCGGCAATGCACCAGGCGTTGTCGGCGGCAAGCGCCAAGATGCGTAGCCGGGTTGCCCGCGCCCGTTCCTGGTCGGCGTCGAACTCCCATGTGATGTCCGGCCGCTCGAACTGAAGCGACGGCACATGCACGAGGTCGCCCCAGACCAGTAATGTTTCGCCGCCGCTCGTGACACGAAAGCATGTGTGCCCGATTTCGTGGCCGGAAGCGGCGACGGCCTCGATATTCGCGCTCGGGCGCTGTCCAGGGTCCAAAGGTTCCGACTGATCATGGAAGCGGCCCAGCCTCGCCACCGACCGGAACATGTCGAGCTCGGCTCGGGGCACAAGCAGGCGGGAAAGCTGCGGGAAACCGGCGCGACCATCGGCAAGGATAAGCCCGTGGATATGGTCGAGATGCGTGTGGGTAAAGGCAACCGTGCGTATCCGATCGACGGCGATCCTCGCCTCACTCAGTGCCTGGGGCAGGAACCCCATTGTCGGATGCCAGGCGTTCGAGGAGCCCGTATCGATCAGCGTGATTTCTTCGCCGTCGTCGATGGCAAAGGCATTGACCGACAATCTGAGCGCGCCGTCGAAGAGCGGCACCTGCGAGGGGAGATCGTCGCCGAAGGGCTTGTCTCCCGGCTGGCGCAGTCGCCGGACGGGCATGTCGACATAACCGTCGCGCAGCGACGTGACGGTCAAGTCGCCGATTTTATAGCCCGTGTGATGGGGTCCGGCTGAAATTCGTTCCAATGCCTGCTCCCGGTTCAGTCGCAAATCCGGATCGAGGTTTTCGGCTAGATCATTTCCAGCCCGCGCTTGCGCGTCGGCGACGGGAAAGCGCGGTCGAGATCGGCGAAATCCTCGGGCGTCAGCTTGATGTCGAGCGCGGCGGCATTCTGGCGGACATGCTCCTGGCGTCCGGCCTTCGGAATGGCGATGACGCCCGGCTGCGCCATCACCCAGGCGAGCGCGATCTGCGCGGCGGTGGCGTCGTGCCGGGCGGCGACGGCCTCCAGCCGCGCATTGCGCGCCAGCGCGCCCTGCTCCACCGGCGAATAGGCCATCAGCGGGATGCCGCGCTCCGCACACCATGGGGCCAGATCGAATTCCGGGCCTCGCCGCGACAGGTTGTAGAGCACCTGATTGGTCTGGACGTTGCCGCCGGACGGCAGGCCGACAAGGTCTTCCATCTCGTCCGTGTCGAAATTGCTGACGCCCCAGTGGCGGATCTTGCCTTCCCTCTTCAAGGTTTCGAAGGCCTCGACGGTTTCGGACAGCGGCACGCTGCCTGGCCAATGCAGCAGATATAGATCGATCCGGTCGGTGGAAAGCCGCTTCAGGCTGGCCTCGCAGGCGCGCTTCACGCCGGCGCGCGAGGCGTTCGACGGCAGCACCTTGGAGACCAGGAAGGTCTCGTTACGGCGCCCGGCGATCGCCTCCGCCACCACCTCCTCGGCGCCGCCGCCGGCGTACATTTCGGCGGTGTCGATCAGCGTGATGCCGAGGTCGAGCCCGAGCTTCAGCGCCGCCACCTCATCGGCGCGGCGGCGGCGGTCCTCCCCCATCTTCCACGTGCCCTGGCCCAGCACCGGAACGGTTTCGCCGGACGGCAGCTTGAGGGTTCTGACTGTTGACGGCATGGCTTTCTCCGCGTTGGGCCGGATCGCAGCACAGCCAAAACCGGAAATCCAGAGCGAAGCCGCTGGCCGCCTGGATTTCCAGGAGCGGCTACTTCGCCGGGTGCTTGGCGAGCCAGTCTTTCATTTCCTTGATCTCGGCTTCCTGCGCCTGGACCACGCCTTCGGCGAGCTTGCGGATTTCCGGATCCTTGCCGTTGGCGATCACCACCTTGGCCATGTCGATGGCGCCCTGATGATGCGGGATCATGCCGCGGACGAAATCGACATCGGCATTGCCGGTGTATTTGATCATCATGTCCTTGTGCATCTTCTTCATCGCCGCCTCATAGCCCGCCGTGGCCGGGTTCTGGGCGCCCATCGCCATCTTGGACATGTCGTGCTTCATCTCCTCCGACGAGGCCGGAACGCTTTCGAGGAAGACGGCAAGCAGCATTCCCGCCGCCATCAGCAGCAGCACGATTTTCTTGGCCAGGGTCATTCAAGGTCTCCTTGTGGTTGAGGTTCGTATCTGGGGGATTCGTTCAGAGTTTCAACGTCCTCAGCCGCAAAGCGTTGGTAATGACCGACACCGACGACAGGCTCATCGCCGCCGCCGCCAGCATCGGCGACAGAAGCGTGCCGGTGAGCGGATAGAGCAAGCCGGCCGCGACCGGCACGCCGAGCACATTGTAGAGAAAGGCGAAGAACAGGTTCTGGCGGATGTTGCGGATCGTCGCCTGGGCCAGCGTGCGCGCCCTGACGATGCCGTTGAGGTCGCCCTTGACCAGCGTGATGCCGGCGCTCTCGACCGCGACATCGGCGCCGGTGCCCATGGCGATACCGACATCGGCGCCAGCCAGCGCGGGCGCATCGTTGACGCCGTCGCCGGCCATGGCAACGCCAGCGCCGTTCGCGCGCAGTTGCTCGACCAGCGCGCCCTTCTCATTCGGCAACAGGCCGGCGCGAACCTCGTCGATGCCGAGCTTGCCGGCGATCGCTTTTGCCGTGCGCTCGTTGTCGCCGGTTGCCATGATGATCCTCAGACCCTTGTCATGCAGGGCCTTGATCGCCTCGGCCGTCGTCGCCTTTATGGGATCGGCCACGGCAACGATGCCGGCGAAGCCGCCGTCGACGGCCACAAACATGGCCGTCTTGCCTTCGGCCTGCATCGCCTCGGCATTGGCCGCCGGCGTTTCGACGCCGAGGTCCGCCATCATCGCCGCATTGCCGAGCGCGACCTTCCTGCCCGAAACCGTGCCCGAGACGCCCTTGCCGGTGACAGCTTCGAAATCGACGGCTTCGGCCAGCGTCAGGCCGCGCGCGACGGCGCCCTCGACGATCGCCTCGGCCAGAGGATGTTCCGAGCCCTTTTCGAGCGCGGCGGCAAGGCCCAGCAGCTCGTTCTCGCCGATATCTCCGGCCGCGACGACGTCGGTGAGCCGCGGCTTGCCTTCGGTCAGCGTGCCGGTCTTGTCGACGATCAGCGTGTCGACCGAGGCAAAACGCTCCAGCGCCGCCGCTTCCTTGATCAGCACGCCGGCATGCGCGCCGCGTCCGGTCGCCGTCATGATCGACATCGGCGTCGCCAGGCCAAGCGCGCAGGGACAGGCGATGATCAGCACCGATACAGCCGAGACGATGGCGAAGATCAGGCTCGGCTCCGGTCCGAGGAGCGCCCAGGCGATGAAAGCGATGATGGCGACCAGCACCACGGCCGGAACGAAATAGAAGGACACGCGGTCGGCCAGCCCCTGGATCGGCGCGCGCGACCGCTGCGCCTTGGCGACCATCTCGACGATGCGCGACAGCGTGGTCTCGGCGCCGACCTTCTCGGCGCGCATGACCAGCGAGCCGTTCTTGTTCAGCGTGCCGCCGGTAAGCGCGGAGCCTTCCGTCTTCTCGACCGGCAGCGGTTCGCCCGTAATCATCGATTCGTCGATCGCCGAGCGACCTTCAAGCACAATGCCGTCGACGGGAACCGCGTCGCCCGGACGGATGCGCAGCCGGTCGCCGGTCTGGACGCTGTCGAGCGGCACATCCTTCTCGGAACCGTCGGCGCCGATCAGACGCGCCGTCTTCGGGGCAAGGTCGAGGAGCGCGCGAATGGCCGAGCCGGTGCGCTCGCGGGCTCTGAGCTCCAGCACCTGGCCGAGGAAGACGAGCGCGACGATCACGGCAGCAGCCTCGAAATAGACCGGCACGGCGCCGTCATGGCCGCGGAACTGATGCGGGAAGATGTCTGGAAACAGGGCGGCGACCACGCTGTAGAGATAGGCGGCGCCGACGCCCAGCGAAATCAGCGTCCACATATTGGGGCTGCGGTTGACAACCGACTCCCAGCCGCGATGGAAGAACGGAAACGCCGCCCAAAGCACCACCGGGCTCGCCAGCGCCAGCTCTACCCACGTTTTCGTCCGGCCGTCGATGAGACTTTCGAAGCTGAGGCCCAGCATCGGCGCCATGGCGAAGATCAGGAGGGGCACTGAAAGCGCCGCGCTGACCCAGAACCGGCGCGTGAAATCGACCAGCTCGGGATTCGGGCCTTCGTCGCCCGTCGGCACGCCCATCGGCTCCAGCGCCATGCCGCAGATCGGGCAGGAGCCGGGCTTGTCGCGGATGATTTCGGGGTGCATCGGGCAGGTGTATTGCGTTCCCTTCGGCATCGGCTGCGGCTCGGGCCGGCCGGCAAGATATTTTGCCGGCTCCGCCTCGAACTTGCCTTGGCAAGCGGCGGAGCAGAAATAGAAGCCCTGACCATCATGGCGCAGAAAGTGCCGGGCGCTGGCGCGGTCGACGCTCATGCCGCAGACAGGATCGATAGCCGTCAGGTAGCTCTCCGGCTCGGCAACGAATTTGTTGCGGCAGCGCTCGCTGCAGAAATGAAAGGTTCGTCCGCCATGCTCGGCCGTCGGCTTGCCGGCCGCCGGATCGACCGTCATGCCGCAGACAGGATCGCGAATCACGGCTTCGGCCGTGGTCGCTGCAGTTTTCGCGGAGCAGCAGGACCCGCCATGCGAGTGATGATGGTTGTGGTCGGAATGGGTCATCGGCAATGCCTCGGAATTCTCGAATTGTGGCGGAGGTAGTCCTTCCAGCAACTGGAAGGTCAAGGGGCGGACCCGCGATTTTTTGCCTGTTGCGCCGCGCCACGGCAGACTGGAGGCATTCTTGCCGGAATTAGCGCGCGCCAAAGACGGCCGCCATGCTATGCACGCCGCCATTTTGAGCTCAGCGAACCGCACCCGATGAAATGCCTCGTCATAAATCTCGACCGCTCCACCGACAGGCTGGCGCATGTGACAGCCGAATTCGAGCGAGCCGGCATGACTTTCGAGCGTGTCGCCGCGGTGGACGCGCTGGCCCGGCCGGACCTGGCTTCGATGCCGGTGCGCAAGCGGCCGGTCTCGGGGACACGGCTGACGGATGGCGAGATCGCGTGCCTGTTAAGCCACAGGACCTGCTGGTCCGCCATCGCGGCCGGCGACGACGCCTATGTCGCGATCTTCGAGGACGACGTGGTGCTTTCGGAGAAAACGGGCCAGCTGCTGGGGGACCGGAGATGGATTCCGGCAGACACCGATATCGTCAAGCTCGAGACGTTCTTCCACAGAACAGTCGTCGGACTAAACCAGGTTTCTGCCGGCCATGGCTTCTCGGCAAGCAGGCTATACGGCGTCCATTTGGGCAGCGCCGGCTACATCGTGTCAAGAAAGGCCGCCGGCGCCCTTCTGGAGGCGACGCAGGAAATTCGCTTCCCCGTCGACCATGTGCTGTTCAACCCTGAGCTCGAGACCTCGCCCGGCAAGATCGTCTACCAACTATGGCCTGCGCTTTGCGCGCAGGAGCAATTCCTCGGGCGGGAAAGGGTCAGATTCCCAAGCCTGCTCAAGCAGAATCGCCAGGAGCAGCATGCCCTCGGGGAGGTCCGCCAAAAGCCGAGGGCATCCGTGTACGACAAGGTCCGCCGCGAGATTCGGCGGCTATCGCTGCAAATTGCGGATTTATGCCGGTTGCGGCAGTGGGTGATCGTGCCGTTCGCCCATGGCGGGAAGCGCATCCGCCGGCCCCATACACAGCGCCGCGAAAACGCGCTATAGACGCCGCCGAATGGCAAAGATCTCCTTGAAACTCAACGAAATCATCGATGGCGACACCTTGCGCCGCGACCTGACCGCGCTGACGTCGGCAAGCGCCGGCGACGGTTCGGGACCGGCGGTTCGTACTGCTGTCCTCCAATTGCTCAAAGCCAGGCTGGCGGAGGGGCGCAAGATCGCCGAGGCCATGCTCAAGGAGGATGGCGGCGGCAATGCCTGCGCCGAGCGGCTCTCGCATCTGATGGATGAGCTGATCCGGGCGCTCTATGATTTCGCCGCCACCCATGTCTACCGGGTCAAGAACCGTTCGGTGGCCGAGCGCATGGCGGTCGTGGCGGTCGGCGGCTACGGCCGCGGCACGCTGGCGCCGGGCTCCGATATCGATCTCCTGTTCCTGCTGCCCTACAAGCAGACGCCATGGGGCGAGCAGATCGTGGAGTACATGCTCTACATGCTGTGGGACCTGGGGCTCAAGGTCGGCCACGCCACCCGCAACATCGAGGACTGCCTGAGACTCTCGCGCAGCGATATCACGATCCGCACCTCGATCCTCGAGGCGCGTTTCCTGTGGGGCGAGCGCAAGCTCTATGATGAGCTGCTCACCCGTTTCGACCATGAGGTGGTGCGCACGACCGGACCGGAATATGTGCAGGCCAAGCTCGCCGAGCGCGACGAGCGCCATGCCAAGGCGGGCGAAAGCCGCTATCTGGTCGAGCCCAACGTCAAGGACGGCAAGGGCGGGTTGCGCGACCTGCAGACGCTGTTCTGGATCGGCAAATATTTCTACCGCGTGCGCACCGGCGAGGAGCTGGTCGAGAAAGGCGTCTTCACCGAAGCCGAATATCGCGAGTTCCAGAAGGCGGAGGATTTCCTGTGGGCGGTGCGCTGCCACATGCATTTCCTGACCGGCAAGGCGGAGGAGCGACTGCATTTCGACATCCAGCGCGAGATCGCCGAACGTCTGGGCTACACCACGCATCCCGGCCTGTCGGCGGTCGAGCGCTTCATGAAGCACTATTTCCTCGTCGCCAAGGATGTCGGCGACCTCACCCGCATCTTCTGCGCGGCGCTCGAGGAAGAGCAGGCCAAGCATGTGCCGGGCTTCAACCGCATCTTCCTCACCTTCCAGCGGCGCAAGCGCAAGCTTGCCGGCACCTCCGATTTCATCGTCGACAACCACCGCATCAACGTCGCCGACGACGGCGTGTTCGAGCGCGACCCGGTCAACCTGCTGAGGTTGTTCTGGTTCGCCGACAAGCATGGGCTGGAGTTCCATCCCGACGCGCTGAAGCTGCTTACCCGCTCGCTCGGCCTGGTCAACAAGTCGCTCCGGCGCGATGAGGAGGCCAACCGGCTGTTCCTCGACATATTGACCTCGGACCGCAACGCCGAGCTCAATCTCAGGCGCATGAACGAGGCCGGGCTGCTCGGCAGGCTGATCCCCGATTTCGGCAAGATCGTCGCCATGATGCAGTTCTCGATGTACCACCACTACACGGTGGACGAGCACCTGATCCGCTGCATCGGCGTGCTGGCCGAGATCGAGCGCGGCGATGGCGAGAAGATTCACCCGCTGGCGCATTCGCTGATGCCGGGGCTGAAGAAGAGCCGCGAGGCGCTTTATGTCGCGGTGCTGCTGCACGACATCGCCAAGGGCCGGCCGGAAGACCATTCGGAGGCCGGCGCCAGGATCGCGCGGCGCATCTGTCCGCATATGGGTCTGTCGGCGGCCGATACCGAGACGGTCGCCTGGCTGGTCGAGAACCATCTCGTGATGTCGATGACGGCGCAGACGCGCGACCTCAACGACCGCAAGACGATCGAGGATTTCGCCTCGATCGTGCAGTCGGTCGAGCGGCTGAAGCTGCTTTTGATCCTCACCGTCTGCGACATACGCGGCGTCGGGCCGGGTGTGTGGAACGGCTGGAAAGGGCAGCTGCTGCGCACGCTCTATTACGAGACCGAGTTGCTGCTGACCGGCGGCTTCTCGGAAGTGTCGCGTGCGCAACGCACCGCGGCCGCGCGCGAACGGCTGGCCGAGGCGCTCGCGGCCTGGCCGGCCAAGGAGCGCAAGCGCTATGTCGCGCAGCACTATGAAAACTACCTGCTGACGGTCGACCTCAACGACCAGCTGCGCCACGCCGAATTCATCCGTGAGGCGGATGCGGCGGGCAAGAAGCTCGCGACCATGGTCAAGACGCATGAATTTGAGGCGGTGACCGAGATCACTGTGCTGGCGCCGGACCATCCGCGCCTGCTTTCGATCATCGCGGGGGCATGTGCCGCGGCCGGTGGCAACATCGTGGACGCGCAGATCTTCACCACTTCCGACGGACGGGCGCTGGACACCATCCTGATCTCCCGGGAGTTCGACCTCGACGAGGACGAGCAGCGCCGCGCCGAGCGCGTCGGCCGGCTGATCGAGGACGTGCTTTCCGGCAAGAGCTGGCTGCCCGAGATGATCGAGAAGCGCACCAAGCCGAAGCGCGGCGCCAAGGCGTTCCGCATCCCGCCGCGCGCCGAGATCCGCAACACGCTGTCGAATCGTTTTTCGGTGATAGAGGTCGAGGGGCTGGACCGGCCTGGCCTGCTCTCCGAGATCACCGGCACGCTGTCCGACCTGTCGCTCGACATCGCCTCGGCGCATATCACGACCTTCGGCGAAAAGGTCATCGACACATTCTACGTCACCGACCTGACCGGACAGAAGATCGACAGCCCGACGCGCACGGCCACCATCCACAAGCGGCTGATCGATACGCTGGAAGGCAATTCGTCCGAACGCAACGGCAAGGCCAAGGCGGCGGCCGAGTGACCATCCATTTGACGCAATTTCCCTGGCAGTCGTCTCCAGCATGAGCTTGGTCAAGAAATTCGCCACCGTCGCTTCCGGCACGCTGATGAGCCGCGCGCTGGGGTTCGGCCGCGAGATGCTGATGGCGGCAGCACTCGGCACCGGTCCGGTCGCCGACGCCTTCAACGCCGCCTTCCAGTTCCCCAACACCTTCCGGCGGCTGTTCGCCGAGGGCGCCTTCAACGCCGCTTTCGTGCCGCTCTTCGCCAAGGAGATCGAGCAGCATGGCAATGAAGGCGCCAAGCGTTTCTCGGAGGAAGTGTTCGGCGTGCTGTTTTCGGCGCTGCTTGCGCTCACCATCGCCATGGAACTAGCGATGCCGCTGATCGTGCGCTACCTGGTGGCGCCGGGCTTCGCCGACATTCCGGGCAAGTTCGAGACGACCGTCACGCTGGCGACGATCATGTTCCCCTACCTCATCTGCATGTCGCTCGGCGCCATGATGGCCGGCATGCTGAACTCGCTGCGCCGCTATTTCGCGGCGGCGATCGCGCCCGCCTTCCTCAACATCATCCTGATCGGCGTGCTGGGTTATGCCTGGTATCATGGGCTGGACGCGCATGATGTCGGCTTCGGCCTCTCCTGGGGCGTGCTGGCGGCGGGCATCGTGCAGCTCGCCATCGTCTGGATCGCGGTGCGCAATGCCGGCATCTCGATCGGCTTTCGCCGTCCGAAGATGACGCCGAACGTCAAGCGGCTGCTGATCCTGGCGCTGCCGGCGGCGATCACCGGCGGCATCACCCAGATCAACCAGCTGATCGGCACGGCGATCGCCTCGGCACAGAACAGCGCCGTGTCGTCGCTCGCCTATGCCGATCGCATCTATCAATTGCCGCTTGGCGTCGTCGGCGTGGCGGTCGCCATCGTGCTGTTGCCGGAACTGTCGCGGGCGCTGAAATCGGGCAACCTTGTCGAGGCGGCGAACCTTCAGAACCGCTCGGTCGAGTTCACCCTGTTCATGACGCTGCCGGCGGCGGCGGCGCTCTGGGTGATGTCGGAACCGATCGTGCGGCTGGTCTATGAGCGCGGCGCCTTCGCCGCCAACCACTCGACGCCGATCGTCGCCTCCATCCTGGCGATCTTCGGCCTCGGCCTGCCCGCCTTCGTGCTGATCAAGGCCTTCACGCCCGGCTATTTCGCGCGCGAGGACACGCGCACGCCGATGATCTTCGCGGCCATTTCGGTCGGCGTGAACGTCGCCACGGCGCTCAGCCTGTTTCCGTCGATGGGCGCGCCGGGCATCGCGGTGGCCTCGGCCGTCGCCGGCTGGGTCAATGCGCTGATGCTGCTCGCCATGCTGATCCGGCGGGGACATTGGGGCCGCGACATCCCGCTCTTGAAGCGAATTCCAAGGCTGGTGCTGTCCGCCGTGATCATGGCGATCGCGCTTTACTTCGCCGAGCACTACTTCGCCGCGCGGCTCGGGCCCGGCTCGCCGCTGGTGGTGAAGGCGACGACGCTGTTCGCGCTGGTCGGCGGCGGTGCGGCGCTCTACTTCATCGCCGCCTTCGGCACCGGCGGCGCCGATTTCGGCATGATCCGCAGAAATGTGAAGCGGGGCGAGGCCAAGAGCGTGCCGCGGGAATCAAATACTGGCCTGGACGAATAAGCCGAGCAGGCTTGCAACAACACCAGTCTTGATCCCGTCGCGACCTTCGTTCATAAGCCCGCCGTCGAAAGACTTTCGCCGCGCGCGAAACGGCCCTCCACAAGCCATGAGGACATCATGACTGCCTTCAAGCCACTCGTCTTTTCGGGCGTCCAGCCGACCGGCAACCTGCATCTCGGCAACTATCTCGGCGCCATCAAGAAATTCGTCGCCCTCCAGGAACAGTCCGACTGCATCTATTGCGTCGTCGACCTGCATTCGCTGACGGCGCAGCTCGTCCACCAGGACCTCGGCGACCAGACCCGCTCGATCACCGCGGCGTTCCTCGCCTCCGGCATCGATCCGAAGAAGCACATCGTCTTCAACCAGTCGCGGGTCATCCAGCATGCCGAACTTGCCTGGATCTTCAATTGCGTGGCGCGCATCGGCTGGATGTACCGGATGACGCAGTTCAAGGACAAAGCCGGCAAGGACCGCGAGAACGCCTCGCTTGGCCTGCTCGCCTATCCGAGCCTGATGGCCGCCGACATCCTGCTCTACCGCGCCACCCATGTGCCGGTGGGCGAGGACCAGAAGCAGCATCTGGAACTTACCCGCGACATCGCGCAGAAATTCAACAACGACTTCTCCGAAAAGATCGCCGCCCTTGGCGTCGGCGTCGAAATGCAGGTCGGCGAGGAGACCGTGAACGGCTATTTCCCGATCACCGAACCGGTCATCGGCGGTCCGGCCGCGCGCATCATGAGCCTGCGCGACGGCTCCAAGAAAATGTCGAAGTCGGACCCGTCCGACCTGTCGCGCATCAACCTGACCGACGACGCCGACACCATCTCGAAGAAGATCCGCAAGGCCAAGACCGATCCGGAGGCCTTGCCGAGCGAGCTGGACGGACTTGCAAGCCGGCCCGAGGCGGAGAACCTTGTTGGCATCTATGCCGGCCTCGCGGAAATCTCGAAGGAAGACGTGCTGAGAGAATATGGCGGCCAGCAGTTTTCCGTATTCAAGCCGGCGCTTGCCGATCTTGCCGTGGAGAAGCTGGCGCCGATCGCTTCCGAGATGCGCCGCATCGAGGGCGATCGCGCCTATGTCGACGCCGTGCTCAAGGACGGCGGCAACCGGGCCCGCGCAATCGCCGAGGGCACGATGAAGACGGTGCGAGACATCATCGGCCTGCTGCAGGACTGATCGACAAGTAGTTGTTTCGACGTAATTCCGGACGGAAAACCGCTACACACTTTTCCTGGAATTGCTCTGGGACCATTGCCACGCCGGCCGGCGGCTTGCCGCCGGTCCGTGGCGGTGGCAGATTGCGGCCGAATTGATACCGAGCAGATAGACATGGTCTCCAAACGCCTCAGCCGCGAAGTCGGCCATCGCCGCAAATTCCTGGCGATTATCGACGACACGCCCGAATGCGAGCGCGCCGTCGCCTACGCCTCGAAGCGGGCGCAGCACACCAGCGGCGTCCTGGTGCTGCTCTATGTCATCGAGCCGGACGACTTCCAGCACTGGCTGGGCGTGGAAAAGATCATGCGCGAGGAAGCAAACGCGACGGCGCGCGCGGCGCTAGACGGCTACGCCAACAAGGTGCGCCAGAGCGTCGGCATCGAACCGGAACTGGTGGTGCGCGAGGGCAAGCCGACCGAAGAAATCCACAAGCTGATCGAGGAAGACCAGGACATCGCCATCCTGGTGCTGGCGGCCGGCGCCGGCAAGGAAGGCCCGGGGCCGCTGGTCAGCGCGGTTGCCGGGCGGGCCGCGGCCTTCCCCATTCCGGTGACGGTCGTGCCGCAAAACCTGTCGGACGAGGAAATCGACAGCCTCGCCTGAGATGTGCCGATATTCAGGTGAGGCCGGCCTGCGAACGGCCTGACCTGAATCTCAGCACTCTCAAGTGAATGAGGGTTCGAAAAACATTCCGCCAGCCAGCCGTTGGGGCGACGTGTTTCGCTTGAATGTCGAGCCGATAGAGCCTATTTAGAATTATTCCAAACTATCGGCCCGAGAAGGGCCTGGAGAGACCCATGTTCATCCAGACCGAATCGACGCCGAACCCGGCGACGTTGAAGTTTCTTCCGGGCAAGGAAGTGCTGCGCGAAGGCACCGCCGATTTCCGCAACGCCGAAGCCGCGGCAGAAGCCTCGCCGCTGGCCGGCCGGCTGTTCGAGATCCCGGGCGTCACGGGCGTCTTCTTCGGCTATGATTTCGTCACCGTCACCAAGGACGGCCCCGACTGGCAGCATTTGAAGCCGGCCATCCTTGGCGCGATCATGGAACACTTCATGTCCGGTGCGCCGGTCATGGCCTCGACCGCCCCGGCGCGCGAAGCCGGCGAGACCGGCGAGTTCTACGACAAGGCCGATGAAGAACTGGTGCTGACCATCAAGGAACTGCTCGACACGCGAGTGCGCCCCGCGGTTGCCCAGGACGGCGGCGACATCACCTTCCGCGGTTTCGAGAATGGCACGGTGTTCCTGCACATGAAGGGCGCCTGCGCCGGCTGCCCGTCGTCGACGGCGACTTTGAAGCACGGCATCCAGAACCTGCTTCGCCACTTCGTGCCGGAGGTGCAGCAGGTCGAGCAAGTCGCCTGACATTTCCACACCGCCGGGCAACTCGGCGGAGAGAACTCTTCCCAATTCCAAAAACAAAAAACCGGGCCCCAACAGCCCGGTTTTCTGTTCTTGGACGTCTTGTTGTTGCCTAGACGGTCCGCCTGCGAAACTTTCTAGTTGACCATGATCTTTTCCGAAAACCGGCTTCCACTTTTCGGGATCATGGTCCTTACATCACGATGACTTTGGCGCCGACCGACGTGCGGTCGTAGAGGTCGATAATGTCCTGGTTCATCAGCCGGATGCAGCCCGACGACATCGCCTTGCCGATCGAGAACCATTCCGGGCTGCCATGCAGGCGGTAACCCATGTCGCCGCCCTTGTTGAAGAGATACATGGCGCGCGCGCCGAGCGGGTTCTTCAGGCCCGGCTCCATGCCGCCGGCGAACTTGGCGAGCTCGGGCTGGCGCTTGATCATCTGCGAGGGCGGCGTCCAGGTCGGCCACTCGCGCTTCAGCGCGATATGGGCGGTGCCGTGCCACTCGAAACCCTCGCGGCCGACGCCGATGCCGTAGCGCATCGCCATGCCGTCGCCCTCGATGAAGTAGAGGAACTTGTTCTGGGTATCGACGATGATGGTGCCGGGCTTCTCAGAAGAATCATACCGCACTTCCTGGCGGTGGAATCTCGCGGGAACCTTCTCGATCGGGATGCGCGGCAGCTGATAGCCGGCGTCGGTCATCGCGCCATAGTTGTTGGTGAACAACTGCCCGCCGATGGTGCTGCAGCCGCTGACCGCGGTCGACAGCGCAAGAGCGGCGAGGATTGCAAGTGACTTCAAGCGCATGAAAAGGTCCGACGCCCTGTCTCTGTATCAGCGGCACGAGTCGGCCGCCTTCTTGCCATCATTCATGCTGGCATTTCTTTTGCTTGCCAAGCGCGCACTGCCTATATGCAAGGCTTTACGTGCCGGTAGATGCCGAACTGCGGCATTTCCGCAACAGGCCTCACAGGATTGTGAAGCAAAATCAATAGGGCAGCTGGAAGGCTGCCGGACATTAGGGAGAACGCCATGAATGTCGGAGATGCCGCCGAGCGTTCCGGCCTGCCGGCCAAGACCATTCGCTACTACGAGGAGATCGGCCTGATCCGTCCGGCGCGAGCCGAGAACGGCTATCGCGACTACTCCGGCGACGACGTCCACCGGCTCGCCTTTCTGCGCCGCGCGCGCAATCTCGGCTTCTCAATCGACGATTGCAGGCAGCTGATGGCGCTCTATCAGGACCGCGACCGCGCCAGCCACGACGTGCGCGAGATCGCCGCCGCCCATGTCAGGGCGATCGAGGAGAAGGTGCGCGAATTGCAGTCGATGCGCTCGACGCTGCAGAAGCTGATCCACGCCTGCCACGGCGACGACCGGCCGGACTGCCCGATCCTGGACGACATGGCGGGCGCGGCGGATCAGGTGCCTGCCTGACAGGAACTACCCGCCGCGATATTGCGTGGGCGAGGCGCCGAACCGGCCCCGGAACCGCCGGTTGAAATAGGACACATCGTTGAACCCGGCGGCTAAAGCGATGTCGCTGACCTTGGTGGCGTCGTTGCGGACATCCGACAGCATGGCGCATGCCTTTTGCAGCCGCAGTTCCAGGACGCGCTCGGCAAAGGTGCGCCCGCTTTCGAGCAGAAGGGTATTGAGATAGCGGCGCGAAAGCCCCACCGCGCGCGCCAGCGTCTCGGTTGACAGCGCCGGGTCGGCGAAACGCGCCTCGATCACCGCCAGAGCCTCGCGCAGCCGCGCCGCGCGCAGGCCGCGACCTACCGCGATCTCCGCAGCATCGCCCCTGGCCCCCAAAGCCAGTGCGATCAGATCGCCCAAGGCTGACCCGGCCTGTCGCGAGAGCGCCGGGTCTGCATCCACCTCCTCGGACTGAAGCAGAAAGTCGATCGTGCGTTCCAGATGCCGGACAGCCGGGTTCGCCGGGTCGAGCCGCGTCACCGGCCGGTCGTCGGCATGCGGCGCCTGTCTCAGCAACGATGCGCGGGGGATGGAGGCCAAGACCCAGGACGTGACGCCCTCCGTGAAACTGCGGCAGGGTTGGGCGACATTGTAGGCGATGCCGTTGCCGCGCTGCAGCGACAGATCGCAATCGGCGACCGACCAGACCTGCGGCCTGGGGCTGCGATAGAATCCCACGAAGATATCGTCGCGGTCATTGGCGACATGCCGGCGCGTGCGCACATAATACTCGGTCGTGGTCTCGAACAGGCCGACGCGAAGGTCGCCGAGGAAGCGCATCTTCGTCGCCGTCGCGAAACGCTTGTCCTCGGCATGCCTGATCTCGGCGTCGCCGAGCTGCTCCATCCACATGTCGCGCCAGAGGCGAAAGCGATCCTTGTCGCTCAGATGCGCTGGCAGGCTGTCGGACGAAAAATCGATCTTCTGCATTGGCGGAAACTGTTTGATCGGCCGCAGCCTATCACAGCCTTCGTATTTCGGGAGCGGCCAAAGAGGCGGCGTAAGCCCCACCGTCCAATCTCGGAGCCTGCCAGTCCAATCGACGATCATTTGAGCTGCCGTTCGTTGCGCTGGCGCAACATTTCTGGTCGATCTCGCGGCGGGCCCGCCCGTCCAACGCTGGGGCCCGTACGTCCAAGACAATGGGCGCGAAATCGACGATGGCTGCAGGGACAGGATAAACATCGAGGGCTCTTGCATGAGACTTTTGGGCGCGGTCGGTATCGTGATCGCAAGCATGCTGCCGCCGATGGCGACGGCGGCCGACATGAACGGCGCGGGGCAAGCGCCGACCCGGGACTGGAGCGGGTTCTATCTTTCGGCCGGCGGCGGGTTCGGATGGTGGAGCGCCGATCAGTACACCGATTTCGGAGGCTTCCCCGCCCCCGGTCCCTCCGAACGCACCACGGGGAGCGGCGGCTTTGGCACCGTCGGCGGAGGCTACGACTGGCAATTCACCCCCAATTGGGTGGCCGGCGCCTTTGCCGACGTTCAGTTCGGCGACATTCGAGGCTCGATCCGCGCCCCCTTCGAGCAATATTCCGGCACCACGAACGACAGGCTCAACCTTGCCGCCGGGTTTCGTTTGGGCGTGCTGGCGGCACCGGACGTGCTGATCTACGCCAATGGCGGCTACAGCCACGCCGAGTTCACGGGGTCCGGTCTCGACCCGACGCCGCTCGTCCCATTGAGCGTTGCCGGGCAACATTATGATGGCTGGTTCGTGGGCGGCGGCGTCGAAAACACGCTCGACTTCACGGGGATTTCTTCACCAGGCTGGTTCATGAAGACCGAATACCGCTTTGCCGACTACGGCCGCAAAAGCGCCGGCATGTATGTCACCGCAACCGGCGCGCCGGACAGCGCCATTGCCTTCAGACCGACCGTGCAGACCCTTTCGTTTTCGCTGGTCTACCGATTCAACGAGGCGGGTAGCACCCGCTTCTGAGACCGCGTCAGCGCTTCCAGAAATCGCGGTGCGGGGCGAGCAACTCGTCCGCGATTTCGGGAAACGGACCGAAGACCTCGATCTTCTTCTGGCCGGAAGCGAATACGGTGCGGGAAGCGAGGTTCATCGTCGGATTCTGCTCGTGATCGCCGGTGAGCGCCAGGAGATCGGTCTCCTCGAAGCCGTAGACCAGCCGCCCGATATTCGCCCAATACATCGTGCCGGCGCACATCGCGCAGGGCTCGCCGGTCGTGACCAGCGTGCATTGCCACAGGAACTCCGGCTCGTAGGCCGCGGCCGCGCGGCGGGCCAATTCGGTCTCGGCATGACGCACCGTGTCGAGATTGCCCTGCCGCATCAGCAGCTGATCGTCCGGCCCGACCAGCACGCTGCCGAACGGATGATGCCCATGCGCCGCCGCCTCGCGCGCGACGGTGTCGGCGGAGCGGAGGTGGGCGAGCATCTGATCACGGGTCATGGAGGAATTCCTTTCACGGCGAAATTGCGGCTGAGGCATATGATTAGCAAGAGCTGATCTCACCTAGCGCCTGCCGTTGGAGTGTACCGCTGGTAAGGATCCCTATCCATCCGCGCGCACGGCTTGGTCTGTCAAATGCAGAACCGCCGCCAAGGCGGCGATGTGAAGCATACAATCGCCGCCTTGGCAGGGGTTCAAACCGTGAACAAAATCTGGCATGGTGCCTGCCATGCCCATCGTTTCCCCGATTCCCCTCAACCCGCTGATCGACGGCCGCCAATCGGAGCGCGCCATGCTGGTGCGGCGAGGCGTGCAGCGGCTGCTCAGCGAAATGGGCGCGCATGTGTTGCCGGAGCTGTCTTTGGCCACCGGCCGGCGCGCCGATCTCGTCGCGCTGACCAGGCAGGGTGACATCTGGATCATCGAGATCAAATCCTCGATCGAGGATTTTCGCGTCGACCGCAAATGGCCGGACTACCGGCTGCACTCCGACCGCTTCTTCTTCGCCACCCATCCGGGGGTTCCACAGGACATCTTTCCCGAGGAATGCGGCTTCATCCTTTCTGACGGCTATGGCGCGGAGATCCTGCGCGATGCGCCGGAGCACCGCATGGCGGCTGCCACGCGCAAGGCGCTGATGCTGCGGATCGCGCGAGCGGGCGCCGCGCGGCTCTTGGCAGCTGAGCTTGCCGGCGTCGCGGTGCCGGCGCTGGACGGCGAGAGCGAATAGTCTCCTCCCGAGGGTTGGATGCCGGCGTCTTGCCATCGACGTCCGGGGTCGGGCCAGGGCGCAAACTGACCCCTTGCGTGCGGCCGACAAGAATTTTCGTCTCGCACCGATGATTTCCGCCGATCTCGATTGTCTTCACCTACAGGCGCGTCCGGATGGCCGGCGGCCTGGAAGAGGTGATCACATGAAACCGTTGCAAAATCAGAGTGTCGTCGTCGTTGGAGGCAGCCGGGGTGTCGGCCGCGCGATCGTGGAAGCCGCGCTTGGCGCGGGAGCGACCGTGCTTGCGGTGGCCCGCGGCGCCGCCGACCTGAAGCAGCTTGCCTGGGAGCGCCCGGGCCTGAAAACCCTCAGCACGGACGCGACGGCGGAAGCCGCGCCGCAGGCGGTCTTCGATGCGCTGGCACCCGACGTGCTGGTGGTCTGCGCGGGGGCGCTCGCCGCTGCCGCGCCGATCCAGGAGCAGAGCTGGGAAGTCTTCTCGGCGAATTGGGAGATGGACGTCAAAGCGTCGTTCCTGTTCTGCCGCGAAGCCCTCAAGGGTCGACTCAAGGCGGGCAGCCGGGTGGTGCTGATAGCCAGCGGCGCCGCCATCAGCGGCGGCCCGCCGAATTCAGGCGGCTATGCCGGCGCCAAGCGCATGCAGATATTTCTGGCCGGCCACTGCCAGAAGGAATCCGACAAGCTCGGCCTCGGCCTGCGTTTCATGGCGCTTTCGCCGGCCCGCATCATGCCGGGCACCGGGGTTGGCGATCGCGGCATCGACAGCATCGCCGCCTATATGGGCATTCGCCCGGCCGACTTCCTGGCCAGCTTGAGCGACATGCAGACGCCGGCCGATGTCGCACAGGCGGTGATCCAGCTCGCGACGGGCAAGCCGCAGGGCACCTCCTTCGCCGTGAGCGGCAGCGGCCTTGCGGCGGCGGCATGAGGGGCGCAGGATGGCGGCCGGATTCAGCGCCCGGGCTTCCCATGACTAACGCCGACGGCCCTATCGAGCCTCTGGGCCGGCCGGGCCAGCCGGTCCTCGACCGGCTGGCCTTCGAGCGCCTGAGCGTCGCCCACCGCCGCGCGCTCAAGCTGCATTGCTACCGGATGATGGGCTCGCTCAGCGAGGCGGAGGATCTCGTCCAGGAGACCTTCCTCAAGGCCTGGCGCGCGCGGTCGCAATTCGATGGACGCGGCTCGGCGCGCGGCTGGTTCTACGCGATCGCCACCAAGAGCTGCCTCAACGCGATCAAGGCAAGGTCGTCGGCGCGGCGCATTCTCGAACAGCCCGGACGACCGGCCTCCGACGGTGAGGCAACCGGCGGCCCGACCGCGGAGCTGGCCTGGCTGGATCCATATCCGGATGCGGAACTGCCGGACATTGCCGACGACAGGCCCGGTCCGGAAGCGCGCTACGAGGTCCGCGAGGCCGTGCGGCTCGCCTTCGTCGCGGCGATCCAGCTGTTGCCGCCCAGGCAGCGCGCGGCCTTGCTTCTTTGCGATGTGCTCGGATGGTCCGCCATCGAGACCGCGCAATTGCTCGGCGGAACCACGGCCTCGATCAACAGCGCCCTGCAGCGGGCCCGCACGACGCTTGGCGGGCACTACACGCAAGGCAGTCCGCCACGGCGATCAGAGCCCAGTTCGGACGACAGCCTGCTGCTCGAACGCTATATGCAGGCCTGGCAGGCCGACAATCTCGACGGACTCGTCGAGCTGCTGCGCGAGGACGCCGTCTACCACATGCCGCCCTGGCGGGAATGGTACCATGGACATCAGGCGATCGGCGCTTTCCTGGGAACCGTCTGGGGAAATTTTGCCGCCTATCGCGCGGTGGGCATAGGCGCCAACGCCCAGCCAGCCGTGGGCGTCTACGCGCTCGGCCGCCAGGATTCCACATGGCGGCCGCATTCGCTGCATGTCATCGAAGCCGCCAACGGCAAGATCGCCTCGCTGACGATCTATGTCCCGCCGCTCGGCCCCAGCCTGTTTGCGGCGTTCGGCCTGCCGCCGGAGGTCTAGTCCACGTCCTCATCCCCGTCGACCGCCGGCGCCGTCAGCAGCACGGCGGCGCCCAGCAGCGCGGCAACCAGCGAGCCTGCAAGAATGCCGACCTTCACCGCGTCCTGGAGCGCCGGATCGCTGGCGAAGGCGAGCAGGCCGATGAACAGGCTCATGGTGAAGCCGATGCCGCAGAGCAGCGAAATGCCCAGCATATGCAGCCAGCCGGCATTGACCGGCAGGTCGGCAAGGCCGAAGCGGATGGCCAGCGCCGAGGAGCCGAAAACGCCGACCAGCTTGCCTAGAACAAGCCCGGCGGCGACGCCCAGCGTCAGCGGCTCGACAAGCGCCGCGAAGCTCAGTCCGCCGAGCGAGACGCCGGCATTGGCAAAGCCGAAGATCGGAATGACGAGAAAGGGCACGAGCTTGTGCAGACCGTGCTCCAGCCGGTGCAGCGGCGAGTGTTCTGTTTCGTGGCTGCTGCCCGGAGAGCGCTCCAGCGGGATGGTGAGCGCCAGCGCGACGCCGGCCAGTGTGGCATGCACACCCGACTTCAGCACCAGCACCCACAGGACGACGCCAAGCAGGAGATACGGCCAGAGCTTCATGGCCCGCATGCGGTTGAGCACGACGAGCAGAGCGATAACCGCAAAGGCGGCGGCCAGATAAGCGAGCGACAGGCCGCTGGTGTAGAACAGCGCGATGATGATGACGGCACCGAGATCGTCGATGATGGCCAGAGCGGTGAGGAAGACCTTCAGCGAGGCCGGCACGCGGCTGCCGAGCAGCGAAAGCACGCCGAGCGCGAAGGCGATGTCGGTGGCGGTGGGGATTGCCCAGCCGGAGAGCGCTGCCTGATTGTCACGGTTGATCAGGACATAGACCAGCGCCGGCACCGCCATGCCGCCGGCGGCGGCGATGCCGGGCAACACGCGGCGCGGCCAGGTCGAGAGCTGCCCGTCGAGCATCTCGCGCTTGATCTCGAGCCCGACCAGCAGGAAGAACACCGCCATCAGCCCGTCATTGATCCAGTGCGAGACGCTGAGCGGCCCGAGATAGGCGTGGAGGACGGCGAAATAAGTCGCGGCCAAAGGCGAGTTGGCGACGATCAGCGCGAGGGCTGCAGCCACCATCAGGATGATGCCGCCGGCGGCCTCGCCGTCGAGGAACTCGCGCAGGATCGATTTCGGGCGCTCGTCTTGCATGGTCCCTCCGTCACATGGCCCGCCGGCCGCAATCCTGTTGCCGGATGATGCTCAAGCGTCGCTGGCGAGGCAGGTCGACCAGACCGGTGGAACGCTGCCGCAAAACTTGTCTCACGCCGTGGTATACTGGGCAAGCTGCGCCCCGTCAGGGAAAATGCCTTATCGCTGCGGACACACAAAATGCAGACCTGCGGGGCTTGCCAAGTCCGATCAGCAATAAACCGACAGGGAGGATGCCGTGTCCCTCAACGCCAATGACTTCGATCAGACAGTTGAAAAATACCATCAGGCTCTGGATGAGTTCATGAAAGGAAACTGCGCTCCTGCGAAGATGCTTTACTCCCGACGTGACGATGTAACACTGGGCAATCCCTTTGGCCCTTTCGCGCGTGGATGGAAGCTGGTCGCGGAGACGATGGAGCGAGCGGCATCACATTACAGGGACAGCGACGCCACTGGCTTCGAGAACATAGCGAAGTGTGTCACGCCGGAGCTTGCATACCTCGTCGAAGTAGAACGGCTCAGGTCCAAGGTTGGCGGTCGGAGCGACGTCGCGCCTCTGGCGTTACGCGTGACGAGCGTCTTTCGCCCGGAAGATGGGCTTTGGAAGATCGTGCATCGTCACGCCGATCCGATAACAACGGCTCAGCCTGCCGATTCAGTACTCCGCCGATAGACGCGGCCGTGATTGGGCGAAGCGGTTCGGTCTCGCAAAAGGATTGCTGCGGGAGTGCCCGTGCTAGCGCGGAGCGCGTTTGGCCAGTATCCGCTGCAAGGTCCGGCGGTGCATGTTGAGGCGGCGCGCCGTCTCGGAAACGTTGCGGTCGCACATTTCGTAGACGCGCTGAATGTGCTCCCAACGCACACGGTCGGCCGACATCGGGTTTTCCGGCGGCGCGGCGCGTTCGCCGGAGGTGCGGGTGAGCGCGGCGAAGACGTCATCGGCATCGGCGGGCTTGGAGAGGTAGTCGATGGCGCCTAGCTTCACCGCCGTCACCGCGGTGGCGATGTTGCCATAGCCGGTGAGGATGATGGCGCGGGCGTCGTCGCGCTTTTCGCGGATGGCCGCGACAACATCGAGGCCGTTGCCGTCGCCGAGACGCATGTCGACCACCGCATAGGCCGGCGGATGGGCGCGCGCCTTGGCGACCGCCTCTTCCACGCTTTCCGCCGTCTCGACCACGAAGCCCCTGGTCTCCATGGCCCGGGCAAGCCGGGTGAGGAAGGGCTTGTCGTCCTCGACGATGAGCAGCGAGGTGTCCTCGCCCTCGACCATAACGCCAGCCGTTTCGTCTCCGCTCATCTTATCGGCACCCTATTGACTAAAAGCGCACCCGTCGAAACGAATTCCGGCGGAGGCGCTCGAAGTCCATGTTTTTCGGGGCATGCCGCTTTTCCAGACACTTTTTTGGCGACATGCTTCACTTTTACGCAGATACAGTCCCGCAAGAGCAATGTCCAATTTTTAGAGCCGGCAACAGATCTGCCATGCGGTAATTGC
Organism: Mesorhizobium atlanticum; assembly: GCF_003289965.1. Lineage (GTDB taxonomy): Bacteria > Pseudomonadota > Alphaproteobacteria > Rhizobiales > Rhizobiaceae > Mesorhizobium > Mesorhizobium atlanticum. The sequence goes on from NZ_QMBQ01000004.1 coordinate 438,499, forward strand.
AAGGTTTGCGCACCATCCAACCAAGGTTACGCATTGTCGAACATGGTGGCCGAAGCCTGATCCTGGTTGAGGAAGACGCCGCGCGGCCAGGATATCTGCACCACCGCGCCTTCGCCGAGCCCGCTCGAATTGCGGAAATCGATGGTGGCGCCGGAACGCTCCAGCAAGGTCTTGGCGATGAACAACCCGAGCCCCAGGCCCCCGCCTGCCTCGGTGCCCTGGCGCGTCGACATATAGGGCTCGCCGATGCGGTCGATGATCTCGGCCGGAAACCCCGGCCCGTCATCGATGATGGAGAAGGTGACTGCCTCATTGTCCCAGCTCCAGCTGACGGTGACCGACTTGCGGGCGAAATCGACGGCGTTCTCGACCAGATTGCCGAGCCCGTAGATGACGCCCGGATTGCGCTGGCCGACGGGCTCGGGGCCGATGCGCTCGCCGGGCCGCAGCCGGATCGAAATGCCGAAATCGCGGTGCGGCGCCGTCACCTCCTCGATCAGCGAGGTGAGTGGCATGCGCGACAGATGCGCTTCGCCTTCCGAGGATAGGCTGGTCAGCCGCTTCAGGATCTCGCGGCAACGCTCGCTCTGCGAGCGCAGGAGCTTGACGTCCTCGCCATATTTCGGGTCCTTGCCGAGCGCCTTTTCCATCTCCTTGGCGACGACGGTTATGGTGGCCAGCGGCGTGCCGAGCTCATGCGCTGCGGCGGCGGCAAGCCCGTCCAGCGCCGAAAGATGCTGCTCGCGCTGCAGCACCAGCTCGGTGGCGGCCAAAGCGTTGGCGAGCAGGCGTGCCTCGGCGGCGACACGGAAGGCGTAGATGGCGGTGAAGGCTATCGAGGCAAACACAGCCATCCACATGCCGGCGACATAGATGAAGGGCATCGGCAGCGGCGCTCCTTCGTACCAGGGCAGCGGCAGGTGAAAGAACACCAGAAGGGTTGCCGCCAACATGACCAGCGCGCCAAGCACCGCGGTCATGCGCAGTGGCAGCGAGGCGGCCGAGATGACAACCGGCACGGACAGTAGCACGCAAAACGGATTGGTCAGGCCGCCGGTCATGTAGAGCAGGCCGGTGAGCTGGACGCCGTCGAAGGTGAGGATCGCGAAGGCCGAAAGCGGGGTGAGCCGATGCGCCGCCGGATAGCGGAAGGTGAGCCACAGGTTCATCCAGGCCGAGCAGGCGATCAGCGCAAAGCACATCGACACCGGCAACGGGAAGTTCAAGCCATAAGCAACGACGAGCACGGCGACGCTCTGGCCGACGATGGCCAGCCAGCGCAGGCGGACCAGCGTGTTGAGCCGCAGCCGCTGGCTTTGCTGGGTATCGGGCGCGCGCAGGATGTTGATCATGGCCAAGGATTACAGCCGCAGGAGTGGAAGCGATAGAGCATCGTCACGTTCCGCGCGGCTTGGCGCGGCTGGTGGCGGCGGCGAGCAGCGGGTTTTCCGGCCAGACATGCTTTGGGTAGCGGCCGCGCATGTCGGTGCGCACATCCGCCCAGGAGCCGCGCCAGAAGCCTGGTAAGTCGCGCGTCGTCTGGATCGGCCGGTGCGCCGGCGACAGGAGCTCCAGCGTCAGCGGCACAGTGCCGTTGGCGATGGAAGGATGCCGGTCGAGGCCGAACAGCTCCTGTACCCGGATCGCCAGCACCGGCCATTCGCCGTCATAGCGGATCGGAACATGGCTGCCGGACGGTGCGTCGAAATGGGTCGGCGCCAGCGCGTCGACCTTGCGCTGCAGGTCATGCGGAACAAGCGCCATCAGCGCCGAGGACAAGATCGCCGGCTTGATGGCCGCGAGGGAGGCGTCACCGCCGAGAAATGGCAGGAGCCAGTCTTCGAGGCCGTCGACAAGCGCTTCGTCCGAAACGTCGGGCCAGGGTGCGCCGAGGCCGCGATTGAGCCAGCCGAGCCGCTGCCGTAGGGTTTCGGCCTCCTTACCCCAATCGAGCAGCGGCAGGCCGTGCTCTCTCACGGCGTCGAGAATGGCGCGGTCGGCTTCGGCGCCGGACGGCGCCGGCAACATGCGTTCGGAAAGCGTGATGGCGCCGAGCCTGGCGGTCTCGCGCACGCGCACGGCGCGGCGCTCGCGGTCGAAGCTCGTCTCGCGCTTCGTCTCGATGCGATCGGCAAGAACGGCGCGGATATCGGCTTCGCCAACCGGCGCGGCGGCGGTGATGCGGGCGTTCTGCGCCTTGCCCTGCAGGTCGGCGACGACAAGCCAGGTCTCATTGGCGAGCGGATCGGCGGCATCGACCATGGCGCCCGAGCCGTTGGCGAGCACGAAGCGGCCGCGCTCGCCGCGCGCCCTTGCAACGCGATCCGGCCAGGCATGGATCAGGAGCGAGCCGGCGCTGGCCGCCTCGCCGCCCTGCCCGCCACCGGCCTGTCTGGCCAAACGCTCGGCGAGCTGCCTGGCGGCATTCGCGCGGGGCGATTTCTCGCCGCGAAACCGGATCAGACGCCGCTCCAGGTCGGCGCTGTCGCCGCCCAGCCCACGCTCGGTCAAAAGCACGGCAAGCGTCGCCGCTTCGAGCGCATGGCCGGCCTTCGCGGCTTCGGCCACCATATGCGCCAGCCGCACCGGCAGCGCCAGCTTGCGCATGGCGGCGCCCGCTTCCGTCAGCCGCCCTGCCTCATCGATGGCGTGCAGCGCCTTGAGCAGAACCCTTGCCTCGTTGAGCGCCGGCGCCGGCGGCGGATCGAGGAAGGAGAGGCTCGACGGATCGGCGACACCGAAGGCGGCGCAGTCGAGCAGCAGGCCGGAGAGATCGGCTTCGAGGATTTCCGGCGGCGTGAAGGCGGGCAGCGACGCCGTCTGCTCGGCGCGCCACAGGCGCACGGCCACGCCGGCTTGCGTGCGCCCGGCGCGGCCGGCGCGCTGATCGGCCGAGGCCCTGCTGACGCGCACCGTCTCGAGCCTGGTCAGGCCGCTCGCCGGCTCGTAGCGCGGCAGCCGCGAAAGGCCGGAATCGATGACGACGCGCACGCCGTCGATGGTGATCGATGTCTCGGCGATCGAGGTCGCCAGCACCACCTTGCGGCGGCCGGCCGGCGCCGGCCTTATCGCCTGGTCCTGCGCCCGGTTGTCGAGTTGGCCGTAGAGCGGAACGATGTCGGTGTCGGCCGCGACATTGCCCGCGAGCCGCTCGGCGGTGCGCTCGATCTCGCGCTGACCGGGCAGGAAGGCGAGCACGCTGCCCTGCTCGCCGGCCAGGGCCGCGCGCACCGCCCTGGCCATGACATCCTCGATCGCCGTGCCGGCCGGCCGCTCGTCGTAGCGGATCTCGACCGGAAAGGCCCGGCCCTCGCTTTCGATCACCGGCGCGCCAGACAAAAGCTTTGCGACCCGCGCGCCGTCGAGCGTCGCCGACATGACCAGCAGCCGCAGGTCGGGACGCAGCGCGCCCTGCACGTCGAGCGCCAGCGCCAGGCCGAAATCGCCGTCGAGCGAGCGTTCATGGAATTCGTCGAAGATCACCGCGGAGACGACCGGCAGCTCCGGATCGTCGAGGATCATGCGCGAGAGCACGCCTTCGGTGACGACCAGGATTCTTGTCCGCGCCGAGGTCCGGTTCTCCATGCGCATGGCGTAGCCCACCGTGCCGCCGGGTTCTTCGCCGAGCAGTTCAGCCATGCGGCGGGCGGCAGCGCGGGCGGCGAGCCGGCGCGGCTCGAGCAGCACGATCTGGCCCTCGCCGAGCCATGGCGCGTCGAGCAGCGCCAGCGGCACCAGCGTCGTCTTGCCGGCGCCTGGCGGCGCCACCAGCACGGCGCTGCCGCGCCGCGCGAGCGCTTCGCCGAGTGCCGGCAGCGCGGCTGTGACCGGGAGTTCCGGCAGGGGTTTCGTCGTCATGTCGCCCGCATATCAGCGGTCACGGTCGCCGCGCAACGTGTCAGGTCAGCCGGTCAAAGTCTGGTGCGTGAAAACGGGTTCCAGCGCACGGTGCCGAGCCTGACCTCCTCGCGCACCATGGTCAGCAGGCCGGATGCGCCAACCACCGCCAGGCCAACCAGCGACAGCCAGTCGGGATATTCCTGGAAGAACAGCGCGCCGAGGATGACCGCCCAGACGATCTGCGAATAATGCGTCGGCGCGATGCGATTGGCGGGCGCGTATTTGACCGCAAGCAATTGCAGCAGCTGCCCGCCGGCGGTGAAGAGGCCCGCCATCATAAGCCAGACCAGTTGCCCGAAATTGGGGAGCGAGAACGACGTGGCGGCCGCGCCGACGCCGTTGAAGACAAGGCCGTAACCGACCAGGGCGCCGAGGATCGTCGTGCGCCTTTCCTGCTGGGCGAGCGAGCGCATCAGGATGACGCTTGTGGCGGCGAGGAAGGCATTGGCGAAGGCGGCGAGATGGCCGAGATGCAATTCGCGGAAACCCGGCCGCACCACCAGCATGACGCCGACAAAGCCGGCGACCACGGCGAGCCACCGCCAGGGACCGACCCTTTCCTTCAGGATGACCGTCGACAGGATGGTGACGAGCAACGGCGCAAGGAAGATCAGCGCGTAGACTTCCGCCAGCGGAATGGTGGTGAAGGCAAAGACGCTCAGCACGCCCGAGGCGATGCCGGCCAAGGCGCGCGCCTGCACCGCCCATGGCCTTCTGGTGCGCCAGAAGTCGCGCCAGCGTTCGTCGCTCGGCTTGGTGAAGAACAGGAAACAGGCGGCAAACAAGGTCGAGAAGAAGCCGATCTCGAAGACGGTGAACTGCCCACCCAGGCTCTTGATGACGGCGTCGCTGAACGAATAGCTTGCATAGGCGATCAGGGCGAGCAGGATTCCGTTCGGCATACCATTTCCGGGAGAGAAGACGTGAAGATACTGGCGCTGGGGGCACATCCCGACGACATCGAGATATTCATGTTCGGTACGCTGGCCGCCTATGCCGCGCAAGGCGCAGAGCTGACTTTCGCCATAGCCACCGATGGTGCCAAAGGCGGTACGGGCGACCCGGCGGCGCTCGCCCGCTTGCGGCGCGAGGAAGCGGCCAAGGCGGCAGGGCTGCTCGGCGTCGAACCGCGCTTCCTCGACTTTCCCGACGGCGCGCTCATCGCCGACGCCGCGTTCATTGCGGCGCTGAAGGCGTTGATCGGCGAGGTGAAGCCCGACCTCGCGATCACCCATGCGCCTTACGACTATCATGGCGACCATCGCGCCCTGTCCGACGGCATGCGCATCGCGGCGTCCTTCGCCGTGCCTGTGCTGCATGCCGATACGCTCGGCGGCACCGGTTTTTCACCGACGCATTATGTCGAGATCTCGCAGCACTGGGACATCAAGGCTGAAGCGATCCGCGCGCACCAATCGCAGGGTGCGGAGCACTATGTGCACAGGGCGCACCTCCAGAACGAGTTTCGCGCCGGCCAGTGCAACGGCGCCTCCGGCGCGCTGGCGGAAGCCTTCCGCTTCGAGCCGACCTTCCCCTTCGCCGACATACGCGCGCTGCTGCCGCCGGCGCCGGCGATCCGGCCGGTGATGGCAAGCCCGGGCCCCGCCAAACCGATCAACTGACGGCTGCGGGACACAGGTCCGTCGATCATTTCCCAACGATTTCAATGACCCATTTCGCCATGCTGCGACGCAGCAACGAATTCACTTGCGTTGTTTAGTAAAAAGAGCATCACTAAACAAATTACTAAACATCGGCTGCGCAGCACGCGCCATGGCGCGCACAGCGCGCGCCTTGTTTAGGCCCTCGGAGGAGCGAGGGTTGAGGGCTCTTGAAACCGTCATCCGGACGCGTTTCGCAAATGGGAGGTAAGGCATGAAATCGACCTTGAAACTGGCGTTGGGACTGGCCTCGGCGATCTTTGCGTCGACAGCCGTCTCGAATGTCGCGCATGCGGAAGACCTGACGCTGTGCTGGGCGGCCTGGGATCCGGCCAACGCGCTCGTGGAATTGTCCAAGGACTTCACCAAGCAAACCGGCATCGGCATGAAGTTCGAGTTCGTGCCGTGGACCAATTACGCCGACCGCTTCCTCAACGAGCTCAATTCGCACGGCAAGCTGTGCGATCTCATCATCGGCGACAGCCAATGGATCGGCGGCGCCGCCGAGAACGGCCATTACGTCAAGCTGAACGACTTCTTCGACAAGGAGCATATCAGCATGGACGACTTCGTGCCGGCGACCGTGGTCGGCTACTCCGAATGGCCGAAGAACACGCCGAACTACTGGGCGCTGCCGGCCATGGGCGACGTCGTCGGCTGGACCTATCGCAAGGACTGGTTCTCACGGCCCGAGCTGCAGAAGGAATTCAAGGAGAAGTATGGCTGGGAACTTGGGCCGCCCAAGACCTATGACCAGTTGATGCAGATCGCCGAATTCTTCCAGAAGCGGCAGATCGACGGCAAGACGGTCTATGGCGCCTCGATCTACACCGAGCGCGGCTCGGAAGGCATCACCATGGGCGTCACCAACGTCCTCTACGACTATGGCTTCGACTATCAGAATCCAAAGAAGCCCTATGAAATGCAGGGCTTCGTCAATTCGGCGGACGCGGCCAAGGGGCTCGAACTCTACAAGAAGCTATATGATTGCTGCACGCCTCCCGGGTCGTCGAACGTCTACATGGGCGAATCCGCCGACGCCTTCAAATCGGGCCAGGTTGCCCTGCATATGAACTTCGCCTTCACTTGGCCCGGTCTCTACAAGGACGAGAAAGTAGGCGGCGACAAGATCGGCTTCTTCGCCAACCCCGCCGGTCCGAAGGGGCATTTCGCCCAGCTCGGCGGCCAGGGCATTTCTGTGGTCTCCTATTCCGACAAGCAGGAATCGGCGCTGAAATACATCAAGTGGTTCGCCAACAAGGACGTGCAGGCCAAATGGTGGACGCTGGGCGGCTACTCCTGTCTGAATGCGGTGGTGAACGACCCCAAGTTCCCCTCCAGCCAGCCCTACGCTTCGACCTTCCTGGAATCGATGGCGATCGTGAAGGATTTCTGGGCCGAGCCGAGCTACGCCACGCTTTTGCAGGCGATGCAGAAGCGCGTTCATGACTATGTGGTGGCCGACAAGGGTACCGCGCAGGAAGCGCTCGACAGCCTGGTCAAGGACTGGACGCAGACCTTCCAGGACGACGGCAAGATGTAAGGCTCCTCCCGAGCCGTGACCCGCGCGTCCCGTGCCGCCCTTGGCACGGGACGCAGTTCAGATAAATTCCATTGTCGAGACTTGACGTGACCGAAGCAGGACTAACCATGCTCAATCGGACTGCGGACAACGTTGCCCGGGCGACCCCGGAGCCGTTGGCCAAGAGGATCCGGGGCATCAGCGACAAGGGCCTCGCCTGGCTGTTCATCTCGCCGACGATCCTTCTGTTGCTTGCCATCAACATCTTCCCGCTGTTCTGGGCGATCTATCTGTCGTTCACCAACTATCGCGCCAACCGCCCCAACGAAGTGGTGAAGAACCTCGGGCTCGCCAATTACCAGCGCATCCTCGGCGACCAGGACATCTGGATCGCCATGCAGACGACGGCGCATTTCGTGTTCTGGACGATCCTGCTGCAGACGGTGATCGGCTTCACGCTCGCCTGGCTGATCGACCGCAAGTTCCGCGGCCATGCCTTCTGGACCACGATCATCCTGGTGCCGATGATGCTGTCACCGGCAGTGGTCGGCAATTTCTGGCGCTTCCTCTACGAGCCGCAGATCGGGCTCTTCTCCTATGTCATCTCCTTCGTCACCGGCATTCCGCCGACGAATGTGCAGATGCTGTCCAACGTCGAGCTGGCGCCGTGGGCGATCATCATCGTCGACACCTGGATGTGGACGCCTTACGTCATGCTGATCTGCCTCGCCGGCCTGCGTTCCATCCCCGAATATATCTATGAGGCGGCCGAGGTCGACCGCGCCTCGAACTGGCGGCAGTTCTGGTCGATCACGCTGCCGATGGCGCTGCCCTTCATTATGCTCGCCGTGCTGTTCCGCGGCATCGAGAACTTCAAGATGTTCGACATGGTCAACCTGCTCACCGGCGGCGGACCCGGCTCGACCACTGAAGTCGCCTCGATCACCCTGAAGCGGCAAGCCTTCGAAAGCTGGCGCACCGGCTATTCCTCGGCCTTCGCCATCATCCTGTTCGTCGCGGTGTTCGGCCTCGCCAACATCTACGTCAAGGCGCTCAACAAGGTGAAGCAGAGATGAGCCTGACCACCGCCCATTCCGTCGTAGCACCTTCGGCAAACTCGAAGCGGATCGCCGGCGTGATCATCGTCGCCTATGCGCTGATCTCGATCGTGCCGCTGCTGTGGATCTTCGCCACCAGCTTCAAGACACCGCCGGATTCGATCGCCTATCCGCCGAAGATCGTCTTCCAGCCGAGCCTGGAAGGCTATTGCAACCTGTTCACGACGCGCACCAGGCAAACGCCGGAATACATCAATTCGCTGGGGCCGGCGACCGGGCTCTGCGACGCGACGGTGCGCAAGCGCAACATGGTCATCGCCGGGCCGTCGAACTTCGTGCCGCGCTTCGTCAACTCGCTGATCATCGCCTTCGGCTCGACCTTCTGCGCGGTATTTTTGGGCACGCTCTCGGCCTATGGTTTCTCGCGCTTCAAGGTGCCGCTGGCCGACGATCTTCTGTTCTTCATCCTGTCGACGCGCTTCATGCCGCCGATCGCGGTGGCGATCCCGATCTACCTGATGTACCGCGAGCTCGGCCTGTCCGACACCGCGCTCGGCATGATCCTGCTCTACACAGCGGTCAACGTCTCGCTGGCGGTCTGGCTGCTCAAGGGCTTCATCGACGAGATCCCGCGCGAATATGAAGAGGCCGCGATGATCGACGGCTACACGCGGCTTCAGGCCTTCTGGCGCACCGTGCTGCCGCAGGCCACGACCGGCATCGCGGCGACCGCGATCTTCTGCCTGATCTTCGCCTGGAACGAATATGCGTTCGCCGCTCTGCTGACCTCCGGCACTGCGCAGACCGCGCCGCCCTTCATTCCGACCATCATCGGCGAAGGCGGCCAGGACTGGCCGGCGGTGGCGGCGGGCACAACCATCTTCCTGGTGCCGATCCTCGTCTTCACCATCCTGCTCCGCAAGCAGCTCTTGCGCGGCATCACCTTCGGCGCGGTGCGCAAATGACTAGTGTGGGAATAAGTCGACCCCCACTCCGTCGAGCTTCGCTCGACACCTCTCCCCCGATCGACGGGGGAGAGGAAGGGCGCGACCTTCATTCAGCCTGGCTCCTTTCCTCTCCCTCCGGAGGGGGGAGAGGTGGCGCTGCGAAGCAGCGACGGAGTGGGGGAACCACGTGGCAACCATCTCTCCCCTCGAACGGGGAGAAGGAAGGGAGGAACGCATGAGCCGCACTGTTGTCTCCAAGCGCTCCTCTTGGCCGCGCTGGGCAAGGCGCGGGCTGATGGAGAACATCGCGACGACGATCATCGCCATCGGCTTCCTGATGCTGTTCCAGCCCTTCGCGCTGCCGCTCTACACCTATTCCTTCATCACCATGCTTGCCGGCACGGTCATGTTCATCATCGTCTCGAAATTCCCGGAATAACGATGGCCGAGATCCGCGTTCAGAACCTGAGGAAAGCCTTCGGCGCATTCGTCGCGGTGCAGGATTCCAATTTCGTCGTCGAGGATGGCGAGTTCTTCGTCATGCTCGGCCCGTCGGGCTGCGGCAAGACGACGACGCTGCGCATGATCGCCGGCCTCGAGCTGCCGACCGGTGGCAAGATCCTGCTCGGCGGCGAGGATGTCACCATGCGCCGGGCGCGCGAGCGCGACATCGCCTTCGTCTTCCAGCTCTTCGCGCTCTATCCGCATATGAACGTGCGCAAGAATATCGGCTTCCCGCTGCTGGCGCAGGGCATGCCTTCGGCCGAGATCCGCGCCAGAGTCGAGGAGACCGCGAAGCTGCTGCGCATCGATCACCTGCTCGACAAATCCGTCTCCGGTCTTGCCGGCGGCGACCGCCAGCGCGTCGCGCTCGGCCGCGCCATCGTGCGGCGGCCGAAATGTTTTCTCATGGACGAGCCGCTGGGGACCCTCGACACCGAGTTCCGCGATCTGATGGTGCATGAGCTGCGCGAGCTGCACAACCGCATCCACGCGACGACCGTCTATGTCACGCATGACCAAATGGAAGCGATGTCGATGGCCGACAAAATAGCGGTGATGAACCACGGCGTCATCGAACAGTTCGGCACGCCGCGCGAGATCTACGACCGGCCCGCGACCATGTTTGTCGCCGATTTCATCGGCTCGCCGCCGATGAATTTCCTGAAATTCGGTGGCGGCCTCGCCAAGGGCGCGAAGGAGATCGTCGTTCAGGGCGCCAAGGTTGCGGTGCCGGAAGTGCGCGAGGACGTCGCGCCCGCCGACATGGCGCTCGGGATCCGGCCCGAGCATATCCGCTTCGACGACGGCTCGAAGCTGCGCGGCGCGATCTATGGCACCGAATATCTCGGCACCACGCAGATCGTCGCCGTCGAGACGGCCGACGGCATCATCAAGGCGCGGGTGCCGGCCGGCATCCATCTCAGCCCCGGCGAGCAGGTCGGGCTGACGCTGAGCAGCGCGCGGCTGTCGCTGTTCGAAAAGGGTTCCGGACGCGCGGTCAGGACCGCCATGCATGATCAGGCAGCGGAGGCGCGCCATGGCTGATGTCCGTATCCAGGGCGTGACCAAGCGTTTTGGCGACACCGTCGCGATCAACAATCTCGACCTCGCGATCAAGGACGGCGAATTCGTCGTGCTGCTTGGGCCGACCGGCGCCGGCAAGACGACGACGCTCAGGCTGATCGCCGGGCTGGAGCGGCCGGACAGCGGCACGATCCATGTCGGCGGCCATGACGCGACGACGTTGTCGCCGGCCGAACGCGACACCGCCTTCGTCTTCCAGCAATATTCGCTCTATCCGCATCTTTCGGTGTTCGACAACCTCGCCTTTCCGCTGCGCTCGCCGGCGCGGCGCTTTCCGGAGGAAGCCGTGCGCCGCCGCGTCGAAGACGTGGCGCGCATGGTGCGCATCGACCACAAGCTCGACAACCGTTCGACAAAACTGTCGGGCGGCGAGATGCAGCGCGTCGCCATCGGCCGCGCGCTGGTGCGCAAGCCCGCGATCTACCTGATGGACGAGCCGCTGTCCTCGCTCGACGCCAAGCTGCGCGCCGATCTGAGGCTCGAGCTGAAGCGCATCCAGTCCGAGCTCGGCGCTACCATGCTGTATGTCACGCACGACCAGATCGAGGCGATGACCATGGCCGACCGCATCGGCATCCTCGCCGATGGCGTGCTGGTGCAGATCGGCACGCCGCGCGCGATCTATTCCGAGCCGGCAAACCTTCATGTCGCGGCCCGCCTCGGTCAGCCGGCGATCAACCTCCTGCCGGCCGGATTGCTGCCCGATGGCGGTGCGCCGACAGGCACGGCGACGATCGGCGCCCGCACCGAGCATCTGGCGATCGAGAAGGCGGCGAACGGCCATGCCGACGGCGTCGTCGACTGGGTCGAGCATCTCGGCGACCAGAACCACCTGCACGTGACGGTGGGAGCGAAGAAGCTGGTGACGCTGACCGATCCCGACACGCCTTTAGCCAAGGGGGACAAGGTGACGATTCGCTACATCGCGCCGCTCTATTTCGGATCGGACGGGCAAAGGCTGATGTAGCCGCGACGTCCCAATATATTCGCACACTGATTGACGACCGCAGATACGGACTGGACGAAATCCATGAAGCACTTTTTCAACCGCAAGGACACGATCGTCACCGAAGCGCTTGACGGTTTCCTCGCCACGGCGGGGTCGGGCACGCTGGCCCGCCTCGACGGCTATCCCGAGGTCAAGGTCGTGCTGCGCGCCGACTGGGACAAGACGAAGGTGGCCGTGGTTTCGGGCGGCGGCGCCGGGCATGAACCCTCGCATGCGGGCTTCGTCGGCGCCGGCATGCTGACGGCGGCCGTCTCCGGCGAGATTTTTGCCTCGCCGAGCGTCGAGGCGGTGCTGGCGGCGATCCGCGCCACGACCGGCCCCGCCGGCTGCCTGCTGATCGTGAAGAACTACACCGGCGACCGGCTCAATTTCGGACTGGCGGCGGAGAAAGCGCGCGCCGAAGGGCTCGCGGTCGAGATGGTAATCGTAGCCGACGACATTGCCCTGCCGGACATCGCGCAGCCGCGCGGCGTCGCCGGCACGCTGTTCGTGCACAAGATCGCCGGGCACCTGTCGGAATCCGGCCATGACTTGGCGTCGGTTGCCGCGGCGGCCCGCGTGGCGGCCAAGGATATCGTTTCGCTCGGCATCTCGCTCTCCTCCTGCTCGATCCCGGGGCAGGCGCATGAGGAGCGCTTCGGCGCTGACGATGGCGAGCTCGGCCTCGGCATCCATGGCGAGCCCGGCGTCGAGCGCATCGCCCTGGAGGCCGCCAGCAAGCTGGTCGCCATCATGGCGGAGCGCCTCGCGGCGCGGCTCGATCCGCACAGCCGCTACGCTCTGCTGATCAACAATCTCGGATCGGTGCCGCCGCTCGAAATGGCGCTGATCGCGAATGCCGTGCTGTCTTCGTCGCTGGCAAAGGCGGTGGCGCTGACGATCGGGCCAGGGCACTTGATGACGGCGCTCAACATGAACGGCTTCTCGCTGTCGCTGATCAAGCTGGATGCGGAACGCGAGAAAGCGTTGCTGGCGCCCGTCGGGCCGCATGCCTGGCTGCCGGCAAGGCCGGTTCGCGCACCGGTCGTGGTGGCGATGACCAAGCCTGCCACCGGCACAGCCACAAAGCCCGCCAGCCGCGATGCGGCCGCGGAACGGCTGATCAAAGCCGTCTGCCAGAAGCTGATCTCGCTCGAAGAGCCGCTCAACGCCCTCGACGCCAAGGCAGGCGACGGCGACACCGGCTCGACGGTGGCGACCGGCGCGCGCAGCATTCTCGAGCGCATCGATACGCTGCCGCTTGCCGACAAGGCGGCAACCGCCGCCACGATTGGCGATACGCTTGGCACCTCGATGGGCGGTTCCAGCGGCGTGCTGTTGTCGATCTTCTTCACCGCCGCATCGCAGGCGCTCGGCGCCGGCGCGTCGGTCGGCAAGGCCTTGCTCGCGGGGCTGGACCGGATGACCTTCTATGGCGGCGCAAGGATCGGCGACCGCACCATGGTCGATGCGCTCGAGCCGGCGCTGAAAGCCCTTGACGCGAGCGGGCTGGAAGCGGCCGCCAAGGCGGCGCGGCAAGGCGCCGAGGCGACCGCCGCGATGCAGAAGGCAAAGGCCGGCCGTTCCGCCTATATCGGCAGGCAGCTCGACGTCGCGGATCCCGGCGCCTTCGCGGTCGCCGAAGTTTTTGCTGCCGTGGCGGCGCTGTTCGCCCCGGCTTGAAGGATAGACGATGGCCGCGGCCGATTTCTCCAGACTGATCGCGGCGGCGGCCGATACGATCGCGGCGCATGCCGAGGAACTGACCGCGCTCGACCAGGCGGTCGGCGACGGTGACCATGGGCTGAACATGAAGCGCGGCTTCGAGGCGGTGCGCGCAGAAGCCGACGCCTTCGCGGCGAAGCCGCTGCCCGAGGCGCTGAAAGCGGTCGGCACCAAGCTGGTGATGACCGTGGGCGGCGCCTCCGGACCGCTGTTCGGCACGTTGTTCATGGCGCTCGGCAAAGACCTGCCAGCGGCACCCGATCGAGACGGACTGACGGCTGCCTTGGGCAGGGCGATCGACGCGGTGGCAGCGCGCGGCAAATCGCAGCCGGGGCAAAAAACCATGCTCGACGTGCTGCAGCCGGTGTATGAGGCGCTGGCGCAAGGCAAGACGGCTGGCCAAATCGCCGACGCCGCGGACAAGGCGGCCGAGGCCACGGTGCCGATGAAGGCCCTGCGCGGGCGGGCTTCCTTCCTGGGAGAGCGCTCGATCGGGCACATGGACGCCGGAGCGCGCTCGACCGCGCTTCTGGTGCGCGCGGTCGCGGAAGCGATAGAGGGCAATTGATGAGCAATGTCGGTATCGTCATCGTGTCGCATTCGCCCCTGGTTGCCGAGGGCACGGCCGACATGGTGCGTCAGATGGTGGGCGACGAAGTGCCGCTTGCATGGTGCGGCGGAAACGGCCATGGCGGGCTCGGCACCAGCGTCGAGGCGATCATGGGCGCGATCGACAAGGCCTGGTCGGAAGCGGGCGTCGCCATCCTGGTCGATCTCGGCGGTGCCGAGACCAACTCGGAGATGGCGGTCGAGATGATCGGCGAGCCGCGCTCGCACAAGATCATCGTCTGCAACGCGCCGATCGTCGAGGGCGCGGTGATGGCGGCCACCGAATCCTCCGGCGGCGCCTCGCTCAAGGAAGTGGTGGCGACGGCGCATGAATTGTCGCCGTCGTGAACGAACGGGAACCGACTGAATGTCAGCATCCGCCGAAGCAACGGTCCTGATCACCCACGCGGTGGGGCTGCATGCGCGCCCTTCGGTGAAGTTCACCAAGCTCGCCAAGACGTTCGCGGCCGAGGTGGAGGTGGCGGTCGCGGCGAACGGCCCCTGGTTCGACGCCAAGAGCATCGTCAAGGTGATGGCGGCCAAGGCGCCCAAGGGGACGCTGCTTCACATCCGCGCCAAGGGCGACGGCGCAAGTAAAGCGGTCGCGGCATTGGTCGACCTGGTGCAGCGTGACTTCGACGAGGATGCGGATCATGCCCGGTCCGCCTGAGACCGATCTGAATGTCACCAGGCCGGCAAGGAACGCGGGCCATGCGGGTTGAGGGTATCCCCGCCTCTCCCGGTTATGCCGAAGGCCCGTTGTTCGACCTCGACCAGCCTCCGGCCAGCTACAAGGCCAAGGCGAGCACCGAGGAAGAACAAGCCGCACTGATGAGCGCAATCGGCAAGGCCGTCGGCCGGCTGGCGGCGCTGATCGAAACCGCCGATGGCGATGCCGCCGGCATCCTCGAATTCCACATCGCCATGCTGGAGGACGACGCGCTGAGCGGTCCGGCCCTGGTGGCGATCGGCTCCGGGCAGCCGGCGGACGCCGCATGGCGCACGGCGCTCGACAGTGAGATCGCCGGCTACGAAGCGTCGGACCAGGACTATTTCCGCGCCCGAGCCGCCGATCTGCGCGACATCCGCGACCAGGTGCTGCGGGCGCTGAACGAGGAAGGCGAGGTCGCGGCGCCACCGGGCGCGATCCTCTATGGCGAAGATATCGCGCCGACGCGTTTCCTCGAGACCGATTGGAGCGAAGGCGGCGGCATCGCCCTCAAGTCTGGCAGCACCGCCAGCCATGTCGCCATGCTGGCGCGCTCGCGCGGCGTGCCGATGGTGGTCGGTCTCGGCGCCCCGGCCGCACCGACCATGGGCGACGCGCTGCTCGATGCCGAACACGGCGCGATCATTTTCTCACCGTCGCCGGCCGAGACCGAAGCCTTCCGGCAATCGGCCTCCGCTTTCGCCGACCGCCTGGGCGCGGCGAAGACATTCCTGACGGCGCCGGCCGTGACCAAGGCCGGTACCGCGGTGCGCGTGCAGGTCAACATCGCCTATCCATCCGATGTCGAAGGCATCGATGTCGAGACGTGCGACGGCGTGGGCCTGATGCGGACGGAATTCCTGTTCGGCAAGACGTTGCCGGACGAGGAGACGCAATACCACGCCTACTGCAAGGTGCTGGAATGGGCCGGCGGCAAGCCGGTGACCATCCGCACCGTCGATGCCGGCGGCGACAAGCCCGTGCCGGGGTTCACCGTCGAGGAGACCAATCCGTTTCTCGGCCTGCGCGGCATCAGGCTGTCACTGGCGCGGCTCGATATCTTCCGCGTGCAGATCCGGGCATTGCTGCGCGCCGCCATCCACGGCAATCTGAGGGTGATGTTCCCGATGATCGCCACGCCTGACGAGTATGCCCAAGCCGCCGCGCTGTTCGCGGAAGAACGGGCCGCGCTTGCCGCGCGGGGCGTAACGCACAAGCTGCCGCCGCTTGGCATCATGGTCGAGGTGCCTTCCGTGGCGCTGGCGCCGGAGGATTTCGCCGATGTCGCCTTCTTCTCGATCGGCTCCAACGACCTGACGCAATATGTGATGGCAGCCGCGCGGGACAACGCAGCCGTAGCGCATCTCAATTCCGTTCGCCAGCCGGCGGTGCTGCGGCTGGTCGCGGCAGTTGCCGCCTTCGGACTGGAGAAGGGAATTCCGGTCAGCCTCTGCGGCGATGCCGGCGGCGACCCTGCAACCATCCCGGCGCTGCTTGAAGCCGGCTTGCGCGACCTCTCGGTCGCCCCTGCTCAACTGGCGATGGCCAAGGCGGCCATCGCGGACGCGGCGGTATAGGCGCATGGCCGAGCTCGCCAAGACACCGGAGCCGGGATCGGAAGAGGCGATCCGCGCCTACAAGACGATCCTGTCGCATGTCATCGACCAGCGCCCGTCCGGCATGCGCCAGCGCCTGGCCGATGCTCTCGGCAAGCACCGCAGCTTCGTCACGCAGATATCGAGCCCGGCCTATTCGATCCCGATCCCGTCAAAGCATCTGCCCTCCATCTTTTCCGTCTGCCATTTCAGCCAGGCAGAGCGCGACCAGTTCATGGCCGCCTATCATCAGGCGCATCCCGGCAAGGCGCCCGCGGCGTCCGGGCCGCGCAAGACACGCCATGTCTCGCTGATCGTGCCGGATTTCGGCGACGACAAGCAGAATGCGGCGCTCGACCGGGCGATCAACGAATTCATCCAGAAAATAACCAGCATCGCCGGTAAGGGCAGCGGCTAAAGCGGGAGCATGGGAGGACTGCCATGAAGAAATTCATCAATTCGGTGGAGACGGTGCTGACCGAAAGCCTCGATGGCTTTGCGGCGGCTCATGCCGATATCCTCGTGCTTGGCGACGACCACAAATTCATCCGCCGCAAGGAGCTGAAACCCGGCAAGGTGGCGCTGATCTCGGGCGGTGGCTCGGGCCATGAGCCGCTGCATGGCGGGCTGGTCGGTCACGGCATGCTGGACGCCGCCTGCCCTGGCCAGGTCTTCACCTCGCCGACGCCGGACCAGATGCTCGCGGCCGTGCAGGCCGCGGACACCGGCGCCGGCTGCCTGTTCATCGTCAAGAACTACGAAGGCGATGTGATGAATTTCGACATGGCGGCCGAGATGGCGGACGGCGTGCTCAAGGTGGTGACCAATGACGACGTCGCGGTCGAGAACTCGTCCTACACGACCGGGCGGCGCGGGGTGGCCGGCACGCTGGTGGTGGAAAAGATCGTGGGCGCCGCGGCCGAGCAAGGCCTGGAGCTGCCCGAGCTCAAGGCGCTCGGGGACCGGGTCAACGCTGCGACGCGCTCCATGGGCGTGGCGCTAACCAGCGGCACGGTGCCCGCCGCCGGCAAGCCGACCTTCGAGATCGGCGACGGCGAGATGGAGTTCGGTGTCGGCATCCACGGCGAGCCCGGCCGGCGGCGCGACGCGCTGAAGAGCGCCGACGCCATCGCCGAGGAGGTCTGCGCGGCGATCGCCGGCGATTTCGGCGACCGTGCCAAGGGGCCGGCGCTGCTGTTCGTCAACGGCTTCGGCGGCACGCCGTCGATGGAGCTCTATTTGATGTACAACAGCGCCCGCAGGATATTCGAGAGACAGGGCGTGACGGTGATCCGCTCGCTCGTCGGTTCGTATGTGACATCGCTCGACATGGCCGGATGCTCGATCACGCTGACCATGCTCGACGATGATATGACGGCATTGTGGGACGCCCCTGTGCACACGGCGGCGTTGCGCTGGGGGATGTAGGCCTCGCTGGCTTCGCCGGTGCTTTTCTGGCAAGCATGTGAGGAACCTTGCTGCTGATGCCTGAACGATGCTGCCCGCGCTTTCGCCTGCCCAGGAAAAACTGCTGATCAAGCTTGCGGACCCCGAGGCGCCCGCCGATTGGGGCAAGGACGTTTCCACAGGCGACCTGTTGGCTGAGCTGGCCAATGCCGAATTCCACGGCGTACTGCCGATCGTGCTGCGCAAGTTCAGGGAACGCGGCGACGCCAATCTGCCGAAAGACGCGAGGCTGCTGCAGAAGCTGACCGAGTTGCGCGACCAGATGACGACGGCAACCGGGCAGTCTATGCTGCTGCAATATCACGGCGACCGCATCATGAAGGCGCTGGCGGCGAAAGGCATTCCGGCCCGGATCGTCAAGGGGCCGGTGTTCGCGCGCAGGCTCTACCGCCAGCTTGCCGACCGGCCGTTCACCGACATCGACATCCTCGTCGCCCCCACCAGCATCGAGGCGGCCAACAGGACGATCGCCGAATGCGGCTTCGTGCTCGGCAGCGGCGAGGCCGAGTCGCATGAATTGCAGGAATTCAAATGGCTGGAAAAAGAGAATTCCAGCCTGCTGATCGAATTGCACGGCAACCTGGTGCATGACACCGGCATGCGCCGACGTCTGTCGCTCGGCTTCCGCGAGCTGCAGGCGATCGACGGCGGCGAAACCGACACGCCGGCCGCACTTCTGACCATCGCCATCGTCCATGCCGCCGGCGGCCACAAATTCCACCGGCTGCAGCTCTGCGTCGACGTGCTGCAAGGCGTGCGAGCGCTGAGATCGCCGGAAGAGGAAGCGCGGCTGCTGGAGGCTGCGCGCATGACCGGCATCGAGCTCGAGCTGGCGACGGTCCTCAACGTCACCGGGCGCCTTTTCGGCGCGCCGCGCGCGATCGAGCTCGCCGACCGCATCAAACCGGACCTTTCGATACGACTGGCGAAGTGGCTGATCACCGGTAACATGCTGCTGCGTGTCAACTCGCGCGAGAAGCTGCGCTCGCGCCTCAGCCGGGACGCCTTCCGCTGGGTGCAGAGGCTGGCGCGGGCGCGGCCCTATCCGGCCTGACGCAGCGCAGCGCGGATCAACTGCGCCGCTTCGACCGGCCTCGCGCCCACTTCCAGCGTGAAGGTCGGCACCGTCTTGACCAACGCCGCGATCGTCGCCATTCGCCTTTTCTGCAGCGGCAAAAGGCCGGTCATGCCGGTCCTCACATTGTCGGCGGCTAAAGCCACCATGGCATCGGTCCTCGGCATGGGCACGAGCCTTGTCTCGCCGTCGGTCGAGCGGGCAAGATGAAGAAGAGCCGCGACCGGCCTGGCGCGCACATCCTCGACGCGGATGATCTCGCCAAGGCGATCGAGCGACACGGCCTGCTCGCCCTCCGCATCCCATGTCTCGCCAAGGCAGGGCGACACGAAAGGCAGCATCGCCGCGGTGTTGCGATGGATCTTCACTTTGCGCGGCATGCCCCAGGCCGTGACGCCGTCCTGCGCCACCCTGAGGATCATGACGTCGTCGGAACAGAGGCCGAAGTCCCGCGAGGCGAGCGCCAGCGACGTCGTCGACTTGCCGGTGCCGCTCGGCGCATGGACCAGCACGAGCGCCTCGCTGCCCGGCAGCGTCAGGCCGGCCATGTGCAGCATGTGCTGCCCCCCGGCATCGAGCGCGGCATCCAGCACCATCATCAGCAGCGTCCATTTGATCTTGCTGTCCGGATGAACGCGGATTTCGGCGCAGCCCTCCTCATCGCGGATCGACACCGTCTGCTGACCTGGAAAGACGAGGTGAAAGACGTCTCCGGCGTCGATCATCCTGCAATGGCCATCGAAGGGCACTTCGCCGTCGAAAGCCAGTTTTCCCTGGGGATTCTCCGCCAATTGCCGCGTTTCGACAATGTTGACGCGAAAGCCGGGCTGGACTGGCTCGTCAACGCGCAGGGCGCCGAGCATCAGGTCGAAGCTCGGCCAGAGATCGGCGCGGGCGGCGGTTACGCTTATGACCTGCCCCTTGAGGTCGTAGAGGAACGTGGTTGTCCGGTCGCTCAAGCAGCGGACGCCTTCACGCTGGGCGGGTGGCGATAGATTTCGACCATGCCGGGCTGGCTGGCGCTGACCACCGGCTTGCCGTCGAGGCAGACCCAGCAATGCGCCGACAGACGGGGCTCGTGCATCGATTTGGCATCGACGCCGAAACGCAGCTCCGGATCGAGACCGGCCATTCGCAGAAAACGGAAGCCGAGCAGACCCTCGCGAAGACATCTGCGGTCGCGCATGAACCAGGGCCGCCGCACCGTTCGGTTGACGCGTTGAACGATGTAGGTCCAGGGCAGGTCACGATAGGGCGCAGCCGACTGCAGCGGCGCCAGCTTCAACACGCTTTCGAAATCGCGCCGGCCAACCAGCACCGGCAGCAGCCGGGCGCTGAGCCACAAATGGGCACGAAACAGAATGCGCAGAAGAGGTCCGTCGGTCATCACACGCCCGTGTCGGCGAGAATGCCTTCGGCCACCAGCTCGGCGGCCAGTTCGGCCATATCCTGGCCGAGCGTTGCCTTGTCGACCTCGAATTCGTCCGACAACAGGTCGATGATCTGGTCGAGGCTGCGCGCGCCATCGACCTTTTCGAGAAAGGCCTCGGTCGTGTCGTTGCAGGTGTAGAGCTGGCCGCTGCGCGCCAACAGCACGACGGCGCCATCGCCGACATGCTGCACGGATGCGTCGTCCGCCATGCGCAGCACCATTTCAGAGCCGATTTCAGCCATCTGCCCGCTCCCTTCGATCGAGAGCAATTAGCGCGGGGGCGCGATGCTGTCCATTGTCTGGAGATGCCGCGTCCTGGCCTGGGCCGCCTTCCCAGCCCGGGGTTGCCATCCTTCCCTTAAGTAAGCTAAGAGTCCGCCGGGCTTTGGGGAGTGATCTGTATGCATTACAATTGGGAACGGGCTCCGACGGCATTCGAGCGCCACCGGAAGACGCTTGCGGCTGCTATCCTGATCGCCGGCGGCGTCGGGCTGATGCTGGCGGCACTGCCGCTTTAAGCCGGCCTATATCACGGACAGTGACAGCGACGCCTCCGCCGGAGGCACCGAACAGAGACGTTTGTCGGGATGTCGACCAAAATGCAGGAAGACATGGCCGCCAGGCGCGGCTTAGTCTATGGCAGGCGGCAGAACGTTTCTTGAGAGGAAGGCGGATGGCCTCACGCTATCACGAAGTCTATGAGGGCTGGAAACGCGACCCCGTAGGGTTCTGGGGCGAAGCGGCGAAGGCGATCGACTGGTATAAGCCGGCCGAAAAGGTCTTCGACCCGACGGAAGGCGTCTATGGCCGCTGGTTCGTCGGCGCCTCCTGCAACACCTGCTACAACGCCATCGACCGCCATGTCGCGGGCGGCCGCGCCGACCAGCTAGCGCTGATCCATGACAGCGCCATCACCGGCACGATCCGGAAATTCACCTATACTGAATTGAAGCGCGAGGTGGTCGCGCTGGCCTCGGTGATGAGGCATCGCGGCGTCGGCAAGGGCGACCGCGTCATCATCTACATGCCGATGGTGGCGGAAGCGGCGATTGCGATGCTGGCCAGCGCCCGCATTGGCGCCGTGCATTCGGTGGTGTTCGGGGGCTTCGCCTCGCACGAGCTCGCCACCCGTATCGACGACGCCAAGCCAAAGCTGATCGTCAGCGCTTCCTGCGGCCTGGAGCCAGCTCGCATCGTCGCCTACAAGCCGCTGCTCGACAAGGCGATCGAGATGTCGAAGCACAAGCCCGACGCCTGCCTCATCCTGCAGCGCGAGCAGCTGCGCTGCGAGATGAAGGACAATTACGATATCGACTATGCCGATGCGGTCGCCCGCGAGCGCGCCGCCGGCGCCAATGTCGACTGCGTGCCGGTGCTGGCCACCGACCCGCTCTACATCATCTATACCTCCGGCACGACCGGCCAGCCAAAGGGCATCGTGCGCGACAATGGCGGTCATATGGTCGCGCTGAAATGGACCATGGACAATGAGTTCGGCGTCAAGCCCGGCGAAGTGTTCTGGGCGGCTTCCGATGTCGGCTGGGTGGTCGGCCATTCCTACATCGTCTACGGGCCGTTGCTGCATGGCTGCACCAGCGTGCTGTTCGAGGGCAAGCCGATCGGCACGCCGGACGCCGGCACCTACTGGCGGGTGATTTCCGAGCATGGCGTGGTGGCGCTGTTCACGGCGCCGACCGCGTTCCGCGCCATCAAGGGTCAGGACCCCAAAGGCGAGTTCGTGCCGAAATATGATTTGTCGAAGTTCCGCACCCTGTTCCTCGCCGGCGAGCGCGCCGACCCCGAGACGATCAAGTGGGCCGAGCAGAAGCTCGACCGGCCGGTGATCGACCATTGGTGGCAGACCGAGACCGGCTCGCCGATGACGATCAACCCCGCGGGGCTCGGGCTGTTGCCGGTGAAATACGGTTCGCCCGGCGTGCCGATGCCAGGCTACGACATCCGCATCCTCGACGATGCCGGGCACGAGGTGCCACGCGGCACGCTCGGCAATGTGGTGGTCAAGCTTCCGCTGCCCGCCGGCTGCCTGCCGACGCTGTGGAATGCCGATGGCCGCTTCCGCCAGGCCTACCTCGAAGAATTCCCCGGCTACTATAAGACGGCTGACGCCGGCATGATGGACGAAGACGGCTATCTCTACGTGATGGCGCGCACCGACGACATCATCAACGTCGCTGGCCACCGTCTATCGACAGGCGCCATGGAAGAGGTGCTGGCGGCCCATCCCGACGTCGCCGAATGCGCTGTCATCGGCATTGCCGACGCCATGAAAGGCCAGGTGCCGCTGGGCTTCGTCGTGCTCAATGCCGGGGTGGCGCGTGACAGCGGCGCGATCGAAAGCGAGGTCGTGGGGCTGGTGCGCGAGCGGATCGGACCGGTTGCCGCCTTCAAGACGGTGGTGACGATCAAGCGGCTGCCCAAGACCCGCTCCGGCAAGATCCTGCGCGGCACGATGCAGAAGATCGCCGACAAGGAGGAATGGGCGATGCCGGCGACCATCGACGACCCCTTGATCCTCGACGAGATCGCCGCGGCGCTGAAGGGCCGCGGCATCGGAGTGTAGCAGCCCGCCAGACGGCCGCGTTAACGACGAATTCACCAATTTGTCCTGCCCTGCAATCGCTTGTTGTGCAGCGCAGCAGTGGACTTTAAAGTTCGCTTTGGGGGGCCATACCGAAAGAACGGCATGGCTCAGCTCAAAACGCCATTTGGCGGCGTCGACCCTCTGCGATTCCTGGCTGCCGCCATGGTGATGTTCCATCACTATGGCTTCTGGGTCTGGGCTGTCCCCGACGGCATTTCGGCACGCGCGACCGGCGGCATCCCGCCCCATCCCGAAAATGGCCCTTGTTGGCTCCGGCTGGGCCGGCGTGCAGGTGTTCTTGATCGCGGCCGAGCCCCTTATCCGACTGCAGCCCCACCACACCCTGTTGCGTCATCGATCGAAGGCCGCCTGACGCGACTGCCGATCGCGCCGGTGTGGAATTGTTTGCATTCGGCATGATATCGAGGCGCAAATCAGTGCAAATACCCGAGCCTCAATCCGTGAGCCTGTTCCAACGATCGAGACGTCCTCGACCCGCGCCGCGTGAGCGCCTTGTCATGGATATGCGCGACACGATCGTCTATGCGATCGGCGACGTGCACGGCTGTCATGAAGAATTGCGCGCGCTGGAACAGAAAATCGAGCTCGACGCGCAGCAGTTCCGCGGCCGCAAGATCATCATCATGCTGGGCGACTATATCGATCGCGGGCCGCATTCGCGGCGCGTGGTCGACCATCTGATGGCGCCGCCGCCGAGGGGCTTCCAGCGCGTCTGCCTGGTGGGAAATCATGAAGTCGCGCTGCTCCTCTATCTGGACGGTCATCTCTCGCGTGAAACCTGGCTCGGCTATGGCGGCCGCGAGACCCTGTTCTCCTACGGCGTCGACCCCGACCGTCTGATAAGCCTATACGGTTCGAGCGCGCAGGCGGACGCGCGCATACGCGAGGCCATTCCCGCCAGCCATGTCGACTTCCTGCGCACGCTGCCGGTGATGGTCTGCTCCGACCAATTCGTCTTCGTGCATGCCGGCATCCGGCCCGGCATCGCGCTCGAGGCGCAGGACGAGGGCGACCTCCTCAACATCCGCGAAGAGTTCTTCGAGGCGGCACACCAACTCGACCGGTGGGTGGTGCATGGGCACACGATCGTCGACGTCCCGACGCTCGACGGCCGCCGGCTCGACATCGACACCGGGGCCTTCCAGACGGGGCGGCTGACCGCGCTCAGGATCGTCGGCAAATACGGCCGGCTGCTGTCCTCTCGGGATTAGGCGGTTCGCCGTTTCAGGCTGAACAGTCCCGATCTTGTTTCCGCCTCAAGCAGCCTGCTTGGCGCGCGCTTCCGACTTCTCCAGATAGTAGCTCGAGTAGCGGTCGAAGAACCTTTCCGAGCCGCCGAGCGAGCCGTATCTCGCGAGCTTCTTCAGGTCGACCTTGTTGAGCACCGCCCCAATCACCTTGTTGGCGATATAGGGCTCCGATTCCAGCATCGAGCGCACCATGTTGCGCGGCGTGCGGCCCCATTCGGTGACCAGCACGAAGCCGTCGACCAGCGGCGCGAAGGCCTTGGCGTCGACCACGGGGCCGAGCGGCGGCAGGTCGACGATGATGTACTCGAACGTCTCCTTGGCGTTCTCGATGAAGCGCCGCATGCCGGCGGAGCCCAGGAGTTCGCTGGTGTGCGAGAACTGGCCACGCAGCACGGCTGGAATGATCGCGAGCTTGGTCTGGCGGTCGACCTTGCCGACAGACTGCCAGGTCTGGCCGTTGACCACCGCTTCCATCAGGCCCTGTTCGGCCTCCATGCCGAGGCTGCGGCTCAAGCCTGGATTGCGCAGGTCGCCGTCGACGAGCAAGGTCTTGGCGCCGTTTGCGGCAAGCAGGCCGGCAAGGTTCGCGGCCACCGTCGATTTGCCTTCGCCCGGCAGCACCGAAATGACGCCGATGACCCGGCTGCCGCGGTCCTCCATCACGACGTCGAAGGCTATCTTCGCGTTGCGCAGCGTCTCGGCGAACATTGAAGCCGGGGCATCGATGCTGACGCGCATGCGCGCGCGCCGCTCGGCCGAGGAGAGGCTGGCCACTTTGCCGTCGGCCGGCAGGTCGTCGGCCTTGGAATCCTTGACCCTGCCGCCGCCGATCGTCGGCAGATAGCCGAGGAATTTGAGGCCAGCGCGATCGCGAATATCCTCGCCCGTCCTGAAGAAGCGCTCGTTGAACTCGTTGAGGCCGCCGAAGCCGGCGCCCAGCATCAGGCCGAGCACCAGCGACAGCGCCAGCACACGCATGGTGCGAGGGCCCGAGGCCGCGAGCGGCATCGTCGCGTCGGAAATGATGCGGACCTTGCCGACCGGGAAGGACTGCTGCTGCGAGGCTTCCTCATAGCGGCTGAGGAATGTCTGGTAGAGCGTGGTCAGCGCCTGCGCCTGCTGTTCGAGTTCCTTCAGCTTCACCTGCGACTGGTTGTCGATCGAGCTCTTGCCGGCGGCTGTGGAAATCTTGTCGCGCAACGCCTGTTCGCGCGTCTGCGCCACTTCGAAGTCGTTGCGGTAGCTTTCGGTGATCTGCTTCAGCTGCCCGAAGATCTGCGCCGCAACATCGGCCTTTTCCTTGGCCAGCGCGACCGCCTGCGGGTGATCCTTGCCGAAATTGGTCTCGACGTCCTGCAGGCGCTTGGTAATGGCCAGATAACGGGTCTTGAGCCCGATGATGACCGAGCTGCTCGGCTGGTCAGCCGCTATGGCCGAATCATTGAAAGCGCTTTCCGAGCCGCTGTCGACGATCGCCTTGTACTGCTGGTAGCGGGCGCTGGCGCGAGCCGTATCGGCCTGCGCGACGATAAGCTGGGCGTTAAGGTCGGCGAGTTGCTTGTCGCTCAGCAACTGGCCGTCGCTGTTGGCGGAAAGGCCGTGCTCGGCCCTGAACTTCTCGACCGCCAGCGAAGCGGCCTGCGAGCTTTCGCGCAACTCGCTCAACCGGCCCTGCAGCCATACGGCCGCGCGCTCGGTGGCGTCGAAGCTGGCGTTGAGCTGGTCGGCGAGATAGGCGTCCGCATAGGCCTTGGTGATGGCCGTGGCGAGTGCCGGGTTTGTCGCCTGGTAGCCGATGCTGATGACATTGGAGCGGCTGACACGATCGGCCAACAATCCTGTCTGCAGCATATAAACCGCGTAGTCGTGGGTCGCGGTCTTGATCATCGCTTCACGCGTGGCCGCATCGACATTCTCGATGCCGGGAATTTGATCGGCGGCGTTGCCGCGGAAATAGGCGACGATGCCGCGCAGGAAACCGATGCCCTTGGCCAAAGCCGATTGGGGCGGGCTCATGAAGTCCGGGTTCTGGTCGAGCTTCAACTTGTCGACCACCTCCGACGCCAGCCGCGCCGAGTTGAGGATCTCGATCTGGCTGAGGATCGTCGCGTCGGTCTGCTGCGTGGCGCTGGCAGCCGAGATGTCGTCCATGACCTTGTTCACGCCCTCGTCGATCAGGACGCTCGCCACGGACATATACTGCTTGGGCGTGGTTTGCAGATAGATCACGCCCAGGACCAGGCCGATGGCGGCGCAGATCGCCACCACCTTGGCCTGACGGGCGGCCATGCCAAGCAGACGCTCGACATCGATGAAGTCTTCACCCTTTTCCGGATCGGCACTGGGCAACGGCATCCTCTTGTCGAGAGGGAAGTTGGCATAGTTCATGTTCGGTCCAATTCCAGGTTGCAGGCGCTATCGGCCTTGGTAGATCGGCGTCGTGACCAGAAAAGACCGCGCAACGTTGTTGCCAGGATGCGCCGGACCTGAAGGTCCGGGCGCCTGAGTGGCTGTCGCGCCATCGCGAGTTCGCATATGCACCCAAAAGATGGGCATTATGCGGCTACTTCCCGGCGCTCATGCGACCGGACGAATTGCTGCAACATGTCGAAGACAGGGCCTTTCATGTCGTCGCGCGCCAGGGCGAAGGCGATGGTGGCCTCGATGAAGCCTTCCTTGGAGCCGCAGTCGAACATGCGGCCGTCGAAAGGCTGGGCGTAGAAGGGCTGACTCTGGGCGAGGCGCACCATGGCGTCGGTGAGCTGGATTTCGTTGCCGGCGCCGCGTTGCTGGTTGCCGAGCAGGGCAAAGATCTCCGGCTGCAGAACGTAGCGGCCGTTGATATAGAAATTCGACGGCGCCTTGGCGGGCGCAGGCTTTTCGACCATCTCAGTGACCTTGAAGCCGGAACCGACCTCGTCGCCACGGCCGACAATGCCGTATTTGCTGGTTTCGGCCGGGTCGCAGCGCTCGACAGCGATCACATTGCTGCCGGTCCGCTGATAAAGATCGACGGTCTCGGCAAGGCAGCCGCGCGCGCCGAAGGACACCATGTCGGGAAGCAGCAGCGCGAAAGGCTCGTTGCCGATCACGTCGCGCGCACACCAGACGGCATGGCCGAGGCCCTGCGGCGACTGCTGGCGGATGAAGGAGGTGGCGCCGGCCACGGGCAGCAAGCTTTCCAGCGATTCGAGCTGTGCCTTCTTGCCGGTCTGCTCCAGCGTGCCGATCAGTTCAGGATGCAGGTCGAAATAGTCCTCGATAACCGCCTTGTTGCGGCCGGTGACGAAGACGATGTGCTCGATGCCGGCCTCGAACGCCTCGTCGACGGCATATTGCACGACGGGCTTGTCGACGACGGGAAGCATCTCCTTCGGCATGGACTTGGTTGCCGGCAGGAACCGCGTTCCGAGCCCCGCCACCGGGATAACTGCCTTCCTGACTTTCTGCATCTGGTCTTCCTTCTGAGAGAAAAAGATTTCTACCTGTCGCCGGCTATCAAATCGCCCGCATGCTTCATCTCCCCGCCCCTACGGCGAACCTGCGCCGCAACCCTTCTCAGCCGGACCGCGATCGGCATCGACATATGCCCGATCGCGGCCGGATCTCTAAGCGCCGCGCCGATTGCCTTGAGCGGCGCGCGCGCCTTGATGTGCTGGACCAGGGACAGGAACGACGCGGCCTTGCGCAGGCTGCGGCCACGCCGGGCGAAGGCCGCCTTTGCGGTGCTGTCCATGGGATATGCCGTCGCGAAGGCCGCGTCGGCGCGCGTCATCGCCTCGACGTGGTGCAATTCGAGCACCCGCGAGATCGAGCCGGTGCGGATATGGTAGACATAACCGACGGTTGGCTCGACCACACAGCGGCCGCGGCTGGCCAATGCGCTTGCAAGCAGAATGTAGTCCTCGCCGATGCGCAGTTTCTCGTCGTAACGCAACCTGTTGTCGTTGAGGAAGCGGCGCTGGAAGACCGGCTTGAGATAGCCGAGATTGAAGCGCGATTCGAAGACCAGATTGCCGGCGATGTAATCAGCCAGGGAGATTTCGCGGAGCGTTTCCAGATAGCCGGCCGGGAACATGGTGTCGTCGGGCGTGCCGTCCTCGCGCACGACCTGGACATTGTCGACGGCGATTTCGGCGCCGACCGCTTCCGCCCGCGCGATCATCGCCGCCATTCGGCCAGGGAGAACGGCGTCGTCGGAATCCAGCACGGCCACCCAGCGGCCGCGCGCAAGGTCGAGGCCTGCATTCCTGGCGCCGCCCGGGCCGCGATTCTGCGGCAGCGCCACCACCTTGACGATGTCTCCCGGGTAAGCGCGCGCCACATCCAGCGTACCGTCTTGCGACTGGTCATCGACGACGATGACCTCGACGGTGACGCCAAGCTGGGCGATCGCGCCGGAGATGGCGCGGTCGAGAGTGGCCTCCGCATTATAGGCGGCGATGACGAAGCTTACGTCAGGCTGCACGCTTGTTCCCTTGTTCTGGCGAAGTGAGGCCGTACTGGCGGATTTCACGGACGCCGACCAAACCGGAGACGACACCAACGTGCATAATGCCGCGCAGCACGCTGCGGTTCCGTCGCACCGGGCTGATCGCGGTCAAAATCGCCATCCCGAAGCAGTAAGCGGCCTTGGCCGAAGCCAGCCCGACCTGGCCGGCGCGGCGGATGCCGCCGGCGCCGCGCCCGATCAGGTGGCCGTGCGTCTGGCCGAAGCGGAAACGGCGGCGGCGCAGCCAGTCGAACGCGGCCCTGGCGCGCGGCACGACCTCGTCGACGAAGGCTTGCGGCGCGAAGGCGATGCGGCCGCCGGCTTTGACCATGGCATCGAAGAACTCGGTGTCCTCGCCGCCGGTCTGGCCGCGCGCCAGGCTGAAGCGCCGGCCGCGCAGGCTTGCGTCGGTCGTTCTGAGCAGGACATTGCAGGTGTAACCCGTGCGGATCTCGCCGCGCACCCAGACCGGCAAGGTCGAGTGGAAATCGCCCTTTTGCATCCAGTCCGGCGCGTCCTGGCGATAATGCGCCCGCACCGGCCCAAGCACTGCCGCGACGCCGGTGGCATCGGCCGTCGCCATCAACTCGACCAGCCAGCGGGGCGACGCCGTCTCGTCATCGTCGATAAAGGCGACGAAGTCCGACACGCTGGCGTCGAGGCAGGCGTTGCGGGCAATCGAGATGTTGCGCGCCGGCGCGTGGCGATAGCGAACCGGGAGCTTCAATTGCTCGGCCAGCGCCTTCACCAGCTTCTGGGCGCTTGGTTCATCGTCGTTGTCGGCAACAACGATGCCGACCTCCAAACCTTCAGGCTTCTCCAGGGCGGCGACAGAGCGCAGCGTGTCGGCCAGTTCCGGCCGGCGGAAGGTGCAGATGCAGATGTCGATCGAGCGACCGGCCATCACGCCACCTTGCGCTGCGAGCGCGCCGTCAAAAGCTGCTGCCAGAAGCCGACGGACCAGCCGAAATGCATGACCATGGCAGAAACTCCGGCCAACGCGATGCTGGCGTTGCGCTGGCGCACCGCTGTCGCCAGGCCGTAGCCGAGGCAGACGGCCACCCACAAAAGGAACGGCACCGCCGCCAGCCAGTGGACGAACGAGAACAAGGCCAACAGCACCACGGGCGCCACCAACAGCGGGATCATCTGCCGGACCTTTGGCACCATGCGGTGCTTGAGCACATTCCTGGCGCGACCGCGGCCATAGCCGAGATACTGGAAATAGAGGCTCTTCAGCGTCGAGCGCGGATAATAGACCATCTGTGTCCTGCCGCTCATCCAGATGCGGTAGCCGGCCTGGCGCAGGCGGCAGTCGAACTCGGCGTCCTCGTTGTGGCTGAAGCTCTCGTCATAGCCGCCGACATGGCTGAAGGCGGCGACGCGCACCAGCGCGTGGTGTCCGTGGTCGACCCATTCACCCTCCGACATGTGCCGGTGCTTCGAGCCGCCGGTGCCGAGCTTGGAATTCTGCGCCGCCGCGACCGCCTTCTGCACCGCGCCGGTGCCGGCGGTCAGCATCGAGACGACGACCGAATCGGCACCGGTGGCAACGGCTTCCTCGACCAGCCGGTCGCAGTAATCGTCCGGATAACCGCCATGCGCGTCGATGCGGATGAGATAGTCTACGCCTTCACCGAGGGTCGCCACCGCCAGATTGATGGCGGCGCTTTGCAGGCGCTTCGGATTGGTGAGCAGGACGACCCGGGGATCCGCGGCCGCGATGTTTTCGACGATGGCCTGCGTGCCGTCGGTGCTGCCGCCGTCCGCGACGACGATGCGGCCGCCGAGCCGGGACGCAGCAGCCCGCAACTGGTCGAGCAGGCCGCCGATATGGGCCGCCTCGTTGAGGCAGGGAATGACGATGAGGATCGATGGAGTGGCGTGCGTCATCGGTCTTTGCGCGTCCTTTGCCATCATGCCGCCGCCGCAAAGGCCGAAGGCATGGCGGTGAGGCCGCGCAGCTTTTCGACGAAGGCCGCACAGTCGCTGCGGTCGTAGCTCCAGGTCCGAGGATTGCGCGCCAACACCCGCGACTTCAGGGCGCGGTATCTGTCCTGATCCATTCGGCCGAGCATCGCCTCAAGACCTTCGGCCGTCGCCTCGGACAGAAGCACGCCGATGTCCTGCCCCTTGAGGAATCGGCCTGTCTCGGTGCCAGCCATCGAGATCGGCACAGCGCCGAAGCGGCAGCCCTCATAAAGGCGGTTGGGAAGCAGCCATTCGGAATTCTGGCCAGCTTCGAAGAAATCGATCGCCCAGGAAAAATGCACTTGCCCGTAGATCGCAGCCATATCCTCCGGATTGCGGTAAGGCCCCTCGAACGAAAGCCAGGGCTCGGCCTCGACGAAGCCATGAAAATCCGGAAACTCGGACAGTGCAGGACGGCCTCTGAGCACGACCTCGAAACGCCCCGCCTGCCGGCGGGTGAAGTCGGCCAGCAGTTCCAGTGAGCGGCGGCAGCGCAGCGCGCCGAACCAGCCGATGCGCCAGGGCGGCGTCGCCGGGCCGTCGTCCTCGAACGAATGCGCCGCGACAACGGATGCCGCCTCGAAATATTTGTTCTCGATCAGCTCGACGGGCGCGCCGATCTGTCCGAAGGGCTCGAAATAATTGGCGATGAAGGCCGGCGAGCTGGTCACCAGAAGCTTCACGTCGCGGGCGAGATGACGCTCGGCGCCGCGCAATGTCCGGCCGACAAAATCGTCGCGCAGCACCAGGCGATGGATATCGAGGCATTCATAGACGATGGGCACGTTCGCCCCGAGGGCTGCGTTGGCGCGGCGGGCAAGCGCCAGCATTTCGAGGTTGCGGGCGATGATGAGATCGGGCCTGGGCATGTCGCCCAGCTTCGCGCCGATCGACATGGCCGCCTTGGCGACCGCCCCGAGGCGCTGCGCGAATCGGCCGTCGCGCGTCGCGCCAAGGTCGACAGGCTTGATACCCTCGATCTCGGCGACCGGACTGGTGGTGCGGCGGAAGCCCGCCAGGGTGACCCTGGCGCCGCCTGCCTTGAGCATCTGGACCCTGCGGCGCACTGCCGGGTCGGATACGTCATGCACAAGGTACAAGACATGCAGCATGAAACTCGACCGATGTTCGGCCCACCCATCGGGGATGCTAGTACAGCTTTTGCTGCATCGCAACAATTTTGGTGCGGCGTAGCAGACGCCCGCACATTTTTTGTTGCACTGCAAAAATGATACGCTACTCTTAATGCTGCTTGGGGTCGATCTGGGTTCGACGTTGGTTACCGGCGTGGTTCAGCACGCCAGGATCGCGACGCGGATCGCGTGGCAGCACTTCGGCAAGACATGCCGTTTTAACCGCCGCTGGCCTTGCCACGGACGCGAAACGAGGTTTCCCCATGAAAGTCGTGATCGAAAACACGGTGTGTCTGAACACGGGCGATGCCGCGATCCTTTTGGCCATCCGCCATATTCTCAGATCAGTCGTCGGCAGCGATGTGCGGTTCCTGGTTTTCGACAGTCAGCCAGACGTCGCGGCCAGGCTTTACCCGAAGAAAGATTACCCGGACCTCGAATTTCACAAGCTCTTGTCGGAATCCCTGTTCAAGGATCGGCGCGGCGGCGGGATAAAGGGCCGGCTCAAGTCGCTCTACAACCGGGCAGTCTGGCGCGCCTTGCATCGCTTCGCGCAAAGCGGCGCGGCCAGCAGCGTTTTCTTCAGCCAGGACGACCGCCGCGGCCTTGAAGCCTATGCGAGCGCCGACCTGGTGGTGACGACAGGCGGAACCTATCTCGTCGAGAACTACGATCTCGAAAAGCGGCTCAATCAATTCCGAATCGATGCAATCCTGGGCAAGGACCCGATCTTCTTCACGCAATCGCTCGGCCCGTTCAAGAAAAGCTACAATCGCCAGGAGCTAGGTCCGATCTTCGATCGGGCTCCGCTCATCCTGCTGCGCGACGAGCGATCCAGAAACCACATACTGGATCTGGTGAAGGACCCGGGCAAATGCCATGTGGTCGCCGATTCCGTCTTTGCCCTGGCTGATACCGACCGGATCAAGAAACATCTCGGCAGCGCACCGGCGCCGACGGGCCGCGTCGCTATTTCCGTCCGTCACTGGAGCTTTGTCAGCGACGGTGAGGATGGCATGCGCCGCTATCTCGATTCGATCCGCGAGATCGCCACGATTCTTGTCAGGGACCACGCCAAGAAGGTGACCTTCGTTTCAACCTGCCAGGGCGTGCCGGAATATGCCCATGACGACGCCAAAACTGCTCGGGCGATCGTGGCCGAACTCGACCCGGAAGTCGCCCAACACGTCAATGTCGACGCCAAATTCCATACGCCCGACCAGCTGATGGCGCTGGTGAAGGATTGCGACTTCGTCGTCGCGACGCGCATGCATATGATGATCATGTCGCTTTGCGTCGGCACGCCGGTGCTGCCGATCGCCTATGAATTCAAAACCAAGGAAGTCGCCAAGCATATCGGCGTCGCCGACCTTCTGCTCGACATCGATACCGTGACGCCCTCGGAAGCGGCCGAAAAACTCGGCAGATTCATCGGTGGCCTTGACCACTATCGCCGGGCAAGTCTCGAGGCCGTGCTGGATGAGCATGCGTCGGCAATGTCGGCAACCGAGCCGTTGTCGTCCTTGATAGGTAGCCGCTCACCCAATGTTGCCGGCGACGTTGGCAAGAGTGGCGAGCAACGCCCTGCGCGACTGCGGAACAGCAAGCATGAGGACCAGGGCGAAGCCGTAATTTAGGGCAATCGCCACAAGGATCGTGAGCAGGTCCGACTGGCTGGTCAGCAACGCCGGCAGCGACAAATACGAGAGCCAGGCAAGCAGGGACGAGACGATGAAGAGCCCCTGTATGCCCAGGAAATCGCCGGCGGTCACCGGGCCGACACGATGAATCAGGGCGGCAAGCACCGGGACACGTAGCACATAGCCGCTGATCGCATAGGCAGCTGCGACTCCGATGGCGCCCCAGTGCAGGCCGACGATGAAGGAGGCGACGGTCGTCAGCGACGAATAGATGCCCCAATGGAACATCGTCTTGGTCTTGCCCTGGCAGATGAATATCCACCCGGTGGTGCTCGATACGGACTGCATCAGGCCGGCGATGCCCAGCCAGGCGAAAATCGGCGCCACAGCCATCCAACGCTCGCCGAAGAGAAGCCTGACCACCTGCTCCGAAGTCAGTGTCAGCGTCGCAATGCCGGGCATGGTGATGACGGCCAGCAGCCAGTTTGTCCGGACATAGATGTCTCGAAACCGCTGCTTGTCTTCATGGATGCGGCTGAGCAGCGGCACCATGATACGCGTCAGCGGCTGGTTGATGTTCTGCAGCGGAAAGAGCAACAGCTTGTAGGCACGATCATAGTAGCCCAGCTCGACCGCGCCGGAATATTTTCCGATGAGGATGTTGTCGAGGTTGCGGGAGAGAAAATTGACAAGGTTGAAGCCCGTGAGGTTGGCGCCGAACCTGAATATGTCGCCGTCGATCTTCAGATTCGGCCAGGACGGCGTCCAGCGCGTCACCAACCAGCCGGCAGCCAGCGCTACGACGGCTGAAACAGCCGGCCCCAGAACCAGCGACCAATAGCCAAGCCCCCAATAGGCCGCGGTTGCGGTGACGAGCAGCCCGACGGCCGCGGTGATTGTGTCGTTGAGCGCGAGCTGGCCGAATTGCAGATGGCGGTTCATCAAGGCAAGCGGCACAGCGGCCAGACTGCCAAAAAGCAGCGGCACGGCGGAAGCAAGTGTTATTCCCCACATTCGCTGGTCGCCGTAGAAGGCGGCAATGGCGGGGGCCATGCAAGCCACGACCGCGCCGGCGCAAAGGCCGACAACCGCGCTCAGCCAGAAGACCTGGTTGAGCTGCCGTTGATCGATCTCCTTGCGCTGGATGACCGCCTGCTGGAGGCCGAGATCCTGGAGCAGGCCGACAAAGGCCACGATCGGTCCCACGGAAGCCACAAGGCCGAAATCCTCGGGAACAAGCAGCCGGGCAAGGATGACGACCGACAGGAACTGGATCGCTATCTTGAAGCCTTGGGCGCCAGCCGTGACCAGCCCACCGCGCAAGGCAACGCGACCAAATTGAGGGGGCGGCGGATTGGCATTCATGTGACGGATCCGGTCTCCCCCAGCCGCGCGACGATCCGCGCAAAGCGTTCATTCAAGATATCGGCATTGAAATCCGCCTCGACCTTGCTTCTGGCGGCAAGCGCTATCGGCTCGCACAGGTCAGGATTCTCGGCGATCCAGGCGAGCTTGACGGCAAGCGCGGCGACGTCCCGTTCGGGCACGAGGAAGCCAGTCTTGTGATCCTCGATCAGCTCGGGAATCCCCGAATGATATGTGCTCACAGCGATCAGGCCGCCGGCCATCGCCTCCATGAGCGCAACCGGTATTCCTTCCAGATCGCCGTCCCGGCCGGCGACGCTTGGCAGCAGAAAGACGTCGGCGTCACGCAGGCGCTGCTTCACCTCGCCGTGCGGACGCGGTCCGAGGAAACTCACCCTGTCGGCAATACCGAGATCGATGGCGGTGCGCTTCAACTGCTCCAACAATTCTCCGCCGCCGATCACCGAATAGATCCAGTCGCGATGTGGCAGGCCGGCGAGCGCGCGAAGCGCATATTCGGTCCCCTTCTTCTCGGTCAGCCGGCATACCGAGATGAAAGACAGCGTACGTCCCTGCCAGGAGCGCCAGCGATATTCGATCTCGCCGGGGCGAATGCCCATATGGTGGACCGCGACCCGCGTCGGCTCGGCGCCGGCATCGATCAGGGCCTGACGGAAGAACGCATTAACAGGCAGCTGGAGAGCCCCTTTCTCGAAAACCGGCCTGTAGTAGCCGAGTGTGTTGTCGTGCATCGGTCTGCCGACATCGGTGCCGTGGAATATGGTCACCAAAGGCGCGGAAATCTGGCGCCGCTTCATGATGCGGGCGACGCGCAGGCCGTTATGGCCAAAATGCGCCACGATAACATCGACGTTTCGCAGCTTGCGTGCGTTGGCCAGGTCGATAGCGGTCGAGAGCTTGTCCCAAAACCTGCCCGACCATTTCATCAGCAGCGAACGGTAGCGACTGAGGCCGCCCCACCAGGAAACGACCGGCCCAGGCAATGAGCGCCAACGTGCATCGTCGACATTGCTGTCCTTGCCAAAGGCCATCTCGTTGCAGACGACGCTGACTCCGATCCCTCTTTCAAGGCATCCGGCAATCTGATCGAGCACGAAAGTCTCGGACAGAGTGGGAAATTTGTCGACGACGAAACAAATCCTCATCGGCAGGATGTTCTCGCCCGGATCAGGCTGGAAACGTCGGCAAGGCCTGACACATGCGGCATGACTTTGACTCCTGTCGGCGTAACCCAGTACTAATATAGGAATTGCTGCATCGCAACATTTTAGGTGCACCGCAGCAAATCGGCTCCATGTCCCGGCTCGGCAAGCTAGGCAGCGCGGCGAACGCCCTCCCGGGCCGCTCTTTCGAGCAACTGGAGGAACACCACCAATTGCCGCGCGGGATCGAGTTCCGGGCGTTTGGAGAAGGCGAGAGCCGCGGCCGAAAGCCGGTCGTATTCGGGCCGATCGTTCCACAGGCGCCTCACCGCCGCGGTCCAGTCGGCGAGCGGCGCGTCATAGTCGAGCACCACGCCACCGGGACCGATGGCTTCAGGCAAGCCGCCACGCCGCGATCCGACGACCGGGATGCCGCTGCAATGCGCCTCGGACGCGACGCGGCCCCAGGCTTCCTCCCACTTGCTCGGCGCAAGCAGGATCCTGGTGCGGCCATAGACCGTCTTCATGTCGTTGGTGCGGTTTTCGAGCTTGACGTTCTCGAGCGGCGCGAGGGTCTTCTCAACGCGGGCGCGATGGTCGTCGTCGAGCTTCCAGCTTTCCACGAACAGGAACGGAATCTCCGGGCACGCGGCCGCGATTTCAACGGCAAGATCGAAACCCTTCTCCTCATAGGGATTGATCATGGTGACGAATTCGCCGGTCGTATGGGTGCAGTAAAGCGCGTCGTTGATGGTCGGCGGCAGCACGATGGAATCGATGCCGAACTTTTCCTTGTAGGTGCGCGCCGTGAATTCCGAATTGGCGATGTAGAGCGCCGAATTGAGGTCGCGCGGATCGCCGGCGAGCTCGTGGAATTCGACGTTGTGAAGGTAGACGACCAGCGGCACCCCTTCGGCGAGAAGCGCCTTTCCGAGCGGGACGGATTTGTGGCACTGCACGACGGCGACGTCAGGCTTGGCTTTCTCGACGGCGAAGCCGGCAGCCTCCCAGGGGAACCAGGCCCGCATCACCGGATAGCCGGGAAAATTGTCGACCACCGCGGGCTGCCGCAACAGCTTCATCTTGGCGCGCGCCTTGAGGCCGAACATGCCATCGCCGAACAGCGAGGCGAGGACCGAAGCCTGGTGGCCGTGCTCGATCAGCTGTTCGACCAGATGGTGGGTGTTGGACTGCACGCCGCCGGTGAACTCGGGAATATATCCGTTGCCGCTTGCAAAAAGCACTTTCATCATTCGGCTCCTAATCCGGCCCGGCGGGCGAGCATGCGCAACCCAGGGCTCGTCAGCTTGCGCTACGCGCCGATGGAAGCTTCGACGTCATTGCCTGGCACAAGCGGCTGACCAAGGCCGAGAACGACAATGTCGAATACTCCCGCAACAACTTCGATGCCGGGATCACCTTTCCCGCCTTCAGGTCCCGCGCCAGATAGTGGGGGAATGAATGCATGTATTCCCGGACGATGTCGGCCTTCAGCGGTCCCGACTTCCATGCCTTCACCGCCGAGACGAATTCGTCGGCCGGGGCGGATGACAGCCCCGTGTCGTAGGCTTCGAACGTACGCCGCACGATGGCGCGCTCCTTGTCGCTGAGCGAGGTTTTTCCGGCCCGTTCGGCAAGCAGGGCGTAACGACGGATGTCCTCGGCCGCGTGATGCCACAACCCCTTCCTCGCCATGATGCTCGAACGCTGCAGCAGTGCCTGCATCTCGAGATCGGCCGTCCTCGGCAAGGCCTGTTCCGAGCGATCGAGATACTCGTGCAGATCGACCGACCTGTAGATCTCTTCCATGATCGCCCGGTCGTACGAGCCCCATGCCTTTATCCTATTGGCATAGGAAATGACGACCTTGGTGCTGCCGCGAACCATGTCGTGCTGGCGCTGGAAGAACATGAGGCCGTCGACCCTGACGCCCTTGAACCGGCGCGCGAGCCTGAGCATCATCTCATAGTCCTGTGACCGGACCAGCGTCTCGTTGAAGCCTCCTACCTCCTCATAGCATTCGCGGCGCACCAGGAGACCCGGCTGATGGACGTGGCAATATTCGAGATGGGACGGGAAGAAATTATCCTGGCTGACATGGCCGAAGGCGACGATCTCGTAGTTCTGCTCTTCGATCTGAGCTGACCGCTGGAAACGCGCATATTCGCCGAAAGCGAAATCGGCTTCCGGCTCCCGCTCGAACGCAGCGAGAAACCGCTCAAGCGCCGTCGGATGCGCGACATCGTCGTCGTCGAATATCCAGACGAAATCCCCCTTGCAGTGCTTCAGGGCGAAATTCAGCGCGGTCGACTTGCCGCCATTCTCCTTCCGGTAATATTCCACCGGCGCTGGAAACGAGCTCGCCACCGTGCCAGTGCCGTCCGTCGAGCCGTCGTCCACGATCAGGATCTGGTCCGGAGCCACGGTCTGCCGGAGCAGGCTGTCGATGGCTTCGGGCAGGAATTTTTCGCGATTGAAGGTGGGGACGATGACGGTGACCGTCGGTTTCTGCCTGGCAGCCATTGGTGACCTCATACTGTTGCCGATGCCGCGTTCGCCGGCGCGGTTCCGCAGCCATGGCGACGGCCATTGTCCTTGAGGCGATCAGCCGTCATGCCGCCATCCTGCCGATCGAGAAATATTCGATGCCATAGCGCGCGATCACCTTGGGATCGTAGAGGTTGCGGCCGTCGAAGATGGCCGGCGTCCTCAGCGCATCCTTGAGCGCGTCGAAGGACGGCGCGCGGAAGCTCTTCCATTCCGTGCAGATCAAAAGCGCGTCGGCGCCGCGCAGCGCCGCCTCCTTGGTGCCGCAGAGCAGAAGATCGTCGCGCAGGCCGTAGATGGCCTGGCACTCCTGCATCGCCTCGGGATCATAGGCCTGCACCTTGGCTCCGGCCGCCCAGAGCGCTTCCATCAGCGTGCGTGACGGCGCCTCGCGCATGTCGTCGGTGTTGGGCTTGAAGGCCAGCCCCCAGACGGCGAACGTCTTGCCCCTGAGCGCCCCCTTGAAATAGTGGTTGACCTTGTCGAACAGCACCGACTTTTGCGCATTGTTGCGCTCCTCGACGGCGCGCAGCAGCTTGGCGTCGAACTTGACGCCCTCGGCGGTCTTGATCAGCGCGCGCACGTCCTTCGGGAAGCACGAGCCGCCATAGCCGAGGCCGGG
This sequence comes from Mesorhizobium atlanticum, assembly GCF_003289965.1. Lineage (GTDB taxonomy): Bacteria > Pseudomonadota > Alphaproteobacteria > Rhizobiales > Rhizobiaceae > Mesorhizobium > Mesorhizobium atlanticum. Next base: position 477,580 of record NZ_QMBQ01000004.1, read on the forward strand.
ATAGATGAAGTGATAGCCGATGCGCGGATCGGAGCCGATGCCCTTGCGCACCTCCTCGATGTCGGCCCCCAACTGTTCGGCGAGATTGGCCATCTCGTTCATGAAGCTGATCTTGGTCGCCAGCATGCAGTTGGCGGCGTATTTGGTGAATTCGGCGCTGCGCACATCCATCACGATCATCTTCTCGTGGTTGCGGTTGAACGGCGCGTAGAGCTCGCGCATCACCATCTCGGTGTCCTCGCTGGAGGTGCCGACAATGATGCGGTCCGGCTTCATGCAATCGGCGACCGCCGAGCCCTCCTTAAGGAATTCGGGATTCGAGGCGACGTCGAAGGCGAGGTCCTCGCGGCCGCGCTTCTTCAGCGTTTCGGCGATCCTGGCCTTCACCTTTTCGCAAGTGCCGACCGGTACGGTCGACTTGCCGACGACAATCTTGGCGCTTTCCATCTCACGACCGATGGTCTCGGCGACGGCCAGCACATATTTCAAATCGGCCGAGCCATCCTCGCCGGGCGGCGTGCCGACCGCTATCATCTGGATCTGGCCATGCCTGACCGCCGCCGCCGCATCCGTGGTGAAGCGGATGCGACCGGCTGCGTGGTTTTCCTTGACGAGGCTTTCGAGGCCCGGTTCGAAAATCGGGATCAAGCCCTGGTTCAGGCGCTCCACCTTCTTCTCGTCGACATCGACGCACACCACTTCGTGGCCGACCTCGGCAAGCACCGCCGCCTGGACGAGACCGACATAGCCAATCCCAAACACCGTCAAATTCATTTGGTTCTATTCCTGTCAAAGGCCGGGCACAAAGCGGCCCGGCCGGTTCAGATGTCCCCCAGGGCCCGCGGCCTGGCTGGTTCGGCATGATCTTACCCGAAAAACCAGTTTTCCACTTTTCGCTAACGCGGTCCCTCGGCTCGGGATCATGCCCCTAGTTGCTGTTGCTTATGCTACATGCCAGCGATTCCGGGAACTGGCATGGCTGGCCTAGAGCGGTGAAGGCGACGCGCTTGACCTCCATAGTGACCTTGCTGCCGGGATCGACGAAGGCGCCCATCCAGTTGGTCAGCTTGTCGCTGCCCCAGAGGCTGAAGAAGATTTTCTGCGAGTGCGTCGGCAATTCATCGGGGTTGGTCACCTCGTGGACAAGCTTGCCGTTGACATACCAGCGCAGCCGGTCCTTCTCCCAGACGAAGCCGTAGTCGTTGAAGCCCTTGTCGGCACCACCCTCGACGTCGACCAGCTTGCCGTTCTTCGGCTTGCCCTGGATGTAGCTGTTGACCTGCACTTTCGACGGGTCCTTGGTGAGGACCTCGAAGTCGATCTCGTCCCAGGGCTGTTTGTCCTGCGGGCCGATATAGGAGAAGAAGGCGGCGTTGAGGCCGGAGCCGGTGCCGGTCTTCATCCGCGCCTCGTAGACGCCGTAGCCGTAGCGCTGCTTGGTCTGGATCTCGGCGCAGGCGAACTCGCGGTCCTTCAGCTTGCGCTTTTCGAAGCTCAGCGACAGCACGCCATCGGAAAGCCGCACGAGATCCTTCGACCAGGTGCAGTTCTGATGGGCGCCATTGGTCCAGCCGTCCGAGACGAACCAGCGGGACTGGTTGAAATTGGAGAAATCGTCGACGAAGGACGGTGCGCTTTTCAGCTCTGGTTGGGTCCCTTGCGCATGGGCGGGATGCAGGGTCGCCGCGATTGCAAACAGGACGCCGAACACACCGAGCCGAAGGCTATTCAATCCATTCCGTGGCATATGCGCCAACGCGCAAGCCGCCTCGTTGGAGGTGTTGCTGGGATCTGCGTTCATAACAAACTCACCTTTGTGTTGTCCGCCCAACCCAAAGTCATCCTTGGCGCGCGTGAGCGAGCCGATTCTGATCCTGCGCCCTCTTGAACTCCTCTAGTGTCTCGTACCTATGGCGGCACCTGAAGGCGCCGTCAGCCTTTTGCCGCGGATTGTCCGGCAGACCGATCGGAACCGTCCTCGACAATCGCGTCGAGCGAACGGCGCAGTTCCTTCATCAGACCCTTCTGGCGAGCCAGTTCCGCAATGCGCCGCTCGCAGTTCAGGATCGAGTTGGTCATCACGCTGACATCCGATCCCTTGCTGGCCGATGCCGAACCATTCTCCATCGCCTCGACCAGAAAGGCCGCGTTGGCTGCCGTCGACCTGTAACGATTCTCCAGACCCGTTTTCTCCGTCTCGATCTCGGCCGCGATCTGGTCGAACAGCTTCGCCAACCGGTCGAAACGCTGGAGATCGGTCTGCCGGTCGCGAGCCGGATCCCGGGATCTGAAGCCAAAAATCGAAGCCATCTTGCCGGCCTTTCGAAATTGCTGCATTGCAACATAGACTGCCACCCCCGCGGCGACTAGGCAACATCATAGTTTTCCGAATGCGGATTTTTTGAGGGCCGTCGGCTCCCGGGACGATACGGGATCATTCGTTTGCGGCGCTGCTTGCCGCCATCAGGAAGCGCATCGGCGGCATTTGCTGCTTCGCGGCGATGCCGGTGCGGCGGAACAGCGCGTCGAGCTTGTCGGTGGCGACGCCGCGAACGATCGGGATCAGATTCGCCTGGCTGGCGAAGGCGTAAGCCGCGGCCGACGCCAGGCCGCGTTCGGCCTTCACGTCGAGGAAATTGCGCAGCCGGTATTTGTCTCGGACATGACGCTCGTGGCGCCGCAACGCCGCCTTCGAGCGTTCGGGAAGGTTGTCGATCTGAAGCAACGCCAGATCGGCATCGGCAAGGCGCTTCAGATCCTGCGTCCTGTGGCGGCCGCTCAGCGAATCGGCGCGCACGATCGCGCCATAGCCGCAGGACTTGATGATCTTGAACCGAGCCCCGCGGGCGACAGCGCGCGCATAGAGCTCGTAGTCTTCGCCAAGACGCAGGTTTTCATCGTAAGCCAGCCCGTGCCGTTCGAGGAAAGCCCGGCTGATCACCGGCTTGAGGAAGCCGAGCTCGCCGCGCAGGACGCGGCGCCGCGAGATGTTGCCGTCGATGAAGCGCTCGAAATCGAGGAATTCCGGATCGGCGGCGAAAGGCGGCGCGGCGACCCTGGCGAGGTCGGTCGCGGCGTCGTCGCGGATCAGCATGATGTTGTCGGCGGCGAAGTCCCAGTCGGCGGCGGCGAAAAGCCGGCGAAAGCGGCCTTCGAGGAAGAAATCGTCGGCGTCGAGGATGCTGATGAAGGGCGAGCTGGAGGCCTGGATGGCGACGTTGCGCGCGGAGGAAGGACCGCGATTGACGTCGAGGCGGATGACGGCAAGCCGGCCGCTGCCGTCGTCGGCGGCCAAAGCCACATCGCGGGTGTTGTCGGTGGAAGCGTCGTCGACCACGACGACTTCGGCGACTTCCGCCTCGCGCAGCGCCGAGGCGATGGCGACGCGAATCGTCCGCGCCGCATTGCGTGCGGCAATGATGACGCAAACCTTCGGGCTCGTCACAGGCGTCGTCGCGGGCATGGGTTTACCTTTCGCTTGCATGAGTGGCTGTCCCGCCCGAGATCTTGATCGTGCCGTCCGGCGCCGGCGCGACGGCGACCGGCCGCTCGAAGATGCGCCGGCTGAGGTCGGCGGAGGCCGCCCAGCCGGCCTCCGCCAGGTAACGGACGGGCTCGTGACCGCACAGTTCCCACAGAACATGGCGGCGCTGCGGCCAGCGCAGCGACGCGAGCCAGGGCGCGATCACCATATGGAGGAGGTCGGCGTTGCCGATATGCGCCAGGATGCGGGCGGCGCGATCCGACAGCAGCGTGCCGCTGGCACCAAGCAGCACGTCGGCGGCGCGCAGCCCCAGAAGCAGCGTGTCCGCAAGACCCTGCTCGGCGGCATGATCGAGCACCGTCTGTTGCTCGGCCTCACTCAGCCGGCTGGCGCTGGCCCGAACATCGCAGACATAGCCGGCGCAAGGCTCGCGGTTGAAAATGGCCTTGGCGACGCTGATCGACGACAAAAGCAAGGTGTCGGCTGCCGAGATGATCGGCATGACCGCGCCGGCCACCTCGACTTCGCGCTTGCGGCGCAGGAAGCCGTCTATGTCGCGCGGGCTCGGCGAACCCGGCTGCTGCAGCCGATGATGGAGATCGACCGTCGACGCTCTCGTGCCGCCCTCGCGAACCATATGCTGCTCGCCGAGGAAGCGCACCCACCAGACCGAGCGCGACTTGCCGGCAACCTCGTAGCCGATGGTCCGCAACGCCGCGCGCGCCTCGGCGAAGCTCGCCGGCGAAACCAGTATGTCGACATCGCCGGAAGGCTTCATGAAGTGGTCGCCATAGAGCCTGTGCTGCTGGAGCGGTCCCTTGAGGAAGACGAAATCGACCCGCCGGTCGCGAAGCACGCGATCGATGGCCACCGAATCGCTAATGCAAGCGGCATTCATCGACATGGTGCGCCGCCGATAGCCGTCGAGCCAGGCAGGCAAACCAGGAAGCGCCGCGCCGGCAGGAGCACGCGGGAGCGCCTTGAGCATGAATATGGCGACCTTGTTCAGTCTTGCGATGTCGGCGACATGAGCCGCCGAGATTGTCGGCGCGGGCATATCGGCCTGGCCGTCGGCGGCGTCGACACCGGGCGCGAAAAACAGCCTCAGACAGGCCTGCACATAGGCGACTTCATCGGCACAGCCGGCAGCACGCAGCCTTTCATACGAGCCATCCTGCATTGCCATGCCCGATGTCGCTCTCCGCAAAAAAGCCGCCCGAGCGATCTATACCGCACTTGCGAAGAAAAACACGGGGAAAATTGACACGACCGTCCAAGAGGCGGCCAAACCCGGCTCAAATCCACAACTTAAGCGTTAAACGCCATACACACTCAATCACTTTTGAAGACACGCTCCGGCAAAGATGCTGCGAGCCGAAACGCGGTGACTTTTTGCAGCAAATTCCTCACCCTTGCGGAACGCATTTGTCGTCCAAAAAATTATTCCATGTGAATCAATCGCTTATCCAACCGGCGAGGACGCGCGGTTGAATTTCCCGGCAGTTGAGGGTTACGATGACAGTGCCTGTGGCTTGATCACCAGGGAAGGCAAGCGCAACCAAGAATTGATTAATGCCTGGTAAAGCACGCTTGACTCATGAATGCTGCCATGCAGCAATCGCATTGCAGCATAGCGATATGCTGGCGGCATTCTGCGGCCGCTTCCAGTCCTTAATTGGAGACTAAAATGGAACAGAATGTTGAGAAGCATGAGTACGAAACCCCCAGCTTGACGGTTCATGGTTCGATTGAAACCATCACGCAGGGTGGCGCTGGCACGACGGCGCTCGACGTGGGCTTTCCCGCACACACGCCGGTCGGCGATCTGACTTTCTCTTAAGCTAACAGGCATCCGGGAGTCTAAGTTGGGGCTCCGGATACCACTACTAGATGAGCCGGGGGGCTTTTGTCCCCCGGCTTCCCGCCGAGGATCGCAGGCAACCGATCCCTGGCCAAGGTCCAACGGGCGCGGTGGGCCAGCAACGAGGTTTTAGCATGCACTGGAACCCTTCGGACCATGACCGCGTGGTCGCGACCGGCGAGGCGGTGGCTTGTGAATTCGGCGCCGGATTGGCGCTGCTCCACCTCAAATCCAATGTCTATTACAGCCTGAACAGCGTCGGCGCCTTCATCTGGGAGCAAATCCAGGAGCCGCGATCGGTCCTCGATATCCGCGGCGCCGTGCTTGCGCGCTACAATGTCGATGCCGAGCGCTGCAAGGCCGACGTCGAAGGCTTGCTGAAGGGGCTGACTGAAGCAGGGCTTGCGAGGCTCCACAGTGAGGAACTGGTCTAGGCTCCGCTCGCTGAGCGGCCGGGAGATGCTGTTTCTGGCGCGCTGCCTGGCGGTGGTGAGCGTGGTGCGGCTCGCGCTGACGTTTTCCTCCTACAACCGCGTCCGCGGCCTGGTCACGCGGCTTGATGCAAGGCGCGACGCCGGCATCGCCGACCTGCGGCGCGTCGCCTGGGGCGTTGCCGCCGCCGCGCGGCTGGTGCCTGGCGCAAGCTGCCTCACCCAGGCGCTGGCCGGGCAATATCTGCTCGCGCGCCAGGGCAACGCCTCGAAGATCAGCATCGGCATCGAAAAGGGGACGGGCAGCGAGCTCAGGGCACATGCCTGGTTGATGAGCGGCAACCACATCGTGCTTGGCGGCTCGATCAACGGATTTACTCACCTTGTCGACCATGGGTCGTGACCGATGAGCGGCGTGGCCGGCATCATGCATATCGACAACGGCAGGCCCGCCGCGGCCGGCGATATCCAGCAGATGCTTTCGCGCATGCGCCATCGTGCTCGCGACGGCAGCTCATGGCGGACGGAAGGCAGCGTGGCGCTCGGCCACGCCTGGCTCGACACGACCGGCGAGGACGGGCCCGGTCCGCTGGCGATGGCCGGCGGCAAGCTCGCCATCACCGCCGATTGCCGGCTGGACAATCGCGACGAGCTTCTGGCGCGGCTCGGCCTGCACGACCGGCCAATTGCCGATGCGATGCTTATCATGCGCGCCTACCTGAAATGGGGCGAGGCCTGCCCGACCTACCTGCAAGGCGACTTCGCCTTCGCGATATGGGACCGCGAGCGCCAGGCGTTGTTTTGCGCGCGCGACCATTTCGGCGTCAAACCCTTCTACTATCATTCGACCGGAAGGCGCTTTGCTTTCGCCTCGGAGATGGGGCCGATCCTGGCGCTGGACGGCGTCAGCAGACGCCTCAGCGAGCATCAGATTTCCGGTTTTCTCGCCGGCCTGCCGGATGATCTACAGGCCACGCCCTACGCCGAAATCTTCCGCTTGCCGGCGCGACACAGCATGATGGTGGCGGGCCACGGGATTGCGCTGCGGCGCTACTGGCAGATCGAGCCGTCACAGCGACCGCCGCGCGCCGACGCGGCCGAAGAATTCAGGCATCTGTTTGCGCAATCGGCGGAGAACCGGATGCGTGGCACGCCGGCTGTCGGCGCCATGCTGAGCGGCGGCCTCGATTCATCCTCGATCACCTGCCTCGCAAGCCTCAGGGCAGCGGCGACACGCAACCCAAAGCTCAAGACTTTCTCGCTGGTGTTCGACAAGGGCTCCTCCATGGACGAGAAGCCGTTCATCGATGCGGTGCTCGACGGCAATCCGCTCGACGCCACGCTGATTGCCGTCGGCAATTACGCGCCCTTCGCCGAATTCGAGCGCATCCTGGAGGAACAGGAAGGCACGTTCCTGGCGCCCGGCCTGTCCTTGACGCGCGACCTTTACCGGACGGCGGGCGCAAAGGGCGTCAAGGTGCTTCTCGACGGGCATGGCGGCGACGAGGTCGTCTCGCACGGCCACGGACACCTTCACGAGCTCGCCAATGCCGGCAGGTGGCTGGAGCTTTGGCGCGAGTTGCGCAGCGCGGCCAACACTTATGGCGATGGCATGCTTCCCCTCTATTTCAAGTTCCTGACCATCTATGGCCCGGCCTGGCGGATCGCCAGGATGAGGTCGGTGGCCAAACGCCTTGTCCGCAAGGTGCGGCGCAGGCCGGCGCAGGCGCCACGGGCCGCCTGGGCGGGTCTGGTCAATCCGGACCTTGCCGGGCGGACCGATCTTGCCGAGCGCTTTCATCGCAGCGGCTACATGCCCGCCGCCGTCAGCGCCAGCGAAGCGCTGACGCATCGCTGGCTTCTGTCGACAGGGCTGGTGCCGCACGCTTTCGAAGTGCTCGACAAGGCCGCCGCCAATTTCGGCGTCGAGCCGCGCTATCCGTTCTGGGACAAGCCGCTCGTCGAATTCTGCCTGGCGCTGCCCGGCGAGGAAAAGCTCAAGGACGGGTTTGGCCGCCATGTGCTGCGCCGGGCCATGCAGGGCGTTCTGCCGCCGGCGGTGCAATGGCGGCGCGACAAGATCGATTTCACCGCCAACCTGGTCAATGGCATGCTCGGCAACCACCGCGAGCTTCTGGACAGGCTGCTTACATCGGACAGCGAGCGGATCGCGCCCTATGTCAACCTGCCTGCAGTGGCGGCGGTCTATGACCGGATGCTGCGCCAGCCCGAGCGGGCGACCCTGCCGGACGTCCAGCATGTCTGGCGTGCTGTTTCGCTGTCGCTGTGGCTGCGGCAAGTTGAGGGAAGCCCCGCATGAGCCTTCCGGTCGCTTCCCTTGCGCGGCCCGAGCCGCAAATGGCGGCTGCGAGCGGGCGTGTCCGCCGTTTCTACAAGGCCTACGGGCTGGTGGTCGGCTCCGAAGTGGCCTTGCCGGAGCTGGAGCCGACGGCTCCGGCGACGCCGGATCTGGAGATCGCGGTCGGGCCGGTCGATTTTCCCAGCCGGGCATCCCAGCGCGCCACTGCCTTCCGTTTCGAGCCGACGCGCCAGTATCTTTACTGGCAGGCGGTCGGCACGTTCATGATCAGCGACGCCAACCGCATCGCCGTCGATCCGGCGCCAGGGGCCGACGATCCGCTGCTCGCCTTTCCGCTGCTCGGGCCGGTGATGGCGCTCGCCCTGCATCAGCGAGGGCTGCTCGTCCTGCATGCCAGCGCCATTGAAGTCGACGGCAAAAGCGTGATCTTCATGGGCGACAAGGGCGCCGGCAAATCGACGACGGCGGGGGCGATGATCCGCGCCGGCCATCGGCTCCTCACCGACGATGTCGTGGCGCTGGATTTGTCCGACCCGGACCGGCCGATGATCCTGCCCGGGTTCCCGCTGCTCAAGCTTGCGGCGGACGCGGCCGGCGCCATTCGCCTCGAACGGGCGGAGGTGCGCCCGCAGGTGCATCCGCAGATCGACAAGGCGCAGCATCGGCTGCATGACGGATTTACGCCCCAGGCGGCGCCGGTATCGCGCATCTATGTGCTCGAGCGGGGCGCAATGGCGGCGATCTCCCCGCTCTCTGGCGCGGCCGCGCTGCCGGCGATCATCAAATTCTCCTACGTCACGCGGTTCGGCCGGCAGGCATTGCCAGGCGATTTCGCCGCCCTGCATCTGCGCCAGTGCGCACAGGTCGCCGGGCGGGTCGGCGTAAGCCGGCTGGAAGTGCCGGCCGGACTCGACCGGATCGACGAAGCGGTCGCCGCGATCGAAACCGACCTGGCGTCCGGGATAAGGTGAGCCGGGACATGGGCTGGTCCTCGAAACTTCGCCTGTCGCTTTTCCGGGATGTCGCCAGCTTCGGCGCCATGATGGCGCATGTCGGCGGGCGGCGCACGGCGACGGCGCTGATCTTCCTGATCCTGGGCAGCCTGACGGAAGGCGTCTCGATCCTGCTGCTCGTGCCGCTGCTGCGCCTGATCGGCAAGGCCGATCAGGATTACGCTGTACGAGTGCCGGAAGCTTTGCACTGGCTGGTGCCCGGCGGAACGCTGTCGCTGGCGACGGTGCTCTCAATGCTTGTCGTGCTGGTGGCGCTGCAGGCGACGTTCAACCGCTTCAAGTCGGTCTACATGGCGCGGCTGCTCTACGATTTCGTCAACCGCGTGCGCATGAACCTGTTCGAAAGCATCGGCCGGGCGCGCTGGGGCGTTTTCACCCGTATCCGCAGCTCCGATCTCGACCACGCGCTGAACGGCGACGTCGACCGGGTGCAGGTGGCTGCCTTCTCGCTGCTGATGCTCACGCAAGCCACATTGCTTCTCACCGGTTATCTCGTGGTCTCGCTGTTCATCTCGCGGGTGATGACGTCCTTCGCCATCCTCATCGGCCTAGTGCTGCTGGTTGCGCTGCAGCCGTTCCGGGCACGCGCCAGCGCCTATGGCCGCACGCTGACCGGCAACCGCCAGGACCAGTATCGCACGGTCTCCGAGTTCCTCGGCGGCATCAAGGTCGCCAAGAGCCTCAATGTCGAGGCGAGCTACTTTGCCGAGCTCGGCGCGACGCTGGACAGGATGAAGGCCGACAACATCGCGTTCGTCCGTAACTCTTCGCTCGGCACCGCCCTGTTCCAGATGGCGAGCGTGATCGGGCTCAGCCTCTTCATCTATATCGCGCTGGTCCGCTTCCACCTGTCGCTTGCCGAGATCGTCGTGCTGCTCCTGGTCTTCATGCGGGTCGCGCCGCGCTTCATGGACATGCAGCTTCAAACCCAACAGGTGCTGATCAACCTGCCGGCCTATGCATCGATGCAGGCCCTTCAGGCCCGCTTCGACGCCGAGCGCGAGCCGACCCCAAGCGTGGCCGAACGAGGCGCGAGACTGTCGCTCGAGACCGGCCTCAACATCCGCGAGGTATCGTTCGCCTATGGCGAGGGTGACGCAAGACCGGTGGTCAGCGATATCAGCTTCGGCCTGCCTGCCGGCAAGGTGACGGCGCTGATCGGCCCTTCCGGTTCCGGCAAGAGCACGATCGCCGACATGCTGCTCGGCCTGCTCGAACCCACAAGCGGCCGACTCCTGGCCGACGGCGTGGAGATCACCGCGCAGAATCGCAGGGCATGGCGCGATCAGGTCGCCTATGTGCCGCAGGATGTTTTCCTGCTGCACGACACGATCGCCGCCAATCTTCGTCTTGCCGCGCCTGAGGCCAGCGACGAGGAGCTATGGGCGGCGTTGCGCAACGCCCATGCGGCCGATTTCGTGGAACGGCTGGCGTCGCGCCTCGATACGGTGGTGGGCGATCGCGGCATCCGGCTTTCCGGCGGCGAGCGGCAGCGCATCGCTCTGGCGCGGGCGCTGCTGCGCAAGCCGTCGCTGCTCATCCTCGACGAGGCGACAAGCGCGCTCGACTGGCAGAACCAGTCGCTGATCGCGCAATCGATCGAGGCGCTGCGCGGCCGGATGACGATTTTGACCATCGCGCACCGGCCGTCGATGATCGCCTTCGCCGATTGGGTCGTGGCCATCGAGAACGGGCGCATCGTCGAGGTCGGACAATATCGGCGGCTGAAGGCAAAAGCCGGCAGCCGGCTTGCCAGGATGCTGTCGGGCGAGCAGGCTGAGCGCGAAGCCTCGCCATCGACCGAGCCGGAACTGGTCCCAGTCCCAATCGAACGATCAGTGGAGGCTGCGTCTGGCGCTTAGCTTTTCGCCGTCGGCGACCTTGTTCAGGATTGCTCCGCGGTCGGCTTCGCGGACCTTGCCGGCCGATGTCGGCGTGGCCCTGCCAATCATGGCAAAGACCAGAAGGAAATAACCCGACTGGATAATGACGGCACAGACGATGGTACGAAGGACGATGATGCCCAGCGATGCGCCGTCGAAATAAGACCATCCGATGACGATCGCCAGCGCGAACATCATGCCTATGATGAATTTTGGCAGAGACATGGTCGCCGGCCTCTCAACCGGGACGAGCATGCAGAAGCTGCGACTTACCCACCCGCGTAACTCCCCGTTGCGCCAAAGAGCTCTTTCTGGCTGCCCAATCCGGCCGGTTGCTTCCGGCCTTCCTTACCCATGCAGACTATGACAGGAACAATTTGCGACTCTATTAAGGCGGGCTGACCGGAGCAAGGCCCGGCAGGTATGGTTTCCAATGATTTTACGAGATCGACTCTGCCATGCTGCGTCGCACACTGCGGCTTGACCGGCTATTCAATGCCGCTCATTTCGCCTCAGTAAAACCCGCGCCTTTGAATAGTATTTTATCTGCATAACTTACCGCTGCGAGTGCTTCCGACGGCATGCAACCGCGTTTCTTCTGCAGCAAAGAACGCGCTGTCCAAAAAAGGCCCAAAAGGTAGACTACATTTTCCTGGTTTTCCCTCACCTTGTCACAAACACGCCACAAAGGCGAAAATTTGGGCAAGCCGGGTTTAATATTTGGTCAATTCATGACGTGAACATTTCATCGCGATGGGAAATTGTGTGTTGCGCTGCAGCATTTTTTTGATATCTTGCCGTAAACCATCCGTTCAACGTATGGAGCTTCTGCATGAGGGATGTCGCCAAGTCGGCTAATGCGGGTTTTGCGCAGGTCGGCGTTGATTTTCCACCCCCCATCGGCGGTCTGCTCAAACGCAGCTTCGATATCGTCGGTTCCCTGTCCGGGCTGGTTCTGCTCAGCCCGCTTTTCCTGATGGTCGCCTTGCTGGTCAAGCTTTCGGACAACGGTCCGATCTTCTACGGCCACAAGCGAATCGGCCGGGGCGGCAGGATTTTCTCCTGCCTCAAGTTCCGCACCATGGTGCCGGACGGCGAGCGGGTGCTTGCCGCCTATCTGGCGGCCAATCCGGAAGCCAACGCCGAATGGATCGCGACGCGCAAGCTGAAGAACGATCCGCGCGTCACCCGCGTCGGCGCGGTGCTTCGCAAGCTCAGCCTCGACGAGCTGCCGCAGATCCTCAACATCTTGCAGGGTGACATGAGCCTTGTCGGCCCGCGCCCCGTCGTGCGCGACGAGCTGGAAATCTATGGCAGCGCTGCCGTCTATTATCTCAAGTCACGTCCGGGTCTCACCGGGCTGTGGCAGGTGAGCGGCCGCAACGACGTATCCTATGACACGCGGGTCGCCTTCGATCGCCACTATGTCGAGAACTGGTCGTTGTTCGAGGACATTCGCATCATCTTCAAGACAGTTCCCGCCGTGTGGATGTCGCGCGGCAGCTATTGACCTACCGGCCTGCCCCGCCGCAACCGGGGCAGGCATCCGGCAAGTGATCTCATTCGGGCGGATGGGGCCAAAGCGGATCGGAAACGTTCATTTGACAAAAGACCTCTTCGGACTGTCTTTCGCCTGCAGTCTCATGCCAAGGATATCAGCCCGCTTCGCGGGCGCTTTGCTTGTAGCCTCGCTTGCCATGCCGCAACTGGCTGCCGCCGGCGACTACCAGCTCGGCCCCCTGGACAAGCTCAACATCCGCGTCGCCGAATGGCAGACGGTCGACGGCACGTTCCGCGACTGGTCGGCCATCAACGGCCAGTATTCGATCGGTCCGGGCGGGACGCTCTCGGTGCCGTTCGTCGGCGACATGCAGGCCGCCGGCAAGACGACGGCGGAGATCGCTTCGTCGATCGGGCTTGCGCTGCAGCGTAAGCTAGCGCTGCCCGACAAACCGGAAGCCTCGGTCGAGATGGCGCAGTTCCGGCCATTCTACATTTCGGGCGAAGTCCAGAACCCCGGCCAGTTTCCCTTCGTGCCCGATCTGACGGTGCTCAAGGCAGTCAGCATCGCCGGCGGCATAAGGCGCAGTGCCGACTACGGTCCTCAGCTGGAAAAGGATCTGATCACCGCCAAGGGCAGCTATGACATCTATGACGACCAGCGCTTGCGGCTGATGGTCAAGCGAGCCCGCATCGACGCCGACCTGGCCGGGAAAACGACCTTCGAGGTGCCTCAGGAAATCCAGGGGGATCCGAGATTGCCGACCATCGTCGCGGACGAAACAGCGATCCTGGTTTCCGACCAGAAGTCGCTGAAGCTGAAGCTTGATGCGCTCGACCAGTTGAAGGGTGTTCTGCAGTCGGAAATCGAATCGCTGCAAAAGAAGATCGCCAACCAGCAGAAACAGGTCGACCTGGCGGAGCAGCAGGCAAACAGCATCGGTCCGCTGGCGCAGAAAGGCCTGATTGCCAATGCGCGATTGCTTTCCTCGCAGCAGACGGTCACCGACCTGCAGGGCAAGATCCTGGACTATGAGACGGCTATCCTCACCGCCAAGCAGTCGATCAGCAAGGCAGAGCAGGACGCCATCGATGCCCGTAACACACTGAGTTCGAGCCTCACTGCCGATCGGCAGCAAACGGAGGCGAACCTCAACGAGGCAGCCTTGAGGGTCGGCATGCAGAAGGGCTTGATCGCCCAGGCGTCGGATCCGGCAACGACTGCCGCCCTCACCGGAAGTCAGGAACCGGCCCTGCTCTATTCGCTGGTGCGGGTTGCCGACGGCAAGACGAGCGAGATCGAAGCCAAGGAAGACACGCCGGTGCTGCCGGGCGACGTGATCAAGGTGAAGCTCGCGCCGACGGCCAGCCAGTAGCGTCGCCGGCCCGGGCTTGCCCGCGGCGAATCGAGGAACGGAGGCGGGAGGAACATGTCAGGCTCGTTCGCGCATAGCGCGGGCGGGCGATCTGTTTTGGACCGCTTGAAGGCATAACATGCAGCCCGCAGCCCCGCGTCACGTGTATCTGAACCTCGACGCCATCCGCGGCGTGGCGGCGATCAGCGTCATGCTCTATCACTTCTCGCCGTTCCTGGCCGACGGCAAGGTGCTGCCGTCGAGCTATCTCGCGGTCGATCTTTTCTTCCTGCTGAGCGGCTTCGTCATAGCGCATGCCTATGACCGCAAGATCGAGAACGGCATGGGCTTCGGCTCGTTCGTGGCCATCCGCCTGATCCGGCTTTATCCGCTTTATCTCGCCGGCACGCTGCTCGGCTTCTTCTATCTGCTGGTCAAGAACAGGCTGATGCCGGCCGAATACATGCCGCTGTCCGAGATCGGCCTGCAGCTGACGACAGGCATGCTCTTCATCCCGCTGGTCAGCGATGCCTACCACACGATCTTCCCGCTCAACCCCGCTTCGTGGTCGCTGTTCTTCGAGCTCGTCGTCAACATCGCCTATGTCGCGCTGTTCGTCCTTTTGTCGCGGCGCGTGCTGAGGGGAATCGTCGTCGTCAGCCTCGTCCTGCTGGTTGTCGCCTCGGTTTTCGCCGGCACGCTGGATTTCGGCATGACCGGCAAGACCATCGTCAGCGGGCTGCCGCGCGTCACCTTCTCGTTCTTCCTCGGAGTGCTGCTTTGCCGCTCCATGGCGCGCTGGCAAGGCAGTCTCGGCTTCCTGCGGCGCGGCTTGTGGGTCGAAGGCGCGATCCTGCTCACCCTTGCCGTCTTCGCCGTCGCACCGGCCGGCGGCGCGCGCGTCGTCTACGATCTTGCCGCAATCGCCATCGTCTTTCCGATCATGGTGGCGACCGGCGCGGTGGCGCCGACCGCGCCGCTTCTGTCCGGCTTCTATGGCTGGCTCGGGCGGATATCCTACCCGATCTACATCATTCACACGCCGATGCTGATGATCATCGCCGGAGCCGGCAAGGCTCTCTCGATCGATCCGTTCGCGCACCATCCCTGGTTCGGTATCGTCATGGCAGCCTCGGTCGTCGTCATCGCGGACATCGCCACGCGCGTCTTTGACGAGCCGGTGCGGCGCTTCCTGCTGCGGCAGATGCAGCGCGCGCGAGCCGTGGCTTAGCGCGACTCACTCAAGAAGGACTCAACGGACAAAATCCGGTATGAAGATTCCGAAATCCATTCTGATCGATCCCGATCGCAACGAGACCTACGGCGCCTTCGCGGTCGTGGTTTCCGTGATCGCCTTCGCCTATTCGCCCAATTTCGGCCAGATCCTGATCCTCGCCTATTATGCCGTCTGGCTGCCGCTGCTGTTCGTCGACTACCGGCGCTTCACCTGGAGGCTTTCCACCGCCTGGCTGCCCATCACACTTGCGGTCTATGTCTGCCTCTCGGTGTTCTGGTCCCAGGCGGCGGGCACCAGCGCGCGCGCGGCGGTGCAATATTCCTCGCATATCGTCTGCGCCTATGTCGCGGCGCGCACCATCAGCGTGCGCACGCTGGTAGTAGGCTCCCTGATCGGTATCTTCCTCGTTCTGCTCTATTCAATGAAAGTCGGCGGTTATGCGCTCGACATCATGGACGGCACAGTCAATTTCGTCGGCGCCTTTGGTTCCAAGAACCAGGTCGGCTTCTTCGCCTCGCTGGGCATCTTCCTTTGCCTTGCCTTCCTGGTCTTCTATCGGCGCAACTGGCTTGGCTTCGCCTGGACCGCGCCGATCATGCTTTTGTCGGTCTACATGCTGGCAATCGCCCATTCGGCCACTTCCGTGGCTTCGCTGCCTGCCGTGATCGGCGTCGTGTCGCTGCTCACCATGAGCAAGGTGCTGGCGCTGCGGTATCGCCGCGTGCTGTTCGTTATCGGCGCCGGCGCGCTGGTGATGTCCGTCGTGGCAGCGCTCAACCTGGGCCTGCTGGATGTCGTGCTCGGCATCTTCGGCAAGGATTCGACGCTCACCGGCCGCACCTATCTGTGGGAGCAGGGCTGGGAGGCGGCGCAGCAGCATCCGCTGCTCGGCTATGGCTACGCCGCCTACTGGGTGCAGGGTTTTGCCGATCCGGAGCGGCTGTGGGCGGAATTCTATATCTCGACCCGCTCAGGCTTCCACTTCCACAACACCTATATCGAGACGCTGGTGGAAATCGGCTTCATCGGCGTCACCCTGCTGGCGCTTGTCATCCTGCGCGCTTTCTACGGCCATGTGTCGAAGGTGGTGTTCGGCGACTGGAGCGCCGATTCGGTGGTGCTTGCCGGCGCGATCGGACTGATGCTGATCCGCTCCTTCTTCGAGGTCGAGATGCTCGGCCCCTACTTCATGGCGTCCTTCATCGTTTATTACGGCCTGTTCAGGCTGACCCCGCTGCCGGCTTTCCGGCGCCGCAGGGTAGCCGTTCCGGCCGAGGACGAGAGGCCTGCCCATGGCCGCGTGCCGGCGCCGGTCTGATCAGCGGGAGGCAGCCGCGGAGCGCGCGACGGCTGCCTGGATCAACCGGTCGGCCAGGATCGCCAGGAAGGCGATCGACAGACCGGCGATCAGGCCCATGCCGGCATCGGCCTTGCCGAGCGCGACATAGACCGCCTGGCCAAGATCGCGCGTGCCGACAAGGGCGGCGATGGCCAGCATCGACAGCGCCGCCATGATGGTCTGGTTGAGGCCGAGCATGACGACCGGCAAAGCGAGCGGCAGCTTGGCCTGCAGCAGCGTCTGCAGCGGCGTCGCGCCCATCTGCTCGACCGCCTCGACGACGTCGGCGCGCACATGCCTCAAGCCATGCTCGACATAACGGATCGGCGGCACGATGGCGTAGAGCGTGATGGCGATCAGCGCCGTGAACTCGCCGACCTTGAAGAACATCAGCGCCGGGATGAGGAAGACGAATTGCGGCATGGTCTGCAGCGCGTCGCAGATCGGCTTCAGTGCGCGGGAGACCCGCTCACTATGCGCGGCCCACACACCTAGCGCGCCGCCGACCAGAAGGCAAAGCAGAACCGCCAGCGTGCAGAGATAGAGCGACTGCACCAGCTGCGGCCAAAGGCCGTTGACCAGGATCAGCCCGAAGCCCGCAACCGCGAAGAGGCCGAGCCGCGACCCGCCCACCTGGCCGGCAAGCAGGGCGACGGCAAGGATGAAGACGGGCCAGGGCAGGTCGAGAAAGCCGGTGTAGAGAACGAGGCCGGCGGCCAGGATGGCGACCGCCGCGCGCCAGCCAAGTCGGCGCGCAGCCAGAACGGCCAAGGCCAGCACCAGGACGACATAGACGGCCAGCGCCGATGGCGGCAGCGAGAAACCCCACATTGCCGGTGTCGCCGAGCCGGAAATGCCGACGCGCATCGGCAGAAGCAGGCAGTAGAGCACCGCGTTGCGCACGCCGTTGAAGAACCAGGCATAGTCACGCACCAGACCAAGAAGCCATTGGTTTACGGCGCCCATCTGCTCGCGAAGCCCGGTTTCCGGCAGAAGCGTTGCGTCGGGCGCGGCCAGCCGGATGACGACGGCGAGAGCCAGCGCGATCGCCAGCGACAGCGCCAGCCGGCGGGGCGTCATCCAGCGCATGGCGCGCGTCGGTCCGGTGTCCGGCGCCTTGGCGAAGCCGATGGTGAGGCGGTCGATGAGGATGGCGAGCAGTGCGATCACCAGGCCGGACAGGATGCTCTGGCCGAACTCGGCCTTACGCATCGAGGACAGCACTTCCCAGCCGATATCCTCGAAGCCGCCGATGATGGCGGCGACAATCACCATCGACAGCGCCGCCATCGTCGTCTGGTTGAACCCGACGAGAAGCTGCGGCAGCGCCGTCGGCACCTCTACCTGCCAGAATTGCTGGCGGCGCGTGCACCCGCTCATCAAGCCGGCCTCACTGATCGCCGCCGGCACACGCTCCAAGCCGAGCATGGTGTTGCGGACCATCGGCGGCGTCGCATAGATCGCCGAGGCAATCAGCCCGACCACAGGACCGAAGCCGAACAGCAAGAGCAGCGGGATGAGATAGGCGAAGGCCGGCACCGTCTGCATCAGGTCGAGCGCGCCGTTGAGCACCGGACGCCAGCGCGGGCGAGCGTAACCCAGAACGCCAAGCAGGAAGCCGAGCACGGTCGAGATCGGCACCGCCAGGAGCACCAGCGCAAGCGTGTTCATGCTCTGCGGCCAGTAGCCGGCGAGCAGGATATAGGCGAGCGTGGCGAGCGCGAAGATCGCCAGCCGCTCGCCGCTCGACTTCAACGCAAGGGCGGCGACCGCCAGCATCACGGCCGGCCAGGGCAGCCAGGCGAGCGCCAGCCGCGCGCCGCGCATCGGCGCATCGAGCAAGGCGGAGAGCGCCCGGAACCCCGGCTGGATGACGGCGACGACCACGTCGGCTACGGCGTTGATGTAGGAAGCCAGCGGCAGCGTCCATTCCTTGGGGAAATTGACCAACCAGGGAAGCTCGGTTTTCAGAAGCAGGCAAAGCGCCGTCAGCACGCCCAGACCACACCAGGGAACAAGGGCCGGCGCGATGGCGAACCTTTGCGCGGATGGTGCGATCGCGGCCGGCGCCGTCATGAGCTTTTTCGCCTCGCCTGTTCGCGCTCCAGCACCGCAAGCACCGCGCCGGCGTTGAGCACCGCCGGCGGGTTGTCGCCGTCGCCGGTAACGGCGAACCCGCCGACACCGGAGGCGAGCTGGGGGATCAACGCTTCGAGGCTGGTGTCGGCGGCGACGCTGCGCTCCGGCAGCGCCGCGCCATTGGCCGGCGTGGCGATGTCGCCGGCGGTGATCACGCGCAGCAGAGGCATGTCCTCGGTGAACTGCGCGACATAGTCGTCGGCCGGGTTGAGCACGATGTCGGCGGGGCGGCCGATCTGCACGATCTTGCCCGCCCGCATGATCGCCAGCCGGTCGGCCAGGCGGAAGGCCTCGGCGATATCGTGCGTGATGAAGATGATAGTCTTCTTCAGCATGCGCTGCAGCCGCAGGAACTCGTCCTGCATCTGCTTGCGGATCAGCGGATCGAGCGCCGAGAACGGCTCGTCGAGGAACCAGAGCTCCGGGCCCACCGCGAGCGACCGGGCGATGCCGACGCGCTGCTGCTGGCCGCCGGAGAGCTGGTGCGGGAAGGACGCCTCGCGGCCTTCGAGCCCGACCAGCGCGATCATCTCGCGGGCGCGGGCCTCACGCTCCTTCGCCGGCTTGCCCTGGATCTTCAGCGGGAAGGCGACATTGTCGAGGACGGTGAGATGCGGCAGCAGGCCGAAATTCTGGAACACCATGCCCATGGCGTGACGGCGCAGCTCGATGAGTTCCTTACCGCTGGCGGCGAGCAGGTTCCTGCCGTCGAGCAGTATCTCGCCGGCGCTCGGCTCGACCAGACGCGACAGGCAGCGGACCAAGGTGGACTTGCCGGAGCCGGAAAGGCCCATGATGACGAAAATCTCGCCGGTTGCCACCTCGAAGCTGGCATCGACCACGGCCGGCAGATGCGCTTCGGCACGCAGACGCTCGGCCAGCGCATCGGGGTCGATGACATAGCCGCGCGAGTCGAAATAATAGTCCGGACGCCGGCCGTAGACCTTCCAGACATTGCGGCACGCAAGCTTTATCGGGCGTGAGGCGGCGGTCATCGGAGCCATCCATGCGACTTGCTTGCCCGGCTCCGCGCTCCGCGGAAGCCGGGCATCGATTGCCTTTCAGCCTTTTCGAGGCATCGGGTCGATCAGCCCTTGGCGCCGTCGACCCAGGGCTTCCAAACCGCCTCGTTCTTGTCGATCCAAGCCTTGACCACGGCGTCGAGGTCCTCGCCCTTCTTGTCGACGGCAAGCATCATCTTCTCCTGCTCGCCGGCGTCCATCTTGAAGGCCTTGAGGAAGGCGTAGGCCGCCGGCCATTTGGCGCCGAAGCCCGACCAGACGATCTTGTCGACATCGGGCGGGGTGATGCAGTGCTCGTTGGTCTGCTCCTTGCAGGGCGGCATCGTCACCCAACCTACATCATTCTCGGCCAGCGCGTAATGCGGCCCCCAGAACATCATCACCAGCGGCGTCTTGGCGGCCTCTGCCGCCTCGAGTTCGGCCACCAGCGCGCCCTCGGAGCCGGACGGCACGGCCGTGTAGGGCATATTGTTATCGGCGATGATCGTTGCTGCGCGCGAACCCCAGTCGGCGGGGTAGTCAAGGAAGCGCGCATTGGGCGCGGTTTCCGGCGTCGACAGCGCCTTGACGCAGTCCGGCTTGTTGAGCGCCGTCCAGTCGGGCAGGCCGGGGCAGACCGTCTCCATGAATTTCGGGTAGATCCAGCCTTCGCGCGTCTTCAGATCGAGCTTGCCAATGTCTTCGATCTGCTTGGCGGCCAGGGTCTTCGGATAGATGTCGCCGACATTGTTCATCCACACTTCCACCGAGGCGCTGAGCGAGCCGTCGGCGAGACCGGAGAACTGCGGGAAGTTGCCGGCGGTGACGTATTCGACCTTGTAACCGAGCTTCTCGAGAAGCTGTCCGGCGATGTGGGTGGAGACATGCGCACCGGTCCATTCCAGCATCGCAAGTTTGATCGGCTCGTCCTTGGCGCCGAGATCGGCGGCGGCGACCGGCGCGCTGGCGGCAAGCATCAGCGCCAGGCCAATTCCTGCACATCTCACTCTGTTGATCGTATTCGGCATGATGTTTCCCCTTGTCTGGTTGTTATGGTTCGAGATGAATTTCCATCCTCAATGGCGAGGCTGCCGCTAGCCTCTTTCCGCGCCACTCCCTGGCCGCCGGAAAATTCCGTTACCGCGCAAAGCTGATGACGTACCTCCCTTTCGACTGGGCTCGTTCGAGAGCGACAAGTGCTGCCGACACGTCTTCCAGCCCGATGACTTCGACCGTCGTCTCAAGCGGCTTATCCGCGTGCATGGCGACCAGCTCGCGCATCTCCTGCCTTGTGCCGACGCTGGTGCCGGTGATGAGGACGCCGGTGGCCGTCAGCCATTCCTGGACGAGCGGCACCGGCTGGAAGACCATGGCCGCGGCGATGATCCTGCCGCGCGGCCGGATGCCCGCGACCATCGCGTCCCAGGTGGCGGTGGTCGGCGCGAAATTGATGCAGGCGTGATATTTTTCGCCCTTCGCCGCCAGCCGCGAGGGCAAGCCCGAGTCGGCGATTTCGGCTGCCGCCGCACCGTAGCGGCGGGCGATCTCCAGCTTCGCCGGGTCGCGGTCGACGGCGAGCACGCTGACGCCGAGCCGGCTGGCGATCTGCACGGCATAGAGGCCGAGGCCGCCGCAGCCGAAGACGATGCATTTTTCGCCGGCTTTCAGCGCCGCCCGTTTCACAGCGCCGTAAGCGGTGATGCCGGCGCACATCACCGGCGCGGTGGTCACCGGATCGATGGTTTCGGGAAGCGCCACCGCGAAGCTCGCGTCGCAGACGACATACTCGGCAAAGGCGCCGGGCACGTTCAGACCATGCGCGCGATGGTGCTGGCAAAAGGACTCGTGGCCATCCAGGCATTCGTCGCAACGGCGGCAGGTGTCGTGGATCCAGGGCACGCCGGCACGATCGCCGAGCGACCAGCCGCCGACGCCCTCGCCGATCGCCTCGACGCGACCGATGCCCTCATGACCCATGACAAAGGGGGAAGGCGCGTGCGGCGGAACGCTCTCACCGCGCCAGATATGCACGTCGGTGTGGCAGACGCCGCAAGCCTGCAGCCGCACCAATATCTGACCGGGGCCGGCGACGGGACGCGGCACACTGGTGATCTCGAGCGGCTCGCCGTAGCTTCCTAGGACCGCGGCCCGCATCGTTTTTGTGTGCGACGTCATCGATCGTCCGTCAGGCATCTGCTTGCTTTCGCAGCGTAGGCCTGCCAAAATCATATGACAATACAAAAATTTGTTAGAGCGTACAAAATTTTCGTCGGGTATACGAAAGCCATGGCGACCAGGACGAAGAAACAACGCACCCGCATCGAGGACATCAGGCGGGTCGAGCTGATCGAGGCGGCGCACCGCATCTTCCTGCGCGACGGGCTGAAGGGCCTGACGACGACCCGCATCTGCCACGAGGCCGGCATGTCGCAGGGTATCCTGACCTATTATTTCAAGGACAAGGACCAGGTGCTGTTCGAGATGGTGCGCTACGCCAACCGCGTCCTGATGGACGCGGTGGTGATCAATCTGCGCCAGGCCGAAACACGATGGGAGCGCCTGACGGCGATCGTCGACGGCAATTTTCCGGAAGAAAAGTTCGAGCGCAGCATGGCCAATGCCTGGGTGTCGTTCTATGCGGAAGCCGCGCACAATCCGCGTTACGCTCGGCTGCAGGAGCTGTTCTACAAACGCTTGCGGTCGAATATCGGCTCGGCGCTTTCGCCGCTGTGGTCGAGAGAGGAGATCGACCATTTCGTGCGCGGCTTCGCGGCGATGCTCGACGGCTTCTGGCTGCGGCGCGGCCATTCCGACGAGGCCATTTCGCATCTGGAGGCGCGGGCGCTGCTCGTCGAGTATTCGGAAAAGATGCTCGGCGCGGCCATGGTGTCGAAGCTGAAAAGGCTTCAGCTGCAGGCGGCGTGACGTTTTGGAAGGCATCGCCGGCAGCGAGCGGTTGCAGGCTCTCCTTGCCGGCGCGGGTTTCACCATAAAGCTCCGCCGGTGATCTGGATATTTTCCATGGTGATCCCCTTGGCGAGGTCCGAGCAGAGGAAGACGGCGAGCGCCGCGATCTCTTCCGGCTGCATCATCCGCCCCTGGGGGTTGCCCTTCCTGAACTCGTCCATCAGCTCCTCGGCGCTGCGGCCCTTGCCCTCGCGCTCGACCACTTGCGCGACGTTGCGGCGCATCAGCTCGGTCTCGACCCAGGTCGGGCTGATCATGACGCAGGTGACGCCGTGCGCTGCGCCTTCGAGCGCCACGCAGCGCGTCAGGCCGAGCAGGCCGGCCTTGGAGGCGCAGTAAGCTGGATTGTCCTTCCAGCCGACGGAAGCCGCCGTCGAGCCGATATTGACGATGCGGCCCCAGCCGCGTTCGATCATGCCGGGCAGGACCGCACGGGTCGTACGGAACGCCCCGGTGAGGTTGGTGTCGACGATCTTGTCCCAGAGCTCGTCGGAATGGCCGCAGACCGGCTGTTCGGCGGTGGTGCCGGCGGCGTTGACCAGGATGTCGGCGGGACCAACGGCCGCCTGGGCTTCGGCGAAGAAGAGGTTGGTGAGGTCACTGTCACGTACGTCGAGATGCGCGGCATGGACCTTGGTGCCATGCGCGGCAAGCGACGACTTCACGCGTTCGATCTCGTCGGCGCCGGGATAATAAGCGGCGTCCACCCTGCCCGCCTGCGGCGGCGCGACATAGGATCCGACGGCGACATTGGCGCCGGCCTTGGCGAGCGCCGTTGCTATCGCAAAGCCCATGCCGGAAAAGCCGCCGGTGACGATGGCGCTGCGGCCGGTGAGATTGGTCATTGCTGACGTGCTCCGTCTTCACACTGCAAGATAGCCTCCATCGACGACCATTTCGGAGCCGGTGACGAATTTCGATTCGTCCGAAGCGAGGTAAAGGACCATCCAGGCGATGTCGTTCGGCTCGCCGAGGAAACCGATCGGATGACGCGACAGCGCCTTCGCCTTCTCCTGATCGAGCGTGCCGAGATCGCGCAGATAGTTCTCGGTCTGCGGCGTCCAGATGTAGCCGGGATGGATGGAATTGCAGCGGATGCCGTAGCGCTGCTCGGCACAATGCACGGCGACCGCCTTGGTCAAGGTGCGCACGCCGCCCTTGGAGGCGCAGTAGGCGGCTAGGTCCGCCTCGCCGATGATGCCGTCTATTGAGGAGAGATTGATGATCGATCCGCCGCCGGATTTCTTCATCAGCTTGACTCCCTCCTGGCAGCCGAGGAACACGCCGTCGAGATTGACCGCCATGGTGCGCCGCCACTCTTCAAGCGACGTGTCCTCGATGTTCTTGGCGATGGCAATGCCGGCATTGTTGACCAGCACGTCGAGCCGTCCGAACCTTTGCTCGACCCCCGCCATGACGGCGGACCAATCGTCCGACTTCGAGACGTCATGGCGTAGCGCCAATGCCTCGCCGCCCGCCTTGACGATCTCCGCCGCCGTATTGCCGGCGAGGCTCTCGTCGATGTCGCTGACGACCAGCCTGGCGCCTTCCGATGCCAGCAAGAGCGACGACGCCCGTCCGAGGCCGAGCCCGGCCCCGGTGACGAGCGCCACCTTGCCTGCGACGCGGCCCATTGCGGATCAGCCTCCCTTGTTCAAGGGCTCCAGCGGCTTGCCCAGCCAATCGCGGTAGAAACCTTCCAGATCGGGCTCGAAATCATGCACGATCGGATAGCCGGGCGCCGCCGCCTCGACCTCATGCAGCGTACCGCATTCCGGGCAGATGAATTCGCGGATCTCCATCCAGTCCGGGTCCGGCAGGTCGCTGTTGGGGTAGATCTCGCGCAGCGTCTCCTCGCTGTCGCGCACGATGATCGCGGCCTTCAGTTTCCAGTTCTTTCGGTAGTCGCCGAAGGAGTGGCCGCATTCGCATTTCGTCACCCGCTCATCGCCGCTCTGGCAGATGAAGAGGTGGTCGCCGACGGGCAGCAGGATCGGATCCTTCCAACCGACGCGCTCCTGCAGCACCGCGACATATTTGAAGAAACGATCGTCGTCCTTGTAGGCGCTCATGATGCGGCGCGTCTGCGGCCAGGGCAGCGTGCCGGCAACCAGATCGGCGATGACTTCCTTGCTGTATGAGGTCATGGTTCCTTACTCCGCGCCGAAGGTCGATTTTGCGTCGACATCCCAGAAGGCCGAAAAGTCCCTGGTGAAGCGCGGCGACAGCTTGATCGCGCTGGCATACATCTTCTTCACCTCGGGCGCGAAATCGGCCGCCTTCACCCGTTCGCGCTCCTTGGCCATCCACTCCGAAACCGGCTTCGCGCGCGCCAGGCGCTCTGCTCGCATCTCGGCGCGATGGCGTTTGGTGGCGTCCAGATTGGCGACCGGGAACCCCTCCTCGTCCTCATCGAGCACGATGCCGAAGATGCCTTCGGCAGCCTCCTTGGTAAGGAAACCGTTCTCGACATCCCAGGCGGTCTTCACCGGGTCGCGCTCCAGCACGTCGCCGTAGCCGCCGCCGCCATTGTAGGAGTGGGCGAAGACGTCGCCGGTCTTGTGCGGCGCGGTGATGTAAGGCCCTTCCAGCGTCACATGCTCGCCTTCCAGCCGCACTTCCAGCTCAGAGCGATATGGATTGGTGCCGGTGTGGTGCGCCAGCGGCGCGCCATTCTCAGCCAGCTCGAAGATGTTCGAATCGCGAACCGCGCGGTGCTTCTGGCAGGTCGGCGCCGGATAGCCGCCGCAGAGACCGCCATTGTCGAACACCCGCGAGGAATGTTCAGACGTCACCAGCCGCAGATGATCGGTCTTCGAGACCAGCCAGGTCGACAGGAACGAGCAGCCGCCGCGATATTTGCCGGCTCCGCCGGAATTGGGAACGATCGACCTGCCGATATAGAGCATCGGCATGTTCTGCTCCCATATCTCGATGTTGCCCATGTCGGATTCCGGGTTCCAGCCGACATAGGCGGTGTCGAGCCCGTCCTTGATGGCCAACGCGCCGGAGCCGGCGGCGGCGCATTCGAAATGCGCCATGCCGAAGGGCGTGCCGTACTGGCTGGTGCCCCCCATCTCGATCATCGGGCTGTTGACCTGGCCGACAAAGGCCTCCTCGACAAAGCCACGCGCGATGAAGGAGCGTGACAGGAGCCGCTGGAACACACCGTAGGCCGGCAGAAGCAGCGCCCAGGAGGTGGCCGTCGCCACCATCTCGTTGTCCGGGTTGGTCCAGGTGCCGTGCGGCAACTTCAGCTCGGTGGCCATCCAGGCGCCGTCATTGACCAGGCCCTCGAAATTCATGTGCTGGGTCAGCGTCACGAACATGCCGCCATCCATGCCGGCCGGCGTGCAGTTCATCGAATGGTAGCCCCAGGGCTGCGTGCCCTCGAAGTCCATGATGATCTTGCCATCCGAGGTGATCTCCATCTCGATCGGGATGTTGTAGAGCCAGTCGGGATCGCCGAGCGGCTGATAGCCCGGCTTGCCGGCGGTGACATGGCCGTAGAAGGTGTGGCCGCGATAGATGCCGGGCACGGTGAGCTGGCGGGTCCGCGCAAGCTGGGCGCGGCGGCCCTCCTCGATGAATTCCTTCGATACCTGCATCCAGTAATCGAGGCCTATCTCGTCGATGAGCGCCTTGACGCTCTCGCGCATGTCGATGCACGACGCCACCTTGGCCTTCTCGTCCAGCACCCAGTAGATCGGCATGCGTAGATTGCGTTCGCAGCGGATGACGTAGTCGCGCCTGAGCTGGTCATTCTCGCCGACCTTCTCAGCGCAGACGAACAGGCCCTCGGTGAAGCGCTCCTGCGCCAGCGCCACGTCCCCGCCGGGCGTGATGCCGCCGGCTTCGAGCTCGTGGCAGACGGCGCCGGCCCAGCCGACCAGCTTGCCGGAGTGGAAGATCGGCACCACGTCCATCACGTCCGGCACCTGCACGGTGCCGATGAAGGCATCGTTGTTGGCGAAGATGTCGCCGTCGCGGATCTGCGGGTTCTCCTCGTAGCCGTTGCGGACCATCCATTTGATGAAGCGGCTCATCGTGTGCACATGCACCATGATGCCGTTGGAGAGCGCGATGGCGTCGCCTTCCGGCGTGTAGATGGCGACGACCATCTCGCCGACCTCGCGCACGCCGGGCGAGGCGGAGATGCGACGGGCCATCTCGCGGGCCGACACGCAATAGGCGCGCAATTTGGTGTGCAGCGTCTCGAACTTCAGCGGGTCCTGGTTGCGCAGATGGAGCTCGGTGATGCCATCGTAGCAGCCGGTCTCGTCCATCAGCCGTTCGGATTCGAGCAGCCTTTCGCGGATGCGCAGGGCCGAGGCGGGTTTGTCCAGCATGGCGTTCGCCCTTCTCAAGCGTGGGTGTAGTGAAGCAACGTCCATTCATCGAGGTGGACGCGATCCTGCGGATGGACGACGAGCGTCGTCGCCGGGTGTTCGATGATGGCCGGGCCGATCACTTCGTGGCCGGGCTGCAACAGGTCCATCTCGTAGAGATTGGCCTTGTGCCAGCGGCCGCCGATATAGGCCTCGCGCACGCCCTTGTGGGCGGAAGCGGGGTCGGATTTGACGAGCGGGCGCTTGACCAGCATCGGCTTCACCTTATCGGCGGTGGCGATCAGCCCGAGCTCGGTGATCGAGAAGCCTGCCTCGCCGTAGCGCGAGACGCGGTGGTTGACCTTGGCGTAGACCGCCTCGAACTCGGCGATAACCTTGCGCATGTCGTCGGCCGAACGAAGCGCCGACAGCGGCGCCATCACCTCGACGTCCTCGAGCTGGCCCGTGTAGCGCATCATCAGGAACGGCACAGTCTTGATCTTGGAGAGCGCGTGGCCGTCGGCGACCATTTCGTCGACCGCGGCCTTGGTCAGGTCATCCCAGACGCCCGTGACCTTCGCGCCGAAAGCCTGCAGCTCGTCGTCGCTGGCGCGCGCGCCGATGTCGATCTGCGTCGACACCGAATGACGGCGCATGAAATCGGCGGTGGTGCAGCCAAAGGCCGAGAAGGCTGCGGCGAACTGGAAGGTGATGATGTCCTTGAAGCCGATACCCCTGGAGCAGCCGGCCAGATGCAGCGGTCCCGAGCCGCCATAAGATAGAAGCGTGAATTCCGACGGGTGGATTCCCTGGCCGGAGATGACGCGGCGCAGCGCGTTGTTGGCGTCGGCCTCGAGCATGTCGATCATGCCTTCGGCGGCTTCCTCGACGCCGACGCCGAGCACGCGGGCGCATTTCTCCTCGAAGGCTTTGCGCGCTTTCTCGACCTGCAGCACGACCTTGCCGCCGAGGAAGTAATGTGGGTTCAGGCGGCCGAGGATGGCGTCGCAATCGGCGATGGTCGGCTCGGTGCCGCCCTTGGCGAAGCAGATCGGGCCGGGGTCGGATCCAGCGCTTTCCGGCCCGAGCGAAACCTTCCTGGTCAGCGGGTCGACCTTCAGGATCATGCCGGCGCCGGCGCCGATCGTGTCGAGATGCAGCGTCGGCACGTTGAGCTTGAAACGGTCCATCAGCGGTTCGTTCTCGATCCGCGTCTGGCCACGGGTGATGACACCCATGTCGAAGGACGTGCCGCCCATGTCCGAGCAGATCAGCGAGTCGTTGCCGATCAGCCTGCCGACATAGGCCGCGCCCAGGATGCCGCCGATCGGCCCGGAGATCATCGTCTCGTGCAGGCGCGGATGGTCGATCGAGGTCAGGCCGCCGAAGGAGAGCAGCGTCTGCACGCCATATTTGAACCCGTATTTCTTCGAGACGTCCTCGATGCCCTTGAGCTGCTTGCGGCCGCGCGAGGTGGCGTAGGCTTCGATCAGCACCGAGTTCAGCCGCGACTGCTCGCGGATGACCGGACGCACCTCGTGGCTGGTGTAGACGAGGATGTCCGCGCCGGCGGCGGCGATCTCCTCGCGGCAGATCTCGGCGATGCGTTTCTCATGCACCGGATTGACATGCGAGAAGATGGTCATGATGCAGATCGCCTCGACCTTGTCAGCGATCAGCTTCCTGGCCGCCGCGTGCACTTCGTGCTCGTAGAGCGGCAGGATGACGTCGCCGAACTGGTCGATGCGCTCGGTGACGCCATGGGTGCGGCGGCGCGGCACCAGCGGATCGGGATGGTGATGAGTCACCGCATGCAGGCGGTCGGCATAGGAATAATCCGCCCAGGCCTGCAGGCCGCGACCCATCAGGATCATGTCCTCAAGGCCCTTGGTGGTGATCAGCCCAAGCTTGCGGCCGGTGCGCGACAGCAACGTGTTGAGCATGCCGGTGCCGGAATAGAGCACGACATTGACGCCCGAGAACAGGTCCTGCAGCGAGATGCCCCAGGCGTCCGCCGCGTCCTCCGCCGAGGCGAGGAAGCCCTCGGCCTCGTTCTTCGGCGTCGTCGCCGACTTGCCGATCTTGAAGTGACCGTCCTGATCGACAAGGATCGTATCGGTCATGGTGCCGCCGGCGTCGATGCCGATGACGATTGGATTGGTGGTGATCTGGTCCACGGTCGCTTTCCCTTGCCGAGAATGACCACAGACTAGATTCGACCAGCCAGATCGCGCCATATGCCTAAAGACACAATGACCGGGCGGCGCGGTTCGCCGAGAAAAGGGCATGCGCATGGGCACTATCTGGGCGCCGCTGGCCAGGGCGATCGCCGCCACCGGCACCGACCGGCATGTCGACTGCCTGATCGACCTGATCGGCGCCGACATCGCGCATGACCTGGTGACGGTGACGCGCTATTCGGCTACCAGGACACCGGAATTCGTCAAGCACCGGCGCTTCTCCGACGAGATGGTGCGGCGCTATCTCGACAATTACTACGTCTTCGACCCCTTCTACGCCTCGTGGCGCAGCCAGCGTCGGCTCGGCATCATGCCGCTCAAGGGCCTTGCCGACGAGGAGGCCAAGCGCGGCCAGTACATAGCCGGCTTCCTCGCGCAGTCGGAGATCTGCGACGAGGTCGGCATCATGCTGGCCGACGGCGGCGACTGGTGCCTCGGCATTTTCCTCGACCGTTCGATGGTGTCGTTCAAGGACAGCGAGATCGCGCTGCTCACCGAGCGGCTGCCGGTGTTCGAGGCGCTGCATGCGCTGGACATCAAGGCGCGCGGCTCAGACTTCTCCCGCACCTCGGCGCCGAGCGGCCCCGGCGCCTCGCCGCAGCAGAAGCCGAGCATACCGGACAGCCTGTGGCCCGAGCTGTCGCTGCGCGAGCGCGAGCTGGTGCAGTTGATCCTGGCCGGCCATCCGACCGCCAACATCGCCGAGCGGCTCGGGATCACCGTCGGCACGGTGAAGAACCATCGCCGCCGCATCTACGAAAAGCTCGACATCACGACCGAGCGGGAATTGTTCCTGCAGTTCTTCCAGCACCGGGTGGAGGTGTAGCCAGCAATGTTTCGATGATGTAATCGGGGCGCAGTTTCTGCGTACATGAATCGCAGCAACGTGATGAAGAACCGGCATGGCTCCTGATCCGATGCTTGACCGGGATGCCGCAGGCTAAAAAAGATCGAGCGGAAAATTCCATGGGAGATACTGGTGAATGCTGCCCGGGGAGTTGAGCGAATACGCCGCGAGGCTGCTCGAGCGCGGCTATATATGCCTGCCGCTGCGTGCCGGCGGCAAGCATCTCGACCTCGCGGCCATGGAGTATGATCCGCTGCATCTGCGGACGTTGCGCAAGGATTTGAAGGAACTGGCCTTCACCTCCACTACCTTCCAACTGGCGCAGAGGCCGCCAGGCAGCGGCGACATCGCGCGCTGGTTTCGCGGCTTTGCCGGCAATGTCGGCATCCTGGGAGGGTTTTCCGACCTGATGATCCTCGATTTCGACGACGAGGCCGGCTACCGGGCCTGGCTCGCCGACCACAAAGCAATCGTGAACGCTACGCCGATGGCAAGATCGCCGAGCGGGTTTCATGTCTATCTGAGGACGCGCGAACCGACGGTTTCCTCCAGCCTGCATTTCGGCTTGCGCCGGGTCGGCCACGTCAAGGCGCTCGGCGGCTATGTGGTCGGGCCCCCTTCGGTGCTCAGGGACGGTTCCTGCTACAGCTGGGTCAAAGGCCAGTCGCCATTCGATGTCGACCCGCAGGTCGTCGATGGTCTTGGCAGTCTTTCGCTGCGCCCGGTGTCGATGCTCAAGCACCATTATGACCGCCTGCTCAAGCGCGGCTTCTTCGAACGCCAATGAACGGCCCAGCGCATGACGGCTGACATAACCGTCGTCATCCCGGCAAGAAATGCAGCCGCAACGATCGAGGCGGCGCTGAGCAGCCTTCTGTCCGACAAGCCGGTGATCCGCCAGATCCTGGCGATAGACGACGGCTCGGATGACCGCACGGCCGAGGTGGCGAGTGAGAGCGCGCGCCGCCTTGGCTTGCCACTGGATGTGGTGAGCATTCGCCTGGGCAGCGCGGGCGCCGCGCGCAATCTGGGGATCGAGCGGGCAAGCGGCACTTCCATCTTCTTTCTCGACGCCGATGACGAGGTGATGCCCGGCAGCCTGTCGCTGCTGGGTTCGGCGCTCGCAGGCCAGCCTCGCGCCGGCCTGGCCGTCGGGGCCAGTATACGGCGCACGAAAGGCCGCCCGGACAAGCTCAAGACGCCGTATGGTTATGGTCCCGACAGAGGGCAGAACACGCGCCGATACCTGCGCAACGAGCTGTGGCCGATCGCGATGGGAAGCGCGCTGGTGGCCAACCGGGCGACAGCCGGCATTCGCTTTCCGGAAACGATCGGCCTCGACGAGGACACCTGCTACTGGGCAGCGCTGCTGGCGCGCGCCGAAGTCGTCGCGATCGAGGCGCCGGTGCTCCTCTATCACCACAATGAGGAGCGGATGGCGCGTCGCTTCATCACGGCGCCGCGCAAGACGTTCCTCGCCATAGCGCGCGAGCTCGACAGCCTCGAAGCCGCCGGCGTCGAGCGAGACGCGTTGCAATGGCGAAAGGCCTGGATAGCGCAACGCATTGCCCGCCAGCTCATCAAGCACCGGATGTTCGCTGACGCCGCCGGCATGATGCGCGCGGTCATGGCGCACAAGGAGCTCGGCCGAAGCTGGAAGGCGGCCCAATACCTGGCCAGGATCCGGTTCGGGCGGCTGGCCGGCTTCGGACCGGCCGCCGGCTCGGCGGCGCCCCGGCGCACGCTGATCGTCAGCTTCGACCCGGCCTACCCGCCCGCCTCGGGAGCCGATCTCAGGACCTTCGGCAATGCCGTCGCCGCCGCCGCAATCGGACCCGTGCGCCTTGCCTCGGTGCGGCCTGCCGGCTCGCTGCAGCCATCCGGCCTCGACATCCGCGTGGTCTCATTGACCACGGAAGCCGACAAGCGATCGCATTCGCTCGGCTTGCGACGGATCAAGGGCGAGAACCGGATTCCGCGTCCGGCGCTCGTCCGGCTCAAAGCCCTGGCGCGCGAGTTCCGTCCGGACACTATCGTCGTCGAAAGCATACCGCTGTTCAAGCTGCTGCAGCCTCTGCGGCCGCTGACCAGGCGGCTCATTCTTGATATGCACAATGTCGAGTCCGATCTCGCCGCCCAGACGCCCGGCAATGCCCCGCCGGCCGTGTCGCCCGAGATAAGGCAGTTGGAGCGGAGGGCGGCGGCGATCGTCGACCGCATCTGGGTCTGTTCGAAGCTGGACCGCGAGCGGCTCAAGGCGATAACCGCGCATGAAACGCCGGTCGATATCGTGCCGAACGGGGTTCCGCGCGCCAAAAGGACGTCCGAGCCGCTGCCGCCATCGCCCGGTACGTCCGATGGATTTCCGGTGATCCTCTTTGCAGGCCACCTCGGCTACCACCCAAACATCGATGCCGCGGAGCGCCTGGCCGGTATCATCCTGCCGCTGATCCGACAGGCCTTGCCGGCCGCGCGGCTCATCCTAGCCGGTCGTTCGCCCGATCCGGCCGTTCGTATCCTGGCCAAACTCGATGGCGTCGTCCTGATCGAAAACCCCGACGATATGGGTCCCCTGCTGTCGGCAGCGCATCTCTGCATCGTCCCGCTCAGGATCGGCGGCGGCACGCGCATCAAGATCCTGGAGGCGATGGCCTCGGGCGTGCCGGTGATCGCGACGCCGCTGGCGGCGGAGGGGCTCGACCTCGCCGGCGGTGAAGACCTGCTCTTGTCCGACGCCGACGAAGGACTGGCCGACCTGGCGGTCGCACTCTGTTCCGACCCGGCCCGCATGGCGAGATTGCGTGCCCGCGCCCATGATACCGCATGGTCCCGCTTCGGACCTCAGGCCATCCGCGATGCCGTTCGCCACGGCCTGGGACTGGACGAACCCAGCCGATGAACCGCCGCACAACGAGCCTTTGATGATCCCCAAGATCCTGCACCAGACCTGGAAGACCGACCAGATTCCGATCCGGTTCCAGACTTATATCGAGAGCTGGAAGCGGCACCATCCGGACTGGACGATGATGTTCTGGAACGATCGTCAGCTGCTCGAGTTCGTCGCGCGGCACTATCCCGACTTCCTGCCGACCTTTTGCAGTTACGAGAGCGGCGTGCTGAGGGCCGATGCCGGACGGTACCTGCTTCTGCATCACTTCGGCGGGGTCTACGCCGATATCGACTGCGAATGCGTGGCGCCGTTCGATCCGCTAGCCAACGAGGACCGGATCGTTTTCTGCAAGGAACCGGACACGCATGCTCGGGTGCAGGCCGATTTCCGCCGGCTGCCCTATCTGCTGTTCAACGGCACGATCGCCAGCCCGGCCGGCCATCCCTTCTGGCTTCACCTCCTGTCCTTCCTGCCGGGGCTCGCCCACGCCAAGGAAGCCATCGACGCCACCGGCCCCTGCGTGATGACTTCGGCCCAGCTCAGCTACGGCGACCAATCCGCCTTCGCCATCCACCCTTCGGCGCTGTTCGCCCCGGTCGATTCGGCCGGGCGCAGGGGCGACGATGGGACACCGACCCTTTCCATCCACCATTGGGCCGGCACGTGGTGGACACGCACTCCGGCGCCGGGCTGGCGAGACAAGATCCGCACGCATGCCTACCGGTCCTGGCACCATCTGACACGCGGCGCCCATCTAAGCGAAGCAGCCGCCAGGCAGGGCGTGAGCCAGGCGGCCCTCGCGGCGCCGATCCCGTCGGGTGGCACCGTCGCCATCCTGGTGCCGCTGCGCGACGCGGCCGATCATATCCTACCCTTCCTCGATGCCGTCGGCGCGCTCGACTTCCCGAAGGACAGGATCAAGCTGGTCTTTTGCGAGGGCGACAGCGTGGACGGAAGCTGGGAGCGGTTGCAGCAAGCCGTCGCGCCGCTGACCCAAATTTATCGGGACGTGGTTCTTCTACGGAAGCAGACAGGCGTCCGGCTCGATCGGATGAAGCGCGCCAAGCGAAGCCTGCAGCGCATGAGGCGCGGCGCCATCGCCAAGGTGCGAAACCACCTGATCGACCAGGGCCTCGCCGCGAGCGACGATTGGGCGTTGTGGGTCGATATCGACGTGTGGCGATTTCCCCGCGATATCCTGAGCCGGCTTATCGAAAGCGGGAATCGCATCGTGGTCCCAAACTGCGTCAAGATCGCCGGCGGCGACAGTTTCGACCTCAACAGCTTCGTCAGCGTGCGCAAACAGAAGGATTATCGCTACTATCGCCAGATACGCGGCGGCATCTATCAACCTCCGGCCTATTCCTATGCCCGTCTCCATCTCAGTGACGTCAGGCATCTCGACAGCATCGGCCTCGACGGGGTCGGCGGCACCATGCTTCTCGTCGACGCGGCCTTGCATCGCGGCGGACTTCGCTTTCCAGAGATCCCCTATCGCGACCTGATCGAGACGGAAGCCTTCGGCATGCTGGCCAACGACCTTGGTATCCGGCCTGTGGGCTTGCCCAAGCTCGAAATCCTGCACGTGCCGTGGTAGACGTCCACCTTACATCGGCCTGCCCCGGCGGGCAGCCAGCCAACGGCGCCACCTGGTGCGCAGAAACGCCTTGCCACCAAACGGCAGCGAGGGTTTGCCAGGCGGCTGGCTGGCGCCGTGCTGCGTCAGGCGCTGAGTGACGAGCCGAGCGAGCCGGCAGCGCGGAGGCGTGTCAAGGCTGGCAATCTGGGCTGCCAGTTTCTCGGGCAGCGGGTTCGATCGCCAGGCAAGATAGGCTGCATAGGCCTGGGGTGTCTCGATGAGATGGCGAAGATAGGCCGCGAGTTCCGCCGGAGTGCCGAAGGACGCGGCGTCGATAAAGGAATTGTCGGGAACGAACGCGGCGGCATTGGGCGCGCCGAGATAGACCGGCACCGTGCCGGCGGCGAGCGGATCGAACATCTTCTCGGTGACGTAGTCGGGCGCGATCGAATTCTCCAGCGCCAGGCAGAAATGATAGCGGCCAATGGTATCGAGCTTGGTCTGCCGGCCGAGATCAGGGCCTATGATCTCGCGGTTGGGCCGGTAGCGGCCGTAGCAATCGACCGCGATGTGCCGGGACAGTTCGGCGATGAATGTATCACGCCCGCTCTTGTTGAAGCTCGATGACTGGAAATGCACCGCCGGGGCGCGCTCGGGCTTAGGCGGTATGGGCACGTGGCGGGCGGCTTCCCACCAGCCGGCATCCGGAAGATACGGCGTCCAGACGTCCGATCCGGTTTCGTAGGTCATGACGACATCGAAGTGCCGCATGAAGGCGGCGTCCGCCATGATTGGATAGTTGACGACACTCTCCATCGACCAGGCAACCCAAATCTGGCCGGGATATTTGCGGGCGTCGCCGATCCCGGGATGGTTCGGCAAATGGAAGACCACGGCGTCGGCCTCCGAGAGCCGTCGCCGGTCATTGGTCCACACGACCGGAACGGTACAAGCCGGCGCAGCCGCAATATCGACCGGCCTGCCGAAGACGCGGGTATAAAAAAGGATCAGCGGAACTTTCGACGTCATCGGCCCCCTGCGGCTCGGTCGATCCATTGTTCTTATGCTTCGATGGGCCATCGCGAAAGGGCAGGCGGCTGGTCCACAACCGCCCCGGATGTCAGTCGTGCAAATCCCGTGAAATCGCCGGCCCGACGGTGAAGCCGGAAAATGTCACCTCAAAACCCTCGCGCTGGGGCGAGCAGCACATCATGCCGACATCGACCGACTTCGAGATCGGGAAATAGGCCAGCCGCACCGGCTTCCAGTGGCCGTCCGAGACGTCCAGATACTGGATGCGGATCGCCTCGGCGTGACGCGTCAGGCGGATTCTGACGCCGTCCTTGCCGGCGGCGATGGCGACCAGCGACCAGTCGGAAGTGTCGTTGGTGACGACGACCGAGAAATAGGCCAGGCCGTCGGTGTATTCGATGCCGGCCTTGATCCAGTGCATTTCGCTCAAGCGCAGCATCAGCCCCGCCTGATCATAAAGCACCTTGTAGTCGCCCTTGACGGTGACCTCGGCGCTGAAGTCACCTTCGACGGACCGGTAGAGGAAATGGCCGTTGTCGCGCCAGAAGCCGTAAAAAGTCTCGCGCCAGAAATCCGTATCCTTGCCGGTGCGGACGGTGAGCGTGCCGTCGCCGAACACGTGGTGCGGCGGCGGGTTGAGCCATGTCATGTCGGCCACGCTCATCGATCTCCTCCCGAACTGGACTGGCGCGTTTCACCGTTTCACGGAAACGGCGAACCGCCCTATCCCCTTGTTTTTACGCAATTCCGAACGGAAGGCTACGGCAAAGTCGCCGAGCCTAACCGCTCACACTTTTCCTGGAAATTGCTTTAGCCGGCGAATGTATAGGCGGTCTTCACCGTGGTGTAGAACTCCATGGCGTAGCGGCCCTGCTCGCGCGGACCGTAGCTCGAGCCCTTGCGGCCGCCGAACGGCACGTGGAAGTCGACGCCCGCCGTCGGCAGGTTGACCATCACCATGCCGGCTTCGGAATTGCGCTTGAAATGCGTCGCGTGCTTCAGGCTGGTCGTGCAGATGCCGGAGGTGAGGCCGAATGGCGTGTCATTGGCGACAGCCAGCGCCTCGTCATAGTCCTTGACACGGATGACATTGGCGACCGGGCCGAAGATCTCCTCACGCGAGATGCGCATGGCATTGGTGGAACCGACGAACAGCGCCGGCTTCAGATAGAAGCCGGGCGTGCCGCGCTCCAGCCGCTCGCCGCCGAAGGCGAGCGTTGCGCCTTCCCTGACACCGATGGCGATGTAGTCCTCATCCTGCTTCAGCTGGGTCTGGTCGACGACCGGACCGATCTGGGTCTTGGCGTCCAGCGCATCGCCGATGACGAGCTTGTCCAGCCGCTCCTTCACGGCGTCGACGAAACGGTCGTGAATGCCGTCGGTGACGATCAGGCGCGAGGACGCGGTGCAGCGCTGTCCAGTCGAGAAATAGGCGCCGTTGACGGCGCAGTCGACGGCCACCGCGAGGTCGGCATCGTCGAGCACGACGAGCGGGTTCTTGCCGCCCATCTCGAGCTGGAACTTGCGCATATGCTCGACGCTTGCCGCGGCGACGCGCTTGCCCGTGCCGACCGAGCCGGTGAAGGAGATGGCGTTGACGTCGGGGCTGTCGAGCATCGCCTGGCCGACCACCGAGCCCTTGCCCATGACGAGGTTGAGCACGCCCTTGGGCAGGCCGGCGCGATGCAGGATGTCGACGATGGTCCAGGCGCTTTCAGGCACCAGCTCGGCTGGCTTGAAGACGATCGTGTTGCCGTAGGCCAACGCGGGCGCGATCTTCCAGGCGGGAATGGCGATGGGGAAATTCCATGGCGTGATGATGCCGACGACACCGACGCCCTCGCGGGTCATCTCGACGCCGACGCCCGGCCGCACGCTCGGCACCATCTCGCCCGACAGGCGCAGCGTCTCGCCGGCGAAGAAGTCGAAGATCTGCGCGGCGCGGATCGTCTCGCCGACGCCCTCGGCCAGCGTCTTGCCTTCCTCGCGCGCCAGCGACCGGCCGATCTCGTCCTTGCGCGCCATGATCTCGTCGGAAGTCTTCTTCAGCACGGCGTGGCGGGCCAGCGGGCCGGAGCGTGACCATGCCGGAAAGGCGGCCTTGGCGGCGGCGATGGCCTGTTTTGCCTCCTCGGGCCCGGCCGAAGCGTATTCGCCGACGACGTCGTTGGTGTTCGAAGGGTTGATGTTGCGCGAGCCGGCCTCGCCAAGCCACTCGCCGTCGATCAGGTTCTTGCGGAGCAGGGTCATCTTGTTTTTCCTTGGGTTTGGTCGCGGCAGCCTTCGGCCGGTCAATTGTCGGACAAATGATATAGTCATTGCCCGAGAGGAGGTCCACCCGCGATCTTAAACCTAGAGCCGGTTCGCGTCAGGTCGAGAACGACCAGAACAGGCAGGCGAGCGTGACCGCGCCAAAGATGACGAAGAACAGGCTTCTGAGCAGGATGTTGCGGCGAAGCTCGTTCATGGTGAGATGCGCCGCCACGATCACTGCCACGAACAGGAAGCGCCAGTTGAAGAGCGCCCAAAGCACCTCATGCTGGCCGAAGGCCCATCTGGCGATCAGCGAGCCGACGATGGTCGCGAACAGCATGATCGTCGCCCAAAAGATCGCGTCGGCGGCATGGGTCAGCACGATGCCGGCGGCGCGGATCGGCAGGATCATCATCAGCATGGCGCCGAAGAAATAGACGGCGGCAATCGCCAGGAAGGAGCCGGCGTCGGCAATGCCGTCGAGACGCTTCACGCCGAACGCGCCATAGGGATAACCGTGCCTCGCCACGGCCAATGACAGCGCCATCAGCAAGGCGCTCAAAACCGTGACCAGTGCGAATGTGCCGAGGGCCTTGCTCATGCCGTTCCCTGTTGAGACGAATCAACGGGAGTCTAGCAATCAAAGCCGCAATTCACCTCTCGATATTCTCGAAGGCGCCGACACCTTGAGCGATGAGGTTGGTCGCCATGACCAGCGAGACGATTGCGCCTGAGTTGAAGACGACAACCCACCATTTGCCACCGGTCAGGAAGCCGTAGCCTTCGGCGACCGCCAGGCCCCAGTCGGCCGAAGGCGGCTGAATGCCGAGGCCGAGGAAGCTCAGCGTGGCGATCGAGAAGAAGGCGTAGCCGAGCCTTGTGACGAGCTCGATGAGGATCGTCTCCCTGATGTTGGGCAGGATCTCCAACACCATGATGGCGAAGGCATTCTCGCCGCCGAGACGCGCGGCGCTGACATATTCGCGTTCTTTCTGCTCGCGCACCGCGGCGCGGACGGTCCTGGCCACCAGCGGCGCATAAGCGATGGCGATCACCAGGATGACGGTGAGGTTCGAGGGCCCGAGCGCGACCAGCGTCATGGTGACGAGCACGATGAAGGGGAAGGCCATCAGCGTGTCTAGCAGCCGCGCGCCGATTGCGTCGACCAGCCCGTCGAAATAGCCGAGCACCAGTCCGATCACGGTGCCGGCGGCGACGCCGCCAAGCGTGGCGAGCGGCGCCACCAACAGGATATCGCGTGATCCGACGATGATGCGGGACAGCACGTCACGGCCGAGATGATCGGTGCCGAACCAGTGCGCGGCGTCCGGCGGCGTCAGCGTGGCGAGGAAGTCCTCGGCATAGGGATCGTAGGGAACCAGCCGGTCGCCGAACAAAGCGCAGGCGATCCAGAAGGCGAGGATGAGCGATCCGATGATAGCGGAGAGAGGAAGGCCGCGGACGGCGCGACCCAGCCTGGCGGCGACCCGCAGGACAATCGGCGCGTGCGACGGTGCCGGGAATTCCAGGAGATCCATCATAGCGACGCCCGTCGCCGTTGCCGCGGGTCGAGCAGCGCCTGGACGAAATCGCCGAGCGCAGCCGACAGCACGAAGATCGTCGCCATGACCAAGACGCCTGCCTCGAGCATCGGGAAATCGCGCGACTTGGCGGCATTGAGCACAAGATTACCGAGACCCTGGATGCCGAACAGCGCCTCGATCACCACCAGCCCGCCGAGCATATAGCCGCTCTGCGTCGCCAGCACCGCGATGGTGGGCGTCAGCGCGTTGGGCAGCACGTGGCGGACAATGACCTGCCGGCGATCGAGCCCTTTCAGGATGGCGGTGCGTGTATAGTCGGCGGCCAGCGCCTCGATGACACCGGTCCGCGTCATGCGCGCCAGATAGCCGGCGAGATTGAGCACGAGCGGCAGCGCCGGGAGGATGAGGTAGTAGCCGCTCGTCCAGAAGCCGGCGCCGTCGGGCGCAGCACCCGTGATCGGCAGCCAGTTCAGCCACAGGCCGAAGACCAGGAGCAGCAGCAGTCCGGAGACGAAATCCGGCACGATGCCGAAGGAGACGCCGGCGAGCACGATCAGCCGGTCGGGGAGCCGGCCCTGGTTGAGGCCGGCGGCAATGCCTGCGCCGATGCCCAGCGGCACGAGAAACAAAAGGATGATCCCGGCAAGTGCGGCCGAGCGGCCGAGGCTTGCCAGCACGAAAGGCGCGACCGGCGCGCGCATGGACAGCGACGTGCCGAAATCGCCGGTAAGCGCCGCGCTGAACCAGCGCCAGTATTGGACCAGCAATGGCTGGTCGGCGCCGAGCTGTCTGTTCAGCGCGGCGACGGCTTGCGCGTCGGCGAAGGGACCCAGCATGACGCGCGCTACATCGCCGGGCAGGACCTGCCCGGCGAGGAAGACCAGCGCGCTGACCAGCCACAAAGTGAGGAGCAGCGAGGCCACGCGCGCCGACAAGGTGCGGCCGGTCAGCATCCAGTGCCCCGGCCGGTTTGGCGTTTCCGCATCATGCCTGGACGAAGGAAACGCGGTCGAGCAGCAGATGCGAGATCGCGGTGAAGCGCACGCCCTCGACCTTGGAGCTCGCGATGCGGCTGTATTGCGAGAAGTAGCTGATGATCTCCGGCGTTTCGTCGAGCAGCAGGGCCTGGATCTTGCCGGCCGCGATGCGCTGTGCCTGCAGGTCGCGGGCCTTGCCGTAGTCGACCAGCAACGCGTCATAGTCCGCATTCTTGAAATGCGCGGCGTTCCACGCGCCATCGCTCTTCAGCGTCGCATTGAGGAAGATGTCGGGCGTGCCGCGATGGCCGAAATCGGTGATGCCGAGATTGGAATCGAGCCACG
Organism: Mesorhizobium atlanticum; assembly: GCF_003289965.1. Classification (GTDB taxonomy): domain Bacteria; phylum Pseudomonadota; class Alphaproteobacteria; order Rhizobiales; family Rhizobiaceae; genus Mesorhizobium; species Mesorhizobium atlanticum. Next base: position 518,145 of record NZ_QMBQ01000004.1, read on the forward strand.
GCGAGCTGCCGAAGGCCGCCGATCCGTAATAGGCATCCTGCGGCAGCACATTGAGCTTGATGTCGATGCCGGCCTTCTTGGCGAAGTTCTGGATGATCACCGCGTAGTCGGGAATGTCGTAGGCGCGCTCGGTGGTCAGCGTCACCTGGAAGCCGTTCGGCACGCCGGCTTCGGCCAGCAGCCGCTTGGCCTCGGCAAGGTCCTGCTTGCGCTGCGGCACCGAAGGATCGGCCGAGGGGAAGATCGGCGCGAAGGGCGTGTCGTTGCCAACGATGGCGCGACCCTTGAGCAGGCCCTTGACGATGGCTTCGCGGTCGAGGGTGAGCGCCAGGGCGCGGCGGATGCGCTTGTCGGTGAACGGCGCCTGGTCGGTCCTGAGATGCACGACGTCATGCGAGCTCGCCTGCACGCTCAGCAGCTTGAAGTTGGCATTGCCTTCGATCGCCAGTTCCAGGCGCGTGGTGCTCGGGATGACGTCAAGCTGGCCGGCCTGCAGCGCCACGACCTGCGCCTGCTCGTCATCGAAGAATTTTATCTCGATCCGATCGGGCAGCGCCTTGTCGCCCCAATAATCGGGATTGCGCACGAAGCTTGCGCCCTGCTTGGGACGGAAGGATTCGAGCTTGAACGGACCGGTGCCGTTGAAGTTCTTCTCGAAGTCGCCGGCATAGTCGGCCGGCAGGATCACGGCGTTATAGACGTCCGAGGAGACATAGAAGGGGAAATTCGAGTTCGACTGGTCGAGATCGAAGGCGACCGTCTCGTCGTCGACGATCTTGGCGCCGCCCTTGGAGAGGATGCCCTTGTAAGCCGAGAGCGCCGAGGAGCCGCTGTTCGGGTCGACCAGACGCTCGAAGCTTGCCACGACGTCCTTGGCGGTGACGGTGCGGCCGTCATGGAATTTCACGCCAGGCCGCAGCTTGAAGGTCCAGCGCTTGGCCGTCTCGTCGGCTTCCCAGGACAGCGCGAGCTTCGGCTGCAGCCCGTCCTTGGGATCGTCGAGGATCAGATATTCGCCGACTTGGCTGAGCACGCCGATGCTGGCCGGATCGGTAACCGTGACCGGATCGATCGCCTTGGTCGGCTGGCCGAGCCCGACGCGAACCGTGCCGCCGGCGGCAGCCGCGCGGGCCCGGGAGAAACCGAGGCCTTGCGAAGCGGCGAAGCCGGTCAGGCCGATCAGCGCGGCGTATTTCAACAGGTCGCGGCGCTTGAGGTAACCCTTGGCGTATTCATCGACGGCGACGTTCCAGATGTCGCCGGAGAGATTGCGAAGAGCGTCGATTTCGTTGCGTTTGGTCATTTTTGCCTCTGTGAAAATTGGGGTTTGAAATGAAGTGGCGAGGGGGCCGGATCAGACCGGCTGGCCGTCGAGATGGATGCGGTCGACCGCTTGCGGATAGAAGGCGATCAGCCCCTTGATCTTCGGCATCTCGGCGATCGGATCGCGATAGCTCCAGGCGATGTCCTCGCGCAGCGAACCGCCCTTGAGCACGCCCGACCAGTAGGACGCGATGCCCTTGTAGGGACATCGGGTCCTCGTCAACGAGGCCCTTAGCCGGTCGAGCCGGACATCTTCCGGCGGCAGGTAGAAGCGTGTCGGCAGATGCGTTTCGAACAGGAGCACGGGACGGCGGCTGTCGGCGATCAGCTCACCGTCGAACCAGACCTCGACATGGATGGAGCTCTGCAGCACGTCGATGCGCGCATAGGGATCGCGGGCATGGACGAAGACCTCTTCATCCTCCTCGAACCACTGGTCGACCAAGTTCCAGGTGAAGGCGACGCGGCCGGCGAGCGGCGCAAGGTTCTCGTCTGGCGGCGCCGTGAACGACCAGGCGGCATCGGGGGCGCGCCGGTCGCCGGCTTCGATATCCCAGTATTTGGTCTCGCCGCCCACGGCATGCTGCTGACCCTGCTTCGACGGTTTCAGCACCGACTGGTCGACAGCCGCCAGCGGGAAGAAATAGATCGGCAAAAAATGGTTGGAGCGCAGCACCAGCACGTTGCGGCTGTCGGCGATGACGCGGCCGCCGAACTTGACGCGGATGCGCTTGGGGCTGTGCAGGACATTGATCAGCTGTGGGGCGGTCGCTTCGCGCGGCTGCAGTTTGGGTTGGGCGGTCATGACGGCTCTCCTCAGGACACGGCGCGCTGGTTGGCGCGCTGCTCGGCGAAGCGGTTGGCTGGGCGGGCGAGGCCGAAGCGGTCACGCAGCGTTCCGGGCGCGTATTCGGTCGGAAAGACGCCACGACGCTGCAGCTCGGGCACGACCTGCTCGGCGAAATTGATCCAGTCTTCCGGCAGCAGCGGGAACATCAGGTTGAAGCCGTCGGCGGCGCCCGCCTCGAACCAATCCTGCAGCTGGTCGGCGATCTGCTTCGGCGTCCCTGCAACGGTCGGCACCGAGCCGCTGTTCGCCAGCTTGCGGGCGATCTCGCGCAGGGTCAGGTTCTGGGTCGCCCACTGCCTGACGCGGTTGAGCGAGGTGCGCCCGCCATTGAAGGTGCTTTCATCCGGAAGCTGCGGCAGCGGACCGTCCGGCGGATAGGCCGAGAGATCGATGCCGCTCCAGCTCGACAGGAGGTCGATGCCGACGCGATCCGGCAGCAGTGTCTGCAGATAATCCTGCCTGTCGCGCGCCTCGGCCTCGGACGCGGCAACGATCGGCAGGATGCCGGGAAGGATCTTGAAGCTTTCCGGGCGCCTGCCGTGACGGGCGAGGCGCTCGTTGATGTCCTCGCGGTACCGAATGCCGTCTTCCCTGGTGCTGTAGATGGCGAAATGGGCATCGGCGTGGGCGGTGGCGAAGTTCTTGCCGTCTTCCGAGGAACCGGCCTGGACGATCAGCGGATGGCCCTGCGGCGGTCGCGACACGTTAAGCGGACCGCGCACCTTGAAATGCGCGCCGCGATGGTCGAGCACATGGACCTTGTCCGGATCGGCGAAATAGCCGGTTTCCTTGTCGAACAGCAGGGCTTCGTCTTCCCAGCTGTCCCACAACCCCTTGACGATATCGAGGAATTCGGCGGCGCGCTGGTAACGGAAGGCATGCTCGATGTTGCCGTCGCGGCCGAAGTTGCGCGCTTCCTCGTCCATGGCCGAGGTGACGACATTCCATGACGCCCTGCCCTGGCTGATATGGTCGAGCGAGGCGAACAGGCGCGCCACGTTGTAGGGCTCGCTGTAGGAGCTCGAAGCGGTGGTGATGAGGCCGATATGCTTCGTCACGCCGGCCAGTGCCGAAAGCAGCGTCAGCGGCTCGAGGCGGGCATTGGCATAATGCGCGACGCCGCTCTTCACCGAGTCCCAGATCGACACGTGGTCGGCGACGAAGATGGTGTCGATCCTGGCGCGTTCGGCCGCCTGGACCAGCTCGCGGTAATAGTCGAAGCCGAGCACTTCCCGGCCGGGCGCGCGCGGATGGCGCCACGACATGCGATGGTCGCCCTGCGGGTTGAAGAAGAACGCGCTGAGGATCAACTGATTTCGCGCCATGCCGGCCTCCTGCAAATCGCTGGGAGAGAGACGGGGCGCCGCGTTGTCCGGCGGCCCGCGATCTCCAATTTGCAAAAGGCTAGATTGCGCCCAGCTATAATTCGAGTAATTTTATAGAGATAATATACTATTCAAGCGGAAGCGATTGCCCTCGATTAGGGCACCGGCAGAAAGCGATTTCGAGGTCTTGATGTCCCCTTCGGTACTGAATGTGGAGAAACTTTCCATCGCCTATGGCGGGAAAAGAGGATGGCAATCCGCCGTCGATGGCGTGTCGCTCGTAATAGGTCAGGGCGAAGCGTTGGGGCTGGTCGGCGAATCCGGTTCGGGCAAGAGTTCGGTGGCGCTGGCCATATTGCGCTACCTGCCGGGGAATGCCCGGATCGCCGCCTCGGCGCTGGAGTTCCAGGGCCGAGAAATCGGCAGCCTCTCAGGCGAAGAGCTGCGCGGCCTGCGGGGTGATCGCATCGCAGCGGTCTACCAGCATCCGGGCGCCGCGCTCAGCCCGGCCATGACGATCGGGAGGCAGATCGGCGAGACGATCATGCGCCATCGCCCGGTGCGTCACGAGGAAGCGCGCTGGCGCTCGGCCGAATTGCTCAAACGCGTGCGGGTCGCCAATCCGGAGCGGGTGCTCGATCTCTATCCACATGAATTGTCCGGTGGCATGCAGCAGCGGGCCAATATCGCCATCGCCATCGCGCTCGACCCGGCGCTACTGGTGCTGGACGAGCCGACGACCGCGCTCGATGCCAGCGTGCAGTCGGAGGTCATCGCAATCCTCGACGACCTGCGCCGCGAGCACAAAACCAGCATTCTCCTGATCAGCCACGACATCAACCTGATCCGCCGCTCCTGCGACCGCGTCGCGGTGATGCAGTCGGGCGCCGTGGTCGAGAGCGGCGATGCCGAGGATGTGTTCGAGAACCCCTCTCATGCCTATACCAAGGCGCTGATCGCCTCGATCCCGGCGCTCAATTTCACCAAGCGGGACGGTCGCCTGGCCGAGATCGGCACGACCGTTCGCGGTCGCCCCAAGGCGATCGCGACAGCTCCCGATCAAAGAGATTCCGACGAAAGAAACGGGCAGATCGCCGTCGCCTGCAAGGCAATCAGTCATTCCTTCGGCGAGCAAGAGGTGCTGCACAAGATCGACCTCAGCGTCGAGCAGGGCAAGACCTTCGGCCTGATCGGCGAATCCGGCTCCGGCAAATCGACGCTGGCAAGGATCGTCACCGGGCTGCAGACGCCCACTGAGGGATCGGTGGAGCTGTTCGGCAGGACGGTGGCGCCCCGCGCCGAGAGGCGGGCGCCGGGCGAGCGGCGCGACGTGCAGATGGTTTTCCAGTCGCCGGACCGAACGCTCAATCCGCGCCACCGGATCGGGCGGATCATCAGCCGGCCGCTGCGGCGGCTTGCGGGGCTTGGCCGGAGCGATGCGAAGAACCGCGTCGGCGACCTGCTGCGCTCCGTACGGTTGGCGGACACGACCGCGGAACAGAAGCCACGCTCGCTGTCCGGCGGCCAGCGGCAAAGGGCGGCGATCGCTCGGGCCTTCGCCGGCGCGCCGAAAGTGGTGGTGCTGGACGAGCCGACCTCGGCGCTCGACGTCTCGGTGCAGGCGACGGTGCTCAACCTGCTCAACGACCTGCAGCGCGACAGGGACACGACCTATCTGTTCATAAGCCACGACCTCAGGGTCGTGCGCTACATGGCCGACAGGATCGGCGTGCTCTACCGCGGCCGGCTGGTCGAGACCGGCACGTCCGAACAGGTCTTTCGCGGACCCAATCACCCCTACACGAAGCTGCTTTTGGCGGCGTCTTCGGATGAGGCGCCGGCAGTGTCAGCCCAGGCGGAGACCGCGGCCGAGATCATTTCGAACAGCGGGTGCGCATTCGCCGGCCGTTGTCCGTTGGCGCAGCCTCGATGCCGGGAAGCGGAACCGCCCGCCGCCGATGTGGGCGACGGCCATCTGATCGCCTGCCGGCGAACGGACAAGCTGCTGGCCGGCTAGCCGATCCGATTTCCACTTTTCGGATCGAACAGATGCAGCGCCGCTGGATCGGCGGCCAGGCGGATCGTGTCGCCCGGCCTCACATCGCTGCGACCCATGACGAAGACGCAGATCTGCTGATTGGCCAGCCTGACATAGAACTGCGTCGAGAGACCCAGCGGCTCGACCACTTCGACCTCGGCTTTCAGCGCGCCATCGTCGACCAGCTTGATATGCTCAGGCCGTAGCCCGATGGTGAGCGCATCGCCGTCCTTGAGCGGCAGGCCATCGGGCAATCGCAGCTTCTGGCCGTCGGCGAGCACGGCATCGACCTTGCCGCCCTTGGCGACTTTTGCCGGCAAGAAATTCATGCCGGGCGAGCCGATGAAGCCGGCGACGAATGTGTTGGCCGGACGGTCGTAAAGCTCGAGCGGACGGCCGACCTGCTGGACATAGCCGTCATGCATGACGACGATGCGGTCGGCCATGGTCATGGCTTCCACTTGGTCATGCGTGACATAGACCGAAGTGGTCTTGAGCTGCTGATGCAGCGCCTTGATCTCGGCACGCATATGGACGCGCAGCTTGGCGTCGAGGTTCGACAGCGGCTCATCGAACAGGAACACCTTTGGGTCGCGCACGATGGCGCGGCCCATGGCGACGCGCTGGCGCTGGCCGCCGGACAGTTGGCGCGGCAGGCGGCCGAGATAGGAGTCGAGCCCGAGCCGCTTGGCGGCGGCGCCCACCCTGTCGTCGATCGTCGTCTTCTCGGCCTTCTTCAGCATCAGGCTGAAGCCCATGTTGGAGGAGACGTCCATATGCGGATAGAGCGCGTAGGACTGGAACACCATGGCGATGTCGCGGTCCTTCGGCGCGACATCGTTGACCAGGCGCTCGCCGATATGGATCTCGCCGCCGGTGACCTCTTCGAGACCCGCGATCATGCGCAGCAGCGTGGACTTGCCGCAGCCGGACGGGCCAACCAGGACGACGAACTCGCCATCGGCGATCTCGAGATCGACGCCATGCAGGATGCGCAGCGCGCCATAGTCCTTCTCGACGTTTTGCAGCGTGACGGAAGCCATCTTTTATCCTTTGACCGCGCCGGCGGTGAGGCCGGTGACGAGATAGCGTTGCAGGAAGGCGAAGAAGACGCAGACCGGGATCAGCGCCAGGATGGAGGCCGCCATCATCTGCCCCCAGTCGACGGCGAACTTGCCGATGAAGGTGAGCAGGCCGACGGCGAAGGTCTTCTGCTCGTCGCTGGAGATCAGCATCAGCGCGAACAGCAACTCGCTCCAAGCGGCGGTGAAGACGAAGCCGAGTGTCGCCCCCATGCCGGGCAAGGTCAGCGGCACGATCACGCGGCGCATGGCCTGCGCGCGGGTGCAGCCGTCGATCATCGCCGCCTCCTCCAGGTCCTTCGGGATGCCGTCGAAGAAGGACTGCATGAGGAACGTGGCGAAGGCGGTGTTGAAGGCGGTGTAGATGATAATCAGGCCGATAAGGCTGTTGGTGAGGCCCAGATCACCCATGATGCGGTAAATGGGCGGGATGACCATGACCAGCGGAAAGGTCTGGGTCAGCAGCAGCAGGATCGCCAGCGTCGCCTTGCCTCGAAAAGTGAAGCGCGACATGGCGTAGCCGGCGAGCGTGGCGATGACGGTGACAAGCGCGGCCGTCGACACCGAGACGATGACGCTGTTCAGGAAATAGCGCGGGAAGTCGGACGCCTCGAGCACGGTGGCGAAGTTCTTGAGCGTGGTTTCAGACGGCCAGAAGGTGATGCCTTCTGAATAGAGCAGACGCTCGGGCGTCACCGAGATCTTCAGCGTCCAGAAGATCGGGAACAGCGCGAAGATCACGTAAGCCGCGATTGCAGCATAGAGACCGAGGCCGCCGAAAATGCGCGAGGAGGTGGAGCGACCGGCGATCATCAGACGTGCCTCACCAGCGTGCGGCGGATGGCGATCAGGCCGATGGCATAGGCGATGAGCAGCACCAGAAGCAGCACCGCCACGGCAGAGGCATAGCCTTTGTCCAGCGATTTGAAGGCGCTGACATAGATGTAGACCGGCACAGTGCTGGTCGAGCCGGCAGGCCCGCCTTCGGTCATGACGAAGATCAGGTCGGCGAAGGTGGCGATCCAGATGGTGCGCAGCATGACGGTAATCACGATGGTGGGCGCCAGGAAGGGCAACGTCACCTTGGTGAAGCGCTGCCATGGCGATGCGCCGTCGATGGCCGCCGCCTCATGCAGTTCGGACGGGATCGACTTGAGCGCCGCCAAGAGGGTAATGGCGAAGAAAGGGATGCCGAACCAGATGTTGGCGACGATCGGCCCCCACATGGCGGTGGCGGGATCGGAAAGCACATTGGTCGGCTCGGCCTTCAAGCCGAGCGCGAAGAGCCAGTGCGGCAGCGGCCCAATGATCGGGTTGAACAGCCAGGCCCAGGTGAGGCCCGACAGAAAGGACGGCACCGCCCAGGGCAGGAAGACCACCGCCTGCACGACCTTGCGGCCATAGAAGGGCTTGTCGAGCAGCAGCGCCAGACCGAGCCCCAAGAAGAACTGGAAGAACAGGCTGGCGACGGTCCACCACAGCGTGTTGATCAGCGCCTGTCCGAGCACCTGGTCGGAGAGCATCGCCTGGTACTGAGCAAGGCCGACATATTGCGACTTGAAGGCCGAGAATTTGCGGAAGGAATAGCTGATGCCGATGATCAGCGGCACCAGAAGCACCAGGACCAAGAGCACGATAGCCGGCGAAAGGTAGAGCCATGGCTCGATCGCGGCCTTGCTCAGCCGCCGTTTGCGCGGCAGCGCGGCGGATCGGATTTCGGACACTGCGTAGGTCATAAGTTCTTGGCTCTACGGGTGATGGGTGGATGCTGGCGTATGCGACAGCGTCCTTCTCCCCGCTCTACGAGGAGAAGATGCCGGTTCACCCTCCGTGGCAGCAGCGCAGCTGCGGCGAAGGAGGGCAGGCAGATGAGGGGCGGCGCTAGCTTTTCAGAACTTAGTACTGCCCCTCATCCGTCACTTCGTGACACCTTCTCCCCGTAGAACGGGAGAAGGAAAGAAGGTCACTTCTTGTTTTTGGCCAGCCAGTCCTTCTGTTCCTTGGTGAGGAACGCGGCCCATTCGTCCGCCACCTGCTTGGCCGGCTTCTGGCCGAGCAGCACTTCCTGGAAGTTCTTGATGGCCACCTGGTCGACGAAGTTGCCGAGGTTTTCCAGATGCGTCGGCGGCGTCACCATTTCATATTTCGAGCTGTCGCTGAGCTCGGTGAACCAGCCCTTGAACTGCTCGGTCTTGAAATGCGCGTCCTGGTCGGCGCCGTTGTGGATCGGGATGACGCCGACTTCTTTCGCCCATTCCAGATTGTCCTTAGGCGACAAAAGCGTGGCCATCAGCTTCCAGGTCTCGTCCTTGTGCTGCGAGTTGGCGAACATCGCCCAGCCGGCATAGCCCAGCGTCGGATAGGATTTGCCGCTTGGGCCCACCGGAAGCGGCGCCACCGCGAAGTCGTCGGCGCTCATCTTGTCGGCGATGCCGAGCAGCGCGTCGGGATCCTGGTTGAGCATGGCGCAAGTGCCGGAATAGAAACCGGTGACCGTTTCGTTGAAGCCCCAGCTCACGGCGTCCTTCGGCGCCAGGCCGTTCTTGTACATGTCGGCGAGCATCTGCAGGCCTCTCACCGAGCCTTCATCGTTGATGGTCGAGGTGCCGTCGTCGGTGAAATAGCCGCCCTTGCCGTCGGCGATGTTCATGAACATGTGCATGCCGTTGAAGGCGCCGGGACCGCCGCGCAGGCAGTAGCCATATTTGCCGGGGATGGCCGAGATCTTCTTGGAGAAGTCGACGAACTCGTCCAGCGTTGCCGGCGGACGGTCGAGGCCGGCTTCCTTGAACAGCTTCTTGTTCCAGAACAGCGCGTTCACATAGTAGCCATAGGGGATCATGAACTGGGTGTTGTTGACGGTCGAACCGAACTGCTTGGCGCGGTCGCCGAGCGTCTTGGCGTCGTCCCACTTGGCCATGTAGGGGCCGAGGTCCTCGAGCTGGCCGTTATTGGCGTAGAGACCCATCCAGCGTTCCGGCATCTCGACCACGTCTGGCGTGTCGCCGGCCTGCACCATGGTGAGGAACTTTTCGAAGGCCTGGCCCCAGGGCAGCGAGACCACCTCCACCTTGATCCCCGGATTGGCGCTCTCGAATTCGGCGATCTGCTTCTTCAGGAATTCGGTGCGCGGCGGGCTGGTGATCACCTCGACCAGCTTGATGGTGGTGTCGGCCAGCGCGCCGCTGGCGGAGATCGCCAGGCCGGCGACGGCGGCAAGCATGAAGGTCAGTCTTTTCATGTTCAGGACTCCCATTTTGAACACTCGTTATTTTTTTGACTTGTCAAAGGCCTGGGCGATGTCGGCCCAGAGGTCCTCGACATTTTCCAATCCGACATTGAAGCGGATGGTTCGGGGGCTGACGCCGAAGCGCGCCATCGAATTGATGCCCGGCGTCTGCTCGAGCGAGGCCTTCGCCGGCACGACCAGGCTTTCATGTCCGCCCCAGCTGACGCCGATGCGGAAGAGCTTCAGCGCATCGACGAAGGCCGGGATGTCGACATCCTCCGTGACCTCGAAGGAGAACAGCCCGGCATAGCCGGCTAAGGTCTTCTTGCCGGGATGGTTGGAATAGGCGGGATGGTTGACCCGCTCGACCTTGCCATGCGCCTTCAGCCGCTCGGCGAGGATGAGCCCGCTCTTCATGTGATGCGGCAGGCGCAGCGGCAGCGTGCGCAGGCCGCGAAGCAGCAGCCAGCCTTCGAAGGGCGACAGCTTGCCGCCGAGCTGGGAATAGGTCTGCTCGTTGATGTGCTTGATGTTGGCGGCCGAGCCCGCCACCACGCCGGCGACGGTGTCGCTGTGGCCGCTGAGATATTTCGAGGCCGAATGCAGCACCAGGTCGACGCCATGCGTGATCGGCTTCTGGAAGACAGGGCTGGCCCAGGAATTGTCGATGGTGGTGACGATGCCCTGTTCCTTCGCCAGCCGGGCAAGATGCCCGATATCCTGCAGCTCGAACATCATCGAGGTCGGGCTCTCGAGGTAGAGCAGCTTGGCGCCGGGAAGTGCCGCGGCGACCGCGTCCGGGTCGGAGCCGTCGACATAGTCGACCTTGATGTTCAAGCGCGGGAACAGCCGCTCGAACAACCGGTAGGCATCGCCATAGCAGTTGCGCACGGCGACCATGCGCTCGCCGGCGCCGACGAAGGCGAGCACGGTCGCGCTGATCGCCGCCATGCCGCTGGAGAAGCCGCGCGCGGCTTCGGCGCCTTCGAGCGCCGCCACGCGCGCCTCGAACTCCATCACCGTGGGATTGTCGCCGCGCGAATAGATCGGCTGCTTCCTTCTGCCGGCAAAGGTGTCGGCCATGTCGGCGTAATTGGCGAAGGTGAAGAGCGAAGTCTGGTAGATCGGCGGCACCACCGCGCCGCCGGGAAACGGATCGTCATGCGCCAGCAGCGTCGCCGCCTCGCCGAGATAGTCGCCGGCCAGGGAGGCCGGATCAAAAGTGTTGGGCTGCTCGTTCATCTGCGGTCCGAAAGCTTGAGGTTGGCGGCGCCGCGCTTCAGATCGTCCTCGACGGTGGCGATAAGCTTCAGCGCCTCGGCGCGGGCGCCTTCGGGGTCATGCGCGGCGATGCAATTGAAGATGGTGCGGTGATAAGGAAAGCTGGCATGGCCGAAATCGCGCACGCCGAGCGGATGTTCCCAGAAGCGGTGGAACATCTCGTACATGGCGGCGATGATCTGCTCGAAGAGCGGGTTGCCGGAGGCGCGGAAGACCGCCTGGTGGAATTCCCAATCCTCCTCCGAGGACATGCCGTCGCGAGTCTGGAAGGCCTCCTCCATGAGGTCGAGCTTGCGCTCGATCTCGGCGAGCTCGGCCTTGCCGGCACGAATGGCGCAAAGCGCGGCCGCCTCCGCCTCCAGCGCGCGGCGGATCTCCAGCGTCGCCATCAGGCCGGCGAAATCATTGCCGCCGGCCAGCGTCAGCGGCATGTGCAGCATATCGGGCGAGACCGCGGCCTTGAGATAGGTGCCAGAGCCCTGGCGCCGTTCGACGAGGCCCAATCCCTCCCAGCGGGTGAGGGCCTCGCGCACCGTGTTGCGGCTCACCTTGAGGCGTTCGGCGAGGATGCGCTCGGTCGGCAGTTTTTCGCCCGGGCCCAGAGCCTCCTGCCGCACGAACCCCGCCAACGCCTTCAGCACCGCGTCATCGCGGGCCGTCGTCTGGATCGGGGGCAAAAGATCGGTCAATCCGGCTGCGCCTAAAGTGGTTCAATGGTCCAACCAATTTGTGCATAAGCGGAATGACGAGTCAACAGTCGAAATGGGCAGCGGCCGAATGGCGAGATATCCGCCATCCGACCGGTCGGTTCAGGCGCGGACGCGCTTTGGCTCGGCAGCCCTGCGCTCCTGGCGCCAGCGCGCGAACATCTCCTCGCGAACCCGCCTCGAACCCGAAAGCCGCTCCTTGGCCTCCGCCAGGACAGAAGGCGAAGCCTCGGCCGGCGTGCCGGAGCGGAAGGGCGGCGCCGGCGCATATTCGAGCGAGAGCTGGACGATCTCAGCTTCCGCTTGGCCGAGCAGTCTTGCGACCAGCGCCAAGCCGAAATCGATGCCCGATGTGACGCCACCGGCGGTGATCAGCTTGCCGTCCTCGACGATCCGCGCATCGACAGGGATTGCGCCGAACTCTTCAAGGAAATCATGGGCATACCAGTGCGTGGTGGCCCGCTTGCCCTTGAGCAGTCCGGCAGCGCCAAGCACCAGAGCGCCGCTGCACACCGAGGTGATGTAGCGCGCCTGCGCGGAGCGCTCCCAGACGAAATCGAGAACTGCCTTGTCCTCCAGCAGCGCGTTGACGCCGCCACCGCCCGGAATGCACAGCACGTCGAGCGGCGGGCAGTCGTCGAAGGTCGCCGTCGGTGTCAGGGAGAGGCGCGTCGACGACATCACCGGATCGCGATCCTTCCAGATCAGTTCCACCTCCGCACCCTTGACGGTCGCCATAACCTCATAAGGCCCGGTGAGGTCGAGCTGCTGAACGTTGGGAAATACGAGAATGCCGAAACGAAGGCTCATGGAAATCTCCACAGTTTGACTTGAGCAGGTTGACTTGGGGGCAGGTTGACTTCGGGCAATGTACGGCATCATGCTTTGGCCCGATCGCCAATCATCCCTCGTTTCAGGCCAAAGCCATGCGCCGCATTGAAATCCTCGCCTATCCCGACATCCAGCTCCTCGACGTCAGCGGACCGCTACAGGTGTTCGCCAGTGCCAACGACTTCAGGATCCAGGCCGGCGAAGCGCCTGCCTACGAGGTCGTCGTCGTCGCCGCCTCGCCGCGGATCAGGACATCGTCCGGCCTGGTGTTGGAGGCGGCGGCGCTGCCGGCGCATGGGACAGAGATCGATACGGTGATCGTGCCCGGCGGCTGGGGCGTCAACGCAGCCTGCGAGGATACCGACCTGGTGCAGTGGATCATCGGCCGCTCGCGCGATGCGACGCGAACCGCCTCCGTCTGCAGCGGCGCCATGCTGCTGGCCGAGGCCGGCCTGCTCGACGGCCGCCGCGCGGTTACCCATTGGGGGCGCTGCGCGGAGTTCTCCAAGCGCTTTCCAAGGGTTCGGCTCGACCCAGACCCGATCTTCATTCGCGACGGCAATGTGTGGACATCGGCCGGCGTGACGTCGGGCATTGATCTCGCGCTTTCCTTCGTCGAGGCCGACCTTGGCCGGCGCATGGCGCTGGCGGTGGCGCGCGAGCTGGTCGTTTTCCTGAAACGCCCAGGCGGCCAGGCGCAGTTCAGCCAGACCCTCAAGCTGCAGGAAGGCGATGGGCGCTTCGACCGGCTGCATGGCTGGATCCTGGACAATCTCAGCGCCGACCTTTCGCTGGAGCAATTGGCCGACCGCGCCAATATGAGCCGGCGCAGTTTCTCGCGACGCTATCAGGAGGCGACCGGGCGGACACCCGCGCGTGCCGTCGAGGAAATCCGCATCGAAGCAGCGCGGCGGATGCTGGAGCGGGGACAGACGGTCGGCCAGACGGCCCGGCGCTGCGGCTTCGGTTCCGAGGAAACGATGCGGCGCGGCTTTCTACGCGTCCTCGGCACCAACCCGCGCGACTACCGCGAGCGTTTCTGAGCGCGATCGACAGCCCCGCTTATGGCAGTCTGGCCACGGCCCGGCGTGACCTCAACGGGCGAAAGGCGTCGCCGGCACCAAGGTTATCGCGCGAGCTTTCCGCAACCAAGCGCAAGCGCTTGGCGAGGTGTCGCCAGGGATTTTGCGAAGACACCATTTCCCATTGTTTCCTCCGATCAATGGCTTTGTGTCAGGGGTGATGAAGCACGCTCAGGCCGCCATCCGCGACGAGGCAGGCGGCGTTGATGAAGGGGCATTCGTCGGAGACCAGGAAGACCGCTGCCATGGCGATCTCTTCCGGGGTGGCGATCCGCCCGCCCGGATGCAAGGCGAGTGTCTTGCGGCGGGCGGCCTGCGGATCGTCGAAACTGTTCCAGTAGTCGATGACCTTCTGCGTGGCGACATAGCCGGGCGCCAGCGCATTCACGCGGATATTGTTGCCGGCATATTCGATCGCCAACGACCTGGTCAGGCCGAGCAGCGCATGCTTGGCGACGGGATAGGGGAAGGTGTGCGGGATGATGGTGAAGGCGTGCGTCGAGGCGATGTTCAGTATGACACCACCGCCCTGCCCGATCATGCCGGGCAGCGCCGCCTTAGCGCAGTGCCATGCGCCTTTGACATTGACGTCGAGATTGCGGGTCCACTCGTTGTCGGTGGCGTCTAGCGGGGTCGAGAAGACGTTCATGCCGGCATTGTTGATGACGGCGTTGACTGGACCGATGGCCTTCGTCGCCGCCTGCATCGCGGCGTCGATCGCCGCGGCGTCGGCGATGTCGACGGCCGCATGCGCGACCTTGCCCAAACGGGCAGCACTTTCGGCGAGAAGGCTCGCGTCGCAGTCGACCAGGAACAGCTCGGCCTTCTCGCGCAGGCAGGCCTCGGCGATGGCGTAGCCGATGCCTTGCGCGGCGCCGGTGAGGAAGATGCGTTTTCCGTTGAGCCTTGCCATCAGCGCCGCCCCAATGCCGAGGAACGAAGATTGTCGAGCAGCACGGCCAGGAGCAGGATAACGCCGCGCACGATGTATTGGTAGAATGCCGGAATGTTGAGCAGGTTCATCGCATTCTCGGCGATGCCCATGATCAGCACGCCGACGATGACGCCCGACATCGTCGCCCTGCCGCCGGCAAGCGAGACACCGCCGAGCACGCAGGCCGAGATCACCGACAGCTCGAGCCCGACCGCTGCGTTTGGCTGACCCGATGTGATGCGCGATGCGAGCAGGATGCCGGCGATGCCGCAGACCACGCCCTGCAGCGTGAAGATCCAGATGCGCGTCCTGTCGACATTGACGCCGGCGAGGCGCGAAGCTTCCGGATTGCCGCCGATGGCCAGCGTGTTCTTGCCGAAGACGGTGCTGTTGAGCACGAAGCCGAAAATGGCGAAGAGCACCGCCAGCACCCAGATCGGGGTCGGGATACCGAGCAACTTCGACAGGGCGAGTTGGTAGAAATCGGGGCTGTTGATGCCAACGGCCCGGCCGTCGGACGAGATCAGCGCCATGCCGCGCACGATCTGCATGGTGGCCAGGGTGGTGATCAAGGCATTGATGCGGAATTTGGCGATGACCACGCCGTTGACCCAGCCGACGACGGCGCCGCAGGCGACTGCCGCGATAAGGCCGAGCAGGATCGAGCCCGTGGTGTTCGACGCCATCACCGCAACCATGCCGGCAAAGGCGACGATGGAGCCGACCGACAGGTCGAAGTCGCGCGCGGCGAGGCAGAACATCATGGTGCAGGCGACGATGCCTACGGTGACCACCGATTGCAGCAGGCCAAGCATGTTGCGGTCGGTAAGGAAGTTCGGCACCAGGAGCGACACCAGCGCGAAGGCGACAACGAAGATGACGACGAGGCCCTGTTCGCCGAGCAGGATTTTTTTCAACCGGTCGGTCATTACAAATCCTTAGGATGCGATCGCGTCGGGGGTTTTCTTGTCGGGCAGAGCTGCCGCCAGGATCGCCTTTTCGGCGAACTGGTCGCGCGCAAGCTCGGCGCTGATGCGCCCGCCGCACATCACCAGGATGCGGTCGCAAATGCCCATCACTTCCGGCAGTTCGGAGGAGACCACGACGATCGCCATGCCGTCCCCGGCGAGCTGGTAGAGCAGCTCGTAGATTTCCGACTTGGCGCCGACATCGATGCCGCGCGTCGGCTCGTCGACGATCAGAACGCGAATGCCCTGCTCCGACAGCCAGCGGCCGAGGATGACCTTCTGCTGGTTGCCGCCGGAGAGGTTGACGATGTCCTGCTTGCGCGACGGCGTGCGCACCTTGAGCTTCTTGATGAAGGTTTCCGCGGTCGCGATCTCGCTGGCTCGATTCAAGACGCCGAAGTGCGTGTGATGGCGCCTTGACGAGATGTTGATGTTCTCCTCGATCGAGCGGCCCTGGATGATGCCGTCATGCTTGCGGTCTTCAGAGCAGAGCACAATGCCGGCCCGGATCGCATCGTGCGGGCTGGGGGCGGCAACCGCCTCGCCGTCGACGGTGATCGTGCCGCCGGAGCGCGGATCGGCGCCGAAGACCAACCGCATCAGCTCGGAACGACCGGCCCCGATCAGGCCGAAGAAGCCGACGATCTCGCCGGCGCGGGCTTCGAAGCTTGCCGGCATTCGCAGCTTGGCGCCGCTCAGCCCATCGACCTTCAACCGGACATCCCCGGCCTTGCGCGGTCGAAAACCCCAGATGTCGGAAATCTCGCGGCCGACCATTTCGGCGACGACCTGATCGCGCGTCACATCTTTGAGTGATTGATGATGTGCCGCGAGCTTGCCGTCGCGCAGCACCGTCAGGCTGTCGCAGAGCCGGAACACCTCGTCGAGGCGGTGCGAAACATAGAGGATGACCTTGCCCTCACCGCGCAGCCGGTCGATCAGCGCGAAGAGGATCTCGCTTTCGCGGGACGACAGCGACGAGGTCGGTTCATCGAGCGCAATGACGCGGGCGTCGAGCATCACCGCCTTGGCGATCTCGACCATCTGGCGTTCGCCGATCGACAGTGTCTTGACCTTGCGGCGCATATCGATCTCGATGCCGGCCGATTTCAGCTTGGCGCCGACATCGTCGAGCATGCGGCGGCGGGCGATAATGCCTCCGCTCGCCGGAAAACGGCCAAGGCTGAGATTCTCGGCGACGGTCAGCTCGGGCACGAGCTGCAATTCCTGATGGATGACGATGACGCCGTTGTCGAAGGCGTTTCTCGTCGAGGCATAGGCCTGAACCTCGCCGTCGATGCTTATCTCGCCGGCATCGGCATGCTGGTCGCCGGACAGGATTTTGATGAGCGTCGATTTGCCGGCGCCGTTCTCGCCCATCAGCCCGTGCACGGCGCCCTTTTCGACGCCGAACGACACATCCGACAAGGCTTTGACGCCCGGATAGGTCTTGGTGATGCTGGAGAATTCGAGAAAGGACACGAGCCTCGATCCTTCTGTGCGATGCCAAACGGGCGGCGGTATACACCGCCGCCCGTTTGTACAGGGAGGACTATTCGATGCCGAGGTCCTTGCGCACCTTCTGATAGTCGTCGCGCTTGGCCAGCGCGCCGGCGGTCAGCGTCAGCTTAGCCGGCTCCTTGTTGTTGGCGATCCAGTCATACATATTGAGCGCCGTCTCGTAGCCGTGGCGCTTGGGCGAGATGATCACCGTGCCGACGAAGCCGGTGGCCGCCGGCTTCTTGAACTCGTTGATAGCCGATTCCGCGCCGCCGATGCCGACGCCGATCATGCCGTCCGCCGGAATGCCGACGCTTTCGGAAGCGCGCACGGCGCCCAGCACCGCCTCGTCATTAAGGCCGAAGGCGATCCACTTCTTGATATCGGCATGGGCGTTGAGCACCACGGTCGCGGCGTTGAGGGCGGCTTCCGTGTCGGTTTTGGCCTGGGGGGCGTCGAAGATGTTTCCAGCCTTGAAGCCGGAGGCCTTCAGCACCGAAATCGCGCCTTCGACACGATCGACGGCGGTCGGCAGCTGGTCGTAGGAAACGCGGATCGCGCCGACCTCGTCCATCTTCCAGCCGCGCGCCTTCATCTCATCGACGATGGCCTGGCCGACGGCCTCGCCGATCTTGGTGGCGGAGATGCCCATATGCGGCACGTCTTCCAGCGGCTTGCCGTCGGCGCCGACCAGGCGGTCGTCCACCGTCATCAGCTTCAGATTGTTGGCGGCGGCCTTGGCGACGATGCCCGGGCCAAGCTTCACGTCCGGCGTGCAGACGACAAAGCCCTGCGCCCCCTGCGCGCCGAGATTGTCGATCGCCGACATCAGCTTCTCACCGTCCTCGGCGCCGATCTTGACCAGGGTGAAACCCTTCTCCTTGGCAGCCTGGTCGGCGAATTTCCATTCATCCTGGAACCAAGGTTCCTCGGGCTGTTTGACGACGAAGCCGATCTTGGTGTCCTGCGCATAGGCGGACGCGATCGTCGTGACCGACAAGACAGCGAGAGCGCTCGCGACGAGCGCGGTTTTCAAAAGTCGCATGTTTACCTCCCAGTGAACGGCCGGGCGCCGGGCCCGGATTTCCCGTCTCTAATCAATTTCATCATACACGTCAATTGATCTGGTATGATAAATGATTTAATGGTCAGGTCAGAAACGCTGGCGCAAATCACCGGCATCCGGTAGGGCCAGTCCAGGCGCGTGCAAGCCAGAGGTTCGCTGCCTTGGAGGAGGAACTGAGGTGAACGAAACACCGAAAAAAGCTGACGAGGACAAGGAAACGCGCGAGGCGGCGCGCCGTCCGCGCGTCATGCCGGATGTGACCAAGGCACTTGCCTCCGACATTTTCTCAGGCCGCTATCCGGCCGGGTCGTCATTGCCCACCGAGAACGATCTCGGTGTCGAATATGGCGTCAGCCGCACCGTGATCCGCGAGGCGCTGAAAGTGCTTGCAGCCAAGGGCCTGGTGCTGTCCCGGCCGCGCATCGGCACGGTGGTCTGCGACCAGGACAACTGGAACATCATCGATCCGCAAGTGCTGGCTTGGCACGCGCCGCATGCGCTGGACGACAAGCTGTTCGACGCGATCCTCGAAACCCGCCGCGCCATCGAGCCGCTGGTCGCGGAGCTCGCGGCGACGCGGGCCACTTTGCAGGAGATTGCCGATCTCGAGATGGCCTGGCAAGGCATGGCCGGCGCCGGCGAGGATCTGACGCAGTTCTCTCGCTCGGACATCGCTTTCCACCAGATCGTCTACGGCGCCAGCCACAATCCGATCTTCCGCCAGATCGGCAAGCTGATCGATACGGCGCTGCTGTTTTCGCTGGAAGCCACGGCGACGATTTCTCCTGTCAGGCGCATGGAAGCGGCCGTCGCGCATGGCGAGGTGGTCGAGGCGCTGCGCATGCGCGACGCCGTCGCCGCGCGCAATGCAGCCAACAAGATACTCGATCTGGCCGCGCGCGACCTGACCAGCGCCAAGAAACTGAAAAACAACTGAGACTGACCGCCCGCATGAAAATCACCGCTTTAACCACCTACATCGTTCCGCCGCGCTGGCTCTTCCTCAAGATCGAGACCGATGCCGGCATCAGCGGCTGGGGCGAGCCGGTGGTCGAAGGCAAGGCGCTGACGGTTGAGGCGGCGGTCAAGGAACTCGCCGATTACCTCATCGGCAAGGACCCTCGCTTGATCGAGGATCATTGGACGGTCATGCATCGCGGCGGCTTCTATCGCGGTGGCCCGATCCTGATGAGCGCGATCGCCGGCATCGACCAGGCGCTATGGGACATCAAGGGCAAGGCGCTCGGCGTGCCGGTGCATGAGCTGCTCGGCGGCAAGCTGCGCGAGACGATCAAGGTCTATTCCTGGATCGGCGGCGACCGGCCGGCTGAGGTGGCAGCTGGCGCCAAGGACGTGGTGGCGCGCGGCTTCCGGGCGCTCAAGATGAACGGCACCGAGGAGTTGCAGATCGTCGACAGCCACGACAGGATCGATGCCGCGGTCGAGCGGGTCGCCATGGTACGCGAGGCGGTCGGCCCCAATATCGGCATCGCAGTCGATTTCCACGGCCGCGTGCATCGGCCGATGGCGCGCATCCTGGTCAAGGAGTTGGAGCCATATCGGCTGATGTTCATCGAGGAGCCGGTGCTGAGCGAAAACCGCGAGGCGCTGAAGGAAATCGCGACACTCGGCTCGACGCCGATCGCGCTCGGCGAACGGCTCTACAGCCGCTGGGACTTCAAGTCGGTGTTCGAGGAGGCGGTCGTCGACATCATCCAGCCCGACCTGTCGCATGCCGGGGGGATCACCGAATGCCGCAAGATCGCGGCGATGGCGGAGGCCTATGACGTGGCGGTGGCGCCGCACTGTCCGCTCGGCCCTATCGCGCTTGCCGCGTGCCTGCAGCTCGACGCCGTAAGCTACAATTGCTTCATCCAGGAGCAGAGCCTGGGCATCCACTACAATGCCGGCAACGACCTGCTCGACTATGCCGCCAACAAGGACGTGTTCCGCTACGAGGATGGCTATGTCGCGATCCCGGATGGGCCCGGCCTGGGCGTCGAGATCGACGAGGATTATGTGAAGGAGCGCGCCAAGGAAGGACACCGCTGGCGCAACCCGGTGTGGCGCCACAAGGACGGCTCATTTGCCGAGTGGTAAGCCGGCGAAGATTCCGAGCGCGAAAGCTTATAACGCCGCCGGCAAAGGCCCAATCGCCGCAAGCCCGGCTTCCGTCAGCGCGTAGACGCCGCGCTCGGCCCTGGCGAACCAGCCATAGTAGTTGTGTAGAAGGATGCTGGCCGCACGTGGCGAAAGCGCCTTCAGATCGCGCGGCCGCTTCGGGCCGTCGACCAAGGCGGCGGCGCAGGCCAGCGCCTCCTGCCGGTAAGCGGTCATGATCGGCTTGCGCGTGCTGCCGCCGATGGACGGATCGCCCTTGCGGCGGTGATGCTCCTCGACTAGGCGTGAACGGCGCCTCGGATCGCGTCGCGGCGGCAAGGCGGCCGGGCTGAGGATCAACTCCACCTCCCCCTTGGCGCTGACACCGAGCAGGCCGAAGCCGAGACGGCGGCAAAGCGCGCGAAAGCGTCGGTCGTGTTCCCGGCCCTTGCCGCGCGCCGACATCAAGGCGGCCAGCCAGACCTCGTCACAGGCCGCCGCGCGGTCGACGGCTTGCAGGACCAGCTCGAGGTTGAATTGGAGCTTGAGCTCGCAGATCACCACAACTGGCGGCTCGCCGGCGCGCACGCCGACCACGTCGCAGCCGCCGACCTCGCCCTTGACGGCGAAATCCATGCTCTCGAGGAACCGCTTCACCGGCTCGTAGAGGGAAGTCTCCTGCATGCGACAGGCATAGCCGATTCGCGGCTGGTCGGCCCAGCGACACCATTGCGGTCACGGGCATCGATGTCAGGCGCGATGCAGGTAATCCTCGATCGACCGCGCCTTCATCTCGATCGAGAAACCGGGCGCCTGGGGCGGCATATAGGCGGCATCGCGGATGACGCAGGGCTCAAGGAAATGCTCGTGCAAATGATCGACATATTCGATGACGCGCCCATCCTTACTGCCCGATACCGCGACATAGTCGATCATCGACAGGTGCTGGACATATTCGCACAGACCAACGCCGCCGGCATGCGGCCAGACCGGCAGGCCGAACTTGGCGGCGATCAGAAGCACGGCCAGCACTTCGTTCAGTCCGCCCATGCGGCAGGAATCGATCTGCACGACGTCGATCGCGCCGCCGGCGATGAACTGCTTGAACATGATGCGGTTCTGGCACATCTCGCCGGTCGCGACCTTGATCGGCGCGACAGCCTTGCGGATCTTGGCATGGCCGGCGACGTCGTCGGGGCTGGTCGGTTCCTCGATGAAGAAGGGCTTGGCGAAGGCGAGGTCCTTCAGCCAGTCGATCGCCTGGTCGACCTCCCAGACCTGGTTGGCGTCGATCATCAGGTACCGGTCCGGACCGATCACCTCGCGGGCGATCCTGAGGCGGCGGATGTCGTCGGTGCGGTCGCGGCCGACCTTGAGCTTGATATGGTTGAAACCCTCGTCGACCGCTTCCTGACAAAGGCGCCGCAGCTTGTCGTCGGGATAGCCCAGCCAGCCGGCCGAGGTGGTGTAGCAGGCATAGCCTTCACGCTCGAGCGTGGCGATGCGCCCGGCCTTGCCGGACTCGGCCTTTTTCAGAATTGCCAGCGCCTCGGCCGGCGTGATGGCGTCGGTGAGGTAGCGGAAGTCGACGATGCGCAGGATCTCTTCCGGGCTCATCTCGGCGACCAGACGCCAGACCGGCTTGCCGGCTTCCTTCGCCCAAAGATCCCAGACGGCATTGACAACCGCGCCGACCGCGAGATGCATAGCGCCCTTGTCGGGTCCGATCCAGCGCAACTGGCTGTCGCCGGTCACGTGATGCCAGAAGCGGCCGGGATCCTCTTTCACCCAGTCGAGGTCGAGCCCGACGACGAGATGGCGCAGCGCCTCGATCGCCGCGCAGCAGATCTCGTTGCCGCGGCCGATGGTGAAGGTCAGGCCGTGGCCTTTCAGCGACGGGACATCGGTGTCGAGGATGACATAGGCGGCCGAGTAATCCGGGTCGGGATTCATCGCGTCCGAGCCGTCCAGGCTTTGCGATGTCGGGAAGCGGAGGTCGAAGGTTCTGAGGTCCGTGATCTTGGTCATTGCTGCCTCGTGACTGAATTGCTGCCCGCGCTCAACTGCCTGCCGAAACCGCCTCAGATCGACCAGCCGCCGTCGATATTATAGGCCTGCCCGGTCGTATAGGTGGCGCCGGCCAGGTAGACGGCGAGGTCGGCGATCTCTTCCGGCGTGCCGATCCTGCCCATCGGCTGGCGGGCGATGAAGGCCGCGCGCGCAGCCTCATAGTCGCCTTGCGCCTGCATGCGGCCCTGAAGCGAGGGACTCTCCACCGTGCCCGGGCAGATGGCGTTGCAGCGTATGCCCTTGGCGACATAGTCGGCGGCGATCGATTTGGTCAGGCCGATAACGGCGGCCTTGGTGACGCCGTAAGCAAAGCGGTTCGGCACGCCCTTCGGGGCGCCGGCAACCGATGCCATGTTGATGATCGAACCGTCGCCGCGCTCCAGCATGCCGGGCAGCACGGCGCGGATGGTGCGGATCATGGCGCGCACATTGAGGTTGAAGGCGAAGTCGAGATCCCCGTCCTTCATCTCCAGGATCGAGCCGGCATGGACGAAGCCGGCGCAGTTGAACAGCACGTCGACGCGGCCGATCCCGGCGAAGGCGGCCTTCACCGCCTCGTCGTTCAGCACATCGAGTTTTCTCGTCGCGATCCCGGGCGTGTTCGCAAGTTCAGCCAGGGCCGTCTCGTTGATGTCGGTGGCGTGGACGATGGCGCCCGCTTTCGCGAAGGCCAGCGCGCTTGCCCGTCCGATGCCTTGCGCGGCCGCCGTGACGACCACGACCTTGCCTGTGATGTCAGCCATTCTTCTGTCTCCGTCTTTCAGCCGGGCCGTCGCTCGACGATGTAGATGTGGTCCGCGGCCAGCACGACCTCGTCGCGCTGGTTCAAAACCTCGACGCGCTCGATGACGCGCCCGGCGTTTGGCCGTTTCGGGTCGTCTTCCTTGGCCGCGATGGTGGTGCGCGTGCGGATGGTGTCGCCGATGAAAACCGGCTTGATGAAACGCAGCCGGTCGTAGCCGTAGGAGAAGGCGACCGGATTGATGACGCTCGCCGTCAGGCCGACGCCGACCGAGAAGACCAGCGTGCCATGTGCGATGCGCGCGCCGAAGGGCGTGGTCTTCATGAACTCGGCGTCCATGTGGTGCGGGAAGAAATCGCCGGTGTGGCCGGCATGGACGACGAAATCGGTCTCGGTGATGGTGCGGCCGCTGGTGAGGCGCGACGAGCCAATCTCGTAATCCTCGAAATAGGTGGTCTGTTCCATGTCCGGCCTTAGGGCTTCGCGGCCAGCGGCGTCGCCGGCGCGGCGCTCGATCTATAGGCGGCCTCGACCAGCGCCATGGTGTGCCAGGCATCCTCGACGGAGCTGACGAGTTCCGCATCCTCGCCGGACGCGAAGCGCTGGACATTGGCCATGCGGCCAACAAAGGCATCGGGGAACCATTCGCCGGCAAGCGGCACGGTGACCCAATCCGAGCCGCCCTTGGGATGGATTTCCAGAATGTCCGGTTCGCCGCGCGGATAGTCGAGGTTGAGGCCGAGCTTGACATAGGCCGCGCCCTCCGTGCCGCAGATGCGAAACTCGCAGGCCTGGTAGCGGCGGCCGAATTTGTGGTCGTGGTTGATCGACAGCCCGCAGCGCACCGTATCGCCATAGTCGAGGATGGCGCTGGTGCGGGTCTGCGCGACCTTGTGGTTGGGATGGCCGAGCGTCTTGGCGTGCACGCCCAGCGGATCGCCGAGAAGTTGGCGGATCAGGTCGAGATAATGGATCGAATGCATGGCGATCTCGACGCGCGGCGCCTTGAGCAGGAATTCCCAGAGCTGCCAGGGCGTGTCGAGCGCCAGAAGCGCGTCGAAATCGACCACCTCGCCCAGCCAGCCCTTGGCGATGGCGTCCTTCAGCGCCAGCATCATCGGCGCGAAGCGGAGCTGGAAATTGACCGCGGCCTTGAGCTTTTTGGCGCGGCAGATTTCGAGGATTTCCGTCGCCTCGCCCAGATAATTACCCATCGGCTTCTGGATCAGCGCCACGGCGCCGTCGGGCAGCGCCTTCAGCACCTCGGCATGCCGGCCCGGCGGCGTGGCGAGATCGAAGATCGCGTCCTTCACCGCCGCTGCCTCCTCGACCGAACGGAACGCCGTCACGCCCCATGTCTCGGCAAGCTTCCGCGCCTTGGCCTGATCCGGATCGTAGAGGCCGGAAATCGGGAAGCCGCCCTTGCGGTAGGCGGGAAAATGCGCGTCGCCCACGATCGAGCCGGCGCCGAAGGTGACAATCGGGCGCGGCTTCGACGGCTTCAGCCAGGACTGCGACAGCGATGCCGGGTCGAAGGCATCAGTCATGATGAAAGACCTCGTCCATCGACGCCCACCATTCGCCTTCCTTGCGGGTTTCCAGCGGCTCCTGGCAGGGCATGCAGACCGACCACCACTCCTGGGTCTTGGGATCAGCCGCCATCTTGGCCATGTCGGCGGCGTAGTCGGTGCCGTGATATTCGAAATAGGAGAACAGCAGGTTTTCCGGCCGCTTCAGGTAGATCGAGTAGTTCTTGATGTTGCAGGCCGAGATCATGGTCAGCACATCCGGCCAGACGGCGGCGTGAAGGCGGACATATTCCTCGACCTTCTCGGGTTTCAATCCAAGCACCATGCCCATGCGCTGCATACCCGCCTCCCTATTTCACGATCGCCGTGGTGAATTCGGCGATGCTTCTTGCCTTGACCGCGTCCCAGTCCCAGTCGATGCCGATGCCCGGCTCGCTGGGCGCCAGCCCATGGCCATCCTCGATGCGCATCTTGGCGCCCGTCAACTCATCGAGCTGCGGAATATACTCGACATATTTGCCGTTCTGGATGGCGCAGACCAGGCTGACATGCAACTCCATCAGGAAATGCGGGCAGACCGGCATGTCGAAGGCCTCCGCCGCATGGGCGACTTTCAGCCAGGGCGTGATGCCGCCGATGCGGCCGACATCGACCTGGATGATGTTGGCGCCGCCCTTCTGCATATATTCGCGAAAGTGCCGGATCGAATAGAGCGACTCGCCGACGGCGATCGGCGTCGCCGTCGAATTCGACAGCCGCACATGGCCGTCTATGTCGTCGGCCGGCAGCGGCTCCTCGATCCAGGCGAGATCGAGCTCGCGCAGCCGCTCGGCCCGTCGGATCGCTTCGTCGACGGAAAAACCCTGGTTGCAGTCGGTCATGATCTCGTAGCCATCGCCGACCGCCTTGCGCACCGCCGACAGCCGCGAAAAATCCTCGGAACCGTGCGGCTTGCCGATCTTGACCTTCGAGCCGGTAAAGCCCTTGGCCTTCGCTTGCAGCGCATCGTCGACCAGAGCCTGCGTCTCGATATGCAGCCAGCCGCCTTCGGTGGTGTAGAGCGGGCAGCGGTCCTTGGCGCCGCCGGCAAGCTTCCAGAGCGGCAGGTTCTGTTTTCTCGCCCGCAGGTCCCAAAGCGCGGTGTCGATCGCGGCCAGCGCGATCGCGGTGATGGCGCCGATGGTGGTGGCGTGGGTGGCGAATTCGAGCTCGTGCCAGATCGCCTCGATCTGGTCGGCGTCGCGGCCGATCAGGCGCGGCGCGAGATGGTCGGCCAGAAGCCGCATCACCGATGAGCCGCCGGTGCCGATCGTGTAGCTGTAGCCGGTGCCTGTCGCGCCGTCGGCATCGGTGATGGTGACGATCGGCGTTTCCTGGCTGACGAAGCTCTGGATGGCGTCCGTGCGCTTCACCTTCGGCACGAGGTCGACCATGCGCAGTTCGATTTTCTCGATTTTCGCCATGTCAGTTCCTCAGCGACTTGCCGGTTTCGGCGGAAAACAGATGCGCGCGGCTCAGATCGAAGCTCATGCCGATCCGGTCGCCGGCTTTCAGCGGCTTGGGATTGAGCATGCGCGAGACCCAGTCGGCGCCGTTGAACTCGGCGAAGACCAGCGTTTCATTGCCGAGCGGTTCGGTGATGCTGACCGGCAAATCGACGCGGTGGACTTCGGTCTCGCCGCCGGAGCTCAGGCCGTGGCCGGTGGGATAGAAGTCGTCGGGGCGGATGCCGAACACGACCTTGTCGCCGGCCGCTGTCTTAGACTTGAACTGGCCGGGCAGCGGCAGGCTGTCGCCGCGGCTGAAAACCAGTCTGCCGTCGCTGACGGTCGCCTCGTGCAAATTCATCGGCGGCGAGCCGATGAAGCCGGCGACGAAGCGGGTGGCGGGACGGCTGAACACCTCGTCCGGCGTGCCGACCTGCTCGATGTAACCGGAGCGCATGATGACGATGCGGTCGGCGAGCGTCATCGCCTCGACCTGGTCGTGGGTGACGTAGATGACCGTCGACTTCACCTTGGCATGCAGCTTCTTGATCTCGGTACGCATCTGCGTGCGCAGCTTGGCGTCGAGGTTCGACAGCGGCTCGTCGAACAGAAACACGTCCGGATCGCGCACGATGGCGCGGCCCATGGCGACGCGCTGGCGCTGGCCGCCGGAAAGCTGCGAGGGGCGGCGCTCAAGCAATTCGTCGAGGCCGAGGATGGCGGAGGCTTCGGCGACCCGCCGGTCCATGTCGTCCTTAGCGGCGCCCGCGATCTTCAGCGAGAAGCCGAGATTCTCGCGCACCGTCATATGCGGATAGAGCGCGTAGGACTGGAACACCATCGAGATGTTGCGCGAGCGCGGCGGCAGGTCGTTGACCACGCGGCCGCCGATGTCGATGTTGCCGCCGCTGATATCCTCGAGGCCGGCGATCATGCGCAACGTCGTCGACTTGCCGCAGCCTGACGGGCCGACCAGCGCGATGAATTCGCGGTCGGCGATGTCGAGATCGATGCCGTGCACGATCTCCATATTGCCGTAGCGCTTGGTGAGCTTTTTCAGCGAAACCGTTGCCATGCAGTTCAACCTTTCACCGCGCCGGAGGTGAGGCCGCCGACGAGGTGTTTCTGGACGATGTAGGTGAGGGTCAGCGCCGGAATGATCATCACCACGGCCAGCGCGCACATGCCGCGCCAGTCGATGGTGAACTCGGCCGTGTAGTCGAGCAGCCCGACGGGCAGCGTCTTGGAGTTGACGGAACGGGTCAGCTGCGAGGCGAGCGCGAACTCGTTCCAGCAGGTGAGGAAGGCGAAGATCGCGGCCGAGGCGATGCCGGGACGCGCCAGCGGGAATTCGACCTGCCAGAAGGCCTGCCAGCGCGTGCAGCCGTCGATCTGCGCGGCCTCGGCGAGGTCCTTCGGCACCTGGCGGAAAAAGCCGTCGATCAGCCAGATGGTGAAGGGAATGTTCAGTGCCACATAGGCGAGGATCATGCCGAAATGCGTGTCGATGATGCCGAGCCGCGCATAGACGAAGAAGAGCGGCAGCGACATGGCAATGCCTGGCACGGTGCGGGTCAGCATCAGGCCGAGGAACATGCCCGACTTGCCGCGAAACCTGTAGCGCGCGAAGGCATAGCCGCCGGCCATGCCGATGGCGACCGCGATCACCGTCGAGGAAACCGAGATGATCAGCGAGTTGCGGAAATAGTCGAGCACCGGGATGCCGCCTTTGCCGATGCCGCTGAACATGGCGACATAAGCGTCGAAGGACAGTTGCTGCGGGATCCAGACCGGCGGCTTGGCCATGATCTCGACCGTGGGCCTGAGCGACGACAGCACGATCCAGATGCCGGGCAGGCAGATGACAAGCATGGCGAGGAAGAGGCCGACGCGATGCGCGACGATCAGCGTGCGGCGCGTCAGGCGGGCGGATGCGTTCTCATCCATTCTCACCACTCCGCGCCGATCTGCGCGCGCGCCGCGGCGAGCTTGTTGTAGAAATAGACCGTGAAGGCGATCGACAGCAGGATCGAGAAATAGGCCATGGCGTTGGCGAGACCCATGCGGGCATCGCTGTAAGCGGTGCGCCCGACCAGCGTCCACAACAGCTCGGTGCGGCCGGCCGGGCCGCCATCGGTCATGATCTTGACGATGTCATAGGCGCGCGCGACGTCGAGCGAGCGGATCGTCATGGCGATATAGGCGAAGGGCATGACGAAGGGCCAGGTCACATAGCGGAAGGTCTGCCAGGGCGTGCAGCCGTCGACGCGCGCCGCCTCGATCGGCTCCTTGGGCATGGCGAGCAGACCGGCCAGGATCAGGATGGCGAAGATCGAGGTCGACGACCAGACTTCCGCGATGGTGATGGCGGTGAAGGCGAGGTGGCTTTCGATCAGCCACGGGATGGCGTCCTGGGTAACGCCCAGCGACTGAAGGGCGTTGTTCACCAGGCCGATATTGTCGTTGAACATGAATTTGAACTGGAAGCCGACCAGGATCGGCGAGAACATCATCGGGAACATCATCAGTGTGCGCAGGATGCGCTGGCCGCTCGTTGCCTTCTCGACCAGCATGGCCAGGCCGAGGCCGAGCAGCATTTCTAGGTTGAGCGCGACGGTGAGCAACAGAACGGTGCGACCGAAGGCCCACCAGAAGTCCGGATTGCTCAGGATCGACATGTAGTTCCGGAAGCCGATCAGCACGAAGAAAGTCTCGGGCCGGGTCAAGCGGAAGGGCGTGAAGCTGGAGTAGAGCGAGAGCAGCAGCGGTACGAGCACCACCGCCGCCAGCACGACGAGGGCCGGCAGCAGCAGGAGAATCGGCGCGGATGGCTTGAAGCCCTTCATCGGGACCCTGTCAGCGAGGTGAAGTGATCCAGCCCCGGTCGCAACCGGGGATGGCATATTCCGCGGGGCTACGCGGCCGCCTCCCCGGTTGACAGGGAGGCGGTTGCGGGGCGGGGCAGCCTAGAGCTTGCCCGCGTCCTGGAGGATCTGCGTTGCCTTCGCGGCAGCGTCGTCGAGCGCCTGCTTCGACGTCTTGTCGCCGAGGATGGCGGCCTGCAGCTCGGGATAGACGGCGTTGGAGATCTCGATCCATTCCGGCGTCTGCGGCACCGGGAAGGCGTTCTTCGCGGCTTCCTGGAAGGCCTGCAGCACTTCTGTCTTGTACGGATCGGACTTGGCCTGCTCGAGATCCCATTCCCAAACCTTGGTGCGGGTGGGCAGCGGGCCGGCCGCGGCTTCCAGCTTCTGGCTGTCCTCATTGGTCAGCCACCAGACCAGCGAAGCGGCGGCTTCCTTGTTGGCGCAGTTCTCGGTCACCGAGAAGCCGTGCGCGCCGGACCAGCCGGAACGCTTGCCGGACGAGCCCTTGGGCTGGACCTTGACGCCTACATTGCCGGCAACCTTGGACGACTTGGGGTCATTGAAGAAGCCGGCCCAGCCCGGCCAGTCGAGGTTGATCGCCACGGTGCCCGAGGCGAAGCCCTGTCCGAGGTCGTCCCACAGATAGTTGGTGGTGCCGGCCGGCACGGCCTTGGCCTTGTAGAGCTTAACGAACCAGTCGAGCGCCTTGACGCCGGCCTCGGAGTTGAACGCCGGCTTGCCGTCCTTGTCGAGATATTCGCCGCCATCGGCGATCACCATCTCGTAGAAGCGGCCGTTGATCGCCTCTTCCTTGCCGGCATATTGCGTGCCGTAGAAGTCAGGCGGGCTGGCGAAGAATTCGGCCTGCTGCGCCATCTCGTCGAACGTGTCCGGCGGTGCGAGTTCCTCGCCGTATTTGTCCTTGTAGGCCTTCTTCTTAGCTTCGTCCTTGTAGAGGCTCTTCTGGTAGTAGAGCGCCGAGACGTCGAACTGGGCGCGCGGCAGCATCACCAGCTTGCCGTCCAGCGTTCCGGCGGCGATGTTGGCCGGCACGAAGGCGTCGATCTCCTCCTTCGGCAGCAGCTTGGCGAGATCGGTGTAGATGCCCGGATATTGCGGCGCGAACGAGGTGTGGTTGGAGCCGACGCACCAGGTGATCGAGTTGGAGGCGATGTCCGACTTGATCTCCTTGTCGAGGTCGAAGTGGTTCTTCTTCGACAGGATGTTGACCTTGGCGCCGGTCAACTTCTCCCATTCAGGAATGCGCTCGTAGAGCTTCTCATATTGCTGGCCGCCGATCAGCTTGGCGTCGATCGTCACACCCGGAAATTTGCCGGGCAGATCGGCTGAAAACGCCGTGCCGCTCAGCAGCAAACCGGCCAGGCCGGCGGAAATGCCTAGAAGCAGTCTCGTCATGTTCTCTCCTCCCACGAGCTCGCGGCAATGGCCGGCCGGATGCGCAGCCGATCGCTTAAGCTTCATTCATATGCAAATAGCATTTTCATTCCCGGGTCAAGCCGATTATGCTTCCAGCGATGCGAACTTCATGCATATATGCAGGAGAAAATTCACTGGAGGGGCAGGTGGCCGAGGAAGACGACGGGGACCGCTACCGCGCGCCGGCGCTCGACAAGGGACTGGACATTCTCGAACTGCTGGCGAGCGTCGACGGCGGGCTGACCCAGGCGGAGATCGCCAAGCGGCTCGACCGCAGCCCGAACGAGTTCTATCGGATGCTCGACCGCCTCGTGCGGCGCGGCTACGTCACCAAGATCGACGGCGACCGCTATTCGCTGACGCTCAAGCTTTTCGGGCTGGCGCAGCTACACGCGCCGGTGCGGCGTCTGGTGTCCTATGCGACGCCGATCATGCGGGAACTCGCCGAAACCTCATGGCAGGCCAATCAATTGGTGGTGTTCGACCGCGGCGCCGCCGTTGTCATCGCCCAGCAGGAGGCGCCGCGGTATTGGGGCATCTCGATCCGTGTCGGCTCGCATATCAGCCTGTTCGACACCGGCTCCGGCCATGTGCTGCTCGCGTTCCGCTCGCCCGAGGAGCGCAAGATGATGATCGCGGAGCATTTGCAGAGCACCGAACAGCTCAATTTGACGCCGGAGTTCTTCGCCCGCCTCGATCAGGTGCGCGACCGCGGCTACGAGATGATGGCCTCGCTGCAGACCGCCGGCGTCTACAATCTCTCGACGCCGGTGCTCGGACCCGACGGCAGGGCGATCGCGGCGCTTACCATCCCCTATATCACCCTCGTCAACGCGCCCACGGCGCCGGACATCACGCTGACGATTCGGCACCTGCAGGACGCTGCCGCGAGGTTGTCGCAACTTGCCGGGTCGGATGTACCGCAATCGTCGTAATTTCTTATTTGAATAATGGATTTTTAGGCGGGATATTGTCCGGCACAACGGGAGGAGACGCCGCCATGATCATCGACACGCATCTGCACCTCATCGACCAGGCCGCGCTGCGCTACCCGTGGCTGGCCGGCGTGCCGGCGCTGAACCGCGATTTCTCCTACCAGGAATATGCCACCGACGCGTTGCGTTCCGGCATTGAGGGCGTGCTGCATATGGAGGTCGATGTCGACCCCGCCGACATCGCCGCCGAGACCGCCCATGTGAAGTCGCTCGCCGGCCAGGCCGGGAGCCTGCTTCGTGGAGCGATCGCCGCCTGCCGGCCGGAGGAGGCCGGTTTCGAGGCCTATCTGGAGACGGTCAAGGCCGAGCCGTTCGTCAAGGGTTTCCGCCGCGTGCTGCATGTCGTTCCCGACGAGGTCTCCGAAGGGGCGCTGTTTCGCCAGAACATCAAGCGGCTGGGCGGCACCGGCCTGACCTTCGACCTGGTGGTGCTGCCGCATCAGATCCCGAAAGCGATGGCGCTTGTCGACCTCGCGCCCGACGTGCAGTTCGTCCTCGACCATTGCGGCGTGCCCGACATCAAGGGCAATGCGGAACATCCGTGGCGTGAGCATATGGAAGCGATCGCCAAACGGCCCAACATCGTCGGCAAGATCTCCGGCGTGGTCGCCTATGCCGATCCGGCAACCTGGACGGTCGAGACGCTCAAGCCCTATGTCGAGCACACGATCGGCAGCTTCGGCTGGGACCGGGTGATCTGGGGCAGCGACTGGCCGGTCTGCACGCTGGGCGGCGGGCTGACCACCTGGATCGCCGCCACGCATGCGCTGCTCGCCGGCACGAGCGAGTCGGAGCGGACACGGCTGCTCTCGGGCAACGCGCGCCGGCTGTGGCAGCTTGGATAATCGCTCTCCTTGTTTTGATGCAATTCCGGACGGAAAACCGCTTCACTCTTTTCCTGGAATTGCACCTAGATCATCGTCCGCACGTGGCGCTCGCGGCCGTAGAGCGAGACGAGAAGCAGGATGACCAGGCCGAGCGCGGCCTGCACCGTCGACGGCCGGAAGCCCAGGCCGATCAGCAGCGTGTTGATCTCGGTGAGCACCAGGACGCCTGCGATGGTGCCGAGATAGCTGCCGCGCCCGCCGACCAAGGCCGCGCCGCCGACCACGACGGCGGCGATCGTCTGGAAGAGATAGGGCTGGCCGACATCGCCATAGGCCGAGCCGGTGAAGCCGAGCAAAAGCACACCGGCGACCGCCGCGAAGAAGGCGCTCGCCGCATAGGTGACGACCCACATGCGCAGCGGATCGATCAGCGCCAGAGGTGCCGCCTCAGGGTTGCTGCCGACCGCGTAGAGACGGCGCCCATAGGGCGTGCGGGCAAGCACCAGCACGATCAGCGCCGTCAGCACCACGAGGCAGGGCACCAGCAGGGGTACGGGCAAGGGACCGACCGAGCCGCCGATCGAGACGAAGCTGGATACGGCCTCCGGCGCCGAGCCGGAGGGGAAGCCGCCAGTCCACAACAGCACGGCGCCCTGGACGATCATGCCGATGCCGAGCGTGACGATGAGCGGATGGATGTTGAGCCCGCGCGAGATCAGTCCATTCAGCGCGCCGATCGCAATGGCAAGGATGCCGACGAGAAAGCAGACCAGGGCGAAGTTCCAGCCTTGACCGTAAAGCTGTGCCGCCACGACATTGGCAAAGCCGATGACGAAAGGAATCGAAAGATCGATGCCGCCGAGGATGACGACCAGCGTCTGGCCGATCGATGCGACCGCCAGCAGCGAGGCGATGACCAGCAGCGCGCGGATGGCGAAAGGCGCCGAATAGCCGGGGATGAGTAGCGTGCCGACGACCTGCAACAGCAGCGCCATCAGGAAGGCGCCGGCGATGCGGGCATTGGTGGACTGGAACCAGTTGCTTGTCATCCCGGTCAGCCTTTCCGCCGCGACAGCCGTTCCTGCAGCGCCGTGAGCACCACGGCGATAACGAGGATCAGGCCATAGGCTATCTGCAGCACATAGGTTGAAACGTTGAAAGTGGTGAGCAGGCTCTGCAGCAGGAAGATGTCGATGGCGCCGATCGCGGCGCCGCCGAGACCGCCGCGCCCGCCGGCGAGGCTGACGCCGCCGAGCGCCACCGCGGCGATCGCGATAAGCGTGTAGGTCGGGCCGATATTGGGATCGGCCGAGCCGATCAGCGAGGTCAGCATCAGCCCGGCTGCGGCGGCGAAGAGCCCGGTCAGGACATAGGCGATGAGCCGCACCCTGCTAACCGGCACGCCAGCGGTGTAAGCGGCGCGGTCGTCGCTGCCGACGGCCATCAGCAGGTCGTAATAGGGCGTGCGACGGATGAGCAGCCAGCAGAGGCCGATCACCGCCAGCGGCACGATCGAGAGCGGTCCGGCCATGGCCTTCAGCCAGTCAGGTGCCGGACCGATCGGCGCCGGCAGGATGGTGAGCGTGACGCCGGTCAGGATCAGATAGGCGCCGAGCGTCGCCACGATCGGCTGGATGCGGACGATCGTCGCAAGCACGCCGTTGGCGGCGCCGACCACTGCACCGACCAGCAGCGCGGCGGGAACGATGATCCATGGCGACGAAATGCCTAGATTGAGAAACAGCACCTGGATGACCAGGGCGTTGACGAAGCCCATCAGCGGGCCGACGGAAATGTCGATACCGCCGCGCCCCGCCAGGATGACCGGCGCGGAGGCGACGGCCGCGCCGATCAGGGGCGCAGCCAACCCAAGCAGCGTGCCCCAGGACGAGGGCTGAAAGCGCGCCGGATTGAGCGCGACGTTGAGGACCAGCAGGACCACGAGCATCACCACGGCAAAGCCGACGCCACGGAGCTTGCGAATGGCCGGGCTCATGCAGCGCGTCCGAACATGGCGGCGATCACGGTGTCGGTGGTCATCTCCGCGCCGGAGAACTCGGCCGACACGCGCTGCTCGCGGAACACCAGCACTCGGTGGCACAGAAGCAGTATCTCCTCGATCTCGCTGGACAGGATCACCAGCGCCATGCCCTCGGCGGCAAGGCCACGGAAAACGTCGTAGAGCACGTGCCGGGTCGCCACGTCGACGCCGCGCGTCGGGTCGTTGAGCAGAAGGAAGCTTGGCTCCAGCGCAAGGGCGCGGGCGAGCAGCACCTTCTGCTGGTTGCCGCCGGACAGCGTGGTGATCGCCGCGTCCGGACGTGGCGCGACGATGCCGAGCCTTTGTCGGTACGCCTCGTAGCGCCGGCGCCGCGCCGCGAAGCTGAGCAGGCCGAGACGGCGGTCGTTCGACACGGTGGAGATGGCGAAATTGTCGAGCACCGACTGGGTCGGGAAAATGCCGGTCGAGCGGCGATCGCGCGGCAGATAGGCGATGCCGCCGGCGACGGCCTTGCGGAAGCTGGTGATCGAGCCTGCCTTGCCGTCGACGGCGATCTCACCTGCCACCGGCTGCTCGAGTCCGGCGAGCGCGCGCAAAAAACGTTCCTGGCCGTGGCCGTCGAGGCCGGCAAGACCGACGATCTCGCCCGGTGCGATGGTCTGGCTGATCGGATCGACACCGGGCGCGATGACAAGCCCACGCACACGAAGAGCCTTTGCCTCAGCCATGCGCCAGCTCCGCTGCCGTTTGCGGCGCCATCACCGCCAGAAGCTCGGCAGGAGTCGATACGCCGCGCTCTTCGGTCTTCACCACGCGGCCGGCGCGCAGGATTGATATACGGTCGGACAAAGCCATCACCTCGTCCATGCGATGCGTGATGAACAGGATCAGCGTGCCCGCCCCGGCCATCGCGCGCATCAGCGCGAAGACCGACTCGCGGTCGACGAAGTCGAGCGCCGCCGTCACCTCGTCGAGGATCAGGACACGCGGGTTGCGGATGACGGCGCGGGCAAGCACGACAAGCTGGCGCGCGGCAAGCGGCAGCTCGCCGCAGGGCCGGTCGAGATCGATCGTCGTCACCGCGAAGCGGCCGAGCGCGGCCAGCGCCCGCGCGCGCCGCTCGCCGCGCGGCACGTCCCGCCGCCACAGACCGTCGAGGCCAAGCAGGATGTTGTCGGTCACCGAGCGATCGGGCGCGACCAGCACCTCCTGGAAAACGGTGGCGAAGCCGGCGGCCTGGAAGGCGGCGGGCTGCGTACCCGAGAATGCCTGGCCATCGAGTAGGATGGCGCCGCCATCCGGCTGCACGATGCCGGACAAAAGCTTCACCAGCGTGCTCTTGCCCGAGCCGTTCTCGCCCAGGATTGTATGGATTGTGCCTGGACGGAAGGCGATCGACGCCTCCGCCAGCGCGACGGTTTCGCCATAGCGTTTGGAGACGCCTTGGACTTCGAGCATTTTTCTTCCCGAAAGGAGAAGCCGGTCCCTTTAAGGGGTGTTGAGATTCAGGTCAGGCCGCGCCGAAAATGGTGGTTTCCGAGAACCGGAGCGGAGCGTACTTTTCGTACGTGAGCACCGGAAGCGCAGGAAACCGCCATTTGCAGGCCGGCATCACCTGAATATCAGCACACCTTAGCGAGAGCCGGCTTCGCATTACATCACTTGGCGCAGGCGTCCGGCACCTTGGAATAGTCCCAGCCCTTGGTCGGCGCCGGATTGCTGAAATAGGCGTCGAGCACGTCCTCCGGCATCGGGTCGGTCGGCGGCACAGGGAAGACAGAAACGGCATCCGGCGTCATGCAGTCCTTGTACCATTTGTCGAGCTCGGCGGTGTGCACCGGCGGGATCGGGATCAGCAGCGTGTTGAGCTTCGGCTTCTGGCCGTCGAGCATGCGCTCGCCGACACGGAACAAAGTCTGCGCCGTCCAGCCCGGCAGCACGGCATGGCCTTCGAAGCGGTACTTGTCGGGATTGGCCTTCCAGTAGCCGAGCGCATCGCCGGTGATCGAGCCGGTGATCAGCGGCGCGGGACGGCCGGCTTCGGCGAAGGCCTCGGCGACGACCCGGCTTTCGCTGCCGGTCGTCCACACCGCGTCGATCGGCGCCGGATTGGTGGCGATCGCCTGCAGCACCACCGTCTTGGTGACGTTGGCCGTCCAGTTGCCGTTGACGGTGCGCGCGACCTTGAGGCCCTTGTTCTCGGCGAGCGCCTTGTCGGCGCCCTGCTTTTCCTGGACCACGATCGGATGCCCGGCGATGCCCTCAACCACCAGCACGCTTGAGTCGGGCTTGGCCTTGGCGATCGCCGTCATCATGTCATAGCCCCAGCGGGCATAGTTGGAATCGACATTGATGGCGTTGGGGCTGGTGATCGAGCCGGCCGCCGTGATGAAGGGGATACCCGCCTTGGCGGCGGCGTCCACGGCGTCGTCGAGCGCCGTCGCCGAGCCCGGGATCGAGGTGATGATCGAGCATTTCTTGTCGATGAAGGCGCGTATCTGGTTGATCTGCTGGCTCGGGTCGTTGTTCGAATCCGACACCTCGAAGCTCGACACCGTGCCGTCGGCGATGAGGCCGTCGACCAGCCGCTTCAGCTCCTTGGTGACCGAGACGCGCCACGGATTGCCCTGGTAGCTCTCCGAATGGCACCACTTCCAGGGCTTCGCCGGCGGCGTGAAATTATCCCAGGCCGAGGGCAGCACTTTCTGCGGCGCGCCGTCATATTGCGCCTTGAGATCGGCAGGCAGGCCGTCGATCACCGACTTCACGTCGGCGGCACGGGCGGCGAACGGGATCGAGACTAAGGCGGTTGCGGCGAGCAGGCCGCGTATCAGGCTGGTCATTTTTTCCTCCCTTTGGTTGCAGTGAACTAGCCGGCGGCAGCCGGCGCGAAACTCTCCCGGAACAGGCAATTGATGTCGGCGACGACGCGGCGGGCGTCCTGCCTGCCGGCAAGGCCTTCGTTGATGCGGTCGGACGCATGCTGCTGGAACGCCATGTAGCCATCATGGCGGGGGCGGACCCAGGCGCCTTCGAGCGTCGCCCTCGTGTCGCGATAGAAATTACCGGCCGCGGCGTTGACGGCGTCGTCCTCCCAGGCCGCGGCATGGCCGGGCTGGCCGCCGCCGGCGGCGTAAGGGCCGCGCTGCACGTCACCGCTGGCGATCCAGTAGGCGAAGTCGATCGCCGCCTCGCGCTCGGCGGAGAAGGCCGAGACGGCAATGCCGGTGCCGCCGAGCGCCGAGCCGACCGGGCCGTTGCCGCCAACGACCGGCATGTCGCCAAAGGCGAGGCGATGCGGCCGGAAACCCGCCACCGCATAGGGAACATAGCCGTAGATCAGCGGCGCGCAGGCGATAGGCGAGCCGAGTTCGGCCATTTTCTCGAACACCGCGATCGGATCCATCGTCAGGCATTGCGGATCGACAAGCGCCGCGATCTCGCGCAGCATCTCGAAGGCGGTTTCGCCGGTCTCGCCATCGACAAGATCGGCCGAACCGTCGACCGCGCAGGGCCGGCCGAGCTCGGCGGCAAGCGTGTAGAAGCACATCAGCGAATGCGGCGGCCTGAGCGGCAGGAGCACGCGACCCTGCTCGGCAAGCGCCAGCACTTCGGTCCAGATCGTGGGCGCTGCCTCGATGAGATCGGGCTGCCAGGCCTGCACCTGGGTGGCGGCGTCGATCGGGAAAGCCCATTGCCGGCCCTGCCAGGTGTAGCTTGGGTAGGATTTGCCGACGCTTCCTTTGGCGAGCGCTGCTCGTTCCGCCTCGCGCCCGGGCACATCGAGCGGCGCCAGGCATTTCTCGGCGGTGATCTGGCCGACATGCGGGTGGTCGATGACGATCAGGTCATAGGCGCGGGCGAGCTCTTCCACCGGGAAGGATTCGAAATCCTGCAGCGAGCGCTTTTCCCATTCGATCGAAACGCCGGTCTTTTCCTGCCACAGCGCGGAGCACGCCACCATCGGATCGTAACCGCGCGGATGGCTCCAGGTCATGCCTTTCAACCGGATCACAGGCCGAACTCCGCGCGGATCTTTTCGCTGTGCTCGCCGATGCGCGGAGCGGCACGGTCCACCTTGGCGCGGACGCCGTCGACGCGCAGCGGCGAACGCGTGGTGAGGATCGAGACATTGTCCTCGCGCGTCACGGTCTGCAGCATGTCGAGCGCCTTGAAGCCGTCGTTTTCCATCAGCTCAGGCCAGGTCAGCACCTTGGCGCACCAGATGTCGGCGGGCTCGAGAATGGCCAGCCACTCGTCGACGGTCTTCTCGGCGATGCGCCTGGCGATGATCGCCTTGATCTCGTCGCGGGCTGTGAACCAGGTCGCGGGCTTGTCGCGGAACGGGTCGAGCTCTGCCAATTCGAGCAGATCGGCAATCTTCGGGATCGGCGTCATGGCGATCGCCAGATAGCCGTCCTTGGCCGGATAGACGCCGTAAGGCGCCGAGAGATAGGCATGGGCGCTGCGGAAGGACGAGCGCTTCGGCAGGCGGCGGCCGTCATTGAGATGCGTGGTCAGCACCTCGAACTGGAAATCGACCAGTGCCTCGAGCAGGCTGGTCTCGACATGGCCACCCTCGCCGGTGATGCCGCGCCGCACCAGCTTGGCGAGGATGCCTTGCGCGCAGGCCGCGCCCGCCAGCATGTCGGCGATCGCCAGGCCGAACGGCACCGGCCCCTGCCCCTCGTCGCCGTTCAGCCACATGGCGCCGGAGCGCGCCTGGGCGAGCAGATCCTGCCCCGGGCGCTTCACCCAGGGGCCGTCCTCGCCATAGCCGCTGATCGAGGCGTAGACGAGCCGCGGGTTGATCGTCCTCACATGCTCATAGTCGAGGCCGAGCCGTTCGATGACGCCCGGCCGGAAGTTCTGGATCAGCACGTCGGCCTTGGCGATCAGGCCGCGCAGCGCGGCGAGGTCGGCCTCGTCCTTGAGGTCGACGGCGAGGCTCTCCTTGCCGCGGTTGATGGCATGGAAAATGGTGGAATCGCCGCCGATCTCGGTGTCGCTGAGATAGAGCCGGCGCGAGAGATCGCCGCCATCCGGCCGCTCGATCTTGATGACCCGCGCGCCGAGGTCGAGCAAACGCAGCGAGCAATAGGGTCCCGACAGGAACTGGCTCATGTCGATGACGACGAGGCCGGTCAACGGAAGTTCAGTGTCAGCAGCCACGGCTCACTTCTCTGTCTTGCCGACGAAATCGGCCGGGTTCTTGTATTTCACCGTCTGCAGGTGCTCGCAGTAGAGCACCAGCTCTCCTTCACCCTTGAAGACTTCATAACTGGCGCGGATCAGGCCCATGTCCTGATAGCGGGGCTTTTTGTCGAGGTTGGTGCGGATCGAGTAGATGGTGTCGCCAATGAAGACCGGCTTGATGAAGCGGAGCTTGTCGTAACCATAGGAAAAGGCGTTGACGCAGTTGGTGGCGACGAGTCCGAGCCCGGCCGAGAACACGAAGGCGCCGGCCACCAGCCGCTTGCCGAAAATGCCTTCCCGCTCGGCGAACATCTGGTCCTGGACGTAAGGGTGGATATCCAGCACCAGCGCATTGAACATATGGCTTTCGCCCTCGGCGATGGTGCGGCGGAGCGAGCGGATTTTGTGGCCGGGCTGCCAGTCCTCGTAGAACCAGTTTTCCGAATTCCAGACGGGGATGTCGGCATGCGCCTCAGGCATGTCGGCCGGATGCGTCGAGGCAACGCCGACGGTCGGCGCGAACGCGCTCATGGTCCTCT
Organism: Mesorhizobium atlanticum; assembly: GCF_003289965.1. Classification (GTDB taxonomy): domain Bacteria; phylum Pseudomonadota; class Alphaproteobacteria; order Rhizobiales; family Rhizobiaceae; genus Mesorhizobium; species Mesorhizobium atlanticum. Next base: position 558,152 of record NZ_QMBQ01000004.1, read on the forward strand.
CCGGGAGCTTCCGGCGGGCCCTGCAAAACGGTTCCGGGCACGATCCCGGATGGCGAGACGCATGATCGCTTTCCTCCCGTCAATTTTCTTTTGTGAATAATATTTTCACATATGGGATTGCCTTGCAAGCGACGATCGGCGAAATTTTTGCAAAGCCGGCACAGGCGGAGGAGCCGCCGGTATTGTTGTTTTTCGCAGGTTCTCTTCGCAAAACCGTGGGACACTTTTGCGGAACCTGCTCAGGAGGAAGATCGATGCAAAGCGCCTGTCTTGTGTTTGTCGGCAGCCTCAACCGCGAGGCGCCCTATTTCCAGGGCGCGCGCGGCGTCGGCCTCGGCGTCCATGCCTTCGACGAGGCGACGCTTGCCGCGCAGAAGCTTGCCGAGACCGACGAGGTCGACAATCCGACCTTCCTGTCGGTGACGCCGGACGGGACGCGCATCTATGCCAATTCGGAAGTCTTCGCCTGGCGTGAAGGAACGGTCACGGCCTATCGCTTCGAACGCGCCACCAATTCACTCGCCTATATCAACAAGCAGCCCTCGCTCGGCAGCATCACCGCGCACAACACGATCACCCGCGACGGCAGCAAGCTTCTGGTCGCCAATTACGGCATGGGCAGCGGTGGCCCCGACAAGGCGGTCTCCGTGTTCGGCTTTGCGGCCAATGGCGGCCTGACCGCGCCGCTGGCGAGCGTCGCGCATTCCGGCACCGGCCCCAATGCCGAGCGGCAGGAGCGGTCGCATGCGCACAGCGTCACCGAGACCATCCAGGGCGGCCTCGCCATCGTCGCCGATCTCGGCATCGACCAATTGGTCTCCTACCGGATCGAGCCCGACGGCGCGCTGGTGAAACTCGCCTCCTCGGCGCTCGCGCCCGGCGCCGGGCCGCGTCACGTCGCGCTGCATCCGAACGGCCGTTTCGTGTTCGTCATGAACGAGTTGGACTCGACGGTCGTGTCGCTGGCACTTGATCCTGCTTGCGGCAGGCTTGAACTCATCGACACCAGGCCGGCGGTGCCGGCGCAGGCGCGCGCGCACAATCACTGCGCCGACATCCAGATCTCGCCCGACGGCCGCTTCCTCTATGGCTCCAACCGCGGCCACGACAGCGTCGCGATCTTCGCTGTCGATCAGCAATCGGGAAAGCTCCAAACGATCGACTTCACGCCTTGCGGCGGCGCGACGCCGCGCAACCTGGCGCTGACGCCGTCGGGCAAGCATCTGTTTTCGGCCAACCAGAATGCCGACCGCATCTCGATCTTCGCCCGCGACGAGGCTAGCGGCCGGCTGACCGACACCGGGCATGCCATCGAGATCGGAACGCCGATGTGCGTGCGGATCACGCGCGACCCGCTTCGATCCTAGCTACCAGGCTTGCTTACTGGCTGACGCGCAGGAACGAGCCCGTATAGGTCTGGCCGGCAAGCGCGTAGGTGACGTTGAGTGTCCCCGGCGACGGCATCGTGGCGGTAATGTCGGCGCCGTTCGGCAGGCGCCCGAGCTTCAACGTATTGCCGGAAATCCTGCCGGAACCGTCGGCGACGCCCGGCTTGTTGTCAGCCAGATCGCCCCATGCGTAGCTGACCGTCACCTGGCCGCCCGAAGACACGGTCAGCACCGCGAGCTTGCCGTCATACATGCCGTTGAGCTGACCCGCCCATATGCCGGAGAAGGCGGCGTATCTCGCCGGAACGCCCTTGGCGGGCGGAACGACCGCGACCGTCTGATCGAGCACGGCCGAATTCGGCAAGGCCGGAGCGGGAGCGGCGGCCGGAGCGGATTGCGGGTCGGCAACAGGTTGCGAACCAGCAACAGGCTGTGTGTCCGGAGTCGACTGGCAGGCAACCAGTGCGAATACCGCAAAGCCAATGATTGCCAAGAGACTGTTTGGTGGAGCCAATCGGAATCGAACCGACGACCTCTTGAATGCCATTCAAGCGCTCTCCCAACTGAGCTATGGCCCCACTCCCGGCAGTCAGCCGGCGCCGTTTCCGGCGAAGAGATCCGGCGCAGTCGGGAACCGCGCCGTCGTTTAGTGCTGGCGGCTTCTAGCGCCGCCTTCGGTCAAGATCAAGCCTTCAAAGACCGCTTTTTCGTCACAGGCGAAAATCGCCGGCAAACGATCAGAATCAGACCTCGTCCTCGTCGTCGCCGACGCCGATCATGTCGGAGACGTCGTCGTCCTCTTCCTCTTCGTCGGCAAGGAAGGTGTCGTCGTCATCATCGCCGAGATCGACATCGTCCTCGTCATCGCCGAGATCGGGAAGATCGTCGCCGCCGCCCTTGGCCTCGTCATCGGCTTCCTCGAGCGACACGACTTCGGCGCCTTCTTCCTCGTCGCCGTCCAGTTCCTTGTCGGCGACTTCCTCATCTTCCTCGAGGGCGGAAATCTTGCCTTCGTCGAAATAGGAGCGCGGATAGCTCTTGCCGGTATAGGGCGAGACGATCGGGTCCTTGTTCAGATCGTAGAATTTCCGACCGGTTTCGGGGTCGATACGCTTGGTGCCAAGTTCAGCTTTTGCCACGTCAGGCCTCGTCAAAAAAAGAATGGTCCCCTTAACCGCAGTTTTCCGTGCTGTCAAAGCCAAAAGACATGTGCCCGAAACCCGCTTTTCAAAGGCTTGCGCCAAGGGGATGACCATTGCCGCGTACCGTGGTACGAGACCGCCGCATCACGACGAACCGGGCCGGCCAGCCGGCATTTCATTTGGACGACAAAATGTCTCATTCCGCCGCCGCTAAACCAGCCACGGCCCGCAAATCCCCTGCCCTTGCCGGCACCGCGCGCGTGCCGGGCGACAAGTCGATCTCGCACCGTTCCTTCATGTTCGGCGGCCTTGCCTCCGGCGAGACGCGCATCACCGGCCTGCTGGAAGGCGAGGACGTGATGCGCACGGGCGCGGCCATGAAGGCGATGGGCGCGCATATCGAAAAGAACGGCGCCGAATGGGTGATCCGCGGCACCGGCAACGGCGCATTGCTGCAGCCGGAAGAACCGCTCGATTTCGGCAATGCCGGCACCGGCTCGCGGCTAACCATGGGTCTCGTCGGCACCTATGACATGGAAACCACCTTCATGGGCGACGCCTCGCTATCCGGCCGGCCGATGGGCCGCGTGCTCGACCCGCTGCGCCAGATGGGCGTGCAGGTGCTGAAGGCGGCACCGGGCGACCGCATGCCGATCACGCTGCGCGGCCCAAAGCACGCTGCGCCGATCACCTATCGCGTGCCGATGGCGTCGGCCCAGGTGAAGTCGGCGGTGCTGCTTGCCGGCTTGAACACGCCCGGCATCACCACGGTGATCGAGCCGGTGATGACGCGCGACCACACCGAAAAGATGCTGAAGGGCTTCGGCGCCAATCTGACGGTCGAGACCGACGAGCGCGGCGTGCGCCACATCTTCATCGAGGGCCAGGGCAAGCTCACCGGACAGACGATCGCCGTGCCCGGCGACCCCTCTTCCGCCGGCTTCCCGCTGGTCGCGGCGCTGATCGTGCCGGGTTCGGATATCGTGATCGAAAACGTGCTGATGAACCCGACCCGCACCGGCCTGCTTTTGACGCTGCAGGAAATGGGCGGCAGGATCGACATCCTCAACCCGCGCAATGCCGGCGGCGAGGACGTGGCGGACCTGCGGGTGCGTTCCTCCGACCTCAAGGGCGTCGTGGTGCCACCGGAGCGCGCGCCGTCGATGATCGACGAGTACCCGGTTCTGGCCGTTGCCGCGAGCTTCGCCGAGGGCGAGACGCTGATGCAGGGCCTGGAGGAATTGCGCGTCAAGGAATCCGACCGGCTGTCGGCTGTAGCCAACGGGCTCAAGCTCAACGGCGTCGACTGCACCGAGGGCGAGGCATCGCTTGCGGTGCGCGGCAGACCGGGGGGCAAGGGGCTGGGCGCTCATCCTAACGGCCAGGATACGGTGGTGAAGACGCATCTCGACCACCGCATCGCCATGAGCTTCCTGGTGATGGGGCTGGCGACGGAGAAGCCGGTGACCATCGACGACGCCAACATGATCGCGACGAGCTTTCCGGAGTTCATGGGACTGATGAAGGGGCTGGGCGCGGAGATCGAGTGACGGCGATGGGTTGGAGCCGAACTGAGATGCTGGCGGGACAGCGCGAAGGATCGCGGCGCTTATTGTATTTGTCGCCCCCTCCAACCGCGACGCTCCATCCATGACCCACACCTTCACCATCGCCATCGACGGCCCTGCGGGCGCGGGCAAGGGCACGCTGGCCCGGCGGCTAGCCGACCACTACCGGCTGAACCTTCTCGACACCGGCCTGACCTATCGCGCGGTCGCGCACAAGCTGCTCGAGCTCGGCCTGCCGCTCGACAATGTCTCTGCGGCCGAAACCGCGGCGCGGCAGGTGGACCTCTCCAACCTCGACCGGACCGTGCTGTCGGCGCATGCGGTGGGCGAAGCGGCATCGAAGGTCGCGGTCATCCCCACGGTGCGGCGCATCCTGGTCGAGAAGCAGCGGGCCTTCGCCAAGGCGCCGCCGGGCGCGGTGCTCGACGGCCGCGACATCGGCACGGTCGTGTGCCCTGACGCCGACATCAAGCTCTATGTCACGGCGAGCGCCGAGGTGCGTGCCCGGCGCCGGCTGGCCGAGATCGAGAGCATGGGCGGCAGCGCCGACTTCGCCACAATCCTCGCCGATATCGAGCGCCGCGACGAGCGCGACATGGGCAGAGCCTCCTCGCCGCTGAAGCCGGCGGCGGACGCGCACTTGCTAGATACCAGCGAAATGGCTATAGAGGCCGCGTTTCTGGCGGCGATGGCGATCGTTGACGAGGTCTTCGCCAAGAGAAACAAGGCCTGACTTAGGGTTTTCGGTTGCCGTCGGCGGCTAAAATACCCATATCGGGCACGAACCAGCCTGCCAGCATTCTTCATGCGCCGGACTTGCCGCTCGAAAAGCGGCCAAGGGCTCTTCAGCCCGGAACGCCGGCAGGCTCACGCAACGCTAACCCACGGCGCCCGCCCCGTTCGAAACGCGGGGCATTCCAGGAGAAACAATGTCAGTAGCTAACCCGTCTCGCGACGATTTCGCGAGCATGCTCGAAGAATCATTCACCGCCGGCCATTCCGGCGAGGGCCAGGTTGTCCGGGGCACGATCACCGCGATCGAAAAGGACATGGCCATCATCGATGTCGGCCTCAAGGTCGAAGGCCGCGTGCCGCTGAAGGAATTCGGCGCCAAGGGCAAGGACTCCTCACTCAAGGTCGGCGACACCGTCGAGGTCTATGTCGAGCGCATCGAGAACGCGCTTGGCGAAGCCATGCTGTCGCGCGAGAAGGCTCGCCGCGAGGAGAGCTGGGTGCGTCTCGAAGAGAAGTTCACCAAGGGTGAGCGCGTCGAAGGCGTCATCTTCAACCAGGTCAAGGGCGGCTTCACCGTCGACCTCGACGGCGCCGTGGCGTTCCTGCCGCGCAGCCAGGTCGATATCCGCCCGATCCGCGACGTCACCCCGCTGATGCACAACCCGCAGCCCTTCGAGATCCTCAAGATGGATCGCCGCCGCGGCAACATCGTGGTGTCGCGCCGCACCGTGCTCGAGGAGAGCCGCGCCGAACAGCGTTCGGAAATCGTGCAGAACCTCGAGGAAGGCCAGGTGGTCGAGGGCGTGGTCAAGAACATCACCGACTACGGTGCGTTCGTCGACCTCGGCGGCATCGACGGCCTGCTGCATGTCACCGACATGGCATGGCGCCGCGTCAACCATCCGACCGAGATCCTCAACATCGGCCAGACGGTCAAGGTGCAGATCATCCGCATCAACCAGGAAACCCACCGCATCTCGCTCGGCATGAAGCAGCTCGAGTCGGATCCGTGGTCTGATATCGGCACCAAGTTCCCGATCGGCAAGAAGATCAAGGGCACCGTCACCAACATCACCGACTACGGCGCGTTCGTCGAGCTGGAGCCAGGCATCGAGGGGCTCATCCACGTTTCGGAAATGTCGTGGACGAAGAAGAACGTGCACCCCGGCAAGATCCTGTCGACGACCCAGGAAGTCGACGTGGTCGTGCTCGAGGTCGATCCGGCCAAGCGCCGCATCTCGCTCGGTCTCAAGCAGACGCTGGAGAACCCGTGGGAAGCCTTCGCGCGCAACCATCCGGTCGGCAGCCAGGTCGAGGGCGAGGTCAAGAACAAGACCGAGTTCGGCCTGTTCATCGGCCTGGAAGGCGACGTGGACGGCATGGTCCACCTGTCCGACCTCGACTGGACCCGTCCGGGCGAGCAGGTCATCGAAGAGTACAATCGCGGCGACATGGTCAAGGCGCAGGTGCTCGACGTCGACATCGAGAAGGAGCGCATCTCGCTCGGCATCAAGCAGCTGGCCCGTGACACGGTCGGCGAAGCGGCCAACAGCGGCGAGCTGCGCAAGAACGCCGTCGTCACCTGCGAGGTCATCGGCGTGAAGGATGGCGGTCTGGACGTGCGGCTGGTCGACAGCGGCATCGAGACCTTCATCAAGCGCTCCGACCTTTCGCGCGACCGCGATGAGCAGCGCCCCGAGCGCTTCACCGTCGGCCAGAAGGTCGACGCCCGCGTCATCGCCTTCGACAAGAAGACCCGCAAGCTGCAGGTCTCGATCAAGGCGCTGGAAATCGCCGAGGAAAAGGAAGCGGTCGCCCAGTACGGCTCGACCGACTCCGGCGCCTCGCTTGGCGACATCCTGGGCGCGGCACTGAAGAAGCAGGGCAACTAAGCTCGCTTCCACAGCAAACGACAACCCCGCCGGAGCGATCCGGCGGGGTTTTTCTTTTGTCGGGATATCAGAGCAATTCCAGGAAAAATGTCGGCGGTTTTCCGCCCGGAATTGCGCAAAACAAAGAGATGGAGTTCAGGCCCTGCCGTAGAGCGGAACCAGCGTGCCGCTCATGGCCTGGTTGGCGGGCGAGGCGAGATAGGCGATCGCCTCGGCTGCGGCCTCGAGGCTGACCCATTTGCTGAAATCGGCGTCGGGCATGTCGGCGCGGTTGGCGGGCGTGTCGAGCGTCGAGGGCGCCACCGCGTTGACCAGTATGCCCTTGTGCTTCAGCTCCTCGGCCATCGCCACCGTCATTGCCGCGACCGCCGCCTTGCTCGCGGTATAGGCTACCATGCCGGAGCCGCGCCTCGGATCGAGACCGGCGCGCGCGGTGACGTTGACGATGCGGCCGGCCGTATTGGATGCAAGCATCGAGCGCACCGCAGCGCGGCTGCACAGGAAGGCCGTGCGGGCGTTGGTGTCCATCATTTCGGCGAAGGAAGCCGACTCGATCTTCTCGATCGGCGCCATGGTGAAACCGCCGGCAAGGTGGATCGAGGCCCAGAGCGCGGGGACCTGATGGTAGAAGGCTTCGACCTTGGCCGAATCCGAAAGGTCGACATTGTGCGCCAGATGCACGCTGGCGTGGGCTGCGTAAGGAAAATGCGGCGGGGCCGCCGCGTGGGCATTGGGCACGTGGCAGATCGCGCCTTGCTCCAGCAATCTGCCGACAACCGCGCCGCCGAGCGCTCCAGTGCCGCCCGTGATCACGACATGCCTGCCGTTAAGCGTTTCCGTCATACTTTGACCGCTCCTGTCATTTTTTTATGATTATATCTTGGGTTATGCCGCCCCAGGCTCGAACGTCGCGCCTTTCGCGTTGTCACTCAATTGAAATATCGACATGGCTGGCGCAGCGTCTTTGCATGTGTCCTGCGCTCCGGACAGTTTTCGTCAGACCAGCGGCCAGCCATCCAGTATGGCGTCCCAAAGCAGACGTTCGTTCGTCTGCGGACGCCGTACCTTGTAGTTGAGCTTGTGCAGCCAGAAGCCGTCATACATAGCGCGATGCTTCACTTCGTCGAAAGGCTTCAAGAGCTGCCATTGCAACTCATGCGGCCTGTCGGCGCCGACCTGCGGCATGTTCAGGAAATCCTGCCTCAGCTTCCGGTGCAGCAACAGAGAAGCCTCGATGTGATGCGGAAACATGAAATACTCGAGAAGCCGATCGTATTTGAGCCAGTAGTCGGCAAGGCCATGAAGCACCGTCTCGACCAGCGGATGTCCCTTGCGCGCATGCATGAACCACGTCTCCACAAGCCGCGGCGCGCGGTTGGTTTCGCGCAGGATGTAGAAATCCTCGCTCTCGATCTGGCGTGGAACCGGTTGCCTGAGCAGAATGGTGGCATCGAGCCAGGTGCCGCCATGCTGCAACAGCAGGCTGAGCCGGATGAAATTGGAGAAGTGCTGGTTTTTCATCAGCTGACGCCGGCGCTTGTCCCAGATATGGCCCGGCAGATCGACATAGTTTGGCACGGTGGTGTCATCGAGGACGATGAGATCGCGGTCGCCCTTGTACCGCTGCACCGAACGAAGGCATGCCGTCACCAGGGGTGGCGCGTTGTCGACGCCTTGCGCCCAATATTGCCAGATCGGCCCCAGACCGCCCGTCGGCGCGCTGGCCGAGCACCATTGCGAATGATCGACGGCAGCTTTTCGGGCGCGACGGTCCCGGCGTCGGGCCAAGGTGATGTGGACTTTGGCGGCGCGCTTGCGCAACAGCCACGGCAAGGCAGGCGAAGACGCCGCCCAGCGCAAGGGCGCCAGGTGACGGCGCCTCAGCGGATCGTCGAATGGCGGTTCGGTGAAAAAGGCGCTATCCGGGCCATTGTCCCCCGATGGTGCCATGACGGTCAATCCACCGAAACCTCGATAAGACGCGGCTTGCCAGCCGCCCGCGCGCGCTTCAGCGCCCCGGCCAGATCAGCGGTCCCGGTCAACCGCTCGGCCGCGATGCCATAGGCCTCGGCGAGCTTGCAGAAATCCGGCGGCGCCGGCGAGACGCCAACAGGCTCGACACCGACATCGAGCATCGAAGTCTCGATCTCGCGATAACCGCGATTGTTCCAGACGACGAAGATCACCGGCGTCTCGGCATCGAGCGCGGCGCCGATCTCCGGCAAGGTGAACTGGAAGCCGCCGTCGCCGGTGAGGCACACCACAGGCGCTTGCGGAACGGCAAGTGCTGCGCCGATCGCCGCCGGCGGGCCGTAGCCCAGCGCGCCGAAGCCAGTCGCCGCGTTGAACCAGGCGCCGGGGCGATCGTGGTCGTAATAGAGGTTGGCGGCATAGATCGGCTGGGTCGAATCGCCAACAATGATGGCGCCCGGCAGCGCGTCGCGGATCATTTCCACCGCGCGCACCTGCGCCAGATATTCCGGCTTCAACTCGGCCAGAGCCGCCTCTCGCCCCACCGCCGCGCGGATTTCGCCGTCCTTCACCGCAGGATGACCGGGGCCGATTGCCGCGAGCAAGGCCTCGATCCCCTCGGCGCAATCGGCCTGGATGCCGACCGTCACCGGACGGCGCGCGATCTGGTCGGCGCCGATGTCGATGCGGATCAGGTTCTTCGGCAGCACGAAGCCGCCATCGCCATAACCGTCATAATCGGTCGGGCCGAACTCGGTGCCGGCGGCGATCACCAGGTCGGCCTCCGCCATCAGCGCGCGCACCGCCTTCAAGCTGGGGCTGGCCGGCACGCAAAGCGGATGGCCATGCAAAAGGCCGCGCGCATTGGCAGTCTCGACGACCGGAGCGCCGAGCGTTTCGGCCAGACGCCGCAACGCTGCGTCGGCCTTCCTGGCGCCGCCGCCGGCGAGGATCAGCGGCCGGCGTGCAGCCTTGATGAGCTTCGCCGCATCGGCAATCGCCGCAGGGGCCGGCGCGGGCGGCGCGGCATTGCTCAGCGCTGCCGCGACGCCGTCGGCGGGCTTGACCATGACGTCGGTGGGGATCTCGATATGCACCGGCCCCGGCCGGGCCGACGAGAACAGCGCGAAGGCGCGGGCGAGCGCGCCCGGCAGTTGCGCGGCCTCCGTGACGCGCTCGGAAGACAGCGCCACCTTCTCCATCATGCCGCGCTGGTCGGGCAGTTCATGCAGGAAGCCCAGACCCTTGCCCAGCGTGTCGGTGGCGTTGACGCCGGAGATGACCAGCATCGGCACCGAATCGGCGCGCGCCTGGCCCATGGCGGTGATGGTGTTGGTCAGCCCCGGTCCGGTGATGACGAAGGCGACGCCCGGCCGGCCGCCGGCGCGCGCATAGCCGTCGGCCATGAAGCCGGCGCCCTGCTCGTGGCGCGGCGTGACATGACGGATCCTCGAACGCGCCAGGCCGCGATAGAGCTCGACCGTGTGCACGCCCGGGATGCCGAAGACGGTGTCGACGCCGTGCGCCTCGAGCAGCGTGATCAACGCTTCGCCGATGGTGGTCATCAATTTCCTCCCGTTACAGCGTGTCACTGTTCCACGGAAACAGCGACCCGCTCTATCTCTTGTTTCTTACGCAATTCCGGACGGAAAACCGCTTCTCACTTTTCCTGGAATTGCTTTTCCGGCGCGAGGCCGAGCTCGGCCTCTATGGCTTTGATGCCGATCGCCGCCAATTCGCCAGGCGAGAACATCTCGCCGGCCAGGCAGCCTTCGATCCAGAGCCCGTCGATGATCGCGTTGATCGCGATGGCATGGTGGCGCAGTTCGCTTGCGTCCGGCTTGCGCCGTTCGGCCGCGAGCACTTCGGCCACGACGGCTTCCACCTCGTTGCGAAAGCCGAGATAGCCTTCGCGGTGGGCGCGGGCGAGCGTCGGATCGGCGCCGGCACGGCCGATGAAGGTCGCCCAGAGCGAAAACACCCGCTGGTCGATGATCGGCGCGTTGAGATTGGCGGTGACGAAGGCGGCAAGTCGCTGGCGCGGCGAAGCGTCTTCCATGAGCAATGCCGCTTTCGCCTGCTCTGTCATGCGGCCCATCAACGCCGCATAGGCCTCCTGCAGCAAATCCTCCTTGCCGGGGAAATAGTGGCGGATCAGCCCGGCGGTGACGCCGGCGCGCAAGGCGATGGTGCGCACGGTGGCGCCCTCGAGGCCATGTTCGGCAACGCTGTCCAGGGTCGCGTCGATCAGGTCCTGCCGCCGCCGCTCCTCGCCCTCGCGACGGAACTTGCGACGGGACGGCGCATTCATTGGCGCAGGATCGGCCGCGTCAGGCATGTCGGGCCGCCCTCGCAGGCGATGCAGAGCGCATCCGCCTCGAAGGTTTCGACCACGCAGCCGGCGGCTTCCATCGCGGCCTTCGTCTTGGGAAAGCCGGCCACGGCAATGACCTTGAACGGGCTGGTCGGCAGCACGTTCAGGCTGAGGCCATTGGAGGCGGCGAACTCTTGCGCATCGCCCTCGACCAGGCGGATGCCGCGCGCCTTCAGCATCTGGTAGAACGGGGCCGGCAGAAGTGGCGAATAGACCAGGGCCAGGTCGTCGGCCAGCGGGCTGATCACCGACATCAGATGCAGGCACGCCTCTTCTCCCTGCCACAGCGGCAGGTCAAAGCCGTAGACGGAAATACCGAGCGGCGTCAGCAGATTGGCGACCTGCTGGATGCCTTCCTGGTTGGTGCGCACGCCGCGCCCGATCGCCAGCGTGCGGGCATCCACCCATACACAGTCACCGCCTTCGACCTGGCCGGGCGCCTCGACGCGGCCAAGGACCGGAATGCCCAGCTTTTTATAGGTCTCCTCATGCAGCGAAGGCTCTTTGGCGCGCAACGGCTTGCCCATCGACAGGATCAGCGCGCCGCGATCGGTCATCAGCGACGGGTCGTGCGTGAACACCGAATCCGCGAGACCGTCGGCCTTGTCCTCGATCCATTCTATTTCGGCACCTGAAGCCGCCACCAGCTCGGCAAGGACCGCGTGCTGCATTGCAGCTTTCGCCGGGTCGAAACCCGGGCCATAGTGCCAAGCGGCCCTGTCGGCGCCGCGCATGGCGTTGGCCGCCGAACGCATCAGCACGCGCCGCAGCGGCGCCGCCATCGACTGTGATCCGAAAGCGCTCATCGATGCCCTTCTAAGATGAAAAAAAGCGAAAAAATTTCATGAAAGGCTATTTATACACTTGCACAACAACGCCGCAAGTGCCGTAATGAGCGGGATTGACGGGCTCGCGCTGTCGGGTCCATGCTGAAATCTGGAGCGACAGTACAGCGTATGTTGATTAGCCGGATGGACGTTCGACGAACTGCCTTCGACCATATAGAGGTCGCCCGGTGAGCGTGGCGGACGCTGCCCCAGTCCAATCCGGCAAGGCGCAAAGCGCCGCCGCCGAAGCCATCCATGTCGAGAACCTGCACAAGAAATTCGGCCAGCTGCACGTCCTGAAGGGCGTTTCGCTGTCGGCTCGCGACGGCGAGGTGGTCGCCATCATCGGCGGCTCCGGCTCCGGCAAATCGACGCTGTTGCGCTGCATCAACTGCCTCGAAAACCCGACCAGCGGCATCATCCGGGTCAATGGCGAGGAGATCAAGCTCAAGGCCGACAGCCACGGCCATACCGTTCCGGCCGACCGCCGGCAGATCGAGCGGATCCGCTCGCGGCTCGGCATGGTGTTCCAGAATTTCAACCTGTGGAGCCACATGACGCTGATCGAGAACGTCATCGAGGTTCCGGTGCATGTGCTGGGCGTCAAGCGCGACGAAGCGATCGCCCAGGCCGAGAAGCTGCTTGCCCGCGTCGGGCTGGCGGAGAAGCGCGACGTCTATCCGGCCTTCCTGTCCGGCGGCCAGCAGCAGCGCGCCGCGATCGCCCGGGCGCTGGCGATCAATCCGCGGGTGATGCTGTTCGACGAACCGACCTCCGCGCTCGATCCGGAGCTTGTCGGCGAGGTGCTGAAAGTGATCGGCGACCTGGCGCGCGAGGGGCGCACCATGGTGCTGGTGACGCATGAAATGAAGTTTGCCCGCGAGGTCGCGACGCATGTCGTCTACCTCTACAACGGACTGGTCGAGGAGGAAGGCCCGCCGGAACAGCTGTTCGGCGCGCCCAAATCCGAAAGGCTCAAACAATTCCTCCGCAATGTCGGCTAGGGGCCGGCATCAAGCGGAGCGAAAAACCGGGAACAACAACAAATTGGGAGTCCTGACATGAAGACTGTTCTCAAGACCTTCGCCGCCGCGCTGCTTCTCGGCGTCGCGGCGATGGGTGGCGTGGCCAAGGCCGAGCAGGTCAAGATCGGCGTTGCCGCCGAGCCCTACCCGCCTTTCACCTCGCCCGACGCCAGCGGCAAATGGGTCGGCTGGGAGATCGATTTCGTCGACGCCGTCTGCGCCGAAGAGAAGCTCGACTGCGTGATCACCCCTGTCGCCTGGGACGGCATCATCCCGGCGCTGACCACCAAGAAGATCGACGCCATCGTCTCCTCGATGTCGATCACCGCCGAGCGCGAGAAGACGATCGACTTCTCGGACAAGTACTACAACACGCCAACCGCGATCATCGGGCCGAAGGACCAGAAATTCGGCGCCACGCCGGACGATCTCAAGGGCAAGGTGATCGGCGTCCAGGTGTCGACCGTGCATGCCGTCTACGCCAAGAAGCACTTCACCGGTGCGCAGGAGATCAAGGAATACCAGACGCAGGACGAGGCCAACAACGATCTGGCCGCCGGCCGTATCGACGCGGTGCAGGCCGACTCGATCGCGCTGGGCGAATTCCTGAAAACCGACCAGGGCAAGGCCTGCTGCGACCTGAAGGGCATGGTGGCCCCGGACGACGAGGTGCTTGGACCGGGCGTCGGCGCCGGCATCCGCAAGGAAGACACCGCGCTCAAGGAAAAGTTCAACGCCGGCATCAAGGCGATCCGCGCCAACGGCAAATATGACGAGATCTCGAAGAAGTATTTCGACTTCGACATCTATGGCGGCGCTCCGCAGTCGAACTGAACCCTCTCGCAAATGAGTGAGGGCATGGCGTCCGCGCCATGCCCGATCCTTGCCACGCACGCCTGCCGCTGACCTTGGCTTCAGTGGCTTGCCAGCAATCCGGGGGCGAAGCTGATCGACGCCTTTCTTCCGGCCTCCGCGGCCGGCATCATGGAACTCCTGTCGCCCGTGCCGCCCGGCTGGGGCTATACGCTGCTGGTCGGGCTGCTGCATTCGCTCGAGATCGCCATCGGCGCCACCTGCCTCGGCCTGCTGATCGGCGTCGCCGGCGCCTTCGGCAAGCTCTATGGCGGGCCGGTCACGCGCGATCTGCTGGCCGTCTACACCACGGTGGTCCGCGCGGTGCCGGAACTAGTGCTGATCCTGCTGCTCTATTATGCCGGCACCGATCTCATCAACCAGGTGCTGGCGGCGATGGGCTACAGCCGTGTCGACATCAGCGGGCTGGCGGCCGGCATTTTCGTGCTGGGTTTCGTCCAGGGCGCCTATTCGACCGAAGTCATCCGCGGCGCCATCCTCGCCATCCCGCAAGGCCAGATCGAGGCCGCCCGCGCCTATGGCATGCCGCCCGGTCTGATGCTGAGGCGCATAACCCTGCCGGCGATGCTGCCCTTCGCCATTCCCGGCCTTGCCAATCTGTGGCTCATCGCCACCAAGGACACCGCGCTGCTCGCCGTCGTCGGCTTCTTCGAGCTGACGCTGGCGACCCGGCAGGCGGCAGGCGTCACCAAAGCCTATCTGATCTTCTATCTCGCGGCCGGCGTGCTTTACCTGGCGGTGACGCTGTTCTCCAACTTGATCATCGGCCGCGTCGAGGCCTGGTCGCGGCGCGGCATGCCCTCTGTCAAGGAGGCGCGCTGATGTCGGCCGAAGCCAGTGCGATCAACATGGCGGTGCGCGCCTCGATCTGGCTGAAGCCGCATCGCATCGTGCTCATCCTGATTGCGCTGGCGCTGGTCCTCTGCGCCGCCTTCTTCATGCGCTGGGACTGGCTGCCGCAATATTGGGAAATGGGCCTGATGGGCATCTGGCGGGCGCTCTGGATCCTGGCCGTCACCTGCGCGCTGGGCTTCGCGCTGGCCGTGCCGCTCGGGCTCGCCCAGGCCGGCGGACCGATCTGGTTCTCGGCACCGGCCAAGGTCTTCTGCACCGTCATCCGGGGAACGCCGCTGCTCCTGCAGCTCTGGCTGCTCTATTACGGCCTCGGCTCGATCTTCCCGCAATATCCGTGGATCCGCGAATCCTGGCTTTGGCCATATCTCAGACAGGCCTGGCCCTATGCCGTGGTGGCGCTGACCTTCTCCTTCGCCGGCTATGAGGGCGAAGTGATGCGCGGCGCCTTTGCCGGCGTGCCGCGAGGACAGCTGGAGGCCGCCCGCGCGTTCGGCATGAGCCGCTGGAAGATCTTCCGCCGCATCTGGCTGCCGCAGGCCTTCTACCGGGCGCTGCCGACGCTGACCGGCGAAACGGTGCTGCAGTTGAAGTCGACACCGCTGGTGGCGACAATCAGTGTCATCGACATCTTCGCCGTCTCCTCCAAGGTGCGCCAGGACACCTACCTGACCTACGAGCCTTTGCTGCTTCTGGCGCTGATCTATATGACGATCACCGGCATCCTGGTCTTCGTGTTCAGCCGGATCGAGGCGCGGATTCCGGTGAAGATCGGATAAGTGAGTAGTGAATAGTGAGTGGTGAGTAGTGGGCCGCTTGCTGGTTTTACCCTACTGACTACTCCCTACTTCCTACTCACTCAGGAGCAGCCCTGATGCAACTCACTCTCGACCAGGCAACAGGCCTATGCCGGATGGCGGCGCTCGGCGCCGGCGCCAATGAGGAGGCGGCGCAGTCGCTGACCGCTTCGATCATCGCAGCCGAAGCCGAGGGCCTGTCGACGGTCGGGCTGTCGCATTTCATCGACTATCTGGAGGCGCTCGAAGCCGGCCGCATCGACGGCAATGCCGATCCGGTGATCACAAGGCCGGCGCTCGCCGTCTACCACTCCGACGCGCGCGGCGGGCTTGCCCATACCGGCTTCGACCGCACGATCGACGACCTGGTCAAGGCGGCAAAACTGTTCGGCGTGTCGATCTTCTCGCAGAAGAACGCCTATACATGCGGCGCGCTCGGCTATTTCACCGGGCGGCTGGCCGAACAGAGGCTGGTGTCCTTCGCCGCCACCAACGGGCCGGCGGTGCTTGCCGGCTCCGGCTCGGTCAAGCCGGTCTTTTGCACCAACCCGATGTCCTTCGCCTCGCCCGCCGCCGACGGGCCGCCGCTGGTCATCGACCAGTCGTCCAGCGCCACCGCCTTCGTCAACATCCGCAAGGCGGCCGAGGACGGCAAGAAAATCCCCGAGGGCTGGGCGCTGGATGCCAGCGGCAACCCGACGACCGATCCGGCGGCGGCGATGAAGGGCGCGATGCTCGCCTTCGGCGGCCAGCGCGGCGCCAACATCGCCTTGATGGTCGAGGTGCTGGCCGCCGGCATTTCCGGCGCCAACTGGTCACTCGACGCGCCCTGGTTCACCGGCGGACCGGACAGCCCCGGCACCGGCCTCTTCGTTCTCGCCATCGAGCCAAAACTGCTCGACCCGGATTTCGAGCAGCGCATGAAAGACCAGCTCGACCGGTTGCGGCGGCGTTACGGCGTGCATATTCCCGGCCGCTCTCGCGCCGAAGCTGCGGAGAAGGCAAAGGCGCGCGGCATCACCACGTCCAGGGCGGTGGTGCAGCGCATTTCGGAATTCGCCGAGCGCTATTCGGCCTGACTTTTCCGACGCGGATGAACCTTTTCCCCGCCTGACGCCACCCATATCCGGCACCCCACACCGCGAGCCGCCTGGTTGGCTTCGTTCGGCTCGCGGTTGGCGGCGCCGCGCCGGGCGTTCAGGGCGGGGGCGGGCGTGCTTGCTTCACGCCACCTTGATACCGTCTCAGGTCAGGCCGCCTCGTTGGACCCTGTTTCGGCGTGGAACTGCCCGGAAAACCCCGCTTCGGCGGGGTTTTCTGTTTCTTCGCCGTGCAGCGGAGCGGCATTCCGGGCAAGTTCAAAAACAGGGCAATGGCGACCTCCGGTCGCTCTTTGCCTTTGGCGAGAAACCGATTAAGAAACGGCTTCAGCCAAGCACGCGCGCGGAGCCAGTCATGACCGAAATCCTGCAGACACCCAAGCTCGTCGTCGTCTTCGGCGGCTCGGGCTTCGTCGGTCGCCATGTCGTCCGCGCGCTGGCCAAGCGCGGCTACCGCATCCGCGTCGCCTGCCGGCGGCCCGACCTTGCCGGCCACGTGCAGCCGCTCGGCAATGTCGGCCAGATCCAGCCGGTGCAGGCCAATGTGCGCGTGCGCTGGTCGGTCGACCGCGCCGTGCAGGGCGCCGACCATGTCGTCAACCTTGTCGCCATCCTGCATGAGACGGGTCGCCAGAAATTCGGCGCGGTGCACGATTTCGGCGCACGCGCCGTCGCCGAGGCCGCACGCTCGGTCGGCGCCGGCCTCACCCACATCTCGGCGCTCGGCGCCGATTTGAATTCGCCGTCCAGCTATGCCCGCACCAAGGCGCTCGGCGAAAAGGCGGTGTTCGATACGATCGCCGACGCCGTCATCTTCCGCCCGTCGATCAATTTCGGGCCGGAGGACTCCTTCTTCAACCGCTTCGCCAACATGGCGCGCTATTCTCCGATGCTGCCGCTGATCGGCGGCGGACAGAACAAGTTCCAGCCGGTCTATGTCGGCGACGTCGCCGAAGCGGTGGCGCGCTCGGTCGACGGCGATGTCAAGGGCGGCCAGGTCTATGAGCTCGGCGGCCCGCAGGTGCTGACCTTCAAGGAATGCATGGAAGAGCTGCTGACGGTCATCGAGCGCCGGCGGCTGCTGGTGCCGGTGCCGTGGTGGGTGGCCAACATCCAGGCGTCGATCCTCCAGCTGCTGCCCAATCCGCTCTTGACCAAGGACCAGGTGCTGCAGCTGCGCGAGCACAATGTCGTTTCGGACGAAGCCGCCAAGGCCGCCCGGACGCTGACCGGCCTGGGCATCCAGCCGCAGGCGATCGCCACTATCCTGCCCAGCTATCTCTGGCGCTTCCGCGCTGCCGGCCAGTTCCAGCAGCGCCGGCCGATCGCCGACCGCTAGAAACGGGCCTTACGCCCGCCGGGTGACCTGCATCGGCAGGCCGCCCTGCGGCTGCGTGGTGAGCTTCTGCACCGGCCATGGCTTGGTGTCGGAGGTCACGTCGAAGCGGAAGCGCGACAGCAGGATCGCCAGCGCGATGATCGCCTCCTGCATGGCGAAGCTGGCGCCGATGCAGACGCGTGGACCGGCGCCGAAAGGCAGGTATTGGAAGCGGTCGATCCGGTCGCGGTTTTCCGGATGGAAGCGCTCGGGCATGAAGGCGTCCGGCCTGTCCCACAGCTTGCGGTGGCGATGCACGACCCAGGGCATCACCAGCACGGCGGCGTGTTTCGGGATGTAGAGGCCGTTCCAGGTCTCCGGCTCGATCGGCTCGCGGTTGATCGAAGGCGCCGGCGGATAGAGCCTGAGCGCCTCCTCGAAAGCGGCGCGGGTGAGCGGCATGGCGTCCAGCCACTTGGTCGGATCGGGCTCGCGCGCCAGCACGGCGTCGATCTCCTGCTCGACCTTGTCGCGTTCCCAGGGCGCCTCGGCCAGGCAATAGATCGTCCAGCCCAGCGCCCGCGCGGTCGTCTCGTGACCGGCGCCGATGAAGGTGATGATGTTGTCCTCGACTTCGCCGCGGGTCAGCCCGTCCGGTCCCTCGGCGCGCAGCAGAAGCGTGAGGAAATCCTGCGGCACGCCATCAGGATCGCGTTTGATCCGCTCCTCGCGCATCCTCACCGTGCCGGCGACGATGTTGCGGAAATAGGCCATGGTCTTGCGGCCGCGGATGCGGGTCAGGCGCGGCAGCCATTCCGGAGCGCGCAACAGGTCAAGCGGGTCGACGCGGCCCATGGTCTCGAACAGGCGGTCGATCTCCTTGGCGAAGCTGCCCGGCTCGCCGGCGATCTCGCCGGAAAACAGCGTCTCGGCCAGGATGTCATAGGTGAGCAGCGTCATGTCATGCGCGACATCGGTCGTGCCGCCCGCTTCATAGCGGGTGACGAATTCCAGCGTGCGCTTCAGCATTGGCGGGGCGAAACCGAAGATGTGGCGCGGCGTGAAAACCGGCGCCATCGCCTTGCGCGAACGCTTCCAGACTTCGCCCTCGGCGGTCAGCAGCCCGTCGCGCAGGATCGGTCGCAGGATCAGCTGGCGCACCGTCGCCATCTTGTAGTTTTTGGCGTTGTCGATCAGCACATGGCGGATGAGGCCAGGATCGTTGGCGACGATCAGATGTCCGCCGACACCATTCGCCGAAACCCAAGGTTCGTTGTAGGTGTGCTCGCCCCACAATTCGAGCGGGTTGCGGTAGACGATGCGCATCATCTCCAGCGTCGAAGGCGGCTCAGTGCGCGGCTTGGGCGCCGGCGGCACGAAGGGGGCGGGCTTGGTGTCCATGAAGATGCTCCGCTGACAGCGGTGAATGTAGTGCCCGACAGGGCCGGCGTCCATGTGACCGGACGGCAGCATACGATCGGCCGCATCGCCGGATTGTGAGCAGCATCAGCCAATAGCTGCTTGTTGCCGGTGGCAACCTGCTTTAGTCACCAATGGATACCGCCAAGCAAGGAGCCCTCCCGTGAAGCATCGGTTGAACATCATCATCGGCAGCACACGGCCGGGACGCGCCGGCCCGATCTTCGGCGAATGGCTGGAAGGATTCGCGCGCGAGCACGGCAAGTTCGAGCCGGCGCTGACAGACATCGCCGCGTTCAGCCTGCCGATGCTCGACGAGCCGCATCATCCGCGCCTGCGCAAGTATGAGAACGACCACACCAAGGCGTGGTCGAAGGCGATCGATGCCGCCGACGCCTTCGTGTTCGTGGCGCCCGAGTATAATTACTTCGTGGCGCCCGCGATCGTGAACGCCATCGACTATCTGCTGCATGAATGGCGCTACAAGCCGGCGGCGATCTTCAGCTATGGCGGCGTGTCCGGCGGGTTGCGTGCGGCGCAGTCGCTGAAGCCGCTGCTCACCTCGGTCGGCGTCATGCCGATCCCGGAAGGCGTGGCGCTGCCCGCCTATGCGAAGCTGCTTGACCAGAACCGCGCATACCATCCGAGCGAACAGGTGTTGGGCGGCGCGAAGACGATGCTCGACGAGTTGTTCCGCTGGAGCGAGGCGCTAAGGACGCTGCGCGCCGCCGGATAGGCGCCAAGTTTCCCCCAGGAAGGCAGTTGCGAGGCCGCGTTTCGGTGCGGCTTTCACGGCCGAACGTCCCCGTGCGCGCGCCGCGTCCCGCACAGGCGTGGAAACGCCTTGTCGCCAAGCCGGCAAAATGCCCGCAAACCTTGGAAAATCCGCCATTTGCGCCTATATCTAGGACATCAAAACGGCGCGATTCGCGGCCATTTTTCCGCGCCGGACCAGCGACATCAATCAGACAGGTTTTCATGAGCGATCAGACCGAAAGCGCCAACGGCGCGGAAGCCGAGTACGGCGCCGATTCCATCAAGGTTTTGAAGGGGTTGGATGCCGTGCGCAAGCGGCCGGGCATGTATATCGGCGACACCGATGACGGCTCGGGCCTGCATCACATGGTCTATGAGGTGGTGGACAACGCCATCGACGAGGCGCTGGCCGGCCATGCCGACCTCGTCTCGGTGACGCTCAACCCCGACGGTTCCGTCACCGTGATCGACAACGGCCGCGGGATTCCTACCGATATCCACCCCTCGGAGGGTGTTTCGGCGGCCGAAGTGATCATGACGCAGCTGCATGCCGGCGGCAAATTCGACCAGAACTCCTATAAGGTCTCCGGCGGCCTGCATGGCGTCGGCGTCTCGGTGGTCAACGCGCTTTCCGCCTGGCTCAAGCTCAAGATCCGCCGCAACGGCGAAATCTTCGAGATGAGCTTCACGCATGGCAATGCCGACGCGCCGCTTAAGGTCACCGGCACCTATGTGCAGGACAAGCAGCCCGGCACTTACGAAGGCCGCAGCGGCAGCGAGATCACCTTCTTCCCGTCGGCCGAGACCTTCACCATGGTCGAGTTCGACTACAACACGCTGGAGCACCGGCTGCGCGAGCTTGCCTTCCTCAATTCCGGCGTGCGCATCGTGCTGACCGATGCGCGCCATGCCGATCTCGTGCGTCATGAGCTGCATTATGACGGCGGCCTGGAAGAGTTCGTCAAATATCTCGACCGGGTGAAGAAGCCGCTGATCGAGGCCCCGATCGCCATCCGCGCCGAGCGCGACGGCATCACCGTCGAAGTGGCGATGTGGTGGAACGACAGCTACCACGAGAACGTGCTGGCCTTCACCAACAACATCCCGCAGCGCGACGGCGGCACGCATCTGGCCGGCTTCCGCGCGGCGCTGACCCGGCAGATCACCGGCTATGGCGAGGCCTCAGGCCAGACCAAGAAGGAAAAGGTCTCGCTGACCGGCGATGACTGCCGCGAAGGCCTGACCGCCGTTCTTTCGGTCAAGGTGCCTGACCCGAAATTCTCCTCGCAGACCAAGGACAAGCTGGTGTCCTCCGAGGTTCGTCCGGTCGTGGAAAGCCTGGTCAACGAGGCGCTCGGCACCTGGCTGGAAGAGCATCCGAGCGAAGGGAGGGTTGTGGTCGAGAAGGTGATCCAGGCGGCCGCGGCGCGCGAAGCCGCGCGCAAGGCGCGCGACATCACGCGCAAGAGCACGCTCGGCGTCACCTCTTTGCCCGGCAAGCTCGCCGACTGCCAGGAGCGCGATCCGGCCAAATCGGAAATCTTCATCGTCGAGGGTGACTCCGCAGGCGGCTCGGCCAAGGGCGGCCGCTCGCGCCAGAACCAGGCGATCCTGCCGCTGCGCGGCAAGATCCTCAACGTCGAGCGGGCCCGCTTCGACCGCATGCTCTCTTCCGAGATGATCGGCACGCTCATCACCGCGCTCGGCACCTCGATCGGCAAGGACGAGTTCAACGCCGACAAGCTGCGCTACCACAAGATCATCCTGATGACGGACGCCGACGTCGACGGCGCCCACATCCGCACGCTGCTGCTCACCTTCTTCTTCCGGCAGATGCCGGAGCTGATCGAGCGCGGCCATCTCTACATCGCCCAGCCGCCGCTTTACAAAGTGACGCGGGGCAAGAGCTCGCAATATCTCAAGGACGAAACCGCCTATGAGGAATATCTGATCGAGTCCGGGCTGGATGAAGCCTCGCTGGTGCTGGCCTCCGGCGAGATGCGGACGGGACAGGACCTGCGCGCCTCCGTCGACGACGCGCTGGCAGTGCGCCAGCTGATCAACGGGCTGCACACACGCTACAACCGCAGCGTCGTCGAGCAGGCGGCGATCGCCGGCGCGCTCAACGCCGACGTGCTTGCCGATCTCGGCCGCGCCAACGCCATGGCCGAGCGCGTCGCGCAGCGGCTGGACATGATCGCCGAGGAGACCGAGCGCGGCTGGACCGGACGGCTTTCGACCTCCAATGACGGCTCCGGCGGTTATGTCTTCGAGCGTACCGTGCGCGGCGTGAAGGATGTTGTGCAGCTCGATGCCGGGCTGATCGCTTCGGCCGATGCGCGCCAGCTCGACCGCTACGCGCCGCGGCTTTCGGAAGTCTATGGCGAGCAGCCGACGCTGCGCCGCAAGGAGAACTCCGAGCTTGTTTCGGGACCGCTGGCGCTGCTCAACGCGGTGTTCGCTTCCGGCCGCAAGGGCCTCACCATGCAGCGCTACAAGGGTCTCGGCGAGATGAACGCCGAGCAGCTCTGGGAAACCACGCTGGACCCGAATGTGCGCTCGCTGCTGCAGGTCAAGGTCAATGACGCGACCGACGCCGACTCGCTGTTCTCGCGGCTGATGGGCGACGAGGTGGAGCCGCGGCGCGAGTTCATCCAGGACAACGCGCTGTCGGTGGCCAATCTGGATATTTAGATACCCACAAAACTGAGCTTGTTTTCCGATGCCGTCGCGCCAAGTGCGCCGGCATTGTTTTGATAACCTTGAACGACATTTCAAAAAGCCGCCGGAACAGAAGGCCTGCCGGGACATTGTGACAACATCGATCACGATTTCTCAGGAGGCTTCCATGGGACGCGGCATCTTGCTTTGGCTGCTAGGAGTTCCAATCCCAATCATCATCCTCATCATGCTGTTCGCGCGATAGGGGGCTGATATGCAGTCCACTCTTTCGGCTGTCGGCAGCACCGTTTCAACCGAATCCTCTGCTTCGGCGATCAGCTGGGGTCCGATCATCGCCGGCGCCTTTGCCGCTTCCACGTTGAGTTTTGTCCTGATGCTGCTTGGCTCCGGGCTAGGCCTCAGCATGATATCACCCTGGGCGGGTTCAGGTGCTTCCGTCACCACCTTCGCGATCTCGACAGCGGTTTGGCTGGTCGTCGTCCAATGGCTATCATCCGGCGTTGGCGGCTATCTCGCAGGACGTCTGCGTACCAAATGGGTCGACGTTCACACAGACGAGGTGTTCTTCCGCGACACTGCACATGGCTTCCTGGCCTGGGCGCTTGCGACGCTTCTTGCTGTCGGTCTGCTCGGCTCAGCGGTGACGTCGATGCTGGGCTCCGGCGTGCAGGCTGCTTCGACAGTGGTATCCGGCGCCGCAATGGGCGCCTCGGCGGGTGCCTCCACGACAGGCAGCCCGGCAACGGTGGACAATGCAACATCCTATCTGGTGGATTCGCTGTTTAGACCGGCGGACGCCAGCAAATTGGCGGCAGCTAATCCGGAAAGCGACGCCGCGGCCACCGCGCAGGCCACGCGCATCCTGATTGCCAGTGCCACAGCAGGCGAAGTCTCCCCCGACGACAAAGCCTATCTGTCGCAACTGGTCGCGGCCCGCACCGGCCTATCCGAGGCGGATGCCAAGACACGCGTCGACGCATTGCTGGCAAAGGCGCAGGACGCCAAGACAAAAGCGCAGCAGGCCGCCGACAAGGCCCGGAAGGCGAGCGCAACCTTCGCGCTGCTCGGCACTCTGTCGCTCATCATCGGCGCCTTCATCGCCGGTGCCGCAGCCGCTCTCGGCGGCAGGCAGCGAGACGAAGAAGAGACCGCCTATCTGGCTACCCGTTAAAGGGACCTACCCCGGAAAAGACAAGCCCGGCTTAGGCCGGGCTTTCCGATTCCGATGCTTAGGCCGATAACCTTCCTGTGCAAGGGCTGCAGGGTAGGCCGACAACCTTCTTACAGAAGTTTACGGCTTAGTGATCCATGGCCTTAACGATTTCCTCGGTCATCTTCTTGGCGTCGCCGAGCAGCATCATGGTGCCGTCCTTGTAGAACAGCGTGTTGTCGATGCCGGCATAGCCTGAGCCGAGCGAGCGCTTGACGAAGAGGCAGGTGCGGGCCTTGTCGACGTCGAGGATCGGCATGCCGTAGATCGGGGAGCTCTTGTCGTCGCGCGCGGACGGGTTGGTGACGTCGTTGGCGCCGATGACGTAGGCGACGTCGGCCTGCGCGAACTCGGAGTTGATGTCCTCCAGCTCGAACACCTCGTCATACGGCACATTGGCTTCGGCAAGGAGCACGTTCATGTGGCCGGGCATGCGGCCGGCCACCGGATGGATGGCGTATTTGACTTCGACGCCGTTGGCCTTCAGCTTGTCGGCCATCTCGCGGAGCGCGTGCTGCGCCTGGGCGACCGCCATGCCGTAGCCGGGCACGATGATGACCTTCTGGGCGTTCATCATCAGGTAAGCGGCGTCGTCGGCCGAGCCCTGCTTGACGGTGCGCTCGATGCCGTCGTCGGCAGCGGCCGCCGTCTCGCCGCCGAAGCCACCGAGGATGACCGAGATGAAGGAGCGGTTCATGCCCTTGCACATGATGTAGGACAGGATCGCGCCGGACGAGCCGACCAGCGCGCCGGTGATGATCAGCGCAAGGTTGCCGAGGGTGAAGCCAAGCGCTGCCGCCGCCCAGCCCGAATAGGAATTCAGCATCGACACCACGACCGGCATGTCGGCGCCGCCGATCGGGATGATCAGGAGCACGCCGAGCACCAGCGAGGCGGCGACGATCAGCCAGAAGACGAACTTGGATTCGGTGCCGACCAGAAGCACGATCAGCACCACCAGGGCGACGCCGAGGACGATGTTGATCAGGTGGCGGCCGCCGATCATGATCGGCTTGCCGGACATGCGGCCGTCGAGCTTGAGGAAGGCGATGACCGAGCCGGTGAAGGTGATGGCGCCGATGGCCACACCCAGGCTCATCTCGACCAGCGCCTGGGCATGGATGTCGCCCGCCGTGCCGATGCCGAAGCTCTCCGGCGCGTAGATGGCGGCGGCGGCCACCATGACGGCGGCGAAGCCGACGAGCGAGTGGAAGGCGGCGACCAGCTGCGGCATCGAGGTCATGGCGATGCGGCGCGCGGTGACGGCGCCGATGCCGCCGCCGATGGCGAGGCCGAGCACGATCAGGCCGAAGCGGCCGGCCGATGGAGTCGCCAGCGCCAGCGTGGTGGCGATGGCGATGCCCATGCCGATCATGCCGTAGAGATTGCCCTGGCGGCTGGTGGTCGGATGCGACAGCCCGCGCAGCGCCAGGATGAACAGGATGCCAGAGACGAGATAGAGGAAGGAAGCGAGATTGACGGTCACGTCACTTTTCCTTCTTCTTGTACATGGCGAGCATGCGCTGGGTGACCAGGAAGCCGCCGAAGATGTTGACCGAGACCAGCACCAGGGCGACGAAGCCGAAG
Source organism: Mesorhizobium atlanticum (assembly GCF_003289965.1). Taxonomy (GTDB): domain Bacteria; phylum Pseudomonadota; class Alphaproteobacteria; order Rhizobiales; family Rhizobiaceae; genus Mesorhizobium; species Mesorhizobium atlanticum. The sequence continues at coordinate 583,668 of NZ_QMBQ01000004.1, forward strand.
CCCGCGGCGAGGCCGGAAGCGGCAATGCCGACGGCGAGCAGCGCGCCGACGACGATGACCGAAGAGATAGCGTTGGTGACGGCCATCAGCGGCGTATGCAGTGCCGGCGTCACCGACCACACGACATAATAGCCAACGAAGATCGCCAGCACGAAGATGGCGAAGCGGAAGACGAAGGGATCGATGGCGCCGCCCGAGAGCGCGTGGGCAGCGTTGCCCGCGGCCTCGGCGCCGGCAGGCGCGTTGGCAAGATCCTGCACCGCCAGCCGCACGGCGGCGGTCGCCTGGTCGAGTTGGTCGAGGGCTTTCTGCAAGGCATCCATCACGCGGTCCCCTTAGGCTTGGCTGCGGCCTTCTTCCTTGCCGCCGGCTTCGGATCGGCGGCTTCGGCAACCATGGTCGTCGCCGGAACGGCCGCCGGCTCGGTGCGCGGCTCCTCCGCCGCCTTGGCGAAGTTCGGATGCACCACCTTGCCGCCGTCGGTCAGCATCGTCGCCTTGACCAGTTCGTCGTCGCGCTTGATGGCGAGCGTCTTGGTCGTCTTGTCGACCATCGTCTCGAGGAAGGCGTAAAGGTTCTTGGCGTAGAGCAGCGAGGCCGATGCGGCGACACGACCAGGCACGTTGAGATGGCCGACGATCTTGACGCCGTTTTCCGTCGTCACGACCTTGCCGGGAACCGCGCCCTCGACATTGCCGCCGCGCTCGACCGCGAGGTCAACGATCACCGAACCCGGCTTCATCGAGGCGACCATGGCGGCCGAGACCAGCTTCGGCGCCGGCCGTCCAGGGATCAGCGCGGTGGTGATGACGATATCCTGCTTGGCGATGTGCTCGGCGGTCAGCGCCGCCTGCTTGGCCTGGTATTCCTTCGACATTTCCTTGGCGTAGCCGCCGGCGGTCTCGGCCGCCTTGAACTCTTCGTCCTCGACCGCCAGGAACTTGGCGCCTAGCGACTGCACCTGCTCCTTCACCGCCGGTCGCACGTCGGTGGCGGTGACCACGGCGCCGAGACGGCGCGCGGTGGCGATCGCCTGCAGGCCGGCGACGCCGACCCCCATGATGAAGGTTTTTGCCGCCGGCACCGTGCCCGCCGCGGTCATCATCATCGGCAATGCGCGATCATATTCGGCGGCCGCGTCGATCACCGCCTGGTAGCCGGCAAGGTTGGCCTGCGAGGACAGCACGTCCATCACCTGCGCGCGGGTGATGCGCGGCATGAATTCCATGGAGAAGGCGGTGATGCCGGCCCTGGCCATGGCGGCCACCGCGGCATCGTTGCCATAGGGGTCCATGATGGCGATGACGGCGGCGCCGGACTTGTAGCCCTTCAGCTCGGCATCCGTTGGCCGGCGCACTTTCAGCACGACATCGGCCTTCTTGGCGTCGGCCGCCGTTCCAATCGCGGCACCCACCGCGGCAAAATCCTGGTCGGGGATGCGGGAGCCGAGACCGGCGCCCTTCTCGACGATCACGTCGAAACCGAGACCGGCCAGGCGCTTGACCGTTTCCGGCGAGGCCGCGACGCGCGGCTCGTTCGGGTCAAGCTCACGAGGGATGAACACTATTTGTCCCACCGGACGATCCTTTCGGCTGGAACCTTGATTACGCAAGGCGTCGGCCGGACGTCCGGCGACGTCGAGGGCGATGGGCTTGGGAAGTCTACCGCAGAATGAGAGTGCCGATGGCCGTGATCAGGATGAACACGATGAGGCCCGAGAAGAAGCCGCCGACGAAGAAGCCGAAGGCCATGGCGATGAGGATGGCGGCGCAGACCAGCGAGCCGTATTTGGCAAGGCCAAGGAAGGCCTTGTAGGTGCGGTCGTGCTCGGCATAGTCCATCTGCGCGCCAAGCTCAACCGGACCGGCGGGCGTGTGATCAGCCATGGAAGTACCCCTTCGAAAAAGCCTTTGAGGCACATAGCGAAAAGCCGAACCAAGAGCAATGGCGCTATTGCCGCACAGCCCGCGACAACAGCCTCAAATGAAAGTTGAAACCGCTGCGGACAGAGGCCGGCGCCTGTCAGCCCTTCTCAATATGCTTTGACTATTTCGCGTTTTCCCGCGCGACGGGAGGAGACTATCGTTGCCCGCCCGGAGTAGCCGACTGAGGAACCGCCATGATTTTGCCGACGCAGAGATTCGACTGGGACGGCACCATGATCGCCTGGGGCGCCGTCGGCTCCGGCCCCGCCGTTGTGCTCGTTCATGGAACGCCTTTTTCCTCGCATGTCTGGCACCGCGTTGCCCCTGAACTGGCGCGTGACCACACGCTCTACTTTTACGATCTGCCGGGATATGGCCAGTCCGAGAAACGCGAAGGCCAGGACGTCTCGCTGGGCACCCAGAACAACGCCCTGGCGGCGATGCTGGAGTTCTGGAAGCTCGACCGGCCGAACGTCATCGCCCATGATTTCGGCGGCGCTACCGCCTTGCGCGCGCACCTGATCAACGGCTGCAATTATGAAAGACTGTTGTTGATCGATCCGGTGGCGGTTCGGCCCTGGGGCTCACCCTTCGTCCAGCATGTCTTGCGCCACGAACCGGCTTTCGCCGGCGTACCGGACTACATCCAGGCGGCGATCCTGAGGGCCTATATCGCGGGCGCAGCCGCCAGGCCTTTGTCGGACGGCGACCTGCAGCCCTATATCGCACCATGGACCGGACCGGTCGGCCAGCCCGCCTTCTATCGGCAGATCGCGCAGATGGATCAGCGTTTCACCGACGAAGTCGAACCGCTTTATGGTGCGTTCCGCTGCCCGGTGGCCTTGCTGTGGGGAGAGCAGGACCGCTGGATCCCGCCGCAAAGCGGCGCGAAACTCGCGGCCATGCTGCCCGACTGCAGCTTGACGCTCATTTCGGGCTCCGGGCACCTCATGCAGGAAGATGCGCCCGAAGCGATTGTCGCCGCAGCCCTTCGCTTCTTCGCCGGCTGAGTGGCTCATTCAACTGGCGAGATGCGGGAACAGGCCGAGCAGGCCGACAACGATCAGGTAAAGCGCGACGATGTAATTGAGCAGCCGGGGCATCACCAGGATCAGCACTCCCGCGATCAGCGAGATCAGCGGCGTCAGCGCGAATGAATGGATGGTCATCTGGGGATCCTTTCCTCCGACAGGCGCGAACGCCAGTCAGACGGGCTGCGGAGATAGGGAGTTCACCGTTTCACGGAAACCAGGAACCTCGCTATCTCGTTGTTTGACGCAATTCCGGACGGAAAACCGCCCGCACTTTTCCTGGAATTGCTCGAAATAACGGCGCAGCCGGCGAAAGGTTCACACCTGCGTTCAGGCAGCCGCGCGAAAGAATTTCGCCGTCGGCACGATCGACAGAGGCGTCAGCCGGTTGATGGCCGGGTTGCCGAACATCAGCCGCTGCTCCATGGGCGTCGATCTGAAGAACGGCAACCGGTCGAGTATCCGGTGAAAATTCTCTTCATTGCCGGAAATTTCGAACAATGCGAGCGGAGGGATAACGCCCGGAAACGACTTGCCCTCGGTCATCTGCTTGGCGCTGAAAAAGCGGGCATAAAAAGCGGAATGCTCCAACTTGATCGGGATAAACATCGCGGTCTGGCGAAAATAACAGTAGGCCACCATGCAAATCCTGAGCGTCAGGAAAGGCAAGACTCCCGGCGCCGGGGCGAGGTCTGGATCGGTTGCGAACCGGGTTCCGTCGATGAAAGTCTCTCCGCGCGCCAGCCGCTCGGCTAATATTTCCGGATAGGCGTCGACGGAGGGCGAGTAGGGATGCTCGCGGGTGAGGTGATGCAGCCGCAATGTGCTTACCAGGTGGCCGTCGAAGTAGACGCCGAACCGGTAGGAGTTCGGGAGATTGTCCCAGCGGTCCTCGAACATCCCGCCGGCGATCGGGCCGCACATACCTGAGCGCCGATAGGAGTTGTAGCGGAGCCGATAGATCGCCTCCAGATCTTCGCCCCCGGTGATCAGACGATACTCGACGTGGTCCAGTAATTGCATCATGGATTGGTTGAGCGCGGAGTCCATCCTCGCGCTGGCGCCAGCCGACACGCTCTTCCTCGCAACATCCATTGTCAGTCCTCGAATTCCGCCTGCAATTAAGGCTATTCGAGTTGAAATGAGACACAAGCTGAAAATTCGATATTGCTGATTTACCGCTTGTTAACCTTAACGGCCGGGCCTTTTCGCAGATTCTCTGAAGCAAAAAGGCAAACTCGACGCCGACAGGCCGGCTATGGCGACCTGCCGGCGGTCAGCTGGATCATCCTAAGTTCAAGGCTCGAAGGCATCGAGGCGTAGCAAGCTTAGACTTGCGCGACGGCGACGGTCATCTCCGCAAAATCGGAGCCCGGATGACACCGAGGGCAGTGTTACAGTTTGGCCGAAATCGGTTCAGCTGGCTGTCCTTTTGCCGGCGATATGCAACTCCGCCGCAAATGGCCATGTGACGCTCGACATCGTCTCGATGCCCGACGCGCTGAGCGCGGCGCCGAAGAGGAAGCCCTGCACGAAGTCCGGCTTGACCAGATGGACCAGCGTCTTCAGTTGCTCGAAGGTCTCGACGCCTTCGATGGTGACGGAAAGGCCCAGCGTCCGGGACAGGCCGACAATGCCCTTCAGAAGGTCGAGCGACTGCCGGTTCTGGTTCAAATCGACCAGGAAGGAGCGATCGATCTTGATCTTGTCGAGCGGCAGCTTGTGGAGATAGCTCAGGCTGGAATAACCGGTGCCGAAGTCATCGAGCGCAATGCGGACGCCAAGCGTCTTCATCTCTTCGATCAGCTCGCGTGTCAGCGATTTGTCGTCGAGCAAAGCGGTCTCCGTGACCTCGATTTCGAGCCGGTGCGGCGCAAGGCCTGACGCCGCCAGCGCGTCGCGAACCTTCTGCACGACGTCGCGGTTGCGGAAATCCTTGGCCGAGAGGTTGATCGAAACGCTGGTCTGCGCCGGCCATTTGGCGCATTCCGCGCAGGCCGCCTGCAACACGAAGGTGCTGATCTCGGAGATAATGCCCATTTCCTCGGCTAATGGGATGAAGACGCTCGGCGAAATCGGGCCGAGATCCGGATGATCCCAGCGGCAGAGCGCCTCGCAGTTGGCGATGCGCATCGTGCTTACCGACACGATCGGTTGGTAGACGACGCGCAATTCCTTGGCTTGCACGGCGCTGCGCAGATCGGCTTTCATCACCTGGCGATTGCGGAAGGCGGCATCCATGGCCGCCTCGAACAGCCGCCAGCTGTTCTTGCCGAGCTCCTTGGCCTTGTAGAGCGCAAGGTCGGCCTTGACGATCATGGCGTCCGCATCGGTGTCCTTGACCTTGGACAGCACCGCACCGCCGCTGGCCTGAATGCGCAGCCCGTGGCCGGCGACGTCCACTTCGCCCTGCAGGTCGGCGAAAATCTCGTCGAGCAAGGTGCTGAGATGGCTCTCGTCCTCGACCCGGTCGAAGAAGACCATGAACTCGTCGCCGCCAAAGCGGCTGACGGTTATGCCCGGTCCCGCGATCGCCGCGAGGCGCTCGGCCACGGCGTAAATCAGCCCGTCGCCGACCGGGTGACCGAGCGTGTCGTTGACGCTCTTGAAGTCGTCGAGATCCAGCACCGCGAGGCCGCAGAGCCGGTCCTGATCGCCGGAGGCCATCGCTTCGCCGACCAGCTCGTGGAAATAGGCGCGGTTCGGCAGGCCGGTCAAATTGTCGTAACGCGCCATGAAGCGGATCTTTTCCTCCGCCTCGACGCGCGCCGTCACGTCCTCGAAGGTGATGACGCCCAGTTCCTGGCTGCCCTCGCGGGCGGAGAATTCGTAATGCTGGCCGTTGGCGAGGGAAACGAGCACCTTGCGATCGCGGCCCTCGCGCAAGGCGCGCGTCAGCTGCACTTCGATGTAGCGGCAATCTTTCGGCGCCAGCATACCGCCAGCGACGCCGCGCATCAGAAGGCCGTGGATCGAGCGCCCGAGCATTGCCTCGGCGGATTTCAGCGACATCAGGTGAGCGGCCTCGGCATTGGCGACGACCACCTTCCCGTCCGCGTCGAGCATGACAAGGCCATGCGACATCGTATTGAGCGCCCGATCGAACCTTTGCGCCAACTCCTTGGCCTGCCTGTGACCTATGACAGCCGAGAACAGAACGTTGCGGACATGGTCGGCGCTGCTGATGGTGACGATTGTCGTCGGAATGATCATCAGCCCGAGGACGAAGTCGGGGAGGTCCAGGCGCAGGAAGAGCGCAAGTGCCGCCGGCCCAATCAGGGTCACGGAAAAAATCTGCACCATGCGCCTGGATCCGTAGCTTCGGCCGACAACCGTGAGCAGGGTGGTCAACGCCAATGACACGGACGCCAGTTCGGCAAAGTCATCGGGACGCAGGTAGATTGACACGAAACACAGTGACCCCAATGCGAGGCCCTGCGCACTGCCTTTGAAAATGTAACTGCGTTCCCACGCCTCTGCCTTTTCGACAGTGGGTATGGTGCCGCCTCCCCTGAGGAAGCTACGGATGCTGAAGTAACGCCAGAGGCTGACCGACAACAGAAGGAAGGCGAAGCCAAGATACAGCGGATCTTGCGTCCGCAGGTAGATCATTAATCCGAGGATCCAGTAGCATACGCCGCCGACCACCAGCATGTAGGCGTTGTCGGACAACGCCCGCACGAACTGGATATAAACATCCGCCGGGATGTTCTCGGTCTTTGTTCTACCCATGCCGTTGGCCCAACGCTACGCCTTGTCATGCCACACCCGCCTTAAGAAAGGCTTAGAACGGCGCTGCATGCCGGTTGCAGAGGGTTGAGACCCGTGGGACAGACAAGGGAATTCAGGGGTTCCAGGCGCCATCAACGCGCCGGCGCGATCACTCCGCCGCCCGAAGCGATGGCTCCGCGGGGGCTTGATTCAAACGCTCGATCAGCCGCGAGCGCTCGCTTGCCGCTTTTATGGCGCTGGCCTGCCGGACATGGCCGTAGCCGCGGATCAGCGCCGGCACGGAGGCCAGGGCCGTCGCGGCCTCCACCCTGCCCGGCGCCAGCGCGCCGGCGATAAGGTCGAGATCGGCCTCATACTCTCTCAACGCCTGCCGCTCCATGCGCCGCTCGGCCGTGTAGCCGAAAAGGTCCAACGCGGTTCCGCGCAGGCCCTTCATCGCCGCCAGCAGCCGAAAGCCCTTCATCATCCACGGGCCGAAGCTCGATTTCCTTGGGCTACCGTCATTGCCGCGGCGGCCGAGGATCGGCGGCGCGAGGTGGAATTCGAGTTTCTCGTAGCTCTGGAACTGCTTGGCGAGGTCGGCGGCGAAAGTGCCATCGGTGTAGAGCCGCGCCACCTCATACTCATCCTTGATCGCCATCAGCTTGAAGAGATTCCTGGCGACGGCCTCGGTCACCGCGGTCGAGCCCGGCACGGCCTTGGCTTCAACGGCGCGCAACGTCGCCACGCGGTCGGCGTAGCGCCTGGCATAGGCGGCGTTCTGGTAAGCGGTGAGGAAGGCGACGCGGCGGGCGATGACATCATCCAGCGTCTCGGCTGGTTTTGACGCCGGCTTGCCGGTTTGGGCGACCAGGCCATGCACGAAATCAGGCTGATGCGCGGCACGACGGCCCCAGCGGAAAGCGGCGATATTCATCGCCACCGCTTCGCCGTTCAATTCTATCGCCTTTTCAACGGCTTGCGCCGAAAGCGGCAGGCCGCCATGCTGGAAGGCGAAGCCAAGCATGAACATGTTGGCGCCGAGCGAATTGCCGAACAGGGCGGTCGCCGTGCGGGTGGCGTCGAAGAAATGCGCCTTGTCGTCGCCGGCAGCCGCCCGGATCGCCTTCTTCAGCCGCTCGACCGGCAGCGAGAAGTCGGCGGAGCGGGTGAATTCGCCGGGCATGATCTCGGCGGTGTTGGCGAGGAAGATCGTGTGGCCCTCGCGCACCGCGCCCAGCACCTTCTTGGCGCCGGAGACGACGAGATCGCAACCGAGAACAAGGTCGGCCTTGCCGGCCGAAACGCGAATGGCGTGGATGTCCTCGGGCGTCGGGGCGATGCGGACATGGGTGAAGACCGAACCGCCCTTCTGGGCGAGGCCTGCCATGTCGATCATGCCGCAACCCTTGCCTTCCAGATGCGCGGCCATGCCGAGCACCGCGCCGACGGTGACGACGCCGGTGCCGCCGACGCCGTCGATGATCGCCGCCCAGCCCTGGTTGCCCATGCGGAATTCGGCCGGCGCCGGCACTCCGTCCAGCGGATCGGCCCTGCCGGCAATGCCTTCGGCCTTCCTGATCTTGCCGCCATGCACAGTGACGAAAGACGGGCAGAAACCGTTGAGACAGGAGAAATCCTTGTTGCAGCTCGACTGGTCGATCCGGCGCTTGCGGCCGAATTCGGTCTCGACCGGCTGGATCGAGACGCAGTTCGACTGCACGCCGCAATCGCCGCAGCCTTCGCAGACCAGCTCGTTGATGAAGGCGCGCTTGTCCGGATCGGGGAAGGTGCCGCGCTTGCGGCGACGGCGCTTTTCGGCGGCGCAGGTCTGATCGTAGAGCAGCACCGAAACGCCCTTCACGTCGCGCAATTCGCGCTGGACGAGATCGAGATCGTCGCGGTGGTGGATGGTTGTGCCGGCCGGGAAATCGGCCTTGCCGGCATATTTGCCGGGCTCGTCGGTGACGACGGCGATGCGGTCGACGCCCTCGGCGCGCACCTGCCTCGCGATCATGTCGACGGTCAGGCCACCTTCATGCGGCTGGCCGCCGGTCATCGCTACGGCATCGTTGTAGAGGATCTTGTAGGTGATGTTGGCTTCGGAGGACAGCGCGAAGCGGATCGCCAGCGCACCGGAATGGTTGTAGGTGCCGTCGCCGAGATTCTGGAAGATATGGTCGCGCCTGGAGAACGGCGCCTGGCCGACCCATTGCGCGCCCTCGCCGCCCATGGCGGTGAAGCCGACGGTGTTCCTGTCCATCCACAGCGCCATGAAATGGCAGCCGATGCCGGCAGCGGCCAGCGAGCCGTCCGGCACCTTGGTCGAGGAATTGTGCGGGCAACCCGAGCAGAAGAAGGGCGTGCGCGAGCCGATATCGAGTGTGTCGGCGAGCATCGCCTGGAACTGGCGCAGCTTCGCCACCCGCGCGGCAATCTCTTCCGACGGGCCGATGGTGCGCAGGATCCGTTCGCCGAGCGCGATCGCGATCTCGTTCGGATCGAGCGCGCCCTTGGCCGGAAACAGCCAGTCGCCGCGCTCGTCCTTCTTGCCGACGATCACCGGCTGCGTGGCGGTGCCATAGAGGTTCTCGCGCAGTTGCACCTCGATCAGCGAGCGCTTCTCCTCGACGACGACGATGGTGTCGAGGCCGCGGGCGAACTCGGCAATGTGCTGGAAATCGAGCGGCCATGGGCAACCGACCTTGAACAGGCGGATGCCGATCCGGTTGGCGGCCGCCTCGTCGATGCCGATATCCTCCAGCGCCTGGCGGACGTCGAGATAGCTCTTGCCGATGGTGATAACGCCGAGCTTGGGATTGCGGCCGCCGGAATAGACGACGCAGTTCAGCCCGTTGGCGTGGATGAAGGCGGATGCGGCGGCGCGCTTATACTCGTGCAGCCGCTCTTCCTGGCCGAGCATGTCGATCTCGTGGCGGATGTTCAGGCCGCCCGGCGGCATGTCGAATTCGGGAATGACGATGCCCAGACGCTCGATCGAGGCGTCGACCGAAGCCGTCGATTCGATGTTGTCCTTGACGCATTTGATCGCCGCCCAGGTACCGGCGAAGCGAGACATGGCAAAGCCGTAGAGGCCGTAGTCGATGATCTCCTGGACGCCGGCCGGGTTGAGGATCGGCACCATGGTGTCGACGAACAGGAACTCGGTGGCATGCGCGTTGGTCGAGGATTCGGCCATGTGGTCGTCGCCCATCAGGGCAAGCACGCCGCCATGCTTCGAGGAACCGGCAAGATTGGCGTGGCGGAAGACGTCGCCGGACCGGTCGACCCCCGGCCCTTTGCCGTACCAGACCGAGAAGACGCCGTCATGCGTGCCTTCGCCCAGCAATTCGGTCTGCTGCGAACCCCAGCAAGCGGTGGCGGCGAGCTCCTCGTTAAGGCCGGGCTGGAAGACGATGTCGGCTTGCTCAAGCTGCTTCTTCGCCCGCCACAACTGCATGTCGAGGCCGCCCAAGGGCGAGCCGCGGTAGCCGGAAACGAAGCCCGCGGTGTTGAGGCCGACGCGGCGATCGCGCTCGCGCTGCATCAGAAGCATGCGCACGACGGCCTGCGCGCCGGACAGAAAGACGCGCTCCTTGCCAAGGTCGAACTTGTCGTCGAGCGCGACGTCGTGCAGCGTCATCAGGCAAATTCCTCTGCGGCGGCGCTTACCAAAAAGCGGCCAACGTCGGAGTGGGACGCCGCAGTCTTTCGTCCCTTGGCGGTGAGGTCAAACAAAATCGCCGGGGCCAGATAACACGCAACAAACGGTCTGGCGAGTGCCCGGCGGCGCATGCAAGATCATGCTAACCGCTTTGTGAGGAACAAAAATTTCGTGGCTCAGGTCGCTTTCGAACAATCCGGCTTCTGAGCATCGGGCAGCTTGCCGTCAGGGTGGCCGGCAAGGTCCGGGTTGAGCTCGTATTTCGGACCGATCACCAGGGGCCGGTCCGGCAGCATCGTCTGGTCCTCGGAAGAGGTCATTGTGGTGTCGATGCTCTGCAGCAACGTGCCGTTGGAATCCTGGATGCGGATCGAGACGGAATAAGGCTTGTCCTTGACCACGCAGGTGAGCGGCGGGCTGGTGAGGGTGATGTGGGGCAGCTTCGGCCAGATCTTCTGGTTGACGATGAGCGGGTCGCCCCCGGCCGGATTCTGGAAGCTCACCACCGCAACCTGGCCGTCGACCATCGGCCGCAGCGGCTTCAGCGTGATGACATAGGTGGCGATGGCCAGCCGGTAGTTGAACTCGAACAGTTTTCCCGAGATGGCAAAGAGCTGGTCCTTGCCGGAGTCGCGGCAGGCGCCGAGCGCGACAGCGGCGACCAGGGCGGCACCGACCAGGGCCGAACGCGAAAATTTCCTAAGCATTGGGAACCTCCCTGGCCGCCGTACGGCGGCGGTAGTAGCGGTTTGCCTTCTGGCGATTGCCGCAAACGGCCATGTCGCACCACAAGCGGCTGGCGTTGCGGCTGCGGTCGACGAACAGCCAGCTGCAGTTGGGACATATCCTCAGCCTCGCCACCGTTTCGTCGCGCAGCAGCGACAGCGCCGAAACGGCCAAAGCCGCCTCGAAGGCAATCGGCGTCTGCGGGTCGCCGAAGGGCTGGCCCGGCGTTCCGATCTCGGTCGCGCTACTGGACAGCCCGCTGGCGCAGGCCATGAGGAAATCCGGCAGGTGGCTGGTCGCCACCGCGCCATTCGATACGGCATGGCGAAACAGACGATCGGTCGCTTCGCGGATCGAGATGACGGTTGGTTTGATCTCGCCCGGCTCCGGTGCCCGTAGCCGCCGGCCGCCGAGCTCGGCGGCGCGAAAGCCGCTTGCCGCCTCGGCGAAACGGGCGATCTCGGCCGGATCCTCGAAGCGGTCGAAGGACTTTTGCGGATCGTTGCGCAGGACCACGGTGTTCGCCGTATCGAGCGCAAGAATGCCGCCGGTGAAGCGGTGCGGGGTCCAAGAAACCGTCATAGCAGAAATCTAACCTATAAAACGCATTTGACAAGTTAGATTCCCGGTGCAAGTTTTCGAGCAGGTCGGATAATCCGGCCCGCGCATGACCCCAAAAATCGGAACGATTTTGGGAAAGGGTCATGCGCAAAATCAAAATGCTACAGCGTCCTTTGCGCACCGCACGGGCGCGCGGCGCTGTAGGGGATGCCGCATGCTCTATTTCTTCCAGCAGGTGCTGAACGGGCTGCATTCAGGCGCGCTCTACGCGCTGCTCGCCTTCGGTTACGTGCTGACCAACGGCATCCTGCACCGCACCAACCTGGCTTACGGCGCCCTGTTCGCCTTCTGCGGCCAGACGATGATCCTGACCGCCGCCTTCGGCTATCAGGCGCTGTGGCTGACGCTCGCCGCAGCGGTGGCGCTTGGCGTGGCCGCGGGCCTGCTCTACGCCGTGCTGATCAGCCACATCCTGTCACGCAGCGTGTTCGAGAGGCTCGCCGACCGCTCGCCCAACGCTATCGTGGTGACGACGCTCGGCATCCTGATTTTCCTGTCGGAGGCCAGCCGCATCGCCGCCGACACGCATGATCTCTGGCTGCCGCCGATGCTCGCCGATCCGGTCATTTTCGCCGAGGGTGAAGGGTTCAAGGTCACGCTTACCGTCATTCAGCTGCTCGACTGCGCGGGTGTCGTCGCGCTGGTGGCGCTGGCGGCCTGGCTGTTTTCGCATTCTCGCTTCGGCCGCGCCTGGCGCGCCGTCTCCGACGACCCGAAAGCAGCGGCGATGTGCGGGGTCGATGTGCGCGCGGTGTTCCGCCGCGCCGTGCTGTTCGGCGGCTTCTGCGCGGCCCTGGCCGGCGTGCTTGCCGGCCTCTACTACGGCAATGTCTCCTTCGGCACCGGGCTGGTCTACGGCCTGAAGATCCTGTTTGTGACGGCGGTCGGCGGCTACCTGTCGCCGCTTCGGGCTGCCCTTGGCGCCGCGGCCTTCGGCATGGCCGAATCGCTTTGGGCCGGCTACTTCCCGCTCGAATGGCGCGACGCCTGGATCTATCTCTTCCTCGTCGCCATGCTGGTGCTGATCGGCGCCGGGCGCGACCAGGCCAAGATCGCCTGAGCATCCCAGACTTTGGTTGCATGACGTCCCGTCAAGCGGCGGCATTGCGGCATTGTCCGGTGCGCCGATCTGTTCGGCGCGGCTTTGCCATGTTGACCTGCCGGACCACGCACTGCATACCGTTGGGCCAGGCGACGCGACACCGGAGGGGGAATCGGGCGCGCCGCATTGTCAGGGAGGATATGCATGGCAGGGCTTCTCGCTCTTTCCAGGACGATCGACCGCATCAACGAGTTCATCGGCCGCTGGGTGTCATGGCTGATCCTGCTCGCGATCCTCGTGAGCGCCGGCAATGCCGTCATCCGCAAGGTGTTCGACATCTCCTCCAATGCCTGGCTCGAGCTGCAATGGTATCTGTTCGGCGCCGCCTTCATGCTGGCCGCGGCCTACACGCTCAAGCAGAACGACCATATCCGCATCGACATCGTGTACGGCATGTTCTCGCGGCGCGTGCAGCACTGGATCGACCTGCTCGGCCACCTGCTCTTCCTCATGCCTTTCGTCGTGCTGATGGTGATCTATTTCGTGCCCTATGTGTCGCTGTCCTTCCACAGCGGCGAGATGTCGACCAATGCCGGCGGGCTGATCGTCTGGCCGGCCAAGGCCATCCTGCTCGTCGGCTTCTTCCTGCTGGCCCTGCAGGGCGTTTCCGAGATCATTAAGAAGATCGCCATCATGCGCGGCGACATGGACGATCCCACTCCCTTCATATCGGCGCATGAGCAGGCCAGGCTCGAGGCGGAGGCGCTGGCCGAGGAAGCCAAAGCCATCGCGGGCGAGGTCCGCCCATGATCGAGTTCATCGCGCAGAACATGGCGCCGATCATGTTCGCCTCGCTGATCATTTTCCTTTTGATCGGCTACCCCGTCGCCTTCTCGCTCGCCGCCAACGGCTTGCTGTTCTTCTTCATCGGCGTGCTGGTCTCGCCCTATTCCGGCGGGTCGATCAACCTCGCCTGGCCGCTGCTGCATGCGCTGCCGGACAATTTCTACGGCACCAGGGTGATGTCCAACGACACGCTGCTGGCGATACCGTTCTTCACCTTCATGGGTATCGTGCTCGAACGATCCGGCATGGCAGAAGACCTCCTCGACACGATCGGCCAGCTGTTCGGGCCGATCCGCGGCGGCCTTGCCTATGCGGTCATCTTCGTCGGCGCGCTGCTTGCCGCCACGACCGGCGTGGTGGCGGCCTCGGTCATCGCCATGGGCCTGATCTCGCTGCCGATCATGCTGCGCTACGGCTACGACCGGCGACTGGCGTCGGGTGTCATCGCGGCCTCCGGCACGCTTGCCCAGATCATCCCACCCTCGCTGGTGCTGATCGTGCTTGCCGACCAGCTCGGCCGTTCGGTCGGCGACATGTATGCGGGCGCACTGATCCCCGGCCTGGTGCTGACCGGCATCTACATGCTCTACATCCTGATCATGTCGATCGTCCGGCCAAACTCGATGCCGGCGTTGCCGCTCGAGGCCCGCACGCTCGGCCACGGCGTGCTGTCGCTGATCGTGGCGCTGCTGATTGCCGGCGCGATCTCCTACGGGGCCTATCGCTATCTTGCGCCCACGCAGGGCGACAATGCCGACATTCTCGGCTTCGCCGTCGGCGTCATCGTCATCTATGTCGCCGCCATCGTCGACCAGCGGCTGAGACTCAAGCTGATGTCGAAGCTGGCGCAGCAGGTGGTGATCGTGCTGATCCCACCGCTGGCGCTGATCTTCCTGGTGCTGGGCACAATTTTCCTCGGCATCGCCACGCCGACCGAAGGCGGCGCCATGGGCTCCGTCGGAGCATTGATCATGGCGGCGGCCAAGGGGCGGCTGTCGCTCGACGTCGTCAAACAGGCGCTCGCCTCGACGACCAGGCTTTCTTCCTTCGTGCTGTTCATCCTGATCGGCGCGCGCGTCTTTTCGCTGACCTTTTACGGCGTCAACGGCCACATCTGGGTCGAGCATCTCCTGACCTCGCTGCCCGGCGGCGAGACCGGCTTCCTGATCGGCGTCAATATCCTGGTCTTCCTGCTTGCCTTCTTCCTCGATTTCTTCGAGCTCGCCTTCATCATCGTGCCGCTGCTGGCGCCCGCCGCCGACAAGCTCGGCATCGACCTGATCTGGTTCGGCGTGCTGCTGGGCGTCAACATGCAGACCAGCTTCATGCATCCGCCCTTCGGCTTCGCGCTGTTCTACCTGCGCTCGGTCGCGGCCCGCGTGCCTTACCTGGACAGGATCACCGGCAAGCAGATCGCGCCGGTTACAACAGGGCAGATCTATTGGGGCGCCGTGCCGTTCGTTTGCATCCAGGTGATCATGATCGGGCTCACCATCGCCTTCCCCCAGATGGTGATGCGATACAAGGGTGACACCGTCGATCCCGGCACAATCGACTACCAGGTGCCGCAGGCCCCCGGACTGTCGCCGCTCGGCACGCCGCCGGCGAACAATGGCGCGGCTCCCGCCAAAGGCGGCGTGCCTGCCGCACCCGGCACGCCGGACCTGTCGCAGCCGCCAAATTTTGGCGGCGCGCCAGCCGAACCGGCAGCGCCCGCGCCGGACCTCTCGCAGCCGCCCAAATTCAACTAGGTCATCTCACCGTTTCACAGAAACGTCGAAATGCCCTATCTCTTTGTTTTGACGCTATTTCGGACGAAAAACCGCTTCGCACTTTTCCTGAAATTGCTTTGAGGTGAGGACCCATGAGAGCCGTGCGTCTGGAGGCGGTAGGCAAAATCGCGCTGCGCGAGGTTCCCAAACCCGTTCCCGGGCCTGAGGACGTTCTCGTGCGCATCGAGGCCTGCGGTGTCTGCGGCACCGACCGCCATCTTTTCCATGGCGAGTTCCCCTGCACGCCGCCGGTGACGCTCGGCCATGAATTCTCCGGCATTGTCGAAGCCGTCGGCGCGGCAGTGTCAGGCATTGCCGTCGGCGACCGCGTCACCGGCGATCCCAACATCGCCTGCGGACGCTGCGCCCACTGCCATGCCGGCCGCGTCAACCTGTGCAGCAATCTCAGGGCTATCGGCATCCATCGCGACGGCGGCTTTGCCGACCATGTGCTGATGCCGCACAGGCAGGCATTCAAGCTGCCGGCAAATCTCAAGCCGGCGCATGGCGCCTTCTGCGAACCGCTCGCCTGCTGCCTGCACGGCGTGGACCTTGCGGCGATAAGGCCGGGGGCCTCGGTCGTGGTGCTTGGCGGCGGCGTCATCGGCCTGCTCGTCGTGCAACTGGCAAAGCTCGCGGGTGCTGCGACCATCATCCTGTCGACCAGGCAGGCCTCGCGCCGCGCGCTTGCCGAGGAGCTCGGCGCTACGGCAACGGTCGATCCAAGCGCCGGCGATCCAATCGCGGCCATCGCCGGGCCGAATGGCCTGGCGCCCGGTGGGGTCGACGTGGTGTTGGAATGCGCCGGCGTGCGCGACACGGTCGAACAGTCGATGCGCATCGCCAAGCCCGGCGGCACCGTCGTCGTCGTCGGCGTGGTGCCGCAAGGCATGAAGGTGGAGATCGAGCCGTTCGACCTTCTGTTTCGCGAACTGAAGGTGTTGGGGTCCTTCCTCAACCCGTTCACGCATGGAAGGGCGGCTCAGTTGATCGCCTCGGGCGCGATCGAGATCGACCGGCTGATCTCGAAACAGGTCAGCCTGGAGGAGGCGCCGGACGTGATCGCCAACCCGCCGGCGCCGGGCGAGGTCAAGGTGCTGCTGGTGCCGAGCTGAGGCTAAGACGCAGTCTTGCAACGTCGGCGATTGGGAATCCATGGACGACAGCTCCCTCTCCCCGTCTCTATGCGGGGAGAGGATGCAGGCAGGCGGGGGGCGGCGCCAACGCTGGACAGGCAGGCAAGCCGAGGCTTCGACTCTCCTACCGAATCTGGAGAACTGCTAATTGCCGAAGCCGGCGCTGCCCTTCATCCCCCTGCCGGGACCTTCTCCCCGTATAGTGACGGGGAGAAGGGGCTAATCGCCTCCTACAGCTTCCCGTTGCGCTGCTGCACCATCATGAAGGTATCGTAATTGTATTCGGCGACCTGGGCCCAGAGATAGTGCTCCTTGCGGAAAGCCTTGATCGATTCCCAGATTTTCTTGAACGGCGCGTTGTTGGCCTCCATCTCGGCATAGACTTCGTTGGCCTTCTCGAAGCAGGCGGCCATGATCTCCTGGCTGAACGGCCTGAGCTTGGCGCCGCCGGCCACCAGCCGTCGCACCGCCGGCGGATTCACATAATCGTATTTCTGCAGCATGTTGGCGTCCGCAGCCTGCGCCGCGGTGCGCAGGAGCGATTTGTAAGCCGGCGAAAGTTCTTCGTACTTCGCCTTGTTGAACAGAAGGTGGACCGTGGGGCCGCCTTCCCACCAGCCGGGATAGTAGTAATAAGGCGCGACCTTGTAGAAGCCGAGCTTCTCGTCGTCATACGGGCCGACCCATTCGGCGGCATCGATGGTGCCCTTTTCCAGCGCCGGGTAGATGTCGCCGCCGGCGATCTGCTGCGGCACCACGCCAAGCCTCTGGATCACCTTGCCGGCAAAGCCGCCGATGCGCATCTTGAGACCCGACAGATCGGCGAGGGTATTGATTTCCTTGCGGAACCAGCCGCCCATCTGCACACCGGTGTTGCCGCCCGGCAGGCCGAAAAGGCCCTGCGTGGCCAGGAACTCGTTGAACAGGTCGATGCCGCCACCCTGATAGTGCCAGGCATTCATGCCGCGCGCATTGAGCGAGAACGGCACGGCCGCGCCCAGTGCCCAGGTGGGATCCTTGCCCCAGTAATAGTATGCCACCGTATGACAGGCCTCGACGGTGCCGGCCGCGGTGGCGTCGGCCGCCTGCAGGCCGGGCACCAGCTCGCCCGAAGCGAAGACCTGGATCTGGAAATTGCCGTCGGTCGCATCCGACAGCATTTTGGAGAAGACTTCGGCGCCGCCATAGATCGTGTCGAGCGACTTGGGGAAGGACGACGCAAGCCGCCAGGTCACTTTCGGGTTGGACTGGGCGATGGCCGGCGCGGCGAGCGTCGCGGCTGCTGCCGCGGCACCCACGCCGGACGCTCCGGCCTTGCGGATGAATGAACGACGATCCATGCAGTTTCCTCCCTTGCGGATCAGCTGACCGGCCTATGGGCCTCGCTGCCTTGGCCGGTTGCGCGAAACAATACACCGGCAGGATGTCGAGTCCAGCATCGCGGGCAACGTGCAACTATAGTCTAACGCCATCCGCCCTGGCCCATGCGAGGCGGCGAAACTTACCATGGCAAACCGCCTTCAGATCGCCTATTTTGTAGGCAGATTAACTCCTTAGCTCTCAAAAGGAATCCAAACCCAAAATGCAGCAGCCGCTCGTCGCCGTCTCAACCGACGTCCGCCAGTTCGACAACTACACCTGGCATGCCGCGCCCCAGCAATATCTGGAAGCGGCGGTGGCCGGCGCGGGCGTGTTCCCGCTGCTGGTGCCGTCCTTCGGCAACCGGCTCGACGTCGACGAATTGCTGTCGTCGGTCGACGGCGTCATGCTGACGGGTTCGAAATCGAACGTGCATCCCTCGCTTTATGACGGCGACCCGAGCGAGGCCAACGGTCCCTATGATCCGGCGCGCGATTCCACCACGCTGCCGCTGATCCGCAAGGCGCTCGAGCGCGGCGTGCCGCTGCTTGCCATCTGCCGCGGCATTCAGGAGCTGAACGTGGCGCTGGGCGGCACGCTCGGCACCGAGATCCAGGAGCGCGAAGGCTCGCTCGATCACCGCGCGCCGGTGAGCGACAATCAGGACGAGCGCTTCGCCATCCACCAGACGATCTCGATCAAGCCGGGCAGTTGCCTTGCAGGCGTGTTCGGCGCCGGCGACATCAAGGTCAACTCGCTGCACCGACAGGGGATCGACCGGCTCGGCTCGAAACTGCAAATCGAGGCTTTGGCTACCGACGGCACGATCGAAGCGGTTTCCGTCAAGGACGCCCGCGCCTTCGCGGTCGGCGTGCAGTGGCACCCTGAATACTGGGTGAAGTCGGACAGCAATTCCGCCAAGATTTTTCGCGCTTTCGGCGATGCCGTGAGGCTGCATGCGGCGGCAAAGGCGGGCGTGCGCGCCGCGGCGGAATAATCCGCTGTTCCCTGGAATGGCTTGAGTTCAGTTGCTGCTGTCGTTGTTCAAGGCCAGAAGCGGCGCGGTCGGCGTGTAGGATTCGTAGCCGTCGCCATCGGCGACGCCGAAGGTGACGATCGGGTCGATGCCGTTCTCGCTGAAGGCAACCGAACCGTCCGCCTGCTCGCGCCAGAATTTTGCCCGCTCGATGCCGGGCATCAGCTGGCGGCAATCCGGGGCGATCTCGAGCCGCGACAGACCGTCCGAGACGGCGGCGCCACGCTGCACGGCGCAGGCAGCTTCGTCGCCATTGGCCGTCAATCGATAGGTGCTGGAGGAGACAGTCCCGACGGCCGTGCTCGGACCTTGGCCGCCATACAGGACATGCGCGCCCCCGAACAACGCAACCGACACAACCAACCCGGCAACCAGCTTCACGCCGCTTCTCCCACACTCGATCAAGTATGGAAAATGATTTCAAAGAGTTAATCGGGAGTTAATGGAGCTGGCGAAGCATTAACAAGTGTGGCGAAGCGCCCGGAACGGTTGAACGCCCATGGGCTACCGAAAAGCCCTTTCCTGGGATTGCTCTAGCCACGCGGCCTGACGTTGATCGTTTCCGGCACGGGCGTCAGCGGCCGGCGCTCGGTGAACCAGGCGACGAGATTGTCGACGCAGAGGTCGGCCATGGCGCGGCGGGTGTGGACCGAGGCCGAGCCGACATGCGGCAGAAGCGAGGCATTGGCAGCGTCGAGCAAAGCCCGCGGCACGTTCGGTTCATCGGCAAAGACGTCGAGCCCGGCAGCGGCAATAGTGCCGCTCTCGAGGGCGGCGGCCAGCGCTGTCTCGTCCACCGCCGAGCCGCGGCCGATGTTGACGAAGACGCCGCTCGAACCGAGCGCCGACAAGATTTCGGCGTTGATCGCTTTCTCCGTCGAGGCGCCGCCCGGGGCAATGCAGATCAGCGTGTCGACGGCCTCGGCAAGGCCTTTCAAAGTGGCATGATAGTCGTAAGCCAGGCCTTCGACCTTGCGGCGGTTGTGATAGGCGATCGGCAGGCCGAAGGCTTCAAGGCGGCGGGCGACGGCCCGGCCAATGCGGCCCATGCCGAAAATGCCGACGCGGCGGCCGCGCAAGGTAAGCCGGCTCAGGCGATAATTGCCCCTTTTCACCCAGTCGCCGTCGCGCAGCCATTTCTCGGCGGCGTAGAGCTCGCGCACGGTATTGATCAAAAGGCCGATGGCGGTGTCGGCGACCTCCTCGGTCAGGACGTCGGGTGTGTTGGTGACCATGACGCCGCGCTTCGCCGCGTGATTGGCGTCGACCGAATCGTAGCCGACGCCGAAGCTGGCGATGATCTCAAGGTTGGGCAGCGCGTCGATCATCGCTGCGTTGATACCCGCGTAGGAGGCGATGCCCCGCACAGCAGCGCGCATCTCTTCCGTGACCAGCCCAGGGTCGGCGCGTTCGATGCGCACAAGCTTGAACGCCTCGTCGATGCGGCCGACGGCATGGTCGTTGAAATCGCCCGGCACCAGGATGGCGACCGGCAATTTTCCTTCTGTACGGGTCATGCACGCTCCACCGGCTTGCCGGTCGACTGCCGCACATGCAGTTCCGGCTTGATCAGCTCTTGCGAGGGCCGCACCGCCTGCCCGTTCAGTTTGTCGAGCAAGGCGCTTGCGGCGCGGCGGCCGACCTCGCGCTGGCCATTCCAGACCGTGGTCAGGGCCGGCGTCGCGATCGCCGCCTCCTCGAGATCGTCATAGCCGGTGACCGAGATATCGACGCCGGGCACGAGGCCGGCCCGCGCGATGCCGTTCATCAGCCCGATAGCGACCAGATCGTTCCAGCAGCAGGCGGCGGTGGGCTTGTCCTTCAGCGCCAGGAACTGCCCCGCGGCTTCGAAACCCGCCTGCTTGGTGCGGGGCCCGGGAATGCGCCAGGATGGCTTCACCTCAAGGCCGGCCGCCTCCATGGCGTTGAGATAGCCCTGGTAGCGGTCGCGGCCGGTCGAGGTCTGATCGGTGCCGCCGACCATGGCGATGCGCTTGTGGCCGAGCGAGATCAGGTGATTGGTGGCCAGTGCGGTGCCATAGGCATCGTCGCCGCGGAACACCGGCACGTCGGCGCCGGCCACGGTGCGCGCGATCAGCACCGCCGGCAGGCCGTTTTCCTCGGCCATGATGATGTCCTCGGCGGGCGTGCCGATGGCCGGCGACATGATGACGCCGTCGGCGCCGAGCTGCAGCAGCGTGTCGATGAAGGTGCGCTGCTTTTCCAGCTGGTCGTAGTGGTTGGACAGGATGAAGGTCTGGCGGCTGCGGTCTAGCTCGCTTTCGATCGAGCGCAGGATCTCGGCGAAGAACGGGTTCATGATGTCGTGCACGACGACGCCGACGATGCCGGAGCGCGAGGTGCGCAGCGAGGCGGCGCGGCGGTTGTAGATATAGCCGATGGCGCGCGCGTGCTCCTTGATGCGCTCGCGCGTGGCGCCGGCCACCAGCGGGCTGTCGCGCAGCGCCAGCGATACCGTTGCCGTGGAGACGCCGAGCGCATCCGCGATTGTCGAAAGCTTGATCTTCTGTGCCAGGCCCTTCGCTCCCCAGGGTCTTTAAACTGTTTAAATCCGGCCTTATGCCATCGATCGGGAGCAAATCAAAGTTTTTTCGCCAGCGCCTCTGCCTCGGTGTCGAGCGAGGCGGAGTTGCGCACGCGAAGCCGGTGCTCGCGGTGGATGATGTAGAGGCCGCTGGCAACGATGATGGCGGCGCCCAGCAACGTCCAGCGATCGGGGAACTGGTGGAAGATCACCCAGCCGGAAATGATCATCCACACCATCTGCGAATAAGGGAAAGGCGCCAGCTGCGTCGTGGTCGCCAACCGATAGGCCTTGACCAGCAGATAGTGGCCGCCGGCGCCGAAGACGCCAAGCATCAGGACGATGAACCATTGAAAGCCGCCGTGCGGCAGAGCCGGCGAGAAGGCAAGCATCGGGGCCAGCAACACCGACGGCGCCAGCGCCGAGAACAATATCAGGCTCTCGGATGTTTCGGTCGCCGACATGCGCCGGGTCATGATGACGTAGAAACTGTTCGACAGCATCGAGCACAGCGCGAAGAGATGGCCGATGCCGAACACGCCTACGCCCGGCCGGGTGATGATCAGGACACCAACAAAGCCGGTGAGGATCGCGAGCCAGCGCCGCCAGCCGGCCCATTCACCGAGCAGCGGACCGGCAAGGGCGGTGATGACCATCGGGCCGAAGAAATAGATCGACGTCGTCTCGGCCAGTTGCAGCGTCTTCAGCGCCAGGATGTTGAACATGGTCGAGCCGAACAGCATGCAGCCGCGCAATATATGCGCCGGCAGGTTGTTGGGGCGAAAGCGTACCGGCTCGCGCCAGCCGCGCAGGAACAGCCCGACCAGCAGGACATGCACTGTGAAACGGGCCCAGGCGACGATCAGCGCCGAGACGCCGGCCAGCACCAGATATTTGCTGGAGGTGTCGAGGAAGGTGAAGCAGACATAGACGCAAAGCATCAGAAGCATCGCCGCGGGCGGCGTTGCGCTGTCGTCGTTGTTTTTGGGAATATTCAAGGTCGGGCCGAAGGGAGGATAGAACGTCCCCTTGTGCGGCAACCGCCGCTGGCCGGCAAGCCAAAAGCGACTGGCCCAACAAGCGCTTTGGACAGGCTTAGAGCGCATCGCCGTCGGCGATTGGCTTGAACGGTTCTCGCGAGTCGTCATCCACGGGCGGAGCAAGGAACGAAGCGACGCGGCGCAGACCCGAGGGTCCATCCACCAACGGGTGCAAATTCTGCTTCGTTGCAAACTTCGGCGAAGGTCACGGCATGGATCCGTGGGTTCTTCGCTCCGCTCCGCTTCGCGTCGCTACGCCCAAGGATGACGAAGCTGGCTAGGCTGCTGCCAATCTCGAACGTTTCAAGATGGTATAAAATCAGCCATGCATGCGAGCGCCCTTGGTGATCTTGTCGACGAGCTTTTTCTCGCCGCGCAAGGCGATGCCGACGATCTTGGCGTCGTCCGGCGCGAATTCGGCGAAGACGGCGCGGTTGGCGACGTCGTGGCCGGTCGAAAACATCTCCTCGACATAGGCGGACGTCGTCACGCCGCGCTCCAGCGCCCGGCAATGGATCGTGCTGAGCGTCGCCGCGTCGGCCGACAGGACGATGACCGGCTGGATCGACATCGGGTTGTAGAGGTTGCCGGCACGGTCGCGATAGGGCTCGCCGATGATCTCGGGGAACTGTGCGACGATGCCGCTGGTGAGGAAGGCGGCGACGTTGAGCTTCTGCCAAACGGGCAGAGCGTCCCTCAGGACAATTGCAATTTTCGTATCGAACACCAAGATTGAGACTCCGGGATGGCCCGTGACGGGCGGAACAGGGCGATGGCGCAGGCTCTAGGCGCAGAAGCGAAGCAAGGTCTTGAACGTTCGTGCGCGGACGGGGCCAATGGCGATCGCATCGTTTCGGCGCCGGGCGGGCTGGGCCTCGAACGTATCGAGGCTCGTTTCCATGGCAACGCCTTCGAGCCGCACCGGCACGACACCTATGCGATCGGCGTGACGTTGCAGGGCGTGCAGCGCTTTCATTATCGCGGCGCGCTGCAACACAGCCTGCCCGGCCAGGCGATCGTGCTGCATCCGGACGAATTGCATGACGGCGGCGCCGGCACGGAAGACGGGCTGCGCTACAGGATCCTCTACCTGGAGCCGTCCCTGCTGCTCGACTGCCTCGACGGCGAACCGCTGCCTTTCGTGCGTGACGCGGTGGTCGACGATCCGGCGCTGCGGGATACGCTGCTGTCGGCGCTGGCGCCGCTGGACGAAGAGCTCGGCGACCTGTTCGTGGCGGATTTCGTCGCGCAGCTGGCGCAACAGCTAAGACGCCATGCAGGAAAGCCGGCAAAGTCGACGGGCAGGACCGCATGGCGCGCCGCCGCGCTTGCCCGCGACTATCTTGCGGAGAACGCCGAGCGGCCGGTGCGCTCCGATGAGCTCGAGGCTATTACCGGCCTCGACCGCTATCAGTTGTCACGGCATTTTCGCGCGACCTATTCGACCAGCCCGCACCGCTTCCTGTTGATGCGCCGGCTGCAAAGGGCGCGGCGCATGATCGCCGAGGGAGAACCGCTGGCGGAAATCGCCGCCGGCGCCGGCTTCAGCGACCAGAGCCATTTCAACCGACATTTCAAGAAGGCATTCGGCATGACGCCCGGGCGTTGGGCGACGCTGGTGCAAAGCGCGACGCGCAGCGTCGTCGCTCAACCGCGAGACGCCAGGTGATCGCGCCCAGGCGCGACGCGAAGCGTCGTCGCCCTTTTCAGCTAAAATCCTTTGGTGGTGCGTGGAGCGACGACGCTACGCGTCGCGCTTACGCCTCATCCATCTCCGCGTCGTCGTCCATCAGGACCAGGTCTTCGTTCGACAGGTTCGCCTCGATACGGGCGAGCAGCTTGAACAGCGCTTTCTGGTCCTTCTTGTCGAGACCCTTCAGCGCCTGCTTCTCGGTCTTCTTGACCGATTTCTCGATGGCGCGGATGGTTTCGCGGCCGGACTCGGTGAGGAAGATATGCGCCTGCCGGGCATCGGCGTTGGAGGCGCGCTTTTCCAGGAAACCCTGGGCCTGCAGCCGGTTGATGGTCTTGGTGATGGTCGGCGGACGCACGCCGAGCTTGCCGGCGAGGTTGCCGGGTGTCTGGCCATCCTCGCGATCGAGCGCCAGCATGATCTGGTCCTGGCCGGCATAAAAGCCGTGCGCCAGAAGCCGTGCCGCGAGCGCCGTGCGGGCCAGCCTCGCCGCCGAATGCAGCCGGCTCATTGTTGCTGTCTTGTCCGCCTTGGCCATGGCCATTCCCTCTTCGGCCCAACCGGCGCGGCCAGCATAGAGGCTGTCCGACGGTTGGCAAATGACGATCTCTTAGAAACCGGCTTGCGGAACGCTTTGCCGGCAAGCATTGCGGTGCCCGCGCAGGTGATGCCAGATGTTTATTTCAGTTAGATGACAAACGACTTTTGAGCAGGCGGGATTCATAGCGGAAGCCGGCCAAGGCTATTCCGCGCCGCCGTGACACCCTGGTTTGGCCGGCCTCGACCGCCGCCAATCCCTCCTCGCCGCCATCCCGGTCAGAGGGTCCGCCTGGCCTATCGGTTTGACGCGTGCAAAAGCGCGACGCCCATCCTATATGAGGCCGACAATCCAAGATTTTCGAGGCCAAGATTTCGAGGCAAGCCATGAGCGATGCACAAACGCAAATCCCCGTAACCGTTCTCACCGGCTATCTCGGCGCGGGCAAGACGACGCTGCTCAACCGCATCCTGTCGGAGAACCACGGCAAGCGCTACGCCGTCATCGTCAACGAGTTCGGCGAGATCGGCATCGACAACGACCTGATCGTGGAATCCGACGAGGAAATCTACGAGATGAACAATGGCTGCGTGTGCTGCACGGTGCGCGGCGACCTGATCCGCGTCGTCGAGGGCCTGATGAAACGGCCCGGTCGCTTCGACGCCATCCTCGTCGAGACGACCGGCCTCGCCGACCCGGTGCCGGTGGCGCAGACCTTCTTCATGGACGATGACGTGCGCACCAAGACCAAGCTCGACGCGGTGGTGGCGCTGGTCGACGCCAAGCACCTGCCGCTGCGCTTGAAGGATTCCAAGGAGGCCGAGGACCAGATCGCCTTCGCCGACGTGGTGGTGCTGAACAAGACCGATCTGGTCACGCCGGAAGAGCTGGAAAAGGTCGAAGCGACGATCCGTGCCATCAACCCGGCGGCAAAAATCCATCGCACGCAGCGGTCCGGCGTGGCGCTCAACGAAGTGCTCGACCGCGGCGCCTTCGATCTGTCGCGCGCGCTGGAGAACGATCCGCATTTCCTCGAGGCGCACGACCATGATCATGATCATGATCATGGTCACGACCACCATCATCATGACCATGACGGGCACGATCACCATCATCACCATGCTTCCGACATCCATGACGTGACGGTGAAGTCGGTGTCGTTGCGCGGCGGCGAGATGGACCCGAAGAAGTTTTTCCCCTGGATCGAGAAGGTGACCCAGATGGAAGGGCCGAACATCCTGCGGCTGAAGGGTATCATCGCGCTCAAGGGCGACGAGGACCGTTACGTGCTGCAGGGCGTGCACATGATCCTCGAGGGCGACCATCAGCGCGCCTGGAAGGACGGCGAGAAGCATGAGAGCCGGCTGGTCTTCATCGGCCGCGACCTCGACGCCGAGCGGTTGCGCAAGAGTTTTGAAGCCTGCCAGGCGGCCTAAGCGCCGAATTGTTGATCCGATGGGATTGTTTGTGAGTTCATGTACACATATCATGTGTACCTGAACCCAGGAGACTCCTTATGTCGCGACCGGCCGACCAGAAGACTGAGCGCTATCAAATTCGGATTGCGCCCGCGCAGAAGGCAATAATCGCGCGCGCCGCTGCACTCTCGCATCAGGACGTTGCCGACTTCATCCTCAACAAGGTCGTTCCCGAGGCACAGGCTGTGATCGAAGCCGCAGAGGTCACAAAAGTTTCCGACCGTAATTTCACACGTATACTCGACCTGCTGGAGCATCCGCCCAAACCCAATGCAAAACTGCGTGCGGCAATCGAGGCCCTGCCGGATACGCTGTGACGCTTCCGTCCTGGCACGAGCAGCCGATTGCGAAACAGCACGATCGGACCTCGTTCGATTGCGGTGACGCGCAGATGAATGATTTTTTGCGGCGGTTCGCGCGACAAAGCCATGAACAAAATGCCGCCAAGACCTTCTGTGCGATTGACGACACTACCACCGGCCGGATTCTCGGCTTTTATACAATCGCGCCGTCAGCAGTGGCTCATGAAACCGTGCCAGTGACCCTGACGAAGGGTTTGGCGCGGCACGAAGTTTCGGGTTTCAAGCTTGCCCGTCTCGCCACAGATCGCCGCGTCGCGGGGCGAGGGCTGGGTGGTCAGCTGCTTGCCGCCGCCGCGCTCCGCTGCTTGCGTCTCGCGGGCGAAGGCGGCGGCGTTCTGCTCATCATTGACGCCAAGAGCGAGCGGGCCGCAAGATGGTACGCCAGCTATGGTGCGGAGCCTCTTAAAGGCCAACCTCTGACGCCGGTTATGCCGCTTGCGACTTTCGCGACGGAATTGCGGGCAAAGGGGCTGCTCTGATGCCCTCCCTCCCAGTCCTTGAGAGGCCGCTGCCGATCGCTACAGTTGTTGCCGAAGCGGGAAACGTCGAGTAAGCCGCCAGATAAATCCAACATCTCGTCCATTCAGGAAATCATGCCCACAGTCGCCCCGCTTGATCTCGAAGGCCATTGCGTTGCCGCCGTCTTCCTCAACGACGTGCCGCATTTCGCTCTGGCTGACGGCGCGATCCACCGCTTGGACAATGGGCAGAAGACGGTGCAGGCCAATGACGGCCTGCTCGCCGCCTTCCATGACGCGGCCAACGACCGTCTGATCACCGGCGGCGAGGACGGCAAGGTGTTTGCCGTGAAGGCCGGCGGCGAGGTGGGTGAACTGGCGAGCGCCGGCAAAAAGTGGGTCACCAGCGTTGCCGCCGGACCGCAGGGCGCCATCGCCTACGCCTCCGGCAAGACCGCCTTCGTGCGTTTCGCCGACGGCAAGATCAAGGAATTCGCTCATCCGCGCTCGGTGGAAGGGCTTGCCTTCTCACCCAAGGGCATGCGTTTTGCCGTCGCCCGTTACAATGGCGCGACGCTGCATTTCCCGGCGGCTGAGGGCAAGCCGGTGGAACTCGAATGGGCCGGCGCCCATACCGGCATCACCTTTTCACCGGACGGCGCTTTCCTGATCACCACCATGCAGGAAAACGCGCTGCATGGCTGGAAGCTCGCCGACGGCAAGCACATGCGCATGAGTGGCTATCCCGGCAAGGTGAAGAGCCTGTCCTGGAGCGTGAAGGGCAAATGGCTGGCGAGCTCGGGCGCCCCGGCGGCGATCGTCTGGCCCTTCGCCAGCAAGGATGGCCCGATGGGCAAGGCGCCGCTGGAGCTCGGCACGCGCGGCAACACGATGGTGACCTGTGTCGCCTGCCATCCGAGCCAGGACGTAGTGGCCATCGGCTATGAAGACGGCATGGTGATCGCGGCGCGCTTCGCCGACGCCAAGGAAGTGCTGCTGCGCCGCCCCGGTAAGGGCGCCGTCACTTCGATGATGTGGGACAAGGAAGAGCGCCGCATCGTCTTCGGTAGCGCGTCCGGCGATTGCGGCGTCATCGATATTACGGCGTAGGCGGTAGCGAATAGGCAGTCGGGCTTAGGGTCGACGACACCTACTGCCTACTGCCTGAGCCAACACCCGCCCCCGGCGCGGCCAATTGCAGTTTTTCAAAGCCATGGGCAGAGTGCCGCGCCAAACAGAGGGGCATTCATGCAGGCATCGAATCCAGGAACTTCCATCGGCGGCATCGACGTCGCCCGCATCGCCGAATTGCGCGAGGCGGAGGCGGCCGCTTTCCGCAAGGCGCGGCCGAACTCCGAGGCGAAACTCGGCAATGGCATCGCCGGCTTCCTGGGCGGCGTGCCAATGCATTGGATGACCGACTGGCCGACGCCATTCCCGATCCTCGTCGACGGCGCGAAGGGCGCCACGATCACCGACATCGACGGCAACAGGCTCGACGATTTCTGCCTGGGCGACACCGGCTCGATGCTCGGCCATTCGCCGCCGGCGGTCGCGCGCGCGATCCGCCGGCAGGCCGCTCGGGGCCTGACCTACATGCTGCCCAGCGAGGACGCGCTGGCGATCGGGACGCTCCTGCAACAGCGCTTTGGCCTCCCCTACTGGCAGATCGCCACCACCGCCACCGACGCCAACCGCTTCGCGCTGCGCGTCGCCCGCGCGGTGACGGGGCGCGAGAAGATCCTGGTCTTCAACGGCTGCTATCACGGCTCGGTCGACGAGACGATGGTGCGGCTGATCGACGGCAAGCCGGTGAATCGGCCCGGATTGGCCGGCGAATTCCGTGACCTGACGCGCGCAACGAAGATCGTCGAGTTCAACGACGTCCCTGCCTTGGAAGCAGCGCTTGCGGATCGCGACGTCGCCTGCGTCATCACCGAGCCGGTGCTGACCAATTCCTGCATGGTGCTGCCGGATCCAGGCTTCCACGACGCGCTGCGGCGCCTGACGCGGGCAGCCGGCACGCTGCTCCTGATCGACGAGACTCACACGATCTCCACCGGTCCCGGCGGCTATACGAAGAAGCACGGGCTGGAACCGGACCTGTTCGTGCTCGGCAAGCCGGTGGCGGGCGGCGTGCCGGCGAGCATCTGGGGCATGAGCGAGGAGGTCGCCACCCGCTACGGCGCCTACAATCGGACCAAGGAGCCCGGCTATTCCGGCATGGGCACGACGCTGTCGGCCAACCCGCTGCAATTCGCGGCGATGCGCGCGACGCTGGAAGAGGTGATGACGGAGGAGGCTTACGCGCATATGGACCGGCTGGCACGCCGGCTCGACGCGGGGCTGACCGCCGTCATCCAGCGCAACAAGCTGCCCTGGCATGTCGCGCGGGTCGGCGCGCGCGTCGAGTTCATCTGCGCGCCGGGACCGCTTCACAACGGCGGCGAGGCCGAGAAGGCGCATGCGCCGGAGCTCGAAGCAGCCATCCATGTCGCGCTGGTCAATCGCGGCGTGCTGATCGCGCCGTTCCACAACATGATGCTGATCTCGCCGGTGACGACTTCCGCGCAGGTGAGCCGACTGATCGCCGCCTTCGCCGCGGTTGCGGCCCGGCTTACGGCGTGAGAAAAGCGGCCATGGACAATCCGAACGCCGTTACCACGTCCCCTTCCGGCTCGACGCCCGCCGAGGCGAAGGCCTTTCTCGCCGCGCATCCGGAGATCGAGGCATTCGACATCGTGCTCACCGACGCCAACGGCATAGGCCGCGGCAAGATCGTACGCCGGCACGAGCTGGTGGGCATTTTCGAGAACGGCCGGCATCTGCCGATCTCGATCCTCGGCCTCGACATCACCGGCGAGGACGTCCACGAGACCGGCCTGGTGTGGGACACCGGCGACGGCGACCTCAGGGCATGGCCGATCCCGGGCACGCTGGCTCCGCTCTACGGCACCAATCCGGCGCGCGGCCAGGTGCTGATGTCGATGTACCATCTCGATGGCCAACCGATGACCTCCGATCCGCGCCTGGTGCTGGCAAGGCAGGTGGAATTGCTGGCGGCGCGCGGCCTGCATCCGGCCGGCGCCTTCGAGCTGGAATTCTTTCTGCTTGCCAATGAACGCGACGCGGACGGCAAGGTGCAGCCTGCCCGCGCGGTGCTCGACGGCCGCCGTTCTGCCAAGACGGAAGTCTATTCGGTCGACCATCTGCATGGCATGGAGCCGCTGTTTTCCGACATCTATGCAGCGGCCAAGGCGCAAGGCATTCCGGCCGAGACCGTCATTTCCGAATACGCGCCCGGCCAGTACGAGCTGACGCTGAACTACCGCAAGGACGTGATGCGGGCAGCCGACGACCTCGTCATGCTGAAGCGGCTGGTGCGGGCCCAGGCGCGGCGGCACGGCGTCACCGCCTGTTTCATGGCCAAGCCCATCGAGGCCTATGCCGGCTCCGGCATGCATTTCCATGTCTCGCTGCAAGATGATGCCGGCCGCAACGTCTTCACCGAGACGACCGGCGAGAAATGGTCGCCGAAGCTGCTCAACGCGCTTGGCGGGTTGATCCACACCATGGCGGAATCGATGCTGGTGTTTGCGCCGCACGCCAATTCATGGCGGCGCTTCGTCTCGCAATCCTACGCGCCGGTGGCGCCGACATGGGGCGTCAACAACCGCTCGGTGGCGCTGCGCGTGCCGGCGGGCGACGCCAGGAACCGCCGCATCGAGCATAGGCCGTCGGGCGTCGACGCCAATCCCTATCTGGTGGCGGCGACGGTGCTGGCCGGCATCGTCAAAGGGCTCGACGAAGGCCTGGATCCAGGGCCAGAGACCACCGGGAACGGCTACGAGCAGGCGAGCGAAATATCGACCATGCCGGCCGACTGGCGCGCCGCGATCGAGGCGGCCAGGGGATCCGATTTCCTGAAATCGGCGCTCGGCCCAGACCTGCACCGGACCTTCGTGGCGATCAAGCAGGCCGAATATCTGCGCGTCGCCCGCACGGTCAGCGAGCTGGACTACCACCTCTATCTGCACGAGGTGTGAGGAACCATCGCCAGGCTCGCCCATTTCAAGTTTGAAAGCGGGCGAGACAGAACGATGGCAACAACACCGCCAACAACGGCCTTGCAGCGCGACGCGAAGCGTCCAGCCGGACGCATTCCTGCGCCCCAGCCAGAGCTGGCCCCAGCCGCCTCCATCGGCGAGGCGCGCGAGGAGGCGAAGGGCTGCCGCCGCTGCCCCCTTTGGCGCGATGCGACGCAGACCGTCTTCGGCGAGGGACCGGAGAATGCCGATGTGGTCTTCGTCGGCGAGCAGCCCGGCGACCAGGAGGATCTGGCCGGCAAGCCGTTCGTCGGACCGGCGGGCAAGATGTTCGACAGCATACTGGACGACGCCGAAATCGACCGCCGCAAGGTCTATGTCACCAATGCGGTGAAACACTTCAAATTCGAGCCGCGCGGCAAAAGGCGTATCCACTCGAAGCCCAATGCCGGCGAGATCCAGGCCTGCCGCTGGTGGCTGGACAAGGAGCTCGACCTGATCAAGCCGAACCTCGTGGTGGCGCTAGGCGCCACGGCCGCGCAGTCGCTGCTCGGCAAGGCGGTGCCGATCACCAGGATGCGCGGGGGCGTGGTCGAGCGCGAGGATGGGTTGCGGGTGTTCCTCACCATCCACCCGTCCTTCATCCTGCGCATCCGTGAACAGGAGGACAAGGAGGCTGAGAGGGAGCGGTTTTTAAAGGATATGCGGAAGGTGAGGGAGTTGATGAGGGCGTGATTGTTGTTCTGCGCACCCAAGGAAGGGTTTGACGGGTTCTGCTTCATGGAGGTCGCGCGGCCCATCAGGTCGCCATCCACGGGCGGAGCAAGGAGCGAGGCGACGCGCGTAGACCCGCGGATGACGACCTCTGTGGGGCTCTGCGCTACCTAACCAGAATGGCCCTCAAATCATTGACGTTCGTGCCCGTTGGCCCCGGGGCGAACAAATCCCCGACAGCATTGAAAGCCGTCCAGGCGTTGTTGCCGGCGAGCATCGCCTTGGCGTCGACGCCGGCCGCACGCATGCGCGACACGGTCGAGCCGTCGGCAAAAGCGCCCGCATTGTTCTCGGAACCATCGATGCCGTCGGTATCGGCAGCAAGTGCGTGAATGCCCTCGACGCCATCGATTCCGATGGCGAAGGCGAGCAGGAATTCGGAATTGCGGCCGCCCTTGCCCTTGGCACGCAGCGTCACGGTCGTCTCGCCGCCGGACAGGATCAGCACGGGCTTGGCGAAGGGGCGGCTGCGGGTCGCCACTTCGCGCGCGATCGCGGCATGGACACCGCCGACCTCGCGCGCCTCGCCCTCGATCGCATCCGAGAGGATGACGGCCTCGATGCCTTGCCGCTTCGCCTCGGCGGCGGCGGCTTCGAGCGACACGCCGGCAGAGGCCGTCAGGTGCACCTCGTTGCCGGCAAAGCGCGGGTCGTCGGGACGCGGCGCGTCTGCGGCTGGCGACTGGATATGTGCCATGACCGAGGCCGGTAGTTTCATGCCATAAGCGGCGATCGAGGCCAGCGCGTCCGCGCGGCTGCCGGTGTCGGGAACGGTCGGCCCCGAGGCGACCAACGCCGGATTGTCGCCGGGGATATCGGACACGACGAGCGACACCACGCGCGCCGGGTGCGCCGCGGCGGCAAGACGTCCGCCCTTGATGGTCGAGACATGCTTGCGGATGGTGTTCATTGCCGCGATCGGCGCGCCGGAGGCAAGCAGCGCCTCGTTGACGGCGATCTCGTCGGCAAGCGTCAGGCCGGGAGCCGGCGACGGCAGCAGGGCCGAGCCGCCGCCGGAAATCAGCGCTATGACCAGATCGTCCGAGGTGAGGCCCCGCACCTTCTCCAGCAGCCGGCGCGAGGCTTCCAGGCCCGCTGCGTCCGGCACCGGATGCGCCGCCTCGATGATCTCAATGCGCTCGCATCTGGCGCCATAGCCGTAGCGCGTGACGACAAGGCCGTCGATGGGACCGTCCCAGACCTTCTCGAAGGCCGCCGCCATCTGCGCCGAGCCCTTGCCGGCGCCGATGACAATGGTGCGGCCCTTCGGCTTCGCCGGCAAATGATTGCGGATCGTCTTTTCCGGGTCGGCGGCGGCGACGGCGGCGTTGAAGATCGAGATGAGGAAGCTTTTCGGGTCGGTCATTTTTCTTCCGGCGGCAGCGCGAGCCCGCTCGCATCGATGCCAAGATGGGCGCACAGCGCATCGACCACAACGCCATGATCCTCGCGCTCCGGCAGGCCCGAAACAGCGATGACGCCGATGACGCCGGCGCCCTTGACCGTGACCGGGAAGCCGCCGCCCGCGAGCACATAGTCGGCAATATCCAGCCCCTCGCCGACCTTGAAGGTGCGGTCGGGCCGCTGCTGCTCCAGGACAAGACGGTAGGTGCTAATCAAATAGCGCTTCACGACATTGATCTTGCGCCGCGCCCAATCGGGATTGGAGGCGTTGGAGCCTGGCATGGCGGCATAGAAGAGCGGCCGGTCGAAGGTTCTGATGTCGACGATGATCGGGAGATCTTCCTTCAGCGCCCGGTCCCTGATGGTGGAGCCGATGTTGAAAGCGACGGCCTCATCGAAGGCCGCGAAGACCAACGTGGCTTCCTGTTTCTTGATCAGAGCGATGTCGTCGGCGGTGGCCATGGCGTTCCCCTGTCAGCGTCGACGCACGCTTTGGCCGATGACTGACGCCGGGTCAAGCCAAGAGCGCCTCAAAGCTCATGCCACAATCGCGCTCTTCGCCGGACGGCCCGCCACATAGACCTCGCGCACGGCGCGGTCGTCGCCCAGCGTCTGCAGCAGGAAGAGTTCCTCGGCCAGCGTTTCGACCGTCTCCATCCTGAGCCGCATCGCCGGCGTGGCGTGAGCATCGAGCACGACGATATCGGCATCGGTGCCCTCCTCCAGCGTGCCCACCTTGTCGGCCACCGACAGCGCCTCGGCGTTGCCGCGCGTCAGTTGCCAGAAGGACTGGAACGGGTTCAGCTTCTCGCCGTTCAGCGCGATCACCTTGTAGCCCTCGTCCATGGTGCGCAACATCGAATAGTTGGTGCCGCCGCCGACATCGGTGGCGGCCGCGATCCGGAGCGGCTTCTCGCGCCGGCGATAGCGCTGGTAGTCGAACAGGCCGGATCCGAGGAAAAGATTGGAGGTCGGGCAGAACACCGCGACCGAGCCCGACTGCGACAGCGCATCCGCCTCGCGCTCCGACAGATGGATGCAGTGGCCGAACAGGCTCTTTTTGCCGAGCAGGCCGTAGTGCTCATAGACGTCGGTGTAGTCGCGCGACCAGGGATAAAGCTCCTGGGTGAAGGCGATCTCGGCGTGGTTTTCCGACAGGTGCGTCTGCATGTGCAGGCCGGGATGCTCGCGGCAGAGCGCGCCGGCCATCTCCATCTGCTCGGGCGTCGAGGTGATGGCGAAGCGCGGCGTGATGGCATAGAGCTGGCGGCCCTTGCCGTGCCATTCGGCGATCAGCGCCTTGCTGTCATCGTAGCCCGTCTTCGGCGTGTCGAGGACGCCCTCCGGCGCGTTGCGGTCCATCATCACCTTGCCGGCGATGTTAAGCATGTTGCGCTCATGCGACTCGGCGAAGAAGGCTTCGGCGGAAGATTTGTGCACCGAGCAGTAGGCAGCGACCGTCGTCGTGCCGTGGCGCAGCATTTCGTCGAGGAACAGCCGCGCGATGCGGCGGCCATGCTGCGCGTTCTGGAATTTCGACTCTTCGGGAAACGTGTATTTGTTCAGCCAGTCGAGCAGCTCGGCGCCGTAAGAGGCTATGATCTGCATCTGCGGCACATGCACATGCGCGTCGAGGAAGCCCGGCAGGATGAGATGCGGGCGATGGTCGATCGTCTCGACACCCGCACCGGCCTTCTTCAGGACATTGGCATAGGAACCGGCGGCAATGATCTTGCCGTCGTCGACCAGCAGGGCGCCATCCTCCTCGTAACGCCAGGCGGAATGGTCACCGACCGTTTCGGGCCAACGCAGGAAGGACAGCGTGCGCCCGCGCAGAAGCTTTGAGGTCATATTTACTTTCCGGCGCCTTCGAACCAGGCGACCAGAAGGGCGCGTTCCTGGTCGGTTATGTGGCTGACATTGGCGGGCGGCATGGCATGCGCCCTGCCGGCCTGGATGTAGATCTCGCGTGCGTGCTCGGCGATGCGCTCGTCGGTGTCGAGCAGCACGCCCTTGGGCGCATGGTAGATGCCTTCGTAGACCGGCTCTTCCGTATGGCACATGGAGCAGCGGCCGAGCACGGTGTCGCGCACGGCCGGGAAATGGGCCGAAGCGATATAGACCTGGGCGGCGGTGGAGGCGGCCGAGGTCTTCGGCTCGCCGGTCAGCACCTTCGGCACGGTCGACAGCCAAATGATGATCATGAACAGCACGGCGGCGCCCAGCCAGGTCCAGGTCGGGTTGCCTTTGCGCGCGTGCACCGTGTTGAAATAGTGCCGGATCAGCACGCCGATGATGAAGACCAGCGAGGCGATGACCCAGTTGAACTGCGTGCCGAAGGCCAGCGGGTAGTGGTTCGACAGCATCAGGAACAGGACCGGCAAGGTCAGGTAGTTGTTGTGCAGCGAGCGCTGCTTGGCGATCTTGCCGTATTTCGGATCCGGCTTGCGGCCAGCAATCAGGTCGGCGACGACGATCTTCTGGTTGGGGATGATGACGATGAAGACATTGGCCGACATGATCGTGGCGGTGATGGCGCCGAGATGCAGGAAGGCGGCGCGGCCGGTGAAGAGATGGGTGAGCCCCCAGGCGATGAACACCAGCACGCCGTAAAGCACCAGCATCAGCCTGGTATCGCTGTTGCCGAGCGGCGAGCGGCAGAGCAGGTCGTAGACGATCCAGCCGACGCCGATGGTGGCCATCGACAGGAGGATGCCGACCGGCGCCGAGACGTTAAGCACGTTGGGGTCGATCAGGAAGAGATCGGCGCCGGCATAGTAGACCACGCAGAGCATGGCGAAGCCCGACAGCCAGGTGGCGTAGGATTCCCATTTGAACCAGGTGAGATGCTCTGGCATCTCGGCGGGCGCCACCAGATATTTCTGGATGTGGTAGAAGCCGCCGCCATGCACCTGCCACTCTTCGCCGAAGGCGCCGGCAGGCAGGCCCGGACGCTGGCGCAGGCCGAGGTCCAGCGCGACGAAATAGAAGGACGAGCCGATCCAGGCGATGCCGGTGATGACATGCAGCCAGCGGACGGCGAAGCTCAGCCAGTCCCAGAAAATCGCGAAATCCATCATTGAGATCGTCCCTGCCGATAAGAGCGACTTTACGGGCTAGCGCGCAAACGAAAAGAGGCGAGGTGCGCGATGACTTTCAAAAAAAAATAAAAAATACTAGGGTGCCCACGCAGCCGCATGAGAGCCACGCATGGCCTATCTCGACAACATCGCCGTCTTCGTCCGCGTCGTCGAGCTCGGCAATCTGTCAGCGGCGGGGCGCGATATGCGCATTTCTCCCGCGGTCGCCTCCAACCGCATCAAGGAGCTGGAAAAGCACCTCGGCGTCCGGCTGTTCAATCGCACGACAAGGCAGTTGATGCCGACCGAGCACGGCACGGTGTTCTACACCGGCGCCAAGCAGGTGCTGGACGCCATCACCGAGGCGGAAGCGGCGGTCGCAGCACTTTCCGGCCAGCCGCGCGGGACCATTCGGGTCACGGCGCCGCTCGGCCTCGGACGGCGGCTGATTGCCTCGGGGATCCCGGATTTCCACGACAAATATCCCGATATCGAGGTGCGGCTCAGGCTCTCCGACCACAATGTCGATATCATGAAGGAAGGCATCGACGTTGCCTTCCGGCTCGGCATCATCGAGGATTCCAGCCTTCGGATGCGCGGCATCATGGAATGCGAACGCGTGCTGGTGGCGGCGCCGAAATATCTGGAGGCGCGCGGCGAACCCGCCGAGCCGCAGGAACTGATCGGCAGGAAACACGACTGCCTAATGCTGCGCTATGCCGGCGCGCGCGAATATGTCTGGACGCTGCAGACGCCGGGCGGCCCGCAGAAGTTCGAGGTGCACGGCCCCTACGACACCGACGACGGCGACGTGCTGACCGGTTGGGCGCTGTCGGGGCGCGGCATCATCAACAAGCCGCGCTTCGAGGTGGAACCCTTCATCCGCGACCGTCGACTGAAGGTGATCCTTACCCAAACGCCGCCAACGCCGGTGCAATTCGCCGCCGTCTATCCGCACAAGAAGCTGCAGGATCCGAAAGTGCGGCTTCTGCTCGACTTCATGGCCGAGCGCTGCCAGCGGCTGATCAAGGACATTCTGGCCGGGAAGTAAGGGACTGCGGAGGGTGCTGGGAGGCAAGAGAGGCAGTCGCTGGTCCATTCGCCAGCCTTGCCTTGCGCGCCGGCGAACTTAGGTTGGTGCGATGCATCTCGCCGTTTCGCTCGATATCGCCGCCCCCAGCGGACAGGCCGTCCTGGACTTCGGCCAAATCAGCGCCTTCGTGCGGAAGGCGGAAGCGGTGGGCGTTGACATGGTCATCATTTCCGACTCCGCCGATGAGCCGTCGACCAGCCCGTTCGAAGCGACGACGTTGCTGGCCGCGCTGGCGACGGTGACCGACAGGATCGGCCTTGTGGCCAGCGCCTCGACGCTCGCGCACCAGCCCTACAATCTGGCGCGCCGCTTTGCTTCGCTCGACATCATCAGCCACGGCCGCATCGGTTGGAACGCGACGATGCAGCAAAATCCGCGCGAGGCGGCAAATTTCAGCCGGCCGGAAGGTTTCTCCGACGATAACTTTCGCCGCCGCGCAGAAGAGTTCATCGGCATCGCGCACGGTTTATGGCGTGGCTGGGACGCGGATGCCTTGCTGTTCGACAAGGTGGGCGGTCGATTCCACGATCCCGACAGGATGCATGTCCTCGACCATAAGGGCGAGTTCTTCGCAGTGCGCGGACCGCTCAATGTCGCCCGCTCGCCGCAGGACACGCCTGTGCTGGTCATGTCCGGCCTAAACGAGACCGATCGCGACTTCGCGAGCCGCGTCGCCGACGTCATTCTGATCGAGGAAGAGTCGGCCGAGGCCGCCAATGCTGCGACCGCCGATTTGAGACGCCGGGCGCTTGCCGCCGACCGCAAACCGGAAGGCGTGAAGGTGCTGCTGACGGTCGCGATTGAATCCGAGCCGCCTATCGACAGGCTTCGAAACCTGCTG
Organism: Mesorhizobium atlanticum; assembly: GCF_003289965.1. Taxonomy (GTDB): domain Bacteria; phylum Pseudomonadota; class Alphaproteobacteria; order Rhizobiales; family Rhizobiaceae; genus Mesorhizobium; species Mesorhizobium atlanticum. Next base: position 621,889 of record NZ_QMBQ01000004.1, read on the forward strand.
GGATCGAGCGGCTGTGACGGCTTCAATTTTGTTCTGCCGGCTGATGTCGCGGCACTTCAGAATTTCACCGACCGTGTCTTGCCGGAACTCCAGCCCCGCGGCCTCGCCAGCCGGACCCGGCAAGGTACGACATTGCGCGCACATCTTGGCCTCGGAACAGGAGGCGCAAAATGACCGCGCGCCAGATGAAGCTCGGCCTGTTCCTGTGGGCGACTGGCCATCACATCGCCGCCTGGCGTCACCCGGACGCGCATGTGACGGCCGGTATCGACATCGACCATTACATCGCGCTGGCGCGGACCGCCGAAGCGGCGAAGTTCGATATGGTGTTCTGCGAGGACGCCGCCGGCCTGCGCGAGGCCAACATCAACATTGCCAGCCAGACCTCGCGCTCGATCGGTTTCGAGCCGATCAGCCTGCTGTCGGCGCTGGCCGCGCAGACCGAGCGCATCGGCTTGGTTTCGACGGCATCGACCAGCTACAACGAGCCCTATGGCCTGGCGCGGACTTTTGCTTCGCTCGACAATCTCAGCGGCGGGCGGGCCGGCTGGAACCTCGTGACCTCGGCGAGCCCGATCGAAGCAGCGAATTTCGGCGCGACGGGGCTGCGGCCGCATGCCGACCGCTATGCGCGGGCGCGCGAATTCGCCACGGTAATCACCGGGCTCTGGCATCGTAAGCCAACCGGCCATGACGGCGAAAGCTTCTCGGTGCGCGATCCGCTCGACATACCGCCCTCGCCGCAGGGTGCGCCGGTGATGGTGCAAGCGGGAGCATCGGACGACGGCAAAGATCTGGCCGCGCGCACCGCCGATGTCGTGTTCTCGGCGGCGCAGACTTTCGAGGAAGCCAAGGCCTTCTATGACGATCTCAAGGGGCGGCTCGCCGCTTACGGACGCCAGCCGGACGACGTGAAGATCATGCCCGGCGTGGCGCCGATCGTGGCCGCCACGAAAGCCGAGGCGCAAGCGAAATACGATGCGCTGCAGGAGTTGATCCCCGACGATGTCGGCGTGGCGCTGCTCTCCAGCTATCTCAGCATCTCCGACCTCGGCCGCTACCCGATCGACGGGCCGCTGCCCGAGCTGCCGGAGAGCGAAGGCATGAAGAGCCGGCAGGCGCTGGTCATCGAGCAGGCGCGCCGCGACGGTCTCTCGATCCGCGAGTTGGCGCGTTACTTTGCCGGCGCGCGCGGCCACTGGCGGGTGGTCGGCACGGCCGGAGAGATCGCCGACGAATTGCAGGCACGCTTCGAAGGCGGCGCGGCCGACGGCTTCAACGTCATGCCATCCTGGTTCCCGGGCGAGCTCGACGCCTTCGCGACGCTGGTGGTGCCGGAATTGCGGCGGCGCGGGCTGTTCCGCAAGGACTATGAAGGCCGGACGCTGCGCGATCATCTCGGCCTGAAGCGGCCGATTTAAGCCGCTTCTGCCCGCGCATCCATCAGGCGGGCTGTTCCAGAAACCCTGATCGAGCTGCCCGGCGTCGGTGGAATGTCGGCATGGAGTCGCGAGCGCATGCCCATGTCCTCGCCCTGGATGATGTCGATGGCGCCGCCATGCGGCCAGCCAAGATCGCGCAGATAGCCGGCAAAGGCCGCGGTCGCCGCCCCCGTCGCCGGGTCCTCGTAGACACCGCCGGAAGCGAATGGATTGCGCGTGTGGAAGAGGCGCGGCGTTTCGGCATAAGCGAGCAGGATGGTGACCAAGCCTTCGCGCCGCATGAAGGACTGGCCCTGCTTCAGGTCATAAGCCATGGCGGCCAAGGCTTCGCGTGACTTCAGCGCCAGCACGAGGTGGTCGGCGCCGCCGTGGATGAGCGCCGGCGGAATGGCCGGATCAAGATCGCCTGGCTGGTAGCCGAACAGCGCCAATGCCTCGCCGGCCAGTTCCGACGAAGCCGGCCGGCTGTGCGTCGGCGGCGACTGCAGCGCGGCGGCGACGTTGGCGCCGTCGCAAAAGCCTTCGACGGTAATGTTCGCCTGGTTGAGGATCAGCGAGAATACCCCGTTGCCGAACCTCCTGACCAGCGCCGCGCCCAGCGCGATGGTGGCGTGGCCGCAGAAGGGCACTTCCGACTCCGGCGAAAAGTAGCGCACGCGCCAGCCGCCGCCTTCGGGTGCCGCGAAGGCGGTTTCCGAGAAGCCTACCTCGGCTGCGACGCGCTGCATCTCGGCCGCGTCCGGCAAAGCCTCGCCGATCACCACGCCGGCCGGATTGCCGCCTCTGTTGCCGTCCGAAAATGCCGCTATGCGCAAAACGTCCATGTTTCCTGGTCCCGTTGTCCGTGCGGCGCAACAAACACGTTTCGGGCCGGTTTGGGAAATGAAGAAAACGGCGAGCAGCGGTGAGCGCCAGTCACACCTGCGATCGGGGTTGCACCTGTAACTGGCGTGACTGGTCAGGCCGAGACTTGATTGCCACGTGGTTTCCCCAATCCGTCGCTGCTTCGCAGCGCCACCTTTCCCCCCTCCGGAGGGAAGGAAGGGAGCGTCGCTGGACGAGCGTTGACGGCAAAAAGCTTGGCGCCTTTCCTCTACCCCGTCGATCGGGGGAGAGGTGGCTCGGCGAAGCCGAGACGGATTGGGGGTCGCCCAGCGCTACATTGACAATGCATGCGCCAAGCTGCGCCGTAGCCCACTTTGTTGGGCGAGGAACCCAAGCTTTCCACGATCACGACGGCCAGTAGCCCTCGCCCATGAAATGGGGGGAGAGGTGTCCGCGCAGCGGACGGAGCGGAGGCAGCGCTGCCATATGCGATTTGCCCTGCCCACGTGGCCGGCTGGATCAGCCGGCCATCGCCTTTTCAGCGCTGGCTGAGCCAGGCGCCTCGGGGGCATGCGAGACCAGCGTCGTCATGATCTCGGCGGCGGCGAGCGCGGCGATCACGGGCGGACGCTTGTCCTTCACCGCGTTGCCGCCGATCGGCGAGATAAGGCGGCTGAACTCGGCCTCGTTGCCCTCGGCAGACTTCAGGAACCAGCTCCTGAAGGTCGCCTTCTTCGTCTTCGAGCCGATCATGCCGACATAGGCGGTGTCGTCGCGCTTCAGCGCCTCGGCGGCAATCAGGAAATCCAAAGCATGATCGTGGGTCAGGATGGCGAAGGCCGATCCGGCCGGCGCCTCGCGCACCACGGCTTCGGGCATCGGCGTCAGCCGGGTCTCCACCGTTTCCGGCATGCCTTCCAATGCCTCGGATCGGGTCTCGACGACGACGACATGGATCGGCAGCAGCGCCAGCGACGCGGCCAGCGCGTGGCCGACATGGCCGCCACCGAAGATATAGACATGCGGACGATGCGCCTCTTCCGATTGAGCGTTGGCGATAAGCTGCTGCTCCAGTGAGCCGTCGACGAGACGGATCAGAACCTCGACGCGCCCGCCGCAGCATTGGCCGATCTCCGGCCCGAGCGGAACGTCGAGCGTGGCGCAAACTTCATCGACCTCGATGCGGGTTTCATCGGCGGGATATCGCGTACCTCCGCCAAGCATCTGCCGCGCCTTGTCGATCGCCATATATTCGAGCTGGCCGCCGCCGATCGTGCCGAAAATGGCCGATGCCGAGACAAGCATGAAGGCGCCGGCCTCGCGCGGAGTCGAGCCTTTGGTGGCCGCCACCTCGACAAGCGCTATCCGGTCGGCTCGACCGAGGAACGCCTTCAGGCTTTGCACATTCGAGTTCATCGTCTGCATTTCCATCCCGGAAATATAGCGTTTTGCGCCTCGATTTGCACGTTTAGGCCGATTCAGGCCGGCCGCGCGGCTTCCCGCTTCAGCCTTTCGATCGCCATCAGGACACGCTCCGGTGTCGCCGGCGCGTCGAGGCGCGGACAGATCCTGTGGTCCGCGACGCTCGCGACAGCATCGGAGAGCGCATGCAGAACCGACATGCCGAGCGGGAAAGGCGGCTCGCCCACGGCCTTGGAGCGATGCACTGTCGGCTCGTTCGCCTCGGACCAGTCGGCCAGCGTGACGTTAAAGATTTTCGGCCGGTCGGAGGCGAGCGGGATCTTGTAGGTCGACGGCGCATGGGTGCGCAGCCGGCCCTTGTCGTCCCACCACAATTCCTCGGTGGTCAGCCAGCCCATGCCCTGGATGAAGCCGCCCTCGACCTGGCCAAGGTCTATGGCGCGGTTCAGCGAGCGGCCGGTCTCGTGCAATATGTCGGTACGCTCGACCACATATTCGCCGGTCAGCGTGTCGACCGAGACCTCCGAGCAGGACGCACCATAGGCGAAGTAGTAGAAGGGACGGCCCTCGCCCTTGTCGCGGTTCCAATGGATCTTCGGCGTCTTGTAGAAGCCGGCCGCCGATAGCTGGATGCGGGCCATATAGGCCTGCTTGACCAGATCGCCGAAGGGTATCTCCTGGTTGCCGATGCGGACGCGGTTGGGCAGGAACAGCACCTGGTCGCGCGGCACCTGGTATTTTTCCGAGGCGAAATTGGTCAGCCGGTCCTTGATCTGGCGGGCGGCGTTCTGCGCCGCCATGCCGTTGAGGTCGGAACCCGAAGAAGCCGCGGTGGCCGAGGTGTTCGGTACCTTGCCGGTGGTCGTCGCGGTGATCTTGACCTGATCCAGGTCGATCTGGAATTCCTCCGCCACGACCTGCGCCACCTTGAGATAGAGGCCCTGCCCCATCTCGGTACCGCCATGGTTCAGGTGAACCGAGCCGTCGGTGTAGACATGCACCAGCGCGCCGGCCTGGTTGTAGTGCGTGGCGGTGAAGGAGATGCCGAACTTGACCGGCGTCAGCGCCAGCCCGCGTTTGATGAAGCGGCTGTTGTTGTTGAAGGCGCTGATCTCGCGCCGGCGCCGCGCATAGTTCGAGCTCGCCTCCAGCTCGGCGATGATGCGCTGGATGACATTGTCCTCGACCGTCTGGTGGTAGGGCGTGATGTTGCGGTCGCCCTCCTTGTCGCCACTCGCGCCGTAGAAATTCTTCTTGCGGATCTCGAGCGGGTCCTTGCCGAGGGCAAAGGCCACCTCGTCGATGACGCGCTCGGCGCCGACCATGCCTTGCGGGCCGCCGAAGCCGCGAAAGGCGGTGTTGGACACCGTGTTGGTGTAGAGCGGCGCCGACTGGGCGTGCACCGCCGGCCAGAAATAGGTGTTGTCGCAGTGGAACAGCGCGCGGTCGGTGACCGGGCCGGAGAGGTCCGACGAGAAGCCGCAGCGCGCTGCGAACATGAAGTCGACGCCGAGGATGTTGCCGTCGTCGTCGAAGCCTACCTCGTAGTCGATCAGGAAATCGTGGCGCTTGCCGGTGGCGATCATGTCGTCGTCACGGTCGGGCCGGATCTTGACCGCGCGATGATGGCGCTTGGCGGCGATCGCGGCGAGTGCTGCGAACTGGTTGCCCTGCGTTTCCTTGCCGCCGAAGCCGCCGCCCATGCGGCGGATTTCCACCGTGACGGCGTTGCTCGGGATGCCCAGCGCATGGCTCACCATATGCTGGACTTCGCTCGGATGCTGGGTCGAGGAATAGATGGTGACGTCGTGATCCTCGCCGGGCACGGCCATGGCGATATGGCCTTCGAGATAGAAGTGCTCCTGGCCGCCGAGACGCATCTTGCCCTTGAGCCTGCGGGGCGCCGCCTTGATCGCCGCCGCCGCATCGCCGCGCTTCAGCGTCAGCGGCGGGGTGACCAGCTTGTCCTTGCGCGGGTCGAGCGCGCCGATGTCGGTGACGAAGGGCAACTGCTCGTATTCGACCTTGGCCAGCCTGACGGCACGCCGCGCCTGCTCGCGCGTCTCGGCGATGACGCAGAAGATCGGCTGGCCGTAGAATTCGACCTTGCCGTCGGCGAGCACCGGCTCGTCATGGCGGCCGGTGGGTGAAATGTCGTTTTCTCCCGGCACGTCCTTGGCCGTCAGCACGTCCACGACGCCGGGAGCGGCCCGCACCGCCACGAGGTCCATCTTCGTGATCGTCGCATGCGTCGCGGTCGACAGGCCAAGGCAGCCATGCAGCGTGCCGGCCGGCTCCGGCATGTCGTCGATATAGACCGCCGTGCCGCTGACATGCTTGTGCGCTGAATCATGGCGCTGGTCGCTGGCGACGCCGCCCGAGATCTTCTGGGCCTTGAGGTCGGGGACGTGCTTGGTCATCAGGCCGCCTCGCTGCGCGAAACCTGGAGCGGCGCCTTGGTTCCGGTCGTCTCGACATAAAAGCGCAGCAGAAGATTCTTCGCCGCCAGCGCGCGGTATTCGGCGCTTGCCCGCATGTCGGTGATCGGCGTGAAGTCCCTGGCATATTCAGCCATCGCGGCCTCCACTGTCGCTTCGTTCCAAGCCTTGCCGATCAAGGCTTTCTCAACCGCAGTGGCGCGCTTCGGCGTCGCCGCCATGCCGCCATAGGCGATGCGGATGTCGGCCACCGTGCCGTCCTTGGCCAGGGTCAGATAGAATGCGCCGAGCGTCGCCGTGATGTCTTCGTCGCGGCGCTTGGTGACCTTGTAGACGGCAAACTTCGCGGCCTTTGCCGGCACGGGCACGTGGACTGCCTCGACGAATTCGCCGGGCTGACGATCCTGCTTGCCATAGGCGATGAAGAAGGTTTCGAGCGGGATCGTGCGGCGCTTCTTGCCCTTGCACAGGGTGAGCTGCGCGCCGAGCGCGATCAGCGGCGGCGGCGTGTCGCCGATCGGCGAGCCGTTGGCGATGTTGCCGCCGATCGTGCCCATGTTGCGCACCTGCTCACCGCCGATGCGGTCGACCAGCGGACCCAGGGCCGGGATGCGCTTCGACAGCGTATCGAAGGCTTCGGTGTAGGTGACGCCGGCGCCGATGGTGATCACGTCGTCCTTCTCCGACATGGCGCGCAGATCATCGAGCCCGCCGATGAAGATCGCTGGCGGGATGTCGCGCATGTGCTTGGTGACCCAGAGACCCACATCGGTCGAGCCGGCGACGATGGTGGCGCCGGGTTCCTTCTCGAGCACGGCGGCTAAATCGTCGACGCCGGCCGGCACGATCAGCCGCTGCTTGCCCGACCCGATCTCGACTCTGGCGCCATCGTACAATGCCTTCAGCCGCTCGGTGATGTCCTTGCGCTCCACCGCGAGCGGGTCCCTCGCCGCCTTGCCGTAGCTCGAAATGGCGTGCGCGGCGCGCATGATAGCCTCGTAGCCGGTGCAGCGGCAGAGATTGCCCTGCAGCGCCTTTTCGATCGCGGCGTTCGACGGATCGGGCGTCTTCATCCAGAGCGCGTAGAGCGACATCACGAAGCCCGGCGTGCAGAAGCCGCATTGCGAGCCGTGGAAATCGACCATCGCCTGCTGCACGGGGTGCAGCTTTTCGCCACTACCGCGCAAATGTTCCACGGTAACGACATGGGTGCCGTCGAGCGAGCCCATGAAACGGATGCAGGCATTGACGCTTCCATAGACCAGGCCGTCGCCGGCAAGCTTGCCGACCAGCACCGTGCAGGCGCCGCAATCGCCCTCGGCGCAGCCTTCCTTGGTGCCGCGCAGCGAGCGGTTGAGCCGCAGCCAGTCGAGCAGGGTCGCATCGGGCGCGACCTCGGTCAGCGCAATGTCGGCACCGTTCAAGATGAAGCGTATCTCGTTCCGGATCCCTGCCATGTCTCAGCTCCCCCGGTAGGTCGAGTAGCCATAAGGCGAAATCAAGAGCGGCACGTGGTAGTGCCGTTCTTCCGCCATGCCGAAGCGGATCGGCACGATGTTGAGGAAAGCGGGCTCAGGCAGCTTGATGTCCTGGCCGCGCAGATAGTCGCCGGCGGCGAAAACCAGCTCATATTCACCGGTGCGGAACTCGGCGCCGGCGAGCAGCGGCGCGTCGCAGCGGCCATCATCATTGGTGGCGACGGTCTTGAGATGTGTGCGGCTCTGGCCTTCGATGCGGAAGAGCTCGATCGACAGGCCCTTTGCCGGCCGCCCGGACGCGGTGTCCAGCACATGGGTGGTCAGGCGCCCGCCATCGGCTTTCGACGTTTCTGCCACTGGCCGCCTCCATCCCGGTACAGTTTCAGGTCAATTGTGCGCCAATTAAAGGCGATGCATAAGCCCCGGTCGAGCGGAGCGGGGCAAAAAGCACTTTCAAAAATTTTCGGGGGAATGCATGCGCACTCCTTTCGATATCTTCATCTCAACCATCGGGCAGGAGCGACAATGCGTTACGATAGGGACATGCGCGGCTACGGGGCCAATCCGCCGGACCCAAAATGGCCTGGGGGCGCGCATGTCGCGGTGCAGTTCGTCGTCAACTACGAGGAAGGCGGCGAGAACTGCGTGCTGCATGGCGACAAGGCGTCCGAAGCCTTCCTGTCCGAAATCGTCGGCGCCGCACCCTGGGTCGGCCAGCGCCACTGGAATATGGAATCGATCTATGAATACGGCGCCCGCGCCGGCTTCTGGCGGCTCTACCGGCTGTTCACCGAAGCGCAAGTGCCGGTGACCTGCTACGGCGTCGCGACCGCGCTCGCACGCTCGCCCGACCAGGTCGTCGCCATGCAGGAGGCGGGGTGGGAAATCGCCTCGCACGGCCTGAAATGGATCGACTACCGCGACCATGCGGCCGAGGATGAGAAGCGCGACCTCGATGAGGCCATCCGGCTGCACTACGAAGTGACCGGCGCGCGGCCGACGGGCTGGTATACCGGGCGCACCTCGGTGAACACGGTGCGGCTCGTCGCCGAGGAAGGCGGCTTCGACTATGTCTCCGACACCTATGACGACGAGTTGCCCTACTGGTTCGACCGCGACGGGCTGGAGGCGCCGCAGCTCATCATCCCCTACACGCTCGACGCCAACGACATGCGGTTCGCGACGCCGCAGGGCTTCAACTCCGGCGATCAGTTCTTCGCCTATCTGAAGGACAGTTTCGACACGCTCTATGCCGAGGGCAAAGCGGGCCGGCCGAGGATGATGAATATCGGCCTGCATTGCCGGCTGGTCGGCCGTCCGGGCCGCGTGGCGGCGCTGAAGCGCTTCGTCGACTACGTGAAGTCGCATGACAAGGTGTGGCTGACGCGGCGCATCGACATCGCAAAACACTGGCGCGAGACGCATCCTTACGAGGCGCCGGCGCTGCGTCCGTCGCGGATGGAATTCGAGGAATTCGTGCATGCCTTCGGCGGCGTGTTCGAGCATTCGCCGTGGATCGCCGAACGCGCCTACGAATTGGAGCTTGGCCCCGCGCATGACAGCGCGGGCGGCCTGCACAACGCGCTTTGCCGCATCTTCCGCGCGGCGAGCGAAGCCGAGCGGCTTTCCGTGCTCAACGCCCATCCGGACCTTGCCGGCAAGCTGGCGGCGGCCAAGCGGCTGACGCCGGAGTCGGCCAAGGAGCAGGCCTCCGCCGGGCTCGACGCGCTGACCGACAAGGAGCGCGAGCTGTTCTCGAAGCTCAACGCCGCCTATGTCACCACCTTCGGCTTCCCCTTCATCATCGCGGTCAAGGGCAAGACCAAGGACCAAATCCTGGCGGAGTTCGAGGCGCGGATCGGCAACAGCCGCGGCACCGAGTTCGAAACCGCCTGCAAACAGGTCGAGCGCATCGCACTGCTTCGGCTGAAGGACATGCTCCCGCTCTGAACGTTTGTTGTTTTTGTCGACGCAATTCCCAACGGAAGACCGCTTCACCCTTTCCTGGAATTGCTCTGAGGGTCAGGACCCCATGGATATGATCAAGACTGCCGAGCGAACCTATTACGCACCGCAGGGTGGCCATCCCGGCCAGAACGAGCTTTTGACCGGCCGCGCCGTCTTCACCGAGGCCTATGCGGTGATCCCCAAGGGCGTGATGCAGGACATTGTCACCAGCCCCCTGCCGTTCTGGGACAAGACCAGGGCCTGGATCATCGCAAGGCCGCTTTCGGGCTTCGCCGAGACGTTTTCGCAGTACATCGTCGAGGTCCTGCCGGGCGGCGGCAGCGAGCGGCCGGAACTCGATGCCGGCGCCGAGGGCGTGCTTTTCGTCGTCGAGGGGGAACTCACCGTATCGCTTGCCGGCAAAAAGCATATGCTCGCCCCCGGTGGCTTCGCATTCCTGCCGCCAGCGAGCGGCTGGACGGTGCGCAACGAGAGCGGCGCCGCTGCCCGCTTCCACTGGATCCGCAAGGCCTATGAGGCGGTCGATGGCCTCGACGTGCCGGAAGCTTTCTTCTCGAGCGACCAGGAGGTAGCGCCGAGCCCGATGCCGGGCACGGAAGGGCGATGGGCAACGACCCGCTTCGTCGACCCCGCCGACATGCGCCATGACATGCACGTCACCATCGTCACGCTGAAGCCCGGCGCGGTCATACCGTTCGCCGAGACCCATGTCATGGAGCATGGGCTCTATGTGCTGGAAGGCAAGGCTGTCTACCGGCTCAACCAGGACTGGGTCGAGGTCGAGGCCGGCGATTTCATGTGGCTGCGCGCCTTCTGCCCGCAGGCCTGCTATGCCGGCGGGCCCGGCAATTTCCGCTATTTGCTCTACAAGGACGTCAACCGGCACGCCAGGCTTGGCGGCTATCTTGGGGGCGGCTCTCTTGGAGGCAAGGCGCGGTGAGTCGCATCGTTGCCAAGCCGCTGACGCGTGAAGACTTCGCGCCGTTCGGCGACGTCATCGATATGGGCGGCGACAACCGCTACCCGATCAATGGCGGCAAGGCGATGCGCTATCACGACTTGGCCACCGCGGAAGCGACCGGACCGAATGCGCGCGTGCTGATCTCGATGGTGCGCGGAACGCCCTACGAGATGCCGCTGAAGCTCACCATGGTCGAGCGCCATCCGCTGGGCAGCCAGGCCTTTATCCCGCTGTCGCCGCGCCCCTTCCTCGTGATCGTCTGCCACGACACCAAGGACGGGCCGGGCGAGCCGAATGCCTTTCTCGCCGGCCCCGGACAAGGCATCAACTACCGCCGCAACCTGTGGCACGGCGTGCTGACGCCAATCGGCGAGGAACAGGATTTCCTGATCGTCGACCGCGGCGGCGACGGCTCCAATCTCGAGGAATTCTATTTCTCGCACCCTTACGAGATCCACCTTCCCTGAAAGCCTTCCCATGACCGACGTTTCGCTGATCGACCGCCTGCTCGACGTGATCGAGCACGACATCGTGCCGAAGACCGCCGAAGGCGTCGCCCATGGCAACAAGCTGTTCGGCGCCGCCATCCTGCGGAAAGACGACCGCTCGCTGGTGCTGGCCGAAACCAACAACGAGATGGAAAATCCGCTCTGGCATGGCGAGGTGCATTGCCTGAAGCGCTTCTACGAAATGCCGAAGGCCGAGCGCGTCGACACCAAGGAGGCGCTGTTCGTCGCCACGCACGAACCTTGCTCGCTCTGCCTGTCGGCCATCACCTGGACCGGCTTCGACAATTTCTACTACCTCTTCAGCCACGAGGATTCGCGCGACAGCTTCGCCATTCCGCACGACCTGAAGATCCTGAAAGAGGTCTTCACCCTCGACCCCGGCGGCTACAATGCCGAGAACGCCTATTGGAAAAGTTTCTCGATCCGCCGGTTGGTGCGGGCTTTGCCCGAGGCGGAGCGCAAGCGGCTGGAGGCGCGCATCGGCAGGATCTCGGATCGCTATGACGAGCTGTCCGACGCCTACCAGGCAAGCAAGGCGGAGAACGACATTCCGCTGAACTGAATCGTTTCCACTCCACCTACCTTGAATTGCCACCTTTATGGTGGCATATTGGGTCATGGAGAAACGCAGGCCCACTTACGATCTTGAGGCGATCAAGACCACCTTCGGGTCTGTCGACACGTTGGCCATCACAACGTCAGCCCTGCGCGATGCGGTCGACCTCGGTTTCGATCGTGCCGGCATTGTCGAGGTGATCGACAGCGGAAGATGTTCGTGAAATCGATGACGACTTTTGCGGATCACCGGGTCTGGCAGGATGTCTACCGCGTGCCGGCACGCGGCATGCTCCTCTATGTGAAGTTCCAGGCTGACGTCGTGACCGAATTCATGGTCATGGCGTTCAAGGAGAAATGACATGGCGACAGAAACCAGTGAAACCCTGATCTCTCCCGAAACCGGAGAGATCCTGACGCGCGGGGTGCGTCCGTTCACCGTGACCTACAAAGGCGAGAGCGTGGTTGTCGACCTGCCAGGCTACTATCCGGCTTCGGACGGAGACGGCGTGCATGTCGGGGAGGATATGGCTGCCGTTGATGCCGCCCTGCGCATTCTCAAGGAAAAGATCGACGGCGTGCCTGCGCCAGAAACTATCCGGCGCATGCGTGCAAAGCTCAAGCTGTCGCAACGCGAGGCGGGTTCGCTGTTCAAAGTCGGCGAGAATGCCTTCGACAAATATGAGCGAGGCCTGATCGAGCCGAGCGGCCCGACCATTCAGCTGATGACGTTGCTCGAAAAACATCCCGAATTGCTCGACGAATTGCGTTAGCGGCCAAGGTCGCATTTTTTGATGCTCCAGTCGCGAATGGCGATTGAAAGTCGCCACGCCACGGAGCGTTATGCCGCCCATGAAAATCGTCACCGAATTCCCCCGCAAGGTCGTCGAAATTCCCGATATGGGCATCGTCATGCCGGATGGCTGCCGGCTGTCGGCGCGCATCTGGATGCCCGAGGATGCGACTGACAATCCCGTACCGGCGATCCTCGAGCATCTGCCTTACCGCAAGCGCGACGGCACCATTTTTCGCGATCAGCTGACCCATCCCTATTTCGCCGGCCACGGCTACGCCTCGATCCGCGTCGACATGCGCGGCAATGGCGATTCCGAAGGCCTGATGGACGACGAATATTCCGAACAGGAACTGCAGGATGCCTGCGACATCATCGCCTGGGCGGCGGCGCAGCCCTGGTGCAACGGCAATGTCGGTATGATGGGCATTTCCTGGGGCGGCTTCAACTGCCTGCAGGTGGCTGCGAAACAGCCACCGGCGCTGAAGGCGGTGATCAGCCTCTGCTCCACCGTCGACCGCTATGCCGACGACATCCATTACAAGGGCGGCTGCCTCCTTTTGGAAAATTTCGGCTGGGCCTCGACGATGCTGTCCTATTCGTCGCGTCCGCCGGACCCATTGATCGCCGGCGGCAACCGCTGGCGCGACCTTTGGCTGACCCGGCTGGAGAACCAGCCTTTCATGGCGCCGCTCTGGCTCAGCCACCAGCATCGCGACGCCTATTGGAAGCGCGGCTCGATCTGCGAGGATTTTTCAACGGTCAAAGCGGCGGTGATGTCGATCGGCGGCTGGCATGACGGCTACCGCAACACGATCTCCAATCTCGTCACCGGCATCCAGTCGCCGGTCAAAGGCATCGTCGGCCCCTGGATCCACAAATACCCGCATTACGCCGGACCCAATCCGGCCATCGGCTTCCTTCAGGAGGCGCTGCGCTGGTGGGACCGCTGGCTGAAGGGCGCCGAGACCGGCGTCGAGAACGATCCGGCCTACCGCGCCTATGTCATGGATAGCGTGCGGCCAGCGCGCTGGCACCCGGAGCGGCCTGGCCGCTGGGTGGCGGAGCAGCAATGGCCGTCATCCAACATCAAGGTTGGGGCGATCGAGCTCATTGCCGCGGACACCAAACCCTCGATCGTCGCTTCGCCCCAGACCTGCGGACTTGCCGGCGGCGAGTATTTTCCCTTCACCTTCGGGCCGGAACTGCCCGGCGACCAGCGGCCCGACGACGCGCTGTCGGTTTGCTTCGACCAGCCGGAACTCACCGAGGCGATCGACATTGTCGGGGCGCCGGAGCTCGCGGTCCAGGTTGCCTCCGATCGCCCACAGGCCAACATCGCGGTGCGCCTCTGCGACGTGCATCCCGACGGCGCCTCGGAGCTGATCTCCTATGGCGTGCTCAATCTCACGCACCGCAACTCGCATGAGTTCCCGCAGGCGCTGGTGCCAGGGCAGACCGTTTCGGCGCACGTCGTGCTCGACCAATGCGCCTACCGGGTGCCGGCCGGCCACAAATTGCGCGTTGCCGTTTCGACCGCCTACTGGCCGATGATCTGGCCCTCGCCGGAGCCGGTGCGGCTTGATCTGGCGAGGGCTACGCTGAAGCTGCCGCTACGTCCGCTGGCGAAAAGTGATGAGGTTTCGTTTCCCGAGCCGGAAGGCGCGACGCCCTGGGCGACCGAGACCATCCGGCCGGCGAGTTCCGAACGCCATGTCGACCGCGACGAGAAGACCGGCCTCGTCACGCTTTCCATAACGGACGATTTCGGCGAGGTGCGCGATCTCGACCATGGGCTGGTCAATGGCAGCATCGCGCGCGAGACATGGGCGATCCATCCCGACGATCCGCTGTCGGCCACCGGGGCCACGCATTGGACGCAGACATTGTCGCGCAATGATTGGTCGGTGCGGACCGAAACCTTTGCCGACATGCGATCGGACGCCGGGAACTTCATCGTCAGCGCCAGAATTGAAGCCTATGAGGGCGAAAAGCTGGTTTTCGAACGCGATTTCAAGCAGACGATTCCCCGCGCGCTCGTCTGAGCGCAGGCAAGATTGGTCCAAACGCGACGCACGATTTACGCCACCGTATGTCGCATTCGGTCTTGCCTGCTGCTTTCCGTTACGGTCATTATCTCCTCCAATAGCAAGAAACGACCATAAGGTCGGATACCCAGAGTGAGGAACCATAATGTCCAACGAACTCGACTATCTCAGCCGGCGAGTCGCGGCCGGAAAACTCAGCCGTCGCGATTTTCTCGGTCGCGCCGCTGCGCTCGGCGTCGCCGCCACCGTTGCCAACTCGATGCTCTCCAGCGCCGTGCGCGCGGCCGGCCCGGTCAAGGGCGGCACGCTGAAGGCCGGCCTTCAGGGCGGTGAATCCACCAACAGCCTCGATCCGGCGACCTTCCTTAGCCAGGTTCCGTTCGCTTTCGGCAAGTGCTGGGGCGAAACGCTGGTCGAGCTCGCGCCGGGCGGCGGCGTCGAGTATCTCATCGCCGAGGAGATCGGCAGCTCCAAGGACGCCAAGACCTGGACGATGAAGATCCGCAAGGGCGTCCAGTTCCACAACGGCAAGGAGGTGACGCCGGACGACGTCGTGGCGACGCTGAAGCGCCACAGTGACGAAAAATCCAAGTCGGGCGCGCTGGGCGTGCTGAAGAGCATCGACACCATCAAGGCCGATGGCGGCAATGTCGTGGTAACGCTGAAGGACCCGAACGCCGACCTGCCCTACCTCATGGCGGACTACCACCTGATCATCCAGCCGAATGGCGGCAACGACAAGCCGGATGCCGGCATCGGCACGGGCCCGTACAAGGTCACCGTCAACCAGCCAGGCGTAAAGCATGGCGGCGAACGTTTCGCCAATTACTGGCAGGCCGACAAATACGGCCATGCCGACCAGGTCGAGATCGTCGTCGTCAACGACCCGACGGCACGCATGGCCGCGCTCCAGGGCGGCCAGGTCAACATGATCAACCGCGTCGAGCCGAAGATCGTCGACCTGGTCAAGCGGCTGCCCGGCGTCACCATCCGCGCCGCTTCGGGCCGCGGCTTCTATCCGTTCAACATGTTCTGCGACACCGCGCCCTTCGACAACAACGACCTCAGGATGGCGCTGAAGCTCGCCATGGACCGCGAGGAGATGCTGACCAAGATCCTGCGCGGCTACGGCGAGGTCGGCAACGACATGCCGGTCAACAAGGCCTATCCGCTGTTCGCAGGCGATTTCGAGCAGCGCAAGTTCGATCCGGAAAAAGCCGCCGC
Organism: Mesorhizobium atlanticum; assembly: GCF_003289965.1. GTDB lineage: Bacteria > Pseudomonadota > Alphaproteobacteria > Rhizobiales > Rhizobiaceae > Mesorhizobium > Mesorhizobium atlanticum. Next base: position 637,552 of record NZ_QMBQ01000004.1, read on the forward strand.
GCTCTACAAGAAGTCGGGCCATAGCGGCTCGATCCTGCTGCGCACCTCCGACGTTGCCTTCCCGGGCGCCGTGGACGCCGCCCAGCTCTATCAGCAGAGCTGCGCCAAGGCCGGCATCAAGATCGAAATCAAGCGCGAGCCGGGCGACGGCTACTGGACGGAAGTCTGGAACAAGCAGCCCTTCTCGCTCTCCTACTGGGGCGGCCGTCCAACGCAGGACCAGATGTATTCGACCGCCTATCTCTCGACCGCCGACTGGAACGACACGCGCTTCAAGCGGCCGGATTTCGACAAGATGGTGCTTGCGGCGCGCGGCGAGCTCGACGAAGCCAAGCGCAAGAAGATCTACCGCGACATGGGCGAGATCATGCGCGACGAAGGCGGCCTGATCGTGCCGTTCTTCAACCAGTTCGTCGACGCGACCGGCAAGGGCGTCGAAGGGTGGGTCGACAACCCGGCGCAGGAACTCAGCAACGGCCACGCGCTGATCGAGTGCTGGCTGCAGGCTTGACGAAGGATAGGAAAGGGTCGGCGCGAGCCGGCCCTTTCCGGCATTCATGGCCTGCCTGAAAAGCGGGCACCGTCCCTTCTTCACCATTGCAGGTAGCCGATGTCGTATCCGATCCTGAGATTGGTCGCTCAGCGTATCTTGCTGGGCATTGTTCTTCTGTTCGCCGTTTCGGTGTTGATCTTCGCCGGCACGCAGATCCTGCCGGGCGACGTCGCCCAGGCGATCCTTGGCCAGTCGGCGACGCCGGAGGCGCTGGCGAATTTGCGCGAGCAACTCGGGCTCAACGACCCGGCCTGGCTGCGCTACGTGCACTGGCTGTGGGGCATCCTGCATGGCGATTTCGGCACGGCGCAGTCGAGCGGACTGGACATCGCGACCTCGATCAGCACGCGGCTGAAGAACACGCTTTTCCTGGCCGCCTGCGCGGCGATCGTCGCGGTGCCACTGGCGATCATCCTCGGGCTCATTGCGGTGCGCTATCGCAACGGCTTCGTCGACAAGCTGATTTCCGGCCTGGCGCTGGCCTCGACATCGTTCCCGGAATTCTTCATCGGCTATGTGCTGATCTTCGTGTTCGCCGTGCATTGGCAGATCTTCCCAAGCATCTCGACGGTGGATGATTCCACGCCGTTCCTCGAAAGGCTGCAGGCCGTGGTGCTGCCGGCCACGGCGCTGACGCTGGTGGTGCTCGCCCATATGATGCGCATGACGCGCGCGGCGATCCTCAATGTCATGCAGTCGGCCTATATCGAGACGGCCGAGCTCAAGGGGCTGAAGCCCTTCGACATCATCCGCAAGCATGCTTTCCCGAACGCGATCGCGCCGGTCGTCAACGTCGTCATGCTCAACCTCGCCTATCTCATCGTCGGCGTCGTGGTGGTGGAGGTGATCTTCGTCTATCCGGGCATGGGGCAATATCTGGTCGACCATGTCGCCAAGCGCGACGTGCCGGTGGTGCAGGCGGTCGGCCTGATCTTCGCCGCGGTCTACATCACGCTCAACATCGTCGCGGATATCGCCGCCATCGTGGCCAATCCACGGCTGAGGCATCCGAAATGACGGGGGCATCCGAAATAACGGGCCGGATGCGGGACGACCTGAGGGGGAACTGAAGCGAATGACGCTACGACAAATTCCGTTCACCGCCTGGGTCGGGCTGATCCTGACCGGCTTCTTTGCGTTCTGCGCCATCTTCGCGCCCTGGGTCGCGCCGCATGGCAATGGCGAGATCGTCGGCGACGTGTGGGAGCCGATGTCGGCCACTCATTGGCTGGGCACCGACAATCTCGGCCGCGATCTCATCTCGCGCATGATCTATGGCGCGCGCATCACCATGGAGATCGCGGTGGCGGCGACGGCGCTGTCCTTCTCGCTGGGCTCGATCCTCGGCTTCACGGCGGCTGTCTTCGGCGGCTGGTTCGACACGCTGCTGTCGCGCTTCGTCGACCTTCTGATGTCGATCCCGACGCTGATCTTCGGCCTCGTCGTGCTGTCGGTGCTGCCGACCAACACGCTGACGCTGATCCTGGTCATGGGCATCCTCGATTCCACCCGCGTCTACCGCCTCTCGCGCGCCGTCGCCGTCGACATCAACGTCATGGATTTCGTCGAGGCGGCCAAGCTGCGCGGCGAAGGCAAGGCCTGGATCATCTTCCGCGAAATCCTGCCCAACGCGCTGTCGCCACTGGTGGCGGAGCTCGGCGTGCGCTTCATCTTCGCGGTGCTCTTCCTGTCGGCGCTCTCCTTCCTCGGCCTCGGCGTGCAGCCGCCGGATTCGGACTGGGGCGGCATGGTCAAGGAGAACAAGGACGGCATCGTCTTCGGCATTCCGGCGGCGCTGATCCCGGCTGCGGCGATCGCTGTGCTGGCGATCTCGGTCAACCTCGTCGCCGACTGGGTGCTCAACCGCACGACGAGCCTGAAGGGAGGGCGCGGCTGATGGCCGACACCAAGGCAAATTCGGGCAAGCTCCTCGATATCCGCAACCTGCGCATCGAGGCGACCGTCTACCCGCCCGGCGAGGCGCCGAAGACCATCACGCTGGTCCATGACGTCTCGCTGACGCTCGAAAAGGGCAAGGTGCTCGGCCTGATCGGCGAATCCGGCGCCGGCAAATCGACCATCGGCCTGTCGTCCATGGCCTATGGCCGCGGCGGCGTGCGCATCACCGGCGGCGAGGTGATCCTCAACGGCCGCGACATCCTGAAAGCCGGCCCGAAGGGCGTGCGGGCGCTGCGCGGACGCGAGGTCTGCTATGTCGCGCAATCGGCGGCCGCGGCCTTCAATCCGGCGCACAAGCTGATCGACCAGGTGGTCGAGGCGGCCATGCTGCACGGCACCGCGACCCGCGCCGAGGCCGAGAAGCGAGCCGTTACGCTGTTCAAGAAGCTCAGCCTGCCCAATCCCGAAACGATCGGCGAGCGCTATCCGCACCAGGTCTCCGGCGGCCAGCTGCAGCGCGTGATGACGGCGATGGCGCTCTGCTCGGAGCCCGACCTCATCGTCTTCGACGAGCCGACCACGGCGCTCGACGTGACGACGCAAATCGACGTGCTGGCGGCGATCAAGGACGCCATCCGCGACACGCATGTGGCGGCCCTCTACATCACGCATGACCTTGCCGTCGTCGCCCAGGTGTCGGACGAGATCATGGTGCTGCGCCACGGCCGGCTGGTCGAATGGGGCGGCACGCGGCAGATCATCAAGGAGCCCCGCCAGGAATATACCAACGCGCTGGTTTCGGTGCATGAGATCGAGCACAAGGAACAGCAGCCCGGCACAACACCGTTCCTGTCGGTGAAGAATGTGACCGCTGCCTATGGCGGCGGCCATGTCAAGGTTCTGAAGAACGTCTCGGTCGACATCTATCCGGGACAGACGCTGGCCGTCGTCGGCGAGAGCGGTTCCGGCAAGTCGACGCTGGCCCGCGCCATCACCGGCCTGTTGCCGCCCGAGGAGGGCACCGTCACCTTCGACGGCAGGCCGCTTGCCAACAGGCTGGCCGACCGGCCGAAGGAGGATCTGCGCCAGCTGCAGATGATCTACCAGATGGCCGACGTGGCGATGAACCCGCGCCAGACGGTGGGCACCATCATCGGCCGCCCGCTGGAGTTCTACTTCGGCATGAAGGGGCGCGAGCGCGACAAACGCGTCGCCGAATTGCTTGACGAGATCGAGATGGGCAAGGGTTTCGTCGATCGCTACCCGGCCGAGCTTTCCGGCGGCCAGAAGCAGCGCGTCTGCATTGCGCGCTCGCTCGCCGCGAAGCCGAAGCTGATCATCTGCGACGAGGTGACCTCGGCGCTCGACCCGCTGGTCGCCAACGGCATTCTCAAGCTCCTGCTCAACCTGCAACAGGTGGAGAAGGTCGCATATCTCTTCATCACCCATGACCTGGCGACGGTGAAGTCGATCGCCGATTCGATCGCGGTGATGTATCGCGGCGAAGTGGTGCGCTACGGCCCCAAGAGCAAGGTGCTGACGCCGCCTTTCGACGCCTATACGGACCTGCTCTTGTCCTCCGTGCCGGAGATGGAAATCGGCTGGCTGGAGAAGGCGATCAAAGGGCGGCGCATGGAAAGCGCCGGAAACTAGAGCGCGTCACGCAGGACGACATCCGTTGAGCTGGCGTCCTCATCTTCGCGCTTCTGGAGCTTGGCCGGACCGGCCGGGCTGTCGATGCTGATCCCTACCGCACAACCGCATGGAGCCCTATCCTTGGCGCTCAAATCCAAACTGCTGCTCATCATCCTTGACGGCGTGCCCTACCGGAACTGGCGCCGGCTGATGGGCAATCTCGAGGGCTGGGCGCAGTCGGGCGAAGCGCAGGTGTGGAAGATGCGCTCGGTGCTGCCGTCGACCTCGGCCTGCTGCTATGCCTCGATCCACACCGGGGTGACGCCGCAGGTGCATGGCATCCTTTCCAACGAGATCCGCTTTCGAGTCACGCAGCCGGACATCTTCTCGGAGGTCAGCAAGGCCGGCGGCAAGACGGGAGCGGTGACCCATTCCTACTGGTCGGAGTTCTTCCGTTCGTATCCGTTCGACCTTGTCGAGGATCTGGAGTTCGACGATCTAGGCGGGCCGATCACGCATGGCCGTTTCCACAGCATGACCGGCTACAATCTCAAGAACCAGATGACGCCGAGCGACGTCGACCTGTTCGCGACGCTGACCATGCTGGTGAAGCGCCACGGCATCGACTACGGCATCCTGCACACCTGTACGCTGGACTCGATGGGTCATCGCTTCGGCCATGACTGCATAGAAATGGACCATGCCTGCTACGCGATGGACGCGATGCTTGCAGCCTTCCTGCCGCAATGGCGCGCGGCCGGCTATGAAGTGATCGTGACGGCCGACCACGGCCAGACCGACCGCGGCCACCATGGCGGCCATGACGACGAGATGCAGGATTTCGCGCTCTATTATTTTGGACCCGCGAAAGGCCCGGCCGCCGACACGCTGCTCGACCAGCTGCAGCTCGCGCCGACGGTGCTGAGCCGGCTTGGGGTTGAGATACCCGAGACGATGACGGCGAAAGTGTTTTTGGGGTGAATTTCACCTTCCCCTTCTCCCCTTGTGGGAGAAGGTGGATCGGCGCGCAGCGCCGAGACGGATGAGGGGTGTTCCAGCGGAGTGAGACGCTGGCTTTCCCTGGAGCACCCCTCATCCGGCCGCTCCGCGGCCACCTTCTCCCACAAGGGGAGAAGGGGCACCCCACCTACTGGCAACCTCCCCGCTCTTCGGTTAGCCTCCGAAAATCCTTGGCGGAGGGTGAACCTTTTTGGACCGATCAGCGACAGAGCTTCGAGGAGCCGGGCGGCTCGACCGGCCATGAACGCGGCGACGGAAACCGATCGCGCGCTTGTAGACCGGGTCGCGAAGGGCGACCGGGCCGCCGTTCGGCTCCTGTTCATGCGTCACCACGCGCGGATCTACCGTTTCGTGGCGCGCCAGACGGGATCGGAAATGATGGCCGACGATATCGCAAACGAGGTTTTTCTGGAGCTGTGGAAGCAGGCGACCGGGTTCGAAGGCCGCTCTGAAGTTTCCACCTGGCTGCTCGGCATCGCCCGCTTCAAGGCGCTCTCCATGCTGCGCAAGAAGAAGGAAGACTGGATCGACGACGATGACGCGGCGCAGGTCCCCGACAGTGCCGACACGCCGGACGTCGTCACCATGAAGGAAGACAAGGCGGCCGCCTTGCGCCGCTTCGTCGATGCCTTGCCGGAAGAACATCGCACGGTGATCGACCTTGCCTATTACCATGGCCAGTCGGTGACCGAGATCGCCGAGGTGCTCGATATTCCGGTCGCGACCGTCAAGACCAGGATGTTCTACGCCCGCAAGAAACTCGGCGAAGCCCTCAAGGCCGCCGGTTACGACAGGGGGTGGCCATGAGCGCCGCTGAAAAGATGTCGCGCCGCGACGAGATGGAAACGCTGCTGCCGTTCTACCTGAACGGCTCGCTGGAAGGCGCCGAGCTGGAGGCCGTCGAGGAATGGCTGGCCACCGATCCAGCGGCGATGGCAGCGCTTGGCGAAGCGGAGGCCGAGTTCTCCGGCACCGCCGCCGCCAACGAGGCGATCCGCCCGCCAGCCGATGCGCTCTCCCGCTTTGCCAGGGCGCTCGACGCGGAGGCCGGCCCGGTGCGCGCGCCCGCCGGCCAATCCTGGCTCGCCAAGATCTTCGGCCGCGTCACGGCGATGCCCGCCGGCGTCGCCTGGGCGGCCGCCGCTGCGCTACTGGCACTTGTCCTGGTGCAGTCCTTCGAACGGCCGGGCGGCAAGGGCAACGATTTCGAGGTGGCCGGCGCTCAGGACGATCTGGCGAAGCTGCCTTTCGCGCTGGTCAAGTTCAAGCCGGATGCCAAGATGGCCGATATCGCCGCCTTCCTCGGCCAGAACGGACTGAAGATCGCCGGCGGCCCGACCGCCGACGGCGTGTTCCACCTGGCGATCCCGGCCAGCACGGCGGCCGATTACGACAGGCTCGTCGGCCTTGTTGCCGCCCAGCCTTTCGCGGATACTGTGATCCAGGGAAGGAAACCGGTCGATGGCGGCTAAAGCAATTCCAGGAAAAGTGTGCCGCGGTTTTCCGTCCGGAATTGCGAAAAGACCAAAAGTCATTCTGCATGCGGCGCTCCTTGCGGCGGCGGCTTTTGTCGCCGCGCCTGCGTTCGCGCAGACCAATGATCCCAGCCTGACGCAAAAGCAGGTCGACTGCCTGAACCGCACGACGGCGGCCGGCGGCGACTGCGACAAGGACGGCGGCGCCAAGGGCAGTGGCGGTGCGCCGAGCAGCGGCTCGGCCACAGGCGGCGCGGTGTTCCTGCCGGCGCTGATCGTCGATCTGTTCCCGAACCGGCCGGCGAGCGCGGCCCCGCAAGCGCCCGCGCCATCCGGTGGGACATCGCCGTCGAACGGTTCCGCCAACGCGCCGGTGCCCACACCGACGCCGAGCGGACCCGTCACGGTGCCGCAAGGGCTCAACCTGGCTGAACCGCCGCGCGCCATTGCCGGCGAATTCGTGCCCGACGAAGTGCTGGTGACGGTCAACGGCGATGCCGGCGTCGTGCAGCAGATCGCCAATTCCTTCGGCCTGCAGGTGCGCTCGCAGCGCCAGTCGCGGCTGCTTGGCTCGACGCTGGTGCGCTTCGGCATCACCGACGGGCGGCCTGTCGGCTTGGTGCTGGCGCAGCTCGCCGCCGACGGCCGCACGCAGCGGCGTGAGCCGAACCATATCTATTCGCTGCAGCAGGCGGCCGGCATCGTGAACTATGCTTTCGACCGCATCGCGCTCGATTCAAAACAGGCGAGCGGCGAGAATGTGCGCGTCGCCGTCATCGACACCGGCATCGACGATACCAATCCCGCGCTGAAGGGCGTCATCGCCGAGCAATATGACGCCATGCCCAATGTGCCGATCGAGAAGCGCGACCACGGCACCTCGGTCGACGGGCTGATCGCCGGTGTCGGTCCGCTGGAAGGCATGGCGCCGGGCGCGAAAATCTATCACGCGCGGGCCTTCGAAGGCGGCAAGTCGACCATGGACGTCATCCTGTCGGCGCTCGACTGGGCCGCTGAGCAGAATGTTCGCATCATCAATATGAGCTTCGTCGGTCCGAAGAACGACCTGCTCGGCACCGCCTGCCGCAATGCACGCGCCGAGGGCATGGTGCTGGTGGCAGCCGCCGGCAACAACGGGCCGAAGGCGCCCTACGGCTACCCGGCCGCCTTCGACGGCGTGATCGCCGTGACCGCCACCGACGCCAAGGACGGTCTGATGCCGCAGGCCAATCGCGGCGCCTATGTGTTCATCTCGGCGCCCGGCGTCGAAATGGTGGCGCCGAGTGGCGCCGGGTCGGACGTGGTGACCGGCACATCCTTTGCCGCCGCAATCGTGTCCGGCGCCATCGCCAACCTGATCCACGCCGCGCCCGACCGCTCGGCCGACGAGATCGAGAAGGCGCTGGCGGCAACGGCGAAGGATCTTGGGCCCAAGGGGCGGGACAATGATTTCGGCTTTGGGCTGCTGGATATCAAGGCCGCCGAAGCGGCGAAGGAGTGAGTCCAGGCAGTCGGCTATCCCAGCTACGGGATAGCGGCGGCCAGTTGCCCAATTAAAGAGCCGGACCCAACCGTACCGGGCTTCCATCGCAGAAGCGCGGCAGCCGGAAGCGGCTGAGATCGTGTCCGGTGTCGTTTCCCTGGATCATGTCGGAGACGACGCGGCCCATGCCAGGCCCGATGCCGAAGCCGTGGCCGCTCATTCCTGTCGCGACGAAAAGACCGCCTATCGCCTGGACCCGATCCACGACGGGAACGACGTCGGGCATGGCATCGATCATGCCGCCCCAGCCGACCTTCAAGCGAGCTTTTTCGAACTGGGGAAAAAGGCGTTTGAAGTTGCGCCCGATCGCGCGCAGCCGGGCCGGTTCAGGGGCCGGGTTGAGCACCCGCATTCTCTCGAAGGGACTCTCTGAATCCGGCGCCCAATCGCGCGGCGTCGACCAGCCGTCCGGGTAGCCTGACGGAGCGAACGGGAAATAGCGCGCGCCGAACGGATCGTTCCTGAGGGCGGGAATATATTTGGTGGCGTGCCGGAATGCGTCGGGGCCCAGGTAGAGCAAGTGGCTGCCGCCTCCGGCGAGCGTGTATCCGCCGTCCTGCCTGCGCCTGAAAGCGATGTGATCGTCGGCGGCCGCGCCCGCATAGATCTCGGGCAAGGGCTCCGTCGCGGCCACGGTGACGCGGACGCTGAGCTGGGGGATGGACACGCCGTGCCGCGCCAGGAACACGGACGACCAGGCGCCGCCCGCGACCAGCACGGTGGAGGCGTCGATATATCCCGCCTCGGTCCACACGCCCTTGATCCTACCGGCCGCGATGTCGAGGGTTCGCGCCGCGCAGTTCTCCACGATCCTGGCGCCTTTTCGCACGGCGAGCCTGGCCAGCGCAGGCACTGCCAACCAGGGTTCCGCGCGCATGTCGGAGGGCGTCGTCATCGCGCCCTTGAACCTGCGCGACATGCCGGTGATGAGTTTCGCGGTCTCGTCCGCATTTAGGAGACGCGTGTCGAGGTCATGAGCCGCGGCGATCTTCATGAACGCTTCGAAGCCGGCCATGTCCTTGTCGGCGTTCGCCAGATAGGTCACGCCCGTTTGCTTCAGCCCGATGTCTTCGCCGCTTTCCTCGACCAGCTGCCGCCACAGGCGAATGGCCTCGATGACGATCGGCAGTTCATCCGCGTCCCGTCCCTGCTTTCTGATCCAGCCCCAGTTTCGCGAGGATTGTTCGGCCGCGACCCGGCCTTTCTCCAACAGCGTCACCGGAATGTTTCGGGAGGCGAGGAAAAGCGCCGTCGTTACGCCGATGATACCGCCACCGACGATCACCACCTCCGAAGCCTTCGGCGGCGGGCCTGGATGTTGGATCGGATTCGCTTCGGTGAACGGGAATGCGGGCAAAAGGCGCACCTGAAGGACTGGCTAACGACTCTGACTTACCCGTTGCCACCTCCCAAAATCAGGAGCAGGCGCAGGCAGACCGTTGTCCCACGGGAGTAAATGCAGCCCATGAAGGAGGCGGCAGGTGAAGCCGTTGGATCCTGCCCCCAATACCGGCGCCCTTGCTACCGTTGGAAGCCCAGCTTCACCAGCGGCCGTAGTTGGCTCTATGCACCCTTCACGATTCTCGGCTTGGTCGGCCGGCGGGATTGCACCGCACCCTCGAGAACCAAGGCCAACCGCTTCTCGTCTTCGATGGCGCGATCGACCGCCTCAATTTGCTCTTGAAGCGCCTTCAGTTGCGCGCCGTAGCTGGAGCCATCGCTGTCTCCGATCTGAAAGCCACTTGCCCGCATCGCGTCGCGAGTGTGGTGCACATTTCGGACGCCTTCGCGTCGAGTCGCGACCAGGATTTCCCTGAACTCTTCAAGGCGTTCAACGTGAGTGCGGGTCATTGCGTTCTCCTATTCGTCGTCATCGTTGCCGGCGGCGCATTGAACGGCCAACTTTTGGCGCAGAACGGCTAGAGACTACAGGAGATACTCTCGACAAAGCATGAGTGCGGAAGCTCAAATTTGAACGTCTTACAATAAGGCCTGGCAGGCGGAAATTGGCTTAGTCTGCGATCGATCCATCGCGCGCTCGTCTTTTCAGCCGAGCGCGCCACGGTCCGGCTGGTGAATCTGACCTCACCCGGGCGCCCCGGCCACCGACCCCCTCACCACCAGATCCACCGGCCAGACCTCGCCGCGCGCGCCCTCCTCCAGCCCCGATATGCGCGCCGCAAGACGCTCGGCGACGCGGGCGCCGGCGAGGCGGATCGACGAGCGCGTCGTCGACAGCGGCACCGGGAAATTTTCCGGCCGCAGCCAGGGGAAGACGTCGTCATGGGCGACCAGCGACAGGTCACCGGGGATGGTGAGGCCAAGGTCGCGCACGGCGCGTACGACGCCCAACGCCATGATCAGGCTGGAGCAGACGATCGCCGTCGGCGGCTCGGCTTCCTCGAGCAGGCGACGGGCGGCGCGATAGCCGTTTTCCTCGGTCATGGTCACCGAGCGGATGTGGCGCTCGCCGAGCGTCATCCCGCTCGCGGCAAGCGCCCGGCGCACGCCGCGCTCGCGGTGGATGGCGAAGGTCTCGCGCTCGTTGCCGTTGATCAGCGCCAGGCGCTTGTGGCCGAGCTGAAGAAGCAGCCGCGCCGCCTCGTGGAAGGCGCCCTCATTGTCGATGTCGAGATAGGGATAATCGAAATCCAAACCTTCGCTACGGCCATGCACGATGAAGGGTATGCCCAGCGTATTGACCAGGGCCAGCCGCCGGTCGGCCGGCCGCGGCGAGGAAATGTAGACGGCATCGACCTGCCGGTTGGCGACGATGCGGCGGTAGGTGGTCTCCTCATCGTCGGCATCGGCGGGCGACAGCACGAGGTCGAGCTCGTGCGACCGGGCATAATCGCCGAGGCCGGAGAGGAATTCGACGAAATGCGGATCGATGTCGACGGACGCACCCGTCGGCAACACGTAGCCGATCATGCCTGACTTGCCGGTGGCGAGGCGCCGCGCGGATGGGTTCGGCCGGTAGCCGTGGCGCTTGGCGGCATCCATGACCCGGCGCCGGGTTTCCTCACTGACCTCGGGGTAGCCGTTCAATGCCCGGCTGACCGTGGTCTGCGAAAGCGACAGCATGTGCGACAGTTGCTTGAGGTTCATCGGAGGCCTCCAGCCTCAAAGCGCTTTCAATTTTAATCGATCCGATGATGGCCGACGCTTTTGCCAAGCAAGATGACCTTAGAGGCGCATCGGCCGTGTTTGAAGCCAAAATTGCTGTTGCAGCGCCAAAAAAGCTTGCTGCACTGCACTTTCTTAGAGCATTCGGCGCTTTTTAAATCGATTAGCAACATGAGCCTCTTGACTTCATGGCGATTCAATGGCCAGATCAATTTAGCCAAAGCGCTTTGGAATACTCTTCGAAAGGTTGCGGTTGCCTTCTCACTGAGTCACAGTTCCGTGCGCGTCGGCGGACGAAATGGAGGTTTCGTCCGAACCTGTCTCAACACTGGGAGGACTGCGATGAAGAAAATGCTTCTCTTGGGTGCTGCGTTCGCTGCGCTCACCCTTGGCCTGCCGGCACATGCCGAACTGAAGTTCAAGCCGGGCGAGGATTCGAAATTTCATTGGGCGAATTACGACGACCTCAAGAAGGTCGACCTCAAGGGCGAAACGCTGACCATCTTCGGTCCGTGGCGCGGCGAGGATGAGACGCTTGTACGTTCGGTCCTCGACTATTTCCAGGAAGCGACCGGCGCCGAGGTGAAATATTCCTCGTCCGAGAACTATGAGCAGCAGATCGTCATCGACACCCAGGCCGGCAGCCCGCCCAATATCGCCGTCCTGCCGCAGCCTGGCCTGATCCAGGATCTCGCTTCCAAGGGCGTGCTGACTCCGCTGGGCGACGACGTCGCCGCCTGGATCAAGGAAAACTACGCCGCCGGCGACTCCTGGGCCAAGCTCGGCACCTATACGGGCAAGGACGGCAAGCCCGGCTTCTATGCCTTCCCCTACAAGATCGACGTGAAGGGTCTGGTCTGGTACTCGCCGGATAATTTCCAGGAGGCCGGCTACAAGGTGCCGAAGACCCAGGAAGAACTGGCCGACCTCGAGAAGAAGATCGTTGCCGACGGCGGCAAGCCATGGTGCATCGGGCTTGGCTCGGGCGGCGCTACCGGCTGGCCGGCGACCGACTGGGTCGAGGACATCATGCTCCGGACCCAACCGCCGGAGGTCTACGACAAGTGGACGAAGAACGAGATTCCGTTCACCGACCCGGCCGTCGTCAACGCCATCGACATCTTCGGCAAGATAGCAACCGACGACAAGATGGTGGATGGCGGCGCCAAGGCGGTCGCGGCGACCGACTTCCGCGACAGTCCGAAGGGCCTCTTCACCGTGCCGCCCAAATGCTACATGCACCATCAGGCGTCGTTCATCCCGTCCTTCTTCCCGGAAAACGTGAAGCTCGGCCAGGATGCGGACTTCTTCCCCTATCCGCCTTACGCCTCCAAGCCGGAGCTGGGCACGCCGCTGGAAGTGGCCGGAACGCTGGTGATGATCACCAAGGACTCCAAGGCCTCGCGCGAGTTCATCAAGTTCCTGCAGATGCCGCTCGCGCATGAATTATGGATGGCGCAGAAGAGCTTCGTCACCCCGTTCAAGGCCGCCAACAAAGACGCCTATGGCAGCGACGCGCTGAAGAAGCAGGGCGAGATCCTCGTTGGAGCCACCACGGTGCGGTTCGACGGCTCCGATCTGATGCCCGGCAAGGTCGGCGCGGGCTCGTTCTGGACCGGCATGATCGACCTGGTCGGCGGCAAGTCCGCGCAGGACGTCGCCGCCGACATCCAGAAAAGCTGGGATGCCATCAAGTAGCCATCCGGCAAACAGGCCGCCGCGCGCGGCCTGATATTTTCCTCATCCTCCACCTGGATCCGGGCTACGGCCCGGATCCGACCGGCGGTCCGCGCCGGAGGCCTTCGCGTCTCGATTGTTCCGAAAACTCATAAGTCGGCGCATGCGTCCGCCAGCGGTGCCTGGCCGGTCATGCGCAGGGAGAGGGACCCATGGCGGCTCAGATTTTCTCGGCCATATTCGTCATCATCATCGGCGTCGGCGGTTGTGTCGCCTATTTCTGGGGCGCCAACAAACTGCTCGATCTCGTTTTCCCGTCGCGCGGGGTGTCAGGCACCGCAGCCGTCGACAATCTGCGCCGGCAGGGCCTGGTGCGGCCCTGGCTGTTCGTCGGCCCGGCGATGATCATCCTCACCATCTATCTGATCTATCCGGTGGTCGAGACGCTGCGGCTCTCCTTCCTCGATCGCGGCGGCGAGAATTTCGTCGGCCTCGCCAATTACGAATGGGCGTTCGGCGACCACGATTTCCGCAACTCGATCCTCAACAACATCCTGTGGCTGGCGGTGGTGCCGGCGGCCTGCACCTTCCTCGGGCTGATCATCGCCGTGCTCACCGACAAGATCTGGTGGGGCACGATCGCCAAGAGCCTGATCTTCCTGCCGCTCGCCATCTCCTTCGTCGGCGCCAGCGTGATCTGGAAATTCATCTACGAGTACCGGGGCGAGGGCCAGGTGCAGATCGGCCTGCTCAACGCCATCATCCAGTATTTCGGCGGCCAGCCGCAGGTGTGGATCTCGCTGCCGTTCTGGAACAATTTCTTCCTAATGGTGATCCTGATCTGGATCCAGACAGGTTTTGCGATGGTCATCTTGTCGTCGGCGCTGCGCGGCATTCCGGAAGAGACGCTGGAAGCGGCAGTCATCGACGGCGCCAATCCGTTCCAGATCTTCTGGAAGATCATGGTGCCGCAAATCTGGGGCACCATCGCGGTGGTGTGGACCACCATCACCATCCTGGTGCTGAAAGTGTTCGACATCGTGCTGACCATGACCAACGGCCAATGGAACAGCCAGGTGCTGGCCAATCTGATGTTCGACTGGATGTTCCGCGGCGGCGGCGATTTCGGCCGCGGCGCGACCATCGCCATCATCATCATGATCGCGGTCATTCCGATCATGGTCTGGAACATCCGCCAGGCCAACAAAGAGACGGGAGGGCATTGAGATGGCCGCGTCCACCGGAAAGTCCTTCGCCAGCCGCTTCGGCGTTCATATCGCCGTGCTGGTCTTCGTCATCATCTGGACCATCCCGACACTCGGCATTCTCGTCTCGTCGCTGCGCGACAAGGACCAGATCATCGCGTCGGGCTGGTGGAATTCCTTCGCCAGCTCCAGCCAGACCGAGGCCGGACGACTGCCGGCCGCCTCGGCGCAGACCCAGAAGGACGGCAAATATGTCATCGAGGGCAATGTCTTCGGCGACGGCGCCAAGCGCGCCATCAGCGCCTTCGGCACCAAGGCGGCGGCACCGACGCAGTACAAGGCCGGCACGGCGGCCGATCTCGGCGACGGCGTCACCTTGCAGGTGAATGCGGATGGCAGCTTCACGCTCGCCTCGCCGAAGCCATTCGAAGGCGACCGCGGTCAGCGCGTCTATTACGCCTCCTCGGCGCCGCCGAAATTCACCACCGAGAACTACGATGCGGTGCTGTTTTCCGAAGGCATCGGCCGCTCGTTCATGAACTCGCTGACGGTGACCATCCCCTCGACGGTGATCCCGATCCTGATCGCAGCCTTCGCGGCCTATGCGCTTGCCTGGATGCGCTTTCCGGGCCGTGCGCTTCTGATCGCCGTCATCATCGGCCTGCTGGTCGTGCCGTTGCAGATGTCGCTGATTCCGCTGCTCAAGCTCTACAACGGCGTCGGCACCTTCTTCGGCGTGCCATCCAAGACCTATCTCGGCATCTGGCTGGCGCATACGGGCTTCGGCCTGCCCTTCGCCATCTACCTGCTCAGGAGCTACATCGCCGGCCTGCCGCGCGAGATCATGGAATCGGCGCGCATCGACGGCGCCAGCGATTTCGAGATCTTCGTCAAGATCGTGCTGCCGCTGTCGTTCCCGGTGCTTGCCTCCTTCGCCATCTTTCAGTTCCTGTGGGTGTGGAACGATCTCCTGGTGGCGATGGTTTTCCTCGGCACGGCGCCCGATCAGATCGTGCTGACGGCCAAGCTCAATGCGCTGCTCGGCTCACGCGGCGGCAATTGGGAGATCCTCACGACTTCGGCATTCATCACCATCATCGTGCCGCTGATCGTGTTCTTCTCGCTGCAGCGCTATTTCGTCCGCGGGCTGCTTGCCGGCTCGGTGAAAGGAGGTTGAAGACATGCAATCGGCTTTGAAGGCGACTTCGAGACCAGATCCTGCCACCGACCGCGACTGGTGGCGGGGCGCGGTGATCTACCAGATCTATCCGCGCTCCTACCAGGACTCCAACGGCGACGGCATCGGCGACCTGAGAGGCATCGTTCAGCGCCTGCCCTACATCGCTTCGCTCGGCGTCGACGCCATCTGGATCTCGCCCTTCTTCAAATCGCCGATGAAGGATTTCGGCTATGACGTCTCGGATTATTGCGACGTCGATCCGATGTTCGGCACGCTGGCCGATTTCGACGCGCTGGTGGCGGAGGCGCACCGGCTGGGCCTCAAGGTGATGATCGACGAGGTGCTGTCGCATACCGCCGACATCCACCCCTGGTTCAAGGAAAGCCGTTCCAGCCGCAACAATCCGAAAGCCGACTGGTATGTGTGGGCGGACGCCAAGCCGGACGGAACGCCACCCAACAACTGGCTGTCGATCTTCGGGGGCTCGGCCTGGCAGTGGGACACCAGCCGCCAGCAATATTACATGCACAATTTCCTGGCCGAGCAGCCGGACCTCAACTTCCACAACCGGGAAGTCCAGGACGCGCTGCTCGACATCACACGCTTCTGGCTGGAGCGCGGCGTCGACGGCTTCCGACTCGACACCATCAATTTCTATTTCCATAGCCAGGGGCTGGAGGACAACCCGCCGCTGCCGCCGGAACAGCGCAATGATCAGACGGCGCCGGCGGTCAACCCCTACAACTATCAGGACCATATCTACGACAAGAGCCGCCCGGAGAATCTCGGCTTCCTCGAGCGTTTTCGCGCGCTTCTCGACGAATATCCGGCGCAGGCGGCGGTCGGCGAGGTCGGCGACTCCCAGCGCGGCCTCGAAGTGGTCGCCGCCTACACCGCCGACGGCAAGCGCGTGCATATGTGTTATTCCTTCGACTTCCTGGCGCCGGAGAAGATCAGCGCCGCGAAAGTGCGCGCGGTGCTGGAGGCCTTCGGCCGGGTCGCCAGCGACGGCTGGTCGTGCTGGGCTTTCTCCAACCACGACGTGATGCGGGTCGCCTCGCGCTGGGCAGCCAACGAAGCCGACCCGACCGCCTATCTGAAGGTGATCTCGGCGCTTCTGATGTCGCTGCGCGGCTCGGTCTGCATTTATCAGGGCGAGGAGCTCGGCCTCGGCGAGGCCGAGCTGAAATTCGAGGACCTGCAGGACCCCTACGGCATCCGCTTCTGGCCGGAATTCAAGGGCCGCGACGGCTGCCGCACGCCGATGGTGTGGGAAGCGGCCGCCAAGAATGGCGGGTTCTCGGCCGCGAAACCCTGGCTGCCGGTGCCGGGCAAGCACCTGTCGCAGGCCGTCAACGTGCAGCAGGGCGACGCCAACTCGCTGCTCGAGCATTACCGCCGCTTCCTTGCCTTCCGTCGCCAGCACCCGGCGTTGGCCAAGGGCGAGATCGACTTCATCGCAAGCGACGGCGATACCGTCGCCTTCACGCGCCGCGAGGGTAACGAGCGGATCGTCTGCGCCTTCAACCTCGGCAGCAAACCCGCCGAGATCAATGTCGGCCCAGGCGCGCTGCAAGCCTTGCCGGGGCATGGCTTTTCGGGACAGACTGGCAGCGGACCGGTCCGCCTCGGCGGTTACGGCGCCTGGTTCGGGCGTATCGACTGAACTTCTAAGACAGCAATCAACGGGAGGAGACAAACATGGCCGATGTCACGCTGAACCAGGTGAAGAAGTCATACGGCAACCTTAACATTCTCCATGGCATCGACCTCGACATCAAATCGGGCGAGTTCATCGTCTTCGTCGGGCCATCGGGCTGCGGCAAATCTACCTTGCTGCGGTCGATCGCAGGGCTCGAGGAGATCACCGGGGGCGAATTGAAGATCGATGGCGAGGTGGTGAACGACGTGCCGCCGTCGAAGCGGGGCATCGCCATGGTGTTCCAGTCCTATGCGCTTTATCCGCACATGACTGTCTACGACAACATGGCCTTCTCGATGAAGATCGGCAAGGAAAGCAAGGCCGAGATCGACAAGCGGGTGCGGCAGGCGGCGGAAATCCTGCAGCTCACCAAATATCTCGACCGCCTGCCCAAGGCGATGTCGGGCGGCCAGCGCCAGCGCGTCGCGATCGGCCGCGCCATCGTGCGCAACCCGAAGGTGTTCCTGTTCGACGAGCCGCTATCGAACCTTGATGCAGCGCTTCGCGTTGCCACCCGAATTGAAATCGCCAAGTTGAAGGAATCGATGCCGAACACGACGATGATCTACGTCACCCACGACCAGGTCGAGGCGATGACGCTGGCGGACCGCATCGTGGTGCTGAAGGAAGGCCGGGTCGAGCAGGTCGGCACGCCGATGGAGCTCTACAAGCGCCCCGGCAATCTGTTCGTCGCCCAGTTCATCGGCTCGCCTGCCATGAACATATTGCCGGCAAAGATCGAGAAGGCCGGCAATCCGACCGTGGTCAGCCATGTCGGCGACCGCAAGGCGACGGTGCCGATCGCGACGCCTGCCTCGGCGAATGGCGCGGCGGTCAGCTTCGGCGTGCGGCCGGAGGATCTCGTGATCGCCACCGGTTCCGATTATCTCTTCGAGGGCAAGGTCGACTATATCGAGCAGCTTGGCGAGGTTCAGCTCGTCTATATCGATATCGGTCGCGCAGACCTGCCGCTGGTCGCCAAGCTGCCGGGCAATGTCGAGGTCAAGCGCGGCGAGACATTGCGGCTCAACGCCAGCGCCGGCGATCTGCATATCTTCGACGCCGACGGCCATTCCTTCACGCTGCACCGCGAAGAAGCGAAGGCGGCCTGAGCGGGCATAGCCGCCGCAGCAAAGAAAAAGCGGCGGGCCTTGGCCCGCCGCTGCTGTCTTAGATCACGGTCTGCAGTTAACGGTTGCCGAAGTGGTCGCGGTCGCTGCCCTGCGGCGCCGATTTCTGCGCGTCGCCCGAGTTCAGCAGCTTGTAGACCGGCGAGTCGGTGCCGATCGACGAGGTGCGGGTCGTGTCCACGGCGGGAGCCGGCTGGTTGACGCCGCTGTGGTTGTAGTTGTCGCTACCGGCAAAAGCAGCCGTGGAAACGGCCATGAGAGCGGCGGTGGCAAGGACGATCTTTTTCATCTTAGGTACTCCTGAATTTCCTGGTCCGATCGAGACGACGGGCAGGCCCGTCGCCGGTTCGAAGTCGGCTGTTAGTTGTTACCGAAAAGGTTGTGGTCGGCGCCCGTGGTGACAGGCTTCTGCGCGGCAGCCGGGTTCGGCTTGTTCACAGACGCCGTGTAGGACGAGTCGACCGCGACGGCCGGCTGGTTGGCGCCGCTGTGGTTGTAGTTGTCGCTACCGGCAAAGGCGCTGCCGGAGACGGCCAAAAGGGCAACGGTGGTAAGAACGATCTTTTTCATTTTCGTGCTCCTGAATTTCCTGATCCGACCGAGGCGACGGACAAATCCGCCGCCGTTCGAAGTCGGCTGTTAGTTGTTACCGAAAAGGTTGTGGTCGGCGCCCGTGGTGACAGGCTTCTGTTCAGCCGGTTCGGACTTGCGGACCGAGGCCGTGTGAGAAGAGTCGACCGTGGCGGCCGGCGGATTGGCAGCCTGCGAACCATAATTGTCGCTACCGGCAAAGGCGCTGCCGGAAATCGCCAGAAGGGCTGCGGCAGTGAGAACAATCTTTTTCATTTTTGCTACTCCAGTATCTTTATTCCGTCCGTCTAGCGGCGTGTCTTGGGAATGAAATCGCGTCGTTCGGACAGCGCTGATTTGGGTAAGTCGATCGCCGGATTCCAATCACGAAGTTTTTCCGTCTGGACCACGAATCCGCATCTTGAAGTTTTCATAAGCATGCCTATGACCATACTTTTATTGAATTTAATCAATATCTTATGTGAGTCAGACAGTTGGCTCACCGAGTGTGTCGGAGCGCCAACGTTCACACCGTTCTGCACGCACCGTCAACAGAAACGAACCGTTCGGTTCGATTTTAGAATCTGCTAATAGTCACTTTTTGATACTATTAACCATCAATCACCCTTCCGAACTTCGTTCCGGGAGCGCCCGGAAGCCGGAGGGCATGGCGAAAAGGACAGGAATCAGCACCGTGAATACGGTGCCCGTTGTCGCGCCGCATGGATGGGATGTCGTTTTCATGCCGATGGGAAAGCGGCTGTCGTGGTTAGATCAGCCTATCTCAGGTGCCGCCTCGTCGCGACGAGGCGGAGAATTGGGAAGCCGGTCGAAATCCGGCGCTGCCCCCGCAACGGTGGTGGAGTGAAGTCGCAACGGGAGACCACTGGGCCATGGGCCTGGGAAGGTGTTGCGACCGCCCGCGAGGGCTACTCCAAAGCCCGGAAACCAGCCAGAGACATTTTGAACTCGACTGATCGCGGTGGGCGGTCAAGAGGCGGACGGCGCGTGCCCGGCCCTGCCGGTGGCGGTCGTTCTTCTCCATCACCACCAGTTCAGTCCTTGATGCGAGGACAGGACATGGATGCGCGCAACGACATGCTGAGGCTCCTGCAGAGCCGCAAGCCGGGCTACTCGCTTGAGCAGCCCTTCTACACCGATCCCGACTATTTCAAGCTCGATATGGAGCTGATCTGGTATCGTGACTGGTTGTTCATCGGCCATGATTGCGAACTGCCGAAACCAGGCAGCTACATCACCGTTCAGATCGGCGATTATCCGGTGGTGCTGGTCCGCGACCAGAAGGGAAGGATCAACGCTTTCCACAACTCCTGCCGGCATCGCGGCAGCCGCGTGTGCAACACCGACAAGGGCACCGCCGCCAAGCTGGTCTGTCCCTACCATCAGTGGACTTACGAGCTCGACGGGCGGCTGCTGTTTGCGCGCCAGATGGCGGAAGGGTTCGACAAAAGCCAGTTCGGCCTGAAGCCGGTCGCCTGCGAAAGCGTCGGCGGCTACATCTTCATCTGCCTGGCAAAGGAGCCTGCCGACTTCGCGCCGATGCGCGCCATGATCGAGCCCTATCTTCTGCCGCACCGGTTGAGCGAGGCGAAGGTCGCGTTCGAATCGACGATCGTCGAAAAGGGCAATTGGAAGCTCGTCTGGGAAAACAACCGCGAATGCTATCATTGCGCCGGTAATCATCCCGAGCTGTGCAAGACCTTTCCCGAAGCGCCAACCGTCACCGGCGTGCATGGCGCCGACAGCGACCCGGAGATGCTGGCGCATTGGACAAAATGCGAGGCGGCGGGCCTCCCAAGCCGGTTCCGGATCGATCCAGCCGGGCAATACCGCGCCACACGCGCGCCGCTGCTGCGCGACGCGGTCAGCTACACGATGAGCGGCAAGCGCGCCGTGACGAAAAACCTGTCCGCCGGCGTCGCCGCCGACCGCATCGGCACGTTGATGCATTACCATTATCCGACCACATGGAATCACATCCTCATCGATCACGCCGTCACCTTCCGTGTGCTGCCGATCAGCGCCACGGAGACCGCGGTGACGACGAAATGGCTGGTCCACAAGGACGCCGTGGATGGCGTCGACTACGATCTGGCAGAACTCACCCATGTCTGGACCGAGACCAACGATCAGGACCGCCGCATCGTCGAGGAAAACGCACTCGGTATCCTGTCGCCGGCGTACGAGCCCGGTCCCTATTCCGAGCTGCATGAGGGCGGCGTCATCCAGTTCGTCGAGTGGTACGCCTCCTTCATCGGTCCGCGCCTTGGCGAAGGCGGTCGCCCGGCGCTGCGCAGCGTCGCCTGAAGGCCGAGGAGATGAACGCGATGACGGATCTCGGCCTCTATCGCCATCTCGACGAGATGGCGCCCTGGAACGACAGGCTGCAGGTGCTGGAAGTGATCGGCGTCAGCGACGAGGCGCCGCAGGTGAAGACGTTCACCTTCCGCTCCGACAATCAGACCTGGTTCCGTTACAAGCCCGGGCAGTTCGTAACGCTGGAATTGCCGACCGCCGACGGGCCGCTGATGCGCACCTACACGCTGTCGTCCTCGCCGTCGCGGCCTTTCTCGATCGCGGTAACGGTTAAAGCGCAAGCCGGCAGCGTCGGCACGCGCTGGATGTTCGACAATCTGAAGCCCGGCGTCCATGTGAAGGCCTACGGGCCGGCCGGCGATTTCTCGCTGCACAGCCATCCGGCGGCCAAATATCTGTTCATTTCGGCCGGATCCGGCGTCACGCCGATGATGTCGATGCTGCGCTGGCTGAACGACTGCGCGCCCTGGACCGATGTCGGCTTCGTCAACTGCGCGCGCCGGCCGGAAGAGATCATCTTCCGCAAGGAGCTCGAATTGCTCGGCAGCCGCATGCCCGGCCTGTCGCTCGGCTTCATGATCGAGGAGCGGTCGAGTCGCGAGGGCTGGTTCGGCCATATGGGCCGCATCGACGCGATCCGGCTGCCGCTTCTGGCACCCGATTTCCGCGAGCGGGAGATCTTCTGCTGCGGGCCCGACCCCTTCATGCGCGCCGTTCGACAGATGCTGGAGGCCGCCGGCTTCGACATGAGCCGCTACCATCAGGAAAGCTTCGCGGCGCCGGCCGTGGAAGAAGTCCCGGCGCCGTTCGCGGAACCGGCCGGCGGGGGCGCCGAGCCGCCCGCCGAGGCGGTGACGCCGGTCCGCTTTTCGCTTTCAAACGTCGATGCGGAATGCGTCGCCGGACAGACCGTGCTGCAGACGGCGCGCGCTTCGGGCGTCAGGATCCCGGCGGCCTGCGAGTTCGGTCTCTGCGGAACCTGCAAGGTGAAAAAGGTCTCGGGCGAGGTCTCGATGAGCCACAATGGCGGCATTCTCGATCACGAGATCGATGACGGCTATATCCTGGCCTGCTGTTCGAGGCCGTTGTCGGCGCTGGACATCGAGGCCTGAAGGCTTGTCGATCGAGGCGAGGAACCTTTGCGGGATCATCCTCGCCGGGATCATGCTTCTAAACCCCGTAGCGCTCGGTGCGGATGGTTTCCGCCGGAACGCCGGCCCCAATCAAGGCGTCGGCGGCGGCCGAGACGAACGCGTTCGAGCCGCAGACATAGGCTAGCTTCGGCGCCTTGGGCAGGCGCTCGACGGCTTGCGCCATCATGCGGGCGTCGACGCGCCGGGAATAGTCGGAGGGGCGCCTCGCCGGCTCACGGGTCAGTGTCAGCACCAGGTTGAATCCGTCAAGCCGGTCGTCCAAGCCGATCAGCTCGTCGCGGAAGATGACCTCGTCCCAGATCCGCGCCGAAAACACCAGCGCGACCGGCACCGCCTTGTTGCGCAGCGTGCGATGGCGCACCATCGCCATCAGCGGCACGACACCGGAGCCGCCGCCGACCAGAACGATCGGCCCGCCGTCGCTCTCCTCCCAGATGAAATGGCCGCCCAGCGGTCCGCGCAGCTCGATCTCGTCACCGACGGCGGCCACGTCGTGGAAGAAGGGCGAGACCTCGCCGTCGTCGAGCCGCTCGATCGCCAGCTCGATACCGCCGCCTGCTTCCGGCGCCGAGGCGATGGAATAGGAGCGGCGCGCCTGATAGCCGTCCGGCGCCGTCAGCCTGACATCCACATGCTGTCCCGCCAGATGGGTGAAGGGCCGCAACGGCTGGAACCAGAAGCTGGTGACGCGCGGCGTGCGTTTTTCGATGCGAGTGATCGTGGCTGCCTGCCAGGGCGATTGCGACGGCTCGGCACTCATCGATTGCTGCTCACCGATCGCCCCTCACGGGTCACTGGAATAGCGCTGCTCGCGCCAGGGGTCGCCATACATGTGATAGCCGCGCAGTTCCCAGAAGCCCGGTTCGTCGCGCTCGGTGAACTGCAGCCCGTTCACCCATTTGGCCGATTTCCAGAAATAGAGATGCGGCACCAATAGCCGCGCCGGCCCGCCATGATCGGGCGTGATCGGCTTGCCCTCGTAGAGCAGCGCCACCATCGCCTTGCCGGTGACGAGATCCTTGGTCGGTACATTGGTGGAATAGCCGTCGAAGGACAGCGCCAGCGTGTAGGCGGTCGGGGGCTCGATGCCGGCGTCGGCGAAGATGTCGTCGATCATAACGCCCTGCCATGGCGTGTTGAACTTGGTCCAGGCCGTCACGCAATGGATGTCACGTGTCATCTTGCTTTGCGGCAAGGCGTTGAACTCGGCCCAGTTCCATTTCTTGATCGGCTTTGGCCCGTGCTTGAGGGTGAAGGACCAATCCTCGGTGCGCACGCGCGGCGTCGGCCCGGCTGAGAGCACGGGAAACCCCTGCTCCAGATACTGACCGGGCGGAATGCGCGCGTCGGTGTCCGAAGGAGGACGCCGTCCGGAAAAGAAGCCGCGCGTGACCATCGAGACATCCCTCGTGCCGGATTGATCGACCGCAGGGAGTGTTCTCGAATACGCCTCGGGGGGCAACAGAAATCTTGAGGGGCCCGCCGGAGATGCCGGCAGGCCCTGTCGTAGCGCTTATCAGCCGGCGGCGAAGGGCACGGCGACGAATATCTGCGCGTCGCCGCGATCGACAAGCAACAGCACCGACTTCTTGGCCGACTTGGCCGCCTCGGCGATCGCCTGGTTCGCCTGCTTGGCCGTCCTTACCGGCGTCTGGTCGACACCGACGATGACATCGCCCGGCTGGATGCCGGCCGCCGAAGCCGCCTTGTCCGGATTGACCCGCTCGACCACCGCGCCGTGCTGGTTGCCGGCAAGGTTGAGCTGGTCGCGGATATCGGGCGTGAGGTCGGTCAGCCCGAGGCCGAGCGAGGGAACGCGCAAGCCTTGTTCGGCCGGCGGGCTGCGGCCTTCATTGCCATTCGACGCCATCTTCTGATCTTCGGCGTTGCGGCCGACATCGGCGGAGATCTGTATCGCCTTGCCCTTGCGCCAGATGTTGACGGTTTCCTTGGCGCCGGGCGACACGTCGGCTACGGCGCGCGACAGATCCTTGGGATCCTTGATCTCCTGGCCGCCGAAGCCGGTGATGACATCGCCGGTTTCAATGCCTGCCTTGGCCGCCGGCGACCCGTCGGTGACTTGGGAAACCAGCGCGCCGCCGGGATGGTCGAGGCCGATGGCGCCGGCGACGTCCGGCGTGACCGGCTGGATCTGCACGCCGAGATAGCCGTATTCGATGTCGCCGCCCTTCATCAGCTTGGCCACAACCTTCTGAGCCTGATCCGACGGGATAGCGAAGCCGACGCCGACGCTGCCGCCATTGGGCGAATAGATGGCGGTGTTGATGCCGATGACATTGCCGTTGACGTCGACCAGCGGGCCGCCGGAATTGCCGTGGTTGATCGGTGCGTCTATCTGGATGAAATCGTCGAACGGCCCGCTATGCAGGTCGCGCCCACGTGCCGAGACGATGCCGGCGGTTACCGTCGTGCCGATGCCGAATGGATTTCCGATCGCCAGCACCTGGTCGCCGGTCATCAGCTTGCTGGAATCGCCCCACTTGACCGTGGGCAACGGCTTGTCCGCCTTGATCTTCAGTACAGCCAGGTCATGCTTCGCGTCGTGGCCGACCAGCTTGGCGGGAAGCTCGGTACCATCGTCGAGCGTCACCTTGATCGAGCTTGCGCCGTCGATGACGTGATTGTTGGTGACGATGGTGCCGTCCGCGCCGACGATGAAGCCGGAGCCGAGCGCCTCGGCGCGCCGCCCCTGCTGCTGCGGCGGCGTCCGCGGCATCGGCATGCCCTGGTCACCGAAGAACTGCTGGAAAAACTGGTCGAATGGCACATTGCCGCCGAGGGGCGAACCGTCATCACCCGCCTGTGGCTGCGCCTTCATGATCGAGGTGATGGTGACGACAGCCGGCTTGGTGACAGCGATGACCGGCGCGAAAGAGCCGTTCGGAGCCGTGGTGCCGGCGGCAGGCGTCTGCGTCGTCGCGGCCACGGTGCTGAGGCCGGCATTGCTTTCGGCAAAGGAGACGACGACGGGCGAAATGATCAGCGCGGCGCCCAACAGGGCGGCGACGCGATGTCTGCGAAGAATGCTTGATGGTGACATGGTCGTTTCTGTCCGGGCGAGAGGTTGATCCAGCGCCGCAGGCGCTTCTGGAGGAGCGCCCGTCAACGTGTCGGCGACCGGGAATGCCTGCCTCGCCGCACATGGCAGCCGGCCGGATCGACAATCAAGATTTAGGACGTGGAACGGCCCGAATCAGGGCCTTTGGATGACCTTACGAAGATTTAATTCAGAGACCGCTTACGAACCGCTCGCGCCGGCGCAGGTAGGACGAGGCCATTGCGCGCATGCGGGCGGCATCGAAGATCGGGCCGTGACCGCCAAGGCCGATGCGGATCGGCAGGTCGAGCAGGCGCCGCATGGTGCGGCAATAGGCCGTGCGGTCGGAATCCGGCAGGTCGTCGATCAGCATGCCGTCATAGATGGCGTCGCCGGCAAAGAGGAGGCCATCGGCTTCGTCGAAGAGCGCGATGGAGTCCGGCGAATGGCCGGGCAGATGCAGCACACGGAATTTCCGGTCGCCGAGATCTACGACATCGCCCTCATCGAGCGCGCGGGTCAGCGGCGCGGACGGTATCCGGTAGTCAGCCGCCTTCCAGCCGGGCGCCGGCAGTTTCGAGACGGCGCCGTCGAGATTGTGGAACATATAGGCGTAGGTGACGGCATCATCCATACCGTCGAACTCAGTCGCGCTCATCTTAGGCCCCATGCGCAGCGGGAATTCGTGCAGCGAGCCGACATGGTCGAGATGGATGTGGGTGGCGACGACGATGAGGGGCTTGCCGGCCGGCGTGTCGATCTCGGGCGCCAGCGGACGAATGCCCATGCCGGTGTCGACCAGAAGGTCCGCATCGCGGCCCTTCAAATGCCAGATGTTAGCGCGCACGAAATCATGCACGAAGGGCTCGGTCAGCATCGTCGTGGCGGCATCGATTTTCGCCTTGCCGAACCAGTCGCCAACCTCGAGCTCGGGCATCGAGCCGCCGGCCATCAGACGAACGGCTTCCCGACCTTGTATTTTTCCGGCACCAGCCGCTTCAAATAGATCATGCCTGCTTCCGAAAGCTGGTTGACGTCCGGCTGCATGAAATCGTCGGGCATATGGCGGGTCTTGCCGGCCACCGCCTTCAGCGGCACTTTCTTCAGCACCGTCTTCGACCCGTCATATTGCAGCGCGACCGAGCCGCCGCCTTCTCCGGCGACGGCGACCGCGAAGGCGCCGGCGTCGAAGGCTTCCTTGGCGTCGACGGCGCTGATCGCGCCGACATAGCCGCGCGGCATGTAGCCCAGCGCATCGACCCGCGCCCGCTTGCCCGGCAGGCCTTCGGCCAGAGCCCGTTCCAGCGCCGCGGGCAGGTCGCTGCCCGACAATTTGACGTTGCCGTGCTGGTCGCGCTCAAGCTTCTCCGGCGGCACCAGGCTTTCGACCAGCGCCTTGCCGTCGGCGGTGCTGACGCCTTCCGAGACGGCGACGATGCAGCGCTTATGGCGATCCAGCCTTTCGCGCACCTCATCGATGAAGCGCTTCGCCGAGAAGGCGCGTTCCGGCACATAGACCAGATGCGGGCCGCT
Organism: Mesorhizobium atlanticum; assembly: GCF_003289965.1. Taxonomy (GTDB): domain Bacteria; phylum Pseudomonadota; class Alphaproteobacteria; order Rhizobiales; family Rhizobiaceae; genus Mesorhizobium; species Mesorhizobium atlanticum. The sequence goes on from NZ_QMBQ01000004.1 coordinate 664,349, forward strand.
GTCGGGATCGAGCTGCCAGGCGGCCGCGGCGGCGGTGAGGAAGCCGGCGTGCCGGCCCATGACGATGCCGACATAGATGCCAGGCAAAGCGCGGAAATCGAGATCGACCGAGAGGAAGGCGCCGGCGACGAATTCGGCCGCCGAGATGAAGCCAGGCGTGTGGTCGTTCTCCTCGAGATCGTTGTCGATGGTCTTGGGCGCATGCACGAAGGCGATCGAGCCGCCGGCGGCATCGGTCAGGATCTGCTGCGTGCCCGAGGTGTCGTTGCCGCCGATATAGATGAAGGCATCGGCGCCGGCCTTTTTCAGGCCGTTGAGAATGACCTCGCAATAGGCGGCGTCCGGCTTGTCGCGGGTCGAGCCGAGGGCGGCGCTCGGCGTGCCGGCGATCAGCCGCAGCCGGTCCTCGGGGATGGCGGAGAGATCGACATAGTTGCCGTCGCGGATGCCGCGCACGCCATGGATCGAGCCCAGCACCCTGGCGCCGGGGTGACGCTTGCGGATTTCCAGCGTGGCGCCGACGACCGTCTGGTTGATGACGGCGGTAGGGCCGCCGCCCTGCGCGATGACGAAGGTTCCAGCCATGCTCGTTCTCTCCCAAAGCGAAGGTTTTCAGGGCACCTTCGCCTGTCCTGCGGCGTCGCGCAACGGAAGAGTGGGCCGACAGACCCGATCAGACCACGACGACCGGGTTCTTCTTGGAAACGCGGCTGTAGAGGTCGATAATGTCCTGGTTGATCAAGCGCACGCAGCCCGACGACATCGCCTGGCCGATGCTCCACCATTCGGGCGAGCCGTGGATGCGGTAGCCGGTGTCCCTGCCGTTCTGGTAGATGTAGAGCGCGCGGGCGCCGAGCGGATTGGTGAGGCCGCCGGGCTGTCCGCCCTGCCATTTCACCAGTTCCGGCTTGCGCTGGATCATTTCCGGCGGCGGCGTCCAGACCGGCCATTCGCGGCCATACTGGATGTTGGCGCGGCCCGACCAGCGGAAGCCGTCCTTGCCGATGCCGACGCCATAGCGGATGGCGTCGCCGCCCGGCTGCACCAGATAGAGCATGCGTTCCTGCAGGTGGACGACGATGGTTCCGGGCGCCTCGCCTGTCTTGTCGACGACGATCTGGCGGCGGAACTGCGGCTTCACCTTCTGCCACGGCACCGCCGGCACCTCGAAACCGCCATCGGTGAGCGAAGCGTACATGACGTCGGGACCGGTGATGTTCTTGTCGACGCTGATCGCCGGGCGCATGGGCGGCACGGAACCGGTGACGGTGTTGTCGAGCTGCATTTGCGGCAGGTCGAGCGTGTCGGTGGTGCTGCAGCCGGCGAGGCCCAACAGCGCCGTGGCGCCGGCGCCCGAAAGCACGGCGCGGCGTGAAAGCTGAATTTCGGTATCGATTGAGGCGCCGTTGGAAGGCGGCGTCAGACTTTGCGGCAACTCGCGCATACACCAAACCCTACGCTGCCGGCGGGAAGCAGGGTCCGGCCGGATGAGGGGGCATTTTCGCCAGTCATGGTTGAAAAAGGGTGAAAGGCCGTTGATCCGGCTTAACCCTAACGGATCGTTGCGGCGGCCGGCGAGCCCGGGCACAGGCGCGCCGAAGATTTTTCCAACGGCCCCTTTACATTCCCTCCGACCCCAGGATTTATCCTTTTCTTTGCGCTCAAGGAGCAGGGAAATGTCCTTCGAAAGCTGGGCCGCCTTCGCCGCCGCCTCTTCCATCCTTCTCGTCATACCGGGCCCGACGATCCTGCTGGTCGTCTCCTATGCGCTGGGCCAGGGCTGGCGCACCGCGCTGCCGATGGCGGTGGGCGTCGCGCTGGGCGACTTTACCGCGATGACGCTGTCGATGCTCGGCATCGGCGCGCTGCTCGCTGCTTCGGCCACGGTGTTCACCGTGCTCAAGGTGATTGGCGCCGGCTATCTGATCTATCTCGGCATAAAACTGTTTCGCGCCGGCGGCGCGCTGAAGGCGGAGCCGCGCACCGACGCGGTGTCGGCGGCAAGGATGATGGCGCATGCCTGGCTGGTGACGGCGCTGAACCCGAAGAGCATTACCTTCTTCGTCGCCTTCCTGCCGCAGTTCCTCGACCGGCACACCGACTTCTGGACCCAGATGCTGATCTTCGAGACGACCTTCCTGACCTTGGCCTTCGCCAACGCCCTCGGCTATGCGCTGGTCGCATCCAGGGCGCGCGCGATCGTGCGCAACCCGAAGGCGATCCGCATCTTCAACCGCACCGGCGGCACGCTGCTGGTCGGCGCCGGTATCGCTACGGTGGCGATGCGGTCGGGGAATTGAGGCGGCGCACAGCCCGGCTGGCCGGAGGCACTATCGACCACGGGTTGGCGGCTTGGATAGCGATGCTTTAGGATCGGGCTCCAAACAGCAAATTCGCGATCGTCGAAGGACACCCTATGGCGCTGAAGGACGCATTCGGCCTGACTTACTCGGGCGCGACCGGAGCCGGGTTTTCATCCTACGCCCGCGCCGTGCATGAGCTGCAATGCTTCATCGGCGATCCGGTCGGCTCCATCGACCGCGCCATTGCCGACGAACCGGCCTTCGTCATGGCGCATGTGTTCAAAGGCTACCTGTTCGGCCTCGCCACCGAGCGGGACGCGATGGCGGTCGCCCGATCAAGTCATAAAGCGGCGCTGCCGCTTGCCGCCACGGTTCGCGAACAGGCGCATGTGGCCGCGCTCGGCCATCTCGCCGAAGGGCGATGGCATGAAGCCGCGCGCATGCTGGAGGATATCGCGATCGACAATCCGCGCGATGCGCTGGCGCTGCAGGTCGGGCACCAGATCGATTTCTTCACCGGCAATGCGCGCATGCTGCGCGACCGCATCGGCAGGGCGTTGCCGGCCTGGCGGAAAGACATGCCGGGATACCACGCCATTCTTGGCATGCAGGCCTTCGGGCTGGAGGAAATGGGCGACTATGCCCGCGCCGAATCCTTCGGCCGGCAAGCCATCGAGATCGAACCGCGGGACGGCTGGGCGCAGCACGCGGTGGCGCATGTCATGGAGATGCAGAGCCGGCAAAAGGATGGCATCGCCTGGATGCGCGCCAACCCGGAGGCCTGGTCGAAGGAGAGTTTTCTCCAGATCCATAATTGGTGGCACCTGGCGCTGTTCCACTACGACCTTGGCGAAATCGGCGAGGTGCTCCGGCTCTATGATGGGCCGATCTATGGAACACGCTCGACATTGGCCCTCAACATGGTCGATGCCTCGGCGATCCTGTGGCGCCTCCATCTTGGCGGCGTCGATGTCGGTGACCGCTGGGCGGCCCTCGCCGCCAACTGGATCCCGAAAGCCGCCGCCGGCAATTACGCCTTCAACGACGCCCATGCGATGATGGCCTTTGTCGGCGCCGGGCTGGAAGCGCCGGCGAAGACGCTGCTCGAGGCGCAGCGCGAAGCCATGCGCGGGAATGACGACAACGCCGCCTTCACACGCGATGTCGGACACCCGCTGACGCTTGCCATCAAGGCCTTCGGCGAGGGCCGCTACGACGAGGCCGTGCGGCTGATTCGGCCGATCCGCTCGATCGCGCACCGTTTCGGCGGCAGTCACGCGCAACGCGACGTGATCGACCTGACGCTGCTCGAGGCCGCCCTGCGCGCCGGCGACACGGCGCTTGCACGGGCGCTGGCCGCCGAGCGTCAGCTCGCGCGGCCCGACAGTCCGCTGTCGGCGTTGTTCCTGCGACGGACATCCGATTTGTCTGAGAATTGACCCGAGACGGATCTTGCCCTAAAAACTGGCCAAGCCAGATTTTTTCGAGATCCGAAAAAATTAATGGCAGTGGGAGGAAATCATGTATCTCGGCCTCGACCTGGGCACTTCGGGCGTCAAGGCGCTGCTGATCGATGACGGTCAGAAGGTTATTGGCGCCGGCCATGGCTCGCTCGACGTCTTGCGGCCGTATCCCGGCTGGTCGGAGCAGGATCCGGCGCATTGGATCGGGGCCTGCGAAGCCGCAATTGCCGACCTCAAGGCTTCGCACCCCAAGGAGTTGGCCGAGGTTAAGGGCATCGGCCTTTCGGGCCAGATGCATGGCGCCACCCTGCTCGATGCCTCGGACAAGGTGCTGCGCCCCTGCATCTTGTGGAACGACACGCGCAGCCATGTCGAAGCGGCGGCGCTCGATGCCGATCCGCGCTTCCGCAAGCTCACCGGCAACATCGTTTTCCCGGGCTTCACGGCGCCGAAGCTTGCCTGGGTGAAGAACAACGAGCCTGCGATCTTCGCCAAGGTGGCGAAGGTCCTGTTGCCCAAGGACTATCTGCGGCTCTGGCTGACCGGCGAGCATATTTCGGAAATGTCGGATTCGGCCGGCACCTCCTGGCTCGATGTCGGCGAGCGCCGTTGGTCGGGCGAATTGCTCGCCGCGACATCGCTCGACGAAAGACAGATGCCGTCGCTGGTCGAAGGCACGGCCAAGGCCGGCGCCTTGCGCGCCGAGTTCGCCTCGAAATGGGGCGTCGCGGCCGGTATTCCGGTTGCCGGTGGCGCCGGCGACAATGCGGCCTCGGCCTGCGGCATGGGCACGGTCGGCGCCGGGCATGCCTTCGTGTCGCTCGGCACATCGGGCGTGCTGTTTGCGGCGAACGCCTCCTATTTGCCCAACCCGGAAAGCGCGGTGCACACCTTCTGCCACGCGCTGCCCAACACCTGGCACCAGATGGGCGTCATCCTGTCGGCCACCGATTCGCTCAACTGGCTGTCGGAGATCACCGGAAAGAGCGCCGGCGACTTGACCGGCGAGCTCGGCGACAAGCTGAAGGCGCCGACGGGCGTCACCTTCCTGCCCTATCTGTCGGGAGAGCGGACGCCGCACAATGATTCCGCCATTCGCGGCTCCTTCACCGGACTCGCGCACCAATCGAGCCGGGCCGTACTGACGCAGGCTGTGCTGGAAGGCGTTGCCTTTGCGTTCCGAGACAGCCTGGAAGCGCTGAAGACAGCCGGCACGACGCTGAGCCGGGTGACCGCGATCGGCGGCGGCTCGCGCTCGCGCTACTGGCTAAAGGCGATCGCCACCGCGCTGCAAGTGCCGGTCGACATTCCCGCCGACGGCGATTTCGGCGCGGCGTTCGGTGCGGCTCGGCTGGGGTTGATTGCCGCCACCGGGGCCGATCCGCTGGCGGTGTGCACGGCGCCGGCGACCGATGCGACGATCGAGCCGGATGCAGGGCTTGGCGGGGCTTATGCTGATGCCTATCAGCGCTATAGGGCGCTTTATCCGGCGATCCGGGCTGTAACCGCGTGAGTGGGCGCGAGGCACCTCGTAGTCGCGTAAGCGGGCGCGAGGCACCCCCCTCTGCCCTGCCGGGCATCTCCCCCGCAAGGGGGGAGATTAGCAGCTCCGGCGCTGCCGCATTATTTTCAACGCTGGCGATTGGCGAAGGTCCGCGTGACAGCCAATCTCCCCCCTTGCGGGGGAGATGGCCGGCAGGCCAGAGAGGGGGGCCTCGCACCCCACCTCCCCAGCTAGCTCTATTGTGCCGGCACCTTGTCCAGAAACCCGGTGACGCTCTTCAGGCGGCCGTTCTCGATGACGCCGATGTCGGTGCCCTCGATAACGGACTCCGTGCCTTCGGGTCCAAGGTTCCACGAGAAGCGGATCTTGTCAGCGAAACCGTCGGGCTCACCCTTCAGCGAGAAACGGAAGCCGGCGAAGCGCTGCTGCACGCCGTCGATCAATGCGGCGATGCCGTCATGGCCGTCACCCTGCATGACCGGGTCGCGATAGCTGACGTCCTGGGTGAAGGCCGCTTCGAGCAGCGCCTTGCGGCGGGTCGCATCGCTCTCGTTCCAGGCGGTGATGTAGTTGCGGGCGATCGTGTTGAGGTCGGTCATGGTCATTCTCCTTCGTTGGATCGTTTCGACGTGACCTTTTTGACGCCCCACAGAAGCGAAACCAATTACGCCTGAGGTAATCGGGCAAAAGCACCCGGAGAGGAAGGAAACCATGAGCAGCGGATTTTTCGGCGACATCAAGAAGATCAAATATGAGGGGCCGGATTCGACCAATCCGCTGGCCTATCGCTTCTACAACCCGGACGAGGTGGTGGCCGGCAAGCGGCTGGAAGACCATCTGCGCTTCGCCGTCGCCTATTGGCATTCCTTCGCCTGGCCGGGCGGCGACCCGTTCGGCGGCCAGACCTTCGATCGCCCCTGGTTCGCCAAGCCGGGCGGCGTCGACACGATGGAGCTGGCCAAGCTCAAGGCCGACGTGGCCTTCGAGATGTTCTCGCTGCTCGGCACGCCCTATTTCTGCTTCCACGACGCCGATGTGCGCCCGGAAGGCAAGGATTTCTCCGAAAGCGCGGCGCGCCTCGACGAGATCACCGATTATTTCGCCGGCAAGATGAAGCAAACGGGCGTCAAGCTGCTCTGGGGCACGGCGAACCTGTTCTCGCATCGCCGCTTCATGTCGGGCGCGGCCACCAACCCCGACCCGGATGTGTTTGCCTATGCGGCGGCGACGGTGAAGAAATGCATCGACGTCACCAAGAAGCTGAAGGGCGAGAACTATGTGCTGTGGGGCGGGCGCGAGGGCTATGAGACCTTGCTCAACACCGACCTCGCCCGCGAGCAGGAGCAGGCCGGCCGCTTCCTCAACCTCGTTGTCGACTACAAGCACAAAATAGGCTTCAAGGGCACAATCCTGATCGAGCCGAAGCCGCAGGAGCCGACCAAGCATCAGTACGACTACGATGTCGCCACGGTGTACGGCTTCCTCAAGCGCTTCGGGCTGGAGAAGGAGGTCAAGCTCAACATCGAGCAGGGCCACGCGATCCTTGCCGGCCATTCGTTCGAGCACGAGCTGGCGCTGGCCAATGCGCTGGGCGTCTTCGGTTCGATCGACATGAACCGCAACGACTACCAGTCCGGCTGGGACACCGACCAGTTCCCCAATAATGTGCCGGAAATGGCGCTGGCCTACTACCAGGTGCTGCAGGGCGGCGGCTTCAAGACGGGCGGCACCAATTTCGACGCCAAGCTCCGGCGCCAGTCGCTCGACCCGGACGACCTCCTGATCGGCCATATCGGCGGCATGGATGCCTGCGCGCGCGGCCTGAAGGCGGCGGCGAAGATGATCGAGGACAAGGCGCTGTCCGGCCCGCTCGCCGAACGCTATGCCGGCTGGAACACCGCCGAAGGCAAGGCGATGCTTGCGGGCAAGCGCACGCTGGAAGAAATCGCCGAACGCGTGGTGAAGAAGAAGATCGAGCCGCAGCCGCGCTCCGGCCGGCAGGAGCTGCTCGAAAACATCGTCAACCGCTACGTCTGAGCCAAACTGCCTGTCTAATATCGTGCCCCCCGACGATTCAATAAGGGGGATCGCTGCCCGGAAAGGCTTTGCGCGATGGGCAGAATCGATAACACGGTTCTGCCCCGCGCTGCCCCTCAATGACCTCGTTCTTGCCTTCAAACAGCCGTCACGGATTTCGTATAAACGTGGCTCCTGTGGCGGGTGAAGAAGAAGGAGGCGAACCGATATGCAGCACGAACGCGAAATCGACGCCCTGCTCTCGTCCGGCGAAACCGGATCGATCATTGACCGGCTGATGGCATTGCCGTACTCGAAAGACAGCGTGCGCAAGGCAAATGAATGGGATCGCGCGGTTGCCGCGCGGCTCGAAACGGCGCTGGCCAGGAGCATGCGCTCGCGCATCGTCGGCGAAGGCCGCGACGCGGCCTGATTCTTCCGTGGCCTGATTTTCTCGTGGCCTGATTTTCTCCTGGTTTGACGAACGGAGACTGTTTCTCCATCCTGCGCCGATGATACGCGCGGTACTGCTCGATCTTCTGGGTGTCGTCTACGATGGCGATACCCTGATACCAGGCGCGGCCGCGGCTATCGAACGTCTGCGCGACGCCGGCCTGCCGCTACGTTTCGTCAGCAACACGACACGCTCGCCGCGCGGCAAGATCATCGCGCAGGTTGCCGCCATGGGCATTGAGGTTACGGACGAAGAGTTGCTGACGCCGGCGCGCGCCGCGGTCGAATGGCTGCGCAATCACGACCGCCGGCCGCATCTGTTCGTCCATCCCGACCTCGAAGGCGAGTTTTCCGGACTGGAAGGTGGGAGCGGCAATGCCTTGGTCGTCGGCGATGCCGGCGAGGGCTTCAACCATGCGAGCCTGAACCAAGCTTTCCGCGCGCTTGCCGCCGGTGCCGATTTCGTGGCGCTCGCCGTCAATCGCACCTTCAAGGATGCCGACGGCCAGCTCAGCCTCGATACCGGCGCCTTCGTCGCAGCGCTGGAATTCGCCAGCGGACGAAGCCCCATCGTGGTGGGCAAGCCCTCGCCCGATTTTTTCCTGTCTGCGCTTGCCGGTTTGAACTGCCCTGCAGATGACGCTGTCATGGTCGGCGACGATGCGGAAAGCGACGTCGCAGGCGCGCTTCGCGCCGGGCTCGGCGAGGCGTTGCTCGTGCGGACCGGCAAATACCGTCCGGGCGATGAAACCCGCTTCGACCCGGCACCGACGGCGCTGGTCGACGATCTCGCGGCGGCAGCTGAGTGGATACTCAACCGCGCCGCAGCCTGACCGGCGCTTCGCCGAAAGCCCGAGAAAACGCCCTGGAAAACGCCGCTGCGGACGAGAAGCCGGTACGCCCGGCAATATCGGCCATGGCAATGCGCGTGTCGACCACCAGGCGGCGGGCGGCGCTGAGGCGCAGCCTCAGATAATAGGCGCCCGGCGTCTCGCCGATCGATTTGCGGAAGATGCTTTCCAGCGTTCTTGCCGTGACGCCGGCGCGTTTGGCCACGGCGTCGATGGTGAGCGGCTGGTCGACATGGGCTTCCATCAACCGGATCGCCTGGGCGAGTCGCGGGTCGTAGCCGTCGAGCCGGCCGAGCGAGACCAACGGCTGCGCGTCGGTCGCGGCGCGCGCCTGATCATAGATGAAGACGCTGGCGACATCGAGCGCCGCGGCCATGCCGAGCCTGGTGCGGACCAGATGCAGCATCAGGTCGAAGGTCGGCGAGGCGCCGCCGGAGGTGAAGACCGGCCCGTCGATGACATAGCGGTCCGGCCGCACGTCGACGCCCGGGAAGGCGGCGGAGAAATCCTCCATATCCTCCCAGTGCGTGGTGGCGCTGCGGCCCTCGAGCAGGCCGGCGCGCGCCACCAGCCAGGTGCCAGCCTCGACGCCGCCGCAGGCGCGGGCCGCGCGCGCGGCGCGGCGCAGACCGGCGAGCAGCGCCGAGGTGGCATAATTCTGCGTGCCGAAGCCGGCGACGACGACCAGCATGTCGGTCGGCTCGGCGGCGTCAAAGCGGCCGCTGACCGCAACCGGCAGGCCGCAGGTGGTGACCGGCGCCTCGCCGGTGACCGAGACCAGCTTGAAATCGAACAAGGTCTCGCCGGAGATGCGGTTGGCGGCGCGCAACGGGTCGACAGCCGAAGCGACGCACATGATCGACGAGCCCGAGAACACGAGGAACGTTACCTTGAGGGTTTCGCGCTCGGGACGAAAGATGGTCGGCTTTTCGCTTTTGATCATGAGTGCTTCGTAAAACGCAAAACAGTTTCCGGCAAGTCGGTCATTCTGTGTCCATCCCGTGCACAGCCCAACAGGCTTCCGCTCTTGGCGGCATGCATGGCCGATCGACCCTGGGAGGATAGACGATGCCGCTTGCGATGAACCGTGAGGTTTTCATTACCTGTGCCGTGACCGGCTCCGGCGGCACGCAGGACCGCTCTCCGCATGTGCCGCGCTCGCCCAAGCAGATCGCCGATTCGGCGATCGACGCGGCCAAGGCCGGCGCCGCGATCGTCCATTGCCATGTGCGCGACCCCGAGACCGGCAAGCCGCGCCGCGACGTGCATCTCTACCGCGAAGTGACCGAGCGCATCCGCGAGGCCAATGTCGATGTGGTGCTGAACCTCACCGCCGGCATGGGCGGCGACATGGTGTTCGGCTCGCCCGAGGCTCCGCTGCCGCTCAACGAAAAAGGCACCGACATGGGCGGGGCCACCAACCGCATGGAACATGTGCGCCAGTGCCTGCCGGAGATCTGCACGCTGGATTGCGGCACGATGAACTTCGCCGAGGCCGACTATGTCATGACCAACACGCCCGGCATGCTGCGCGCCATGGGCGGCATGATGACGGCGCTGGGCGTGAAGCCCGAGATCGAGGCCTTCGACACCGGACATCTGTGGTTCGCCAAGCAGCTGGTCGAGGAAAAGGTCCTCAACGCCGACGCGCTGGTGCAGCTCTGCATGGGCGTGCCGTGGGGCGCGCCGGACGACCTCAACACCTTCATGGCGATGGTCAACAACGTGCCCTCGACCTGGAACTGGTCGGCCTTCTCGATCGGCCACAACCAGATGGCCTATGCCGCGGCGGCCGTGCTTGCCGGCGGCAACGTCCGCGTCGGCCTGGAAGACAATCTCTGGCTCGACAAGGGCGTGCTGGCCACCAACGCGCAGCTGGTCGAGCGTGCGGCCAGCATCGTCACCAATCTCGGCGCCCGTATCCTCGGGCCTGAGGAAGTGCGCAAGAAGCTCAATCTCACCAAACGGGCACCTTTAGCTGCCGCAGCTTGAGCGGGAGCTGAAAATGGCCACCGTCAAATTCACCGCGATGAAGGATGGCGACAAGGAAGACTACGAATTCCTGACCGCCCACGAGATCGACTATGCCGCCAAGACCGGCGACCGGCTGCTCGATGCGCTGGTGCAGCTCGACGAGGGACTTTCCGGCTACAAGATCACCCGGCTCGGCCATTCGCTGCAGGCGGCGACGCGCGCCTGGCAGGACGGCGCCGATACGGACTGGATCGTCTCGGCGCTGCTGCACGACATCGGCGACATCTACGCGCCCTACAACCACGACGAATATGCCGCCACGATTCTAAAACCGTTCGTGCGCGAGCAATGCACCTGGGTGGTGGAAAAGCACGGCGATTTCCAGCGCCTCTATTACGCGCATCATCTGGGCGGCAATCGCCACGCCCGCGACCGTTTCGCCGGGCATGCCTATTTCGACGATTGCGACCAGTTCTGCGAGCGCTGGGACCAGTCGAGCTTCGACCCCGACTACGAGACGCTGCCGGTCGAGTTCTTCCGGCCCTTCGTGCTCGAAGTGTTTGCCCGCAAGGCCTACGACCCGGCGGTGATCCGCGCCGGCGAGCGCGTCGCCCTTACCGATCCCGATACAGCCAAGACAAGAACCGGAGCCTGACCATGAGCATCATCAACAAGGCAGCCGCCATCGGCGGCGGTGTCATCGGCGCCGGCTGGGTGGCGCGGCTTCTGCTCAACGGCATCGACGTGTCGATCTTCGACCCGGATCCGGAAGCCACCCGCAAGGTCGGCGAAGTGATGAAGGGCGCGCGCCGCGCCTACAAGCAGATGCTGCCGGGCGGCCTGCCCAAGGAAGGCAAGCTCACCTTCGCCAAGACCATCGCCGAAGCAGTCGCCGACGCCGATTTCATCCAGGAAAGCGTGCCGGAGCGGCTCGACCTCAAACACAGGGTACTGGCCGAGATCGACGCGCATGCGCCGGCCAACGCCATCGTCGGCTCCTCAACGTCCGGCATCAAGCCCACCGACATGCAGGTGGCGATGAAGAAGCACCCTGAGCGACTGGTCGTCGGCCATCCGTTCAACCCGGTCTATCTTCTGCCGCTGGTCGAGATCGTCGGCGGTGAGCAGACTTTCCCCGAGGCGATCGAGGTGGCCAAGGAGCTCTACGCCTCGATCGGCATGAAGCCGGTGGTGGTGCGCAAGGAGATCGAGGCCTTTGTCGGCGACCGCCTGCTCGAGGCCGCGTGGCGAGAGGCGCTGTGGCTGGTCAAGGACGGCATCTGCACCGTCGAGGAACTCGACGACATCATGCGCTATTCCTTCGGCCTGCGCTGGGCGCAGATGGGCATGTTCCAGGTCTACCGCGTCGCCGGCGGCGAGGCGGGCATGCGCCACTTCATGGCGCAGTTCGGGCCCTGCCTGAAATGGGCGTGGACCAAGCTGATGGACGTGCCGGAGTTCAACGACGAGCTGGTCGACCTGATCGCCACGCAGTCGGACGAGCAGGCGCACGGGCTTTCGATCCGCGAGCTGGAGAAAATCCGCGACGACAATCTGGTCGCGATCATGGAAGCGCTGTCGAAGCAGAACAAGGGCAAGGGCTGGGGCGCCGGCGCGCTGCACAAGGACTATACCAGGCAGCTCGCCAAGCTGGCGGCGAAGAAGGCTTCCGCCAAGGTTACGGCTAAAGCAGAAGCGGCCAAGCCGGTGAAGAAGGCCGCGAAGCCGGCAAAGGCTGCGAAACCGGCCAAGGCGGTGAAGGTCGAGAAGCCGAAGAAGAAGAGCGGCAAGAAGAAGGGCTGAGGCGATGCATTTCGGTCTTTCGGAAGAGCAGAAGCTCATCGTCGAGACGACCCGCGCCTTCGTCGAGAACGAGCTCTACCCACATGAGCGCGAGGTGGAGCGCACCGGCGAGTTGCGCCGCGAGCTGATCGACGAGTTGAAGGCGAAGGCGATCGAAGCCGGCCTCTACGCCGCCAACATGCCGGCCGATGTCGGCGGCGCCGGGCTCGATACGGTGAGCTGGCTGCTCTACGAGAAGGAGCTCGGCCGCGCCAACTACGCGCTGCACTGGACCTGCGTGGCGCGCCCGTCCAACATCCTGCTCGCCGGCACGCCGGAGCAGCGCGAAAAATACCTCTTCCCCTGCATTCGCGGTGAGAAATGGGATTGTCTCGCGATGACCGAGCCGGGCGCCGGCTCCGACCTGCGCGGCATGAAGGCGACCGCCGTGCAGGACGGCTCGGACTGGGTGCTCAACGGCACCAAGCATTTTATCAGCCACGCCGACATCGCCGACTTCGCCATCGTCTTCATGGCCTCGGGCGAAGAGGATTCGCCGCGCGGCAAGCGCAAGAAGATCACCGCCTTCTTCGTCGACAAGGGCACCAAGGGTTTCACGGTGCGCGACGGCTACCGCAACGTCTCGCATCGCGGCTACACCAACTCGATCCTCGAATTCGACGACTGCCGGCTGCCGGCTTCCCAGGTGCTCGGCGAAGTGCACAAGGGCTTCGACGTCGCCAACTCCTGGCTCGGCGCCACGCGCCTGCAGGTCGGCGCCACCTGCCTCGGCCGTGCCGAGCGCGCGCTGTCGCATGCCATCGAATATGCCGCGCAGCGCCAGCAGTTCGGCCAGCAGATCGGCAAATTCCAGGGCGTTTCCTTCAAGCTCGCCGACATGGCGACGGAGCTGAAGGCCGCCGATCTGATGGTGTTCGAAGCAGGCTGGAAGTACGATCAGGGCACGGTCACCGACCAGGACATGGCGATGGCCAAGCTGAAGGCCACCGAGATGCTCGCCTTCGTCGCCGACGAAGCCATCCAGATCCATGGCGGCATGGGGCTGATGGACGACCTGCCGCTGGAGCGCATCTGGCGCGACGCGCGCGTCGAGCGCATCTGGGAAGGCACGTCGGAGATTCAGCGACATATTATTTCGCGGGCGCTGCTGCGTCCGTTCGGAGCTTAGAGCATGATGCGCCAAAGCCGGGATCCGGCTTTGGACGGGATCATGCTCAAACGAAAAGATGACCATGCATAAACTCGAACGTCTCCTGCGCCCGAAATCGATCGCCGTGTTCGGCGGGGCGCAGGCCGCCGCCGTCGTGGCGCAATCGATCAAGATGGGCTTTGCCGGCGAAATCTGGCCGGTGCATCCGACCAAGGATGAGGTCGCGGGCCGCAAGGCGTACCGCTCCGTCGCCGACCTGCCTGGCGCGCCGGACGCCGCCTTTGTCGGCGTCAACCGGCATCTCACCATCGAGGTGGTCAATGCGCTGGCCGAGCGCGGCGCCGGCGGCGCCGTCTGCTTCGCGGCGGGTTTCCTGGAAACGGAGGCTTACGACGAGGACGGCGAGCGGCTGCAGGCCGAGCTCGTCGCCGCCGCCGGCCAGATGCCGATCATCGGGCCGAACTGCTACGGCCTGATCAACTATGCCGACGGCGCGCTGTTGTGGCCCGACCAGCATGGCGGCATCCGGCTGCCGGAGGGCGGCAAGGGTGTCGCCATCATCACCCAATCGTCCAACATCGCCATCAACATGACGATGCAAAAGCGCGGCCTACCGATCGCCTTCCTGATGACAGCGGGCAACCAGGCGCAGACGGGGCTCTCCGAAATGGCGCTCGGCCTGATCGAGGACGAGCGCGTCACCTCGCTCGGCATGCATATCGAAGCCTTCGACTCGGTAGCCGGCTTCGAGAGGCTGGCGGCACGGGCGCGCGAATTGAAGAAGCCGATCATCGCCATGAAGGTCGGCCGCTCCGAACAGGCAAGGCAGGCGACGGTGTCGCACACCGCCTCGCTCGCCGGCTCCGACGCCGCCTCCGGCGCTTTCCTGAAGCGGCTCGGCATCGCGCGCGTCGATTCTATCCCCGCCTTCATCGAGGCGCTGAAGCTTTTGCACATCACCGGACCGTTGCCGGGCTACAAGCTGTCCTCGATGAGCTGCTCGGGCGGCGAAGCTTCGGTGATGGCCGACAGCGCCGAGGGGCGCTGGGTACATTTCCCGGCACTGACGGCCGAACACCGCGCGCATGTCAAATCGACGCTCGGGCCGCTGGTCGCGGTCGCCAACCCGCTCGACTACCACACCTTCATCTGGAACAACGAGCCGGCGATGACGGCCACCTTCACCGCCATGGTGTCGGGCGGCTTCGACCTCAACATGCTGGTGCTCGACTTCCCACGCCCCGACCGCTGCTCGGACGTCGACTGGTGGACGACGCTGCGCGCCTTCGAGGCCGCATTGAAGACCAACAAGGCGCAAGGCGCGATCGTCTCCTCGCTGCCGGAGAACCTGCCGGAGGAATACACCGCCGGGCTGATGGCGCGCGGCATGGTGCCATTGTTCGGCATTTCCGAAGCGATGGACGCCGCCCAGGCCGCCGCCTTCATCGGCTGGGCCTGGCGCGAGCCGCAGGCGCAGCCGGTCGACACCACGGCAGCAGGCGCGTCCGAAGCCAAGCGCGTCACGCCGGACGAGGCCGAAGCAAAGGAAAGGCTGATCAAGGCCGGACTGCCTGTACCGAAGGGCGAGCGCGCCTCGAATGCGGTCGAGGCGGTGATCTCCTCCATGACGCTGGGTTTCCCGGTCGCTCTCAAGGCGCTTGGCGTGACGCACAAATCGGAAGTCGGCGCCGTCCGACTGAACCTCAAGGACGCCGAATCCGTCAGCGCCGCCGCGCATGACCTTTTGCCGCTCGGCACCGGGCTCTATGCCGAGCGCATGGTGCGCGACGGCGTCGCCGAGCTGATCGTCGGCTTCACCCGCGACCCGATGTTCGGCGTGGTGATGACGCTCGGCACCGGCGGCGTTCTGGTGGAGCTGCTGCGCGACAGCGTGACGCTCATGCTGCCGGCGACGCGCGACGACATCGAGGCGGCATTGCGTGGGCTGAGGCTCTATCCTCTCCTGGAAGGCTATCGCGGCCGGCCGAAGGCCGACGTCAACGCTGCCATCGACGCCATCGCCGGCATTGCCGACTTCGTGCAGAAGAACGAAGGCGAGATCGAGGAACTCGACATCAACCCGCTGATCGTCTGCGCCGAAGGCAAGGGCGCCTGGATCGCGGACGCCCTGCTCGTGCTTGGAGAAAAGAAGAATGGCTGACGTCATCACCACCCGTCGTGAAGGCGCGATCCTCGAGGTCACGCTCGACCGGCCGAAGGCCAACGCCATCGACCTCAAGACGTCGCGGCTGATGGGCGAGACCTTCAAGGCGTTTCGCGACGATCCGGAGCTGCGCGTCGCCATCGTCAAGACGGCGGGCGACAAGTTCTTCAGCGCCGGCTGGGACCTGAAGGCGGCCGCCGCCGGCGACGCCGTCGACGGCGACTACGGCGTCGGCGGCTTTGCCGGCCTGCAGGAGTTGCGCGACCTCAACAAGCCGGTGATCGCTTGCGTCAACGGCATGGCGGTGGGCGGCGGCTTCGAGTTGGCGCTGTCCTGCGACCTCATCTACGCCTCGGATCATTCCTCCTTCGCGCTGCCGGAGATCCGCGCCGGCACGCTGGCTGATGCGGCGACGATCAAGCTGCCGAAGCGCATCCCCTACCACATCGCCATGGACCTCCTGTTCACCGGCCGCTGGATGGATGTCGCCGAAGCGCATCGCTGGGGCCTCGTCAACGAGGTGCTGCCCAAGGACAAGCTCGAGGAGCGCGTCTGGAAAATCGCAAGGCTTTTGGCCAGCGGCCCGCCGCTGGTGTTCGCGTCGATCAAGGAGACGGCGCGGGTGGCCGAGGCGCTGACCTTCCAGGACGCCATGAACAAGGTGACGCGCCGGCAGCTGCCGACGGTCGATATCCTCTACGGTTCCGAGGACAACATGGAAGGCTTCCGGGCGTTCGCGGAGAAGCGCGACCCGGTGTGGAAGGGCAGGTGACGCTGCCTTACCCTCCCCTTGATGGGGAGGGTCGGACCGAAGGTCCGGGGTGGGGTGAAGCGCCGCCACCCCACCCGCCGCTTCGCGGCGACCTCCCCCATCGAGGGGAGGCAAGGAGTGCCGATGACCGACTACAAGACCCTGATCGATGCCGAAACCTGGGCCTTCATCGAGAAGACCAACTCCTACTATCCGCCGGATACGATCGACTACACGATCACCCAGCAGCGGGCGATCTACGACCGGATGTGCCGGGAGTTCTTTGCCGGCTATCCGCAAGGGGTGACGGCGGAGACGACTGCCGTTGCCGCACCAACCAGCAGCATTTCGATCCGCATCTACCGCAACGCCATTCCGGACGGAGCCGCGATGGTGCTCTATATCCATGGCGGCGGCTTCATCCTTGGCGGGCTGGACAGCCATGACGATGTCTGCGCCGAGCTTTGCGCCCGCACCGGCTTCGAGGTGGTCTCGCTTAACTACCGGCTGGCGCCGGAGCATCTGCACCCGGCGGCCTTCGACGACGCCATGGACGCCTTCGAATGGGCCGCCAAGACCTACGACTGCCCGGTCCTGCTCTGCGGCGACAGCGCCGGCGGCAATCTTTGCGCCGCGGTCGCCCACGCCACGCGCGGCCATGCCAAGAAGCCCGCCGGCCAGGTGCTGATCTATCCCGGCCTCGGCGGCGACCACTCGAAGGGCTCTTACGTTACGCATGCCGAGGCGCCAATGCTGACCGTGCGCGACCTCGACTTCTACAAGCATGTCCGCACCGGCGGCGTCGACATGACCGGCGACATCACGCTCTACCCGCTCGCCGACGCCGAGTTCGCGAACCTGCCGCCGACGGTGCTGATCACCGCCCAATGCGACCCGCTGTCGTCCGACGGCGAAGCCTATCGCGACCGCATCGTCGCGGCAGGCGGACGCGCCACCTGGTTCGAGGAGCCGGGGCTGGTGCATGGCTACCTCAGGGCCCGGCACATGGTCGGCCGGGCGCGGACCAGCTTCACCCGCATCGTCGAGGCGGTTTCGGCGCTCGGCCACGGCGACTGGATCTGGTGACACCCCAGGACGCTTTCCGCTCCGCTACCCTCCGATGAACCTTTCCCCGCCGGCGGGCGACTGACGGCCAGGCGCCGCAATGATGCGGCCCGGAAAGGAAAGCCGCCATGACCAGAAACCCAGAGACTTCGCGGTCTCCGGGAACAACGGGAGTCCAGCGCGATCACCGCCTTCGGGATGGCGTTGACGCGCTGGGCTTCCGGCTGATTCCGTTGACCCTGCGGAAGACCCGTCGTATCGTCGCAAAGAGGAAGGCAGACAATTCGATCGGGGAAGAACGTGCCGCAACGCCGCGCCTTGCCCTGGTTGGCGCGGCAGGAATGGACGTTTCTCCCAGCGGCTTCGGGGGAAGTTCAATGTCTGGCGTTCGCGGCTCGTTCCTGCGTTCTCGCGGCGTCTGTTTGCGCCGCGCAATCGCGACAGGCAGCGGAATTCTCGCATTGGCGCTGACCGCCGGCCTGTGGCTTGGCGGCATGGCGAAGGCGCAGGAGATCGTCTATCCCGGATCGATGGCGGTCACCGGCTTTCCGGGCACCACCATTCCCGATTTCGATCAGGGTCTGCCGCCCGGCGTCGACCCAGTCGACGAGACCTTCATCGACACGTCGCGCGCATCCTTGCGCGTCTTCAATGTTTCCAATCTCGGCGGGCCGGCCTCCGGCCAACTGGTCAACACGCCGCCTCCCTTCGAGGTGACGGCTGGGCAGATCGGTGAGGTGTTCGGCCTCACCTATGACGATGGCGTGCGCGACGGCGTGCCATCGGGCGTTCCCAACCTCTATGCGGCCGCGACCTCGCTGCACGGCATCGAGATCGTCACGCCGGACGCCGACAATGACGGAAGACCGGAACGGCAGCGCCGCGGCGCCGCGGGCGCGGTCTTCATGGACGGCCAGTTCGGCACCGAGAATGGCGGTGGTCCGGGCACGATCTGGAAGATCGACGGCATCACGGGCGCTGTCTCGAAATTCGCCGACATCGACACCAACAGCGGGCCGGGCATCGGCAACCTCGCCTTCGATCCGACCCATCGCGAGTTCTTCGCTTCGGATCTCGACACAGGGCTCATTCACCGCATCGATATCGAGGGCAATCTGATCGACAGCTTCGACCATGGCGTTGCCGGGCGCCCGGCGCATGGGCTTGCCCCGGTCGCCGACGACGGCGCCGTAATGGACATCCAGGGCGCGGCCTTCGACGCCGAAAACCCCACGACCTGGGGCTACACGCAGGATGCGCGCCGCGTCTGGGCCGTTTCCTATCATGGCGGCCGGCTCTACTATTCCGTCGGCGAGAAGGCCGAAATCTGGTCGGTCGGCATTGCGAGCGACGGAAGCTTTGCCGGCGATCCGCGCTGGGAGCTGACAGTCAAGGCGGACCAGGACTATGCCGTCACCGACATCGCCTTCGACAACAAGGGCTTCATGTATCTCGCCCAGCGCGGTCCGGTCGAAAACCGCTATGACTACAGCCGTTTCGCCGATTCCGGCAAGGGCGAGCTGATCCGCTACTGGCGCGAGGACCCGGACGATCCGGCGACGGAATCGGCCTGGGTCGAGGTTCCAGAGGAATATGCGGTCGGCTTCCCGCAGGGTAACCGCCAGTCGGCCGGCGGCGTCGATCTGCAGTATCGCTACGACCCCGAAGGCAATCTCGACACGTCCGTCTGCACCGACACAGTCGTCAACACCGGCGACAAGCTGCGCGACAACCTGGAGCTTGCCGAGCGGCTCGCCGCCGGCGGACCGCTCGCCGTGCATGGCGTGCAGCTGACGCCGAGCGCGCTGGTCAAGCCCGCCAACGTGCCGCCCTTCGGCTCATGGTTCGTCGACTTCGACGGCTATTTCGAGGACCCGGACGTGCAAGGCCATGTCGGCGACGTCAGGGTCTGGCGCCCCTGCGAGGGCCGCGCCGGCTATTACGAGGAAATCCCCGGCGGCTATCTGCCTCCGTTCTATCCGCCCGACTTCCCGCCGCCCGGCAATCTGCCGCCCTGCGTCGACGTCGAGGACGTGCACTATTACTGCACGCCGCGCGGGCTGCGGGCCGAACTCACTCTCCATGACCATGCCGGCTTTGGCGGCGATTCGATCAAGGCGCAGTCCAGGACGCCCGGCGTCGGGGTGACCACCCCCATGTCGCATGTTCCGGGCAAGCCCTACACGGTCGACATCACCGGCCATGATCCTGGCGACACCGTCAATGTCGGGCTCTGCTTCTACCGCAAGTCCGACCAGGACAAGGGTGGCTACTATCCTTGCTGCAAGATGACGCTGCCGCTCAGAACGCCAGCCGTCGACTGCGAAGCGCCGAGGAGGGAAAGATGAGCGATCTCGTTCATTCCCGCTTCGCCCCGCGCATAACCGTCATGGAGACGATCGTGAAACCCCTGTCATATGCCAGGCGCGGCGCGCGCTGGCTGATGGCGGCCGGTGTCGCGGTCGCCATGATGCCGGCTCTGCCGGCGCTCGCCCAGGATCAGGCTCCGGCCGCGACCAGCCAGGCCGCCAACCCGGCATCACGCGGCATCAACGCGGAGCTTCCGCGGATCGTGCCCTTCTTCACCAAGAAGGGCGGCCAGAGAAGCTGCGATACGGTCGAATATGTCCTGAGCTTCGGCATCCATGGCGACCCGCAGGACTTCGACAGGCCAAGCGTGGCTGCCTTGCTCAAAGCGACAAGGCTCGATTTCAGGGACCAACTGCCGCACGGCCTGCGGATCGTCAGCGTCGATGTCGCCGGCGACGGCATCGGCGCCTCCGGCGGACCGCTGCCGGCTGCTTCAATCAGCGCGTCGGCCGACCCGAACGACACGGCGGGTGTTTCCAACTTCCGCATCAGCGCCGCCGACCTCGATGGCACGGGTGCTGCGAACGAGCGCGTCATAACCTTCCGCATCACCGCCAAGATAGACCATGCGACCTTTCCCGTGCCGGTGACGGTCGACAACCAGGGAGAGATCAAGGTTTCGCTGCGGGGCGGGCCGGCAACGCCCATCCCCTCGCAGGATCCGGACAAGCCCGACGACGGCGATTTCCTCACCGGGGTGAAAACCTCGATCAGGATCGATCCGACCAAATGCAACCCGCCGCCTCCGCCTCCGAGCAAGGAATGCTTCAAGGTCGAGCACGGCACGGTCGATTGCGTGCCCGGCGGCGGCGCCTTCATCTACCACATGCCGGTCGGACCCGAGATGGGCGGCAAATGGGTGCAGGTGTCGACGACCACTCCCGGCGTCACCATCGTTCCCGACACGCAGAAAGTGCCGGTCGGCGGCGGCGTGCTGAACTGGAAGATCATCGGCGCCTCGCCCGGCGAGGCCATTCACCTCATCGTCACCGGCATCGAGACCTATGCCGGGCCGAAGGAGGGTTGGGGGCTCTGCTGCACGCAGGTCATCGACATCGTCATCCCGCGTGATCTGAGATGCCCGCCGAAGGATAAGGAGCCGGACCTCAAAGTCGAGAAACATGCCGACGTGCCGCGCTGCACGATGGCCGGCGGCTGCGACTTCACCATCACCGTCACCAATGTCGGCGACGCGCCTTATAACGGCAAGATCGTGCTCGACGAGGTGACGCTGCCGGCGGGCTCGGTGCTGACCTCGGGGCCGAATGCGCCCTGGGTCTGCGTGCCCGGCACGACGCCGATGACCTGCACCTATCCGGTAACGACGCTCAACCCCGGCGCCTCGGTCAATCTCAAGCTCGGCTTCAAGCCGGCTGGCGGCTGGCAGGGCGGCGCGCTGCGCAACTGCGCCGCTTATGACTACCAGGCCAGCGGCAAGCCGCTGTTCGGCAGCCAGCAGAACGACCGCGGCTGCGCCTCGATCCCGATCTGCCGCCCTGGCGATCGCGATCGGCAGTGCAATCCCCCGGTCGAGAAGAAGGTCGATCTGATCCTGAAGAAGCGCGCCCGCGCCCCGGTCTGCACGCCGGACGGCGTCTGCACTTTCGTGATCGACATCATCAACAACGGCACCGGCACCTATAGCGGGCCGCTGACGGTGATCGACACCTATCCGGGCGGCGCGCCGACCTCGTCGACCTTCGGGCCGAGCCCGCCATGGGCTTGCGGACCGAGCGGCCCCGGCCAGTTCCGCTGCGACAATGCCGGCATCTCGCTGCCCCCGGGCGCCTCGACGCCGATCGTCGTCAAGGCGGTGATGCCGGCAAGCTACCGGCCCGACACGGTCGAGAACTGCGCCGAGGTGGAAGGCATTCCCGGCGAGGTCGACCTCGCCAACAACAAGGCCTGCGCAACCGAGCGCATCCGCCATCCGAATGGCGGCCAGCCCGGCCTACGCATCAGCAAGACCTGCGACGGTTCGCTGGCCGGTGGCGCGGCTGTTTCCTGCCGGATCACCGTCACCAATGCCGGCACTGCCGCCCCGACTGGCCCGGTACGGGTCAGCGATGCCGCCGTGCTGGTGTCGGGCGGAGCGCCCGTCCAGATCCAGACCGTCGCCCCTGACGGCGCGGAGTGGACCTGCGGTCCGGTGCCGGCCAACACGCTGTCGTGCCAGATTCCCGGCGCCGTCTTGGCGCCCGGAACCAGCCGGCACTTCGACGTGACGGTGAGCGGCAATGGCGCGTTCGAAAACTGCGCGCGCGGCAGCTTCGGGCCGGCGCCGGGCGACGACATCGTCTACCCGATCGGCCAGGCCTGCGCGAAGGGCGGCGGCGCCTCCACCATCCGTGTCGAGAAGACCGGCGATGCCGAGTGCCAGCCGGGACAACCCTGCTCATTCGAGATCACCATCACGAATGACGGGTCGAATCCCTTCTCCGGTCCGGTCCGCATCGGCGATGCGATCGGCGTGGAGGGTCTCGGCCGGCTGGAAGGCGTTCAGATCACCTCGATCGATCCGCCTTTCGGCTGCTCGCCGGAACCGACGACGCTGCCGGCATCCTGCATCGCTGACCTGACGCTGGGCGCCGGCGAAAGCCACAGCCACCACGTCACCGTAATCCTTCCGGAGGATGGGCGTCTCGCTGCTCTGCAGGGCACGGTCAACGGGCAGAACTGCGTCGGCGTGCTTCCTCCGAACACGCCGGTACAAGGCGGCGGCGACACGCTGTCGCGCGACCTGACCAACGTCCAGGGCGATCGCGGCAAGGCTTATGCGTGCCATCCCTTCACCATCCGGCACGAAGTGAAGAACCAGTGCTTGTATGGAATGGTGCTGAACTCGGCCGGCCGCTGTGTCTGTCCGGAAGGCACCACCTTCCGTGACGGCCAATGCTCGAGTAGTGGCACCAAGCTCCTGCCGCTGCCGCCACCGCCGCGCTGCGTCCTGCTGCAGGGCCAGATCCGAACCGAGGATGGACGCTGTGTCTGCCCGCGCGGTACCGATCTGGAGAACGGCAAATGCGTTAAGGGCGGAGAGCCGCAGGAGCCGCAATGCACGCTGCGTCCAGGCCAGTACCGCGACCAGGATGGCAATTGCGTGTGCCGCCGCGGCGAGCTGGTGAACGGCGTGTGCCAGGTCGTCCCGCCGAAGTGCACGATCCGTGGCGCGGTGCCGACATCGAACGGCTGCACCTGTCCGGACGGCACGCATGTGGACCGCGCGGCCAAGGCTTGCGTGCCTGACAGGCAGCCGCCTGCCCAGTGCCGCATCCGCGGTCAGGTCCGCAACGGTGACGGCGATTGCGTCTGCCCGAACGGCACGGAGTTGCGCGACGGCGCCTGCCGGCCGATCGTGTCGAGGCAATGCCCGATCCGCGGCCAGCTGCGCGACGCCAACGGCAATTGCGCCTGCCCGGACGGCCTGGAAGTGCGCGGCAAGGCCTGCCAGCGGCCGAAGCCGAGCCAGGAGCAGTGCACCATCCGCGGCCAGGTCCACAACAAGCGGGGCGATTGCGTCTGCCCGCGCGGGACCGAAATCCGCAACGGCGCCTGCCGCAAGCTGCAAGCGGAATGCGCGCCGGGTGCGGAGTTCATCGACGGACAGTGCCAGCCGGTCTTCACCCGGCAGCGCTGCCCGGTCGGCACGACCGGACGGTTCCCTGACTGCACGCCGATCCGCAGGCGGCCGGGCATTGAGATCAACCCCGGCATCCTGCTCAATCCGAACGTGCTGCAGCAACTGGTGCCGCAGCGCCAGCCGCGACGGATCATTCAGGACCCGAGCGGCGCCAACATCCAGAACTTCAAGCCGTGATGCTTGTCAGCTGAAGACGAACACCCGCCGGAGCGATCCGGCGGGTTTTTCTTGTCCACTTGACCGCAAAATGCTCTAAAGCGCGTCGCATTGAACCGGATTCATGCGACGCGCTTTAGGTCTTGATTTTTATGCATGTCGTCTTCCCAAAACCGAGGACACTTTTGGGCGACATGCATTCGGCAGTCCTGACATTCGCGTCTGCAACAAAAACGAGCCCGACCCATGAGCAAAAAAACCCTGATCGCGCCTTCGGTGCTGGCATCGGATTTTTCGAAGCTGGGCGATGAGGTCGAGGCCGTCGCGGCGGCCGGCGCCGACTGGATCCATCTCGATGTGATGGACGGCCATTTCGTGCCCAACATCACCTTCGGCCCGCCGGTGATCAAGGCGATCCGAAACCGCACCAAGGCTTTCTTCGACTGCCATCTGATGATCGCGCCGGCCGATCCCTACCTGGCGGCCTTCGCCGAGGCCGGCTGCGACGGCATGACTGTGCACGCCGAAGCCGGGCCGCATCTCGACCGCTCGTTGCAGACCATCAAGAGCCTCGGCAAGAAGGCCGGTGTTTCGCTGAATCCGGCGACGCCGGAGACGGCGATCGAATATGTGCTCGACCGGCTGGACCTGATCCTGATCATGACCGTCAATCCGGGTTTCGGCGGGCAGGCCTTCATCCCGTCGATCGTCGACAAGGTGAAGCGGGTGAAGGCGTTGATCGGCAGCCGTCCGATCCATATCGAGATCGACGGCGGCGTCTCGGCCGAGACGGCGCCCCTGGTGACCGCGGCCGGCGCCAATGTGCTGGTGGCGGGCGCCGCCGTCTTCAAGGGCGGCAGCGTCGAAGCCTATAGGGCAAATATCGAAGCAATTCGCGCGGCCGCCGACAAGGCCTCCAGCTAAGTACACACAACCGTCCCGCCTCTCGCGAGAGCTGCAAAGCCGCAGCGCTCATTGAACGACTGTTCAGTATATGATGCATTGCAGCAATAGCGGTTTCTTTATCGAGATTCTACTTCACACATTCAACAAACCAACCGCCTTGTATTAAAGTCGAATATCATCGTCTTCCGCTTGAGCCCCCCTTGCCCGGCTGTATGATACATGTACGGGAAATTGCTTGACCGAGGGGCCCTGACAAAACTGGGCAAGCAATAGGAGTTCATTTGACACACGGAACTGCCGATCCGGGCGACGGCAAGGGCGCCAAGAGCACCCTGGCCAGTTCAGTGTACCAACAGCTCCGCGATGATCTCTTGCGCGGCGCGCTGGAGGCCGAGAGCAAGCTGCGTGTCGAGTGGGTCGTTTCCCGCTATGGGGCGGGCGCGTCACCGGTGCGCGAGGCCCTCAACCGCCTTGCCGCCGAAGGCCTGCTCGGGCGGCATGACCAGCGCGGCTTCTTCCTCATGCCCGTCAGCGCCGCGGAACTGGAGGAACTGACGCGGACGCGGTGCTGGTTGGAAGAACGGGCGCTCCGCGAATCCATTGCTCACCGCACAGCCGAATGGGAAGAACAGCTCGTGCTGGCCCTCCACCGCCTGGCCCGCGCCGAGCGTCGGTTGCCCGACGACCCGGCAACCAACAACCCGGAATGGGAGAAGCTGCATCGCGCTTTTCATCGCGCGCTGATCGCGGCATGTCGCTCGCATTGGCTGATCGGCTTCTGCGACCAGCTTTCCGACCAGGCCTCGCGCTACCGGCTGATCTCGCAGAGTGCGCCCGGGATGGGGCGCGACGATCTTGGCGAGCACCGCATCATCGCCGAGCGCACCTTGGATGGGGACGCCGACGGCGCGGTCGAAGCGCTTCTCAACCACTACCGCCTCACTGCCGCGATGTGCATGGAACGCTTCGCCCAGGGCTATGCCCCGAGGGCCGGTGCCAAGGCGCGCCGCAGATAGCGACTGACAACCATCCCGCAGTTTTTGCTCCGGCCGCCAAATCTGGTATTCGCTCAGGCGAGCGCAACGCATGTGCCATGCGGCGTCGGCTCGTGAGGAACATTGCATGACCAATCATCTTTTCGATGCGTTCCGTTCCCGCATGCCGGCGCCTAGCCGGCTGCTGATGGAGACGGATGACGGCCGTTCGATCACCTACGGCGACATGCTGGCAAAGTCGGCGCAGCTGGCGCATACACTGGCGCAGGCGGGCGTCGAGCCCGGCGATCGCGTCGCCGTCCAGGTCGAGAAGAGCCCGGAGGCGGCGCTGCTCTATCTTGCCTCGTTGCGCGCCGGCGCGGTCTTCCTGCCGCTCAACACGGCCTACACGCTGCCCGAGCTCGACTATTTCTTCCGTGACGCCGAGCCGAAGCTGATCGTGTGCGATCCGGACCGGCTTTCCGGCGTCGAGCCGCTTGCCGCGTCGCTCGGCGCCACGGTGCTCACGCTCGGCCGCGACGGACAAGGAACGCTGGCCAGCCAGGCTTCGCGGCAGGCGACGGACTTCAGCGATGTCGCGCGGGGACCGGACGATCTTGCCGCCATCCTCTACACCTCCGGCACGACCGGCCGTTCCAAGGGCGCGATGCTCAGCCACGAGAACCTTGCGTCCAATGCCCGCGTGCTGGTCGAGCAATGGCGCTTCGGCGCCGATGATGTGCTGATCCACGCGCTGCCGATCTTCCACACGCACGGCTTGTTCGTCGCCACCAACGTCATCCTGATGGCCGGCGCGACAATGTTGTTCGAGCAGAGATTCGACCCGGCGCGCATCCTGTCGCTGATGCCGCGCGCGACGGCCTTGATGGGCGTGCCGACCTTCTATGTGCGGCTGTTGCAGCAGGAGGGCCTGACGCGCGAGGCGGCAAAGACCATCCGGGTGTTCATCTCCGGCTCGGCGCCGCTCTTGGCCGAGACGCACAAAGCCTGGCGCGAGCGCACCGGCCACGCCATTCTCGAGCGCTACGGCATGACCGAGACCAACATGAACACATCCAACCCCTATGACGGCGAGCGGCGCGCCGGCACGGTCGGATTTCCCCTGCCTGGCGTTTCGCTGCGCATCACCGATCCCGAGGATGGAAGGCCACTCGCCCAGGGCGAGATCGGCATGATCGAGGTCAAGGGACCGAACGTGTTTGCCGGCTATTGGCGCATGCCCGAGAAGACAAAGGCCGAGTTCCGGGATGACGGCTTCTTCATCACCGGCGACCTCGGGCTGATCGATGCCGACGGCTATGTCCACATCGTCGGGCGCGGCAAGGACTTGATCATCTCGGGCGGCTACAATGTCTATCCGAAGGAAATCGAGAGCGAGATCGACGCGCTCGACGGCGTGGCCGAAAGCGCGGTGATCGGCGTCGCGCATCCTGATTTCGGCGAAGGCGTCACGGCGGTCGTGGTGCGCAAGCCGGGATCCGCGATCAGCGCCGCCGACATTGCCGGCGCCATCGCCGGCCGCCTGGCGAAATACAAGCATCCGAAGCAGGTGATCTTCGTCGAGGAGTTGCCGCGCAATACGATGGGCAAGGTGCAGAAGAACGTGCTGCGCGAGGCGTATAGGGATATCTACGCTAAAGCCGGCTAACCGGTTGGCCGAACCTCGGCTGGCTTGCCCGGGGAAGGATCGCGGACCTTGGACGTTAGCCAAACCCTATCGCGCGTTCGTCATCCTAGGGCGGAGCAAGGAGCGAAGCGACGCGCGCAGACCCTAGGATCCATGCCGTGACGCTAAGGTATTGCTAACGTTGTAGAATTCTGCACCGCTGCACCCTTCGCCACAGGCCACGGAATGGATCCTCGGGTCAAGCCCGAGGATGACGACGCGCGAGGGGCTCCGGCCAATCACGGACGTTTGCATTGGTTTCCCGATCAGCGGGTGGATCGAGTGCCTACGCGCCAAAAACCTTCTTGCCGTCGATCCAGACATTCTTCACGTCCAGCCCATCCGACAGCCCGACAATGTCGGCGGCGGTGCCGTTGGCGAAGCGACCGAGGCGATGGGCCTGGCCGATCGCCTCGGCGGGATAGAGCGAGGCCATGCGCAGGGCCTCGTCGAGATCGAGCCCGATAACGCGATGGACGAAGCGGATCGCGGAGATCATGTCGAGGTCGGCGCCGGCAAGCGTGCCGTCGGCGAGCCTGAGGCTGCCGTCCTTGCGGTAGATGGTGCGGCCGTTAAGGGTGAACGACGGCATGTCGGTACCGATCGTCGCCATGGCGTCGGTGACCAATACGATCTTGCCCGGTCCCTGCTTGCCGCGCAGGGCGAGGGTCATCGTTGTCGGATGGACATGGATGCCGTCGGCGATGATGCCGGCATACAAGCCGCCGGTGTCGATCGCCGCGCCCGCAAGGCCAGGCTCGCGGTTGCCGATCTGGCTCATGGCGTTGAACAGATGCGTGACCACCGTGGCGCCGGCGGCGGCGTAGGCGCTGGCTGTCGCGTAATTTGTGTCGGTGTGGCCGAGGCTCACGATAACGCCGGCCCTGGCCAGCGCGGTGACACGGACCGGTTCGACCGATTCCGGCGCGATCGTGGTGAGCAGAACCGGCAGGTCCTGGCGCGCGGCGATGAGCGCTGCCTGGTCCGCGTCGGTCATCGGCCGGATCAGCGCCGGATCATGCGCGCCCTTGCGGGCCAGGGAAAGATGCGGCCCTTCCAGGTGCAGGCCGAGGAAACCCGGCACCTTTTCCCGGGCCGCCTCGGCGCCGGCAGCGACCGCCGCGGCGGTGATCGCCGGCGTATCGGTGATCAGCGTCACCAGCAGCGCCGTGGTGCCGAAGGGCGCATGCGCCCGGCATATGGTCTCGATCGAAGCGACGTCGGGATGGTCGTTGAGCATGACGCCGCCGCCGCCATTGACCTGGATGTCGACGAAGCCGGGCACCAGCAGGCCACCGCCTGTCTCGACCGCCGGAACGCCGGTCGGAATGGCGCCGGCGGGCAGGATGGCCTCGACCACGTCGCCCTTGACGACAAGGGCGGCGTTGTCATGCCAGTCGGCGCCGTCGAAGATGCGGGCGCCGGTGAGTGCGAAACGGTCGCTCATACGGTTTCCGTCACCTTGCGCAAATTGCGCGGCGTATCGGGGTCAAGGCCGCGATGACGCGCGAAGGCCTCGACGAAGCCATAGAAGGACACGATCAGCGGCAGCGGATCGGTCAGCGGATGGCCGGTGGCGACATGGGGTAGAAGCCTCGCGGCCTTGGCCTTGTCGGAGGTGATGAAGGCGGCGGCGCCCTTGGCCGTCAGACCATCAGCCGCCTCGGCGACCGAGGGTTCCGATGCATCCCGCGCGGCAAGCGCCAGCACAGGAAAACCCGGTCCGACCAGCGCCAGCGGACCATGCATGACCTCGGCGGCACTGTAGGCCTCGGCATGCATGGCGCAGGTTTCCTTGAATTTCAGTGCCGCTTCGCTGGCGATCGCGAAGGATGGGCCACGGCCGAGGATGAACAGCGACTGCGGGTTCTCCAAAGCGCCGGCGAGCGCCATCCAGTCGCAGGCGATCGCCTTTTCGAAATGGCCGGGCAGGCCGGCGAGCGCGCTGAGCAGCGCCTGGTCGTCGGTGGCATGCGCCATCAGCGCGAGGCCGGCGACGGCCGAATTGACGAAGGTCTTGGTGGCCGCGACGGAGCGTTCCGGGCCGGCGAGGATATCGATGGCGTAATCGGAAGCCCGCGCGAGCGGCGAGTCGGCGGTGTTGGTGATGGCGACGGTGAGCGCGCCGCCGGCCCGCGCCGTTTCGGCCATGGCGACGATGTCCGGGCTCTTGCCGGACTGCGAGATCGCCAGACAGGCGGAGCCGCGCAGCCTGAGCTTTGCACCGTAGATGGAAGCAATCGACGGCCCGACGGAAGCGACCGCAAGGCCGGCCGTCAGCTCGACGGCATATTTCATGAAGGTGGCGGCATGGTCGGATGAGCCGCGCGCCACGGTGACGACGAAATGCGGGTCACGCTCGCGCAGGCCGCGACCGGCCTCGGCCAAAGCCGAAGCCGAGCCGTCGAGCAGGCGGGCGGCGGCTTCCGGGATCTCGTCGATCTCGCGCCGCATATGGGTGGTGTTGGCGCTCATGGCCGAATCTCCTCTCCCGGCCCGGTCAGCCGGAGTTCCGCGACGAAATCATAGGCGTCGCCCCTGTAGACCGAGCGGGTGAACTCGATCACCTTGCCGCTCGCCAGATAGGAAATGCGCTCGATCTGCAGCCCGGCAACCCCCGGCGGCACCTCCAGGAGGCGCGCATCGGCATCGCCGAGATTGGTGGCCGAGATGCGCTGCACGGCGCGCACCGGGCGATTGCCGGTCGTGCCAAGCGCGGCATAGAGCGAGGAGCCTATCGCTTCGGGATCGGGCAGGACGCTGGCCGAAAGCGCCGCGCGCTCGATCGCCAGCGGCGTGTCGTTGGCGATACGCAGGCGCGCGACGCGCGCCACCAGCTCGGTCGAGGACAGGCCAAGCACCATCATCTCGTCCGGTGACGGCGCATAGAGGCCGCGGTCGAGCCAGACCGAGCGCACCGTCATGCCGCGGCGCGCCATGTCCTCGGTGAAGGAAGTGAGCCGCGACAGCGACTGCTCGACGCGCTCCATGCGCGGCGCCACGAAAGTGCCCGAGCCGTGGCGCTGGACCAGGATGCCGCCCTTGACCAGGTCCTGCACTGCCTTGCGCACGGTGACGCGCGAGATATCGGCCTTGCTGGCGATGTCGCGCTCGGACGGCAGCGCGTCGCCCGGGCCGATCAGGCCGCGATTGACCGCTTCCTCGATGCTGCGCCTGAGCTGCAGGTAAAGCGGCGCGCCGCTTTGCGAGGATTCTTTCAACATGGCGAAGATCTGGTCGGCGGCGCTCATCGCGGCGCCTCCGGCAACATGGCGAAGATCTGGTCGGCGGCGCTCATTGCCGCGCCTCCGGCAACATGGCGAAGATCTGGTCGGCGGCGCTCATCGCGGCGCCTCCGAGCCACCTGCGAACAGGCGCACGGCCATCTGCACGGCGCCGCCCAGCGCATCGTCGAGCGGCGCTTTCAGCAGCGCCTGGTAGCGTGCCGAAAGGCGCGGCGCGTAAAGCGGCGCCAGGCCGCCGAGCAGGCAGAGCGGAGCGGCGTCGGCGAGATCGAGCGCGCCGAGCGAAGCCTCGACATCGGCCACTGCCTTGGTGAGGATGAAGTTGGCGACGAGGTCGCCCTTTTCGGCATGTTCGAAGACCTTTGGCGCGAAGCCGCCAAAATCGCCGGGCTTGGCGTTGGTGGTGAATTCGACCACGTCTTCCGGATTGTTGCGGAAGACGGCGAGCATGGCATCGGTCAGCGGCGAGCCCGGACGGATGCCGTCATAGGCGAGCAGCGTCTGCTCCAGCAGGTCGCGGCCGATGCGGGCGCCGCTGCCCTGGTCGCCGACCTGGAAACCCCAGCCGCCGATGGCGCGCGATTTTCCGCCCTTGCGCGCCATATAGGCGGTGCCGGTGCCCAGAATCGCCATGGCGCCATCACCGGAACCGACAGCGCCCTCGAGCGCGATCTCGGCATCGGTCTCGACCCGACTCCGGCTGAAAGGCAGGATCGTTTCGAGCTGCTGCCGGTAGGTGCCGACATTGGCGCCCGCCAGGCCAAGAATGGCCGGCGTGTGCGGGATCAGCTGCGGGTCCGCGCCGGCCGCGAGGAAAGCTTGCCTTGCCGCCTCGACGATGTTGGCGCGGGCGCCGGTCAGATCAGTGCGGATGTTGGCGGCGCCGCTCTTGGCGCGGCCGACGACTGTGCCGTCGACGGTCGCAAGGGCCGCCCTGCAGCTGGTGCCGCCGCCATCGATGCCAAGCACGAATTTCACGCGATTTCTCCTCGGGGTCGGATAATACCAATAAAATACCAATAGCCAAGGGTTAATTTCTGTTCAAAAAAGATTAAGCCGTACTTTATTGAAAAACCACGCTAATTTGCCGGCAGTCGAGGCGTGCCGGCTGAAATTCGTTAATGCGTGTGGACAAGTGGTATTTTTTTGGTATTGTTTGTTCAGGTCGGAGGAAAATGGATGGCCGAGACGCGCACGGAAGCGCTCCACCAGAATGCCGAGGGGCTGGATGTCCAGGCCCCGGAAGCCATTCTGGCGTTCCTGGCCAATGCCCAGATCGAGGCCGCCAAGGCCGTGCACGGGGCCATTCCGGCGATCGCCGTTGCAGCCGAACTCATCGCGAAGCAGTTGAAGAGCGGCGGCAGGCTTGCCTATGCGGCGGCCGGCAGCTCCGGCCTGATGGCAGTGGCTGACGCGCTGGAACTGCCCGGCACGTTCGGCATTGCGCGCGACCGCATCGCCATACTGATTGCCGGCGGCGACGATGCCTTCCGCACGCTGGCCGGCGGGCCGGAGGACGACACCGGGGAAGCCTCGGCGGCCGTTGCCGCCGCCGATATAGGCACCGGCGACTGCCTGATCGCCATCTCCGCCAGCGGCTCGACCCCTTACGCGGTCCAGGCGCTGCAGGACGCGCGCAGCCGGGGCGCGGCGACCATCGCCATTGCCAACAACCGGGGCGCGGCGCTGTTCAAGCAGGCCGACGTCGCCATCCTGCTCGAAACGCCTCCCGAGCTGATCGCCGGCTCGACGCGCATGGGCGCGGGCACCGCGCAGAAGATCGCGCTCAACATGCTGTCGACGCTGACCGCCATCCATCTCGGTCATGTCCATGACGGCTACATGGTCAATCTCAGCGCCGACAACATCAAGCTGCGCGACCGCGCCGTGCGCATGGTCGCCGCCATCAGCGGCAAGAGCCGCGACGACGCCATCCGCCTGCTCGAGGAGAGCGGCGGCGTGGTCAAGACCGCCATTCTGCTCGCCGCGGGCGCCGCCAGCGCCGACGCGGCCGAGAAGATACTGGAAGGAACCGGCCAGAAGCTTCGGCCGGCGCTTTCCGCGCTGGGGCATGATCCCGAAAAGTGGAACCCGCTTTTCGGAAAAGATCATGCCCTAACAAAGAAGTAGGGCCTGTTTCATCCCGATTTCCATCGGGCTGAAACGGGCTTGCGAGGGGAGCAAGGGGCGCTGAGCCTCTGTTCTCATCAAAACCGAACCTGAAAAAGGTCAACAGGGAGACTGACGATGAAGACCAAACTACTGACGGCCCTTCTGCTCGGCACAAGCATCCTCGGCACCACCGGGATGGCACTGGCCGAGGACGTGACGCTCAACATCGAAAGCTGGCGCGGCGACGACCTGACCATCTGGAAGGACAAGCTGATCCCGGCCTTCGAAGCCAAGAACCCCGGCATCAAGGTGGTGTTCGCGCCTTCGGCCCCGACCGAATATGACGCAGCACTGGGCGCCAAGCTCGCCGCCGGCTCGGCGGGCGACCTCATCACCTGCCGCCCCTTCGACAAGTCGCTCGAGCTGTTCAAGAAGGGCAACCTTGCCGACATCTCCTCGCTGCCCGGCATGGAGAACTTCTCGCCCGTCGCCAAGGCCGCCTGGCAGACCGACGACGGCAAGTCGAGCTTCTGCGTGCCGATGGCTTCGGTCATCCACGGCTTCATCTACAACAAGGACGCGTTCGACAAGCTCGGCCTCAAGGTGCCGACGACCCGCGACGAGTTCTTCGCCGTGCTCGACAAGATCAAAGCCGACGGCACCTACATCCCGATGGCGATGGGCACCAAGGATCTCTGGGAAGCTGCGACCATGGGCTACCAGAATATCGGCCCGAACTACTGGAAGGGCGAGGAAGGCCGCTCGGCCCTGATCAAGGGCGAGCAGAAGCTGACCGATCCGCAGTGGGTCGAGCCCTATAAGGAACTGGCCAAGTGGAAGCCCTATCTGGGCGATGGCTTCGAAGCGCAGACCTATCCGGATAGCCAGAACCTGTTCACGCTTGGCCGCGCCGCGATCTACCCGGCCGGCTCATGGGAGATCGGCCTGTTCAACACGCAGGCGCAGTTCAAGATGGGCGCCTTCCCGCCGCCGGTCGAGAAGGCCGGCGACACCTGCTACATCTCCGACCATACCGATATCGGCATGGGCCTGAACGCGGCGTCGAAGCATCCGGAAGAGGCCAAGAAGTTCCTGTCCTGGGTCGCTTCGCCGGATTTCGCCACCATCTATGCCAACGCACTGCCGGGCTTCTTCAGCCTGAACTCGACGCCGGTGAAGATGGAAGACCCGCTGGCGCAGGAATTCGTCTCCTGGCGCGGCAAGTGCAAGTCGACGATCCGCTCGACCTACCAGATCCTGTCGCGCGGCACGCCGAACCTCGAGAACGAGACCTGGGTTGAATCGGCCAATGTGATCAACGGCACCGATACGCCGGAAGCCGCGGCCAAGAAGCTGCAGGACGGTCTCGACAGCTGGTACAAGCCGGCGAAGTAAGAGCATTGATTGCGATGCCGGCCGGGCCCAGGCCCGGCCGGCGTTCAAACAGGTCCAGATAGCGATTGTCGGCGCAGCCTCCCGGTCCTACCCTCGATCTCGCGGGGAAGACGGAGCCGATCTGTCGCTGGCCTTGTCTTGCCCCGGAGGGGACAGTCAGGCCGTGCATCGAGGCATCAGCTAGCATCACCGAACTGGAACCCAGAGACGGCGGGGAACCCGAACTCATGGACACCGAAACCATGGCTGAAGAAACGCGAGCGAAAAGACCGATCCGCTGGCATGTCGGCGTCTTCCTGGCGCCGGCAGTGCTGGTCTACACGGCTTTCATGATCCTGCCGCTGTTCGGCACGCTCCAGTTGTCCTTGTTCCGCAACATCGAACAGTCACAGGTCTTTGTCGGGTTTGGCAATTTCCGCACGCTGTTCGGCGATCCGAACTGGTCGGTGAATTTCTGGAATGCGCTGCGCAACAATGTCTGGTTCTTCATCATCCACATGCTGGTGCAGAACCCGATCGGCATCCTTCTGGCCGCGCTTCTCTCCAGCCCGAAACTGCGCTTCACAGCCTTCTACCGTACGGCCATTTTCGTGCCGACGATCCTGTCCTTCGTCATCGTCGGCTTCGCCTGGAAGCTGATCCTGTCGCCGATCTGGGGCGTGGCGCCGCATCTGATGGATTTCGTCGGACTGAAGAGCTTCTTCACGCCCTGGCTCGGCAAGGAGCAATATGCGCTCACCGCGCTCAGCCTGGTTTCGGTCTGGCAATTCGTCGGCATCCCTATGATGCTGATCTACGCAGCCCTGCTGTCGATTCCCGACGAGGTGATCGAGGCGGCGGAGTGCGACGGCGTCACCGGCATGGCGCAGTTCTGGAAGATCAAGCTGCCGCTGATCCTGCCATCCATCGGCATCATCTCGATCCTGACCTTCGTCGGCAATTTCAACGCCTTCGACCTGATCTACACCGCGCAGGGCGCGCTCGCCGGACCGAACTATTCGACCGACATTCTCGGCACCTTCCTCTACCGCGCCTTCTTCGGTTTCCAGCTGCAGGTCGGCGATCCCAACATGGGTGCCGCGATCGCCACGATCATGTTCCTGATCATCCTGGCCGGCGTCTGCGTCTACCTGTTCCTCGTGCAGACGCGCCTGCGTCGCTACCAGTTCTGAGGCGCGTCATGAGCACAGCCACCCGTTCGCTTCCCCGCACCATCGGCGCCCACGCGATCCTTATCACCTACACGGTGATCGCGCTGTTCCCGGTGATCCTGGTGGTGATGAATTCGTTCAAGTCACGCGCGGGCATCTTCGGCGCGCCGCTGACGCCGCCGACGCCCAAGACCTTCGACCTGATCGGCTACACAACCGTGTTCGGTCAGGGCGATTTCTTCCACTATTTCCAGAACAGCCTCGTCGTCACCGTGCTGTCGCTGTTCTTCGTGCTTTTGTTCGGCGCCATGGCCGCCTTCGCGCTGTCGGAATACCGCTTCCGCGGCAACACGCTGATGGGGCTCTACCTGGCGCTCGGCATCATGATCCCGATCCGCCTCGGCACCGTTGCCATCCTGCAGCTGATGGTGGCGACGGGGCTGGTCAACACACTGGCGGCGCTGATCCTTGTCTACACCGCGCAAGGCCTGCCGCTGGCGATCTTCATCCTGTCGGAATTCATGAAGCAGGTGTCCGACGATCTGAAGAATGCAGGCCGCATAGACGGGCTTTCGGAATACACGATCTTCTTCAGGCTGGTGCTGCCGCTGGTGCGCCCGGCGATGGCGACGGTCGCCGTCTTCACCATGATCCCTATCTGGAACGATCTGTGGTTCCCACTGATTTTGGCGCCTTCGGAACAGACCAAGACGGTGACGCTCGGCGCGCAGCTCTTCCTCGGCCAGTTCGTCACCAACTGGAACGCGATCCTGGCGGCGCTCTCGCTGGCGATCCTGCCGGTGCTCATCCTCTATGTCATCTTCTCGCGGCAGCTGATCCGCGGCATCACCTCGGGAGCGGTGAAGTGAGCGAGGGGGTGCAATTCCTACTAGGTCAGCGCTTCACCCCACCCGGCGCTGCGCGCCGACCTCCCCATCGAGGGGAGGTAGGAGGTCGCCGCTCTATTTTCGACAGCCGCTGGCTTGAGTTCGGAGCAGCTCCCTCGACGATGGGTACGTTCGCGCCGACGCCCTACCTCCCCTTGATGGGGAGGTCGGCGCGAAGCGCCGGGCGGGGTGACACCGTCTCAAGAGAAAGTGGAGCAGTCTGTGAGCGATAAACCCCTTCGCGTTGTCGTCGCCGGTCTCGGCAATATGGGCCGCAGCCATGCGCTGGCCTATCACACCAATCCAGGCTTCGAGATCGCCGCGCTGGTCAACCGCTCCGACGTGCCGCTGCCGGACGGGCTTGGCGGCTACGGCATCAGGCGCTCCTTCGAGGATGCGCTGCGCGACGAGAAGCCGGATGTGGCTGCGATCGCCACCTATTCCGACAGCCATGCCGATTACGCGGTTAGAGCCTTCGAGGCCGGTTGCCATGTCTTCGTCGAAAAGCCTTTGGCAACGACCGTGGCCGACGCCAAGCGTGTCGTCGACGCCGCCAAGGCCAACGGCAGGAAGCTGGTGATCGGCTATATATTGCGCCACCACCCGTCCTGGATCCGGCTGATCGCCGAGGCGCGCAAGCTCGGCGGTCCATATGTCTTTCGCATGAACCTCAACCAGCAGTCCTCCGGCCATACCTGGGAGACGCACAAGCAACTGATGCAGACGACCTCGCCGATCGTCGATTGCGGCGTGCATTATCTCGACGTGATGCTTCAGATCACCGATGCGAGGCCTGTCGAGGTGCGCGGCATGGGCGTGCGCCTGACCGACGAGGTGGCGCTGTCGATGTACAATTACGGCCACCTGCAGGTGCTGTTCGAGGACGGCTCGGTCGGCTGGTACGAAGCCGGCTGGGGGCCGATGATCTCGGAGACCGCCTTCTTCGTGAAGGACGTGATGTCGCCCAGGGGCTGCGTGTCGATCGTCATCAAGGAGGGCGTGAAGTCCGACGACATCGACACCCACACCAAGACTTCGACCATCCGCCTGCACAGCGCCGCGACCGGGCCGGACGGCAGCTTCGCCAAGGAAGACCAGCTGCTGTCGATGGAGGGCGAGCCGGGCCACCAGGAACTCTGCGACCTGGAGCAGGCCTTCCTGCTCAAGGCCATCCGCGACAATATCGACCTCACCCGCCACATGGACGATGCCGTGAAGTCGCTCGCCGTCTGCCTTGCCGCCGACGAGAGCGTGCGCAGCGGCAACGCCGTCAAACTCTAGAACAGGAACGAAGCCGTGGGCTCGCTGAAGATCGAGAATGTGAAGAAGGCTTTCGGGCCGGTCGAGGTGCTGAAGGGTATCGACCTTCAGGTCAATGACGGCGAATTCGTCGTTTTCGTCGGCCCGTCCGGCTGCGGAAAATCGACGCTGCTGCGCGTCATCGCCGGACTGGAGGATTCGACCTCCGGTCGCGTGCTGATCGACGGGGCGGACGTTTCCGTCACGCCGCCGGCGAAACGCGGCATCGCCATGGTGTTCCAGACCTACGCGCTCTACCCGCATCTGACGGTGAAGAACAACATGGCGCTGGGCCTCAAGCAGGCCGGCACGCCGGCGGCCGAGATCGAGCGCCGCATCAAGATCGCGTCCGCCATGCTGTCGCTCGAGCCCTATCTCGAGCGGCGGCCGGCGGAGCTGTCAGGCGGCCAGCGCCAGCGCGTCGCCATCGGCCGCGCCGTGGTCCGCGAGCCGAAGCTTTTTCTGTTCGACGAACCGCTGTCGAACCTCGACGCGGCCCTGCGCGTCAACACAAGGCTGGAGATCGCGCAGCTGCACCGGCGGCTAAAGGCGACGATGATCTACGTCACCCACGACCAGGTCGAAGCGATGACGCTGGCCGACAAGATCGTCGTGCTCAACGCCGGCCGGATCGAGCAGATCGGCAGCCCGATGGAGCTCTACAATGCGCCGGCCAACGAGTTCGTCGCCGGCTTCATCGGCTCGCCGAAGATGAACTTCATCGACGGCGCGCGGCTCGGCGAAACGGCGAAGACCATTGGCGTGCGGCCGGAGCATCTGACGGTCGATACGAAGTCCGGCGCCTGGAAAGGCACGGTGGTGCATGCCGAGCATCTGGGCGCTGACACCAACCTCTATCTCGACTGCGAGAAGGCCGGTCTGATCACTGTGCGCATTTTTGGCGTGTACAATGCCGAGCCGGGCGCGACGCTCTACGCGACGCCGGATGCGGCGAAGACGTATCGGTTTGGCGCGGATGGGAAGGTGTTGAGGTAGGTGGTGCGACTTCTCCTTGTCCGCTTGCGGGAGAAGGTGGCCGCGACGCGGCCGGATGAGGGGTGTTGGAAGGATCTCGGAGCCGCAGAATAGGTGCTTAAAGCGCCTTATCTCCGCGCGCCTCATTTCTTCCAACACCCCTCATCCGTCTCGGCGCTGCGCGCCAATCCGCCTTCCCCCAAACAAGGAGATAAGGTAAGCTGGCGCTTACTCATCCGCCTTGAACGTCTGCTTCTGCTGGCCGAGCCCTTCGATGCCGAGCTCCACGACGTCGCCGGCCTTCAGGAACACCGGCGGCTTCATGCCCAGCCCGACGCCGGGCGGGGTGCCGGTGGAGATGATGTCGCCGGGATGCAGCGACATGAACTGGCTAAGGTACGACACCAGATACTTCACGCCATAGACCATGGTTTTGGTCGAGCCGTTCTGCATGGTCTTGCCGTTGACGGTCAGCCACATCTTCAGGTTCTGCGGGTCGGTGACCTCGTCCTTGGTCACCAGCCACGGGCCGGTCGGGCCGAAGGTGTCGCAGGACTTGCCCTTGGTCCACTGACCCTGGCGCTCGGCCTGGAAGGCGCGCTCGGAAACGTCATGCGCGACGGCGTAGCCGGCGACATAATCCAGCGCGTCGTCCTCCGAGACATATTTCGCCGTTTTGCCGATGATGACGGCGAGCTCGACTTCCCAGTCGGTCTTTTCCGAGCCGCGCGGGATCAGCACGTCGTCATCGGGCCCGACGATCGCCGAGCTTGCCTTCATGAAGATGATCGGCTCCGGCGGCACGGTGGCGCCGGTCTCGGCGGCGTGATCGGAATAGTTGAGACCGATGCAGATGAACTTGCCGGTGCCGGCGACGCAGGCGCCCAGGCGCGGCTTGCCGGAGACCACCGGCAGCGACTTGGGATCGAGCTTGGAGAGCATCTCCAGCGAGGCCGGATGAAGCGCCGTGCCGGCGATATCGGCGACATGAGCGGAAAGGTCGCGGATATTCCCATCCGCATCAAGCAGGCCGGGCTTCTCGCTGCCAGCTTCGCCATAGCGCAACAACTTCATCTCAACGTTCTCCACCTTGCGGCCAAAGGCCGGTTTTGCAAATTCCCATCAAAGCCAGCGGACCGT
Organism: Mesorhizobium atlanticum; assembly: GCF_003289965.1. Lineage (GTDB taxonomy): Bacteria > Pseudomonadota > Alphaproteobacteria > Rhizobiales > Rhizobiaceae > Mesorhizobium > Mesorhizobium atlanticum. The sequence continues at coordinate 703,783 of NZ_QMBQ01000004.1, forward strand.
AGTCGCCGACCACACCGGCGGCAAGCGAGCCTGCTGCGATGCCGGCCAAATCGTCGAGATTTTCAGACGTTTCGATCCGATAGCCCCGCCGACATCCGCGCCTTTCGTCAGATCGACCAGCCGCCGTCGATGTTGTAGGCCTGCCCCGACGTGTAGGTTGCGCCGGCAAGGTAGACGGCGAGATCGGCGATCTCCTCCGGTGTGCCAAGCCGGCCCATCGGCTGGCGGGCGATGAAGGCCGCGCGCGCTGCCTCATAGTCGCCCTGCGCATGCATGCGGTCCTGCAGCGACGGGCTTTCGACCGTGCCGGGGCAGATGGCGTTGCAGCGGATGCCCTTGGCGACATAGTCGGCGGCGACCGCCTTGGTCAGGCCGACCACGGCCGCCTTGGTCAGACCGTAGACGAAGCGGTTCGGCACGCCTTTCTGCGAGCTTGCCAGCGACGCCATGTTGATGATCGAGCCGTCGCCGCGCTCCAGCATGCCGGGCAGCACGGCGCGGATGGTACGGATCATCGAACGGACATTGAGGTTGATCGCGAAGTCGAGATCCTCGTCCTTCATCTCCAGAATGGAGCCGCCATGGACGAAACCCGCGCAGTTGAACAGGACGTCGACCCGGCCGATCTCGGCGAAGGCGGAGGCGACGGCCGCGTCGTTCAGCACATCGAGCTTGCGGGTCTGGATGCCGGGCGTCTTGCCCAGTTCGGCCAGCAGCGGTTCGTTGATATCGGTGGCGTGAACGGTCGCGCCCGCCTTGGCGAAAGCCAGCGCGCTCGCCCGGCCGATACCTTGCGCCGCCGCGGTGACGACAACCACCTTACCCGCCAGATCCGCCATGTTTCTTCTCCTCGCTTGCCTGGAGCGTCCGCCTCTAATCGATGGCCGGCCCCGGTGTCGTGTGCCAGACAGCCGGCATCGTGCGGTCAGGCTTCCGCTTCACAGATAAAGATGTTTTTTCTCGTTAAAGAGCACGCGCACGAGCGTCAAGCCCGAACGCCATCACCTTCGCGACAGCGGCCGCAATGACTTCGCGCAGCGTGGTTCACACGAGAGGCATCAGTCGCCGTAAGGCACCCAGACGTTCTTGACCTCAATGGCGCGGCGCAGGAAGGGCTCGCCGGCGGCCTCCCCCGACGCCCAGTCGAGCGTGCGGCCATTGCCGGTCCAGACACGCTTGAGGTTGCCGACGGAGTCAGCCTCCGCCTTGGCGCAGGTGTCGGCATCGGCGAACAGCCAGAGCCCGTCGACATCGTCATGCTTGGCCAGCACGCCGGCAAGCTCGGCGCTGCGGCCGGTGACGATGTTGATGGCGCCGGCAGGCAAGTCGGAATATTCGATCACCTGGTAGAGGTCGGTGGCCAAAAGCGGATGCCGCTCCGACGGAACGGCGACCACGGTGTTGCCCATGGCGAGCGCCGGCGCTACCAGCGAGATGAAGTTGAGCAGCGGCTGGTTGTCCGGCGCGACGATGCCGATGACGCCGACGGGCTCATGCAGCGCCAATGTCACGACGCGGGCCGGTGGCTGATGGACACGGCCCTCGAACTTGTCGGCGAGGCCGGCATAGAGGAACAACCGTTCGATCGACTGCTCGACCTCCTCGCGCGCGGCCTTGGCCGTCACGCCGGTCAGCTGAACAAGGCGCGCGGCGAATTCGTCGGCGCGGCCCGAAAGGTTTTCGGCGAAATAGTAGAGGACCTGGCTGCGGTTATACGCGGTTGCGTCCGGCCAGGCCTTGCAGGCGCGGGCAGCGGCGACGGCGTCGCGGATGTCCTTGCGGTTGCCGAGGCCGACTTCGCCGGCCAGCTTGCCCTTGGCGCCAGCGACGGCGAGCGAATAATTGCCGTCCGGCCGGACCTGCTTGCCACCGATGAACAATTTTGCCGTGCGGTCGATCGCCGTGCCGTCGGCCTGCTCGACCGGCTGGGCCGAGCCGGCCGCAGCCGGTTTGATGGCCGGGCCAACGGGGAGCTTTGCCGCCAGATATTCGAACATGCCCTCACGGCCGCCTTCACGGCCGAAGCCGCTTTCGCGATAGCCGCCAAAGCCGCAGGCGGCGTCGAACATGTTGGTGCCGTTGACCCACACCACGCCGGCCTTCAATTGCGGCGCGACATGCAGCGCAAGGTTGACGTTCTCGCTCCACACCGAGGCTGCAAGGCCATAGCGCGTGTTGTTGGCAAGCTCGATCGCTTCCTCGGTGTTGCGGAAGGTCATGGTCGCCAGCACCGGGCCGAACACTTCTTCTTGCGCCAGAATGTTAGCCGGCGAAACGCCCGTCGCCAGTGTCGGCAGGTGATAGTGGCCGGAGGACGGTAAAGCGGCGTCCGGCTGCCAGCAGACGGCGCCCTGCTTGGCGCCTTCGGCGATCAGGCCCTTGACGCGGTCGAGCTGGGTGCGGTCAACCAGCGGGCCGATATCGGTGTTCTTGTCAAGCGGGCTGCCTACGCGCAGCCGGCTCATCCTGACCTTGACCTTGGCAATAAAAGCTTCCGCGATGCCTTCCTGCACCAGCAGGCGCGAGCCGGCGCAGCAGACCTGGCCCTGGTTGAACCAGATGCCGTCGACCAGACCCTCCACGGCGCTGTCGAGATCGGCATCCTCGAAGACGATGAAGGCCGACTTGCCGCCGAGTTCCAGCGACAGTTTTTTGCCCGAACCGGCGGTGGCCTTGCGGATGATCTTGCCGACTTCCGAAGAGCCGGTGAAGGCGATCTTCTGGACGCCCGGATGATTGACGATCGCGGCGCCCGCCTCGGGCCCGCCCTGGACGATGTTGACGACGCCCTTCGGCACGCCGGCGCGCTCGCAGATCTCGGCGAACAATATGGCGGTGAGCGGTGTGAATTCGGCCGGCTTCAGCACCACCGTGCAGCCGGCGGCCAGCGCCGGCGCGATCTTCCAGGCCAGCATCAGCAGCGGGAAATTCCACGGGATGACCTGGCCGACGACGCCGACCGGCTTGTGGTCGGGAAAATCCTTCGCAACCGTCTGCGCCCAGCCGGCATGATGGATGAAATGGCGGATCGCCAGCGGCACGTCGATGTCGCGGCTTTCGCGGATCGGCTTGCCGTTGTCGATCGATTCCAGCACGGCGAACAGGCGCTGGTGGCGCTGCATGGCGCGGCCGATGGCGTAGAGGATTTTTGCGCGGGCGTAGCCGGAGGAAGCCGACCATTTCGGCAGCGCCTTGGCGGCGGCCTGGACTGCGGCATCGATGTCGGCGGCGCCGGCATCCGAGACCTTGGCAAGCAGCTTGCCGGAGGACGGCTCGCTGGTCTCGAACGTCTTGCCGCCGGCCGCCGCTTTCCAGGCGCCGTCGATGAACAGCGCCTTGGAGAAATCGCGCGAGGCCAACCAGGCATCGGCCTCGTTGCGGGCTTCCGGCGCCGGGCCGTATTCCATGGCGTGATAGCGTTCGAGGATGTTCATGGGGCGCCTCCTTTACCCTCCCCCTTGTGGGGAGGGTCGATCGGCAGAGCCGATCCGGGTGGGGGTAAGTTGCTGATGGTTCTGTTCATTGGACAGGCAGATTCTGGTTTACGACCCCCACCCCGCCGCATTGCGGCGCCCCCCCACAAGGGGGAGGGTGGGTGCCTCACGCCATCGCGTGGCGATGGTTGGCCGAATAGTGACCGGTCAGATGATGCTCGAGCTGGCGTTCGATGTCGGTGAGCAGGCTGGACGCGCCGAAACGGAACAGCTCCGGTTCGAGCCAGGGCCGTCCGAGCTCTTCCTTCATCAGCACCAGCCAGTCGAGCGAAACCTTGGCGGTGGAGATGCCGCCGGCCGGCTTGAAGCCAATGAGATAGCCGGTCTCCTCGAAATAGGCGCGGATGGCGCGCACCATGGCAAGGCCGACGGGCAGCGTGGCGTTGACGCTCTCCTTGCCGGTCGAGGTCTTGATGAAATCCGCGCCGGCCATCATCGCTACCATGGAAGCCAGCATCACATTGCGCAAAGTGGCGAGGTCGCCGGTGCCGAGAATGACTTTCAGATGCGCCTCGCCGCAGGCGGCGCGCATAGCGACGATCTCGTTGAACAGCTCGCGCCATTTGGCGCCGTAGACCAGCCCGCGCGGGATGACGACGTCGATCTCGTCGGCGCCGTCCTTCACCGAGGCCTCGATCTCCTGCAGGCGGGTCGACAGCGGCGCCAGGCCGTGCGGGAAGGCGGTGGAGACCGCGGCGACATGGATGCCTGTGCCGCGCAATGCATCGACCGCGGTGGCGACGAAGGGATGATAGACGCAGACCGCGGCCGGCCGGATGGTTTCACCCGATATGCCGAGGCCCTCGACGATGTCCTTGCGCAGCGGGTTGATCGCCTTGGCGCAGAGCCGGCGCACGCGCTCGTCGGTGTCGTTGGAGTTGAGGGTGGTGAGGTCCATGCAGGCAATGGCGCGCAACAGCCAGGCGGCCTGGTTGTCGGCCTTGATCGAGCGCCGCTTGGTCAGGGTCGCCACACGGCGCTCCAGCGCCGAACGGTTGACGCTGCGCACGGATTCCAGAAAGCCGAGATCGAGCTTCATGCCGGGGTTGCGGGCGATGCCATGTTCAAGCGGCAGCGGCGTGTTGGCGGCGGCGCGCGCCGGCAGCGGCATCACCTTGGACGCTCCGGTGCCTGCTTCGCGGATCGTGCTGCTCATCTCCTGCCCTTTCGTTTCAGCGCGGTTGCGCTTCATACCTGCATGCGCGTCGTTGGCCGACAGGCACGAAGATAGCCCGCGAAGCGATGCTTCACGAGTCTTTCAAAGCGTCATAGCGGAAAAAGGCAGCTCAGGCAGCAGATTTTTGACCGTATGGTCAAAGCACCGATGTTCGCGGACTGCGGCGAGCCTCAGCCGACGAAAGCGCGCTCGACGACGAAGCTAGCCGGGTGGCTCAAGGAACCCTCCTGGAAGCCGAGGCTTTCGGCGAGCTCCTTGACGTCCTTCAGCATATGCATCGAGCCGCAGATCATGATGCGGTCGGTCTCGGGATTGAGCTTGTCGATGCCGAGGTCGGAATAGAATTTTCCGGAGCCAATCAGCGCGGTGATGCGACCCATGCGCGCCGATTCCTCGCGGGTCGTCGAATTGTAGAGCGTGACGCGGCCGGCGGTCAGCTCGCCGATCAGAGGATCGTTCTCGAGCGCCGCCACCAGTTCCTGGCCGTAGATCAGCTCGGCATTGTCGCGGCAGGTGTGGGTGAGGATGACCTGGTCGAACTTCTCATAGGTGTCGGGATCGCGCAGCAGGCTGGCGAAGGGCGCGATGCCGGTGCCGGTCGAGATCATGAACACGCGCTTGGCGGGCGTCAGCGCGTCGAGCACCAGCGTGCCGGTCGCCTTCTGGCGCATGATGACGGTGTCACCGACCTGGATCTTCTGCAGCTCGGAGGTCAGCGGGCCATCCGGCACCTTGATCGAGAAGAATTCGAGCTCATCGTCCCAGGCGGGGCTGGCAACCGAATAGGCGCGGAAGATCGGCTTCTCGGCATTGGGCAGGCCGATCATGACGAATTCGCCGGAGCGGAAGCGCAGCGACTGCGGGCGGGTGATGCGGAAGGAGAACAGCCGGTCGGTGTAATGCTTCACCGACACCACGGTCTCGGCGTAGACATTGGCCGGGATCGGGAACTGAAGCGGCCTTGCGCCGGCGGTGTTCAACGCGGATGTCGTGTTCATCAAACCCAACTTTCCGGCCCAGACAAACGCACTGGGCGCCAAACTTTCTCCTGCGCGCCGAACGGTCAGGTTCCGACGTGCCCGCTACACATTGCCAAGCGGTAAGCTCTTGTGTCCGAAACTTATTAGTATACAAATGATCTTGAGGTCAAGATGGCGACGTAAAATGCCTTTCCAAACCAAGGCATATCCGTAGTCCTGCTATTTCGGGTTTCGGCAATGATTGAGAAATTTTCGGCGTCCGCGGGAAGCGTCGTAGCAGGTATCGACGTCGGCGGGACTTTCACCGACCTGCTGCTGATCGACGGCAAGGCAGGCGGCAAGGTCCATATCGCCAAGACGCCGACCACGGTGGAAAACCAGGCGTTCGGCGTGGTCGCCGCGCTTGGCGCGACCGGCTTTCCGATAGACGGCATCGACCTGATCGTGCACGGCACGACGACCACCACCAACGCCGTGCTGGAACGCCGGCTGGCACGAACCGGCATGATCACCACGCGCGGCTTTCGCGACGTGATCGAACTCGGCCGCCGCACAAGGCCGCAGGCCTATGGCATGACGGGCACTTTTGTCCCCGTCATTCCCCGCGACCTCCGGCTCGAAGTGTCGGAACGGGTCGAGGCGTCCGGCGCCGTGCGCATTCCGCTGGATGAAGCCGAGATGCGCGATGCCGTGAAGAAGCTGCTCGACGCGGGCTGCGAATCCCTCGTCATCCATTTCCTGCATTCCTACGCCAACCCGTCGCACGAGCGGCGCGCGGCCGAGATCGCGGCGGAACTTTGGCCCAACGGCCACATCACCACCGGACATGCGCTGCTGTCGGAAGCGCGCGAGTTCGAGCGCGGCGTGACCGCGGCGGTCAACGCCTCGGTGCAGCCGATCCTCGAACGCTATGTCGAGCGGTTGCGCAAGGAGCTGGCGTCCAAGGGCTATGCCCGCGACTTCCTGATCATGAACGGCAATGGCGGCATGATCTCGGCCCGTTTCGTCACGCTGGAATCGGCAAAGACCGTGATGTCCGGCCCGGCCTCGGGCGTCATCGCCGCCGCCTATACGGGCAAGCGCGCCGGCTTCGGCAATCTCGTCACCTACGACATGGGCGGCACCTCGACCGACGTGGCGCTGATCCGCAATGCAGAGCCCGCCGTGTCGAACGAGATCGAGATCGAATATGCTATGCCGATCCATGTGCCGATGGTGGCGGTGCACACCGTGGGGGCCGGCGGCGGCTCGATCGCGCGCGTCGATGCGGCCGGGCTGATCCAGATCGGCCCGGAAAGCGCCGGCGCCAATCCAGGCCCGATCTGCTACGGGCGCGGCGGTGCGGAACCGACCATCACCGACGCCAATCTGGTGCTCGGCCGCCTGGCGCCGAAGAAGTTATTGGCGGTCGACAATCCGGTCACCGTCGAGCGCGTGACCGGCATTTTCGAGGAGAAGATCGGCAAGCGCACCGGCCTTTCCGGCGTCGAGGCCGCGGGCGCCGTGCTCAGGCTCGGCAACATGAAGATGGCGGGCGCGATCCGCATGGTCTCGGTGTCGCGCGGCCATGACCCGCGCGATTTCGCGCTGTTCGCCTTTGGCGGCGCCGGCCCACTGCATGCGACGGCGCTTGCCCGCGAGCTCGGCCTGCCCCGCGTGCTGGTGCCGGCGCGCCCCGGCATCACCAATGCGCTCGGCTGCGTCGTCGCCGATCTGCGGCATGACTTCGTCAACACGATCAACCAGCCTGTGAGGCTGCTCGATGAAGCTTCGCTTCACGAGTTATTGGAACGGCACCGTAGCGAAGGCGAGGCGCTGATCGCCAAGGAAGCGGTGAAGCCGGACGCGATCCGCGTCACGCATTCCGCAGACATGCAGTTCGTTGGCCAGACACACATCATCAACGTGCCGCTGCCGTCATCCTCGGTTTCACGAGAAACGCTGCAGCAATTGTTCGAGAAAGCCTATTTCGCCCGCTTCAAGGTCGAGCTGCCGGAAATCCGCGCCAACCTGGTCAACCTCAACACCTCGGTCACCGGCGTACGGCCGCAGATCGACCTGTCGCGACTGATCGACCCTGCGGGCCGCGCGGCGACGCTCGACGAGGCGCGGCGCGAGATCCGGCCGGTCTGGTATCACGGCGCCTGGCACGACACGCCGGTCTATGCCCGCGAAAAGCTGCCGCTCGATGCCGTGATCGAAGGGCCGGCGATCCTGGAACAAATGGACGCCACCACCGTGCTCGAACCCGGCGACCGGGCGCGCTCGGACGCGGACGGCAACATCATCATCGACATCGGCGAGGCTTGAAATGGCGAAGCTCGACACGATCACGCTTTCGGTGCTGCAGGCGGCCTTGCAGCAGGTCTGCGACGAGATGGACCTGACTTTCTCGCGAGCGGCCTTCTCGCCGGTCATTGCGGAAGCCAATGACCGCTCGGACGGCATCTATTCGGCCGTCGACGGCTCGCTGATCGCGCAAGGCAGCCAGGGCCTGCCGGTCTTCGTCGGCGTCATGCAATACTCGACGAAGACGGTGATCGAGATGATCGCCGACGGTCGTTGCCTGGCGCCGGAACCGGGCGACATCTACATCGTCAACGATCCCTATCTCGGCGGCACGCATCTGATGGATGTGCGCTTCGTCATGCCGGTCTATCGCGGCGGCAAGATCTTTTGCTGGCTGTCCAACACCGGGCACTGGCCGGATATCGGCGGCTCGGTGCCGGGCGGTTTTTCCGCCTCGGCCACCGCCGTCGAGCAGGAGGGCCTGCGGCTGCCGCCGGTGAAACTGTTCAAGAAGGGCGTGCTCGATCCCGAGATCTACGCCATCATCTGCTCGAACATCCGGGTCGCCGACCAGCGCATCGGCGATATCCGCGCGCAGGCCGCCGCATTGCTGATCGGCCAGGACAGGCTCAATGAAATCCTCGATCGTTACGGCGACGAAACCGTCGTGGAAGCGATCGCCGAACTGCGTCGCCGCGCCGCCGAGCAGATGCGTGCGTCGATCGCCGTCATACCGGACGGCGTCTACCGCTCGCAGGCCTTCGTCGATTCCGACGGCGTGGTGAACGAGCCGCTCACCATCAATCTCGCCGTCGAGAAAAAGGGCGACACGCTGACCTTCGACTTTGCCGGCTCGTCAAAACCCTGCGCCGGGCCGATGAACAGCGTGCTGGCGACGACCTTGTCGTCCGTCTACCTCGCCATGCGCCACATCTTTCCGGAAGTGCCGATCAGCGCCGGCGCATTCGAGCCGCTCAACGTCAAGCGGCCGGAGGGCACGTTCCTCGACGCCAAATACCCGCGCCCGGTCTCTGGCTGCGCTGCCGAAGTATCGCAGCGCATCGCGGAAGCCGTGTTCGCCGCGATGGTGCAGGCATTGCCTGAGAAGGTGACGGCGGCGCCCGCCGGCTCCAGCGGCAATTTCGCGCTCGGCGGCAACGACCCGGCGCGCGGCCGCGACTATGTCATGTACCAGATCTCCGGCGGCGGCTATGGCGGCAATGCCGGCCATGACGGCTTGAGCAATGGCTGCTCGACCATCGGCATCTCGAAATCGCCGCCGGTCGAGATCATGGAGCAGGCTTTTCCGGTGCTCTACCGGCACTACGCGCTGCGCGAAGGGTCCGGCGGCGCAGGCAAGCACCGGGGCGGCTTCGGGCTTGCCTATGAGGTCGAGATCCTGCGCGGCGAGGCGCGCGCGTCCTTCGTCATGGATCACGGCCGCTTCGGCCCGCAAGGCGCGCTCGGCGGCAAGGACGGCGCGCCAAACAGCGTGACCGTGTTCCGGGGCGGCGAGGCGCATGTGCCGCCGCATCTTTCCAAGGAGCAGGACATCGCGCTCAAGGCCGGCGACCGCGTGCGCGTCGGCACGCCGGGCGGCGGGGGCTATGGCGATCCCAGCCAGCGCGATCCGAAGCAGGTCGCCGAGGATGTCCGGCTGGGGTACTATACGGCAGAGCAGGCCAGGGGGATGTTTGGGGTGGACTTGTAGCTGATCGACGTGGCGGATAGGCCAAACGCCTAGGTCGAGTTCCCGCCAACCCCCCTCTGCCCTGCCGGGCATCTCCCCCGCAAGGGGGGAGATTGGCAGCTTCCGCCTTGGCGCTCTTTCTTCAACGCCGGAGATTGGCGAAGGCCGGGGTGACATCTAATCTCCCCCTAGCGGGGGAGATGGCCGGTAGGCCAGAGGGGGGTGCTGTCTCTCCAGCGTCTAAGGATGTCCACCCTATCGAAAGCACCTTCTACGCCAGCTTCGCCAGCAGCCGCAGGAATGTCGCGGCCTCCTTGGCGGTGAGCGGCGCCAACGTCTCGTCGGTGATGGCCCGCGCAAGCGGGATCAGGCGCTCGATCGCCTCGCGGCCTGCCGGCGTCAGATTGACCAGCAGACGCCTTTTGTCGACCTCGTGCTTGGATACCTCGACAAGGCCGCGCGCCTTCAGCCGGTCGATGACGCCCTTCACGGTGGCGGCGTCCATGGCGATCAGTGTTCCCAACTGGTTCTGGGAGGTCTCGCCGATATCGTAGAGCTTGGCCAAGGCGGCGAATTGCGGCGGCGTCAGGTCGGCGATATGCGAGGCGAAGATCGAGACATGGCGCTGATGCGCCTTGCGCAGGATGAAGCCGACCTGGTCCTGCAGGTGGTAGCTGTTTTCGTCCGGCTCTTCGGCCTCGACCAGCCGCAGCAGATTGTCCTCGCCGCTCATCTGAGGCCGTCCCATGCCTTGATATCCTCGGCCGCCAGGCCGCCCATGCGGTTGTGGACGCGCGGGCCGCAGGTCATGGCAAGGCAGAACAGGATTTCGTCGGGACGCGGGCCGTCGCTGATGCCGACCTCCATGGCGTCGAAATGGCTGCGCACATAGGCGGCGTTGATGTGGCCGAGCGGCACGTCGAGCTTCGAGCCGAAAGCGCCGACCTTCTTGGCCGACGGCACGATCGCCTTGGCGTCGCCGAGGCGCTCGCGCATGGCATAGCCGCCCGGCACATGCCAAAGCGCGCCGTGCTCCAGCTCGCCGGCGGAGCCGACGATGGCGCCCTTGCCGTAGCCGTCGATCTTCTTCACGTCGCCGCCGAGCGCCGCGACAAGCCTGTCGGAAAGCAGAAGCCCAAGCGGCTTCAAATCTTCCATCGCGCCCTGCAAATCTTCGACATAGCGGCCGGCAAACGGGTTCTTGACCACGGCGAGCGCGGCGGCGCGCAGGCGCGGCTCTTTCGCCACGGGCCCGCCGTCATGGAAAATCTCTTCGGTCAGGACCGCGACCTTGCGGATCGGAAAGTCAGGCATGGGCAGTTTCCTTCGCTTGATGCTTGTTGGGCGCGGCGAGCGCCACGGAACCACTGACGCGGGCTTCGCCCGCCAGAAACAGCGCCGAAGCGGCAATCAGGCCGCGCCGGCGAAAATCTTCGGCGACGGCGAGGCCCTTGTCCAGCGCCCGGGCAACTTCGCCCGGCGAAAGCGCGCCGACGCTCTGCGTCACCAGTTGCTCTCCGAGATCGCTGTCGGGCGCCAGGTCGCGCGCCGGAACGCGCGCGATGGCAGGGTGACCGGGCAGGTCGACCGCGTTGGCAATCAGCGTTGCCGCCGCATCGGCCTCGGCGCCGGTCGGCGCGAGAACGGTGACGGCATCGGCGATGCCGAAGGAAAACGACCGGCCGCGCCAGCCGCTGGTGGCAACACCGCGCACGCCATCCTCGGCGCGGATGCCGACGCGATCGGCCATGCCATTGCCGGTACCGGCAATCGCCACCGTCATCGACTGGTCCCTGCCGAGATAGAGGGCGCAATCGCCGCCATTGTTGACGTAAGCACGGTCGAGCCTGCGGTCGGAGAGCATCGCGGCAAGAATTTCGTCGGCTACCGAACCGGCAACCGCCGCCATCGGCGTGATGAAGCATTCCGCCAGCGGCATGACGGCCGCCTCCATGCGGCGCGCCGTCGGGCCGGCGAAATCGCGCGGCGCCAGGAAGAAGGCGGGCAGGCGCAACTCGGGAAGCTCCTCGACCAGCTCGATCAGGATCGTCTGGAAGCGCGCGACAGCCTGCTCGTAGGCGGCGCGACGTTCGTCGTCAGAGCCAAAGGCTTCGACGATGAGGTCGATCGGCCCATGGTTGAGATGGAGCCGCCGGCCATCGGCCAGCCAATGCGCCTGCGGGCCGTTCATCACCCGGCACCATTCGCCGCGGCGCGCCGCAGCTGCGCCAGCGGCGGCCAGGGATTGTTGGCCGGCGCGCCGGTGCCGCGGCGCGGGTTGAGATATTCGCCGCCCTTGGCGAGGATATCCTCGACGCTGCGGATCTCGTTCTCGTAGCCGCCGAGCCGGACATAGTAGTCGCGGCGCATGGTGAACTCGATCGGCGCGACCAAAGCCGGGGTCGGCACATAGCCGAAGGCGCCTTCCGGCACCCGGGTGACGTCGACCATCAGCGTGATGCCGCCGCCCGGCCAGACATAGACCGGCGCGCCGCCCACCGTCACGTAGGTCCTCAGACCCTGAACCGAGCGGGTGAGGTTGACGGGGTTTTCGGTGACGCCGGCGCGCAGTGAACCGCCGGCGCCGCCGATGAAGAGAACGGTGCAGAGAGCCGGCTCGCAATTGTCCTCGATCAGGCCGACGGACTTTTGCAGCCGATCGGGAAATGGCTTCTGGACCGGCTTCAACGCGTCGTCCAGCTCGTAATAGGCGAACTGCTCGCCAGTGGTCGACACCATCAGCAGCGACAGGCCGGGACGCGCGCCCTTCTTGGCGTTCCAGTCGCCGAGGATCGACAGCGGATCGGAAATCGTCGTGCCGCCCCAGCCGAGGCCGGGCTCCGATACCTTGAAGTAGCGGCCGGGCGTCGAACGGCGGCCGATGATCTTTATGCCGGTGTCTTCCCAGCCCAGCACCTTGCCGGCCTGGTGCTCCGAGACGACACCGGTGATGTGGTCGTCGACCACCACCACCTCGTCGACGAGGCCGCGCCACTGCGTGGCGAACATGCCGATGGTGGCCGAACCGCAGCCGACGCGCATACGGTGTTCGACCTTGCCGTCGATAACCGGCGGTTTGCCGGCTTCGACGATAACCGTCGCGCCGCCGTCGATGGCGAGCTCGACGGGCTTGCGATTGCACAGATTGAGCAGCGCGTCGCAGGTGGCGCGGCCTTCCTGCTTGGAGCCGCCGGTGAGGTGATGGACGCCGCCAAGCGACAGCATCTGCGAGCCATATTCGCCCGTCGTCACATGGCCGATCGCCTCGCCTTGCGAGCGCACCGTCGCCGTCTCGTCGCCGATATGGCGGTCGGTGTCGATCTTCACCTTGACGCCGCAGTAGGAGAAGATGCCTTCGGTGACGACGGTGACGAGGTCGACGCCCTCGACCTCCTGGCTGACAATGAAGGGCGCCGGCTTGTAATCCGGATACGTCGTGCCGGCGCCGATCGCGGTGACGAAGCGTCGGCCGGTGTTGACGAGCTCGCCATTCCAGGCCTCGCCCTCGGCGACAAAAGGCACGACTGCGCCACCGGTCTCGGCCGCGTGGTCGAGAATGGTCAGCGGGTCCATGCGAACGATGCGGCCGCCGATATTGCCGTAGCGGTCGCAGGCGCCCGTGCGGCCGTCGGCGATGTAGCACATGACCGGACAGGCATCGCAGCGGATCTTCTCCGCCACCTGCTTCTCGCCGGGATCATGGGTTTCGAAACGTTCGGCAAGCTCGCTCATCGGCGTGCCTCCTTCTCGCGGATCGCCGCCAGGATGCGGCTCGGCGTCGCCGGCACCTTGGTGACCAGGACGCCCGTGGCGTGGCGAATGGCATTGAGGATCGCCGGCGCGGTGGGGATCAGCACATGCTCACCCAGGCCCTTGGCGCCGAACGGTCCTTCCGGGTCCGGAACCTCGACCAGAATGTGCTCGACCGGCGGCACGTCGCCGATCGTCGGGATGAGATAGTCGTGCAAATTCTCGGTGCGGCCGGGGATGTATTCCTCCATCAGCGCCATGCCGATGCCTTGCGCGATGCCGCCCTCGATCTGGCCCTCGACCAGCACCGGATTAATCGCCTTGCCGACATCGTGCGCGGCGGTGATCTTGATCAGCTTGATGGTGCCGAGCTTGAGATCGACTTCGAGCTCGGCGATCTGCGCGCCATAGCCATAGACGGCGTAGGGTTTGCCTTGCCCCTTGGCGTCGAGCGGCAGCGTCGGCGGATCGTAGGTTTCCTCGGCGACGAAGACGAGGCCGTCGGCATTGGCCTCAAGCTCGGACAGATCGATGCGCCGCGCCGCGTCGCCCTCGCGGATGGAAAGGTTCGCGCCGTCGAGCGCGATCGTCGCTTCGCCAGAGACATTGGCGTAGCGCAGGATCTTTTCGCGCAATGCGCGGCCGGCTTTTTCGGCTGCCTTGCCGGTGACAAAGGTCTGCCGCGAAGCGGATGTTTTGCCGGCATCGGGCGTGATGGCGGTGTCGGCGCTCTTCAACCGGAATCTTTCCAGCGGCAGGCCGAGCGCGTCGGCGCAAATCTGGGTGATGACCGTGTTGGAGCCCTGGCCGATATCGACGGCGCCCTGGTGCAGGACAACGTCGCCCGAGGCCGAGATGCCGACCTTGATGGTCGAGGGATTGGGCAGCGAGGTGTTGCCGCAACCATACCAGCAGGAGGCGACACCGACGCCGCGCTTGCTTGCCGTGTTGGTGGCGTTAAAAACTTCCGCCTCGGCCAGCGCGCGCGCCCAGTGCGGCTGAAGCTGCTCCAGGCATTCGCCAATGCCGACGCCCGAGTCCAGGCGCTGGCCGGTGACCGTCTCGCAGCCGTCGCGTAGGCAGTTCTTCAGGCGGAAATCGAGCCTATCCATGCCGAGCTTGCCGGCGAGCTCGTCATAGAGGGTTTCCTGCATGATGGTGGCCTGCGGCACGCCGAAGCCGCGGAAGGCGCCGGCGATCGGGCCGTTGGTGTGGATGGCGTAGCCGGTCGCGCGGTAGTTCGGCGTGGCATAGGGGCCGGAGGCGTGCACCGGCACGCGGTTCGCGACCGTCGGACCCCAGCTGGCATATGCGCCGGTGTTGAAGTCGCCCTCGAAGACCATGCCGGTGATCCGGCCTTCGGCATCGGCGCCGATCGTCGCCTTCATCTCGGCGGGGTGGCGCTTGGTGGTCGACATCATCGATTCGTTGCGCGTGTAGGCAAGTGCCGCCGGCCGCCCAGTCTTCATCGCGACGAGGCCGATGAGAGGCTGCAGCGAGACATCGAGTTTCGAGCCGAAGCCGCCGCCGGTGGCGGTCGGCACGATGCGGACCTTGTCGACCGGAAGGCCGAGCACCTTGGCCGTGTCGTCGCGGTCCATATAGGGCGCCTGGGTGCAGGCGACGACGACCAGCGTATCGCCATCCATGTAAGCATAGCCGGCTTCCGGCTCGATATAGGCGTGCTCGACGAAGGAGGTTTCGATGGAACCGGACGCTGTGACGGCTGCGCGGGCAAGCGCGCCCTCGGGATCGCCCCGCTCGACATAGCCGGAGGTCAAAAGGTTCGCCGGGCGGTGGCTGTGAATCAGCTCGGCACCTTCAGCCTTCGCCTCGTGCGGCTGCAGCACGTGCGGCAACTCGGTCCAGGCGATCGGAAAATCCGTCAGGTCGAGATCGAGGATCGCCTCGCGCTCTCCCGCCACCAGCGCCACTGCCTCGCCACGCAAGCGGGCAGTGCCTTCGGCGAGCGCAGGCTGGTCGGCAAAGGGACCAATGACGCCGAAGCAGTTCTTGCCCGGAATGTCGGCGGCGGTGAAAACACCGACAATGCCCGGGCGCGCGCTTGTCCACGCGTCGAGATCGCCGAAGCTGAAGCCGGCATGATAGTGCGGCGAGCGGACCACCAGCACCGACAAGGCGTCAGCCGGGAAGGAATCGCCGCCGAATTTCTCGGTGCCATTGACCTTCGGCAGGCCGTCGAGGCGGATCGGCGAGGCGCCGACGGCGTGGCCGGAGATCGGCATTCTACGGTCAAGGTCGAGATACAGCCCGTGAGGCTGGCGCTGCCCCTCACCCTTACCCTCTCCCCGTGAAAAACGGGGAGAGGGGGTCGCCGGCGCCGGAGCTTCTCCCTTCTCCCCGTCACTATACGGGGAGAAGGTGCCGGTAGGCGGATGAGGGGCGGCGCCATCCGTCGATGATTCGCACCGAGCGGCATCCATGACAGCCGCAATGATCTTGCGGTAGCCGGTGCAGCGGCAGAGCACGCCGCCCAGTGCGTCCTGTGTCTCGGCCTCGCTGGGTGTCGGGTTGCGCTCCAAAAGCGCGGTGGCCGCGACCAGCAGGCCGGGCGTGCAGATGCCGCATTGCGCGGCGCCATGTTCGAGGAAGGAGGTCTGGAGGGCCGAAAGCCTGCCATTGGCAAGGCCTTCGACGGTGGTCACGCAAGCGCCGGTGACGGACGCCGCCGGCACAAGGCAGGCGCAGACCGGATTGCCGTCGACCAGAACCGTGCAGGCGCCGCAATCGCCGGCGTCGCAGCCGACCTTGGTGCCGGTGAGCCGCAACTCGTCGCGCAACACCTGCGACAGGCGCCGCACCGGCGGCACGGAGACGCTGACAGCCGCGCCGTTGACTTCAAAGGCAATGTCGGCGCGTTCCATGCCGGACTGGGCCATGCCGGATTGGGCCATGTTCATGCGGCCACCTTGGCTTGGTCGAGGCCAGTTGCAGAGCGCACGGCGCGGACGACGATTTCGCGCGCCGCTTGCTCCCGGTACTCGGCGCTGCCGCGCACATCGGCGATCGGCGACAATTCATCGAACGGCGCCGACAGCACCGCGTCGGCAAGCGCCTCATCGATCGGACGCTCGCGCAGGGCCGCCTCGACGCCGGCGAGGCGGCGGGCGACTGCCGAGCAGGAGCCGACCGCGATCGCCGCTTCGGCGATCACGCCATCCTCGACCACCAGCCGCGCCGCGGCCATGGCGATCGAGATGACGAGATAACGACGGGCGCCGAGCTTGACGAAGGCCGAGGTGCCGACAGCGGAATGCTTCGGGACGCGGATGGCGGTGACCATCTCGCCCGGCTGCAAAGCCGTGCGGCGATTGCCGAGAATGAACGCCCCGAGCGGCAGATGACGGGTGGCTTTCGCCGAACGCAGCTCGACATCGGCGTCGAGCGTCAATAGGGCGGGCACGCCGTCGGCGGCGGGCGAGGCGTTGCAGAGATTGCCGGCGACCGAGGCGACATTCTGTATCTGTACGGAACCCACCTCGCGCGCGGCGGCCTTCAGCGAGTCGAATGCCGACGGCAGCTTGTGGCGGACGATATCGGTCCAGGTGGTGCGGGCGCCAATGCGCCAATGCTCGCCGGTCTCGGCGATGCCGCGCAGTTCCGCTAGACCATTAATGTCGAGGATGTTGTCGCGGAAAGGTTTCGCGCCCTGCGCTGGATAGAAATCCGTGCCGCCGGCGAGAATGCGCCAGCGATCCTCGCCAAGCAGAGCGAGCGCCTCGTCGACCGTGGTGGGTTTCGCGTAACGGATCACGCTCTGCCTTCCAGAACCTTCCCAGAAACGGACCATTCCCACTTGGCCCTCCCAAAGCATCTGGCTTCGGGCTTTCTGCCGGTTTCACACCGGTCAAATTCATTCGTATGCAAATGATATCAGGCGGACTGGAATTGTCAAAGCAAGAGTTCGTGCCGCCGCGGCGGCGTGCCGGCCTGAACGCAATTGTTATGGCCTTGGAGGTTGACGGCGCCGGCCATCTGGTCAAGGTTCCGTGTCCGGTCGCGTCAGCGGCTTTTGGACTGGAGCCTCAAGCCGATACGAGGGGGCCCAAACGAGAGGGAACCGCATGGCCGACGAAGCGCTCATCGTCATCGACCTGCAGAACGATTTTTGCCCCGGCGGCGCGCTGGCGGTTGCCGGCGGCGACGAGATCGTGCCTTTGGTCAACGACCTGATCCGGCGGACCGACCATGTAATCCTGACGCAGGACTGGCACCCCGCCGGACATTCGAGCTTCGCCTCCAGCCATCCGGGCAAACAGCCCTTCGAAACCATAGAGATGCCCTATGGGCCGCAGACCTTGTGGCCGGATCATTGCATCCAGGGCAGCCTCGGTTCCGATTTCCATTCCGGGCTCGCCTGGACCAAGGCCGAGTTGGTGATCCGCAAAGGATTCCGCACCGCGATCGACTCCTATTCGGCGTTCTTCGAGAACGACCACACCACGCCAACCGGCCTTGGCGGCTACCTGAAGGAACGCGGCATCGACACGATCACGCTGGTTGGGCTCGCCACCGATTTCTGCGTGGCCTTTTCGGCGCTCGACGCGGTGAAGCAGGGTTTCAGGACGACGGTTAGGCTCGACGCCTGCCGCGGCATCGACCTCAACGGCTCGGTCGAGGCGATGCTGAAGCGCATGCGCGACGCCGGCGTGACGCTTGAAGACCATTCGGCGGACTGACCGGATTGTGGGGAAGGGCCCCCTCACCCGGATTGCCGACCGAATTGCGAAATGCAATTCGGGGCAATCCGACCTCTCCCCGAGGGGAGAGGAGATGGCTAGTTTGCAGCGCCGGAATGCGGGTTCCCCCTTCCCCCCTTGTGGGGGAAGGTGTCGCCGAAGGCGACGGATGAGGGGTGTTCCAGGGAAAGCCAGCGTCTCGCTCCGCTGGAGCACCCCTCATCCGTCTCGGCGCTACGCGCCGATCCACCTTCTCCCACAAGGGGAGAAGGGGAAGGCGCGCGGCGGCCGGTCGAAGGGGTTTGTCTCATTCGCTTTGCTTGCCATCGCGGTGCTGTTCCCAGCGCAGGCGCTCGCCGCCGAAATCCACGAACTGCCCGGTGCCGCCATGTCGTTCTGGTGGGCGCTCCCCTTTGCCGGCCTGCTGTTGTCGATCGCGACGGGGCCACTGCTTTTCCCGCATCTTTGGGAACATCACTACGGCAAGATTGCCGCTGGCTGGGCGGCGCTGGTGGTCATCCCGCTGGCAGTCGCCTTCGGCATCGCGACCGCGGGCGAAGCGGTGCTGCACACGCTGCTGACCGAATACATGTCCTTCATCATCCTGTTGTTCGCGCTCTACACGATCTCGGGCGGCATCCTGCTTGCCGGCAACATCCATGGCACCCCACTCGTCAATGCCGGGCTGCTTTTGATCGGCGCGCTGCTCGCCTCGGTCATCGGCACGACCGGCGCCTCGATGATCCTGATCCGGCCGATGCTGCGCGCCAACGACAACCGGCCGTTCAATGCGCATGTGGTGATCTTCTTCATCTTCCTGGTCTCCAACATCGGCGGCTCGCTGACGCCGCTCGGCGATCCGCCCTTGTTCGTCGGCTTCCTGCGCGGCGTCGATTTCTTCTGGACGACGGTGCACATCCTGCCCGACACGCTTTTCGTCGGTGGCCTGGTGTTGGCTATCTTTCTCGCGATCGACATCTTCCTGCATCGCCGCGAGGCCGGCATGCCCAAGATCAAGGATCCGACACCCGACACAAAGGTGCGCCTGCGCGGGCTGGCCAACCTGCCGTTGCTCGCCGGCGTGATCGGCGCGATCCTGCTTTCGGCGAGCTGGAAGCCGGGTGTAAGCATCCCGATCCTCGGCGTCGGCCTCGAATTGCAGAACCTGGTGCGCGACGCCATCATCCTGACGCTCGCCTTCCTGTCCTTAAAAGTCTCGTACAAGAGCCACCGCGAAGCGAACGGCTTCACCTGGGGGCCGATCGCCGAGGTGGCGAAATTGTTTGCCGGCATCTTCATCTGCATCGTGCCGGTCATCGCCATTCTCAGGGCCGGTCACGACGGCGCGCTGGCGCCGCTGGTGGCACTGGTCACATCCGCCGACGGTCAGCCCAACGACCTCGCCTATTTCTGGCTGACCGGGGCACTGTCTTCCTTCCTCGACAACGCGCCGACCTATCTGGTGTTCTTCGAGCTTGCCGGCGGCGACGCCCAGCACCTGATGACCGAGGCCGCCTCGACGCTTGCGGCGATCTCGGCCGGCGCCGTGTTCATGGGCGCCAACACCTATATCGGCAACGCGCCCAACTTCATGGTCTTCGCCATCGCCAGGCACCGCGGCTTCAAGATGCCGGGCTTCTTCGGCTACATGGCTTGGTCGGGCCTGGTGCTGATCCCGACTTTTTTGATCGCGGGGTTTCTCTTTTTTCGATGAGCTGAGCTACTCAATTTTCTACCGTCGGCGCCGCCCCTCATCTGGCTGCCGCCATCTTCTCCCCGTGAGCGGGGAGAAGGGGCTGTCATGGCCGATTTCGCCAATTTTCAACGTTGCAGAATGAGCGCCGAGGCCCGCGGCCAGCATCTTTCTCCCCGTTTACGGGGAGAAATGCCCGGCAGGGCAATGAGGGGCGGCGCGACGGGTCGGATGCCTTGGCTCGGATGGCGAATCGAGCGCTCTATCCCACCCCAACATATCTTCGCACCGCCGACGGGTCGGCGCGCAGCGCCTCGACATCGACCGTCTCGCGGTTGCGGCCGTTCTCGATAAAGGAGACCCGGTCGGCAACCGACAGCACGGCGTCGACGCGCTGCTCGACCAGGATGGTCGAGACGCCGAGCTCACGCAGCTTGGCCACCGTCTCCCGGATCCTAGCAAGCATCGACGGCATCAGCCCTTCGGTCGGCTCGTCGAGCAGCAGCACCTGGGGTTCGAGGCAGAGCGCGCGCGCCATGGCCAGCATCTGCTGCTCGCCACCGGAGAGCGTGCCGGAACGCTGCTTCAGCCGTTCGCGCAGCAGCGGGAAGAGATCGAGGACGTTGTCGCGCGTCTCTTTGCCCTTGCCGCGCGCCATCAGGCCGATCTCGATGTTTTCCGCCACGCTCATCTCGGCGAACAGGCGCCGGCCCTGCGGCACATAGGCGACGCCGGCCTTCGGCACGTCATGCGCGGCGAGCCCGGTCAGTTCCTTGCCGTCCAGCTTGATCGAGCCGGCCGCCGCAGGCACCAGGCCCATGATCGCCTTCAGCGTCGTCGTCTTGCCGGCGCCATTGCGGCCGAACAGGCACAGCACCTCGCCCTTGTTGAGGACGAGGTCGAGACCGTAGAGCACCTGCACTTCGCCATAGTAGCAGTCGAGGCCCGCAACGGTGAGCAATCCCGTATCAGCCATGGGTCGCTCCGAGATAGGCGTCCTGGACTTGCGTGTTGGCGCGGATCTCGCCCGGCGTGCCTTCGGCGAGGATCCTTCCCGAATTGAAGACGGTGATACGGTCGGCGAGTCCCATGACGACCGGCATGTTGTGCTCGATCAGAAGAACCGTTGCGTCCCTGGCGATCCCGCGCACCAGCGTGATGAAATTGTCGATCTCGCTGTCGGCCAGGCCCTGTGTCGGCTCATCGAGGATTAGCAGGCGCGGCTTCAGCGCCAGGCCCATCGCCACTTCGAGCAGACGCTGATGGCCGTAGGAAAGATGCGCGGCCAGCGTGCCGGCGCGGTCGGCAAGGCCGGTGCGTTCGAGCGCCGCCATCACGCCGGTCCTGACCTGCCCCTTGGTGCGGCCGTCCGTCAGCGTGCGTTGCACCGGCAGCGCGACATTGTCGAAGACCGTGAGGTTGGCGAAGACGCTGGTGATCTGGAACGTGTAGGCGACGCCGAGCCTGACCCGTTGGTAGGCCGGCATGGCGGTGATGTCGACGCCGTCGAAGACAACGGCACCCGATGATGGCCGGATGCGGCCGCTGAGCAGGCTGACGAAAGTCGTCTTGCCGGCACCGTTCGGGCCGATGACGGCGCGAATCTCGCCCGGCATCAGCGCGAAGTCGACGCCGTCGACGGCGCGCAGCCCGCCGAACTGGCGAGACAGGCCCTTGGTGGTGAGCAGCGGCGTCATGGCAGCCATCCCAGCCAGCGCTGGCGAATGCTGCCCATGATGCCCTTCGGGGCAAACAGGACGAGCAGGATGAGCGCGACGCCGACGATCAGCAGATAAGCGGAGGTGAAGCCGCTGGTGATGTCGGTGACATAATACATGAACAGCGTGCCGATGAGCGGCCCGAGCGTGGTCGCAGCACCCCCGAGCAGCACCCAGAGCAGCGGCAGGATCGAATACTGGATCGACGCGAAATTCGAGCCGACATAGCCGAACAGCAAGGCATAGGCCGCACCGGAAGCCGCGCAGATGGCGCCGGAGGCGACGACGGCGGCAAGCTTGTTGGCGACCGTGTCATAACCGAGCATCTTTGTCCGCTCCTCATTCTCGCGGATGGCGACCAGCACGCGGCCGAAGCGAGAGCGGACCACGGCAAGTGTGACGAGCAGCACGATCGCGAACAGCGACAGCGCGCTCATGTAGCGCACGATCGGATCGGTCAGATCGAACGAAGCGCCGCCGATCGAAAACACCCGCGATGCCTGCTGGATGACCAGGCCCTGGTCGCCGCCGGTCCAGGCGGCGAAATAGAGAATGAGCAGATAGAAGACCTGGGCGAACATCATGGTGACGATCATGAAGGCCACGCCCGAGGTGCGCAGCGCCAGCAGGCCGACGACCAAAGCGAGCAGCGCGCCGCAAATGACGCCGGCAAGGAAGGCTTCCGGCACACCCCAGCCGAGGTGGTAGACGGTCAGGCCCGCGCCGTAGAGGCCGGCCGAGAAGAACATGGCGTGGCCGAGGCTGAGCAGGCCGACATAGCCGAAGAGCAGGTTGTAGCCCATGGCGAAGACCGCCAGCGCCATGATGCGGGCAAACAGGCCCTGATGGTAATCCGGCAGGACGAAGTTCAGCGCGAACAGGAGCGCGATGACGCCGATATGCAGGGCGTAGGTCTTTGCCGGCGAAGCATCCCTCATCGCGGCGCGGTTCCGAACAGGCCTTGCGGGCGGAACACCAGCACCATGGCGACCACCAGCGTGGCGATGATCTTGGCGAGCGTCGGCGAGAAGAACATCGAGATGATGCCGTCGGAGAGGCCGATCAGGACAGCCGCGACGACGGTGCCGCGCAGCGAGCCCAAGCCGCCGATGATGACGACGATGAAGGACAGAAGCAGCGGGTCCTGCCCCATCAAATAATGTGCCTGGCTGATCGGCACGATCAGCACCGCGGCGATCGCGGCCAGCATGGCGCCGACCGCGAAAACGCCGGCATAGACGCGCTCGACCGGGATACCGAAGGCCTGCGCCGTCTCGCGGTCATATTGCGTGGCGCGCATGATCATGCCGATCTTCGTGCGGGTCAGCACAAGCCAGGTGATGACGAGCAAAATGGCCGAAGCGGCGACCACCGACAGCTTGTAACCGGAATAGCCGAACCACGGCAGAAGGATACGATAGCTGAAGGGCGGCTCAACCGGGCGCGCCTCGGGGCCATAGAAGGTCAGCGCCAGTTGCTGGATGATGTAGAGCATGCCGATGGTGGCGACGATGGTGCTTTCGGGGTTGTAGTTCAGCCGCCGCAACACCAGCCATTCGGCGAGAAACGCGACCAGCCCGACGAGCAAAGGCGCGATCACCAGCGCTGCCGCGAAGCCGATCGCCGGATGGCCGGAAATCGCCGTCGAGATCGCCCAGGCGAGCACCGCGCCCAGCATGAAGAATTCGCCATGGGCGACATTGACGATGCGCATGACGCCGAACACCAGCGACAGGCCAAGCGCCGTCAGCGCCAGCACGGCGGAGGTGACGAGGCCTTCGAGGGCGGCGAGGAGAAGGTGGGGTCCGAAATGCATTCAGGGCGCCCTTGCCCTCCCCTCGTGGGGAGGGTGACCGCGTAGCGGTCGGGTGGGGGGTGGGGCAAGGGCCATCGCGGCCCCCTTCCCGTCTCACTGGCTTCGCGAAATGCGAAGCCAGTTCGCCGACCCTCCCTACAAAGGGGGAGGGTAAGGCGCCTACAGCGCCTGCGTCGTGTAATCGCCTTCCGGCTCGTAGAGGCCGTCCTCGATCTTGGTCTTGTGGACGACCTTGAGCTTGCCGCCTTCGACCTTCGAGATGTTCTGAATACCAAAACACTGGTGGATCTTGCCGTTGAAGGTTTTCGGGCCCTGCGGATGCTCCGGCCCTTCGGCGAATTCCTTCAGCGCCTCGGTCGCCTCGACCAGCTTGGCGCGGTCTTCGGGTCCCTTGTAGCCGGCATCTTCCATCGCCTTCTTGACGACATAGAGCGTTTCCCAGCAGCCGAACATGTGCGAGGCGGTGGAGACGTCCTTGGGATCGCCTACGGCGGCGCCGTTGTCATCGATGCCGACGGCGGCGCGGTAGGCTTTTTGCGCGGCGGAATCGTCGGGCTGCGCGTAGCGCGGCGAACCCTCCCAGAAATGGCTGCCGTCGAGGAATTCGAGGCCCGGGCTGTTGATGTCGGTAGCCTCGAGCGAATCCATGAAGCCGAAGAGCTGCGGTCGCTGCGAACCGTAGAACTCGCCGAGCTCCTTCACGAAGGTGAGCACGGCCGGGCCGACCATGACGTGGTAAATCACCTCGGTCTCGGCCGGGATCTGCGGGAAGTATTTTGTGAAGGAGCTTTCCGTCGGCGGGATGGCGATCTGGGCGATGACGTCGGCGCCTTGCGCCTTCAGCGCCGGCGGCAGGTAGTCACGATGGTCGTAGCCGAAGGCGAAGTCGGGGAAGATCTGCGTCACCTTCTTGCCAGCGTTCGCCGCGATCCACGGCGCCATCGACTGGATCTGGCTCTTCACGTCGGTGATGCCGGGCTGGAAGACGTAGCGGTTGAGTTTGGTGGAGGCGACGTGATGGCCTTCGCTGACCACGAAATAGGGGATCTTGTTCTCGCCGGCGGCCGGCGCCGAGCCGATCACGACATGCGAGAACAAGGTGCCGAAGACGATGTCGGTCTTGTGCTGCTTGGCGAATTTGTTGACAACCTCGGCGCCGCGCGCCGGATCTGTGCCGTCGTCCTCGATGACCAATTCGACCTTGCGGCCGGCGATGCCGCCAGCGTCGTTGATCGCCTTGACGGCGGCGGCGCTCGTCTTCTCGTACCAGCGGCCATAGGCGGCGCCGATGCCGGTGCGGTGGGACTGGAAACCTATTCTGATCGGCGCCGAGCTCTGCGCCTGGCTGTAGCGGACGAAGCCGGGCGCCAGCGCCAGGCCCGCCCCGGCGGCAATGCCCTTCAGCGCGGTGCGGCGCGAAAGCGTCGTCTTGGAGAGGTCGAAAAATCCGTTCTTGTCAGCCATGTCCGTTCCCCTGTTTTTTCAGTCTTGACCAGCGATAAGGCGGCTAATCCATCCCGTTCCGAAGGATGGAAAAATTGCATGTGTACAAACTAAATCACCAAAGCTTTGGCCTGGCAAGCGAGCTTTACCCGACGGCATTATTGGCACGCTCTTGTGTCATCCGGCGGTCGGCGTGGCAAGCAACCAAAGGCCGAAGATCGTGTAGGCGATCATAAGCAATGTAAGCGGCAATTGACTGAGCGTTGCGCGCGACGGCTGTTTGTGGAGACGCCAAGCAAGGCCATGGGCGACAAGCACCGCCAGCACATGGCCGGCGATGATGACGCCGGCCTGCACGTTCCACAGCCACCAGGCCGACCGTGCGCCGGCGACGACCCCCGCTTCGACCATCCTATTGGCGGTGCCGAACAGGTTCCAGCCTAGTGCGAAGGGATCGGAGAGGGCGACCAGCGCGTACTGACCGTCGACCAGAAGCACGGCAAGGTAATGCGCGATGTGATAGGCGAGCGCGATCGGCACGATCGACCAGACCAGCAAGCCGGCGTTGGCGCCGAAAGAGCGGTGGTCGCCGACGAGGCGTTGGCCGAGGAGGACGGCAAGCGCGAACACAGCCGCCAGCAAGACGAAGGTGAGCACGAGGCCAAAGCTGCCGATGCCGACAAGCGCGGTGCGGCCGGGATATTCCAGCGGATTGACGCCGAACAGGCCGAGCCAGAAGAAGCTCTTCGACAAGCCGTCGAAGGACACCGACGACAGCGCCAGCAGGAGGAAGGCCGTGCCGCCCGGCGGCAGCGGCTCGGCGGCGAGCAGCTTGGCGCCCGGCCAGCAAAGGGAGAGGCGGCCGTCATGGCGCTCGACAGGCGCGAAGCAGGCGACCATGGAGAAGAAGACCGTGAGGAATTCGCCACGCTTGCTCCAGGCGTCGTAGCCGAAGACAAGCATGGCGATGAAGCTCGCCAGCCAGTAGAGGCCGGCGGCAAGGGCGAGGCGGGCCGGATCGTCAGGCGCGGGATCGATCAGCTCGAACCCGGCAAAGGCGAAGAACAGCACGAAGGCCGGCCAGTAGCCGAGCCAGTCGGGCAGGCGCGATCGCGTTGCATCGTCCGCACGAAGGCCGAAGACGCGAGAGGCGACACGCCACGGTCCGTACCATGGGTTGAGCCACGCCCAGAGGTCGCCGAGCACGCCCTGCAGCAGGGTGAAGCCGGCCCAGAGCAGCGTCCAGACCACCAGGGGGAGCGGGTTGGATAGCGGGTCGCGGCTGCCGAGAAGGCCGGCGGCGACGAGAAGTGCGAAGCCGGCAAAGGAAATCAGGCTGACGAGGGTGCGTAGGTGGTCGCCGAAGGTGAGCAGGCTCAGGCGCCGGCGCCAGAAATTGTCGAGGGCGGCGGATGGCAGCAGCGCCACGGCGAGGAAGCTGACGGCGACGGCCAGCGCGCCGCCGGCGATATAGTAGCCAGTCGGGAGAAGCAGCACGTGGCCGCGGTCGGAGGCGTGGGCAAAGGCAGGAGTGGGGAGAAGCGAGGCAAATGCAGCTGCGATTACCCCGAGGAGATTAACTCCAGCGTCGCGATCCTTCACACCCCCCTCTGTCCTGCCGGACATCTCCCCCGCAAGGGGGGAGATCGGATGTCGCCCCGGCTTTCGCCAACTTTCGACTTCGCAGAAAGAGGCGGGATGTCCGAAGCTGCCAATCTCCCCCCTTGTGGGGGAGATGTCCGGCAGGACAGAGGGGGGCGCGAAGGAACTCGGCTTATGCAGGAATTCCATTCGTCCAGGCCTTAAGCCTCACACCTTCACCAGCTGCTCCACCCTTCCCTTCTCGCCAAAGATCCGCAGATACCGCTTGATCTCCTTCTCATCCCCCGTCGCCTTGGCCGGGTTGTCCGACAGCTTCACCGCCGGTCGCCCATTGGCTTCCGTCACCTTGCAGACCAGCGAGATGGCGTCGAGGCTGTCCGTCTCCGTCGGGGCGCAGCCTTCGAAATCATTGGTGAGGTTGGTGCCCCAGCCGAAGGACATGCGCACCTTGCCGCGGAAATGCCTGTAGGTCTCCTCGATGGTCTCGACTTCCAGACCGTCGGAGAAGATCAGCAGCTTCTGCTTGGGGTCCTTGCCCTTCTTGCGCCACCAGTCGATTATTTTTTCGCCGCCCTCGATCGGTGGCGCGCTGTCTGGGCGGAAGCCGGTCCAGTCGGCGACCCAGTCCGGCGCATCGCGCAGGAAGGAGTCGGTGCCGAAGGCGTCGGGCAGCACGATCAGGAGGTTGCCGCCATAATAGCGCTGCCAGTCCTGCAGCACCTTGTAGGGCGACTGCCGCAGTTCCTCCTCGGAATTGGCGAGCGCCGCGAAGACCATCGGCAATTCATGCGCGTTGGTGCCCAAAGCCTCGAGGTCGTTGTCCATGGCCAGAAGCACGTTGGAGGTGCCGGTGAAGGCATCGCCGATGCCCTCCTTCAGCGCCTCGACACACCAGCGCTGCCACAGGAAGGAATGGCGACGCCTTGTGCCGAAGTCGGAAATGCGGATGCCCGGCAGCGCCTTCAGCCGCTCGGTCTTGGCCCACATCTTGGCCTTTGCACGGGCATAGAGCACGTCGAGCGCGAACGGGCCGAAGGAGCGCATCGCCGCTCGCGAGCGCAGCTCGTTGATGATGGCCAAAGCCGGGATTTCCCAAAGCGTCGTGTACATCCAGGGGCCGGGGAAGGAGAGCACGTACTGGCCGTCGCGCCTGGAAAGCTCGTAGTCGGGCAAGCGGAAATCCTCGAGCCATGCCAGGAATTCCGGCTCGAAGATCTGCTTGCGGCCGTAGAAGGTGTTGCCGCCCAGCCAGATCATCTCCTTCTTGGAGAAACGCAATGTACGGGCATGGTCGAGCTGCTCGCGCAGTTCCCCTTCATCGATCTCATCGGCCAGGCGCACCGAGGTGGTGCGGTTGATCAAGGTGAAGGTGGCATCGACCTTGGGATACATGCCCCAGATCATCTGCAGCATCAGAAGCTTGTAGAAGTCGGTGTCCAGCAGGCTGCGGACGATCGGGTCCAGCTTCCAGGTGTGGTTGTAGACGCGCCTCGCTATATCGGTCTTTGCCATGCTTCCTCACCCCAAGAAGCAGAACCCACTCAAACGCGGGCGTCACGCTTCAAGTCCTTGTTCGAGCAATTCCGAATGGGAGACCGTCGCGCGGTTCTCCTGGAATTGCCTCAGCCAACTTGCCTCTTAGCATTGTATTTTCGAACGCGCTCCCCGCTTTGCAAGCTGGCCCGACAAAAAGCGGCTATGCAAGTCCAGCCGTCAGGATGTGGCCCTGGCGCCGATCACCTTCAGCGCGGGGCGTTTCCTGCGGCTCGGCACGCGCCCGGCCACGGGGGCATCGGCGCGGCCCTCGTCCTGCTCCTTCTCGGCGAACAGCCAGTCGATGAACAGCTGGACGATCGGCGCCGAGCGCATCTCGTTGCGGCAGACGACGTAGAAATCGTCGACTGCCGGCACCGACAGGGTGAAGGGCGCGACCAGCATGCCCCTGGCCAGCAAGGCGCGCGCGGTCACCGAGTCGCCGAGCGCAACGCCGTGCCCATGCACGGCGGCCTCCGTCGCCATGCGCGCATCGCCCAGACGATGGCGGCGGCCGCGCTCGAGATCGAGCGCGTCGGCGGCGGCCAGCCAGGTGTGCCATTCGCGGCCATCGTCGCCATGCAGGAACACATGATCGGCGAGGTCGCGGACGCTGCGGATCGGCCGATTGTTGATCAGCGTCGGGCTGACCACGGGAAACAGCTCCAGCCCGGACCATTTGCGTATCCAGCAGTCACTCCAGCCGCCGTCGCCATAATGCACGCAGACGTCGATGTCCGCGGCGCGGATGTCCTTGGGATCGTTGGACGGGATCAGCGTCAGCTGGATGTCGGGATATTGCGCCGTGAAGGAGCCGAGCCGCGGCGTCATCCAGAGCAGCAGCAGCGCCGGCACGCAGGAGACCGACAGCGCGCCGGCGCTTGCCGGCCGCGTCATGCGCTGGGTGGCGGCGGCGATGCCTTCAAAGGCGGCCGAGACCGCCGGCAGGAATTCCGCGCCATGCGGCGTCAGCTTCACACGCTGCCCGCTGCGCTCGAAGAGCTTCACGCCGAGCGATTGCTCGAGCGCCTTGATCTGGTGGCTGACGGCGCCATGCGTGACATTGAGCTCACCCGCCGCCTTGGTCAGCGAGGCGTGGCGCGCCGTCGCCTCGAAGGCGCGCAGCGGGTTCAGAGGCGGCAGGCGCTTGGCCATGGGAGCTCCCTAGTTTGTGAGATTTTCTCACAACCAAGACCCTAACAATATCAATTGATTTTTCAATGCGGCTGCTCGACACTTTTGCCCGGAACAGCTTCAAGAGACGTGGAACCCGCAGCGCGGCCGGCGGGCAACGATCCAGCCTGGCAACTGGCCGGCTTGGCAAATCGTCCATGCGGACAGCGCTGCAGGCAAGCAGAGGAGGACCGGACATGGGTTACGATCGCGGCAAGCTCGAAGCGTTGCGCCGCAAATATGGCGAGAGCCATGGCGGCGAGATGTTCGATCCGAAATTCCGCAAGGTGGCCGACAAGATATTCAACAAGTCGGGCACGCGCCTTGCCCCCTATTCCGGCATCCCGACCTTCCTCGCCGCGCCCTACCGCGAGATCGCCGCCGAAAACCCGGATTTCGGCGACCTGCAGGTGGCGATGATCGGCGTGCCGATGGATCTCGGCGTCACCAACCGCCCCGGCTCGCGCTTCGGGCCGCGAGCGCTGCGCGCCATCGAGCGCATCGGCCCCTACAACCACGTGCTGGAATGTGCGCCGACGCATGAGCTGCGCGTCGCCGACATCGGCGACACGCCGTTCCGAAGCCGCTATCGACTGGAAATCAGCCACGAGGATATCGAAAAGCGCACCAACCAGATCGTCGATGCCGGCGTGCTGCCGCTTTCGGTCGGCGGCGACCATTCGATCAGCCATCCGATCCTGAAGGCGGTGGGCAAGAAGGCCCCGGTCGGCATGATCCATATCGACGCCCATTGCGACACCAGCGGGCTGTTCGACATGACCAAGTTCCACCATGGCGGACCGTTCCGCAACGCGGTGCTGGACGGGGTGCTCGACCCCTCGCGCACGATCCAGATCGGCATCCGCGGCTCGGCCGAATATCTGTGGGAGTTCACCTACGAGTCCGGCATGACGGTCGTGCATGCCGAGGAAGTGACCGGCCTCGGCATTCCAGCCATTGTCGAAAAGGCGCGCAAGATTGTCGGCGACGGCCCGACCTACATCTCCTTCGACGTCGACAGCATCGACCCGGCCTTCGCGCCGGGCACCGGCACGCCGGAAGTCGGCGGGCTGACGACGCGCGAGGTGCTCGAATTGCTGCGCGGCCTGAAGGGCCTCAACATCGTCGGCGGCGACGTCGTCGAGGTGGCGCCGCAATACGACGCGACCACCAACACCGCCCATGTCGGTGCGCAGGTGCTGTTCGAGATCTTGAGCCTCATGGTGTTCAGCCCGGCGATCAAGAAAGGCTGAGCCCTCTTAAATTCACGCAATTCCGGACGGAAAACCGCGTCACACTTTTCCTGGAATTGCTTAGCCAATACGGCCGCCGCGCTGGAGCCGGCGGCCGGACGCAACAAACAAGCTTCCAGCAGGGGAACCAAAAATGACACTTCGCAACGCACTGAAATCCGCAATCGCGGCGGCCATGATGCTCGGCGCCGCCGGCCTCGCCACCCAGGCGAAAGCCGACGCCATCGACGACATCACCAAGGCCGGCGCCATCAATGTCGGCATCTTCTCGGACTTTCCGCCCTTCTCCTCGGCCAGCGCCGATATGAGCATCAAGGGCTATGACATCGACGTGGCGCAGGCGATCGCCGACTCGCTCAAGGTGAAGCTCAACCTGGTCAGCGTCACCGGCCAGAACCGCATTCCGTATCTCACCGACAAGCGCGTCGATATCCTGATGAGCGTCGGCTACTCCAAGGAACGCGAGCAGGTGATCGATTTCGCCGCCGCCTACGCGCCCTATTACATCGCCGTCATCGGGCCGAAAGCGCTCGCGGTCAAAGGCAAGGAAGACCTCGCCGACAAGTCGATCGCCGTCAATCGCGGCACGCTGGAGGATACGTCGCTGACCGAAGCCGCGCCGGCTTCCGCCGATATCCGCCGCTTCGACAATTACAACTCCGTCATCCAGGCCTTCATCTCCGGCCAGACGCAGCTGATGGTGGTCGGCAACGATGTCGGCGCCCAGGTGCTGGCGAAGCAGGACGCGCTGCAGCCGGAGCAAAAATTCCAGCTGCTCACCTCGCCCTCGCATATCGGCCTCAACAAGAACGAGGACCGACTGAAGAAGGCGGTGAACGACGCGGTCGCCAAGATGCTCGCCGACGGCAAGCTGGACGAAAGCTCCAAGGCCTGGCTGAAGACGCCGCTCAATCCCGCCAACCTCAAGGATTGATCTCCGGCGCGGCTCAGCCTGTCATGAAGGGCTGAGCCGTTCCGCCTGCTCCAACAAGGTCTATCGCCATGGGCTACAGCCTCGACTTCGGCTGGCTTGCGGGTGCGGCGGGCGTGATCGCGCGCGGCGCGGCGATGACGCTGCTTCTGATCGCCGTCACCACGCTCGCAGGCACCTTCCTCAGCATCCTGGGCGCCGCCGGCAAAAGAAACGGCCCAAAGCCGCTTCGGCTGGCAATCGGCTGCTATGTCGAGGTGATGCGCAACACGCCGTTCCTGGTGCAGCTGTTCTTCATCTTCTTCGGGCTGCCCAGCCTTGGCGTCAGGCTGGACCCGATCCTGGCAGCGATGCTGGCGATGACGCTCAACATGGCAGCCTACACGATCGAAATCGTCGGCGCCGGGCTCGACGCCGTGCCGCGCGGGCAGACGGAAGCCGCCCTGGCGCTTGGGCTGAGGCCGCGCCAGGTGTTCATCAAGATCGTGCTGCCGCAGGCGCTGAAAGTGATCTACCCGGCGCTGACCAGCCAGATCGTGATCATGATGCTGGAATCGGCCGTGGTGTCTCAGATCGCGGTGCGCGAGCTGACCTACGAAGCCGACATGCTGCAGGCCCGCACCTTCCGCGCTTTCGAGACCTATTTCGTCGTGACGATGGTCTATCTCGGCCTGTCGATGGGGCTGCGCCGGCTGCTGGTCAGCGGCGGCCGTCAGGTTCTGGGAGCCGGCGTGTCATGATTGAGTTCACCTTCTGGGACATCGTCCGCAACCTCTTGCTCGCCGCGCGCTGGACCGTGCTGCTGTCGCTCGCCGCCTTTATCGGCGGCGCGCTGGTCGGGCTGGTGGTGCTGTTCTTCCGCATCGCCAAAAACAAATGGGTGAAGCGGATCGCCTCCGGCTATATCGCGCTGTTCCAGGGCACGCCGCTTCTGATGCAGCTTTTCCTGATGTTTTTCGGCCTGCCGATGCTGGGGCTGCGCATCGAGCCGTGGACGGCGGCGGTGCTCGGGCTCACCTTCTTCGCCAGCGCCTATCTCGCCGAAATCTGGCGTGGCGGCGTCGACGCGCTGCCGAGGGGACAATGGGATGCCGGCGCCAGCCTCGGCCTGCACTATCTGCAGGAACTGCGGCTGATCATCCTGCCGCAGGCTTTCGCGATCACCCGCGCGCCGACGGTCGGCTTCCTGGTGCAGCTGATCAAGTCGACGGCGCTGACCTCGATCATCGGCTTCGAGGAACTGGTCAGGACCTCCAACGCCATCAACAACGCGACCTTCGAGCCGTTCAAGGTCTACGGGCTGGTGGCGCTGATCTTCTTCGTCATGTGCTTCCCGCTGACGCAATATGCGCGCCGGCTCGAGCGTGCGGCTGCCCGCTAAGCCGGCGAAAGACCGCCAGCCGGACCGGCAGCCTTAGGCTTCAATGCCCGAAGGACAGCGCCGGCGCGATGCGATCGCGCCTGACCCAGCGCGCTAGCAAAAGCGCCGCCACCACGGCCAGCCCGGAGGCCAGGCCGATCCAGATGCCGACGCCGTTCAGGCCGAAATGGAAGGCAAGCAGCACGCCGAGCGGCAGGCCAACGCCCCAATAGCCGATCGCCGCATAGATCATCGGCACCTTGGTGTCGTGCAGGCCGCGCAGCATGCCGGCGGCCACCGCCTGGGCGCCGTCGAAGATCTGGAACAGCGCTGCGAACACCAGGAACGACACGGCAAGCGTGATCACCCTGGCATTGGCCGGATCGGCAAGATCGATGAAGGCGCTGATCAGCGCATGCGGCCACAGAATCATCACCAGGCCCATCAGCGCCATGAAGGAGACGCCGATGACGAAGGCTGTCCAGCCGGCGCGCGACACGCCTTCGGGATTGCCGGCGCCATGCGCCAGGCCGACGCGCACGGTGACCGCCTGGTTGAGCCCAAGCGGCACCATGAAGGAGATCGAGGCGATCTGGATGGCGATGGCGTGGGCGGCGAGCGAGTCCGCATCGATCAGGCCCATGAGCAGGGCCGCCGCATTGAAGATCGTCACCTCGAAGGCGAGGATGCCGGCGATCGGCAGGCCGAGCCTGAGCAGGCCTCGGAAGCGCGGCCAGTCGGCGCGCCAGAAGCGGCCGAACAAGCGGTAACGGCGGAATTTCTTCTCCTTGATCACCACCGCCGCCAGGCCGATGAACATCAGCGTGCTGGACAAAGTGGTGGCGAGGCCGGAGCCGGCGATGCCCATCGACTTGACGCCGAGATTGCCGAACATGAGCACCCAGTTGAAGAAGGCGTTGCAGGCGACCGCGACGAAAACGATGACCAGCGCCCAGCCGGGCCGCTCCAGCGCCGAGATGAAGGAGCGCAGCACGATATAGCCATAGAAGGGCAGCACCGCCCATTGCAGCCAGTGCAGGTAGATGCCGGCCTCATGCGCAAGCTCCGGCTTCTGGCCCATGGCCAGCAGCACCTCTTCGCCATGCGAGAGGAATAACCAGATCGGGATCGAGATCAGGATCGCCAGCCACAGGCCCTGGCGCACGGTGCGGCGCAGATCGCGCACCGAATGGCGACGGCGGCCGAGCTCGGTCGCCATCATCGGCGAGGTGGCCAGCATCAGGCCGAGGCCGAAGATCAGCGGCATGAAATAGAGGTTGGAGCCGAGCGCACCGGCGGCGAGCGTGTCCGGCCCGAGCCGGCCCATCATCATGACGTCGGTCGCGGTCATGGCCGTCTGGCCGAGATTGGTCAGCACCATCGGCCAGGCGAGCGCGATCGTCGCCCTGATTTCCTGACGCCAAAGGTTTTCCGGCGCGAGAGCGCCGGTTTCGATCGCAGACATTGTTCCGCTCTTTCAGAACACGGCGCGTCGGCAAAAAGGCCGGAAGCCGCACAGCAACGGCGCAAAATGGCGCCATTTGCGTCGCCTTGTGGATGAAAAGCGACATTTTGGCAAGGGAGGAGGCGGGGTTAGCGATTGATCCAGGCGCAGCCCGGTTTCCGCGACGCCTCTTTCATTTGCTGCCCGCGGGCTGCTACGGATACCCCCGGGCACGCGCAGCCGGCGCGCCATGCCGGAGGACTGAATGCCGTTCAGGCGCAGAAAGAACACGGCCGCGATCCCGCGCACGGCGCCCGCCTTCGAGCATATCGTGACGGAGGCGAGCGAGAGTTTCCTGTGGCGGCTGGACGATTATCCCTGGGAGCGCAATGTCTGGAATTTCCACCCGGAATACGAAATCCATCTGCTCAGGAAATCGTCAGGCGTGGTGCTGGTCGGCGACCATATCGGCGAATTCGGGCCGGGCTATCTGACCATCGTCGGCGGCGGGCTGCCGCATGACTGGGTGACGGCGGTGCAGCCTGGCGAGCTGATCGAGGGCCGCGATATCGTGCTGCAATTCGATCCCGAACGGCTGCGCGGTTCATCCGGGCTGCTGCCGGAATTGCGCGAGCTGGAGCCGTTCCTGGAGCGCTCGCTGCGTGGCATGGTCTTCCACGGCCAGACGGCGCTCGACGGCGCCGAGCTGATGGAAAGAATGGGCGAGGTGCACGGGCTGGCGCGGTTCCGCCTGTTCCTCGAACTGCTGGATCTCCTGGCCACCACAGACGAATACGCGCTGTTGTCGTCGCCGGACTTCTCGCCGCTTCTCGACGCGGAGTCGCTCGACATCATCCAGCGCTCGCTGACCTATCTGTTCCAGCATTTCGCCGAGGACCTGAAGCTGCCCGACGTCGCTCAATTGGCCGGCATGAGCGAAAGCAGTTTTTCCCGCTTCTTCCAGAAGAACACCGGCAACTCCTTCAGCGACCATCTCGCCAAGCTCAGGCTCTGGCAGGCCTGCAAGCTGCTCGCCGATACCGATATCCCGATCACCGACATCTGTTTCCAGGTCGGCTATATGAACATCTCGAACTTCAACCGGGCCTTCCTGCGCAAGCACAAGATGACGCCGTCCTCCTACCGCAAGCTGTCGCGGCAGCGGCTGACGCTTCGGGCCTGATTTCACCGTCCCTGATCGCACTGATACTCATCTGACCGGTAGGCTCTACCGGCGCCATATTTTGCGCCGCACAATGCATAAAAGTACAGGTCTGCTGCAACGGAGCTTCTAGCCTCGGTCTTCCCAACTGCTCATTTTGGCGACGGGTGGCAGGTCAGACGGGCGACGGTGAGGGTCGCTTAGCCAAGGACCTGCCGCTTCCGCGAGTGTTCCAGGAGGAGAAAAACCAATGAATTCAAATCGGCTCGCTGCCAGCCTCGGCGCAGCGTTCGTGCTTACCGCTTCCGTGTCAACCGCAGCACTTGCCCAGGCGCCGGTGTGCTCGGCGCCGGTCAAGGTGCTGGCGCAACCGCGCGACGGCCTGACCCTTCTGGAGGACTCCAAGGACGAGTTCAAAAAACTCTCCGGCGCCTCGTTCCAGATCGATTACCTCAACGAGAACGACCGCCGCGCCAAGTCGCGCGCCGATGCTTCCACCGTCGGCAATTACAACGTCTACTATGTCGACGAGGCCAATGTGGCGCTGTTCGCGTCCTCGGGCTGGATCGCGCCGCTGACCGATTATTACCCGGCTGAATATGACTTCGCCGATTTCGATCCGGGCCGCCAGAAGGTCGCCACCTATGACGGCAAGGTCTGGTTCGCGCCGCTGACCGGCGGCGGCGACCTGATGGTCTACCGCAAGGACGTGCTGGAAGCTGCCGGCATCCAGCCGCCGAAGACGCTGGATGAGCTGATTGCCGACGTGCCGAAGCTGACCAATGCCGACAAGGGCATATACGGCATCGCGCTGCGCGGCGCGCGCGGCTCGGGCGCCAATGTCTGGCGCTGGATGCCGTTCTTCAAGGCCTATGGCGGCAAGTGGTTCGATGGCGACAAGCCGGCTTTCAATTCGGACGCCGCCGTGAAGGCGACTGAGACCTATCTGAAACTGTTCAAGGACTCGGCGCCCGGCACGCAGACCGGCAGCTGGGACGAATCGACCGGCGCCTTCCTCTCCGGCCAGGTCGCCATCCTCGTCGAATCGACGCCGCTGTCGGGCATGGCGGTGGACCCGAAGACCTCGCAGGTGGTCGGCAAGGTCGGCTTCCTGCCGCCGCCCTCGCCGCTGCCGGGCGGCGGCTACGGCCATGGGCTTGCCATCGGCACCAAGGCCAATGCGGATGACGCGGCGAAGAAGTGCGCCGGCCTGTTCATCGCCTGGGCAACGTCGAAGGAGAACGAGAAGCGCCGGCTCGATGCGCATCAGTTCGGCGAGCTGAACCGCACCAGCGTGCTCTCCAGCAAGGAATTCGCCGACATCTACGGCGCCGATCTCGGCCAGGCGCTGGCCGAAACCGGCAAGGTGACGGCGGTGAACTTCTGGCAGGATCCGCGTTGGCCCGATCTCGGCGACCGCTGGGGCATCATCCTGGAGGAACTGGTCGCCGGCACACGCACCGACATCAAGGGCGGCCTCAACGAGCTCGAGGCCTATGCCAACGATCTGGTGAAGAAGAAGTAATCCTCCCGCCCGCGGCGCGCGGCCCACGGCATTCGAAGGAATGCCGGGATCCGCGCCGCGGGTTCACCCCTCGATCCAAGGCACCGCGACAAACCCGAGGAGAGGCAATGCGCCGACGCTCTTCCCTGCCGGTCACATTTCTGGTTCCCACCCTCGCCATCCTTCTGGTGCTGTCGATGGTGCCGACACTCTATGCCATCGTGATCGCGCTGCAGAACCGTGAGCTGAGCTCGCCCGGCTATTCCTGGGTGTGGTTTTCGAACTTCGCCGATCTCTTCCTCGACCGCCGTTTCCTCAACGCCGTCTGGGTGTCGGTGAAATGGGAGATCGTCACCGTCGTCGCGACCATGGCGGTGGCGATCGGGCTCGGCGTTTTGATGTTCGAGGTCGCCAGCCCGCGCCTGCGCAATTTCTACTGCCTTTTGTTCATCATCCCGGTGCTTTTGCCGCGCGTTTCCGCGGCCTTCGTCTGGAAGTTCGCCTATCACCCGCTCTACGGCATCGCCACCTACCCTTATCGGCTCATCACCGGCGGGCTGATCTTCGATCCGCTGTCCAAGCCCGCGACCGCCTTGTTTGCCGTCGCATCGGTGGATGTCTGGCAATGGGGACTGTTCTTCGCCGTCATCGTGCTGAAGCTGCTCGAAACCTTGCCGCCGCAGCCGATCGAGGCGGCCAGGCTCGACCACGCCAAACGCTGGCAGATCCACGCCTATGTGACCCTGCCGATGCTGAAGGCGCCGCTGATCAGCCTGATGTTCGTCAAGATGATCGAGTCGCTGCGCTCCTTCGACCTGATCTATGTGATGACGCGCGGCGGACCGGGCGTAGCGACCGAAACGCTCGACATGTACGCCTTCTCGCAGGGCTTCATCGAATCCGGCAAGGTCTCCTACGCGTCGGCCATGGCGGTGCTGATGATGATCGCGACCGTCATCACCTTCACCATGCTGTGGAAGCGGGTGCAGGCATGAAGCCCTATCGATTGAGACCGGGCCGCCTGATCGCCAAGGCCGTCCTGGCGCTGGCCGGGTTCCTCGCCGTGTTCCCGCTGGCGTGGACGGCGCTCAACGCGCTGAAGAACAATGTCGACATCATCACGCGCGTGCCGAAGGTGGTCTTCACGCCGACGCTTGCCAACATCAGCTACATCCTCGGCCGCGACAGCGTCCTGACCGGGCTCTACAATTCCGCGGTTGCCTGTGGCGCGGCGGTGCTGATCGGCATCGTGCTTGGCCTGCCGGCGGCCTATGCGGTGGCGCGCTATCCCAACCGCTTTGCCGGCGACATCCAGTTCTTCGTGCTTTCGTTGCGCTTCCTACCGCCGGTGGCGGTCGCAATCCCGCTGATGGTGATCTGGCTGCAGATCGGCCTCTACGACACTTTGCCGGCGCTGATCGTCACCTACTCGCTGCTCACCATCTCGGTGATCATGTGGCTTGCGATCCCGGCTTTCCAGGGCGTGCCGAAGGAGATCGAGGAGGCGGCCTTCGTCGACGGCTACGGCGCCTATTCGGTGTTCTGGCGGATCGCGCTTCCCGTGGCGGCGCGCTCGCTGATCGGCGCCATCGCCTTCAGCTTCGTCTTGGTCTGGAACGAGTTCCTGATCGCGCTGATGCTGTCGAGCTCCAACGCCAAGACGCTGCCGATCGTGGCCTCCGAGTTGTCGCAGCAAGGCATGAACGTGCCCTGGGGCATCCTCAACGCCTCGGTCGTGCTCCTGTCGCTGCCGCCGCTGCTCTTCCTCGGTGTTCTGAGCGGCTTCCTGAATTCCGTTTTCCGGCAAAAGAAAAGTTGAAGTGAGGATACCCGATGCGGGCACTGGTGCTTGAGAAAAAAGGCGAACTGTCGCTGCGCGAGATCGCGCTTCCGCAAGACGTCGGACCGGACGATGTCAGGATCGCCATCCACACGGTCGGCGTCTGCGGCAGCGACGTGCATTACTACACGCATGGCGCCATCGGCAGCTACATCGTGCGCCAGCCCATGGTGCTCGGCCACGAGGCCTCGGGAACGATCGTCGAGGTCGGCGCCAATGTCACGAGCCTGAAGGTCGGTGACCGCGTCTGCATGGAGCCGGGCGTGCCGAACCTTTCATCGCGCGCGACGAAGCTCGGCATCTACAATGTCGATCCGGACGT
The DNA here is from genome assembly GCF_003289965.1 of Mesorhizobium atlanticum. GTDB lineage: Bacteria > Pseudomonadota > Alphaproteobacteria > Rhizobiales > Rhizobiaceae > Mesorhizobium > Mesorhizobium atlanticum. The sequence continues at coordinate 742,657 of NZ_QMBQ01000004.1, forward strand.
CCGCTTCTGGGCCACGCCGCCGGTGCATGGCGTGCTGGCGCCCTACGCCGTCCATCCGGCCGCCTTCACCTACAAGCTGCCGGACAATGTCTCCTTCGCCGAGGGCGCGATGGTCGAGCCCTTCGCCATCGGCATGCAGGCGGCGGCGCGCGCCCGCATCGTGCCGGGCGACGTCGCCGTCGTCGTCGGCTGCGGCCCGATCGGCATCATGATCGCGCTCGCCGCGCTGGCGGGCGGCTGTTCCAAGGTGCTGATCTCGGACTTCTCCGCGCCGAAGCTGGAGATCGCCGGCCAGTATCCCGGCATAGTGCCGGTGAACATCGGCGAACAGTCGCTGGTCGACGCCGTTGCGACCGCGACCGACAATTGGGGCGCCGATATCGTGTTCGAGGCGAGCGGCAGCCCGAAGGCTTTCGCCAACCTGTTCGACATCGTGCGGCCGGGCGGCGCGGTGGTGCTGGTCGGGCTGCCGGTGGAGACGGTCGAGCTCAATGTGCCGGCGGCCATCTCCAAGGAAGTGCGCATCGAGACCGTGTTCCGCTACGCCAATATCTTCGACCGCGCCTTGCAGCTCATCGCCTCCGGCAAGGTCGATCTCAAGCCGCTGATCACTGGCACCTATGATTTCTCCGAGAGCATCAAGGCGTTCGAGCGCGCCGCGCAAGGCAGGCCGCAGGACGTCAAGCTGCAAATCCTGCTGACCGGCGAGAAGGGATAAGGCATGTCCGCCATCGTTTGCTCCCATGTCGACAAGGCCTATGGCGCCACGACCGTCATCCGCGATCTCAACCTCGCAATCGAGGAGCATGAGTTCGTCGTGTTCCTGGGACCGTCCGGCTGCGGCAAGTCCACGCTTCTGAGGATGCTGGCCGGACTGGAGGATATCAGCGGCGGCGAGGTGTCGATCGGCGGCAAGGTGGTCAACGATCTCGACCCGGGTGACCGCGGCATCGCCATGGTGTTCCAGAATTATGCGCTCTATCCGCATATGACGATCTTCGACAACATCGCCTTCGGACTGAAGCGGCAGAAGGTGCCGGCGGCCGAGATCAGGAAGCGCGTCGAGGCGGTCTCCAGGACGCTCGGCCTGGAACCCTATCTCGGCCGAAAGCCGACCGAGCTTTCCGGCGGCCAGCAGCAGCGCGTGGCGATCGCGCGCGCCATGATCAAGACGCCGAAAGTGTTCCTGTTCGATGAACCGCTCTCCAATCTCGACGCCAAGCTGCGCAACCATATGCGCGTCGAGATCGCCAGGCTGCACCAGTCGCTGAAGACCACCACAGTCTATGTCACGCATGACCAGCTCGAAGCGATGACGCTGGCCGACCGCATCGTGCTTCTCAAGGACGGCGTGATCGAGCAGATCGGGTCGCCGGCGGAGATCTATCGCCGCCCGGGCAACCAGTTCGTGGCCGGCTTCATCGGTACGCCGAACATGAATTTCATCGAGGCGATGGTCGGCCGCAACGGCAATGGCTGGACGCTGACCGGCGCGGGGACGGTGCTATCGCTTGAAGGCGGCGGCTTCCACCTGCAGCATGGCGATCGGGTGGTGCTCGGCATCCGGCCACCCGATCTCAAAACGGCGAACGGAGGCGCAGGCAACATCCTGCAAGGCACCGCCGACCTCATCGAATTTCACGGCAATGACGCGCTGGTGACGTTCGGCTCCGGCGGCAAGGAGATCAGCGCGCTGGTGCCGGCCCGCGAGTGTCCGGAGTTGCGCGCGCCAGTGCGCTACAGCTTCGATGAAGAGAGCATCCATCTGTTCGACGCGGAGAACGGCAGGTCGCTGCGCAAGCAGTAGAGCAATTCCAGGAAAAGTGTGACGCGGTTAGGTTCGGCCACTTGGCCGTAACTTTCCGCCCGGAATTGCGTGAAACAAGAGCTAGAATCTAGCTGATCGCGTCGAGTATCTGCCGCTGGCGGTGCATTTCGAGGAAGATGCGGTAGTCGCGATCGAAGCAGGCGCCGGCTTCCTTGTTGGGCGCTCGCGTCCTGCCACCCTGCTGCATGGCGACGCAGGCCGCTTTGAGGTCGGGGTAAAGCCCGGCGGCGGTCGCCGCCACCATGCCGGTGCCGAGCAGCACCGCCTCGTCGGCCAGCGGCTCGACCACCGTGCAGCCGGTGGCGTCGGCGTAGAGCTCCATCAAAAGCGGGTTCTTGGTGTGGCCGCCGGTGACATGCAGCGTGTCGATCAGATAGCCGTTCTCGTTCAGCGCCTCGAGCACATGGCGTACGCCGAGCGCTATGCCGACGGCGGTGCGCCAGTAGAGCTTGCATAGGCTGTCGAAGGAGGAATCGAGCGTCAGCCCGCTGATGACGCCGACCGCATGCGGATCGGCGAGCGGCGAGCGGTTGCCATGGAAATCCGGCAGCACATGCAGCCTTGCCGCCAGCGCATCGCCATCCTCGGCGCGCAGCTCGGCGACGCGCCTGGCGATCTTCATGTGCATGGCCGCGTCCGGCTCGCCGCCGGCGCCGTGCCAGCGGATGATGTGGTCGAGCAGCGCGCCGGTGGCCGACTGGCCGCCTTCCGACAGCCACAGCGTCGGCAATGCCGCGCCGAAATAGGGACCCCAGACGCCGGCGAAAGGCTGCGGGTCATGCGACATCGCCATGACGCAGGACGATGTGCCGGCAATCAGCGCCAGGTGCCGGCTGATGTTCTCCTCGTCGCCGGCAAAGCCGCCCAGGACACCCAGCGCGCCGGCATAGGCATCGATGACGCCGGCGCCGACCCGACATTTTTCAGTCAGGCCGAGCTCTGCGGCGGCCTTCGCCGTCAGCGGACCGATATCCGTGCCGACCGGGCTCGCCTTTTCCGGCAGATTGCCGTGCTCGAACAGATCGCCGAGGCCGACGAGCTCGAAGAAGTCGCGCCGCCAGCTTTCTTCCTCATGCGCGAGATAGGTCCATTTGGCCGTCAGCGTGCATTGCGAGCGGGCGAGCGAGCCTGACGCCTTCCAGGTCAGGAAATCGGCGAGGTCGAACAGATAGCCGGCTTCATTCCATGTCTCCGGCAGATGGCGCTTCAGCCACATCAGCTTCGGCGTTTCCATTTCCGGCGACATCACGCCGCCTATGTAGTCGAGCACGGCGTGGCCGCTTGCCGTGCATTCATCGGCCTCGGCGATGGCGCGATGATCGAGCCAGACCATCGTGTCCCAGCGCTTCTCGCCGGTGACCGAGACGCTGGTCTGGCCGCCCTGGCCGTCGCGGACCACCAGCGAGCAGGTGGCGTCGAAAGAGATGCCGGCGATATCCGCGGCGGCAACGCCGGATTTCTCGAGGGCGGACCGCACGGATTTGCATACCGCCGACCAGATGTCCTCCGAATCATGCTCGGCATGATCGGGTTTGGGCTGATGCATGGCGATCGGATGATCGGCGCGGGCGAGCAGACTGCCGCGCGCGTCGAGAATGCCCGCGCGAGCGCTCCCGGTGCCGACATCGACCGCGCAAACAAAGCTTTTCGTCAAGATGCTTTTACTCTCGCTCCCAGGGCTGCAATCAGATCGGGCAATTGCAGCATGTCAGCGAATATAGAGTCCGGTTCGGTCGACGCAAGCCGGGCTTTCAAGCCGGGATTTCCGGCATGCGAGCCGCCGGTGAAGGCGAAGACGCGCATGCCCGCCGCGCGCGCCGCGGCGACGCCGGCCGGACTGTCCTCGACGACCAGGCAATTGCGCGGATGCGCGCGCATCGAGGCAGCGGCGTGGAGGAAGAGATCAGGCGCCGGCTTGCCACGCTTGACCATGGTGGCGCTGAACAGATGCGGTTCCAGCAGCGGCAGCAGGCCGGTGACCTCGAGCGCGTAGCGGATGCGTTCCAGCGTGCCGGACGAGGCGACGCAGCAAGGCAGGCCGAGCTTCGGCAGCACCTCCTTGATGCCCGGGATCGGCTTCAATTCCTCGCGGAACTTGCGCATCAGGTCGACGCGCATGGCGGTCAGGTGCTGGTCGCTGATCTCGAGCCCGAAATCGCGGCCGAGGATCTCGCGCACGCTTTTCATGCTCTTGCCGAGGAAATGCTCGTAGGCGGCGTCCTCGCTCACCGTGCCGCCGGCGAGCTCGATCATGCCGAGCAGCGCCGAGACCGAAAGGGCCTCGCTGTCGACCAGCACGCCGTCACAGTCGAAGATGACCAGTTCCGGCCGCATCGCGATCTGCTTCCAGTGAGCGTCAGAGCTTGCCGGCGAGATAGCGCGTCAGGGTTTCGCGCGCGCCGTTGGCCCACAGGACCTTCAGGGCGTGGGCGAAGGCCTCGGCGAAGACGGGCGAGCGGCCGACATCGCCATAGATGTCATCCATCGCCAGCCAGGCCTTCGGATCGTCCTTGGCTGCCTTCGCGGTCGCCTGCATGCGGTCCCAATTGGGATCGTTCGGCTCGGTGACGGCGCCGCTGTCGGTGGTGCCGAAGCAGTAGCGGCACCACAAAGCGGATTCCAGCGCGAGGCCGGCGACACCCTTGCCCGCCTTCAGCCGGTCGGCGATGGTCGGAATGATGAATTTCGGCTGGCGGTTGGAGCCGTCGAGGCACAGCCGGCGGATGGTGTCGCCGATCTTGGGATTGGAGAAGCGGCGCTCGATGAGCTGGTAGTAGTCCTCCAGATCGGTGTTCGGCACGGGCGGCACGGTCGGGATGATCTCGTTATGCTCGAGCTTGGACAGGAAGGCGCGCACCAGCGGCTCCTGCATGCCTTCATGGACGAAATGGATGTCCATCAGCCCGGCCGGATAGGCTATCGTTGCGTGGCCGCCATTGAGGATGCGGATCTTCATCAGCTCGTAGGGCGACACATCCTTGACGAATTGGACGCCGACCTTTTCCAGCGCCGGGCGGCCGGCGGTGAAATGATCCTCCAGCACCCATTGCTTGAACGGCTCGCAGAACACCGGCCAGTTGTCCTCCAGCCCGAAATCGTCGGCCAGGATCTTGCGCTCGCGGTCGGTGGTGGCGGGCGTGATGCGGTCGACCATGCCGTTCGGGAAAGCGACATTGTCCTCCACCCATTTGGCGAGGTCCTCGTCTATCAACCGGGCAAGGCCGATGACGCCGTCTGAGGTGACGTGGCCATTGTGGGGGATGTTGTCGCAGGACATGACGGTGAACGGCACGATACCGTCGGCGCGACGGCGCAACAGGCCGGCAAGGATGATGCCGAAGACGGTTTTCGGCGGCGCGCCCGGCTGCGCGTCGGCGACGATATCGGGATGGGCGGGGTTGAACTTGCCGGAAGCCGGGTCAATGAAATAGCCGCCTTCGGTGATGGTCAGCGAGACGATCTTGATCGCCGGGTCGGCAAGCCGCTCGATGATCGCGGCCGCATTACCAGGCGTCAGGAAATCGATCATGGCACCGGTGACGCGGGCGCTCATATGGCCCTGGTCCTGCTCGACGACCGTGGTCAGCCAGTCCTGCTCCTCGAGCTTGGAACGACCGATCTTCTCGCCTTCGAACACGCCGGCGCCGATCAGCGCCCAGTCATGTCCTTGCCCCGTGGCGAACAGATCGTCGAGATAGACCGCCTGGTGCGAGCGGTGGAAATTGCCGACGCCGAAATGGATGATGCCCGCCTTCAACGCAGAGCGATCATATTTCGGACCGGCGACCTTGGCCGGCAGCTTGGCGAGGTTCGAGGAAGAGAGTTTCACGGTCATCTCATTTTACCCTTTGGCCGATCTGCCCGACTTTTCCGCCTCCTTGGGGTAGCGAGGGTGAGGGGCAGCGCCTGATTTTTCCAGTGTGCCGCCCCTCACCCGCCCCGCGGCGTCTTCTCCGGAGGAAAGAGAGAAGCGCCTCCCCCTCAACTCATCCCCGTCAGCTCATCCACTGTCCGCCATCGACATTGTAGGTCTGGGCGACGATGTAGTCGGCCTCGTCGCTGGCGAGGAAAACCGCCATGCCGGCGAGGTCCTCCGGCTTCCCCATGCGGCCATAGGGAACCCCTTCGCCGACCAGACGCTTCTTCTCGCCCTTCGGCCGGTTCTCGTATTTGGCGAAGAGCGCATCGACCTGGTCCCACATGTCGCTGTCGACGACGCCAGGCGCTATGCCGTTGACATTGATGCGGTCCTTGATGAGGTCGAGCCCGGCCGATTGGGTGAGCGAGATGACGGCGGCTTTGGTGGCGCAATAGACCGCGACCAGCGGCTCGCCGCGCCGGCCGGCCTGGCTCGCCATGTTGATGATCCTGCCGCCCTTGCCACGCGCGATCATCGAGCGGGCGGCCGCCTGCAGCATGAACAACGTGCCGGCGACATTGACCGCGAACAGTTTTTCGAAGCTCGCCCTGGTTATTTCGACGATCGGCGCCAGGTCGAAGATCGCGGCATTGTTGATCAGCACGTCTAGACCGCCAGTCTTGTCCTCGACGACCTTCACCGCCGCCTCGATCGAGGACTGATCGGTGACGTCGAGCCGCAGCGCGTAAGCGGCGGAGCCGATCGCTTTCGCCGTCGCTTGCGCGGCGCCGAGGTCGATATCGGCAATCGCAACCGTCGCACCTTCGCGCGCGTAGGCTTCGGCGAAGGCCCTGCCGATGCCGCGCGCCGATCCGGTGATCAGCGCCGATTTGCCTTTCAACCTCACTGTCCCGTCCTCACGCGGCCAGCGCCTTGCCGTCGGCGCCGAAGCGGTGAAGCTTGGTCTTGTCGGGGGTAAGGTAGACGGTGTCGCCATGCTTCACCGCGACCTCGCCGTCGGCGCGGACATTGACAGTGCCGATGCCATCCGCCTGGACGTGCAGGAAGGTGTCGGAGCCGAGATGCTCGGCAACGCCGACCGTCGCCTTCCAGTCGCCGGACGAGGTCGAGATATTGAGATGCTCGGGCCGGATGCCGATGGTCTTGGCGCCGTATTTCTCCGCCGGCGCGCCTTCGATCATGTTCATCTTGGGCGAGCCGATGAAGCCGGCGACGAAAAGGTTCTTCGGCGTCTTGTAGAGCTCCATCGGCGAGCCGACCTGCTCGATGTTGCCGGCGTTGAGCACGACAATCTTGTCGGCCATGGTCATGGCCTCGACCTGGTCGTGGGTGACGTAGATCATCGTCGTCTGCAGCTGATGGTGCAGCTCGCTGATTTCCAGGCGCATGGTGCCGCGAAGTGCTGCATCGAGGTTGGACAACGGCTCGTCGAACAGGAAGGCCGACGGCTGGCGTACGATGGCGCGGCCGATGGCGACGCGCTGGCGCTGGCCGCCGGACAGCTGGCCCGGACGCCGCTCGAGATAGTTGGTGAGGTTGAGCACGCGCGCGGCGTCCTTGACCTTCTTGTCGATGGTCGCCTGGTCCTCGCCGGCCATCTTCAGCGGGAAGGCGATGTTCTTGGCGACCGTCATATGCGGATAGAGCGCGTAGGACTGGAACACCATGGCGAGCTTGCGCTTGGCCGGCGCCTCGCGGGTGACGTCGCGGCCATCGATCGAGATGGTGCCGCCGCTGGTGTCCTCCAGCCCGGCGATCAGCCTGAGCAGCGTGGACTTGCCGCAGCCCGACGGGCCGACGAACACCACGAACTCGCCGTCCTCTATGTTGAGGTCGATGTTCGGAATGATCGTCGTCGACCCAAAGGACTTGGAGACGTTCTTGAGCGTGATGTTTCCCATGGTTTCCTCCCGGGGATGGTCTTCGTCGTCCGCCGCTTGGGCGTTCTACTTCACGGCGCCAAAGGTGAGGCCGCGCACCAGCTGCTTCTGGCTGAACCAGCCCATGATCAGGATCGGCGCGATCGCCAATGTCGAGGCGGCCGAGAGCTTGGCCCAGAACAGGCCTTGCGGACTGGAGAAGGAGCTGATGAAGGCCGTCAGCGGCGCAGCGTTGGTGGTGGTGAGACGGATGGTCCAGAACGCCTCGTTCCAGGCGAGGATGATGTTCAAAAGCATGGTCGAGGCAATGCCTGGAACGGCCATCGGCGTCAGCACATAGATGATCTCATTCCACAGCGAGGCGCCGTCCATGCGGGCCGCTTCCAGGATCTCGCCCGGGATCTCGCGGAAATAGGTGTAGAGCATCCAGACCACGATCGGCAGGTTGATCAGCATCAGCATGACGGTGAGGCCGATGCGGCTGTCGAGCAGGCCGCTATCGCGGAAGATCAGGTAGATCGGGAACAGCACTGCGACCGCCGGCATCATCTTGGTGGACAGCATCCACATCAGGATGTCCTTGGTGCGCTTGGTCGGCGAGAACGCCATCGACCAGGCCGCCGGGATGGCGACGATGAGCGCGAGGATGGTCGAGCCGACCGAGAGCAGCACCGAATTGAAGAAGAACTTGAAGTAGCCGCTCTGCTGCTGGACCTCCGAATAGCTCTCGAAGGTCCCGGACGGGATCAGGTTGAAGCCCTGGATCGCCTCCTGCTCCGATTTGAACGATGTGATGATCGTGTAGAGGATCGGAAAGAAGATCAGCAGGGCGACGACCCAGGCCGCGGCCGTGGCGATGGTCTTGTGCTGGGTGGTGACTGCGCGGGCCATGTCAGGTCCTCCCTCACTTGTCCAGGTTCTTGCCGACGGCGCGCATGGCGAAGAAGGCAACGATGTTGGCGAGAATGACGGCGATCACGCCACCGGCGGATGCCTGGCCGATTTTGAACTCCAAGAGCGCCTTCTGGTACACGAGGAAGGGCAGGTTGGTGGAGGCGTAGCCGGGGCCGCCATTGGTGGTGACCAGGATCTCGGCATAGATCGAGAGCAGGAAGATCGTCTGGATCAGGATGACGACGGTGATGGCGCGCGACATATGCGGCAGCGTCAGATACCAGAAGCGGCTGAGGAAGCCGGCGCCGTCCATCTCGGCCGCCTCCTTCTGCTCGCCGTCGAGCGACTGCAGAGAGGTGAGCAGGATCAGCGTGGCGAAGGGCAGCCACTGCCAGGCGACGATCAGGATGATGGCGGTCAGCGGATGCTGGCCGAACCAGTCGATCGGCTGGGCGCCGAAGAAGCGCGCTATGTCGGCGAAGACGCCGTATTGCGGGTGCATGATCATGTTCTTCCAGACCAGCGCCGCCACCGGCGGCATGACGAAGAACGGCGAGATGACCAGGATGCGCACGATGCCCTGGCCCCAGATCGGCTGGTCGAGCAGCATCGCCAGAAGGATGCCGCCGACCACGGTGATGACCAGCACGCTGACGACGATGGTGAGCGTGTTGAGGATCGAATAGAGGAAGGCCGGGTTGGAGTAGAAGAGCTTATAGTTGTCGAACCAGACAAACCCGTCGCGGATCGGGTTCAGCGGGTTATACTGCAGCAAAGAGAACCAGAGCGTGAACAGCAGCGGCACGATCATCCAGACGAACAGCAGGATCACCGATGGCGCCATCATGAAACGGGCAATAGAACGGGTTTGCTGAGTAGCCATGACGGTCACCCTCCCAAGTCAGCCGGATTTTCAGAGTTGTGCCCAGAATCTTCCCGGGTTTGAAGGGTGGCCGCCCGAACTGGGTTTCGGGCGGCCCCTTGCCGGCCATGATGGGCGACCGGCGTTCGGCACCGGGAGGAGCCTTACTTGATATAGCCGCCTTCGGTCATCGTCGCGGTGGCTGCGTCCTGGGCCTGCTTGAGGGCATCGTCGACGCTCGACTGGCCGGCAAGGGCGGCCGAGAAAAGCTGGCCGACGGTGGTGCCAAGCCCCTGGAATTCAGGGATGGCGACGAACTGCACGCCGACATAAGGCACCGGCTTGACGGTCGGATGCGTCGGGTCGGCGGCATTGATGGAGTCCAGCGTCATCTTCGCGAAGGGCGCCGCCTTCTGGTACTCCGGATTGGCGTAGAGCGAGGAGCGCGTTCCAGGCGGAACGTTGGCCCAGCCCTCCTTCGAAGCCACCAGTTCCAGATAGTGCTTCGAGGTCGCCCAGGAGACGAACTTCTGCGCGGCATCGGCCTTCTGGGTGCCGGCGGGGACCGCCAGCGACCACGCCCACAGCCAGTTGCCGCGCTTGCCGAGGCCATTGTCGGGCGCCAGCGCATAGCCGACCTTGTCGGCGACCTGCGAGGCCTTCGGATCGGAGACGAAGGACGCGGCGACGGTGGCGTCGATCCACATGCCGCACTTGCCCTGCTGGAACAGCGCCAGGTTCTCGTTGAAGCCGTTTGACGAAGCGCCTTCCGGGCCGTCGGCCTTCATCAGGTCGACATAGAATTGCAGCGTCTTCTTCCATTCCGGCTGATCGAACTGAGGCTTCCAGTTCTCGTCGAACCAGCGGGCGCCGAAGGAGTTCGACATGGCGGTGAGGAATGCCATGTTCTCGCCCCAGCCGGCCTTGCCGCGCAGGCAGACGCCGTTCACGCCATTGGCGCGGTCGGTCATCTTGTCGGCGGCCTGCTTGATGAAGTCCCAGGTCGGCGCATCGGGCATCTTCAGGCCCGCCTTCTCCATCAGGTCCTTGCGGTACATGACGAAGGAGCTTTCGCCGTAGAAGGGCGCGGCATAGAGCTTGCCGTCGACCGAAAGGCCGCCGGCGATGGCCGGAATGATGTCCTTGACGTCATAATCGTCGCCGAGCTTGTCGAGCGGCAGCAGCCAGCTCTGCTTGGCCCAGATCGGAACCTCGTAGGTGCCGATGGTCATGACGTCGTACTGGCCGCCCTTGGTGGCGATATCGGTGGTGACGCGCTCGCGCAGCACGTTCTCTTCAAGGGTGACCCAGTTGAGCTGGATGTCGGGGTTGGCCTTGGTGAAGTCGTCCGTCAGCTTCTGCATGCGGACCATGTCGCCATTGTTGACGGTGGCGATGGTGATGGATTCGGCATGCGCGGCGAAAGCAAGGGCGCTGGCCGACAACAGGCCCAGGGTGAGCGTGCGAAGTTTCATCAAATTCCTCCCATAAACCAAGATGAGCATTTGCCTTGGCTTTGAGCAATTACTCACTTGCCATGATTTATGTCAAGGCGGAATCGATGCTGCAGCGCAGCAGAAATGACGCTACGTGACCCTGTCCGGCGACGTGGCCGGCACATTGGAGACGGAAGCTGAAGGCCGCCGGCTTACGGACAGGCGATCTCGGCCAGGATCCAGTCGCGGAAGGCCCGTATCTTCGGCACGTTGCGGCGGGCCGTCGGATAGACCAGCCAATAGGCATGGCCGTCATCGCCCACGAGATCGAAAGGCTGGATCAGGCGGCCGTCGGCGATCTCGTTCTTGAACAACGCCCGGGTCAGGATCGCCACGCCATGGCCGGCCATCGCCGCGTTGGCCTCATAGGCCTGCGCGCCCATGCTGGAGCCCGGCCGCTTGGCGAGATCATGCCCGGTCACGCCGGCGGCCTCGAACCATTGCGTCCACCAGATGTCGCCGGGATCGAGGATCGGCAGGCGCAGCAGGTCCGCCGGTTCCCTGACGCCGCCTATGCTCGCCGCGAGCTTGGGGCTCAGCATCGGCGTGAAATCGGCGTCGAGCAGCTTGTGCGCCTCGAGGCCAGGCCACTTGCCGCCGCCGGAGCGGATGGCGAGATCGACATCCTCGCGTGCGAAATCGGTCAACCGGCTCGACGTGTCGAGCCGCACGGCAAGCGCGGGATGCGCGAGTTGGAACGAGCCCAGATGCTGCGCCAGCCAGTTCGAGGCGAAGGTCAGCACGGTGGTGACGCAGAGCAGTCCGTCGGCGCCGCCGCGCGCCGCGGCATAGGCCTGCCCCAGGATGGCGAAGGCTTCGCTGACGGCGGGCGCAAGGCGCTGGCCGGGCTCGGTCAGCTCGATCTGCTTCGGCCTGCGCAGGAACAGCGGCGCGCCGATGCGTTCCTCCAGCAGCTTGATCTGATAGCTCGCGGCCGCCTGGGTCATGCCCAGCTCCTGCGCCGCCTTGGTGAAGGACAGGTGCCTTGCCACCGCTTCGAACACCCGGATCGCCGGCAGCGGCGGCAACGGCGCAAGCTGCGGGGGCTTAAGATCGGGCATAAGGCCTCCTTATGGGTCATGATCGAGGTTTAATTGGAAGCACGAACCAGGCAGACCGATATTTGGGATCAACGATCAATCCAGTTCAAGGCTGACGATCATGGTCACGGTTCAGGAAAAACTCGTTTCCAACCCGACACGCGGCTGGCTTTTCACGCTGGTGCGGGGATTTGCAAGGTTTTCTGGCCGCAGGCGCGGCTATATCGATGTCCGGGAATTATCCGAACACCTGCAGCGCGACATGGGTTTTCTCGACGGCAACGACCCGCGCGGCCCCTCGCAATAGCCAGCTTCTTTTATGGGGCATCAGCCGGCAAGCAGGGCTTCGGCCGTCCGCTCGTCCGTGATGAGGCCATTGACCAGCCGGCGGTTGACGGCGGCCAGGATGCCCGGCAGCTTGCGGTCGCCCATGGCCAAGGCGATGACCAACGACTTTTCCCGCGACGGCAGCGCGGCGGAAGACACGCGGTCGTTGGTGATGCCTTCGATCATGCGGCCTTCGCGGTCGAACACCCAGCCGACGATCTCGGCGATGCCGCCGGCCTTCTGAAGCGCCTTCAACTCGCTTTCCGAGATGAAGCCGTCCTCGTAGAGCGGGGCCTTGGGCCCGAGATCGCCGATGCCGACGAAGGTGACATCGGCTTCCGCGGCCAATGCCAGCGTCGGCTGGATCATCGGCTGGTTGAGCAACATCTCGCGCTCTGCCGGAGAGGAGGCGATGACCGGCAGCGGCATCGGGAAGGACCGCGCCTTGACGCGGTCGGCCATGGTGAAGATGACGTTGTAGAAGGCGGCCGAGCCGTCCGGCGAGATGTTGCCGGTCAAGGACACGACCTTATGCTGCGGGCAGTCCATCGGCGGCAGTTGCTCGATCGCCGCCTTCAGCGTGCGTCCGGTGCCGATCGCCATGACGATGGGGGCTTCCGAGCGCAGCCGTCGCTCGATCTCGGCCGCCGCCGCCTCGGCGATGCCAATCGTCGTCGAGTTCGATGCCGGATCGCTCGGCACCACCTCGACGAGGTCGAGCGCGAAGCGTGACTTCAGCCGCGCGGCAAGGTCGAGGCAGTTGGCGATCGGGTGGTCGACCCGCACCTTGATCAGGCCTTCCGACATCGCGAGCGACACCAGCCGCTGCGCCGTCTGCCGGGAGATGCCGAGCTTGGCGGCGATCTGATCCTGCGTGTTGCCGGCAACATAATAAAGCCAGCCGGCGCGCGCGGCGTCGTCCAACCTGGTGCTGCCGGTTTCCTGTCGCAAACTCACGTCCTGCCTCCCAACCCGCAAGAATGCTGAAACGGGCGCTATAGCTTACAGCGAATATTTCGACGCGCAATTGTCTATCGAAAGAGCAATTGCTTGGACGACTCGCGGGCTGACAAAGGATGAACTCGTCGCGCTTGCGACCATTTGCCGGCGGGACGGTTTATCTCCACCGGGAAACCGATTAAGGGGATCGGCGAAGGGAGCCGTGCATGACGCCGAAAGCCGTTTTCTGGGATATGGACGGAACGCTGGTCGATAGCGAGCCGTTGCATGAGGCAGCGCTTGTGGCGGCGCTGCGCAGTGTCGGCATCGCTCCGCCGCACGACCTGCATGAGCGCGTGCTGGGGATCGCGGCATGGCCGGTCTACGAGATGCTGCGCGACGAGTTCGGACTCGACCTGCCTTTCGACGACTGGATCGTGCGCAAATACGATCACTACCTGCCGCTGGCCGAAACGTTGAAGCCGCGCCCCGGCGCGATCGAGGTGTTCAATGAATTGCGCGCGCTCGGCGTCGAGCAGGCGGTGGTCTCGAATTCCGACCGGCTGATCGTCGACGCCAACCTGCGCGCCGTCGGCCTTGTCTATCCAGGCATGCGCACTGTGAGCCGCAATGACGTGATCGACGGCAAGCCGCTTCCCGAACCCTTCCTGCGCGCCGCTTATCTCGCCGGCGTCGACCCGGCGGATGCTTTCGCCGTCGACGACAGCCTCACGGGCGCCATGGCCGGATTGGCGGCCGGCATGAAGACGATCTTCTGGCCGGAAGCGCCGATGGAGGGCCCGACCGGCGCGATCGTGATCAACAGTGCTGAAGAGTTGCGGGCGCAGTTGGGGCTCTGAGAAAATCGCCAAAGTAGGCGCTGCCCCTCATCCGCCTGCCGGCACCTTCTCCCCGTGAACGGGGAGAAGGAAGGTCAATTCCTGTAGACCGGCTCTTCCTCGTCGAGGATCGCTTTCAGTTCCGCCAGATGGCGCTCGGCCTGGCCGGGATAGTCGTCCATCTCCCGCGCGGTCTTCTCGGCGATCTCGTCGGAGAGCATGCGCAGCGGGCGGCCGGTCCACAGCGCCTTGATATAGGTCTCGGCGGCGCGCTCGAAGTAGAACATGCGGTTGAATGTGTCGGCGACCGTGTCGCCGATGACCATCACGCCGTGATTGCCCATGACCATCACCTTGACCTTAGGGTCGGTGAGAAGCTGCGAGCAGCGCTCGCCCTCCTCCTCGAAGGCCAGCCCGCCGTAATTGGCGTCGACGACATGGCGGTTGAAGAACATGGCCGAGTTCTGGTCGACCGGCGGCAACGTCGAGTCGGCCAGCGAGGCAAGCACCGTGGCGTGGATCGAATGGACATGCATGGCGCAGCGCGCATGCGGGACATTGCGATGGATGGCGCCATGCAGGCCCCAGGCGGTCGGGTCCGGCGCGTTGGGGCCGGAGAGCGTGTCGGGATCGTTGGCGTCGATCAGGAGCAGGTCGCTCGCCTTGATGCGCGAGAAATGCACCTGGTTCGGGTTCATCAGGAACTTCGTGCCGTCCTCGTTGACGGACAACGAGAAGTGGTTGGCCACCGCCTCATGCATGTTGAGCCGCGCGGTCCAGCGGAAGGCGGCGGCGAGGTCGACCCGCTCCTCGTAATAGGGAAGGTTGCTCAGCGGTTCCTTATGCAGGCGGGCAAGGCTCATCGAAAATCCTCCGCTTTGGTTTGTTTTCCGAGAATGCCGCGCGTGGCCGCTGCCAGCAACCGATAATCGGTGGCTCAGCGGCTCAAGCCGCCGGGCGCGCCGACTGCAGCCCGCCCTGCTCGACGATGAAGTCGATCACCTCCTGCAAGCCCTTGCCGCGTGACAGGTCGGTGAAGCCGAAAGGCCTCTTGCCACGCATGCGGCCGGCATCGCCCTCCATCACCTCGAGGTTGACGTTCACATAGGGCGCCAGATCGCTCTTGTTGATGATCAGGAAATCCGAGCGGGTGATGGCCGGGCCGCCCTTGCGCGGGATTTCTTCCCCCTGGCAGACCGAGATGACATAAAGCGTCAGGTCGGCAAGGTCCGGCGAGAAGGTGGCGGCGAGATTGTCGCCGCCGGATTCGATGAAGATGATGTCGAGGTCGGGGAATTTCTTGTTCAACTCCGCGATCGCCCGCAGGTTGATCGAGGCGTCTTCGCGGATGGCGGTGTGCGGACAGCCGCCGGTCTCGACGCCGACGATGCGCTCTTCGGGCAATGCTTGTAGCCGCGCGAGCATCATCGCGTCCTCCTTGGTGTAGATGTCGTTGGTGACGACGGCGATTGAAAAATCGTCGCGCAACGCCTTGCAGAGCTTTTCGGTGAGCGTCGTCTTGCCGGAGCCGACGGGGCCGCCAATACCGATGCGAAGAGGACCGTTTTTCGACGTCATGCCGGGAACTCCCTGATGGCGAGGATTGCGAAGCCCAGCCCGATCAACAGGCAGAGCGGCGAATAGAGACTTTGGTCGAGCCGCGCGAAAGGTTGCTCCGGCGTAAGCCTGCGCCACCAGGGCGTGAAGCCGGCGACGCCGCGACCGAGGAAGACGAGGCCGATCATCAATGCGGTGGCCGCCAGGCCTTCTCTCGGAAAGGGCGTCGCAAAGACGCCAGCCAGCGCCAGCGGCCAGAGCGTCGCCAGTGCCAGGCAGGCGGCGACAGCAAAACTCGCGAAGGACGACGGCATCTCGTCGACGCCGCGGAAGCCGACGACGGCGCGGGCGCAGGACGCCTGGTCCGTGCCCGGCCAGATGCCGCCTATGCCCCAATAGACATGCAGCGTGGTGATCAGGAGCAGGACGAAGGAGAGGATGACGGCAAGCACGGTCATGAGCGGAACAGCCTGGAATATTGCGTTTCGTGCTGCATCGCCACGATGTCGGACGTGAAGGCCGCACCGCCGAGATCATCGAGCGTGGACTCTGCTGCGCGGGCAGCCGTGCTCATGGCCAAGGTTTCAAAGCCGGCTAACAATGCGACCGCGTCGGCTTGGCCGACGACGCCGAGCCTTATCGCCGCCTGCACGAGGTTGGAGAAGAAAGCCTGCAGGAAGGCCGACAGCGCCGGCGAAAGGTCGACGCCGCCGCTGCCGGCAACGGCGCCGACCGCAACGCAATAGGGGCAGTCGGCCGGCAGGCGGTGCTGCACCGGAGACGACCAGGCGAACGCCGCCTTGAGGAAGGCCGCGCCTTGGAGCATTGTCTCCATATGGCGTTCCTGTGAGCCGGCAAGCGCCTCGCCCAGCGCGGCGACTTCCGCCAGGTCGCCGCCGTCTCGCGCGCGGCGCCAGCTTTCGGCGAAGAGCACGGCGTCGTTCCAGCCCGACCCCATCTCGACCAGAGTCTCCAGCCAGCCGGCGAGATCTTCGCGATCGGCGATCAGGCCATCGTGCACGGCACGCTCGAGCCCGTGGCTGTAGGAGAAGCCGCCGACGGGAAAGGCCGGCGACAGCCAGGCCATCAGCCGCAAAAGTGCGACGGTGGAAAGCTGCTCAGTCATGATGATGATGGTGGCCGTGATGGTGATGGTGGTGATGGTCGTGATCGTGATGATCATGGTCATGGTGGTCGTGGTCATGGCCATGATGGTCATGATGGTCGTGCGAATGGCCGTGATCGTGGCCGGAATAGGCGCCGCGCACAGGGCTGAACGGCTGCGAAACCTCGCTCACCGTGGCGCCGAGGCCTTCGAGCATCGCCTTGATGACATGGTCGCGCAGGATGAGGATACGGTCGGCCTCGATCGCCGCCGCGAGGTGGCGGTTGCCGATGTGCCAGGCAAGCTCGGTCAGATGAACGGCGTCGCGGGCACGGATGTCGTAGACCTCTTCTGGTGCCGCGACGATTTCGAGCTGGCGCCCGTCTTCCAGCACCAGCCGGTCGCCATCGGCGAGCGCCACGGGCTCGGGCAGGTCGACCAGCACCTTGTCGCCACCGGCGGTCTCGATGGCGCGGCGACGCAGATGCCGCTCGTCATGCGGCAGCACGGCCCTGTCGTAGGGCGTGGCCGAGGCCGGATCGCCGGCGGCAAGCACGGAGACGGCGCGCGGAAACTTGGTGAAATCGGTATTGATGTTGAGCTTCATTTCATGGCTCCGCCATTAGCTTGCGCCCTGGCACGGGCGGGGCGCTGAAGGATACGATCGAAATAGGCGTTGACGCGTTCGGAGTTGATCGGGAAGCGACCTGCGCGGGCCCAGGCGCCCATGTCGCCCAGCAAGACGTCGACGGCCGAAAACCGATCGCCCAAAGCATAGGGCTTGTCGCCAAGCCGGCGGTCCAGCGCCTTTATTTCGGATGCGAAATCATACGCGGCGGCCGGGCCGACATCGACCCGAACGTCCTTGGGCAGGAGGAAGCGGTGACGCAGCTTGTTCCAGAGCGGCGCTTCGAGCTCGCTCTGGGCAAAATGCATCCATGAATCCATCTCGGCGCGCCCGGCAACGCCCGGATTGGCACCCATGCCTTTGTCGGCATGCTTGTCGGCCAGATAAACGCAGATCGCCGCCGAATCCGTGATTTTAAGGTCGCCATCGATCAGGATCGGCACTTTGCCGGAGGGGTTGAGCGCATAGGCCTCCGGCGAGCGCAGCTTCACCTCGACGAACTCGTAGGGCTGCCCGAGCTCCTCGAGCATCCAGAGCACCCGGCTGACGCGGGAGCCGCGCGATCCGACAGCCTTGTACATGGTTGAACTCTTGCCTTTTCCGAGAACCCTACCGCATCGCGAACGCTCAGACGATGGTGTCGAAGAGCCGCAGGATGAACGATATCTGGTAAATCAGCGCAGCCGCGACGAAAGCGATGTGGAAGCGTTTGTCGCGCACCAGGATCGCCACGATACAGAGCGCCACGAAGACCGGCGTGCGGATCAGATATTCGTTGCCGAAGCGGGCGAAATGCTCCGGGCCTTTGAGCAGCGTGTCGATGACGTCGAGCAGATAGGTCGCGCCAAGCAGCCCGAAGAACCAGGCGCGGCGCGAATAGAAATAATCCTCGTAGCTGGTGTAATCGAGCATCGAATCCGGGAACAGCAAGGCGCACATCAGGAAGAGCGTGATGGCGTAAAAGATGATGAAAAGGTATTTGCCGAAGGTCCAGCTCTCGATGGCGTAGAGGCCGAACTCCCACCACCAGAAATGCACCAGCATCAACAGCACCGAGGCAACCCAGGCAAGATGAACGGCGTAGAGCCGATACTGGCCGGGATGCTGGACGATGCGGGCGGTTCCCGAAAGCAGCCGCGTGACGCCGAGGCCGATCACCATGCCCATGACGATGCGGATATGCGGGAAGATATCGTGCGGGGAGGCGATTTCGGTGGCCATGCCTGATTACAATGCTGCTGCTTTGCAGCATATTGCGATCTGCGCGCGCGAGCCGCAACGAAATTTGCCCCCGCTAATCGGATCAGCCGCCTGTCAAAACAGAAAATACCGCTGCGCCATTGGCAGCACGGTCGCCGGCTCGCAGGTCAAGAGCTCGCCGTCGGCGCGCACCTCGTAGGTTTCGGGATCGACCTCGACATGCGGCGTGGCGTCGTTGAGCACCATCGAATGCTTGCCGATGCCGCCGCGCGTGTTCTCGACCGCGACCATCGCCTTGTCGACGCCGAGCCTGTCCCGCAGGCCGGCATCGAAGGCGGCTTTAGAGACGAAGGTGACCGAGGAGTTGGTCAGCGCCTTGCCATAGGCGCCGAACATCGGCCGGTAGTGCATCGGCTGCGGCGTCGGGATCGAGGCGTTCGGATCGCCCATGGGCGCTGCCGCGATCGAGCCGCCGACCAGCACCATTTCGGGCTTCACCCCGAAGAAGGCCGGGTTCCACAGCACCAGATCGGCGCGTTTGCCGACGGTGATCGAGCCGATCTCCTTCGACAGGCCGTGCGCGATGGCCGGGTTGATGGTGTATTTGGCGATGTAGCGGCGGACGCGGAAATTGTCGTTGTCGCCGGTCTCATTGGGCAGCGCGCCGCGCTGGCGCTTCATCTTGTCGGCGGTCTGCCAGCAGCGGATCGCCACCTCGCCGACACGGCCCATGGCCTGGCTGTCGGAGGAGATGATCGAGAAGGCGCCGATGTCGTGCAGGATGTCCTCGGCCGCGATGGTCTCCTTGCGGATGCGGCTCTCGGCGAAGGCGATGTCCTCGGGGATCGACGGCGACAGATGGTGGCAGACCATCAGCATGTCGAGATGTTCGGCAAGCGTGTTGACGGTGTAGGGCCGGGTCGGGTTGGTCGAGGACGGAATGACGTTTGGCAGGCCGCAGACCTTGATGATGTCGGGCGCGTGGCCGCCGCCGGCGCCCTCGGTGTGAAAGGCATGGATGGTGCGGCCCTTGATCGCCGCCACCGTGTTCTCGACGAAGCCTGACTCGTTCAGCGTGTCGGTGTGGATCATCACCTGCACGTCGTAGTCGTCGGCAACCGACAGGCAGCAATCGATCGCCGCCGGCGTGGTGCCCCAATCCTCATGCAGCTTCAGCGAGCAGGCGCCGGCCAGCACCATCTCTTCAAGCGCCGCCGGCCTTGACGCATTGCCCTTGCCCGACAGGCCGATATTCATCGGGAAGGCGTCGAAGGACTGGATCATGCGCGCCATGTGCCAGGGGCCGGGCGTGCAGGTGGTGGCCAAAGTGCCATGCGCCGGGCCGGTGCCGCCGCCCAGCATCGTGGTTATGCCGCTCATCAGCGCTTCCTCGATCTGCTGCGGGCAGATGAAATGAATATGCGCATCGAAGCCGCCGGCCGTCAGGATCTTGCCCTCGCCGGCGATGATTTCGGTGCCCGGACCGATGATGATGGTGACGCCATCCTGCGTGTCCGGATTGCCGGCCTTGCCGATCGCGGCGATGCGGCCGTCCTTCAGGCCGATATCGGCCTTGACGATGCCGGCAAGCGCATCGACGACAAGCGCATTGGTGATGACGGTATCGACCGCGCCGCCCAAACGCGTGACCTGGCTCTGTCCCATGCCGTCGCGGATGACCTTTCCGCCACCAAATTTCACTTCCTCGCCGTAAACAGTGAGATCCTTCTCGACCTCGACGAACAGCTCGGTGTCGGCAAGCCGCACCTTGTCGCCGACCGTCGGTCCATACATCTGCGCATAGGCGGCGCGGCTTATCCTGGCCATCAGCAATTGCTCCCGAAATTCCGGTTGTTTGCGCGCGGGGCGCACATTGTCGCCATCCAATGGTCACGCAATGACCCGCCCGGCGACACTTTGAGCGCCCATTTCAGCGTTCCCATCGGGCCATTGAGGCGGGCGGAATCACTCCCAAGCCAATGGAAGGAATATCCATGCGCAAAGCGATACTTGTTGCCGCGGTCGCCACGTTGACGATGGCGGGCACTGCCGGCGCCCAGCAGCAACCGACGCCGCAGCCCAGCCCGTCGCCGGCTGCCCCCGCCGCGCCGAAAGCCCAGTCCGCGGTGCCGTCGATCCAGAGTGTCAACGTCGTCGACATCACCGAGCTGCCCAAGGACGCGCAGACGCAGGTGAACCAGATCGTGGCGCAGCGCGGCGATGCCGGCCTGCAGACCTTGCGCAAGTCGATCGACGCCACGCCCAAGGTGAAATCCGCGCTCGAAGCCAAGGGCATGAGCTCGGCACAGGTGATCGCCGCCAGCATGCAGCCCAATGGCGCTCTGACGCTGATCACCAAGAAGGCAAGCTGATTGCGCGCCCAGGCGGGCCGTTTTGCGGTCCGCCAACCATGTTTTGAAGGGAATGCGGGCCGCCTTGCGGGCCGCCGGCGACCTTTCGAAGGGAACCTCCGACCACGCAGGACCGTTTCGCTGTTTTCGCCCCGTCACGAGTTCAGTCAGGAGCGAATAGTGGCGAATACTCGGCCTTTTGCGAAATGCAGTTCCGTCGTTGCCGCCGCGCTTTTCATGGCCGCGCCCCAGGCGGCGTCCGCGTCGCAGCCGCTGGACAACGGCAGGCCTGCCGCGGCGATCGTCGATTCCGATATCCGTCAGGAAGAGGCGCTCTCCAGGACGGAGGCCGGAAAGGTCATCACGGCCATCGACCGCACCCGCGAGAATATCGGCATGGTGCGCAAGACCACCAAGCTCGACACGGTCGACATCGTATTCCTGACCGATGCGGCGCGCAGCGAAGGCGGGCCGCCTCCGGCGATCGAGAACAAGATGAAGCAGCATCAGGAGGACGTCGCCGAACTGCGCCAGGAGATCGAGGCGAACGCCCTGCTCTTCAACGCGATCGATTCGCGGCGCGTGCAGGCCGAGGACGTGCTCGCCGTGGAGTTCGACAATCCGGGGAAGGTCGTCATCTACGCGGCCGCCAAGCCTCCGAAGTGATGTGAGCGCGCCGACGGCCGTCACAGCTTGCCCATCACCTTCTGCTGGAAGCCATAGACCTCGCGCTTGCCTCCCAGCGGCACCAAGGTGACGTCGCGTTCCTGGCCCGGCTCGAAGCGCATGGCGGTGCCGGCGGCAATGTCCAGCCGCATGCCGCGTGCGCGCTCGCGGTCGAATTTCAGGCCCTCATTGGTCTCGAAGAAATGATAATGGCTGCCGACCTGGATCGGACGATCACCGCTGTTGGCGACTTTGAGCGTGACGGTCGGCCGGCCCTTGTTGAGCTCGATGTCGCCTTTGGCCGCAATAACTTCACCCGGGATCATAGCGCCCTCACACCATACCGAAGGCCAGGCCAATGCCGATCGCCGCGCAAGCGGCACCGGCTGCGCGCGCCAGGCCACGGAAGCGCGACCCAAGCCGGACGCCGGCTGCAATGCCGACACCGTGGAGCAGCGCCGTGGCCACCGCGAACCCGGCCATATAGTCCAGGCCCCCGACATTTTCCGGCACTTCGGTGCCATGGGCGTGGCCGTGGAACAGCGCGAACAGGCCGATGACGGCGACGCCGGCCGAGACCGGCAGGTCGATCGCCAGAGCCACCAGCAGGCCTAGCGCCACGACGGACGCGAGGATGCC
Organism: Mesorhizobium atlanticum; assembly: GCF_003289965.1. Taxonomy (GTDB): domain Bacteria; phylum Pseudomonadota; class Alphaproteobacteria; order Rhizobiales; family Rhizobiaceae; genus Mesorhizobium; species Mesorhizobium atlanticum. The sequence goes on from NZ_QMBQ01000004.1 coordinate 764,788, forward strand.
CGGCTCGACGAAAGGCACCGGCACATGCAGCATGCCGAGCGCGCCGCCAGCGAGCATCACGCCGACGAACGCGAGCGGCCAGGCCCAGAGTGCCTTGCCGCCCTTCATCGCCGCCCACAGGCCGACGGCGATCATGACCGCCATATGGTCGAGCCCGGACAGCGGATGCGCGAAGCCGGCGGTGAAGGAAGAGGTGGTGCCCGCGCCGACATGGGCATAAGCGGGCATCGCCGCAGCCAGCAGGAGGATGACGGCAAGCGTGCTGCGTTTCGTTGAGGCGGAGATCATCTTTCTGCCCTTTCCATTGACCTGGTTAAGCGGCCTTGCGCGGGCCGCAGCCTTCGGCTTTGAGCACGCGTTTGGTCGATGGCGGGTATTTCGCCAGCAGCGCAGCCGGCCGGATCGGCCGCGGCGCGAAATTGCCACCACAATTCGGGCAGACGCCGCCCAGCACACTATCCGCGCAGTCGGCGCAGAAGGTGCATTCGAAGGTGCAGATCAGCGCATCGGTCGCCTCCGGCGGCAGATCCTTGTCGCAGCATTCGCAATTTGGCCTAAGCTCCAGCATCGGTCTTCCTCCTCACCGGATCGGCCCTCACCTGATCGGCTCGTGCACGGTCACCAGCTTGGTGCCGTCGGGAAACGTCGCCTCGACCTGGACGTCGTGGATCATCTCGGCGATGCCGTCCATGACCTGGGCGCGGGTGACGACATGGGCGCCGGCTTCCATTAGTTCCGCGACCGGGCGGCCGTCGCGCGCGCCTTCGACGACGAAGTCGGTGATCAGGGCGATGGCTTCCGGATGGTTGAGCTTGACGCCACGCTCCAGGCGCTTGCGCGCCACCATCGCCGCCATGGCGATCAGCAGCTTGTCTTTTTCACGCGGCGTAAGATTCATGCAATGTCCCGATACTCAGAATCAGAGTGACCATAATTTGGGCAGGCCCGCCCGCCCATTGAGCAGTTCGACGAGCGGAACCAGCCGCTTGCGGAGTTGATAGCCGTCGCCGGCGCTGAGCCTCGCAAGAAGCTTGCCAGATCGTCCGACGCTCCAGAAACTCGCGCCGCCCCAGCCGCCGATGCCGGGATCGCCGATGATGGCGCGGGCCGGCCCGAGCAGGTTTTCCGCTTGCGGCGAAACGAGCAGCAGCGTTGCGACGGCAAGCGCGCCGCCGACCGCCGCCGGCCGCTGGAGCGTTGCCGCGATATCCGGACCGATCCGGAAATCCTCCGCATGGATCAGCACGCCGCCCTGGCGGACCCGCCAGCGGTCGTGGAAGCTGCCTTGAACCGTCCGTTCGCCCATCGCCAGCCGGCCGAACAGCGTGGCTTCGAGCACCAGCGCTTCGGCATCCTCCGCGAGATCGACATCCAGCGTGCGGGCGAAGGCGGCACGATTGAAAACGATGGTTTCCTGCGGCAGCCAGGCGATGCGGCCGCCCGGACCGACCCGCAGGCCGACGCTTGTCTCGGCCCTGTCGGCGGCGGCGCGATAGACCTTCTCGCAGGCCTGGGTGGTGATGGAGGCGGAGGCGCCGGCGCCGACTTCGATCGTCCAGGCGAGGCGGTCGCCCCCGGTCATTCCGCCGGCCGTGTTGATCAGCACCGCCTCGAGCGGATCGCCTTCTACCGCCGGCAGCCGAATCTTGGCCGATCCATCCTGATAGAGCCGCTTCAGGCGTGTCCGGCCCTCGCTCTTGCCGCAGAAAAGCCTGGCTCGCCCTGCAACACGTTGCGCTGCAGGCAAAGGAGGAGCGGCCAAAGGCGAGGCGGGGTTGGATGCCAAGGTGTTCTCGATCGTGTCCACGATTCCAGGTTAAGCACTCCGGCGGCTTTGTCGATATATCGCTTGTTGCTTGACATCGTTTTGGTTTCTATAGAGGGAAGCCACCCTGGAGCGGTCGCGCGGTGTCTGGCGAGGTAAGGGCAACGGCGTTGTTGGATCCGGGGATCAAAAGGGGCGCTGATCAGTTGGCGTCGGGAAACGACAGGGAAGGAACCGAATGGCTGACCAACTGACGACCGAGATCATCGAAAAGATCAAAGCCCATGCCGACACCGGCGGTGAGGAGATCACCGCCAGCACAGATCTCGGAACGCTCGGGATCCATTCGCTGGAGTTGACCGAGATCATCTTCGATCTCGAGGAAAAGTACGGCATCGAGATCGAGATGAACACGGTCGATGCCTGGAGCAACCTCAAGAACGTCGGCGACATGGTCGAGGCGGTTCGCGAACTGATCGCGAAAAAAGCCTGACTGCATGCAAAAACGCGTCGTCATCACCGGCATCGGCGGGATTTGTGGGCTCGGCAACGATGCGCCGGCGATATGGGACGCCATGCGCGCCGGCCGCTCGGCCATCGGCCCGATCGACAATCCGTCGCTGCATGACCTCAAGGTCAAGACCGGCTGCGAAATCAAGCAACTGCCGGACCATGGCATCGACCGCAAGCAGGTCGTGTCGATGGACCGCTTCAGCCTGCTGGCGGTGATCGCCGCGCGCGAGGCCATGCGGCAATCCGGATTGACGGCGCATGCCGACAACACCTACCGGATGGGCGCGATCGTCGGCATCGGCGTCGCGGGCTTCGAGACCATCGAGGAGAACTACCGCGCGATCCTGCTCGAGGGGCGTAATCGCGCCGCCATCTTCACCGTGCCGAAAGTGATGCCGGGCGCGGCCGCCGGCCAGGTCAGCATGGCGCTCGGGCTGCGCGGCCCTGTCTTCGGCGCCACTTCGGCCTGCTCGTCGGCCAACCATGCAATTTCCACGGCGGTCGACCAGATCAGGCTCGGCCGCGCCGACGTGATGGTCGCTGGCGGCACCGAAGCGCCGCTGGTGTGGGGCGTGCTCAAGGGCTGGGAGGCGCTCAGAGTGCTTTCGCCCGACACCTGCCGACCGTTCTCGGCCGACCGCGCGGGCCTTGTGCTTGGCGAAGGCGCCGGCATGGCGGTGCTTGAAAGCTACGATCACGCGGTGGCGCGCGGCGCCACGATTTTGGCGGAGATCGCCGGCGTCGGGCTTTCCGCCGATGCTTCCGACATCGTCGCCCCGACCGTCGAGGGACCGGAAGCGGCGATGCGTTTCTGCCTTGCGGATGCCGGGCTCAAGCCGGAAGACGTCGATTACCTCAACGCGCATGGCACCGGCACCAAGGCCAACGACCAGATCGAGACCGCCGCGATCAAGCGCGTCTTCGGCAACCATGCCCCTTCGCTCTCAGTGTCTTCGACCAAGTCGATGCACGCGCATTGCCTCGGCGCTTCCGGCGGGCTGGAGATGATCGCCTGCGTGATGGCGATCCGCGACGGCATCGTGCCGCCGACCGCCAACTATCGCGAGCCCGACCCGGAATGCGACCTCGACGTGACGCCGAACACGGCCCGCGAGCGCAAGGTGCGCGCCGCGCTCAGCAACAGCTTCGCCTTCGGCGGAACCAACGCGGTGCTGGCCTTCAAGGCCGTCTGATCGCAGCCTGCCGGTTGACTGTATATACATGGCAAGCCACTTGCCGGTGTATTGATCCCGGCCGGCCGCGGACCTAACTCTTGCTCACCCCGCCATGAGCGCCGCCCGGCGCCCATCCCTATCCGGAGTTTCCGATGACCGACCTGTCCGCCTTTCCGATCGCCAAGCGCTGGCCGGCCAAGCAGCCCGAGCGCCTGCAGCTCTATTCCGCCACGACGCCCAATGGCGTGAAGGTCTCGATCGCGCTGGAGGAAATCGGCCTGCCCTATGAGCCGCACTATGTCGATATCGGCAAGAACGAGAGCTGGACGCCGGAATTCCTGTCGCTCAATCCGAACGGCAAGATCCCGGCCATCATCGATCCGGACGGTCCGGGCGGCAAGCCGATCGGCCTGTTCGAGTCCGGCGCCATCCTGCTCTATCTGGCCGACAAGACCGGCAAGCTCATTCCCGCCGATCCGGCGCGCCGCTACGAGACGATCCAGTGGGTGTTCTTCCAGATGGCGGCGATCGGCCCGATCTTCGGGCAGGTCGGCTTCTTCCACAAATTCGCCGGGCGCGAAATTGCCGACAAGCGGCCGCTCGAGCGCTACCGCGACGAGTCGCGGCGGCTGATCGGCGTGCTCGAAACACGGCTGAAGGGCCGCAAGTGGATCATGGACGACGACTACACCATCGCCGATGTGTCGATGCTGGGCTGGGTGCGCAACCTGATCGGCTTCTACGAGGCGCGCGACCTGGTCGGCTTCGACGATTTCCCGACCGTCGCCGACTGGCTGGAGCGCGGCCTTGCGCGTCCGGCGGTGAAGCGGGGCCTCACCATTCCGGCAAAGGGCTGAGCCCTCACTTCGTCTTGGCGCTCGCGCCGCCGCGGCCGAACACGGACGCCGCGAGCCGCGCGGTCGCGACGACCGCTCCTGTCGCGACGCTCGCCACGGCGCGGATCGGGCCTGATTTCTTTGCCGCCGGCTTGGGACGTTTCGCGTTCTTGGCCTCGACCTTATGGGCCGCGACCTTGTGGGCCAGGCCGGACGTCACTTTCTTCGGCGCCGCTTTGCCGAAAGCCGGCTTGGCGTCTTTCGACCGCTCGGCGATCGCCGGGCCTGCGCCCGCATTGGCCTGCGTCGTCCTGGATTGGGTGGCCCTGGTTTTTTTGGCCACGGGCTTTCTGCTGTTGGTTGCCATCTGACAGTTCCTGCTCGCTTCTTTTCGCAATTCCGGACGGAAAGCGGTTGGGTGCTTCCCTGGAATTGCCCCGGCGCCGGACAATTCGGGACAGGCTGATAACGGCGTGAAAACCTTAAAGTTCCCGTCCGAAAATATTGAAAATTGAGCGGGTTAACCAATGATCATGTCGGCCGGCCGGCGCCGCGCCAGCACCCGTTCGATGTTCGGCATGTCGTTGGAGGCGATCCAGGCGCGGGCGTCCTCATCCGACTTGCCGTGCTCGCGCCAGCGCTCCATCAGCCGGCGCTCGAGCTCATGGCGCGGCACGTCGACGAAGATGGTGAAATCGAACAAAGGCGCCAGCCGCGACCACGGCTCCTCGTCGAGCAGCAGGTAGTTGCCCTCGACCAGGATGAATTTGGTGTCGGCGGAAACGATCTCGGCCGCCGCGCGCGACAGTTCGCTGCTGCGGTCGAAGACCGGAATGGCGATATCGGGTTCGCCTGTGCGGATGCGCTTCAACAGCGTCTCGAAGCCGGCGAAATCGAAGGTTTCCGGCGCGCCCTTGCGGGAACGCAGGCCGCGGCGGTTGAGGATGATGTCGTCATAATGGAAGCCGTCCATCGGCACGACCTCTGAACTGCCCTCAGGCAGAAGCTCATGCAGGCTCGCCGACAGCGTCGACTTGCCGGAACCCGGCGGACCGGCAATGGCAACGACGAAGCGCTTGGCCTTGCCGGCGCGCTTGAAGATGGCGGCTGTGATATGGGCGATCTCGGACATCGGCACCTCTTCGGTAAGGTTGCGGCCGGTATCTTGGCGGGTGTCGGTGGAAAATTCAAACCTCGTTCCTGGATGCCGAGGTTTCTCCGATTGTTTGGCGGCCGCCGGCTTTCGAGATTAGCCGGTGCAGAATCTGCTCCGCTTGCATCCTTCGGCCAAGGTCACGGAATGGATTCCAGGATCTTCGCGACGGAGCTTCGCTCCTGCTTCGCCCTGGAATGACGAACCAGCGGGCTTACGCCGGAACTGACCGGCCGATGCGCAGAAATTCGCCGTCGAACGGCACCTCCTTCACCGCGCCGTTCGGCGCACGGATGCGCAATCGATCGGTCGCTGCCTCAATGTCGGCAGGCGCTCCCGCCTCGGCGAACGGAACCGCGCCGATCACATGGCGGAACGAGACCGACCGGCCCTCGGCGAGCGCGAAGGCCGTCGGCACGCCTTCATGCTTCAGCCAGCTGTCGCCGAGCGAGGCGGCATGGCCGATCGCGCTGCGGCCGTCCTCGATGCCGAGCACGCCGAGATGGCGGCCGCTCCAGGGCGCGTAGTCGCGGCCGCCATTCGAGAACCACAGCATCGTCACCGGCAGTTCGGCCGGGTTCTTCAGCACCAGCACCAGGTCCCGCTCGGCGCGCCGCGCAATCGCCGTCCAGCCCGGGCCGCCGTGATCCGCCTCGACCAGCGTGATGAAATCCTCGCGCTTGTCCTCCACGCGGTAGTCGGTGAGATCTGTGGTGCCGCCGGCGGCGAGCGGGAACTGCGTGAGGTCGGCGGTACGGGCCGGATAGGCCAGCATGAAGCGGCCGCGCGCCGGGTCGGGCTCCAGCGGCGCCGGGGGCGTGACGGCGACGCGCTTGGGCGAGAAGGCGAGCCGGCCGCCGCCTTGCATGACCGTCATCGGATGATGGGCAACGGAGATCGCGCCCGAGCCGCCGGACAAGACGTGCTCCTGGTAGAGAAAGGGGTGGCCGTCGCGCAGCGTGAAGATTTTGTCGACGGCTGCCCCCATCACCTTGCGGCGCAGCCGGAAGGCGGCGCGCCAGCCGCCGGCAATGGCGCCGTTCTCGACGACGTCCCATTCGCTGTTGGCCGGCCAGCCATGCAGAGGCGCGGGCTCGACATCGCTGGTGGAAAAAGGGGCGCAGAGGAAATCGCCGGAGAGGCGCACGGTGCCTTCAGGCAAGTTCGCGGGCAATGTCTCGCGCGGCGAGCCGACCCAGGGCGCGCGATGCAGCGGCTTCAGGACGCGGCCGTCGGCCTCGACCTCCATGGCGGCGACATGGCCGACGGCGAGATCGAGCGAGACGGAGATGCCCTTTGCGCCGATCGTGACGGTGTCCATGAATGCCTCCCGCGAATCTTTTGGTGGCCGGCAGCAGAGCCTGCTCAGGGCTCTCGGCGCAAGCGCGGTGATTGGCAATTTGCATCAGCCGAGCCTCAGTCCGGACGAGAAAACCAATTCTTGACCGTCGGCGCCGCCCCTCATCGCCCTGCCGGGCACTTCTCCCCGTATAGTGACGGGGAGAAGGGGCTGGCCGCAAACTCGGCGCCTTCCCGGCAACGTTGGCGATTGGCGGAACCCGCGATGACTGCCCCCTCTCCCCGTCACTAAACGGGGAGAGGATGCCGGCAGGCAGGTGAGGGGCGGCGCCGACGCTGGAAGAAAATATCCACTCTCAACCCACAGGCGGGTTTCGCGGCGAGCAGGCCTTCACTATTGCCTCTTATACTCTCGCACTGGCGACTTGGTGCCGTCGGTATAGGTCACCTGCACCGCCATCGATTTCACGTCGTCCTTGACCTTGAAGTAGGGCTGGTAGTCGGAGGGAATGGCGTAGGGATCCTTGGCGTCGCAGGGCGGCATCTTGATCTCCTTGTCGAGCGCGGTGCCGTTGAGGCTGTAATGCACCTCCTTGATGGCGCAGCGGTAGGACAGCATCTGGGTGAAATAGACCAGGCCGCGATTGCCGCCGGAATCGAAGGCGATCCACGACGTCCAGAACTGATCGAGGATCTGCTTGTTCTCCTGCTGGAGCGAGCTGTCGGGGTCGAAACGGATGTCGAACGGGCCGGTCTCGCGGCCGCGGATGTCGAGATATTTGATGGCGATGGTGGTGGCGGCGGTGCTGTCCGGCAATTCGAAGCTCGGATTGGGCATCGGCTTGCCGGTGCGCTGGTCGTTCATCGCCATCACCCCGGTGTCGGTGAAGGGGCCGGAGTCGCCAAGCCGCCAGGAGATCGCCGTCGCCGGCTCCGGCAGCGAGATCGTCATCGACCAGCCGGCATTGGAGCGCATCGGCGTCAGCGTCGGCACGAAGCGCGACGGGTCGAGCACATCGCCCAGCGCCGTCAGCCGGCTGCGGCTGCGGTCGAGCCAGTCGGCCAGTTGCGCCTGGTCGACGAAATATTTGAGCAGGCCGCCGTCCTTCTCGTAGGAGACGAATTTGCTCAGCGCCTGGGCCTCGCTGCGTTTGTCGGCGAGCGTCTGGCTGCCGAGGCGATCCTCCGAGAATTCCTGCGCCAGGAGAAAGTAAGCCGGCGCGTAATCCGGGTTGTCCGCGATGAAGGCGTTGAGCTTGTCGAGCCGCTGCGCATCGTCGAACTGCAGCAGATGCACGAGCTTGATCGAGGGCGCCTTGGCCTTTTCCGCCAGCGTGCCGAACACTTCGCGGGCGCCGGCCTTGCCGTCCTGGACCCTGAGCAGCGTGGCAAAGCGCGTATAGGGATCGATCGCGTCGACATCGAAGCCGGCAAAGGCGAGATAGGAGCGGCGGGCGTTGAGCATGTCGCCGGCGAGCTCATAGACGCGGGCATTGTGGTAGAACTCGTCGGGACGTTTCGGATCGGCGATCGCTCCGCCCTGCGCGGAAAGCTGCGCGAAGCCCTTGGCGATCGTGTCGATCGAAGCGGCGATCTGCTCGGTGGTCGCCTGCAGCTTTTCAGCCTGCGCCTGCTGCTGTTGCTGGCCGGCGGCCAAGGTGTCGGTGGTCTGCTTGACCGCTTCGACGGCCTTCTGCGTCTCGGCACCCTGCACCGTCTGCTGTTGCTGGGCAGAAGCGATCTGCTCCGCCTTCTGCGCGACCGTATCCGTGGTCTGCTTCACCGCCTCCACGGTCTTTTGCGTCTCGGCGCCCTGCGCCACCTGCTGTTGCTGGGCGGAAGCGATCTGCTCGGCGGTCTTGGCGACCGTGTCGGTCGACTTCTTGACCTCCTCGACCGTTTTCTGCGTCTCGGTGACCGTCTGCTCGATCTTCGCCACCTTCTGCGAGACGATGCCCAGCGATTGCTGCAGCTCGGCGACCGCCGGCACGAGATTGGCGATGACGCCGTTCTGCGAATTCGTTTCCTGCTGGATGCCGTAGACGCCGCCGGCGATCGCCGCGGCACTTGTGGCGAAGATCAGCGCCGGCATCGCCTTGGCGGCCAGCACCAGCCGCAGCACCATGGCGATGGCAATGATGATGGCCGCGACGGCGGCGACCAGGGCAATGTAGGCGGCAAAGGGTCCCAGCGGGTTGAGCACGTCGCCGACCGCGCCGCTGATGAAGGCGAAACTCGCCGCCCATTTGCCGGTGCGGCTGAGCGACGCCCTGAGCAACGAGGTCGTACCCGTGGCGATTTCCGACATGCCGATCCCCCCAAATCCAAGCGGCGACATATTAGCGGAAAGGAGGTGGGGATGGCAAAAGCGATGCTGGCGGTTGGCGAAAGCCCGCGCGACATCTGATCTCCCCCCTTGCGGGGGAGATGTCCGGCAGGACAGAGAGGGGTGTGAAGGATGGCGGCGCTGCAAGATCAAGGTTCCTCGCCCCACGCAGTGGGGAGAGGTGGCTCGGCGAAGCCGAGACGGAGAGGGGAGCGCCCTACGAAGCCCCCGCTCCGTCCGCTTCGCGGCCACCTCTCCCCCGCCTTTGGCGGGGGCGAGGAACCCCAGCCTCGAGTCGCCAGGACAGCACCCCTATGCCCTGCCGGGCTTTCGTCACTCGGAAGCCAAGCAATTGGCTTCCCGCCCGCTACGCGGACCGCTCCTCAACCCCCGCGCGGGGGGAGATTGGCAGCGTCGCCGACGGCGCGAACCCCCCAAAACCTGGGCAAATGCCTTCTTGCAGCCGTTAACCAGTTGGACGCGGCATATGGGTTACGTTAGCTTCGCCGCATCTCAGCAACAGCTTTAGAACAGTCTTGCCCCCTACCTTCCCTCTCCTCCAGAAACTCATCGCCCTGTTGGCATTGCTCGCGCTGGTCGCCGGCTGCACGACGGCGGCGCCGCCGGAAAGCGTGCTTGCCGTGCCGGCGCAGCCGCAGAAATATGCAGCGATCGTGGTCGACGCCTCGACCGGCAAGACCTTGTTCGAGGTCAATTCGCGGTCGCAGCGCTATCCGGCCTCGCTGACCAAGATGATGACGCTCTACATGCTGTTCGAGGCGATGGAGAGCGGCCGGGTGACCAAGGAAACGCGGATTCCGGTTTCCGATCACGCCGCCTCGCAGCCGCCGACGAAGCTGCGCTTCCGGCGCGGCGAGACGATCGACGTCGATTCCGCCATCCGCGCCATGGTGGTGAAGTCGGCAAACGACGTGGCGGTGGCGGTGGGCGAATATCTGGGCGGCGGCTCGGAGGACCAGTTCGCGGCGATGATGACCGCCAAGGCGCGCTCGCTCGGCATGAGCGGCACCAATTTCCGCAACGCCTGCGGCCTGCCCGACGACGGCCAGGTGACCACGGCGCGCGACATGGCGGTGCTGGGCATGGCGCTGGAGAAGCGCTTCCCGCAGCATTTCCACTATTTCTCCGAAAGCGACTTCATGTTCCGCGGCCGGCTGGTGCGCGGCCACAACGACATGCTGGGCCGCGTGCGCGGCGTCGACGGCATCAAGACCGGCTACATAAGGGCGTCCGGCTACAACATCGTCACTTCCTACAATGCCGACGGCCGGCACCTGATCGTGGTGGTGATGGGCGCCGATAGCGCGCGCCAGCGTAACGACCATGTCGAGGCGCTGATCCAGCGCAGCCTCGGACCGACGATCGCCGATGCAGGCCAGCCCCGGCTGATGTATTCCGGGCAGCAGCCGGCTTCGCCACCGCCCACCCTACTTCCGCCGGCGGACTCGTCATTGCCCGGATTGCCGCCGCCGGGTTCGGCGACATCTGTGGCGACGCAGCCGGGTCAGACGGGATCCGATTTTCCGTCTCCGGACCTGGCATCGCCCGGTGCGCCACTGCTGCCGACGCAGTAGGGCGGCGGGGCGGCGAACGGGAAAGTCCGAGACGCCGGCGGGACAGCGCCCGCCCTCTGGCCTGCCGGTCATCTCCCCCACTTGGGGGGAGATCAGATGTCGCGCCGGCTTTCGCCAATCGCCAAAGTTGCACGATAGGGCGGAGCGCCGAAACCGCCAATCTCCCCCCTTGTGGGGGAGATGTCCGGCAGGACAGAGGGGGGCGCGAAGGATCGCTGCCTATCTCGCCTTTCGCTGCCGCAAGGGTCTGCCCAGATTCAGGTCAGGCCGGCTTCACCTGAATATCGCTGGACCCTACCGAACCACCAGCACCGGGATCGTCGTAAGCGATACCACCTCCGCCGTCTGGCTGCCCAGCACCAGCCGGCCCAGCCCGCGGCGACCGTGCGATGCCATGACGATGAGGTCGGAGGCTTCGCTGCCGGCGACCTCCAGGATCGCCTCGGCGGGCGTCCGGTTCTCGATATGGACGCCCTTCGAGCCGACGCCCTTGGCATCCGCCTCGGCCTTGCATTTGCCGAGCAGCTCGCTGGCGTATTTGCGCGCGCTTTCCTCGTAATTGACCAACTCGTCGGCGGCGACATAGCCGGCCATCGCGCCGCCCCAGGCCAAGGTCGGGAACGGCTCGGAGACCGTGACGAAGGTAACCGTGGCGCCCAGGCCCTTGGCCAACTCCAGCCCGTGGGCGACGCCCTTCTGGGCGAGCTCGGAGCCGTCAGTGGCGATGAGGATTTTCTTGTACATGGTGGCGATCCCTCTTTTGCGGGGCGATGCGCCCCAGTGGCGGGAGCCTGAACGGTCAGGCCTGATGTCGATATAGTCAGCCTATCAGGCCCGCCACAGGGGCCAGCTTGATGTGGATCAAGGCCAGGCGGCGGAGACGATTGCGCCAGGGGTGGTCGTGAAATCGCCGGCGGCGCTCCCCTCTCCGTCTCGGCTTCGCCGAGCCACCTCTCCCCGCTCCGCGGGGCGAGGAACCCAAACTGCGAGGTCGCGCCCTCGGCGATTGGCGTTTCCTCGCCCCAGCAAAGCGGGGAGAGCCGGATCGGCTGTCCGAACCGGATAGATAGGTAACAGAATGGACCGATTAGATGGGTGACAGTTTTCTCGCCAGCCGGGAGGACCGGCGATGGTTTGGCGAGAGACTGGCATCATGGATGAACGGCTTCGGTTTGTTGTGGAGTGCCTATCTGGTGAGGAGACGATGACGCAGCTTTGCGCGGCCTTCGAGATCTCACGCAAGACCGGCTACAAATGGCTTGGACGTTACCGGGAGACCGGCCCGGAAGGCCTGCACGACCGGCCGCGGGCGCCGCTCGATCACGGCCGGGCAACGGCAGCCGAGCT
>NZ_QMBQ01000005.1 GCF_003289965.1 Mesorhizobium atlanticum
CCTTGATGCCCGCCCGCGCGCCCGCAGTCACGAAGTGGCGAGGACGCGCAAACAAGAAAACCGGCCGGCTAGTTCATCGTCGGGATGACGAACTCGGCGCCGTCCTTGATGCCCGCCCGCGCGCCCGCAGTCACGAAGTGGCGAGGACGCGCAAACAAGAAAACCGGCCGGCTAGTTCATCGTCGGGATGACGAACTCGGCGCCGTCCTTGATGCCGGACGGCCAGCGCGAGGTGACCGTCTTGGTCTTGGTGTAGAAGCGGAACGCGTCCGGGCCGTGCTGGTTGAGGTCGCCGAAGGACGACGCCTTCCAGCCGCCGAACGTGTAATAGGCGATCGGAACCGGGATCGGCACGTTGATGCCGACCATGCCGACCTGAACGCGCGAGGCGAAATCACGGGCGGCGTCGCCGTCGCGGGTAAAGATGGCGACGCCATTGCCCATCTCGTGATCGTTGGCGAGCTTGATGGCATCCTCGTAGCGCGGCGCGCGCACCACCGAGAGCACCGGCCCGAAGATTTCTTCCTTGTAGATGCGCATGTCGGCGGTGACGTTGTCGAACAGGCAGCCGCCCATATAGTAGCCGTTCTCATAGCCCTGCATCTTGAAGCCGCGGCCGTCGACGACGAGCTTGGCGCCTTCCTTGACGCCGATATCGACATAGCCCTTCACGCGCTCCAGCGCCTGCGCCGTCACCAGCGGGCCGAAATCGGCGGAAGAATCCGTCGACGGACCGACCTTCAGGCTTTCCACGCGTGGCACCAGCTTTTCCATCAGCCGGTTGGCGGTGTCGTTGCCGACCGGGACGGCCACCGAGATCGCCATGCAGCGCTCGCCGGCCGAGCCGTAGCCGGCGCCGATCAGTGCGTCGACCGTCTGGTCCATGTCGGCGTCGGGCATGATGATCATGTGGTTCTTGGCGCCGCCGAAGCACTGCACGCGCTTGCCCGATGCCGTGCCGCGCGAATAGATGTAGTGGGCGATCGGCGTCGAGCCGACGAAGCCGATGGCCTTGATGTCCGGATCGTCGAGGATGGCGTCGACCACTTCCTTGTCGCCGTTGACGACGTTGAGGATACCGGCCGGAAGGCCGGCCTCGATGAAGAGCTCGGCGATGCGGATCGGCACGCCCGGATCGCGCTCCGACGGCTTCAGGATGAAGGCGTTGCCGCAGGCAATCGCCGGGGCGATCTTCCACAGCGGGATCATGGCGGGGAAGTTGAACGGGGTGATGCCGGCGACGACGCCGAGCGGCTGGCGCATCGAATAGACGTCGATGCCGGGGCCTGCGCCGTCGGTGAACTCGCCCTTCATCATATGCGGCGCGCCGATGCAGACCTCGACCACTTCGAGGCCGCGCTGGATGTCGCCGCGCGCATCGGCGATGGTCTTGCCGTGCTCGCGCGCCAGGATGTCGGCCAACTCGTCATAGTCGCGCTGGACCAGCTCGAGGAACTTCATCAAAACGCGCACGCGGCGCTGCGGGTTGGTGGCGGCCCATTTCGGCTGCGCCGCCTTGGCGTTCTCGACCGCGGCGCGCAGTTCCGCCTGCGAGGCGAGCCCCACCGTGCCGCGCACGGAGCCGTCCATCGGCTGCATCACGTCCTGCTTGCGGCCGCTGGTGCCGGCGACACGCTTGCCGCCGATGAAATGACCGTATTCGATCATGGTTTCTCTCCCTTGTTTGGTGATGGCGCATTGTCCGCCTTTGCAGCGGCGATAGCAACGCGAGCCAAAACGCAACCGTTGTGCAAAAAATAGACAGCGGCGGCGGAGTGTGCATTAATTGTCGCAAATGACAGGGCGCGCCTGTCGTCGGGGATCTTTATGAACTGGGATGACGTTCGCATCTTCCTCGCCGTGGCGCGCGCCGGCCAGATCCTCGGCGCGGCCAAGCGCCTGGAGCTCAACCACGCCACCGTCTCGCGCCGCATCGCTGCACTGGAAGAGGCGCTGCGCACAAAGCTCTTCCGGCGGCTCACCACCGGCAGCGAGCTGACGCCGGCCGGCGAGCGGTTCCTCGACATAGCCGAGCGCATGGAAGGCGACATGATCGCCGCGCGTTCGACCATTGCCGGCGAAGGCGACGACGTGTCCGGCACTGTGCGCATCGGCGCGCCCGACGGCTTCGGCGTCGCTTTCCTGGCAAAACGGCTGGGCGAACTGACCGCCTTGCACCGCGAGCTCACTATTCAGCTGGTGCCGGTGCCGCGCTCCTTCTCGCTGTCGCGCCGCGAGGCCGATATCGCCATTACCGTCGAGCGGCCGACCGAAGGGCGGCTGGTGGCGGGCAAGCTGGTCGACTACACGCTCGGCCTCTTCGCCTCACGCGCCTATGCCGAGGCCAACGGCCTGCCGAAAGCACCAAGCGAGCTCGGCCGGCACACGCTGATCGGCTATGTGCCAGACCTCATCGTCAGCCCGTCGCTCGACTATGCGGCCGAGTTCAGCCCCGAATGGCGCACCAGCTTCGCCATCTCCTCGGCGCTCGGCCAAGCCGAAGCGGTGCGCTCCGGCGCCGGCATCGGCATCTTGCACACTTTCGTCGCTCGCTCGATGCCGGAGCTGGTGCCCGTCGACATCGTCGCGCCGATCCGCCGCGCCTACTGGCTGGTCTATCATGAATCGGTACGGCCGCTGCGCCGCGTCCAGCTCGTCGCCAATTTCATCACCAAGGCGGTGGAACGCGAGCGCGGTCTTTTTGTCTAATCCGCGTCGAGCACGAACGAGCTCACGATCTTGTCGGCCTGATCCGCAAACGGCGCCCATTTGCGCGCCGCCTCGTCGGCGCTGTCGCCGGTGACACCGCAATCGATGAAGCCGTAATGCGAGCTGCGCAGCGTCAGCGCGATGCGGGAATGGCCGTAGAAGCTGACATTCTCATCGGTATAGTGGAAATCCATGTCGGCGATCCGCACCGGATAGCCGTCCGGGAAATGCGCCAACCTGTCCTGGCTGAAGCTGGCCGATCGATAAGCGACGCCGACCGTGGTCTGCCAGTTGCTCATCTGCCAGTCTTTCTCCATGAACGCCCTGACATCAGGCGGATTGTCGGGAGCAGTCGGGTCGTAGGCATTTTGCGACACCCTGCAGGTCAGGCCTTTTTCGCCGGATTTGATCTTGAGCCGGATGGTATTGTCAAAGGCGGTTTCGCTCGCCCATTCCTCGGGATAGGTCAGCGAAAAGCCATGCTCCCTATCGTGAACAGTCTTGTCCGCGGCAAGTGCAGCCGAGGCGCAGGTCAGATGCGCGGCCGCCGCCAAAAGAAAAAGACGCATTCCAAAGTCCCCTCGCTGCCGCCGATCTTATCACAGGCAGTTGGTTGTTGCCGCCTTGCCTCCGCCACAAATTCCGCCACTGTGGCACCTGCGCGCCTGGCCATGTCATGACCGGACGCCAGAGCAATTTTAGGAATTGCGTCAGAACAAAGAGATAGAGCGGTCCGCCGTGAAACGGTGAAACGCTCTGGGGGACAATCTTCGGAACGCCGGCGGGGAAATGCGAGCCGTTCTTGCCATTCTGCCGCTGCTTTTTCTGTCGGACTGCGCCAATCCCTGGGCGAAGGTTCCGGAGGCGGAGCTGCCGAAGCCGGTCCGCAATGCCATGTCGCGGCCCTCGCCTTTCGTTATCGGCAACTATTGCGGCCCGGGCACGCGCACCGGCGATCTGTCGGCAAAGCCGGTCGACCGCCTCGATGCCGCCTGCCGGGTCCATGATGCCTGCTACATTGCAAGGCACGATCATTGCGACTGCGACGGCGCGCTCGTCGCTTCAGCGCGGAAAATTCGAGACGACAGGACGGCGCCGCGCAAGATGCGCAACGAGGCCGAACTTCTGATCGCCACCTTCGCATTTCCCGTCTGCCGGATCTTTCCGCAAGGCTTCCTGCCGCCGCGCGACCCCGCCCAGCTCAAAGCCATGAACGGGGCAGCCGGATGAGCGTCAAGCCTGCCGTCGCCAAGGCATTGCTTGGACTGGCGCTGACGGTGCTGGCCGGCTGCGCCGGCATGCCCGGACATTCGGCCTGCGCCTTCTTTCCGGGCGACGACGCCTGCGGGCGCCTGCCCGTCTCGGCGGACAGCAGCGGCGCCGGGATCGCCACGGCGCACTACTTCGCCAGCGACGGCAACAGCGCCTACGAGAGAGAATTCCAGGCGCTGCTCGCCCAAAGCCGCCTCGATGCGCTCGACCGCGCCAACGGCACCGGCCGGTTCGGCCGCGACTGGCGCGATGTCCAGAACAGCGCCTTCCATGCGACCTATCCGGCGCTGCAACGGCTGGCCGCACCGCTCGACGACACGGAACTTGCGCCGACACCAGGCAAGCCGGGCGAAGGCCATTTCGCGGGGCGCTGGCGCATGTCGCGGCAGACCCTCTATCTCGATGCCGCCGCGCGGCCCTCGGCACCCAAGACCTTCAGCTTCTCCGGCCTGCAGGCGCGCTCGGTCGAGATCGTGCTGCGCCAGGCAGGCCAGCAGACTGTCGACATTGGCGGCATCTGCAACGGCCCGCTCGCGATCCGCGCATCGGGCCGATCCGCCACCGTCGCCGCGGCCTCGCCATTCCATTTGAGCCTGCCGGTCGCCGAGACCTCGGTCAGCCTGTTTCCGGACCAGGCGCTGACCCGCTGCGATCTGCGCGTCGGCTCTGCCCTGGCGCCGGCCGGCGCGCCGTTGACCTTGCTGCGCGAGGAGACCGCCGATCCCTGGATTACGGCGCTGGACAGCCGCTACGATCGCTGCCCGGTGCCCGACCCAGCGGGGATGGAGGAGCTCGACCGCGTTTTTTATGCCAGCCGCTGGCTGTCGCAGACCTGCGCGCTGCCGCTGGGGTCGCCGACCCTGCTGCGCAAGTCGCGCGACGGCTTCAACGCCAAGGTCGAGGCCCTGCTCGGCAAGAGGCTGCCCGACAGCGCCTTCGACAAAGCCGATCCCGAGCTGCCGCTCGATTTCTCAAGCGCGCCGAAGCTTAGGCTGATCTATCTGTCGTCGCTGGAATTCAAGGCGGACTTCTCCGGCCGTGTCATGGAGCGGCTGATCCGCCATCACGCAGCACTTGGCACCAAGGTGCGCATCCTGGTGACCGACGTGCTGGAGCGCGAGAAGGACGACGCCATGCTGCACCGGCTGGCCTCCGAATTCCCCAATGTCGAACTGCAGGAATATCGCTGGCAGGCCGATCACGGCGCGCCGTTCGACGAGCAGATATCGCAGCTGCACAAGACTCACCACATCAAGATGCTGGCGACACTGGCCGAAGAGCCTGGACGCGCGCGCGTCATCATCGGCGGCCGCAACATCCATGACGGCTTTCTGTTCCATCGGCCAGTCGACCTGACCAGCTATCCGGACCTTCAGCAATACGGCAGGACCGAGGGCTTCTCGCTGAACTACTATTCGAACTGGAGCGACTTCGACATCGAGATCGCCGACCAGGCGACCGTCGAGACGCTGGCCGCGCATCTGTCGACCATCTGGCTGCGCGACGCCGACACCAATTTGTCGCGGCCGTTTTCCATTCCGGTTCGTTCCATAGCTGCCCCGCGCGGCGTGACGCGGCATTTCATTTCCGTGCCCTACGAGGACGGGCACGCGCTGGAAGCCTATTTCGTCGAGCTGATCGACACAGCCGAGCAGCGCATCGAGATCGTCAATCCCTATCTCAACCTGACGCCCGCCATCGCCCGCGCCTTCGACCGGGCGCTGGCCAGGGGCGTGAAGATCGACGTGGTCGGCCGCATTGACCTCAAGGGCGATATCGGCGGCCGCTTCCTCACCGCGCTCAACAAGCTGTTCGTCGAGAGATATGGCGACCGCATCAACATCCGCGAGTTCAAGGCGCCGGACGTCGTGCTGCATTCCAAGATCATGATGATCGACGAGAGGCTGGTCGCCATCTCATCGGTCAACCTCAACAACCGCAGCTTCTTCCATGACTCGGAAAACGGCATGGTCGTGCTGGATCCGGCGTTCTACCGCCGCATGAAGCCGGTCTATGACGATTACCTTGCCCATTCGCGCCCGGTCGCCACCAATGTCACGATCGGCTGGGCCTACCGCCTGCTGTTCAGTGACAGCTGGGTCCGGCAGGCGTTTTGAACGCCACCGCTCGACATGAATTAAGGTGTCTCGAGATACGGGTCAGGCCGGCATTGCTTGAATTTCGGCGCACCTTAGATGGGTTTCAGATACCGCTCCGGACTGAGGTCGCGCGCGTTGATCTCCGGGACCCGGTTGGACATGATGTCGGCCAGCACCTTGGCCGAGCCGCAGGCCATGGTCCAGCCGAGCGTGCCATGGCCGGTGTTGAGGTAGAGATTGGCAACCTCGCTTTGCCCGATCAGGGGCGGTCCGTCCGGCGTCATGGGCCGCAGGCCGCACCAGAAGCTCGCCGCCTTGAGGTCGCCGCCGCCGGGGAAAAGATCGCCGACCGAATGTTCGAGAGTGCGGCGGCGCGATTCATGCAGGCGAAGATCATAGCCCGAAATCTCCGCCGTGCCGCCGACGCGGATGCGGTTGCCGAGCCTGGTGATCGCCACCTTGTAGGTCTCGTCCATGACGGTCGACATCGGCGCGGCCCCGGCGTTGCTGATCGGCACGGTGATCGAATAGCCTTTCACCGGATAGACCGGGATCGGCCGTCCCAGCTCGCGCATGAATTGCGCCGAATAGCTGCCCATCGCCATGACGAAGGCGTCCGCGGATTTCCATCCGCTATCGGTTAGGATATTGGTGAGGCGGTTGCGGTTCCTCACGATGCGCCGGACGGTCGAGCCGTATTCGAAGGTGACGCCGCGCGCCACGCAGAGTTCAGCGAGCTTGTCGGTGAACATCTTGCAGTCGCCGGTCTCGTCGCCGGGCAGCCTGAGGCCGCCGACGAATTTCTCGCGCACCGCCGCGAGCGCCGGCTCGGCCGCGATACAGCCGTCCCGATCGAGGATCTCATAGGGCACGCCGTATTTCTTCAACACCTCGACGTCGCCGCCGGTGCCGTCGAGCTGCTTCTGCTTGCGGAAGAGCTGCAGCGTGCCGTTGGTCCGTTCGTCGTAAGTGATGCCGGTTGATTCGCGCAGCGCCTTCAGCGTGTCGCGGCTGTATTCGGCAAGCGGCACCATGCGCGATTTGTTGAGCGCGTAGCGCTCGGCCGTGCAGTTGCGCAGCATCTTGAGGAGCCAGGTCCACATATTCGGGTCGAAAGCCGGCCGCACCACCAGCGGGCCGTATTTCATCAACAGCCATTTGACGGCTTTGATCGGAACGCCTGGCCCGGCCCAGGGCGAGGCATAACCCGGCGACACTTCGCCGGCATTGGCGAAGCTGGTTTCGAGCGCAGGCCCCGGCTGGCGATCGTAAACGGTCACTTCATGACCGGCTTCGGTGAGGAAATAAGCGGTGGTGACCCCAATCACGCCGCCGCCCAGCACGATGACTTTCATTCTATGCTCCCTCAAAGGCCGATCATGCCGCGGAAGGGCCCGGATCGTCCCCTTCTGTCTGCCGGATTTTGGCGCGCCCGCCAAGGGGCCAGTCAGCGGCGGGCGCGCTGTGGACCAGCTTGAGGACGTGGCGAGGCCGTTCGGCGGCCGGGTCCCGCGCCGCTCGCCGCGCGGCTTCCGGCTGATAGGCCACATCCTCGAGAAGAACCTCCTCGGCAGGGCCGTCGAGCCGCCCGGCCAGAGCCAATTGCCCCACGGTCATGCCAAGCAGACAGAGGCCGTGCCACGTGGCGACCGTCAGGCCGGAGCCGACCGGAGCGGATGCTTCGGCCTGCACCAGTGTCCGCGTCTGCGACGAACGGCCGCCGACGCGGAAAATCACCCGGCTGTTGAGCGTGGCAAGGTCGGGCTCGACCGCGCCCGCCGCAATGACGCGGCTTTCGGCGAGCTTGCGTTCGAGCATCGGCGCGATCGGATCGGCAAACGCGCGACGGCGCATCAGCATCGCCTCGATCACCGCGAAGTCCTTTGCCGTCAGGCGGTAGACGGTCCTGGTCATGGCGCTCTCCGAAATGGCTCGACGGCGTCGATCGTCGACGAGAGGACCCGGCTGTCGCGGCTGCGCCAGGAAACCGTGCGGCCGGCGCGCGCGCCGATCAGCGCCGTTCCAAGCGGCGTCAGCACCGATATGCGTTTTTCGGCGATGTCGGCCTCCGCCGGATAGACCAGCGTCACCCTCTGAATGCTTCCCTCCGGGTCCTGAAGCGTCACCGTCGAGCCCATCCTCACCACGTCGGCGGGCATTGCCGCCTCGGTGGCGATCCTGGCGCGATCCATCTCGGCAAGCAGGTCCTCGGCCATATCGGGCGCACGATCGAGAAAGGCCCTGGCGAGACTGCTCAGCCGGTCGTGATCCGCCGCGCTGACAAGGATGGTGTTTCGCGAACGCGATTGCGTTGCTGCAGGCATGGCATACCTCATATGCTGGCGCATCGGTTTCCGAATGCGCGCAAGCCGCCACGTCGAAGGCGGCGAACAAAGCCTGGCGGCAAAGGCCCCGGCTCGATGAAAATGTCTGGAATTCAAACGCCCCGGTTCACGCGGCCGCCGGCATTGGCGGCCACGCCGGGGCTACGCTCCCGCGATGGGGCAAACCCTGAAGCAGATTCTGGTACAAGCGAGGTTGCTCATGCCTCGAACCTCGCCGAGAAGCACCGGCTTGTCAAGCAAGGCGCCTGCCTCAACCACCAATGTAGCGGCGGTGAAAGCGCGCGCCCAGGCTGGTCAATATCTCGTAGCCGATGGTGCCGGCGTGGCCGGCCGCGTCGTCGACGCTTTGCGAGGGACCGATGAGCTCGACGAGGTCGCCTTCGCCGAGCCGGTCTGCCGGAAGCGCCGAAATGTCGAGGATGATCGAGTCCATCGACACGCGCCCGACGAAGGGCAAACGCACGCCCTCGAACCAGGCGGCCGAAGCGGCGCGCCGGTGCCAGCCGTCGGCGTAGCCCAGCGAGATGGTCGCGAGATCGAGCGGCCCGTCCGCCTGGTGGGTGTGGCCATAGCCGATGCCTGCGCCGGCGCCGATCCGCCGCGTCTGCGCCACCTTGGCTTGCAGCCTTATGACCGGCAGCATTGGGTTGGGTGCGTTGGGCGTCGGGTTGACGCCATAAAGCGCGGCTCCGGGACGGGCGAGATCGTGGTGGTAGGCCGACCCGAGAAAGATGCCGGACGAGTTGGCCAACGAGGCGGGTGCCCCGGGCAGCATCTTGCGCAGCCGGTCGAATTCGCGCCGCTGCTTGTCGTTCGCCGCCTGTCGGGGCTCGTCGGCGCGGGCGAGATGGCTCATCACGAAACGGATGTCGATGCGGTCGAAGGCGCCGGCCTCGCGCGCGACCGCCTCAACCTCCGTCGGCGCCATGCCGAGCCGGGCCATGCCGCTGTCGACCTGAATGGCGGCGGGCAGGCTCCGGCCCGCGCCCCGCGCGGCCTGGCGCCAGGCCTTCAACTGCACAACGCTGTTGATGACCGGGCAAAGTCCGGCAGCCAGGGCTTCCGGCTCCGAACCCGGCGGCAGGCCGTTCAGCACGAAGATGTCAGGTCCGGGCCCGATCGCCTTGCGCAGCGCGATGCCCTCGCCGAGCAGCGCGACGAAGAAGATGTCGCAGCCCTCTTTCGCCAGCGCCGCCGCCACTTGGGCGGCGCCAAGTCCATAGCCGTCGGCCTTGAGCACGCCGGCGCAGCGAACGCCGCCCAGCCGCGCCTTCAGCCGGCGATAGTTTTCCCGGATGGCGCCAAGATCGATGGTCAGGATCGCGCCGGCCGCAGCCTCGCTGACGGTCGAATTGCCGTCCTCATCATTTGCCGGAAACTCGCGTCCGGTGTCGTCGTTCATGGCGACCCCCGCTCATTGTATCGGCAATCAATACGGCCATGCGGCCGCCGCGACAACCGCGACGGATGGCGACTGTCAGGAAGCCAGGTGTTGGAAGGCCGCGACCACCTGCTCATAGACCTTGCGCTTGAACGGCACGATCAGCTCGGGCAGTTCCCGCATCGGCCGCCAGGCCCATTCGTCGAATTCGGCCGTGTGGCCGCCCGGCGGCGGATTGATCGCGATCTCGCTTTCATCCCCATCGAAGCGATAGGCGAACCATTTCTGCGTCTGGCCGCGATAACGGCCCTTGAAGGCGACGCCGACCAGATGCGGCGGCAGGTCGTAATTGATCCAGCGCGGCGCCTCGGCAAGCAGCGACACGCTGCGCATACCGGTTTCCTCGTAGAGCTCGCGGCCTGCGGCCTCGATCGGCTCTTCGCCCTTGTCGATGCCGCCTTGCGGCATCTGCCAGAGCTGCGTCGTGCCAGCGAACTCGCTGTCCGGCTCGGCGATACGGTGCCCAACCCAGACCAGGCCTGCCTTGTTGAGGATCATCAGCCCGACGCAGGGACGGTAAGGCAGCGTTTCGGGATCGATCTTTTTCTTGGACATTGGGTTTTCCAGCCGTTTTGAGAATTCGCTCCGGCGAGGCAGGTGGCGAGTGGTTTCGAGAACCGGAGCGGAGCGTACTTTAAAGTACGTGAGCACCGGAAGCGCAGAAAACGCCGCCAGATGCCCGCCGGAGTAGAATTATCAAGACGGCTGCTAGCCTTTTTGCGGATCAATGGCCACCGCCGAGATCGGCACGATCTCGATGCCGCGCTTCTTCGCTTCGGCAATCCAGGACGTCACCGTGTCGACGGTGATGTCGAAAGCCGAACCGATGCCGACCGCTGAGCCCTTGGCCCGCGCCGTGGCTTCCAGGCTGTCCAGCTTCTTGAGGATTTCACCGCGGTCCTGCACGGCATCGATCGCCATGTCGCCGGCGACGAACGGCACGCCGTCCTTCAACGCCAGATCAGGCGCGACGCTGCGCGAGGACGAGCCGTCATCGATATAGGCAAGGCCGCGCTTGCCGAGCTCGGCCATGAAAGGCTCCATCGCCGAGGCGTCGGCCGAGAAGCGCGCGCCCATATAGTTCATGACCCCGGTATAGTTCGTGGTCCTGGACAGCGCCCAGTGCAGGCTCTTCAGGTTCTCGTCCGGGCTGGCCGAGACCGTCAGCGTGTTGCGGCCGGGATTAATGTTGGGATAGTCGAAAGGCTCGAGCGGCACCTGCATGACGATCTCATGCCCGCTCTGCCTGGCCGCCTGCATCCAGCGGCCGATGCTGTTGCCTTGCGGCGCGAAGGCCAGCGTCACTTCAGCCGGCAGCTTGGCGATCGCGGCCTGCGTGCCGGTCTGCGAGACGGCGAGCCCGCCGATGACGATCGCCACGCGCGCGCCGCGCGTGCCCGACCACGGCCGCGCATAGGCGTCGAAGGGCCGCCTGCCGTCGGCCGAGCGCATCGGCAGCGGGCCGGTCGCGCTGGCCTCGATCAGCGACCTGTCCGGGATATGCGCGACCTTGAGGTTCTGGCCGAGCGTCGATGGATCGCGGATGACAATCGCCGCTTTCGGCGGGCCATCGCCTTCCTCGGTCTGGACATGGATGATCTGCGGCCCGCCGCTCTTCATCGGCGTGCTGGCCTGTGGCGTCGCGGCCGCAACCGGGGCAGGAGCCGGCGCCGGTGCGGGTGTGGCGGGAGCAGCGACCACCTTCGGCGTCGAAACCGCCACCTCTTGCGGTTTACGGAACGGCTTCTCCCGCAGCGCGATCGCGCCGGAAACGCCGATCACACCGAGTACGGCGGCCACCGCAGCAAGCGTGCCGCCGCTGAAGCCGCGCGAGGTTTTGCGCTGAGGCCGAAGCGTCTGTCCGAGCGGGCGTTCGATGTCCTTGCCGATGTCAGCCAAGTTATGTTCCCCGGAAGCACGCCACCTGGGTGAATGTCACATTCTCGTGACATCTCGCGTGAACTTCACAATCGCTGGCGCGATACCCCAGACGCGTGGCGCCTACCGCGGGTCCCCGAATCAAACTGCCGGGATCTCGCGGTCCCGGCAGCATTGCATTGCTTCGCTCAGCCGGCCAGAGCCTTGCCCTGGCCGCGACGGCCTTACTGGTTCAGCACGGCCTTGTCCGGGTTCGGCGGGAAAGCCGGGTCGGTCTTCTCGCCGCGCAGCAGCTGCTCGGCATAGATCAGCTGCAGGTCGTCCTTCGGATCCGGCGGCACATAGGCGGCCGAGCCCGAACCGGTTGCGCTCTCGTCGGCGCCCTTGATGTGGCCCTTGAGGTCGGATTCGCCACGGGTCAGGTCGCGGCCCTGCAGATCCGGCGGCAGAGGCTGGTCGACCTTGATGTCGGGCGTGATGCCCTTGCCCTGGATCGACTTGCCCGACGGCGTGTAATAGAGCGCGGTCGTCAGCCTGAGCGCGCCATTCTCGCCGAGCGGTATGATGGTCTGCACCGAGCCCTTGCCGAAGGACTGCGTGCCGACCACCGTGACGCGGCGCAGATCCTGCAGCGCGCCGGCGACGATTTCCGAGGCGCTCGCCGAACCGCCGTTGACCAGCACAATCATCGGCTTGCCGTTGATGTCGTCGACCTGCTTCGGCTTGGCGTCGAAGCGGGTGACGTCCTTCGGATCGCGACCGCGCGTCGAAACGATCTCGCCGCGCTTGAGGAAGGCGTCCGAGACGCTCACCGCCTGGTCGAGCAGGCCGCCCGGATTGAGGCGCAGATCGAGCACATAGCCCTTCAGCTTGTCGTTCGGCACCTGCTTCTTGATGTTCTCGATGGCGTTCTCGAGATCGTCATAGGTCTTCTCGGTGAAGGAGGTGATCTTCATGTAGCCGATGTCGTTCTCGACCCGGTACTTCACCGCCTTGACCTTGATGATGTCGCGCACCACCGTCAGCTCGATCGGCTTGTCGGCGCCCTGGCGCAGGATGGTGAGCTTGATCGGCGTGTTGACCGGCCCGCGCATCTTCTCGACCGCGTCGTTCAGGGTCAGGCCTCGAACCTCCTCGCCGTCGATCTTGGCGATGTAGTCGCCGGCAAGCACGCCCGCCTTGGCGGCCGGCGTGTCGTCGATCGGCGTGATCACCTTGACCAGGTCGTTTTCCATGGTGACCTCGATGCCGAGGCCGCCGAACTCGCCCTTGGTCTGCACGCGCATGTCCTGCGCCTGCTCGGCATTCATGTAGGAGGAGTGTGGGTCAAGCGAGGCCAGCATGCCGTTGATGGCGTTCTCGACCAGCGACTTGTCGTCCGGCGGCGTCACATAGTTGGCGCGCACGCGCTCGAAGATGTCGCCGAAAATCGCCAGCTGCTTGTAGGTTTCCGAACCCGCAGCGTTCGCCGCCGAGCCCGGTGCGCCGTAGACCAGGCTCATTGCCGATGCGCCCATCAGCGCGCCGGCAAACAGAAGCGACAGTTTCCGCATCATTTCACGTCCTTCCAGAGAATCGATCCGCCCACCATGGGGCCGGATCGACGGGTTTTCCATCCTTGCGGAACTCGACATAGAGTTCCGACGTCGAATTTTCATTCCGAGAGGCCGAGGTGCTTGCCACCCGGGCCTCTCCCATCGCGCCGATCGGCTCTCCCGCGAGCACCGACTGTCCCGTCGCGACGCTGATTCTGCTCATCCCCGCCAGGACGACATGATACCCATCGCCCGCATTGAGGATCAAGAGTTGACCATAGGAGCGAAACGGCCCCGCATAAAGCACGTTTCCATCCACCGGTGCGGTGACGATGGCCCCCGATTGTGTCGCAACCATGTCGCCCTGCATCGCCTGGCCATTGCCGTCGTCGGTGCCGAAACGCCGCTTGATCTTGCCGATGACCGGCAACGCGATCTGGCCTTGCAGTGCCGAAAACGGCGCCGACCCCGTGAGGCGGTTGGCCTCCGGCACCGGCAGCGCGGCGAGCTCGGTCGTCGAGGCTGTCGTGTCGCTGTCGGTCGATTTCCGCTCGCCTGCCTTGACCTGATCCTGCGCCTTGCGCGCCTTGTCGGCTTCGAGCGAGGCGATCAGGTCCTTGAGGCTGCTCGCCTTCGCCGCCAGTTCCTGCGAGTGCCGCTGCTCGGCCGCGATCGCCGTCTGGGTATCGGCCTGCAGCTTCTTCTTGGCCTCGAGCAGCATGGTGAGCCGCTTCTTTTCCGCCGTCTGGTCGGTGACGGCGGCGGTGAGCCTCGCCCGTTCGGCCTCGATCGAGGCCGTCACCCTGGTCTGCTCCTTGAGATCGGCCATCAGCCGGTCGGTCTGCTGGCGCAGCTCCGGCACCACGGCGCCAAGCAGGATGGCGCTGCGCACCGACGACAGCGCGTCTTCCGGCTTGACCAGGATCGCCGGCGGCGGATTGAGCCCCATGCGCTGCAGCGCCCCCAGCACTTCGGCCAGCACGTCGCGTCGCGCCGCAAGGGAGGCGCGCAGCTTCTGTTCCTCGGTCTTCAGCCCTTCGAGCTTGGCGCCGATGTCCTCGATGTCCTGGCCGAGCTTCTGCTCCGTCATCGCCGACTGGATGAGCGCGGCCGTGATCGAAGCATAGTCCTTGCGCACCGAGGCGATGTCGGCCGCAAGCTTGGCCAGCCGCTCCGACGACAGCGTGATTTCCTTGGAAACCTGCTCGTATTCGGCCCGGCTCTGGTCGGGATCCGGCGCCGTGTCGAGGGTATTTTCGGCCGCCCGGACCGGCCCGAACGCGACCACGGCGGCGACAAGGGTCAAGCCGCAGCGGCTGCGCCAGGTGCGCGTGATCGGGTACCAGCCTTCAGACATCAGGCCTCTAACCTATCCGCCGCTTCGTTAACGAACCATCAACCATGTTGGAAGCGCCCTACTCCAGCAGTGATGTTCAGCCTTTGAGGCGAAAATCCGAGCCGGGACAAGCAATCCCCAGCTTTTCGAGATGGCAAGCGCCATTCACGAGCGATGATAAGGATGTCCCGCCAGGATCGTCGCGATCCGGTAGAGCTGCTCGCCCAGCATCACGCGCACCAGCTGGTGCGGCCAGGTCAGTGCTCCGAAGGACAGCACCAGGTCGGCCTGCTCGCGCAAGACCTTGTCATGGCCGTCGGCGCCGCCGATGGCGACGACCAGCGCCTTGCGGCCGCTGTCGCGCAGCTGGCCGATACGGGCGGCCAGATCTTCCGAGGAAAGCGACTTGCCGCGCTCGTCGAGCAGGATGAGGACGGTGCCCGGCTGCAACTGGGCCTGCAGCCTCTGGGCTTCCTCGCGGCGGCGCTCGTCGGCGCTCTGTCCGCGGCTCTCGGGGACCTCGACGATGCCGGCGAATTCCAGCCCGACCGAAGGCCCGCTCTTGGCGAAGCGCTCGAAATAGCGGTCGGCCAGTTCTCTCTCGGGGCCGGTCTTCATCCGGCCCACGGCATGAACGGTGATCTTCATCCTCGCCCCGGCGAGCTTGTTTCAGCGCATACCGTGATGGTTCACGGCACGCGGATCAAGGCTCAGTGCAAGGTCTCTTCCTCGAGGTCCGGCGCCTGCCACATCTTTTCGAGATTGTAGAATTCGCGGACTTCGGGGCGGAAGACATGGACGATGATGTCGCCCGAATCGATCAGGACCCAGTCGGCGCTGGCCAACCCCTCGACGCGCGCATTGCCGAGACCGGCATCTTTCAGCGCCTTGAGGAGATGATCGGCGACAGCCGAGACATGGCGGTGCGATCGGCCCGAGGCGATGACCATATAGTCGCCGAGGCTCGATTTTCCCTGGATGTCGATTGAGACGATGTTTTCGGCCTTGGAGTCTTCCAGACTGGCAAGGACTGTGTCGAGGGCGAGGGTCGCGGCGGCGTTGCCGCTGATCCCGGCCGGCGAAGGCATGATATCAGCCTTCTTCCGCAGTGCTGTTCTCAGTGTGTTTCCTTTCCCAACAAGAACAACCAAATCACCATGCAAATCAGGTGACACCACTTAGATAGGCAGAGTTCCATTGCAGTTTCAAGACGAGGGCTCTTCGGCGGTGCCGCGCATTGGTCCGGATCGCTGCTTTAGGAGGGCCTAAAAAGCAGGAACTGATCCCGGACGCGTGGGTTATCGGCTGACCGACCAATGGGATCCCCACCATGCCAACCGATCCGCAAAGCGCCCTCGTCACCATCCAGGCCGGGCTCGCGCAGCTTTCTACGCTCATCGTTTCCTATTCCTTCTCCGCCATCGGCGCCGTCATCCTTCTGGTTGTCGGCTACTTCGTCGCCGGCGTTGCCGAGCGCTCGATCCGTGCCGGCCTCGGCCATATCCACGGCTTCGACGCCACCTTGCGGCATTTCTTTTCCAAGATCGTGCGCTACGCCATCCTGATCCTGGTCACCATCATGGTGCTCGGCCAGTTCGGGGTGCAGACCGCCTCCATCATCGCGGCAATAGGCGCAATCGGGCTCGCCATCGGGCTGGCGCTGCAGGGCACACTGCAGAACATCGCGGCCGGCATCATGCTGCTGGCGCTGAGGCCCTTTCGCATCGGCGAATATGTCGAGGTCGGCTCTATTTCCGGCACTATCGAGGAGATCGGCCTATTCGCCACCAAACTGCGCTCCGCCGACGGCGTCTATGTGCTGGCGCCCAATTCCACACTGTGGAACCAGCCGGTGCGCAACTTCACCCGCAACGGCGTGCGCCGCACCGACGTCACCTTGAGCATCGGCTCCTGGAACGACATCGACCGCGCGCAAAAGACGCTGCTTGCCATCGCCGGCGCCGAAAAACGCATCCGGCGCGAACCCTCGCCGATCGCCTTCGTGGCCAGCCTCGGCGACACGACGGTTTCGCTCACCTTGCGCTACTGGACTTCTGCATCCGACTATTTCTCCACCAAGATCGACACGACCAAGCGCGCCAAGCAGGCTTTCGACAGCGAAGGCATCTCGATCCCGCTGCCGCCGCCGGAGGTGGCGGCGCCGGAGGCGCGCAAGCAGTAGATCAGTGCTTGGTTGCCGTCTCGTCCGACGAGAAGGCAAGCTCCACCGGCAGAGGAGTCTGCGCGCTCATCGGCGCGAAGCTGCCGCTTGTTGCGGCTGGCGTCGGCCGGCCCGCCGTCACGCGCCACAGCACGAACAGGCAGAAGGCCGACGCGATCACGATGCCGACATAGATGAAGGTGGCGGTACCGAAAACAGCGGAAAGCGCCGTGACGATGCCGGGCACGATGAAGCCGGCCAGCGACCAGGCAAACAGCATGGAGCTCGACAGCGCCAGAAGCTCGTCCTTGGCAGCGCGGTCGGCGGCATGCGCGCTAGAGAGCGCGTAGATCGATTCCGACGCCCCGTCCCAGATCAGATAGATCACCACCAGCGCCATCAGCGCGCCGCCGTCGAAGACGATGGCAAGCACGCTGGCCACGGTCGCGAGCGCCGCGGCGCCAGCAAGCACGTAGCGCCGGTCGGTGCGGTCGGAAATCCACCCGAGCGGGATCTGCAGGATCAGCGTGCCGACCGGCATCGCCGACAACAGCAGCGCCACATCGGCCTGGCTGTAGCCCTTGGCGGTGGCGTGGATCGGCGCGAAGCCGGAAACGATCATCGACAGGCCGCCGACGGCGAGCATGCCGGCGACGCCGACCGGCGAGATGCGCCAGGCACGCCGCAGCGCCACCGAGGCCGCCTGCGGCGCCGGCGGCTGCGCAAGCCTGGTCATGCCGACCGGCAGGATGGAGAGCGCGGTGAAGGTGATGCCAATCAGCGACGCGGCGGCCGTATGGATGTCGACCAGGGCGAGCGTGGCATATCCCACGCCGAGCCCAGCAATATAGGCGACATAGAACACGGCCATCACCCGGCCGCGGATCGAATTCGGCAAGGCATCGTTCAGCCAGCTCTGCGCGACGATGAACAACCCGCAGATGGCGAAGCCGTAAAGCGCCCGTGCGGCGATCCACAGAAGCGGGATCGGGCCGGCGCCGATCGCCGCGTTGGAAAGCGCGATCAGCGCTGAGAGCACCATGAAGGCGCGGGCGTGGCCGACGCGCCGCACCAGCGGCCCGGTCAGGATGCAGCCGGCCAGCCCGCCGGCCGAAAGCCCGGTGACGATGAGCCCGGCCCAGGTTGGGTCGAACCCGTCGGCACCGAGGCGCACCGGGATATAGGCGAACATCAACCCATTGCCGATCGCGATCAGCGCCATCGACACGATGACGCTGGCAATGGCGATCAGCGGCGCCGATTGCGCGGCGCGGACGACATCGGTCGTGGTGGGGTTCTGCTTTAGCATGCTCCAGCATCGCCTATTGGCGGGCAAAAAGCCGCCGCAAAAACGACATGGCGCGCCTTCCCTTCCCCCCTTGTGGGGGAAGGTAAAATCAGCGCTTACCCCCTCGCTGCCTTGCGGATTGCGGTGGACGACAGCGACGACCGCGGCCCGTGGATGAAGGTCCAGGCCGGCGCCTGCATGCGGGCAAGCAGCAGCGCGTCGCCCTCGTCGATGCGGGCATAGTCGAAGGTCTTGGCGACCACCGACGACAGGAAGGACAGCGTCGCGCCCGGACGGTCGATGACCGCGATCGGGAAGGTCAGCACGATTTCGCGCCAGCGCTGCCAGCGGTGGAAGTCGCGCAAGGAGTCCGCGCCCATGATCCAGACAAAATCGACGCCCGGATTGCGCGCCTTGACCAGGGCCAGCGTGTCGGCGGTATAGCGCACATGCTGCGCCGCCTCGAAGGCGGTGACCTTGATCCTGGGATTCCTGGCGATCTTTTCAGACAGCTCGATGCGCTCGGCGAGCGGCGCCAGCTCCCGCGCGCTTTTCAGCGGATTGCCCGGTGTCACCATCCACCACAGCTGGTCGAGTGCCAGCCTGCGCAATGCGATCTCGGCAACCAGCGCATGGCCGGCATGCGGCGGATTGAACGACCCGCCGAACAGCCCGACGGTGAGGCCCTTGGCGGCGTGGGGCATGCGGAGATAGCGGGCGGGAACGACGGGCTGAGGGGACGAAAGCATGGTGCTAAGCCCCCCTCTCTGCCCTGCCGGGCATCTCCCCCGCAGGGGGGGAGATTGGCAGCTTGTCGGCAGGCGAAAATCCTGCGGTGTCGGCGATTGGCGAAAGCCGGAGAGACATCTGATCTCCCCCCCTGCGGGGGAGATGTCCGGCAGGACGGAGGGGGGTGTCCAAGCGCAACGCTTCAGGCTCTAACGGCAAACAGCGTCAAGGCCTCACCTGTCCCGACCCGCGCACGCGGTATTTGAACGAGGTGAGTTGCTCGACGCCGACCGGCCCGCGCGCATGCATCTTGCCGGTGGCGATGCCGATCTCGGCGCCCATGCCGAACTCGCCGCCATCGGCGAACTGCGTCGAGGCATTGTGTAGCAGGATCGCCGAGTCGATCTCGCTGAAGAAGCGTTCCACAGCCTTCGCGTCCTCGGCGATGATCGCCTCGGTATGGTGCGAGGAGAAGGTCTCGATATGCTCGATCGCGCCGGCGACGCCGTCGACCAGCTTCACCGCGATGATGGCGTCGAGATATTCCGTCACCCAGTCGGCGTCGGTCGCCGGGCTGGCGTCGGAAAAAGCCCGCAGGACCTCTTGGTCGGCATGGATCTCGCAGCCGGCGGCGCGCAGCGCTTCGAGGATCGGCACCAGATGTGTGGCGGCCACGGCGCGGTCGACCAGCAAGGTCTCGGCGGCGCCGCACACACCCGTGCGCCGCATCTTGGCGTTGACCGCGATCTTGACCGCCATGCCAAGATCAGCCGAGCGGTCGATATAAAGATGGCAGATGCCTTCCAGATGCGCGAAGACCGGTACCCGCGCCTCGGTCTGCACGCGCCCGACCAGGCTTTTGCCGCCACGCGGGATGATGACATCGAGATTGCCGCTCAAGCCCTTGAGCATCTCGCCGACGGCGGCGCGGTCGGTGGTCGGCACCAGCTGGATGGCATCCTGCGGCAGGCCGGCGACTTTCAGGCCTTCGACCATGCAGGCATGGATCGCCGCCGACGAATTGAGCGAATCCGAGCCGCCGCGCAGGATCACCGGATTGCCGGCCTTGAGGCAGAGCGCGCCGGCATCCGCCGTCACATTCGGGCGGCTCTCATAAATGACGCCGATAACGCCGAGCGGCGTGCGCACGCGCTCGATATGAAGACCATTCGGCCGGTCCCATTCGGCCATGACGTCGCCGACCGGATCCTCGAGCGCGGCGATCTCGCGAATGCCGTCGGCCATCGCCTTGATGCGCGAGGTGTCAAGCTTCAGCCGGTCCATGAAGGAACCGGACAGCCCGGCCTCCTCGCCATTCGACATGTCGATGGCATTGGCGTCGAGGATGGCCTGCTCGTTGCGCTGGATGGCGTCGGCCATGGCGACGAGCGCGGCATTCTTGGCCTTGGTGGAAGCGACGGCCAGCGGTCGGGCGGCCGCACGTGCGCGGCGGCCGATATCGGCCATCAGCACCATCGTGTCTTCGCCGGATTTTTCATGCAGCTTCAGCATGGTCATCCTCCGCCTGTCGTCGTTCAATGCCTATTCGTCGGCCAATACGTGGTCGCCGGCGACGCTTACCACAAGGTCGTCGCGATGGATCATCGCGGAACGCGCCTCGTAGCCGAGCACATTTTCGATCTCGGCCGTCTTCAGACCCGCGATCCTTACGGCATCGGCGGCATCATAGGCAACAAGGCCGCGCGCGATCTCGCGGCCTTCGGGCGACAGGATCGCCACCGTGTCGCCGCGCGAGAAATTTCCGCTCACCAGCTTCACGCCGGCCGGCAGCAGCGACTTGCCCGACTTCAGCGCGCCGATGGCGCCGGCATCGACGGTGAGCCGGCCGGCCGGCTCGAGCTGCCCGGCGATCCAGGTCTTGTAGCCCTTCACCGGATTGGCGCTCGGCTTGAAGAAGGTCGCGCGCTCGCCGCGCTCGATCGCCATCAGCGGCGAGAGCCTGGTGCCCGAGGTGATGATCATCGCCGTGCCGGCGGCATTGGCGATCTTGCCGGCGTCGAGTTTTGTCCGCATGCCGCCGCGCGACAGCTCGGACGCGGCGGCGCCCGCCATCGCCTCGATGTCGGGCGTGATGCGATCGACCACCGGAATGAACTTTGCCTCCGGGTCCTTGGCCGGCGGCGCCGTATAGAGCCCGTCAATGTCGGAGAGCAGCACCAGAAGATCAGCGCCCATCATCGTCGCCACCCGTGCCGCCAGCCGGTCATTGTCGCCGTAACGGATTTCCGAGGTCGCCACCGTGTCGTTCTCGTTGATGACCGGCACCGCCTTCATCTTGAGCAGCGTCGAGATCGTCGCGCGCGCGTTGAGGTAGCGGCGGCGTTCCTCGGTGTCGCCGAGGGTCAAAAGGATCTGGCCGGATTTCAGCCCGTTCTTGCCAAGCGCGTCCGACCAGGCGCCCGCGAGCGCGATCTGGCCAACGGCCGCCGCCGCCTGGCTCTCCTCAAGCTTCAGCGCGCGCTTGCCGAGGCCGAGAACGGTGCGGCCGAGCGCGATCGCGCCCGAAGAAACGACGAGCACTTCCGCGCCGGCATTGGCGAGCACCGCGATGTCGTCGGCAAGCGAGGTCAGCCAGTCGCGCTTCAAGCCGGTCGTCCGGTCGACGAGCAGCGCCGAGCCGATCTTCACGGTGACGCGTTTATAGGATTTGAGCGACTTCATGGTCATGGCTGCCAGCGCGTCTCGACCGGAGCGGGCACGGCGTCGCGGGCCTCGGCCACCACCGCCATCAGGGCCCGCAGCACCGCCTCGATGCCTTCGCCGGTGACGGCCGACAGAAGCAGCGGCGCGCGGCCGGCGGCGCGCTTCAGCGAGGCCGCCTTCTTCTTGCGGGCATCAGCGTCGAGGATGTCGACCTGGCTCAGCGCGACGATCTCTGCTTTCTCCGCCAGACCATGGCCATAGGCTTCGAGCTCGGCGCGCACCGTCTTGTAGGCCTTGCCGGGGTTCTCCTCCTGCGCCGAGACGAGATGCAGCAACACCCGCGTGCGCTCGACATGGCCAAGGAACCGGTCGCCGATGCCGACGCCCTCATGCGCGCCCTCGATCAGGCCGGGAATATCCGCCAGCACAAATTCGCGACCGTCGATGCGGGCGACGCCAAGGCCCGGATAGAGCGTCGTGAACGGATAATCGGCGATCTTCGGCTTGGCGGCGGTGACGGCGGCAAGGAAGGTCGACTTGCCGGCATTGGGCTGGCCGACGAGGCCGGCATCCGCGATCAGCTTCAATCTCAGCCAGATGCTCAGCTCCTCGCCAGGCTGTCCGGGATTGGCGCGCCGCGGCGCCTGGTTGGTCGAGGTCTTGAAATGCTGGTTGCCGAAGCCGCCATTGCCGCCCTTGGCCAGCAGGAAGCGCTGGCCGACCACGGTCAGGTCACAGATCAGCGTCTCATTGTCCTCGGCGAAGATCTGCGTGCCGGCCGGCACTTTCAGCGTAATGTCGGCACCCTTGGCGCCGGTCATGTTGCGGCCCATGCCGTGCATGCCGGTCTTGGCCTTGAAATGCTGCTGGTAGCGATAATCGATCAGGGTGTTCAGCCCATCGACCGCTTCCGCCCAGACATCGCCACCGCGGCCGCCGTCGCCGCCATCCGGGCCGCCGAACTCGATGAATTTCTCACGCCGGAACGACACCGATCCGGCGCCGCCGTCGCCGGAGCGGATATAAACCTTGGCCTGGTCGAGGAATTTCATCGTTTCGAGTTTCTGCTGGTGGCCTAGAACGATTGCTCTAAGGCATGTTGAGATTCAGGTCAGGCCGAGCCGAAAATGGCGGGTTCCGAGAACCGGAGCGGAGCGTACTTCAGTACGTGAGCACCGGAAGCGCGGGAAACCGGCATTTGCAGGCCGGCATCACCTGAATCCCGACATGCCTTAAACCAAGGCGGGCCTCAGGGCAATTCCAGGAAAAGAGCGGTTTTCCGTCCGGAATTGCGTAAAAACAAAGGGATAGAGCGGTTCGCCGTTTCCTTGAAACGGTGAAACGCTCCAGGGCGAGGCCGATTTGCGACTAAAGCGCCGGATGCCCTTTGGCCGGGGACGCGGTAGCACTGTTGCGGGGACGTGACTGGAGGGGCGCGGAAATGAAGATCGTCACCTACAACATCCAGTACGGCATCGGCCTCGACGGCAAATACGATGTCGGCCGCATCGCCGATGCGGTGCGCGGCGCCGATGTCATCGCGCTGCAGGAAGTGACCCGCAACAACCCACGCAATGGCGGCCGCGACATGGTGGCCGAGATCGGCGAGGCGCTGCCCGATTATTTCGCCGCCTATGGCAGCAATTTTGAGGTCAATATCGGCTCGCGGCTGGAGAACGGCCGCGCCGTCTCGACCTCTTTCCAGCTCGGCAACATGGTGCTGTCGAAGACGCCCATTCATTTGTCGCGCAATCTCCTTTTGCCGCGCAGCCGCAGCCTCGAGACCATGAACTTCCAGCGCGGCGCGCTGGAAGCGCTGATCGAGACGCCGCTCGGCTTCATCCGCTTCTATTCCACCCATCTCGACCATCGCAGCCCGGTCGAGCGCCAGGGCCAGATCCGGTTCCTGCGCCAGCGCCTGCTCAACTACGCGCTGGAAGGCGGCGGCCTGTCGGGCATTCCCGAGATCGGCCTGCCGGACCTGCCCTACCCGGAAGCCTTCATCGTCATGGGCGACTTCAACATGCTGCCGGGTTCGCCTGAATATGTCGAGCTTGCCGGCCGCCCGGATCATGAGTTCGGCATGCCGCTGACTGCCGATCTCGCCGTCGACGTCGCCCAGCGTCTGGCCGTCGCCGACCTCATCACCTGGGTCGATCCCGACCGCCCCGCCGACAAAAGCCGCTACAAATGCATCGACTACATCTTCACCAGCGCCTCGCTCGCCAGATCGCTGCAGCGCCTGTGGTCCGACCGGCAGGCGGTCGGATCGGATCATCTGCCGCTGTGGGCGGAGTTGGGCTGAGCACCGGACACCGCCTCATCCGGCCGCTTCGCGGCCACCTTCTCCCCGAGGGGCGAAGGGCTTGGCGCCGGCGCTTACCCTGCACCTCTCCCCTCGGGGAGAGGTCGGATTGCCCCGAATGCCCTTCGCAATTCGGCTGGCAATCCGGGTGAGAGCGCGCCGCTCAACCTTCCGAAGCACCGATCAATAGTGGATCCAGTTGCGAAGACTGTTCCACGTCTTGCGATCCAAGCGATAGCGCTCGACCGGCACCTGGCCGGCGACGATCGAGTTCAGCATGCCCTGGCCGGCATACTGGAAGCCGCATTTGTGGATGACCCGCCGCGACGCCGGATTGATCACCCGGGTCGAGGCATGCAGCACCTGGATCGAGGTCCGCTGGAAAGCGAGGTCGACCAGCGCATGCGCGGCCTCGGTGGCATAGCCGCGCTTCCAATGGGGCTCGCCGATCCAGTAACCGAGCTCCAGCCCACGATCGGTCGTGTTCAGGCCCGCGCAGCCGACGAAGGTGCCGGTGTCCTTGAGCGTCAGGGCATAGACGATGCCGGCGCGGCGCGACGCCGCCATGGCAAGGAAGGTGCGGCCCTCGGTCTCGCCATAGGGATGCGGCATGCGGGCCAGCATTTCGGCGACATGTCGGTTGTCGGCAAGCGTGACGAGTTGCTCGAGATCGCTTTCGCGCGGGGCGCGCATGACCAGCCGCTCGGTGGCCAGCGACGGGCAATCGATCGCGTAACTTTCGTCTTCGGTATCTTCCGCTTCGGCAACCATTTTAGTCCTCCAGGCAAGAAAAAATGAAAAAGGAGAGAGGGCAAGCCCATCTCTCCTGATCCTTTTCCTGGCCTGGCCAGACACCGGTTCCCGAGATGGGCGCCGGTGTTATGGTGCGGAACCGGCTACTCCGCTGCTTTGGTAATCGGGTTCACCGATACGTAGGTTCGGCCGTTGGCTTTTTTGTTGAAGGTGACTGCGCCGGCTTCGAGCGCAAAAAGGGTGTGGTCCGTGCCCATGCCAACATTGGTGCCCGGATGCCATTGCGTGCCGCGCTGACGAATGATGATGTTGCCGGCGACGACGGCTTCGCCGCCGAACTTCTTCACGCCCAGACGCTTGGAGTGCGAATCGCGCCCGTTGCGCGACGAACCGCCAGCTTTCTTGTGTGCCATTTGACTAACTCCGATGCGCCCTGAGGCGCTTGAATGGTCTTATGAACGCGTTCGCGTTCCGTTTCAAGTCCGTACCGGCGACGATCGTCGCCGGAAAATTACTTCTTCGCCAGTTCCTTGGCCTGCTCGCGCCAGTCCTTGATCTGGTCGGCGCTGAACGGCATGTGCTCGTCGATCTTGGCAACGTCCTTGTCGGTAAGCTTGGCGAGCTGCGCGAAGGTGACGATGCCCTGCTCGGCGAGGTCCTTCGCCGCGACCGGGCCGATGCCCTTGATCACGGTCAGGTCGTCCGGCTCGCCCTTCGGCGCCTTGAACAGCGGCGCTGCCTTTGCCTCTTCGCCGGAAGCGACCTCTGCCTTGGTTTCCTTCTTGGCCTTCGGCTCCTTCGCAGCGACCTCGGCCTTCGCCTCGGCGGCGACTTCAGCCTTGGCTTCCGGCTTGGCGGCGGCCTTCTTCGACGGCTTGGCGCCGCCCAGCAGGATCTCGGCGATCCGGACGGTGGTCAGCAACTGGCGATGGCCGATCTTGCGGCGCGAATTCTGGCGGCGGCGCTTCTTGAAGGCGATGACGGTGCGGTTCTTGCCCTGCTCGACGACTTCCGCCGTGACCAGCGCGCCATCGACGAACGGCGCGCCGAAGGTGACATTCTCGCCCTCGCCATGCGCGAGCACATTGCCGATCTCGACGATATCGCCGACCTTGGCTTCGAGCTTCTCGATCTTCAGGAGATCGTTGGCGGCGACGCGATACTGCTTGCCGCCCGTTTTGATGACTGCGAACATTTTTTGCCTTTCGCTGTTCGGTCGGCCTCGATGAACCGCCTCGGGCGGTTCGGCCGTCTTTTTGTCAGTCTGCGGGTTCAAAAAACAAGCGGCGCGGAAGAGCCTCCACGCCGAATGCGGGCTGTCCCTAACCGAAGGTTGCGTTGGAGTCAAGGCAAGCGGCCCTGTCTCTGAAGAGACCCCGAGCGGCGTTGCCGGCAAACATCGCTCCGTTCCCTCGCCGCTCCTTTCCAAGAAGCCGGAAATCGCGCGAATAGGGCCTTGTAACTCTGGCAGCCAGCCGTTATCTAGTGCGCCGCGCCGGCAACGGCCGACCATGACCTCGCGGAGAGGTGGCAGAGTGGTCGAATGCACCGCACTCGAAATGCGGCATACTCGCAAGGGTATCGGGGGTTCGAATCCCTCCCTCTCCGCCATCCTGCTTCGCTCTCCGAGCTTCGCAGGATCGACGCGATCCTTCGCGCCAAGCAGGATGGCCTCAGCAGCAGCGTGAAGCAGTACACACTCGCGTGGCAAGAATTCGCTATGGTCAGTAGACTATGATCTCAAGGGATCATCCCGCGGAGGGTCGTTCGACATGCGCTCTGGACAGAATCCAACGGTGTCTGGTCGCCATTCGGATCGGCAGATGATCGGGCGAACCATCGCCGTTGCCCTTGCAATCGCGTTTTCCGTTTCGCCTTCGCACGCAGCACAGCATCGTCTGCCGAGCGGTTACAAATGGGGCCGCTGCCTGCTTGTCGTTCACGGCGAGACGCGGATCTCCGGAAAATGTTCCTATCAGATCGAGCAGGGCGGCGATTTCAACATCCAGGGGCCCAACCAGGTTTTCGCAGGCATCGACTATCCCGACACGCATAGCGGGGCTGGCGAGATGTCGAAGGACTACTGGGCCGTCGTCTACAAGGACGGAAATTCCTGGGCAGGCTATGCCAACGGGGATATTCGCGACACCCACGGCGAGGCAGGCGATTGGGGAGAGCTTCGCCGTGAAGGCGCCTGCTATGTCGGGAAGGATGTCAAGGTCTGCCTTTGGCGTTAATCGGCTCGAGGCGATTGCGGGGTTGAATTCAGGCAGATCGAATTGGTGGCGAATAAACCGGTCGCCGCCATGCTCCAGATCATGGAATGTCTTTGCGCGGCGCGGTGTATCGCCGAAGTCCCGACGGCGAGGCTCTGACCGCGAGAAACCACAGGCTTACTGCCCGCGGATGTGCTATATTTCATAGACGCAAGCATCTTTGAATGAAATTGCCAAGGGGACTAGCAGCAGAGCCGCGACTTGAGTTGGGGATGCGCGCCATGAGGTTCTGGGTCGCCATCGTTGGTTTCTTCCTCCTGACCGCGGCAGATCTGCTGCTGCAGCCCGGGGCCCTTGCCGCCCAGGGCAACCGGGTTGCGCTGGTCATCGGCAACAGCAAGTATGTCTATGCGCCCGCTCTCCCCAATCCCGCGAGCGACGCCCGCCTGATGGCCGACGTGCTGCGCAAGGTGGGGTTCAACGTTATCGAAGGCGTCGATCTCGACTATGCCGGAATGCGGGATCGGCTGAACAAGTTTACCGAGGCATCCTACGACGCGGATACGGCGCTGATCTATTATGCCGGCCACGGCATGCAGGTGAACGGCAAGAATTATCTCATCCCGGTCGATGCCGAGCTTACCGCGCCGGCGCATCTCAAGACCCGCACCATCCAGATGGACGAGTTGCTGGCTGCTCTGCCGCCGGACCCGGCCGTCGGCATCGTCATTCTCGACGCCTGCCGCGACAATCCGCTGGCGAGGACCTTGGCGGCCTCCTTGCCGAAAAGCCGCTCGACCACGGCTCCGGGCCTGGCGCCCATTGATGTCAGCGGGTCGGACGTCGGCACCGGCGGCGTGCTGATCGCCTTTGCCACCGACCCCGGCGCCGTATCCTATGACGGCGGCGGCGCCAACAGTCCCTATACGACCTCCCTTGCCAAGCATATCGCCGAGCCCGGCGTGGAGCTCCAGAGCGCGCTGACCCGGGTGCGGGGCGAGGTGACGGCCGAGACGAACGGCAAGCAACGACCCTGGCACAACGCATCGCTCGGCCGCGAGGTCTTCATCGGTCCGCAGACCCCGCAGCCGCCGGCACCGGTTCAGCCGGCTCAGCCATCGGCGACCGCGACGCAGGCGGAGCCCGCCAGCACCGACGGGCGCGGATGGGAAATCGAGCAGCGGGTGTGGGATGAGGCTTCGAAGCGCAACACGCTGGCGCACTATGAAGCCTATTTGCAGCAATTCCCCAACGGGGCGTTCGCCGATCTGGCGCGTCTCAACATCGACCAGCTCAAGAAGCAGCCGCCCACCGTGGTCGCCAATGTACAGAGCGAGACCTCGCGGTCGGCAACCGCCGTGGAACCTCCGGCCGCCGCGCCCAAGCCGGAAGCCGACACCGGGACCGAACTGACGGAAAGCGCGATCGGGCTTGATCGCCACGGCAAGATCGACTTGCAGGAACGGCTTCTGGCGATCGGCTACGACCTGGACGCGGCCGACGGTGACCTCGGCACCAAGACCCGCCGCGCCATCGGCCAGTGGCAGGAGGCGAACAGCTTGCCCCCGACCACCTTCCTCACCCCGAAGCAATATGCCCGCCTGAAGCTCGACACGGACGACGCGCTGAAGACGTACCGCGCCAAGCAGGCATCCGAAGCGCGAGCAAAGAAACAGGAAAGCGTGGTGCCGCAAAAGCCGCAGAAACCGCAACCGGTCGTCCGCGCCAGGCCGAGGCGCCAGGAGCAGCGCGAGGCTGCCAATCCAGGACCGGCGCCGAGGCCAAAAGCAACACCAGCGCGGAAATCCGCATACCACATGTGCAGCGGGATTGACGGCACCTTCCAAATTCCGGCATCGCAGAGATGTCCTTTGAGCGGCTACGCCAACCACTGAAGAGGCGCCGGGCTTTCGCCGATCCCGCCGGCGGGCGTTCCCCGGGACTTGTACCAGGGACGCGCTCAGACTTCGCCGAGTTTCACATCTACCCCGCGAATGAAATCGCGCAGAGTCTCCATGTCCCAGGACAGCGGGCGATCGTCGCTGTAATGCGCGATGCGTTGGCGCACGGCGCGGTAGATGGCGTCCGTGCCGGGCGCCCGCGCGGCCTTGCAGGACAGGAAGTCATGCGCCTGTGCGGCGGCCATGAGTTCGATCGCCAGGATGTATTCGGCGTTGTCGATGACGGCCAGAAGCTTGTTGGCCGCCACTGTCGGATGGGCGAGGAAATCCTCCTGCAGGCCGGAAGTGACGCCGCCATCCGTCGCCGCCGGCGCGGCGAGGCGCCGGTTGACGTTGCTGAGCGACGCGGCGGTGTACTGGGCGATCATGAAGCCCGAGTTGCAGCCGCCTTCGGCGGCGAGGAATGCCGGCAGATTGTTGACCAGCGGATTGACGAGGCGATCGATGCGGCGCTCGCTCATGGCCGCGACCTGCGCCAGCGCGATCGTCAGACCGTCTGCTGTCTGCCCGAGCGCCGGCGCCACCGGATGCGCCTGCGAAAACACTTTCGGTTCATCGGGCGTGCCGGCGACGGCGGGATTGTCGGTCACTGAAGCGAGCTCGCGGTCCACCAGCAGTGCCGAGCGTTCCAGCACCTCGCGCGCCGCGCCATGCACATGCGGCACGGCGCGCAGGCTGAGCGCGTCCTGCGTGCGGCTGCCATGCGCCGCCTGGATCAGCCCGCTGCCGTCGAGCAGACGCCGCATCGAGGCGCCGACCGCCTCGATCCCGGGCGACGGCCGCATGGCCAGCACGGTTTCGTCGAAGGCCGCCATCTGTCCGCCTGCCGCTTCCAGCGTAAGTGCCGCCGCCGCATCGGCCCAGGCAAGCAGACGCTCGGCGCGAACCAGGGCGATGCTTGTGAGGCCGGTAGCGCATGCCGTGCCGTTGACGAGGCTCAAGCCTTCCTTGGCGCCCAGCACCAGCGGCTCCAGGCCGATCTCGGCCAGCGCCTCGCGGCCGCTCATCCTGCACCCGGCGACAGTTGCCCTGCCCTCGCCGATCAGCACCAGCGCGATATGGGCGTTGTGCGTGAGATACCCGGCCGATCCTCGCGACGGAACGTCCGGAACGCAGCCCCGCTCGAGCAAGGTGAGCAGGTTGCGCACGATCTGCGGCCGCACGCCCGAATGGCCATGCGCGAAATTCGCCACCTGCGCGGCAATGACAGCGCGGATGCTGCGTTCCGACACCAGTTCGCCGACGCCGCAGGCATGGCTCAGGATGATGTTGCGCGACAGCTTCTCCTGCAGGGCCGGCGCCACCACCTTGCTTGCCAGCGCGCCAACCCCTGTGTTCACGCCATAGGCGCGAATGCCCTTCTCGACGAGGCTTGCGACGATGCGGTTCGCATGGGCGATGCGATCCCAGGCGGCCGGCGCCAGGGCGAGCATTTCGCCGTCGCCGACACGCGCGATGTCGCGCCAGCTTGCGGCATTGTCGATGATTACTGTCATTGCGAACCCACCCAGGCTGATAGCCGTCAAAAAGTTTGCGCCCTGTGACAAGTCCCCAGCGGCAGGGTGGTACCTAAAGCTTCTCGAACACGGCCCTTGTCGGAATTTCGCCGTGGCGGCGGGCAAATTTGAAAATATTGGCGCAACTCGGCTGGTCCCGATCAGCTTCCGGCGTTTGCGGCCCCGTAGTTGTCTCTCGATACTGGCGGCAGCGGGAGACCTAGGTCGCCTGATGCGCGGCGATGGCGCCCAGGAAAACCTCGCCGAACTCCTTCAGCTTCGCCGCGCCCACGCCGTTAACCTCGGCGAACTCGTCGAGGTCTTGCGGGCGGCGCTCGGCCATGTCGATCAGCGTGCGGTCGGAGAACACCACGTAGGCCGGCACCTGGCGCTCCTTGGCGAGCCTCAGCCGCAGCGTCTTGAGCGTCGCCAGAAGCGATGCATCGACGCCCTCGCCGTCAATGGCGGCGCCTTGCGCGGCGCGCTTCCTGCCGCGCGCGAAACGGTCCCGGCCCTCGACGCGATACTCGAAGGCAACCTCGCCGCGGCCAAGGGCGCGGCCGCTTTCCGAGATGACAAGACCGCCATGGCCGTCCGGATCCGGCACTAGGAAGCCGCCGGCCACCAGTTGCCGGATCAGCGACAGCCACACCGGCTTCCTGTGCATGATGCCGGTCCTGAAGCTGGCGAGCTTCTGATGGCCTCTCGCCAGCACCTTCTCGGTCTCGTGGCCGAGCAGGACATCGATGACATGGGCGGCGCCGAAGCGCTCGCCGCTCTGCGCCACGGCCGCAAGGATGACGCGCGCCTCGGCGCTGCCGTCGGCGCGCGGCGCCTGGTTAAGACAATTATCGCAATTGCCGCAGGCCTTCGCCTCCTCGCCGAAATAGCCGAGCAGCACCTGGCGCCGGCACTGCGCCGTCTCGCAATAGCCGATCAGCGTGTCGAGCCGGCGATGCGCCCGTCTTTTGTGTTCGGGCGAGGTATCCTCCTCGTCGATGAACATCCGGCGCGTGCGGATGTCACCGGCGCCGTAGAGCATATGCGCTTCCGCCGGTCGGCCGTCGCGCCCGGCGCGGCCGATCTCCTGGTAATAGGCCTCCAGGCTGCCCGGCAGGTCGGTGTGGAAGACATAGGCGACATCGGGCTTGTCGATGCCCATGCCGAAGGCGATCGTCGCCACCATGACGACGCCCGACAGACTCATGAAGGCGTTCTGGTTCGCCTCCCGCGCCTCCTTGCTCATGCCGGCATGGTAGGCAAGCGCGCGCACGCCGTTCTTCTCAAGGAAGGCCGCCATCTCCTCCGTCTTGCGCCGCGACAGGCAGTAGATGATGCCGCTCTTGCCCTGGTGCCGCTCGACGAAGCGCAGCAGCTGGCGCTTGCTGTCCTGCTTGGTCTCCATCGCCAATTTGATGTTGGGGCGGTCGAAACCCAGCACCAGGGTTTCGGCCCGCCCGG
This sequence comes from Mesorhizobium atlanticum, assembly GCF_003289965.1. Classification (GTDB taxonomy): domain Bacteria; phylum Pseudomonadota; class Alphaproteobacteria; order Rhizobiales; family Rhizobiaceae; genus Mesorhizobium; species Mesorhizobium atlanticum. The sequence goes on from NZ_QMBQ01000005.1 coordinate 31,650, forward strand.
CAAACAGCCGCGCCTCGATATCGCCGCGCGTGGCCTCGTCGGCGGTCGCCGTCAGCGCGATGATCGGCACGTGCGGAAACACGCCGCGCAGTTGCGACAGGTCCTCATATTCGCGCCGGAAGGCCGGGCCCCATTGCGAGATGCAGTGCGCCTCGTCGATGGCGATCAGGCTAACATCGAGCCGCGACAGCGCGTCCAGCATCCGCTCCGTCATCAGCCGCTCCGGCGCCAGATAGAGCAGCCGCGTCTGCCCCGACGCCACGCGGCGCCACGCCGCGACATTGGCGTCGCGGTCGAGCGAGGAGTTGATCGTGTCGGCGGCCACACCGGCAAGCCGCAAGGCGGCGACCTGATCCTGCATCAGCGCCACCAGCGGCGACACCACGATGGTGAGCCCGCCCTTGACCAGCGCCGGAACCTGATAGCAGAGCGACTTGCCGGCGCCCGTCGGCATGACCGCCAGCACATGGCGCCCGGCCAGCAGCGCCTCGATCACGGTCGCCTGTCCGGGACGGAAATCGTCGTAGCCGAAGACATCCTTCAGGACGCGACGCTTTGGATCTTCAAACAGGGTTTTCAAAACCGGCGTCACGGCAATCTCTTGCGTTATGAGGCTTGGGGAAGGTCGTAGCCGAATTCTCGGCAGAAAGCCTCGATGCGGCCGAGAAACGACCTCGGCAAGGTGTGGAGATAGGTGCGGAATTCCTCATTGCGTTCCCATTTCCGCAGCGAGCTCCGTCGAATCGGATTGTTTGGATCGGAGCTGAAGCGAAGCCTTGCCGCAAGGCCGAATGCATCGGCAATTGCCTGCTGTGCCGCATCGGGTCCGGCAATCAGGTCCTCATAACGCAGATAGTGGATGGCGCGCCGTGGCTGGGCCCGCCTCAGTCGCAGCAGCCCGTCATACTCAGCCTCCCAGCGTTCGGTCGTGACGTGGAAGCGGCGCACATGCATCGTCTCGGGATGCTGGCTCGTCAGCACATCGAAAGGATGGCGCACGCAGTAGATCAGGCCGATTTCAGCCGGCAAATGGCTGAGCAGTTCATGACTTTCGGCGGTGCGCTTGACCACGACATTGGCTTCCCGGCGCTTCAGGTCGATCAGCACCGGAAACGGGGCTTCGCCGCCGAGGACATAGGTGTCGTCGAAGCACGCCATCAGGTCGCGGGTCAGCGTGGTGCCGCTGCGCGCGCAGCCGGCGATGAAGATCCTGTTTGGCTGCTTCGGCCTCTTTCGGTCGAGAACCCGGCCGATCGCCTGCGCCAGGTGAGCGGTATGGTCTTCGAGAGCGGCGACGGCGCGCGATGCCGACATCGGTCGCGCTGTCTGCGGGCAAATTTCGGCCAGCGCTATGCCGCTCTCGCCGGCGGCTGCGTAGAGAAGCCAAACCCGCCCGTCTTCCTCGAAGATCGCGGGATCGCGCAGCGCGTTCTCCCTACCTTCGGCGGGACCCGTCCGGCTTCTGCGCAGCGGCAGATCCGCCCCTTCGAAGTCAGTCCCTGGTCTCAGCAGCTCGATCCTTTCGCGCACGGTCCAGCGCCGCCAGCCGCGCGAGAGATCGACCGTGCCATAAAAGATCCGCTCCGGCTGGTCGCCCTTGCGCGTATAAAAAACCCGCAGCCAGCGGCCTTGTTGCTGAACGGCGACATGCCTTGGCGGCAATCGCCCCCGCGAAGCTTGCAGCAGGACAGGCCCTGTCTCGAAACCGGAGAGACCATCGCTCGACCGGCAAAGCGTGACGACGTCCGTACCAAAGAGGCCGTACCACCAATGGCCATGCCGGAAAATCCGCGCATAGGACGGTCCAAGCGCGTTTGCACGGGGACTGAAATGCAGCCCGTCGGCGGATGTGGCGACGAAGGTCGTCTGCGCACGGCCGCCATTCCCGGTCGGACCATGGAAATAGAGGACGATGCGTCGGTTCTGTTCGTCGACATGCAGGTCGGGGGAAGCGATGTGCTCTTTAAGAAAAGGACATTCGGCAAGCGACAGGACGCCGCGCGGGTGGATATGCCAAGGACCTTCCAAAGCGTCGGCATAGGCAAGCCGGATATAGGTGCCGTTGTGATGCGCGAAATAGAGGTAGTAGGCGCCAAGCCTGCCGGGCACCCAGTCCGGCATCTTGATCAGCGACGGACCGTTTATGTTGGCGCCGTCGTCGCCGGGCAGCATGTCCGGCGTGATCAGCGCACCGAGCCGCCTTGCCGTGATGCCGCCGGGACGTTTGTGCCGCTGGATATCGCTCAAGCTTTGTTTCCCGAAAAACGAACAGCCGCCAGATAAGTCCATTTCCGGATTCGCGCCAATGGCTGGACGCGTTCAGCCGGCGATAGCAGCCGGCCTCGACCGGCGTCTCTGTCTAGATCAACCATCACATCGGATGCGGAATTCCATCGACTCGGCTTGCGATGCTATGGTCCCGACCAGCCCGCTGCCGAGCGGCGGCAGACTTACAGGAGCCTTCGCATGATCGATCCCGCCACGCTCATCACCTATATCGCGGTCGTGTTCGGCTTCGTCTTCATTCCGGGACCGGCGACGCTGCTCACCGTTGCGCGCGCGACGAGCTCGGGCACGAAGGTCGGCATCGCCACCGGCGCCGGTGTCGCGGCGGGCGATGTCATCCACACCATCATGGCCATTGTCGGCATCTCGGCCATCATCGCCGCCTCGGCGGTGCTGTTCAGCATCATCAAATATATCGGCGCGGCCTATCTCGTTTATCTCGGCATCCGCGCCATTATCGAAAAGGCGCCGGCCGATCTGGCGGGCAGGTCGCTGCCAATCTCGGCGGGCCGAGCCTTCCGGCAGGCGATCCTGACCGAAGTGCTCAACCCGAAGACGGCTCTGTTCTTCCTCGCCTTCCTGCCGCAATTCGTCCACCCGCAAAGCGGTTTCGTGGTGCTGCAGCTGATGGTGCTGGGCATCATCTTTGTCCTGCTCGGCCTCTTCAGCACGGTCGTCTTCGCCGTCAGCGCCGGCGGCCTGGGTTCCTTCCTGCGCCGCAATCCGGCGGTGCTGAAATGGCAGGGCAAGGTGGTCGGCGGCATCTATTGCGCGCTCGGCGTGCGGCTCGCGCTGCAGCAGCGCTGAACGAGCGGCTTACGCCAGCAAGGTCGCATCGCCTCCGATACGGCCCAACAGCGCCGCGATTAGTTTCCGCAGGCCCGTCGTCCTCGGTTCAACCGGGCAGAGTTCGGCCAGCGCTATGCCGCTTTCGCCGGCTACGGCATAAAGCAGCCAGGTCCGCCCATCTTCCTCGAAAATGGCTGGATCGCGCAGCGCATTCTCCCTGCCCTTTGCAGCGCCCATTCGGCCACGCCTGAGGGGCAGATCGGCGCCCTCGAAATCGGTGCCGGGCCTAAGCAGCTCGCTCCTGCCGCGTACCGTCCAGCGCAGCCAGTCGTCGGAGAGATCGATACTGCCGTAAAGCACACGTTCGGGCGCGTCGCCCTTGCGTGTGTAATAGACGATCAATGAGCTGCCGTTTTTCTGCACCGCGACATGCCTGGGCCGAACCCGCCATGAGCCGGGCAGCACGACCGGTCCCTCCTCGAACCCGGAGAGGCCGTCATTTGACCGGCGAAGCCGCACGTTGGCCGTGCCGAAGAGCCCATACCACAAGCCATCATGCCGAAAAATCCGCGCGTAGAATGGTCCAAGCGGTTCGGGATTGGCTGTGAAACGCAGACCGTCGGCGGACGTGGCCGCGAAGGTCGTCTGCCCCTGGCCGTTCGAGGCCGGACCGTGGAAATACATGACGATCCGCTGGTTTTGCGCATCGACATGCACGTCGGGAGACGCAATATGCCCCGTGAGGAACGGACACGCGGCGAGCGAAAGCGCGCCACCTGGATGGATCCGCCAGGGACCCTCTATCGCGTCGGAATAGGCAAGCCGGATGTAGGTGCCGTTGTGATGCGCGAAATAGAGATGGTAGGCCCCGAGCCGACCCTTCGCCCAATCGGGCATCCTGACCAGCGACGGCCCGTTTATGTTGGCGCCGTCATCGCCAGGCAGCATGTCGGGCGTGATCAAAGGTCCATGCCGTCTGGCCAAAAGGCCAAATGCCGGCCTCATCCGCGGGCCCAGTCCGGCATATCATAGCCAAACTCGTCGCAGAACCCTTTGAGGCGTGCGAGAAATATTGGCGGCAGCGTGCGCAGATAGGTTCGGAACTCTTCGTTCCGTTCCCATTTCTTCAGGGAGGTCGCACGTATGGGATTGCTTGGATCCTCGCTGAAGCGGATACGCGGTTTGAGGTCGAATGCCTGCGCGATCCGCTCCTGCACCGCATCCGGCCGGGCGATCATGTCTTCATAGCGGGCATAGACGATCGCACGGCTGGGCTGTGCTTTCCTCAGCCGCAGCAAAGCGTCATATTCCGCCAGCCAGCGTTCGGGCGTGACGTGGAACCGGCGCTGTGCCCTGCTCTCGGGGTGCGAACTTGTAAGCACGTCGAAAGGATGGCGGACGCAATAGATCAGGCCTATCGCGCTTGGCAATCTGGCCAGATGCGCATGAGTCCGCTCGGAGCGCTTGACCACTAGGCTGACTTCCGGGCGGTCCAGCAGGTCCAGTTGGGCATATCTCGCCTCGGCCTGATGGACGAAAGTGTCTTCGAAGCATCCCATCAGGCGCTGTGTAAGCGTCGTTCCGCTGCGCGCGCAGCCGGCGATGAATATCTTGTTGTAGCGCGCCGTGTCCGATTTCACCCAAAGTCGCCACAGCCGCTTCAAGTCCAGCGCCAATCGCCGGATCTCCCTGATCGGTCGCCTGGCGGCCTCGCGCAAAAGCGCTTCTGACTTGCGTGCAAGGTCCATTCCCGACTCTCTCCCGCCGGCTATGTTCCGCTGCCGGCGCCGGCATGCGAGGTCGAACGATCATCTCCGATCCGCCGTCTCTTTGGCCGATATGCGGGCAAAGTTCCAGTCCTCTTCGTTAAGCCAATCTTCACCCTGTTGCGGCACGGTTGCCCTCCTGCGGCGATGTTTCGAGTACCGCGGCGGCGCCCCAGGCGCCCAGGCAACAAGCCCGCGCTTCACGGCGCGGGCTTTTCGTTTTGAATAGCCGGCCAGATCTTTGTTTCTTTCAGTTTTAAACGGGCAGGGAACAATTACCGCGCCAGCCAACCGCCGTCGACCGGCACCACGGCGCCGTGCATATAGTCCGATGCCGGCGCCAGCAGGAACACGGCCGCGTCGCCGATGTCGTCGGGCCGGCCCCAGCGCCCAGCCGGGATACGCCCGAGGATGGCGGCGCTGCGGTCGGGGTCGGCGCGGAGCGCTTCGGTGTTGTTGGTCTCGATATAACCTGGCGCGATGCCGTTGACGTTGATGCCTTTCGCTGCCCATTCGCAGGAGAGCAGCCTCGTCAAGCCGAGCACGCCATGCTTCGAAGCCGTATAGGAAGCAACGCGGATGCCGCCCTGGAAGCTCAGCACCGAGGCGATGTTGACGATCTTGCCGCGCCGTCCCGGTTCGGCAAGCACGCGCCTTGCAAAACCCTGGCAGAGGCGGAAGACCGTCTTCAGATTGACGTCCATCACCTCGTCCCAATCGGCCTCGCTCAGATCGACCGCATCGGCGCGCCGGATGATGCCGGCATTATTGACGAGCCCGTCGATCGGGCCGTTTTGATCCCAGATGCGGTCGAGCATCGCGGCGGCCCCGGCCGGGTCGCCGAGATCGGCCTGCACCGCTTCGAAGCTGCCGCCCGCGGCCGCGATCTTGCCGGCCGTGTCGTCCATCGCCGAGCGGCCGACGCCGACGACCAGACCGCCGGCACGCGCGACCGACATGGCGATGCCTTGGCCGATGCCGGTGTTGGCGCCGGTGACCAGGATGCGCTTGCCCGTGAGGCTGAAGGCGGCAAGATCGCTCACGCTCGTTCTACCTTTCGCTTCCCGCCGCTCGAAGGATCGGCCGTTCTGTGGCGCCGCGTCTTCACAGGCGATATGCCTTCTTGGCAAGCGTATAGGCAAGGTCGCGCGCCAGCTCATGCGCCTCGTCCTCGCGCAGCCGATGCTCGGCGACCAGCCGCGCCAGGAAGGCGCAGTCGACGCGGCGTGCGACGTCGTGCCGTGCCGGGATCGACGGAAAGGCGCGCGTGTCGTCGTTGAAGCCGACAGTGTTGTAGAAGCCTGCCGTCTCGGTGGTCATCTCGCGAAAGCGGCGCATCCCTTCCGGGCTGTCGTGGAACCACCAGGCCGGACCCAGCTTCAGCGCCGGATAGGCGCCGGCAAGCGGCGCCAGCTCGCGCGCATAGCTCGACTCGTCGAGCGTAAACAGGATGACCGTGAGGTCGCGTTCCAGCCCGACGCAGTCGAGCAGCGGCTTCAGCGCCGTCACATAGTCGGCGCGCGTCGGGATATCGAAGCCCTTGTCGCGGCCGAATTTCTGGAAGACGGAAGGCGAATGATTGCGCCATGACCCGGGATGGATCTGCATCACCAGGCCGTCGTCACGGCTCATCTTGGCCATTTCGGTCAGCATCTGCGCCCTGAACAGCCGCCGCTCGCGCTCGTCGTCGGAGCCGCGGCGGATACGGTTGAACAGCTCCTCGGCCGCCGCGTCGGAGAGATTGGCGGTCTCGGCGGTCGGATGGCCATGATCGGACGAGGTGGCGCCGAATTGCTTGAAATAGGCGCGACGCTGCCGATGCGCATCGAGATAGCCCGTCCATGTGCCGGTGTCGCAGCCGGCGATGTCGCCGAGGCGATCGAGATTGGCCGAAAACCCTTCGAAATCGGGATCGACCACCGCGTCCGGCCGGTAGGCCGTGACGACGCGGCCGCTCCAGCCGCTGTCGCGGATCATCCGGTGCCATTTGAGATCGTCGAGCGCGCCCTCGGTCGTGGCGATCACCTCGATGTTGAAGCGCTCGAACAGCGCACGCGGACGATAGTCTTCGCGTTGCAGCAGCATGGCGATCCTATCGTAGGTGCGGTCGGCGCTGGCTGCCGTGAGCGGCTCCTCGATGCCAAACAGATGCGCGAACACGTGGTCGAGCCAGAGCCGCGTCGGCGTGCCGCGGAAGAGATAATAATGCTCGGCGAAGCGCTGCCAGATGGCACGGCCATCAGTCTCGACCGGCGCGCCATCAAGCGTCGGCACGCCGAGCTCTTCCAGCCGCAAGCCCTGGCTGAACAGCATACGAAGGACGTAGTGATCCGGCACGATGAGTAGCTGTGCGGGGTCCGGAAACCGCTCGTTGAGCGCATACCAGCGCGGGTCGGTGTGACCGTGCGGGCTGACGATGGGCAGGTCCCGGACCGAGGCGTAAAGCGCGCGTGCGAGCGAAAGCGGACGTCCCTCGGCGGCGAACAGCAGATCCGGATCGGTCAATGCGGCCACGTCGATCCCTCCTCCGGAGCCCCACCGGTAGGGTCCGGGAGAAATGCTGTCAACACACGAAAAGCTGCGCCCTCGCGCGCCCCGCGCCCATTGTCGGCGGCGGTGGCCAGTGCTACGCCGCCATCCATCTTTGCCGTCATCCCTGGCGGCTTGGCCGCAAGCGATTGGAGACTTCACATCCGATGACGAAGCGCCTGTCGAACAATACGATTGCGAATGTGCCGGCGGCGATCCCGCGCTATGACCGCGGCGCTGTCACCCCCGGTATCGTCCATCTCGGGGTCGGCGCCTTCCACCGCGCCCACCAGGCGGCCTATGTCGACGCCTGCCTGGCGGATGGCGAGAGCGATTGGGGCATCGTCGGCGTCTCGCTGCGCAGTCCCGACACGCGCGACGCGCTCAAGCCGCAGGATGGGCTCTACACGCTGGCAATCCGCGACAGCGCCGGCGAACAGCTGCAGGTGATCGGTTCGATCCAATCCTTGCTCGTCGCTCCGGAAGACCCCGGCGCGGTGCTCGCCGCGCTGACCGACCCGCGCATCCGCATCGTCACGCTCACCATCACCGAGAAGGCCTATCTCAGGGCAGCCGACGGCACGCTCGACAGCGCACATCCCGATATTGTGCATGACCTCGCTAACCCTGGCTCGCCGAAGACGGCGCACGGCTTTCTCGCCGAAGCACTGGCGCGCCGTCGTGCCGCCGGCTCGCCTCCCTTCACCGTGCTCTGCTGCGACAACCTTCCGGCCAACGGCGCCACGCTGCACCGGTTGATGGTCGAATTCGCAAAGCTGCGGGACGCTCATGGTGGCGCCGGCCTGGCATTGGCCAGCCACGTCGCGAACGAAGTCGCCTTCCCGTCTTCGATGGTCGACCGCATTGTGCCGGCGACCACGGATGCCGACCGGGCGCGCATCGGCCAGCAAATCGGCGTCGAGGATGCCTGGCCGGTGACGACCGAGCCGTTCCGGCAATGGGTGATCGAGGACCGCTTTCCCGCTGGCCGGCCGGCCTGGGAGAAATTCGGCGTCACCATGGTCGAGAATGTCGGCCCCTTCGAGGATATGAAGCTGAGGCTGCTCAACGGCGCGCATTCAGGCATCGCCTATCTTGGCCTGCTCAGCGGCCATGCTACCGTCGACCGCGCCTTCGCCTATCCGGCAATAAGGCAGTTCGTCGACCGGCTCTGGGCCGAGGCCATCCCGACGCTGCCGCAGGATGCCGGGCTCGACACAAGCGCCTACACGGCCGAGCTCGCCGATCGCTTTTCCAATACCGCGCTCGCCCACCGCACGGCGCAGATCGCCAGTGACGGCAGCCAGAAGCTGCCGCAGCGCATCGTCGCTTCAGCGCTTGCCAGGCTTGAGGCGGGCCTGCTGCCGGAACATCTGTCGCTGGTCGTCGCCGCCTGGATCGCTGCCTGCGCCGCGCGCGGCGGTGCTTTGCCCGAGGGCCATTTCACCGATCCACTTGATGCCGCCCTGAATGACCTGTTCGGCCGCAATCCGCCGACGGCGACAATGGCCGAGGCCGTGTTCGACCTCGCCGGTTTCGCCATGGGCCACACGGAGCGCCAAAGGTTGATCGAGTTTGTCGCCACCCATCTCGTCCACTTCAAGCAGGGCGGTCCGAAGCTGGCTCTTGCCGCGCTCGGCATTAGCAACGAGCCGCCCAGGCTGGCCGAGTGACAGCTCGCCCGCCTGCTCGCCAGGGATTGCGCCCCAAGCAAAACTGATCTCGCAACACCAAACAAAAAAGCGGGGCAAGCCCGCTTTTTTCAATCTCGCATTTTCAACGACGATCAGGCCGGCAGCAGCGCGCCTTCCAGCGTGGTAAGCTGGGCGAGGAACTGCTCGGCGCGGCTGCGCGCCACGTCGTCCTTGGCGTCGGCGGCGTCTTCCTTGGCATCCTGGATGCGGCGGGCAAGGTCGGCGCGATCGATGTCGTTCACATGCACGGCCGATTCGGCAAGCAGCGTGCAGCCGGACGGCAGGATGTCGGCGAAACCGCCGAAGACGACATAGCGGTCTTCCTTGCCACCCGCGGCCTTCACCGTGACGACGCCGGGCTTGATGGTGGTCATGACCGGCGCGTGCTGCGCCATCACCGTCATCTCGCCTTCGGCGCCCGGGATGACGACCGACTCGACCTGCTCCGAAACGAGCAGCCGCTCCGGCGAGACCAGTTCGAACTTGAAAGCTTCAGCCATGATCAATTTAGCGAATGGTGAATGGTGAGTGGTGAATGGCCCAAATGACCTTCACCTCAGTCCGATTTCCTATCCGCTACTCCCTATTCACCATTCACTATTGACCATTCACCAATCAGGCCGCTTCAGCCGCGAGGCGCTGTGCCTTCTCGACCGCCTCGTCGATGCCGCCGACCATGTAGAAGGCGGCTTCCGGCAGGTGGTCGTAGTCGCCGGCGCAAAGGCCCTTGAAGCCCTTGATGGTATCGGCGAGGTCGACCAGCTTGCCCGGCGAGCCGGTGAACACTTCGGCGACGAAGAACGGCTGCGACAGGAAGCGCTCGATCTTGCGGGCGCGGGCAACCGTCTGCTTGTCCTCTTCGGACAACTCGTCCATGCCCAGGATGGCGATGATGTCCTGCAGCGACTTGTAGCGCTGAAGGATCGACTGCACCTGGCGGGCGACCTGGTAGTGCTCCTCGCCGACGACCATCGGGTCGAGCATGCGCGAGGTGGAATCCAGCGGATCGACGGCCGGGTAGATGCCCTTTTCCGAGATCGCGCGGTTGAGCACGGTCGTCGCGTCAAGGTGGGCGAAGGAGGTCGCCGGCGCCGGGTCGGTCAAGTCGTCGGCCGGAACGTAGATCGCCTGCACCGAGGTGATCGAGCCCTTGGTCGTCGTCGTGATGCGCTCCTGCAGCGCGCCCATGTCGGTGGCGAGAGTCGGCTGGTAGCCCACGGCGGAAGGAATACGGCCGAGCAGCGCCGACACTTCCGAACCCGCCTGGGTGAAGCGGAAGATGTTGTCGACGAAGAACAGCACGTCCTGGCCCTGGTCGCGGAAATATTCGGCGACGGTGAGGCCGGTCAGGCCGACGCGGGCGCGCGCGCCCGGCGGTTCGTTCATCTGGCCGTAAACGAGTGCTGCCTTCGAACCCTGGCCGCCGCCCTTCTTGTTGACGCCCGATTCGATGAACTCGTGATAGAGGTCGTTGCCTTCGCGGGTGCGCTCGCCGACGCCGGCGAACACCGAGAAGCCGCCATGCGCCTTGGCGACGTTGTTGATCAGTTCCTGGATCAGCACGGTCTTGCCGACGCCGGCGCCGCCGAACAGGCCGATCTTGCCGCCGCGGGCGTAGGGCGCGAGCAGATCGAGAACCTTGATGCCGGTGACCAGAATCTGCGCTTCCGTCGACTGGTCGACATAGGCCGGAGCCGGCTGGTGGATGGCGCGCATCTCGACGGCGTCGACCGGACCGGCTTCGTCGACCGGCTCGCCGATGACGTTGATGATGCGGCCGAGCATGCCCGGACCCACCGGAACCGAGATCGGCGCGCCGGTGTCAAAGACGTCCTGGCCGCGCACGAGACCTTCGGTCGAGTCCATGGCGATGCAGCGCACGGTGTTTTCGCCAAGATGCTGGGCGACCTCGAGCACCAGGCGGTTGCCGACATTGTCGGTTTCCAGCGCGTTCAGAATGGCCGGCAGATGATCTTCGAACTGCACGTCGACGACGGCGCCGATGACCTGGCGGACCTTGCCGGCGGCGCCGACGCGCTTGGCCGCGACGCTGGCGGCGGAAGCCGCGGCCTTGGCCGGAGCGGCCGCCTTCTTCGCCGGAGCGGCGGCCTTCGCGGCTGCTGCCGGGGCCTTTGCCGCCTTCGGGGCCGATGCCTCCTTGGCCGCGGTCTTCGGGGTAGCTGCTTTCGCCATCGTCTTTGCCCTTTTCGTCTATCCGTTGTTCACGCCGCTGCGAGGTCTCGGACCCCGCCCGCGCGCGCCTAGAGCGCCTCGGCGCCCGAAATGATTTCGATCAGTTCCTTGGTGATCTGCGCCTGCCGCTGGCGGTTGTAGGTGATCGACAGCCTGTTGATCATGTCGCCGGCGTTGCGCGTCGCATTGTCCATCGCGCTCATCTTGGCGCCCATCTCGCCGGCCGCGTTTTCCAAAAGCGCCCGGAAGATCTGCACGGCGATGTTGCGCGGGATGAGGTCGGAGAGGATCTCGCCCGGCTCCGGCTCGTATTCGTAGACCGCGGCGGCGCCGTTGCCCGTCGCGGCGGCGGCCGAAGCCGGCGCCGCCGGGATGATCTGCTGCGCCGTCGGGATCTGGCTGATCACCGATTTGAACTGCGAATAGAACAGCGTGCAGATGTCGAAGCCGCCCTCGTTGAAGAGATGGATGACCTTGCGCGCGATCGCGTCGGCATTGACGAAGCCGAGCGTCTTGACCTCGCGCAGGTCGACGCGCTCGAGAATCAGCGAGCCGTAGTCGCGGCGCAGTATGTCAAAACCCTTCTTGCCGACGCAGATGATCTTGACCTGCTTGCCGTCGGCCAGAAGCCTGCGGATATGGTCGCGGGCAAGCCGTGCGATCTGCGAGTTGAAGCCGCCGCACAGGCCACGCTCGGCGGTGCAGACGATGAGCAGATGCACGTCGTCCCTGCCGGTACCCGTCATCAGCGCCGGGGCATCGCCGCCGCCACCGATCGCCTGGGTGATGTTGGCCAGCACCGCGCCCATGCGCTCGGAATAGGGCCTGGCGGCTTCCGCCGCCTCCTGCGCGCGACGCAGCTTCGCCGCGGCGACCATCTGCATCGCCTTGGTGATCTTCTGCGTCGCCTTGACCGAGGCGATGCGGTTACGAAGGTCTTTTAACGAAGCCATGCTTCAACCTGATCCCGTGCGTCCGGCTTCGTTCAAGCGAAGGTCTTGGCGAAAGCGTCGATTTCCGCCTTCAGCTTGGCGCGCAGATCGTCCGACAGCGCCTTCTCCTTGCGGATGCCATCGAGCACGTCCTTGCCGGCCGAGCGCATATGGCTGAGCAGGCCATGCTCGAACTTGCCGACCTGGTTGAGCGGCAGCTTGTCGAGATAGCCGTTGACGCCGGCGAAGATCACCGCGACCTGCTCTTCCGTCTTCAGCGGCGAGAACTGCGGCTGCTTGAGCAGCTCGGTCAAGCGCGAACCGCGGTTGAGCAGGCGCTGCGTGGCGGCGTCGAGGTCCGAGCCGAACTGCGCGAAGGCCGCCATTTCGCGGTACTGCGCGAGCTCGCCCTTGATCGAGCCTGCGACCTGCTTCATCGCCTTGATCTGCGCCGACGAGCCGACGCGCGACACCGACAGGCCGACGTTGACCGCCGGGCGGATGCCCTGGAAGAACAGGTTGGTCTCGAGGAAGATCTGGCCGTCGGTGATCGAGATCACGTTGGTCGGGATGTAGGCCGACACGTCGTTGGCCTGCGTCTCGATGACCGGCAGCGCGGTCAGCGAACCGGCGCCGTTGTCGTCATTGAGCTTGGCGGCGCGCTCGAGCAGGCGCGAGTGCAGGTAGAAGACGTCGCCCGGATAGGCCTCGCGGCCCGGCGGGCGGCGCAGCAGCAGCGACATCTGGCGATAGGCGACGGCCTGCTTCGACAGGTCATCATAGCTGATGAGGGCATGCATGCCGTTGTCGCGGAAATACTCGCCCATCGTGCAGCCGGCGAACGGCGCCAGGAACTGCATCGGCGCCGGATCGGAAGCGGTGGCGGCGATGATGATGGAGTAGTCGAGCGCGCCGCGCTCTTCCAGCACCTTCACGAACTGCGCGACGGTCGAGCGCTTCTGGCCGACGGCGACGTAGACGCAGTAGAGCTTTTCCTTCTCCGGACCGTTGTCGTGCACCGACTTCTGGTTCAGCATCGTGTCGAGGATGATCGCGGTCTTGCCGGTCTGGCGGTCGCCGATGACCAGCTCGCGCTGGCCGCGGCCGACCGGGATCAGCGCGTCGATGGCCTTGAGGCCGGTCGACATCGGCTCGTGCACCGACTTGCGCGGAATGATGCCGGGCGCCTTGACGTCGACGCGCTTGCGCTCGGTCGCCTTGATCGGGCCCTTGCCGTCGATCGGGTTGCCGAGCGCGTCCACCACGCGGCCGAGCAGGCCGGGACCGACCGGAACGTCGACGATGGCGCCGGTGCGCTTGACGGTGTCGCCTTCCTTGATGTCGCGGTCGTTGCCGAAGATGACGACGCCGACATTGTCGGCTTCGAGGTTCAGCGCCATGCCGCGGATGCCGCCCGGAAATTCGACCATCTCGCCGGCCTGGACATTGTCGAGGCCGTAGACGCGGGCGATGCCGTCACCGACGGACAGAACCTGACCGACTTCGGAGACCTCGGCCTCCTTGCCGAAATTCTTGATCTGGTCTTTCAGAATTGCGGAAATTTCCGCGGCGCGGATGTCCATCAGCCGACCTCTTTCAGTGCAAGCTTGAGCGAATTGAGTTTGGTTTTGAGCGACGTATCGATCTGGCGCGAGCCCATCTTGACGATCAGGCCGCCGAGCAGCGACGGATCGACGGTCATGGCGATGGCCACATCCTTGCCGGCGATGCTCTTCAGCGTCGCCTTCAGTTCAGTCTGCTGCGCAGCCGTCAGCGCGTGCGCCGAGGTGACCTCGGCGGAAGCCTCGCCGCGATGGTCGGCGGCGATCTGGCGGAATGCCTTGATCATGCCGGGCACCGCGAACAGGCGACGGTTCCTGGCGACGACGCGCAGGAAATTGCCGACCAGTCCGGTGATCTTGGCCTTGTCGACGATGGCGGCGATGGCCTTGGCCTGGTCCTCGCTGGAAAACACCGGGCTGTTGATCAGCCGCTTGAGATCGTCGCTGCCGTTGAGCATCGCCTCGAAGCTGGCGAGGTCGGCCTCGACCTTGGCGACTGAATTTTCCTGCAGAGCAAGCTCAAACAGCGAGCCTGCATAGCGTTCTGCGACAGCTGAGATTGGCGATGACGATTGGGCCACGGACCGTCTTTTCTCTTGTCTGACAGGCCGCAGATTGTTGGCGCGAGCGAAAACTCTGGCTAAATCTTTGACCTTACTGCATTTTTCCAAGCACGGAGGCGCGGCTTCCGCTATCCCCGGTCGAAAGTCGATTGCCGTCTAGCACAGGCTTTTTAAGACCGCAATGCATCGTCCAGCATGCTTTTCAGGCACTTTTGTCGCATCAGGCAGCGAAGGCCAAGCTCAAGCACCGAATTCACGGCACGAAGCCGAAGGCAAAGGCCAGCGGCAGCGCCGCCAGCGCCAATTCAACCACGATCGAAACCCAGTTGAAAGGGGTGTTGGCGCCATCCGACATCATAGACAGCAGCCGGCCGAAGGCAGTGAACAGCCAGGAGAAGCCCAGCGCCATGTAGAGCAGGGGCTGTGCGAGCAGGATGCAGCACAGGCTGACGCCGAGATAGAAGCCGGACATGCGGCCGCGCCCCTCGGCGATCGCCGCCGCTTTCTCCGGCCTGGGCTGCAGGCGAAGCACGCGAAAGGCAAGCCCCGGCGCCAGGAACAGGAAGAGGCCGAGCGCCAGGGTCACGACAGCGCTCGACCAGGCCAGCCATTCGCCCTGGCTCGCGGGCCACGGAAACGCGAAGTCCATAAAGTCCCCCCTCATATTTCTTGTTCTGAAACACCGGCATTCTAGCCAGGGAATGGCAGCGCGCCAGAGCATGGCCGACACATTAGGAATCGCGCATCAGGAGAGCGCGAAGTCGACCGCGGCCTCGGCATGGATGCGCGTCGTGTCGAACAGCGGAATGTCGAAATCGCCCTGGCCGATCAGCATGGTGATCTCGGTGCAGCCCATGATGACGCCGTCCACGCGGTCGGCGCGCTGCATCCGGCCGACCTCGTCGAGATAGGCGGATTTCGATTCGGGCCTGACGATGCCCTGGCAGAGCTCGTCATAGATCACCCTATGCACCATGTCGCGGCCGGCATGGTTCGGCACCGCCGGCTCGAGGCCGTATTTGTCACTAAGCCGCCCTTTGTAGAAATCCTGCTCCATGGTGAAGCGCGTCGCAAGCAGCGCCGGCCGCTTGACGCCGGCCTCGACGACGGCGCGCCCGGTCGCGTCGGCGACGTGGATGAGCGGAACCGATACTGCTGCCTGCACCGCGTCGGCCAGCTTGTGCATCGTGTTGGTGCAGATCACCAGGCCTTCGGCGCCGGCCGCCTCCAGCTTATGGGCCGCTTCCACCAAAAGCGCGCCGGCGCCTTCCCAATCGCCCGCATGCTGCCGTTCGGCGATCTCGGCAAAATCGAACGACCACAACAACAGCTTCGCCGAATGCAGCCCGCTCAGCCGCTCACGCACGATCTCGTTGAGCAGGCGATAGTAGATCGCCGTCGATTCCCAGCTCATGCCGCCGATCAGGCCAAGGGTTTTCATGGGTAGGGCACTCCGTTGGGACTGTCTCTCACGCTTACAGGAAGCTCTGCGGGTCGATGTCGACCTGCACGCGCACCGAGCCGCGCAGCTTCGGGCCCTCCGCCAGCATAGCCCGGATGAAACCCTGCATATCGGCGCGCCTCTCGCCCTGCACCAGGAGGCGGAAGCGGTGACGGCCGCCGATCAGCGACAGCGGCGCCTCGGCCGGCCCGAGCACGAACACGTCCGAAGCCTGCGGTGCGGCGCGTCGCAAGCCGCGCGCATGGCTTTCGGCCTCAGCTCGTGTCGCCGCGCTCACAATGATGCCGGCGAGCCGGCCGAACGGCGGCAGTCCTGCCCGCTCGCGCTCGGCGATCTCGCGCTCGTAAAAGGCTTCCGAATCGCCGGAGACGATGGCCCGCATCACCTTATGGTCGGGCTGGTAGGTCTGGAGCAGGCCGAGGCTTTTCTTGCCGGTGCGGCCGGCGCGCCCCGTTACCTGGCTGAGCAGCTGGAAAGTGCGCTCGGCGGCGCGCGGATCGCCATTGGCCAATCCTAGGTCCGCGTCGACCACGCCGACCAGCGTCATGCCGGGAAAATTGTGGCCCTTGGCGACGAGCTGCGTGCCGATAACGATATCGGCCTCGCCATTGGCGACGGCCTCCAGCTCCAGCCTGAGCCGGCGCACGCCCCCCAGGAGGTCCGAGGAAAGCACGATGGTGCGGGCATCCGGGAAATGGGCGACCACTTCCTCGGCGATTCGCTCGACACCCGGCCCGCAAGCCACCAGATGGTCGAGCGTGCCGCATTCCGGACAGGCCTCCGGCCGCCGCTCATTATGGCCGCAATGATGGCAGACGAGTTGGCCGCGAAACCGATGCTCGACCAGCCAGGCCGAACAGACCGGACAGCCGAAACGGTGGCCGCAAACGCGGCAGAGCGTCAGCGGCGCATAACCGCGCCGGTTGAGGAAGAGCAGCGACTGTTCCTTCCTCTCCAGCGTGCGCTGCATCTGTTCAAGCAGGACCGGCGACAGGAAGCCGCCGCGGGCCGGCGGCGAACGCCGCATGTCGATCGACTTCAAATCGGGGAGCGCGGCTTCCGCGAAGCGCGACGACAGCACGGCCCGGTCGTATCGGCCCTGGCTGGCGTTGACCCGGCTTTCCACCGACGGCGTGGCCGAGGCGAGCACGACGGGAAAGCCGCCGATATGGCCGCGCACCACCGCCATGTCGCGCGCATTATAAAAGACGCGATCCTCCTGCTTGTAGGCAGGATCGTGCTCCTCGTCGACGACGATCAGGCCGAGATCCTTGAACGGCAGGAACAGCGCCGAGCGCGCGCCCGCGACAACGCGCACGCCGCCTTCTGCCACCTGCCGCCAGACGCGTTCGCGCATCCGCGGCGGCAGGTCCGAATGCCACTCCGCGGGCTTGGCGCCGAATCGGTCCTGGAAACGTTCGAGGAAGGCATGGGTCAGCGCGATTTCCGGTAGCAGAATCAGCACCTGCTTACCCTTGTCGAGGGCCGCCGCCACCGCTTCGAAATAGACTTCCGTCTTGCCCGACCCGGTGACGCCGTCGAGCAGGGTGACGTTGAAGGCGTCGGCAGCGATTGCCGCGCGCAGCTTCTCTGCCGCCGCTTTCTGGTCCGGCATCAGTTCCGGTAACGTGTGAGAGGGGTCGGGCGCCACCACCACCGGGCGCGGCGGGATCATCACCGTCTCGAACACGCCCTGCGCCCTCAGGCCGTCGATCACGGTCGATGAGACGCCCGCCGCATGCGCCAGTCCCGAGCGCGTCCAGGCCAGCCCGCCTTCGGCCGTCTCCAACACGCGTCGCCGCGCGTCCGTCAACCGGTCCGGCTCGGCCAGCGTACGCTGCAATCCCTCGATCCAGGGCTCCGGGTCGAAAGCCTCCGGGGCCCTGAGCAGCATGCGCGCCACCATGCCGGGGGCAGACAGTGTGTATTGCGCGATCCAGTCGACGAAGCGGCGCATTGGCTTGTCGATCGGTGGGCAGTCGAACACCTCCTCGATCGGCCGCAATTTCTTCGCATCGACCGTCTCGACCGCGCCGTCCCAGACGATGCCCGCGACCTGACGCGGCCCGAGCGGCACGCGCACGATCGAGCCCGGCACCACGCGCATGCCGGGCGGCACGGCATAGGTGTAGGGCCGTTCGGCCGGCATCGGCACCAGCACGGGCGCGGCTGCGACAAAGGGCGAATCTTCCATCATGAGGCGTGACCTTGCCCCGACTTTGCTCTAGATCAAAGGGGACCCTCTTATGTGCCTGGCCGACGCCGGGCGATCCCCAAGGAGACAGCCATGAAGTTTTTTGTCGACACCGCTGACATCAAGGAAATTAAGGAGCTGCACGATCTGGGGCTTCTCGACGGCGTCACCACCAACCCGTCGCTGATTCTGAAATCGGGCGGCAAGATCGCTGAAGTCACCAAGCAGATCTGCGACATCGTCGAGGGCCCGGTCTCGGCCGAGGTCGTGGCGACCGAATTCAATCAGATGATGGCCGAGGCCGAGGTGCTGGCCAAGATCGCGCCCAATGTCTGCATCAAGGTGCCGCTGACGCTGGACGGCCTGAAGGCCTGCAAGACGATCCGCACCGAGATGAAGCGCATGGTCAACGTCACGCTCTGCTTCTCGGCCAACCAGGCGCTGCTTGCCGCCAAGGCCGGCGCTTCCTTCATCTCGCCCTTCGTCGGCCGCATCGACGACACCGGCTCGGACGGCATGGAGCTGATCTCCGAGATCCGCACCATCTACGACAATTACGACTTCAAGACCGAGATCCTGACCGCCTCGGTGCGCACGGTGAACCATGTCAAGCAGGCGGCGCTGATCGGCGCCGACGTCGTCACCGCGCCGCCGGCGACGCTGAAGGCGCTTGTCAACCACCCGCTGACCGACAAGGGCCTCGCCGCCTTCCTCGCCGACTGGGCCAAGACCGGCCAGAAGATCGGCTGAAGCCGACATCTCGTCAGAACAAAAGGCCAGGTGACCGGCCTTTTTATTTCAAACGGTGCGCGAAGGCGTGCCGAGATTCAGGTGAGGCCGGCCTGCGAACGGTGGTTTACGAGAACCGGAGCGAAGCGTACTGAAGTACGTGAGCACCGGAAGCGGAGAAAACCGCCGTTCGCAGGCCGGCCTCACCTGAATATCGGTACGGCTCAGGCGTTCTTGCCGTGCTTGGCCAGATCCTGCGCGATCGACAGCCGCAGCAGATCAGCCAACTCCCGCGCGGCGCGGTTCTCCGCATCGATCTGTGCTCGGTAGGCCGCGAATTCCTGGCGCGGCCGGTCGAAGGACGACGGGATCGAGCGCTTGCCGACGGCGATCACCGTGTTGGTCGCGGTATCGCGCAACACATAATTGGCCGTCAGCGTGACCGTGCCCGCCGTCGGCTCGTCTTCCTGCGTCTGCACCTGCACGATGGCCGCCGATTCGACCAGCTCGGTAACGCCGAGGTCGAGCGTGTAGGCCGGCGAGGCCGGCTCGCCCGAGCCTTGCCCGAAAGCGAAGATCAGATTGTTGCGCACCTGCTGCGCGTAGCGCGTCTTGACCGGCTTGATCGAGATCGAGGCGAGCTCGGCGGAGGCGCTGAGCTGCGATCCGGGCGAGAGCGGCTGGTTGGAATAGAGCGGCCGCACGGTGCAGGCCGAGACCAGCGCCAGCGCGGCGGCCATGCCGCAGACCGCAAGACGGCCGCGCAGGCGGATCGCATGTGACTTCACCGGATCAGGCAACGACATTGACGATCCTCTGCGGGACGATGATCACCTTGCGCGGAGCCTTACCTTCCAGTGCTTTTTGCACGAAGTCGAGAGCCAGCACCGCTTTTTCGACGGCACCTTGATCCGCGTCGCGGGCAATTGTCAAATCCCCGCGCTTCTTGCCGTTGACCTGCACCGGCAGCACGATCTCGTTGTCGACGACCAGCGCCGGATCGTAGACCGGCCAGGGCCGCTCGGCGACCATCTCCATGCCGCCCAGCGCCTCCCAGCATTCCTCCGCCAGATGCGGCATGACCGGCGCGATGATGTGCACCAGGATCTCCACCGCCTCGCGGCAAGCGCCCTTCAGCGCCGCGTCGGCTTTGCCCTCGGCAACGTCGTTGAGCGGCGTCGCCAGCGCATTGGCGAGCTCGTAGATGCGGGCGATCGCACGGTTGAAGCCGAGCTTCTCGATGTCCTCGCCGACCGCCTTCAGGATCTTGTGCGCGGCCTTGGACACGGCGCCCGCCTCGCCATCCTTCGCCGCCGCCGGCTTCACGCCGGGCAGAGATTCGGCGGCAATCTGCACCAGGCGCCAGATGCGCTGCACGAAGCGATGCGCGCCGGCGGCGCCGTCGTCGGTCCATTCGACATCGCGTTCCGGCGGCGAGTCCGACAGCATGAACCAGCGCGCCGTATCGGCGCCGTAACCGTCGGTGATCTCTTCGGGGCTAACCGTGTTCTTCTTCGACTTCGACATCTTCTCCAGCGCGCCGATCGTCGCCTCCTCGCCGGTGGCGATCTCGACGGCCCGGCGCTTGCCGTTGACGTCCTCGAACCTGACCTCGCTCGGCGACAGCCAGCGTCCGTTGTTCGACGGGCCGCCGACACGGTAGGTCTCGTGCACCACCATGCCTTGCGTGAACAGCCCTTTGAACGGCTCGGCGAGGTTCAGGTGCCCGGTCTCGCGCATGGCGCGGGTGAAGAAGCGCGAATAGAGCAGGTGCAGGATCGCGTGCTCGATGCCGCCGATATACTGGTCGACCGCCAGCCACTCGTCGGCCGCTTTCGGCTCGGTCGGCTCATTCGCCCAGGGCGCGGTGAAGCGCGCGAAATACCACGACGAATCGACGAAGGTATCCATCGTGTCGGTCTCGCGCCGCGCGTCGCGGCCGCATTGCGGGCACTTCACATGCCGCCAGGTCGGGTGACGGTCGAGCGGATTGCCCGGGCGATCGAACTCGATGTCGTCGGGCAGCTTCACCGGCAGGTCGGCCTTCGGCACCGGCACGACGCCGCAGGCTTCGCAATGGATCATCGGGATCGGGCAGCCCCAGTAGCGCTGGCGCGAAATGCCCCAGTCGCGCAGGCGGAAATTCACCTTGCGCTCCGCCATCGGCCGGCCGCCGATCGTCTTTGCTTCCAGCAGCTTCGCCACTTCGTTGAAGGCCTTTTCGGGCTTCATTCCGTCGAGGAAGCGCGAATTGATCATCACGCCGTCGTCGACATAGGCCTCCTCGATGACCTGGAAGGTCTTGGCGTCGCCGTCTTCCGGCATCACCACCGGGATCACCGGCAGGCCGTATTTGTTGGCGAAATCGAGGTCGCGCTGGTCGCCCGACGGGCAGCCGAAAATGGCGCCGGTGCCATATTCCATCAGCACGAAATTGGCGACATAGACCGGCAGCGTCCAATTCTCGTCGAACGGGTGGACGACGCGGATGCCGGTGTCGAAACCCTTCTTCTCGGCCGTCTCCAGCGCCGCCACCGAGGTGCCCATGTGGCGGACCTCCTCGATGAACTTCGCCAGCTCGACATTCTCCTCCGCGGCCTTTCTCGCCAGCGGGTGGTCGGCCGCGACCGCCATGAAGGAAGCGCCGAAGATGGTGTCCGGCCTTGTCGTGTAGACTTCCAGCTCTTGGTGGTCGCCGACAGGCTTTGCCAGCGGCCAGCGGATCAGCAGGCCTTCGGAGCGGCCGATCCAGTTGTGCTGCATCAGCTTGACCTTCTCCGGCCACTCTTCGAGCAGGTTGAGCGAATCCAGCAGATCCTGCGCGAAGTCGGTGATCTTGAAGAACCACTGCGTCAACTCGCGCTGCTCGACCAGCGCGCCCGAGCGCCAGCCGCGGCCGTCGATGACCTGCTCGTTGGCAAGCACGGTCATGTCCTCCGGATCCCAGTTGACCTTGGAGGATTTGCGCGTCACCAGCCCTTTCTCGACGAAGTCGAGGAACAGCATCTGCTGGCGGTGGTAATAGTCGACGTCGCAGGTGGCGAACTCGCGCGCCCAGTCGAGCGACAGGCCCATCATCTTGAGCTGCTCGCGCATGACGGCGATATTTTCGTAGGTCCAGTCCTTGGGATGGACCTTGTTCTGCATGGCGGCGTTTTCGGCCGGCATGCCGAACGCGTCCCAGCCCATCGGATGCAGCACGTTGAAGCCCTTGGCGCGCTTGTAGCGCGCCACCACGTCGCCCATCGTGTAGTTGCGGGTATGGCCGATATGGATCTTGCCCGACGGATAGGGGAACATCTCGAGCACGTAGTATTTCGGCTTCGGATCGTCGTTGCGAGCCTCGAACAGCTTCTTTTCGGCCCAGGCCTTCTGCCATTTGGGCTCTGACGTGCGCGGATTGTAACGTTCGGTTGCCATCGGATGTTTTTCACTTAAAAGCGGATGCGCGGTGCTGGATCAGGACGTGTTGATATTCAGGTCAGGCCGAGCCGAAAATGGCGGGTTCCGAGTACCGGAGCGGAGCGTACTTAAAGTACGTGAGCACCGGAAGCGCAGGAAACCTGCATTTGCAGGCCGGCATCACCTGAATATCGACACGCCTGGGCCGGCAGCCGAGACAATGTCGTCGCGGTGTTCACCATGGATTGCCGGACCCGTCAACTGCGGCGAGCCGGCCCGGCCATGAAAACTATAGGCAGGATAGTGGCATGACGAACGCCGTAGAGCAGCTTCACGCGGTCAAGGCGAAGATCGCGAGCGCCGAACGCGAGGCAAGGGGCGAGCCCGGCACTGTGACGCTGGTGGCGGTGTCGAAGACCTTCGCGGCCGAAGACGTTCGCCCTGTGATCGAGGCCGGCCAGCGCGTTTTCGGCGAGAACCGCGTGCAGGAAGCCCAGGGAAAATGGCCCGCGCTGAAGGAGGCATTTCCCGATCTGGAGCTGCATCTGATCGGCCCGCTCCAATCCAACAAAGCCAAGGAAGCCGTCGCGCTTTTCGATGTCATCGAGACCGTCGACCGCGAGAAGATCGCCGCGGAGCTTTCAAAGGAAATGGCCCGGCAGGGCCGGACGCCAAGACTCTACGTCCAGGTCAACACCGGCTCCGAGCCGCAAAAAGCCGGCATCGAGCCGCGCGAGGCGGTAGCCTTCGTCAAGCGCTGCCGCGAGGTGCATGGCCTCGCCATCGAGGGCCTGATGTGCATTCCGCCGGCCGATGAGAATCCCGGCCCGCATTTCGCGCTGCTGGAAAAGCTGGCCCGCGCGGCCGGCGTCGAAAAGCTCTCGATGGGCATGTCCGGCGACTACGAGACGGCGATCGCCTTCGGCGCGACCAGCGTCAGGGTGGGCTCGGCGATCTTCGGTAGTCGTTGAGTGCCGTCACCAGCTACCTTTCGCCTGGAGTTGATTGATAATCCGCTGTTGCCGCGTTATATCTAGCCAAGCTAGCTAGGAGCTACGGATGAACTGGCATCTTCAGGACGCGAAGAACAATTTTTCAAAAGTGGTCCAGCGCGCGCGAACCGAGGGGCCGCAGACCGTGACGCTTCGCGGCGAACGGGCTGCGGTCGTGCTTTCCGCCGAGGACTACGACCGCCTAGCCGGGAAGAAGAAATCGCTCGCTGAGTATCTTCTGACTGGCCCCGGCTGGGACGATGAGTTTGATAAGGAAATCACCCGCCGCTCGGATACGATGATCCGGGACGTCGACCTCTGATGTATCTGCTGGATACGAACGTTGTTTCAGACGCGCAAAGGCGGCTGCCTAAGCCGACCGCCTGGATAGCTTCGATTGATCCCGCGTCGATCAGTCTTAGTGTCATTACACTGGGTGAGATCGAGCGAGGAATCGTCAAACAGCTCAAGATCGACCCTGAAAGGGCGGCTCGAGTTGATATCTGGCTGCGAGAACTTCGAAGAGACAATGCAGACCGCATTCTTCCCATCACCGAAGAGATTGCATTGACTTGGGGTCGAATTACGGCAGGTCGTACAAGAGGTAATGCGGACACGCTCATAGCAGCGACCGCCCTCGTGCACGACCTTATCCTGGTCACGCGAAACGTCGCCGACTTCGACGGCCTAGGCGCTACAGTCCTCAATCCCTGGGAAGTCTGACCATCCTGGGATCCGCCGTTGGGAACCTCACGCCAAGTTGACCGCCGCACTTGCGCCGGCGCTTGAAACGAAACGGGCCGTTCCTATTTGCCTGTTGTCATTCAATCCTTTTCTCGGGGAATCCCACAATGCGCTACAACCAGCTTGGCAATACCGGCCTGTTCGTCTCGGAACTCTGCCTCGGCACCATGACGTTCGGCGCCGCCGGCCAGAATGCCCAATGGGGGCTGATCGCCAGCCTCGACCAGAAGGGTGTCAACG
This sequence comes from Mesorhizobium atlanticum, assembly GCF_003289965.1. Taxonomy (GTDB): domain Bacteria; phylum Pseudomonadota; class Alphaproteobacteria; order Rhizobiales; family Rhizobiaceae; genus Mesorhizobium; species Mesorhizobium atlanticum. The sequence goes on from NZ_QMBQ01000005.1 coordinate 55,727, forward strand.
AGATCGTCGCCCGCTCGATCGCCGCCGGCGTCAATTTCTTCGACACGGCGGATGTCTATTCCTTCGGCCAGTCCGAGCAGTTGCTGGGACAGTCGTTCAAGGACCTCGGTGTAAAACGCTCGGACGTCATCATCGCCACCAAGGTGCATGGCGCCATGGGCAACGGGCCGAACGAACGCGGCTCCTCGCGCGGCCACATCATGGATTCGGTCGACGGCAGCCTGGAGCGGCTGCAGACCGACCATATCGATCTCTATCAGTTGCACGGCACCGACACGGTGACGCCGATCGACGAGACGCTGCGCGCGCTCGATGATCTCGTCGCCAGCGGCAAGGTGCGCTATGTCGGCGTCTCCAACTGGCAGGCCTGGCGCATCGCCAAGGCGCTGGGCATTGCCGAGCGGAAGGGTTTTGCCCGCTTCGAGACCATCCAGTCCTATTACTCGATCGCCGGCCGCGATCTCGAGCGCGAGATCGTGCCTTTGATCGGCGAGGAAAAGCTCGGCCTGATGGTCTGGTCGCCGATGGCCGGTGGGCTGCTTTCCGGCAAATACGGTCCTGGGGCGCCCGGCAATGGCGAAGGCCGCCGCGCTTCCTTCAACTTCCCGCCGGTCAATGAAGACCGCGCCTGGGCGGCGGTCGCCGTCATGCGCGAGGTGGCGAAGAAGCATGATGTCAGCGTCGCCACGGTGGCGCTGGGCTACGTGCTGGCCAAGCCTTTCGTCATGAGCGTCATCATCGGCGCCAGCCGCATGGACCAGCTTGAGCAGAACCTTGCCGCGACCGGTCTGAAGCTCGATACCGACGACCTCGCCAGGCTCGATGAGGTGAGCGCGCTGCCCGCCGAATATCCCGGCTGGATGCTGGAGCGGCAGAGTGCCGGCCGGCGTCCGGCGCCTTTCGTGCCGAAGGCGTGATCCGCCTTCAAATAGGCCGACTTTTTTCGGGAGCCGCGCTTGTTCAAGCGCGGCTCTTCCGTTTCAGAGGCGGACAGTCTCCGCAAGAAAGTCGAGAAAGGCGCGCACCCGGGCCGGCAGGTGCTTGCCCTGGCCGACATAGACGGCGTGCGTCGGCTCCTCGTCGCCGGGATTGAACGTCTCCAGCAACGGTACGAGCCGCCCGGCGGCGATGTCGGGCTCGACATGCCAGCGCGCCAGTCTTGCGATGCCCGCTCCGGCCAATGTCGTCAGCCGCATCGCCTCGCCGTCGCTCACCGTCGAATTGCCAACGATCGGAACCACGACTGGTGTGCCTTTCGCATCCACGAACGGCATGCCGTCGATATGACGCACGAAGCCGAACGCCAGCAGATTGTGGCGGGCCAGTTCGGCCGGCGTCTGTGGCGTGCCGCGCGCTTCCAGATAGGCGGGCGCCGCGACCACCACCATCGGGCTCTGGCCGAGCTTGCGCGCCACCAGCCGTGATTCGCGCAGCGGCCCGGCGCGGATCGCAATATCGGCACGCTCCTCCATCAAGTCAATGACGCTGTCTGTCAGCACCGCCTCGACCGAGATTTCCGGGTAGCGCTCGAGGAAACGCGGCAACAGCGGCATCAGCCGGTGCTGGCCGAACGGCACATAGGAGTTGACCCTGAGCCTGCCGCGCGGCGCCGCGCCCGCGGCCGCCTCGCGCTCGGCCGCGTCGAGATCGGCGAGGATGCGCAGGCCGCTGTCATGGAAAGCGACCCCTTCCGGCGTCAGTTGCAGCTTGCGTGTCGACCGGCTGACCAGCCGCGCGCCGAGCCGTGCCTCCAGCCGCGCGATCAGCTTGCTCACGGCTGACGGCGTCATGCGCAAGGCCCGCGCCGCGGCGGAAAAACTGCCTGTCTCGACGACGCGGACGAACACTTCGATCTCGCCGGAGCGGTTGATTTCGGGTCTCGCCATTCGTGAATCTATTTCACAGAAAATATGCCTGATGCAAGGCTGGTTCACAGCTCGACGGATCACGATTTTTCGCATCGGGGCGCGGGACTTGGGCGTCCTTCAGCACCAAACGGATCCTGCCATGCCCCTTGCTCTCTATGCCCTCACCGCCGGCGCCTTCGGCATCGGTGTCACCGAATTCGTCATCATGGGCCTGCTGCTCGATGTCAGCGCCGATCTCGGCGTCTCGATCTCGGCCGCGGGCCTGCTCATTTCCGGCTACGCGCTGGGTGTCGTCGTCGGCGCGCCGCTGCTTGGCGCCTTGACCGGCCGCCTGCCGCGCAAGACCTTGCTGCTTGCGCTGATGGTGGTCTTCACCGTCGGCAACCTCGCCTGCGCGCTGGCGCCCGACTACTGGACGCTGATGGCGGCGCGTGTGCTCACCGCCTTCGCCCACGCCTCCTTCTTCGGCGTCGGCTCCGTCGTCGCCACCAGCCTGGTCGCGCCCAACCGGAAAGCTTCGGCCATCGCATTGATGTTCACCGGCCTCACCGTCGCCAACATCCTCGGCGTGCCCTTCGGCACCTGGCTCGGCCAGGCCTATGGCTGGCGCTCGACCTTTCTGGCCGTCACGCTGGTCGGCGTCATCGCCTTTGCGGTGATCGCGCTGCTGGTGCCGCGCGACGAACCGGCCGCAGCGGACGAGGAGGAAAGCTCCGAAGGCACGCTCGCCGTGCTCGGCCGCCGGGCGGTGCTGCTCGGCCTTCTGACCACGGTGCTGAGCTGGGTCGGGGTCTTTGCCGCCTTCACCTATCTGGCGCCGATCCTTACCCGCGTCACCGGCTTTTCCGAGGGAGCCGTCTCGCCGATCCTGCTCGTCTTCGGCGGCGGGCTGGTCGCCGGCAACCTGCTTGGCGGACGCCTCGCCGACCGCCATCTGGTGCCGACGGTCGTCGGCACTCTGGTCGCGCTATCGGCGGTGCTGTTCGTCATGACCGCGGCGATCCATCAGCCGATCACGGCGATCATTGCCGTGGGCCTGCTTGGTGCCGCCGCCTTCGCCACTGTCGCGCCGCTGCAGATGTGGGTGCTGGAGAAGGCCAAGGGCGCCGGCCAGGGCCTGGCCTCCTCCTTCAACATCGCCGCCTTCAATCTCGGCAATGCCATCGGCGCCTGGCTCGGCGGCTTCGTCATCGACCACGGGCCCGGCCTCGGCGCCGTCCCCCTCGTCGCCGGCCTGGTGCCGATCGCCGCGCTCGGCGTGGTGCTCACGGCGCTGCGTCTCGAACGCGGCCAAGCGATCGGCGAACCGGTCACGGCCCAGTGCTGACCAACTGAATTCCGCCTTCGACATCCAAGGAGAAAAGTCATGGACTATCGATCTCTCGGCGCCTCCGGCCTGAAGGTGCCGGCGCTTTCCTTCGGCGCCGGAACTTTCGGTGGCTCCGGCCCGCTCTTCGGCCATTGGGGCAACAGCGACGCGCAGGAAGCGCGCCGCCTGGTCGACATCTGCCTGGAGGCTGGTGTCAATCTCTTCGACACGGCCGATGTCTATTCGGCCGGCGCGTCGGAGGAGGTGCTTGGCCAGGCGATCAAGGGCCGCCGCGACGCGGTGCTGATCTCGACCAAGACGTCGCTGCCGATGGGCGACGGTCCGGCCGACTGGGGCTCGTCGCGCTCGCGCCTGATCCGCTCCGTCGACGCGGCGCTGAAGCGCCTCGGCACCGACTACATCGACCTGCTGCAGCTTCACGCCTTCGACGCCTCGACGCCGGTCGAAGAGGTGCTGTCGGCGCTCGACGACCTCGTGCGCTTGGGCAAGCTGCGCTATGTCGGTGTCTCCAACTTTTCCGGCTGGCAGGTGATGAAGTCGCTCGGCCTGGCCGACAAACACGGCTACCCGCGCTATGTCGCGCATCAGGTCTATTATTCGCTGGTCGGCCGCGACTATGAGTGGGAATTGATGCCGCTCGGCCTCGACCAGGGCGTCGGCGCCCTGGTGTGGAGCCCGCTCGGCTGGGGCCGACTGACCGGCAAGATCCGCCGCGGCCAGCCCTTGCCGGAAAAAAGCCGGCTGCACGGCACCGCTGATTTCGGGCCGCCGGTCGAGGACGAGCATCTTTTCAAGGTAGTCGACGCGCTGGAGGCGGTCGCGGTCGAGACCGGCAAGACCGTACCGCAGGTCGCCATCAATTGGCTCTTGCAGCGGCCGACCGTGTCATCGGTGATCATCGGCGCGCGCAACGAAGAGCAGCTCCGCCAGAACCTCGGCGCCGTCGGCTGGGCATTGACGCCCGAGCAGATCAAGGCGCTCGACGAAGCCAGCGCGGTGACGGCGCCCTATCCTTACTTCCCCTATCGCCGGCAGGAAGGCTTTGCCCGACTCAATCCGCCGGCGGTCTGAGACGCGGCCTGCGAAAACGCTCGTAAATGGCCGCAGCCTCTGAACTTCGTCATTCACGGGCGAAGCAGCCGCGAAGCGGCGTCGCGAAGACCCGAGGATCCATTCCGTTACCTCGATCGTAGGGCGCGGCGGAGCAGAATTCTGCACCGTTGCCTAGCGTCAAAGTCACGGAATGGATCCTCGGGTCTGCGCCGCGTCGCTTCGCTCCTTGCTCCGCCCGTGGATGACGAAGTGATGGGCGTTGCCGCCAAACACTCGACGTTCAGAGAACCTCGGCCTCGCCGCTCAGTGCACCAGAAACTCCCCATCCACCTTCCGCCATTCGTTCGGCGCGATCAGCTTGTGATGCGTGTACGTCACCGAATGCAGCGGTCCGTCGAGCTTGGTCTTCCAGAATTCGATGAAGCGGATCAGCACCGGGAACGTCGGCGCGATGTCGTAGTCCTGCCAGATGTAGCTCTGCAGCAAATGCGGATGGTCCGGGAAGTGATAGAGAATCTTGGCCGTGGTCAGCCCGTAGCCCCTGAGCATAAGGTCCAATTCAGAATGGTCGCTCATTGCAGCCCCTAACGGTCGATCTCCTTTCCTCCCAACGTCCGAGTCTGCGCTCAGTTGCTTAACTGTCTATTGATTTTAGCACCTCCAAGGCGAGTTTTCCATCATTAAAACAGTTGGTTAGCAGCGACGGGCAGCGAGTGCTGACAGCGTTTCGCGTTGCCCCTGCGTCATCCCGCCACGCGAATCCAACGTCTAATGTTGCCGTCGCCGCGGAACTGTTAATAATGCCCGCGAATTCGCGGCCGCTTCGCCGCGATGCCGCTGGCGGCTCAAGCCGGTGGAGTGGTTTGGGAGGAAAGCGAGAAATGTCCGATGTGCATGTCCACCGCGTCCAGCCGGCGTGGAAGAAGAACGCGTTGATCGACAACGACACCTATCTCAAATGGTACGCCGACAGCGTGAAGAACCCGGACAAGTTCTGGGGCAAGCACGGCAAGCGCATCGACTGGTTCAAGCCCTTCACGAAGGTCAAGAACACCTCGTTCGACGGCAAGGTCTCGATCAAGTGGTTCGAGGACGGCCAGACCAACGTCTCCTACAACTGCATCGACCGGCATCTGAAGAAGCGCGGTGACCAGACCGCGATCATCTGGGAGGGCGACAACCCTTACGACGACAGGAAGATCACCTATAACGAGCTCTACGCGCATGTCTGCCGCTTCGCCAATGTCTTGAAGAAGCAAGGCGTCAAGAAGGGCGACCGCGTCACCATCTACATGCCGATGATCCCGGAAACGGCCTATGCGATGCTTGCCTGCACGCGTATCGGCGCCATCCATTCGGTCGTGTTCGGCGGCTTCTCGCCCGACGCTCTCGCCGGCCGCATCGACGACTGCAAGTCGACCGTCGTCGTCACCGCCGACGAGGGTCTGCGCGGCGGCAAGCCGATCCCGCTCAAGGACAACACCGACAAGGCGGTCGACATCGCCGCGAAGGCCGGCACCAAGGTCGAGAAGGTCGTGGTGGTTCGCCGCACCGGCGGCAAGACCGGTTGGGTGCCGGGGCGCGACGTCTGGTACCATGACGAGGCAGCGACCGTTAAGGCCGACTGCAAGCCGGAGAAGATGAAGGCGGAGGACCCGCTGTTCATCCTCTACACCTCGGGCTCGACCGGCAAGCCGAAAGGGGTGCTGCACACCACCGCCGGCTATCTCGTCTATGTCTCGATGACGCACCAATATGTGTTCGATTACCATGACGGCGACATCTACTGGTGCACCGCCGATGTCGGCTGGGTCACGGGCCACAGCTATATCGTCTACGGGCCTCTGGCCAACGGCGCCACGACGCTGATGTTCGAAGGCGTGCCGAACTACCCGTCGCAGTCGCGCTTCTGGGAAGTCATCGACAAGCACAACGTCAACATTTTCTACACCGCGCCGACGGCGCTGCGCGCGCTGATGGGCGCCGGCGACCAGCATGTGAAAAAGACCTCGCGCAAGTCGCTGCGCGTGCTGGGCACGGTCGGCGAGCCGATCAATCCGGAAGCCTGGGAGTGGTATTTCAACGTCGTCGGCAACGGCAAGAGGCCGATCGTCGATACCTGGTGGCAGACCGAGACCGGCGGCATCCTGATCACGCCGCTGCCCGGCGCCACGGACCTGAAACCCGGTTCCGCCACGCGGCCCTTTTTCGGCGTTCAGCCGCAGCTGGTCGATGGCGAAGGCAAGGTGCTGGAAGGCGCCACCGACGGCAATCTGTGCATAACCGATTCCTGGCCGGGCCAGATGCGCACCGTCTATGGCGACCACGAGCGGTTCGTGCAGACCTATTTCTCGACCTACAAGGGCAAGTACTTCACCGGCGACGGCTGCCGCCGCGACGCCGACGGCTATTACTGGATCACCGGCCGCGTCGACGACGTCATCAACGTCTCCGGCCACCGCATGGGCACGGCCGAGGTCGAGTCGGCGCTGGTCAGCCACGACAAGGTTTCCGAAGCCGCGGTCGTCGGCTATCCGCATGACATCAAGGGGCAGGGAATCTACTGCTACGTCACGCTGATGGCCGGCGAGACGGGCAGCGAGGACCTGCGCAAGGAGCTCGTCGCCCATGTCCGCAAGGAGATCGGCGCCATCGCCACGCCGGACAAGATCCAGTTCGCGCCCGGCCTGCCCAAGACCCGTTCCGGCAAGATCATGCGCCGCATCCTGCGCAAGATCGCCGAGGACGATTTCGGTTCGCTGGGCGACACCTCGACGCTTGCCGATCCGGCGGTGGTCGACGACCTCGTCGGCAATCGGCAGAACAAGAAGGGCTGATGGCCGGCGAGCTCGGCACCGTCAGCCAGCTCTGGCGCTATCCGGCGAGCTCGCTCGCCGGCGAGCGGCTTGATGCCATCTCGGTCGGGCTGAAGACCGTCGAGGGCGACCGGCTGTTCGGGCTGGTCGACGCTTCCGACGGCGAGATCGCCAGGCCTGACCGCGAAACAAAGTGGCACAAGGTGCCGCTGATCCGTGCCCGGCTGACCGGAGACCGGCGGCTGGAAGTGGTGGTGCCCGGCGGCGGCTGGCTGCCGGCGCCCGATCCGGAAAGCGACCGTGCGGTGTCGGCCTTTCTCGGCTTTGAGGCCTCCATCCGGCCGTTCGGCGCTGAGAACGCGGCGCCCGGTTACGCCGGCCCGCTGACCGAAGCCCGCTATGCCAAGGCGCCGATCCATCTGCTCACCACCGCTTCGCTCGCCAGGCTGAAGGCGCTGCATCCTGAGGGCACACCCGATCCGCGCCGCTTCCGGCCCAACATCGTCGTCGACATGGCGCCGGTCGAAGGCGCCTTCCCGGAGACGGAGTGGATCGGCAGGAAGCTCGCCGTCGGCGATCTCGAGCTCACCGTCTCCGAACCCTGCCGCCGCTGCGGCTTCACCATCATCGCCCAGGACGGCTTCGACACCGACCCCGGCATCCTGCGCAATCTGGTGCGCCACAACGCCCACAATCTCGGCGTCTACTGCACTGTCGACCGGCCGGCGCGGATCGAGAACGGCGCGCCGATGCGCTTCCTCTGACCCACCCCTTGTCTTTTGCTGCAACGCACCCCATCATTGGGGCGTGTTCAACGAACTGAAAGGAGGTGATCCGATGTCGAGTGATTTCGTTTTCCATAACGTGAGCTCTGCGGATTGCACTTCCGGGAAGCAGTCTCCCCGTTAAGGCGCGAGACGCGCGGCAGGTAGCCCGAAGGGGTTACCGCCAGGAGCCGCGTCATGGACGGAAACACGGAAGGCCGCCGGCTTCTTGAAGAAGCGGCGGCCTTTTCCGTTTGGAGGCGGCTTATCGGGCGGCGCGACAGCCGCTACCTGGTTACCGTCAGCTTGTCGATGTTGCGAACGATGTCCTGGAAGGCCTGGTTGAGCTCGGTGCCGTTGGCGGCCTGGTAGAAATGCTTGGCATTGCCCGTGTCCGGGCTGGCGCAGGACTGCAGCGTCGACTTGGCGTTCGTCTCGCTCAGCGCAAAGCCGACGGTGAATATCTCGATGCCCTGATCGCGCATGGCCGCGCAGAGCGTCGTCGCCGCGGTTCGCGTCTGCACCTTGCCGGCACCGTTATAAACCTGATCCGGGCTGTTGGCGTCGAAATAGGACAGGTTGAATTCGCCGTCGGTCATCAGGATCACATATTTGGCGACCTTCTTCGGATCCATCTTGGCCGGCCGTTGCGAGGCCCCCATCACGCTGCCCCAGTTCTCCGAAAGCATGTACCAGGCCCATTGCACGCCGATATGCCCGGCGGTTCCGCCGGAAGCGACAAGGTCCTTGATGACGTTGTTCAGGGTCGACGCATTCGCGGTCAGCGGCTGAACCGTGGCAACGGGGCAGGCTGCTGTGTTGGTCTGCTGGGCAAAGGCCGACAAATAGAGGTCGCGGTTGACCATGCTGACATCCGGGCCGGCATCCGAATATTGATAGGCGCCCTTGCGCTCCGTCGCGCAATTGTCCGGCCGTGTCGACGCCGAGACATATTTCGGATCGTCATTGGCGAGCGCCTGCTTGCGCTCGCTGGGCTTTGTCTCGACAAAGACCGTGCTTGCGGCAAGCGAGCCGACATTGACCGAATTGGCATAAGGCACGATCGCCACCCGCACGCGCGGATTGGTGGCGCTCTGGCCGGTCAGGAAGGAATTGACCGCGTTGCTCGCCGCCGTCCTCAGGTCCTTGATCTTCTGGCCCGCCATCGAGCCGGTAACGTCGAGCATCATCGCCACCTCCACCGTCTTGTCCGAGTAGAGCGCAGTGGTCGAAGCGGTTACGCGCCGCATGCCGTCGGTGCTGAACAGCGGAAAAAAGAGGCCGACATTGGCGTGCGCATCCGCCTGTACGGTGTTGGCCGTCTTGTCGACCGTAAGCTTGTCCAGCACGATCTGCTTGGCCTGCAGGATGCCGGCGGTGCTGTTGGCGTCGAGGAACGCCTGCACCATTTTGCTGGCATCGGCTTCCGTGATGACGCCGAGGGTGAGATCGCGGGCCGTCGAGGTCACGGCGGCGTCGACAACACCCTGCAAGCTCGACTTCGCATTGTAGAGCTGCGAGATATTGACGGCGAATCCCACCCCCAGTGCGAGGACAGATACGGCAGCTCCGAACAGAACCGCGAAACTGCCTTCGCGATTGCGGGTAAAGTCGTCCACCCCACGAACGACACCTCTGAACTGCCGCATCCCTTCCGCCCCACTGGCTGCGGCCTCGTGCCGCTCGGCAAAGGCGTTGCAGGATTTCGGCCAGACCCGGCCGGCCGTCGCGAGAAGATGCTTAACCGCCAGTTAATTCATTGTTTTTGCTGGCTTTCGGCGGATTTATGGGTGAACGGGAAGTAAACGAAAATGCCCTGGCGAAGCAGCCTTCATGAAGCGCTTACCATGATCTCGCGGGCTGTCGCGGCCGTTCTCTCTTCGGCACAATCGAACTGTGCCGAAGCGGGTCAGCGGCAGCCACGAGCCGTGATGAAACAAGTGCGGCGCTGGGTCGGTTGAGATTCAGGTCAGGCCGAGTCGAGAAGCGGCTTCCGCGAACGTGAGCACCGGCCTACGCCGGCCGTAGCCTTCATAGAGCAGATACATTTATGAGGGCCTCGGCCGGCGAAGGCCGGAAGCGCAGGAGGCCGTCCTTCGCAGGCCGGCCTCACCACCTGAATATCACCGACCTCAAGCCAGCATCTGCGCGCTGACCGTCCGGTCGACGCCGTGGTGCGGAGGGTTGAAGCGGTTGCCTTCCTGCTCGTAGGTCCACACCTTGAAAAGGGAGAGCCGATGCGGACCGAAACTGTGCAGCAGCGGTACGTCGGTGGCGTCGCGGCCGCGCGCGATAACGACCCGGCCGATGCGCGGTCGGTTGTGGCGCGGATCGAACGTATACCATTTGCCGTCGAGGAAGACTTCCATCCAGGCCGAGAAGTCCATCGGCGCCGGATCGGCCGGCACGCCGATATCGCCGAGATAGCCGTTCACATAGCGCGCCGGGATGTTCATGCACCGGCAAAGCGTGATCGCCAGATGCGCGAAATCACGGCAGACGCCAACCCGCTCCTCATGTGCCTGGGCCGCCGTACGGGTGGCGCGCGCATAGCCGTAGCCGAAGGAGAGCCGGCTGTTGACATAGTCGACGATCGCCTGGACGCGCGCCCAACCTGGCGGCAACTGGCCGAAACGCTGCCAGGCGACGTCGCTGAGATGATCGGTCTCGCAATAGCGGCTGCCGAGCAGATAGACCAGCACGTCGTCGGGCAGTTCCGCGACCGGCGTTTCCCGCGCCAGCGTGTTGACCTCGTCGGTCTCGCCGCTGTCCTCGATCGCTGCATCGTAGAGGATGCGGAAGCCTCCGGCGGGCGCCGTGAAGCGACGGCAGATATTGCCGTAGCGGTCGTGGTAGGTCCGGGTCGGCACCGACGGCGAGGTCAGGACCCGCGTCTGCCGCTTGATGTCGGCATGCCGGTCGGGATGGATGTCGAGAAGCGAGATGATCGGAGTCGCCGCCGCGCATTCGATGGCAATTTCATAGCCGAGCCGGATCAGCATCGCATCCCCCTTTGTTGATTTTGGAAAGACAGCCCCTTCAACGCAACGAACCGGAGGTTGTTCCCGCGCGGAATCGAAATGCGCGCATCTCGCCTTCTCAGCCAGCGATGGCCCGTCTAAACTGGGTACCACGTTTCGCCTTCCCCGAAAACGATTCTCCAGGAAAACCCGATGTTTGCAGGCTCAAAGTTCATCGCCTTCCTGTTCGACATGGACGGCACGGTGCTCAACTCGATCGCCGCGGCCGAACGGGTATGGACGAAATGGGCCGAGCGTCACGGGCTCGACGTGGCAAGCTTCCTGCCGACGATCCACGGCAAGCGGGCGATCGAGACGATCGCCGGACTGATGCTTCCGGGCGTCGACGCGGTTGCGGAGGCCGATGCGCTGCTCAAGGCCGAGGCGGACGACCTCGAAGGCATCGTCCCGATCCCCGGCGCCGTCGCCTTCCTGGAATCGCTGCCGCCGCAGCGCTGGGCCATCGTCACCTCGGCGCCGCGCGAGCTGGCGCTGTTGCGCATCCAAGCGGCCGGCATCCCGGTTCCCGCCATGATGGTGACGGCGGAAGACGTGGCCCATGGCAAGCCGGCGCCGGATTGTTTTCTCCTAGCGGCCAAGCGTCTCGGCGTCGAGGCGCGCGATTGCCTGGTCTTTGAGGATGCACCGGCAGGCATCGCGGCGGGCGAGGCTTCCGGCGCCTCGGTGATGGTGATCAGCGCCACGCACGTCCACCCGCTCGTCACACTGCACCCGACGATCCGTTCCTATGATGAAATCGGCATTGCGACCGACGAAAGTGGTTTCATCTTTCTGTCGCCGGGTCAGGCGGCGGCCTGAGGATGCAGGCCGGCCTCACCTGAATATCAGCACATCCGGCTAGAAGTCGCTGGTGAGGCCCTTCACCTCCCAATCGCCGTAGCGCCCGGGCTCCTTGCCGCCGCGACCGCCGATTTCCTTCGGCAATTTTGCCTCGGCCTCGCGATATTCCCTGCGCCTGGCCTCGGCCTCCGCCAGCGCGCGGCTCGCGGCCGGCGTCAGCATCTTTCGCGGCCCGTCGCCTTCATCCGCGGTTTCGGTCTTGTTGGTCAGTTCGGTCATGCGATATTCCCTGCCGATTGAAACGGGGCCCGGCCTTTCCCATCATATAGCCATGACGACGAAAGGATCGACCCCAATTCTCCATCACCCCGGACGGATGACACGATGAACACGCTTCGCACCGCCATGCTTCTTGCCGCGATGACGGCGCTGTTCATGGGCGTCGGCTACCTGATCGGCGGCTCGGGCGGCATGGTCATCGCGCTTTTGATCGCCGCCGGCACCAACCTGTTCAGCTACTGGAACGCGGACAAGATGGTGCTGTCGATGAACCGCGCCGTAGAGGTCGACGAGAAGAACGCGCCCGAATATTACGCAATCGTCCAGGCGCTGGCCAAGCAGGCCGGCCTGCCGATGCCGAAGACCTATCTGATCGACAACCCGCAGCCTAACGCCTTCGCCACTGGCCGCAATCCCGAAAATGCCGCCGTGGCCGCGTCCACAGGCCTGCTCGAGCGGCTCTCCCATGAAGAGGTCGCGGCGGTGATGGCGCATGAGCTTGCCCATGTCCAGCATCGCGACACGCTGACGATGACCATCGTGGCGACGCTCGCCGGCGCGATTTCGATGCTAGGCAATTTCGCCTTCTTCCTCGGCGGCAGCCGCGACAACAACAATCCGTTCGGATTCGTCGGCGTGCTGGTGGCCATGCTGGTGGCGCCCTTCGCCGCCATGGTCGTGCAGATGGCGGTGAGCCGCACCCGCGAATACGAGGCCGACCGGCGCGGCGCCGAGATCTGCGGCCACCCGCTGTGGCTGGCCTCGGCGCTCGCCAAGATCGCGCGCGGCGCCGAGCAGATTCCCAATGAGGACGCCGAGCGCAACCCGGCAATGGCGCATCTCTTCATCATCAATCCGCTTCACGGCGAGCGCATGGACAATCTGTTCTCGACCCATCCGAGCACGGAGAACCGCATCGCCGCCCTGCAGGAGATGGCGCGCGCGATGGGCGGCCCAGCGCCAGCCAGCCGTCGACAGGCTTCGCCGCCACCCATCCAGCCCGAGGAGGCGCCGTCCGGCCCTTGGGGTAAGCGGCCGGGATCCGCACCGCCTGCCGAACCGGAGCAGCCGAAACCCAATCCGTGGGGCCGTAACCCGACCGGACCGCGCAATGTCCGCTCGAAGGGCCCCTGGTCGTGACGCCGCCGAGGCGCGGAAAGCCAGGCAATCCGCAACGCAAGGCCGATGATGAGAACATCGCCGGCCTTGCCGCGCGCAAGGCGGCGGCGCGGCTGCTGGCTGCCGTCATCGATGCCCGTACGCCGTTGGACGGATTGACCGACAACGAGCACGGCCACCCGCAGTACAAGGCGCTGGACGGCCGCGACCGCGCGCTGGTGCGCGCCATACTGGTGACCGCGCTGCGCCATCGCATGACCGTTGCCGGGCTGCTGTCCAGGCGGCTGGAAAAGCCGCTGCCGCCCAATGCCACGGCGCTCTCGCACATCTTGCATGTCGCCGCCGCGCAGATCCTGTTCCTCGATGTTCCCGACAGCGCCGCCGTCGACCTTGCCGTCACCCATGCCAAATCCGATCCGCGCACGCTGCGCTTCTCCGGCCTCGTCAACGGGGTGCTGCGTTCGCTTGCCCGGGCCAAGGAGGCCGAGCTTGGCCCGGCGCTTGCCGCCACCAGCGAGGCCCCGCAATGGTTCGCCGAGCGGCTGACCGGCGCTTACGGCGCCGACAGGGCGCGCGCCATTCTTGCCGCGCATCGCAACGAGGCGCCCGTCGATTTCACCGTCAAGGCCGATCCGGCGCTCTGGGCCGAGCGCCTGGGCGGCATCGTTCTGCCGACCGGCACGGTGCGTGTCGAAAAGCTGTCGGCCAACGTCGCCGACCTGCCCGGTTTCACTGATGGTGCCTGGTGGGTGCAGGACACGGCCGCCAGCCTGCCGGCGCGCCTGTTCGGCGACATAAGTGGCCAGCGCGTAGCCGACCTCTGCGCCGCGCCCGGCGGCAAGACCGCGCAGCTTATCCTCGCCGGTGCCAGCGTCACCGCGGTCGACACCTCGAAGAACCGGCTGGCGCGGCTGAAGCAGAATCTCGACCGCCTCGGACTGACGGCCGAGCTCGTCCAGACCGACCTTCTGGACTACCGGCCGGCGCGCTTGTTCGACGCCGTGCTGCTCGACGCGCCCTGCTCCTCGACCGGAACCGTGCGCCGTCACCCCGATGTGCCGTGGACCAAGACCATGGCCGATGTCGAAAAGCTCGCCGCCCTCCAGCGAAAGCTGCTTGCCCACGCCTTCACGCTGGTCAGGCCCGGCGGCCGCATCGTCTTTTCCAACTGCTCGCTCGACCCGCTCGAAGGCGAGGAACTTTACCGCGCCTTCCTTGCCGAAACCCCAGAGGTGATCGACGACCCGATCCGCCCGGGCGAGTTCGCCGACGTCGACCCGTTCCTTACATCTGCGGGCACGCTGCGCACGACGCCCGCCGACCTGACGCTTGAATCGCCAGCGATTTCCGGACTGGACGGCTTCTTCGCGGCACGGATGAGACGGGCCGGTTGAATCGTTATCTCGCAAAAACTTGCTGACTTTTTTAGGGATCGGTACCGGCAAAGCGGCGTGAAGCGGTTCACTTAGGCGAATTCCGCCTTCGCATAAGTTCTTGAATCGCATAAGCTTGTGCTTGGGTTACGGGGACATCAGGAGGGCTTTTGGCACTTGTTGCCGGCAACACGACGCGTCTATGGACGCTCGTCGCGAAGGAGTTCTGGCGCAAGACGCGCCGGCGTTTGCGCGCCGGTCCGGTCTATCGCTGGCGCTATTCCGGCCGCACGCCTGAACGTGTCCTGATCGCCCCGCCGGATTTGCGGCTCGCGGATCCGCAGATCGCGCTGGAGATTTATTACGGCCGCTACCCGCTGTCCGGCCATCTGGTCGAGACCGGCGGCACCTCGCCCTTTCAGCTCGACGTGCCCAATCGCGGCTGGCAGAAATCGCTGCATGGCTTCCGCTGGCTGCGCCATATGCGCGCCGCCGGCACCGAGCTCGCCGCCGCCAATGCCAGGGCGTTGGTGACCGACTGGATCGCCATGCACGGCAACCAGATTTCCGGCGTCGCCTGGGAACCGGGAACGACGGCCAAGCGCGTGATAGCCTGGCTGCAGCATTCCTCGGTGGTGCTGCAAGGCGCCGAATTCCCCTTCTATCGCGCCTTCCTCAAATCGCTTGCCGTACAGATCCGCTACCTGCGCTCGATGGCGCGCGAGATGCCGGATGGCGAGGCCAGGCTGCGCGCCCGCATCGCGCTCGCCTTCGCCGCCCTGTCCCTACCGGCACCGGCCTCGGCGCTGCGTTCCGCGACGCGCAACCTGGCTGAGGAGCTGGAGCATCAGATCCTGCCCGATGGCGGCCACATCTCGCGCAAACCGATGGCGGTGCTGGAGCTGCTCGCCGATCTCCTGCCGCTGCGCCAGACCTATGCCAACCAGGCCGAGGCGCCGCCGGCGGCCTTGATCGGGGCCATCGACCGCATGTTGCCGGCGCTGCGCTTCTTCCGCCACCAGGACGGCAGCCTGGCCCGCTTCAACGGCATGGGCGCCACCATCCATGACCGCATCGCCACCATCATGCGCCATGACGACACGGTGGGCGCGCCGCTGCTGCACGCGCCGCATTCCGGCTATGAGCGCCTTTCGATGGGCGGCGTGACGGTGATCGCCGACACCGGACTGCCGCCGCCGATCGATGTCTCCAACGCCGCGCATGCCGGCTGTCTCGCCTTCGAGCTCTCGTCCGGTCGCCTGCACTTCATCGTCAATGCCGGCATCGACACGTACGGCGCCCCGGAATTCCGGCCGCTCGCGCGCGCCACCGCCGCGCATTCGACCGCGACGATCAACGATACCTCGTCGGCGCGCTTCAGCCATTCGCTGCGGGTCAGCGACCTTTTGGGCTCGCCGCTGATCGGCGGCCCGCAGCACGTGCCCTGCAAGCGCCTCGACCAGAAGGGCATGCAGGGCTTCGTTGCCCGCCATGACGGCTATGTCCAGCAATTCGGTTTCCTGCATGAGCGCGAGCTGAAGCTCGGCACGAACGGCAACGTGCTTGCCGGCCGCGACCGTTTCCTGCGCCCGGGCAATGCCACGATCCGCAACAATGGCCGCGACTTCGTCACGGTGCGCTTCCATGTCCACCCCGACATCACCCTTCTGCAGGATGACCACGACCGGCTGACGCTTGCCGCCGCGCAGGGCGACAGCTGGGTCTTCACCTGCGCCGAAGTGGTGCCGGAGGTCGAGGAATCGATCTATTTCGCCGGCCTGAGTGGCCCGCGCCGCAGCCGGCAGATCGTGCTCGCCTTCAAGGCCTCGGAGATTGCCGAGGTCCACTGGCAGCTGACCCGCACCGATATCGCCGGCTATCCCGAAAACAACTGAGCCTGCCGGCAAACGCGGCTGCGCGCCTGACCCCGGATTCACTTGATTTCCGGGGCTCATATGCTAGGGCCGGCCAACGTCCCTTCCAACAGCTCTGAAAGGCCGCCCGCCATGGCCGTGCCCACAAAAAACATTCCGGCGCCGGATCTCGTTCCGGTGCGCCGCGCGCTGCTTTCCGCCTTCGACAAGACCGGCCTGGTCGATTTTGCCAAAGCGCTCGCCGCTTCCGGCGTCGAGCTGGTTTCGACGGGCGGCACGGCAAAGACCATTGCCGAGGCCGGCCTCGCGGTGCGCGACGTTTCCGAGCTCACCGGCTTTCCCGAGATCATGGACGGCCGGGTGAAGACCTTGCATCCATCCGTGCACGGCGCGCTGCTCGGCATCCGTGACGATGCCGAGCATGCCAAAGCCATGCGCGACCACCACATCGAACCGATCGACCTGGTCGTCTCGAACCTCTATCCGTTCGAGGAGGTGCGCCGCTCCGGCGCCGGCTATGCCTCGATCGTCGAGAACATCGACATCGGCGGCCCGGCGATGATCCGCGCCTCGGCCAAGAATCACGCCTATGTCGCCATCGTCACCGACCCGGCCGACTATGCTTCCGTGGTCAACGCATTGGAGATGAATCTCGGCTCGCTGTCGCTCGAATTCCGTAAGATGCTGGCGGCCAAGGCCTTTGCCCGCACCGCAACTTACGACGCGGCGATTTCCGGATGGTTCGCCGAGGAACTCCAGATCGAGCACCCGACATGGCGCGCTTTCGGCGGCCGGCTCGATCAGGTGATGCGCTATGGCGAGAACCCGCATCAGAATGCGGGCTTCTATCTCTCGGGCGACAAGCGGCCGGGTGTCGCCACGGCCATGCAACTGCAGGGCAAGCAGCTCTCCTACAACAACATCAACGACACCGATGCCGCCTTCGAGCTGGTCGGCGAGTTCGATCCGGCCCGCTCGGCGGCAATCGCCATCATCAAGCACGCCAACCCTTGCGGTGTCGCCGAAGGCTCGTCGCTGAAGGCAGCCTACGCCAAGGCGCTGGCCTGCGACCCGGTCTCGGCCTTCGGCGGCATCGTCGCCATGAACCGCATCCTCGACGCCGAGGCGGCGGAGGAGATCGTGAAAACCTTCACCGAGGTGATCATCGCGCCGGACGCCACTGACGAAGCCGCCGCGATCGTCGCGGCGAAGAAGAATTTGCGCCTGCTGGTCACCGGGGGCCTGCCCGACCCGCGCGCCGCCGGCACGACGGTGAAGTCGGTCGCCGGCGGGCTTTTGGTGCAAAGCCGCGACAATGCCGTCGTGGATGACCTCGAGCTGAAAGTGGTGACCAAGCGCGCGCCGACGCCGGCGGAACTGGCCGACCTCAAATTCGCCTTCCGCGTCGCCAAGCACGTGAAGTCCAACGCCATCGTCTATGTGAAGAACGGCGCGACGGTCGGCATCGGCGCCGGCCAGATGAGCCGCGTCGATTCCTCGCGCATCGCCGCCCGCAAGGCGCTAGACGCGGCGGAAGCGGCGGGCCTCGCCGAACCGCTGACCAAGGGTTCGGTGGTTGCCTCAGACGCCTTCTTCCCCTTCGCCGACGGACTATTGTCGGCGATCGAAGCCGGCGCCACGGCCGTCATCCAGCCCGGCGGCTCGATGCGCGACGACGACGTCATCGCCGCCGCCGACGAGCACGGCATCGCCATGGTGTTCACCGGCGTGAGGCATTTCAGGCATTGAGCACTGTTTCCTTCTCCCCCTGTGGGAGAAGGTGGATCGGCGCGCAGCGCCGAGACGGATGAGGGGTGCTCCAGCGGGGCGATACGTCCGGAAACTGAATGATTCCAGGCGCTTACTTCTTCGGCGCAGCGATCCTTCCAACACCCCTCATCCGACCGAGCTTCGCTCGGCCACCTTCTCCCACAAGGGGAGAAGGAGAAGACGCTACCCCTTCGGCTTGTCCGCCGGGTAGGGCGTCCCCGCCAGGATCGCCATACCCAGCCCGAGGAACAGGATGATCGCCGCCATGCCGAGCCGCGGCGAATCGCTCATCGTGGTGATGGTCGCCACCATGAACGGCGCCAGGAAGCTGGTCGCCCGCCCCGCCAGCGCATAGATGCCGAAATAGCGCCCCGACTCCGCGGCGGTGACGCTGCGCGCCATGTAGGAGCGCGACGAGGCCTGCACCGGTCCGAAGGCAAGCCCTATCAGCAGGCCGTAGAGGATATAGGCCTTCTCGGCCGCGGTGCCGAACAGTCCGCCGGAATCGGTTGTCGGCAGCGCTATCAGGCCGAGCAAAGTGAAGCCGGGCCCGGTCGAGACGACGCCGATCGTGGCGACCGAGAGCATCACCAGCGAGATCATCACCACCGCCTTGGAGCCAAGCGCGGTATCGAGCCGGGCTGCGATCCAGCAGCCGAAGATGGCGACGATGTTGAGGATGATGCCGAACAGGCCGATCTCGGTGATCGACCATTGGAACATGCCGGCCGCGAAGGTGCCGCCGAGCGCCAGCAGCGCATTGACGCCGTCCTGATAGATCATGCGGGCCAAAAGGAAGCGCAGGATGCCGCTGCGCTGGCGCACCTCGGCAAGCGTCGACTTCAGCTCGGACAGGCCCTCGCGCACCGCCGGTCCGATCGGGATTCCCTTGCTGGCGTCGGGCGTGAAGAAGAACATCGGCAGGATGAACAGGAAATACCAGCCGGCCGACATTGGCCCGGTGAAGCGCGCATCCTCGCCGAGCTTCGGGTCGAGCCCGAACAATGGGTCAAGGCCGATGAGCGTCTTGCCGGTTTCCAGATTGCCGGCCAGGAACAGCACGACGAAGATCAGCGCCACCATGCCGCCGAGATAGCCAAGTCCCCAGGCGACATTGGAAATGCGGCCGATCTCTTCCTTCGGCACCAGCCGCGGCATCATCGAATCGTTGAACACGGTGGAAAATTCGGCCGCAACCGAGGCCAACGAGAACAGCAGCACGACCAGGAAGAGGTTCGAGCCGGGTGCGGCGAACCACAGCAAGGTGAGGCTGACGATCTTTATCGTGGCGAAGAAAGCAATCCACGGCTTGCGCGGCCCGGTCTGGTCGGCGATCGAGCCGAGCACCGGCGACAGTACCGCGATGACCAGGCCCGCCGCGGCAATGCCGTAGCCCCAGGCAGCCTGCCCGGCGGTCGGGTCGCTCGCCATGCGCGAGACGAAATAGGGGCCGAAGATGAAGGTGGTGACGACGGTGAAGAAAGGCTGCGCCGCCCAGTCGAAGAACATCCAGCCCCAGATGCCGCGCCCCGATGCCCGCTGCACTGTCTCTACTGCCGCCATGCTTTCTCCCCTGGCATCGCTCGCGTCGGGCGCCATGTCTGCATGTTTTCAGGCAGCGATGCAAATGAACAAGCGCGGGCCGGCGCGCTGGGTTCCTCGCCCCACGGGGTGGGGAGAGGTGGCTCGGCGAAGCCGAGACGGAGAGGGGAATGCGGCGACCTCCGCGGTTGATCATTCAAGGAAGGCCTCCACCCTACGAAGCCCCCCTCTTCGGCCGCTTCGCGGCCGCCTCTCCCCCGCCTTTGGCGGGGGCGAGGAACCAGCCTTGTTTACATCCCTGTCAGGTCGGTCATCAGCCCGGATGCCACCGAAAGCCGCGACACGGTGATGTCGCCGCCTTCGGTCAGCGCCTGAAGCCGCTCGCGGATGCGGGCGACGCGCTCGCCGCCGGCCTCCAGCCACGCCGCGACCGGATCCGCCGCCATGCCGTGCGCGGTCAGAGCCGCTACCGCGATGCCTCGCCGCGCGACACCGATCGTGTCGGTCGCGCGCGACAGCGCCAGCTGGTCGTAGTAGTCGGGCGGCATGATCGAGCGCGCAGCTTCCTCGACGCGCGGGATGCGGAAGGCGTCGCTGACGGCGAAGAAGGCCTTGGCGGCGCTGACGATGTCGGCATTGGCGGTGCGGGCGGTGAGCGCGACGTCGGGGATCAGCTCGGCCACCTCGGCCAGGGCGAGCTGCCCGGCGAGCTTCTCCGGCGCGCCACCCTTGAACAGGCCGTGCCGCCGCTCCTCGATTCGCTCGCGCGAGAAGGCCGGCAGCAGCGACACCAGCTTCGGTTCCAGCGCCTTGCGGGCCTCCTGCAGCTCGACGATGCGCTGGCCGAGCGGCGCGGAGCCGGCTTCGTTCTTCAGGTACCAGCCGCTGGTCACAAAGATGAGCCGGCTGACGGACTGGTAGAGATCGAGCTGGGTCTGCCCATCGATCTGGTTGTCGAGCGCGTCGATCTCGCGATAGAGCGCGGGCAACGCAAAGCCGTCGCGGACCACGGCGAAGGTGCGCACGACATCGGCCGCCGGCCGCCCGGTGGCTTCCTGCAGCCGGTTGACGAAAGATGGCCCACCGCGATTGACGAGATCGTTGGCGACGACGCGCGCGATGATCTCGCGCCGCAGCCTGTGGTCACGGATCTCGCCGGCGAATTTCTTGGCCATGCGCTCCGGGAAATAGCCCATCAGGTCGCGCTCGAAATGCGGATCGTCCGGCACGTCGCTGGCGACGATGTCGGAGAACAGCACGATCTTGGCATAGGCGAGCAGCACGCCGAGCTCGGCCCGGGTCAGCGGCTCGCCGCGCGCCTCGCGCTCGGCAAGCGCCGCCGGCGAAGGCAGCGTCTCGACGGCGCGGTCGAGCAGGCCGCGCGCCTCCAGCGCCGTCATGAAGCGGGCCTGGTGCGCGATGTCGGCCAGGCCCCGCTTGCGCGCCAGCGACAGCGCCAGCGTCTGCTGGTAGTTGTTGGAAAGCACCAGCGCGCTCACCTCGTCGGTCATCTCGGCCAGCAGCTTGTTGCGCGCCGGCCGCGTCAGCGAGCCTTTGCGCATCGCCGAGGCCAGCGCGATCTTGATGTTGACCTCGACGTCGGAGCAGTTGACGCCGCCCGAATTGTCGATGGCGTCGGAGTTGCAGCGGCCGCCATTCAGGCCGAACTCGATGCGCGCCCGCTGTGTGACGCCGAGATTGGCGCCCTCGCCGATGACCTTGGCCCGCACATCGAGCGCGGTGACGCGGATGGCGTCGTTGGCGCGGTCGCCGACATCCTGGTTGCTTTCACCGGAAGCCCTGACATAGGTGCCGATGCCCCCGAACCACAGGAGGTCGACAGGAGCCTTCAGGATGGCGCTCATGATCTCGACGGGCGTCGCCGTGGTCTTGGCGAGGCCGATCGCGGCGGCGGCCGCCGCCGGCAGCGTGATCGATTTCTGGTTGCGCGAGACGATGACGCCGCCTTCCGACAGCTTCGACTTGTCATAGTCCTGCCACGACGAGCGCGGCAGCGCGAACATGCGCTGGCGCTCGGCCATCGAGGCCGCCATGTCCGGATCGGGATCGATGAAGATGTCGCGGTGATCGAAGGCGGCGATCAGCCTGGTCTGCGGCGACAACAGCATGCCGTTGCCGAACACGTCGCCCGACATGTCGCCGACGCCGACGACAGTGAAGGGCGAGGTCTGGATGTCGCGGTTGATCTCGCGGAAATGCCGCTTCACCGCTTCCCAGGCGCCCTTGGCCGTTATGCCCATCTTCTTGTGGTCGTAACCGGCCGATCCGCCGCTGGCGAAGGCATCATCCAGCCAGAAGTGATGCTTCTCGGAAATGGCGTTGGCCGTGTCGGAGAAGGTCGCCGTGCCCTTGTCGGCGGCGACCACGAAATAGGGATCGTCAGGATCGCGCCGCACCACGCCGGCGGGCGGGATGACACCGTCGACGCCGATATTGTCGGTGATCGACAACAGGCTGGAGACGAAGTTCTTGTAGGCCGAAGTGCCGGCCTCGAAGATGGCGTCGCGGCCGCCGCCGGCCGGCAGGCGCTTCGGGAAGAAGCCACCCTTGGCGCCGACAGGCACGATGACCGCGTTCTTGACCTGCTGCGCCTTCACCAGCCCCAGCACCTCGGTGCGGTAGTCCTGGGCGCGGTCCGACCAGCGCAGGCCGCCGCGCGCCACAGGGCCGAAGCGCAGATGCACGCCCTCGACCTCCGAGCCGTAGACGAAGATCTCGCGCCATGGCCGCGGCGCCGGCAGTCCCTCGACCGCCTGCGAGTCGAGCTTGATCGCCAGCGACTGCCCCTTCGCCTTCGTATCGGCTACGAAATGATTGGTCCGCAGCGAGGCCTCGATGAGGTTGAGATAGCGGCGGATGATGGTGTCGTCATCGATATTGGGCACCTCTTCCAGCGCGTCCTTGATCTTGGCCTTGAGGTGCTTGGCCGCGACCGCGCCGTCGCCTTCCGCCGTCGGCCCGAGCCGGGCGACGAACAGTTGATGCAGGCCGCGCGCGATCTCCGGATAGCGGTTGAGCGCCGCGGCGATGAAATCCTGGCTCTGCGGGATGCCGGCCTGCTGCAGATATCGGCCATAGGCGCGCAGGATGGTGATCTCGCCCGACCACAGGCCGGCGGTCTGCGCCAGACCGTTATAGCCGTCATTGTCGACATCGCCGCGCCAGACGGAGAGGAAGGCGTCCTCGAACAGCGCGCCGCCATCGGTAAGATCTATTCGCGCGCCGTAGCTGTTCTCCAGCTCCATGTCGTGGATGAACACCCGGCCGGCCGGGTCGCCGCCGACCTCGAAGGTGCGCTCGCTGATGACGCGGAAGCCGATATTCTCCAGCACCGGCACGCGCCGCGACAGCGCCACCGGGCTGCCATGGTGGTAGATCTTCAGCGCCGCCTGGTTCGGTTTCTGCTCGGCATGGCGGTAATAGTCGATGGCGATCGGATTGTCGGCGCTGATCTTGGCGATGCGCCCGGCATCGGCAAGCGCCACGGCGGCCGAGAAGGTGTCGCGATAGCTTTCGGGGAACCGCGCCGCGATCGCCTTCAGCGCCGGATCGCTGCCGGCCGCTTCCGCGGCTTCGGAGAGCGCGTCTTCCCAGGTGCGCACGATGTCGCGGATCGCGGCCTCGATCGTCGACTGCTCGACCTTCGGCGTCTTGCCGCCGGAACGGCCGATGATGAAGTGAACGCGCGCCAGCCCGCCTTCCGGGAAGGCCGGGTAATAGGCCGACAGCCGGCCCTCATACACGGTCTTGAGATAGGCGCCGATCTTCTCGCGCACGACGCTGTCATAGCGGTCGCGCGGCACGAAGACGAGGATCGAAACGAAACGATCGAACTGGTCGACGCGCACCAGCGCCCTGATCCGCGGCCGCTCGACCAGGCCGAGGATGGCATTGGCATGCTTTCTGAGGACCGGCACCGGAACCTGGAAGAACTCATCGCGCGGATAGCTCTCCAGCACGTTGATCAGCGCCTTGCCGGAATGGTCGTTCGGATTGAAACCGGACTTGGCAATGATCGTTTCGGCCTTTGAGCGCAGATAGGGGATCTTCATCACCGAGCGCGTGTAGGCGGTCGAGGTGAAAAGGCCGACGATGCGCAGTTCGCCCGCGAGCGTGCCCTTTGGCGTGTAGGTCTTGACGCCGACATAGTCGAGATAGATGCGGCGGTGCACCAGGGACTTGGCGTTCGCCTTGGTGACGATCAACGGCTCCGGTCCATGCAGGAAGGCGCGGATTTCCGGCGTCGTGGTCACCGCCTCGGTGCCGCGCCGCAACACCAGCACATCGGGATCCGACAGGATGCCGAGGCCCGGCTTGTCGGCGCGCTCCAGCGTGCCGCTCTCCTCGCCGCCGACATATTTGAACTCGCGCATGCCGAGGAAGGTGAAATTGTCGTCGCGCAGCCATTCGAGGAAGGCGATCGCCTCGGCGACGCTCTTCTTGTCGAGCGGCACAGCGGAATAGCGGAACTCGGAAATCGCCTGGTCGAGGCGGGCGAGCATCCGCTTCCAGTCGACGACCGCGGCCCGGACTTGGGAGAGCATCTTGCGCAGCCGCTCGGTAAGGCCCTTTGCCTCCTCGGCGGTCAGCCTTGGAATGTGGACGTGGACGACGCTCAGCCTGTCGTGCTCGTCATCCTCCTTGCCGCCATCGCCAAGCACCTCGACCACACCGTTCTTGCCGTGGCGTACGGTAACGATCGGATGGGTAACCAGCGTCGGCTCGCCGCTTGTCTCGGCGATCTCACCGAGGATGGAATCGAACAGGAACGGCATGTTGTCGTTGACGACGGTGATGACCGTGACCGGCCGGCCGCCGCAGGCAACGCCTGAATCGGCCTCGACGGCGACGACGCTTTCGCCCTTCCTGTGCCTGGTCACCGCCTGGGCGGCGAGCTCGCCTGCGCGTTCGAGGTCGGCCGCGTCATAGGCCGCGATATCCTCGGCGGGCGCCCGCGCAAGCAGATAGTCGGCAACCCTCGTGGGCTTCTCCTCCGCTTTCGCGGCGACCGCCGCTTTCTTCCTCGGCTTGGATTTCACGCTGGCCATGACGCTTATTCCTCCCGTCTTATGCTTTTGCGGCTATGGTAGCCAGATGAGCGCTGTTTGGCGACAAAGGTTTGACGACGCTTTAAAAAATTCGAACCAACGCCATCGTGCTGCGAGGAGACACCACATGACCGGCAAAATAACCGCGCTTGACCTTGTCCAGGCGGAGCTCAGCGAGGCGACGAAAGCCTATTTCGCCAAGTGCGAAGAGAAGCTCGGCCTCGTGCCCAACGTGCTGCTGGCCTACGCCTTCGACGAGAAGAAGCTGCGCGCCTTCACCGACATGTACAACGATCTGATGCTGGGCGATTCGGGCCTTTCGAAGCTGGAGCGCGAGATGATCGCGGTCGCCGTCTCCTCGATCAACCATTGCTATTATTGCCTGACCGCGCATGGCGCGGCGGTGCGTCAGCTGTCGGGCGAGCCGGCGCTGGGCGAGATGATGGTGATGAATTTCCGCGCCGCCGAGCTGTCGGACCGCCAGCGCGCCATGCTCGAATTCGCGGTCAAGCTGACGGAAGAGCCAGCCCGGATCGTCGAAGCCGACCGCGCAGCCTTGCGGCAGGCCGGCTTTTCGGACCGCGATATCTGGGACATCGCCTCGACCGCCGCCTTCTTCAACATGTCCAATCGCGTCGCCGCCGCCGTCGACATGCGGCCGAACCCTGAATACCACGTAATGGCGCGATAGTGGCCGCCGGCATTATATTAGCAGTACCGAATTTTTCGTTGCCCATCCCGCCATTTGGGCCGATGATCAGGATTGCGGCGTAGCCGCATATCCAGGATTGCAGCGCAACTGCATCTCCAAGATTGGGGCGTAGCCGCATATAGGATTGCAGCATCGCTGCATACCCAAGATTGCAGCATCGCTGCATATCGCAAGCGGCGTGGCCGCATGCCGGTTCGACGCCGCCGACAAGGGAGAAGAACATGGCGAAATTTCTCTACGTCTATCACGGTTCCGGCAAGATGCCGACCGATGAAGCCGAACGGAAAGCGGCTATGGATGCCTGGACCGGCTGGTACGACAAGCTCGGCTCGGCCGTGGTCGATGGCGGCAATCCGGTCGGCATGTCGAAGACGGTGCTGCCGAGCGGCAAGATCGAGAACAATGGCGGCAGCAATCCGACAGCCGGTTACACCGTCGTCGAAGCCAGGGACATCGACGATGCGGTCGCCAAGGCCAAGGAGTGCCCGATCCTGATGGACCCGGCCTTCAGCGTCGAGATCGCGCCGATCATCGAAATGATGTGAGGCCGGCCGCTTAAGGATTTCGCCGTTTCAGGGAGACGGCGAACCGCTCTATCTCTTTGTTTTGGAGCAATTCCGGGCGGAAAACCGCTCACACTTTTCCTGGGATTGCTCTATCGCGCCGCGATTGCCGCCGCGGCGCCCGCCATCGTCGTGGCGCTGACGCGGTTGGCGATCTTCATGGCGCGTTTGCTCTTCAGGAGCCGGCGCGCCTGGGAAGCGGCCAGCACCCAGGCAAGGTCGATGACCACCAGCACGATCGCCATGGTCAGAGTCAACTCGACCCAGCCGACAACGCTGACCGAGGCAAGATCGATGATGGTCGGCAGCAGCGCCAGATAGAACATCATGATCTTCGGATTGCCTAATGTCACCGCCATGCCGGCAAAGAACAATTTCAGGGCTGAGTCCTCGCGCGGCATCTCGCCTTCCTTGGCCTCGACCGGCGCCGTCCACATCTTGAACGCCAGATAGGCTAGGTAGGCGACGCCAATCCACTTCACGACGACGAAGGCGTAGTGGAACGTCTGCGCCACGACGGCCAGCCCGAACACCGCCAGCGACAGCCAGATCGCCTCGCCGATCCACATCGCCAGCAGGAACGGGAAGACGTCGCGGAACCCCTTCGAGATAACACGCGCCACGAGTGCTGCGATCGACGGCCCGGGCGAGCCGGCGGCGACGAACAGAGCGGCGGCGAAGATCAGCAGCGAGGCGAGATGCATGGGCGTTTCCTATGGGATAGGGACAAATGGTACCCGATCAGGACGAATTTGACACGCCCGGCAAGGGGTTCGCGTTGAGGATGGAGACAATAGCTGCCAGCGCCGGCGCCGCCCCTCATCCGCCCTTCGGGCACCTTCTCCCCGTAAACGGGGCGAAGGACGCTCTCATGGCTGCTTTCGCCAATCGCCAGCGTTGCATGAAAAGCGCCGGCGTCACGGCCAGCCTTCTTCTCCCCGTTCACGGGGAGAAGGTGCCCGAAGGGCGGATGAGGGGCAGAGCCGACGCCTACAGTTACCGCTCTTGCCGTCCCCTTCAGCCTTGGCTAGAAAGCCCGCCCGACATCCATTTCGAGCATCACTTTGCCTCAGTAACCGCCGGTCTCGCCAACTCCCTTGAATGCATCGCAGGCGCGACCAATGCGCCGCCTGCTCCATTTTCACGTGTTCTTCAGGCGGCGGTTCGAGACCGGTTTGGCATTGCTGAGCCGCCGCGTGTGATCCACGCCGACGCCTGACTTGCAACACTCGCAGCCTTCGCCACGCCGTGCCCGCGAGCATGATCCCGACCCCAAGGTCCGCGTCAGCGAAACTTGGTATCCGGTTTTCGGAAAAGATCATGCTCAACAAAAAGGGGCATCTCGGACATTGCCGGCCTGACGGACTTCCCGATGGGAAGGGCCTACCGGCATGTCTTCTACCTCGCGTGTCCGCTGGACGATCGCACCCGCAATCGCGCCACGACCTCTGATCAACTGCAACCGTTGCGGCGACATCAAGCCCTATCGATGCAGCGAAAAATTCCGCGTCAATGCCAATGGCAAGCGCATCGACGTCTGGCTTATCTATCGCTGCTTGAGCTGCGACAACTCCTGGAATTTCACCATCCTGGAACGGCGAAAC
This sequence comes from Mesorhizobium atlanticum, assembly GCF_003289965.1. Taxonomy (GTDB): domain Bacteria; phylum Pseudomonadota; class Alphaproteobacteria; order Rhizobiales; family Rhizobiaceae; genus Mesorhizobium; species Mesorhizobium atlanticum. The sequence continues at coordinate 83,284 of NZ_QMBQ01000005.1, forward strand.
CGCCACGATATCGAGCCGGCGCGGCTGGCAGCGCTCGAAAGCAACGATCCGGCGCTTGCCCGCCGCTTTGCCTTCGATGCCGCCGCGCTGCGCAACCGGGCCGGGCGGGTCGAGGAATCTCCTGATGTCACGGTCCGAAAGGAGCTGTTGAACGGAGAGCCGGGACAAGCCGACGCGCTCGCGCTCGAGCTGAGGCTGGAGGGGACGACGCCTTTACGGCTGGACCGCCTGCTTGGCGGCGAGCTTGGCCTTTCGCGGTCAAGGCTCCAGGCCCTGGACGACCGAAGGCGACTGACCGTCGAACCGGATGGCGCGAAAGCCTTGCGCAAGCCGGTTCGCGACGGCTTGGCGGTACGCATCGATTTGACCGGAGAGGCGGATTGCCGCGCTATCCTGTCGGCCGCGTGCCGCTAGATCGAGATAGCGTTTCGTTGAATCGCCATCTCGATCCAGCTTTTTGTTGGAGCATGATCTTTCTTCGAAAACCGGTTCCCAAGTTTCGTCGACGCGGACCTTCGGTTCGGGATCATGCTCTGAAACGAAAAGAGGGAGCAGACGCTCCCTCTTTTTGAACCCTTGGCCGAAAGCTTACGCCGCGCCCATGACCTTGGCGGCCTTTTCAAAACGCTTGCGCTCGTTGGGGTCGAGGTAGAGCTTGCGGAGCCGAATGGTCTTCGGCGTCACCTCGACCAGCTCGTCGTCCTGGATCCAGGCCAGCGCCCGCTCCAGCGTCATGCGGATCGGCGGGGTCAGCTTCACTGCCTCGTCCTTGCCGGCGGCGCGGATGTTGGTGAGCTTCTTGCCCTTCAGCACGTTCACTTCGAGGTCGTTGTCTCTGGAGTGGATGCCGATGATCATGCCCTGATAGACCTTGACGCCCGGGTCGATGATCATCGGGCCGCGGTCTTCCAGGTTCCACATGGCGTAGGCGACCGACTCGCCCTGCTCGTTGGAGATCAGCACGCCATTGGTGCGGCCCGGCAACTCGCCCTTGTAGGGCTCATAGGCGAAGAACAGCCGGTTCATCACCGCGGTGCCGCGCGTATCGGTCAAAAGCTCCGACTGGTAGCCGATAAGGCCCCGCGTCGGCGCATGGAAGACGAGACGCTGGCGGTTGCCACCGGACGGACGCAGCTCGACCATCTCGGCCTTGCGCTCCGACATCTTCTGCACGACGACGCCGGCATGCTCCTCATCGACGTCGATGACGACCTCCTCGACCGGCTCGAGCAGCTGGCCGTCATCGCTCTTCTGCATGACGACGCGCGGACGCGACACGGCGAGCTCGAAACCTTCGCGGCGCATCGTCTCGATCAGCACCGCAAGCTGCAATTCGCCGCGGCCGGAGACGAAGAAGGAGTCTTTTTCGGCCGATTCCTCGATCTTCAGCGCGACATTGCCTTCGGCCTCGCGCAGCAGGCGATCTCGGATGACGCGGCTGGTCACCTTGTCGCCCTCGGTGCCGGCAAGCGGGCTGTCATTGACGAGGAAGGACATGGTCACGGTCGGCGGGTCGATCGGCTGCGCGTGCAGCGGCTCGCTCACCGCCGGGTCGCAGAAAGTGTCGGCGACGGTGCCTTTCGACAGGCCGGCGATGGCGACGATGTCGCCCGCCTGCGCTTCCTCGATCGGCTGGCGCTCGAGGCCGCGGAAGGCGAGGATCTTCGAGATACGCCCGGCCTCGATCTGCGTGCCGTCGTGATGCAGCACCTTGACCGCCTGGTTGGGCTTCAGCGTGCCGGACTCGATGCGGCCGGTGATGATGCGGCCGAGGAACGGATTGGCTTCCAGGATGGTGCCGATCATGCGGAACGGGCCGGGATGGACGGTCGGCGCCGGCACATGCTTGACGACGAGGTCGAACAGCGGCGCCAGGCCCTGGTCCTTCGGACCTTCGGGATTCTCGGAAACCCAGCCGTCGCGACCCGAGCCGTAGAGGATCGGGAAGTCGAGCTGCTCGTCGGTGGCGTCGAGCGCGGCGAACAGGTCGAACACCTCGTTCACCACCTCGACATGGCGGGCGTCCGGACGGTCGATCTTGTTGATGACGACGATGGGGCGCAGGCCCACCTTGAGCGCCTTGCCGACGACGAACTTGGTCTGCGGCATCGGGCCTTCGGCGGCGTCGACGAGCACGATCGCCGAATCCACCATCGACAGGATGCGCTCGACCTCGCCGCCGAAATCGGCGTGTCCAGGCGTGTCGACGATGTTGATGCGGGTGCCGTGCCAGTCGACCGAGGTCGCCTTGGCCAGGATGGTGATGCCGCGCTCTTTTTCGAGGTCGTTGGAATCCATGGCGCGCTCGGCCACGCGCTGGTTGTCGCGGAAGGCGCCGGACTGTTTCAGAAGCTGGTCGACGAGGGTGGTTTTGCCATGGTCGACGTGCGCGATGATCGCGATATTGCGGAGGTTCATGTGTCTGGTCTCGGGAACGTTGCAGGCAGCAGGCTTAAAAAAGCGCCGCCTTTTTCGGTTGCGCGGCTCATACAAGGTTTTTCGCAATTGCGAAAGGGGAGGCCCGACCCCAAATAAATGGTCACTGATTCTTAAACGTCTTGGTGTGAAATGATTCTGTTAACCAAGGCGGAACCTTTGAGGGGCCGGGCAGTTCGATGTTCATGAGCAATCAGATGTTCAGATTGCGTCCGGTTTTTGCGTGGGCAGCGCTTGGCCTGCTCGTCGCGGCGGGCGCCGCGCAGTCGGCGGCCGCGCTCAGACAAGCCGACCCGATCTCGCCGCCCGATGCCAGGACCGCGCAGCAGATGTTCGCCGATGCCCCCGACGGCGTCGACCCGATCGTCACCGGCCCGGTCAGCGCCGCCTTCAAGCAGCGTCAGAAGGACGCCAACTGCGACACAGCGGTCTGGCCGAACATTCCCCGGGCGTGCTATCCGGACTGACGCCCTTCATCGCATTCCGAATTAAGATCGCCACGGCGCTTGACGCCACGGCATGTATCGACGCGGGCTGGCGGCTCAGGGTGCGTTGAGATTTCAGGTCAGGCCGAGCCGAGAACGCTGGTTTCCTGCGCTTCCGGTGCTCACGTACTTCAAGTACGCTCCGCTCCGGTTCTCGGCAACCAGCGTTCGCAGGCCGGCATCACCTGAATATCAACGCAGCCTAAGCCGATCGCACCGGGTCGAGCGTAACCTTGTAAAGCTCGTTGTCGTCGCGATCCATCAGCCGCACCGTGAGCTGCTCGGTCGCACCCGAAATATCGATCAGGCCGAAGAACTGCAGGCCTGCCGAGGGCGGCAGGTTCTGGCCCTGCTCGGCGGTCGGCGCCTTGATGAACTTCAGCTCCGGCCCGAAGGTCATGTCGAGGTCGTTGGGGCCGAACGTGCCGGCATGGATCGGGCCGGAGACGAATTCCCAGAACGGGTTGAAATCCTGGAACTGCGCCTTGTCGGGATTGTAGTAATGCGCCGCCGTGTAGTGCACGTCCGCGGTGAGCCACACCGTGTTGGTGATGCCGGCAGTCTTGATGAAGCGCAGCACATCGGCGAATTCGAGCTCGCGCCCCTTCGGCTTGCCGTTGTCGTTGTTGCTGACGGCCTCGAAGCCGACCTTCTTCGCCGCATCGTCCCAGACGACGAGGCTGAGCGGCATGTCGGCGGCGATGATCTTCCAGGTCGCTTTGGAGTTGGCCAGCTCGCGCTTCAGCCACTTCGACTGCTCCTCGCCGATCATGCGCGACTTCGGCGTCAGCGTTTCATCCAGGTTGGCGCCGTTCGGGCCCCGATAGGAGCGCATGTCGAGGAAGAACACGTCGAGCAGCGGCCCGTGCGAGATCTTGCGGTAGACGCGGCCCGGCTCCGACGGCTCGTAGCGGATGGTGGTCATCTCGTGGAAGGCGCGCGCCGCCCTGGCCGCCAGCAGATGGATCGACTTTTCCTTGTAGCGGTCGTCCTTGCTGAGATCCTTCGAGTCCGACCAGTTGTTCAGCACCTCATGATCGTCCCACTGGTAGAAGGTCGGGCAAATGGCAGAGAGGGCAAGCACATGCTTGTCCATCATGTTGTATTTCCACTGGTCGCGATATTCGTCGAGCGTCTCGGCGACCTTGCGCTTGCCGTCCAGCATGACGACGTTCTTCCACTTGCCGCCGCCGGGCAGGTCGACCTCGTCCTTCAGCGCGCCGTCGGCATAGATCGTGTCGCCGGAATGCAGGAAGAAGTCCGGCGTGTGCTTGGCGATGGTCGAATAGGTCTTCATGCCGGTCTCATCGATGCCCCAGCCCTGGCCGGCGGTGTCGCCCGACCAGGCGAAGCGCACGTCGCGCTTGGAGGACGGCGCGGTGCGGAAGCGGCCGGCGATCGGCTCGGAGACGGCATTGATGTCGGACAGGTCGGCCGCGACCATGCGGTAGAAGATGTCCTGATCGGAGGCGAGATCGGTGAGCAGCCGCTTCGCCGTATAGTCGCTGGCCGGCGAGGTATCGAGCGCAGCCAGCCTTGTGGCGTTGGCAAAGCTTTCGGTTGTCGACACTTCATACATGACACGCGCCGGGCGATCGGTGCGGGTCCAGACCATGCCGGAGGTGGCGTCGACGTCGCCGGATTGCACGCCATGGGTGAAGGCCGGCCGCTGGCTGGCGCGGGAATAATAGGGCAGCGCCAGACCGGAGGCGCCGACAAGGCCGAAGGCGCTGGCCGAGGTGACGAAAGCGCGGCGGGTGAGGGAAAGCTTGTTCATGGCTGTCTCCGGATGGCTTTGAACGGGACCACCAAGCTCTCGCCTCAATGTTTCAGGCGTGTCTCGGAACCATGAACTTTTGATAACAGTGCAGCGCTTTCCTTCTCCCCTTGTGGGAGAAGGGGAAACCTGCGCCGGGAGGCGTGTCGAAATTCGGGTCAGGACGAGCCGAAAACGGCGGTCTCCGAGAACCGGAGCGGAGCGTACTTAAAGTACGTGAGCACCGGAAGCGCAGGAGATTGCCGCTTGCAGGCCGACCTCACCCGAATATCGACATGCCTCAAGCCGCCTGCGGCTCCGGCTCGAAAGCCGGCCTGTCGGTATTGATCAAGAGCGAGATACAGGCCGCCGCGATGCCCGTCATGCCGGCAATCAGGAAGGCCAGTTCGTAGTTGCCCTGCAGCTCGCGCATCGTGCCGCCGAAGGCGGCGGCCGCCGCAGCCCCCACCTGATGGCCGGCGACGATCCAGCCGAACACGATCGGCCCGCTGCGGTCGCCAAAGGCCTCGTTGGCGAGTCTCAGCGTCGGCGGCACGGTGGCGATCCAGTCCAGCCCGTAGAGCACGGCGAAGATGATCAGGCTGGTCGCCGAGAAGCCGGAGTAGGGCAGGTAGATCAGCGACAGGCCGCGCACCGCGTAATAGACACCGAGCAGCTTGCGCGGATCGAAGCGGTCGGTGAGCCAGCCGGACAAAGTCGTGCCGATCAGGTCGAAAATGCCCATCATCGACAACAGCCCGGCCGCCTGCACCTCGCCGATCCCCATATCGCCGCAAAACGCGATGAGATGTGTGCCGACGAGGCCGTTGGTGGTGAAGCCGCAGACGAAGAAGGTGGCGAACAGGTACCAGAACACCCTGGTGCCGGCGGCGCGGCGCAGCGTGTTCAGCGTATGCGCCAGGAAATTGCCCTGCGATGCCGGCGACACCGGCGGAACGTCGTCGGCATCGGCGCCGTAGCGCACCTGGCCGATCGAGGATGGGCGCTCGGGCACCAGCAGGAAGACGAACGGGATCAGCGCGGCAGTGGCAAGCGCGACCGCAATCGCCACCGGCTTCCAGCCGCCGCTCTGCGCCAGCGAGGCGATCACCGGCAGGAACACCAGCATGCCGGTGGCGCTGGAGGCCGACATCAGCCCCATCATCAGGCCGCGATTGGTCTTGAACCAGCGGTTGACGATGGTGGCGCCGAGCACGCTCGCCACCGCGCCGGAGCCGATGCCGGAAAGCACACCCCAGGTGATGAAGAGATGCCAGGGCTCAGTCATGAACAGGCTGAGCGCGGTCGACCCGGACATCACCAGCAGCGATCCGAGCAGGGTGCGGCGCAGCCCGATGCGCTCCATCAGCGCCGCCGCGAACGGCCCGGTCAGGCCGTAGAGCAGGATCCCGATGCTGGCCGCCCATGAGGTCACGTCGCGGCGCCAGCCGAAGCTTTCCTCCAGCGGAACCATCATCACCGAGGGCGCCGAGCGAAGCCCGGCGGCGATCAGCAGGCAGAAGAAGATGACGGCAACGACGACGAAAGCGTAGCGCTGGCCAAACGGACGGGACTGGGCTATCATGTTACTGACCGGTACGTTGCAATGGGATGGCACCATACATACGTACCGGTCAGTAACATTGTCAAGCGGGTCGTCTGCATGCCATCGGACAATAAAATTGAAGCGTCGTTGAACGCGGCCCCCGCACCGAAGGCGGCGGACAAGATCCTGGACGTGGCGCGCGACCTTTTTTATCGCGAGGGCATCAGGGCGATTGGCGTCGACGAGATCGTCAAGCGCGCCGGCGTCACAAAACCCAGCCTCTACCGCAGCTTCCCGTCCAAGGATGAGCTCGCCGCCTCCTATCTGCGCAAATACGACCTGGAATTCTGGGAACGGTTCGACGAGGCCGTCGACGCGCATCCAGGCAATCCGCGCGCCCAGATCATCGCCTTCCTGACCCGCGTCGGGAAACGCACGCAGAAGCCGGATTACCGCGGCTGCGGCATGACCAACGCCGCTGTGGAATATCCCGAGCGTGGCCACCCCGCGCGGGTGGTGAGCGAGAACAACAAGGTGGAGTTGCGCCGGCGCCTGCGCGCCATGGCCGCCGCGATGGGCGCGGCGGATTCCAATACGCTGGGCGACGGGCTGCTCCTCCTCATCGAAGGCGCCTATATCAGCGGCCAGCTTTTCGGCCATGGCGGACCGGCGGCGTCGGTTGCCCGCAACGCCGACCTCTTGATTGAAGCCAGCTTGAAGAAATAGCAGACGGCGTTACGCTTCCGGCAACTCGCAACGGAGTTGCCATTGATGCGTGCCCTTCTGATCCCGCTTGCCCTCGCCGGTTTCTGCCAGGCGGCCCGGGCCGGCGAAATCTCCAGCGCCTACACCGATCTCGACTCCAAGAAAGACTGCGTGACCTACGCGCAGGCCGCGGAAGGCGACGGCGACTGGGCGGACCTCGTGTGCTCCGGCTATCGCGGCTACCCGGTGCTGATCGGCTACGACGACGCGCGCGAATCCGTCTATTACGGCTTTCCGTCCGACGACATGACCGCGGTCTGGGAGAGCTTCACGGCCTTCAACGGCTCCGGCCCGAAGGTGGAATGGCGCATCGAGACCAATGGCGACGTGGCCATCCCCTTCGCCGCCATTCATCGCCGCTCGGTCAGCAATCCCGAGGACGACAAGAAATCGACCGATGTGCTGGTCGTCGCCAAGGTCGCGCAACCGGAAGAGCATCAGGGCTGCACTGTCGGCCTGGTTTTGGCCACCGGCAACCCGCAGGCCAACGACCAGGCGCGCAAGCTCGCCGACGAGAAGGCGAAGACCTTCGTCTGCGGCAAGGACAAGCGCGAAGTGATCGGCGACGTGCCGCCTTTCGGCCGGGTGGATAACTAGGCACCGACCAACCGTTAGGCCAACGCCGGATTAAGTTCCCATTCGCCGCGCCGCCTAGTAAACCCTTGCGCGGTTGTGGCCGGTCTCGGGAGGGTTCCGCTTGTCCAGTTCTGTCAGCGTCGCGAACGACAACGGCGTGGCGGTTGTCACCATCGACAACCCGCCGGTCAACGCGCTGAGCTTTCATGTCCGCAAGCCGCTTTACGAGGCGCTCACCGGTTTGCGCGACGATCCCGCCGCCAGAGCGATCGTTATCGCCTGCGCCGGGCGGACTTTCGTGGCCGGCGCCGACATCACCGAATTCGGCAAGCCGGTCCAGCAACCGGAACTGCGCGCCATCATCGCCTTGCTGGAAACGGTTCCCAAGCCGACGGTCGCCGCCATCCACGGCACAGCGCTCGGCGGCGGGCTGGAACTCGCATTGGGCTGCCATTTTCGCGTCGCGGAAAAGAGCGCCAGGCTCGGCCAGCCGGAAGTGAAGCTCGGCCTCTTGCCGGGCGGCGGCGGCACGGTGCGCTTGCCACGCTTGGTCGGCCCCGCGAAGGCGCTCGCCATGATCGTTTCCGGAACGCCGATTTCGGCCGGCGAGGCGAAGGCGGCCAGCCTCGTGGACGCCGTTGTCGACAGTGATCTTTTGGCAGAGGCGATCCGTTTCGCTCGCGAAATGGCGGATCGAGGCGGGCCGTTCGTGCCGGTGCGTGAGCGCAATGAACGCCTTGTCGAAACCGATCTCGCCGCCTTCGACGCCCAAGCCGCTGAGCTGGCCAAAAAGGCCCGCGGGCTGGAAGCGCCGCTGGCCTGCACCGAGGCCGTGCGCAACGCGATCACCTTACCCTTCGACGCAGCACTTGCCGCCGAGCGGCAGCTTTTCCAGAAACTCGTTTCCGGCGACCAGTCGCGCGCGCAGCGGCATCTGTTCTTCGCCGAACGCGAGGCGGCGAAGGTGCCCGGCAAGGATCTACAGAAGCGCCGGATCACCCGCGTCGGCATCATCGGCGCCGGCACGATGGGCGGCGGCATCGCCATGGCCCTTGCCAATGGCGGTCTCCCGGTGACTTTGCTCGAGACCAGCGAGGAGGCGCTGCAGCGCGGGCTGGCAACGATCGGGAAGAATTATGCAGTCTCCGTCAGCCGAGGCTCGTTGACGGAGGAGGCCAGGCAGCAGCGGCTTGGCCTGTTCAAGGGCGGCACCGACTATGCCGACCTTGCCGATTGCGACCTTATCATTGAGGCCGTGTTCGAGGACATGGCGGTGAAGAAGGACGTCTTCGGCAAGCTCGATACCATCGCCAGGCCCGGCGCCATCCTCGCCACCAACACCTCCTATCTCGACGTGAACGAAATCGCCGCCTCGACCTCGCGGCCGCAGGACGTGCTCGGCATGCATTTCTTTTCGCCGGCAAATGTCATGAAGCTGCTGGAGATCGTGCGCGCCGAAAAGACCGCGCCCGAGGTGCTGGCGACGGTCGCCGATCTCGCTCGGCGCATCGGCAAGGTCGCGGTCGTCGTCGGCGTCTGCCACGGCTTCGTCGGCAACCGGATGCTCTCCGCGCGGGGTGCCGAAAACGAAGCGCTATTGCTCGAAGGTGCCACCCCTGCCCAGGTCGACAAGGCGTTCACCGATTTCGGATGGCCGATGGGTCCGTTCCAGATGGGCGACCTCGCTGGGCTGGACATCGGCTGGCGCAACCGCAAGGCGCGCGGCCAGACGGCCGTGATCGCCGATACGCTGTGCGAGCAGGGTCATTTCGGCCAGAAGACCGGAAGTGGGTGGTATCGCTATGAGGCGGGCTCGCGCGAGCCGGTTGCTGACCCGGACGTCGAGGCGCTGATCCGCGCCAAGGCGGCGGAGCTTGGAATTGCCCGGCGTGAGATCGGCGCCGACGACATCATCGAGCGCACGCTCTATCCGCTGGTCAACGAAGGCGCGAAGATCCTCGAGGAAGGCATCGCCGCGCGCGCGTCCGACATCGACGTCGTCTGGGTGAATGGCTACGGCTTCCCGATCGGCAAGGGCGGGCCGATGTTCTGGGCCGGGCTCGAAGGAGCCGGCAGGATCGTCGAGCGGCTGGAATATTGGCGTGTGCGGACGGGACGGCCGATTTTCGAGCCGGCGCCGGCGTTGAGAAGGTTTGCCGAGACGGGGGCTTGGGAAGGTGCGGGCGTCCGGTAATTTCGTCATTCCAGGGCGAAGCGAAGCGTAGACCCTGGAATCCATGCCGAAACTTCAAACGAAGAACGCCACGGTGCAGAATGGACATTGGCGCAGCCGTCGCTCGTTCTGCACCGTTGCAGCGCTCGGTCGTCACGGCATGATCCTCGGGTCTGCGCGCGTCGCTTCGCTCCTTGCTCCGCCCGTGGATGACGAAGGCGGAAGCGACAAGCCAAATTTGACCATGTGGACAAATCTCAACCACCGTTCCATAGTCCTCAGCGTCTGACATTTTTCGAACGGCCGGCTCGACACGGCTGTCAATCAGAGGGGCACTTCAATGGAAAACGACCGTAGCAAAACCCAACGCGCCGGCCTGTCGCGGCGCAACCTGCTGGAACTTGGCGCGCTCGGCCTCGCGGCCACCGTGCTGCCCGGCGCGGCCTTCGCCAAGGACAAGAAGCTGAAGGTGGCGGCGATCTTCGCCACGCCGATCGAGGAGCCGTGGGACAACCAGATCCATGCCGCGCTGCAGAAGGCCGAGAAGGAGCTGGGCATCGAATACAAATGGTCGGAAAAGGTGCAGACCGCCGACTTCAGCCGCGTGATGCGCGAATATGCGCAAGGGGGCTACCAGCTTGTGCTTGGCGACGCCTTCGCCGCCGAGCGCGAATCGCGAAAGACCGCCAAGCAATTCCCGAAGACCGCCTGGCTGTTCGGTTCCGGCGCCGGCCCGGCCGAGCCGAATTTCGGCGTCTTCGACAACTGGATCCATGAGCCGGCCTATCTCTCCGGCATGATCGCGGGAAAGATGTCGAAGTCGGGCACGGTCGGCGCGGTCGCGGCGATGGGCATTCCGGAAGTGAACCGGCTGGTCAACGCCTTCTTTGCCGGCGCCAAGGAGGTCAATCCGAACGTCAAGAAGAAGGTCGCCTTCATCGGCTCCTTCTTCGATCCGCCGAAGGCCAAGGAAGCGGCCGTGGCGCAGATCGATGCCGGCGTCGACGTCATCTATGCCGAGCGCTTCGGCGTCATCGAGGCGGCGGTCGAGAAGAAGATTCTTGCCATCTCCAACATGTCCGACCAGTCGAGCCTCGGGCCCGACACGGTCATCACTGGCCCGGTCTGGGACATGTATCCGACGGTCGAGCAGGCGATCAAGCTGGTCAAGGCCGGCGTCTTCACCGCGCAGGACTATGGCGACTTCTCGCGCATGGCCAAGGGCGGCTCCTATCTGGCACCCTACCACAAGTTCGACAAGACGCTGCCCGCTGAGGTCAAGGACCTGGTCGAGAAAAAGAAGGCCGAGATCCTCGAAGGCAATTTCCGCGTCGATGTCGACGAGAACACGCCGGTTTCGGATTGACCTTTACCCTCCCCCTTGTGGGGAGGGTCGATCCGCGAAGCGGAGCGGGGTGGGGGCCTTCGGCGCCGTGCCCCCGCCCCGTCTCACAATCTCCGCTTCGCTGCGATCGTGAGCCGACCCTCCCCACAAGGGGCAGGGTAAAGAATCGCGCCATTCTCACCGGGATTCACCCTTGTCCGCCCCACTCATCGAAATGCGCGGCATCACCAAGATCTTCGGCGCTGTCAAGGCGAACGAGGCTGTCGATCTCAGCGTCGCGCCCGGCGAAATCCTCGGCCTGCTGGGCGAGAACGGCGCCGGCAAGACGACGCTGATGAACGTTTTGTTCGGCGCCTATGCCCCGGATGCCGGCGAGATCCTCGTCGAAGGCAGGCCGGTCGCCATCCACAATTCGGCCGATGCGCTCGCCGCCGGCATCGGCATGGTGCACCAGCATTTTCACTTAGCCCCGCGTCTCACGGTGCTGGAAAACCTGCTGATCGGCATTCCCGGCAAGTCCGGCCGAATCGACCGCGCCGGAGGCTTGGCGCGGCTGCAGGAGATCGGCCACCAGCACGGCCTGAGCCTCGATCCGAACCTGCCGGTCTCGGCCTTGTCGGTCGGCGAGCAGCAGCGGCTGGAAATCATCAAGGCGCTGTTTCGCGGCGCGAAGCTTCTGATCCTCGACGAGCCGACGGCAGTGCTGGCGCCGAGCGAGGTCGACGGGCTGTTCGCCGCCCTGCGCTCGATGGCGGCGCAAGGGCTAGGCATCATCTTCATCTCGCACAAGCTAAACGAAGTCCGGGCGCTCACCCATCGCTGCGTCGTGCTGCGCCATGGCAAGGTCGCCGGACGCGTCGACCACCCGGCAAGCACCACATCGGCCGAAATGGCGAAGCTGATGTGCGGCCACGAAATCGTCCCGCCGACCCGGGAGGCTTCGACGCCCGGCGCCGCGGTGCTGACGCTGGATGGCATATCCACTTCCGGTCACGCCGGCACCCCGTTGCGCGATGTCTCGCTTTTCGTCCGCGCGGGCGAGATTCTCGGCATCGCCGGTGTCTCCGGCAACGGCCAGCGCGCGCTCGCCGACGTCATTTCCGGCATGCTGCCGCCCAAGGCCGGCACCATGACGATAGCCGGCAAAACAGTTACGCAATTTTCGCCGCGCGAGTTGCAGGCGCTTGGCCTCGGCCGCATTCCGGAAGACCGTATGACGACCGGCCTGGTGACCAACCTGCCTCTGGCCGACTCCATGGTGCTGCCGCGCATCGGCACCGAGTCCTTCAGCCGCAAGGGCTTGCTCAACCCGACCGCGATCCGCGCCTTCGCCGAAGAACAGATCAAGGCTTACGACATACGCTGCCCTGGCCCGATGGTCCGCGCCGGCGCGCTGTCCGGCGGCAATCTGCAGAAGGCGCTGCTGGCGCGCGAGCTCGCCTTCGATCCGAAAGTGCTGATCGTCTCGCAGCCGACACGCGGCCTCGACATTGGTGCGGCCCGCTTCATCCACGAGAAATTCCTGGCGATGCGCGCCAAGGGCTGCGGCATCATCGTCATCGGCGAGGACCTCGAGGAATTGCTCATGCTCTCGGACCGCATCGCGGTGATGTATGAGGGCCGCATCGCCGGCACGCTTCCCAGCGCGGATGCCACCGTCGCAAGGCTCGGCCTGATGATGACCGGCGCCGTCCAAACCGGGGAAGCGGCCTGATGTTTCGCCTCGAAGCCCGCACGTCGACACCGGCCTGGTTCAACCTGGCCCTCCCGCTCATCGCCATCGGCGTCACGCTGGTGCTCTGCAGTGGGCTCATTGCCGTGGCCGGCGCCGGCGTGATCGAGGCCTATGGCGTGATGCTGTCGGCCTCGCTCGGCGACAGCTACGCCATCACCGAGACGCTCGTGCGCGCCGCGCCGATGATCTTCACCGGCCTCGCCGTGGCGATCGCCTTCCGCGCCAAATTCTGGAACATCGGCGCCGAGGGCCAGCTGCTCGCCGGCGCGGTGGCGAGCTGCTTCGTCGGCGCGATTCCGATGCCGGGCTATCTCGCCATGCTTCTGATGGCGCTGGCGGGCGCCGCCGCCGGCGCGCTCGTCGCGCTGTTGCCGGCGACGCTGCGGGTCAAATTCAAGGTCGACGACGTGGTCAGTTCGCTGTTGCTCAACTCGGTCATCTATTACGCGCTGATGGCGCTGATCGAAGGGCCTTGGAAGGATACCTTCTCCGGCTACCCGATCTCGCCGCCGATCGAGGATTCGGCCAATTTCCCGGTGCTGATCGAAGGCACGCGGTTGCATCTCGGCGTCGTCGTGGCGCTGATCGCAGCGCCCCTCTGCTGGTTCCTGATCGCGCGCACCACGCTTGGCTTCCGCATCCGTGTCACCGGCGAGAATCCGGAAGCCGCCCGCTATGGCGGCATCAACGTGCAGCGCGTGCTGCTCTCGACAGCCCTGCTCTCCGGCGCGCTGGCGGGCTTGGCCGGCGTCGGCGAGGTCGGCGGCGTGCACTTCCAGGTGATGAGCGACATCTCGCCGGGCTATGGCTATTCAGGCATCGTCGTTGCGATGCTCGCCAGGCTCAACCCGCTCGGCGTGGTGCCGGCGGCGATCTTCCTCGCCGCCGTCATGACCGGCGCCGAGGCGATGTCGCGCGCGACCGGCGTGCCGGCTTTCTTGAGCGACGTCATCCAGGGCACCGCTCTACTGGCCATGCTGGTGGCGCTGCTCTTCACCGCCTATCGCATCCGCCGCGTGGGAGCGCAAACATGAGCGCGGTGTTCGAGCAGATCTTCCAGGTCGGCTTCCTCGCCGCCATCATCCGCATCGCCACGCCGCTCGCCTTCGCCACGCTCGGCGAAATGTTTTCCGAGCGCGCCGGCGTGCTCAATCTCGGCATCGAAGGCATCATGCTGCTGTCGGCCATGGCCGGCTTCACTGCCGCGAGCCTCAGCGGCAACCTGTGGCTGGGCGTGCTGGTGGCCGTGCTTGTCGGCGCGCTGATGGGCGCGCTGCATGCGCTGTTCACCGTGGCGCTGGGGCTAAGCCAGCATGTCTGCGGCATCGGCGTGACCTTGTTCTCATCCGGCCTTGCCTATTTCCTCTACCGGCTGATCTTCGGCCAGCAATCGGTGCCGCCCAGCATCGATGGCTTCAAACCGGTGCCGATCCCACTGCTCTCGGACATCCCGATCCTGGGGCCGGCCGTGTTCAACCAGTTCACGCTGGTCTATCTGGCGATCGTCGCCGTTCCGCTCGCCGCCTTCGTGCTCTACCGCACGCCATGGGGGCTGTCGGTGCGCATGGTCGGCGAAAACCCCCGCGCCGCCGATTCCGCCGGCGTCAGCGTTATCGCCACGCGCTTCCAGGCGGTGATCCTCGGCGGCGCTCTGATGGGTCTTGCCGGCGCTTTCCTCACCATGGCGCAGTTCAACGCCTTCACCTTCGGCGTCGTCTCGGGCCGCGGCTGGGTGGCGATCGCGTTGGTCGTGTTCGGTCGCTGGGACCCCTGGCGCTCGGCGGGCGCGGCGCTGCTCTTCGCCTTCGTCGATGCGCTGCAGCTCCGGATGCAGGCCAGCGGCCTTGGCCACATTCCCTACGAAGCCTTCCTGATGCTGCCCTTCATCTTCACCATCGTCGCCATGGCATTCATGTCGCGCAACGCGGTCGCGCCCTCGGCGCTGCTGAAGCCGTTCAGGAGGGAGGAACGGTAGTAGGCTTGGTTTCCTCGCCCCCGCAAAGCGGGGGAGAGGTGGCCGCGAAGCGGCCGGAGAGGGGGCTGCGCCGACGGTCGAATGGTTTGCTCTTTCGGCGCCGCGTTTGCGCCAAATTCTCAGCCGGTTCTGGCTTCACGCAGGGCGTCCCCTCTCCGTCTCGGCTTCGCCGAGCCACCTCTCCCCACTTTCGTGGGGCGAGGAAAAGCCTCAGATCGCCGTGAAAGCGTTGTCGACGAACAAATGCGCGCCGTTGACGAAGCTCGCCTCATCGCTGGCCAAAAACAGCGCCGCCTTCGCCACCTCCTCCGGCTCGCCGATGCGGCCCTGCTGCGCGGCCATGGCCGCGTCGGAGACGTCGACGCCGAGCTTGCCGAGATCGGCCACCTCGCGCAGTCCGTGCGGGGTGCAGATAAAGCCGGGGCAGACGGCGTTGCAGCGGATGTTGCGGTCGCGGAACTCGACCGCAATGGCGCGGGCGAACATGTGGCAGGCGCCCTTGGTGGTGTCGTAGAGCACTTCGTTCGGCGTCGCCGCCACCGCCGAGATCGACGAGGTGCAGACGATCGAGCCGCCGCCGGCGGCGATCATGCCGGGCAGCACCGCGCGCGTCATCAAAAACATCGAGCGGACATTGACGGCATGCAGCCAGTCCCATTCCTGCAGCGTCGTCTCCAGGAACGGCTTTATCACGATCGTGCCTGCATGATTGAAAAGCACCGTGACCGGGCCGAGCTTATCCGTCGCCGCCTTCACCGCCGCCTCGACCTGCGCCTCGTCGGAAACATCGGCCACGAAATGCTCGGCGATATAGCCGCGTTCGCGGATTGCCGCGGCGGTCTTGCCGGCCGCCTCGCCATTGCGGTCGATGATCGCCACCTTGGCGCCTTCGGCGGCAAACAGCTCCGAAGCCGCCCCGCCCATGCCCGTCGCGCCGCCCGAAACGATGGCGACCTTGCCCGCCAGCCTTCCACCCATCTTCGTCTCCCTGGATCCTATGAGCTTGTTTGATGCTAGAGCAATTCCAGGAAAAGTGTGAGCGGTTTTCCGTCCGGAATTGCTTCAAAAACAAAGAGATAGAGCGGTTCGCCGTTTCCGTGAAACGGTGAACCGCTCTAGCGCGTCGGGCTGGGCATAGCCAAGCGCTTGAGCGAGGCCGTTTGCCGCCGAAAAGCCCACGGTTCCAGGCATTTGCCGAGCCTGCCTGCCTCGGTTCCAGCCCGGATATTCCGCTCGAGATCGCAATGAATTACCAGCCCGCGCCTCATCCTGAGAACGTTTTCCCAAAAATCGGCAAAAAATAGCAATCGACAAAGTCTACTAACTTTATAGATTAACCGTCGAGACGGAGGCCGATATGTCCTATATCCAGAACGCTCAGACCGCCCGCAAGGGCCAAAGGCTGATCGCCGACCAAAGCTGGAGACCCGCCTATGGCGGCACCTTCGCCTATCTCGTCTTCGCGCTTGCATTCGTGTTCACCGGCGCGGTGGTGCTCGGGTTGATCCCCTGATTTCAAGGCGGGCCGAGACCCGCCGTCAAACAAGCTGAGTTGCGTAACCGGAGTGGAAAGCTGGCCGAGCGCCGGGGCGCTGTCGTGCGCCCGCGGATTTGGTTCGAAGGCTTTGGAGCGGGGCAAGCCGACGTGATGGAGGAGATGGCAATGCCGATCGAGTTCACGCATGTTCCCGGTAAGGCTGCCAATGGCAGCTTCTTCTACGATTTCGCCGAGACGGCGACCAAATTGTCGCTGATCGAGGACGCCGGTTTTCGCAGGCTGGTGGTGGACGATCCGGCCGGCCTGCTCAACAATATGGACATCGCCGCGCAGACGCTCGAGCGCACCGGTTCGCTGGAGGTGGTGCTGACGCATTGGGCCGGCGTGATCGAGCCGACGGTGGCGGCAAGGCAGCTCGCCGCGCTCGACCGCCGAGGCGGCGGCCGCCTGTCGCTTCGCATGCTGAGCGAGCCGCTGGAAGACAGCGATGCCGAGGCGCGGCCGGTCGGCCACAGCGTGGTTTGGCAGCGCATCGACGAATATCTGGTGCTGCTGAAACGCCTGTGGTCGAACGACAGGCCCTTCGACCATGAAGGCGCCTTCTACAGCATCCGGGGCGGCTTCGTGCCGCGCAAGGGTCCGCATGGCGCCGATCTCGTCATCCGGCTCGGCGGCCAGTCCGGCACCGCGCTGAAGGTCGCCGGCAAGCATGCCGATGTCTTCGAGCTGGCCGCCGGTTCGCCGGACGAGGTCGGGCAGCTGATCGAGCGCGCGCGCCGCGCGGCCGCCGAGCACGGCCGGGCCGGCAAGCTGCGCTTCGCGCTGCCGGTGCGCATCCACGCGGATGGCTGGAGCGGAACCCCGGATCACAAGGCGGTCGAGCTCGCCGGGCCGCCGGCGCGGATTGCCCTGGCGCTTTTGCCCTATGCGGCGCTCGGCATCGAGGAATTCATGATCAGCGGCATCGACCGTCCGGGCGAGATCGCCCGCATTGGGCGCGAAACCATCACGCTGCTCGCGAATTCGTTGGCGCGCCG
Organism: Mesorhizobium atlanticum; assembly: GCF_003289965.1. Classification (GTDB taxonomy): domain Bacteria; phylum Pseudomonadota; class Alphaproteobacteria; order Rhizobiales; family Rhizobiaceae; genus Mesorhizobium; species Mesorhizobium atlanticum. The sequence continues at coordinate 100,611 of NZ_QMBQ01000005.1, forward strand.
CGAGCCGGAGGTTCCGCAACCGGGTGCGTTTGCCTCATCCCCCTTTGCGGAACACCGTATAGGTTGAAGTCACGGCGCGCCGGAGTACTCCAGGCCGTCCATCACGTAATCCGCGAACAGGAAATCGCGGATGCCGGCGATCCGGCCGTCCTCCCAATCGATGAGGATGAAGTAGCGCGGCGGTCCATCCGGACGCTCCGGGCTGGTGACCAGGATGGCGGGCCGGCCTTCGACAAGTCCGGTCGCGAAATGCCAATGCGTTTCGTCGGCATAGCGACCGAAATAATTGCCGACAAATTCCTTGCCGTCGGCGCGCAGGCGATTGACCAGCTCCAGCTTGACGTCCTCGGCCAAAAGACCGCGCAGCGTATCGAAATCCCTGGCGTTGAAGGCGACCACATAGTCGCCCAAGCGGCGCATCTCCTGCCGGTCGAGCGCCGGACGGGCCGACGCCATGCGCGGCGGGGCCGCCAGCTTGCGCAAGCTTTCGCGCCCGCGCTGCAGCGCGCCCTTGATCGCCATGTCGGATGTTTCGAGGATTTCGCCGATCTCCTCCAGGCTGTGGCCGAGCACGTCCTTCAGCAGGACCGCGCATCTTTGCGCCGGCGGCAGTTGCATCAGCTCGGCAAGGCTCGCTTCCGCGGCGATGCGAGCGTCCAGCGCCGAATTCTCGTCGGCAATCGTGTCGAGCTCGACCTCGCTTTCGCGGCCTCGCAAGCGGGCGCGCTTGCGCAGGAAATCGAGCGCCGCATTGTGCGCGATGCGAAACAGCCAGGGTTCGGTCCTGTCGGGCATGTCGCCATTCCTGATCGCCACGAAGCCTTTGGCCAGAGCCTCCTGCACGATGTCCTCGCCATCGATGACCGATCCGACCATGCGCGACGCGTAGCGGTGCAGCTTGGCCCTCAGGCCGGCGGCCTCGCGCTCGAAGGCGCGAAGCCGGGCCTCGGTCGTCGCGGCGGACTGATCGTGCAAACCGGTCACGCAACCTCCTGGTCTTCGATCCCGCCCGTATGCGAATAGGTCGTGTGACCCATCATGCTCTCGCCGGCTGCGAGCCCGACGATGCACTTCATGTAGCCGGCGAAACGCGGATCGGCGCGGAAGGCCGCGATGTCGTCGACCGAACGCCATTGCGAGATGTTGGCGACCTTGCTGCCGTCGCCGCCGACGACCACGGATGACGACAGCGAGCCCGGCTGCTTGCTGAAGAAGCTTCGCGTGCCCTCGGCGAGCGTCCTGGCGAGTTCCTGCTGCTTGCCCGGCTTGGCGGTGAAGACGTTGATCAAGGTCACTGTGGTCGACATGGCTCGGCTCCGTTTGTCCTGTGGGCGGAGGCCGTCGCGGCGCTCACACCTGTTACGACCCTCAAGACGAAGGTGGAACCGGAAACGGAACGGTGGGGCGCAAAAATTTCGATGAGACCCCAAACACCTTCAGCGCACGGCGCCCGCAAGCTGCCGCAACGCCGCGATGACGGTTTGCGAGTCGGCCAGCGCGCCAAAGATCCCGTCCTCGACCGTCACCATGTGCAGCGCCGCTTCATGCGCATACTGGTCGCCGCTGGCGCAGGCATCCGAAATCGTCAGACACTGGAAGTTGCGGTCGCAGGCCTCGCGCAACGTGGTGTGCACGCACACATCCGTCGTGCAGCCGGTGAAAAGCAGATGCGTTATGTCCCGCGCACGCAGCACCATCTCCAGATCGGTATAGGTGAAGGCGCTGTTGCAGGTCTTGTCGATGATGACGTCCTGCGGCGCCGCGTCGACATCGGCGGAGATCTGGAAGCCCGGTCCGGAGCGCAGCAGGACATCGGTACCGTCGAGGCCAGCCCGCTTGCGCCGCCATTTTTCGTAAGGCGTCATGTCGGCCATGTCGGCGCGGTAGCCTTGCCTTGTGTGGATGACGACGATACCTGCGGCGCGCGCCGCGGCAATCAGCCGGTTCACCGCCGGCAGGATGGCTCTCAGCGGCGACGGGTCATAGCCTTTCCTGGCAAAATAGCCGGTCGGCGACAGGAAATCCTCCTGCAGATCGATGACCAGCAGCGCGGTATGTTGCGGCACCAGCCTGCCGTCATAAGGGAAGTCGAATGGTATCGCCTTGATCATCCGCGGTCTCCTTCTTCGGTATCGAACATAGCCTGTCGCGCATGCGGCGGAAGTCCCTCTGGTGACGGCCGGCGCGCGCCGAAGCGATCGGACAGCGGCTTCGCCGGATTTGTTGGCCTGGATTCCGATCTTAATCTTGACTCTCAAAGTCATGTTTTATACTCAGTCGGCGGCGCATGGCGCAAAGCCGTGGCCGAGGTTCGCACCAGCCGACAATCCGCCGGCTCGTGCCATGACAAAGCGAGGACGAGACTTGTCCCGGAGCGTTCTGTTCGCGGCGCTGGCCGCATCCCTGATCTTTTCGGCTGGGATAGTCGTGGCTGAGCCGCAGCCGGCGACACCGCTGGCCACCCGTCCGGCAGCGGCCGGCCCCGCGCCTGCCGCATCCGCCGCCAATCCACCGCCCGCGGCGCAAATACCGGTTGAAGCCGTGCAGGCGGGCACAGGCATCCAGCCGGCTCCGAACGGTGCCGTCGGTGAAGAGCCCTCCATCTCGTTGACACTGCCGCATGACCTCTCGCCGTGGGGCATGTTCATGAATGCCGACATCGTCGTGAAGGCGGTCATGGTCGGGCTGGCCTTCGCATCTCTCGTCACCTGGACGATCTGGCTTGCCAAGTCGCTGGAGGTCTTGGGCGGCAAGCTCAGGGCTCGGCGCGCCGCCGATGCGATCGGCAATGCCGCGACGCTGATGCAGGCCCGGCGGGAACTCGGTCATAGCGGCGGTCCGGGCGCGCTTCTGCTGCGCGCGGCGGAAGAAGAACGGGCGCTTTCGGCCGGCGCGCTCGACCATGTTTCCGGCGACGGCCTGAAGGAACGTGTCGCCTCCAGGCTTTCGCGCATCGAGGCGGCGGCGGCGCGGCGCATGTCGCGCGGCACCGGCCTGCTCGCCACGATCGGTTCGACGGCGCCCTTTGTCGGCCTGTTCGGCACCGTCTGGGGCATCATGAACGCCTTCATCGGCATCTCGCGGGCGCAGACCACCAACCTCGCCGTCGTCGCGCCTGGCATTGCCGAGGCGCTGCTTGCGACCGCCATGGGCCTGGTTGCGGCCATTCCGGCGGTGGTCATCTACAACGTCTTCGCGCGCTCGATAGCCGGCTACAGGCAGATCCTCGCCGATGCTTCCAGCGGGGTCGAGCGGCTGGTCAGCCGCGACCTGGACTTCCGCGCGGTGCCGCCGGCGACGGCCATGGCGGCGGAGTGACGGCGATGGCGGCGCGGATTCGCGAGACTTTCGGCGACGATCTCGAGGAAAATCATGACATCAACGTCACGCCGTTCATCGACGTCATCCTGGTGCTCCTGATCATCTTCATGGTCGCAGCACCCCTCGCCACCGTCGACGTCAATGTCGACCTGCCCGGTTCGACGGCAACGCCCGCGCCGCGCCCCGAAACGCCGCTGTTCCTCACGCTGAAAAGCGATCTCACGCTGGCGATTGGCAATGACAGCGTGCCGCGTCCGGCTTTTGCCGCCGTGCTCGACAGCCGCGCCAAGGGCGACAGGCAGACACGCATCTTCCTGCGCGCCGACAAGACGGTCGGCTATGGCGATCTGATGGAGGTGATGAACCTCTTGCGCGCCGCCGGCTATCTCAAGGTCGCGCTGGTCGGGCTCGAAACCACGGGCGGCGCCGGCGGGCAGGCTGCGCCAGGAACGCCTGCGGCTGGCGCGAATCCTGCCCCGGCAGCCGGTAGCAGCCCGGCGCGATGACGGTCGCCTCCCTTTCCCGCATGTCCCAGCCGCGCTTCGGCCCGCGCGAGGCCGGCCTGTGGACGAGCGCCGCCGCGATCATTCTGGCCGCGCATGTGGCGGTCGCCTACGCGGTGCAGAATTTGAGTTTCGCCGACATGCCCGATGGCGGTCCGCCGCCGGCGCTGGCGGTCGAGATGGCGCCGCTGGTCGTCGCGCCCACCGTGCCCGAAGAGGCTGCAATGCTGGACACGGTGACACCGGGGCCGCCCGATGCGGCGGAGGAGACGGAAAAGCCTGCCGACGTGAAACCGGTGACCGACCCCGCGCCGGTGGTGGAGCAGGCAGAACCGGTCACCGAACAGCCGCTCGACGACACGCAGGAGGCTGGACGGGCCGTGCCGGCGGAACAGGCCGTCGCGGCGCTGAGCGAGCAGCCGCCGCTGAACGAAGTCGTGCCCGACCCTGTCGAGGCGGTCGCGCCCGATGTCGTCATTCCGCTACCGCAACCGAAACCTGTGGAAGCCGAGGTGAAGGCCGGGAAGAAGTCGGGAGAAAAGCCGAAGGAACGGGTGAAAAAGGCGCCGACGTCCAAGGCGACGACCACCGCCAGCATCGACGCCAAGCCGGCGGCGGCGCCACAATCCGCGAACGCGGCGCCGCGCTCGAGCGTCAGCTCGTCGCGCTGGAATTCCAGCCTGGCGGCGTGGATCAGGCGGCACACCCGCTATCCGAGCGTGGCGCGCTCCAGGCGGGCCGAGGGCACGCCGAGCGTGACTTTCACAGTGGATGCATCGGGGCGCGTGGTCTTGGCCCGGCTGGCTCGATCCTCGGGCGACGGCGATCTCGATCGTGCGGCGCTCGGCGCGTTGCAGGGCGCATCGGTGCCGGCGCCACCGGCGGAACTCGGCGCCCGCGTCACCCGCACCGCGCCCTTCGTCTTCAGCCTGCGCGATTAGGGAAATATCAGGAAAGCTGCGCGGCGGCTTTCCATGCCGGATACTATCGAACGCTGAACCGCTCTAACGCCCGGGGCGGCGATCTGTCCGTTTCGGGATGAGCCCGAATGATGATAAAGCCTGAGGCAACCACTCATCTATTCCAGGATTCCCATGTCGGTCCTCACACGCCGCAAACTCCTGCAGGGCGCCGCGGCCGCCGGCGCGGCCGGTATCGGCCTCTCGGCCGCCGGCAAGTTTGCCGGCTGGGCGGCGGCGAAGCCCGAGCCGCTGGTCCTGAAGACCGCCAGCACCGAGGCGCGGCTGATGGACGGGGCGCCGACGAAGAATGTTCTGACCTATGGCGAGGCAGGCCCGCCGCCGGTCGTCAGGATGAGGAAAGGCGAGCCGTTTGCCGCGCGCTTGGTCAACGGGATCGACGATCCGACGACCATCCACTGGCACGGCATCCGGGTTCCCAACAAGATGGACGGCGTGCCGTTCCTGATCCAGCCCTATGTCTATCAGGGCGACCATTTCGACTACACCTTCACCCCGCCCGATGCCGGCACCTTCTGGTACCATCCGCATTGCAACACGCTGGTCCAGATGGGCCACGGGCTGACCGGCGTGATCGTGGTCGAGAACCCGGGCGATCCGGTCTTCGATGTCGAGATGGTCGTGAACCTGCGCGACTGGCGGCTTGGCGACGACGGCCAGTTCATCGAACCGTTCCGGCCGCGAGACGCCGCCAAGGCGGGCACTTTCGGCACGGTGCGCACCGCCAATTGGCTCGACCAGCCGCAATTCGACGCGCCGGCCGGCGGGCTGGTGCGGCTTCGGGTGGCCATCACCGACGTCACCCGCATCTACGCCTTCCGCGTCGACGGCGCCGAGGCGACGGTGATCGCGCTCGACGGCAATCCGGTGCCGCAACGCTTTACGCCGGATGCCTTGCAGCTCGGGCCTGGCCAGCGGCTGGAACTAGCCATCCGCATGCCTGACGAGGAAGGCGCGATCGTCAGCCTGCGCGACGTCCGGGGCACCAAGCCGAAGGTCGTGGCGACGCTGCGCTCGGTCGGCAAGTCGCTCAAGCACGATCTGCGCGATCTCGGCCCGCTGGAAGTCAATCCGGTGGCGGAGGTGGACCTTTCCAGCGCCAGGCGCATCCCGCTGGCGCTGAGCGCCACCGCGGAAAACGTTTCGGCCGACAGCGTCTGCGGCTCGCTCGGCTACAGCTTCTGGGCGATCAACAAGGTGCCGTGGCCGGGCGACACGCCCGACCCGACCGCGCCGCTCGCCGAACTCAAGCTCGGCCAGAGCTACATCATCGACATGGAAAATCTTACCCCGCACGCGCACCCGATCCATTTGCACGGCATGAGCTTCAAGGTTCTGTCGTCCTCGACCAGGCCAGTGCAGCCGCTCGTCTCCGACACCTACCTCATCCAGCCCGACGAGAAAGTGCAGCTCGGCTTCGTCGCCGACAATCCCGGCGACTGGCTGCTGCATTGCCACATCATCGAGCACCAGAAGACGGGCATGACGAGCTATCTTCGGGTGGCGTGAGAAACACTGATGCGGATGCGGGCATTCCTGCCCGCATCCTCGATGATCGCGGTTACTGGCGGCGCGCCTCGCCTTCGCGCCGCTCCTTCTTCTTGCGCCAGGGCGCGTTGGCTTCCCAGTCGCCGGCCATGATGCAGCCGTAAGGCAGCACCTCGTCGACGATGTCCGCCAGGCCGAAATGCTCGATCTGGCGCCGCATCGAAGCCGCGTTCTTGTAGGCGCTGGGCAGCTCCGAAATATCGGTCACCCCGCTGAAGAACCGGGCGTCGATACCTTTGGTCTCTTCGGCGAAGATCTCGGCGTCGCTGCGCCCAACCTGCATGCGCCGGTGCTGGCTGCGCGAAAAATTGCGCCCGGCGCCATGCGGCGAGAAGCCGAGCCCGTTTTCGGCATTCTTGCCGCGTACGATCAGCACCGGCTCCGCCATGTTGAGCGGGATCAGCGTCAGATCGGTCGCGTCGTCGGCCCAGCCGTCGAAGGCCGGCGTGGCGCCCTTGCCGTGGTAGAACAGCCCGTCCGAGCGGCGGAAGACGAAATTGTGCTCGTTCCAGAACCGGTCCGAGACCTTCGCCGACAGCTTTTCGGCCGCGAGATCATGGATGAGCATATGGTTGCCCTTGGTCCATTCGCGGATCACCTGCAGAGCCTCCCAATACGCGTCGCCCTCCCGCGTGTCGGCCGGGATCCAGGCGTTCTGCGGCAAGGTCTCCGGCGACAGCGTCCGGCGCACGCCCTCGGCGATCTTCATCCCCTTGGCATAAAGCCTGGCCCCTGGCGCGCGCGACCCGTGATGGGTCACCAGAGCCGTCTCGCCGCTCGACTTCAGCGTGCCGACATAGGCGAAATGGTTGCCGTCGCCCTGCGTGCCGAAATGCTCGATCGCCGCGCTCTTCAGGTCGCGCAGCAGCTCATTCGCCTCGAAGCGCTGGAAGAGTGCGTCCGCCGGCCGGAACTGCTGGCCGCGCTGGCGCCCGCCTGGCCCGAAATGGGTCACGGCATGCACGGCGTCGAGCAGCGCGGCGGGCGCCACGCCGGGAAACACCGAGATCGCCATCGAGCAGCAGATGTCGGCCGAATGCATGCCGGGATGGATGGCTTCGGACACGGCAACGCCGCCGACCGGGATGGTGCCTGGCGACCCCGCCGGGCAGGCATCCGGCATGACGGCGCCGGCACGAACCACGGGCGTGCGCATCAGTTCGGTCATGCTGCGCGTGACCGCCTCGACATTGTCGGCCTCATGCTGGTTTTCGGCCAGGATGTTGAGATGCAGCGACAGCGCGCCGCTCGCGTGCAGCGGCATCGCCGGCGGCGGCGCGAAAGCACGCGCTGCCTCGATCGCATCCGCATGCGACCCGCCCTTCTCCAGCACGTCATTGGCCGCCACGAGCGCCCGGGCAAACCACTTGCCCTGCCGCATTCCGGCGTCGATCAAATCCTGTCCGCTTACGATCTCGGTCATGTCCTTCACTTTCGGTCGGTCGTCATTTCAATCAAAGGACGGCAAGGGTCACGAGACGCTTTTCCGCCACTTCGCAGTGTCTTGCGAAGGAGGGACACGAACCCTCACGCCTCTCGGCACCCGCTCTCGGCGTTCACTTCCTGAGCAGGCTACGTCTACCTGTAGTCCCGTAGCATTCGTCCTCGATGGTCTGGCGACAAGGGGCGGCAAGACAATTTACTGAGCTACTTTCCACCCGAAGGATGGAAGGGGTGGCTTGAACACCCGACCTTCCACGACATCCGTCGCGGACGCTCTATCCTGTAGTCCTGCCTGCATTCGCCATTCGTCATTCAACTCTCAACTGCATTCCATAGCCGGGCGACAAGTCGATGCGAGAAACCGATCGATCCGGGGATCGACGGGTGGATTTGAACCACCTGGCTACCAGATGTATTCCCGCAGGCATTCGCCCTGTCCGATCGGCTGGCGACAAGAATCGGCAAGACGACGCTTGACTGCGCCACCCCGCTCCGAGGAGCGAGGGAGTGATTTGAACACCCGACCTCCCGCCTTGCGGCGGGCGCGCTACCTGTAGTCTTGCCTGCATTCGCCATTCGTTTTCTTTTGTGCCGCGGCGACAAGGGATGATGAAACACCGGGAGTCCCGCTCGTGCCAGAGAGCGCCAGCAAGGTGAGGAGTCGAACCTCACGGAGCATCCCGTTCATGGAGCTGTAGTTCCATCCGGCATTCGCCGCGGCTTTGTTCAAAGGTCATGACGGCAAGGTGTTGGTGAAACGTTTCCCGCTTAACCATTCGGCCACGCGCTCGACGGAGCGCGGCGGGAATCGAACCCGCACGAGGAGCACCTGAAGCTGTAGTTCCACCGGCATCAGTCATGCCTTTTGTTCAGTTTCCTTTCTTCTCAAGGCTCGATAGGAGCCGTGCAAAAGTCGTCGGGCATGACGACAAGAGTGATGAAACATCTCCCTGCCTCGCGGCAGGGTCCTGCTCTAACCGCTGAGCTACGGGTCCATGGCTGCCCTCCTTCGCTGAAGCTTCGGAGGGCATCCTGCTTCGTACGAAGGCTTGGACTTGTCCTGCGAAGCTCGAAGAGCGAAGCAGGAGGGCGGACCCGGCGGGATTCGAACCCGCGACCTGGAGGGTAACAGCCTGTAGTTCCATCGGCATTCGTCATGCCCTTGTTCTTGCGGTGCCGGCGGACGCGCCGCCGGCACCCTTCTTCAGAGCTCCACCGCCTCGATCGTGCGCACCCAATGGTCCGGGTCGCCGCCGGAGGCGAGCATCGTGCCGACCACATCGAAGACGCGGTCAGAGAAGCCGCCGACATTCAGGATGTCGGCGCGGCCTTTCGCCTGCGTCGTCGCGTAGGGCTGGATGTCGATGCAGACCAGCTTGGCTCCCGGGTTCAACCCCTTGAGCTTCTGCCACTCCTGCATCGTGGCCGTGCCCTGATGCGCGTTCTGCGTCGCGTCCACCCAGGACTGGTTGTCCGAAACGAACACCACCAGGTCGACCTTCGCCTTCTCACGCACCAGCCGCGCCAGCGGCGCCGAGCAGTTGGTTCCGCCGCCGCCGATGGCCGCGAGCTTCGCCGCGTTGGTCATCACCGTGTCGCGAGCGTTGAGGTGGACGTCCACCACATCGTTCTCGAACGGCAACACTCGAGCCGTCGGGTTGCGGCGCAGCAGCGCGGCCGCCACCAGGGCAGCCACGTCGATGCAACGCACGGCCGAGGTCGCGCCCTTGCGATAGCCGGTCGCCGGCGAGGCCATCGAGCCCGAAACGTCGGGGCAGACGACCACATTGCCTTCGACCTGCGGCACGTTGCCGAGCGCGACTTCCATCGCGTCCTGCAACGCATCCCTGACCACGCCGGGCACTCCTGCCTCGGCCATGGTGAAGGCAACCATCAGCTGGTACGGGAACACCCTGGCGCGCCGGACCTCTTCCGGATCGCTGAGGCGCGCCGCGAGCTTCTCGGCAAAGCCCTCCACCTCGAACACGCCGTTGCGCGCGAAGCTGTTGAGGTTCTGCCGCAGCATCTGCCAGCCGGCCGTCTCGGCGATCTGCACCCAATGCTCGCGCGACAGCGGCATCGAGGTCAGCATCTGGAAGGGCACTTCCGGCACCGGCAACGACGGATCGCGCTTGAAGGCCTCGAAGGCCTTCACCACGTCCGGCAGCGCGGCGACGTCATGCGGCTTGCCGATGAGATAACCGTAGAGCGCTTCACGCGAGGCCGAAGCCGGCTTGGGGTGAACCATCTTCACGACATCGGCCAGCGACGGGTCGTTGCCGACCGCCGCGCGCATGATCTCGAAGTCCGACGCATGCTCGAGCCACGCCTGGACAAGGCGCTTCGGCCGCGAGCCGAGCGACTTGCGCCCGGTAGCGCCGGAGCGCATCACCTGCACGAAGTTGCGCAGCATCTTGCCGTTGCGCACGATCCGGACAAAGGCGCGGTTGAACTCGTCGCCCTGCATCAAGGACAGCGCGGCCAGCAAAAGCGCCGGCATGTCCTTCATGTAGCCCTGCTCGAAAGCATGGACGGCGGTCTTCGCCAGAAAGGCCGGCTCGACCTGCCAGACAAGCTTCAGCACCTCGTCAAGCTGCTCGCGTGGCTCGGCGTAGAAAGTGGCGTTGAACGTTCCCGTCGCCGCCAGCTGAGCCAGGGCCTGCTCGGGCGACAGGCGATAGGCCTGGGCGCCCTCATGGTTCCTGGCGTCAGCCGGCGGGAGCAGCTTTCCTGCAAACGTCGCAAACACGGATTTGTTTGCCATTGTCGTGATCCTTTTTGTCAACGCCAGGATCATTACAAGCCGCGTGCCAGTTTGGCCGAAATGGCGCTAAAAGGTCGGCACTATTCAATCAAACCATTGTTTTTAAACAGATAAAAAATTCAGGGTATTCGAGAGGCCGGCGCAAACCCCTGTTTCCGACCACTCCAATATGTGATACACGCATATCACTCTTTATACGACGGGATAAAGATGAGACGACGCGTAGCGATCGGGATACTGGGCACCACGCTCGACGCAAGCGGGCGCGAGGATCGCTGGAAGAGATGGCGGCCGACCGTCGCGCTCTGCCAGCAGCCCGGCCTGTTCATCGACCGGCTGGAGCTGATCCATGGCGATAATTCGGAGCGGCTGGCCAGGCAGGTCATCGCCGACATCGAGGAAGTCTCGCCGGCGACGGAGGTCAGGCGGCATGTCATCCCGATGAAGGACCCTTGGGACTTTTCCGAGGTCTATACCGGTCTGCGCGACTTCGCCCGCGCCTATGCCTTCGACCCCGAGAAGGAGGACTATCTGGTCAACATCACCACCGGCACGCATGTGGCGCAGATCTGCTGGTTCCTGCTCACCGAAGCGCGCTTCATCCCGGCGCGGCTGCTGCAGCTGTCGCCGCGCAAGGACGGGCGCGACGGGGTGTCTGGCAGCCATTCGATCATCGATCTGGACCTGTCGCGCTACGACGCGATCGCAACCCGCTTCGCTGCCGAGCGCGATGAGGCGACCTCGTTCCTGAAATCCGGCATCGCCACCCGCAATGTGGCCTTCAACCGCATGATCGACCAGATCGAGAAGGTGGCGATACGTTCGCGCGCGCCGGTGCTGCTGACCGGCCCGACCGGCGCCGGCAAGTCGCAGCTGGCCCGGCGCATCTATGAGCTGAAGAAGGCGCAGCGCCAGGTGTCGGGCAACTTCATCGAAGTCAATTGCGCGACGCTGCGCGGAGACCAGGCGATGTCGACCCTGTTCGGCCATGTCAAAGGCGCCTTCACCGGCGCGCAGAACGAACGCGCCGGGCTGATGAAGTCGGCCAATAAGGGCGTGCTCTTCCTGGACGAAATCGGCGAGCTCGGCCCCGACGAGCAGGCCATGTGCCTGAGGGCGATCGAGGAAAAGCGCTTCCTGCCGGTCGGCTCCGACCAGGATGTGACCTCGGATTTCCAGCTGCTCGCCGGCACCAATCGCGATCTTTCGATCGACGTGAAGGCGGGAAAGTTCCGCGAGGACCTGTTCGCGCGGCTCAACCTGTGGACGTTCCAGCTGCCGGCATTGCGCGACCGCAAGGAGGACATCGAGCCCAACCTCGAATTCGAGCTGCGCCGCTTCGGCGAGCGCGAGGGGCAGAACGTCACCTTCAACAAGGAAGCGCGCGAGCTCTACCTGAAATTCGCCATGGCGCCGGAAGCCCAGTGGCGAGCGAATTTTCGCGACCTCTCCGCTTCCGTGACGCGCATGGCGACCCTTGCCCCGCTCGGCCGCATCAACGAGGAAGCCGTGCGCGACGAGATCGCGCGGCTCGGCCAGCTCTGGCGCGACGGCAGCAGCGACGGCAACGATCCGGACGCGTTGCTGCGGCACGCGCTGGGATCCGATCGCCTTGCCGAGATCGATCCGTTCGACCGTGCCCAGCTTGCGACCGTGATCGAGGCCTGCCGCGATAGCAATTCGCTCAGCGCCGCCGGGCGAAAGCTCTTCGCCGTCTCGCGCCTGAAAAAGACCAGCGGCAACGATGCCGACCGGCTACGCAAATATCTGATGCGATTCGATCTGAGCTTCGAGGACCTTGCCCGGCAGTGAAGTGCTGGCCGTTACTTCGACTGCCGATCTCGGCGCGGCGGGAAGTGCCCCTCGCCGTTCGTGGCGGAAGGCCGCTTCTTATTGGCTTCCGTCTGGGCCCGAGGCAAGTCCATCAGGTTTCTGACCTTGGCATTGTTATGCGCGTGGATGATGGCGCGGCTGAAATCGAGAAGGGGTCCGAGCACTGACATTGGCACTTCCTCCATTGAAATGGCTGATATGTCGGTGGCGGGCGCCGGACAGTGCCCCTGGTCTGTTTCACGCAAATGGCTCGGAAACCGGCTGATCGTTTCCAAACCCTTTGGTCTGGAAACACTTGCGTGCAAACCGCTTCGATCGCGGTGGGCCTTGGCGAAAGAGCCGACCATCTGCCTGGACCAGTCCGAAATCCGTCCGATACGAAGCCCATAGTTGGGCAGGATTCAGTCGGGCGCCGGAAGCATGTATGCTCGACGATACTGATTCTTCCGATCATGCTGGCGGGTCGATGTGAGAAAAATCGTCGCTGCACTCACCGTAGCCGTGGTTCTTGTCGTCGGGCTGCTCCTGCTTTTGCCCGCTGTTGTTTCGACCGACTGGGTTCGTGGCGAATTAAGCCGGCAACTGTCGTCCGCGACCGGAATGACCATCCGGCTCGACGGGCCTGTCAGACTGTCTCTGCTGCCCAGGCTGGCGGTGGTCGCGGATGATATCTCGCTCTCGACCGACACGGGCGACATCGCGATAGCCGCTCCGCGCTTCTCGACGTCGATAACGCTGTCGTCGCTATGGTCGAAAAAGCTTGAGATTCAGTCGGTCGCGCTGGCGGACCCGACAATCGCGCTCAAGGCCTCCGCGAGCGAGGAGCCAGCTCCGGCCTCGAAGGATGTTCAGGCCGATCCGTTCGCGGCGATTGTCGATACGCTCGAGCGGCTGGCGATCAACCAGCTGACCATAACGAACGGCACCCTTACCTCAAACGCGTCGACCGGCAAGGCCGTCGCGGTCACGGCAATCGACGCCGATCTGAGGGTTCCGGACCTCGACCGGGAGGTTTCGTTTTCACTGGCCGCCACCAGCGGCGACCGTCGCATCGACATGAGCGGGAGCCTTTCCGCCTTGCGGCCCATCCTGAAACGGCTGCCGGCCCAAATCGCCATCGAGGCGCGGCTCGACCCGGCGCCCGTTGCCAAATTCTCTTCCTTGCATGCCAGCGGCGAGATCCAGCTCAACGGCAATGGCAGTTATCAGATCAAGGGCGGAAAGTTCGATATTGGCGACCAGAGCTTCCAGATGGACGCGCTCTTTCAGCCTGGGACGCGGCATCGCTTCTTCGCCGACCTGGCGGCAAAGCGCGTCGATATCGACGCCTTGAGCGATATAGGAAAAGGCGGTTCGAGCGGGGGCAAGCCTCCAGCCGGCTCCGGAGAGCCGGATCTTGCCATGCTGGCCGCTTTCGACGCCGACATCAGCGTGACAATCGATGAATTGATCGGCGGCAAGATACGGGCTTCCGACGTCCAGCTTGCAGCAACATTGAGCGACGGGCATCTCGAGGCAAAGCTGGAGCATTTCGGGCTCGACGCGGGAAGCCTCACCGCGAATGCCTCGACGAACGTCGGTGAAACACCGCCCACCATACGGGGCAATGTTGCGAGTTCAGGGCTGGACATCGGCTCGATAGCGAAGCTGGCCGGACAATCCGTGCCGCTATCCGGCAAGCTCACGGCTGATATGGGGTTCGTTTTTCGCGGGCTCACCGCGGAACGCATCCGCGGCAGCGCAAATCTGCAGGGAACGGTCGGGATTCGCGAGGGCAAGCTTGCGCTTGCGGCGCTTGCCGATGTCCAGGACCGCACGGCCAATGACATCACCGAGCTCAATCTTGACGCGAAGGTTCGCGATATCGGCAAGCCGGTCGACGTGACAGGCAAGCTTGCCTGGCGGGGACAGGCCGTTGCGTTCAAGTCTCAGGTCGCGCCCGCATCCTTTCTGGCCGGCGGCTCCGTCGCTGATGCGTCCGGGCCGATCAGCCTTTCAGTCTCCTCCAAATACCTCGAAGGCAGCATAAGCGGTACCGTCGGGGGTGGCGGCACGTTCAAGGGCCAGGTCTCCGCAACATCGCCCTCGGTCGACAAGCTGATGCAATGGTCGGGACAAGGCGCTTCCCGCAGCCTGCAGGACTTTGCCTTCAAAGGCGATGTCGATGCCGGGCCGACGCAATTCTCCTTCCAGAAGGCTGCCGCTACGTTGAACGGCGTCAAGGCGTCGGGACAAGGCTCGGTAAAGCTGGGCGAGCCTCTCACTGTCCGGACGTCGCTCAATTTCGCGAAACTCGACCTTGCAGCGCTCGCCGGCGGCGGCGGGGCCGTGGCCGGCGGCAAACAGAAACCGGGCGCGGCAACCGACGCGCCGATCGATCTCTCCTTCCTCAAGGGACTTGATGCCAAGGTGGATATCCAGGCCGACAAGCTCGGCTATGGAAAGGTCTTTGCAGGGCCGGTGGCGACCAGCCTGACGGTGACCGGCGGCAAGGCTCACCTGAATGTGCCGCAAAGCCCCTTCTACGGCGGCACGATTGCCGCGGAAATGACCGCCGACGGTTCCGGCGACGCCGCTTCCCTGGCCCTCGACACCGCGATCGCCGGCGCGGCCGCTACGCCCTTGCTTCATGACGCGGCCGATTTTGACCGCATCGAAGGAACGCTCGATGCGACGGTCGCGGTCTCAGGCTCGGGAAAGACCACGAAATCGCTTGCCCGCTCCCTCGGCGGCAAGGCAGCGACAAAATTCAGCGACGGCGCCTTCCGCGGCATCGACATAGCGGAGGTCTACAACAACCTGGTCGGACTGCTCGCCGGCGGCTTCAAGCAGGATCAGGCCAAGAAGACGAATTTCACCGCGCTCGGCGCCTCATTCGCGATCGAGAACGGCGTCGCGCAGACGACGGACATCAGCCTGCTGGGCCCGCTGGTGAGGATGGACGGCGCGGGCAGGATCGACCTCGCCGACCAGACGCTCGACATGCGTCTCAACCCCCGCGTCGTCGCTTCGCTTGCCGGACAGGGCGGCGACGTTGCCGTGAAGGGCATCGGGGTGCCGGTCGTGGTGCAGGGCCCGCTCTCCGCGCCCCGTGCCTATCCGGATGTGAGCGCGTTGGCCAAGGACCCGCAGGGCGCGCTGGATATGTTGAGCCGCCTCGGTCTGCCAACCGGAAAACTCAATCTCGACAAGCTGATCCCGGGCCAGACAGGCTCGAACACAGACGGCTCCGGCAAGGAACCGGCCGATCTGATCGGTGATCTTCTGCGCAACGCCGCGCCCCGGCCCAAAGCGCCGCCTGCCGCTCCGGCAGCAGCCGCGGCGCCTGACAACGGCAATACGGAAAACGCAGCGCCGCCGCCGACAAGTTCGGACACCAGCGAGACCGACGCCAAGGCCGCCGCGCCGGCGGCAGAATCCGCCCCCGTCGATCCGCAAGCCGACCCTCAACCCGCCCCGGCTTCGCCCGAGCCCCAAAAGAAAGGCGAAATAGACACGCTTCTCGATCAGCTGGCGAACTAGTTCCCCGACACAGGGATTTTGAAAGATTGCGGTTTGTGTTCGTGCAGGACTCTCCGTTCATTTCCGTGAAATCATCGCAAACGCCGGCGATTGGCAGAAGCCTCCCAACCTCGTCATTCTAGGGCGGAGGAAGGAGCGAAGCGACGCGCGCAGACTCTAGAATGACGATCGCGATGGGCGTTTCGGCCAATCTTCAACGCATGCCGCCTGCCAACGCAAACAGGCCGACCTGTCACAATCCCTGCGCAGTCCCGCTGGCGTTGCAGGGTAGCTCCGGTCGCGGGATGGGTGCGAAAGACAGCGGTCGCTCTTGTCGTGACCTCAGCCTAGTGCCGGCGCAATACATGATCTAACGCTCATATGTGCGGCCGAAAATCAAAGTGATCTCGGCCGCCGCAAATCGCCCCCAATCGGGACGTTCTTCCGGCCTTATTCTGGAGACGTTGGAGAGGCCTATGAAATTATCTGTTCTTGCCCTTGCCGGGACCATGCTGGTGGTGATGCCGGCGGTCGAGGCGGCGCCAATGGTTGGCATGCCGGCTCGAAACAACCTGGTGCAGGAGGCGCATGTCACATGTGCTTATTTGACCGAGGACGGCTATTGCGTGCGGCCGCACAAGAAGCACAAATACTGGAAGCGGCAGCATTACTACCGGCCCGCCTACCGCACCTATGAGCCGCAGCCGCCGGACGAGTATTACTGGCGCTATCAGCGTCCACGGCCGATTATCCGGGTCGTTCCCAACTACCCGCAGCAGGACGAAGACAATTGGGACGACTGGGACAATTGAGGCCGCCCCAAGGCCAAGACCGTGCCAAGCGGCCCCTTAGCAGCGATGGCCGGCTTCGGCGCAAAGACAGTGCCTTTGCCGGCCATCCACGAAGAGCGGGGAGTTGCGCCTCCTACCGCTTCAGCGCGATGCTGATGCCGCTGAGATCGGCGTTGACCTGCAGGCCGACCTGCCTGCCGGTGAGCTCGAGCTGGGCGCCCTTGTCATTGGTCATGACGATCACCTGGGCGCCTTTGCCGACCGCGCCGCCGCCGCCGGCAGCTCCATAGACTCCGGTCACGTCGCTGGCGCGGCGGATGTGGCGCACTGTGCCCTGGAAATAGGTCTTGGAGGCGCCGAAGGCGAGGCCGCCCGAGACGCCGCCGACGGAGATCGGATAGCGTTTGCCATGGAAGGTCAGCGTGCCCTCGCCGCCGGAGCCGCCGATGAAAAAGGCCGCCTTGTAGACGGAAAAGCGGATCGTGCCGCTGTCGGCATGCGCCGCGCTGGCAATGCTCACGCCCGCGGCGGCGATTGCCGCGACCGCGACGGAACGGAACCTGGATGAAATCTGCATGATGGAACTCCTCAAGGATCGCCGCTTGCCCAATCGGCCCGCGCACGTCGGCTTCAAATGTATAGCTGAACCGAATTGCCCCGCCATTGGTTCCAGGCACGCGGCCCGAAATCCGGCGGTCACGAAATGGCGAGCGAGGAAGGCGGAAGCGACCAGAGCACAGGCTTGTGCTGGCTGGTGGAGCTGAGGGGGATCGAACCCCTGACCTCATCATTGCGAACGATGCGCTCTCCCAGCTGAGCTACAGCCCCGTTCCAGCGGAACGGCTTGTATCGGTCGCGGCCGTTTGATGTCAAGGCGAAAGACCGGGCCAAACACAAGCCGTGGCCGGGCGGGCCTTGCCCGCACGCCTGGCAGTGGCTACATGTCGGCGACAATTTGGAGACCGGCATGATCGCCCTTATTCAGACCATCGTCATGGCGCTTGATATCTACTGGTGGATCATCATCGCATCGGCGATCTTTTCCTGGCTCTACGCCTTCAATGTCGTCAATTCGCGCAACCAGTTCGTCGGCAGCGTCGGTAACATGCTCTATCGGCTGACCGAGCCGGCGTTGCGCCCGATCCGCCGCTTCATGCCCGATCTCGGCGGCATCGATATTTCGCCGATCATCCTGCTGCTGATCCTTTTCTTCATACGGCAGTTCCTGGTCACCACGGTCTGGTCGTGGGTCGTGACCGGCGGCTGATGAGCACACCGTTTCGGCCGCGCGACAACGGTATCGACCTCTTCGTGAGATTGACGCCAAAGGCGGCGCTCGACCGGATCGACGGCGTCGAGACCGCCGCCGACGGGCGCAGTCACCTCAAAGCCCGCGTGCGCGCCGTGCCGGAGAACGGCGCCGCCAATCAAGCGCTGGAACGGATGATGGCCAAGGCGCTGGGTGTGCCGGTATCGGCAGTTTCCGTGGTCGCCGGCGGCACCTCGCGGCTGAAGACGCTGCGGGTGGTGGGGGATACGGCTGAACTGGTGGAGCGGCTTCAGACGCTCAGCAAATAAACGCTGGCGACGCCCCCTCATCCGGCCGCTACGCGGCCGCCTTCTCCCCGACGGGGAGAGGTTGGCGCCGGCGCCGACCTGCTCCTCTCCCCTTGGGGAGAGGTCGGATTGCCCCGAATTGCTCTTCGCAATTCGGTAGGCAATCCGGGTGAGGGTGAGTCTTCAAAACCGCTCAATCCCCCAGCGGCAGCTTTGGATCGTCCACCTTCAGCGTGTTCACGCTCTGCTTGATGCGGCGCAGATTCTCCAGCACTTTCGGCCCGCGCGATTCCGCCACCGTGGTGGCGATCATGTCGACAATGGCCAAAAGCGCGTAACGGGACGAGGTCGGCTTGTAAATGTTGCCGTCCTCGACCGACTGCAAAAGAATCACCGTGTCTGCGGCCTTGGCCAGGGCCGAGTCCGGCGCGGTGATGGCGACGGTGGCGGCGCCATATTGCTGCGCGACCTCGACCGCCTCGATCACCGAGCGCGCATAGCCGGAGACGGAGAAGGCAAGCAGCGTCGTCTGCGGCGTCGCGACAGCGGCATACATGCGCTGCAACTGGCCGTCGGTCTGGGCAAGCGCCGAGAGACCCAGCCGGAACAGCCGGTTCTGCATCTCCGTCGCCATCATCGAGGAGATGCCGCCGGAGCCGATGCAGAGCACATTGCCGGAGCTTGCGATGCGGGCGGCGACATCCATCAGCGTCGTCATGTCGAGGTTTTCGCTGGCGCGCTGGATGGCGGCGATCGCCGCCTCGGTGATGGCCGAGGCGATGCGCTGCTCGCGCGCGTCGCGGCTGAGCGGCTCCGGCGACAGATACTGGCCGCCGATGGCGATCGCCTGGGCGAGATAGAATTTGAAATCGCGCAAGCCCTCGCAACCGAGATTGCGGCAGAAGCGGGTGACCGTCGGCTCGCTGACGCCGACGCGCGCGGCGATCTCCGAGATTGCCGCCTTCGATGCAAAATCGAGATCGGAAAGCACCAGCCCGGCCAGGCGACGGTCCGATTTGGTGCCGTCCTGCGACATCAATTGCAGGCGGGTGATGATGTCGGCCGGGCTCTTCATCGTCTTCTCACAGCGGCAGGCCCGTCGCCTTGTCGAAGAGGTGGATGTTGCGCGGATCGACGCTCACCGGCAGCCGGTCGCCCGACTTGACCTGCAGCCGGTCGCGGAACACCGCGCGCACCGTGTCGTCGCCGATCGAACCGTAAACATGCGTTTCCGAACCGGTCGGCTCGACGACATCGACCTTGATGGCGATGGCCTCGTCACCGGCGCCGACGACGAAATGCTCGGGCCTGATGCCGGCTTCGACCGCGTCGCCGCCGGAAGCCGTGCCCGAGAGTACCAGGCGGCCGCCGCCCTTTGTCTCGAACCAGGACTGGGCTCCGGCCGTCTTCAGCGCGCCCGAGACAAAGCTCATCGACGGCGAGCCGATGAAGCCGGCGACGAATTTGTTGGCCGGCCGGTCGTAGAGCTCCAGCGGCTGGCCAACCTGCTGGATGCGGCCGCGATCCATCACCACGATGCGGTCGGCCATGGTCATCGCCTCGATCTGGTCGTGGGTCACATAGACGATGGTCGATTTCAGGCGCTGGTGCAGCGCCTTGATCTCGGTGCGCATCTGCACGCGCAGCTGCGCGTCGAGATTGGAGAGCGGCTCGTCGAACAGGAACACCGAGGGCTCGCGCACGATGGCGCGGCCCATGGCGACGCGCTGGCGCTGGCCGCCCGACAATTGCCGCGGATAGCGGTCGAGATAGGAGAAGAGGTTGAGCACGCCGGACGCCTTCTTCACCTTGTCGTCGATCGCGGCGCGATTCTCGCCCCTGATCTTCGGGCCGAAGCCGATATTTTCCGACGCCTTCAGATGCGGAAACAGCGCGTAGGACTGGAACACCATGGCGATGTTGCGCTTCTGCGGCGGCAGGTCGTTGGCGCGCGTTCCGCCGATGACGAGGTCGCCGGAGGTGATCGTCTCGAGTCCCGCCAGCATGCGCAAAAGCGTGGACTTGCCGCAGCCCGACGGCCCGACCAGCACGACGAACTCGCCGGTTTTGATATCGAGATTGATGTCCTCGAGGATTTTGTGCTGTCCGAAGGACTTCGACAGGTTGCGGAACTGGACGTCGGTCATGCTCACGCTCCCAATATGTCGTCGATGAAAGGCAGGTAGCCGGCTGTCAGACCGGCATCCACCGGCACCACGGCGCCAGTTATGCCGGAAGCGCGATCGGAGGCAAGGAAAGCCACCGCTTCCGCCACCTCCGAAGCATTGACGATGCGGCCGAGCGGATAGAGCCGCTTGAGCCTACCGAGGATCTCGGGGTCCTTGGCCAGGCGATGGTCCCAGGCGGCGGTGCGGATAGAACCGGGGCACACGACATTGGCGCGCAGCCCGCTGCGGCCGAGTTCGACGGCGACCGATTTGGCATAAGCGTTGATACCGGCCTTGGCCGCCGCATAGGCCGGATTGCCGAAATGCGAAATCGCATTGACCGAGGAGATGAAGACCACGCTCCCCGAACCGCGCCCCGCCATCGCCTTGATCAGCGGGTCCGCGAAATTCATCACGCCGGTCAGGTTGAGGTCGAGCTCCTGCTCGATCCTCTCAGCCGTCAGCGCCTTCAACGTCTCGGCGCGGGTCCAGCCGGCATTGTTGATCAGGATGTCGGGAACGCCGTCCTTGTCGAGCAAGGCGGGGATCGCCGCTTCGATCGACGCCCGGTCGAGCAGGTTGAACACATGGCGCGAGGCGATATGCGGGCTGGCCAGCGCTTCCGCCGACTGGTCGCAGCCGACGATGCGCGCGCCGCGCCCGGCCATCAGCTCGACGATCGCCGACCCGAGGCCGCCGCCGGCGCCGGTGACGACCACGGTCTTGCCTTCGAATTCGGCTGTCGAACCCACGCTACCTCTCCTGTGCCCCTCATTTTTAATCCGGCACGCTAGCCAACCAAATGTAATTAAGCAACATGATAATCCGCTTGCGCGGCGTGAAATCATCGATAATGTAGGAAAGTAACATAAATCCTGTGCTCCTGAGGGCCAGGCGCGAACGTGCATCAATGGGAGAAATCGAGATGAGCCTTGCGAAATGGACTGTCGGCCTGTTGGCCGGAATGAGCATGCTGGCGCTGGCAGCACCAGCCGATGCGGGCGAGGTGCGCGTCACCGTCGCCGAATACAGCGCCAAGACCGGCCCTTATTTCGAAGCGGTGAAGAAAGAATTCGAGGCGGCCAATCCCGGCATCACCATCAAGTATGAAGTGGTGCCGTGGGATGTGCTCCTCCAGAAGCTCACCACCGACATCACCGCCGGCACCAATGCCGACCTTTCGATCATCGGCACGCGCTGGCTGATCGATTTCGTGCAGCAGGGTGTCGCCGAGCCGCTCGACAGCTACATCAAGCCGGAATTCAAGGACCGCTTCATCGACACCTTCCTGTCGCCGTCGATCATGGATGGCCACACTTACGGCCTGCCGATCGCGGCTTCGGCGCGCGCCATGTATTACAACAAGGAGCTGTTCGAGAAGGCCGGCATCGCGAAGCCGCCGGCGACCTGGACCGAGCTGCAGGAAGACGCTCGCAAGATCAAGGCGGTCGGCGCCTTCGGCTACGGCCTGCAGGGTAAGGAGATCGAGACCGACGTCTATTACTACTATGCGATGTGGTCGCAGGGCACCGAGATCCTCAACAAGGACGGCACATCGGGTCTCGGCACGCCGGGAGCGCTCGAGGCGGCCAAGCTCTACAAGTCGATGATCGACGAGGGCCTGACGGAACCGGGCGTCACCTCCAACAACCGCGAGGACGTGCAGAACCTGTTCAAGCAGGGCAAGGTCGGCATGATGATTACCGCGCCCTTCCTGTCCAACCAGATCAAGGAAGAAGCGCCCAACCTGAAATACGGCGTCGCCGCCATCCCCGCCGGCCCGACCGGCGCGCGCGGCACCTATGGCGTCACCGACTCGATCATCATGTTCAAGAACTCCAAGAACAAGGACGAGGCCTGGAAGCTGCTCGACTTCCTGTTCACCAAGGAGCAGCGCGCCAAGTTCACGCAGGGCGAAGGCTTCCTGCCGGTGAACAAGGAAGAGGCGAAAATGGACTATTACGTCAACAATGCCGACCTCGCCGCCTTTACCGCGCTGTTGCCCGACGCCCGCTTCGCGCCGGTCATTCCGGGCTGGGAAGAGATTGCCCAGATCACGTCGGACGCCATGCAGAAGATCTATCTCGGCGGCGACCCCGAGGCTGGTTTGAAGGACGCGGCGGCCAAGGCCAACGCTGTGCTCAAGAAATAGGGGCGTATCTCCCTGCGCCCGTGGCGCGCCCTACCCCCGCGGGGCGCGCCACACTCTTAGAAAAGGCTGCAACGGCCGCGGAAATAGCTGAACCGATAGGGCGTTCACCTCGGACCAGAGGATAGATCGCCAAAGTCTGCGCTGCCCCTCATTGCCCTGCCGGGCATTTCTCCCCGTATAGTGACGGGGAGAAAGGGGCTGGCCGCAACGCTGGCGCTTTTCCTGCCACGTTGGTGATTGGCGAAATCGCCGGCGACAGCGTCCCTCTCCCCGTCACTATACGGGGAGAGGATGCCGGCAGGCAGATGAGGGGCAGCGCAGACGCCGGGAAAGAATTTGAACTGAGCACTCAGAACGAACAGATCGAGATTAGCCTAGCTGGCAAACTAGCGCTGCTGATGCCTCGCAACATGGTCCCAACCAGCCGATGCAAAACCGTTTCCTGCCTTACCTGCTGACGCTCCCCAGCCTGCTGCTCGCGGCGGTGGTGATCTTCTGGCCGGTCTGGGACTTGATCCAGATCTCGACGCATGACGTCAACCGCTTCGGTCAGTTGCGCGAGTTCAGCGGCCTTGCCAACTTCACCGAACTGTTCGCCGATCCGGATTTCGTCGCAGCGCTTTGGCGTACCGGGCTGTGGACCGTGCTGGTGGTCGGCGGCGCGCTGCTCTTGTCGATCCCGGTGGCGATGATCCTCAACATGGATTTCTACGGCCGCGGCCTGGCGCGCGTCATCATCATGCTGCCCTGGGCGGTGTCGCTGACCATGACGGCGGTGGTCTGGCGCTGGGCGCTCAGCGGCGAGAGCGGCATGCTGAACTCGGCGCTGATGAAGCTCGGCCTGATCAGCCAGAACATCCAGTGGCTGGCAAGCGCCGAGACGGCTTTCCCCATGCAGGTGCTGATCGGCATTTTGGTGACGGTGCCGTTCACCACCACGATCTTCCTCGGCGGCCTGTCCTCGATCCCCGACGATCTCTATGAGGCGGCCGCGCTCGAGGGCGCAACGCATTTCCAGCAATTCCGCGAGATAACCTTTCCGCTCCTGAAACCCTTCATCAACATCGCGATCGTGCTCAACACCATCTATGTCTTCAACTCCTTCCCGATCATCTGGGTGATGACGCAGGGCGGGCCGGCGAACTCGACCGACATTCTGGTCACGCATCTCTACAAGCTCGCCTTCCGCATCGGCAAGCTGGGCGAGGCGTCCGCCGTGTCGCTGGTGATGTTCGCGATCCTGCTCATCTTCACCATGATCTATGTGCGGCTTGCCATGCGGGAGCAGCGCGCATGACGCCGAAGCTGAAACGCACCATCATCGCCTGGCTGCTGCTGGCCCCTTTGATCGTGGTGACGATCTTCCCCTTCGCCGTCATGTTCCTCACCGCCGTCAAGCCACGCACCGAAGTGCTGACGCCGACCTGGTGGCCGAGCGAATTCCGCTGGTCGAATTTCGCCGACATGTGGGTGGCGACCGGCTTCGGCCAGGCGCTCGTCAATTCGCTCTATGTCTCGGCGCTGGCGACCATCGGCGCGATTCTGATCTCAGTGCCGGCGGCCTATGCCATGTCACGCTTCCGCTTTGCGGGCTATGGCGCCTTCCGCCAGTTCCTGCTGATCTCGCAGATGATCTCGCCGATCGTGCTGGTGCTCGGCCTCTTCCGGCTGATGGCCGCCTGGGGCCTGGTCGAGAGCACCACCGCCCTCGGCTTCATCTACATGGCCTTCAACGTCGCCTTCACGGTGTGGATGCTGCAGAGCTATTTCGACACCATCCCGCGTGACCTCGAGGAGGCGGCCTGGATGGAAGGCGCCGGCCGCTGGCTGACCTTGCGCAAAGTGTTCCTGCCGCTCTGCCTGCCGGCCATCGCTGTGACGGCGATCTTCACCTTCATCAACGCCTGGAACGAGTTCGTGGTCGCGCTCACCATGCTGCGCAGCCAGGAAAGCTATACGCTGCCGATCCAGGTTTTCTCGCTGGTCGCCGGCCGCTATACGATCGAATGGCACCATGTCATGGCGGCCACGCTCTTGGCGACGCTGCCGGTGGCGATCCTCTTCATCTGGCTGCAGCGCTACCTCGTCCGGGGCCTTGCGCTCGGGGCCGTCAAATAGCAATCCCGGCAATTCCAGGAAAAATACGCAGCGGTTTTCGTCCGGGATTGCGAAAAAACAAAAAGCCTAGGGAGCGTTCATGCGCATCTTCACCGCCTCGCTGGCGACGGAAACCAACACCTTCTCGCCGGTCCCGACCGACCGGGCCTCCTTCGAGATGGCCTTCTATGCCGGCCCGGGCAAGCATCCGGAAACGCCGACGCTGTGCTCCTCGCCGATCGTGGCGCTGCGCAAGCGGGCGGACAGGGAAGGGCTGACGGTCATCGAAGGCACCGCCACATGGGCCGAGCCCGGCGGCCTGGTGCAGCGGCGGACCTATGAGGCGCTGCGGGACGAGATCCTTGAACAGTTGAAGGCGGCCTTGCCGGTCGATGCTGTCATCCTCGGCCTGCACGGCGCCATGGTCGCGCAAGGCTATGACGACTGCGAGGGCGATCTGCTGGAGCGCGTCCGCGCCATCGTCGGACCGAAAGTGGTGATCGCCTCGGAGTTCGACCCGCACAGCCACCTCACACCGAAGCGCGTGGCGGCCTGCGATGTCATGGCCTATTTCCTCGAATTCCCGCACACCGATTTCTACGAGCGTGGCGAGCATGTCGTCGAACTCGGCCTCGCCGCGGCGCGCGGCGAGATCAGGCCGGTGATCTCGACCTTCGACTGCCGCATGATCCAGGTGCTGCCGACCAGCCGCGAGCCGATGCGCTCCTTCGTCGACAGGATCAAGGCACTGCATGGCAAGGACGGCGTGCTGTCGGTCTCGGTCATCCACGGCTTCATGGCCGCCGACGTGCCGGAGATGGGTACGCGCATCCTGGTCGTCACCGACAACGACAAGGCAAAGGGAGACAAGCTCGCCGAAACGCTGGGCCGCGAGCTCTATGCCTTGCGCGAACAGACGGCGATGACGATGCTTTCCTCCCCCGCCGGCATCGAGCGAGCGCTTGCCGTGCGCGCGGCGCGCCAGGACAAGCCGGTGGTGATCGCCGACATCTGGGACAATCCCGGCGGCGGCGTGCCGGGCGACGGCACCATCGTGCTGCGCGAGCTGCTTTCGCGTGGCGTGACCAAGGTCGGCGTCGCGACAATCTGGGACCCGATCGCGGTGACCTTCTGCCATGCGGCCGGCGAGGGCGCGGTCATCGACCTGCGCTTCGGCGGCAAGGCCGGGCCGCAGGCCGGCGAACCGATCGACGCCCGCGTCACGGTGCTGAAGGCGGTCAGCGAAGGCTGGCAAAGCTTCGGCCCGAGCCGCGTGACGCTGGGGCCGTCAGCGGTGGTGCGCATCGAGGGCACCGAGGTCGACGTGATCCTCAACACCAACCGCACCCAGACCTTCGAGCCGGATGTCTTCTCCAACATCGGCATCGATCCGCTGTCGAAGGATGTCCTCTTGATCAAGTCGACCAACCATTTCTACGCCGGCTTCGAACCGATCGCGGCGGAAATCATCTATGTCGCGGCGCCGAGTTCCTATCCGAGCAACCCGGCGGTGACGGATTATCGCAAGCTGACACGGCCGATCTGGCCGAGGGTGGCGGATCCGTGGGGGAACAAGACGCCCCCTTCTCCCCTTGTGGGAGAAGGTGGATCGGCGCGATAGCGCCGAGACGGATGAGGGGTGTTCCAGGGAAAGCCAGCGTCTCACTCCGCTGGAACACCCCTCATCCGTCGCCTTCGGCGACACCTTCTCCCACAAGGGGAGAAGGGGAAGGCTGGTGCTACACCAGCCCCCTTTTTACCATCATCGCCTCCGGCGACGGCATCTTGCCGCGGAACGCTGTATAGAGCTCCTCAGGGTCCTTCGATCCACCCGCGGCATAGATGTTCTTGCGCAGCCGCTCGGCCAGTTCCGGATTGAAGGCATCGCCAGTTTCCTCGAAAGCCGAGAAGGCATCGGCGTCGAGCACTTCCGACCACATGTAGGAATAATAGCCGGCTGAATATCCGTCACCGGCGAAGACATGGCCGAAATGCGGGGTGCGGTGGCGCATGGCGATCGTGTCCGGCATATGCAGTTTTTCCAGCGTCTCGGCCTCGAACCGAAGCGGCTCGGCCGGTGCGTCCGGCCGCGCGTGATAGGCCATGTCGATCAGCGCCGAGGCGGTGAACTCGACCGTGGCGAAGCCGGCGCCGAAGGTGCGGGCGGCGAGCATCTTGTCGAGCAGCGCCTTCGGCATCGGCTTGCCGGTCTTGACATGCAGCGCGTGCTTTTCCAGCACCGCCGGCACCGTCAGCCAATGCTCGTAGAGCTGCGAGGGCAGTTCGACGAAATCGCGGCTGACCGATGTCCCGGAAACCGACGGCCAGGTGACGTCGGTCAGCATGCCGTGCAGCGCGTGGCCGAACTCGTGGAACAGCGTCTTTGCCTCGTCGACCGACAGCAGCGCTGCCTCGCCGGCCGGCGGCTTGGCGAAGTTCATGATGTTGTAGATCACCGGCTTGGAACCGTGACCGAGCTTGTAGCCGGACTTCAGCGCGCTCATCCAGGCGCCGGAGCGTTTTGACGGCCGCGCGAAATAGTCGGCCAGGAACAGGCCGCGCTCGCTGCCGTCGGCATTCTTCACCACGAACGCGCGGGCGTCTGGATGCCAAACCGTGATTCCCTTCTTCTCCTCGAAACTGATGCCGAACAGTTTCGTGGCGACATCGAAACAGGCCTCGATGACGCGCTCGAGCTGCAGGTACGGCTTCAGCTCCGCCTCATCGAAAGCGAATTTCTCGGCGCGCAGCTTCTCCTGGTAGAAGCGCCAGTCCCAGGCCGCGAACTTCTCGTTGCTGCCGGCCTCCGCCGCCAGCCGCTCCAGCTCCTTCTGGTCGGCGGCGGCTTTTTCTAACGCCTTCTCCCACACCGGATCGAGCAGCTCGTGCACCGCCTTCGGGGTCTTGGCCATCGTGTCGTCGAGCTTCAGCGCCGCGAAGGAATCGTAGCCCAGAAGCTTCGCCTTCTCGGCGCGCAGCTTCAGCATGTCGCGCACGACATAGGTGTTGTCGGAGGCGCCGCCATTCTGGCCGCGCATGGTGAAGGCCTTGAACGCGATCTCGCGCAGGTCTCGGCGCTCCGAGAAGGTCGAGAACGGCTCGTAGATCGAGCGCGACAACGTCACCGCATAGCGGCCCTTCTGGCCGCGCATCTCGGCCGCTTCGGCCATGGCGCTCTTGAGGAAGTCCGGCAGGCCGGCGAGATCGGCCTCGTCGAGGAACAGCGCCCAGTCACGCTCGTCGGCGAGCACGTTCTGGCCGAATTTGGTGCCGAGCGAGGAGAGCTCCTCGTTGATGGCCGCGAGCCGATTCTTGCCCTCGGCATCGAGCTTGGCGCCCGACCGGACAAAACCCTTCCAGGTTTTCTCCAGGACGCGCAGCGTCTCGGCATCGAGCTTCAGGCTGTCGCGGCGCTGGTAGAGATCGTCGATGCGGGCAAACAGCTTCTCGTTCATCGAGATCGCCGAGAAATGCCGCGACATCTTTGGCGAAACCTCGCGTTCCATTGCCTGGATCGCATCGTTGGTGTGGGCGCCGGCCCGGCACCAGAAGATCGAGGAGACATGGTCGAGCGGCTCGCCGGCAAGCTCCAGCGCCGCCAGCGTGTTCTCGATGGTCGGGGACTCGCTGTTGCCGGCGATCGCATCGATCTCGGCCTGGTGCGCCGCAAGCGCCGCGTCGAACACAGGGCCGAAATCATCATCGCCGACGCGCGAGAAATCCGGCAGGCCGAGCGGCCCTTGCCAGACGGTCAGTGGATGGGCAGCGAGGTCGACGGCTTTTGAAGATGACATGAGCAATTCCGGTGAGTGGATCGAGGCGGGTTACCTCCGATGTAGGACGATGTCCCACCCCGCGCAACACGGCGGGGTCAATAGCCGCTGCAGTCCTGCGCCACCGCTGTCTGCGTGCTGGCGACGATGCGCCCGCCGGCGACGGTGAAAGTCTCACGCATCAGCATGTCGTTATTCGGAAAATCGTAGCAGGCGAGCACCGTGGTCTCGCCGTTCTCGCTCTTTTCGATGCGATGGCGGATCGCCGCGCCCGCGACCGCGCTCCGCCATTCGTCGATCGAGGCGATGAAATCCTCTTTGGTCTGGACGACGCCGATGTCGTCGAGCTTCATGCGCACATCGTCGGAAAGCAGGTCCGACAATTCGGTGCGGTCGGCGACCAGGAGCGCCGAATACCAGCGATCGATGATGGCGCCGTCATCGGCGCTGGCGCGGACGATCGACGTCACCAGCAGCGCCGCCGCGACAAAGATCCTCCACCAGCGGCGCTGCATCACGCCTCCGTTCAAAGCTCCGGCCGCTCGAAATCGCCGGTTTCCTTGTTCATCACCCACAGCTCCCCGGCCGAGATGTCGAACCATGCGCCGTAAAGCGCGAGCCTGCCCTTGCCTTCGAGGATGGAGACGCAGGGAAAGGTCCTGAGATTGGCGATGGAATAGCGGATGGAAATGCGCTCCAGCGCCGTCTGGCGCTCGGTCGCCGTCATCATCGTGCTGGAGGCCACGGTCTCGGCGGCCGGCGCGATCAGGCTCATCCATTTGCCGATGAAATCGCCAGGCGACAGCGGCGCGGAGTTGGTGTCGAGCGCGGCGCGGATGCCGCCGCAACGGCCGTGGCCCATCACCACGATGTTCTTCACCTTCAGGCTCTGCACGGCGAATTCGAGCGCGGCCGAGGTCGAGTGATATTCGCCGTCCGGCTCGTAGGGCGGCACCAGATTGGCGACATTGCGCAGCACAAAGAGCTCGCCGGGGCCGGCATCGAAGATCGCTTCCGGCGCCGAGCGCGAATCGCAGCAGGCGACGATCATCGTCTCCGGCGCCTGACCGTCGCGTGCCAGCGAGCGATAGCGGTCGCATTCGGTGGGGTAGCGGCCACTCATGAAGTTGCGATAGCCGGCGAGGAGGTGCTCGGGGAGGTGAGGCATGGGCGGCTAGAGCCTTTCCGGGGGTTGGAGGCGGCAGCTCGGTGCGATCGGAGAAGCCTCTAGCGGCAAATGCAGGTCGTGGGCAATGCCGAATTGCGGATGGCGGCGTCGCAATCGCATGCCGCCAAAAGCTGCGCGGCCGATTTTGGCTCAAGCCCAGATGGCGACGGGAATACCGAAACGGTCGGTCAGAGGTGGGTCGGGCGAAGGCCGCGCCTCGCCGCTGGCGATACGCCCGGCAATCAGCATCATCGCCGCCGCGTCGAGGAAGTCGTCGCTCGCCGAGCCCCGCGGCGGCGCCTGATCGAGGAAGCCCTTCTCGTAGCCATGACGGCAAAGCAGCGCCTTGCGCTCCTCCATGCCGGCCGGGTTGACCGCGCCCTTGATCTTCTTCGGCAGCGCCATCGCCGTGCCGCCATTCAGCCGGCAGAACGCCACTTCCGGATGCGATTCGAAGACACGCGCACGCAGTTCTGGCCGTGCGATCAGCAGAGCGTCGATCTCGCGGATTTTCGCAAAGATGCCAAAAGCCTGGATTGAAACGCCGCGCGGCGGGTCGGAGGTCCCAAGCGCCACCGCGCTCGCCCGCCGGTGCGCTTCATACCAGGCCTCTACGGTGGTGAAATCGTCGGTGTCGGCGTAGAGCGCGGCGCGCGAGGGGATGGCGAAGACGCTCGATTGCCTTGCCCCGAGCAGCGGCCGCACCAGCGCCTCCGGCCCGCGGCCGCCCTTGCTCGAAAAATCCGGCAGGCCGATCGGCATGTCGACGGCGATCGTGGCGTCCGGCAGCGCGTCGAGCAACGCGTGAAAACTCGGGAAGACGGAGACGGACGGCGCGGCGGCCGCTTCGCGATGGACGGCGATCCAGCCGGCCTTGCAGCCGTCGACGCCGGCCAGAGCGGGATGCAGGTTAGTAGAGGTCTGCATCCCGCTCTGGCCGTTTGTTTAGCCGCATTTCTGCGACGCCAAGTGATTCCACTTGGCTGCAAAATGCTCTGGCGCCATTTGGCGTCACGCCCGCTTGTCCCGCCCGGGATGGAGCAGGTGGCGCAATTGCACCATCGCCATTGGATGCGACAGGCTCTGCGCGTCGGTTTCAAGCTGCAGCTCGTCGCCCCCACGCTTCGCGGTGCGGGCAAGGATCTCGTAGACGGCCGCCGTGGTCGATTGCAGCGCCTTGACCGGCGCCTGGCCGGAGAGAATCCGCGCCAGATAGACCGCGGCCGTCAAGTCGCCGAGCCCGTTCGGCGGCCTCTCGATCACACGGTGCTCGGCAAGCAGCGCGTTGCTGCCATCAAGCAGGAAATTGCCGATGCCGCCCGCCATCATCGCGGGCGCCGAGGTCACCAGCATGGTCGAGGGTCCAGCATGAAGTGCCGCCGCCGTCACCGCCTTGATGTCGGGCAGCGGCGCGCCCGCCATCCACTCCAGCTCATAGCGGTTCGGCGTCGCGATATCCGCGATCGGCATCAATTTGTCGCGCATGGCGGCCGCTGTCGCCTCCGGGACGTAGAGCCCGCCGGAATCGCCCATCACCGGATCGCAGACGTAAAGCGCCTTCGGCGTCTTTTCCTTGGCGGCGGCGACCAGCGAGGCGACGGCTTCCGCCTGGCCCGCCTCGCCGAGATAGCCCGACAGCACGGCCCGCACCTCGCCCAGCCAGGGCGCCCGCTCAAGGTCGGCCATCAGCGCCTTGAACTGGTCGAGCGGCGGCACGATGCGGGTTGCCCGGCTGTGCCCCGGATGCCAGGGCAGAATGACGGTCGGCACCGCCCAGACCGGGAAACCCAGTGTCTCCAGCGCAAAGACCGCCGCGCGGTTGCCGACCGAGCCGCGGGCGACATGGCTGGAGATGACGATGACCGCGCGCGGCGCGTCGCTTTTTTCTGCATTCATGGAATCTGAATCCTAGCCGCCACGTGTGGCGGCATACACCAGCCAGGCCAATAGCCCAATGGCAATGACGAAGCCGAGCGTTCGGCCAATGCGGGTTCCCCAATATTCGATGGGATCGGCGCGGTCCGTGTCGGCGGCGGTTACGCGGTCGCGCGCGTCCTTCGCCGCCCGCACGATGAACGAGGCGCCGCCTGGCGCCGTCTCGCGCTCGACGCGTTCGAGGATGCGGCGCGATTCGGTCTCGTCGTCCCGGCGCTCTGCCATGGCAATTGCCCTTTCCTGCCCGCAGCTTAGCCTGTTCGCGCAAGTATTCACAGAGGCGCATGCCCGAGTCGGAGTCGGCGTCATCAGCCGGACATTTTCTTGCGCGTGGATTGTGGTAATGCTTCGCATGCAACTTCTGTCGAGGGACCATTCATGATTGCCGAGCGCCTCTCACCACCTTCCCGCTTCCGCAGCCTGCCAGCCTTCCTGATGATGGCTTTCGTGCTGCCGCTGCTTGCCGGCTGTGGCTACAACACCATTCCGACGGCGGAAGAGAACGCCAGGGCGGCGTGGAGCGAGGTGCTCAACCAGTATCAGCGCCGCTCCGACCTGATCCCGAACCTGGTCGAGACGGTGAAGGGCTATGCCTCGCATGAAAAGGACACGCTCGACGCGGTTGTTCAGGCGCGCGCCAAGGCAACGCAGATCACGGTGACGCCGGAGACGCTGAAGGATCCCGAAGCGCTGAAGAAGTTCCAGGATGCCCAGGCCGGACTGACCAGCGCGCTTTCGCGGCTGATCGCGGTGTCGGAAGCCTATCCTGACCTCAAGGCGAACCAGAATTTTCTGGCGCTGCAGGCGCAGCTGGAAGGCACCGAGAACCGCATAGCCGTTGCGCGGCGCGACTACATCCAGGCGGTCAGGGATTATAACCTGACGCTGAAGACCTTCCCGTCCGTGCTATGGGCGACCTTCTGGTTCCGCGGCAACGAGCCCTTCGCCAACTTCACCGTCGACGAGGACAAGATGCAGGTGCCGAAGGTCGATTTCGGCACGAGCACCACCAAACAGGGCGGGTGAGAGCGACTTAGCTTATCGAGCCAGCCTTGAGTTCCTTCGCCCCCCTCTCTGGCCTGCCGGCCATCTCCCCCTCAAGGGGGGAGATTAGCAGTTTCGACAACCTCGCCCTCTCTTCGACGCTGAAGATTCGCGAAGCCCGATGTGACGTCCAATCTCCTCCCTTGAGGGGGAGATGTCCGGCAGGACAGAGAGGGGGGCGACAGAACGCCTACCTCTCATTGCTTTGCCTTCTTGCCGCCCTTCTCTTCCTCCCCCTCGCCGCCTTCGCCGCCGACCTTCCCGCCCTGACGGGCCGCGTCGTCGACAATGCCGGCATCATCGACGCCGGCACACGCGCGGCGCTGACGCAAAAGCTCGCGGACTTCGAAACCAAGGGCTCCGACCAGATCGTCGTCGCCACCATCCCGAGCCTCGGCGGCGAGGAGATAGAGCCTTACGCCAACCGGCTGTTCCGCTTCTGGAAGCTCGGCCAGGCCAAGGAAAACAACGGCGTGCTGCTCTTGGTGGCGCCCAACGACCGCAAGATGCGCATCGAGGTCGGCTATGGGCTCGAGGGCACGCTGACCGACCTGCACACCAAGCTGATCATCGAGAACGACATGGTGCCGGCCTTCCGCGCCGGCGATTTCTCCGGCGGCATCACCAAGGCCGTCGACGACATGATCATGGTGCTGGAGGGCAATCCGGAGGAGCTGGAGGCACGCGGCAAGCGCAACGAGCAGGCGCCGTTCAATTCCGACGACCTGTTCTTCGCCATCTTCATCACCATCTGGGCGCTGATCTTCTTCGGCGGCATCGCCATGACGGTGCTGCCGCCGATCTTCGGCCAGAAGATCGGACCGGGCCGCTACCGCTGGCTCGGCATGACCTTCGATCAGAACCGGCGCTCCTCTTCGGGCGGCTGGTCGTCGGGTGGCGGCGGCTGGTCCTCAGGCGGCGGAGGCTGGTCCTCGGGAGGCGGCGGATTCTCCGGCGGCGGCGGCTCGTCGGGCGGCGGCGGCTCTTCGGGAAGCTGGTGAGGCATCATGGCAACGCGACCGATCAGCGCCGAGGACCATGACCGCATCGCCGAGGCGATCCGCACCGCCGAATTGAAGACCGACGGCGAGATCTACTGCGTCGTCGCTCGCGCCAGCGACGGCTACTTCTTTCCGGCCGCTTTCACCACGACGATCGGCCTGTTCATCGCCAGCCTCGCGGTTGCATACGGGCTGGAGGGCTTGTGGCTGACAATCCGGCTGCCGCATTTCGTGCTGGCGCAACTGCTGGCATTCGCCTCGGCGCTTGCCTTGCTCTGGCTCCTGCCCGCCTTGCGCATCCATTTCGTGCCGCGAAGGCTGCGCTATCAGGCCGCGCACGCCAATGCGATGAAGCAGTTCCTGGCCCGCAACGTCCATCGCACCAGCGCGCGCACCGGCGTGCTCATCTTCGTCTCCATCGCCGAGCGCTATGCCGAGGTCGTCGCCGACTCCGGCATCGACGCCAAGGTCGGACAGCAAGTCTGGGACGGCGTGGTGCGCGAGCTGACGAAACATGCCGGCGACGACCGGTTGCCCGACGGCTTCGTCAAAGCCATCGAGTCGGTCGGCGCGGTGCTTGCCGAGCATTTCCCGGTCACCGAAGGCGATATCAACGAACTCGACGACCACCTCGTCGAAATCTGATACGGCGCCTGGTTCGCGGACGCGCCTTTGGCCTGTGTGAAAGCGTCGAGGCGTGCCGGGGGACTCTTTGCAATCGCCCGATGCGGGTTTATGGTTAACCAATCATGAACACGCTGACCATCGACATCCGGAAGGCAGAGCCGCGCGACGCCAGCGCCATCGCCGAGGTGCACCAGCAGGCCTGGCGCGGCGCTTATTCCGGCATCATCCCGCACCGCACGCTGACCTCGATGATCAATCGCCGCGGCGTCGACTGGTGGGCCAACGCGATTCGCCGCGCCGCCACCGTGCTGGTGGTCGAGATCGGCGGAACCGTCGCCGGCTACGCCACGATCGGCAAGAACCGCGCCCGCGAGCTCCGCCAGCAGGGCGAAATCTACGAGCTCTATCTGCGCCCGGAATATCAGGGCATCGGTCTCGGCAGCCGGCTGTTCAAGGCGGCCAAGGCCCGCCTTGCCGACCACGGCCTGCGTGGCCTTGTGGTCTGGGCGCTGGAAGACAATCACAACGCTTTGGCCTTCTATGCCGGCAATGGCGGCCGCGATATCGCCGAAGGCGTCGAGGTCTTCGAGCAGAAGGCGCTGAAGAAGGTCGCCTTCGTCTGGGAATGACAGGATCGCCTCCGCGGCCTGCGTCAGGTTACAATCCATCACAAACTGTGCGCTTTCATTAGCATTCAGCACTAATCGCCGCATTGCACCACGACGCTTCGCCCGCTATCGGTCTTGCAATCGAGAGAGGGATTTAGCCATGCGTATCGAAGCCGTGCCCACCGGGAAGAACCCGCCTGACGACGTCAACGTCATCATCGAGGTGCCGATCGGCGGCGAGCCGATCAAATACGAGATGGACAAGGAGGCCGGCACTTTGTTCGTCGACCGCTTCCTGCACACCTCCATGCGCTATCCCGGCAATTACGGCTTCGTGCCGCACACGCTGTCGGGCGACGGCGACCCGATCGACGTGCTGGTGTGCAACACCCGCGCGCTGGTGCCGGGCTGCGTCATCAATGTGCGGCCGATCGGCGTGCTGATCATGGAAGACAATGCCGGCCAGGACGAGAAGGTGATCGCCGTCCCCTCGCCCAAGCTGACGTTGCGCTACGAGAACGTCACCGAATACACCCACCTGCCGGAAATCACCCGCCAGCAGGTGCAGCACTTCTTCGAGCACTACAAGGATCTCGAGCCCGGCAAATGGGTCAAGATCGAGGGCTGGCACGATTCCAAATATGCCAAGAAGATGATCGTCGACGCGATCGCGCGGGCAAAGGCGGCTAAGTAGGGTTGTCTTGTCGCAATTCCGGACGAAAAACCGCTTCACACTTTTCCTGGAATTGCTTTAGCGCACCGCCTTCTCGCCGCCGGCCGCGGTGATCACGCCCACGATGATCAGCCCGGTCAGCACCAGCCGCACGCCGGCGCTGACGCCGAATGTGTTGAGCATGGTGAGCAAAAGCACCAGGAACAGCCCGGCGCCCCAGACGCCGGGCACGTTCGCCTTGCCGCCGGCGACCGAGGTGCCGCCGATGACCACGACCGCGATCGACGCGAGCAGGTACTCGTTGCCGATGTCGACATTGGCGCCGCGGAAATAGCCGGCAAGCAGGGCGCCGTCGATGCCGCCCAGCGCCCCGCACAGCGTGTAGGTGAGGAAGCGTATGCGGCCGACATGGACGCCGGCCAGCCAGGCGGCGCGGATGTTCTGGCCGATCGCCAGCACCGAGCGTCCATAGATCATGCGCTGCAGCGCCAAGGCCGCGCCGATGGTGAAGATCACCGTCAGCATCGCCAGCACCGGAATGCCCAGCACCTGCCAGTTGGTGAAGTCGGCAAAACCCGGCGGCGGCTTGATCTGCAGGCCGCGGCCATAGCTGATGTCGACCGACTGGATGATGAAGCTCGCCGACAGCGTCGCGATGATCGGCGGAATGCGCAGCGCCCAGATCAGCAGATAGTTGACGGCGCCGATCGCCGCCCCGCAGGCAAGTGCCGCGAGCATTCCGACGACGATCATGGAATCGCTGCCGCCCATCACCTTCATGGCGACGGCGCTCGCCAGGCCGATATTGGCCGGCAGCGACAAGTCGACATTGCCCGGCCCCAGCGTGATGACGAACATCTGGCCGACACCGACGATGACGGTGAACACGGCGAGCGACAGCGCCGCCGTGACCATGCCGCCGGCGCCATAGCCGCCAGTGAAGGCGACGGTTGCCAGCCAGACGACGAGCGCGCCTACAAAGGACCAGAGCCAGGGTTTTTCCAGCAGCGTCCGCACCGAGGTCATCGCCTACCGCTCCCTGCGGCTGATCAGCACCCGCGCGGCAAGCACGATGATCAGGATCGCGCCATTGGCGGCGACCTGCCAGTCGGGCGGGATGTGCATGAAGGTCAAAAGCGGCGAGGCCGCGAGCGCCAGCGTCAGCGCACCGATGACCGCGCCGATCGGCGACACGCGGCCGCCGACAAACTCGCCACCGCCAAGAATGACACCGGCGATCGAAAGCAGCGTGTAGCCATTGCCGATATTGGCGTCGGCCGACGTGGTGATGCCGATCAGCGCCATGCCGGAAAGCACGCCGAACAGGCCAGTCAGCGCAAAGAGCACGATTTTGGTCTTGAGCAGCGACCAGCCGGCGCGCCTGAGCGCCGCGGCGTTGCCGCCGGAGCCGCGCAGTATGACGCCATAGGAGGTGCGCATCAGGCCGAAATGCACGACCGCCGCGATGATCAGCGCGGCAAGGATCGGAAAGGGGATATAAGGCGGCTTGAAGGACATGATCGACAGCAGCCAGTCGGGCGCCTTGCCGCCGGGCTTGGGCAGAACCAGGATGGCAAGCCCCTGCCAGACGAAGCTCATGCCGAGCGTCACCACGATGGAGGGCAGGTTACGCAGATGGATCAGCGCGCCGAGTAAGGCATAGACTCCGATCGAGCCCAGCAGCACGAGAATACCCAGCAGCGGCGCATCGCGCAGCCATGTCGCGGTGACGCAGCCGACGAAGCCGACGAACGTGCCGATCGACAGATCGAGCTCGTTGCCGGCGATGACGAACATCTGCGCGATTGTCGCCAGGGCGATCGGGATCGCCAGGTTGAGCATCAGGTTGAAGCCGAAATAGCTGATGGCGCGCGGGTTGAGCCAGGCAATCGCCATCAGCACCAGCGCCAGCGACAAAGCTGGCAAAAGGCCGCGCAACAGGCGCGCCCGGGCGGCGCTGCCGCGTGGCGAGGATTTCGGGAGCGTGCCGGGCGCGATCGCGGTCATCTCAGGCCGCATCGCCGAACGAGGACTGGATGATCTTTTCCTCCGTCAATTCGTCGCGCCGCAGATTGGCGACGATACGGCCGTTCTTGAAGACATAGACATGATCGCAATTGTCGAGCTCTTCGGTTTCGGTCGTGTACCAGAGGAAGGTCCGGCCCTTGGCGGCCTCCTCGCGCACGAGGTCGTAGACCTCGAGCTTGGTGCCGATGTCGACGCCGCGCATCGGGTCGTCCATCAGCACGATCTCGGCGTCGGAGCCGAGCGCGCGGGCGAACAGCGCCTTCTGCTGATTGCCGCCTGACAGCGAATAGATGTTGTTGTTCATGTCCGGCGTGCGGATACCGATCTTCTTTTTCCAGAATTCGGCGAGCTCGGCCTCGCGCTGCGGCGAGATGAAAAGGCCGTTGCGCAGCCGGCCCAGTGAGCGGATGCCGATATTCTGCGCGATCGACCATTGCGAAAAGATCCCGTCCGACTGGCGGTCACCCGCGACCAGCGCCACGGGTGCCGTCACCTCGATGCCGGCCTTGGCGCGGGCGGCCGCCGAGAAGATCGCCAGCAAAAGGTCGGTCTGGCCATGGCCGGCAAGCCCGGCGAGGCCGATGATCTCGCCGGCGCGGGCGACGAGCTCCTTGCCGTCCTGCTGCCTGGCCGGGCGCGCGCGAACCCTGAGCGCGCCGGCCTCGGTTTTCCGGGTTTCGGCAGCGGCCTTCTGATGTCCTTCGGCGCCGCCCATGGCGGCGACGAGCTTGTCCCGGTCGAAAACATCGGCAGCATCGGCCGCGACCACCTTGCCGTCGCGCATCACCACGATACGG
Source organism: Mesorhizobium atlanticum (assembly GCF_003289965.1). Lineage (GTDB taxonomy): Bacteria > Pseudomonadota > Alphaproteobacteria > Rhizobiales > Rhizobiaceae > Mesorhizobium > Mesorhizobium atlanticum. The sequence continues at coordinate 138,923 of NZ_QMBQ01000005.1, forward strand.
TCGGCGTTCTGCAGCACCTCGCCCAGCACATGCGAGATCAGGATGCAGCTGCCGCCCGCCTCGACGAAGCGACGGACGAAGGAAAGCAGCTGGCCCGCGGTGTGCGCATCGAGTGAGGAGGTCGGCTCGTCGAGGATGACCAGATGCAGCGGCTCGCGGGTCAGCGTGAAGGCGCGCGCCACCTCGACCATCTGCCGCCTTCCAATCGAAAGGTCGCCGGCGATGTCGTCCGCCGAAATACCGTGGTCAGGAAAAATCTCGTCCAGCTTGGCGCGGATGAGATCGGCGGCCCTGCGCCGCCAGCCGAAACCCGCGAGCGAGGGATGATTGATGCGGGTGTTCTCGGCGATGCTGAGATTGGGGCAGAGCGACAGTTCCTGGAACACGCAGCGTATACCGAGTTCCAGCGCACGCGCCACGGAATAGCTCGCCTCTTCGTTGCCGCGCACCGCGATCTGCCCGCCATCCGGCCGCAGCGTGCCGGCCACCATATGCATGAGCGTCGACTTGCCGGCGCCGTTATGCCCGACAAGCCCGACGCATTCGCCGGCGCCGACATGGAAGTCGACGCCGTTAAGCGCTCGAACGGCGCCGAAATGCTTCTCGGCGCCGTTCAGCCTGACGATGTCGGTGTTTGCCTTGAGCATGCTCAACGATACCCGGCTGGCGATGCGGCTGGCAAATTCAAGCCGCCATTACTTGATGTTGGCCTTGATCGCCGCGATAGCTTCTTCCTGCGTGTATTCGTGGGTGGCGACGCCGCCTTCCTTGATCTTCGGCAGCGCGGCCTCGAAATCGTCCTGGGTGAAGGCGAGATAGGGCACCAGGAGATCGTGCGGAATATCCTTGTGGCCGTCGAGCACCTGCTGCGCCACCCAGAAGGCGAGCGTCGACACGCCGGGCGCGATCGAGGCCGACCAGGTCTTGTAGCCGTCCTTCTCCTTCTGCTCCTTCCACCACTTCAGTTCGTCCTGCCGGTTACCCATGATGATGGTCGGGCGCGGCTTGCCGGCGGCGGCGAAGGCTTGCGCCGCGCCATAACCGTCGCCGCCCTGGTCAACGATGCCGACGACATCGGGAAGCGAAGGCAGGATGGTCGCCACCGCTTTTTGCGCCGTGGTCTGGTCCCAGTCGCCGGTCACCGACCCGACGATCTTGAACTCGGGATGGGCGGCGACGCCCTCGAGGATGCCGGCATGGATGGCATCGTCGATCGAGGTGCCGGCCAGCCCGCGGATTTCCAGCAGATTGCCGCCCTTGGGCTGGAACTTGGCCATCTGCTCGACTTCCTGCTTGCCCATGTCCTTGAAGTCGACGACGACCCGATAGGCGCAAGGCTCGGTCACGATGCCGTCGAAGGAGACGACGACGATACCGGCATCGCAGGCCTGCTTGATGGCGCCGTTCAGAGCATCGGGCGAGGCGGCGTTGATGACGATGGCGTCATAGCCCTGCAGGATGAGGTTCTGCACCTGCGCGGCCTGAGTCGGCACCTCCTTGTCGGCGGTGGTGAAGACATCCGCCGCTGCGACGATCTTGTCTTCGACCGCCTTCTTGGTGACGATGCCGTAGCTGTCGAGCATCGCCTGGCGCCACGAATTGCCGGCGTAGTTGTTGGAAAAGGCGATCTTCTTGCCGCTGGTGTCGGCAAGCGCGGTGCCCGAGGCGAGCATCGCCGCGAATGCACTCAGTACAAGCAGTTTCTTCATGTCGGTTCCTCCCGAGGTTGCTGGTCTTGACAGATGGTCGTAAGGTGAATTGCCTGTTTTTTATCTATTGTCAGACAAATTTGGCGGAACCGCAAGCTGTCAACCGCAAAGCTTGATGGGCCACCGATCAACTTGCGGTGCGGCGATTGAAATGCCTCCGGCTGATGGTCTAGGAACGCGGCAGGAGGCCAATGCATGGCAGTGACGCCGATCGTTGCTAAAGGCGCGCCCGGAATTCCCGCGCGCTGGACGTCAAGCGCCAAGAGCGGCGTCGGAACCGCCCTTTCGGCAAGAAGCCCGCTCTGGTTCACCACCAGCCACGGCATCCTGAACGACATTTACTATCCGCGTCTCGACAGCGCCTGCACGCGCGACCTGGGGCTGATCGTCACCGGCCCCGCCGGGTATTTTTCCGAAGAAAAGCGCGATGCGACCCACACCGTCGAATCCTTCGAGGACGGGGTACCCGGCTACAGGCTGACCAACACCGCGTCCGACGGCGCCTGCAAGATCGAGAAACGCATCGTTACGGATTCGAAACGACCCGTCCTGCTGCAGGAAATCGGTTTCACCGCGCTCAAGGGAGCGGCGACCGACTACCACGTTTACGCGCTGCTGGCGCCGCACCTCGTCAACGCCGGCATGGGCAACACGGCCTGGATCGGCGAGCATAAGGGACAGCGCCTTCTCTTTGCCACCGGGCGCGGCGTTTCGCTGGCGCTCGCCTCGTCCTTGCCCTGGGGCGCCTGTTCGGCCGGCTATGTCGGTTTTTCCGACGGCTGGCAGCAACTGCACGACAACGGGGCGCTCGACCCTTCCTGCCAGGCCGCCGAAAACGGCAATGTCGCGCTCACCGGCGAGATCGGCTTTTCGGCCGGCAAGACAGTCGCCTTGCTGGCGCTCGGCTTCGGCGCTTCGCCGCAAGAAGCCGCCGACCTTGCGCTTGCAAGCCTGAAAGAGGGTTTCGAGCCGGCAGCGAAAACCTATGTCGAGAACTGGCGGAAATTCCAGGCGGGGCTGGAAAAGCTCGACCGCCGCGGCGCTTCCGGTCTGAACACCTACCGCGCCAGCACGGCGGTGCTGGCAACGCATCTTTCGATCGCCAGGCCCGGCGCCGCCGTCGCCAGCCTGTCGATTCCCTGGGGCTTCAACAAGGGCGACGACGACCTCGGCGGCTATCACCTCGTCTGGCCGCGCGACCTTGTCGAGACGGCGGGCGGCTTCCTCGCCGCCGGCGACGGCAGGCAGGCGCTGCAGATCCTCACCTATCTGCGTTCGATCCAGCAGCCGGACGGCCACTGGCCGCAGAATGTCTGGTCCGACGGCACCGCCTATTGGCCCGGCATCCAGATGGACGAGTGCGCCTTCCCGCCGCTGCTTGCCGACGCCTTGCGCCGCGCCGGCCACCTGCCGAAGTCGAAACTCGCCGACTTCCTGGCCATGATCGAGAACGCGGCCGCCTATGTCGTGCGCAACGGCCCGGTCACCGGCGAGGACCGCTGGGAAGAGGATGCCGGCTACAGCCCGTTCACGCTGGCCGTGGAGATAGCGGGGCTGCTCGCCGCGGCCGACATGCTCGAAGCCTGCGGTAAAAGTGAGCCGGCGAACTATCTGCGCGAGACCGCCGATTGCTGGAACGATCAGATCGAGCGCTGGACCTACGTCACGGGCACGGAGGCAAGCGCCAGGGTGGGCGTCGAAGGCTACTATGTCCGCATCGCCCCGCCCGACGATGGCGGCGCCGCCTCACCGAAGGACGGCTTCGTGCCGATCAAGAACCGGCCGCCGGCCGATACCGACAGACCGGCGGAAGCCATCATCAGCCCGGACGCGCTGGCGCTGGTCCGTTTCGGGCTCAGAGCCGCGGATGACCCGCGCATCCTGAACACCGTCAAGGTGATCGACGCCGAGCTGCGCTGCGACCTGCCGCAAGGGCCGCTCTGGTACCGCTATAGCGGCGACGGCTATGGCGAGCACGAGGACGGCTCGCCCTTCGACGGCACCGGCCAGGGACGGCCGTGGCCGTTGCTTGCCGGCGAGCGCGCCCATTACGAGCTGGCCGCCGGCCGCAAGGACAAGGCGGCGCAGTTGCTTGAGACGTTCGAACGCTCGGCCGGCGTGGGTGGCCTTCTGCCCGAGCAGGTCTGGGATCGCCCCGATATGCCGGACCGCGAGCTGTTGCTGGGCAAGCCGTCGGGCAGCGCCATGCCGCTGGTCTGGGCGCATGCCGAGCACATCAAGCTGTTGCGATCGCTGCGCGACGGCGCCGTCTTCGACTTGCCGCCTCAGGGCGTAGAGCGCTACATCAAGCAAAAGACCGTCGCGCCATTCAGGACGTGGCGCTTCAACAACAAGATCCGCTCCATCCCCGCCGGCAAGGCGCTGCGCGTCGAATTGTCAGCGCCCGGCGTCGTCCATTGGAGCAGCGACAAATGGCTTACGGTGCAGGACAGCAGGACGGTGGAGAACGCGTTCGGCATCCATCTGGTGGATTTGCCCGTTGACCGCCTGCGGCCGGGAACCACCATCGTCTTCACTTTTTTCTGGCCGGAAGCGATGCGTTGGGAGAATGTCGACTTCACCGTCGCGATCGACCAACCAAACGGCCAGTGAATTCTTCTTTCCTCAAGCAATCGGGATGAAACCATGCAGATCGGAATGATGGGACTGGGCAGGATGGGCGCCAACATGGTGCGGCGCCTGATGCGCGACGGCCATGAATGCGTCGTCTACGACATCAATTCGGCAAGCGTCGCCGGCATGGTCAAGGACGGCGCCATTGGCGCCGCCTCGCTGGAGGAGTTCGTTGGCAAGCTCGCCAAGCCGCGCTGCGCCTGGCTCATGCTGCCGGCCGCGATCACCGGCAGGATCGTCGACCAGGTGGCAGCGCTGATGGAGCCGGGCGACATCATCATCGATGGCGGCAATTCCTACTACCATGATGCCGTCGACCAGGCGGCGAAGCTGGCGGTGAAGGGTATCAACTTCGTCGATGTCGGCACCAGCGGCGGCGTCTGGGGTCTCGAGCGCGGCTACTGCCTGATGATCGGCGGCCCGGACGAAGCGGTGAAGCATCTCGATTCGGTCTTCGCCACATTGGCGCCGGGCGCCGACGCGGGCGCCAATCCGCCCAAGGATGCCGGCACGGCGCCTTTCGGCTATCTCCATTGCGGACCGAGCGGCGCCGGCCATTTCGTCAAGATGGTGCACAACGGCATCGAATATGGCGTCATGGCCGCCTATGCCGAGGGCATGAACATCCTGAAATCGGCCAATGCCGGCAAAAGGCAGCGCACCGCCGACGCCGAGACGAGCCCGCTCGAAAACCCGCAATACTACCAGTTCGATATCGACCTGCCCCAGGTCGCCGAAGTCTGGCGGCATGGCAGCGTCATCGGTTCCTGGCTGCTCGATCTCACCGCCGGCGCGCTGAAGAGCGATCCGGCGCTCGTCCAGTTCGGCGGCCGCGTCTCCGACTCTGGCGAGGGACGCTGGACGCTGAAGGCGGCGATCGACACCGGCGTGCCCGCGCCGGTGCTGTCCTCGGCGCTGTTCGACCGCTTCTCCTCGCAGGGCGAATCGCAATTCGCCGACAAGCTCCTGTCCGCCATGCGCTATGCCTTCGGCGGCCATGTCGAAAAGCCCAAGGCCGGCGCGTGAGGGGAGAGACGGCATGAGCCAGGAGAGGTCCGACACGCTGGTGCTTTTCGGAGCGACCGGCGACCTTGCGCACAAGAAGATATTCCCGGCGCTCTACCAGATGGTCGCCAAGGGAACGCTGACCGAGCCGGTCATCGGCGTCGCCTTCGACCCGTGGGACCTGCCCAAACTGGTGGACCGCGCCCGCGACGGCATTGTCACCGCGCTGGGCAGCATCGACGACATGGTCTTTGCCAAGCTCGCCTCACTGCTGCGCTATGTCAGCGGCGACTACCGCGACAGCGCCACCTTCGAGAAGCTGAGGACGGCGCTGGGCCCGGCGCAACACCCGCTGCACTACATGGCCGTGCCGCCAACGATGTTCGAGACCGTCGTGCAGGGGTTGGAGCAGTCCGGCACTGCGCGCGGCGCGCGGCTGATGATCGAAAAACCCTTCGGCCACGACCTGCAGTCGGCGCGCTGGTTGAACCGGGTGCTGCATCTGGTGTTCGACGAGCAGTCGATCTTCCGCATCGACCACTATCTTGGCAAGGAAGCGATCCAGAACCTGCTCTATTTCCGCTTCGCCAACTCTTTCCTCGAGCCGATCTGGAACCGCAACTTCGTCGAGAGCGTGCAGATCACCATGGCCGAGGATTTCGGCATCGAGGGCCGAGGCAAATTCTATGACGATGTCGGCTGCATCCGCGACGTCATCGAGAACCACCTGCTCAACATCCTTCTTCTGCTTGCCATGGAGCCGCCGGTCGGCCGCTCGGCCGACGACCTGATCGACGAGAAGGTGCAGGTGCTGCGCGCGATCCGCACGCTGACCAGGGACGACGTCGTGCGCGGCCAGTTCGACGGCTATCTGGCCGAGCCGGGCGTCAGGCCCAACTCGCCGGTCGAGACCTTCGCCGCGGTGCGCTTCTTCGTCGACACCTGGCGCTGGCGCGACGTGCCCTTCTTCATCCGCGCCGGCAAGAACATGCCGGTGCACGCCACCGAGGTGATCGTGCGGCTGAAGCGGCCGCCGCTCGACGTCTTCGATCCGATCAAGCCGGACGATGCCAATTATGTGCGCTTCCGCATCGACCCGCAGGTGGCGATCTCGATCGGCGCCCAGCGCAAGAGGCCCGGCGACGATATGATCGGCGAGCAGGTGGAGCTGACCGCGCTGGACGATACCAAGGGCGACATGCCGCCCTATGAACGGCTGATCGGCGACGCCATGAACGGCAACGGCCAGCTCTTCACGCGCCAGGACGCCGCCGAGCTTGCCTGGCGCATCGTCGGTCCGGTGCTCGGCGACACCACGCCGCCGGCAATCTATGCGCCCAAGACCTGGGGACCGGCCGACGCCATGAAAGGTTTCGGCCCGCCCGATGGCTGGATCAATCCGACCAGATAACGTTCCGGGGAGGAGGGAAATGGCGAAGGCAGCAAAGACCACCGCGACGAGCAGCGAGCCGATCGTGCTCAGCATCGATGTCGGCGGCTCGCATGTGAAGATCCTCACCAGCGCCGGCGGCGAAATGCGCCGCGTCCCATCCGGCCCGAGCCTGACGCCCGACAAGGTCGTCGCTTCGGTCAGGGATCTCGCCGAGGGCCTGAACTTCGACGTGATATCGATGGGTTATCCCGGCCCCGTGTCGGACAATAAGCCCTCGCTCGATCCCTTCAATCTCGGCAAGGGCTGGAACGGCTATGATTTCACCGCCGCCTTCGGCAAACCGGTGAAACTCGTCAACGATGCGCTGATGCAGGCGATCGGCAGCTATGACGGGGGCCGCATGCTGTTCCTGGGCCTCGGCACCGGGCTGGGGGCCGCCATGATCATCAGGAATGTCGGCCAGCCGATGGAGCTTGCCCATCTGCCTTACAAAAAGGGGGCGACTTTCGAGGACTATGTCGGCGAGCGCGGCCTGGTGAAGCACGGGAAGAAGAAGTGGCGCAAATACGTTTTCGACGTGGTCGGCAGGCTTCGCGCCGCCTTGCAGCCGGACTATGTCGTGATCGGCGGCGGCAATGTCGACAAGCTCGATGAATTGCCTGAAAAATCCCGGCGCGGCGACAACACTCGTGCTTTCGAGGGTGGTTTTCGTCTATGGCGCGACAAGGCGCTGATCGTCTGATATTGTTACATTTCAGTATAATTGTTCAAAACAGCGTGTATTGACGCGACAAAACGTTGCGCCGCGCAGATTTGCCGACTAGGAATTCGCCAGCCTGCGGCCCCTGCGGCTTTCGAATTCGCCAAAAACGCTCGCAGCGCTTTGATATTACACACCGCGAAAGCCGGATCGGTTTCGCGGCCTTGCGGCAGAAATGGAGGGACTACGTGGACGAGGACACCAGCACAGCCAAGGAAATCGACCTGCTCGAGCTCACGGCTCACATCGTATCGGCCTATGTCGCGAAAAACCGCCTGCCTGCATCCGACCTGGGCGGACTGATCGCCAGCGTCGCCTCGTCGATCGGCGGCATCAGCCAGCCGTCGGAGCCCGCCGCGCCCCCGCCGGTCCCCGCCGTCAATCCCAGGCGCTCGGTGACGCCGGACTACATCATCTGTCTCGAAGACGGGAAGAAGTTCAAATCGCTGAAGCGCCATATCGGCGTGCATTTCGGCCTGACGCCGGAGGCTTACCGCACCAAATGGGGCTTGCCGGTCGACTACCCGATGGTCGCTCCCAATTATGCGGCCTCGCGTTCGCAGCTGGCAAAATCGATCGGCCTCGGCCGCAAGGCGGAGCCGGAACCGGTGAAGCCAGCCAAGGGCAGGAAGGCCAAGGCGCCCGCCTGAAATCGCTCGCCTGAAACGCCCCTGCACCAATGATTTGAGGAAGCCTGCCAAGCAATCCGCCTTGGCAGGCTTTCCGCTTTTATGGCTTGGTTACCACCGGAGATTGGGGGGACAGGCCATGAACTACGCCAGGATGCTGATCGAGAAGGAAGCGCCGGAGGAATACGGCTACGACCGCATCCGCTACAACCTTTCCGAAAGCTCGATCGCCGACCAGAAACTCTCCGACATCGGTCTGACGCTGCCGGACCTCACGCTGTTCTACGGCGAGCATCGCGGCGACAAGAACTTGCGCGCGCTGATCGCCGGGCAGGACAAGGGCCTTTCCCCTGACGATGTGCTGGTGACCGCGGGCGCGGCCGGCGCGCTGTTCATCATCGCCACGTCGTTGCTGTCGCCCAGTGACCATCTCGTCGTCGTGCGGCCGAATTACGCCACCAACATCGAGACGCCGAAGGCGATCGGCTGCGCCATCTCCTATGTCGATCTCGATTTCGACCAGGGCTTCGCCGTCGACATCGGGCGCATGAAGGCCGAGATCCGGCCAAACACCAAACTGATCAGCGTCACCTGCCCGCACAATCCGACCGGCACGATGATGACCCGCGCCGATCTCGACGCGCTGATCGCGCTTGCCGAACATCACAAATGCCGGCTGCTGGTCGACGAGACCTATCGCGACCTCTCCTATGGCGAGCGCCTGCCCGCGGCGGCCTCGCTCAGCCCAAGCGCGATCAGTGTCTGCTCGCTCTCCAAGGCCTTCGGCATTCCGGGCATCCGCATCGGCTGGCTCGCGACCCGCGATCCGAAGCTGCAGGAAACCTTCCTCGCCGCCAAGGAGCAGATCGGCATCTGCGGCAGCGTCGTCGACGAAGCGATCGCGCTCGCCGTGCTAGAACGCCGTGATGCCTTCCTGACGTCGCTGCTGCCGGACATGGCAAGGCGCCGCGACATCGTGCAAGCTTGGATCGACGGCGAACCTCTTGTCGACTGGGTGCGGCCGCAAGGCGGCGTGGTCGGCTTCCCCCGTCTCAATGTCGATGCCGGCTTCGACCTCGACCGATTCTACACCCGCCTGCTGGAGGAGCATGGCGCCTATGTCGGCCCAGGTCACTGGTTCGAGATGCCGAAGCGCTTCTTCCGCCGGCTTCGGCTGGCCGACGGAAGCCGAGCTTCGCGGCGGCCTCGACGCAATCTCCGCCGCGTTGCGGGACTGAGCCGCGATCTTGCGCAAAAGATTCGATTTTCTTTTGATCCGGCGCGGATTTTTTGCGCGCATGGCAGGACGAACTGGGCTAAAGCGTTCTGGCCGGACCAGCGCCCACCGTGGAAGTGCCCCGCCGGCCATTGTCGCAACGGGGCCCTCAAATCATGACAGCCGAAGCAACTTCACCCGACCAGCGTTACGCCGCGTTCCGGCACCGCCCGTTCCTCAGCTACTGGACGGCGCGTTTCCTCACCACCTTCGCCACCATGATCGTGTCCGTCGCCGTCGGCTGGCAGGTCTATGACCTGACCCGCGACCCATTCGATCTCGGCATTGTCGGCATCGTCCAGTTCCTGCCTTCGCTGCTCCTGGTCCTAGTCACCGGCGTCGTCGCCGACCGCTTCGGCCGCCGCCTGATCATGACGCTGGCGACATTGGTCGAGGCCGGCTGCGCGTTGGTCCTGCTGCTCCTGACATTGCGCGGCCTGCACGGTCCGCTGCCGATCTTCGCGGTGCTGGTGATGTTCGGCATTGCGCGGGCCTTCTACGGCCCGGCTTCGTCCTCGCTGTTCGCCAACCTCGTGCCGCAGGAGGATTTCGCCAACGCGATCGCCTGGAACTCGTCGGCCTGGCAGACGGCGACCATCGTCGGCCCGGTCGCCGGCGGCCTGCTCTACGGCGTTTCGGCCGAAGCGGCATACGCAACCGCCGCCATCCTGATGCTTGCCGCCGCCGTGCTCATCTTCACCATTCCGAAGCCGGCGCAGCAGACGGCCACCGACAAGCCGACGATGCAGACGCTGTTTGCCGGCTTCGGCTATATCTGGAGCGAGAAGATCGTGCTCGGCGCGATCTCGCTCGACCTCTTCGCCGTGCTTCTATCCGGCGCCTCGGCGCTGCTGCCGGTCTATGCGCGCGATATATTGGAGCTTGGCCCGTGGGGCCTAGGCCTGCTGCGCTCGGCGCCCGGCATCGGCGCCATCTGCGTTGCCGTCTGGCTTGCCGGCCATCCGATCCGCGACCAAGCCGGCAAGATCATGCTGGGCTTCGTCGCCCTGTTCGGCGCCTTCACCGTGCTGTTCGGCGTCTCGACCATCACCTGGCTGTCGATCCTGGCACTCGCTCTGCTCGGCGCCACCGACATGTTCAGCGTCTATATCCGCGAGACGCTGATCCAGCTCTGGACACCGGATGAGGTGCGCGGCCGCGTCAATGCCGTCAACCAGGTCTTCGTCGGCGCCTCCAACGAAGTCGGCGAATTCCGCGCCGGCACCATGGCGGCGCTGATCGGCACGGTTCCCGCCGTGGTGATCGGTGGCATCGGCGCCATCGCCGTCGCCGGCCTGTGGGCGTACCTGTTCCCGGCGCTGCGGAAGGTGCGGCACTTGAACAGCCGCAATTGATTGAGCGCCAGACCTAAGCCGTGGATCCGACGCCCAGGCCAGGCAGCTTGCGCCAATATTCGCCACCGCCTTCATCGGTCTACCTATCGCCACACCCATCAAAGTTTCGCCACCGGGCAACGTGAATGGCTTCACGGTGCGACCGCTCCCGTTTGTTACTATGCGCCGGCAAGTAATGCGGCGACGAAGGGGGCAAGCTTATGGTTCATTCTAGACGCATATCCTGGTCAGACCTTGTCTTGACCAGGTTGATTGTCCTGCTTGTCCCGCTAATTGCCTGGCCAAGCAGCGGGGCCAGGGCGCAGGAAGTGGAAACGGTTCGCGTCGCCACTTTCAATGCCTATCTGCTTTCGCCGATCTTCAAATGCGCCAATCCGAACTTCGCTGACTGCCTTGTGCAGATTCAGGGCCAGACCGAAAAGCAGGCCGAGCATCTGGCCAACACTATCCTGAAGGACACTGACCGCTTCGATATAATCGCCATCAACGAGGCATGGGATGAGGATGCCAAGCAGATCCTCATCGACAAGCTCAGGCCCGTCTATCCGAACTATGTCCGCAAGATCGACGCTGCGCTGCTGAAGGTGCGACCGCAGGCTCTTGTCGACGCCATCACCAGTCTCGATCCGGCGGCAGCCGTGGCGATCTATGGCGAGCCGGTCGAGAAGATCGACGGCGAGGACAGCGGCCTGATGTTGTTCGCCAAGAAGGATTTCAAATTCCTGCCACTGCCCGACGACAGTTTCAAATGGGGCAGGAACGACGGTGAGACGCTGGATGCGGCGACCGACGAAGTCGGCTTCACCCTCTACGATCATTGCGGAGGTGTCGACTGCCTGTCGGGCAAGGGCGCGGCGATCGTGCGGTTGCTGCATTTGCCTTCGCAAAGCAGCTACACGGTCGTTTTCACCCACATGCAGGCAGACTATTTCGACAAGAGCCCGGCCGAGCTGCATGCCGACGCGCGCGATGCGCAGTTCGACCAGGTCGAGAAGCTGATCGAAACGACGCTGTCGCCACTGACGCCCGCGCAGCGCAAGCGCGAGCGCGTGCTGGTGATGGGCGACATGAACGTGCCGCTGTTCCACCCGCCGACGGGCGAATGGGCGCGCCGCTTCGCCACCCCCGGCACATACTGGACGTCGCGGCATTACGACAGCTGGGTGGTGACCAACCGCGCCGATGACGGTATCTCCAACTCTATCGACAACGAGCGCTACGACTACATCCTCGCCGCGCCGAGGCGTTATCTAAGCGGCGGCATCGAGGGACCGATCTGCGTTCAGCACGTGACCATCCCGGCCGATTTCGCCGACCTCGAAAGCGACCACAATCTGCTGACCGCCGACCTCAATCTGGGCAACAATTTTTGCAGCCCGTCCATCGCCTATCCGGTCAATCTGACGGCGAAGAAAGGCCCGGACGGCAAGCCACAAGCTGAAGAGCTGATCGACTTCAGGAACGGTCAGGACGTCACCCAGATCCGCTATCCGGGGTCCATGCAGTGGTTCCATGTCGTGCGCCAGGACGCCGGCAGCTATTCGATCGGACCCGACAGTCCGGACGTGAACATCGATATCTACCAGCCGTCCAACATGACGACGCCGATCTCCAGCTACTATGGCAGCACCAGGACCGTGCATGACGGCGAACACATTTTCACCGTCCATACCTATGCCCTGCCCAGGGAGTTCTTCATCCGCGTCACCGGCAAGGACCGCAAGAGGCAGGGCAATTATGCGCTTCTGGTCCGCCGCCACACATGTGCCACGAAAGAAGAGGCCTGCCCGCTGCAGCCGGGCGAACCGCCCCAGTTCGCGGCGTTCACCGAAGCCGGCAGCCTGCTTGGCAGCCAGAAAGAAGCGTGGTTCCGTTTCGATGTCGTGGGGCAGGCCGACAGCGGCGCGGACCAGACCGTCACGCTGACGGCCGATGGTCTGCCCGATCCGGCGGGCTACAAGGCGACACTGGAGGAGTTCGACGACCCGCACGGCGGCGAGCCACCGATCGCTATCTCCGGCACCAGCCGCATCGTCAGCGGCGCAATGGGCGACGGCACACATGGCTATCTCGTCATCCACCAGGCAGCGGCCGGAAGCCAGCCCGTGCGGGTGAGCGCCTCCATGCAGACCACGGTGCGGAATCTAGAGCTTAAGGCACTGATCTGCGAGGACGAGACGAATCCCGAATTCGGCTCCGACGACATTTTCACGCAATTGTCGATCGACAGCCGGACCATCCGCTTCCCGCCTTCCGGCGAGGTCGAATTCGACTGCGACGACTCCGCCGACCAGAAGGACTGGGCGACAAGCTTCGGAAGCGCCGCCATGACCTTTGTCGACCATGCCGGGATGAAGGTGTTCGAGCAGGACGACACCAGCCCGAACGATCCCAGTCATGGCAACGAGTTCCCCGACCTGCCGGCCGGCGCCAGCTCGATCGACGGCGTGCGCAACCCGCTGATCTGGAATTTCGAGGGCGGCCGCTACCGGCTCAACTACGAGCTGACGATGAGAAAGAACGAACCAGTGGCCGCGGCGCCGTAATCCAGCTCGTCCGGGCCGTCATCTCCAATGCAGGTCGAGCACTCGCAACCGCTGTGGTTGAGATCGCGTCGATTGCAGTTTCACTACTCCGAAAAGCTCACGCTGACGCCGCGCTGGCGAAAATAGGCCTGCATCAACTTGCGGCCGGCGCGGTTGTTCTGCACCAGCCTGGTCGGATCGAACACCGCCTGTTTCTTCCCCTCGCGTGCCAGCGCCGCCTTGAGCGTCGCGATATGCGCATCGAGGTCGGCATTGTCGGCTCGGAGTGAGGCATAGATATTTTCGGTCGCCTCGGCCAGGGTCGGTTCGCTCACAGCTGTCTTCCTTTGATTGATCGGGCGGCGCCTTAGCACAGATTCGCGGCTACGCCGATACTGATGAGACCGTCAGTGCAAAGCCCCGCTGGTCGGTGCCATGCTGCGAGGCAATCGGTGGCATCCCCGCCATCGCGTGGTTGCAGGATTGTGGGCCTATCTGTTCCCAACGCTACGGCAGGTGCGGCGTAATGCCAGCCTGTGTAGACGGAACCGAACAAAATGAAGATCGCGAACGCCCAGCCGGCCACGCCGAGCCAGCGGTTGAGCCGCGCCAGGTAGAACGCATTCAATGTCGCGATCGCCACATGCACGCTGGGCATAGCGGAAATCCCTGCGCCGAGAGCCGGTGTATCGGCTCTATACTGGTGAGAAGGTAGTCGGAGTAGAGGGCTGCGACAGATACGTCTGCGCCATTTCATAATATGTCGACGGCCAGGTCAGCGCCGCTCCACCGATGTAGGCTAAGCAGCGCAAAACGACTGCGGCTCGTTCGGCGTGGGCTACCTGACTCCATTGCCCAGGCGACGCAGCCCCCAGTTCAGCATTGCAAGTGCTTCACTCGACAACACCACGCCGCCCCAGCAAGCTTAATAAACTCCTGAATAGTTCTGCGTTTTTTGCTTGCACTACGCATTGAACGAATATTCCGTCATGCCCGCTGACGAGGAGGATAAAATACAATTTTCCCGAATATGTGCGCAAACATGTATAATTTACTTTTCATTCTTGTTTGTCACATAGCTTTATGCGGCACGCAGCCGGTGCTGCTAGCAGCCATTGAAAAAGACTTGCGATGTCAACAATCCGGGCGCTTTGCCGCCGTTCTCGGTCCGTGGGAATCGTCTGGCTGGCGCTCAGCGCTGTTCTGAGCCTAATGCTTTTGCAAGGCAAAATGCCCAACGGCGACGTTGACGATGTGCTGAAGCTGCACGAGATCAGACATCTTCTGCAAACAGGCAATCCGTTCGACAGGACGCTGACCGGCATCGCACAGCCCGAACCCATGATCTCCCACTGGCCTTGGATCGTCGATGCGCCTTATGCGTTGCTGGCCGTTGCTTTTGCGCCATTTGTTGGGATGGAGGCCGCTGTCTCGGCCGCGGCGTTCATGGTGCCGCTGTTGCTGCTTCTGGCCGCGATAGCGTTGCTGTTCCAGATGATCAGAGAACTGGAGTTTGAACATCCCGGAGCAGTGTTGGTGGTAGCTGCATTCGCCGGCCTGCCGTCATTCTCGGAGTTCCAGCCCTGGCGGATCGATTACCACAATTTGCAGATGCTCATCCTCCTCGCTGCGGCATTGCTGACGATCCGCGCTGGGCGGGTTGCTGCTGGGTTGAACGGCGCCCTGGTAGCCCTGTCCACGGCGATCAGCGCCGAAATGGCGCCGTTTCTGGCTCTGCCGGCGGGCTTATACGCCTGGGCTTTCATCGCCGGGGAGGGTGGCGCAAGCAACGATCTCAGGGCATACGGGCTGACACTGGCAACAACCGCTATTGCCGTGTTCTTTGTAGTGGTAGGACCTGATGCTTACGCACGCGCCGTTTGCGACCGCTATTCGCTTCTGCACCTCACCGCGCTTGTGGTCACTGGCGTCGTGCTTGCGATCGTCTCCATTGCGGATAGGACCGGGAGTTGGCGGACTCGGACCGCCTGTATTTTGGCAGGCTCTTGTGCGACAGCTGCGCTGCTCGTTATCTTTTTCCCCCAGTGTTCAGGTGGTCCGATAGTCGGCCTGAGCGACTACGCGCGCGACAATTGGCTTTCGCGCATCGAACAGGAACGCAGCGCCTTCCTCAGTCAGGACTTTCTAGGCTCTGATCGTTTCGCCAGGTTTTTTTTGGCCGTTCTGGGGTCGGCCGCGACATGCGTTATAGCCCTCTCCAACGCAGGAAGAAGGCGCGCCTGGATGGTTCTGGCGCTCTTCTCGACAGCCGGCTTCCTCTTGGGACTGCTTTATCTGCGATACATGCGTTATTTTCCACTCTTCGTTGGCCCCGGGCTTGCCGTTCTGATGTACCAGAGCCTACCAGCCCGGCTGGCGCTGAGGAGCTATTTCGCCACTGCGTCCAACAAGCCGTTGCCCAGCGTTTCGCTTCTTGCCGCTCCCGGCGTGGCGATTGTCGCCGCCCTTCTAGTCGGCCACCTGATCTGGCCGCCGGGAGAAACGCAGCTTATCGGCATCGATGTCGCCAGTGCCTGCCAGGAGGCTGGCGCAGGTCCGCATTTCGTCTGGCCGAAGGGTGCCCGGCTGCTTGCGCCTCCCGACATTGGGGCCGCCGCCTTGGGGTCGCCTGTCGAGCTCGAAGTTGTGGCTGTCCCTTTCCACACATCGGCCAAGGGCATTGAACGCGTCCTGCGATTTTTCGATCCCGCGACGCCGGATCCGACGCGACTGCTTGATGAAACCAGGGCCACGCACATAGCGGTCTGCCGGGTGGAGGAAGGCGCCCTCCAGTCGATCGAAGCTCAGTTTCCACTGGCCAGTAAATTGACAACAGGAAGGCCGCCAGACTGGCTCACGGAGTGCCCGGTTGAGGGGCCGCTGCGCATATATCGATATCCGGCGGCAGGCGGTGTCTCCAGCGAGTGCCCTGTTGCGGCTCACCCACGACCTCCAGTGTAGCCGCGGAGGATGTCCACTTTCAGCGACTTGAAAACTCGATCCTGCGGCATACATCCACGCCTTGGCAGGCATAAGTTTTCTTCGGATTAACCCCGGTCGTTCCGAGCAATCGGCTGTTGCCCCTACCTCACCGCCGGCCGGCCGAAAATCAGCTGCAAAAACTCGCTCAACCAGCGCTTGAGGTGCATGTCCCAGATCAGCCGGCCGCCGAGATGGTCGCGGCCGGGCTGCGCGCCGGGGAGTTCGAAGCGATGCGCGCCGCGCACCACCCAGCGATGCATCATCACCCTTGTCAGCTCGCCATGGAACTGGATGCCCCAGGCATTGTCGCCGTAGCGGAAGGCCTGGTTGGGATAGGTTTCCGCCGTCGCCAGCAGCGTCGCTTCCTTCGGCAGCGAAAAGCCCTCGCGGTGGAACTGGTAGACCATTTCCGGCCAGTGCAGCAGCTTCTTGCCGGCGTCGGTCGCCTTCAGCGGATACCAGCCGATCTCGACCAGGCCCTCGCCATGGCCCTCGACCTTGCCGCCGAGATGGTTGGCCAGCATCTGCGCGCCGAGGCAGATGCCGAGGAACGGCCGGTTTTCCTTCAGCGGGATTTTCAGCCAGTCGGTCTCACGGCGGACGAACTCGTCCTCGTCATTGGCGCTCATCGGCCCGCCGAACACCACCGCCCCGGCATGGCCATCCAGCGTGCAGGGCAGTTCGTCGCCGAGCGGCGGCCGGCGGATGTCGAGATCGAAACCCTCTTCCAGCAGCATGTGGCCGACGCGGCCGGGGCTCGACGTTTCCTGATGCAGCACGATCAGGATTTTGGGTCTCGGCCTCGGTCTGGGTGGCATGGAAGGCGAAGGATCCCGTTATTCGTCGCTCGACTTGCCCCGCGCGCCGGGCGCCTCGGCCGCCGCCTTGCGGCGCGCCTCGATGCGGTCATGACGCTCGACGCCGATCAGCTCGGCGACCCGCCATACCGTGTTGTCCTCGAGCTCGTGCAGCTCGCCATCGGCATAGACGATTTCCCACATCAGGCCGATGAAGGCCTTGCGCGCCTCGGCGTCGAGATCGCGCTTCAAGATGCTGGTGAAGGCGTAGAGGTCTATCGCCTCGTTGTCGGCGCGCTCGCCTGCCGCGGCCAGAGCGTCGAGTTCCTCGCCGCTCACCGAATAGGTCTCGGCCAGGATCTGCTTGAACCGCTCCCATTCGACGTCCTGGCGCACGCCGTCGGCGTTCATCACATGATAGAGCAGCGCGGAGGCCGCGACGCGCGGATCGTCGGCGCTCGGCTTGGTCTCGCCGGCAGCCGGCAGATCCCTCAGGAAGGACAATACGCGCTCGAACATCGATGTTTTTCCCCTGCCCACCAAAACCCGGCCTCAAAACAAACGAAACCGGCGCGGCGTTTTTTCCGCTTCCTCTTCCGGCGCGACGCCCGGATCGTCCGGGAGATGCGGCAGCCCCACACCCTGGTCAGCGGTTTCGGCCTCACCAGCGGTTTCAGCCACCGCTCTATCCTTCTCGCCGCCATTCGTCGCCGCCGGCTTCCCGGTCGGAGCATCGGCAACGATGTCGATCGCCTTCTCAGCGGGTGCGGCCGGAGGCGCAGCCGTGATCGCCGGCACCGCGACATCCGTCTCGCTGTCGATCAGTTGACCGAGCCGCTCCATCGGCGCGCGCCAGGTGAAGGCGTCGAGCTTGCCGGTGACCGGCGACACCGGCGCCCAGCGCTCGGAGATGACGCCGTCCGCCACCCACGCCGGATCGCGCGGCGCCCGCACGGCTTTCGACAAGAGCTGCCTGACCTTGCCCTGGTCGCCGGTCTCCGCCTCCTCGATATCGGCGAGCAGAAGATAGGCGCCCTCGCGGCGATCCATGCGGATCGCTGCCTCCGCCTCGCGCCGCGCGGTGGCGAAATCCTGCGCGTCGAGCGCCGCCCGCGCCACGGCCATCGACGACTCGGCGTGGTTCTTCTTCAACTCCTGCAGCTTCTTCGCCCGGTTGAGGCGATCGAGCACGGCGTCGCCCGCCCTTGCATGGGTGTAGAGCTCGGCGATGTCCGGATGCGGCTCGGCCTTCCAAGCGGCCTCCAGTATCTTGGAGCCCTTGCGCACGTCGTTTTGCCGGATAACCAGATCGGCGGCGATCACCGCGGCCGGCGCGAAATCGGGCGCCAGCTTGTTGGCTTCGAGCGCCGCCGCGCGGGCCGCGTTCGGGTCGCTGTCGACCAGCGCCTGCGCCTTGGCGGTGAGCAGCACGGCGCGGCGGCGGTTAGCCGCGTCGCGCTCGATCTGCCTTGTCGATTTCTGCACCTCGACCAGCTTCAGCGCGCCGTCCCAGTCGCCACGTTCGGTCAGCTCCTCAAGCGTCGATTCCGCCGCCCAGGCGAGCTGCGGCGCCACCGCCGCCGCGCGGCCGGCATAGTGGCGCGCGGCATTGCGGTCGCCGAGCCGCTCGGCTTCCAGGTAAAGCCCGCGCAGGCCGAGCAGCCGCATCTCGGGATCGTCGAGCATGCGCTCGAATTTCGCGCGGGCGCCCTCATGATCGCCTTCGAGCAGCGAGGCCTGGGCGTCGAGCAGGTTGATCAGCGGCTCCTGGTCGGCGTTGATCAGCTTCGCCGCTTCCTTGGTCTTCTTGCGCGCCAGCGCGCCGTCGCCGGCGCCGGCGGCGATCATGCCCGTCGACAGCGCCTGGTAGCCGCGGTCGCGGCGGCGCACCCGAAAATAGCGCGAGATGGTGTAGGGGCTGTTCCACAGCGACTTGATCAGCCACCAGACGATCATCACCGCGGCGACCACGGCAACGATTGCTACCGCCGCCACCATCAGCGTGACCTGGTACTGGTAGCCGTTGAAGGTGACGAGCATTTCGCCCGGACGGTCGGCCAGCCAGGCAAAGCCGAGACCCAGCGCGAAGACGACGGCAAGGAAAGCGAGAAGGCGGATCATCTTGTCTTCCTCACGCCTTCGTCGCGCCGGCAATCAGCGCTTCGAGCTGCTTTTCGACCTCCAGCCGCGCCTTCAGTTTGCCGGCAAAATCGGCCCCGGCCGCCTTCGCGGCGTCGGGCAGCGTGTCATATTCGCTGAGCGCCTTGGCGTAATCGCCCTGGTTGACCGCCACTTCCATGCGGGCGACGGTTTCCGGCACACCCTTGCCTTCGACGGCGCCGACCGGCCGCACCTTCACCAGAGATTCCGCGCTCGACACCAGGCTCTGGAAGAAGCCGGCGTTCTGGTCGACCGGCTTTGCCGCCTCGACCATGGCGTTGGCGGCGGCATCGGCCTCCGAAGCGATGGTGGCGCGGGTCGGCACGCCCTTATCGGCATAGGACCGCAGCGCCGCGAGCTCGGGCGCATCGGGCGCTATGGCCGCGAAGGTGTCGAGCTCGGTCGCGAAGGGCGCTCCGCGGTCGAGCGCCGACTTCAGCGCCGAGGCCGCGATCGCCAGCGCGATCTTGGGCTGCGAGGCCTGCGCCTCGACCTTGCCGGAAAGCTGCGACACGGACTGCTCAAGTGCCGCGACCCGGCCGTCCTCGGCCTTGGCCGCGTCGCCCGTCGATTTCACCAGCGCGTCGAGCCCGGCGATCTTCTCATTGAGCGGGCCGAGGTCGACGGGTGCCGCGTTGCCGTTCTTCTGCAGCTCGGCAACGGCCGCCTCGATCTGGCCGACCTTGTCGCCGAGCGCCTTGAGTGCCGCGCCGTCGCCGCCTTGCCCCGCTGAGGATTTCAACGCCGCCACATCGGACTTGACCTGCTCGAGCGCCGAGGAAAGGCCGTCAACCTTGGCGGAGGCTCCCTTGTCGCCGCTTTCCTTCAGCGCCGCGATCTCGCTTTTCAGCGACGCGATCTCGCCATTGACGCCGTCGAGCGATCCGCCGCCCGATCCCGGCGCGCCAAGCATGCCGACCGCCTGCAGCAGGCCGGCACCGGCAAGCGCGATCACGCCGCCGATGACGCCCGCGGCGATGGCGTTGACACCGGTTTTACGCGACGGCTGCGGCACGCGATCCTCGCCCCGTGTCTCGCTTCTTGTCTCGCTTGGTTTCGCGGTCGAGGCGCCGGCGCTGGCCGCGGGGGCGTCCTCGAAATTGTATTCGAAGCCCTTGGGCTGGCTTTTCGGTGCATCCGAACCGCCGGGATATGGCTTTTCCGGCTCGTTCATGCCGGCCTCGGGCTTGTCGGACGTCGCCTGCGCGGCGTCGCTATGCTCCCACGGCTCGATATCGGCCTGCTCGGCATGGATCGGCTCCTCCGGCGCCTCCGGCTGAGAAGCGGCGGCAGCCTCTTCCGCCTTCGCCTCATCGGTCTGCGCGGCCTCGGCCTTCGCGGCGTCCTCGTCGGTGATTCGCGAGACGGCGCCGGGCTCGAGTTCGATGGTCACCGGCTCGCGCCGGGTCTTCGAATGTCGCATCTTCGGCGTCTTGACCATGCTTGGGCTCCGCGAACTGGCTTGGGGATGGTTCAAAGGGTCTCGAGCGTCAGGATGCTCTAGCACATCACCAAGCGGTGAAAAGGGGTGGTGTGATGACGCGGCCTAGAGCAATTCCAGGAAAAGTGTGAGCGGTTTTCCGTCCGGAATTGCGTAAAAACAAAGAGATAAGGCATTTCACCGTTTCCGTGAAACGGTGAAATGCCCTAGCGCGGTTGCGACAAAAGCGCGAGCAACGCGTCTTCCTCAGGCTGGGATGCGATGCCGATCGCTTGGCCGGCAATCCCCTCCAGCGGTCCGGCGACACGCGCGGAGAGCGTCAAAAATTGCGTTTTTTCAAAGAGCTGCCGCAAGGCAGGCCGCGCAATCAGGCTGACCAGAGCCGCACTGGCCTTGGCTGAATAAAGCAGCGCGGCCTCGACCGGCCGGCCCGACAGGCGGGCGACCACATCGGCATCGCTATAGTCCATGCCGGTCGTGTCGTAGGTTTCGATCGGCTGGACATCCACGCCAGCAGCCGTCAGCCGCTGCTCGAACGCCTGGAACCGAACGAGGCCGCACAGATAGACGATTGCCTTGCCGGCAACGCCGCCGGCGATAAGATCCGCCAGTGCTTCTGCGTCGCCGGGGCCTTCGGTGACGACGAGAAATCCCGCCGCGCGGCAGGCTTCGGCCGTCCGTTTGCCAACCGCGTGGCATGGCAGTTCCGCAAGCGACGCGATCAGCGCCCTTGGCGCATGGCGCACCGCATTGGCGCTGGTGACCGCAACCGCGATGGCATCGGCGCCGATACTCGTCTCGACCGGCAATGGCCTCGTCTCGGTCAGCGGCAGCAGGACAGGCTGAAATCCCAGGGCTTCGAGGCGTCGTGCCGTGCGCGACGCGCCGGGCTCCGGCCTCGTCACCAGGACGCGGACCATGTCAGGCCCAGCCGTCGAAGAATTCAGCGCCGGCTCTGGCGCGAACCGTCCGCGCAGCGTCGAACCCGATCTCCGCCGCGTCCGCGGCCTCGCCCTCCAGCCGGACCTCATGCGACTGCGTGCCGTCGGGCGAGATGATCAGCCCGGCGAAGGACAGTTTTTCGCCCGCGACCGTCGCATGGCCGGCGATTGGCGTGCGGCAGGATCCATCGAGCGCGGCGAGAAAGGCGCGCTCGCAGGCGAGCGCCTGGCCGGTCGGCACGTGATGGATCGCCGCGAGCATTTTTTCGACCTCGCGGTCGCCGATGCGAGTTTCGATGCCGATCGCGCCTTGCCCCGGCGCCGGCGGGAAATCCTCGAGCGCCATCAAGTCGGTGACCACGTTTTCGAGCCCGAGCCGCTTCAGTCCGGCGTAGGCGAGGATCGTGCCCTCGGCGATGCCCTCCTCGAGCTTGCGCAGCCTCGTCTGCACATTGCCGCGGAAGATCACCACCTCGAAATCGGGCCGCATCCGGCGAAGCAGCGCCTGGCGTCGCAGCGACGACGATCCGACCACCGCGCCGTGCGGCAGGTCGACGATCCGCTTCACCTTCTTGCCGATGAAAGCGTCGCGCGCGTCCTCGCGCGGCAGGAAGGTGACAAGCTCCAATCCGTCGGGCAGCACCGTCGGCATGTCCTTGGAGGAATGCACCGCGATGTCGATGCGGCCGTCGAGCAGCGCCTCCTCGATTTCCTTGGTGAACAGCCCCTTGCCGCCGGCTTCCGAAAGCGGCCGGTCCTGGATGCGGTCGCCGCTGGTCGAGATGGCCACCACTTCGAACGCCGCTTCGGGGAGGCCGTGCGCCTTCATCAGGCGCGCGCGCGTCTCATGCGCCTGGGCGAGCGCCAGGGGGCTGCCGCGTGTTCCGATTTTCAAAGTTTGCATGGCGCGCGGTCCGTGATAACCCCCGTGGCAGTTTCGAGGTCTGCCGGGCTTTGTCCTATCCACTAATCGCCGGTCAGACAATCTTCGAGGACCAATTGATCCGCGTTCTGGGCATAGAGACGAGCTGTGACGAGACGGCGGCCAGCGTTGTGGCGCTGGACGGCGGCGCCGCGCCCGAAATCCTGTCCAACGTGGTGTTGAGTCAAATCGAGGAGCACGCGGCCTTCGGTGGCGTTGTGCCGGAGATCGCGGCGCGCGCCCATGTCGAGGCGCTGGACGGGATTGTCGAGGCGGCGCTCGCCGATTCGGCAGTGTCGCTCGACGAGGTCGATGCCATAGCCGCCACCGCTGGTCCCGGCCTGGTCGGCGGGCTGATCGTCGGCCTGATGACGGCCAAGGCGATCGCGGCCGCCGCGAACAAGCCGCTGATCGCCATCAACCACCTCGAAGGCCACGCATTGACCGCGCGGCTGACCGACGGTCTCGACTTCCCCTACCTTCTCCTGCTCGTCTCCGGCGGCCACACCCAGATCGTCGCGGTGCGCGGCGTCGGCGATTACCAGCGCTGGGCGACCACCATCGACGATGCGCTCGGCGAAGCCTTCGACAAGACGGCCAAGATGCTCGGCCTGCCCTATCCCGGCGGCCCGAATGTCGAGAAGGCGGCAGCGACAGGCGACGCCGGCCGCTTCGCCTTCCCGCGCCCGATGAAAGGCTCGGCGCAACCGGACTTTTCCTTCTCCGGCCTGAAGACGGCGGTGCGCCAGGCGGCAACCGCGATCGCGCCGCTGAGCGACCAGGATGTCGCCGACATCTGCGCCTCCTTCCAGGCGGCGGTGGCCGATGCGCTGGGCGACCGTGTTGGCCGAGCGCTTGCCCGCTTCCGCCAGGAATTCCCCGACCAGGCAAAGCCGGCGCTGGTCGTCGCCGGCGGCGTCGCCGCCAACCGCGCCATCAAGGCGACGCTTGAAGCGCTTTGCTCGCAAGCCGGCTTCGCCTTCGTCGCGCCGCCGCAGAAACTGTGCACCGACAATGCGGCGATGATCGCCTGGGCGGGCATCGAACGCCTGCGCGCCGGGATCGCCGACGAAAACACCGCCGACTTCGTGCCGCGCTCGCGCTGGCCGCTCGACGGCGTTTCCACGCCCATGGTCGGCTCGGGCCGGCGTGGTGCCAAGGCATGACAGCCAAGCGATCCGCAAATAGCTGGCGCGTTACGGTGCTGGGCGGCGGCGCCTGGGGCACGGCGCTGGCGCTGGCCATGCTGCGCGCCGGCCATGATGTTCGGCTCTATGCGCGCGACACCGAGACCGTCGCCGCCGTCGCCCGCGGCGAGAACCCGCGCTATCTGCCCGGCATCAGCATCGAGCCCGGCATCGCGGCCACCGGCGACATTGCAGCCGCCCTCGAAGGCGCCGACTGCGTGCTTGCTGTGACGCCGGCGCAGTCGCTGCGCGCCGTCCTGGCCCATGCCCGCAACCATGTTCCTGCGGGCGTGCCGCTGGTGCTCTGCGCCAAGGGCATCGAGCGCGACACCGGCGCGCTGCTCTCGACGATCGTCGAGGAAAGCCTGCCCAACAATCCGGTCGCGGCACTTTCCGGTCCGAGCTTCGCCAGCGACGTCGCGCGCGGCCTGCCGACCGCCGTCGTGGTCGCCGCCCGCGATGCGGAATTGGCGGCGGAGCTTGCCGCGCGCTTTTCGGCGAAGAACCTGCGCTGCTATTCCAGCGACGACCTGATCGGCGTCGAGATCGGCGGCGCGCTGAAGAACGTCTTTGCCATCGCCGCTGGCGCTGTCACCGGCGCGGGCCTCGGCGCCAGCGCCCAGGCGGCCATGGTGACGCGCGGCTTCGTCGAACTGCGCCGCATCGGCGCCGCTTTCGGGGCCAGACCGGAGACGCTGATGGGGCTTTCCGGTCTTGGCGACCTCTTGCTCACCTGCTCCTCGGCACAGTCGCGCAATTTCGCCTATGGCCTGGCGCTCGGCCAGGGCAAGCCGTTGGCCGGCCTGCCGCTTGCCGAAGGTGTGCCGACGGCCGGCATTGCCGCCCGCATCGCCGCCGAGCGCGGCATCGAGGCGCCGATCATTTCGGCCGTCGCCGCCATCCTCGACGGCAAGGTCACCATCGGCCAGGCGGTGACCGCGCTGATGACACGCCCGCTCAAGACCGAAACCGACATCTGAACCATCGGAGTTGAAAAATGCTGTTTGCGTTGATTTGCAAGGACAAGCCCGGCAGCTTGCAGCTGCGCGTCGACACGCGGCCGGCGCATGCGGCGTTCCTGGAAGGCCTGATCAGCGAAGGCAAGCTTGCCTTTGCAGGTCCCTTCCTCGACGCCGACGGCAAGCCGGACGGCAGCCTGGTGATGATCGAGGCGCCCGACATGGCCGGCGCGCAAGCGCTCGCCGCCGCCGATCCCTATGCCAAGGCCGGCCTGTTCGAAAGCGTCCAGATCCGTCCATGGAACTGGGTCTTCCAGAAACCCGCCGGCGCATGATCGTTCGCCGCTCTCGCCGCAGCGACGGGGAGAGGATAAGGGTAGAGGCGATGGAAGTGCCACGGATGGCGCACCGATAATGGCAACGGGACAATCGATATGAACTACTGGCTGTTCAAGTCCGAACCCTCGGTCTTTTCCTTCGAGGCGCTGAAGGCCAAGGGCAAGGCCGGCACGCAATGGGACGGCGTGCGCAACTACGCCGCCCGCAACAATATGAAGGCGATGCAGATCGGCGATCTCGGCTTCTTCTATCATTCCAATGAGGGGCTCGACATCGTCGGCATCGCCGAGGTCTGCGCGCTGGCGCACCCCGATACGACGACCGATGATCCGCGCTGGGAATGCGTCGACATCCGCGCCTTCAAGGACGTGCCGAAGCCGGTGACGCTGGAACAGGTCAAGGCCAACCCGAAACTGGCCGAGATGGCGCTGGTGCGGCTCGGCCGGCTTTCCGTGCAGCCGGTGACGCCGGCCGAATGGAAAGAGGTCTGTCGCATGGCCGAGCTCAACCCGGCGCCGTGACGAAGCTCACGCCCAACAACGCCAAAAAGTTCATCCTCGACAACACGGCGCTGATGGCGCCGCCGCATGTGCCGGAAGTGCTGTTGCATCTCGCCGACGAGGCGCATGACCTTTGGCTGCGCACCGAGGAGGAGCTGGCCGAGATCGGCCTGCCGCCGCCCTTTTGGGCCTTCGCCTGGGCCGGCGGCCAGGGCCTCGCCCGCTATGTGCTCGACCATCCCGAGGCCGTGCTCGGCAGGCGCGTGCTCGACTTCGCCTCCGGCTCGGGCCTCGTCGCCGTCGCGGCGATGAAGGCAGGTGCCGCGGCCGTGATCGCCGCCGACATCGATCCGTTCTGCGAGACGGCGATCGCGCTCAACCTCGATGCCAACGGCGTCGAAGCGCAATTCCTGGGCACGGATTGCGTCGGCACCGACGATGGCTGGGACGTCGTGCTTGCCGGCGACGTCTTCTACGACAAGGCTTTCGCCGACAGGCTGCTGCCCTGGTTCGCGAGCCTGCGGGCGCGCGGCGCCGAGGTCCTCGTCGGCGACCCCGGCCGCGCCTACCTCCCCAGGACAGGGCTGCAATCGCTTGCCGTCTACCAGGTTCCGGTGACGCGCGTGCTGGAGGACGCCGAGGTCAAGCGCACGACCGTCTGGCGCCTCGCTTGACGCGATGAGCGAACAAGCGTTCCATCGCGCCTCGATCTGGAGGGGAAAAGCATGGATTTTTCGGTCGTGAACTGGCTGGCGGTGGTTGTCGCCGCCGTCGTCGCATGGTTGTTCGGCGCGGTCTGGTACATGGGGTTAAGCAAGCCCTGGCTGAAGGCGGCCAGGCTCGACCCTGCCACCATGAAACGCTCGGCCGTTCCCTTCATCATCAGCTTCATCGCCGAGTTGGTCATGGCGCTTGTCCTGACATTGGTGGTGGGGGCAATCACCGGCGGCGAGCCGAACCCGATTGCGGGGCTGCTGTTCGGCTTCGTGCTTTGGCTGGGTTTCATCGCCACGACGTTGACCGCCAACCACCGCTATCAAGGTTTTGGCTGGGCCCTGACGCTGATCGATGCCGGCCACTGGCTGGGCGTGATGCTGATCATCGGCGTCATCATCGGCTGGTTCGGCGCGCCGGCGGCGCCCGCAGCCTGATAGACAGCCTTTACCCCGCGTCCTCGTCTTTCGCCACCTCGTCGAGAAGCCATTCGCGGAAGGCGATGATCCGCGCGTCGTCTTTCGACGCCTCGGGATAGACTAGGAAATAGGCGAATTCCGGCGCCACCTTGATGCCGAGCTCGAAGGGCCGCACCAGGCGCCCCTGCGAAAGATCGTTGGCCACCATGGCAAAGTCGGCGAGCGCCACCGCATTGCCGTCGAGCGCCGCCTGAGTGGCATCGGTTGACGATCCGAACACCAGCGTGCGGCTGTCGTCGAAATCATCGACGCCGGCCGCGTGCATCCACATGCTCCAGTTCGGCCAGGTCACGCCCTGTCGTGACCATTCGATATGTGCAAGCGTGTGGTTGAACAGGTCGCGAGGCTCCTTCAGCGGCGGACCTGACGCCAGCAGCGCCGGGCTGCAAACCGGGATGATGATGTTCTCGAACAGCCGGTGCGCGACGAGCCCCGGATACTTCCCGGTGCCGAAACGGATGCCGATATCGACATCGTCGCGCTCGAAATCCCTGACGTCGTAGGTGATGTCGAAGCGCAGCTCGATGCCGGGCTTCTGCTGGCGGAAATCGTCGACGCGCCGCATCAGCCATTTCGTCGCGAACTGCGCGTCGAGCGTCACCTTCAACAGCGACTCGCCGCGCGTCATCTTGCGCGCGCGGCTGACCGCCCGGTTGAGCAGGTCGAGCGCGTCGATCGACGCGTCGTGCAGCAGGCTGCCCGCCTCGGTCAGCCGGATGGTGCGGCTGGTGCGCGTGAACAGCACCAGGTCGAGCTGATCCTCGATTTCCTTGATCTGGTGGCTGACCGCCGCCGGCGTCAGGCCGAGCTCGTCGGCGGCGCGGGTGAAGTTGAGATGCCTGGCGGCCGCCTCGAACGTCCTCAGCGCTCGCGTTCCGGGCAGCAGCTTGGACATCCGATCTCCAAATAAAACTTGATGATCAGAAAAGAACTACTCGTTTCCCGTTTGTTTTTCAATCCGGCATCATGGCTTCATCGAAAACACCATAAAACCGGATTTGATATCCGGAGAACTGGAACACCGTCATGTCCGAGATCGCCGTGAAGGCCTGCACCACCCTGGAATCTTCGTCCGGCTTCACCCTTTGGCTGCGTTCGGCACGCGATTGGCTGCGCCAGGCCCGGGTCGCCGCCCGGCTTTCCCAGGAGTCGGTCGAAGACCTTTCCGACAGCCAGTTGCGCGACATCGGTGCCGAACGCCGGGACATCTCGAAGTCGGTGGACCGGGAGCTTCGCGAGATCGGGCTGCTCGGCACGGGCTGGCAGCAGCCGAAGCGGTCGAGGGGCCATTGAGATTCAAGTCAGGCCGAGTCGGAGTCGAAGACGGGCGCGAAGCGACCAAACTGGGCGGGTTCCGAGAACCGGCCTACGCCGGCCGTAGCCTTGATGGAGCGGAGACATTTATGAGTGCTTCGGCCGGCGAAGGCCGGAGCGGAGCGTGCTCGAAGCACGTCAGCACCGGAAGCGCAGGAAATGGCCTTTTGCAGGCCGGCCTCACCTGAATATCGATGGCCCCTACCGCACCACCCTCACCACCGTCCTATCCGACAACAACGGAAGCAGCCTCCCCATGGTCCGCGCCGTCACCGCGACACAGCCTTGCGTCGGCGTGAAACCTGGCCGCGCCAGATGGAAGAAGATCGCGCTGCCGCGCCCGCGCAAGCGCGGCGCGATGTTCCAGTCGAGCACCAGGCAGACATCGTAGAGCCGGTCGTCGCGCTTCATCCGCTCATGGCTCGCGCCATAGGGGATCTTCACCGGACGGTTGTAGTTGCGGTCATCCGGCACCTCGCACCAGCCGAGATCCGGACCGATCGGCGCCATCGGCAGCCTTGTCCTTCGCCCGCCCGCGAAATGATCGCCCCGGAAATAGCCTGACAGGATGCGCATCGACGCCAGCGGCGTCGCGCCATCCCCTTCATGCTTGTTGGCGGCAATTCCGCTGCGCCCCAGGGCGCAGGGAAACACCGTTTTGCCGGCTTGCAGGAAGCCTTGCGCGGGGTTGCCGGGGCGCGCGCGCACCACCAAAACGCGCAAGCCTTTCGGCAAAAATGCGCCCGCCTCATTGCGCGCGCCTTTTTTCTTGTATGATCGTTTCACGGAACAAATCACTGTGATCGGCTGTTGCGCCGGTGAGCTTCCGCATAAATGGGGGGAGGTCAACTGAATATTCTTTTTAAAACAACGGATTGATATCCATGACATCACGCACCATCCTGATCGTCGATGACGACGACGACCTGCGCGCCACCCTGGTCGAGCAGTTGGCGCTCTACGAGGAATTCGACGTCCAGCAGGAATCGACTGCGGCAAAAGGCGTTGCCGCCGCGCGCAGCGGCGTCGTCGACCTGCTCATCATGGATGTTGGCCTGCCCGACATGGATGGCCGCGAGGCGGTGAAGATCCTGCGCAAAGGCGGCTACAAGGCGCCGATCATCATGCTGACCGGCCACGACACCGATTCAGACACGATTTTAGGCCTCGAAGCCGGCGCCAACGACTATGTGACCAAGCCTTTCCGCTTCGCCGTGCTGCTCGCGCGCATCCGCGCCCAGCTTCGCCAGCATGAGCAGAGCGAGGACGCCACCTTCTCGGTCGGACCCTACACGTTCAAGCCCAGCCAGAAGCTACTGATCGATCCGCGCGGCGCCAAGGTGCGGCTGACCGAGAAGGAAGCCTCGATCATCAAATATCTCTATCGCGCCGACCAGAAGGTGGTGACGCGCGATGTGCTGCTGGAAGAGGTCTGGGGTTACAATTCCGGCGTCACCACGCATACGCTGGAGACCCATGTCTACCGGTTGCGCCAGAAGATCGAGCGCGATCCTTCCAATGCCGAAATTCTTGTGACAGAAAGCGGCGGCTACAAGCTGGTTCCTTAAACATTTCATGATCTAAGCAATTCCAGGAAAAGTACGAAACGGTTGAGCTTGGCGGCTTCGCCGTAGCCTTCGGTCCGGAATTGAGCCAAAAGAGATTGAGCGGTCGGGCGGGACCGCTTCGGGTACGATCCTGGTGCTGGAGGGTGATGGATCGGCTCGTTGCACGCGTCGCACGATGCATGGTGGAGCGCTTCCCGCGCGCCCAGGAGGGCGCGCCGCTCCAAAGGAGGGACTGGACTGACCGCTCGGGGACACAGCTAGGATGGCGCTGGATGACGACATCCGCATCCTGTCCAGTGTGAAGCTTTTCCAGGGCTTCACGCAGGAACAGCTGCGCCTGCTCGCCTTCGGCGCCGAGACCACCGTGCTGCAGGCCGACCATAAGCTCTACCGCGAGGATGATGTCGCCGACTCTGCCTACATCGTGGTCAGCGGCTTGATCACGCTTTATCGGGAGCTTGGGGGCGAACGCGTCCCGATCGGCACTGCGGGTCCGGGCACCATGCTGAGCGAACTGGCGCTGATCGCCGACACCAACCGGCTGACCAGCGCCTCCGCCGCGGTCGATTCGGAAGTGATCCGATTGAGCCGCAAGATGTTCCACCGAATCCTGGAAGAATATCCGGAGATCGCGGTCCTGTTGCATGAGCGCATCCTGGAGGAATTCCAGCAGATGATCGCCCGCATCGAGGAACTGGCGCCAAGGTTTACGGGGTAGGCGCCGCCGGAAGGCGGGCTGAGATTCAGGTCAGGCCGAGTCGAAAATGGTGGCTTCCGAGAACCGGAGCGGAGCGTACTTGAAGTACGTGAGCACCGGAAGCGGAGGAAGCCGCCATTTGCAGTCCGGCCTCACCTGAATATCGGCCCGCCCTAATCCAGGTCGAACCGCGCTATAACCGGCACATGGTCGGACGGCTTTTCCCAGCCGCGCGCCTCCTGCAGGATCTCGTAGCCCTTGAAGCTCGGCACCAGATTGGCGGAGGACCAGATATGGTCGAGGCGGCGGCCGCGGTTCGACGCCTCCCAGTCCTTCGCGCGATAGCTCCACCAGGTGTAGAGTTTCTGCTCGGCGGGCACGTTGAGCCGCATAAGGTCGACCCAGCCGCCGGCCTTGCGCATCGCCTCGAAATTTGTCGTCTCGGCCGGCGTGTGGCTGACGACGTTGAGCAACTGCTTGTGCGACCAGACGTCATGCTCTAGCGGTGCGATGTTCAGGTCGCCGACCAGGATCGACGCGGATAGCTCGTCCTCGCTCGCCGGCACGGAGTTCATCTCGTAAACGAAATCGAGCTTGTGCCGGAATTTGCGGTTGATCTCCGGGTCCGGCTCGTCGCCGCCGGCCGGCACATAGAAGTTATGCACCAGCACCGATTTGCCGCCCGCCTGGACCCTGACCGACAGATGCCGGCTGTCGTCGATTTCGCAGAAGCGCCGCTTCTCGACCAGCTCGATCGGCCGGCGCGCCACGGTGGCCACGCCGTGATAGCCCTTCTGGCCGTGGAACAGGATGTGCTCGTAGCCCGCCTTGCGGAAGGCCTTCTCCGGGAAGAGCTCGTCCGGCACCTTGGTTTCCTGCAGGCAGAGCACGTCGGGCGCGTGCTCCTTCAGCAGCCGCTCGACGATCGGCATGCGCAGGCGCACGGAGTTGATGTTCCAGGTGGCGATGGTGAAAGGCATGCGGCGAGGTCCGGAAAGGAAACGCCGAACTAGTGCCAGCCGGGCGCGTGAAAGACAAGCCAACCTTGCAGCGGCTATCTTGGCCCAGCGGCCCTGATTCAGGTCAGGCCGAGCCGGAGTCGAAGACGGGCGCGAAGCGACCAAACAAGGTGGGTTCCGAGAACCGGCCTACGCCGGCCGTAGCCTTCAAGGAGAGGAGACACCTGTGAGGGCTTCGGCCGGCGAAGGCCGGAGCGGAGCGTACTTTTCGTACGTGAGCACCGGAAGCGCAGGAAGCCGCCATTTGCAGGCCGGCCTCACCTGAATCTACCGGGTCTTCGTATTCAGCTCGCGGTTCGCCGTATAGTCGATCGCGAACGTGTCGGGCGGGAAGCTGACGCCTTCCTTGGTGTTGAAGATCATCACCGTGGTGTCTTTCCCTTGAGCGTCAGTGATCGTCCACTGGCGCAGATCATAGGTCTTCGGGTCGAACATCATGGTGATCATCGCATTGCCGAAGACCGACTTGTCGGAAAGCTTGATCGTGGTGAGGTCGTCCTCTTCCTTGACGGCCTTGACGCGCCCGCCCGAGAGGTCGATCCGGTCGTCGAGCAGCAGTTTCAGCGGTGTCTTCGACAGCGGGTAGAGATCGGATGTGTTGAGCTTCTTGTTTAGGATCACCACCGACTTGCCGTCGGAGATGACGCGGAAGTTCGACGAACCATCATAGTTGAAGCGGATCTTGCCCGGACGCTCCAGGAAGAACTTGCCGCCGGTCTGCTCGCCTTTCGGGCCGAACTGCACGAACTCGCCGCTCATCGACTTCACCGAGGAGAAATGATCGGCGATCTTCTGCGCCGCCGGCGGCACCGCCGCCTGCGCGGCCGCCACAAGCTGGTAGCCGGGCACAAGGTTGAGAGCGGCAGCTCCGCCAAGCATCAAGCCGAGGCCGAGGAGTTGGCGGCGGGTGATGGCGAATTCGGTTTGGGTCTTCATGCCGGTCACTTCCTGTGATTCGTGTCGTGGCAGTATCTGGACTCCCACTAGGGCCTAAGTTTGGCGGGTGCGCGACAACTTCGCACAAACGCGCCAGACGATTTCCGGTTGCCTGCCGACCCGGTTGGCACGTCGGCGGGCCAAGAGTTTACCGAGATTCAGGTCAGGCCGGCCCCCCCTGAATATCGACAAATCCTAGAACTTGTCGTCCTCCGTCGGCACCAGAATCTCGCGTTTGCCGGCATGGTTGGCCGGGCCGACAATGCCTTCCTTCTCCATCTTCTCGATGATCGAGGCGGCGCGGTTGTAGCCGATGCCGAGCCGCCGCTGGATGTAGCTGGTCGATGCCTTGCCGTCGCGCAGCACCACCGCCACCGCCTGGTCGTAAGGATCGTCGGAATCCTCGAAATTGCCGCCGCCACCGCCGCCGGAACCACCCTTGCCGGACGGACCGTCCTCGTCCTCTTCCTCGTCGTCCTCCGTGATGGCGTCGAGATATTCCGGCACGCCCTGCAGTTTGAGATGCGCGACGATCCGCTCGACCTCGTCGTCCGAGACGAACGGACCGTGGACGCGCTGGATGCGCCCGCCGCCGGCCATGTAGAGCATGTCGCCCATGCCGAGCAGTTGCTCTGCGCCCTGCTCGCCGAGGATCGTGCGGCTGTCGATCTTCGACGTCACCTGGAAGGAGATGCGGGTCGGGAAATTGGCCTTGATGGTGCCGGTGATGACGTCGACCGAGGGGCGTTGCGTGGCCATGATGACATGGATGCCGGCGGCGCGCGCCATCTGCGCCAGGCGCTGCACCGCGCCTTCGATATCCTTGCCGGCCACCATCATCAGGTCGGCCATCTCGTCGATGATGACCACGATATAGGGCATCGGCTCGAGATCGAGGTCCTCGGTCTCGTAGATCGCCTCGCCGGTCTGGCGGTCGAAGCCGGTCTGCACCGTACGCGAGATCTTCTCGCCCTTTTTCTCCGCTTGCTGAACGCGTGCGTTAAAACCGTCAATGTTGCGCACGCCGACCTTGGACATCTTGCGGTAGCGGTCCTCCATCTCGCGCACGGTCCATTTCAGCGCCACCACCGCCTTTTTCGGATCGGTGACGACCGGCGTCAAAAGATGCGGGATGCCGTCATAGACCGAGAGCTCGAGCATCTTCGGATCGATCATGATCAGCCGGCATTCCTGCGGGGTCAGCCGGTAGAGCAGCGACAGGATCATCGTGTTGATGGCGACCGACTTGCCCGAGCCGGTGGTGCCGGCGACCAGCACGTGCGGCATCTTGGCGATGTCGACGATGACGGCCTCGCCGTTGATGGTCTTGCCGAGCGCCAGCGCCAGCTTCGCCTTGGTCGTCTCGAAGTCGCGGCTGGCCATGATCTCCCTGAGATAGACCGTCTCGCGCTTGGCGTTCGGCAGTTCGATGCCGATGGCGTTGCGGCCGGGCACCACCGCGACGCGGCAGGCGATCGCGCTCATCGAGCGCGCGATATCGTCGGACAGGCCGATGACGCGCGAGGACTTGATGCCGGGCGCCGGCTCCAGCTCGTAGAGCGTCACGACCGGACCGGGGCGGACATGGATGATCTCGCCCTTGACGCCGAAATCCTCCAGCACGCCTTCGAGCAGACGGGCGTTCTGCTCCAGCGCGTCCTTCGACAGGCTTGGATCCTTGGCGACGTTCTTCGGCTCGGACAGGAAATGCAGCGACGGCATCTCGAACGTGTCGGAGCCGATCAGCGAGGTCTGCGCTTCGCGCTGGACACGGGCGCCCGGCACCGGCCGCGCCGCCGGCGCCTCGACGCGGGTCGCGGCATCGGAGCGGAAGTTCCGCACCTTGGCCGCCGCGCCGCGCCGCGGGGCGGGCGCCTCATCATCGAAGTCGTCGAGATCGACGTCCTCGTCCTGATCGTCGTCGAAAAAATCCTGGTCCGCCGGATCGACCGAGGCGCTGCGGTCATTGACCATGGCGGCGAAGAATTCCGGCTCGACACGGGCGCGGCCGCCCGGGCTCACCCGGCTTTCGGCGAATTCGGCCGATTCGACGCGCTCGGCGGCGCGCCGCCAGGCGCTGGCCTTGGGCTCCATCGGCGGCTCGAACTCATCGCGCTCCCGCCTGCGGCGCGCTGCGCGGCGGTGCAGGAAGGCGCGGAACGACAGCCACCAGTGGGTGACGGCGCCGAGCGCGAGTATTCCCTCATCGCCCTCGTCCTCATCCTCGTCGAACAGCATCTCGTCCTGCTCGCGCGGATCGGGCGCGGCGGTGCGCTCCATGACGGCGAAGCCGTTCTTGCGTGCGATCAGCGCCGAGCCATAGGCAAACAGCCACAACATCGGCGCGGCGAGGACGACCGCGATGATGCTGGCGAAAAGTCCTTTCGGATAGCCGCCGACCGCGATACCCGGGATCTTCAGCACCATATCGCCGAAGACGCCGCCGAGTCCGGTCGGCAGCGGCCAGGTGTTGGGCGGCGTCACGCAGCCGGCGATAGCCGCGGCCAGAAGCGCGAAGCCGAACCAGGCGAAGCCGCGCTTGGGCAATTTGTCGACGCCGCGCGCGGTGAAGAGCAGAAAGCCCCAGATCACCGCCGGAACCAGCCCGGCGACGGCGGCAAGGCCGAAGAACTGCATGGCAAGGTCGGAGAACACAGCACCCGCATAACCCATGGCGTTGGTGACGACGTTGCTGGTGGCGTGCGAGAAGCTTGGGTCGGCAACGTTCCACGTGGCCAGGGCCGCGATGCCGAAGGCGGTAAACAGGAACAGCCCGGCGCCGACCAGCCGCACGACCTGGCGTCGCGCGAATGCCTGGATGCCGTGCCCCGTATCGGTCAGCGCGAGCGGTGCTGAAGCGCCTGAACGCATGCCTCTTCCCCGTGATCGTTGCCTGGCCGGGCGCTTGGCGCACCCCGGCAGATTCGATCGCCACACTATCGGGGGGAAGGTTAAGGCCGCATTAACCATGGCCTTTTACCGAACTTCATCTGCAACAAAGGATGGCGGGCTCGCGGCCCGCCATCCTTTGCGCAAACGGTGAGACGATCAGGTCCTTGCGGAGCCCGATCCTCGGCGATCACTTGTTGGCGCCGCCATATGCCATCAGAGTGGCGCAGAATTCGGCGTGAGGCTTGCTCATCGCCGCGTCCTGGCACTCCTTCATCATCTTGTCCTGCTTGTCCTTTGGCGTCGCCGCCCAAGCCGCCTTGAAGTCGGCTTCCGGTTTCATGGTCTTCATGCTGGAATCGGTGAAGAACGGAGCCATGTTGTCCGGCTCATCGAGAGCACCGGCAAGTGCAACGCCGCTGATCATCGAAAGAGCCATGGCTCCGAGGAAGATGTTCTTGATGTTCATCAGGTGGTTCCTTCCCTCTTGTTTGGCGAGCGCCTTGATGACGCTCGCAATCCAAGTACGGAACCTGGCGGGCCAATGTTTCACGCAGGCGCGATCAAGTGAACGTGATCGAAAAGCCTTGGATGGCCGCCTGACAAAAAAGGAGGCCCGGAAGGGTGTTCCGGGCCTCAAGGCGTGAGCCCCTTTCGAGAGCGTCACGACGGGATCTTGGGAGGAATTCGGGGCCGGCGGGAGGAGGATCCGCCGGCCCTCGGGGCAATTCCAGGAAAAGTGTGAAACCTTCCGGAATTGCGCCCTGGTAAGGGGCAAAGGCAGCCTTACGGCACCACTTCGCCGTGCTGGGTGACGTCGAGACCTTCGACCTCTTCCTGGGTGGACGGACGCAGGCCGACCAGCGCCTTGACGATGTAGAGGATCACGAAGGTGGCGATCGCCGTCCACAGGATGGTGAAGATGATGCCGTAGATCTGCTTGCCGACCGAAGCATCCTTGCCGAGCGCGTTGATCGCCGGATCGGCGAGCGCGCCGGTGAGCAGGGCGCCGACGATACCGCCGATACCATGCACTCCGAAGGCATCGAGCGAGTCGTCATAGCCGAGCGCATGCTTGAGCTTGACCGCCGACAGGTAGCAGATGACGCCGGCGAGGATGCCGACGATGAAGGCGCCGGTCGGGTTGACGAAACCGGAAGCCGGCGTCACCGCGACGAGGCCGGCGACCGCGCCCGAGATGATGCCGAGCACCGAAGGCTTCTTGGCGACGATCCATTCGGCGAACATCCAGGCGAGCGCCGCGGCGGCGGTGGCGACCTGCGTGTTCATCATCGCGGCGCCGGCGAGGCCGTCGGCCGCCAGTTCCGAACCGGCGTTGAAGCCGAACCAGCCGACCCACAGCAGCGAGGCGCCGATCACCGAATAGACGAGATTGTGCGGCGCCATGTTGGTGGTGCCGTAGCCTTCGCGCTTGCCCAGCACCAGTGCGCAGACCAGACCCGCGACACCGGCGTTGATGTGGACGACCGTGCCGCCGGCGAAGTCGAGCACACCGGCAGCGCCGAGGAAGCCGCCGCCCCACACCCAGTGCGCGATCGGCGCGTAGACGAACACCAGCCACAGGCCCATGAAGAGCAGCAGCGCCGAGAATTTCATGCGCTCGGCGAAGGCGCCGGCGATCAGCGCCGGCGTGATGATTGCGAAGGTCATCTGGAACATCGAGAAGACGAATTCAGGAATGTTCGAGACACCCGGCAGCCAAAGCGTCGTGACGGTGATGCCGTGGTGGAAGAAGCGCGAGAAGCCGCCGATATAGGCATTCATTGATGCCGATTCATTGGTGGTGAAGGCGAGCGAATAGCCGAACATGAACCACAGCACCGTCACTAGGCAGGTGATGGCGAAGCTCTGCATGATGGTGGCGAGCACGTTCTTCTTGCGCACCATGCCGCCGTAGAACAGCGCCAGGCCCGGAATGGTCATCATCAGCACCAGCGCCGTCGAGGTCAGCATCCAGGCGGTATTGCCGGTGTCGAGAACCGGGGTCGGCGCGGCGGGTGCCGCAGGCGCCGCCGCCGGAGCAGCCTCCTGCGCGAAGGCGGCGGCGGTGCTCAGCGCTACGAGAGCGAGCGAAGCGGCCGCGCGTCCCGTCGTCTTCAAGGTGGAAGGAATATTCATTGAACTCTCCGTTGGAATGGATGGTCGCCGCTCAGAGCGCGTCGGTGTCTGTTTCGCCGGTACGGATGCGCACCGCCTGGTCGATGCCGAAGACGAAGATCTTGCCGTCGCCGATCTGGCCGGTCTTGGCGGCCGAGGTGATGGCTTCAACGGCCTTGTCGACCATGTCGGCGCCGACCGCGACTTCGATCTTGATCTTGGGCAGGAAGCTGACCGCGTACTCCGCGCCGCGATAGATTTCCGTGTGCCCCTTCTGACGCCCGTAGCCTTTGACTTCGGTGACGGTCAGGCCCTGGATGCCGACGGCGGTGAGCGCTTCGCGCACCTCGTCGAGCTTGAACGGCTTGATGATTGCCATCACGATTTTCATAAGGTTTCACCCTTTGCTGTTGCGGTCCCCCGCGTTTGCACACCTACACCGATCCCGAGGAGAGCCGGAGAGTGCCCGACAGGATTCAAGCTCCGTGCCAATTGCCGAAGCAGGGTGTTAACCTGTTGTAAACAAAGGCGCAGAGCGGTCCGCGCACATCATTTGTGCGCGGTCGCATCTGGCGCCACGATTAAAAAATAGGCAAAATCGCCAAAATGCCTACTTGGCAGGCATCAACCGGAAGCTGGCTCAGCGCTTGAGTCGGATCAGGCCTTCCTGGGCGACCGAAGCGATGAGCGTTCCGTCCCGCGCGAACAGCGAACCGCGCGTGAAGCCGCGCGACCCTTGCGTCGACGGGCTGTCCTGATTGTAGAGGATCCAGTCGTCGAGCGAGTGGCTGCGGTGGAACCACATGGCATGGTCGAGGCTGGCCGCCTGGATGTCGCGATCGAAGATGGCGCGGCCATGCGCGAAGGTCGAG
The DNA here is from genome assembly GCF_003289965.1 of Mesorhizobium atlanticum. Lineage (GTDB taxonomy): Bacteria > Pseudomonadota > Alphaproteobacteria > Rhizobiales > Rhizobiaceae > Mesorhizobium > Mesorhizobium atlanticum. The sequence goes on from NZ_QMBQ01000005.1 coordinate 177,043, forward strand.
GTGTCGAGCAGCGTCATGTCGGAGAGGTAGGCGAGCACGGCCGCCTGTATCGCACGGTTTTCGGGCACCGGGCCGGTGGTGCGGATCCAGATGTTCTGCTGCGGATCCAGCTTTTCGCGGCTCGTATAGTGCTTCAGCATCACCGGCTTCATCTCGATCGGCCGGTCACGATCCCAGTAGCGCCTGATGCCTTCCGGCACCGCTTCGCCGAATTTGCCGAGCAGCTCGCGCTGCGAGAGCAGCGTGTCGGGCGCCGGCACGTCGCGCGGCATCGGCATCTGGTGCTCAAGGCCGATCTCGTCCTGCTGGAATGAGGCCTCCAGCGAGAAGATCGCCTGGCCATGCTGGATCGCCACGACCCGGCGCGTGGTGAAAGAGCCGCCGTCGCGGATGCGGTCGACCTCGTAGACGATCGGCAGCTTGGTGTCGCCGGGCCGCATGAAATAGCCGTGCAGCGAATGCACATGGCGTTCCGGCTCCACGGTGCGCTGCGCGGCGACCAGCGCCTGGGCAATGGTCTGGCCGCCGAAGACGCGCTGCCAGTCGACCTTTGGGCTGCGACCACGATACAGATTGTGTTCGAGCTGCTCGAGGTCGAGAATGTCCAGAAGCTCGTCCATGGCCGCCGTCATGTCTGAAATCCTTCAAGGATGCGCCATGGCCGGTTTCGGACAGGATGTGCGGCCAGTCAAGGCCGCAAGCGGCGGCCCGACGAAGCCGCGAAAGGATGATGCCATGGTCGACCGCAAGCCGGATGGAGCAAAGGCCGACGCGAACCGCGAAGCTCCGCTCGACGTGCTCATCGCCGGCGCGGCCTATGTCGGCCTCACCGCGGCAGTGTCGCTGAAGCAGGCGCGGCCGGGCCTCGCCATCGCCGTCGTCGACGCCGCGCCCGCAGGCGTCTGGCAGCGGGACGGCCGCGCCTCGGCCATCGCCACGGCCGCCGGCCGCATGCTGGAACAGCTCGGCGTCTGGGACGAGATCGCGCCGGAGGCGCAGGCGATCACCGAAATGATCATCACCGACTCGCGCGCCGCGGACCCGGTCCGCCCGGTGTTCCTGACCTTCGACGGCGAGGTGGCGCCGGGCGAGCCTTTCGCCCACATGGTCGCCAACCGTGACTTGAACGGCGCGCTGCGCCGCCGCGCCGAAAAGCTCGGCATCGATATCATCGAAGGCATCGCTGTCAGCGCCTTCGACGTCAACGGCGCAGGCATCACGGTGCACCTGGCCGATGGCGCTATGCTGAAGGCGCGGCTGCTGATCGCAGCCGACGGCGTCAACTCCAGGCTGCGCGACATGGCTGGCATCAAGACCGTCAAATGGGAATACGGCCAGTCCGGCATCGTCTGCACGGTGGCGCATGAGCGCCCGCACAACGGCCGCGCCGAGGAGCATTTCCTCCCCGCAGGCCCGTTCGCGACGCTGCCGCTGAAGCCGGACAAGGATGGAACCAACCGTTCGTCGATCGTCTGGGTGGAGCGCACGCAAGACGCCAAGGCGCTGGTCGAGGGCGACGAGTTCGTCTTCGAGCACGATCTGGAGCAGCGCTTCGGCCTGAAGCTCGGCGAGATCCGGGTCGTCGACAAGCCGCGCGCCTGGCCGCTCGGCCTGACGCTGGCCCGCGCCTTCGTCGCGCCGCGCATCGCGCTCGCCGGTGATGCCGCCCATGGCATCCACCCGATTGCCGGCCAGGGCCTCAATCTCGGCTTCAAGGATGTCGCGGCCCTGGCCGAGGTCGTGGTCGAGGCCGACCGGCTCGGCCAGGATATCGGCGCCCTCGACGTGCTCGAGCGCTACCAGCAGTGGCGCCGCTTCGACACGCTGCAGATGGGCGTCACCACCGACGTGCTCAACCGGCTGTTTTCCAATGACATCGGTCCGCTGCGCGCCGTGCGCGATCTCGGCCTGGGTCTCGTGGAACGCATGCCCCGGCTGAAGGATTTCTTCATCCGCCAGGCCTCGGGCCTGTCCGGCGACACGCCGAGGCTGCTCAAGGGCGAGGCGATCTGAACGCTTGGCAGTGACGCCGAAAATTCAGGTCAGGCCGAGTCGAAAATGGCGGATCCCGAGAACCGGAGCGGAGCGTACTTTTCGTACGTGAGCACCGGAAGCGCAGGGAGCCGGCATTTGCAGGCCGGCCTCACCTGAATTCTAGTTCACTTCAAACCCCAGCTTCTGCCGCAGCCTCAGCGTCCGCTGGTCGGCGATCTTCAGGCTCTGCTCGCCGCCTTGCGCCACACGGTTCAGCATCCTGAGCAGATCGTCGCGCTCATGCGGGTCGAGGCGGCCGCGCAGGAAGGGCGCCAGCTTGTCGATAACGATCGTCGTGTCGTCGACCTGCGCGGCCGCCCATTTTGCGTAAACGACCGCCTCGTCCGTCTTCTTCGGGTTTTCCGCGATCTGCGAGATGACGTCCCGGATGACAGCCTCGCGCTGCGGCAGGATCGGGCCGTGCTCGGCAACGATCGCGGTGATCAGCGTCGCCGCCGCCACCACCGGATCGTCGATCGCCGTCAGCGGCGAGAGCGCGGCCTGGTTGCGCAGTTTCTTGCGGCGCATGTTGCCCTGGACGCGTCCGACGACGTCGGCGACCTCACGCGCGGCGTCGCTCATATATTTCAGCCGGTACCACCAGATGGCCGCCGCTCCGAGCAGACCAAGTATCGCAATAAGAAAAGGCATGCCGAATTCCCCCGAAATCGCGGCGACGATAAGAGAGATGCGGCCCTGCTTCAACACGCAAAGGTTGCGTCCGTGAAGAAACGCTGAACATGTTTCCTGCGAGAGACAGTAGCAATGCCGCGCCCGACCTGGCCGGCGCCTATGACCCTTGTATGTCGTAGATCGCCCTGACCTCGACAGTGCCGAGCTCGGCCAGCGGAATGCCCTCGGCGATCTTCAGCGCCTCGGCGAGGTCGGCCGCCTCGACCATGACGAAGCCGAGCAGCTGCTCCTTGGTCTCGGCGAATGGCCCGTCCGTCACCAACGCCTTGCCCTTGCGCCGCCTCACCGATTTCGAGGTCTTCACCGACTGCAGCGCCTGCGCGATGATCAGCTTGCCTTGCCGGTCGAGTTCCCTGTCATAGGCAAGCGAGTCGGCATCGAGCCTGGCCGCCCGTTCCGGGGTAAGTGCGTAAAGGTCCTTCTCCTCGCCATAGACCAGCAGGACATATTTCATCTCGAGCTCCCTTCGGTGGCCACGTTATAGAAAGCAATGGCGGCGGTGTCAGTTTTGCTTGCCGTGTGGTCGAGCAGGCATGCCGCGACGCCGACAATAGCGATGGCCGCAGCCAGTCGACCGAGACCGGGGGTCGGCGAATCCAGCCAGAACGCCTCCACTCGCCGGGCTTTTCGCTCCGGCTTTCCCCAGATCGCAACAAACAGATTGTCCATCTCAAATCTCCATCGGCCATGAGTGGCCGCCCACAGGACGGTCCGGCCGATGGGAAGTCGACATTTTTGCGCGGACATTTTTTTCGTAGAAACTTTCGAAGCGTTCCGTGCGGGTACGATCATACCAAGCGGTGGATGGTCTTCCGCCGCGCCCGCGCTATAGTCACGGAAACGCTGGCGCCCGCCGGCGCAACCCCGACAGAGCAGGAGGACTCCATGGACCGCACCGCAAACGCCGTCTGGAAAGGCAATCTGACGGAAGGCCAGGGCACGCTCGACACGCAGAGCGGCGCCTTGAAGGGCACGCCCTACTCGTTCAAGGCGCGCTTCCAGGACGAGAGTGGCAAGTCCGGCACCAACCCGGAAGAGCTGATCGCCGCCGCGCATGCGGGCTGCTACGCCATGCAGCTGTCGCATTTCCTGGCCGAGAACGGCACGCCCGCTGCCGAGCTCGACGCCAAGGCGGTGGTGACGCTGGTGCCCGGCACCGGCATCACCGGCAGCGCCATCACCCTGGTCGGCAAGGTGCCGGGCATCGACGCGGCGAAGTTCAAGGAACTGGCCGAGAAGGCCAAGGCCGAATGCCCGGTGTCGAAGGCGCTCGGGGCGATCAAGGTGTCGCTGGACGCTAGGTTGGGGTGACTGGTTTTAAAGGGCGGCGATCCTTCTCCCCCTCTCTCCCCTGCGGGCATCTCCCCCTCAAGGGGGGGAGATCAGATGTCACGCCGGCTTTCGCCAATCTCCAACGCCGTAAGCTGAGCGCCAGCGCCGAAGCTGCCAATCTCCCCCCTCGAGGGGGAGATGTCCGGTAGGACAGAGAGGGGGGCCTCGCGCCAACCTTTCTGGTGAGCTACAAACCCAGCGCTTCGATCTTCGCCCGCAATGCCGCGACCTCTTCCTCCAGCGCCCTGACGCGCGCCGCAAGGTCGGAGTCTGCCGACGCCGGCGGCTGCCAAGGCGCCGCCACAGAAGCCGCCTCCACCGCTCCGCTCAGCAGATGTACATAGCGCTCCTCGCGCTGCCCGGGCGCGCGTTCGAGCAGCTGGATCAATGGCGGCCTCCGCCCGATCATCAAATCGAGATTGTCGCGCAGCTCCTCAATCGAGGCAAAGCGCGCCATGCGCTCCGAGCGGGCCAGCAATTCATGCGCCGTCTGCGCCCCGCGCAGGAGCAGCAAGCCGATCACCGCGATCTGCGGCGTGGTCAGCGAAAAACGCTGCGCCATCAGATGCTCATAGCGCTCGACGCGCGAAGCGAAGGCCTGGCGCACCAGCCCTTTCTGCTCGAGCGTGCTCAGAGCCCGCCGGACCTCCGTCAGCTCCAGCGCCATGACGGGCTCGCGCGCCGTCTTCTGGTTGGCGGCCTGATGCGCGCCGTTGAGCGTCAGTGGATAGACGTCCGGCGTCAGCTCCTTCTTCTCGATCAGCGAGCCGAGGACACGGGCTTCGACGGGTGAGAGGATGGGGAGATCTTCGCTCATTGAGTTGCCTATCCTTTGAGGCTGGGGGGACAGCACCCCCTCTGGCCTGCCAGCCATCTCCCCCGCAAGGGGAGATCAGCAGTTGCAGCGCCGCTCGCCCATTGTTGCAACGTTGAAGATTAGCGAAAGCCGGAATGACAGCCAATCTCCCCCCTTGCGGGGGAGATGTCCGGCAGGACAGAGGGGAAGGAACGCTGCGCTGGCCCCGAGCGAGCCCACCAACGCTAAACCCGCCTCTCCACCATCATCTTCTTGATTTCGGCAATTGCTTTCGCAGGGTTCAGCCCCTTCGGGCAGGTCTGCGCGCAATTCATGATGGTGTGGCAGCGGTAGAGCCGGAACGGGTCTTCGAGGTTGTCGAGGCGTTCGCCCGTCGCCTCGTCGCGGCTGTCGATCAGCCAGCGATAGGCCTGCAGCAGGGTGGCCGGGCCGAGATAGCGGTCGCCGTTCCACCAGTAGCTCGGGCACGACGTCGAGCAACAGGCGCACAGGATGCATTCGTAGAGCCCGTCGAGCTTCTCGCGATCCTCGTGGCTCTGCAGCCATTCCTTGGCCGGCGTCGGCGAGACCGTCTTCAGCCAGGGCTCGATCGAGGCGTGCTGGGCATAGAAATTGGTGAGGTCGGGCACCAGGTCCTTGATCACCGGCATATGCGGCAGCGGATAGATCTTGACCGCGCCCGAAATATCCTCGGCGCCCTTGGTGCAGGCGAGCGTGTTGGAACCGTCGATGTTCATCGCGCAGGAGCCGCAGATGCCTTCGCGGCAGGAGCGGCGCAGCGTCAGCGTCGGGTCGATCTTGTTCTTGATCCACAGAAGCGCGTCCAGCACCATCGGACCGCAATCGTCCATGTCGACGAAATAGGTGTCCATGCGCGGGTTTCCGCCGTCGTCCGGCGACCAGCGGTAGATGCGGTATTCGCGCAGATTGGTGGCGCCTTCCGGCTTCGGCCAGGTCTTGCCCTGCTGGACCTTGGAATTCTTGGGAAGCGTGAGTTCGACCATTACCTGCGGTCCTTTCGGATGACGAGCTTCAGCCCCGACCAGATTTCGTTGACGGCGGCGACCTTGACGTCGACCAGGTCGCGCTTCAGCGCCTCCGACCGGATCACATCCTCGGTGACGTCGGTCGGCACTTTCGAGGCCTTCTTCGGCCAGGAAACCCAGACCATGCCGTCGCGCTTGATCGCCGTCTCGATGCCGGCCAAGCCGTCCTCGATCTCGGCGCGCAGCCGGGTGAAGGCATGCACGGCGTCGTATTGGCGGAAGCCCGAGATCGCCGACCATTTCGGCAGCCGATCGACCTTGGCGAAGGACACGGCTTCAGCCAGATCGTCGAGCTCCGACGGCAGCGCGATGAAGGCGGCGACCATGCCGTCCTTCAGGCCGAGCTTGGCCGGAAGGGGCGTGCCGGAATATCCGGTGGCCGCGAGCGCCATGGTCAATACACCCTGGCCTTCGGCGCGATCTTGGCCGGGTTGATGCCGCCGTCCTTTTCTGCCAGCAGCGTCTCGGTATGCACCGGCCGGTAGGTGAGCGTCACCTTGCCGTCCTCGCTGACATGGGCCAGCGTGTGCTTGCGCCAGTTGGCGTCGTCGCGGGCCGAGAAATCCTCCCGCGCATGCGCGCCACGGCTCTCCTTGCGCGCCGCGGCGCCATAGACCGTGGTGATGGCGTTGGCCATCAGGTTTTCCAGCTCCAGCGTCTCGACGAGGTCGGAATTCCAGATCATCGAGCGGTCGAAGACCTTGATGTCCTTGAGCTCGCCCCAGATCTCGGAAACGCGCTTGCAGCCATTGTCGAGCGATTCCTGGGTGCGGAACACAGCGGCGTCTTCCTGCATCGCCCGCTGCATCTTCTCCCTCAGCACCGCCGTCGGCGTCGAGCCGTTGGCGTGGCGCAGCCTGTCGAAGCGGTCCATGATCTTTTCGACCGAGGCCGCGTTGGGCGAAGGGATAGGCGAACTGCGGTCGATCACCTCGCCCGCGCGGATGGCCGCGGCACGGCCGAAGACGACAAGATCAATCAGCGAATTGGAGCCCAGCCGGTTGGCGCCGTGCACGGACGCGCACGCGGCTTCGCCCACCGCCATCAGGCCGGGCAACACGCGATCCGGGCTCTCGGCCGTTGGGTTGAGCACTTCGCCCCAATAATTGGTCGGCACGCCGCCCATATTGTAGTGCACCGTCGGCAGCACCGGGATCGGTTCCTTGGTGAGGTCGACGCCGGCAAAAATCTTCGCCGATTCCGAAATGCCGGGCAGCCGCTCATGCAGCACCGCCGGGTCGAGATGGTCGAGATGCAGGAAGATGTGATCCTTCGCCGGCCCGACGCCCCGGCCTTCGCGGATCTCCATCGTCATGCAGCGCGAGACCACGTCGCGCGAGGCAAGGTCCTTGGCGGACGGCGCATAGCGTTCCATGAAACGCTCGCCCTCGGAATTGACCAGATAGCCGCCTTCGCCGCGCGCGCCTTCGGTGATCAGGCAACCGGCGCCGTAGATGCCGGTCGGGTGGAACTGCACGAACTCCATGTCCTGCAGCGCGAGCCCCGCGCGCGCGGCCATGCCGCCGCCGTCGCCGGTGCAGGTATGCGCCGAAGTGGCGGAGAAATAGGCTCGGCCATAGCCGCCGGTCGCCAGCACCACCATCTTGGCCGAGAAGCGGTGGATGGTGCCGTCATCGAGATTCCAGGCCACCACGCCGGTGCAGGTGCCGTCCGGCTCGGTGATCAGGTCGAGCGCGAAATATTCGATGAAGAATTGCGCGTTGTTCTTCAGCGACTGGCCGTAGAGCGTGTGCAGCATGGCATGGCCGGTGCGGTCGGCGGCCGCGCAGGTGCGCTGCACCGGCGGGCCCTCGCCGAAATTCATCATCATGCCGCCGAAGGGCCGCTGGTAGATCTTGCCCTCTTCGGTGCGCGAGAACGGCACGCCGTAATGCTCGAGTTCGTAGACGGCGGCGGGCGCCTCGCGTACCATATATTCCTGCGCGTCGATGTCGCCCAGCCAGTCCGAGCCCTTGACGGTGTCGAAGAGGTGCCACTGCCAGTTGTCCGGCCCCATATTGGCGAGCGAGGCGGCGATGCCGCCTTGCGCCGCAACCGTGTGCGAGCGGGTCGGGAACACTTTGGTGATGCAGGCGGTGCGCAGCCCCTGCTCGGCCATGCCGAGCGTGGCGCGCAGGCCCGCACCGCCGGCGCCGACGATCACCACATCGAATTTGTGGTCGACAAAAGTGTAGGCTGAAGCCGTGCCGGCTGTATTTGCGTTGGCCAAGACGTCAGCCTCCGAATGCGAGTTTGAGCAGGGCAAACAGCGAAGCGACGCCGACTGCGACTGCGAAGAAGGTGTTGAGGGCGATCAGCGCCAGCTTCATGCCCTCGCCATGCACATAGTCCTCGATGATGACCTGCATGCCGAGCCGCATGTGGTAGAGGCCGGAGATCAGCACCAACGCCAGCACCAGCGCCACGAACGGGTTGGCGAGTGCCGCCCGCACTTCCGTGTAGCCGTGGCCGTTGACCGCGATCAGGAAGCCGACGAAGAACAACAGCAGCGGGATGTTGGCGATGGCCGTCAGCCGCTGGCGCCAGAAATGCTGCGTGCCCTCGCGGGCCGAGCCCAGGCCGCGCACCTTGCCGAGCGGCGTACGCATATCGGTGTTGTTCGCGCTCATCAGAAAGCCCCCCGCGCAGCATAGCCGGCTATCCAGATCACGAGCGTCAGCACGATCGAGCCGGCGAGTGTCGCCCAGGCGATCTTCGAGGCGGTGTGTTTTTCGAGCCCCGCGCCGGTGTCCCAGATGAGGTGGCGCAGCCCGCCCAGCATGTGGTGCATCAGCGCCCAGGTGTAGCCGAACAGAACCAGCCGGCCGAGCCAGGAACCGAAGGCCCAGTCGACCCGGTCGAAGGCGGCCTGCGAGCTCGAAGCGGCGATCAGCCACGCCGCCACCAGCAGCGTACCGAAATAAAGCGCGCCGCCGGTGATGCGATGGATGATCGACATCGTCATCGTGATCGGCGGCCGGTAGATCGTCAGATGCGGCGAGAGCGGTCGTTCACGTCTGGCAACTGCGCGGGTGGCTGGTGATTTGCTCATGGCTCCCCCAGTTCGGCATCCTTGAAGCCGGGATGGAAATGCGGCGTCTGCCGCCCTCCTACATGGCTCCGGACAGGCGGTTTCTAATGCTCTTTTTGCACCGCGTCAAAGCCGGAAAACCGTTTTGGAAACATCATTTAGTCTGACAAACCGGCGGTCGCGCGCTTCAATCGATTAGCGGCTGTTTTGAAGCCGGCGCAACGTCGCTGCATCGCAGCAAGATCGCATGCCTGGAGGGTTGGATTCAGGCCAGGCCGAGCCGGAGTCGAAGACGCGCGCGAGGCGACCAAACACGGCAGTTTCCGAAAACCGGAGCGGAGCGTACTAAAGTACGTGAGCACCGGAAGCGCAGGAAGCTGCCGTTTGCAGGCCAGCCTCACCTGAAGATCAGGCCACCCGCTATCTCCGACAGGTCTGCGGGGTCGATCCCCTCTTCATCACCAGCGCCTCGCGGCCGTCGATCACGATTGCGTCATGCGTGGCCGCTTCCTGGTAGCGGCTGCTCTGGTTGGCCGGCGAGGCGGCAAACTCCTCGGTCGAGCCATCCGGCCGGACCACGCGCAGCGACGAGCCGAGATTCTGGATGGTGATCATGCCGCCATTGCCGCATCTGTAGGTGGCGGTGCCGATGCCGGATCGCGGCACGGTAAGGTCGGTGACGATCTTGGTTGCGGGCGCAGGCGTTGCAGGCGTCTTGGTCGTTGCAGATGCCGGGGCCGTTGCGGGCAGCGGGGGCGTTGCAGCTGCCGGGGGCGCCATGGATGAGGCGGACTGCGGGGCCGGAGCAGGCGAGGCGGCGGGCGGCGCGGCCGCCTTCGGCGCGCCGTCCTGCGGCACGCAGGCCGCGGCCGCGAGAAGCAGCGGGATGGTGATCGACACCCGAACCGTGTGGCCAAAGCTCATGCGCTGCCCTTTCGTGCGCGGCACGCTACAGCAATTCCAGGAAAAGTGTGAAACGGTTTTCCGTCCGGAATTGCGTCAAAACAAAGAGATAGAGTGGTTTGTCGTTTCCGTTAAACGGCGAACCGCTCTAGCCACGCGACGCATCAAGATCAAGATCACCCGGAGTCAGCCGGCTGCATGCCTGCCCTGCGGCGGGCAGGAACCGCGCCCCGAAAATTAACCATGTTCCTTAAGAACCGGCGCCGAAAGCCCCCCGCCTCTTAACAAAGGTTAAGAAAGGGTTAATTTCCGATTCGAACCGAAATCCAGGCGCGATCCGTCGCACCATCAAGGGAGAGCGACATGCGTTCGAATTCAGTGCGGGCAAGCGTTGCCGCCGCGGCGCTGGCAGGGCTGGTCTTGGCGATCGCGGTGCCGGCCGAAGCCGGATTGCGCCACCACGACCGCGTCTACGCCGATTCCTTCGGCAATCTCGTCATCGACAGCGCCGCCGGCTACAAGCGCATCATCGTCGGCGAGGGCAGGCACGCCAAGGAGCTCTCGAACTTTACCAGTGCCGGCCAGCCCGACGTCGTCTATGACGACGCGGACGAGCCCGGCGCGCCCGGCTGCTACCAGCCGCCGGTGCTGGTCAAAGGCCGCTCCTATATGTACGGGCTTTCCGACGGCGAGATGCCCAATCTCAGCCCTTGCCGTTGAAGATCGTCGGCGTTTGGCGCCGCCGCAGCGCACCTGACACGCGCACGCAGTCGCGGCCGGCATTCTTGGCTTCGTAGAGCGCGGCGTCTGCACGCCGCAAGAGATCGGCAAAACCTTCGTCGGCGATGAGTTCGGCCACGCCGAAGCTTGCGCTGCAGCGATGGTCGGCCGGCAGGCCCTCGATCGGCAAGGCTCCGAAGGCGTTGCGCGCGCCCTCGGCAAACAGCCGCGCCGCGGCAAGATTGGTGCCCGGCAGGATGATGGCGAATTCCTCGCCGCCGATACGGCCGGCAACATGGTGCTCGGCGGCGGCCTCGCGCAGGAAGCCCGCGAAGCTCTCGATCACACGGTCGCCGCAGGCATGGCCGTAGCTGTCGTTGATGCTCTTGAAGTAGTCCAGATCGGCGATCACCAGCGCCACCGGCACGCCGCGCCGGACGGCGTCCCGCATGGCAAGGTCCGCGTGGCGCTCGAAACCGCCGCGGTTGAACAGCCGCGACAATGTATCCGTTTCCGATTTCGAGGTCGCCTCGTTGAGCGCGTCGCGCACCAGGACGGCTAAAGCAAGCAGCGCCAGCGCCAGTCCGAACACGGTGCCGAGCGATTGCGACACAAGCGCGTAAGCCGTCTGCACATAGGCCTGCGGGTTGGCGCCCCAGCCACCCAACGCACCCGCGATCAATGGCTTGGAGGCAAACTGCACGGCGCTGGCGCCGAGCACCAGCGCGAGCAGATGGTCCAGCCATGCCAACCTCTGTCGGGAAGAGAGCACGATGCCGAGCGCCGCGAACTGCATGGCGGCATAAGGAAGCTGGTAGGCCATCATGCGCGTGAGCGACTGGCGCGGCAGGTCCTGCACCAGATAGACGGTGACCGACGCGGCGACCAGGAAGCACAGCATCGGCGCCCAGGGCGGCCGCACGCCGTATTTATGGGCCAGCCCGCCATTGAAGGCGATGGTCGCGCCGAGGAACACGGCAAAGGCGGCAACGACCGGCAACCGGGCGTCCGCGAAGGCGGGGATGCTGAATTCGACGGCGAAATAAGCCATGCCGAGCAGGTAGCTGAAGGCAAGCCAGCGCGCCGACACGCGCCCGGTGCCGTATACGGCAACCGCCATGAACGCCGCCGCCAGGAGCCCGGCGACGAGCATGTTGATCATCAGTATGAAGTCGGCGCTGCCCATGTCTGCTCCTTGACCGGGAGCAAATCATCGACCGGCGAAAATCACGTTAACGTCAGCTGTAGTACGGAACCGCAGGCCTTGGCGATTAGCCGCAAGGCCCGTCGCTTCGTCGTTCCAGGGCGGAGCAAGGAGCGGAGCGAAGCGCGCAGACCCTGGAATCCATGCCGTTACGTCAGAGCGATTCCAGCGGTGCAGATTCTGCTCCGCTGCCTTCTTCGGCTGGGGTCACGGAATGGATCCTCGGGTCTGCGCTCCGCTTCGCTTCCGCTCCGCCCGGGATGACGAAGTCGAAAAGCCACGGCCAATCGCGAACGTGGCGGTGGGTTTCTGAACAAAGCAGAGGGCTTGGGGCAGCCCGACGCTCAGCCCGCCTCACCCGACGGCGAGCCGCTCGGCGACGAACGTTGTTTCCGGCCTCTCATAGGAAAGCCGCACGCTGTCGCGGCCGTTCCTCTTGGCCTTGTAGAGCGCTTCGTCGGCGCGCCGCATCAAGGGCATCAGCCCTTCCCTGCCGGAGCGCGCGGCGACGCCGAAGCTGGCGGTGACCCTGGTGCCGGGCGGCAGGCCGTCGATTGCGCCGGCCGAATAGAAGGTACGGATCGCCTCGGCGAAGAGCCTTGCCGCCCCCAGGTCGCTGAGCGGCAAAAGAACGGCGAATTCTTCGCCGCCGATGCGGCCCGCGGCCCCGCGCGCGCCGGTGGCGGAACTGAGCTTCGCGGCGAAGTCAGCGATCACCCGGTCGCCGGCCTCATGCCCGTACTGATCGTTCAGGGCCTTGAAATGATCGAGGTCGGCCAGCACCAGGGCGACGGGAAATCCTGCCCTGCCGCACTGGTCGAGCAGCAGGGTCGACCGCTCCTCGAAGCCGCGGCGGTTGAGGATGCCCGAGAGCGGATCGGTGTGGGTCTCGGCCTTCAATGTCCTCATCACGTCGAGCGCCGCGGCCGTGAACAGGCTAAGCGCGATCAGAAGCGACAAAAGCGCGTGCGAAAGCAGCGCCGTCGTCCAATAGGACGAGGCGTAGAAACCGTCATAGCTGGGGAACGGCCCATGCGCGATGACGACGACCAGCGTGCGGACGATGAAGTTCAGCCCCGACAACAGCGACAGCACGAACAGGATCTTTTCGGTCGGACCGTTGTTGCGAACCGTTCTGAGTTCCGCCCCGACCAACAGGCTGAGCGCGCCGAAACCGAAATTCATCCCAAGCACGCGCCAGGTGAGGTCCGGCTGGACGAACATGAACCACAGGAAGGCGGCGAGCCCGCCGCCGGTGACGACGCCGATCCCGACAAAGGGCACGCGCCGTCCGTAGCGCGCGACGATCGCGCTGGAAAGGCAGCAGGCCGCTGTCGTGAAGCAGATGTTGGAAACGAGCTTGGTCAGCGCCATGCCGATAGGCAGCGTGAAATATTGGAGCAGGAACCCCGGCGCCGACAGGCAGTAGCTGGCGCCGAGCACGGCCAGGTACGGCCGGTGGCGCTGATAGCACCACAGCACGAGGAACGCAGCGCCAAGCGCCAGCGCTATCGTCGGATTGAGCAGCGCTATGAGCAGACCGGTGTCCAAAGGACTGCGACTTTCCCCAACTTACCCAAGGGCAGATACTAGGAGTTAAGCCCAAACAAGCGGTTAAGCCCTTTCGATAAATAGGTCGCAGAGCCATGCGGAACCGGCCTGCCGGAGCGGCGTTGTCCGGCCAGATCAGAGACGCCAGACAGGAGACGATTGCGATGGCCGGCACGATCACTTTGACCGATCATGATGAAATCCGCTCCTGGGCGGCGGCGCGGGCCGGCTTCCCGGCCATCGTCGACGTCTCGCCCGAGGCCGGTACGCAGCCCATGCTGCGGCTGGTTTTTGGACAGCAGGCCTATGAAGACACCGACCGTCCTGAACGTCCGATCAACGCCGGCGGCTACGAGCTTGTCGAATGGGACGAATGGTTCAGGATCTTCGACGAGCGGCAGCTGGCATTGGTCGTCGCAGCCGACGAGCCGGGCCGGCGTGAGGAGTTTCACGAGATCGTTCGCAGATAGACCCCCCGCAAAGCAAAAGGCCCGGACGTCGTGGCCGGGCCTTTTGTTTGCTTCTGAAGCCGATGGTTACTTCCAGTCGCGGATGTCGACGAAATGGCCGGCGATCGCGGCGGCCGCGGCCATGGCCGGCGACACCAGATGGGTGCGGCCCTTGAAGCCTTGGCGACCTTCGAAGTTGCGGTTCGAGGTCGAGGCGCAGCGTTCATGCGGCTTCAGCCGGTCGTCGTTCATGGCCAGGCACATCGAGCAGCCAGGCTCGCGCCAGTCGAAGCCGGCGGCGACGAAGATCTTGTCCAGGCCCTCGGCCTCGGCCTGTTCCTTCACCAGGCCGGAGCCGGGCACGATCATGGCGTTGACGCGCGGATTGACCTTCTTGCCCTCGACCACCTTGGCGGCGGCGCGCAAATCCTCGATGCGGCCATTGGTGCAGGAACCGATGAAGACCCGGTCGAGCGCGATGTCGGTGATCTTGGTTCCAGGCGTCAGGCCCATATATTCCAGCGCCCGATGCTTGGAGGAACGCTTGGTCTCGTCCGTGATGTCGTCGGGGTTCGGCACGATGCCCTGCACCGAGACGACGTCCTCCGGCGAGGAGCCCCAGGAGACGATCGGCGGCAGCTTCGCCGCGTCGAGCACGATCACCTTGTCGAAATGCGCGCCTTCGTCCGACTTGAGCGTCTTCCAGTAGGCAAGCGCAGCATCCCATGCCGCGCCCTTGGGCGCGCGCGGCTTGTCCTTGACATAGGCGAAGGTCGTCTCGTCCGGCGCGATCAGGCCGGCGCGCGCGCCGCCCTCGATCGACATGTTGCAGATCGTCATGCGGCCTTCCATCGACAGCGAGCGGATCGCTTCGCCCGCATATTCGATGACGTAGCCGGTGCCGCCGGCCGTGCCGATCTCGCCGATGATGGCGAGGATGATGTCCTTGGCGGTGACGCCTTCGGGCAGCTGGCCGTCGACGCGCACCAGCATATTCTTGGCCTTGCGCTGGATCAGCGTCTGGGTGGCGAGCACATGCTCGACCTCTGACGTGCCGATGCCATGCGCGAGCGCGCCGAAGGCGCCGTGCGTCGAGGTGTGGCTGTCGCCGCACACAATGGTCATGCCGGGCAGGGTGAAGCCTTGTTCGGGCCCGATGATGTGGACGATGCCCTGGCGGACATCGTTCTCTGAGTAGTATTCGATGCCGAAATCCTTGGCATTCTTGGCCAGCGCCTCGACCTGGATGCGGCTTTCCTCGTTCTTGATGCCGAACTTGCGCTCCGGCGAGGTCGACACGTTGTGGTCGACCACGGCCAGCGTCTTTTCCGGATGGCGAACCTTGCGGTTCGACATGCGCAGGCCTTCGAAAGCCTGCGGGCTGGTGACCTCATGCACGAGGTGGCGGTCGATATAGAGCAGGCAGGTACCGTCGTCCTGGCGGTCGACGACGTGGTCGTCGAAGATCTTGTCATAGAGGGTGCGCGGTGCGCTCATGTGCGTAAATCCGTCGATATGAGAATGGGAAAAGCACGCCGGCCATCCGGCGCGAAGACTGCGATCGGTCGGGTCAGTTAAGTCGGCTGGTCAGCGCGCCGCAAACGCGCGCGGAGAAACGCGACGGCAGGCGCTTTCTGTCCTGCAGCACGAAACCCTTGTAGGCCGGATCGCTGAAAAGCTTTTCCATGGCGGGGTAGATAGCAATGTTTTGCCTTTTCGGCAATTGCGGCGGGGATCTGGTTCCTCTCCCCCGATTTCGCGGGGGCGAGGAACTGGCGCCCAGCTATTCACACCACCTCGAACACAAACGTCTTCACCAGCGCCTCCGGATCGCCGATGGCATAGCAGCGAAACCATGGGCTCTGCTCGACCAGCCGCCATTTTCCCGCCTGCGCGAGCTCATCGAACACCGCCTGGAAGCCGCCGCTCTCGAACACCTGGTCGCGCACGGTGAAGATGGCGTGGCCGCCGCTTTTGGTGATGCGCACCAGCTCGTGCAGGCCGGCGGCCGGCGCGTGGCCGATGGTGAAGACGCCGGTCGAGAAGAAGGCGCGGAAATGCCGGTCTGGCCAGGGCAGCGGGCCGCCGAGCATCGCCTTCTTCAGCTCGCTATAAGCCGGCTTGCCGCCGGCCTGGCGGCTGCCGGCGAGCTTCAGCATGTCGTCGGAGAGGTCGAGGCCGGCGATGTCGGCATAGCCCAGAGCCTTCAGCGACGGCCCCGACAGGCCGGTGCCGCAGCCCGCATCGAGCAGCGGGCCTTCGCCCGCCGGCACATGCCGCGCCACCCAGGCCGTGATCAGGAACGGCAGGAGGTAGCCGAGCGAGGCGGTCTCGCTGTCATAGGTCGCGGCCCATTCGGCATAGGCCTTGGCGAGCCCTTCCGGCGTCTCGGCCGAATAGACGGAGTCCAGCGCCGCATTGGCCTTGTCGAAATTCATGGGACGTGTCCTCCGCAATGACAAGAGGAAGATCGTAGCGCGGACTTTTGCTGCCGGCTATTCCTGATGCTGGCGGCGCAGCCGCTGCTCCAGCGCCCGCAGCGCCAGCGACAGGCCGATGGTCAGGATGAGATAGATGTAGGCGACGATCGAATAGGTCTCGAAAAAGCGGAACGAGCCGGCGGCATAGACCTTGCCCATCTGGGTGATGTCGGCGACGCCGAGAACCGAGACCAGCGAGGAATCCTTGACCATGGCGACGAAATCGTTGCCGAGCGGCGGCAGGATCATGCGGATCGCCTGCGGAAATACGATCAGCCTAAAACGCTGCGCCCGGCTGAGCCCCAGCGCCTTGGCGGCTTCTATCTGGCCTTTCTCGACCGACTGGATGCCGGCGCGGAACACTTCCGAGATGAAGGCCGAGTAGCCGATGGTCAACGCCATGATCGCGCGCCACAGAAGCGAAACATCGCGCACCAGCAGCTCACCCATCAGGCCGGCGCTCTGCAGCGGCGCGGTCAGCGCATTCCAGGCGGCGACGAAGGCCGGCGCGCCGGCAAAGGCGATCCAGAACAACAGCACCAGAATCGGCACGCCACGGATGATCTCGACATAGAAGCGCGCGATCTGGCGCAGCCACTGCGATCCCGACAGCGCCATCAGCGCGATGCCGAGCCCGAGCGCGGAGGCTAAAGCAAAGGCGACCGCGGTGACGAAGATGGTGATGCCGATGCCCTTGGCGACCGTGGCGAAGACCTCGGCATAAAGGTCGCTGGACGCGATGGCGAGGGCCGCGGCCAGTGCGAGCACGGCCGCGGCGGCAAGCCACCACGGGAATTCGGGTTTGGCGGTGGATGTGGACGCTGCCATCAGGCGGTTTCGCCAGAGAGGAAGCCTCGAGAGCAGGGCGCCCAGTCCCCCCTCTCTGGCCTGCCAGCCATCTCCCCCTCAAGGGGGGAGATTGGCAGTTTGAGCCGCTCCGCCCATTCTGCGACATTGACAGTTGGCGAAAGCCGGCGCGACATCTGATCTCCCCCCTTGAGGGGGAGATGCCCGGCAGGGCAGAGAGGGGGGCCTGGGCGCAATGTCAGCGCGATTTCCTGCAAATTCGCGGCGCGCAGCAAGACGAGCCTACTGCCCCATCTTGTAATCGAGGAACCACTTCTTGTTGAGCTTGTCGAACGTGCCGTCGGCCTTCAGCGACGCGATGGCGGCGTTGACCGGCTTCACCAGGTTCGAGCCCTTGGGGAAGATGAACCCGAAGTCCTCGGTGCCGAGCGGGCCGCCGATCAGCTTCAGCTTGCCTTCCGAAGCATCGACATAGCCCTTGCCGGCGGTACCGTCGGTGAGCACGACATCGACGTCGCCCGCCTTCAGCGCCTGCACGGTCGCGCCGAAGGTCTCGAACAGCTTGATGCGCGGGTTCTGCTCATTGCCGTCGAGGACGCTGTAGACGGCGGTGTAGAAGGGCGTGGTGCCGGGCTGGGCGCCGATCAGCCCATCCTTGAAGGCGCCGAAGCTCTTAGCGTCGGTGAAGCGGCTTTCGTCGCCGCGCACCAGCATGAACTGCTCCGAGCGCATATAGGGGTCGGAGAAGTCGACCTTCTCCTTGCGGTCGTCCTTGATCGTGATGCCGGTCATGCCGATGTTGTACTGGTTGTCGGAAACCGCCTGGATCATCGCGTCCCAGGAGGTGTTCTGGTACTCGACCTTGAAATTCAGCCGCTTGGCGATCTCGTCCATCGCGTCATATTCCCAGCCGATCTGCTTGCCGGTCTTCTTGTCGATGAACTGCAGCGGCGGATAGGCGTTTTCCGTCACCACCACGACCTTCTTGCCGCCGAGATCGGGCAAATTGTCGGCGAGCGCGGCGACAGGCGCGAGGAGGCAGGCCACCATAGCGGCCAGCAGCAATTTCGACTTGGTCATGACAAATCTCCGAGGGTGCGACCGCGCTGCAATTTTCGCGGCCTGAGAAAATCCGGCGCCGACTTTAGCTTGCCGCAAGCGCCTTGCAAGCCGGTCTGCTGCGACGTTGCGCACCAAAGGCAAATCCAATGCTCTTCGGAGATGGCTTTGAGGACGACGTTGCCGCTTTCAATCCTGATCGGCGGTGGCCTCGCGCAGCCCGGCGACCAGACGCGTCAGCGTGCCGTGCAGGGCCTTCAGCTCGGCCCGGTCCAAAGGCATGGCGCAGCCCAGGCCTTCCTGTACGTCCTTCATCTTCGCTCGCAGCGCCTGGCCCTTGGCGGTTGGCTCGACCAGCACCCGGCGTTCATCGGCGGCGTCGCGCCGGCGCGTCACCAGCCCGCCCGCTTCCATGCGCTTGATCAGCGGCGTCAGCGTCGCCGAATCGAGGCCCAGTGCCGCGCCGAGCTCGCCGATCGTGCTCGGCGAATGCTGCCACAACGCGAGCATTGCAAGGTATTGCGGATAGGTGAGGCCGAGCGGATCAAGCAGCGGCCGGTAGAGCTTGGTCATCAGCCCGCTCGCCGAATAGAGCGCGAAGCAGAGCTGCTGGTCGAGACGCGGCACGGCGATAACCCCGGCGTCCAGCGCCGGGGTGTCTCTGCTCATTGTTTCGGTTGTCGTCGTCATGCTGCCTTTGCCGGAAGCGCCGTGGTGGACAGCGCCACATCGATATTGCCCCGGATGGCGTTGGAATAGGGGCAGATCTTGTGCGCTTCCGATACAAGCGCCTCGGCACTCGCCTGATCAAGCCCCTTGATCTCAGCCGCCAGCGCAACGCCGAGCCTGAAGCCGCCCTGGTCGTTCGGATGGAGGCTCACCGTGGATGTGATCGAAGCGTCCTCGAGCGGCAGCTTCTGCTGGCGGGCGACAAAACGCACCGCGCTCTCGAAGCAGGCGGCATAGCCGACCGCGAAAAGCTGTTCCGGGTTCGTAGCGCCACCCTTGCCGCCGAGCTCCTTCGGCATCGCAAGGTCGACCTTTAGCAGGCCGTCGCTGGTTTCGCCGTGACCGTTGCGGCCGCCGCTGACGTGAGCCTGGGCGGTGTAGAGTGCAGACATTTTCGATCTCCATTGATTTGTACACGATTATTTAGTGTACAAGATAATTGGTTGTCAACCCGATTTCGTCATCCACGGGCGGAGCGCCGCGCAGCGGCGCGCAGACCCGAGGAACCATTCCGTTACCTCGGCCGTGGAGTGCAGCGGGGCAGAATTCTGCACCGTTGCGGCGCTCAAATGTCACGGAATGGATCCTCGGGTCTGCGCTGCGTCGCTACGCTCCTTGCTTCGCCCGTGGATGACGAAGCTTAGACGTTTCAGCCAACCGCCAACGCATGCGGTGCGCGAACGCAGGTAGTACAGGAAACTGAGCGATCAGGAGCCGGAGGGGTGGGCTCTTCCCCCAAAACGAAAAAGGCGGCCGAAGCCGCCTTTCCGAACCAATGCTGTCGAAGCGCCTTATTCGGCCGAAGCAGCCTCGGCTGCGGCCTTCTTCTCGGCGGCTTCCTTGGCGGCCGTCTCGGCGGCCAGCGCCTGGGCGGCGGCGACCTTCTCGGCCTCGATGCGGGCGCGCTCGGCGTTCAGTGCATCACGCTCTTCGTCGTTCAGCTTGCGGGCGCGCACGCCGGTGTTTTCCGAAATGCGGGCCGACTTGCCGCGACGGTCGCGCAGGTAATAGAGCTTGGCGCGGCGCACCTTGCCGCGGCGCACGATCTCGACGCCCTCGACCATCGGCGAGTAGACCGGGAAAACGCGCTCGACGCCTTCGCCGTAGGAAATCTTGCGGACGGTGAAATTCTCCTGGAAGCCGGAGCCGGAGCGGGCGATGACGACGCCCTCATAGGCCTGGACGCGGGTGCGGCTGCCTTCGGTGACGCGCACCTGGACGCGCACTGTGTCGCCCGGCTGGAATTCGGGCAGCTTGCGCTTGGCTTCGATCTTGGCGGCCTGTTCGGCCTCGAGCTGACGGATGAGATCCATCTCAAATATCCACTTCTTGTTCTTCCGACAGTCAGAGCGTCCTCAACTCGCCTTGCAGTTCCAACGACCGCTCGGCTATGCCCTTTGTCGAAACATCGGGCAGGGACGGCTACACCGTCATTAGTTGACGGGTCCAGAAGATCGTTCTTCCGGTTCGGGCGGCGACATACAGCTATTTCGGCGCTTTGTCACGTCCAAATGCATGTCGCCCAGAAGTGTGCTCGGTTCTGGGGCGACGCCATGCATCGAAAAAGGACTTTGAGGCACATTTTTTGCGTCTCTGGTACCATCTTATTGCCTCGTGCCGGGTTGCGCGAGCACGCCAAGCTTTCTAAGCCGGGAAAGTGTATCCCCGGGCCTTCCCTCCATGACGTTCTCCGATGCCGTCCTGCTCTTCTTCGCGGGCCTTGCCTCCGGCGCCGCCAATGCGGTCGCCGGCGGCGGCACCTTCCTCACCTTCGGCGCCATGACGCTGGTTGGTCTGCCGCCGATCGTCGCCAATGCCACCTCCTCGGTGACGCAGCTGCCGGGCTACATCACCTCGACGCTCGCCTACTGGACCGATATCCGGCATTTCCGGCGCGGCGCCCTGCTGCTTTGCCTGATCTCGGCGCTCGGCGCGCTGGCTGGCTCGCTCATCCTGCTCGCCCTCTCCAACCCGTCGTTCCGCGCCCTTGTGCCCTGGCTGCTGATCGCCGCGACCGCGCTGTTCGCCGCCGGGCCGTGGCTGAAACCGGCGGCCGGCCCGGAGCACCAGGCCTCGGTCGGCTCGCTTGCCGGTTCGATCGCTCAATTCGCGACCGCGGTCTATGGCGGCTTCTTCGGCGCCGGCATGGGCGTGATGATGCTGGCCACGCTCGGCCTGACGCAGGCCGGCGATTACCACCGGCTCAATGCGTTGAAGAACATGTTGTCCATCGTGATCGCGGTTGTCGCCATCCTGGTGTTCGTTTCCGGGGGCGTCGTTGCCTGGCCGCAGGCGATCGTCATGATCCCGGGCGTGGCGCTCGGCGGCTATGCCGGTGTGTGGATCGCCAAGCGCGTGCCGCAAGGCCTGGTGCGCGGTTTCGTCGTCGCGGTCGGCCTGCTTTTGGCTTTCTACTATTTCACCAAAGGCTGAGAACCATCGCCGCTAACGGGGCGGAACGTTCGCCAGTAGGTCCGGCCGCCGTTCCCGCGTCAGCTTCTCCGCCTCCGCGCGCCGCCATTCGCCAATCTTCTTGTGGTTGCCGGAAATCAGCACGTCCGGAATCGGCCGGCCTTCGAACTCCTGCGGCCGCGTGTAGTGCGGATGCTCGAGCAGGCCGTTCTCGAAACTTTCCTCCTCGCCCGACACGGCATTGCCCATGACGCCCGGCAGCAGCCGCACCACGGCATCGAGCAGCACCAGCGCCGCCGGCTCGCCGCCCGACAGGATGAAATCGCCGATCGAGACCTCCTCCAGCCCGCGCGCCTCGATCAGCCGCTGGTCGACGCCCTCGAAGCGGCCACACAGGATGACGGCGCCAGGCCCGGCGGCAAGCTCCCGCACGCGCGCTTGCGTCAGCGGTTTGCCGCGCGGGCTCATCAGCAGCCTTGGGCGCGGGTCGCCCGGCGGCGAAGCATGGTCGATGGCTCTCGCCAGCACGTCGGCGCGCATCACCATGCCGGCGCCGCCGCCGGCCGGCGTATCGTCGACCGTGCGGTGCTTGTCGGTTGCGAAATCGCGGATCTGGATCGCCTCCAGCGACCATATGCCGGCCTCCAGCGCGCGGCCGGCCAGCGACAGGCCGAGCGCGCCCGGGAACATTTCCGGATAGAGCGTCAGCACCGAGGCGGCAAAGCTCACCGGTTGCCCCCGGCATCCTTCGGTCCGCGCGGCCTGCCCTTCGGGTCGAAGCCGGACCGTCCCGGCGCCTCGTTCTCCTCGTCATCGACCAGGCCGGCCGCCAGCGGATCGACCTCGACGAAACCGTCGGCGATCGCGACATGCGGCACCGCTGCCTGCGTGAACGGGATCAGCACGCCCTTGCGGCCGGCAAGCGTGACATCGAGAATGTCGCCGCCGCCGAAATTATGCACCGCGACGACCTTGCCGATGACACCGGTGTCGTCCCGGACGTCGAGGCCGATGAGGTCGGCATGATAGAACTCGTCCTCCTCGCCGTCGTCAGGAAGCATAGAGCGATCGACGAAAAGCTCGGTGCCGGCCAGCGCCTCGGCGGCGTTGCGGTCGTTGACGCCCTTGAAACGCACCACCACCACCGTCCCGGCAGGCCTGATATCGGTAATCTGGAAGGCGCGTCCATCCCTGGCATAGAGTGGGCCGTAATCGGCCAGCGCCAGCGGATCGCCGGTGAAGGTTTTCACCCTGAGTTCGCCCTTGATGCCGTGCGCGGCACCGATGACGGCCATCTGTACGGGGTTTTCAAGCTTCGACATCGCGGCATTTCCTTTGCCCTGCTCTAACGCCGCGCGGCGGCCATTTCAATGACGGCCTCTTCACCGCTTCCTAACCCGCGTGCATGACAATGCCGGCATGCAGGAATTCCTCATCCCGGCCAAACCCGATCTCCAGGCGGCGCGCGAGACCTGGCTGAAGACATTGGCGCATGAGCGCCGCCTGTCGCCGGAAACCGTCGAGGCCTATGAACGCGACACGCGCCAGTTCCTGCATTTCCTGACCGGACATTGCGGCGGCCCGCCGGGCATTTCCGACCTCGCGGACCTGCGCCCCGCCGACTTGCGCGGCTTCCTCGCCAAGCGCCGCAACGAAGGCGCCGGCGTCCGCACACTGGGGCGCGGCCTTGCCGGCATCCGCTCGCTGCTGCGCTTTCTCGAAAAACGCGGCCTCGTCAACGCCGCGGGTGCCGTCGCTCTGCGCGCGCCGCGCCAGCCGAAATCGCTGCCCAAACCTCTGACGGCAAGCGACGCCAGAAAGGTCGTGGCGATGGAGGGTCAACTCGCCGAGGAACCCTGGATCGCAGCGCGCAACGCCGCCGTGCTGACGCTGCTCTACGGCTCCGGCCTGCGCATCTCCGAAGCGCTAGGCCTGACGGGCGCCGACCTCGCAACGGAAGCCGACACCGTGCTGCGCGTCACCGGCAAGGGCGGCAAGACGCGGCTGGTGCCGGTGCTGCCGGTGGCCCGCAACGCGGTGGCGGAATACCGCCGACTCTGCCCCTTCCACATCGGTCCCAAGGACCTCTTGTTCCGCGGCGCCCGTGGCGGCCCGCTCAACCCGGCCATCATCCAGCGCGAGATGGCGAAGCTGCGCTCGGCGCTGAACCTGCCCGACAGCGCAACGCCGCACGCCCTGCGGCACTCCTTCGCCACCCACCTGCTCGGCCGCGGCGGCGACCTGCGCACCATCCAGGAACTGCTCGGCCACGCCAGCCTGTCGACCACGCAGATCTACACCGGCGTCGACACCGCGAGGCTGCTCGACATCTACGAGAAGGCGCATCCACGGGCGTGAAGGCCTGACTTCGTCATACCAGGGCGGAGCAGGAGCGAAGCTCCGTCGCGGAGACCCTAGTATCCATGCCGTGACCTCGGCGCTCCGCAGCAGCGCAGAATTCTGCATCGCTGCATTCCTCGGCTCAGGTAACGGATTGGATCCTCGGGGTCTGCGCGCGTCGCTCCGCTCCTTGCTCCGCCCGTGGATGACGACGCGATGGGCGTTTCAGCCAATCGTCACGGTATTCGATCCGAAAACCGGAGCGAACGTCAAAACCGACCGCACCGGGGACAATTTCATTCTCCGGATTAACCGTTTTGCCGCTTTTCGGCGCTAAGACGCTTTCCATGAAACGCGTCATCGCCATCGCCGACCGCGCGGCCCTTGTCTCGTTGAAGCTGCTTGCGGCGCTCAACCTGCTGTTTTTCCTGTCTTTCCTCGTCGTCCTGCTGCTCGCAAGCCGGGCGCATGCCGAAGCGCCGAATTGCGCCGGCGCCGATCTGTTGGCCGCGCTGGAGAAGAACGATCCAGCCGCCTTCAAGAAGGTCGAGACCGAAGCCGCGGCCGTTCCGAACGGCAAGGGCCTGTTGTGGAAGCTGGAGAAGCCGGGCGAAAAACCGTCCTATCTGTTCGGCACCATGCACATGACCGACACCCGCGTCACCACGCTGCCGGCCGCCGCGCAGAAAGCCTATGACGGCGCCGGCACCGTCGTCATCGAAACCACCGATGCGATGGACAAGGCCAAGATGATGGCCGCGATGGCCAGCGAGCCCGGCCTGATGATGTTCACCGACAACACCACGCTGTCGTCGCTGCTGTCGCCGGATGATGCGGCGGCGCTGAACAAGGGACTCGATGCCCGCGGCATCCCGCCGGCGACGGTCGCCAAGATGAAGCCGTGGATCCTGTCGGCGATGATGGCGTTGCCGGCCTGCGAGGTGGCGCGCCAGTCCGCCGGCGAACCCGTGCTGGACGTCAAGCTTGCCTCCGACGCGAAGGCCTCGGGCAAGGATGTCGAAGGGCTGGAGACCGCTGTCGATCAGCTGCGCGCCATGGCCTCGCTGCCGCTCGAATTCCACATGAAGAGCCTAGTCGAGACGATGAAGCTCGGCGACAAGGTCAACGACGTCAACGAGACGATGATCGTGCTCTACCAGCGTGGCGAGGTTGGCATGTTCTGGCCACTCTTCAAGGCCGTCCTGCCGGACTCCTCGGACGACCAGGCCGGCTATGCCGCCTTCGAGCAGACCATGATCACCAGCCGCAACAAGGTGATGGCCGCGCACGCGGCGCCGATTTTGGCCAGGGGCAACGTCTTCATGGCTGTCGGCGCCATGCATCTTCCCGGTCCGGAAGGACTGGTCGAGGATTTTCGCAAGGCAGGGTATAGTGTTACCGCCGTCAACTGAGTCGTCTGGCGGCTGGTGGACCTGAAAACGCCGGTTTTTCAGCGCTTTCCGTCCGTTCGCGTGAAACCCGATGCGGGATCAGCGCGTTGATGGCTGTTATTTTGATGACTTTCATCCAAGGAGGACACGTTTCATGGCGAACCCTAACGACCCCTTCACCCCTTCGAGCCCGCCTCCCAGGTCGGGTGGCGGCGGCAGCGGGTGGCTGATCGCCCTTGTTGTCATTATCCTGGCTATTGTTGCGTATTATGTCTTTGGCAGAAGCGGCGGCGAGCATGCCCCGGCCCCGGCTGAACCGCCGGCCGCCAGCACGCCGGCACCCGCGCCTGCGACACCTGCTCCAGCACCCGCTCCGGCGCCAGCCCCGGCTCCTGCGCCCGCTCCGGCACCTGTGCCCGCTCCGGCACCTGCACCTGCACCTGCTCCGGCTCAGTAATCGGGCTGCAGCCTGAAAACGAACGGCCCGCCGAAAGGCGGGCCGTTTTGTTTGAAGGACCTTGCCGAGAGCCCACCTGCGCGTCGTCATCCTCGGGCTTGACCCGAGGATCCATTCCGTAACTTCCGTGCAAGGTAAAACGGAGCAGAACAAAGCCGCGCCGCGGCCACCGATAGATCTCCAGCGCAGCAACGCCTCGACGTAACGGAATGGATTCTATGGTCTGCGCTGCGTCGCTTCGCTCCTTGCTTCGCCATAGAATGACGAAGTCGCGAGGGTATGGCCCTTACTTACCGAACTAAATGTGGATCGGCTTGAAGAACGTGGCCAGCGCCGCTTCCTTCACCGCTTCCGACATCGTCGGGTGCGCATGGCAGGTGCGGGCGAGGTCTTCCGACGAGCCACCGAACTCCATCAGCACCGCCGCCTCGTGGATCATCTCGCCGGCGCCGAAGCCGACGATATGGACGCCGAGCACGCGGTCGCTGGCCTTGTCGGCCAGGATCTTCACGAAGCCGTCGGTGTGCAGCATGGCGCGCGCGCGGCCGTTGGCGCTGAACGGGAATTTGCCGACCTTGTAGTCGACGCCGGCCTTCTTCAGTTCCTCCTCGGTCCTGCCGACCGAGGCGATTTCCGGGCTGGTGTAGACCACGCTCGGGATGACGTCGTAGTTCACATGGCCGGCCTGGCCGGCGATGGTTTCGGCGACGGCCACGCCCTCGTCCTCGGCCTTGTGCGCCAGCATCGGGCCGGCGATCACGTCGCCGATGGCATAGATGCCGGGCACGTTGGTCCTCAGATGCCCGTCGGTCTTGACCCTGCCGCGCTCGTCGACCTCGACGCCGGCTTCCTTCAGCCCCAGGCTGTCGGCATAGGGGCGGCGTCCGGTAGCAACCAGCACCACGTCCGCCTCGATGGTTTCGGCCGCACCGCCCTTGACCGGCTCGAAGGTGACGGCGGCCCCCTTCTTGGCCTTGGCGACGCCAGTGACCTTGGCGCCAAGCTTGAACTCGAAGCCCTGCTTGGAGAGCAGCCGCTGGAACTGCTTCGACACCTCGCCGTCCATGCCGCCCAGGATGTTGTCGAGGAACTCGACCACCGTGACCTTGGCGCCGAGCCTGGCCCACACCGAGCCGAGCTCCAGCCCGATGACGCCGCCGCCGACCACCACGAGATGCTCCGGCACCTTGGCCAGCGACAGCGCGCCGGTGGAAGACACGATCACCTTCTCGTCGAAATCGACCTTGACGCCCGGAATGCCGGCGACGTCCGAGCCGGTGGCGATGACGATGTTCTTGGTCTCGATCTCCTCGACCTTGCCGTCCTCGCCGGTCACCGACACCTTGCCGGCGGAAATCACCTTGCCGGTGCCGCGGAAGGAATCGATCTTGTTCTTCTTGAACAGGAAGGCGACGCCGTTGACGTTTGACGCCACCGTCGTGTCTTTATGCGCCATCATCTTCTTCAGATTGAGCTTCGGGGCCGGTATCTCGACGCCCAGCGTATCGAAGGCATGGCCGGCCTCGGCGAACATCTCGGAGGCGTAGAGCAGTGCCTTAGACGGGATGCAGCCGATGTTGAGGCAGGTGCCGCCGAAGGTGGCGTTCTTCTCGACCACCGCCGTCTTCAGCCCGAGCTGCGCCGCCTTGATGGCGCAGACATAGCCGCCTGGCCCCGATCCGATGATAACGACGTCATAAGCCATAATAGAAATCCTTCTTATCCGGCCTTCAACGGCCGCCGCTCACATTGAGGATCGCGCCCGTTATATAGGAGGCCGCGTCCGACAGAAGATAGAGAACCGCGCTCGCGACTTCGTCCGCCGTGCCGGCGCGTTTCATCGGCAGCAGATCCTGCATCCGCGCCACGCGGTCCGGCTGCCCGCCGGAGGCATGGATTTCGGTCTCGGTGATGCCGGGGCTGACCGCATTGACGCGGATGCCTTCCAGCGCGACTTCACGCGCGAGCCCGATCGTCAGCGTATCGATCGCGCCCTTGGAGGCGGCATAGTCGACATATTCGCCGGGCGAGCCCAGCCTGGCGGCGGCAGATGAGATGTTGACGATGGCGCCACCCTTGCCGCCATGCCGCGTCGACATGCGCTTCATCGCCTCGCGCGCACAAAGGAACGAGCCGACCACGTTGATGCGCATCATGCGCTCCAGCCGCTCGACACTCATCTCGTCGACGCGCGCCTTGAGGTCGACGATACCGGCATTGTTGACGAAGGCGTCAAGCCGGCCGAAGGCCCGGTCTACCGCTTCGAACATCGCTATCACATCGGCCTCGCTGCCGACATCACCCTTGACCGCAAAGGCCTCGCCGCCGGCCGCTTCGAGCTCGGCGACCAGCGCTTCCGCCGCGACCTGGTTGGAGACGTAATTCACCGCCACCCGGTAGCCGGCCTGGTTCGCCTGCCGGCAAATCGCCGCGCCGATGCCGCGGCTGCCACCGGTGACCAGCAGCGTCTTTTTCTCGGCGATCATTCCTGGCAGCCTTTCAGCACGAAGATGTCCCATGGCACTTTCGAAAAGCCGGCGGGGCCATAGGCGGCCGACATTTCGAGCGACGGCCCGAGATCGGGCAGGATCAGGTTTTTCGGCGCGTCGGCGCCTTCGGCCGGCAACAGCCCGACGCCGCCCTTGTCATCGGCGCTGTAGATGACGCCTTCCCAGACCGTGCAGGCGGCGAGCTCCTCGCCGGTGACGTCGCCCGTCGGGCATTTGTACATCAGCGAGCCATGCGGCCGCGCCGCGGAACCCTCGGTCCACATGGCGATGCCGTCGAGCACGGTGTTGTTGTCGAGGATCATGCGGAAGGCATTGGTGATCGTCGCCGAGGTGCCGGCCGGGGTGAAGTCGATCTCGGCGCCGCTCTGCGCCTCGCTATAGACGGCAAGCTGGATCGGGCAGCCGGCATGGGCGCTGGACGCCACGAGAGTCACGCCGGCTACAAGGGCGACCGTTTTCGCGGCACCGAGCAGACGGGCTTTCATTCGCCGCTCCGGCCGCGAGCCGTCATGAGCCACCTTTAGAGATCGAGCACCAGCCGCTCGGGATCCTCCAGGCTTTCCTTGACGCGCACCAGGAAGGTCACCGCTTCCTTGCCGTCGACGATGCGGTGATCGTAGCTGAGCGCCAGGTACATCATCGGACGGATGACGATCTGGCCGCCGACCACCACCGGCCGGTCCTGGATCTTGTGCATGCCGAGGATGCCGGACTGCGGCGCATTCAGGATCGGCGTCGACATCAGTGAGCCGTAGACACCGCCATTGGAGATGGTGAAGGTGCCGCCCTGCATATCCGCCACCGAAAGCTTGCCGTCGCGTGCGGCGAGGCCAAGCCGGCCGATCTCCTTCTCGATCTCGGCGATCGACATCTGGTCGGCGTCGCGCACCACCGGCACCACCAGGCCCTTGTCGGTCCCGACGGCGACGCCGACATGGGCAAAGTTCTTGTAGATGATGTCGGTGCCGTCGATCTCGGCATTGACCGCCGGGATCTCCTTCAGCGCATGGGTCACCGCCTTGGTGAAGAAGCCCATGAAGCCGAGCTTCACGCCATGCTTCTTCTCGAACACGTCCTTGTACTTGGCCCTGAGCGCCATCACCGCGCTCATATCCACCTCGTTGAAGGTGGTGAGCATGGCGGCGGTGGACTGCGCTTCCTTCAAGCGGCGCGCGATGGTCTGGCGCAGCTTCGTCATGCGCACGCGCTCCTCGCGCGGCGCATCCTCGGCCGTGGACGGCGCGCGGGCAACGACCGGCGCAGGTGCCGCCTTCGGCGTCTCGGCCGGCTGCGAGGGCGCGCCCTTGGCGATGGCGTCGAGCACGTCGCCCTTCAGCACCTGACCGCGCTTGCCCGAACCGGAGAGCTGGTCGACCGAGAGATTGTGCTCGGCGATCAGCTTCGCGGCAGACGGCGCCGGCGGCATGGTGCGCGGCTCGATCGGGCCGGCGTCGCCGGCGACCTTGGCGGTCTCGGCGGCGGCCTGCTTGACCGTGGAAGCGGCATCCGGGCTGGAAGCCTGCGCCACCGCCTGCGGCTTCGTGGCCGGGGCCGCGCCGCCCGCCGAAATCGAGCCGAGCAGCGCGCCGACATTGACCGTCTCGCCTTCCTTGACGGTGATCTCGGCCAGCGTTCCGGCGCCCGCGGCGGGCACTTCCACCGTCACCTTGTCGGTTTCGAGCTCGACCAGCGGCTCGTCGGCGGCGATCGTGTCGCCGACTTTCTTGAACCACTTGCCGACGGTCGCCTCGGTGACGGATTCACCCAGAGTGGGGACGCGGATTTCGGTAGCCATTGTGCCTGTCCGTTCTCTTGTCTTCTTGAGGTCTGTTTCGTCAGGTTATTCGCCGAGAGCGTCGTCGAGCAGCGCCGCCAGCTGGCTGAGATGCTTCGACATCAGGCCGGTTGCCGGCGACGCCGAAGCTGGCCGCCCGGTGTAGCGCACCCGCTGATGCTTGGCGTCGATATGCGCCAGCACCCATTCAAGATAGGGGTCGATGAACGACCAGGCGCCCATGTTCTTGGGCTCCTCCTGGCACCACACCATCTCCGCATTGCGGAAGCGTGACAATTCGGTGATCAGCGCCTTGGCCGGGAACGGATAGAGCTGTTCGACGCGCAGAAGATAGATGTCGTTGATGCCGCGCTTCTCGCGCTCTTCGTAAAGGTCGTAATAGACCTTGCCCGAGCACAGCACGACGCGGCGGATCTTGGAGTCCTTCACCAGCTTGATCGCCTGGTTCGGCAACAGCTGGGCGTCGTCCCACAGCAGGCGGTGGAACGAGCTCTCGCCCGACATCTCCGACAGCATCGACACCGCCCGCTTGTGGCGCAGCAGCGACTTCGGCGTCATCAGGATCAGCGGCTTGCGGAAGTCGCGCTTCAGCTGCCGGCGCAGGATATGGAAATAGTTGGCCGGCGTGGTGACGTTGGCCACCTGCATGTTGTCTTCCGCGCAGAGCTGCAGGAAGCGCTCGAGGCGCGCCGACGAATGCTCCGGCCCCTGGCCTTCATAGCCATGCGGCAACAGGCAGACGAGGCCCGACATGCGCAGCCACTTGCGCTCGCCGGACGAGATGAACTGGTCGAACACCACCTGGGCGCCATTGGCGAAGTCGCCGAACTGCGCTTCCCAAAGCGTCAGCGCCTTGGGCTCGGCCAGGCTGTAGCCATATTCGAAGCCAAGCACCGCCTCTTCCGACAGCATCGAGTTGATCACCTCGTAGCCGGCCTGCGCCGCCGAGAGGTTGTTGAGCGGGATGTAGCGGGTTTCGTCGCGCTGGTCGTAAAGCACCGAATGGCGCTGCGAGAAGGTGCCGCGCTCCGAATCCTGGCCGGAAAGCCGGATCGGGTTGCCGTCGAGCAGGATGGCGCCGAAGGCCAGCGCCTCCGCGGTCGACCAGTCGATGCCTTCGCCGGACTCGATCGCCTGGCGGCGGTTTTCGAGGAAGCGCAGGATCGTCTTGTGCGCCTCGAAATCCTTCGGCACCTCGGTCAGCTTCTTGCCGATCTCCTTTAGCGTGCGAACCGGCACGGCCGTCTTGCCGCGCCGTTGTTCATCCTGGTTGTCGGCGGTGCGCAGGCCGGACCACGCGCCGTCCAGCCAATCGGCCTTGTTTGGCTTGTAGCTCTGCCCGACTTCCCATTCGGCTTCCAGATGCGCGCGCCAGTCGGCCCGCATCTTGTCGACCTCAGCCTGGGTGACGTGGCCTTCGGCGATCAGCCGGTCGGCATAGATCTGGACCACCGTCTTGTGGGTACGGATGTTGCGGTACATGATCGGCTGGGTGAAGGCCGGCTCGTCGCCCTCATTGTGGCCGAAGCGGCGGTAGCAGAACATGTCCACCACCACCGGCTTGTGGAACTTCATGCGGAACTCGGTCGCGACCTTGGCGGCGTGCACCACGGCCTCCGGGTCGTCGCCGTTGACGTGGAAGATCGGCGCCTCGATCATCTTGGCCACATCCGACGGATAGGGCGAGGAGCGCGAGAAACGCGGATTGGTGGTGAAGCCGATCTGGTTGTTGATGATGACGTGCAGCGTGCCGGCGACGCGGTGGCCACGCAGGCCCGACAGGCCGAGGATTTCGGCGATCACGCCCTGGCCGGCGAATGCGGCGTCGCCATGCAAAAGCAGCGGCAACACCTTGGCGCGCTCCGACAGCGGCACGACCTCGCCACGCTCGCGGCCGGCGAGCTGGTCCTGCTTGGCGCGCGCCTTGCCCATCACCACCGGATCGACGATTTCAAGATGCGAGGGGTTGGCGGTCAGCGACAGATGCACCTTGTTGCCGTCGAACTCGCGGTCCGACGAGGCGCCGAGATGGTACTTGACGTCGCCCGAGCCTTCGACCTCGTCGGGCGCGGCCGAGCCGCCCTTGAATTCGTGGAAGATGGCGCGGTGGGGCTTCGCCATCACCTGCGAAAGCACGTTGAGGCGGCCGCGATGCGCCATGCCGAGCACGATTTCCTTGAGACCGAGCTGGCCGCCGCGCTTGACGATCTGCTCCAGCGCCGGGATCAGCGATTCACCGCCGTCGAGGCCGAAGCGCTTGGTGCCCTTGTACTTGACGTCGATATACTGCTCGAAGCCCTCGGCCTCGATCAGCTTGGACAGGATCGCCTTCTTGCCGGTGGCGGTGAAGGTGATCTCCTTGTCGGCGCCTTCGATGCGCGCCTGGATCCACGCCTTCTCTTCCGGATCGGAAATGTGCATGAACTCGACGCCCAGCGTCGAGCAATAGGTGCGGGTCAGGATGTCCAGCATCTGCCGGATCGTGCCGAATTCCAGGCCCAGCACATTGTCGAGGAAAATCGGCCGGTCGTAATCGGCTTCGGTGAAGCCGTAATTCTCCGGCGACAGCTCATTATAATCCTCGAGCGGCTTAGCGATGCCGAGCGGATCGAGATTGGCATGCAGATGGCCGCGCATGCGAAAGGCGCGGATCATCATGATGGCGCGGACCGAATCGCGCGTCGCCTGGTGCACGTCGGCGTCGGAAAGCACGGCGCCGTTGACGATCGCCTTTTCCTTGACCTTCTTTTCGACCGCCTTTTCGACCAGGCCCCAATTGCCGTCGAGCGCCGAAACCAGTTCGCCATTGGCGGTGAGCGGCCAGGAGGGCTTCGCCCAGGAGGCGCCCTTGGCGTTCTTGCGCACATCGCCCGCGTCGTCCTTCAGCGCGGCGAAGAAATCCTGCCATTCCGGATCGACCGAAGCCGGATTGTCCTCATAGGCCGCGTAGAGCGCGTCGATATAGTCGGCATTGCCGCCATAGAGGAACGAGGTGAGCGAGAATTGGTCGTTGGCCTGATCTTGTCTTGCCATTTTTCGTCTGCGGAGCCTGGCTCCGTCTCCTTTTCAGAGCGAATAGGGAGTAGCGAATCGCGAGTGGGGCGACCCAGTCGCTGCGTTACTTTGTTTCCCTATTCGCTATTCACTATTCGCTACTCACTTAACCCTTGATCGCCTCGACCAGCGTCGTGCCGAGCCGAGCCGGCGACGGCGAAACCTTGATGCCGGCCGCTTCCATGGCCGCGATCTTGTCTTCCGCGCCGCCCTTGCCGCCCGAGATCACCGCGCCCGCATGGCCCATGGTGCGGCCGGCCGGCGCGGTGCGCCCGGCGATGAAGCCCGCCATGGGTTTCTTGCGGCCGCGCCTGGCTTCGTCCTTGAGGAACTGCGCGGCGTCTTCCTCGGCCGAGCCGCCGATCTCGCCGATCATGATGATCGACTTGGTCTCGTCGTCGGCGAGGAACATCTCCAGCACATCGATGAACTCGGTGCCCTTGACCGGGTCACCGCCGATGCCGACCGCCGTGGTCTGGCCGAGCCCGACATTGGTGGTCTGGAAGACTGCCTCATAGGTAAGTGTTCCCGAGCGCGAAACAACGCCCACCGAGCCCTTGCGGAAGATGTTGCCGGGCATGATGCCGATCTTGCATTCGTCGGGCGTCAGCACGCCCGGGCAGTTCGGGCCAATCAGCCGCGAGGTCGAGCGGTCGAGCCGCGCCTTGACCTTGACCATGTCCATCACCGGGATGCCTTCGGTGATGCAGACGATCAGCGGGATCTCGGCCTCGATCGCCTCGATGATGGCCTCGCCGGCGCCCGCCGGCGGCACATAGATGACCGAGGCGTTGGCGCCGGTCTTTGCCTTGCCCTCGGCAACCGTGGCGAAGATCGGCAGGCTCTCGCCCTTCGAGCCGGTCCAGGTCTCGCCGCCCTTCTTGGGATGGATGCCGCCCACCATCTTGGTGCCGTGATAGGCCAGCGCCTGCTCGGTATGGAACGTGCCGGTCTTGCCGGTCAGACCCTGAACCAGCACCTTGGTATTCTTGTCGACGAGAATGGACATGGGTGGAAACGCCTCTGACTTCAGCGATTAGAGAAAAGGATTGACGGCCCGGACAGAGCCGTAGACCTGGTTGTGGTTGAGATCTTCGGTGTAGAAGATCGGCGCGGCGAGATATTCCGCCGCTCCGAGCAGCGCGGCGTCGAAGTAGTGAATGCCGTAGCGCCGCGCGAGGTCCAATCCCGAGCGAACATAGCTTTCATCGACAGGCACCAAGGGGCAGGTTCCAAGGAGGACGAGCCATTGGTCGAGCAGGTCGTCCCCCAGGAGGGATTTCCCGCGAGCCACTGCGGTGAATTCGGCCAATGTCTGCCCTGACACGCCAAAGACAGTGTTCGATACCAGGTCTGCTGCGATCGGCGCGCGGCGTGGATCACGATTCTTCTCCGAAGCCGCGTAGATCAGGACGTTCGTGTCGAGAAAGCAGTCGATCTTCCCGGTCGGCATAGGCGTCCCTTCGATCCCACCTGTAAGGGGTGTCGGCGCTGTCGCTCCGTTTCGCGGCCTCGTCCATAAGTCGCTTCATTCCCGCCTTGGCCCAGGCAATCCGGTCTTCCTGCTCGACTTCATGCGCAAGCAGTGAACGAATGAGGGCGTTGAGCGTCGTCTTGCGACGTTCGGCAAGGCCTCGCGCCTGTTCAAGCAGAGTTTCGTCCATGGCCAGGGTGACGTTTTTCATCGTCCGTCTCCACATAAATACACAGGCATAATATGTGTGATTATGTGTATTCCTTCAACCGTCTTGCCTGCGATCTCCATCGCTCAGCCTTCCTTCGTCTCGGAAGGCGCAACGCGCCGATAGACGCCGCGCACCATGTCTTGCCATGCATTGCTGCCGGCGGGCTTGAACTGAAGTTTCATGCGATAGGTATCGGCGCCATCAAAACCATATGTCACACTGGCGGCGCCGCGCGGGGACGACCGCTCCAGGACCAGTTCATTGCCGTTCCACGTGCCGGTTGCCGGCGACATCGGCACGAACCCCATCGAGTCGAACTGATGCATGGTGACGAGGCCGTTCTGCTGATCGAAGCCGAACACATTATGCGCGCCGAACGAAACGGTGCCGTCGCGGCGCTGGCGATAGCGCTGCACCACTAACAGGCCGCCGAACTCAGCCTCGGCCAGCACTTCGGCAGTCGCCGCGCCGGCATCGGTCCATTGCGTCGCCGCGACCTCTTCCTCGCCGCGCCAGGCGCCGGCCAGCGCCTGCAGGCGTTGGTGAGCGTCCGAGAGGGAGGAGAAAGGTGACGCGTTCATGGCTCAGAGCCGCTTCAAATCGGTGACGGTGAGGTCACTCTGGGCATTGCCGGTGTTCAGGGTCGTCGCCGGCTCGAACATCAGCACGACCGGTTCGACGGTCAGCGAGCGCGGCCGGTGCTCTACGCCGCGCGGCACGACGATGAAATCGCCCTCGCCGAGCTCGACCGGCCCGTCGCGGAAATCGATCGCGATCCTGCCGCGCAGCACCAGGAAAGCCTCGTCTTCATGGTCATGCGCGTGCCAGTCGAAGACCTCGCCGAACTTGGCGACCTTGGCCTGGGCGTCGTTGACGTCGCCGGCGATATGCGGATCGAAGACCTTGGCGATCTTCTGATCCGCCGCCTCGACCAGGTTTATCTTGCGCGGAGGCATCCGCTCAGCCCTTCACCGCCTTGACGATCTTCTTGGCCGCGTCGTCGAGGTCGTCGGCGGAGACGACATTGAGGCCGCTGTCGTTGATGATCTTCTTGCCGAGCTCGGCATTGGTGCCTTCCAGACGCACCACCAGCGGCACCTTCAGCCCGACTTCCTTGACCGCCGCGATCACGCCCTCGGCGATGACATCGCACTTCATGATGCCGCCGAAGATATTGATCAGGATGCCTTCGACCGCCGGATCCTTGGTGATGATCTTGAACGCCGCCGTGACCTTTTCCTTCGAGGCGCCGCCGCCGACGTCGAGGAAGTTAGCCGGCTCAGCACCATAGAGCTTGATGATGTCCATCGTCGCCATGGCAAGGCCGGCGCCGTTGACCATGCAGCCGATATTGCCGTCGAGCGCGACATAGGCGAGGTCGTATTTCGACGCCTCGATCTCCTTCTCGTCCTCTTCGGTGGTGTCGCGCAGTTCCATCACGTCCGGGTGGCGGAACAGCGCGTTGTTGTCGAACGACACTTTCGCGTCGAGCACGCGCAGGTGTCCGTCCTTCATGACGATCAGCGGGTTGACCTCGAGCAGGCTCATGTCCTTCTCGACAAAGGCCTTGTAGAGCGTCGGGAACAGCGTGCCGCCGTCCTTTGCGGCATCGCCGTCGAGCTTCAGCGCGCTGTTGAGCGTCTTGACGTCATCCGCCGTCACGCCCTTTTCCGGATCGATGGCGACGGTGACGATCTTTTCCGGCGTGTCATGCGCGACCGTCTCGATGTCCATGCCGCCCTCGGTCGAGACGACGAAGGCGATGCGGCCGACGGAGCGATCGACAAGGATCGACAGGTAAAGCTCGCGGGCGATGTCGGCGCCGTCCTCGATATAGAGGCGGTTGACCTGCTTGCCGGCGGGGCCGGTCTGCTTGGTGACCAGCGTGTGGCCGAGCATCTCGTTGGCGTTGGCGACGACTTCGGCCGCCGACTTCGCCAGCCGAACGCCGCCCTTTGCGTCGGGGCCGAGCTCCTTGAACTTGCCCTTGCCTCGGCCGCCGGCATGGATCTGGCTCTTCACGACATAGAGCGGGCCGGGCAGCGCCTTTGCGGCGGCCTCCGCCTCGCTTGCCTTGAACACCGGAACGCCGCTTGCCACCGGCGCGCCGAACGTCTTCAGCAACGCCTTGGCCTGATACTCATGGATGTTCATGCGCTTGATCTCCGGGGAGGACGATTGCTTTGCCGACGGGATTACTTGCCGGCGAGATGCGGGGCGATCTTGGTGCAGGCCTCGGTCAAGCCCTGGACGGCCGCGACCGAATTGTCGAACATCTTCTGCTCGGCCTTCGACAGGTCGATCTCGATGACGCGCTCGACGCCGCCGGCGCCGATCACCACCGGAACGCCGACATAGGTGCCCTTGACGCCATACTGTCCCGACAGATGCGCTGCGCAGGGCAGCACGCGCTTCTTGTCCTTGAGATAGGACTCGGCCATGGCGATCGCCGAGGCCGCCGGCGCATAATAGGCCGAGCCGGTCTTCAAGAGGCCGACGATCTCGGCGCCGCCGTCACGGGTGCGCTGCACGATCTGGTCGAGCTTCTCCTTCGAGGTCCAGCCCATCTTGACGAGGTCGGGCAGCGGGATACCGGCGACCGTCGAATAGCGGATCATCGGCACCATCGAGTCGCCATGGCCGCCGAGCACGAAAGCGGTGACATCCTCGACCGAGACCTTGAACTCCTCGGCCAGGAAATAGCGGAAGCGGGCGCTGTCGAGCACGCCGGCCATGCCGACGACATGGCTGGTCGGCAATCCTGAGAACTTCTGCAGCGCCCAGACCATCGCGTCGAGCGGGTTGGTGATGCAGATGACGAAAGCCTTGGGCGCGTACTTCTTGAGGCCCGCGCCAACCTGTTCCATCACCTTGAGGTTGATGCCCAGAAGATCGTCGCGGCTCATGCCCGGCTTGCGCGGCACGCCGGCGGTGACGATGCAGACATCCGCGCCCTCGATGCCGGCATAGTCGTTGACGCCGGTGAGCCTGGAGTCGAAGCCGTCGACCGGCGACGACTGCGCGATATCGAGGCCCTTGCCCTGCGGAATGCCCTCGGCGATGTCGAACAGCACCACGTCGCCGAGATCCTTGAGGCCGATCATATGGGCGAGCGTGCCGCCGATCATGCCCGAGCCGATGAGCGCTATCTTGTTGCGTGCCATGTGAGGATGTTTTCCCTTTGTCTGTGACGGTGCCGTGACGGGGCCGGGGAGGCCGAAAGGATGCGGGAAGCCGCGAGATTTCGCCGCACCCAATAGCGCCGGCCGCGCTGAAATTCAAACGATTATTTTTGGCTCAACATTTTCAATCGGTTAGATGCATCGGGAATTACGTAAACGTCAAAGTTTCTGAGCCGACTGAGGGGAATTTACACAATGAACGTGGAAATCAGAAGGCTTCATCCCGGCGATGACGCCCTTGTGATGCAGGGAGGCGGCGAAGTGTTCGATGAACCTCAATTCGTCATCATGCCGCGAAGCAAGAGCGAAGACCTAGGGTGACGAGTGTTAAGCCTGCGCCTGCCTCGCCTCGGGGGACTGCGCTCCGTCCTCTCGCCGTTCCGCCCAACCGTCCAGCCAATCGCGGCTCTGCATTTCGACTAGGCGCGAGGCGGTGCGCTCGAATTCGAACACTTCCGTGCCGCGTTTGGCGGTGTAGAGCCCTTCCGGCGCCGCAGCGGCGCTCATCACCAGCCGCATATGGTGGTCGTAGAGCGTGTCGATCAGAAGGATGAAGCGCTTGGCTTCGTTGCGCTTGCCTTCCCCCAGCACCGGCACGTGATCGATGAAGAGGGTCGAGAAGCGGCCTGCGATGGCCAGATAATCGCGCGCGCCGAGCGGCTTTTCGCAGAGATCGGCAAAGGAAAAGCGCGCCGCGTCGCCGGCGGCGCGCGGCACGACGAGCTGGCGGCCTTTCAGCGTCAGCGTCACCTCGCCGGTCGGCTGGCCATCCGTCATCGCCTTCCAGGCCTTGTCCAGCGCGCGCTCGGCCGCGGCGTCGTCCGGCGTGACATAGACCGGCTGCCGGTTGAGCTTTTCCTGCCGGTAGTCTTTGTCGGCATCGAGCGTCATCACATGGGCATTGCGCTCGAGCAACGAGATGAAAGGCAGGAAGAGCTGGCGGTTCAGCCCGTCGCGATAAAGGTTCTCCGGTGCCACGTTGGAGGTGGCGACCAGCACCACGCCATCGGCAAACAGCGCCGAGAACAGGCGTGACAGGATCATGGCGTCGGCGATGTCGGTGACCGAGAATTCATCGAAGCACAGCACCCAGGCTTCATCGGCGAGCGCCCGGGCGACCGGCGGGATCGGATCGTCTTCCTTGACCGAGCCTTCCTTGCGCGCCTGCCTGTGCTTCTGGATCCGGTCCTGCACATCGGCCATGAAATCGTTGAAATGCACGCGGCGCTTGCGGCGGACCGGCAGCAGCTCGAAGAACATGTCCATCAGCATGGTCTTGCCGCGACCGACGCTGCCATGGATGTAGAGCCCTTTGACCGGGGTGCGCGGCTGCCGCTTGGCCGCGAACAGCCAGCCCAGCGCGCTCGACTTCTGCGCCAGTCTTTTGGCCGAAATCTCGTCGATCAACCGATCGAGCGCGGCGACGACATGCTCCTGCGCCGGATCGCGCTCGACAGCGCCGCTCTGG
This sequence comes from Mesorhizobium atlanticum, assembly GCF_003289965.1. Taxonomy (GTDB): domain Bacteria; phylum Pseudomonadota; class Alphaproteobacteria; order Rhizobiales; family Rhizobiaceae; genus Mesorhizobium; species Mesorhizobium atlanticum. Next base: position 216,192 of record NZ_QMBQ01000005.1, read on the forward strand.
ACGAGATGGTCGTAGCGCTGCCTGACGGTCGCATGGGTCTGGAGGCCGTCGCGCAGATGCATGGGTTCACGTCGTTTGCTTTGAGCAAATGCTCTAAGAGGCGCCGGGCTATGTTGAGATTCAGGTCAGGCCGAGACGAGAAGGGTGGGTTCCGAGAACCGGAGCGGAGCGTACTTGAAGTACGTGAGCACCGGAAGCGCAGGAAGCCGCCATTCGCAGGCTGGCATCACCTGAATATCAGCATAGCCTACCTTGTAAGCGAGATCGGCTGCCCATTGGAAGTCTGGCCGTCGAACTTTTCGCCGCCTGACGAGTAGAGCCTTGCCAGCGTGCCGCCATTTTCGTCGTAGAGCGTCAGCTGCTTGCCGGCGACATTCCACGACTTGATGCCGTCGATCGGCGCCGGGCAGTGCAGCGGACCGGCGCGGTAGCCGGCGCCGAACTTGGTCTGCGGCGTCGCCACCTTGCAGCTCTGCCCGGAGACATTGACGTTCCACACGCCGGCGACGCTGGCCGCGGTGAGGTCGGTGGCGCCGGCGGGCGCGGTGCCGTCCGGCGGCAGCGAAGCGACCTGGGTGTTCTTCGGCGCGGTCGGGAATTGCGACGGATCGGTGGTGCCGGGAGCGGCCGGCGGCGGCAGCTGATTCTGCGTCACCGTGCCGGACGGCGCCGGCGTCAGCGGCGCCGGCTGCTGGTCGTCCATCGACGAGAAGCGCGAGGTCGAGCAGCCGCTCGCAACCAGCGCGGCCAGCGAGATGGCCATGAGGCCGCTCCGCGAAAAGGGGCGGGTCATCGAAAAATTCATCAAAACCTCCGTCGGATCCGGCCGGGGGGAGCCATCCGCGTAATCTCCGCTCCACCAAGATGGCGAAGGTGGCAGAATTTCAACCCGATATGGTTAAAATAGGGTTTTCGAGTCGGATGTTGCAAATTTATCGCAGCAAGCGGAAGGCGCCGGAAAGCCGACCCGGGGAATTCGCCTAAGCCGTTGAGATATCGGTATTAAATCCGGACGCTTGGCACGAATATATAGCCGTCCGGGCCGACGACGTAGCATTCGCGCAGGCCATGCGGCTTGTCGATGGAGCCGGCCAGCACGATGTGGCCGAGCGCCGCCGCCTTTTTCTCGACCGCATCCGGATCGGCGCCGTAAAGGCGCAGCTCTATGCCGGCCCCGCGTGTCTCGGCGCCCGAAGTGACCCCGGTCATCGGATTGTCGAGATAGGAATGGTCGGCATGCAGCATGAAGACCGAGCCCAAAAGCTCGATCGCCGCGAAATCCTCGTCGGCATAGATGATGCGGGCGCCGAGTACGTCGCGGCAGAAAACTTCCATCGCCGCCATGTCGGTGACCAGAAGATTGACGCCCAGCCCATGTGGCAGCGAACGGCCGAAATCCTCGGCCTTCATCCACGGTATCCTGGTTCGCTTCATGACCATGATGGTCGCCCCCTCGCTCCCGATCCTAGATGAACCGGGTGCCGCCGATTGGCATTCGCCAGCAAATTGCTTGCGCCAGGCAGGCGTCTCCTTATCTCAGGAGGGGACCGAGCCGGCGGAGTAAGAATGGCCGCGAGAAAGAGAACCGCCAACCGCTATTACAGCGGCCCGCAAAGCGATCATTTCGACGGCGCCTTGTTCTTCAATCCCGGCGGCAAGCCGCCGGGGCGCTTCAGCGATCTCCTCAGATGGCAATTCAGCGGCGGGCGGGCGAAATGGCCTGCCGCCGTTCCGAGTCCTCACCCGCAGGTGAAGCCGGTGCCTCGGGTGGATGGCGGCGCGCTCAGGCTCACAATGGTCGGCCACGCCTCATTGCTCATCCAAACCGCCGGGCTGAACATCCTGACCGATCCGGTCTGGTCGGAGCGCGCCTCGCCCTTCGTTTTTGCAGGCCCCAGAAGGGTCAATGCGCCGGGCATCGCCTTTGCCGACCTGCCGCCGATCGACCTGGTCCTGGTCAGCCACAACCACTACGACCACCTCGACCTCGCCACGCTGAGGCGGCTGAAGAACAGCCACGACGCACGCGTCATCACGCCGCTCGGCAACGACGCCATCATTCACCGCGCCGTGCCTGGCATGCGGCTCAGCGCGCATGATTGGGGCGACAGGATCGACGCCGGCGCTGCCGCCATTCATGTCGAGCCGGCGCATCACTGGTCGGCGCGCGGCGGGCGCGACCGCCGCATGGCGCTGTGGGCGGGCTTCGTCGTCGAAACGGCGGGCGGCAACATTTATTTCGCCGGCGACACCGGCTTCCATGACGGCATCAACTACCGTCTGATGGCAAAAAAGCATGGCGGCTTCCGCCTCGCCATCCTGCCGATCGGCGCCTATGAGCCGCGCTGGTTCATGGCGCCGCAGCACCAGAATCCGGAGGAGGCCGTTCTCGGCATGAAGCTGTGCAATGCGGCTCACGCCGCAGGCTGCCACTGGGGCACCTTCCACCTCACCGACGAGCCGGTCGAGGAGCCGGCACAAAAACTGGCCGAGGCGCTCGAGGCGCACGGCCTGCCGCCGGAGCGTTTCCGCGCCATGCGTCCTGGTGAAGTCTGGGACATACCGCCCATCCTGACAAGGAACCCAAACCGGTGAAACGCGTTGGGTTCACGACGCAATTTCGCCGGAGCTTCCCATGATCAGGTGGATCATCATTCTTCTCATCATTGCCGCCGCCGCCAGCCTGCTCGGCATGCCGGCCTTGGCCGGCGCCGCTGCCATGGGCGCGCGCGTGCTGATCGGCATCGTGCTGATCCTCTTCCTGCTGCTCGTGCTCGGCGTCTTCGCCGTCACATAAGACTCGGCTGGACTGGTAATTCCGGGCCGTTTCAGCCATATAGCGGCCAAATGGAACTGGAATGACCGGTTAGATGGCAGGCACGGCCCCCTTCGCCAAGATGAACGGCATCGGCAACGAGATCATCGTTGCCGATATGCGCGGCCGTGCCGACAGGGTGACGCCGGCGGCGGCGATCGCGCTCAACGCCGACGCGGCGACCAAGTTCGATCAGATCATGGCGATCCACGATGCGCGCACGCCGGGCACCGCTTATTATATCGACATCCTGAACTCGGACGGATCCGGGGCGCAGGCCTGCGGCAACGGCACGCGCTGCGTCGTCCAGGCCCTGGCCGCCGAAACCGGCCAGAAGAGCTTCACTTTCGAGACCCGCGCGGGCATCCTGAATGCTCAAGAACACGCTGACGGCACGATCTCCGTCGACATGGGCAAGCCGCGCTTCGGCTGGCAGGAGATCCCGCTGGCGGAAGAGTTCCGCGACACGCGCATGATCGAGCTGCAGATCGGCCCGATCGACGCGCCGGTGCTGCATTCGCCCTCGGCGGTGTCGATGGGCAATCCGCATGCCATCTTCTGGGTCGACAACGACGTCTGGTCCTACGAGCTCGACCGCTTCGGACCCCTGCTCGAAAACCACCCGATCTTCCCCGAGCGAGCCAACATCACCCTCGCCCAGGTCACGTCGCCCGAGACGATGATCATCCGCACCTGGGAACGTGGCGCCGGCCTGACCAAGGCCTGTGGCTCGGCGGCCTGCGCCGCCGTGGTGGCGGCCGCGCGCACCAAGCGCACCGGTCGCAGCGTCTCGCTGCTGACGCCCGGCGGCGGCGCATTGCATGTCGAATGGCGCGACGACGACCACGTCATCCTGACGGGTGCCGCCGAATGGGAATTTTCCGGCAGCTTCGATCCCTCGACCGGCGCCTGGGCCCGCGACACCGAAAGCGCCGCCTGATGTCCGCCCTTGAAAAAGGCGCGGCCCAAGCTCCCATCGGCAAGGGCATCGACGTCGTCACCTTCGGCTGCCGCCTCAACACCTATGAATCGGAAGTGATGCGCCGCGAGGCCGAAAGCGCCGGCCTCGGCGCGCTCCAGGGCGGCGCCGTCATCTTCAACACCTGCGCCGTAACCGCCGAAGCGGTGCGCCAGGCCAAGCAGGCGATCCGCAAGGCGCGGCGCGAGAACCCCTCAGCCCGCATCATCGTCACCGGCTGCGCCGCGCAGACCGAGCCGCAGAACTTCGCCGCCATGGACGAGGTCGACCTCGTGCTTGGCAATGAGGAGAAGCTCAAGGCCAATTCCTACCGCGCGCTGCCCGATTTCGGCGTCAACGACACCGAGAAGGCGCGCGTCAACGACATTTTCTCGGTGCGCGAGACGGCAGGCCACATGGTCGACGCCATCGAGGGCCGCGCGCGCGCCTTCGTGCAGGTGCAAAATGGCTGCGACCATCGCTGCACCTTCTGCATCATCCCCTATGGCCGCGGCAATTCGCGCTCGGTGCCGATGGGCGCCGTGGTCGAGCAGGTGAAGCGCCTTGCCGGCAACGGCTATGCCGAGATCGTGCTTTCCGGCGTCGACATGACGAGCTTCGGCGCCGACCTGCCGGGCAGCCCGAAGCTTGGAAAACTGGTGAAGACCATTCTGCGCCAGGTGCCGGACGTTAAGCGGCTCAGGCTGTCCTCGATCGATTCCATCGAGGCCGACGACGACCTGCTCGAGGCCATCGCCACCGAACCCAGGCTGATGCCGCATCTGCACCTGTCGCTGCAGTCTGGCGACGACATGATCCTGAAGCGCATGAAGCGCCGGCATCTGCGCGACCAGTCGATCCGCTTCTGCGAGGACGTGCGCAAGCTGCGCCCAGGCATCGTCTTCGGCGCCGACATCATCGCCGGCTTCCCGACCGAGACCGAGGCGATGTTCGAGAACTCGGAAAGAATTGTCAAAGAGTGCGGCCTGACGCATCTGCACGTCTTCCCGTTTTCGCCGCGCGAAGGCACGCCCGCCGCGCGTATGCCGCAGGTCCGCCGCGAGGTGGTCAAGGCGCGCGCCGCGAGGCTTCGCGCCGCCGGCGAGGCCGCCTACCGTCGTCATCTGACCTCGCTCCCCGGCACGCGGCAGTCGATCCTGATCGAGCGCGACGGGCTCGGCCGCACCGAAGGGTTCACACTGGCCGCGATCGACGCCGGCTCGCCCGGCGAGATCGTCGAAGCCATCATCACCGGCCATGACGGCGCCCGACTGATTGCGGCCCCGCTGGCCGCGCAAGCCGCCTGAGAAACTGCGAGACGCATGGCTGGTTTTTTCAAGAAGATATTTTCGTTCGGCAAGAAGGAGGTCGTCGAGGAGCGCGTCGACGAGGCGGCCCCGCTGCCGCCGATCAAATGGGATCAGCTGGACGCGCTGAAGCCGGAGGCCGATCAGGCCGCGCCCTACCCTCCCCTCGATGGGGAGGGTCGCCACGAAGTGGCGGGGCGGGGTGACGGCACCGACGCTGGCGGCAGTCACCCCCACCCCCGAGCTGCGCTCGGGACCTCCCCCATCGAGGGGGAGGTAGGGGCCGCGCCGCAGCCGCTGCCAGAAGAGCCGAAGCCCGAGCCCGCTCCGACCGTTCCACCGGCGCCGGAGCCCATCATCCCCGCCGAGCCGGAACCGCTGCCGCAGCCTGAGCCGGAGGAAGAGCCACAACCGGCGCCCGAGAAGCCCGAGCCACCGTCGCCCGAGGAAGTGCCGCCGGCGCAGCCCGAGCCCCTGCCCGCGCCGACACCTGAACCCGCGCCGCAGGAAGTGCCCGCACCCGCGCCGGCTCAGCCGGACATCGAGCCTTCGCGTCCGGAACCGCTGCCTGAACCGGCGCCTGTGGAGGTGCCGACGCCGCCGAGCGAGGTTCCGGCCGAAACGCCGGCACCGATCGAGGTGCCGCCAGCCGCGCCGCCTTCCGTCGAGCCAAGCTCAGCAGAGGTCGGCGCTGCCCCTCATCCGCCTGCCGGCACCTTCTCCCCGTATCGAGACGGGGAGAAGGAAGAAGCTGCGACGCTCTACTCTCCCGTTGATGGGGAGGGTAGCCACGAAGCGGCGGGGCGGGGTGACCGCGCCGATGTGGATCACCCCCGAGGCTCGCTCGGGACTTCCCCCATCGAGGGGGAGGTAGGGGCGCCGCCGCGATCCCCCTCCGCCGGTAAGGTGACAGTCGCCAAAAAGGTCGAGCAGAAGGCTGAGCCGCTGAAAGCGCCGGAGCCGGCGCCGCGACGCTCGTGGTTCCAGCGCATGCGCGACGGGCTGGCTCGCTCCTCGCGCGAGCTCACCGGCAACATCGCCGGCGTCTTCACCAAGCGAAAGCTGGACGAGGACACGTTGCAGGACCTGGAAGATGTGCTGATCCGCGCCGATCTCGGCGTGGAGACGGCGCTGCGCGTCACCGATTCGCTTGCCTCCAGCCGCTACGGCCGCGACGTTTCCGACTCTGAAGTCCGCGCCGTGATGGCCGCGGAGGTGGAGAAGGTGCTGACGCCCGTGGCAAAACCGCTCGAGCTCGACCTCAGCCACAAGCCGCATGTCATCCTGGTGGTCGGCGTCAACGGCACCGGCAAGACCACCACCATCGGCAAGTTGGCCGCCAAGCTCACCGATGGCGGCCTCAAGGTGATGCTGGCCGCCGGCGATACGTTCCGCGCCGCAGCGATCGAGCAGCTGAAAATCTGGGGCGAGCGCACGAAATCGCCCGTCATTGCCACCAAGCTGGGCGCCGATGCCGCGGGCCTTGCCTATGACGCCTTCGAGAAGGCCAAGGAGGCCGGCTCCGACGTGCTGATCATCGACACCGCCGGCAGGCTGCAGAACAAGACCGAGCTGATGGCCGAGCTGGAGAAGATCGTGCGCGTGCTGGGCAAGCTCGATCCGGAAGCGCCGCACACGGTGTTGCAGACGGTCGACGCCACCACCGGCCAGAATGCGCTGAACCAGGTCGAGATCTTCCGCAATGTCGCCGGCGTCAACGGCTTGGTGATGACCAAGCTGGACGGCACGGCGCGCGGCGGTATTTTGGTGGCGATCGCCGCCAAGCACCGGCTGCCGGTCTATTTCATCGGTGTCGGCGAGCAGGTCGACGACCTCGAGCCGTTTTCCGCCAGCGAATTCGCCAGGGCGATCGCCGGCGTCGCCTGAACAAAAGCGTGATCTTGGAAGGCCGCCCGCTTTTCGGCCAGATCATGCGCAAGAAGGACTTTTATGAACATCATCGAACGCGACCCGTCCGATCCACGCCGCAAGCCGATGAATCCCGGCTTGAAATTCCTGCTCGAGCTGGGTCCGGGCCTGGTGTTCTTCTTCACCACCATCCGCGGCGAATGGCTGGCCGAGAAATTCCCGGTGCTCAGCCATCTCGGCGAACCGATCCTGATCGCCACCGCCTTCTTCATGGTCGCGACCGCGCTTTCGCTCAGCGCCTCCTGGCTGCTGACGCGCAGCCTGCCGCTGATGCCGCTGGTGTCGGCGATCGTCGTCTTCGTCTTCGGCGCGCTGGCGCTTTACCTGCAGGACAAGACCTTCGCCTTCATGAAGCCGACGATCATCAACTCGCTGTTCGGCGTAACTCTGCTCGGCGGGCTGCTGTTCGGCCGCTCGCTGCTCGGCTACGTGTTCGATTCCGCGTTCCAGCTCGATGCCGAGGGCTGGCGCAAGCTGACCTTCCGCTGGGGGCTGTTCTTCCTGTTCCTGGCCGTGCTCAACGAGGTGGTGTGGCGCAACTTTTCCGAGGCGACCTGGCTATATTTCAAGGTCTGGGGCACCATCCCGATCACCTTGGCCTTCACTTTCAGCCAGATGCCGCTGATCATGCGCCATTCGCTCGAGGACAAGCCGGGCAAGGAAGAGAAGGCCGGCAAGTAGGCAATTCCAGGAAAAGGGACTGTCCGAATTGCGTCAGAATAAGAGGGGGGCGGCATGGAATTCCTCACCACGCATGACGAGCTGAGGACGATCTACAAGACGCCCCGGCCGACCGACGGCTCGATCCGTAAGGAACTGAAAAGCCTCGACGGCCATTGCCGCTCCTTCATCGGCAAGAGTCCCTTCGTGCTGATCGGTTCCTCCGACGGCGCCGGCAATGCCGACGTGACGCCCAAGGGCGACAAGCCCGGCTTCACCGCCATCCTCGACAACTCGACCATCGCCATCCCCGACCGCCCCGGCAACAACCGGCTGGACACGCTGGAAAACATCATCCGCAACCCCTCGGTCGGGCTGCTTTTCCTTATCCCCGGCATGAACGAGACGCTGCGCGTCAATGGCGACGCGCGCATCACCGTCGATCCCGGCCTGCGAGAGCGGCTGGCTGTCGACGGCAAGGAACCGCAGAGCGTGATCGTGGTGACGGTCAAGGCCGCCTACATGCACTGCGCCAAGGCCTTCATGCGCTCCGACCTCTGGAAGCCGGAGACCTGGTACGACCGCGCCACCCTGCCGACGCTCGGCCAGATCATCCGCGACCAGCTGGCATTGAGCGAAAGCGCCGGCGAGATCGACCGCGAGCTGGACGACGATTACCGGCAGACCATGTGGTAGGCTTGCCGCACGACTCACTTCTTTCGTCCGGCTCTTCCCTTGATCGAGATCATCGCCATATCGGGCAGCCTGCGCGCCGCCTCGACCAATTCGGCCCTGCTGGCTGCCTTGGCCGCCAACACGCCCGAGGACTGCCACGTCGAGGTTTACGACGGTGTTGGCCGCCTCCCGATTTTCAACCCCGACAACGAAGGCGAGCGCACGCCGCCTGAAGCCGCGCGCCTGATCGAGACGATCACCCGCGCGGACGGCGTCATTGTCTCGTGCCCGGAATATGCGCATGGCGTGCCCGGCGGCATGAAGAACGCGCTCGACTGGCTGGTGTCGCGCGACGCCGCGGTGGGCAAACCAGCGATGTTGGTGCATGCCTCGCCCCGTTCGCTCTACGCGCGGGCGGCGCTGGCCGAGGTGATGCGGACGATGTCGTTCGTGTTGTATGAGGAGCCGGCGCTGGAGATCGCGCTGCTGGGCAAGGGGCCGGAGGAAATGGAGGCGATCCTGGCGAAGGATTCGAACCGGCAGGCAATGCGTGAGGCAGTGCGGGGTTTTGCAAGGTTTATAGGCGCCAACATGGCCTCGTCATTCTAGGGCGGAGCAAGGAGCGAAGCGACGCGCGCAGGCCCTAGAATCCATGCCGTTACCCTAAGGCGTTGCAACGATTACAGAATTCTGCGCCGTTGCGCTCAACGTCGAAGTCACGGAATGGATCCTCGGGTCAAGCCCGAGGATGACGAACAGAGGGGGAGCGCCCATACCCCCGCCTTCGCCCAAAGGACCGCGCAGGCACTCGAACCTGCGACACCACTACCCCTTCCGCAGGGTTTCGACATCGGTCTTGCCGACATACCAGTCGCGGGCATTGACCTCCTCGAACACCACCCAGACATCGTTGTTGCCAAGCCCGGTGGCGTCCATGATGGCCGAAGTCACCTTCCTGGCGATATCAGCCTTCTTGCCGGCCGGATCGGCGGCGATCACTTCCTTGACGATGCGGATGTTGACGAATGGCATGATGTCCTCCCCTTGGGTTCTGCTGGTTAACGTCAGGCGACGATTTCGCAATTCGCTTCGGCGAGTCGGACAGCGCCGGTTGCGGGAACCGCGGCGCTGACGGCGCTGCTGGGACGCGCAGAAAGGCCAGTAAGGGCCAGAGAAGCGCCTGCAGCAATCTCAATAGGTCTTGGCCCCGTTCACCATCAGCCGCACCACATAGAGCGAGGTGGTGCCGGCGATGTAGAGGCAGTTCAGCTTGTTGCCGCCGAACACGCAGTTGGCGGTCACTTCGGGCACCTTGACCTTGCCGATCAGCGTGCCGTCCGGATCGTAGCAATGGATGCCGTCGGCGGCACTTGTCCAGATGCGCCCGTCGGAATCGAGCCGGAACCCGTCGAAAAGGCCGGCGGTGCAGTCGGCGAAAACCTTGCCGCCCGAAACCTTCTTGCCGTGCTTGCCGACATTGAAGACACGTATATGCGCGGGGTTCTTCTCGCCATGCGTGCGGCCGGTGTCGGCGACATAGAGCAGGCTTTCGTCCAGCGAGAAGGCGAGCCCGTTCGGCCGCACCATGTCGGTGATGACGGCCTCCACATCGCCGGTTTCCGGATCGACGCGGTAGACATTGCAGTTGCCGATCTCGCTTTCGGCCTTGTCGCCCTCATAGTCGGTGTCGATGCCGTAGCTAGGGTCGGTGAACCAGATCGAGCCGTCGGAGCGCACCACCACGTCGTTGGGCGAGTTGAGCCGCTTGCCCTTCCATTTGTCGGCGATGGTGGTGACCGAGCCGTCATGCTCGGTGCGGCTGACGCGGCGGCCGGAATGCTCGCAGGTCACCAGCCGGCCCTGCCGGTCGACAGTATTGCCGTTGGAATTGTTGGACGGCTGCCGGAACACGCTGACGCTGCCGTCGGTCTCGTCATAGCGCAGCATGCGGTTGTTGGGGATGTCGGACCAGACGAGATAGCGGCCGGCGGCGAACCAGGCCGGCCCTTCCGCCCAGCGGCATCCGGTGAACAGCTTTTCCACCTGCGCGCTGCCGTTGAACAGGCGCGCGAAGCGCGGATCGAGAACTTCGTAATAGTCAGCGGCCGCCATGCGTTTTCCTCCCGGCATCAGGTGACGGGCGGATCAAGCCAGCCTGAACGCAATCTGGCAAGACGGCAGGCCTGTAATTTGTATGACAAAACAGATGAGAAATGCGTGAAGCGCGCGCCACAGGCCGCCGTGCCGGATGCAGCGACCCGTTAGCCCGCGGTTAACCGGCTATGCGCTGGTTGCAATGGTGCATTGCAACATCTTTCTTTTGCAACGCACCATTCCTATGTCATGCTCGCAATCGTCAGGGAGGAACAACCGGCCGCACCAGTGCGGCATGAAAGGAACCCTGTCATGTTCGATAATCTTGTTTCCCGCGCCCGCGCCAGCATCGCCAAGCGCCGCCAGTACAACCGCCTCGTCGCCGAAATCGAGAACCTGTCCGGCCGCGATCTCGCCGATCTGCGCGCCGACCGGTCGGAAATGCTCTACCAGATCCGCAAGCAGATTTACGGCTGAGGCTTTTCCGGTCGAGGGGAATTCCCCCTCACCCGGATTGCCAACCGAATTGCGAAGGGCAATTCGGGGCAATCCGACCTCTCCCCGAGGCGAGAGGAGCAGGTAAGCGCCGCCGCCAACCTCTTCTCCCCCCGGGGAGAAGGTGGCCGCGAAGCGGCCGGATGAGGGGGTGTCAACCCGGCGCCGCCAGCGCTTTCTCGATCTGCGGCAACAGCAGGTCGCGAGCAGACTCAGGCGTCAGCGGCCCGACATGCTTGTAGGCGATCTTGCCATCCTTGCCGATGACGAAGGTCTCCGGCACGCCATAGACGCCCCAGTCGATCGCCGCGCGTCCGGCCGGATCGACGCCTATCGCCTGATACGGATTGCCGAGATCGCCGAGGAAGCGGCGGGCGTTTTCCGGCTGGTCCTTGTAGTTCAGCGCCGCAAGCGTGAAGCGCTTGTCCTGCGACAGGCCAAGCAGCACCGGATGCTCTTCGCGACACGGCGCGCACCAGGACGCGAACACGTTGACCAGCGTCACCCTGCCGGCAAAGCTCTTGGAATCGAGCCCCGGCAGGTTCACCCCTTCCAGCGGCGGCAGGCTGGTCTGCGGCGCCGGCAAGCCGATCAGCGCCGAAGGTATCTCGGCAACATCGCGGCCTGACAGGAGCTGCGACAGGAACAGCCCCGCCAGCCCCAGAAATACCAAGAGCGGCAAAAGCACGAACAAGCGGCGGCGCGGCGCCGGAGCTTCGGTCCCGGTGCTCATGGCTTGACGGCCTTATCCGAACGCCGCCTCACCCCGGCGGCCTCGAGCGCCGCGAGCTCGCGCTTGCGCGCCCGCTGGTCGAGCAGGATCCAGCCGACCAGCGCGGCGAGCACGACGCCCGTGATGGCGTAGGCGGCGGTGACGAACAGGGCATGCGTGCTCATGTCGGCCGCTCCCTGCTCTCCGCACTGTCAACCGTTACGATCATAGCTTTCCATAACCTCGGACCGGCCGGTCCGCAATTCGCTGCGGCGCCGCAGCGAAATGAACGTCCTTGTGGCCTCAATCCGTCCCATGCCGCAGCGCCAGCGCCGCCGCCAGCGGCCCGACCACGGCAAGAAACAGCGTCAGCGCGGCAAGAATGAGGAAGGGCTGCAGGAACGGCGCCGGATCGGCGACGGCGCCATAGCTTGCTGAGACACCGAAGATCAGCACCGGAATGGTGAGCGGCAGCACCAGCACGGAGATCAAGAGCCCGCCGCGCGGCAGCGCCACCGCCACCGCCGCACCCGCGGCGCCGATGAAGGTGATGGCCGGCGTGCCGATGAGGAGCGTCAGCGCCGTGGCGCCGATGCCCAGCGGCTCCATGTTCATGAACAGGCCGAGCAACGGCGCGGCGACCACCAGCGGCAGCACGCTGCCCGTCCAGTGCGCCAGGCATTTCGTCAGCACCGTCAGCGCCAGCATGTGACGGTCGCCGTTGAGCACCAGGAGGTCGAGCGAGCCGTCCTCGCGGTCGGCCTGGAACAGCCGGTCGAGGCCGAGCAGGCAGGCGAGCAGGGCGGCGATCCACAGGATTGCCGGGCCGATGCGGGACAGAAGGTTGAGGTCAGGCCCGACGCCGAACGGTATGGTGACGATGACGGCGAGAAAGAAGATGACGCCGACCAGCGCCCCGCCGCCGGCGCGGATGGAAAGGCGGATATCGCGCAGGAAGAGAGCTAGCATGGTTTGAGATGCCTGCGCCCAGGCCCCCCTCTCTGGCCTGCCGGCCATCTCCCCCTCAAGGGGGGAGATTGGATGTCACCGAGGCCTTCGCCAATCTTCAACGTAGAGAGGTTGGCGGGGCGCCCGAACTGCCGATCTCCCCCCTTGAGGGGGAGATGCCCGGCAGGGCAGAGAGGGGGGCTTGGCGCAAACATCAACCGGCTACCCTCATTTGCAGCTCGCGCGCCCCCTCCAACCCCAGCGGCAGATGCGTCGCCGCTACCACGATCCCCCCATCCTCGAGATGCCCCCGCATCAGCCCCGCGAACCGCTCCTCCGAGGCCTTGTCCAACCCCGCCGTCGGCTCATCGAGCAGCCAGACCGGCCGCCTGCTGACAAGAAGCTTGGCGATCGACACCCGCCGCCTTTGCCCGGTCGACAGGTAGCCGAACGGCAGATGCCCGAGGCCGGCGAGCGCCACCGTCTCCAGCGCCTCGTCCACGCCCAGCCCCGGCTCACCCTGGAACGCCCGCCAGAAGCCGAGATTCTCCTCGACGCTGAGCGCCGTCTTCATCGCGTTGAGATGACCGAGATAATGCGAGGCGGAGGCGACCGTCGGGAAAGCTTCGCCGCCGCCTTCGATCAGCACCTTGCCCCTGGCGACCGGCAGCAGACCGGCGACGATTCTGAGCAGCGTCGATTTGCCTGAGCCGTTCGGGCCGGTGATGATGAGCGCTTCGCCCTGGTCGAGCGCAAAGCCGATATTGGAGAAAACCGTCTCGCCGCCGCGCTCGCCGCCCAAATTTTCGGCGATCAGCCGCATTCTTGCCCGTCCCGAAAGCACCGTTTCGCGGCCGTCGCCGGCTCACGCAAATTCGTCTTTCGACTGTCTAGAACTATTCCAGGAAATTCTCTATATGCGGATCATCCGTGCCAGCGGTCGGCGCGGGAACAGGATTAGCGCCGAACCAGCGCACGCGCCGCCTTGAACGGCTCGGGTTGCTTGGGAGCGGACAGCGGAAATGGCCGTACCCGCACCTTTGCGCGTGATTGCATGCCAACGGCGTCCGTTCCCTTTCAGGCTGAACAGACAAGGACGGATCGCCGTGACGAAATCCCTCGACAGTTTCAATTGCCGCCGCACCCTGACCGCAGGTGGCGCGGACTATGTTTATTTCGACCTCGTTGAGGCCGAGAAGAATGGCCTCACCGGCATTTCCCAGCTGCCCTATTCGATGAAGGTGCTGCTGGAAAACCTGCTGCGTAACGAGGATGGCCGCTCGGTCACCAAGGAATCGATCCAGGCGGTCGCCGCCTGGCTGACCGACAAGGGCACCGCCGGCGTCGAGATCGCCTATCGCCCGGCCCGCGTCCTGATGCAGGATTTCACCGGCGTTCCGGCGGTGGTCGACCTCGCCGCCATGCGCGACGGCATCAAGGCGCTCGGCGGCGATCCGGAAAAGATCAACCCGCTGGTGCCGGTCGACCTCGTCATCGACCACTCCGTCATCGTCGACGAGTTCGGCACGCCGATGGCCTTCGCCCGCAATGTCGAGCTCGAATATGAGCGCAACGAGGAGCGCTACAAGTTCCTGAAATGGGGCCAGCAGGCCTTCCGCAATTTCCGCGTCGTGCCGCCCGGCACCGGAATCTGCCACCAGGTCAACCTCGAATATCTGGGACAGGTCGTGTGGACCAATTCGGAAGACGGCGAGACGGTCGCTTATCCCGACACCTGCGTCGGCACCGATTCGCACACAACCATGATCAACGGCCTCGGCGTGCTCGGCTGGGGCGTCGGCGGCATCGAGGCCGAGGCCGCGATGCTCGGCCAGCCGGTCTCCATGCTTCTGCCGGAGGTGATCGGCTTCCGTCTCACCGGCAAGCTCAAGGAAGGCGTCACCGCCACCGACCTGGTGCTCACCGTCACCCAGATGCTGCGCAAGAAGGGCGTCGTCGGCAAGTTCGTCGAATTCTTCGGCCCCGGCCTCTCCAACATGACGCTGGCCGACCGCGCCACCATCGGCAACATGGCGCCGGAATATGGCGCGACCTGCGGCTTCTTCCCCGTTGACAGTGAGACCATCCGCTACCTCACCATGTCCGGCCGCGAGGAAGGCCGCATCGCTCTGGTCGAGGCCTATTCCAAGGCGCAAGGCATGTGGCGTGATGCCGGCTCGCCCGATCCGGTCTTCACCGACCTGCTCGAGCTCGACCTCGGCGACGTCGTGCCGTCGATGGCCGGGCCGAAGCGCCCCGAAGGCCGCGTCGCCCTGCAGGACGTTCCGGCCGGCTTCGCCAAGGCGATGGAGACCGAATACAAGAAGGCCGCCGAGATCTCGAAGCGTTATGCGGTCGAAGGCACCGGCCACGATCTTGGTCATGGCGACGTCGTCATCGCCGCCATCACGTCGTGCACCAACACCTCGAACCCGAGCGTGCTGATCGGCGCCGGCTTGCTTGCCCGCAACGCCAACCGCGTCGGACTGAAGCAGAAGCCGTGGGTGAAAACCTCGCTCGCCCCCGGCAGCCAGGTGGTAGCCGAGTATCTGGAAAAGTCCGGCCTGCAGAAGGAGCTTGACCAGATCGGCTTCAACCTGGTCGGCTTCGGCTGCACCACCTGCATCGGCAATTCCGGCCCGCTGCCGGCGCCGATCTCCAAGACGATCAACGACAAGGGCCTGATCGCCGCCGCGGTGCTTTCCGGCAACCGCAACTTCGAAGGCCGCGTCTCGCCGGATGTGCAGGCCAACTACCTCGCCTCGCCGCCGCTGGTGGTGGCGCATGCGCTGGCCGGCACGGTGACCAAGGACCTGACCACCGAGCCGCTCGGCGAGGGCAGCGACGGCAAGCCGGTCTATCTCAGGGACATCTGGCCGACCTCGGCCGAGATCCAGGAGTTCATCGAGAAGAACGTCACCCGCGAGCTGTTCGCCCGCAAATATGCCGACGTCTTCAAGGGCGACGCCTACTGGCAGAAGGTCAAGGCGCCGGAAGGCCAGACCTATGCCTGGGACGACCACTCGACCTATGTGCAGAACCCGCCCTATTTCGCCGGCATGGGCCGCGCCTTCGGCAAGGTCGGTGACATCAAGGGCGCACGGGTGCTCGGCCTCTTCGGCGACAAGATCACCACCGACCACATCTCGCCGGCGGGTTCGATCAAGGCCGCCTCGCCGGCCGGCAAGTACCTCACCGAGCATGGCGTCGGCGTGGCCGACTTCAACCAGTACGGCACGCGACGCGGCAACCATGAGGTGATGATGCGCGGCACCTTCGCCAACATCCGCATCCGCAACCACATGCTGGGCGAGAACGGCCGCGAGGGCGGCTACACGATCCACTACCCCTCGAAGGAGGAGATGTCGATCTATGACGCCGCGATGGAGTATAAGAAGGAAGGCGTGCCGCTGGTGATCTTCGCCGGCGTCGAATACGGCAACGGCTCCTCGCGCGACTGGGCGGCCAAGGGAACGAATCTCCTTGGTGTCCGCGCGGTCATCGCCCAGTCCTTCGAGCGCATCCACCGCTCGAACCTGGTCGGCATGGGCGTCATCCCCTTCGTCTTCGAGGAGGGCACCTCATGGGCCTCGCTGAACCTCAAGGGCGACGAGCTGGTCGAGATCGACGGGCTGGACGCGATCAAGCCGCGCCAGAAGATGGTGGCCAAGATCACCTATGGCGACGGCACGGTGAAGAATGTGCCGATCATCTGCCGCATCGATACGCTGGACGAGCTCGACTACTTCAAGAACGGCGGCATCCTGCAATACGTGCTGCGCGATCTGGCCGCGTAAAATAGGGAGTAGTGAGTAGTGAATTAGTGAGTAGGGGAACAAGCACCGCTACTCACTACTCACTACTCACTACTGCCCTCACCTTCCCAAACCTCGCCGTCGCCGCCAGCAGCGCCGCCAGCATCAGCGCGTTGAAGACGTGCCAGAGGAAATGCGTGCCGAGCGGGAAGCTGGCGCAGACCAGCGGATCGACCATGCGGCAGATGACCGAGACGACGAAGATCGCCGATCCGGTCAGATTGTACCAGCCGGCCCTGTTGCCGGTGGCTGCGATCCATACCCCGAAGAAGGCGAGCGCAAGGAAAGGCGGCAGATAGCTTGTGGTGCCGTTCGAGGCCATGCGCAGCCAGTCAGGCACGGCAAAGGTGATCAGCCCGGCCACGACATAGAAGGCGACGAAAACGAGGATCGCCTTGCTCCATGACATGCCGAGGAAACGGCGCAGGTTGAACAGCGTGTAGGCCAGCGTGAAGCCGGCGATCGGCAGGATGTCGGCCCAGATCGTGCCTTTGCTGGCGAAGGTGTGGAACACGGTCGAGCCGATGCCGATCGCCACCACCCACCAGGCCAGCACCTCGGCGAAGGCGCCGGTCTTATATCGCCGCACTTGCCGGACGCCCCACAGTCCCGCGGCAATGAAAGCAAGGTTGCTCAAAGCATTGGCCGGCTCCGCCCAAAGTCCAGGTCCGGTGCGTTCGCAATAGAGATCGACAGGGGTCAGGAGAGTTTGCCACATGGTGAGGATGCTGCTCCTGAATCGAACCGCGCCGTGAAATGCAAGGGCTTCTCCTATTGCCCTCTTACCTGCGGTTGCAACAGCAAAATTTCACCGCAACGTGACTTCCCGTTGACTGGCGCTTCTGCCACATATTTTAGCAATCAGAACAAGGCCGGCGTTCACCGGCGGGAATTGGAAAAGTCATGGCATTTCGAGGACGATTGCGGCTTGCGGCAGTAGCGCTGGCCCTGACGGCGTTGGGCGGCGTGGGCCTTGCAGCCGAGCCCGAGAAGGCCGCGACCGGCAAGCCGCAAAGCGAAAAGCCTTTGGGCGTGGTCGAATTGTTCACCAGCCAGGGCTGCAGCTCCTGTCCGCCGGCCGACGAGTTCTTCGCCGAGCTCGCCGGCAAGGACGACATCATCGCGCTCGCCTACCATGTCAACTACTGGGACTATCTCGGTTGGCAGGACACGCTGAGCACCAAGGAGAACACCGAGCGCCAGTATGATTACATGCGCGCCTTCGGCAGCCGCTCGGTCTACACGCCGCAGGCCGTCATCAACGGCCGCAGCCATGTCAATGGCGCCAGCCGCAAGGACGTCGACGGCGCGCTCGCCCGCATGGACAGAACCGGCGAGGGCATGCGGGTCGCCATCAAGGTGAGCCGCACCAGCGACCGCGTCATGATCGACGCGGGCGACGCCGGCGGCGGCCCGGCGGACGCCCATGTGGTGATCGTCTATTTCGACCCGCCGCAGGTGGTGAAGATCGGCCAGGGCGAGAACAGCGGCCGCAGCCTGACCTACTGGAACGCCGTTTCCGATATCCAGACCGCCGGCATGTGGCACGGCAAGGCGCAGCGTTACGAATTGCCGATGACCGAGATCGCCAAGAAGGGCGGCTGCGCGGTGCTGCTGCAGTCGGTCGGCAAGGATGGCATGCCCGGGCCGATCCTCGGCGCCGCCTTCATCCACAAGCCCGATCGGCTGTAGCTTTTTCCCTTCTCCCTTGTGGGAGAAGGAAAAATAAAAAACCGGCGTCAGCTTGCTTCTGACGCCGGTCATTCAGGTTTTGGGATCGTCGCACCTGATTTTTCCAAGGAAAAACCGAGGTTGGTTCGATCCGACGCTGACCCGTGGGCGGGGGGCTTGGGGTTTACGAGCCGGTGCCGGACCGAACCGTCTCAGGCAACGCCGGTAAACTCGTCGGACATTGGGGCATGAGCGCGGATTATTTGTGGCGAGATTGTGGCGGAGCATCACCAATTCCAACATGTGTTTCGCAAACGTGACTGGACGTTTGGGAAACCGCGCGACCGTAGGCATGCCTGGCTGGCCCTTGCAATTCGATCCTGAAAGCGCGAACCTTGCCCGGCGCATGATTCAATCGAAGGATCGAGGCATGACCGATCACAGCGGCGGGATGGAGGATGGGGAAGCATCCGGAATATTGATCCCGTTGCACGAGGCGCGCAGCGCACGCCTCGACCAGCCGGTGCGATTCGACCGGCGCGAGCTCGACCAGATCCTGAGGCTTTACGGACGCATGGTGGCGGCCAATGAATGGCGCGACTATGCCATCGACCATCTTACTGATCGCGCTGTCTTTTCCGTCTTTCGCCGGGCCAGCGAAGTGCCGCTGTTCCAGATCGTCAAGGACCCCAAGCTGGCGCGTCGGCAAGGCGCATTCGCCGTCATCGCGGCGGGCGGCCGCATCCTGAAGCGCGGCCAGGAACTCGGCCGCGTGCTCGGCGTGTTCGATGCCAAGCTGAAGGTTGTCGAGGCGTGAGAAGAGGAATTGAAGAACTGAAGAATTGAGGAACTGAGGAAAAAGGGCGCTTGGCGCGCCGGTGCGGCAGTCGTTTTTCTTCAGTTCTTCAGTTCTTCAATTCCTCAGTTCCCCTTGAGCCCCCGAAACCTCCGCTCCGGCAGCGAATCGGGATCCGGCGGCAGCGCGGCGCCGCCGTTCAGCGGCAGCTGCATGAACACCGTGTCCAACCAGCGTCCGTGCTTGTAACCGGATCCTTCCAGGCGCCCGGAATGACGGAAGCCGAGCTTCTCGTGCAGCCGCACCGAAGCGCTGTCGGCATGGCCGTCGCCGATCACCGCGATGATCTGGCGGAAGCCCGCAGCGCGCGCCGTTTCGATCAAGGCCCGCATCAGCAGCGAGCCCACGCCCTGCCCCCTGGCCTCGGGCGCGACATAGACCGAATCTTCGATGACGAATCGGTAGGCGGGACGCGGCCGGAACGGTCCGGCATAGGCATAGCCGAGCACGGAGCCGTCCTTTTCCGCCACGAGATAGGGAAAGCCTCCCGCCGCCAGATTGTCGAATCGATTGCCCATTTCGGCGCGGCTGGGCGGCTCCAGCTCGTAGCTCGCCGTGCCGTGGACGACCGCATCGGCATAGATTTCCGTGATCCGGTCGAGGTCAGCCGCGGTGGCGGCCCTGATCGCGATATTGCTCATAATCTATGCAGTTTATTTTCCTGCCTCGATAACAGCAGAGGCATGCGCAAAAGGAAAGGGCGGCCGTTGGGCCGCCCTTTGCAACTCTATGGTCCAGTGAGACCGGGTAACCACCCTTAGCGGCGGTCGCCCATGAACTGCAGCAGGAACATGAACAGGTTGATGAAGTCGAGATAGAGCTGCAGCGCGCCCATGATCGCCTTGCGGCCGGCGACGTCGGCGACGTCACCCTCGAAATACATCTCCTTGATCCGCTGAGTATCGTAGGCGGTGAGGCCGGCGAAGACCAGCACGCCGATCGCCGAGATGGCGAAGGCGAGCGCCGACGACTGCAGGAAGAAGTTGAGCAGCATCGCGATCAGCAGGCCGATCACGCCCATGATCAGGAACGAGCCGAACGCCGACAGGTCGCGCCTTGTCGTGTAGCCGTAGAGCGACAGACCGCCGAAGGCCGCGGCCGTGGCGAAGAAGGTCTGGGTGATGCTGGTGCCGGTGTAGACGAGGAAGATCGTCGACAGCGACAGGCCGACAAGGCCGGCATAGACCCAGAACGTGGTCTGCGCCGCCGCCACGCTCATCGACTGGATACGGAACGACAGGAACATCACGGCGGCGAGCGGCGCCAGGATGACGACCCAGCGGAACGCGCTGGCATAGATGAGCTGGCCGAAACCGGTCAGTTGGCCATCGCCGGTGATGGCGAGTTGGAACGCGCCCCAGGCGGCGAGGCCGGTAATGAGCAGGCCAAGCCCCATGAGGTTGTAGACTTTGATCATATAGGCGCGCAGGCCCTGATCGATATCGACGCGCGCGCCGGGGGCGGCGGACGTCTGGTAGTTGCGAATGGGATCAGCCATTGGAAATCCTCTGTTGCTTCTGCCCCGTCCGGTGACAGGTCTTTTGAGACCAGGCGCCGCTGGCGGAGCTCCAGCATGCCTGCGCAAAATATGAGCGTTCTCGACGTCAAGAACAAGACGGTAACGAGCGGTAACGCTTTGTGAGAAAGCAAAAGGCCGGTTTTCGGGCCTTCCTACCGCCATTCTTACAAAGATTTAACCGGGCGGCCTGCCGGAAGCCCCACCGGTCAAAGGTTGCGCAGAACCGGCGCCGCCTTGTGGCCGAGCACCCGCCAGGTGCCGGCAAGGCCGATGCCGACGGTGACCGTCAGCGAAACCAGGATCGTCGCCACCGCCACCTCCGGCATGAAGTGCGAAGGCAGCGTCATGATATGCGCGACCACGAACCAGGCGGCGATGCCGCCGGCAGCCAGCGCGAACAGCGCCGTCGCAAGGCCGATCAGCACATATTCCAGCGAGAAAGCGGCGATCAGCGTTCGTCGCGTCGCGCCGAGCGTCTTCAGCACCACGGCGTCATGGATACGCGCCCGGTTGCCGGCTGCCAAAGCGCCGGAGAGCACCAGCACCGAGGCGATCAGCGCCACGCCGGCGGCGGCGCGGATCGCCGTGCCCAACTGCGCCACCAGCCGGTTGACGATGTCGAGCGCGTCCTTGACGCGCACCGTCGTCACCGCCGGAAACGCGCGGGTGACGGCGTTGAGCAGCCTCGCGTCATCGGCCGCGGAGGCTTGCTTGTCGGTCAGCGTCGCCAGCCAGCCATGCGGCGCTCCAGCAAAGCTGTTGGGCGAGAACACCATGACGAAGTTGATGCCCATCGTCTCCCACTCAACCTGGCGGAAATTGGCGATCTTGGCCGTGACGTTGCGTCCCAGCACATTGACGGTCACGCTGTCGCCGAGCTTCAGCCCGATCGCCTTGCCCTCCTCGGCCGAGAACGACACCAGCGGCTCGCCGGAATAGTCCTGCGGCCACCACGCGCCTTCGGTCAGCGTCGCGTTTTCCGGCTGCCTGGCGTCATAGGTCAGGCCGCGGTCGCCGCGCAGCACCCAGGCGCCGTCGGCCGGGATCTTCACCTTGTCGACGTCGACGCCGTTGAGCGCCATGATGCGGCCGCGCAGCATCGGCACCTTGACCAGCGTTCCACGAGGCGACTCCTTGCCCACAAGGCTGGCGAAAGCATCGACGTCGCCGCTCTGGATGTCGACGAAGAAGAAGTTCGGCGCCCGCTCCGGCAGGCTGCCGGAGATCTGCCGCCTGAGATTTCCGTCGATCAGCGCCAGCGTCACCAGCAGCGTCAGCCCCAGCCCGAGCGACAGCACCACCGAAGGCGTCAGCGCGCCGGGCCGATGAATGTTGCCGAGCGCCAGCCTCAATGAGACCGAGCGCACGCGCGGGCTCTTCCTGGCCGCCCATTGCACCAGCGCCGCCACCAGCCGCAGCACCAGGAAGGCAAAGACGGTGGCGCCGACGAAGATCGAGGCGATGCGGTAGTCATTGGCCGAGAGGATCGCCAGCGCCGCCAGCGCGACGACGATCGCCAGCGCCGCGCCCGTATAGGGCAGACGCGGCAGGCCGCGGCTCTCGAATCCCATCTCGCGGAACAGTGCGGTCGCCGGCACGTCGCGGGCGCGGCCGAGCGGCAGAAGCGCGAAGGCCAATGTCACCAGCAGGCCGAACAGCGCGGCCATGGCGAGCGCGCCAGGATAGAAGCCTCCCTGCGCCGGCACTGGGATCACGGATTGCAGAAGGGCGCTCGCCACGAACGGCATCGCGGCGCCGAGGATGAGCCCAAGCACGATGCCGAGGCCTGCGATCAAAAGGATCTGGACGAGATAGACGGTGAAGACGAAGCCACCCGAGGCGCCGAGGCTCTTGAAGGTGGCGATGACGCCGCGCTTGCCGTCGAGATAGGCGCGTACGGCGTTCGCCACGCCGACCCCACCGACCACCAGCGCCGTCAGGCCAACCAGGGTAAGGAATTGCGAGAAGCGCTCGATATTGGCGGACAGCGCGGGCGCGGCGTTGCTGCGCGTGCGGACCGACCAGCCGGCCTGCGGGAAATCCTTCGCGGCTTGAGCCTGGATGTCCTTGATCCGCGCCTCGGACGTGCCCTCCGGCAGCCGCACCTTATAGGCGTTCTCGACCAGGCTGCCCGGCTGCACCAGGCCGGAAGCGGCGAGGCCCTGGCTGGAGATCATCAGCCGCGGCGCGAAGCCGAAACCGTCCGACACCGCGTCCGGCTCGCTGACCAGCCTGGCGCGCAACTCGAAAATGGCGCTGCCGAGCTTCAGCCTGTCGCCGATATGGAGGTTGAGCCGCTCGAACAACAGGTCGGGCGCGGCGGCGCCGAACACGCCGGACCTTTCGCCGAACAAATGCTCCTTCGGCAGCGCCGGATCGGTCTCCAGCGCGCCATAGAGCGGATAGGCGTCGTCGACGGCCTTGGCTTCGACCAGCGCCTGGTCGGAGCCGTCTTCCAGCCGCGCCATCGAGCGCATGCCGGAATTGAGCGACACCATGCCGAGGCTCCGGATGAAGCCAAGCTCGGCATCCGAAGCGCTGCGCTGGTTGATCTGGAAGCGCAGATCGCCGCCAAGCAGCGTCTGGCCCTGGTTGGCGACGCCGGCGCTGATCGCCTGCGCCACCGAATTGACGCCGCCGATCGCCGCGACGCCGAGCGCGATGCAGGCCAGGAAGATCATGAAGCCGGACAGGCCGCCGCGCATCTCGCGCAGCGAGAAGCGGATGGCGAGCTTCAATGTCCGCATCAGGCGGGAACCTTCACGGCTTTCGGCGCGTCCTCGATCCGCCCCGAACGCATCGACACCTGGCGCGCGCAGCGCGCGGCAAGCGCCGGATCATGCGTCACCAGCACCAGCGTCATGCCGCGTTCCGCCGCCTTGGCGAAGAGAAGATCGGCGACCTGCTTTCCCGTCGACTGGTCGAGATTGCCGGTCGGCTCGTCGGCGATGAGGATGCGCGGCGACGGCGCCAGCGCCCGCGCGATCGCCACGCGCTGCTGCTCGCCACCGGAAAGCTCGCCGGGATAGTGCGTCACACGGTCGCTCAAGCCGACAGCCGCGAGCTCGCGCGCGGCGACGCCGAACGGATCGGCATGGCCGGCAAGCTCGAGCGGCACCGCGACATTCTCCAGCGCCGTCATATTTGGGATGAGATGGAAGGACTGGAACACGATGCCGATGTTTCGCCCCCGAAACGAAGCAATCTGATCTTCGCTTTTGTCGTTGATCAGCTCGCCGGCGATCCGTACCGTGCCCGAATCGACCCGTTCCAGGCCGGCAAGAACCATGAGCAGTGTGGACTTGCCCGAGCCCGACGGACCGACAATGCCGGTGGCTTGCCCGGCCGCCACGTCGAGGCTCACGCCCTTCAGCACATGGACGGAGGACGCGCCCTCGCCGAGCGTCAGCGATACGTCCCTCAGCGCGATGACGGCTTCTGTCACAATAAAAGCGCCCTATATGTGGAAAAAGGAGACGGCCCGTGTCTCCTTCCTTGGGTTGTTCCGGTCATATGGGGCTCGCCGCATGGCATTCAAACATCGTTTTGCCGCAGCCCCCGTTGTTTTCGCAGCCCTCATCCTTTTCCTTGGCCTTTGCGGCGCCATTTCGTCGGCGCGCGCCGCCACCTTCACCATCGTCGGCTTCGGCGACAGCCTGATGGCGGGCTACAGTCTCGCCCCTGGCCAGGGTTTCACCGACAGGCTGCAGGCAGCCTTGAAAGCGAAGGGCCTTGACGTCACCGTCGCCAATGCGGGCGTGTCGGGCGACACCTCGAGCGGCGGGCTGGCGCGGCTCGACTGGTCGGTGCCGGACGGCACAAGGCTGGTTATCCTCGAGCTCGGCGCCAACGACATGCTGCGGGGCCTTTCACCCGACATCGCTGAGAAGAACCTCGACGCGATGCTTGGCAAGCTGAAGCAGCGCAAGATCCCGGTGCTGCTCGCCGGCATGCGCGCCGCGCCCAATCTCGGCGCCGACTACCAAAAGGCTTTCGACGCCATCTATCCGCGGCTCGCCCAAAAATACGGCGCTCCGCTCTATCCGTTCTTCCTTGACGGCGTCGCCGGCCACGCCGAACTGCAGCTGGAAGACGGCCTGCATCCCAATCCCAAGGGGGTCGACGTCATGGTCGAGCGCATCCTTCCCGTGGTCGAGAAGGCCATCGCCGCGAATGGCGGGGCGTCGTGAGACCGAAAAGTCACGCTTCCCGCTGGGGAAACTTTGTGGACAACAAACCGCTTGCCCCGCGCCTGCATCGATGATTCGCTAGGACCGAGAGTTTCGATTCGAGGACAGGAGGCTTCACATGCCACGTCTTTTCACCGCCCTCGAAATTCCGCGTGATGCCGCCCTCTCCTTGTCTCTGCTCCGGGGCGGGCTGCCCGGAGCGCGCTGGATCGATGTCGAAAACTATCATCTGACGCTGCGCTTCATCGGCGATGTCGAAGGCCATGTCGCCGACGAGATCGCCAACGCCCTCGACAGGGTTCACCGCCCCTCTTTCCAGATGACGCTCTCCGGCGTCGGCGCCTTCGGCGGCAAGAAACCGCATGCGGTATGGGCCGGCGTGTCCGCCTCGCCGGACCTGACGGCGCTGCAGGGGGAAATCGACCGCATCTGCCAGCGGCTCGGCCTGCCGGCCGACCCGCGCAAATTCTCGCCGCATGTGACGCTGGCGCGCCTGCGCAATGCGAGCCCGCTCGATGTCGCGCAATATCTTTCGGCGCGCGGCAATTTCGCAGCACTCCCCTTCCGCGTCGGCCGCTTCGTCCTGATGTCGTCGCGCGATTCGGTCGGCGGCGGCCCCTACATCGTCGAGGAAGCCTGGCCTCTGGTCGGCGAAACGCTCGCCTCGAGCCGCTTCGCCAGCGCCTCCGACGCCTCGCGGATCATGCGGTAGACCGAGGCGAAGGCCTCGGCGCCGTCATAATAGGGATCCGGCACGTCCGCGGACTTTCCCGTGGCGAAATCCAGATAGAGATGGACGCGGTCGCGCGCGGCCTGCGGCGCCAGCGCCTTGAGGTCGCGCACATTGGCCCGGTCCATGCCGAGGATCAGATCGAAGCGCGCAAAATCCTCCGGCAGCACCTTGCGCGCCCTTTGCCCCGAAATGTCGACGCCATGCCTTGCGGCAACCGCGATCGAGCGCCGGTCCGGCTCTTGGCCGGCATGCCAGCCACCGGTCCCGGCCGAATCGAGCAGCATATCGAGGCCCCGGCCACGCTCGGCCCAGACGGTGCGAAACACGCCCTCGGCCAGCGGCGAGCGGCAGATGTTGCCGAGGCAGACGAACAGAACCGAATTTATGGGCTTTATGCTCATGCGATATGCGCCGTTCGTGCATTTGGAAGCCCAAAACGCAAAGCAGCTTTGGGCGACTTGCATTATGGTGAGGGCCAAATTCGAGATAGCACGGGAAATCATCATGACGAGAGAAAAACTTAGCAAGGACGCGATCGCCGCCGCTCTGGCCGAGCTCGACGGCTGGTCGCTCGCCGCCGACGGCGCCTCGATCAAGCGCAGTTTCGTCTTCAAGAATTTCTCCGAGGCCTTCGCCTTCATGACCCGTGTGGCGCTGGCGGCCGAGAAGATGGATCATCATCCGGATTGGTCCAATGTCTACAAGACCGTCGACGTGACGCTGAACACCCATGACGCAGGCGGCGTGACGGCGCTCGACATCGAGCTGGCAAAGCGGATGAACCGGTATTTTCACTGATCGGAAGGATGCCTCGGCCAACCACCAGCCTGCGGCGATTGCCAATTGCACCCACCCACGGCATTCGGAATGCTGCAGCCCGTATCGCTGCCAAACGCCAGGTGATTGCGATTTCCTGGAACCAACCCCTGAACTCTTGTAGCAGCCCCCCGCTTTCACCACATTTTCCGCCGGCGGGCCGGCACGCAACCATGCGCCCGGCCGCCAAGGAGCGATTGATGACGCAAGATTCCGGTTTCGATTTCTTCGGCTTCGGCGACAAGCTCGCCGGCGAAGGCGAGGTCCGCGAGAAGTTCTGGCGCACCGCCAAGAAGGCGGCGCGGCAGATCCCGTTCATGGACGAAGTGGTCGCCGCCTATTACTGCGCCATGGACAAGGACACGCCGCTGCGCGCCAAGGCCACCCTGCTCGGCGCGCTCGGCTATTTCGTCCTGCCGTTCGATTTCATTCCCGATTTCGTCGTCGGCCTCGGCTATACCGACGACCTCGCCGTGCTGACCGCGGCGATCGCCGCCGTCAGCGCCCATATCACGCCTGCCCACCGGCAGGCCGCCCGGGACGCGCTGGCTGACCGGAGCTGATCCCGCCCGCTTCACGACCGAAAATCAGCGCGAGCGAAAGACAAACTCTTGCCGTTTTCGTGGCATCCAACTCCGCCCGGGACGTCGCGTCGGCCGCTTTCAACGGCGGTGGCGTGAATGCATGTCGCCCCAAAAGTGCGTAGCGGTTTTGGGATAACGACATGCATAAGAAAAGAGACCCAAAGCACATCGCTCGAACCCTTCGGCGTGATGTGCCCTGGGTGGGCGGTTTCCTGGGGTGAGTTCCTTTTCTCGAGGACGATTCACCGTTTGGTAACCCTGATTAAATCAAAATGAAGCGACGGCAGGACGCCATGCGGCCCGCCTCCGCACCATTTGGAATACGGGAAGAACGATGCGCGGATTGATTGCTACAATTTCCAGCCTGGTCCTGGCGGCCGCCTTCGCGGCGCCGGCGCTGGCGCAGCAGGCGACCAAGATCGGCCAGCACAACGCCTGGGGCACCTACAGCTATCAGTCGCAGGCCGGCAAGGTCTGCTATGTGCTGACCGTGCCGACCGACAAGCAGCCGCCGTCGCTCGACCATGGCGACATGTTCTTCTTCGTCAGCCAACGTCCGGGGCAGCAGGTCTCCTACGAGCCGCAGTTCATCGCCGGCTACAATTTCCAGGAAGGCTCCAAGGCCACCGTCACCATCGACAAGAAGACCTTCTCGATGTTCACCCGCGGCAAGTCCGCCTGGGTCGAGAACGCCGCCGAAGAGCCGGTGCTGATCGCCGCCATGAAGACCGGCACCGACATGAAGGTGCAGGCCAAGTCGGGCCGCGGCAACCCAACCTCCTATGTCTTCTCGCTGAAGGGCATCTCGGCCGCGCTCGCCTCGATCGCCAAGTGCAAATAAGCAGGAACGGCATTCGAACCTGACGCAAGGCCGGGCATCAAGTCCGGCCTTTTGTTTGAAAATGGCGCTCAGCCCTGCGCGGGAACCTCCGCCCTGCGCCGCCGGATCGCCTCGGCGATGAAGACACGCGACAGCGCATGGTAGAGCGGTTCGTTGGAGATGAGCCGTGCCGTCCCGTAGCCCAGCATCGCCGCGCACATCAGCGCGATGACATTGTCGTGGTTGCCGGTCATTTCGAGGATGATGACGAAGGCTGTCATCGGCGCCTGCACGACGCCGGCGAAATAGCCGGCCATGCCGAGCAGCGCCGCGGTTCCCGTGGCCGTGCCGAAGACCAGGCCGAGCGTGCTGCCAAGGCCGGCGCCCACCGCCAGCGACGGTGCGAACAGGCCGCCCGGAATGCCCGACACCATCGACAGCAGGCCGGCCGCGAATTTCTCGACGAAGAAGAAGGCCGGCAGCGGCGTGCCTTCGATCGCGCCGCGCGCCTGCGCATAGCCGGTGCCGAAGGTCAGCCCGCCGGACGCGACGCCAATCATCGCCACGGCCAGCCCGCAGCCGGCCGCCACGACCAGCGCACGCGGCAACGGCTGCAGCGCGTTCCAGCGCCGGATGCGGCGCATGACCTTCAGCGCCAGGAGCGAGAACAGCGCGCCGACGCCGCCGCCGATGATGCCGCAGGCGAGCACCAGCGGCCACTCCGTGGCGAAGGCGACCGTGTCCTTGGCGACGCCGAAATAGGTGTAGTTGCCAAGCAGCCCCAGCGAGGCGAGGCCGGCCAGGATCACCGCCGTCAACACCAGCCCGTTGGTGCGCGCCTCATAGGCGCGGCCCATCTCCTCGATGGCGAAGACGATGCCGGCGAGCGGCGTGTTGAAGGCGGCGGCGATGCCGGCGGCGGAGCCGGCCAGGATCAGGCCGCGCGCCTGCGCCATGCCGCCCCACCGCGCCGCCTGCAGCATCAGCGAGGCGCCGACCTGCACCGTCGGGCCTTCGCGGCCGATGGAGGCGCCGCAGGCGAGGCCGACGACGGTGAGCGCGATCTTGCCCACCACCAGCCTGAGCGACAGGATGCGGCTGCGATCGTCCTCATCGCGCAGATGCCGCGCCGCGATCGCCTGCGGAATGCCGCTGCCTTGCGACCCCGGGAAGAAGGAATGCGCCAGCCAGGCGCAGAGCACGAACCCAAGCGGCGTCATGACCAGGGGCAGATAGAAACGCCAGCCGTCCTCGGTCCCCGTCATGACATGGAACAGGGCTTGCGCCCGGTCGGCGAGCAGGGCGAACAGGACGCTGATCAGGCCGATCGAAATGGCGCCGGCCCAGAAGACCAGGCGCGGCTGCCAGACGCGCCGCGACACCCACATGGCGTGGGAACGCCGCAGCATCCGGTATTTTCGGGATATGCCGGCCATGACGAGCCTCTTGGTGGTAGGCCCGGCCTAGCACAATGACGGAGCCGATCAACCCGCGAGGACGAGCCTGACGCTATGCCGGCAACGTCCAGGAACGGCGCTCAAGCAGATGTGATCGGGGAGGTTTGATCGGATAACCCGCCAGCGTACCGGCCGGCGGGGAGGTCGGCAAGCGGGATGGGCGATGTCACATCGCCATTTTTTCACATTCGGCCTGGGCCTTCTTGGTCGAGGTATCGATCATGTAGGCCTTGCCCTTGGCGTCGGTGATCATCATCATGCAATGCTTGATCGGCTTGGCCATCTTCATCATTTCGGCGCTCATCTTGGCGTCCGGCATCATGGTGCCCATGTGACCGTCCGGCATGATCGCGGTCACCTGGCCGCCCTTCATCATCGTCATGGCGCCCATCGTGTCCTCGGCAAAGGCCTGCGAGGCCAAAAGACCGGCGAGGCCGGCAATGAGTGCGAACTTGATCGAGTGCATCTGAACAACTCCCATTGTTGAGGGGCATGGTCGCCCCTTTCAGGTTCGCGGATGCGTTTCGATTGGTTACGCCAACACGAATATGTGATCGGGTTTCACGACGGCAGCCGGCCGCATCGCGCCCCGGGGACAGGCGCGGGTTCCTCCTTTTCCCCTTGTGGGGTGAGAAGCGGTCCGCGCAGCGGACGAAAAGCCAATTGCTTGGCTTTTCGAGCTTCGAACGCCCTGAGCCTGCGAAGGGCCGGGTGGTGGATCGGCGCGCAGCGCCGAGACCGATGAGGGGTGTTCCAGCGGAGTGAGACGCCGGCATGCCCTGGAACACCCCTCATCCGACCTCGCTTCGCGAGGCCACCTTCCCCCACAAGGGGCAAGGAAAGGCCAGCGCATGACTCCGCCATCAACCTGTGCTATGCGCCGCGCTTCCTGTCCGGCCGATGCTGAAATCGGCCGCAAATCGCTTATATTGGCGCCACCATGACCGTTTCGCTTGATCTTACCGCCGAAGGCGCCCGCGATGCCTTGCGCGCCCGCTCCACCGAGAAGCCGTCGCTGATCGGCCTGACCCGCGCCGAGCTCGGCGAGGCCCTTGTCGGCGCCGGCATCGTGCCCGAGCGCCAGGCAAAAATGCGCGCCCAGCAGCTCTGGCACTGGATGTATGTGCGCGGCGTCTCCGACTTCGCGCATATGTTCAACATCTCCAAGGACCTGCGCGCCGCGCTCGACAAACATTTCACCGTCGCCCGGCCGGAGATCGTCGAGGAGCAGATTTCTTCCGACGGCACGCGCAAGTGGCTGTTCCGCTTTCCGCCGCGCGGCGCCGGCCGCCCGGTCGAGATCGAGACCGTCTACATCCCCGAGGAAGGGCGCGGCACGCTCTGCATCTCCTCGCAGGTCGGCTGCACGCTGACCTGCTCCTTCTGCCACACCGGCACGCAGAAGCTGGTGCGCAACCTCACGACGGAAGAAATCCTTGCGCAGCTGCTCACCGCGCGCGACCGGCTCGGCGACTTCCCCGACCGCGACACGCCGGACGGCGCCATCGTTCCGGCCGAGGGCCGCAAGGTGTCCAACATCGTCATGATGGGCATGGGCGAGCCGCTCTACAATTTCGAGGCAGTGAAGAAGGCGCTGCTGATCGCTTCCGACGGCGACGGCCTGTCCCTGTCGAAGCGACGCATCACACTGTCGACCTCCGGTGTCGTGCCGGAAATCGCCCGCACCGGCGAGGAGATCGGCGTCATGCTGGCGATCTCGCTGCATGCCACCAATGACGATTTGCGCGACCTTCTCGTGCCGATCAACAAGAAGTTCCCGCTGAAGGAGTTGATCGCCGCCTGCAAGGCCTATCCCGGCCTCTCCAACGCCAAGCGCATCACCTTCGAATATGTGATGCTGAAGGACGTCAACGATTCCCTCGACGACGCCAAGGCGCTGGTGAAGCTCTTGAAGGGCATTCCCGCCAAGATCAACCTGATCCCGTTCAACCCCTGGCCCGGCACCAACTACCAGTGCTCGGACTGGGAGACGATCGAGAAGTTTGCCGACTACATAAACAATGCCGGCTACGCCTCGCCGATCCGCACCCCGCGCGGCCGCGACATCCTCGCCGCATGCGGCCAGCTGAAGTCGGAATCGGAGCGCATGCGGAAAGTGGACCGGCTCGCGCTCGAAGCCATGATGATCGCGGGGCACGGCGAGGCTTGAGGCGTATCATCGCCTATCTCGTCCGCTTCGCCGTCATCCTGGCCGGCTATATTGTCGGCTCGTTGGCGGCGAGCGCTTTCCTCAACGCGCTTTTCCTCGGCCATTTCGGCTATGCGCTGGAGCCAGGCCACCCGACGATCGCGCCGGCGCTCTATTTCTCGGTGCCGTTCGTGGCGCTGTTCGTCGCCTATTTCGCCTTCATGCCGGCGGCGGTCGTCATTTTGATCGCCGAGGTGCTCGGCCGGCGCGACTGGCTGTTTTACGCGCTCGGCGGCGCGGTCGTCGCCGTCGTCTTCCTCGGCTTCGCGCACAGGATCGGCGATAGCGACTTCGATGTCACCGACAACAGCGTGAAGCTGGCGCTGATCGGCTCCGGCATGGTCGGCGGCATCTTCTACTGGCTCTTCGCCGGCCGCTGGGCCGGAAGCTGGCGCCGCGATCCGTTGCCGGATCCTGAACCCTGAGCTTTTGGGACCGGACTTGCCTGATTTGATGTAGACTCCGCCTTGACCGGCGCTGCGTGCTCTCGCATCAGTGTATCCATGCCTAAAATGCCGCAACCGGGCGCCAAGCCCCTCGTCACCCCACTTGCAGCACAGGGACTGAGGCCTGTCTTCGTCGACCGGTGGAGCGACAAAATCCGTATCCGCACGCTCAGGCCGGCCGACGTGACAACCGAGATCGCGGCCTGGCTTACCGATCCCGCTGTGATGGAAGGATTGAACGCGCCGCAAAAGGCGATGGGCCTCGATGCCTTCCGGACTTATGTCGCAAGCTTCGACAATCTGAAGCGCAATCTCATGACGATCCTCGGCCTGCCGCACGGCCAGCCGCTCGGCCTGGCCGTTATGGAAGTCGACCTCAGGCACCGGCTCGGCTCTTTGCATCTGATCGTCGGCGATCCGGAGAACAGGGGTAAGAATGTGGCCTTCGAGGCATCGGCCGTGCTTCTTCGGCATTTCTTTCGCGAAAGGAAACTCGAGAAGGTGACCTTCCAGCCCTTGGCCCGGAACAAAGCCGCGATCGCCGTATGCGAACGCTCCGGGCTGCGCCTCGAAGGTACGCTGCGAGCGCATCGCATAGATGGTCGCACCGGCGAGCGCCTCGACCAGATGCTTTATGCGCTGACCTTGGAGGAATATGACGAACGCATTCGTGCGTTGGAGGCGGCCGGTCTGGTCCGCCCGTTCTCCGGCCCGGGTGTTCCGGCCTGAAGGCTATTAGGGCAATTCCAGGAAAAGTGTGAGCGGTTTTCCGTCCGGAATTGCGTAAAAACAAAGGGATAGAGCGGTTCGCCGTTTCCGTGAAACGGTGAAGCGCTCTAGAACCGGTACGCTAGACCGAACTTGACCGTGTCGAGGGATGGTCGAAAGCTCGCGCCGGCCGTGCCACCAGGTCCTGGTTCGATCTTTGCGAAGGCATAGTGGAGATATTCGCCTTTCAGCGACCAGTTTCGTGCGAATGCATATTCTGCACCCAGGCCGATCACGCCCCCCGCCTTCACCCCGGAAAAGTCTGAGGTCGAAGTGACAGGCGGAAAGAAGGGACGGTTATAGGAAGTCGCCTGGAAATGCCCGGCGGCCACGCCGCCCGTGACATAGGCAAGGAGCTGATCGGTCGGCGTATAACCGGCCCTCAGCCTCGCTGTCGCGACCCAGTCGACATCGTAGGTGTAAGTTTCGCCCTTGCCAAGAAAGTCGAGCTGGCCGAATTCCGTGTCGTGCATGCCGATGAAATCGAAATCGCCGACGACGCCATAGACGAACTTTCCGCTCTGCCAATCATGCCCGGCATAGATGCCGCCGAGATATCCGTCCTTGTGATAGGTGTCGTCGAAATTGGTCGCATCGGCGCCGAAGTGGACCGAGGAACCGGCATAGCCGCCTTCGATACCGATATAGGATCCTGACCAGTTGTAGGACGCGTCCTGGGCATGAGCCCCGCCAACCAGCCCGAACGCCGCGGCTGACGCCAACAATATGGTTTTCATGCAATCCCCCGAATCCTCCAGCGTTCTTAACGCAGGCCGATTTGCGGTCGCAATATCAAAAGAGATGCGCCGCGCGGGCCGCGCGAACATTCTGAAGAAGGGCTTACTTCGCCTGCGCGGTCAGGATCTTGAGCGCGAAGGCCGAGAACACGCCGCCGAACAGATAATCGACCACGCGGGTGACGCGCGGGCTGGCCTTCATCGCCGCCGAGAACTTTTCCGCCGCCAGCACCATCGGCGCCGTCACCGGGATCGACAACGCGATGAACATCATGCCGAGGAAGAACAGCTTTCCGGACGCGTTCGGATCATGCGCGGAGACGAATTGCGGCAGGAAGGTCATGAAGAACAGGATGATCTTGGGGTTGAGCAGGTTGACGCCGAGCCCGGCCGCCCAGCTGCGGAACAAGGAGACCTGCGGTCCCGTCCTCTTCTCCGGCGAGAACGCCGAGCCCTTGGCGATCGCCTGCCAGGCCAGGAACACCAGATAGCCTGCGCCGAAGATCTTGAGCACGAAGAAGGCCATCGGCGAAGCCACGATCAGCGCCGAGATGCCGACCACCACCAGCGTCGTGTGGATCAGCGTGCCGGTGAGCGCGCCGGCCATCGAGGCGAAGCCGGTGGCACGGCCCTGGCTCAGCGTGCGCGAGACGAACAGCGTCATGTCCGGTCCCGGCGTGATCGCCAGGATGATTGTGGCAATGGCGAACTGGATGAGCGTCGAAATGTCGGGGATGAAGGACATGGCTTGCCTCGGATGGATCGCGCAGCCCTATAATGCGGCGCTTTCCGCGGCGCCAGCGTCTGTCCTGGCAAACATCTGGCCCAGCCTGTGCCGTAGCATGTCGCACCTTCGTCTCTTGCGCCGCCCGGAAACGGCGTGATACTCGCCCCCGAACCTTTTTCCCGCGGAACCGCCAGAAATGTCCAAGATCAAGAACGTCAAGAAAGTCGTGCTCGCCTATTCCGGCGGCCTCGACACCTCCATCATCCTGAAATGGCTGCAGACCGAGCTCGGCGCCGAAGTCGTCACCTTCACCGCCGATCTCGGCCAGGGCGGCGAGCTGGAGCCGGCGCGCCGCAAGGCCGAGATGATGGGCATCAAGGACATCCGCATCGTCGATGTGCGCGAGGAATTCGTTGCCGATTTCGTCTTCCCGATGTTCCGCGCCAACGCCGTCTATGAAGGCACCTATCTGCTCGGCACCTCGATCGCCCGGCCGCTGATCTCCAAGCACCTTGTCGAGATCGCCAGGGAAACCGGCGCCGACGCGATCGCGCATGGCGCCACCGGCAAGGGCAACGACCAGGTCCGCTTCGAATTGTCCGCCTATGCGCTGAACCCCGACATCAAGGTCATTGCCCCCTGGCGCGACTGGTCGTTCAAGTCGCGCACCGATCTTTTGAACTTCGCCGAGCAGCACCAGATCCCGGTGCCGAAGGACAAGCGCGGCGACGCGCCCTTCTCGGTCGACGCCAACCTCCTGCACTCCTCCTCCGAGGGCAAGGTGCTGGAGGATCCGTGGAGCGAGCCGCCGGAATTCGTGCATCAGCGCACCGTCTCGCCGATGGATGCGCCCGATGTGGTCACCGAGATCGAGATCGAGTTCCTGAAGGGCGATCCGGTCGCGCTCAACGGCAAGAAGCTCTCGCCGGCCACCATGCTGGCGGCGCTGAACGACCTCGGCCGCGACAACGGCATCGGCCGCCTCGACCTCGTCGAGAACCGTTTCGTCGGCATGAAATCGCGCGGCGTCTACGAGACCCCCGGTGGCACCATCCTGATTGCCGCTCATCGGGCGATCGAATCGATCACGCTCGACCGGGGCGCCGCGCATCTCAAGGACGAGTTCATGCCGCGCTATGCCGAGCTCATCTACAACGGCTTCTGGTTCTCGCCCGAGCGCGTCATGCTGCAGGCCATGATCGACAAGAGCCAGGAAGACGTCGAAGGCACGGTGCGGCTGAAGCTCTACAAGGGCAATGTCATCGTCACCGGCCGCAAGTCGAAGAAGACGCTCTATTCCGACGCGCTCGTCACCTTCGAGGACGACCGCGGTGCCTACGACCAGAAAGACGCCGAAGGTTTTATCCGGCTGAACGGACTTCGGCTGCGGACGCTGGCGGCGAGAAACCGCAAGGGCTGACATCCAGCCCGCGGAAACTCGCCCCATTTGAGATCGGCAAGCCCGGCGAATTCGCCGGGCCTTTATTATTGGGTCTCTAATATAAGAAAATATACCCCGTACAGCTATATTCCCATTGATGTTTTGTCGACTTCATCTACGTTCCGTCGTGGGACATAGGGGGTTGACGATGAAAAATGCCATCTTTCTGTTACTTTCGGCTGCAGTCGTCTTTGGCGGATGCCAGTCATCGCAACCCGCGGCGGCGGCAGCGTCCAAGTTTCGTACCTGTCACGGCTTTGACGGAGCCTTTCAGATTCCCGCTTCCCAGAATTGTCCATTGAGCGGCTATGCGCATGCCGATCAACCGACAAAAATGGACACTCAACGCAGTGCAAAGCCGGCCTCGGCGCCGCAGTCGTCCAAGTTCCGCACCTGCAACGGGTTTGACGGCGCGTTTCAGATTCCCCTTTCCCAGCAATGCCCGCTAAGCGGCTACGCGCATGCTGACCAGCCGACGCAAATGGACACCAGGCGCAGCTCGAAACCGGCCTCGGCGCCGCGGTCGTCCAAGTACCGCAACTGCACCGGTATTGATGGCACCTTCCAGGTTCCCATTTCCCAGAAATGCCCGTTGAGCGGCTACGCCCACTATTGAGGGTGACTGGACCAGAACTGGTCGGCCCGAGTGATTGGGTTTTGAAGGCCAGCTTCAGAAATACGGCGTTTTGTCCTTAAAGATTGCAGGGGGCTTAAACTTGAAGAATGGAATTCTCTTGCTGTTGGCTGCAACGGCATTTGCCATCAGTTGTCAGGCAGCGTCGGCCCTTACAAAGCAGGCTGACTCCGAAATGTCCAAATGCATAGCGTCGGCCCGCGTTTGGGACATCACGTTCAAGCACGAGCTCGCCTCTTTCATGGGCGTATCGCTCGACCGCGTGCCGGCAATCTTTTGCCAGCGCATTTTCGAAGGCGTGCGCACCGGGCGCATCAGCTTCTCGGATGTAAACGCCATTCAGCTCAGCCAGCCGACTGAGATCTGGATGGTCATCAAGGGCAAGCCAAAGGCGGCCGCGGCCGCACAGGCCTCCGCGCCACGGAACCCCAAATTCCGTACCTGCAACGGAATTAGCGGCAGCTTCCAGATTCCTGCTTCCCAGAAATGCCCGTTGAGCGGGTACGCAAAGTTGGACCAACCGTCCAAAATCGAGATGCAAGGTAAGTCAAAGGCGGCCACCCCAGCGCCGCGGAACCCCAAATTCCGTACCTGCTCAAATGTTTTCAGCGGCACCTTCGAGGTTCCCGCTTCCCGGAAATGCCCCTTGGGTGGCGGCTAATTTCGAGCTGCCCCAATTCGAGCTGCCGGAGGAGTCCCGCCGGTGGTCGAAGGCAGGCCAAGGGCGGCTCCGCAAACGCCGCGGAAACTTCCGTATCTGCAACGGTTTGATGGCAGCTTCCAGGTTCCGAGCGACTGAGCTTGACTTGGTCCGTGAACAAAAAAGCCCGGCACTGGCCGGGCTTTTCGTTGAAATGGAGATGGTCCATCAGTCCGCGTCAATCGCCTCGGCGATGCGGGCGATGGCCTGCTGGTAGACGCTGGCCGAGTTCCAGCCGGCGATCGCGCCCATATTGGCCTCGTAGCTCGCGCCGGGCTGCCAGCCATGGGCCTTGAGGAAGTTGGCGGTCGACGCCAGCGCCGTGTTGCGGTCGCGCAAATTGCCGCTGCCCACGCCGTATTTCAGCACGTTTCCAGGCAGGAACTGGGTGTGGCCGATCTCGCCATGCATGGCGCCGACGGAGGAGGCGCTGAGCGCGCCGCGATCGACAAGC
Source organism: Mesorhizobium atlanticum (assembly GCF_003289965.1). GTDB lineage: Bacteria > Pseudomonadota > Alphaproteobacteria > Rhizobiales > Rhizobiaceae > Mesorhizobium > Mesorhizobium atlanticum. The sequence continues at coordinate 253,362 of NZ_QMBQ01000005.1, forward strand.
TTCAGCGCGGCGATGGCATGCGGCCTGAAATAGTCCGGGCGGCGGCAGTCATAGGCCAGCGTCACGATCGCCGAAACCGTGTTCTGGTTCCCCATCGAGGCGCCGAAACCGGTTTCCATGCCCCAGATGGCGAGCAGCACGCCCGGCGGCACGCCATAGGTGCGCTCGATATTGGCGAACATCGCCGCGTTTGCTTTCTTCAGCGCGCGGCCTCGAGAGATGATCGCGGATGCGCCGCGCCGCTGCATGAAGCTCTCGACCGAGCCGCTGAACGCCTTGTGGATCGCCCGGTCGGCGGCGATCGTCCTGGTGGCGTAGGTGGCACCCGCCAGCGCGGACAGGCCCCTCTGACCGACACCCTCGGCTCTGGCCTCGCCGGCAAAATCCTGTTTCCAGGCGTCAAAGCCTGCGCCGTTCTTGCCACAGCTCGGAGCCGCCTCGGCGCCCGCCGCCAGCGCCAGCGTCGCCACCAACGCCGCCGCGAAAATCCTTCCTTTGGCAAAAAATGCCATCTCGTTCTCCTGAATTGCCTGAATCACGTCCCGGTTGCGAATTTGCCAGCGAAACGCCCGGTTGTCACCGCCCTCGCCGGAGACGTGACACCCGACACTGGCGAAAGAAGGGCAATTTGCCTACGATCGGGCATCAGGTGTGGCGGGCTTGCCTCATGAAGGATGTTGATGTCGCGATCGTTGGCACCGGTTCCGCGGGACGCGCCGCGGCAAGGTGCTTCGAGCCACCGCACATTCCTCCCGAGGCGTGGATCGCATCGGCCGCCGCGGCCGGACCAGCGATCGCCATTTCCTTTCGACATAGGCTGGGCGCGGCCGACCGCAATCCTGTGGGCGCGCCAGCCTCTCGGGCGAAAGCGTGGCCAGACAGATCATTGCCCAGCTTTCGCCGAAGTAGCACTGGAACGCGGGACGCCGGCGGGCGTTAGGGGGCGAACCCACATCCACGCATGGGTCCCACGGGTTGATTGATGAAACTGTTCGACTGCCCCAATTGCGGCCATCGCCTCTATTTCGAGAACGCCCAGTGTCTGAACTGTTCCAGCCTGGTGCTCTACGACCCGGAGCAGGCGAACTTCGTGCTCAGCGGCAAGGGCGGCGCCCTTCCATGCGGCAACGCCGATGAATGCGCGTGCAACTGGCGGGCCGAGAACGGCCGGACGTTCTGCCGCGCCTGCGCTCTCAATCAGGTCATTCCCGACCTTTCCATCGACGGCAACCGCCGGCGCTGGATACGGGTCGAGGCGGCGAAGAAGCGTGCCGTCTACTCCCTGCTCGCCCTCGGCCTTCCGGTTACGCCCAAGGCCGATGCGGGCGACGAGATCGGTCTGGCCTTCGACTTCCTCGCCGACCCGATCGGCGCAGGTCCAGGCGGGGAACGCATCCTGACCGGCCATGACAACGGATTGATCACGCTCAACGTCGCCGAGGCCGATTCCGCCGAGCGCGAGCGCCGACGCGTCGAGATGGGTGAAAACTACCGCACCTTGCTCGGCCATTTCCGCCATGAGCTCGGCCACTATTATTGGGACCGGCTGATCCGTGACGATCCCGCATATCTTTCGGCTTTCCGCGCGCTCTTCGGCGACGAGCGGACCGACTACGAGCAGGCCTTGCAGGCCTACTACGCCAACGGCGCGCCCCCGGACTGGCAGCGGCGCCACATCTCTGCCTACGCCACGTCCCATCCCTGGGAGGATTGGGCCGAAACCTTCGCGCACCATCTCCACATCACCGACACGCTCGAGATGGTGCACGCGCTGAATCTTCCGCTCGGCCGCCTGGAGACCGTCGGCGACGGCGACCTGCCGCGCACCGATACCGGCGGTCATTTGCAGCCGGCGCCAACCGATCCCGATCCGGTGCCGGAACCGTTCGGGAGAATCCTCGCTCGTTGGCTGGTGCTTTCGGAGGCCTCCAATTCGATCAACCGCTGCATGGGGCTGCCGGACCTCTACCCCTTCGTGATTTCCGAGGTGACGGCGCGAAAACTGGCCTTCGTGAACGACCTTCTGACCGGCGCGTCGACAAAGCCTGGAACAATTCGTGAGCCAGCAGGGGCACTTTAGCCGGAACGCATAGGCATCTGTTTCGTTTCCGAGCCCTAGGGCATGATCCCCAAAAAGTGGGAACCGGTTTTTCGGAAAAGATCATGCTCCAACAAAGGAGCTGGATCAGGATGACGTCTCTTTGAAACGTCATCCTGATCCAGGGAGCGTTGAAAACGGAGTGAAAAACCATGAAACGCGTGTTGTTTCCGGCGCTTGCCGGTGCGCTGCTCACTATTTCGGGCGCCGCTTTCGCCGACACCCCCGTCCGGGCGGTGGCCGACCTGAATGTGCGGGCCGGTCCCGGTCCGCAATATCCGGTCATCGGCGTGCTGGCGGCCGGCCAGTCGGCCACGCTTAACGGCTGCATCGAAGGCAGCAAATGGTGCACGATCGCTGAAGCCGGCGGCAAAGGCTGGGTCTATTCCGACTATGTGACGGCCGAATTCGGGGGCAGCCGCGTCGTCGTCACCCGCCGCCCGGCCGATGCCGGCATTGCCGTCGTGGCCCCGCCGACCGATGATGTCTACACCACGGACACCTACACCGGCGCCATCGTCTCCAACGATGACGCCATCGAATCGATCGGCAGACCGCCAGCCGAAGTCGGCACCTATGTCACCACGCACCGGGTCGATCCGGTCTATCTCGAAGGCGAAGTGGTGACCGGCGCCACGCTGCCCGACACGGTCGAGCTGCGCGAAATCCCGGATTACCGGTATCGCTACGTCTATGTGAACAACCAGCCGGCGCTGGTCGATCCCGGCACGAGGCGCATTGTCTATGTGATGCGCTGAGCGGGCTTGATGCCATGAAAAGAGCGGCCGCCGGCGATGGCGGCCGCTTGTTTGTGTGCGGGCGGCTCAGGCCGCCTGCATCTGTTCGATAGAGTCGATCTCGGCCTTCTTTGCCTCGCCTTCCACCACAAGGTCGTAGCTCGCCTGCATGTTCATCCAAAACCGCGGCGTCGTGCCAAAGAACTTGGCCAGGCGGAGTGCCGTGTCCGGCGTTACCGGCGTGGCTTCGCCCACCAGGCGCTCAAAGCGCGTGCGGGGAACATGCAGCTTCTTGGCCAACGTTGTATGGTTTCAGTCCAAGAGGGACCAGATATTCCTCACGAAGGATTTCGCCCGGGTGAATTGGCAAGAAGATGTTGGCAGCCATCTTCATTTCCCTTCTGGTTGCGGGCACATGCCATGACTTCGATAGACGTCCAGCTCGTCTCCAACCGTGACTGCGGGTCACGTCGTTCGATAGCGTCTTTCAAGCTTCTTTGCACTCGAAGCGACCCAATTGAGCTGCCATTCCCGCCGAGTAATCGCGCGGTAACCGGCGATCTCCTAGATTGCATGTCGAAAGCCGGCAGGGGAGCCGCGTGACGATCGAAAATGCCGCCTTCGAGGGCTATCGCCGCTCGCCGAACGAAAAGACCACTTTGCTGCGCCTGTCCTTCGGGTCGGCGATCGTCATCGCCTTCTGGATGGCGATGACGGCCCTCGTGCTGTTTGCCGGCACTTATGTCTACATCGTCTGGCACCTGCCCGGTCCATCGACTGGGCAGTACATGCAGGATTTCCTGGCCTCGCCGGTCGGAATCCTGAGCGCCCTGACCTCCTTTGCCGGCATCTGGACCGGCCTGTGGGTGGCGATGCGCTTCGTTCACGGCGAGCCGCTATCTGCGCTGTTCGGCGCCAGCCGCCGCATCGCCCGCGGCGATTTCCTCAAGGGCCTGATCGCTGTCCTGATCACCTCGCTGTTTTCCGAGGTGCTGCTCTATTGGATGCAGCCCGAGATCGCGCGCGGACCGATCGCTTTTTCGTCCTGGCTGCTCTTCCTCATCCCGATCGTGCTGCTCGCTTTCCTCCAGACCTCGTCGGAAGAAATGCTGTTTCGCGGCTACCTGCTGCGCGGGCTTGCCTATCGCTTCAAAAGCCCGTGGATATGGGCGCTGCTGCCGGGCCTGCTCTTCACCTCGCTGCACTGGAACTCGGCCTCGACGCTTGCGATCAATGCCTGCGTGCTGGTGTCGATCGGCGCCTTCGCCCTGCTGCTCACCCTGCTGGTCCATGTCACCGGCAATCTCGGCGCCGGTTTCGGCGCCCATCTCGGCAACAACCTGACCGGCTTCCTGCTGATCTCGCACCAGGAAGGCTATAACGGCTTTGCCTTGCTCAACGCCAAGCCGCTCGAAGGCCCCGGCTGGACGAACTGGGACGCCGTGCTCATCGCCGCCATCGGCATCGTCAGCACGCTTTTGACCATGCTTTTGCTTTTGCACCGGCGCTCGCCGCTGCGGGTGGGCACGAGTAGGCAAAGCCCACGGTGAAAGGCGTTTTGGTTCGGATTTTGAGCTTGTCTCTTTGATGCATGTCGTTGCCGCAAAACCGCTGCGCACTTTTGCGCGACATGCATTAGCCTTGACTCCGCGGCCGTTTTCCTGTCTAGAGCCGCTGAATTTCCGCGACGAGTTTTCTTTCGCGAAAGCCGACCAGGACGCCGAAGCCTCTTCGAGGCAAGTGCTGTAAAGAGATCCTGGAGGCCAACACCCGGCAGCGCGATGCGCCCCCGGGTGCTTTTTGGCTTTGCGCTTTTGCTTGGCGATCCGGCGCGAACGCACTACCTCTCGGTTCGACCCCGAACCGAGATCAAGGACCGCAGATGTTTGAATCCCTCCAGGAGCGTCTTGGCTCCATCCTGAACGGCCTGACCGGTCGCGGCGCGTTGTCCGAGGCGGATGTCTCGGCGGCGCTGCGCGAGGTGCGCCGTGCGCTGCTCGAGGCCGACGTCGCGTTGGAAGTGGTGCGCTCCTTCACCGACAAGGTGCGCGAGAAGGCGGTCGGCGCCGCGGTGCTGAAGTCGATCAAGCCCGGGCAGATGGTCGTCAAGATCGTCCATGACGAGCTGGTCGACATGCTGGGCGCCGAGGGCGTCGCCATCGACCTCAATGCGCCGGCGCCCGTCGTCGTCATGATGGTCGGCCTGCAGGGCTCCGGCAAGACCACGACCTCGGCCAAGATCGCCAAGCGGCTGACCGAGCGCCAGAACAAGAAGGTCCTGATGGCCTCGCTCGACACGCGGCGGCCCGCAGCACAAGAGCAGCTGCGCCAGCTCGGTGAGCAGACCAAAGTCGCGACGCTGCCGATCATCGCCGGCCAGAGCCCGGTCGACATCGCCAGGCGCGCCGTGCAGGCGGCCAAGCTTGGCGGCCATGACGTCGTCATCCTCGACACCGCCGGCCGCACCCATATCGACGAGCCGCTGATGGTCGAGATGGCCGACATCAAGAAGGTGTCGAACCCGCACGAGATCCTGCTGGTCGCGGACTCGCTGACAGGCCAGGACGCCGTCAACCTGGCGAAGAGCTTCGACGAACGCGTCGGCATCACCGGCCTCGTGCTCACCCGCATGGACGGCGACGGCCGCGGCGGCGCCGCGCTCTCGATGCGTGCCGTCACCGGCAAGCCGATCAAGCTTATCGGCACCGGCGAGAAGATGGACGGGCTGGAGGAATTCCACCCCAAGCGCATCGCCGACCGCATCCTCGGCATGGGCGACATCGTTTCGCTCGTCGAGAAGGCCGCCGAGACCATCGACGCCGAGCAGGCGGCGGCGATGGCCAAGAAGATGCAGTCGGGCAAGTTCGACCTGAACGACCTTGCCGCGCAGCTTCAGCAGATGTCGAAGATGGGCGGCATGGGCGGCATCATGGGCATGATGCCCGGCATGGGCAAGATGAAGGACCAGCTCGCCGCCGCCGGCTTCGACGACAAGATGTTCGGTCGCCAGCTCGCCATCATCTCCTCGATGACCAAGGCCGAGCGCGCCAACCCCGATATCCTCAAGCACTCGCGCAAGAAGCGCATCGCCGCCGGCTCCGGCACCGACGCGGCCGAGATCAACAAGCTGCTCAAGATGCATCGCGGCATGGCCGACATGATGAAGGCCATGGGCGGCAAGGGCAAAGGCGGCGGCCTGATGCGCGGCATGATGGGCGGCCTTGCCTCGAAGATGGGCCTTGGCGGCATGATGCCCGGCGGTATTGGCGGGATGCCGGACCTTTCCAAGATGGATCCCAAGCAGCTCGAAGCCTTGCAGAAACAGGCGCAGGCCGCCGGCCTCGGCAAGGGCCTGCCGGGCGGATTGCCCGGTGGACTTCCCGGTGGCGGCGGGCTGCCGGGCCTGCCCGGCGGCATGAAGCTTCCGGGTCTCCCCGGCCTGGGCGGTGGCGGCCTGCCCGGCCTTGGCAAGAAGAAGTGAGGGAGCGATGAACGAGGAGAAAGACATGGCCGATGCACGCGCCATTCTTGCTGGCTACCGCGCTTCGATCGACAACATCGACGCCGCCCTCATCCATATGCTGGCCGAGCGCTTCCGCTGCACCAAGGCGGTCGGCGTGCTGAAGGCCGAGCATGGCCTGCCGCCCGCCGATCCGGCGCGCGAGCAGCAGCAGATCGCCCGCCTTCGCCAGCTGGCGAAGGAAGCGCATCTCGACCCCGATTTCGCGGAGAAGTTCCTGAACTTCGTCGTCCGCGAGGTCATCCGCCACCACGAACAGATCGCCGCCAACAACGGCGTGACGAAAACCGGCTAACCGGTGCATGCCGCCCAAAAGTGCTTAGCGGTTTTGGGATAACGGCATGCACGAACAATAAAGACAGCCGCAACCACATCAAACGAAATCAGAGCTTTTAGGAGATAAGAATGGCACTGAAAATCAGACTGGCCCGTGCGGGTTCGAAGAAGCGTCCTTACTACCACGTCGTCGTTGCCGACGCCCGTTCGCCGCGCGACGGCCGTTTCATTGAGTCGCTGGGCTCGTGGAACCCGCTGCTGCCGAAGGACGGCGAGCGCGTCAAGGTCGACGCCGACCGCGTCAAGCACTGGCTGTCGCACGGCGCTCAGCCGACCGACCGCGTGCTGCGCTTCCTCGACGAGGCCGGCATCGCCAAGCGCGAAGCCCGTTCGAACCCGAACAAGGCCCTGCCCGGCAAGAAGGCGCAGGAACGCGCCGCGCTGCTGAAGAAGGCCCAGGAAGACGCCGCTGCTGCTGCTGCCGCGGCGACCGCCGCTCCGGCCGAGGCCGAAGCCGCCAGCGCCGAGTAATCATGGCGCCGTTTCCCTGAAACGGTGAAACGCTCTACGAGAACGGCGGGCATATGCCCGCCGTTTTTCTTTGCCGGCTTTGCAGCCTCAATAGCCCGACGGGCAGCGCGCCACATAGACGCGACCGTAACGGTCTCGATAACGGCACTGGCCGGCCTCGCTGGCATGGCCGATCAACGCACCGGCGACCGCGCCGACCGCGCCGCCGACCACCGCGCCCTGCACCGGGTTGTTGGCAACGGCTGCGCCGACCGCCGCGCCGCCCAGGCCGCCGATCGCCGCGCCCTTTTCCGTCTGCGAGCAGGCGCCCAGGGCCATCGTCAGCACCAGAATGGTAATTGCTTTCTTCATTGCTGTTCCTCTCTCAAGCGCCGTCCTCGCCGCCATGGCCTAAACTCATGAACAGCTAAATTGATCCCGGCGATGGTGAAGATTGGCCGGCTACGTGCCGGCCGCATCTACGGAACCAAGTACCAAGCTGTTGAAATCTTGTGGCTTTCACCGCTCGGCAAGACGTCTCAGATTGTCGAGCCCGGCCTCGAAATCCTTGCCGATGAGGTTGTCGAAATCCATGAACAAGCCCATCAGCTTGGCGATGAGGGGCCTCGCGCCGCGCATGGCCCAGGTGACCGTCGTGGCGTCGCCGGACGGCGAGAGCGAGAAGTCGACAATGTTGTTGGCCCGGAACGGCTTTTCGAAGTCTAGCTTGAGCGACACCTGCGAGAACGGTACCGAAGCGGTGATCTCCATGCGGCCCTTTCCGGCCTTGGAATTGCCTTCCCAGGCATAGGCGGCGCCAATGCCGCTGTCGGTGCCGGACAGCGTGCGCCGCATCGCAGGGTCGAGCTTTTCGAAGGGCGACCATTCCGGCCAGCGCCGGAAATCGTTGATCAGCGGAAAGATCGCCTCGGCCGGCGCCTTGATGCTGGCCGAGCGGCTGACGACGAAATCGTTCGGCCGCGTCGCGGCATAGATCAGCACGGCGGCGATGATGACGACGAAGATGATGAGAATGGTGGTGAGCACTATCGTCTCCTCCTATCGGCTGAACGGGATCAGCGCGCGCACCCTCGGGTCGCGCAGATAAAGCCCGCCCCACAGGATGACGCCGAGATAGACGCCGAACAGCGTATGCGAGAACAGAGGGTTGCCGATCCGCACATGCGTCGAAATCGCGCCGCCCATATAGGCGGTGAGCAGGATGGCGCCGAGCACCGAGGTGCGCGGCAAGGCATAGAGCGCGGTCGAGATCAGCCCGATGACGCCGATCAGGCGCGCAGTGTTGGCGTCGCCCGGCCAGCCGAGCTGCGCCATCGTCTGGGTGACGATATCCAACGGCGGCAGCTTGATGGCGCCGTCGAAGATCATGAACAGGACGACGACGGCGCTGAGCGCGCGCCCGGTCCACAAGGCGCCGTTCGAGACAGGCACGGCTTCGGAAATGCTCATGGATGCTCCCTCCTTATGGTTCGATCCCTCTGCTGAGGTCGAGCCAAGGACGCGCCGTGGGGCCGCGATCCTACAGGGTCCGGATTCTTTTCGGCGCGGGCGCAGCTGTCTTTCGTCATCCTCGTGCTTGACCCAAGGATGACGAAGTTGCCTGCGCTTCACGAAAAATAGAACTTGTCGGCCGCGATCATCTTCGGCGGCGTCTCGTCCAGCGCCTCGAACACGGAGATCTCGCAGACACGGCAGAGGCCGTCGAGCGCCAGGTCGTTGGCCTCGATGCCGAACGGATCTTCGAGCTCTTCCGACAGCGCGTCGAGGCCGAAGAAGGTGTAGGCGATCAGCGCCGTGAACAGCGGTGTCGCCCAGCCCGTGGTCGAGACCAGCCCGAACGGCAGAAGCAGGCAGACGACATAGGCCGTGCGGTGCAGCAGAAGCGTATAGGCGAAAGGCAGGGGCGTGCCGGCGATGCGCTCGCAGCCGGCCTGGATGGCGGCGATCGCGGCTAGCCTTTCGTCGAGGATGCGGAAACCGATCGGATCGAGCGCGCCGGCTTCGCGCCGCGCATTGGCGCGCCGGCCCATGCGGCGGACCATGTCGTCCGCCGGGTTGGTGCGGGCGGCGGCCTTGTCGACCTCGTCGCCGATGAAGGCGCGCGCGTCCTTGATGCTGTCGATCCGTCGCAATTGCCCGCGCAGCAGATGGCAGAAGGCCAGCGCCTCCATCAACAGCGCGTGCTGCTCGGCGCGGTCAGCAATCAGGCTGGTGGTGGCGCGCGCCAGGTTGCGGATCTCGAAAACCAGCGCGCCCCAGAGCTTGCGCGCCTCCCACCAGCGGTCGTAGGCAGCGTTGTTGCGGAACGACAGATAGATCGACAGAGTCACGCCGACGAGACCGAAAGGCGCGATGCTGAAGGCGCTGAGATCGAGCTGGAAGTGCCGCGCCAGGATCAGGATGACCGCCGAATAGATGGCGAAGCCAAGAATCTGCGGCAGGATGCGCGGCACCACCGAGCCGCGCATGATGAAGAACAGCTGCAGGAATGTCGGGCGCGGGCGGACGATCATCGGGTGAACCTTTACGAGCCGTTATGTCTCTACGGCGATAACGAACGCGCGGCTCAACCGCCAGCGACATCGCCGTGTCGTCCAGGCGCCGGACCGTTGACGTTTCGACCGGGACTGTCGAGAACGTCGCAGGGGCAAGGCGAAGGGAAGGAAACATGAGCGGCGAGACGGACCTGCAAAAGCTGCTGGCATCGATGACGCCGCGGCTTCACCCGGAAGTCCATGTCTTCGCGACCTTGCCTCCAGGCACGCTCTTGCCGGAAGGCGTGGAGCCGGCCATGCGCTTCATCGAGCGCGAAGGCACGACGCTGATCGTGACCGAGGACCGGGCGAAGGCCGCCGGCCTTGTCGGAACATTCCGCAGCCGGATGATCACGCTCGACATCCACTCCTCGCTGGAAGCCGTCGGCTTCCTCGCCACCATCACCACGCGGCTCGCGGCCGCCGGCATGGGCGTCAACCCCGTCTCGGCCTTCTATCACGACCATCTGTTCGTGCCGGCGGAGCGAGCGGAGGAGGCCATGGCGATATTGCGGCAGTTGGCGGAGAGCGGTGCCTGAGCCACGAGAAGATCGAAGAGCCGGCGCTACCCGTCCACCCTGCTACCTCCCACTGCGGAAAGGTCTCATGCCCGGCGACTGGCTTGATCTATCCTGGACGGCGATCCTGAAGCCCAGCCCGTGGGCGCATTTTCATCGCTTTTGCGCAAATGCTGCCAATGCTGTATATTGCAGCAATCAGCAGGAATTGGAGGTCGCTATGCCCCGCTCAGGTGGTTCCTATTCGACGAGCGAGCTTTCCCGGAAGTCCGGCGACATTATCGCCGAGGCCCTGCGCCGTCCTGTGACGATTACCCAGCGCAACAAACCGCGTCTGGTGCTTCTCAACATCGAGGATTACGCGCGGCTGGTGCGCCAGTCGGATAGCCGCTCTGCCGGTACGATCGAGACCATGTCTGACAGCCTCTTCGCCGATTTCGAGAGCGCCGTTGAAGCCTATGCGCAGGAGGATGAAACGGGGCGGACATGAGCTACGACGACATCCGCACGGCAACGGTCATCCGTTACCCTTACCTCTGGGCGCGCGAAGCCCGCGCCGGCGAGACGGAGGGTCGCAAGGAACGACCCGTCGCCGTCGGCGTGCGGGTTGTACGAGCGGATGGCGATCTTGTCCTGTTCTTCCCGCTCACCACCAAGGAGCCGGAGAAAGCTCGGTTCGCGGTGGAGATCCCCGCCATCGAGAGGCGCCGCGCCGGGCTCGACGCCGACCGGCGGTTGTGGATCATCCTCGACGAGTTCAACTCCGATCTCGTCGGCAAGTCCTTCTATCTCGAACCCGAGCCGCCGATCGGACGCTTCAGCAAAGCCTTCTTCCTGCCGCTGCTGCGGGAGTTCATCGTCAGACGCAAGGCCTTCATCGAAGTCATCCGCTTCCGATAGCCTCGGCACAGCCGCGTACTCTGTGAGCGAGAACAACCGGCCGAAGGCCGAGCCCGCGACTGCGGGCCGCCGATCGTTCGGCGCCCCCGCGGAGGCCCAGCCGCGCCAGCGGCAGAACAGCCCGTGAGCGAAAACGAACAGCCGAAGGCTGAGCCCGCGACTGCGGGCCGCCGATCGTTCGGCGCCCCCACGGAGGCCCAGCCGCGCCAGCGGCGATACGGGCCGTGAGCGAAAACAAACTGCCGAGCCCGCGACCGCGGGCCGCCGGTCGTCCGGCGCCCCCGCGGAGGGCCAGCCGCGATAGCGGCGGTGCGGCCCGTGAGCGAGAACTAAGCCGCCTTCTTCTTCGGCTGGATCAGGCCGCGCTCGACCAGCAGCTCGGCGATCTGCACGGCGTTCAGCGCCGCGCCCTTGCGCAGGTTGTCAGAGACGACCCACATCGACAGGCCGTTGTCGACGGTCGAATCCTCGCGGATGCGCGAGATGAAGGTGGCGTCCTCGCCGGCCGATTCCAGCGGCGTGATGTAGCCGCCATTCTCGCGCTTATCGAGCACCTGGCAGCCGGGCGCCTCGCGCAGAATCTCGCGCGCCTCGTCGGCGGTGATCGGCTTCTCGAACTCGATGTTGACCGCTTCCGAATGGCCGATGAACACCGGCACGCGCACGCAGGTTGCCGTCAGCTTGATCTTGGGATCGAGCATCTTCTTGGTCTCGGCCACCATCTTCCACTCTTCCTTGGTGGAGCCGTCGTCGAGGAAGACGTCGATATGCGGGATGACGTTGAAGGCGATGCGCTTGGTGAACTTCTTGACCTCGACCTGGTCGGCGACGAAGACGGCGCGGGTCTGCGTGAACAGCTCGTCCATGCCTTCCTTGCCGGCGCCAGAGACGGACTGGTAGGTGGCGACGACGACGCGCTTGATGGTGGCGACGTCATGCAGCGGCTTCAGCGCCACCACCAGCTGCGCCGTCGAGCAGTTCGGGTTGGCGATGATGTTCTTGCGCGAGAACAGCGAGACCGCGTCTGGGTTCACCTCCGGCACGATCAGCGGCACGTCCGGGTCGTAGCGGAAGGCGGACGAATTATCGATGACGACGCAGCCCTGCTTGCCGATCTTGGGCGACCATTCCTTGGAGACGTTGCCGCCGGCCGACATGACACAGAGGTCGGTGTCGGAAAAGTCGTAGGTGTCGAGCGCCTTGACCTTCAGCGTGCGATCGCCGAAGGACACTTCGGTGCCCTGGCTGCGCCGCGACGCCAGCGCCACCACCTCGCTCACCGGGAAGCCGCGCTCGTCCAGAATGTTGAGCATTTCGCGGCCCACATTGCCCGTGGCGCCGACAACCGCAACCTTGAAACTCATCTGATATCTCCTGTCCCTCTCCGCTTGGTTGTTGGAGAAAACCCGCCGGCCTCATGCGGGTTTCGTCCCCCGGGCCGGACCCGGGAGAGGGTGGTTAGGCCAAGGGAATCACACCGTTTTGGTGGTGGTTTTTTTGGCCGTAGTTTTGCTGGAACGGGCGGACGCGCCGAAGCACCCGGCCCGATGTTGTGCATCGCGGCTGGGTGCGTCGAATGCAAGAAGAGCCATCAAAAGGCCGCGCATCGAAAAACGATCCCGTTCGACGCGGGCTTTTACGCGGTTTGATGAAAGAGTCAATTGGCGTAGCGCCTCTCCTTCCTTGTGGGGGAAGGTGGCCGAGCGAAGCTCGGTCGGATGAGGGGTGTTGGAAGGATCGCCGCGTTGAAGAATCGAGCGCCAGCTCCCTGCGTCTCACTTCGCTGGAACACCCCTCATCCGTCTCGGCGCTGCGCGCCGATCCACCTTCTCCCGCAAGGGCCGCAAGGGGGAGAAGGAAAGGCGTCGCCGCCTGCTCTGTACAATGGCGGCCGCAGGAAGTAGGAACGCCGCCAATATCCTTTGGCCGGCGCAGTGCCTGCCTTGTGCTCCGTGATGAGCACAGACCCCCGAATTCCGAAAGAAGAAAATGTCCAGTTTCGAAATGATCGTTCCTGCGCTGGCACAGGCGCTGGAAAAGCGCGGTTATTCGGCGCTGACGCCGGTGCAGAAGGCGGTACTGGAGCCTGAGCTCGGCGAGGCCGACGCATTGGTGTCGGCGCAGACCGGCTCCGGCAAGACCGTCGCCTTCGGCCTGGCCGTGGCGCCGACCCTGCTTGGCGAAGCTCACCATTTCGCCGCTGCCGGCGCCCCGCTGGGCCTGGTCGTGGCGCCGACGCGCGAGCTGGCGCTGCAGGTGCGGCGCGAGCTGGAATGGCTCTACGAGCTGACCCGGGCGCAGATCGCCTCCTGCGTCGGCGGCATGGACATGCGCACCGAGCGGCGCGCGCTGGAGCGCGGTGCCCATATCGTCGTCGGCACGCCGGGCCGGCTGCGCGACCACATCACGCGCGGCGCCCTCGACATGTCGGCGCTGAAAGCCGTGGTGCTGGACGAGGCCGACGAGATGCTCGATCTCGGCTTTCGCGAGGACCTCGAATTCATCCTCGACGCCGCGCCCGCCGGACGCCGCACGCTGATGTTTTCCGCCACCGTGCCGCGCTCCATCGCCACGCTGGCCAAAAGCTACCAGCGCGACGCGGTGCGCATCTCGGCGGGCGGCGAGGAGAAGCAGCATCTCGACATCGAATACCGCGCGCTTTCCGTCGCGCCCGCCGATCGCGAGAACGCCATCATCAACGTGCTGCGCTATTACGAGGCGGCGAATGCGATGGTGTTCTGCAACACCCGGGCCGCCGTCAATCATCTCACCGCGCGCTTCAACAACCGCAATTTCTCGGTCGTGGCTCTGTCGGGCGAGCTCAGCCAGAACGAGCGCAGCCATGCCCTGCAGGCCATGCGCGACGGCCGCGCGAAGGTCTGCATCGCCACCGACGTCGCGGCGCGCGGCATCGATCTGCCCAACCTCGATCTCGTCATCCATGCCGACCTGCCGAGCAACCCGGAGACGCTGCTGCATCGCAGCGGCCGCACCGGACGCGCCGGGCGCAAGGGCGTCAGCGCGCTGATCGTGCCGGGCAATGCCCGCCGCCGCACCGAGCGGCTGCTCGCCAATGCCGGCCTGACCGCGACCTGGGCGAGCCCGCCCTCGGCCGACGAGGTGCTGCGCCGCGACGACGAGCGCATCCTGGCCGACCCTGCCTTCGGCGAGCCGGTGAAGGACGAGGAGCGCGACTTCGCGGCGGCCCTTCTGGAGCGGCACGGCGCCGAACTGGTGGCCGCTGCCTTCGTGCGGCTTTGCCGGGGGAGTAGGTCGGCGCCCGAGGACCTGATCGACGTCGGCCCCTTCGCCCCGTCGAAGGAAAAGTTCGCGCGCAGGGAAGAGACACCCGCCCGCCGCGACGATTTCGGCGACAGCGTATGGTTCTCGCTGTCGGTCGGCCGCAGGCAGAATGCCGAGCCGCGCTGGCTGATCCCGATGCTGTGCCGCACCGCCGGCATGTCGAAGCGCGAGATCGGCGCCATCAAGATGCAGCCGGAAGAGACCTTCGTGCAGATCGCCGCTGACTGGGCCGACCGCTTCGTCGCCGCGATCGGCCCGGACCGCAAGCTGCAGGGCAGCATCGCAGTCAGGCGGATCGACGGCACGCCGGACCTGTCGCGCGCCGGCTACCAGCCGCCGAAGCCGGACAAGAAGCCGCACCGAGGCAAGCGGGTTTTCGACCAGGGTGCGGCCGGGTTCGAGAAGCGGGCATCAGACGAGCATCCGACGGCCGGGGCGCCGGGGCCAAAACCCTGGACGAAGAAGCCGCCAAAGGCGAAGTTCGACAAACCCAGATTCGATGGGCCAAAGTTCGATCGGCCGAAATCCGACCAGCCGGCAAAGCGCAAGAAGCAGAAGAAGCGGCCAGCGTAGGATCGCGACGGCCCGCGACGGCGCCGTCCGCGAAGGCGAGCGCGAAATGCGGATAGGCCGGGCTCTCGTCGTTAAGCCATTGTCGCGCCTTGTCCATCGCCCGGCCATGATCGAGCGGGGCCTGCCGGTAGTGCGCCGCCATCTCGCACAACACGGTGGCGAGCGCCTCGGCGTCATCGGTCGTCGCCCAGCGGACGTCGACCTCCATGATCAGCCCAGGAACTTGGCGATGATGGCGTCGCCCATCTCGACCGTGCCGACCTCGGTCATGCCGTCGGACATGATATCCTTGGTGCGCAGGCCGTCGTCGAGCACGGCGGCGATCGCCGCTTCGAGCTTGTCGGCTTCCGACACCATGCCGAAAGAATAGCGCAGGCACATGGCGAAGGACGCGATCATGGCGATCGGATTGGCGATGCCCTTGCCGGCAATGTCGGGCGCGGAGCCGTGCACCGGCTCGTAGAGCGCCTTGCGCTTCTTGGTCTTGGCATCCGGGGCGCCGAGCGAGGCCGACGGCAGCATGCCGATCGAGCCGGTCAGCATCGCGGCGATGTCGGACAGCATGTCGCCGAACAGATTGTCGGTGACGATGACGTCGAATTGCTTTGGCCAGCGCACCAGCTGCATGCCGCCGGCGTCCGCCAGCATGTGGTCGAGCTTGACGTCGGAATAGCGCGCCTTGTGCGTCTGGCTGACCACCTCGTTCCACAGCACACCCGACTTCATGACGTTGCGCTTTTCCATCGAGGTGACGTGGTTCTTGCGGGTGCGGGCCAATTCAAAGGCGACGCCGGAGATGCGCTCGATCTCGAACGTGTCGTAGACCTGGGTGTCGATGCCGCGCTTCTGGCCGTTGCCGAGATCGATGATCTGCTTCGGCTCGCCGAAATAGACGCCGCCGGTAAGCTCGCGCACGATGAGGATGTCGAGGCCTTCGACCACCTCCTGCTTGAGCGAGGAGGACGCGGCCAGCGCCGGATAGCAGATCGCGGGCCTGAGATTGGCGAACAGCTCCATGTCCTTGCGCAGGCGCAAGAGCCCAGCCTCGGGGCGCACCTCGTAAGGCACGGCATCCCATTTCGGTCCGCCGACGGCGCCGAACAGCACGGCATCCGCCGCCATCGCCTTGGCCATGTCGGCGTCCGAGATCGCCGCGCCATGCGCGTCATAGGCGCAGCCACCGACAAGCCCCTCATCGGTGGCAAAACCGCTGCCGAGCTTGTCGTTCATGGCCTTGATCAGCTTCTTCACCTCGGCCATGGCCTCGGGGCCGATGCCGTCGCCGGCGAGCAGGAAGAGATTTTTCGAAGCCATGGAGAACCGTCCGGTGAGAGTTTGGAGAAATCGCGGCTGTTGCTAAACGCCAAGCGGGCCGGGCGCAAGAGGACGACGGGACATTGCGGCTCCGGTCAGGCGTGGCACGGGTTCCTCTCCCCACTTAGTGGGGCGAGGAACCCCAGCTACCGATGCGCCAAAATATTCACCAGCCGCCCGAACGGATCGCGCACATAGAAGCGCCGCACGCCCCAGGGCTCGTCGGCCGGGCCGTATTCGGCGGCGAAGCCGGCCTTCTCCATGCCCGCAAGCGCCGCGTCGACATCGTCGACCTCGATCGACAGATCCGGCACCGGCGTGCCCGACCCGCCCTCGGCCATGAAGCTCACCTGCACCGTCATTGTCTCGGCCGAACCGCAAGTGAGGATCCAGCCCTGGTCCATCAGGACATCAAGTCCGAGCACGTCCTGGTAAAAGCGCTTGGCCGCGGCAATGTCGGATGTGGCGATGTTGGCGACGATGCGTCTGACCTTCACCATGGGCTGGCCCCTGCTTTGCGCGCCTCACGTGCCGGGCAACGGTCTCTATGCCGTGCGCTTGAGCGCCGTCACCTCGATCTCGATCTTCATTTCCGGCTTGTTGAGCTGGCACACGATCATCGTCGCCGCCGGACGGATGTCGCCGAACACCTCGCCGAGGATCGGGAAGACCACGTCAACGTAGGCCTGGTCGGTGATGTAGTAATGCGCCCGCACCACATCGGCCATGTCGAAGCCGCCGTCGGCCAGCGCCCTGGCGATGGTGGCGAGGCAGTTACGCGTCTGCGCCTCGACCGTGTCGGGCATGGTCATGGTGGCATAGTCGTAGCCGGTCGTGCCGGAGACGAAGCACCAGTCGCCCTGCACCACCGCGCGCGAATAGCCGGCGGTCTTTTCGAAGGGAGAGCCTGTGGAGATGAGCTTGCGCATGGGAGCCTCGCGTTGGTTTGCAGGCCTGCATCTAGCAAAACAGGCTCGGCTGGTCGTGGGCCAAGCAATGCGGAGCATTGTCACGAGGCGAGCGCAATCCTTGGAGATTAGCCTGAGCCTTCCTCAGGTCGTCATTCCAGGGCGGAGCAAGAAGCGAAGCGCCGCCAACCGTGCAGAATTCTGGACCCTCGCGCTCTACGGCAGCGGTCACGGCATGATCCTCGGGTCTGCGCTCCGCTGCGCGTCGCTCCGCCAGTGGATGACGAAGCCGCGTTGAACCGAATCCCTAGTTCCCTTGCGCGTCGTCATAGGCTTTCTTGATATCCGCCGGCCAGTCCTTCAGCGGCGGCCAGGCCTGCGGCTCGCCATTGTCGCCGCGCCGCGCAAAGTAGACTTTGTGCTGGCCGGGGTCGACCGCCATGAAGCCGTCATTGCCGCCGCAGTCATGCGGCACGCAGCCGGTGGCGTAGAAGGCGCCGGTCGCCGTCTTCTCGGTGCCGCCGCCGACCAGCAGGCTGGTCGCCATGTCAGGCATGTCGTTGCCCAGCAGCGCCTGGCCGGCCTTGTAGACGGCCTCGTTGTGGAAGGCGTCGATGATGTTGTCGTATTTCGACGGGTCGATATCCTTCCAGTCGGTACCGGGTTCCGGCGTGTAGGTCAGGTTGCCGGAGGTCGTCAGCCCTTCCGTGGGCGACCATTGCAGCGCCGGCTTGGAGTCGCCCGGCAAAAGGTAGGGCACGAAATAGATGGCGCTGTCGGAGACGGCGGCCGGCGGCGCGCCGCATTCGTCCTGCTCGACCGTGGTGGTCTGGATCTCGCCGTCCTTCTTCCAGACGATGACCTTGGCCGGGCCGCACTGATTGCCGCCATCGCCGACATCGACGAGCGCCACGTTGACGTCGCCGATCTTGACGATCTTGTCGAAGAAGACGTCGTAATTGCTGGCAAGCTGCTTCCCGTCATAGGCAAGCACCTTCTCGCCGTCCTGCTCCGGTTGCGTGATGGTGAGCTGGCCGCCCTCGAAGGGGATCGGCGCCTGCTTGTCGTCATCCGACGCGGCCTGGTCGCTGCCCGATCCCGGGTCGGACGCGCCTTGATCGGCCGCTGGCTGGTCGGACGCGGCGGGCGCCGGCTGCGTGGCCGGCGCGGCGGTCTGCGCGTTGGCGCCGATCGTGGCGAGAAGGATTGCCGCCGAAGCGGCCAGAAGCGAGCGTGTCATGACTGTCCCTCCATTCAGTCGCCACGAACCCGGCTGCTTGCAGCCGGGTCTATCCGTTCAGTGCTTCAGGCTGCTCAGGCCCAGGGGCGCAGCTCGGCATTGCGCTTCTCGAAGGAAGCGATGGCGCCGGCCTTCTCCATGGTGAGTCCGATGTCATCGAGGCCGTTCAAGAGGCAATGGCGCTTGAAATCGTCGAGGTCGAATTTGACCACGCCGCCATCCGGGCCGCGGATTTCCTTGGCTTCCAGGTCGATCGACAGCGTCGCGTTGGAGCCGCGCGAGGCGTCGTCCATCAGCTTGTCGAGGTCTTCCGGGCTGACCGTGATCGGCAAAATGCCGTTCTTGAAGCAGTTGTTGTAGAAAATGTCGGCGAACGAGGTCGAGATCACGCAGCGAATGCCGAAATCGAGCAGCGCCCAGGGCGCATGCTCGCGGCTCGAGCCGCAGCCGAAATTGTCGCCGGCGACCAGGATCTGCGCCTTGCGGTAGGCCGGCTTGTTGAGCACGAAATCCGGATTCTCCGAACCGTCCTCATTGTAGCGCATCTCGGCGAACAGGCCGGTGCCGAGCCCGGTGCGCTTGATCGTCTTGAGATAATCCTTCGGGATGATCATGTCGGTGTCGACATTGACGATCGGCATGGGCGCGGCGACGCCGGTGAGCTTGGTGAATTTATCCATGGGTACCTGCCCGTCTTCTTGGCTTGCGGGGAATTTTGCGGGACGGTTTACACAAAGCCGGCGGCAAATGAAAGGCGACTGTTCGTGCACGGTCCATGGGCCAATGGCGGGGCATGGCTTGCGGACGGATTGGACACCTCAAAAAAAGCGGCTTCGAAATCCTGACCGGCTGGTGCAGTCTGCCGCCATGGCCGGCCCTTCCAAAGTCCTTTACGCAAGCGAGCCCAAGCTCGATGTCGCCGAATTCCGCCGCGTGCTGGTCGACTCCGGCCTCGGCAAGGTCAGGCCCGTGGATGACGAGGCCCGGCTGCAAACGATGCTCGACAACGCCAACCTGGTGTTGACGGCGCGGCTCGACCGGCCGGACCGGCAACTGGTCGGCGTCGCGCGCGGCATGACCGATTTCTCCTGGGTCTGCTACATTTCCGACCTCGCCGTCTCGAAGGCGGCGCAAGGGCTCGGCGTCGGCAAGGGCCTGATGCACGAGGCGCGGCGCCAGCTCGGCCCTTCGGTCGCCATCAGCCTGATCTCGATGCCCGATGCCGTCGGCTTCTACGAACGCATCGGCATGACACGCATGACCGACGCCTTCTGGTTCTCCCGCGAGCACTGACGCCATTCACCGGCAAGTGATCGCCTGGTCCTGTTGTGCGGCTTGACATGCAACCAAATGGTTGCATATTAACGCCATGAGCATGGATGCCGTCTTTCGCGCTTTGGCCGACCCGACCCGCCGGCAATTGCTGGACAGCCTCCATGCCAGGAACGGGCAGACGCTCAACGCGCTCTGCGAGCACATGGATATGACGCGCCAGGCGGTGACCAAGCATCTGGCGATCCTCGAGGAGGCGAACCTCGTCACCACCATGCGCCGCGGCCGCGAGAAGGAGCACTACCTCAACCCCGTTCCGATCAACGAGATCGCCGAGCGCTGGATCGGCAAGTTCGAGCGCCATCGGCTCGATGCATTGAGCGACCTGAAGCAACGTCTTGAAAGGGAAGAGCCGTGAGCGAGAACAGCTTCGTCTATGTCACCTATATCCGCACCACGCCTGAAAAGCTTTGGCAGGCGCTGACCGATCCGGAATTCAACCGGCAGTTCTTCCTCTGCTCCCACCAGGAGAGCGACTGGAAGGTCGGCTCGAGCTGGAAGCTGGTCTTTCCCGACGGGCGCGTCGCCGACTCGGGCGAGATCCTCGAGGTCGACCCGCCAAGACGTCTCGTCATCAAATGGCGCAATGAATGGATGCCCGAGGTGAAGGAGGACGGCTACACGCGTTGCACCTTCACCATCGAGCCGGACGGCGAATTGATGAAGCTTGCCGTTGTTCACGAGGCCGACGGCCCGCACAGGCTGATCCCGAACGTCTCCAGGGGCTGGCCGCTGGTGCTGGCGAGCCTGAAGAGCCTGCTCGAGACCGGCAAGGGTTTCGAGCGCCCGCCGTCAAAGGTATGAAGTATCGTTTCGATACCGAAACAATTGGGAGAGATCGCGATGATGCTTCGGCATTCCTGGCCGCAGGCCATGGCGAACGATGAAACGGCCATGGCCCTCGCCGAAATTCCCGCCACGCCGGAACAGACCTTCGCCGCGCTCGTCACCGATGAAGTCGAGTGCTGGTGGGGCTCGGCCGACACTTACCTGACGACCGGTTGGACGGCCGATCTTCGCGCCGGCGGCCGCTGGAATGTCCTCGTGAGAACGGCGGATGACCGGAGCCTGCCCGCCGGCGGGATCTTCCTCGAAATAGAAGCGCCGCGCCGGATCGTGCAGACGCGACGATATGACTGGGACCATCCGATGCTCGGCCGGCATGAGACGACAGTCGCCTATCTCCTCGAGCCAATCGCCGGCGGCACAAGGCTTGCCATCTGCCATGGCGGTTTCGCCGGCTTCACCGGAGCCGCCCCCGAGCAGGCGAACGACTGGGCACGCGTGCTCGGCTGGCTGCAACGGTATTTCGGCGCGGGCGGCCCCGTCCGGGCTCAGATCGAAACCAGTCGGTCCTGGGTCCCGCCGAGATAGGTTTTCCAGATATGGTCCGACAGCAGGCGACGGTAGTCCGGATGGATCGCGAGCGAGCGATAGGACGCGCCGCCGACGTGGAAAAGGGCATCGTCATATATGTCGTAGTCGGCGATTTCCCCCTCGACGTTCACCGGGATCTGACTTGATCGGGCCATCTCGAATTCCGCGACGGGGTGCTCCGAATACAACACCGGCCAGTTGCCGCCTCCGGTATCCATTCCAATGTCGAGCCGATTTCTGAAATCGAGCTTCGTACGCGCGACGCTGGCGAAATTGTAGAAGCAGAGACCGGCCCAGTAATACCAGCCGGGCTCGTCATCGGCCGCCTTGTACAGGTAGCTCGACCTGGCATGCAGCGGCAGCCCATAACCGATCTTGCGTCCGAGGCGCTGCGCGATATCGATCGGTCTGACCGGGAAGCAATCGTGATCGATGAACCCGAACATGTCGGGTTTGAGGTGCTTGACGATGTTGTGGAAGACCCAGGTTTCGGAAATGCCGTGTGACCTCGAAGGATTCGTTTCGAAATTTCTGGGCAGTCCGAAATACGCAACCCCGCGTCGCGCGCAGATTGCTTCGATCGAAGCTCGCGCATCCTGCTTCGGCGAATTGTCGACCACCACAAGCCTCGTCCCGGTTGGGAACACCTGCCAGGCCTTGGTGAGCACGTCTATGATCCAGGGGGTATTGAAGGCGATGGTGAAGCAGTAATTCCGCCCGGGCTCCCCGCTTAGGCCTCTGGCGAACGCATGGCCTTTTGACGCGGCGCTTCCCAGAAACTGGCGGTACAGAATCTCGTGGCGGAGTCCCAAAAGCAATTGGACTCCCCTTGTGCGCCGAAAATTTTCGACAGCCTTTTTTAGCAATGTCTTCCCCGAGCGCCAGACAAGCTCAAAGTAGCATGACGTAGCAGGCAGGAAGCAACGACATTCGTCGACAGCCGGCCCGGTCGGGCTTGCTACTCAAATCACGTTCAGCTCCCTGAACGCCCTTCCTTCCGCTACCCGCTCATACCCGAACGCCCTGCAGTCGATGGTGCGATACCCTCCATGCACGATGAGCTCGGCGAGCGACTTGCCGACCGCCGGCGCCTGCTGCAGGCCGTGACCGGAAAAACCGTTGGCGAAGAGGAAGTTACCGACCTCCGGATGCGGCCCGATTACCGCGTTCTGGTCGAGCGTGTTGTAATCGTAATGCCCGACCCAGGCGCGCGTCGGCTTGATCGCCTCGAAGGCCGGGATGCGGGTGGCCAAGGTCGGCCAGATCACCTCTTCGAACAGCGGCCAGTTGACGTCGAAATCCTTCGGATCGGGCGCGACATCGCCTTCCTCAGGTTCGGCGCCGCCGGTGAGGTAGACCGAGCCTTCCGGCCGCACATAGATGCCCGACGGATCCACCAGGAGCGGCATATCGGTATATTTTTCGCGCGCCTCGAAGACGAAGACATTGCGCTTGCGCGGCTCGACCGGCAGTTCAAGCCCGGCAAAACCCGCCACCTTGCCGGCGTTCGGCCCGGCGGCGTTGACGATAATGCCGGCTTCGAGCGTCTCGCCATTGTCCAGCGACACAGCGGTGACGCGGCTGCCCTCGCGCGAAATGGCGGTGGCGGAAGCCGTGATGAAATCGATCTTCTTGTCGCGCAGCGCCTTGCGGAACAGCGTCAGCAGCGCATGCGCGTCGAACCAGCCCTCGCCGCTGCGACCATAGGCGCCGGCGGAAATGCCTTCGACCGAGAGCCACGGAAAGCGGCGCGCCAGCTGCCCGGCGTCTTCGAACGCGATATCGGCGCCCTCGGCGATCTGCGCCTCGTGATTGGCCTTGAGGATCGGCAGGCCGGCCTCGCCGGCGAGGATGAGGTAGCCGCCCTCGCGAAAACCGATATCGGCGTCGGCGCCGAAGGTTTCCTTGAGCCGCCGGAACAGTTTCAGAGTGAACTGCGACAGGCGGATGTTTTCAGGGATGGAGAATTGCTGGCGGATCGAGGCGAGCGACAAGGTCGTCGCCGCGTGGGAGAATTGCGGATCGCGCTCGATCAGCGCGATCGAGCCGGTAAAGCCCTCTTCACGCAGGTAGTAGGCGACCGAGGATCCGACGATGGCTCCCCCGATGATGACAATGTCGTAGCGCATTTTTTCTCCGATCCAGAGCAATTCCTGTAGCGGTGCGCTCGACAACTTCGTCGTGGCGGCCCGTCTGGAATTGCGTAGAAAGCCGCCGCGTCTTCACGCAGCCGGCAGATCGATCTCGAAGCGCGTGCCGCGTTCGGAGTCAACCAGCCTTATCGTGCCATCATGCGCTTTCAGGAGGGCCAGCACGATGCCGAGCCCCATGCCGGTGCCGCCGGTCTCGCGCCGCGTGGTGAAGAACGGCTCGAATATCCTGGCGCGGTTGGCGGCCGAGATCCCGTCGCCGTCGTCGCCGACCTGTATCGACGCGCGCTCGCCATCGGCGGAGGCCCGGATCGTCACCTGCTGGGCGCCGTGCCTGGCCGAATTGTCGATGAGGTTGGCGAGCACGATGCCGAGATTCTCGGCCGAGATGCCGAGCCCGATATCGCCACCGCCTTCAAGCCGCGCTTCCAGCCTTGTGTCGATCGGCAGCGATGTCAATGCCGCATGAAGCGTCGTGCTCTCGCCGCTCGGCTCCAGGTTTTCAGCGCGCGCCAGGTCGAGCAGCCGGCGCACCAGCAGATTGAGCCGCCCGGCATCGGTGACGATGTTGTTGGAAAAGCGCCGGCGCTCGGCCTCGTCCATCGCGCCGCCGGAATCCCTGAGCAGCTCGGCCGCGCCCTGGATTGCGGTGAGCGGCGATTTCAGCTCATGCGAGACATGAGTGGCGAAGGTCTGGATCGAGTCGGAGCGCGCCTGCAGCTTGGTCGCCATGTCGAGGAAGGCCGTCGACAGCGCCGCCATCTCGCGCGTGCCGTGATGGGCGAGCGGCCTGATCGCGTCGCGGTCGCCGGCGGCGATGCGTTTCGTCCGCTCGATCAGCGCATAGATCGGCCGGCTGACGGTGCGGATGAACACCAGCGCGATCAGCAGCGTGCCGCCGAGGATGGCGATCGCCGCCAACGTCACCTTGCCGCGCTCGCCATAGAGATGCTTGACGATGTTGTTCGGCGTTCGCGACAGATAGACGACACCCGCGACCCTGCCGTCGAGCTCGACCGGCATGGCGACGAAGACGCGCACCCTGGTGCCCCGGCTTACCGAGTAAAGCGGTGGCGGCGGCTGGTCAGGGATGCGGAGTCGGAGCTCGCTGGCATAGGCGCCGGAAAGCGCGGCGCGCACCTCCTCGACCCCGCTGAGCGACTGGCCGATCTCGTCGCCGCCGGCAATGACCACGCCGCGCGGGTCGAGCAGACGGAAGCCGGCAAGCGTCGTCTTCTGCGTTTCGTCGAGAATGCCGTCGAGCCGGGCGCCGATGGCCGCGAAGGCCGGGTCGGGGGCGGCCGGGGCCGCCGCCGGCCGCATCGGCATCACGTCGTCCGAAGCGAGATCGAGGCGAGGCTCGATCGGTTCATAGGGATAGTTGTTGTCCCGCGCGGGATCGGCCGAGATCGGCGAACCCAGCCTGTCCTGGGAAATGTCGGCGGCGCGAACCTCCTTTGCATAGACGGCCGCGACGACCGCCCCTTGCGCGATCAGTTCGCCCTCGGTCTGGCGGATCAGCTGGTTCTCATAGAGCCGGAAGAAGAACAGCCCGACCAGCGGCAGCGCCATGACCACGATGAGGATGGCGATGACGACGGTGGCGAGCCGCGGCCGCCACCTTTCCTTGCTCAACCACCGCATCGGCCAAGCCGGAAACCGACGCCATGCACCGTCGCGATCGCGTCGAGGCAGCCGACCGCCGCCAGCTTGGCCCGCACGTTGCGGATATGGCTGTCGACCGTACGCTCCGAGACATGGATGTTCGAGGCATAGGCATTGGCCATCACCGCGTCGCGGCCAAGCACATGAAGCGGGCGCGCGAGAAAGCCTTTCAGGATGGCGAACTCGATCGCCGTCAAGGTGAGCGGCTTGCCGTCGAAGCTCGCTTCATGGCTTGCCGGAACAAGCATGAGCTTGCCATGCGCGAATTCCCGTTCGTCCGCCTCTTCCTCGACCGGCGCCGGACGCGCGCGCCGCAGGATGACGTTGACGCGGGCGACCAGCTCGCGCGGGCTGAACGGTTTTGTCACATAATCGTCGCCGCCCATCTCCAGCCCGAGGATGCGGTCGATCTCCTCGTCGCGCGCGGACAAAAACAGCACCGGCACGTCGGATTTTTGCCGGAGCCTGCGGCAGACCTCCAGCCCGTCCATCTCCGGCATGCCGATGTCGAGCACGATGAGGTCGGGCGCGCGCCGCTCGACCGCCTGGAGCGCCGCGGCGCCGTCGGCCACGGCGGCCGTCTTCATGCCGGCCTTTTCCAGCGCGAAGCAGATGATCTCGCGGATATGCGGGTCGTCGTCGGCGACGAGGATGTTGTGCGGCATCGATCAGAGGTCCGGCGGATAAGCTTGGTGACGGCAGGATTAGAGCAATTCCAAGGACAAGTGCGAAATTGTTTTCGGTCCGGAGCTGCATCGGGACAAGGAGATGAATCGACAAAGGCCTCGTGCATTTGCGCATGCCTGGGCAGAGCCCTTGGCAAGGTTGGCAAAGAGCCTCATCGCCGGAGCGGCGTGTCCGCTCCCACCATCTGGACCAACCTCGGGGCGAAAGGCAGGATGCCCGCCTCATGGCACGGCCTTTGCGGCTCGACGAGCCACCAGCCTTCGTTGCGGAGCCGGCGCGGCAGGGACCAGCGGGATGTGTGACGTGTTCGCATGACGCCGGTTTCGCTGGCCCCTGCGGAAAGCGCGCGGCGGAATCCCGGAGCTTTTCAGCAAGGATTTGCAGATTTGGTGCAGGGCCAAATCACTTCCGTTGGCGCTGCACCGACGTCGACGATTTTGCTTGTTCCCGGCAGGTCGGCAGTTGCCTCCGCCTTGCCTCCCTCGCCGTCACCCGGCATAGATCGGCCATGACCGTCGACATCTACCGGCCGCGCCGTTCGGTGCTCTACATTCCCGCCTCGAACGACAAGGCGCTCGCCAAGATCGGCTCGCTTGCCTGCGATGCCGTCATCATCGATCTCGAGGACGCCGTCCTGCCCGCCGACAAGGCTGCCGCGCGCGACAAGGTCGCAGGCATCCTTGCCGGGCGCGAAAGGCGCTGCGAGATGGTGGTGCGCATCAACCCTTTGGCTAGCGAATGGGGCGCCGACGATCTTCTGGCCGTGGCCAAGGCCGGGCCCGACGGCATTCTTCTGCCCAAGATCGGCACGCCGCGCGACATCCTCGAAGCCGGCGACCTGCTCAACGACAATTTCGCGCCGGACAGCGTCAAACTATGGGCGATGGTCGAGACGCCGAAAGCGCTGCTCAACATCGGCGCGATCGCCGAGCTCGGCCGCGACCCAGCCTCACGCCTTGCTTGTTTCGTTGCCGGAACGAATGACCTGGTGAAGGCGACCGGCATTCTGGCGACGCCCGACCGGCGCTATCTGATGCCTTGGCTGATGCAGCTGGTGCTGGCGGCGCGGGCCGGCGGGCTCGACGTCATCGACGGCGTCGCCAATGATTTCCGCGACCTCGATGCTTTTGCCGGCGAATGCTCGGAAGCCGCAGCCATGGGCTTTGACGGCAAGTCGCTGATCCATCCGGCCCAGATCGAGCCGGCGAACCGCGCCTTTTCGCCGTCGGCGGAAGCGCTCGCCACGGCCCGCGCGATCCGGGATGCGTTCGCGCGGCCCGAAAATGCCGGCAAGGGCGTGATCGCGCTGGATGGCCGCATGGTCGAGCGGCTGCATCTGGCGCAAGCCGAGAAACTTCTGGCGAAGGCCGCGGTCATCGGCGCATGATGCGCAGGGCTGATGCATGTCGGCCAAAGCGCGCGGCGGTTTTGGGAAACGACATGCATGGGCTGAGACAATCACGATCAGAGACGAAAAATGAAACTCTACCGCTTCCTGTCCGGTCCGGACGACTCCACCTTCTGCCACAAGGTCACCGCCGCGCTGAACAAGGGCTGGCACCTGTTCGGCTCGCCGACCTACGCCTATGACAAGAAGACCAAGTCGATGCGCTGCGGCCAGGCCGTGGTGAAGGATGTCGAAGGCCAGGAATACACAGCCGACACCAAGCTCAGCGACTGGTAGGTAAAGCGCACCCTCACCCCGCCTCCGCTTCGCTCGGCTGACCTCTCCCCGAGGGAGGGCTTTGCACGGGGGAGAAGGTGGCCGCGAAGCGGCAGATAAGGGGGTGTCGCCACGAAGAACGATGCGGATGACGAGGTGCTTTAAGGTGTGTTGAGATTCAGGTCAGGCCGCGCCGAAAATGGTGGTTTCCGAGAACCGGAGCGGAGCGTACTTTTCGTACGTGAGCACCGGAAGCGCAGGAAACCGCCATTTGCAGGCCGGTCTCACCTAAATATCAACACACCTTAGCCCGCTGCCGCCTGCTCGGCCGCCTCCTCGATCCGCTCCATGTCGTCGTCCGACAGGCCGAAATGGTGGCCGATCTCGTGGATCAGGACATGGGTGACGATGTCGCCCAGCGTCTCCTCGTTCTCGGCCCAGTAATCGAGGATGGCGCGGCGGTAGAGCGTGATGCGGTTCGGTCCTTCGCCGGTCTGCGGGTTCCAGCGCTCGGCAATGCCGCGTCCCTCGAACAGGCCGAGCAGGTCGAAGGGCGTCTCCAGCGACAGGTCGTCCATGATCTCGTCGGTCGGGAAGTCGGCGATCTGGATGACGATCTCGCCGGTGAGCTGGCGGAACTCCTCCGGCAGATGGGCATAGGCCTCCAGCGCCAGAAGCTCCAGCTCGTCCATCGACGGCGAGAGCTGATCGTGCCAGGTACGTGTCTTGTAGATGCGGGCCATGAACTGTCCTTTGACCCCGGCATATAGGCTTTCGCGCCGATAGAGGCAAATGAGCCGGCTGGCCGTGCGCTTTCAGGGTAAAAGCTGAAGGAATAAATTCCTTGTGAGTCTGCTTGACTCTTCCGGGCGCCTCTGGAATCTATAAGAACATAACAGGAACAATTGCTGCCGGAAGTGAACGTCATGGCGATAAGCGCCGTGGCGCGGGACACTGTTTTTGCCCTGCGCCGCCAGATCGCGAAGATCGAGGGAACGCTGCCCGAGCGCCTGGAGGCGCCGGCGGCTGGCGTCCCTGCTGATGTTACCGGACCGGACAGGACGATCATCCGGCGCGGCCTTGCGGTGGCCTCGCCGGACGCCTTCATGCACACCGGCATCGAACGCTTCGACACCGCCCTCGGCGGCGGCCTGCCCAGGGCGGCGCTCAGCGAAATCCATGGGCTGGAGACCCGCGATGCCGGCGCGGTCGCCGGCTTCGCGCTCTCGCTGGTAAGCCTGATCCTCAAGGAGAAGCAGGGCCTGCCGATCCTGTGGGTTGGCACGTCGGAGATCTTCCACGAGGCCGGCCTCCCCTATGCCAGGGGCCTGCATGCCCTGTTCGGCATCGAGCCGGAACAATTGCTCTTTTCCGAGGCCCCGAAACTGCTCGACGCGCTTTGGATCGCCGAGGAAGCCGCCCGCATGACCGCCTTCGCCGCGGTCATCCTCGAAATCCGCGGCAGCCCGCGGCTTCTCGACCTCACCGCCACGCGTCGCCTGCATGCGCGGGCCCAAAGCGCCAACCGTCCCGTATTGTTGCTGCGCCAGGCCGGCGAGGCCGATCCCACCGCTGCCCCGGTGCGCCTCATCGTCTCGGCGGCGCCCGCGGCAAGCCGCGAGACGGTCGCCGGACCGCTCGCCGGCTCGATCGGCCGCCCCGCCTTCAAGGTCGATATCGGCAAGAGCCGCACGGCCTTGCCCGGACAATTCACACTGGAGTGGAACCCAAATGAGCACGCTTTTGCGGAAAGAACAGAGAATCCTGTCGCTGTGGTTCCCGCATCTCAGCGCGGAGCGGATCCTGCGCCAGCGTCTGGGGCGATCCTGGCGTTCCCGGCCCTCGCAACACCTGCCTCTGGTGATCAGCCATCGCGACAACAACACCCAGCGCATCGCAGCCCTCGACGAGCGGGCTGAGGCGCTGAAGCTGAAGCGCGGCATGGGCATTGCCGATGCCCGCGCCATGCACCCCATGATCGATGTGGTCGAAGCCGACCCGGAAGCCGACCGCCGCCTGCTCGAAGGCCTTGCCGACTGGTGCGACCGCTACACGCCGCTGGTGGCGATCGACGCCGAGGACGGGCTGTTCCTCGACGTCACCGGCTGCACGCATCTGTTCGGCGGCGAGCGCGCCATGCAGGACGAGATCCTCACCCGCTTCTTCCAGCAGGGCTTCGATGTTCGCGCCGGGCTGGCCTCGACGCCGGGCGCCGCCTGGGCGGCGGCGCGCTTCCACGGCAACCGCATCATTGCCGGCGGCGAGGAGGAGGCGCTGCTGGCACCGTTGCCCTTGTCGGCGCTGCGCATCGCGCCGGAGACCCGCGCCCTCCTTGAGAGCGTGGGCCTGCGCACCGCCGGCGCGGTGATGGCCGCACCGCGCGCGCCGCTCGCCCGCCGCTTCGGCGCCACTCTGCTTCTGCGCCTCGACCAGGCGCTCGGCCGCCTCGACGAGGCCGTGTCGCCGCGTCTCCCCGTCGCGCCGCTCTCAGTCGAACGCCACCTTGCCGAGCCGGTCATGCTCACCGACGACATCGAGCGGCTTATAAGCCGGCTTTCCGTCGCCCTGAAGACCGACCTCGAGCGCCGCGGCGAAGGCGCAAGGACGCTGGCGCTGCTTCTCTTTCGCGTCGACGGCGCCGTCAGCCGCATCGCCGTCGGCACCTCGCGCCCGATGCGCGAGCCGCGGCTGATCCAAAGGCTGTTCCATGAGCGGCTCACCGCGCTGGAACAGAACATCGACGCCGGCTTCGGCTTCGACCTCGTGCGGCTCTCCGTGCTGTCGGCCGCCGCCTTCGACTTGGTTCAAGGCGACCTCACCGGCGAGGCGGAGGACGATGATGCCGACATCGCGCTGTTCGCCGACCGCGTCCGCGCCCGCCTCGGCGAGGCTGCCGTGCTGAAGCCGGTGGTCGTCGAGAGCCATCTGCCGGAGCGCGCCGTCAAAACCGTGCCTTTCGCCGAAGCCCCGCAACGGCGCGCCCCGGCGGGCGGCCGGGCGGCGCCGCCCCGAACAGCCCCGCCGATGACCATCTATCCGCCGGAGCGGCCGGTGCGCCTGTTCCGCTCGCCGGAGCCGATCGAAGTGCCGGCGACCGAAATCCCGGAGGGTCCGCCGATGAATTTCCGCTGGCGGCGCGCGCTCTACCGCGTCGCCCGCGCCGAGGGGCCGGAGCGCATCGCCGCCGAATGGTGGCGGCAATTGCCCGGCGAGGAAGAGGCGCCGACCCGCGACTATTACCGCATCGAGGACAGCGAGGGACGCCGCTACTGGCTCTACCGCCAGGGTCTTTACAGCACCGCTCCGCAGGCCGCGCCGCCGCGCTGGTTCATGCATGGGGTGTTCGCATGAACGCGCTGACCGCCATCCCCTATGCCGAGTTCGGCATAAGCTCGAATTTCTCCTTCCTGCGCGGCGCCTCCAAGCCCGAGGAGCTGGTGGTCACGGCGAAATTCTACGGTTTTGCCTCGATCGGGCTTGCCGACCGCAACACGGTGGCCGGCGTCGTGCGCGCCTGGCAACAGGCCAAGGTGGAGAAGATGGCCTATCATCCCGGCTGCCGCCTGGTGTTCGGCGACGGCACGCCGGACATTCTCGCCTATCCCCGCGACCGCCAGGGCTGGGGGCATCTGTGCCGCATGCTGACCCAAGCCAATCTGCGCGACGAGAACGAGAAGGGCGCGACGCTGCTCGAGCTCGACGACCTGCTCGAATGGGGCGATCGGATGTCGCTGGCGATCCTGCCCAACCTCTCCGGCGGCGCGGAAGAGAATCTGGAGTTTATTAGCCGGCTTAAGGATCGCTTCGGCGCGGCGCTCCGATTGGCCGTGGTGCCGGATTATGGCGGCAATGACCGCTTCCGTATCGAGCAGGCCGCGGCGATGGCCGACCATGCGCGTATCCCGCTGATGGCGACCAACGACGTGCTCTATCATGCCGCCGACCGCCGCCCGCTGCAGGATGTGCTCACCGCGATCCGCCTCAACACGCCGGTTTCCGAGGTCGGGCTGGAGCTGACCGCCAATGCTGAGCGCCATCTGAAGCCGCCCCTGGAGATGGCACGCCTTTTCCGCCGTCACCCTGAAGCGCTGGCCGAGACACTGCGCTTCGCCGACGAATTGACCTTCTCGCTCAGCGACCTCGAATACAACTACCCGGACGAGCCGACAGAATCCGGCCTCGGGCCACAGGCCGAGCTCGAGCGTTTGGCCTATGAAGGCGCGGCGAGGCGCTACCCGGCCGGCATCCCTTCGCATGTCACGCAGCGCATCGAAGAAGAACTCGCCCTGATCGAGCGCCTGAACTATGCGCGCTATTTCCTGACCGTCCACGACATCGTGAAATTCGCCCGCAGCAAGGACATTCTCTGCCAGGGGCGCGGCTCTGCCGCCAATTCGGTCATCTGCTTCTGCATCGGCATCACCGAAGTCGGCCCCGACCGGATCGATGCGCTGTTCGAACGCTTCATCTCGGAGGAGCGCAACGAGCCGCCCGACATCGACGTCGATTTCGAGCATGAAAGGCGCGACGAGGTCATCGCCTATATCTACGAGAAATACAGCGCCAAGCGCACCGCCTTGGCCGCCGCCGTCATCAGCTATCGCGGCCGCTCCGCCCTGCGCGAGGTGGCCAAGGCCATGGGCCTGTCGGAGGATGTCCGCAGCGCGCTGTCCAGCACCATCTGGGGCTGGTCGACCTCCGAACTCGGCGAGAGGGAAGCCAATGCCGGCGGCCTCGACCGCGCCGACCCGCTGTCGCGCCAGGTGCTGGAGCGCGCCAACGAGATCATGGGCTTCCCCCGCCACCTCTCCCAGCATGTCGGCGGCTTCGTCATCACCCGCGACCGGCTCGACGAGGTCGTGCCCATCGTCAAGACGGCGATGGAGGAGCGCAAGATGGTCGAATGGGACAAGGACGACCTCGACGCGGTGAAGATCCTCAAGGTCGACGTGCTGGCGCTCGGCATGCTGACCTGCCTGAAGCGCGCCTTGTCCCTGCTCACGCATCATTATCCGAAGGCACGGGACGATTACGGCCGACCCTATAGCTTGGATTCTATCCCCCCGGAGAACCAACGCGTCTACGACATGATCTGCCGTGCGGATACGTTGGGCGTCTTCCAGATCGAATCCCGCGCGCAGATGTCGATGCTGCCGCGGCTTAAGCCACGCGAATTCTATGATCTCGTCATCGAGGTGGCGATCGTGCGTCCCGGCCCGATCCAGGGCGACATGGTGCATCCCTATCTGCGCCGCCGGCAGAAAAAAGAGGCGGTCCATTACCCCAGCCCGGATCTGAAAAAGATCCTCGGCAAGACGTTGGGTGTGCCGCTGTTCCAGGAACAGGCGATGAAGATCGCCATCGTCGCCGGCGGCTTCCGGCCGGGCGAGGCCGACGAGCTGCGCCGCGCCATGGCGACCTTCAAGCGCACCGGCACGATCGGCAATTACCGCCAGCGCATGATCGACGGCATGGTCGGCAATGGCTACGACAAGGAGTTCGCCGAGCGCTGCTTCAAGCAGATCGAGGGTTTTGGCGAATATGGCTTTCCCGAAAGCCATGCCGCCTCCTTCGCGCTGCTGGTCTACGCCTCCTGCTGGTTCAAGACCTTCTATCCCGATGTCTTCTGTGCCGCGATCCTGAACGCGCAGCCGATGGGTTTCTACCAGCCGGCCCAGCTGGTGCGCGACGCGCGCGACCATGGCGTCGAGGTGCGCGAGGTCGACATCAACCATTCCGTCTGGGACTGCACGCTGGAGGCCGCCGCCTTCGATCCGTCCCGCATCCTCGAGCGCCACGCCTCGATGCGCGGCGTGGTCCGGACCGCGCATGCCGTGCGCCTCGGCTTCCGCCAGATCAAGGGCCTGTCCGAGGAACGCATGGAAGCCGTCGTCGTGCAGCGCGGCGACGGTTATCGATCGGTCAGGGATGTCTGGCTGCGCTCCGGCCTTGATGTCGGCGAGATCGAAAGACTGGCTGAGGCCGACGCCTTCCGTTCGATCGGCCTCGACCGCCGTGCCGCGCTCTGGGAAGTCCGTGCCCTCGACGGCAGGAGCGCCGCCGAGAAACTGCCGCTGTTCGACCAGCCGTCACTCGGCCTGCGCGAGCTGGAGCCGGAAACGAAACTGCCGAAAATGCCGCTCGGCGAGCATGTCGTGCATGACTATCGCGCGCTCGGACTGTCGCTGAAGGAGCATCCCGTCGCCTTTCTGCGCGAAAGGCTGACCCGCGCCGGCGTCACCCCCAACGCCCACCTGCCGTCGGTGCGCGACGGCCGCCGGGTTTCGGTCGCCGGCCTCGTGCTGGTCCGCCAGCGCCCCGGCAAGGGCAATGCGATCTTCGTCACCCTCGAGGACGAAAAATCGATCGCCAACGTCATCATCTGGCCACGCGTCTTCGACCGCTTCCGCTCTGTCGTCATGGGCGCCCGCTTCATCCGCGTCACCGGCAAGCTGCAGCATGAATCGGACGTCATCCACATCGTCGCCGATAGGATCGAGGATTTGACCCCCTGGCTGAGCGTGCTGCTGGAATCCGCCAATCGCCCGGCCATCGAGCACAATCCCGCCGACCGGCCGGTTGGATCGGCTCCCGCCGCAAGCCGAGGCCTGCCGGTCCGCCAGGATCTTGAAGCCCTGTCGGGTGCCGCGCAGCAGGTCATGCCCAAGGGGCGGAATTTTCAGTAGGATGACACGGGGAAGGCAGGCGCCCGACTGCGTGTGCCGTCACGATGCACAACTTTGATGTCGGCGGGACAGAGGGGGGCGCGAAGGATCGCCAACTTACGTCGCGCTGCACCTGTAAGCCGCTCTCTACGACGGCCCGCTGAGCCGTGGCGGCGGTGGCGCCAGCATGTCCTCGGCCGAGATCGTGCGCGCCTCCGAGGGCAGCATGATGGGGATGCCGTCGCGCACCGGATAGGCGAGCTTGGCCACGCGCGAGACCAGCTCGCCGCGCTCCGGGTCCCAGGTCAGCGGTCCCTTGGTCAGCGGGCAGGCCAGCAATTCAAGCAGCTTCGGGTCGACCTCGGCCTTCCGCCCGTCACGTCCGTCCGCTGGCATCGCAATTTTCCATTGTCCAATTCCCTCGGCCCTAAGTGGGCGCAGGAAGCCGCCATTTGCAGGCCGGCCTCACCTGAATATCAGCACACTTACTGCAGACTTGACCCAAACTCGTCATCCTCGCGCGCCAGCGTCATTTCGGTGATGGCGATCAGCGTTTCGGCGCGCGTCTTCAGGTCCGGCGCTTCCAGCAACGCCTGCTTCTCGGCCGGCCCGTAGGGCGCCATCATCGACAGCGCATTGACCAGTATGCCGTTTTCGGCGCGGCTGACGCTTTCCCAGTCGGCTTCGAGATCGTTGGCCTGCAGATAGGCGCGAAACGCCTTGAGCAGCGCCGGCCGGTCGACCTCGGCGGCGACCGGGTCCTCCTCGAGGTCGGCGAGAAACGGCCTGATCTTGCACTGCCGGAACGGCACCTTTGCCGCGAGTTCCTGCACGATGCGGAACCTGCACACGCCCTGCAGCGAGATCAGGTAGCGGCCGTCGCCGGTCTCGGCGAGAGAGATGATGCGCCCGGCGCAACCGACGTTGCAGAGCTCCGGCTCGCCATCGTCGCGCAACGCGCCGTCGAGACTCGGCTGGACCATGCCGATCAGCCGCGAGCCGGCCATCGCCTGGTCGATCATCTGGAGATAGCGCGGCTCGAAGATGTTGAGCGGCATGCGGCCACCGGGCAGAAGCAGCGCTCCGGCGAGCGGAAACACCGGGATTGCCGACGGCAGATCCTTGGCGAGCCGGTAGAGTGCGTTACCGACGCGCACCGCGACCCTCCCAAAGCAACGCCGTCAAGCGCATCACCCTGCAACCTCCTCTCGCCCGGCAAGCTCGTCCCGGACTGGCGGCGAACCGCCAGCCTGCCCTTATCTGGCGCTGACAATCCTTTGCTCAAGCCTGCCGGCCACAACAGCTGACAAAAAAGGCTTGAGCGCAATTCCGGGACCAGCGCGAGTCTGTTTCCCTCCGGAATTGCGTCAGAACAGATACCTAGAGCAATTCCAGGGAAAGTGTGAAACGGTTTTCCGTCCGGAATTGCGTCAGACAACGACTTGGAGCGATTCGGCGAATCCGCGAGACGCCGAAACCGCTCTACGAGAACAGCAGCGACGACAGCTTGCGGCGGGCCGCCAGTGTCGCCTCGTCGGTCATGCCCCAGGCCTCGAACAGCTTCAACAGCTGCGCCCTGGCGCCATCGTCGTTCCAGCTGCGGTCGGCCTTGACGATCGCCAGCAGATTGTCGGCGGCGGCATTGCGCTCGCCGCGCGCGTTCTGGATCATCGCCAGGTCGAACCGCGCCTGATGGTCGGCCGGATTGGCGGCGAGCCGGCGCTCGAGCTCGGCCGGATTGCCGAGCGCGGCCGCTTCGGCCGCCAGGGTCATCTTGGCGCGCAGCGCCGCGAGCGCCGGCGCGTCCTTCTTGTCCTCGGGCGCCCGGGCGAGCACGGCCTCGACGCCTTCCGCGTCGCCGGCATCGAACAGGATCTCGCCCAGCCCCGCGATCGCCTCGAGCGCCTCGGGCGCCTGCTCGAGGATCGCGTCGTAGATGTCGGCCGCGGTCTGCACGTCGCCGGCCGCGCGCGCCTCGGCGGCGGCGGCCAGCGCGTCGGCGATCTGCGGCGCGCCGCCGCCCTTGCCGCCGACCTTCTGGATGAATTGGTTGATCTGGCTTTCGGGAATGGCGCCCATGAAGCCGTCGACCGGCTGGCCGTCCTTGAAGGCGATGACCGCGGGGATCGACTGGATGCCGAGCTGGCCGGCGATCGAGGGATGGTCATCGATGTTCATCTTGACCAGCTTGACCTTGCCACCGGCCGCCTGCACCGCCTTTTCGAGCTGCGGCGTCAGTTGCTTGCAGGGCCCGCACCATGGCGCCCAGAAGTCGACCAGCACCGGCTGGCGCCGCGATTCCTGGATGACGTCGGCGGCGAAGGTGGCGGTGGTGGTGTCCTTGATCAGCTCGGCCGCCGGCGGCGCCTCGCCCAGCGAAACCTTGGGGCGGTCTCCGCCGCCATATTGCACCGTCTGGGCGTACTGGCCGCCATTGCCGCCGAACCCGCCGCTATACGGATTGTTGTCGCTCATCGTGTCGCCCTTTCGGTCGCGCTCCCAGGCGTCGGCGCCCGGCGCGTCATTGTCGGATTTTGGAACCGCCTTCCATGTGGCGATCAAGCCCTGACTTTCAAGATTATGAGACTTTCAGGATAACAGGATCGTGGCCGGTTGCCTCGACGAATCTGATCAGATCGGCGGCGGCGATCGAGGTCGTCGCCTCATTGGTCAGCGGATGGCCGTTGATGACGTCGTGGCTCATCAATTCCTGGTCGAGCACCACCTTGACCTTCCCTTCCGTGTCGTTGATCAGGCCGAAGACCGTGACCGCGCCAGGGATGACGCCGAGCAGCTCCATCAGCATCTCGGGTTTACCGAAGGAGACCCGGCTGGCGGCGCCGATGAGGTGATGGATCTGCTTCAGGTCGACGACGGCGTCCTCGCCGACGGTGACGAGGAAATAATTGTCCTTCTTGTCCTTGAGGAACAGGTTCTTGGTGTGGCCGCCATGGATTTCGCCGCGCAGCGCCTGCGAATCGGCGACCGTGAACAGCGGCGGGTGCCTGACCGTCGAGACGGAAATGCCCAGATCGGCAAGAAATTGGTTGAGCTCGGCTTCGGTCTTCGGCATCGGTCCTCTCGTCGTCGGGAAACGTCATGCCGTTTACGGCGAACGACACCATTCCGGCAAGGCCGTGCCGGCTCGGGCAGCCCGGCGTTTGACCGAAACGCTGAATTGCGGCCCTGCCTTCAGGCGCTTTCAGGCCGTGGAAAAAAGACCGTCATTTCCCTGTTGCAATCGCCGCGCTCTTCGGCCATATAGGCCCGGCTTGCGGCCAAGGCCGCTTGAGCGGGTGTAGCTCAGGGGTAGAGCACAACCTTGCCAAGGTTGGGGTCGGGCGTTCGAATCGCCTCACCCGCTCCAGTTTCCCTCCGGGGATCAAGCAATCGAAAAGCCGCGGTTCGCCGCGGCTTTTTCGTGTTCGGGCCTTGCAACGAGCCCGCCGCGCCAGGCGCCAGAGCAGTTCCAGGAAAAGTGTGAGCGGTTAGGTTCGGCGCCTTCGCCGTGGCTTTCCGACCGGGAACTGCGTGAAAACAAAGTCATATGCGTGAACGCCCCGGAGAAGCTTCGATCCGCGTCCCGACATCTATATCCCGCCAACATCAAGCACACCGCTGCCCGATGACTTTCAGGTAGCGTTCGCCACCGACACAGTGTCAACGCCTCCTCGGACTTGAGTCGTATGGCCAAGGGACTGCAGGGCCTCTTTTGCCGAGCGCCGCACAACTATATGTTTTGGTGAAAGTGCTGGAGACAATTCAGCCGGGCAGTTTCGCGGGATGATTCCCGTGAAATGAATACGTTGGGGCATAGCCAGAATAAAGACGGACATGAGGTTTACCGCCTTACAGGATCCGTGCGGCCAGTGGATGGTGTATGATCTCTTGTCGGACTACCCGGCACGGATACCGGATATTTTGCTGCTTGGGTTGACGCGCGAGCAGGCCGAGCGGTTTGCCGGCCGGGCAAATGAAATTCTCTCGGTGCTGCAGCCGATAGCGCCACCGAGATTCGCGGCGGTGCAGGATCCGTGCGACGACTGGCTCGTCTGCGACCTGGTTCTTGACCTCCCGGCGGAGCTGGAAGACCTGTTGCTGATCGGGCTGGCGCGAAGCGAGGCCGAGCAGCTTGCCGGCCTGGCCAACGCTGGAATCATCAGGCGTGCCGGCTATTTGTCGGTCCCATTCGCCAGCGTCGCCTGAAGGCCACCGGTCCCGGCGAGCCGGATCGCCGCGCCCGCTGCAGCGAGCGTCATGAAAGTGTCGGATCGACTGGTCCTTTTTGTATTCAGGAATGCCTGCCGGCTTTTTCTGGCTCGCCTCATGCGAGGCGATCGGCTTCATCAAGGCCGCGCAGGAGGGGTCTCGCCTTCGCGCTCTCGAAAGCGGGAACCCGTTCCCAGGGGAAAGACACACGTAAAATCAGAAGGTTAAAGCGTACGGCCTTGGACTGACGCGCAGCCACGACTCGGCACCGGATCACATCGGATAACGTTTGCGTTCCACCTCCGTTTCGACGCCGAGGTGGCCGCTATATCCCATCGCGGGCCGAGAACCGCCGGCGATGAGTGACTGACACCGCGACACGACGCGACCAGACGGCCCATTTCGGGAAAGCGGTTTCTACCGCTTCCTCCATCATAGGGAATGTCATCATGCGCTCTTTCATGCCAAAGATCATCGCGGCCGCATCGATCCTCGCGGCCATGCCGCTTTCGAATGCCTACGCGGTGCACCGTCACCACCGGGCACAGGTCGACACCATGACCACGGCCTCAGTGCCGGCGGATCCGGACGCGAGAGCGGCCATGCAGCAGTTGCTGGGCGTAAAACAGGGTATCCGTGAGGCCAGGGAGACCGGCAAGATCTCCCAGGACCAGGCCAGCGCTCTGATGCGGCAGGCGGACAGCATCCAGCGCACCGGGTCTTCCGGCCGGTCCATGCTGGGGCAGATCAATGAGCTGGACCAGCGGCTTCAGGATGCCACCGGCCAGGGGACCTATATCGGCAGCGGCGGCGATGGCGGGTATTATCCGAACGGCTGACGAACATGCGCTCCTCATGAAGCCGCGGCCGGTGCGATCAAGCCTTTTCCGGCCTCGCACCGGCGTCGCCTTGCGGCTTTCCATCCGGAATTGCGCAAAAACAAGAGTTGGAACAGCCAGCGATTCCTTCAAACGCTGAGCTACTCTACCGCCTCCTAGTGGTTGTGGGACTGCTGGAACCCGGCGACGTCATACTGCGACACGCTCTTCGGGTTCTTCGAATTCTGCGGCTGGGTGCCGGCATAATGTGTTCCCGCGTTGCCGTCCGGGTTGAAGGCGGAACCCGGAGCCGAGGCGGCATTGCCCGGCGTGGCATCCCCTGTCTGAGGAGTGCCGATGGTTTCGCTCGGCTGGCCTGTCGTGCCGGTGACGGTGTGGACGTTGGCGGCAAAAGCCATGCCGGTGGCAGCTATGAACAATCCGGCGATCATGGGCGTCAGGAGAAGTTTCATCATGGTCTCCTAAAAGCACTGCGTTTCAGGAGGGCGCTCGGGTCTATGGAGCACCCGGCGAGTTGGACATCCATGTCACTAACGCTTTTCCGCGCCACCGATCGTCCCCGGTGTCACGAAGCTGTGATGTCACGCGCGGCTGCCGGCCGGACTCTGATTGATGGGCAAGCTATGCCAGCCGCGCCCGCGTCGTCCTCGGCGTCGCCAGCAGAAGGCTTGTTTCGCTGCCCGTGATCCCGGGGATCAGCCGGATGCGGCGCAGCACCGCATCGAAATCGGTGAGCGAGGCCGTGCCGAGCTCCACCACCAGGTCCCAGCGGCCATTGGTGGTGTGGATGGTGGAAACTTCGGGAAGGCCGCCCAGCGCCCGGATGACGCGGTCGGCGGCATGGCCCTCGATCTCGATCATCATCACGCCGCGTATCCTTTGATCGACCGCGTCGGCGCGCAGCACCACCGTGTAGCCGATGATCTCGCCGGATTTTTCCAGCCGCTCCATGCGCGCCCGGACCGTGGCGCGCGAGACGCCCAGATCGACGGCGAGGTCGGAGACGCTGCGCCGAGCATCGTGCCGCAGCAGCGTGACCAGTCTTTCGTCGAGCGCGTCCATGACTGTCCATTTCGATCAAATTGCTTGTGCAAAATGATAGATCATTCTTCTCGAAATGCCAATTTCGCCTGTTCAAACCGCCAGCGCTTGGTGATCCAATCAAGCCAATCAATCGTAAGGGCTGAGGAAATCATGCGCTGCAGGATCGTCGGCGCGCCGGTGCAGGACGGCGCGGGCAGGATGGGATGTGAGATGGGGCCGAGCGCGCTGCGCACGGCAGGCCTCGTCTCGGTGCTTTCGGAGCTTGGCCATGAGGTCGAGGACTGGGGCGCGGTCGAGAAGGTCGCGGCGCGCCCGGTGGTGCACGGCAACCTCGCGCTGAAGGCGCTGCCGGAGATTTCCGCCTGGACCGCCGCGATCGCCGAAACCGCCTACGCCGCTTCCCGGGACGCCATGCCGATCTTCCTCGGCGGCGACCATTCGATCTCCGCCGGCACGGTGTCCGGCGTGGCGCGCCGCGCCGCCAAACGCGGCCGGCCGCTTTTCGTGCTGTGGCTCGACGCGCATCCGGATTTCCACACGCTCGACACCACCACCAGCGGCAATCTGCACGGCGTGCCGCTCGCCTATGCCAGCGGCCAGGCCGGCTTCAAGGGCTATTTCCCGGATCTGCCGCAAGCGGTCGACCCGGCCCGCATCTGCGCCATCGGCCTGCGCAGCGTCGATCCGGCCGAGCGCCGCGCGCTCGCTGAAGCCAGCGTCACCGTGCACGACATGCGCGCCATCGACGAGCACGGCATCGCGCCGCTGCTGCGCGCTTTCCTGGCTCGCGTCGAGCAGGAGAACGGGCTCTTGCATGTCAGCCTCGACGTCGACTTCCTCGACCCGTCGATCGCGCCGGCCGTCGGCACCACCGTCCCCGGCGGCGCCACCTTCCGCGAGGCGCATTTGGTCATGGAGATGCTGTCCGACAGCTGCCTTGTTTCCAGCCTCGACCTGGTCGAGCTCAACCCTTTCCTCGACGAGCGCGGCCGCACCGCGACCCTGATGGTCGACCTAACCGCCAGCCTGATGGGTCGCCGCATCATGGACCGCCCGACCCGCAGCCACTCCGGAAGCCTCTGATCATGACCCAGCCTTCGCGCCTCGCCATCGTTCCCTTCGTCAGCGTCGACCGCATGATGAAGCTGGTGCTCGCCATCGGCGTCGAGCGCTTCCTCACCGAGCTCGCCGCCTATATCGAGGAGGATTTCCGCCGCTGGGAGCTGTTCGACAAGACGCCGCGCATCGCCTCGCACAGCCATGACGGCGTCATCGAGCTGATGCCGACCAGCGACGGCAAGATGTACGGCTTCAAATATGTCAACGGCCATCCGAAGAACATGCGCGAGGGCCGCCAGACCGTCACCGCCTTCGGCGTGCTCGCCGATGTCGGCTCCGGCTATCCGATGCTGCTCACCGAAATGACCATCCTGACGGCGCTGCGCACTGCCGCCACCTCCGCCGTGGCGGCAAAATATCTGGCGCCCAAGGGCTCGCGCGCCATGGCGATCATCGGCAACGGCGCCCAGTCCGAGTTCCAGGCCATCGCCTTCAAGGCGCTGCTCGGCATCGACCGGCTGCGGC
Organism: Mesorhizobium atlanticum; assembly: GCF_003289965.1. Taxonomy (GTDB): domain Bacteria; phylum Pseudomonadota; class Alphaproteobacteria; order Rhizobiales; family Rhizobiaceae; genus Mesorhizobium; species Mesorhizobium atlanticum. Next base: position 295,029 of record NZ_QMBQ01000005.1, read on the forward strand.
TCTACGACATCGACCGCTCGGCCTCGGAGAAATGCGCCCGCAACCTCGCCGGCAAGGGCTTCGACATCACGATCTGCGCGACCGGCCAGGAGGCGGTGGAAGGCGTCGACATCATCACCACGGTGACGGCGGACAAGCAGTATGCCACGATCCTCACCGACAACATGGTCGGCTCCGGCGTCCACATCAACGCGGTCGGCGGCGACTGCCCCGGCAAGACCGAGCTGCACCGCGACATCCTGCTGCGCTCCGACATCTTCGTCGAATTCCCACCGCAGACGCGCATCGAGGGCGAGATCCAGCAGCTCGACGCCGACCATCCGGTGACCGAGCTGTGGCAGGTGATGACCGGCAAGGCTGCGGGCCGCAAGGCGCCGGAGCAGATCACGCTGTTCGATTCCGTCGGCTTCGCCACCGAGGATTTTTCAGCGCTGCGCTATGTCCGCGACCAGCTCCAGGCCACCGGCCTTTATGAGGAGCTCGACCTGCTCGCCGATCCCGACGAGCCGCGCGACCTCTTCGGCATGCTTGAGAGGGCCGCCATGCAGCCGGCGGCGTGAGTTTTTCCCTTCTCCCCGTTTCACGGGGAGAAGGTGCCCGAAGGGCGGATGAGGGGCAGCGCAGCGGTCGAAGATGGGCGCGTGCGGCGTCCTCGGATGGCTTTTGAAGCCAATTCCCGCAGCGTCGCCGCCGCCCCTCATTGCCCTGCCGGGCATTTCTCCCCGTATAGTGACGGGGAAAAAGACGCTGGCATCAGCGCTTTCGCCAATTACCAACGGTGCAGGATGAGCGCCGAGGCTGCGGCCAGTCATCTTCTTCCCGTGAGACGGGGAGAAGATGCCCGAAGGGCGGATGAGGGGGCAGCGCCTACGTCGACGATTACCGACACTACCCCCGCGCAGCGCAGCTTTCCCTCTCCACCAGCACGGGCGCCAGCACCTCGCGCCTTGAGGGCGCTTCCGGTTCGCCCAGCCTCTCGAGCAGCAGGCTCACCGCGCGCGTGCCGATCTTCTCGACCGGCTGCGCGATGGTCGTCAGCGGCGGCCAGGTGGTGACGGCATAGGGGATGTCGTCGAAGCCGACCATCGAGATATCGTCGGGAACCCGCAAGCCGCGCGACCGCAGCGCCGTGACCGCGCCCATCGCCATCAGGTCGTTGCAGGCGAACACCGCCGTGATGTCCGGCGCCTGCGCCATGAGCTGCTCCATCGCAATCCGGCCGCCGGCGAAATGATAGTCGGAATCGACGATCGAGGACGCTGGCAGCTCGAGGCCTGCTTCGCCAAGCGCCCGCGCGAAACCGCGCAGGCGTGCCGGGCTGGAGCTGGAATCGCGCGGACCGCCGATGACGCCGATCGTCTTATGCCCGAGCCCGGCCAGATACCGGCCGGCGAGATAGCCGCCATGGTTGTGGTCGACCAGCACCGAATCGACATTGACCGACTGGATCTCACGGTCGAGCAGCACCGCCGGCACGCTGGGCAGGAGGCGGGCGAACACCCGCGCATGGTCGGACGAGCCGGCAAAGATCAGCCCGTCGATCTGCTTGGCCATCAGCACCGAGAGATAGCGCTCCTCCTTTTCGGCGTTGCCGTCGGAGTTGCACAGGATCACCGTGTAGCCGGAGACGAAGCCGGCGTCTTCGATCTGCCGCGCGACGCTGGCGAAGAAGGGGTTTGAATTGTCCGGCAGCAGCAGGCCGATCGTCTTGGTCTCGCCGCGCCGGAGACTCCGCGCCACCGAGTTCGGGCTGTAGCGCAGCGCCGTGATCGCGGCGCGCACGCGCTCGGCCGTTTCCGGCTCGACATGGCGGGTATGGTTCATCACATGCGAGACCGTTGCGACGGATACCCCCGCATAGCGTGCGACATCGGCAATCGTCGTCATGGCCCTTAGCCCCTGGTGCCCCCTAGCGGATCCTCCGCAACAGCCTCTCCCGATACGCGTCTAGGATGACGGCGAGCACGATGACAAGGCCAATCACGATCGGTTTGAAGTTGTCGCCGACGCCGAGCAGCTGCAATCCGGTGCTGAGTACCTGCAGGATGCAGGCGCCGACCAGCGTGCCGATGATCGAGCCCTTGCCGCCGCTGAGGCTGGTGCCGCCGATGATGACGGCGGCAATGGCATTGAGCTCGTAGCCGACGCCGGCGATCGGGCTGCCGATGTTGAGGCGCAAGAGATAGACCATGGCCGCGATGCCGGCGGTGAGCCCGCTGATGGTGAAGGCGGCGACCTTGTAGAAATCCGGATTGTGACCCGACAGCCGCACCGCCTCGTCATTGGTGCCGACGGCGAAGATCATGCGGCCGAAGACGGTGAAGCGCAGCACGAACCAGCCGGCGGCGATCACCAGGACCGCGACCAGGAAGATCGACGGCAGGAAGCCGCCGATGATCAGGTTGCCGAAATCCACAAAACTCTGCGGCAGGCCGGTGATGGTCGAATTGTCGCTGACGACGCGGGCCGCGCCCGCCGCCATGTTGAGCATGCCGAGCGTGACGATGAAGGAGGGGATCTTCCAGCGCGTCGAGATCCAGCCATTGAGGAAGCCGCACACCGCGCCCGTCGCCATGCAGGCCAGCAGCGACAGCGTGATTGCCGCGGCCGGCGACAGGTCTTCGTTGATCATGATGGTGGCGCCGACCACGGTGCACAGCGCCAGCACCGAGCCGACCGAAAGATCGATGCCGCCGGTCAGGATGACGAAGGTCATGCCTGCCGCCAGTACCGTGTTGATGGCGATCTGCACGAAGATTTTCAACGCATTGTCGGGGGTCGCGAAATAGGGCGCCGTGGCCGAGAAGAACAAGGTGATCAGCACCAGCGCCAGGAGCACGCCGGCGTCGCGGATCAGGAAGCGCAGGAATTTCGCCCGGCCGGGGGAAACAGGCGCCGACACCAGCGGTTCGGACGTCTCGGTCATGGTCGCACATACTCCTGATAGGCGAGCGACAGGATGCGCTCCTGGTCGAATTCGGCGCGCGGCACCTCGCCGACGATCCTGTTCTTGGAAAAGACGATGATGCGGTGGCACATGCCCATGAGTTCGGGCAGGTCGGACGAGACCATGATGATGCCCTTCTGTTGCGCCGCCAGCATCCAGAGCAGCTGGTAGATCTCGCGCCGCGCGCCGATATCGACGCCGCGCGTCGGCTCGTCGAGGATGAGCGTCGAGGTGCCGCGGAACAGCCACTTGGCCAGCACCACCTTCTGCTGGTTGCCGCCGGAAAGATTGCGCACCGCCTGCTCGATCGAGCTTGCCTTGACGCGCAGCTGGCCGACGAGATCGTTGGCCGCCGCCGCCTCGGCCCGGCGGTTGAGCAGCCCGTTGCGCGAGACTTTGCTCAGGTCGGTGATGGTGATGTTCTTGTCGACGGCCAGGTCGAGCAGCAGGCCCTGACCTTTGCGGTCCTCGGTAAGCAGGCTCAAGCCATGCCGCACCGCGTCCTTGGGGGCGGCGATCGCCACCGGTTTGCCGTCGATCTCGATCACGCCGTCGAGTTTGGGATCGGCGCCGAACAGCACCCGCATCGCTTCGGTGCGGCCGCTGCCGACCAGGCCCGCAACGCCGAGGATCTCGCCATGACGGACGTCGAAGGAAATGGCGGGCGTCGCGGCATTGCGCTTCAGATTGGCGACGCTGAGCGCGACCTTGCCCGGCACGATCGTGTCGTCGAAGCTGTACTCGTCGGCAATGTCGCGGCCGATCATCATGCGCACCAGGTCGGGCACGGTGAGGCCGTGGAGGTCGCGCGTCGCGACCAGCCTGCCGTTGCGCAGCACCGTCACCCGCTCGCCGATGTCGAACACCTCGTGCAGCCGGTGCGAGATGTAGATGATGGTGACGCCCCGGGCTTTCAGCCGCTTGATGATGGAAAACAACCGTTCGATCTCCGGCGGCGTCAGCGTCGCCGTCGGCTCGTCCAGCACCAGAAGCTTCGAGTCGTAGCTCAGCGCCTTGGCGATTTCGACCAGCTGCATCTGCGCGACGCCGAGCGCCTCGACCCGCGTCCTCGGATCGACATCGAGGCCGACTTCCTTCAGCAACGTAACGGCGCGGCTGTTCAGCGCCTTGCGGTCGACGATGCCGAAGGCGCGTCGCGGCAGGTTTTCCAGCATCAGATTCTCGGCGATGCTGAGATAAGGCAGAAGATTTAATTCCTGATGCACGATGCGGATGCCGCTCTGCTGCGCGTCGTGCGGCGATTTCGGCTGGTAGGCCGCGCCGTTGAAGGCGATGGTGCCGGTGTCCGGTTCGTAGATCCCGGCGAGCAGCTTGATCAGCGTCGACTTGCCGGCGCCGTTCTCGCCGAGCACGATATGGGTTTCGCCGCGCGCGATCGACAGCGAGACGTCGCTCAGCGCCACGACGCCCGGAAAAACCTTTCCGACCCCTTCAAGGGAAAGAATCACATCGTTCATGCAGCAATCCTGAATGGCGCTCTGCCGCCGCAAGGCGGCGTTAACGCGCCGCCATCGCCGCCGGCAACTTGCCGGCGGCGATGATGAGACAAGCGAAAGGATGGCGCCAGAGGGAGTCCCGGCGCCCTTGCTCGCCTCAGGCCGTAATCAGCTTGACGTCCGTCTTGACCCAGCCGGTGAACTTCTCGCCGGCGAGCTCGCGCAGGCCGTAGTCGATGCCCATGGCAGCCATCTGCGCGCCATACTGCTCGACGGTGGCGAGCATCTTGCCCTCCTTCAGCAACGGGCCGACGGCCGGGATGTTGTCGAAGCCGACCACCTTGATCTTGCCCGACTTGCCGGCGGCGTCGATCGCCTTGACGACGCCGAGCGCCATCGAATCGTTGGCCGCCATCACGCCCTGGATATCCGGATGCTGGGTGAGGAAGTTGGTCATCAGCGTGTTGGCTTCCTCGGTCTCCCAATGCGCCGTCTTGGAGTCGAGCAGCTTCAGCCCGTACTCCTTCACCGAATCATCAAAGCCGAGCTTGCGCTGCTTGGCGTTGTCGGCCTCAGGATTGCCCTCGAGGATGACCACCTTGCCGCCCTTGCCCAGCGCCTTGCCGAGCGCGTCGCCGGCGAGCTTGGCGCCGGCGCGGTTGTCCGGGCCGAAGAAGGCGAGGTCGATGCCGGCCTTCTTCTTGGCTTTCTCGTCGAGCGCGACGTCGATGTTGATGACCTTGATGCCGGCCTTCAGCGCCTTGGCGATCGGCGTCACCATGGCCTTGGAGTCGGCCGGCGCCACGACGATGATGTTGTACTTCTGGGTGATGAAGTTCTCGATCGCGTCGACCTGGGCCGCGAAGTCGCGCTCGTCCTTCATGCCGACGGCGGCGAAATCGAACTTGTCCTTGTTCTTGGCCGCATACGCCTCGGCGCCGGCCTGCATCTGCTTGAAGAACTCGTTGGCCAGCGACTTCATCACCAGGCCGACCTTCGGCTTGTCTGCCGCGAGAGCCGGGCCGAGCGGCAGAGCGAGCGCGCCGGCGGCGAGCGCGCTGGTCTTCAGGAACTGGCGCCGCGAGAACGGGACAAGCCCGTGCATGTTCGAAATCTTGCTCATTAGTCTCCTCCACTTGATTGAGCCGTAATCGGTTACGTAACCGATTACGCGACAAAGTAGAGCCGGAATTTGCCGGGTGTCAATATCGGGCGGAGCCCCCGGCTGGAGGGTTGGCCGTATTCAGCCGCGTCTTCAACCACTTGGCCGAAAAGTCACTGAAGGCGCGCACGCGCGGATTGCCCTTGAGGTCCGGGTGGGAGAGCACCCACAGCTCCGAGGCGAGCTCTTCGACCGTTTCGCCGAGGCGCCGCAGCCGGCGCGCTGCACCCAGATAGTCCGGCAGCAGCGCCTTGCCCCAGCCGGCCTCGGCGGCGGCCGCCGCGGCCGTGAGGCTGTTGACCCTCAGGCGGATCTCGTCCTCTTCGACATTCGCCTTCAGCCATTGCGCCGCCGGCAGGGCGGACAGGGTCGCGTCGAAGCCGATCCATCCCTCCAGGGACGTATCGCTGGCAAAAACCGCATAGGAGAAACGCGCCACGCGCCGGCCGACAAGCGTTTCGGGCGGCGTCAGTGTCGGGCGGATGGCGACGTCGGCCTCGCGCCGGCCGAGATCGGCAAAACTGTTGTTGACCTCCAGCGACAGCGCGATGCCGGGATGGGCCTTGCCGAAGGATTTCAGGCAGGCGCAGGCGATATCGAGCAGCGTGTCCGCGGTCGTCACATTCAGCGGCCCGACCAACCGGTCGTCCTGCGCCGCCACGCGCCGCTCGACCTCGGCGAGGCGGTCGCGCAGCTCTTCGGCGGCCTCGAGGAAAGGCCCGGCCCTGCCGGTCGGCACCAGCGCGTCGCCGAGGCGCTCGAACAGCGCGCCGCCGGTGCGCTTCTCCAGTTCCCTGAGCTGCCGGTAGATCGTCGCGATATGCGTGCCGAGCCTTGCCTGCGCGCCGCGCACCCCGCCGGCCCCTGCGATCGCCGCCACCAGCCGCACGTCGTCATAATCGATCATCTTCGCATCCATGCGAATGAGAGTAGCAGAATCGCTCAATGCGCTCGCAATGCCGCGAACATATATCGCGCTCCGGAAACGAACCAGCGGAGAAGGACATGAGCCGCATCCTGCACATCGAGGCCTCGCCGCGCGCCGACCGCTCCTGGTCGAGCAAGGCCGCCGGGAATTTCCTTACGCAGCTGAAGGAACACCTGACCGAGCTCGAAATCGACCACTTCAACATCTGGACAGCGATCCTGCCGAGCTTCGACGGCGCGGCGATCGAGGCCAAATACGCAAAGCTTTCCGGCACGCCGCTGACCGATGCGCAGAGCCGGGCCTGGAAGCTGATCGGACACTACGTGGCAAGGCTCGACGCCGCCGACGCGATCCTGATCTCGACGCCGATGTGGAATCTCGGCGTTCCGTACAGGCTGAAGCATCTGTTCGACCTGGTGACGCAGCCGGGCCTCAGCTTTTCCTTCAACCCGGCCACCGGCTACACGCCGCTGCTCAGCGCCCGCCCCACTGCCGTGCTGATGGCAACCTCGGGCGACTTCACCGAAGGCCCGAGCTACGGCCGGACGGATCTGGCGACGCCTTATCTCAGCACCGCGCTGGCCTTCATCGGCCTGAAAGATGCGGCAATCGTCCATGTCTCGCCGACCATCGGCCAGCCGGAAGCGATGGAGGCCGGCGTCAGGCGGACGGAAGCCGAACTGCAGCGCCTTCCAGCAAGCTTCGCCGGGAGGCTCGCATGAGCCAGTCCGTTGCATGGCTGCTGCTGATCATCTCCGGCATCACCGACGTCGCCTGGGCGCTCGCGACCAAGAAATCGGCCGGCTTCACCGAGCCGCTCTGGGCGGCGGTGTCATTTGTGCTCCTGGTCATCTTCATCGCGCTTCTGACCAAGGCGCTGACCGTCCTGCCGCTCGGCACCGCCTATGCGGTGTGGACCGGCATCGGCGCCGTCGGCTCGCTCATCGCCGGCATAGCGCTGTTCGGCGAAAGCACCGACGCCGTGCGACTCACCTTTGCGGCGGTGACCATCCTTGGCGTGGTCGGGCTGAAGGTGAGTTCCTAGGGAAGGCGCACCACGCCTTCCCTAGCTTTGCGAGTTACCGCCACCCCAGCGCCGGCGCGACGTGCTTCAGGATCGACTCGATGACATGGGCATTGTAGTCGACGCCCAATTGGTTGGGCACGGTGAGCAGCAGCGTATCGGCCTCGGCGATCGCCTCGTCTTCCCTGAGCTGTTCCACCAGCTTGTCGGGCTCGGCGGCATAGGTGCGGCCGAACACGGCGCGCTTCTCGGGCTCGATATAGCCGAAATGGTCCTCGCCCTCGCTGCCGCCGAAATAGGCGCGGTCCATGTCGTTGACGAGGGCAAAAATGCTGCGGCTGACCGAGACGCGCGGCTCCCGCGCGTGGCCGGCTTCCTTCCAGGCGGCGCGGTAGGCTCTTATCTGCTTGGCCTGCTGGACATGCAGCGGCTCGCCGCTCTCGTCGAATTTCAGCGTCGAGCTCTGCAGGTTCATGCCGAGCTTGGCCGCCCACACGGCGGTGGCGTCAGTGGCCGCGCCCCACCAGATGCGGTCGCGCAGGCCGGCCGAAAACGGCTCGAGTCTCAACAGGCCGGGCGGGTTGGGGAACATCGGCCGCGGGTTGGGCTGGGCGAAGCCTTCGCCGCGCAACAGGTCGAGGAAGATTTCGGCGTGGTTCCGCGCCATGTCGGCGTCGGTCTTGCCTTCTTGCGGCACGTAGCCGAAATAGCGCCAGCCATCGATCACCTGCTCGGGCGAGCCGCGGCTGATGCCCAGCTGCAAGCGCCCGCCGGCGATGAGGTCCGCAGCACCCGCGTCTTCGGCCATGTAGAGCGGATTCTCGTAGCGCATGTCGATGACGGCGGTGCCGAGCTCGATACGCTTGGTCTTGGCGCCGGCGGCGGCCAGCAGCGGAAACGGCGAGGCGAGCTGCCGGGCAAAATGGTGGACGCGAAAATAGGCGCCGTCGGCGCCAAGCTCCTCTGCCGCGACCGCGAGGTCGATCGACTGCAGCAGCGCGTCGGCGCCCGAGCGCGTGCCCGATTGCGGCGAGGGCGACCAATGCCCGAATGACAGAAATCCGATCTTCTTCATGTGCTCCGTTCCTGCTGGAGCGGCCCATCGGCCGCTCAAATGCCTTGTTGCTCCCGCAGATAGCCAGGGCGGCGCCGCGATACAACGGACACCGAACGGATACAGACCGTCAATGAGTTCTTCGAAATGTCCGGTCCCGCTCGCGTCAGAGCGCGATCAAACCATGGCGCATGTGGCGCATATCGATGCCAGCGCGCCGACCGGCCCTGCGATCATCTCCGGCATTCTCGCCGCCGCCGGAGCGCTGTATCGTTCCCGCCAGTCGATGATTCCCCAGCATTGGACGAAGCCTGCATGCATGGCCTGACGCCCATATTTTCCACCGTGACGGCCTCTTTCCTGGCCTCCTTCGTCGAAGTGGTCGAAGCCTTCACCATCGTGCTTGCCGTCGGGCTGACGCGCGGCTGGCGCCCGGCGCTCTCCGGCGCTGCCCTGGCGCTCATCCTGCTTGCGGCGCTGGTGCTCATCTTCGGGCCGCTGCTGGCGCTCATCCCCATCGCCGTCCTGCAATTCGTGGTCGGCGTGCTCCTGATCCTGTTCGGGATGCGCTGGCTGAGGAAGGCGATCCTGCGCAGCGTCGGCGTGATCGCGCTGCATGACGAGGAGCAGGCCTTTTCCAAGGAGACGGAGGTGTTGCGGCGGCAGGCCGGCGACCGCCGCGCCGACTATCTGGCCGCTGTCGCGTCGTTCAAGGCGGTGCTGCTCGAGGGTGTCGAAGTGGTGTTCATCGTCATTGCCGTCGGCGCCGCGCATGGGCAGACGCTCTATGCCGGGCTTGGCGCGCTGGCGGCCTTCGTGCTGGTGATGCTGATCGGCCTTGCCGTGCACCGGCCGCTGGCGCGCGTGCCCGAGAATGCGCTCAAATTCGTCGTCGGGCTGATGCTGACCAGCTTCGGCGTGTTCTGGACCGGCGAAGGCCTCGGCGCCGATTGGCCGGGCGCCGATCTCGCTCTGCTCGCCATCTTCGCCGTCATCGCCGCCGCATCCTTCGCCATCGTGCGCTGGCTGCGCGGCGCCTATCCGGCGCCCGCCAAGGGAGTTGCCCGATGACCGTCATCCGCCTCGTCTTGAAGGAACTCGTCGGCATGTTCGTCGACGACGGCAATCTTGCCCTGCTGGCGCTGATCCTGATCGCGCTCGTCACCGCCGCGGTGAAGGTCCTGGGGCTGCCGCCGCTCATCGGCGGTTTCCTGCTCCTCGCCGGCTGCCTGGCGATTCTCCTCGAGAGCGCGCGCCGCGCCGCTCGCGACAAGGCGCGCTGATTAGCGTTGAACCTCGTCATCCACGGGCGGAGCGACGCGAAGCGGAGCGCAGACCCGGAGGATCCATTCCGTGACCTTGGCCGTAGAGTGCACCGGAGCAGAATTCTGCACCGTGGCAACGCCTCGACGTAACGGAATGGATTCTATGGTCTGCGCGCGTCGCTTCGCTCCTTGCTCCGCCATAGAATGACGAGGTGATAGGCGTCTCGGCCAATCTCCAACCTATGTCGCCAGGCAGGCAACATAGCCGTCGGTCATCTGTACCGGAGAACTAATAGACCGTGAAAAGCGTCGGCAGATGGCCGCTGAGGCGGGCATACTCGACCGCCTCGATGACTGGAAACAGCGCCAGGAAATAGAGCCCGTCGCGGAACGTTCTCCTCAGCGCGCCGGTCGAGAACAGCCACTGGTCCTCGTCGCGGTAAAGCAGCGGGTTCGGCCAGAAGCGCGGCGTGCGTTGGGCATAGGCCGCATGGACGGCACCGAACTTGCCGGCGAGAAACTCGGCCTCCTTGCGCGCGGTGAACCGGAAGACGAGGAAGCTTGCCAGGCCGAGCATCGCGGCCGCCAGCACCGAGCCAAACATCAGCCCGATGCCGACCGCGCCGACCGTCGAGAAGAAATAGAGCGGGTTCTGGGTCATCGAGAACGGGCCGGAAACGACCAGCTGATCATTCTTCCTGCCGCCGACGAAGAGAATGCTCCACAAGCGGCCGAGGAAGCAGGTCAGCACCATCACAAAGCCGATTGTTTCCAGGGCTTCATGTCCGTTCGATCCTTCGGCCAGCGCCGGTCTGCTGAAGAGAAGCAGGATGACGGCAAGCACGGCGGCCACCTGCACGACGATCAGGCGCTTGTGCTGGTCGAACGCTTTCGGCGCCGCCTTGAGGGACGTGTAGGCCATTCTTCTCACCGCTCCGGCGCCGGACGGGCGCCAGGCTTTCTCTAGCTCTTCCGCCGGGCGATGACGAGACCCGGCGAATGTTTTTGGCCGACCTTACGAATTTGTAAGGACGCGGACAGGCTGCGGTGAATTCGCCTGCCTAAACCTGACGACGGCCGCACCGATTTTGAAGCGGCTCGAACAGGCGCCTCCAACGTCAGGATAAAATCATGAACAAATTTGCCCTTGTTTTCGCCTTTTCCGCCATCGCGACCATCGCTCCCCTGGCTTCTGCCATTGCCGCCCCGACGCCTTGCGAGACGGCGCTGAAGGACCTGCGCGCCGCCGAAGCCACGGCGAAGCCCAGCGACGCCGACAAGAACAAGGTTTCCGAACTGGAGACGAAGGGCATCGAGCGCTGCAACGCCGACGACGACAAGCGCGCCGACGACTTCTTTGCCCAGGCCATGAAGGTTCTCGGCAAATGAGCGCCCGGTTCGGAGAGGACGCCGCCATGATCATCGGCACCAACGAACACGGATCCGCGTTGAACAGGGTCCCGGAAGTCACCCTGGATTTCTGGCTGATCAAGATCATGGCGGTGACCATGGGCGAAACGGCGGCCGACTATCTCGCCGTCAATCTCGGCCTCGGCCTCGCCGTCACATCCCTGATCATGAGCGGCATTCTCGTCGTCGCGCTCATCCTGCAATTCGCGCAGAAGCGCTACGTGCCCTGGGCCTACTGGCTGGCGGTCGTGCTGATCAGCGTCGTCGGCACCCTGGTCACCGACAACCTCGTCGACAATTTCGGCGTGCGGCTGGAGACGACGACGATCGTCTTCTCCGCCGTGCTGGCCCTCACTTTCAGCGTTTGGTACGCAAGCGAAAAGACCCTGTCGATCCACACCATCTTCACCACCCGGCGCGAGATCTTCTACTGGCTGGCGATCCTCTTCACCTTCTCGCTCGGCACGGCCGCCGGCGATCTGGTCGCCGAGCGCTTCGACATGGGTTATCTCACCACCGGCCTCATCTTCGGCGCCGTCATCGCGGCGATCGCGCTTGCCTGGTTCTTCCTCGGCCTGAACGGCATCCTCGCCTTCTGGCTCGCCTATATCCTGACCCGGCCGTTCGGCGCCTCCTTCGGCGACCTGCTCTCGCAGCCGGTCGAATATGGCGGCATGGGCTTCGGCACCACCGTCACCAGCCTGACCTTCCTCGGCTGCATCGTGGCTATCGTTCTTTATATGACCCTGAAGAACCTGATCGACGAGGACGAGCAGGCCCTGCTCGACTGAGCGTGATCCTGAAACGCCCCTCTCGCAAAAATGTGTAGCGGTCTTAGGCCCTCGAACGCGTAAAAAGCAGATGGTTAGAGCAATCCGCCCGGAATTGCGCCAAAACGACGAGGTGGGGCATGATGCCATCCAGGAAAGAGCCCGGCCGGCGCCGCCATGCCGGCGAGGCTGAGGCGGCAAGGACAGCACGGGGCGATGCGACTTCTGCTTGTTGAAGACGATCCGAGAACCGCCGACTATATCGTTCGCGGGCTGACCGAGGCCGGCCATGTCTGCGATCTCTTGCGCGACGGCCATGACGGCCTCTTCGCCGCGACCCGCGACGCCTATGACGTGATCATCGCCGACCGCATGGTGCCCGGCCTCGACGGCCTGTCGATGATCAAGGCGGTGCGCGCCGCCGGCATCCATACCCCGGCCATCTTCCTCACCTCCATCGGCGGCGTCGACGACCGCGTCGAGGGGCTCGAGGCAGGCGGCGACGACTACCTGGTCAAGCCCTTCGCCTTTTCCGAGCTGCTTGCCCGTATCCATGCGCTCGGCCGCCGGCCGGCGGCGCAGGAGCAGAAGACGGCGCTGCGTGTCGCCGACCTCGAAATGGACCTGATCCAGCGCCGCGTGACCCGGCAGGGCCAGCCGATCGACCTGCAGCCGCGCGAGTTCAGCCTGCTCGAAGTGCTGATGCGCGGCGAGGGCCGCGTCATCACCCGCACCATGCTTCTCGAACGCGTCTGGGATTTTCACTTCGACCCCAAGACCAGCGTCGTCGAGACCCATATCAGCCGGCTGCGGGCCAAGGTCGACAGGCCCTTCGACGTGCCGCTGATCCACACCGTGCGCAACACCGGCTACAGCCTGCATGTTCCGGCCTGATCCCGCATCCGCGATTGCCGGGCGACCAAGCGCCTTCGCGATCGCATGAGCGAGACGCGCTCCAGCCTGCTGCGCAGCACGCCGTTCCGGCTGGCGCTGACTTTCGCCTTCCTGTTCCTGCTGGCCTTCGTCCTGTCCGGCGCGATCGTCTATCAACTGATGAGCGCCTCGCTTGCCAGGCAGCTCGATCAGTCGATCAAGGAGACCTATTCGCTCATCGCCTCGACCCGTGCCGAGAGCGACGAGGAGGATCTTGTCTCGACCGTCAAGGACCATGCCCAGTTCAGCCAGGATAAGGACCAGATCTTTTCCCTCACCGACAAGGACGGCAACCGCCTCGCCGGGGATTTCACCGCCGCCGGCCTGCCGGACGGCTTTTCCATGTTCACCGCCAGCCTGCCGGGCGTGCCGCCCGACACCGAATACCGCGCCTATTCAGGCACGGTCGGCGACAACCGCCTGACGGTCGCCTTCTCGCTCTCGGAAACCGAGGATCTCGAAAGGATCGTGTTGATGAGCTTCGGCTGGGCGACGCTCGTCATCACCGTTCTGGCCATCGGCGGCGGCGCCGTGCTTGCCTCGCGTGTCCAGCGGCGCCTCGATGGCATCGCCAGCACCATGGTCGACGTCTCGCATGGACGGCTCGACGCCCGCATCCCGCTGATCGGCAGCGGCGACGACATTGACGCCGTCTCCGCCCAGGTGAATGCCGCGCTCGATCGCCTCTCGGCGCTGGTCGACGGCATGCGCGAAGTGAGCGCCAACATCGCGCATGACCTCAAGACACCGCTCAACCGGCTACAGATGATCCTGGAATCCGCCGCCGACAAGACCGCGTCGGGCGAGGATGTCTCGACCGAGCTGACCGACGCCCGCGTCGAAAGCCAGCAGATCAACAGCACCTTTGACGCGCTGCTGCGCATCGCCCAGATCGAAGCCGGCGCCCGCAAGGCCCGCTTCGTCGATCTCGACGTCGGACCGATCGTCGAGACCATCGGCGACGTCTACGCCGATGTTGCCGAGGATGACGGCAAATCGCTGTCGACGACCATCCTTCCGGATACGAAATGGTACATCCACGGCGACCGGGACCTGCTGATGCAGATGCTCGCCAATCTGGTCGAGAACGCGCTCCGGCATTGCCCGCCGGGCACCGAGATCGAGCTTTCGGTGACCCGGGGAGGGAGCCACATCCTCATCCATGTCCGTGACAATGGCCCGGGCATTCCCGCCGAGGAACGCGAGAAAGTCTTCCGCCGTCTGTACCGGCTGGATGCAAGCCGCACGACGCCGGGCAGCGGCTTGGGGCTCAGCCTCGTCAAGGCGGTGGCGGACCTGCATGGCGCGGCCATCGCGCTCGAAGACCGCAACCCCGGCCTGGCCGTGACCGTCAGCTTTCCAACAGCGAAGTCACCGGGCGGCCAAGCGATATGATTTTTTCGCTTCGATGCCTTTGAAGCTTACCGATCCGTATGGATGGGGCGACTTTCCCGTAAACTTGACACTTTATAGTGCCATCATATGCCCCGCTCTATCGGAGGTCGCGTGTCATGATCTCTCTCCATTGGAAGGTCGGCTGGCTCGCATCGAGCATTGCGGTGGGCGCATGCCTCTTCGCAACGGGCTTGCAAATTCTCCAGTCTGGCATCGGTCCGGCTTTCGCCGCGGAAAAAGCTGTCCCTGCGGAAAAGAATCCGCCGGGTGACATTCCCGATAGCCAGGTCTTTATCGACTACGTCTCACCGCTAGGCTTCACGCTGAAAGTACCGGAGGGGTGGGCCAGGTCCGATCGCCCCGACGGAGCCAGCTTCGTCGACAAGCTTGACGGCGTCTCCGTCACGGTGTCGAAGGCCGACGCCGCGCCCACCGCGGAGAGCGCCAAGACGGACTATGTGCCGAAGCTCGAGGCGGGCGGCAGGGCCGTCAAGGTGACCGCGATCAAGCAGGTCAAGCTGCCCGCCGGCCCTGCGATCCGTATCGTCTACACGTCCAACTCCGAGCCGAACGCCGTCACCAGCAAGCAAGTGCGTCTTGAAAACGAACGCTATCTCTATTTCACGGACGGCAAGTTGGTAACGCTCGATCTCTACGCGCCCAAGGGCGCCGACAACGTCGACCAGTGGCAACTGATGTCCAATTCATTCCGTTGGAAGTAAAATGCACGCGCTGGAAGCGCACGAGCTCTACCGGTTCTTCCACATAGGCGACGACGAGACCGCCGCGCTGCGTGGCATCAGCTTTCATCTTTCGGCTGGCGAGATCGTTGCCCTGGTTGGACCGTCCGGCAGCGGCAAGTCCACGCTGTTGTCCTGCGTCACCGGGTTGGATGAACCCGACGGCGGCCATGTCGAGGTGGCCGGCATGCGTTTGACCCGTCGGTCGGAAACCGAGCGGACCCGCATCCGCGCCGCCAATTTCGGCATCCTTCCGCAGTCCGGGAACCTGTTTGGCCATCTCAATGTGGAACAGAACCTGCGCCTCCAGATGCAGCTGGCGGGGAAGCCGAACGAGATCCGGATTGGCGCGCTTCTGGAAAGCGTCGATCTTCAGCACCGCGCCCGGGCCTTTCCCACGGAACTCTCTGGCGGCGAGACGGCGCGGGCCGGCCTTGCCGTGGCGCTCGCCTCGGACCCGCCGATCCTGGTTGCCGACGAGCCGACCGCCGAGGTCGACCGCGACACCGAACTCCGTTTGATCGCGCATTTCGAGGCGCGGCGGCGGGCTGGCTTGGCGACTTTGCTCGCCACCCACAGCCAGGCGCTTGCGCATAGGGCCGACCGCATCATCGGCCTGAAGGACGGGAGGATCGACGATGAGTGACACGCTTGTCGTCGGCAAGCATCTCGGCCGCGACTTCCAACGTGGCGTTGTCGCGCTTCGCGATGTCAATTGCAGGATCGCTTCCGACGCGCGGATCGCTGTGGTCGGGCCGTCCGGCAGCGGCAAGACGACTTTGCTGCATATACTTGGCGGGCTGGACAAGCCGACGTCCGGCACCGTCGAATGGCCCGGGCTCGGCCCATTCGAGGAGTTGAGGCCGCGCCATATCGGCCTTGTGTTCCAGACGCCCAGCCTGTTTCCGGCGCTCACCGTCGCCCAGAATGTCGGTCTGCCGCTGGTATTGGCCGGCGACCCGGCCTCGGCTGGGGCGGCCGCCGCGGCCTTGTTAGATTTGTTTGGCCTCGGCGAGCTGCGCGACAAGCTGCCGGAGGAATTGTCCGGCGGACAATCGCAACGGATTGCGATGGCCCGAGCCCTCGTCATGAGGCCGAAGCTGATCCTGGCCGACGAGCCGACCGGACAACTCGACAGCATTACGGCGCAGTTCTTCTTTGACACGGTCATGGAACAGCTGGAGGGCACCGGCATCGCTCTGGTCGTGGCGACGCATGACGAGGCGGTGGCCGCCCGGATGGCGACCAGATGGACGATGGACCATGGGCGGCTGGTCTCCGAATGGCCAAGGCAGGACGCGGCATGATGCTTCTTCTGTGGATGCGCGGTATCCTCGCCCGCCGCTTCACGCGTGTCGCCGGCGCCGCGGCGGGCGTGGCGGTGACCGTCGCGCTCCTGGCCGCCATGGTCCTTTTCCTCGCCAATGCGAGCGCCTCGATGACGGCCCGCGCGATCAGCGCCGTCCCGGTCGACTGGCAGGTTCAGGTGATTTCCGGCGCCGATCCGGAAACGATCGGCAAGGCGATCGCTGAAGCAACACCCGTCAAGGCTGCTCACCGCGTTCGCTATGCTGACGCGGCGGGTTTCGAAGCCTTGGCGGGCGGCACGACGCAGACCACCGGGCCGGGGCAGGTCATCGCCTTGGACGAAGGTTATTCCAGGGATTTTCCGGCGGAAATCCGGCTGCTTTCCGGCAGCGCCGACGGCGTTCTGGTCGCCCAGCAGACGGCGGCCAACCTTCATGTCCGCCCTGGCGACGCGGTGTCGATCAAGCGCATCGGCCTGCCAGCCGTGGAGGTCAAAATCGCCGGGGTCGTCGATCTGCCCGATGCTGATTCGTTGTTTCAGGCAGTGGGCTTGCCTGCCCAGGCCGCGCCGCAGGCGCCTCCGGACAACGTGCTCGTGCTTCCCTGGCAGGATTGGCAGCAGTTCTTCTCCCCGCAGGCGGAGCAGCGCCCGGATACGGTCCGGCTGCAATGGCACGCGCGGCTGGACCATGCAGGCCTGCCATCCGATCCCGTCCAGGCCCATATCTTCGTCACCGGCGCGGCGCGCAATTTGGAGGCTAGGACCGTCGGCCAGGCCTTGGTTGCCGACAATCTCGGCTCCCGCCTCGCAGCCGTTCGGGAGGATGCGCTTTATGCTTCGGTGCTGTTCCTGTTCCTCGGACTGCCAGGCGCGGCGCTGGGTATCGCGCTTACCTATGCCGTGACCTCGTCCGGCGAGCAGCGCCGGCGGACGGAGCAGGCGCTGCTTCGCGTTCGCGGCGCCACAACCAGCACGATCCTGTTGCTTTCAGCCGCCGAGGCCGCGGTCTCCGACGTCGCCGGAGTTGCGCTCGGCATGGGTGGAGCCTTGCTTTTCAGCCCTGTTTCCACGCTTGGCCGGTACGCAGCCCTCCGCGATCCATCCCTCCTTCTCCTCGCCCTGCTCGGCCTGCTGCTGGGGTTCGCCGCTCTCCTGCTGCCGGCCTGGCGCGACGCGCGCTGGACCACCGTCGATGCGGCGCGGCACGCCGTCACGCGGGCAAGGACGCCGCTCTGGCAACGCTTGCGGCTGGATTTGCTGCTGCTTGCCGGAGCCGGCCTTTTCTTCTGGTTATCCGCCAGCACCGGGTACGAGATCGTGCTGGCGCCGGAAGGCGTGGCGGCGACCTCGGTCGACTACAAGGCTTTCATCGCCCCTGCCTTACTCTGGATGGGCATGACGCTGCTGGTCATGCGGCTGTCGGGCATGATCATCGCGCACAACAGCGGACTGTTACGGGTGATCCTCACCCCGGTGGCGGGTCGTCTGACGCCGATCGTGTCGGCGGCACTATCGCGGCAGTCAGAGCGCCTGACGATCGGCATCGCCATGACCGCGCTGGCCGTCTCCTTCGCTGCTTCGACCGCTATTTTCAACACCACTTACAACGCCCAGGCGCGCGTCGACGCCGAGCTGACGAATGGATCCGACGTCACCATCTTCGGAACATCGGACAAACCGGCCGGCGTGCATCTGGCGGCCTTGACCGCGCTGACGGATGCGCTCGCCGTCGAGCCGATGCAGCATCGTTTTGCCTATGTGGGCGCGGATCTACAGGACCTCTACGGGATCGACCCCGGACGCATCGGGCGCGCCACGACCCTTTCCGACGCTTATTTCAGCGGCACCGGCGCCGAAGGCATGCTCGGTCAGCTGGCCACCACGCCCGACGGCGTCCTGGTGTCGGAAGAGACCGTGCAGGATTTCCAGCTTCAGCAGGGCGATACGATCAATCTGCGGCTCCTCGATGCAAGAGACCATCAGTACCATCCGGTAGCCTTCAGATTTATCGGCGTCGTGCGCGAATTTCCGACGGCGCCGAAGGATTCCTTCCTTGTCGCCAACGCCGCCTACGTAGCCCGCATGACAGGGTCGGACGCTTCCGAATATGTGCTGATGAGAGCGAAGGGCAATCCTGCCGAATTGGCACGCCAGGTCGCTTCCGTGCTTGCTCCCTACCCCGCCTTGAAAGTCTCCGATATCGGCCAGGCCGCACATCTCATCGGATCGAGCCTTACCGCGGTTGACCTTCGCGGGTTGACGCGGATCGAGCTTGGATTTTCCGTGCTGATGGCCGCCGCTGCCGCTGGACTGATGCTGGCTCTGGGATTCGCCGAGCGGCGCCGGGCCTTCGCGATCCTCGACGCCATAGGCGCCAAGCCGCCGCAACTGGATGCCTTCCTATGGAGCGAGGGTCTCGTCATCATTGTCGGTGGCGTGGTCTTCGGATTGTTCTCGGGAACACTGACCGCCTGGATGCTGGTGAAGCTGCTGACCGGCGTCTTCGATCCACCGCCGCAAGCGCTGTCGGTGCCATGGCTCTATCTGGCGATCATGCTTGGCCTCGTCGTCGCGTCCGTTGCCGCCGCCGTTCGGACCGCCAGGCCGTCCCCGGCGCTGACCGCCGAGCAATTGCGGGATCTGTGACCGCTCGCAGCGCGCTTACGCATTTGTAAGGCTGCGGCCAACCCGTCGAAAACTTCCCGTCTTAAGCTTAGCTTCGCTTCACTTTGGCTCCGGGGTTCGTGATCCGGCGGGGCTGGGGCGTTCCGGATTGAAGCCGCCCCGGGCAACCGCCCTCGGCAGACGAGAGAAAGGAACCGAACGATGAAAAAATCCGTCATCACAGCCGCAATGATAATCGCGATCGCATCCGCCAACGTCGCCTATGCGAAGGCGACGACCGGCACGATCGCCAGCATCGACAAGAAAGGCGATTCGATCACGCTCTCCGACGGCAAGACATTCTCCCTGCCGGAAGGCATTGAAGCCGAAACGTTGAAGGTCGGCGAGAAGGTCACGATCACCTACTCGACGAAGGCCGGCAAACTGGCGGCCTCGAGCATCCAACCGGCCAAATAGGCGCGTTTGCGGCCGGGAATCTGCGGCGGGGCTGGTGAATCACCAGGCCCGCCGATGAACCGCACCGCGGAAACCAGATCCCGGGCGGGGGTCGCGTCACAGGCGACGCAACAACCGGCCTATGCCTAGAGCAATTCCAGGAAAAGTGTGAGCGGTTTTCCGTCAGGAATTGCGTCAAAACAAAGAGTTAGAGCGGCTCGCCGTTTCCGTGAAAGGGTGAAACGCTCTAAGCGAGATTCTGCCTATCTGACACCCGCCCGGCGAAAGTCGGAAGGCGACATGCCGGCGAGCTTGCGGAATGATTTGTTGAAGGCGCTGAGCGAGCCGAAACCGGAGTCCATCGCGACCCTCAGCACATTGGCGTCCTCATGCATCAGAAGCGCCTGCGCATAGCTCAGCCGCAAGAGATTGACATATTCGTTGAGCGTCATGCCCGTCGATTTCTTGAACAGGCTCATGGCGTATTTGGGATGGATGTCGGCGGCGCAGGCGATGGTCACGCAGTCGATGTCGTAGAGGAAATTCTCGGCGATATAGTCGCACATGCGCCCGACATTGCGCGAGGATTGCTGGTCGAAGGCGCTGCCCGCGCCTTGTCCGGCGGCGGTTCCCGACACCAGGCGGTAGGGCTCGAAACGCACCCGCTCGAGCCGAAGCAGCAGCTCGTTGACGGCATGCTCGGCCTTGGCCGCGTCGCCCGAACGCGCATACTCGTTCCAGCGCTTGAAGCTGTCGTTGTCGGATTGATCGGTGGCATCCGTCACCAGCGTCGCGCCGGTCATCAGCCGGTGCCTGACATCGGCCGGCAGATGCAGCCTGAAGAAATGCACCAGAGGCAGATGCGCGCCGGCATAGATGGCGTCGTCGGAGAGGTCGTCCATCTGGTGCGGCAGGCCGCCCCAGAACAGGCACATCTCGCCGGCCGACAGCGAAATCTCGTGCTCGGCCATGCGGTAATGCACGCGGCCCTGCACGATGAAGTTCACCTCGACCTGGGCGTGCCAATGCGGCTTCAGCATCACCAGCGGATAGTTGTGAAACATCTGCAGCACAAGCGGCAGTCCTTCGACGCTGCTTGCACCCGGCTGATAGAAGGGACGCTCGGGCATCTTACTTTCCGCCAACTTCTTCTTCCCTTCGACGGCGACAAGCCTTCCGCGCCGCATAGTCTAGCCAGGCTCAGGGCGGGAGAGCAAATGGGAGGATTTCAATGTGCACGACACTGACCCGCGCCGCGCTTTTCCTTGCCCTAGGTTCAGGCCCATCGCTGGCGTGGCGCTGACTCGCGGAGGAATCGACATGACATCTGGAAAAATCCGCTGGGGCATCCTCGGACCCGGCAGCATCGCGAAATCCTTTGCCGGCGGCGTGGCGGGGTCGCGCACCGGCACGCTTGAGGCGCTCGGCGCCCGCAATCCCGCCAAGCCGGGCCTCGCCGAGACTTTTCCGGGCGCGCGCATCCTCGACGGCTATGAGGCGCTGCTCGCAGACGGCCAGGTCGACGCGGTCTATATTTCGATCCCGCATCCCGGCCATGCCGAATGGGCGATCAAGGCCGCCGAAGCCGGCAAGCATGTCCTGTGCGAGAAGCCGTTGGCGCTCACCGCCTTCGAAGCCGATGCCATGATGCATGCGGCGCGCAAGGCCGGCACGTTCCTCGGCGAAGCCTTCATGTACCGGCTGCATCCGCAGACGCTGCAGCTGGTCGACCTGATCAAATCCGGCGCAGTCGGCGAGGTCCGCATGATCAAGTCGAGCTTCGGCTTCGCCATGCCGGGCTTCATGCCCGAGCACCGGCTCTACGCCAACGATCTCGCCGGCGGCGGCATCCTCGATGTCGGCGGCTATCCTGTCTCGATGGCGCGGCTGATCGCGGGCGCGGCGATTGGCCAGCCTTTTGCCGAGCCCGACAAGGTGGCGGGCACCGCGCATCTCGGCCAGTCCGGCGTCGATGAATGGGCCTCGGCCTTGCTGCACTTTCCCGGCGGCATCGTCGCGGAGGTCTCCTGCAGCATCTCGCTCGACCAGGACAATGTACTGCGCATTTTCGGCACCAAGGGCCGGATCGAGGTGCCCGATTTCTGGTTCGCCGGTGGCAACCGCGATGTCGGACCGGGCCGGATCGAGGTGATCCGGTCCGGGGCGGCTCGCGAGGTGATCAGCCTTAACGAGACGCGTCACCTCTATTCCTTCGAGGTCGATGCCGCCGGCGAAGCAATCCAGGCAGGGCGGCAGGAATTCGCCTGGCCGGGCATGTCCTGGGCCGACAGCCTCGGCACGCTGCGCGTGCTCGACAAATGGCGCGCCGCCGTCGGCCTCGAATATGGGATCGAAAAACCGGCTAAGCGCATCAACACGATCTCCGGCCGGCCGCTGCGCACCGACGGCGATACCATCGGCAAGCGCACCATTCCCGACCTGCCGAAACCCGTTTCGCTTCTGGCGCTTGGCTTCGAGGATTTCCGCAGCTTCTCCTCCGGCTCGATCCTGCTCGATGCCTATTTCGAGGCCGGCGGCAATCTGTTCGACACCGGCTTTGTCTATGGGGGTGGTTACACCGAGACGCTGCTTGGGGAGTGGCTGAAGAATCGCGGCGTGCGCGACCAGTCGGTGATCATCGCCAAGGGCGCGCATTCGCCGCTCTGCTACCCCGACGTGATCGCAAAACAGCTGGCGCAGTCGCTCGACCGGCTGCAGACAGACCATGTCGACATCTATTTCATGCATCGCGACAATCCGGACGTGCCGGTCGGCGAGTTCGTCGACGCGATGGACGCGGAGGCGAGGGCCGGCCGCATCCGTGGGCTGTTCGGCGGCTCCAACTGGACGATGGAGCGCGTGGACGAAGCGATTGCCTATGCCGAGAAGAACGGCAGGCAAAAACCCGGCGCGCTCTCCAACAATTTCTCGCTGGCCGAGATGCTGGAGCCGATCTGGCCGGGCTGCATCACCTCCTCCACCGATGCCTGGAAGGCCTGGCTGACGGCGCGGCAGATGCCGAACTTCGCCTGGTCGAGCCAGGGCCGCGGCTTCTTCACCGACCGCGCCGGCCGCGACCGGACCGACAATGAGGAGCTGGTGCGGGTCTGGTATTCGGAAAAGAATTTCGGCCGCCGCGACCGGGCGATCGAGCTGGCCCGAAAACTCGGCAAGAGCCCGATCCATGTCGCGCTGGCCTACGTGCTGGCGCAGCCCTTCCCCTCCGTCCCGCTGATCGGCCCGCGCACGCTGGACGAGCTGGAGGACAGCCTCAAGGCGCTGGACGTCAAGCTGACGCCGGAGGATGTGGCGTGGCTCGACGAGGGGCCGGAGAGAAGAAGGGCGTAGGGAAGAAAACCAGAGGCATCGCGTTCCTTCGCCCCCCTCTCTGCCCTGCCGGGCATCTCCCCCTCAAGGGGGGAGATCAGATGCCACGCCGGCTTTCGCCAATCACCAATGTTGCAGAAAACGCCGGCATCGAAGCTGCCAATCTCCCCCCTTGAGGGGGAGATGTCCGGCAGGACAGAGAGGGGGGCCTCGCGCCGGCGCCTTGAAATGAGCGGCAGTCCCCTTACCGATCCACCCGCGTCGACAAAATGATCGACGACGACGTCCGCTCCACGCCCTCCATCGCGCCGATCCGATCGAGCAGCGCGTCGAGATCGCGGATCGACGGCGCGTCGACGATGACGATCATGTCGAAATTGCCGCTGACCGAATGCACCGTGCGCACCGGCGGCATGGCCTCCAGGCTGCGCACCACCTTGTCGGCGAGTTTCGGCGTGACGGTGAGCAGCACATGCGCCTTGACCAGCCCCTGCTCATAGTCGGGCGAAAGCCTGACCCCATAGCCGGCGATGATACCGCGCTGCTCCAGCCGCTCGATCCGGCTCTGCACCGTCGTGCGCGAGACGCCCAGCTTTCTCGCGAGCTCGGCCGTGGAGGCCCGCGCGTTAGCGCGCAGCAGGGTGAGCAGGGCCTGTTCGGCTTCAGTGATCATTTCGACGAAACCTTTCGGCAGATCGTTCAAAGTTCAGCTTCATATTGCCAGATTCCACGCTTCCTTTCGACAGGCAAGCTGCGATGATTTCCGCCAAATCGAATTGGCCCAAATCAGGATTGCAGGGGAATTGATCATGAAGAACATCGTTGTCGTCGGCGCCGGCAAGATCGGCTCGACCATCGCGGAAATGCTGAGCGCCACGGGCGACTACCGCGTCACGCTCGTCGACCGCTCGGCCGCCCAGCTCGCCGCCGAATTGCCGGCTGGCGTCGCGACGCAGGAACTCGACATCGCCGCCGCCGGCGAACTGGAAAAGGTCCTTGCCGGCAAGTTCGCCGTGCTGAGCGCCGCGCCCTTCCATCTCACCACGCGCATCGCCGAGGCTGCCGCCGCCACCGGCGTGCATTATCTCGACCTCACCGAGGACGTCGTCTCGACCCGCCGTGTCAAGGAACTGGCGCGCGGGGCGAAAAACGCCTTCATCCCGCAATGCGGCCTGGCGCCGGGCTTCATCTCGATCGTCGCCAACGATCTCGCCAGCCGCTTCGACACGCTGGAAAGCGTGCGCATGCGCGTCGGCGCGCTGCCGCAATATCCGTCCAACGCGCTGAACTACAACCTCACCTGGAGCACCGACGGGGTCATCAACGAATATTGCGAGCCCTGCGAGGCGATCGTCGAGGGCGAGCTGATCGAAGTGCCGCCGCTGGAGGAGCGCGAGGAGTTCTCGCTCGACGGCGTCACCTATGAGGCCTTCAACACCTCCGGCGGTCTCGGCACGCTGGCCGAGACGCTGAAGGGCAAGGTGCGCACGCTGAATTACCGCACCATCCGCTATCCCGGCCACGCCGCGATCATGAAGGCGCTGCTCAACGACCTCGGGTTGCGTCACCGCCGCGACGTGCTAAAGGACATTTTCGAAAGCGCCCTGCCGTCCACGCTCCAGGACGTGGTCATCGTCTTCGTCACCGTCTCGGGCCGCCGCAACGGCCGCCTGCTGCAGGAGACCTACGCCAACAAGATCTATTCGCACCGCGTCGGCAACATCGTGCGCAGCGCCATCCAGATCACCACCGCCTCCGGCATCTGCGCCGTGCTCGACATGCTGGCCGACGGCTCGCTGCCGGCGAAAGGTTTCGTGCGCCAGGAAGACATCGCCCTTGACGCCTTCCTCGCCAACCGCTTCGGCCGCGCCTACGCGCAACATGAAATGGTAAGCCGGCTGGCGAGCTGAGCGTCCAGGCTCCCCCTTCCCCCCTTGTGGGGGAAGGTGGCCGCGAAGCGGCCGGATGAGGGGTGCTCCAGGGAATGCCGACGCCTCGCTCCGCTGGAACACCCCTCATCCGTCTCGGCGCTATCGCGCCGATCCACCTTCTCCCACAGGGGGAGAAGGAAAAGGCGTTTCCCTAAACATGCAGCACGTGGCCCAGCGCCTTCAGCGCCGCTTCCTGGAACCCTTCGCCCTGCGTCGGATGCGCGTGGATCGTGCCGGCGATATCCTCCAGCCGCGCGCCCATCTCCAGCGCCAGGCCGAAGGCCGCTGACAGTTCCGACACGCCCTGCCCGACCGCCTGGATGCCCAGCACCAGATGATTGTCGGCGCGCGCCACCACCCGCACGAACCCGTCCTCGCCCTGCCTGGTCATGGCGCGGCCGTTGGCGGCGAACGGGAACTGGCCGATCTTGATTTCGCCGGCGAGCGCTTTCGCCTCCTCTGGTGACAGGCCGGCGGTGACCAGCTCCGGATCGGTGAAGCAGATCGCGGGAATGGCGCGCTTGTCCCAGCTTCTTTTATGGCCGGCGACGATCTCGGCCACCATCTCGCCCTGCGCCATGGCGCGGTGCGCCAGCATCGGCTCCCCGGTGACGTCGCCGATGGCAAAGATGCCACGCATCGAGCTGCGGCACTGGTCGTCGATGCGGATGAATTTTCCCGTCCTGTCGAGGTCGATCTGCTCCAGCCCCCAGCCTTCGGTGAGCGGCTTGCGTCCGACCGTGACCAGGATCTTGTCGGCGGCGACCTTGGCACTCTTGCCGTCGGCCGTCTCGACCAAAAGCGCGTCGCCCTTGGTCGACAATCCCTTCGCCTTCGCTCCCGTCATCACTTCGACGCCGAGCTCGCCGAGCCGCTTCAACACCGGCCGCGTCAGTTCGGCATCATATTGCGCCAGCACGCGCGGCAGCGCTTCGACCACGGTAACCTTCGAACCCATCCTGGCGAAAGCCATGCCGAGCTCGAGCCCGATATAACCGCCGCCGACGACCGCGAGCTTCTTCGGCACATCACCGAGCGCCAACGCCTCGGTGGACGAAATCACGGGACCGCCGAAGGGCAGGAACGGCAGTTCGACCGGCGCCGAGCCGGTGGCGATCACCACCGTTTCGGCGCGGATGACTTGTGTCCCGATTTCGGTTTCGACCTCGACGGTCTTGCCGTCGCGGAACGTCGCCCAGCCCTGCACGGTCTTCACCCTGGCCTTCTTCAGCAGCCCGGCCACGCCACTGTTGAGCCGGCTAACGATACCGTCTTTCCAGGCGACGGTTTTCGCGAGTTCCAGCGTGGGCGCGGCGACCTTGATGCCGAGCGGGTCCTTGCCTGAGGCCATATGCGCGATCTTCTCGAATTCCTCTGCAGCGTGGATCAACGCTTTGGACGGGATGCAGCCGACATTGAGGCAGGTGCCGCCCGGCTTGCCCGCCTCGACGATCACCGTGTCAACGCCGAGCTGGCCGGCGCGGATAGCGCAGACATAACCGCCCGGACCGGCGCCGATGACGAGCAGCTTGCAGGAGATTTCTTTCATAGGGTCACACTATTTTGGTTGGAGGAGACCCCCTCATCCGGCCGCTTCGCGGCCACCTTCTCCCCAAGGGGAGAAGAGGACAGCGGAGGCGCTGGCGACCACCTCTCCCCTCGGGGAGAGGTCGGATTGCCCCGAATTGCCCTTCGCAATTCGGCTGGCAATCCGGGTGAGGGGGTCTTTGCGACCATTGTCATTGTCAATCCACAAAGATCAGCGCAGGCGTCTCGAGCAGCGCCTTGATGCGCTGGACGAAAACCGCGGCATCCCAGCCGTCGATGACGCGATGATCGAAGCTGGACGACAGGTTCATCATCTTGCGCGGGATGAACTGGGTGCCATCCCAGACCGGCCGCACCATGATCTTGTTGACGCCGACGATCGCCACTTCCGGATAGTTGATGACCGGCGTGGTCGCCACGCCGCCCATGGCGCCGAGCGAGGTAATGGTGATGGTCGAGCCGGAAAGCTCGTCGCGGCTCGCCGTGCCGGCCTTGGCCGCATCGGCCAGCCGGTTGACTTCCACGGCACTATCCCAGAGATCGCGCGCCTCGGCGTGCTTGACCACCGGCACCACCAGCCCGTTCGGCGTCTGCGCGGCGATGCCGATATGGATGCCTTCATGCTGGTGGATGACGCCGGCCTCGTCGTCGAACAATGCGTTGAGGTTGGGCTGCTCGGCGATCGCCTTGACCATCGCCCGCATCAGGAAAGGCAGCAGCGTCAGCTTCGGGCGATCGGCCCGCTTCTCCTTGTTCAGCGTCGCGCGCAATTCCTCCAATGAAGTGACGTCGATCTCCTCGACATAGGTGATGTGCGGGATGCGCGATTTGGCCAGCGACATCTTTTCGGCGATCTTGCGCCTGAGCCCGACGACCTTGATGTCCTCGACGCCGTCCTTGCGGGCAAGTCCGGTGGCGCGGGCCAGCTGCGGGCCTCGCGCCACGAACGCGTCGATGTCCTCATGGCTGATGCGCCCGGCCGGACCGCTGCCCGGGACCTGACGCAGGTCGATGCCGGCTTCCCTGGCGCGCAGCCGCACCGCCGGCGAGGCCAGCGGCTTCTCACCCTCCGCGCGCGGCGCGCCGGAAGTGGAGGCAGGGCGCGCTGCCTTCGGCGCGGCGGCCGGCGAAACCTTGGCCGGCGGATCGGCTGGTTTTGGTGCGGGCTTGGGAGCGCTCGGCTGAGGTTCCGTTTTCGGCTCGGCCGACTTGGCGGGAGCCTCGACCTTCGCGTCGCCGCCACCGGTTTCCGCCTTCACATTGCCTTCGCCGGCCACCTTCAGCCGCACGATCGGCGAGCCGATCGCCACCGTGTCGCCGATCTCGGCGCCGAGCCAAAGAATCTCACCGTCGACGGGCGACGGGATTTCGACGGTTGCCTTGTCGGTCATGACGGCGGCCAGCACCGTGTCCTCGCGCACGAGGTCGCCGACCTTGACGTGCCATTCGACGAGCTCGGCCTCGGCGACGCCTTCGCCGACATCGGGAAGCTTGATGACGTGTTCGCCCATCTCAGGCCTCCCCCTAAGCTTCCAACGTTTCGATCAGGGCACGGCCGACCCGCGCCGGTCCGGGGAAATAGTCCCATTCCTGCGCGTGCGGATAGGGCGTGTCCCAGCCGGCGACCCGCGCGACCGGGGCTTCCAAGTGATAGAAGCAGTTCTCCTGCACCAGCGAGACCAGCTCGGCGCCGAAGCCGGAGGTCAGCGTCGCCTCGTGCACGACGACGCAGCGCCCGGTCTTCTTCACCGAGGCGACGATCGTGTCGAGGTCGAGCGGCAGCAGCGTCCTCAGATCGACCACCTCGGCGTCGATGCCCGTCTCCTCGGCCGCGGCCTGCGCCACATAAACCATCGTGCCATAGGCGAGCACGGTGACGGCCGAACCCTGGCGGCGGATCGCCGCCTTGCCGAGCGGGATCGTGTAATGGCCGTCAGGGACCTCGCCGAGCTCATGCTTCGACCAGGGCGTCACCGGCTTGTCGTGATGGCCGTCGAACGGCCCGTTATATAGCCGCTTCGGCTCGAGGAAGATCACCGGGTCGGGATCCTCGATCGCCGCGATCAGCAACCCCTTGGCGTCGTGCGGATTGGAGGGCACGATCACCTTCAGGCCGGAGACATGGGTGAACAGTGCTTCCGGGCTCTGGCTGTGCGTCTGGCCGCCGAAGATGCCGCCGCCGGTCGGCATGCGCACCACGATCGGGCAGGTGAAGTCGCCGTTCGAACGGTACCGCAGCCGCGCCGCCTCCGACACGATCTGGTCGTAGGCCGGATAAACATAGTCGGCAAACTGCACCTCGACACAAGGGCGCAGCCCGTAGGCGGCCATGCCGATGGCCGAACCGACGATGCCGGATTCGCTGATCGGCGCGTCGAAGCAACGGCTCTTGCCGTATTTGGCCTGCAGGCCTTGCGTGGCGCGGAAGACGCCGCCGAAGAAGCCGACATCCTCGCCATAGACGATGACGCGCTCGTCGCGTCCCATCGACACGTCCATGGCGTCACGGATCGCCTCGATCATGGTACGCCTGGGCATGGTCAGACCCCCGCCTGCTGGCGCTGGCGCCTGAGATGCGGCGGCATCTCGGCATAGACGCCCTCGAACATGTCTCGGGTCGACGGCTTGCCGCCGGCATGCAGCGTGCCGTGGCCCTCGGCCTCCTTCTGCGCCGCGATCACCGTTTCGAGGATCTCGGCTTCCGCCTGGGTGTGGCGATCCTCGGACCAGATGCCTTTGTGGATCAGGTGGTTCTTCAGCCGGATGACCGGATCGCCGAGCGGCCAGGCGTCGGACTCGGCCTTCGGCCGGTAGGCCGACGGATCGTCCGAGGTCGAATGCGCGCCGGCGCGGTAGGTGACATATTCGACCAGGGTCGGCCCGAGATTGGCGCGCGCCCGCTCCGCCGCCCATTTCGCCACGGCATGCACCGCGAGATAGTCGTTGCCGTCGACGCGCAGCGAAGGAATGCCGAAGCCAAGGCCGCGCGCGGCGAACGTGCCGGAGCCGCCGCGCGCGATGCCCTGGAAAGTCGAGATCGCCCACTGGTTGTTGACGACGTTGAGCACGACAGGGGCCTTGTAGGTCGAGGCGAAGACCAGCGCCGCATGAAAATCGGACTCCGCAGTCGAGCCGTCGCCGATCCAGGCGGCGGCTATGCGCGAATCGTTGGAGATCGCCGAGGCCATCGCCCAGCCGACCGCCTGGATATATTGCGTCGCCAGATTGCCCGAGATCGAGAAGAAACCGTGCTCCTTCGAGGAATACATGACCGGCAGTTGCCGGCCCTTCAGCGGATCGGCCTCGTTGGAATAGATCTGGTTCATCATCGTGACCATCGGATAGCCGTCGGCGATGAGAAGGCCTGCTTGTCGATAAGTCGGGAAATTCATGTCGCCCGGCTGAAGCGCCTTGCGGAACGCGCAGCTCACCGCCTCTTCGCCGAGATGCTGCATGTAGAAGGAGGTCTTGCCCTGGCGCTGCGCCATCTGCATGCGCGCATCGAAGGTCCGAAGCGTCATCATATGGCGCAGGCCTTCGAGCAGTTCCTGGTCGCTGAGCAGCCCCGCCCATGGCCCGACCGCTTCGCCGGCGCGGTTGAGCACGCGGATGATGGAGAAAGCCATGTCGCGGATGGTGCGCGGATCGACGTCGATCTCGGGACGCGGCACCGAGCCGGCCTTCGGGATGGTCACATTCGAGAAGTCGGGCGTGCCGCCGGGCCGCACCTCTGGCTCGGGCACATGAAAGCGCAACATTCCAGCATCGGCCATGAGCTCACATCCTCCAATGTTGCCGGTGCGATCTTTGCACATCCGCGCCGCCAGACCAGTGCCAATTCGCCGGGTCTGGGCACGGCCTTCCTCCCCGGCGCCGGCCTCGGCAAGCCGATGCGGCGCGCAGGCTCAAGATGCAGATATGGCGACGAAATTTCTTGTCGATGTTTTTGCCCGGCGCGCAATTTGGTGAATGCCGGCAGGGCTTTAGGCGCAAGAGGCGGTAAGGCCGGGCTGGTTCGCTTCAGAACAGACCTTCAACGCTGGCACCGGCTTTCGACATTTGCCACCAGGCTTGGGCAATCGCCTCGGCGTGAACCGAAATCCCGTAGCGCATGCGCCCCGCACCCGGTTCACTGAACGCTGGTTCCCGCGCCCCGCCTCATGCTAACTCACCCCGCATGGCACAGAAGAAAGGATACGAGGTCGATTCGTGGCTGGCGAGGCCGGATCCGGCCATGGGAATCGTCCTGCTTTACGGCCCCGATCGCGGCCTTGTCGCCGAGCGGGCGAAGACCTTCGCCGTGAAAACCGGCCTGCCGCTCGATGATCCCTTCTCGGTGGTGAAGCTCGACGGCGCGGAGGTTGACCGCGATGAGGGCCGGCTGCTCGATGAGGCGCGCACGGTGCCGATGTTTTCCGACCGGCGGCTGCTTTGGGTGCGCAATGCCAGCGGCCAGAAGGCGCTGGCCGACGACATCAAGGCGCTGACCACCGAACCCGCGCGCGACGCCGTCATTCTCATCGAAGCCGGCGACCTGAAGAAGGGCACGGGCTTAAGGGCCATCGTCGAGGCCGCCGGCAACGCCATCGCCTTGCCTTGCTATGCCGACGAGGCCCGCGACCTGGATTCGGTGATCGACGACGAATTGCGCAAGGCCGGCATGTCGATGACATTGGACGCGAGGCAGGCGCTGCGCCGCAATCTTGGCGGCGACCGCCTTGCCTCGCGTGGTGAGATCGAAAAGCTGGTTCTTTACGCGCATGGCCGCAAGGAGATCGGCATCGAGGACATCAACGCGCTGTCAGGCGACGTCTCCGGCGCCTCCTTCGATGACGCGGTCGACGCGATGCTGGACGGCAAGGTCGGCGATTTCGACATCGCCTTCACCCGCCATTGCCAGTCCGGCGGCCATCCATTCCTGGTTCTGTCCTCGGCGATGCGGCAATTGCAGGCGATTCAGGCAATGCGCGGCCAGATGGAGAGCGGCGGCCGCAACGCCGCCTCGGTCGTTGCCGGTGCGCGCCCGCCGGTTTTCTTTTCCCGACGCAAGCTGGTGGAAAAGACGCTGGAGCGCTGGAATGTCGATGCGCTCGGCCGTGCGCTGGGACGGCTGCAGACGGCGGTGCTGCAAACCCGCAAGCGGCCCGACCTGTCGGAAGCGCTGGCACGGCAGGCGCTGCTGGGCATTGCGATCGAAAGCGCGCGGCTCGGGCAGCGCGGCTAATCTCCCCCTCGAGGGGGAGACGCCGCCGAAGGCGACAGAGGGGGTCTTTGCGCAAAAGCGCCAACGCCTTCCCGGCCAAAAGCCGCTTCCCGTCGTCAATTCATGATCATCGTATCCATCGGCATCATCGCGTCCGTCGGCTGGAAGGTGGGCAGCACCTGTGGAAAAACCAGCACCACCGTGCCGTAAAGAAGCAGGGCGACGCCCGACACCTTTGCGATCCGCTCTCCATACGGGAATGTCTTCTCCGCAAAGACCAGCAGCGTGACCACCGCCATTGCGGCGACGTTCATGATCCCGAGTGGAAAAAGAGCGGCGAACAACAGCCAGCAGCAACCCAGGCAAAAGAGCCCATGCCGCAGGCCCATGCGCACGGCGCCTAGCCGCCCGTCGCGCCACGAGGTCAGGATGAAGCCGATCGGCGAGCGGCATTTGGCGAGGCACAGATCTTTCAGCGGCGAGAGCTGATAGGCGCCCGCCACCATCAGCAGCGCGCCGCCGATGCGCGCGGCCGTCGCGGCAGACAATCCCGCACGCCCGGCAAGCATCTCCGCGCCCGCCGCGCCGGCAAATGCGAGAACGCCCGTCGCCGTCCAGACCAGCATGTAGCCGGCCACGAACACCCAGGTCGAGACAAAGGCCTGGCCGCGGCCCCGTTTGCCGCTCTGGACCTGGTGAAAGGTCAGGATCATGGGCGCGGCCGCCGGAAACATCATGGCAATCATCATGATCAGCCAAACGGCAAGAAACAGCGCGGCCGTCATGCCCATGGTGGGGGAGTCCATGCGCATGCCTGGATCCATGCCGGTCTGCTGCCAGGTAAGCAGCGCCCACCACGCCACCGCGGCCGCGGCGATCAGCAGCGCGAGAATGACGTTTCGCTGCAGCGTCAGCGGCATGAGCGGTCCGTTCTGCAGCCAGGCGCTAGTGCTGGCCGGACCAGTTGATCGGCGCGTAATGCCCGTTGCGGCGGGAATTGTCCCAGCTCATGCCGTGGTCGCTGAAGGTGCTGCCTTCAACCCCCATCGCCATGCCGAGCCAGTCGGGATTGACGGGATGGCCGGAGGCAACCCACATCTCGCCGTCCTCGCGCATTGTCGGCAGCGGCTCGACCGCCATATGCATCACGCCGTCAATCTCCGCCGACCGCTTCTTGCCGTCGACCCGATAGTCGATCGGCAGCTTCTTCACTCCAAGGTTGGTGCTGATCATCGGCGCGAAGGCCGCCATCGGACCGCCCGCGGCGCCGGTGAAAATCGCGCCCAGCGCTTCCGTTTGCCGGTCATCGGCGCGTCCGTCGATATAGGCGGCGGCCGTCCAATTGCCTTCCGCCATCGGGCCTGGCGTGTGCGCAACCATCGCGACGTTGAGCCCATCCAATCGAACGTCGCCGTAATTGCCCTTGTCGATATGAAAGACCAGAGCGACGTCGCAATCGCCTTTGGTCGGCTTCGACGTCAGCTGCGCGTTGGTGGATATCAGGCAGGGACATACTACATCGCAGCTGCAATTCTCGAAGTAGCTTCCGGACAACTGCCAACTGACCGCCATTTGCTCCTCCCGTTAGCGTCAGGCGCGTCGGGCATATCGCTTTGCAGGGCGGTGCCGTTTCGCGAACGCTATCGGAACGGCAGATAGCCCTCATCGCGATTGATCGGCACGCCGGGGCATAATTTAAGTTAAGGCTAATAGAAGGTACGCCGTTACCCCCGGCTGTCAAGCGGCGGGGCGACGCTGAAGGAATTGCTCGGCACCAGATGAAAGTCGGCGATTGGCGAATGCAAGGGTACCGGCCGGCTGATAAGCCGGAGGAGTGCCGCAAGCACCGCTGGACAGCACCCTCCCCCAGGGCGGAAATTAGCCGTCCCCGCCGCTTTCGCTAGCCTCCGCCGTCAGGGAAAAAAGGCCAGCGTAACGCCAGCCCTTCCTCGTCTATCACCAATATATCAGACGTATCCAGCGTTCAGCCAAAACCTCAGCTACGGCCGAATGCCGTTACGCGACAGCCGGCTATCGCTCGTCCTTCAGCCGTCGGCAGAGCTCGTCGAGTTGCTCCAGCGAGCGGTAATCGACGCGCAGCGTGCCGCCCTTGCCCTTGTGCTCGATGCTGACGATCATACCCAGCGTATCGGTCATCAGCTTCTCCAGCGCCAACGTATCCGGGTCCTTTTCCGTCGAACTCGGCGCGGACTTTGTCTTGGCCGGCGTCGGTCCGGCTGGCATCTGCGCCAGCGCTTCGGCCTGGCGCACGGAAAGCCCCTCCTTGACGATGCGCTTGGCAAGCCCGGCCGGATCCTCGGCGGTGACCAGCGTGCGGGCGTGGCCGGCGGACAGATCGCCGTCGACCAGCATCGAATGGATGACGGGGGGCAGCTTCAGCAGCCGCAGCGTGTTGGCGACATGGCTGCGGCTCTTGCCGATCACCTGGCCGAGGTCGGCCTGGGTATAACCGTGCTCGTCGATGAGTTGCTGGTAGCCTTGCGCCTCCTCGACCGGATTGAGGTCGGCGCGCTGCACGTTCTCGATGATCGCCAGCTCCAGCGCCGTGCGGTCGTTGACGTCGCGCACGATCAGCGGGATCTCGGTCAGGCCGGCGCGCTGCGCCGCCCGCCAGCGCCGCTCGCCGGCGATGATCTCGTAGCGGCCGGGCTGCGAAGGCGAGGGGCGCGCCACCACCGGCTGCACCACGCCATGCTCGCGGATCGACTGGGCAAGGTCGGTGAGCTCGGCATCGCCGAAATGCCGGCGCGGATTCTTCGGGTTCGGGCTGACGAATTCGATCGGCACCTTGCCGTCCGCCGCCACCACGGCGCTCGGCTTTTCCGGCGCCGCCGGACGGTCGATTTCCCCGATCAGCGCCGCGAGGCCGCGGCCCAGTCTTTTTCTCGATTGGTCTTCGCTCATTATAATGTCCAGATCGTTTCGGAATCGAATCGGCTGATTAAACAACCTGCCGGGCGGCTGCGGCTCAGGCGGCGCGCAGCTTGCGCTCGCGGCGGATCACTTCGGAGGCGAGCTGCAGATAGGCCTGGCTGCCCGAGCATTTCAGGTCATAGAGGATCGCCGGCTTGCCGTAGGACGGCGCCTCGGAGACGCGCACATTGCGCGGGATGATCGTCTCATAGACCTTGTCGCCCATATGGGTGCGCACATCCTGCACCACCTGGTTGGCGAGGTTGTTGCGCCCGTCATACATGGTGAGCACGATGCCCTGGATGGTGAGATCCGGATTGATCGTGCCGCGCACCTGCTCGACCGTCTCCAGCAACTGGCTGAGACCTTCGAGCGCAAAGAACTCGCACTGCAGCGGCACGAGAACGGAATCGGCTGCCGCCATTGAATTCAAAGTCAAAAGATTGAGCGAAGGCGGGCAGTCGATCAGCACATAGCCGAACGGCGCCGACCGCTCTGCCGCGGCGCGCAGCGCGTTGCGCAGCCTGAGCACCCGGTCTGGCGCCGAGGCGATCTCCATCTCGATGCCGAGCAGGTCGAGCGTCGAAGGCACAATGGACAGGCCCGGCACCGCCGTCGGCACGGCGGCCGCTTCCAGCTCGAGCTCGCCGGTCAGCACGTCATAGGACGAGACGGTCCGGTCCTTGCGGTCGATGCCGAGCCCGGTGCTGGCATTGCCCTGCGGATCGAGGTCGACGATCAGCACGCGCTCGCCGATCGCAGCCAGGGCCGTCGCCAGGTTGATGGCCGTCGTCGTCTTGCCGACGCCACCTTTCTGGTTGGCAACAGTGATGATACGCGGTGCTGTGCTCATGGGCCTATGCCAGTAATTCATTGCTGTTTCGCCGGGCGCAAGTCGCTGATTTGGAGGATGACGCCATGGGGGTCGGTCATGCTCGAATGTTCTACCAGATCGAAGGCCCAGCGGTGAGTGCTTTCTTCCACTTCTGCCCGGTAATCCCGGCCTTTGTGGAAAAGCGCCCGCGCCCCTTTGGTCAGCCACGGCGCGGCCAGATCGAGCAGGTCAGGGAGCGCCGCCAGCGCCCGCGCCGTGACGATTTCAGGAGCAGGAACAAGCGGATAGCTGTCGTCAATACGCTTCGCCAGGACCCGCGCCGGCAAATCGAACTGACCCACGACCGACTGCAGGAACGAGGCCTTCTTGCGGTTGCTTTCGACGAGATCGATCGAGGCGCCGGGACGCTCTTTAAGCAGGAAGCCGAGCACCAATCCGGGAAATCCGCCGCCTGAGCCAAGATCGACCCAGCGTGTGGCAGTGGGCGCGATTCGCGCGAGCTGGGCGCTGTCCAGGATGTGGCGCCGCCAGACGTCATCCAGCGTCGACGGCGCCGCCAGATTGATGCTGCGGTTCCATTTCAGGAACAGCTGTTCGAAGGCCTGCAGCCGCTCGAATGTTTCACGTGAAACCGGACCCGCTGCCTTCTGCAGGTCCGCCCAGCCATCCGCGCTCACGCCACGGACCTTCGCGCAGCAAGCTCCGCATTGCGAACATGCGCGACAATGATGGCAAGCGCCGCCGGCGTCATGCCTTCCATGCGCTGGGCGTCGGCGATCGAACGCGGCTGGCGCGTCTTCATCTTCTGCTTCAACTCATTCGACAGGCCCGGCACATCCGCGAAGTCGATTCCCTCCGGGATGAGCCGCGATTCCTCATGCCTGATCTGCGCGACATCGGCCTGCTGGCGGTCGAGGTAAACCGAGTATTTCGCTTCCGTTTCAAGCCGCTCGGCGGTCTTGGCGTCAAGCGCGGCAAAGCGCGGCTCGACACGAGAGAGCCAGGCCATGTCGACGCCCGGATGCGCCAGCAATTCATAGGCCGAGCGGCGCACGCCGTCTTTGTTGATCTCCAGCCCGTGCCGCGCCGCTTCGTTCGGCGTCCAGGCCACCGACTTCGCCAGGATACGGGCCTCGTCAAGCTTCTGGACCATCCCCCCGAAACGCTTCGACCGCTCCGATGACACGATGCCGAGCTTTTCCGCCAGCGGCGTCAGTCGCTCGTCGGCGTTGTCGGCGCGCAGCGAAAGCCGGAATTCGGCGCGCGAGGTGAACATGCGGTAGGGCTCGGCAATGCCGCGGCTGGTCAGGTCGTCCACCATCACGCCGATATAGGCTTCGGTTCGGCTGAGCACGACGTCGCCATCACCAGCCGCCTTGCGTGCCGCGTTGATGCCGGCGAGCAACCCTTGCGCGCCGGCCTCCTCGTAGCCTGTCGTCCCGTTAATCTGCCCGGCCAGGAACAGGCCTTCGACGCGCTTCGTCTCCAGTGTCGTCTTCAGCTCGCGCGGGTCCACATGATCATATTCGATCGCATAGCCCGGTTGCAGCATCGTCGCCTTTTCAAGCCCGGGAATGGTCTTCAGGATCTCGAGCTGAACGTCCTCCGGCAACGAGGTCGAGATGCCGTTCGGATAGACCGTGTCGTCATCGAGCCCCTCCGGCTCGAGGAAGATCTGATGACCTTCGCGATCGCCGAATTTGACGATCTTGTCTTCGATCGATGGGCAATAGCGCGGGCCGACGCCTTCGATCGAGCCCGAATACATGGCCGAGCGGCCGAGATTGGCGCGGATCAGCTCATGCGTCGCCGGCATGGTGCGCGTGATGCCGCAATGGATTTGCGGGTTGGCGATTGCTTCTGTCATCAGCGAGAACGGCACCGGATCCTCGTCGGCGGCTTGAGCGTCCAGCGAGGCCCAGTCGATGGTGCGGCCGTCGAGGCGAGGGGGCGTGCCTGTCTTGAGGCGCCCGAGTTGGAAACCCGCGCGAGTCATGGTCGCCGACAGGCCCATGCTCGCCTGCTCGTTCATGCGGCCGGCGACGATTTTCTTTTCGCCGATATGGATCAGGCCCCGCAGGAAGGTGCCGGTGGTCAGCACGACGGCCCCGCAGGCAAGCCGCCGGTCACTTGAAACCAGCACCGCCACCACGCGGCCGTCCCGGATTTCGAGGTCGAGAACTTCGCCTTCAACAACATCGAGATCGTTCTGCTGCCGAATCGCTTCCTGCATGGCGAGCCGATAAAGCTTTCGATCGGCCTGGGTGCGGGGACCGCGCACGGCCGGGCCCTTGCGGCGGTTGAGCAGGCGGAACTGGATACCGGCGGCGTCGGCAATGCGGCCCATCAGCCCGTCCATGGCGTCGATCTCGCGCACGAGATGGCCCTTGCCGAGCCCGCCGATCGCCGGATTGCAGGACATGACCCCAATCGTGTCGAAACGCAGCGTTACCAGCGCGGTCCTGGCGCCGGCGCGCGCGGCAGCACCAGCAGCCTCGCATCCGGCATGGCCGCCGCCCACCACCACCACATCATAGTGATCGGTCATTTTCCAAGAATCCGCTTTCAGAGATGGATTGACACATGTCCCCGCTACCCCGTGCTGTCAAGGACGAAGACCGGACTCGTTTCACGTGAAACACGGATCCGGCCGATTGCATGGTGTTTCACGTGAGTCACTGCCGGCCAGGGGTCGACCAGTGTTTCACGTGAATCACTTACCAATGCAGAACTGCGAAAAGATGACGTCGAGCAGATCCTCGACATCGACGGCACCGACAATGCGCCCGAGGCGCTCGGCCGCCAACCGCAATTCCTCGGCCCGCAGCTCCTGACTATGCCCGGACAGCGCCGCCCGCAGGAAATCCATCGCCTCTTGCAGCAGCTCGACATGGCGCATCCTGGATGGCAGGACGTCACCCGCCTCGCCAACCGCGGCAGCGGCGCGGCTACCGATCTCTCCGAGAAGGCGCACCAGTCCGGTCCCCTCTTTGGAAGAAATCACAAGGTCGTAGGCGCCGTCGCCCGCATCGGCGATATCAGACTTCGTGCCGATCCTCAGCAACGGAACCCCAGCCGGGACTCCCCTAACAGTCGACGGATTGGCCATATCTTCCAGCAGCAGAACAAGATCCGCCACGTCAGCCTTGGCCCGCGCCCTTTCGATGCCGATCGATTCCACCTTGCCCGCGGCGTCGCGCAGCCCGGCGGTATCGACAAGCCGCACCTTCAGCCCGTTGAGGTCCATGACGACCTCGAGCAGGTCGCGGGTCGTGCCTGGTTCGTCGGTGACGATGGCAGCCTCGCGCCGCGCCAAGGCGTTGAACAGACTGGACTTCCCAGCATTCGGGGCACCGAGGATCACCACTTCGAACCCGTCGCGAATGATCTCCGCGGCCTTGAACCCCTGGATGTGCCGTTCGATCTCGCCGATCATTGCTGTCACGTCCGACCAGACCGCATCCGAAACGGAGCCGGGCACATCCTCTTCCTCAGCGAAATCGATCTCCGCCTCGATCATGGCGCGCGCATGGATCAGCCGGCGGCGCCATCCGGAATAAAGCTCGCTCTGCGCGCCATCGGCGTTGCGCACCGCGAAGCGGCGCTGCGCCTCGGTCTCGGCATTGACCAGATCGGCCAGCGCCTCCGTCTCCACCAGATCCAGCCTGCCGTTGAGAAAGGCGCGCCGGGTGAACTCCCCGGGCTCGGCGTGCCTGACGCCTTCGAAGCCGGTGATCGTCTCCAGCATCTTGGCCGCGACTGCCCGGCTGCCATGGACCTGGAATTCCGCGACATCCTCGCCGGTGAAGCTGCCGGGGCCCGGAAAGAACAGCACGAGCCCATGGTCGATCGTCGAGCCATCCGCTGCCCTGATCGTCCGTAAATTGGTAAACCGATCCTTAATTGACCCGGCAATCGTTTCGACCACGAATCGAGTCTGGGGGCCGGAAATGCGGATCACGGCGATGCCGGCGGGCAGGCGGCCGCTGGACAGCGCGACGATCGAATCCTTCGAAGCCATTGGCGAAACCATTTGCCGGACCTGCCGAACCGCCTAGATTAAAAGGTAGAGCATGTTGGCCGCTGCACTTTTCGGCATCACGCTCTGACTTCTGCCTCAAACCACGCCGAGCCGCCCATCGTGACCTTGCCCGCGCGAAACCTGCTTGCCGAAGAAGCCAGCCCCTATCTGCGGCAGCACAGCGACAATCCCGTGCACTGGCGGGGCTGGTCCCCGGCAGCCCTTGCCGAAGCAAAGGAGCTCGGCCGGCCGATCCTGCTCTCCATCGGCTATGCCGCCTGTCACTGGTGCCATGTCATGGCGCATGAAAGCTTCGAGAACGACGCCGTCGCGGCCGTCATGAACCGGCTCTACGTGAATATCAAGGTCGATCGCGAGGAGCGCCCGGACATCGACCAGATCTACATGGCGGCGCTCCACGCCATGGGCGAGCAGGGCGGCTGGCCGCTGACCATGTTTCTGACGCCCGACGGCAAGCCTTTCTGGGGCGGCACCTATTTTCCGCGCGAGGCGCGTTACGGGCGGCCGGGCTTCATCCAGGTGCTGGAAGCGGTCGACAAGGCCTGGCGTGAAAAGCAGCAGAGCCTCGCGGAAAGCGCGGACGGGCTGACCGCTCATGTCGAATCCCGGCTTGCCGGAACCAAGGGCAAGGCGGTGTTGGAGCGCGACACCCTCGCCGATCTCGCCGGGCGCATCGACGGCATGATCGACCGCGATCTCGGCGGCTTCAAGGGAGCGCCAAAATTCCCGAATGCCCCCTTCATGCATACGCTCTGGCTCTCCTGGTTGCGCGACGGTCAGGCGGACCATCGCGATGCCGTGCTAACCAGCCTCGAGAAAATGCTGGCCGGCGGTATCTACGATCATGTCGGCGGCGGCCTCAGCCGCTATTCGACCGATGCCGAATGGCTGGTGCCGCATTTCGAAAAGATGCTTTACGACAATGCCCAGCTCATCCGCCTCTGCAACTGGGCCTTTGCCGCCACCGGCAGCGACTTGTTCCGGGTACGAATCGAAGAGACCGTCGCCTGGCTGCTGCGCGAGATGCGGGTCGAAGGCGGTGCCTTCGCCGCCAGCCTCGACGCCGACAGCGACGGCGAGGAGGGCCTTTTCTACACCTGGAGCCGCGACGAGATAGAGACCGTGCTAGGCCACGATGCCCCAACTTTCTTCCGGTATTTCGATCTGGCAGCGCCGCATGGCTGGGAGGGCAAGCCTATCATCCGCCAGAGCGACGCGCAGCAAGCTCAGAGCACCGCCGACTATGCTCGGCTCGCTCCATTGAAAGCGAAGCTGCTGGCTGTCCGCGAACAACGCGTCAGGCCAGGCCGCGACGGCAAGGCGCTCACCGATTGGAACGGGCTGATGATCACGGCGCTCGCGGAAGCCGGCCGTTCGCTTGACAGGCGTGACTGGATCGACGCAGCGGCAAAGGCTTTCGCTCATATCGTCGGAACCAGCCAGGATGGCCGCCTGCCGCATTCCATGCTTGGCGCCAAGAAGCTTTTCCCTGCGCTGTCCAGCGACTACGCCGCCATGACGAATGCCGCAATCGCATTGTTCGAGGCGACCGGCAATCCGGCATATTCCGATCACGCCCGGCAATTCATCGGCGAGCTCGACCGCTGGCACCTGGACAGCGACAAGACCGGCTACTGGCTGACGGCTTCGGACAGCGGCGACGTGCCGATCCGCATCCGCGGCGATGTCGATGAGGCGATTCCATCGGCCACCAGCCAGATCGTCGAGGCCCTGGTGCGGCTGTCATCGCTTACCGGCGATCTCGAACTCTGGGAGAAGGCCTGGGCGGCCGCCGAGCACGCCATGGGCCGCGCCGCGCAACAGCCCTACGGCCAGGCTGGTATCGTCAACGCCTGCGCGCTGGCGCTTGAGCCGCTGAAGCTCGTCATCATAGATGAGCGGGAATCTTCAAGCCTCGTTCCGGTTGCGAATCGCAATCCCGACCCGCGCCGGGTCGATATCGTCGTGCCGATCGGTACGGAAGCGAATCGACCCTTGCTGCCGGGCCGCGTGCTGCCGCCGACGGACAAGCTGGGCGCCTGGTTCTGCAGCGGGCAGGTTTGCCTGCCCGTGGTGACGGAGACGGAGGAGCTGGAGAAATTGTTGCGGCGATAGCGCTTTCCCTTCTCCCTGTGGCAGAGAAGGGGGAGCGCTGCCCCCATCACGTATTCATCGAATCGAAGAAGTCCGCGTTGGTCTTGGTCTGCTTGAGCTTGTCGATGAGGAATTCGATCGCGTCGGTCGTGCCCATCGGCGCCAGGATGCGGCGCAGGACGAAGATCTTCTGCAGGTCCGACCGCGGCACAAGCAGGTCTTCCTTGCGGGTGCCCGACTTGAGGATGTCGATCGCCGGATAGATGCGCTTGTCGGCCACCTTGCGGTCGAGCTGGATTTCGCAGTTGCCCGTGCCCTTGAACTCTTCGAAGATGACTTCGTCCATGCGGCTGCCGGTATCGATCAGCGCCGTGGCGATGATGGTCAGCGAACCGCCTTCCTCGATGTTGCGGGCCGCGCCGAAGAAACGCTTCGGGCGCTGCAGCGCGTTGGCGTCGACGCCGCCGGTCAGCACCTTGCCTGATGACGGCACGACAGTGTTGTAGGCGCGGCCGAGGCGAGTGATCGAATCGAGCAGGATCACGACGTCACGGCCATGCTCGACCAGGCGCTTGGCCTTCTCGATCACCATTTCGGCAACCTGCACGTGGCGCGCGGCCGGCTCGTCGAAGGTCGACGAGATGACCTCGCCCTTCACCGAACGCTGCATGTCGGTCACTTCCTCAGGACGCTCGTCGATCAGAAGAACGATCAGGTAGCATTCCGGATGGTTGGCGGTGATCGAATGCGCAATGTTCTGCAGGAGCACCGTCTTACCGGTGCGCGGCTGGGCGTTGATCAGCGCGCGCTGGCCCTTGCCGATCGGGGCCACCAGGTCGATCACGCGCGGCGAGATGTCCTTGGTGGGGGGATTGTCGACCTCCATCTTCAGCCGCGAGGTCGGGTAGAGCGGCGTCAGATTGTCGAAGTGGATCTTGTGCCTGATCTTTTCCGGATCGTCGAAATTGATGGTGTTGACCTTGAGCAGCGCGAAATAGCGCTCGCCCTCTTTCGGGCTGCGGATCGGTCCTTCGACGGTGTCGCCGGTCTTGAGCGAGAAGCGCCGGATTTGCGACGGCGAGATATAGATGTCGTCGGGACCCGGCAGGTAGTTTGCGTTGGCCGAGCGCAGGAAGCCGAAACCGTCCTGCAGCACCTCGACCACGCCGTCACCGATGATCTCGATGTCTTGCGCGGCGAGCTTCTTCAGGATCGCGAACATCAGCTCCTGCTTGCGCATGACGCTGGCGTTTTCCACCTCGAGCGATTCGGCGTAAGCGATCAGCTCCGGCGGCTTCTTGTTCTTGAACTCTGCGAGTTTCATTTCTTGCATTAGATAGACTCTGGGTAGGCTTTTGGGAGAAAAATCGGCTGAATACGACAAATGCCGGCGCGGCCGAAAGCGAGTAAAGGGGCGGCGCATGACGGGAAGGAAGACCCGTCTTTTATCGTCGGTCGCCCGAAAGAGCAAGCCGCCTTTTGCGGATCCTGGCAGGGTCGAGGGGAAGCTAAGGCATGGTCTCGAGCAGGTAAGCGAAAAACGGAACCCGGCTCTCGAAGAAGACCATGTGCTCCTGATCTAGAACGGCTTCACGACGACCAGGATGACGATGACGATCATCAGCAATGTGGGGATCTCGTTGACGATCCGCCAGTGCCTGGTCGGCTTTTCGTTCTTGTCCTCGGCGAATTTCCTGACCGCGCCGGCGAGATAGCCGTGCAGACCCGACAGGACGAGCACCAAAGCGATCTTGGTGTGCAGCCAGCCGCCCTGGAAGCCGAAGCCTTTCCAGGCCAGCCAAAGCCCGAACACCCAGGTTACGATCATCGCCGGATTGATGATCCCCCTGAGCAGCCGGCGCTCCATCACCTTGAAGGTCTCGGACTGCACCGATCCCTTTTCTGCGTCGACGTGATAGACGAAAAGCCGCGGCAGATAGAGCATGCCGGCCATCCAGGAAATGACCGCGATCACATGGATGGCCTTGGCCCAGAGATAGAAGCCGTCGCCCGCCACCAGGTAGAGAACGGCGGTCGCCACCACGAGAACGGCAATGCCGATGGCCATGCGCTTCATCGCCTGGCCAGTGCTGTTTCCACTGCTCGCGCTGTTCTCGTTACCTGCAATGCTCATCGGTGGCTCCTCACCATTTTCACCATCGCTTCGACATGCGCCACCGGCGTTTCCGGCGTGATGCCATGGCCGAGATTGAAGATCAGCGGCCCGCCGCCCAGCGTCTTCAGGATGGCATCGACGCCGTCGGCCAGCGCCTTGCCGCCGGCGACCAGCCTCAGCGGATCGAGATTGCCTTGCACCGCGCCTTCGCGCTGCAATTCCTTCGCCATCGACAACGGCACCGTCCAGTCCAGGCCGAGGCCGGCGATACCGGTCTTCTTCCTATAGTCGCGATAGCGCTCGCCGGCGCCCTTCGGAAACCCGATCACCGGCACGTCGGGGTGAGCCGCCTTCACTTGCCGCACGATCTCGGCCACCGGTTCGACGCAGAAAGCCTCGAAAGACGGTTCGTCCAGCACGCCCGACCAGGAATCGAAAATCTGCACCGCATCGGCGCCGGCTTCGATCTGCCGGATAAGATAGGCAGCCGAATGGTCGGCCAGAACTTTCAGAAGCCGCGCGAAGGCGTCGGGCTCGCGATAGGCGAAAAGCCGCGCAGGGCC
Organism: Mesorhizobium atlanticum; assembly: GCF_003289965.1. Lineage (GTDB taxonomy): Bacteria > Pseudomonadota > Alphaproteobacteria > Rhizobiales > Rhizobiaceae > Mesorhizobium > Mesorhizobium atlanticum. The sequence goes on from NZ_QMBQ01000005.1 coordinate 339,076, forward strand.
CTGGTCGGGCGTCCCATGCCCGGCAATCATATAGGTCGCCACCGTCCAGGGCGCACCGCAGAAGCCGAGCAGCGTCGTCTCGTCTGGCAGCTTCGCCCGCAACCGTCGCACGGTCTCGTAGACCGGTTCGAGATTCACGTGAAACACATCGCCGTTCAGCGCCGCAATCTCGGCCGCCATGATCGGCTTCAGGATCGGCCCACGGCCCTCCTCGAAGCGGACATCCCGCCCAAGCGCATTGGGCACGACGAGAATGTCGGAGAACAGGATCGAGGCGTCGAAGCCGAAGCGTTCGATCGGCTGCAGCGTCACCTCGACGGCGAGGTCCGGGTCATAGCAGAGATCGAGGAAGGATCCGGCGCGCTTCCTTGTCTCGCGATACTCCGGAAGATAGCGGCCAGCCTGGCGCATCATCCAGAGCGGCGGCGGTGAAACCGTCTCGCCCTTGAGGACGTCGAGCACGATCCGTTTCCCAGCCATCCAGCGCTGCCCTCTCCAGTTCTCTTAAATCAAATATCTATTTTAAAAGAGTCTTCTGATTCTAAGAGTCTGTTGGTTGTGATGGTTGCGACCTGTCCAGCCTGCGGATCGAAAAGGCCAGTCAGCATATTGTCGCGTACTCGCTTTCGCAAATTGGAGGGCTCTGGGGACAAAGCGGATTCAATCTTTGGAGTCAAAAGCTTGGCTGGTTCGTTCCGAACTCCGCGCTGTGGATGAAATCGGCCCAGAAAAGTTGATCCCCAGTTTTGTCCCCAGCGCCGCGACAAAGCCTACAGCAGGTCGAATTGTGGACAAGCGGCCATCTGATACAGTCGCTTCCTTACCCGAGGCCCGCCCATCCAGCCTTGTCCACAATTGCCCACAGCCTGGACCCATCCCCTGTGAACAAACCTCAGAGCTTCTTCCACCTGCACCTGATCTCCGACGCCACCGGCGAAACGCTGCTGGCGGCCGGCCGTGCTGCGTCCGCCCAGTACAAGGACGCGCGCGCCATCGAGCATATCTATCCGCTGATCCGCACCGAGAAGCAGGTCGCCAAGGTCTTCGAGGATATCGAGGAGGAGCCCGGCATCATTCTCTACACTGTGGTCGACCAGAAGCTGGCGCGCTCGATCGACGAGCGCTGCGCGGCCATGGGCCTGCCTTGCGTCTCGGTGCTGGAGCCGGTGCTCGCCGTCTTCCAGTCCTATCTCGGCACGCCGGCCGGCCGCCGCGTCGGCGCCCAGCATGTCCTCGACGCCGAATATTTCCGCCGCATCGATGCGTTGAACTTCACCATGGAGCATGATGACGGCCAGCTGCCGGCCAATATGGACGATGCCGACATCGTGCTGATCGGCATCTCGCGCACCTCGAAGACGCCGACCTCGATCTATCTCGCCAATCGCGGCATCAAGACCGCCAACATCCCGATCGTGCTCGGCGTGCCGCTGCCTGAAAGCCTAGTCGAGGCCAAGAAGCCATTGATCGTCGGCCTCATCGCTACGGCCGAGCGCATCTCGCATGTGCGGCAGAACCGCGTCCTCGGCAACAGCGCCGCCTTCGTGCCGACCGACTATGTCGATCGCGCCGCGATCAACGAGGAACTTGCCTATGCGCGCCAGCTCTGCACAAGGCATGGATGGCCGATGATCGACGTCAGCCGCCGCTCCATCGAGGAAACGGCGGCGGCGATCGTTGCCCTGCGGGGCAAGACGCGCTAGGGCGTCGATATTCAGGTGATGCCGGCCTGCAAGTGGCGGCTTCCTGCGCTTCCGGTGCTCACGTACTTTAAGTACGTTCCGCTCCGGTTCTCGGAAGCCACTACTTTCGGCTCGGCCTGACCTGAATCTCAACACCCTAGTCGGTGCTACGGACCGGGCGCGAAAATCATGGCCGAGAAAATCATCCTCGCTTCGGGCTCTCCGTTCCGGAAGGCGATGCTCGTCAATGCCGGTCTCGACATCGAGGCGGTGCCGGCCGATGTCGACGAGCGTGCCCTCGAGGCTCCGCTGAAAGACAGCGACGTCTCGCCGGAAGACGTCGCCTCGATCCTGGCCGAGGCCAAGGCAACCGAGGTCAGTGAGCGCAGGCCCGGCGCCCTGGTGCTCGGCTGCGACCAGACGCTGTCGCTGGGCGATGAGGTCTTTCACAAGCCGGCCGACATGGAAGGCGCTCGCCGGCACCTGCTCGCGCTCTCGGGCAAGACGCATCAGTTGAACAGCGCCGCCGTGCTTTGCCGCAATGGCGAGGTGCTGTGGCGCCATGTCGGCATTGCCAGCCTCACCATGCGCAAGCTCGACCCCGCCTTCATCGGCCGGCATCTGGCGCGCGTCGGCGCCAAGGCGCTCTCCAGCGTCGGCGCCTATCAGGTCGAGGGCGAGGGCATCCAGCTGTTCGAGAAGATCGAGGGCGACTATTTCACCATCGTCGGCCTGCCCTTGTTGCCGGTCCTGAAGGAGCTTCGCGCGCTGGGAGCGATCGATGGCTGAGAAAAAGGCCTTTGTGACTGGACATCCGATCGCCCATTCCCGCTCGCCGAAAATCCATGGCCACTGGCTGGCGAGCTACGGCATCGACGGCAGCTACCAGGCGATCGACGTGCGGCCGGAGGATTTTGCCGCCTTCTTGGGGTCGCTCGAGCAAAGCGGTCTCAGTGGTGGCAACGTCACCATTCCGCACAAGGAAGCCGCTTTTGCCGGCGTCGCCCGCCGCGACCATGCGGCCGATGAAATCGGCGCCGTCAACACGCTGTGGTTCGAGGATGGCGTTCTGTGGGGCGGCAATACGGACGGCTACGGCTTTGCCGCCAACCTCGACGACCATGCGCCAGGCTGGGCAGCCAATGGACCGGCCGTGGTGCTGGGCGCCGGCGGCGCCTCCCGCGCCGTCATCCACGCGCTGAAAGAGCGTGGCATCAAGGATATCCGCATCGTCAATCGGACGCTGGCGAGAGCCGAGGAGCTCGGCCGCCACTTTGGCCCCGGCGTCTCGGCGCATAGTGCGGACGCGGTCGATGACCTGCTTGCCGATGCAGGCCTGCTGATCAACACCACGGCGCTCGGCATGCATGGCGATGCGACGCTCTCGGCCGATCCGGCCGGCTTGCCGGACCGCGCCATCGTCACCGACATCGTCTATGTGCCGCTGGAGACGCCTTTGCTGGCCGCCGCCAGGGCGCGGGGGCTGAAGACGGTCGACGGGCTCGGCATGCTGCTGCATCAGGCTGTGCCCGGCTTTGAACGCTGGTTCGGCAGGAAGCCCGAGGTCACGCCCGAATTGCGGCGCATGATCGTCGCCGACATCGAGGGCCATTGATGATCGTGCTCGGCCTCACCGGATCGATCGGCATGGGCAAGTCGGCGACGGCGAAGATGTTCGCCGAGGCCGGCGTGCCGGTACATGATTCCGACGAGGCCGTGCATCGCCTCTATGCAGGCAAGGCAGCACCTTTGGTCGAGGCGGCCTTCGCGGGCACGACTGAGGCGGGCGTGGTCGACCGTGTGAAGCTTGGCCAGCAAGTGCTCGGCGATCCCGCCGCGCTGAAGAAGCTCGAGGCGATCATCCACCCGCTGGTGCGCGCCGACGCCGATGCGTTTCTGGCGAAGCATCGCTCCGCCGGCGCGCCCATCGCCGTGCTCGACATCCCGCTTCTGTTCGAAACCGGCGGCCGCAACCGCGTCGACAAGGTCGTGGTCGTCACCGCGTCGCCCGAGATCCAGCGCCAGCGCGTGCTCGCGAGGCCGGGCATGAGCGAGGAGAAGTTTTTGTCGATCCTCGCCAAGCAGGTGCCCGACGCCGAAAAGCGCCGCCAGGCCGATTTCATCATCGACACCGGACAAGGTTTTGATGCCGCGCGTGCCGCGGTCGACGCAATCATCGCCGAACTCTCAGGGGAAAAGTCCGGCAAAGCCAGCTCCTGACGGCAAGCCGTCAGCTGTCCCCATTGCCATTTTGTTCTGGTTTGTGATTCTGCTGCTTGGAGCGGATTGATTCGAATGCGTGAGATCATCTTCGATACCGAAACCACCGGCCTCGATATGCGCGAAGATCGCATCATCGAGCTGGGCGGCGTCGAGCTGGTCAACCGCTTCCCGACCGGCCGCACCTTCCACAGATTCATCAACCCGCAGGGGCGGGCGGTGAATGCCGAGGCGCAGGAAGTGCACGGCATCAGCGCCGCCGACCTGGTCGGCAAGCCGACCTTCACCGAAATCTGCGACGAGTGGCTGGCTTTCACGGACGGCGCCAAGCTGATCGCGCACAACGCCAATTTCGACATCGGCTTCCTCAATGCGGAATTCGGCAGGCTCGGCCACCCGGTGATAGACACCGGCCGCGTCGTCGACACGCTCGCCTTGGCGCGGCGCAAGCACCCGATGGGTCCGAATTCGCTCGACGCGCTCTGCCGGCGCTATGGCATCGACAACACGCACCGCACCAAGCATGGCGCGCTGCTCGACTCCGAGCTGCTGGCCGAAGTCTATATCGAGCTCATCGGCGGCAAGCAGGCGGCGCTGGTGCTGGAAGCCGTGGCGGTGCAGATGAACGGCGCCGGTGAGGTGGCCGATATCGACATCTCGATCGGCGCGCGGCCCATCGCCCTGCCGCCGCGGCTGAGCGAAGCCGACCGCGCGGCGCACGCCGGGCTGGTTTCGACGCTTGGCGAAAAGGCGCTCTGGCTGAAGGTAGCGGTGGGCTGAGCGGGCGCTCCTGGCGCCACCCGACGCGATTAGCCGAATCCCTCCGTGACGTCGTCATGCTCGGGCTTGACCCGAGTATCCATGCCGTGACCCCGGCCGTAGGGTGCAACGGTGCAGAATTCTGTAACCGTTGCAACGCCTTAGCGTCACGGCATGGATTCTAGGGTCTGCGCGCGTCGCTTCACTCCTTGCTTCGCCCTAGAATGACGACCAAGCTGTCGTGACGGCACATCGCAAAGGCCGATGGCAACAAAAAGCCCGGCACTTAGCCGGGCTTCTCGTAACTCGATGAGGCGCCTTCTCAGCTCACCTGGACCTTGCTCGCGGCCTGGTCCTCGGCGATGCGCTGCTGGAACATCTGCGCGAAATCGATCGGGTCGAGCATCAGCGGCGGGAAGCCGCCATTGCGCGTGGCATCGGAGATGATCTGGCGGGCGAAGGGGAACAGGAGCCGCGGGCATTCGATGAACAGGATCGGCAGCATGTGCTCCTGCGGGAAGCCCGAGATGGCGAAGACGCCGCCATAGACCAGCTCGACATTGAACAGCACTTCCTGGTCGAAGGAGGCCTTGGCGTTCAAGGTCAGGTTGACGTCGAACTGCTTGTCCGAAAGCGGGTTGGCGTTGACGTTGACGTTGATCGCGATGCCGGGCGCCTTGTCGCGGCCGCGCAGCGAATTCGGCGCGCCGGGGCTTTCGAAGGACAGATCCTTCACATATTGCGCAAGCACATTGAGCGAGGGCTGGTTCTGGGTGCCGTTGCCGTTGGCGGCGCCGGTCGCCGCGTCATCGTTGCTGGCCATGAGCCTTTAAGTCCTTCTGCCTGGGCAGCATTGCTGACCGGATTGAAATCGCGGGTTCGCTACCATGCTCGGGCGGACAAAACAAGTTTTGCCGCTTTGCCGGGCAAAGGGCCTGGGACTAATCGTTTTTCAGCCGCCGCCAGGGCGAATTGTGATCCGGCCGGTTCGGATAATCGTCGCGCGAATAGTCGCTGTCGTCGAGATCGATGACGGTCTCGCGCCGGCGCGCCGAAAAGCCGCTCGAGAAGCTGGTCGCCATGACGATGCGGCTCTTGAGCAGGCGCCAGGCGAAGTCACGCACCGGCGGCAGAAGCAGAAGAATGGCGAAAATATCGGTGATGAAGCCCGGGATGATCAAAAGGATCGCCGCCAGCACGATCATCGCGCCATGGGCGAGCTGCCGGCTGGGATCATGTCCGGCGTCCATCTCGGCCCGCACCCGCGTCATGACGCCGAAACCCTGATGCCTGAGCAGCAGGCTGCCGGCGACGCTGGACAGGATGACCAGCCCGACCGTCGCCAAAGCGCCGATCTCGCGGCCGACGACCACGAAGCCGGCGATCTCCAGCAGCGGCAGCAGGAGCAGGAACAGCGGGATGAACGAAATGCGCAAAGTCTCGACCGATCGCTTTCTTCTTTTGAGGGCGCTCGCGGACAATCGCCGCTGGCCTTGGCGCCCTTAGATAGGTATGGCTGCCTTTGATTTGAATGATAGCGCCTGCCGTTCTATATGCTTTAGGTGTTGAACGCTATGCGACCGCCGTCCCCGAGGGGTCATGCCGGTCCGGCAAGAACAGGGTTCGAGTTGGCGGAAAATATGGGTTTCTTCGACTTCGGCACGATTTTCTTTTTGATTGCGGCGGTTGTGATCTTTTTCCAGCTGCGCAACGTGCTTGGACGTCGCACCGGCAACGAGCGCCCGCCCTTCGATCCCTATTCGGCGAGCCGCACGCGCGAGGCCGATGCGGCGCAGAAGCCGGAAAATGTCGTGTCGCTGCCGCGCAAGCGCGCGCCGGGCGAGAGTGCCGAAACCTATGCCGATATCGACGCCTTCGCCAAGCCGGACACTGATCTGAACAGAGGCCTGCGCACGATCAAGGACAACGATCCGTCCTTCGATCCCAAGACCTTCGTCGACGGCGCCAAGATGGCTTACGAGATGATCGTCATGGCCTATGCCGACGGCGACCGTAAGACGCTGAAGAACCTTCTGTCGCGCGAGGTCTATGACGGCTTCGTCGCCGCCATCGGCGAACGCGAGGCGAAGTCGGAAAAGATCCAGTCCTCCTTCGTCGGCATCGACAAGGCTGACATCGTCGCCGCCGAAATGAAGGGCTCGGAAGCGCATATCACGCTGCGCGTCGTCTCCGAGCTGATCTCGGCGACCCGCGACAAGGCCGGCGCCGTCATCGACGGTGACCCGGAGACGGTGGCCGAGGTCAAGGATGTCTGGACCTTCGCCCGCGACACACGCTCGCGCGACCCGAACTGGAAGCTCGTCGCCACCGAAGAAGAAGATTGAGACAAAGCGGCGGGGCCCCAGTCGTGCCGCTCTCTTCCGCATTCATCGAAAAGTCCTTCAGCGACTTGCCCGGCTGGAGCGAGGATGATCACCTTGCGGCCTTCGCGGCCTTTCGCCGCTCGGCCTTCCATGCACCCATAAAAGCCTATCGCACCGGTTCGCTCGGTGTCGATTTCAATGCCTTTGCCGATGCCTATGCCGAGGCGCGCGCCGTTTCGGCGCCGAATCAGTTGGAAGCCCGATCCTTCTTCGAACGGCATTTCGCCCCCACTCTTGTCGCGCCCGACAATGGCAGCGCCGGCCTCGTGACCGGCTTCTACGAGCCGGAGGTCGAGGCCTCGCCGGTCAGGACCGAGCGGTTCACCGTGCCGTTGCTGTCCCGCCCCGCCGACCTGATCGACATCGACGACGACAACCGGCCGGCCGGTGTGGATCCTTATCTGGCCTTCGCCCGCCGGACGGATGACGGCCCAGTCGAATATTTCGACCGCGGCGCGATCGAGCGCGGCGCGCTGGCCGGCCAGAACCTCGAAATCGCCTGGCTCGCCGACAAGGTCGACGTCTTCTTCATCCATGTGCAGGGCGCGGCGCGGCTGAAGATGACCGACGGCAGCTTGCGCCGCGTCACCTATGCCGCGAAGTCGGGCCAGCGCTTCACCGGTCCCGGCAGGATCTTGAGCGACCTCGGCGAGATCCCGCTGGAAAAGGTGACGATGCAGTCGATCCGCGCCTGGTTCAAGGCGCATCCGGAGCGCGTCGACGAGATCCTCTGGCAAAACCGCTCCTACATCTTCTTCCGCGAGGCCGCGGTCGACGATGCGGCGCTTGGGCCCATCGCCGCCGCCAAGGTGCCGCTGACGCCGGGGCGCTCGGTCGCCGTCGACCGGCTGCTGCACACTTTCGGCACGCCCTTCTATATCGACGCGCCGACGCTCACGGCCTTCGACCAGAAACCGTTCCGGCGGCTGATGATCGCGCAGGACACCGGCTCGGCCATCACCGGGCCCGCCCGCGGCGACCTCTTCGCCGGCTCGGGCGATGCCGCCGGCGAGATCGCCGGCATGGTCCGCAACGCGGCTGATTTCTATGCGCTGGTGCCTCGCGCGCTGCTCGATGGAGGACGCCGGTGAGCCGCCGCGACGATCATCTCAGCGACGACGACCGCATCCTGTGGAACCTGGTTGCGCGCTCGGCCCGGCCCCTGAAAGGCAAGACCGCGGTCGAGATTCCCGACGTCATCGAGCCCAAGCCGACGCCCGACGCCGCTCCGGTCAACAGTGTCCCGGCCGTCGCGGCAAAGCCGAAGACGCCGCATGTCTCGCATTCGCTCGACGATCAGACACTGGACAAGCTGAAGAAAGGCCGGCTGCCGATCGAAGGCCGCGTCGACCTGCACGGCATGACGCAGGACGAGGCCTATTCGCTGCTGCTCTCTTTCCTGCATCGGGCGCATGCCGGCGGCATTCGTTACGTTCTGATCATCACCGGCAAGGGTTCGTCCTCCGGCGGCGACGGCATCCTGCGCCGTGCCGTGCCGGCCTGGCTGTCGACGCCGGCCTTCCGCCATCTGGTTTCCAGCCACGATCACGCCGCGCGCAACCATGGCGGCTCCGGCGCGCTCTATGTGCGGCTGCGGCGGACGCGCCAATGAGGGGTCGGCAATGAGCAGGCCGACATGACCCCGTTCGGCGAGAAGCTCAGAGCGCTGCGTGCCGAACGCGGCGTCAGCCAGAAGGCGATGGCCGAGGCCATCGGCGTCAGCGCCGCCTATCTGTCGGCGCTCGAGCACGGCCGCCGCGGCGCGCCGACCTGGACGCTGATCCAGAAGATCATCGGCTATTTCAACATCATCTGGGACGATGCCGAAGACCTCGCCCGCCTTGCGGAGAGCTCACATCCGAGGGTCAGGATCGACACGTCGGGCCTGTCGCCGGCGGCGACCGAGCTTGCCAATCTCTTGGCCGAAAGCATCGAAAAGCTCGATGAAGCCGAGCTGAGGAAAATCACGGCGACGGTCCGGGCTGCGCTGAGGGGATAAGTTGCCCGGATGACAACGGGAGGGGCGCAGGCGCCCGAACTTCGTCATCCACGGGCGGAGCGGAAGCGAAGCGGACGCGCAGACCCGAGGATCCATTCCGTGACCTCGCGCGAGGGCAGAGGCGGCGCAGAACAGAACTCGTTCCGCGCCGCGGTGACGCTGGTAGGCTCTGCGCCGCGTCGCCTCGCTCCGCATGGGATGACGACGGCGCCAGGGCGATGAACCACGCCGCGGGCGGCCCTCAGAACTTGCCCACCGACGGGCCGCCATTGGTGCTGCCGCGGTCGCCCTTGCCTTGATGGCCCTGGTGGTCGCGGCCATTGCCGCCGCCCGGGCAGTTCGCGGAACCGACGCTGCAGCAGCGTCCGCTCCACAGATCATTGAGGTTGGTCGCGGCGCAGCTCTTGTAGGTCTGGTCCGCCAGGGCCGATCCGGTCAGGGCCGACACCGCGGCGGCGGCAAGAAGGGCATTGCGCAGAAAAGCAGTCATTTGGGTTCTCCATGGTTGGGTTTGCCATTCACGGCTGTGTGTCGCCGGCTGAACGGAAACGGTTCATGGAGTCGCCTGAAAATTTTTGGAGGCGGTTACGGGCTTCTTGTTGTCATCCGCCTTTGCAATGTGCGGTTACGACAGCTCGGTCGTCATTCTGGGGCGGAGAAAGGAGCGGAGCGACGCGCAGACCCTAGAATCCTGCCGCTACGCCAACGCTTTGCAACGGTTACAGAATTCTGCACCGGTGCACTCTGCGGCAAGGGCCACGGCATGGATACTCGGGTCAAGCCCGAGTCACGGAGGGATTCGGCCAATCTCCAAGGTTGGCTCCAGAAGCTCAACCAAGCGCCACCTTCAGCCACAGCGCCTTTTCGCCCAGCGCCGAAACCAGCCCGGCATGCGCCGCGCGGTCCGCTTCGCCACCCACCGCGCAGGGAGGTAGAGCGCCTCGCGAAGAAAAGCAGGGCGCCAGCTTTCGCCTACTGCACCGAACCGACCAGCACCGCCTGGCCGTCGCGGATCGAGACCCAGCGTCCGGTGTTGTCGATCGCTTGGCGCTTCAGGAAGCGGTAGCCGGTCGCGTCCCAGGCCTTGACCTTGTCGGTCAGGTTGTCGAGCACGTAGTCGCCCTTGTCGGTGCGCACCGTGAGCACGGAATGGCCTTCGCCATCAGGCTTGCGCACAACGGTGATCAGGAGATCGGCGAGCGACATGCCCATGCGATAAAGCTGGCGGCGCTTTTCCAGCACATAGTCCTCGCAGTCGCCATAGCCGTCATCCGGATAGGCCCAGACTTCATCCTTGCCGTAGTGATCGAGATCGCTCAACGGCTTGACGGCGGCGTTGACCTTGGCGCTGACGTTGACCAGCTTGCGCCACAGGCCGTCCGTCATCCTGGCCGGCTCGAGATCGGCCGGATGGATGTTGCATTCGGTCGGACGCGCTTTGCAGAAATCATAGTGACCGATCGGTTGCGAGGTCAGGCCGCCCGTGGTCATTGCGCCCGCCGCCCAGGCGGGCACCGCCCAGTGGGCCGAAATCGCCAGCCCTGCGACTGAACACAAACGCAGAATCCGCGTCATCGCTGAGGAAGTCATCGCCCCCGCCCTGTTCTTTATTAACGAAACGTTAAAGGCGATTTACAGTCCGTGTCAATTAGACACCACGGCCAGTTTGACGGCATGGTTACCTGGACGATCCCGTAGCGGCACTTTCGCAACAGAGGCAAAGGCGCAACACCAGCGGCCGCCTTCTGGCGTCGGAACGGAAGTCCGCTCTGGCGCGGTCTGCGACGTTCAGCCTTTCGCGGAACGGACCAGTCTCGGCTTCGTCGCCACACGCTGCTGGCGGCCATAGCTGGAAATGAAGTCGGCGATGCGAGGCACGATCTCGGAGCGGAAGCGCGAGCCGTTGAAGACGCCGTAATGGCCGACGGCCGGCTGCATGTAATGGACCTGCTTGTCGGCGGGAATGTTGACGCACAGATCATGCGCGGCCTGAGTCTGGCCGAGGCCGGAAATGTCGTCGTTCTCGCCCTCGATGGTGAGCAGCGCGACGTTGCGGATCGCGGTGCAGTCGACCGTCTCGCCGCGATGCGTCATCTTGCCCTTCGGCAAAGCGTGGCGCACGAATACCGTGTCGACCGTCTGCAGGTAGAATTCCGCCGTCAGGTCCATCACCGCCAGATATTCGTCGTAGAAGTCGCGATGCTTCTCGGCGTTGTCGCCGTCGTTCTTCACAAGGTGCATGAAGAAGTCCTTGTGGGCGATGATGTGGCGGTCGAGATTCATGCTCATGAAGCCCGAAAGCTGCAGAAAACCTGGATAGACCTCGCGGCCGAAGCCCGGCACCGGCCACGGCGCCTGCATGATGACATTGTCGCGGAACCAGCCGATGCCCTTCTCCTCGGCCAGAAGATTGACCGCGGTCGGGTTGCGGCGCGTATCGATCGGCCCGCCCATCAGCGTCATGGTCGAGGGCACGAAGGGATCGCCGCGCTTCTCCATCAGCGCCACCGCCGCCAGCACCGGCACCGAAGGCTGGCACACGGCCATCACATGCGTGTCGGGGCCGAGCGCATGGAACATCTCGATGACATAGTCGATATAGTCGTCGAGATCGAAGCTGCCCTGCGCCACCGGCACCATGCGGGCGTCGACCCAGTCGGTGATGTGCACGTCGGCGTGAGGAAGCATCGCCTCGACCGTGCCGCGCAGCAGCGTCGCGTAATGGCCCGACATCGGCGCCACGATCAAAAGCTTCGGGTCCGGCTTGCGTCCCGCGGGCAGCGCGCGCTCGAAACGCACCAGATTGCAGAACGGCTTCGACCAGACCGTTTTTTCGGTAACCTCGACGCTTTTCCAGTCGACCACGGTCTTGTCCAGGCCGAATTGCGGCTTGCCGTAGCGCCGTGTGGTGCGCTCGAAGAGCTCGGCGGTCGCCGCGACCGAGCGGCCGAAGGGGGTGTGGGAGATCGGGTTGAGCGGGTTGGAGTAGAAGAGCCGCACCGCGTCGGCATAGACGCGGGCCGGCTGCAGCGCCGCATGGTTCATTTCGTAGAGCTGGTAGAACATCGAGAACCCCGCTGCCGTCCGACGACCAAAAGGGACGACGAACAGCGCCGAGCCTTGAATGTCTCCCGGCGAGGTTAACAAGATATTGTTGCGATGCAATACGTCATTTTGTCTGACGAAATGCTTCTTTGGTTCAACCTGTTGGAAATCGGACTTGAGCGGGCGAGCCGGCTCACTGTGCGGTGCCGAAATGTGAAGGATATGTGTGCCTTAAGCCGGACATCGGCCATGATCCAGAACCGCGGGGCTGCGTTGGATCATGGTCCGGCGAAAACGGTGAAGCGCCCTAGACGCGCGCCATGCAGACGGCGGTGTGGCCCGAGCCGATGAAACCCAGCTGGTTGGCGGCGCCACGGGAGAGGTCGAGCATGCGTCCTTTGACGAACGGGCCGCGATCGTTGATGCGAACGACGACGCTGCGGCCATTGTCTTTGTTGGTGACCCGGAGCTTGGTGCCGAAGGGCAAGGTGCGATGAGCCGCAGTCAAGGCCGAGGGGTTCATGCGTTCCCCCGAGGCGGTTCTGGAATGCAGCGCATACCAGGAAGCGCGACCGCATTGCGCGGCGGCCGAGGAGGCGGACGAGGCGCCAGCCATCAGGCCAGCCGCGATCGTTACCGCGACAAGCGCGGTCTGGTTGGTTTTCTTCATGCTTTGGGGGTGGCTCCGTTGATCGAGTAGCCCCGCCTAAGTGCCGAATGAGGCGGGAAATGCGGCAGCCTTCTGGCGGTTCCATGGCGAGGGCACACGTTTGGAGTCGCCGCGAAACAGTTTGTCATGATATTTTTGGAGCCGAAAAAGCGTATTCTTGATGAATATCGGACCACTATCCGGCTCGTTCCGGACGAGATCGGTCCTCAAGATTGGAAGTACAGAGGAACCGGACTATTCCGATTCCTCGGCGTCTTTTGTTGCGTTCCTGTTGTCGTTCAGGATCGACTTCCAGAGGGGGGCCAGCCGATGCGATTGATCAGGTTTGTGCTGGCGCTGATTGTGCTCGGGTTGGGTGCGCTATGGTCGCTGCAAGGCCTCGGCCTGGTGGGCGGCAGCTTCATGACCGGCCGGACGCAATGGGTCTATATCGGGCTCATCACCATGCTGGTCGGCATCGTTGGGCTGCGCTGGGCGAACCGCTCGCGCATCTGACTTGCGGGGCCGGCGGGGCGGCGACATGCGCGCCGCGCGCTTAGAGCAATTTCAGGAAAGTGTGAGCGGTTTTCCGTTCAGAAATTGCGTAAAAACAAAGAGATAGGGCGGTTCGCCGTTTCCGTGAAACGGCGAAACGCTCTAGACGCGGCTGAACAGGTGATCCAGGATGGTGCCCTCGATATGGGCAAGCTCCGCCGAACCGTGCCGGCGGGGCCGGGCCACAGGCACTTCGAGGTCGAGGGCGATCCTGCCGGCGCCGATCACCACGACGCGGTCGGCAAGCGCGACGGCTTCGCCGACATCGTGCGTCACCAGCACGGCGGTGAACTTCTGGTCGAGCCATATCCGTTCCAGAAGCTGCTGCATCTCGATGCGGGTCAGCGCGTCCAGCGCGCCAAGCGGCTCGTCGAGCGCCAGGATCTGCGGCTGGCCGACCAGGGCGCGGGCAAGCGCGACGCGCTGCTTTTGACCCCCCGACAGCACCGAGGGCCACTCGTCCGCGCGATCGGCGAGCCCGACCTCGTCCAGCATGGCAAGCGCCCGCTGCCTGGCTTCGGTGCCGCCGGCGATGCCGGTCAGCCCGATCTCGACATTCTTCACCACGCTGGCCCAGGGCAGCAGCCGCGGCTCCTGGAACATGAAGCGCGTGCGGCTGTGACCCTCCTCGGCGGCGCCGAAGGTCAGCGAACCGCTGCTCGGGCGGTCGAGCCCGGCGAGCAGCCGAAGCAGCGTGCTCTTGCCGCAGCCGCTCTTGCCGATGACGGCCAGGAACTGTCCGGCGCGCACGTCGAGGCTGATGCCGTCGAGCACGATCTTGTCGCCGAAGCGTTTCCCCACCTCCTTGAAGGCGAAGGCCCGACGGCCTTCGACCGAGCCGATCGTCCTGGCCTGCGCCGGCGTGGCGACGAGGGAGCGTGCGGCGGTGAGGGTGGCGGCTGGCATCTTTGTTCTCACCCTTTCTGGAAGGCCGGATGCCAGCCGAGCGACAGGCGCTCGAGCAGGCGGGCCAGGCTGTCGGCGAGCTTGCCGAGCAGCGCGTAGATCAGGATCGACAGCACCACGACGTCGATCAGCAGGAACTCGCGCGCCTGCATGGCCATGTAGCCGAGGCCGGAACTGGCCGAGATCGTCTCGGCGACGATCAGGGTCAGCCACATGATGCCCAGCGCATAGCGCAGGCCGACGAAGATCGACGGCAGCGCGCCGGGCAGGATCACCCGGAAGAACAAAGCGCGCCGGTCGAGCCCGTAGACCCGGCCCATCTCGACCAACTGCGGATCGACGCTCTGGATGCCGAGCAGGGTGTTGACATAGATCGGGAAGAACACGCCGAGCGCCACCAGGAAGAGTTTTGCTTCCTCGTCGATGCCGAACCACAGGATGACCAGCGGGATCAGCGCCAGATGCGGGATGTTGCGGATCATCTGCAGCGTCGTGTCGGTCAGGCCGCGGCTGAGCGTCGACAATCCGTTGGCGAGGCCAAGCGCGAAGCCGATCGAGCCGCCGATGGCGAAGCCCGAAAGCGCGCGCAAAGTGGAGACGCCGATGTTGCGGATCAGCTCGCCGGACAAGGTCAGCCGCCAGAAGGCTTCAGCGACCGCGCTCGGCGCCGGCAGCACATTGGCCGGGATCAAACCTGCGCGTGCCGCGGCTTCCCAGCCGGCGATGATTGCCGCCGGCAGCAGCCAGCCGGCCGCGCCATTGCGGGCTAGGCGAGCGGCCAGGCTCATGACGCCGCCTGCAGGCGGCTGGCGCCATGGAAGCCGACCGAGAATTCGTTGGCGATATCCTTGTGCGCCCGCTGCCGCTGCGTGCCGAGGCCGAGCCGCGGGAACAGGAGCTCGGCGACGCGGTAGGCCTCCTCGAGATGCGGGTAGCCGGAGCCGATGATGGTGTCGATGCCGATCGCCTGGTATTCGCCGATGCGCTCGACGATCTGCTCCGGCGTGCCGACCAAAGCCGTGCCGGCGCCGCCGCGCACCAGGCCGACGCCGGCCCAAAGGTTCGGCGACACGACGAGCCGGTCGCGCCGGCCGCCATGCAGTTCGGCCATGCGCCGCTGCCCGACCGAATCCATCTCCTTGAGGAAACGCGCCTGCGCATTCTCGATCTGCGCGTCGGTGACATGGCTGATCAGCCGCTCGGCGGCGCGCCAGGCCTCGTCCTCGGTCTCGCGCACGATGAAATGCAGCCTGATGCCGAAGCGCAGCTTGCGGCCGCGCCGCGCCGCCTTCTCGCGCGCCGAAGCGATCTTTGCGGCAACCTGCGCCGGCGGCTCGCCCCAGGTGAGATACATGTCGACGAGGTCGGCCGCGAGCTCCTGGCCGGCGTCGGAGGAGCCGCCGAAATAGAGCGGCGGCCGCTCCTGCAGCGGCAACAGGTCGAGGCGGCCATTCTCGACGCGATAGTATTTGCCTTCGAAATTCACCCGCTCGCCGGACACCAGCCCGCGCCAGATGGACAGGAATTCCTGCGCCTGCGCATAGCGCTCGTCATGCGGCAGGAACACGCCGTCGCCGGCAAGCTCGGTCGGGTTGCCGCCGACCACGACATTGAGCAGCAGGCGGCCGTTGCTCAGCCGGTCGAGCGCCGCGGTCTGGCGTGCCGCGAAGGTCGGCAGCGTCACGCCGGGCCTCAGCGCGACCAGGAACTTCAGCCTCTCGGTCAGCGTCGCGAGGCCGGTGGCTGTGATCCAGGAATCCTCGCAATTCTGCCCGGTGGGCAGGAGCACACCGGGGAAGCCCAGCCGGTCGACCGCCTGCGCGATCTCCTTGAAGTAGCCGAACTCCGGTGGACGCTGCTGCTTTTCGGTGCCGAGATAGGTTCCGTCGCCATGCGTCGGGATGAACCAGAAGAAATCGAGCGGGCTGGCTGAAGCGGTCATGGCTGATACCCGGGAGAAGGCAGTCGGAAACAAAGGCGGCGCCGGGCGTTCGCCGCCCGGCGCCGTGGATGAAATTCAGTTGCCCGGCGCGGTCCAGACGGCGTCGGATATCCGCACCGCTTTCGGGATCAGCCCGAGCTTGAAGAAGCGGTCGGCGGTCGCCTGCTGGCCGGCGACGATCTCGGCGGTGATCGGATAGATGCCGAACTTGGTGCGATTGGCGGCGATCGTCTGCGCGTCGAGCGGCACGCCGGTCACCTCATGCAGCGCCTCGGCCACCTTGTCGCGGTTCTGGTCGGCCCATTTGGCCGCGTCGCCAAGCGCGGCGATCGTGGTCGAGACGAAATCCGGATGCGCCTTGGCGAAATCCTTGTTGGCGAGGAAATAGGTGTTGACCTGGAGCACGTCGCTGGAGCGGGCAAGCACGCGCGGCTGGTAACGGGTCTCGGCGATGGCGAAGAAGGGATCCCACACCGCCCAGGCGTCGATCTGGTCGCTGGCGAAGGCGGCGGCCGCGTCTGCCGGGCTGAGATAGACCGGCGTAATCTGGTCAAACGGGATGCCGGTCTTTTCCAGCGCCGCGACCAGAAGATTATGCGCGCTGGTGCCCTTGCCGACGCCGACGCGCTTGCCCTTGAGGTCGGCCAGCGACTGGATCGGCGAGGCCGGCTTGACGAAGATCGCCTCGCCCTGGCCGTTGGACGGCAGCGCTGCGGCGTAGACGATGTTGGCGCCGGCCGATTGACCGAAGATCGGCGGCGCGTCGCCGGTCCAGCCGACATCGATGGCGCCGACATTCAGGGCTTCCACCAGTGGCGGGCCGGCGGTGAACTCGACCCACTTCACCGAGACGCCCTTGTCGGCCAGCGCCTTTTCGATGATCTGCTGCTGCTTGGCGATCACCGGCAGGCCGGTCTTCTGGTAGCCGATGTTGAACGCCTTGAGATCATCCGCCGCGGCGCCGAATGATGTCGTCCCAAAGGATGCGGCAAAGGCCGCCGCTGCCAGCAGGCCGACGCCGAAAGCGCGTCTCGTCAGATTGAACATGACCCTCTCCTTCGTTGGTCCCGAACTGCCGGGCCGTTTGGAATGAGGTCAGGCTAGGTAAATCTATAAAGTTAGTAGAGGAACGATCTTGCGAGTTAGCGCCGCAAATCGGAATCATTTTCTACAGCCGGCGCCGGGCGGCCACACAGCGCCTCGCCGAAACAAAGAATGCTCCTGCGACCCGATCACTGCGACCAGTACTGCCAGGCCCAGTAGAAGCTCTCGTCACGGGGTGGCAGGCGATCGCGGTCGCCGGCGAGAAGCACCGGCGTCGGCGATTTCGGTTCGTCTTCCTGTCGTGCGTCGCTCGGCGGCAGGCGCAACAGCCAGGCGCCGACATGCGCGAACAGCACCGCGGTGGAATGGGTCATCGTCCTACTCCTTCGCTTTCGTTCATTCCCGCCCCGCCCAGGGCACCAGGACCCGCTCGACACGTCGGATGACGAATTCCAGGGCAAAAGCGATGATCGCGATCACCAGGATGCCCATCACCACCACGTCCGTGACCAGGAATTGCGCCGCCGACTGGATCATGAAGCCGAGCCCGCGCGTCGCCGCCACCAGCTCCGCCGCGACCAGCGTCGACCAGCCGGCGCCGAGCGCGATGCGCAGGCCGGTGAGGATCGAAGGCAGGGCGCTGGGCAGGATCACATGGCGGATGACCTGGGCCCGCGTGGCGCCGAGCGAACGCGCCGCGTCGACGCGCTCGCGCGAAACGCCGCGCACCCCGGCGGCGGTCGACAGCGCCACCGGCGCCAGCATGGCGATGGCGATCACCAGGATCTTCGACGGCTCGCCGATGCCGAACCAGATGATGATCAGCGGCAGATAGGCGAGCGGCGGGATCGGCCGCAGGAACTCGAGCAGCGGATCGAACACGCCGCGCCCGATCCGGCTGATGCCGATGGCGAGGCCGACCGGGACGCCGACGAGGATCGCCGCGATCAGCGCGGCGAACACGCGCCAAAGCGAGGCGAGGGTGTGCTGGAGCAGCGTCGCATCGACGAATCCGTCGCGGGCGACGACGACAAATTTCGCCCAGACCGCGGCGGGCGAGGGCAGGAAGACCGGCGATACCAGCTGCAGCGAGGCCGCCGCCGTCCAGGCGGCGAGCAGCACGAGGATGGTGATCGCGCTGACCAGCCTGGCCGAAACGACCGCGCGTTTCGGCCGTGGCCGCGACCATGGCACGGAAAACCCGTTATTCTCGCCGGCCTTCGCGGCGGGCCTTTCGCTGTAGGCGCTCACGCTCATGCCGCCTCTCCTTCGAAGATCGCATCGGTCAGCTCCGCGCGGGCCGCGGCAAAGGCGGGATCCGCCTTGATCGCGCGGATCGGCTCGCCGGCGGCGTAGCGGCGGCCGAAATGGGTTTCGAATGTCCGCACCACATGCCCTGGACCCGGCGCCAGCACGACGATGCGGGTGGCGAGCACCAGCGCCTCCTCGATGCCGTGCGTCACCATCAGCACGCCGACTTGGGCCGCTGCCCACAGGTCGAGCAGCGTCGTCTGCATGCGCTCGCGCGTCAGGGCGTCGAGCGCGCCGAGCGGCTCGTCGAGCAGGAGGAATTCGGGTTCGGCGGCGAGCGCCCGGGCAAGGCCGACGCGCTGGCGCATGCCGCCGGAAAGCTCCCAGATGCGCTTGTCGCCGGCATCGCCGAGCTTGACCAGCGACAGCAGTTCGTCGGCGCGACGCGCCCTTTTGTCGGCCGGCACGCCGCGCAGCCTGAGCGCGAAGGCGACATTTTCCCGCGCCGTCAGCCAGGGGAACAATGCATCGTTCTGGAAGACCACGGCGCGATCGGAGCCGGGCCCGGTGATCGGCCGGCCGTCCACCGTGGCCAGGCCGCCCGCGGGCTCGACCAGCCCGGCGGCGACGTTGAGCAGCGAGGTCTTGCCGCAGCCGGAACGGCCGACCAGCACGACGAAATCGCCCCTGCCTGAATCGCTTTTGCCGATGTCGAGCGAAACGCGCTCGACAGCCGGGGCCGGCTGGCCGTCATAATGGACGCTGACCTTGTCGAGGGTGAGATGCGTCATTCGGGCCTCTGCTGGATCAAGGCGTTGGATCCTGGGGCCTGCCCCGAAGCCGCGCCTCGTAAGCGGCTCCGGGACAGACAAGCGCAAGGCCAGGGAAGGAGGCCGCGCTTGCGAACAATCCCCGGAAAGGCGGTCATCCTTCCGGGAATTGCGTGGAGAAGGCTCAGTTCGAGGCGAGCGCCTCGCTGGCATATTTCGCCGTCACATATTTCGAATAGTCGGGAAGCACGGCGTCGACCTTGCCTTGCTCCTTGAGGAAGGCGGACGTTGCCGCGACGGCCTTGACGGTCGCGCCGCCGAGGAACTTGTCCGAGGCCTGCTCCTCGAGCGACGGGAAGACATAGCCCTTGAGCAGTTCCGGCACCTCTTCCAGCTTGGCGCCGGTGAGCTTGGCGATCTTGCCGGCTTCCGGCGATGACACCGACCAGGCTTCCGGCTTGGCGAGGAACTGGGCATAGGCTTCGCCGGTCACCTTGACGAAGTCGCGCACGGCTTCGGGGTGCTTTTCGGCAAAATCGGTGCGCACGATCCAGGCGTCGAAGGTCGGCGCGCCCCAGGCGGCCACCTGCGAGGAGTCCAGCACCACCTTGCCGGTGGTCTTGACCTGGCCCAGCGCCGGGTCCCAGACATAGGCCGCGTCGATGTCGCCGCGCGCGAAGGCGGCGGCGATTTCCGGCGGTCTCAGATTGAGGATCTGCACCGACTTCGGGTCGACGCCTTCATGCTTCAGCGCCGCGAGCAGGCTGTAATGCGTGGTCGAGACGAACGGCACGGCCACCTTCTTGCCGGCAAGGTCGGCGACCTTCCCGATGCCGGCGCCGTTGCGGGCGACCAGCGCTTCCGAGGGGCCGATCAGGCCGACGACGAAAATGGTCTGGATCGGCAGCTCGCGGCTGGCGGCCGCGGCCAGCGGGCTCGAGCCGACATAGCCGATATCGACCGAGCCGGAGGCGATCGCGGCGATGACGTCGGCGCCGGAATCGAACTTGCGCCAGTCGATCGCCGCCTTGGTCGCCTTCTCATAGACGCCGTCGGCCTGCGGCACTTTCGATGGCTCGACCACCGTCTGGTAGCCGATGGTGATCTTGAGATCCTCGGCGCTGGCCGGACCGAGCAGAGCGGCAGCCGTAAGCGCCGCCGACGAGAAAAGCAGAACGCGTCGTGAAAGAATTGACATTGAAAGGCTCCATAACCCCTGAAAACTGGATTGCGTTTCTATCGTCCGTTAATTCTATCGGGTTTGTAGAGTTAAATCCTTCCAAGGAACGGGGTTTTGTTGGAAAAGTGTCGCCGGGTACCGGCGGAACGGGCGCAAAAGGACGGTCGCGGGTGCCCTGACGAGCGGCAACCTACGCTCTTCGTCATTCCAGGGTCTACGCTCCGCTTCGCCCTGGAATGACGATGGAGACGAGCGCCGCTCCCGGGCCGAACGAAAATTCTCCAATCAGCCCATCCAGGCAAATCCATGCTTCAAAGGGCAGGCGAATTGGAAGGAGGGTTTCGTGCCCAGCCCGCTTAGTATAGTAATCTTATCAACATTGGGAGTGAGAGAACGATGCGCGACCTTCTAGAAACCGTTCCGGCGATCGTTCGTGGGCTGCGGCCGAGGCCGCCCGCGGCGACCGCCGCGCGCTGACCGCTCGACAGAAATTCCGGCTCGCAACCATGGTTGGACGCGGCAACTCCATCATCATTGTCGGCGGCGGCGCCAGCGGCGTCGTGCTGGCCGCGCATCTGCTGATGTCGTCAAACCCCGATCTGCGCGTCACGCTGATCGAGAAGCGGCCGCATTTCGGCCAGGGCATGGCCTATTCCACTCTGCTGTCGGCGCATGTGCTCAACGTCAAAGCCTCCGGGATGAGCGCCTATGCCGACGACCCCACCCATTTCGCACGCTGGGTGCTGGAGCGCGGCTTCGCCAAACCCGACCAGGGGCCATTCTATGCGCCCCGCAGCCTCTATGCGCGCTACCTCAAGGAGCTGCTCGACGATCTGGTGGAACGTGAGCGCGAGACAGGCCGGTTGCGGCTGATTGCCGAGGAGAGCCTGTCGATCTCGCCGACGCCGGCTGGTGTAGAGGTGGTGCTCGCCAACGGCACCAGCGTCGTTGGCCATCTGGCCGTGCTTGCCACCGGCCACGACGAACAGCCCGGCGCCTTCCAGGGCCACGCCATCCGCATGGGGACGGAGGCCGACACCACGCTCGATCCTGAAGCTCCGGTCCTGCTGCTCGGCACTGGCCTCAGCATGGTCGATGCCTTCCTGTCGCTGGAACAGCGCGGCCATCGCGGCCCGATCGTCGCGGTGTCGCGGCGCGGCCTGCTGCCGTCGCCACACCGCAAGGGCAACCCGATCAAGCTCGACATCGCCGACATCCCGCTCGGCACGGAGCTTTCCTATTTTGTCGGCTGGTTCCGCAACCTGATCCGCGAGACCCAGAAGGCAGGCGGCGACTGGCGCGACGTCGTCGACGGGTTGCGGCCGTTCAACCAGACGATCTGGCAGAACTGGCCGTCCTCGGCCAAGCGCCGCTTCGTCGAGCACACCAAGGCCTGGTGGGACATCCACCGCCACCGCATGGCGCCGGAAGTTTACGCGCGCGTCACCGAGGCGGTCAGGTCAGGCCGCATCCGCCTCGTGGCCGGCAGGGTCGTGAATGTCGAGGCGAACGGCGGCTTCACCGTAAAAATCCAGCCACGCGGCACACAGGATATCGAGACCCTGCGGGTCGCCCGGCTCTATGACTGCATGGGCATCGCCCGCGACATTTCGAGGACGTCGAACGGCGTCGTGCGTTCGCTGCTCGAGCGCGGCGTGGCGCGCCCTGATCCGCTGCGCCTCGGCCTCGACGTCACCGCGAAATGCGAGCTGATCGCGGCCGACGGCACGGTGTCGTCGAAGCTGCTTGCCGTCGGCCCGCTGACGCGCGGCACCTTCTTCGAGATCGACGCCATCCCCGACATCCGCGTGCAATGCGCGAAGCTCAGCAAGCAGCTGCTGGGGTGAGGCTCGCTGTGAACCGAGACCTTGAGACGCTGGCGGGACAGCACCCCCCTCTGCCCTCCCGGGCATCTCCCCCGCAAGGGGGGAGATCAGCAGTTCCGCCGACGGCACGTCGCCTGCAACGTCGATGATTGGCGAAAGCGGCCGCGACATCCAATCTCCCCCTTGCGGGGGAGATGTCCGGCAGGACAGAGGGGGTGTGAAGGAACTCGACATAGATAATCGATCCCCAACCACCCCCTCAACTACGCCGTCCGCGAAATTCCATTCCTCGACTCGCCACTGGATTGGCACGATCTATCTTCTTTCCGGATGAAAAGGGCTGGAAAAGACAGGGCGCGCGATCCGCGAAACCGCAATGGCTTTCGGCGGCCCGATGCGCGAGATTGCCAACACCCGCGTCTGCTTCCATGGAGCATCTCAGATGAGCGAGCAGAGACAACCGGCGCCCGGCGGCGCGGACATCAATCTGTCCCGTTTGCGTCCGCCTTACGCTTCGGTGCTCGACCTGATCGGCCAGACGCCGATCGTCGAGCTGACCAAGTTCGACACCGGCAAATGCCGCCTGTTCATCAAGCTCGAAAGCCAGAATCCCGGCGGCTCGATCAAGGATCGCATCGCTTTGTCGATGATCGCGGCGGCCGAGAAATCCGGCGCGCTGAAGCGTGGCGGCACCATCGTCGAAGCCACCGCCGGCAACACCGGCCTCGGGCTTGCCCAGGTCGGCATCCCGAAAGGCTACCGCATCATCCTGGTCGTGCCCGACAAGATGTCGCGCGAGAAGATCCAGCATCTGCGCGCTTTGGGCGCCGAGGTGCGCATGACGCGCTCCGACGTCGGCAAGGGCCATCCCGAATACTACCAGGA
Organism: Mesorhizobium atlanticum; assembly: GCF_003289965.1. Taxonomy (GTDB): domain Bacteria; phylum Pseudomonadota; class Alphaproteobacteria; order Rhizobiales; family Rhizobiaceae; genus Mesorhizobium; species Mesorhizobium atlanticum. Next base: position 362,173 of record NZ_QMBQ01000005.1, read on the forward strand.
CATGGCCGAGAAGATCGCCGCCGAATTGCCCGGCGCCTTCTACGCCAACCAGTTCGCCAACCCCGCCAATCCGCTGGCGCATGAGACGACCACCGGGCCGGAAATTTTCTCGCAGCTTGGCGGCGACGTCGACGCGGTGGTGGTCGGCGTCGGCTCCGGCGGCACGCTCACCGGGCTCGGCCGCTATTTCGCGAAGCATTCGCCCAAGACCGAGATGGTGCTCGCCGATCCGGTCGGTTCGGTGCTGGCGCCGCTGATCAAGACCGGCAAGATGGAGGAGGCCGGCAGCTGGACGGTCGAAGGCATCGGCGAGGATTTCGTGCCGCCCAACGCCGATCTCTCGCTGGTGAAGAAAGCCTACTCGATTCCCGACAAGCAGAGCATGCTGGCGGTGCGCGATCTCTTGTCCAAGGAAGGTATCCTGGCCGGCTCGTCCTCTGGCACGCTGTTGTCGGCCGCGCTTCGCTATTGCCGCGAGCAGACGGTGCCCAAGCGCGTCGTCACCTTCGTCTGCGACAGCGGCAACAAGTACCTGTCGAAAGTCTTCGACGATTTCTGGCTGGCCGAGCAGGGCCTTGCCGAGCAGGAGCAGCATGGCGATTTGCGCGACCTCGTCATGCGCTCGCACCGCACCGGCGACACCGTCTGGGTCGGGCCGGAGGAAAGCCTGCTCAACGCCTATGGCCGTATGCGCCGCTCCGACGTCTCGCAATTGCCGGTGCTGGATCAAGGCAGGCTGGTCGGGATCGTCGACGAAAGCGACATCCTGGCCAAGGTCGACGGCCCCTATGACGGCCGCTGGGACCGCTTCAACGCGCCGGTGCGCACCGCCATGACGTCGAACCTGCACACGCTGCAGGCCAATCAGACGCTGGACGCGCTGCTGCCGGTCTTCGACCGCAACGAGGTCGCCATCGTCTTCGATGGCGACGAGTTCATCGGCCTGATAACCCGTATCGACCTGATCAACCATCTGAGGCGCCGCGCAAAATGACTTCAAACGGCAAGAACCGCCTGGCCTTTTCCACCCGCACCATCCATGGCGGCCAGAGCCACGACCCGCTGACCGGCGCGGTGATGGTGCCGATCTACGCCACCTCCACCTACGGCCAGCAGTCGCCCGGCGTGCACAAGGGCTTTGAATACGCGCGCAGCCAGAACCCGACGCGTTTTGCCTTCGAGCGCGCGGTCGCCGACCTCGAAAGCGGCAGCCGGGCTTTCGCCTTCGCCTCGGGCCTGGCGGCGATCTCGACGGTGCTCGAGCTGCTCGATTCCGGCGCCCATATCGTCGCCACCGACGACATCTATGGCGGCTCGTTCCGGCTGATGGAGCGGGTGCGCAAGCGTTCGGCCGGTCTGCAGGTCAGCTTCGCCGATTTCACCGACCTTGCCGCGGTCGAGGCGGCGATCCGCCCGGAAACAAAACTGCTTTGGGTCGAGACACCGACCAATCCGCTGTTGCGCATCGTCGATCTCGAAGGTCTCGCGGCGCTTGCAAAGCGTAAGGGTCTGCTTACCGTCGCCGACAACACTTTTTGCAGCCCATACATCCAGCGTCCGCTGGAACTCGGCATCGACATCGTCGTCCATTCGACGACGAAATATTTGAACGGCCATTCCGACATGGTCGGCGGCGTGGCGGTGGTCGGCGACAACAAGGATCTCGCCGACCAGCTGAAATTCCTGCAGAACGCCATCGGCGCCATCTCCGGTCCGTTCGACAGCTTTTTGGCCTTGCGCGGCATCAAGACTCTGGCGCTGAGGATGGAGCGCCATTCCGCGAATGGCCTGAAGATCGCGCAATGGCTGGAGACGCGAAAAGATGTCCGCCGGGTCATCTATCCCGGCCTCGCCAGCCACCCGCAGCATTCCATCGCCGTCCAGCAGATGCACGCCTTCGGCGGCATGATCTCGGTCGACCTCGACCGCGACCTGGCCGGCACAAAGCGCTTCCTGGAACGCACCCAGCTCTTCACGCTGGCCGAAAGCCTGGGCGGCGTCGAAAGCCTGATCGAGCACCCGGCGCTGATGACGCACGGCTCGATCCCGGCCGAGAAGCGCGGCGCCATCGGCATCACCGATTCGCTGGTGCGGCTCTCCTGCGGCATCGAGGATGGCGATGATCTGATCGCCGATCTCGAACAGGCGCTGGCGGGGTGAGGAGCGAACCCCGCTAGCTTAGGGTAATTGTTCTCCCAGACGTCGAAGCTCCAGAATAGCGTTGTTATTCCCTTGGCGAGCTGCCTTGCGCAGCCAAGTACGGGCTTGATCCAAGTCCTGCGGGATACCCTCGCCTCTGGAATACATTATTCCGAGATTACTGGCCGCGTCCGGGTCACCTTGCTCGGCGGATTTGCGGTACCATGACAGCGCGAGATTGTAGTCTTGAGGAACCCCCAAGCCTTTTTGGTACAAAACACCCAGGCCATTCTCTCCAACCAGATCTCCAGCTTCAGCTGCCTGTCTGTACAAGATTGCTGCCTCAGAGATATCTTTTTGGATGCCGCGCCCCGTAAGGTAAAGTAACGCCAGGTCTGCTCGTCCAAGCGAGTTTCCGGCGTCCGCAGCCTTACCATACCAATAGGCCGCCATAACGTAGTCTTGGGGGACGCCGCGTCCGTAGATGTACATCCCCCCGAGATTTACTTCTCCGTGAACATTTCCTTGCTCGGCAGCCATCCGATAAAGAGCGACTGCCTTGACAACATCTACCGGAACACCGCGACCCTTGGAGTACATTGCTCCGACGGCGCATTGAGCGTCTGCCAGACCCTGATCGGCCGCCTTCTGGTACCAGACCAACGCGGTCGGGAAATCCTGCTTCACGCCACGGCCCGTTTCGTAAATCAACCCGAGGCCGAATTCGGCTGTTGCGACCCCTTGCTCCGCAAGCGGCCGCCAATAGTCCAACGCAATGCCGTATTGACCCTTGTCATAAGCCTCTTGCCCCGCGTCAGCATGGGCAGGAGTCGCCGACAGAAATGCGGCAATAGCGCTGGCACCCAATAGTTCGCGCACGGAGACACCTCGGCGACCTTAGAAGGTTGAAACCATCTTTTGAAACTACGGTAGGCCATTATATGCGTCGAGTAACATAGACATGAGGACAATCGAATTTGAAGCTAACATGCCCACACCCCCCGGATTTGTGGCATTTCGTCTGCACGCGGCTACCTCTCCCCGTCACGCCCGTGGCCTAACGCTCCCACCTTTGCAATTTCCGATTCCCCACTAAACTACCCCCAGCTTGCGATCTCCGGAGGCGTGATGCGCGTGATCGTCTTGGGTGGCGGCGTGGTCGGCGTCACCACCGCTTACCAGCTGCAGAAGGACGGGCACGAGGTGGTCATCCTCGAGCGCCAGCAGCAGGTCGCCGCCGAGACCAGCTGGGGCAATGCCGGCATGATCGCGCCGGGGCATTCCTTCGTCTGGTCCTCGCCCAGGGCGCCGATGATCCTGCTGAAATCACTGGTGCTGAAGGATCAGGCGCTGCGCTTCAGGCTCTCGGCCGATCCCCGGCTCTACAGTTGGTCGTGGCTGTTCCTGATGGAATGCACGGCCGAGAAGGCCAGGCGCAACACGCTGCTCAAGCACCGCCTCGCCGTCTATTCGCAATCCGTGCTGCAACAGGTCGTCGCCGATGAGGCCATCGACTACGATCGCAACGATCGCGGCATCCTCTATTTTTATCGCAGCCAGCAGGCGCTCGACAAAGGTGTCGAACATATGCGGCTGCTGGAATCCGACGGGCAACTGATCAAGGTGCTCGACCGCGACGCCGTCGTCGCGCTCGATCCGGCGCTGGCCTCGGCCAAGGAAAAGATTGCCGGCGGCATCCATTGCCCGACCGACGAGACCGGCGACCCGGCGAAATTCACCCGGGCGCTGGCCGCCAAGGTGGTCGAGCGCGGCGGTGAGATCCGCACCGGCACCACCATCACTGGCATCGAGATATCTGGCGACGGCGTCGCGCAGGTGATGACGGACAAGGGGGCGGTCAAGGGCGACGCCTATGTGCTGGCGCTCGGCTCCTATAGCCCGCTGATCGCCAGGACGATCGGGCTCAGCCTGCCGATCTATCCGATCAAGGGCTATTCGCTGACCATTCCGATCGGCAACCGGCCGGCGCCGCCGACCATCGCCGCGATCGACGAGCATAATCTGGTCGCCGTCTCGCGCTTCGGCGACCGGCTGCGCGTCACCGCCACCGCGGAATTCGCCGGCTACGACACCAGCCACAAGCCGGCCGATTTCGCCTTCATGAAGGGCGTGACGGAGGAGCTTTATCCCGAAGGCGCCGATTACGACCGCGCCGAGATGTGGGCGGGTCTCAGGCCCATGACGCCCAACAACCTGCCCGAGTTCGGCCAGCGGCACCTTCGCAATCTCTACCTCAACACCGGGCACGGCCATATCGGCTGGACCATGTCGCATGGCTCGGCCCGCATCACCGCCGACCTCATCGCCGGCCGCAAGCCGGCCATTTCGATGGATGGACTTTTGAACTGAGAGCAGGATCCTGTTGAGCGAGACCTGTCCTCGCTCCGATCGAGAAAGGGAATGCCATGTCCGCCAGTCTTGCCGCCGCGCCGCGTTCCGCCTCCGGACCGGTCGATCTGGGCGTGCTGCCATCCGAGATCGATGGCGGCCTCGCCTCGCGCGCGGCGATCGGCCTGGCGATCCTCGCCACCGATCAGACGCTGGAGCACGAGTTCCGCGCGCTGGTGCGCATTCCGGGCGTCGCCTTCTACGAGGCGCGCCTGTTCAACGACAACGACATCACGCCCGACACTTTGCGCGCCATCGGCCCGCGCATCGCGCCCACCGTCGACCTCATCCTGCCCTCGATCCCGCTCGACGTCGTCGGCTTCGGCTGCACCTCGGCGACCATGACGCTCGGCGAGGAAGCCGTCTTCGCCGAGATCAGGAAGGCGCGGCCGGGCGTCGCCTGCACCACGCCGGTCACCGGCGCCCTGGCCGCCTTCAAGGCGCTGGGCGCGAAGGGCATCGGCCTGCTGACCCCTTACGCGCCCGAGATCAACCAGGGCCTGGTGCGCTATTTCACCGGCCGCGGCCTCGACATCGCCGCCGTTGCCACCTTCGACCGCCGCGACGACCGCGAGGCCGCCCGCATCTCGCTCGCCTCGATCGAGGCGGCCGCCGAGCGCATGGCTGAAGTGCCCGGCGTTGATGCGATCTTCATCTCCTGCACCAGCCTGCGCGTCGCCGAGGCGGTCGCCGATCTCGAACGCCGCATCGGCATTCCCGTCACCTCTTCCAACCATGCCATGGCCTGGCACTGCCTGCGGCTCGCCGGCATCGACGACGTGGTGCCGGCGGGTGGCAGGCTGTTCGCGCTGCCGGCCGCGTGAGCGGCGAGTCGAACTTTCAGGCGACCGTCATGCATTGTCCATTGTAGCGCTGGTCGACCCTCACTCCGTCTCGGCTTCGCCGAGCCACCTCTCCCCCGATCGACGGGGTAGAGGAAAGGGCGCCAAGCTTTTTGCCGTCAACGCTCGTCCAGCAAGGCTCCCTTCCTTTCCCTCCGGAGGGGGGAAAGGTGGCGCTGCGAAGCAGCAACGGATTGGGGGAACCACGTGGCAATCAAGCCTCGGCCCGATCAGTCACGCCAGTCACGGAAGATGTGCGCATGCCGTAGAAAAAGTAGGGAGAGGTGGCCGCGAAGCTGACGGAGCGGGGGCAGCGCTGCCCTATGCGATTAAAGCCGATCATCCGCCCGTTAACGGAATCGGAAGGAGATGTTTAACGCTTCGTCTCTATGTCCCGCCTCGGGGAGGCGCAGACAGAGCGAGCATGATGAACGACAGCCCCGAAAAGCGAAATGAATGGCGTGCCATCTTCTACGTGCAGGCCCGCGTCGCCATCCTGTTTGTGCCGGTCGTGCTCAGCCTGCTGCTCATCGGCATCTTCGCCGGCAACGAGCGCAAATCCGTGCCCGACGCCGTCGATCCGACCGTGACGAGCTCGGTGCGCTGATTAGAGCAATTCCAGGAAAAGTGTGAGCGGTTTTCCGTCCGGAATTGCGTAAAAACAAGGGACAGAGTGGTTCGCCGTTTCCGTGAAACGGTGAAACGCTCTAGACGCGGCCCGGACGGCTGGACTCAGACAAACTTCGGGATCGGCCCGTTCTGCGGCGTCGTATCGCCCTCGAGGTCGACAAAAACCTCGTCGACGAAGCACCAGGCCCAGCCTTCCGGCGGGTCGTAGCCTTCGATGATCGGATGCTGCGTGGCGTGGAAATGCTTTGTCGCGTGGCGATTGGGCGAGTCGTCGCAGCAGCCGACATGGCCGCAGGTGCGGCAGAGCCTCAGATGCACCCACCAGGAGCCGCTCTTCAGGCATTCCTCGCAGCCCAGCGCGCTCGGCGTGACCTTTTTGATGTCCCTGGTGTGCCTGCATTCGTCCATCGCTGGGTCCTCGCCGGTTCGCTGATCTATTCGTTTACGGCGGCGGCGCCGCCGTTCCGCGCCAGATAGGCATGCAACGCCGCGACCACCTGCGCGCCCTCGCCGACGGCGGCCGCGACCCGCTTGGTCGAGCCGCACCGCACGTCGCCGATTGCGAAGACACCGCCGCGGCTGGTTTCCATCAGCCCGTGACCCGGCGTCGTGTCCGGCCCGGTGCGCACGAAACCCTTGGCATCCAGCGCCACATTGCAGTTCGCCAGCCAGTCGGTGTTCGGATCGGCGCCGATGAAGAGGAAGAGGTGATGGATGGCGCGTTCCGTCTCCTCGCCGGTTATCCGGTTGCGCCAGCGCAGCCGCTGGAGATTGCCGTCATGGCCCTCCAGCGCCACCACTTCGGTCTGCGTCAGCACCTCGATGTTGGGCTGCGCCTTGATGCGCTCGACAAGATAGCGCGACATGGTGGCGTCGAGGCTGTCGCGGCGAGCCAGCAGCGTCACCTTGCGCACCTGGCTCGCCAGATAGACGGCCGCCTGGCCGGCCGAATTGCCGGCGCCGACCAGCGCCACCTCCTGGCTCTGGCAAAGCCTGGCCTCGATCGGCGAGGCCCAGTAATGCACGGACGTCCCCTCGAACTGCGCCAGGTTGGCGATGTCGAGGCGGCGGTAGCGCGCGCCGCTGGCGATCACCACCGCGCGTGAACGCACGCTCTCGCCATCGCCGATCGCAAGCCTGTAGCGGGCGCCGTCGCCGTCGTCGTCGAGCAGCTTCGCCTCGTCGGGAATGACCATCTCGACGCCGAATTTCTGCGCCTGGTTGTAGGCGCGCGCCATCAGCGCCATGCCGGTGATGCCGGTCGGGAAGCCGAGATAGTTTTCGATCCGGGCCGAGGCACCCGCTTGCCCGCCGAAGGCGCGGCAGTCGAGCACGATCGTCGACAGGCCTTCCGAGGCGGCATAGACCGCCGCTGCCAGCCCGGCGGGTCCGGCGCCGACGATCGCCACGTCATAGACCTTGTCGGCATCGATAGGCCGCAGCAGGCCGACACAGCGGGCAAGCTCGTTCTCGCCTGGATTGTGCATCAGCTTGCCGTTCGGGCAGAGCACGATCGGCAGATGGTGCGGGTCGACATGGAACCGCTCGATCAGCGTCTTGGCGCAAGGGTCGGTGTCGGAATCGAGCGCACGATGGGGAAGCCCGCTGCGGCGCAGGAAACCTTGCAGCCGCAGCACGTCGCCATTGCCCGGAGGGCCGATGACGACCGGCCCGCTGGCGCCGCTTTCGAGCAGCCCGACGCGGCGCAGGATCAGCGCCCGCATGACGCGCTCGCCGAGATTGGCCTCCTGCACCATCAGGTCGCGCAGCCGCTGCGAGGGGATGACGATCGCTTCGACCGGCTCGACCGCCTCGGCATTGACCAGCGACGGCCGGTTCGACAGCTGCGCCAGCTCGCCGATGAAATTGCCCGCGCCATGGGTGACGATCGGCTCAGGCCGGCCGAGCCCGCCGGCCTGGGTGATGTCGACCTTGCCCGACAGGATGAGGATCACGCCTGGCGAAATCGTGCCGGCCGTCACGATATGCTCGCCGGCGGCATAGGAGCGTGCCTCGCCGAAGCGCCGCATGCGCTCGATATCCGCATCCGAAAGGATCGGGAACATCTGGTCGCGGCGGGCGGCGATGGTCGGGCTGACGGAAGGAGCCATTGCGCGACCGTAGCGTCATGGCCGCCGGGTTTGAAGCGCTTTGTTGGAGGACTGGCCGGAAGGGGAGGTGCCTGAAGGCCTACACGCCTTCGTCATCCACGGGCGAAGCAAGGAGCGAAGCGAGGCGGCGCAGACCCGAGGATCCATGCCGCGATCTCGAGGCCCCGCCACGGAGCAGAATTCTGCACCGCTGCACCGCTCATATGTAACGGAATGGATCCCAGGGTCTCCGCGACGGAGCTACGCTCCTGCTTCGCCCTGGGATGACGAGGCTCAGAGGCTACAGCCAATCGCGAATGTCGTATCTGGGGAGCGCGATCCCATTGGCAGTCGGGATGATTCGGCGACCCTTTCGCTCTTGGAGCTCCGGGATGGCCTGCCATCCGAAGCTCGAAGAGCGAAGGATGGTGCCCAGAAGAGGACTCGAACCTCCACTCCTTGCGGAACACGGACCTGAACCGTGCGCGTCTACCAATTCCGCCATCTGGGCTGGTGGGCGCTCATGTAAGCGGGCAAACGATATGTGTCAACGCGCTTTTTTCGTGGCTCGCCCTGGCTGGCCGAATGGCCTCACCCCTCCAGCACTTCTTTCTTCGCCACGGTGGAGTCGGCGTTGAGCTTGTAGATGACCGGCACGCCGGTGCCGAGCTCGAGCTTGACGATCTCCTCGCCGCTCTTGCCGTCCAGCGCCATGATCAGCGCGCGCAGCGAATTGCCGTGGGCGGCGACCAGCACCGTCTCGCCGCGCAGCACATGCGGCTGTACCTCATGCAGGTAATAGGGCCACACGCGCGCGCCGGTGTCCTTCAGGCTTTCGCCGCCGGGCGGGGCGATGTCGTAGGAACGGCGCCAGATATGCACCTGCTCCTCGCCCCACTTCTTGCGCGCGTCGTCCTTGTTGAGGCCGGAGAGGTCACCATAGTCGCGCTCGTTGAGCGCCTGGTCGCGGATGGTCTTGAGATCGCTCTGGCCGACCACGTCGAGGATGTGCTGGCAGGTCTTCTGCGCCCGCTTCAGGGCCGACGTGTAGGCGATGTCGAATTTTAGGCCGCGCGCCTTGAGCTTTTCGCCGGCCGCAAGCGCTTCCGCATTGCCCTGGTCGGTCAGGTCGACATCGCGCCAGCCGGTGAACAGGTTCTTCAGGTTCCATTCGCTCTGGCCGTGGCGCACGAGCACGAGAGTTCCCGACATGTTTGCTCCTTTGGAATTTTATGGAAGAGACGCCTCAGCTCAGGCCGAGCACATCCCGCATGGAATAAAGTCCGGGCTTCTTGCCGCGCGCCCAAAGCGCCGCCTTGACCGCGCCGCGGGCGAAGATCGCCCGGTCCTCGGCATGGTGGGACAGCGTGATGCGCTCGCCGGTGCCGGCAAGGATCACGCTGTGATCGCCGACCACGGAGCCGCCGCGCAGCGTGGCGAAGCCGATCGAGCCCGCCTTGCGCACGCCGGTATGGCCGTCGCGCACCCGCACGCTGTTGCCGGCAAGATCGATGCCGCGCCCTTTCGCCGCCGCCTCGCCGAGCAGCAGCGCCGTGCCGGACGGGGCGTCGACCTTGTGGCGGTGGTGCATTTCCAGGATCTCGATGTCGAAATCCTCCGGGTCGAGCGCCTTAGCGGCCTGCTCGACCAGCACCGCCAGAAGGTTGACGCCGAGGCTCATATTACCGGATTTGACGATCGTCGCATGCCGCGCGGCGGCGGCGATCCTGGCATTGTCGTCGGCCGAGCAGCCGGTGGTGCCGATGACATGAACGATACGCGCCTGCGCGGCATAGCCGGCGAATTCGACGCTTGCGGCCGGCGCGGTGAAATCGAGCACGCCGTCAGCCTTGGCGAAGGCCGGCAGCGGATCGTCGACGATCGGCACGTTGATGATGCCGATGCCGGCAAGCTCACCGGCATCCTTGCCGAGATGCGGGGAGTCCGGCCGCTCGATCGCGGCTGCGACGCGCGCGCCGGGCATCGTGTGTATGGCGCGGATCAGCGTCTGGCCCATGCGGCCCGCGGCGCCCACCACGACCAGGCCCATATCGCCGGCTTCGCTCATGCGCTTCTCCTGACGGTCTTCTTGGCGCGGCTGCGCGGCGCCGGAGTTTGGCCCGAAGTCTGGCTTGCCTTGGCGTCGTCGACAAGTCCCAGTCCCTTCTTGCCCTGGATCCTGTGGAAACGGGCATAGATGCTGTGCGGGTCGGCCATCAGCGTCGCATGCGTGCCTTCTTCGACCAGCCTGCCCTCTTCCAGCACGATGATATGGTCGGCATTGACCACCGTCGACAGCCGGTGCGCGATCACGATCGTCGTGCAGCCTTCCATGACATGGGTCAGCGCTTCCTGGACACGCGCCTCGGCCTCGTTGTCCAGCGCCGAGGTCGCCTCGTCGAGCAGCAGGATCGGCGCCTGGCGCACGATGGCGCGGGCGATCGAGACGCGCTGGCGCTGGCCGCCCGACAGCGTCGAGCCGCCTTCGCCGACAGGCGTGTCGTAGCCTTGTGGCTGCTGGCGGATGAACTCGTCGGCGGCGGCCAGCTTCGCCGCCTGCTCGATCTCGGCATCGGTGGCCGAGAGCCGGCCATAGCGGATGTTGTCGCGGATCGTGCCTTCGAACAGGTAAGGCGCCTGCGAGACATAGGCGATCGACTGGCGCAGCGAGCGCTTCGTCACCTTCGAGATGTTCTGCCCGTCGACTTCGATCGAGCCCTTGTCGACGTCGTAGAAACGCTGCAGCAGCGCCACCAGCGTCGACTTGCCGGCGCCCGAGGCGCCGACGATCGCCGTTACCTTGCCGGCGGCGGCGGTGAAGCTCAGCTCCCGCAGCACCGGCATGTCGGGGCTGTAGCCGAAGGTCACGTCGTTGAAGCGCACCTCGCCCGTGGTGATTTTCGCATCGACCGCGTCGGGGGCATCCCCCTGCTTCGGCTTGAGGTCGAGCAGCTCGTAGATCATGCGCGCATTGACCAGCGCGCGTTCCATGCCGACCTGTGTGCGCGCCAGGCGTCGTGCCGGGTCGTAAGCCATGATCAACGCGGTGATGAAAGAGAAGACCGCGCCCGGCGGCTGCCCAAGATACAGCGCCCGGTAGCCGGAATAGGCGACCACGGCGGTGATGGCGAGACCGCCGAGTATCTCGGAAATCGGCGACAGCCGCTCCGCGACGCGGGCGATCTTGTTGTTACGCTGCTCGGCCGTTTCCGCCATGATGCCGATGCGGCGCGCCAGCTCGTCCTCCAGCGTGAAGGCCTTGACGATGGCGATGCCTTGCGTGGCCTCCTGCACGGACCCGTTCAGCTGCGAATTGATCAGCACGGATTCCCGGTTGATCTTGCGCAGTCGGCGGGTGATGTAGACGACGGCCCAGATCAGCGGCGGCCCGATCAGCAGCGAGCTCAGCGACAGCACCGGGTCCTGATAGATCATGACGCCGACGAGCGCGACCAGCGAGACCGCGTCGCGGCTGATCGAGGTCAGCGTCAGCGACAGCAGGTCGCGGATGCCGCCGACATTCTCGTTGACCTGCGCCGCCAACCGGCCGGAACGCGTGTCGTTGAAGAAGTTGACGCCGAGCTTCATCAGATGATCGAAGACGCGCTTCTGGTAGCGGGCGACCAAATTGTTGCCGATCGTGGCCAGTGCCACCGCCTGGCCGTAGCCGGCGAAGCCGCGCAACAGGGAGGCCCCCATGAAACCGGCGCAGACCCAGAAGATCATGTCGCTGCGCCGCTCGACGAATATCCCATCGATCATCGGAGCCATGACCCATGCGAGGAAGGCAGTGGTACCGGAAACAATCAGGAGGCAAGAGATGGCGACGACATAGGTCCAGCGATATTCACCGCCGTTCTCGGCGAGGATGCGGCGCAGCACAGCCCTGACCTCAGCGGGCTGAACTTTCAGTTTGAGTGGATTTTGAACTGTCAAATCGCGGGCGCTTCGTGGTTTGTCTAGGTGCCGGGCTGCGTTCCGGCACCCCTCTTAGCGCCCCGGCTACGGCTTGCCTATGGCGAAACTTCGTCGCGGCGGCCGATCGCGGGCCCAGGCGCCATCATGCCCGCCAGTGCCGCCCGGCGATCTGCACGCCGAACAGCGAAGGCGTTCTGGCATAGGCGGCAAGCCCAAGCAGCGCCGCCAGCGGATGGGTGATCACATAGACCGGCATTTCACGCATCAGCGCGCTGTGCGGCGCCTTGTCCTCGAAGGCGGCGCGGAAATTTCCGGCCTTCAGCGCCGGCACGATCTTCTGCGCGATGCCGCCGGTCAGGAACACGCCGCCCCGGCTCATGAACACCAGCGCCAGGTCACCGGCGGTTCGGCCGAGGCAGGTGACGAACAGCTCCAGCGCCTCCCCGGCCACCGCGTCGGTCTTGGCAAGCGCCGCGCCGGTGACCTCGGCCGGCGTCGTGAACGGCGTCGGCTTGCCGTCCGTCCTCGCCACGGCGCGATAGACATTGACCAGCCCGCGCCCGCACAGGATCTGCTCGCCGGAGATGCGGCCTTCGAGCTTGTCGATATGCGGGAACACCTCGAAGTCGCGCGGAGTGCGCGGTCCGATATCCATATGCCCGCCCTCGCCCGGCACCGGGATCCAGCGATCGAGCGCGTAGATCAGCCCGGCGACGCCCAGCCCGGTTCCAGGGCCGAGCACGACGCGGCTCGCATTGGGCTCCGGCGTGCCGCCGCCGATCTTTTCCATATGCTCTTCGCCGAGCGCCACCACGGCCAGCGCCTGCGCCTCGAAATCGTTGAGCACCACGACCTCGCTCAGGCCCAGATTGGCGATCATCTGCCGGGGTTTCACGACCCAGGGGCAGTTGGTGAGCGGAATCTCGTCGCCGTCGACCGGCCCGGCGATCGCCAGCACCGCCGAATTCGGCTGGACCGACGAACGATCAAGCACCGCCGCCTGGATCGCGTCGTCGATGGTCTTGAAATTCGCCGTCTGGACGATCTGCGGCTCGGTCGCCTCCGAATTGGCGTCGAGCACGATCGAGAAGCGCGCATTGGTGCCGCCAATGTCGCCGATCAGGACCGGAAACCGCAGCGCTGTCTCGTTCTCGCTTGGCATTTTTCTCGCGCGTCCCCGTTCGTGGCCTTCCGCCATCCGTCTGTTCGTTGAACTAGCGCATGGGCTTGCAAAGGGGAAGCGGCTTCGCTCCCGGGTCTCACCACCCTTCCAGCGTCGGCTACCTTGACGATTGGACGCCTGGCTCCGACGTCAGTTCCCTGGCCTGGGCCTTGGCAGCGGAATGCCGATCTTGGGCGTCGGCGCGAAAGCGCTCGCCGCCGCCGGCATCGCGGCGTTGCCGCTGGAGATCGTCTCCGCCGGCTCGCTCGGCTGCGGCTCGGCCACGGCGACCGCGGCGGCGGTGCCGCCCTGGTAGGTCACGGCCGCCAGCGACGGCGCATCCGTCGCGGCGAGCACCGCCTGGCACTCTTTCGGCAGATTGGCCATTGTCATCAGGTCGCGGGCCTTGGGCGCATCGGGGTTCTTGTTGGGCCGCCACGGCTCCTCGGTGAACCACCAGGCCAGCGGCTTGCCGCAGCCGTCATCCGCGGGCGTCGCCTCCTGCCCCTTGCAACCGGGCGAGCCCGGCTGGCAGCCGATGCGCATGTGGAAGTGATAGTCATGCCCCCAGAACGGCCGGATCTTGCGCAGCCAGGAACGGTCGCCGGTGACGGTGTCGCAGAGCTTCTTCTTGATGCCGGGATTGACCAGGATGCGCTCGACTTCCGGATAGCTCGCCGCGCGCTTGAGCAGCCTTGTGTGCGCCGGCGTCCACAGCGCGTCCTTCACCAGATGCGTCTTCTCGTCGACCATCAGCGTGGCGCTCATCGATTCGCGTTGCGCCATGGTCAGCGGCCGCTTCGGCATCGGCGTCAGCCAGATGTCGGCGTCGAGCCCGATCTGATGCGAGGCATGGCCGGTCATCATCGGTCCGCCGCGCGGCTGCGAGACGTCGCCGACCAGAAGCCCTGGCCAGCCATCGGCTGCCGCGTCCCGCGAGAGTTTCTCGATCAGCGCGATCATGGCCGGATGACCCCAGCGGCGGTTGCGCGAGGGGCGCATCACTTCCCAGGTAGGCCCGTCCATGGGCAGGGCGACGCCGCCGGCGAAGCAGCCCTTGGAGTAGAAACCGAAGGATTGCGCGGGCACCACCGCCGGCAGTTTCTTGGCGCCGAACAGGTCCTTGGCGCGCGGTTCGGCCGAAATCGCGGCCGCCGCCAGCGCGGCCAAGGTCACCAGCGCCAGCGCGGCGGTCAGGAACGGCTTCCTGTCGGGCAGCGATCGCAAATTCATCAGGCCGGATCCCTCTCCAGTCTATCTCCTTGCCGCGCGCTTAGGCGAACCCGGTCAGGAACGAATCATACCACGCTGCGCGTCCCGCATCGATCCTTCAGTCCCTCATCGGGCTGCGCGGCTCCCCGTCCCGCCAGTTGCCTTCGGCCCACATCCGCTCCAGCGCCACCCGGTAGTTCGGGAACCGGAAGCGATAGCCGGCCGCCTTGATCGCCTTGTTGGCGACGCGCTTGTTCTCGCCATAGAAAGACCGCGCCATGGGCGAAAGTTGGGCGGTCTCGAAGGGAATTTCGGGCGGCGGCTCGACGCCCATCAGCCCGGCGGCGTAAGCCACGACATCCTGCGGCGGCGCCGGCTCGTCGTCGGTGACGTTGAAGATGCCGCCGAGGTTGTTGCCGGCGAGGTGCCGGAGCGCGCCGGCGATGTCGTCGCAATGGATGCGGTTGAACACCTGCCCCGGCTTGACCAGCCGCCGCGCCGTGCCCTCCTCGAGATTGGCGAGCGCATTGCGGCCGGGCCCGTAAATGCCGGAAAGCCGCAGCACTGCCGCCGGCTTTCCGATCTCGCGGCCAAGCGCCAGCCATTCCTGTTCGGCCGCCACCCGCATCACCGAGCGCTTCGACACCGGCCGGCAGTTGCTGGTCTCGTCCACCCAGGCGCCGCCATGGTCGCCATAGACGCCGACGGTGGAGAGATAGGCGATCCATTCCAGTGCCGGCATCTTTTCCTTGAGCGCATCGCCGGCGGCGTTGAGCACCGGGTCGCCGGCCTCGTCGGGAGCGACCGACACGACGAGATGCGTGGTCCTGGCGAGCGCATCGCCGAGCTCAGGCGACAGCGCGCCATCGAATTGCAGTGGCTCGATGCCGGCCGATCGCAGCGTCGCGAACTTTTCCGGCGCCCGGGTCGTGCCGGAGATCGGCACGCGCTGCCCGTTGGCCCGCGCGAAAGCCTTGCCGGAATAGCCGGCGCCAAAGATGAAGAAGCGTTTCTCGCTCATCGATGAATCTCCTTCAATCGGCCTTCGCCGGTTTTGCCAGCGACGCCAGCCACTCGTCACGGACCGCCGCATCGGTCTCGGTCTTCGAGGCGGTGGCGGCAAGCTCGCCAAATTCGCGGTCGGACAGCAGTCGCGACAGGGCCCAGATTGCCGCACCTCGCACCAGTGGCGAGGCGTCGCGCAGCAGGCCACGCACGCCAGGTGCAAGCGATGCGTCGCCCGAATTGCCCGCCGCGATCAGCACGTTGCGGACAAAACGGTCGCGGCCGATGCGCTTGATGGGCGAGCCCGAGAAGAAGGCGCGGAACGCCGCGTCGTCGAGGGCGAGCAGCTCCGACAGCGGCGGCTCGCGCAAATCCTCGCGCGCGGCAAGCTTCGCCTCGGATGCCGCGCTGGCGAACTTGTTCCACGGGCAGGCGGCCAGGCAATCGTCGCAGCCATAGATCCGGTTGCCGATCTTGTCGCGGAATTCGCGCGGGATTGGTCCCTTGTTCTCGATGGTGAGGTAGGAGATGCAGCGCCGCGCATCGATCCGGTATGGCGCCGGAAACGCATCGGTCGGGCAGGCGTCGAGGCAGGCGCGGCAGGAACCGCAATGGTCGATCTCGGCCTTGTCCGGCTCAAGCTCAGCCGTGGTGAAGATCGTGCCGAGGAACAGCCAGGAACCGTGCGCGCGGCTGACCAGATTGGTGTGCTTGCCCTGCCAGCCGAGGCCGGCGGCCTCGGCAAGAGGCTTTTCCATCACCGGCGCCGTATCGACGAACACTTTGACGTCGCCGCCGGCCTTTGCCACGATCTTGCCGGCGATCTCCTTCAGCCGGCCCTTCATCACGTCGTGATAGTCGCGGTTCTGCGCATAGACCGAGATCGCGCCGCGGTTGCGCTTTTCGAGGATACCGCGCGGGTCATGGTCAGGCCCATAATTCATCGCCAAAACGACGATCGAGCGCACCTCTGGCCACAGCGTCGAGGGCTCGGCGCGACGCTCAAGCGTCTCGGCGATCCACGCCATCGAGCCGTGGAAACCGTCGGCGATGAATTCGGCGAGCCTTGCCGGCGCCAGCGGGATCGCGTCCGGCCGCGTCACGGCGACCGCCTCGAAGCCGGCGCGGCGCGCCTCCGCCTCGATCAGCGCGCGCAGGTTTTCAGAAGTCGAGATCCGCATAATGCGACACCGGCGACAGGCCGCGAACCCGGTCGGAAAGCAGCGGCCGGAACGACGGCCGCGATTTCACCCGCGTGTACCATTCGCGCGCGGCGCTGTGTTCGCGCCAGTCGATCTCACCGAGGTAATCGAGCACCGAAAGCGTCGCCGCCGCGGCGAGGTCGGCATAGGTCACCTTGTTGCCGGCCAGCCAATGGCGCGTGCCGGCGAGCCAGTTGGTGTATTTCATGTGCTGGCGGATGTTGGCGCGCGCGGCGCGGATCGCGGCCGAGTCCGGCGAGCCGCCGCCGGCGGTTTCCGGCATCACCGGCTTCAGCACGCGCTCGCGCACCAGGTGGCGGGTGACCTCGCTTTCGGCCTTCGCCAGGTACCAGTCGGTCAGCCGGCGGATTTCGGCGCGCTGCATCGGGTCCTCGGCGAACAGCCGCTTGTCGCGCTTCAAGACGCCCCGCGTCTCGTCGAGATATTCCGCGATCACCATGGCGCCGACGATCGGCACGTCGCCTTCGGCGAGCAGGATCGGCAGCGTCCCGGCCGGGTTCAGCGCCAGGAACTCCTTGCGCCGCGTCCACGGCTTTTCCTCGATCAGCGCCAGTTCCTCGCCATACTCGCCGAAAGCGAGGCGCACGAACCGGCAGGTGGCGAACATGGGATGGTGGAAAAGCGTCAGCATGGTTCCGCGATGATAGGGCGCACTGGCGAATCGTTAACGGCGCCGGTAAGTCTTGGCCGCCCGATTCCAGGGACTGTCATGGTGTTGCGACCTATAGGGGCACTTCCGCCCCATGACAAGCAAACCCTTCCTCCCCTCGGAGCATGATGTCGTCCGAAAATCGCTTCACACTTTTCGGCATCATGCTCTAGCCGTCATTCGAACCGAGAGGTTGCCATGGAAAGCCAGACCATCGTCGAAGCGCTGCTGCTTGGGCTTTTGGAGGGCCTGACCGAGTTCATCCCAGTGTCCTCGACCGGCCACATCCTGCTTGCCGGCCATTTCCTCGGCTTCCATTCCACCGGCAAGGCCTTCGAGATCCTGATCCAGCTCGGCGCGATCCTGGCGATCCTCAGCGTCTATTTCGGCAAGCTCTGGCAGATGCTGGTCAAGCTGCCCAGCGATCCGCAGACCCGGCATTTCGTCATCGGCATCCTGATCGCCTTCCTGCCGGCGGCGGTCATCGGCGCGCTGGCGCATGATTTCATCAAGACCATCCTGTTCGAATCGCCAAAACTGATCTGCATCATGCTGATCATCGGCGGCGTGGTGCTGCTCGTCGTCGACCGCATCAACTTCAAGCCCGTGCATCACGACGTCGAGCGCTTCCCGTTGAGCGTCTATCTCAAGATCGGCCTGTTCCAGTGCCTGTCGCTGATCCCCGGCACCTCGCGCTCCGGCTCGACCATCGTCGGCGCGCTGCTGATGGGCGTCGACAAGCGCGCGGCGGCGGAATTCTCCTTTTTCCTCGCCATGCCCACCATGGTCGGCGCCTTCGCCTTCGACCTCTTCAAGAACCGCAACGTTCTGACCTCGGCCGACCTGCCGATCATTTCCGTCGGCTTCATCGCCGCCTTCGTCGCCGCGCTGATCGTCGTGCGCTTCCTGCTCGATTACGTCTCGAAGAGGGGCTATTCGCTGTTCGGCTGGTGGCGGCTTGTGGTGGGTATCGCGGGGCTGGCGGCGTTGATGGTTTGGGGGTGAACCTTACCCTCGCCCTCGAGGGGGAGGGTCGATCCTCAAAGCGGATCGGGGTGGGGGCCGCGCCAAACCCCCGCCCCGGTTCGCCAGCGACGCTTCTCGTCGCTTGCTCGCCGACCCTCCCCACAAGGGGGAGGGTAAGCCCTTCAATTCCGTCCATAAAACGCATTCTCGACATGCACCGGCCAGCGCCAGGGCAGCACCGCCACCATGTCGAAACGCATCGAAAGCCGTCCGTAATCCGGCTGGCGCGACAGCCAGATATCCGCAGCGCCCTCGATGCGGCGCTCCGATTCATGGCCGATCGCCTCCATCGCCTCGATCAGCGTGCGGCGCGCCTTGACCTCGACGAACAGCACGAGGTCGCCACGCCTGGCGATCAGGTCGATCTCGCCGAGCCTGGTGCGGTGGCGGCGGGCAAGGATGCGGTAGCCCTTCAGCATCAGCGCCAGCGCCGCCAGCCATTCGCCGCGATGACCGCGCCGATAGGCCTTGCGGCGATGGCTGACCGTGCGCTCAGCCATCTTTTTGCTCGACCATGATCTTTTCCAAAAACCAGTGTCCACTTTTTGGGATCATGGTCTGTCCTTAAGTTCCAGCAGCCGCCGGTAAAGCGCCTGCTTCTGCCCGCCGGTCATCTTTGCCGCTTCCGCCGCCGCCTTCGACGCCGGCATTTCAGCTGCCAGTGACAACAGCAGCCGGTCGACATCCGCCGGCTGGTCCTCCGCCGCCTCGGGCGGCCCGACGCAGATGACGATCTCGCCCTTCGGCGTGTCGGCCGCCGCATAGTGATCGGCCAGCTCGGCTAGCGTTCCGGTGCGCATTTCCTCGAAGGCCTTGGTCAGCTCGCGCCCGATCGCGGCCTTCCGTTCGCCGCCCAGTGCCTCGACCATGGCGCCGAGCGTCTCGGCCAGCCGTCTGGGCGATTCGAAGAAGATCAACGTTGCCGGCACCTGCTTGAAGGTTTCGAGCTTGGTCAGCCGCTGGCCGGTTTTAACGGGCAGGAAGCCGGTGAACAGGAAGGCATCGGACGGCAGGCCGGACGCCGTCAGCGCGGCGAGCGCGGCCGAAGGTCCCGGGATCGGCACGACGCGGATGCCCTGCTCCAGCGCCTCGCCGACCAGCCGGTAGCCGGGGTCGGAGACCAAAGGCGTGCCGGCGTCGGAGATCAGCGCCACGCTTTGCCCGGCCGCCAGTGCCTCGATCAGCTTCGGCCCGGCCTCTTGCGCATTGTGCTCGTGATAGGCGGTGGTGCGGCGGCGGATGCCGTAGCGTTCGAGCAGCACGCGCGAGACGCGCGTGTCCTCGCAGGCGACGATGTCGGCGGCGGCCAGCGTCTCCAGGGCGCGCAGCGTGATGTCGGCCAGATTGCCGATCGGCGTCGCCACCAGATAAAGCGCCGGCTGGAGCGCCCGCGCCGCGATCTCGGTCTGTCCGATCAGGTAGCTGCGTTTGTCGCCGGTCAAGGATAACCCTCCGTTCAAGCAATTCCAGCAAAAGTGCGTAGCGGTTTTCCGTCCGGAATTGCGAAAGAACAAAGTCTCTTTGGCATGGCTGACGGCCTGTTGCAAAACGTGAGGTTGGGCCAAGGAAATCGCCATGCCTTTGCCACAGTGCGGAACGAAACCGGCAACGGCGAATTTAACCCCTGATTCCCCGGGAGGAGGCAGGACCGAACGATGCCCAATCGCTTCGACATCTTCATCAGCCGACTTGAAAGCAAAACCGCCCGAGAGGGCATCCCTTCACACCCCATCGCCGCCCAACCCGGCGCACGCCGCGACAAGGCCGACCAGAAGCAGGTCCGCCACGACGAGGCGCATGGCGAGAAGCACCGCGGCAAGCATCGCCAGAAGCACGACGCTTAGAACAACCAGCAACCTTCGCCATCTCACGCTTCGTCATTCCAGGGCGGAGCAAGGAGCGAAGCGACGCGCACAGACCCTGGAATCCATGCCGTTACATCGACGTTCTGCCAGCGGTGCAGATTCTGCTCGGCCGCACCCTTCGCATAGGTCACGGCATGGATTTTCGGGTCAAGCCCGAGAATGACGAACGCGCTGGCAGCGCGCTATTTTCAAAGGTATCTGCCTACCCTCGCCTCCAGCAGTCGCACCAGCTCCGGGTCCATGAACTCGTAGTCGTCCGGTATATCCAGGCAGATCACCCTGGCGCCCTTCAGGCTCGCCCGGAACTTCTTCTGCAGCTTGGCGCGATGCGCCTTCTCCATGACGAAGATGATGTCGGCCCAGGCGACCAGCTCATGCGTCAGCGGGTTGTCGGCGTCATGATTGGTGCCGGCCGATTCCACCTCGATGTCGCGGCGCTTGGAAAACACCTGCTCGGCGGTCGGGCTGCGCAGGCGGTTCTGGCTGCAGACGAAGAGGACGTTCTTCAAAGAGCTTACCTAGCCAGGTCCGCCACCACGGCATCCAGCACGATCATGCCGGCGGTCGTGGCGCGCAGCCTTGCATTGCCGACCGGCGCCACCAGCCCTTCTTCCTGCAGCACCGAAAGCCGCGCGCTCGAAAGGCCGCGCCCCGAGAGCGCCTCGTAGCGCTGCAGGTCGATGCCTTCGGCGAGCCGCAAGCCCATCAGCAGGAACTCGTCGGCTTCCTCACTGCGGGTCAGGATCTCGCCGCCGGTGACGCCGTGCCCCTTGGCCTCGACCAGGTTGGCCCAGGTCTCCGGCATCCTTTCCGCTATTGTCACCGTGCGGCGGCCGTTCTCGACGAAACGGCCATGCGCGCCCGGCCCGACGCCGACATATTCGCCATAGCGCCAATAGGTGAGGTTGTGCCGGCTTTCCGCGCCCGGCCGGGCGTGGTTGGAAATCTCATAGGCCGGCAAGCCATGCGCCGCCGTCACCTCCTGCGTCAGCGCGTAGAGGTCGGCGGCGTGGTCGTTGTCGGGCAACGTGAATTTCTTCGCCGCGTAAAGCGCGTGGAAGGGTGTGCCCTCCTCGATGGTCAGTTGGTAGAGCGACAGATGGTCGACGGCATAGCCGATCGCCTGCTCCAGCTCCGCCCCCCACGCCTCCGGCGTCTGGCCGGGCCGGGCATAGATCAGGTCGAAGGAGAGGCGCGGAAATATGTCCCGAGCGAGCCCGATCGCGTGTAGCGCCTCCTCGACATTGTGCAGCCTGCCAAGGAAGCGCAGATCCTTGTCGCTCAGCGCCTGCACGCCGAGCGACACGCGGTTGACGCCGGCGGCGCGATAGCCGCGGAAACGCTCGGCCTCGACCGAGGACGGGTTGGCCTCCAGCGTCACCTCGATGCCGGCCGGCATCGTCCAGTTCTTCGCCACCGCCTCCAGCACCGCGCCCACCGTTTCCGGCTTCATCAGCGAGGGCGTGCCGCCGCCGAGAAAGATGCTGGTCACCTCGCGCGGCCCGGTGCGGGCGCGCATCGTTGCCAATTCGGTTTCGAAGGCGCGGGCGAAACGCTCCTGGTCGACCGGCTGGTGGCGGACATGGCTGTTGAAGTCGCAGTAAGGGCACTTGGCCGCGCAGAACGGCCAATGGATGTAGACGCCGAAGCCTGGGCTCCGGTCGAGCTGCATCGTCTGGGCGGTCCCGATCATGCCGAACCCAGCCGGGCCAAATCTAGACGCGCCTGCGCGAATTTCTGGAAAGCGCGGGCGCGGTGCGAAAGCGCCGTCGCCTGGCCTGGCTTCCAGCCATGCTTCTCCTCGGCGCTCATCTCGCCGAAAGTCTTGTCGAAACCATTGGGCAAAAACACCGGATCGTAGCCGAAGCCGAGCGTGCCGCGCGGCGGCCATACCAGCGTGCCCTCGGCCTCGCCCCGATAATACTCGGCCTCGCCGTCCGGAAAGGCGAGACAGATGACGGCGACGAAACGGCCGCTGCGCTGCGAAGGCTCGGTTGCCCCGACGTCTTGCAGCGCCGTTTCCGTCTTCTGCATGGCCATGCCGAAATCGCGTGATCCGTCCGGCTTCTCGGCCCAGTTGGCGGTGTAGACGCCCGGCGCGCCGTCGAGCGCGTCGACGCAAAGGCCGGAATCGTCCGACAGCGCCGGCAGGCCGGTGGCCTTGGCCGCGGCATATGCCTTGATGTAGGCGTTCTCCTCGAAGGTCGTGCCGGTCTCTTCCGGCTCGGGCAGGCCGTATTCCTTGGCCGATTTCGCCTCGAAACCGAACGGCGCCATCAGGTCGGCGAATTCGCGCAGCTTGCCGGCATTGTGGCTGGCGACGACGATCTTCCGGCCGTTCAGAGAATGCATCAGAAACCCCAGATCCTTGGCTCGGCGAACTCGATCGAATTGCCCGAAGGGTCGCGGATATAGATCGAATGCCCGCCCTGCGGCCATTCGAAATCGCTTTCGATGGCGATATTGTTCGCTGCCAGATGCTTGCGCCACGCGACGATCTCTTCGGCGGTTGTCGCAAAGCAGAGATGCCCCTCGCCGGCCGTGCCATGCGGCGGCACTTTCAGGCGAGCGTCCGGCGCCGGCGGGATTTTCGTCGCTTCGGCATTGAAGAGGAGCAACACGCCGTCGCCGCAGCGAAAGAAGACATGGCGGCCCTCGACCTTGCCCAGTGGATCCAGGCCGATGATGTCGCGGTAGAAGGCTTCGGCTGCGGTGAGATCAGTCACATAGAGCGCCGATTCCAAAATCGCAGAGGGAGTCACGAGGCCCCCCTCTCTGCCCTCGGGCGTTCGTCGATCGCAAAGCCAAGCAATTGGCTTTGCGTCCGCTTCGCGGACCACTCCTCACCCCCCTCAAGGGGGGAGATCAGCAGCGGCCGCGCCGGCATCTCTCCCGCAACCTTGGTGATTGGCGAAAGCCGTGGTGACATCCAATCTCCCCCCTTGAGGGGGAGATGGCCGGCAGGCCAGAGAGGGGGGCCCAGGCTCGGCATTGGAAACCTTACGCCACCGCCATCTGCTGCAGGCTGACCAGCCGCGAGATGCCCTTCTTGGCCAGCCCCATCAGCGCGGCGAACTGCTCCTCGGAAAACGGCTCGCCCTCCGCGGTGCCCTGGATCTCGACGATGCCGCCCTTGCCGGTCATGACGAAATTGGCGTCGGTGCCGGCCGAGGAATCCTCCAGGTAATCGAGGTCGATGACCGGCTGGCCGTCATGGATGCCGCAGGAAATCGCCGCGACATGGTCCTTCAGCACCTTGGATACGCTGACCATCTGGCGCGCTTCCATCCAGCGCAGGCAATCATAGAGCGCCACCCAGCCGCCGGTGATCGAGGCGGTGCGGGTGCCGCCATCGGCCTGGATAACGTCGCAGTCGACGGTGATCTGCTGCTCGCCCAGCGCCTGCAGGTCGACCACGGCGCGCAACGAGCGGCCGATCAGCCGCTGGATCTCAAGCGTGCGGCCGCCCTGCTTGCCGGCCGAAGCCTCGCGCCGCATGCGTTCGCCGGTCGAGCGCGGCAGCATACCGTATTCGGCCGTCACCCAGCCCTTGCCGGAGTTGCGCATCCAGGCCGGCACTTTTTCCTCCAGGCTCGCGGTGCACAGAACATGCGTGTCGCCGAACTTCACCAGGCAAGAGCCTTCGGCATGCTTGGACACGCCGCGCTCGAAGGAGATGGCGCGCATTTCGTCGGCTTGGCGTTTGGAGGGGCGCATTCGGCCTGCTTTCTTCTCGTTTCCGGTATCGTGGCCGGGCTTGTAGCCCCATGCGAGGCAAGTCGCAAAGGAAAAGGGGCAGCAAACGCGGCACCGTGACCGCAAACGCGGCACCGGGTTGCGCGGGGGTGGCTTAAGTCTATATCTTTTCGGCAGGAGGTTTTTCGCCGGAATGAACAAACCAGTCGATCCGACGTCGCAGTCACCCGGGCTTCAGTCGCCCGTACTTCAGTCACTCGACATGCGCTCGCGCGATATTTTCCGGCGGATTGTCGATTCCTATCTGCGCGACGGCGAGCCGGTCGGCTCGCGCAGCCTCTCGCGCATCCTGCCCTCCTCGCTGTCGCCGGCCACCATCCGCAACGTGATGAGCGACCTCGAGCATCTGGGCCTGATCTACGCGCCGCACATCTCCGCCGGGCGGCTCCCGACCCAGACGGGCCTGCGCTTCTTCGTCGACGCCTTCATGGAGCTCGGCGATCTTTCCGACGACGAGCGCCGCATCATCGAGGCGCAGGTGCGCGCCTCCGGCTCGGGCGCGACGCTGGAGCATATGCTGACCGAGGCCAGCCAGATGCTGTCCGGCATGTCGCGTGGCGCCGGCCTCGTGCTCGCCTCCAAGAACGAGGTGGCGCTGAAGCACATCGAATTCATCCAGCTCGAGCCCACAAAGGCGCTTGCCGTGCTGGTGTCGCAGAACGGCGATGTCGAGAACCGCGTCGTCGACCTGCCCGCCGGCACCACCGTGTCGCAACTGCACGAGGCGTCCAATTTCCTCAACGCCCATATCAGGGGCCGGACGCTTGCCGAGGCGCGCGCCGAGATCGCCCGCATAAAGGACGAAACCAAATCCGCCCTCGACACGCTGTCGCAGGATCTGGTCGAGAAGGGCCTGGCGGTCTGGGCAGGCGCCGAAAGCGGCCTGCCGGCGCGTCTCATCGTGCGCGGCCGCGCCAACCTGCTCGAAAATGTCACCGCCCAGGCCGACCTGGAACTGCTGCGCCATCTGTTTGAGGACCTGGAAACGCAGGACGGGCTGCTGCAGCTGCTCGACCTCGCCGAGGAAGGGCCGGGCGTGCGCATCTTCATCGGCTCGGAGAACAAGCTGTTTTCGCTGTCCGGCTCGTCGCTGGTCGTCGCGCCCTATCGCGACAAGGACGCCCGTGTCATCGGCGCGCTTGGCGTCATCGGGCCGACGCGGCTCAATTACGCCCGCATCGTGCCGATGGTCGACTATACGGCGCAGCTGATTTCGCGCATGCTTCGTTAGGTGTATCGATGTTCAGGTGATGCCGGCCTGACCTGAATCTTGACACACCTAAGGTCGCTGCGGAGGAGAAAAACATGGCGCTGGAAGCAATCAAGGCCCAGATCGACCTCCTGCTTCAGGAAATGATCAACCAGCCCGAGGACGATCACGAAATCCAGGAGCAACTGCGCGAGAAATTGCGGGAGCTGCGCGCCATGGGCCTGCCCTTGCCGGCCGATCTCGTCGAGCTGGAAAAGCGCCTCGACGACGACCTGGATGCCGAAGAGGCCTAAGCCGGCATTTCTGCCGTCACATCCGTGGGCGGATGCTTCTCTTCTAACACGGTCGCCCAATATGTCCTGCTCGGAGCGCCTGACCGAGCGAGGCGCATTGGCAGACGACGGAGAACAGCATGATACGGATCGCCGGCCTTGCGGGCATTGCCTTGATTCTCGCCACGGGTGCGCTTGCGCAACAGGCCGATCAGCCCCTGCTCAGCGGCGAAAAGGCCTTCGGCGACTGGAAGGCCGACCGTCCTGGCGTGCGCCGGCTGCTGAAGCCTCAGGATATGCAGAAACCCTATGTGACGGAGTCCGCCTCGAATGGCGGCGGCGTCACCGATCGTCCCGCGGGCGCGAAGCCACAGCTTCCGCCGGGCTTCTCCGCCGAGCTGGTCGCTTCCGGCATCGACAGTCCGCGTGTCGTGCGCGTGGCGCCCAACGGCGACCTCTTCGTCGCCGACAGCCGGGCGAACCAGGTCCGCGTCTATCGCCTGGCGCAAGGCAGCGCCAAGCCCGCCGAGACGTCGATCTTCGCCAAGGGCCTGACGCGACCCTACGGCATCGCCTTCTATCCGCCCGGCGACAAGCCGCAATGGGTCTATGTCGCCAACAGCAACAGCGTCGTGCGCTTCCCCTATCGCGACGGCGACCTTGAGGCCTCCGCCAAGCCGGAGACCGTCGTCGCAAAAATCCCGGCCAATCATCACTGGACGAGGGATATCGCCTTCTCGCCCGACGGCGAGACGCTCTATCTGTCGGTCGGCTCCGGCTCCAACATCGCCGAGGATATGGGCGCCAAGCCGAAGGGCGGTGTCGAGGCGTGGGCGAAATCGCAGCCGCTCGGCGCCGCCTGGGGTGCGGAAGAGGGCCGCGCCGACGTGCTCGCCTTCGATCCCGACGGCAAGAACCGCAGGACGCTCGCCACCGGCTTGCGCAACTGCTCCGGCATGACCGTGCAGCCGGCGACAGGCGCGCTCTGGTGCGTCGTCAACGAGCGCGACGAGCTTGGCGACAATGTCCCCTTCGAGTACGCCACCGCGGTGAAGGACGGCGCGTTCTATGGCTGGCCCTGGTACTATATCGGCGACAATGACGATCCGCGCCACAAGGGCGCGCGCCCCGATCTCGCCGGCAAGGTCACGCTACCCGACGTGCTGATCCAGGCGCATTCGGCGCCGCTCAATATAGCTTTCTATGAAGGCGGCAATTTCCCGGCTGACTATAAGGGCGACGCCTTCGTCACTCTGCACGGCTCCTGGAACCGCAATGTCCGCACCGGCTACAAGGTGGTGCGGCTGAGGTTCAAGGACGGCAAGCCGACCGGCGAATATGACGACTTCGCCACCGGCTTCGTCGTTGCCGACGACGCGCTCTGGGGCCGGCCGGTCGGTATCGCCGTGGCCAAGGACGGCGCGCTGATCCTCACCGAGGACGGCAACGGCACCATCTGGCGCATTACTTACGGCGGGTAGCTTACCGGCAGAGGGGTCTTTTAGAAGGCTGCCGTTTGCCAGATTTCACCGTTCATTTCCGCCGTTTCAGACCGCTGATTGTCGAAGTCGGCGCTGCCCCTCATCGCCCTGCCGGGCACTTCTCCCCGTATAGGGACGGGGAGAAGGGGCTGGCCGCAACGGCGGCGCCTTACCTGCAACGCTGGTGATTGGCGAAACCGGTGATGAGAGTGCCCCTCTCCCCGTCACTATACGGGGAGAGGATGCCGGCAGGCAGGTGAGGGGCAGCGCCAGCGCTTGGAAAGGGGACCGTCGAGTCGAGCTGGCGCAACAAATCCCGCCGGCAGGGAATTACCGTCGGCCGGACATCGTGATAGAAGCCCGCCTCTAGATCGGTCCCTACGCCAGGCCAGAACCATGACACTCACCGGCTTCCTCGCTTACAGCGCCGCCCTCGGCGTTGCCGCCGCCATTCCGGGCCCCGGCGTCACGGCGCTGGTCGCCCGCGCGCTCGGCTCCGGGTTCCGTTCCTCGCTCGCCATGTCGTTCGGCCTGATGCTCGGCGACCTCACCTATCTCACCGCCGTCGTGCTCGGCCTCGCCTTCGTCGCCCAGACCTTCGGTATGGTCTTCCTCGCCATCAAATGGGCCGGCGTCGCCTATCTCGCCTTCCTCGCCTGGCGCTTCTGGACCAGCGGTATCACGCCCGAAACCGTCGAGGCGCGGAAGGCCAAGGGTGGGCTGGTGTCGAGCTTCATCGCCGGGCTGACGGTGACGCTGGGCAATCCCAAGACGATGATCTTCTATCTCGCCATCGCGCCGACCATCGTCGACCTCAAGACGATCACCTTCACCGACTACGCCATCCTTGCGCTGCTCACCGTGGCGGTGCTGTTCGTGGTGCTGGTGCCTTATCTGGCTTTGGCCGCGAAGGCGCGCTGGTTCCTGAAATCGCCGCGCGCGCTGAAGGTGCTGAACCGCACAGCCGCCGGCTTCATGATGGGCGCGGCGGCCGCGATCGCGGCCCGCCAGTAGGCTCCGATGTCAGCCGCTCCCGGATTTCAGCCAAACCATTCCTGAAACCGCTGACAGCGGAAAATGCATTTCCGCTGCGCTGCGCTTTTGAGCAACCGCCCCACTCGGATATTTTCAAACCTCGGCCTATCTTGCGCGGCTGAAAGCCCTATTCTGTCTTGCCTATGCCATTGCCCTGGGAGCGA
Source organism: Mesorhizobium atlanticum (assembly GCF_003289965.1). GTDB lineage: Bacteria > Pseudomonadota > Alphaproteobacteria > Rhizobiales > Rhizobiaceae > Mesorhizobium > Mesorhizobium atlanticum. The sequence continues at coordinate 390,261 of NZ_QMBQ01000005.1, forward strand.
ACCAAATGAACAAGCCCGTCACCTCCGCGCGCGTGCCCGGCCGCGGCCGCGTCTTCAATTCGATCACGGAGACGATTGGCGACACGCCGCTGGTCAGGCTGGACAAGTTCGCCAAGGAGAAGGGCATCGTCGCCAACCTCATGGCCAAGCTCGAATTCTTCAACCCGATCGCCTCCGTCAAGGACCGCATCGGCGTCGCCATGATCGAGGCGCTCGAGGAGGCCGGCAAGATCGCGCCCGGCAAGACCACGCTGATCGAGCCGACCTCCGGCAACACCGGCATCGCGCTCGCCTTCGCCGCCGCCGCCAAGGGCTACAAGCTGATCCTCACCATGCCGGAGACCATGTCGGTCGAGCGCCGCAAGATGCTGGCGCTGCTCGGCGCCGAGCTGGTGCTGACCGAGGGGCCGAAAGGCATGAAGGGCGCCATCGCCAAGGCCGATGAGCTTGCCGCCACGCTGCCCAACGCCATCATCCCGCAGCAATTCGAGAATCCGGCCAATCCCGAGATCCACCGCCGCACCACGGCCGAGGAGATCTGGAACGACACCAATGGCGAGGTCGATATCTTCGTCGCCGGCATCGGCACCGGCGGCACCATCACCGGCGTCGGCCAGGTGCTGAAGAAGCGCAAGCCCTCGCTCCAGGTCGTGGCGGTCGAGCCGGAGGCCTCCCCGGTCCTGTCCGGCGGCCAGCCCGGCCCGCACAAGATCCAGGGCATCGGCGCCGGCTTCGCGCCGAAAATCCTCGACACGTCCGTCTATGACGAGATCGTCAGGGTGTCGAACGAGGATTCGGTCGCCAATGCCCGTCTCGTCGCGCGCCTCGAAGGCGTGCCGGTCGGCATCTCGTCGGGCGCGGCGTTGCAGGCGGCCATCGTCGTCGGCTCGCGGCCGGAGAACAAGGGCAAGAACCTCGTCGTCGTCATCCCCTCCTTCGCCGAGCGCTATCTGTCGACCATCCTGTTCGACGGCCTGGGGGCTTAGCCAGCACATACCTCGGAGAGTGGCTTCAGCGGCCCCTCGCGGTCGTCATTCCAGGACGGAGCAGGGAGCGGAGCGACGCGCGCAGACCCTGGAATGACGAGGTTGGGAGGCTGCAGCCAATCTCCCTGCATTGACCTACTTCCCGACCAGCTTCGCCTTCTCGCCCTGCAGGAAGCGGCGCAGCGCCGGGTCGCGCTCGAGGCCGATCGCCCGGTCGTAGGACTGGGCCGCCTGCTTCGTGTTGCCGAGCCTTGCCAACAGCCCGGCGCGGGCGGCCCAATAGGGCTGGTAGTCCTGCAGCCGCTTATCATCGCCCAGCACATAGAGCGCCGCCAGCCCGGCTGTTGCACCCTCGGTTTCGGCGATCGCCACCGCGCGGTTGATCGCCACCACCGGTGAGCCGGCCACGGCCAGAAGCGCGTCGTAAAGCTGGCGGATGGCCGCCCAGTCGGTGCCGCTGCCGCGCCGGCGCGCGGTGTGGGCGGACTGCACGGCGGCTTCCAGCTGGTAGCGGCCGATGATGCCCCTTTGCGCAGCGGCGGCCAGCAGGGCTTCCGCCTCGTCGATCAGGCTGTCGTCCCAGAGCGTGATATCCTGCTCGGCCAAAGGCACGAAATCCCCATCCGGGCCGCGCCTTGCCGAGCGGCGCGCCTCGGCGAACAGCATCAGAGCCAGCAGTCCCAGCGCCTCCGGCTCGTCCGGCATCAGCGAGGCGACCAGCCGTCCAAGCCAGATGCCTTCGCCGGCGAGGTTGCGCCGCCTGGTATCGGTGCCGGTCGGGTCAGACCAGCCTTCGGCGAAGGTGGCGTAGATCGCCTCCAGCACGGCGCCCAGCCGCTCGCCCAGTTCCGCCTGCTCCGGCACGCGAAACGGTATCCCGGTCTCGCGGATGCGCGCCTTGGCCCGCACCAGCCGCTGGCCCATCGTCGCCGGCGAAACCAGGAAGGCGGACGCGATCGTCGCGGCGTCGAAACCGAGGATCGTCTGCAGGATCAGCGGCGCGCGCACGCTGGCCTCGATCGCCGGATGGGCGCAGGCGAACATCAGCCGCAACCGGTCGTCGGGCAGGTCCTCGCCGCTCATGCGCGCCTCCATTTCCTCGGCAATCAGCTGCAGATGATCGCGGGCCGCCTCGCCGGTCAGCCGTCGCCGCACGGCGTCGACATCGCGCCGGCGCGCGACCGCGAGCAGCCAGGCTTCCGGCTGCGCCGGCACGCCGGTTCGCGGCCAGCGCTCCAGCGCGGCGGCGAAGGCATCGGCCAGCGCGTCCTCGGCGCCGGCGACGTCGCGCGTGCGCGCCGCCAGCCAGGCGACCAGCTTGCCGTAGCTGCGCCGGGCGGCCGCTTCGGCCGCCGCCCGCGCGATCTCCGAGCGATCATCCATCGCGGGTCACTCCGCGGCGGCGACGTACTCTGCCATTTCCCAGATCGGCCGCACCTCGACCGTGCCGGTGGAGGACGCGGGGCAGCGCGCGCCCCATTCGATGGCCGTGTCGATGTCGGCTGCCTCGATCATGTAGAAACCCGCCAATTGCTCCTTGGTGTCGGCGTAGGGGCCGTCGAGCACATTGGTCTTGCCGCCGGTGAGCCGCACCGATGTGGCCGCCTGGGTCGGGCGCAGCCGCTCGCCGGCGATATACGCGCCGGATTTCTTCAGCGCCTCGGTATAGGCGCCATAGGCGGCGAGCACCTGCTGGGTCTGTTCCTTTGCCGCATTCGCCATCGCTTTCTCGTCATTGTAGATCAAAAGCATGTATCGCATGGTCTTCTCCCGTTTCTTGAAGGCCGCGTCATTGCGTGCCGACCTATGTCGTGCGGCATCGACCGATTTCGACAGGCGCCGGAAAAATCTTTCATCGCCAAAGCAGCCGAGCGCAAGCCGGCGCCACCTCAACCCGCCGTGACCGCCTCGGGTATCTCCGCCGCCGTCGGGGCACGGACCGGTTCCAGCCAGCCGCGATAGCGCACGATCAGCCCGGCGGCCGGGTGCGATATCTCGACATGGAAACGGAAGCGGCCATCCTCGACGGTTTCATAGGCATTCGAGCGCGGGCAAAGCCACATCGGCAAGGGCAGGCCGAGAAAGCTCCAGCGGCGCAGCACGAGCCGGAGCCGGCTGCCGTCGACGACCAGCGCCATGGCGAAGGTGAGCGGCCCGAAGCGCTCGCAAAGCAGCCGCTCCGAGCGGCCGCGTCCGGCGAACTGCCGGCTCGAAAAGCTGTGTGCGGCGAATGTGCGGATCCAGGTCTCGCCTTGCCTGTCGGCAACGAAACGCACCTTCACGGGGACATCGGCTGCGCTGGGCGGAAAGCCGGCCATGCGCGCCGCAAGACGGCTAAGCAGGCCGCTGCCGCGTTCGACGCTGGCGCGGCCATCCGCCATTGCCGTCCTCTGATGCATGGCGCGGATTTCGGCCGGAAGGCTCTTCCAGGCGTCGCCGAGCAGCTCGGGGTAGAGCGCCTTGCCGCTATCGGTGTCGTTCCTGAAGCCGGTGTGGATCGTCTTTCCGGCGAACAGCGCTTCATAGTCACCCAGCTCGACGTCGCGTACCGCCGCCCGCGCGCCCGGCTCGGGCATGCGGCCTGCGAGCGCCTTGCGGATGATCGCCTCGACCGCCATGGACGGGATCAGCGGTCCGTCATCGCCCTCCGCCAGAAGATGCCAGGACTGCTTGACCGGTTTGCCTGTCTTATCAACGCCCTCGACCGCCACGAACATGCCGCCGCGATGTTCGCCCCAGGACAACCGGTTGGTTGCCCAGTGCATCAGCGGCGCGAGCGGTGACAGCGATCGCACCAGGCCGGCGCGAACCAGCCAGGCCAGGCCAATCAGCGCCCGGTGCAGCACCTCCGGCACCGGGCCGGCACCCATCCAGATCGTCCTTGCTTGCGGCCACAGCGCCTGCAGGGCGCGCAAATCCGGCACGTCGACCAGCGAGAACAGCGTGTTCCTCACCGGCACGCGGCCGGGCGGCGCGATCGTGTAGCGCATCTGCTCGGTGAGGGGGTAACCCTCGGCCGGTCCGCCGTCCCGCACCATCCGCACCGGCCGGCCGGCATAGCTCGCAATGGCGCGGATGACGTTCTCGCCGACGCCGGCAAAGGGCGACGGCGCGATGCCGCCGCGAATGCTCTCCACACGCGCCATGCCCGCCGAAAGGCGCCGCACCACCGCCGCGGTCAGCACGGGAAAACTCGAAACGCCGGAGAGCACCATGATGCCGGCTGCCCTGGCGGCCGCATCGAAGGCTGAAACCCCGGCGACGAAGTCAGAGCCGTCGGCCAAATCGAGATAGTGTGCGCGCGCGGCTATGCAGGCTTCGACCAGGCGGTAGCGCCCCTCGCCATAGGCCTGGAACGGACCGCTGGCGTCGACGACGATGTCGGGCCGCAGGATGCTGAGTTGCGCGCCAAGGTCGCCGTCGCGGTCGACCATCGCCGGCACCAGCCTGGCCTTGGTCGTGCCTCGCTCTTTGCAGTAGGCCTCGGCCCTGGCGAGCGACCGGCCGGCGATGATGAGCTCGAGCCGGGGCTCGTTCTCCAGGAGCTGGACGATGCGTCCGCCGAAGGTGCCGTAGCCGCCGACGATGAGAAGCTTCATGCTCTGCCCCCAAGGCAAGTGGCCCTTAGCCGATCAGCCGCTCCCGCAACTCGGCGGATGGAATCCCGCAACTGTCCTTGCGGCCGAACAGCGCGTAGCGATTTTTGGCGACGCGGTCGTAGAGCCAGTCGCGCAGCGGCCGCGGTAGGAGGAGCAGCGCCTTCGCGACGCGCCATGGCCAGCCGAGGGCGGCCATGACCGCGACGAAACTGTCTAGCTTGGTGAAAGGGACCCCGTCGACGATGGCGAGGTTGCTGTCGTAATCGTCGGTCGGCAGGCCATGCCGGCGAAACAGCGCCTCGCCGAGCGGCGATTGCGCCGTGGCGAAGCGGAAGCGCTTTTCCCGGTCGAGCCTGAGGATGAGCTGGACGAAACCCGAGCAGAACACGCAGACGCCGTCGAAGACGATCAGCGGCTGGCGGGCGTCATAGGCCTGGCTTGGAAAGGCGGGACGATTCGGTTCGGGCAGGTCGGTCATGGCGGCCCCGGCTGCTTGTGTCCCCAAAGCAATTCCAGGAAAAGTGTGAGCGGTTTTCCGTCCGGAATTGCGTCAAACTAGGGGAGACACTAAGCCAGCCGGCGGCGGCGTCAAAGTCGCGGCGTTGTCGCACGCCAGTTGGCGGCGAGCACGAGGCGCTCGGCGCGATAGGTGGTGGCGCGCTGGTCGGCGGCCGGCCGGCAGATGCGGCTGTGATGGGCGCGTAAGCGGGTCATCATCAGTTCGCGCTGACGCCCAGTGAGTTGCCGCGGCGCGCGCAGGCCGGACCTGGCCCGCGCATATAGTAGCGTTCCGGCCGATAGGTCGGCGCGACGAATTCGCGAATGGCGGCGGCGTAGCCTGTAATGTGATTCCAGAAGTTCATTTTACCTGTCCCTGTCCCGCTTTCGGATGTCCCTTCCGAATTGTTCGAGAGCATAGCGTCGAGGCGTGAATAGTCGGTGAACGTGATGTTAATTTCTGGTCCGAAAGTCGTTGCATCGTGGCCGGATTGCGGCTGATTCGCGGTGTTTCGGTGCCTTTCGTCGCGTTTCCGCGCCGTGTGACTTTTGCACCACATATGTTTCGTTCCGATGTCGCTTGGCAGCGCTTCTGTTTCGTCTCCAGGTCGCGCCCGGAAATTTCCTTTCGCGGGACAGGCCCGGCAGGAACCTGTCACGGAAGACGACGTTGACCCGCAAGGCCGGGATGAACCCGGCCGTGTTGACGGCTGTCCGCCGCGCAACCTTCCCACAACGCGAAACATGGAAAGGCAACCGCCATGGGCTTCTTTTCGAAAGACATCAAGACGCTGGACGATCTCTTCATCCACACGCTGCGCGACATCTATTATGCCGAGAAGCAGATCGAGAAATCGCTGCCGAAGATGATCGACAAGGCGACCGATCCGCAATTGAAGGCCGGCTTCGAAAAGCACCTCACGCAGACCAGGGGCCACATCGAACGGGTCGAGCAGGTGTTCGAGCTGCATGGGGTCAAGGCCAAGACCGTCAACTGCCCGGCCATTGACGGCATCCTCGAAGAGGCCGACGAGGTCAGCGGCGATGTCGACGACAAGGAAGTCCTAGATGCGGCGCTGATCGCCTCCGCGCAGGCCGTCGAGCACTATGAGATAACGCGCTACGGCACGCTGATCGCCTGGGCGAAGCAGCTCGGCCGCAGCGACTGTGCCAACGTGCTGGCCAAGAACCTCAAGGAAGAAGAGGCGACCGACCGCAAGCTCACCGAGATCGCCGAAAGCAGGGTCAACCTCCAGGCGGCCGAGTAGGGGCGCCCATTCAAGGCCGGGGCTTTTGGCGCCGGCCCTGGCGTCGGGGAACCGAAGCGGCGCTCCCGCCGTTTCGGTTTGTCCCGATGCTGCTCGATGCTGCAAGGAGTTTGTCATGGCGCCGCGACCCGCCTGGAGCGGTTATCTCAAGCTTTCACTGGTCACCTGCGCCATCGAATTGAGCAACGTCGTCACCCACGCCGAAAAGGTGTCCTTCCACATCCTCAACCGCAAGACCGGCAACAGGGTACGGCGTGTCTATGTCGACCAGAAAAGCGGCAAGCCGCTGGAAGAGGATGAGGAGGTCAGGGGCTTCGAGGTCGGCCAGCACGAATTCATCCGCATCGAGGACGAGGATATCGAAGCGGTCCAGATCGAGTCGTCGCACACGCTCGATCTCGATGGTTTTGTCGACAAGGCCTCGATCGACCAAGTCTATCTCGACACGCCCTATTATGTCTCGCCCGCAGACAAGGTCTCGCAGGAGGCCTTCGCCGTCATTCGCGATGCCCTGGCCGAAAAGAAAATGGCCGGCCTCGCCCGCATCGTGCTTTACCAGCGCGAGCGCCCGGCGGTGATCGAGCCGTTCGGCAAGGGCATGCTGCTGACGACGCTGCGCTACGGAGACACGGTGCGCGACGCATCCCAGATCTTCGCCGATATCCAAACTGCGAAGCTGGACGGCGAGATGGTCGGGCTGGCCGAGAATATCATCGACAAGAAGAAGGCGAAGTTCGATCCGGCCAAGTTCAGGGATCGCTATGAGGAATCGTTGCTCGAGCTGGTCCGCGCCAGGAAAGCCGGCAGGAGGGCGCCCAGCGCCAAGGCATCGCCGAAACCGTCCAATGTCGTTAACCTGTTCGACGCGCTGAAGAAGAGCCTCAACGCCGACGACGGCAAAGCCGGCAAATCTTCGTCAAAGACGACGGCGCGGCGGCCGAAGGCCAAAGCGGCGTCGAAGCGCAAATCCGCATAGGGGAGTGGCGGCATGGCCAGCCTGGAGCAGTATCACGCCAAGCGCGATTTCAGGAAAACCGCCGAGCCGGCCGGCAAGGTGAAGCGCGGCAAGCAGGCCGGCGGCATCTTCGTCGTCCAGAAGCATGCCGCCACCCGGCTTCACTACGATTTCCGCCTGGAACATGACGGCGTGCTGTGGAGCTGGGCGGTGACGCGCGGCCCGAGCCTCGACCCGCATGAGAAGCGGTTGGCCGTGCATGTCGAGGATCACCCGATCGACTACGCTTCCTTCGAAGGCACCATTCCGAAAGGCCAGTATGGCGGCGGCGCCGTCATCGTCTGGGACGAAGGCAGATGGGCGCCCGATGGCGATCCAGCCCAGGGCATGAAGAAGGGCCATATCGACTTCGAGCTCGAGGGCCACAAGCTCAACGGCCGCTGGCATCTGGTCCGGCTGAGGCCGCGCCCCGGCGAGAAGCGCGACAATTGGCTGCTGATCAAATCCGACGATGCCGCCGCCCGTCCTGGCGAGGACATCCTCGAAGAAGAACCGAAATCGGTGAAATCGGGCCTGACCATCGAGGAGGTCGGCCAAGGCAAGGCGGCCAAGGGGCAGACACCGAAGGTCTGGCAGTCCAACAGGCCGGCCGCCGGAAAGGCCAAGGCCGGGAAGGTCCGGAAGCTCGAATTCATCGAGCCGCAGCTGGCGACGCTGGAGAAGGAAGCGCCGACCGGCGACGACTGGCTGCATGAAGTGAAATTCGACGGCTACCGCATGCAGGCGCAGATCGAAGGCAGCGAGGTCAGGCTGCTCACCCGCGCCGGTCTCGACTGGACGGGAAAATTCGACGGGCCGGTCACGGCGGCGCTGGCCAAGTTGAAATGTCGCGATGCGATTGTCGATGGCGAGGTCGTGGTGCTCGCCGACAGCGGCGCGTCGTCCTTCCCGCTGCTGCAGGCGGACCTGTCGGCCCGCCGCGCCGATCGCTTCATCTATTATGCGTTCGACCTGATGCGGCTCGACGGCGAGGATTTGCGCCGCGAGCCGCTGGTCGAGCGTAAGCAGGCGCTGGCCGAGCTGCTGGGCCGGCAGCCCGAGGATTCGGCGCTGCGCTTCAGCGATCATTTCCACGAGCCGGGCAAGGTCATGCTGCAGCATGTCTGCCGCATGGGCCTGGAAGGCGTGGTGTCGAAGCGCGCCGATGCGCCTTATCGTAGCGGGCGTGGGCTCACCTGGATCAAGTCGAAATGCACGCTGAGGCAGGAATTCGTCATCGGCGGCTATCTGCCTTCGGACAAGACCGGGCGGGGCGTGCGCTCGCTTCTCGTCGGCTACTACGAGGGTGGCAAGCTCAATTACGCCGGCCGTGTCGGCACCGGCTTCTCCGGCAAGGTGATGGCGGATCTGAAGAAGAAGCTCGATCGCCTCGAGGCGAAGACATCGCCCTTCTCCGCGGCGGTGCCGAAGGGCAAGGGGCTCACCTTCGTCAAGCCCGAGCTTGTCGCAGAGGTGGAGTTCCGCAGCTGGACATCCGACCGTATAATCCGCCACGCCTCGTTCCAGGGGCTTCGCGAGGACAAGCCGGCGGAGGAAGTTGTGCAGGAAAAGCCGAAGAAGGCCGAGAGCGAAGCAAAGACGGGCGCGAAACCCGCCACGGCGCCAGCCGGAGCGGCGAAAACCGCGATAAAACTCTCGCATCCCGACAAGCTGCTGTGGCCCGACGAGAAGGTTTCGAAGCAGGACCTGCTCGATCACTACGCCCTGGTCTGGCCGCGCATGGAGCAATTCGTCGTCAACCGGCCGCTGAGCCTCGTGCGCGCGCCGGACGGCATCCACGGCCAGCGCTTCTTCCAGAAACACGCCTCGCCCGGCATGAGCGACAGGATCGCCAGGATGAAGGATCCGACGGATGGCGAGGAGATCCTCTACATCAAGGATTTCGACGGGCTGGCGGCGCTGGTTCAGTACGGCGTGGTCGAGGTCCATATCTGGGGCTCGACGATCGATGAGCTGGAAAAGCCGGACCAGATCATCTTCGACCTCGATCCGGACGAAGGCGTCGACGTCGGCCGGGTGCGCGAGGCGGCGCTCGACATTCATAAGCAGCTCGACGAGCTGTCGCTGCCCAACCTGGTCAAGACCTCCGGCGGCAAGGGCTATCATGTGCTGGTGCCGCTGAAGCCCTCGGCCGATTGGGATCAGGTCAAGGACTTCGCCCACGACTTTGCCCGCGCGCTGGAGCAGGCGGCGCCCGACCGCTACACGGCGACGCTGTCGAAGAAGGCGCGCACCGGAAGAATCTTCGTCGACTATCTGCGCAACGGCCGCGGCTCGACCACGGTCGCGCCCTATTCCTCGCGCGCCAAGAAGAGCGCGACAATATCGATGCCGGTGACCTGGCCGGAGATCGAGAAGGGCCTTCCGCCGAACGCCTTCCCGCTCGGCGACGAGACGACGCTGGCGCAGCTGAAGAAGGCCGATCCGTGGAAGGAGTTCTTCAAGCTGGGGAAGGTGCTGAAGCGGAGTTAGCTGCTGGACATCTGCCCCTCAAGGGGGAGATTGGCAGCTTTGGCGCGGCTCCTCTTCTGCAACGTTGACGATTTGCGAAAGAGAGCGTGACATCCGATCTCCCCCCCTTGAGGGGGAGATGCCCGGTAGGGCAGAGAGGGGGGCCTCGCGCCGACATTGCACGTTATCGGCACCGGGCTTTTCAGTTATCGGCACCGGGGCTTCAAGACAGAAACACCTTCTCGAACTCCCGCTTTCCTCCGGGCGAAAACACCACGGCGCGGCTGTCCTTCTCGCGCCGCGCCCATTTCTCGGCGATGATCTTGTCGAGGATGGCGGCGCCCAGAGTGCCGGCGAGATGCGAGCGCCGCACGCTCCAGTCGAGGCAGGCGCGGCACACTGGCCGCCGCGCCTTGGCCTGGATACCGATGCCGAGCGCGGAAAAATGCGCGGCGCCGGATGACGAGAGCCTGATCTCATTGTCCTCGCGCAGCAAAAGCTTCCTGTCGAAGAGCCGGTCGAGCATCGCCACGGCTTGTTCGCCGGCGAGGTGGTCGTAGCAGACCCGCGCCACGCGCATGGCCGCATCGCGCGGGCCGGGCCGCACCCGCTTCGGGCCGACCGCCTCGGCGACGCCGATGATCGCCTCGATCATGCCGGCCACCTGCGCGCTGGCGAGCCCATAATAGCGGTGCCGGCCCTGGCTGGCCAAGGTCAGCAAGCCGCCTTCCATCAGCTTCGACAGATGCGAGGAAGCCGTGGGCAGCGACACGCCGGCTTCCAGCGCCAGTTCCGACGCCGTCAGCGCCGTGCCGCCCATAAGGGCATTCAGCATGTTGGCGCGGGCCGGGTCGCCGACCAGGCTGGCGATGCGGGCGATGTCGGGTCCTTCACGCATGGTTCGATCCTCATCGAAGCATTCCCGTCAGGGAAGCACTATTCTGGGACCATCTCAAGCAGCCCGGGCAAACACTCCTGACAGGAGGATGCCTAGCACAGAGGCGCCAGCAATGTTTCGATCACGGTCGAAGCATCGACGTGCGGAAGCCAACCGAGGAGACCGATATGACCATCACCTGCTTCATCCGCTACGAGCTCGACCCGTTCGGCAAGGAAGCCTTCGAGCAATATGCGCGCGCCTGGGGCCAGGCAATTCCGCGCTGCGGCGCCGAGCTGATCGGCTACTACGCGCCGCATGAAGGCTCGGCCACCACGGCCTATGCCGCCTACAACATCGAGAGCCTCGCCGCTTACGAGGCCTATCGCGCCCGGCTTGCCGCAGACCCGGCCGGCAAGGCAAATTACGAATTCGCCAGGCGCGAGAAGTTCATCTTGAAGGAGGATCGCGTCTTCCTGAAGCTGGTGTCGGGGCCGCACGGTCCGCGGCAGGTCTTCAAGACCGACGTAACGGTCAGGGAAGGGATAGAGGCATGATCGCAGTCATCTTCGAGGTCGAGCCCGCGGAGGGAAAGCGCGATGCCTATCTAGGCATCGCGGCCGAGCTCAGGCCGCTGCTCGAGACCATCGACGGCTTCATCTCGGTCGAGCGCTTCCAGAGCCTGACTGATCCGAAGCGCGTGCTGTCGCTGTCCTTCTGGCGCGACGAGGAAGCGGTGAAAGCCTGGCGCAACACCGAGGAGCACCGCCAGGCGCAAAAGGCGGGGCGCGGCGGCATCTTTGCCGGCTACCGTCTGCGCATCGCCCAGGTCGTGCGCGATTACGGGCTGACGGAAAGGGCCGAAGCACCCGAAGATAGCCGCGCGGTGAACGGATGAAGCCTTCTTCCACGACAGGGGAGAAGCGGAGAGGGCCTGCAATCACAAACCGGTGAAGCCTGTAACGAAGCGATCCGCCCCGGCGAAATGGGAGCATGACCCCGCTACGGAGATTGCTTCCCATGACCGGATTGAAGACAGGCCTGCTTGCCGGCGCGATGCTTGCCGCCACGATCGGCGCCGCGGCCGCCCAGCCACTCACCGTGGTCGAGCTGTTCACCAGCCAGGGCTGCTCGTCCTGCCCGCCGGCCAATGCCAACCTGATCAAGGTCAAGGACCAGCCGGGTGTGCTGGCGCTGTCGTTCAACGTCACCTATTGGGACTATCTCGGCTGGAAGGACACTTTTGGCCGCAAGGAATTCACCGATCGCCAGGTTACTTACGAGCCGCCGCTCGGCCATGACGGGCCGTTCACGCCGCAGGTGGTGGTGAATGGCAGCCATGATGCCGTGGGCGCGGCGCCGGGCGAGATCCAGGGTCTCATCGCCAACAGCGGCCACCCGCAAGGTCCGGAGCTTTCGCTCGGCAAGGGCAAGGTCAGCATCGGCGCCGGCAAGGCCCCGGGCGGCGGCGCCGACATCTGGCTGGTGCGTTACAACAGAGGCGTCGTCGAGGTGCCGGTGGCGCGCGGCGAGAACACCGGCCGCACGCTGCCGCATGCCAATGTCGTGCATGCGCTGACAAAGCTCGGCAGCTGGAACGGCGAAGCGACGACGCTGCCGCTGCCGGCGGCCGGCGGCGGCTTGAGCACCGCCGTGCTGGTGCAGGCGCCGCGCGGCGGACCGATCCTGGCCGCCGCCGCCAACTGATCTTTCTTTCCCTTCGCGCGGGGCCGCATGGGCGGCAACGCTTCACCAAGGCCGCATGCGCGTGCCAAAACCCAAGGAGACTATGTCATGACCAAGTTCCTCACGCTGCCGGCCCTGGCCTTCGCGCTTTCCGCCGCGGTCTTCGTAGCCGGCGCCCGCGCCGACGACACGACCAACGCCATGAAGCCCGCCAATGCAATGGCAACCGATGCCATGAAGCCGGCGACCGATGCCATGAAGCCGGCCGACGCCATGAAGCCCGATGCGATGAGCACGCAGGCGATGAAGCCGGCGACGGACGCGATGAAGCCGGCGACAGATGCCATGAAGCCGGCGGACGCGATGAAGCCCGCAACCGACGCCATGAAGCCGGCGGATAGCACCGCGCAGTAAGGTGAGCTTGCGGCGCAGCCGGAGCCAATTGCGAATGTCAGCGCTGGCCCCCGCTCCGTCTCGGCGCTGCGCGCCGATCCACCTCTCCCCCGCCTTGCGGGGGCGAGGAAACGCAAATCGCTCGGGGGCGCGGCCTTCGCAAGCCTTGGTTCCTCGCCCCCGCCAAAGGCGGGGGAGAGGTGGCTCGGCGAAGCCGAGACGGAGAGGGGGAGCGCCGTTGGCGGTTACACACGGCCGCACGGCAAAGTGAGAACCTCCCGACGGCTTCCTTCCTATATACTGAGACAACGACAGGAGATCAGGACATGAACGGCATAAAGACAAAAGCCGCGCGGCCATTCTTCATCCGCGGCACGCTTGCAGCGCTCGGCCTTGCGGTCGTTGCGGCTACCGCCCTGTGGCAGAGCCCGGCGCGTTCGGCCGAGGACGCGGTGGTGATCCCGCCGCCGGCAATGGACGAGAAGGCGGCGAGCGGGACCGAGAAGGCGATCTTCGCCGGCGGCTGTTTCTGGGGCATGCAGGGCGTGTTCCAGCACGTCAAGGGCGTCAGCAAGGCCGTATCCGGCTATACCGGCGGCAGCGCCGAGAACGCCGTTTATGAAGTCGTCGGCACCGGCCGCACCGGCCATGCCGAATCCGTCGAGATCACCTACGATCCGTCGAAGGTCACCTACGGCCAGCTCTTACAGGTCTATTTCTCGGTCGCGCACAACCCGACGCAGCTCAACTACCAGGGGCCGGATTCAGGCACGCAGTACCGCTCGACGATCTTCGCCGAGAATGCCGAGCAGAAGAAGGTCGCCGAGAGCTACATCGCCCAGCTCGACAAGGCCAAGGTGTTCCCGAAGCCGATCGTCACCACGCTGGAGACCGGCAAGACCTTCTACCCGGCCGAGGATTATCATCAGGACTTCCTGACGCTGAACCCGACCTATCCCTATATCGTCTACAACGACCTGCCCAAGATCGAGAATCTGAAGGCGCTGTTCCCACAGCTCTACAGCGAGAAGCCGGTGCTGGTGCTCGCCTCCAGCAAGAGCTGAGAGAGGCCTACTCGTCGTCATCCACGGGCGGAGCAAGGAGCGCAGCGACGCGCGTAGACCCGAGGATCCATTCCGTGACTTTCGAGCGCTGCAGCGGTGCAGAATTCTGCACCGCTGCGCGCTCTAATCAGCATCACGGAATGGATTCCAGGGTCTCCGCGACGTCGCTTCGCGGCTGCTCCGCCCAGGAATGACGAGGTTCGAGCGGCTTTAGCCAAGCCCCAACGTTTGCGTCTGCTGGCAGACGGAACGCAGTGTGAAGCAGTTCATAGAGTTATACTTGACGCTGCAAAACATTGACGTTCGATCTTCTGCTGCCACATAATCATCGCCGTAACCTTTTCGAATGTTCTGTTTCAACTGATCCTGGGCCCTGCTTCCGGCGCGGGGTTTGTTGGTTGCATTGATGGGCCGGACAAGCCGGCGCTGCATCGGGGAGGAACGAACAGGTGACCGTCAGCATAAAGGTTTCCGTCTACACCAATGGCGACGACGCCTTCGTTGCCTGGGCGCCGAGCGACTTCATCGCGGGATGCCGGGGTTTCCTGCTGGAGCGCGGCCGCAAGGTCGGCGCGACCGAGAAGATCGAGCCGGTGGAGAACCGCGTCGGCTTCACCAAGGACAAGCCGAAATCGGCGGATCACAGGCCGTCCGACGTCTGGCCGTTCCAGCGCTTCAACTGGACCGACCATGCGGCCGATGTCGGCAATGTCGTGCGTTACCGGGTCACCGCGATGACGAGCACGGGCCCCGGCAAGCCGCTGGCCAAGGGCGTTTCCAGCGACTGGACGGACTGGAAGACGCTTGCGACCGACGCGGGGGGCGGCTTTTCCTGTTACTTCAACCGGGGGCTGGTGCTGTCGCAGTTCGTCGCCCGCTACATGGCCAAGAACAGGCTTACGCCCGCGGCCTTCAAGAAGAGCCTGCAGACCAACGGCGACGCAAAATTCCGCGCCTTCCTGGAAGGCGATCTCGGCCTGCGCATGGTCGGGTTGACGCAAGGCGTCGGCGACGAACTGCATGCCGCGCTCTACGAGCTTGGCGATGCGACGCTGGAGACGGCGCTGATCGGGCTCGGGCCGCGGCTCCATCTCATCCTCGCCAACGGCTCCGATAAGAGCGGCGACGGCAACAAGGCGGCGCGCAAGAACCTCAACGACCACGGCGTCGCGACCATCGACCGGATGCTGAAATCGAAAGGGCTCGGCCACAACAAGTTCGTCGTGGTGTCCAGGGATGACGTTCCCGAGATGGTATGGACGGGCAGCACCAACTGGAGCACCACCGGCCTGTGCACGCAGGTCAACAACGGGCTGCTGATCGAGGACAGGGATGTCGCGGCGCATTTCCGCCGGCATTGGGACCTGCTCAAGGATGCCTCGCCGCCGAAGACCGACCCGGCGAACTTTACGCCGGCGCTGATGGCCGACAACGACGCGCCGAAAACCTTCACGATTGGGAGCGCCAAGGCGACTGTGTGGTTCACCCGCACCTCGAACGGGGCCGACATGGATGCGCTGCGCGAGGTCATCACCTCGGCCAGGCAGGCGGTGTTGTTCCTGATGTTCACCCCGGGCAAGCAGGGGCTGCATACGCTTGCCGGCCAGCGCGCCGGGGAAAAGGGCATGTATGTGCGCGGCGTGGTCTCCACCCTCAGCGGGGACGAGGGCGGCACCGAGCAGAACTTCCTCGACATCGACCTGGTGAGCAGCGACCGGACGTTCACGCCCGACCGCTACGCGGTGGCGCAGCCGCAAGGCCTGGATGCGCCGCTCGGGCCATGGATCGCCGAGGTCAACCGGCGGGAGTTCCTGTCGCAGATCGGCCACGCCATTGTGCACTCGAAGATTCTGGTCACCGATCCGCATTCGAAGGATTGCGTGGTGGTGACCGGCAGCCACAATTTCTCGGCCCCGGCGAGCAAGCAGAATGACGAGAACCTGGTGATCGTGCGCGGCCACAGGAAGCTTGCAGCCGCCTATGCCACCTACGCGATGTCGGTCTACAGCCACTATCGCTACCGCTCCTACATCCGCGAGATGCGGGCGCAGGGCAAGACGCCGTGGAGCTACCTCGACGACGACGACCAGTGGCTGAAGACCGAGCTCAGGACCAAGGCGCAGGAGATCGCGTTCTGGACGGAGCAGGGGTAGTCCTTCTCCCCGCTTGCGAGGAGAAGGTGTCACGAAGTGACGGATGAGGGACGGCGCCGGTGTTTGCGGTTGGCAACTGCGAGCCGTCATTGGTCGAAGGAATGCGATAGGCTTTGCCTGACAGGTTGCGCTGCCCCTCATTGCCCTACCGGGTATTTCTCCCCGTATAGTGACGGGGAGAAAGACGCCGTCATCGGCCGCTTCGCCAATTGTCGATGCTGTCGCCTGCCAGCCCACTGTCCAGAACTGTCAGGAGCGGCGTCGATTTGCCGTTGCACGCAGCGGCATCCGACCTATATCAGGTCACATTTTCCAGCCGGCCGTATTTCAGCATGTCATCCATCATCTCGATCTCCGGTGTCACGAAAACCTATGCCACCGGCTTCAAGGCGTTGAAGGAGATCAATCTCGACATCGAGCGCGGCGAGATCTTCGCGCTGCTCGGGCCGAACGGCGCCGGCAAGACGACGCTGATCTCGATCGTCTGCGGCATCGTCAACCGCTCGTCGGGCAGCGTCACGGTCGACGGCCACGACATCAGCCGGGACTATCGCGCGGCGCGCAGCCTGATCGGGCTGGTGCCGCAGGAACTCACCATCGACGCTTTCGAGACGGTCTGGGCGACAGTGAACTATAGCCGTGGCCTGTTCGGCAAGCCGCCCAACAAGGACTTCGTCGAGAAGGTGCTGCGCGACCTGTCGCTCTGGGAGAAGAAGGATTCGAAAGCGATCACGCTGTCCGGCGGCATGAAGCGGCGGCTGATGATCGCCAAGGCGCTGTCGCACGAGCCGCGCGTGCTGTTCCTCGACGAGCCGACGGCCGGCGTCGACGTCGAGCTGCGCCAGGACATGTGGGCCATGGTCAGGCGCCTGCGCGAGGACGGCGTCACCATCATCCTCACCACGCACTACATCGAGGAAGCCGAGGCGATGGCCGACCGCGTCGGCGTCATCAACAAGGGCGAGATCATCCTGGTCGAGGGCAAGGCCGAGCTGATGCGCAAGCTTGGCCGCAAGCAGATGCGGCTGGAGCTGCGCGCGCCGCTGGCCGCCCTGCCCGAGAGCCTGTCGCGCTATGCGCTGGAGCTGTCGGGCGACGGCAACCAGCTCACCTACACCTATGACAACCAGAGCGACCGTCCGGGCGTCGCCTCGCTGATCCGCGACCTCGAGGCGGCCGGCGTCCAGTTCCGCGATCTCGACACCAAGAACAGCTCGCTCGAAGAGATCTTCGTCAGTCTCCTGAGGCAAGAGCCATGAACCTGCGTGCGGCCCCCAATCTTCGCGCAGTATGGGCGATCTACCGGGTGGAGATGGCGCGTGCCTTCCGCACGGTGCTGCAGAGCATCATCTCGCCGGTCATCTCGACATCGCTCTATTTCGTCGTCTTCGGCTCGGCCATCGGCTCGCGGATCAACGAGATCGACGGCATCGCCTACGGCGCCTTCATCGTGCCGGGCCTGATGATGCTGTCGCTCTTGACGCAGT
The DNA here is from genome assembly GCF_003289965.1 of Mesorhizobium atlanticum. Taxonomy (GTDB): domain Bacteria; phylum Pseudomonadota; class Alphaproteobacteria; order Rhizobiales; family Rhizobiaceae; genus Mesorhizobium; species Mesorhizobium atlanticum. Next base: position 407,738 of record NZ_QMBQ01000005.1, read on the forward strand.
CGATCTCGAATGCGTCCTTCGCCATCTATTTCCCGAAATTCGTCGGCTCGATCTATGAGCTCCTGTCTGCGCCGGTGTCCTATCTGGAGATCATCATCGCCTATGTCGGGGGCGCGGCGACCAAGTCGATCATGCTCGGCCTGATCATCCTCGCCACCGCCTCGCTGTTCGTGCCGCTCAGGATCGAGCATCCGTTCTGGATGATCGCCTTCCTGGTGCTGACGGCGGTGACCTTCAGCCTGTTCGGCTTCATCATCGGCATCTGGGCGAAGACCTTCGAGCAGCTGCAGCTGGTGCCGCTGTTGATCGTCACGCCGCTCACCTTCCTCGGCGGCAGCTTCTATTCGATCCACATGCTTCCGGGCATCTGGAAGACGATCACGCTGTTCAACCCGGTCGTCTATCTAATCAGCGGGTTCCGCTGGAGTTTTTACGGCAAGGCCGACGTCTCGGTCGGCGTCAGCCTCGGCATGACGCTGGTGTTCCTGGCCATCTGCGTCGCCATCGTCGCCTGGATCTTCAAGACGGGATACAGGTTGAGGAACTGAAAGAACTCGAGTTCCTCGCCCCACGAAGTGCACGGCAGCTTGGCGCATGCATTTTCCAATGTAGCGCTGGTTCGACCCCACTCCGTCTCGGCTTCGCCGAGCCACCTCTCCCCCGATCGACGGGGCAGAGGAAGGCGCCCTTCCTTTCCCTCTGGAGGGGGAAAGGTGGCGCTGCGAAGCAGCGACGGATTGGGGGAACCACGTGGCAATCAAGCCCCGGCCCGATCAGTCACGCCCGTCACGGAAGATGTGCGCATAGCGTGGACGAAGTGGGCGAGGAAAAGGCCTGCCTCAGATCGCCTTGGTCAGGCGCAGCAGCCCCAGCATCTCCACGAAGGTCCCTTTGCGGAAGGCGATATAGGTCGGCTCCTCGACACCGTGGAAGCGGCGCTTGAAGGCCGCCTGGCCCTGCAGGTTGAAGCGCGAGCGGTTGACCCAGGGCGAGTTGTAGGCGCGCTGGAAGGTGTTGCGCCAGAAATCCGATTCGGCGAAGCCGCTGGGCTCGATGTCGAGCAGCGGCGAGAGACCGAGGGTCACCAGCGAGATGCCTTCCTCGCGAAAGCGGTCGACGGCGAACTTTGTCAGTCCGACTTCGGCATGTGGCGTGGCGTCGATCTGCTTGCGTTTGAAGGCGGTGGTGTAGCCGAAGACCTTGCCGTCGCGAAACAGCGGGTCGAAATCCAGGATGGCGAGAAGCCGGCCTTCGGGACTGTGCAGAAGGAAGCGGCGCATATCGGCGCCCAGCTCGCTGGAAAAGCGACGGTTCAGGAAGCCCATCTCCCAGCGCTTGATGATGCGCTTCTTGCGCCAGTCGACGGAAAGCTGCTTGATCTCCTCGAGCAGCATGTCGCCCGTGTCCTCTGTAAGGACAAACCCCTTCTTCGCCAGCCAGCGCTCGGAATAGCGCACGGTCTCGTTGCGTCTGCCCGAAAAATCATGCTCCGGCAAAAGCAACCTGGTGTCGATGCCGAGCCGGTTGACCTGGTAGCCGAGACCGGCGAGCACCTTGGCCGTGTCGGCGCCGATCTGCACGAACCAGGGGCCGCCGGCCGCCTCGACAAAGCGCTTGATATAGGCCGGGCGGTCGGCCGGGTCGGCCACCGGATCGCCCAGCGCGAAATGGCGGCTCATCTTGGTGCCGAAGGCGATGTAGCCGTCGCCGTCGCTGAAATAGGACAGCTTCTTCTGCACGGCTGTGGAATAGGCGAGCGAGAAATCGCCATGGCGGCGCACCAGCGCCAGGCGCTCCCCATCGCTCAATTCGCGCCGCGGAACCTTGGGCGCCACGGCATCGAGAAGCCTGTCGAAATAGATGCGCAGGGGCGCCATGAGCTCCGCGTGCCAAGAAGTGATGACCTGCCGCCCTCAGGTCGCGAATCGCTGGCGACCGCTGCCGGCCACGTAGCGTCAGCGATATATGATGCAATTGACGGCGAATGAAGGGCAAACGTCCGAAAGCCTCCTGTATCGGCCATCAGCCGCGGGAACGCCCCTGTGTGCATTAGCTTGATTTTTCCATGCAATGTTATATATCAAGTTATCGATATGTGGCGGGCGCGCTATGGAAGACATTCTGCGATCTCTTGGTTTTCTCTGCCTCGGCAGCCGGATGAAACGCATGGGCGAGCAGTTGCAGGCCGACACGCAGCGCGTGCTCGACCGCCTCGACATGCGCATCCAGTCGAGCCAGTACCCGCTGCTCGCCGCGCTCGACAGGCTGGGGCCGTTGCCGGTCGGTGAGCTGGCGCAATCGCTGGGTGTCGCGCAGCCGGGCGTGACGCGCAGCGTCGCGCTGCTTGCCGAACTGGGGCTGGTGGAAGTCAATCCCGCGGATGACGACCAGCGGCGCAGGATCGTTTCGCTGACCGGCAACGGCAGGCGGCTGGTCGACCGGGCGAAACGGGACATCTGGCCGAGCATCGAAAATGCTGTCGCGGATCTGTGCGCCGATCTTTCCGGGCCGCTGCTCGGCCAGCTTTCCGCCATCGAGGATCGGCTGGCCGAGACGCCGCTCCACCGTCGCGCCGAAAGGATCGCCACGCCATGAAGCATATCCTCGACCGCCCCGTCTGGAGCGCGCTTGCAACACGGCAGAGGATTTTCGCCGAGGGTGACGATCTCGCGCGCCGGTACCGGCCATCGATCATCCCGTTCGCTGCCACGGCAACGGACGATCCGGAAAACCTCCACGCGCTCGGAAGGCTCGTTCCCGCTGGTGAGACCGTTATCCTGGCTCAGGCCGACAACATTGTCCTGCCGCCGGCGCTTGTCGCGACGATGACCGCCGATGCCGTGCAGATGATTGCCGGGCAAGCCTTGCAGCCGGTCGCCGACCCCCGGATCGAGCAATTGACGCGGCAGGACGCGGCCGAGATGCTCGCGCTCGCCTCGCTGACGAGGCCTGGCCCGTTCACGCTGGAAGCCTTGAGCCTCGGCGAATTCTGGGGCGTGAAGATCGACGGCAGGCTGGCCGCCATGGCCGGCGAGCGCATGAAGCAGCCCGGCTATTCAGAGCTCAGCGGCGTGTGCTCGCATCCGGATTTCCGCGGCGGCGGCCTCGCCAGGCTGTTGTCGCTGTTCGTTGCCAACCGCATCATGGCCCGCGGCGAGGTGCCATATCTGCACGCCTTTGCCAGCAATGCCGCGGCGATCAGGCTCTACGAGTCCATCGGCTTCCGGCTGCGCAGCGCGATGAACATCGCCATGGTTCAGCGGGCTGGGTGAGTGCTCGGCACTTTCGTCATCCACGGGCGGAGCGGGAGCGAAGTGAACGCGTAGACCCGAGGATTCATGCCGTGACATCGAAGCCCCGCCAGCGGTGCAGAATTCTGCTCCGCTGCACTTGCGGCCAAGGTAACGGCGTGGATTCCAGGGTCTACGCGACGGAGCTTCGCTCCTGCTTCGCCCTGGCCAGCCGCCTTCGGTCCCCCTGTGAGCACGCAACGTCCGTCGCGATCGGCTTGACGGCTTCGCCCGCTTCGGAAACAAGGGCTGCGGCCGGCCGTGGCGACGGCGCTTCAAAAGGGGATGGCAGGTGAGTTTCTGGGGACTGGCGCAGCTCGGTATTTCGACCGTGATGTTCCTGTTGGCGGCGATGGCGGCCAAGCAATGGGGGCTGGCGCCGAGCCTGGCCAAGCTCCTTGTGACGCTGGCGCTCTATACCGCCGGCAACCTGATCATGCTGAGGCTGGTGCGCGAGTTCGGCATGTCGGTGTCGTTCAGCCTGTCGGCGGTGATCCAGCTTGTCGCCGTCAACGTCGTGGCCATCGCCTTTTTCGGTGAACGGCTCAATGCTTTCCAGGCGACTGGCATGGTGCTGGCGATCGCCGCCGTCGCCCTCATCACGCTCGGGCCCTATATGCAGAAGCTCTAACCCTCGAGCCTCTCATGAAACCATCCGTCGGCGCGCTGCTTGCCAAGATCGAATTCCCCCTGCTTCTGGCCGGGCTGGTGATCGCCGGCGGGCTGTGGGGTTTTGAAGAATTGATGGAGGTGGCGCGCGCCACGACGCCGCACGCCTTCGACACCGAGATCCTGCTTGCCTTCCGCCATGCCGGGCAGCCGGACAGCCCGATCGGCCCGCTTTGGCTGCAAGGCGCGGTGCGCGACATCACCGCGCTCGGCAGCACAACTGTGCTGGTATTGATCACGACCGCGGCCATCCTGTACCTGCTGTTGATCCGCAGGCCGGCCACGGCACTGTTCGTCTTCGTCGCCATAGCCGGCGGGCAGGTGCTTTCCAGCCTGCTCAAGCTCGAGGTGGACCGGCCGCGGCCCGACCTCGTCTCGCATCTGGTCACCGAGACATCGCTGTCCTTTCCAAGCGGCCACGCCATGTTGTCGGCGGTGACCTATCTGACGCTCGGCTCGTTGGCCGCGCGCTTCCTTCCGGATCGCCGGACGAAGATCTTCGTGCTTTGCCTTGCCGTGCTCACCACCGTGCTGGTCGGCACCAGCCGCGTCTATCTCGGCGTGCATTGGCCGTCGGATGTGCTTGCCGGCTGGTGCGCGGGCTTCGCCTGGGCCATGCTGTGCTGGCTCGCGGCACGCCTGCTGCAGCGTCGCAAAGTGGTGGCCGACAGCGACTGATCGATGGCTGAAGCATTTAAAATGATGCTTGAGACATTGTAATATTTAAAATATATATCTTTCATATCTTCAGAAACAGGTTCAGGCCGATGATCACTGCCGCACAGATGCGCGCCGCGCGGGCACTGACCGGCATCGACCAGAAGACGCTCGCCGAGCGTGCCGGCGTCTCGCTTCCGACGATCCAGCGCATGGAAGCGAGCGACGGTGTCGTCAGGGGCGTGGTCGACACGCTGATGAAGGTCATCCAGGCTCTCGATGATGTCGGCGTGGAGCTGATCGGCGAGAACCGGGCCAGCGAGCGCGGCGGCAGGGGCGTGCGCCTCAAGGCCGCCGCGGCGCAGAATCCGCAAGGCTGAGCCAGGTCGGCTTGGATGTAGCGGCATCACGGCCGAACTTGCCGCCCAACGGAATGCTGCTTCACATCGCCGCTTCGATCGGCTCGGCAAGGTTCGGATTGGCGCGCGCGGCGATCAGGCAGCCGGCGACGATGAGGCATGCGCCGGCCAGCGTGGTCCAGGCCAGCTTCTCGCCGAAGAAGAACCAGCCGAGCGCGATCGCCCAGATGAAGGCCGAGTATTCGGTCGGGATCAGATATTGCGCTTCGGCGCGGGCATAGGACCAGCTCATCAGGAATTGCCCTGCGAGCGACAGCATTGCCACCCCGGCCAGGGGAAGCCAGAGATCGCTCGGCAGCGCAACCGCGAGCCAGGGTGCGGCAAGACTGAGGATGATCCCAACGAAAAGGTTCTGGAACAGCATGATCTCGACCGGCTTGGCCAGCAGCGCCTGCTGCCGGGAGAGGATCAGATTGTAGGCATAGAACACAGTCGATGCGAGCACCGCGGCCGTGCCAAGCAGGGCATCTTGCGAGTAGCTTTCCCGCCCGAACTGCCCGGACAGGATGATGGCGACGCCGGCGATGCCGGCCAGCGATGCCCAGATCGCCTGCCGCCTTATGCGTTCGCCCAGCAACAAAGCCGCGAGGAAGAGTGCAAACAGCGGCGCCACGAAGCTCAGCCCGATCGCCTCGGCGAGCGGCAGCCTGGCCAGACCCCAGAAGAACAAGACCAGGACGATGCCGACAATCACGGCGCGCAGCGCATGCAGGCCCAGCACCGGAAGGCGCGGCTTCGAACGTGAGCCCGCCGACCATGCTGTCCCCGCGACCAACGTGGCAACCACGCTGCGCCACAACAGCGTGTTGTAGACGCCGACCGCGATTGTTAGCGACTTCATGGCCGCATCCATGCCGGACAGCAGGAAAATCGCCAGCGCGCATGTGAGCACGGGGATGGTCGGGGAAACGGCGCCGGTCAGGCTGGATGTCTTCGCGGCATCGCTCATGGCAGCCGGATATCGCGGAGCGGACGGCGCAACCAGATGGCAGCGCCGCTGATATAGCGGTCCAATCGCCATCGGCGAAATTCGAAACGCCGGCGGGACACCCCCTCTGTCCGCCCGGGCAGAGGGGGTGTGAAGGAACGCGCCGCTATTCACTTCGGCATGCTCAATCCAGAGACAGCGCCGCGACCTCGCCCTCGCCCATCAGCGGCACGAAGATGGTCGCCTTGCCGTCCGTGCCGATATCGGCGCTGCCCGGTTTGAACTGCATTACCGCTTCCGGCTTGCCGCCTGGTTTGTAGCTGTAGAGCGTGCCGGTCATGTAGGCGGTGGCGTAGATGGTGCCGCCCATGGCGATGACGCCGTCGAGATCGGCGAAGTTTTGAGCGCCGGGCAGCGGCGTGATCGTCTTCGTGGCGAGGTCGACCGAAAGCAACCCGCCGGGCTCGGCGGTGCTGAAATCGGCCTTGTTGATGCCCTTGCCCCAGGACGCCACGATCAGCCTGTCGCCATCAGCGAACACGCCATTGGGCGAGGCAAGCAACGGGTCCTTGACGAACGGCTCCGGCTTGTCGCCGTCGATGCGGTAGATCGTGTCGGCCAGCATGTCGCTGACATAGACTTTGCCCGCCTTGTCCTGCGTCATATCGTTGAGAAAGACAGAGCCCGGCACGTCGATGGTCTCGACCAGCTTGCCGCTGGCGAGATCGACGACGCGCACCTTGGTGATGTCGGCGGCGTAGAGCTTGCCGCCGGAAATCGCCATGCCCTTGGGCGCGTCCATGCCGTCCACCCAGTGGCGCGCGATGACCTTGCCGTCCATCGACAGCAGCGACAGATAACCATTGCCGTCCGCCGCGCCGGGATTGCCGACGATGTTGGAGACGACGATGCGGTTATGGGCGGTGTCGACAAGCGCCGATTCCGGCTGCTCGAAGCCGGTGGCGCGCCAGAGCTCGCCGGCCTGCGCGACCGACACGGCCGCAACGGCGAAGATGGTTGAGGCGATCAGACGTTTCATGAGTGCTCTCCTGTGATGACGAAGGAGAGCTAGGAAATTCGATACTTCTCGGAAAGCAGGAATGAAGCTAGTATCGCGTTCCGATACCAAACCGCACGAATGAGGCGCAGTCCATGAACGGTCCGATCTTCGAGGCGCTGAAACGGACGCTGAAGGCCAAGGGCCTGACCTATCGCACGCTGGCCGAGCGCATGGGTGTTTCCGAGCCGACGGTGAAGCGCATCTTCCATGAGAAGAACTGCAAGCTCGACCGGCTGATGGAGATTTGCGCCGCGGCCGATGTCGAGCTGGAGAACGTGCTCGGCGCGATGAATCGCGGACCGGGACCGGCCAACCGCGTCGCGCCGGAGATCGAGCGCCGGCTGGCGGCGCGGCCGGCGCTGCTCTTCGTCTTCATCATGCTGTCGGAGAAATTCACGCCCGAAGGCATCATGCGCTCGCAAGGCCTGAGCGAGGCTTCGATGTTCCTCTATCTGCGCGACCTCGAGGAGCTCGGGCTGGTCGCGCTGGGGCGCGGCCTGTCGGCAAGGCTATTGGTCGACACGCCGATCCAGTGGGATTTCGAGGGGCCGCTGAGGCCGCATTTCGAGATAACCAACAAGAACTTCGTCGGCTGGGCAATCGGCCACATGGAGCAGGCCGCGACCTTCATCAGCTTTTCCAGGCGCATGCGGCCGCAAACGGCCGAGATGCTTCGCCGCGAGGCCGACGAGCTCGCCGAACGCGCCAAGCTGCTTGCCCATCACGACCAGCACACCACGCCGGAGGACCAGCTCACCGGCTACAAATGGACTTTTGCTTTCGGCGCGACGCCGTTTCCGGCGATCATGCCGATCGGTCCGCATCCGAGGGATGCGGGCGCAAAGGCGACGAAGGAGAAACGGGCGTTGCCGGCGTAGCGCCGAGACGGATGAGGGGTGTTCCAACGGAGTGAGACGTTGGCGATTGCTACCTTGGATAAGCGCGTTGGCCAAGCTGGAGCACCCTTCATCCGTCCGAGCTTCGCTCGGCCACCGCCCGGCCCTTCGCAGGCTCAGGGCGTTCGAAGCTCGAAAAGCCAAGCAATTGGCTTTTCGTCCGCTAACGCGGACCGCTTCTCACCCCACAAGAAGGGGAGAAGGTAAAGGTGCCGCCTAAGCCGCCTTCGCTTCTTCCTGCGGCGGGGCGAGATCGTCGCGCGCCTTGCGGGCGAGCCTTTTGGCCGAGCGTTTCGGGCTGTCGCCGAACAGCTCCGCGGCATCGGCGAGGCAGGCCTTGGTCAAGCTCTTTTCAGAGCGCTTCAGGAGCTTGCGCAGAAGCTTCGTCTCATCGGCTGGGCCGAGCGGCTCGCCCTCGGCGTCGAGCAGCGCGCGCATGACGAAGACGTCGTGCAATTCGCCGAGCTGCTCGCCGAGCTTGTCGACCGCCTTGCGGCGCGCCTTGATCGGCGTCGGCCACAAGCGGCCGAGCAGCGACAAATGCATGGAGTGCGTCTTGGCCGCCTTGCGCAGGTCGTGAAAGTCCTCGTCCTTGCCGCGCGACTCCGCCTTGTCCAGCGCCTTCTTCGCCCGCCGCAAGGTGGCGCGGGCGCCGTCGGCCAGGATATCGGCCGCCTGCTCCGGCTGGTCGGGCAGAGCCAGCCGGTCGATGCGCTCCAGGCCTTCCCGGCAGGCGGCTACTGCCGCATTGATGGCGGCGTCGAGGCCCGGGCCGGCGTGAAGCTCATGCTGGCGCAGCACCAGCCGTTCGCGCACGGGATCGAGGCCGCCGCCGGCCGATTGTTCCGGAAAGGCATCGGCGAGACGATCGACGGTTTCGATCAAAGCGGTCGCCTCGCGCGGGCCGGCGAGCAGCGCCGACACCTGCTTGTAGCATTCGTTCTCGGTCTGGCAGAACGGTTCGTCTCCGGAACGAACCAGGCGCAGCAAGGCGCGCGCGCTCTTCAGCCGCTTGCGGCATTTGTGCAGGCCCTGCTCCGGCTTCTCGCGCGCCGTCTCGAGATGGCCGATGGCCTTGCCGATCTCGTCGGCCAATATGCGCCTGACCTCGCCGGTCAGCGGCAAGCGCGGATCGATGCGGAAGCTCATGCGGCGATCTCCGGAATCCCCCCGAGGGCCAGCGACGCGTTGTAGAACCTCGACTCGCCGGTGACCTCGCGACCGAGCCAGTCGGGCAGCATTTCGTCGGATACGTCCTCCGGCGTCTCCAGCTCCGCGATCACCAACCCCGCGAGCTTGCCGCCGAAAACATCGACTTCATAGAGATAGCCGCGGTGTCTAACATGGTGGCGTGTCTTCTCGATGACACGTCCGATGGCGAAGGCCATCAATTCCTCGGCCTCGGCAAGCGGGATCGAATATTCGAATTCGTCGCGCTCACGCGCCCTGTCGCCGAACTTCAGCGTCAGCTTGGCGGAGCGCCCGTCTGAAATGCGCACGCGCACTGTGCGACCGGGCTGGGCGGCGACATAGAACTGGCGAATGCGGATCTCCGCCTCGACCTCGTCGCGCCAGGCGGAACTGGAGACCAGGAACTTACGCTCGACTTCCTTGCCCATGGCCGCGCACTAAAGCCTGTGGGGGCCGGGAAGGCAAGCCGGTTCAGAGGTCAAATTTGACTTTAATCAATCGATTGATTAAATATCGGGACATGGACAAGCACCCAAATGCAAAAAGGCAGCAGCGCGAAGCGACCACCGCCGAGCAGACGCGCGCGGCGCTGGTGCACGCGGCGCTCAAGCTGTTCGGGCGGCAGGGTTTCGACGGCACCTCGACGCGCCAGATCGCGGCGGAAGCCAAGGCCAACATCGGCTCGATCGCCTATCATTTCGGCGGCAAGGAAGGCCTGCGCGCCGCCGCCGCCGACTTCATCGTCGAAACCATCCAGGGCATCGCCGGCCAGGCGCTGGGCGGCGCCCAGCCGGCCGCCCCGGCAAGCCCGGAAGCCGCGAGGGCACAGCTTTTCGCCGCGCTGGAGCGAATGGTGGGCTTCGTCGTCGTCAGTCCGCAGGCGGGCGAGATCGTACAATTCGTACTTCGCGAGCTCTCGCACCCGACCGCCGCGCTCGACCGCATCTATGCCGGCGTTTTCGAGCCGACACACCGGCGGCTGTGCCAGATCTGGGAACAGGCGACCGGCGAGCCGGCCGAGAGCGAGGCAACCCGGCTCACCGTTTTCACCATGATCGGCCAGGTCATCTATTTCCGCATCGGCCGCGAAGCGGTGATGCGCCGGATGGGTTGGCGCGAGATCGGCGACAAAGAGGCCGCCAAGGTGGTGGCGGCCACGACCGACAACCTCCGGGCAATGCTGGCGGCACGCAGGCCGGCCGCCGGCAAGAAGGGCAAATCATGAGCTTTCTCTGTTCGTTGCCGCTCGCGGCTCAGCTGTTCGGCGCCTGTGCGCCGGCGGCACCTTTGGCCGTCGGCTATGTCGAGGGCGAATATGTGCTGATGGCGCCGATCGAAGTGGCCCAGGTGGCGACGGTGACGGTGAGGCGCGGCGACCGCGTCGAGACCGGCGCGGCGGTGGCGACGCTCGAGGATGCCGACGCCAGGATCGAGGTGGCGCAGGCCGAGGCCGCGCTCGCGCAGGCGCAGGCGCAGCTTGCCGACCTGCAGGTCGGCAAGCGTCCCGAGGAAATCGCCGTGTTGAAGGCCCAGGTCGACATGGCGAAAGCCCAGGCCGCCGACGCCAAGCGCAAATATGACCGCGCCAGCGACCTCTACAAGCGCGGCACCGGCACGCAGGCCGACTACGACACCGCCTCGGCCTCGCTGGAGACCGCCAATGCCCAGGTCGGCCAGGCGGAAGCCAATCTCGCCGTCGGCAACCTGCCGGCGCGGCCGGAAACCATCAAGGCCGCCGACAACCAGGTCAAGCAGGCGCAGTCGGCCCTGCGGCAGGCTGAGTGGCGGCTGTCGAAGCGGGTGCTGACGGCGCCCTCGCCCGGACGCGTCAACGACGTGATCCGCAATCCCGGCGACACCGCCGGGCCGACCGCGCCGGTGATCTCGATGCTGCCGGACGGCGCCGTGAAGCTCAGCGTCTATGTGCCCGAGCGCGCGTTCTCGTCGGTCAAGGTCGGCACCGGGCTCAACGTCCACTGCGACGGCTGCGGGGCGGGGCTGAAGGCGCGCGTCAGCTATGTCTCGCCCGATCCGGAATTCACGCCGCCGGTGATCTACTCGCTCGAGAACCGGCAGAAGCTGGTCTATCTCGTCGAGGCGCGCCCGGAGGGCGATTCCGGGCCGTTGCAGCCCGGCCAGATCGTCGATGTCGATCTCGCGGATATCGGGCAATGAACGCCATCGACGTCCGCGGGCTGGTCAAGCGCTTCGGTGACAAGACGGTCGTCGACCATGTGACGATGACGGTCGCCGAAGGCGAGATCGTCGGCTTCCTCGGGCCGAACGGCTCGGGCAAGACGACGACCATCCGCATCATGTGCGGGCTGCTCACGCCGGACGAGGGCGACGGCACGGTGCTGGGCTTCGACATCCGCACCGACGCGCTCAAGATCAAGCGCGAGGTCGGCTATATGACGCAGAAATTCTCGTTCTACGAGGATCTGACGATCGGCGAGAACCTCGAATTCGTGGCGCGGCTCTACCGGCTGAAGCCGGTCGAGCAATATGTGGCGAGGACGCTGGAAGAGCTCGGCCTGGCGAGCCGCCGCAACCAGCTCGCCGGCACGCTTTCCGGCGGCTGGAAGCAGCGGCTGGCACTCGCTGCCTGCATCATGCACAAGCCGAAGCTGCTTCTGCTCGACGAGCCGACGGCGGGCGTCGACCCGAAGGCGCGGCGCGAGTTCTGGGACGAGATCCACAGGCTGGCCAGCGGCGGCCTGACGGTGCTGGTCTCCACCCACTACATGGACGAGGCCGAGCGCTGCCACCGCATCAGCTACATCTCCTACGGCAAGCTGCTGGCCACCGGCACGGTGGACGAGGTGGTGAGGAACGCCGGCCTGACCACATTCGTGTTGCAGGGACCGCGGCTCGACCAGGTGGCCGAAGCGCTGCAAGGCAGGCCCGGCGTCGACCAGGTGGCGCCGTTCGGCGCCACGCTGCATGTCGTCGGCTCCGACAAGGCGGCGCTGGAAAAGGCGCTTGCCGACATCGAGAAGCAGCACAAGGGCGTGACGGTGACGCCGGGCGAGACGAGCCTGGAGGATGTGTTCATCCAGTTCATGTCCGGCTCGAAGGACAACATGACATGAAAGATGGCCTGGGAGCGGTCTTTTCCTTCGCGAGGCTCGGCGCGCTGCTCGTCAAGGAGTTCATCCAGATGCGGCGCGACCGCATCACCTTCGCCATGATGCTGGGCGTGCCGCTGATGCAGCTCGTGCTGTTCGGCTTTGCGATCAACAACGACCCGAAGAGCCTGCCGGCGGCGCTGGTGGCGACCAGCAGCGATCCCTACACGCGGGCGATGGTCTCGGCGCTGCAGACCACCGGCTACTACCGCTTCGACCATGTGGCGCAAAGTGCGGCGCAAGCCGAGTTCCTGATGGCGCGCGGCGACGTCTCCTTCGTCGTCACCATTCCCGCCGATTTCGCGCGGCGGGTGGAGCGCGGCGACAATCCGCAGATCCTGATCGAGGCCGACGCCACCGACCCGTCCGTCGCCAGCGGCGCCATCTCCACGCTCAGCACCGTTGCCGGCCAGGCGCTGCTCAGAGCCCAGGGCACCCAGGACGCGGCCAGGGAAGCGGCGCGCGGCCAGCTCGATGTCGTCGTGCACCGGCGCTACAATCCGGAAGGCGTCTCGCAATACAACATCGTGCCCGGCCTGCTCGGCGTCATCCTGCAGATGACCATGGTGATGATGACGGCGATGGCGCTGACCCGGGAAACCGAGCGCGGCACGATGGAAAACCTTCTGGCCATGCCCTCGAGCCCGCTGGAGATCATGCTGGGCAAGGTGCTGCCTTACCTGGTGGTCGGCGCCGTGCAGGTGGTGGTGGTGCTGGTGGCGGCGAAGCTCCTGTTCGGCATCCCCTTCGTCGGCAGCCTGACGCTGCTGCTCTCCTCGGTGCTGGTCTTCGTGCTTTCGCTGGTGCTGCTCGGCTATACGATCTCGACCATGGCCCGCTCGCAGATGCAGGCCATGCAGCTGACCTTCTTCTTCTTCCTCCCCTCGCTGCTGCTCTCCGGCTTCATGTTCCCCTATCGCGGCATGCCGGGCTGGGCGCAGACCTTCGGCGAGATCTTTCCGCTGACGCATTTCCTGCGCATCACCCGCGCGGTCATGCTGAAGGGTGCCGAGCTGCCGGCGGTGGCGACGGAAATCGGCTGGCTGACGGTGTTCGTGGCGCTGTTTGCCGGCGTGGCCCTGGTGCGGTTCAGACGGACGCTCGACTGAACGCCTCTCGCCCGATGAAGGCAATCATCGGGCGCTGGATGCCGATCCGGTCGCTGGAGAGATCAGGCGCAGGGATGCGAAATGGCGCACGCCGCCGCGACCACGGAAGAAAGTTTCTCGCGCTTCGACAAGCGCGGCTTTTCGTATGTCTTCTTCATGCTGTCCCCGTCCAGGTTCAAAGTTGCCCGCGGTCAGCTTACAACTGTTCTGAAGCGGATGCATCCCCATTCGGGAGATGCCGATCAAGCGGCCATGATCTGCGCGTAGGTGCTGAAATCGACATTGCCGCCGGACAGCACCACGGCAACAGTTTTGCCGGCGAGGTCGATCTCGCCGGAGGAGAGCGCGGCAAAGGCGACGCAGCCGCCCGGCTCGACCACCAGCTTGAGATAAGCCATGGCGTCGCGCATCGCCTGCGCCGCCGCCTTGTCGGAGACGGCGATGGCGCCGGCGAGATTTTTGCGGTTGATCTCGAAGGTGATGGCGCCGGGCTCGGCGGTAAGCAGCGCGTCGCAGATCGAGCTGTGGCCGGGCTCGTTCGAAACGCGCTCGCCCTTGGCCAGCGAGCGGCGCGTGTCGTCGAAATGCTCCGGCTCGACCGCCCAGACTTGGGTGTTCGGCGAGGCGTCCTTGACCGCGACGGAAATGCCGCTCGACAGGCCGCCGCCGCCGCAGGGGATGACGACGGCGTCGAGCGCCACGCCAAGCGCCTTGGCCTGCCGCATCAATTCCAGCCCGATCGTGCCCTGGCCGGCGATGATGGCCGGATCGTCGAAGGGCGGCACCAGCGCCATGCCTTGTTCGATATAGGGGCGCACGACCGTCATGCGATCCTCCTTGAAACGGTCGAACGTCACCACCTCGGCGCCCATCTTGCGCACATTGCCGATTTTCATTGCCGGCGCGTCGGCCGGCATGGCGATCACCGCCTTGACGCCGAACATCGCGGCCGACGCCGCCACCCCCTGCGCATGGTTGCCGGACGAGAAGGCGACGACGCCGCGGCTGCGCTCTTCCTCGCTCAGCGTCGACAATTTGTTGTAGGCGCCGCGGATCTTGAAGGAACCGGTGCGCTGCAGCGTCTCCGGCTTGAACAGGATGCGGCCGCCATAGCGCCTGTTGAGATCGGGCGATTCGATCAGCGGCGTCTTGACGATCAGGCCGGAAAGCCGCTCGGCGGCGACGCGGATATCGGAGATGCCGGGTGGTGTGAGCATGGTGCGGGCCTCGTGATCTGAGTGCATCCATGGTGCACGCAAATAGAGGCAGCGCGCCAACGAAAAAATGTGATGGAGACAAGGTTGGCGGATTATCTTCTCCGCCGGCGCCGCCCCTCATCTGGCTGCCGCCATCTTCTCCCCGTGAACGGGGAGAAGGGCGCTGTCGCCGCTGCTTTCGCCAATCGCCGACGCTGCGGGGAGGGAGCCAGCATCGCGGCCGGCTTCTTTCTCCCCGTTCACGGGGAGAAATGCCCGGCAGGGCAACGAGGGGCGGCGCCGACTTTGGCGATTGGCGACTGCTCAGCCTCTCCACCGTGGATTGAGCCTTTCGGCTTTCCGTTTGCCGCACACCGCATTCTCACCCCAGCAGCGTCGGCGTCCGCTTCTTGCCGCCGAGCTTGCGCCAGGTGTTGAAGCGGTGGGTGGCGGCGGCGAAGGATATCTTCATCTGCTGGGAAACCGTGTAGCGCGACTTGCCTTCGTCGAACATGCGGTAGCAGCACTCAGCACCCTCCTCGGTCAGCTTGCCGTCCGGCGTCTTGTTGTGCGGGTTGGCCGGATCGAATTTCTCGAGCTGTTCTTCGACCAGGCCCTTCAGGCGCTGCAGGTCGGCCTCGATGCTGGCGATGAGATCGAGCACCGGTTTGGCGTCGAATGCGTGCGGCGGCTTCTTCTCCGTCATTGCGTTGGTCTCCTTCGATTTCGGCTGTTGCCTCTATATAGGTTAACATTCGGCAATAATGAAGAGCCGGTCGGGTCACGTTCGGTCATCCATTTTCGCGCGCGGCCCGTGGCCTTCGCAATTGACGTCACGCGCTTGAAACCATAGTTTAGAATCATTCTAAACTAGAGTGATCCCATCATGCTTTCCCGTGTTTTCGGCTTCGGCCGCCGTTCCTTCGATTCGCTGTCGGAGCAGGAGATCCTGGCGCTGGCGATCTCCTCCGAGGAGGATGACGGGCGCATCTACCGCGCCTATGCCGATGGCCTGGCGCAGGATTTCCCGCAATCGGCCAAGGTATTCGAGGCGATGGCCGAGGAGGAGGACGGCCATCGCGACGCGCTGATCGAGCTTCACCGCAAGCGCTTCGGCGACCGCATTCCGCTGATCCGGCGCGAGCATGTGAGGGGCTATTACGAGCGCAAGCCGGACTGGCTGGTGCGGCCGCTCGGCATCGAGCATGTGCGCCGGCAGGCCGAGGAGATGGAGCGGCAGGCCTACCGCTTCTATGTCGAGGCCGCCAAGCGCACCACCGACGCCTCGACGCGCAAATTGCTCGACGATCTCGCTTTGGCCGAGCAGGGCCATGAGAGCTCGGCGCATGAACTGGAGCAAACCCACGTTCCGGGCGAGGTCAAGGCCGAGGAAGCGAGCGCCGAGCAGCGCCAGTTCATCCTCACCTATGTGCAGCCGGGGCTGGCCGGATTGATGGACGGCTCGGTGTCGACGCTGGCGCCGATCTTCGCCGCCGCCTTCGCCACGCATGCGACATTCCAGACTTTCCTCGTCGGCCTCGCCGCCTCGATCGGCGCCGGCATCTCGATGGGCTTCACCGAAGTGGCCTCCGATGACGGCAAGCTTTCGGGGCGCGGTTCGCCGATCAAGCGAGGCTTGACCGTCGGCATCATGACGACGCTGGGCGGGCTCGGCCACGCGCTGCCTTACCTCATCCCCTATTTCTGGACGGCAACCATCGTCGCGGCGGTGGTGGTGTTCTTCGAGCTGTGGGCGATCGCCTTCATCCAGAACCGCTACATGCAGACGCCGTTCTGGCGCGCCGCCTTCCAGGTGGTGCTGGGCGGCGCGCTGGTGTTCGGGGCCGGCGTGCTGATCGGGAACGCCTAAAGCATGTCTCCCGAAAGTGGAACCGGTTTCGGGATAACGACATGCGTTAAATCAAAAACCTAAAGCGCATGGAGCGAATCTGAAAGATCGCGACGCGCTTTAGAGCAATTCAAGGAAAAATGTGAGCGGTTTTCCGTCCGGAATTGCGTAAAAACAAGGAGGTGGAGCGTTTCACCGTTTCCGTGAAACGGTGAAACGCGCTGCGCCGCGCCCTACTGCGTCAGCACCGTTTCCGACGGGCGCTGGTTGAAGTCGCACTTGCCGGTTGTGGTGTAGAAGAAGTCGGCGTTGCTGACATCGGCGGGCACCGCGTTGCCGCCGTCTTCCCAGGCCTGGTACCCGGTCTGGCCGCAGGGCACGGCGGTGAAGATGTTGACGGTCTGGCCGGTCGCCACCTCCGGCATGCTGGTGGCGCTGGCGCCGATATAGAGCCGGTTCGAGGTGGCGGGATCGTCCGACCGCAGCGTCGTTGGATTGCCCGAAGGCACCTTCATCTCCAGATAGAGCTTGTCCATCTGGCTGACGTCGATCACCGCGCCGGTGCCATTGGCGGGGTAGAAGGTGTCGGTGCAGGTCGTCACATATCTCTTGCCGTTGCTGTCGGTCTGGGTGATCGCTCCGGTGGGCAGGCTGGTGAAGTTCTTCACCGTTTTGGTCGCGCAGTCCTGTTGCTGGACGACCGTGCTGGTCGAGCCGTTGATGGTGCTCACCGTGGTCGTGCCGTAGCCCTTCGGATCGCCGAAACCATTATAAGTGTAGCTGATCGTCATCAGCGGCTTGGCCACCGTATCGCCGAACTTGGTGCCGTAGAGCGTCATGGTCTTGTTCCAGTAACCCGACACTTTCGTCACCTTGAAGGTGGACTGCACCAGCGCCGGCGTCTTGCGCACAGCGGCGGCGACGCCGACCTGCACCGAGTTGATGCGGGCGATCTGCATGAAATTGGTCGGCATCGGATAGCTGGCCGTGGCGGCGAAGGTCGCCGAGCCGTCGGCGGCGACATTGACGTTGGTGAGCGTCGCCGTGCCCTGGCCGCTATTGGCCACATAAGCCTGCTGCAGCGCCGTCTGCCGGTCGCCCTTCGATGTCGTCGTCGGTAGCGTGGTGATCGAAATGATCGCGGCGTCGAGCGCGTTCTGCATGTCGCTGCGGGTCGTCACCGCCGAGGTGTAGTCGACCGAAAAGCCGACTGCCGTCACCAGCGGGATCGTCAGCAGCACCATCATCGGCATGATCGAGCCGTCGCGGTTGGCGAGGAAGCGTCTCGCCGCCCCGGCCACCCCGGCCGGGCTGAACTTTCGGACTGAACTGGGCATGCTTAAGGCCTTCATCATCGCGGCATCGAGCCGGTTTACCATCCGGTCGCGAAGCATGCCTTAAAGCGGTGCATGAATGTTTAAGCGGGTTTGAGTGCTTTTTGGGAGCGCTCCTTCGCCCCGTTTACGGGGAGAAGGTGGATCGGCGCGCCAGCGCCGAGACGGATGAGGGGTGAGTCACCTCGACGACGATCTCATCCGAGGCGCGCCATGTGCTCACCCGTCCACGACGGACTCACCCCTCATCCGCCCTTCGGGCACCTTCTCCCCGTGAGCGGGGCGAAGGAAAAAGCCCCGCCGCTTGCCCCTCAACCCGGCCCCTGCTAAAGCGCGCCGCATGACGACGCCCCTCGACCACATCCGCAATTTCTCCATCGTCGCCCATATCGACCATGGCAAATCCACGCTTGCCGACCGGCTGATCCAGCTCACCGGCGCGCTGGAGGAGCGCGACATGAAGGAGCAGGTGCTGGACTCGATGGATATCGAGCGCGAGCGCGGCATCACCATCAAGGCCCAGACGGTGAGGCTCAACTACCGCGCCAGGAACGGCGAGGACTATGTGCTGAACCTCATCGACACGCCCGGCCATGTCGACTTCGCCTATGAGGTGTCGCGTTCGCTGGCCGCCTGCGAGGGCTCGCTCTTGGTGGTCGACGCCAGCCAGGGCGTCGAGGCGCAGACGCTCGCCAATGTCTACCAGGCCATCGACAACAACCACGAGATCGTCGTGGTGCTGAACAAGGTCGACCTGCCGGCGGCCGAGCCCGAGCGCATCCGCGAGCAGGTGGAGGAGGTGATCGGCCTCGACGCCTCCAACGCCGTGCTGATCTCGGCCAAGACCGGCCAGGGCGTGCCGGACGTGCTGGAGGCGATCGTCCACCAGCTGCCGCCGCCGCGCGAGGGCGACATCAACGCACCCTTGAAGGCCATGCTGGTCGACAGCTGGTACGACGCCTATCTCGGCGTCATCGTGCTGGTTCGCATCATCGACGGCGTGATGAAGAAGGGCCAGACCATCCGCATGATGGGCACGGGCGCAAAGTATCTCGTCGAGCGCACCGGCGTGTTCAAGCCGGCCCGCGTCAATGTCGACGAGCTCGGCCCCGGCGAGTTCGGCTTCTTCACCGGCTCGATCAAGGAAGTGGCCGACACCCGCGTCGGCGACACCATCACCGAGGACCGCCGCCCGACGCAGAAGGCCCTGCCCGGCTTCAAGCCGGCGCAGCCGGTGGTGTTTTGCGGCCTGTTCCCGGTCGACGCCGCCGATTTCGAGGATCTGCGCGCCGCAGTCGGCAAGCTGCGCCTCAACGACGCCAGCTTCTCCTACGAGATGGAAACCTCCGCCGCGCTCGGCTTCGGCTTCCGCTGCGGCTTCCTCGGGCTGCTGCACCTGGAGATCATCCAGGAACGGCTGGAGCGCGAGTTCAACCTCGACCTCATCGCCACCGCGCCCTCCGTCGTCTACCGCATGAATCTCATCGACGGCACGGTGAAGGAACTGCACAACCCGGCCGACATGCCCGACGTGGTCAAGATCGCCTCGATCGAGGAGCCGTGGATCCGCGCCACCATCCTGACCCCCGACGACTATCTCGGTGGCATCCTGAAACTCTGCCAGGACAGGCGCGGCATCCAGGCCGATCTCTCCTATGTCGGCAAGCGCGCCATGCTGACATACGATTTGCCGCTCAACGAGGTGGTGTTCGACTTCTACGACCGGCTGAAGTCGATCTCCAAGGGCTACGCCTCCTTCGACTATCATTTGACAGACTATCGCGAGGGCGACCTGGTGAAGATGTCGATCCTGGTCAATGACGAGCCGGTCGACGCCTTGTCCATGCTGGTGCACCGCTCAGCGGCGGAAAAGCGCGGCCGCGCCATGTGCGAGAAGCTGAAGGAGCTGATCCCGCAGCACCTGTTCAAGATCCCGATCCAGGCGGCAATAGGCGGCCGCATCATCGCCCGCGAGACCGTCTCGGCCCTGCGCAAGGACGTCACCGCCAAATGCTACGGCGGCGACGTGACCCGCAAGCGCAAGCTGCTCGACAAGCAGAAAGAGGGCAAGAAGCGGATGCGCCAGTTCGGCAAGGTGGATATCCCGCAGGAGGCGTTTATCCAGGCGCTGAAGATGGGGGATTGAGTGCCTAAGCTGTCAGTAAGGTTGGCCTCCTATCCTAAGGTGAGTTGACTGATCTACCTTAGAGGGGACTATGATCGAGTTCGCCGCGACCTATCCTGTGGGTAGCTAACTTGGACTCATACCTCAGCATCGCGCAACGCGTCCTAGAACAAGAGCGCAAACCAATGAGTGCGCGACAAATGCTGGATGCTGCGTATCGAATGCGCGTCGTGCCTGATCATCTATTCGGAAAGACTCAGCACAAAACCCTTCACGCAAGGATCGCAGAGGACATTCTCTTGCGAAGGGTAAGGAGTGCTTTCGTGCGCACGGAGCCTGGGCGTTTCATGTTGCGTCGGCTGCTATCGGACAGCACCCTTCCTGAGAGCTACAAACGAGAGTTCCCCGCCCCTCGGAGAGCCGAACAGCTTCGCAACTTTCCTGTATTATCGGTTAGACGTCCCCAGATACCCAATGGGGAATTTGTAAGGTCTACCGATAAATATGGACTGACAGAAGAAATCGCTAGTTGGAAGCCCGAGTATAGGATATTGGCGGACATATGGGATGATCATGATTTTCTATTCTTTAGAGCCTTTACCATAGTTGTTAAGGGCTCCGAGATATTGACCCACGAAAGCGTCGGGCGGACTCTTGACGACCTGCCCGCCGAAAAATCTCTGGGGTTTTTTACATATCTTACGGAAACGGATCTATCATTGTTCTCTGCTGATAGCTTCGGTATTGACGAGGCTTGCAGGCGAGCTTTGGCGGAGCAGATACAGGCCTCTGACGACCTGATCGAGGAAGCCGAGCAGTCGAATTCGATAAACTACTGGGGCTGGTTTACAATTCAGGATGGAAAGTATAGACCAAACGCGGTTTACATTATCATGTCATATACCTGCCCCGAGCGTTTTGACCCGGTACGTCGTCTAGGACGGCATGGCGGCGTTCGGTGGGAGTCTTGCCTTCTGCATCTAAATACCTACGACGGCTTTGAGAAAAGATCGCAGCGGTTAATTAGGACGGGAATATTGAATCGAATTATTGATCATGAGAGCAGCAAGGCGCCTAATATCAAAGGATGAAGAACTAGCAATTCGCCTTTTGTTGCAAACAAATCGAGAGGACAGCGTAAAGCTTGGCCTCATAAGGATTTGCGAACTATATCAGAAAGGCTATCGTTTCGATGGCGCCCCGGATATTAGGCGCACAGTGCGGGGTTTCCTATTCTCAGCTCAGACCGAATTAGAGCGATGGGCTCTAAAGGTCATAGTGGAGTTCAAAGACCCCAGAGATCACGAGATCGTCGCTGGGAGATTGAAGAGCCCGCCAACAGACCTGGAAACGGCATCATGGGTGATCGCAGCTTTCATGGCCGTTTCGACTCCCGATCAGATAAGCGATGCGATCAGGGTAGGGCTCATTCCAAAGAACGAGCTGTCTCTTTTGGCTCTCAATTTCTCTGAATCGGCTGGCGGCGGCATCTCAACAGATTTTCCGAAAATCAACATAGAGAAAGCAAGTGAAATAGAGCTGAAGTGGGCATGCATATGTTTTGGGACTGAGCGCGTAAAGGGTGATATTTTTGATCCGAAATTCGATCAAGCAGGGCAACTCGTAGCGCTGAACGGACACGATAGTAGTAGTGTCGCTCAGTATTCAATATACGGCATGTATCGCGTCCCAGCCTTGGGGTTCAAGCACCTTGCGTTTCCGGCTCACGCAATAGCGCAGAAGCCAGTCGACGTCCGCCGCTGGTCATACCGGCTTTTTACCAAGGAAAAGACCGTCGTTATCGAGAGTCAGGATTTTCTTTCGGGTGTCATTCGATCTGAGACTGACGGCCGGGCGAGGGAAGGACTTGCGCTGGGGCTCCGGCATGTCTGGTACGATGGCTTGGACGTCACCATGACCGACTGGTATTCTCGGGAGAATGACGCAAAAGTAAGAGCAGCCATTCTTGAGCATATGGCTACAAATAGTCATAGGTCGGGAAGTTACATGAGTGTGGTTCTGGACGCCTTCGACAGGGAGCCGCCCGGAAGCCTTCTACAAGCTCGCATATTGCATGCTGCCGGTTCGACACCTGCATATCGGGCGATTAAAGAGAAGGAAGCGCTTAGTCCGAGGGCCGATGATATGTTCGGCTGGGGTAATGGAAATATCTTCATAGGGAGCGTGTCTGTGAGCAACAAACAGGAAATCTCGGGCAGCAACATTCAGATTGGTGCAAACGCAGTTGGAGGTAATGCGTATGCTCAAAAGATATCGCAAATGCTTGCGGATCAGTCATTCGGGGAGAACATTGAGCGGGTGCGGAAGATAGCCGCTGGTCAGGAGTCGCCTGAAGCGGAGGCGGTCGTAAAGGCTGTTGCTGACTTCGATAAAGAAAAGAGCGAGGCAAACGGCAGGTCGCTTCTGGAGAAGGCTAAGACATGGGCAGGGGTAGCGGCTCTTTCAGGCGAGACTGCCGAATACGTTAAGCAACTGATTGACGCACTCTCCTCATTGTTCAGCTAGCGCACGTCTGTAGTTGGACAGCGCCATACTCCGTTGTATCCTCTCCCCAGGCTTGGGGAGACACCACATGCGCTCCACCTCGGACACCATCGCCGTGATCGGCCTCGCCATCGGCGGAGCGTTGGGCATGGCGGGCACGTTCGTTGCCAGCGACGCGCTGCGCGAGACGTTGTGGACCATCGACGGCGTGGGCGTCGTCGTCGCGGCGGCGCTGCTGACGATGAAATACCAGCGGCTCGGCAATGATCTCGTCGCGGCCGGCTTCCTCACTTTCCTTGCCGGCGAAAGCCTGCTTCTGGCCGGCAATGCGGCGGGGCTGCAGGCGAGCGTGTCTTCCTATGCCGGCGGCATTGCGCTGTGGGCGGCTGGGCTGGTTATGGTCAGCGCGCAAGCCACCTTCGCGCTCTGGATGCGGCTCACGGCCTTCGTCGCCGCCGCGCTCTTCGCCGTCTCGGTCCTGATGATCCTGTGGGGCGCGCCGCTTTTGCCCACCTCGTCGCCGCTGCCGGCGCTCGGCTATCCGTTCCTGGTGCTGACCTTCATCGGCTGGATCTGGACTCTTGTGAAAGCGGAGCGTTGAGTGCCAAGGCCATGGCCGCCCCGCTCGAACTCCGCAACAGCCCGTCGGGAAAGATCCTGCCCGCCGTCGGCCCGTTCCTGATCGGCGGCGTCTTCGGTTTCGGCGCGCTGCAGGGCGTGGCCTCGGGCGCGGATGGTGGGCATGTGCTGTGGATCGCGCTGCTCGGCGCTGCCTGCCTCGCGCTCGGCGCCTTCATCGCGCGCGGCGCCTTCGACACTTCGGTCAAGGTGGTGCTGAACAGCCAGGGTTTTCGCGATACGCGCGCCGGCGACGTGCTGGTGCCGTGGAGCAAGGTGAAAAGCGTGCGCCTCGCCGCCGGCGGCAAGGGCGCGGCGATGCTCAATTTCGAGCTCACCGGCGAGCCGCCCGACGCGATCAGATATTCCTCCGCCAACGCCTTCGGCCTGATGCCCTTCGGCAAGACCACCGTGCATATGGAGATCTCCTCGCTCGACGTGCGCGGCCAGGACCTGGTGGATGCGGTGAAGAAGTTTGCACCGCATGTGGTGGTGAGGAGATAGGGCTCCTCCTTCCCCCCTTGTGGGGGAAGGTGGCCGCGAAGCGGCCGGATGAGGGGTGTTCCAGCGGAGTGAGGCGTCGGCGATGCGCCCGTTTGTGGCGAACGTCCTTGCCAAGCTGGAGCACCCCTCATCCGTCTCGGCGCTGCGCGCCGAGCCACCTTCCCCCACAAGGGGGGAAGGGGAGGTCGCGCCGCTTCCGCTCCCGTGCTCTACTCCGCCGGGGACCTCGCCATGATTCGCGCTTTGCTCGCCTTCCTCCTCTTCACCACGCCGGCCTTCGCTGCCGACATGTCGGTCTTCGTGCGCAACCAGCGCTCGGACGGCGTCGCGCTGGAGCTGTTCAGCCGCGACAGCCAGAAAGTCTGGCCGGGCGGCGACAAGGTCTTCCTCATCCGGCCGAAGGCGCGAAAGTCCGTGCCGATCTCCTGCGAGTCCGGCGAGCATATCTGCTGGGGCGCCTGGGTGGACGGCGACGATTCCGTCACCGCCGGCGTCGGCCCCGACAACGACCAGCCCTGCGACACCTGCTGCTTCATCTGCGTGGAGCATTCGACCGAGACGGTGGATCTGGCGGAGTAGCGCCTCTCCCCTTCTCCCCTTGTGGGAGAAGGTGGATCGGCGCGAAGCGCCGAGACGGATGAGGGGTGCTCCAGCGGAGTGAGACGCCGGATGTTCAGGTCACCAACATTGGCTAATCTCGCGCCATGCCGCACCAACCCGTAACCCCGGCCAAACGCAATTTCGCCCGGTCGATGCGTCGTGAGCCGACAGAGGCGGAAGACCGCTTGTGGCAAGAGCTGCGCGGCCGCCGGCTGGACAAGATCAAATTCCGGCGGCAGGTGCCGATAGGCCGATACGTGGCAGACTTTGTCTGTGCTGAGGCAAAACTCATCGTGGAAATCGACGGCAGCCAGCATGCAGAGTCGCGCCATGACCAGGAGCGCGACGCCGCATTGAAGGCCAGGGGCTTTCGCGTGCTGCGGTTCTGGAACGATGATGTGCTGAAGGAACTGGATGCGGTCTGCGATACCATTATTGCGTATGTGCGGGATGAAAGCCTACAGCCCTGGCGGTAGTGGTGTGTCGGCTTCTTTGCCAAGCTGGAGCACCCCTCATCCGTCTCGGCGCTGCGCGCCGAGCCACCTTCTCCCACAAGGGGAGAAGGGGATGTCGCGCCAAGTCTCCCCAAAAATTCACGCAGCTATTTTCGCCGCCGCCCCTTGGCACCGGCCCACGCCATGCCATCATCGCGCCATCGGCCGTGGGGGCCGATTCGACCTCGGGGGTTTTCATGTCCATCTTTTTCGCGCGCCGCGCCGCAGCCGCGCTTTCGCTTGCCGTCCTCATCGCGCCCGCCGCCCATGCCGGCGACGTCACCTTCCAGATCAGGAACAACCATCCCAACGCCATGCGGGTCGAGCTCTACAGCCAGGACCGCGACTATGTCTGGCCGGGCGACGGCAAGGATTTCTATCTCGACGACGGCGAGACCAAGCAATTGCCGATCTCCTGCAACGAGGGCGAGAAGATCTGCTACGGCGCCTGGGTCGACGGCGATGAAAGCACCTATTGGGGTGTCGGCCCCAACAACCAGGAACCCTGCGACGACTGCTGCTACACCTGCAGCGGCGGCCAGACCGAGGAGATCGACCTGGAAGAGTAGCGCCTCTTTCCCTTCTCCCCTTGTGGGAGAAGGTGGATCGGCGCGTAGCGCCGAGACGGATGAGGGGTGCTCCAGCGGAGTGCGACGCCGGATGTTCAAGTCCACGACATTGGCTAATCTCGCGCCATGCCGCACCAACCTGTAACCCCGGCCAAACGGAATTTCGCCCGGTCTATGCGCCGTGAGCCGACAGAGGCGGAAGACCGCCTCTGGCACGAACTGCGCGGCCGCCGTCTGGACAACATCAAATTCCGACGGCAGGTGCCGATGGGCCGATACGTGGCCGACTTTGTGTGTGCCGAGGCTCGGCTCATCGTCGAAATCGACGGTAGCCAGCATGCGGAATCGCGGCATGACCAGGAACGCGACGCCGAATTGAAGGCCAGGGGCTTTCGCGTGCTGCGTTTCTGGAACGATGATGTGCTGAAGGAACTGGATGCAGTGTGCGATACCATTATTGCGTATGTGCGGGACGAGAGTCTGCAGCCTTGGCGGTAGTGGGGCGCACGCGTTCTTGCCAAGCTGGAGCACCCCTCATCCGTCTCGGCGCTACGCGCCGAGCCACCTTCTCCCACAGGGGGAGAAGGGGAAGGCTGCCGACTGCCCATCCTCCCAGCTTGACGCCCTTCGCACCCGCGCCCTAGCCTTGTCTCACCCCAACAGGAGAGCCCACCCAAATGGCAGGCACGGTCGAAGGCGAGAAGATCGACGTTTCCTTCAGCGGCAAGCGCTGCATCCATTCGCGCAATTGCGTGCTCGGCAACCCGCATGTCTTCGTGCCCAATGCGCCTGGCGAGTGGATCCATCCGGAGGCGGCCAGCGTCGAGCAGGTCGTTGCCTTGGCGGAGAACTGCCCGTCGGGCGCGATCACCTACCGCCGCAAGGATGGCGGGCCGCAGGAGAAGCCGCCTGTGGTCAACACGGTGCGTGTCCGCGAAAACGGCCCGCTGGCGGTGCATGCCGAGATCCTGCTTGGTGACGAGACGTTCTTCCGCGCCACGCTCTGCCGCTGCGGCGCTTCGCAGAACAAACCGTTCTGCGACAACAGCCACATCAAGGCCGGCTTCATCGCCACCGGCGAGCCGCCGCTGAAGGAGGCGCAGGTGCTGGACGCTCGGGACGGCCCGTTGAAGGTAACGCCCACCAGCAATGGACCGCTGAAGGTCGAAGGCAATGCCGAGATCGTCACCGGCACCGGCCACACCATCGCCCGCACCACGAAGGTGTTCCTCTGCCGCTGCGGGCATTCGGCCAACAAGCCGTTCTGCGACGGATCGCATAAAAGGGTGGGGTTCGTGGGATGACAAGCGCCGCGCCGGCGTTAGTTAGGGATGAGGTCTCGCGCTCGGGAGGATTTCCATCATGCGCACCATGCTCGTTCTTGCCCTGCTTGCCCTTGCCATGCCCGCCTATGCCGCCAACCACGCGGTCCAGATCAAGGGCATGAAGTTCAACCCGTCGAAGGTCAGCGTCGCGGTCGGCGACACCATCACCTTCACCAACGCCGATCCGATGACGCACACCGCCACGGCCGGGGACGGCTCCTTCGACACCGGCCAGCTCGCCAAGGGCAAAAGCGCCAAGGTCAAGATAACCAAAGCCGGCGCTCACCCGTTCCACTGTGCGATCCATAGCTCGATGACGGGCACCGTCACGGCGAAGTAGAAGGCGCGAGCGGCGGAGCTGCCAGTCTCCCCCTTGTGGGGAGAGCAGAGGGGGGCGTGAAGGAACGCGGTGCCTCAAGATCAAGGTTCCTCGCCCCACGAAGTGGGGAGAGTTGGCTCGGCGAAGCCGAGACGGAGAGGGGAGCGCCCTACGAAGGCCCCCCCTCCGTCCGCTTCGCGGACACCTCTCCCCCGCCTTTGGCGGGGGCGAGGAACCCAAGCCTTGATATGCCGGCGGGCGATCAGCTCTTCTCCCCCTGGCCCACCCCTCTAACCTTTATCCGCCAGTCCGTATCGGCTAAGGGCTTCGCGACAAAGCCCTCGACCCGGGACTGCCCGCAAAATGACCGCCAAGCCTCATCCCCTCTTCCTCGGCATCGACACCGGCGGCACCTACACCGATGCGGTGCTGTGGTCGGAGGAGGGCGGGCCGAAAGGCAAGGTGCTGGCCAAGGCGAAGTCGCTGACGACGCGCCACGATCTCGCCGTCGGCATTTCCGGCGCGGTCGATGCCGTGCTTCAGGAATCCGGCACCGATCCGGCCGCCATCAAGCTGGTCTCGATGTCGACGACGCTTGCCACCAACGCGCTGGTCGAGGGACAGGGCGGGCGCGTGGCGCTGGTCATGATCGGCTTTTCCGAGTCGGATCTTGCCCGCGACGGGTTGAAGACGGCGCTCGGCACCGACCCGGTGGTGTTCTGTCCCGGCGGCCATGACGTGCACGGCAATGCCGCGAAGCTCGACCTGTCCGGCCTCGAGGCGGCGCTGCCCGAGCTTGGGCGTTCGGTGTCGGGCTTTGCCGTCTGCGCCTATTTCGCCACCCGCAACCCGGCGCATGAGCTCGCCGCGCGCGACCTGATCCGCGAGAAGACCGGCCTGCCGGTCACCGCCAGCCACGAGCTTTCGGCCAAGCTCGGCGGCCCGCGCCGCGCGCTCACCACCTTGCTCAACGCAAGGCTGATCTCGATGATCGACCGGCTGGTCGCGGCGACCGAAGGGTTCCTCGCCAAGCGCGGCATCGCCGCACCCCTGATGGTGGTGCGCGGCGACGGCGCGCTGGTGTCGGCGGCCTTTGCCCGCCAGCGGCCGATCGAGACGATTCTCTCCGGCCCGGCTGCCTCTCTTGTCGGCGCGCGCCACATGACCGGGCTGGACGACGCCATGGTGTCGGACATCGGCGGCACCACGACCGACGTCGCCGTGCTCGACGGCGGCCGCCCGCGCCTCGATCCGGAAGGCGCCACGGTCGGCGGCTTCCGCACCATGGTCGAAGCCGTCGCCATGCGCACCTTCGGCCTCGGAGGCGATTCCGAAGTGGCGCTGGAAGACGGCGCGCTCGACCCGAAGATTCTGCTCGGGCCGCGCCGACTGGTGCCGCTGGCGCTGGCCGGCATGGCGCATGGCGAGGCGGTGACGTCGGAGCTCGAACGGCAGCTGCGGGCGCCGAATCCCGGCCGCATGGACGGACGCTTTGCCCTGCGCACCGGCGTGCCGGATCGCCTTGCCGCCGGCCTCACCGCGCCGGAAGCAAAACTCTACGAGGCGATCGGCACTGTCCCGCTGGCGCTCGACAGGCTGCTCTCGTCCAACGCCCAGAACGCCACGCTGAACCGGCTGGTCGCACGCGGGCTGGTGCATATCTCGGGCTTCACGCCATCCGACGCCGCCCATGTGCTGGGCAAGCAGGCCAATTGGGACGCCGCCACCGCCCGCCTCGGCGCCGAGCTTTTCGCCCGCCGCCGCGACGGCCGCGGCCAGGCGATCGCCGCGACGCCGGAAGCGATTGCCGCGCGCGTTCTGGTCACGCTCACCCGCTGGTCGGCCGAATACATCCTCGAAACCGCCTTCGCCGAGGACGGCCTGGACGGCGCCGCGACCGTGGCGCATGCGCTGGTGCAGCGCGCGGTCGATGCCCATCCCGGCATCGCCCGCTTCACCGTCGCCCTCGACCGCCCGGTCATCGGCCTCGGCGCGTCGGCGCCGCTGCACTATGCCGGCCTGCCGCCGCTGGTCGGCAATGGCTGCATCGTGCCGGAGGACACCGACGTCGCCAACGCGCTCGGCGCCGTGGTCGGCCAGGTGCGCGTCTCGGCCGAAGCCCGCGTCAGCCAGCCCAAGGAAGGCCTGTTCCGCCTCGCCTCGGGCCAGACGGTACGCGACTTCACCGACGAGGCGAAGGCGATCGCGGCGGCCGAGGCCGATGTGCGGGCGATCGCCGCCGAGCGCGCCAAGGACGCCGGCACCGACAGCGCCGAAATCGACGTCGCCACCGAATTCAAGGTCTCGATCATCGAGGGCCAGCGCATGTTCATCGAGGCGCATGTGGTCGCGGTGGCGTCGGGACGGCCGCGGATTGCGGTGTAGCACGACCGCCCCCTTCCCCCCTTGTGGGGGAAGGTGTCGCCGAAGGCGACGGATGAGGGGTGCTCCAGGGAAAGCCAGCGTCTCACTCCGCTGGAACACCCCTCATCCGTCTCGGCGCTTGCGCGCCGATCCACCTTCTCCCACAAGGGGAGAAGGGGAAACCGCGCCTTCCTACACCTAAGCCGAATTGACCCTCGCCCCCCAAACATGCCAAAGGCCCCGGCAAGCCTACCTATCTGGAGACGTGCAGATGACCGACCGCTTCGAGATCGCTGGGTTGCGGATTGCCCGGGAGCTGCATGACTTCGTGGCCGAGGAAGCAGCACCCGGCACCGGCATCGATCAGGAAAAATTCTGGGAAGGCTTTTCCGCCATCGTCCACGACCTCGCGCCGAAGAACCGCGCGCTGCTCGCCAAGCGCGACGCCATGCAGGAAAAGCTCGACGGCTGGTATCGCGAGAACGGCGCGCCGCTCGACATGGAGGCCTACAAGACCTTCCTGAAGGAGATCGGCTATCTGGTGCCGGAAGGCCCGGCCTTCAGCGTCTCGACGGAGCATGTCGATCCCGAGATCGCCGTCGTCGCCGGGCCGCAGCTCGTCGTGCCGGTGATGAATGCGCGCTATGCGCTCAACGCCGCCAACGCCCGCTGGGGCTCGCTCTATGACGCGCTTTACGGCACCGACGCCATTCCCGAGACCGGCGGCGCCGAGAAGGGCAAGAGGTTCAATCCCGCGCGCGGCGCCAAGGTGATCGCCTGGGCGAAGGATTTCCTCGACCAGTCCGTGCCGCTCACATCAGGCAAATGGGCGGGCGTCAACGGATTGTCGGTGGCGAATGGCGCGCTGAAGGCGGGCGAGGGCGCCGGCGCCACCACGCTCGCCGACCCGAAGCAGTTTGCCGGCTATCGCGGCGATGCCGAGAATCCCGAAGCCGTGCTGCTGGTCAAGAACGGCCTGCATATCGAGATCGTGATCGACCACGCCAGCGGGATCGGCAGGACCGATCCAGCCGGCATCGCCGACGTCATCCTGGAATCGGCCTTGACCACCATCCAGGACTGCGAGGATTCGGTCGCCGCCGTCGATGCCGAGGACAAGGTCGTCGTCTACCGCAACTGGCTCGGCCTGATGAAGGGCGACCTTTCGGAAGAGATCACCAAGGGCGGCAAGACTTTTGTCCGCAAGCTCAATCCCGATCGCCGCTATACGGCGCCGAATGGCGGCCAGCTTCTGCTGCCGGGGCGCTCGCTGATGCTGGTGCGCAATGTCGGCCACCTGATGACCA
Source organism: Mesorhizobium atlanticum (assembly GCF_003289965.1). GTDB lineage: Bacteria > Pseudomonadota > Alphaproteobacteria > Rhizobiales > Rhizobiaceae > Mesorhizobium > Mesorhizobium atlanticum. The sequence continues at coordinate 438,194 of NZ_QMBQ01000005.1, forward strand.
ACCCGGCGATCACCGACCGCGACGGAAACGAGGTGCCGGAAGGCATCATGGATGCCGCCATCACCGCGCTGATCGCGTTGCATGATGTTGGCGAAAACGGCCGCCGCGCCAATTCCCGCGCCGGCTCGATGTATGTGGTGAAGCCGAAGATGCACGGGCCGGAAGAGGTTGCCTTCGCGGTGGAAATCTTCGACCGCGTCGAAGCCCTGCTCGGCATGGCGAAAAACACCATCAAGATGGGCATCATGGACGAGGAGCGGCGCACCACCGTCAACCTCAAGGAGGCGATCCGCGCCGCAAAGGAGCGCGTGGTGTTCATCAACACCGGCTTCCTCGACCGCACCGGCGACGAGATCCACACCTCGATGGAAGCCGGCCCGATGATCCGCAAGGGCGACATGAAGCAGGCCGCCTGGATCTCCGCCTATGAGGCCTGGAATGTCGATACGGGCCTCGAATGCGGGCTCGCCGGCCATGCCCAGATCGGCAAGGGCATGTGGGCAATGCCGGACCTGATGGCGGCGATGCTTGAGCAGAAGATCGCGCATCCCAAGGCCGGCGCCAACACCGCATGGGTGCCCTCGCCGACGGCCGCGACGCTGCACGCCACGCATTACCACAAGGTCGATGTGCACGCCGTGCAGGCGGCGCTGAAGAGCCGGCCGAAGGCCAAGCTCGACGACATCCTGTCGGTGCCCGTCGCGGTGCGGCCGAACTGGACGCCGGACGAGATCCAGCGCGAGCTCGACAACAATGCGCAGGGCATCCTGGGCTATGTCGTGCGCTGGATCGACCAGGGTGTCGGCTGCTCGAAAGTGCCCGATATCAACGATGTCGGCCTGATGGAGGACCGCGCCACGCTGCGCATCTCCTCGCAGCACATTGCCAACTGGTTGCGCCACAAGGTCTGCTCGGAAATCCAGGTCCGGGATTCGCTGCAGCGCATGGCGGCGATCGTCGACCGCCAGAATGTCGGCGATCCGCTCTACCGCCCGATGGCGCCGGACTTCGACAAGTCCATCGCCTTCCAGGCCGCCTGCGACCTGGTGTTCAAGGGCACGAGCCAGCCCAATGGCTATACCGAGCCGGTGCTGCATGCGCGGCGGCTGGAGCTGAAGGCGCGCGACAGACAGGGCTCTGCCTGAGTCTGCCGGCTGCCGCCGGCTGGTCGACGGCTGCGGCCCTTACGCGCCTTCGATCGCCCGCGACAGGAAGACATCCGTATGCCTGACATGCGCCGGCGTATCGCGAAAGCGCGCGCAGGGCCTGAAGCCGAACGCTTCGTACAGGGCAACGGCACTGCTCATATAGAAGCTCGTGTGGATCAGCACGGTTCGGGCGGGGCTCTTCTCGATTTGCATCAGCGTGGTGCCTATCAGCGCACGACCTATGCCTTGTCCGCGGAAGGACGCGTCGACGAAGAACTTGTGAAGTTCCACCGCTCCCTCGCCAAACGGGCCGAAGGCGAGGCAACCCGCCGGCAGGCCTCGGGAACGGGCGATGAAGGCCATGGCATTCGGTGCCCCGAATTGCGCGGCCAGTTGAGGGCCGCTTTTTTCGGGCTGAAAGAGAGCCCTGACATCTGCCGCCGAAATGCCATGCGGCGCCGAAGCGTCGACATCCCACTGCGCGAGCCTGCGGCAGAGCCCCGCCAGTGTCTCGAAATCTTCGGCGCTGCGTGCCGGCAGAACTGAAATCATCCCTCGCCCCCGCCCGGATCGGCTCACCATATCACCAAGCTTTCCGGGTGCGAATGCGTCGCAGAGCGTTCAACGCGGCGGCGAAGCCCGCAAACGGCTTGACGAATACAAATCTACCTACTAGTAGGTAGGAACAGAGATCAAAGGAAAGGTATTCGTCATGTCTGCACAAATGAGCGGTCAGAACCGTCCCCAGTCCTCAAATGGCTGGCTCAAAAGCTATTATTATCTGCGTTTTGCCGTGTCGGCGGCCTGGGTCCTGGCGGCGGTCACAGTCGCGAAGACAGTTCCGCCGCTCGCCGCCGCCATGCTCGTCGCCTACCCCCTGTGGGACGCGCTTGCCAATTATGTCGACGCGCAGCGCAGCGGCGGGCTCGGCCGCAACAGGTCGCAACTGCTCAACTTCGCCGTCAGCATCGTCACCGCGATCGCGGTTGCCATCGCGCTTGGCCACAGCATGAACGCGGTGCTCGCGGTCTATGGTGTCTGGGCCGTTTTCTCAGGCGCGTTTCAGCTCCTGACGGCGGCTCGTCGCTGGAAGACCAACGGCGCCCAGTGGGCCATGATCCTGAGCGGCGCCCAGTCGGCGCTGGCCGGTCTCTTCTTCGTCAAGATGGCGGGCGGCGCGGAGGCCATCGGCATCGCCAACGTGGCGCCCTACGCCGCTTTCGGCGCCTTCTATTTCCTCGTGTCCGCCGTGTGGCTGTCAGCCAGCGATATCCTTCGCAAGTCGCCGCAGGCCGTGCGTTGAGATTTTCGCCGCCGGAGGTTAGAGCAATTCCAGGAAAAGTGTTTACGGTTTTCCGTCAGGAATTGCGTCAAAACAAAGGGATAGAGCGGTTCGCCGTTTCCGTGAAACGGGGAACGCTCTACGCACGCCTATGGACAGGCCCTCGAACACCGCCGATGACATCCTGGCCGCCGCGCGACGCTTCATTGTCGCCGGCGGCTATAACGGGTTCAGCTACGCCGATATCGCCGAGGTGGTCGGTATCCGCAAAGCGAGCATCCATCATCATTTCCCGAGCAAGGTCGACCTCGTGCAAACCCTGGTGAGGCGCTACCTCGAGGACGCCGTGACGGGCATGACGGAGCTCGAGCGCAATGTGCCTGAACCGCCGGAGTTGCTTAGAACCTATGCCGGCTTCTGGGCCCAGTGCATCGAGGACGCGAGCAGGCCGTTTTGCGTGTGCGCGTTGCTGGCGAGCGAGCTTCCGGTCCTGCCGCCGGAAGTTGCCGCCGAAGTGCGGGCCTATTTCCAGTTTCTGTCGGGCTGGCTGACAGGCGTCATCGAGCGCGGCGCCGGGCAGGGAACATTGACGATCGCCGCCGCGCCGCGCGTCGAGGCCGAGGCCTTCATGGCGACCGTGCACGGAGCGATGCTTTCCGCGCGTGCCTATGGCGACGTCCTGACCTTCGGCATGATCCTTGCGCCGACCCTGCAGAAGCTGATCCCTGCAGCCGATTGACGTGAACAAGGCAAGGATCGGCCCGGGAAAACAGACCGATTGCAGTCAGACCTCTGCGCCGGGTTATGCGACCTCAGTCAACAGGTTAGCTATCGCTAATATGCTATAAGCAAAAGCGAGGGGTGCAAAATCCATGGGCCGGTTCTGCGGGATCCAGCTGAGGCATGTCTTGTTTCGGCCAGCGATGCCGATGCCCGCAGCCTTGTTCCCGCAATGACCCGCCGACTCCACAAAAGGCCTTCTGTTGCGACGGGATATCGGTTGCGATGAGTCAATTTGGCAGCGAACCAGTTCATGACCCCGCGGACCTCGGCTTCGACAAGGCGCGGCTGGCGCGACTGAAGCGGTGGATGCAGCGCTATACCGACACCGGGCGCTGGCCTGGCGGTGCGGTGCTCATCGCCCGTCACGGAAAACTCGCTTATTTCGACTCTGCTGGATACGCCGACATAGAAGCCAAGCGGCCTTGGCGGCGCGACCTCATCGCCCGCATCTGGTCGATGACCAAGCCGGTCACCGCCGTCGCGCTGCTGATGCTGTATGAGGAGGCGCGCCTGCATCTCGACGATCCGGTCGAAGCCTACCTGCCGGAATTCAAAGACATGCAGCTCCTGATACCGGGCGCAACGTCGCTCGACCAGACGGTGCCCGTCAAAACGAAGATGACGATCCATCAACTGCTGACCCACACATCGGGTCTGAGCCTCTTTACAGGTCCCGGTCTGCTTGGTGAGGCTTATGCCAAAGAAGCGCTCGGCCTTGCCAAGGACTATGGTGGGCTCGACAAGATGGTGCGCAGAATCGCCGAGCTGCCACTGGAATGGGAGCCGGGGACGCGCTGGCAGTACAGCGCGGGGTCCGATGTCATCGGCCGCATCGTGGAAGTCGTTTCCGGAATGCCGCTCGATAGATACTTCGCCACGCGGATTTTCGAGCCCCTCGGCATGACCGACACCGGCTTTTCCGTGCCGGACTCCGGGATCAGCCGTTTCCCCCCGCAGTATGAGGTGACTGCGGGCGGCATGGCGCTGAACGAAGCGCCGGAGGTTTCGGCGTGGCGGCAAGGAAAGGTTGATACGTTTTGTGGCGGCGGCGGGCTCGTCGGAACCATCGACGACTACTGGCGGTTTGCCGAAATGCTGCGCGCTGGAGGTGAGCTGAACGGCGCACGCATCCTCAGTTCCCGCACTTTGCGATTGGCTGCATGCAACCACCTGCCGGGCGACCTTGCCGCGCTGGCAACCGAAGTTTGGGCCGAGACTCAGTTTGACGGCGTCGGGTTCGGTCTGTTGGGCTCCGTCGTCCTCGATCCGGCCAAGGCGCAAATCTCGGCGCAGGTGGGCGACTATGGCTGGGGCGGGGCGGCAGGCACCTTCTTCTGGGTGAGTCCGGCCGACGACATGGTGGTCGTTCTCTTCACGCAACTGCTGCCTTCGAGCGCTATTCCGGTACGCAAGGAGCTGCGCGCGCTCGTCCACGGTGCGTTGACGGGAGCCTGAGACTCGCCGGCCGATGCTGCGCGGAGCAAGTTGGAGCTTGGCAGGCCGTGCTCTGGTGCGGATCACCGTTCCACGAAAACGGCGAACCGCTCTGTCTCCTTGTTTTGACGCAATTCCTGACGGAAGCCTACGGCGAAGACCCCCGAGCCTAACCGTTCACACTTTTCCTGGAATTGCCCTGGCCCGCAAATTCTGACTCCGTGCAGCGCCTGAATTGTTGCGCGATCAAGCCGCCTGCGCCATCCGCTCGGCGGTCATGCGATAAGAGATCGCCTCGGCGAGATGGATGCGGCCCACCGTCTCGCTGGCGTCGAGGTCGGCCAGGGTGCGCGCCACCTTGAGCACGCGGTGATAGGCCCGCGCCGAGAAGCCGAGCTTCTCGCTGGCGTCCTTGAGCAACGTCAGGCCGGCCGTATCGGGCTTGGCGATCTCCTCGATGATCGAAGGCGGGCAGTGCGCGTTGGTGGTGGCGCCGGCGCCGAGCTTTTCCAGCCGCTCGCGCTGCATGCCGCGCGCACGCGCCACGCGCTGCGCCACGGCCGCACTGGTCTCGGCCTTGTCCGGCCGGATCAGGTCGCTTGCCGAGACCGCCGGCACCTCTATCCGAAGGTCGATGCGGTCGAGCAGCGGGCCGGAGATCCGCGCCTGGTATTCGGTGCGGCAGCGGTCGCCGCGCAGGCAGCGATAGCCGGGCTCGCCCGACATGCCGCAGCGGCACGGATTCATCGCCGCCACCAGCTGGATGCGCGCCGGATAGGTGACGCGGTGGTTGGCGCGCGCGATCATGCAGTCGCCCGTCTCCAGCGGCTGGCGCAGCGCGTCCAGCGTCTGCGGCGCGAATTCCGGCAGCTCATCGAGGAACAGCACGCCGTGATGGGCGAGCGAGGCTTCGCCCGGGCGGGCGCGCAGCCCGCCGCCCACCATAGCCGCCATCGAGGCCGAGTGATGCGGGGCGCGGAATGGCCGCCGGTCGGTCAGCTTGCCTTCGCCGAGCTCGCCGGCGACGGACGCGATCATCGACACTTCGAGCAGTTCCTTCGGCGCCAGCGGCGGCAGGATCGAGGGCAGCCTTTGCGCCAGCATCGACTTGCCCGAACCCGGCGGTCCGACCATCAGGAGGTTGTGGCCGCCGGCCGCCGCCACCTCCAGCGCCCGCTTGGCGCTTTCCTGGCCCTTGATGTCGGCAAGGTCGGGCAGGTCGCGCGCGGCGAGCTGGATGCCGGCTTCGGGCCGCGACAGCACCTGCGTGCCGCGGAAATGGTTGGCGACGGCGATCAGGCTGCGTGGCGCAAGAATGTCGAAATCCTTGCCCGCCCAGGCCGCCTCGGGTCCGCAGGCGAAGGGGCAGATCAGACCCTTGCCCTCGGCATTGGCGCCGATCGCCGCCGGCAGCGCGCCGGCCACGCCCGCGATCGTGCCGTCGAGCGACAATTCGCCGAGCACCACATAGCCTGTGAGCATGTCGCCCGGTATGGCGCCCAGCGCCGCCATCAGGCCGAGCGCGATCGGCAGGTCGTAATGGCTGCCTTCCTTGGGCAGATCCGCCGGCGCGAGGTTCACCGTCACCTTCTTCGACGGCATCGACAGGCCGGATGCATGCAGCGCCGCCTGCACGCGCTCGCGGCTCTCGGCCACCGCCTTGTCCGGCAGGCCGACGATCTGCATGCCGACCTTACCCGGCCCGACCATCACCTGGACATCGACCGGCAAGGCCTCGATGCCCTGGAAAGCCACCGTGCGAACCCGCGCCACCATGTTCCCGCGCCCCCGGATGCAGGCTCCCGCGCGGCGCTGCCATCAGCCCGCGCAAGACCTCACGCCAGACAACCACAGATTTGCGGCTTAAGCAAGAACATTACGGGAACATCGCGCGTCGTGCGTTCCAACGGGCGTCGTGTCGAGACTTATCCCCGCTTCTCCTCCACGCAATCCCAGAACAGGCTGGCGATATCCGCGCCGCCGAAACGCTGCACTTCGCGCACGCCTGTTGGCGAGGTGACGTTGATTTCGGTCATGTAGTCGCCGATCACGTCGATGCCGACCAGGATGAAGCCGCGCTCTTTCAGGGAAGGTCCGATGCGCGCGCAGATCTCGCGCTCGCGCTCGGTCAGCTCGGTCTTCTCGGCGCGGCCGCCGACATGCATGTTGGAGCGCGAATCGTGCTCGGCCGGGACGCGGTTGATGGCGCCGACCGGCTCGCCGTCGATCAGGATGATGCGCTTGTCGCCCTTGCGCACGTCCTTGAGATAGCGCTGCACGATATAGGGTTCGCGGAACAGCTGGCCGAACATCTCGAGCAGCGAGGCGAGGTTGCGGTCGGCCTCGTGCAGGTGGAAGATGCCGGCGCCGCCATTGCCGTAGAGCGGCTTGACGATGATGTCGCCGAATTCCTTGCGGAAAGCCGCCACTTCCTGGGGATCCTTGGTGATCAGCGTCTCCGGCATCAGGTCCGGGAATTCGGTGACGAAGATCTTTTCCGGGCTGTTGCGCACCCAGGCCGGGTCGTTGACCACCAGCGTCTTCGGGTGGATGCGCTCCAATATGTGCGTGGTCGTGATGTAGTTCATGTCGAAGGGCGGGTCCTGCCTGAGCAGCACCACGTCCATCTCGGAGAGATCCGTGCGCACCTTCTCGCCCAGCGAGTAATGGTTGCCCTTCTCGTCGCGCACCTGCATCTCCTCGACGCGCGCGAACACCTTGCCGTCCCGCAACGACAGCCGGTCGGGCGTGTAGTGGAAAAGCTTGTGGCCGCGCCGCTGCGCCTCCAGCGACAGCGCGAAGCTGGTGTCGCCGGCGATCGACACGGTGGAGACATGGTCCATCTGGACGGCGATTTTCAGCGGCATCTTCGGTCTCCGGCAAACTCAGTCGCCGATATAAGGAAATCGGCGGCGTCTGCCAATCGTGCATGCTTGGTGCAGAGGCTCAGCGGTCGAAGACCAGCCTGGAATAGCCGAGGAAGGAAAGCGTCATGGCGACGATCGAGGCGATGGCGAGCGCCGCCAGTGGCGGCACGGCCGGCAGCGCGAGCAGGACGGCGCAATAGACTAGGTAGTTGACGATGCTGGTGGCGATGCCGACGCCGCCATAGCGCGCGCCTTCCTGCGCCATGCCGCGGCTCGATGGTGAGAAGGTCAGGTGGCGGTTGATCTGCCAGGTAACGCAGAGCGCGAAACCGATCGAGAGCACGCGCGCCGACAGCGCCCCGAGCGGCGTGGTGGCAAGCAGCAGCCAGAGCGCAACCGCGTCGGCAAGGAAGCCGATGCCGCCGGCAAGACCGAAGCGGAAGAGACGGCCCACTATGCCGCCCGCGAGGCCTTGCCAGCTTCGCCCTTCGGCAACGTCTGGGCAGCTGCCCCGCGCTCGGCCCGGCCGGAGGAAATCGACAGATAGAAGATGCGCTTCTGCTCGGCCCGGCCGCGCGACACCGAATCGAGGATCAGCCCGGTCATCATGGAGAGCATGGCCAGAAGCAGCATGCCGATCGACAGCACCCAGGTCGGCATGCGCGGCACCAGCCCCGTTTCGGCGAACTCGATGAGCACCGGGATCATCAGGCCGATGCTCGCCGCCAGGAAGAACAGCGCGAACGTGCCGAAGAAGCGCAGCGGCTGCGTTTCCTTCACCAGCATGGCGAACATCCACAGGATCCTGGCGCCGTCGCGGAAGGTCGACAGTTTCGACGACGAGCCTTCCGGGCGGCGGCCGTAATCGAGCGCCATCTCGCTCACCGGCAGCTTAAGCTGCGAGGCATGCACCGACATCTCGGTCTCGATCTCGAAGCCGCCGGACACCGCCGGGAAGCTCTTGACGAAGCGGCGCGAAAACACCCGGTAGCCGGAGAAGATGTCGGTGAAGTCGGTCCCGAACAGGCCCTTGTAGAGCCGGTTGAAGATGCGGTTGCCTAAGGCATGGCCGTTGCGGCCGGCATCGTCGGTCACGCCGCGCCTGGTGCCCACCACCATGTCCGAGCGCTCGGTCCGCAGCACGTTGATCAGCTGCGGCGCGTCCTCCGGCGCATAGGTGCCGTCGCCGTCGGCCATCACATAGATGTCGGCATCGATGTCGGCGAACATGCGCCGCACCACATTGCCTTTGCCCTGGCGCTGCTCGCGCACGACGGTGGCGCCGGCGGCGCGGGCCTTCAGCGCCGTGAGGTCCTTGGAATTGTTGTCGTAGACATAGATCGCGGCCGACGGCAGGGTCTCGCGGAAGCGCCGCACGACCTCGCCGATCGTGAGCTCCTCGTTGTAGCAAGGCAGGAGCACGGCGATGACCGGCTCGTGGCGGACTGCATGCGGCATGTCTGTCTCCGGACGCCCGACCAGCCTCCGGCCGGCTGATGCCGGTCCCGTCGGGCCGTTTTACTATTTATTGAAGCCGTTAAGGCTAGGTTTAAACCGATCCTCTCCCGTCAAAGGTCACGGCAATGGGCACAGCCGAGAACGGCGCCGCCTCGTGGAAATCCGACCTCGTGCTGGCGCTGCTTGCAGTCCTGCTCGCGCTCGCCGTCGACGCGTGGATGGGGTTCGGCCCGCTGACCGATGCCCACGGCGACAACGACAATCTGCTGCGCCTCGTCGAGGTCCGTGACCTGCTTGCCGGTCAGGGCTGGTTCGACCTGCACCAGTACCGCATGGGGCTGGAAGGCGGCTTCGTCATGCACTGGTCCAGGCTGGTGGATGCGCCGATCGCCTCGATCGTGCTTGCCGCCTCGGCACTCACCGGCAGCAGGCCGCTTGCCGAGAATGTGGCGCAGGTGCTGTGGCCGGCGCTGCTCTTCTGGTCGACCTTGTTCTTCACCGCTCGCGCCGCGCGCAGTTTCGGCGGCGGCGGCGCGGTGCTGCCCGCCATCCTCATCGGTGGCGCCGGCTATTATTTCGTCGGCATCTATGCACCGGGCGCGCTCGACCACCACAACGTCCAGCTGATGCTCACCATGGCGAGCCTCGCTCTGCTGCTCGAGGCGCCTGCCTGGCACCGGGCCGCGCTGTTGGCCGGCCTCTGCGCCGCGCTGACGCTCGCCATCGGCATGGAAACCGTTCCCTATGTCGCGGCCATCGGTGCTTGCGTGTCGCTGCTGTTCGTCTCCGATCCAAGCGGCGAGCGGGCGATCGCCCGGGATTTCGGCCTCGGCTTCGCCGGCGTCTCGGCGCTTGTCTTCTTCGCCACCATCTCGCCTTCCGCATGGGGCGTGGCGCAATGCGATGCCTTCTCGGTCGCGCAGTTCGTCGTCGCCGCCATCGCCGGCATCGGGCTGGCGGCGATCGCCTCGGTCGAGCCCGCCGCCCGCAACTGGCGGCGCAGGCTGGGGTCGCTGGCCGGGCTGGCTCTCGTCCTCGGCGTCGTCGTGGCGTCGCTGTTCCCGCAATGCCTCTCGGCCCCCTATGCCAATCTCGACCCGCGCCTCAAGGAACTGTGGCTCGACCATATCGACGAGGCCCAGTCGCTGTTCACGCTGCTTGTCCACGATCCGGCGCGCGTGGCGGCGCGTTATGCGACGCCGCTGGTCGCGATCATCCTGATGGCGCTGCGCTTGCGGCGCGGCGGCTGGCGGCGGCAGGACAGCCTCGTCGCGGCGCTGCTTGCCGTCTCCTTCGTGGTCGGCGCCTGGCAGCTGCGCGGCACCACCTTCTCGATCGCCTTCGCGGTCATTCCGCTGTCGGCCTGGATCGCGAAATGGCGGGCGCGGGCCGAAGCCGGCTCTTCGCCTGGCGTGGCGCTGCGCCTTGCGGCCGTCTGGCTGGTCTCGATCAACCCGGTCTGGACCGGCGTTGCCGCCGCCGCCTCGGTGGCGTTCGAAAAAGGCCCGACTGTAGCCGACCGCGGCATGACGGACAGGGCCTGCGAGAAGAAGGCCACCTTCGCGCCGCTTGGCGGCATGACCGGCACCACCGTGCTTGCGGTCTCCAATCTCGGCGCGCCGATCCTCGTCTATAGCGGCCACAAGGTCTTCGCCGGCCCCTACCATCGCAACGTCGCCGGCAATCTCCTGGCGCTGGATGCCTTTCTCGGCTCGGCCGATGACGCGCGGCGGATCGTCGAGGCGCATCGTGTCGGCCTCGTCGCCATCTGCCCCGGCAATTTCGAGAGCCGTACCCTGGCCCAAAAGGCGCCGCAGGGCTTTCTGGCCGGGCTGCTGCGCGGCAGCGTGCCGGACTGGCTCGAGCCGGCCAGCGAAACCAAGGGCAGCCCGATCGAGCTCTATCGCGTCAGGCAAGCGGGCTAAAAACGAAGGGCGAAGCGGTTCACCGTCCGCGATCGTGCGACCAGAAGCCAACCCGGAAAGTGTATTCGATATTTATATTAGAAATTACGCATAAAGGAATATTTGCGAGCGGGTCGGAATTCCTTGTCGAAATCTGGACAAGCGCCAGCGACGCCAGCAACTCTCGGGGCAAAGGAAAATCGATTTTCCGATACTTTTCCTAAACGCTTTGCTGCCAGTCTGGTCGAAAATACCGACATAAGAACAGAGGCATGATGCAAACGACGTTTGGCACCGGTCAGCCAGGCAGGGAAAACACGGATCTGGCCTTCACGGATTCGTTGACCGGGCTCGGCAACCATCGTCGCTTCTTCGACAAGGTCGATCGCCTGATCAGCGACCGCGCCGACGACCCCGCGCCCTTCACCGTCGGCATCCTCGACCTCGACGGCTTCAAGCCGATCAACGACCTGTTCGGCCACAAGGCCGGCGACGACATCCTCATCCAGGTGGCGATGCGGCTGCGCGCCTCGATGGATGGCTATTCCACCGTCTGCCGCATCGGTGCCGACGAGTTCGCCTATCTCTATCCGATGGTGTTCTCCGAGGAGCAGGCGGCCGAAAAGTCGCGCATGCTGATCGAGATATTGTCGGCGCCCTATGATGTCGGCGAGCGCACCGCCAGGCTTTCGGCCTCGGTCGGCTGCTCGCTCTTCTATTCCGGCGACGAGACCACCGAGATCCTCGTCAACAAGGCCGAAACGGCGCTGTATCACGCCAAGCGTTCTGGCCGCGGCCGCGTCGTCGTCTACAGCCGCGAGATGGAGGAGGCGGCCAAGCGCGTCACCCGCATCGAGCAGGCGCTGCGCCGCGCCGTCTCGGCCGGCGAGGTCGAGCCGCATTTCCAGCCCATCGTCGACCTGAACAGCCGCCGCACCATCGGCTTCGAGACGCTGGCGCGCTGGACCGACCGCGACCTCGGCGTCGTGCCGCCATCCGTCTTCATCCCGATCGCCGAGGAACGCGGCATCATCGGCCCGCTGTCGCAGTTGGTGCTGCGCAAGGCGACGGAAGCGGCGCGCAGCTGGCCGAAGGACCTGTTCCTGTCCTTCAACCTCTCGCCCTCGCAGCTCGTCGACCAGAACACCGGCCTGCACATCCTGGCCATCCTCGACCGCACCGGCTTCGATCCGAACCGCCTCGAGATCGAGATCACCGAGACCGGCCTGATGAACGATCCGGCCTCGGCCGAGAAGATCGTCGAGGACCTGCGCCGCGTCGGCATCCGCGTCTCGCTCGACGATTTCGGCACCGGCCAGTCGTCGCTCGGCCGCCTGCGCGAATTCCATTTCGACAAGCTCAAGATCGACCGCGCCTTCGTCTCCTCCATCCTCGACGACCGGCCTTCGGAGCACATCATCCGCGCCATCCTCGCCATGTGCGAGGGGCTCGGCATGGATGTCGTCGCCGAAGGCATCGAGGACGAGGCGCAGGCCGATCGCCTCGTCCAGTTCGGCTGCGCCGGCGGGCAGGGCTATCTGTTCGGCAAGCCGGTCGATGCCGACGCTACGCTCGGCTATCTGCGCGATTCATATCGTGGCGCGCTCCACGCCAAGGCGATCTGACAAGGTTTGTTGATATTCAGGTGAGGCCGGTCTGCAAATGGCGGCCTCCTTCGCTTCCGGTGCTCACGTACTTTAAGTACGCTCCGCTCCGGTTCTCGGAACCCACCCAGTTTGGTCGCCTCGCGCCCGTCTTCGACTCCGACTCGGCCTGACCTGAATCTCAACAAACCCTGCGCTGCCTTCGGGAGACGGAGGTGCAGACCTCATTTGTCGGACATAAGCTGCCAAGTCCGACGTTTCTCCCTTGCCCCCGCGCTTTGTCTGGCTAGGATGCGCGCCGGCCAAAGGGAGAAGAAATCATGATGCCATCGGCACGTTTCGCCGACCTCGACGGCGCCTCGGTGCTGATCACCGGCGGCGGCTCCGGCATCGGCGCGGCGCTGACCGAAGGGTTTATGCGCCAGGGCGCAAGGGTCGCCTTCATCGACATCGCCGAGAGGCCAAGCACCGCCCTTGCCGACCGGCTGGAGAAGGAGCTCGGCCGCCGGCCGCTCTACCTCAAGGCCGACCTGCGCGACGTCGAGGCACTGCGCGCCGCCTCGGCGAAGGCGGCTGAGGCGCATGGCGACGTGACGGTGCTGGTCAACAATGCCGCGCTCGACGATCGCCACGCTGTGGAAGACGTCACGGTCGAGTTCTGGGACAACAACCTCGCCATCAACCTGCGACCGCATTTCTTCACCGCCCAGGCCGTGGCGCCCGGGATGAGGCGCGCCGGCGGCGGCTCGATCATCAACTTCACCTCCACCTCCTATCTGATCAACCACCCCGATATGCCGGCCTACACAGCGGCCAAGGCAGGCATACTCGGCCTGACAAAGGGCCTGGCCGGCAAGCTTGGGCAAGACCGCATCCGCGTCAACGCGGTGGCGCCAGGCTGGGTCATCACCGAGCGCCAGCGCGAGCTCTGGGTGACCGACGAGGGGCTCGCCGCCCATGTCGCCAAGCAATGCATCAAGGATGTGATGCAGCCCGACGACATGGTGGGCACGGTGCTGTTCCTGGCGTCGGACGCCTCGCGCATGCTGACCGCCCAGATGCTGATCGTCGACGGAGGCTTCCTGTGAGCGCGGCCCCGGCGGTTGCCGCGCTCGACTGGGGCACGACCAGGCTCAGGGCCTGGCTGCTCGACAGCTCGGGCAAGGTGCTTGCCGAGCGGCGTGGCGACGACGGGCTGATCACCGCCCGTGAAAAAGGCTTTGCCAACGTGCTGGAGGGCCACCTTGGCGCCATGGGCGCCCCGGACGCGTTGCCCGTCATCATCTGCGGCATGGCCGGCTCCCGGCAAGGCTGGATCGAGGCGCCCTATGTCACCGTGCCGGCGCCGATCGGCGCGATCCTGCGCGGCGCCGCCCGCATCGAGGGCTCGCGCCGCGACATCCGCATCGTGCCTGGCCTCGCGCAGCGCCTGGCTGACGCACCCGATGTCATGCGCGGCGAGGAGACCCAGCTTGCCGGCGCCGGTTTGCCGGCAAAGGGAAGGCATCTCGTCTGCATGCCCGGCACGCATTCGAAATGGGTTTCGGTCGAGGATGGCGCGGTCGCGGGCTTCGGCACCTGGCCGACCGGCGAATTGTTCTCGGTGCTCGCCACGCACTCGATCCTGAAACACTCACTCGGCGAACATCCGGCGCCGGTCGCCGCGGACAGCCCGTTCTTCCGGCAATGGTGCGAACGGGCCCTCGGCGAAGGCGGCGACGTCACCTCGAAACTGTTCGCCATCCGCGCCGCCGGGCTGTTGCAGGATTTGAAGCCGGACGAAGCGGCGGCCTGCCTTTCTGGCCTTCTGCTCGGCGGCGAGATCGCCTCGGCAAGACGCCGCTATGGCGCCAGCGAAGCGCCGGTGGTGCTGGTCGCCTCGGGCGCGCTCGCCACGCTCTACGGTTCCGCCCTGGGTTTGGCCGGCCTTGCCTTCCGCACCGTGGACGCCGATGAAGCGGTGCGTGCCGGCCTGGTCGAGGCCGCGCGCGAGAACGGCATGATTGGAGGCGCTTCATGAGCCAGACCGCACCCTTCCCCAAACTCAAGCGCGGCCTTGTCGCCATCCTGCGCGGCCTGAAGCCGTCCGAGGCGGTGGCGATCGGCAAGGCGATCCATGACGCCGGCATCGAGGCGATCGAAGTGCCGCTCAATTCGCCGGACCCGTTCGTCTCCATCGCCGATCTGGTCAAGGCGCTGCCGCAAAGCGCGCTGATCGGCGCCGGCACCGTGCTGACGGCGGCGGACGTCGACGCTTTGCACAAGGCCGGCGGCAGGTTGCTGGTCAGCCCAAACATCGATGCCGAGGTCATGGGCCGCGCCATGCACCACGGCATGGTGACGATGCCCGGCGTGTTCACGCCCACCGAAGCTTTCCAGGCGATCCGGCTCGGCGCCTCGGCGCTGAAATTCTTCCCGGCAAGTGTGCTTGGATCGAGCGGCATCGCGGCCATCCGCGCCGTGCTGCCGCCCGCAACCTTGATCGGCGCCGTGGGCGGCGTCTCCGACAAGGATTTTGCCGGCTACAAGGCGGTCGGCGTCAGCGTCTTCGGTCTGGGGTCCAGCCTCTACAAGCCGGGCGCGACGGTCGAGGAGGTGGCGCGGCGCGCCAGTGCCGCCGTCGCCGCCTGGGATGAAGCTTTCGGAGGATGACAATGGACGGCGTTTCGGTTTTTTCCGACCACATCTGCGAGCTCGGCGAAGGCCCGAGCTACGATCCCGCCACCGACACGCTGTTCTGGTTCGACATCGTCAACGCCAAGCTTCTGGAAAAGCCGCTTGCCGGCGCATTGAAGGTGCATGACCTCGGCGTCATGGCCAGCGCCATCGCAGTCATCGACGCCGAGCGCCAGCTCATCGCCACCGAGATCGGCCTGCAGGTCCGGGACGTGAAAACCGGCAGGCTGACGCTGCACACGCCGATCGAGGCCGACAATCCGCTGACGCGCTCCAATGATTCGCGCGTCCATCCCTGCGGCGCGCTGTGGACCGGCACGATGGGCAAGGACGAGGAGAAGGGCGCGGGCTCGATCTACTGGTTCTTCAAGGGCGAGTTGCGCCGGTTGTTTTCCGGCATCACCGTCTCGAACTCGATCTGCTTTTCCGAGGACGGCGCGACCGCCTACTACACCGACACCGCGACCGGGCTTCTGATGCGCGTCGCCTGCGATCCGGCGACCGGCCTGCCGGCCGGCGAAGTCAAAGTGTTCGTCGATCATCGCGCCTCGAAAGGCTATATCGACGGTTCGGTCGTCGACCGCGACGGGGTTCTGTGGAACGCCGTCTGGGGCGGCAAGGCGGTGAAGGCCTATGCGCCGGACGGCACGCTGCTGCGCGAGATCGCCATGCCCGTAACGCAGGCCTCCTGCCCGGCTTTCGTCGGCGCCAAGGGCGATCGCCTGGCGGTGACCTCGGCCTGGAAGGGCAAGGACGAGAAGCAGCGCGCTCTCGATCCGCAGGCCGGCATGACCTTCCTGCTCGATATCCCGGTCAAGGGCCGCTTCGAGCCGCGCGTGCTGATCGCATAAGGGTATCGCGCATTATCGCGCAATCGCCTCGGGCCGGTCGGTTTCCCGCAAGCCGGCCGCTGCGGCCATGCGATGGTAGCGCCTGATTTCGCCCGGAGCATTCGATGCCGCACAGCACGCCGACGCTAGTTCTGGTCTACGAGCCGGAAAAGGCCTGTCTCGACCGCTTATCCGCGGACGGATACCCGGCGGATCGTGCCCTGGAAATTTCGTCCTATCTGGCGCAGTCGACCGACCTTGCGCCCGAATTCAACCTGCTCGCCGCCGCCTGCGAAAAGCGAGGCCTTGCTTTCAAGCCTGTCGAGCTCGACGACGCGGCACCCGTTCTGGCAAAGGCCGATCCCGCAACAACGCTCGTCTGGACGCTGACCGACGGCGTTGCTTATTTCCGTGGCGGCGCTTCGCCGGCGCTGGCGCGGCTGAACGGCTTGCGCACCATCGGCGCCGACGATTCGCTGTTCGCGCTCTGCCAGGACAAGCTCCGCTCCGGCGCAGTGCTCGGCGCCCTCGACCTGCCGGCGCCGCAGGCCGGCCTGGCGCGCAATGGCGAGTGGCTGGTCGAGCCACCGGCCTCGCCCAAGGGCTGGTTCGTCAAGCCGAACCGGCTCGGCGCCAAGATCGGCATCTGGCCGGATTCCCGCATCGTCGATCTCGGCCATGCGCTGGAGCTTAGCCGGCGCGTCTTTTCCCATTACCGCGACGACGTCGTCGTCCAGCCCTATGTCGCCGGCCGCAATGTGCGCGCGAGTTTCCTTGGGCTGAAGCCCGAAACCGGCGTCGAGGCTCTGGGCATCGTCTTTGTCGATTCCGGCGGCGATTTTCAGACCATGGCCGACTCGATGGCCCTTTATGGCGACACCGGCCAGGCAGCGAAGGATGCGGGAACCTATGCCGAGCCGGAGCTTGAGGCCGTCAGCGCCAGCCAGCCGGAGGCGGATCGGAAAATCCGCGCCATCGCGCGGAAACTGATAAGCGGTCTCGGCCTGAAAGATGTCTTTTCCGTCGACTTCAGGGTCGAGGCCGACGACACCGTCCATCTCATCGAGTTCGAAGTCTGCCCCGGCCTGCCCTGCTTCGATTTTCGCGACTATTGCCGCAGACAATGGGGCATGAGCCTTGCCGATGCGATGGCGCAGACAGCGGCCAATAGGTTATTTCGCTAAACGCCCTCGACCAGCACGATCTCGCCCTCGGCCACTTTCTGGCGGATCGCGGCGGCGCGCTGGTATTCCGGCGAGTGGTAGCAGTCATGCGCCGTAGCCAGCGAGTCGAACTCGATGATGACGTTGCGGCCCCGCCCCGGCCCCTCGGCCTTTTCATGTTCGCCGCCGCGCGCCAGGAATTTCGCGCCGAAGCGATCGAAGGCAAGCTTCGCGGCGGCGACATAATCCTTGTATCCCTCGGCGTCGCGCACATCGACGCGAGCGATCCAATATCCCTTGGGCATGCGTTTCTCCTGTTTATGTTCGGGCGAGCGCTCGGTCATTGCCGGCCGCCGCCCGCAATGCCGCGGCATTGTGGCTTACTTGAGCGGCGCCTTAACACACAACCCGAACCCAGGGAAAGCGAGCGCTGGCCGGACGCTAGCCTCTGATATGAGCAACGATCCAGCCGATGATGTCGTCCATCACCAGCTCTTTGTCCACGTCGTTGAGCAGATCGTGAAAATGGCCTTCATAAAGTTTCAGCGTCTTATCGCTGGACCCAGCCTTGTCGTAGAACAACTGGCTGCCGCTGGGCTTGGTCGCCTTGTCCGCGGTTCCATGGAGGATCAGCAGCGGCAGCGCGAATTGCGGGAATTCCTGTTTCAGCCTTTCGTCGGCCCTGGCCATTTCCGCGACCGTGTTGGTGGGCTGCGTCTCATCGGCGATCAGGGGATCCGCGTTCATGGCGGCATGCACCGCCGCATCGCGTGAAAAGTCCTCGTTCTTCAGGCGCAGCACATGGGCGTGCGGGAAAATGTGGCTCAGACCCTTCAGCGCCGCGAGGGCGAAATCAGGCGCCGGCACCTGGAAGGCAAAGCTCTCGCAGACCAGCCCGGCGAGATCGCCCTGGTTTTCCAGCGTGTACATGCAGGCAACCACGCCGCCGGCGCTGTGGCCCAGCAGGAATACCGGCAGACCCGGCTCCCGGGCCCTGGCTTCGCCAACGAGGCCGCCGACATCGCTGACATAGTCGTCAAAGGCCTCGACGTAGAAACGCTCGCCGTCGGATTTGCCGCGCCCGCGCAGGTCGACGGCGTAGACGGCCAGGCCGGCGGCCACGCATTGCCCGGCCACCCAGTCGTAGTAGCCGCTGTGCGAATTGAACCCGGGAACGATCACCAGAACAGCGCGCGGTTTGAGCGCCGGCCGCCAGGATCGAAAGGAGATGCCAAGCCCGCCGCGCCCCTCGAACCGTTCTTCAGTGACGTCGTTTGCGGTCTCAATCATGTTGCTTCCCTCTTTGCCGGGTCGGGCCGTCCGGCCCGAATGTCGGTGAACCATCGCGTTCCATACTTACATGGGCTTGCCTATGTTTGGAGATCACCTCCACCGGCAAGCCAGCGCAGGCCGCCGATCCCCGGCAGGAACACATGCTCGCCGCCGCGCGTGACGGCGAAATCGAGCAGGCCGGCCAAGCGCCGCCGCACGGGCCTCGCCGGAAAGGCATAGTCGGCCGAGTGGTCGCGGCGGCCGGCGATCGGGTCCGTGCGCGAACCCTCGGAGACGAAGTCGCCGTCATTGATCCATTGCGACTGGACGAATTCGAACTGGCGGCCGGGATTGGCGTTGACGAGCGCCAGTATGATGCCCCGGTCCTGGCCGTCATCCTCGAGCACGCCTTCGGGCAGCATTGGCCCGTAGGACGAGCCGCGCCGCAAAAGCCGGTGCAGGCGGGCGTCGGTCAGCGACTCCTTCAGCGCGTCACGCGGGTTGACCCGCCTGATGTGGCTGCCGACCGGAGTCCTGCGGCCATCCGGATCCTCGCCATAATAGGCGAAGTCGTTGTTGCGCCGGCTGTCGCGGCCGAGTTCCGGATCGTCGGCTTCCGGCGCCAGCGCCAGCGGGCAGCCGCTGCGCCAGCGTCCCATCATCTTGGCGGCGACGAACTCCTGCCCCGCGGGGCTGTCGGCATTGTCGCGCAGGTATTTGCGGAATGCCGCGACGTCCTGGTGGATCTTGCGGATCGCCAGATAGGTTCCATTGCGCCACAGCGCTTCCGGACCGGGACCGGTCGCGACCACGCCGAGCTCGTTGACATAGCCCAGCACAAACTCGCCCGCCTTGGCCGGTTCGCCCTGGCCGGGCAGCGGCGCGCCGCCCTGGCCTTCGATATAGGGCCGGCTGATGCCGTCGGCGAAGCCGAAATGCTCGCGCAGATTGGGCGGCACCCCGACATCGACGCGCCCCACCAGCTTGACCCCCCCGAGCCCGGCCAACGCTTCATGCCCGACGGCGAGCTTTTGTTGCCGCAGCTCATCGCTGGCGGCCATCACCAGAAGCCCGACATGGAAGCCGTTTGCGCCATGCGGCATGTCCCAGTGCTCGGGGTCGCTCGCGCCGACATCGCCGAGGAACACCTTGCGCGCCGCCATCCCCTGGCGGAATTCCACCGGGAACTCCGCCAGGATAGTCTCGCTCAGCCCAAGACGCCGGAGCCCTTCGAAGGTGAGGACCACGTTGATCCAGGCATCCTCGACCGGCCTGTCCCAGTCCGCCGCCGATGTCACATAGGGCAACAGCCGGCGCAGCAGGGTTCGTGCCTGTTTCGCGTCGTCGATGCGGAACAGCAGATAGGCGCCGAAATAGGGCATGGGGCGGTTGCGCAGCACCGTGCCCTGGATGTCGTCGAGTTCGAGCTGAACGGGCATGATGGCAATCAGCCCGCGGCGTCGAGCAGGTCGCTGACGGCGGCGGAGAGCTTCTTCATCCTGGTCAGGTCGCGGACCGAGACGTCCGGATGCGCCGCATAGGAGAACTCGGTCGGGTGAAGCAGGCTGATGACCCACTCGCCGGCCTTGGGGCTGGTTATGCCGGGATAACCTTCCAGCACCCCGTCCGCGAGGGCGTCGAGCCAAGGGGCCGCCTGGGTGGCGATGTCGACGAGGTAGGGCTTGAAGTCGCCGTCATAGAGAAGCGAGAGCACGAAGCGCGTGTCGTTGTCGAACAGCAGGATGCGAAGGCTCTGGACCGTGCCCACCCGGCCTTCCCAATAGGCGGCCTCGGCCTGGAATTGCGGCAGCCGCTTGCGGAACAGCTCGGCGCCGCCCGGCACCACGTTGCCGATCATCGTCAGTTCGCCGCGCTTGCCGATCCGCTTGCCGGGGCCGTCGGGCTGATCCGTCATGGTCTGCGCCATTGCCAGGCGCTCTTCCAGGGGCAGTATGTTGGTCATGATCGTCTCCTTGTGTTGAATGCTAGCAATGGCGCCGGTCGGACCCGGCCGGCGGGCGCGGCGGATTATCGGGGATGCACCTGCAGTTGCCGCAGCATCAGCGCCGTATCCAGGAGCTGCCGCTGCTCGACGATACGGCCGGCCTGCCATCGGCAGACGACCGCGAAGGTCACGTCGAAGGCGTGCCGGCCAGGCGGCAGCGCGATGCCGGGAAGCGCCCCTAGCGCCCCATCCACCGTTCCGGTGATGCGGGCGACCGAGCAGCTCTTCGAGCCGTCGTGGCTGGCGAAGAGATCGAGATAAGGCTCGATCCAGACATGGGCGTCGGCCACGATTGCGCAGAACTTCCGCGCCTTCTCGATATGGGCGTGCTTGCCGTGCGGCTCGGCTTCGCCGCCCGCATAGGCGGTCAGCCCCTCGGCCAGCAGGTCGCCATAGGCCGCCCAGTCACGCGCGTTCCAGGCAGCGTCGATCGCGCGCATCCGCTCCAGCGTGCCGCGCATCGCCATCATCGCTTTTCCCCGCCGCCGAACGGACAGCCGCCGCGCCAGCCGCCCGAACGGCTCGCCGCCGACACCTCGTAGACGCCGCGCCTGATCTGCAGGATGGGATCGTCGGTCGGCTCGATGCCGTCGGTCAGCACCGTCGGGTCGTGGTTCATGACCGGATCGCCCGTGTCCTTTTCCGAGGCCGGAGCCGTCAGCGTCATGCGGCCGATGACCACGCGGCGGCGGCCCTCGGGCCACAAGGCCGTGGCGTCGTCGACGGGATCACCGGGCTCGGCCAGCTCCAGCACCAGGTCGAAATGCACCGGCTCACGCGCCAGCCTCTCCTCCAGCTCGGCGTAGAGGATGTCGACATTCTCCTCCTTCAGGTCAGCCGGCGGCTGGCCCTTGATGCCGGCGACGGGCACCCAGTGGCAGCGCGCCAGCGTCTCGACATGTTCGGCGCTGACCCAGCGAAAGCAGTGCACCGAATTGAACTCGGTGTGTGCGAAGCTGACCGGAGCCGGGCTTTCGGCGCGCATCTGGAACACCCGCGCCGAGTTGGGATTCGCCGCCAGGAAGGTCTTGAGGCCGGCAAGGTTGGGAGGGCCGCCAGGTTCGGCCGGCAGGCCGGCATCGAGAAGTCCCACGAACTGATCGATGGAGTTGGCGATGAACAGCTTCTGGCTGAGCATGATCAGGTTTGTGACGCGCCCGTCGTCGAGATAGAAGCGCGTGGCCATGCCAACCGTCGAGCCGAAATGGGCGTAAGGGTCGCCGCCGCCCTTCGAGAAACGGACGGTGACGGGCATTTCCGCCCCCTGCAGATGAACGGCCCGTGTGTAGCGGCGGGCCGCCTCGTTGGCGCGGAACGTGCCCTTGTAGAGCCTGCCGTCGGCATGCAGGGCGCGATAGCCCGGGAAGTCACCGAGGATGCGCTTGATCTTGGCGACGATGTCCTCGGCTTTGCGATACTGGCTGTTTTGCGGCATGCACCTGCTCCCGTTTCTTGTCCGCTGGCGGACAGCACGAATGGAGGTGAGCCTATGGGGCTGCGCCCTTGCCCGTGAAGTTAGGCGCGGGCGGGCTAACTGTTAGCTGACGTTGAGAGTCTAGAGCAGTTCCAGGAAAAGCGTGAACGGTTAGGCTCGGCGACTTCGCCGTAGCCGTCCGTCCGGAACTGCGTAAGAACAAAGAGATAGAGC
Source organism: Mesorhizobium atlanticum (assembly GCF_003289965.1). Taxonomy (GTDB): domain Bacteria; phylum Pseudomonadota; class Alphaproteobacteria; order Rhizobiales; family Rhizobiaceae; genus Mesorhizobium; species Mesorhizobium atlanticum. The sequence continues at coordinate 460,268 of NZ_QMBQ01000005.1, forward strand.
GGTTCGCCGTTTTCGTGAAACGGTGAAACGCTCTAGGGCTGGACGGTCGCCAATGGGTCCGCAAGGCCGGTCGCGCCGGTGGGCACAAAGGCGTTGAGGCGCTCCATCAAGGCCGAGAAACGCGGCATGTGGCGTAGCCGGTCGAGCCGTGCGTCGGTTCGGATCCAGACCGTCGAGAGCTCGCGGCGGTCCATCGCCTTCTCCAGCATGTCGAGGCAGAGATCATCCCGCCCGAGCGCCGCGGCAAGCATGGCGCGCGCGAAATGCGTCGAGGCGCCAGGCTCGCCATCGATGATACGCATGCCTCGTTCCGGAGCACCCAGCAAAGCCTGCAATTCCGCCGCCGCCAGCATCAGGTCCGGGAATTTGTCGGTGACATGCTCGATCTCGGCCAACTGCGAGCGAACAAATTCGGCATCGCCGTCGAAAACATGCGCCAGCGCGCGATAGACCAGGACTTCGGCGGGAGCGCTCAGGCCCGCTGCGCCAGGCGACGCCGCGCGCAGGGAACCGAAGTCGCGCGCCTGATAACGGCTGATGGTTTCGGCGATATCCTGCTGGATGGAAAAGGGCTCGATCGTGCGGGCCTCGCGGAACAGCCGCTCCGCTTCCTCGTGGCGCGCCATGATGGTCAAAAGGACGCCATGGAGACGTGACGCGCGCGCGTTTTCGCCAAGCTGGACCGCCTTGCGGAAGCCTTCGTCCGCCGCCACGCGGTTCCACTCCAGCCAGGCCGCGATCGTGGCCCGCGCGGTGTGCGCCTCGACCGATCCGGGGTCGACGGCAAGAGCGGTCCGCACCGCGGCGCTGGCTTCCCGCAAGGCCGTATCGTGGTCGACAAGCCCCAGGCGATAGAGGTCGCAATGGCAATCGGCGATGCCGGAATGACCACGCGCATAGTCGGGAGCGTTCGCGGCGACAAACTCGAAAACCTGCAACGCGGCGCGGATGGAACCGGGCGTCTGCTCATCGAGCAGTTGCCGGCCGCGATAGACGGCGCCAAGCGCCTTCAAGGCGGATGGGCGGGGTCCGACCTTCGAGGAGCGCATCGCCGAACTGTCGAAACGAACGCGGCTGAGCGCCGTGATGGCGATGCGTTCCTGCAGCCGCAGCCGTTCGCGCGCCGGCGCGTCGAACCGATCCGTCCATATGACGAAGCCTTGCGGATCGGCGACCTCGATCGTGACGCGGAGCATGTCGTCCTCCCGGCGCACCGTGCCCTGGACGATGGCATCGACGCCGAGCTCGCGCGCGGCGTCGGCAAGCGAGTAGGCCTGGTCCTTGAACTGAAACGTGATGCTGCGCGAAACCACCCGCAGTCCCTGCGCCAGCTGAAGCCTGAAGATCAGCTCGTCGGTCAGCCCGTCGGCGAAGCTTTCATCCTCCGCCTCTGCGGACAGCGAACGGAAAGGCATGATCGCGATGGCAGCGCCCATACCTTCGCGGAAAATACCTTCGGCGCTGGAAGGATGCGGCTCCCGGGTTTCCGCGTGATCCGGTTGCAAGGCGAACTCCGGAACATAGCCGCCGGTCGGAAGGCTGATCCTGACCGGGTCCATTTGCCCCTCGCCGGCATAATATTCCTTGAGCTTGGCGCGCAGACGCCGGGCCTCCACCCGCACCGTTGAGTCGATGCGTGGGTCGTAGGGCGGCTCGCGACCATAGACATTGTTGCCGATCACGACTTCCCTGAGCGCGCCGCCGCCACCCTTGAGGGTCTCGGTCACGACAAAACCAAGGAATTCGAGCAGGCGCTCGGAACCGGTGAAGGTGCGGCTGCGCCGAAGTCGCGCGAGCTGTGCCCGGATCATGGCTGGCGAAGGTCGTTTCGGCTGACCCAATTCGAACCCCTCGGCAAAACTGTTGGAGGGCAAAACTAACAGCAACTCATCGAAGTTACAGTGGAAAACGCACGGCCGGCACGACGGTCGCGGTCGCTTGGCGGCGCGATTCTCGGCAGCGGCGTCCCGGGACTTTCTATGCCGACTGCATTTCGGCGAGGATCGCCTCGGCCGCGGCGCGGCGGTCCGGCGCCTTGACGATCGGCCGGCCGACCACGAGGTGGCTGGCGCCGTTGCGGATCGCCTGCGCCGGCGTCACCACGCGTTTCTGGTCGCCATGGTCGCTGCCCGACGGGCGAATGCCGGGCGTCACCACCGCCAGGTCGGGCCCGACGATCCGGCGCACCGCTTGAGCCTCCTCGGCCGAGCAGACGATGCCGCCCATGCCGGCGTGCAGCGCCTGTTCGGAGCGCCTGAGCACCAGCGTGTGCGGGTCGTATTCATAGCCTGCGTCGATCACGTCCTGCTCGTCCATCGAGGTCAGCACCGTCACCCCGAGCAGGCACAGATCGCTGCCCTTGGCCGCCTCGACCGCCGCCCTCATGGCCCTGGGATAGGCGTGCAGCGTCAGCATCGTCATGCCCATCTTGACGATGTTCTCGACGCCCTTGGCGACGGTGTTGTCGATGTCGAGCAGCTTCATGTCGAGGAACACTTTCGTGCCGCCGCTGGCGAGCTCCCGCGCGAAGTCCAGCCCGCCGGCAAAGGCAAGCTGGTAGCCGATCTTATAGAAGGAAACCGCGCCTTCGAGCTCGCGCACCGCCTTCTCGGCCTCGCTCAGCGTCGGCAGGTCCAGCCCGACGATCAGCCTGTCCCGCATGCTGCCGGCCTCCGCGAAATGCATCACGCCTCGATCCGGGTCGACAGCATGCGCGAGGTTTCCATCAGCGTACGGCATAGGCGCTCCATCGATTGGTGTAGTCTGGCGTCCCTGAATTGCCCGTCCTCGGCGAACGCCGCGTCGGCCTCGGAGACCGAGCATTCCGGCGTGACCACCTCCATCTGGCAGCGCACCAGCACCGCGCGCAGATGGTTGATGCAGCGTATGCCGGCGAACTTGCCTTCGGACGACGAGCAAAGCCCCACCGGCTTGCCGGCCAGCGGCCTGAACGTGCGGCTGCCCTCCCGCCGTATCCGGCTCACCCAGTCGATCGAGTTCTTGAGCAGCGGCGGGATCGAGCCATTGTATTCGGGCGTCGCGATCAAGAGCCCGTCATGCGCGGCGATCTGACGGCCGAGCCTGAGCGCGTTCTCGGGGATGCCTTTTTCCTTTTCGAGGTCCTCGTCCATGATCGGCAGCGGATAGTCGCCGAGCGAGATGCGCGTCACCTCCGCGCCCTGCATGGCCAGTTCCTTCTGCGCCACGTCGGCCGTCCGGCCGCTATAGGCGCCCGTCCGGACCGAGCCGGCGAAGACGAGGATTCGTGGGATCACTGCCATTGGCCACCCTTGTTCGGGGACAGGTACAGCCAAGGAGCATTCAAATCAACGCGTCGCGGGGAGAAAACGTCGAAGGACTAGTCGCGACCTACGAACTTCGTCATCCACGGGCGGAGCAGCCGCGAAGCGGCGTCGCGAAGACCCGAGGATTCATTCAATTGCCCCAATCGTAGAGCGCAGCGGAGCAGAATTCTGGATCGCCGCAACGCTTCGAAGTCACGGAATGAATCCTCGGGTCTGCGCCGCGTCGCTTCGCGCCTTGCTCCGCCCGTGGATGACGAATGGATGGGCGTTCAGGCCAATCGCCAAGGCGGCTGCTACCAGCGAGTAGGGGTCGAAGACTCTCGCGCGGAGAAACTAGAGCAATTCCAGGAAAAGTGTGAGCGGTTTTCCGTCAGGAATTGCGTCAAAACAAAGAGTTAGAGCGGCTCGCCGTTTCCGTGAAACGGTGAAACGCTCTAGTGCGACGGTCGCCGATAAATCCACAGCTGCGTCGGCGGGATGTTGCGGAAGATGAAATCGAAATGTTCGACAGTATAGTCGCCGCGCCCGGCCGGGATCGGCGACAGCGGGCCATAGGTCAGTTGCACGATCGGCCGTCCGGCGGGTATGCGGTCGAGCAGGCTTTCGATATAGGCGATGCGCTGGGCGACCGGGAAATTGAGCAGCGGCACGCCGGAGACGACCGAATCGAACACCATGTCGCGCTTGTCGCCGAGCGTGGCATTGAGATTGAAGGCGTCGCCCTCGATCACGTTGACGCCGGGATACAGCCCGCGCAGATGGCGCACGAAGTCGGTCGAATATTCGACCGCGTAGAGATTTTCCGGCTTCACGCCCTGGGCGAGGATGGCGCGGGTGATGACCCCGGTGCCGGGCCCGACTTCCAGCACAGGCAGGCCCGATCTCGGATTGACGATCGAGGCCATCTTGCGGGCGGTGATGGAACTGGTGGGAACGATCGAGCCGACCGTTTTCGGCTTGTCGATCCAGCCTTTGAAGAACTTCAGCTCGTCGTCGAATTTTTCGGCCAGCGCTTTGCGCAACCCGGGACTACGTGCCATGCGAGCTCTCCTCAATGCTTCGCCCCCGATCCGCTACTTAGCAGGTGGGTGGGACAAGGCAAGGCGTCAAGCTGGCATAAGATGTTGATGACGCTTGGGAAGCGGATTGCCCTTCCCAAGCCGTGCGCAATGCGGGCGTGACGATCAGTTTTCGCCGAACGACTCGAAGAAGTCCTTCATGCGGGCGAAAAAGCCGCTCGACTGGGGCGAATTGTCCTTCGAGGAGAGCTGCTCGAACTCTTCCAGCAATTCGCGCTGGCGGCGCGTCAGATTCTGCGGCGTCTCGACCGCCGTCTGGATGTAGAGGTCACCGACATTGGGCTGGCGCAGCACCGGCATGCCCTTGCCCTTCAAACGGAACTGGCGGCCGTTCTGCGTGCCTTCCGGCACTTTCACCTTGGTCTGGGTGCCGTCCAGCGTCGTGACCTCGAAAGAACCACCAAGGGCAGCCGTCGTCATCGAGATCGGCACCTTGCAATAGAGATCGGCGCCGTCGCGCTGGAAGAACTCGTGCGGCTTCACCGCCAGGAAGATGTAGAGGTCGCCGGACGGTCCGCCGCGCAGGCCGGCCTCGCCCTCATTGGCAAGCCGGATGCGGGTGCCGTCCTCGATGCCGGCCGGAATGTTGACCGACAGCGAGCGCTCCTCGGTGACGCGGCCCTGGCCGGCGCATTTCGGGCACGGGTCCTTGATCGTCTGGCCGCGGCCCTGGCATTGCGGGCAGGTGCGCTCGATCGAGAAGAAACCTTGCGTGGCGCGCACCTTGCCGTGGCCGTGGCACATCGAGCAGGTCACCGGCTGGGTGCCGGGCTTGGCGCCGCTGCCGGAGCATTCCGAGCAGGAAATGGAAGCCGGCACGTGGATCTGCGCGGTCTTGCCGGAAAAGGCCTCTTCCAGGGTGATTTCCATGTTGTAGCGCAGGTCGGCGCCGCGCTCGCGGCCGCCCGACGAGCGGCGCTGGCGGCCGCCCATCATGTCGCCGAAAATATCCTCGAAGATGTCGGCGAAGCCGCCGGCGCCGAAGCCGTGCGCGGCGCCGTTCATGCCGCCCTCGAAGGCGGCGTGGCCGAAGCGGTCATAGGCGGCGCGCTTCTGCGGGTCCTTCAGCGTCTCGTAGGCTTCGTTGATTTCCTTGAACTTGTGCTCGCAGGCATGGTCGCCGGGGTTGCGGTCAGGATGGAACTGCATGGCGAGCTTACGGAAAGCGCTCTTGAGTTCCTTGTCGTCGGCGCCTTTTTGCACGCCCAGCGTTTCGTAGAAATCAGCTTTCATTTTTTCCCGCTGTCCGGATGCTCAATGTCTTCAAGCATTGTTGGCGACGTTTGCCGGCATGGCCTTGGATTTAGGAGCGATGTTTCCCGGATGCTAGTGCCAAGCCGCGGTCACTCCGGGTTTTTCCGTCACTTTTTCGATCTGGGTTGCAAAAAAGCCCGGCTTTGCGCCGGGCTTTTGCACTTATTCGCCGTCAGCCGGCTCAGGCCGACTTCTTCTTGTCGTCGTCTTCGTTGATTTCCTCGAAGTCGGCGTCGACCACGTCCGAATCCTTGGCGGCGTCCGCCTTGGCGTCGGCTTCGGCCGCTTCCTTCTGCGAGGCCTCGTACATGGCCTGGCCGAGCTTCATCGACACTTCGGCCAGCGACTGCGACTTGGCCTCGATATCGGCCGGGTCGTCGCCTTCGGCCGCAGCCTTCAGCGCGGCAATCGCATTGGAGATCGCGGTGCGGTCGGCATCCGAGACCTTGTCGCCATAATCCTTCAGCGACTTCTCGGACGAGTGCACCAGCGCCTCGGCCTGGTTGCGGGCCTCGACGAGGGCACGGCGCTTCTTGTCCGCCTCGGCATTGGCCTCGGCGTCCTTCACCATCTTCTCGATGTCGGCGTCGGACAGGCCGCCCGAAGCCTGGATGCGGATCTGGTGCTCCTTGCCGGTGCCCTTGTCCTTGGCCGAGACGTTGACGATGCCGTTGGCGTCGATGTCGAAGGTGACCTCGATCTGCGGCACGCCGCGCGGCGCCGGCGGAATACCGACCAGATCGAACTGGCCGAGCAGCTTGTTGTCGGCAGCCATTTCGCGCTCGCCCTGGAAGACGCGGATCGTCACGGCCGACTGCGAATCCTCGGCGGTCGAGAAGGTCTGGCTCTTCTTGGTCGGGATCGTCGTGTTGCGCTCGATCAGTCGGGTGAACACGCCACCCAACGTCTCGATACCCAGCGACAGCGGCGTCACGTCGAGCAAGAGCACGTCCTTGACGTCGCCCTGCAGCACGCCGGCCTGGATGGCGGCGCCGAGCGCGACCACCTCATCCGGGTTGACGCCCTTGTGCGGCTCCTTGCCGAAGAACTGCTTCACGATCTCCTGGATCTTGGGCATGCGGGTCATGCCGCCGACCAGCACCACTTCGTCGATCTCGCCCGCCTTCAGGCCGGCATCCTTGAGCGCCGCCTTGCAGGGCTCGATCGTGCGCTGCACGAGATCCTCGACCAGGCTTTCGAACTTCGCCCGGGTGAGCTTCATCGTCAGGTGCTTCGGGCCGGTGGCGTCGGCGGTGATGAAGGGCAGGTTGATCTCGGTCTGGGTCGTCGACGACAGCTCGATCTTGGCCTTCTCGGCCGCTTCCTTCAGGCGCTGCAGCGCGAGCTTGTCGGCCTTGAGGTCGATGCCCTGCTCCTTCTTGAACTCGGCCGCCAGGTATTCGACGAGCCGCATGTCGAAGTCCTCGCCGCCGAGGAAGGTGTCGCCGTTGGTCGACTTCACCTCGAACACGCCGTCGCCGATTTCCAGCACGGAAATATCGAAGGTACCGCCGCCAAGGTCATAGACGGCGATGGTCTTGCCGTCCTTCTTCTCCAGGCCGTAGGCGAGTGCTGCGGCCGTCGGCTCGTTGATGATGCGCAGCACCTCGAGGCCGGCGATCCTGCCGGCGTCCTTGGTCGCCTGGCGCTGGGCGTCGTTGAAATAGGCCGGAACGGTGATGACCGCCTTCTCGACCTTCTCGCCGAGATAGGCTTCCGCCGTCTCCTTCATCTTCTGCAGGATCATGGCCGAGATCTGGCTGGGCGACTGCTTCTTGCCGCCGGCCTCGACCCAGGCGTCGCCATTGTCGCCCTTGACGATCTTGTAGGGGACAAGCTTCTTGTCCTTCTCCGTCACCGGATCGTCATAGCGGCGGCCGATCAGGCGCTTGACCGCGAAGATGGTGTTTTCAGGATTGGTGACCGCCTGGCGCTTGGCCGGCTGGCCGACGAGACGTTCGCCGTCATTCGAGATGGCGACGATGGAAGGCGTCGTGCGAGCGCCTTCAGCATTCTCGATCACCTTGGGGTCCTTGCCATCCATGATGGCGATACAGGAATTGGTGGTGCCGAGATCGATACCGATAACTTTTGCCATTGTTCTAGTCTCTCCTCTAAGCAGGCTCTCAGGACCCTTCAAAAGGCGTTCCGACGAAAGCCCCTGTTCACAAGAAATCCCGCCCCGGTCCCCGCTTTTCGGGGCTGGACGGCTTGGCGCGTATATAAGAACAGCCGACACGGGGCGCAAGCATTCTGCGCAAGCTGTCCGTCGTCTTGGCAGCGGCAACGAGGCGACCCGCCGCGCTTTGCGGCAGGACCGGCGGGAGATCGCACTATCGCCTTGTTCCAAATGGATTTTTTGGAATCGATGCCGCTGGCGCCGCACAGGTCGGGCATTTGGCGGGGGCAAGGCGTCCCTTGGCGGGCGTGACTTTCGGTCGCGAAAGGGACGAAAAATCAGCCTGCCGCCAGTATTTGGAAACTGGCGGCAGGCTGTTGAGAGCGCCAGGCGCTCGGGCTTCCAGGCTTAAAGCATGTCTCCCGAAAGTGGTAACCGGTTTCGGGACGAAGACATGCGCAAAATCAAAAAGCTAAAGCGCATGGAGCGAATCTGAAAGATCGCGACGCGCTTTGGAGCCCGTTGTCCTTGAGGATCCTGGCGGCGTTTTCCTTGGTGATCTTTTCCGTCGGCAGCGTGATGGTCTTCTCGACCTTCTCGCCGTCAAGGAACTTGATCGCCTGGCGAAGGCCCTCGGCGCCCGGCGTGACATAGGTGAAGGTCGCCGTCAGCTCACCCTTGTTCACCATCTGCAAGCCGTCGCACAGAGCGTCAGCGCGAAGCTTCGAAAGCTTCCGCGCACAGCGCCTGCAATTTCGGGAAGATGCGCCTGCCGCCGGCAATGACCTGCGTGCCCTCGCCGACCACAGTCTTCGGATCGGCCTTGAGCACCGTGCCGCCGGCCTCTTCGACCAGCAGCATGCCGGCGAGACAGTCCAGGCGTTCATGTGCTCCTCGACATAGCCGAGCAGCCGGCCGGACGCCGCATAGGCAAGCATCAGCGCTCCGGAAGCATTGCGGTAGAAGATGCCGCCCTCGGCCAGGATCAGGCTGATGAGAATGACGACGTTCTTGGTCTCGGCGCGGTTGGAGAGCCCGGTGCCGACCGAGCCCTCGGAAAGCGACGTTGCATTGCTGGCCTTGATCGGCTTGCCGTTGAGAAAGGCGCCGCCGCCGAGGCGACCGTAGAACGTCTCGTCGGTCGAAGGCTCATGGATGACGCCGACCACCGTCTCGCCATCCCTGGCGCAGGCGATCACCACGCACCAGGCGGGAATGCCGCGCACGAAATTGGCCGTGCCGTCGATCGGGTCGATCACCCAGACATGACCGGTTGTTCCGGCCACCGCCGCGTGCTCTTCGCCGACGATGCCGTCCTGCGGATAGGCCTCGGCGATCGCCGCGCGGATGAACAGCTCGACCCGCGGTCGGCTTCCGAAACCAGGTCCTGATGCCCCTTGCTCTCGACGGCCAGGTTGTCGAGGTCGCGGAAATATTTCAGCCCCAGCTCGCCGGCGCGCCGCGCTAGGTCGATGGCAAAATGCATGCGGTCGTCGAGATCGTTGGTCATCTGCGCGCCCTTAACAGACCAATATGTCAGGCAAAAGTGACTACGCGATCAGGCCGCCTTCGACATCGATTTGTGAACGTCGGCGAGAATCTCGTAGGAGCGGACGCGCGCCGCGTGATCGAAGATCTGCGCCGTCACCATCAATTCGTCGGCGCCCGTGCGGCCGATGAAGGCGTCGATGCCCTGGCGCACTGTCTCCGGCGAACCGACGACGGCGCAGGACAACGCCTGGGCAAGCATGGTTTTCGCCATCGGGTCGAGATCACGGTCGTAATTTTCGACCGGCGGCGGCAATTGCCCGGGCCGGCCGCTGCGCAGGTTGACGAAGGCCTGCTGCAGCGAGCTGAACAACAGCTTCGCCTCGGCATCCGTCGGCGCGGCGGAGACGTTGAGGCCGAGCATCACATAGGGCTTGTTGAGCTGCGCCGAGGGTTGGAAGCGCGTCCGGTAGACCTCCAGCGCATGGTCGAGCTCGGCGGGCGCGAAATGCGAGGCGAAGGCGTAAGGCAGGCCGAGAAGCGCCGCGAGCTGCGCGCCATAGAGGCTGGAGCCGAGGATCCAGACCGGCACTGTCTGGCCTTCGCCCGGCACGGCGCGGATGCGCCGGCCTTCCTCGACCGGCTGGAAATAGCCCATCAGCTCGACCACGTCCTGCGGGAAATTGTCGGCGGACTCCAGGTTGCGCCGCAGCGCCCGCGCGGTCAGCATGTCGGTGCCCGGCGCGCGGCCGAGGCCGAGATCGATGCGGCCGGGAAAAAGTGCCGCCAGCGTGCCGAACTGCTCGGCGATCACCAGCGGCGCATGGTTGGGCAGCATGATGCCGCCGGCGCCGACGCGGATCGACTTGGTGCCGCCGGCGACATGTGCGATCACGACGGATGTCGCGGCGCTCGCGATGCCCGGCATGTTGTGGTGCTCGGCCAGCCAGTAGCGCTTGTAGCCCAGGCGCTCGGTATGGCGGGCGAGGTCGAGCGAATTGGCAAGCGACTGCGAGGCGGTGCTGCCTTGCGTGATCGGCGACAGGTCGAGAACCGAAAGGGCGGTCATTGGTCAGGTCTCCACGATGCGTTTTTCCCTAAGCTTCGCCTCGAATGCGGCGCGGTCGGGAATGACGATGGCGAGCTGGTTCTCCAGCACGTCGGCGAGCTCGGCGGCCGTCGCGATCTCGCGCTGCTCGCTGCGGCCGCCGGCATGATGCGTCGACAGCCGGTTGTTGCGCAGCGCATAGCGCCGGTCGGGCAGGGCGAGCGCGGCGACCAGCGTCGACAGGAAATGCGAGCTCGGATGCGTCGACAGGAAATGGCTGGCGACCCGGTAGTCGACCTCATAGGCCTGGCTCAGGTCGAAGCGGTAGAGCGTCCGCCATTCCTCGCCGATACTGGCCTGCAGGCGGAACTGGTCGCCGGTCTCGACGAGGCGGAAGGTTTCGTGCGGCGTCTGCTGTTCGAGCCCTGGCTCAAGCAGCAACGGCGCCGTCAGCGTCAGGCCGCCGAAGCCGACATCGGCGATGTAAGTGCGGCCGCCAAGCTCGATGCGCAGCAGCATATGGCTGCGCGCCGTGACGGCGTCCTCCGGCTGGCCCCAGACCACGCGGGCGGCAAGTCCGCCGACGGTGAAGCCCAGCGCGTCAAGCGCGTGCATGAAGATCAGATTGTGCTCGAAGCAATAGCCGCCACGACCCTGGCGGAAAATCTTGTCCTGCAGCGAAGCGAGGTCGAGGCCGACGGAAACGCCCATCAAGGCATCGATGTTCTCGAACGGGATCGCCCGCGGGTGCGCGGCGTGCAGCGCCTTAAGCGTGGCAAGCGAAGCGTCGGTCGGTCCGCCGTAACCGATGCGGGCAAAATAGCCATCGAGATCGAAGTCGCTCATTAAGGACAGGTCCGGCTTGACCGGTCCGATATAGGCACTGGCCGGCGGTGCCGCAAACAATGGGCGAGGTTTGAGATTGGGCCAGCGTTTCAGGATTTGTGATTGTTCTCGGCGGGCTCTTCCTCGATGGCCATGGACTGCTGCGCGGCCAGGAAATTGCCGACGGGCCTCAGGCTTTCGAAATGGTCGCAGAACACCTTGATGACGACCAGCAGCGGCACCGCCATCAGCGCGCCGACGAAACCCCACAGCCATGACCAGAAGGCGATGGCGATGAAGATCGCCACGGCGTTGATCTCGAGGCGCCGCCCGACCACCATCGGTGTCACGAGCTGGCCTTCGACGATGTCGCACAAAAGCACGAAGGCCGGCGCGAGCAGCGCATAGGCAATCGTGTCGAAGCTGATCAGCGCGATGATGGCGACGAGCAGGATGGTCATCAGCGCGCCGACATAGGGCAGGAAATTGAACAGGGCCGCCGTTGCGCCCCAGACGAGCGGGTTGGGCATGCCTAGCCCCCAAAGGCCGAGCCCGATCACCGTGCCGAGACTGACATTGATGATGGAGACCGTAAGCAGATAGTGCGAAATCTCGCGCTCGACGTCATAGACGACGCGCAGTGCCCGCTTCTTCTGAGTCATGCTGGTGAAGGACTGAACGATCTTCTCGTAGAACAGCGTGCCGGAGGCGAGAAGGAACAGCGACAGCACGAAGACGATGGTGATCGAAGTCCCGGCTTCCAGGATGTTGCTGGCCGCCGAGGACAGCATGCCGGACGGCGCCACCGCGACCCGCTGCACGCCCGGCTCCTGCGAGGTCTCGGTCAGCGCTTCCAGCTGATGCGCGAGATCCATCGTCCGTTCGAGCGGCCGCCTGAACGGCGCCAGCCGCTCGGTCAGTTGCTGGCCGATCGAATAGGAGTTGTTGATGAGGTCGATGACCGGGCCGCTGAGCAGATAGCCCGCGCTGGCGAAAACGAAGATCGAGAAAAGCACCAGCAGTGTCGCCGAGATCACTTCCGGTATGCCGCGCTTGCGCAGGAAGCGCACGATCGGCGTCAGCGTCAGCGCCAGCAGGAAGGCAAGCATCACCGGCATGAAGAAGGCGCGGGCGAGGTAAAGCGCCGCCGCCGCCATCAGAATGAAGATACCGACCATCAGCGAGCGCATCAGGCGCATGTCGGCGCGCGCACCGGCGCGCGGGTCAGGGCTTTCGGCAGCGCTTGCGCCCGAAGCAGTCTGTTCGGCTTTCATCGGTTCCCTTGCAATCCGCCAGCCGACAATGCATGGCGGGCCTGTGCCCGAAACGCGGGAGTTCCGGGCAAGGTTCCAAGAGCGGGCTTTTCCGGCATCCGGAGACCGGTTCGGAGGGGGCCGCTCTTCAGGCAGCCGGGGCTGGCGCGGCGGGGACCGGCTTCGCCGTCTCCTTGCGCACGAGCGGCGCCACCTTGGTGCCGTAGAGCTCGATCGCCTTCATGATCTTGGCGTGCGGCATCGTGCCGATCGCCATTTGCAGCAGGAAGCGATCGTTGTTGAATATCCTGTGCTGGGCGACGATCTTTTCAGCCACCTGCTCAGGGTTGCCCACGAAGAGGGCGCCGCTGGGACCCCGCGCCTGGTCGAAATGCGCGCGCGAGGTCGGACCCCAGCCCCGCTCACGGCCGATTCGGTTCATCACCTCGGCCTGCGGTCCGTAGAAGTCGTCGGCCGCCTGTTCGGTCGTTTCGGCGATGAAGCCGTGCACGTTTATGCTGGTCGCAAGCGTTGCCGTATCGGTGCCGGCGCGCCGCGCCGCCTCGCGATAGATATCGAACAGCGGCGCGAAACGCGCCGGCTCGCCGCCGATGATGGCCAACGCCAGCGGCAGGCCGAGCACGCCGGCGCGGGCGGCGGATTGCGGCGTGCCGCCGATGGCGATCCAGATCGGCAACTTTTCCTGGAATGGACGCGGGTAGACGCCCCGGCCATTGATCGGCGCGCGCAGCTTGCCCTGCCACGTCACCTTCACCTGGTCGCGGATGGCGAGCAACAGGTCGAGCTTCTCGGCGAAAAGCTCGTCGTAGTCTTCCAGGTTGTAGCCGAACAGCGGGAAGGATTCGATGAAGGAGCCGCGCCCGGCCATGATCTCGGCGCGGCCGTTGGACAGAAGGTCGAGCGTCGCGAATTGCTGGAAGACGCGCACCGGATCGTCGGAGGAGAGCACCGTGACCGCGCTGGTAAGGCGGATCTTCTTCGTGCGCTCGGCCGCGGCGGCAAGCGCCACGACTGGCGCGGAGGCGGCATAGTCGGGGCGGTGATGCTCGCCGAGCCCGAATACGTCGAGACCGACCTGGTCGGCCAGCTCGATTTCCTCGATGAGGTTGCGCAGCCGCTCATGCGGGCCGATGGCGCCGGGACCCGGCTCCGGGCTGACATCGGCGAAAGTGTAGAGACCGAGTTCCATCTGATTGCGTCCTGAAGCTGTTCATGTGGGGTTTTGCCTGTCGGCGCTCTAGGTAGCTATATGCCTTGCCGCCCGCCAGGGCCGCGATTTGTGAACAGTGCATCGCATGATGCCGGGCCGTATCCCTGCGGCAACAAGCCCGGTTTTTTCATGGCTGGCATACCGTTTTGGCGCTTGAACTCGCCGCTTTCACGCGTATGTAAGCGTCGCGAATAGACTGCAGGGAAGTACACTTGGCTATCTACAGGGAAAAAGACATTTTCGAGCGGCGCAATGCCGCGAACGAGGCAAAGAAGGCGCTGCTCGCGCGCTTCAACGCAAAGCCGGCGGCGGACGATCCGGCCGTGCTGGCCCGCCAGGCCGAACGCAAGGCGATCCTCGAGGCCCGCGCCATCCGCGAGGCCGAGAAGGCAAGACTGAAGCAGGAGAAGCTGGCGCGTGAGGCGGCCGAGAAGGCCGAGCGCGAGGCGATTGCCGAAGCGGCGCGTCTTGCCGCTGAAGCAGCGGCGGCCGAAGAGGCCAGGCGCCGCGAGGCCGAGGAAGCCGAACGCATCGCGCTCGAGCTCGCCGAGGAAGCCGCGCGCAAGGCCAAGCGTGATGCACGCTACGCCGCCCGCAAGGCGCGCGTCGGCAGGACGCCTCCGGGCTTCTCCGCCCGCTAGAGCAATTCCAGGAAAAGTGCGTAGCGGTTTTCCGTCGGGAATTGCGCAAGAACCAAAAAGCGTAGAGCGGGTCGGCGATTTTGTGAGTCGCTGAACCGCTCTAAGTTCGGGTTCGATTGAAATGATTCAGGGTCGCCGAAAGCGGCCCTGAACGCGTTCGTGCCTTCGGCTGACGGGCCTCTCAGGCAACCAGCTTCAGCCCGACAATGCCGCAGACGATCAGGCCAATGCAGGCCAGCCGGACGACGGTCGCCGGTTCGCCGAGCAGCCAGATGCCGAGCAGCGCTGTGCCGACGGTGCCGATGCCGGTCCATACGGCATAGGCCGTGCCGACAGGCAGCGTCTTCAGCGCCAGGCCGAGCAGGCCGAGGCTGACGATCATCGAGGCGATGGTGAGAAGGGTCGGCAGCGGCCTGGAGAAGCCGTCGGTATATTTGAGGCCGATTGCCCAGCCGATTTCGAACAGGCCGGCGAAGAAAAGAAAGATCCACGACATCAAAACACTCCGTCATTCCGGCATCGATCGAGATGCTCGGGTGGCGGGTCGTCCCGGCCGGTTTTTCGGGAAGGCGAGGTCGTCCTCGCCCCGTGTGATATGGGAGTGCCCTGTGCCTCGATCAACAAAACACCGGCAGCATTGTCATGCCGCCGGTTCCGATTCTGCAGAGAGCCGGATCGACCGAATTCGGCCGCTTACTTTTCCTTGATGCGCATCGCCTTGACCGGCGGCGCCTTCGGAGCCGGGGCCGCGGCGGGCTTCTTGGCGTCCTTCTTCGGCTTGCGGGCTTCCTTGCCTGCCTTCATCGCGCCTTTTGCCATGATTCGCTCCTCCGATTGTGGACGCGCAAGTGAAACAAGAGAAATGCCGGACCGCAAGAGGCGGCGCCGCGCTTGCGAAGCCGCACGGCCGGATGTCAACCGATTTTCCCTGCGCCGCGCTCCTTCAAGGAGCGCTTCAGTCGGCTTGAACCTCGGCCCGGCTGGCGCATTGTCTGTGGAGCTACGGCGTGCGGCCCGCTAAGCTCGATGCATCGCAGAGAGGTCAAAAGCCAATGGCAGGGCATGCCGGCTCGAAAAGGGTCATCTACGCCGCGCTCGCCGGCAACCTGGCGATCGCGGCGACCAAATTCGCGGCGGCGTTCTTCACCGGTTCGTCAGCCATGCTGTCGGAAGGCGTGCATTCGCTGGTCGACACGGGCAATGGCGCGCTGCTCCTCTATGGAATGCGCCGCGCCGCGCGGCCGCCCGACCGCACGCATCCACTCGGTCACGGGCGCGAACTCTATTTCTGGAGTTTCATCGTCGCGCTCCTGGTGTTCGCGCTCGGCGCCGGCATTTCCTTCTACGAGGGCGTCATCCACATGATGGCGCCCGAACCTGTCGTCAACGCCAGGGTCAACTACATCGTGCTCGGCCTTTCGTTCCTGTTCGAGGGCAGCTCATGGCTGGTGGCGCTGAGGGAGTTCCGCCAGCAGAAGGGCAAGCAGGGCTGGCTGCAGGCGGTGCAGTCGAGCAAGGATCCGAGCGTCTACACGGTGCTGTTCGAGGACAGCGCCGCATTGCTCGGCCTCATCGTAGCCTTTGCCGGCATCCTCTCCGCGCAACTTCTGGAAATGCCCGAGCTCGACGGTGTCGGCTCGATCGGCATCGCCATTATCCTCGGCGCAACGGCGATCTTCCTGGCGCGCGAGAGCAAGGGCCTGTTGCTTGGCGAACCTGCGTCGCCTGAGGTTCAGCACCAGGTTTTGGCGATCGCCCAGCAGGATCCGGCCGTGCAGCGGGCGAACGGAATCCTGAGCGTTCATGTCGGTCCGGAAGAAATCGTCGCGGGCTTGAGCATCGAATTCGAGGATCATCTCACCGCGCCCGAGATCGAAGCCTGTGTCGAGCGCCTGGAGGCAAAGCTCAAGAAGGAAATGCCGCAAATCTCCAGGCTCTTCGTCAAGCCGCAGGCCACTGGCACATGGGAGCGGCGGCGCAAGGCCATGGCCGAGGCTTCGGACGAGAGTTAGGTTGAACGGCAGCGAAGTGAGGAGCACAACTTATGAAGATCGACGGCGGATGCCATTGCGGCGCGATCACCTATGAGGCGGAGGTCGATCCGGAAAAGACCTCGATCTGCCACTGCACCGACTGCCAGCAGCTGACCGGGACGGCTTTTCGCGTCTCGGTACGCGTGCCGGAGGAGGATTACCGCATCACCAGAGGCGAGCCGAAGGTCTATATCAAGACCGGATCGAGCGGCGCGAAGCGGGCGCAGGGCTTCTGCGGCGATTGCGGCTCGCATCTCTATGCAACCTCGGTCGGCGACGGACCGAAGGTCTATGGCATCCGGGTCGGCACGTCGCGCCAGCGCGATCAGCTGGTGCCGAGGACGCAATACTGGCACCGATCGGCGCTGCACTGGCTGCCTGAGTTTGAAGGCACGAGGATCGTCGAGGAGCAGTAGGGATCAGTCATCGCCTTCGACGACGCGCAGCCTGAGCTGTCCCGTCTTTGAATCGGCCACCCGCGCTCCGCCTTCGACCTTGGCCGGGCGCGGCGCCTCGGCTTCGCCCTCGGCGAACTCCAGCGCCTCGATCTTCTGGCCGCGCTTGGTGACCTTCGACGTCGAGACCAGAATGTCGTCGATGTCCTTGGCCGCCTGACCGAAATGCGTCTGCAGCCGGCGCACCCGCTCGTCGACCCTGGCCACATCCTCCATCAGCCGGATGACTTCGCCCTGGATCAGATGCGCCTGCTCGCGCATCCGGGCGTCCTTCAGGATCGACTGGATGACCTGGATCGACAGCATCAGCAGCGACGGCGAGACGATGACGACGCGGGCGCGATGCGCCTTCTGCACCACCGCCTCGAAATTCTCGTGGATTTCCGCGAACACCGATTCCGAGGGCACGAACATGAAGGCGGTATCCTGCGTCTCGCCCTGGATCAGGTATTTTTCCGCGATATCGCGGATATGCACCTCGATGTCGCGCCGGAAGGCCTGTGCCGCCACCTTCTGCATGTCGGCGCCCTCGGCGGCGCGGATGGCGCTCCACGCTTCCAGCGGGAACTTGGCGTCGATGGCGAGCATCGGCGCGCCGTTCGGCATCCGCACCAGGCAGTCGGGCCGGCTGCCGTTGGAGAGGCTGGCCTGGAACTCGTAGGCGCCATGCGGCAGGCCGTCGGCGACGATCGCTTCCATGCGCGATTGGCCGAAGGCGCCGCGCGTCTGCTTGTTGGAGAGGATCGCCTGCAGCTGCACGACCTGGCCGGCCAAGGATTGGATATTGCCCTGCGCGGTGTCGATCACCGCCAGCCGCTCCTGCAGCTTTGCCAGGCTTTCATGCGTCGACTTGGTTTGCTCGGCCATGGTCTGGCCGATGCGGCCGGTCATGGCGTCGAGTCGCTGCCCGAGCGATTGCGTAAGCTCCGCCTGCCTGGCGCCGAACACGTCGGCGATCGCGCCCATGCGCCCGTGCATCTCGGCCTGCGCCTGCATGATGTCGGCCATCCGCGCCTCGGCGTCGCGGGCATGGTCGGCCGCTTCCGCCGCGGCAAGCGCTCGCGCCTTGGCCGCGCGCCACACGGCGATGACGAGCGCGGCGAACAGCACGACGAACAGGACAACAGTGAAAGCGAGCGCCTGGCCGAGCGTGATCGTGGTGGCGCCGAGCAGCGCGACCGGTTGCGAAAGGATGGAGGTCATGTCGTTCATGTGCGCAGCATAACCGATTCGCATCGCCGGCACAGATCAAAACGTGAACATGGAAAAGCTGCCCCCGTTGACGCTTCTCAAGCGAAGTCTTAGGTGAGACGCCATGTCGATCAAGCCGCTCATCATCCTTCCCGATCCCGTCCTGCGCCAGGTTTCCAAGCCGGTGGAGCGCGTCGACGCCGATTTGCGCAAGCTCGCCGACGACATGCTGGAGACCATGTATGACGCGCCGGGCATCGGCCTTGCTGCGATCCAGGTCGGCGAGCCGCGACGGCTTCTGGTCATCGATCTCGCCAAGGAAGGCGAGGAGCCTCAGCCGCATGTCTTCATCAATCCGGAAGTGCTCGAGAGTTCCGACCAGCGTTCGGTCTATGAGGAAGGCTGCCTGTCGATCCCCGACTATTATGCCGAGGTCGAGCGCCCAGCCTCGGTACGGGTGAAATATCTCGACCGTGACGGCAAATTGCAGGAGATGCAGGCGGAAGGCCTGATGGCCACCTGCCTGCAGCACGAGATCGACCATCTCAACGGCGTGCTGTTCATCGACCACATCTCGAAGCTGAAGCGCGACATGGTGGTGCGCAAGTTCAAGAAGCTCGCCAAGGACAAGGCGCCGGGCAAGATGGTGGGCTAAAGGCCGTTTTGGCCGCGCGAGCACCTGAGCCTACCGCAAGACAGGATCGCAGGACCTCATGCCGCTTCGCGTCATCTTCATGGGCACGCCGGATTTTTCCGTGCCGACGCTGCGCGCCATCGCCGAAGCCGGCCACGAGATCGCGGCCGTCTATACGCAGCCGCCGCGCGCCGCCGGCCGGCGCGGGCTGGAACTGACGCCTTCCCCGGTGCAGCGCGAGGCCGAGCGGCTGGGCTTGGACGTGCGCACGCCGACATCGCTGAAAGGCGAGGCCGAACAGCAGGCTTTCGCCGGCTTGCAGGCCGATGTCGCGGTCGTGGTCGCCTACGGCCTGCTGTTGCCGAAAGCCATTCTGGACGCGCCGAGGCTCGGCTGCCTGAACGGCCATGCCTCGCTTTTGCCACGCTGGCGTGGTGCTGCTCCCATCCAGCGCGCCATCATGGCCGGCGATACCGAAACCGGCATGATGGTGATGAAGATGGAAGAGGGTCTGGATACCGGACCGGTGGCAATGGTTGAAAAAATAGCCATCGGACCCGATATGACGGCCGGCGAATTGCATGACCGCCTGATGGGTCAGGGCGCTTCGCTGATGGTCGAGGCGCTCGCGCAGTTGGGGATAAATTGTCTGACATTTACCCCGCAGGCGACGGAAGGGGTGACCTACGCCCGAAAGATCGATAAATCGGAGACACGCGTAGACTGGACGCGGCCTTCTGGCGAAGTCCACGATCACATTCGCGGCCTCTCGCCCTTCCCGGGCGCGTGGTGCGAGGTCGAAATTGGCGGCCGCATGGAGCGGCTGAAACTGCTTCGCTCGACGCTCTCGGATGGCGTCGGCGAGTCGGGAGGAATTCTCGATGACCGGCTGACGGTCGCCTGCGGATCGGGCGCGGTCAGGTTGGTCGAAGTTCAACGGGCGGGCGGAAGGCCTGCCGCCGCGCAGGAGTTCTTGCGCGGAGCCAAGATCGAAAAAGGAACGAAACTCACATGAGCATGATGTCGATACGCGCGGCGACGCCGCGGGATCGCGAGGCCATCCGCCTCGTCGAAGAACATGCCTTTGGCCAGCAGGCGGAAGCCGGCCTGGTCGATGCCCTGGTCACCGGCGGCGACGCCGTCGTCGAATTGGTGGCCGAGGAAGATGGCCAGGTCGTCGGCCACATCCTGTTTTCCAGGCTTTACGTGCAGAATGGCGGCAAGCGCTTCGCGGCCGTCGCGCTGGCGCCGCTGGCGGTCGAGCCTTCCTTCCACGGCACCGGCATCGGCGGCGCGCTGATCCGCGAGGCGCATGTCCGCCTCAAGGAAGCCGGCGAGATGCTGGCCGTGGTTCTGGGCGATCCGGTCTATTATGGCCGCTTCGGCTACACCCATGACCGCGCCGCAAATTTCGAGAGCGAGTATCAGGGTGAGGCGCTGCAGGCGCTGGCCTGGGGCGACGCGCCCGAGACCGGCAGGCTGGTCTACGCTTCGGCCTTCACCGCTTTGGCCGCCTAGGCTAAGGCGAAAGCACAAGCTGGCATGCCGCGTTTTCGGCTCGATATCGAATATGACGGCAGCCAGTTCGCCGGTTGGCAGCATCAGGCCGACCAGCCCTCGGTGCAGCAGGCGATCGAGCAGGCGATCGGGAAGTTTTGCGGTGAAGACCTGAGAATACGGGCCGCCGGCCGCACCGATGCCGGCGTGCACGCCACTGCCCAGGTGGCGCATGTCGATCTCGCCAAAGCGTGGTCGGGCGACAAGGTCCGAGACGCGGTGAATGCCCATCTGCAGGCGGCAGGCGCGCGCATCGCCATCCTGAAAGCCGCTGTCGTCCCCGACGATTTCGATGCGCGCTTTTCCGCCACCGGCCGCCACTACCTCTACCGCATCCTCAACCGCCGCGCGCCGGCGGCGCTGGAAAAAGGCAAGGTCTGGTGGGTGCCGAAGCGGCTCGACGCCGAGGCCATGCATGCGGCGGCGAAAGTGCTGCTTGGCAAACATGACTTTACCACCTTCCGCTCCACTCAGTGCCAGGCCGAAAACCCGGTCCGCACGCTCGACCGCCTCGATGTCGGCCGCAATGGCGATTTCATCGAGGTGCGGACCTCGGCACGGTCCTTCCTGCACAACCAGGTTCGCTCGATGGTGGGCTCGCTGAGGCGCGTCGGCGACGGTTCCTGGGGCGCGGCCGATCTCAAGGCGGCGCTCGAAGCGCGCGATCGCGCGGCCTGCGGCCAGGTCGCCCCGCCGGACGGGCTTTTTCTTGTCGGCGTCGACTATCCGGAAGCGCTCGGCAAACTCGCCATCACCGGGGACGCCGACACTTAACCCGTCGTGCCGTCCGGTATGTCGATGCCGAGCAGAGCCTGCAGGCCGAACAGGACGAGCAGGGAGGCGATGAACATCCCGACAAAGACGGCGGTGCCCACGGCGGCGCCCTTGCCGATCGACGCGTTGGTCATGCGCCAGGTCAGCAGCGCCGACAGCGCGAACAGGAACAACGACACAAGGCTGTTGACGTCGCTGTTGGAAGGCAGGAACAGCCTTAGCAGCGCGGAGGGCAGCATCAGCCAGGCGATGATCGCCGACGCCCAGTTGGAGGCAACGACGTAGTGGACGAACCGGCCGCCGATGCCTGCGCGCGGCGCGACCAGCGCCAGCGCCACCAGCGGCAGCACCCAGGAGCCGATATCCACGGTCGCCAGCCTGATCAGCATGCCGAGGCGCCCGGCGAAGGCGTCCGGATCGCCGATCTCGTTGGCGATGCCGACCCAGCCGACGATCAGCGCCGGCGCGGCCACGACGATGGCGAAGAAGGAATTCCAGAAACCGTCCGCTGAAAGGTCGAGCAGGCGCAGCCCGTCGGCCTTGCCGAACATAAGCCGCCAGGCGCCGGCCAGCGAAGCGTAGGTTTCGTCCGCCGATAGCATGGTCACGGAAGGCCTTTTGCGAACCAGTCTTCGATGAAGCGTTCGTAGATCTGCGTCAGCGTCTCGAGGTCGGCAAGCGCGACGCGCTCGTCCACCATATGCATGGTCTTGCCGACCAGCCCGAACTCGACCACCGGGCAGTAATCCTTGATGAAGCGCGCGTCCGACGTGCCGCCGGAGGTGGAGAGCGCCGGCGTCTTGCCGACCACCGCCTTGACCGAGCTGCTGAGCGTATCGATCAGCCTGTCGTCGCGGGTGAGGAAGACATGGCTCGGCCGGTCGCGCCAGGCAAGCTCGTAGTCGACCGGTGTCTTCTTGCCCGGCCGGTATTTCTTGCGCCCCGCCGCCTGGTCTAGCCGGTTGTGGATATCGGCCTGTATCGTTTCCGCGTCCCATGTGTCGTTGAAGCGGATGTTGAAAATGGCCGTCGCCTTGGCCGGGATCACGTTGGTCGCCGGATTGCCGACATCGATCGACGTCACTTCGAGATTGGTCGGTTGGAAATCCTTGGTTCCCTTGTCGAAAACGGGGTGCAGCAGCGCGTCGACCAGGCTCATCAGGCCGCGCACCGGGTTGTCGGCAAGCTGCGGATAGGCGGCATGGCCCTGGCGTCCGTTCACGGTCACGGTGCCGGACAGCGAGCCGCGCCGTCCGATCTTGATCATGTCGCCCAGCGCATCCGGATTGGTCGGCTCGCCGACGATCGAGGCGTCCCACTTCTCGCCCTTGGCCGCCGCCCAGCCGAGCAGCTTTGTGGTGCCGTTGATTGCCGGTCCTTCCTCGTCGCCGGTGATAAGCAGCGAGACCGAGCCCTTCGGGCCGCCGTTTTTCTCCACGTGGCGCGCCACCGCGGCGATGAAGCAGGCGATGCCGCCCTTCATGTCGACGGCGCCGCGGCCATACATCTCGCCTTTGGCGATTTCGGCGGCGAAGGGGGGGTGCGTCCATGCCGATTCGTCCCCCACCGGCACGACATCTGTATGGCCGGCAAACATCAGATGCGGGCCATTGCCCGAGCGCCGCGCATAGAGGTTCTCGATGTCCGGCGTGCCGTCTTCCGAGAAGACCGGACGCTCGACCGAGAAACCGAGCGGCTTCAGCATGTCCTCCAGCGTGGCGAGCGCCCCACCTTCTGCGGGTGTTACGGACGGACAGCGGATCAGGGCGGCAAGATTCGCGGCGGGATCGGTCGGCAATGTCATGGGCAAAGCGATAATCGAAAGCGTTTGTCGTGTCACGGTGGCAGATGATCGCCGGTCATGGCGCCGACAATATGGTTTTCATCACGTATAAATGCATGTCGCCCGGACGTGCGCAGCGGTTCTGGGAGAACGACATGCGTCATGGCAAGTCGGGAGCCAGGCGAGGACGCCAAGCGGGGACAAATGCATGGCCAGCGAAACAAGCACCATCGCGATAGCCGGCGCCGGCAGCATCGGCTGCTATGTCGGCGGCTGCCTGGCGCTCGCCGGCCGCAAGGTTGTTTTCCTCGGCCGCGGCCGCGTCGTCGAGACCATGCGCCGGGGCGGATTGCGGATCAGCGATCTTGATGGCCGCGATCGCCGCCTCGCAGCGCAGGCGATTGCGGCCACCGACGATCCGGCGATGGCGCTGCGCGAGGCGGACGTCGTTCTTGTGGCGGTGAAGAGCGGCGCCACCGGGGAGATGGCGAAGCTGATCGCCAACCACGGGCGTCCTGATGCCATGGTGGTCAGCCTGCAGAACGGCGTCGACAATGTCGAGAGGCTGCGCGCCGCGCTCCCTGGACGGCGGGTACTGACTGGCATGGTGATGTTCAACGTCGTCCAGTCGCCGGATGGCGAGCTGCCGTTCCGCGTCCATCGCGCCAGCCAGGGCGAGGTGATGATCGATGCCGGCATCCATGGGCTTGCAGAGCTGCTCGATGTCGACGGGCTCGCCGTAGAGGCGCGCGCCGACATGAAGGCGGTGCAGTGGAGCAAACTGCTGATGAACCTCAACAATGCCCTGGTGGCGCTCTCCGACCTGCCGCTGGCTAGGCAACTGGCCGACCGGCGCTGGCGCGTGATCCTGGCCGCCCAGATCGACGAGGCGCTCGCCGCGATGAGGGCGGCGGGGATAGCGCCGGCGCGCATCACCGGCCTGCCGCCGGCGCTGCTGCCGAAAGTGCTGCGGCTGCCCGACTGGCTGTTCGGCCTCCTGGCGCGCCGCATGCTGGCGATCGATCCCGAAGCCCGCTCTTCGATGTGGGACGATCTCAAACGCGGCCGCCAGACCGAGATCGATGAGTTGCAGGGCGCGGTCGTTCGCCTGGCCAGGCAAGCCGGCATCCCGACGCCGATGAACGAACGGGTCGCGGCCCTGGTGCGTCAGGCCGAAGCGGAAAAGCGCGGCCCGCCGAAGCTGGCTGCGCAGACGGTCGGAGCAATTCCAGGAAAAGTGTGACACGGTTTTCCGTCAGGAATTGCGTCAAAACAGAAAGATAGAGCGGTTCGCCGTTTCCATGAAACGGTGAAACGCTTTAGAGCAATTCCAGGAAAAGTGTGAGCGGTTTTCCGTCCGGAATTGCGTCAAAGCAAAAGATAGGGCGTTTCGCCGTTTCCGTGAAACGGTGAAACGCACTAGCGGCGGCCCTCGATCAGCGTGATCTTCTGCCAGATCTTGCGCGACAGGTTGGAGCTCAGGTTCTCGATGTCGTTGACCCCGTCTATGACGACATCGTCATTGACCGACTGCGCGAACAGCGCCGCGATCTTGCCGGTGATCGACAGCATCTCCGAGCAATAGTCGAGATAGCGCGCAAGGTCCGCGGCGTTGGTGATGCGGGCGGGCGAGTGCGCGGTCGGCTTGAACTCGGCCGACAGCGCAGCCGGGTCCTTGGTCAGCTGGTGCATGTCGATGACATGGATCAGCGAGCGCAGCCCGTGCAACTGGCGGAACACCTTCTTGCGCTTGATCCGCTCCTCGGTGCGGACCAGCGCCAGCAGCCCGAGCACGGCCAGGATCACCGTATTGATCGTCGCCTCGATGCCTTGCATCGACTGCACGGCGTCATCGGCGCCCGAGATGCGGTCGAGCGGCAGGATCGTGCCGACGAACAGGAACACCGCCACGCCGGCGATGAAGGCCGCGATGATGACGCCGCGCAGCCACCAGATCGGCGTCTCCAGCTCCCTGGCTGCCTTGGCGAGGTCCCGCGACAGCGACACCAGCTCGGCGGCGACGCCGCGCAGGCCGGCATCCGGAAAACGCTCGCCGATCCGCCCCTCCAGCCTTTCGGCCGTCTCGATGATCAGTTGCGGATCGAGCGCGCGGTAGCGCATGACGGCCTCACGGATCGGCCGGCGCGTTGGTGCGCCTGCCGTAACGATTCGGTCCGGGATCGCTGCGGAAACAGGAGAGGATGATGAGCAGGATGGGACCGATGATGAGCGAGATCAGCGCAAAATAGGTCGGCTTGCCGAAATCATGGAAGCGCTTTGCCGTCACCGCGAAGGTGGCCCAGGCCGAGATCAGCAGCACGCCCCAGCATATCATGGCCCAGTTCTGACTGGCTGTGGTGTTCAGCTCCACCCGCGCGAACTGGTAGAACGGGAAAAACTGGACGAGCACCAGCAAAACCCCGGCCAGCGCATAGGCGACCGGGCTCAGCCGCCCCGAAAGGCTGAAGAACAGCCAGAAGAATTGCGATCTTTCAGACAATCGCGTCCGCTCCGTCAAAGCATGTCTCCCGAAAGTGGGAACCGGTTTCGGGACAAAGACATGCGCAAGATCAAAAACCTAAAGCGCGGGGAGCGAATCTGAAAGATCGCGACGCGCTTTAGCAGGATCAATCGCGCAGCAATTCGTTGATCGAGGTCTTGGAACGGGTCTTGGCGTCGACGCGCTTGACGATGACGGCGCAGTAGAGGCTCGGACCCGGCTCGCCATTGGGCAGCGGCTTGCCCGGCAGCGATCCGGCGACGACCACCGAGTTTGCCGGCACCTCGCCGTAGAACACCTCGCCGGTGGCGCGGTCGACGATCTTCGTCGACTGCCCGATGAACACGCCCATGCCGAGAACGGAGCCTTCGCGCACGATGCAGCCTTCGACCACTTCCGAGCGCGCGCCGATGAAGCAATTGTCCTCGATGATGGTCGGTCCGGCCTGCATCGGCTCGAGCACGCCGCCGATGCCGACGCCGCCGGAAAGATGCACGTTCTTGCCGATCTGCGCGCAGGAGCCGACCGAGGCCCAGGTGTCGACCATGGTGCCCGAATCGACATAGGCGCCAACATTGACGAAGGACGGCATCAGCACGGCGCCCGGCGCGACATAAGCCGAGCGGCGCACGATCGAGGACGGCACGGCGCGGAAGCCGGCCTTCTCGAAATCGACGGCGCTCCAGCCGTCGAACTTCGACGGCACCTTGTCCCACCACACCGCCTGACCGGGACCGCCCTTGATGATCTCCATCGGGTTCAGCCGGAAGGAGAGCAGCACCGCCTTCTTCAGCCACTGGTTGACCTGCCACTTGCCGTCGTCCTGCCGCTCGGCGACGCGGGCGACGCCGCGATCGAGCAGGTCGAGCGCGGACTGGATGGCGTCGCGCGCCTCGCCGCGCGTGGCGCTCGAAATCGTGTCGCGCTCCTCGAAGGCCTTTTCGATGGTCGTTTCGAGGCTCGCCAGATCGGGCTTCGACATGATTTCGCTCCATTACCAAGCTGTTAAGGGGCTCAGCCTTAACCTGTTTAAAAGTCGCGCGGACCCTATGTTAAGGCTTAATGAGGGTCAATCGCGCCTGCGTCACGGGACGGCGCAAGTAAGGGTATTGGACGGGTGGATTCGATGACTCCCATGGAAAAGGCGGGGTGGACGCCGCTGCCGCATTCGGACGAGGACCTGGAACGCGCGAAAAGCGTGCCGGACACCCCGCAGACTCGTGCCGAGACCTACCGACTGGCCTGGAACGATCCGGACTTCATGACGCGGCGCGAATTGCGCGCCGTGCGGCTGCAGCTCGAGCTCCTCAAGCCGGAGATGATCCTGGCCGAACGCGGCATACGCTCGACCGTGATCCTGTTCGGCGGCGCCCGCTTGCCCGAGCCGGGTGGCGAAACCTGGGCGGCGAAGAACGAGACGCAGAAGAAGAACCTCGAGGCGAACAGCAAATATTACGAGGAAGCGCGCAAATTCGCCCGTCTGTGCTCGCAGCAATCGGCCACCTCCTATTATCGTGAATATGTCGTCGTCACCGGCGGCGGGCCTGGCGTCATGGAGGCGGGCAACCGCGGCGCCGATGATGTCGGCGCTCCGTCGATCGGTTTGAACATCGTGCTGCCGCACGAGCAGGCGCCCAACGCCTATGTCACGCCGGAGCTCTGCTTCAACTTCCACTACTTCGCCATCCGCAAGATGCATTTCGTCATGCGCGCCAAGGCGGTCGCCGTGTTTCCGGGCGGCTTCGGCACGATGGACGAGTTCTTCGAGACGCTGACCCTGATCCAGACGGGGCGCATGGAGCGGGTGCCGGTTATCCTGTTCGGCAAGGCCTTCTGGCGAAGGGTGATCGACCTCGATTTCCTCGCCGAGCAGGGCACGATCTCGCCCGGCGATCAGGACATCATCGATTTCGTCGACACCGCCGAGGAAGCCTGGGACATCATCCGACGCTTCTACAAGCTCTAGAGTCTGCCTGCCGCCGCCTGCTACACCGGCAATTCGGCCAGCCAGCCATTCGAGTGCGCGAAGCGCACAATGGCCGCCCGCGAGCGGAGCTCGAGCTTCTCGGACGCCCTGGTGCGATAGGTTTCGATCGTCTTGATGCTGAGGTTGAGCCGGGACGAGATTTCCTTGTTGCTGTAGCCGAGCGCCACCAGCTGGATCACCGACCGCTCCCGTTGGCTGAGATTGCCCGGATCGCCCTGCGGGGCGCTGCGCGGGCTCAGGATGCGCGCCGCGAGTGCGGGATCGACATAATTGTCACCGGCCAGCACGCATCGGATCGCCTGCAAGAGGTCCGTCGCGGTCGCGCGCTTGACCACGAAGCCGCGGCCACCGGCCGCAAGCACCTGACGCAGGCAGCCGGGGTCCTCATGCGCGGTCAATGCTATGCAACTGACCTCGGGAAATCGCTCGCCCAGCTTTTCGATCAGCGTGATCCCACTGTCCCCGGGAAGCGATATATCGACCACGGCGACATCGGGCAGCGTCTTGCCGATCCCTTCAAGGGCATCCTCGACATTCCCGGCCAGGCCGACGACCGTCAGATCGTCCTGGCTGTTGATCATCGCCCCAACCCCCGACAGCATGATCGGGTGGTCGTCGACCAAAAATATCCGCCTGCAGCGCACCTTAACCTCCATCAGTCTGTCAAAGGCCCTGTCACTCGGAAAGGGTCCTCTTGTCCTTGATGGTCTAGGCAACTGCCCCGCCTGGCGCGGGACGCCCGTCTTCCTCAGGCCTTAAACGGCCGCAACGGGTAAGCCATCCCCCGCCTAACCCCATGAGCCCGAATTGTAAGTCGGGACCAATGTCCGGGATGTGCAGCGCTTCACGTAGACGAGTTTAGGAAAGGAGCGTCGCGGTTTTGCTATCCGAATTGGGTGCAAAACCAGACACCTGGCAAGACGCGACGGACCAGGCCCGAAGCCAAAACGCTATTTCCCCACCCATCAGACTGTCCTTGGAAAGCGCAGTCTCCCACTTTTCAATGTGCCAACGGCACATCCGCGTAGACGGTAGTCCCTTTCATCGTGGCCGTTTCGACCGTCAATTCACCGCCGACCAGCGCCAGCCGCTCCCGCATTCCGGCAAGTCCCAGGTGGCCCGGACCGAGTTCGGCGCGGCCGTCAAAGCCGCGGCCATCATCCTCGATTGTCAGGCGCATTCGATCGTCCTGGATATGGGCCGTTACGCTTATCCGGCTTGGCTGGGCATGCTTGCCGATATTGGTAAGCGCCTCCTGCGCGACACGATAAAGCGTGAGCGCGGTCTCGGCGGGCAGTGGGTTCGAAAGGGCTTCGAGATCCATCTCGCATGGAATGCCGAGCTGGCTGCAAAGCATTGTCGCCAGATCCTCGACCGAAGCGCGCAGCCCGAGACGGTCGAGGTCGGCGGGACGCAGGTTCCAGGCAGCGTCATGCACCTTGGCGCTGAGCCGATCGACAAGCATCGCGGCGCGCTCGAGACGGCCGTCCATCCCTTCCGTGCCGGCACGTACGTTGTGCAATTCCAGCGCGACACTGGCCAGCATCTGGCCGAGGTCGTCATGCAACTCTCGCGACAGGCGCAGGCGCTGCTCTTCCTGCACAGCGATCAAGCGCCGCGCAAGCCTACGGCGCAGGGCCCTATCGTCCTTGCCTGTGGTCATACCCGCCCACATCAACCTTTCTCTTCCCATTGCCGTCGCGGGGGTCGCAAGCCACCTGCGGGTCGGCGAGAAAAGGCATGAATGTCAGCGCAGTATACACCCACCGGATGCCTTTATGCCTGTCAGTTTTTTCCTGATTGCTTCAACTTTTCCTGACACCGGGATCAGCAGAAAAACCGACAGCGCCTGCCGATCAGCCCGAATGTATCGCCACTATTTCTGCGCGCATCCTTCAAGCGTCCTCCCGGTCACCTTGGATTGCCCGGGAAGCTCAACGCAAACGAAGGAGAACGTCATGAGAAAGATCATCTTGGCCGCGGCCGTGCTGTCGGCTCTGACCGGTTCGGCATCCGCGCTTTCGATCGGTAGCGGCAATGGCAACGGCAACGGCAATGTCGGCGTCGGCAACGGCAACGGCAACGGCAACGCCAATACCGGCGCCTTTAACGGCAACTTCAACGGCAATGGCAATTTCGGCTTCGGCAACGGCAACGGGAACGGCAACGCCAACATGGGCGCCTTCAACGGCAACTATAACGGCAACCTGAATGCCGGCATCGCGAACGGCAATGGCAACGGCAACGGCAATTTCGGCCTCGGCAACGGCAACCTGAACGGCAACGGGAACTGGGGCCTCGGGAACGGAAATGCCAACGGCAACGGCAACTGGGGCGCCGGCAACGGCAACGGCAACGGCAACGCCAATCACTAGCACCGTCCAACCGCCAGCGTCGCCAAGCTTCAGTTTGGAAAGACGCTGATGGCTCTGGGACCGCCGAGCCGCGCGCCCGTCCCCCGCGCAAGGCTATCGCGACAAGTCGCCGGCGGTCCCAGTCCTTTCGAGACAGGTCCCAATTTCAAAAGCAAAGCCATGGAAGGAGCTCGCAGATGAAACGCTACGTCATACCGGCGCTATGCCTGGGGTTGTTGAGCGCAACCGCGGCGAAGGCCGACACCGCGACGGGCAGCCAGGCCTTCGGCATGTCGGCGGTCCAGGCGGCGGTCGGCAAATACGGCCAGGCCATCGGCTCGAACGTCAGGAGCATGGATCCGCTCGGCAATTTCGGCGGCAATCTCGGCTACAAGAACAGCGGCAGCGGCAATGTCGGCGCCTTCAACAGCGGTACCGGCAATGTCGGCGCGTTCAACGGCAACAACAACACCTCGACGACGAGCGGCAACGGCAACATCGGCGCCTTCAACGGCAACGGCAACACCGGCGAATATGACGGCAACAGCAACATCGGCGCCGGCAATGGCAATTTCAACGGCGGGTCGTTCAACGGCAACGGCAATGTCGGCGCCTTCAACGGCAACTTCAACGGCCGGGGGAATCGCTGATGACCGGCCTGAAATCATCCGGGCCCGCTAGGCCGCGCGAGCGCCGGGTGGCGGCGAGGCTGCTCGACGGCAACGGCCTCGCGCTCGGCACCCTGCTTGCCGCGTTGCTGGCCGCCGATGCCTCGACCCTGGTCAGGATTGCCGACCTTCCGATCGGCGCCAGTGTCGCCAACGGCCTTGGCAACACGGGAAATTTCAACGGCAATGGGAATACCGGTAACTTCAACGGCAATGGCAACAGCGGCAATTTCAACGGCAACGGCAATGCCGGGAGCTTCAGCGGCAATTTCAATGGCGGCAGCTTCAACGGCAACGCCAATTGCGGCAACGGCCACGGCAATGGCTACGCGACCGACGGCAACGGCAACGGAGCAGCCGGCAATCCGGATCTGTGCCGGTTCTTGAAGGAGCTGAACGGCCGACTGGGACTGCCGCCCGGCACGATTCCGGATTTCGACTAGGTGCCCGACAGAGGGATTTGAAAAACCGCAGGCCCGTCGGCAGGCTAGATTTTTCACCGCCCCCGTCCGCGAAATCGGCGATGCACGTTTCGGCCAATCGCCAAGGCATGCCTATGCAAACATGGTCAGGCCGCCACGTCGACGATCGCGGTCAGGAAACCGGCGAGGTCGTCGGTGACGAAATCGACATCGTCGTCATTCGCCGGGTCGCGTTCCCAGATCTCCGAGAAGGTCGGTTCGAAATTGCGCGGCACCACCAGCACGGTCGTCATGCCGAGCGATTTCGGCACGGCCAGGTTGCGCGCCAGATCCTCGAACATCACCGCATTGTGACCGGTCACCGAGTGCAGTTCGGCAAAACGCTCATAAGTCTGGCGCTCCGGCTTGGGATTGAGCCCTGCCGCCACGATGTCGAAGATGGCGTCGAAATGCTCCAAAATGCCCAGCTGGCGCGCGGTGCGCTCGGCATGCCTGCGGTCGCCATTGGTGAAGATGAATTTGCGCCCCGGAAGCTGGCGGATCGCCGCGCCCAGCACCGGATCCGGCACCAGCCGCGAATAGTCGATGTCGTGCACCTTCTCGAGGAAATCGTCGGGATCGATGCCGTGCCGCTTCATCAGCCCGTTCAGCGTCGTGCCATATTCCAGGTACAGTTCCTTCTGCAGCTTGCGCGCGTCGTCGCGTGAAAGCGTCAGCAGCTCGCCGACATAGGCGGTCATCTTCACATCGATCTGCGCGAACAGGTTCGAGTGATGCGGATAAAGCGTGTTGTCGAGGTCGAACACCCAGTCCGTGACATGGGCAAAGCGGGCGGGGTCGGGTGTCATTGTCATGGTTTCTTATGGCATGCCGACGCTGATTTTATCCACAACTTATGCGCGTCACGACGTGTGAAAATGGCGTCTCGCTTCAAATTTTAAAAGTTCCGGAAAGGTCGCCTTTAGCGCTTGCTGGCACAGAGGCTATCCGTTGGGAGCAAGTGATGAGTCGCATATTTCTGAAGGCCGCTACCGTAGCATTCGCTTCGGTCGCTGTCTCGCTGTTGTTGACGCTGATTGTGGTTCCGGCAATGGGCTTTCCGATGAGCCGCACCATCTGGCTGGCATCGACGGTGTGCCCGCTTGTGCTCGCCTGGGCCGCCAGCGCCGGAAGCTTCTGGCACAGCGACCGGCTGCAGAATGCCCATCGCGAGCTTGCCCGTGCCCACGCGCAGCTCGCCGCCGCGCACAGGCGCCTCTCCGAAAAGGCAAGCCGCGACGACATGACCGGCATGCTCAACCGCGAAACCTTCTTTGCAGCGCTCGACGGGTCGCGGCGCAAGAGCGATCGCGGCGCGCTGCTCATCATCGACGCCGATCACTTCAAGAGGATCAATGACAGCTACGGTCATTTGACGGGGGACGAAGCGCTGCTTCTGATCGCCGGCGCCATCGAGCGCGGCGTGCGCAGCGGCGATGTGCTCGGCCGCATTGGCGGCGAGGAATTCGCGGCTTTCCTCGTCGGCGCCAGCGAGCATGAGGCCAAGCATGTCGCCGAGCGCATCCGCCGCGAGGTCGAGCTGATCCGGTTCCGCCCTGGCGACGAGCGCACCGTGCCGCTCACCGTCTCGATCGGAGGCATAAGCTGCGGCGAGAACGCAACCGTTTCCGATTTGATGCGCGCGGCCGACCGCAGGCTGTACGAGGCGAAGAACCGTGGCCGCAACCTTTCGATTCTCGACCGCGAGCTTCCCGAAGCGGCTTGAAGCTCCGTCGCAGGCGTCATGCATGTCGCCCAAAAGTGCGAAGCGGTTTTGAGGCAACGACATGCATCAAACAAACTCAAGGCGCGGCGCCTGAACCGGGTTCAGTGCGACGCGCTTTAGGAAAGCCCTAACCATGTCCCTATTCAACCGCGCTAAACTTCCGGGTGTAACGCCGTCTTCACCCGGGTTTGGCACGGAATTGGCCTCCCCCGGCGGCGTGTGTGCCGTTGAGGAACGGCATGCGTGGATCGAGGCCCCTATCGAGAGACGTGTCATGAGCAGGTTCATAAGAAAAATGTCGCGCCGCGCGATCGTGCAGGCATTGATCGCGTTGCCCGCGCTGTCGCTGTTCCGCAACCAGCCGGCCCCTGCCAACCCTGACGAGATCGACCGCGATGAAATCGTCGAGATCAACGGATGGATCCTGCGGCGGAGCGACCTCGCATGATCTTCGACAGCCTCGAAGCCTACAAGCAGGCCGGCTTCAAACCCAGGGCCTGCATCCTCGGCTCCGGTCCCGCCGGCACGACGATCGCCAGGAAGCTGGGCGCCGCCGGCATCCCGGTCGTCGTCCTGGAGGCGGGCTCGCGCGAGTTCAGCGACGAATCGCAGGATTTCTACCGCGGCAAGACGGTCGGCGATTTCTATTTCGACCTCGACATCACCAGGCTGCGCTTCATGGGTGGCTCGTCCAACCACTGGGCAGGCTGGTGCCGCGTGCTCGACAGCCAAGATTTCGAACCCAAGGCCTGGGCGCCGGACACCGGCTGGCCGATCAGCCGCGCCGATATCGAGCCTTATCTCGGCGAAGTCCATGGCATCCTCGAGCTTCCGGCGTTCCGACCGGACGTCCAGGTTTCGGACGACATACGCTGGGTGCAGTTGATCAAGAGCCCGGCGGTGCGTTTCGGCGAAAAATTCGCCGACGAACTGGACCAGAGCAAAAACATCGCCGTCGTGCTCAACACCTACGCGACCGAGCTTATCGGCGACGGCAAGCGCGTCACCGGCGCGAAGCTGTGGTCGAACGGGCAGGACGCCGGCACCTTCAGCGCGGACTATTTTGTCACCTGCACCGGCGGGCTGGAGAACTCGCGGCTGCTGTTGTGGTCGAACCAGCGTTCGAATGGCGGGGTGGTGCCGAACGCGGCGGCGCTCGGCCGCTACTGGATGGAGCATCCGACCTTCGAGGGCGGCAACGCCATCCTCGACAACTACTCGGAGTTCGAGGTCGACGCCTCGAACGAAGCCTTCTTCTCGCCGACGCTTGCCGCGATGGAGCGGCTGCAGATCATGAATTTCGGCATCCGCCTGATCGAGAGCCCTTATCCCAACGTCAAGAAGCTGATCGCCGATCTCGCCTGCGCCGCGCCGAACATGGCGGAGTGGATGTCGTCCCAGCTCGACCAGAGGCTGCGTTGCGCCGCCCAGCTCTACGTCGCCTGGGAGCAGGCGCCGCTCGCCTCGAACCAGATCGAGCTGTCGAAGACCGATGTCGACCCTGCCGGCGTGCCGCGCATCGAATTGCACTGGAAGAAGTCGCCGCTCGAGCGCCGCACTCTGCTCGAGGGCCTGAGGCTGTTCGGCACGACGATGGCGCAGAAGAATCTCGGCCGCGTCCGCATCGACGACTGGATCAGCAATGGCGGCGACTACCCGACCAATGAGGAAACCGCCGGCCACCACCATATGGGCGGCACCCGCATGGGCACCGATGTCTTGAAGAGCGTCGTCGACGCCAATTGCAAGGTGCACGGCATGGACAATCTCTATGTCGGCGGCTCCTCGGTGTTCTGCACGTCGGGCCAGTGCAACCCCACCACCACCATCACCGCGCTCGCCTGCCGTCTGGGCGAGCATCTCGGCAAGGTGATCGCCGTCTGATCTCCGAAACGGCGGCGGCGCCGGGGCCTGGAGTGGCAGCCGGCGCCGCTCTGGCGCTTTTGGGGGAATTGCGGCCTCGCTCAGAGGCCGTAGACGGCGATGCGCACCAGCACGGCCGCGGCCGCAAGCGCCACCAGCAGGATGCCGAGGCCGATGGGCGAGCCCCAGCCATACCACTCCATCGCCAGCTTGGCGTATTTGTATTCCTCCTCGTTCGAGAGGGGGGTGCGTTGTTGGATCAAGCTCATTATTCACTCCTTGTCGGCGACTTTGCCCTTGCCTCGCAAAAGCGTCATCGCATATTGGTACGATAATCTAAATGTTTGACAGATAGATAGTTAGATGATCGAAATAAAATCGTCAAGCACCAAACGCGATGAAATGACCAAGGCTCTCGGCCTCGCCGTCATGCGTTGGCAGGACGCCGTTCAGGCCTATGACGAAGCGGTGGGCGCGCGGCTGGGCCTGATCGCGGCCGAGCGGCATTGCCTGGGGCTGCTCTATGCCGGGCCGCAATCGGCGGGCGCCGTGGCGGCTGCGACCGGACTGACGCCGGCGGCGGTGACGGCCCTGATCGACCGGCTGGAAGCGCGCGGCTACGTCACCCGGACCCGCAGCCTGGAGGACAGGCGCAAGGTGGTCATCGAGGCGACCGAACTGACCAGGGAATTGTCAGAGCGCTATTACGGCGCGATCGCTCGGGAGGGCGAGAAGGTGGTGGCGAGCTTCAGCGATGCTGAGCTCGAGACCGTGCTGCGCTTCATCAACGCCGCGCTGGATCTGCAGAGCGAACAACTGGCCAGGATCAAGGCCGAGCCCGACAGACCTTAAGTATCGGCGAAAAGGTCAAGGCGGCCTAGCTGCCTTCCGGCAGCTGGACCGCCCTGAATGTCGGTTGGGCGAAAACCGACCTCAGACCGTCGCCGGGTCGAGCGCCGGCTGGCCCTTGAACCGCGCCACGATGCCGGCAAGGTCGCCATTGGCGAAGGCATCGCGCAGCGCGTCGAAGGACGGCAGCACGAAATAGGCGCGCTGGAACTTGTCGATCTCATAGCCGGTGCGCATCACCGTCTCGAGGTCGAACGGCACATGGTGGGCGTCCTTGCTCTCGACCGCGAATTGCAGCTCCGTGAAGGACGACATCAGCCCGGCGCCGAAGGCTTTCAGCGGCTGGCCGGGTTCCTGGATGAGGCCGTATTCGGCGCTGTACCAGTAAAGCCTGGTGATCATCTCGTCGCCGCCCAGCGCGATCATGTCCTCCGCCTTCTCGCCATACATCTGCATGAAATCAGCGAACACCGGCTGGGTCAGGATCGGCACATGGCCGAAGAAATCGTGGAACATGTCCGGCTCGACGATGTAATCGAGCTCCTTCCTCGTCCGCAGCCAGTTGGTGACCGGGAAGCGCCGATTGGCGAGATGGTCGAAGAACGGGCCGGCCGGGATCAGGCCGGGCACCGCGACGATCTCCCATCCGGTCAGCCTGGTGAGCTTCTCGCTGACAGTGTCGAAATCCGGAATCCTGTCGAGCAGCCCGAGCGTCGCGACTCCGTCCAGATAGGAATGGTGCGCGAGCCTCTGGGTCAGCTTCGTCTGGCGGTCGCACAGCGTGCGCCACACCGCCTGTTCCTCAGCCGAATAATCGTAGCCTTGCGCCACCGTGAAATCGCTGCGGCACACCGAATAATCGCCGCGAAGGCCCTGCGCCGCGCATTCGGCGGCGTAATCGGCAACGCTGATCGTCATCATATCCTCCTCAAGATCGTGATCCGTGGATCGTGGAGGGAAGTGTAGGAGCGATCGCTGAGGCAAATCAGCCCTTGTTTGTAGCTAGTCTGCTGATTTTGAGGTAAAATAACTCAGCTCAACACGAGGGCGAGGAAACATGCCTCAGTTCGACGATTTCGAAATCAAGATGCTCGATATCCTGCAGCGCGACGGACGCAAGCCCGTGTCGGAGCTGGCGCAGGAGATCGGCCTGTCGACCACGCCTTGCGCGCGCCGCTTCGAGGCCTTGCAGGAAACCGGCATCATCAAGGGCTTTGCCGCCGTGCTCAGCCGCCGCGCCGTCGGCCTGACGGTCGAGGTGTTCATCCAGGTGCGGCTGGTCAGCCACAGCGACGGCTCGCCCGAAAGCTTCATCGCCGCCGTGCAGCGCATGGACGAGGTTTCGTCCTGCTGGACGATGACCGGCGACCACGATTTCCTGCTGCATGTCATGGTCCCGTCGGTGGACGATTTGAACGCCTTCGTCATGCATCGGCTGATGCGGCTGCCCGGCGTACGCGACGTCCACACGCAACTGGTGCTGCAGAACATCAAGGGCCCCGGCCATGTGCCGCTCAGCCATCTGCGGCGCTGATCCGGTCAAATCTGGCGAAAAGCTGCTTGGAAACTGCTGAACCGGGCCAAGGCTGCTTCGACATCGGCGATTAGCACAAGCGGACCCAACATGGAGGTCCGCCTTGAACATCGTGCTGATCAATCCGCCGCACACCGCCATCGGCAGCCGCGTGCCCGACGACCATTTGCCGCCGCTCGGCCTGCTGGCGATCGGCGGGCCACTTATCGATTCCGGCCATCAGGTCCAGCTGGTCGATGGCGAGTTCGGGCCGATGCCGCTTGGGTCGCTTGTCGACGAGGCTCTGCGCGGCGATCCGGACTTCGTCCTGATCGGCCATTCCGGCTCGACCTCGGCGCATCCGACGGCCTTGAAGATCGCCGAAATGATCAAGGCGCGCGCGCCGGGCGTCATCGTCATCTATGGCGGCGTCTTCCCGACCTATCACTGGCGCGACATCCTGGCCGCGACCGACGTCTTCGACTTCATCGTGCGCGGCGAGGGCGAGGCGACCGCGACGGCACTGGTCGAGGCGATCGAGATGCGCCAGCCGGTGGCAAGCGTCGCCGGCATCGCCTATCGCGACGATTTCGGTCGCGCCGTCGCCACGCAACCGGCGATGACCATTGCCGATCTCGACGCCTATCGCGTCGGCTGGGAGTTGATCGACCATCGCCGCTACTCCTATTGGGGCGGCAAGCGGGCGGTGGTCATGCAGTTCTCGCGCGGCTGCCCGCATCTGTGCAACTATTGCGGCCAGCGCGGCTTCTGGACCCGTTGGCGGCATCGCGATCCGCTAAAGTTCGCAAAAGAAATCGCCTGGCTGCATCGCGAGCACGGCCTCGAACTGGTCAACTTGGCGGACGAGAACCCGACCTCCTCAAAGAAAGCCTGGCGTGCCTTCCTCGACGCCATGATCGCCGAGAACGTGCCGGTGCTGATCGTCGGCTCGACCCGCGCTGACGACATCGTGCGCGACGCCGATATCCTCCACCTTTACCGCAAGGCCGGAATCATCCGCTGGCTGCTCGGCATGGAGAATACCGACGAGGAGACCTTGTCGCTGATCCGCAAGGGCGGCAGCACGAAGTCGGACCGCGAAGCGATCCGGTTGCTCAGGCGGCACGGCATCCTGTCGATGGCGACCTGGGTTGCCGGCTTCGAGGACGAAACCCTGCGCGACCTGTGGCGCGGCTTCCGCCAGCTCATCGCCTACGATCCCGACCAGATCCAGGCGCTCTATGTCACGCCGCATCGCTGGACGCCGTTCTTCCGCATCGCCGCCGACCGCAAGGTGATCCAGAAGGACGTGCGCCTCTGGGATTACAAGCACCAGGTTCTGCACATGACCCGGCTGAAGCCGTGGATGCTGTTCTTCGCCGTCAAGCTCATCGAAGTCGCCGTGCAGTCGCGACCGAAGGCGCTGGCGCGCATCCTGTTCCACCCCGATCCCGAGCAGCGGCATTCGATGCGCTGGTACACCAAGATGGGCCGCCGCGTCTGGTTCCGCGAAGTCTGGGGGTTTCTTGCCCGCGACGGCCGCGTCAAGGACGGGCCGACGCTCGCCGAATTCTGGGGCGTGCCGCAGGACGCCGAGGAGGAATCGATGATCGTCCGGCGGTCGACACGAAAGCCGGTCGCAACTATTGAAGATCGGAGAAGATTAGCCAGCTAATGGACAGCTCACCGTTTGCGGAAACGGTGAACTTGTCTGCTCTTGTTACGGAACGATCAGCGTGCCGGCGCCATGCTCGGTGAAGAGCTCAAGCAGCACGGAATGCGGCGTCTTTCCGTTGAGGATAACGACGCCCTCGACGCCGCGCTCGATCGCCTCGATGCAGGTCTCGACCTTCGGGATCATGCCGCCCGACACCGTGCCGTCCTTGATCAGCGCCTTGGCCTCGGCGACGGTCAGCTCGTCGATCAGCTTCTTGTTCTTGTCGAGCACGCCCGGTACGTCTGTGAGGAACAAGAGTCGCGAGGCGCGGCAGGCGCCGGCAATCGCCCCGGCGAACGTATCGGCGTTGATGTTGTAGGTGTGGCCGTCGCGGCCCGGCGCCACCGGCGCCAGCACCGGGATCATTTCCGAGCGCGCCAAAAGATCGAGCAGCGTGCGGTCGACCTCGACCGGCTCGCCGACGAAGCCGAGATCCAGCACCCGTTCGATATTGGAGTCGGGGTCGATCATGGTCTTGCGCGCTTTTTCGGCGAACACCATGTTGCCGTCCTTGCCGCAAAGCCCGATCGCCCACTCGCCCTCGGCGTTGATCAGCGCCACGATCTCCTTGTTGATCGAGCCCGCCAGCACCATCTCGACGATCTCGACCGTCTTCTGGTCGGTGACGCGCAAGCCCCCCTCGAACTTGGATTCGATGCCCATCTTGGTCAGCATCGCGCCGATCTGCGGTCCGCCGCCATGCACGACGATCGGGTTGACGCCAGACTGTTTCAACAGCGCGATGTCGCGGGCGAAGGCCTTGCCCAACTCGGTATCGCCCATGGCATGGCCGCCATATTTCACCACCACCGTCTTGTTCTCGTAGCGCTGCATGTAAGGCAGCGCGCGCGAGAGCAGCGCGGCCTGCATTTCGGCGTTGGCGGCGATGTCCGTCATCGGTATCGATCCCAGCTGAGCATGTCTCCCGAAAGTGAGTGCCGGTTTCGGGATGAAGACATGCTTGAAATCAGAGTTAAAGCGTGATTGGCGGCCTCTTAGCGGGAATTGCCGCAGGCCGCAAACGGCTTTGCGGTCACAATGACGAAATCTGCCAATTCCCCGGCACAGGGATTTTGACCGTCGGCCATGTCTGCGTTGGCAGGCGGCATGCGTTGGCGAGTGGCTGAAACGCCCACCCAGTCGTCATCCACGGGCGGAGCAAGGAGCGAAGCGACCCGCGCAGACCCGAGGATCATTCGGTGACGCATGAGCGCTGCCGCGGTGCAGAATTCTGCTCCGCTGCGCCCTTCGATCAAGGTCGTTGCAAATAGATCGCAATCTTCTAATTTGCCGCCATGGCGCCGCAGGACATCAGCAAGCTGATCGTCCGGACTTCGATGAAGGACCGGGCCGCGTTCGATCTGCTTTACCGGCAGACCAGCGCGAAACTTTTCGGTGTCTGCCTGCGTGTCTTGAAGGACAGGGGAGATGCGGAAGAAGCGCTGCAGGAGGTCTTCGTCAAGATATGGACGAAGGCGGACCGTTTCGCGGTTTCCGATCTGAGCCCGATTTCCTGGCTGGTGGCCATTGCGCGCAACCATGCGATCGATCGCATCCGGTCGCGGCGCAGTCCTTCCGCCAACATCGATGTGGCCCTCGACGTCGCCGATCCGACGCCGGGACCCGAGGCGATGGCTGTGGCGGGCGGCGAGGCCGAACGCATCCACCATTGCCTCGACGAACTTGAACAAGACCGGGCGGCGGCCGTCCGGGGCGCCTATTTGAGCGGCGAAAGCTATGCCGAGCTGGCGGAGCG
The DNA here is from genome assembly GCF_003289965.1 of Mesorhizobium atlanticum. Classification (GTDB taxonomy): domain Bacteria; phylum Pseudomonadota; class Alphaproteobacteria; order Rhizobiales; family Rhizobiaceae; genus Mesorhizobium; species Mesorhizobium atlanticum. The sequence continues at coordinate 500,332 of NZ_QMBQ01000005.1, forward strand.
CTTCAAGGTTCCGCTGAACACGATGCGGACCTGGCTGCGCAGAAGCCTGCTCAAACTGAGGGAATGCCTGGAAAGATGACGCTGGCGGAAGACAACGGACCGGAACGTGGAGGCGACGACCTGCTCGCCGCCGAATACGTTCTCGGCGTTCTGCCAGCCGACGAACGGCAGATCGCGTCCCGTCGCATCGACACCGAGACGGCATTCGCCCGCCTGGTCGATGCCTGGGAGGTCCATTTCGCGCCGATGGCCGCCGCCTATGCCGCGGTCGAGCCGCCGGCGTCGGTCAAGGTGGCGATCGACCGCCGCCTGTTCGCGTCGACGGCTTCCACATCCCCGGCGCCCGGTGGGAGCCTATGGACGAGCCTTGCCTTTTGGCGCGGTCTCGCTGCCGCGGCCATTGCCGCTTTGGCCGTCTATGTCGCCCTGCCTTACGTCAATCCGCCGGTTCAGCCGCCCAGGCTGGTCGCCTCGCTCGCCGCCGACAACAGCAACGTCAAATACCTCGCCGTCTATGACGCCGCCCGCCACGAGGTCGGCCTGTCGCTGGTCTCCGGCGATCACGGTGCCGGCAAGGACTTCGAGCTGTGGATGATCGAGGGCAAGAACGCGCCGGTCTCGATGGGCGTCATCCCGGCCGGCCAGACCGCGCGCATGGCCGTTACCCCGGCCGTCCAGCAGAAGCTCGCGCAGGGCGCCGTGCTCGCCGTCAGCCTCGAGCCTGCCGGCGGCTCGCCGACCGGCCAGCCGACTGGCCCTGTCGTTGCCGCGGGTGACCTGAAGGGCATCTGACCGCCGCTTCGGCATAGTCGCGCCCATGAAGACCAATCGAAGTCTATCTTCTTCCTGCCGAAGGCAGGGAAAGTCTGTGGCCGCCATGGGCGGGGCGGACAAAAATAAATCGCACGAGAAAAAATCTTGCGACTGCCGTGAAACTAGATTTTTGGCGCGCCCGTATCTCCTCGTGTTCCCAAGAATGGGAAAAACAACCCGAGGAGACTGACACAATGCGTAAACTCGCTACCCTTTTGCTCGCTTCTACGCTCGGCCTTTCCGCGCTTGGCGCCGTTGCCTATGCCAACCCGATGGTCGGCGGCGCGCCGATGTATGCCAAGAAGAACATCATCGAGAACGCCGTCAATTCGAAGGATCACACCACGCTGGTCGCCGCCGTCAAGGCCGCCGGCCTCGTCGACACGCTGCAGGGCGCCGGTCCCTTCACCGTCTTCGCGCCGACCAATGAGGCCTTTGCAGCGCTGCCGCCGGGCACGGTCGATACGCTGCTCAAGCCCGAGAACAAGGACAAGCTGACCAAGGTGCTCACCTGCCATGTCGTCGCCGCCAAGGCGCTGGCGGCCGACGTGGCCAAGATGGCCAAGGCCGATGGCGGCGCCCATCAGGTCAAGACGGTCGGCGGCTGCGAGCTCACGCTGAAGGCTGAGAAGGGCAAGGTCACCGTCACCGACGAGAACGGCAATGTCGCCCATGTCACCATCGCCGATGTCCGCCAGTCGAACGGCGTCATCCACGTCATCGACAAGGTTCTCTTGCCGAAGATGTAACAAAGCGGGCCTGGTCGGCGAAGACATGGCTGAGCGCCGGCCGCGACATCCAAGATCCGCGCCGCCGGCAAGGGTGTGCTCCGCGTCGCGCCGCAAGGGCGGCGCGGAGCAGCATGCTCAAAACAATAATGGATAGGGCGTCACCGGCTTTTGATTTCCGGGCGGTGTCCTATCTTGGCAAAATGCGTCAGGAGGAACGGCCATGAACCGTCGCGATTTTCTCTGGAGCGGCGCCGCCGCCACCGCTCTCATCGTCGGAACCGGGGCGATGCTGCGCGCCGGCGGACCGAAGCCCGCTCTCGCCGCCGAGACCTTCGAGGTCACCAAGACCGACGCCGAATGGCACGCCATCCTTTCCGACGAGGCCTTCGACGTGCTGCGCAAGCAGGGCACCGAATATCCCGGCACCAGCCCGCTGCTCAACGAGCACCGCAAGGGCATCTTCGCCTGCGCCGGCTGCGACCTGCCGGTCTACCCCTCGGAGACGAAATTCGATTCCGGCACCGGCTGGCCGAGCTTTTGGCAGGAGATCGCCAACTCCATCGGCAAGACGCAGGACACTTCGCTCGGCATGACGCGCACCGAGGTGCATTGCCGCCGCTGCGGCGGCCATCTCGGCCATGTCTTCGACGACGGCCCGCCGCCCACCGGCCTGCGTCACTGCATCAACGGCGTGGCGCTGAGCTTCAAGCCGGCTGCGGCCTAAACAGTTCGAAAAGAATGACCCCGGAAATCGTCGCCGATTTCCGGGGTCACGCGTTGAGGTAGCCAGGCGGGGGTTCCGGCTCCTCAATGGCCTCCGCCGCCACCGCCGCCCTGCTGCGCCGGCTTGTTGATGAACAGCACGAAGAATCCGAGCGAGGCGAACAGCACCGTCAGCATCATGAACACGTCCATGAAGGACAACAGCGCCGCCTGCTGATGCACCATGCCCGACAGTTTCGAGATCGCGGCGCTTGTCGCGTCGAGGCCGGCGGTCTGCTCGAAGTTCAGCGTCATGTTCTGCAGCTTGCTCTGCGCGGCCTGGCTGCCCCACTGCACATGCTCGGCGAGCCGCGCATAGTGGAAAGCGTTGCGGTTGATCAGCACCGTGTTGATCAGCGCGAGGCCGACGGCGCCGCCGAGGTTGCGGGTCAGGTTGAACAGGCCCGACGCATTCTTCAGCCGTTCTGGCGGTAAAGTGCCGAGCGCGATGTTGTTGATCGGCACCATGCACAGCATCATCGAGCAGCCACGCAGGATCTGCGGGATCAAGAGCTCATAGAAATCCCAGTCCGCTGTGAGATGCGTCATCCACCACGTGCCGGTGGCGAAGCCGACGAAGCCGATCATCATCATCAGCCTGAGATCGATCTTGTTCGACAGGATGCCGGCGACCGGCGCGGTGAAGAACATCGCCAGGCCGCTGACGAACAGCGCCTCGCCGATCATCATCGAATCGTAGCCGCGGATGCGTCCGAGGAACACCGGATAGAGATAGGTCAGCCCGTAAAGGCCGATGCCGACGACGAAGGAGAACAGCGAACCGAAGGCGAAGTTGATGTTGCTGAAGGCCCTGAGGTCGACGATAGGCTCCTCGGCGGTGAAGACGCGCCAGAAGAAGATCACGCCGCCGATGGTCATGATAACGGCGCAGGCAAAGACTGCCGGCTCCTGCAGCCAGTCATGGTTCGGGCCTTCCTCCAGCACATATTCCATGCAGCCGAGGAAGGCGGCCATGCCGATCAGGCCCCACCAGTCGAACTTGGAGAACAGTTTCAGGTTGGGCTTGTCGAAATCGATCAGTGCCCACGCCGCCGTCGCAACTAGGATGCCCGGCACGACATTGATCAGGAACAGCCAGTGCCAGGACATGGCATGGCTGATATAGCCGCCCACCGTCGGGCCGATCGTCGGCGCCAGCGTCGCCACCAGGCCGATCATCGGCGAGACGACGGCGCGCTTGGAGGGCGGGAAGATGGTGAAGGCGGCCGCGAACACGCTGGGGATCATGCCGCCGCCGATAAAGCCCTGGATGGCGCGGTAGACGATCATCTGGTCGATGTTGGTGGCGGTCGCTGCCAGCGCGCTGGCCGCGGTGAAGCCGGCGGCCGCGGTGGTGAACAGCACGCGCGTCGACAGCATGCGGCTGAGGAAGCCCGACAGCGGGATCATCACCACCTCGGCGATCAGGTAGGCGGTCTGCACCCACGGGATCTCGTCGGAACTGGCGCTCAGGCCCGCCTGGATCTCCGACAGCGAGGCCGAGACGATCTGGATGTCGAGGATCGCCATGAACATGCCGAACACCATCGCCAGGAAGGCGACGACGCGGCGCACAGGCATATGGTCCGCGGGCAGCGCCGGCGCAGCGGCTGCCGGACGTGCGGGCATTGATCCTGCGGTAATTGTTGCGGTTGCCATCTCATGGCCTCCCTGAGCAATTCCAGGACAACCGCGTGGCGGGTTCTGTCCGGAAATGCGTCGAAACAGTTGGTCGGAGCGGCTCTGCCGCTCGGAAGCAGGCTGGGCGGCTCGGCGCTCGAATGGCCACCGAACCGCCCCCCGATCAGTTGGTCGTCGAAGCCGGCGCTGTGCGGCTGTCGACCGCGACGACGACGCTGAGGCCGGCGCGCAGCTTGCCGGTCTTCAAGACGTCGGCCGGCACGTCGATGCGCACGGGCACGCGCTGCACCACCTTGGTGAAGTTGCCGGTGGCGTTTTCCGGCGGGAGCAGCGAGAACACCGCGCCCGAGGCCGGCGCGAGCGAGGAGACCGTGCCTTCGAAGCTCTGGCCGTCGATCGCGTCGACGGTGATGCGGACTTTTTCGCCGGGCACCATGCGGCCGAGCTGCGTCTCCTTGAAGTTGCCGACGATGTAGAGCTTGTCCATCGGCACGACGACCGCGAGCTTCTGGCCGGGGCTGACGAGGTCGCCCTGCTCGACAGAGCGGTTGCCGACGACGCCGTCATAGGGCGCCTTCAGCACTGTGAAGGAGAGGTCGCGCAGGGCCTTGTCGCGGGTGAGCTGCAGCGAGGCGAGCGTCGAGGCCTGCTCCGCGCGCTGCGCCTCCAGCACGCCGATATTGGCCTGCGCCGCGGCGATCTGGGCGTCGGCGCCGACAAGCGCCGCCTTGGCCTGGTCCAGCGCGGTCTGCGCGTCGTCGAGCTGCGCCTGCGTGCCGACATGGGTCTTGAGCAGCTGCGCCGCGCGGTCCTGGGCGCGCGCCGCATTGTTGGCGGCGGCCTGGTCCGCGACCTTCTGCGCCTCAGCCTGCGACAGCGAAGCCTGGGCTGCCTTGGTCTGCGCGTCGATGCGGTCGAGCGTCTTCGCCAGCGTCGCGATCTGCGCCTCGGCCTGGGCGACGGCTATTCTGTAGTCGCCATTGTCGATCACGAACAGCGGATCGCCGGCCTTGACCTTCTGGTTCTCGCTCACCAGCACCTTGTCGATATAACCGGATATTTTCGGCGACACGAACGACATATCGGCCTGGACATAGGCATCGTCGGTGGAGATCATGAACCGGCCGTCGGTCCAATAGTTATAGCCATAGTAGGAACCGGCGCCGAGCAGGGCCAGGCCGATGATCGGCAAAAGGAAAGAGCGCACCGAACGCTTCTTCTTGGAGGGTGCTTCAGCCGCGGGCGCAGCAACCGGAGCGGCGGGCTGGACAGGGATTTCCGGAGCCTCGGTCGACGGCTGGACCTTGGCGCTGGGAAACGTACGGACTTCGGCGGTGGCGGGCGCGTTGGAGGACATGGGTATCTCTCTGTATATCAGTCGGACTGAACCGTTCGGTTCGAATTGGTGATTGACATAGCGCGGAAAGAGGACCATATCAAGAGCAAATCGAACCGAGTGGTTCGAAATATTTTCTAAGGAATGACTTCCATGGTCGACACGACAGCGGACAGCGATCTGCTCGACTTGCGCAAGGGCCGTCCGGCGGCCGGGCAGGACCCGGTCAAGCGGGCCCAGATCATCGAAGGCGCACGGCGCGTCTTCATCGACAAGGGCTTCGAGGCCGCCTCGATGAACGACATCACGCGCGAGGCCGGCGTCTCCAAGGGCACGATCTACGTCTATTTCGAAAACAAGGAAGAGCTGTTCGAGGCTCTCATCGAGGAAGAGCGCGGCACCATCTTCAAGAACATGTATGAGGTGCTCGACCATTTCGAGGACTTGCGCAAGACGCTGGTGAAGTTCGGAACGGGGCTGTCGATCAAGATCACCTCGGCCAAGGTCATCCAGGCGCAGCGCACCGTGGTCGGGGCCGCCGACCGGATACCCGAGCTTGGCGCGCGCTTCTACGAGCGCGGCCCGAAGCGTGGCCATGACAAGGTCGTGTCCTTTCTCAATGAAGCCATCGCACGCGGTCTGCTGGAAATCCCCGATGTCGATCTTGGCGCCTATCAGTTCACCGAGCTTTGCCTTGCAGGTCTGTTCCGCCAGTGCATCTTTTCCTACCGCACCAAGGCGCCGAGCCAGGCAGAGATCGAGAAGATCGTGACCTCCGGGGTCGATGTGTTTCTCAAGGCTTACGGCACGGAAAAATTCTTCGCCGAGGAACGGGCTTCCGCGTCGGCCTGATTGTCCCGGCCGGCGAAGTCGCTTGCGGGTAGCGCAAGCCTTGAGAATTCGCGCCCGCGGCCTGAAAACTTCGCCGTATCGCGGTGGACCTCGCATGCCGCGAAGACCTGTCTGCCGATCTTTTTCAAACGCCGATCGGCATCCTCCGCGGGCGCTTTTGGAAGGACCTGTTAACCATCGCTTTCTATGTCTCGGGAGACGTTCAATCGGCGAGTCTCGAGTATGACATCCATGCGCTTTCCCCGTGCCAATCTCTCCGGCGATTCCGCCCATCAAGGCGACAACGATCACCGCGCGGACGGGCGCCGTGGCGGGGTCCTGCAGCCGCAGGCGCAAGCGGGACAGGTGGTCGCGTTGCGCGTCGCGCCGGCAGGCGAATCGGACGCGGCTCGCGCTGCGTCGTCCGAATCGGCGGATGGCGGCGAGTTCAGCCGTCCGGCCTGGCAGGACTATTTCTTCCTCGCGCCCAATGTGCGGTTCACCCGCACGCCGGACACCGATCTCGCCCGGCGGGCCGCCCCACAGGAAGATGCCGCGCCGGCCAAGACACCGGCCCGCGAGCCCGTCCGGCCTGCACCGCCGGCTCCGCCGCCAGCCAATTCGGTTCGGACGATTCCCGCGGCTCCTGCGGCTCGAGCCGCGGCGCCGGCGCAAGCCAAACCGGTCATCGCGCCTGCCGCCGCCACGCCCGTCGCTTCCGCTGCCCCGCCCCAGCCCACCGCCGCTCCGGCACAAAAACCACGCCCGAGCGGACTGCGCTGGTTCTATCTTTCCGATCACGCCTTCTTCGAATTCGGCATGCCTTTCCTCGCCGAGCGCCTGGCGCGGGCGCGCCTGAACGAAGCGGACCAGGCCCCCGCGGTGCCGGTGTCGCCGCCCGTCAGGCCGATGCCGGCGCAAGCGGCGCAACCGATCCAGCCCCGTCCCGCCTTCCTGGGCGAGGCGACATCGTTCTACCGGGTCATCGAGTGGCGCTCTAACGCGGCGGACATAAGCCCTGCTCCGGCGCCGACGCCGACGCTGTCCCCAGTGGCCGCCCAGCCGACGCCTGCCGAGACCATGCCGGCTCCGGCGCCGGCAAGCGCAAGAATGGCAAGGCAGGCACCCTCCTTGCCCGTCGCCGGCGAGGTCGTGCCGTTGCCGGCTTCCGTCGGCTACGAGCTTCCCTCCGAGGAACTCCTGCAGATGCCGCCGGAAGGCCAGGGCTTCTACATGTCGCAGGAGCGGATGGAGCAGAACGCCGACTTGCTTGAAAGCGTGCTGGAGGATTTCGGCGTCAAGGGCGAGATCATCCATGTCCGGCCGGGTCCGGTCGTCACGCTTTACGAGTTCGAGCCGGCGCCGGGGGTGAAATCCAGCCGCGTCATCGGCCTGGCCGACGACATCGCCCGCTCGATGTCGGCGATATCGGCGCGCGTTGCCGTGGTGCCGGGCCGCAACGTCATCGGCATCGAGCTGCCCAACGAGACGCGCGAAACGGTCTATTTCCGCGAGCTGATCGGATCGGCCGGTTTCCGCAACACCTCCTGCAAGCTGGCGCTCGGCCTCGGCAAGACGATCGGCGGCGAACCGGTCATCGCCGAGCTCGCCAAGATGCCGCATCTGCTGGTGGCGGGCACCACCGGTTCCGGCAAGTCGGTCGCCATCAACACCATGATCCTGTCGCTGCTCTACCGGATGAAGCCGGAGGAATGCCGCCTGATCATGGTCGATCCCAAGATGCTGGAGCTCTCCGTCTATGACGGCATTCCGCATCTTCTGACGCCGGTCGTCACCGATCCCAAGAAGGCGGTCACGGCGCTCAAATGGGCGGTGCGCGAGATGGAGGATCGCTATCGCAAGATGGCACGCCTCGGCGTGCGCAACATCGACGGCTACAACCAGCGCGCGGCAAGCGCCCGCGACAAGGGCGAGGTCGTGACCATGCAGGTGCAGACGGGCTTCGAGAAGGGCACCGGCGAGCCGCTGTTCGAGGAACGCACGATCGACCTCGCGCCGATGCCCTATATCGTCATCATCGTCGACGAGATGGCCGACCTGATGATGGTCGCCGGCAAGGAGATCGAAGGCGCCATCCAGCGTCTGGCGCAGATGGCGCGCGCCGCCGGTATCCACCTGATCATGGCGACGCAACGTCCCTCGGTCGACGTCATCACCGGCACGATCAAGGCCAATTTCCCCACCCGTATCTCCTTCCAGGTGACCTCCAAGATCGACAGCCGCACGATCCTCGGCGAGCAGGGCGCGGAGCAGCTGCTCGGCCAGGGCGACATGCTGCACATGGCCGGCGGCGGGCGCATTTCGCGCGTGCACGGCCCCTTCGTTTCCGATCTGGAGGTCGAGCATGTCGTGGCGCATCTGAAAGCGCAGGGGCGTCCCGAATATCTCGACACCGTCACCGCCGACGAGGAAGAGGCTGAGGAGGCGGCCGATACCAGCCCGGTCTTCGACAAGGGCTCGATCGCCGAGGAGGACGGCGACGCGCTCTTTGAGGAAGCGGTCAAGGTGGTCAAGCGCGACAAGAAATGCTCGACCTCCTACATCCAGCGCCGCCTCGGCGTCGGCTACAACCGCGCCGCCTCGCTGGTCGAGCGCATGGAGAAGGAAGGTCTGGTCGGCGCCCCCAACCATGTCGGCAAGCGCGAGATCCTCACCGGCCGGCGCGATCGCGAGCCCGAACGCGAAGAGACGGAGTGATTCCGGCGGATCGGTTTCCGGCGGGCAGCGTCAAGTCGCCCTTCGCCGTCACTCCCGTGGCCGGCGCCTCCCAAGGGTATGATCGATGTCTGTTTCGCCACTAGCTTCCGCTCCGATTTGAATCTCGGCCCGATTTGAATCTCGGGACGACGGTGAGCGGCCTGTTTTACCGAACGCCAGCTTGACCTGACGGCCCCGAGGTTCAAACATTCAAGGCGGGCCGCGACGGATCATTGGACCGCAAGGGAGATGGGCTCGGCGCGTGGCAGGCAGGTCGGGGATGGTCGATACGAAGCTCCAGGACCAGATGCGGCGTATCGTGGCGGACTTCAATGCCGGCCGCCACGACCAGGCGCGCCTGCTTTGCGAAGAGGGCCTTCGCCGGACGCCTGATGAACCGGCCCTCAATCATCTTCTGGCGGCCGTCCTGTTTGCAAAGGGAGAGGTGGCGGAAGCCCGCGCCCACATTCGTGCAAGTCTGTCGATCAGGGCCGACAACGCATCCGCTCATGTGCTCGCTGGACGGATAGCGCGGGCGGCGAAGGATTTTGAGCCAGCGCTCCACCATTTCGCGCGCGCGGCGGAATTGGCGCCCGGCGTTGCCGTGCTCATCGAGCGGGCGCGCACGCTCGATGAGGCGGGCGACCGGAGCCAGGCGTATCAGGCGTGGCAGGCGGTGGCACGTGCCGATCCGTCATCCGCCGAAGCTGCCGCGCGTCTGGGCCGCATTCTGTTCGAGGACGGCATGCCAGCCGAAGCAGCGCCCTTGCTGGAGCGCGCTGTCAAGGGCGACGCGCCCGCCTCGGCATGGTTCGACCTCGCCCTTGTCAGGCAGGATCTGCACGAGCACGCGGCTGCCGCCGCCGCTTATCGCAAGGCGCTGGAGAAGCGCCCGGACGATGCCGAGGCCGCGGTCAATCTAGGGGTCGCGCTTCAGGAAACAGGTGACATGGACGCCGCGATCCAGGCTTATCGAACGGCTTACCAGCAGCGCCCCACAACATTCGGCATCATTGCGATGGCGCTGACGTCGGCGCCGCATGGGCGGCTTTGGCTCGATCGCGATGCGCTGAAGGGACTGCTCGGCGAGCCAGGGAAAGTCTGAGCGGTTTTTCACCGTTTCCGTGAAACGGTGAAACGCTCTAGCGGGTACGCTTGTCGCGAAACTGCTTCCGGTAGACGCCGGGTCCGGCGAGGACGTCGGCGACGGTTTGCGCATAGGCGATCTCGCGCGCGGCATCGAAGCTTTCGAAGACGAGTTCGGGTGCCGCGCGCGGCACGGGAAAACATTGCGCGACCGGCGTGCCCTTCGGCAGTACTCCGCGGAAATCCTGGTCGGTCCAGATGGCCGGGAAATTGATGCCGGCGTCCTGGAAATGATCGGAATCGACAACACCCGTCACCAGGCGGAAAGGAAGGTCGTCGCGGTTGACCGGGTGGGTGGCGAACAGGGACCAGCCTTCCTCCAGCTCGATCGTCCAGAAACTGTTGAATTTTATCGCCGCCAGCCCATTGGCGAATGGCGCTCCGGCGAGTTGTTCAGCGACGTGGAAGCTAAGTGGAGACCGTGGGTGCCCCTTCGTTGAAGGCTCCGCGATGTCCCAATGCCATTCGAAGGCGCCGTTCTCCACCGCCACGTCGCATGGCAGCAGGATCATGAATCCATGTGTCATGGCGTCGACGAAGGGCGGACACTGTTTTACCGTTCGGATATCGCGGCCGTGGATCTCCGAGTAGGCTTTTGCCGGCATTTTGCGCAGCCAGTCAGGCAGGACCGTGCGTGCCGGCACAGGTTGCGGCAGCGTCTCGGCAAGTGCGGGGTCGCAACGGAAAACAATGCGCATGGCGTAACCTTAGAGCAATTCCAGGAAAAGTGTGAGCGGTTAGGTTCGGCGCGTTCGCCGTAGCCTTCCGTCGGGAATTGCTTCAAAAACAAAGAGATAGAGCGGATCGCCGTTTCCGTGAAACGGTGAAACGCTCTTGCAGGCCGTGCAATTTTGACGGCTTGCCAAGGCGTGGTCAACGGCGCGCGGCCGTTGTCAGCCGCCGTTCGCCACCAGCACGATCGCGGCGCGCAGCTCGTCGAGACCCGCGGCTTTTTCCGACGATGTCGCCAGGACCACAGGGAAAGCCGCCGGCCGCTTCTTGATCTTGGCCAGCGTCTCCTCGATCAGCCTCGGCACGCCGGCGGCCTTGATCTTGTCGGTCTTGGTCAGCACCACCTGGTAGGACACGGCTGCCTTGTCGAGCAGCGTCAGCACTTCCTCGTCCTTGGCCTTGATGCCGTGGCGGGCATCGATCAGCACATAGACGCGCTTCAGCGTCACGCGACCCTGCAGATATTCATAGATCAGCTTGGTCCATTGATCGACCTTGTCCTTCGGCGCGCTGGCATAGCCGTAGCCGGGCATGTCGACCAGCGCCATCGGCGGCAGGTCGGCGCCTTCGCCGGAAAACCCGTCGGGCACGAAATAGTTGAGCTCCTGCGTGCGCCCCGGCGTGTTCGAGGTGCGCGCCAGGCCCTTGTGGCCGACCAGCGCGTTGATCAGCGACGACTTGCCGACATTGGAGCGGCCGGCGAAGGCGATCTCCGGCGGTCCTTCCGGCGGCAGGAATTTCATCGACGGCACGCCGCGGATGAAGACCCAGCCGCGGGTGAACAGCTCCGGATCGATCTCAGTCCTGTCGCTTTTCATGTTTGGCGCGCTCAAGCCGCAGCCTCCAGTTTTGAAATGTCGGCGCCGCGAATGGCGTCGAGGTTGCGGCCGATCTTGTCGACCGGCCAGTCCCACCAGGCCGCCTTGAGCAGGCGGCGCACGGTAAAGTCGTCGAAGCGCATCTTGACCACCTTGGCAGCATTGCCGGCGACGATCGCATAAGGCGGCACGTCGTGCGTGACAACCGATTTCGCCGCAACGATGGCGCCATTGCCGATCCTGACGCCCGGCATGATCACCGCATCCATGCCGATCCACACGTCATTTTCGACGATCGTGTCGCCGCGGATCTCCTTCGACCATGTCTCAGGGTCGAAGCCTTCCTCCCAGCCATGGCCGAAGATGTTGAACGGATAGGTCGAGAAGCCGGACATGGCGTGGTTGGCGCCGTTCATGATGAAGCGCGCGCCTTCGGCGATGGCGCAAAACTTGCCGATCACCAGCCGGTCGCCGATGAAGTCGTAGTGGTGCAGCACGCATTTCTCGGCGAATTTATCGGGACCGTCGGGGTCGTCGTAATAGGTGAAGTCGCCGATCTCGATGTTGGGCGCGTTCACCAGCGGCTTTAGAAAGCCGACGCGCGGATGCATCGCGATCGGATGCTTGATGTTGGGGTTGGGTCCGGTCATCGCGGTCCCCTCCGTGGCTAAAGGCGCGGCCGGCGCGGTCAACGTCCGATCAAACTAACGTGATCCGCCTGCCGCACCAACCCTTCAGTGGCTGCCGCGGCAGATCACGATCGGTTCGGAAAGGGCGCTGTCGAAGCCGCTGCCCTGATAGACCTGGACGTTCGACGCTCCGGGCGGCAGCGAGAAGCTGCCTTCGACGATTTTTTGCTCGCCCGTCGTCGTGTGCAGAGTCCAGCTGAACGCGCAGAATTGGGGCGGCGCCTTGGGTTGCACGTGGCTGCAATTGAGCTGCGCGCCGCCCAGCATCGCGGCTCCGCCGCAGCTCACCGCGTCCTTCGCGGCGGCTGGAAAAGCGTATCCCATGAGCAGCGCCAGCATGGCGATCTTGAGCCGGTTCATCGTCTCGTCCTTGCCACCAGACAGGCCGGCCGGGCCGGGTTCTGGCCTATGCGATATTTTTACCAAGCGCCTTAGTCGGTCTTGCGCTGCGCGTCCAGCAGGATTATGTGCATGATGATAATAAGCATGCTCACGAAAGTTTGTCCGCCGACTCCGAAGTTTTCCCATGTCCTCCTCGCCCAATATCAGCTTCGTGCTGCACGACGTCGCGCGCCTGCTTCGGAAGCGGTTCGAGCAGCGCTCGCGCGCCTTCGGGCTGACCCGCGCGCAATGGCAGGTGCTGGCCTGTCTTTCGCTGCATGAGGGCATCCACCAGAACAAACTGGCCGACCTCATCGAGATCATGCCGATCACGTTCGCAAGGCTGCTCGACAAGATGCAGGCGCGCGGCCTTATCGAGCGCCGGCCCGATCCGACCGACCGCCGGGCGTGGCTTCTCTATCTGACCCCGAAGGCGCATCCGATCATCGAAGTGATGCGCAGCAACGGCCGGAAAACGCGCGAGGAGGCCTTCACGGGCCTGTCCGCGGACGCGCAGCGGCAGCTGCTGCAAACCCTTTGCCTGATCAAATCCAATCTGCTCGAGGCCTGCACCCAGCCGGCCGTCGACCGGGAGAAAGTCCATGTCTGAAGGAACCTCACCCAGAAAGCCCGCCGGCGAAGACATTGTCGGCGAAAGAGCAAGCGACCAGGTCATCCGCCTGGACAGCCAGCGCGAGCAAAGGCGCGGCAGCAATCCGCCTGTCGTCGAGGACGACGAGCTGGAAGCGCCCGTGGCGCCGGAGCCGGCGACGCTGGAGGCTCCCTCGGCTCAGCCGAAGCTGGCTTCAGTCACGGTGGCTTCGCCCGCTCCCGCCAAGCCGCGCCGCAGCCTGACGCGGCCGATCCTGTTCGCGCTGCTCCCCGTCGCGCTGGTGGCCGGCGGCTACTACTACGTCGTCGGTGGCCAGGTCATGACCACCGACAACGCCTATATCCAGGCGCAGTCGCTCGGCGTCTCGACCGACGTCTCCGGCACCGTCGAAGAGATCGACGTGCATGACAATCAGGCCGTGAAGAAGGGCGACGTGCTCTTCCGGCTGCGGCCGGCCTCCTTCGAGACCGCGCTCGCCGGCGCAAAGGCGCAGCTCGGCACGGTGCGCAACCAGGTGCTGACGCTGCAGGCAAGCTACCGGCAGTCGCTGGCGTCGATCGACCAGGCCGAAGCCGACATTCCCTATTACGAGTCGGCCTTCCAGCGTCAGCAGGACCTGCTCAAGACCTCGACCGCTTCCAAGGCGACCTTCGACAGCGCCCAGCACGATCTCATAGCGGCCCGCCAGAAGGTGACGGTCGCCAAGGCGCAGGCGCAGGCGATGCTTGCCCAGCTCGGCGGCGACGCCAGCCAGCCGGTCGAGCAGAACCCCTTCTACCTGCAGGCCCAGTCGGCGGTGGACGACGCGCAGCGCAACCTCAGCGATTCCGTCGTCAAGGCGCCGTTCGACGGCATCGTCACCAATGTCGACGCCTTGCAGGTGGGCAAGTACCTGCCGGCCTCGCAGCCGGCCTTCAGCCTGGTGTCGTCGACCGACATCTGGATTGCGGCCGAGCCGAAGGAAACCGAGCTCACCTATGTGCGCCCCGGTCAGAAGGCGACGATCAGCATCGACGGCTATCCGGGCGAGGTCTGGCACGGCACCGTCGGCTCGATCAGCCCTGCATCGTCGTCGAGCTTCTCGCTGCTGCCGGCGCAGAACACTAGCGGAAACTGGGTGAAGGTCGTGCAGCGCATCCCGATGCGCGTGACGATCGATGATCCGGACGGCAAGCCGCCGCTGCGCGGCGGCATGAGCGCCGTGGTCGACATCGACACCGGTCACGCGCGCGGCCTGCCCGATTTCATCACCAACCTCTTCAAGCAATCCGGGTCAAAGTCATGACAACGGCTTCCGCGAAAGGCGCGCCCGTGGTCGCCAATCGCGGCGCCATCACCGCCTGCGTCATCCTGGCGGTCATCATGCAGGCGCTGGACACCACCATCGCCAATGTCGCGCTTCCCTACATCCAGGGCAGCGTCTCGGCCAGCGCCGACCAGATCAACTGGGTGCTCACCTCCTACATCGTCGCCGCCGCGGTGATGACACCGCCGTCCGGCTATCTCGCCAACCGCTTCGGCCGCAAGCGCATCCTCCTGGTGGCGATCACCGGCTTCGTCGTCGCTTCCGTGTTGTGCGGCTTTGCCCAGTCGCTGCCGCAGATCGTCGGCTTCCGCCTGTTGCAGGGCCTGTTCGGCGCAGCACTCGTGCCGCTGTCGCAGTCGATCCTGCTCGACATCTACAGCGCCGAGGAGCGCGGCTCGGCCATGGCGCTGTTCGGCGTCTCGGTCATGGTCGGCCCGGTGCTGGGGCCGGTCATAGGCGGCTGGCTGACCGAGAACGTCTCCTGGCGCTGGGTGTTCTACATCAACGTGCCGATCGGCGCGCTGGCCTTTTTCGGCGTCTCGATGTTCGTCCAGGAAACCAAGCTCGACCTCAAGGCCAGGCTCGACTGGCTGGGCTTCGGCATGCTCAGCGTCGCCATCGCCGCGCTGCAGATGTTCCTCGACCGCGGCGAGCAGCTCAACTGGTTCTCTTCGGCCGAGATCGTCGTCGAGGCTTTGGTCTGCGCGTCGGCCTTCTACATTTTCATCGTCCACACTTTCACCGCGCGCGACACCTTCGTGAACCCGCGGCTGTTCCTCGACCGCAACTTCGCCGTCGGCATGATTTTCATCTTCATCATCGGCATCACCTATCTCGCCTCTCTGGCGCTGATGACGCCCTATCTGCAGACGCTGATGGGTTATCCGGTGGTCACCGCCGGCATCGTCATGGGGCCGCGCGGCCTCGGCACCATGGCCTGCATGTTCGTGGTCGGTCGCCTGGTCGGCAAGGTGGACACGCGCTGGCTGCTGTTCATCGGCCTCGCGATCACCGCCTGGGCGATGTACGACATGACCGGCTGGACGCCGGCCGTCTCGCAATGGACGATCATCAGCACCGGTTTCATCCAGGGCGCGGGCCTCGGCTTCCTGTTCGTGCCGCTTACCACCATCACCTTCGCCACGCTGGCGCCGGAGCGGCGCGCGGAAGGCACCGGCCTTTACAATCTGTCGCGCAATATCGGCTCCAGCGTCGGCATCTCGGTGGTCTCGGCGCTGCTGACGCAGAACCAGCAGGTCAATCACGCCAACATCGCCACCTATGTGACGCCCTACAATCCGGCCTTCGGCGACCCGGCCATCTCGCAGGCGCTGAGCCCCTACACCGCCGCCGGCCGCGCCGCGCTCGACGGCCTCGTCACGCTGCAGGCGACGATCATCTCCTATATCGACGACTTCAAGCTGATGATGATCCTGTCTCTGGCCGCGATCCCGCTGGTGCTTCTGCTGCGCAAGCCCGGAACGCCGGCCAAGATCGATCACAGCGCGGTCATGGAGTGAGGCTCGGAGCCGCGAGGGTAATTCCAGGGATAGTGTAAGCGGCTTTCCGTCAGGGAATGCGTCAAAGCAAAGAGATCGAGCGGTTCGTCGTTTCCGTGAAACCCTGAACCGCTCTGGCGCTGGTATCGGCCGGCCTCAGGTTGGTTGGCCCGGAACGGCAACCGCCGCCGGCGCACGCGGGGCGGGCACCCGTGGCATGGATCGTGTCATTTGTAGTAGTCACCGGAGAATCTGACATTCATGCCGCCGCAATTGCCGCTGTCGTTGGCATTGTCGCTCACGATGAGGACTGCCTTATCCAGCGCGGCGATGACGCGGCAACTGTTAGGATCATGATCATCAGGATACGCAAACACGGCGACGTTGTTGTGCGGCGTCGCCGGTCCGGGCGGCATGTCGCCCGTATGGGGACCGCCTGGAGCTTCTTCCTCGGACGGATGCGCCGATGGGTAAAATGCCTCGCCCTCGGCCTCGAGGGCATCGCCTTCGACGCGCAGTTTGATCCAGTTGCCAAATGCTTCGCGCCATTTGCCGTTCCACGCTTTGAGCGGCAACGGCGGGCGTGGCGCGATGTCGGCCTGTTTCACATAACCGCCGACATACGTGCTCGAGCCGGCAACATAGACGCAGACATAGGGACCGGTTATACGGCTCGTCGTGAGCACAAATTCGTTTTTCTTGAGATGTAATCGCGACTTGCACTGGCCGCTATCGTCGGGGCAGGGCGCTTCTGTCTTGCGCAGATCGATGCCCTTCAAGGGTTTGATCTGCGCCAGCCCCAGGCCGGCATTGGCGGGATCACCGATCCGACAGATGTCGGAGGCTTGGGCGTCCGGGGACGAAAGCGCCCCCAGGATGATCGCGCCGAATGCAGCGAATTGCCACGCGGGTCGTGCTGTTGCGGAGGCAATGAACCTCGTCACGGCGCGCGGCATCGAAGACATGGCCAGCTCCTGTTGAACCGCTGCATGCTGAAGCATCGGCGGCTGCGATCCAGATTATCGCTCCTGAAACGCGAGGTCTGCCGGTATATTCACCGCCGAGCCCGATTTTTCATCGCGGCTTCGATGACGGCCACGATTTCAGATATCTCGCAAGCTTATGGCCTGCAGCCGCCGACCTGTTTGGCACGTTCAGGGTCCGCGGAAAGGCCGGGGTCCCGCTGCGGGACCCCGGCCTGCCGGGCGACCTCCCAAACACCGGCGTCGCTGCGCCGGAAGCCACCCGACCTTTTTGGGGAGGACTGGAATCATACGAGGCGAGTTGGCGCGGAGTTTCAGACGCTTCGACAATTTGCCGAAAATTGTGCCGCCCCTGGCATATCGAGGGCAATCACGTATGGGTTTATCGGCGAACGCCGGCGCAACGCCGCCGATCAAGGCTTGGCGGTTATCTGATCTCGGAAAGCCATACGCGATCGCCTTGTCCGAATGGCGCCGACGTTGGAGATCGGCTGACCCCCCGTGACGTCTTCATCCTCTGGCTTGACCCGAGGATCCATTCCGTGACCTTTGCCGCGGAGTGTGACGGTGCAGAATTCTGTAACCGTTGCAACGCCTTGGCGTAACGGCATGGATTCCAGGGTCTTCGCGCGTCGCTTCGCTCCTTGCTCCGCCCTGGAATGACGACCGAGCTATCGTCGCGGCAAATCGCAAAGGTCGGAAGACAACAAAAAACCCCGGCCAAGGCCGGGGTTTTGGCGCGGAAGATGAGGTGCCGGCTATTCGGCCGGCGATGGTTTCTTGCGGAACATCGCCGCCAGATTGTCCCACAATTCGATCTTGGCACCCTGGCGCTTCATGATCACGCCCTGCTGCAGGATCGACAGCGTGTTGTTCCAGGCCCAGTAGATGACGAGGCCGGCCGGGAACGAGCCCATCATGAAGGTGAAGATCACCGGCATCCAGGTGAAGATCGCGGCCTGCGTCGGGTCCGGCGGCGCCGGGTTCATGCGCATCTGCAGGAACATGGTGATGCCCATCACCACCGCCCAGGCGCCCATATGCGGCAGGAAGGCGGGCACCGCGAAGGGCAGCAGGCCGAACAGGTTGAAGATCGAGGTCGGGTCCGGCGCAGCAAGGTCGTGGATCCAGCCGAAGAACGGCGCGTGCCGCATCTCGATGGTGATGTAGAGCACCTTGTAGAGCGAGAAGAAGACCGGGATCTGCAACGCCACCGGCCAGCAGCCGGCCAACGGATTGATCTTCTCGGTCTTGTAGAGCTCCATCATCGCCTGCTGCTGCTTCATCTTGTCGTCCGCGTATTTCTCGCGGATCTCGACCATCTTCGGCTGCACCTTCTTCATGTTCGCCATCGAGGCGTAGGACTTGTTGGCGAGCGGGAAGAACAGGGCCTTGACGATGACGGTGGTGGCGAGGATCGCCAGGCCGAAATTGCCGAAGAATTTGTAGAGCGTGTCGATGAGCCAGAACATCGGCTTGGTGATGAAATAGAACCAGCCCCAGTCGATCAGGAGGTCGAACTGGCGGATCTGCCGGTCCTTTTCATAGGCGTTGATGGTCGAGACTTCCTTCGCGCCGGCGAAGATTTCAGACTCGATCGTCGTCGACTGGCCGGGCGCGACGCTGATGGCGTCGGACAGGAAGTCGGACTGATAGCTGTGGCTGTGCGGCCCGTCCTTGAACTCGAAATAGGAGAATTTCGGCTGGAAGGGCTGCTTCTCTGTCGGGATAAGCGTCACGGCCCAGTATTTGTCGGTAATGCCGAGCCAGCCATCGGTGGATTTGCCGGGCTTGACTTCCTTGTCCTTCTCGATGGCCGAGTATTTGTACTCCGTCAGCCCTTCGCTGCCGGTCACGCCGATCAGACCCTCGTGCAGCACATAGGTGCTGGCGACGGCCGGTTTGTCGAAACGGGTGACGCGCCCGTAATTGTAGAGCGAGACGGCGGCCGTTCCCGAATTCTGCACCGTGTCGGAAACGGTGAACATATATTCGTTGTCGATCGAGATGGTACGCTTGAACGTCAGGCCCTTGTCGTTGGTGAAGGTCAGCGTCACCGGCGTCGAGGGCGTCAGCGTCGGATTGCCTTCAACGCTCCACACCGTATCCGCGCCGGGCACCGCGCCGGTCGTATCGTTGCCGACGAAGCCGATCTCGGCGAAATAACCGTTGGGCAGCGATGACGGGTTGAGCAACTCGATCTCGGGCGAGTTCTTGTCGACCGTCTCGGTATAGTGCTTGAGCTTCAGGTCATCGAGGCGCGCACCCGTCAGGTTGATCGAGCCCTCGAGGCTCGGCGTGTCGATCTTGACGCGCTTGGTCGCGGCAATGGCCTGGTCCCGGCTGGCGGCGGTCACCGCCTCACCGCCGGGTGCGCCGGGAACGCCGCCGGCCGCCGGGGCCGGCGTTCCGGCCGCGCCGGAGTTGGCGCCGCCACCCGCTTCTTTCTTCTGCGCCTCGACGCGCTGCTGCTCGATGCGGGCCTGCTCCCGCTGCTGCTCCATCTTCGGGTTCATGTAGAACACCTGCCAGAGCGTCAGGATCAGCACCGACAGCGCGATGGTGATGAAGAAATTGCGGTTGTTTTCCATCGAAAGCCCTTGGCCTATCGTGCGCCGCGTAGCCGGCGGGAAAGCTCGGCCTTCAACTGGCCGAACGGGGTGGCGAGCACGTCTTCACGCCCGACGATGACATAGTCATTGCCGGGCGCCATGTCATCGGCGGCGTGAACGCGCACGGCTTCCCTCAGCCGCCGCCGGACGCGGTTGCGCACCACGGCGTTGCCGACCTTCTTGGTGACGGTGTAGCCGACGCGCGGCGCAAGGTCGTCGCCGCGGTCGAGAACTTCAACGAGAAAAAGCCGTCCGCGGCGTTTCTCGCCGCCGCGCACAGCCAGGAAGTCCGCGCGTTTCAGAAGCCGCCCGGGAGTTTTCCCCTTTGGCTTGCCGGTTGCGGGCAACGATCTCGTCTTTCGTTCAGGCGCTGAGCCGCTTGCGGCCGCGATTGCGGCGGGCAGCAACGACGCCACGGCCACCCTTGGTGGCCATGCGGGCACGGAAACCATGCCGGCGCTTACGGACGAGCTTGGACGGTTGGTAGGTACGCTTCATTTGTTTTAATACCGCGGGGTGCGGCCCTTCTTGATTCTGTCACTCTGTAACAGGAGCTTTGCCGGGCCGGCTTAGGCGCGATCGAAACCGCGCCGGGACGAATGGCCCGAGCGTGAGCGGGCTTATAGAAAGAAGGTTTTTGGAAGTCAATCCGCCCCACCGCGAGGCAATTTTTCGCGGGGGTGACGATGAAATTGGCAAAAAAGCTGCAAATCGCATAATCTTGCCTGGTCAAGCCTTTGTGAATGCGCGTCAATGACGGGTGAAACTCTGTCCACGAACGAGAAGGCAACCCCCGCGGCGGCAAATCCGACGCGCCGGGTGCCGCTTTCGCGCGGCCTGTCGACCAAGCTCCTCCTGCTCACCATCGCCTTCGTGCTCTTGGCCGAAATTCTGATCTTCCTGCCCTGGATCGCCAGCTACCGGGTGAACTGGCTGAAGGAGCGGCTGAGCACCGCCGCCGCCGTGTCGATCGTACTGTTGCAGGGCGAGCCCAACGCGCTGTCGCACAACGCCCAGAACGACGTGCTGATGGCGATCGGCGCCAAGGCAATCGCCGTGCGCGACGGCGGCGTCTCGCGGCTGCTCGTCGTTTCCGACATGCCGCCGCAGGTCGACGAGCATATCGACATCGCCAATGTCGGGCTGGTCAACGGCATGACCGGTGCGCTCGACACTCTGTTCTTCGGCGGCGAGCGCATGCTGCGCGTGTTCGGTCCGGTCGGCGACAGCGACAAGGAATTCGAGCTGATCATGCCTGATTACCGTCTGCGCGACGCCATGCTGAGATACTCGCGCAACGTCGCCGTCGTCTCGCTGCTCATCTCGCTGTTCACCGCCATGCTCGTCTATGCGGCGATCGACCTGATCATGATCGGACCGATCCGCACCATGACACGCTCGATCCTGTCCTTCTCCGAGGCGCCAGACGATCCCGGGCGCATAATCTGTCCGACCGAGCGCGCCGACGAGATTGGCGTCGCCGAGCGCGAGCTGGCGCAGATGCAGGATCGGCTGCAGAAGATGCTTTCCGAACAGAAGCATCTTGCCGACCTCGGCCTGGCCGTGTCGAAGATCAACCACGACATGCGCAACATCCTGGCTTCCGCGCAGCTCATGTCGGACCGCCTGCGCCACGTGAAGGACCCGACAGTGCAGTCCTTCGCGCCGAAGCTTTTGCGCGCGCTCGACCGCGCCGTCGCCTATTCGGAGGGCGTGCTCGCCTATGGCCGCACGCAGGAGCCGGCGCCGTCGCGCCGGCGCGTGCGGCTGCGGCAACTGGTCGACGACGTGCACGGCTTGCTCGACATCGAGGAGGGCATCGAGTTCATCAACGGCGTCGAGCATGCCTTCGAGGTCGACGCCGATTCCGACCAGCTGTTCCGCGTGCTCACCAATCTCTGCCGCAACTCCGTGCAGGCGATGGCCGCCGACACCGAAAGCGCGGTGGTGCGCCGGCTGGCGGTCGCGGCGGAGCGCCATGGCAGCGTCAGTCGCATCACCGTCATCGACACCGGTCCCGGCCTGCCGCCCAAGGCGCGCGAGAACCTGTTCGCCGCCTTCCGCGGCTCGGCGCGCAGCGGCGGCACCGGCCTCGGCCTGGCGATCGCGCATGAATTGATCCGTGCCCATGGCGGCGCGGTCGAGCTGGTCGAATCGATCGGCGGCCGCACCGTCTTCGCCGTCACCATCCCCGACCAGCCGGTCCGGCTCGACCAGGCGCGCAACGGCCTGCGCCGCCCCGCCTGAGGTGCACCGATATTCAGGTGAGGCCGGCTTGCAATCGCGACACGCCTCAGCAGGGACCAAAGTACCTGCGACAAAACTTTTGCCGTATCGGCTTGCAATTCTCAAATTCAGTCGTTAGGGAACACTCCACATCGCGGCCGGCCGTCTCGACCGGAACGCGGGGCTTGTGTCAAACACGGCCTGTTGCGCGCCCGTAGCTCAGCTGGATAGAGCACCAGACTACGAATCTGGGGGTCAGGAGTTCGAATCTCTTCGGGCGCGCCATTTCAGTACAAAACTATGAACGCCGAACGCCGCCGATTTTTACGCTCGAAGCGGCAATGAGGGTTCTCAGCCGCATTTCTCGATCCTGCCCAGGACGACGCCCGCCATTCGCTGGCCGACGAGGCGGGCTGCCGCCGCTTCGAAGTCGTCGGCCCCGAGGGCACCAAGGACACAGTGTTGTTCTACGAAGTGTACGACGATCGCGCCGCATTCGACGCGCATTTGCAGACCCGCATCTGGAGCGTTTCCAGGCGGCCATGAAGGCGCTCGAGGTCGAAGAGATGGTCGTTCGCTTCGCCGCTCTCGAAAACGGCTGATCCGGCACCGGTCGCCGCGATGAGCGCCACCAGGATCGGCTTCATCGGAACGGGCATCGGCCATCACACGGGCGGTCGTCCTGGCGAGCGGCGCGTATAGCCGAGTCCGCTTCGCGGCAGGGGTGCCTGAGATGGTGCGGCCCGCGACGCGACGCTGCTGATGGACATCATCTCGGCCGACGACCCCCAGGATCCGACTAGCCTTGCATTGCCGGCGACCGAGCACTACGCAACCTCGGCCTCTCCAAATCCGAGGCTAGAAACTTGGCGGGCTGATTGCCCAGATCACGACGGCCTCGCGCGCGCCCGCATTCTTGTACCTGTGCGGCTCACCTGACGAATAGGAGCAACTGTCTCCTTCGTAGAGGTGGAAGTGTCGCTCGCCGACCCAGATGTCGAGTTCACCCGAGACGACGAAGCCGACGCCATCGCCCTCGTGGGTGTAGCTTTCGGCGCTTTCGGTTCCCGGCGGCAGCCGCGTATAGATCATCTCCACCTGCAGGCTCATCTTCGGCGTGACAAGCTCGTCTATGATACCGCCCTCATACTGTATCTTCAGGCGGTTGCCGCTCCTGACGACATAGCCATGCTCTTCCTGCGGCACGGGAGAGGCCCCGGCGAAAAACCATTGCACGGTCACGCCCAGGCTTCGGGCGATGTTCACCAGGGCCGGAATCGATGGGTAGGCAAGGTTACGCTCGATCTGGCTGATATAGCCGATGGAAAGGTTGGCGCTTTCCGACAACTGCGAAAGCGTCATCTTGCGCCGTTTGCGCAAACCGCGAATGCGATCCCCGAGAACCGGGTCGCCGCCAACAGATCCCAGCCCGGTTTCAGGACCCCTCTCAGACGACATGCTCACTCCGGATACAACGCCTAGTGAAACGGGCCACCGGCCAAAGATCTATCGTTCTTGTCGATCAAAGGCGCTGTCCGCAAGGTGAGCATTTGGAATTCCAGCCTTTCCGCATGAATCCTCAAACGTCGCCAGCGTTTTCAGGCCACGGAGAACCATTTCACCGCCAGGGGTAATTCGCAATGAATTTCGTCCACGGTAAAAAAATAGCTGGATTTTTTACCAGGGGCAAAATATGAGAGCGCAGTTTGCCAGCGACGGAGGAGATCGATGGCCGGCGCCGCGCACGTCAAAACACCCTCGACGCCATTCCCGCGCCTTTTCCAACCTTTGCGGATCCGTGGCGTGCGGCTCAAGAATCGTATCATGTCCACCGGGCACGACACGACGTTGCCGACCGACGGCCTGGTCAACGATGCGCTGATCGCCTACCACGAGGCGCGGGCGCGGGGCGGCGCCGGGCTTATTGTCAGTCAGGTCGCGGGCGTCCACGAGACGGCGCGCTACACCTCGCACATGCTCATGGCGACGGAAGACGAATGCATCGCCGGCTACCGGAAGCTGGCCGACATCTGCCATGCGCATGACTGCAAGATCTTCTCCCAGCTCTTCCATCCAGGCCGGGAGATCATGGAAGGCGGCGATGGGCTGCTGACGGTGGCCTACGCGCCATCCGTGTCGCCGAACGAGCGTTTCCGCGTCATGCCGCGCGAGCTCGGCAAACGCATGATCGACGAGATCGTTCGCGGCTACGCCGCAGCGGCGCGGCGGATGCACGAGGCGGGGCTGGACGGCGTCGAGTTCGTGGCCAGCCACGGCTACCTGCCGGCGCAGTTCTTCAACCAGCGCGTCAACCGCCGTGTTGATAACTACGGCGGATCCCTGGAGAACCGGCTGCGCTTCGCCACCGAAGCGCTCGCCGCGATGCGGGCGGCGACGTCCGAGGACTTCGTCATCGGCTTGCGCATCAGCGGCAGCGAACGTGACGAGCGCGGCCTCACCATGGACGAGGCGCTGGAGATCTGCCTTGGACTCGAGCCGTTGCTCGACTACGTCAATGTCACTGCCGGCACCTCCGCTTCCGCCGGCGGCGCGGTGCATATCGTGCCGCCCATGGCCTATCGCAACGCCTATTTGGCAAGCGACGCCGCGCGGTTCCGGCAGGCACTCGACATACCGATCATGGTGGCCGGCCGCATCAACCAGCCGCACGAGGCCGAGGCGTTGCTGACGGAGGGTTCCGCGGATGTCTGCGGCATGACGCGGGCGCTGATCTGCGATCCCGACATGCCCGCGAAAGCCGAACAGGGCCGCACGGACGACATCCGCGCCTGCATCGCCTGCAACCAGGCCTGCATTGGCCATTTCCACCGGGGATTTCCCATCTCCTGCATCCAACACCCCGAGACGGGGCGCGAGCTCAGATTTGGTAAGCTCACACCCGCCCCGCGGCCGAAGAAGGTGATGGTCGTCGGTGGCGGTCCGGCCGGAATGAAGGCCGCCGCCGTCGCGGCCGCCCGGGGGCATCAGGTCACCCTCTATGAGGCGTCCTCTCATCTGGGAGGACAGGCGCTGCTGGCCCAGCTGCTGCCCCGCCGCGCCGAATTCGGGGGCATCGTCACCAATCTTTCGCGCGAACTTGAGCTGACGCAGGTCCGTGTGATGAAGGGCGTGCGCGTCGACCAGTCCGTGGTCGACGCGGAAAAACCGGACGCAATGGTCATCGCGACCGGCGCGAGGCCCTATCTCCCGGAAATGCCCGATGACGGAAGCGTGCAGGTGGTCGATGCCTGGCAGGTGCTGAGGAAACAGGTCAAGACGGGGAGCCGCACGGTGGTGGCGGACTGGCGCTGCGACTGGATCGGACCGGGCATCGCCGAGATGCTGGTCAATGACGGCTGCAGCGTCGAACTTGCCGTCAACGGCACCCATCCAGGCGAGTTGCTGCCGCTCTACGTGCGCGACAACATTGCCGCCGAACTGCACAAGCTTGGCGTGGTCGTAACCCCATATGCCCGCCTCTTCGGCTGTGACGGCGGCACCGTCTACATGCAGCACACCGCCAGCGAGCAGCCGATCATGTTCGAGAATGTCGACACGCTGGTGCTTTGCCTGGGACATGAGCCGGTAAGCGAATTGAGCGACATGCTGGCGGGCAAGGTGCCGGAACTGCACATCATCGGGGACAGCATGGCCCCGCGCACGGCGGAGGAGGCCGTTTACGAAGGATTGAAGGTCGGCGCCGCGCTGTAGGCGGCATCGGACAGACATGCCGGTCGCCTTGGGCACCGGATGACGCGCCGGGGGAATGAATGGGTGACGGACATGCTCGCGAAAAGCCGGCAGCCCGCAGTGGGTCGGTGCCTTGAAGAGCAGCATCATCATCGCGCTCGGGACGACGGCCATCTCGACGATATCCGGGGTCCTCGCGGCTTGGGCGTTCGAGCGTTTCACTTTCAAGCTGGTCGAGGCCGTAACGCCTCGTTACACCGGTATCACAAGGGCGACAAATCCCTGGCAGCCCGACCGCCGGGGCGGGGTCGCTCGCGGGCTGGCGTGTAATCCACAGATCGAAAGACCATACGCGAAAAAAGAGACGGATCGCGCGACGAAATCGTCGCACATCAGGATTTCGAGATCGTGTGGATAGACGTCTCCCTTTGTGTGCCAGAAATTCGTTACCTCATTGACGGTGAGTTGAGTGCCATATCGTCTCGGCGCGTTGAAGCGCCTGTTTGAGTAAAAGGGATTGTAGTCATGTCGAAAGAACGACCACCGAATTCCCTGGCAATCATCCCGGCGGGAGCAGCACCTGACGACTTTGATCCAAAGCTGGCGACCGAAGGCAAAGAGCTGATAAAGGCATTTCTAGGGATTGCTTCCGAGGGGGATCGTCGGCGAGTAATCGAACTGGCGACCACACTCGCTAAGCAAGCGACAGATGGTCATGCGTCTCAGCGTTGATGAGGTGCAGTCCATCACACCTCCTGAAATCTCCCTAAGAAAATCTCCATAATGGCTGCCGACATGCGCGGTGTCGCCGCCGCTGTGCCGCCTTGCCGGGGCGGGTCTCGACAGGTCGAGGGCATCATATCGACCTGTCCCTCTACGACTACATGATCTCCAGGGTGTCGAGGGCGGCGTCTGGCAGGCCGAGGCTGGCTCGCTCGCTTATGCCTTTCCGACCTATGAGGGAACCGGAGAGAAGACCGATCTGCCGCAGGCAGAGCAGCCGAGCATCAAGGGGGCTGCGGGGGCCGCGATGCTCGATGGGGCAGCCGTGGAGCGGCGCCAGGAGGCCCGTTCGCAAGTCCTGCTTCTGCGAGCCTGCCCGCTTCCAGGTCCGATCCCGAATCTCGCCGGCGTGGCTGCCCCCCCATGCACATCAGCGTCAGTCAGCTTATCGGGCTCGGGTCAGTCAGTTTGGCGGCTAAGCTTGCTTGAAGACAGCCAGCGAGCGTTCCGCTAAATAGGTTATGCCCTATTGCCGCATCCGCGATATCGACCTCTGGTTCGAACGAGCCGGCGAGGGAGCGCCTTTGCTGGCGATCTCTGGCTCACGAGGTGATCTGCGTCGGAGCCCAAATCTCCTGGAATCGCCCCTGGCGAGATCCTTTGACCTGCTTGCATATGACCAGCGTGGCCTCGGGCGTACGTCAAAGCCCGACAAGCCCTACCTCATGGCCGATTTTGCGGACGACGCGGCCGGCCTTTTGGATACTGTCGGGTGGGAGCGCGCTCGGGTCGTTGGTGTATCGTTCGGTGGTATGGTCGCGCTCGAACTGGCACTCAGGTATCCACATCGAATAACCAGACTCGCACTCTGTTGCACTTCACCCGGCGGAGAAGGAGGGTCGTCCTACCCGGTCCATCTCCTGCAGGGACTCCGGCCGCATGAGCGGGCGCGGGTCATGGTATCGATTTCCGATACACGATGTGATGCGGACTGGGCTGAGGCGAACCCCGAGAAATACGAGGAACTCATCAGAAGGTTCGACGATAATCGGTTCGCGCAGGAACCGGGTCACAAGGCCGGAACGACGCGCCTGCTGGAGGCACGCCGTCAACACGATACTTGGGAGCGTCTCGGTGAAATTAGGTGCCCAGTTTTCATTTGCGGCGGTCGGTACGACGGGATCGCTCTACCGTCGTCTCAAGAACGTATGGCGAGCAGAATCCCGGGAGCGATGTTGCGGATGTATGAAGGTGGCCATCTATTCATCTGGCAGGATAGTTCGGCGTTCGCCGAGATCGTGGAGTTTCTGAGGGAATGAGCCCTGTTCGAGCACCATTTAGGCGAAGAATGGGATGCCCTGGTTGCGGCGAACTCGAAGGCCGTGCGGGCGGACCTAGCCGCATCCTCTCGCTGCGTTCATGCATGCGCCAAAAACCAATTGCAAAATAAAATCAGTCAGCCTAACCTGAACCGATTGCACAACGCAATCGGATTGCGCGGATGCCATGCGAGGAACAGGCGATGGCGAAGCTCGTCTTTGGAATGAACCAATCGCTGGACGGCTACGTCGATCATACGGAGTTTGGGCCAAGCCCCACGCTCTTCCGCCATTTCATTGGGGACGTGCGGCGGAAGGCGGGAAGCGTCTACGGCCGCCGCATGTATGAGATCATGCGTTACTGGGACGACGATCGTCCGGAATGGGATGCCGATCGACAGGCCTTCGCGGTGGCATGGCGGGACCAGCCGAAATGGGTCGTCTCACGCACGCTGCAATCGGTCGGCCCCAACGCCAGCCTCGTCGGAGAAGACCTTGAGGGCGAGATGCGCAAGCTGAAGGCGGAGCGCGACGGCGAGATCGCCGTCGCCGGCCCTGACCTGGCGCGAAGCCTCACCGACCTCGGCCTGATCGACGAATATCGGATCTACCTGCATCCGGTCGTGCTTGGCCGCGGCAAGCCCTATTTCGCCGGGCCCCGGCCGCCGCTCCGGCTTATCGCCAGTGATCGGATCGATGAGAATGTGATGAGGCTGACCTACGCTCCCGCCTGATCTCGGTCGTTCGGCGCGCCACGGACCATTGCCGCCGTATCGACGGCAGCTAGTTGGATTGAATGGCGATCGACCGCAGGCGCCGGCTGATCCCGTGGAATGACCACAGGAGCAGGGGGCAAAGCAGGAGGGCGACGGTGCCCAGGTCGAGCGCGGCCCTCGCGGTCCCCGCCCAAACGGCAAGCCTGCCGCCGATCGCAGGGGCGGCCAGCATGCCGACATAATAGACGGTGTAGAACACGCCCATCCCGATCGATCGTGTCCGTTGATCGAGCACGCGCGCGGGCAGGCTCATGATCGCGCCGGCTGGCAGGCCGCACACGAGCCCCATGGCGATGACGAGGGGCAGCACCGGTCCGTTTCGCGACAGAAGGAGCGTCAGCAATGCGAAGCCGGCACAGCCCACCGTGAGAATTGCGCCGCCGCGTTGGCTCCGATCGGCCAGCAGGCCGCCGAGCGGGACCGAAAGGGCGGCAAGCCAAAGCACCACGCTGATGGCCGACCCCGCCGCCGCGCTCGACCATCCGCGCTCGACGAGCATCGAGGGGCCGAAGCTGAACACCATGGCGAAGCCGACATTGTAGAGGCACCAGATCAGGCCGGCGGTGATGAGCGCATAGCCTGTCGCAGCCGAAATGCCGGAACGTTCCACCCTTCCGGTGGGCGACTGCTCCGGGGCGCTATAAACCAAGGCGATCAGGCCGATGCCGATGATGACCGGGACCGAAACGGCAACGCCCACGGCGGTCACTCCGAAGCTCGTCCCGATCGCCGGCAAAAGCATGAGCGCGACGGCGATGCCCGCCGGCCAGGAGTTGATGTAGATGGCCATGGCGGTTGCGATCTCCCGGCCGGCGAACCAGTCGGCGACCATCTTGGTCATCAGCACGTTCACGAGAACGCCGCCGGTGCCGGCGATCAGCCGGCCGCCGATCTGCAGGCTCCAGGACGTCGACGACATCATCATCAGCTCGCCCGCCAGCATCATGGCGAGACCTGCCAGAACGGTCGCCTTGTCGCCGTGGCGCTGGCCGATGGACGCGCCGGGCAGTGCCAAAGCGATCCCCGGCGCAAGATAGAGTCCGATCAGGACGCCGATGTCGGCGAGACTCGCGCCGAGGCTGGAGCCGACAAGCGGTGCGACGGCGCCGACGCTCTGAAACTGAAACGCCATCGCGGTACGGGCGACAAAAAGCACAGCAAGGATCGTCCAGCGGCTGCGCACGGTTCCCCCGCGGATTTTCGATTATCCAGGCCTGATATTCTGGTTCAGTCGGAAAAAATTGGTCGGGTCGTACTGCTTCTTGACGGCGGCGAGGCTCGCGTAATTGACACCGTAGGCATCCCGCACGCGCTCGTCACCCTCGTCGCCCAGATTGTTGGCATAGACGCCGCCGGTTGAGAATGGCCGGACCGCGTTCCACAGCTCGCGTGCCCAGCCCATATTGGCCGCGTCGTCTGCCGGGTCGTCCCAGATGGCGATCGGGAAGCAGTCGAGCGCCGCGTCGCGGTTGGCGTAGGGCGAGTCCGAAGCGGGCACCCGGGCGATCGCGCCGCCGACCTGCTGGAAGACCAGCAGGGACGAGCGATTGGGAGCCTTGGCGTAAGCCTCGAGCAGCGCCTCGATCGCGCCGTCGCTGATTTCGCGCAGGAACTGCGCCTTCCAGTAGTAACGTCGCCCGCGCGGAAAGAGGCTGTCGCCCGCCGACTGGATCTGGAGGTAGGGGATGGCCTGGAGACGGCTTTCGACAGGGGATCCGAACTCCATCAGGGGCGCGATGACGGGCTCGCCCGCTTCGGGCGGCCCGGCGTAGCAGGCCGAGATGCTGAAGCCACGCTCGCCCGAGGGCAGCGTGACGAGCGCGGCGTCGACGCTCACCTCGTCCGGGGCATCGCGGGAGAATTTGTCGTAGAATCGCATAGCCTCGCGCGCATGATCGTAGGCATGCAGCACAGAGCAAACGAGAAGCGCCGGGCCGAGCGGGTGCAGCCGGTATTCGAAGACCGTCACGATGCCGAAATTGCCGCCGCCGCCCCGCAAGGCCCAGAACAGGTCGGGGTGCTCGCCGGCGCTTGCCCGCAGCAACCGTCCGTCGGCGGTGACGATTTCGGCAGCGATCAGATTGTCGCAGCTCAGGCCGTGCTTGCGGCCGAGCTTGCCGAAGCCGCCGCCCAGCGTCAGGCCGGCAATGCCGGTATCGCCGTTGACGCCCATGGTGGTCGCGAGCCCATGCGCCTGCGTGGCCGCGTCGAACTCGCCAAGGGTCAGTCCGGCTTCGGCCCTGGCGATGCGGCGTTCGGGGTCGACGACGATCTTCTTCATGCGCGACAGGTCGATCACCATGCCGTCGTCGCATACCGACAGGCCGGCGACGTTGTGGCCACCGCTGCGGACGGCCACGAGGCAGTTTTGTGACCTGGCATAGGTCACGGCTAGGATGACGTCATCGGGATTGGCGCAAAAGACGATTGCGGCAGGACGTTTGTCGATAGCCCCGTTCCAGACCCTGCGCGCCTGGTCGTAGCCTGCGTCCGCCGGCAACACCAGTTCGCCTCGCAAGCTCTGTCGCAGCCGTTCGATTGCCGTGGTCGAGGAATGGGATAAGCCCGATAGCACGTCGGTCTGTCGTGGAAGCTCCATCGTCGTCGCCCCGGTTCCAATGGGATGAACGGTCTCACAGCGCCAGGCCTTCTGCAAAAGCGAAATTCTTAGCTACTGGATGAGCGGAATTCATCTACACTTCGGATATGAGGAACAGTCCGCCGCTCCGCGCTTTGCACGCCTTCGAGGCCGCCGCCCGGCACGGCAGCTTCAAGGCCGCGGCGGCGGAGCTGGGCGTGACGCCGACGGCGATCAGCCATCAGGTCCGCCTGCTGGAAGAGATATGCGGCCGCAAGCTGTTTCAGCGCCGGCCGCGCCCGCTCACGCTGACGAGTGCGGGAGCGCGCCTGTTTCCTGTCCTGCGCAACGGCTTTGATCTCCTCGCCGGTTCCCTTGCCGCGGTCGCCGAGCCGGATATTGAGGCGCCGCTGCGGGTGACGAGCCCGAACGCTTTCGCCAGCCGCTGGCTGGTGCCTCGCTTGCCGAAGTGGCGAGAGGCCAACCCGGCCGTGCCGCTGGAGGTCATCGGAACGGACGCGGTCCTCGATCTCCGCGCCGGCGCCGCGGACGTGGCGATCCGCTACACACGGCGGCCGCCTGTGGGATTTGCGGGGCAGGAGCTGTGCCGCGATTCCTTCTTTCCCATCTGCAGTCCGCGATTGCTGGCAGGCGACGGGCGGACGATCGAGCGTGCCGCCGATCTGTTGCGCTATCCCCTGATCCATTTCGACTGGATGAACCGGGACCCGGACGCGCCGACCTGGCGCCGCTGGCTGGCGACGGCCCGTTCGATCGATCCGGACCTGATCCCGGATAAGGCCTGGGATTTGAGCTTTCGCGAGGAATTGCATGCGATCGACGCGGTCGTCGCCGGGCAAGGCATCGCGATCCTGAGCGATGTCGTGGTCGGCCGCGAGCTGGAAAACGGCTCGCTCGTCAAGGCGCATTCCTTGTCCCTGCCGGGCTACAGCTTCTATGTCGTGTGGATGCAGCACCATCCACGGTTTGCGGTTATGGAGTCGTTTCTGGTGTGGATGAGAACGGTCGTGTGAGACCCTGCTGTACCAGGTTCGACTCTCAAGAGTATGGAACCACGTGTCACGGATATCGCCCTTCGGGTTGGCCGAACGTTCGTTAGGCGATGGCGATTGTAGGAACCCGTAGCGGCATAGGAACACTGCCGCGACGCACGGCCTACGGATAGCTCTCCCGCCCAGGCGGCATTCCAGCCGCTCGGGCCTGTCCGGTGACAGGCGGAAATGTCCGTTGACATATATGCGAAGTAGATATATGTAACTTGCATATTACAGGATGCAATGTGATGAACGAGACCGATTTCCTCAAGGACTACGACCCGAGCGCCTTCCAGCGGCCTCCGGTGGCCGTCGACCTTGTCCTGCTCGGTATCCGCGACAACCGGCCGGCCGTGCTGCTGGTCAAGCGCGACCAGCACCCTCATGCCGGTCGCTGGGCGCTGCCGGGCGGTTTTGTCGGCATCGACGAGTCGCTCGATGTGGCCGCCGCGCGCGTGCTGCGCGAAAAGACCGGCATGGCCGAGGCGCATCTCGAACAGCTCTACACGTTCGGCGCGGTGGATCGCGATCCGCGCATGCGCATCATCAGCGTCGCCTATCTGGCGCTGCTTACCGAGCGGGCCTTCGACGCGGCGCTCGCCGCGATGCCGGCGCTGCTGCCGGCCGCGGTCCATGTGCCTTGGGCCGGAGAGACCGGCGGCTCGGTCGATGTGGTCGCCCCGGAAGGTGAAAAACTGACGCTCGCTTTCGACCATGCCGCCATACTGGCGATGGCGATGCTCAGGCTGCGCGGCAAGCTCGACTATTCCGATGTCGCCTTCGCGCTGCTGCCCGAGCTCTTCACATTGCGGCAGCTGCAGGACGTGCATGAGGCGATCTTGGGCACGTCCCTCAACAAGCCGGCCTTCCGCCGGCGCCAGCTCGACAGAGGATGGCTGGTGGCAACCGGTGCCTATGAATCGGGCGCCGCCTTCCGCCCGGCCGAGCTTTATCGTTTCCAACCTTCCACGGCCGATTGAGGGAGAGACCACCATGGCCACCATTCGCAGTCTAGGCTTCGTCGCCCAGCTTCGCAGCGAGGCAAGCAGCCACGTCATCCGCTACCGCAACGGCCGGGCGATCGAAAGCGGCCGCGGCCTGGTCTTCTGGTTCGTGCCCGAGACCGCCAGCATCGCCGAGCTGCCCATGGACGACCGCGAGATGACGCTCTTCGTCAAGGGCCGCAGCCAGGATTTCCAGACTGTCGCCGTGCAGGGCACGATCGGCTGGCACGTCGTCGATCCGGCGCGGCTCGCCGAGCGCGTCGATTTCAGCATTGATCTCAGGACCGGCAAGCTGCGCGGCGAACCGATCGAAAAAATCCAGGCCCGCATTGCCGGCATCGCCAACCAGGCGGTGCAGCAATATCTCGGCCAGGCCCCGGTGCGCGCTCTGCTCGACGCCGGCCCGGCGCCCTTGCGCGAGCGGTTGCAGGCCGTGGTCGCCGCCGATCCGGCGCTGACCGACATTGGTATCGCCGCCGTAGCGGTTCGGCTCACCAATTTGACGCCGACCAGCGAGCTCGAGCGTGCGCTGCAGACCCCGACCTTCGAGGCGCTGCAGCAGAAGGCCGATGAGGCGACCTTCCAGCGCCGCGCTTTGGCCGTCGAGAAGGAGCGGGCGATCGCCGAGAACGAGCTGGCGAACAAGACCGAGTTGGCGCGGCGCGAGAAGCTGCTCATCGCTGAA
Organism: Mesorhizobium atlanticum; assembly: GCF_003289965.1. Classification (GTDB taxonomy): domain Bacteria; phylum Pseudomonadota; class Alphaproteobacteria; order Rhizobiales; family Rhizobiaceae; genus Mesorhizobium; species Mesorhizobium atlanticum. The sequence goes on from NZ_QMBQ01000005.1 coordinate 533,999, forward strand.
GAGGCCGAGAACGCCCGCAATCGCGCAACCGGCGCGGCCGAAGCGCAGCAGATCGAAGCCGGCGCCGAGGCCGAGCGCATCCGCGCCATCGAGAGCGCGAAGGCGGAAGCCGAAAGGCAGCATATCGCCATCTATCGCGACCTGCCGCCCGCGATTCTGCTCGGCCTTGCCGCCCAGCAGCTCGCCGGCAAGCTGGACAGGATCGAGCACGTCAACGTCACGCCCGACCTGCTCGCCACGCTGCTTGGCGAGTTCCGCAAGGGTCCGGCGGTGATCGAGGGCCGGTGAGGAGCGAGCCATGGCCGCGAACCGTCCCCGCGCGGTCTTCGTGACGCGCGAGACCGACTATGAGCTGCTGATCGCGCACCACGCGACGCGCGGTCAGGCCCGCTTCTTCCTCGAGACGCGCGGCCAGCGGCTGGAGGACGTCGAGGCCCGGCACGATCGTTTTCACGCCGTGCTGGGCACCGCCCGCGCCGCGGTGCCGGCCGACTGGCGCCAGACCCTGGTGAGCCGCGCCGACCTCAACCGCTTCCTGTTCGCGCCCGACGACGTCATTGTCGCCGTCGGGCAGGACGGCCTGGTCGCCAATGTCGCCAAATATCTCAACGGCCAGCCGGTACTGGGCGTCAATCCGGCGCCCGATCTCTATGACGGCGTGCTGGTGCGCATCGGCGCCGGCAGGCTGGCAAAACTGCTTGCCGCCAGCGGCGCCGGCGATATCCAGGTTGAATCGCGCACCATGGTCCAGGCCGAGCTCGAAGCGGGTGAGACGCTGCTTGCGCTCAACGAGATCTTCGTCGGCCATCGCAGCCACCAGTCGGCCCGCTATCGCATCGAGGCGGAAGGCGAGGCCGAAGACCAATCGTCAAGCGGCCTCATCGTCGCCTCTGGCACCGGCGCGAGCGGCTGGGCGCGCTCGATCATGGAAGCGACGCATCTGGAGCTGTCGCTCGGCCGCGAGGAACATGCGGTCGGCTTCTGGGTGCGCGAGCCCTTCCCGAGCATCGCCACCGCGACGAAACTGCGGGCGGGAAAGATCACCGAAAAACCGCTCTTCATCACCTCGCGCATGAACGAGGGCGGCGTGATCTTCGCCGACGGCATCGAGCAGGATTTCATCGCCTTCGACTGGGGTCGCCAGGCGCGGCTTTCGCCGGCGTCGCGGGTGCTGCGGCTGGTCGTCGATCGGTAGGACCGGGTTGGCGGCTGCCGGCAGCGGTCAGGCTTGGACGCCGCCGGCCTTTCCGTTCGCGCCGTCGAGCAGCGCGATCAATCCCTTGAGGATTTCGATCGGGGCCGGCGGGCATCCCGGGATGTGCAGGTCGACCGGCACCACGTCCGACACGCCGCCGACCACGGCATAGCTGCCGGCGAAGCAGCCGCCGTCCTTGGCGCAATCGCCTAGCGCAACCACCCATTTCGGGTTGGGTGTCGCCTCAAAGGTCCGCTTCAGCGCCTCGCGCATGTTCTTCGTGACCGGCCCGGTGACCATCAGCACATCGGCATGGCGCGGCGAGGCGACGAAGCGGAAGCCGAAGCGCTCGATGTCGTAGAAGGCATTGTTGAGCGCGTGCATCTCCAGCTCGCAGCCATTGCAGGAGCCGGCGTCGACCGCGCGGATCGACAGGCTCCGGCCCAGTTTCCTGCGAGCCATGCCGTCAAGCGCGCGCGCCAGTTCGTCGACGGCAGCATTGCTGACTTGCGGCGCGCGTTCCGTCAGGGGCGGGCGGATCAGGCTTTCGAAGAGCAGTTTTCGCATGGCGGTGTGCCTTGGCCAGAGTTGGAGCAGTTCAGCGTCTGATAGAATCGCCGACCTGCTCCAACTCTTTGTTTTCGCGCAATTCCGGACGGAAAACCGCTGCGCACTTTTCCTGGAATTGCTTTAGAGATCATGGCCGGAATAGGAGCAGTTGAACGATTTGTTGCAGAGCGGGAAATCGGCGACGATGTTGCCTTCGATCGCCGCCTCCAGCAGCGGCCACTGGAACCATGACGGGTCGCGCAGGTGGCAGCGTTCGATCAGGCCGTTCTCGCCGATGCGCAGCCAGGCAAGGATGTCGCCGCGAAAACCCTCGACCAGCGCCATGCCCTCGCGCGGCCCATCCGGCGCGGGCATATCGACGCGGGTCGGGCCGGCGGGCAGCCGCCCCAGAATCTGCTCGACCAGCGACAGGCTCTGCTCGACCTCCCGCACGCGGATCCAGACGCGCGCGTTGACGTCCCCCTCCTGCAGCACCGGCACGTCGAAGGCGAGCTCGTCATAGGGCGCATAGGCAAGATCGCGCCGCGCGTCGAAATCGCGGCCCGAGGCGCGCCCGACATAGCCGCCGGCGGCATATTGCCGGGCAAGCTCGACCTTGAGCCGGCCGGTCGCCACCGTGCGGTCCTGCAGCGAGGCGGTGTTGTCGTAGAGTTCCACCAGATGCGGGAAGCGCCGCCTGATTTCCGCGACCAGCGATCGGATGGCGTCCGTCCCTGCCTCGTTCAGGTCGCTTGCCGTGCCGCCGGGCAGGATGCGGTCGCGCATCAGGCGATGGCCGAAGGCCGCATCGGCGGCGCGCAGCACGCGTTCGCGCAGCACGCCGCAATGCGCGTGCATGATCGCGAAGGCGGCGTCGTTGCAGATGGCGCCGATGTCGCCGAGGTGGTTGGCAAGGCGCTCCAGCTCGGCCATCAGCGCCCGTAGCCAGATCGCGCGCGGCGGCGGCGCGACGCCGAGCGCCGCCTCCACCGCGCGGGCGAAGGCCAGCGAATAGGCGACGGTGCTGTCGCCTGAGGTCCGGCCCGCCAGCGTTGCCGCGCGATCGATCGATGCGCCCTGCATCAACCCTTCGATGCCCTTGTGCACATAGCCCAGCCGCTCCTCCAGCCGCACCACCGTTTCGCCGCCAGCCGTGAAGCGGAAATGCCCGGGCTCGATGATGCCGGCATGCACCGGCCCGACAGGAATCTGGTGGAGGCCCTCGCCCTCGGCCGTCAGGAACCGGTAGGACGACGCGGCCGGCGGCCCGCCAGGCCGCGCCGCCAGCGGATGTGAGACGCCCCATTGGCCATGGTCGAGCCAGCGCCGGCTGTCTGGCAGGCCTTGCGGCGCCAGCGCGAACAGGTCCGCCGCGGCGCGTTCCAGCCGGAGCGCCGGCGAATGGTGCTGGCCGACCGAAGGGTAGCGGCCGCCACGGCAATCCATGCTGATCACGCCGATGGTCTGCGCCTCGTCGAGAATTGCCATGTGCACTTTGTCCGGCTCCCCCCACAGGCCGAGCAGGCTCCAGCGTCCGGCGGCGAGCTGCTCGACGGCGAGGTTCCAGGCCTTCGGGGCGACCACGGCGCGCCGCCAGGGCGCGTGATGCTCGACCTGGCGGTCGGCCTCGATGAGATCAGCGAGCGCGGGCAAGTTTTTCCTGTTCATGCGCCTACCCCAGGATACCGGCGACATGCTGGAACCAAGCCACCAGCGGCGCCGGCAGATAGATGCCGGCGGCAAACACCAGAGCGAGGTGCGAGTACATCGGCACGTAGGACGCCTCGACCGGCGCCATGCCGCCGCGCGGCTCGCCGAAGGCGAGACCGGTCAGCCGCAACAGCAGCGCGCCGAAGGCGATGAGCAGCCCGAACACCAGCGGGATCGCCAGCCACGGATGTCGGGCGAAGGTCGAGCTGACGACCAGGAATTCGCTCATGAAGATGCCGAGCGGCGGCAGGCCGGCGATGGCCACGACGCCGATCACCAGCGCCCAGCCAAGCCCGGGATGGCTTTCGGTCAGGCCCCTGATCTCGGAGATCTTCTGCGTGCCCTTGACCTGCGCGATATGGCCGACGGCGAAGAAGATCGCCGATTTGGTCAGGCTGTGCATGACCATGTGCAGCAGGCCGGCGAAGTTGGCGAGCGGGCCACCCATGCCGAAGGCGAACACGATGATGCCCATATGCTCGATCGAGGAATAGGCGAACAGGCGTTTGATGTCGCGGCGGCGGTAGAGCATGAAGGCCGCGAAGATCAGCGAGGTCAGACCCATCGTGACCATCAGCGGCCCGGGCCCGATCGCCTGCGGGCTCGCCGCGAGCAGCAGCTTGAAGCGCAGCACGGCGTAGAGCGCGACGTTGAGCAGCAGGCCCGACAGCACCGCCGAGATCGGCGTCGGGCCCTCGGCATGCGCGTCGGGCAGCCAGGCATGCAAGGGGGCAAGGCCGACCTTGGTGCCGTAGCCGAGCAGCAGGAAGATGAAGGCGACGCTGAGCAGCGCGGGATCGAAATGCGCCGCCTTTTCGATCAGCACCGACCAGACCATGGCGTTGGTGCCCTCGCCGACGACCGGCTGCGCGGCCATGTAGACGAGGATGGTGCCGAAGAGAGCGAGCGCGATGCCGACGCTGCCGAGGATGAAATATTTCCACGCCGCTTCCAGCGCCTCATGCGTGCGGTAGATGCCGACCATCAGCACGGTGGTCAGCGTGGCAAGCTCCACCGCGACCCACATCAGGCCGATATTGTTCGACACGAAGGCCAGGTTCATGCCGAACATCATGATCTGGTACATGGCGTGGTAGAAGCGCAGGTTCGGCGCGGTCAGCCGGCCGGTTTCCAGCTCATGCGCGATGTAGGACGCGCTGAACACGCTGGTGGTGAAGCCGACGAATGTGTTGAGCACGATGAAGACGATGTTGAGGTCGTCGACCAGGAGATATTGTCCCGGCGCCGGACGGTCGGTGACGAACAGCGACAGCGCCGCGAGCAAGGTGAGCAGGCTGGCGATGACGTTCACGAGGGCCGTCATCTTGTAGTTCGGCATTGCCGCCAGGATGGCCGCGGCGCCCGCCGGGATGAAAAGGATCGCTGCCACGGCGTCGAAGGAAAACCCGGTCACCGGCGTTCTCCCCGGTAGTCGTCCAGAGCGCCGATATCGACCGAATCGAACCGTTCGCGGATGCGGAATAGGAAGACGCCAATGACGATGAAGGCGATCAGGATCGAGAAGGCGACGCTGATCTCGACGACCAGCGGCATGCCCTTGGCGCCGGTGGCGGCAAGCACAAGGCCGTTCTCCAGCGACATGAAGCCGACGACCTGGCTGACGGCGTTGCGCCTGGTGACCATCACCAGCAGGCCCAGCAGGATGATCGACAGCGCGAAGGCGAGGTCCTCGCGGGCGAGCGGGTCGGCCTCGGGCGTCACCCGAAGCATGAGCACCATGGAGAGCGTCACCAGTCCGATCCCGGCAAGCATGGTCGGGCCGATGCCGACCGCGGTCTCGATGTCGCGGTGGATGCCGAGCCGCTGGATGATGCGATGCAGCCCGACGGGAATGACGATCGCCTTGAAGACCAGCGCGATTGCCGCGGTGATGTAGAGATGATGCGCGTCCTGGATGTAAGCCTGCCAGGCCACCGAAAGCGCAAGCACGACCGCATGCAGCGCAAAGACGTTGATCAGCGCGAACAGGCGGTCCTGGTAGAGCATCATGAAGGAGATCAGCACCAGACTGCCGGCGAGCAGATGGGCGATGTCGAAGGTGAGACCGTTCATCACAGGCTCCGCGAGACGAACAGCAAAAGCGTGCCGAGCAGCGCCAGCATCAGCGCCGCGCCCAGGAAGTCCGGCACCCGGAAGACACGCATCTTGGCGACCGCCGTCTCGAACACGGCAAGCAGGATGGCGAGCACGGCGAGCTTGCAGAGATAGGCGGCGGCGCCGATGGCCAGTGCCTTCGGCCCTGCGCTTGCGCCGTCCAGCCCCCAGGGCAGGAAGACGCAGGCGATCAGCGACATGTAGAGAAGCAGCTTGAGGAAGGTGGCGAGCTCGATCATCGCCAGATGGCGGCCGGAATATTCCAGGATCATCGCCTCATGCACCATGGTGAGCTCCAGATGCGTGGCCGGATTGTCGACCGGTATGCGCGCATTCTCGGCGATCGCCACCATAACCAGGGCGATCAGCGACATGCCGAGCGACACCCGCAATCCGACTTCTGGCGAGCCCATGAAGGCGGCGACCGTCGAGAGCTGCGTGGCGCCGGCCAGCAACGCCAGGCTGAACACGATGAGCAGCATCGCCGGTTCGGCCAGCGACGCGATCATCACCTCGCGGCTGGCGCCGAGGCCGCCGAAGCTGGTGCCAACATCCATCCCGGCCAGCGCCTGGAAGAAGCGCGCGCTGCCGAGCAGCGCCACAATGACGATGAGGTCGGCGGTCCAGCTGAATTCGAGGCCGGTGGCGAATGTCGGGACAAGCGCGGCCGCAACCCACGTCGCGGCGAAGATGAGGTAGGGCGTCACGCGGAACAGCCAGGACGCATTGTCCGCCAGCACGACCTCCTTGCGCATCAGCCTGACGAGATCGCGGTAGGGCTGGATCAGCGAAGGCCCCTGCCGCCTGACCAGCCTCGCCTTCACCTTGCGCACGAAGCCGATCAGAAGCGGCGCCAGCAAAAGCACCGAAAGCATTTGCGCGCCCTGCACGGCCAGCTGGGAGATCATGGCCATAGCGCGAGCACCAGAAGCAGGATGACGAGGTAGAGGAAGACCAGCGTCAGATAGCGGCGGATGGTCAGGAACTGCAGGTGGTTCAGCCGCTCGGTGGCGAAATCGATCGCGCCGGTGATCGGCTGGTAGAAGATCTCCCAGGCCACATCGTGCATCTCCACCTTGAGTCGCGCCGGCTCGAGGGCGCCTGGAGCCGGCATGTCCACCGTCTCGCGCGAGCGGAACGCGAAGCCGCCGAAGACGCGGCGGATGGGCTGCGCGAAGCTGACGGCCGTGTATTGCGCGGCCGGCACCGCGTCCGGGAAGCCGCACCCCCATGCAATGCCCCGGCGCAGCGCATGCGAGGCGAAGCGGTGAATGAAGAAGGCCGCGAGCGACGCCGAGATGGTGATGAAGGCGAACACCAGCAGGCCGTTATAGGAGCTGCGGCTTTCGGCGATCGGAACGATCGACAGCCAGGGCTGCGCCATCTGGACGGGCATGCGCTCGCCGACGAGCGGAAGCGTCACCGTCGACAGGCTATCGATAACCAAGCCTGGCAGGATGCCGGCGAGCAGGCAGAAGGCGGCAAGCACGACCATCGCCGCCAGCGACCAGCGATCGACTTCGTGCGCGCGCTCCACCGCCGCCGACCGCGCCCGGCCAAGGAAGGTGATGCCGAATGCCTTGACGAAGCATGCCGCGGCAAGCGCGGCCGACAGCGCCAGCATGCCGCCGACCGCGGGCACGATGACTTTCAGCCCCCATTGCGGCAGCTCGGGGCTGCGCAATATGGCCTGGAAGACCAGCCATTCGGAGGCAAAGCCGTTGAAGGGCGGCAGCGCCGAGATCGAGACGCAGCCGATCAGGAAGACGAAGCTGGTCACCGGCAGGCGATGGATGAGGCCGCCGAGCTTTTCCATGTCGCGTTCGCCGGTTGCCGAGAGCACGGCGCCGGCGCCGAAGAACAGCAGGCTCTTGAAGAAGGAATGGTTCAGCACGTGGAACAGCGCCGCGGTGAAGGCAAGCGCGGCCGCCGACGGCATGCCGTTCGCCTTGAAGGCCAGCGCAAGGCCGAGGCTGGCGAAGATGACGCCGATATTCTCGATGGTCGAATAGGCAAGCAGCCGTTTGAGGTCCTTTTCCATCAGCGCGTGCAGGATGCCGAGCACCGCCGTCACGCCGCCGATGAGAAGCACCGCCACGCCCAACCACCATGCCGGCTCGCCAAGCAGGTCGAACACCACGCGGATGAAGCCATAGATGGCGACCTTCGTCATGATGCCGCTCATCAGCGCCGAGACGTGGCTGGGTGCCGCCGGATGGGCAAGCGGCAGCCAGGCATGCAGCGGCACGAGGCCGGCCTTGGAGCCGGCGCCGAGCAGCATGAGAACCAGCACCGCGCCGGCGGCGAACCGATCGGGATGCGCCGTCCGCATCGCGTCGAACGCATAGGTTCCCGCCGGCCCGGCCAGCAGGCCGAAGGCAAGCAGCAGCGCCATCGTGCCGAAGCTTGCCATCACCAGGTAGATGTAGCCGGCCCGCCGGTTGGCCTCGTCGCGGTGATGCGCCATGACCAGCGCCCAGGAGGCGAGCGACATGAATTCCCAGGACAACAGGAAGCTGAAGGCGTCGTTGGCCAGCACCACGAGGTTCATGCCGGCGAGGAAGGCCGGATAGAACGGCAGAACCCGATGCGGCTGGGATTCATGCCGGCCGTAGCCGAGACCGTAGAGGCTGGTGATCGTGCCGCCCAGGTTGACGACGACGAGAAAGAATGCCGACAGGCCGTCGAGCCGGAACCGGGCGCCGGTCCAGGGCAGGCCGAGCGGCAAGGTGGCGGAGGCCTCGCCGGGGTTGCCGGCGAGATGGCTGGCGGCAGTCGCGAGCAGCACGGCTGAAATGGCAAGCGTCGCGCCATAGACCAGTCGAGTCGCGGCGGCGAGCCGGCTGGCGCCCGCGGCCATTACGGCTGTTGCCAGAAGCGCGGCAGGACCGCACAACAGAAGGGCGACGGTCGAATTCACGGCATGCTCCCGCCCGGCTCGGCGTCGTCGCCAACGGTCCCGGACGCCTTGGCGGGATCGAAGCCGGCCTTCAGCCGCACGCCGCGCCCGCCGCCCTGGCTGGCCGCGCCTTCTCCGATCAACTCGATGCCGGAGATCTCGAGCGCCGCGATCAGCTTCATCAGCGAATCGACATTGCCCCGGATGATCGAGCCGCTGGCTTCCATGCGCTGGATCGTCGGCACCGACAGGCCGGACAATTCGGCAAGCCGGCGCTGATCGATGCCGAGCAGCGATCTTGCGGCGCGCAATTGCGGTGCGGTTATCACCGACGACTCTCTCGTTCAGTTCTGAGATATGAGGTGTCGGTGCTGTACCCTACATTAAAATGTTCTAACGTCAAGGATTGATGTTTCAAACATCTATGTTGAGGCACGATAGGCGGGCCTATCCAGCTGGTGTTTGAGTGCCGCGATGCTGGAAGGGCTTCTCAGCGCTCCGACGCCGTGTAGGTCAGCGCCAGGATGCATGGGGAGGTGGCAAAACAGACGGCCAGACGCCGGCCCGGCGAAGTGACTGCTTCACCCTTTTCGAAATCGACGGCGATGTCCTCGAAACCCAGCACGCGACCGTCGAGCGGGAACGATGCCTTGTAGGCCGCCTCCTTGACCGCGAACAGGATGCGGCCGCCCAGATTCGGATCGAGATCGCCCAGGCGATCCTCCGGTGCGGCAACCACGGCCCTGAGGTCGTCGGGCAACGGTAAGGCAGGCTCGATGTCGACGCCGACGCTTCGCAGCTCGCCGGATCTCGCGGCGACTGCCACGGCCATCGTATCGTCGTGCGCGATCGAGCCGACAATGCCGGCCGGCCAGATCGGGTTTCCGAATCGGCCGCGCAATATCGCGGGGTTCATGCATCCAAGGCGCCGCAGCAATTCGTGCGCGATGTGGCGGCCTGCTCCCGTGGCGGCGCGCGCGCCGGGCTCGCGCGTCGCCATAGAGGCGTTTTCCTCCGGCAGCAAATATTGCTCGTCGCCGGCCTGGATGTGACGGCAGCCGACGATGAGGCCGAGCGGTGCGAGTCCGGCCAATGCCTGCTCGACGCGTTGGATGCTTGCTGACGTGCCTTGCGGCCGGGTGTTCAACGCTCTATCCGTCCAGTTCGAGCGCGGCGATCATCTCGTCGTCTTCGTCCAGTCCTTGCTCGACGAAGCCGAAACCGGCGTAGAGCCGGCGCGCCGCCTCGTTCTCCGGTTCATAGCAGATTGAAACGCGGCGGATGTGGCCGAGCTTCGCAATCTCTTCCAGCGCCTTGGCGACAGCGGCGCGGCCAAGGCCTTTGCCTTGCTCGCGACGGTCGATCATGAAGCGATAGATGATCGCTTCGTCATCGTCCTCGGGCGCGCTGTACATCAGGAATCCGACGACGCGCCCGTCGGCGATGACCGCCCGGGCGATCGCCTCGTCATCCTGCTTGGCCTCCGCCAGCGATTCGGCGTTGGAGGCGACGAAACCCTGCTGCCGCGGCAACAGTTCGAGCGCCAGTATCGCCGCCCGGTTGCCCTTGCCGACGGGTTCCAGCACAACCGGCTGATCGCCGATGCCGGCGTTGCGCGTCACGGGGCGTGCCCGACTTCCATCGCGCGGGCGTCGATCGGCGTCACCACGCCATAGAGCTTCGCCGGGTTGCCGCGCCAGACCGTGTTCGGCTCCAGCACCTCGCCCTTCATCACGAAGCAGTCGACGTCGGCCACCGATCCCTCGCCCATCACCACCGCGTAATGAACGAAGGAGGACGGCGCCAGCGTGCAGCCGTTGCCGATGCGGATGTAGTCGGACTTGAATGCGCCTTCCTCCAGCGAGTGCGGCTGGATCACGCAACCTTCGTTGAGCGTCACGTCGTCGCCGATCTCCAACAGCGACCGCTCGGTGATGATGCAGCCGCCGTCATAGAGGCGCAGCCCCACCTTCACGCCCAGCATGCGCAGGATCAGCGGCCGGAACGGGGTGCCGGTGAACAGGCCCATGATCGGCGAGTCGGACAGCTTCCAGTGACGTTCGTGCCGCCAGAAGACCGGGTCGTAGATCGTCGCCATCCTGGGCTTCAGGCGACGGAAGCCGAGGCTGGCTCGCTCGAGGAAGATATAGAACGGGATGCCAATCGCCGTGGTCAGCATCACCGCCACGAAAAGTGCCGTCTGCCCCCATTCGCTATAGTAGTTGAGCGCGCGGTCCCAGATGGCGAGCGTCAGGAACAGGATCAGCCACTGCGCGGCCACGAACATCAGCGCGGTGACGAGATTGTGCAGGTTCTTCAGCGGCAGGCGGCGACTGCGCTCCTTGTCTGAGATCAGTCCGAGAAGCTCCTTGTCGCGATTGACCATGCGCGGAATTTCGAAGGGTGGCGAGCCCAGGAGCCCGACATTCTCGCGCATGGGGCCGTCCACCGGCACGTGAACCTTGGTCCCGAGCAGGCAATTGTCGCCGACGCGGGAATCCGGTGAATAGATAATGTTGTTGCCGAAGAAGTTGCGTTCGCCGACCCGTGTGTGCTCGAGCCGGAAGGAATTGGCCGACTTCTGCATGTTGACCATGAACAGACCGTCCGACACCATTGTGTGCGAGCCGATCTCGCTGAGCTGCGGGTTTTCATGCCGCTGGTTGGTGCCGAAATTCGACCCGGTCTGATCCACCTTGTTCAGCTTCCAGCCGATGGCGCGCAGATAGTAGACGACGGCGGAACTGTCGCCGAACAGCACGTTCAGCAGCCGCACATTGCTGACCAGCTCCAGCATCGTTTGCAGCCAGTAGTGGAAGCCGTAGAGCGAGTAGTTCCGGCCGGGCTTCAGCACGAGGTTGAACAGCCGCGGCACGATGGCTGCCAGCAGTACCCCGCCGATGATGAAGCCAGCCACCGTGACCGTGGTGCCGATCGCCACGACGCCGATGGTCTCATCATAGTCGTCGCCGACATTTTCCCAGTAGCTGTGGAACAGAAGCGGGAACGGTGTGACGATGGCAAAAAGGATGAAGAGCTGGATCGCCTCGTAGACGACGCGGCGCACCCGCGACAACGGGACGTTGGGCACGTTGCAGTAATCCGCCTTGGTCGGGATCGCAGGCGAGCCGTGCCAGTGCTCTCCGGCCGGAATGGTCTGTCCGCGATGCAGCGACGAAGCGTGACCGAGCTGGGCGCCGTCGCCCATGCGCGTGTCGATGTCGAGCGTCGATCCGACGCCGACAAAGGCGTTGTTGCCGATATTGACCGGTCCGGTATGAATATAGCCCGCCTGCGCGCGGAACCCGAGGATCGTCGAGTCCTTGCGCAGGATCGAGTTGTCGCCGATGGCGATCAGGTCGGTGCAGACCGGAACGGCCCGGCACTCCACGACGGTGCGACTGCCGAGCCGCGCGCCGAGCAGGCGCAGATAGAGGCTATAGAGCGGGCTGCCGCGGAACAGCACGACCGGCGCGCTGCGAACCAGAGTCTTGACGATCCAGAATCGATAGTAACGCCAACCCCAGATCGGAAAGGTTTCGGCCTTCCAGCGGCCGACCAGCAGCCATTTGGCGACGACGGCGAAGCCGCTCAATCCAAAGAACACGCTGGCGGATAGAACAACGCAACGCAGATAGAGAGACGCCGGGTCGTCCAGGGCGTCATAGACCCAATCGAGGCCGTCATTGATCGCCCACAACGCCACATAGCTGTAGACCGCGTAGAACAGCAGCTGGCCGAATCCCGTTGCCCAGATGGCAAGATTGGAGGCCCTGTGCGTCAGCATGGGCTCGCGCGCGGCAACCGCGGCCATCTGGGGTTCCCGCAGATGCTCGGCAAGCTTCGCTACCGTTGGATGCAGGTAGATGTCGCGCATCGAAGTCGTCGACCAGGCCTTGCGCGAGCGGATGCGCGCGCAGAACCGCGCCATCAACAGCGAGTTCGCGCCGAGGTCGTCGAAGAAGTGGTCTTCGATGGAGATGTCCTCGAATTTCAGCACGTCCGCCAGCGTCTCCACGAGGAACTTCTCATCCTCGTTGCGCGGGTCGATCATCGCATGGCCGGCGGCGACACGCGCGCTCGTCGGCTTTGGCAACTTCCTTAGGTCGACCTTGTTGGAAACGGTCATCGGGATCGTGGGCAACTGCTCGAGATAGGCTGGAACCATGTAGTCGGGCAGCCGTCGCTTCAGCTCCTGCACCAGCACGGTGCGGTCCACTCCGTCGCCGCCGCTTTTGGGGGCGTAATAGCCGACCAGCTCGGTACGCTCGGGTTCGATCTCCCAGGTCGTGACCGCCGCCTGCGCGATGCCCGGCTGATCCAGCAGCACTGCCTCGATCTCGCCCAGCTCGATGCGGTAGCCGCGGATTTTCACCTGCGTGTCGATGCGTCCGTGATATTCGATCTCGCCCTTGTCGTTGATCCGGCCAAGGTCTCCCGTCCGATAGATGCGGCCGCTTGGGTTGTTCGGCAGGCCGATGAAATCATGGATGAATTTCTCATCGTTCAGTTCCGGCCGGTTGAGATAGCCGACCGCCACGCCCATGCCGCCGATGCAGATTTCGCCCAACTCGTCGCCGCTCAGCACCTGTGGCTTTTTCGGGTCGAGGATGGCTATCGAATAGGTCGGCAACGGCCTGCCGATCGTCACCGGTTCGTCCGGCGTCAGCAAGGCCATGGTGGCGGTGACGGTCGCCTCCGTCGGGCCATAGGTGTTCAGGATCTGACGGCCGGGCTTTGCCCAACGCACCACGAGCTTGTGAGAGCAGGCCTCGCCGCCGACAAGGATCGCGCGCAGGCTTGGCGCGTCGCTCTCGATCGACGACAGCAGCGTCGGGCTGCAGGCCATACAGGTGATGTTGTGCTCGCGTAGGAAACTGGCCAGTTCCTCGCCCACCAACGGCTGCTGGCCGGGCGCCGGCACGACGGTTGCGCCTGCGGCAAACGGCACCCAGATCTCCTCCGAAGAGAAGTCGAAGGCGATGGTCATGCCCTGGTACACGCGGTCGCCGGGCTGGTAGCCGTAGGACGCGGCGGCGACGCGGATGAAGTTGCAGAAGCTCTGATGGGTGATGACCACGCCCTTGGGCTTGCCCGTGGTGCCCGACGTGTAAAGGATATAGCAGGTCTGATCCTGGGCGCCGTCCGGCAAGGGCGCCGTTTCCGGCTGGAGCGCAATTTCAGACTCCGCCGAATCGATCGAGATATGCGGAACGGGCAGGCGTGACACGCGCGCAGCATAACCGGAGACGCTGATCACCATCGTGACGTTGGCGTCCTCGATGATCATCACCATGCGGTCTTCGGGAAAAGCGGTGGCCAAGGGCACGAATGCCGCCCCGGCCTTCATCACGGCAAGCACCGCGATGTACGTCTCTGCGGAGCGGTCGAGCAAAAGGCCGATCCTGTCGCCTGGCTTGACACCGCGCTCGATCAACAGATGGGCGAACTGGTTGGCGCGGCTGTTAAGCTCGCGATACGACCAGGCTCGACCGCCGGAGATGACCGCTGGTGCTGCGTCGAAGCGGCTCGCCAGATCGGCGAAGAACCGGTCGAGCCGCTCTTGCGGCTCGCCTTTCTGGATGAAATCAGGGCCGATCAGGATCTGCTCGCGCGCCGGCGCCGCGGTCGCTGCTTTGGCCTTGCGGGAATTCTGCTTGGCGGGCTTGGTGGCTTCGGTGAAAGACATCGGAGAACCTCGCGGGCTCCTATCCGCCCGCATTACGTGATTGGTGAAAAGACAAAAACTAACGACGGCCGGCCAGGCGCCCTCTTTGCGGACGGTGAAAATGATCGTGCCGTGGCGCTTAGGGGACCGGGAACTGGCCGACTTCGAGCAGGCCTATGCTGCCGCGCTGATGGCCGATCCGTGACGATCGCGCGACTTCACGATTATTTGATGGAGGAGTGCCTCACGCGACGGTCAAACGGCGACGGGACGGATGTGGGCATTCTCGAGGCAGTAGGGTGCATGGCGGAAATCGCGGATGCGCACGACCTCTTCGCCGCGCCAATGGACCAGCATGAAGCCGCGCACCGCATCGTCCGCCTGCAGGTTGCGAATGAGGATTGCCGGCCGGGCCTCGACGAAGCCGAGCGACAGCGCCCAGTCGCCGAGGCGCTCGTAATTGCCGAAATAGGTCGAGGCTTCCTTCTTGCCTTTGAGGCGGGTGCGGTTGACGACGTCGACCTGGACGTCCTCGGCGATCAGCGCCCTGACCCCGTCGAAATCGCGCGCGTTGAACAGGTCGATATAGCGGCGCAGCCGGCGCTCCTCTTCCGGTTCGAGTTTGGGCACCGCGACGTCGGTCGGCGCCGAAGCCAGCGCCTTCAACTCAGTCCGGCCGCGATGCAGTGCCGCCTTGGTGGCGGCAAGTGTCGAGCCCGTCACCTCACAGGTCTCGTGCAAGGTGAGGCCAAGCACGTCGACGAGGATCACGGCACTGCGCTGCGCCGGCCTAAGCTGCATGAAGCTGCGCAGGCTTGCCGCCGCAGCGAGCCGAACCTCCGCGTTGGCGGAGATATCTTCAATTCCGGTCATGTCGGCTTCGGTCATGCGCGAGCGCTCCCGCTGGCGGCGGCGCAGATGATCCTGCGCCGCGTTGTGGGCGATGCGGAACAGCCACTGCTCGGGGCGTTCGACCAGGGCGCCGCCGTCATGGGCGGCGAGCGCCTTCACCACCGCCTCCTGCACGATGTCCTCGCCCTCGATCACCGAGCCGGCCATACGCGCAACATAGCGGTGCAGTTTCGGGCGCAGGCCGACGAGCATGGCTGCAAGTTCCGCGCGGCCGAACCCTGCCAAGCTCATCGTCCTCTTTCTCGCCTCGCCGATGACTAAAGCATGTCTCCCGAAAGTGGGAACCGGTTTCGGGATAAAGACATGCGCAAAACCAAAGACCTAAAGCGCATGGAGCGAATCCGAAGGATCGCGACGCGCTTTAGATCAGGCGGGCACGGCTTCATAGGCCTTGGCCAGCATACGATAATTGCCGACGATCTTCGCCGGCGACCTCACCAGCGGCGTTGAACGCCGCCCGGCGTGATCGGCACCAAACACCTTGAACGCGTCGAGCTCGGTCAGTGTCGAGCTGTCCTTGTCATAGCCGACGAGGTGGACGAATTCGCCGTTATCGAGTTCGAGCACCAGATAGCGCACCGATTGAGGCTGCGCCTCGTCCAGCGCCTCGAACACTTTTTCCACCAGCGCCCGGTTCTCGGCGATGCTGGCGTCGTTCACGCCGTAGCGGATCAGATTGAAGGTCATGGTCGTCTCCTGTTTGCGGGTCTGCATGAGGAAGACGTTCCATGGGCTCGAAAGGATTCTCAGGCCGAGCTCTATTTTTTGATCGCCTCCGGCGATCAGCCGGTTCCGCCGGGCGCGTCGATCACGGCGGCGATCGTGGCGTCGCTGGCCGATTGCGGCTGCATCCGGCCGCTGGCCAGCTCGATCGACAGTTTGCATAGGGCTGCGTTGACCGGCGTCGCTATGCCGTGCAGCCGTCCGAGCAGCACGATCTCGCCATTGAGGAAGTCGGTTTCGAGGGAGCCGGTCCGGCGCACGATGCTCTGCAGCGTCGACGACCCGACGCGCGTTCGGCCGGGAATGGCGGTAATGGTCAGTTCCTCGCGGGCCATGGCATCGGTCTTGTCCCACGCAATACCGGCGGCGCTCAGCACCGCTTCCGCCTCGGCGCGTGCCTTGGCATGCCATTTCCGCTGAAGCTCGGTGTCAGCAAGAGCCGCGTCGATGATGTTGCGAAGATTGGCGAGCAGCTTGCGGTATTTGCTGCTCATCACATTGTCCCTTGGGTCGACGATAAAGCCGGACGCGCTGAGGATTCCGCACAGTTTCTCGACGCTGCCGTCGGTACCGGACGGATAGCGGCCGATATCGAAGGCGCCGATCTTGGGCGCGAAATAGGCCGCGACCTCGCCGGGCGTGTCGTAATCGGCTGGCAGCATCACCGTTGCGCCATAGACATTGGCGAAGAAGCGCAGGGCCAGCGCCTCGTTGGCGACGCCGTTCTGGAAGCAGAACACCGGCTGCGCGGCCAAGCCTGCGGCGTTGAGCCGTTGCAGCGCGCCGAGCGTATCTGGCGTCTTCATGGTCAGCAGCACGACATCGTCCGGTTCGAAGGAGATCTCCGACGGGTCGGCGTGGACAGGAAAGCGCGCGGTCCTGGTGCCTTGCGGGGTAGACAGCGACAGTCCCGAGGCGCGGATGGCGTCGAGCTGCCTGCCGCGGGCGATGCCGATGACCGTGTGGCCGGAAAAACTTAGCTGGGCCGCGATGGCGCCGCCGATCGCGCCGATGCCATAGACGATAATGCGCATCTCGTTCTCATTGCGGTTGGAGTTCGTTCAGGGAAAAGTGGGAGCAGTTTTCCGTGTGGAATTGCGTCAAACAAAGACATAGGGCGCTTCACCGTTTCCGTGAAACGGTGAAGCGCGCTCACGCCTATCGTTCACGCAATCGTGGCCGCCGCCGCTCGTCCCGCGCTGCGGCCTGAAAAGATGCAGCCGCCAAGGAAGGTGCCTTCCAGCGCCGCATAGCCATGCACGCCGCCGCCGCCGAAGCCGGCCACCTCGCCGACCGCATAGAGACCCGGCACCGGCTGCCCAGTGGCATCGAGCACCCGGCTGTCGAGATCGGTCTCAAGCCCTCCCAGCGTCTTGCGGGTGAGGATATTGAGGCGCACCGCGATCAGCGGCCCGTTCGCCGGATCGAGCATCTTGTGCGGCCGGGCCGTGCGGATCAGCTTGTCGCCGAGATAGGCGCGCGCGCCGCGCAGCGCGGTGATCTGCGCGTCCTTGGAGAACGGGTTGTCGAGCTGCATGTCGCGGGCGCGGATCTCGCGCTCGACCTGGGCGACGTCCAGCAGCGGCTCGCCGCCGGCCAGCGCATTCATGCGCTTGACCAGCCGGGCAAGGTCCGCCTCGACAATGAAATCCTCGCCCTTTTCCATGAAGGCTTTCACCGGACCGGGAATGCCCGACGTGGCGCGGCCCAGCACCTGCCGCCAGCTTTTTCCCGTGAGGTCGGGGTTCTGTTCGGAACCCGACAGCGCGAACTCCTTCTGGATGATCTTCTTGGTCAGGATGAACCAGGAATAGTCGAAGCCGGTGCCCATGATATGGCTGAGCGTGCCTAAAGTGTCGAAGCCCGGATAGAGCGGCACCGGCAGCCGCTTGCCGCGCGCGTCGAGCCAGAGCGAGGATGGGCCGGGCAGGATGCGGATCGCATGATCGGTCCAGATCGGCGCCCAGTTCTTGATGCCCTCGACATAGTGCCACATGCGGTCGCGGTTGATGATCCTTCCGCCCGCAGCCTCGGTGATCGCCAGCATGCGCCCGTCGACATGATCGGGCACGCCGGTGATCATCCGCTTCGGCGGCGCGCCCAGGCGCTCAGGCCAATTCTTGCGCACCAACTCGTGATCGCCGCCGATGCCGCCGGAAGCGACGATCACCGCCTGCGCGCCGAGTTCGAATTCTCCGGCCACGGTACGCGAGCTCTTGTGTCCGCGCTCGACACTGCTCGGTTCCAGCACGTCGCCGCGCACGCCGGTGACGGTGTTGCCGGCGCGGATGATCTCGTTGACCCGGTGGCGGAACCGGAACTGGACGAGCCCGCGCTTCTGCGCCTCGCGCACGCGCAGCACGAATGGTTCGATCACGCCGGGGCCGGTGCCCCAGGTGATGTGGAAGCGCGGCACCGAGTTGCCGTGGCCGGTCGCGTTGCCGCCACCGCGCTCGGCCCAGCCAACGACGGGGAAGAATTTCAGGCCCCTCTCGATCAGCCAGGAACGCTTCTCGCCGGCGGCGAAGCCGACATAGGCCTCGGCCCATTTGCGCGGCCAGAAATCCTCCGGCCGGTCGAAAGCGGCCGTGCCCATCCAGTCCTCGAGCGCGAGGTCGTGCGAGTCGCGGATGCGCATGCGCCACTGCTCCGGCGAATCGACCAGGAACAGCCCGCCGAAGGACCAGAAGGCCTGCCCGCCCAGCGACTGCTCCGGCTCCTGGTCGACGATGATGATTTTCTTGCCGGCCTCCGCCAGTTCAGCCGCGGCAACGAGGCCCGCCAGCCCCGCGCCGACAATGATCACGTCCGCGTCAGCCATTGTCCCTCCCAGAATGAGCCGGCGAATTTATCGCGTTCAGACGGTTTCCCAGCCGTCCTTGTCGCCGGCGCGGAAGATGGCGTCGATGACCTTCTGGTTCAGTACCGATTCCTCCAGCGTGAAGACGCGGTCCTTGCCGCCCTGGGCGGCGCGCACGAAGGCTTCGCATTCCAGCCGGTACTGCTGCGTGCCGGGGAAGCGGAACACCTGCGCCTCGGTGTGGTTCTGGTTGTGCAGCTCGATGCGGTGGTGCTCGTAGAGCCCGGCGTTGAACGGGCCGAAGACCTCGATGAAGCCTTTCTCGCCGTGGAACACCATCACCTGGCGCGCCGCCATCTGCGTCGACAGATAGAAGGACAATTCGAAGTCGCCGAAATCGGCACGGATCGAGGAATAGATGTCGGTGCCGAAGGTCTTGTCGCGCTCGATCGTCGCCTGCACGCGGATCGGCTCCTTGCCGGTCGAGAACCGCGTCGACACGGTCGGATAGACGCCGATATCGGGCAGCGCGCCGCCGCCGAGATCGAGCTGGTTGCGCATGTTGTTGGGATCGACATTGTAGTAGGAGAACGCGCCTTGCACGTGCCGCAGCCGGCCGATGGCGCCGCCGGCGATGAGATCGCGCACCTTGATCCATTGCGGGTGGTAGACGACCATGAAGGCCTCGCAGACCAGCACCTTCTTCTCGTCGCGCAGCTTGATCAGCGGAGGGATGTCCTTGGCGTCGAGCGCCAGCGGTTTTTCCACCAGCACATGTTTTCCCGCTTCGATGGCTTTGGCCGTCCATTCGACATGCTGCGAGGTCGGCAGCGGAATGTAGACGCCGTCGACCTCCTTGGAGGCAAGCAGCTCCTCATAGGAGCCGAAAGCATGACGGGCGCCGAAACGCTCGCCCAGTGCCTTGGCCTTCGACAGGTCGCGGCTGGCGATCGCCGACAGGACGCCGTTCTCCGAATCCACGATTGCCGGCAAAAGCTGCTCGCGGCCGATCTTCGCCGTCGACAGAACACCCCATCGGAACATCACGCTTCTCCATGTCGGTTTACAGGCGACGAGGTTTGCCCGAAATCGACGGAAAAGCCAATCGGGAGGCAGCGCACCTTCCTCGCCCCACGCAGTGGGGAGAGGTGACCCGGCGAAGCCGGGACGGAGAGGGGCCTTCGTAGAGTACTAACCAAAGAGTGGAGCAGCTTCACGACAGCACACTTCTGCGAAGGCTCTGCCGTCGCGCAGGGCGCCCCCCGCTCCGTCTCGGGCTGCGCCCGAGCCACCTCTCCCCCGCGTTGCGGGGGCGAGGAAATAGCGCTCAGCCCCTTCTCCCCGTCAGCGTCATGTCGAAATCGACGACATTGGAATAGAGCGGCGTGCCGACATCCATGCCGTAGCGCGACCTGAGCACCTTGCCGGTGACGTGGAACTTGATGGTCCCGCCCTTCAATCCGCCGAGCTCGGCGGTGAACTTCTCCGGGAACGTCTTGCCGCGCGCCGTCAGCCGGCCGGTAACGACCGCCGTCGTGTCGCCGGTGCGGGTCACGCTGGTCGAGCGGAACTGGATTTCCGGATTGTTGGCGGCATCGAACACCGCGTCGGAACGCAGGAAGGCGTCGATGCGGCCCTGCCCGGTGCCGACGCTCTCGGGATAGATGGTGAGGTCGACCTTGGAATGGCCGACATCGCTATTGTCGATGCGGATCGTGCCCTTGAAGCGGCCGAAGGCGCCGTCGAAGCCGCCGCCGCCGGCCTTGCCGATGGTGAAGCGGATCGAGGAGCCCGACGGGCTGATCGTGTAGCTGCCGGCGGCGTCGCTGAGCGCGACCGCGGCAACGGCGGGCACGGCGAGGCAAGCGGCAAAAGCCGCCAATCCGAGGATGCGCGCGTTCATGGTTTTTCCTTCCGCAGATACGCATTTTCTGCGTTCTCGCCCCACCAACGAATGATGGCGCCGATCTATTCCCCGCCTGACGAAGGTGTGATCATGCGCGCCAGCACCTTGTCGCGCAGCAGGAAATGATGACGCAGCGCCGCCGCGATGTGCAGCACCACCAGCGCGATGCCGGCATAGGCGAGATACCAGTGCGCCGCCGACCAGAAGCTTTCCGCGGCATCGGATTCGGCCAAGGGCAGGTTGGGCATCACGAACAGGTTGAACGGCATGGTCGGGATTTCCAGCGTCGACACCGACACCAGCGCCCAGCCGGAGAGCGGCAGCGCGATCTGGAAGGCATAGAGCGCGAAATGCGCCAGCGGCGCGGTCCTGCGCTCCAGCGTGCCGACCGAGGCAGGCAATGCGGGCGCCGGGTTGCCGAGCCGCCAGGCGATGCGCAGGATGATCAGGCCGAGCAGCAGGAAGCCGAAGGATTTGTGCAGCTGGATCAGCTCGAAGGACGTCCGCTGGCTTGTCGTGCGCACCATGACATAGCCGAGCGCGAACTGACCGATGAAGATGACGCCGATCAGCCAGTGCAGGACGATCATCGCCCAGCCATAGCGGGTGGGGGTATTGGTGAGGGATGTCTGCATGGCCGAAGAACGCCGCCGAGATCAGCTTTCTTCCGAAAGTATCCTATGCCGTGTCTCGTAGACAATTCCAGACGCCAGCGCCGCCCCTCATTGCCCTGCCGGGTATTTCTCCCCGCAAACGGGGAGAAAGTGGCTGGCCGCGGCGTTGGCGTTCTTTCCCGCAGCGTTTGCGATTGGCGAAACCGCCGGCGACAGCCCCCTTCTCCCGTTCAACGGGGAGAAGATGCCGGCAGGCAGATGAGGGGCAGCGCCGGCGTTTGACAGGATTTTGCGATCAACGCTGAATTGATAGCCCGCTGTAGGGGCCTCCAACGATCGCCTACCCGCCCACCTTGAAGAAGTCCACGAACGCCCTCAGCGCCGGCCGCATCTGCCGGCGGCTGGGATAATAGACGAAGAAACCTTCGAAGGACGGGCACCAGTCCTCCAGCACGCGGATCAACCGGCCGTCGGCAAGCGCCGCTTGGACATAGGGCTCGAAGACGAAGGCGAGACCAGCACCGTCGACCGCCGCCTGGGCAATCAGATGGTCCTCGTCCAGGATCAGCGGCCCTTGTGCCGCGATCTCTATTTCCTCGCCGTCCTTCTCGAATTCCCAGCGGTAAAGGATGCCGCTGGAGAAGCGGAAGCGGATGCAGCGGTGGTCGGCCAGGTCGCGCGGATGGCGCGGTTTCGGCATCGTCGCGAAATAGGATGGCGAGCCGACCACCGCGCCGCGAAGATCGGGGCCGATGCGTACCGCGATCATGTCGCGCTGCAGGCTTTCGCCGAGCCGCACGCCGGCGTCGAAGCCGCCTTCGACCACATCGGTGAAGCGATCCTCGATGACGATCTCCAGCACGATGTCGGGATAGGCTGTGGCGAAGGCGCCGAGCCTGGGCGTGAGCGTCAGGTGGGCGGCCGTGCGTGGCACGGTGAGCCGCAGATTGCCCGCCGGCCGGTCGCGCGCCTCGACCGCCGTCTCCAGCGCCAGGTCGATCTCGGACAGCGCCGGGCGCAGCCGCTCAAGCAGTCGCGCGCCTTCTTCGGTCGGCGCGACGCTGCGCGTGCTGCGCGCCAGAAGCCGCACGCCGAGCCGCGCTTCCAGGCTCGACACCGCGTGGCTCACGGCCGAGGGCGCTATGCCGAGCTCGCGCGCGGCGCCGCGAAAGCTGGCGCATTGGGCGACCGTGGCAAGCACGGCGAGCTGAGAGAGGTTGGCGCGGTTCATTGATCTATGTTTTAGAACAAGCCGTGCAAAGGAGAGCCGATTATCGAACGGACTGCAAGGCCTTATTTCCTGCCCATCGCAACAAGGAGATGCGCCATGCAAACCCGCAAACTCGGAACTGAACTCGAAGTCTTCCCCGTCGGCCTTGGCTGCATGGGCATGAGCTTCGCCTATGGCGGCCAGCCGGAGGCGGAGGCCATCGCCACGCTGCGCCGCGCCGTCGAAATCGGCGTGACCTTCTTCGACACCGCCGAAGTCTATGGTCCGTTCGAGAACGAAATCCTGCTCGGCAAGGCGCTGAAGCCGGTGCGCGACAAGGTCACCATTGCCACCAAATTCGGCTTCAAGATTTCCGAGAACGGCTCAGGCACCGACCGCATCATAGGCGTCGACAGCCGCCCCGAGCACGTCAAGGCGGTGGCGGAAGCTTCGCTGAAGCGGCTCGATACCGACGTCATCGACCTCTATTACCAGCACCGTGTCGACCCGAACGTGCCGATCGAGGACACGGTCGGCGCCATGGCCGAGCTGGTGCGCGAGGGCAAAGTGCGTGCGCTCGGCCTGTCGGAAGTGAGCGGCACGACGTTGCGCCGGGCGCATGCCGTGCACCCGATCGCCGCGGTGCAAAGCGAATATTCGCTGTGGAGCCGCGATCCGGAGGACGAGGTCTTCGCCGTCTGCCGCGAGCTTGGCATCGGTTTCGTCCCCTACAGCCCGCTCGGCCGCGGCCTGCTCACCGGCACGATTGCCAAGCCCGACGTGCTCGGCGCCGGCGACTGGCGCCTGACCCTTCCGCGCTTCCAGGCCGAGGCGATGGAAGCCAACAACGCCGTCATCGCGATGCTGGAGAAGACAGCGGCCGAGAAGGGCGTGACCCCGGCGCAGCTGGCGCTCGCCTGGGTCCTGCACCAGGGCGATTTTATTGTTCCCATCCCCGGCGCGCGGAAGATCCGCCACCTGGAGCAGAACACGGCGGCTGCGGGGATTGAGCTGAGCGCGGCGGAAGTCGCGGCGATCGGCGATGCATTGTCGCCCGACAAGGTGGTCGGCAAGCGCTATACGGAGGAACTGCTGGCGCTGGTGAATGGGTGAGCGGACGAAGGGCGCTTTGGCCTTTCGTTGAGAGGTAGGTGCGAGGCCCCCTCTCTGGCCTGCCGGCCATCTCCCCCTCAAGGGGGGAGATCAGATGTCGCGCCGGCTTTCGCTGATCGCCAACGTTGCAAAGGCAGCGCGCCGGCGCCGAAGCCGCCAATCTCCCCCCTTGAGGGGGAGATGCCCGGCAGGGCAGAGAGGGGGGCCTCGCGCCGACGTTTCTTATCTACTCTTATCTACGCACCCCTACCAAGGCAGCACGCTAATCTCCGGCCAGCACTCCCTGGCCCGCTTCCCCTTCGCCTCATGCGTCCGCTGATTATCCAGCACCCGGTTCGGCGTGATGCGAAACGAAAAGACGTCATCCAGCCCGAACGGCGCCACCAACTCCAACGCCCCGTCAGCACCGAACCGCACCCCAACCGCATGCGTCTTCGACGCAAAATAGCTCACCGATTCGCTCGAACTCGCGTATCGCGGGCATTCCTGCCCGAATTTTTGCGGATACCACAGATGCACCCGCGCCTGGTTGCGCACCTCGACCGGCAACGGCAGCCCCTCGAAATGCGCTGCTGCCCGGCGGATCACCGCATCCTCGGCCTCGTAGGAAAGGTCGGCGTCGTCGAAATAGAACAGGTCGACATCCTTGATGCCGTAGCCCGGTGGCTTGCCGGTGAGATGGTTCCAGACGCTGTTATAGAGCGCGCCGGAAACCACCAGCCAGTCCGGCAAGGCAAGTTCTCGCACCCGCGCCAGCGTCTCTGCCAACAGCGGGTCAGCCGCGACGATCCTTAGGAACGCCGCGCGCTGATCTTCGAAGGGCAGGCCGGAATAGCGGAGATGGCTCATCGCCCTTTGGAGGGCGATTCGCCACCTGCCGGCAATGCCTTATGCTCTGAGCACGCCACCCGTCTGCTTGCTGACGTTCTCGACGATGCGCTTGGCCAGCGCCTCGAAATCCTCGTCGGTCAGGGTTTTTTCGACCGGCTGGATCGAGACCTCGATGGCGATCGACTTCTTGGCTTCGCCAAGTGAGGCGCCCTCGAAAACGTCGAACACCGAAACGCCGGTGACCAGCTTCTTGTCGGCGGCAAGTGCTGCCCGCACCAGGGTGCCGGCCTCGACCGTCTTGTCGACGACGAAGGCGAAGTCGCGCTTCACCGCCTGGAAGGGCGAGAGTTCCAGCTTCGGCTTGGTGCGCGTCGGCTTGGCCTTCGGCTCCGGCACGGCGTCGACGAACACCTCGAAGCCGCAGAGCGGACCTGAAGCGTCCAGCCCGTCCAGCGTCTTCGGATGGAATTCGCCGAAAGTGCCGAGCACGGTCTTGGGGCCGAGCTTGATCGTGCCGGAACGTCCCGGATGATACCAGGCCGGACCGCCCGGCTCGATCTGCAGCCGGTCGACCGGCGCGCCACAGGCTTCCAGTGCCGCGATCGCATCCGCCTTGGCGTCGAACACGCCGACCGGGCCTGAATTGCCGGCCCAGCTGCGGCCCGAACCTTCGAGCTTCGCCGTGCCGCGACGCACGCCGGCCGCTACGCGCCGCTGCTGTTCGGGCGTGTCACCCTCATAGGTGCCGGACACCTCGAACAGCGCCACGTCGCCGATGCCGCGGTCGGCATTGCGCTGCGCGGCGGAAATCAGCCCAGGCAGCAGCGAGGGCCGCATGTCGGACATGTCGGCGGCGATCGGGTTGGCGAGTTTCAGGCCGTTCTGGCCGCCGCCGAACAGCTCGGCGTGCTTGGCCGGGATGAACGACCAGGTCACGGCCTCCATCATGCCTCGCACCGCCAGCGCTCGCTTGGCGGCGCGGGTGCGCACCTGCAGCGTGGTCAGGATCTTGCCGTTGACGGCATCATGTGAGGTGAGCGGCTGCGGCGCGATGTTGTCGACGCCGTGGATGCGCATCACCTCTTCGACCAGGTCGGCCTTGCCGTCGACATCCGGCCGCCAGGACGGCACCTTCACCTTGACGACGTCGCCCGAGCCCTGCGGCTCGAAGCCGAGGCGGGTCAGGATACCGAGGGCTTCCTCCCTCGGCACCTCGATGCCGGTCAGCCGCTTCACTTCCGACAGCGGGAAGGTGACGACTTTCGCCTTATGGCCGGCATAGCCCGCCACCTCCATCTCGCTCGGCGTGCCGCCGCAGAAATCGAGCACCAGCTTGGTCGCAAGCTCCACGCCCGGCACCATGAATTCCGGATCGACGCCGCGCTCGAAGCGATAGCGCGCATCGGTGATGATGCCGAGCGCGCGGCCGGTGCGGGCCGTGGTGATCGGGTCCCAGAGCGCCGATTCGATCAGCACGTCGGTGGTGTTCTCGTCGCAGCCCGAGTGCTCGCCGCCCATGATGCCGGCGATCGATTCGACACCATTGTCGTCGGCGATCACGCACATTTCCGGCGTCAGCCTGTATTCGCGCCCGTCAAGCGCCAGCACCTTTTCGCCGTCCCTGGCGCGCCGCACCACGAGGTTGCCGGCGACCTTCTTCGCGTCGAACACATGCAGCGGCCGGCCGCGGTCGAAGGTGACGTAGTTGGTGATGTCGACCAGCGCGCTGATCGGGCGAAGCCCGATGGCGATCAGCCGCTGCTGCAGCCATTTCGGCGACGGGCCGTTCTTGACGCCCTTGACCAGCCGGAGCGCGAAGCCCGGGCAAAGCTCCGGCGCCTCGATCGTGACCTTGACCGGGCATAGGCCTTCGCCGGCATGCGGCATGATCGCGCCGCCGGTGAGGCGGCCGAGCCCGCTCGCCGCGAGATCGCGCGCGATGCCGTAGACGCTGGTCGCGTCCGGCCGGTTCGGCGTCAAATTGATCTCGATGACCGGATCGTCGAGATGCGCGTAAGCCGCGAAGCTGGTGCCGACCGGCGCGTCCTCGGGCAAATCGATGATGCCGTTATGCTCATCGGAGATTTGAAGCTCGCGCTCGGAGCACATCATGCCATGGCTCTCGACGCCGCGGATCTTGCCGACCGAGAGCGTCACGTCGATGCCCGGAACATAGGTGCCGGGCGCAGCGAAAGCGCCGATCAGGCCGGCGCGGGCGTTCGGCGCCCCGCACACAACCTGCACCGGCGGCTTGCCGTTGCCGGTGTCGACGGTCAGCACGCGCAGCCGGTCCGCGTCGGGGTGCTGCACCGCCGTCAGCACCTTGGCGATAACGAAGGGCTTCAGGCCGGCCTTGTCGTCGACATGTTCGACTTCGAGGCCGATCGCGGTCAGCCGCTCGACGATCTCGGCAAGCGAGGCGTCGGTCTCGAGATGGTCCTTGAGCCAGGAGAGGGTGAATTTCATGGTGCTGTTCCGTTTGGTCCTTGCCCTTCGGGCCCTTGTTGATTGGGTCGGGGCACGCTGGTCTTCAGATGCCTGGGCAAATCGTCCGGCATGTGCAGGAAGGGCAGTTGCTCACGCACATAGGCATGCAGCGTCGGCTTGAAATAGGCCGGCATGTCCATGGCGCCGAGCATGAAATAGATCTTGTTGTCGAGCCGCCGGTCGACATAGGCGATCGGCGAGCCGCAGATGCCGCAGAAGGAGCGCTCCACCGGGCCGTTGCGGTAGCTTTTCAGCGACTTGCCTTCGAGCGCGACCTGATCGGCCAGGAAGCCGACAAAGGCCGACACCGGCGCCCCGCTGGCGCGCCGGCAATCGCCGCAATGGCAATAGCTGATGTGGTGCGGCTCGGCCGAGGCCTCGAACCGCACCGCGCCGCAACGGCAGCCGCCGGTGTGTGGTGCCGTCATGCAGACAGCCCCCCGAACAGCGTCGGCAGGTCGAGCGGCCGGAACCCGTAGTGGCTGAGCCAGCGCACGTCGGCGTCGAAGAAGGCGCGCAGGTCCGGCATGCCGTATTTCAGCATGGCGATGCGGTCGATGCCCATGCCCCAGGCAAAGCCCTGATACTCGTCGGGATCGAGCCCGCCGGCGCGCAGCACGTTGGGGTGCACCATGCCGCAGCCCAGGATCTCCATCCAGTCGGAGCCTTCGCCGAAGCGAACTTCGCCCGGACGCGAGCGGTCGCACTGGATGTCGACCTCGAGGCTGGGCTCGGTGAACGGGAAGAAGGACGGCCGGAAGCGCATCTTGACGGAAGGCACCTCGAAGAAGGCCTTGCAGAACTCCTCCAGCACCCACTTCATGTTGGCGACATTGGCTGTCTTGTCGACCACCAGTCCCTCGACCTGATGGAACATCGGCGAGTGCGTGGCGTCCGAATCCTGCCGGTAGGTCTTGCCGGGGATGACGATGCGGATCGGCGGCTTCTGCCGCTCCATGGTGCGGATCTGCACGGGCGAGGTGTGCGTGCGCAACAGCTTGCGCTCACCCTTCTCGTCCGGCTGGAAGAAGAAGGTGTCGTGCATCTCGCGCGCCGGATGCCCCTCGGGGAAATTCAGCGCCGTGAAATTATAGTAGTCGGTCTCGATATCCGGACCTTCGGCGATCGAGAAGCCGAGATCGCCGAAGATCGCCGCGATCTCGTCGATCACCTGGCTGATCGGATGGATGCGGCCGCGCTCGGCCGGCGACTGGCGAACGGGGAGCGTGACATCGACCTTCTCGGCGGCGAGCCGGGCGGCGATCGCCACATCCTTCAGCTCCGCCTTGCGCTGGGTGAGCGCCTCGGTGACGCGGTTCTTCAAACCGTTGATCGCCGGGCCCTTCACCTGCCGCTCCTCGGCGCTCATGGCGCCCAGCGTCTTCAGCATTTCGGAGACGGAGCCCTTCTTGCCCAGCGCCGAGACGCGCACCGCCTCGATCGCGGCCTCGTCCGAGGCCGCCGCGATCTCGGCGAGCAACGAAGCTTCCAGGGCTTCAAGATTTCCAGCGGTGGCGTTCACGGCGAGATTCTTTCTATTCGGTGGCTGGCGTCAGCGTGCGTCACGATTTTGGTTACGCGGGTGCCATTTTGGTTACGTCGGGGGCCAAAAAAGAACCCGCGCCAGCCGTGCCAGCGCGGGTTCCCCAAATCAGTACTAGAAATGCTTGGGAAGCGCTGGCTTAGGCGACAGCGCTCTCAAAAGCATTCGGCGTGGTGTTCTTCAGATATTCGAGCGCGACCTTGGCCTTGGCCACCAGCGCGGCGAAAGCCTGCGGCTCGTGGATGGCCATGTCCGAAAGGATCTTGCGGTCGATCTCGATGCCGGCCTTGTTGAGGCCGTCGATGAAGCGGCCATAGGTCAGGCCGTGCTCATGCACCGCAGCGTTGATGCGCTGGATCCACAGCGCGCGGAACGAGCGCTTGCGGTTCTTGCGGTCGCGGTAGGCGTACTGCAGCGACTTCTCAACCGCCTGCTTGGCGATGCGGATGGTGTTCTTGCGGCGGCCGTAGAAACCCTTGGCGGCTTTCAGGACCTTCTTGTGCTTGGCGTGGGCGGTAACGCCTCTCTTTACGCGTGCCATGTCATGATCTCCTTAAAACGTTGTCCAAGCCGAGGGATTAGAGGCCGTTCGGCAGAAAATTCTTGATGACCTTCTTGCCGTCCGGTTCAGCCAGAACCATCGTGCCGCGGGCATCGCGAATGAACTTGTTGGAACGCTTGATCATGCCGTGGCGCTTGCCGGCGGCAGCCGACAGCACCTTGCCGGTGGCAGTAATCTTGAACCGCTTCTTGGCGGCCGATTTGGTCTTCATCTTGGGCATTTTGCTACTCCGTATTGGTGGCGCACCATCGCGCTTCTTTTCTCGCTTCGGGCCGACCAAAGCCCGAAAAGCAAATGAAACCGCCACGGCATGCCCTGCCGGGCGGTTTTCTTGGAACGGCGGTCCTATAGATCAAACAGGGCCGGTGTGCAACACCCGAAGCTGCGCGACCTCTTCAAGTCGCAGAAGACCAGAGACCGCTAACGCAGCGCTCCATTGGTCATGGATCGCCTCGTGTGGACTCGAGATTGAAAAGGACACGTTCCAACACATATTCATCGCCGTCGAAGACGAACTCGGCGCGATCAAATCCATAGCCCCAGTGCTCTGGAGCACCCGCCACCACTTCTTTCCCATCGATGGTCGTGGTCGCGGGCAAGGCCCACACCTTGTCTCTCAATTCCTTTGTTGGTGGCCGATCGCCCAGGTAGCAATAAGCGAAGCCTCGGTTCCGTCCGTCATCGACATCGACATTTGTTGTAATTACCGACTGTAGGGTTTCATAAGCCGCCGTCCTCGCGGCCTGCTCCACAGGCCATTTGTCCTGCCTCATCGAACTGTCCGCCGGATAGAACGCGGCCGCACCCTCGGTACTGCCTCTCAGCCCTACCAATTGCACCCCGTCGCGACGCAATGCCCCGAAGTCCGGGTCCCAGAAGCCTCCGTTTATCTCAAGGGCCAGCCCATCGTCGCGGGTCTGCTTTTTCGCCTTTTTTCGCGCTTCGCGAATTTCGCTCGTAAGAGAGGCTTGCGTGGTCGTGTCCAAGAGTGTCTGGGAGATTGTCCAGTAGCGGGCAGCGTTCGATGGCCGGTACTTGCGCACGATTTCCCGCTCCGGCCCGGACAGTCTCCAGCGGGAAAAGGCGGAGCAACTTCGTCCGAACGCCGGGTAGGTTCTTGTGAGGCCCAAGAGTCCGAGTTGATAGTCATTTTGTGCCGAATGATACTGACTGCGCGTGACGATGTTCTGCGGGCCATCGGCGCGGAAGGAATCGAACTCGGCGCGCGTCGCGCGCTCGACGGTCGCCTTGTCGAAGCGCAGCACCGATTTCGGGCTCCGATAGGCGTCGTCCGTCATGTAGCCGATACCGAACGCCACGGTATCGGCATTGTCGTAGACGACCATCACCGGCAGGAAATCCGCCGGCACACCGCCGTTTGCCGTCGTGTCGCCCCGGCAGGCGTCGGGCGCGCGCACCACTACCGCCTTGTTGTCGCTCATGCGCTGGCCCCAAACGGTTGGGATCAACCCAGCCTCGTACGTCGAGGAACTGTCTTTGTAGTGGATGTTGAGGACGTTGCAGCCGACGACGATGTCATAGTGCTGCTGCTCGCCCTTATAGGCAAAGTCCACCTTCAGGCGGAAATACGTGCCACGATCAACATAGGCATCCTTGGTAAAGGACCATTGCCCCATCCGCTGGTTGGCGGTTGCCGCCACCCAAGCCAAAGCCAGGAGAATGAACCCGCCGACGGCGGCAACGGCAGTCCTCACCCTCAAGCTTTGCTCCGTGTGAAAGACATTCGCAAATGTGGTGATGCCGACCTGACGCTCGACACAGAGCACCCCTCGGCGCTTTATTTGCCGCGATCATCGCTACACCATTCGTGTAGCCAGATTATTAACATGTCCGGAAGTTAGCCCGACACTTCGACAGTGCTTCTGTCCGTCAACTCTTACGGCAATCTGAACCACACCGGCAACATCCCCGACTGCTGCGCGCCGTCGATCAGCTCGAAGGCCGGCAGCGCCACCAGGAACACCAGGCCGTCGAGCAGCGTGTTCAACAGCAGGCGCGGCTTGAAGCTGCCGGTATCGCCTTCCTGGTAGAGCCGGAGGTTCGGGAAGAAACGCGGCACCTTGGCAAGATAGGCCGCATAAGGGGCGCCGAGAACTTCCTTCAGATACCGCTCCTCGCGCAGGATGACGATGTGGAACGCGCCGGCGCACAGCAATGCAAAGAGAATGATGCCTGAAAACGAGCCGATCTGCGCGCCGACGCCGGCGGCCGCCACCGTCGAGAACAGATAGAGCGGGTTGCGGGTGATCGAATAGGGCCCGCCGGTGACCACTTCGGAGGATTTGCGCCCGCCGATATAGAGCGTCGACCACAGTCGCCCGACTATGCCGAGGAAGATCAGGAGCACGCCGAACATCTCGATCGACTCGTGCACCGGCGTGTTTGGCGGAAAAGTCGACTGGCCGAACAGAAGCGCGGCAAACAGCACCACGATCAGAACGGCCAGCACGAGGCGGCGCATATGCTGATAGCCGCCGAGACCCGGCGTTTGCCGGGCAGGCTTGGACTTGACTTCATCGGCCATGAGGAAACCCCGATCGTCGAGCGGCGATCGGATAGAAAACAGGCGTCCCGCCGATCGTCGGGACGCCCTGCACCATGATTTTGGCGGGATTTAGCGCGGCGCCAGAACCATCATCATCTGGCGGCCTTCGAGCTTCGGTTCCGCCTCGACCTTGGCGATCGTCGACACTTCCTCGCGCACCTTGTTCAGAAGCTGCATGCCGAGCTCCATATGCGCCATCTCGCGGCCGCGGAAGCGCAGCGTCAGCTTGACCTTGTCGCCTTCCTCGAAGAAGCGCCGCACGGCCTTCATCTTGGTCTCATAGTCATGGCTGTCGATGTTCGGGCGCATCTTGATCTCCTTGATCTCGATGACCTTCTGGTTCTTGCGCGCTTCGGCCGCCTTCTTCTGGTTGGCGTATTTCAGCTTGCCGAGATCGAGGATCTTGACGACCGGCGGCACCGCGTTGGGCGATATCTCGACGAGATCGAGCCCGGCCTCTTCGGCCAGCAGCAGCGCGTCGTTGATGGAAACATCGCCGCGGTTCTGGCCGTCGGCATCGATAAGCTGGACCCGGGGCACCCGGATGTCTCGGTTGGAGCGCGGCCCGTCCTTGGTGGGTGCCGCTGCTTTGAAAGGTCTGCGAATGGTCGTGGTCTCCTCGGCCGTTTCGTTCAGGGTTCAGTAAATTCAAATTGCTGGACGCGCCTATGTGGGGAGCGCGGGGCGTGAGTCAATAGCACAGCCCGGTTGGAAAATCACCTGTCCGCTTGCCTTTACCTGCACCAAGCAAAGAAATGCCGCGAGCACTTTTCGTTGAACCACCGCCTGTGTCAAAAGACCGGCGGAAAGGACAAGCCCATGGCCGCCAGCGCTCCGGTTTTCATCGATGTGGACGGATCGAGCATCGCCGTCAGGCAGGCGCCCGGCGCCGCACCCGGCGTGGTGTGGCTCGGCGGCTACAAGTCCGACATGCTTGGCACCAAGGCCGAGGCCCTCGCGGCCTGGACCGGCGGCGAGGGCCTTGCCTATCTGCGCCACGACTATTCCGGCCATGGCGAGTCGGGTGGCGAATTCGCCGACGGCACGATCTCCAGATGGCTGGCCGAGAGCCTCGCAGTCTTCCGGCGCTTCAGCAAAGGCAAGCAGATCCTGGTCGGCTCCTCGATGGGGGCGTGGATCGCGCTGCGCATGGTGCAGGAATTGCGCCGGTCGGGCGATGACCGCGTGGCTGGTCTCGTGCTGCTTGCGCCGGCGCCTGATTTCACGGTCGAGTTGATCGAACCGGTGCTGACCAAGGCACAGAAGCGCGATCTTTCGAAAAAGGGATTTTTCGCCGAGCCGTCCGGCTATTCGGACGAGCCTTATATCTACACCCGAGCGCTGATCGAGGACGGCCGCGCCAACCGGGTCATGACAGGACCGATCGACACGCACTGTCCGGTGCACATATTGCAGGGCTTGGCCGATCCGGACGTGCCGTCCAGCCATGCGCTGAAGCTGGCATCGATGCTGCCCGCCGACGATGTGACGCTGTCGCTGATCCCCGATGGCGACCATCGTTTGTCCCGTCCCGAAGATCTCGACATGCTGAAGCGCGCCGTCGCCGACATGGTGAGGCGGGCCGCCTGACCATGCGCATCTCCATCCCGATATCCGCCTTCGTCGCGGCGATCGTCGGCTTTGGCGGCACGCTGGCCCTCGTCATCGCCGCCGCCAAGGCCGTCGGCGCCACACAGATCGAGACGGCGAGCGGCGTGACGGCGATCTGCCTGGCCATGACGATCGAATGCCTGTGGCTGTCCTGGCGCACGAAAATGCCGGTCATTACCGCCTGGTCGACGCCGGGTCTCGCGCTGATCGCGGCCTCCAGCGGTTTCACGATGCCGCAGGCCGTCGGCGCCTTCATGGTCACCGGTGTCCTTCTGGTCGCCACCGGCCTGTTCAAGCCGTTGACCCGGCTGATCGCGCAGATCCCGGCCTCGGTCGCGTCCGGCATGCTGGCCGGCATCCTAGTCAGCTTCGCCGTCAACGCGGTGAAGACCATTCCCGCCGATCCCTGGCTCATCCTGCCGCTGATCGCCGCCTTCTTCGTCATCCGCCTGTTCAATCCGGCTTTATCGGTGCTGGTGGTGCTGATCGGCGGCGGCCTTGCCGCTTTCCTCACCGGTCGCGTCGGCAGCCTGCCTGTGCCGGAACTGTCGACATTGACGTTCATTGCACCGCAATTCACCGCATCGGCGATCATCGGCCTTGCCCTGCCGCTCTATCTGGTCACCATGGCCTCGCAGAACCTTTCCGGCCTGGCGGTGCTGCGCGCCGCCGGCTATCATCCGGAACCCGGCCCGCTGATCGGCGTCACCGGCCTGTTCTCGCTGCTCTCGGCGCCATTCGGCGCCGCGACCACCAATCTCGCGGCGATCTCGGCCGCCATCTGCACAGGCCCCGATGTCCATCCAGATCCGGCCGAGCGGTGGAAGACCGGGCCCTTCTATGCGCTCGCCTATCTCATCTTCGCCATCTTCGGCGCCTCGCTCGTGGCGATCTTCGCCGTCCTGCCGCAAAGCCTGATCGTGCTGGTCGCGGGGCTTGCCTTGACGGCGCCCCTGGCCAACGCGCTGTCGATAGCCCTTCATGACGCTGGCGACCGCATGCCGGCCACCGTCACCTTCGCCGTGACGGCTTCTGGGCTCACGCTCTTCGGCGTCGGCGCGGCATTTTGGGGGCTGGTTGCCGGAATGGCAGTGCTTTTCCTGGAAAAACTCAAAAAGCGATAATCATTTCAGATGCTTCGCCGGTTTTGGCCGGACTTGCCTTGAATCGCCGATTCCGCCTTCCCATTTCGATTCCACGCAGCCGGTTTGGCTGTCTCCAATGGAAGGATTGGGAGAAATGAATACGACTGCATTGATCCGTCCGGCCTGGACGCCGGCCACCATCGCACTGATGGTCATCGGCTTCATGGTATTCTGGCCGCTCGGCTTCGCCATGCTCGCCTACATCATCTGGGGCGACCGGCTGGAAGGGTTCAAGCGTGACGTCAACCGCGCGACCGACGGCATCTTCGCCGGCTGCCGCCGCGGTTCCGACAAGGCGGCCCGCTGGGGCCACGGCTCGGCCCGCACCGGCAACGTCGCCTTCGACGACTGGCGCGAGAAGGAACTGGAGCGCCTGGCCGAAGAGCGCCGCAAGCTGGACGAGATGCTGACCGAGTTCGACGACTACGCCCGCGAACTGCGCCGTGCCAAGGACCAGGAAGAGTTCGACCGCTTCATGGCCAACCGCAACAAGCATACCGCGCCGACCACCACCGACTCGGCCGACAAGCCCGCTCCCAAGCGCGGCAAGGGCACGAACCTGCTCGACGACTGAGATCCTGCGACAGGTCTCGGCTAGATATGCGGCGTCGCATCTTGCGGCGCCGTTTCTTTTTTGTTCTCATTGTAGCCTCCCTCCACTGGCCGTTTTTTTCGAATCGCGTATCGTCCAGCCATGACCCTCGGCTTCTTTCGCAATCTGACCAAGCCAAAGCCCACGCCCGTCGTGGAGCGCGAACATTGCGTCGCCGGGCGAACGTTGCCGCTGAAAATCGTCGAAAGCGCCAGGGCCAGGCGGCTCACTTTGCGCATCGATTCCGGAGGCCAGGGCCTGCGCGTCACCGTGCCGCCAGGCCTGCGCCGGGGCGAGGTGGAAAAATTCCTCGACCGCCATCAGGACTGGCTGGAGCAGCGCCTGGCCAAGGTGCCGACCCGCCCGCAAGTGCGGCCCGGCATAAAAATCCCGATCCGCGGCGTGCCGCACCGCATCGTGCATGAGCCTTCGAAGCGCGGCACCGTTACCGTTTCGCGCGACGAGCGGGGTCAGCTTCTGATCGTGCACGGTGAGCGTATCCACCTGCCGCGCCGCGTCGCCGACCATTTGAAGCGCGAGGCCAAGAAGGAGATCGAGAAGCTGGTGGTCAAGCACACCGAGGCGATCGGCAAGCGCGCCAAGGCTATAAGGTACAAGGATACCTCCAGCCGCTGGGGGTCATGCACCTCGGAGGGCAATCTCTCCTTCTCCTGGCGCATCATGATGGCGCCGCCGGCGGTGATAAACTACCTGGTGGCGCACGAGGTGGCGCATCTCAAGGAGATGAACCATGGCCCGAAATTCTGGAAACTGTGCGAAAAGCTCTGCCCGGACACCGACCGCTGCAAGGACTGGCTGAAGCGGAATGGCGGGGCGCTGCAGGCTATTGTGTTTGAGTAGCTGCAACGGCGGCAATAGTGCGACGACCGTCGCTACTGCCGGCGCAAACGCTGGAGATTAGCTGAGCCATCTCAGCTTCGTCATCCACGGGCGGAGCAGGGAGCGAAGCGACGCGCGCAGTCCCGAGGATCCATGCCGTGACGTGCGAGCGCCGCAGCGGTTCAGAAGTCGCTTTGCATTGACGGGAAGGGAAGCGTCCCGGAACGGCGTTTTATTCTCGATCGCGGCACCATTCGGCCGGCGCAGTGCCTGACCAACACCCCTCAATCGTCATTCGCCGCATTCAACTCCTCAGGCCGCAGCCCTTCCTCGATATGCGGCCAGGGCAGAAAATCCCGATCGAAGGCATCGCTGCCGAAATACTCCAGAGCCCGGTGCGCCTCGGCGCCGTTGAAGGCGGCCTTGTCCATCAGATGCGCGATCACCTCGCGCGCCTGGGCGATCTTCTGCCTGAGTTCGGCAACGGTCCGGTCGGCCATGATTGTCCTGCTCCCGCCTGTGGTCCCCTTATGAAGGTAGCGTTTTCCGCCGCGCCGGCAACAGCATGCTTTTTCTCGACTCTTTTCCCGTTTCGTGCCAAGCCCGCGCAATGACGCTCGACATCAAGATCTGCGGATTGAAGACCGACGCCGCGATGGCGGCCGCCCTTGCCGGCGGCGCCAGCCATGTCGGGTTTATTTTCTTCCCCAAGAGCCCGCGTTATGTCGAGCCGGCCGAGGCCGGCCGCCTGCGCGTGGCGGCGCGCGGCAAGGCCCTGGCGGTCGCCGTCACCGTCGATGCCGACGATGAGTTCTTGGATAACATCGTCGCGAAAATGCAGCCGGACATGCTGCAGCTGCACGGTTCGGAAACGCCCGACCGCGTGGCGGAACTCAAGGCCCGTTACGGCCTCCCGGTCATGAAGGTGTTTTCCGTCAGTGAGGCAGCCGATCTTGAGCGGATACAACCATTCGTCGGGATTGCGGATCGCCTCATGTTCGACGCCAAGCCGCCGAAGGGATCGGAATTGCCGGGCGGCAACGGCGTTGCCTTCGACTGGCGCATCCTGACCGGCCTTGACGCAGGGCTCGATTACATGCTTTCCGGAGGGCTCAACGCCGCCAATATCGGCGATGCCCTGAGACTGGCCAACCCTCCCGGAATAGATGTTTCGTCCGGCGTGGAAAGCGCTCCGGGCGTCAAGGATCCGGCGCTGATCGAGCAGTTTTTCCGGGCCGTCAGGGCCGCGCGCGACGACCGCGCCGCCTGAGCAGGCTCAAACCCGAGCATGTCCCGGAAAAGTGGAATCCGGTTTTCCGAGAAGGACATGCTCACTTAGTCAAGGAGAGATCGGCGATGAACAAGCCGGCTATGCCCAATTCCTTCCGCACCGGACCCGACGAGCAGGGCATGTTCGGCATTTTCGGCGGCCGTTTCGTTGCCGAAACGCTGATGCCGCTGATCCTCGACCTCGAAGAGCAGTGGAACAAGGCCAAGAACGATCCGGAATTCAAGGCCGAGCTGCAGAACCTCTCCACCCATTATGCCGGGCGGCCCTCAAAGCTCTATTTCGCGGAAGGGCTGACGAAACATCTCGGCGGCGCCAAGGTTTATTTCAAGCGCGAGGACTTGAACCACACCGGCTCGCACAAGATCAACAATTGCCTCGGCCAGATCCTGCTGGCCAAGCGCATGGGCAAGAAGCGCATCATCGCCGAGACCGGCGCCGGCCAGCACGGCGTTGCGTCGGCTACGGTGGCGGCGCGCTTCGGTTATCCTTGCGTCGTTTACATGGGCGCCACCGACGTCGCCCGCCAGAGTCCCAACGTCTTCCGCATGAAGCTGCTCGGCGCCGAGGTGCGGCCGGTCACTGCTGGCCACGGCACGCTGAAGGACGCCATGAACGAGGCCCTGCGCGACTGGGTCACCAATGTCGAGGACACCTACTACCTGATTGGCACCGCCGCCGGCCCGCATCCCTATCCGGAGCTGGTGCGCGACTTCCAGTCGGTGATCGGCTCGGAGGCCCGCGCCCAGATGCTGGAGCAGGAAGGCCGGCTGCCGGATGTCATCATCGCCGCCGTCGGCGGCGGCTCCAACGCCATCGGCCTCTTCCATCCCTTCCTTGACGACAAGGATGTCCGCATCATCGGCATCGAGGCCGGCGGGCGCGGCCTCGACGGCGTCGAGCATTGCGCTTCGATGAATGCCGGCAAGCCCGGCGTGCTGCACGGCAACCGCACCTATCTGCTGCAGAACGCCGATGGCCAGATCCTCGACGGCCATTCGATCTCGGCCGGCCTCGATTACCCTGGCGTCGGCCCCGAGCATTCCTGGCTGCGTGATTCCGGCCGCGTCCAGTATGAGCCGATCCTCGACGACGAGGCGCTGGAGGCCTTTCAACTCACCACGCGGGTCGAAGGCATCATCCCGGCGCTGGAATCGGCGCATGCCATCGCCCATGCGATGAAGATCGTGCCGAAGATGGACAAGGACCAGCTCGTCATCGTCAATTTGTCCGGCCGCGGCGACAAGGACGTGCATACGGTGGCGAAGATGCTGGGCATGGAGATCTGACAATGACCACCCGCATCGACCGCCGCATGGCGAAGCTCAAATCCGAGGGCCGTCCGGCTCTGGTCACCTACATCATGGGCGGCGACCCCGACTACGAGACCTCCCTGTCGATCATGAAGGCGCTGCCAGTCTCCGGCAGCGACATCATCGAGCTCGGCATGCCCTTCTCCGATCCGATGGCCGACGGTCCGGCGATCCAGGCGGCGGGTCTTCGGGCGCTGAAAGGCGGCCAGACCCTGGCCAGGACGCTGAAGATGGCGTCCGAGTTCCGCGCCGGCGACGACGAGACGCCGATCGTGCTGATGGGCTATTACAATCCGATCTACATCTACGGCGTCGATCGCTTCCTCGCCGATGCCAAGGCAAGCGGCATCGATGGCCTGATCGTCGTCGACCTGCCCCCGGAAATGGACGAGGAGCTCTGCATTCCGGCGCTGAAAGCCGGCGTCAACTTCATCCGCCTGGCCACGCCGACCACCGACGACAAGCGCCTGCCCAAGGTTTTGGAAAACACCTCCGGCTTTGTCTATTACGTCTCGATGACCGGCATCACCGGCTCGGCGCTTGCCGACACGGCCAAGGTCTCAGCGGCGGTCACGCGCATCAAGGGCCACACCGCGTTGCCGGTCTGCGTCGGCTTCGGCGTCAAGACGGCCGAGCAGGCGCGCGTCATCGGCGCCTCGGCCGACGGCGTCGTCGTCGGCACGGCGATCGTCAACGCGGTCGCCAATGTGCTGGGGCCAAAGGGCGAGAAAACAGCCGATCCGGCCGAAGCCGTGGCCACTCTGGTCAGCGGCCTTGCCCAGGGCGTCCGCTCGGCCCGCCTTGCTGCCGCCGAATAGTTTTCCTACCTCTTCCTCGTAGGGACAGGAGCCGAAGCGATGAACTGGATCACGAACTACGTTCGCCCGAAGATCAATTCGATGCTCGGCCGGCGCACCGACATGCCGGAAAACCTCTGGATCAAGGATCCCGAGACCGGCGAGATGATCTTCCACAAGGATCTCGAGTCCAACCAGTTCGTCATCCCGGCTTCCGGCCACCACATGAAGATCTCGGCCAAGGAGCGGCTGAAATACTTCTTCGACGACGGCAAATACGAGGTGCTGGAAAATCCCAAGGTCGTCCAGGACCCGCTGAAGTTCCGCGACGAGAAGCGCTACACCGACCGTCTGAAAGAGGCCAAGACGAAGACCGGTCTGGAAGACGCTATCCTCAACGCGCTCGGCACCATCGAAGGTCTTCCGGTGGTGGTCACCGTGCAGGATTTCGCCTTCATGGGCGGCTCACTCGGCATGGCCGCGGGCGAGGCCATCGTCCATGCCTTCGAGGTCGCGCTGCAGCGCAGGCGGCCGCTGATCCTGTTCGCCGCCTCCGGCGGCGCCCGCATGCAGGAAGGCATCTTGTCGCTGATGCAATTGCCGCGCACCACGGTCGGCGTCGACCGGCTGAAGGAAGCAGGCCTGCCCTATATCGTCGTGCTGACCAACCCCACCACGGGCGGCGTCACGGCTTCCT
The DNA here is from genome assembly GCF_003289965.1 of Mesorhizobium atlanticum. Lineage (GTDB taxonomy): Bacteria > Pseudomonadota > Alphaproteobacteria > Rhizobiales > Rhizobiaceae > Mesorhizobium > Mesorhizobium atlanticum. The sequence continues at coordinate 573,685 of NZ_QMBQ01000005.1, forward strand.
ATGCCATGCTGGGCGACGTCCACATTGCCGAGCCCGGCGCGCTGATCGGCTTTGCCGGCCCGCGCGTCATCGAGCAGACCATTCGCGAAAAACTGCCCGACGGCTTCCAGCGCGCCGAATATCTGATGGAGCATGGCATGGTCGACATGGTCGTCTCGCGGCTCGAGATGCGCCAGACCATTTCCCGGCTCTTGAAGATGCTGCTCAAGGTGCCGCAAGCCGAGAAGCCGCTGGAGCCGGAAATCCTGCCGCCGGCAGTGGTCAACGCCGAGGCGCGGCCGCAAGCCTGACGGGATATCGGCCCGACGCGACATCGTTCGCCGCGAACCGCGATTTGCGCCGTCCATTGTCTGCTGTAGCCTCTGATTTGCGCATGGCCGTTCCGAAACCGATTCCCGGTTTCGGAAGCATGCGCTAGGATTCCACCATGACAACGCTCTCCGCCGAACGCGAAATCGAACATCTGATGACGCTGCATCCGAAAGGCTTCGACCTTTCGCTGGACCGCGTCACCCGGCTTCTCGAACGCCTCGGCAACCCGCAGGACCGGCTGCCGCCGGTAATCCACATCGCCGGCACCAATGGCAAGGGCTCCTGCGCCGCCTTCTCGCGCGCGCTGCTGGAGGCGGCCGGCCATCTCGTCCATGTCCACACCTCGCCGCATCTGGTGAACTGGCATGAGCGCTACCGGCTGGCGGCCGAAGGCGGCGGCAAGCTCGTCGAAGACGACATTTTCGCCGAGGCCATCGCGCGCGTCGCCGAGGCCAATCAAGGCCAGAAGATCACCGTGTTCGAGATACTCACCGCCGTCACCTTCATCCTGTTTTCGGAGCACCCGGCGGAGGCGGCCATTATTGAGGTCGGTCTCGGCGGCCGCTTCGACGCCACCAATGTCATCAAGCGGCCGGCGGTTTCGGTGATCATGCCGATCTCGATGGACCACGAAGCCTACCTCGGCGACCGCGTCGAGCTGATCGCCGCCGAGAAGGCCGGCATCATGAAGCGCGGCTGCCCGGTGGTGATCGGCGCCCAGGAAAGCGAGACAGCTCTTCAGGTGCTGATCGAGACGGCCGAGCGGCTGGATTGCCCGACCGTTGTCTATGGCCAGGATTTCCTCGCTTTCGAGGAAAACGGCCGCATGGTCTACCAGGACGAGGACGGGTTGATGGACCTGCCCTTGCCGCGCCTGCCCGGGCGCCATCAATACGCCAACGCCGCGGCGGCGATCGCCGCCGTCAAGGCGGCCGGCTTCGAGATCAGCCACCGCGCCACCGAGCGGGCGATGACCCATGCCGCCTGGCCGGCTCGCATGCAGAAGCTGACGCAGGGCAAGCTGGTGGACCTTGCGCCGAAAGGGGCCGACATCTGGCTGGACGGCGGTCACAATCCCGGCGCCGGCATCGTCATCGCCGAAGCGCTGGCCGAGCAGGAGGAGAAGAATCCGAGGCCCCTGGTGCTGATCTCCGGCATGATCAACACCAAGGACCAGACCGGCTATTTCAGCGCCTTCAAGGGCCTCGCCCGCCATGTCTACACCGTGCCGGTGACCAACAGCGATGCGGGCGTCCCGAACGACGAGCTGGCCTTGCGGGCCGAAGAGGCAGGCCTGTCGGCCGAACCGGTCAGCTCCGTCGCCAGCGCGCTGATGCTGTTGCGCGACAGCTGGGACGGCCCCGCGCCGCGCATCCTGATCGGCGGCTCGCTCTATTTCGCCGGCGCCGTGCTGGCCGAGAACGGCACGCCGCCGACATAAGCTGAGATAGCGCTGCGGATTTCGGCGGGGGCCGAAAGGAACCGGCCATGATCAAAGTGAAGCAGCTCGCTCATGTCTGCATCTTCGCGCATGACCTGGAGGCGACGCGCTCCTTCTATCGCGACGTGCTTGGCATGGACACAAGGTTCAATTTCCAGCGCGACGGCGGGATTTTCGGCTTCTATCTCGACTGCGGCGGCCGAAGCCATGTCGAGGTCTTTGAAAAGAACGAGGCCAGTTACAGCGACCGCAACCAGATCAACCACTTCTGCCTGGAAGTGGAGGACATCGACGCGGCCATCGCCCATATCCGATCAAGGGGCGTTGAGATCACGCCGAAGAAGCTCGCCTGCGACGATACCTACCAGGCCTGGATCAGCGATCCCAACGGCGTAAGGATCGAGCTGTTCGAATACACCGCCAAAAGCGCGCAGTTCGCCGGCGGCGATCGCGTCGCGGACTGGTGACTAAATCTAGCGGCCTTCGCGGATAATTTTCTCAAGATCGATGTCGGCTCCGCTGCTTGCAACCAGGCGAGCATAGAAGCTGGATGCGGGTTCGCGCCGCGCTTCCTGAATCTCATAGGACTCGAGCGCGCGTTCGATCACATCGGCCATGGAACGATTCTCACGACGCGCAAGTCGATGAGCAAGGTTCCATGCTTTTGCGCTACGGACTGAGAGTTTCGTTTCGGCCATCTGGAATTCCGCTTGCCGGAAATAGATACCGACAGAGCTTAGTCATCAAGATGGCAGATGATGGCTAGCCAACCAGCCTACTTCAGCTCGATCTCTATAAAAGCGTATTCGCCGTCATTGGCGTTGATGACGTCATGCTCGACGCCTTCCCTGCGGAAATAGGGCGCTCCCTTCTTCATCTCGGCGAAGGATTCGCCATCCTTGGTCACCAGCTTCACCTTGCCATCCATCAGCGGCACCACGACATAGTCATGGCCGTGGCGGTGCCAGCCGGTGTTGGCGCCGGGCGCGAAGCGGTATTCGGTGACGATCACGCGCTCATTGTCGACATGGACTGTGGCCTTGGCTGTTCCGGTCATGGCGTTCTCCTTTTCTTGTAGAAGAGGAGATGGTGAGAGCGAACGTGAGGGCCAGAGCGCGTCGAGCGATGACGCCAAAGAAAAAGCCCGGCGCGATGGCCGGGCTTGTTCCTTGGATATCCGAATTGGGGATATCCGAATTGGCTTAGGCGATGGCGCCGTTGATCCAGTGCGACAGCGCGGTCTTCGGCGCCGCGCCCACTTTCATGTCGGCCACTTCGCCGCCCTTGAAGATCATCAGCGTCGGGATCGAGCGCACGCCAAACTGCGCGGCAAGCTCCGGATTCTCGTCAATGTTGAGCTTGGCAATCTTCACCTTCGAGCCGAGCTCCTTGGCGATCTCTTCTAGCGACGGGCCGATCATCTTGCACGGACCGCACCACTCCGCCCAGAAATCCACCACGACCGGCTCCTTGGCGTTGAGCACATCGGCCTGGAAATTGCCATTGTCGACCTTGACGGTGGCCATGCTGAAATCCTTTCGAAAACTCGGGTTGCACCAAATGTGGTGGTTGTGGCGGCGATCTTCAAGCAGTTCTTGTGTCACGCTCCCGTGAGTCGGGCAAGGGCATCGTCCATGGCCGCGGCCGGCAGCTCGATCAGCCGCGGCGCCTCGGTGAACAGCAGCGCCGCCGTCACCTCGCGTCCGGGATAGAGCGGCTGGAGCAGCGCGCGATAGAGCGCAAGCTGCAGCACATAGGCCGGAGGCACTTCGGCCAGGCTCGCCGGCGCCGGCCGGTTGGTCTTGTAGTCGACGATCGAAACCTTTTCCGGCGTGACCGCCAGCCGGTCGATCTTGCCGGATATGGAACGCAGCCTGCCCTTCACCTCCAGGCTGCCCATGATCGCGACTTCCGCGCGGGACGACGGCGAGAACAACGCGCCGAAGCGATTGTCCGACAGGATGGAGAGCACCGCTTCCAACGCCCTGTCGCGCTCGTCCGCCGGCCAATCGGCGCCGGCGCGCGCCAGGTAGCGTTCTGCGGCTCCTCGCCTTTGCGCCTCGGCGATGCCTGGCAGCATCTGCAGCAATTTGTGCAGGGCAAGGCCGCGCACAACGGCGAAGCCCGGCTCGGCGGCAGCGTCGAGCACCGGGGAGCGCGTATCGGGAATGGCGTCTTTCGCTTCCTCGATCAGCGCGGAGGCGCCGGAAGGCGAAAGCGGCCGCGGCAGCTCCTCATAGGGCGGCAATGGCTGGAACAGGGTGTCAGGCAGCGGCGCAGTGCGCTCGAAGGGGCCGGCCTCATCGATGCTGGTCAGCGCCACCGGCGGCAATTTCGTCATATGGAAGCGATGCACGGCCACATCGGCCGTCGCCGGATGCCGCCGCTCGGAACTCTCGGGCGCGCCCAGCAGCGCGCGGCTGACGATCGAATGCCAGGTGCCGGGGCTGGGCTCCCGCTTGCCGTGATAGCCGCAGACGACCAGCCGGTCCTCGGCGCGCGTCATGCCGACATAGAGCAGCCGCCGGTATTCGTCATCCGCCAGCTCGCGCGCCCGAACCGAAGCCGCCTTCGAGACGCCATTGGCGACATCGCTGGCCGAGCGCCACAGATAGCCCTTGCCTTTCCATTGCGTCCCCGAGCTCTCGAACGGCATCAGCCGCGGCAGATGCTGGTCGCTGAACGGCGCCGAGCCGCCGTCGACCAGGAAGACCACAGGCGCCTCCAGGCCTTTGGCGGCATGCACGGTCATGACCCGCACCTCGTTGCGCGTCTGGTCCATCTCGCGCTTGATCTCGGGGCCGGCGTTCTCCAGCGTAGACAGGAAGGATTCCAGCCCCGGCAAGCCAGTGCGTTCCTCGGCCAGACAAAAACTCAGGAACTCGTCGAGGATGTCGCCGGCTTCGGGCCCGAGCCGCGCCGTCATCTTGCGGCGCAACCCGTCGCGCGCCAGGATCGCTGCGTAGAATTCGAACACCGGTTTGAACGCCACCTCGGTTGCCCAGCCATCGAGCCGGCTAATGACAGCGGCGAGCGAAACATCTTCGGCGGCATGGTGCCTGAGCGAGGCAATCAGCGACTGGCCCTTCGGCCTTTCGCCGGCAAGCGTCAATAACGTCTCCTCGGAGACCTCGAAGATCGGGCTGCGCAGCACAGCGGCCAAGGAAAGATCGTCCTCCGGCTGGATCAGGAAATGCCCGAGCGCGATCAGATCCTGCACAGCGATATGGCCGGGCAGGCTCAGCCTGTCGGCTCCGGCGACGGGGATCTGACGGTTTTTCAGGCTGCGCGACAGCGCATGGACGAAGCGATCGCGCTTGCGCACCAGAACGAGGATGTCGCCGGCGGTCAGTTTCCTGCCCTTGCCCTCTATGACCTCGCCGCTGCGCAGCCAGTTCTGGATGGTCGTCGCGACATGCTCGGCGACGCGCACGGCAGGCGCGCTGGCATGGTTGACCGGCAAGGTCCAGTCGTCGGGCTCCTCGACCATTTCGGCGCCTATCGACGGCCACACCTCGACATAGCCCGGCGCGTCATTGCGGATCGCCTTGTGGCTGAGCGGATCGGGATCGTGGCTAATGCCGCGCCTGACACTGGGTTCGGCGAAGACGCGGTCGACCGCTGCCAGCACGTCGTCGCTCGAACGGAACGACCAGGTAAGCTTGAGATTGGCGAAGGCGGCTTCGGCGTCGCGCACGCGCCCGGCAAACAACAGCCGGCTTTCGGCGAAGGAATCCGGCGCCGCGCCCTGGAAGGAGTAGATCGATTGCTTCTCGTCTCCCACGGCAAAGATCGTGCGCGTGACCGCCTCGCGCTGGCCGAGCCCGGCAAAGAATTCTTCCGTCAGCTTCTTCACCACCTCCCATTGGTCCGGGCTGGTGTCCTGTGCCTCGTCGAGCAGGATGTGGTCGATGCCCTGGTCGAGCTTGAACTGCACCCATGGTCCGGCATCCGGCCGTGACAAAAGGCTGACCGTGCGGGTGATGAGGTCGTTGAAATCGAGGAAGCCCCGCCCGCGCTTCAACTGCTCGTAGCGCGCGATCAGCCAGCCGGCGACGGTGAGCGCCGCGGCAGTGCCTTCGAGCATCCGGAATAGCGCCAGCCGGTCCGACACGTCGAGGATTGCCTTGGCCGTCGCGAGGTAGCGTTCCGGCAGATCCGGCAGCCGGTCGACCAGCGCCTTCTTGAAGATTTTTGGCGGCTCATAGGGGGCGCCGTCGGCCTTGAGGAAGGCCTTTGCCAGCAGCCGCAGCCGGCGGATCGGGTCGGCTTCGGCGAAGGCGCCCCGCGCATAGGGGATGACATTGTTCAGCACCTGCCGCGCGTCGGCGGCTTCGGCGGCCTGCGCGAACTCGGCGAACTGGCGAGGAGCGAACCCAGGCAGCGGCCAGAGCGAGGCGGCGATGTCCTCGGCCGTCTGTCCGGGCCTGAAGCCGAATTCGGCGAAGAGCGGCCGGAAATCCCGCTCCCCGCCGAGCTTGGCGATGAAGTCGCGCAGCTCGTCGCGCTTGCCGACGATCTCGCCAAGCAGGGTATCGAGACCGAACTCGCCGCCGCGCTCCAGCACGGTGGCAAAGGCTTCCGCCAGGCCTTCGACGCCGGCGCCCGCGCCCGAGATCATGTCGCGGCGGGCATCGGCGAACAGCGAGGCTTCCATCTGCGGATCGAGCATCTCGAAATGCGCCGGGATATTGGCCTCGAGCGGAAACTGGTGCAGCACGGATTCGCAGAAGGCGTGGATGGTCTGGATCTTCAGCCCGCCCGGCGTCTCCAGCGCCTCGGCAAACAGGCGCCGCGCGCGCCGCATCATGTCACGGTCGGCGCCGCGGCCGTCCAGCGCCGCGATCCTGACCGCCAGCTCCGCATCGGGCAGCGCCGTCCATTCAGAGAGCGTCGAGAACACGCGGTTCGACATGTTGGCGGCGGCAGCCCGCGTGTAGGTGAGGCACAGGATCTTCGACGGGTCGGTGCCGTTGAGCAGAAGCCGGATGACGCGTTGCGCCAAGACATGCGTCTTGCCCGAGCCGGCATTGGCCGACACCCAGGCCGAATAGGCCGGATCCGAGGCGCTTGCCTGGCTGGCGGCGGTATCGGAGGGGATCGGATATTTCATCCTTCCGCCTCGTCTTCGCTGGCGCCGCCGGCCGACCATTCCAGCACGCGCGCCAGGTGATCGTAATCGCCATCGGCTTCGCCCTCGCGGAAAGGAAGGGCGCGCGACAGATAGCCGGTGGTCGGGTCGGCATAGTGGAAAAGCAGCCGCTCCAGCCGCGCCCAGGCTTCCTCGGACAGGTCGTTGGCGGTGCGGGGCTTGCGGTTGTATTCGAGGATCGATTCCTCGAACACCTCGCCATTCGGCTTCAGCCGCACGAAGGCCAGCTGCGAGGGTTCGCGAATGCCGAGTTCCTTGAAGGCGCCGCGCCTGAGCAGCGCGCCCTCCAGCGCAAGCTGCGGCGACAAGAGCGTGTGCGCCTGCGCTTTCGAGGGCGAGGAGCCGGTCTTGTAGTCGAGTATGTCGGCCATCCCGCCGGCCAGCAGGTCGACGCGGTCGGCATAGCCCGACAGCGTCACGCCGGTACGGCCGACCACCGTCTTCTCGGCGCGTTCCTCGGCATAGCGCCTCGCCACCGCATCGGCGCGGCCATCCTCCCATTGGATGATGTTTTCGGCGAGCTTTTCGAAGCGCGGCCACCACACAGCCTCGATATCCGGCGGAAGCTTTGCCTCGGCAAAGCAGAGACGGCCGGCTTCGATGAGGCTTGCCAGCGCGTTCGGCGCCCTTGGATCCTCCACCCGCCGCGAGAACAGATGCAGGATCTCGTGGAACAAAGTGCCGCGTTCGGCGGCGCCCGGATCGCGGATCAAAGGCTCGAGCGGCATCAGGCCGAGGATGCGCCGCGCATAGACCGCGTAGGGGTCGCGGCGCAAAGTCTCGATCTCGGTGACCGAGAAATGCTGCGGGCGCATGCTGAGCGGCGGCCTGGGCTGCGGGCGGGGGGCAAAATCCTTCTTCTCGCCGGCATCGAGCGAGCGCGCCCAGCCGAGCAGTGCGTCGCCCCGCCCGCGAAGGGCCGCCGCCGGCTCCTTGCCGATGAAGGTCAGCATGCGCTGCAGCCAGCGCGACGGCACCGCCGGTGCGTCGCCCGACCGCGCCGAGCGCGTCAGCACCACTTCCGCCGCGCCCATTGCCATCTGGAAATCATGCGCGGCAAGGCCGATGCGCCGCTCCGGCGGCTCAAGGTCGATGCCGGTCTTCATCAGCCGCGACATGAAGCGGTCGCTCTCGGGCTTGCGCGGCCAAACCCCTTCATTGAGCCCGCCGATGACCAGCGTGTCGACATTCTGCAAGCGGGCTTCCAGCGCGCCCCAGATGGCGATGTTGCGGTCGGTGCCTTGCGCCGGCTTCACCGTCTCCGGCGCGATCAGCGCTTCCATCACGTCGGGCCATTCCGAAGCGGCAAAGGTGAAGGGAGAGGACGCCGCCACCAGTCCGCGCAACAGCTCGGCGAGTTTTTCGCCGGCGTCGCCGGCATAGAGGTCGACGAGGCTGCCGTCGGCCGCGCGGCCCAGATCCTCCAGCGCGACCACGCTTGCGCTGGTCAGCGTCGCGATATCGGCATCCTTCTCATTGCGCATCGCGGTGAGCGGCGAAAGCGCCTTGGTAAGGCGGCCAAGCATGCCGCGCGCCTGCTCGATGCCGCGCACGGTCAGGCGCGAAAACCAGAAGGGCTGTCTTGTGTCGCCGCTCAGCTCCGCGAGCCGTGTGTCAAAAAGTTCACCGAGCGATGCGACATCCGGCCGGCCCGTGCCGCCGCGCAGCGCCACCAGCTCGATCAACTCGGCCGCCTTGCGCACGCTCTGGCGTTCGAGGCCGAGACCGAGCAGCGGATGCTTGAGCAAGGACAACAGGCTTACCGGATCGCCGGGCCGGAAGGCGGCGCTCAGCGCGAGCCTGAGCAGGCTTGCGGCCGGCGTGTTGATGAGCGGCGCGCCGCCGGAATCGTCGGCCACGACGCCGAAACGCAGAAGCTCGGCCGAAACCCGTCGCGCCAGCGCGCGGTCGCCAGTGACAAGCGCCGCGCGCTTGCCCGGTGCCTCGACGGCAAGTTTGAGCGCAATAGCGATAGCCGCCGCCTCGTCGCGTTCGTTCGCCGCTTCCACAAGCGTCACGCCTGCCAGCGCCTGTTCGATGTCATGGGCCGAAAAGCGCGGTCGCGTCTCGGTCCAGTATTCGGTGGTCTCGGCCGGCCGCAGCGCCTCGCCGACAAGCGTCGCGCGCAGCGCGAGCGGCGGCGGCGCGGCGACCACGTCCTCGACGTCGCGGCGCGGGATGCCGATGCTGCCGATCAGCTTGGCGAGGCCGTATTGCGGATGGCCGAGCGTTGCCGGACGCGCGCCGGGCGCCGTGATCGCCGCGAAGGAAGCGTCGTCCAGCTCGCGGTCGAGCCCGGGCAGGACGACGGCGCCGTTGGGCAGGCCGGCGATCACGCCAAGCAGTTCGGCGGTTGCGGGAATGGAGCCGGTCGAACCGGCGGCGATCACCGGTCCGGCCGGCGGATTGCGCTTCAGCCGCGCCGCCTCCAGCCGGATCAGCGCGCTGCGATGCGCGGCCGGATTGGAGCGGTTGCGTTCCTTGAGCAATTCCGGCCAGTTGTCGGTGACGATACCGAGGAAATCGAGCGTCACCTGCCACCAGCCGGCGAGATTGCCGGTGACCAGCGTCGCGAGCTTCGCCCAATCCGTGCCCTCGGTCTCGATCTCGTCCATCAGCCGGGCGAGGTCGCGCGCCAGCCAGATGGCGTCGGCGGCCGAGGTCGGCACGACGAATTCCTCGTTGAACCGCTCCCTGACATGCGCCGGCAGGCTTTCCTTCCAGGCGCGCACCAGCGGCGCCAGCAACAGCAGCCGCTCCTGCGCCGCGATCGGTGGCGCGAGGTCTATCGCCGTCGCCGCCTCGGCGTCGAAGGCCGCCTCGTCCTCGTCGAATTCGCCGAGCGGCCGCACCGTCGGCAGGATGGCCGAGCGTTGACCGAGCATATCGACGAAGGCGCCGCGCAGCGCGCGCGCCGCGCGGCGCGTCGGCACATAGATGGTAGCGTCGGCCAGCGCCAGCGGCTCGCCGTCGAAACGGAAGCCGGGGATCAGCCGCCCGCCGAGCAACGCCTCCGCCAGCGTCGGCAGGAACGGCGCTCCGGGTGGGATGGAAAGGACGCGGCGCGCGCCGCTCATACCGCCTTCGCTAGGGCGCCGGCAACGGCCGCCTCGGCGGCGGGAATGGCGTCTGGCGTGCCGACGGTGATCCAGCGTCCATGCATCTTCATGCCGAACAGGCGCCCGGCGGCGATAGCCTTGTCGAAATAGACATTGAGCGAATGCGAGCCGGTGGGCGCGTCCTTGAAGATACGCGGATGGATGATGGCAGCGCCGGCATAGATCAGGCCGGTCGGATCACCCTTCGAGCGCCGCAACGCGCCGTCGGGCGCAACCAGGAAATCGGTGCCGACGCAGTGCCCGGTCGCTGAGTCGAGATCGGTAAGCATCAGCAGAATATCCATTCTGGCGGCGTCCCATGCAAGGGCAAGGCGCTCGAGGCTGGGCTGACCGCTGTCGATCCAGAAGGTATCGGCGTTGATGATGTAGAAGGGCTCGCTGCCCAGAAGTGGCAGCGCCTTGACGATGCCGCCCGCCGATTCCAGCAGGGCCTCGCGCTCGTCGGAGATGACGATCTTCGGCGCCCGGCGTCCGGCGACATGGGCGACGATCTGCTCGGGCAGGTAGTGCACATTGACGACGGCCTTGGCGATGCCGGCGGCCTCCAGGCTGTCCAGCCCCCAGTCGAGCAAGGTCTTGCCGGCGATCCTCACCAGCGGCTTCGGCGTCGTGTCGGTGATCGGCCGCATGCGCTTGCCGAGCCCGGCCGCCAGCACCATCGCCGTCGTCGGCTTCATGGGAGCCGTTCCTCGAGCAGGCCGTGGGCCATGTAGAATTCCTTCAGGCTGGCCAGCGCCGGATGCGCCAGCGCCCGCCTCAGATAATCGCGGATGCGCGGCAGGTGTTTTAGATAGTAAGGCTTGCCGTCGCGCTTTTCGAGCCGCACGAAGATGCCGAGGATCTTTGAATTGCGCTGCGTCGCCATGATCGCGTAAGCCTCGGCGAAAGCGGCTTCGTCGAAGGGGCCGGCGGCGTGCCGCGCCGCGACATAGGCCGCGACCGTCCGCCGCTCGATCTCGGGCGAGACGGTGACGCGCGCGTCCATGGCCAAGGATGCGACGTCATAGGCCGCCGGCCCGATCAGCGCGTCCTGGACGTCGACGATGCCGAGCCGGTCCAGGCCGGACCGCTCCGCGCGCCAGATGATGTTGGGCGAATGGAAATCGCGCAGCATAAGCGTGTATTCGCTGCCCGCGAGGCGGTCGAGCACTGCGTTCCATTGCTTGTGATAGCCGGCCCGCAAGGCGTCGCTCGGCGCTTCGCCGGTAATCCAGGGCACATACCAGTCGACCAGAAGATCGGCCTCGATCAGCATGGCGTCCCGATCGAAAGGCGGCACGTCGTGGAACACGCCGGGCGCTGCTTCCATGCGCTCCGGCCAAGCCTTGCCATGCATCATGGCCAGCAGTTCGGCCGCCGCTTGGTAGCGTTCGGCGATGGGCTGGCCGTCGCCGCTCAAAAAGCCTTCGGAACCGAGATGCTCGAGGAGCAGAAAACCCTGGTCGAGATCCTGGGCATGGATCACCGGCACGCTGACTCCGTTCGCAAGCAGCGCCTTGTCGATGGCGACGAAAGCGGCGACGGATTGCGCCGTATGGGCGATCACCGCGTAAGGCTTGCCGTCGCGCACGGGCGGGCCGAGCACCAGGCGCGGCGAGTTCATCAGCACGCCCGGCGGCTCGCCAGGCAGGGAGACGATCTCGTAGGAGCGGGCGGAGGCGTCGCCGACGAAATGGCGGCGGCTGGCCTTGCCCCAGCCCGCGGATGCCAGGAAATCGCGCATGGCCAGCGATCGTGCCGCGCGATCATAGGCCGGTCCCTGTCCGGACAATCGCGCCACGCGGCCCTCGCCATGTTCGGCAAGATCGACCCAGAGCGCGTTTGCCGGCAGTCGGTCTCCCGCCCGTTCCGGCCACTCGATGAGCGCCGTACCCTGCGTCAGCGCATCGTCGAGGCCGAGCTCGTCGAGCTCGTCCGGCGCCGACAGCCGGTAGAGGTCAAAATGGTGGACCGGGACTCGCGTCTCGTAGCTCTGTACCAGGGTGAAGGTCGGGCTCGGCACCTCGAGATTGGCGTCGTCGGCCAGCGCCCGGATCAGCGCGCGGGCGAGCGTCGATTTGCCGGCGCCGAGATCGCCTTTGAGCGCGACCGCGTCGCCGGCGCGCAATGCCATGGCGAGGTCCTCGCCAAGCCTTGCCGTTGCCGCCTCGTCGGCGAGAAAACACTCCAGCACCATCCCTGTCATATAGGCTGCGCTACTCGGCCGCGTCGCGGATGCCCGCGGGCGTATCCGGGATTCCGGAAGGCTTGTCCGGGAAGGTGCAGATCACCGTGGTGCCCCTGTCCTGGCCGGTCTCGATGCGCACGCTTCCGCCATGCAGTTCGACGAAGCTCTTGACGATCGAGAGCCCCAGTCCGGCGCCGCGCCGCCGCCCGCCATTGGCTCGCGGCTCGAAGCGGCGGAAGACCGACTCCAGCACGTCCGGCGGCATGCCGGGGCCGTCATCATGCACCGAGAACTCGACGCCGTCGGCCAGCCGCCGGCAAGTAAGCCGGATCGTGCTTGCCTCCGGCGCATAGTTCGCCGCGTTGCTGAGCAAGTTGTAGAGGATCTGGCGGATGCGGGTCTCGTCGCCGTGGAAGCTCGCCGGCGCCTCCGTCGCATCGATCGCGAGCTTGATCCGGTGCTCGTCCAGCCGGTCGGCAACCAGTTCGGCCGCCGCGGCGATCGTCCGGTCGATGTTCATCTCGGAAATGTCGAGTTGCATGATGCCGGCGTCTACGGTGGCCAGGTCGAGAATGTCGTTGACGATGGTGAGCAGCACCGATGACGACGAGCCGACATACTCGACGTATTCGCGCTGCTTCGGCGTCAACGGCCCGGTGGCGGGCAGCGACAGCAACTCGGTGAAGCCGATGATATTGGTCAGCGGCGAGCGCAGCTCATAGGACACGTGCTGCACGAACTCGTTCTTCAACTGGTCGGATTTCTCCAGCGCTTCGTTCCTGTCCTTCAGCGCCCGCTCGACATTGACGGTGTCGGTGACGTCGACGAAGGTGATCATCACCTGGCCGTTGGGCAGGTGGATCACCGCGTAGCTCAGCACGTTGCCGTTGACGAGCTCGATCTGGCCGCGGCGGTCGCGGCGCTCGTCGTCGAAGCCGGTGACCGCGGCGACGAAGCCGCCCCACGGGCTGTTCGCGGCGCGCTGGTCGCACAGGTCGCGGATCGCCGAGACATGGACATTGGGCTTGACCGCTTCCGCCGTCAGCCCCCACAGCGCGACGAAGGCCGGATTGGACAGGCGCAGCCGCCCGTCCGGACCGAACACGACCACGCCTTCGGCGAGGTTGTCCAGCGTCTCGCCCTGCACCCGCACGGCGGTCTGATAGCGGCTTTCGAGATCCATCTTCTCGGTCAGGTTCTCGAACACCCAGGTGACGCCGCCCTTCGGCTGCGGGTTCGCCACCACGCGGATCGTCTTCCCGTCCGGCAGGTGCCACCAGTGCTCCTGCGATTCGACGGCGCGATAGGCGCTGAGCAGGTTCTCCTTCCAGCGCCGCCATTCCGGCTGCTCGGCGATCCTGCCTTCCGAGCGCAGCCGGTCGAGCAGAAGCGTGTTGGAAGGAGCGCTGAGCAGGAAGCCCGAGTCGAGCCCCCAGAGTTTCTGGAAGGCCTGGTTGAAGAAGCGCAGCTTTTCCTCGGTGTCGAAGATCGCCACCGCGGTATTCAACTGGTCGAGTGTGTCGGCATGGCTGCGCACGGTCCGCTCATATTCGGCGCGGATCGTCTCGGCCGCGCTTGTGTCGCAGGCAAGCCCCGCCGAGCCGTCGGCGCCGGCGAAGTCGGTGACCGCGAACATGCGGCGGTCGCCTTCGATGACGGTGGAAAGCGTCTGTTCGAAGACCGGGCGCGTCTTGTGCTGCTCGGCGATCTGCTCGCGCGCCTGGCCGCCTAGGAACTCCTTGGCGTCGCGCACGGCGGCGGCCGGGCTTTCGGCCTCCACCGCCTCGGCATAGGCGCGGTTGACCCATTGCAATCGCCCGTCCGCGCCGCGCAGCCATGCCGGCATCTTCAACGCGTCGAGCAGGCCGATCATGGTGTCGTGGTCGGCGCTGAGCCGCTGGTTCTCGATCTTCAGCCTGGCCTGGTTGCGCAGCGTCTCCGACAGCGACACGAAGCGCACCAGCACATGCGCCGCGCTTTTGCGGCCATGCACTTCCAGCGGCACGCCGGCCTGCGTCTCGATGACCAGATCGAAGGCCTTCGCCTGTTCGCGCAGCGCGGCGACCGCGTGTTCGAGCGCCGCCGCCGAGCGCGGCATCAGCCAGCGGCCGAAGGCAAGGAAGGCGGACCTGTCGTCGGGCGCGCCGCTTTCCAAAGGCAGGCTGCCGATGAGCTCGGGCTTCTTGTTGTCCGTGGCCCAGACGATCAGCCGCTGGTCGCGCAGGTTGAGCAGCGCCTCGGAACGCTGCAGCGCCGCGTTGACGTCCGCGATGCGGGCCCTGAGCTGGACATTCTGCGCGGCGGTGCGCGCGCGCTCGCGGATCAGGAAGATGGCCGAGACAAGTGCTGCGCCCATCACGCCGACGAACATGGCGAGCTGCATGACCTCGACGGTGCTGACCGGCGCCCCGGTTTTTCCCGCCAGGCTTGTGTCGGCGCGTGCGGCAAAGGCGAGCAGCGGGCTGGCAAGCGCCGAGGTGGCAAGAAGCAAGGCCGGCCGCAGGCCGGCGCGAAAACCGCCGCCGTTCACGGCGGGCCCGGCTTCGTTCGAATCCTTATGGCCGCCGGAAACGGCCTGTCCCGCGCTTGGCGGGTAATCCCCCGGCATGTCTTGGTCCTCTTCGCCGCTTGAATGCAAGACCGCCCTGAATGCGTCCCCGGCCCATCCTGTCCCCGGACCGCGAATCACAACAATAACGCCTGCCGGAATCGGCGTGAAGAATCATTGGCGCAAAAAATAAAGCCGGGCGGAAAGTCAACCACCCGGCTTCAATATCTGGTAGATAATTTCGCTTTGGTTAATAGCGGTAGTGTTCCGGCTTATACGGGCCCTGCGGCGTCACACCGATATAGGCGGCCTGTTCGCCGGACAGCTCGGTCAGCTTGGCGCCGAGCTTGTCGAGATGCAGCCGCGCCACCTTCTCGTCGAGGTGCTTGGGCAGCACATAGACCTGGTTCTGATACTGGCCGTGCTTGGTGAAAAGCTCGATCTGGGCCAGCACCTGGTTGGTGAACGAGGCCGACATGACGAAGCTCGGGTGCCCGGTGGCGTTGCCGAGGTTGAGCAGGCGTCCCTCCGACAGAAGGATCATCCGCTTGCCGTCCGGGAAGGTGATCAGGTCGACCTGCGGCTTGACGTTGGTCCATTTCAAATTGCGCAGCGCCGCCACCTGGATCTCGTTGTCGAAGTGGCCGATATTGCCGACGATCACCATGTCCTTCATCGCCCGCATATGGTCGAGCGTGACGACATCCTTGTTGCCGGTGGTGGTGATGACGATGTCGGCGGTCGGGGCCGCATCCTCCAGCGTGACCACCTCGAAGCCGTCCATCGCTGCCTGCAACGCGCAGATCGGGTCGACCTCGGTGACCTTGACGCGGGCGCCGGCGCCGCGCAGCGAGGCCGACGAGCCCTTGCCGACGTCGCCATAGCCGCATACCACCGCGACCTTGCCGGCCATCATCGTGTCGGTACCGCGGCGGATGCCGTCGACCAGTGATTCCTTGCAACCATATTTGTTGTCGAATTTCGATTTGGTGACGGAATCGTTGACGTTGATCGCCGGGAAGGGCAGCAGCCCCTTCTTCTGCAGCTGATAGAGACGGTTGACGCCTGTGGTGGTCTCCTCGGTGACGCCGCGGATCGCTTCGCGCTGCTTGGTGAAGAAGCCGGGCGAGGCCTTCAGGCGCTTCTTGATCTGCGCGAACAGGATCTCTTCCTCCTCGCTGCCAGGATTAGACAGCACGTCCTCGCCGGCCTCGGCGCGCGCGCCGAGCAGGATGTACATGGTGGCGTCGCCGCCGTCGTCGAGGATCATGTTGGAGGTGCCGCCGTCGGTCCACTGGAAGATGCGGTCGGTGTAGTTCCAGTAATCCTCGAGCGACTCGCCCTTGATGGCGAACACCGGAATGCCGGCCTCGGCGATCGCGGCGGCCGCATGGTCCTGCGTCGAGAAGATGTTGCAGGAGGCCCAGCGGATGTCGGCGCCCAGCGCCTTCAGCGTCTCGATCAGCACCGCCGTCTGGATGGTCATGTGCAGCGAGCCGGTGATGCGCGCGCCCTTGAGCGGCTGCTTGGCGCCGAATTCCTCGCGGCAGGCCATCAGGCCCGGCATTTCGGTTTCGGCGATCTCGATCTCCTTGCGGCCCCAGCCGGCAAGCGAGATGTCGGCGACCACATAGTCCTTGCTACCCGTCATGGCAGTGCTCCGGTGTGATTTTTTTCTCAAAGACGCGCCGGCGCCGGGAGGCGCGAGGGAGGGCGCGGTTGCCGGCCTGACTAGCAGATCGGTCGCCATCCGACAATGGGACATAAAGAAATCTTTATGCGCGCATGTCTTGGAAGCGCGGAATGTGAAGCCGGGGACTAGATTTCTTCGCCGAAGCGCGAGGCGACCAGCTGCTCCAGCGCGTCCATGGCCGGCACGGCTTCCGGGCCGCTGGCGATCACGCGGATCGAATAGCCCGGGCTCGCCGCCAGCATCATCAGGCCCATGATCGAGGTGCCGCCGACCTTCACTCCGTCCTTCTCGACATGGATCGTGGCATCGAAGCCGGAGGCGACCTGGACGAACTTGGCCGACGCTCGCGCATGCAGGCCGCGCTGATTGATGATCGGGAACTCCCGCACAACCTCATCCGTTTGCGGCGCCGATGCGTTCATTTGCTGCTCAGGAGCTGACTGGCGACGTTGATGTATTTGCGGCCCGCCGCCTGCGCCTCGTCGAGCGCGGCGGCCATGTTGTCGCCTTTGCGGATCGAGGAGAGCTTGATCAGCATCGGTAGGTTCATGCCGGCGATCACTTCGGTGCGGCCGGATTCCATCACCGAGATGGCGAGGTTGGACGGCGTGCCGCCGAACATGTCGGTGAGCACGATGACGCCGGCGCCCGTATCGACGCGCGCCACCGCATCGACAATGTCGGCCCGGCGCTGCTCCATGTCGTCGTCGGCGCCGATGGCCACGGTCTCGAAATTGTCTTGCGGCCCGACGACATGCTCTACGGCATGCCGGAACTCGGTGGCGAGTTGACCGTGCGTCACGAGCACGAGTCCGATCATTCTCTGGTGGCTCCCGTCATCGCCGCTTCACAGGCGTATATTATGTTCGCCAGCCATTCCAGGCGGCGGGAGCGCTATCTTGTCGACGCGCGGCCGGTTGACAAGCCCAAAATTGCGGCGGCTTGGGCCATTTTGACGCATCGCAGCAAAAAACCCAGGCCGGATCATGAAAAAGGCTGGATCGACAGCCGCGCCATCACCGCCGGTAAGGCGGAGGCTGCGTTGCGCTCGACAAGATCGATGCGCGGCACAGGACAGCCCGCGATCGGCTCGCTGATATCTTCCTGGAAACGGGCCATTTCTTCCTTCGGGACGAGCCGGATATGCAGGTCGATCACGCCGGCCGGCTCGAACGGCAGCGGGCATGGCATGAAGCCTGGCACTTCGGCGAGGCCGGCGATGGTGGCCGGCGCACGGCAGATCAATCGCCCGCCATGCGCGGCGGCAAGCAGCCTGTCGTCGCTGATCAGATATGAAAACAGTCCGCGCGCCCGGCAATGGTCGATGAGCGTCAGCGCCAGTGTCGTCTTGCCGGCGCCCGACGGCCCCGTGATGAGGACGCCGCAATCGCCGATAAGAATCGCCGTTCCATGGATGTTTTCAGGCTTCACGGCAGGGTCGGACATGCCCGTCAGATCAGCCTTCCGCCGGCAGCGTCACCACGAAGCGCGCGCCCTTGATCTCGCCGGGCTTGGTGCCGGGGATGTTTTCCGCCGTCAACGTGCCGCCATGCGCCTCGACGATCTGGCGGCTGATCGAGAGGCCAAGGCCGGAATTCTGGCCGAACGCCTCGCCGGCCGGCCGGTCGGTGTAGAAGCGCTCGAAGATGCGGTCGATGTTCTCGGCCCGGATACCCGGGCCGTTGTCGTCGACGGTGACGATGTTGAACTTGCCCGCGCGCGCCAGTGAGATCGTTATGTGGCCGTGCTCGTCGGGCACGAAGGAGCGCGCGTTCTCGATCAGGTTGGTGATGACCTGGCCGATCCTCAGATCATGGCCGACAACGAAATAGCCCTTGGCGCCGGCCGGCAGCTTGGCGACCTTCAGCTCGATCTCGACGGCCTTCTTGTTGCGCGTGGTCTCGCGCGAGACTGCGACCAGATCGGTGATGAACTTCTTCAGGTCCACGGTTCCGGCGTCCTCACGCGCGAGCTCCGCGTCGAGACGGGAGGCGTCGGAGATGTCGGTGATCAGCCGGTCGAGCCGCTTCACGTCGTGCTGGATGATCTCCATCAGGCGAGCGCGAGACGTGTCGTTCTTCGCCAAGGGCAGCGTCTCGACGGCGCTGCGCAGCGACGTCAGCGGGTTCTTCAATTCGTGCGAGACGTCGGCGGCAAAGCTTTCGATCGCCTCGATGCGCGCGTAAAGCGCATTCGTCATGTCGCGCACGGCGATGGACAAATTGCCGATCTCGTCCTGCCGGTCGGAAAAGTCCGGGATTTCCTCGCGATTCTTGACGCCGCGCCGCACCCTGACGGCCGCGGCGGAAAGCCGCCGCAGCGGATTGGCGATGGTGGACGCCAGAAGCATCGACAGGATCGCGGTGACCAGCGCCGCGACGCCGAACACGCGCAGGATCGCCTTGCGCTCCGCCGCGACGATCTTGTCGATGTCGCCGCCCTCGGTGGACAGCATCAGCACACCAAGCACGGCACGAAAACGCTGGATCGGCACCGCGACGGAGACGATCTGCTCGCCCTGCTCGCTCACCCGCACGATGGTCGACGGGCTGCCGGTCAGCGCCTTGACCACCTCTGGGAAGGCCGCGCCGTTGCCGCCGGGCTGCTCGTGATAAACGGGCAGGTCCTTGTTGCGGAAGAAGTCGAAGATGAACTTCTCGACCCGCTCCACAAGGCCGGGCTGTTCGTCGTCGACGGGCGGCAGGTCGTAGCGCAGGATCTGGCCGCGCGAATAGAGATGCCGGGAATCGAGCAGGAGGTTCGCGTCGCGGTCATAGATACGGGCGCGGGTGCGCGTCGGCGAGATCAGTCGTCTGAGCACCGGCGCGACGCGCTCGGGGTTGATCGGGAAGTCGAGATTGTCGAGCTGGTCCGACCCCGGCCCCAGGCTCTCGCCGGCCTGCAGCTCGAGCAGCTTTTCCGGGTCGATGCTGATCGAATCGGTTTCCACCGTCGCCGAGGCGGCGATCGCGCCGGCGATGATTTCGCCCTGCGTCATCAAGCTCTCGACGCGGGCGTCGATCAGGCCGTCGCGGAAGGTGTTGAGGTAGAGGATGCCGGTCACCAGCACGGCAAGGCCGGCCAGGTTGAGGAACAGGATGCGCCGCGTCAGGCTGGAGAAGATGTGGTGGCCGAGAAACCGGCGCATCGGCACCGTGAACCTCGACACGAAGGCGGGCACGATCCGCGGCGGACGCCTTGCCGCGCCCGCCCGTCTGCCTCGCTCTACTTCCACTGCCATCGACTAGCAGCTCCCGGTCCGTTCCTGTGCATGCCCACCCGTTCGGGCGACATGCATTACCTTAAGCCTCGCGGAACCGGTACCCGACTCCGTAAAGGGTTTCGATCATCTCGAAGTCGTCGTCGACGGCCTTGAACTTCTTGCGCAGCCGCTTGATGTGGCTGTCGATGGTGCGGTCGTCGACATAGACCTGCTCATCATAGGCCGAATCCATCAGCGCATCACGGCTTTTCACCACGCCGGGGCGCTGCGCCAGCGAATGCAGGATGAGGAACTCGGTCACCGTCAGGGTCACCGGCTCGCCCTTCCAGGTGCAGGTATGGCGTTCCTGGTCCATCACCAGCTGGCCGCGTTCGAGCGAGCGGGCCTGCTGGGCGGGCGCCTTGGCCGCCGCCTCGCGGGCACTGGTCCGGCGCAGCACCGCGCGCACGCGCTCGACCAGCAGCCGCTGCGAGAAGGGTTTGCGGATGAAGTCGTCGGCGCCCATCTTGAGGCCGAACAATTCGTCGATCTCGTCGTCCTTCGACGTCAGGAAGATGACCGGCAGGTCCGACTTCTGGCGCATGCGGCGCAACAGCTCCATGCCGTCCATGCGCGGCATCTTGATGTCGAGGATGGCGAGGTTCGGCGGCCGGGCCGCCAGGCCTTCCAGCGCCGACGCGCCGTCAGTGTAGGTTTCGACCCGATAGCCCTCGGACTCGAGCGCGATCGACACCGAGGTCAGAATGTTGCGGTCGTCGTCGACAAGCGCGATTGTTGCCATTTCAAGTGGCTCCCTCATGAGCTGTCCCTTCTGTCGTCGAGAAGGGGCTTTTGCAGGACAAATTGGGTACAAAATGTGGCACGGGCCCTGTCGGAAGTCACGGGCGCTCTGCCGCTACACACCATCGCACCCGTACCGGGATTGGACGAAGCAAACCTGCCAATCCTTTGGGCAACCTCTGTGATTTTTTGCACATATAAACGATTTAAACAACTTTCAAATTTTTTAAATCGATTAATGATTTGATATCATTCGGCTTTTCTGGTTCTGAACCTGCGGCCCCGGCGCGGGCTCCGGGAAATCACCCGTCATATGCGGCCAAATCCAGAGAGGAAATTTGATGTCGGAAGCCGGCAAACGCAACCCCGACTGCGCGATTGACGCGATCGGCCTGAAGACCACGGGCGTGGTGCGCTACAATTTCGGCGCGGCCGAACTCTACGAGGAAGCGGTCCGGCGCGGCGAGGCAAGGCTGACCGCGCAGGGCGCGCTCGTCGCCGAGACCGGCCAGCACAGCGGGCGTTCGCCGAAGGACAAATTCGTCGTGCGCGACGAGGCGACCGAACCGCATGTCTGGTGGGACAACAACAGGGCGATCTCGCCCGCCCAGTTCGAGGCGCTGCTTGCCGATTTCCGCGCCCATGCGGCGGACAAGGATCTCTATGTCCAGGACCTGGTTGGCGGCGCAGACGCCGACCTCAAGCTGCCGACCCGGGTCATCACCGAATACGCCTGGCACTCGCTTTTCATCCGCAACCTGCTGATCCGCCCGCAAGCCGCGGAGCTCGAGCGTTTCCTCCCCGACATGACGATCATCGACCTGCCGTCCTTCCGGGCCGATCCGGCGCGTCACGGCACCCGCACCGAAACGGTGATCGCGGTCGACCTGATCCGCAAGATCGTGCTGATCGGCGGCACGTCCTATGCCGGCGAGATGAAGAAGTCGGTGTTCACGATGCTGAACTACCTGCTGCCGGAAAAGGGCGTGATGCCCATGCACTGCTCCGCCAATGAAGGCCCTGCCGGCGACGCGGCCGTCTTCTTCGGCCTGTCCGGCACCGGCAAGACGACCCTTTCCGCGGATCCGTCGCGCACGCTGATCGGCGACGACGAGCATGGCTGGGGTCCGCACGGCATCTTCAATTTCGAGGGCGGCTGCTACGCCAAGACCATCAGGCTGTCGGCCGAGGCCGAGCCGGAGATCTTCGCCACCACGCAGCGCTTCGGCACGGTGCTGGAGAATGTCGTGCTCGATGCCGGCCGCGTGCCGGATTTCAACGACGGCAGCCTCACCGAGAACACGCGCTGCGCCTATCCGCTGGACTTTATCCCCAACGCCTCGAAGACCGGCCGCGCCGGCCATCCGAGGAACATCATCATGCTGACCGCCGACGCTTTCGGCGTGATGCCGCCGATCGCGAAATTGACCCCGGCGCAGGCGATGTATCACTTCCTTTCCGGTTACACCGCCAAGGTCGCCGGCACGGAAAAGGGCGTCACCGAGCCGGAAGCGACCTTCTCGACCTGCTTCGGGGCGCCCTTCATGCCGCGTCATCCCTCGGAATACGGCAATTTGCTGCGCGAGCTGATCGCCGAGCACAAGGTCGATTGCTGGCTGGTCAACACCGGCTGGACCGGCGGCGCCTACGGCACCGGCCGCCGCATGCCGATCAAGGTGACGCGCGCCCTGCTCGGCGCCGCGCTCGACGGTTCCTTGAAGTCGGCCGAGTTCCGCACCGACGCCAATTTCGGCTTCGCGGTGCCGGTGGCGGTTCCGGGTGTCGACGGCGCCATCCTCGACCCGCGCTCGACCTGGGCGGACAAGGCCGGCTACGACCGCCAGGCCGCGAAGCTGGTCAACATGTTCGCGACCAACTTCGAGAAATTCGAACGCCATGTCGACGCAACCATCCTCGGCGCCGCGCCGCGCCTGCAGGAGGCGGCGGAATAAGAGCTGCCTCGAGCGTCCTCACCTCCAAGGCCTGGCCAGCGCAATTCCAGGAAAAGTGTGAAAACGGTTTTCCATCCGGAATTGCGCCAACCTAGAGAGCCAGCGAGGATTCGCCGTTTTCCGTGAAACGGTGAAGCCTCCTTGCGCCGGGCCTTTTCTTTTCGTGGCCGTCGCGCCATGAGTGCGTGCATGGCGAGCGACGACGACATCATTATCTCCGGCGAAGCCGTTATCCACCCGGGCGACCTGCACGAGGATTTCATCCGCTCCTCGGGGCCGGGCGGCCAGAACGTCAACAAGGTGGCCACCGCCGTGCAACTGCGCTTCGACGCGGCGAACGCTTCGGGCCTCAGCGAGCGGGTCCGCGTCCGCGCGATCAAGCTTGCCGGCCAGCGCGCCACCAAGGACGGCGTCATCGTCATCGAGGCCGGCCGGTTCCGCACCCAGGAGCAGAACCGCGCCGACGCGCGGGCGCGCCTGACCGCGCTGGTCGCCAAGGCGGCCGAGCCGCCACCGCCGCCGCGCAAGAAGACGAGGCCGTCCAAAGGCGCCGTGGAGCGCCGCCTCAAGAGCAAGGCGGGCCGGTCGACGGTGAAGAAGCTGCGCGGTCGGGTCGACAGCGACTGAGGACAGCATACCGGAACCGGGCGGCCGTTTTCGGGTCGCGGACCTGTTCCTTAGGTGGCATGCTCTCGGGCCAATTGATCGGATCGATCCATGCTCGTTCTGCCCAAAGGCGTCCGCCACATGCCGGGCTACCTCGCGCGCCCCGCCCAGGAAGCGCTGGTCGAGGAGATCCGGCGCGTCGTGCAGGCCGCGCCCCTCTATGTTCCGGCCATGCCGCGCACCGGCAAGGAGATGAGCGTGCGCATGACCAATTGCGGCGCGCTCGGCTGGGTGACCGACAGGGAGCGCGGCTATCGCTACCAGCCGACGCACCCGGTGACGGGCGAGCCGTGGCCGCCGATCCCCGAAGCCTTGCTGAAATTGTGGCGCGAGGTTGCTGCCTACCCGCATCCGCCCGAGGCCTGCCTGGTCAATTTCTATGCGGCGGATGCCAGGATGGGCCTGCACCAGGACCGCGACGAGCAGGATTTCGACGCGCCTGTGGTGTCGGTGTCGCTGGGCGACGACTGCCTGTTCCGGGTCGGCCAGAACACACGCGAGGGCGGCACCAAATCGTTCAGGCTTAAGAGCGGCGACGTCGTCGTGCTCGGCGGCGAAGGGCGCCTCGCCTTCCATGGCGTCGACCGCATCTATCCCGCGACATCGGCCCTGTTGAAGAATGGCGGTCGCATCAACCTGACGCTGCGGCGGGTGACGGTGCCTGGCTGAGGCCGGCGTTGCGCAGCATGACACGTACATTGTCGTCCTCGGCGATCATCTCATATCCGCTCAGGAAGCTGGCATAGTCCTGCCGACTGGAAAGTGCCGCGTTCATGGCCGTATCGGTTTTCTGAATGATTATCAGCATAGGCCGCTTGGTCTTGAGCTCGTCGAGCTTGCCGTCGATGTAGTGATCGAAAACCTGGCGGTAGTGATCCGCGGCAGCATGATTGCCGGCCCGCGCCTCGGTCGCGGAAAGATAAAGGGAAAATCCACCGAGCCAGTCGCTGCAATAGCTCGATATCCATGTCCCGCCAAGCATGCGCGTCAGCGGATGCCCGGCCGCGATGTCGGAGCCGACAAGGGCGACGGTTGGGTTTTGCACTGCGGCCCTGACCTTGGCGACAAGGTCCGTGTTGGGGCTCTGCGTTTGCATGAACGGGATGGCCGCGGCCGCGACCATGGCGGCCAGCATCACCTTGCGCCCCGGTTCGATCGCTCCCGGCGGGCGCGTCATTGGGTTGATTTGTGCCGTTCTCAAAAGCAGCGCCGTCAACAACAGGCTGAACGCCGGAAATGCGTGATAGGGCCAACCCTTGGCCTGGTAGACCAGCGGCACCATGGCCGCCAGGGAAGCAAGCGCGAACACCGCGACCAGCGGCGAGAAAGGCAATCCGGGCCGCAGCAGGCGCAGCATCAGGAGCCCGACCAGATAGACCGGCCCATACATCAGCAGCACCGTCTGGAGGTTCCGCACCCGCATATAGGTGTCGACAAGCATCGGGTATATCGCGTCGAGGAATTGCGGGTAGAAATGGCGCACCGCAACGACATAGGCGACGCCGATCAGGCCGATCACCCAGTATTCGGCGGCGAAAAGCGGCCGGATCGAGCGGCGGCGCCAGGCAACATAAAGCGCCGGGACAAGCACGACCAGCGCATAATAGGGCTTGACCAGCACCAGAATGCTGCCGCTGAGGCCGGCAAGCAGCGCCAATGGTAGGCTAGGCGTTCGACCCTCGGGCGGCGCCGCGCGCCATGCCGTCAGCACCAGCAAGGGTGCAAACAATGCCATTCCCAGATGCTCGCGCTGGGTGAACGCGTTGCCGGGAAAGATGACCAGCAGGCCGAGGAAAAGCGGCAGCAGGGCAAACAAGGTGGCGTTCTCGGCAAAGCCGGCACACCGCGCAATGACAACGGCAAGCCCCAATCCGAGCAGGCAGATCGCATAGGAATAGCCAAGGACCGCGATCTCCGGCGATATGCCGAGCTTGTGCGCGAGCGCCACGGCAGGCATGAACAGCCACGGCGTGAAGGGCGGATTGGCTTCGATGAGATCGACATACAAACGGTCACCGCCGAGCATGCGCTCGCACATGGTGATTATCCAACTGGTGTCGGACACCACGCCCCATCGCGTCTGCCAGGGAATGGCGGCCGCCAGAACCACGGCCAGCAGGACCAGCGTCCGAACGCGACGCTTCGGAACGGATCCGTCAGCCGACCGGGAGGCGAGGCGGTCCTGGAGCGCGCTCATAGGGAGCCGTTCCGCGGCCTGGCGAGGGTTTTTCCAAAAACCCAGTGGCGAAGCACCACGTAATTGACAAACGGAACAAACAGGCAGGTCAGCACGATCGGTATCTGCGCCGGAAGCCCGAGCTTACCCGACAGGATGGCAGGAAAGGCGGAGGATATGGCGAGACCGAGCAAGGTGAGAACGACGAAGCGAGGTGCCTCGAAACGATGTGCCCCGCCAGAAGAAAACGTAAAATACTTATGCCCCGCATAGGAGAAGGCGGAGGCCACGGCATAGGCGATGACAGAACCCGCGACGGGGTCCATCATGATCGGCCTGCCCGCCGAAAACATTGCGGCCAGCAAGGCATAGAGCAATGTCGCGCCGACGCCGGTCATAAGGAACCGGATCAGACGTTGGCCCGTGCGCAAGTCAGACACGGCCGCTGCAGACATACTGCGCTCCAAGCGGCGCGCGCGCAAACCAGCTTTCGACCTTGCGCGCAAACGGGCTGGCGAAGGGAAGCAGGAGGAAATGCCTGCTGTCGATGTCGGCGAGCCCGGCCGCCTTCAGTAGACGGCCGGCCCTATGCCGGCTGATCAGGACGGCATCCTCGTCGAAGGGACAGCGAAGCACGGCCAATCGCGTCAAAGGGTTGAAGGGATTGTGTTCGATCAGGCAGATCGCGCCGCCGGCGCGGACGACGCGCCGCATCTCGGAAACGAAAGCAGGCCACTGCTCCGGCGGCACGTGATGAACCACGCAGACCGCGAAAGCGAGATCGAAAGTGTCATCCGCATAGGGCAGTGCCGGGCCTGGATAGTCCCTGTACGTGACCCATGGGTTGTCACCCCTGGCCCGCGCCACGGATTCCGTCGATATGTCGCAGCCGTCCAGGGTCGAGAAAAGCGGCCGAACATACGGATGCAGGGCTCCGATGCCGCAACCGACATCGAGGGCCCGAACACCGGCTCCGCCTTCGGCAAGGCCGCGCTCGGCAATCACCCGGGCCAGCGGCTCTACTTTGGCCTGCAGGAAAAAATCATGCTTCAGGCCGGAGAAGCTGATCGACTCGTCGACGGTCCGGTTGTAGGTGGACCGGTATTGATCGAAAAGCGCCGCCATCAGCCAAATCTTCTGTCGCGCGCCGACGGCGATGCCGTCGACCGGTTGCGGTTCTCTGCCGCCATGTTCACCGCTTCCTCAAAGCCAGTCAGACGGTCGATCACGTAGAGCGGCCGTCGCTTCACTTCGGCGTGGATGCCGCCGACATAGAGGCCGACAATGCCGGTCATGAAGAGATTGATGCCCGACAGGAAGGAGATGATCACGACCGTAGAGGTCCAGCCATGGACGATGCCGCTGGCAAACAGCCAGGAAAACAGGGCAAAGACGCCAAGCAGGGCGGCGAAGCCGGAAACGGCGAGACCGGCCCACAGCGCCAGCCGCAAAGGCTTGTCGGAAAAGCCGATGACGCCATGGACCGCCAGCCGCACCATTTTCCAGAACGGATATTTGGTTTCGCCAGCCGCTCGCTCGGGTCGTTCGAACGACACCGCCGTCTGCTTGAAACCCATCCAACCGAACATGCCGCGCACGAAGCGGTCGCGCTCCGGCATCTGCTTGAATGTATCCAGGGCCTTTCTTCCCACGAGCCGGAAATCGCCGACGTCACGGGGGATAGTCACCGAGGTCATCTGCTCGAGGGCGCGGTAGAAGAGGCTGGCGCTCACACGCTTGAACAGCGTTTCGCCCTCGCGTTTGGTGCGGCGGGCATAGACGATCTCGTAGCCTTCCTTCCATTTGGCGACGAGGTCGAGCACCACTTCGGGCGGATCCTGCAAGTCCGCATCCATGACGACCACAGCATCGCCGGCAGCCGCGTCCATGCCGGCGGTGATCGCGATCTGGTGGCCGAAATTGCGCGACAGTTCGATCAGCCGGAAGCGTGGATCCGAAGCGGCCATGCCGCGCAGGAAGATGACGCTTGTGTCCCGGCTGCCGTCGTCGACGAAGATCGCCTCGGCGCTGTCGTCGAGCTTGTCGAGCAAGGCGTTGATCCGCCGCACAAGCAGCGGCAGCACCGCCTCTTCATTGAAGATCGGGATGACCAGTGAATAGACCGGGGCCTTGCGGCCAGCGGCATTGCCCGCATTAATCACCGGTTGCCTCCCGACACCCGCTGGAGTTTGGCTGCCAACGCTAGTCGGGATTGCCTAAGGCGCCGTTAAGGGATCACAATTTCCTCAGGGCCACTTCCTCGATCAGGTGATTGGCGCCCTTGCGCAGGATGAGATCGGCCCGCGCCCTGGTCGGCAGGATGTTCTCGCGCAGGTTCTTAAGGTTGATATTGGCCCACAGCCCCTCGGCAATGGCGCGCGCGGCATCCTCGGAAAGCTGCGAATAGCGGTGGAAGAAGGAGTCCGGATTGCGGAAAGCGGTCTCGCGCAGCCGCATGAAGCGCTGGATGTACCACTGGTGGATCAGCTTCTCGTCGGCATCGATATAGATGGCGAAATCGAAGAAGTCGGACAGGAACGGCACGATCTTGCCGTCCTTCGGCAGCTTGCCCGGCTGCAGCACGTTGATGCCTTCGAAGATCAGGATGTCGGGACGGTCGATGGTGACGAACTCGCCGGGGATGACGTCATAGGTCAGGTGCGAATAGACCGGCGCCCGGACGCTGCCTTGCGCCGACTTGATGCCCGACAGGAATCTCAGCAGCGCGCCGACATCGTAGCTTTCGGGAAACCCCTTGCGCTCCATGAGGTTCTCGCGGCGCAGGATCTCGTTGGGCAACAGGAAGCCGTCGGTGGTGATGAGATCGACCTTGGGGCTCGATGGCCAGCGCGCCAGAAGCTCCTTCAGCACGCGCGCCGTGGTCGACTTGCCGACCGCGACGGAACCGGCGATGCCGATGATGAAAGGCGTCTTGACGATGTCCTGAGCCTTGAAGAAGGCCTGGCGCTGCCTGAACAGCAGCTGGCTCGCCTCGACATGGGCCGAGAGCAACCGTGACAGCGAAAGATAGATGCGCCTGACTTCTTCGAGGTCGACCGGGTCGTTCAGCGAGCGCAGCCGGTCGATTTCTTCCTCGGTCAGCGTCAGCGGCGTGTCGGCGCGAAACTGCGACCATTGCTCGGCGGAGAAGAAACGATAAGGGGAGTATTTCTCGGTCGGAGCAAGCTGGTCCATCGAGTTTCCTGCCCTCCTCGCCGTCAGCCCGGGCCATCAGCCCCGGGGCCGGGACGCCTTTTCGGCAACCCCCGAGCGGCCGGTACGCCCCTCGAGTTCCTTCAGCACGTCGTCCAGCGGAATGCCCGCTATGCCAAGCACGACCAGCCAATGATACATAAGATCGGCGCTTTCCGAAACGAGGGCCTGCTTGTCGCCGCGGACGGCGGCGATAACGGTTTCCACAGCCTCCTCGCCGAGCTTCTGCGCCGCTTTGTCCATACCCTTGGCGAACAGTTTCGCCGTCCACGATTCCGGGTCGCCGGAATGGGCGCGCTGGTGGATGATCGTTTCCAGCTCGGCGAGCGAAAATTGAGCCATGTCGGTCATCTATCTGCTTGTTTAAGCGTGATCTTTTCCGAAAACTGGTCCCCACCTTCCGGGATCATGCTTTAAGCCCGATGGATGGCCGAGTCCAGCCGCATCGGCAGGCCGGCCTTGGCCATATATGCCTTGGCCTCGGCGATCGAGTAGGTGCCAAAATGGAAGATCGAGGCGGCAAGCACGGCCCCCGCGTGGCCGTCGCGTATGCCTTCGACCAGGTGATCGAGCGTTCCGACGCCACCCGATGCGATGACCGGCGCGCGCACCGCGTCGGCGACGGCGCGGGTCAGCGCAATGTCGTAGCCGGCCTTCGTGCCGTCGCGGTCCATCGAGGTAAGCAGGATCTCGCCGGCGCCGCGATCGACCATGCGAGCGGCGAAGTCGACCGCGTCGATGCCCGTCTTCTCGCGCCCGCCATGGGTGAAGATCTCCCAGCGATCGGGCTCGCCGGCCGCCGACACCTTCTTGGCGTCGATGGCCACGACAATGCACTGGTTGCCGAACTTGTCGGCGGCTTCCGTGACGAAATCCGGGTTCTTCACCGCCGCCGTGTTGATCGACACCTTGTCGGCGCCCGCCAGAAGCAGCTTGCGGATATCGGCCACCTGGCGCACGCCGCCGCCGACGGTGAGCGGCATGAAGCATTGCTCGGCCGTCCGGGCGACCACGTCGAAGATCGTCTCGCGATTGTCCGACGACGCGGTGATATCGAGGAAGCACAGCTCATCGGCGCCCGCGGCATCATAAGCCTTGGCGGCCTCTACCGGATCGCCGGCGTCGATGAGGTCGACGAAATTGACGCCCTTGACCACGCGGCCGTTCTTGACGTCCAGGCAGGGGATGACGCGGGCTTTCAGCATCACTTGCCTTCCAGTGTGGACAGCAGGTCGACCACCAGCTCGCCGACCAGCGGCGGCACGTCGCCCTTGGGGTCGAAGGCCGGATCATAGGCGGAAATGGTCAACCCGGCGATGGTGAGCGGGCCGGCGAGGCCGCACATCGCCATGCGCACCTGCTCCGGCGCCGGGCCGCCGGGCGTGGTGTAGCGGTTGGCCTGCAGCTTCTCGGGATCGTGCACGTCGAGATCGACATGCATGTGGACCTGGCGTGCGCCGTCGGCTTTCAGTCTCTGCGCCGCGCTCTTCCAGTCGGGGCATTCGGTCCGGATGATCGGCAGCTTTTCCAACAGTTCCTTCTCGGCGCCGTCGAGGTCGCGCGCGTTGACCAGGACGGAGCGCGACGGATCGACCGGCTTGAAGCCGGGGATCTGGTTCGCCATCGACCGCCAGCAGAGGCCGAGCACCGTGGCCAGCGCCATGCCGTCGAGGAAGCCCGTTGTGGTGGTCTCCGGCGTGTTGAGGTCGCCATGCTGGTCGGCCCAGACGATGGCGTCGGCGCCGGCGCCTGCCACGGCGCCGGCGGCGGTCAGGCAGTTGCCGGCCAGCACGATCGGAAACCGCTTCTTGTCCAGCGCCATGCGGACTTCGCCTGACACGGCGCGGCAGACGGCAAAGCCGGTGCCGATCTCGCGCTCTTCTTCGTCCTCGACCACCTTGCCGATGTCGTTCACCTCGACATCATGGCCGGCAAGCCTCAGCGCATCGGCCAATCCGCCGGAAATCAGCGCGTCCGGACCTTGGCCGCAGCCGCTGTGGAAATGGCCGCTGTCATAGGATGCCAGGATGATCGAAATGTTCACTATTCTGCCTCCGCCCGCTCGCCGCGCAGGATCGCCAGCGCCTCGGCCGGGTCGATACGTCCGTCATATAGGGCGCGGCCGGAGATCGCGCCTTCGAGTTTTTTCGCGTCGGGCATGGTCATGCGCACGATGTCGGCAATGGAGGCGAGGCCGCCGGATGCGATCACGGGAATGGAAACCGCTTCCGCGAGGTCGATGGTCGAATCCCAGTTGATGCCGGTCAGCACGCCGTCGCGATCGATGTCGGTGTAGATGATGGCGGCAACGCCGGCGCCCTCGAATTTCCTGGCGAGCTCAATGACGCCGAGCTCGGAAGCCTCGGCCCAGCCTTCCACTGCGACCTTGCCGCCCTTGGCGTCGATCCCGACGGCGATCTTTCCCGGAAAAGCCTTGCAGGCTTCCTTGACGAGTTCGGGTTCGCGCACGGCCACGGTGCCGAGGATGACGCGCGTCAGGCCGCGGTCGAGCCAGTCTTCGATCTGCGGCAAGGTGCGGATGCCGCCGCCGAGCTGCACCGGATTCTTCGTCGCCTTCAGGATGGCGCCGACCGCCGCCGAATTGACGCTCTGGCCCTTGAAGGCGCCGTTGAGGTCGACGACATGCAGCCACTCGAAGCCCTGGTCCTCGAAGGCCTTGGCCTGCGCGGCGGGATCGTCGTTGTAGACGGTGGCGGTGGCCATGTCGCCGTGTTTCAGGCGCACGCACTTGCCGTCCTTGAGATCTATTGCCGGAAACAGGATCATGGGTCAGGCGCCCTCGACGATGACGAAATGACCTGTCGAAGTGGCGAGCCTGTGTTTCGAGGCGCGCTGATATTCAGGCGAATGATAGCATTCGATCGCCTTATCGTAGGACTCGAACTCCACCAGCACGTGGCGGTTGCCGGTCGGTCCTTCCGGACTCTCGTAGCGGCCCGCACGGACCGCGAATTTCGCGCCGTACTTCGCGAAGGCGACGGCATTCGCTTCAATATACTGCTTGTAGACGTCCGGATCGCGCACGTCGATCATCGCCATCCAATAGCCCTTCCTGCTCATTTTCAGGGCCTCCATTTCAGGAAATTGGTGATCAGCGCCAGGCCGAGCGCCTGGCTCTTCTCGGGATGGAACTGCGTGCCGGCGAGGTTGTCGCGGGCAACCGCCGCCGTCACCGGGCCGCCATAGTCGGCAACCGCCAGCACCTCGTCCGGGTTCTTCGCTTCCAGGTGGTAGGAATGCACGAAATAGGCGTGCAGCCCTCTCGGACCCGTCTCGATGCCGGAAAACAGCGGATGGGGGCGGATAAGCTCGATCGTGTTCCAGCCGATCTGCGGGATTTTCAGCGCCGGATCGGACGGTGTGATCTCCTTGACGTCGCCGGCGATCCAGCCAAGGCCTTCGGTGATGGTCTTTTCCAACCCGCGTTGCGACATCAGCTGCATGCCGACGCAGATGCCGAGGAACGGCCGCCCCTTGCGCAGCGCTACCTCTTCCACCGCTTCCCACATGCCTGGCACCGCGTGCAGGCCGGCGGCGCAATCGGCATAGGCGCCGACGCCCGGCAGCACGATGCGGTCGGCGGAACGCACCCGCTCGGCATCGGCCGTCAGCTCGATCGTCGCGGCTATTCCTCCCTCGCGCGCGGCGCGCTCGAAGGCCTTGGTGGCCGAGCGCAGATTGCCCGAGCCGTAGTCGATGATGGCTACCCGCATGTCAGGGCCTTCCAGGCGTATGGGTCAGTCCCAGCGCCATGCCGGTTTGCGGCGGGCGCGCCAGCGACGCATCCGGGACGATGCGCGGCAGGGCTGGCCGCTCCTCGCTCTCCTCGCCGGCTTCCAGTGCATGGCGCGTCTCCGCATCGGCGAGATTGCCGGCCTCGACCACGCCCCATTCGCGCCAGCCGCGCCGCCGCAGCGAAGCGATGCGCAGGTCCTGGCCTTCGAAGCCGATATAGAGCGAGATCAGCAGCGACAGCAGCGATCCGGCCCCTTCGAGCCCGAGCCTCTCGCCGGCCACCGACAGGATCGCCATGACGGCGAAAGTCAGGGCCGCCTCGATCCACAGCCGGTGCCAGGCGAGCCAGAGCGGCGCGACCAGGAAGCCCAGCCAGGTGAAGCTGTCGCGCACGAAAATTGCGTCCTCGGCCTTGTTGCCGCCGGCCGGCGGCTGCATCACGACATAGATCGCCATAGGGTTATCCTTTCAGGGATCCCTTGGTGGACGGCACCGCGTCGGGCTGGCGCGGATCGGGCTCGAGTGCTGCCCGCAGCACGCGCGCCACGGCCTTGAAGCAGGTCTCGGCAATATGATGGTTGTTGGCGCCGTAATGATTGGTCACATGCAGCGTGATGCCGGCATTCTGCGCCAGCGCCTGGAAGAATTCGCGCACCAGTTCGGTGTCGAAGGTGCCGATCTTCGGCGACGAGAAGCCGACGTTCCAGACCAGGAAGGGCCGGCCGGACACGTCGATCGCCGCCCTGGTCAGCGTCTCGTCCATGGCGAGATCGATCGAGGCGTAGCGCATGATGCCGCGCCGCTCGCCCAGCGCCTTGCTCAACGCCTGGCCGATCGCGATCCCGGTATCCTCGACCGTGTGGTGGTCGTCGATATGCAGGTCGCCCTTGGCCTTGATGGTCATGTCGATCAGCGAGTGGCGCGACAGCTGGTCGAGCATATGGTCGAAGAAGCCGACGCCGGTCGAAATGTCGGCTTTGCCCTTGCCGTCGACATGGACGGAGACCGAAATCTCGGTTTCCTTGGTCTTGCGGCTGACTTCGGCCGAACGCGTCATCGCTCTGTCCTTGTTGCCTGGTTTAGAGGCGCCGGGGCTTGAAAACGAAAGCCTTCTATCAGCATGATCCGGCGATTGCCAGTTGCCATTCCGGCCGCTATCGGCCTCGGCCGAGGGGCGGTTTGCAATCGTTGGCCCTATGCATACATATGGCCGATCAAACTTACTCGTACCGCGCCAATCGCCTTTTCAAGGGATAGCGCGAATCGGAGCTCAAAATGTCGAATGAACTCACCATGCACGCCACGACCATCGTCAGCGTGCGCAAGGGCAACAAGGTCGTGATCGCCGGCGACGGCCAGGTCAGCCTCGGCCAGACGATCATGAAGGGCAACGCCCGCAAGGTGCGCCGCATCGGCAAGGGCGGCAACGTCATCGCCGGTTTCGCGGGCGCCACCGCCGACGCCTTCACCCTGCTCGAGCGGCTCGAAGCTAAGCTCGAACAATATCCGGACCAGCTGACGCGCGCCTGCGTCGAGCTCGCCAAGGACTGGCGCACCGACCGCTACCTGCGCCGCCTGGAAGCCATGATGCTCGTCGCCGACAAGTCGGTCTCGCTGGCGCTGACCGGCAATGGCGACGTGCTCGAGCCCGAACACGGCGTCATGGCCATCGGGTCCGGCGGCAACTACGCCCTGGCCGCGGCCCGCGCGCTGATCGATACCGACAAGGACGCCGAGGAGATCGCCCGCAAGGCCATGCAGATCGCGTCCGACATCTGCGTCTACACCAACAACAATTTCGTTGTCGAAACGCTCGATGCCGCCTGAGGTCCATGATCGGGGAGAGGATCATGGCCGACCAGGAGCATAGCTACGATTTTCGGCCGGTCACCGAGAAGGATCTGCCGTTGATCGCCAAGTGGCTGCGCGAGCCGCATGTCGCTGAGTGGTGGGACGATCCGGAAAAGGAAATCGCCGAGATCCGCGAGCACATCGATTCGGTCTCGGTGGAGCCGCTGATCGTCGAGCTCGACGGCAGGCCGATCGCCTATCTGCAGAGCTATGACCCGTATCTGGAGGACGACCATCCCTATGCCGACCAGCCCTTCGGCACGCTGGGCGTCGATCTCACGATCGGCCCGCCGGAGCTGGTCGGTGCGGGCCACGGCTCGGCAATCCTGAACCAGTTCGTCGAGGAGCTGTTCGAGGAAGGCGCGCCGCGCGTCATCATCGACCCGCATCCCGACAATGGCCGCGCCATCCGCGCCTATGAGAAGGCCGGCTTCAGGCCGATCGGCCGCAGGCATTCGCAATATGGGGATGTCGTGCTGATGGCCGTCGATGCGGACGAAGACGACGATGAAAATCTGGGGGACTGACGAATGACCGCGCCTGAGGACAAGACGCTTTCCGCCTATGAGGACAGCTGGCGCATGGGCCTGCTGCTCGTGCTCGCCTTGATCGTTTTCCAGGCGGGCACCTTGTACGGCATGGGGCATCCGCCGATCTGCACCTGCGGCTACGTCAAGCTCTGGCACGGCGTGGTCAACAGCTCGGAGAATTCCCAGCACATCGCCGACTGGTACACCTTCTCGCACATCATCCACGGCTTCCTGTTCTATGCGCTGGCCTGGGCGCTGTTCCCGCGCTCTCCGGTGGGCTTGAGGCTCGCCTTCGCCGTCTTCATCGAAGGCGGATGGGAGATCCTGGAGAACAGCCCCTTCATCATCGACCGCTACCGCGCCGGCACGATCTCGCTCAACTATTACGGCGACTCGATCATCAACTCGGTGTCCGACACGCTGTTCATGGCGCTGGGATTTGTGATGGCGCGAAAGCTACCTATATGGGTGATCGTGGCCCTGGCGCTCATCTTCGAGCTCGGCACGGGCTACATCATCCGGGACAATCTGACGCTCAACGTGATCATGCTGCTGCATCCGTTCGAGTCCATCAAGCAGTGGCAAAGTGGAATTTGAGTAATATGAGCACCTTTTCTCCCCGCGAAATCGTTTCGGAACTCGACCGCTTCATCATCGGCCAGAAGGACGCCAAGCGCGCCGTGGCCATTGCCTTGCGCAACCGCTGGCGCCGCCAGCAGCTGGAAGGCCAGATGCGCGAAGAGGTAATGCCGAAGAACATCCTGATGATTGGCCCGACCGGCGTCGGCAAGACCGAGATCTCGCGCCGCCTGGCGCGGCTCGCCGGCGCGCCCTTCGTCAAGGTCGAAGCGACCAAGTTCACCGAGGTCGGCTATGTCGGCCGCGATGTCGAGCAGATCGTGCGCGACCTCGTCGAGGTCGCCATCGGCCTGACCCGCGAAAAGATGCGCGAGGACGTCGCGGCGCGCGCCCAGATCAACGCCGAGGAGCGTGTGCTGGAAGCCCTCGTCGGCAAGACGGCGAGCCCGGCCACGCGCGATAGCTTCCGCAAGAAGCTGCGCGACGGCGAGCTCGACGACAAGGAG
Organism: Mesorhizobium atlanticum; assembly: GCF_003289965.1. Lineage (GTDB taxonomy): Bacteria > Pseudomonadota > Alphaproteobacteria > Rhizobiales > Rhizobiaceae > Mesorhizobium > Mesorhizobium atlanticum. Next base: position 609,349 of record NZ_QMBQ01000005.1, read on the forward strand.
ATCGAGATCGAGGTGGCCGACACCGGCACCGGCGGCATGCCAGGCTTCGAGATCCCCGGCATGCCCGGCGGCAATGTCGGCGTGCTCAACATCAACGACATGCTGTCGAAGGCGATGGGCGGCCGCAGGACCAAGACCCGCAAGACCACGGTCCGCGATTCCTATGCGCTGCTCGTCAACGACGAATCCGACAAGCTGCTCGACCAGGACGAGGTCGTGCGCCGCGCGCTGGAATCGGCCGAGAATGACGGCATCGTCTTCCTCGACGAGATCGACAAGATCGCGGCCAGGAGCGACATTTCGGGCGGCCCGTCCCGCGAGGGCGTGCAGCGCGACCTGCTGCCGCTGGTCGAAGGCACCACGGTCGCGACCAAATACGGGCCGATCAAGACCGACCACATCCTGTTCATTGCTTCCGGCGCCTTCCATGTGTCGAAGCCGTCCGACCTGCTGCCCGAGCTGCAGGGCCGGCTGCCGATCCGCGTCGAGCTGCGCGCGCTGGAGAAGTCGGATTTCGTCCGCATACTGACCGAGACCGAGGCGAGTCTCATCAAGCAATATATCGCGCTGATGAAGACCGAGGGCGTCGAGCTGACCTTCACCGACGACGCCATCGATTCGCTGGCCGGCATCGCGGTCGACCTCAACGCCAGCGTCGAGAACATCGGCGCGAGGCGCCTGCAGACGGTGATGGAGCGCGTGCTGGACGAGATTTCCTATGACGCGCCGGACCGCAACGGCACGGCGGTCACCATCGACGCCGCCTATGTCGAGAAGCATGTCGGCGACCTGTCGCGCAACACCGACCTGTCGCGCTTCATCCTCTGATTTTTGAAGTCGGGCCGGCCTCAGTTCCGGCCCGACTTGTCCGGCCGACCAACTTCGGGTGTGGCCAAATGGAAGCATCTGGCCACCATTCTTGGGGGCAGTTGGTAGCCTTCTCTCGACTCTGCCGGTCGCTTTACCTAGGTTGCCGCGCGTTCTGGAAGCAATTTCAGGAAAAGTGTCCAGCGGTTTTCCGTCTGAAATTGCGTTCAACCAAATGGTTGGGGTGGAGCGGCGATAGCCGAGCCGCCCCAAAGCGGCGGCGGATGAAGAAGTATCTGTTTCTTTTTGTGTGTCTTGCACTGGCGGTGGCGGTGACGATCGCCGATGCCGCGACCATGGTGCCTCCGGGCAATCGCAACGCCGTGCAGCCGGACATTCCGGGCGCGTCCAGCCGGCGCACCCAGGCAACCAACACCACCTTCCAGGCCAAGTACCGGAAAGTCTACGCGTTGCTGCAGAACGATGCCGAGCTGCGCGGCAAGATCAGGAAAGTGGCGGCTGCCTATGGCATCGACCCGATGCACATCGTCGGCGCCATCGTCGGCGAGCACACCTACAATGTGGACGCCTATGATCGGCTGCAGACCTATTACGTCAAGGCGATGTCCTATCTGTCGAGCAAGCTTACCTTTGCCTATGAGGGCGAGGATGTCAGCGATTTCGTTCAGCGGCCGGAATTCAAGAAATGCGCCGGCATGGACGACAGCTACGATCTGTGGGAATGCCGCGAGCAGGTTTGGAACCATGCCTTCCGCGGCAGGTCCGTCGGCGGCACAAGCTTTCCCAACGATCGCTTCGGCGCCACCTTCTTCCAGCCCTATTATGCTGGCCAGACTTTTGGCCTCGGCCAGTTGAACCCGCTGACCGCGCTGCAGATGAGCGACCTGGTGCACAAGGTCTCCGGCCTGCCGAAGCTCGATGTCGATGACCCGAACACGGTCTACAAGACCATCATGGACCCGGACCTGACGCTGCCTTACGTCGCCGCGACGATCAGGAAGTCGATCGACGCTTACCGCAGCATCGCCGGCTTCGACATCTCCCACAATCCGGGGCTTACCGCGACGCTCTACAATGTCGGCAACCCCGAGCAGCGCGCCTATGCGCTGAAGGCCGAGAACGACAGGCGCCGCGCCGCCGGCGAACCGGAAAAGCTGCCCGAGGAGAACTATTACGGCTGGCTGGTCAACGACAAGCTCGATGAGCTGAAGGCGCTGTTCTAGGGCGCCAGGCTTCGAGACCGGAGCCAGTTGAAGCTCAATCCTGGGGCGTTTGCGCCGCCCCTCATTGCCCTGCCGGGCATTTCCCCCGTGAACGGGAGAAAGAAGCCGTGACGACGCTTTCGCCAATCTCAAGCGTTGCAGAATGGGCGCCGATGGCCGCGAAAGCCTCTTCTCCCCACGAAGGTGGCTACGCCATGCACACATTTGCGAGCTGCTGGTCTTTGGCGATAACGTGCATGGCTGCGGGCGCGTGCATTGTCTAATCGTGCATTGACTAATGTAGCGCTGGTCGACCCCCACTCCGTCTCGGCTTCGCCGAGCCACCTCTCCCCGATCGACGGGGAAGAGGAAAGGCGCCGGGCTTTTGGCCGTCGACGCTCGTCCAGCAAGGCTCCCTTCCTTTCCCTCCGGAGGGGGAAAGGTGGCGCTGCGAAGCAGCGACGGATTGGGGGAACCACGTGGCAATCAAGCCTCGGCCTGATCAGTCACGCCAGTCACAGAAGATGCGTACATGCCGTAGCCCGTTCGCGGGGAGAATGCCGGCAGGCAGATGAGGGGCAGCGCCGAGATCAACAATTGGCGCAACAGCTCAAGCAGCCAGCAGCGATTTCAGCTTGACTGCTTGCGATCCCAGCGCTTCCGGCGCCGGCTTCGCCCGTTTGGCGATCAGCATTTCCGCCAGGCGGATGTCGCGCGCCACCGCATTGCCGGGGCCGATCCCGCTGGCGGCGACCAGCCTGCCGTCCTCGGCCAGATGGAACAGGATGAAGGCAGCGTCGTCGAGGTCGCGCCGCACGATGCTCCTGCCCTCGTCCGACAGCCCGGCGATCTGCAAAGTGAGCCCATACTGATCCGACCAGAACCAAGGCACGGCGGCATGCGCCTCGTCGGCGCCCAGCATGTTCCTGGCGGCCAAAGCGCCCTGTTCCTGCGCGTTGCGCCAGGCCTCCAGACGCACGCGCCGTCCGCCATAGACGGCGAGCGGGAACGAGCAGCAATCGCCGGCGGCGAAGACATCAGGATCGGTGGTGCGCAAATGCTCGTCCACGGCGATGCCGTTGTCGATCGCCAGACCCGCTTCGGCGGCAAGCGCCGTCACCGGCACGGCGCCGATGCCGATCACCACCAGGTCGGCGACGACCTTCTGCCCGTCTGCCAGCGTGATAGCGACTTCCTTCTCGTCATCGGCAATTGCGGCGAGCCCCTGGCCGGTGCGGATCGCAACGCCTTCAGCCTCATGCGCCTTGTGGATGATCTCGGCGATCTCGGCCGGCACGCCGCGCATCAGGATGCGCGGTTGCGCCTCGATGACCGTGACGCCCGCGCCCAGCTTGCGCGCCGAGGCCGCCAATTCAAGCCCGATGAAGCCGCCGCCGATGATGGCGATACGATTTCCCGCGCCGAGATGAGCGCGGATGGCGAGCGCGTCGCTGAACGTCCTCAGATAGACGCAGCGCGACCCGAGGCCCGGCATCGGCAACTGGCGGGGCACGGAGCCGGTCGCCAGCAGCAGCTTATCGTAGGGAAGGGAAGAGCCGTCGGACAGGTGCACCACATGCGCGGCGCGGTCGATCGCGACGGCGCGGACGGAATGGATGTGCCGGATCGCGCTTTCGGCGAAGAGCGCGTCGGTGGCGATCGCCTTGACGGCCGGAGCCTCGCCGGTCATCGCGTCCTTCGACAGCGGCGGCCGCTCATAGGGCAGATGCGGTTCGTCGCCGACCAGCGTCACCGGCCCGTCATAACCGAGATCGCGGAGCGCAAGCGCCGCCCGCCCGCCGCACTCGCCCGCACCGATGATCACCATCCCCGCCATTGTCTCACCCGATCTGGATCAGGATTTTTCCGGCGTCGACCTTGACCGGATAGGTCCTGAGGTTGACGCAGACCGGCGCGCCGCGGGCGTCACCGGTCTTGTAGTTGAAGCGGCCATTGTGCTTCGGGCATTCGATGATGTCGTCCATCACCAGCCCGTCGGCCAGATGCACCTTTTCATGCGTGCACAGGCCGTCGGTCGCGAAATACTGGTCGTCCGGGCTGCGGTAGATGGCGAAGGTGCGGCCGGCATGGTCGAACCGCATCACGTCCTCTTCATCGATATCCCCGGCCGCGCAGGCCTCGACCCAGTCGCTCATCTCGTCCTCCGCGAAAATCGGTTGATTAAGCCCTACGGCAGATTACTCGGCCGCCACCGCCACCGGTTTGTCGTTGTGCAGGTCTTCCCGGTAGGGCTTCGCCGTCGGCGGCAGCGCGCGCTTGAGGAAATAATCCTCGTTGCGCAGCTGGCGCAGGAAGGCCGGGATCATCTCTCGATAGCCGGCGAGGATCGACGGCGTGGGCGCCGGCAGGTCGTGCTTGATCATCTCGTGCAGCTTGGGCAGTGCGTGATAGGGCACCATCGGGAACATGTGATGCTCCACATGATAGTTCATGTTCCAGTAGATGAACCGGCTGATCGGGTTCATCAGCACCGTGCGGCTGTTGAGGCGGTGGTCGATCACGTTGTCGGCGAGGCCGCCATGCTGCAGCAGCCCGGTCATCACGTGATGCCATGCGCCGTAGAGGCGAGGCAGGCCGACAAGCATCAGCGGCAGCCATGAATGCAGATAAAACGCCAGCGCGATGGTCGCGAAGTAGATGGCGAGCCAGATGCGTGCCACACGGATCGCCTTCGGCTGCTCCTGTTCGGGAATGAAGGTCTTTTCCGCGGCGCTGATGACGCCGGCGGCATTGCGCAGCATGTCGACCATTGCGTGCCAGGCGTCGAAAATACCGAAGAAGTTCAGGACGACGCGCAAAAGGTCCGGCGGCCGCATGACGGCGATCTCCGGATCGCGGCCGACGATGATGGTGTCGGTGTGGTGGCGCGTATGGCTCCAGCGCCAGGTCACCGGATTGCGCATGATCATGAAGCAGGCGAGCTGGTAGATGGCATCGTTCATCCACTGCGTGCGGAAGGCCGTGCCATGGCCGCATTCGTGCCAGCGGGAATCGGTCGAGGAACCGTAAAGCGTGCCGTACACGAAGAAGAAAGGCACGCACCACCAGCTACCCCAGAACCAGATGCCGCCCGCGGCGCTGACGACGAAAGCGGCGAGCCAGATGACGGTGTCGCGGATCGCCGGCTGATCCGAGCGCTGCATCAGCTCCTTCATCTGCTTGCGCGGGATATCGGTGTGATACCACTCCGCCGCCGCGAGACCGTTCTCGACCGCCAGCCTGGTGTCTCGTCCGGTCAGGCTGTAGTCGCGCGGCGACGCCGCCGAAGACGTGATTGCCGTCATTGGGGTTCCTCCGCCAGCGCCTTGGCGAACCGCCCCGACCATGCGGGGCTCGCGCATCGCTGACTTTCGATTTCAGCATAGCCGCAAGCTCTGATAGTCTCAACATCACAAAGATAGTTTCTATCATTTCCTATCATAATGATATATCTTGGGCCGGATATTCAGAGTGGGACACAAGCGAGGAAGCATCCATGGCAAAGCGGCCGACCATTACCGATCTGGCGCGCGTCTCGGGCGTCAGCGTCGCCACCGTCGACCGGGTGCTGAACAGCCGTCTGCCGGTGCGCGAGGAGACGGCGCGCCGGGTCCACGACGCCGCCACCGAGATCGGCTATCACGCCGCCGGGCTGATCAAGCAGCGCATGCGCCAGGAATTGCCGGAATATAGGCTCGGCTTCCTGTTGCTGAGGGGCAATGACGTTTTCTATGGCGATTTCGCCCGGGAACTGGAGCTGGCGGTCGCGCAGTCGCAGCGTTTCCGCGGCGTTGCAACCGTCGAGTTCGCCGCTTCCCTGGCGCCGGATGAAATCGCCGGCCAGATGCGCAGGCTGGCGGCCAAGTCGAGAGCCATTGCCGTCGTCGGCCCGGACCATCCCAACCTCACGGCGGTCGTGGAAGCGCTGAAGGCGAGGGGCCAGCCGGTCTTCTCGCTGCTGTCGGATTTTGCCGCCGGCATCCGCGAGGGCTATGTCGGGCTCGACAATCGCAAGGTCGGGCGCAGCGCGGCGTGGATGATCGCCAAGGCCGCCCGGAAGCCGGGCAAGGTGGCGCTCTTCGTCGGCAGCCATCGCTTCCACGGCCATGAATTGCGCGAGATCGGCTTTCGTTCTTTCTTCCGCGAGCACGCGCCGGACTTCACCGTGCTGGAGACGCTGGTCAACCTCGAGGCCAATGACGTGACGCATGACGCGATGCTCGATCTCCTGGCGCGCCATCCGGATCTCGCCGGCTGCTATGTCGCCGGCGGCGGCATGGAGGGCGCGGTCTCGGCGCTGCGGGCGGCAAACCCGGCCGAGATGCCGGTCGTCATCTGCAACGAGATCAACGCGGCCTCGCGCGCGGCACTTGCCGACAACATCCTCACCATGGTGATCTCGACGCCGCTTGCCGCGCTGTGCCGCGAACTCGTCGGGCTGATGGCGCATGCCATCGAAAGCGGCGCCGCCAATGCGCCCGGGCAGACCTTCCTGCCCTTCGACATCTATCTGCCGGAAAACATCTAGACCTGCCCAGCACAGGGATTTTGGCGGTTTGCATCAGCGTTTGCGATGATTTCGCGGATCCGAACGGAAAATCTAGCACCGTGACAAACGCCAGCCTTTCAAAAATCCCGGTGTCGCGGAGCTGACCCCGAAGCGATGGGGTCATCGTGAAAGAACCCATCAGGCTGATAGATTCTTTCATAGTGGTTCACCCAGGCTACGACGCAAATTTCGACGATTTCGGTCCCCGCCCCGCCTATGGTGATCGAAAAACCGGCCGCCCCGGTCGGAATCGCCCTTGACGTTTCCCAAACGAAATGGAATAAATATTTCACTAACTAGGCTTTTTGGTTCTTTCGTTCCGGAGTGTCTGTTCGAACGGAGGAAGAGGCGTCCCAATCGAATTGGCGGCGCCGCATGGCCGCAGGGAGAGATTCCCCGGGCAAACCGGGGATTCCGGTTCAATGGGTGCAGCCGGACACCAAGTGGAGGAGAATAAAATGAAGAAACTTCTTTTGGGCGTCGCGCTTTCGGCGCTGATGTGTTCATCCGCCTTCGCCGCCAAGATCGGCGTTTCGATGGCCCTTTTCGACGACAACTTCCTCACCGTGCTGCGCAACGGCATGATTGCGCAGGCCAAGGGCATGAGCGGCGTCGAGCTGCAGGTCGAGGACGCGCAGAACGACGTGGCCAAGCAGCTCGACCAGATCAAGAACTTCGCCGCCTCGGGCGTCGACGCCATCATCGTCAACCCGGTCGATACCTCGGCCACCCAGGCGATGTCGGATGCGGCCGCCGCGGCCAAGATCCCGCTGGTCTATGTCAACCGCGAGCCGGTCAATGTCGACAAGCTGCCCGACAACCAGGCCTTCGTCGCTTCCAACGAGGCCGAATCCGGCACGCTCGAAACCAAGGAAGCCTGCCGCCTGTTCAAGGAAGCCGGCAAGAAGGAAGCCAATGTCTATGTGATCATGGGCGAGCTCTCGAACCAGGCCGCGGTGCAGCGCACCAAGGACATCGAGGAAGTGATCGCCACGCCGGACTGCAATTTCATCAAGATCATCGACAAGCAGACCTCGAACTGGAAGCGTGACGAAGCGCAGAACCTGATGACCAACTGGCTGTCATCCGGCAAGGCGTTCGACGGCGTCATCGCCAACAACGACGAAAGCGCCATTGGCGCCATCCAGGCGATGAAGGCCGCCAACATCGATATGAAGTCGGTCGTCGTCGGCGGCGTCGACGCCACCCAGGATGCGCTGGCCGCGATGCAGGCGGGCGATCTCGACGTCACCGTCTTCCAGGATGCCGCCGGTCAGGGCGCCGGCGCGCTCGACGCCGCGCTGAAGCTCGCCAAGGGCGAAAAGGTGGAACACAAGGTCTACATCCCGTTCCAGCTCGTCACCCCGGCGAACATCGACAAGTTCTTGAAGAAGAACTGAGACGCGCCTGCGCAAGCCCGGAAAACCTTGCCTCGGTTTCCGTATGGACTTGCGTGAAGACGAACCGCGGAGTGGCGCCGCCACGCATCGGACTGGCTGAAACCGGCTGCTGACGAAGCGGCGCCGCTCCACTCCCTCCCGCCCGGCCAGGCGGGAGAACGGGCGCGGTCATTCGGAGGAAGAAGACGTGTCACAGACATCGCATGGCATTGGCGGGCTGAGCTATGACGCCAAGAAGCGCCCATGGCCGGCAGAGTTCAACGTGTTCCTTGCGCTGGTCATCCTGGTCGGCGCCTTCGAGCTGATCGGCCGCGTCTTCCTCGGCGACAGCTTCCTGTTCAACACCCGCGAGAACGTCTCCGGGCTCTTCAACGAGCAGCGCCTGCAGATCATCATCCTGCAGGTGTCGATTGTCGGCATCATCGCCATCGGCGTCACGCAGGTCATCATCTGCGGCGGCATCGACCTGTCCTCCGGCTCGATCGTCGGCGCTACCGCCATGATCGCCATGAGCTTCGCCCAGGTCGCGACCGTCAACGGCAATCCCAATCCCAAGGCGATGTTCATCGACTATGGCTGGACCGACCTGCCGGTGATCGTGCCGCTGCTGGTCGCGATCGGCTGCGGCCTGATCGCCGGCCTGATCAACGGCCTCTTGATTGCCTACACGCGTATCCCGCCCTTCATCGCCACGCTGGGCATGATGGTCACCGCTCGCGGCATCGCCAAATGGTGGTCGAAGGGCCAGCCCATCTCGTTCCCGACCGACAGTTTCGCGGCCATTGGCAAGGGCCTGATGCCGGTCGTCATCTTCATCTCGCTGGCGATCCTGTTCCAGCTGATCCTGACCTACACGAAATACGGCAAGCACTGCTACGCCATCGGCTCCAACGAGGATGCCGCCCGCATGTCCGGCATCAAGATCGCCAACCACAAGGTGCTGGTCTATGCCATCGCCGGCATCCTGGCCGCGATCGCCGCGGTGGTGCTGTCGTCCAAGAACCTCACCGCCCAGGCCGGCATGGGCGTCATGTACGAGCTCGACGCCATCGCCATGGCCGTCATCGGCGGCGTTTCGCTGTCAGGCGGCCGCGGCTCGATCATCGGCACGGTGATCGGCTCGCTGATCTTCGGCGTCATCATTTCCGGCTTCACCTTCCTGCGCCTCGACGCCTACTATCAGGAGATGGTCAAAGGCGTAATCATCGTCGGCGCGGTCGTTCTCGATCAATGGCGCCAGCGCCGCCGCGCGATAGGAGCTTGACCATGTCCGATATCGTTCTGAAGACCGAAAACCTCACCAAGCACTATGGCGGCGTGCACGCGTTGCAGGAGGCGAATTTCGAGCTGCGCAAGGGCGAGCATGTCGCCATCATGGGCGACAACGGCGCCGGCAAGTCGACCTTCGTGCGCCAGATCACCGGCGTCGAGCAGCGCACCAGTGGCAAGATCTGGTTCGACGGCAAGGAGGTGAACTTCACCGGCCCGATCGAGGCCCGCGAGGCGGGCATCGAGACCGTGTTCCAGAACCTTGCCCTCGCCGACGATCTCGACGTCCCGTCGAACCTGTTCCTCGGCCGCGAGAAGGTGCTGTTCAATCTCGGACCTTTCTCGATCCTCGATCGCAAGGCGATGCGCAAGGCGACCGAAGCAGCACTTGTCCGCACGGCGGTGAAGATACCCAACCTCTCCAGCACCATCCGCCACATGTCGGGCGGCCAGCGCCAGTGCGTGGCGATCGCCCGGACGGCGACCTTCGCCTCCAAGCTGATCATCATGGACGAGCCGACCGCGGCGCTCGGCGTGCAGGAGACGGCGCAGGTCGAAAACATCATCCGCACGCTGAAGGAGAACGGCGAGCCGCTGATCCTGGTCAGCCACAACATGCGCCAGGTGTTCGACCTGGTCGACCGCATCGTCGTCTTCCGCCGCGGCCGCATCGTCGCCAATTTGCGCAAGCAGGACACGGACGGCAACGATATCGTCGCCTACATCACCGGCGCCAAGACCGGACAGGCGGAGCTTCAAGCCGCCTGACGAGGCATCACGACGGGATTAAACAATCATACGCGCCGTCAGGCGCGGACAGCTTTCTGAACCACCTCGAAGGACATTCCATGACACTCCGCTTCGCTCTCCTCGGCGCCGGTCGCATCGGCAAGGTGCATGCCCGCGCCGTCGCCTCCAATTCCCAGGCCAAACTGGTGGCCGTGGCTGACGCCTTCGAGAAAGCGGCGACGGAATTGGCCTCCGCCTATGGCGCTGAAGTGCGCACGATCGACGCCATCGAGAAGGCCAAGGACATCGACGCCGTGATCATCTGTACGCCGACCGACACCCACGCCGACCTGATCGAGCGTTTCGCCAAGGCCGGCAAGGCGATCTTCTGCGAGAAGCCGATCGACCTCTCCGTCGAGCGCGTCGAAAAATGCCTGGCGGTGGTCGAGAAGACCGGCGCCACGCTGATGGTCGGCTTCAACCGCCGCTTCGACCCGCATTTCGCCGCCGTGCGCAAGGCGATCGACGATGGCGCGATCGGCACGGTCGAGATGGTCACCATCACGTCCCGCGATCCCGGCGCCCCGCCGCTCGACTACATCGCCAGGTCCGGCGGCATTTTCCGCGACATGACCATCCATGATTTCGACATGGCCCGCTTCCTGCTCGGCGAGGAGCCGGTTGCCGTCAGCGCCCACGCCTCGGTGCTGGTCGACAAGAAGATCGGCGAAGCCGGCGACTTCGATTCGGTCAGCGTCATCCTCGAGACCGCGTCCGGCAAGCAGGCCGTCATCTCCAACTCGCGCCGCGCCACCTATGGCTACGACCAGCGCATCGAGGTGCATGGCTCCAAGGGCATGGTCGCGGCCGAGAACCAGCGACCGGTCTCGATCGAGCTTGCCAACGACAAGGGCTACACGCGTCCACCGCTGCACGACTTCTTCATGACCCGTTACATCGACGCCTACGCCAACGAGATCGCCTCCTTCATCGCCGCCGCGACTGCCGGCAAGAAGGCGGCCCCGAGCGGCAAGGACGGGCTGATCGCGCTGAAGCTGGCGGATGCGGCGCTGCAATCGGCCAAGACGGGCAAGACCGTCCGCATCGATTGACCGTTTGAACGTAGATTACAGGAGCACGGCGATGAGCGGTTTGGCCGGTCGCAATTCAGAAACGCGCGCCGTCGTTACAGGCGGCGCGCAGGGCATCGGCTTCGCGGTTGCCGAGGCGCTTGCCGATGAAGGCTGCCGCGCGCTGGCGTTGATCGGCCGTTCGCAGGAGAAGGGCGACAAGGCGGTGGCAGTGCTGAAGAAAAACGGCGTCGACGCCATCTTCATCAGCGCCGATGTCGCCAAGGTCGCCGACTGCAAGCGCGCGGTGGCGACGGCCATCACTCATTTCGGAACCTTGAACGCCCTGGTCAACGCCGCCGCCACTTCGGCGCGCGGCTCGCTGGTGGAGACCACCGAGGAGCTGTTCGACCAGATCTTCGACACCAATGTGCGCGGCCCCTTCTTCCTGATGCAGGGCCTTGTCGCGCATCTGCTCGAACGCAAGGCGCCGGGCTCGATCGTCAACGTGCTGTCGATGTCGGCGCATGCCGGCCAGTCCTTCCTCACGCCCTATTCGACCAGCAAGGGCGCGCTGATGACGCTGACCAAGAATGTCGCCAGCGCCTATCGGAAGAACCGCATCCGCTGCAACGCCGTGCTGCCGGGATGGATGGACACCGAGGGCGAGGCGATCGTGCAGAAGAAGTGGCACGGAGCGTCGGATGACTGGCTGGAAAAAGCAGAGGCCGCGCAGCCAATGGGCCAGCTGGTGAAGCCGGCGCAGCTTGCGCGGCTGATCACCTACATGCTGAGCCCGCAGGCCGGCGTCATGACCGGATCTCTGGTCGACTACGATCAGAACATAGCCGGCGTGATCGGGGAGTAGTGACAACCGCCCTCGCATCGACTATATGAGCCGCATGATCCACCTGACCGCCTCGTTTTGGTACTTTAGCTACGGTAGCTCGCTGGCGGCGGGAGGATTGCGCTCGATCTGAAAACTCCAGATCAAAATCCGACAAGCCGCCAGACCTGGCGGCTTTTTTGTTTCAGCCGGCAGGTCTCCTAAACCAGGAGCAGAAAGCCGTGTTGACCACCACAGACGACCTTAGGGTCACCGAAATCAGAGCCTTGAGCACGCCCGACGAGGTGATGCGCGAGATACCGCGCTCGCTCACTGCGACGCGCACCGTTGCTGCTTCGCGCAACGCCATCCATTCGATCCTCACGGGGGCCGACGATCGACTGCTTGTCATCGTCGGCCCTTGCTCCATCCACGATCCGGTCGCAGCCGTTGACTATGCCAGCCGTCTGGCGGCGCTGCGCGAGACCCTGGCCGACCGGCTCGAGATCGTCATGCGCGTCTATTTTGAGAAGCCGCGCACAACGGTCGGCTGGAAGGGCCTGATCAACGATCCCGACCTCGACGGCAGCTTCAACATCGAGAAGGGCCTGCGCATGGCGCGCAATGTGCTCTCGGCGGTCAACAATCTCGGCCTGCCGGCGGCAACCGAATTCCTCGACATGACGATCCCGCAATACATCGCCGATCTCGTCGCCTGGGGCGCCATCGGTGCGCGCACCACCGAAAGCCAGATCCATCGCGAGCTGGCGTCCGGCCTGTCCTGCCCGGTCGGCTTCAAGAACGGCACCGACGGCAATCTCCGGATCGCCGGCGAGGCAGTGAAGTCCGCCGCCCAGCCGCATCATTTCATGGCGGTGACCAAGGGCGGCCGCAGCGCCATCGCGGCGACCACCGGCAATGAGGATTGCCATGTCATCCTGCGCGGCGGCATTCAGCCGAACTACGATGCCGCAAGCGTCGATGCCGCTGCTGCCGAGCTAGGCCGCATCGGTGTCGCGCCGCGGCTGATGATCGACGTCAGCCATGCCAACAGCGGCAAGAAGCCGGAGAACCAGCCCAAGGTAGCGCATGATGTAGCGGGCCAGGTCGCGGCGGGCGACGAGCGCATCATCGGCGTCATGATCGAGAGCAATCTCGTCGCCGGCCGCCAGGATGTCATGCCCGGCAAGCCGCTTACCTATGGTCAGAGCATCACCGATGGCTGCATCGATTGGGCGACCACAGAGACCGTGCTGCACGGCCTCGCCGGCGCCGTCGAATGGCGCCGGTCGGTGAAGCGCGAGATGCTCGCCAGCCGTCAGGGCGCGGCATAAGCCGAATGGAGAGGGCGGCGGTCACGCTGCCCTCAACCCTTCCCAGGCTGTGAACAGCGAAACTGCAAACAGCAGCAGCCCCGCGGCTCGCCCGGCGAGGATGGTCGCGCCTGGATTGTCGACCAGCAGTCCCCGGCTGCGGCCGGCGGTGACGGCGAGCCCGCCATAGATGGCCGCCTGCGTGGCGACCGTCAGCAATCCCATGATCATCGCCTGCATCCAGATCGGGCCGTAAGCCGGCTTCAGGAATTGCGGATAGACGGCGAGGATGAAGAGATAGGCCTTCGGATTGATCAGGCAGGTGACCAGGCCTTGGCGAAACGCCTTCCAGGCCGAGCGGCTGCCGGCCGGGCCGTCATCGCCGACGGTGATCGAGCTGCGCATCAGCGAAATGCCGATATAGGCCATGTAGGCGGCGCCGGCGACCAGCAGCGGCGTGAACAGGATCGGCACGAAATGCATGAGCAGGCCGACGCCGATCGCGCCGTTCAGCGTGTGCACGGCGCCGCCGAGCATGATGCCTGCGGTCGCGGCCAAGCCCCTGTTGCTGCCGCCGGTGAGCGCATTGGCCAGCACGAACAGCATGTCCATGCCCGGAACGGCTATGATGCCGAACAGAAGCACGAAGAACAGCCAGAGATTTTCGGTGTAGTTCATGTCAGTTGCCTGTCGCCTCGTTCGCTTGGGTGCAAAGGAATCTATTGATTTTCAAGCGGGTAGGCGGCCCTATAGGTCACGCCAACTGACGGGGATGTGTCAGTTGCGTTTCCGTCGGGTGGAAAAATGCGCAAGGCCTCGCGCCTGTTCGAGATCATCCAGATCCTGCGGCTGGCCAGGAAGCCGGTGACGGCTGCGACGATCGCCGAGCGGCTGGAGGTGACGGTGCGCTCGGTCTATCGCGACATTGCCGCCCTGCAGGCGATGCGCGTGCCGATCGAGGGCGGGCGCGGCATCGGCTACATATTGCGCCCCGGCTTCGACCTGCCGCCGCTGATGTTTTCCATCGAGGAGATGGAAGCGATCGTGCTGTCGTTGGCGCTGCTCGAGCGCACCGGCGACGACGAGTTGAAGCAAGCGGCGAAACGCGTCGGCGCCAAGATCGCCGGCGCCGTGCCGCCGCCCTTGCGGCAGACGCTCGATGCCAACGCGCTTCACGCCTGGGGTTTTGCCGCCCCTTCCGCTTCGGCCGTCGACCTCGCGCTGGTCCGCCGCGCCATTCGCGACGAGGAGAAGCTCAGCCTCTCCTACCGCGACGAGGCGGGACGGCCGACGGAGCGCATCATCCGTCCGGTCGCGCTGATCTATTATGCCGAAACCGCCAACATCGTCGCCTGGTGCGAGTTGCGCCAGGCGATACGCAACTTCCGAAGCGACCGCATCGAGGACTGCCGGCCGGCAGGCCTATGGTTCAAGGGCGAGGGCGACCGCCTGCGGCAGGTCTGGGTCGACGGCTGGGAGATCAATGCCGCAGCCACCGTCAATTGACGCATTGCCCGACTTTCAGGGCACGATGCCGCGACAGGCCCAGGCGACATTGGCGAAGGATCGCGGGCCGTCGGGCCGGCCGGCCTGGTAGGCATCGCGCACGGCGGCCTCGACGCGTCCCCGCTCGGCCGCGTCCAGCGTGGTCATGTATTTGCCGAGCGGCCCTTCGCCCGCGCCGATCGGCGCCCAGAAGTCGTCGAAATTCGCGTAGTCCATGCGGATCATCAACTCGGCCTCGCCGACATCGGCCAGGCCTTGCTCGACAAAGGTCCGCTTCATCTCGCCCGGCTGCATCATCGGCTGGAAACAATAGCGGCTGCGCATCTGGCGCCCGCTTTCGCTGAGCGCCGCGACCGTATCGATCATCATGCGCATGCCGGTCATGCCGCCGTAATGGTCCCAGACGACGGCCGCGACCACGCCACCCGGCCGCACCACCCGGCGCATCTCGGCTACCGCCTTGCCGGCCTCTGGCACGAAATGCAGCACCAGCAGCGCCAGCGCGCGGTCGAACGCATTGTCGGCGAATGGCAGCGCCGTGGCGTCAGCTTGACTGATCGTAACGCGCGGATCGGTGTTTCTCTCCTTCACCGCCGCAACGAAGACCGGGGAAAAATCGATGGCCTGGATTTCCGCGAGATCGGCCGATTTCGCCAGCTCGAAAGTCAGGCTCCCGGTGCCGCAGCCGACATCGAGGATTGTCTCGCCGGCGGCCAGACCGGCGAAGTCGATGAACTTGGGCGCGAGCCTGCGGCTCCAGCGCCCCATCAGCTGCTCATAGCCGGACGCAGCATGGACGGTGAAGGTGGACGTCATCTGAGCCTCCCATTCATGAGCTTAAGCTAAACGACGGCGCAACTGCTGCATAGGCGCGGGGCTATCCCGTTGTCGGAATAAGGATAGCGTAGTGAACACCAGCGTTTATGTGGGCGACCTCACAGCTGCGCCACACTTAGTTCGGGGTTGGATTTCTGCGGGTGAGTGACGGAATTCGTGCGGCCCAACCAGCCGATACTAAATTAGTTCCCCGACATAGGGATTTTGAAAGGTTGCCGTTTGTCTTGGTGCAGGATTTTCCGTTCATTTCCGTGAAATCAGCGCAAACGCCGGGGATAGGTTGAAGCCGCCCCAACCTCGTCATTCTATGGCGGAGCAAGGAGCGAAGCGACGCGCCGCAGACCATAGAATCCATGCCGTGACTTGTAAGCGCCGCCACGGTGCAGAATTCTGCTCCGTTGCACGCCTCGGCGAAGGTAACGGCATGGATTCTGGGGTCTTCGCGACTGAGCTTCGCTCCTGCTCCGCCCTAGAATGACGATCGCGATGGGCGTTTCGGCTAATCTCCAACGCATGCCGCCTGCCAAGGCAAACAGAGCCGGCCGGTCAAAATCCCCGTGCAGTGTGCAGCGCCACTAGCGCTCCCAGGCGGGCCTGCGGACCATGCGCCCGTGAAGTTCTTCGGATGGCGTATTCGGAGCATCAAGCAGATCAAGAAATTTTTGATGCGCATCGGCATCAAGGAGGAAGATGCGCTGATCGAGAATGGTTTCCTCGGCTTGTTTGCGGGCGCTGTCCAGCACGAACTCCGACAATCTCATCCCGCGTAAATTTGCGGCGCGGCCAAGCACGGCCTTCGTCCCCGCCGGTGCCCGAATCTGAATGACATCCTTTTGTGCTGCATCCTTACGGGGCTTCATCCTGCTCATCCCTTCACATCCGCCACGCTCTCCCGTTCCACCAGCGGGCATTCCAGCTTGGTGATGGGATAGCGGCCGCGGCCGGGCGTCGGCGGGGTTTCGAGCTGCTCGATCGCCCATTGGCCCATTGCCAGGTGCGGCAGGATCGAGGTGGTCAGCGGCGGGAAGAGATGGCGGGCGATCTCCTCGTCGTCATAGCCGACCACGGAAATGTCCTGCGGGATATGCAGGCCGGCTTCCTTCAGTGCCTCGTAGCAGCCGATCGCCGTACGGTCGTTCTGGCAGAAGATGGCGGTGGGACGCTCCTTCAAGGCGAGCAGCTTGACCGTCGCGGCGTAGCCGGCGCTGGCCGACCAGTCGCCCTCGACCACCAGCTCGGGGTCGAAGGGAATGTCGGCGGTGGCCAGGGCGCGGCGATAGCCTTTCAGCCGGTCCTGCGCGGCCTGCATCCACGGCTCGCCGGTGATGGTGGCGATACGGCGATGGCCATGCGCGATCAGGTGCCTGGTCGCGCTCTGGCCGCCGGCGATCTCGGAGGGAACCACGGCCGGGAAGGCATAGTCGGCGGTGTAGCAGTTGAGCAGGATGACCGGGATGTCGAGGCTGTAGAGGAAATCCGGCGCCGTGATCTCGCGGGTGAAGATGGTCATGTAGATCAGCGCCGAGATGCCGCGCCGCGTCAGCGCCTGGATGGCGCGCGGCTCCATCACCGAATCACCCATGGTCTGTGCCACCAGAAGCACATTGCCGGCGTTCCACGAGGCCTGTCGCGCGCCCTCGATGGCGACGACCGCCTCGGGGCTGGTGGCGAGCTGGTCGACCGCGAAGCCGATGACGCCGTCCAGGCCTTCGAACGGCGTCACCGGCGGCCTGAGCGCCGAGAACACGGGTGGCGAATAGCCCAGCGCTTTGGCCGCCTCGATAACCCGGTCGCGTGTCTGTTGCGACAGCCTGATGCCCGGCGAATTGTTGAGCACGAACGACACCGTCGCCTGCGAGCAGCCGGCGGCGCGGGCAATGTCGGTCATGGTGACGCGGCCCTTGGGCTTGGTGGCCGGCTTGCGGCGCCTGGAAGCCCCGGGAGGATCGCGCAGTTCCGTCGGTTCACTCATGGTCGTTTCCCAAACCCAGCCGGCTCTAAAGCAAAGGCGGCGGCAACGGCAAGATGGTCGAGGTCGATGCGTTTATCAAAAATACACATGGATAATAAGTATTAGCATATACGGCGCAGAGAGTCACTGGCGCGTCGCCTCACGACGAAAGTCTGGCGACAAGGTCAACGATGCTGACAAATCCCGAGTTTCCCGCGCCACCGCAGGCCCAAGCGCGCTGGCTCTCCTCACTCCCGGCGCGTCTTTCGATTAGCGTCCCCTCCGCGTCGAAAGCGCGCTTCATGAGCTCACAACTAATAGTCTTTACTAATAGTCGTAAGCGTTCTACTGTCAACTCGTCGTGACCGACCGGGCCTTCGTTCGGCGCGGTAGGTGCGACGGACGCTCGCTCGAAACCCGGCTTTGTCGCCGGTCTGGGCCTGCATCCATTCTCACGAAAATGTCAGACAAATCGGACTATTTACGAACGCCACATGAGTGTCTAGTGTCTCGACCGCGGCCCGATCGGCACCGTTCTTAAGTCGGCGGACCTTTGCGCCAGACCCTTGAGGAGGAGGGTTGTCCGGACCGCGGCCGAGACATCGGCGACGAGTTCTACAGTCAGGTTCTACAAGGGAGGTTGAACTATGAAATCCATGATTCGTAACGCATCTGTCGCCGCTGCGGCCCTGCTCATCGGGCTTGCGGCCACGGCGGTTACCCGCGCGGACGACAAGCCGACGCTGGCCTTCGTCGTCAACGGCGCGTCAGACTTCTGGAAGGCGGCGGAAGCCGGCGTGAAGAAGGCGCAGGGCGAATTGCCCGACTACAATCTCGAGCTCAAGTATCCGGAACAGTCCTCTGTCGCCATCCAGCAGCGCCTGATGGACGATCTGGTGACGGCAGGCGTCAAGGGCATCATGGTCTCGGCCGTCGATCCCAAGACCTCGACCGACGGGCTGAACAAGATCGCCTCGGAAACCGCGCTGTTCACCACCGACTCCGATGCGCCGCAGACCAAGCGCGTCGCCTATATCGGCTCGTCGAACGTCGATGCCGGCAAGCAGGCGGCCGAGATCGCCAAGAAGGCGATGCCGAACGGCGGCAAGTGCCTGGGCTTCGTCGGCCTGCTCGGCGCCGACAACGCCAAGGAACGCATCCAGGGCATGAAGGACGGGCTCGCCGGCAGCAAGATCGAGCTGGTCGACGTGCGCGGCGACGATATCGACCAGGCGCGCGCCAAGAAGAACGTCGAGGACGCGCTGGTCGCCAGCCCCGACATCACCTGCATGGTCGGCTTCTACTCCTACAACACGCCGCGCATCTATGAAGCGCTGCGTGACGCCGGCAAGCTCGGCCAGATCACCGTCGTCGGCTTCGACGACGATCCGATCACGCTGGGCGGCGTCAAGGAAGGCACCGTTGCGGCGACCGTGGTGCAGCAGCCCTTCGAATGGGCCTATCAGGGCATGAAGCTGATGGCCGCCTATCTGAAGGGCGACAAGTCGGGCATTCCGGCCAACGGCCTGATCATCATCCCGACCAAGATCATCGGCAAGGATGATGTCGACGCCTATGCCGCCAACCTCAAGGCGATGCAGGGCAAGTAAGCCCGGCACAGTTGCGCCGGCTCGAGGGGTTCCTTGAGCCGGCGTTCGTATTGACGGACCCGCCAAGGCCGGTCAGTCTGTGGCCCACCGGCTGCTATCAGGCGCGATGACCTCTACCGATACCACTCACCCAGACACCGCTCCGTTCCTGAGCCTTGAGGCCGTGCGCAAGACCTATCCGGGCGTCGTCGCGCTGGACAGGTTCTCGATGGAGGTCCGGCCGGGCGAGGTCATCGGCCTTGTCGGCGAGAACGGCGCCGGCAAATCGACGCTGATGAAGATCCTTGGCGGCGTGACGCGGCCGGACAGCGGCACCATCACCGTCGACGGCGTGGCGCATGACGGGCTGACCGTCGAGCAGAGTATCGGCTCCGGCATTGCTTTCGTGCACCAGGAATTGAACCTCTTCGAAAACCTCGACGTCGCCGCCAACATCTTCTTCGGCCGCGAGCCGCTGCGCGCCGGGCCGCTGAAGCTGGTCGACCGCGCCAGGCTGCGCGAAATGGTGGCGCCGCTTCTGAAGCGCGTCGGCGCCAATTTCTCGGCCGACGCGCCGGTCGCATCGCTGTCGCTCGCCCAGCAGCAGATGGTCGAGATCGCCAAGGCTCTGTCGATCAGGGCCCGCCTTGTGATCCTCGACGAGCCGACCTCCAGCCTGCCGATGGCGGAAACCGAAAAACTGCTCGACGTCATCAAGGGATTGAAGGCGCAAGGCATCAGCGTCATCTTCATCTCGCACCGGCTGCATGAGATCGAGCGCGTCGCCGACCGTGTCGTGGTGCTGCGCGACGGCACGCTCGCCGGCACGCTGGCGAAGGACCGGATCAACCACGACGAGATGGTCAGGCTGATGATCGGCCGCATGCTGAAGGAGCGCGAGAAGGCGGGCGAAGCCACGCGCGAGCCGGGCGGCGTCGCCCTGTCGGCCGAGGCGATCCGCACCAGCACCTATCCGGACCGGCCGGTCAGCATCGAGCTGAGGCGCGCGGAGATCCTCGGCCTTGCCGGCCTTGTCGGCTCCGGCCGCACCGAGCTCGCGCGCGTGCTGTTCGGCATCGACGAGCGGCTCGGCGGCAGCGTCGCGCTCGACGGCAAGCCGCTCAATGTCGGCTCGGCCGCCGATGCTGTGGCGAACGGTATTTTCCTCGTGCCGGAAGACCGCAAGCTCACCGGCATATTGCTCGATCTGTCGATCGCGCAGAACATTTCGCTGCCCAACCTGCCGGCCCATGCCAGGCGCTCGCTGGTCTCGGCCGGCGCCGAGCTTGCGACGGCGGAAAAGCAGAAGAAGAACCTCGGCATCAAGGCGCCGTCGGTCTTGACCCGCACCGGCACGCTTTCGGGCGGCAACCAGCAGAAGGTGGTTCTCGCCAAATGGCTGGCGATGAATCCCAAGGTGATGATCCTCGACGAGCCGACGCGCGGCATCGATATCGGTGCCAAGGCCGAGATCTACGGGCTGATGCGGGCGCTGGCCGATGCCGGCGTCGCCGTGCTGATGATCTCCAGCGACATGGAAGAGGTGATCGGCGTCTCGGACCGCATCGCGGTCATGCATGAGGGGCAGATTTCCGGCATCCTCGACAAGGACGATTTCAGCCAGGAGAACGTGCTCTTGCTGGCGGTCGGCAAGAAGCCGAAACTGCTGCAAGCGGCGGGAGGAGTCGAATGAGCAAGAAAGATCTCGGCCTGCTGATCCTGATCCTGGTGGTCGGCGCGGTGGTGACCGCCATCAATCCGCGCTTCCTGTCGGCGATCAATCTCGCCAACACCTCCAATCTCGTTGCCCTGTTCGGCATCCTGTCGATCGGCCAGGCTTTCGTCATCATCACCGGCGGCATCGAATTGTCGGTCGGCTCGCTGATCGCCCTGCTCGGCACGCTGTTCATCGACTTCATCGCGGTGCGCGAATTGGACTGGCCGCTGGCCTTCGTGGTGATCATCGTGCTCGGCGCAGTCATCGGCTTCGTGCATGGCTGGTTGATCACGCGGCTGAAACTGCAGCCTTTCGTGGTGACCCTGTGCGGCCTGCTCATTTATCGCGGCGTGGCGCGCTTCTACACCGCCGACGGCACGGCGGGCTTCGCCTTCGGGCAGAATTTCCCGACGCTCGAATTCCTGACCGCGGGGCGCTCCTACGGCCTGCCGAACTCCTTTATCGCACTGATCGTCATCGCCATCGTCATGTGGGTGGTGCTGCATCGCTCGGTGTTCGGCCGCTATCTCTACGCCATCGGCAAGAACGAGGAAGCGGCGAAATATTCAGGCATCCGCACCGGCCGGATCATCATCGCGGCCTATGTCATCTGCGGCGTGCTGACGGCGCTGTCGGCGATCTATTTCGCCATGTACACGCGTTCGATCTCGCCGGCGAGCCACGGCCAGTTCTACGAGCTCTATGCCATCGCGGCCGCCGTGCTCGGCGGCTTCTCGCTGCGCGGCGGCGAAGGCTCGCTGGTCGGCGTCATCCTCGGCACCGTGCTGCTGCAGGAGCTGCAGAACCTCGTCAATCTGCTCGGCATCCCCTCATCGCTCAACTTCGCGGTGATGGGCGGCGTGATCCTGATCGGCGTGCTGGTCGACCAGCAGTGGGGCGTCTTCCGAGCCCGGCGCCGCATGATCGAAGCGACGCGCCAGAACGTTGCGGGCGCGCCGGCGGAGTAGTCCCGCCGTTTGGCCTACGGCCCTGATTGAGCCGATGCTCGCGGTGGAAGCCGCGAGGCGCGTTTGGATTCACGAGCGGATTGCAACAACACGTGAACCGGAAAACTGCCCTTGTCGCAGAATTGGGGCTGGGCTAAGCAATTGGTATCTGAGGGTTCCAAGAACAAAAAATGGGAGACACACCTGTGACATCATCACGTTGGATCGCGCTGGCCGCGCTGGCATTGACCTGTTCGACGCCTGCAATGGCCAAGGACTGGAAGACCGTTTCGGTCGCCATGGAAGGCTCCTATGCCCCCTGGAATCAGACGGATGCCAGCGGCAAGATCGTCGGCTTCGAGGTGGACATTTTGAACGACGTCTGCGCCCGCGCGAAGCTCGAATGCAACATCGTCGCTCAGGACTGGGACGGCGTCATTCCCGGCCTCACGGCAGGCAAGTTCGACATCGTCATGGACGGCATGTCGATCACCGAAGAGCGCATGAAGACGATCGACTTCTCGATCCCCTACGCGTCCTCGCCGGTGGCTTTCCTGGCAGACAAGAACGGTCCGCTGGCCAATATGTCCAACAAAGGCAAGATGATCGACCTGTCGAAGGACGACGCCGAATCCAAAGCAGCGCTCGACACGCTGCGCAAGGAGCTCACCGGCAAGAATCTCGGCCTGCAGGTCTCGACCACCGAGGCGACCTTTGCCGACAAGTATCTCAAGGACGTCGCCAACGTTCATGAATACAAGACCACCGACGAGCACGACCTCGACCTGATGGCCGGCCGTATCGACGTCGCCTTCGCCGACACCACCTACTTCCTCGGCACGCTGGCCAAGCCCGATGCCAAGGACCTGGAATTCGTCGGCCCGCAGTTCAAGGGTGGCCCGATCCTCGGACCGGGCATTGGCGCTGCTTTCCGCAAGACCGACAAGGACCTGCAGGACATCTACAACAAGGCGCTCAAGGCCGCCATCGACGACGGCTCGGTGTCGAAATACAGCCTGCAATGGTTCAAGATCGACATTACCAAGTAATGTCGCGACGGGAGCAGCCAAGGCTGCTCCCGTTCTTGCATTGAGATAAGCAACCGTCGCCGGGAGGGAAGGCGTACGTGGAGTTTCTCAACGATCTCAAGGACCAGGTGTCGACGGCCTATGAGCTGCTGGCCGCCGGTTGGGGCGTGCAGCTGCTCTGGGGCATCGCCTGGACGCTCGCCGTCACCGTCGTCTCGATGCTGATCGGGGCCGTGCTGGGCTCGCTGGTGGCGGCGGCCAAGCTCTCGCATCGCGGCGGGTTGAGGTTCATCGGCGAAAGCTACACCACCGTGTTCCGCGGCGAACCGGAACTTCTGATCATCTACCTGTTCTACTATGGCGGTACGCAGGTGCTGACCGGCGTGGCGCGGTCCACCGGGTCGATCGGATCGACCGACATCTTGAACATGCCGAGCTTTCTGGGCGGCGTGCTCGCGGTCGGCATCATTTCCGGTGCCTACCAGGCCGAGGTTTTTCGCGGCTCGTTCCTGGCGATCCATCGCGGCGAGCTGGAGGCCGCCCGCGCCTACGGCATGTCGGCCTGGCTGCGGTTTCGCCTCGTGATCGTGCCGCAGGTGCTGCGTCTCGCAGTGCCGGGGCTGGGCAATGTCTGGCAATTGACCATCAAGGATTCGGCGCTGATCTCGGTCACCGGCGTCGCGGAGCTGATGCTCACCGCGAACAAGGCGGCGCGCTCGACGCATCATTCGCTGCTTTTCTACACGGTCGCCGGTATCCTTTATTTGGTGATGACCTCGGTCTCGACGCCGATTTTCGAGAAGGCCGAGCGTTATACCTCGCGCAGTTTCACGCGGCCGAAGTGAGAGGTGGCGGTGGCTTTCGACTTCTACCTTTCGACCATGTGGAGCGTGCTCAAGGCGCTGCCGCTGACGCTCGAGATCTGGTTCTTCGGCATCGCCTTCGGGCTCCTCATCGCCACCGGCCTGACCTGGCTGCGGGCTTCAGGTTACAAACTGGGCGAATATTTCACCCGCGCCTATGTCTTCATCTTCCGCGGCTCGCCGCTCTTGGTGCAGCTCTATTTGATTTATTTCGGCCTCTCCCAGTTCGACTTCGTTCGCCACAGCCCGATCCTGTGGCCGATCCTGCGCGATCCGATGTATTGCACGATCGTCGCCATGGCCTTGAACACGGCCGCCTATGAGAGCGAGATTTTCCGTGGCGCGCTGCGGGCGGTGCCGGTCGGCCAGATCGAAGCGGCCAAGGCGTTCGGCATGTCGGCCTTCACCCGTTTCCGCCTCGTCACGCTGCCGATCGCGCTGCGGCTCGCCTTGCCCGCCTATTCGACCGAGATCATCCTGATGACCAAGGCGACCGCGCTCGCTTCCGTGGTCACGATCATGGAGATGATGGGAACGGCGCAGAAGATCCAGCACGACACGTTCCGGCCGATCGAGGTGCTGACCTGCGCCGGCGTGATCTACCTGCTGCTCAATCTGTCGATCGCGCGGCTGTTCGCCTGGGTCGAATACCGGCTTTCGCCGCATCTGCGGCCGCCGCCCGAGCAGAGCCAGCAAATCAGACCCGTACCGGAGGTGTTGTGATGTCGGCAAATGTCGCTGCTGCCGCGCAAGCGGCATCGTCCCCGGAGGACAAGTCGGCCATCAGCGTCAAGGACATGCGCAAATGCTTCGGCGACCATGAGGTGCTCAAGGGCATTTCGCTCGAAGCTCACAAGGGCGATGTCATCTCGATCCTCGGTTCGTCGGGTTCCGGCAAGAGCACGATGCTGCGCTGCATCAACCTGCTCGAGACGCCGGACTCCGGCGAAGTGCGGGTCGACGGCGAGCTCATCCGGATGAAGCAGGGGCGGGATGGCCGTCAGATGCCGGCCGATATACGCCAGGTGGAGCGCATCCGCGCCAACCTTGCCATGGTTTTCCAGAGCTTCAATCTCTGGTCGCACATGACGGTGCTCGAAAACCTCGTCGCCGCGCCGACGCATGTTTTGAAGCGGCCGCGCGCGGAGTGCCTGGAGCAGGCCGAGGCATTGCTGAAGCGCGTCGGCATATGGGAGCGGCGCAACTACTACCCGCCGCATATGTCGGGCGGCCAGCAGCAGCGCGCCGCGATTGCCCGCGCCCTGGCGATGAACCCCAAGGTGATGCTGTTCGACGAGCCGACATCCGCGCTCGATCCGGAACTGGTCGGCGAAGTGCTGCGCGTCATGCGCTCGCTCGCCGAGGAAGGGCGCACCATGCTGGTCGTCACCCACGAAATGGGCTTTGCCCGCGACGTGTCCAGCAAGGTGATGTTCCTGCACAAGGGCGAGGTGGATTCGGTCGGCGAGCCGAAGGAGATGTTCGCCAGGCCGCCGACGCCTCAGTTCAAGCAGTTCATCGCCAACTTCAACAAGTGAAGACGGACATTGCTCGGCGCCAAGATGGGCTGAGATTCAGGTCAGGCCGAGCCGAAAGGGGTGGCTTCCGAGAACCGGAGCGGAGCGTACATTCAGTACGTGAGCACCGGAAGCGCAGAAAGCCGCCATTTGCAGGCCGGCCTCACCTGAATCTCAGCACATCTTAGATCATGTCCGACAGATCGGAAAACGCCATCGCCTTGCGCAGCACCTCGGCGAAGCGTTCGCCGGCGACCTGCTTGTCGCCGCTGTTATCGATCGAGGTGACGTCCGGTCCCGTCAGCTTGACGCTGGTGCTGCGCGCCAGGCGGGCAAGCACCTCGCCGCGCGATTCGCGGCCGCGGGCCGCCAGCCGTTCGGCGAGAATCTCCGGCGCCGCGGTGATCTCGACCACGGCCAGATTGGCGTAGCGTTCGCGCAGCGCCGGGATGACCGCGCGGGAGACATTCGCCACAGCAACATGGCCGTTCGCCACGGCCCAGTCGACATCGGCCGGCAGGCCGTAGCGCAGGCCGTGCGCGTCCCAGCATAGCGAGAAGGCGCCGTCGGCCTCCGCCTCGGCAAAGGCCGCGTCCGCCAGCGTGTCGTGGTCCTCGCTTGCCGTGTCGCTCGGCCTGGTGATGACGCGGCGCACGAATTCCAGCCGCGTCTCGCCGGCGAAGCGTGCCTTCGCGTAGCCGATCACCGTGTCCTTGCCGGCGCCGCTCGGGCCTACCACCGCGACAAAGACGCCGTTGCGGATCGGCAGGCTCTCGGCCAGCTCGCGCTCGATGAGGGCCGAGACCATCACGCGACCCGGCGGCCCTGGCGCCACACGGTGCGCACGACCGGCACATGGTCGTCGACGCGCACGCGCACCAGGTCGGCGCGGCGGCCGGGCTCGATGATGCCGCGGTCGGTGAGGCCGACCGCTTCGGCCGGGTTCTTGGAGACCATCGCCACGGCCTGGGGCAGCGTGATGCTTTCGACGACATCGCCGAGGAAGAAGGCCGACTGGATCAGGCTGAAGGGGATGTAGTCCGACGACAGGATGTCGAGCAGGCCGTCGGCGGCAAGCGTGCGCGCCGACACATTGCCGGAATGCGAGGCGCCGCGCATGACGTTGGGCGCGCCCATCAGCACGCCGAGGCCCGCCGCCTTCGAGGCCTTGGCCGCTTCTTCCGTCGTCGGGAACTCGGCGACGCGCACGCCTTGCTCGATCGCTTCGTCGACATGGCCCGCGGTCGCGTCGTCATGGCTGGCCAGCACGATGCCGCGTTCCCGGCAGGCGGCCGAGATGAAAACCCGATTTGGGCCGGAATTGCGGGCCGATTCCGCCATCCGCTTCTCGCAGAATTTCTGGAAGTCGCGGTCCGTCAGCTTCAGCTTGCGCTGGTAGTAATAGGCATAGGTCTCGAGATTGACGAACTGCCGCTGTCCAGGCGCATGGTCCATCAGCGAGGCGAGCTTCACCCGATCGTCGGTTTCGAAATTGGCGAAAGCCTCGAGGCAGTCCGGCGCCGAGACCTCGCAGCGCAAATGGATGAAATGGTCGGCCCTGAGCCGATCCTGGCGCACGCTGTCCTCGATCGCGTCGGCCAATTTGCGCACGTCGTCGGATTTCAGGTCGGCGTCCTCGTCCATGCCGACGCGCAAGGCGTCGAGCACGGTGGTGATGCCGGCGGTCGCCACCTGGGCGTCATGGGCAAGCACCGCGGCGATCGGGTTCCAGCGCACTTTCGGGCGCGGCGCGTAGTGGCCTTCGAGATGATCGGTGTGCAACTCGACCAAACCCGGAATGATATAGTCGCCGCCCATATCCTCGCCGGTGCGGGCAGCGCCCGGTTCGACGGCGGCGATCAGGCCGTCGCGCAACAGAAGCGAGCCCTCGACGATTTCGTCGGGCAGCACGATGCGGGCATTGGTGAGAACGGTTTCGGCGGTCATCTCGGGCGGTCCTGTCTCAAGCGGTCATTTCAGAGCAATTCCGGTGTTTTGCGGTTTTCCGTCCGGAATTGCGTAAAACAAAAAGATAGGGCGGGTCAGCGTTTCCGCTGACCCGCCCTATGCGGTCCTGCGGGCCTGGCCACGGCCAAGCGCATGGTGGGAAAGCACCATGAACGGCGCGCCGGGCTCGCTTTCGACGAACAGGGTCAGCGCATCCACCGGCACCGGCTGGCGCAGCACGTCGGCGAACAGGCCGTCGATTGCTGCGCGAAGGCGTGGGCTTTCTTCGGGCCCGACGCGCCCCGACAGCGTCATGTGGAAGCGGAACGTGTCGAAAACGTAAGGATAGCCCCATTGGCAGAGGTTGCGGAACTCATCCGGTTTCAGCGCATCGGGGCTGCGGCGCTCGATCTCGGCCTCGGTCAGCGGCGCGCGGAAATTGTCGAAGGCGCGCACCACCTCGCCGGCGAAGCTGTTGAGCGGCGCGAACTGCGTTTCCGGCACCAGCGCGAAGAAGCCGTCGATCTGCCCGACGACCAGGCGCGGTATGACGACGGGCGGCGTCACCTCGGCAAAAGCGTCGAGCGCGGCGCGCAGCGAAGCCTCCGTCTCGTTCGGCGCCAGCCGGAAAGGCGCCTTCAGCGTCGCGTGGAACCCGTAGCGTCGGGCGGACGCGGTGTGGAAGGCGACTTCCGCGGCCGACAGATCGCCCACCGCCTCGACCGACCGCGTCGCCGCGCCGAACGGGTCACGGCCCAGCCAGTTGGCGGCAATGCGCGCCAGCTTCTCGTCCTGCCCCGGTGTGTAGTAGATGGCGTAGCGCATCGGTGTTCCTCGTCAAGCGCGCCGCGCCCGAAGGATCATGCGACGCGCTTCAAGTCATTGTCCTGGCAAGTCGTGGGCCCAAAAACGCGGAAGCGCTTGCGGCGACATGCATCAGACCCGCTGCCATAGGTGATTTCCATGACGGATTGACGAAGCTTTCATGGGTTTTCGAAGGCAAGTCCAGCCGCAAGCTCGTTAGCCGACGATTTTTTCCCGGCTGGACCAACGGCTACTTAGGGTGCGTTGAGGTTCAGGTCAGGCCGAGCCGGAGTCGAAGACGGGCGCGAAGCGACCAAACTGGGCGGCTTCCGAGAACCGGAGCGGAGCGTACTTGAAGTACGTGAGCACCGGAAGCGCAAGAAGCCGCCATTTGCAGGCCGGCCTCAGCTGAATATCAACACATCCTGATCAGGTCTTCATCAGCCACTCGTGCTCGGCCGCGTTGTGGAATTTCCACGTCCGCTTCGGTCCGGCCATGACGTTGAGGTAATAGAGGTCGTAGCCGTGGCAGGCCGCGCAGGGGTGATAGCCCTTCGGCACCAGCACGACATCGCCGTCCTCGATCGCCATCGCTTCGTCCAGCTCGCGCACGCCATTGCGGTCGGCGTCGGTGTAGACGCGTTGGAAGGCGAAACCCTGCGGCGGGTTGAGGCGATGGTAATAGGTCTCCTCGAGATAGGATTCCGCCGGCAGATTGTCCTGGTCGTGCTTGTGCGGCGGATAGCTGGACGTGTGGCCGCCGGGCGTGATCACCTCGACCACCAGCAACGAATCTGCCGGCTTGCCCTCGGGCAGGATGTTGGTGACATAGCGCGTGTTGGTGCCCTTGCCGCGCACCTCCTGGCCGAGATCGTCGGGCCCGATGACGCGCACCGGCAGGCCGCCGTTCAAGCCCGGCGCCGAGCAGACGGCGAGTTCCAGCTCGGTGTCGGCGGTCACCGACCAGTCGGAGCCTTGCGGCACATAGACCGACCAGGGCTTTCCCTCGAAAGGCGACATGCGCTCGCCGAGCAGGCCGAGTTCCTTGCCGCCGGCCGAGGCCTTGCCCTTGCCCGTGACGAAGACCAGGCAAACCTCGCGATCACCCGTCTTGCCGGCCACCGTCTCGCCCGCTTTCAGCCGATGCAGATCGAAACCGACATAGGTCCAGCCGGCGCTTTGCGGCGTGACGTGAGCGACGTGGCCGTGGCCCTTGTCGGCCTTGACGATGAGTTTCGACATTTTTTGTCTCCTATCCCTATTCGCTCTGGCGGGTTGGCGACCCAGAGATTTCATCAGCTGAGGAGTCCGACGCGAACCTTCGCGATTGGCCGTGGCCTCCAAACTTCGTCATCCTAGGGCGAAGCAGGAGCGAAGCTCCGTCGCGAAGACCCTAGGATCCATGCCGTTCCCTCAATCGAAGGGCGCAGCGGAGCAGAATTCTGCACCGTCACACTACCTTCAAAGTCATGGCATGGATCCTAGGGTCTGCGCTGCGTCGCTGCGCTCCTTGCTCCGCCCTAGGATGACGAAGCGAGAGACGTTGCGGCCAATCGCCATCGTGTGCGATCCGCCAGGCACGCAGTATCCGATCGGTAGAAGCATCCGGGCCATGGAATCAGTCATTCCTTTGGTTCAGCGTTGGCCTTGTTCTCCTCGACCGGCTTGTAGAGATAGAAGAACTGCCACACGGCGTAACCGGCGAAGCCGAGCGCGATGACGCCCCAGAATGGCGTGCCGGAGGCGAACTCGATCACCGACCAAACCAGGCAAACCGCCACGACGGCGACGCGCCGCCACAGCGGCCGGAAGAAGGGGTGCTCATAGTCTTTCATCGCGCCAATCCTGGATTTGCCCAAAGCGCAACGGATAAACCGGGCGCCCCGACTAATCCATCATCCATGACGAATCCGCCGTTCAGGCCGGAAACCCTTGCGTCTCCACCGTATAGCCGGCGGCCGTCATCACCCGCATCAGCTCCTTGTGACCGACCTGCGCCATCTTGAGCGGCGGGTTCTTCTTCGGATCCTGCTCGGCCTCGACCACGAACCAGCCCTCATAGCCATAATCGGCGAAGCGCTGGACGATGGCGCCGAAATCGAGCGAGCCGTCGCCCGGCACGGTGAAGGCGCCGAGCGCCACGGCGTCGAGGAAGGACTGTTTCGACCGGTCGAGCCCGTCGATCACGCCCATGCGCACGTCCTTCACATGGACGTGGTTGATGCGCTTGTGATGGTTGTCGATGGCGCGCAGCACGTCGCCGCCGGCAAACGCGAGATGGCCGGCGTCAAGCAGCAGCGGAATGCCTTCGCCGGAATGGCGCATGAAGGTGTCGAGCTCCGGCTCGGTCTCGACCACCGCCGCCATGTGATGGTGGTAGGACAGCGGCATGCCTTGGTCCGCGCACCATTCGCCGAATTCGGTGACGCGGCGGCCATAGGCCTTCATCTCGTCGTCCGAAAGCTTCGGCTTGGTGGCCAAAGGCTTGGAGCGGTCGCCCTGGATGGAACGGCCGACCTCGCCATAAACGATGCAGGGCGCGTCGACCGCCTTGAACAGATCGATCATCGGCTGGATGCGGTCCTTGTTCTTCGCCAGCTCCTCGTTGACCAGCGTGCCGGAGAACCAGCCGCCGCAAAGCGTGACGTCGGCTGCTTTCAGGATCGGCAGCATCACCGAGGGATCATCGGGAAAGCGGCGGCCTCTTTCCATGCCGGTGAAGCCGGCCGAGCGCGACTGGCGCAGGCATTCCTCCAGCGACACGTCATCGCTCAGTTCCACGAGGTCGTCGTTCCACCATGCGATGGGGGACATGCCCAGTTTGGCTTTCAAGTCGTCACTCCAATGTCGGTTCGTTGCGAGGCGGGTTCAGCCCTGACGGCTGCCCACGGCTTCCTCATATTTCCTGCGCGCGGCGTTCACCTGCGGCCGCGACGAGACTTCCGGCACGGCGACGTCCCACCAGTGGCCGCCGGCCTCGGTCGAAACCAGCGGATCGGTGTCGATGACCAGCACCGTCGTCTTGTCGTTCTTCTTCGCCTGGGCCAGCGCCGTTTCCAATTCGGCGATCGAAGCGACCTTCTCGGCATTGGCACCCATGCTTGCCGCATGGGCGGCGAAGTCGACGTCGGGCAGCACTTCGTGGCGCGCGTCCTTGAGCAGGTTGTTGAAGTTGGCGCCGCCGGTCGCCATCTGCAGCCGGTTGATGCAGCCATAGCCGCGATTGTCGAGCAGTACGATGGTGAGCTTCAAGCCAAGCATCACCGAGGTGGCGATCTCGGAATTGAGCATCAGATAGGAGCCGTCGCCGACCATGACGACGACCTCCTGGTCGGGCTTCGCCATCTTCACCCCGAGACCGCCGGCGATCTCGTAGCCCATGGTCGAGAAGCCGTATTCGGCATGGTAGGAGCCCGGCGCGCCGGCCTGCCACAGCTTGTGCAATTCGCCCGGCAGGCCGCCCGCGGCATGCAGCAGCGTGACGCCGGAACCCATGGCGCGCTGCACGGCGCCGATCACCTGAGCGTCCGACGGATAGGCGGCGTTGGTCGAGGCCGTGACCTTGGCGGCGGCGGCCTGCCACTCCTTCTTGCCCTTCAGCGCATTGTCGGTCCAGGCGCCAGGGGCCTTCCAGCCCTTCAGTGCGGCGGACAGTTCTGCCAAGCCCTCGGCGGCGTCCGCGACCAGCGGCAGCGCCCAGTGCTTGCCGGCGTCGAACACCTGGGTATTCAAGCCGATGATTGTGCGGCCGGCATTCTTGAACAGCGCCCAGGAGCCTGTGGTGAAATCCTGCAGCCTGGTGCCGACCGCAAGGACGACATCGGCCTCTTCCGCCAGCCGGTTGGCAGCCGATGTGCCTGTCACGCCGACGGCGGCCATGTTGAGCGGATGATCGTCGGGCAGCGAGGATTTGCCGCCCTGCGTCTCGCAGACCGGAATGCCGGCGCCCTGCACCAGCTTGGCGAGCTCGCTTGAGGCCTGCGAGTACAGAACGCCGCCGCCGGCGATCACCAGGGGCTTTTTCGCCCCCTTCAGCGCCGCGACCGCGGCGGCCAACTCGTTGCGGTCCGGACGCAACCTGCGCGGCGTCCAAACACGCTCGGCAAACAGGCTTTCCGGATAATCATAGGCCTCGGCCTGCACGTCCTGGCAGAGCGAAAGCGTGACCGGGCCGCATTCGGCCGGATCGGTCAGCACCTGCATGGCGCGGTTGAGCGCCGGGATGATCTGCTCCGGCCGCGTGATGCGGTCGAAATAGCGAGATACCGGGCGGAAGCAGTCGTTGACGCTCGCCGTGCCGTCGGAGAAATCCTCGGCCTGCTGCAGCACCGGGTCCGGCAGGCGGTTGGCGAAGACATCGCCGGGCAAGAACAGGACGGGCAACCGGTTCACATGCGCGAGCGCCGCCGCCGTCACCATGTTCAGCGCACCGGGGCCGATCGAGCTGGTCGCGGCCATGAAGCGGCGGCGGAAATTGGCCTTGCCATAGGCGATCGCGGCATGCGCCATCGCCTGCTCGTTATGGGCGCGGAAGGTCGGCAGCTCGTCGCGGACCTGGTAGAGCGCCTCGCCGATGCCGGCGACATTGCCATGGCCGAAGATCGCCCAGACGCCGCCGAAGATCGGCACCGTCTTGCCGTCGATCACGGTCATCTGCCGGCTAAGGAAGCGGGTCACAGCCTGCGCCATCGTCAGGCGAATGGTCTTGCTCATTTGTCGTTTCCTCCGGCTTTTGTTGGCGCCGTTTTTCTTATGCTGCCCGTGCTCTTATGCTGCTTTACGCCCGCGCGCGGCAAGCCACGCTTCGGTCAACTGTTCGAAGCGGGACGCCATGTCGGCGACAGCCTCGTCGTCCGACATCCGGCCTCCCAGCCATTGTTCGGCGGCGTTGATGAAGATGGTGCGGCCGACGGCAAATCCTTTCACGATCGGCGCATTTGCGGTGGCGGCGAAGGCCGCGACCAGCTCGTCCTGCGGCGCCTCCAGCCCGAGCAGCACGACGCCGCGGCACCACGGATCGTTCTTGACGATCACCTGTTCGATCTTCGCCCAGGCGCCTGCGGAAGCCTGCGGCTCGAGCTTCCACCAGTCCGGCTTGATCCCCAGCGCATAGAGCTCTTCCAGCGCGCGCGGAATGGTGGTGTCGTCGAGCTTGCCATGCTTGCCGGCGATGATCTCGACCAGCAGTTCTCGGCCGACTTTCCGCGCCGCCTCGAACAGCGCGCGCAGCTTCTGCTGCTGCTCAACCTTCAGCGCCTCGGGATCGTCGGGATGGTAGAAGCACAGGCATTTGATGCAATGATCGACAGGCCATTCGGTGAGCTGCGAGCCGATATCCTGCGAGAATTCGAAGCGCAGCGGCCGCGATCCGGGCAATTCGACCGGACGTCCGAGCCAGGCGAACGGATGGCGCGCGAATTCGAACATGGCGTCGCGGCCGTATTTCTCGTCGATCAGCATGCCGTAGCCGTCGCGGCCGGCGGCGACCTTTGCCGCCGCCTTGACCGTCAGCACCTTGAAATCCGGAATGCGCGCAACATCGGCGCCGACTTTTGCCGCGACGTCCTCGAGCTGGACGCGATGGTCGCAGGCCAGAGCCATCAGCGAAGGAATGTCGCGCCTGCGCGTCGTTGCCCAATGGATATGGTTGATCGCCTCGTCCTTGCGCAGCGCCAGGTGCTTGCTGCCGTTCTTCAGGAAGAACTGCAGCTCCTCGAAAGTCGGATATTCCGGCGCGCAGAGCAGGCGCGACACGGCAAAGGCGCCGCAGGCATTGGCCCAGGTCGCGGCGGTGGCAAAGCTCTCGCCGCCGAGCCAGCCGCGCAGGAAGCCCGACATGAAGGCGTCGCCGGCACCGAGCACATTGTAAACCTCTATCGGAAAACCCTTGCCGACGATGCCGTCCTCGAGGTCGTCGCTGATCGGGCCGTCATAAACGATGCAACCCTTGGCGCCGCGCTTCAGCACGATCGTGGCCGACGACAGCGCGCGGATCGCCTTCAGCGC
The DNA here is from genome assembly GCF_003289965.1 of Mesorhizobium atlanticum. Taxonomy (GTDB): domain Bacteria; phylum Pseudomonadota; class Alphaproteobacteria; order Rhizobiales; family Rhizobiaceae; genus Mesorhizobium; species Mesorhizobium atlanticum. The sequence continues at coordinate 643,247 of NZ_QMBQ01000005.1, forward strand.
GCTCAGGCAATCGTCCGCGCCCGACGCGATCATGATCTCCTCTTCGGTGCCGACGATGAGATCGCAGTCCGGCAGCACCGTCTTCAGCTGCGCCGAGACGCGGTCGGATTTGACATAGCGCTCGAAACCCTCGGCATGGCCGGCAAGGCCCCAGAGGTTCGGGCGGTAGTCGATGTCGAAGATAACCTTGCCGCCCTTGGCTTTCATCAGGCGGATCGCTTTGCGCTGCGCGGCATCGGAATTCGGGCGCGAAAAATGCGTGCCGGTGATGACCACCGAGCGCGCCGAGGCAATGAAGGCCTCGTCGATATCCTCTTCGGCCAGCGCCATGTCGGCGCAGTCGGAGCGGTAGAAGATCATCGGCGAGACGCCTTCGCTCTCGACCGAAAGCAGCACCAGCGCCGTCAGCCGCTCCTTGTCGGTCTTCAAGCCGTCGACCGAGACGCCCTCGCGCCGAAGCTGCTCGCGGATGAAGCGGCCCATCTGCTCGTCCCCGACGCGCGTCAGCAGCGCCGAACGCAGGCCGAGCCTTGCGGTGCCGACGGAAATATTGGCCGGGCAGCCGCCGACCGACTTGGCGAAGGAGGTGATGTCCTCCAGCCGCGAGCCAATCTGCTGGCCATAAAGATCGACCGAGGCGCGGCCGATGGTGATGACGTCGAGCGGCGGGTATTTCCCTTCCACGGCTTCGCCCATTCGATCCTCCCATCGGCCTTGTTGTGCAGAGCAGCGTCGTTTTGGACAGCACGCGCCAACGGCAGCGTGGTATCGCCAATATGAAATATTAATTCCAATCTATAGTCAATATGGAATGAGTGTTCCCGACGCGAAAAGCGTTCGTGTGCGAGGCTCAGCCCTTGCGCCGGCGCCCGGCTTCGCGGCGCTTCTCGCCGACGGCGACGGTCAGCGCCATGGCCAGCGCCATCGTCGCCGAGATCGAGCGGAAGCCGCCGAAATCGGCCTCGGAGACCTCGAACCAAACCTTGGCGAATTGCGCCAGCGGCGAGAAGGATGAGTCGGTGATCGCCACGATCGGCACGCCCTGTTCCGCGATCGCGCGCGTCTCCTCGATGGTTGCCGGCGCGTAGGGCGAGAAGCTGATGGCGATGACAGCATCGCGCGGCGTGGCGAAGCCGATCATCTCGGCATTGAGGCCTGCGGCCGATTCCACCAGCTGGTTGCGGATCTTGAGCTTGCCCAGCGCATAAGCGATGTAGGACGCGACCGGATAGGAGCGGCGCTTGGCCAGCACATAGATGGTCTCGGCTTTCGCCAGGAGCGCGATCGCCTCTTCGAAATGCGCATCGTTCAACGCACGCGAAATGTCGCTGAGCGAGGTGCTGGCGGCGGCGACGAAGCCGTCGAAGATCGCCCGGTGACCGGCGCCTTCCTCCGCCTTGGCGCGCAGTGCAGCCAGCCGCTCGTCATAGGAGGAATTGCGCTCGCGCAGGCGCTCGCGGAAAACCTGCTGCAAGCTGGTGAAGCCATCGAAGCCGAGCTGCTGGGCAAAACGGATCAGCGTCGAGGGCTGCACGCCGGCCGAGGCGGCTATGCTCGCCGCCGTGCCGAAGGCGATGTCGTCGGGGTTGTCGAGCGCATAGGCGGCGATCTGCGCGATCCGCTTGGGCAGGCTCGCGCGCCTGTCCAGGATCGTCGCGCGCAGCGTTTCGAAATCACGAGGCACCCGTTTGTCCATCGTCGCTCCGTCCGCGCCCATATGGTCTGTCCCTCTCCTGCCTCATCATAGCGAGTTCGCGCAAGAACACCATAAAAAATGATTTGTATGTTCCATTCGATTCCAAAATGGACTAATTCATCCATACCGTATTTCCCTTATCTCGGAGACAATCGACATGGTCGGAGTGGGCCTCATCGGCACGGGCTTCATGGGCAAGTGCCACGCCATCGCCTGGAACGCGGTGGGCACCGTCTTTCCCGATGTCGACAAGCCGAAACTGGTGCATCTGGGCGAGGTGAATGACGAGCTCGCCCGGCGCAAGGCCGGCGAATTCGGCTTCGCCAAGGGCTCCGGCGACTGGCGCGCCGTGGTCAACGATCCGGAGGTCGATGTCGTCTCGCTGACAACGCCCAATCAGTTCCATCCGGAAATGGCGATCGCCATCCTCGAGGCCGGCAAGCATCTGTGGTGCGAGAAGCCGATGGCGCCAAGCTTTGCCGAGGCGGAAGCGATGGCGAAGGCCGCCAGGGCATCCGGCAAGGTCGCCGGGCTCGGCTACAACTACATCCAGAACCCCGCCATTCGCCACATCGGCGCGCTGCTCGAGGAAAAGATCATCGGCGACGTGAATCTCGTGCGCGTCGAGATGGACGAGGACTTCATGGCCGACCCGGAAGCGCTGTTCTTCTGGAAGCACGAGGCTTCGTCCGGCTATGGCGCGCTCGACGATTTCGCCGTGCATCCGCTGTCCTTGATCAAGGCGCTGTTCGGCCGTGTCAGCCGCGTCATGTGCGACATGGTCAAACCCTATGCCGACCGCAAGACCGCGTCCGGCACCCGCCGCGCCGTCGAGACCTACGACATCGCCAGCGTCTTGATGCATCTCGAGAACGGCGTTGCCGGCACGCTGCTGGTCAACCGCTCGGCCTGGGGCCGCAAGGGCCGCATCGCCATCCAGATCTTCGGCTCGAAGGGTTCGATCCTCTACGACCAGGAGCGGATGAACGAGTTCCAGCTCTACCTCACCGCCGACAGGCCAACCGAGCAGGGCTACCGCACCATCCTGGTCGCCCCGCACCACAAGCCTTACGATTCCTTCCTGCCGGCGCCCGGCCATGGCCTCGGCTTCAACGACCTCAAGATGATCGAATGCCGCGAGCTTTTGATGCGCATCGCCGGCAAGCCGGCCCGTATCATCGACTTCGACGAGGGGCTGGAGATCGAGCGCACCGTGCATGCCATGGCACGCTCCTTCCAGGAGCAGCGCTGGGTCGATGTGAGGTGATCGAGCCGAAAACCGGCGCGACGGCTGGCACCGGTGGCGGCACCGGTCTGGGCGACGACGCCTCGGATCGGCCGCCTCAAGCCAGGTTGATGGCGACATTGCGCAGCAACGCTACGGATTTGCGCATGCCTTCCATCGGCGACAGCATCATGTCCTCGTGCTCGATCGAGAGCACGTCGTCGTAGCCTGCCTGCTTCAGCGCGGTGCAGAACTGCCGCCACCATGTCTCGCCATGGCCGTAGCCGAGCGTGATGTAGTTCCAGGCCCTTTCGGCATAATGGTTCGGCGGGCGCGCATCGAGCACGCCGTCGATGGCCGCCGGTATCGGCTCGACACGCGTATCCTTGGCGTGGACATAGTAGATCGCCGAGCCAAGCTTGCGCACGGCGGCGATCGGATCGGCGCCCATCCACATAGGATGGCTCGGATCGTAGTTCGCGCCGACCGTCTCGCCGACGGCGTCGCGAAGCCTGAACAATGTCTGGACATTGTAGACGGCCTGGTGGCCGTGCAGTTCCAGGCAGAGCTTGCCGACGCCGAGATTGTTCGAAAATTTCACCAGATCGCGCCAGTAAGGGATGATGCATTCGTCCCACTGGTAGCGCTGGATGTCGGCGCATTCGGGCGGCCAGTCGGTGATGATCCAGTTGGGATTGGCGTCGCCCGGTCCGCCGGGCAGCCCGGACATCATCACCACGCGGTCGATGCCCATCAGGCTCGCCAGCCGGATCGTGTCTTCCGTCACCTGGCGGTGCTGCTTGCCCTGCGGTCCCGGATGCAGCGGGTTGCCCGAGCAATTGAGCGCGGCGATCGTCAGCCCGTGGTCGCGGACCTTGGCGACGAATTCGGCGCGGGTCGCAGCACTGTCCAGCATCGCCGCCAGATCGATATGCGGCGCCGACGACCAGTTGCCGCAGGCGAACTCCAGCGTCTCCAGCCCGAGCTCGGCCGAGGCGCGCAGCATCTCGTCGAAGGACAGGTTGCCCAGGCTGTCGGTGATCATGCCAATCCTCATGTCGGTGACTCCTGCTTGCCTTCAGACCATCCGCTCAGAGCTTTACCGGCTCGAACCTGCCGGACCGCGCCGACGCAAGCGCCGCCTCGCAAAGGATCATGGCCTTGCGGCCGTCGCTGGCGGTGACCGCCGGGCTCCTGCCGGTTTCGACGCAGCTGATGAAGTGATCGATCTCGGCGGCGTAGGATTCCGCATAGCGTTCGACGAAGAAGTAGTAGGGCTTGTCGCGCGATATGCCATTGCTCCCATACATCTCCACCGAGGTCGGCAGCCGGTTGCCGGCCTGCAGCATGCCGTCGGCACCGTGCACCTCGATGCGCTGGTCATAGCCATAGGCGGTCCTGACGCTGTTGTTGATGTGGCATTGCCGCCCCGACGCCGTGCGCAGGATGAACATCGCGGTGTCGTAGTCGCCGAGCTTCCTGTATTGCGGCGCCACCAGCGAGGATCCGGTCGCGAACAGTTCCACCGGCTCCTCGCCCAGCATGTTCCGCGCCATGTCGAAGTCGTGGATGGTCATTTCGCGAAAGACGCCGCCGCCTCCGGCAAGCGCTTCCTCGGTTTCGGGTTCGGGATCGCGGCTGGTGATGATGACCTGCTCGACGGCGCCGATCTCGCCGCCGTCGAGGCGCTCCTTCAGCGCCCGGAAGCTCGGATCGAAGCGACGGTTGAAACCGATCTGGAAAGGCACGCCGGCCTTCGCGACCGCCGCCAGGCACTCGTCGGTGCGCTTGAGATCGAGATCGATCGGCTTCTCGCAGAAGATCGCCTTGCCTTTCGCCGCCGCTGCCATGGCAAGCTCGGCATGGGTGCGCGTCGCCGAGGCGATGAACACCATCTTCACCGCCGGATCGTTCATCACCGTCTCGGTGTCGGCGATCTCGGCGCCGGTCGCGGCTGCGACCTTGGCGGCGGCCTCCCGGTTGGGATCGACGATATAGCGCAGCCTCACCTTCGGGTGGCGCGCGAGATTGCCGGCATGCACCCTTCCGATCAGTCCCACCCCGAACAGACAAACATCCATCATGCGTTCAACTTTCCTGTGCGGCCGTCCGCGACGGCCAGTTCAACATGCCCGGCTGGCGGTCACTTCACGGCGCCCATGGTCAGGCCGCGAACCAGGTGCCGCTGCACCAGCAGCGCGAAAAAGACGATCGGCAGCGCTCCGATGACGCCGGCGGCGGCCATCGAGGCCCAGTCGGTGTCGATGCGCCCGATGAGCGTGGCGGTGCCGCGCGGCATGGTCATTGCCCGCGGCGTCGCGGTCAGCGCCAGCGCGAAAAGGAATTCGTTGAAGGTGACCAGCACGGCGAAGATGGCGGTGGCCGCCAACCCCGGCGCTGCCAGCGGCAGCGTGATGCGGCGGAAGGCGCCGAAGCGTGAATCGCCGTCCACCATGGCCGCCTCCTCGAGGTCGACGGGAATCTCGCGGAAGAAGCTCTCCATCATCCAGACGCAAAAGGTGACGTTGAAGGCGGTGTAGGTGGCGATCAGGCCAAGCCAGCTGTCGAGCAGCCCGAGGCTCAGCATCAAGAGATAGACGGGTATCAGGATCACCACCGGCGGGATGATGCGAAGCGTCAGCAGGAAGAGACCGATCTTGCGCTCCGCGGCGAACGGCAGGCGGAATCTCGCGATCGCGTAGGCGCCCATCGCGCCGAAGACCAGCGCTATCGCGACCGAGAAGAAGGTCACCACCACCGAGTTCGCCAGGTAGGAGCCGAACTGCTTTTCGGTGAACAGCCTGACGTAATTGTCGAGCGTCGGCACATGCGGGTAGAGCGTGCCTTCCTGGGTGATCTCGCGGTTCGACTTGAGCGAGGTGGAGACCAGCCAGTAGATCGGCAGCAGCACGACTGCGAGCACGAAGATGGTGGTGAGGATGCGCGCCAGACGGGTGCTCATGACGCGTCGACCCTGCGCAGGAGCCTGATGGCGCTGAAGGCGAGCGCGAGCACGACGAGGCCGATCGTCACGAACAGCGCCGCCGCGTATCCGGTCTGCTGGAACTTGAACGCGGTGTCATAGCCATAGATCGAGATCAGCCTCGTCGCTTCGCCCGGCCCGCCTCGGGTCAGCACGAAAACCTGGTCGAAGGTGCCGAAGGCGTCGATGGTGCGCAGCACGATGGCGACCGCGAGCACCGGCCGCATCATCGGAAAGGTGAGATCGGCGAAGACGCGCCAAGGCCCGGCGCCGTCGACGCGCGCCGCTTCGAACGGCTCGTGCGGCAGCGACTGCAGGCCGGCGAGCAGGATCAGGAACATCAGCGGCGTCCATTCCCAGACGTCGAGCACGACAAGGCCGATGAAGGCATTGAGCGGGTTGCCGAGGATCTGGACCCCGCCGCCGCCCATGGCTTCCGAGAGCGCCGTCAGCATGCCGGCGTCGCTGGCGTAGATCAGTCGGAACAGGATGGCGACGACGACCGGCGTGATCACCATGGGAATGATCAGCACCGTCCTCAGCAGCCGTATGCCGCGGAATTCATGCAGGCAGAACAAGGCCAGCGCGAAGCCCAGCACCGCCTCGATCGACACCGAAAGCGCCACGAACTTGACCGTGACCCACAGCGAGTTCAGGAACTGCGCGTCGCTCCAAAGCTGCACATAGTTCTGGAAGCCGACATCTGCGACCGGCGACCCGTAGCGATAAGCCCGGGTGCTGGCGCGCAGCCCGTCCCAAAGCGGATAGACGAGCACGCCGAGCACGACCATCAGGCCCGGCGCCAGCATGAGATAGGGGAGGGCGAGGTCGAGCCCCGCCCCCTGCAGGCGATATTTGCGCGCCTGCGTGCCGGTTCGCATCAGTAGTACCCGACCGTGGTCAGGTAGTCCTTGACCTGCTTGGCCGCCGTATCCAAAGCGGCACCGCCGCCGGAGCCTGCCTGCAAGGCCTTGTTGAGCTCGATGCCGAGCAGTTCCTCGACCTTCGCCCAGTCGGGCGTGCGCGGCCTGGGCAGCGCGCCGGCGTCGAGCTGCTGGAGCGCGATCGGTATCAGCCGGTTGCCGGGCTTGGCGACACCGAAGGCGCTGCGCTTGACCGGAATGGAGCCCGCTTCCGATAGCTTGGCCTGCGTCTCGGCGCTGACATACCACTTCAGGAACTCGATGGAGTTCGCCTTGTTGGGCGCCGATTTTGGCACGCCGGCGATGAAGATGCCCATCTGGGCGATCGCCTTTTCCTGTTTCGGCACGACCCCGAAATCGAGCTTGCCCGCGACCTTGGTCTGGGCGGGATCATCGGCCTTCAGCGCGTTGCCCGAGTATTGGATGATGGCGCCTGCCTCGCCGCCGAGGATCGCCGCGCCCTCCTGGTCGGAATCGAACTCGACCACGCCGCTCGGTGCGTTCTGCTTCATCGTGCCGACGAAGAAATCGGCCGAGGCCTTGCCTTCGGCGGAATTGAAGATCGGGTTCCACTTGTCGTCGAAGAAGGAGCCGCCGAACGACAGGAAGACCGGATACCAGCTGGTGACGATCGGGTTGCCGGAAACGCCGCGGAAGACGACCGGGTATTTGATCTTGCCGGCGGCGACGCCTTCCTTGCCCTTGGCGATCACCTCGTCCCAGGTCTTCGGCGCGCCGCCGGTGAAGACGTCGTTGCGATAGGTGAGCGTCTGCAGGTCGCCGACGAAGGGCACGCAGATCAGCGTCGGCTTGGCGTTCTCGAAACCCTTGACGCGAGGCCCCTTCTGCGGCGGCCAGTAGCCCATGTCGATCATCGGGCCGATCCAGTCCTTGTCCGACCCATCGATGCCGCCGGCGCCAAGGTCCTCGAGCACGTTGGCGGCGCCGAACTGCGGCACCCACGGGTCGTCGAGCAGATAGAGGTCGTACTGGCCGGCGCCGCTCTGGGCGTCGGCGAACCACTTCTCGAGCGTCACTCCGTATTCGTCCTCGAGGAACTGGATGTCGAAGCCCTGTTCCTTGGCCAGCGGGATGATCTTTTCCTTGAACGGCGTCAGGCCGCCATCGGCGAAGGCGCCGATGATCACTTTCTTGCCGGCCGCCTTTGCCGGCATCGGCAGGCCGAGCGTGGTCAGCGCGGTGGTCGCCAGGGCCATGCCAAGCCCGGCCTTGATGACGGATCGGCGAGTAAGTCTGCTGGAATGCATCATGTCACTCTCCCATTGTTGTTGACCCTGTGGACGGCCGTCAGGCCGGCCGAATTGAAGAAACAGGCGTTCGCCGGGTCGAAGGCGACGCCGATGCTTTCACCCACCACACCCCTGAATTCGCGGCCGGCCCGGACCGAGACGTTGCCGCCTTCCAGGCGGACATTGACCAGCGTCTCGTTGCCCATCGGTTCGACGACGTAGATTTCGCCCTGCAGCGCATCGGGTGTGTCGGCGGCGGCAGCGCTGCAATCTTCCGGCCGCAGCCCGATTTCGGCGACGGAGGCGGCGCGGCAGGCGGCGAGCCGCGCGGCGTCCAGCGGGACGACCTTGCCGGCCACGATGACGCCTTTCTCCGAAAGCGCCGCCGGCAGGATGTTCATCGGCGGGTTGCCGACGAAGGTGGCGACGAAGCGGTTCGCCGGGCGGTCGTATATCTCGATGGGCGGCGCCATCTGCTGCAGCTCGCCGCCATGCATGACGGCGACGAAGTCGGCCATCGTCAGGGCCTCGACCTGGTCGTGGGTGACGTAGATGGTGGTGGCGCTGAGGCGCTGGCAGAGCCGCTTGATCTCGCCGCGCATGGTGAGCCTGAGCCGCGCGTCGAGATTGGAGAGCGGCTCGTCCATCAGGAAGGCCGCCGGATCGCGCACGATGGCGCGCGCCAGCGCGACGCGCTGGCGCTGGCCGCCCGAAAGCTGGCGTGGCCTGCGGTCGAGCAGGTGGCCGATTTCGAGAATGGCGGCGACCTCGCCGATCTTGGCCTTTCGCCCGGCGTCCGGCGTGCCGCGGATCCACAACGGATAGCCGATGTTTTCGGCGACCGTCATCTGCGGATAGAGCGCGTAGCTCTGGAAGACCATAGCGATGTCGCGGTCGCGCGGCTGCAGCCGCGTGACGTCGCGCTCACCGATGAAGACCTTGCCCGCGCTCGGCATGTCGAGCCCGGCCAGGATGCGCAGCGCCGTGGTCTTGCCGCAGCCCGACGGGCCGAGCAAAGCGAGGAATTTGTGATCCGGCACGGCAAGGTCGAGCGATCGCAGCACGTTGAGCGCGCCGAAGCTCTTGACCACCTTCTGGTACAGAACCGAACTCATCTCCCTCCCCGGCGCCCCATGCTTTCCTCAGCCCTTGCGCTCGTGGACATAGAAGCCCGCGCCCTCGGCCAGCTTCTTCAGATTGCGATACCCCATCGTGGCATAGGTCAAGGGGTGCGCCTTGGCCGGGTCCTGCTCGGCCTCCACCACCAGCCAGCCGGAATAGCCGTGGTCGGCGAGGATCTTGAGCAGCGTCGGATAGTCGATCGCGCCGTCGCCGGGCACGGTGAAGATGCCTTCCATCACCGCGCCCATGAAGCTCATGTCGGTGTCGCGCGCCTTCTTCAGCATGGCCGGGCGGACGTCCTTGCAGTGGACATGCACGACGCGCACGACATGCCGGCGCAGCAATTGCTCCGGATCGCCGCCGGAAAAGGCGCAGTGCCCGGTGTCGTAGAGCAGGCCGACCGCCTCGCCGGTTGTGTGCATCAGCCTGTCGATTTCCTGGTCGGTCTCGACGATCGTGCCCATGTGATGGTGGAAGGCCATGCCGACGCCGAAATCCGAAAATCGCTCGGCGAGCCTGGTGATCTTGGCGCCATAGGCCTTCCATTCGCCGTCCATCAGCTTCGGCCGCCGCGAGATCGGATCGTGGATGGCGCCGTGCCGGCCGCGCGAGGTGTCGGCATAGACGACATGCCGGGCGCCGAGGTCGCGCAGCAGCGTCAGATGCGGCCGGATCGCCTCGAACTCCTCGTCGACCTCCTTCTCGCAGATGCGCCCGTCATACCAGCCGGAGACCAGCGCCAGCCCGTAATGGTCGAGGATGGGCCGAAGCGTGCGGCTGTCGCGCGGAAACTTGCCGCCAAGCTCGGTGCCGGCATAACCCGCTTCCGCGGTTTCGCTCAGGCACGTCTCGAGCGGCGTGTCGCCGCCCAGTTCCGGCACGTCGTCATTGGTCCAGGTGATCGGGTTGATGCCAAGTCGAACTGTCGTCATTGCTCGCTTTCCGCCCCGCACCCAGATGGCTGCGGGGTGCTCATTTCGGGAGGGAAATGGCTTCATGCCTGCGGCGGGCGATGCATCGCCCTGCCTTGCCTGTCCGGCCGGCAGCCTCCCAGTTGCTAGCCCGGACTTGTGTTCCCCGTCTTGCGCCGACGTCTCACCCCAACGTCACAGGGCAAAGTCTACGCCGCTCTGTCTCCATCGCGAGGGCCAGTTTTCCGGAAAATGAAGGAACCAGTTTGTGCTGGGAGGTGGGTGTGGCAGGATGCGGGGATGGGAAATCTGGAAATCATCGAGCGGCAGCGCGAGGCCCCCCTCTCTGGCCTGCCGGCCATCTCCCCCTCAAGGGGGGAGATCGGATGTCACGCCGGCTTTCGCCAATCACCAACGTTGCAAGGAGAAGCGAGGCGCTCGAACTGCCAATCTCCCCCCTTGAGGGGGAGATGTCCGGCAGGACAGAGAGGGGGGCGAAGAAACTCGACCTTGGAAGCCAAGTTCCTCGCCCCCACGAAGTGGGGGAGAGGTGGCTCGGCGAAGCCGAGACGGAGAGGGGGAGCGCCCTATGCGATTGCCCTCCGCCGCCGGGTCAAGAGCACACACCTCCCGTCCAACGCCAGAGCGCGGTGAAAATGCGCCCGCACCCCAAACCGCAGGCCTTCCCGCTCGACACGCTCACCGTGAACCGCTCGAGCCCCGAGCATCTCTCGCGCCAGCTCTATCACGGCCTCGTCGCCATCATCCGCAGCCGCGCGCTTCCCCCCGGCTCGGAGCTGCCTTCCACCCGCGCTCTGGCCGCCGAGCTCGGCCTTGGCCGCAACACCATCGTCGCCGCTTACGACCAGCTCGTCACCGAAGGTTATCTCGCCAACCGCCAGGGCGCCCGCCCGGTCATCGTCGACCTGCCCGAAGGCCCGCGCGAGTCGCCGCGCGAGGAACCGCCCGTGCCGCTGCGATCACCTTCGCTGCGCGGCCGGCTGCTGCTCAGCCAGCCCTACCATCACGGCAGGCCGGGGCATGTCGCCTTCCACCCCGGCATGCCGGATGCGCAGAGCTTTCCCTTTGGCGTCTGGGGCCGGCTGGTGGCGCGTCGCGCCAGCCATGGCGGCGAGACGCTGTTCGGCACCTATGACGTCACCGGCCACCCGGCGCTGAAGGAGGCGATCGCCGGCTATCTCTATTCCGCGCGCGGCGTGCGCTGCCGTCCGGAGCAGATCGTCATCACCACCGGTGCGCAGGCCGCCTTCGATCTTCTGGCTCGGCTTCTGCTCGACCCCGACGACACGGTGTGGATGGAGGAGCCCGGCTATTACGGCGCCAAGGCCGCCTTCACCGTGGCCGGCGCCAGGATCCTGCCGATTGCGGTCGACCAGGAGCGCGGCTGGCGTCTCGACATTCCAAGCTTCTCGCCCCGCCTCATCTATGTGACGCCGGCCTGCCAGCATCCGCTCGGCATCACCATGCGCATGGAGGAGCGGCTGCGCCTGCTCGACATCGCCGAGACCGCCAATTCATGGGTGATCGAGGACGATTTCGACGGCGAATACCGTTTTCAGGGTCGCCCCGTGCCGGCGATCCAGAGCATGGACCGCTCCGGCCGCGTCATCTATGTCGGCACCTTCGCCAAGCTCCTGTTCCCGGCCCTGCGCATCGGCTTCATGGTTCTGCCGCCGGAGCTTGCCGGCCGCATCGTCAACGCGCTCTCCACCACCGGCCAGTTCGCGCCGCTGCTGCTGCAGGCCGCCCTCGCCGATTTCATCACCGAAGGCCATATGAGCCGGCATCTGAAGCGGATGCGCCGCATCTACGCCCAGCGCCGCCAGCTCTTCCGCGACATCGTCACCGAGCGCCTGCGCGACGAGATCACGCTCTCCCCCGCAGAAGCCGGCATCCAGGTGGTGGGCTATCTCAAGGAAGGCATAGACGACATCAAGGTCAGCCAGGCCGCGGCCAAAAGGGCCATCAACGTCTCGCCGCTGTCGAAATATTTTCAGAACACGGCGCCGACCCAAGGCCTGGTGCTGGGCTATGCGGCGTGTGACGCGGCGCAGACGCGGGACGGGGTGGAGAGGCTGGCGCAGGCGATAGGGGAGGTGGTGGGGTGAGGAACAGTGGCGCCAACGAATGGCGCACCCGACAAGATTCGAACTTGTGACCTCTGCCTTCGGAGGGCAGCGCTCTATCCAGCTGAGCTACGGGTGCTTCCCGGGGAACCGGAAAACGAACCGGCCGGTGAGCCGGCCAGCCACGGCTTCTTAGCGGAAGCCGCTGCGGGCTTCAACGGGCAATTGGCGATTGTGCGGGGGCTGATGAGGCGATTGGCTGACCGATGGGCTGTCGGATAGGGCGCTCCCCTCTCCGTCTCGGCTTCGCCGAGACACCTCTCCCCACTGCGTGGGGCGAGGAAACGCGCTCACCCCTCCGCCCCCACCTTCGCAGTCTTCCTTCGCACCGCCCGTGTCGCGCGCTTCGGCTTCTTCGCGCCGGTCAGCTCGTGCATGGCATCGAGCTGCATCTGCTGCATTTCGGCCAGGCGCTGCCATTGGCGCGAGATGAGGTAGTCGAGCTTTTCGTGCAGGTGCCGCACTTCCAGCTCGGCCTTGAGGTTCACCCGGTAGTCGTTGAAGGAGCGCAGCCGGTCTTTGGCCTCCTGGCGCTTCTGGCTCATCATGATTACCGGCGCCTGGATCGCGGCGATGCAGGAGAGCAGCAGGTTGAGCAGGATGAACGGGTAGGGGTCGAAGGCGTTGGTCGTGCCGGCGACCAGGTTGATGCCGATCCACAGCAGCAGCACCGCCGCGAAGGAGATCAGGAACCACCAGCTGCCGCCGAACTCGGCCATCGTGTCGGAGACGCGGTCGGGGAAGGAGCGGTGCTCCTCATATTCCTCTTCCGAGTTTTCCGAGATCGTGTCCTGCTTGGCGATCGATTCCACCACCTGGCGGTCGAGCTCGGAAAACTCGCCGTGCTCCTGCTGCAGCAGCTCCTCCATGTAGCGCATGCGGTAGCGGCCGAGCTCCTCGCGGCTGATGCGGGCGCCGCGCGGCAGGTCGGGGTGGTCGGAGCGGATGCGGTCGGCGAGGCTGGGCCTGAGATCGTCGATGCGCACCAGGTCGCGCTTGCGGAATTTGCGCCCCGATATCGCCGAGGGTTTTTTCTTGGGCTTGATCCGGGCCGTGCCCGGAACATGCGGTTCCGTTTGCGGCTCGGAATCCGGCACCTCCGGCGCTTCGAGGATCTCGTCGGCGGCTGCCTGGGCATCCTCCGGCACGGTTTCCGCCTCGAGATATTCGCCGGCGACGTCGTTCTCGTCATCGGCCTGGATTTGCGCGGATGCCTTCGGGTCGCCTGCCATGGTCGCTGCTCCTGTTCGAGGCTTTGCGGGTACGATACGCCAAGCCGGCGCGGCATATCCATGGTGAGTGTGAAGGTGATGTGACGGAACAAGTTCTTGTGATGGGGCAGGGCGGGCTGCTGAGGCAATTGCATAGGTCGGCGCAGCCCCCGCTCCGTCTCGGCGCTGCGCGCCGTGTCCAGGGGATAGATGGGTAACACTTTGAACCGGATACATAGGTAACAGTTTTCTCCCCCTATGATGCGGTCGCCGCAGCGCCAAGCGGTCGTCTTGGCGCGGCGCTGCGGCGAACCAGTTTCATGTGCTTCTCATCGATGAAGCCGAGCGGATGGGTGTGGAAGCGCATCGTCCACTCGCCATCCTCGGTCTCTTCAATGGCAATCGGTTCGCCGGCCAACGTGGCCGAGACATAGATCTCGGTGCCCCGCCATTTGACGGCGCCGTTCTGGCGCACGCCGCGCACCGCTGCCTC
>NZ_QMBQ01000006.1 GCF_003289965.1 Mesorhizobium atlanticum
GGTTCGGTGAAGCCGCACAAGAAGTTCGTGGCCGAAGCCTACATCCTGACCAAGGACGAGGGCGGCCGTCACACGCCGTTCTTCACCAACTACCGTCCGCAGTTCTACTTCCGCACGACGGACGTGACGGGCATCGTGACGCTGCCGGCCGGCACCGAGATGGTGATGCCCGGCGACAACATCACCGTCGACGTCGAGCTGATCGTGCCGATCGCGATGGAAGAGAAGCTGCGCTTCGCCATCCGTGAAGGCGGCCGCACCGTCGGTGCAGGCATCGTCGTCACCATCAAGGAATAATTGGACTGAAACGGATCTGTCGCGGGCGCGGGAGCTGCCCGCGCCGCGCCAGAACAAGGAATTGACGCATGAACGGACAGAATATCCGCATCCGCCTTAAAGCGTTTGATCACCGGGTGCTCGACGCCTCGACGCGCGAAATCGTGTCGACCGCCAAGCGCACCGGCGCCAACGTCCGCGGCCCCATTCCGCTGCCGACGCGGATCGAAAAATTCACGGTCAACCGGTCGCCCCACGTCGACAAGAAGAGCCGTGAGCAGTTCGAGATGCGCACGCACAAGCGGCTGCTCGACATTGTCGATCCGACCCCGCAGACGGTCGATGCTTTGATGAAGCTCGATCTGGCGGCCGGTGTCGACGTCGAGATCAAGCTCTAAGGGAACGAGAGCGCGGTAAGGGGCGCTGCCCCTGGCCCGGAACTCTAAAGGAATTGAACCGATGCGTTCAGGTGTGATTGCAAAGAAGGTGGGAATGACCCGCATCTATAACGATGCCGGGGAACATGTTCCCGTCACCGTTCTCCAGATGGAGAACTGCCAGGTCGTGGCTCAGCGCACGCAGGAGAAGAACGGCTACACCGCCGTCCAGCTCGGCGTTGGCCTTGCCAAGGTGAAGAACACGTCGAAGGCGCTGCGTGGCCATTTCGCCGCCGCCTCCGTCGAGCCGAAGGCGAAGCTCGCGGAGTTCCGCGTCTCCGCCGACAACATGATCGACGTCGGCGCCGAGCTGACCGTCGAGCATTTCGTCGCCGGCCAGAAGGTCGACGTCACCGGCACCTCGACCGGTAAGGGTTTCCAGGGCGTGATCAAGCGGCACAACATGGGTGGTGGCCGCGCGACCCACGGTAACTCGGTCTCGCACCGCACGCACGGCTCGACCGGTCAGCGCCAGGACCCCGGCAAGGTGTTCAAGGGCAAGAAGATGGCCGGCCACATGGGTGATACCCGCGTGACCACGCAGAATGTCGAAGTCGTCTCGACGGACGTGGATCGCGGCCTGATCCTGATCCGCGGCGCGGTTCCCGGCGTCAAGGGCGCCTGGATCCTGGTTCGCGACGCCGCCAAGGTTGCGCTGCCGGCCAACGCGCCGAAGCCCGCCGCGATCCGTGCCGCTGCCGCCAAGAACGAAGCCCCGGCCACTGAGGGAGCGGAATAATGGACCTCAAGATCACAACGCTCGGCGGCAAGGACGCCGGCAAGGTGAAACTCTCCGAGGAGATTTTCGGCCTTGACCCGCGCGAGGACATCCTGCAGCGCGTCGTGCGCTGGCAGCTCGCCAAGAAGCAGCAGGGCACGCACAAGGCAAAGGGCCGCGCTGAGATCGCGCGCACCGGCGCCAAGATGTACAAGCAGAAGGGTACGGGCCGCGCCCGTCACCATTCGGCTCGCGCTCCGCAGTTCCGCGGCGGCGGCAAGGCGCACGGCCCGGTCGTGCGCAGCCATGAGCACGACCTGCCGAAGAAGGTGCGCGCGCTTGGCCTCAAGCACGCTCTCTCGGCCAAGGCCAAGAGCGCTTCGCTCATCATCGTCGACGAGCTGAAGCTTGCCGAAGCCAAGACCAAGGCGCTGGCGGCGAACCTCGAGACGCTGGGGCTGACCAACGCCCTGGTGATCGGCGGCGCCGAGCTCGACCAGAACTTCAAGCTGGCCGCCACCAACATTCCGAACATCGACGTGCTGCCCATCCAGGGCATCAACGTCTACGACATTCTGCGCCGCGGCACGCTGGTCCTTTCGAAGGCCGCCGTCGAGGCTCTCGAGGAGCGCTTTAAATGACCGACCTCCGTCACTACGACGTGATCGTCTCGCCGGCGATCACCGAAAAGTCGACCATGGCTTCCGAGCAGAACCAGGTCGTCTTCAACGTCGCCAAGAAGGCGTCGAAGCCGGAAATCAAGGCTGCCGTGGAAGCTCTCTTCGGCGTCAAGGTGACGGCAGTGAACACGCTCGTCCGCAAGGGCAAGATCAAGCGCTTCCGCGGCACGGTTGGCCGCCAGGGCGACGTCAAGAAGGCGGTTGTGACGCTGGCCGACGGCCAGTCGATCGACGTCGCGACGGGTCTCTGAGCAAGGCCGCGAGGACAGGACAATGGCACTTAAGAAATTCAACCCGGTAACGCCGAGCACCCGCCAGCTGGTCATCGTCGACCGCTCGGGCCTCTACAAGGGCAAGCCCGTCAAGGGCCTGACCGAAGGCCTGACCAAGTCGGGCGGCCGCAACAATTACGGCCGCATCACGGCCCGCTTCATCGGCGGCGGTCACAAGCGTTCGTACCGCATCATCGACTTCAAGCGTAAGAAGTACGACGTGGTCGGCACGGTCGAGCGTATCGAATACGATCCTAACCGCACCGCCTTCATCGCGCTGATCAAGTATGACGACGGCGAGCTGTCCTACATCCTGGCCCCGCAGCGCCTGGCTGCCGGCGACAAGATCGTGGCCGGCGAAGCGGTCGACGTGAAGCCGGGCAACGCGATGCCGCTGGCCTCGATGCCGGTCGGCACGATCGTCCACAACATCGAGCTGAAGCCGGGCAAGGGCGGTCAGGTCGCCCGTTCGGCTGGCGGTTACGCCCAGCTCGTTGGCCGTGACCAGGGCATGGCGATCCTGCGCCTCAACTCGGGCGAGCAGCGCGTCGTGCACGGCTCCTGCATGGCCACTGTCGGCGCAGTGTCGAATCCCGACCATGGCAACATCAACGACGGCAAGGCCGGTCGCACCGTTTGGCGCGGCAAGCGTCCGCACAATCGCGGCGTGGCCATGAACCCGGTCGACCATCCGCATGGCGGCGGCGAAGGCCGCACCTCGGGTGGCCGTCATCCGGTTTCGCCCTGGGGCAAGCCGACCAAGGGCAAGAAGACGCGGTCCAACAAGGCGACCGACAAGTTCATCGTGCGCTCGCGCCATCAGCGCAAGAGCTAAGAAGAGGTAACGCCAAGTGACTCGTTCGATTTGGAAAGGCCCCTTCGTCGACGGCTACCTTCTCAAGAAGGTGGACAAGGTTCGCGAGGGTGGTCGCAATGAGGTGATCAAGATGTGGAGCCGTCGCTCCACCATCCTGCCGCAGTTCGTCGGCTTCACCTTCGGTGTCTACAACGGCCAGAAGCATGTCCCGGTCTCGGTGAACGAGGACATGGTCGGCCACAAGTTCGGTGAATTCGCTCCGACCCGGACCTATTACGGTCACGGCGCGGATAAGAAGGCGAAGAGGAAATAATCATGGGCAAGGCCAAAGCTCCGCGCAGGCTTGCTGATAACGAGGCGCGTGCCGTTCTGCGCACGATCCGTATCAGCCCGCAGAAGCTCAACCTGGTTGCCGCGCTGATCCGCGGCAAGAAGGTCGCGACCGCGCTCTCCGACCTCGAATTCTCGGCCAAGCGGATTTCCGGCACGGTCAAGAAGACGCTGGAATCGGCGATCGCCAACGCGGAAAACAATCACGACCTCGATGTCGACGCGCTTGTCGTGGCGGAAGCCTATGTCGGCAAGTCGATCGTCATGAAGCGCTTCCACGCTCGTGGCCGCGGTCGCGCCAGCCGTATCGAAAAGCCGTTCTCGCACCTCACGATCGTCGTTCGTGAAGTCGAGGAAAAAGGGGAGGCCGCATAATGGGCCAGAAAGTCAATCCGATCGGGCTGCGTCTCGGCATCAACCGTACCTGGGATTCGCGCTGGTTCGCGAACACCGGCGAATACGGCCAGCTGCTGCATGAAGACCTCAAGATCCGCAAGTATCTCGAGAAGGAACTCAAGCAGGCCGCGATCTCCAAGGTCGTGATCGAGCGTCCGCACAAGAAGTGCCGCGTCACCATTCATGCGGCGCGTCCGGGCCTGATCATCGGCAAGAAGGGCGCCGACATCGAGAAGCTTCGCAAGAAGCTGACCGAGATGACGAAGTCCGAAACGCACCTCAACATCGTTGAAGTGCGCAAGCCCGAGATCGACGCCACGCTGATCGCGCAGTCGATCGCGCAGCAGCTCGAGCGCCGCATCGCGTTCCGCCGCGCCATGAAGCGAGCCGTTCAGTCGGCCATGCGTCTCGGCGCCGAAGGCATCCGCATCAACTGCTCCGGCCGTCTCGGCGGCGCCGAAATCGCGCGCATGGAATGGTACCGCGAAGGCCGCGTGCCGCTGCACACCCTGCGCGCCGATGTCGACTACGGCACGGCCGAGGCCAACACGGCTTACGGCATCTGCGGCGTCAAGGTGTGGGTGTTCAAGGGCGAGATCCTCGAGCACGACCCGATGGCTTCCGAGCGCCGTGCAACCGAAGGCGATGCCGCGCATGGCGGCGGCGGTGCTGGTGGCGAGCGCGAACGCGGCCGTCGTCGCGAGAACGCCTGAGACATTTGAGAATTTGGAGTTAGAACGATGCTGCAGCCAAAGCGCACAAAGTTCCGCAAGCAGTTCAAGGGCCGTATCCACGGTACCGCCAAGGGCGGCACCAACCTGGATTTCGGCGGTTTCGGGCTGAAGGCGCTTGAGCCGAACCGCGTCACCGCGCGCGAGATCGAGGCGGCCCGCCGCGCGATCACCCGCGAGATGAAGCGCGCCGGCCGCGTCTGGATCCGGGTGTTCCCGGATCTGCCGGTCACCTCGAAGCCGACCGAAGTCCGCATGGGTAAGGGCAAGGGCGGCGTCGACTATTGGGCGGCGCGCGTGAAGCCCGGCCGCATCATGTTCGAGATCGACGGTGTCAGCGAGGAGACCGCGCGTGAAGCGCTGCGTCTCGGTGCCGCCAAGCTCTCGGTCAAGACGCGCTTCGTGCAGCGCATCGCAGAATAAGGACAGGCGATCATGAAAGCCGAAGACATCCGGACCAAGACCCAGGATCAGCTGACCGACGACCTGGCCGCGCTGAAGAAGGAGCAGTTCAACCTGCGCTTCCAGAAGGCCACCGGCCAGCTCGAGAAGACCGCGCGCGTGAAGCAGGTCCGCAAGGACATCGCGCGCATCAAGACCATCGCCGCGGAAAAAGCCGCGGCCAAGAAGGGTTAAGACCATGCCGAAGCGTATCCTGCAGGGCACCGTCGTCAGCGACAAGAACGAGAAGACGGTTGTCGTCAAGGTCGAGCGTCGCTTCACGCACCCGGTGATGAAGAAGACCGTGCGCATGACCAAGAAGTACAAGGCGCACGACGAGAACAACGCCCACAAGGTCGGCGACCAGGTGTTCATCCAGGAATCGAAGCCGATTTCGAAGGACAAGCGCTGGGTCGTGGTTACCTCGGACCAGGCGTAAACAAACGAATTTTGGACAGACCGGGGAGGGGCGTCGCGCGCCTGTCCCGTTAGAAAAGAAGAAGGCGGCCAGTCATGATTCAGATGCAAACAAACCTCGACGTCGCGGACAATTCCGGCGCCCGTCGTGTCATGTGCATCAAGGTGCTGGGCGGCTCGAAGCGGAAGTACGCATCCGTCGGCGACATCATCGTGGTGTCGATCAAGGAAGCCATTCCGCGCGGCCGCGTTAAGAAGGGCGATGTGATGAAGGCGGTCGTGGTTCGCACGGCCAAGGACATCCGCCGTCCGGACGGCAGCGTGATCCGTTTCGACAAGAACGCGGCCGTTCTCGTCGACAATAAGAAAGAGCCGATCGGCACCCGTATCTTCGGACCGGTTCCGCGCGAGCTGCGCGCCAAGAACCACATGAAGATCATCTCGCTCGCGCCTGAAGTGCTGTAAGGAGCCGGACCAATGCAAAAGATCAGAAAAGGCGACAAGGTCGTCGTGCTTGCCGGCAAGGACAAGGGCCGTTCGGGCGAAGTCCTGTCGGTGCAGCCGAAGGAAGACACCGCGGTCGTCCGCGGCGTGAACCTCATTCGCCGTCACCAGAAGCAGACCCAGTCCCAAGAGGGCGGGATCATCACCAAGGAAGCGCCGATCCACCTGTCGAACATCGCGCTGGCCGACCCCAAGGACGGCAAGCCGACCCGCGTCGGCTTCACCATCCAGAAGGACGGCAAGAAGGTGCGCGTCGCCAAGCGTTCGGGAGAAGTCATCAATGGCTAAGGCTGAAACCAAGCAGGCGGCTGCCAAGAACGAGCCGCGCCTCAAGAAGGTCTATCAGGAGACCATCCGCAAGGCGCTGCAGGAGCAGTTCGGCTACGACAACGAGATGCAGGTTCCGCGCATCGACAAGATCGTGCTGAACATGGGCGTCGGCGAAGCAACCGCCGATTCCAAGAAGCCCTCGGTCGCGGCCGAGGATCTCGCGCTGATCGCCGGCCAGAAGGCCGTCGTGACCCGCTCGCGCAAGTCGATCGCGGGCTTCAAGGTGCGCGAGAACATGCCGATCGGCGCCAAGGTCACGCTGCGCAAGGAACGCATGTACGAGTTCCTCGACCGCCTCGTGAACATCGCGCTGCCGCGCGTTCGCGACTTCCGCGGACTGAACCCGAAGAGCTTTGACGGCCGTGGCAACTACGCCATGGGCATCAAGGAGCACATCGTGTTCCCAGAGATCAACTACGACAAGGTCGATCAGGTCTGGGGCATGGACGTCATCGTTTGTACGACGGCGAAGACGGATGACGAGGCCAGGGCTCTGCTCAAGGCCTTCAACTTCCCCTTCCGCCAGTAACGGCAGCGAAAAAGGAAAAATCTGAAATGGCAAAGACCAGCTCAGTCGAGAAGAACAACCGGCGCCGCAAGCTAACCGGTCAGTACGCCGCCAAGCGCGCCGCGCTGAAGGCCATCATCATGGATCAATCCAAGCCGATGGAAGAGCGTTTCCGCGCCCAGTTGAAGCTTTCGGCGCTGCCGCGCAACTCGGCCAAGATCCGCATCCGCAACCGCTGCGAAGTCACGGGCCGTCCGCGCGCCTACTATCGCAAGCTCAAGCTTTCGCGTATCGCGCTTCGCGATCTGGGCAATACCGGCCAGATCCCGGGCCTGGTCAAGTCGAGCTGGTAAGGAGACACTGAGATGTCATTGAGCGATCCTCTCGGCGATATGCTGACCCGCATCCGCAACGCCTATGGCCGCAAGAAGTCGAGCGTTTCGACCCCGGCCTCGCGTCTGCGCGCCCGCGTTCTCGACGTGCTGAAGTCGGAAGGTTATATCCGCGACTACAGCCAGACCGACTTCGAAAACGGCAAGTCGGAAATCGAGATCGAGCTGAAGTATTTCGACGGCGCCCCGGTCGTGCGCGAGATCGAGCGTGTCTCGAAGCCCGGCCGCCGCGTCTATGTCTCGGCCAAGTCGATCCCGCAGGTCGCCAACGGCCTCGGCATCGCCATCCTTTCGACGCCGAAGGGCGTCATGGCCGACCATGAAGCGCGCGAGCAGAATGTCGGCGGCGAGATCCTCTGCCAGATCTTCTGATCGGCCAGAGATTGATGAATGGGCTTCGGTTCTCGGGATCGCGCCCGGGAACTGGAACCTGAAACGAAAGAAGTGACGAGGACAACAAAATGTCTCGTATCGGAAAGAAACCCGTTTCGCTGCCGCAGGGCGTGTCCGCGACCGTCAACGGCCAGACCGTGACGGCGAAGGGCCCGAAGGGCGAGCTGAAGTTCGTGGTCAACGACGAAGTGCTGGTGAAGATGGAGAACAACGAGATCTCCGTCGAGCCGCGCGACCAGACCAAGACCGCCCGCTCCAAGTGGGGCATGTCGCGCACGCAGATCGTCAACATCCTGCAGGGCGTGAAGGACGGCTTCGAGAAGAAGCTCGAGATCACCGGCGTCGGCTATCGTGCGGCATTGCAGGGCAAGAACCTACAGCTGGCCCTCGGCTTCAGCCACGATGTCATCTATGAGACGCCCCAGGGCATCACCATCTCGGTGCCGAAGCCGACCGAAATCACGGTCTCGGGCATCGACAAGCAGCAGGTCGGCCAGGTCGCCGCCGAGATCCGCGAATATCGCGGTCCGGAGCCGTACAAGGGCAAGGGCGTGCGCTATGCCGACGAGCGCATCGTGCGCAAGGAAGGCAAGAAGAAGTAACAGGCTGGCCCGTAGAGTTGCGGGCCAAGCCAGAGACGTGTAACGCCGCGGGGAGCGGCCGCGGGAGGCTTGGCCTACCGCACAGGGTTGCCCCCGTTTTCTGAAGGCAGGGAACTGACAGTATGAGCACGAAAGAAGCCACCCAGCGCCGCGCGCAGCGCATCCGCCGCCAGATCAAGAAGGTCGCCGGCGCGCGTCCGCGTCTGTCGGTGCACCGCACCTCGAAGAACATCTACGTCCAAGTGATCGACGACGCCAAGGGCCACACGCTGGCCGCTGCCTCGACGCTCGAGAAGGACCTCAAGGGTTCGCTCAAGACCGGCGCCGACACGGCTGCCGCCGCCGCCGTCGGCAAGCTGATCGCCGAGCGCGCCGCGAAGGCCGGCGTCAAGGAAGTCGTCTTCGATCGTGGCCCGTACATCTATCATGGCCGCGTCAAGGCGCTGGCCGAAGCTGCGCGCGAAGGCGGTCTCAGCTTCTGATTTTAAACCGTCGGCGACCCGAAATGCGGCGCCGGCAAACAGCAACCCGTGCTTCCGGAAAAGAACAAGGAACAGGATATGGCACAGGAACGTAGAGAAGGCGGCCGCGGCCGCGAGCGTGAACGCGAAGAGCGTGACGACGGCATGGTGGACAAGCTCGTCCACATCAACCGCGTCGCCAAGGTGGTGAAGGGTGGCCGTCGTTTCGGCTTTGCCGCTCTCGTCGTCGTCGGCGACCAGAAGGGCCGCGTCGGCTTCGGCCACGGCAAGGCGCGCGAAGTGCCGGAAGCCATCCGCAAGGCGACCGAATCGGCCAAGCGCGACATGATCTTCGTGCCGCTGCGTTCGGGCCGCACGCTGCATCACGACGTCGAGGGCCGCTGGGGCGCCGGACGCGTTCTGCTGCGCGCCGCCAAGCAGGGTACCGGCATCATCGCCGGCGGTCCGATGCGCGCCGTCTTCGAGACGCTCGGCATGCATGACGTGGTCGCCAAGTCGATGGGTTCGTCGAATCCCTACAACATGGTTCGCGCCACCTTCGACGCGCTGAAGAGCCAGATGCATCCGAAGGATGTGGCTGCGGCGCGCGGCATCAAGTACTCGACCCTTCAGGCCCGCCGCGGCACCGCCGTTGCGGCTGAAGAATAGTCGACGCTGACCAGGGATTTCGACCATGGCCAAGAAAGCTACCAAGACCATCACCGTCGAGCAGATCGGTTCGCCGATCCGCCGGCCGAAGGAGCAGCGCGCGACGCTGGTCGGCCTCGGCCTGAACAAGATGCACAAGCGGCGCACGCTGGAAGATACCCCTTCCGTGCGCGGCATGATCGCCGCCGTCCAGCACCTCGTCCGCGTCGTGGACGAGGCCTGAACGGAAGCGCAGGAGAAGAATGATGAAACTCAACGATCTGCGTGACAAGGACGGCGCCACGCATTCCAGGAAGCGCCTCGGTCGCGGCATCGGCTCCGGCTCGGGCAAGACCGCCGGTCGCGGCGTCAAGGGCCAGAAGGCCCGTTCGGGCGTTGCCATCAACGGCTTCGAGGGCGGCCAGATGCCGCTCTACCGGCGCCTGCCGAAGCGTGGCTTCAACAACCTGTTCGGCAAGAGCTTCGCGATTGTATCGCTGGCCAAGATCCAGGCGGCGATCGACGCCAAGAAGCTCGACGCCAAAGAGGCCGTGACGGCTGAGGCCCTGGTTGCCGCCGGCGTCATCCGCCGCGCCAAGGACGGCGTGCGCGTGCTGTCCGACGGCGAGCTGAAGGCCAAGCTCTCCTTCGACGTCGCCGGCGCCTCCAAGGCCGCGATCGAGAAGATCGAGAAGGCCGGCGGTTCGGTGAAGTTGCCGGAAGCGGCCGCCGCCGAGTAACGGCGATTTGAAGCGCGGCCGAGCGGGATGACTTCGCATTTTCCCTCGAACCGCGCTTTGACCAGATGAATTGGGCGGCCGCGTCAACGCGGCCGCTTGCATGTTTAAGGTCCGGAGCTTATCTCGTGGGCTTCGGTGACACGCGCCGCCTGAGCTGGGGGCGTCGAGCGTGACACGGAAATCAATGAAGTAGAGCAGGATGTTGTCCGAAAGCCGCTCCACACTTTTCGGCATCATGCTCTAGCGGAGAATCAGGCATGGCTTCGGCTGCTGAACAACTAGCCTCCAATCTGAATTTCGCGGCCTTCGCCAAGGCCGAGGATCTCAAGAAGCGCATCTGGTTCACCATCGGTGCGCTGCTCGTCTACCGCCTCGGCACCTACATCCCGCTTCCCGGCATCAATCCCGACGCTTTCGCCCAGGCCTTCTCCTCGCAGAGCAAGGGCGTGCTCGGCATGTTCAACATGTTTGCCGGCGGCGCCGTGCAGCGCATGGCGATCTTCGCGCTGGGCATCATGCCCTACATCTCCGCCTCCATCATCATGCAGCTGATGACCTCGGTCATCCCGTCGCTGGAAGCGCTGAAGAAGGAAGGCGAGCAGGGCCGCAAGATCATCAACCAGTACACGCGCTACGGCACCGTGCTCCTGGCGCTGATCCAGGCCTACGGCATTTCGATCGGTCTCGAGGGCGGCAACGGCATCGTCAACGATCCCGGCATGTTCTTCCGCATCTCGACCGTCGTCACGCTGGTCGGCGGCACCATGTTCCTGATGTGGCTCGGCGAGCAGATCACGGCGCGCGGCATCGGCAACGGCATTTCGCTGATCATCTTCTCCGGCATCGTCGCCGGCTTGCCGCGGGCGATCTCCGGCACGCTGGAGCTCGGCCGCACCGGCGCGCTGTCGACGGGTCTCATCCTCGCGATCATCGTTCTGGCCATCGTCGTCATCGCGCTGATCGTCTTCTTCGAGCGCGCGCAGCGCCGCCTGCTCATCCAGTATCCGAAGCGCCAGGTCGGCAATCGCATGTTCCAGGGCGATACCTCGCATTTGCCGCTGAAGCTCAACACTTCGGGCGTCATCCCGCCGATCTTCGCGTCCTCGCTGCTGCTTTTGCCGGCTACCGTCGCAGGCTTCTCGCAGGCGACCAACCTGCCGGCCTGGGCAAGCACGATCCTGGCCTCGCTCGGCCACGGCCAGCCGCTCTACATGATCTTCTATGCGGGCATGATCGTCTTCTTCGCCTTCTTCTACACGGCGATCGTCTTCAACCCGAAGGACACGGCCGACCAGCTCAAGAAGCATTCCGGCTTCATCCCGGGCTATCGTCCGGGCGAGCGCACGGCCGAATATATCGACTATGTTCTGACGCGTATCACCGTCATCGGCGCCATCTACCTGGTGCTGGTCTGTCTGCTGCCTGAGTTCCTGATTTCAGCGACTGGCGTACCTTTCTACCTCGGTGGCACATCGCTTCTGATCGTGGTCAGTGTCACGCTCGACACGGTGGCGCAGATTCAGGGTCACCTGATCGCGCACCAGTATGAGGGCCTGATCAAGAAGTCGAAGTTGCGCGGGGGGAAGAGGAGCAGATGAGGCTGATATTGCTTGGGCCGCCAGGGGCGGGCAAGGGGACGCAAGCACAAAGACTGGTAGAACAACACGGCATCCCCCAGCTCTCGACGGGAGACATGCTGCGTGCCGCCGTTCAGGCCGGAACCGAAGTCGGCAAGCGCGCCAAGGCGGTGATGGATGCCGGCGAGTTGGTCTCTGACGCAATCGTCAACGCCATCGTCGCCGAGCGCATCGATCAGCCGGATTGCGCCAAGGGCTTCATCCTCGACGGCTATCCGCGCACGCTGGTGCAGGCGGACGCGGTCGAGGCGATGCTTGCCGAGCGCGGCATCGCGCTCGACACCGTCATCGAGCTTGTCGTCGACGACAAGGCGCTGGTCGGGCGAATCGTCAAGCGTGCCGAGGATGCCAAGGCCGCCGGCCAGCCGGTGCGCAAGGACGACAACCCGGCCGTGTTCGAGGAACGCCTGCGTGAATACTACAAGAAGACGGCGCCGCTGACCGGCTACTACTACGCCAAGGGCAAGCTCAAGACCGTCGACGGCATGGCCAGTATCGATGCGGTAACCGCCGAGATCGACAAGGTGCTCGCGGCCGCGGCGAAGTGAGCCGGACCGACAATTGAAGATTGCGCTTGGCGACAATTGAAGATTGCGCTTGACTGAAGTGGGCCGTTGGGGTATGGCGGCCCGTCTTCCTATCAGGCATGGACTTTGCTTGCCCTTGCGGGCAATGCATCCGCTTTGAACCAGGAAACTCCCGCAAGGGCCGGCCTCCACCGGACGCGGGATAACTTGAACGCCGGCTCGTCCGGCCTACATGGAGAAAGAGAAGAACATGGCTCGTATAGCCGGCGTCAACATTCCGACCAACAAGCGCGTCGTCATTGCGCTTCAGTACATTCACGGCATCGGCAAGAAGTTTGCCCAGGAGATCGTCGACAAGGTCGGCATCCCGGCGGACCGCCGCGTCAACCAGCTGACCGACGCGGAAGTGCTGCAGATCCGCGAGACGATCGACCGCGACTACCAGGTCGAAGGCGACCTGCGCCGCGAAGTCTCGATGAACATCAAGCGGCTGATGGACCTCGGCTGCTACCGCGGCCTGCGTCACCGCCGCTCGCTGCCCGTCCGCGGCCAGCGCACGCACACCAATGCGCGCACCCGCAAGGGCCCGGCCAAGGCGATCGCCGGCAAGAAGAAGTAATTGGTGAATGGTCAGTGGTGAATGGGGAATGGCGTTTTGCCCATTCACCATTTCACCATTCTCCATTCACTTCCCAAGGTGGAGCCGCTGGCATTACGGCGGTGTAGAGATCAACTGAAAGGACTACCATGGCCAAGGAAGCCGCTCGTGTTCGCCGTCGCGAACGCAAGAACATCTCGTCGGGCGTTGCCCACGTCAATTCGACCTTCAACAACACCATGATCACCATCACCGACGCGCAGGGCAATTCGATTGCCTGGTCGTCGGCCGGTGCCCAGGGCTTCAAGGGCTCGCGCAAGTCGACCCCGTTCGCCGCCCAGATGGCTGCCGAGGACGTCGCCAAGAAGGCGCAGGAACACGGCATGCGCATGCTCGAGGTCGAGGTCTGCGGACCCGGCTCCGGCCGTGAATCGGCCCTTCGCGCGCTGCAGGCGGCCGGCTTCACCATCACCTCGATCCGCGACGTGACGCCGATCCCGCACAATGGTTGCCGTCCGCGCAAGAAGCGCCGCGTCTGATTTTTAAGCGCCGCGCGAACGCCACGGCGTTCCTCCGCGGTTTTCCGTGTCGCCCGCCACGATTGGATGGTGGCGGGGCAAAGGAAGGAACACATTTATGATCCAGAAAAACTGGCAGGAACTGATCAAGCCGAACAAGATCGAGTTCTCGTCGAAGAAGAAGACGCTGACCACGCTGGTGGCCGAGCCGCTCGAACGCGGTTTTGGCCTGACGCTGGGCAACGCGCTGCGGCGCGTGCTTCTGTCTTCGCTGCGCGGCGCGGCCGTCACCGCCGTGCAGATCGACGGCGTGCTGCATGAATTCTCGTCCATCGCCGGCGTGCGCGAGGACGTGACCGACATCGTGCTCAACATCAAGGAAATCGCCATCCGCATGGAAGGCGATGGTCCCAAGCGCATGGTCGTGCGCAAGCAGGGCCCGGGCGCCGTGCTCGCCGGCGACATCCAGACCGTGGGCGACGTCGAGATTCTCAACCCCGACCACGTCATCTGCACGCTGGACGAGGGCGCCGAGATCCGCATGGAGTTCACCGTCGACACCGGCAAGGGCTATGTTCCGGCCGAGCGCAACCGCGCCGAGGACGCGCCGATCGGCCTGATCCCGGTCGACTCGCTCTACTCGCCGGTCAAGAAGGTCTCCTACAAGGTCGAGAACACCCGCGAGGGCCAGGTGCTCGACTATGACAAGCTGACCATGACCATCGAGACCAACGGCTCGATCTCGGGCGAGGACGCGGTCGCTTTCGCCGCCCGCATCCTGCAGGACCAGCTCGCGCTGTTCGTCAACTTCGACGAGCCGCAGAAGGAAGTCGCGACCGAGGCCGTCACCGAGCTCGCCTTCAACCCGGCGCTGCTCAAGAAGGTCGACGAGCTCGAACTTTCGGTGCGTTCGGCCAACTGCCTGAAGAACGACAACATCGTCTATATCGGCGACCTGATCCAGAAAACCGAAGCCGAGATGCTGCGCACCCCGAACTTCGGCCGCAAGTCGCTGAACGAGATCAAGGAAGTGCTGGCGGCCATGGGTCTCCATCTCGGCATGGAAGTGCCGGACTGGCCGCCGGAAAACATCGAAGACCTCGCCAAGCGTTACGAAGACCAATATTGAGCATGAATTCCAAGGATCGGCGGCGTGAGCCGCTCGATCCGACGGTCATGCGGAAAACCATCAGAGGCCGTGGCCTCTTGAACAACTGAAGAAGGAAAAGAGCCATGCGCCACGGTTTCAAAGGCCGTCGCTTCGCCCGCAGCGTAAGCCACCGCAAGTCGATGTTCGCCAACCTTGCCGTGTCTCTGATCGAGCACGAGCAGATCGTCACCACCCTGCCGAAGGCGAAGGACCTGCGTCCGATCGTCGAGAAGCTCGTCACGCTCGGCAAGCGCGGCGACCTGCACGCCCGTCGTCAGGTCATCGCTCAGATCGGCAACGAGCCGGTCGTTAAGCGCCTGTTCGACACGATCGCGCCGCGTTACGCGCAGCGCAATGGTGGCTATCTGCGCATCATGAAGGCGGGCTTCCGCAAGGGCGACAACGCCGCCATGGCGGTCATCGAATTCGTCGACCGCGACACCTCGGCCAAGGGCGCCGCCGACCGCGCCCGCCTTGAGGCTGAGGGCACCAATGAGGAAGCCGCGGCCGCCTGAGGCCTGCGTTTTCCTCAATGACTTCAAGGGGCCTTCGGGCCCCTTTTTGCATTTGGAGCGGTTTGAGCCGAGCGAGCGGAATTTGACGTCCAGGCTCAAGCTTTTGCGCGACAAGTGTCGCATTTGTGTGCATTAGCCTTTCATTCTGCACAATCGTCGGGACAATGGCGCCCGATCTGGAGGGATTCGAAAATGCACCTCAAACGACTGTTTCTTGTTGCCGCGCTGGCCGTCTTCGCCGTGGCACCGGCCGCAAGACAGGCTTTTGCCGAGGACGCCGCCAAGCCGGCCGATCCGGGCCTCTCCGACGTGCTGACCGACCTGCTGCATGGCGTCGAAGGCGAGAACGGCACGTCCAGCCCGGAAAAGCGTGTGCCGTTCGGCCGCGAACAGGTGCAACTCTCATTCGCGCCGCTGGTCAAGCAGACGGCGCCTGCCGTGGTCAACGTCTATGCCTCGCAAACCGCCAAGGTGACGTCGCCTTTCGAGGGCGATCCCTTCTTCGAGGAGTTCTTCGGCCGCGCCCAGCCGCGTGCGCAGTCTTCGCTGGGTTCGGGCGTGCTGGTCGATCCGAGCGGCGTCATCGTGACCAACTTCCACGTCATCAAGGACGCCGACGAGGTGAAGGTGGCGACAGCAGACGGGCGCGAGTTCACCTCGAAGGTCATGCTCAAGGACGAGACGCTCGATCTCGCGGTGCTCAAGATTTCGGCCGACAAGCCGTTCCCGGTAATCGCCATCGGCGATTCCGATGCGCTGGAGGTCGGTGACCTGGTGCTGGCCATCGGCAATCCGTTCGGCGTCGGCCAGACCACCACCAGCGGCATTGTGTCCGCCCTTGCCCGCAGCCATATCGGCGTTTCGGATTCGGGCTACTTCATCCAGACCGACGCCGCCATCAATCCGGGCAATTCCGGCGGCGCGCTGATCAACATGGGCGGCCAGCTGGTCGGCATCAACACGGCGATCTATAGCCGCAGCGGTGGCTCGATCGGCATCGGCTTCGCCATTCCCTCGAACATGGTGCGCGCCTTTGCCGACGCCGCCAAGGCCGGACTCGACTTCTTCGAGCGGCCCTATATCGGCGCGGAATTCGAAGCGGTGACACCGCAGATCGCTGAGTCGCTCGGCATGGAGAAGCCGACCGGCGCATTGGTCTCGTCGGTCGAAGGCGCCGGCCCGGCCGGCAAGGCCGGCCTGAAGCCCGGCGACGTCATTCTGTCGCTCAACAACACGCCGGTCGAAAGCATCGAGGCGCTCGACTATCGCATGGCCACGCTGTCGATCGGCACCAAGGCGACCTTCGGCGTGCTGAGCAAGGGCCAGCAGGCGACGCTGGAAATCCCGCTGGAGCGCGCGCCGGAAGGCGCCAAGCCCAGCGAGGTGACCTTGCGCGGCCGCAGTCCCTTCGCCGGCGCCAAGGTCGCGGAGCTGTCGCCCAGGCTTGCCCAGCGGCTCGGCCTTCGCACCGACCTCAAGGGCGTCACCGTCATCGACATCAGCCGCGATTCGCCGGCCGCCGATTTCGGCTTCCAGCCTGGCGATATCGTGCGCGAGGTGAACGGCACCACCATCGACACCGCGGCGACGCTGGCGCAGGTTGCCCAGCAGGACACGCGCTGGTGGCGCTTTACCGTCGAGCGTGGCGGGCAGATACTGCGCCAGGTGTTGCGTTATTGAGGCAGTCTGCCCATTTAGAGCTTGATCCCGAACCGACGGCCCGCTTGGCAGAAAGCGGGAACCGGTGTTCGGACAAGATCAAGCTCTCAAAAGAGCGGGATCGCGTTTCAACCAAAAGACTTGCATGGCCGATCTGTTCAGTTCCGATGAGCCGGAGAAAGCGCCGCCCGGGCGGCCGCTGGCCGACCGGTTGCGCCCCAAAAACCTCGGCGAGGTCGTCGGCCAGGAGCACCTGACCGGTCCGGACGGCGCGCTGACCAGGCTGATCGATTCCGGCTCGCTCGGCTCGATGATCTTCTGGGGTCCGCCCGGCACCGGCAAGACGACGGTGGCGCGGCTGCTTGCCGGCGAGACCAACCTTGCCTTCGAGCAGATCTCGGCGGTGTTTTCCGGCGTCGCGGACCTCAAGAAAGTGTTCGAGGCGGCGAAACTGAGGCGCGCCAACGGCCGCCAGACCCTGCTCTTCGTCGACGAGATCCATCGTTTCAACCGCGCCCAACAGGACGGGTTTTTGCCGGTGATGGAAGACGGCACCGTGGTGCTGGTTGGCGCCACCACGGAGAACCCGTCCTTCGAGCTGAACGCGGCGCTTCTGTCGCGGGCGCGCGTGCTGGTGTTCCGTTCGCTCGGCGAGGAAAGCATCGCCAAGCTACTGGCGCGGGCGGAAGAAACCGAGGGCAGGGCGCTGCCGCTCGACGATGAGGCGCGCGCGATGCTGATCCGCATGGCGGACGGCGACGGCCGCGCCTCGCTGACGCTGGCCGAGGAAGTCTGGCGCGCCGCCAAGAAAGGCGAGGTCTTCGGCCCGGAAGGCCTGCAGCGCGTTATCCAGCGCCGCGCGCCGATCTACGACAAGGGCCAGGACGGCCATTACAACCTGATCTCGGCGCTGCATAAATCGGTGCGGGGCTCCGATCCGGACGCGGCGCTCTACTATCTTGCCCGCATGTTCGACGCCGGCGAGGATCCGCTCTATCTCGGCCGCCGGCTGGTGCGCATGGCTGTGGAGGATATCGGGCTCGCCGATCCGCAGGCGCTTGTCGTCGCCAACGCGGCCAAGGACGCCTACGACTATCTAGGCTCGCCTGAGGGCGAGCTCGCCTTCGCCCAAGCGGCCGTCTATCTCGCCACCGCGCCGAAATCGAACGCTGTCTACACAGCCTTCAAGGCTGCGACCGCGGCGGCCAAGGAGTTCGGCTCGCTGCTGCCGCCCAAGCACATCCTCAACGCGCCGACCAAGCTGATGAAAGAGGAGGACTACGGCGCCGGCTATCGCTACGACCATGACGAGCCGGACGCGTTTTCCGGTCAGGATTATTTCCCCGAGAAAATGGGCCGGCACACTTTCTACGATCCGCCGGAGCGAGGCTTCGAGCGCGAAGTCAGGAAGCGGCTGGAATACTGGGCAAAGCTGCGTAGCGAACGGAACACTTGATTTGCGCTGCCCGGTGGTCGGCACGCTCGTGCCTGCCGGGTCAGCATTGAGGATAAGTGGAAATAGTCACTCCAAATATTTATGTGGCCCTGCTGTTCGGCCATGCGACGGCATTGTGCCGGGAGACAAAAAATCCTATCAAGACGCACGGCTGGCGGGGGTCGCCGTGATTTTGTCCCACGGAACAGGATCGCGCTCCCCGCGCGAAAAACAATGAAAAAGAAAACCGTCAAGTCGCTCCGCAAGGCCGCCATCGCGGTCGTGGTTCTCGCGCTCGCCCTCTACTTCATCCCGGTCCTGACCGCGATCTGGGTCGTCTGCGGCCTGATCGACGTCATGCGCAACGATCAGAAGAACTGGAAGCTTTTCGACCGCTACTTTCTCGGCAACGGCCTGTTCACCTGGCTGCTGTCGCCATTCAACCTGATTGTCGACCTTCTCTGCTACCGCAACCCCGGCGTCTGGAAGCCCGAGCAGTTTCCTGAGGACTATCAGCGCGAGATCAACGAAGTCCTGGGCGTCTTCAACGCCCGCAAGGACGAGATCATCGCCGACATCGACGCCAATTTCGGCGCCGGCCGGCGCGGCATGTACGTCTATCAGTGGTACGGCAAGCACAGGATCGACAACGTTCCCGAATTCAACAAGGACTACAAATACATCAAGACGATCGCCGTATCCGTATTCAGCAAGGGCGAATCCACGTCCTGGCATTTCGGTCCGCTGCGGCTCAGCCTGCGCATCCTCTACAATCTGATTCCGGTGCAGGCGGAGATCTTCGTCCAGTGCGGCAGCAGGAAGAACTACTGGCACGACAATCCCTTGTTCATCTTCGACGACACGCTGTTCCACCGCTCGGTCAACGAATATGACGGCCGCCGCTACTGCGTCTTCGTCGACATCATCCGCCCGTCTCCGTTCCCGAGGCTGATAGCGCGCCTTCTCGCCATCGTCTCGGTCAGCGTGGAGCGCATCAATTCGCTCTTCTATAGGAACTGGAAGATGATCGGCTCGTCCAAGCCGAAGGCGGCCGCCAACTGATTCTGGCGCCTCTTCAATTTCCTGGCTCGGCCGGTGCGGCCGGGCCGTCGCCTGACTGCTCTTAAACCAACGTCCTATAGCGCCGATCGGCTGCAACCGGTACAACTTTTCCATCGGATATATCCACAAGGATATAACGAAGGGCGGAAGGAGGTCCGCTCGCTGGGAGGATAGGTTTGAGCGGGCGGCAAGCAGCCGGTCATGCGGATTTCGTCCAGGCTTCGATCGCCAGAAGCGATGCGGCCCATTCCGCGTTGGTCGCCTCGTGGCGGCGTTCCCTTCAATTGCATCACCTCGATCCGGCCGAGGGCAAGGCCCCCAGGCGGCTGACCGAAGCCGAATTGCGGCAGGCTCGTCAGCGCATGGAGCGGATGATCCGCGCGGCCGAAGGAAGCCTCAACAGGCTCTATCTGGCGGTCGGCGGTGTCGGTTGCTGCGTGATGCTGGCGGATCGCGACGGCATCCCGGTCGAGCGCCGGGGCGCGGTCGCCGACGACGAGACCTTCGACGAATGGGGCCTGTGGACCGGCTCGGTCTGGAGCGAAGACAGTGAAGGCACCAACGGCATCGGCACCTGTCTTGCCGATCAGCGGCCGCTCACCATCCATCGCGACCAGCATTTCTTTTCGCGCAACACGCTCATGAGCTGCACCACGGCGCCGGTCTTTGACCATGAAGGCAACCTGGCGGCCGCGCTCGACGTATCGTCCTGCCGCTCTGACCTGACGGAAGGTTTCGTGCAGCTTATCTCGGTCGCGGTGGGCGACGCCGCGCGCCGTATCGAGGCCGAGAATTTCCGTATGGTCTATTCCAATGCCCGCATCCTGCTTGCATCGGTTGCCGAGCGCGGCGCCGGCGCGCTGATCGCCGTCGATGCCGACGACCTTGTGATCGGCGCGACACGCTCGGCACGGCTTGCTCTTGGCATAACGTCGGAAGGCCTGGCCAGGGGCCTGCTCGCCGCGGACATCCTTGGGGACGTGACCAAGGCCCCGGAGGATCTCGACGATGCCGAGCGCAGTGTGCTGCAGCGCGCGATGGCGCGCACCGGCGGCAATGTCTCGGCAGCGGCGCAGAGCCTCGGCATCTCGCGCGCGACGCTGCATCGCAAGCTCGCCCGTTTCAGCATCCGCCGGCCGCATTGATTTACGCAACCTGACCTGTCGCAGTTCTGCGACACTCGGCGGTCCCGATCCGTTCGCCTGGGGATGACAGGCTGAAGAGCATCCGCAAGTGTTTCCAGCGACGCGCCACATTCCGTGACGCCGTTTTGCTGGGAGGCAGACATGAACAAGGTTGAGTTCTCACGCACGGCCAAGGTCCCCTTCGCCAAGCGCTATGACAACTTCATCGGCGGCCGCTGGGTCGCCCCGCACGCCGGAAAATACTTCGACAACATCTCACCGGTGACCGGCCGGCCGCTTTGCGAGATCGCAAGGTCCGACGCGCAGGACGTCGAAGCCGCGCTCGATGCCGCGCATAAGGCGAAGGACGCCTGGGGCAAGACCAGCCCGGCGGCCCGCGCCTTGATCCTCAATCGCATTGCCGACCGCATGGAAGACAATCTCGACCTGCTGGCGCTCGCCGAGACCTGGGACAACGGCAAGCCGATCCGCGAGACGACGGCGGCGGACCTGCCTCTGGCCATCGACCACTTCCGCTATTTCGCCGGCGTCCTTCGCAGCCAGGAGGGCAGCCTTTCCGAGATCGACCACGACACGGTCGCCTACCATTTCCATGAGCCGCTGGGTGTCGTCGGCCAGATCATCCCTTGGAACTTCCCGTTGCTGATGGCCTGCTGGAAGCTGGCGCCCGCGCTCGCCGCCGGCAATTGCGTGGTGCTGAAGCCGGCCGAGCAGACGCCCGCCACCATCATGCTGTGGGCCGACCTTATCGGCGACCTTTTGCCGGAAGGCGTGCTCAACATCGTCAACGGCTTCGGCCTCGAGGCCGGCAAGCCGCTGGCATCGTCGAACCGCATCGCCAAGATCGCTTTCACCGGCGAGACGACGACCGGCCGCCTGATCATGCAGTATGCCTCGCAGAACCTCATCCCAGTGACGCTGGAACTCGGAGGCAAGTCGCCCAACATCTTCTTCCAGGACGTCGTTGCCGAGGACGACGACTTCTTCGACAAGGCGATCGAGGGCTTCGTCATGTTCGCGCTCAACCAGGGCGAGGTCTGCACGTGCCCGAGCCGCGCGCTGGTGCATGAGAAGATCTACGACAAGTTCATGGAGCGCGCGCTGAAGCGCGTCGAGGCGATCGTGCAGGGCGATCCGCTCGATCCGGCCACCATGATCGGCGCGCAGGCTTCGAGCGAGCAGCTGCAAAAGATCCTCTCCTACTTCGACATCGGTCGCCAGGAGGGAGCCCAGGTGCTGACCGGCGGCGAACAGAACCACCTGCCGGGCGACCTTGCCGGCGGCTACTATGTGAAGCCGACTGTCTTCAAGGGTCACAACAAGATGCGCATCTTCCAGGAAGAGATCTTCGGGCCGGTGGTGTCGGTGACGACCTTCAAGGACGATGACGAGGCGCTGTCGATCGCCAACGATACGCTCTACGGCCTCGGTGCCGGCATCTGGAGCCGCGACGCGAACCGTTGCTATCGCTTCGGCCGCGCCATCCAGGCGGGCCGCGTCTGGACCAACTGCTATCACGCCTATCCGGCGCATGCCGCCTTCGGCGGCTACAAGCAGTCCGGCATCGGCCGCGAGACGCACAAGATGATGCTCGACCACTACCAGCAGACCAAGAACATGCTGGTCAGCTACAGCCCGAAGAAGCTCGGCTTCTTCTGATCCTCCCGGGCCGTACGGAGGGGAGGGCGCGCCTGTCGTGCCCTCCCGCTCTTGAAGGAGGAACCGATGGACAAGATGTCCTTAGACAAAGTCTCGGCCACGCCGGAGGCCGAGGTGCTTCTTGCCGAGATCATAGCCGACCACGGCCCGGTTCTGTTCCACCAATCCGGCGGCTGTTGCGACGGTTCTTCGCCGATGTGCTACCCGCGCGGCGATTTCATCGTCGGCGACAGCGACGTGAAGCTCGGCGAGATCGGCGACACGCCGGTTTATATCAGCGCCTCGCAATATGAAGTTTGGAAGCACACCGATCTCATCATCGATGTCGTGCCGGGCAGGGGTGGCATGTTCTCGCTCGACAATGGCCGCGAGAAGCGCTTCCTGACGCGTTCGACGGTTTGCGCGGTGTCGCCGCCATCTTCCACCGACTGAGCGAACAGACCAGACCCCATCAGCCGCGATTGGGGTAATCGTCGCGCTTTGTTGGGTCTTTGGCTCGCAACCTGTTCGCCTTAGTGCTATGGCGCCGCTTTCGAACGGAAAAGCAAAGTCATGGCAGGTGTTGAACAGATCACGGTGGAAGCCGGCGAGGCGGGCATGCGGCTCGACCGCTGGTTCAAGGTCCATTATCCGGGCCTCGGCTTTGGCCACCTGCAGAAGCTGTTGCGCTCGGGCCAGATCCGCATCGACGGCGGCAGGGCGAAGGCAGACACGCGCGTCGAGCCTGGCCAGACGGTGCGCATCCCGCCGCTCGACATCGACAAGAAAGGCGACGCGCCGCTTACCGGCCACTCGATCCGCAACCAGGGCGATGCCGACGTGCTCGCCAAGATGCTTCTCCACGAGGACCCGAAGGTCTTCGTCTTCAACAAGCCGGCCGGCCTGGCGGTGCAGGGAGGCTCAGGCGTCACCCGCAATGTCGACGACATGCTGGAGGCCTGGCGCAACCAGAAGGGCGAGAAGCCGCGCCTGGTCCACCGTCTCGACCGCGACACGTCCGGCGTGCTGGTCGTTGCCCGCACGCGTCTTGCCGCGATGAAGCTCTCGGAAGCGTTCCGGGCGCGCGAGACCAAGAAGACCTACTGGGCGCTGGTCAAGGGCGTGCCGCCGAAGCGCGAGGACAAGATATCGACCTGGCTGGTCAAGGAGGCAACGCCGGACGGCGACCGCGTGCGTGTCGCCAAGCATGGCGAGAAGGGCGCCGACCATGCCGTGTCCTACTATCGCGTCGTCGAGCAGGCGGCGCAGTCGCTGTCCTGGCTGGAGATGGAGCCCTATACCGGCCGCACGCACCAGCTGCGCGTCCATGCAGCCCATATCGGCTGCCCGATCATCGGCGATCCGAAATATTTCGAGGCCGATACCAACTGGGAATTCCCGGGCGGCATCCAGAACCGGCTGCATCTGCATGCCCGCCGCATCGTCATCCCACATCCGGACCAAGGCGTCATCGATGTGACGGCGCCGATGCCGCCGCATATGCGCCAGAGCTGGAACCTGCTCGGTTTCGACGAACAGAGCGCGGAGGACTGAGATTGACCATTGCGCCCGCACTGGATCGCCGTGACGCGGTCGACATGGCGGCGGCGGCCATCATGGTCGGGCTGACCTTCTCCTGGGGACTGAACTACGTCGCCGCCAAGATCTCCTACGCAGGCTACGACCCCGTCTTCGTCTCGATCGCCCGTTCGCTCATCGGGGGAGCCTGCGTGTTCGCCTGGTGCCGGCTGCGCGGCGTCAAGTTGTTCGAAGCGGATGGAACGCTGACCGCAGGCATCGTCGTCGGCGTGCTCTTCGGCGTCGAGTTCCTCTGCCTCTATATCGGGCTTGAATACACGACGGTTGCCCGCAACACGCTGCTGGTCAATACCATGCCTTTCTGGGTGCTGATCGGCGGTCATTTCCTGCTTGGCGAGCGCATCAACGCGCGCAAGCTCGGTGGGCTTGTTCTGGCCTTCTGCGGCCTGGTGGCCGTGTTCTCGGACGGCATTGTCGCAGGCGCCGATACGACCCTTCTTGGCGATCTTCTCAGCCTGGGTTCCGGCGTCCTGTGGGCCGCAACCAGCATCGTCATCAAGCGCTCGAAACTGGTGGCGACCACCGCCGAGAAACTGCTGCTCTATCAACTGACCGGCGCCGCCGTCGTTGGTGTCATGGTGATGCCCTTGGCTGGCCCGCCCATCCGCGCGGTTGCCACCTTGCCGACGCTGGCGCTGCTCTTCCAGTCTTTCTATATCGTCGCTTTCACCTATGTATTGTGGTTCTGGCTGCTTCGGCGCTACCCCGCGTCCGGTCTGTCGAGCTTCGCCTTCCTGTCGCCGGTGTTCGGCGTCTTGTGCGGCGCCGTGGTCCTTGGTGAAGCGCCGACGACCAGGATATTTCTGGCTCTGGCCCTGATTGCCGCAGGCCTCATCATCGTCAACCGGCCCGCGCGCAGGCAGCCAACAGTTTAGGGAGTTCGACATGCGCGACATCCTCGAAGACCTCGAAGCCGGAAAACTGCTTTCCGACCCCGATCCCGTGCGCCGCGCCCAGATCCAGATGAAGACGCCGCTGCCGAAGCGTTTCTACAAGGCGGTTTCGGTGGTCCCGGTGGAAAATGGCTTTGCCATTCATCTCGACGGCCGTCCGGTGCGTACACCGGGCAAGGCCGTGATGGTGCTGCCGACCGAAAAGGCCGCGGCGCTGGTGGCTAGCGAATTCAGTGCGCAGGGTGAGGTCATCGACCCCGTGACGATGCCGGTCATGCGCCTCGTCAACACCGCGATCGATGGTGTCGCCTCCGACCCGCAGGCGGTGCTGGAAGACGTGCTGCGCTTCGCCTCGTCCGATCTCTTGTGCTACCGCGCCGACGGTCCGCAAGGCCTGGTCGATCGTCAGAACAAGCTGTGGGATCCGGTGCTGGACTGGGCGCGCGGCAGCCTTGGCGCGCGCTTCAACCTTGCCGAAGGCGTCATCCATGTCGATCAGCCGCGCGAAGCCATCGCCATCCTTGGCGCGCATCTCGGCCAACGCTCCGAGCCGATGCGGCTGGCCGCCATCCATGTCATGACGGCTCTGACCGGTTCGGCGCTGCTGGCCTTGGCCGTGGATTTCGGCGAGTTGGACGCCGAGGAAGCCTGGGCAGCGGCCCATGTCGACGAGGACTGGCAGATCGACCACTGGGGCCAGGACGCGGAGGCTGTCGCGCGCCGCTCGGCCCGCAAACGCGACATGATGGCGGTGGTCAGCCTGCTCGAGGCGCTGCAAGGCTAAAAGCAATTCCAGGAAAAGTGCGAAGCGGTTTTCCGTTCGGAATTGCGTGGAAACAAATAGAGCAATTCCAGGAAAGTGCGAAGCGGTTGGGTTTGGCGATTTCGCCGCAGCCCTCCTTTCGGAATTGCGCAAAACAAACAAACCTGGAGTGGGCCGGCGACCCGCCGGAGCTGAGCCACTCCAGGCGTACGCCGCTTTCGCAGCGCACCTAATACCAAAGTCATAATCCCATTGTCGCGGTGCCTTTCGTCCGCCCTTTCTGTCATTTTTTGCTTCGTTGGCTGCGTTTCCTGGGGTCCGCGTTCGGAGGAGCGCGAACCGTGCGAGCAGCAATCGAGGACAGACGGGATCTCACGGGAGGATATTCAAATGGCAATGGCTTCGACCGCCGGCGGGAGCAGCCGCGGCATGACGCGGGAGGAGAAGAAAGTCATCTTCGCCTCATCGCTCGGCACCGTTTTCGAATGGTATGATTTCTATCTTTACGGTTCGCTGGCTGCCTTCATCGGCTCGACCTTCTTCAGCCCGGCGATCCCGGAGGCGACGCGCAACATCTTCGCGCTGCTGGCCTTTGCCGCCGGCTTCCTGGTGCGTCCGTTCGGCGCGCTCGTGTTCGGCCGGATCGGTGACCTCGTTGGCCGCAAATACACCTTCCTCGTCACCATGACGATCATGGGCCTGTCCACCTTCCTGGTCGGCCTGCTGCCCGGTTATGCGAGCTGGGGCATCGCGGCTCCGGTGATCCTGATCGGACTGCGCATGCTGCAGGGCCTGGCGCTCGGCGGCGAGTATGGCGGCGCCGCGACCTATGTCGCCGAACATGCGCCCGACGATCGCCGTGGTTACTACACGTCATGGATCCAGACCACGGCAACGCTCGGCCTGTTCCTGTCGCTCATCGTCATCCTGATCGTGCAGGCCTCGCTCAGCAAGGAAACCTACGCCAGCTGGGGCTGGCGCATTCCCTTCATCGTTTCCTTCCTGCTGCTCGCCGTTTCGGTCTGGATTCGGCTGTCGCTGTCGGAGTCGCCGACCTTCCAGCGTATGAAGGACGAGGGTAAGGGCTCCAAGGCGCCGCTGACGGAGGCTTTCGGCCAGTGGAAAAACGCGAAGATTGCCCTTCTGGCGCTGCTCGGTCTCACCGCCGGCCAGGCCGTGATCTGGTACAACGGCCAGTTCTACGCCCTGTTCTTCCTCACCAACGTGCTGAAGGTCGACGCGCAGTCGGTCAACATCATGATCGCCATCGCGCTAGCGATCGGCTCTATCTTCTTCGTCGTGTTCGGCTGGCTGTCCGACAAGATCGGCCGCAAGCCAATCATCATGGCCGGCCTGGCGCTCGGCATCGTCTGCACCTTCCCGCTGTTCAAGGCGCTGACCTGGGCCGCCAATCCGGCTCTGGCCACCGCCCAGCAGAGCACCCGCGCGGCGGTGACGGCGGCGCCTGGCGACTGCAGGTTCCAGTTCAACCCAGTCGGCACGGCGAAGTTTACGACGTCCTGCGATATCGCGACCTCGTTCCTGACCAAGAACTCGGTCCCATATGACGTCATCACGACGGCCGCGCCGGGAACTGCGGCCACGGTCAAGATCGGCAATGAGACGGTGGAGTCTTATGACGCCGTTGCCGCCGGCGATCAGGCCAAGGCCAAAGAGGCCGCTTTCCAGAAATCAGTCAACATCGCGCTGAAGGACGGCGGCTATCCGCTAAAGCGCGCGGCGATCAAGGTGGCGGACCAGAAGCTCGACGCCTTCATCGCGGCCAATCCGGAACTGAAGCTCGACGCCGCGGCCATTCGCGGCGGCGAGAAGGCGACGGTCCCGACCGATCAGGCGGTAGCCGACAAGGTCCTGACCAAGGACGAGGCAGCCGGCGCTCCGGAGGTCACCGTCTACAACATACCGGGCGGCGGCGCGTTTGCCATGTTCGCCGATCCGACGGCCATCAACTGGCCGATGACAATCGGCATCCTGTTCATCCTGGTGCTGTTCGTGACCATGGTCTATGGGCCGATCGCTGCGATCCTGGTCGAAATGTTCCCGACCC
This sequence comes from Mesorhizobium atlanticum, assembly GCF_003289965.1. Lineage (GTDB taxonomy): Bacteria > Pseudomonadota > Alphaproteobacteria > Rhizobiales > Rhizobiaceae > Mesorhizobium > Mesorhizobium atlanticum. Next base: position 27,301 of record NZ_QMBQ01000006.1, read on the forward strand.
GCATCCGTTACACCGGCATGTCGTTGCCCTACCATATCGGCAACGGCTGGTTCGGTGGCCTGCTGCCGGCGACGGTGTTCGCGCTCAGCGCCTACAAGGGCGATATCTACTACGGTCTCTGGTACCCGGTGATCATCGCGGCGATGTCGTTGATCATCGGTACGATCTTCGTCAGGGATACGCTCGGCACCGACCTGCACGCCAAGTAACAGTGCTCTGCAAACGAAAGCCCGGCGTGAATGACCACGCCGGGCTTTTTTTGTGCTTGAAGCTCGAAGAGCCTGTCAGCTCTTGTGCTGCTGGTTCTCTTCCTCGACGGCCGCTTCGTGATACCAGCCGTCGAAGTCGGCATGCTCACCGGGCAACGAAGCCAATTCTGCCGCGAATTTCGCCTTGGCGCCTAAATTTGAGGCAGGCCTACGTCCTGCCAGTGGGAACATCAGGATTTTCGCCGTGGGACGGGCGGAGACGATCTCCATTGCCGGTCTCCTTTCTTCTTTACGGGCTTTTCGATTCATCTTTCCCGCAATGTAAGTTGTGCGATTCATTTAGGCAATATGCCTATCAAAAGATCATTGTTTGCATATTATTTGTGCATATAGAGGATCTGATCGATCTCGCCGCAGTGCTGAGGTGGCTCAGTCAAACCAACACGATCTCGTGACCATTTTGCCGCACCCGATCGCGCGGGTGTGGCATACGATTTGCATTTTAACGACCGGCAGGCCGGCTAGCCCGGCCATGCGTCGACACCGCGTGCGGTGATCAAGCAACGAGAGGCTCTAGAATGACCAAATACAAGCTCGAGTATATCTGGCTCGACGGATACGTCCCGACCCCCAGCCTGCGCGGCAAGACCCAGATCAAGGAGTTCGCCGAGTTCCCGACGCTCGAGCAGCTGCCGCTGTGGGGCTTCGATGGCTCCTCGACCAACCAGGCGGAAGGCCACAGCTCCGACTGCGTGCTGAAGCCCGTTGCCGTCTATCCGGATCCGGCCCGCACCAATGGCGTGCTGGTCATGTGCGAAGTCATGATGCCCGATGGCGTGACGCCGCATGTCTCCAACAAGCGCGCCACCATCCTCGACGACGAGGGCGCCTGGTTCGGCTTCGAGCAAGAGTATTTCTTCTACAAGGACGGCCGTCCGCTTGGCTTCCCGGAGAGCGGCTATCCGGCGCCGCAGGGCCCGTATTACACCGGTGTCGGCTACAAGAATGTCGGCGATATCGCGCGCACCATCGTCGAGGAGCATCTCGACCTTTGCCTGGCCGCCGGCATCAACCATGAAGGCATCAACGCCGAAGTGGCCAAGGGCCAGTGGGAATTCCAGATATTCGGCAAGGGCTCCAAGAAGGCCGCCGACCAGATGTGGATGGCCCGCTACCTGCTGCTGCGCCTGACCGAGAAGTACGGCATCGACATCGAGTTCCACTGCAAGCCACTCGGCGACACCGACTGGAACGGCTCGGGCATGCACTGCAATTTCTCGACCGCCTACATGCGCGAAGTCGGCGGCAAGGCCTATTTCGAGGCGCTGATGGCGCAGTTCGACAAGAACCTGATGGACCATATCGCCGTCTATGGCCCGGACAATGACAAGCGTCTGACCGGCAAGCACGAGACCGCGCCGTGGAACAAGTTCTCCTACGGCGTCGCCGATCGTGGCGCTTCGATCCGCGTGCCGCACTCGTTCGTCAAGAACGACTATAAGGGCTACCTGGAAGACCGCCGCCCGAACTCGCAGGGCGACCCCTACCAGATCGCTTCGCAGGTCCTGAAGACGATCTCGGAGGTTTCGACCGCCGCCGTTTCGGCCGCCGCCTGATTTCCCGGCGCAGGCGAGGCCTGCGCTAGATGAGTTTCAATAGTGAAAGGCCCCGGCGCGCTCCGCCGGGGCCTTTTGCATGGCAACTGCCGGCGACGGAGCTCCGCCCGCTGCCATCAGCCGGCAATGACGCCACGCGATTTGAGCGCCGCCACCACTTTGTCTCGCGGTAGGGCAGGGCTACGATTGCCGTCGCGGCCGACCATCTCCGTGTTGGCGATGAGCGCGTTGAGCACAGCTTCCTCGGTCGCTTGCACGACGGCTGTGTAGAAATCGTCCATGCGACCCCAGGGGATAAAGTCCATGCGGCTGTAGCTCTGCTCGCTCGGAGCGCCCTTCGGAAAACGACCATTGAGCGCATCGCGATTAGCGGTCGACAAAGCGAGAAAAATATCGCCGGAAAAATGCGAGCCGGCGGTGCCGGTGCGCGCCAGTCCGAGCGGCACGCGACGGGCCAGCGCCTTGCATTGTCCGGGCAGCAACGGCGCATCGGTGGCGACGACGCCGATGCAGGAGCCGGCGCCCGTCGGGGCGCCGCTGAAATAGGCCTCCATGGGATTGTCCGCCGCAAGCTGAGCCCCAAGCGGCACGCCGGCGATGCGGAGCTCCTGTCGCGAACCGAAATTGGCCTGCAGGAAAACGCCGACCGTGTAGGAGCGGTGACCGTAGTCGACGACCCGCGAGGCGCTACCGGAACCGCCCTTGAAGGCGTAGCAGTTCATGCCGGTGCCGCCGCCGACCGACCCTTCCTCGATCGCCCCGCCGGCCGCATTGTCGATCGCCTCGATCGCGTGGTCGACGGTGACGTGCGAGCCGTTGATGTCGTTGAGATAACCGTCCCAGGTTTCGGCAACCACCGGCAGCAGCCACTGGTTTGCCACCTCGGGCTTGTTGCGCGCCACCCAGTCGATGACGCCGCGATGGCAAGGACCTACCGCATGCGTGTTGGTGATCAGGATTGGCATCGACAGACTGCCGGCCTCCTCGAGCCACGAAGCGCCGGTCATCTCGCCATTGCCGTTGAAGGAATGATAGCCGGCCGCTAAAGCCACGCCGACGCCGTCGCGGCCAAGCGGCAGGATGGCTGTGACTCCGGTGCGAACCGGCCCGTGCCCGAGGCTGAGCTTGCCGTGGCCCTTGATCAGCGTCGAATAGCCGACGAGCACGCCTTCGACATCGGTGATGGCGTTGACCGGTCCCGGTGTGCCCGGCAGCGGAATGCCGAGGCCGCGGGCTCGCGTTTTGCCGGTCGGCGTGGTGGTCGAGGCTATTCGTTGGTCCATGCTGAGGAATGCTCCCGTTGATGAAAACCGGCTCAGCGAAGGCTGCAGCCGGTGGCAAGTTCGGCGTAGCCGGTGAGGATCGCCATTGCCGAGGCGTGGTCGACGGCAGGCACGACATTGACGAGGTGGAGGCCGAGACCGTCTTCCAGGACGACGAGGCTGCGAGCGATGACTTCGCTCGCCGCATTCAGCTTGAAGATGCCTGTGGCGGCGCCTGCTTCGAGGATGCCGACATAGATCGCCACCTGACGCTCAAACAAAGTGATGTGGCGGGCCGCGTAGCTGGCGTCCGAGCGCGAATACGCCCCGAGCTCCAGCAGGAGCCGGCAGAGCTGGTCGTCCGGATCGGTCGGGAGACCGCTTTCCAGCATCGTTTTCAGCCGTACCCTTGGGTCGGCGATCGCGGCGACGGATGCCGCGCGTTGGGTGCAGAAGCGTTCGACCGCCTTTTTCTGCACGTCGTCGAGAAGCTCCTTGAGGCCAGGATAATAGTAGAGCAGGGCGCTCGAGCTCATGCCGGCCTCATTGGCCACGTCGCGCAAGGTGACGCCGGCGAGTCCGCGTTTGGCGATCATCGATTCGGCTGCCGCGACCAGCGTCAGGCGGCGATCGGTCTGTGTCTTGGGTCTGCCCATTTTCGTTTCCTGAATTTGATTCAATAAAAAACTGGCCTACGGATTTTTGCAAGTCGGCATATCGCAAATTTGTTGACGCTGTTTGTCAACGTGGATAGCCTCCGCTTCGGACAGTAATTTTTATCCAATTAAAAAAAGGGGAGCAACAATGTCCACCAACGAAGCCACTACCGCGGCCGCCGACAAGACCGCGACCGGCGCCAAGGGCCTGGACCGGGCACTGAACGCGCTGGGCACGCTGATGATCGTGCTATCGGCGGTAACGCCGGCATCATCCGTCTTCATCATCGTACCGGGCGTGATCGCGCTGGCCGGCACCGGCTCATTCCTGAGCTTCGTGATCGCGGCCGTGATCGGCCTGTTCATGGCCTTCGTCTATGCCGAGCTTTCCTCGGCCTATCCGATGGCCGGCGGCGAATACACCATGATCGGCCGCACGCTCGGCCGCTTCTGGGGCTTTGTCACGCTGGTGCTGGTGTTCGTGTCGATCGTGCTCATCGTCGCCGTCATCGCGCTCGGCGTCGGCACCTATCTCGGTGTCATCATTCCCAATCTCAGCCCACAATGGGTAGGTGTGGTGACGATCATCCTGGCTGGCGCTGTCGCCGCCATGCGCATCAAGCTCAACGCCTTCGTCACCGGCATCTTCCTAGGCATCGAGATGCTGGCATTGCTGATCCTGACCGGGCTCGGCTTCGCTCATGTCGAGCGGCCGCTCTCCAGCCTGTTCACCGCGCCGCAGTTGCTCGATGCGACGACCAACGCGCTGGTTCCGGCCTCGGCCGGCATCATCCTGGCCTCCACCGCCGTCTCGCTCTTCGCCTACAACGGCTATGGCGCGGCCGCCTATTTCGGCGAGGAAACTCAGGACGCCAAGCGCAACATCGGCAAGGTGGTGCTCTGGGCATTGGTGATCACCGTCGCCGCCGAGCTCATCCCGCTGACCGCCGTTCTGCTCGGCGCGCCGGACCTCGTCGGCCTGCTCTCAGCACCCCAGAAGATCGAATATTTCCTCGAAGCGCGCGGCGGCCATTGGTTGACGGTGGCGATCAGCCTGGCGATCGCGGTTGCCATCTTCAACGCCGTCATCGCAATCATCCTGCAGGCGGCGCGGCTTCTCTTCAGCTCCGGCCGCGACAAAACCTGGTTCGGCCCGATCAACAGCGCCGTCGCATCCGTCCACGGCACTTACGCATCGCCGTGGATCGCCACCATCGTGGTGGTGGTGCTGGCCGCACTCGCCTGTTTCATCGATCTCAACCTCCTGCTGGTCGTCAGCGGCACCTCGCTGGTGGTGATCTACGCGCTGCTTTGCGTCGCCGTCTTCGCCGGCCGCCGCAACGGCACCACCTCTGGCGGGCACTATCGCATGCCGCTGTTCCCGGTGCCGGCGATCCTCGCGTTCCTGGCGCTCATCTACGTCGCCTACCAGAACCTGCTCGACGCCGCTTTCGGGCGCCCGAGCCTGATCGCGACTTTGGCGATCATGGCGGTTGCAGCGGTCTACTTCCTGCTGTTCCTGGCGCGCCGCGCCGACTGGAACCTGCATGGCCCCGACGAGCTTGCGGGATAGGCGTCAGCCCTCCGACGTCCCGTCCATGCGAGAACCCCGGTGAAAGCCGGGGTTCTTTTTACAGTTGCCTGGAGGGCGCCGGACCCCATTTTCCAAAAATGAAAAAGCCCTTGGAGGCTGTTTGCCTCCAAGGGCTTTGGGCTTGATTCAACGTCCGATCAGAAGCTTAGACCGAATAGTACATGTCGTACTCGACCGGATGCGGCGTCATTTCGAAACGCATCACCTCGGCCATCTTGAGCTCGATATAAGCATCGATCTGATCATCGTCGAAGACGCCGCCGGCCTTCAGGAACCCGCGATCCTTGTCGAGGTTCTGCAACGCCTCGCGCAGCGAGCCGCAGACGGTCGGGATCTTCTTCAGCTCCTTCGGCGGCAGGTCGTAAAGATCCTTGTCCATCGGCTGTCCGGGATGGATCTTGTTCTTGATGCCATCGAGGCCGGCCATCAGCATGGCGGCGAAGCCGAGATAGGGGTTCGCGCCCGGATCGGGGAAGCGGACCTCGACGCGCTTCGACTTCGGCGAGGAGCCGAAGGGAATGCGGCAAGAAGCCGAGCGGTTGCGCGCCGAATAGGCGAGCAGCACCGGCGCTTCATAGCCCGGCACCAGACGCTTGTAGGAGTTGGTGAGCGGGTTGGTGAAGGCGTTGATCGCCTTGGCGTGCTTGATGATGCCGCCGATGTAATAGAGGCAGGTTTCCGAGAGGCCTGCATATTCGTTGCCGGCGAAAGTCGGCTTGCCGCCCTTCCAGATCGACTGGTGCACATGCATGCCCGAGCCGTTGTCGCCGAACACCGGCTTCGGCATGAAGGTGGCCGTCTTGCCATAGGCATTGGCGACCTGGTGCACGACATACTTGTAGATCAGCATCTTGTCGGCGTTGCGCACCAGCGTGTCGAACTTGATGCCGAGCTCGTGCTGAGCCGCGGCGACTTCGTGGTGGTGCTTCTCGACGCGCACGCCCATCTCGGCCAGCACGGTTAGCATTTCGGAGCGCATGTCCTGCGCGGAATCGATTGGCGGCACGGGGAAGTAGCCGCCCTTGATGCGCGGACGGTGGCCGAGATTGCCGGTCTCGTAGTCGGTGTCGTCATTGGAAGGCAGTTCGGTGGAGTCCAGACGGAATCCGGTATTGTAGGGATCCGCCTTGTACTTGACGTCGTCGAAGACGAAGAACTCGGCTTCGGGGCCGACATAGATGGTGTCGCCGATGCCTTCCGACTTCATGTAGGCTTCGGCCTTCTTGGCGGTGCCGCGCGGGTCGCGGTTGTAGGCCTCGCCGGAGACCGGATCGAGGATGTCGCACAGGATGACCATGGTCGACTGCGCGAAGAACGGATCCATGTGGACGGTGTCCGTATCGGGCATCAGCACCATGTCGGACTCGTTGATCGCCTTCCAGCCGGCGATCGAGGAGCCGTCGAACATGACGCCATCGGCGAACATGTCTTCCTCGACCTCGACGACATCCATCGTCACATGCTGCAGCTTGCCGCGTGGATCGGTGAAGCGCAGGTCGACGAATTTCACGTCGTTGTCCTTGATCTGCTTCATGATGTCTTTGGCTGTCGTCATGTCATGTATCCCTGTGTGATGACGTGTTTTTTGATGATGACGTTGCAGAAAGATGGGGACGTCAAATGGCGTCGATACCGGTCTCGCCGGTACGGATGCGCACGACTTCCTCTATGTTGGAAACGAAGATTTTTCCATCGCCGATACGGCCCGTTTGCGCCGCCTTCCGAATGGCCTCGATGGCGCCTTCGACGGCTTCGTCGCCGAGCACCACCTCGATCTTCACCTTGGGCAGGAAGTCGACGACATATTCGGCGCCGCGATAAAGCTCGGTGTGCCCCTTCTGGCGGCCGAAACCCTTGGCCTCGGTGACGGTGATGCCTTGCAGTCCGGCCTCCTGAAGCGCTTCCTTCACTTCGTCCAGCTTGAATGGCTTGATGATCGCTTCGATCTTTTTCATGTAAAAAATGGCCTCCACTGCCAAGAAGACGGGTTGTGTACCCCGCTTGCGCCTCCATCTAGCACGAACCGTGCCAATCCAGGGGAGCGGAGACGGTACAGGGCGTTTTCGATTCCGCATCGCGCCCGGATGCAAATTCGCGTCATCCGCTGCGTCGGATGCGGCATGGACGCCCAAACCCTGTACATCGCCCCTCCTCAATCCTGCACAAAAAAAGGGCAGGAAGCGCAGTTTGCAAGCAGACCCCTTTTGAATGCGACCACATCTCCAAGCAATGCGCCGGCCGCGCTGGTTTGCTTCGAACCGAAAACTGGACAATGCTTGATCGCACGGAGATCGGCAATCCCATGCGCAATGAACTTCTATCGACGGCCGAGATGGCCGAGGCGGACAGACTGACGATCGCGGCCGGATCGCTCGACGGTTACGGATTGATGCAGCGCGCCGGCGAAGCGGTCGCGGCCCTGGTGCTGGCGCGCCACCCGGGCGCCAAGAGGGTCCACATATTGTGCGGCCCCGGCAACAACGGCGGCGACGGTTATGTCGTGGCGCGGCTGTTGGCCGAGGCCGGGGTCGATGTGGCTCTGTGGGCGTCGGGCGAACCACGGGCAGGCGGTGACGCCGCGCTCGCTGCGGCCGCCTGCACCCTGGAGCGGCGCCCGCTGTCGACCCTCACGGCTGAAGCCGGTTCGCTGGTCGTCGATGCGATCTATGGCGCGGGCTTGTCGAAGCCTCTCACCGGCGACGCCAAGGCCGCGGTCGACATCGTGACAGGGATGAACCTGCCGGTCGTCGCGATCGACCTGCCTTCGGGCATTTCCGGCGATAGCGGCGAAGTTCTCGGCTCGGCTTTTCGCGCGGCGCTCACGGTGACCTTCGCCCGAAAAAAGCCCGGGCACCTGCTGCTGCCAGGCCGCGAGCGATGCGGCGAGATCGTGTTGGCCGACATCGGCATTCGCGACGAGATCATCGACCAGATCGCGCCAAGGACCTTCGAGAACCGGCCCGGGCTCTGGATCGCGAACCTTCCCGCGCCGGCCGTGGACGCGCATAAATACAAGCGCGGCCATACGAGCGTCTTCTCGGGCGGACCATCCGCGACCGGTGCGGCTCGGCTGTCGGCGCTGGCGGCGGCAAGAAGCGGGGCGGGGGCCGTCACCGTGCTCTCGCCGGCAAACGCCATGCAGGTCAACGCGGCGCATCTGACCTCCATCATGCTGCGCAAGGTCGACGCGATCGAGGACGTGGATGACCTGATCGGCGATCGCCGGCCGTCCACCTTTGTCCTCGGTCCCGGCTTCGGCATTGGCGACAAGGCGCGCGATTTCACGCTCGCCGTGCTCGCCAAGGACCGCCAGGACGGCGGCGTCGAGGGCCTCGTGCTCGACGCCGACGGCATCACGTCTTTCCGCAATGCGGCCTCGACGCTGTACGAGGCAGCCGGCAGGCCGGACGCGCCGGCGTTGATCATGACGCCGCATGAGGGCGAATTCGGTCGGCTGTTCGCGGACATTGCGGGCAACAAGGCGTTGTCGAAGCTGGCCAAGGCGCGCGAAGCCGCGCAACGCGCCAACGCGGTGATCGTCTACAAGGGCGCCGACAGCGTGATCGCCTCGCCGGACGGCCGCGCGGCGATCAACAGCAATGGCGCGCCGTGGCTCGCCACCGCCGGTTCGGGCGACGTGCTGGCAGGCATCATCGCGGGCTTGCTAGCCCAAGGCATGCCGGCCTTCGAAGCGACTTGCGCCGGGGTCTGGATCCATGCCGAGGCGGGCAGTCGTTTTGGGCCGGGCCTGATAGCCGAAGACCTGCCCCTGGCCATCGTGCCGGTTCTCCGCCAACTGGTGGAGAACACTGTCCGATGAAGCGGCGGAGCTCCTTATAGCGGTGCTGCTCCCGGCTTTTCGCCAACCTATTTCCAGATGCGCGCCGACAACCATGCCGCGCCATGAGCGCTGGCTTTGGCGTGGCATCCCAGCAAGATCAGGCCTTTTGATCGCGGCTCGGCTGCGCCACGACATCGGCTAAAGCCGCGAGCACTCTTTCCTCACTGACACCACGCGTGTCGTGGACCCAACTCGGCGTCGAAATCGGCGGCTCGAGGTACCGGACATGGTCGTTCACTGGCCCGGTCTCATAGGAGCGGTTCGATCCGAAGATAAGCACACATGGTCCGCCCAAGGCCGCGGCCGCATGGCAGAGCCCGCCGTCTACGCCGAGGAAGGCGGTCGAGGCGGCGATCTGGCACATGGCGTCGGTCAGTTGCGGTGTCGAGGTGAAATCCACGGCCTCGGGAAGCGCAACCCTGATCTGCGCGGCAGCCTCGCGCTCACGCGGGCCGCCGATGAGCCAAACCGCCCAGCCGCGGCGGGCGTGATCCTTCGCCACCGAGATGAAACGCTCCGCGGGCCATGAGCGGAAGTTGCTGAAAGCGGACGTGTAGAGCGCCAACGCCGGCCTCGCCGGATCGATCCCATGCCGGGCGCGCCAATCGGAAAGCTCCTCCGCCGAAACCGCCATTTGCGGCGCGGGCAACCGCACGCCATCGCCAGGCTTCTCGCCCAGCATCGCGATCGCGCAGACCTGTTCGTACAATCTCGTCTTGCGCGGGCCGAAAGCCAGAAAACTCTTCGGCCAGCCGGCGGGCAGGCGGTTGATGATGCCGAACTGGAATTCGCGCGGATAGCCGATGCGTTCCGGTATGCCGGCCAGCCACGGCACGAGCGCGGCCTTGGTGCTGCTGGTGAGCATATAGGCCGCCTGGTAGTCCTCCTTGCGGATTTCTCGCGCCAGACCTGCCCGCTCTTTCAGCCCGGGCCTCCAATGTTTCTCGACAATCCACGCCTTGCGGATATGCGGCATCAACCGCGCCAGCGGCGCGGCAAGCGGCGAGGTGGCGACGTCGATCGGATGCCCGGGAAACTTCTCGGCCAGAATCTGGATTGCCGAATGGCAACGGATGAAGTCTCCGATCGCCGGCAAACAGAAGACGAGGATGGGACGCAACGGGCGCTACCTTCAGATCCGGAACAATCGCCACCAATGGCTGATATGAGGGTGATTTGTCACGGAAGCGCTTCGCCATCAAGGATGCGCGCATAGAGTTCCAGATAGGCCTTCGCCGTCTTCTCGATAGGGAACCTGTCAGCTGCCGACTGGCGGCATCGTTGCGCCGACATACCGCCGATCTCGGCAAAACCACGCGCGAACTCCTCGTCGGTCTCGAAGAAACGGCCGGTATCGGCATCGACGGTCTCCACCAGCGCGCCGCGCGGCGTGGTGAGCACGGGTGTGCCGCACAGCATGGCCTCGACCTGCGCCATGCCGAACGGTTCTTCCCAGGAGATTGGGTTGAGGAATGCCTTCGATTCCCCCAGCAGGCGCAATTTGTCCTGGCCATCGACCATGCCGTGAAAGCGGTAGCGGGCGGAAAGGCTCTTGAAGAACACGCCCTCGCGGCGTGTCTTGCTGCGGCCAAGCAGCTTCCAGCGCGAACCGCCGGCGATATCGAGGGTGAAGTCGAATTTTTTGGCAAGGTCCACCGCCCGGTTCAGTCCCTTTCCGGCCCGCGCGATCGCCGCCATGAAAAAGAGGTGATCGTTCTTCGAAGGCGCCAACCGGTAAGCGTCCACCGGAAAGCCGTTATAGACGAAGGTCTTGCGGCCATGCAGTTCGGCATGGCGGGCGCTGAGGAAGTTCCAGTTGGACTGCGGCCGCGGATAGTCCGGAAGATGGCCGTGCTCGGTGTTGAGCGTCGGGAAGGGGACCTCCACCTTCCAGGCGTGCAGGTTGACGATCTGCGTGTCGCGCGGGATCGCCGCCCGGCACTCGGCATCGCTGACCGCATGCCTGACCTCGCACATCGGATGCGACGATCCCGGCGCGGCGATCAGGACGACGTGGTGCCCAAGCTTCACCAGCTCGGTGACCAGCCATTCGACCTGGCGCTGCGTTCCGCCATACCCCTTGGCCGGGATAAGGCTCTGGGCTGCAAGGGTTATGCGCATTTCTTCTCGGCGGGGCTTCTCACAGCGGGATGTTGTCGTGCTTCTTCCAGGGGTTCTGCATGTCCTTGTTGCGCAACATGCGCAGCGCTCGCGCCACCCGGCGCCGCGTCGAATGCGGCATGATCACCTCATCGATATAGCCGCGTTCGGCCGCGACGAAGGGCGACAGGAAGCGATCCTCGTAAACCTTTGTATGGGCTGCAATTTTCTCCGGATCGCCGATGTCCTTGCGGTAGATGATCTCGACGGCGCCCCTGGCGCCCATCACGGCAATCTGCGCCGTCGGCCAGGCATAGTTCATGTCGCCGCGCAGATGCTTCGACGCCATCACGTCATAAGCCCCGCCATAGGCCTTGCGGGTGATGACGGTGATCTTCGGCACGGTCGCTTCGGCATAGGCGAAGAGCAGCTTTGCGCCGTGCTTGATCAGCCCACCATATTCCTGCGCGGTGCCGGGCAGGAAGCCCGGCACGTCGACGAAGGTGACGATCGGAATTGAAAAACAGTCGCAGAAGCGCACGAAGCGCGCTGCCTTGCGGCTGGCATCGGAATCGAGCACGCCGGCCAGCACCATCGGCTGGTTGGCGACGAAGCCCACTGTGCGGCCCTCGACGCGGCCGAAGCCGGTGACGATGTTCCTGGCAAAGCTCTGCTGGATCTCGAAGAAATCGCCTTCGTCGGCAACCTTCAGGATCAGTTCCTTGATGTCATAGGGCTTATTGGCGTTGTCGGGGATCAGCCGGTCGAGCGACAGGTCGTGATCCGTCACCGACTGGTAGCACTCGATTTCGGGAATCTCGGCCGTGTTCGACGCCGGCAAAAGATCGACCAGCCGGCGCATCTGCAAGAGCGCTTCGACATCGTTGTCATAGGCGCCGTCGGCAATCGAGGATTTGGTGGTGTGCACGCTGGCACCGCCGAGGCTTTCGGCGGTCACCGTCTCGTTGGTCACCGTCTTCACCACGTCCGGTCCGGTGACGAACATGTAGGAGGTGTCGCGCACCATGAAGATGAAATCGGTCATGGCCGGCGAGTAGACGTCGCCGCCGGCGCAGGGGCCCATGATCAGCGATATCTGCGGGATGACGCCGGAGGCCAGCACATTGCGCTGAAAGATCTCGGCATAGCCGCCGAGCGCCGCCACACCTTCCTGGATGCGCGCGCCTCCGGCATCATAGAGGCCGATGATCGGCGCGCGATTGCGCAGCGCCATCTCCTGGACCTTGATCACCTTTTCGGCATGAGCCTCCGACAGCGAGCCGCCGAACACGGTGAAATCCTTGGCGAAGATATAGACCGGGCGGCCGTTGACGGTGCCCCAGCCGGTGACGACGCCGTCGCCGGCGATCTTGGTCTTCTCCATGCCGAAATCGGTCGACCGGTGCTCGACATACATGTCGAACTCCTCGAACGAGCCTTCATCGAGAAATATCTCGATACGCTCGCGGGCGGTGAGCTTGCCCTTCTTGTGCTGCGCCTCGATGCGGTCCTTGCCGCCGCCCATGCGGGCAATCTCGCGGCGACGCTCGAGTTCCTTCAGCACGTCTTTCATCGCTGGTCCCCAAAACGGATAAGTGATTTGTGGTAATGGCGAGGGCAGGAGAGCGCAAGCGCCCTCGTTTTGCTGCATTGCAACATGGCCCCTTGCATTTCGGGCCGGACTCGGCCATATGCGGCGTATAGGCGCTTGGGCCGGTTTGTCCGGCTTTCTCCACGAATGAGACTGGTTGCGTCTGTTTTCCCTCTTTCAAGTCGACCCAGGTCGATCGGCAAGACGGCGAAAAAGCCCCGGGGCATGAAGTCCGCGGGCACGACAGCGCAGCCGCGCGGACGTTTCCTGTCCGCCGCCTTGTCGTTTCCTGATGATTGTTTCGACGGCAGGTTGCGCCCTGCCGCCATCGACGTTTGCGGCGATTGCGCCGCTTGAAAGAAGATAGATTTTGACCAACGAAAACACTCCCCCCAACAGCGACGCTGGGGAACTCTCCGGTTTCGCCGCCCTTGGCATTGGCGGCGCACTGCTGAAGGCCACGCTGGCCGCGGGCTTCGCCGAGCCGAAGCCGATCCAGGTGCAGGCAATTCCGCCGCAGCTCGAAGGCCGCGACATATTCGGCATCGCCCAGACCGGTTCGGGCAAGACGGCCGCCTTCGCGCTGCCGATCCTGTCGAAGATTATTGGCCTGGGCACCAAGCGCCGGCCAAAGACGGCGCGCGCGCTGATCCTGGCACCGACGCGCGAGCTCGCCGTGCAGATCGAGGACACCATCAAGCTGCTCGCCAAGGGCGCGCATATCTCGACCGCGCTGGTGCTTGGCGGCGTCTCGCGCTTCAGCCAGGTCAAGAAGATCGCGCCCGGCGTCGACATCCTGATCGCCACGCCTGGACGGTTGACCGATCTGGTGCGTGAAGGCGACCTCATCCTTGCCGACACCAAATGGCTCGTCCTCGACGAGGGCGACCGCATGCTCGACATGGGTTTCATCAACGACGTCAAGCGCATCGCCAAGGCGACGGCGCCGGACCGTCAGACGGCACTGTTCTCGGCCACCATGCCGGACGAGATCGCCGAGCTCGCCAAGGGCCTCCTGAAGAATCCGGTCCGCATCGAGGTCTCGCCGCAGAGCACCACGGCCGCCGAGATCGTGCAGAGCGTGGTGCTTGCCCGCACCAGGCAGAAGCGCCAGGTGCTGTCCAAGATGCTGGCCGACGAGGCGATGCGCACGGTGATCGTGTTCTCGCGCACCAAGCACGGCGCCGATCGTGTCACCAAAGACCTTGTGCGCGACGGTTTTGAAGCCGCCGTCATCCACGGCAACAAGTCGCAGAACGCCCGCCAGAAGGCGCTCAACGATTTCCGCGACGGCTCGGTCCGCATTCTGGTCGCAACCGATATCGCGGCGCGCGGCATCGACGTGCCCGGCATCAGCCATGTCGTGAATTTCGACCTCCCGGATGAAGCGGAAAGCTATGTCCACCGCATCGGCCGTACCGGCCGCAACGGCAGGGACGGCATTGCTATCACGCTTTGCGATCCCTCGGAGAACGCCAAGCTGCGGCAGGTCGAGCGCATCATCCGCATGAAGCTGCCGGTCGTTGCCGATCATCTCGGCAGCCCGGATCCGCAGCGCGACCCCAGGGAAAAGACCGAGCGCCATTTCGAGCCGGCCAATGACCGTGAGCATCATGGCGGCCGCCGCGATGGCCGCCGGCCGGGCAATGGTGGCGGCAACAAGCGTGTCGCCGGCAAGCCTCATGGCGAGCGCGGGCCGAAGCCGCAGGGCGAACGCCCGGCTGCCGCCAAGCCGAATGGCTCGATCAAGCCCGACGGCTTCAAGCGCTTCAAGGGCAACAACAAGCGCCGCTTCGGCGGCAAGCGTCCGGCGAACAGGGCCGCTTGAACCCATCCAGGCGATGCGAAACGGCCGGAGCGATGCTCCGGCCGTTTTCATTTCACCGGCCCCATTTTATTGGCCGATTTCATTGGCTCGATTTCACTGGCTTGCCTGCTGCTGCATCAGCGCCTTCACCCAAACCACGATACGCTCCGTAAGAAAGCGTGTGGTCTGCGGCGACAGAACATCGCCGGCGATCACGTGATTGTCCGGGTCGCCGGTATCGTCGACCGGCACCAACTCGTGCGGACCGCCCCAGCGCCCGGCGATCTCGCGCGTGCGGTCCGGCCGCACCACCTTGTCGGAATCCGAGAAGATGAACAGGGCAGGGATCTTCGCTTTCTCGACCGGCGCGGCATAGGCTAGCTCGGTGAGCGCGGCCATCGGCAGCACCGCTTTCATCGGGTATCTGGTGGTCCAGAATTTTTCGTGGAGCGCGTTGCGCGCCGGGAAACTGCGTTCCTTGCCGCCGACAAGCTCGGCGAGTTGCCCGCCCCAAGGCATGGTCAGCAACTCCGCGCCGGAGGCCTTGACGCCGAAATTCGGCGAGATGAACGCGATTGCCGCGACACCGTCCGAAGCGCCTGGCTGCGTCGCTGCCCATGCTGCCAGCGAGCCGCCGGTCGACGTCCCGATGACGATCACCTTGTCGCCGATTTCGCGGCCGATGGCCAAAGCCTCCTCATAGTCGTTGATCCAGGCATTGACGCTGCCTTGCGCCATGGCCGCGCCATCCTGACCGTGACCGGTCAGCCGCGTGTAGAAGAGGTTGGCGCCCAGTTCATCCGCAATGTCGTCCGGCAAGGGGCGGACCTCGCCCTTCGAGGCGGAAAAGCCATGGATGTAGACGATGGCCAAAGGCGTCTTGGCGTGGACCATCGGGTTCGCCCAGATGATCTCCTTGTCGAGCCCGTCGCGGATGTTGGGCACGGAAGCTTCTTCCCGCGCCAGATAGGCTTGCGGATCGTCGCCGATCACCGACGGATTGAACTTGATCGTGGTATCGACCGGCACGCGGGGGCCGAGGAAGAAGCCGGCGACCAGGATGACTGCAAGGCCAAGCACCGCCAGCACGATCCGCCGCCCCATTACAGTCTCCAAGCAATGATTCTCAACCTATGGCCGTCCCCGCCGGCAGGCAATCGCCGTTTCGCCGGCTTATGTCGCGGCGCTTATGCCGCCTTGTCGCGGGATGGGTCTTCTTTGCCCGCCGGCCTGCGATCGAAATGCAGTGGCCGCCCCCACCAGTGGGTGGTGAGTCCGATGACGAAGCGGCCGAGCGGCCGCGGCAGCAGGCCGAGCAACTTCAGCGGCCAGCTGATGTGATAGGGAAAGGTGACTTCGAAGGCGCCTTTCTTGATGCCGCGCGCCATGCGGCGCGAGGCGCGATGCACAGGCATGAGACCCGGCATCGGCAGCTTGTTCTTTTCGGTCAGCGGCGTGTCGACGAAGCCCGGATTGATAACCTGGACGCGGATGTTCATCTTGTCGAAGTCGTATTTCAGCGACTCCGCCAGGATGTTGATCGCGGCCTTGGTGCCGCCATAGGCTGCCGTCGTCGGCCAGCCGGAATAGGCGGTGACCGATCCGACAAGAACGACATGGCCGCGTCCGCGCACGCGCATATGCTCGACGACAGGCACCACGCCGTTGACGATGCCGAAATAGTTCACGGCGAAGGAACGATGGAAATCGCGCACCACCAGATTCTCGCCGGGGGTGGCGATGTAGTTGCCGGCGTTGAAGACGGCAAGCACGATCGGGCCCATCTGCTCCTCGATCGCGGCGGCCGTGCGCGCCATGCCGTGCTCGTCGGTGACGTCGCAGGGAAAGGACCTCACATGCCCCGACATTTGCGCGGTTTCGACGATCAGCGTGTCAACCGGATCTTCCGGCAGCGACGTCACCGCTACGGCATAGCCTTGATTGGCGAGATCCTTGGCCAGCGCGCGACCAAGGCCGCTCCCGCCGCCCGTGATCCAGGCGACACCGTCTTTCGGATTGGCCCGGTAGAGTGTCATGGGGTGTCCTGCGGATGTTCCGGTTTGCTCTAGCGGCGGAGAAATCGGTTGAAAAGAGCGGTTTTGCACCTGGCACTGAAATGATCGCAAGCGTTGCACCATCCGGTATGCGACTGGACCAGGCAAAATCTTGCCTTGAAACCGCGGCGTCCGGTTTTTAGGGTCTCGCCGCACACACAAAGGAATCCCTCATGCCCCGTTCTGTGATCGAAGCGATCGGCAACACGCCCCTGATCCGGCTCAACAAGGCTTCGGAAGCGACCGGCTGTGAGATCCTCGGCAAGGCCGAGTTCATGAATCCGGGACAATCGGTGAAGGATAGGGCCGGCCTGTTCATCATCCGCGATGCCGAACAGCGCGGGCTGCTCAAGCCCGGCGGGCTCATCGTCGAAGGCACCGCCGGCAACACCGGCATCGGCTTGACGTTGGTTGCCAAGGCGCTCGGCTACCGCACCGTGATCGTCATCCCCGACACGCAGAGCCAGGAAAAGAAGGACACGATCAAGATCCTGGGCGCGGAGCTCATCGAAGTGCCGGCCGTGCCCTACAAGAACTCCAACAATTACATAAAATTGTCCGGCCGCCTTGCCGAGCAACTGGCGCGCTCGGAGCCGAACGGCGCAATCTGGGCCAACCAGTTCGACAATGTCGCCAACCGCGACGGTCATATCCGCACGACAGCCCAGGAGATCTGGGCTCAAACCGGCGGCAAGGTCGATGGCTTCGTTTCGGCCGTAGGCTCCGGCGGCACGCTCGCCGGCGTCGCGCTCGGGCTCAAGGGCAAGAACAAGGACGTCAAGATCGCGCTCGCCGATCCGCTGGGCGCCGCGCTCTACAGTTTCTACACCAGCGGCGAGTTGAGATCCGACGGCAACTCGATCACCGAAGGTATCGGGCAGGGCCGCATCACCGCCAACCTGGAAGGCTTCAGGCCGGACTTCTCCTACCAGATCCCGGACGAGGAAGCGTTGCCGATCATCTTCGATCTGATCCAGGAAGAGGGCCTCTGTGTCGGCGGCTCGACCGGCATCAACATCGCCGGCGCCATCCGGCTGGCGCGCGATCTCGGACCGGGCCACACCATCGTGACGATCCTTGCCGACTACGGCACGCGCTACCAGTCCAAGCTCTTCAATCCAGAATTCCTTCGCGGCAAGAATCTTCCGGTGCCGGGCTGGATGGAAGAGAAGGCCGACATTTCCGTGCCGTTCGAAAAGGTAGCATGATGGCCCGCAAGACCGAGGCGCTGTTTCGCGACGACGCCTATCAGACGACGGCCGAGGCCGAGGTCGTCGCCATCAACGATCGCGGCGGCATCCTTCTCGACCGCACGATCTTCTACGCCACGTCGGGTGGACAGCCGGGCGATACCGGCATGCTCGAACGAGCGGACGGCGGCCGCATCGCGATCGCCGCCACCATCACCGGGGAGACCAAGGACGAGATCATCCACGTGCCGGCGCCGGAGCAGCTGCTCCCCGCTGTCGGCGAAAGGCTGAAGCTCTCGATCGACTGGGAGCGTCGGCACCTTCTGATGCGCATGCATACCGCCTGCCACCTGCTGACGGTCGTTTGCCCGTTTCCGATCACCGGTGCGGCGGTCGCTGAGGACGACAGCCGTGTCGACTTCGATATCCCCGACACCGGCTTCACCAAGGAAGATGTGACGGCCCGGCTGATGGAGCTGGTGCGCGCCGACCATCCGATCTTCACCCGGTTGATCACCGACGACGAGCTTGCCGCCAATCCCGGCCTGGTCAAATCGAAGAACGTCCGCCCGCCGGTCGGCACAGGCCAAATCCGCCTGGTCTGCATCGGCGAGAACGGCTCGGTCGACAGCCAGCCCTGCGGTGGAACGCATGTGAAGTCGACCGGCGAGGTCGGCGAGATCCATATCGGCAAGATCGAAAAGAAGGGCCGCGAGAACCGGCGCTTCCGCATCCGCTTCGGGCCAATGCCGGCGAATTGATGCTCGAAGTGATGAAGCATGATGTCGCCCGAAAGCCGCTTCACACTTTTCCGCATCATGCACTAAACCGAGGCGGGCCAGGGAGAACAAAATGGCGCAGGACAGTCCTTTCATCGTCGACGCCGACTGGCTGGAGAATGAGCTTGGCGAGCCCGGCCTCACCATCATCGACGCCTCCTGGTATCTGCCGGCGCAAAAGCGAGACGCCCGCGCCGAATACGATGCCGCGCACATTCCCGGCGCGCGCTTCCTCGACCAGGATGCGGTTTCCGATCCGGATTCCAAATTGCCGCACACCTTGGCCTCGCCGCAGCACTTTGCCCAGTATGTCGGCGCTATGGGCGTTACGGCCGATGACACAATCGTCGTCTATGACGGGCCTGGCCTGTTCTCGGCGCCGCGCGCCTGGTGGATGTTCCGGGTCATGGGCGTTTTCCAGGTCTACATTCTGAACGGTGGCTTCGACCGCTGGAAGGCCGAAGGGCGGCCAGTGACTTCCGAGCCGACCAAGATCGCGCCGAGTGTCTTCCATGCCAATTTCGACGCGGACCGTGTCGTCGGCCTCGACGAGATGCGCAGGATCGTCGCCAGCCAAGAGAGCCAGATCGCTGACGCGCGCTCGGCCGGCCGTTTCGCCGGAACCGATCCGGAGCCGCGCCCAGGCGTCCGTTCGGGCCATATGCCGGGCGCGAGCAATGTCCCGATCACGGCGCTTGCCGAGAATGGCGAGCTGCTGCCCAAGGACCGCTTGCGCAAGGTGATCGAGGATGCCGGCATCGATTTGTCGAAGCCGGTCGTCACGTCGTGCGGCTCGGGTATCACGGCGGCGGCGATCACGCTGGCGCTGGAGACGCTTGGCCACACCGACAACCGGCTTTACGACGGATCCTGGACGGAATGGGGCGGTCTCAGCGACACGCCGGTGGTGACGGGGAAAGAATGATGGAAAACGGCGTGCCGAAAGATATCGACGTCACGGTCACGTTCCTGGAGATGCACGCGGCGCCGGCGGTTTCGCCGCCGATCCCCTACAACCGCCAGATCGCGCTGCTGAAGACCAAGGACATCCCGCTCCATTTCTACCGCTATTTGATAGATCGCGTCGGGCGCAAATGGCACTGGGTCAATGTGCTGAGGATGAGCGACGAGGAGCTTGCCGCCGGCCTGCACCGCGAGGACCGCGACGTCAGGGTGCTCTATCTCGACGGCGCTCCTGCCGGCTTCTTCGACCTCAAGCCGCATCTGCCGGACGAAGTGGAGCTCGCCTATTTCGGCATGATGGAACATGCGCACGGCCAGGGCCTCGGTCGCTGGTTCCTCGGCGCGGCGATCTCGGCGGCCTGGGCATATGGGCCAAAGTTCGTTTCCGTGCAGACCTGCACGCTCGACCACCCGGCGGCTCTGCCGCTGTACCAGAAACTCGGCTTCACGCCTGTAGCGCAGAAGAAGGAAGTCGTGCACCCGCTGACCTTCGCCGAGCGTTCGGCCAGCGTCATGCGAGGCTAGAGCGTTTCACCGTTTCACGGAACGGCGAGCCGCTTTTTGAAGCAATTCCGGACAGAGAACCGCTCACACTTTTCCCGGAATTGCCGTGGGGCCTGAACATTCCGTTCATCGCCGCTTCAGACTGTCTTCGCCATTGTCCGGCCGCATTACGAGGCCGAGCTTGTAGGAGAAAGACATGTTGACCCGACGTACATTTGCCATGGCCATGATTGCGGCAGTTGCCATGCCGAGCCTGGCATCGGCGCAGGCGACCACGCCTTCGGCCGCGACCATCGAGCGGCAGCTCGACGCCGCGCCCAGGAAGAAGCTGCGCCCCAATGAACGTGTCACCATTCGCGAGTTCAAGCGCCGGCCGGATCTGCGGCGCATGGCGCGTTCGATCGACATCCAGTCAATCAATTTCGAGTTCGGCTCGGCCGCCATTGCCCCCTCGCAATATGGCAAGGTCGAGATCATCGCCGACGCGCTCCATCGCATCCTGCGACGAGACCGTGGCGCCCGCATCCTGATCGAGGGCCACACCGACGCCGTGGGTTCTTTCGAATCGAACCAGGTCCTGTCCGAGCGCCGGGCCGCCTCCCTGAAGCGCACCCTGGTAGGCGAGTTCGGCGTGCCCTCGTTCGCGCTGGAAACCGTCGGCTATGGCGAGGAGTTCCTGCTCGTGCCGACCCAGCAGGAGAACTGGCGCAACCGCCGCGTGACGCTGCGCCGCTTCGACGATTTCGTGCGGTAACGCTCAGCCCGACAATGCCGATAGTCGAGGGCCCGGTTGTGCAATGCAGCCGGGCTCTTCATATGGGCGCCACTAGAGCAATTCCAGGAAAAGTGTGAGCGGTTTCCGTCCGGAATTGCGTCAAAACAAAGAGTTAGAGTGGTTCGCCGTTTCCGTGAGATGGTGAAACGCTCTCGTCAGGAATCGGGTGGGAGGCACTGCCGCCAAGGCATAGTTTCCGGACATCGACAGCGGAGATTTGCCATGAGCATCCAGTTCAAAGCCTTGCCGACCGAAGCCGTGCGCGCCTTGCAGCGGGGAGGGCCCGATGCCTATGGCCTCACCCCGGAACTCCGGATCTCCGACGGCGACGGCGTGCCCTGCAGGCACTGCATGAAGAACGTCGGAGCCGGCGACGGCTACCTGATCGTGGCCTACAGGCCGTTCCCGCAATTGCAACCCTATGCCGAAACCGGCCCGATCTTCCTGCACGCCGAGGAATGCGAACGCGCCGCCGACGGGGATGCGCTGCCGGAAATGCTCGCAAGCAGCGACTATATCGTGAGGGGCTATGGCGAAGACGATCGCATCGTCTATGGCAGCGGCGCGGTCACGCCGACGGACGACATCCCCGCTCGCGCGACAACCCTGCTTGAGCGCGACGACATCGCGTACATCCATGTCCGCTCGGCCCGGAACAATTGCTATCAATGCCGCATCGAGCGGGCCTGATCCCAAATACGGCATGACCCCAAAAAAGAAGCCCGCCGATGGTCGGGCGGGCCGTTGGAGGGTCTGACAGAAGCTGTCGGCAAGTACTGTCCGGGCCGGGATTGTCCGAACCCGGCAAGCAGCACAAACCGCCAGTAGCACTGCGTGTCTAGGCATCTTTCCCGCCGGACGAATGTGAAGCATTTCACATGGGGAAGCATAACGGCCGAAAGACAGGTTCGAGGCCGGTCAAGACTGTCGTATTCTCGTCGTACTAATGCGCTAAGAAGCAATGGTTGATGATCAGTCGACCGCGGATGGACCGGCGGCGGATCGCAACATCGAGGAAGCGGGGCTTTTGCTCCGCTTTTTTGTTGCCCGGATTTCTCGACGAATACGCTCGCGCGCAAAGAAAAGCCCGCCGGAATGACCGGCGGGCGACTGGATGAAGCTATGCGAGCCCGTCAGGCGGCAAGCACCGCCTTCGGCTCGACCATCTCATAGCCGAGCGCCTCGGCGACGGCGCGGTTGGTGATCTTGCCCTTATGGACGTTGAGGCCGTTGCGCAGGTGATGGTCGTCGACCAGCGCCTTGAGGCCCTTGTCGGCGAGCTGCAGGCCGTAGTGCAGTGTCGCGTTGTTGAGCGCGTGCGCCGAAGTGACCGGCACGGCGCCGGGCATGTTGGCGACGCAATAGTGAATCACGCCGTCGACCTCGTAGGTCGGATCGGCATGGGTCGTGGCATGCGAGGTCTCGAAGCAGCCGCCCTGGTCGATCGCGACATCGACCAGCACCGAGCCCTTCTTCATGCCCGAAAGCATCTCACGGGTGACGAGCTTGGGCGCCGCCGCGCCCGGGATCAGCACCGCGCCGATGACGACATCGGCCGAGAAGCATTCTTCTTCCAGCGCCTCGACGGTCGAGTAACGGGTGTGGACGCGGCCGCCAAAAATGTCGTCGAGCTGGCGCAGGCGTGGGATCGAGCGGTCGATGATGGTGACATCGGCGCCGAGGCCGGCCGCCATCTTGGCCGCATGCAGGCCGACGACGCCGCCGCCGAGCACGGTGACCTTGCCGGGCAGCACGCCGGGCACGCCGCCAAGCAACACGCCGCGACCGCCATTGGCCTTCTGCAGCGCCGTCGCGCCGGCCTGGATCGACAGGCGGCCGGCGACTTCCGACATCGGCGCCAGCAGCGGCAGGCCGCCGCGATCGTCGGTCACGGTCTCATAGGCAACGGCAGTGACGCCCGAAGCGAGAAGACCCTTGGTCTGCTCCGGATCCGGAGCAAGGTGCAGGTAGGTGTAGAGGATCTGGCCGTCGCGCAGTTGCACCCATTCATTGGGCTGCGGCTCCTTGACCTTGACGATCATGTCCGACTTGGCGAATACGTCGGCCGCCGTCTTGGCGATAGTCGCCCCGGCGGCGCGATAGGCATTGTCGTCGGCGCCGATGCCGGCGCCGGCGCCAGTCTCGACCAGCACTTCGTGGCCATGCGCGACATATTCGCGGACCGAGCCGGGCGTCAGGCCGACGCGATATTCATGGTTCTTGATTTCCCTGGGGCAGCCGACACGCATCTTTCTTCTCCTGTCCGCGCCCTTTCAAGGGGCGCTCTCCCTGTCATTGGTGCATGCCATCAGCTCCGGAACGCCGCGCGATTTTGGAGGCGACACGCAATAATGGCAGTCAATCACGAATCGTTCCGTATGTGTTTGCGAATGCACTTGCGGCAAGGACCGCTCTTCGATAATCGTTGCGCAAAATAGCCGGAAATTCGCAGGAACAACGAAAAATGCCGCTCGACAGGATTGATATCGCCATTCTGGAGACTTTGCAGAAGGATGGCCGGATACCCAATGCGGCGCTTGCCGAGAAGGTCGGCCTTTCGCAATCGGCCTGCTCGCGCAGGCTCGACAATCTCGAGAAGTCCGGAACCATCCGCGGCTATCACGCGCGGCTTTCCAACAGCGCGCTCGGCCACCAGATGACGGCGATCGTGCACATATCGCTGTCGGGGCAATTCGAAAAGACGTTGTCGGATTTCGAGGCGGCTATCAAGCGCTGCCCGAACGTGCTCTCCTGCCATCTGATGTCGGGCGAATACGACTACATCCTGCGCATCGCGGCGAAAGATCTCGTCGACTATGAGCGCATCCACAAGGAGTGGCTGTCGGCCATGCCGCATGTGACGAAGATCAACTCGTCCTTTGCGCTGCGTGAGATCGTCGATCGCACGGCGGTCGGACTGCGGCCGGAAATGGCTTAGGGACTCATAACCAGCAGGAGGCAGCGGCGATATGACAGAAAGAATCACCTTGCCCGAACCGTTGCCGGCAACCGCCGTCGTCCGCGTCTCGCGCGCCAGCTACGACCCGAGCCGCTTCGCGGAAGTCGATGCCGCGAGCAAGAAGACCTCGCAGTACATAATCCCGGCTATCAGACGGCTGCCCGGACTCCTTCACTTTTATGCCGGCGTCTCGCCTAAGGGCTCGATCGTGCAGGTCAGTGTCTGGGACACCGAGGAGCATGCGGCGCAGCTCGACACGCTGAAGGAGATGGTCGTCGACGGTCGCAGGGACATGGAGGCGGTCGGCGTGACCTTCACCCCGATTTTCAACTATCCGATCGACTGGACCTGGACCGTCTAGGCAGTCGCGGCCTCCGTCACCACAGTCGTCATCGGAATGTCGTGCGGCTGCGGGTAGATGGTGGGGATGCGCTGCAATTCGTAGCCGACGCCGATCACCAGCGGCCTGAAGGGCATGGCCGCCAGCGTGCGGTCGTAGAACCCGCCGCCATAGCCTAGCCGATACTTGCCTGGGTCGATGCCGACGATCGGCGAAATCACGATGTCGGGCAGGACGGGATCGCCCTCGGCCGGAATCGGAATGTTCCAGACGCCTTTTTCCAGCCGGTCGCCCGGCTTGTAGGCGCGAAACACCAGCGGCCGACCCTTCTCGATGACGACAGGCAGCGCGGTCCGACCGCCGCGCTCGTTGATCGAGGCCAGCCAGCCACGCAGATCCGGCTCGCCGCGAAACGGCCAGTAGAGGCTGACCATCCGGCCTTCTATGTCGCCGATCAGCGCGTCAAGGCCGTCCGCGATGCGCGCCGACATTGCGGAGCGAACGTCGGCCGAAACGGCAAGGCGGGCATTGATCAGCCGCTCGCGCTCGGCCTTGCGCCATCGCCTGACATCCGTCCAGTCGGAGAGCGGCTCGCGGTATTCCGGGTCGAGTTCGTGCAGGAAGCAGGGCGGCGAGGCGTATTGCGCCGGTCCTTCATCGTCGCGGTCGTCAGCCATGATAGGCTCCTGTCGTGGTGCCTAACGCTATACCCGCGGGAGTGCGCGTTACATGTGCAATCACGACGCCGCGCGACGACTCTGGGGCATGTTTCCCAGCCGGCAAGATGTTGTTGCAGCGCACAAAATACCTACATCTCTATGTGGTAGTTTTACGCCGCGAGGCAGATCGGAATGAGCGAAGCCAGGCATCATGTCGTCGTCGTCGGCGCCGGGTTCGGCGGGCTCGAACTCACCCGCGCGCTGGCGGGTGCGCCCGTGCGCATCACCATGATCGACAAGCGCAATCACCATCTTTTTCAACCGCTGCTTTACCAGGTGGCGACGACGTCGCTGGCGACTTCGGAGGTGGCCTGGCCGATCCGTCATCTCTTACGCAGGCGCAAGGACGTGACGACGCTTCTCGGCACTGTCACCGGCGTCGACCGCGCCGGTAAACGCGTGCTGCTCGAAGACGGCGGCTCGGTTCCCTACGACACGCTGGTGCTCGCGACCGGCGCGCGCCACGCCTATTTCGGCCATGACGAATGGGAACCCTTCGCGCCGGGCCTGAAGACGCTCGAGGATGCCACCACGATCCGGCGCCGGATCCTGCTCGCTTTCGAGCAGGCCGAGCGCGAAACCGATCCCGCCAGGCGCCAGGCGTTGCTGACGCTGGTCATCGTCGGCGGCGGCCCTACGGGCGTCGAGCTCGCCGGCACCATTGTCGAGCTGGCGCATGACACGCTGCGCGGCGAGTTCCGCAACATCGACACGCGCCAGGCGCGCGTCGTGCTGATCGAGGCCGGCGACCGCATCCTGGCAAATTTCGCGCCGCAACTTTCCGACTACGCCCGCAAGGCGCTGGAACGGCTCGGCGTCACCGTCGAGCTCGGCCGCCCCGTCACCAGGCTCGACGCCGAGGGCGTCGTCTTCGGCGACAAGCAGCTAGCGGCAAGGACCATCATCTGGGCGGCCGGCGTTGCCGCTTCGCCGGCCGCCGAATGGCTCGGGGCGCCGGCCGACCGGGCGGGCAGGGTGCTGGTCGAACCCGATTTGACCGTGCCGGGCAGCCCGGAGATCTTCGTGATCGGCGACACCGCGCATGTGCTGCGACCGGATGGAAAGCCGGTGCCGGGTGTGGCGCCTTCGGCCAAGCAGGAGGGCAAGCATGTCGCCGCGACGATCAAGGCGCGGCTTGCCGGCGACACCGCCACGCGGCCTTTCCACTACCATCATGCCGGCGATCTGGCGACGATCGGCAAACGCGCCGCCGCGATCGATTTCGGCTGGATCAAGCTCACCGGCTGGCTCGCCTGGTGGCTGTGGGGTATCGCGCACATCTATTTCCTGATCGATTTCCGCAACCGCCTGGCGGTCTCGCTTAGCTGGCTATGGATTTATCTCACGGGCCAGCGCAGCGCCCGGCTGATCACGCAGGGTGACGACGACAAGAGCTGACCTCGCCGCACATCAACGCGTCACCCTTTGGTGATCGCGGCGCGTCACCTTGTCGTGATTGAATGTCCTCCGGCGAACATGGACTCAAGACGCCTTCAACGCCATGCTCCGGCTGGGGCAGGGGTTGCAGCATTGTCGAACAGGAGAGCGCGATGTCACGACTGCCGGCCCCTCGTAGTGAATTCTCCCGCCGCGAATTCCTGGCCGGCGTTGCTGCGGGCGGCGCGCTGATCATGCTGCACCCATTCTCCGCCCACGCCGCGACCAACCAGGCGCATCTCAGGATCATGGAGACCACTGACATCCATGTGAATCTTTTGCCCTACGATTACTACGCCGACAAAGCGAACGACACGATGGGCCTGTCCCGAACGGCCTCGCTGATCGACGCGGTGCGCAAGGAGGCCACGAATTCGATGCTGATCGACAATGGCGACCTCCTGCAGGGCAGCCCGATGGGCGACTATGTCGCTTACGAAAGGGGTATGAAGGATGGCGACCTGCATCCAGTCATGAAGGGCATGAACCTGCTCGGTTATGAATGCTCGACGCTCGGCAATCACGAGTTCAACTACGGTCTGTCCTTCCTCGACAAGGTGCTGGCCGGCGCCAATTTCCCCTTCGTCTGCGCGAACCTGATCCGTGGCACCACGCTGGCCAGCAACCCGCGCGACGACAAGCTCTATCTCAAGCCCTATGTGATCCTCGACAGGAAGATCAAAGATGGGGCCAGTGCCGAGCAACCGATCAGGATCGGCGTCATCGGCTTCGTGCCGCCGCAGATCATGGTCTGGGATCTGAAGAACCTCGAAGGCAACGTCCAGACGCGCGACATCGTCGAGGCTGCCAAGGCCTGGGCGCCGCAGATCAGGGAAGAAGGCGCCGACATCGTCATCGCGCTCTCGCATTCCGGCATCGACGTCAAGCAGGGCGACAGGATGGAGAACGCCTCCTTCTTCGTCGCCGGCGTCGACGGCATCGACGCCGTCTTCACCGGTCACCAGCATCTGGTCTTTCCAGGCAAGAAGGATTTCCAGTCGCTCGCAGGCGTGGACACCGAAAAGGGCACGCTGCAAGGCAAGCCGGCGGTCATGGGTGGCTTCTGGGGTTCGCATATGGGCCTGATCGACCTGCTTCTGGAACGCGACGGCTCGAAATGGCGGGTCGTCTCGGCCACCTCCGAGGCGCGGCCGATCTATGAGCGCGTCGACAACAAGAACAAGGCGAAGGTCGGCGACGACAAGCGCATCATCGCCGCGCTCGAGCAGGACCATCAGGCGACGCTTGCCTATGTCCGCCGCCCGGTCGGCAAGACATCGGCGCCGCTCTATTCCTATTTCGCGCTGGTGGCCGACGATCCGTCCGTGCAGATCGTCAACCAGGCGCAGAGCTGGTATCTCAAGGACATATTGAAGAGCACGCAGTGGAAGGGCATGCCGCTGCTGTCGGCGGCAGCCCCCTTCAAGGCCGGCGGCCGCAACGGCGCCGACTACTATACCGACGTCCCCGCGGGCGATATCGCCATCAAGAACGTCGCCGATCTCTATCTCTACCCGAACACGGTCCGTGCCGTCGAAATCACCGGCGCCGAGGTGAGGGAATGGCTGGAGATGTCGGCCGGCATCTTCAACCATATCGAGCCGGGCAAGGCGGACCAGCCGCTCATCAACACCGATTTCCCCTCCTACAATTTCGACGTCATCGATGGCGTCACCTACAGGATCGACCTGTCGCAGCCGCCGAAATACGACGCCAAGGGCGGCGTCGCGAATGCCGGCTCCAACCGTATCGTCGATTTGAAATTCGACGGAAAACCGATTGATCCGGCAGCGAAATTCGTCGTCGCCACCAACAACTACCGTGCCGGCGGCGGTGGCAATTTCCCCGGAATCAATGCTTCGAAGATCATCTACGAGGCGCCCGACACCAACCGCGACGTGATCGTGCGCTATGTCGTCAGCGAGGGCACGATCAATCCTTCCGCCGACGGCAACTGGTCGTTCGTGCCGCTGCCCGGTGCCAGCGTCGTCTTCGAGACGGGACCGAGGGCCAAAGATTTCATCGCCGAGGTCAAGTCCTTGAAGATCGAGCCGGCAGGCGGCGGCGAGGCAGGCTTTGCCAAATATCGCATCACGCTTTGAGCCGTGCCGCCCTTGCCTGTTTGAGCGGCCCGGTTATGGCTGCTGCCGAGGGCTTGGTGACCGGCCCGAAGAAGCGACCGGCTCAAAAAACCGTCAACTCGAAGGACCGCTGCCGCTCCCACTGGTTCCAGCCGGCCACATAAGCTAGTTTTAGCCATGCGTTATGTAATCGTCATCGCAGCCATTGCCTTCTTCCTGATCTGGGATGGCCTCTACAATCATGGTCACTATCTCGACGTGACCGTGCGGGAAATGTCGCGCATCGTGCGCCATGTCACTGGATAAAGCCTTGCCGGTTGCGCATCGCGGGCGCGACATCGTTGCCGGTTGACGCTCAGGCGTCGCTCCCACAAAAACACCGCTGAATCGACGATCACGGAGGTTGGCTTGATCCGGCACATCGTTTTCTTCAGCGTGCGGCGCAAGGAAGATGTCGAGGCTGTGCGCTCGGGCCTGCTGGCGCTTGGCAAGATTCCGCATTCGAAGCATTTCGAAGTGACGCTCAACACCAAGGTCGACCTGTTCTCCAACGCGATCGACGTGGTCGTCTATGCCGAGTTCGAGGACGAAGCCGCGCTTGCCGCCTACAAGGCGCATCCGATCTATGCCGATACGACCAGCAAGGTGAAGCCGCTGCGCGAACTGCGCTATTCGGCCGATGTCGTGGCCGCGGCCTGAACCGGGCAAGCGCGCTCCGCTGCTCTTGAACCCCAGGCCGGAATGGGGCAAACCGCGCCGGCATGACCAAAAAATCAGCTCATCCGCTCGACCATCTCGTTCTGCCGGCGCAGAACCTTGATGCCGTTCGCTCGCGCTTGACGTCGCTCGGCTTTGTCGTCGCGCCCACAGGCATCCACCCCTTCGGCACGGAGAATGCCTGCGTCTTTTTCACCGATGGCACCTATCTGGAGCCGCTGGCGGTCGGAAATGAGCAGACGGCGGACCTCGCCATAAGCGAGGGCAATGTCTTCGTCGCGCGCGACCGCCTCTACCGTCAAACCATTGGCGATGAAGGTTTTTCCGCCGTCGTCTTCGGAACGGCCAATGCCGATGCCGATCATAGGCGCTATGTCGAGGCCGGTCTTTCGGCCGGCGAAATGCTGAGCTTCTCGCGCGCCTTTACCGACGCAAACGGCAAAAGCGACATGGCTTCCTTCAAGCTGGCATTCGTATCCGACAAGGAGGCCGACGAGGCCTTCCTCTTCGCCTGCCAGCGCATCAACGCACCCAAGATCGATCGCACGGCGCTGCAGGCGCACGCCAATGGCGTGACGGGTATTCTCGAAATCATCGCCGTCAGTGACAGGCCCGCAGCCCAGATCGGATTGATCGCGACCGCCGCCGAAGCTGGTGCGAGCGACGGCGACGCCGTGCGGCTGCCGAATGCAGTCCTCAGCGTTTTCTCGTCTGAAGATTATGGCTCGCGCTTCGGCCTGACGGTCGCGCCGTCGCCGAACCTGCGCTTCACGGCCATCGTTTTCTCGCTTCGCGACACGGCCGCCGCCAGGCGGCTGCTTGCGGAAAACGCTGTCCGACACAACATGAGCGGCAATGATATCGTCGTTCCGCCGGCGCCCGGGCAGGGCGCCGCCTTCATCTTCCGGGAGACCCCATGAGCAAGCCCCTGGCGCCCAATTCATCGGTAACGATCGGCAAGGTCGTCTTCGCAAACAACGCGCCGCTGTCGCTGATCGCCGGCCCGTGCCAGCTTGAATCGCGCCAGCACGCTTTCGACATGGCCGGTGCGCTGAAGGAACTGACGCAACGTCTGGGTATCGGCCTCGTCTACAAGACCAGCTACGACAAGGCCAACCGCACCTCGCTTTCGGCGACGCGAGGTGCCGGCCTCGACGCGGCGATGCCGATTTTCGACGATCTGCGCAAGGAGTTTGGGCTCCCGGTGCTGACCGACGTCCACACCGAGGAACAATGCGCCATCGTCGCGCCGCATGTCGATGTCCTGCAGATCCCAGCCTTCCTGTCGCGCCAGACCGACATGCTGGTCGCCGCTGCCAAAACCGGCAAGGTCATCAATGTGAAGAAGGGCCAGTTCCTTGCGCCGTGGGACATGAAGAATGTCGTCGCCAAGATCACTGGCTCCGGCAATGCGAACGTGCTCACCACCGAGCGCGGCGTCTCCTTCGGCTACAACACGCTGGTCTCGGACATGCGCGCGTTGCCGATCATGGCCGAGATCGGCGCCCCGGTGATCTTCGACGCGACCCATTCCGTGCAGCAGCCGGGCGGGCAGGGCGGTTCATCCGGCGGTGAACGGCGCTTTGTCGCGACGCTGGCGCGCGCGGCCGTTGCCGTCGGCGTCGCCGGCGTCTTCATCGAAACCCATCAGGACCCCGACAATTCGACGTCTTCGGACGGCCCCAACATGGTTCCCCTCAAGGACATGCCGGCGCTGCTCGAAAAACTGATGGCCTTCGACCGCATCGCCAAAGGGCACTGATCCCGGCGGCCGACCTGATCCTGCACCGGCTTGTGGTTGCATTCAGCCGGCGCTACGCTCGTTTTCGTAACTGAGCGTCCTGGCAGGAGGAAGCCATGTCCGTTGCTCGCGTCACCGAAATCACGTCGTCGTCCAAGAAGAGCTTTCAGGATGCCATTGAGAAGGGCATCGCGCGCGCTGCAAAGACCCTGAAGAACGTCGAAGGCGCCTGGATCCAGGACCAGAAGATCGTCGTCGAGGACGGCAAGATCGCTGCCTACCGCGTCAACATGAAGGTCACCTTCATCCTCACCGACAGCTGAGCAAGGTCGTCGGGAACCTTAGCGCGCTCCTCTCATTGTCAATGCAGGCATTCAATCGAGAGGAGCACCATCATGACCACCCCGTCCGGGCACACCGAAGCCATTGCCGCCTCGCGCGTCATCGGCACGTCTGTCTACAACACCGAAGGCAAGAGCATCGGCAGCATCGAGGACGTGATGCTCGACAAGATGTCGAACGGCATCATGTTCGCCGTGATCGGCTTCGGCGGCTTCCTCGGCATGGGCGAGAAGTACCACGCCGTCCCGTGGGCGACCCTCGACTATGACGAAGACAAAGGCGGCTACGTCGTCCCGTTCACCAAGGAACAATTGCAGGCCGCGCCCGCATACTCGATCGATGAACTGACCGGCGCCGACGGCGAGGCGGCCCGCGATGCCTCATTCCAGTATTATCACGTGAAGCCCTATTGGCATTGACCGCTTGATAGGTGCGCTGAAAAGCCAAAGGCCCCCGGGCAAAACCCGGGGGCCTTTGGCGTTTTCAACTACCGCGCCGCTCTGAGCGTCGATAATTCCACTGAGCTCTGCTGGGGTTTCCGGTCGTCACATGACGTCAGGAACGCCGCCGCGATCAGAAACAAACTCACAATACCGCTTAGCTGGGACATGGCGAAACTCCTCCTGTTTCGCCCCGCGCGAACGCGACCATAGATGAGAAGGCCACGCGATGCGCATGACTTATGATGACAGAAATTTGCGCTTCGTGAATCCGGCCCGCGGCAATAATTGCGGCGCCGCCGATTGCCTTTTGCGCCGCTTTGGCTAAGAGGGTCGCGACGCTTCAATCGATCAATCGGGGACATCGCAATGACCGCCATCATCGACATTGTCGGGCGTGAAATCCTGGACAGCCGTGGCAATCCGACCGTCGAGGTCGACGTGGTGCTGGAGGACGGCTCGATGGGCCGCGCCGCGGTGCCGTCGGGGGCATCGACCGGCGCGCATGAGGCTGTCGAACTGCGTGACGGCGGGCCGCGTTATCTCGGCAAGGGTGTCCAGCGCGCTGTCGAGGCCGTGAACGGCGAACTGT
Organism: Mesorhizobium atlanticum; assembly: GCF_003289965.1. Classification (GTDB taxonomy): domain Bacteria; phylum Pseudomonadota; class Alphaproteobacteria; order Rhizobiales; family Rhizobiaceae; genus Mesorhizobium; species Mesorhizobium atlanticum. Next base: position 59,610 of record NZ_QMBQ01000006.1, read on the forward strand.
TCGAGGCGATCGGCGGCATGGAAGCCGAGAACCAGATCCATATCGACCAGACTATGATCGAGCTCGACGGCACGCCGAACAAGAGCCGCCTCGGCGCCAATGCCATCCTCGGCGTGTCGCTTGCCGTCGCCAAGGCCGCGGCCGAAGCCGCCGGCCTGCCGCTCTACCGCTACGTCGGCGGCGCCAAGGCGCATATCCTGCCGGTGCCGATGATGAACATCATCAATGGCGGCGCCCATGCCGACAACCCGATCGACTTCCAGGAATTCATGATCCTGCCGGTCGGCGCGCCGACGCTGCGTGACGGCGTGCGCTGGGGCTCGGAGATTTTCCACACGCTGCGCAAGAAGCTGAAGGATGCCGGCCACAACACCAATGTCGGCGATGAGGGTGGCTTCGCCCCCAATCTGAAGAGCGCGCCGTCGGCTCTCGATTTCATCATGGAATCGATCGAGAAGGCCGGCTTCAAGCCCGGTGAGGATGTCGCGCTTGGCCTTGACTGCGCGGCGACCGAGTTCTTCAAGGACGGCAACTACGTCTATGAGGGCGAGAAGAAGACCCGCGATCCGAAGGCGCAGGCCAAGTACCTTGCCAAGCTTGCTTCCGACTATCCGATCATCACCATCGAGGATGGCCTTGCCGAGGACGACTGGGAAGGCTGGAAGTATCTGACTGACCTGATCGGCAAGAAAACCCAGCTTGTCGGCGATGACCTCTTCGTCACCAACACGGCTCGGCTGCGCGATGGCATCCGCATGGGCGTCGCCAATTCGATCCTGGTCAAGGTCAACCAGATCGGCTCGCTGACCGAAACGCTCGACGCGGTCGAAACCGCGCACAAGGCCGGCTATACCGCCGTCATGTCGCACCGCTCGGGCGAGACCGAGGATTCGACCATTGCCGACCTCGCGGTCGCCACCAATTGCGGGCAGATCAAGACCGGCTCGCTGTCGCGTTCGGACCGCATGGCCAAATACAACCAGCTCATCCGCATCGAGGAAGAGCTGGGCAAGCAGGCGCGTTACGCCGGCAAGTCGGTGGTCAAGGGCTGATCCAGTCTGTTGGGAACGGTCTGAAAAAGGCGGGGCATCCCGCCCTTTTCGTTTCTGGCGACCTTGCGAAAGGTCGCCCGTAACCGTCCATTAAGCACAATCGGGCGAAATACGACTCATGGCCGCTTGCGTTCGCGGCCGCGAGGGTTCGGGTCATGTGGACACGTCAGCACAAGCAGAGAAACACCGGCAGGCTGATCATCCCTTCGCTTTGCGTGCTCTTCCTGACCTATTTCGGCTTCCATGCCTATCACGGCGAGTTCGGCATCTACTCCAAGTACCGGCTCGAGGCCCGGGCGGCCGAACTGCAGGCTCAGCTTGATGCGGTGAAAGCGCGCCGGATCGACTTCGAGCGCCGTGTCCAGCTGATGCATGAAGGCACGCTGGAGAAGGATATGCTTGACGAGCAGGCCCGAAAGGCGCTCAATCTGTCCCAGCCCGACGAAATCACAATCATGTTGCCCGCCCCGACGAAATAACCGAATTTCGGTTAATCGCCTTTATCTGCAATGATTCTAATCGCTTAGATGCATGCCAGCCATGCATTTTTCAGCATAGCGCAATGCATCCTCGCGTGTTAGCCTCAGGCAAATCGGTGGGGAGGCGATCGATCTCCCTGAATGTCCGCAAAGAGACGCCAACAGGGAGTGATGCATGGCCACCGCCGCCAAAAAAGCGCCCGCCAAATCCAGATCCGACAAACAGCCCAATCTGTCAGCGCCCAAGCCCGCTGATTTCACCAAGGAAGAGGAGCTCTCCGCCTACCGGCATATGCTCTTGATCCGCCGCTTCGAGGAAAAGGCCGGCCAGCTTTACGGCATGGGTTTCATCGGCGGCTTCTGCCATCTCTATATCGGCCAGGAGGCCGTCGTCACCGGCATGAAGATGGCGCTGGTCGAAGGCGACCAGATGATCACCGCCTATCGCGACCACGGCCATATGCTGGCGATGGACCTGTCGCCGCGCGGCGTCATGGCCGAGCTCACCGGACGCCGCGGCGGCCTGTCGAAGGGCAAGGGCGGCTCCATGCACATGTTCTCCAAGGAGAAGCATTTCTACGGCGGCCACGGCATCGTCGGCGCCCAGGTGTCGCTCGGCACCGGCCTTGCCTTCGCCAACCGCTACCGCGACAACAAGAACGTCTCGCTGACCTATTTCGGCGATGGCGCGGCCAACCAGGGCCAGGTCTATGAAAGCTTCAACATGGCCTCGCTGTGGAAGCTGCCGGTGATCTACGTCATCGAGAACAACCGCTACGCCATGGGCACGTCGGTGTCGCGCTCGTCGGCAGAGACCGACTTCTCGCATCGCGGCGCTTCCTTCAAAATCCCGGGCATCCAGGTCGATGGCATGGACGTTCGCGCCGTGAAGTCGGCGGCCGATCTCGCCACCGAATGGTGCCGCGCCGGCAACGGCCCGCTCATCCTCGAAATGCAGACCTACCGCTATCGCGGCCATTCGATGTCCGACCCGGCGAAGTACCGTTCCAAGGAGGAGGTGCAGAAGATGCGCTCCGAGCACGACCCGATCGAGCAGGTTCGGGTGCGGCTGCTCGACAAGAAGTGGGCAAGCGAGGACGAGCTCAAGACCATCGACAAGGAAGTCCGCGACATCGTCGCCGACGCCGCCGAATTCGCCCAGAACGACGCCGAGCCGGATCCGTCCGAGCTCTGGACCGACATCGTACTCTAAGGGGAGGGCAAGGACATGCCGATCGAAATTCTCATGCCCGCGCTCTCGCCGACGATGGAAGAGGGCAATCTTTCCAAATGGCTGAAGAACGAAGGCGACAAGGTCGTCGCCGGTGACGTGATCGCCGAGATCGAGACCGACAAGGCGACGATGGAAGTCGAAGCCGTCGACGAAGGCACGCTCGCCAAGATCGTCGTTCCGGCCGGCACCGAGGGTGTCAAGGTCAATGCGGTGATCGCTGTCCTCGCGGTCGACGGCGAAGACGTCGACAAGGCCGGCGAAGGCATCGGCGAGGAAGAGCCCAAGTCTCAAGGGGCAGCACCGGCCCCGGCCCCCGCAGCGGCCAAGAGCGAGGCTCCGGCCCCCGTCGCCGCCGCGCCGAAGACGGAAGTCGCGGCCGACCCGGACATTCCCGCCGGCACCGAGATGGTTTCGACCACGGTGCGCGAGGCGCTCCGCGACGCCATGGCCGAGGAAATGCGCCGCGACGGCGACGTCTTCGTCATGGGCGAGGAAGTCGCCGAGTACCAGGGCGCCTACAAGATCACGCAGGGCCTGCTGCAGGAATTCGGGCCGCGGCGCGTCGTCGATACCCCGATCACCGAGCACGGCTTTGCCGGCGTCGGCGTCGGCGCGGCGATGGCCGGCCTGAAGCCGATCGTCGAGTTCATGACCTTCAACTTCGCCATGCAGGCGATTGACCAGATCATCAACTCGGCCGCCAAGACGCTCTATATGTCCGGCGGCCAGATGGGCGCGCCGATCGTCTTCCGTGGTCCGAACGGCGCCGCGGCCCGCGTCGCCGCGCAGCACTCGCAATGCTACGCCGCCTGGTACAGCCATATCCCCGGCCTGAAAGTGGTCATGCCCTACACCGCGGCTGACGCCAAGGGCCTGCTGAAGGCCGCGATCCGCGATCCGAACCCGGTCATCTTCCTCGAGAATGAGATCCTCTACGGCCATTCCTTCGATGTGCCGAAGCTCGACGATTTCGTCCTGCCGATCGGCAAGGCGCGTATCCACAAGCAGGGCAAGGACGTCACCCTCGTCTCCTTCGGCATCGGCATGACCTATGCGGTCAAGGCGGAGGCCGAATTGCGCGGCATGGGCATCGATGCCGAGATCATCGATTTGAGAACGATCCGGCCGCTCGACTTCGACACGATTATCGCCTCGGTCAAGAAGACCAACCGCCTCGTGGTGGTGGAAGAAGGTTTCCCGCAGAGCTCGGTCGGCGACCACATCGCCAACCAGGTCTCGCAGCGCGCCTTCGACTTCCTCGACGCGCCGGTGATCACCATCGCCGGCAAGGACGTGCCGATGCCCTATGCGGCGAACCTCGAAAAGCTGGCCCTGCCCAATGTCGGCGAGGTAGTCGAAGCAGTCAAAGCTGTCACCTATCGCTAGGACAACGCGGATGCCGTCTCTCTGGGTTCTGGCCGCCGTCATTGTACCTACCGTTGCCGTGGCCTTCTTGGTGCGCTCGGTAACCGGCAAGTTCGACGCGATTTTATTGATGCTGAGCGGTGCTGCTTCGCTCGTCCTGGCAGTTGTTGCGACCGGCTCCGCACAGGTCGATCAAACCGGTGGCATGATGAGCCTCGAAATGAGCAAAAGCAGCTTCCATTTCGGGGTCCTGCCACCCGTATTCATCGTCGCCACGCTGACCGTCATGCGCGGCCTGTTCAAGTTCATTCAGGAGTGAGCGATGCCAATCAACATCACCATGCCGGCGCTCTCGCCCACGATGGAAGAGGGCAATCTTTCCAAGTGGCTGGTCAAGGAAGGCGATAAGGTCTCGCCGGGCGACGTGATCGCCGAGATCGAGACCGACAAGGCGACGATGGAAGTCGAGGCCGTCGATGAAGGTACGGTCGCCAAGCTGGTGGTTCCGGCCGGCACCGAGGGCGTCAAGGTCAACGCGCTGATCGCCATCCTGGCCGGCGAGGGCGAGGATGCCGGGGCTGCGGCCAAGGCTGGCGGCGACGCTGCGCCCAAGGCTGAGGCACCGAAAGCGGACGCCCCGAAGGCCGAGGCGCCCAAGGAAGCGCCGAAGCCGGCTGCAGCCGCCGCGGCGCCCGCGGCCGCCAAGGCCGAGCCCGCTCCGGTCGCGAATGGCCACGCCGGCGGCGAACGCGTCTTTGCTTCGCCGCTCGCCCGTCGCATCGCCAAGGATGCCGGTGTCGATGTGTCCGCCGTGACCGGCACCGGCCCGCATGGCCGCGTCGTCAAGGCCGATGTCGAGGCGGCGATTTCTTCCGGTGGCGCGAAGGCTGCCCCCGCTGCGAAGGCGCCCGCCGGCGCTCCCGGCGCGACTCCAGCCCCCGCGCCGAAGCCAATGTCGGACGACCAGGTGTTGAAGCTGTTCGCCGAAGGCTCCTACGAGCTGGTGCCGCACGACAACATGCGCAAGACCATCGCGCGCCGCCTGGTCGAGGCGAAATCCACCGTCCCGCATTTCTATCTGACGCTGGATTGCGAGCTCGATGCGCTCTTGGCGTTGCGCACGCAGCTCAATGCCGCGGCCCCGATGAGGAAGACCGACAAGGGCGAGGTTCCCGCCTACAAGCTTTCGGTCAACGACATGGTGATCAAGGCCATGGCGATGGCGCTGATGGCGGTGCCGGATGCGAACGCTTCATGGACCGACAGTGCGATGGTGAAACACAAGCACGCCGATGTCGGCGTCGCGGTGTCGATCCCCGGCGGCCTGATCACCCCGATCATTCGGCATGCCGATGAAAAGACGCTGTCGGTGATCTCCAACGAGATGAAGGACCTGGCAAGCCGCGCCAGGAGCCGCAAGCTGAAGCCGGAAGAATATCAGGGCGGAACCACGGCGGTGTCGAACCTCGGCATGTTCGGCATCAAGGACTTTGCCGCCGTCATCAACCCGCCGCATGCCACGATCCTGGCGGTCGGCGCCGGCGAGGAGCGGGCCGTGGTCAAGAAGGGCGAGATCAAGATAGCCACCGTCATGTCGGTGACGCTCTCGACCGATCACCGTGCGGTCGACGGCGCGCTCGGCGCCGAATTGCTCGGCGCCTTCAAGCGCATGATCGAAAACCCGATGGGTATGCTGGTGTAAGAAGGGAAAGAGGCGGTGCGGAAACTCTTCACCAGCCTTTTCGCCTTCGTCCTTTCCGGCTTCGCCGGCGGGCTGGTGGTTCAGCAACTGGCCGTGCTCACCGGTGCGACGGAAGAATACATTCTGGTCTTCGCGGCGACGGCGATGATCCTCATCGTCGTGACGGTCGGCTTCTTTCTGGTCCAGTTCCGCGCCGAGCCGATCCGGGCGGTGGACCGGATGCTCCGGTGGCTGCTTGCTGTCTTCGCGATCATCCTGGTCGCGCTCGCCGGCTGGACGTTCTCGGTCCCGGCCGAGAACAGGGCGACCGCAAGCGACCTGTCGATCGTTGCCGGGCTGGTCCTGCCCGGCGTCGTGACCATCGTCGTGCAATGGCTGTTCGTGCGCTGGCGGCTCAAGCGTTCGACAGCCGGGTTTGGTAGAAGCGGGGCAGAAGCGTGAAGACAATTCTATGCTACGGCGACTCGCTGACCTGGGGCTACGACGCCGCCAGCCTCGGCCGCCATGCGCTGGAAAACCGCTGGCCGAGCGTGCTGGGGGCTGAGCTCGGCGGCGATATCCAGGTCATCGCCGAAGGCCTCAACGGCCGCACCACGGCCTTCGACGACCATCTGGCCGGCGCCGACCGCAATGGCGCCCGTGTGCTGCCGACGATCCTGACCAGCCATGCGCCGCTCGACCTGATCATCATCATGCTTGGCGCCAACGACATGAAGCCATGGGTCCACGGCAATCCGGTCGCCGCCAAGCAAGGCATCCAGCGCCTGATCGACATCGTGCGCGGCCACGACTATCCGTTCGACTGGCCGGCACCCCAGATCCTCATCGTCGCGCCGCCGGCGGTGACGCGCACCGACAATGCCGAGTTCAAGGAAATGTTCGCCGGCGGCGACGACGCCTCCAAGCGTCTGGCGCCGCAATATTCGGCGCTAGCCGACGAGGTGGGCTGCGGCTTCTTCGACGCCGGCACGGTGGCCGTCACCACGCCGCTCGACGGCGTCCATCTCGATGCCGAGAACACGCGGCGCATCGGTCAGGCTCTGGCGCCGCTCGTGCGCGTCATGCTCTCACTCTAACCTTCAGAAAGATCAGGGAGAAAAACCCGTGGCTGAATCCTACGACGTCATCATCATCGGCTCAGGCCCCGGCGGCTATGTCACGGCGGTGCGCTCCGCCCAGCTTGGCTTCAAGACGGCGATCGTCGAGCGCGAGCATCTGGGCGGCATCTGCCTCAACTGGGGCTGTATCCCGACCAAGGCGCTGCTGCGCTCGGCCGAGATCATGCATTATTCGGATCACCTCAAGGACTACGGCCTGAAGCTCGAAGGCGGCAAGGTCAGCCCCGATACGGCCGCGGTGGTCGATCGTTCGCGAAAAGTGTCGCTCAGGCTGAACACCGGCGTCGGCTTCCTGATGAAGAAGAACAAGGTCGACGTCATCTGGGGCGAGGCGAAGCTCTCCAAGCCCGGTGAGGTCGTCGTTTCAAAGACGGCCAAGAAGGCGATGGAACCGCAGCCGCCGGTGCCGAAGGGCGTCAAGGGCGAGGGCACCTACACAGCCAAGCACATCATCCTGGCGACCGGTGCCAGGCCTCGCGCGCTGCCCGGCATCGAGCCGGACGGCAAGCTGATCTGGACCTATTTCGAGGCGATGGTGCCGAAGGAAATGCCGAAATCGCTGCTGGTCATGGGTTCCGGCGCCATCGGCATCGAGTTCGCCTCCTTCTACCGCACCATGGGCGCCGACGTGACGGTGGTCGAGCTGCTGCCCGCGGTGATGCCGGTCGAGGACGCCGAGGTCTCGAAATTCGCGCAGAAACAGTTCGAGAAGCAGGGGATGAAGATCATCCTCGAAGCCAAGGTGACCAAGGTCGAAAAGGGTGCAAATTCGATCACCGCGCATGTCGAGATGAAGGACGGCAAGGTCGAGAAGATCACCGCCGATCGCATGATCTCGGCCGTCGGCGTGCAGGGCAACATCGAAAATCTTGGCCTCGAGGCGCTCGGCGTGAAGACCGACCGTGGCTGCATCGTCGTCGACGGCTACGGCAAGACCAATGTGCCGGGCATCTACGCCATCGGCGACGTTGCCGGACCGCCGATGCTCGCGCACAAGGCCGAGCATGAAGGCGTCGTCTGCATCGAGAAGATCGCCAATTTCCCGGGCGTGCATCCCATCGACAAGCTGAAGATCCCCGGCTGCACCTATTGCAGCCCGCAGGTCGCGTCCGTCGGCCTGACCGAAGCCAAGGCCAAGGCCGAAGGTAAGGACATCCGCGTCGGGCGCTTCCCGTTCAGCGCCAACGGCAAGGCGATCGCGCTCGGCGAGGACCAGGGCTTCGTCAAGACCATCTTCGACAAGAAGACGGGTCAGCTTCTCGGCGCGCATATGGTCGGCGCCGAGGTGACCGAGCTCATACAGGGTTTTGTCGTGGCGATGAACCTGGAGACCACCGAGGAAGAGCTGATGCACACGATCTTCCCGCATCCGACCCTGTCGGAGATGATGAAGGAGAGCGTGCTCGACGCCTATGGTCGCGCTTTGAACGCATGATAAATTCGCCTTGCGAGACTCACACGCGGCAGCCGGAGAAATCTGACGGCAAGGCAGCTCGTATCCGGATGCATTTTGACCTGATCGAGGAGGAATTGGCACATGCATATGAATGGCGTCGGCTGGATCACAGCCATCATCGTCGGCGGTCTGGCGGGCTGGTTCGCCGAGATGGTCATGAAGAGCAACACCGGTATCTTCATGAACATCATCATGGGCATCGTCGGCGCTGTGGTGCTGAACGCGATCCTGCAAGCGCTCAATATCCAGTCTTTCGGCGTCGGCTGGGTCGCCTATCTGATCACCGGCTTCATCGGGGCCTGCCTGCTGATCTTTGTCGGACGGCTCGTTCGCCGCTGAACGAAAGCCGCTATGCGAAAATGGCCGTGGCGGCATGCGCCGCCCCGGCCTTTTTCTTTGCCGCGAAAAGTCCTAGATGACGAAAGACAGCCGGCCGTCGAAATAGCGGTCGCGAAGGGTTCGAGATGGTCACAGTCGTAGACACGATCGCCAACCGGCCGCGCCCGCGGCATCCCGAGAAGGCGCACCGGCCCGACCAGGAGGTGCTGCGCAAGCCCGACTGGATCCGCGTCAAGGCGCCGGTTTCCAAAGGTTATGCCGAGACGCGCGAGATCGTGAAGTCGCACAAGCTGGTGACGGTGTGCGAGGAGGCCGGCTGCCCGAATATCGGCGAATGCTGGGACAAGAAGCACGCCACCTTCATGATCATGGGCGAGATCTGCACGCGCGCCTGCGCCTTCTGCAATGTCGCGACCGGCATCCCGACCGCGCTCGATCCGGATGAGCCCGCGCGCGTGGCGCACGCCGTGAAGCAAATGGGGCTGAGCCACGTCGTCATCACGTCGGTCGACCGTGACGACCTTGCAGATGGCGGCGCGCAGCATTTCGCCGACGTCATCCGCGCCATCCGCGCGGCAACGCCCTCGACGACGATCGAAATCCTGACGCCCGACTTCCTGCGCAAGGACGGCGCGCTGGAAATTGTCGTCGCGGCCAAGCCCGACGTCTTCAACCACAATCTCGAAACCGTGCCGTCGAACTACCTGACGGTCCGGCCCGGCGCACGCTATTTCCATTCGATCCGGCTTTTGCAGCGGGTCAAGGAACTCGACCCGTCGATCTTCACCAAATCCGGCATCATGGTCGGCCTCGGCGAGGAGCGGAACGAGGTGCTGCAACTGATGGACGATCTGCGTTCGGCCAATGTCGACTTCATGACCATCGGCCAGTACCTGCAGCCTTCGAAGAAGCACCATCCGGTGATCCGCTTCATCCCGCCGGACGAGTTCAAGTCCTACGAGACGATCGGCAAGACCAAGGGTTTTCTGCTCATGGCATCGAGCCCGCTGACGCGCTCCTCGCACCATGCCGGCGAGGATTTCGCCCGGCTGCGCGCGGCGCGCGAGGCGCAGCTCGCAAAGGCCAGCTGACCCTCAATGCCGAAATTCGAGGCGACACGCCGCGTCGCGCATACACCGCAAGAGATGTTCGCGCTGGTGGCCGATATCGAGGCCTACCCGCAATTCCTGCCGCTCTGTGAATCGCTCACCGTGCGCTCGCGCAAGGAGCGCGACGGCCGCACCATCCTGGTCGCCGACATGAGCATCGGCTACAAGGCGATCCGCGAGACATTCACGACACAAGTGCTGCTGAAGCCCGACGAGAATGCCATCGACGTCAAATATATCGACGGCCCGTTCAAATATCTCAGCAACATCTGGCGCTTCGATCCTGCCGACGGCGGCTGCGAGGTGCATTTCTTCATCGACTACGAATTCAAGAGCCGCATTCTCGGCGCGCTGATGGGCACGATGTTCGACCGCGCCTTCCGCATGTTCTCGGAAGCCTTCGAGAAGCGCGCCGACGTCATCTACGGCGCGAAGCCGACCTGATTTTCACCCAGCCCGATCCTGACCAAGCGCTTGCAACCCGAGTTGCAGCGCGTGGCGCACCGTCTCGTGCCGGATGAATTCGCGGCCCTTTTGGCCGAACAACTGCTGTTCGGCGACGACGGGCTGCCCGGCAAGCGCAATTCCGAACCAGACAAGACCGACCGGCTTGTCCGCGGAGCCGCCGCTGGGACCGGCAATGCCGGTGACGGCGAGCGACAGGCTTGCCCGCGAATGCGCCAGCGCGCCTGCCGCCATCTCCAGCACCGTCTCGCGCGAGACCGCGCCATGCGCGTCGAGCGTGGCCGCGGAAACGCCGAGCATCTCCATCTTGGCTTCGTTGGAATAGGTGATGAAGCCACGATCGACCACGACGGAAGACCCGGCGATGTCGGTCAGCGCGGCAATGATCAGGCCGCCGGTGCAGCTCTCGGCCGTCGCTAGCATGATGCCGCGCTGCTCGCAGGCTTGGAGCAGGGCGTTTGCAAGTTCGGCGTTGCTCATGCGGGCACCTCTCCGGGATAGACGACGCTGGCGGTGGCGATCGCGGCAATGCCTTCGCCGCGCCCGACAAAGCCGAGCTTCTCATTGGTCGTCGCCTTGACCGAAATGCGCTCGGGGGCGATGCCGAGCATAGCCGAAAGCGCCTCCGTCATCGCCGCGCGATGCGGGCCGACGCGCGGCGCCTCGCAGATCAACGTGATATCGGCATTGGCGATGCGGCCGCCGCGCTCGCGCACCAGCTTTGCCGCGTGCTCGACGAAGATTCTTGAGGCCGCCCCCTTCCATTGCGGGTCCGATGGCGGGAAATGCGTGCCGATGTCGCCGGCGCCGCAGGTGGCAAGCAACGCGTCGGTCAGCGCATGCAGCCCGACATCGGCGTCTGAGTGGCCAGAGAGCTTGCGGTCATAGGGGATGGCGACGCCACAGAGCGTGACATGGTCGCCGGGCTCGAACGCATGCACGTCGTAGCCATTGCCGGTGCGAATATCCGGGAAGCGCTGCTGCGCGCTCGTGAGCCGCTGGTCGGCCAATGCGATGTCCCTTGCCCAGGTGAGCTTGACGTTGTCCGGCGATCCCGGAACGATCTTGACCGGTATCTGTGCCCATTCGGCAATCGCCGCGTCGTCGGTGAATTCCGTCTTGCCCAGATGATGCGCCTTCTCATGCGCGGCGAGCAGCGGCCAGAACGGAAAACCTTGCGGCGTCTGCGCCGCATGAAGGCCGGCCCTCGACACCGTCTCGTCGATCATGCCGGTAGCCGATTCCCGCTTCAGCGTATCGGCGACGGGCAGCGCCGGCAGCGCGCCATTGCGTTCGCCGATGGCTTCGATGGTGCGATCGATCAGCCCGGCGTCGACGAACGGGCGTACGGCATCATGCACCAGCACTTTTGCGGGTGCCCGCTCCCTCAGCGCGAGGAGTCCGAGCCGGACGGAGGCCTGGCGCGACGGGCCACCGATAACAGTGATGAGACGCTCGGCATGCGCCCCTGCGGCGCGTTGCAAAAGCTCGGCATCGTCGGCGTGGATGGCGACAACAACCGGGCCGATCAACGGATGGGAGAGAAAGATATCCAGGGTATGGGCGATAACGGCGCGGCCGCCGATGCGCTGATATTGCTTCGGACCGTCGGCCTGACCGGCGCGCGCGCCTCGGCCGGCGGCAACAATCACCACCCCGATCCCGCCGCTTGGGGACACCGCTTGCTTTTCGCTTGCCTCGCTCATTCCGATCGGTCCTAGAGACGGATGATTTCAGGTCGATTTCGACCTGAAATCTGAATCCGTCTCTAAATCAAAGAAGTAGAGCATGATGTCGGCCGAAAACCGATCACACTTTTCGGCATCATGCTCTAGTCGGGGTGATGGCCGAAGGCCAGCATTTTCCAAAATGCGCCTTAATGTGACGTCATTGCGCGTTGCACAACGCCGCACTTCTGGCTAGAGAATGTGCAACGATCGAACATGCTTGGTTTTTGTGCATGGCTGAAGCGACCACACTGGCATCGCCACTCGATATCGGCGGCGTGAAAATCCGCAATCGGGTTTTCCTCGCGCCGATGTCCGGTATCACCGACGAGCCGTTCCGGCAGCGCGCCCACGCGCATGGCGCCGGTTTGGTCGTGTCGGAAATGGTGGCGAGCGGCGAGCTGGCCAAAGGCAGAGCCGGCTGTGACCTGCGCATACGTCATTCCGGCCTGCCGGTGCATATGGTGCAGCTTGCCGGCCGCGAGGCCGTTCACATGGGCGAAGGGGCGCGCATCGCGGCGGGCGAGGGCGCCGATATCATCGACATAAACATGGGCTGCCCGGCGAAGAAGGTGACCGGCGGCTATGCCGGCTCGGCGCTGATGCGCGACCTCGACCACGCGCTGTCGCTGATCGAGGCGGTGGTCGGCGCCGTTTCGGTGCCGGTGACAGTCAAGATGCGGCTCGGCTGGGACGAAAGCGCGCTTAACGCCCCGATGCTGGCCCGGCGCGCCGAACAGGCCGGCGTCAGGATGGTGACCGTTCATGGCCGCACGCGCTGCCAGTTCTATCAAGGCAAGGCCGACTGGCGCGCCATCGCGCGCGTCAAGCAATCCGTCTCGATCCCGGTGGTGGCCAATGGCGATGTCGGCTCGCCTGAGGAAGCGGCGGCGATCCTAGAACTTTCCGGCGCCGACGCGGTGATGATCGGTCGCGCGCATTATGGCGCGCCATGGATAGCCGGCGGTATTGCGACGGCCGCGGGCGTCGCAAACACACAGAGTATCCCACTGACGCCGGAAGAGTTAACCGATTACGTCGTCTCGCATTACGAGGACATGCTCGCGCTCTATGGCATCGAAAGCGGGCTGCGCCAGGCGCGCAAGCATCTCGGCTGGTATCTTGATCGCCACGCTCCAGGTGTTTGCGCCGAACAACGCAAGCGTATCCTCACATCGTTCGAACCGGCTGAGGTCGTCGCCGAATTGCGCCGCGTATTCACCGACAGCTCGCCGTCGGACAGCCTGCGGAGCGCGGCATGAAGGCAGACGCCCCACAGCCGACTGGCATGGCGGACGCCGCCAACATCGTGCTCAACACCATCCGCCGCCCGGTGATCATGGTCGATCCTGACGGCTTCATCACTTTCGCCAACGCGGATGCCGAGGACTTCTTCCGCTCCAGCGCGACCATGCTTGCCCGCAACACGCTGTCCAAGCTGGTGCCCTTCGGCAGCCCGTTGCTGACGCTGGTCGACCAGGTGCGCGAGCGCCGCGCGCCGGTCAACGAATACCGCGTCGACGTATCGTCGCCGCGCCTCGGCATCGAGAAGATGGTCGATCTCTATGTCGCGCCGGTGCCGGAGTTTCCGGGTTCCGTCGTCGTCATGTTCCAGGAACGGTCGATGGCCGACAAGATCGACCGCCAGATGACGCATCGCGGTGCCGCGCGCTCCGTCACCGGCCTGGCCGCCATGCTGGCGCACGAGATCAAGAACCCGCTCTCGGGCATTCGTGGCGCCGCCCAGTTGCTCGAACTGTCGGCTTCCGACGAGGACCGGGCGCTCACCCGCCTGATCACCGACGAGACCGACCGAATCGTCTCGCTGGTCGACCGCATGGAAGTGTTTTCCGACGAGCGGCCGATCGAGCGTTTTCCGGTCAACATCCACGTCGTTCTGGATCATGTGAAGGCGATCGCCAAGAACGGTTTTGCCAGGCGAATCAAGATCTTGGAGGAATATGATCCATCATTGCCTCCGGTCTTCGCCAACCGTGACCAGCTGATCCAGGTCTTCCTCAACCTGGTCAAGAATGCCGCCGAGGCGATCGGATCGGATCCGCAGGGTGAGATCATGCTGTCGACGGCCTTTCGTCCCGGCATCCGCGTTTCGGTACCTGGAACGCAGGACCGAGTCTCGCTGCCGCTGGAATTCTGCGTGCATGACAACGGCCCCGGCGTATCGGAAGACATCCTGCCGATCCTGTTCGATCCGTTCATCACTACCAAGCCGAATGGTTCCGGCCTCGGGCTGGCGCTGGTCGCCAAGATCGTCGGCGAGCATGGCGGCATCATCGAATGCGATTCGACTGCGCGCGGCACCACTTTCCGCGTCCTGATGCCGGCCTGGAAGGAGACCTCGCCCGGCTCAAGCGATGAAGCTGAAGGAGACCGCAAATGAGCGTTCGCGGCAATATTCTGGTCGCCGACGACGATGCGGCGATCCGCACCGTGCTCAACCAGGCGCTGTCGCGCGTCGGCCACGAGGTGCGTGTCACCTCGAATGCCTCGACCCTGTGGCGCTGGGTCGCCGCGGGGGAAGGCGATCTCGTCATCACCGATGTGGTGATGCCGGACGAAAACGCCTTCGACATGCTGCCGCGCATCAAGAAGGCGCGGCCCGAGCTGCCGGTCATCGTCATGAGCGCCCAGAATACGTTCATGACCGCCATCCGCGCGTCCGAGACCGGCGCCTACGAATATCTGCCGAAGCCGTTCGACCTCACCGAGCTGCTCAACATCGTCAACCGGGCGCTGTCCGAGCCGAAGCGGCCGAAGCTCGACGCCCGCGCCGAAGACCAGCCGGAAACGATGCCGCTGGTCGGCCGCTCCGCCGCCATGCAGGACATCTACCGCATGCTGGCGCGCATGATGCAGACCGACCTCACGGTCATGATCAGCGGCGAGTCCGGCACCGGCAAGGAGCTGGTGGCGCGCGCCCTGCACGAATATGGCCGACGCCGCGGCGGCCCATTCGTGGCCATCAACATGGCGGCGATCCCGCGCGATCTCATCGAATCGGAACTGTTCGGCCACGAGAAGGGCGCCTTCACCGGCGCGCAGAACCGTTCCAGCGGCCGCTTCGAGCAGGCGGAGGGCGGCACGCTGTTCCTCGACGAGATCGGCGACATGCCGATGGAAGCGCAGACCCGGCTGTTGCGCGTCCTGCAGCAGGGTGAATACACGACGGTCGGCGGCCGCACACCGATCAAGACCGACGTGCGCATCGTTGCGGCCACCAACAAGGACCTGCGCACGCTGATCAACCAGGGCCTCTTTCGCGAAGACCTGTTCTATCGCCTCAACGTCGTTCCGCTCAGGCTGCCGGCGCTGCGCGAGCGTTCCGAGGACATCCCGGACCTGGTGCGGCACTTCTTCAAGCAGGGCGCCAGCGAGGGCCTCCAGACCAAGCGCATTTCGTCCGGCGGCATCGAACTCATGAAGCGCTATCCCTGGCCGGGCAATGTTCGCGAGCTGGAAAACCTGGTGCGCCGGCTGGCCGCTCTCTACTCGCAGGACGAGATTTCGTCGGAGATCATCGAGTCCGAGCTCAAGACCGGCGAGAGGCCGGTCGTGCCGGACGGCGGTGCGCTCATCCCCGACGATCTGTCGATCGGCCAGGCGGTCGAGCATTTCCTGCAGCGCTATTTCGCCTCCTTCGCCGGCGAACTGCCCCCGTCGGGACTTTACCAGCGTATTCTCGCCGAGGTCGAATATCCGTTGGTGCTGGCCTCGATGACGGCGACACGCGGCAACCAGATCAAGGCGGCGGAGCTTTTGGGGCTTAACCGCAACACGCTGCGCAAGAAGATTCGCGAGCTTGGCGTCAATGTCTACAAGTCGTCCAGGCAGCCGTAGCGCCGCCTCGTGCTAGCGGCAATTTGCGAATTGACGGGGGAAAGATTTCGTCCTCGGCCACACTTGTTGCATAATCGCCACAATGCGTTGCATACATCCGACGCAATGACCGACTCTGTACCGCGACATGGCAGCTGAGGCTCCGACCCTGAACCAACCGCTTTTCAGTCAGGCCGGCACGCGTGACGGCCGACGGCTGCTGGCGCTGCCCGGCGTGGTCGCCATCGCCGGCGCGGTGATCACGGCGGCGATCTCGTTTGCCATCCTGGTCGGGGCAACGCCGATCGCGCCGACCGCCGACACGACCTGGGCCTTGGTCGCGGCCAACGCCGTCTTCGTTCTGTTCCTGATCGCGCTGATCGCCCGCGAGGTGCGTCGCATCGTCCTGGCGCGGCGCCATGGCAGGGCCGCCTCACGGCTGCATGTGCGCATCGTCGCGATGTTCGCCCTGGTTGCCGCCATCCCGGCCATCATGGTGGCGATCATCGCCTCGATCACGCTCGACATCGGCCTCGACCGCTGGTTCGAGATCCGCACCAAGACGATCGTCAACTCGTCGCTGTCGATCGCCGACGCCTATGTGCAGGAGAACGCGCGCAACCTGCAGGGCACGACATTGTCGATGGCATACGATCTCGATGCCTCGCGCACGCTCTATGGCCTCGACCGGGGCGGTTTCCTCGATCTGCTGAACAAGGAAGCCGTTGGACGCGGACTGGCGCATGCGGCCCTGATCAAGCCCGACGGCTCGTTCGTCATGAACGCCAAGACCGATGCCGATTTCCCGATGCCCGAGCCGCCGCCGGGCGCCGTCGACACCGCGGCCGACGGTAAGCCGGTTCTGATAGAGCCGCGCACCCGCAACATCATGGGCGCCATCATCAAGCTGCGCGAGATCGAAGGGCTTTACCTCTATACGATCCGGCTGGTCGATCCCGACGTCATCAAGGCGCGCCAGATCGTCAAGGCCAACACCGACGAATACCGCAATCTGGAGGACAACCGCCGGACTTCGCAGGTCGCCTTTGCATTGCCTTACCTGTCGCTCACGCTGATCATTATCCTGTCAGCGATCTGGACCGGCATCGCCGTTGCCGACCGGATCGTGCGGCCAATCCGCCAGCTGATCGGCGCCGCCGACGAGGTGGCCACCGGTAATCTCGACGTCGCCGTGCCTGTGCGCCAATCCGACGGCGATGTCGCCTCGCTCGGCGAGACCTTCAACAACATGATCCTCGAGCTCAAATCGCAGCGCAACGAGCTCCTTTCGGCCAAGGATTTGATCGACGAGCGCCGGCGTTTCTCCGAGGCGGTGCTGGCCGGCGTCACCGCCGGCGTCATCGGCGTCGACCCCTACGGCATCATCACCATCGTCAATCGGTCGGCCGAAACCATGCTGGCGATTTCGGCAAGCGCGACGCTCGGCCAGAACCTTTCGGCGGTCCTGCCCCTTGTCGGCCGGGTCTTCGAGATCGGACGCCAGTCAGGCAAGCCGGTCTACCGCGAGCAGGTGACCTTCTTCCGCACCGGTCTGGAGCGCACTTTCAACGTCCAGGTCACCGTCGAGTCCGGCGACGACGGCGAGGAAGAGAAATCCTACGTGGTCACGGTCGACGACATCACCGATCTCGTCCAGGCGCAGCGTTCCTCGGCCTGGGCGGATGTGGCGCGGCGCATCGCGCATGAGATCAAGAACCCGCTGACGCCGATCCAGCTCTCGGCCGAGCGCATCAGGCGCCGCTACGGCAAGGTCATCACCGAGGATCGCGAGGTCTTCGACCAGTGCACCGACACCATCATCCGCCAGGTCGAGGACATCGGCCGAATGGTCGACGAATTCTCGGCCTTCGCCCGCATGCCGAAGCCGGAGATGAAGGCGATCGATCTGCGTGAGTCGCTACGCGAGGCCTCTTTCCTGGTCGAGGTCAGCCGCCCCGACATCGCTTTCCAGCGCGATTTCGGCAGCGAGCCGTTGAAGGGTACTTTCGACAGCCGCCTGATGGCGCAGGCCTTCGGCAACGTCATCAAGAACGCCGCCGAGGCAATTGACGGACTTGATTCGGAGGATCGGTCGGACGGCGCAATCCGGATTCAAGCGGGGCGCCAAGATGGCGCCATACGAATCGATGTTATCGACAACGGCAAGGGGCTGCCGCGCGAGAATCGCCAACGGCTTCTCGAGCCCTATATGACGACGCGCGAGAAGGGCACAGGACTTGGCCTCGCTATCGTCAAGAAGATCGTGGAAGACCATGGCGGCCGTCTCGAATTGCACGACGCGCCAGTGGATTTCCATGGTGGCCGGGGCGCGATGATCTCGATCATCCTGCCGCCGGCGACGGTCGTAGCCGCGCCGCCACGCGGTGAAGGTCGAAACGAACACGAACGAGAAACTGAAAAGGTCGGTAATGGCGTCTGACATTCTCATCGTCGATGACGAGGAAGACATCCGCGAACTTGTCGCCGGTATCCTGAGCGACGAGGGTCACGAAACCCGTACGGCGCATGACGCCGACAGCGCGCTTGCGGCGATCGCCGATCGCGCGCCGCGGCTGATTTTCCTCGACATCTGGCTGCAAGGCTCGCGCCTCGACGGCCTGGCGCTGCTCGACGAGATCAAGACCATGCATCCGAACATGCCGGTGGTGATGATTTCCGGCCACGGCAACATCGAAACGGCGGTGTCGGCCATCCGGCGCGGCGCCTATGACTTCATCGAGAAGCCGTTCAAGGCCGATCGCCTGATCCTGATCGCCGAGCGAGCGCTTGAAACGTCCAAGTTGCGGCGTGAGGTTTCCGACCTCAAGCAGCGCAGCGGCGAGACCTTCGACCTGATCGGCATGTCGTCGGCCATGAGCCAGCTGCGGCAGACCATCGAGCGCGTGGCGCCCACCAACAGCCGCGTCATGATCGTCGGCCCGTCCGGCTCCGGCAAGGAACTGACGGCGCGCGCGATCCACGCGCTGTCGTCGCGCAAGGCTGGTCCTTTCGTCACGCTGAGCGCGGCCACCATCACGCCCGAGCGCATGGAGATCGAGCTTTTCGGCACCGAATCGAACGGCACCGAGCGCAAGGTCGGCGCGCTGGAGGAAGCGCATCGCGGCATCCTCTACATCGACGAAGTCGCCGATATGCCGCGCGAGACGCAAAACAAGATCCTGCGCGTGCTGGTCGAGCAGCAGTTCGAGCGGGTAGGCGGCACCAAGCGCGTCAAGGTCGATGTCCGCATCATCTCTTCCACCTCGCAGAACCTCGAGGCGATGATCGCCGACGGCCGCTTCCGCGAGGACCTTTACCATCGCCTGGCGGTCGTCCCGGTGATGGTGCCCGGGCTCGCCGAGCGGCGCGAGGACATTCCCTATCTCGTCGACAATTTCATGAAGCAGATCGCGCGCCAGGCCGGCATCAAGCCGCGCCGCATCGGCGACGACGCGCTGGCGGTGCTGCAGGCGCATAACTGGCCGGGCAATGTTCGCCAGTTGCGCAACAATGTCGAGCGGCTGATGATTCTGGCGCGTGGCGGGGAAGCCGATGCGCCGATCACCGCCGACCTTCTGCCCTCCGAGATCGGTGACGTGATGCCACGCACGCCCAACCAGTCGGACCAGCACATCATGGCGCTGCCATTGCGCGAGGCACGCGAGCAATTCGAGAAGGACTATCTGATCGCCCAGATCAACCGCTTCGGCGGCAACATCTCGAAGACGGCCGAATTCATCGGCATGGAGCGGTCGGCCTTGCATCGTAAGCTGAAGTCGCTGGGTGTGTAAAAGCAATTCCAGGAAAAGTGCGCGGCGGTTTTCCGTCCGGAATTGCGTAAACTCCAAAGGGCGGCTTGGCCCACGCGATTGTTCATTACGGCCGAGGCGGAATCGCCTAAGAAGGCCGGACATTTCCCTGAGGATGCCCATGCCGCGCATTGCCTATGTCAACGGGCGCTACGTCGTCCATGCCCAAGCCAGCGTGCACATCGAGGACCGCGGCTACCAGTTTGCCGACGGCGTCTATGAGGTCTGCGAGGTGGCGCGTGGCCATATCGTCGACATGCCGCGCCATCTGGCCCGGCTCAAGCGCTCGCTGAAGGAACTGTCGATCGCCTGGCCGGTCTCGGAAGGCGTGCTGCCGATGCTGTTGCGCGAGGTGGTCAATCGCAACGGCGTGGTCAACGGCCTTGTCTATGTGCAGGTGACACGCGGCGTCGCCAGCCGCGAGTTCGTCTTTCCGCCGGCGGGGACGAAATCTTCCCTGGTCATAACCGCCAGAAAGGCCGATCCGGCCACGGCGGCGAAGCGGGTGGAGACCGGCATCAAGGTCATCACCGTGCCTGAGAATCGCTGGGACCGCGTCGACATCAAGAGCACGGGCCTGTTGCCCAATGTGCTCGCCAAGCAGAAGGCCAAGGAAGCCGGCGCCCAGGAAGCCTGGTTCGTCGACGCCGACGGCAACGTCAAGGAAGGCGGCTCATCCAATGCCTGGATCGTGACCCGGGACGGCGTCCTGGTGACCCGGCCGGCCGAGCACGGCATCCTGCGCGGTATCACCCGCACGACGCTTTTCGATGTCGCCGCCAAGCTCGGCCTCAAGATCGAGGAGCGTGGTTTTTCGGTCACGGAGGCCAAGGCAGCCAGGGAAGCGTTCATCAGTTCAGCGACCACAATCGCCATGCCGGTGGTCGAAATCGACGGCGCGCCGATCGCAAATGGCCATCCTGGCTCTATGACACTTTCGTTGCGGCAGGCCTTTTTTGACGTTGCGGAAAAAAGTCCAGCCTGATAACCGCACAACTGGTATGAACCTCAACTATCTCGTTCTGCTTGCCTTTGTATCGGCAAGAGGGGGTTTGCGCGCTTGACAGGTGCCGCGTAATTTGGCGCATTGGCCGCAAACCGAAGGGGATCGGCGAAAGACAAGAAAAATGGCGGAACGATCGCAAAACCTTCAGGACCTGTTCCTGAATTCAGTTCGCAAGAGCAAAAATCCACTTACCATCTTCCTCATCAACGGCGTGAAGCTGACCGGCGTCGTCACTTCGTTCGACAATTTTTGTGTGTTGTTGCGGCGTGACGGGCACTCCCAGCTCGTCTACAAGCACGCCATTTCCACGATCATGCCGAGCCAGCCGGTTCAGATGTTCGATGGCGAGGAAAGCCAGGGCGCCTGATTGGCACGTGATAAGGACGCGGACCGCAGCGTTCGCGGAAAACAAGGACATCAACTCGGGCCGGAAGCCAAGGATCCGACCCGAGCCGTTGTCATTGTGCCGGTGCTTACCCGCCAGCCGCGCGGCGACGAAGAGTCGAGCCGCCCGCGCCTGAGCCGCTCTGCGGATGCCCGCCACGATGAAGCGGTCGGGCTGGCCAGCGCCATCGATCTCAACCCGGTTCACACCGCGGTGGTGACGGTCGCCGACCCGCGCCCGGCCACGCTGCTCGGCAGCGGCAAGGTGGCCGAGTTCGCCGACATCGTGAAAGAACGCAAGGCGGAACTGGTCATCGTCGACCATCCGCTGACGCCGGTTCAGCAGCGCAATCTCGAAAAGGAACTGAACGCCAAGGTGCTCGATCGCACCGGGCTCATTCTAGAGATTTTTGGCGAACGGGCGCGCACCAAGGAAGGCACGCTGCAGGTCGAGCTCGCGCATCTCAACTACCAGAAGGGCCGGCTGGTGCGCAGCTGGACCCACCTCGAGCGGCAGCGCGGCGGCGCCGGTTTCCTCGGCGGTCCCGGCGAAACCCAGATCGAATCCGACCGCCGCATCCTGCAGGACAAGATCACCAAGCTGAAGCACGAGCTGGAAACGGTGCGGCGCACGCGCGACCTGCACCGCGCCAAGCGCAAGAAGGTGCCTTTTCCGGTGGTGGCGATCGTCGGCTACACCAATGCCGGCAAGTCGACGCTGTTCAACCGGCTGACTGGGGCAGGGGTGCTGGCCGAGGACATGCTGTTCGCGACGCTCGACCCCACCTTGCGGCGCGTGCGACTGCCGCACGGCACGCCGATCATCCTGTCGGACACGGTGGGCTTCATCTCCGACCTGCCGACGCATCTGGTGGCCGCCTTCCGGGCCACACTGGAAGAGGTCGTCGAAGCCGATCTGGTGCTGCATCTGCGCGACATTTCCGATCCCGACACGGCGGCCCAGGCTGAGGATGTCGAGCGTATCCTTGGTGATCTCGGCGTCGACGCCGCCGACACCAACCGCGTGATTGAGGTCTGGAACAAGATCGATCTGCTCGACGAAGGCAATCGCGAGCGGCTGCTAGCGCAGGGCGCAAGCGACAAGTCCCCACCGATCGCCATCTCGGCGGTGACCGGCGAGGGAATAGACACGCTGAAAGCGCTCATTGAGGCGCGCGTGTCGGGCGAGCTGGAAACGATGACGGTGACGTTGAGCCCGGCCCAGCTCGGCCAGGTCGACTGGCTCTACCGCAACGGCGATGTCGTTTCGCGCGCCGACAATGAAGATGGCAGCGTCACCCTGTCGCTGACGGCCACGCACAGCGCCCGGCAGGAGATAGAGAACCGCCTGCATCGCAAGAGCGGCAGCTAACCGGCTGTTTACTTGGCGCTTTTGGCCTGCTGCCAGAGTGCTTCCATCTCGTCGAGCGTCGCCTTCTCCAGCGAATCGCCCGAAGCCGCCAAGGCTTGCTCGACATAGTGGAAGCGGGAACGGAACTTTTCATTGGTGCCGCTGAGCGCCGCTTCCGAGTCGAGCTTGAGGTGGCGGCCGAGATTGACGACGGCAAACAGCATGTCGCCGAACTCGTCCTTGATCGGAGCCGCGTCACCGGTAGCGAGCGCTTCGCGCAATTCGCCAATCTCTTCCTCGATCTTGTCGAGGATCGGCGCTGCCTCGCTCCAGTCGAAACCGACGCGCGCCGCCTTCTCCTGTAGCTTCAGCGCTCGCGTCAGGGCAGGGAGCGCCACCGGCACGCTGTCGAGAAAACCTTTGCCGTGATCTTCCGGATCGAGCCCGCGCGCGATGCGGGCGTCGCGCTTCTCGGCCTTTTCCGCCGCCTTGATCTTCTCCCACATGCCCTTGGCCATTCCGGCGCTGCGCGCCTTCTCATCGCCGAAGACATGCGGATGGCGGCGGATCATCTTGGTGGTGATGGCCTCGACGACATCGCCGAAAGCAAACTCACCGATCTCCTCGGCCATCTGCGCGTGATAGACGACCTGGAGCAGCAGGTCGCCCAGTTCCTCGCGCAGGTCGTCGAAATCGCCGCGCGCGATCGCATCGGCCACTTCATAGGCCTCCTCGATCGTGTAGGGCGCGATGGTCGTGAAATTCTGCTCGATATCCCAGGGGCAGCCGGTCTTCGGCGCGCGCAGCGCCGCCATGATCTCGATCAGCCGGGAAATGTCTTTCGACGGTTTCATAGCCTCAAGCCTAACGCGCAGCCCGCAAGCCGACCATCTCGGCGGCTCGCTGGCGTGACTTGTCCACAGCTGTCGCAGGCTTCAGTCGAGCACCGAGACGATCGCCTTGGCGAGATCGTCCATGCCGTCTTCCGGCAGGCCTGCGACGTTGATGCGGCTGTCACCGACCATATAGACGGCATGCTCGGTGCGCAGGCGCTCGACCTGTGCCTCCGTCAGCCCAAGCCTGGAAAACATGCCGCGATGGCTGGCGACGAAATCGAAGCGGTCGGAGTTGGACTGCCGGCGCAGCGCCTCTGCGAAGGCGACGCGGAGTCTCAGCATGCGCAGCCGCATCTCCTCGAGCTCCGTCTCCCAGTCTTTCCTCAGACCAGCGTCTTCCAGCACCATGCGCACGGCCGCCGCGCCATGATCCGGCGGCATCGAATAGAGCGCGCGCGCCGCCGCCAGCATCTGGCTCATCGCCACGTCCGCCTGCGCGCCGTCCTTGGCCATGATCATCGCGGCGCCCACGCGGTCACGATAGACGGCGAAATTCTTCGAGCAGCTCGAGGCGACGACCAATTCAGGAACCCTGCCGGCCAGCAGCCGCAGACCCGCGGCGTCGACGTCCAGGCCCTCGCCAAAGCCTTGATAGGCGATATCAACGAAAGGCAGCAGGCCGCGCTCCAGGAGAACGTCGGCGACCTTCGCCCACTGATCGAGATCGAGATTGGCGCCGGTCGGGTTGTGGCAGCAGCCATGCAGCAGCACGGCATCGCCGCTGTTAGCCGTCCTGAGCGTCGCCAGCATCTCGTCGAAGCGGACGGAACCCGAAGCGGCATCGAAATAGGGATAGTTGCGAACCTCAAGGCCGGCGGCGCGCATCACGGGCGGATGGTTCGGCCAGGTCGGATCGGACAGCCAGACGGTCGCGCCGGGGCGCGTGCGCTGCAGCAGCTCCGCCACCAGCCTGAGCGCGCCTGAGCCGCCCGGCGCCTGGGCTGCGCGGATGCGCGACAGGTCGGCCTTGTCGCCAAAGGTAAGCTTGGTCATGGCGGCGTTGAAGCCGGTATCGCCGGCAAGGCCGAGATAGGTCTTGGTGTCCTGGGTGGCCAGCAGCTGCTTCTCGGCTTCGCGCACGGCGCGCATCACCGGCGTCTTGCCGTCGATGTCCTTGTAGACGCCGACACCAAGGTCGACTTTGCCGGGCCGTGGATCGTTGCGATAGAGGCCGATCAGGGCAAGGATCTTGTCGGCGGGTGCGGGCTGCAGGGTCTCGAACATCGAAAAGGACTCCAATGGCGGCGGAGTGATACGCAAATCGCACCCGCCGCGCCAGCGGTTTCCTCACAGACGGCGACACGAAAAGAATGCCGGGCAGGGGATTAAATTCCCTACATGCTCCGTAAACAGGGCATGAAACAGTCGATGGCACGCTTCGATATTGTCGGGCAGTTGGGATCGCTGCGGCGCTACGCGCGCTCGCTGACGCGCGACAGCGCCGACGCCGAGGATCTCGTCCATGACACGCTGGTGCGCGCCTATGAGCGGCGCACGACCTTTCGCTCGGGCGGCAATCTGCGCGCCTGGCTCTTGGCGATCGTGCACAACGTGTTCATCGACCGCATGCGCTCGCGCCGCTCCGAGGCGGCGCGCATCGAACAGGTCGGTCTTGTCGCCGACCAGAGCGTGCCGGCGTCGCAGGACCATTCGGTGCGCCTATCGCAGGTCAGGCAGGCATTTCTTTCGCTTCCCGAAGAACAGCGCTCTGCGCTCCATCTCGTCGCCATCGAGGGACTTTCCTACCAGCAGGCGGCCGAGGTCATCGGCGTGCCGCTCGGAACGCTGATGTCGCGCATCGGCCGCGCGCGTGCCGCGCTGCGCGAGATGGAGGAGGGCGCTCCGCCGAAAGCCAGGCCTCATCTCAGGATCGTGGGAGACGATCAATGACCGCTAGTGTCGACCCCGTGACCGATGCCGATCTCGACGCCTATGTCGACGATCAGCTGGATGTCGCCCGCCGCATCGAAGTCGAGGCGCACCTCGCCGCCCGCCCGGAAGCGGCGGCGCGCGTGATGTCGGACCTGAGGACGCGCGACGAACTTCGCGTCGCGCTTGCCGGACCCGTCGGCACGGCCCGTCCGGCCACGACCGAAGCGGCCCGGCGGCTGGAAAGAGCGCTCGCCAGGGCGCGTATGCTTGCGGTGCTGCAGCGCGGCGCGGCCGCGGCCGTGCTGGTCGCGGCGGGTTGGCTTGCCAACGGTATTTTCGGGCCGATCGCGGTGACCAAGGTGGTCGCCTCGACGCAGCCGCCCACCTATGTCGAGGACGCGGTCAGGGCGCACCGCACGACTTTGGTGCGCGAGACGATGCCGTCGCAGAAAGAGGCGCCGGGCTACGATGCCGACGAGATCCGCGCCGCCACCGCGATCGTCATGCCATCGCTGCCCGACGACTGGAAGATCCGTGACGTCCAGGTCTATCCCTCGCAATTTGGGCCGAGCGTCGAGGTGGCGGTCGAGACCAGGGACCTCGGCCTCGTCTCGCTGTTCGCCATCAGGCCGGGCACGTTCGACGTGGTGAAGCCGACGGTCGCGCCCGCCGACGACATTTCGTCGGCCTATTTCCAGATCGGTGAGGTTGCCTATGCGGTGGTCGGGCGCGGCGACGCCGGCAGCCTCGATCGAGCCGCAGAGAAACTCGCCAGAACTCTCTACTGAAACCCGACGCTTTGCAGAGAACCAAGGAGAACCGAATGAACAGCCCCAATCTGGGATACCGAATGGGCACCGGCGTCCAGGCCGGAGCCGTCTATGACGAGGGCCTGCGCAAGCACATGCTGCGCGTCTACAACTACATGGGCCTCGGCCTCGTCGTCACCGGCCTCGTCGCCTTTTTCGTGGCCTCGACGCCGGCGCTCTACGTGCCGATCTTCTCCAGCCCGCTGAAATGGGTGGTGATGCTGGCGCCGCTCGCCTTCGTCATGATCTTTTCGTTCAAGATGCAGACCATGTCGGCGGCGAGCGCACAGACGATGTTCTGGGCCTTCTGCGCGGTGATGGGCCTGTCGCTTGCCTCGGTGTTCCTGGTCTTCACCTCGACCAGCATCGCGCGCACCTTCTTCATCGCCGCCACGATGTTCGGCGCCACCAGCCTCTACGGCTACACGACCAGGCGCGACCTGACGCAGTTCTCGTCCTTCCTGATCATGGGCCTGATCGGCGTGGTGATCGCAAGCCTGGTCAACCTGTTCCTCGGCTCGACCGCGCTGCAATTCGCCATCTCGGTGATCGGCATTGCCGTCTTCGTCGGCCTCACCGCCTGGGACACGCAGACCATCAAGGAGCAGTATGCGGAGAATTTTGATGCGGCATCGCAGCAGAAGCTCGCCGTCTTCGGCGCCTTCTCGCTCTATCTGAACTTCGTCAACATCTTCCAGCTCCTCCTGAATTTCACCGGCGAGCGCGAATAGTCGGGCCGTAGCAGGCAACATTGCTGACCTCGGCGTGGCCGGAGGGGAACCTCCGGCCATTTTTGTCGACCGCGCCCAAAGCGTCCACGACCAAGAGGGGCTGTCTGCCGCGCTTGAGTTTACGCGCGGCCTTTTGCTAGCCTGCCGGCCAGACCAGCCAGCCGCGAGGACGCAATGGAACAGCTGACGCTTCACGCTGATGGGATTTCGGCGACCATCGTCGGGCAGGGGGCCGAACTGGTCTCGCTGCGCGATGGCGACGGCACCGAGCTTCTGTGGCAAGCAGGGCCGGCCTGGCGCCGCCATTCGCCGGTCCTGTTCCCGATCGTCGGTCGGCTGAAGGGCGATCAGCTGAGGCATCGCGGGCAAACCTATCCGATGACGCAGCATGGCTTTGCCCGCGACCGGCGCTTTGCCTGGGCGGAGCAGGGGGCAACCTCCTGCACATTGGTTCTGTCGAATGACGCCGAGACCAGGGCGCGCTATCCCTTCGCCTTTCGCCTCGCCATCGGGTACGAGGTGACACCCCGGCAGCTCGGCGTGACCTTCGAGATCACCAATACCGGCGACGAGCCGCTGCCGGCCTCGATCGGTGCGCATCCGGCGTTCAATTGGCCGCTGCTGCCGGAACTGCCCAAGGAAGCCTATCGGCTGACCTTCGCCGACGATGAACCTGCGCCGGTCCGCCGCCTGAAGGACGGTCTGCTGCTGCCGGACCCGCAAACGACGCCCATTGAGGGAAAGACGCTGCCCCTTTCCGAAAAATTGTTCGTCGACGACGCCGTCATCCTCGACAGGCCGGCCAGCACCAGCGTGCGCTACACCGCCGGCCGCGGCCCGGCGATCGAGATGTCATGGCAGGGATTCAACGAGCTCGGCATCTGGTCCAAGCCCGGCGGCGCGCCTTTCCTGTGCATCGAGCCCTGGCACGGCATCGCCAGTCCCATCGATTTCGACGGCGAGTTCGCCGACAAGCCTGGTGCCATGCTGATCGAGCCGGGCGGCCGGCGCGTTCTGAGCTACCGGGTCGGCCTCAGCCGGGAACCGTAGAGCATGGCATACGCCATCAAGGCCGAGATCGAGGACCCGCGGGCGGAGACATTCGTCTTCGCCGCCCAGAAAACCATGTATGGCGGCAAGCGCATTGCCCAAGGCGATGCCGTCTTCCTGTTCGCCAGTGAGAACGAAGGCGGGCAGGGGCTTGTCGCACGCGGCGTCGTGACTTCCTCGGAGGCCGTCCCCAGACATCCCGATCTCGAACGGCAGACGCCGCGCGTCAGCGTTTCCATTCGCCGCACCGCCTTGGCGAAGAGGCGGTTGGGCCGCGATGAGCTCAAGCGCTTCAAGGATTGGAACGACGGCCGGCCCGAGAGCGAGCTCAATTTCAAATTCTACCGCCAGGCGACGAACAAGATCGTCGGCATCTCGGACGTGGCGGCCGCATTTCTCGACGGGTTTTTCCAGCACCCGTGACCGCTGAAGGGACCGCAAAAAGGAAAGCCCGGCGCGGGGCCGGGCCAATCCAATTCGGGACTATCGATCGGTCAGTTGCCGAACTTGTAGCTCAACCTCGCCATGACGACTTCGGCCCTGGCCTTGACCTTGTACGTCTCCGGATTGTTTCCGAGGGAACCGTTGTCGAACACGTTGGGTCCGGTGCTGGTCTTGGAGCCGAGATCGATATGCGTGTAGTCGACGCCGAGGCTTAGCTTGTCGGTGAGGGCATAGTCGATGCCTGCGCCAATAGCGTAGCCGTTATGCCAGTCGTGCTGCTCGTAAGTGACGAGAGCGTCATTGTCGCGCGCCTTGAAGCCGACCTCGCCGCCGGCATAGCCGCCCTTGGCGTAGATCAGAACGCGGTCGAAGGCATAGCCGATCCGGCCTACCACTGTTGCGTAATGCTGGATTCGACCGGTCTCGGTATCGCTGTCCGGAAAATAGGGGCTGACGACCGTCTTCCTTATTCCCGTCGCAGTCCACGAGGCTTCGCCGCCCAGCACGAATTGGTTCCACTGATACTGGGCGCCGACATGCACACCGCCGGCGATATTCGTATCGCGGAAATGGAACCCCTCGGTTCCGGCGGGAACCGCATCGGTAAAGAAACCGCCATCCGGCTGCGTGACGTCGGTGGCTTTTATGTCGCCATTGGCGACGCCGATATGCGCGCCGGCATAAAAGCCGCTCCAGTCATAAGGCGATCCGGCGACCGGACTAACCATATCCGCGGCCGAAGCAGCGGTCGCGCTGAGCCCTGCCAGCGCGACAATTGCAATAAGTCTATTCACTGAATTCCTCCGATCCACCCAAATCCCATCGGTGCTTGAACATAGACGAATATTTGAAAATAAAGTGTGATGAATTAGCCGCACTGCCTACAAAATCGGCACGACGGACATAGGTGCATCTAAAACAGTAATCACTAATATAGATGAGCCGAACGAGTCTTGACTGGCCGAAAAACTAAGAAGTAGCCGAGCTTCTACATTTGGCGAACGATAGCGCCGATCGCGTTGACGAGAAGCCGCGAAGCGGTGACGGCGGAGAGGCCATCGATGTCGGCGGGCGGATAGAGTTCGACGAGGTCGAACCCCGCGATCCTGGCCCGCTTGCCGAGGCCGGCGATCAGGTCGATCGCTTGCGTGTAGGTGAGGCCGCCAGGCGTGCGCGCGGCCACGCCCGGCATGATGCCAGGATCGAGGCTGTCGCAGTCGAGAGTGACGACGACCTGCGCGCCTTCGGGAATATGCCGCAGAGCGACCTCCACGCCGTGAGCGTGAAGCTCGCGGGCTGTTACGAAGCGGCTGCCATAGCCCCGCGCCGCTTCGATTTCGGCGATGCGCGCGCTGCCGACGCTGCGCAGGCCGACTTGCACCATGCCTGCCACATGCGGCATCTCACTCGCCCGCCGCATCGGGCTCGAATAGCCGTAGCGTTCGCCATGCACCTCGTCGCGCCAGTCGATATGGGCGTCGATCTGCAGGATCCAGATCGGTCCACGGTCGGCAAAGCCGGCAAGGAACGGAACGACGACGGAATCGTCGCCGCCAAGCATGATCGGCACGGCCTGCAAGGACAGGATCTCGCGCGTCCTTGCCTCGATCCGGGCCCGGTTGCCGGCATTGTCGTGCATGATGGTCAAGATGTCGCCGGTGTCGGTGCAGCAGCCCGGTCTGCCATTGAACAATGGACCACCGAGATCGAAATCCCAGTGCTCGACCAGCGAGGCATCGCCTTGGCTGGCGGTGCGGATGGCGTTGGCGGCCTCGGCATAGCCGCTACTGTCCTTGCCGCGGTAGGTGCTTCCGTGACCAGCTCCGAAGATCATGGCTCGCGGCACGCGGCCGTCGGGGAGGCGATCGGGAAAGCCGAGAAAGGTAGGCAAGGCGGTCATTTTCCGGATGCTTTCATTGTTGCGCCGCGGGTCGGTGGCAGCCAGGGGCGGGGTGGTTGCTTCAGCCCGGAGTTTTGCGACAATTCCCGTCTCGCGCAACACAATGGGGCTACAGCGATGAAAAGCGTTCTGATGCTGGCGGTTTGTGCTTTGCTCCTTGCCGCCTTGTCGCCGGCAACGGCTGGGGAGAAATTACGGGTTTCGGACAAGGCGGCGCTTGCCGAATGCCTGAAATATGTCGGCGATTTCCCGGGTGACGTTCCCGGCGTGAACGATACGCCGACGCCGGCTATCCATATCGACAACGCCATCAAGCTCACCGGACACGAGCCTGCCTCGTGCATCAACTACGTGACCGAGTTGTGCTCCTTCGAGACCGACGACGGCCGCTCGCAACTGGGACTGATCGATTGCGCGAACCGCGAGGTCGCCGTGTGGGAGGACCGTCTCAACACGACCTACGCGGCGCTGATGGCCAAGGCCGCGCCCAAGGCGAAGGACGGCTACCGCAAGATGCAGCGCGCCTGGATCGCTTATCGCGACGCGCGATGCGCGGCGGAAGCGTCCGCCGAAACCGTCAACACCGATCGCCAGAGCAACATCATGGTCAGCTGCGCGCTCGACGCGACGGCCCGGCAGGCACTGATCATCGATGACGAGCTGTCGGATCTGCAGTGATCCGCAACAGCTTCGTACATTGGCGAGCAGGGCGCGGTGGCATCTCGCTTTCGCGTTGCCATATCAGAAAGTCGCATAAGATAGATTATGGAACTTATGGGGCGAGGCAAAGCCCGGAAACTCCGGGTTTCTTGGCGGCCGATGCGAAGCACATGGCTCACTAGCTCCGGGCGCGCTCGCGGATGAATATCTGGCGCCTTTCGGGATCAACCACGATGATGCGGCGCATGCCCGGCGTGGATTCGATGTCTCGCCAGACGGGAACCTTGGCTGTAAGCAGCCTCGCTCGAATACCTTCGAGATCGGTGACGTCAATGCCGAGCATTGTGCCCGGTGAGACGGAATCGTCGCCGGGATAGATCTCGAGAACCATTCCTTCATTGACGGCAGCCAAGTGCCGTGGCCCGGAGCCATGCTGTTCCTGGACGAACTTGAACCCAAGCAAGCGGTAGACGTCAGCCGTACGTTCGATATCACGGGCAAAGAGCGTCACGAAGCTAATCATCCGTCCTGATCCTCGGCTGGGCGATGCTCGGTTTGCTTCAGATGTTGGGAATTTGTCCCATCATTCTGATTCAACAGGAATTTCGATCACCATGCCATCATAGGCCGGCACCACGTGCTCCGGCGTTTCGGCCATCACCACGGCATAGTCCAGCGGCACGTGCATATGCGTCAGCACGGCCTTGTTCGGAGCCAGTTTCTCGATCCAGCCCAGAGCCTGGCCGAGCGACAGATGGCTGGGATGGGTGTTGTACTGCAGCGCGTCGAGCACCAGCATGTCGAGGCCGCGCAAGCGCTCGGCCGTGGCGGCCGGGAAGTCGCTGATATCCGGACAGTAGGCAAGCCCGCCGATGCGGAAGCCCAGCGAAATGATGTCGCCATGGATCTGCGGCAGCGGCTCAAGGGTGAGGGCGCCCCCCTCGCCTTCGATTACCACCGGTTTGGCATGATGGATCATGTGGGCCTCGACGATCGGCGGATACGAGCTGCCCGGCGGCGTCTCGAAGCAATAGCCGAAGGCCTGGCGCAGCCGCTCCATCGTCGGTTCGTCGGCGTAAATGTCGATCCTGTGCCGCTGGTCGTGCACAAAACCGCGCAGATCGTCGATGCCATGGATATGGTCGGCATGCGGATGGGTATACACGACGGCGTCGATACGCCTGACCGAAGCCATCAGCATCTGCTGGCGGAAATCCGGTCCGGTGTCGATGACGACCGTGGTGCGCGCACCGTTGGTGGCAATGCGCTCGACCAGGGCTGCCGTGCGCATGCGCCGGTTCTTCGGATTCGCGGGATCACAATTGCCCCAATCGCCGGTGATGCGCGGCGTGCCTGGCGATGAGCCGCAGCCAAGGATGGTGAAGCGCAGCCGGTCGCTCATGTCCGCGCCATGTCCGGACGCGGCATCTTGGTGAACAGCCTGAAGAAGTTGCCGGTGGTGATATCGGCTATTTCGGTTTCGCTGACACCGATGATCTCGGAGAGCACCTTCGCCGTGTTCGTGACATAAGCCGGTTCGTTGCGTTTTCCCCGATGCGGGATCGGCGCGAGATAGGGCGCGTCGGTCTCGACCAGCAGCCGGTCGCGTGGAACATCGGCCGCGATGGCGCGCAGCTCGGGGGAATTTTTGAAGGTCAGGATGCCGGAGAAGGAGACATAGCCGCCCAGCGCCACGCCGATTTCGGCCAGCCCGCGTCCGGACGAAAAACAGTGCAGAATGAAGGGGAAGGCGCCCTTCCCTGTCTCGTCCTCGAGGATCGACGCCACGTCGTCATCGGCATTGCGCGCATGGATGACCAGCGGCAGGCCGGTCCGGCGCGCTGCCGCGATATGGGTGCGGAAACCTTGCGCCTGCGCATCACGCGGCGCCTTGTCATAGTGGTAATCCAGCCCGGCTTCGCCGATCGCCACCACCTTTGGATGCTCGGCAAGCCGCACCAATTCGTCGGCGGTCACGTCAAGTTCTTCCGACGCATTGTGCGGGTGGGTGCCGACCGAGCAATAGACATCGTCGAAAGTTTCAGCGATTTCAAGGACCTGCTGAAAACGCTTCACGCGCGTCGAGATCGTGACCATGCGGCCTACTCCGGCGGCGAGGGCGCGGGCGACGATGGCCGCCCGCTCCTCGGCGAAGTCCGGAAAGTCGAGATGGCAATGGCTGTCGACCAGCATCAGGCGCCCTGCTCGACATAACGCGGGAACACGCCCTCCGGCGCTGGCAAAGCGGTGCCGGGCACCAGCGCGTGGTCGGCATGGACGTGCTCGAAAGCACGCCTGTCCGCCGGCACAGCCAACAGATCGAGGAGCTTGGCGGCCGATCCGGGAACGAAGGGCTGGCAAAGCAGTGTCACGCGTCGCACCAGTTCAGCCGTTGTCCACAAGACCGTCTCCATCCGCTCCGGATCGGTCTTCTTAAGCGCCCACGGCTCCTGGGAGGCGAAATAGCGATCCGCTTCCGCCACCACGCCGAAGATCGCGGCCAGCGCCAGATGGATGCCCTGCTCCGCCATAGCCCTGCGGGCCACCGCCAACGCCTCCACGGCCTGATCGAGGATGGCAGCGTCGGCCTCGGTGAGCTCGCCGCGCTTCGGCACGGCGCCGCCGCAGTTCTTTGCAATCATCGACAGCGAGCGCTGCGCCAGATTGCCGAGGCCGTTGGCGAGATCGGCGTTGGTGCGGTTGACGATCGCTTCGTGGCTGTAGCTGCCGTCCTGGCCGAACGGCACCTCGCGCAGGAAGAAATAGCGCACCCGGTCGAGGCCGTAATGCTCGACCATGGTGAACGGGTCGATGACGTTGCCGACCGACTTGGACATCTTCTCACCGCGGTTGAACAGGAAGCCGTGGGCGAAAACGCGCTTCGGCAACTCTATTCCTGCCGACATCAGAAAGGCCGGCCAATAGACCGCGTGGAAGCGCACGATATCCTTGCCAATAATGTGCGTGGCCGGCCAGTAGCGCCATTGCCCGGCCTTGGTGTCCGGATAGCCGGCGGCGGTAATGTAGTTGGTCAAGGCATCGACCCAGACATACATCACATGCTTGTCGTCGCCAGGCACGGGCACGCCCCATTTGAAGGTCGTGCGCGAGATCGACAGGTCCTTCAGCCCTGACTTGACGAAGCTCATTACTTCGTTGCGCCGCTCGGCCGGCCCGACGAAGTCGGGCTGGCTCTCGTAGAGCGCCAGCAATTTGTCTTGATAGGCGGATAGCCGGAAGAAATAGCTCTCTTCTTCGTTCCATTCGACCGGCGAGCCAAGCGGTTCGCGCCGCACGCCGTCGTCGCCGACAGTGGTCTCGGCTTCGTCGAAATAGGCTTCCTGGCGAACCGAATACCAGCCGCTATAGCGGTCAAGGTAGATATCGCCATTGGCGGCCATCGCCTTCCAGATCGCCTGGCAGGATGCATAGTGGCGCGGTTCGGTCGTGCGGATGAATTCATCATTCGAGGCGCCGAGCGTCTCGGTCATCGAGCGAAAGATCGCCGAGTTGCGGTCGGCAAGCGCGATTGGCGTGATACCTTCCTTCTCGGCCGTCTGCTGCATCTTGAGGCCGTGCTCGTCGGTGCCGGTGAGAAAGAACACGTCCTTGCCGTCGAGGCGCTGGAAGCGGGCCAGGGCGTCGCTGGCGATGACCGTATAGGCATGACCGATATGCGGCTTGCCGTTCGGATAGAAAATGGGAGTCGTCAGGTAGTATTTTTCGCGTGACATGGATGAACCGTCATGAATATCTGAATGTGAGTTGTGGCGGTGGATATCGCATCGGAACGCCGATTGCCATCCCGAGGCCAATGCATGCCGCCCGAAAGTGGGCAACGGCATGCATCGAACGGGCCGTCACATTCGCATCGCAGAATTCAGGCGGTCGATCATGGTCAGGGCGTGCTGCTTCTTGTCGAGATTGTAGGTCTCGGCCTCAGATATCGTGTTCAGCGCCTCCTGCCAAGCCTCGGACAGCGTTTTGGCCCTGGCGAGGTCGCCGGACAAGGCTGCTTCGCTGGCGGCGGCCGATAGCAGATCGAGCGCGCGGCGGTTGAAGATGTCGAACTGGATCGACTGGTCGCGTCCCGCCACGGCCTCGGCGAGGCGGTGGGCGCCGGCAATGTCGGGCTTCCCGGCCGCCACCAGTGCGTCAAGCGCGCCGGCGATCTCCAGCCCGCCATATTGGGTGAGCAGGATGGCGTTGCGTGCGCTGCCCCCTGCCCGCTCGGCGAGCGCTGCGCGTGCGGCCGGATCATCCGGCGGCGGCGGTTCGACATTCTCCAGCACGGCCATCAACTCGTCGGCCGCGAGCGGCGCCAGCCGCACCATCTGGCAACGCGAGCGGATCGTCGGCAGCAGGCTGCCCGGCGCGTGCACAATGAGAATGAACAAAGTGCGCGCCGGCGGCTCCTCAAGATTCTTGAGCAAGGCATTGGCGGCATTGGTGTTCATGTCGTCGGCCGGATCGACGATGACGACGCGGTAGCTGCCGTCATGCGAGGTCATGGACAGGAAGCGGCTGACCCTGCGGATTTCATCCACGGTCAGCACCGACTTGAAGCTCTTGGTCTTGTCGTTGGCGGGGCGCGTCAGATGCAACACGCCCGGATGCGCCCCGGTGGCGATCTGGCGAAACAGCGGGGAAGCCGGATCGGGAACCGCTAGCGTGTCGGGCGCCGTCCTGAAATCCGGATATCTCAGAAGATGGTGCGCCAGGTGGAAGGCGAGCGTGGCCTTGCCGATGCCGAGCGGCCCGGTAAAAATCAGCGCATGCGGCAGCTTGCCCGAGCGGTAGGCGCCGGCGAGCATGCCTGCCGCCGACGCGTGGCCGATCAACCGCGGCGTTTCGGCCGGCTCAGGCACGCCGTCCAACGTGTCGTGCTGTTCTGGAGCGATGCGTTCGAAGATCATGCCGGCGCCGTCTCGATCCTTTGCGCCGGCATCCTCTCTTCCAGCGCCGCGAATACAGCGGCGGTGACGACATTTTCCACCGTATCGGGATCGGCGGCCGCGTCGATGACGATGCATCGCTCCGGCTCTGCCTCGGCGATGGCCAGGAAAGCCTCGCGCCGGCGCCGGTGGATGGCCAAGGTCTCTTTCTCGAAGCGGTCGGCGGCGTCCCCTGCCCCGCGTCGCGCCGCGGCCCGCTTCAGGCCTTCAGCCGGATCGATGTCGAAGATCAGGGTCATGTCCGGCATCATGCCGTTGATGGCGACCGCCTCCAGCGCCCTCATGAAGTCGGGGTCGATGCCGCCCGTCACACCCTGGTAGACGCGCGAGGAATCGATGAAACGGTCGCACAAAACGATCGAGCCGCGCTCGACCGCGGGCCGGATGACCTGCTCGACATGATCGGAACGGGCGGCGGCGAACAGGATTGCCTCCATCTTCGGGCCGAACGGCTCGGCCGCGCCAGACAGAAGCACGTGCCTTACCGCCTCGGCGCCAGGCGATCCACCCGGCTCGCGGGTGACCAGAACCTCGTATTTCTTGGCGCGCATGCGCCGCGCCAGCCGCTCGATCTGCGTCGACTTGCCTGCTCCTTCGCCGCCCTCGAAGGTGATGAAAAATCCGCTCGCCAATCGAGACTGCCTTTGCCCGTGCTGGCCGCTGTCATAGCTCCCGTCCGACAAAAGGTCCACGAACTTGCCCGATCACAAATGTTTCTGACGCAGCCAGCCGACGGCGAGTTCCTTGACGGCATCCAGCGCCCGCTGGGGCAGCGTACCCACTTTCACCGACTCGGCGGCATAGAGCGGCGTCTGCTGGCTGAGCGTATCGCCTATCCAAACGCGCAGCTCACCAACCGGTTGCCCTTCCTCGATCGGCGCCGACACTGGACCTTGATAGACGATCCTGGCGGTCAGCTTGTCGCGATTGGCTATCGGCAGAAAGATGTCCACGGGGCCTTTGGCTTTCAAGGCCAGGTCGGATTTGGCGCCGCCGAAGACCTGCGCTTCCCCGACCACCTCGTCCTTGGCGAAGATCTCGGTCTTCTGGAAGGACCGCGAGCCCCAGTCGAGCAGCTTGCGCGCCTCCTCGGAGCGCTCGCGGTCGTTCGCCAGTCCGGTGAGCGCCGCGATCACGCGGATGCCGTTGTGACTGACGGTGCCGACCAGGCCGAAGCCCGCCTGTTCGCTGGCGCCGGCGACAAAGCCGTCGGCTTCGATGCCCATGGCGATCAGCGGATTGCGGTTCCTCTGCGCGATCTTGTTCCAGGTGAAGTCCGGCTGGCCGTAATAGTGGAAGAATTCGGGATAGTCGCGCCACAGATGCAGTGCCAGCATCGTCAGCTCGCGCACCGTCGTCTGCTGGCCGTCGGCAGGCAGGCCGGTCGAATTGACGAAGGTCGATTTCGACAGGCCGAGCTGGCGGGCGCGATCGGTCATCTGCGCGGCGAAATTCGCTTCCGAGCCCGCCATGCCCTCGGCAAGCACGATGCAGCCGTCATTGGCAGCCTGCACGGTGACACCCTGGATAAGGTCCTCGACGCGGACCTCGGATTTGAGCTTTGCGAACATGGTCGAAGTCCCGGACGGCGCGCCGCCGGTGCGCCAGGCGTTTTCGCTGACGACGAACGTGTCGTCGAGCGTGATCCGCTTCGACTTGATGGCGTTGAAGACCATTTCCATCGTCATCAGCTTGGCCATCGAGGCTGGCGGGATCGGCTTGTCGGGGTCCTTGGCGAAGAGCACCGTGCCGGTGTCCGCATCGATCATGAACACCTGCGTCGCCTTGGTCTCGAACAACTGCGCGCTCGCCGGGGCGGCGCAAAGCAGCGCCAGCACCAATCCCAGAAGGCTGGCGAGAGGCGGAAGAGTGCGCAATTGCATGAAATGTCGACCCAATCTGAGCAAAACCGAAGAGTCGCCCCGGAATTGCACAAAGACTACCCCGCGGCCAAGCTAGCAGGGTTTTTTCGGCCGGATCAACGTGCAGCGCGAATTTGATCAGTTACGCACAACCAGCGCGTCCGGCGCGCCATGCGACCAGGCTGCCTGGAGCAGGTCGTCAATGCTGCCGTGCCCATCCGGATAGACATTGACCGCGTACCAGTCATTGCCGTCAAGCTCGGTGCGCTGGATCTCGGTCCGGCCGAACGGCTCGAGCGCCGCGGCCACACGCTTGGCCTCGGCGGCTTCGTCGAAGGAACCGGCGGCGACGTAGTCGGATCCAGGCGCCTGCTCCTGGCGGTTCGATTTCTTCCACGATTGCAGGATATCGGCCGGCGACATGCCGCCGGCATCGAGCGCGGCAAAGACATCGGCGCGCTTCACCCGCTCATCCGCATAGGACAGCGAAGCCATGGCGAAGGGCGAGTTCGGCGGCAGGCCGAGATCCGGCCGCTCCGGCACGATCGGTCCGAAATCGGGCAGCACGACATCGCCGGCGCCTTGCACCGAGAACGCTGCCGGCTGCACGGTCGCCTGCTCCGACAGGCCCGGCTGCGCGGCAAATGCCTGCCCCGAATTGGTCAACTGTCCAGGGAACGGCACGGCCGCCGGCGGCGCGCCCACCGACAAGCTCGGCGACGGACCGTTCATGGCCACCATCACGCCGGTCGGCAAACCGTCCGACGGATCCGGCCGGTTCTTGCCGGGGTGGTAGGACGCCACCAGATACTGATCATCGTCGCCATCGAGCGGCGCGCGGCCGACATATTCGACTTTGACCCGGGCCGTGCCGACCTTGTCATAGTCGAGCATTTGCGCGGCTCGTTCGGAGACGTCGATGATACGGCCTTCATGATAGGGACCGCGGTCGTTGACGCGGACGATCACGGAACTGCCGGTATCCAGATTGGTGACGCGGGCATAGCTCGGCAGCGGCATCGTTGG
This sequence comes from Mesorhizobium atlanticum, assembly GCF_003289965.1. Classification (GTDB taxonomy): domain Bacteria; phylum Pseudomonadota; class Alphaproteobacteria; order Rhizobiales; family Rhizobiaceae; genus Mesorhizobium; species Mesorhizobium atlanticum. The sequence goes on from NZ_QMBQ01000006.1 coordinate 98,248, forward strand.
ATGCGCCGCCGTCAGATGCGTCATGTCATAGACTTCGCCATTGGCGGTCAAACGCCCGTGAAAGGCGTCGCCATACCAGGAGGCCAGGCCGACCTTGGTGAAGCCCTTCTTGTCTTCCTTCGGATAGTACCACTTGCCGCGAACCTGGTAGGGCTTGCCGAGTTGGTCGCGGCCGCCGCCACGGCGCATGAATTGGACGCGCGGGCTTGCCTTCACGCCATATTCGGATTCGGCGAAATATTCCTTGGGACGGGCCTTCTTGTAGACCATCCCCTTCGGCTCGGGTTGCGAGGCGCAGGCAGCCAGCAGCAGGCCCGAAAGGGCGCACAGGGCGAAAGCAGAAGCGCGACGAAGACGCGGGCGCGCCGGAGTCTGCATGTTTTCGATTGTCCCCTACCGTGCTGCCACCCGACGGAGCCAAGCGTCCGCCGATGCCAGCAACACCTTGATCCCAATCCCTTTGTGCACAGGAATTGCTTATCACGATGTTAACCGATTATGGCCGCAACAGGGCGAGATTGTGGCGCGCGTACACACATCAGATCACTCCGCGCGTTTCGGCCACGACATAGTCTATCAGACTTCGGACCTTGCGCGGCAATACCCGCCCCTCAAGCCACACCATCGAAACGGGCGAGGTCGGGTTGGAATAGCCGGGCAGCACCTGGACGAGCCCCATGGCTTTCATGTCCGCGCCGATCACGAATCGCGGACAAAACGAGATCCCCAGACCAGCCCGCGCTAGGTCCAGCGCCACTTGCGCGGAGTTCACCATGAAGCGGGCATGAACCGGGAATTCCTCGGTCCGCCCGTCATGTTCCAGCGGCCAGTGCATGGCATCGCGGCGGTTTGTGTCAACGATGCAGTCGTGCCGTAACAGATCCCCGGGGCTTTCGGGAGTTCCTCGACGAGCGATATAGTCCGTGGAAGCGAGCATGATGCTCGAGATCGTGCCGAGCTTGCGGGTCACCAGCGACCTTTGGTTCGACTCGCCGATCCGGAAGGCCACGTCCACGCCGCGCGCGGCAAGGTCGATATAGGCATCGTCCAGTTGCAGATCGATCACCAGATCGGGGTGGTTCATTGCAAAGCCACGCAGGAGTGCCTGCACATGCGTCTGGCCGAAGGTCACCGGCGCCGATACCCGCAGGCTTCCCGACAGCCCCCTTCCCTCCTCGGTAAAGCTCGCAAGCAGGTCGTCGGTATCGTCGAGCAGCGCCGGAGCCCGCCGCAGCAGGTCCTCGCCCTCGGGCGTGATGCCGACGCGCCGGGTCGTGCGCTGCAGAAGCCTCACGCCAAGGCGCTCCTCCAGCGCGGCCACATATTTTGACGTCAGCCTGTTGGATATTCCCAGGCGTTCGGCCGCCTGGCTGAACGAACCGGCCCGGGCGGTGGCCACGAAGGCCCGCAAACAATCGAGAAAGTCCATATTGCCCCCTCATATTGAGAACATTTTGTTCTCACTCATTCATAACATGCGTCATTTTATTCTCAAATCTCCGATGACATATTGCTCTCGACAGGCACCGAAAGGCGCCGCCAGACGTTCCGAAGGAGATGGAGATGAGTCTTGCCGCATCGATGCAGGATCTGAAGAGCCGGCTGAAAGCGTCGGATCGGATGCCGGTGGTGTTCCTCGGCCACGGCTCGCCGATGAACGCGATCGAGGACAATGCCTATTCCCGTTCCTGGGGCGACCTGGGCAAGGCGTTGCCGCGGCCGCAGGCGATCCTGGTGGTCTCGGCTCACTGGATGACGCGCGGCACGACACTGGTCGATGTCTCGGCCTTGCCCCGCACGATCCACGATTTTTACGGCTTCCCGCCGGAACTCCATGCCGCGCAATACCCTGCCCGTGGAGCCCCGGAACTCGCGCGGGAAGTGGTCAGCCTGCTCGCCAGCCACCACGCCGAGGCAGACGACACCTGGGGGCTTGATCACGGCGCCTGGTCGGTGCTGACGAAGCTCTACCCTGAGGCCAACGTCCCCGTGTTCCAGCTCTCGATCGACATGTCGAAGGATTTGGACTGGCATCTGCAGATCGGCAAGGACCTGGCCGAGCTGCGCGGCAAAGGCGTGCTGATCCTCGGCTCGGGCAACGTGGTGCACAACCTGCGCGCCATGCGCTGGGGCGGCAAGCCCTATGACTGGGCCGTCGAGTTCGACAGCTTCTTTGCCGACCGGCTGGCGGCGCGCGACTTCGCGGCGCTGACCGACCGGCAGCGCATGGGGAGCCTGTTCGCCATGGTCCAGCCGACGCCCGACCACTATCTCCCGGCCCTGACGGCCGCCGGCGTGACCGACGAAAAGGACCAGCTGACCTTCATGAACGACTCGATCGACATCGCCTCGGTGTCGATGCGCAGCTTCATTTTCCACTGACCGCCCGCGTGCCGAAAAACCGGCGCGAGGCGTTCCAGGACGCGGCGTTCCGCCGGGCTCAACCTAAAGGATCGAGACCATGATGGACCCTGTAACCGCCCCGTGGGGCGTGCTTCTCTTGCGGCTGGCTCTGGCCGTGCTGTTCTTCGCCCATGTCGGGCTGAAGCTTTTCGTGTTCAAGCCGGCCGGGACCGCTGGCTTCTTCAAATCGCTTGGGCTGCCCGGCTGGTTCGCCTACGTGACGATCGTCTGGGAGCTCGTGGGAGCTTTCGCTCTGCTGCTGGGCATCTGGCCGCGCGTCTTCGCGATCATCCTGATCCCGGTTCTCGCCGGCACCATCGCCAAGGTTCACGGCAAGGCGGGCTTCTGGTTCAGCAACCCTAACGGCGGCTGGGAGTATCCCGCTTTCTGGATCGTGGCGCTGCTGACCCTGGCGCTGCTTGGCGACGGGCCGCTCGCGCTGGCTGCCAGCCCGTTCTGATCACGACTGTTCGGCCGTCCGGTCGCCCGGTCACCGCAAGGAGAATTCGAATGCTTATCGATGGAAAATGGACCGAGGACTGGCAACCCGTCCAGGCAACCGATGCCAAGGGCGGCTTCGTGCGCCAGGCCTCGACCTTCCGCAACTGGATCACGCCGGACGGCAGCGCGGGTCCGAGCGGAACGGACGGGTTCAAGGCCGAACCCGGGCGCTACCATCTTTATGTCGCTCTGATCTGCCCCTGGGCTTCGCGCACCCTGATCGCGCGCAAGCTGAAGGGGCTGGAGGACGTGGTGTCGCTGTCGATCGTCGAGCCCGAGCTCGGCGCGCAAGGCTGGCGTTTTTCCTCGCCGGACCCGGTGACCGGAGCGACATGGCTGCATGAGATCTATACCAGGGCCGATCCGCATGTCTCGGGCCGGGCCACCGTGCCGGTGCTCTGGGACAAGCTGCGCGGTACCATCGTGAACAATGAATCCGCCGAGATACTGCGCATGTTCAACTCGGGTTTCGGCAGTCTGGCCTCAGGCCCCGATCTCTACCCCGAGCCGTTGCGGGCGGCAATCGACACGCTGAACGACCTGATCTATCGGCGGCTGAACAACGGCGTCTATCGCGCGGGCTTCGCCACGACCCAGATTGCCTATGAAGAAGCCTTTCACGACGTCTTCGCGCAACTTGACGAACTGGAAGCGCGGCTGTCGGCGGGCGGACCATGGCTGATGGGGAAAGCCTTCACCGAGGCGGACATCCGGTTGTTCGTGACGCTGGTCCGCTTCGATGCCGCCTATCATGGCTTGTTCAAGACCAATCTTCGCCGCATCGCGGACTACCCGGCGCTGTCGGCCTATCTCGCCCGCGTGCTTGATGTGCCCGGGGTACGCGGGACGGTCAGCATCGACCACATCAAGCGCGGCTACTATTCGATCAAGCGGCTGAACCCGACCGGCATCGTGCCCATTGGACCCGACCTGCCGGGGCTTGATCCGGTCCGCCTGAAGGAGGCAGCGTAATGGCCGTCTCCCTGGTCATATTGCTGCATGGCGTCGGCAGCCGGGGCGCCGACCTGGCGCCGCTGGCGGACTACCTCGCGCCGTCGCTGCCCGGTGCCGCCTTCGAAGCGCCCGATGGCCCGGAACCTTTCGATCAGGGTGGGCCGGGACGGCAGTGGTTCTCGATCTCGGGCGTCACGGAGGCCAACCGGGCCGGGCGCATCGCCGCCGCGCGGCCGGCATTCGATGCCGCCGTGTCCGCGCTGATCGAACGACACGGCCTGAGCGGCCACCTCGAGCGCGTAGCGCTGCTGGGCTTCTCGCAGGGCGCCATCATGGCGCTCGATGCGATCGCCTCCGGTCGTTGGAGGCCTGGCGCAGTGATCGGCTTCTCCGGCCGTCTCGCGACGCCGGAACCGCTCACCCCTTCGCCCCGAACGAAGGTTCTGCTGCTGCATGGTACTGCCGACCCGGTGATCCCGGTGGCCGAGGCGCAAAGCGCGCACAAACGTCTTTCCGCCGCGGGCGCCGACATTTCCTTGAGGCTCCAGCAGGGCCTTGGCCATTCGATCAGCCGCGACGGGCTCGACCTCGCGGCCGCCCATCTGGCCCGACTGTCCTGATCAAAGGGAGATGCCGCGCAAGCGCGCGCCCCGGAGGCGGCAGCCAACCGCCAAGATTTGCGAATCCGTACATCTCCGATGGGGTCTTGGCGCCGGCGTATCGGGACCGGCTTTCCGCCGCTGTCCCGGCGCCCGCGAACACGATTGAGCCGTTCCGCGATTGACAGATCTTTGCGCGGCGCACTAGAGCATGGGCGCTCGAGTTCCCGTCGGCACGGCTTTGCAGTCGGCAGGACGGGGCGCCTCGTGGAAAATCACGATGGAGGGATGGCCGAGCGGTTTAAGGCACCGGTCTTGAAAACCGGCGTGGGCGCAAGTTCACCGTGGGTTCGAATCCCACTCCCTCCGCCAGTCAACGCCTGAATTAAAGCCGTAGGGGTGCAAAGTCGAACTTCGTGGTGGCATCTGCGCCCGCGTGGCTGGGAAGGTCCTCTCCCTTTGCTAGTCCGGCCCCGCTTCTACTTTGACGAAAATGGCTGGGAGGCGGAACCGCTGGCCAGAACTTTCCCTGACGGATCCACCGCCTTCACGGTGATGTTGTAAAAATGGGTTCCGCTATCCGGGCACGGCCCTTTGTAATGGAACGCACCGTAAGGCAGGGATGATTGTCCCTTATAAGCAACAGTCCCGCCACCGTGATCGTAAGATGAACTGCTGTCCGTCATCTTTATCTGCAGTTTTGCCGTTCCCTGGGGCACGCCGGACAGTGCTATCGGCGGCGATTTCGGGTCGAAGCATTTCTTGGTCGGACCCCATGTGAATGAAACGCCCATGCCGGAGGCAAATGCTTCCGAGGCGACGATCGCAAACCCAAGCGCAAGCAGCAGTCTTTTCATGATTTTCCCATTTTTCGAACCAACGAATAAAACGACGCAAAGCAGACGGACACAATTCCCATTCGACAGACCACTCCCTGTGCCTGCGTTTTGAAGCTCCGCCTCTACCAGTTCAGCTTGAAGCCGACATCGCCACCATAGCTCCGCAAGCTGTCGCCGAACTTGCCGTCGAAGGCGGCGAACATCGACGTGTTCGAGCCCCAGTTCATCTTCAGGCCGGCATTGACGGCGACCGCGTCCTCGGCTGCGGAGGCGCCCTGGATGACGAAAGAGGTCCCCGGAGCCGCCTGGAAACTCGGCTTCACCGAACGGTCGGGCTCGAATTCATGCACCCAGGCGGCACGGCCCCAGGCCTGCAGCGACTGGCCATCGCCGACGCCGATCGTGGTGTCGAGTTGCAGGCCGAGCGAAACCGGCAGCGAGGTGACGACGCGATGATCGAAGCTCAGGCCCAACGCGCCGCCGTCAAGCGACGTCTCGTCGAAGGAGTCCATCGACAGGAAGGCGAATTGCAGGCCGGCGAAAGGCGTGATCGCCCCCTCGCCCACCTGCTGGCGCCAGCCGGCCTCGATGTTGGTGCCGAAGCCGGCGCTCAGGAAATTGCTGCGCCAGTTCTCGGGCGTGATGCCGGCCACCGGATCGATCGGCGCGTCCGAGCCGGGCACCGCCGTGGCCCGGTGGATATTGTTGTTGTAGAGGCCGAAGGCAAGCGCGCCGTCGATATAGAACTGGTCCCATTTGCGCGCGACATAAGCGCCGGCCTGCGCGCCGACGATGTTACCGGAAGTCTGGCGATCGTCGACAGCGAACGAACCCGCCGAGCCACCCAGCGCGAAGCCCACCAGCATGTCGGGATCGCCGGCGGACTCCACGCCCGCCGCGAGGTTGCCGCCCTTGTAGCTGGTGCCGGCTGTGCCCGCGGCCGCGTCGCCGCTGATCTCGCCGCCATTGCCGCCGGCGCTCGCCCAAAGCTCCAGCGTCGCCGGTCGGGTTGCATGGCCTTGAATGGATCCTTCCTGGGTTTCGTCGGCTCGTCATAGGCCTGCGGCGCCGTCGTGACATCTGTCGGGTCGGTGCCGAGGCCGGTGCGCCAGAAATCGGCCTGGCGGCCCATCGAGGCGAAGAAGCTTTCATAAGCGCCGAATTGCGGCTGCTCGAACCCGGAGACCCCCTCGCCCGAAATCGAATCGTAGACGGCGCCAAGTTGCTCGACCGTCGGGATGTAGAACAACGCTTCAGCGATCTTCTGGAAATCCGGCGAGGTCGGGCCGGACTGGATGGTGTTGATGGCATTCGCAACCGGAATCTGGTTCCCGGTCAGCCCGGTGGGGGCGAAGGTTATGTCGACACCGAGATAGACATTGTTGAGATCCGGATACTGCAACTCATATTGCGCGACCGCGCTTTGTACCGAACTGAGCTCCAGTCCGGTATGCGAGACACCGCCATCGGCATGGAGGATGTGGAACGTCTGGCTGCCTGGCTTCGCCGCGGCCGCATCCATGATGTTCAGGTCGATCGCACCGCCGAGATCGGCCGTTCCGGCGACGTCGATCAGGTCGGCTTGCGGATCGAGGTCGACGTCGAGCTTGTAGGCGCCCGTCGAGGCCTGGTTCCAATTGCCGACAAGGGTTGTCGTCATCACATTGTTGTCGCCGCCCGGCGAGAAATAGCCGCTGTCGGCGAAGAGGTTGCCTGTACCGAGCTTGGCGTCGGCGCCCGCATTAAAGGTGGCGTTGGCCTCGTTGGTGAAGCTGTTGACACCGGCGCCAAGATCGAAGGAACCGGTGACCGTGCCGTAATTGGTGACCGCTTCCTTGCCGTCGCCGGACAGGATCGCCCAGCCGCCCGCCGTGCCGCTCGCGGTCGTGATCGTGCCCTTGTTGCCGATCGTGTTGTTGTTGCCGTCGACGATCCACACGCCGACGCCGACAAGGTGGTTGATTGTGCCGCCCTGCTCCACCACCTGTTCGGTGGCACCGCCCACGACCTTGCCGGTTGCGCTCGTCAGGTTGATGGCGATGTCGCCATTGCCTTCCACGGCTTTGCTCTGCGCGACGATGGCGTCGGTGCCCGCCGCATGGGTGACGACCGAACCGGTCAAATCCACGGTGACCTTGCCGGCCGTGCCGAGATAGCTCTGCGCCGTGTCCTTCGCGCCGCCATTGCTCTGGGCGAAGATGCCGATGGAGCCGTCGCCATAGGTGTCGATCGTGCCGGCGTAGTTGACGTGGACGATGCCGGAATCGCCGGCATCGCCATTGCTGCCGACGGCCCAGTTCGTTACCGTGCTGACGCCCGGGAGCTCATTGCCAAGCGTGCCGAGGATGCCGCCGCCGCCGCCCACCGACTGGGCAAAGATGCCGGCCGAGGACGAGCCGTGGGTGATGATCGCGCCATTGCCCTCGACGGTGACGTCCTTGCCCGAGCCGCCATTGCCGCCGCCTTGGCCGAAGGCGAAGCCGATGCCGAGGTTTAGCGCCGGGATCGGCCCCAGTCCGTTCGCCAGCACCCGATCGACATTGCCGGCGACGCCGCCGCCACCGCCAACCGATTGGGCGAAGATGCCGTTCGAGGCCGCGCCGAAGGTCTCGATCTTGCTGCTATCGTTGTTGGTGACATGGACGATGCCGCCATCGCCGCCGCTGGTGCCCTTGCCGCCGACGCCGATCGTGCCGGTGGCGCCGATATTTCCCTTGCCGCCGACACCGCCGCCGCCGCCAACCGACTGCGCGAAGATGCCGTTCGAATTGCTGCCTTTCGTGGTGATGTTGCCGGTGTTGGTGACCTCGACAAGGCCGCCAATGCCTGACCCGCCGCCATTGCCGCCAACGGCGGCGCCGAGAGAGCTGTAGAGCTTGGTCTTGCCGAAGGCGAGGTTGGCGATCAGCGCCGCAGGGACCGGGATCAGTTCGTCCGTGCCGAGGATACCGTTGCCGCCGGCGCCGCCGCCACCGCCCACGCTCTGCGCATAGATGCCGTCGGCGAGCGAACCGTTGGTCGTGATGCTGCCGTCATTGGTGACGGCCACGTGGCCGCCATTGCCCGCCGCGCCTCCCTGGCCGCCGACCGCCACCGACATGGCGACGTTGATCAGCGCGTCCGGGGGCGCCTCGCCCTTGCCGACCAGCACGTTGATGGAATTGGCGCGGCCGCCGATGCCGCCGCCGCCGCCGATCGACTGCGCGAAGATGCCATAGGCGCTGTTGCCGGTGGTCACTTTATCGCCGGCGATGTCCGTGTCGGTAGTGATGAGGCCGGTCTCGATGCTGCCGTGGTTGTTGACGATGACCTCCTTACCGTCGCCGGCGAGCGCGCCGTTACCGCCGACCGCCACCGAGATGTTGGTGTTCTGCGCGCTCGAGCTGGTCGCGTTCGCCCAGCTTCCGACCGCAGTGATCGCGTTGCCGCCGTCGCCGCCGCCGCCGCCCGCGCTCTGTGCGTAGATGCCGGCCGAATTGTCGCCATAGGTCCGGATGACCGACCAGTTGTTGACTGTCGCGGTCGAACCGTCGCCGCCGAGCGCGCCTCGGCCGCCTACTGTGACACCGATCGATGCGAGAGGCAGGTCGCTGTTGTTGATACCGAGATTGACGCCGATCGCAAAGCCGCCGTCGCCACCGCCGCCGCCGATCGACTGCGCCCTGATGCCGTCGGCGCCGAGGCCCCACGTGGTGATCGTGGAGCCGGGAACGATCTGGTCAAGCGCATTCTTGCCTGCATCGACAATGACGGCGCCGCCGTTCCCGCCTATGCCGCCCGTGCCGCCGACGGCGACCGATATGTCGGCTCCCGGCCCCATTGAGCCGGAGCCCGATCCGGCATAGCCGCCGGTGCCGCCGCCGCCGCCGACCGATTGCGCCCAGATGCCGTGGGCCTCGGTGCCGTGCGTGGTGATGTTGCCGCTATTGGTGACATGCACCGTGTCGCCTATGCTGCCATCGCCGCCGCTGCCGCCGACCGCGACCGAAACGGCGACCGCGGGAATCTCTTCAGGATCGGGCGAAACCGCAAGCGAGAAGGCGATCGCGCCGCCGCCATTGCCGCCGCCGCCGCCGACCGATTGCGCGAAGATGCCGTGGGCCTTGATGCCCGAGGTGGTGATGTTGCCCTGGTTGCTGACCGTTACGGTGCCGCCGCTGCTGCCATCGCCAGCATCGCCGCCGATGGCTGCCGATATCGCGCCGACCGCCAGCGCGCCGGCGATGGAAAAGCCGCCATTGCCGCCGCCGCCGCCAAGGCTCTGCGCGTTGATGCCGATCGACCCGTCCGCATGGGTGATGATCGCCGAGCCATTGTTGACGGTAACGGCCTTGGCGACACCACCAGCGGCTCCCTTGCCGCCGAGGGTGACGGTCAGCGCGACGGCGCCGATCGTGCCGCCGCCGGCAAAGCCGCCATTGCCGCCGCCGCCGCCGACCGACTGCGCGAAGATGCCATGGGCCTGGAGACCATAGGTCTCGATCGTGCCGCCGGTGGTGTTGACGGTGACGATGTCGCCGCTGCCTCCGACATCGGCAGCACCGCCCATGGCGAGGCCGAAGTTGAACGCGCCCCCGCCGCTCACCGCGACTGCGCCGCCGCCATCGCCGCCGCCGCCGCCGACCGACTGGGCGAAGATGCCATAGGCCCCGTCGCCCTGGGTAGTGATGTCTCCCTTGTAGTTGACGGTCACGTCCTTGCCGTCGCCGCCAGGGCCGCCCTTGCCGCCGAGCGCGAAGCTGGCGCCGGCGCCAGAGGTGGCGCTCGAGACCGCGACCGCAAGGCCGCCCCGGCCGCCGCCGCCGCCGACCGACTGCGCGAAGACGCCATACGCCTTGGCGCCTGTGACGACGGTTTGGCCCAGAATGTTGGTGGTGCGCGTGCCGGTGGTGATGTCGGAGGCGACGAGGCCGCTGAGATTGCCCGGCACGGCCACGTGGTTGACCTCGACCGATCCGCCCTTGCCGCCCTTGTCGCCGGAGCCGCCAATGGCGATCGCCACGGCTTCACCGACGGTATAGGAGCCGCCGCCATTGCCGCCGCCGCCGCCCAGTGACTGGGCGAGAATTCCGACTGAATTGTCGCCGGTCGTGGTCAAGTGGTTCGAGGAGTTGACGATGACGGTCTGGCCGTCGCCACCTCCGCCGCCGGAGCCGCCGATGGAGAAGAGACCGCCGCTGGCACCGCCATCGCCGCCGCCGCCGCCGATCGACTCCGCCTGGATGGCGGTGCCTGCTGTGTTGATGATGCCGGTATTGTTGACGGTGACTGTGCCGCCATTGCTGGTGGAGGAGCCTTTGCCGCCGATGGCGACAAGGCCGCCGGAATCGCCGCCATTGCCGCCGCCGCCGCCGATCGACTGGGCATAGATGCCGCGCGCCTTCGGTCCGGTGGTGGTCAGCGTGCCGTCATTGGTCACAGTAACCGATCCGCCCGCGCCGCCGGCGCTGCCCTCGCCGCCGATAGCGACCAGGCCGCCGCTGCCCGAACCGTTGCCACCGCCGCCGCCGATCGATTGCGCCACGATTGCGTCGGCGCCGACATCCTTGATGGTCGGACCAAGATCTGTGACGCTCGAGTCCGTGCCGCCATATGTCGTGACGTTGGCATGGTTGTTGACGATGACGGTCTTGCCGTCGCCGCCGGAGCCGGCGTCGCCGCCGATGGCGACGAGGCCGCCCGCGTCACCCGCATCGCCGCCACCGCCGCCGATCGACTGCGCCAGGATGCCGAACGCGCCGACGCCATAGGTGGTGATGTTGCCGCCGGCATTGTTGTTGACGGTCACGGTATCGCCGGTGCCGCCACCGGAGCCGAGTTTGTTGCCGAGCGCGACAAGGCCGCCAGAATCGCCGGCGTTGCCGCCGCTGCCACCGAGCGACTGCGCCCAGATGCCGTAGGACCGCGCGCCCTTGGTTTCGATGACGCCCGTGTTGGTGACGGTGACCGTGCCGCCATTGCCGCCGGCCGAGGCCGAGCCGGGTTGGCCGACAATGCCGAAGCTGTCACCGCCTGAGCCGCCGCCGCCGCCGATCGATTGTGCAAAGATGCCGACGGACTTGTCCTGGTTGGTAGTGATCTGGCCGCTGTTGGTCACGATGACCGTGCCGCCTTTGGTCGGCGGGCCGCCGGAGCCGCCTTGGCTGAGGATATAGCCATTGCCGCCGGCGCCGCCCTGACCACCCTTGCTCATCACAAAGATGCCGTCGGCTCCGACCGCATCGGTGGTGATCGTCGCCGCCGAATTGAGGGTGATGTCGCCACCCTGGCCGGCTGCGCCGCCCTGGCGCGCGTCCTGGTTGCCGTAGGAATCGCCGCCTTTGCCGCCATCACCGCCAATGCTGACGATCTCGACCGCGGCTTTGCCGTCCTGGCTGGAACTGTAGCTGCTGCCCACCGGCAGCGTGTCATTGATCGTCGGGCCATTGCCGCCCGGCTGGCCATCGGAACCACTCACGCCGATGGTCAGACTGCCGAGGATCCCGAAATCGATCTCGATGCCATAGGCGTTTGAGCCGCCCGAGCCGTTGGAACCAGTCTGCCGGTCGACATAGCGCACATCGTTGCCCTGGATCACCGTGCCGCCGCTGCCGGAACCGCCGGCACCCCCGCCCGCGGTCGGGACGTTGAGCTGATAGGTGTTGAGCGTGGTTTGCGGGTTGCCGGAGTCGGTCTGGTTCTGAACCACGATGCCGGTGTAGTATGTGGTGCCGTTCACCGTCGTCGTGGTGTAGGAAAGAACCTTGTAGGTTTTTCCGCCGGAAACATAGGTGGTACCGATAGCTGGCGGCGTGACGATAACGGCGTTGTAGGTGATCGTGTTGCCGGAGGTCACCTTTGTCACCACCCAACCATTGGGGGGCGACGGGACTTGAAACACGGTCTCGAAATTGCCGGTGCCCGGGTTATACACCGGATCGCCGACCGCCACGGCGAATGCGCTGACCATGGTCACAAGCAGCATTGAGCCCGTGAGCATTCCGAACACGCTCGATCGGGCAGATCGTCGCAGAGCCTTCAGACGGAGCGCGGGCCAAGCGATGATGTACGTTGCCGCGGTCGAGGCCCACGGGCTGTCGACGCCAGCGGCAGGATCGGAATGACGGCCGCGCAAAACACGCCCGAGGCCGAACTTCGACCCTTTGGCCGTCTCGATCTTCGCCATTGCCGCAGTCCCCCCGGGCTGTGCGACCCGTCCCCGTCTGGCTATGGCCTGACCCAAGGGAAACACCTTGTCAACGTCGCTCCAACTGCCGGCCGGCTCTCGAGCTCACGGATTTGTTATCGGCGCCAAGTAATCCGCCGCGCGTCGGACCGACGCGGAAAGTATTGAACCATTTGGATTTGCTTATTTTTCCTGCCAGGTGCCTCCCGCCACGATGAGCTAGTGCTGCCCCGGCGCAAGCGAATAGGGCTCCAGGCGGGACCTTCCGAGCCGGTTTGCAGGGCTGACTTTTTCTGGGCGTATCGCAGCCCGCCGTAGGAAATGCACGACGTGGCGACCCTGACGAGGGAACGGACATTCCAAGCTTATTGGCGATTCTGTAAATTGCGGCCGCCAACGGTCGCCTGGCGGCGAATTCGGCCGCAGCTCGAAGGCGCCGCTGCAGCCCTTGCAGCCAACGATCGGTAAAGCAGCGGTTATTTGATTTCTCGGACAAAATATGCTGCTTCTCGCGCCCATGAAAAAGCTCAGCCTGATGGTTCTGGCGTCGCTGACGCCGGTCTTGCCGGCCAAGGCGATGGACAATGCGTTGCGCGCCGGCCTGATGAAACTCGATCCCGAAACTCGTCTCGAGCAGCGCTGTGACGCAGAAGTGCTCGACCGGATCAGCCACGACGACCACAACTACAAGGCCGACCGCGTCGTGGCCTACGCCTTTGCCACGCCGCAGATGAGCGCCGATGCCATCAAGAGCTCGGGCGCCGCCTTCCGCAGCAAAGGCCAATGGTACCGGTTGAAGTTCAAATGCCAGACCGCGCCGGATCATATGCAGGTGCTGCAGTTCCGCTACAAGATCGGCGATGAAATCCCGGAAGCCGACTGGGCCAAATACAATCTCTACGACTAGAGCAATTCCAGGAAAAGTGTGAGCGGTTAGGCTCGGCGTCTTCGCCGTAGCGTTCCGCCCGGAATTGCGTCCAAACAAAGGGATAGAGCGGCTCGCCGTTTCCGTGAAACGGTGAAACGCTCTAGTTTTCGCCCGTCCGCCTGACCAGCGAACACCCGAAATCGTTGAGGACTTGCGCTGGCGGCGCCGTTTTCCGGCGATGTCCGAACCTGCGTCTTGACGCCGTTGAACCATGCCTTTAGGGCCGTCTGGGTATTGGGCGACCCGCATTTCAGGCAAGGGATTTCTAGTCTATGGAAATATTCACTGCCGCAGGCCTTTCAGCTCTCCTCCAGGTCGTCGCAATCGATCTCGCGCTCGCCGGCGACAACGCAATTGTGATTGGCCTCGCGGCCGCCGGCCTCCCGGCTGATCAGCGCAAGCGCGCCATCATTGTCGGCATCGCCGCGGCCACGGTCCTGCGCATCATCTTCGCCCTCATCACGCAATGGCTGCTGAGCATCGGCCCGATGCTGCTTATCGCGGGCGGGCTTCTGCTTTTGTGGGTGTGCTGGAAGATGTGGCGCGAACTGCGCGTCAGCCATGACGACGAGCGCGACGCGACCGAAGCGCTATCGAACAGCGATTACAACAAAGACGGATCCGTCGCCGGCAAGGGTGCACGCAAGACATTCTCGCAGGCCGCCTGGCAGATCGTGATCGCCGATGTCTCGATGTCGCTCGACAATGTGCTCGCCGTCGCGGGCGCCGCCATGAAGCATCCGACTGTGCTGATCATCGGGCTGGCCCTATCGATCGCGCTGATGGGTTTTGCCGCATCCTTTGTCGCGCGCCTGCTGCATAGATATCGCTGGATCGCCTATATCGGCCTGCTGATCATCCTCTACGTCGCGGTGAACATGCTTTTGGGAGGTGCGGTGCAGCAGTTCCCCGACCATTTTGCCTTCCTGGCGCCGTGGTTCGGGCCGGACGGCCACTAGCGCTCTTCATGGCGAGTGTCTGACGCACGCCTCTTGTCCTGGTCGACGGCAGTTTGCTTCTCCGTCGAAGCGTGCTATTGCGCCGCGCGAAATGGCTCAAAGCCGCGCCGTAGATCGACCTTCAGAGCCTCAGGCTCAATCCTCGATCTCGCCATCACCTCTTGGAAAACAGGTTTATGTCCGCCCCACGCGTCAGTTTCGTCAGTCTTGGATGCCCGAAAGCGCTCGTCGATTCCGAGCGCATCATTACGCGGCTCCGCGCCGAAGGCTATGAGATCGCGCGCAAGCACGACGGCGCCGACCTCGTCGTCGTCAACACCTGCGGCTTCCTCGATTCCGCCCGCGACGAGTCGCTCAACGCCATCGGTTCCGCGCTTTCGGAAAACGGCCGCGTCATCGTCACCGGCTGCCTCGGCGCCGAGCCGGAGGTCATCCGCGAGAAGCATCCCAATGTGCTGGCGATCACCGGCCCGCAGGCCTATGAGAGCGTGATGGCCGCGGTGCATGAGGCCGCTCCGCCCAGCCACGATCCCTATGTCGACCTTTTGCCGCCGCAGGGCGTGAAGCTCACGCCGCGCCACTACGCCTATCTGAAGATCTCCGAGGGCTGCAACAACCGCTGCACCTTCTGCATCATCCCGGCGCTGCGTGGCGATCTCGTCTCGCGACCGGCGGCGGACGTGCTGCGCGAGGCGGAAAAACTCGCCAAGGCCGGCGTCAAGGAAATCCTCGTCATCTCGCAGGACACCAGCGCCTACGGCATCGACATCAAATACCAGACGTCGATGTTCGGCGATCGCGAGGTGCGGGCGAAATTCCTCGACCTTGCCGAGGAGCTCGGTAAGCTCGGCATCTGGATACGCATGCACTATGTGTACCCCTACCCGCATGTCGCAGATGTCATTCCGCTGATGGCGGAAGGGAAGATCCTCCCCTATCTCGATATCCCCTTCCAGCACGCCTCGCCGCAGGTGCTGAGGAACATGCGGCGCCCCGCGCATGGCGAAAAAACGCTGGACCGCATCCGCGGCTGGCGAGAGGTCTGCCCCGATCTCGCCATCCGCTCGACCTTCATCGTCGGCTTCCCCGGCGAGACCGAAGACGATTTCCAGATGCTGCTCGACTGGCTGGACGAAGCCAAGATTGACCGCGCCGGCTGCTTCAAATACGAGCCGGTCAAGGGCGCGCGCTCCAATGATCTCGGCCTGGAGCAGGTGCCGCAGGAGATCAAGGAAGCGCGCTGGCACCGTTTCATGCAGCGCCAGCAGAAGATTTCCGCCGCGCAGTTGGCAAAAAAAGTCGGAAAGCGCCTGCCGGTGCTGATCGACGAGGCGCACGGCACATCGGCCAAGGGCCGCACCAAATACGACGCGCCGGAGATCGACGGCTCCGTGCACATCCAGTCCCGCCGCCCGCTGCGCGCCGGCGACATCGTCACGGTCAAGATCGACCGCGCCGACGCTTACGACCTTTATGGATCGGCCGTCTGATCGTCCTCGACAGCGAAGGCACACCGAATGAGAAAGGGCGCCGCGCGGCGCCCTTTTCCGTTTCTGGCTTTACGGCTTGCCGCTTATTGCGGCAGCTTGTCGTCGACGCCCTTAACGTAGAAATTCATGCCGAGCAGCGTGCCGTCGTCGGCGACCTCGCCGTCTTTCAGCCACGGCGAGCCGTCCTGCTTGGAGACCGGTCCGGTGAAGGGGTTCCAGCCGCCGGCGATCTTCTTGGTGGTCGCCTCTGCCATCGCCTTGACGTCGTCGGGCATGTTGGTGAAGGGCGCGAGCTTGACGGCGCCGTCCTTGATGCCGAGCCACACATTGTCGGGTTTCCAGGTGCCGTCGAGCGCGGCCTGGACGCGGCTGATATAGTAGGGACCCCACTCGTCGGTGAGCGCGGTCAGCTGCGCGTTCGGCGCGAACTTGATCATGTCGGACGACTGGCCGAAGCCGTGCAGCTTGCGCTCCTCGGCGACCTGCAGGGCCGCAGTGGAATCGGTATGCTGGACGATTATGTCGGCGCCCTGGTCGAACAGCGCCTTGGCCGCGTCGGCTTCCTTGCCCGGATCGAACCAGGAGTTCACCCACACGATCTTGATCTTGAAGTCGGGATTGACCGACTGCGCGCCGAGCATGAAGGAGTTGATGCCCATCACCACTTCGGGGATCGGGAAGGAGACGATGTAGCCGGCGAGCCCCTTCTTCGATTCCTTGGCCGCGATCTGGCCGAGCACATAGCGGCCTTCATAGAAGCGCGCGTTGTAGATGCCGAGATTGGCGCCGGTCTTGTAGCCGGTGGCATGCTCGAACATCACCTTCGGGAATTTCTTGGCGACCTTCACCTCGGCGTCCATGAAGCCGAACGATGTGCCGAATATGATCTTGCACTTCTCGCGCGCCAGGCGCTCGAAGGCGCGGTCGGCGTCGGGGCCTTCCGAGACGTTTTCGAGATAGGCGGTTTCGACCTTGTCGCCGAGCGCCTTCTCCACTTCCAGGCGGCCCTGGTCGTGCTGATAGGAATAGCCGAAATCGCCGATCGGGCCCGTATAGACCCAGCAGGCCTTCAGCTTGTCGGCCGCCTCGGCGGTTGCCGCGACCGACAGGGCCGCGGCAGTTGTCATCAACGCAATAAGCAGTTTTTTCATAGTGTTACCTCTCTGAGTTAAGCCTTGGAGCTTCCCGTCTTTTTGTTGTCGTCAACGATCCGGAACGAATGGCTGCCCCAACGAAGCCGGCGTGTTCATCATCGTCAGCCGCTTGTTGCGCGAGATTAGAACGAGAACCACGATGGTTGCCAGATAGGGCAGCGAAGAAAGAAACTGCGACGGCACCGGAATGCCAAAAGCCTGTGCATGAAGCTGGCCGATCCACACCGCGCCGAAGATGTAGGCGCCGGCCAGCACCCGCCACGGGCGCCAGGAAGCGAACACCACCAGCGCCAGAGCGATCCAGCCGCGCCCCGCGCTCATGTTCTCGACCCATTGCGGGGTATAGACCAGCGACAGGTGCCCGCCGGCAAGGCCGGCGCAGGCGCCGCCGAAGATCACGGCCAGATAACGGTAGCGGATGACCTTGATGCCGAGTGCATGCGCCGACGTATGGCTGTCGCCGATCGAGCGAAGCGTAAGACCGGTGCGCGTCCTGAACAGGAACCACATGACCGCCGCGGTCAGCGCGATGGAGATGTAGAAGACCGGATCCTGGCCGAAGATCAGCCTGCCGACGACCGGAATTGAGCTCAGTCCAGGGATGTCCAGGTTGGGCAGCCTGACGCCCGGCTGGCCGACGAAGCTGGTGCCGATCATGCCGGAGAGGCCGAGGCCGAGCAGTGTCAGCGACAGGCCGGTCGCCACCTGGTTGGTCGCGAGCGACAGGGTCATCACGGCGAAGAGCAGCGAGAAGAGCGCGCCGACGATGATCGCGGCGAGCAGTCCGATCCAAGGCGATCCCGTGAGATAGCCGGCGCCGAAGCCGCCGACGGCCCCCATGATCATCATGCCCTCGACGCCGAGATTGAGCACGCCCGACCGCTCGACCACCAGTTCGCCGATCGCCGCGATCAGCAGCGGCGTCGCGGCGGTCGCGATGGTCAAAAGGATGTTGACGGTGATGTCCATCAGCGGGCCTCCTCGAGCTTGGGCGCCGCTTCGAGTTGCGCCGTGCCATTCGCCTTCGTCAGCGCCATGCCGATCAGGCGGATGCGGTAGTGGATGAGCGTGTCGCAGCCGAGCACGAAGAACAGCAGCATGCCCTGGAAGACCCGCGCCACCTTGTCGGAGATGCCGAGCGCGCTCTGCACCGCCTCGCCGCCGAGATAGGTCAGCGCCAGCACCAGGCCCGCGGCCACGATGCCGAGCGGATTGAGCCTGCCGAGGAAGGCGACGATGATGGCGGTGAAGCCGTAGCCGGGCGAGATCACCGGCTGCAATTGTCCGATGGCGCCGGAGACTTCCGAGATTCCGGCAAGGCCGGCCAGCGCCCCGGACAGAAGGAAGGTGAAGAACACCATCCGGTTGAAGCCGAAGCCCGCAAAGCGCCCTGCCCTTGGGCTGGAGCCCAGCACGCGCACCTCGAAACCTTTCAGCATGCGGCTCATCATCAGCCAGATCGCCACCGCGGCGACCAGCGCGAAGAGGATGCCCCAATTGGCGCGGCCGGCATCGGGCATCAGTTCGGGCAGCACGGCGGAATCGCCGAACTGGATGGTCTGCGGGAAGCCATGGCCTTGCGGATCGCGCCATGGGCCGCGCACCAGCCAGTCGAGGAAAAGCTGCGCGACATAGACCAGCATCAGGCTGGTCAGGATCTCATTGGTGCTGAAGCGCGTCTTCAAAAACGCCGGGATCGATGCGTAAAAGGCGCCGCCGACCATGCCCAGCAGGAGCATCAGGGGGATCACCAACGGGCCTTCGAATTGCGGGAACAGCACCGGGATGATCGAGCCGAAGATCGCGCCAAAGATGAACTGGCCTTCGGCGCCGATGTTCCAGATGTTGGCCTTGTAGCAGACCGACAGGCCGACAGCGATCAGGATGAGGGGCGCCGCCTTGATGGCCAGCTCGTGCAATTGCCAGACTTCGCTGATCGGCTGGATGAAATAGATGTTGAATGCATCCAGCGGATTGACGCCGAGCAATGCGAACATGATGCCGCCGGCGATCATCGTCAGCGCGAAGGCAATGAAAGGCGACAGCACCGAAAACAGCGCCGAGCGCTGCGGACGTTTGACCAGTTCGATGCGCATCATGCCATCTCCAGGCTGTGTTCGGCGTGGCCGGGCTCGGCGCCACCCATCAGGAGGCCGATCTTCTCGAAAGTCGCCTCGGCGATCGGCAGCGGCGCCGACAATTCCCCGTTGTGCATGACCGCGATCGCATCCGACAGCTCGAACAATTCGTCGAGGTCCTGGCTGATGACCAGGACGGCGGAGCCGCTGCGGGCAAGCTCGATCAGGGCCTGGCGAATGCGAGCGGCCGCGCCTGCGTCCACGCCCCAGGTCGGCTGGTTGACGATCATGACGCTCGGCTTGCGGTCGAGTTCGCGACCGACGATGAATTTCTGCAGATTGCCGCCCGAGAGCGCGGCCGCCTCCGGATCGGGCGCGCTCTTGCGCACGTCCATGGCGGTGATGATACGCTGGGCGGCGCTATAGACGGCGCTGTTCTTGACCATGCCGGCTGAGCCGACGAAAGCCTTGCCGTCGGTGGCGTGACGCGAAAGCAGCAGGTTCTCCGAAAGCTTCATGCGCGGGGCGGCGCCGTGTCCCAGGCGCTCTTCCGGCACGAAGGCGGCGCCCATCAGTCGCCGGCCGGTGATGGAGAGTGCGCCGGCATCCTTGCCGCGGATGCGCACCGAACCCGCGTCCTGCTGCAGCACTTCGCCGGAGACGGATTCGAAGAACTCGCCCTGGCCGTTGCCGGCAACGCCGGCGATGCCGATGACTTCACCGGCGCGCACGGTGAGATTGATGTTCTTCAGCGGGATGGCGAAGGGCGTCGCCGGCTTGCGCGTCAGCCCCCGGATTTCCAGCAACGCCGGCGCGGTCTCGATGCCTTCGGCCGGCGCGCGCTCCACGGCCTTCACCTCGCTGCCGACCATCATGCGGGCAAGCGATGCGGCGGTCTCCTCCCGCGGGTTGCAGTGGCCGACCACCTTGCCGTGACGCAGCACGGTAGCGCTGTCGCAGATGCGTTTGACCTCTTCCAGCCGGTGCGAAATATAGAGGATCGATTTGCCTTCCGAGCGCAGCCGCTCCAGCGTTTCGAACAGTTTGTCGGCCTCCTGCGGCGTCAGCACCGAGGTCGGCTCGTCGAGGATGATGAGCTGCGGCGTCTGCAAGAGGCAGCGGATGATCTCGATGCGCTGGCGCTCGCCGACGGAGAGGTCGCCGACCAGGGAGTCCGGATCGAGCGGCAGCCCATAGCTGAAGGAGAGCGCCCTCGCCTTCGCCGCGATGGTGCTGATCGGCGAACCGTCATTGAGCGAAAGCGCGATGTTCTCGGCCGCCGTCAGCGCCTCGAACAGCGAGAAATGCTGGAACACCATGCCGATGCCGAGCTTCTTCGCCACGCCCGGGCTGGTGATCCTGACTGCCTTGCCGTCCCAGAAGATCTCGCCCGAGTTCGGCTCCAGCGAGCCGAACAGCATCTTGACCAGCGTCGACTTGCCGGCTCCGTTCTCGCCGAGCAGCGCGTGGATTTCGCCCTTTGCGATGTTGAGATCGATGTGATCGCACGCCGTCAGCGTGCCAAAAATCTTGGTAAGGCCACGAACCTCAAGCAGGTTCGACCTGTCATGATTTGCACTCACAGTGCCTCCCATCCAGTTTCCCGGATATGTTCTGTGTTCCCGAAAGCATGGTATGCGCGGCCGGCTCCCATCGGAAAGCAGCACCCAACTTGAAAGAGCTTCAAGAATTTCAGCGGAAACTCAAGGGCTAAGATAGACCTCTTGAGAACAACGGCAAATCCGCAGCGCTTTCCAGCCTCGCCATGCCTCCGGACATGGCAAGCCGCTGAAAAACAAGGCAGTTGGCTTAAGGAATGAGGACGGTCGTTCCCGTCGTCTTGCGGGCTTCAAGATCAGCTTGCGCCTTTCCTGCGTCCTTCAGCGCGTAGCGCTGATTGATCTTGATCTCGACGGCGCCGCTTTTGACCACATCGAAAAGCGCTTCGGCCGACTTCACCAGATCCTCGCGCCTGGCGTTGTAGACGAAGAGCGTCGGCCGGGTGGCATAGAGCGAGCCCTTCTGCGCCAGCAGCGACATCGAGAAAGGCGGGATCGGCCCGGATGACTGGCCGAAGCTGACGAACATGCCGAGCGGACGCAGGCAATCGAGCGATGCCGGAAACGTATCGGCGCCGACGGAATCGTAGACGACGTCGCATTTCTTCCCGCCGGTGAGCGCCGCGACGCCGGCGACGAAATCCTGCTCCTTGTAGTTGATGACATGATCGAAGCCATGCGCCCGCGCGAGCTCGATCTTGTCGGCGGAACTCGCGGTGCCGATCACGGTCGCGCCGAGATGCTTCGCCCATTGGCCGAGGATCAGGCCGACGCCTCCCGCAGCCGCGTGGTAGAGGATCGTGTCGCCAGCCTTGACCGGGAAGGTACGGCGCAAGAGATATTCCGCCGTCATGCCCTTCAGCATCATCGCCGCCGCCTGCTCGTCGCTGATGCCGTCCGGCACCTTGACCACGCGGTCGGCAGCGATCACCCGCTGCTCGGCATAAGCGCCGACATTGACCGCATAGGCGATACGGTCGCCGGGCTTCAGCCAGTCGACGCCGGCGCCGGGCGCCAGCACGACGCCCGCCGCCTCGCCGCCCGGGATCAGCGGGAAGCCGCCAGGTGGCGGATAAAGCCCCGAGCGGTGATAGACGTCGATGAAGTTGAGGCCGATCGCCGTGTGCCGGATCAGGATCTGGCCTTCTCCCGGCTGGCCGGGTTCGGCATCTTCATAAGCCAGGACTTCGGGGCCGCCATGGGCGTGGATGCGGATTGCCTTGGACATCGCTCAACTCTCTGAAGGATACGTAGACTGGAGCATGACCCCGAAAGGGAGAGCCGATGTTCGAAAGATCATGCGCCGATAGATAGCTAGGTCAGGATGACCATTCGACCAAAAATATCCTGATCCAGGATCAGGGTTTTCTGCCGCCCAGATTGGGAAACATCTGCATGATGCCCCCGATGCAGGCGAGATAGAGGCCGGTGATCGTGATGCCGATTTTGGTGAAGTCGCTGACCTGCTCGCTAAGCACGCCGATCTTGTCATAGAAGGCGGCAAGCGCAGCCTGCGCCAGCGCCAGCGCGCCGAAGGCGCACCACAAAAGCGTCATGCCGAGATTGAGCGGCCTCAGGCGCACGACGCGCACCGGATGAATGAAATTGATCGGCAGGAAGGTCAAAATGCCGGCAACCACCACCACGGCGAACGACACCCATTGCCCTGGCTCGATGACGAACAGCGTGAACACCACCATGTTCCAGACGACCGGGAAACCTTTGAAGAAGTTCTCCTTCGTCTTCATGCCAGTGTCGGCGTAGTAGATCGCGCTGGAAACGACGATGATTGCCGCCGACAGGAAAGAGAGATTCTCGCCCATGAAGCCGCGCTGATAGAGCGCAAAGGCCGGGATGAGCACGTAGGTGACGTAGTCGATGATGTTGTCGAGGAGTTCTCCCGACCAAGTCGGCAGGATCTCCTTGACCTCGAGCTTGCGGGCGATCGGCCCGTCGATGCCGTCGACGAACAGCGCCAGCCCCAGCCACCAGAACATTGCCGTCCAGCGTTGCTCGCTGGCAGCCACCAACGACAGGAAGGCAAGGAACGATCCCGACGCGGTCAGCAGATGAACGGAGAACGCGCGCGCCTGCGGCCACGTCACCTTCTTCTTCGGCAACGGTATCCGCTGCGCGATCTTCTTCGCGGCTTTCCTGGCCGTTGTGTTCTTGCTCACGGTCCCCGCCAGTCCAGCTTGCAGATTTCGGCCGAGCGGCCGGCAAAATTCCAGTTGCGGCCGAAGGCGCGCATCTTGCTCTTGTCGGACTTCGCCACGATGATTTCCGGCGCGATCCAATATTCGGAATTGGTGATCACCGTATCCTTTTCACGGTCCTTGCCCGGGATCGGCGTCACCGCACCGTCGATGATCTTCGGTATCTGGAACACGCGCGTCCGGTCACGCGTCTCATAGGTGATCGGCACCTGCTCGACGCCGAGGAATTTCCCGACAAGGATCGACAGCAGCGACGTGGTGCCGCCGGCCTTGCCGGTGAAGATCTTGGTCAGCGCCTTGACCGCATACACCGACGCCCGTTTGTCGATGAACAGGCCGGCGGTCCAGTTGCCGCGGCTCATATAGCCGGGAATTTCCATGATCAGGCCGAGGTTGAGACCCGAAAGGTCGACTTCGCCGAAATGGCCGGCATCGATGCGGAAACCCGCCCAGGTCTGGCAGTAGCCTTCCGTCGGCGGGTGGCTGCCGAGCGACAGCACACAGGGGCAGAAAACCGTGCAATTGCAGGAGAGTACCAGCTCCCCTTTCATCGCCCAGCTTTGGTCGGTCATCGAATTCTCCCCTTACGCCGAAACTAATAGCAGGGCTACCGCCCACACAAGCAGTATCGTACCGGCAACCCGGCTGGCCACCCTGCCGGCGGTCTGTTTTTCGATCAGGGTGAACAGGCCGATCAGCGCCATCCAGAAGACGTTCATCGCGCCGACGGCGAACATCACCAGCATCAGCGCCCAGCAGCAGCCAAGGCACCAGACGCCCTGCTCCAATCCCAGGTGGAAGATGCGGCCCGGTTTCGCGCTCCAATTGGCGAACAGGATCGAGAAGGGGTTGCGGCATTTTTCAAGGCACGCCTGTTTGAGACCGCTGAATTGATAGAGGCCGGCGATGAGCAGCGAGGCGGCGCCGGCAATACCGACGGCAGGGTCGAGCATTCGGCCGGAACCGGCAAAAGCGTAGACCGCGAGCGTCAGCGCGGCGAAAGCCACCGATGCGCCAAGCCATGTGGTGAGGTACCCGGTGACGAGCACCAGCGGATGAACAACCGGCTCGCCCTTGATCCTCGCCGTGTCTGCGATTTCGCAATAGGTGCGGATCAGCGGCGCGGCGGAAGGCAGCATCGTGGCCACCGCCATCAGGAACCACATCAGCACAAGCGCCGGCGCCTGCAGGCCGGCAGGGCCGGCAAGCGGCACGGGCGCAAGGCAGAGAGCGAAGAACCGGTCGAGAACATCCGGCAAAGGCAGGCTCGGGAGATTTTTGAGCAGCATATCGCCGGGCCTGCCGCCAAGGCTGCTTTCGGCGCCGCGAATCGCCATTGCGCCAAGAAGCAACCATGCAAGGGCGATGGCGACGCCCACCGCGAGCGTGACCGCAAAGCGCGGACTGCGCGCCACGCCGGCCGTCGCGCGGCCCGCGCGGTCGAGATGGTTGAAATCCTGCCGCTCCCCGCTCATGGCAACCGAATGGGCTGAATCGCCGCGTTGATCAAGCCGGCTGATCTGACCTATATCCTGGATAAAGGCCCGACGGGGCGCCTTCCAACGTGGAAGCATGACGTGGATCACAACGACAAAGCCCGCATCCTGATTGCCGGCAGCGGTCCGGCCGGCCTGATTGCGGCGCTCGGCTTCGCCCAGGCTGGCTTCGAGGTGACGCTGGTCGGTCCCGGGGCCAACACCACCGATGGCCGCACCACGGCCCTCATGAACCCGGCCCTGAAGGTTCTTGAACGGCTGGGCGTCCTGGCCGAACTCAAGCCGCAGGCCGCGGCTCTCAAGGTGATGCGCATCGTCGATGCCACAAGGCGGCTGATCCGCAGCCCGACCGTGACCTTCCGCGCCAGCGAGATCGGCGAGGAACAGTTCGGCCTTAATCTGCCGAACAAGGCCCTTATTCCGATCCTCGCCAAGGCGGCTTCAGCGCATGACGGCATTCATTGGCTGAAATCCACTGTCGAATCCTGGAGCCTCGACGCCGACCATGCCCATGCAACGCTGGCCGACGGCAGCGGGGTGTCGGCATCCCTGGCGGTCGCCGCCGACGGGCGCTTGTCTCCAGCGCGGGAAGCCGCCGGCATTCGCGCTTTCGCGCGGCCTTATCCGCAATCGGCGCTTGTCCTCAATTTCGGCCACCGCAGCGACCACGGCTTCGTTTCGACCGAGTTCCATACCGAAACGGGGCCGTTCACCCAGGTGCCACTGCCCGGCAGGCGCTCGAGCCTTGTCTGGGTCGTGAAGCCGGAGACGGCGCAAGAGCTTGCCGCGCTCGATGATGCAACCCTATCGGAGCGTATCGAGCAGCAGATGCAATCGATGCTCGGCCGGATCTCGGTCGAGCCGGGTCGCCAGATCTATCCTTTGTCGGCGGCTTCGCCCGCCCGGTTCGCGCAAAATCGCGTCGCGCTCGTCGGCGAGGCGGCGCATGTGTTTCCGCCAATCGGCGCCCAAGGGCTCAACCTCGGCATCAGGGACATCGACGATCTGATTGGAATCGCCAGCGAAAATCGCGACGATCCGGGGTCGAGCAGGAGTCTTGCCGCCTATGACACCAGGCGCCGGCCCGACATATGGGCGCGCAGCGGCGCGGTGAATCTGCTCAACATGTCGCTGCTGTCCGACATGCTGCCCGCACAGCTGGCGCGCAGCGCCGGCCTCAATGCGCTGGGCAGCTTCGCGCCGCTGCGGGCTTTCTTCATGCGCGAGGGATTGCGGCCGGGCAGCGGCTTTCGCGCTATTGCCGGCGGCCTGCGCAAACCGGCCGGGCATTAGAAGCCGCTTGCCGCGTTTTCGACGCCGCCCGCGAAACCTTACGCGCAGCCCGTCCGTGGCTTGCAGCACGGACCACGGCTATTGAATTGCGGCCGCGCCTGCGCCAAATAGGCCCAAGCCGAAAGTCGGGGTCGATTTTTGGCTGCGTGACGTGTAAATTCAAAGTCTTAGGCGCCCTGTGCGCGGCCACGAAAGGCGCCTCGGAACCTGAGTGGTGAATGCGATGAAAACGGCCAAATTCTCGATCGGGCAAGTGGTTCGCCACAGGCTGTTTCCGTTTCGCGGCGTGATCTTCGACGTCGACCCCGAATTCGCCAACACCGAGGAATGGTACGAAGCCATTCCCGCCGATGTGCGGCCGCGCAAGGACCAGCCTTTCTACCATCTTCTGGCGGAAAATTCGGAGACCGAATACATCGCCTATGTTTCCGAGCAGAACCTGCTCGAGGACCGGTCGGGCGAGCCGGTACGGCATCCGCAGATCGGCGAGATGTTCGACAAGCTGCCGGACGGCCGCTACGAGCCGAAACGTCATTCGAAGCATTGAATGCAGGTAACAAAAAAGCGGGGCAAATGCCCCGCTTTTTTGTGTCCGAGAAACGCGCTTCCGCGATCAGTTCGCAGTCTTGGCCTTGTCCTGCTCGTCCTTGAGCTTCTTGGCGAAGTCCTGGTTGTTCTTGGCGACGAAGTCCTGCAGCTTCTTCTGCCGGTCCTCGATGTCCGACTGCTGCAGCGGCGGGCCGTCATAGGCGCCGCTGAAGCCGGTGAGCGCGATCTTGATCGGGTTCGGCTGGTTCTGGAAGTTGATCGACGTCAGCGTGATCCCCTGCCCCTTCTTGAAGGAAGCGACGAGCTGGTCGCTCAGCGGCACTTCCGCCACGCAGCGATCCGGGAAGCAGATCACATAGTCGAGCTTCTGCGCCTTGCCGGCATCGATCTGGAGCGCGATGCCGGGAGGCACGAGGCGGCCGGTCGGAACCGTGACCTGGAAGACCTTGCGGTTCACCTTGCCCTTGAGCTCGATCAGGCTGACGCCGGTGACGAGTTGGCCGTTGCCGGCGGTGACGATATTCTGCACGTTGCAGATGTCGACGTCTTCCTGCTTGGTGCAGGCCTTGAACCAACCCTGCGGGATCTGCGGCTGCTGCTGAGCCGAGGCGGTGAAAAGCCCGGCGCCCAGAACGCCGACCACGCCTGCGGCCAGCACCGAAAGGCGGTACGCGTTGATCGTCATATGGTGCACTTTCCTCTCAAATGATCCCGGGGACCGGCTTCTTCGTGCCGTGTGGTCCAGCTACCTGTTGCCCAAATGAGGCAACAGGATGACTTCGGAGCGCGTGTTACACTGCCAGCGACGTCGAATCCAGCCCGGTTTCCGCGTTTTCTTGGTGGTTTCGTGTCCCCAGGAGCGGGCATCGATCGGCGATGGGGCGGCAGAACCCGATTCCCGTTGGCGCGCCGATTCAATCAGGTGGCGAAATGCACTAGGGTGCATGGCGAATCACAAAGCTGCCCGGCAAGGAGACGGTCATGGACCGCGTTCTCGTCCAACTGATCGCCGCGACCTCGTTTCTGGCTCTTTCGCTCCTTCCGGCGCAGTCGGAGCCGAAGCACGGCATAGCCATGCAGGGCGAGCCGGCGCTGCCGCCCGGCTACCAGCATTTCGACTACGTCAACCCGGACGCGCCGAAAGGCGGTACCGTCACCTATTGCGTCGTCGGCTCCTTCGACAACCTCAACCCCTTTATCCTGAAAAGCCTGCGCACCACCGCGCGCGGTATGATCGATACGGTCTACGGCAATCTCGTCTTCGAGCCGCTGATGCAGCGCAACTATGACGAGCCTTTCAGCCTCTACGGCCTGCTTGCCGACAGCGCCGACATGGATGCGGATCGCAAGTCGATCGAGTTCCATCTCAATCCCAATGCAAAATGGTCGGACGGCCAGCCGGTGACGCCGGAGGACGTGCTGTTCACCTACGACGTTTTCAAGGACAAGGGCCGCCCGCCCTACAGCGATCGCATGAGCATGATCGCCAAGCTGGAGAAGACCGGCGAGCACAGCGTGAAATTCACCTTCAACGACAAGGCCAATCGCGAATTCCCCCTCATCGTTGCGCTGACGCCCATCGTTCCCAAGCACGCCTTCGACAAGGAGACGTTCGACAAGACCACGCTGAAGCCGCTGGTCGGCAGCGGCCCCTATACCGTGGACAAGGTGCTGCCGGGGCAGCGCATCGTCTTCAAGCGCAATCCGGATTATTGGGGCAAGGACGTCCCGTCCAAGCGCGGCTTCGACAATTTCGACCAGGTCACCATCGAGTATTTTCTCAACGCCAATGCCAAGACGGAGGCGTTCAAGAAAGGCATCTGCGCCCTCGATGATGAGACGGATCCGGTCAAGCGCGAGCGCGACATCGACTTTCCGGCATTCCGAAGGGGCGATGTGAAGGAGGAATATTTCAACACCGGCATTCCCCCGGTGGTGACCGGCTTCCTGTTCAACACCCGGCTGCCGAAATTCGCCAATCCGGTCGTGCGGCGCGCGCTCGGCATGCTCTACGACTTCGAATGGGCGAACAAGAACCTGTTCGGCGGCAAGTTCAACCGCACCATGAGCTATTGGCAGAACTCCGAGCTGTCCGCGCTCGGTCACCCGGCCGACGATCGCGAAAAGGCGCTGCTTGCGCCCTACCCCGGCCGCGTGCCGCCGGATGTGATGGACGGCACCTGGCGCCCGCCAGTGACGGACGGTTCGGGCCAGGATCGCAAGGTGCTCAAGGCGGCCTTCGAATTGCTGAAAGGCGCCGGCTTCCGCGTCCAGGACGGCAGGATGCTCGACCCACAGGGAAACCCTTTTGGCTTCGAGATCCTGACCTCGTCGCAGGACGAAGAGCGGCTGGCAGCCATCTACCAGCGCACGCTGGAGAAGATCGGCATCAACGTCGGCATCCGCACCCTCGACGGCGACCAGATCCAGTCGCGCAAGCAGCGTTACGACTTCGAGGTGCTGATCGGCACCAGCGGTTTCAGCAACTCCCTGTCGCCCGGCAGCGAGCAGCTCGGCCGCTGGGGATCGGTCGCCGCGAAGACCGAAGGGTCGTTCAACCTCGCCGGCGTCGCCGATCCGGCGATCGACGCCGCGATCGACGCGATGCTGAACGCTCGTACCAAGGAAGACTATGTCGCGGCGGTGCGCGTGCTCGACCGGCTGCTGATCTCAGGCAACTACATCGTGCCGATGCAATACAACACGCAGCAATGGCTCGCTTACTGGAGCTATCTGGAACATCCGCAAAAGACCCCCATATTCGGCTATCAGCTGCCGACCTGGTGGCGAAAGCCCAACTGATGCAAGCCCAGCCCCAATCGAGACCAAACAGGAGACGAGCATGAGCGCCGAGAACTCCATCACTGTCGATGTTGTGTCCGATGTCGTCTGCCCGTGGTGCTTCATCGGCCAGAAGCGCCTGGATAAGGCCATTGCCACGGCTGACGTCGACGTGCATGTCCGCTGGCGGCCGTTCCAGCTCGATCCGACAATCCCGCCTGGAGGCATGGATCGCCGCCAATACATGCTCGGCAAGTTCGGCAGCGAGGAACGCATTCAACAGATCCACGCGCGCATCGAACCGCTCGGCGAGGCGGAGGGAATCCACTTCGCATTCGGCGCTATCAAGGTCGCCGCCAACACGCTGGACGCTCATCGCGTCATCCGCTGGGCGGGCGCCGCGGGCGAAGATGTGCAAAACCGGCTGGTGCGCCGCCTCTTCCAGCTGAATTTTGAGGAAGGCGTCAACATCGGCGACCATGCCGTGCTGGTGAAGGCTGCCGGAGAGGCCGGCATGGATGCGTCGGTGGTCGAGACGCTGCTGCCGACCGATGCCGACGTCGAGGCCGTCCGCAACGAGATCGCCACCGCTTCGCGCATGGGCATCACCGGCGTGCCCTGCTTCCTGCTCGAAGGCAAATATGCGGTGATGGGCGCGCAGGATGCCGCTACGCTTGCCGACGCCATCCGCCAGGTCGCCCAGGCCAAGGCGCGCGGCGAGCTGGAAACCGCCGCTGGCTGAGCGTTCCTTGTGCGCGGTTCCGCTTGGAACTACGCCCCTACTTCGCGGACACCTTGGCCTTGCTCAGGAAGAATCCGTGGCCATTGCTGCCCGTGCAGCTCAGTCCCTTCGTCGACGACTGGCAGGAAAACGGCCCCTTGCTCCAGCTGTTGCCGTAGCCGAGCTTGGTCACGTCGCTGCAACAACCCTGCTCGCCGGGATTCTTGATCAGCGTCGCCGGCCCCTTCGGTCCCAAAATCACCGTGACGTAGCTCGGCTCGACGCGCGAGCAGGAAAGCTCCGGCCCGCCATCCTGCGGCTGATAAGTGCTGGTGCCGCCCTTCGGCGTGTAGATGCAGCCGATATTGCCGGATGGCGTGTTGAACTCGACCTGGCCCTCGGAGCTGGCCGGAATGCTCTGGCTGGCGGCGTGCGCCGCCGACACACAGGTGAAAATGCTGAGCAGCGCGACAGCAACTCTCCGTGCAGTCATGTCATCCCCCCTTCGACATAAACCATCGCCGGGCAGGTTCGACCCGGGAGGGCGCCGTTGTCAAATCCTGTCCCGCCGCCGAACACGATCTGGTGAATCGCCTTGTACGCCGCCCTGAGCTAGAATCGCCAAGGATTCAGCTGATTTGAGGGGTACTGCATGGCGGTCGGGCGTCGCGCATTGTTGCTGTTGTGCATGCCTCTCGCCCTCGGGCTTCCGCTGACATTGCAGCGCGTGTCCGCCGAGGAAGCCGTCATGTCGGCGACTTTCGAAGGCAAGCCCTGGACGGCGTCCTTCACCTTGGCCCAGACGATGCAGATGGGCGGCAAGCCGATGCTGAACTTGTCGGGAACAGAACAGGGGTCGCCTACCATGACCTTCAATTCGATGATGGTGCTGAAGGATCCGAACGACCTTGCCGGCAGCTACGAGCTCAAGACCGGGTCGGCCGCGAACAGCGCCAACTTCAATATCCTGGATTCCGGCGCCATGGTCGGCCATGTCCGTTTTGCCACGGGCGAGATTGTGATCGACAAGTACGACGCCGCCAGCAAGACCATTTCCGGTCATTTCAGCGCCTCCGGAAAAGACGAATCGGGCAAGCTCGAAGAGCTCACCGACGGTAAATTTTCGGGCATTCCGGTCACCACGCAGTAGCCATTTCGGCTGATCGGCACCCTTTTTTCGTTCACAAACCCGTGTTTTTTGCTTCCCTAAGGGAAGCTTTCCGCCTGCTGGCTCAATTGCCCTTAACGCACTGGAATAAAAGCCGAAATCGCCGCGATGAATGATCTCCCGGTATTGGCTTTCTGTTGCCCTCGCGCCACGGCGGGTAACCCTGTTCACATTCCCCGCCAGAAAATTAATGGAAAATGATCAATTGGTGTTACCCTGTGTAACAAAACTAAGAAAGGTTTGGGCGGGATCGTGACTGGGGTCGGTAGACCGCAACGTACAGTACCGGAGCAAACATCCAGCGAGGCAAAGACCTCGCCCCTGACGCCGGTATCGTCGATGCGTACATTCTGGGGGCTGATGCGAGCCTACTGGTTCTCCGACCGGTGGAAGGAAGCCTGGACACTCACCCTCGTCATCGCGGCCCTCACAACACTGCTCAGCAAGACCGGCGTTTGGCTGGCCCTGATGCTGGGTGAGTTGACCAATTCGGTCAATTTCTACCATGACGCCGCCAACACCGCGCCGCTCAGGACGCTGCTGACCAATGCGGGGCTGGTCATAGTGCTCTTCGTACTCAAGGATGCCGGCATCGCGGGGGCGAGAAGTCTGGTGTCGGCGACCTTGCACCGCAAATGGCGCGGCTGGTTGAACAGCCAGTTCAACGAAGCGCTGCTCGATGGCAATCACACGCACTTCCACGCGCAGCACGGCTCGCCGAGCACCGGTACCGCAGCACCGGACAATATCGACCAGCGTATCCAGGAATCGATGAAGGCCATGACCGGCGGCGCGATCGGCCTTGCAATGGGCGTGCTCGGTGTCGCCACGTCGCTTTATTTTATCGGCGAGAATCTTATCCAAAGTTCGGTAGAGGTCACCGGACTGGAGTTCCTGGGTGGCTACGGCACAGCCGTTCTTTCGCTCTTGGCTATCGCCACCTACGTGCCGATCAACACTTGGATTGCCGTAAAGCTCGGAAAGGCGCTGGAGAGATTGAATGTGCGGCTGCAACAGGCCGAGGGCAGCTATCGCGGTGAATTGACCACCTTTCTGCGCCGCAGTTTCCATGTCGCGGCTTCGCGCGGAGAAGATGTGCAGAAGACCATGCACAACCGGCTCTACAGCGACATCGATCGGACCTGGGCGCGGTTCAATATCGTCACCGTCTGTTACGCTTCCTTCGAGGCGATCCACAATTTCATGGGCTTTCGCATCATCGCCTATGCGCCGGGTCTGGTCTCCTTCATTCACAACAAGCTCGACCTGAAGGGCTATGTGACGGGCGCCGAGATGCTCAATCAATTGATTGGCCAGTGCTCCTGGCTCATTCGTGTGATGCCGGACATCGCCACCTTGCGGGCCAACGCTCAGCGCGTGACCGAGCTGGCCAATGCCATCGAGAGCGTGCAGCAGCCGCAGGAATTCTACCAGCAGACCGGCCGCTCCGACTTCAGCTACGCAACCCAGAATCCGGTGTTCGGTCTTACCATCCAGAAGCTGGAACTCGCCCATCAGGGCGAGGACGCCACACCTTTCCTCAGCGCCGCGAACCTCCGTTTCCGCCGCGGCGAATGGACCTTCCTCAAGGGCGAGTCCGGCTGCGGCAAGACTTCGCTCATCAAGGCGATCAATGGCCTGTGGCCTTATGGCCGCGGCACCATCGTCTTCCCGGAAGGCGTGACGAATTTCTACGCTGCCCAGGAGGTCAAGCTGCAGCAGGTGTCGCTGAGGCAACTCGTCTGCCTGCCGGGTTCAGAGAACGACCATAGCGAAACGCAGGTGGCGGCGGCTTTGCACAAGGCCGGTCTCGGCGACTTCATCGAACACCTGGCCGACGAGAGCCGCGAAGGCAAGATCTGGGACCAGGTGCTTTCGGGTGGCCAGAAGCAGAAGCTCGTGGTCGCGCGCATCATCCTGCAGCAGCCCGGACTTCTCTTCCTCGATGAGGCGACCGGCGCGCTCGACCCCGAAGGCAAGATAGCCTTCCACCAGGCGATCAAGGACAATTGTCCGAACGTCACTGTCATCAGCGTCATGCACGAGGCAGTGCCGCCGCGCTCGCTTGCCGGCGAGGAATTCTACCACAGCGTGGTCGCGATCGCCGATGGCGTCGCCACCAAGAAGCTGCTTGCTCCCAGCCTGCCGCGCGAGCTCACCACCATCCTCACCCAGCCGCCGCGGCCGACCGAGGACAAGTGGCTGCGCTTCCGCCGGCTGAAGCAGAAATAGCAGTTATACCAAGCCCTTGACCGGTGGCCGTGGCCCGATTCGGGCCTCCTTCGATCACAGTCTCGCGATCCGGCGTCCCCGCCTCCATTTTCGGCGCCCCTTGCGATTGACTCGGCAAAAACCACACCTATGTTGCGCCCGCTCGCTGATTTCCAACTACAGCGCCACGCGTCCTTCGGACGCGTAAAGGACGCTGTAGAAACTTAGAATTGCGCATGATCTTTTCCGAAAATCGAAGTCGATTTTCGGGGTCATGCGCTACCCCGCGAGCAGAAAGGTCAATCCGCCATGCCTGGCGACAGTCACAGTCGAACGCAACCGCCGTCCGCCTTGACGTGACCTGATGGCTCACGTCTTGCCGGACGGCAAGGAGTGAGCCCATGAACGAATTCGCACCCGTACTGGACGACGAAGCCGTCGCCATCGCCCGTGTTCTTGCCAACGATCACGTCGCCGACGTCGTCGAAGCCCTCAATCGCGAACCCCGTGAGACGGCCATCGAGCTGCTCTGCGCGGTTCCGTTCGAGCGGCTGGTCGAGATTTTCGATCAGCCGGAACTCGAAAGCGCTCCGGAACTCGCGGAAGCCCTGCCACGCGCCAAGGCGAGCAAGCTTTTGACCGCCATGTCGGTCGACCGCGCGGCCGACATCCTGCGCGAGCTGGACGAGCCGGCCCGCTCGGAGCTACTCGGCGCGCTTGCGCCGCCGTTGCGCGCGACGCTGCTGTCCATCCTCGGTTATCCGGAAGGCAGCGCCGCCTCGATCATGACGACGGAATTCGTCAGCGTGCCTTCGGATTGGACCGTCGGCCGCACGCTCGACTATATCCGCAAGGTCGAGCGCACGCGCGAAACCATCTACGCCATCTACATCGTCGATCCGGAGACGCAGTTGCTGCTGCGTTCGACCGGCTTGCGCCGGTTGATCACGGGCAACCCGGAGGATTCGATCCTGTCGGTGGCGCCTGCTCGTATGCCGGTGACGGTGACACCGCTCACCGATCGCGAGAACCTGGCGCAGACCATCTCCAAATACGACCTGCTCGCGTTGCCGGTGGTGGACCACGGCAGGATCCTCGGCATCGTCACCGTCGACGACATCATCGACACGATGATCGAGGAAACGACCGAGGACGTGCATCGTTTCGGCGGCATGGAGGCGTTGGACGAGCCCTATATGAAAATGGGCTTCCTCGCCATGATCCAGAAACGCGCCGGCTGGCTCTGCGCGCTATTCCTCAGCGAGATGCTGACGGCCAACGCCATGCAGAGCTATGAGGGCGAGTTGGAGAAGGCGATCGTGCTGACGCTGTTCATCCCTCTGATCATGAGCTCCGGCGGCAATTCCGGCTCGCAGGCAACCTCGCTGGTCATCCGCGCGCTTGCGCTGCGCGAGATCGGCCTGCGCGACTGGTGGCGGGTGGCGCTGCGCGAGCTGCCGACCGGGGTGGTGCTCGGTTCGATCCTTGGGGTTGTCGGCATCTGCCGCATCGCGCTCTGGCAGTATTTCGGCTTCTACGACTACGGTCCGCACTGGATGCAGATCGCGGCGACGGTTGGCGCGGCGCTGATCGGCATCGTCACCTTTGGCTCGCTGTCGGGATCGATGCTGCCCTTCGCGCTGAAGCGGATCGGCTTCGACCCGGCGAGCGCGTCTGCGCCGTTCGTCGCCACGCTGGTCGATGTCACCGGGCTGGTGATCTACTTCTCGGTGGCGCTAGTGATCCTGCGCGGCACGCTGCTTTAGACCATGCTGGCAGCCGCTGGCATCGCCGGCGGCTGTCGCCCACGCGGCGATCAGACCCGTTCGCCGTTCTTCACGCGATAGCTCGGCTTGTACATGGTGACCAGCTCCTCGGCCGCGGTCGGATGCACGGCCATGGTACGGTCGAAATCGTCCTTGGTCAGCCCCGCCTTCAGCGGGATGCCGAGAAGCTGCGCCATCTCGCCGGCATCCGGCCCGAGGATATGGGCGCCGAGCACCTTCCTTGTCGATCCGTCAACCACCAGCTTCATAAGCATCTTCTCGTCACGGCCGGACAGCGTGTGCCGCATCGGACGGAAGGACGCGCGATAGATCTCCACGTCAGAGAAGCGCTTGACCGCGTCGTCCTCCGACAGGCCGACCGTGCCGATCTCAGGCTGAGAGAACACCGCCGTCGGAATGGTATCGTGGTCCGGCGCAGTCGGATTATCCTTGAAGGCGGTCTCGATGAAGCACATCGCCTCGTGGATCGCGACCGGCGTCAGTTGGACGCGATGGGTGACGTCGCCGATCGCCCAGATGTTGTCGACGTTGGTGCGCGAATATTTGTCGACCACGATCGCGCCCGTCTTGCTGAGTTCGACGCCAACACCTTCCAGGCCCATATTCTCGGTATTGGGAATACGCCCGATCGCCAGCATCACCTGGTCGACCGTTAGCGTCTGACCGCCCGACAGCAGCACATCCAGCCTACCCCCAGGCGTCTTGCGCACCCATTCCGACACCGCGGGACAGACGATTTTGATCCCCTTCTTCTCCATCGTCTCATGCAGCGAGCGGCGCAGATCCATGTCGAAGCGGCTGAGGATCTCCTGGCCGCGATACACAAGCGTGGTGTCGACGCCCAGGCCATGGAAGATGTTGGCGAACTCCACGGCGATGTAGCCGCCGCCCTCGATCATGATCGCCTTTGGCAGTTCCTTGAGATCGAAGGCCTCGTTGGAGAAGATGCAGTACTCGTGGCCCGAAAGCGCCGGATGCGGCGCCGGCCTGCCGCCGGTGGCGATCAGGATCTGGTCGGCGCTGACGGTGCGGTCCTCGGCTTGCAGATAGATGCTGTGCGGGTCGACCAGCACGGCCCGCGAGTGAAAGGTCTCGCCGCCAGCGCCTTCGACGTTCCGCTTGTAGATCGCCTCGAGCCGCGCGATCTCCTTGTCCTTGTTGGCGACCAGAGTCTGCCAGTCGAAGCTCGCCTCGGGCACCGTCCAGCCATAGCCGGCGGCGTCGGCGAAATGTTCGGGAAATTGCGAGGCATAGACATAGAGCTTCTTCGGCACGCAGCCGCGGATGACGCAGGTGCCGCCATAACGGTATTCCTCCGCGATGGCGACGCGCTTGCCGAGAGCCGCCGCCACCCGGGCCGCCCTGACCCCACCGGAGCCGCCGCCGATGACGAACAGATCATAGTCATAACCGGCCATCGTGGTGGGCTCCTGCGCGTGAGAACGACGGGTCACAGGTAGGCTGCAAAGCGGCAAAAGAAAAGCCCGGGCGAAGCCGGGCTTTGTGGTCCAGCGGCCGGCGGCCGGCTGAACGGGATCAGTTCTGCGAATCGTCAGCCGGAGCCGAATTGTCGGCAGGAGCGGAATTGTCAGCCGGAGCGGAATTGTCGGCGGGTGCGGAGGTGTCCGGAGCAGGCGCTGCCGGCGCCGCAGCCTTGGCGGCGGCGGCAAGCGTCTCGCCGACCTGCTGCGCGAGATCGCGCGCGACGCCGTTCTGCCAGATGTCGGCGGCCTTCACGAGGTCACGCGTCACCGCGGGGCCGCTGTCCAGCAGCTTCTTTCCGGAATCGGAGTTGTAGAAGGCGGCGATATCGTTGAGCTCCTTCTCGGAAAACACCTTGGCATAGGCAAGCGCTGCTTCCTTTTCGAGGTCGGCGCGCCGCGATGCCATGCCGAGCGCCTTCTCGGTCACGGTCTTGCCGATCAGCTCCTGCATGTCGGGGTTCTTCTGGATGAGCTGCGACTCCAGCGCGGCGGCGGCCTGCGGCAGGATGTTGTCGAACGAGTCCGTGGCGTGGATCGCGGCGACGGCCGCGCGCGCGGCCTTCAGATGCGATTCGCTGACATCCTGCGCGAACACCGGCGAGGACAGCGCGAGGACGGCCGAGGCCGCCAGAAACATCGAAAGGCGGCGAACCCGTTTATGCAACATCATGGTCGATAGAACTCCCTGGTTTTCGGGCGACATGGACGGTTTCGATACCGTCGCCGCCGGCGATGATGGCCGTTGATGCCAGCCCGATGAATAGACCGTGCTCGACAACACCTGGAATGGCGAAAAGAGCATTCGAAAGCGCTCTTGTATCCGGAATGCGGCCAAAAGATGCATCGAGGATAAAGTGGCCGCCGTCTGTAACAAATGGCTGGCTTCCCGTCATCCTCAATGTAACCGGGCCGGAAAGGCCGAGCTTTGCCGCCGCGGCGCCAACCGCGATCTCGGTGGCACGCAGGCCGAATTGGTTGACCTCGATCGGCAGCGGGAAGCGGCCGAGGGTACCGACCAGCTTGGACTTGTCGGCAATCACGATCATGCGCCCGGATGCAGCCGCGACGATCTTCTCGCGCAGCAGCGCGCCGCCGCCGCCCTTGATCAAGGTCAGGTCCGGATCGATTTCGTCGGCGCCATCGACGGTGAGGTCGAGCTCCGGCGTGTCTTCCAGCGTCGACAGCGGTACGCCAAGCTCGCGGCAAAGTGCTGCGGTGCGCTCCGAGGTCGGCACGCCGATGACCTTGATGCCGGTCGCAACCTTCTCGGCCAGCAGCCGCACGAACTCTTCCGCCGTGGTGCCGGTGCCGATACCGAGCCGCATGCCGTCGCCGACATAGGCAAGCGCTGCCCGCGCGGCTTCGACCTTCAACTGCCTTGCATCCATGGGGAGCCCCGATTTTGCCGGTTTCGCGCGCCTCCTAGCATTTTTGCCTGTCCCGTCAAAGGCTCCTCATCAAAGGCTCTGTGGACCGATCGAGGCTCCTTGCTTGAACCCTGGCCAGCCTGTATCGGCTGCGGCAACGAGAATTTCGCAGGACCGCCCATGACCCGCCCGATCATTGTCTTCGACCTCGACGGCACGCTGGTCGACACGGCGCCGGACCTGCTCGACAGCCTCAATCACAGCCTGGCGGCCAACGATCTGGCCGCTGTCGACGAAGCCGGCTTCAGGCGCTTCGTCGGCCATGGCGGCCGCGTCATGATCGAACGCGCGCATGCCGCGCAGAACAAGGCGCTGATGGCCGAAGAGCACGATCGGCTGCTGAAGCTCTTCCTCGACCATTACACGCTGAACATTCCCGGCAAGTCGCGCCCCTACCCCGGCGTGATCGCGGCGCTCGACCATTTTCAGGCCGCCGGCTACCTGATGGCGGTCTGCACCAACAAATATGAGGCCAATTCCGTGGCGCTGATCGGCGCGCTCGGCATGTCGGACTATTTTGGCGCGATCTGCGGCCAGGACACGTTTGCCTTCCGCAAGCCCGACCCGCGTCATCTCACCGAGACGATCCGGCTAGCCGGCGGCGATCCGAACAACGCCTTGATGGTGGGCGATTCGCAGACCGACATCGACACCGCCAAGGCAGCCGGCATTCCGGTGGTCGCGGTCGACTTCGGCTACACCGACCGCCATGTGCGCGAATTCGAGCCGACCCTGGTGATCTCGCATTTCGACACGCTGACGCCGGACCTGGCGGAGCGCCTGATCGCGGCGGCGCGCTGAGCCGGCGCCAAATCGCGCCGACAGAAAATCAGGGAAATCAAACCGCGGAATAACCTCCGCACATTGCCTTGACTTCAAGCGCTCGCCTACCTTATATCGCGGCTCGCTTCGGCCTTCGGGCCTAAGGCGGGCGATTAGCTCAGCGGGAGAGCACACCCTTCACACGGGTGGGGTCGCAGGTTCAATCCCTGCATCGCCCACCATCTGACCTCCCGAAATGGTTAGATGATTTAGCTTTCATGCAATCCTTGAGAACTGCTGCCCTAATGGCGCGCTGACCGTCCAACTTGCGGCCGAACACGAATGTCGCGGACGCCTAAATCAACCCTCGTCTTACATTCATGCGCGTCACGGCGGTCACCAGAACGGCGCCGGTCATGAAATAGAGCGTGGCGATGACGTGGCCCTGGTGGAAGTGCAGCCCGGCAAACAGCAGGGCCATGACCACGGCAAGGAAGGCGATGACGCGGGAGAAGGCATCGGGCATGGGGCGACCTTGTGCAATATGTTGACTGGCCGCCCTCACTCAGCCGCTCGCTCCATAGATCGATTTTCGATTTTTCGCAATCGGTGCGGTGGCGTATCTGTGACCACCTTCACATACGTCAGACGGGGTTTGCGCGCAGATATCGTAACGGGGGCGCCAACGGCTTGGCTGACTTGCAGATCCCGAAGACCGCCTCCGGAATTGTTGCAATTTCGCAGGAAGGAATTTGATCACCTAGCCATTTTCAGATTTGCTGTCTGCGCGCTGGGCACCTCCCACCCAAGCGCGCGGACGGCGTTCTCGAAGGATCGGTCCGTAACCGCCAGTGCGCCCGGTCTCCTTGCAGTTTGCCGGCCTATCCGGTTTCGACGCGTTAGGCATGACATTGGAACGTCTGTCAGCCACCCGCCGAGTTCGGAGAGCCACCGTAGAAGGAGACGACGCTTTGATCGAGCACGCACTTGTCCTACAATTTCCGTCTAACGAGAGGCGGAATCGTATCATGGCTACAAACGGCGCGGACGACAGCAACCTGCCGCGCCTGGCGCGCATCGATCCGCGCCAGTTCGACCTGTTGTTCGCCGGCTGTAAGCTGGAGCGCTACGCTGCCGGCCAGCATTTGTTCGTCCAGGAGGATGCGTCCGACCGCATCTATGGTGTGATGAGCGGCACGGTCGAGATTTCGATCTATTCGCCGGGCGGGCAGAAGCTGGTGGCCAATATCGAGCTGTCGCGCAGCCTCGTCGGCGAGATCGGGGCACTGGACGGACGCCCGCGCACGGCCACTGCAAGTTGTCTCACGGCATGCGAGCTGGTTTCGCTGAGCCGGACACAACTCTTTGATCGCATTGAGAAAAACCCATCTCTCGCACGAGCGATGATCGAATTGCTGTGCACGCGGCTGCGATGGGTCAGCGGCGAGTTGGGCGACCAGGCCTTTTTCGGCATCGAGGCCCGGCTGGCGAAGCGGCTGGTGTTCCTGAGCGGCGTGATGGCCGACTCCGCGGGTTGGATTCCGATTTCGCAATCCGAGCTCGGCGAATTCCTCGGCGCGACGCGCGAATCCGTCAACAAGACGCTCAACGACTGGCGCAACCGGCAGATGATCGCCATCAGGCGCGGCGGGCTGCGCATCACCAACGCCGCCGCGCTGAACCAGATCGCCGAATCGCAGGACGACGACTGAGCGGCTCGGCGACTTCGCCGCAGCAGCAAACAGCCTAAGCGCCCCGATCACAACCGCGAGATCAGGTAGCGCAGCGCCGAGCGGCTAGGCATGAAGAAATAGCCGCCGCCTTTCGTGGTGACGAACTGCGGCACATCCTTGAGCACCGTGACCTTTTCCCAGGACGGGATCGAGAACCGGCCGCCGCCGCCCCTTGCCCCGATCGTCGGATCCGTCTCCCCGACAAGCCCCTGGAACGAGTTCGACGAAACCCAGGTCTGCTGGATGAACTCGTACTGGCGCTCGATATCGGCGTTGAGACACATGAAGAGCAGTCCCTTCTCGGTCTTTCCGCCCTTGTCCTTTTTCTCGTAGGTGCGGCCGACGCGCAGGATGCGATGGCGCTTGCCGATCCTGATCTGTGTCTCGCGGTCCTCGCCGAGCGAATCGCGCGGGTTGGAACGGCGTATGTGGGAGCCGAGTGGACAGGCGTGCCCCTGCGGATCCTCGGCGCCGAGCGCGAAATCATTGTCGGCGCCGCGGCCCGGCCGCCCGTTCGGATTGCGCACCAGCGAGCTGCCGTCCTGCCAGCGGCCGAGCATCTTTGCCGCCACCCAGCGCGGCGTGATGGCCGCATCGCCCGTCTCGCCGGCGGCCTGAAGGGCGGCCCCCCTGCAATAATCGTCGAACAATTCGACGTGCTGCTCGAACTGGCGCATGACGAGGAACGTGCCGTTGCGGCCGAAGTCACGCGGCGGAGGCGGCTGCCCGGGCATCTGGCGGTTGCGCCGCACCTGCGACAGGATGCCGGTGCGGTCCAGCGCTGCCTCGACGGAGGGCGAAGACGGGTAGAAGCCATGCTCGTCGCGGTAACCGAACAGGAACTCGCCCGGCGCGACGAGATGCATGGGCGCAGCTCCCTTGGCGGCGCGCGCCGTGCCCCGAACGATCGGTTGCGAGATGCCATCGACGAAGCCGAAATGCTCGACCGCCCGCTTGCCTTCGCGCCGCACCTTCAGCGGCAGCTCGGCGGTCACCGACATCCCGGCGCCTGCCGTCTGTCGCTTCATGGCCGTGATCTCGGCCTTCAGCGAGGCCGGCGTCTCGGCATAGCAGACGATGACGACATCGACGGGCTTGGCGGACGACCCCCACTGCCATTTGTCGGGCGCGTCAGGGCCGGTGTCGTTGAGGATGCGGCTGCGCTCGGGCGTACCCATGCCTTCCCGGAAGGCGACCGGGAACGTGTCCAACGGTTCGTCGTCGACGCCGCCTTCGAGCCCCAGTCGGCGCAGACCGTTGGGACCGAACGCCACCGTCATGGCGCGGCCCGCGGGCACCCCGTCGCCGAAGCTGGTTTTGCCGATGACGAAGTCGAGCCACGCCCTGCGCTTCGCCGCCGGCAGGCCGTCCGGCACCTGGATCGCAAGCATATGCGCGTCGCCGAGCGCGCCGAACGGCCCGAAGAAGATCGACTGGATTTCCCCGGATTCCAGCTCTTCGAGGGGCGAGGACGGAGGCTCTGGCAGGCTCCTCGCATCAGCCGGCTGCGCTTGCGGACGCGGCAGGGAACCGAAAAGGCTTAGCCAATCGCGCGCCTCGTTGCCGGTGGCCGAGGCGATGCCGCGCCTGATCCTGGAGTTGATCCGGATACGCGTGGTGTTGAGGTGCGGATAGGCGGTGTACCAGAACAGCGTCGGCACCTGCTGGCGCCGCGCCCAGCGCTTGAAGCGATCGCCGTCGCGCGCGCCGTCCAGGAACAGCCAGCGCGTGCGCGGATAGCCGTCGGTGTTGCTCCACACACCGGTCAGGCCGGCCGAGGCCTTGGCGATGAAGTCCTCGAGATAGCTTTCCCAACTGCCTCCGTAATTGGAGAAGAACATCAGCCTGTTGGTGCCGGGCAACAGCACCCAGCGGGCGAAATGAATGGTGTTGATGGTGGCGAGGAAGCCTGGCCGGAACACCTTCTGCGCCGATATCGAGATCAGATAGAAGGAGAGCCGCAGCGCCAGCCGCCGCAGGATTCCCGCCTTCATCGTCGAGATCGCCGTCAGATTGTTCTGCGCGGTGTGGTCCTCATGGGCGAGGATCTTTTCAAGCGCGCCGATCTCAACAGGCGTACTCGCCGGCTGGTCCTTGTCCTCGAGCCGCCGCAA
Source organism: Mesorhizobium atlanticum (assembly GCF_003289965.1). Classification (GTDB taxonomy): domain Bacteria; phylum Pseudomonadota; class Alphaproteobacteria; order Rhizobiales; family Rhizobiaceae; genus Mesorhizobium; species Mesorhizobium atlanticum. The sequence continues at coordinate 140,619 of NZ_QMBQ01000006.1, forward strand.
CGCCAGGAAGCAAAGCCCGACGAACAGGGCGAGAATGGCCAGCAGACCGAGGACCGAAAGCAGAAGCGAGGTGCCCGCTATCGCGATGTTGGTGAAGGTAACCCCATGCGGGTTTCCGAATACGAGCACATAAGTCATGCGCCAGAAGGCCAGAACGACGATCGCGACGGTGGCGAACATAGCCGGCGTCAGCAGCGTCGTCGTCAGCGCTTGCAACCAATGGCCGGGCGGTCTTTCCAGCAGGCTTTCGGCGGGCTCGAATGCCCAGCCGAATTGCCCGAGGCACCGGAGATGGCGGCGGGCCTCGGCAAGCACATCCATCGCATTGCCGGTGCCCGCGCGCGGCTTTTCGACAATCTCGCGCACACTGTCGGCGAGCCGTGCCTCGGCCAGGATACGGCGCACGGAATGCCCCGGCGTGCCGGAGAAAACCAGCCCGGCGGCGCTGCCGAAAGATGGCGATATCTCGATGTGCCTCCTCTTCAGGAAGTCTTCCAGCGAACCGCCATCCGGGAGGCCGCAGACGTCCCTGAGGATCGGCCGCAGCCGGTGACCGATCGCGTGCGCTATGGCGGCAACGACATCGTCGGTGCTGCCGTCGCCAGAGATTTCCAACACCAGCGCGCCGGTCTCGACCCCCGACTTTTCATCCTTGCCGGTGGCAGCGACCGCCAGGCTGGTGAAATGGATAGTGCCAACCTTGTCGAGCGCGGCGCTCAGTTCGCCGATCGCCGGATTGCCGAGATCCGCAACCTTGTCGCGCACCGCATCGAGCGGCATCGGTGGCGTGATCGGGCACACCACGGTCACCATCGACTGCTCGGCGGTGCGGCAAAGCGGCGAGCGCTCGAAATCGACCTTGAGGCTTGCCGGATAGGCGCCGACATTGACCATCTTGCCGGCCCTGCCCCGCGCGCGGGTCAGCTTCGGCTTGCTGAACAGCGCGCGGATGCATTCACCGATCTGAATGCGGGCGATTTCGGCGCCGATGCACAAATGGATGCCGTAACCGAACACCATGTAGTCGCGATGCGGGCGCGAGGTATCGAACTGGTTCGGCCGCTGCACGATCTCCGGATCGAACATCGCCGAAAGCGTCGCCGGCATGACGACCGTTCCGGCTTTGACCACGCGCTCGCGGCGGGTGCCCTTGCCGATGACCGCGTCACGCCTGGTGTAGCGCCAGGGTCCGATCCAGATCGGCTTGAAACGCATGGCTTCCATGATCGCCCGGTCGAGCTTGCCGGTATCGCCGGCGCCGAGAGCCTCATCCACGGCGTGCCGCGCGTCGGTTCGCGAGAGGATCACATCCAGGCAATTGCTGCCGGCGAGCACATTGGTCGGCACGAAGCCGGCGACCATGCCAAGCATGATGGAATGAATGTCGGGCAGCGACAGGCGCCCCTGGTCCATCAGCGCGACGAGGCGGGCCAGCGGCCTGTCATCCTTGCCCGTCCTTTCCCTGACCGCGGCGATCGAGCGGTCGATAACCTTGATCAGGCGATCGCCGCCGACCACGGCAAGCTGGCGCGTGGCGGGATTTGCCGTCGGATCGGAAAAGAACAGCGCGCTGAGCGCGATCGACCAGTCGGCGAATTCGATCTCATCGTCGATCTGAAGGCCGAAATAGTCTCGGCAGATGCGCACCGGCACGATCTTCATCAACTCTGCAATGGCATCGAAACCGGGGCTGGCGCCGGTCATGATGTCGCGCGAATGGCGCTCGGCGATCGGCCTGACGGTGGCTTCGACCTCCGCCGGCGGGAACGCGCTCAGCACGGCCGATTTCATCTGCCGGTATGCGGCGCCGTCCTGCATGCCGAGAATGAAATTCGAGCCCCTGGCCAGCTCGGCCATTTCCGGCCCGTAGGGCGTCTCGAACTCGTCGCCGCGCTCCAATATGTCGCGCACATCCGCGCCCTTGGTGACGAGCAGGAAATTGCCAAAGCCGAGATTCGGCCTGAAGCGGCGCAGCAGCGCCAGCAGCCAGCGCGGATCGCCGAGCAGAAAACCGGCGATGCGCGAGGCGATGCCGCTCTTGGAACGCAGCCGATAGATGTCGAACGGCGGCATCTCGGCGACGGGACGCTGGCTCTTCTGGGCGGCCCGGACAGCGGCGAAATACTTCAGTGTGATCATGCGCGTTCGAGCCCCCCGGCTGTCCACGTCAATGCGATGCCGGCACAGTCTGGCCTAGGTTTGCATAGGTCCGGCGTATGTGAATTCGTTCACAGTCATCTGTTGTCGGCCCGGCAATCATGCGGCTGACTTGACCCGATCGAAATTGGCGATCAGGAAATTGTTCTTGGCCGGGTCCACGAAAGGTATCCAGCGTATCCTCTGCTCGGAAAAATCGGGATGCCGGGTCATGAAAATCGCAAGCTCGCGCTCTGCCTCGTCATGCCTGCCGCTTCTCATCAGGGCGCCTATCTTCAGGAACCTGGCGTAGAAGTAACTCGGCGACAGGTTGAGCGAACGCTCGGCTGTGGCGATCGCGGCCGGCCAGTCCTCGACGAAACAATAAGCGGCGGCGAGTTCGCCCAGATTGTGGAAGCGATAAAGGTCGAACGGGCTCAACCGCTCGGTATCGAGGAAGAACGGGATGGCGCCGGTCGCGTCGCCAAGCAAAAGGTGCGCGCTGCCCATGGCCGAGCGGGCGAAGGCGAAGCTCGGATTGATGTGGATCGCCTCGGCAAGGTGCTCGGCAGCCAATGCCGGCAGGCCGCGCATGATATCGGCCGCGCCGAGATAGGCATGCGGACGCGCATCGAGGCTGTCCATCAGCAGCGCCTTGCGCGCAAGCGTCTCGACTTTCTCGAGATCGTCGCTGTCGCCGAAACGCAGCCATGCCCGCCAGAAATACCACCATGCAAGCTCGTTCAGCACGGCGCTTGAGTTCGGATCGTCCCGGTAGGCTCTGTCGAAGAAGTCGAGGGCGATGTCGGTATCACGACGCGTACGCCTGTTCATGTGCCAGCGGCCGCGCCTGACCAGCTGCCAGGTTTCGAGGCTTTCCCAAGGAACCTGGAACGTACGCGCCTGCTCGGCGCGATCGACCTCCTTGTCGAGGATGGAAACGATCTCGCTGCCGATCTGATCGCGCAGGCTGAAGATGTCCACCAGATCGCGATCGAAGCGTTGTGACCAGACCAGGCGCCCGTTCGACGTGTCGCTGAGCGATGCGTTGAGACGGATGTGCCTGTCGTGGCGCGCCAGCGTGCCGCTGACGATGTAGCGGGCGCCAAGCGCGTTGCCGATAAGCCTTGTGCCCAGGCTGTCGTCACGAAACTGGAAGCTGGACCCCTTGGCGATGACCGAAAGCCAACGCGTGTTGGAAAGGCCGTATATGATGTCCTCGGCGATACCGTCGGCCATATAACCGACATCGGGTTCGCTTCCATTGCCCTGGAACGGCAGCACGGCGATTGCCGGGGGACCTTTGGCGATCGGCCTGTAATGGCCGGGCGCGGCGGGAATGGAAGCGAAGGAGGCCGGGGTGGCGGGCCCGTTGCCGCCGCGGCCGGCGATCAGGACCCGCACCGGCAGGGCGATGTTCTTCAGGCTGAACTCGCCGAGATCGGTAAAGACCGCCGCGGTCTTGTCCTTCACATGGTGCCAGGTCGTGGCCGAGATGGCGACGCCGTCGTGGGGCGCGAATTCCTGAAGTCGGGCGGCGATATTGACGTCGTCGCCATAAAGACGGCCTTCGCGGACAATCACATCGCCGGTGTTGATTCCGGCGCGAAACGGCATGCGCATGTTCTCGGCAACTGCGGCGTTCAGCGCCGCGATCCGCGCCTGGAAATCGAAGGCCGCCCGCAGGGCTTCGATCGGATTGCCGAATTCGGCCATGATGCTGTCGCCGGCATCGCCGAATGTGCGCCCGCCAAATGCGCCGCAGCTGCCGGCGATGATGTCGCGCCTCTCCTCGAACGCGGCAACGGCGAGTTCGTCGTCGATGCCCATCAGCCTCGAGAACCCTACGGCGTCGATTGAAATGATTGTCGCAAGCTGACGGGTATAATTCCGTTCAGCCATGATCGAGCCCCCAGTCCCCGCTTGCAGTCAAAACGGGCGACCGGCGCTCAAAAGAAACGCGTCGCCGTCTGCCGATGGATATCCCCGGCAGGTCCGGCGCGCCGTTGCCACCCTGTTATGACCAGAATTCTATCAGGGTCTTACCGAAAGCTCTACTATGAACAGCTAATGTGGCGAACGCCCCGTCCGGCGCATGGTTAGTCATTCGTTATGTCGGGAGGCACATCCGCATCGTGCCGTTACCCATTGAAATCACGCGTTCTTTTTTCGTCACACAATGCCGAATTTGGCTGTGGCTAGCCGAAGATCGGCCACGTCAAGCCAGACGCTTCACAATGCGTTATTTTCGCGCTACGGAACCAACCTGCCCGCGTGCTGGTTTCTGACCACACCCAGGCCCATATGAACCTGGCCAAACACGCGACTTGAGGGCTCTCATGCGCACTGTTGTTTTAGCAACCGGTATCGCGGCCTTCCTTGCCGGCGGATCGGCCCTTGCGGCGGACGACCAGCCACTGCCCCCGCAAAATGCCAAGAAACTCTCGGAAATCGTCGCCAAGGTCGAGCACCGCACCGACTTCCGCTATGTGAAGGAGGTCGATTGGGATAGCGACGGCTACACCATCACCTACTACACCACTGACAAGGCCAAGGTCCAAATCACCTACGATCCGGTGACCGGCGAGCCCAAATAGACCGCGATCGCTTGCCCCTCTGCCGCGGGGCCCGCATTCGGCATAGACTCGATCGTCGAAACAAGCGGCCTGAGGAGAACATGCGGCTTTCCACCTGCGCGAGCGCCCTGCTTGTGACCGCGTCGATATTGGCGGCGTCCGGCCTGGCGCGGGCGGACGGCCCGTCCTTCGATTGCCGAAAGGCGCGGTTGCCCACCGAAAAGGCGATCTGCGCCGACCCGCAAATGTCAGCCATCGACGCTTTGACCACCAAGGCCTATCGCGATTTTGAACCTGCCTTCGCCGGCGACAAGCGCAAGATAGCCAGGGAGTTGGTCGCCGACCGAAATGCTTGCAAGACCGATGCCGCCTGCATTGTCAGCGCCCAGAACAACGCATTGCAGACATATGGCAGCGCGCCGTCGTGGGTACAGGACTACAACATTGCGCTGATCGGCAAGAAGGCGCTCGACTTCGCGGCAAAGACGCCGAAGCCGACCGACCTGCCCCTGCCAGCGTCGATCGGAAATTGCGGCTTCACCCACATCAAGACGCTGACGACAAGGCTGGGCGACGACCCCCTGGAAACCGCCAGCCCGGATGCCGGCAGCGCAGCGACGTTCACCAATGGCGGCACGGCGGTCTCCTATGACCGCGAGCCGGGACTGGCGAGCTCCAAGGTCGGCGATCCGGTCGTCATGTGCCTGATCGCGATCCCACGCGACTGTCCGAAAGACGATGTGCGCGGCAAAGTCTACTACGCCGTCGACCTCGCCAACAAAGGCACATGGGCGCTGCCCGACTCCCAGCATCTGTGCGGTGGCGCCTGAGGACCCCGGCACCGCGCATTGGAGTTCGGCCCGGCGGACCGCCCTTGCATCGTCACAACTTTGGTGGCTGACTGCCCGCCCTGATTGCGGGCACGGGGGTGCATGGCAATGATCGGCTACGTCCTGAAGCGCATCCTGATGGTGCTCGTCGGCTATCTGGTCGCGGTGCTGGTCGGCTTGATCGCGGTGGTGATGATCTACGCGATATTGAGCTCGCTCCCCAACGCGCCGGGCTACTTCGGACTTATGGAATTCACCCCCGTCGCCGTGCTGGTCGTGCCGCCGCTCGGCATGTTCGTCTACTTCCTGACGATCATCCTGACGGGAGCGCAGACATTGGTCTTCGCCCTGATCGCCGAGTTCTTTTCGTTGCGCAGCTTCTGGCTGCACATGCTGTTCGGAGCCGCCGCCGCGGCGTCCGGCTTCATGTTGATATGGCCTGCCGCTGCCGATGATCCAGAACGCTGGGCCGACATGGGCATCATCGCGGGCGCCGGCCTCGTAGCCGGCCTGATCTACTGGCTGATCGCAGGGCGCGACGCCGGCTTCCGCCGGCCGCTCATCAAAGCGATTCCGGGAACAGTGTGAAGCCGTCAGGCTCGGCGGCATCGCCGTAGCCTTCCGACCGCAATTGCTTGAAGCTAACAGCGCTCAGCTTGACGGCGTACGCACCGCTTCGGTCGCGTCCAGCGCCTGCATCAGCTTGGAATCACGATCATAGACGTCGTCGAAATACTGGACCTTGCCCGACATATCTGGCCAGGCGGTGAAATAGGCGACATAGACCGGGATGACGCGGGTGACATTCTCGGTCGAATGCCCGTGCTTCAACTTCTCAGCGATATCGTCGACAGAGGTGCCAAGCACCGCCGCCGCCATGCCGCGCGGATCCTGCAGGCGGATGCAGCCATGGCTCAGCGCGCGCATGTCGCGCGCGAAGAACGACTTCTGCGGTGTGTCGTGCATGTAGATGGCGTGCTTGTTGGGGAAGAGTATCTTCAACTCGCCGAGCGCATTGGCCTCGCTTGGCTGCTGACGCACGCTGAACGGGATCTTGGAGCCGTAGGCGCCCCAGTCCACCTCCGACGACGGAATCTGCCTGCCGCGCGAATCCGTCACCTCATAGCCGGCCCGGTCGAGATAGCCCGGATCGCTGCGCAGTCTCGGCAGCATCTCGTTGACGATGATCGACTGCGGCACGCCCCAATAGGGATGGAAGTCAACCTGCTTGATCTGGTCGTAGAAGAAGGCGGTCTGGTTGGTGACCCGACCGATGACGACGCGGGTCTTCAGCTTCTCCTCGCCATTGTCGATATAGCTGGCGGTGAAGGCGGGCTGGTTGATGAAGACGCGCGGGCTGCCGAGATCCGACGGCATCCAGCGCAGCTCCTCGAGCGCCACCTTGACCTTCCCGATCCTGTCGGCCTTGGACGCGCCGACAAACAATGCCACCGTGCGCGGGCCGATGACGCCGTCGCCCTTCATGCCGGCACGCTGTTGCACCGCCTTGATCACTGGCACCAGCTCGGGCTCGTAGAGCTCGCTCTTGCCCAGCCTGGCGAGCATTTCGCCATAGGTGCCGCCCATCTCATCGTCGAGATTGCGGGCAATCAGCGTCAGCAATTTAGGCAGTTCCGGGCTGCTCTCGCCCGGCTTGAGCAACAGCTTGGGATCGACGACGATCTCGTTTTCCTCGCTGGCCTCGAGCGCTTCCAGTTCGACGCGGAGCGCTTGGTACTCGGCGTTCTGCGGATGCCGCGATTCGAGATAGGTGCGGACTTCCTGGGTGTGCGCCAGCGTCTTCAGCGCGCCTTCCAGATCGAACGGCTTGGCAGGAAAATCATAGTAGCCGGTCATCCGGTTGGGATCGACGCGGCCGCTCTGGGCATCATGGGCATAGCGCAGCACGCGCGCCGATAGCGCCATCTCGAAGCGAACCAGTTCCCTGGTCCGCTCTTCCGGCGTGGCGGAAGTCGCGGCCGCCGGAATGTCGACGGAATAGTCGGCCGGCGTCAGGCCGTAGCTCGCCGCCTCGCCCAGCACACGCACCGCATCCTGCGCCCTACTGTTGGGGGCGTTGTCGCTCACCCAGATGAAATCAGGATTGGTCGAGTAGTAGGCGATCAGCGCCTTGGCGATGTCAGGCTCGGCGAACAGCTCATAGTCGCTCAGGCCGGCAACGGCATCGCGAAACGCGGTGCTCGTCACGGACGGCACGAAGGCGGCATCTTGCGCCGTCGCGGCCGGCGATGCAGGCAACAGCGACTTGAAGTCGACGCGAACGAGCTTATCGGCCCTGTAGGTGTTGTATGTCGGGCTGCTGATCCTGGCGCCGCCGCCACCCTCGCCATCCAGCGCGCCTGGCCGTATTTTGCGTGGCTTTGGCGGCGGCGGAAATTCGCCTTGCGGATTGTGCCGGATGCCGCCGCCGAACAACATGTCGAACAGCCCTTGCGCGCTCGCCGGCTGCTGCCCGAAGGCAAGCGTCGCCGCGATCGCGATCGGCATGATGGCCTTTTTGTTCCCGAGGATTTTCATGCTTCACCCGCACCGGTTGTGGCCGGTTCCCGTTCCGCGCCGCTGGACGGTCCCGCCCTCCGCATGGCGGATGTATGACGTGACTATACCGATTCATACCGATTTCGTTAAGCTTCCATAAATTTTCGAAGGCGTGTTGCAGAACAGTTTCACATCATCGTGAGACACGGAGCAGCGCTGGGTCCTCGCCTCACACACTCGCTCAGGTCCCGAAAAACAATCAGGCGTTGGCGATTGCCGGCGCTCACCTCACCCCGTGACAAACGCAAGGCTTTGTGATCGAAATTTCGGCGGTCGCATCAAACGTGACCGGGAGGATTTGCCGTGAAGAAAGGGTATCGCCAGCTTCTCGACGAGGCGAATGCCGAGATCGAGGTCGTGTCGCCGGAGGAGGCAGCGGGACTGCTGGAGGATGACGAGACGATCTTCGTCGACCTGCGCGATCCCCGCGAGGTCGAGCGCGACGGCAAAATCCCCGGCGCCAAGCATGTGACGCGCGGCATGCTGGAATTCTGGATCGATCCCGAAAGCCCCTACCACAAGCCGTTCTTCGCCTCGGGAAAGACCTTCGTCTTCTTCTGCGCCGGCGGCTGGCGCTCGGCTTTAGCAACCAAGACGGCGCAGGACATGGGCCTGGCCCCGGTCAAGCATATCCTCGGCGGCTACACCGCCTGGAAGGCGGCCGGGCTGCCGGTCGAACCGGGACAGAAAAAGAAGGCGGACTGATCACAGTCTCCGCAACGCTTGGAATCGAGCCAATGGTTTTCTGGATAGCGAGCGCGGTTGGATTGGCGATCGCTTACCTCCTCGGTTCGACGCCCACCGGCTATCTGGCCGGCAGACTGCTCAAGGGCATCGACATACGCGAGCACGGCTCCAAATCCACCGGCGCGACCAACGTGCTCAGAACCTTGGGCAAATGGCCCGCGCTGGCGGTGCTGCTTGTCGATGTGCTGAAAGGCGTGGCGGCTATCGTTTTCGCCCGCTGGTTTTATCGCTGGTGCTACACGATATCGCCCTTTGCGCCGCCGACCGCGCTTGAACTCCAAATCTGGATGCCGTGGGCCGTATGCCTCGCCGGACTTGCCGTATTGCTCGGGCACGGCCGGTCGGTCTGGTTGAATTTCACAGGCGGAAAATCCGCAGCGACGGGGCTCGGCGTGCTGCTGGCAATGTCATGGCCCGTAGGGTTGGGAGCCGCGGCTGCATTTGCGGCGTCGCTCGCTCTTTTCCGAATCGTTTCCCTTAGCTCGATGCTGGCGGCACTGACGTGCGGTCGCGCTTGTCTGTGGACTGGATCAACCGTCGCCTTATCGGATACTGGTTATCGCGGGCAGCCTCTATGTGATCCTGCGCCACCGCACCAACATCCAGCGGCTTCTGGCCGGGACGGAGCCGCGCCTTGGCCATAGCAGCCCAGGGCAGAACGCTGGCTCGCCAATCTCCTAGAGCGTTTCACCGTTTCACGGAAACGGCGAAACGCTCTATCTCCTTGTTTTGACGCAATTCCTGACGGAGAACCGCTCACACTTTTCCTGGAATTGCTCTAGTGCAGGGTGCTTTCCCGCTGCTCCGCCACGAAGCCAACCGCCCGCGTGACGACATCCCTGTCGGCGAGGATACGCCGATGGCCAAGCCCGTCGGCCCAGTGCAGGTGGACATGCTCGCCGGCGTCCGCATAACGCCTGGCATGATCGGCGTGGACCTCGCGATCGTCCGGCGCATGAATGATCAGCGTCGGCACCGACGCCTCGGCAAGCTGGCGGTCGCCGGTGAATTCGCTGAGCGGCCGCCCCGAAAGGTGTTTCACCCTGTCCGCCATGGCGACGCGAGAGCGCGGCCCGACATTCATCATGTCGCTGAAATCGTCGAAGATCGCAGGCAAGGAACTCGGCGCGGCAATCAGGACCAGCTTCTGCGCCTTGAGCGGCGGCATGTCCTTGACCGATGCCGCGACGGCATTGGCCGCAACCGCGCCGCCGAAGGAATGGCCGACGACGGCGGCAAAGGGGCCGAACCATTCGCCTGCGACACGAACCGCTTCCACCGCATTCACCATGTTGAGATGGCGGCCGAGCGAATGGCCATGCCCGGGCAGGTCGAGGGAGACGACCTTGTAGCCGGCGCCACGGAACCCCTCGATCAAGGCGCGCATGTATTCGGTGCGCGAGCGCCAGCCATGGATGACCAGCACTGTGCCGCGCGACTCCCTGCCCGTCTCCGGCCGGAATTCATGCACGGCAACGCAATCCGTCCTGGTCTTCAGCCGGTGATGGCGCGCCTCGGTCATGAAGGCCGAAGCGCGTTCGACGGCCCGGCGTTCGCCGTCGCTCAAGGCCTTGACGCTCGGTGTACGGCAAAACAATTCGAATGCGGCGCGGCCACCGAGACGCGGCATGACATGCTCGACCGCGCCAAAGACGCCGCGGATGACCTTCAATCCAAATGATGCCATATTGGCGATCCATCCATTCGTTCAAGCATGAACATAATAGTTCAAACATGAACATTAAACAAGAGCTGCCCTGGGACAATCCGCGCTTCCGCAACTGGGTTGCGGTGGCGCGCGCCTGCCATGTGCTGGAGCGCACGCTGGCGGTAAAGCTGGCGCCGCTCGACCTCAAGCCGGCACAGCTCGATGTGCTGATGAACCTCTACCGCCACCCCGGCATGTCGCAGCACGACCTTGCCCGCAAGCTCCTGGTCGGCCGCTCCAACATCACCATGCTCTTGCCGCAGCTCGAGGGGCGCGGCCTGCTGTGCCGCGAAAGCGACGAGAAGGACAAGCGCGTGCTGCGGCTGAACCTCACCGAGGCCGGCGAAGCCCTGCTGATGAAGGCGCTGAAGGTGCACATGGCGCTGATCGAGAAGGCGATGAGCCAGTCGACCCCGGAACAGTGCGATATGATCGGCGAGCAGATGCGCAAGATCGCCGACGTGCTGAAGGAAGCCTGAGCGGGATCCGATCACCACATGGTTTTCTTGGCTCTCTCCGGCCATTCCCTGTCATAGGTCTCGCCATCGATGTTGTTGCGGCTGGTGATCTCGAGGATTTGACCGGGTGTCGGCAGCGACTTCGGGTCGACATGCCTGGCCGGGTTCCAGAGATCCGAGCGCACGATGGCGCGGGCGCACTGGAAATAGACGGCGTCGACATCGATGACGGTGACCGAGCGGGCCGGCTTGCCGTCGACCATGAAGGACGCGCAAAGCTCCGCGTCGGTCGTGATATGCGCGCGGCCGTTGATGCGCAGTGTCGTACCCGAGCCCGGCACAAGAAACAGCAGGCCGACACGTGGGTCGCGAATGATGTTCTTCAGCGAATCGGCGCGGTTGTTGCCCCGCCTGTCCGGCATCATCAGCGTCTTCTCGTCGACGATACGCACGAAGCCGGCGAGATCGCCGCGCGGTGAGCAGTCGAGCCCCTCGGGTCCGCCGGTCGCCAGCGCCACGAAGGGCGAGGCCTCGATGAAGGCGGCGTATTCGGGAATCACATGGTCGAGTTCCTTGACGACCGAAGCCTCGCCCGGCAGCCCGTAAAGCGCCTCGAGCTGTTCGACGGATGTGATGCGCGACATCTTCTTAGCCTCCTGGACCTTTTGCCGGCGCTACTCCATGCCCATGACGCCTTGACGACAGCCGGCCGCCGAAACTGGATTGCCAAACCAGGCTAGCGGTCCCGGCTGAGCCCCTTCTCGGCCAGTTCGGCAAGATAGGCGTTCCAGCGCTGCTCCTTTTCGTGGCCGAGCGTATGCAGATAGTTCCAGGTGAAGATGCCGGTGTCGTGGAAATCGTCGAAGGTGATGCGCACCGCATAATTGCCGACCGGCTCGATCTTGAGGATCGCGACATTGCGCTTGCCGGGGACCGTCACCCGCTGCTCCGGCGAATGGCCCTGCACTTCCGCCGATGGCGAAGCCACGCGCAGGAACTCCGCCGGCAATTCGAACGGCTGATGGTCCGGAAAGGTCACGGTCAAGAGCTTGCGGTCTTTCGAGACTCTGAGTTCCTTTGGCGCGGTCATGATTGGTCCTGTCTAGAGACGGATGATTTCTGGTCGAATCGACCTGAAATCTGAATCCGTCTCTAAGTCAAAGAGATAGAGCATGATGTCGTCCGAAAAACCGCTTCACACTTTTCGGCATCATGCTCTGGTTGCGCCCTTCCCTACGCCGCTTCGAGCGATGCGGAAAGCCACTTGAAGCCAGCCGACACGCAATGTCGGTCGGGGAATGTTACCAAAGATCAAGAGCTTCTATCTTGAATGCGGCATCGGATCGTATCACATAGCCATATACAACGACGCCGCCAACGGCCACGGAAACGCTTGAGATGGACATGATCGACCCCTTCGGTCGCACGATCAGCTACCTGCGCGTGTCGGTCACCGACCGCTGCGATTTCCGTTGCACCTATTGCATGGCCGAGGACATGACCTTTCTGCCGAAGAAGGATCTGCTGTCGCTCGAAGAGCTCGACCGGCTCTGCACCGTCTTCATCGAGAAGGGCGTGAAGAAGCTGAGGCTCACCGGCGGCGAGCCGCTGGTGCGCAAGAACATCATGCATCTGGTGCGCCAGCTGTCGCGGCATCTGGACAGCGGCGCCCTGGAAGAGCTGACGCTGACCACCAACGGCTCGCAGCTGTCGCGCTTCGCGGCCGAGCTCGCCGACTGCGGCGTCAAGCGCATCAACGTCTCGCTCGACACGCTCGATGCCGAAAAATTCCACCAGATCACGCGCTGGGGCAATCTCGGCAAGGTGATGGAAGGCATCGATGCCGCGCAGAAGGCCGGCTTGAAGATCAAGCTCAACGCGGTCGCGCTGCGCGACTTCAACGATACGGAGATCCCCGAGCTGATGCGCTGGGCGCATGGCCGCGGCATGGACCTCACCCTCATCGAGACCATGCCGATGGGCGAGATCGAGGTCGACCGCACCGACCAGTACCTGCCTCTGTCGATGCTGCGCGCCGCACTGGAGCGCCAGTTCACGCTCTCCGACATCCCCTACAAAACCGGCGGCCCTGCCCGCTATGTCCATGTCACGGAGACCGGCGGCCGGCTCGGCTTCATCACACCGATGACGCACAATTTCTGCGAGAGCTGCAACCGCGTGCGACTAACCTGCACCGGCACGCTCTACATGTGCCTCGGCCAGGAGGACGCCGCAGACCTCAGGGCGCCGTTGCGCGCCTCCGAGGGCAACGAGCTGCTCGACGCGGCGATCGACGAGGCCATCGGCCGCAAACCCAAGGGCCATGATTTCATCATCGACCGCCGCACCAGCCGTCCTTCGGTCTCGCGGCATATGAGCGTCACCGGCGGCTGATTTTTTTCCTGGCTTGATGCATGATCGCCTTTGGTTGTTGGCCAAAGGGCGGAACATGCAGAATCTTCGGCGCATCGGCTGCCCGTCACCGGCGGCTATCCTTTTCCTATCGGCAATCATCGCGACAACGGCAACCGCCAAGCCGTTCACCTACGTGAATGCGCGGTTCGGCCAGTCATGCACATTTCCCGACGACATCTTCGACAACCCGATGCCGGAACCGGAAAATGGCGATGGCCAGCAATGGCTTAGCGCCGACGGCGCCAGCCTGACCTGCTCCGGCATCAACAATGTCGATAACGACACGCCGAAGGGTTTCGTCGCCCAGGAGAAAGCCAGCACCGAACCAGGCTATACGGTCACCTACAGCAAGACCGGCAAGAACTGGGCGGTGCTCTCTGGAACCAAGGACGGCAAGGTCTTCTACGAGCGGCGCCTGTTCGGGAAGGACGACGTCATCCGTACCGTCTTCATCGAATACCCTCTCGCGCTCAAGGCGAAATACGACTCTCTGGCAGGCACAATCGCCAAGAGCCTCAGCGGCCCTTGAGACGGACGCGCTCCCCTGAAAATAAAGCGCTTGTACCCACCCTCGGCCCGATTTACCGCCGGCCTTTTCCGGCCTAGCCTTCGGGCGCGATTTTCGCTCTCAGGGGGAGTGCCATGCGCACATTCATGCTTTCACTTGCAATGCTTGGGATTGCTTCCATGCCGGTCGCCGCTCAGTCGATCGGCGGCACCTACACCGTCGCCGGCACCAATTTCGATGGTTCGAAATATGGTGGCGAGGCAACCATCACGCTGACCAGCGACACGACCTGCACGATCCACTGGGAAACCGGCGGCTCGACCTCGGACGGCATCTGCATGCGTAACGACAATGCGTTTTCCGCCGGCTATGCGATGGGCAAGGAAGTCGGTCTCGTCGTCTACAAGATCGAGAAGGACGGCTCCTTGCATGGGCTGTGGACCATCGCCGGCCAAAACGGCAACGGCACCGAAGTGCTGACGCCGAAGTAAGTCGTCGAAACCCGTTCAAATCGATCTCATGGGCCACGCGGAAATTCGTGGCCCATTTCTTTTGGCGTTGCTGTTTGCGGTGACCTGCTACAGGTTCGGTCCAAAATAGAATCCGGAAACGCCTTTGCCCCCCTCGCCAAACCTGCGCGGCGCGCTGTTCATGATCGTGGCCATGGTCGGCTTCACCCTGAACGATGCGATCACCAAATTTTCTTCTGAATCGATGAACATGGCGCAGGTCATGCTGGTGCGCGGCGCCTTCGCGTCCTTCTTCGTCGGCCTGCTTGCCTGGCGGCGCGGCGCGCTGGTCAACCCGGCCACCATGCTGCAGCCGATGGTGGCCATGCGCGTGGCCGGCGAAGCCGGCGCCACGGTGTCGTTCCTGATCGCGCTTGCGCATCTGCCGATCGGCAATGTTTCCGCCGTCATGCAGGCGCTGCCTCTGGCGGTCACCATGGGCGCGGCCCTGGTGTTCGGCGAAAGCGTCGGCTGGCGACGCTGGACCGCCATTGCCGCCGGTTTCGTCGGCGTGCTGATCATCGTGCGGCCGGGGTTCGAAGGGTTCAGCGTCTATTCGCTGGTGGCGTTGGCCAGCGTCGCCTGCTGCGCGGTGCGCGACCTTTCCACCAAGCGCATCCCGCAAGCGATCCCGACCATGCTGGTGTCGACGGCGACCGCGCTCGCCATGACCGTGCTGGGCGCGCTGCTTTTGTCGCCGATGGGCGGCTGGACGCCGATGAGCGTTCGGTCGACCATGCTTCTGGCGCTCGCGGCGGTGCTGGTGCTGATCGGCTATCAGTTCATCATCACGGCGATGCGCTCGGGCGACATCTCCTTCATCGCGCCGTTCCGCTACACTGCCCTGCTCTGGTCGATCCTGCTCGGTCTCGTCATTTTCGGCGATGTTCCCGATCTGCCCATGATCGTCGGCGCCGCCATCATCATCGGCTCCGGCCTCTATGCGCTCTACCGCGAGCGCGTCGTCGGCAGGCAGCAGCCTGCCGCTGAAAGCGCTGGACCCGACATGGCGCCGGACGGCATATAGGCCGATGGATCGAAATGTCGTGGGGATCATTCTGGCGGGAGGCCAGTCGCGCCGAATGGGTGGCGGCGACAAGCCGTTGCTTTCATTGGGCAAAGCCAGGCTGATCGATCATGTCGCCGCGCGATTGAAGCCGCAGGTCGCGACCCTCGGGCTCAATGCGAACGGCGATCCTGCGCGATTTGCTGGCACGGGCCTGCCGGTGATCGAAGACACGGTGCCGGGCCATGCCGGACCGCTGGCGGGCATCCTCGCCGGTCTCGAGTGGGCGGCCAGGCAAACAAGCTGCCGGTGGCTGATGAGCGCCGCCGGCGATACTCCATTCTTCCCCACCGATCTCGTCGAGCGCCTCGCAGCCGCAACCCGCGAGCGGCCAGACGCGATTGCCGTCGCCAGTTCGGGTGGCAGGTGGCATCCGACCTTCGCGCTCTGGCCGCTCGGCCTGCGCGACGCCCTGCGTCATTTCCTGGTCGACGAGGACAACCGACGGGTTTCGGCCTTCATGCAGCGCCAGGGCCATGTCGAGATCGAATTCCCGATGATCGAGGCAGGCAACCAGAAGATCGATCCGTTCTTCAACGTCAATACGCCGGACGATCTTGCGTCGGCGGAGCGTCTGTTGCAAAGCCTCGGGTCATGAGACCCGTATTCGGCATCACCGGCTGGAAGAATTCCGGCAAGACGACCCTGACGGAAAAGCTGGTCGCCGAGCTGGTGGCGCGCGGCTGGAGGGTTTCGACGGTGAAGCATGCCCACCATGACTTCGATATCGACAAGCCTGGCGCCGACTCCTTTCGCCATCGGCAGGCGGGCGCCACCGAGGTCGCGATCGTTTCCGGCCGGCGCTGGGCGCTGATGCACGAATTGCGGGGCGAGGACGAGCCGACGCTCGACGATATCCTGGCGCGCCTGGCGCCCTCGGATATCGTGCTGGTCGAAGGCTACAAGCGCGAAGCGCACAAAAAGATCGAGGCAAGGCGGCTCGATGCCAAGGACCGGACGCCGCTTTCGGCCAACGATCCCAACATTGTCGCGGTCGCTGCAGACTTCACGGTCGAAGGTGAAAAACTCCCCGTTTTCGACCTCGACGACACCAAATCGATAGCCGACTTTGTCGAGCAGATTACGGGTCTTGCCGCTCAAACCAAGTAACGCAGCGGCAGATCGCGATTGTCGTTTGCCGTTGATTTGCAGTTGCTTTTTTCTTGCAAAGAGTGGGAGTATCCGTCCCAGCGGGCGGTCAAGAAGCTCCGCCCACAAGAGCCGCACGGGACAGCGGCCATGACAATATGAGAGGATTATCATGCGTATTGCACTGCGTATCGCGCTTGCCGCTTCGGCCGCGCTGCTGACACTTGGCGTCGCCCAGGCTCAGGAAAAGACCCTGAGGATCGGCACCGAAGGCGCGTACCCGCCCTTCAACAACCTGACTTCGGACGGCCAGCTGGTCGGCTTCGACATTGATATCGCCAAGGCGCTTTGCGACGAGATGAAGGTGAAGTGCACCTTCGTCGCGCAGGATTGGGACGGCATCATCCCGGCGCTCCAGGCCGGCAAGTTCGACGCCATCGTGGCCTCGATGTCGATCACGCCAGAGCGCCAGGAAAAGGTCGACTTCACCCACAAATACTACAACACCCCGTCGGCCATCGCCGTGCCGAAGGACTCGCCGCTCAAGGGCGTGACCAAGGAAGACCTCGCCGGCAAGAGCATCGGCGTCGCCACCACGACCACGCATTACAACTACGCTTCCAAGACCTACACCGACAGCACCATCAAGGGCTATCCGAGCAGCCCCGAGGAGCAGGCCGACCTCGCCAATGGCCGTCTCGACGCGATCGAGGACGACATCGTGGTGTTGCAGCAATGGCTGGATACGCCGGACGGCGCCTGCTGCAAGATCCTCGGCCAGCCATCGCCGCAGCCGGTCGAAATCTTCGGACCGGGCGCCGGCATTGCCGTGCGCAAGGGCGAGACCGATCTGGTCAACAAGCTGAACGCCGCCATTGACGCCATCCGCAAGAACGGAAAGTACAAGGAAATCAACGACAAGTACTTCAAGTTCGACGTCTACGGCGCCGAATCCTGATCGTTACGCCAAGGGCGGTGAGGCACTCCTCGCCGCCCCTCTCTTCTCCCGGGATCGCCACGGAGACACGACCCGTCAATGCCGGCCCAAAGCATTTGGACACTTCTCAGCTGGGGACCGGATGGCTGGAGTGACGACATTGCGTCTGGCGTCCTGGTCACCATCGTGCTGGCGCTCGCCACATTGCCGATCGGCCTGACGATCGGCTTCTTCGTCGCCTTCGCCAAGCAGCATGAAGAGCCCTCGCTGCGGCTCGCCGCCAACATCTACACCACGGTTTTCCGCGGCTTGCCGGAGCTGGTCACGCTCTTCCTGTTCTTCTTCGGCATGCCGCTTCTGCTGCAATACATCGTGCGGCTGTTCAATCCGAATGCCACGATCGACGTCAACAGCTTCATCGCCGGCATGATCGTGCTGTCGCTGATCTTCTCCTCCTACGCCAGCGAGGTCTTCCTCTCCGCGTTTCGCGCCATTCCGAAAGGCCAGTATGAGGGCGGCTACGCCATCGGCCTGGGGAAATGGCAGACGATGCGGCTGATCATCCTGCCGCAGCTGATACGCATTGCCTTTCCCGGCCTCGAGAATTGCTGGCTGAGCCTGCTCAAGGACACCTCGCTGGTCTCGGTTGTCAATCTCGCTGAGACCTTGCGCCAATCCGGCGTGGCGGCGCGCGTCACCAAGCATGCCTTCCTGTTCTACAGCGTGGCGGCGCTGATCTTCCTGGCGCTGGCCATCCTGTCGTCGATCGCCACCGGCCAGATTCTGCGTCATCTCGGGCGGAGGGCGGTGCGATGAGCGTCAGCCAGGCCATCGTCGTCGACAAGCCGCCCCCTCTGGCCCGCGGCTGGCCGCGCGCCCGCATCGTCGGCTACGCACTGGTCGGTGTATGGATCCTCTTCGGTCTCGGCATTGTCGCTTACCTCGTCTACGCCTGGAATCCTGAGTTCTTCGCCAGATACGCCCCGGCCTATCTGCAGGGCCTGGGAACGACCCTGGCGCTGGTGTCCATCTCGATGGTACTGGGAGCGATCTTCTCGCTGCCTGTCGCCTACGGCCGCATGTCGAAGAACTGGCTCCTTTCGGGGCTTGCCTATTGCTACGTCTATTTCTTCCGCGGCACGCCGCTGCTCGTGCAGACCTATCTCGTCTATTACGGCGTCGGTTCCTTCCGGCCGGAGCTGGAAACGGTAGGATTGTGGTGGTTCTTCCGCGAGGCCTTCTATTGCGGTGTCTTTGCCTTCTCGCTCAACACCGCCGCCTACCAGGCCGAAATCCTGCGCGGCGCCATCGAAAGCGTGCCGCGCGGACAATGGGAGGGTGCGGCCTCGCTCGGCCTGCACAAATTGCAGACACTGCGCAAAGTGATCCTGCCGCAGGCAATCATCGTCGCGCTCAGGCCCTACGGCAACGAGCTCATCCTGATGATCAAAGCCTCGGCAATCGTCGCCATCATCACCGTCTACGACCTGATGGGCAACGCCAAGCTCGCTTACGCCAAATCCTTCGACATCCAGGCCTATATCTGGGTCGCGATCGTCTACCTGGTGATGGTCGAAATCCTGCGCCACGGCATCGAATGGATCGAGCGCCGGATCACCGTCCACCTGCATCGATAGATCGAAACCCTCCGGGTCTGTGCCAGTCGATGCCGCTTGCCGCGCCTTGACGAATTCGCTGCATGGCCTAGACGTTCCGACACTGAAATCTCTGTTTTGTTGGAAGGCAGGTCCATGGCATCGGTTGCATTTCTCGGTCTTGGCGTCATGGGCTATCCGATGGCCGGGCACCTCAGGAACAAGGGCGGCCATGACGTCACCGTCTACAACCGCACCAAGGCCAAGGCCGAGCAGTGGGTGGCCCAGCATGGCGGCAAACTGGCACTGACGCCAGCCGAGGCAGCAGAAGGCAAGGACTTCGTCTTCTCCTGCGTCGGCAATGATGACGATCTGCGCTCGGTCACCACCGGCGCGAACGGCGCCTTCGCCGCGATGAAGAAGGGTTCCGTCTTCATCGACAACACCACCGCCTCGGCCGAAGTCGCGCGCGAGCTGGACGAAGCCGCGCGCAAAGCGGGCTTTTCCTTCCTCGACGCGCCAGTGTCCGGCGGCCAGGCCGGCGCCGAGAACGGCATGCTGACCGTCATGGTTGGTGGCGATGAGGCCGCGTTCGACAAGGCGAGGCCGGTAATCGACGCCTACGCTCGCATGGTCGGGTTGATGGGCCCGGCTGGCGCCGGCCAGCTGACGAAAATGATCAACCAGATCTGCATTGCCGGCCTCGTCCAAGGGCTGGCCGAAGGCATCCATTTCGGCAAGAAGGCCGGCCTCGACATCGAGAAGGTTGTCGAGGTGATATCCAAGGGAGCAGCCGGCTCCTGGCAGATGGAAAACCGCCACAAGACGATGAATGCCGGCAAATATGATTTCGGCTTCGCCGTCGACTGGATGCGCAAGGATCTCGGCATCTGCCTGGCGGAGGCCAACCGCAACGGCGCCAAGCTGCCGGTGACGGCGCTTATCGACCAATTCTACAAGGATGTGCAGGACATGGGCGGCAAGCGCTGGGACACGTCCTCGCTTCTCGCCCGCCTGGAGCGCTAGGCGTCGCAATGCCCCTCCCCGATCCAAGCTGGAGCGCCGACGACATCGTCGCGCACCTGCGTGCGATCGGCACTGAGGCGAACTTGGCAGGCATGGCGCGCTTCGGCATCAACACGGCGACCGCGCTTGGCATCGGCAATTCCGATTTGCGACCGCTGGCGCGCAAGCTCAAGAAGAACCACGAGCGATCGCTTCTGCTGTGGGACAGCGGCATTCGGGAGGCGCGGCTGGTGGCGGCCTTCACCGGCGAGCCGAGGAAGGTCGATATCGATCAATGCCGGCGCTGGGCCGCGGATTTCGACAGCTGGGAGATCGTCGACACTGTTGCCGACCTGTTTGCCGAAACGCCATTCTGGCGCGATCTGATCGACGAATTCGCTGAAGACGAACGCGAATTCGTCCGCCGCACCGCCTTTGCCATGCTGGCCTGGAGCGCGGTGCATCTGAAGAAAGAGCCGGACGCGACCTTCCTTGCCTATCTGCCGCTGATCGAGAAACATGCCCGCGATCCGCGTAATTTCGTCCGCAAGGCGGTCAATTGGGCGCTGCGGCAGATCGGCAAGCGCTCGGTGAGCCTGCACGCCCCTGCCCTTGCGCTGGCGGAAAAACTGGCGGCATCGTCCGACAGGACGGCGCGCTGGATCGGCAGGGATGCAGTGAAGGAACTGACGGATGCCAAACAGCTCGCGAGGCTCGCAGCCGCAAAAGCCTGACCTGACCAGCATCCGCTTTGTCGAGGTGACGCAAGAAACGCGGGACCGTTTCGAAGACCTGTTCGAGCAGCCCGGCGCGCCGAAATATTGCTGGTGCATGACCTGGCGCCATTCCAGCCGCGAGCACATTGGGAACGACGAGAAGAAGCGCATGATGATGGCGCGCATCGGTGCCGGCACTCCCGTGGGCGTCGTCGCCGAGTTGGACGGCAAGCCGGTCGGCTGGTGCTCGGTCGCGCCGCGCGAGACCTACCGGAAGCTGTCAAAGCAGCAGGACGATAGCGAGACCGGCATATGGTCGATCGTCTGCTTCTATGTGCCGAGGGTCTTGCGCGGCCGCGGGCTGGCCTCCGCCCTGCTCGACGCCGCGATCGATCATGCCTTCAGCAAAGGCGCGCGCGTCATCGAGGCCTATCCCGTCGACGAGGCCGCGCCCAGCTATCGCTTCATGGGCTTTCGCGACATGTTCGTCGCGCGGGGCTTCCATGAAATCGGTACCGCCGGCACGCGCCGGCATATCATGCGGCTGGACCGCTGAGCGGGGCTGGTCACGACGCTTTTACTCGATTCCGCGAATCGGCTGGCGGAGGATGGAGCGATGATGAGCATGCGTTTCAAATCATGGGCGGCGCTGGCGGCGGCGCTCGTGTTCGCGGCCACTGGAGCCGATGCCGCGGCCGATGTCGCGCATATCCTCTGGAAGGATCTGCGGCCCGCCGCGCAGGCGGTCGCCGAGGACGCGAACCTGCCGATGATCGCGGCAAAACTGCCCGACCACGGCGAGACTCTGTCGCTCAATCTCCAGGACAAGACGATACAATTAGCCGGCTATGCATTACCAGTCGATCGCGACGGCGACCTCGTCTACCAGTTCCTGCTGGTGCCGTGGACCGGCGCCTGCAGCCACATGCCGACGCCGCCGCCGAACCAGATCGTGCTGGTGACGCCGGCACATCCCTACACGATGAAAGAGGCCTATGAGCCGGTCGCCGTCACCGGTGTACTGAAGCCCGGCATGGAGAAGAGCCAGCTCTTCATTCTCGACGGCGTATCGATCGTCCAGTCGGGCTATACGGTACGCAAGGCGGAAGTAGCGAGCGTCGACAGCGTGCCGGACACGGTTGCCCTGCCGGTCAACTCGCCGTGGAGTTTCCTCAACAAGAAGAAGAACTAACGCCCGGGATCTGGCATGAAGCTCACGCCGCGTTCGCGCCCGATTCCTTGTCCAGCACCATGTAATCCAGCGGGATTTCGGTCGTGTATTTGATCTGCTCCATGGCGAAGGACGAGGACACGTCGCGGATCTCGATCTTGGCGATCAGCCGCTTGTAGAAGGCATCGTAAGCCGCAATGTCCGGAACCACCACGCGCAGCAGGTAATCGACGTCGCCGCTCATGCGGTAGAACTCGACCACCTCCGGGAATTCCTGGATGACCTCGGAGAAGCGCCGCAGCCACTCATGGCTGTGCGAATTGGTGCGGATCGACACGAAGACGGTGACGCGCACATTCACCTTCTCATGGTCGAGGATGGCGACGCGCCGCTTGATGACGCCCTCTTCCTCGAGCTTCTGGATACGTCGCCAGCACGGCGTGGTCGACAGGCCGACTTTCTTGGCGACGTCAGCGACCGCCAGCGTGGCGTCCTCCTGCAGGAGGCGGAGAATTTTTCTATCAAGGCGATCCATGGGAAGCTCCAGGGGAATAGTTTGGCTATAATCCCTTTTATCGGAGCCTTTCACAAGAAAGAAATTCTGCCGAAGGCGGCAAAAGCGAGTGATATCTTGCGAGATCGCTAATTGATGCGATAGCGGATTTCCGACCTGAGGAAGGGCAGCAAATCCATTTCAAACCAGGGATTCTTCTTCAGCCAGCCGATATTTCGCCACGACGGATGCGGTAGAGGCAACACTTTTGGACCGGCCGGCGCATCCCAGACGGCGCGCCAATTCCTCACCGTATCCGTCAAGGACGCCGCGCGGGTCGTGCCCATATGCCAGGCCTGTGCATAACCGCCGATGGTCAGCACCAGGTCGATCTGGGGCATCAGCGCCATCAGCTGAGCGCGCCAGGCCGGCGCGCACTCGCGGCGCGGCGGCAGGTCGCCGCCCTTGGCGTCCTGGCCGGGAAAGCAGAAGCCCATCGGCACGATGGCGAATTTTTCGGTGTTGTAGAACTCTTCGCTGCTGACGCCGAGCCAGCTTCTGAGACGATCTCCGGAAGCGTCTGTGAAGGGCATGCCCGAGAGGTGAACCTTGGTGCCGGGCGCCTGGCTGGCGAGCAGGATGCGCGCGCTCGAGGACGGTCGCAATACCGGGCGGGGCTCATGCGGCAAGGGCCGGCCAAGCGGCTGGTCGACGCAGATGCGGCAGGCCCGTACCCTGGCGGTGAGGCGCTCCAATGCTTCGCTCATATCGGGCGGACTATCCAATTTTCGTCGCTCAAGCCTTCGCGCTCGGCCGGCTCGTCAGCGCCCCGTACCAGCGCAGCACATTCGTGCATTCCTCTGGTACCTTGATGCGGGCTGGTTTCATGAAATCGATGGCGATCATGCCGGTGATGTCGGCAACCGAATAGGCATCGCCAGCGGCGAATTCGCGCTCCGCCAGTTCCTTGTCGAAGAGGCGCAGGAACTCGATCGCCTTCGGCTTGTTGGCCTCGCCCCATTCCGGGATCTGCGGCACTTCCCACTCCTTCATCGCCGGATGGATGTGCCGGAACGCGGCGGCGACGCTGACCATGAGATTCAGTTCCAGGCGCCTTTGCCACATCTCGACTTTTGCCTTGCCGAGCGCGCCCTTGCCGAACAGCGCCGGCTCGGGGTGCAACTCCTCGAAATAGCGGCAGATGGCGATCGATTCGGTGATGATGGTGCCGTCGTCGAGCTCGAGCACCGGCAGGCGCCGCAGCGGATTGCGCTGCGCCACCTCTTCGCCGCGATGCTCCAGCGCGCCCATGTCGACGGGCACAAGCGGCACCGTCAGCCCCTTCTCGGCAAGGAAGACACGCACACGCCGGGGATTGGGCGCGCGGCCGCCATCGAACAGCTTCATTCCATCCTCCAGCTTCTCCACCGGATCATAGGGCCCGGATACGCCCATCACCAGAAGCGAAAGAACTCGCGCAACGCGTCGCCGAACGAGGCCAGCTTGCCGTGCTTTCGCTCGACCGGCGCATTGTGATGGCTGTCGCGCCAATCCTGTGGCGCCTCGAAGGTGCCTGCCCAGATGCCGACTTTGGCCGCTCTCGCCACCGCTTCCTCGGTCTCGAAGCCGCCGAAAGCAACAGCCCATCCGGCCTGCACCTGGGCCCGATTCAGGTCGGTGTCGCCTGCCTTGCAATCGCCGAGCAGCCGGCCGTAGCGGTCGCGCTGCCAGCCGCTGCAGGAAACAGGCCTGCCAGCGATGAGGCGCACCAGCGACTGCCGCGCCAGCTTGCCGCAAGGATAGTCGGCGCCGGGCTTCTGGCAGGTCTGCTGGTATTCCGGAGCGTCGATGCCGCGCATGCGGATGCGCTCGGTCCCGAGCGTGATCGAATCGCCGTCATTGACGATCGCCGTGCCTTGCTCCCTGCGGGTCTCGAAACGATCGAGCCGCGCCGCCACCAGGATCAGCAACCCGAGCAACAAGAAGGCCAGCCCATAGTCCAGCAGCTTGCGCCAGAGGCTGCGCGGCGGGCTTGCCGCATAGCGCCGGCGCGGTCCTCGCGGCCCGAAGCGGCTCATATGGCAAACAGTCTCTTAATCATTCGAACGTAGCTTAACGAACTGAAAATCGCTGCGCGCAGAAATTGAAGTCCGTATGCCTTTGCTACGCTCGAACACAGCGGATAAATTCATTGTGGACCGGCGTAAACCGCACCGCAACAGCGATGTGGCGCGCGCGGTGCGCAAGACGCGCGATCGCCTTTCGCAACAGGCCGGCAGCCTCGACTTCGACCGCGAACTCCTGAAACTGCATGCGCGCGCCATGGTGGTCAGCGCGGTCGCAATCCCGCTGCTGGTGCTTGCGGTGGCGGCTCTCGGCCGGCTGGCGGGCCTGGGCAACCAGATCACCATCTGGGCCCTGGCGATGCTGCTTTGCTACGCGATCGTCGCTTTCATGTCGCGGCGCGTCGAGCGAACCGAAGCCGCCGAACTCGACCCGGCACAGACGCGCCGCGATTTTCTGATCGGCCACTTCCTGTGTGGCCTGGGCTGGGCCTGGTTCGCATGGATCGGCTGCGAAACCTGCCAGATCGACCAGTTCCATGTGGCCAAGGCCATGGTGCTGCTGATCGCGATGGCGACAACCGCCGTAATGGCCTCCTCGCTTGGCGGCGCGCTGTTGGCGACCTTCGCCATCCCCGTTGCCGTCTATGTCTACACCATCATCCGCGTGTGGACGCCGATCGAAGCCACGATGGCGGCGCTCCTCATCGCCGCACTTCCCTTCTTCGGTTACGTCGCGCGTCATCTCAACCGGGCCTCGTTGATGCTTCTTTCATTCCGTTCGGAAAAAGACGCGCTGATCGCCGAGGTGGAGACGGCGAAATCCATGTCGGACGAGGCAAGGCGGCGCGCCGAGGACGCCAATCTGGCGAAGTCGCGCTTTCTCGCCTCGATGAGCCACGAGCTCAGGACGCCGCTCAACGCCATCCTCGGCTTCTCCGAGGTGATGGCCAATGAGGTGCTGGGTCCGATGAACAATCCGACCTATCGCGACTATGCCCATGACGTGCACGAGTCCGGCCAGCATTTGCTCGACCTGATCAACGAGATCCTCGACCTGTCGCGCATAGAGGCCGGCCGCTACCAGCTCAACGAGGAGCCGGTCGTGCTGGTGACCATTGTCGAGGATTGCTGCCACATGATGGAGCTGCGGGCCCGCAACAAGGATATCCGCATCATCCAGGAGTTCGAGGAGACCTTGCCGCGCCTCTTCGCCGACGAGCGCGCGGTGCGGCAGATCACGCTCAACCTCCTGTCCAATTCGATCAAGTTCACGCCGTCCGGCGGCGAAGTGCGCGTGCGCGTCGGCTGGACCGCCGGCGGCGGCCAGTACATTTCGGTCAAGGACAATGGACCGGGCATACCGGATGAAGAAATCCCGGTGGTGCTTTCCGCTTTCGGCCAGGGCTCGATCGCCATCAAGAGTGCCGAACAGGGAACCGGCCTCGGCCTGCCGATCGTGCAGGGCCTGCTCGCCATGCATGGCGGCGAGTTCGAGCTTCATTCCAAGTTGCGTGAAGGCACGGAGGCGATTGCCATTTTCCCGCTGAGCCGGGTGATGGAGGAATTGCCGGCCCTGCCGACCAGGACGGTCGCCACGCGCGGGCGCCGCTGACGCGATCCCTGCGGCTCTACAGCCGAACAGCCATCGCCATGCCTGAGCTGGTCAGCGCCGCGGCTTTGACGATACCGGCAGCGAGAGCAGCCCCTACCCCTTCGCCATGGCTGATGCCGAAATCGAGCAGAGGCCGCAGTCCGAGCCTTTCGGCAGCCTTGGCGTGGCCGGGCTCGGGCGACAGGCCGGCAAGCAGACAATGATCGAGCGTGCCGGGGCTGGCCGCATGCAGAACAGCGGCCGCGGCAGTCGCCACGAATCCGTCGAGCAGGACGGGAATCTTCTCCATGCGGGCCGCAAGAATGGCGCCGCAGATCGCCGCGAACTCGCGCCCACCGACCCGTCGCAGAGCCTCCAGCGGATCGCCGAGGCCGGAACCATGAAACGCCAGCGCCCGATCGACAACCTCGGCTTTTCGCGCCATCGTCGCCGCATCGGCGCCAGACGCCGGCCCAACCCAATCCGTCCCCTTGCCGCCGAACAGCGCGGCGCAAAGGGCAGCCGCGATGGTCGAATTGCCAACCCCGAGATCACCCAGGCACAGCAGATCCGCGCCGCCGGCGACCGCCTCCATGCCGAAGGCCATGGTCGCGGCGCAGCCGCGCTCATCGAGCGCGGCTTCCTCCGTGATGTCGCCTGTGGGGATATCCAATGCCAGGTCGAAGACTTTCAGGCCGAGATCGTTGGCGATGCAGACCTGGTTGATCGCGGCCCCGCCGGCGGCGCAGAGCTCGACTTCATTGGCGGTCGCAGCCACACGCCGCGGCGAAATGCCATGCCTGACGGCGCCATGATTGCCGGCGAAGATCGCCACCAGTGGCCGGTTGATCGCCGGCGGCGCCCGCCCGCTCCAGGCGGCAATCCAGGCCGCGATGTCCTCGATGCGCCCGAGCGATTCGTTCGGCTTGTCCGCCTTGGCAAACAGCGAGCGGACACGCGCGCCCGCCGCGTCATCGGCAGGCGGCAGCGCCGCCAGCAGGCTTCGGAAGTCATCGAAAGGCTTAGCAGGCATTTATGTCGGTCGCGGTTCGTTGCGGAAATCGCAAGCGGCATAGCCGCCTTCTGCAGCCGGCACAACCGCCTGACGATGCCGCGAACACGTTGACTTGCGACGCATCGCGGAGGGCTTGCATTGATCCGGCGGTTGCACCATGTGGAATGAACGCAAGAGAACAGCATGACCGCCATCGAATCCCCCTGCATCCTGGTCTGTTCGATCGATATGAAAACCGGCTTCTGCTTCGGTTGCGGGCGCACGCGCGACGAGATTTCCGGCTGGCTCACGATGACCCCCGAAACGCGCCGGGCGGTGATGTCCGAACTGCCGGCGCGGCTCGAAACGGTCGAGCGGCGGCCGCGCCGCGAAACAAGGCGTGCCCGCATGGCGCGCGAACGCGGCGTTTTGTGAGAAGAAACCGATGAACCGGCTGTTCTGGATCGTGATGGCGGTGATCGGCGCCGGGCTGGTGCTCTTGATGCTCAACAATTCGGCCGGCCGCACTTTCGGCATGAACAACAATGATTTCGGCCGGCTGATCTGGGTCGGCGTGCTGGTCATGGTGATCGGCGCGAGCCTGCTCCGCTCCGGCCGGCCTCTGGGCGACATGGCGCGCAATCTCGGCGTCTGGGCCGCGTTCGTGCTCGTGCTGATCGCCGGCTACCAGTATCGCTACGAGTTGCAGGACGTCGCGAGCCGCGTGACCGCCGGGCTGGTGCCGGGAAGCCCGCTGGCGCTTGGCCTGGAGAATGGCCGCCCGACCGTCACGCTCGACAAGGCCGACAATGGCCATTTCGAGGCCCGCATCCTGGTCAACGGCACGCCAGTGCGCGCCGTCGTCGACACCGGCGCGACCAGCACGGTGCTGACATCGGAAGATGCTCAGGCCGCGGGTTTCAACCCGGCAGCGCTCAGCTACAGCGTCGACGTCTCCACCGCCAACGGCATGGCGCGCGCGGCGACTGTCAGGGTCAACGAGGTGGCGATCGGCGGCATCGTGCGCAAGGATATGACGGTGATGGTCGCGGCGCCTGGCATGCTCGAGCAAAGCCTGCTCGGCATGAACTTCATCGGCTCATTGTCGGGTTTCGACGTGCGCGGCGACCGCATGATCCTGCGGGACTAATGTCGCCCGGAACTGCGTAGCGGCTCTGGGACCACGACATGCATTAGAAAAAAGGTTAAAGCGCAACGCGCTTAACCGAAAGTCAGGCAGCGTCGGCTTCCACGGCCGTGAAATCGATCGCTGCGAACGCGCTCTTCAGCACCTCCGGACCGGCGCCGGGCTTATTTGCATCCGTAGAGAGGATCTGCCGGAAACGGCGCGCGCCAGGCAAGCCGTGGAACAGTCCGACCATATGGCGGGTGATGTGGCCGAGCCGCCCGCCCCGCTCGATGTGGCGCGCGGCATAGCCGGCCATGGCGTCGATCAGCGCCGGATAGTCGAAGGCGGCTGCCACTTCGCCGTAGAACGCGGCATCGACGCCGGTCAGGATGCCGGGCGTATGATAGGCGGCGCGGCCGAGCATCACGCCGTCAACATGGCCGAGATGCGCCGACGCTTCGGCAAGCGATTGAATGCCGCCGTTGATGCCGATGAATTCGTTCGGCTTTCTGGCCTTCAGCCGATAGACGCGCGCATAGTCGAGCGGCGGGATGTCGCGGTTCTCCTTGGGGCTCAGCCCCTCCAGCCAGGCCTTGCGGGCGTGCACCCAGAGCGCGTCGGCGCCGGCCGCGAGCACGCCGTCGGCAAGCGTGTCGAGAGCGGGTTCCGGGTCCTGATCGTCGACGCCGATGCGGCATTTGACGGTGACGGGGATTTTCACCGAAGCTTTCATGGCCGCGACGCATTCGGCGACCAGGTCCGGCGTCTTCATCAGGCAGGCGCCGAACGTACCCGACTGGACGCGGTCGGACGGGCAGCCGACATTGAGGTTGATCTCGTCATAACCGAAGGCCTCGCCGATCCGCGCTGCCTCGGCGAGCTTTGCCGGATCCGATCCGCCGAGCTGCAGCGCTACCGGATGCTCGACATCGTCGAAACCGAGCAGTCGTTCGCGCGCGCCGTGGATAACCGCGTCCGCCACAACCATCTCGGTGTAAAGCAGCGCGCGCCCCGTCAACTGGCGGTGGAAGAACCGGCAATGCCTGTCCGTCCAATCCATCATGGGTGCAATGGCAAGCGTCTTCTTCATGGCCTATTTCATCGCCGCAGCAGGTGTCGCAGTCAAACCCTTTAGCGGGATCTATCGTATTCCCGTTTAATTTCAAATAGTTCGAGAAGCTGAGTGGCCTCGACGAAAGCATCCGCGAACCCTGAGTCACGAAGCTATCGCGAACCGACGTCCGTCAGAGCGAGTGGTCGCTGATAACGGGTTCACAGCACACGCACTTGGCGCCGCGTTCTTGACGACAAAACCCCGCCGACATTCGACGGGGTTCGTCTGCAGTCAAAATGGGCTGTTACAACCGGCTCATTCCTCCTCAACGGGTTCCGGGATCGCATCCGGCAGGTTTTGCCGTCCAACCCGGTCGGCGACGAGCATCGAAAGCATCATCTCGACAAGGCCATTGGCGGCTCCCTTCTCGCCGCCATTGGCGCCGATCTGGATCTGCGGCACGAGTGGCAGCCTGCCGTTCTCGATCGCCTCGGCGAAGCGCATGAGGACCTGCGAGTTGAGCTGATAGTCCGGGCCGCCGAAGGCCGCGACTTTCTTCTCGGTGGCCTCGGCCTCCGCCAGACCGATGGCCCGCACCTTCTCGGCCTCCGCAAAACCGGTCGCCTTGATACGTTCGGCATCGGCGAGCGCGACAGCCTTGATCATGTCGGCCTCGCCCTGGCCGGCGACGCGCACCTTCTCCGCCTCCGCCTTGGCGGTGACCTGGATGGTTTCCGCCTCTTGACGGGTGCGAGCGAGTTGCGCCTTGCCCTCGTTCTCGCTGATCTCGATGGTAAGTGCCGAGGTCGTGATCTTGGCTTGCTGTTCGGCCAGCGCCTCCTTCTCACGCAAGGTGCGTTCCTGGGTGGCCGCCCTCTCCTGCAATTTGTAGGTCTCGACCTTTTCGACCGCGATCTGGCGCTCGCGCAGCTGGATCAGGATCTGCTCAATGCTGTTCTGGCCGTTGGCGGCACGCGGCGTGCCAATCAACACTTCCTGCAGTTCGAGGCTGTAGGAATTGAATTTCTCGCGCATCTCCTCGCCCGACTTGCGCTGGATGTCGCTGCGCTCCTGCAAAAGCTGGATCAGCGTCTTTGTCTGGGCGATGTTCTTGAAATAGGCGGAAACCATCGGATCGAGCGTTTGTTCGACCAGCCGCTTGATGTCACCGAAACGCTGCACCACCAGCGGCGCCTTCATATAGTCGATATGCACGACGACGGAGAGCGGCAACACAGGCTCGAACGCATCCTTGGTGATCAACGACACTTCGGACAGGTTCTCGTCCAGCCTGTGTTCGCCGAACTGCTCCTTCGTCCATTTGAGCACGAAGTTGGTGGTCGGCACGGTGATGATATTGCCGGCATAAGTATTGAACGCATACTTGCCCGGCAGCAGCGGCGTCGACCAGACACCGCGTGCGCCGATTTCGACCAATTCGCCGTGACGGTATGCCTGCCCGGATATGTCCGTGCCGTGGCGGCCGTTATAGGAGACGACGACACCCACCGTGCCAACGTCGATGATCGTCTTCTCGACCAGTTCGACGGTCGCGAAAATGCGATTGAGGAAGTAGCTGCCGTCGGCCAGCACTTGCAGCTGCCGGCCACGATAGCCACCGGCCTTGAGAAACTTCTCCGGGTCCTGAAAATTGTTGTGGAAGTTAGGGTCGCTCGGATCGTTGGCCACGGTCGGCGCGATGATCTCGCCGTCCGGCAGGGCCGGACCGTCATGGATGGTGACGATACCGATCATGTCCTCGGCATTGTGGATGACGACCGGCTCAAAGCCGCCCCGCTCCGAGATCATGCTGGACATGTTGGAAAAAAGGTTTTGTTCCGACGAGCTTAGATTGACGGCATAGATCGACTGGGCGGTGAGCACGATGAATTGCGCGAGATTGATGGCATAGGTGCCTTCGCGTAAGATCTTGCGCTGCGGTCCTTTCTGTCCGCCCTTTTCGAGAAAGCCGCGCACATCCTGGAAATCATCGGCATCGGTGTTGGAAGCAAGTGTCTGCGTCGGAGGCAGCGGCTTGCCGTCACGCGCAAAGACGTAGCCGATCTGGCCCTGCGGGATGGTGACAAGATTGGCGCGGTGCATCGAATATTGGAACGGCATGAAGAAATGCAGGCCGCCGCGCACGACTTCCGGCTGGTAGCCTGCCTCACGGTTGAGCGCTATGAAGCCATCACTGACGGAGCCGCGAAAGCTCCATAGTTTTTCCAGGATGCCGAGCCTGTCGTTCGGGATGTAGCGGACCATGCCGCTCCGCCAGAACAGGATCGCCAGCACGACAACCGGCACGGCGATCTCGATCGCCGTCCATTTCATCGGGCCGAGATATTCTAGGGCTTCCATGTCTTGTCTCCTAAGGGCGCGCAGGCTCGTTCACCCGGCCGCCACCCGGCTGGTGTTGATTGACAAAGCGGGGAGATTTCGCGCCGAGACGCTCGACGCACCGAGGCATGTCGAACGTTCGGGCTGCTCATCGTTTGGGAAAGTGACCGCGCCTCCCGAGTCCCCCGTGAGAAAGGCGTGGCCGTAGCGATGTTACATCGGTGTTGCCTTGATAGACATAACAACGATGACGTAGGAATAGGGCCAACAGGTTTAAAGATACTTCACGCCGAAATCGTATAAGTATTTTCAACGCCTTTGTTGCTTCGAAAGCGTTGGCTTCTAGAAATTAGCGGGGAGCCAAATGGCGCTCTCGATGAGTCAAACGTCGGCTCCCGATCCGACATGATGCGGAACCTGGAAACCATCAATACCTCACATGCCGCGCCGTCGCCGACGCAGCATATTGATTTCAAGTGGGTTTTTCGGCCTAGCGCCGCAACGCGTAGACGTTGTCCATCGACACGCCGCCCAGCGGCAGCGCCATATCGTCGTCGAGCAGGCGGGTGATGCGGGCAAAGCCAACAAAAGCTTTCCGCGCTTCCTCGGCCGACATCTTGCCCGACATTGCCGCCGCGCAGCAATTCAGGGCGCATTGATAAACCGGGCCGCGTCTTCCCGTGGGCCATTTCCGCAGGAACACCATCGCCTCGGAGACGCTATCGACTTCCTCCACAGGGTATCCCTGCCCACGCGCAATTCGCACTGGGGTAAAGAAATGCAAGCGATCCATGATTATCCTCCCGGTCGGCCGCAGAGCGGTCGAACCCCACTAAACGCACGTCTCGCTGATCGGTTCCAAACAAATTTGATTGCCGGTGGAAAAAATCTGGAACCGCCCGGCATGCGGGAAAAACCTCTGCCGACTCGGCTCGCCGCCAGCCAGGCGCCATCGGATAACGGCGATTCTCATTGAATATCTTTAAGGCGAAAGCCGGCAAATGGGTTGCTTGCCGGTTCCCTGGCGTCAGGCTTAACCTTCGCGGTCAAACGCGTGAGGGCGCGTTTTGCAAAAAAAGGGGAACTACTGCAATGACCATTCAAGGCGCATCGCCCGACCTCTACAACGAGGATCTGGCACCCGCAACGGTCAGGAACTGGGGACCGTTTTCGATCTTCAATGTCTGGACCTCGGACGTCCACAGCCTCTGGGGCTACTATCTGGCGGCAAGCCTGTTTCTGTTCTGCGGCGGCTTCGTCAATTTCATCATCGCCATCGGCATCGGCTCGCTGATCATCTACGCGCTGATGAACATGGTCGGCTATGCCGGCGTGAAGACCGGCGTGCCCTACCCCGTGCTTGCCCGTGCCTCCTTCGGCATCTGGGGCGCCAACGTCCCGGCGCTGGTACGCGCCATTGTCGCCTGCTTCTGGTATGGCGCTCAGACGGCCGCGGCGTCGGGCGCCATCGTGGCGCTGCTGACGCGCCTGCAATGGTTCGACGAGTTCAACAAGACCTCGCATATGCTCGGACACTCGACCCTGGAGGTGATCTGCTTCGTCATCATCTGGGCGCTGCAACTGCTGATCATCCAGAAAGGCATGGAGACTGTGCGCCGCTTCCAGGACTGGGCCGGTCCCGCCGTCTGGGTGATGATGCTGCTTCTGGCCATCTATCTCTGCGTGAAATCGGGCAGCTTCGCCTTCACCAGCGACATCCCGATGGACGTGCTGCGCGAGAAGACCGCCGACGCCGGCATTCCGGGTGATCCGGGGTCCTGGACCGCGCTGTTCGGCGTCGCGGCGATCTGGGTGACCTATTTCTCGGCGCTCTATCTCAACTTCTGCGATTTCGCCCGATACGCGCCCGACAATGCCGCACTTCGCAAGGGCAATATCTGGGGCCTGCCGGTCAACCTTATCCTGTTCTCGCTGGTCGCCGGCGTCACGACGATCGCCGCCTATGACGTCTACCACGAGGTGCTGCTCCACCCCGACCAGATCTCGGCCAAGTTCGACAGCTGGTTCCTGGCGGCCCTTGCGGCGCTCACCTTCGCGGTGGCGACGCTGGGCATCAACGTGGTGGCGAATTTCGTTTCGCCGGCCTTCGACTTCTCCAATGTCTTCCCGCGCCAGATCGACTTCAAGAAAGGCGGCTACATCGCGGCGTTGATTGCGCTGGTGCTCTATCCCTTCGCGCCCTGGGAAGGCAGCGCGGCGCATTTCGTCGGCATCATCGGCGCGACGATGGGGCCGATCTTCGGCGTGATGATGGTCGACTACTATCTGATCCGTAAAAGCGAGGTCGATGTTCAAGCGCTCTACCGCGAGAACGGCGAATTCCGGTTCCAGAGCGGCTGGCATGTCAACGCCTTTATCGCCGCCGGCATCGGCGCGGTCTTTTCCTCGATCCTGCCCAACTTCACCAGTTGGTTGCCGGCCTGGTGGGGCGTCTATGGCTGGTTCTTCGGCGTGGCCATCGCCGGCGCCGTCTACTACGTCCTGCGCACCATGGCGCTTGGCGCGGGTGCAAGAACAGCCAAGGCCTGAGCGCACTTTCCCCTTCTCCCCTCGCGGGAGAAGGTGGATCGGCGCGATAGCGCCGAGACGGATGAGGGGTGTTCCAGCGGAGTGAGACGTTGGCGTTCCCTGGAACACCCCTCATCCGGCCGCTTCGCGGCCATCTTCCCCCACAGGGGGAGAAGGGAAGGCCCCGCCTACCATTTCAGCCAGCCTGCGCACCGTGTTCCAGTTGCGCGACGTTCCGATGCCCAGGCGCTTGTGATTGGCGGCGGCAAGCAGCCGCGAGCTCGGCCGCTGGCGCGAAAAGACCAGCCAGATATCGCCGTCGACCAAAAGCACCTTCTCATCGTCGGCCGCGCGCGTCTGAAGTCCCGATAGCGCTTCGTCGGCGACAGGTTGGCGCATCACCCGAATCGCGACCTGGTCCCCGGCTTCAGCCGATTCGGCAGGGAATGGATTGGACGCCGCGAGCTTCAACCAATCCTCGGCCCGACGCACGATGATATCGACATGGCGGCCGAAAGTTTTTTCGAAGGCCTTTTCGAGCCGACGCTCAAGTTTCGAAATTTCGCCTGCTCGCGCCTCGAAGACCAGGTTGCCGGTCGATACCAGCGTGCGGACATTGTTGAAGCCGAGATCTTCGGCCATCGCCTTGAAGTCCGACATGACGAGGCGCCGGCCATCGCCGAGGCCTATGCTATAGAGCAGCGCGACATAGGTCTGCATCGCTGGTGGCCAGCCGGTTGCTCAAACCAGGCGCGACTGGTCCACCGCCGCCGAAATGAAGCTCGCGAACAGCGGATGCGGGTCGAGCGGACGGCTCTTCAGTTCGGGGTGGTATTGCACCCCGATGAACCAGGGATGGTCCGGATATTCGACCGTCTCCGGCAGCACGCCGTCGGGCGACATACCGGCGAAGACCAGTCCGCACTCTTCCAGCCGCTGCTTGTAGTCGATATTGACCTCGTAGCGGTGCCGGTGGCGCTCGGAAATCTGCGTGTCGCCGTAAATGTCCGCGATTTTCGAGCCCTTGGCGAGTTCGGCCTGGTAGGCGCCGAGCCGCATCGTGCCGCCGAGATCGCCGGTAGCCCGGCGCTTCTCAAGCATGTTCCCCTTCAGCCATTCGGTCATCAGGCCGACGACTGGCTCATCCGTCGGGCCGAACTCGGTCGACGACGCATGATCGACGCCGGCCAGCGAGCGTGCTGCCTCGATGCAGGCCATCTGCATGCCGAAGCAGATGCCGAAATAAGGCACTTTCCGCTCACGCGCGAACTTGGCGGCCAGGATCTTGCCTTCCGAGCCACGCTCGCCAAAGCCGCCCGGAACGAGGATGCCGTGCACCTTCTCCAGCCAGGGAGCGGGATCCTCCTTCTCGAAGATCTCGCTTTCGATCCAGTCGAGCTTGACCTTGACGTGGTTGGCTAGGCCGCCATGCGACAGCGCTTCGATCAGCGACTTATAGGCGTCCTTGAGGCCGGTGTATTTGCCGACGACGGCGATGGTCACCTCGCCTTCCGGATTGTGGATGCGCTTGGACAGCGCCTGCCACGGCTCCATGCGTGGCTTCGGCGCCGGGTCGATGCCGAAAGCTGCCAGCACTTCCGAATCGAGCCCTTCCTGGTGATAGGCCATCGGCACGTCGTAGATATGCGGCACGTCCAGCGCCTGGATGACGGCGCTTTCGCGCACGTTGCAGAACAGCGAAAGCTTGCGGCGTTCTTCCTTCGGGATCGGCCGGTCGGCGCGCACCAGAAGTATGTCGGGCGCAATGCCGATGCCGCGCAGTTCCTTGACCGAATGCTGCGTCGGCTTGGTCTTCAGTTCGCCGGCGGTCGGGATGTAGGGCATCAGCGTCAGATGCACATAGACCGCGTTGTTGCGCGGCAGGTCATTGCCGAGCTGACGGATCGCCTCCAGGAACGGCATGGCCTCGATGTCGCCGACCGTGCCGCCGATCTCGCACAGCACGAAGTCGTAGTCGTCATTGCCGTCCAGCACGAAATGCTTGATCTCGTCGGTGACGTGCGGGATCACCTGAACGGTGGCGCCGAGATAATCGCCGCGCCGCTCGCGCTCGATGATGTTCTTGTAGATGCGGCCGGTGGTGATGTTGTCCTGCTGGTTGGCCGAACGGCCGGTGAAGCGCTCATAGTGGCCGAGATCCAGATCGGTCTCGGCGCCGTCATCGGTCACGAACACTTCGCCATGCTGGTATGGCGACATCGTTCCAGGGTCGACATTGAGGTAGGGATCGAGCTTTTTGATCCGCGCACGATAGCCCCGCGCCTGCAGAAGAGCCCCAAGAGCTGCTGCGGCGATGCCTTTTCCGAGTGAGGAAACCACGCCGCCTGTGATGAATACATATCGCGCCATGGGAGTCATCGCTTAACGCGGCCTGATTGATTCCGCCAGAGAAAAAAACCGCCGCGAAGGCTTTTTCCCAAAATGGCGCCGGTGGCCCGCACGGGGCCTTTGCGAAGCATGTCGCCCAAAAATGCTAAGCAGTTTGGAAGACCGACATCCGTCAAAACAGAACTCAAAACAAAAGGGCCGGCGGTGCCGGCCCTTTCGGCAGTATGATGGAAATCGTTAGATAATAACGACCTTGGTGCCGATCTTGACGCGGCTGTAGAGATCCATGACGTGCTCGTTGATCATGCGGAAGCAGCCATTGGAGGCGCTGGTTCCGATCGACTGGGGAGCAATCGTGCCGTGGATGCGCAGATGCGTGTCCTTCTTGCCGTCATAGAGGTAGATGGCGCGCGCGCCGAGCGGGTTCTCGCCGCCGCCGGGCATGCCATCCTTGTACTGGCCGTAATGCTTCGGCTCGCGCTTCTGCATGTCGAGCGTCGGGATCCAGCGCGGCCATTCCTGCTTGTCGCCGACCGCCACCGTGCCCTTGAACTGCAGGCCTTCGCGGCCGACGGCGATGGCGTAGCGGCGGGCAGTGGAAAACGACTCGACGAGGTAGAGGCGACGAGCGCTGGTGTCGATGACGATGGTGCCCGGCTCATAGCCGGTGAACGTGACGTCCTGCGGCACGAATTCCGGCTTCACCTTGAAGGGCCGCTTGGCGTCCTTTTTGGCGAGCGCCGAATCAAGTGCGCGGGTCTCTGGCAAATAGCTGATCGAAGACACCGAGGCACCGCCGAACAGGCCTGCGAACAGCCCGCCGCTGCTCTGCTTCTGCCCGGGCTGCTCGCTGCGCAGCTCGCCATTGTTGCCGGTGGCGGTGATGTTCATGGCTTCGGCCGGGATCGGCTCTTCGGCCTTGACCGGAACGAGCGGCGCTAATGGCTCCAGCGGCGCGATGATCTTGGTGGTCTTCTTGGCCGGCTTGGCGTCGGCGACTTCTGCCGGTGCGCTGCCCTTCTTGGCGAGCCATTCCTGGCGCGCCGCGTCCGCCTTGGCCTTGGCCGCCTCACGCATCGCCAGCTTGCGAGCTTCGAGCGCCTTTTCCTTGGCGGCTTCCTTGTCGGCCGCGATCTTGGCCTCGAGCTTGCTGATCTGCGCAAGATCGCCCGAGGTCGGGTTTTTCTTCTTCTTGAGAAGCTTCAGCTGTGATGCGTCGCTCTTGGCGGCGACGACTGGAATGGCGTCGGTCGTCTCTACCGACGGGGAAGTGGCCAGATTTGCCGGTCCGGCAATGGCCGCGGAACCCATGCCGAGGACGGCACAGACTCCCAGGAGGATGAAGCTGCGAAGCTGCATGGCGAAGATCCGATTGTTCAAAAGCAAGTTGCCCACGGCGTCGCCCGGCGCCCCCCAAGGACGCCGATAATGTGCCGCGGGCAATCTATAATCGATTAGCCGTCACCGCCTCAAGCTGAGGCAGGCGCCACGCCCGGTTGAATCTTTGTGATCGGACGCGCATTTGCCGCGACTGTGTTCAAAGAACAACAGATCGCGGCCAGTCCTTGGCCGGTTACTGGTTCGGAACCTGAGGAGTAACCGGCAAGGTGACGCCGTTGGCTGCCGGCGCCGGCGCAGCCGGAGCAGGCGTTGTCGCCGGAGCCGGCGCAGGCGCCGTGGTGCCGTTGGCAAGGGGCGTCGTGGTCGTCGTGCCGCCCGATGGAGCCGCGGGAGCCGTGCCGCCGGCCGGAGCCGCGGGCTTGGAGGTGCCCACCGGCCCATTGGAACCCGGCAGCTGGTTGAGCACGCCGCTGCCCTGGCTCGACGTCGCCGGGCGGTCGAGAATGTCGATCGGCTTTTCGCCGTAACGGGCAAGGATCGACAGCGCCAGCGAGGTCACGAAGAACGCAGCCGCCAGGATCGCGGTGGCGCGGGTCAGTGCATTCGCAGCACCTCGCGCGGTCATGAAACCGGAACCGCCGCCGATGCCCAGGCCGCCGCCTTCGGAGCGCTGCAGCAGCACCACGCCGACAAGGGCGAGCACGACCATGAGGTGGATGACGATCAGTACGGTTTCCATAATTTATCCTGGCGAGGCCTTGCGCGGCCGCGCATACGACCGGTGTTTTGGAGGCGGCTCCTTACAATGCTTTGGCGGCATTTCCAAGCCCGTGGCCGGGAATATGGGAAGCAATGCGGCCAATACAACGATTTATGCCGCGGAAGCCCAGGCGATGGTCTCTAGGAGATGTTCATGTAGGCTTCCGCGATGGCGAGGAAGTCGGCCGCCTTCAGGCTGGCGCCGCCGACCAGCGCGCCATCGACATTCTCGACGCCGAGCAGTTCCACCGCGTTGGACGGCTTGACCGAGCCGCCGTAGAGAATGCGCATTCTGGCCGCGGCATCGCCGAGCAAACCGGTCAGCTTGCCGCGGATATGCGCATGCGCCTCGGCGACGTCGGCCGCCGTCGGGGTCAGGCCGGTGCCGATCGCCCACACCGGCTCATAGGCGATGATGGTGTTCGCCGCGGTGGCGCTGGTCGGGACGGAGCCCTCGAGCTGGCGCGACAGGACATCGAGCGTGGCGCCCGCCTCGCGCTCGGCGCGCATCTCGCCGATGCAGATGATGGCCACCAGCCCTGCCCGCCAGGCGGCCGAAGCCTTGGCATGGACCATCGCGTCGTCCTCGCCGAACAGCTCGCGGCGCTCGGAATGGCCGACAATAACGTGGCTGGCGCCGGCATCCTTCAGCATCTCGGCGGAAATCTCGCCGGTAAAGGCGCCGCTTTCCTTGGGATGGCAATCCTCTCCGCCGGCTCGGACCGGCGTGCGCGACAGGATCTCGGCTGCGCGCTGGAGCAACGTCGCCGGCACGCACACCAACGCTTCGGTCTCGGCGTCGAGCCCGCTCATGAACCCGTTGCCGATCGACCGCAACTCATTGAGTGAGGCGCTGGTACCGTTCATTTTCCAGTTGCCGGCGACAAGCGGGCGGATTCCAGGGGTCATGGGACGCGTTCTCCGAGCGACATTAAGCAGCGCCCTCACTACCAAAATCAGGTCACAAAGCAATCGACAGTGGACTGGAAGGGCGCTATTGCGCTTGTTTCAGACTCGGCGCATGCGAAAATGCGCAAAACTCGGAAGTATGCATGCTTGGTATATTGAGAAGCGCGGCGGGTACCTGGGTCGCGAAGGCGTTGCTGTCCTTGCTGGTGGTGAGTTTCCTCGCCTGGGGCGCCACCACGCGCATGGTGGGTGGCGTGCTGGGCGGCCATCACGCGGTGATCACCGCCGGCGGCACCGAGGTCTCGATCAACGAGTACCGCCTCGCCTATGATCGCCAGCTCAGCCTGCTTTCCCAGCAATATGGCCAGCGTGTCACCCAGGAGCAGGCCAAGCTGCTCGGTGTCGACAATCAGGTGCTGGCGCAGCTCGTTTCGGGCGCCGTGCTCGACGAGCAGGCGCGCAAGCTCGGTCTCGGCCTTTCCAAGGACCGGCTGGCCGAACTGACGCGCGAGGATCCGGCCTTCAAGGGCCCCAGCGGCCAGTTCGATCGCCGCACCTTCGAGTATCTGCTGCGCCAGCTCGGCATGCGGCCGGAGGACTATCTCAAGAACCGCTCGCAGGTGGCCGTGCGCCAGCAGATCGTCGAGGCGATCTCCGACGGCCTCAAGGTTCCGCAGACCTTCCTGAAGGCGGTCTCGCTCTATCGCGGCGAGGA
This sequence comes from Mesorhizobium atlanticum, assembly GCF_003289965.1. Classification (GTDB taxonomy): domain Bacteria; phylum Pseudomonadota; class Alphaproteobacteria; order Rhizobiales; family Rhizobiaceae; genus Mesorhizobium; species Mesorhizobium atlanticum. The sequence goes on from NZ_QMBQ01000006.1 coordinate 180,913, forward strand.
TCGCACGATCGACTATCTCGTGCTGCCCAAGACGCTTGTGCAGCCGATCGAGGCGCCGTCCGACAGCGCCCTCAACGCCTATTTCGACGCCAACAAGAAGAACTACGCCGCGCCGGAATACCGCAAGTTCTCCTATGTCCGGCTCGAACCGCAGGACATCATGGATCCGTCCGCGGTGACCGACCAGCAGGTGAGAGACGATTACAACAAGAACATCGCGCGCTACACGACGCCCGAAATGCGCACCATCGAGCAGCTGGTGTTCAAGACGCCGGATGCGGCCAAGGCGGCTTTGGATTCGCTGAAGGCCGGCGCCACCTTCGACAAGCTCGTCACCGCCGAAGGCAAGACGCAGGCCGACACGCTGCTCGGCACGCTGTCCAAGGACAAGATCGCCGACAAGGCGGTTGCCGACGCGGCCTTCTCGCTCAATGCCAACGAGGTAAGCCAGGTCGTCCAGGGCGCCTTCGGTCCCGTGCTGCTGCGCGTCACCGAGATCAAGCCGCAGGTCGTGAAACCGCTTTCGGAAGTGTCCGACCAGATCCGCAAGGACCTTGCGCTCGGCGAGGCAAGCCGCATCCTGCTCGACGTGCATGACAGCTACGAGGACATCCGCGCCTCGGGCGCCTCGCTCGCCCAGGCCGCCGACAAGCTGAAGCTCAAGGTCGTCACCATCGACGCTATCGACCGCACCGGCCAGCGGCCGGACGGCACGATCGTCAAGGACTTGCCGGAATCGGCGGACCTCATCAAGGCGGTGTTCGCGGCCGAGCCCAATACCGAGAATGAGGGCCTGACCACCGCGGACAATGGCTTTGTCTTCTACGAGGTGCAGTCGATAACGCCGGCGCGTGACCGCACGTTGGATGAAGTCCGCAAGAAGGTCGCGGCCGACTGGACCGAAGCCGAGACCGACAAGCGGCTCGACGCAAAGGCGCAGGAACTGGAGAAGCGCCTCAAGGCTGGCACCACGCTCGACGCCATCGCCAGCGAGCTCAAGCTCGAGAAACAGACCAAGCGCGGCCTGAAGCGCGAAGCCGACGATGCTGATTTCGGCAAGGAGGGTGCCGCGGCCATGTTCGGCGTCGGCGAAGGCGGCACCGGCCTGATCCCCTCGCCCACCGGCGACGGCCAGATCCTGTTCAAGGTCGCCGAGGTCTTCGAGCCGGCGGGCGCCGATGGCAGCGCGGTGCCGGACGACGCGCAGAAATCCTTCGGTGCCGGCATGTCCGATGACTTGCTCGACCAGTTGGTGGCGCAGCTGCAGTCACAATATAACGTCCGCATCGATCCGAACGCCGTTTCGCAAGCACAGACACGATGAGCGCGCTGAAGACACACATCGCCAAGGTCGCCACCGGCACCGCGCTGTCTTTCGAGGAGGCCCGCGAGGCCTTCGATATCATAATGTCGGGCGACGCGACGCCCGGCCAGATCGGCGGCTTCCTGATGGCGCTGCGCGTGCGTGGCGAGACGGTGAGCGAGATATCCGGCGCGGTCGCCACGATGCGCGCCAAGATGCTGCGTGTCGAGGCGCCGCAGGGCGCCATCGACATCGTCGGTACCGGCGGCGACAATTCGCACTCGGTCAACATCTCGACCGCTTCGGCCTTCGTTATCGCCGCCGCCGGCGTGCCGGTCGCCAAGCACGGCAATCGCGGCCTGTCCTCGCTGACCGGCTCGGCCGATGTGCTGACGGCGCTGGGCGTCAAGATCGATATCTCGCCGGAGATGATCGGCCGCTGCATCCACGAAGCCGGTGTCGGCTTCATGTTCGCGCCGGCGCATCATCCGGCGATGAAGCATGTCGGGCCGACCCGCGTCGAGCTCGGCACGCGCACCATCTTCAATCTGCTTGGACCTCTGTCGAATCCCGCCGGCGTCAGCCGCCAGATGGTCGGCGTCTTCCTGCCGGAATGGATCATGCCGGTGGCCGAGACGTTGAAGGCGCTGGGCGCCGAGCACGCCTGGGTCGTCCATGGTGATGGCTATGACGAGATCACAACCACGGGCGAGACCCAGGTCGCGGAGCTTGCCGGCGGCGAGATCCGCACCTTCACCCTGACGCCGGAAGCCGTCGGCCTGAAGCGGCACACTAGGGAAGAACTGCGCGGCGGCGACGCGGCCTATAACGCCAGGCAACTGCGCGATATGTTGGGCGGCGCCGCCGGCGCCTATCGCGATACGGTGCTGATGAACGCCGGCGCCGGCCTGGTCGTGGCTGGCAAGGCGACGACGCTTGCCGACGGTATCGCGGCGGCAGCGCAAGCGATCGACAGCGGCCGCGCTCTTGCGGTGCTGGACAAGCTTGTCGAGATTTCGAACGGATAAGGCCTTGTCGGACATCCTGCGCAAGATCGAAGCCTATAAGCGCGACGAGATCGCGGCGGCGAAGCTTCGCGTACCGTTCGCCGAAATCAAGGCGAAGGCGAAGGATGCCGAGCCACCGCGCGGCTTCCTCGCGGCGCTCGAAGCCAAGCGCCGGGGCGGAGGCTTCGCGCTGATCGCCGAAATCAAGAAGGCCAGCCCTTCCAAGGGGCTGATCCGCGCCGATTTCGATCCGCCGGCGTTGGCCAAGGCCTATCAGAAAGGAGGCGCCGCCTGCCTTTCGGTGCTGACCGACGCACCGTCTTTCCAGGGCGCGCCGGAATTCTTGACGGCCGCACGGGCAGCCGTGCGCCTGCCGGCCCTGCGCAAGGATTTTCTCTTCGATCCCTACCAGGTCCACGAAGCGCGCGCCTGGGGCGCCGATGCGATCCTGATCATCATGGCGAGCGTCGACGACGCGCTGGCCAGCGAGCTCGAGGCGACTGCGTTCGAGTTGGGCATGGACGCCTTGGTCGAGGTGCATGACGAGATGGAAATGGAGCGGGCGCTGAAACTGTCGTCGCGGCTGATCGGCATCAACAACCGCAACTTGAGAACCTTCGAGACCAGCCTCGACGTTTCGGAGCGGCTGGCCGCCAAGGTACCGGCGGACCGGCTGCTGGTCAGCGAAAGCGGCATCTTCACGCATCAGGATTGCCGCCGGTTGGAAAAGAGCAGGATCGGCACGTTCCTCGTTGGCGAGAGCCTGATGCGGCAGGCGGATGTGGCCGCGGCGACCGAGCTTCTGCTGACGGGCAAGGCAGCAGCCGAGGCCATCTGAAATGGCCCTCACCCATCTTGGCGCCAAGGGCGAAGCCAACATGGTCGATGTCGGCGACAAGGCCGAGACGACCCGCACCGCGATCGCCGAAGGCTTCGTCTCGATGCGGCCCGAAACGCTGGAGATGATTCTGGCCGGCGACGCCAAGAAAGGCGATGTGCTGGGCACCGCCCGCATCGCCGGGATCATGGCGGCGAAGAAGACGCATGAGCTGATCCCGCTTTGCCATCCGCTGCTTCTCACCAAAGTGGCCGTCGAGATCGAACCTGATCGTGCATTGCCTGGCCTCAAGGTCACAGCGCTCGCCCGCGTCACCGGCAAGACGGGCGTGGAGATGGAGGCGCTGACCGCCGCCTCGATCGCCTGCCTTACCATCTACGACATGGCTAAGGCGGTGGACCGCGGCATGACGATTTCTGGCATCCGGCTGGTCGAGAAGACCGGCGGCAAATCAAGTGACTACAAGGTGGATGCCTGATGGCGCTGGTCCCGGTCGCCGAAGCGCTCGCACGCCTGCTCGACGGCGCAGCACCTTTGCCGGGCGAGAGCGTTCCGCTGGCGGAAGCGGCCGGACGGGTCCTGGCGGAACCGGTTGTGGCGTTGCGCACGCAGCCGCCTTTCAACGCCTCCGCAATGGATGGTTATGCCACGCGGTCCGCCGACGTCGCTTCAGCGCTGGCGCGGCTTGAGGTCATAGGCATTGCGCCTGCCGGGCGCGGGTTTGCCGGAACCGTCGGCGAAGGCCAGGCCGTGCGCATCTTCACCGGCGCGCCGCTGCCTGAAGGCGCCGACACCGTCGTCATCCAGGAAAACGTTCGCGACCTCGGCAACCGCAAGATCGAGGTGACGGAACCGACCGTCGAAGGACGCAACATCCGCCGCCGCGGGCTCGACTTCAGCCAGGGCGATGTGCTGCTCGAAAAAGGTCGCGTGCTCGACGCGGCGGCCCTTTCGCTGGCAGCGTCGGCCAACCACCCTGCCTTGCGTGTCGTGCGCCGGCCGCTGGTCGCGATCATCGCCACCGGAGACGAATTGCTGCCGCCGGGCAGCACGCTCGGCCCCGACCAGATCATTTCCTCCAATGCCTATGGCGTTGCCGCCGCCGCGCAGTCGGTCGGCGCGCGGGCGCTCGATCTCGGCATCGCCGCCGACCGCAAGGAGGCGATCGCCGCACTGGTCCGGAAAGCGGTCGAGGCGGGCGCCGACGTTATCGTCACGCTCGGCGGCGCCTCGGTCGGCGACCACGACCTGATCCACGACGTGCTGACCGGCGAGGGCATGACGCTCGACTTCTGGAAGATCGCCATGCGCCCAGGCAAACCGTTGATGTTCGGCCGGCTTGGCAACATCCGCTGCATCGGCCTGCCCGGCAATCCGGTGGCAAGCATCGTCTGCTCGCAGCTCTTCCTGAAGCCGCTGCTTGCCCGGCTCGGCGGCCGCGATTTCAGGCAGGACGTGCGAACGGCCCGGCTGGGCGCCGCGATGCAGGCCAACGATCTCAGGCAGGACTATGTGCGCGCCGTGGTTCGCGAGGATGCCGGCACCGTGGTCGCGACCCCCTTCGGCATCCAGGACTCCTCGATGCTGCGCATGCTCGCCGACGCCAACGGCCTGATCGTGCGCGAGCCCTTCGCGCCGGCCGCGGAGGTCGGCGCCGAGTGCGGCGTGCTTATGCTGCGCTGATACATCGACAACGGCGATCGTTCATACGTCGACGAAGTCGATCGTTATTCGTCCACCAGCGTTCGGGTCAGGGGATGGTCCGGATCCGCGAGACCATCGACAACGTTGAAATGATGTCGATCCGGCTCGACAACTGAACCGGTGGCGGCACCGAGCCCTGTCCAGATGTTGGCGAGCAATGTGCTCTGGCGAAGAAATTCCGAGCGCTCGCCGCCGCCGACCCAACAGGTGATGCGGGCGCCCTGCCGGGGCCGCAGCAAAGCCGGGCTTTCGCTCAACGCTTCCCGCTCGTCGATATTTAAGGTCTCGTTCAGGGCGGTGAACATCAGCGGCCGGAGGTCGTGCAGGCCTGAAATCGAAACGACTTTGCGAATGCGCTGCGCCACGCCGGGCGCCAGCGGCGAGGCCTCGGTCACCATGCGGCCGGCGAGATGCCCGCCGGCCGAGTGCCCGGTCAGCACCAGCGGGCCGTCGACCATGGCCGCCGCCTCGCCGATCGCGGCCGCGACTTCATTGACGATGCCGCTGATCCTGATCTGCGGGCACAGCGTATAGGAAGGCATGGCGACGGCAAAGCCGCGGCCGACGGCGCCCGCGGCCAGATGCGACCAGGAGTTCTTGTGCGACTCCATCCAGTAGCCACCGTGGATGAACACCACGAGCCCCTTCGGCGCGGTCGGCGGGAGGAAGAGATCGAACCGGCTGCGCGGCGCCTCGCCATAGACGATGTCGAGCCGCGCCCTGCCCTGCGCCGACATATTTTCGCGAAATGCCTGAGCCGGGCCGTCCCAGGCAGCCGGCCAGCGATCGCCGCCGGCGATGTTCGCGCCGTTGGCGTAGGCATTGTCCCAATCCGTAACCCGATGCTCGACCAATAGCCCCTCACAAGACGCGCAGGTTCATCCAGCAATGGCCGGCTGCGGAGATCGCGTCAATGCTCCGGGTAAAAACATTTTAGGCTTGAAACAAATTCGACCTGATGCAATCCTGGCTGACGAACAGCCGACAATGGGAGGTCTGCTGAATAGCCGAAGCCCGCGCTCGCCCGCCCCTCAGGTGGAGTCGCGCGAATGGCTGTGGCCGGAAGGCGGCAAACCTCCTCCGGAAAGCAGGAGGATTACGGCAACATGCTAGGACCCTCAGCGCATAGCGACACGTTCACCCGCGATAACCTGCCGCCGCCGGAGCAGTGGCCGGACTTTCTCCTCGACGGCTTCGACTATCCCGAGCGTCTCAATGCCGGCGTCGAACTCACCGACAGGCTGGTCGAAAAGGGTTTCGGCGATCGCACCGCGCTGATCGGCAATGGCCGTCGCCGCACCTACAAGGAACTGTCGGACTGGACGAACAGGCTGGCCCATGCGCTTGTCGAAAACTATGGCGTGAAGCCGGGCAACCGGGTGCTGATCCGTTCGGCAAACAACCCCGCCATGGTCGCCTGCTGGCTGGCCGCCACCAAGGTCGGCGCCGTCGTCGTCAACTCCATGCCGATGCTGCGCGCCGGCGAACTCGCCAAGATCGTCGACAAGGCGGAAATCGGCATAGCGCTTTGCGACACCAGGCTGATGGACGAGATGACGGCCTGCGCCAAGGACAGCGCCTTCCTCAAACAGGTCATCGGCTTCGACGGCACCGCCAACCATGATGCCGAACTGGATCGCGCGGCGCTCGACAAACCTGTCACTTTCAAGGCGGTCGACACCGGTCGCGACGATGTCGCGCTGCTGGGCTTCACGTCCGGAACGACCGGCGTGCCGAAGGCGACCATGCATTTCCATCGCGACCTGATGATCATCGCCGACGCCTATGCCCGAGAGATTCTCCAGGTGACGCCCGACGACATTTTCGTCGGTTCGCCGCCATTGGCCTTCACCTTCGGCCTCGGCGGGCTCGCCATCTTTCCACTGCGCTTCGGTGCTGCCGCGACGCTGCTGGAGCAGGCGACGCCGCCCAACATGATCGCCATCATCGAGACCTACAAGGCGACCATCTCCTTCACGGCCCCGACGGCCTACAGGGCGATGCTGAAGGCCATGGACGAAGGCGCCGACCTTTCGTCGCTGCGCGTTGCCGTTTCGGCTGGCGAGACCTTGCCCGCCCCCGTCTTCGAAGAATGGACGCGAAAGACGGGCAAGCCGATCCTCGACGGCATCGGCGCCACGGAGATGCTGCACATCTTCATCTCCAATCGCCTCGACGACAGGAAGCCGGCTTCGACCGGCAAGCCGGTGGGCGGGTACGAAGCGCGCATCGTCGACGACGAGATGCGCGAGTTGCCGCGCGGCGCGACAGGCGCCCTGGCAGTGCGCGGACCGACGGGCTGCCGCTACATGGCCGACGATCGCCAGAAGGACTATGTCCGTGGCGGCTGGAACCTGACGGGCGACACCTTCGTGCAGGACGAAGACGGCTTCTTCCATTTCGCCGCCCGCTCCGACGACATGATCGTCAGCGCCGGCTACAACATCGCCGGACCGGAAGTTGAAGCGGCCCTTCTGTCGCATCCCGATGTCGCGGAATGCGCCGTCATCGGCGCCGAGGACGCCGAACGCGGCCAGATCGTCGAGGCGCATGTCGTGCTGGTGCCGGGCACGGCGGCGGATGCCACAACCGTCAAGCGCCTCCAGGATCACGTCAAGGCGACGATCGCGCCTTACAAATATCCGCGATCGGTGAAATTCATCGCGGCCCTGCCGAAGACGCAGACCGGCAAGATCCAGCGCTTCCGCCTGCGGGCCGAAAAGACCCATTGAGCGCCCGCTTCAGGTGACGGCCTCCTTGACCGCATAGCGGGCCTCCTGCCAGGCGCCCGTGCGCAGGATGTCTTCCAGCACCTCGACGGCGTCCCAGACATCCCGGTAGCCGACATAGAGCGGCGTGAAGCCGAAACGAACGGTCGACGGCGCGCGGAAATCGCCGATCACGCCGCGCTCGATCAAGGCGCGCATCACCTGGTAGCCATGCGGGTGGGCGAACGACACCTGGCTGCCGCGTTCGGCGCCGTCGCGCGGGCTTTCCAGCTCGAGACCGAACGCACCGCATCTGGCTTCGACAAGCCGGATGAACAGATCCGTCAGCGCGACGCTCTTCTCGCGCACGGCCGTCATGTCGACTTCGTCCCAGAGATCCAGCGAACCTTTCAGCGCGCGCATCGACAGCACCGGCTGCGTTCCGCACAGGAATCGCCGAATGCCTGAGCCGGCGGCGTAGCCCTGTTCGAACGCGAATGGCCTGGCATGGCCCCACCAGCCGCTGAGCGGCTGGCTGATGTCGGGATGATGGCGGGTGGCGGCATAGATGAAGGCCGGCGCGCCCGGTCCGCCATTGAGATATTTGTAGGTGCAGCCGATGGCGAAATCGGCATTCGAGCCGTCGAGATCCACCGGCAGGGCGCCGGCCGTGTGGCAGAGGTCCCAGACGATCAGCGCACCGGCGTCATGGGCCTTGCGGGTCAGGGCGGCCATGTCGCGCAGCCGGCCGGACTTGTAGTTGACCTGGTTGACCAGGATGACGGCGACACGGTCGTCGATCAGGTCTTCGATCGTCGGCGCATCGACCCCTTCGAGCCGCAGCACCGTGCCGGGCCGCGTCGAGGCCACCCCTTCCGCCATGTAGAGGTCGGTCGGAAAGCTGTCGCCCTCGGCAACGATAACCGGCCGGTCGGGTCGCATTGCGAGCGCCGCATGCAGAGCCTTGTAGATGTTGATCGAGGTGGTGTCGCAAACCACCGTCTGACCCGGCGCGGCGCCGACCAGACGGCCGAGCCGGTCGCCCAGTTGGACGGGCATGTCGAACCAGCCGGCGGTGTTCCAGGCGCGGATGAGATCCCGCGCCCATTCCTCCTTCGCGGCCGTCTCGATCTCGTTGAAGACATTGATCGAAGCAGCGCCCAGCGAATTGCCGTCGAGGTAAATCACCCCTTCCGGCAGAACGAAGCGATCGCGCAGGGCGCGCAGCGGGTCCGCGGCATCCATCGCGTCCACCTCGGCAAGATCGGGAATTCCCCTCATTGTGCTACCGCCTCCGTTTCGAACCAGGCCGCTATATCCTCAGCGGTTGTCTCATCACCGTCCGCGGCACGGCAAGAACCTTCTGTCCTGTGTTAGCTGGTCCATAGACAGCAAAGGCCAAGGATCGGAATCATCGCCAAGGTTGGCATTTTGGGTTCGTTTCGTTCACGGTGCGGTACATGGTTGGGTTAGCTGACGGGATCCCTTCAGCACCTTCGCGACGGTGCCGCCTCCGAATTTAAGCTTTAAGGAGAATTGCAAAATCGAGCGGAATCAATGACACAGCCAACCGGTGGCGGCCGGGCACCGTCGGGTGCAACATTCTTTCGCCCGCCTTAAGAAATTCATTAAACTTTAAACGGTTGCGGAACACAACTGGAACAGATAGTGTTTGTTCTGGGTTTGTTTTTCTGATTCTGGTTTCGGAACCCGTGGGGCCGCCAATGCTGACGCGCAAACAACATGAACTCCTGATGTTCATCCATGAACGTCTGAAGGAGAGCGGGATTCCTCCATCCTTCGACGAGATGAAGGAGGCGCTCGACCTCGCCTCGAAGTCCGGCATCCATCGGCTGATCACGGCGCTGGAAGAACGCGGCTTTATTCGCCGGCTGCCGAACCGGGCGCGCGCGTTGGAGGTCTTGCGGCTGCCCGATTCGATCGCGCCTGGCCTGAACGCCGCGAAGAAGTTTTCGCCGAGCGTCATTCAAGGCGGCCAGGGCAATCTAAGCCGCCAGGTGAAGCCGGCAGCGTCCTCGCGCGCCCCGACGCCCAGCAATGACGACGAGGCTGCTTCGGCCGTATCCATTCCGGTGATGGGCCGCATCGCCGCCGGTGTTCCGATCGACGCCATCCAGCACCAGACGCATTCGATCTCGGTGCCGCCGGATATGATCATGGGCGGCGAGCATTATGCGCTGGAGGTCAAGGGCGACTCCATGATCGAGGCTGGCATATTCGACGGCGACACCGTCATCATCCGTAACGCCAACACGGCAAGCCCGGGCGAGATCGTGGTGGCGCTGGTCGACGATGAGGAAGCGACGCTCAAGCGCTTCCGCCGCAAGGGCGCCTCGATCGCGCTGGAGGCCGCCAACCCGGCCTACGAAACCCGCATCTTCGGACCGGATCGGGTCAAGGTGCAGGGCAAGCTCGTCGGGCTGATCCGTCGCTACTGATCCGGCTGCGAAGGCGCGGCGCCTACCCGCTCAGGCCTTTGATAAGGCGGCAGTCCCCTCGCCTCGCGAGTGTATTTGCGCTGCTCGTGCCAGGGCCGATATGGCTTTTCGACGGCATATTGGATGGCCGGGCGCGCGGTTGCCGATTGTGGATCGAAGAAGACGGCGGCACTGCCGTCACGCGCCAGCTGGCGCTTGGTGACGACAAGCACGCGCTGATCCCGGCAGGGATTGTAGGCCGTCGCATCGTTGATGACGATGAGGTCGGCAAAGCCGCAGGCGGGCCGTGCGCTGTCGCGGTTTTCGGCGAGCACGACGATCGCGCCGGAAGGATGCCGGGCAATGCAGAGGTCGCCGGTACAATAGAAGGGCGAGCCGGGCGGCAGGTCGACCGGGTCGGCGATATCGAGAGCATCCTTGGCGAATGTCTCCGGCGGTACGATTTCCTCGACCTTCAGCGCCCGTTTCCAATTGTCGGTGGTGAACTCGTTGGAGCGTTCGCGGTTGATGGCAAGCTCGCCGCCGCCGATCGGCATCGCCACCAGATGCGCGTCCTCCGAGATCAACACATCCGGCGTGCGCACATCCGGAATCGCCAGCAGCGCGGCGAGGGCGAACGGCACGGCTGCCAATCTGAGCCAGGTGGTGGCCATGGTCGCGATGACCAGCGCGATCGTCGCCAGCAGCACCGACTGGATCGAGATCAATCCCACGGCATCGACCGGCGAGCGCTCGGAAATCCATGCCGAAATCGCAATCATCGCTGTCAGGCCCTTCCCCATCACATAGAGGAAGGGACCGTCCAGGCCGAAGGGCATGGCCAGCGCGCTCAACACGGCGAATGGCATGACGATCAGCGAGACGATGGGCATCACCGCCAGATTGGCGAGCAGGCTGAGCGGCGATACGCGCTGGAAGTGCCAGATCGCAAACAGCAGTGTCGCGCTGCCCGCGATGAGCGAGGTTACGGCGGCGCCGCCCACGCCAACCGCCAGTTTTCGCGACAGGAACCCCAGGAATGAACGCCTTGCCGGCGGCGCGGTCGTTTTGCCGGCGCGATAGTCGGCAAAGCCGGCATAGGCGCCGACCAGGGCGGCGGTGGCGGCGAAGGACATCTGGAAGCTCGGGCCGACCACTTCATGCGGCGACACGAGGATGACGGCAATCGCCGAGATCGCCAGGTTGCGCATCGTCAGCGCCGCGCGATCGAAGAGCACGGCGACCAGCATCACGGCGAGCATGATGAAGCTTCGCTCGGCCGCCACCACGATGCCGGAGATGACAAGGTAAGCAGCGATCGAGACCAGCGCGATCGCTGCGGCATATTTCTTCACCGGCCGGCGCGACGAGAAATCCGGAAACAGCGCGAAAGCGCCGCGCAGCAGGAACATGATCGTGCCGGCCACCAGCGCCATGTGCAGGCCGGAGATCGAGATGATGTGATAGATGCCCGTGCGCCGCATAGACTCGTTGATCGCTTCCGGAATGCCGGCGCGCACGCCGACAATCAGCGCCGCCGCGATCTCGCCCTCGGAGCCGCCAATGCTGCTCCGGATGTGGTCGGCAATGCCTTCGCGCGCGTTTTCCACGGCCGACGTAATGCGCGCGCCGAACGGAGCCTCGGCCGGAGGTAACAGCTTTGGATCGCCCAGGAAAAAGCCGCTGCCGCCGATGCCGGCAAAATAGCTGTCGAAGGAAAAGTCATAGCTTTCCGGCCGAACCGGACCGGTCGGCGGCAGCAGCTTGACATAGCCGGTCAGCATCGACCCAGCCGTCATGCCGGGCGGGATCCTGCGCGCCGACAGCCGAACGCGATCCGGCGCATAGCGCAGCGTCGGGCGCTCGGTGGAGATGAGATCGATGGTAAGCCGCACTCGGCCATTGGCCATCGCTTCGGCGGTGACCAGGCGGCCGGTCAGCCGTGTCTGGATCTCGGACCCCAGCATCGGCGTCGCCATCCGCCAGGTCTCCGCCTTGGCCGCCAGAAAGCCGAGCGCGCAGAAAAGCGTGGCCATGAAGACAAGGTGCGTCCGCTGCCAGGAACGCGAGACTGCCGCGCAGACAGCCATCAAAGCCACCGCCGCAATCGGCCTGTAGAGATCGGGCTCGGTGCTCAGCGAGAAGTAATAGATCACACCGGCGGCCAGGAACACCGGCACCAGCAGGAAGCCCACGCCACGGTCGAGCTCGATCTCCAAGGCGACGGCGATGCCTCGGCGCAATGCGGGGAGCGAGGCGCGGCCGAGCTGTCTGCGGATCCGGCCTACGGTGCCTGCTGGCGAGGCTGGCTGAAGCCCACCGTCACCGGGCGGCAGAAGCCCGGCTGGCAGACGAAGCTCCGGAAGCGAAACCGGCGCTTCTTCGGCAGGCGCGGCATGGGCAAACATCAGGCGCTCGCTGACGCCAGCTGTCGTTTCCCCGCCCTCCCTCACGCCCCGGCCACGTCCAGCCATCGGGTCTGCCCCTTGCGCCCCAGACCGCCTATGCTACATGAACGCCGATCGCGTGGAAGTCCGCGCGAAACATGCATTTTTTCAGTGCTTCTTCGAGAGTTCCATGTCCGACAAGGTCGTCACCCGTTTTGCCCCCTCGCCCACAGGCTACCTGCATATTGGCGGGGCGCGCACGGCGCTGTTCAACTGGCTCTATGCCAGGCATACCGGCGGCACGATGCTGCTGCGCATCGAGGACACCGATCGCGAGCGTTCAACGGAGGCGGCGACCGCTGCGATTCTCGACGGACTGACCTGGCTTGGCCTCTCCTGGGACGGCGAGGCCGTATCGCAGTTCGAGCGCGCTCCGCGCCATCGCGAGGTGGCCGAGGAGCTCGTGCGCTTGGGCAAGGCCTACTACGCCTTCGAGACGCCGGCCGAGCTCGAGGCAATGCGCGAGGCGGCCCGCGCCAAGGGTCTGCCGCCGCGCTACAACGGCCAGTGGCGCGACCGCGATCCCTCCGAGGCGCCGGCAGGCGTCAAGGGCGCCATCCGCATCAAGGCGCCGACCGACGGCGTGACGATCGTCAACGACCGCGTTCAGGGCGAGGTTCGCTTCCCGAACAAGGATCTCGACGACTTCATCATCCTGCGTTCCGACGGCGTCCCGACCTACATGCATGCCGTCGTCGTCGACGATCACGACATGGGCGTCACCCACATCATCCGCGGTGACGATCACCTGACCAACGCCGCGCGCCAGACGGTGATCTACAACGCCATGGGCTGGGACGTGCCGTCGATGTCGCATATCCCGCTGATCCACGGCGCCGACGGCGCCAAGCTGTCGAAGCGGCACGGCGCGCTGGGCGTCGAGGCTTATCGCGCCATGGGCTATCTGCCCGAAGCCCTGCTCAACTATCTGGCGCGACTCGGCTGGAGCCATGGCGACGACGAGGTGATGTCGGTCAAGGACATGGTCGCCTGGTTCGACATCGGCGACGTCAACAAGGGCGCTGCCCGCTTCGACTTCGCCAAGCTCGAGGCGCTGAACGGCGTGCACATGCGCAAGATGGACGACCAGGCGCTGTTCGACATCTTCGTCGCCACCTTGCCCTATCTGGAAGGCGGTCCGGCGCTCGCTGCAAGGCTCGATGACAAGCGCAAGGCGCAGCTGCTTGCCGCCATGCCCGGCCTCAAGGAGCGGGCCAAGACCCTGGTCGAGCTGGTCGACGGAGCGGCTTTCCTGTTCGCCGAGCGGCCACTGCCTCTGGACGAGAAGGCGGCGGGCTTGCTCAACGCGGATGCGCGCGCGATTCTGCGCGGCGCGCACGGCGCGCTGTCTTCCATCCAGGGCGAGTGGAGCGCCGCCTCGGCTGAGGCCGCGATCCGCGAGTTCGCGCAGGCCGGCGGCCACAAGCTCGGCGCCGTGGCCCAGCCGCTCAGAGCCGCGCTGACCGGCCGCAGCACCTCGCCCGGCGTGTTCGACGTGCTGGCCGTGCTGGGCCGCCAGGAAAGCCTGGCGCGCATTGGAGATCAAATCGATTAGGAGCGAACTGGCCCAAGAAGATTGGCATTGAAAGGTGTGTTTCGCAGTGCAACATTAGGCCTTGGCCCAATCTGGCACGCACCTCCTAAAATGCGGTGGCAAGTTCGCGCATTCCGGTGATTTCGACGTGTCGTTTGCAGGAATTGCCTTGCCGGCATGAGGAAACATAAAGGAGTTTGGGAATGAGCGAAGCTGCGACAAAACTGGAACCTGGCGGCAAGACGCATGAGTCGACCGCCAGGCTCGAACTCGCCGGCAAGACCCATGAATTCAAGGTACGAAGCGGGTCGACCGGGCCTGACGTCATCGACATCGGCGCGCTCTACAGCACCACCGGCGCCTTCACCTACGACCCCGGCTTCACGTCGACTGCAAGCTGCGAGTCGGCAATTACCTTCATCGACGGCGATGCGGGCATCCTTTTGCATCGCGGCTATCCGATCGACCAGCTTGCCGAACATGGCGACTTCCTCGAAGTCTGCTACCTCCTGCTTTACGGTGAATTGCCGACCAAGGCGCAGAAGGAGGATTTCGACTATCGCGTGACGCGCCACACCATGGTGCACGAGCAGATGTCGCGCTTCTTCACCGGCTTCCGCCGCGACGCGCATCCGATGGCCGTCATGTGCGGCGTGGTCGGCGCGCTGTCGGCCTTCTATCACGACTCGACCGACATCTCGGATCCGTATCAGCGCATGGTCGCCTCGATGCGCCTGATCGCCAAGATGCCGACCATCGCGGCGATGGCCTACAAATACCATATCGGCCAGCCCTTCATTTATCCGAAGAACGATCTCGGCTTCGCGGCCAATTTCCTGCACATGTGCTTTGCCGTGCCGTGCGAGGAGTACAAGATCAACCCTGTGCTGGCGCGCGCCATGGAGCGCATCTTCATCCTGCACGCCGACCACGAGCAGAACGCCTCGACCTCGACCGTTCGCCTCGCCGGCTCTTCCGGCGCCAATCCGTTCGCCTGCATCGCCGCTGGTATCGCCTGCCTGTGGGGTCCGGCGCATGGCGGCGCCAACGAGGCGGCGCTGAACATGCTGGGCGAGATCGGCCATGTCGATCACATCCCGGAGTTCATTGCCCGCGCCAAGGACAAGAATGATCCGTTCCGGCTGATGGGCTTCGGCCACCGCGTCTACAAGAACTACGATCCGCGCGCCAAGATCATGCAGAAGACCGCGCATGAGGTATTGGGCGAGCTCGGCATCAAGGACGATCCGCTGCTCGACATCGCGATGGAGCTGGAGAAGATCGCGCTGACCGATGAATACTTCATCGCCAAGAAGCTCTATCCGAATGTCGATTTCTATTCCGGCATCACGCTGAAGGCGCTCGGCTTCCCCACCACCATGTTCACCGTGCTGTTCGCGGTCGCGCGCACCGTCGGCTGGATCGCGCAGTGGAAGGAAATGATCGAGGATCCGCACCAGAAGATCGGCCGCCCGCGCCAGCTCTATACCGGCGCCACGGAACGCGATTACGTACCGATTGCGAAGCGGTGAGCAAATAGTGAAAAGGTCAGTAGTGAGTAGTGAGCTATCGCGCCAAACTACTCACTACTGACTACTCCCTATTCGCTCTCTTGATGCACCCCATCACCACCTCGGCGGCGATATCGCCGGAGGGCCGCTCGGTCGCCATGCGCCGGGCAATTTCGGCAAAGCCCGCCTTTTGCCAGGCACGCATGCCGGTGTCGGCAAACAGGGCCTCAAGTTGCCGGGCAAGGTTCTCCGGCCGGACATACTGATCGTAGAATTCCGGAACCAGCGTGCGGTCGGAAATGAGGTTGGGCAGCAGGGCCGACCAAGTCGTCACCATATGCTGCAGCAGCTGGCGCGCAATCGGGTCGAGCTTGTAGCAGGAAACCATCGGAACGCCGGCAAGCGCCAACTCGAGCGATACCGTTCCGGACGCGATCAATGCCGCATCGGCCTTGCCGAAGGCCTGCCACTTGCGCTCCGGCTCGGTGATGATTTCCGGCTTGTCGTCCCAACTGGCGACCGAAGCCTTCACCAGCTCGGTGACGTGCGGCACCGTCGGCAACAGCAGGCGCAGGCGATGGCCGCGTTGGCGCAGCGCCGACATCACCTTGCCGAATGGTTCCATCAGCCGGCGGACCTCGCCGCGGCGCGAGCCGGGCAGCACCAGCACCGTCTTGACGCGGTCGTCGGAGAGGTCGCGCGGCTGGCTCTGCGCCTTGGCGGCGCTAAGCACGCCCGGATCCCGCGTCAGCCGGTGACCGACATAAGTGCCCGGTGGTCCGCCGAGCCGGGCAAGCGCCTTCACCTCGAACGGCAGGATGCACAGGATATGATCGACATAGGGCTTCATCGCCACTGCCCTGCCGGGTCGCCAGGCCCATACGCTCGGGCAGACATAGTGGATGACCGGAATGGCCGGCGCCGTGGCGCGGACCTTCTTCGCGACGCGCAGCGAAAAGTCGGGACTGTCGATAGTGACGAGGCAATCAGGCCGCTCGGTCGCGATCATCGCCGCCGTCTGATTGATGCGGCGCATCAGCCGCGGCAGGTCGCGCAGCACCGCGCTGAAACCCATCAGCGCGATCTCGCCGCTGTCGAACAGTGGCGTCAGCCCCAATTGCTGCAGGTGCCGGCCACCGATGCCGACAAGCTGAACCTTGCGGCCGGTCGTACGCTCAAGCGCCAACACGACATCGGCGCCGAGCAGATCGCCGGATTCCTCGCCGGCGACGATCGCAATCCTCAGCGGCTTGTCATTGCTCATTGGCCGGCTCCGTTGCGGGCAGTCCAATGACAAACAGGCCGAGCGCATTGGCGCGCGCGATGGTTACCGGCCCTTCGAGGATGAGCGAGCGGCCGGCTTCGATGGCGATGCCGGCAAGTCCGGCGGCATGCGCAGCTTCGACGGTCTGGGGACCGATCGACGGCAGATCGGCGCGAAGCTCCTGGCCGGGCTTGGCGCATTTGACCAGAACGCCGCGCGTCTTGCCGGCGAGCCTGCCATGGTTGCGCAATTGCCTTGTTCGCTCGAGCAATCCGTTGGTGCCTTCGATGCCTTCCAGCGCGATCGCCCGGCCGCCGATCGCGACCGCGGCCTGGCCGATATCCAACGCGCCGATCGCCTTCGCCGCAGCCCGCGCCGCCTCGATGTCACGCCAGTCGGATTTGCGCGGCTCCGCCTTGGTCAGCGGGCCACCGCTCGCAAGCAGTTCAGGCACGATCTCGTGCGCTCCGACGACCTTGATGCCCCGCTTTTCCAGAAATCGCGTCAGGATCCTCAGCAAGCCATCGTCGCCGCGCGCCAGCCCCATGACCACCGTAGGCACGACGGCCAGCAGGCCAAGGCTCGGTCGCATGCCAGTCAATTTCGGCCTGCGCCTGATCTCGCCGGCCAGCACGAGATGGCTGATCCGTTTGCGCTTCAGCAGCGGGACCAGCGAGCCGAAGTCTTCGAGAGCAAGCTTCTCGGTTTCGTAAGCGGCGAGGTCCGACTTGCGGTCGACTTCGCCCTCGGCCGCGATGATGACAGGCGGGTACCCTTGCTTTGCCAAGCTCGCGGCGACTTCCACCGGCAGACTACCGCCGCCGGCGATGATGCCGATCCTGGCGCCCGGCGCGAGGTCTAGCTTCGTCCCGGCCGCTTCAAACCTCGTCATCGCCGCTGTCATCGTCGCCGCCACCCTTCAGCGGCGGGACCGCATAGTGCCGCTTGCCGCCGCTGGCGATGAAGTCGATCATCTTCATGGCGGCAGGAGACGAGGAGCCAAATTCCGCCCTGGCGAGATCGATATTCTCCGCGACGCTGCGGGAACGGTCGAAAATCGACCGGTAGACTTTGCGCAGCAGGTAGATTTCCGAGCGCGGCAGGCCGGAACGCTTCAGCCCGACGATGTTCAGGCCGCGCAGCTTGGCACGGTTGCCGGCGGCGATCGCGTAGGGAATGATATCGCCGACAACCGCCGAGCAGCCGCCGATGAAAGCGTTGTCGCCAATGCGCACGAACTGGTGAACGGCGGTCAGGCCGCCGATATAGACGCTGTCACCTATCTCGCAATGGCCGCCCAGCGTCGCGCCATTGGCGAAGGTCGCGTTCTTGCCGACGACGCAATCATGGGCGATGTGAGCATAGGCAAGGAAATTGCCGTTGTCGCCGACAGTCGTCTCGCCGCGGCTGGAATCGGTGCCGACATGCATCGTGACGCCTTCGCGGATGGTGCAGTTCTCGCCAATGACCAGCGTGGTGCGTCCGCCCTTGTGCTTGGTGTTCTGCGGCGGCGCGCCGAGCGTAGCCATCGGATAGACCTTTGTTCCGGCTCCGATGGTTGTTGCGCCCATCACCGACACATGGCTGACCAGCTCGACGCGGTCGCCGATGATTGAATCGGCGCTGATATGGCAAAAGGGTCCGATGCGGACACCTTTGCCGAGCCGGGCTCCTTCTTCGACGATCGAGGAAGGATGAATGGATGTCTCGACTTTCATGAGCATTTCAAATCGTCAGTCGGTAATCATCATGGCCGAAACCTCGGCTTCGGCGGCTTTCGCCCCGTCAACCATTGCCTCGCAGGCGAATTTCAGCAGATTGCCGCGTTTCTTGATCTTCTTGACGTGGATTCTGAGTTGGTCTCCCGGAACCACCGGCTTGCGGAATTTCGCGTTGTCGATGGTCATGAAATAAACCAGCGAGGGCTTTTCAGCATTGAGGGTGCGAATGCAGATCGCTCCGGCGGTCTGGGCCATCGCCTCGATGATCAGCACGCCGGGCATGACCGGCTGTTGCGGAAAGTGGCCCTGGAAATGCGGCTCGTTGATGGTCACGTTCTTGATGCCGACAGCGGATTCGTCGCCGTCGATGTCGACGATCCGATCGATCAGCAGGAACGGATAGCGGTGCGGCAGAAGCTTCATCAGCCCCATGATGTCGACCGCCTCGAGTGTCGTTGCCACCATATCAGCCATTTCCGTCGCCTTGCTTGCGCGTCCTGGCCATCTTGCGCAGCATCGCTATCTCGCGCATGGCTTCCGCCATCGGCTGTGCCGGATAGCCTCCCCAGATCTCGCCTGCCGGCACGTTGTTCATGAATCCACTTCTCGCAGCAAGCTTGGCCCCCGGCCCGATGGTCAAATGATCGGCGAGGCCGACACCGCCACCCATGGTGACGTTGTCGCCGACGACGACGGAACCGGAAATACCCGAAAGGCCCGCTATAATGCAATTGCGCCCGATACGAACATTGTGGGCGATCTGCACCAGATTGTCGATCTTGGTGCCTTGGCCGATGATGGTATCGGACATCGCGCCGCGGTCGACGGTCGAATTGGAGCCGATCTCGACGTCGTCCTGGATGATGACGCGCCCGATCTGCGGCACGCGTTCAGGTCCCTTGGCGCCGCCCACGAAGCCGAAACCGTCCTGGCCGATCCTTGCGCCGCCATGGATGATGACACGATTGCCGACAAGCGCATATTGGATGCTGGCGCCCGGGCCGACGAACCCGTCGCGGCCGATCTGGCAGGAGCGGCCAACAACGGCGTGAGGCGCGATGACGGTGCCGCTGCCGATGGACACGCCGGGACCGATCACGGCGCCCGCTTCGACGATCGCTCCTTCCTCGATATGTGCGGACGCATCGACAAAGGCATGCGCCGAGATGCCGGTTTCTCCGGTCATTGGCCCCGGAGTTGCTGCGTGCGGAAACAAAAGGCGCCCGACCATCGCGAAAGCCTGTTGCGGACGAGGATGCATAAGCACCGCGACCCCTGGCGGCGCCTTGCTGGCAAAATCGGCGGGACACAGGACCGCGGCGGCCCTCAGCGACGGCATCAGCGCGAAATTGCGTTTCCCGTCGACAAAGACGAGCGCGCCGTCGCCGCCCTCATTGGCGGGAGCCAGCGCTTCGATGGCAATTTCAGCCTGGGCGGTATCAAGCAGGCTGGCGCCGGTCAGATTCGCGACCTCGCCAGCCGTATACCGGCGTGAAGGCGCGAAGAACACCGGATCGGTCATTCCAGAAGCAATATCCAGCTGGGTCGGCTCAGTCTAGTCCGGGCCGTCAGGCGGCCCGGATTCGTCGCGACCGCGAAATCAGAAGCGGGTCGCAATACCGAAGTTGAATTCCTGCACGTTGTCGGTCGACTCTTTCTTGACCGGGATCGCATAGTCGATGCGGATCGGACCGAACGGGGAGGCCCACATCAGGCCGACACCGACCGAAGCGCGAAGCTTCATGCCGGCCGAAGCCGAGTCGACACCGACAAGGTTGTTGCCATAAAGCGTAGCCGCGTCAGCGAATACAGCGCCGCGCAGGCCGAAGCTCTCGGGAATGACCGGCAGCGGGAACTGGGCTTCAGCCGAAGCATTGAAGTACGTCGAACCGCCGAGATGGTCCCCGCTGGTGCCAGAAGCCACTGGCCCGATACCGCCATATTCGAAGCCACGGATCATGCGGTCATTGCTCTGGAAATAGTCGAAGATGCGCAGATCACCATTGCCGTAACCAGCGATGTAGCCGGCGCCGCCGGAAACCAAGCCAACCAAGTCCAGTTGCTCCGACAAGGTCTGGTAGACACTAGCGCGCCCGGTCACCTTCACCCACTTGGCGTCGCCACCAAGGCCGGCGAATTCGGTGGTACCGGTGATGTAGAGACCCTCATGCGGGTTCTTCATGTCGTCGATGGTGTTGTAGACAAGGCCCAAGCTGACCGATGACTTCAGCCACGGGCTTTCTGCAATACCAGCCTGAATTGGCGCAGAAACATCGCACTTGGACAGATTAAGGGTCCCATCAGGATTCAAGCAATTATCTGGATAGGAATACTTTTCCTGCGAGATGTTGTACGCTAGCTGCGTCGAAATGCTGTCGGTGATCGGCAGGCCGAACCGAACCGTCGCGCCGGTGACGTCGGTGTCGTAGTGGCTATACTCGCGGGTCGACTTGTAGATGTCGAAGCCCGCCGCGATGCGCCGTCCGAGGAAATATGGCTCGGTGAAGGAGACAGCGAAGTCGCGCGAATGCTTGCCGCCGCCGGCCGACAGCTTGATGTACTGGCCACGGCCGAGGAAGTTGCGTTCGGTGATCGAGCCTTCGATGGACGGGCCGGGCGTGTCGCCGCCGGTCGAATAACCAGCACCGACCGAGAATTCGCCGGTCGACTTCTCAACCACGGTGACGACGAGCACGACCTGGTCGGGCGCCGAGCCCGGAACCGTCGAGATATCGACGGACTGGAAGTAATCAAGGTTTTCCAGCCGCTTCTTCGCGCGCTGGATGAGGACCTGGTTGAAGGCGTCGCCCTCGCTGACATCGAATTCGCGACGGATGACATAGTCGCGCGTGCGGTCGTTGCCGCGGATTTCGATGCGCTCGATATAGGCCTTGGTGCCCTGGTCGATCGTGTAGACGACCGAAATGGTGTGGTTCTCGAAATTGCGGTCGCCGCGCGGCGTCACCTGGGCGAAGGCATAGCCCGAGCCCGCGACCTTCTCGGTCAGGGCGACGATCGAGTCCTCGACGTCCTTGGCGTTATAGACGTCGCCCTTATGAGTTTCGACGACCGATTGCAGCGACTTCGAATCGACCTCGGGGATGGTGCTTTCCACGCTGACGTCGCCGAACGTGTAGCGGTCGCCTTCCTGCACCGTGATGGTGACCGTGTACTTGTTCGTGGTGTCGTCGAGCTCGCCGACGGCGGACACGACCTGGAAGTCGGCATAGCCATGATTGTAGTAGAAGCGGCGCAGGAGCTCCTGGTCGGCGCGCAGCTTGTCCTCGTCATAGACGTCGTCGCGCAAAACGAAGGACAGCCAGGACGAGCGCTTGGTGTTGATGACGTCGGAAAGGCGACGGCTCGAATAAGCGTGGTTGCCCACGAAATTAATGGCCGCGATCTGGGTGCGACCGCCTTCGTTGATGTTGAAGACCACGTTCACCCGGTTGTCGCCGAGATCCATGATCTGCGTGGTCACGGCGGCGTCGTCACGACCGATGCGCCTGTAGGCGGCCTTCACCGCCTCGACATCCGCATCGAGCGCCTGCTGCGAGAACGTCGCGCGCGGCTTCAGCTGGATAGCGGCCTGAAGCGCGTTGTCCTTGATCTTCTTGTTGCCCTGGAACAGGACCTGATTGACGACCTTGTACTCCGAGACCTTGACGACCAGGCTCGAACCGACCTGGTTGATCTTAACGTCCGAAAACAACCCAGTGCCGAACAACGCCTTGACGGCTTCGTCGATATCGGAGCTGGAGAAGGGCTTGCCCGGCTTGATCGAGATGTAATTGCGAATGGTCTCCGCATCGACCCGCTGGTTGCCGCTGACCTCGACACGCGAAATGACCGCGGCCTCGGCCACCGAGGTGGCAGCGAACTGCACTGCGAGCGCGCCTGGCACGACCAGAGCGGCGGACAAAGCCGCCGCGGAAGCGGCGCTCAGAAATTTGGATGCTGCCTTCATCGGGCTTTTGTACCTTTTTCTCGTAGTCCCCACGGCGAGAAAACCGGACGTGCGGTATTTTCCCTTACCGTATTAACCGGATTTTCCCTACACGCAAGGCTCCCGGTTAATTTGTATTTACTTAACCGTACCGCGTGGCTTTCGCGTCACGCATATCCCCACGCATGGTAAACGGCATCTCAATATGGGTGGGGCTGAAGCCAAATTTCTTCATGATTTCAGCACCCAAACAGATCATTCCAAAAAACGAAGCCCATGAAACCGAGCACCAGGAACAAGCCGGTCCGATAGGCCATCTCCATCATTCGCTCAGAAACGGGCCGCCTTATGACCGCCTCCACGCCGTAGAACAACAGGTGGCCGCCGTCGAGAGGGGGAATCGGCAGCAGATTGAGAAATCCTATCCCGACTGACAGAAATGCAACAAGCTGCACCAGCCACTCGAAGCCAAGCTTGGCCGCCTGACCCGACATCTTGGCGATCTTGATCGGGCCGCCCAACTGGCATTTGTCCTCGCGCCCAAGCGCAAAGCGCTGCAGGAACTGGCCGGTGCGCTCGATCACATGTCCGGTTTCCTCGACCGCCGCCACCACGGCGCCGGCCGGTGTGTAGGAGATCAGGCGTGGCTGGCCGAGCTCGGCATTGTTGACGACGCCGATAACCGCAACCTTGACCTTGTTGCCCAGCGCATCCTGCTGCTCCATGGGCTCCGGTGTCGCCGTCACGTCGATTTCCTTGCCGTCGCGCAGCATGGTGAAGTTGATGGCATCGCCTGCCCTGCCTGAAACCAGGCGCTGCACATCGGCGAAGGTCTCCACCTTGCTGCCGTCGACTTTGACGAATCGGTCGCCAGGCAGGATTCCGGCTTTCTCCGCCGGACTGCCCGCGGTGACCTGGGCCACCGTAGGTTCCAGAACCGGACGGCCATAAAGGGAAAACAACACCGCAAACACGGCGATCGTCAGTAGGAAATTGAACAGCGGCCCCGCAACGACGGTCGCGGCGCGTTTCCATATGGGCTGCGTGTGGAAGGCGACCTCGCGCTCGGCGTCGGTCAATGATTCGATCTCCTCGGCGCTGGGCTGGCTCGACGTCGCATTCATGTCGCCGACGAATTTGACGTAGCCGCCAAGCGGAATGGCGCAAAGCTTCCAGCGCGTCCCGTGGCGATCGTTAAAGCCGACCAGCTCGGGGCCGAAGCCGATGGAAAAGGCCTTCACGCCGATGCCGCACCAGCGGCCGATGAGGTAGTGGCCCATCTCGTGGACGAACACGACGATGGTCAGCACGAACAGAAACGGCACGAGCGTGCCAAGGACGAAGCCTTGCGTGCTGAAGACCGCGTGAAAGATGTCGTTCAAGTCATGCCCTCAAATTCGCCCGCACACGACACTCCGCCGCGACTGTGGCATCAATCCGGGCGAAACCGTGGCGCGCGCCGTTTTTCGCCTTGCCCGTATCGTCGTTCAGTTCGGAAACAGCCCCAATGCCGGATGCTCGGCGCCCGCCGAGACCCAACCAATGACGTACAGCGCGAACGCGGCCGCGACAAGCCCGTCGACCCTGTCCATGACCCCGCCATGACCGGGAATGAGGTTGCTCGAATCCTTGGCGCCGTGCCGGCGCTTGACCCAGGATTCGAACAGGTCGCCGATCTGCGAAACGATCGAAAGCGCCAGCGCCACGAAACCGAGCTGGGCGAGATTGCCGGCGCCGGCTGCAATAGCCAGCAGCAGTCCGGCGGCAAGACCGCCAACCGCGCCCCCCAACGCACCGCTCTGCGTCTTGCCGGGAGAAATCGACGGCGCGAGTTTCGGGCCGCCGACCGCACGGCCAACGAAATAGGCCGCAATATCCGTCGCCCAAACCACGGCGAACAGGAAGAGAATCGCTATCAGGCCGGAATGGCTGCCGTCGCGCAGATAGGCGAGCGAAAAGCCGGAAAGAGCTGCATAAGCCACTCCGGAGGCTTCCCAATCCGCTGCACCCTTGATGCGGGCGGCGACGGCTGTGATCGCCACCAGGATCACGACCAACAGCAACAGCCACAGGGCCGGCACGCCGGCAATCAGCGCGACGATGAAGACCAGAATCAGCGCTTCCGGTAGAAAGCCGAGCGCCGCGCCATTCCCAGGACGCGCCATGCGGGTCCATTCATAGAAGATCAGCGCCGCGATTCCCGCGCAGAACAGCCGGAACGGCAATCCGCCGAGCCAGGTGAGCACAAGCGTCAGCGCCGCCATCACGATTGCCGAGATGACGCGCTGCTGGAGGTTGCTCATGCGTGGCGGCACCTAAAGCGCGACATCGCGGGCGGCAAGCCCGCCGAAGCGCCGTTCGCGGCCGGCAAAATCGCGCAAGGCATCGGCCAGATGCTCGCGGCTGAAATCCGGCCAGTAGCAAGGCAGGAAGACAAGCTCGCTATAGGCCGCTTGCCACAGAAGGAAGTTCGACAGCCTGAGCTCGCCGCTCGTCCGTATCACAAGCTCAGGGTCAGGAATGCCCTGGGTATCGAGCGAAGCGGCAAAGCTCTCCGCCGTGATCGCGTCGCTCGCCATGTCGCCGCGCGCGACGGCATCCGCCAGCTTGCGGGCCGTGCGCACGATCTCGTCGCGGCCGCCATAGTTGAAAGCGATGATGAGCGTCAGCGACTCGTTGCCCGCCGTTAGCGATTCGGCTTCCTGCAGCAGGCCCCTGATGTCGGGCTGCAGCCCTTGCTTGTCGCCAATTATCCTCACCCGCACGCCGTTCTGATGCAGTTCGGCAAGATCGCGGCGGATGAACAGCTTCAACAGACCCATGAGGTCGCTGACCTCGGATTTCGGCCGCGACCAGTTCTCCGAGGAAAAGGCGTAGACGGTGAGGTAGGAGATGCCGAGCTCCGGCGCCGCACGGACGGTCTTGCGTAGGGCCTCTACGCCCGCCCGGTGGCCGGCAAGGCGCGGCAGGCCGCGCGCCTTGGCCCAGCGTCCGTTTCCATCCATGATGATCGCGACATGCGCGGGCGTTGCCATAATCTCGCTTTCGAGCCGGAAAACCCGACCCTAAACCTGCATGATTTCAGCTTCCTTATCGGAAAGCAGGTGATCGATCGTGCTGATCATCTCGTCGGTCAGCTTCTGCACCTGGTCGGAGCGCTTGCGCTGATCGTCCTCGCTGATGGTGCCATCCTTCTCGGCCTTCTTGAGGAAATCCATGCCGTCGCGGCGGACATGGCGGACCGCGACGCGCGCATTCTCGGCGTAACCATGCGAGATCTTGACCAGCTCCTTGCGGCGCTGCTCGTTGAGCTCGGGCAGCGGAATCCTAAGCGTGGTGCCGTCGACGATCGGGTTGAAGCCCAGATTGGCCTCGCGGATGGCGCGGTCCACCGCGCTGACCATAGACTTATCCCAGACCGATACTGAAATCATGCGCGGTTCCGGCACGGACACGTTGGCGACCTGGTTGATCGGCATCGCCGTGCCGTAGGCCTGCACCTGGACCGCGTCGAGCAGGTTGCTGGAGGCCCGGCCGGTGCGCAGCGAAGCCAGATCGTGCTTGAAAGCGGCGATCGCCCCGTCCATGCGTCGCTTCAGGTCTTCGTACTCGCCACTCATGATCATCTCCTCGACCCGTTCGCCGGGTTCACTGCTTGTATTGTTCTGGTCCGCGGTTCCGTCGTCGTTTAGCGGATCCCGGCGCCTGTTACTTGTCGGTGACGACCGTGCAATGGCCGCCGCCCCTTAGAATATCGCCGAAACCACCTTTTTCGTGGATCGAATAGACGATTATCGGAATGTTGTTTTCGCGCGCAAGTGCAATCGCGGCCGTATCCATGATCGCAAGCCCGCGCTTGATGACTTCCGCATGGCTGATGCGGTCGAAGCGGACCGCATTCGGGTCCTTCTTGGGGTCGGCCGAATAGACCCCGTCGACCTGCGTGCCCTTGAACAGCGCATCGGCGCCGATCTCGGCGGCGCGAAGCGCAGCTGCCGAATCGGTGGTGAAGAACGGATTGCCGGTGCCGCCTGCGAAGATGACCACCTTGCCCTGGTTCATATAGGCGGTCGCCTGGCGCTGCGAGAAACTCTCGCAAAGTTCCGGCATGGCGATCGCCGAAAGCACCACGGCGTCGACGCCGATCTTGTTCAGAGATGTGCGCAGCGCCAGCGAGTTGATGACGGTGGCGAGCATGCCCATGTGGTCGCCGGTGACGCGGTCGCCGCCCTTGGAGGCCACGGCGACGCCGCGGAAGATGTTGCCGCCGCCGATGACGACGCCCACTTCCACACCCAGCGCGCGCGCCTCGGCAATATCGGCCGCAATACGATCGACCACCGAGACGTCGATGCCGAAATGCTGCTCACCCATCAACGCTTCGCCCGAAGCTTTCAGCACGACACGTCGATAGAGGGGCTTATCCGTCATCTTGGTCCTCGAAAATCTCGGCGCGGCAATTTTGGAGGCAAAACCGCCCCCGCTTCACCCGGCGATGCTGTCATGACTGGCTGACCCGATACACGAAGGGCGCGGCGATGTCACGCCGCGCCCTCGTGCAAAATCCCAGGCTTTTTCGGTCAGTTGCCGCCTTTTGATCTTTGCCCTTTTCAATCAGTCGCTTGAGATGCTGACCGCTTCGCCTTCGATCATGACCGCGGGCGAATAGCCGGCCGGCTTGTCGCCGGTGACCGCGCCGCCGGTCACCCGCACCTGGATCTCGGAGCCGAAATAGGGATGCGGGAACGGCGCCGGCGTGGCGCTGACCTTTTCCAACCGCGCGCGAAGCTCGGCGGGGATCGAAAAATCGAGCGCGCCAAGATTGTCCTCGAGTTGGCTGAGCTTCGTCGCTCTGAGGATGACGGAGGCAACGCCGGGCCGCGTCGCCACCCAGTTGAGCGCGACCTGCGCCATGCTGCGGCCAAGCTCTGTCGCAACCTTCTCGAGCTCCGCCACGATCGCCCAATTGCGGTCGCTGAACTTCTGGAAGCCGGGATGCGTGGTGTTGCGGAAACCGTCAAGCCGCCCGGCATTGGCGCCCTGCGTCAGCTTGTATTTTCCGCTGAGCAGGCCACTGGCTAAAGGGCTCCACACCATGATCCCGGCGCCATGATGGGTCGCGAACGGCACATACTCATGTTCGATCGCGCGTTCCGCCAGCGAATATTCGAGCTGCAGCGCCGAGACCGGCTCATAGCCGCGCAGTTCGGCGATCGCCTGGGCGCGGCCGGCATACCAGGCCGGCACGTCGGAAAGGCCGATATGGCGAACCTTGCCGGCGCGCACGAGGTCATCCAGCGTGCGCAGCACCTCTTCGGCTGGTGTGATCCTGTCCCAGACATGCAGAAGGTAAAGGTCGATATGATCGGTGCCGAGCCGCTTCAGCGAGGCATCCACCGCGCGCATGATGTTCTTGCGGCCATTGCCGCCGGCATTGGGGTTGCCCGGTTCGGAGTTGAAGGTGAATTTGGTGGCGATGACAGCCTTGTCGCGCAAGCCACGCTCGGCGACGAACTCGCCGAGCCAGGTTTCGGCCGTGCCCCCGGTATAGAGATCGGCGGTGTCGAAGAAATTACCGCCTGCCTCGACATAGGCATCGAACATGGCGCGGGCGGTGTCCCTGTCCGCGCCCCAGCCCCACTCGGTGCCGAAAGTCATGGTGCCGAGCGCCAGCCGGATGATGCGCAGGCCGCTGTTGCCAAGCGTGTAGTAAGTCATGCTCATGGTGGTCTTCCGATTCTGAACTGATGTGCTGCCGGTCACTGGCCAGGCGTCGCCTTGACCCAGGGGTTGCCGCGCTCATGCGTCATGCGGAAGGTGAAGCCGTCGACTTTCCAGCCGGCGGCCGAGCGCGTCAAATGGTGCTCATAGGTGCCCCAGACTTCCCAGAGCGGGTCGCCATTGCCTTCCATCCGGTTCCAGGCATAGCCGTTGGAATGAACGGTCGCGGCATTCGCTTCGAGCACGACCTGATGATTGGTGCGCAAATGCAGGCTTGTCTTGCTGCCCTTGAGGTTGGCCGCCCACGCGCCGATCAGGTCGTCGGAGGCGATGTTGGCCGCGGGCTGGCCGGACAGGCTGCTGAAATCGGCCGTAACGCGATCGGCGAAGTAGCTGCGGGCCAGCTTCCAGTCCTGTGCATCCACCGCTCGGTCGATAGCGTCGGCGATGCGGATCACCGCACGCTCGTCGGCAAGCGCCTGCCAACCGGCCGGTTCGGCGCCGCCGGCATCGACCGGCGCCAATGCCATGCTCGCTGCAAAGGTTACATGTTTCAACGTGTTCATTTTGTCTCTCCTTGAACATCGGCCCGCCGCCGATGTGTCGACGCCAATATGGGCCGCCGCAGGAGCATCTATAAGATTGCATTGTTCGCACGGACTATGCGACATAATTCATGAATGGATCGCGATCTGCTCACACATCTTCCGGTCATCGTCGCCGTGGCGCGGCGCGGCGGCTTTGCGCTTGCCGCCGCTGAGCTCGGCATGAGCCCATCTGCCGTCAGCCATGCCGTCCGGCTGGTGGAAGAGCGCATAGGCCAGCCGCTCTTTGCCCGCACGACGCGCAGCGTCTCGCTGACGGACGCCGGCAAGGCGCTGGTCGAGACCGCGGCCCCAGCGCTGCAGGACATCGCCGAGCGGATGGACCGCATCCGCGGCATCAAGGGAAGGCCGTCCGGCCTGCTCAGGATCAACGCCTCCAACATAGCGATCCACCTGGCGGTCACGCCGGTGGTCGCGGCCATGGCCGAACGCTACCCCGACGTGACGGTCGAGATCGTTGCCGACCAGGGGCTTATCGATATTGTCGGTGAAGGTTTCGATGCCGGCATCCGGTTGGGGGAGATGATCGCGCAGGACATGGTCACCGTCAGAATGACACCGCCGTTCAAGGCCGTTGTGGTCGCCTCTCCCGCCTATGTCGGAAAGCACGGCCGTCCGCGCGACGTGACCGATCTCGCCAATCACAACTGCATCGGCTACCGCCTGGTCCGATCCGGCGCGTTTTACCGCTGGGATCTGAACGACAACGGCAAGGATGTCGTTGTCGAAACGCGCGGCACGGCCGTTGTCACGGATTCGCTCGGCGCCATCGACCTGGCGCTGGCCGGCGTCGGACTCGCCTACGTCTTCGAGCCGCTGGTGCATGCCGACCTCGCCGCCGGCCGCCTCGTCCAGATCCTGCCGCAGACTGCGATCGAGGAGCCGGGCCTCTTCCTCTATTTCCCGCGCCGCGCGTCGATGGCGCCGAAGCTCAGGGCCTTTATCGACACCGCACAAGAAATCGGCCGGGCATCCATGCGGACACCCGGCCGAGTTGCCTGAGCTCGTGAGCTCCTCACCTTAAGGAAAGCGCCGCGCGCTCCCCCGGGTCGGAGCTATTTCTTGACCGCTGCCGCGACTTCCGCCGCGAAATCGGTGGTTTCCTTCTCGATGCCCTCGCCCAGCGCGTAACGCAGGTAAGCGGTGATCTTCGCCGGAGCGCCGATCTCCTTCTCGGCATCCTTCAGCGCCTTCTCGACGGTGATGTCGGGATTGAGCACGAAGGCCTGCTTCAAAAGCACGACCTCTTCGTAGAACTTGCGCAGGCGCCCTTCGACCATCTTTTCGATGATCGCTTCCGGCTTGCCGGACTGGCGCGCCTGATCGGAGAAGATCGCCTTCTCACGCTCGACCAGCGCGGGATCGACTTCCTCGGCGCTCAGCGCGACCGGGTTGCTGGCGGCGACATGCATCGCGACCTGGCGGGCAAAGGCGTTGGCCGCATGCTCGTTGCCGGTGGTCTCGATCGCAACCAGCACGCCGAGCTTGCCGAGGCCGTCGGCAACCGCATTGTGGACATAGGTCGCCACCACGCCATGCGGCACGGTGAGCTTCGCCGAACGGCGGAAGCCCATGTTCTCGCCGATGGTGCCGACCGCGTCCTTGATGGTGTCGGTGACCGACTTATCCGAGCCAGGATACTTGGCGGCAGCCACGGCCTCGGTCGTGCCGTAGGCGAGCGCGACCTTGGCGACCTTGGCGACGATCTCCTGGAAGGCCGCATTGCGGGCAACGAAGTCGGTCTCGGAATTGACCTCGACAATGGCCGCTTCACGCACGCCGGCGTCGACGCCGATCAGGCCCTCGGCGGCAGTGCGGCCGGCCTTCTTGTCGGCCTTGGAGATACCCTTCTTGCGCAGCCAGTCGACGGCTGCTTCCATGTCGCCGTTGGTCTCGTTCAACGCCGCCTTGCAGTCCATCATGCCCGCGCCGGTCAAGTCGCGGAGTTCTTTGACCTGTGCAGCCGAAATCGTCATTGTCGCCTCTTTGTTTCAAATGCGCCGACGCACCAACCGGGACTCGGGTGATGCGCTCGGCAAAAGCGCTTTAGCGCGCCAACTTATTGGAAAGATGAAGGCCGGGACCCGGCCTTCCTTATCAAGCTTCCGGAGCTTCCGCGGCCGGGGTGTCGAGCGCCGGCTCGACCGGAGCCTCGGCCGAAGCACCGATATCGACGCCGAGCGCGCCCTGCTGGCGGGCGATGCCGTCGATGGCGGCCTTGGCGATCAGGTCGCAATAAAGCTGGATGGCGCGAGCCGCGTCGTCATTGCCGGGGATCGGGAAGTCGATCTTGTCCGGGTCGCAGTTCGAATCGATGATGGCCACGACCGGAATGCCGAGGCGCTTGGCCTCGAGGATGGCGATCGCTTCCTTGTTGGTGTCGATGACGAACATCAGGTCCGGCGTCGAGCCCATGTCCTTGATGCCGCCGAGAGCCTTGTTGAGCTTCTCGCGCTCGCGGTCGAGGTTCAGGCGCTCCTTCTTGGTGAGGCCCTGGGCCTCACCGGCCAGCGTCTCGTCGAGCTTGCGCAGGCGCTGGATCGAGTTCGAGATCGTCTTCCAGTTGGTGAGCATGCCGCCCAGCCAGCGCGAGTTGACATAATACTGGGCCGAACGCTGCGCCGCGTCGGCGACGATGTCGGAGGCCTGGCGCTTGGTGCCGACGAACAGCACGCGGCCGCCCTTGGCGACGGTGTCGGACACCTGCTTCAGGGCCTGGTGCAGCAGCGGCACCGTCTGCGACAGGTCGATGATGTGGATGTTGTTGCGGGCGCCATAGATGTAGGGCGCCATCTTCGGGTTCCAGCGATGGGTCTGGTGGCCGAAGTGAACACCAGCTTCCAAAAGCTGGCGCATGCTGAAATCTGGCAGAGCCATTCTTTAGTTCCTTTCCGGTTGGCCTCCACGGACACAGGCATTTCGGACGGGATGTCCTGATGCCACCGGAGGTTTCAGCCGGATTTCTCCCGGGCAGACACCAAAGTCCGTGTGTGGAATGAGCGCGCATATAGAGGGGAAGTCTGGTAAACGCAAGCCGGGTGCCGGAAAACGCCCTCACCTGCGGCGATCCGCCCAAATCTCAGCGTTTTACCTTGCCGTTCGGGACCCGGACGCGGCGAAAGATAGCGACGATTTCCTCGCGGCTGCATTCGATCGCGCCGAGCCGGACCGCTCGGTCGCGCTCGAAGCCGGTGATGTCGTAGTGCGGCGCCGATGTCTTGGGCGGTCCCTGATAGGAGGAAAGCTTGATACCGAGTTCGGTGGCAAAGCGGTGCAGTTCGTCCGTATCGTCGGCAAGCAGATGGCACCAGCGGTGGCCGGCCCATCTCCAGATCGCCGCGTCGACATAGACCGCCATCAGGCCCGCCGCGCTCCGTCAGCCCGACACATGGCGAGTTGAAGCCAGGCGTGCAAGCCCGATCGCCTACTGTCGCGGCGCCGCTATTTCGAAGCCGGGCAAGGCTTGGTCTGGTCGAACAGCGACAGGTTCACCAGCTTGCCGGTCATCGAGAAGTCGCCATAGTCCATGACAAGGTCGCGGGTGATGCCGTTCTCGTGCAGCTTGAAGCTGATCCGGTATTCCGGCACCTCTTCGCCGCTTTTGTCGGTATCGTCGAAATAGGCGATGTCGACCGGCCAGTATTTGTCGGAAGCGAGATTGGCCAGCGCGGGCGCTTCCGGATCCGTCTTTTCCGCGTCCGTCTTCTTGCCGACGATTACGGTGGTGGTCATCACCTTGTTGGCGTCCTCGGAGCCATCGAACAGATTGGTCTGGTAGAAATTCTCGCCCTTTTCGGCCTTGCCGATCAGCTCGACCAGATGCTGGGTCGGGAACTGCGTGGCCGCGAGCTCGAGGCTGCTTTTCTCGGGCTTGTCGATATCGACCTTGAGGCCCTTCGGTTCCCTGGTGGCCACCCCCTTCACCTCTTTGTCGAGGTTCTGGTCGACGAAGGATTTCGTCACGAAGGAAAAGGTCTTGCCTTCGGCATCCTCGAAAGTCGTCGTCTGCTGGTCGGTGAGCCTGGTGTTGTCGTTGGTCACGATCTGGGTGACGAAGCGGAACTTGACCGTGTAACCCTCGCAGGCAGAGCCATTGAACTCGTAGACCATGCGGCCGGTGATGCCGGTAATGCCCGAGCGATCGGAAGCCTTGTTGAGCGTGAGATCGTAGACGGCGCGATGCGCCTGCAGCGCGGGCACCGCAAAGGCCGGCGCCATTGGGAACACCGCAGAAAGACAGGCAGCGGCAAGAAAAAGGCGCGTTGCGCGCATACGTTGCTCCGATCGTCGCGGCCGCGAGACAGGCCGCAGGGAAAGATGGTCCAGCTTAAAAAAAGTCGTGGCGGAAGCGAGGCAAAAATAGCAATTTCGGCCCGGCCAACGCGGCGTCTTCCAGCAATAGGGAAAACCAATGAGCGAAACAATCGAAAAGCGGCTAAGCGATCTGGGCGTAACCATTCCGGCCGCCGCCGCGCCCGCCGCCAACTACGTGCCCTATTGCCGCACCGGCAACACGCTGTTCACCGCCGGCCAGCTGCCGCTGAAGGACGGCAAGCTGCAGGCAAGCGGGCTGCTCGGCCGCGACATCGACACGGCGGGAGGCAAGGAAGGCGCCAAATTCTGCGCCATCAACATCCTGGCGCAGGCCAAGGCAGCCCTCGGCGATCTCGAGAAGATCCGGCGTCTGGTCAAGATCACTGTGTTCGTCGCTTCGGCACCTGATTTCGTCGAGCAGCATCTTGTCGCCAACGGCGCCTCCGACTTCCTGGTCGCGGCGCTGGGCGAGCGCGGCAAGCACGCCCGCTCCGCCGTCGGCACCGCCTCGCTGCCGCTCAACGCCGCGGTCGAGATCGAAGCGATCTTCGAAGTCGAGTAATGCCCAACATGACCGATCTCTCCTGGCTGATTGCCCGCCCTGTCGCGCATCGCGGCTTCCACGACATGAACAAGACCCGCTGGGAGAACACGCTGTCGGCCTTCGCCGCGGCGGCCGAGCGCGGCTATGCCATCGAATGCGACGTGCATATCTCGTCCGACGGCGTCCCGGTGATCATCCACGATGGCGACCTGAAACGCCTGACCGGTCAGGACGGCTTCGTCTGGCAGCGTACCGCGGCCGAGCTGGCGACGCTCAGAATCGGCGGCACCAAGGACCATATCCCGACGCTCGAGGAAGCGCTCGACCTGATCGACGGCCGCGTGCCGCTGGTGGTCGAGCTGAAAGGCGTTCCCGGCCACGACGCGGGGCTGGTGGCAGCCGTCGGCCGGCTGCTCAAGCGCTACGAGGGCAAGGTGGCGATCATGTCGTTCGATCACTGGCTGATCCGCGACTTCGCCAGGGACGCACCGGGCATCCCCGGCGGGCTGACCGCCTACGGCACGGAGAACCAGTTGATCGAAGCGCATTTCGCCATGCTCGCGCATGACCTCGCCTTCACCTCCTACGCCGCCGGCGACCTGCCCAACCCCTTCGTCAGCTTCGTGCGCGAAAAGCTGAAGATGCCGGTCATCACTTGGACCGTGCATGACCAGCCGGCTGTCGACCTCACCTTCAAATATGCCGATCAGATGACCTTCGAGGGTTTCGAGCCAGACCTGGTGAAGGTCGCCTAGAGCCGGATGATTTCAGGTCGAAGCGACCTGAAATCTGATCCGCCTCTAAATCAATCAAAGAGAGAGCATGATGTCGTCCGAAAAACCGCTTCACACTTTTCGGCATCATGCTCTAGGCGGTGCCTGAAACGTGACTTGTAGCAGCCCTGAGGACGCTTAAATAAGCCGCATGGATCAAGGCGACGACGACGATGGACGGGCAGCGAACGCGGACTATGCAATCCGCGTCGCAGCGGGCATCGGCGCCTTCACTTGCGAGGAATGGGACGGCTTTGCCGGAACCACGCGCAGCGATAAAGAAAACGGCTACAATCCGCTGGTTTCATTCGCTTTTCTAAGCGCCTTGGAGGACTCCGGCTGCGCTGTCCGGCGCACTGGCTGGCAGGGCCATCACCTGCGGCTGGAAACGGCGCAAGGCAGGCTTCTCGGCGCTGTCCCCTGTTATCTCAAATCGCACAGCCAAGGCGAATATGTCTTCGACCATGGCTGGTCCGACGCCTTCGAGCGCGCCGGCGGCCGCTATTACCCAAAGCTGCAATGCTCGGTGCCGTTCACGCCGGTCACCGGCCCTCGCCTGCTGGTCAGCAAAGGCGAGAACGCAGGCGCCGTGAAGGCCGGCCTGGCGGAGGGGTTGAAGCTCGTGACCGACAAGCTCGGCGTCTCTTCCGCGCATGTCACCTTCGCCAGCGAGCCCGACGTCGCGACGCTGGAAGCGGCGGGCTTCCTCCATCGCACGGACCAGCAGTTCCATTTCTTCAACGAAGGCTTTTCGACCTATGACGACTTCCTCGCCACGCTTGCTTCGCGCAAGCGCAAGGCGATGAAGAAGGAGCGCCGCGAGGCACTTGCCGACGGCATCTCGGTCGACTGGCTGACCGGCAAGGATATCACCGAAAGCGCCTGGGACGATTTCTTCGCCTTCTACATGGATACCGGCGGCCGCAAATGGGGCCGGCCCTATCTTAACCGGCAGTTCTTCTCGCTGATCGGCGAGCGCATGGCCGGCGACATCCTTCTGGTGATGGCAAAGCGCAACGGCCGCTATATTGCCGGCGCCATCAACTTTATCGGTTCCGACGCGCTCTACGGGCGCAACTGGGGCTGCATCGAGGACCACCCCTTCCTGCATTTCGAGGTCTGCTATCACCAGGCCATCGACTTCGCCATCGAGCGCAAGCTCAAGGTGGTCGAGGCAGGCGCGCAGGGTGAGCACAAGCTGGCCCGCGGCTACCGTCCGGTGACCATGCATTCGGCGCATTACATTTCGCATCCCGGCTTGCGCAACGCCGTCGCCGACTATCTCAGGCGGGAGCGGCGCGAGGTCGAGCGCATGGGCGAATATCTTGAAGAGCACACGCCCTTCCGCAAGGACCTCGGCGAATAATCCTGGGCAGCGAAAAGGCGGCTTGGCGGTCGATCTCCCCTGAACGCCTTGCCGCCTATCCGCGGCTTCGCTACACCGGACGGCGAATGCAATTGGGAGTGTCCCCATGGCCGAAGCCTATGATCCCGGCAACATCTTCGCGAAAATCCTGCGCGGCGAGATCCCCTCGCACCGCGTCTATGAAGACGACGCGGTCGTGGCCTTCATGGATGTGATGCCGCAAGGCACGGGCCACACGCTGGTGGTGCCCAAAGCGCCCTCGCGCAACATGCTCGACGCTGATCCAGCAACGTTCGGTCCACTGTTCACGGTCGTGCAGAAGGTGGCGGTGGCGGTAAAAAAGGCCTTCAACGCCGACGGCGTCACCATCATGCAGTTCAACGAGCCGGCTTCCGGGCAGACCGTCTACCATCTCCATGTCCACGTCGTGCCGCGTTTCGAGGGCGTGCCGCTCAAGCCGCATTCCGGGCAGATGGAGAAGCCGGAGGTGCTGGCCGAGAATGCCGGCAAGATCCGGGCGGCGCTGGCGGGCTGAGATGGGGCGAAATCAAAAGTTCAGATAAAGTCCCGCCAGCAGCAGAAACTCGGCTGTGGCGATGCCGACGGCCATGCGCTTTCCCGACGCCAGATAGGCGACGAAACCCAGGGCCGCCGCCGCTATCCTCAAGCCAAACGAAGTGTGCGCAAGCGCGCCGCCTGGAAAGACAATCAGGTTGCCGATGACGGCGGCAACGAGCGCCGTCGCCATGGTGCGAACCAGTACCAACAGGTCTGAATCTTCGGAAAGCTTGCCGCCGAGATAGACACCGAGGAAGCGCCAGATATCCGTGGCGGCGAAACCGGCGACGAGAATGAACATATATGGCCACCACCAGGCGCCGCTGGAAAAGTAACTCACGCCGCGCGCACCTTGAGCCGCCACAATCGCAAGCCATAGGCGACCGTGCCGCCGATCAGTCCGGCAACCAGCAAATCGATCTGCGGCAACACCATGTGGAAGACCGGTCCGAGGACGAGACCCAGGACCATTGCCACATGCCCTGCCCGTTCGCGTGCGGACCCCCACAACGAGGTCAGGAAATACATCGGCGTCAACATCAGCAACGCCGCCGAAATGGCGGACGGCAGCGCATCCGCCACTGCATAGACGACGGTCACGACGGTGATATTCGTCGTCACCAGCGTACCGCCGATGCCGGCATAGTAGGTCGTACGCATGTGAGGCGGGACGCGCTTGAGGCGCTCCATGGCCAGCACCCAGGAGGTCACGGCCACGAAATGCGCCAGGAGATAGAGCACCCATTGCGGGGTTTTCCCGGTGCGCATCTCGGGTGCTAGCGCCATCACCATCGGCATCAGACGTATGGCGGACAATGTGACGGCGAACATCGCCGCCGGCAGCGCCGCTCCCGACGCAATCGCGCCCACCAGCACGACCATGGATGGCAGCGCCCACACCGTGCCGGTCATGAAAGCGGCCTGTACCGCCGTGACCCCGGCGTCTTTCGCCAAGGCGGCAAAGCCAATGAACGAGCTGACGAGGATCAGGCCAGGCAGGGAAAAGGCCGCGCGGACACCACGCAGGAACCAGGTGGAACGAGGCGCTGTGGCGTCCGAGGTCCAAGTCGACATGTGCCGGCCATAGCATGCGCGGCCATCGGATGCGACCGCACCGTAAGCGGCGCATCGTCTTTCCATTGATCCAGGAAAATCTGTTGGCGCGTTTTGAGGACACCGGCCATGCGGGCAGTCACAAAACCTGCCCGAAAACGCCGGCAAGATCCGTGCGGCATTTCCACGTTTTCCTTGCAAAAAAAAAAGCCCCGTCGCCGGGGCTTTTCTGCAATTCGGGATAAGGCCTATCAGCCCTTGCGCGGCAGTTGCGGCACAAGGCTGCGCTTGTTGCCGTCCTTGCCCTTCGGCTCCGGCTTCTGCGCCACCGCCTTCTTGGGCGCAGGCTTCTTGGCCACCGCTTTCTTCGGCTTCGGCGCGTCCTCCGGCTCTTCCTTCTTCGGCTGCACGGGCGACTCGTCGGCGAGCGATTCGAGCTTCAGGCCGGACTCGCCGGTTTCCTTCTTCTCGACGGTGACGCGCACCGTGCCGCCCTTCTTCAGCTTGCCGAACAGCACTTCGTCCGCCAGCGGCTTCTTGATGTGCTCCTGGATGACGCGGCCGAGCGGCCGCGCGCCCATGCGCTCGTCATAGCCCTTGTCGGCCAGCCACGCGATCGCGTCCGGCGACAGGTCGAAGGTGACGCCACGCTCGGAGAGCTGGGCCTCGAGCTGCATGACGAACTTCTGCACCACCTGATGGATCACCGGCACCGGCAGCGAGCCGAACGGGATGATCGCATCGAGACGATTGCGGAACTCCGGCGTGAACAGCCGGTTGATCGCCTCGACGTCGTCGCCTTCGCGCTTGGTCGAGCCGAAACCGATCGCCGCACGCTGCGCATCCGACGCGCCCGCATTGGTGGTCATGATCAGGATCACATTGCGGAAGTCGATCTGCTTGCCGTTGTGGTCGGTCAGCTTGCCGTGGTCCATCACCTGCAACAGGATGTTGAACAGGTCCGGATGCGCCTTCTCGACCTCATCGAGCAGCAGCACGCAATGCGGATGCTGGTCGACACCGTCCGTGAGCAGGCCGCCCTGGTCGAAGCCGACATAGCCGGGAGGCGCGCCGATCAGCCGCGAGACGGTGTGGCGTTCCATGTATTCCGACATGTCGAAGCGGATCAGCTCGACGCCGAGCGAGGCAGCAAGCTGCTTGGCCACTTCCGTCTTGCCGACGCCGGTCGGGCCCGAGAACAGGTAGGAGCCGATCGGCTTCTCCGGTTCGCGCAGGCCGGCACGCGCCAGCTTGATCGCCGAGGTCAGCGCTGTGATCGCGGTATCCTGGCCGTAGACGACGCGCTTCAGCTCGACATCAAGCCCCTGCAGCACCTTCTCGTCGTCGGCCGAGACCGTCTTTGGCGGGATGCGCGCCATGGTGGCGATCGTCGCCTCGATCTCCTTGATGCCGATCGTCTTCTTGCGCTTGGCCTCCGGCACCAGCATCTGCGAGGCGCCGGTCTCGTCGATCACGTCGATCGCCTTGTCCGGCAGCTTGCGGTCGTTGATGTAGCGCGCCGACAGCTCGACCGAGGCCTTGATCGCCTCGCTGGTGTAGCGGACCTTGTGGAACTCCTCGAAATAGGGCTTCAGGCCCTTCATGATCTCGATGGCGTCCTCGATGGTCGGCTCGTTGACGTCGATCTTCTGGAAGCGCCGCACGAGCGCGCGGTCCTTTTCGAAGAACTGCCGGAATTCCTTATAGGTGGTCGAGCCGATGCAGCGGATCGCACCGGACGACAGCGCCGGTTTCAGGAGGTTCGACGCATCCATGGCGCCGCCCGAGGTGGCGCCCGCACCGATCACGGTATGGATCTCGTCGATGAACAGCACCGCGCCCGGATAGTCCTCGAGCTCCTTCACCACTTGCTTCAGCCGCTCCTCGAAGTCGCCGCGATAGCGGGTGCCGGCCAACAGCGTGCCCATGTCGAGCGCGAAGATGGTCGCGTCCTGCAGGACTTCCGGCACATCGCCTTCGACGATGCGCTTGGCGAGGCCCTCGGCGATCGCCGTCTTGCCGACGCCGGGGTCGCCGACATAGAGCGGGTTGTTCTTGGAGCGGCGGCACAGCACCTGGATGGTGCGGTTGATCTCGCTGTCGCGGCCGATCAGCGGGTCGATCTTGCCGGCGCGCGCCTTGTTGTTGAGGTTGACGCAGTAGGCCGTCAACGCGTCCTGCTGCTTCTTCTTGCCGTTTTCCTCCTGCGGCTCGGCGCCGTTCTGGCCGCCCTGCTCGTCCTCGGCGCCGCGCGGGGTGCGCGATTCCGAAGCGCCCGGGCGCTTGGCGATGCCATGCGAGATGTAGTTGACCGCGTCGTAGCGGGTCATCTGCTGTTCCTGCAGGAAGTAGGCGGCGTGGCTCTCACGCTCGGCGAAGATGGCGACGAGCACGTTGGCGCCGGACACTTCCTCGCGGCCGGACGACTGCACATGGATCACGGCGCGCTGGATGACGCGCTGGAAGCCGGCGGTCGGCTTGGAGTCCTCGTCGTAACCGGTGACGAGGTTGTCCAGCTCGGTGTCGATATAGGTGAGAACGGTGTGCTTGAGCTCGTCGAGATCGACGTTGCAGGCGCGCATGACCGCAGCCGCCTCGGTGTCGTCGATGAGGGCGAGCAGCAGATGTTCGAGCGTCGCATACTCATGATGCCGCTCGTTGGCGAATGTCAGCGCCTGATGTAGCGCCTTTTCCAGGCCTTGGGAGAAAGCCGGCATGTTACCTCACTTCTTCTCCATCACGCATTGCAGCGGATGCTGATTCTGTCGGGCGAAATCCATGACCTGGGACACTTTGGTCTCGGCCACCTCGAATGTGTAGACACCGCACTCGCCCACTCCATGATTGTGAACATGAAGCATGATGCGCGTGGCGGCCTCGCGGTCCTTTTGGAAAAAACGCTCCAGGACGTGAACGACGAACTCCATGGGCGTGTAGTCGTCGTTCAGAATAAGGACCCGGTAGAGACTGGGCTTTTTGGTTTTGGTCTTGGTGCGCGTGATGACAGCGGTACCGCGACCGGGATCGTTGCGGTCCCCGTCACTTTGCATTCGCACCACGCCCGCCGTGGCAGTCAAACCGATCGTCACGTAGTCCAGCCTTTTCGAATCCTCATGCGAGTTCAACATGTAGGTTCTCGATGGACGATTTTAAGCCCTTCTGTTTAGCTGACAATATGGCTAGGTGGGCAAACCTCAGCGAATTTCTCAATCGTGAATGCGGCAATGTGCATCGGGTTGCGGTCGCGCATGAAAAAACCCGGCCGCGTTTCCGCGACCGGGCCCTTTCCGCAGGCCGGTTGGCCGTATCGGTTGTGGTGGGACGAAATTACTTCGCCTTAGCGACCACCGATTCGAAAGGCTTGTAGGCTTCCTTGGCGAGTTCGGCATAGAGATTGCCGATCTTGCTGGCCTCGGCCACGAAGCTCTCATAGCTCTGCTTGGCGTAATCGGTCTGGATCTCGATGGCCTTCTCGATCGACTTGGCCGCGAACAGCTTCTCGACGGCGGCGCTGCCGGCCTCGAAGCTCTTCTTGGTGTATTCGCCGGCTTCGGTGGCGATCGCCTGCGCACCCTTGGTCAGCGAGGCAAAGCTCTTCAGCCCGGTGTCGGCAAACTCCTTGCCGTATTTCGAGAAGTCCTCATAGGTCTGGGTCATTTCATTCTTCCCTTGGTTGAAACGCCCTTTTGGCCCCGGGCGCCCTTGTGCAATGCACCTCAATATATTGTGCGCTGCACAAAAGTCAAGAATCCCTTGGGTAAGCAGGGGCTTCAGCGCCGCCGGCCGGTAAAATTCGATTAAAGAGAAGCTCGATTTGCCGAAAAATGGTGAACGCGGCGGTTACCATAAACGGATTGGTAACGCTGCGCGCGATAGCTTGGCCGGAAGTGAGGCAGGCACTCCCTTTGCCGCCTCCGGGGCAACGAAAATTCAGGGTAAGTAACGGTGCGTCAGGCGTTGTCGGGCTTCGTCTCCAGATCTTCATTCTCCTTCAAGGCAATCATGGTTGCCGCGCTCGCGGTGACGATTGTCGCCGCCGAAGTCGCGTCGGCCCTTGCCGCCAAGTCCGCGGCCATCGTCGTCGACGCCAAGACCGGCAAGGTGCTCTATTCGGCCGACGCCAATGGCAGGCGCTATCCGGCTTCACTCACCAAGATGATGACCCTCTACCTCACCTTCGAGGCGCTGGCGAAGGGCAGGATCAGCAAGAACACGCCGGTTCCGTTTTCCGCGCATGCCTCCGCCGAGGCGCCGACCAAGCTTGGCGTGCGCCCCGGCGGCTCGGTTCCGGTCGAGATCGCGATTCTCTCGATCGTGACGAAATCGGCGAACGACTCGGCCACCGCGCTTGGCGAAATGCTCGGCGGCAGCGAAGACAATTTCGCCCGCATGATGACGGCCAAGGCGCGCCAGCTCGGGATGAACGGCACCGTCTTCCGCAACGCCAACGGCCTGCCCGACCCCGGCCAGTTCACCACCGCGCACGACATGGCCATGCTTGGCATCGCTCTGCGCGAGCACTTCCCGCAATATTACGGCTATTTCTCGCAGCGTTCGTTCCTGTACGGCCGCCAGCGCATCAACGGCCACAACCGCCTGCTCGGCCGCATCAAGGGTGTCGACGGCATCAAGACCGGCTACACCCGCGCCTCGGGCTACAATCTGGTGTCCTCCGTCGCCGATGGCGATCGACGGCTCGTCGCTGTGGTGATGGGCGGCGCTTCCGGCCGCAGCCGCGACAACCAGATGGCAGCGCTGATCAACACCTATCTGCCGCGCGCCTCGACGCGCGGCGGCGGCGATCTCATCGCCAAGGGCAACGACAACCCGATCAAGACGCTGGCCAAGGTCTTCTTGCCCAAGCATGACGCACCGACACCGGACGAAAAGCCGGCGACGGACGACACTGTCGTTGCCTCGGCTGATGACAGCCAGGACGACACCCAACAGGTCGCCGAAAAGACGAAGCCCGTGATCCAGGTCAAGAAGGTGAAGACGGTTGCCGTGGCCGGCATGGCGCCGGCTCCTCAGCCGCAGGAGACCACGTCGCAGGCGGTCGCGGCCTATGCCGAACCGGCACCGGCCGCGCCGGCGATCGATCCGGTGAAGACGTCGTCGGTGCCGTCCGGCTGGGTGGTTCAGGTCGCCTCCTCGCCCACCAAATCCGGAGCTCAGAGCCTGCTCGACCAGACCGCCAAGCAGGCGCCGAAGGTCCTGGCCGATGCGTCCGGCTTCACCGTCGCCTTCGACAAGGACGGCACCACCTACTACCGCGCTCGCTTCGGCGGCTTCGGGTCGAAGGACGCTGCCTGGAAGGCCTGCGATGCGCTGAAACGCAAGAAAATCTCGTGCTACGCCGTCGAGCAATAGGCGGCTGTTGAAATCTCCCGGAAGGTACCGGCGTCGAAGGAGACTAATCGTGATTGGAGAGCAGGACGTCCTTGGCTTCATTGATTCGCGCCGCCAGGACAGACGTGCCACCGACATCGGCATTCAGGCGCTGCATCAGGCGGCGGTGCGCCTTGCGGATATCCGCCGCGGCAGCCCCCGCTTCAAGACCAAGGATCTTGTAGGCCTCCTCCTTAGTCATGGCGCCCGCACCTGGCGCAACACTCAGCCCTTCGCCACCGTGCGGCTGCGCGTCCTTGCGCCAGACGGGAAAACGGCCGTCAAGATACGTCTCTAAGAGCTGGCGGCTCTCCGGGTCGGGGCTGAGCTCGCCATAAAGCTGGCGCAGATCCGTCAGCCCCATCGCGCCAAGCATCTTGCCTTCATAGCGCCCGGCCAGAACAAGCCCCTCGAGCCTGCCGCTGTCGTGGTCGAGGTCCATTTCGAGTGCGGCGGTGCGCACCGTCGAATGCTTGGAAGCGGCGGCCCGCGCCGGAGGCCGCCTCGTGCGAATCCAGCCAACCCAGGCGAGCGCCGCGAGCAAAAGCAGTCCGCCAATGAGGCTGCGGCCGAAGATCAGCATGGGCGCGCCGACGAGGCCCAGCAAGGCCGGTCCAAGCGACCTGAGACTATCCGCCATCCTTGCCGGATCCGCGCGCACAAAGAGC
This sequence comes from Mesorhizobium atlanticum, assembly GCF_003289965.1. Classification (GTDB taxonomy): domain Bacteria; phylum Pseudomonadota; class Alphaproteobacteria; order Rhizobiales; family Rhizobiaceae; genus Mesorhizobium; species Mesorhizobium atlanticum. The sequence continues at coordinate 224,324 of NZ_QMBQ01000006.1, forward strand.
AACGCGGCGCCGAAAAGCACCACAAGGATTGCCGCCAATGCGAGGATCACACCCATCGGTTTGCGCCGCCATACGAATGACTGAGCATGGAAATAGGATGGGACCTAGGTCCGGCGCTTGCAAGCCCCACGCTGGCCGAGCCGAAGGGCCAGCGCCGGGACGGCGATACACAAGCTGCTTTAGAGCAGGCCGAGTTCGGCGAGTTCCAGCCTCAGCTTCGGCGGCATTTCGGCGAGTGCCGCCCTGCCCTTGCCGAGATCGGCCGGCGCATCGGCGGGCTTGAGGTAACGCCAGCCCTGGAAAGCGCGCCGCGGCTGCCAGTCGGTGCGCACGACCTCGGCATCGAGCACCAGATGGCAGCGGCCAATACCTTCAGCGTCGGTGAAGGGCCTGATCTCGGTGATCAGTTGCCGGCACTGCACGCTGCCCTTGATCACCCAATAGAGCGAGCCGCCATCGGTAATCTCGCTGCCGCGCGTCGGTACCATACGGGTGGTGTGCCAATGCTCGGCCGGCTCGCCCGCACGGCGCCGCTCATCGAGGCGGAAGGCGATCCACTCTTCGAGATCCTCGACGCTGTCGCAGCCGACGCACAGTTTGATGAGATTGAGAGACATGCCCCCAGATTTAGCCGCAAGGGTTGACGCGTCAACGCCTCGAGCGACTTCTCCACAGGGCCAGCCTGGAGTCTCGGTAAGACCTCAGCACTCCACGACATTCACGGCCAGCCCGCCGAGGCTGGTTTCCTTGTACTTCTCGTTCATGTCGAGGCCGGTCTGGCGCATGGTCTCGATCGCTGCGTCCAGCGGCACGAAATGCGTGCCGTCGCCTTTGATGGCCAAGGAGGCGGCGGTCACTGCCTTCACCGCGCCGAGCGCATTGCGCTCGATGCAGGGCACCTGCACCAGGCCGCCGACCGGATCGCAGGTCATGCCGAGATGATGCTCGAGCGCGATCTCAGCGGCGTTCTCCACCTGCTCGGGCGTGCCGCCCATGACGGCGCAAAGACCCGCCGCTGCCATGGCCGAGGCCGAACCCACCTCGCCCTGGCAACCGACCTCGGCGCCCGAGATCGAGGCGTTGGATTTGATGATGCCGCCAACAGCGGCGGCTGTCAGCAGGAAGTCGCGGATGCTCGGCTGGTCCGCTTCGGGATGGAAATGCAGCCAGTAACGCAGCACGGCCGGCAGCGTGCCGGCCGCGCCGTTGGTCGGCGCGGTGACGACGCGGCCGCCGGCGGCGTTCTCCTCATTGACCGCCATGGCGTAGATCGACAGCCAGTCATTGGCGAGCAAGGGATTGGGCCGGTTCTGCTGCCACTGTTCCTGCAGCTTGTCGTGCAACTGCCGCGCGCGGCGGCGCACCTTCAGCCCGCCCGGCATGATGCCGTCCTGCGACAGGCCGCGGTCGATGCAGCCTTTCATCGCGCTCCAGATCGCGTCCAGCCCGGCATCGAGCTCCTCGCGCGACATGTGTTTTTCCTCATTGGCGCGCTTCATCTCGGCGATAGAGAGCCTGCTCTTTGCCGCCATCGCCAGCATCTCGACGGCATTCTTGAACGGGTACGGCACCTTCTTGCCTTCGGTCGTCACCGAGCCCTTGGACTTCATGCGCTGCAGCTCTTCCTCGGAAACGACGAACCCGCCGCCGATCGAATAATAGATGCGCTTGAGCAGCAGTCGGTCGGAGGCATCATAGGCATAGAAAGCCATGCCGTTGGCATGGCCGGTCAGCGGCGTCTTGCGGTCGAGCACGAGGTCCTTGGCGGGATCGAAACGGTATGCTGGGTGCCCCGGCGGCGAAATCCGCTTCTCCGCGCCGATGCGCTCGACAATACCGTCGGCCTCGTCCGGATCGACCGTCTGCGGCGTCTGGCCGGCCAGGCCGAGGATGACGGCGCGGTCCGAGCCGTGGCCGATGCCGGTATAGGCAAGCGATCCATGCAGGCTGGCGCCGATACGATCGACTTTCACGCCCGCCGGCCGCGGCCAGTCACCGGCCAGGATCTCGTCGAGGAAACGGCGCGCGGCCGTCATCGGCCCCATCGTGTGCGAGCTCGAAGGGCCGATGCCGATCTTGAACAGGTCGAAAACCGAAAGGAACACGGGCCGTTGTCTCCTGAGGGCCGGTCAGAAACTTACATATAGGAATTCCCTGGATGTTTCCGCTGTTTTGCATGTCGCGGCGCGGCGGCTGCCGACCTTGTTTGCTCCGCCAGCGACATCGCAGTGCCGACAGCTTGGGCGCCGTCGAAGCGCCGACCCGGCCTGTGTTACAAGAATGCATGGGCGACTCACTTCATCTTTCAATCGCAGATCTGGCGGCTTTGACCTTCTTCATGGTCGTCTGGGTGCTGCACACGCTCGCCTCCGACGGCAAGCTGATCAGCCGCGTCTCGCTGACGACCGCGATGAACGCCCAGCGCGAAGCCTGGATGCGCAATATGGCCGAGCGCGAAATCCGCATCGTCGATACCGCCATCATGGGCGGCCTGCAGCAAGGCACCGCCTTCTTTGCGTCGTCTTCCCTGATCGCGCTCGGCGGCTGCTTTGCCCTGCTCGGCGCTTCCGATCGCGTGCTGCAAGTCCTGGCCGACCTGCCCTTCGGCGCTGCTTCCTCGCGCGAAGCCTTCCAGACCAAGGTGTTCGGCCTTGTGCTGATCCTGGCTTTCGCGTTCTTCAAATTCGGCTGGGCCTACCGGCTGTTCAACTATTGCTCGATCCTGATCGGCGCGGTGCCGACGCCGCATGGCCCGGCTTCGCGCAATCCGGTCAGCGAAACCGCGGTGTGGCGGGCGACGCGCATGAACGTGCTCGCCGGCAAGCACTTCAACGCCGGCCTGCGCGCCGTCTTCTTCTCGATCGGCTATCTCGGCTGGTTCGTCGACCCGATCGTCTTCGTGATGTCGACGCTGCTGCTTCTGGCTGTGCTGGTGCGCCGCCAGTTCTTTTCAGCGGCGCGACAAGCGGTGCTCGGTCAGCCGCCCGGTCCGGGAAAGAACTGATCGATCTTGCCGGACAGCCTGTAAGCGAAAAGCCCGATCCATTCGCGCACCGCGATGGTGGTCGCCTGTATGGAGTCCATCGGATTGTCGCGATAGAAGCCGACGCCTTCCTTGCCCGAGGTGCGATAATCGACCGGCCATGGAATGGTCGCAAAACCCGCCTTGTCGAACAGCGCCTTGGCGCGCGGCATGTGGAAGGCCGAGGTGACCAGCAGCCAGGTCTCGCCAGGCTTCGGCTCGACCAGCTTTCGCGAGAAGACGGCGTTCTCGTAAGTGTTGCGGGATTTGTCCTCGAGGATCAGGCGATCGGCGGAGACGCCGAGCGCCCCGAGCAGCCTCGGCGCCGTGTCGGCGTCGCCCTCGCCGTCGAGGAAAAGCGAGCCATTGCCGCCGGACACGACTATTTTTGCCTGCGGAAAACGCCTGGCGAGGATCGCGGTCTCCACCATGCGGTCGCCGCTGCTGTTCAGCTCATAACCGCCGCGCGCCAGATTGATGGCGCCCTCGAAGCCGCCGCCGAGCACGACGATGCCGTCGACCTTCTCGGGCAATGGCGGCTTGGGGAAGCGTTCTTCAAGCGGATTGAGCATCATCGCGCCGACCGACGTCCAGGCCGAAAGAACCAGGATCGCGATGCCGAGCACACTGCCTGTCGCTGCCAGCCGACGGCGCCTGAACAGCGCTGCCAACAGGCCGGCGACCAGCAGGAAGATCGCCAGGTTGATCGGTTGGCCGAAGAACCAGAAGACTTTCGACAGTAAGTAGAACATCCCTCACCCTCTTGTTGGAGGGGACGACGCTACCACCACTTTTCCGGCTGAAATTTGCCCGCCGCCTGCTCGATGACGTTGGCCGTCTGGAACAGCGTTTCCTCGTCGAACGGGCGGCCGATCAGCTGCAGGCCAAGCGGGAGGCCCTTGCCGTCGAGGCCCGCCGGTACGGAAATGCCGGGAAGACCCGCCATGTTCACCGTCACCGTGAAGATGTCGTTGAGATACATCTTGACCGGATCGGAGGCCATGTCCTCGTCGGCGATGCCGAAGGCGGCCGACGGGGTTGCCGGCGTCAGGATGACGTCGACGCCCGCGGCAAAGACATTCTCGAAGTCGCGTTTGATCAGCGTGCGCACTTTCTGCGCCTGCAGATAGTAGGCATCGTAGTAGCCGGCCGACAGCACATAGGTGCCGATCATGATGCGGCGCTTGACCTCGCGGCCGAAGCCGGCGCCGCGCGTCTTCTCATACATGTCGATGATGTCCTTGCCGGGCACGCGCAGGCCATAGCGCACGCCGTCGTAACGAGCGAGGTTCGAGGAAGCCTCGGCCGGCGCCACGATGTAGTAAGCCGGCAACGCATATTTGGTGTGCGGCAGGGAGATATCGACGATCTCGGCGCCGGCATCCTTCAGCCAGGCAATGCCTTTCTGCCAGAGCGCCTCGATGTCTTCCGGCATGCCGTCGACGCGGTATTCCTTCGGAATGCCGACCTTCATGCCCTTGATCGGCTTGCCGATCGCCGCCTCATAATCCGGCACCGGGCGGTCGACCGAGGTCGTGTCCTTCGGATCGACCGAAGCCATCGACTTCAACAGGATCGCGGCGTCGCGCACGTCGCGCGCGATCGGCCCGGCCTGGTCGAGCGACGAGGCGAAGGCAACGATGCCCCAGCGCGAGCAGCGCCCGTAGGTCGGCTTGATGCCGACCGTGCCTGTGAAGGCGGCGGGCTGGCGGATCGAGCCGCCGGTATCGGTTGCGGTGGCGCCGGCGCACAGGAATGCGGCCACGGACGACGCCGAGCCGCCGGACGAGCCGCCCGGCACCAGCTGGGCGTTGTCGAGCGTGCGCTGGGTCTTGGTGCCGCCGGCGGAGACGAAGCCGCCATCGCCCTGATGCGTCGTCGGCATCACCACCGTATCGAACCGCGAGCGGCGCCACGGATTGATCACCGGGCCGTAATAGGAGGTCTCGTTGGATGAGCCCATGGCGAACTCGTCCATGTTGAGCTTGCCGAGCATGACGGCGCCGTCGGCCCACAGATTGGCGGTCACGGTCGATTCATAGCGCGGCTTGAAGCCGTCCAGCACGTGGCTGCAGGCCTGGGTGTGGATGCCTTCGGTGGCGAAAAGGTCCTTGATGCCGAGCGGGATACCCTCCAGCGCGCCGCCCTCGCCCTTGGCGAGCTCGGCATCCGAGTTCTTTGCCATGTCGCGCGCCTTGTCGGCGGTCACGGTCACATAGGCGTTCAGCACCGGATTGGCGCGCTCGATCGCCGCGAGATAGGCCTCGGTTATTTCGGCCGCGGTGATCTCCTTGCCGCGCAGCTTGGCGCGGGCCTCGGAAATGGTGAGATGTGTGAGATCGCTCATCAGGCAAGGCTCTTTTCGTAAAACACCGACCATTCGGAGTCGGGATAATCCAGCACCGGTCCGCAACGCGTGAATCCGGCGCGCTCATAAACGGTCCAGGCGGCGGGATGCCGATCGCCGGTTTCGAGCACCAGCCGCGTCAACCCTTCCTGGCGAGCCAACGCCTCGACCCGCCCGACGATCTCGGCACCGATCTTTTGGCCGCGATGCGACGGCCGCGTGTACATGCGCTTGACCTCGCCGATGGCCTCGCAGTGGCGCTTCAGCGCGCCGCAACCGACGGCAAGTCCATTGTCGCGCGCGATGAACACCGTCGTATCCGAGCCCGCCATCTGCTCGACGGTGAGGTGGTAGCAATGCTCGGGCGGCGTCAGTTCGAGCAGCGCCTCGTTGAGCTCAGCGACCAGCGCGCGCACGTCGTCCTGCAGAGGCGTCTCGACGGCGATCTCGACAGCCACGGCCTACTCCACCACCTTCGGAACGAGGAAGAAGTTCTCTTCGGTGGCCGGCGCGTTGGCGACGATGTCGGCGGGCTTGTTGCCGTCGGTGACGACATCCTGGCGCTTCTTCATCTCCATCGGCGTGACCGAGGTCATCGGCTCGACGCCCGAGACATCGACCTCGTTCAATTGCTCGACGAAACCGAGGATGGCGTTCAATTCCCCGGTCATGCGCTCGGCATCCTCCTCGCTCACCGCGATACGGGCAAGGCGCGCGACGCGCTTCACGGTCTGAAGATCAACGGACATGTTCTTTTCGCCTCGGGAAAACCAGTGCGGGCTATAGCGGCGCGGCGCTCAGCGCGCAACATGGATGATGCCGGATCGATCGCGCGCGTTGGCCCCCGCCGGTCGATGAGGCAACCTAGATCGTGATCGCCTTGCCCACCTCGGGCAGCGCCACCTTGACGCCCGAGCCTTCCAAGCCGGCGACGAACTTGTCGGCGGTCTGGTCGAGCATCGGGAAAGTCCTGAAATGACAGGGAATGACGGTGTCGAAATCGAAAAAGCGGCGGCAGGCAAGGGCCGCCACCGCGCCGCCCATGGTGAAGCGGTCGCCGATCGGCACGATGCCGATCTTGGGCTCGTGAAGCTCGTTGATCAGCCCCATGTCGGAGAAGATGTCGGTGTCGCCCATGTGGTAGAGCGTCTTGTCTTCGGGAAAATGCAGGACGAGCCCACCCGGATTGCCGAGATAGGTGTTCGTGCCGCCTTGGCCGCCGAAAGAAGACGAATGCAGCGCCTGGACGAAGGTCGTGGTGAACGGTCCGCAGTCGACGGTGCCCCCGATATTGCCCGGATTGATCTTGTCGCCGCCGACGCCCTGGCCGACCAGATACATGCAGATCTCGAAATTGGCGACCAGCATGGCGCCACTTTTCTTCAGCACCTCGACCGCGCCGCTGACATGGTCGTTATGGCCATGGGTCAGGAGAACATGTGTGACGCCTTCCGCCGGGCCTTCCCAGCCGCCCGTCCAGGACGGGTTGCCGACCAGATAGGGGTCGATGAGAATGGTGGCATCCTTGGTCTCGACGCGGAACGCCGAATGTCCGTACCAGGTCAGTTTCATCAATGCTTTCCTCGATTTTTCTGTTGCCGAAGGATAGAACGCTGGCGGCAAATTTAAAGTGGCGCGCTACTCCTAAACGTCAAAAGGATGTGACGCCCGGATGTCAGGGGAAGCCATTGGGTATTATTTCAATCGCCGAACTGCCGGCGCGGCTCGCCAACGGCAAGACGCTCGCCGGGCTCGATCTCGGCGACAAGACGATCGGCGTCGCGGTCTCCGATCGCGGGCTGTCTTTCGCCCATCCGCGCCCGGTCATCCTGCGCAAGAAATTTTCGCTCGACGCCGCCCAACTCATCGCTCAACTCGAGCAGGACAATGTCGGCGCCATCGTGCTTGGCCTTCCCGTCAACATGGACGGCTCGGAAGGGCCCCGTGCGCAAAAATCGCGCGCCTTCGTCCGCAACATGGCGCCGCTTTCCGATCTGCCCTTCGTGCTGTGGGACGAGCGCCTGTCGACGGTCGCGGCCGAACGCACGCTGATCGAGATGGATTTCTCGCGCAAGAAGCGCGCCGGCAAGATCGATTCAGCGGCGGCCGCCTTTATTCTGCAGGGAGCCCTGGACCGGCTTCAGTCGCTCGGCCGAGCCGATCGGGGCTGATATCGCCCTGCCGGCGCTGCCTTATCCATTCGGCGATGTTGCGCCGGCGGCGGAAGGCCCACAGCCCCATGAGCAGGAAAAAGTCGAAAACGCAGGTCCGCGCCACCATGCCCGGGATGATGGCCGGGTCGACGCCAAGCATCTGGCCATAAAGCTGGAAGGCGAAATCGTGCACCTGTCGGCTCAGCATCACATAGCCGAAATTCATGTCGTTGGCCGACAGGAAGAACCATCCCCAGAAGATGGCCATCGGAGCAGCCCAGAGTGTGAACAGCGTGCGCATCAGCGACTGCCTCCAGGCTTGTTTTCCGGACGGCCTGATATGCGCGAAAGCAAGGAGCTGTGCGCAGCCCCCATCGCCATGCGCGAGGCGGCACGAACATCGCCCTGGGGCAAATTCATTGCGGCGGCAAAGGCTGAGCGGCGTTCGGCCGTCACCGCGACATAGGAGGCAAGCAGGGCCGTCATCTGAATGCCGACGATCACGAACAGGCCGTCGATGCCTTGCGCCACGCCGCCGATGAGAATCAGCGAAAGCAGGGACGACGCGAAGATGAAAGCGACCCGCGCCACGCTCTCACCCGCGTCCGGCCTTGCCGCGCCGTTGAGCAGCGTTTCGACAAAAGCCCAGCAGAACAACACCGCGACGGTCAGGAGCGCGACCGAAAGCGGCGCGACCACGGCGACATTTTCAAGCTGCGGAAACCGGCCGCCCTGGATCGAGAGGCCGAGCACGCCAAGCGCCGCTGCTATGCCCCGGCTGCCGTCCATGCAGACATAGGCAAGCAGGGCGAAAACCACCGCCCAATGCAAGGCCAGAACTGAGCTCAACACATGCCGCATTTGCATCCTGCTTCGCGGAGCCCGGGCCATGGTTAACCGTTCCCTACTCCAGCAAGCGGAGATTGGGCTTTGCGAAGGTCCGCCGCAATGGAAACCATTTGTTAAGGTTAACAGCTATCCACAGGCCGGCAATTGGCGGATGGCATCATGCTCGATCGCCAGAGCCGGATCAGGTCACGGGCGGATAGAGCGTATCGATGATCATGCGCGCATCGTGGCGTGAATCGAGCATGCCGTAGGTGGTGCGCCACTGGCCGCCGAGCCGCGTTTCGACGAAAGCGTCGGCGATCCGCCCTGCTCCCAGCCTGCGAAGCTCCGCCGCGGCGGCCGAAAGCGCGAGCTGTTCGGTGAGCAGGCGCGCCGAACCCTGGTCGGTCGCGGCGACCTGCATCGCCGCCTTCAGCACGCCGATCGTGCCGCGTCCGCCGGTGCCGAGATCGCGGTCGATGCCGGCCAGCACTTCCTCGAACAGGCCGGGCGCGCGGCCAAGCACGCGCAGCACGTCGAGCGCCATGACATTGCCCGAGCCTTCCCAGATCGCGTTGACCGGTGCCTCGCGATAGTAGCGGGCAAGCGGCGCTTCCTCGACATAGCCGTTGCCGCCGAGGCACTCCATCGCCTCGTAGAGCAGCGCCGGCGCGATCTTGCAGACCCAGTATTTGACCACAGGCGTCATGGCGCGGGCAAAGGCCGCCTCGCCGCGATCGCTCGCCGCCTCGTCGAAGGAGCGCGCCAGCCGGAACGACAGCGCCGTGGCCGCGGCGACGTCGAGCGCCATATCGGCCAGAACCCGCTGCATCAGCGGCTGGTCGATCAGGTTCGAGCCGAACACCTGGCGATGGCGCGTGTGGTGCACGGCTTCGGCAAGGCCCGCCCGCATCAGCGCCGAGGAAGCGACCGCGCAGTCGAGCCTCGTCAACGTCACCATGTCCATGATGGTCTTCACGCCCGCGCCCGGATCGCCGACCATCTCGCCGATCGCATTGACGAACTCCACCTCCGACGAGGCGTTCGAGCGGTTGCCGAGCTTGTCCTTCAGCCGCTGGAAGCGGAAGCCGTTGCCGGAACCATCGCCAAGAATGCGTGGGACGAGGAAGCAGGACAGCCCCTCAGGCGCCTGACCGAGCACCAGGAAGGCGTCCGACATCGGCGCCGACATGAACCATTTGTGGCCGGTGAGCCGATAGAAGCCGCTGCCGGTGCGCTCCGCCCTGGTGGTGTTGGCGCGCACGTCCGTGCCGCCCTGCTTCTCGGTCATGCCCATGCCGAGCGTCAGCCCGGTCTTCTGCACCGGCGGCTTTTGCGTCTGGTCGTATTTGCGCGTCGTCACGCGCGGCGCCCATTCGCGGAAAAGTTTTGGGCTCGCCATCAGCGCCGCCAGCGAGGCGCTGGTCATGGTGATGGGGCACAGATGCCCGGTCTCGAGCTCGGCGGTCAGATAGAAGCGCGCCGCCCTCACCTGATGCCGGCGGCCGATCTCGGCATCGCCGTTCTCCCAGACGGAAGAATGCAGGCCGCCGGCGATCGAGCGGCGCATCAAGGCGTGATAGGCCGGATGGTATTCGACGAGGTCGAGGCGCCGGCCCTGGCGGTCATGCGTGCGCAATTTCGGCGTGTCGGTGTTGGCGAGGCGGGCAAGCTCCTGCGCCTCCTGCGTCATCACGAACCGGCCAAGCCCGTCGAGATCCTTGCGCACGGGATCGGAAAAACGCTCGGCAAGCTGGATGAGCAACGGATCGCCTCGCCATGCGTTGCCGCCCGTCAGCGGCGGCGGCTGGTTGATCACCTCGTCGGTCACGCGTCTTCCTTACATCCCAAGGCCGCGATTGCGAATCCGAGGCCATTCGGCCTTATAGCCCAAGCGTTACGGCACGCGCGACGAAAATACCGGGGAGAACGCCCGCAATCCAAAGCTGGCGCTTGCGGGAGGCCGGACCGCACCCTATAGCAGCGCCTTGAGATGACCGACGCTTCGTCCCTGCCGCTCTTCCCCCATCGCCATCTTCTGGGCATCCGCGATCTTTCCCCGGCCGATATCGAGCTGTTGCTCGATCGCGCCGACCGGGCTGTTTCGATCTCGCGCCAGCCGGAGAAGAAGACCTCGACGCTGCGCGGCCGCACGCAGATCAACCTGTTCTACGAGGCATCGACCCGCACGCAGTCCTCCTTCGAGCTCGCTGGAAAAAGGCTCGGCGCCGACGTCATGAACATGTCGGTGGCAAGTTCCTCCGTGAAGAAGGGCGAGACGCTGATCGACACGGCGATGACGCTGAACGCCATGCGGCCGGACATCCTGATCATCCGCCACCAGTCGGCGGGTGCTGCTGCCCTGCTCGCCCAGAAGGTCGGCTGCTCGGTGGTCAATGCCGGCGACGGCGCGCATGAGCACCCGACCCAGGCCCTGCTCGACGCGCTGACCATCCGCCGCGCCAAGGGCCCGCTGTCGAAGCTGATCGTGGCGATCTGCGGCGACATCCTGCATTCGCGCGTCGCCCGCTCCAACATCATGCTGTTGAACGCGCTGGGCGCGCAGGTGCGCGTCGTGGCGCCCTCGACGCTGCTGCCCTCCGGCATCGACAGGATGGGGGTGATCGTCGCGCGCTCGATGGCCGAGGGGCTGAAGGATGCCGACGTCGTGATGATGCTGCGCCTGCAGCGCGAGCGCATGGAAGGCGCCTTCGTGCCGTCGATCCGCGAATATTTCCGCTATTTCGGCCTCGATGCCGAAAAGCTGAAAGCCGCCAAGGACGATGCGCTGGTCATGCATCCCGGGCCGATGAACCGCGGCGTAGAGATCGCTTCCGAGATCGCCGACGGGCCGCAAAGCGTCATCCAGGAACAGGTGGAGATGGGGGTCGCGGTGCGCATGGCGGTCATGGAAGCGCTGCTCGACCCGCGCCGCAACCATGAGGGACGCGGCGCATGAGCGTGACCGTCTTCAGCAAGGCGCACATCGTCGACCCGTCGCGCGGCGTGGACGAGATCGGCAGCGTCATCATCGACGGCCGCAAGATCGCAGCGGCCGGCAAGGCCGCGCTGAACCAGGGCGTGCCGGAAGGCGCCACCGTGGTCGACTGCGCCGGCAAGACGATCATCCCGGGCCTTGTCGACGCGCGCGTCTTCATCGGCGAACCCGGCGGCGAACATCGCGAGACCATCGCGTCGGCAAGCGTGGCGGCGGCGGCCGGCGGCGTCACATCCATCGTCATGATGCCGGATACCGATCCGGTGATCGACAATGTGGCGCTGGTCGAATTCGTGCTGCGCACGGCGCGCGACACCGCAAGCGTCAACGTCTTCCCAGCGGCCGCGATCACCAAGGGCCTCGAAGGCCGCGAGATGACCGAATTCGGCCTGCTGCGCGAGGCAGGCGCCGTCGCCTACACCGACGGCCGCCACACCATCGCCAATGCGCTGGTGATGCGCCGGGCGCTGACCTATGCGCGCGATTTCGGCGGTGTGATCGCGCACGAAACCCAGGATGCGAACCTCGCCTCGTCTGGCGTGATGAACGAAGGCCTCTACGCAAGCTGGCTCGGCCTGTCGGGCATTCCGCGCGAGGCCGAGCTCATCCCGCTCGAGCGCGACCTGGCGCTGGCCCGGCTGACCGGCGGCGCCTACCACGCCGCCAAGATCTCGTCCGCGATGGCGGCCGGCGCGGTGAACCGGGCCAAGACGGACGGCGCCAATGTCACGGCGGGCGTCGCCATCCACAATCTGTCGCTCAACGAGAACGATGTCGGCGAATACCGCACCTTCTTCCGGCTGACCCCTCCTCTGCGCGCCGAGGACGACCGGCTGGCGATGATCGAAGCGATCAAGGACGGCACGATCGACATCATCGTCTCCTCGCACGACCCGCAGGACGTCGACACCAAGCGCCTGCCCTTCGCCGACGCGGCCGCCGGCGCTGTCGGGCTGGAGACGCTGCTTGGCGCGGCACTTCGGCTCTACCACAATGGCGACGTGCCGCTGCTCAGGCTGATCGAGACGCTGTCCACGGCGCCGGCAAGATTGTTCGGCCTGCCGGGCGGCACGCTGCAACCGGGCGCACCGGCCGATCTCGCCGTGATCGACGTCGACGAACCCTGGATCGTCAGTGAAGGCGGTCTGCACTCGCGCTCGAAGAACACCTGTTTCGAAGGCGCGCGCCTCCAGGGCAAGGTCCTGCAGACGCTGGTCGCGGGCCGCACGGTGTTTTCCGCATAGACCGCCCTTCGGCCCAGGCGAACCTGCGGGCACAGGTTGCTTGGCGAACCCTCCCGACTCTACCATTATGCCCGAGTGATGCCGGAGCAACGCCAACTATTGCAAACTAGGGTTGTATAACGCAAATTGCATCAATCGCAAGGCGAGAGCCCGGACGAGAGAATATGGGGGAAACGATGGGTTACGCGATCGCGCTCGTCTTCGGCTATCTGCTCGGCTCGATCCCGTTCGGGCTCCTGATCACCCGCGCTGCCGGTCTCGGCGATGTCCGCAAGATTGGCTCCGGCAACATCGGCGCGACCAATGTGCTGAGGACGGGCAATAAGGGGCTTGCTGCCGCCACGCTTCTGCTCGATGCGCTGAAAGGTACAGCGGCGGTGCTGGTCGCCGGGCATTTTTCGCCGGACTTCGGACTGGCGGCCGGCTTCGGCGCCTTCCTCGGCCATCTCTTCCCGGTCTGGCTCGGCTTCAAAGGCGGCAAGGGCGTCGCCACCTATCTCGGCGTGCTGCTCGGCCTTGCCTGGCAAGGCATGCTCGTCTTCGCCGTCGTCTGGCTCGCTATGGCCTTTCTGTTTCGATACTCCTCGCTGGCCGCACTGACGGCGGCGGTCATCGTACCAATCGCGCTCTATTTCATCAGCACGCCGCAGATCGCCGGCCTGTTCGCCGTGATGAGCCTGATCGTCATCATCAAGCACCATGCCAACATCTCGCGGCTGCTGGCCGGCACCGAGGGCAAGATCGGGGCGAAGGGATGAGCGCTCCGGCCGCCGGCCCGCGCCTCAGCGACCGGCAGCGGCTTGCCTGGCTTCGGCTGATCCGCACGCCCAATGTCGGTCCAGCTTCGTTTCGCGAGCTGATCAACCGCTTCGGCTCGGCCGAAGCAGCACTCGAAATGCTGCCCGAATTGATGATCTCCGGCGGCGCCAACCGTATCGTCCGCATCCCTTCCGTCGCCGAGGCGGAAGCCGAGCTGGACGCAGCCCGGCGCGCCGGCGCCCGCTTCGTCGGCATCGGCGAGGCCGATTATCCGCCCTTGCTGAAAACCTTGGACAATCCGCCGCCGCTGCTTGCGGTGAAAGGCGAAGGCGCGGTGTTCCGTCTGCCGGCAGTGGCGATGGTCGGCGCCCGCAACGCCTCGCTGGCCGGGATCAAGATGGCGCGCATGCTGGCAGCCGACCTCGGCCGTGAAGGCTACGCCATCGTTTCGGGCCTGGCGCGCGGCATCGATACGGCCGCGCACAAAGGCAGCGTTTCGACCGGAACCATCGGCGTTCTGGCCGGCGGGCTCGATGTCCCCTACCCGCCCGAGAATGCCGGCCTGTGCGACGAGATCGCCGATCGCGGCGGCGCCATCGTTTCGGAAATGCCCTTCGCCTGGCAGCCGCGCGCCCAGGATTTCCCGCGCCGCAACCGCCTTGTCGCCGGCATGGCGCTCGGCCTGGTGGTGGTCGAAGCCGCGCAACGTTCCGGCTCGCTCATCAGCGCACGCCTTGCCAATGAAATGGGCCGGCTGGTCTTCGCCGTGCCCGGCTCGCCGCTCGATCCGCGCGCCGCCGGCTGCAACGCCCTGCTCAAGGACGGCGTCACACTCGTCACCGAAGCCGCAGATGTGCTGGGCGCCCTGGCACCGCTTGCCGGCACCCGCGCTCCAAGACCCACGCCGCTGGCCGAGGCGCCGGACATGTCGGCCATGCCGCCGCCCGGCGAAAACGACCGCGCCGACGTGCTGGAGGCGCTTGGGCCCACACCCACCGCGGTGGACGACATCATCCGCCACACCGGACTGAGCGCCGCGCAAATCGCCATGGTTCTCCTGGAACTCGACCTTGCCGGGCGGCTCGAGCGTCACGCCGGCGGAAATGTATCGCTGATCGCGTGACCTCGCGTCGCCTGCCGGCCCGAATTTCCCTATCGAAACAAATATTTCGACACTTCCGGATTGCCGCGGCGCCACATCACATTGTCGAGGAAGTAGTGGTGCACGTTGATGAAGATCAGCACGATGAAGAAGAACAGCGACGAACCGAGCACCTGTTTGTCGTAGGGGACCAGGGCGGTCAACACGAACGGGATCAGCCAGAAGCCGAGATAGCCAAGCGCCCCGCCCCCGATGATGAACCCCAGCACCCGCAGCTTGTAGCGAGGCCCGAGCATCGATAGGATTTTCGGCTCCGGATCGCTCGCGGCATCCGAGACGTCACGCTCGACATTGGTCTGGTAGCGCCACACCACGGCCAGATATTGCAGCGAGTGCAGCGCCGGCACCACCAGCAGCCACAGCGGGTTTATCCTGGCAATCAGGATCCAGAGATATAACGAGGCGACATAGGCGACGATGCCGTTGTAAGGCAGGCCGCCGCCATTCCGTCGCCAGCGGTTGATCAGCATCAGAAGCGTGGCCGCCGTCGATCCGACGGCCGCCAGGACGGCAATATCGGCGATCCAGGACGGCGCCGCGAAGGTGTAATATTGAAGGCCGTAATACTGCCCCTGCGTCACCGCCGTGTTCGTCTGCAGCCAGGCCAGGATCCACACCGCGTAGCTGTTGACGAGCAGCACCTTCTTGTCCCGGTCATCGAAGAATTTGCGTTTCAAGACGGCGTCGACCATCAGCATGCCGTAGCCTTGCTTGACGTAGTGCCAGCCGACGAAGAAGAACATCGCATTGGCCGCGAAGCCGAGCAACCGCGTGTTCGACGTCGCCGCGCCATAGGCAAAGAACAGCGCCATGATCAGCGGAACGATGACGCCGGCGAAAATGTAGCGAAGCTGCAGACTCCTGTCGTATCCCTCGCCGCGCGCCTTGCGACCGAAATTGCGATAGAAGATCTGGTAGGAATGGGCGAAATGCGGGTAGTTCACCAGGTAGGCCACGACAACCATCGTCGCGGCCAACGGGCCTTCATATTCGCGAGGCACGAAGAACAGCACGGGCAGGATCAGAAACGCGCTGCCGCCGAGCATGAGAAAATCAGCGACCGGGCCGAAGAGATATCTGCCGGGCGGCGTTGCCGCCTTGGGGGGCGCGGTAGATACCGAAAGGTCAATTGCCATCCTGGAGCCTCCCTCGGAGGTCCGAGTTTAACCATGACCTTGCCCAGGGACAAGGCAACGCGGCAAGTGTAGTGTCTCAGTTTG
Organism: Mesorhizobium atlanticum; assembly: GCF_003289965.1. Classification (GTDB taxonomy): domain Bacteria; phylum Pseudomonadota; class Alphaproteobacteria; order Rhizobiales; family Rhizobiaceae; genus Mesorhizobium; species Mesorhizobium atlanticum. Next base: position 240,057 of record NZ_QMBQ01000006.1, read on the forward strand.
AAATGACGCGGACGGCATTGCCGATCACATCGGCGGGTCGCTTCTGGCCTTTGGGTCCGGTGGGCATGCTATTGCGCCAAAACATGCAGGGAAACGTAAGGTGCATCTCCCTCTACCCAACTATCGTGCGGGGTTGAGGTGATATGGAAAACCGTGCCCGGAAGCAGATCAAGACGAGTGCCATCCTCATATTCGACAACGCCATGCCCAGACAACACGGTTCCCGTATGCGGCGCATGACAGAGCTTGGTTCCTACGGTCGGGGCGTTGTGAAGAGACCACTTCCAGCCAGGCTGAACGCGAATCGCGCTGGGCAGCAGCCATAGGAGTCTCCCTGGTTCGTAACAGCGGGAGCACCTAAATTGGCTTCCAGCGTCCGCGTGCCCTGTTAGGTGCGGACGACTTGAGAATGATACTCCTGAAATATGGCAGCCACGAGTCAATTCGCGGAACAAGGGTTTTGGTGCCGGGTTATGTCAGAAGGAGGTTTCTCGTGATTGACACCCCCCGGCAAACCCGAAAACGCCAGAAGCTACATGGTCCAGCGGCTGATGGAGGAGACCGGAATCACGGTCGAGGAGGCGCAAGAGTTGATCGCACTTCTGGGCTATGAGTGGTCATCGCTTTTGCGGGAAGCGCATATCTTGATGCAGAAGAAGCGGCGCTCTCTCTTGGTCTGTAGCAGTGATCTTCTGCCACGAGTACCGCGCCCCCGGCCGTGACGACCGGAACCTACAGTTCACCAACCATGCGGTGACGCCGGAGCAGCGGAAGGCCTGGACGCCTTGTCCTTAGTGGCGGCCCGACAGCCGCCGTTTGGGTGTGCGGCCATGTGACTGCCGGGCCTAGCCAGGATGTTGTGAGTCAGCCCGGCCGCAGGTAGGCGTATCAACATATCAGTGTTTGCTAAAGTAATCATTTCGGAGGATGTTCAATTTGCGTGATAGCGAACTCAACGAGCGGCCAGGCAAGGGCACGCCCGTCGTAGCGGCCCGACAGTTCCGCTCTGTTGGGGTAGCGTTGGTTGAACCGCCGGGCCCTAGCCGACTCCGGGCTGGGAGAGTCGGCCGATGCAGAGGTTACATTAGCAAGACTGCATGAATATCACGCTTGGTTACATTCCACTGAATTTTCTATCCGGATGCCGTGCCGGCGGGCGGCCCGGCGCGAAGCGACGCCAGAGAGCAGCGGAAGGGTTGGACGCCGTGTCCTTAGCGATCGTTCTGCACACCAATTCCATTGCACAGCGGGGTTATCGGTGATGGCCGAAAATCCAGCCTGTCGCTTCCTGCGCCGGCCAAGCAAGCTTCCAATGCGGCAAAACTGGAGGCTTAGAAATGCACGGCTTCACCCCGGAGCATTGGGCGGCAATGTCGCCGAGGGAGCGCGCCCGGGCTTCTAACAGGGCATCGCGAGCCCGGCGCACGCCTGAGCAAATCGAAAAGTCTCGCGCGTCCAGCAAAGCGTGGAGAGATAAACGCTCACCAGAGCTGATTGAGCGCGCCCGCGCTTCGCGAAAGGCGTGGTTGGCGAAGCGCACACCGGAACAGGCCGAGCGGGACAAGCAGACCCAAAAAAGATATTTCGCCAGGCGCATGGAGACCGCAGCCGGGCGCGAGGCGCGCAACGCCTGTCTGCGTAAATACTACCACCGCATGAAGGCTGACGCGGACTGGCGCGAGAAGCGAAACGCCCGTCGGCGGATTGGCACGGCCAGCACACAGCGGGTTAGCGAGAACCTAGCCAGAGCATTGGGGCAGAACGAGCTACATTCGGCGGCCGCTCGCGCCGCCCCGAAGCGGCTCCCGCGCTGGGTCAGGGATGATGTGATTGCAGACATGGTATTGGCAGTGCTCGAAGGGCAGGCTCGGGTTGACGAGCTTACCCCGCAATCCGAAGCATTCGTGAGCCGACACTATCGAGAATATGAGACATTCGATCTTCGATCCATTGACGAAAAAGACGAAACCGGCCGTACCCTGGCAGATACGCTAACTGAACAACACCTGCCTTGGTGACGGGCTTACGGTCGCCAGTGGTCATCTTCCTCAAGCTGACGGCGCCTCGGCTCAACGAGTATTTGGCGGATCACCTCTAGCCGTTGCTCGATTCTGTCGAAGCGACGTTCCATGTAGCCGCGAATGTCGCGAACTACCTCCCACACGCCACAAGCCACCAAGCCGTAAAACAAGGCCAAGCCTACAGCCGCCCACGTCATGCCAGACTTCCTCAATAGCTCCGCCCCTCGCAGGGCGTGCTTGAATTCTTAACTGATTGAGAGCATGGTGGACGGCGGAGCGTGACAACTCCCGCTGATGGCCTTTGCCGGGCCTAAGCAACCAGAGCGGTGGCGAGGCGATCCTTGCCGGGATCTTATTTGCCACCGAAAAGAACGTGCCGATTTGCCGTCGGCGCGAACCGGCACACTATGCCGGGAGAGTGGCGGCAATACAAGACCCGAAAGGGGAAGGCCGTCGCGCATGGTCTCTGGCCATGTTGTCACACTCCCGGCGCCAGTGCTGCCCGCTGGCAACCGGCCGTGACAAGCCGGCAAATCCAGAGAAACCCCAATGACTGCACACGTCAGAACTTTGAAGCCCTACGGCATGCCGAAAGGAATGAACCCGCGCACATGGCGCCAGACCATCGAGAAAGAACTGAACGCGCTCTTCGACAAAGCGACCGCCCTAATAACGGCCCTGGATGTCATGGACGCGGGCAGCGAGGATTACGAGGACGGCGCCGACGATGAGCCGTCGCTAGGCTGGTGCACCGGTTACGGGCCGGGAGACACGCTCGACCTGGAGTTGGACAGGTGCGACGATGAGGACGACGGCAATGCGGAGCCTAGCCTTGGCGCACCGAACACACATCATTGCCAGATCAAATGGGCGGCCGGCAGCAGAAGCGACCGAGAGGAAGACGCTGGCGACATGGCGGAGGTGCTGGCCTATGGCGACTGACATCTTCCACAAGATCGCCGTCGAGGCGGAGACAGAGGCGGAAAAGACCATGCTGGAGATAGAGGTGTTGGTTCACATCATCGCCGACAAGATGGAACACCTTCACGGCGTGCCTTTTCAGGTCTTGGTCAGCTACGAACGTCGGTACGTGACGATGGTATTGCGCTGACCTTTCGCAAATTTGCAGAAGGTGGCCCGCTGCCTCACGGTGGCGGGCCTTCCCTTGTGACCACCATGTCCTACACTTAAAACCATGTCACGCGGTCTCGGTAGCAAGCAAATCCTATTCCTCAAGGCGATCCGCTCGATAGAGCAAACCGATAGAGATTCGTTCTGGCGCACCTCGGCAGTTATGGAGCAGGCCTTTGCGCTTTCGACCGAACTGCAAGAGATCGAGAGGCGCCGCAATGAAGCGGCAGCGGCCAGCGATGCCCGTATTAAGCAGTTAGCTCTTGAAGGCGATCAGCGCGCCAAACTGCTTATGTCGTTGACGAGAGCGCTAGGCGTCCACCGCAGATGGGATGTGGGCGAACATCACGACCGAAAGCGCCGCGCCCCTGAATGGCTGGAGCACCATCTTAACCCGTCTCGCACTCTGGCGCTTCTGGAGCGGCGCGGACTCGTTGCCAGGATCACTGGCGGGGTAAGGCTCACAGAAGCCGGCCGACAAGCATCTGAAGCCTAAGTGTAGGACATGGTTGCGCACTTCATTTTTTCGGACACAGTGCGGGCACGAAATTCTGCGGACACAGAGAACCGCCCTCACCTCTCACAAAGTCTTGATTTTCTTGAGTTTTTGGTGAGCGCGATGGGATTCGAACCCATGACCTACTGATTAAAAGTCAGTTGCTCTACCGGCTGAGCTACGCGCTCCCGCGGGCTCGAAACGCCGCCCTCGAAATTGCGCGGAACATAGGGAGAGTGCCGCGGCCGGTCAACCGGAAAAAGATGGGCTTCCAAGGCGGATTTTTTGAACGGATTCGAAGGGACGCCGAGAGGTTGTTTGCGAGCGGCTTTCGATGCCGATGGCCAATCGCCCGGCTCCGGACTGCTTCAGAAATCCCTACAATAACAATGGGCTGATGGCGGAATGGGGAACCATTGCAACCCCGACGCGTTTCGCCAAACAGGGACGTTCCATCAAACCCTCAAGGAGAAGAGTAATGAACAGGATCGCATCGGGCCTGCTGGCAACCGCTCTCTCGGCGTCATTCATCGCGGCGGAGATGGTGCCGGTAAACGCTCAGCCAAACTATGTGCCGCAACCCCAGGCCCTGTCGGATGTCCAGACCGTGCAGTACCGGGATTGGAGAAGGCACCGCGGCTTCAACCGGGATTTCTCGCGTCGTGGCGACGCTGTCTACTGGAACGGCCATCGCGGCTATCGCGAATATCGCCACGGCTATCGCCGCCATGGCGACTATTGGTTCCCGCTGGCCGCTTTCGCCACCGGAGCATTGATCACCGGCGCCATCGTCAACAGCGAGAACAATCGTGTCTATCGCGGCGATGCGCATGTGCAGTGGTGCTATGACCGGTATCGTTCGTATCGAGCCTCGGACAACACATTCCAACCTAACAGCGGTCCGCGACGGCAGTGCGTGTCGCCATACTGACGGCCTCCGGTCAGTACCAAAGCAATTCCAGGAAAAGTGCGTGGCGGTTTTCCGTCCGGAATTGCGGAAAGCACATATTTTGATGGTTGACCGAGCCCGCACCTCGAGAGGCGCGGGCTCTCTCGCTATGTCTCGCGGCGATGGATGCGTCAGTTCGCCCATCGTATGTTCTTGAAGACCAGATAGAGAGCGCCGCCCTCCCCTCGGGAGGAGCGATAAGCTCCAAGCGCGTTGCAAACCCGAACCATCGCTGCCGTCAGCTCCCAGCCGAGCGCATCCAAATCGCCGCTCGTATCATCCACATAAGCCTGGGCCAGGTCGTGCACGCCCTTTTCTCCCCGAACGCCCGCACCAGTTTCGCGTCGCCGAGAAGGTCGCCCGGTAAGTTCGAATTGGCCCAAGCCCAGAGCCAATTGCCCGCCTTGGCGCTGGTAGAGCCCGCAATCTGGATTTCCGAGATGACCTTGGCGCCCGCTTTGTCGGAGAAAATCAGCTTTCCAGCCGCCAGGTCGTAGTTGTAACGTATCCAGTGGCCGAGGCGGAAATCCTGCTCCAGGCGTGCGTTCTTTGCTGCGAGCTGATCAAATGCCTCATCGCGCCAAGCAGGATACCAATCCGGTTGCATTCTTTCCCCGGTCCAGAGATCGTTACTGCGTACTCAGCGTCCTGCGCACCGCATCGCGCCAACCTGCCAGCTTCGCCGAGCGCGTGGCCGCATCCATCTCCGGCTTGAAGCGCCGTTCCAGCGCCCAGCTCCTCGCGAAGTCCTTTGCCTTCGGCCATACGCCGGCCTTCGAACCCGCAAGCCACGCCGCGCCCAGGGCGGTCGTCTCCAGGATCGTCGGACGATCGACCGGCGCGTCGAGAATGTCGGCCAGCCGCTGCATGGTCCAGTCTGACGCCACCATGCCGCCGTCGACCCGAAGCACCGTCTTGGCCGACGCGCCTTTCCAGTCCTTGCGCATCGCGTCGAGCAGGTCGCGCGTCTGGAATGCGACCGATTCGAGTGCGGCGCGCGCGAACTCGGCCGGGCCTGAATTGCGCGTCAGGCCGAAGATCGCGCCGCGCGCCTCCGCGTCCCAATGCGGCGCGCCAAGGCCGACAAAAGCCGGCACCAGATAGACGGCTTGCGCCGGATCGGCGGTCGCCGCGAGCGCACCGCTTTGCTCAGCCTTGCCGATCACCTTGATGCCGTCGCGCAGCCACTGCACGGCGGCGCCCGCGATGAAGATCGAACCTTCCAGCGCATAAGTGGTCTTGCCGTTGAACCGGTAGGCGATCGTGGTCAGAAGCCGGTTCCTCGAGCGCACAAGGTCCGCACCGGTGTTGAGCAGCGCGAAGCAGCCGGTGCCGTAGGTTGACTTCATCATGCCCGGCTCGAAACAGGCCTGGCCGATGGTCGCCGCGTGCTGGTCGCCGGCAACGCCGAGGATGCGCATCTCGGCGCCGAACAGGCTCTTTTCGGTGACGCCGAAGTCGTCGGCGCAGTCCTTCACCTCGGGCAGGATCGCGGCCGGTATGTTCAGGATCGAGAGCAGCTCCTCATCCCAGACATTCTTCTCGATGTTGTAGATCAGCGTGCGTGAGGCGTTTGTCGCGTCGGTTGCGTGCACCTTGCCGCCGGTCAGCCGCCAGATCAGAAAGCTGTCGATCGTGCCGGCGAGCAGTTCGCCTTTCTCGGCGCGCTTGCGCGCGCCTTTCACCTTGTCCAGCATCCAGGCGATCTTGGTGCCGGAGAAATAGGGATCGAGCAGCAGCCCGGTCTTCTTGGTGAATTTCTTCTCCAGCCCCTGCTTCTTCAGCTTCTGGCAAAGCGGCGCCGTGCGGCGGTCCTGCCAGACAATGGCATTGTGGATCGGCGTGCCGGTCGCTTTGTCCCAGACCACGACCGTCTCGCGCTGATTGGTGATGCCGATGGCGGCCACATCCAACGCGGTACGGCCGGCCGCCTTCAGTGCCGCCTTCACCGTCGCGACGACGCTTGTCCAGATGTCTTCCGGATCATGCTCGACCCAGCCGGAGGCCGGATAATGCTGCGTGAATTCCTGCTGGCCGGTGCCGGCGACTTTCATCTTGTCGTCGAACAGGATCGCCCGGGTCGAGGTTGTTCCCTGGTCGATCGCCAGCACAAAACCGCTCATTTAGCTTCCTCCGCCTTGATACGAACAGGGGAGACGGCAATGCGCCGCCTCCCCTTATTTCACACGGGCGCGAACACCCGCATAGACAGTCTTACTTCTGCCAGCTCTTCACCAACTCGTCGTAGTTGATGGTGATCGGCTTGTCCTTTTCGTTCTCGATCTTGAGCTGCGGCGCAAGGTTGCCCTTCGAGACGGCATCCTTGTTCCAGTATTCGAGATCGTGCTCCTCGGCCATCTTCGGTCCGATATCGCCCTGGACGCCGGATTTCTCGAGGCGGGAGAGCACCTTCTCCTGGTCGGCGCAGAGCGAGTCCATCGCTTCCTGCGGGGTCTTCGCACCGGACGACGCATCGCCGATGTTCTGCCACCAGAGCTGCGCCAGCTTCGGATAGTCCGGCACGTTGGTGCCGGTCGGGGTCCACTGCACGCGAGCCGGCGAGCGGTAGAACTCGATCAGGCCGCCGAGCTTCGGCGCCCGCTCGGTGAAGCTCTTGTCATGGATGGTGGAGTCGCGGATGAAGGTAAGGCCGACCTGGCTCTTCTTCACGTCGACCGTCTTCGACACCACGAACTGAGCGTAGAGCCAGGCGGCCTTGGCGCGGTCGGTCGGGGTCGACTTCAAGAGCGTCCACGAACCAGCGTCCTGGTAGCCGAGCTTCATGCCGTCCTTCCAATAGACGCCATGCGGCGACGGCGCGACGCGCCATTTCGGCGTGCCGTCCTCGTTCACGACCGGCAGACCGGGCTTGGCCATGTCGGCGGTGAAAGCCGTGTACCAGAAAATCTGCTGGGCGATGTTGCCCTGCGAGGGAACCGGGCCAGATTCGGAGAAGGTCATGCCCTGCGCTTCCGGCGGCGCGTAAGCCTTCAGCCAGTCGAGATACTTCTGGATGGCATAGACCGAGGCCGGAGCGTTCGTGTCGCCGCCGCGCGCCGAGCAGGAACCGACAGGACGCGAATTCTCGTCGACCTTGATGCCCCATTCGTCGACCGGCTTGCCGTTCGGGATGCCCTTGTCGCCGTTGCCGGCCATCGAGAGCCACGCATCGGTGAAGCGCCAGCCGAGCGACGGGTCCTTCTTGCCGTAGTCCATGTGGCCGTAGACCTTCTTGCCGTCGATCTCGCGGCCGGTGAAGAACTGGGCAATGTCCTCATAGGCCGACCAGTTGACCGGCACGCCGAGGTCATAGCCATACTTGGCTTTGAAGTCGGCCTTGTTCTTCTCGTCGTTGAACCAGTCGTAGCGGAACCAGTAGAGGTTGGCGAACTGCTGGTCGGGAAGCTGATAGAGCTTGCCGTCCGGCGCCGTGGTGAACGACTTGCCGATGAAGTCGTCGACGTCGAGCATCGGATCGGTGACGTCCTTGCCCTCGCCAGCCATCCAGTCGGTCAGGTTGCGCGCCTGCTGATAACGCCAGTGCGTGCCGATGAGGTCCGAGTCGTTGACCCAGCCATCATAGAGGTTCTGCCCGGTCTGCATCTGGGTCTGGATCTTCTCGACGACGTCGCCTTCCTGGATGACGTCATGCGTGACCTTGATGCCGGTGATGGCGGTGAAGGCCGGCGCAAGCACCTGGGATTCATACTGGTGCGTGGTCAGGGTCTCCGACACCACCTTGATTTCCATGCCGGCAAACGGCTTGGCGGCGTCGACGAACCACTGCATTTCCTTTTCCTGGTCGGCGCGCGAGAGCGTCGACAATGGACCTATCTCCTTATCCAGAAAGGCCTTTGCCTCGTCCATCCCGGCATAGGCGTGGCCGGCGCCGAGCAATAGGACAAGGGCGGTCGTTGATGTTAGAAATTGCCGTCGCATGTGTCTCCTCCAGTCTTAGGTTGTGAAGTGCGATCCGGGGCGGCCGCCAGCACGCGGCCGCTCCGACTTTTTCCCCCTCTATACGTATCGGAACACGCCAATGGCGTAGACCACCGAGAGAGCGAGAGCCCACCACAGGTTGGGTCCAACCAGACCCAGCCAAGCGAGATGGATGAAGGCGCTGCCAAGCAGCGAAACGAAGAGGCGGTCGCCGCGCGTCGTCTCGAAGCGCAGCAGGCCGACGCGCGGATTGCCGCCGGGCGAGACATATTCCCAAAAGCCCATGCCGCAGAGCATCAGCGCAATGATGACGAAGAAGGCGGCCGTCGGCCACGTCCATGCCATCCAGGAGAAGTCGAGGTTCATGGCTTAGACCCTCCCCAGGGCAAAGCCCTTGGCGATATAATTTCGCACGAACCAGATGACCAAAGCGCCGGGGATCAGCGTCAGCACGCCGGCGGCGGCAAGCAGCCCCCAATCCATGCCGGCGGCCGAGACCGTGCGTGTCATTGTGGCGGCGATCGGCTTGGCGTCTGTCGTGGTCAGCGTGCGCGCGATCAGGAGCTCCACCCACGAGAACATGAAGCAGAAGAAACAGGCGACGCCGATGCCGCTCGCGATCAGCGGCATGAAGATCTTCACGAAGAAGCGCGGGAAGGAATAGCCGTCGATATAGGCGGTCTCGTCGATCTCCTTCGGCACGCCGGACATGAAGCCCTCGAGGATCCACACTGCCAGCGGCACGTTGAACAGGCAGTGCGCGAGCGCCACGGCGATATGGGTATCGATGAGACCGAAGGCCGAATAGAGCTGGAAGAACGGCAGCGCGAACACTGCCGGCGGCGCCATGCGGTTGGTCAGCAGCCAGAAGAACAGGTGCTTGTCGCCGAGGAAGCGGTAGCGCGAGAAGGCGTAAGCCGCTGGCAGCGCCACCACCACCGAGATCACCATGTTCATCACCACATAGGTGATCGAATTGATGTAGCCGGAATACCAGGACGCGTCGGTGAAAATAATCCTGTAATTGCGCAGCGTCGGCTGATGCGGAAACAGCGTCAGCGAGGACACGATCTCCTGGTTGGTCTTGAAGCTCATATTGATGAGCCAGTAGATCGGCAGGAGAAGCACAATGATGTAGATCGTCGGCACGATCCACCACCAGCGCGATTCCTCGCCACGGCGGCGCATCAGCTTCGCCACCTCGTCCTGCGACAATGTGCTGCCCACTTCCGTGACCGCCGTTTCGCTCACGCGCGTCGTCTCATTGGCGCCTGTCATCTCAGCGCTCCGCGTCGTAGTTGGTCATCACGGTGTAGAACACCCACGACAACAACAGGATGATCAGGAAGTAGACCAGCGACATGGCTGCCGCCGGACCGAGGTCGAATTGGCCGAGCGCCGTCTTGACGAGGTCGATCGACAGGAAGGTCGTCGAATTGCCGGGGCCGCCGCCGGTGACCACGAAGGGTTCGGTGTAGATCATGAACGAGTCCATGAAGCGCAACAGCACGGCGATCAGAAGCACGCGCTGCATCTTCGGCAGTTGGATGTAGCGGAACACCGCCCAGCGCGAGGCGCCGTCGATCTTGGCCGCCTGGTAGAAGGCATCCGGAATGGAGACCAGCCCGGCATAGCAGAGCAGAACGACCAGGCTGGTCCAGTGCCAGACATCCATGACGATGACGGTGACCCAGGCGTCGAACGGGTCCTGGACATAGTTGTAGTCGATGCCGAGCGCATTGATGTAATAGCCGAGCAGGCCGATGTCGTTGCGGCCGAACACCTGCCAGATCGTGCCGACGACGTTCCACGGCACCAGCAACGGCAGCGCCATCAGCACCAGGCAGACCGGCACGCCCCAGCCTTTCTTGGGCATGTTGAGCGCGATGAAGATGCCGAGCGGCACCTCGATCGCCAGGATGATGAAGGAGAAGATCAGGTTGCGCACCATCGCTTCCCAGAAGCGGTTGGAGTGCAGCAACTCCTCGAACCACTCGGTGCCGGCCCAGAAGAAGACGTTGTTGCCGAACGTGTCCTGCACCGAATAATTGACGACGGTCATCAGCGGGATGACGGCCGAGAAGGCCACCAGCACCAGCACCGGCAGGACAAGGAACCAGGCCTTGTTGTTCCAGGTCTTGTCCATCTACGCCCCCATCTCGACGCGCCAGGAATCGGCATAGATGTTGATGCCGGCCGGATCGAAGCGGACCTTCGGCTCGGCAGGCACCTCGTCGTCCTCGCCGATCACCGCGGCAATTTCCCTGCCTTCCAGGTTGGCGCGCACGACCTTATGGCGGCCGACGTCCTCGACCTTGGACACCTGCACCGCCATGCCTTCGCGGCCGAGCCGCACATATTCAGGGCGGATGCCAAGCTCGACGGCCCCGGCTTCCGCTTTCGGTACACCCGGAAGCTCGATGCGCAACGCGCCGAACTTCGCCGTCCTGCCTTCCAGCGCGACCGGCAGCACGTTCATACCCGGCGAGCCGATGAAATAGCCGACGAAAGTGTGGCGCGGCCGCTCGAAAAGTTCGGCCGGCGTGCCGATCTGCACGATCTCGCCGTCATACATGACCACGACTCGGTCGGCGAAAGTCAGGGCTTCAGTCTGGTCGTGCGTGACATAGACCATGGTGTAGGCGAAGCGGCGATGCAGCTGCTTCAACTGCGAACGCAGCACCCACTTCATGTGCGGGTCGATCACCGTCAGCGGCTCGTCGAACAGGATGGCGTTGACGTCCGAGCGCACCAGGCCGCGGCCGAGCGAGATTTTCTGCTTCTGGTCGGCGGTGAGCCCGCGCGCCTTCTTCTTCGCCAGCCCGGCGAGATCGATCATGTCGAGCGTCTCACGCACCTTGCGGTCGACGTCCGCCTCCGGCACGCGGCGGTTGCGCAGTGGGAAGGCAAGGTTGTCGTAGACGGTCATGGTGTCGTAGATGACCGGGAACTGGAACACCTGCGCGATGTTGCGCTCCTGCGTCGACAGATTGGTGATGTCGCGGCCGTTGAACAAAAGCTGGCCGTGCGAGGGATGCAGCAATCCTGAAATGATGTTGAGCAAGGTGGTCTTGCCGCAGCCCGACGGCCCAAGCAGCGCGTAGGCGCCGCCATCCTCGAAGGTGTGATGCACTTCCTTCAACGCAAAATCCGAATCCTTCCGTGGATTGGGCAGGTAGGAGTGGCGGATATGGTTGACGTCGATGCGCGCCATCTGATCCTCCTCAGGCCGCCAGCTTCGATGCCGTCACGGCGCGGCCGTTCTGGTCGAACACCATGATGTGGCGCGGGTCGATGAACACCTCGACCACGTCGTCCGTCTCGAAATCGAGGATGCCATGGGCAAGCATCACCCAGCGCGCATCGGCGAAGTCGAGATGGACGAAGCTTTCCGAGCCGGTGATCTCGGTGATGGTGACCTTGGCACGCACCGGCACGGCGCTGGCGTTCGGCCGCTCCAGCGACAGGTGATGCGGCTGGAAGCCGATCGTGTAGCTGGCGTCCGCAATGCCGCTGAGCTCCTGCGGAACCGGCAGCTTGACGCCGCCCTCGAGCAGGAAGTCCGAGCCCTTCTTGGAGAGCACGATGGTGTTGAGCGGCGGGTCGGCGAAGGTCCTTGCCGTCACCAGGTCGACCGGCTTGCGGAACACGTCGACGGTCGGACCGAATTGCGTAACGCGACCCTCCGAAAGTGTCGCCGTATTGCCGCCGAGCAGCAGCGCCTCGTGCGGCTCGGTCGTCGCATAGACGAAGATCGTGCCCGCGGCGGCGAAGATCTTCGGCAATTCGGCGCGCAATTCCTCGCGCAGCTTGTAGTCGAGATTGGCCAAAGGCTCGTCGAGCAGCACCAGGCTGGCGTTCTTGACGATGGCGCGCGCAAGCGCCGTACGCTGCTGCTGGCCGCCCGAGAGGTTGAGCGGCGTGCGATCGAGGTAAGGCGTGAGCTTGAGAAGGGCGGCGGCATTGCGCACCTCCTTGTCGATCCTTGCCTGGTCGACGCCTGCAACCCTGAGCGGCGACGCGATGTTCTCGTAAACCGTCATCGCCGGGTAGTTGATGAACTGCTGGTAGACCATCGCGACATTGCGCTTTTGCACCGGCTGTCCGGTGACGTCCTTGCCGTCGAACCAGACCGAGCCAGAAGTCGGCGCGTCGAGACCCGCCATCAGCCGCATCAGGCTGGTCTTGCCGGAAAGCGTCGGTCCCAGCAGAACATTCAGTGACCCGTGCTGAAGCGTCAGCGACACGTCGCGGATATGCTCCTGCGCACCGATCGTCTTCGTCACGTTCCTCAGTTCTAGCATCACGCCTCCTCCCAGGCCTTGCGCTTCAGCGGTCGATCGTCATTCCGCCGCCGCGACGTGACGGCTGCTCAGTCCTCGCATGAATTCTTCCAGCGCCGCCGTCTGCTCCCGGCTGAAATGCAGGCCCCGCTTGGTGCGGCGCCACAGCACGTCCTCGGCGGTGACCGCCCATTCGTTCTCGGCGAGATAGCGAACCTCCACCTCGAAAAGATCGGCGCCGAAATTGCGGCCGAGATCGGCATTCGACTTGGCGAGCCCGAGCAGCTTCTGCGCGCGCGTGCCGTAAAGACGGGTGAACCGGCGCGCCAGGCGCTGGTCGAGGAATGGATAGCTGTTCTTCAGCCTGGCGACCTGGGCATCGAAACCCGTCGCGGGAAAATCACCGCCCGGCAGCGGCGCGTCATGCGTCCAAGGCTTGCCGCGCTTGCCGAGAAAGCCCTCGATCTTCTCAAGCATCGATTCCGCCAGCCGGCGGAAAGTCGTGATCTTGCCGCCGAAGGCGTTGACAAGCGGGGCGACACCCTCCCCGCCATCGGCCTTCAGCACATAGTCGCGCGTCGCTTCCTGCGCCTTGGAGGCGCCGTCGTCATAGAGCGGGCGCACCGCCGAATAAGTCCAGACGATGTCGGAGCGCTTGACGGGCTGCGCGAAATATTCGCTTGCCGCGGCGCACAGATAGTCGATCTCGGCGTCGGAGATCTTCACATCGTGCGGGTCGCCGGGATAGTCGCGGTCGGTTGTCCCGATCAGCGTGAATTCTTCCTCGTAGGGAATGGCGAAGATGATGCGGCCATCCTTGTTCTGGAAGAAATAGGCGCGCGGATCGTCGAACTTCTTGGCGACGACGATGTGGCTGCCCTGCACGAGGCGGACATTGTGGACTTCGTTCTGGCCGACGGCTGTCTGCAGAACGTGATCGACCCACGGGCCGGCGGCGTTGACGAGAAGCCGCGCGCGAACCTCGTCTGTGTCACCGGTGAGCACATTCTGCACCTTGATGGTCCAGGTCGGACCGTCGCGGCGCGCGCTGACGACCCTCGTGCGGGTACGGATGATGGCGCCCCGGTCGGCGGCATCACGAGCGTTCAGCACCACCAGGCGAGCGTCATTGACCCAACCATCCGAATATTCGAAAGCCTTGCGGAACAATGGCTTCAGCGGTTTGCCGGCCGGATCCCTCGCCATGTCCAGCGTCTTCGTCGCCGGCAGCAGTTTGCGCCCGCCGATGTGATCGTAAAGGAACAGCCCAAGCCGGATCAGCCAGGCGGGCCTGAGGCCCTTGGCGTAAGGCAGAACGAAGCGCATCGGCCAGATGATGTGCGGCGCGTTCTTCCAAAGAACCTCGCGCTCCATCAGCGCTTCGCGCACCAGCCGGAACTCGTAGAATTCGAGATAGCGGAGCCCGCCATGGATAAGCTTGGTCGAGCCGGATGACGTCCCGCTCGCCAGATCGTTCATCTCGGCAAGATAAACCGAAAAACCGCGGCCAACGGCGTCGCGGGCGATGCCGCAGCCATTGATGCCGCCGCCGATGACGAAAATGTCATGGATCGGGGATGCGTCCACAGGGTCCTCCAACGATTTCGCATTGCACCATTTTTGTGTTTTACGAAACCGTGGCGGAATTATTTCGAACTAAAAGCGAATGTCAAACGAAATTATCATCGCTGCGTGGCGCAGCCGTGATACATGCTATTCGAGCGCCGTTTCGATCAACCGAACTTCGGTCTCCTCGCAGATCCGGCGGATCGAGGGGATATCGCAACGATCGGTGATGAAGGTATTCACCTGCGAAAGGTGACCTATCCGAACCGGCGCCGTGCGCTCGAATTTGGTCCGGTCGGAGACCAGGATGACGTGGCGCGCATTGGCGATGATCGCCTGCGCCACCTTCACCTCGCGGAAATCGAAGTCGAGCAGCGCACCGTCATGGTCGATGGCCGAGGCGCCGATGACGGCGTAGTCGACCTTGAACTGGCGGATGAAATCGACGGCCGCTTCGCCGACAATGCCGCCGTCCGAACCGCGCACCACGCCGCCGGCGATCACCACCTCTATCGTAGGATAAACGCGCATCCTATTGGCAACATTGATGTTATTGGTGATGACCATCAGCCCGTTATGGTCGAGCAGCGCCTTGCTGACGGCCTCGGTGGTGGTGCCGATATTGATGAATAGCGAAGCATTGTCCGGGATCAGCCGCGCCGCCGCGCCGCCGATCGCCTCCTTCTCGTCGGCCGCGATCTTGCGCCGCGCCTCATATTCCATGTTCTCGATGCCGGACGGGAACAGCGCGCCGCCATGGATGCGGGTGAGCAGCCGCTGGTCGCACAGATCGTTGAGGTCCTTGCGGATGGTCTGCGGCGTCACGTTGAAATGCGTAGCCAGATCCTCGACCAGAACCCGGCCGTGGTCTTTCGCCATCTGGATGATCTCGGCGTGGCGTGGCGAAAGAAACATCCGACATTCCTCCATTTTCGTTTTTTCCGTCTATATCGGAAAACGAAAGCGAAGAAAAGGTATAAGCCGGCTAACGAAAATCACCTGATTGCAAAAGGCAAACCAGCGCGGAATGCGTCTGCCGCCTCAGGATAGGCGCCGCGCAATCTCGGTTATGACGTCGAACGCCGCGTCGACATCGGCTGCCGTCGACTCGAACTGCCCCGCCTGAAAGCGGATCGCCACGCGCCCGTCGACCCGCGTTTGCGTGAGGTAAATGCGGCCATCGGTGTTGATGGCGTCGACCAGCCGCAAATTATGCTCGTCCGGATCGGTACCAGAAGGCGCGTTGTGCCGGAACGAGAACAGCGACAGCATCGGCTCGCTGGCGAGCTCGAAATCCGCTTCGCCGGCCAGCCGCGCGGCAAGCCCTTCGCTCCAGGCGACATGATTGCGGATCATGGTGCGCAGGCCTTCGAGGCCGTGGGCACGCAGCAGGAACCAGAGTTTCAGCGCGCGGAAGCGGCGTCCGAGCGGCACCGACCATTCCGAATAGTTGATGATGCCGTCATGGCCGCGGGTCTTCAGGTAATCCGGTTTGATCGCCAGTGTGCGCACCAGGTCTTCCGGCTGGCGCACGAACTGGATCGAACAATCGAACTGCGCGCCGAGCCATTTGTGCGGATTGAAGACAATGGAGTCCGCGCCTTCGACGCCCGCCCAAAAATGCCGGTATTCCGGGCAGATCATCGCCGATCCGGCCCAGGCGGCATCGACATGCAGGTAAAGCCCGTGCCGCTTTGCGACCGTGGCCACCGCGGCGATGTCGTCGGTGCCGCCAATGCTGGTGCCGCCGACACAAGCGATGATACCTGCGGGCAGGAGGCCAGCCTCTCGATCGGCGACGATCGCGGCCTCAAGCGCGGCCGTATCCATGGCGCGAAAGCGTCCTGAGACCGGGATGCGGACGAGGTTCTCCTCGCCGATGCCTGAGACCCAGATAGCGCGGTCGATCGAGGTATGGACCTGGTCGGAGGAATAGACGCGCAGCTTGCCCTGTCCGGCCAGCCCCTTTTTGTTGCCTTGCCAGTCGAGCGCCCGCTCGCGCATGGTGAGCACCGCCGCAAGCGTCGCCGACGAGGCCGAATCCTGGATGACGCCGGAAAAGCCCTCGGGTAGGCCAAGCGCCTGGCGCATCCAGTCGACGATACGCATTTCGAGCTCGGTCGCCGCCGGCGAGGTCTGCCACAGCATGCATTGCGCGGCCATCGCCGAGACCAGATACTCCGCCACGACCGAGACCGGCGCCGCATTGGCAGGGAAATAGGCGAAGAAGCGCGGATGCTGCCAATGCGTCATGCCCGGCACGATCTTGGCTTCGAAATCGGCGAAGATCTTCTCCATCGGTTCGGGCATTTCGGGTGGCGAAGCCTCAATGCTCCTGAAGATCTCGCCCGGCGCGATTGCCGGCCGCACCGGACGGTCGCGCAGGCCGGCGCGGTAATCGACGCCCCAATCGGCCGCTCGCCTCGACCAGTCGCGGAATGTCTCGTTTTCCATCTATCCTCCCGGGCCCAGCCGCAATGCAGCCGGTAGGCCAGCCTCGATATTGATTAACATGTTAAATATCAATGCGCAACCGGCCGCGAAGTGCGGACCCTAGCCGGGGAAGTCCGGCAGGCTGGCAAAGGCCGCCTTCAAGGCGTTCGACCAGCCGTCGGAGATGGTGCGGTAATAGGGATCGTCCTGGGCAATCCGCCTGTTGAGCCCGACCTTGAAGCTATCCTTCTCCAGGAACAGCAGATCGAGCGGCAGCCCGACCGAAAGGTTGGATTTCAGCGTCGAGTCGAACGACACCAGAAGCAGCTTCACCGTTTCGGCCAGGCCCATTGTCCGGTCATAGGCGCGGATGATGATCGGCTTGCCGTATTTCGTCTCGCCGATCTGGAAGAAGGGCGTGTCATCGGTCGATTCGATGAAATTGCCTTCCGGGTAGATCATGAACAGCCTGGGCGGGCTGCCCTTGATCTGGCCGCCCAGGATAAAGGAGGCATTGAAGTAGGAATCCGCCTTGTCGCCGTTCGGCGAGGCATGTTCGATGACTTCCTTGACGGTGTCGCCGACCAGCCGCACCGTCTGGTACATGGACGGCGTCTCGAGCAGCTTGGGATGGCGGTCACCTACTGTCTTGTTGCGTTCGTCGAGCAGGCTGACCACGGCTTGCGTGGTGGCAAGGTTGCCTGCAGACATCAGCACGATGACGCGCTCGCCCGGCTC
The DNA here is from genome assembly GCF_003289965.1 of Mesorhizobium atlanticum. Lineage (GTDB taxonomy): Bacteria > Pseudomonadota > Alphaproteobacteria > Rhizobiales > Rhizobiaceae > Mesorhizobium > Mesorhizobium atlanticum. The sequence continues at coordinate 257,613 of NZ_QMBQ01000006.1, forward strand.
TTCCCAGATGTGCATTTTCTTGAAGGTCGAGATCGAATCCATGCCGGCATTGGTGCGCGTGTCCGACATGAACACGAGCCCGCGATCGATCTTGAGGCCGACGCAATAAGTCATGATTCTTCTTTAACAGCGAATCTCGTCGGAAATTACTGCTCTACCGTGACGGTGACGGCAAGCTTCTCTTGCGCCTGCCCCAGCAGTATCCCCGACACCGGCGAGGCGTCGCGATAGTCGCGCCCCGTCGCCACCCGCACATAGCGTTCGTCGGGAGAGATACCGTTGGCCGGGTCGAAGGCTACCCATCCGAGCCCCACGACATAGGCCTCGGCCCAGGCATGGCTTGCAGCCTGCTCCACGGCCGCATCCATCATCAGGTAGCCGCTGACATAGCGAGCCGGAAAGCCAAGGGCGACGGCCGCGGCGATGAAGATATGGCTGTGATCCTGGCAAACGCCGGATTTGAGCGCCAGGGCCTCTTCCGCCGGCGTCACGACGCTGGTCGTGCCGGGCTTGTAGGCGACCCGTTCGCGGATAGCGGCCATCAACCCGTGCAGCCGCTCGATCTCGGTGCCGTGCCCGACCGCGCCCGCCAGCTGGCGTATGCCCTCACCCGCGGTGGTGAGCGGTGTCTGCTGCCCGAACAGCCAGAGCGGCGCGAAGCCCTGATGCGGGCCCGTCACGCCAGCCGTGTCATGCGTGGTCACCTCTCCCGCCGCCTCAACGGTGATAGCGCTGTGGCCGCTCTCGGCGCTCACCAGCCGCGTGTCGTTGCCGAAATGATCGGTAAAGCGCACCTCCTCGCGCGCGCCTTCGACCTTGATCGCCCAGGAGCCGACGGTCTGCGTACGTCCGCTCAGGGGCAGCAGGCGCAGCCGCTGCAGCAGATATTGCACCGGCGCATCGTAGCGGTACTCGGTGCGATGGGTGATCTTGAGCCGCATGATGCCCGCCCTCAGCCCGCTCAATAGAACCGGTAATCCTGGGCGATCTCGTCGCCCAGCCTGGTGTTGTCGCGAATGAACTCGGCCAGGAACTCGTGCAGGCCGTGATCGAATATGTCCTTGATCGAGCCCCTCTTGAGCAACGCCTGGATCTTCTCGGCCGTGGCGTGGCAGGCATGACGCTCACCATAGTCGTCGGCGAGGAATTTCAGGTGCTCGCCGAGGAAGCGATAGCAAAAGGTCAGCGAGCGCGGCATGCGCACATTCAGGATCAGATAGTCCGCAATATTCGTCGGCTTGTAGTCGGCCTCATAGACCCAGCGATAGGAGCGATGCGCCGACACCGAGCGCAGGATCGACTCCCACTGGTAGTTGTCCAGCGTCGAGCCGACCCAGGACAGCGAAGGCAGGAGCACATAATATTTCACATCGAGGATGCGCGCCGTGTTGTCGGCGCGCTCGACATAGGTGCCGAGCTGCGAGAAGTCGAAAATCTCGTTGCGCAGCATCGTGCCGTAGAACGAACCGCGGATCAGCGCCGTCTCGCGCTTGATGGCATCGAGCACCGTCGGCAGGTCGCGCTCGTCGATCGGCCTCGCCAGCATGCGCTTCAGCGACATCCACGCTTCGTTGATGCTTTCCCAGGTCTCGCGCGTCAGCGCCGTTCGCACCATGCGGGCATTGTTGCGTGCCGTCTCGATCGACGACATCGTGCTCGACGGGTTCGAAGTGTCGCGCAGCAGGAAGTCGGACACGTTGGCGGCGGTGTAGTCCTGGTATTTCTGCGAGAACGCATAGTCGGAGCCGGCGCTGAGCAGCACCGAATTCCATTCCTCCGACGCGTTCTGCGTGCGCGTCAGCGCCATGCGCAGGCCGGCATCGACGAGACGCGCCATGTTTTCGGCCCGCTCGATATAGCGGTTCATCCAGTAGAGACCGTTTGCGGTGCGGCCCAAAAGCATCTCAGCTTGCTCCGGTGTCGAGCGAGTAGCGAATAGCGAGTAGCGAATAGGGAAGAATACGTTTCATAACTTCTGCGTCCCCCTACCCGCCTCAGTCATCCAACACCCAGGTGTCCTTGGTGCCGCCGCCTTGCGAGGAATTGACCACCAGCGAGCCCTGCTTCAGCGCGACGCGGGTCAAGCCGCCCGGCACGATCTGGATACGATCGGAAACCAGCACATAAGGCCTCAGATCGACATGGCGCGGCGACAGTCCTTTTTCGGTCAGGATCGGGCAAGTCGACAGCGCCAGCGTCGGCTGGGCGATGTAGTTCGACGGCTTCGCCTGCAGCTTCTTGGCGAACTCCTGGCATTCCTTCTTGGTCGCGGCCGGGCCGACCAGCATGCCGTAGCCGCCGGAGCCGTGCACTTCCTTGATCACCAGCTCGCTGATGTGCTCGAGCACATATTTGAGGCTGTCCGGCTCCGAGCAGCGCCAGGTCGGGATATTGCCGAGAATCGCCTTGCGGCCGGTGTAGAACTCGACGATCTCCGGCATGTAGGAATAGATCGCCTTGTCGTCGGCGATGCCGGTGCCCGGCGCATTGGCGATGGTGATGTTGCCGGCGCGGTAGACATCCATGATGCCCGGCACGCCGAGCGCGGAGTCCGGGCGGAAAGTCAGCGGATCGAGGAAAGCGTCGTCGACGCGCCGGTAAAGCACATCGATCTGCTTGTAGCCTTCGGTCGTGCGCATCGCTACGTGGCCGTCGACGACGCGCAGATCCTGCCCTTCGACCAGCTGCACGCCCATCTGGTCGGCGAGGAAGGCGTGCTCGAAATAGGCCGAGTTGTAGGAACCGGGCGTCAGCACGGCGATGGTCGGCGCGCCCTTGGTGCTTTGCGGTCGCACCGCCGCCAGCGACTGGCGCAGGAGCTGCGGATAGTTCTCGACCGGCCGCACCTTGATCTTCTGGAACAGCTCCGGAAAGAGCTGCATCATCGTCTCGCGATTCTCCAGCATGTAGGAGACGCCGGACGGCGTGCGGGCATTGTCCTCCAGCACGTAGAACTCGTTCTCCGATATGCGGACGATGTCGACGCCGATAATATGGGTGTAGACGCCCGCCGGCGGCCTCACCCCGATCATCTCGGGCAGGAAGGCCTCGTTCTTCGCGACAAGCTCCCTCGGCACGCGCCCGGCCCGCAGGATCTCCTGGCGGTGATAGATATCGTCGAGAAAGGCGTTCAGCGCCTGCACGCGCTGCTCGATGCCTTGCGTCAGCCGGCGCCATTCCTGGCCGGAGAGGATGCGCGGCACGATGTCGAAAGGGATCAGCCGTTCGGAAGCTTCCTGCTCGCCATAGACGGCAAAGGTGATGCCGGTCTTGCGGAAGACGCGCTCCGCGTCCTGCATCTTCTGGGTAAGCCTGGCCGGGTCCTGCTCCTTCAGCCAGCGATCGTAAGCCTCATAAGGTCTTCTCAGTCCGGAAACTTCCGGAAGCATTTCGTCAAACGCTGCCAATCGCGTACTCCCCTCTGAGAACCATTTCACTGGCCTAGCCGGAGAAAATCAAGCGCAATCGGTGATTTAAGAAGCGATGAGGGCCGCTCTATGGAAATTGCCTAATTTTAAGGCACGAGCAGCAGGACCGGGTCAGCTCCTGCTTCCAGCCCGGGCATCGCCTGGCCGGTCAGAACGCCCGAAAGGTGACGATGGTGAAGGTGTCCTTGATTCCGGGAAGGATCTGCACCCGCTCATTGACGAAGTGGCCGATATCCTCCTCGTCGTCGACGTAGAATTTGGCGAGTAGGTCGTAATTGCCGGCGGTCGAGTAGATTTCGGAGGCGATCTCGGCGTCGGCAAGCGCGCTGGCGACCTCATAGGCCTTGCCCAGATCGCATTTAATCTGCACGAAAAATGCCTTCATTGCCCGGTCCTGCCGCCTGCATCATGAATAAGCGGCCCTTGTGGCAGACTGCCGCCCGGCTTTCAAGCTTCACGCGCCGAGCAGCTCAAAGAGCACCTGATCCCACCCCCCCGACGCCGAAATGACGAAATCTTCGCAGGTCGGTGAAACCGAGCCCTGCCGCGACGCGTATGTTAGAGTCGTTCGCCAGGCGATTTCCCGGGAGGCAGCCATGCGCCGCGCATTGTTCGCAATAGCTCTTGTTCCGATGTTGATGACCTCGCTTGCCTTCGCCGGAGATGCGGAGGTCAAGGCCGCGCAGACGGTTATCGACAGCCAGCTGAAGGCCTTCATCGCCAATGACGGCGCCGCCGCCTATAGTTTCGCCGCACCGAACGTGAAACAGATCTTTCCGACCGTCGACACCTTCATGAACATGGTGACGAACGGCTACGCGCCGGTGCGAAAGCCCCAATCCTATTCCTTCGGCAGGGCCGAGCAGACGGGCCCTGGTTCAATCGTCCAGCAGGTGCTGATCGTCGGACCCGACGGCAAGGACTACGAGGCGGTCTATACGCTGCAGCAGCAGGCGGACGGCAGTTTCAAGATCACCGGCTGCAGCCTGCGCGCCTCGACTTCAGTGAGCACATAGAGCAGCTTTCAGTAGCGTGCCCTGCCGCCCGACATGTCGAACACCGCCCCTGTGTTGAAACTGACGGCGTCCGAGCAAAGCCAAAGCACCAGCGCCGCGACCTCGTCGACGGCCCCAAGGCGCTTGAGCGGACTGGCACCGATCATGTCGCTGACGACTTCATTGCCAAGCCGCCTGATGAGGTCGGTGTCGATCGGCCCGGGCGCGACACAATTGACGCGGATATCGGTGTCGTTCACTTCGCGCGACAAGGCTTTGGTGAAGGAGATGATGCCCGCGCTCGCCGCGGAGTAGGCGGCCAGCTTGGGTAACCCCTCCTTGCCCGCCAACGACCCCATATTGACGATACGGCCGGTGCCGGCCTTGCGCATCACCGGCAAAACCTGGTGCGTGACCTCGAACGTCCCGATGAGATTGATCCCGATGATGCGCTGCCACTCGGTCGGCTCGAACGCTTCGAAGCTTCGATATGGGCCAAGATAGCCCGCGTTGTTGACGAGAATATCGACCCGGCCGCTCCCGGCGATCACCTCGCTCAGCGCATTTCTGATATCGCCTGCCTTGGTTACATCGACCGTCTGGCTGCAGGTTCCGTCGAGTGGTGCTGGATCGGCATCCCATATCCAGACGTCGCAGCCCGACCGCGCCAGCTGCGTGGCCACGGCCTTGCCGATGCCCCTCGATCCACCGGTCACGATCGCCGTCTTGCCGGCAAAGTCGAATGTCACAGCCATGGCTGATCCCCGAGACGTGACTCTGCTCTCCAGCAGAACGTCCGTCAATCGACAGGACCAACAGCTAGATCGCCGGGATATCGCCCCTGGCCCAGCCTTCCGTGATCCCGGCGGCGCGCGCTTCAAAAGCCTGCGCCTCGATAGCCGCCCGGATGTCCTGCATCAGCTTCTGATAGTAGGACAGGTTGTTCCAGGTCAAAAGCATCGCGCCGAGCGACTCCTGCGAGCGCACCAGGTGATGCAGATAAGCGCGCGAATAGTCGCGCGCCGCCGGGCAGTCGCTCTCCTCGTCGAGCGGCCGCGGATCGTCGGCATGGCGGGCATTCCGGAGATTCACCTTGCCGCGGCGCGTATAGGCAAGGCCGTGGCGGCCGGCGCGCGTCGGCATCACGCAGTCGAACATGTCGATGCCGCGCGCCACCGATTTCAAGATATCGTCCGGCGTGCCGACGCCCATCAGGTAGCGCGGCTTGTCGGCCGGCAGTTCCGGGCAGGTGATGTCGAGCATCTCCAGCATCACCGACTGCGGCTCGCCGACCGCCAGCCCGCCGACGGCATAGCCTTTCAGGTCCATCGCCTTAAGCGCCTGCGCCGAACGCACGCGCATAGGCGCGCTGTCGCCGCCCTGGACGATGCCGAACATCGCCTTGCCCGGCTGGTCGCCGAACGCAATCTTGCAGCGCTCGGCCCAGCGCAGCGACAATTCCATGGCGCGTTCGATCTCCTTGGGCTTGGCCGGAAGCGCGGTGCACTCGTCGAGCTGCATCTGGATGTCGGAATCGAGCAGTCCCTGGATCTCGATCGACCGCTCGGGTGACATTTCGTAAGGCGCGCCGTCGATATGCGAGCGGAAGGTGACGCCCTGTTCGGTCAATTTCCGGAGCTTCGACAGCGACATGACCTGGAAGCCGCCGCTGTCGGTCAGGATCGGATGCGGCCAGCGTGCGAACTCGTGCAGGCCGCCAAGCCTGGCCACGCGCTCGGCGCCGGGCCGCAGCATCAGATGGTAAGTGTTGCCCAATATGATATCGGCGCCGACGCCGCGCACCTGGTCCATATACATGGCCTTGACGGTGCCGCCGGTGCCGACCGGCATGAAGGCCGGCGTGCGGATTTCGCCGCGCGGCATCGAGACAAGACCGCGCCTGGCCTTGCCGTCGCTGGCAAGCACCTTGAAGGAAAAAGTCTCAGCCATTGAATTCCTTGTCGTGCACCGGCGCATCGAACGCCTGCTCGTCGAGCGACTGCCGGTAGCGGATGCAGCCGCGCATGAATTTCGGCCAGGGCGGCACGGCGATCGACGGCTCGGTCTTTTCCGGCAAAAGACCCCAGAGATCGGGGTGATGCCAGCACAGATCATGCCCGGTCGTATCGCGATGCACGCGGATGCCGGCGCGCAGCTTCCTTACTTCCGCGATCAGCGTGTCGCGGTCCATGCCGTCGAGATCATCGTCCATCGCTCGTCTCCGCCCGGTAAAGCAGGCTGGCGTCCCCATAGGAGTAGAACCTGTAGCGGTTCTCGATGGCATGCGCATAGGCCGCACGCATCGTCTCCAGCCCGCTGAAGGCCGAGACCAGCATGAACAGCGTCGAGCGCGGCAGATGGAAATTGGTCATCAGCATATCGGCGGTGCGGAAGCGATAGCCTGGCGTGATGAAGATGTCGGTCGGTCCGGACCAGGGCTCGATCCTGCCGTCCTCACGCGCCGCGCTTTCCAGAAGCCGCAGTGACGTCGTGCCGACACAGATGATTCGCCCTCCTCGCGCCCTGGCCGCGTTGAGCGCCGCCGCCGTCTCGGCACTTACCGAGCCGGTCTCTGCATGCATCTTGTGGTCGGCGGTGTCGTCGGCCTTCACCGGCAGGAAGGTGCCGGCGCCGACATGCAGCGTGACGAAGCGGCGCTCGATGCCCCTGGCGTCGAGCGCGGCAAACAGCTCCGGCGTGAAATGCAGCCCGGCGGTAGGGGCAGCGACTGCGCCCTCTTCCCTGGCGTAGATGGTCTGGTAGTCGGCGCGGTCGCGCTCGTCGTCGTCGCGCTTCGAGGCGATATAAGGCGGCAGCGGAATGTGGCCGACGGCATGCAGCGCCTCGTCGAGAAACGGCCCGGAAAGGTCGAAGCCGAGCAGCGCCTCGCCTGCCTCGCCTTTTTCGATCACCGTCGCGTCGAGCTGGCCGAGGAAGCAGGAATTGCCGTCATGGCCGAAATGGATGCGGTCGCCGGCGGCGATGCGTTTGCCAGGACGCATGAACGCCTGCCAGCGGTCCGGCGCAACCCGCATATGCAGCGTCGCCTCGACCTGCGCCACGGCCTCGCCGCGCTTGCGCATGCCTTTGAGCTGCGCCGGGATGACCTTGGTGTCGTTGAACACCAGCACATCGCCTTCGCGAAGCAGCGACGGCAGATCGCGGACGACGCAATCCTGCAGCGTTTCGCCCGGTTTGACGATCAGCAGCCTGGCGCCGTCACGCGGTTCCGCCGGACGAAGCGCTATGCGCTCCTCCGGCAGGTCGAAGTCGAACATGTCGACACGCATCAGAAAAGCCGGATGAGCAGCGCCCCGGCGAGCAGCATTACCGCGCCGGCGACGCGGCCGAGCGAGATTTCGCGCACCGCCACGCCAAGGAAGCCGGCGCGGTCGATCAACATGCCGGCGAGCAACTGCCCGGCGACCAGGAAGGCCATGAGCGCCGCCGCGCCGATGCGCGGCGTGAGGATGGTCGACAACGTGACATAGAAGCCGCCGAGCATGCCGCCGGCGATGAACAGCCAGGGCGCCGGCGCCTTCCAGTCGAGCGAGATGCCCTGCAGCCTCACCACCGCGAAGGCAATGATGCCGAGCACGATCGCGCCCGACAGGAAGGAGAACGCGGCGGCGGCCACGGGAAGGCCGAGGCCGCGCGCCAGTTGCGAGTTGATCGGCGCCTGGATGGCGATGAAGGCGCCGGACAGGATGCCAAGCAGGGACCAGACTGCGCCCATCATCGTTATTCCCTTACTTGACGTCGGCCGCGACCTTCAGCGACACGATCTTGTCCGGATCTTGCACCGGCTCGCCGCGCTTGATCTTGTCGACATTCTCCATGCCTTCGATGACCTGGCCCCACACCGTGTACTGGCGGTTGAGGAAGGCGGCGTCGTCGAAGCAGATGAAGAACTGCGAATTCGCCGAATTCGGGTTCTGGGCGCGCGCCATCGAGCAAGCGCCGCGGCCATGATTGGCGTTGGAGAACTCGGCCTTGAGGTCCGGCTTGTCGGACCCGCCCATGCCGGCGCGGGACGGCGCATACGTGGGCTTCGAGGAATTGCCGAACTTGACGTCGCCGGTCTGCGCCATGAAACCGTCGATGACGCGGTGGAAGACGACGCCGTCATAGGCGCCCTCACGCGCCAGCTCCTTGATGCGGGCGACGTGGCCGGGGGCCAGTTCGGGATACATTTCGATGACGACCTTGCCCTTGGTCGTTTCCATGATGAGCGCGTTCTCGCGATCCTTGATCTCAGCCATGTCAGAAATCCTTTTTGAAAATTGAGGGGTTTATTTGCTGTCGGCGGCGATGCGAACCTTGATCATGCGGTCCGGGTCGGTGACCGTGCCGTTATCGGCCTCGTCGCCCTTCTTGATCTTGTCGACGAGGTCCATGCCGCTCGCCACCTTGCCGACGATCGTGTACTGGCCATCGAGGTTCGGCGCCGGCGCAAACATGATGAAGAACTGCGAGTTGGCCGAATTCGGGTCCTGCGAACGGGCCATGCCGACCACGCCGCGGGTGAACTGCTCGCTCTGCGAGAATTCGGCCGGCAGGTCGGGCAAATCGGAACCGCCGGTGCCGACGGCTTGCGGGTTGAAGCCCTTCTTCATGTTGCCGAACTTGACGTCGCCGGTCTGCGCCATGAAGCCGTCGATGACGCGGTGGAAGGCGACATTGTCATAGGCTCCGTCGCGCACCAGCTTCTTGATCTGCGCGACATGCTTGGGCGCCAGGTCGGGGCGCAGCGCAATCGTCACGTCGCCATCCTTGAGAGTGATGATCATGGTGTTTTCCTTGTCGGCGGCGACGGCCGGCCCGGATGCTGCAAAAAGGGATGCCGCGAAAAGGCCGGCAAGCACGACGAGGAACGAAGCAAGCTTCTTCAGCTGCATGGGGATCTCCGGGAAAGCCTATTTGGTGAACTTGGCGTTGAGCGCGCCGGCAACGGCCGCCGGCACGAATGGGCGGATGTCGCCGCCCATCGAGGCAATCTGGCGCACGAGTGTGGCGGTAATGGTGCGCACCGACGGGCTGGCGGGGAGAAAGACCGTCTGCAGTTCCGGCGCCATCGTCTCGTTCATGCCGGCCATCTGCATCTCGTAGTCGAGGTCGGTGCCGTCGCGCAGTCCCCGGATGATGATCGAGGCGCCGTGCTTGCGGGCCGCGTCGATGACCAGCCCGTCGAAGGAAACGACCTTGATACGACCGCTATCCTTACCGAATTCAGCCTTGGTCGCGGCCTCGATCAGTTGCACGCGTTCCTCGAAAGAAAACAACGGCTTCTTGCCTGGATGGATGCCGATTGCCGCATAGACGGTGTCGGCCACTGCCAGCGAGGCTTTCAGCACATCGAGATGGCCGTTGGTCAGCGGGTCGAAGGAGCCAGCGTAAAGGGCGGTGCGTTCGGTCATGGCAGGCTTCTAGCGGGCGAGCGTACGGAAGGCAAATCCGATTAATTGCGGGCATCCGTGAACCATTTCGCGGACATGAACGACACATGAATGCGACAATCACGAACGTTTCACGCAGCGTTCACTAGGTTGCCGCTTCAAGAGGTGAAACCAAATCACCATTTCACCCGTTGTAAGCGCAGGAGAACACGCAAATGCTGATCTACATGCTTGCCGCAGCAATGACCATCGTGATGCTCATCGCGACCGCGTTCGGGTTGCACCAGGAAGCGGCGCGGGTGCGCGTCAAGGCCAACACCAAGCGCCTCGATGGTTTCGCCCACCGCAACGTCTACCGTCGCCACTGATCCCAACATGATCGAACCGGCCCAAGGGGCCGGTTGAGCCAGACGAGACCCTATTCGCCCCCGCCCGTATCGTCCGCCCCAGCCTCGTTCGAGGCCACGTCTTCCGCCTCTTCGTCCGACTGCGGCTCCGAAATCCGCTCCACCGAGACCACCTTTTCGCCTTCGGCCGTGTTGAAGATCGTCACGCCCTTGGTGGCGCGGCTGGCGAAGCGTATGCCGTTGACCGGCACCCGGATCACCGTGCCGCCGTCCGAAACCAGCATGATCTGATCGTCATTGCCGACCGGGAAGGTCGCGACCAGGCGGCCGATCTCAGCCGTCTTCGACACGTCGGTGGCGCGGATGCCCTTGCCGCCGCGGCCCGTCAGGCGGAAGTCGTAGGACGACGAGCGCTTGCCGTAGCCGTATTCCGTTACCGTCAGCACGAGCTGCTCATGCGCCTTGAGGAACTCGTAACGCTCCTCGGAAAGCTCGGCTTCCTCGCCGACCTCCTCATTGGTGAGCGCGACCTCCTCTTCCTCGCCCGCGCCGCCGGCGGCAAGCCGGCGCTCGGCCGCCGCACGCTTGAGGTAGGCTGCGCGCTCGGCGGGTGACGCATCGACATGCTCGATGATCGACATCGAGATGATGCGGTCGGTCTCGGCCATGCTTATGCCGCGCACGCCGACGGAATTGCGGCTCTGGAAGACGCGGACGTCGGAGACCGGGAAACGGATGCACTGGCCGGAATTCGCCGTCAGAAGCACGTCGTCATTGTCGGTGCAGGTCTCCACTCCGAGGATCTCGTCGCCCTCTTCCTCCAGCTTCATGGCGATTTTGCCGTTGCGGTTGACCTGGACGAAATCGGACAGCTTGTTGCGGCGCACGGTGCCGCGCGTGGTGGCGAACATCACGTCGAGCTCGCCCCAACTTGTCTCGTCCTCCGGCAGCGGCATGATCGTGGTGATGCGCTCACCCTGCTCGAGCGGCAGCATGTTGATCAGCGCCTTGCCGCGCGATTGCGGGTTGCCGATCGGCAGCCGCCAGACCTTTTCCTTGTAGACGATGCCGCGCGAGGAGAAGAACAGGACCGGCGTATGCGTGTTGGCCACGAACAGCCGGGTGACGAAATCCTCTTCCTTGGTCGACATGCCGGAGCGGCCCTTGCCGCCGCGGCGCTGCGCCCGGTAGAGCGAGAGCGGCACGCGCTTGATGTAGCCGGAATGGCTGACGGTGACGACCATGTCCTCGCGCTGGATCAGGTCCTCGTCTTCCATGTCCGCCCCGCCCTCGGAGAGCTCGGTGCGGCGCGGCGTGCCGAACTCGTCCCGGACCGCGATCAGCTCGTCCTTGACGATCTGCTGGATGCGTGCGCGCGACGACAAAATATCAAGGAAATCAACGATCTCTGCGCCGATCTTGTTCAACTCGTCGGCGATCTCGTCGCGACCGAGCGCGGTCAGGCGCTGCAGGCGCAGGTCGAGAATGGCGCGCGCCTGTTCCTCGGAGAGATTGTAGGTGCCGTCCTCGTTGATGCGATGGCGCGGATCGTCGATCAGCTTGATCAGCGGCGCGACGTCATGCGACGGCCAGCGCCGCTCCATCAACTGCTCGCGCGCCGTCTGCGGATCGGGCGCGGTGCGGATGAGCTTGATCACCTCGTCGATGTTGGCGACGGCGATCGCCAGGCCAACAAGGACATGGGCCCGCTCGCGCGCCTTGCGCAGCAGGTATTTGGTGCGGCGGCTGATCACCTCCTCGCGGAAGCCGACAAAGGCTTTCAGCATGTCGATCAGCGTCATCACTTCCGGCTTGCCGCCGTTCAGCGCCACCATGTTGGCGCCGAACGAGGTCTGCAGCGGCGTGAAGCGGTAAAGCTGGTTGAGGATGACGTCGGCGACGGCCTCGCGCTTCAGTTCGATGACGACCCGGTAGCCTTGGCGGTCGCTCTCGTCGCGGATGTCGGAGATGCCGTCGATGCGCTTCTCGCGCACCAGTTCGGCCATTTTCTCGATCATCGCCGCCTTGTTCACCTGATAGGGGATTTCGGTGACGACGATGGATTCGCGGTCATTGCCGCGCCTTTCGATCTCGACGCGGCCGCGCATGACGATCGAACCGCGGCCGGTGGAATAGGCGCTGTAGATGCCGGAGCGGCCAAGCACGATGCCGCCGGTCGGGAAATCCGGGCCGGGCACGATCTCCATCAGCGCCGGCAGGTCGATGCCCGGGTTGTCGATGATCGCCATCGCCCCGTTGCACACTTCGGCGAGGTTGTGCGGCGGAATGTTGGTGGCCATGCCGACGGCGATGCCGCCCGAACCGTTGACCAGAAGGTTGGGGAAGCGCGCGGGCAGTACCTTCGGCTCTTGTTCAGCGCCGTCGTAATTGTCCTGGAAATCGACCGTTTCCTTGTCGATATCCTCCAGAAGCTCGTGCGCGACCTTGGTGAGCCGCGACTCGGTGTAGCGCATGGCCGCGGGCGGGTCGGCGTCGATGGAGCCGAAATTGCCCTGCCCGTCGATCAGCGGCACGCGCAGCGACCAGTCCTGCGCCATGCGCACCAGCGCGTCGTAGATCGAAGCGTCGCCGTGCGGATGGTATTTACCCATCACGTCACCGACGATGCGCGACGATTTCACATGCTTGCGGTTCCAGTGGTAACCGCCTTCCTGCATGGCGTAGAGGATGCGCCGGTGCACCGGCTTCAGGCCGTCGCGCACGTCGGGCAGCGCGCGGCTGACGATCACGCTCATGGCGTAATCGAGATAGGAGCGCTGCATCTCCTCGATGATCGAAATCGGCTCGATGCCGGTGGGGCCGCCGTCCGGCCCGCGCGGTGTCTTCTGGTCGGTCAAATCAGGTCACAATCCAGTCGGGAATCACTGCATGCTTATATAGGAAGCCTCGCCGAAACTCCAACGTCGGCCAGACTTTTCCAGAGACAATTTTGATGGTAATTTCAAATGGATACCGCTGATTGCGACGATATGGCCACCGTCGTTTTCGCCGTCATGCGGCAAGGTCGGCGATGGATCGGGCAAAAACCGCAAGTGCTGTGAACCTGGCCTCGTGGCTGCCCTTGCGGGCGCTGAGCGGCTGGACGACGAAAGACCTCAACGGCGATCTGGCGGCCGGCGTCACACTGGCCGCGATCGCCATTCCCGAGCAGATGGCGACGGCGCGATTGGGCGGTTTCGCGCCGGAGATCGGCTTTTTCACCTTCGTCGCCGGCTCGGTCGCCTTCGCGCTGGTCGGCGCCAACCGCCAGTTGTCGGCGGGCGCGGATTCGACGATCACGCCTCTGTTCGCCGGCGGCTTGGCGCTGATCGCCACCGCCGGCTCGCTGCATTACCTGGCGCTGGCTGCCATGCTGGCGCTGATGGTGGGGCTGCTGGTGGCGCTCAGCGGCATTTTCCGTCTCGGCTGGATTGCCGATCTCCTGTCCGTGCCGGTCACGACCGGTTTCCTCGCCGGCATTTCCGTCCATATCATCGTCTCGCAACTGCCCTCCTTGCTCGGCCTGCCGGCCGAAAGCGGCGAGACGGTGCGGCGCGCTGGCGAGATCGCCGCCAATCTCCACCTCACCAATCCCTGGAGCCTGGCAATCGGCCTCGGCGTCTTCGCCATCGTCTTCGCCGCCGGACAGGTCAGCGCGCGGATCCCGGCGGCGTTGATCGGCATGGTCCTGGCGACGCTTGGCGTTGTCGCCTTCGACTTGAAGAGCCGGGGCGTCGAGGTGCTCGGCGCCTTGCCGAACGGCTTGCCGGTCCCCGGCATGCCGACCGCCGACTTCCAGGACGCGCGGGCCCTTGTCCCGCTGGCATTGCTGATCGCCATCGTCGTCATGGTGCAGACGGCGGCCACCAGCCGCTCCTTCCCGCCGCGGGATGGCGAAGCGCCCGACGTCAACCGCGATTTCGTCGGCGTCGGCGCGGGCAGCATCCTGGCCGGCCTGTTCGGCGCCTTTGCCGTCAACGCCAGCCCGCCGCGCACGGCCATCGTCTGCCAGACAGGCGGCCGCTCGCAGCTTTCGGGTCTTATCGCGGCGGCCATCGTGCTAGCGCTCGGCGCTTTCGGCGGCACCCTGCTGGCCAATGTGCCGCAGGCGGCCCTTGCCGGCGTGCTGATGTTCGTGGCCCAGCATATCCTGCGCTGGCAGGTATTCGCCAAGGTCTGGCGCCAGGCGAAGATCGAGTTCGCGCTGATCGTGATCACGATGATCGCCATCGTCGTGCTGCCGATCGAAACCGGCGTCGCGATCGGCATCGGCCTGTCGCTGCTGCACGGCATCTGGGGCTCGACGCGCACGGAGCCGATCGAGCTGGCCCAGGTGCCGGGCACTTCGGTCTGGTGGCCCCCGAGCGGTTCCAGCACAGGCGAGCGAGATCCCGGCGTGCTGGTGGTGGCGTTCCAGGCGCCGCTCTCCTTCGTCAACGCCGACCGTTTCAAACGCGGCCTGAGCGACCTGATCGACGCCAGGAGCGAGGATGTGAAGCTGGTGGTGCTGGAGGCCAGCAACATCGTCGAGATCGACTATACGGCCGCCCAGGCGCTGATCGACACCATCCGCCATTGTCGCGACAAAGGCGCGGTCTTTGCTATCGCGCGCATGGAATCGCTGCGCGCCCAGGCCGCGCTCAAGCGGTTCGGCATCGCTGACATCGTCGGCGCTGAGCGCATATTCCACAGCGTCGACGCAGCGATCAAAACACTTGGTCCGGGGAAACCACAGCTCAAGAAACAGGATAGCGTGCCATGATCGACCCCCGAGAGCCCATAGTCACCCCGGTCCCGGTCGAGGAATTGAGGCCGACGCAGATCACCGTTGGCATGCGGGAGGTTGCGCTGAAGCGCCAGATGATCCGGGTGCAGGACGCCAAGAAGAAGACCGGCGTCTTTCTGGGCAGACACATGGTGCCGGTGGTGCTCGGTCCGAAAAACCGCAGCTACGTCACCGATCACCATCATCTCGCCCGCGCCCTGCTCGAGGAAGGCGTCAAGGACGTGCTGGTGGCCGTGATCAGCGACCTGTCCGCGCTCGACAAGGACGCGTTTCTTTTTGTGCTCGACAATCGCGGCTGGATGCACCCCTTCGACGAGAACGGCCGGCGACGCGATTATTCGGCCATTCCAAAAACCATCGGCGAACTGGTCGACGATCCTTACCGGAGCATGGCGGGCGAACTGCGCCGGCAGGGTGGCTTTGCCAAGGACACGACGCCGTTCAGCGAATTCATCTGGGCGGATTTCCTGCGCCGGCGCATCGACAAGGATGCGGTTGCCAAGAACTTCGACAAGGCGATGAAACAGGCGCTGGTTCTGGCCAAAGGCAAGGATGCGGATTACCTGCCCGGCTGGTGCGGGCCGACATCGGATTGACGGAGTATCCGACCAACAACGGCAAACCTCATCAGCTCGATCGGCGGCGTGATGGGCGCCTGGGCTTCCCTCCTCCCGCGCCGGAAAGAGCCGGATCAGGATTCAACGAGACATCGCCCTGATCAAGCCGACTGATTTACCTCCCGCCTGTTTCCACCGCCCGGGCTTTGCTCTACCAATGCAGAGGCTGGGCTTCGCCCGGCGGGAGGGGACCAGCGATGCCGAGTTTCGACAGCCTGTTCAACGCCTTCGTCACCATCTTGGTGACCATCGACCCGCCGGGGCTGGCGCCGCTCTTCCTCGCCGTCACGCGCGGCATGAACCGCGAGGAGCGCCAGCAGGTCTCGGTGCGCGCGTCGGTGATCGGCTTCCTGGTGATGGCGCTGTTTGCGATTGCCGGCGCCTCGATCCTGTCGGTGTTCGGCATAACGCTGCCGGCCTTCCGCGTCGCCGGCGGTTTTCTCTTGTTCTTCATCGCCTTCGAAATGGTGTTTGAGCGCCGCCAGGACCGCAAGGAGAAGATCGGCGACGTCGCCATCACCAAGGACATGATCCACAACATCGCCGCCTTCCCGCTGGCGATCCCGCTGATCGCCGGCCCGGGCGCGATCTCGGCGACGGTGCTTTTGTCGGGACATTTCGAAGGCTTTGCCGCCCAGGCAGCCCTGGTCGGCATCATCTTCCTCTGCCTCGTCATCACCTACCTGGTTTTCGTGCTGTCGGAACGCATCGACCGCATCCTCGGCCAGACCGGCCGCTCGATCCTGACGCGCCTGCTCGGCGTCATCCTGGCAGCCTTGGCGGTGCAGTTCGTGGCCGACGGCGTCAGGGCATTGATGGCAGCTTAAGCTGCTGCGAAGCCCACGTACTGCCCTACTTCACCATCGTCTCGACCACCTCGAAATCATGCGTGAGCGTCGCCGTCTTCGCCATCATCGCGGAGGCCGAGCAATATTTCTCGATCGAAAGGTCGATCGCCCTCTTCACCTTGTCGTGCGAGAGAGCTCGGCCCTTGACGATGAAATGCATGTGGATACGCGTGAACACTTTCGGGTCGGTCTCGGCACGGTCGGCGTCGAGCTCGACCACACAATCCTCGACCGCCTCGCGACCCTTCTCGAGGATGTGCACGACGTCATAGGCAGAGCAGCCGCCGGTGCCTATCAGCACCAGTTCCATCGGGCTCGGTCCAGGCGTCTTGCCGTCCGACCCATGTGCCGTGCCCAGCACCACCTTATGCCCGCTGCCGGACTCGCCGACAAAGGTGCGCTCCTCGACCCATTTGACGCGTGCTTTCACGTTGATCTTCCTTACGAGGTTACTGGCCGAACACCACGGCGTGCATAATGCGCCCCGGCAGCAGCGTGAAGACGCCCGCGCCGATCAATGCGAAGAAATAGAGCGAGATCATCACCTTGCGGTGCTTCGCCACACGGTGGTTGCGCGCATGCCAGACCGCCAGCGGCACGGTGACCAGCACCAGGATCGACAACAGATGGATCGGGCTGAACGGACCGATGAGCCGTATCTGCTGGATCCAGAAGCTCGAAATGGCGATGACCAGCATCAGCGCCACCCAAGTATAGCCCAGCGCACGGTGACGCATGGTACCTTTTGGCAGCGCCAGTTGCGCGCCGCCGATGGCTAAAGCGGCGAAGGCCGCAAAGGCATGCCATGGAATGGGAGGCGGCGCCGACAGAAGCGGTCCGAGCGACATCGCGCCTCCCCCTCAAACGACCATTGCGAACTGCTTAGAACGGAATCTCGTCGTCCAGCTCGCGCGACGAGCCGCCGCCACCGCCGCCCCTGGAACCACCGCCGCCGCGGCTGAAACCTTCGTTCGGGCCGGACTGGCCGAAATCGGAACCGCGGCTGCTGCCGCCGCCGGAATAGTTGCCGACCTGGCCGCCGCCGCCCTCGCCGCGCGCGTCGAGCATCTGCAGCTCGCCGCGGAATTTCTGCAGCACGATCTCGGTCGTGTAGCGGTCATTGCCGGTCTGGTCCTGCCATTTGCGGGTCTGCAGCTGGCCTTCGACATAGACCTTCATGCCCTTCTTCAAATACTGCTCGGCCACCTTGGCGAGTTGGTCGTTGAAGATCACGACATTGTGCCACTCGGTCTTTTCCTTGCGCTCGCCCGAATTCTTGTCGCGCCAGCTTTCCGAGGTGGCGACGCGGATATTGACGACCGGATCGCCGGAATTCAGGCGGCGGATTTCCGGGTCCGCCCCGAGATTGCCGACCAGAATGACCTTGTTGACGCTACCCGCCATCTTACTTCTCCGCGCTCATCCGAAACAAATTTTAAGTCGCTCACCTTACAGCCTTGGGGCCACCCATGCCCGTAAAGGCTGGCTTTTCCCACAAGGTTTTTGTTCTCTTTTCGTTCTAGTCTTGACCGCTACTTCTGTCAAGGATTGTCACCAAGAGGTAGTGTTTCTTGCATTGGAAACAAAGGGGACATCCAATGAAGATCATCACCCATAAGGATCAGCCGCGCGAAACGTGGCGGGCGGGAGTGGAAACCCGCATGCACATTGCGGCCGCCAATGGCGCGGCCGAACTCTGCATATTCGAGCAGTGGGTAGAACCGGGAACCGGCGCGCCGACGCATTCGCACTCGGTCGAGGAAGTGCTGACGGTGATTGCCGGAGAAGCCGAAATGTGGATCGACGACCAACGGACAGTGCTCGCCGCCGGCCACTCGCTGATTGTCCCGGCGCTCCGCAGGCATGGCTTTCGCAACATCGGCTCCGGCATGC
This sequence comes from Mesorhizobium atlanticum, assembly GCF_003289965.1. Taxonomy (GTDB): domain Bacteria; phylum Pseudomonadota; class Alphaproteobacteria; order Rhizobiales; family Rhizobiaceae; genus Mesorhizobium; species Mesorhizobium atlanticum. The sequence goes on from NZ_QMBQ01000006.1 coordinate 275,923, forward strand.
TGCACATCCAAGCGGTGCTCGCATCGCCGATCTTCGAGGCAAGCTTCGACGGAGCCGCGGAGCCGGTGAAACGCTGGACGCCTTAAAACGGCACTTGCCAAACCAATAAGTATCGACTTATGCTTCTCACATGATCGAAGCAGAGATTTTCCGGGCCCTCGCCGACCCGACCCGTCGCACCGTCTACGAGCGGCTGACGGCCAGCGAGATGAGCGTGAGCGAGCTGCGCGCCGGCATGAGCGTTTCGCAGCCGGCGGTCTCGCAGCACCTTGCCGTGCTGCGCGGCGCCGGCCTGGTGATCGAGCGGCGCGCCGGCCGCAACGCTTATTACCGCGCCGATCCGCAGGGGCTCGACCCCCTGCTCGGCTGGATCGAACGCTACCGCGCCTTCTGGCCGGAACGCATCGAGAAGTTGAAGACGGTTCTGAAGGGAATGGACCAATGACCAAGGCAGAGAACCCGACAGCGGCCGAGGCGCCGCTCAGCTTCGAATGCGACCTTCCCGATCCGCCGGAGAAAGTGTGGCGGGCGCTGACCGAGCCGGAACTGCTGGCCGCCTGGATGATGCCGAACGACATCAAGGCTGAAGCCGGCGGCCGCTTTGCCTTTGCCGGACCGGGTGCGCCGATCGAATGCGAGGTGATCGAGGTCGAGCCCGGCAGGCTGCTGCGCTATTCCTGGCGCGAGCGGCCCGCCGACAAGGATGCCGACCAGCTTCCCGCCTTTGACAGCATCGTCACCTTCAAGCTCGCCCGCACATCGTCCGGCGGCACACATCTTCGCATCGTCCATGACGGCTTCGTGCCGGTGGCGCGGCCTGTTCTGGCCTTTGCCGGCGCCGGCTGCGGGCTCTCGCTTCACGCGCGTAAGACCCCGACCGCGGCCAATGCGCCCTTAATGATGCTGCACGCGGCCTGATAAGAGGAAATCCCTCATGAGCATTGCCAATCTGGTACCGATGGTGATCGAGCAATCGAGCCGCGGCGAACGTTCCTTCGATATCTTTTCGCGGCTGCTGCGCGAGCGCATCGTCTTCATCAACGGCGAGATCAACGACAACGTTTCGGCGCTGGTCTGCGCGCAGCTGCTGTCGCTGGAATCCGACCATCCCGACAAGGAGATCTCGCTCTACATCAACTCGCCCGGCGGCATGGTGACCAGCGGCTTCGCCATCTACGACACCATGCAATACATCTCCTGTCCGGTGTCGACAGTCTGCATGGGCTTCGCCGCCTCCATGGGCTCGTTCCTGCTGATGGCTGGCACGCCGGGACGGCGCATTGCCCTGCCCAACACCAGGATCGTGCTGCACCAGCCGCTGGGCGGCTTCCAGGGCCAGGCGTCCGACATTCAGCGCCACGCCGAAGACATCGTGCGCACCAAGCAGCACATGACGGAGCTCTACGCCAGGCATTGCGGACGGACCTACGAGGAGGTCGAGCGCACGCTCGACCGCGACTATTTCATGAGCGCCGCGGAAGCCAAGGAATGGGGCCTCGTCGACCACGTCTACGACACGCGCAAGAAAGCGGCCTGACATCGCGGGGCGGGCGCGCGGCAATTTGATCGCCGCGCGCTTGGCATCGCTCCAGTTGCGTCCCTATAGTCCGCGCATGATCAGGTCCGTTCAGCCCAGACATTTATGCGCCGCCCTCGCCGCTCTTGCCGGCGCGCTGATGGCCGGCACCGCGCTTGCCGACGACAGCCCGTCGCAAAAACTGCCGGGCGTCAGCGGCGGCTACCGCATCGCCAAACCGGCGCCACAGCCGGAACCCGAGGACGCGCTGCCGGCCGGCAGCGACGGCTCGTTCAAGATCGGCAACACCGATGTCAGGATCGGCGGCAGCATCACAGTCGACATGGCGACAGGCGGCATGAAGCTGCCGAACCACTGATTTAGCAGCGATCGACTGAAGCGCGTTTTCGTCATCCACGGGCGGAGCAAGGAGCGAAGCGACGCGGCGCAGGCCCGAGGATGCATGCCGTGAACTTCAACGTGCCAGCACGGTTCAGAATTCTGCTCCGCTGCGCTCGTCGGCTGAGGTAACGGCATGGATCCTTGGGTCTTCGCTCCGCTTTGCGTCGCTACGCCCAAGGATGACGAAGTTGGGGGGCTCCGACCAACGGCGAACCTGCGATGATCGCAAAAAATATAAGCCCCATCCCTGCTGAGCAGACGGATGGGGCTTCATGGATCTTAAATCCAACTTTAGCCGGGAGTGGACTGCCGGCGTTCTGTTTCGGATGCAACGCGGCGTTTGGCCGACGATCCGACTATGGTCTCTGATTGTAGGGAATCGGCAAGTCACGGTTTGTCGGGCTGGCGTTTCAAGTCTGCCCTGGCACTTATGCCCGCCGCGGCTCCATCTCCGTGTGGAGCCTCAAGGGACTGTCCGGTGGCGTCATGCTCCGCTCCTGGGTCCGTTGCGACAATGTCGTTCGAAGCGCTAATCGCTATCACCTGCGGCGTCTCGCAGGTCGCCAGTTGGGCGGCGAGGCCATCGAAAGACGGCCGGCTTCGTTGACGCCTTTGAGACTGCCCCCGTGAGTCGCCGGCGTCAACCGTTGAATAGCCGGTTACCGAAAAATGTGATCGCCGGGAGGTTACGTACGGGTAAGTCGAGTGGCTCCGGAAATCAACGAGGTGGGCATCGGCGGCACCTGTCTTCACGACTCTTCGAGCGATTGTTTCCACAACGCCCAACGCGATTGTTTCCACAGCGCTTTGTCAGGAGCGTGTTCGGTCTTTGTTCTTTCTGCTTGCCCGCTCGCGCGAAAGGCGGTTAAACCCAGGATTGGCGTGTTCCGTCGAGATTGTGGCGTCTCTCGACGTGGCGGCGAAAATACCTACATAGGGGATGGACGGGACAAACCCGCCCAATCCAGCAAATTCCAGATCTGAGGCGGCGACCGGCGATGGCCGATCATAAATATCTTTCCATTCGCGGGGCGCGCGAACACAATCTCAAGAATATCGATCTCGACCTGCCGCGCGACAGCCTGATCGTCATGACCGGCCTGTCCGGATCCGGCAAGTCGTCGCTCGCTTTCGACACCATCTATGCCGAAGGCCAGCGGCGTTATGTCGAGAGCCTGTCGGCCTATGCCCGGCAGTTCCTGGAGATGATGCAGAAGCCGGACGTCGACCAGATCGACGGCCTGTCGCCCGCCATCTCGATCGAGCAGAAGACCACCTCGCGCAACCCGCGCTCGACGGTCGGCACCGTCACCGAGATCTACGACTACATGCGCCTGCTCTTCGCGCGTGTCGGCATCCCCTATTCGCCGGCCACCGGCCTGCCGATCGAAAGCCAGACGGTCAGCCAGATGGTCGACCGCGTGCTGGCGCTGGACGAAGGCACGCGCCTCTACCTGCTGGCGCCGATCGTGCGCGGCCGCAAGGGCGAATACCGCAAGGAACTGCTGGAACTGCAGAAGAAGGGCTTTCAGCGCGTCAAGGTCGACGGCGTCTTCTATGAGATCGCCGACGTCCCGGCGCTGGACAAGAAGTACAAGCACGATATCGACGTGGTGGTCGATCGCATCGTCGTGCGAGGCGATCTTGCGACCAGGCTCGCGGATTCGATGGAAACGGCGCTGAAGCTCGCCGAAGGGCTGGCCGTGGCCGAGTTCGCCGACCGGCCGCTCGACGCCAGCCTGACCGGCGAGGACTCGGTCAACAAGTCGAAGAACGAGACGCATGAGCGCATCCTGTTCTCGGAAAAATTCGCCTGCCCGGTGTCCGGCTTCACCATTCCCGAGATCGAGCCGAGGCTGTTCTCCTTCAACAACCCGTTCGGCGCCTGCCCGACCTGCGATGGCCTCGGCAGCCAGCGGGCCATCGATCCCAACCTCGTCGTGCCGGACGAGAACGTCTCGCTACGCGACGGCGCCATCAGCCCGTGGGCGAAGTCGACCTCGCCCTATTACGCGCAGACGCTGGAAGCGCTGGGCAAGGCCTATGGCTTCAAGCTCGGCGACAAGTTCAAGGACCTGAGCGGGGAGGCGAAAGAAGCCGTGCTGCACGGCACCGGCGAGCGCGAGATCACCTTCCAGTATGATGACGGCCTGCGCTCCTACAAGACCACCAAGACCTTCGAGGGCGTGATCCCCAATCTCGACCGGCGCTGGAAGGAAACGGAATCGGCCTGGATGCGCGAGGAGATCGAGCGCTTCATGTCGGCCACCCCCTGCCCCGCCTGCAACGGCTACCGGCTGAAGCCGGAGGCGCTTGCCGTGAAGATCGGCGGCAAGCATATCGGCGAAGTGACCGAACTGTCGATCCGCAAGGCCGACCAGTGGTTCACCGACCTGCCGGCGCAGTTGAACGAGAAGCAGAACGAGATCGCGGTGCGCGTGCTCAAGGAGATCCGCGAGCGGCTGCGCTTCCTCAACGATGTCGGCCTCGACTATCTGACGCTGTCGCGCAACTCCGGCACGTTGTCGGGTGGCGAGAGCCAGCGCATCCGGCTCGCCTCGCAAATCGGCTCCGGCCTCACCGGTGTGCTCTATGTGTTGGACGAGCCGTCGATCGGCCTGCACCAGCGCGATAATGCGCGCCTGCTCGATACGCTGAAGCACCTGCGCGACATCGGCAACACGGTGATCGTCGTCGAGCATGACGAGGACGCCATCCTGCATGCCGACTATGTCGTCGACATCGGTCCGGCTGCCGGCATCCATGGCGGCCGCATCATCGCCCAGGGCACGCCGCAGCAGATCATGGCGACGCCCGCCTCGATCACCGGCAAGTATCTGTCGGGCGAGCTCGAAGTGGCGACGCCGGCGGTGCGCCGCGAAGCGAAGAAGAACCGGCGCATCAAGGTGGTCGGCGCGCGCGGCAACAATCTGAAGAACGTGACGGCGGAAATCCCGCTCGGCACCTTCACCGCGGTCACCGGCGTGTCGGGCGGCGGCAAATCGACCTTCCTGATAGAGACGCTGTTCAAGGCGGCCTCGCGCCGCATCATGGGCTCGCGCGAGCATCCGGCCGAGCACGACCGCATCGAGGGGCTGGAATTCCTCGACAAGGTCATCGACATCGACCAGTCGCCGATCGGGCGCACGCCGCGCTCCAACCCGGCGACCTATACCGGCGCCTTCACGCCGATCCGCGACTGGTTCGCGGGCCTCCCCGAAGCGAAGGCGCGCGGCTACCAGCCGGGCCGCTTCTCCTTCAACGTCAAGGGCGGCCGCTGCGAAGCCTGCCAGGGCGACGGCGTGATCAAGATCGAGATGCACTTCCTGCCCGACGTCTACGTCACCTGCGACGTCTGCCACGGCAAGCGCTACAACCGCGAGACGCTGGACGTGCTGTTCAAGGGCAAGTCGATCGCCGACGTGCTCGACATGACGGTCGAGGAAGGCGTCGAGTTCTTCTCAGCGGTGCCCGGCGTGCGCGACAAGCTGGAGACGCTGAAGCAGGTCGGCCTGGGCTACATCCATATCGGCCAGCAGGCGACGACTTTGTCCGGCGGCGAGGCGCAGCGGATAAAACTCGCCAAGGAACTGTCGCGCAAGGCGACAGGCAAGACGCTCTACATCCTCGACGAGCCGACCACCGGCCTGCATTTCCACGACGTCGCCAAGCTGCTCGAAGTGCTGCATGAGTTGGTCGATCAGGGCAACACGGTGGTCGTCATCGAGCACAATCTCGAAGTGATCAAGACCGCCGACTGGGTGCTCGATCTCGGCCCCGAAGGCGGCGACGGCGGCGGCGAGTTGGTGGCATCAGGCACGCCGGAAGCGATCGTGCGCGAGAAGCGCAGCTATACCGGCCAGTTCCTGAAGGAGCTTCTGGAGCGCCGGCCCGGGGGTAAGCGCGAAGCGGCGGAGTGATGGCAGGTAACGGCCTGATCTCCATCGAAAGCCGCTTCGATGCCGTCGCGGCCATGGCTGCCGGGATGAAAAAGGTTGTCGCGGCCGCAGCCGGAGTGGTCCAATCATGAGACTGGCCCGCCCCGAAGACCTCGCAGCCGTCGTCGCGCTGACCACGGATGCCTATGCGCCTTACACGCCCATCGTCGGTGGACCGCCGGTCCCGGTCACCGAGGACTATGGACCGCGCATTGAGCGCGGCGAAGTCTGGCTGCTGGAAGAAGGCTCAAAGCTCGCCGGATTGATCGTCCTGGAGCGTCATCCCGACCACGCCATGATCTTCAGCGTCGCCGTCGCGCCGGTCTTCCAGGGCCGGAAGCTTGGGATCAGATTGCTCGATTTCGCCGACGAGCAGGCGCGATCATGGGCAGTGCCGGAGGTGCGGCTCTATACCAATTCGCGCATGGAGCGGAACATCGCGCTCTATGCGGCTTACGGTTTTCGCGAAACGGGTCGCCGCGCCAATCCATACCGGCCAGGATGGACGCTGGTCGACATGGCCAAGCCTGTCGACCGGGCGGCCTGATCATATTCGAACGGAGGAGGAAGACGATGACTGCCCAAGGAAAAATCCGCGCCGGCATGGGCGGCTGGACTTTCGAGCCCTGGGACACTTCCTTCTATCCGGAGAAGCTCGCCAAGGCCAAGCAGCTCCACTACGCCAGTCGCCAGGTGCCGAGCATCGAGGTCAACGGCACCTATTATTCCAGCTTCAAGGAACCGACCTTTGTGAAGTGGGCCAAAGACACGCCGGAGGGCTTCGTCTTCTCGCTCAAGGGCAACCGCTTCGTCACCAACCGCCGCGTGCTCGGCGAAGCCGGCGAATCGATGATGCGCTTCCTCGGCTCGGGCGTCACCGCCCTCGGCGAGAAGCTCGGGCCGATCCTGTGGCAGTTCGCGCCGACGAAAAAATTCGACGCGGATGACTTCGAGGCCTTCCTGAAGCTCCTGCCCGAGAAGCAGGACGGCGTGCCTTTGCGCCACGCGCTCGAAGTGCGCCACGACAGCTTCATCGTGCCGGAGTTTCCCGCGCTCGCCCGAAAATACAACGCCGCAATCGTCTACGCCGACCATGCCAAATATCCGGCGATTCCCGACGTCACCGGCGATTTCGTCTATGCGCGATTGCAGACCGGCAGCGACGACAACCCCGATTGCTATACCCCGAAAGGCCTCGACGAATGGGCGGGCCGGGTGAAGACATGGGCGCAGGGCAAGCAGCCTGCCGACCTGCCGCGCACCGACCCGAAGACCGATGCGCCGGTCAAGCCGCGCGACGTGTTTGTCTACTTCATCACCGAAGGCAAGGTGCGCGCGCCCTTCGGCGCCATGGCGCTGATGAAGCGGGTAGCCGATTAAGGCGGCGAGCCCTTGAAAGGACGACATTGCGTAGCTCAGCCGGAACTTACCGGGCATTTCGACCGTTTTGCCTATCTCGCCGGGGAGCCGGTTTCATGGCGGTTGGGCGCTGAACGCTGGCTGGGTATTCGGGAGAAACCCGAAGAAAGCGGGCGATATGGCTGTTATCCTCGTTGGAGCGTTACTTACTGTCGCCGGGATTGTGTACATGGCCGCAGCAGTCCTCCGGCGTGGGCAACTTAGTGATCCGGCACCTGCAGCCCCGGATCGCCCGAAGCCATACCTCGCAACGCCTGGCCCGACGATCGAGCCACGCCGACGGGGCCTCCGCTTCCTCGGCCTTTCACAGAATTGGCCGGGGCTGCTGATGATGGCGATCGGCCTTGCCCTGCTCTTGTCGGTAACAATCCTATAGTGCGGGAAAATCCGGCATCTTCACCGCTATCGTAACGTAATCGATACTTCCTTGCTCCACTAATGGACCTACGTCAGGTTGCAGAAGCCCGGCGCCGGCAAGGACGCATGCATGCTGCTCGACTACAATTCATTGCTTCTGGCCGTCGGCTTCTCCGCCGCTTGCCTCAGCCTCACGCTGTTCGGAACGTGGCTGACCGCCCGTTCCGACAAGTTCCTTTTGACCTGGGCGGTCAGCGTGCTGGTCGTGGTGGTCGAGGTCTTTGCCTACGAGGCCTATATCGCAAGACCCGGAACGACGCTCGGCGTGCTGACGCTGGCGCTGCTCTTGCTGGGGTTCTCGGTCATGCTGGGCGCCGCCCATCAATTCAGGACCAGGCGCTCGCCCCTGCCGCTTATCGCGCTCGGCACCGGCATTTCCTATGCTCTCGCGCTGCCGCCCATGGCCTTCGGCTATGATGGGCTGGGCTTCATGCTGGAAAACGCTCTCGCCGCGCTGCTCCTGTTCGGCACCGCCTATGAATATTGGCGGGGCCGCGCTGAGGCGCCCGTCCATCTCATCGGCGTGTCGCTGCTCTATTCGCTGACCGCGGCATCCTTCGTGTTGTGCGCGGCCGTGCTGGCATGGGACGGCAAACTGGTTCTCGGTCACGCGCCGAGCAACTGGGCGGAGGATCTGAGCCTCGTCATCGTGATCGCCTCCATGACCGGTATCGGCGCATTGTCGCTGGCGCTCAACCAGGGTCGGCTCGCCCGCCACCACCAGCGCGAGGCGCAAACTGATGCCTTGACCGGCCTTCTCAACCGCCGCGCTTTGTTCGACCTGCATGGCAGCATGCCCGTCAACGCCTTCACCGCTGTGGTTGTGTTCGACCTCGACGGCTTCAAGGCGATCAATGACGAGTTCGGTCACGCCGCCGGGGACGAGGTGCTCAAGGTCTTTGCCGAAGTGCTTTCCGCCGGTCTACGCTCTACCGACTCCGTCGCCCGCATGGGCGGCGAGGAATTCGCCATGGTTCTGAAACGCACCCTGCCCGAGACAGCCGAAGCGACAGCCGAACGTGTCAGGGCTGTGTTCGCGGCGCGCATTGTTCAGACCGAGGCCGGTCCGCTGCGCTGCACGGTCAGCGCCGGCTTCGCCTTCGGCAGCACAGACGGCATGAGCTTCGAAAAAGTGCTCAGCGCCGCCGACAAGGCGCTCTATGCCGCCAAGCGCGCCGGCCGCAATCGTGTCCTGGACTTCCGCCTCGCCGGGTGACCTTTTCCGGTCGCCTGCTCACTCTCAGTGGTGGGCAATCACGTCGTTGAAGGCATCGAGGTCGACGTAAAAAACCTTGGTCATTTCGCCGATCAAATCATCCTCGTCATAGCCTTGTGACATCAGGATGTTGATCGCGGTCATGATATCGACGCGCTCGGTGAGGCGCCGCTTCTGATAGTCCTCGACAAAACGTTCCATCGCCGTCCCCTGGCAAGAGTCTTCTTGGACGCATTGACCGACAATCACTGCGGGGAAAGCTAGGCAGGCTTGCTTGCGTGGAACTTGCGGGCGGTGTCCGCGCGCCTTCCCCCCCTCATTCGCGACTGGTACGGAAAGCGGCCGACTCACCAAGGCCTGCGAAAGACTAGCATGGAGTATTGAGCGCGTCAGAGCGCACAACAACTTCATCATCCTTGGGCGCAGCGACGCGAAGCGGAGCGAAAACCCAAGGATCCATGTCGTTACTTCGAAGCGCCACTAACGGCACAGAACGGAGGACGGCAGGTGTAACATTGGACGGCTATTATTCTGCACCGCCGCATCATCCGACATCGGTCATGACATGATCCCTGGTCAGCGCGGCGTCGCCGCGCTCCTTGCTGCACCCAAGGATGCAGATCGGCGCTACACCGTCAGGAACTTCCGAACGTCCGCCCTATCGAGGTCTTCCGCCGGCCCCGTATGCACGATCTGGCCGCGATCCATGATGTTGACCTCGTCGGCAAGCTCACGGCAGAAGTCGAGATATTGCTCGACCAGAAGCACGGCGATCCCCGCCTGGTCGCGCAGATAGCGGATGGCGCGGCCGATATCCTTGATGATCGACGGCTGGATGCCTTCGGTCGGCTCGTCGAGCACCAAGAGCTTCGGCCGCATCACCAGAGCGCGGCCGATGGCGAGCTGTTGCTGTTGCCCGCCGGAAAGGTCGCCGCCGCGGCGGCCGAGCATCTGCTTCAGCACCGGAAACAGCTCGAAGACATGGGCCGGAATGTTGCGGTCTGCGCGCCGCAGCGGCGCAAAACCGGATTCCAGGTTCTCGCGCACCGTCAGCAGGGGGAAAACCTCCCTGCCCTGCGGCACGAATGCGATGCCCGACCGGGCGCGGTCATACGCCGCGCTCCGGTCGAGCGCCTTCCCCTCGAAGGCAACGCTTCCGCTCGTCAGCCGGTGGTGGCCGACGATCGATCTCATCAAACTGGTTTTGCCGACGCCGTTGCGGCCGAGCACGCAGGTGATCTTGCCGGCGCCCGCCTTCAGCGAGACGCCGCGCAACGCCTGGGCGGCGCCGTAATGCAGCGTGGCGTTGGAGACTTCGAGCATGGTCAGCCCCTTCTCCAGCGCTTCAGGAAAGCGAAATCGAAACGATAGAACGGAACCCGCCAGACCATGCTCAGCGCCCCAGATAGACTTCGACGACGCGCTCGTCCGCCGAGACGAAATCGAGCGTGCCTTCCGAGAGCACCGAGCCCTCATGCAGGCAGGTGACCTTGACGCCGAGCTCGCGCACGAAATGCATGTCGTGCTCGACGACGACGACCGAATGATCGCGGGCGATGTCCTTGAGCAGGCGCGCGGTCTCCTCGGTTTCGGCATCGGTCATGCCGGCGACCGGCTCATCGACGAGCAAGAGCTTCGGGTCCTGCGCCAAGAGCATGCCGATCTCCAGCCACTGCTTCTGGCCGTGGCTGAGATTCGCGGCGAGCTCGTCGCGCTTGTCGCCGAGACGGGTGATGCCGAGGATGTCGTCGATGCGTCGCGCCTCGGCCGCCGAACGGCGATGGAACAGCGCCGGAAAGATCGAGCGCGGCCCCTTCAGCGCCAGCATCAGATTGTCCTCGACGCTGTGGCTTTCGAAGACGGTCGGCTTCTGGAATTTGCGGCCGATGCCCATCATGGCGATCTCGGCTTCGTCATGGCGGGTGAGATCGACCTGGCCGTCGAAGAAGACCTCGCCCTCGTCCGGCCGCGTCTTGCCGGTGACGATGTCCATCATCGTCGTCTTGCCGGCGCCGTTGGGCCCGATGATCGCCCGCATCTCGCCCTTGTCGAGCACCAGCGATAGGTTGTTGATGGCGCGAAAACCGTCGAAGGAGACCGAGACGCCGTCGAGGTAAAGGATGGTGTTCGACTTGCTCATGACCGCTCACTCCGCCGGCTGCGGTTCGGGGCCGGTGGCCGACCAGGCGCCCGGCGTCCTTGCCGCCGAGCGAACGATCTTCGGCTCCGGCGCCTGCGGATCGTTCCCGGCTTCCGCGGCAAGCGATGCTGCGCGCAGCGCCTTGGCCCGGCCGCGCCAGCTGTCCCACATGCCGACGATGCCCTTAGGCAGCAACAGCGTGACGGCGACGAACAGCCCGCCCAGCGCGAACAGCCAGAATTCCGGCAGCACGCCGGTGAACCAGGATTTGCCGGCATTGACGAGCAGCGCGCCGATGATCGGGCCGACGATGGTGCCGCGCCCGCCGACGGCGGTCCAGATCACCACCTCGATCGAGTTCGCCGGATCGAATTCGCCGGGATTGATGATGCCGACCTGCGGCACGTAGAGCGCGCCGGCGATGCCGGCCATGATTGCCGAGACGGTGAAGGCGAAGAGCTTGACGTTCTCAGCCCGCCAGCCGAGGAAACGGGTACGGCTCTCGGCATCGCGCACGGCCATCAGCAGCTTGCCATATTTGGAGCGCACGATGGCCGCGGTCACAAAGACGGCAAGCGCGAGCGTGACGGCGCTGGCCGCAAACAGCGCCGAGCGCGTCGCGTCCGCCTGCACGCTGAAGCCGAGTATGTCCTTGAAATCGGTCAGGCCGTTGTTGCCGCCGAAGCCCATGTCGTTGCGGAAGAAGGCGAGCAGCAGCGCATAGGTCATCGCCTGGGTGATGATCGACAGATAGACGCCGGTGACGCGGCTGCGGAAGGCGAACCAGCCAAAGACGAAGGCAAGCAGTCCGGGCACGGCCAGCACCATCAGCGCCGCGAACCAGAAATGATCGAAGCCGTACCAGAACCAGGGCAATTCCTTGTAGTTCAGGAACACCATGAAGTCGGGCAGGATCGGATTGCCGTAGACGCCGCGCGAACCGATCTGACGCATCAGATACATGCCCATCGCATAGCCGCCGAGCGCGAAGAAGGCGCCGTGGCCGAGCGAAAGGATGCCGCAATAGCCCCACACCAGGTCGAGCGCGAGCGCCAGCAGCGCGTAGCAGAGATATTTGCCGACCAGCGCCACGATATAGGGCGGGATATAGAAAGCGCTTTGCGGCGACACCGCGAGGTCGAGCAGCGGCACGACGATGGCTGCCGCGAGCAGCGCGACGATCGTAACGCCAATCCGGCGGTCGGCGGCAAAGAAGCGTTGCGTGATCATGCTTCCACCGCCCTGCCCTTCAGCGCGAACAGGCCGCGCGGGCGTTTCTGGATGAACAGGATGATCAGCACGAGCACGACGATCTTGCCCAGCACCGCGCCGGCATAGGGCTCGAGGAACTTGTTGACGATGCCGAGCGAGAAGGCCCCGACCAACGTGCCCCAGAGATTGCCGACGCCGCCGAAGACCACGACCATGAAGCTGTCGATGATGTAGCCGCGGCCGAGATTGGGCGACACGTTGTCGATCTGGCTGAGCGCCACGCCGGCGATGCCCGCAATGCCGGAGCCAAGCGCAAAGGTCAGCGCGTCGACCCAGGGCGTCTTGATGCCCATCGAGGCGGCCATGCGCCGATTGGCGGTCACGGCGCGCATCTGCAGGCCCCAGGGGGTGCGCTTCATGACGTAGAGCAGCACCGCGAACACGGCGAGAGCGAACACCAGGATCCACAGCCGGTTCCAGGTGATGGCCAGTTGGCCGATATCGAACGAGCCCGACATCCAGGACGGATTGCCGACCTCCTGGTTGGTCGGTCCGAAGATGGTTCGCACCGCCTGCTGCAGGATCAGCGAAACGCCCCAGGTGGCCAGGAGCGTCTCCAGCGGACGGCCATAAAGGAAGCGGATGATGCCGCGCTCGATCGCCAGCCCGACCAGTGCCGCGACCAGGAAGGCGAGCGGCAGCGCGATCACCAGAGACCAGTCGAACAGGTCGGGAAACGAGGCGCGGATCACCTGCTGGACGACGAAAGTGGTGTAGGCGCCAAGCATAACCATCTCGCCATGCGCCATGTTGATGACGCCCATGACGCCGAAGGTGATGGCGAGCCCGATCGCGGCCAGCAGCAGCACCGAGCCGAGCGAAATGCCGTACCAGATGTTCTGCCCGGCATCCCAAAGCGCCAGCGTCGAATTGATGCTCGCAATTGCGGCTGTCGCCGCTTCCTTGACTGCTCCGGAGGCGTTGGCCTCAACGGAGGTGAGGAGCGACACCGCGTCGCGGTCGCCACGCGCACCGATCAGGGCAATTGCGACGAGCTTGTCCGCATCGGGCTTGTCCGAAACCAGTATGGATGCAGCACGCGCCTGCTCCAGCAAAGCCTTGACGCTCGCCACGGTTTCACTGGCGATCGCTGCGTCGAGCGGCTCGATGTTGGCGGCATCGGGTGTCTTGAACATGGTGTTGGCGGCGGCGATGCGGACAGTCGGATCCTTGGAACCAAGCGTCAGCGTGCCCAACGCATCGCGGATGGTGCGGCGCAAGGTGTTGTTGACGCCGACCTGGGTTAAGTCATCTGCGGAAGCCTCGCCCGCTGCCTCGCCGCTCAGCGGGTCGAAAAGCTGGATGCTGTCGCTCCCTTCCTTGCCGACAAACACCATCGAGTCGGCGGCGCGAATGTAAAGATTGCCTTCCGCCAATGCAGCAAGCGGCCGTTCGACAGCCGGATCGCCTGTGGCTGTCAACTCGCGAACGATAACTCCAGTCTCGGAAAAGTCCGCAGCTGTCGCGAATTTGGCGATGATGGCACGCAGATCGGCTTCCGCAGCGCCCGAGGACGACAGCGTCGTCAGCAGGAACAAAAGCGTGAGGCCAATCGCACGGAAGGTCTTCATCGGTACTTGGTGACCCTTGAGGGTTTAATTGGCGTCCGGACGGTGGAGGAAACCGTCCGGACGCGCGCAGTCTTGGGCATGGACCTGATGGTCCAGCCTGGGGAGGATCAGTTGGTGCCCTTGCCGCCGCACTTGCCGGTTTTGACGTTGAAGTTGCCGCAGCTGAGCGGCGCGCGCCAATCGGAAATCAGGTCCTTGGAATCGGGCAGGTAGTCGGACCATTCGTCGCCCATCACCAGGCCCGGCGTCTTCGAGACCGTCTGGAACTGGCCATTGGCCTGGATCTCACCGATCAGCACCGGCTTCGTGATGTGGTGGTTCGGCATCATCGTCGAATAGCCGCCGGTGAGGTTCGGCACCGAAACGCCAACCATGGCGTCGATGACCTTGTCCGGATCGGTGGTGCCGGCCTTCTGGACCGCCTTCACCCACATGTTGAAGCCGATATAGTGAGCTTCCATCGGGTCGTTGGTGGTGCGCTTGTTGTTCTTGATGAACTTGTGCCAGTCGGCGATGAACTTCTTGTTCTCGGGCGTGTTGACGCTCTCGAAATAGTTCCAGGCGGCGAGATGGCCGACCAGCGGCTTGGTGTCGAGACCGGCAAGCTCTTCCTCGCCAACCGAGAAGGCCATGACCGGGATGTCCTCAGCCTTGATGCCCTGGTTGCCGAGCTCCTTGTAGAACGGCACATTGGCGTCACCGTTGACGGTCGAGACGACAGCGGTCTTCTTGCCGGCAGAGCCGAACTTCTTGATCGCCGAGACCTCGGTCTGCCAGTCGGAGAAGCCGAACGGCGTGTAGTTGACCATGATGTCCTCAGCCGGCACACCCTTCGACTTCAGATAGGCTTCAAGGATCTTGTTGGTGGTGCGCGGATAGACATAGTCGGTGCCTTCAAGCACCCAGCGCTTCACCGAGCCGCCATCGGCGCTCATCAGGTAGTCGACGGCCGGGATGGCCTGCTGGTTCGGTGCCGCACCGGTGTAGAAGACGTTGCGCTCGCTCTCCTCGCCCTCATATTGGACGGGATAGAACAGGATGTTGTCGAGTTCAGAGAACACCGGCAGCACCGATTTGCGCGACACCGAGGTCCAGCAGCCGAACACGGCGGCGACCTTGTCCTTGGAAATCAGCTCACGCGCCTTTTCGGCGAAGAGCGGCCAGTTGGACGCCGGGTCGACGACCACGGCTTCGAGTTTCTTGCCGAGCAGGCCGCCCTTGGCGTTCTGCTCGTCGATCAGCATCAGCATGACGTCTTTCAGCGTCGTCTCCGAAATCGCCATGGTCCCCGACAGCGAATGGAGGATACCGACCTTGATCGTGTCTTCGGCCGCCTTGGCGGAAGCCGATGCCAGCAGGCCGGCGGCGACGACGCCCGCCGACAGGATTTTTGTTATTTTCGCGAAGTTACCCCTCATATGACACACTCCCAAGCATGATTGTTTGCACCGCAGCATAAACTGTGCAAGCGACGTGCCAGACGGGAATGCGCTCAACGGAATTGCGGGATAACGATGAGATTACAGCCGGTTATGCAGTAGCCGGGAAACTGTCGATCTGCTGTCCACGCGATTAAGTTGAGAAAAGTTTACGCAGGGCTGCCTAGATTTTGCCCAAACAGCAAAAATGCCTTAAATTTCATCATAAAGGCAAAAACTGGCTGATCGGGCCTGTTGCAGGGCCGGGGTAAAATGGGGCAAGGTCGCCGCGCAAACGAGCGACGTCATGGCCCTGCGAACGATCCTGAGCTTCCTGACTCTCCTTTCCGCCGCCGGCAGCGCCCAGGCCGATTTCACCGACGGCAAGCTGCCCGACGGCGCCTATCACTGCGAGGTCTACCTGCTCGGCCTGTTCCTCGACCTCGGCGTGATCACCATCAAGGGCAACCTCTATAGCGGCCCGGTGACCTTCGGCGCCACGCCGCAAGCCTACAACTACCAGATGAACCCCAATGGCGAGATCACCTGGCTTGGTCCGCTCGGCGGCTATACAAGCGGCGGCAATTCCATCTCGATGACCCAGGCGACGCTCGACGACCCTAGCGGTCCCTCCTTCGACATCATCATGAAGCAGCAGGACGGCGCCTTCACCGCCTCGACCTGCACCAGAAGATAGCCCGCATAAAAAAGGCGCGGAACCCTTTCGGGTCCCGCGCCAGCAGGCAGTCGGGAGGACAAACGCAACTCCAGGAAAAGTGCTCAGCGGTTTTCCGTCCGGAATTGCGTCAAACAAAAATAGCTGAAGCGGGTCGGCGGTTACGCCGAACCGCTTCAGATGGTCTTGGCCGACATCTGCGCCGCGATGTAGTCGGCCTGGCGGATCGCCAGCGTCACGATGGTCAGCGTCGGATTTTCCGCCGCGCCGGTGGTGAACTGGCTGCCGTCGGAGACGAACAGGTTCTTAATGTCGTGCGACTGGCCGTGCTTGTTGACGACTCCGTCTTCCGCCTTCTCGCTCATCCGGTTGGTGCCGAGATTGTGCGTGGACGGGTAAGGCGGCGTCGGGAAGGTCCTGGTCGCGCCGACCGCGGCGTAAAGCGCCTGACCCTGCTTGTAGGCATGGTTGCGCATTGCCTCGTCGTTCGGATGATCATCGAAATGGACGTCGGCGATCGGCATGCCGTGCTCGTCCTTCTCGTCCTTGTGCAGCGTGATGCGGTTCTCCTCGCGCGGCATGTCCTCGCCGACGATCCACAGGCCGGCCATATGGTCGTAGTGGTCGAGCGCCGTGGTGAAGGAACGGCCCCAGCCGCCAGGGTTCAGGAAGGCCGCCATGAACGGCAGGCCGAGCGACAGCGTCTCCATCTCATAGCCGCCGACGAAGCCGCGCGACGGGTCGTGCCGCGCCTCGTCGCGGATGATGCCGGCCATGGTGGTGCCGCGATACATATGCACCGGCTTATCGAAGATGGCGTAGACCGAGCCGGTGGTATGGCGCATGTAATTCTTGCCCACCTGTCCCGACGAGTTGGCCAGCCCGTGCGGGAATTTCGATGATTCCGAATTGAGCAGCAGGCGCGGGCTCTCGATCGAATTGCCGGCGACAGCGACGATGCGGGCCTTCTGTTCCTGCAGCTTGCCGTCCTTGTCGGCATAGACGACGCCGGTCACCTTGCCGGAAGCGTCATGGTTGATCTTGATCACCATCGAGTTCGGCCGGACCTCCAGGTGCCCGGTCGCTTCGCCCTTGGGGATTTCGGTGTAGAGCGTCGACCATTTGGCGCCCCATTTGCAGCCCTGGAAGCAGAAGCCGGTCTGCTGGCATGAGTTGCGGTCGTCGCGCTCCACCGAATTGATGGCCATGTTGCCGGTATGGCATTCCTTGTAGCCGAGCTTGTCGGCGCCGGCCTTGAGCACCTTGAAGTTGTTGTTGCCGGGCAGCCGCGGCCAGTTGTTGGTGCCGGTGACGCCCATCTTGGCTTCAGCCTTTGCGTAGTAGGGCTCCATCTCGGCCAACGTTACCGGCCAATCGAGGAGGTTCGCGCCCTTGACCTTGCCGTAGGTCGTGGCCGCCTTGAACTCATGTTCCTGGAAGCGCAGCGAGGCGCCGGCCCAGTGTGTTGTCGAGCCGCCGACCGACTTGACGATCCAGGCCGGCAGGTTCGGGAAGTCCTTGGCGACGCGCCAATCGCCCGACGTGGTGCGCTTGTCCTTCCAGGCAAGCTGGGCAAAGGAATCCCACTCGTCGTTGATGAAGTCCTCATATTCGTGGCGGGCGCCCGCCTCGAGGATGACGACGTCGATGCCTTTCTGGGCGAGTTCGTTGCCGAGCGTGCCGCCGCCGGCGCCGGAGCCGATGATGACGACCACGCCGTCGTTCTTGAGATCGAATGATGCTGCCATGGTTTCCTCCCATGAAATCTGTCGAAATGCGGTTCGGGGCAGAGCGGCCTACAGCCACTCGATGTCGTTGAAGCCGCGCGCGATGTAGCCGCCCTTGGAATAGGATTCGCCCTCGTAGCCAAAGATCGGCCAGAGCTCCTTCTGGTTATAGAGGCTGACAACGAGGCCGCCGCGAACCGCTTGGAAGAAGGGCGTCTTCTCGATATCGGTGAGCAGCGCGACCCGTTGCTCTTCCCAGCCGAGTCCGCGATAGCCGCCCTTGCCGGCCTTCTTGTCGAGCTCGGCGATGCCCTTCTCGATCAGTTCCTTGTGGGCCGGGTCCTTGGCCGCCGTCTCGTCATGGCCCTTGACGGCAATGGCGTAATATTTGTCCGGCACCTGGTCATGCGGATAGATGTCGCGCGCCACCTGGATCAGCGTCGCCATCGTCTCGGGCTTCAGCGCCGAGGTTTCGAGACCCCAGGCGTGTTCGGGGCTGATGACGGCGCTGCCCGAGATGATGAGCAGCGCGCCTGCGCCGCCGCGCTTGAGAAGCTCGCGCCGCGATAGCCCGGCCTTCTTCTCGTGACCCGGTTTCTTTTCATAGACTGTAACCATGATTTTCCTCCCTGCTTGCTGTTCGCACCCTGGAAAAGTGCCGTTGCTGGCGCCGCGCCTCTCCGCGGCGGAATGTCCCTATTGGAAGCGCCCTCCCCGCTGCAGGACCTCGATCTTGTAGCCGTCAGGATCCTCGATGAAGAAGAAGCGGGCGATCCGCACCCCGTCGTGATTGAACTCGACGATCTTCTTCGGATTGAAGCCGAGCGCGCCGATCCGATCGTGCTCGCTGTCGAGATCGGCGACCGAGACGGCGAGATGGCCGTAGCCGTCGCCCAGCGCATAAGGCTCGGTACGCCCCTTGTTCACCGTCAGCTCCACCTCGAAAGGCGAGTCGCCATTGCTGAGATAGATGAGCGTGAAGGTCTCGAAATCGAGCCGCTGCGCGACCTCGAGACCGAAGGCCTTGTTGTAGAAATCGACGGACCTTGCCTCGTCGAGAACCCTGATCATGGAATGGATCGTCTTCGCCAAATCGGACTCCGTGAGCACTTCATGCTTTTCGAAGCCGATTATGCGCGCCGGCGAAAAATGGTGGTGGCAGCCGATTACCACGCGTGCGGCCTGAAAATGGGTAGTCTCGCCGCGCGTAAGGACGAAAGTCTGATTGCCGTTGCCGGCCATCGGATCGAAGATGACAAACGCAGGCAGTGTTCAAAAAGGCGCCGGCCCACGCAATCGGCGCCCAAGACAAACAAAAACGGGAGGTACCGATGTGCAGAGTCTTCGCCGGGCAAGACCCGGAAGGCTACCGGCAGATCAACCGGTCGATCCGCATCGACGGTCATTCGACCAGCATCCAGCTCGAGGCGACGTTCTGGGGTCTGCTTGACGAGATCGCCGACAGCCAGGGACTGACCACACCGAAATTTATCTCGAAGCTCTATGACGAGGCGATCGAGATCAACGGCCAGATCCCGAATTTCGCTTCCATGCTGCGCACGACCTGCGCGCTCTATCTGCGCGGCCACCGCCCCAGCGCCGAGGAGCAGGCCGCGTTGAAGCGGGAAGCCGCCTAACTCTCTGCCGCGACCTCGAGCGCCAGCCGGGTCATGTCGGTGAAGAGGGCCTGTCGCTCCGAATAATCGGTCAGTTCGCCGGTCGCGACATGATCGACCACGGTGAGCAGCGACAGCGCGCGCGCCCCGAACTGCGCCGCTATGCGATAGAGCGCGCTGGTCTCCATATCGACCGCCAGCGCGCCGAGCGCCCTCGGCTCGTCGAACCGCGCGCGGCCGTCGGGATGGTGGAACACGTCGCTGCAGATCGTCAGTCCGGCGCTGCAGGCGATGCCGAGATCGGCCGCGCGTCGCAGCGCCAGCGCATGGAGCGCCGGATCCGGTCCCGCCGGCTGGTAAAGTCCGAACACCTGTCCGCTGATCGCGCTCTCTGCCCGCACTTCGCTGGAGATGACGAGCCCACGCAGGGGTACATCTTCCGACAAGCCGCCACTGGTGCCGGTACGGATCAGTGTCTTCATACCATGATAGTCGAGCAATTCATGGGCGTAGATCAGGAAGGATGAAACGCCGATGCCGGTCGCCTGGATGCTGACCGACTTGCCGCGGAACCGGCCGGTGAAGCCCAGCGCGCCCCTTCGGCGGTTGACGCAGCGCGGCGCTTCGAGAAAAGTTTCCGCCATCCATTGAGCGCGCTCGGGATCACCCGGCAACAGCACCGTTTCGGCATAATCCCCTTTCTCCGCCTCGATATGCGGCGTCACGCGCTACCACCCCTGACAGATGTCCGGCTACCATCATGACAGGGTCGCCGCGATGCGCAAGCGCTGGCTTACCTAAGATTCCAGCACGTCCTTGACGATCGTCGCCAGTTGCTTGAGCGAGAACGGTTTCGGCAGGAAGCCGAAATGCGCGTCGGCCGGCAGGTTTTTCGCAAACGCGTCCTCGGCGTAGCCCGAAACGAACACGAACTTGATGTCCGGCTGACGCTTGCGCAGTTCGCCGAGCAATGTCGGCCCGTCCATCTCCGGCATCACGACGTCGGACACGACGATATCGACCTTGCCGCCGAGCGCCTCGAATACTTCCAGTGCCTCGACGCCGGACGACGCCTCGTGCACGGTGTAGCCGCGCGAGGTCAGCGCCCGCACACCGCCCATGCGCACGGCGTCTTCGTCCTCGACCAGAAGCACGGTGGCCGAGCCGGAAAGGTCTTTCGCCGTATCGGCCGGCTTGGCCGGGGCCGCGGTCGCCGGCGCTTCGCCAGGCTCGGCCTGCTTCTTCGCATCGGCGATGTGGCGCGGCAGGAAGATGCGGAACACCGTGCCCTTGCCGACTTCGGAATCGCAGAAGATGAAGCCGCCGGTCTGCTTGATGATGCCGTAGACCATCGACAGGCCGAGGCCCGTGCCCTTGCCCACTTCCTTGGTCGTGAAGAACGGCTCGAAGATCTTCTTCAGCACGTCGGGCGCGATGCCGCTGCCGGTGTCCTCGACATCGACCAGCACATAGTCGGCCGGCGTCAGCTCGCGATAGGCGAAGGATTTGCACTCGTCGGCCGTGACGTTGCGGGTGCGCACCGTGAGGTCGCCGCCACTCGGCATGGCGTCGCGCGCATTGACGGCGAGATTGACCACCACCTGCTCGAACTGGCCGATATCGACCTTGACCGGCCACAGGTCGCGGCCATGGTCGATCTTCAGCTTGATGTCGTTGCCGACCAGCCGGGCGAGCAGCATCCTGAGATCGGCCAGGACATCGGTCAGGTTCAGCACTTCCGGCCGCAACGTCTGCTTGCGCGAGAAGGCCAGCAATTGCCGCACGAGCGAGGCCGCCCGGTTGGCGTTCTGCTTGATGTTCATGATGTCGGGGAAGGACGGGTCCGACGGCCGGTGATTGGTCAACAGAAGGTCGGACGCCATGATGATGGCGGTAAGCACGTTGTTGAAGTCGTGCGCGATACCGCCGGCGAGTTGGCCGACCGCCTGCATCTTCTGGCTCTGCGCCATCTGGCCCTCGAGCGCCTTCTGCTCGGTGGTCTCGACTGCATAGACGATGGCCGATTCCTCGGCGCCCTCGCCGCCCGCGCTGTCGGCGACGGCGTTGACATAGAAACGGATATGGCGCTCCTCATTGCCGGGCAGCACGGAGTCGATCGGCTCGATATTGGCCTGCCGTTGCCGGGCCTTCTCGAAGGCGGCGGCGAAGGCCGGCCGGTCGCGCTCGTGGACGATCGTCTCGAAGCGCACCCGCCGGTCGACGGCATCGCGGTCGACCACCGATGAAAAGAGCTGCAGGAACGGCGCGTTGGTGCGCAGGATGCGCCCGTTCGCGTCGACGCCGGCAATAGCCATCGGCGTCGAGTTGAAGAAGCGGGTGAAGCGGACTTCGGAGGCCCGCAGTTCCGCGGAAGCGTCCTCGCCCTGGGTGCGGTTGAGCACGATCGTGCGGGTCGGGCCGTTCACGCCTTCGCGGCTTGCCGAAACCCGGTGCATGAAGCGCACCGGCAGCGCCTGGCCGCTCATGGTGGTAAGGTCGAGGTCGATGACGGCGTTGCGCGTGGTGCCGGGATCGGCCTTGACCGAGCGCACCAGCGCCATGCCGTCGCCGGCGATGATCTCCGGCAGCGTGATAGCGCCCGGCGTGAAGGAGGCAAGGTCGATGCCCAGCCACTCGGCGAGCGTGGCGTTGATATAGGTGACGCGACCTTCCTGGTCGGCCGAGAAGAACCCGGCCGGCGCATGGTCGAGATGGTCGATGGCCTTCTGCAGGTCGAGGAAGAAACGCTCCTGCTCCGCCCGTTCCTGGGAAATATCGGCAAGCTGCCAGGCCAGCATCGGCAGCCTTTGCCCGGGCATGCTGAAGGCGCGGGCACGCGCCCGATACCAGCGCGCGCCGGGCTCGGCGCCGGGCTTGATCGACTGCGCCAGCCGGAACTCGCCGTCGCCCGCCTGGCCGTCGCGCAGACCTGACGCCAGCCTGTAAATCGTCATCGAAGCCTCGGGAACATCCGACAACAGCCCTTCGACGGTCTTGAGATCGGCCGCCGAGGCGGCACCCGTCATGTCAGCATAGGCGCGGTTGGCGTAGACGACGCGGCCCTTGGTGTCGGTCACCAGCAGGCCCTGCGACATCGAGTCGACGAAGGCTTTCGACAATTCGTCGCCGGTCGAGCGTGGCGCGATCTGCACGAAGCCGATCGCGGTCGCGAACAGGAAGCCGACGCCAATCATGGCGAGCACGCCGAGCATACCGAGCAGGAAGGGATCGCCGAGGCGCTCGCGGAAAAGTCCGAAGACGATCGCCGCACCGGTCAGCACGACGATGAAGACGATGAGCCTGGTGACGGCGCCCGGACGCGTGTTCTGGTCGACGATCGGTACCGGATAGAAATCGCCGCGCGCTTCCTTGGCCATGTTCCCCCTGCTCGTGATTCCGGTGTCCGACGGGCGCGGACGGCCGGTTGAATCACATTCTCCTGTAGCGGAAAAGGTCCCGGCGGCAAATGTCCGATAAAATCAACGATTCATGTTTCAAACTGTTCACGATGGGTGATGTGAACTTGCGGCAGGCCGCCACCGCGGTCTAGTGTCGCCTCACCTCAAGAGGCGATTGGGTGCACCGATGCTGCAGTGGCTGGATAGCGTGGCGGGTCCGGGTTATGTCGCTGCAATCCTGTGGACGTTTGCGGCGCTCATTTTGCTTGTCGTCGTCCTGCTCGTCATCAAGGTTGTGCGCAACCTGACCTTCGGCACCTTCGTGGCCGGCGGCAGGAACCGCAAGACACGCCTTGCGGTCATGGACGCCACCGCCGTCGACAGCCATCGCAGGCTGGTTCTGGTGCGCCGCGATGACATCGAGCACCTGATCCTGATCGGCGGGCCGACCGATGTCGTGGTCGAACGCGATATCAGGCTGGCCGCGCCGCGCCGCCCGGCGCTGACCGGCGACAGCGGGCAGCAGCAGGCAACCGCGGCCTCACGTCCGCGCGCGCCGCAACCGGCGCCTGCGCCCGCACCTGCCAGGCAGGCGCCGCCTGCCGCCCAGCCAGTTGCCGCCACACGCCCGCGCCCCCCGGCGCCTGCTCCGGCGCCCAAGCCGGCGGCGCCGAGCCAGCCGACAGCGAAGGTCACGCCTCTGCCGGGCTACGGAACGGCCAACGGCAGCGCCAGATACACGCCGCTGCCCTCAAACGATTCCATCGACGACACGTTGATGCACGAGCTCGAGACCTCTCTCGACGAGACGCAACCGGCACCCAGCAAGCCCGCGGCCAAGCCTTCGCTCGATGACGAGATGACCAGGCTGCTTGGCGAGTTGGGCAGCCACAAGCGCTGACCTAATGCATGTCTCCCGAAAGTGGGGACCGGTTTCGGGACAAAGACATGCGTAAAATCAAAGACCTAAAGCGCATGGAGTGAATCCGGAGGATCGCGACGTGGTTTAGAGCAATTCGAGGAAAGGTGTGAGCGGTTAGGCTCGGCGCCTTCGCCGTAGCCTTCCGTCCGGAATTGCGTCAAAACAAGGAGTTTCGCCGTTTCCATGAAACGATGAACCGCTCTAACGGCAACTTGCCGGTACGAGCGAACCTCTCCGCAGGAGCTGAAAACAAAAATGGCCGGAAACCCGGCCATTTTTGATTCTTTTGCCTTCCAGCCCGCGTCAGTCGTCGCGATAGACCTTCTCGCGGCGCTCATGGCGCTCTTGCGCCTCGATCGACAGCGTCGCGATCGGACGCGCGTCAAGCCGCTTCAGCGCGATCGGCTCCCCGGTTTCCTCGCAATAGCCGTAGGTGCCTTCATCGATGCGCTGGAGCGCGGAGTCGATTTTCGAGATGAGCTTGCGCTGGCGATCGCGGGCGCGCAATTCGATGGCGCGGTCGGTTTCGGAGGAGGCGCGATCGGCCAGGTCGGGGTGGTTGGCGTTTTCCTGCTGCAGGATTTCGAGAGTCTCGCGCGCTTCGCGGAGGATGTCGTTCTTCCAGGTAATGAGCTTCTGGCGGAAGTACGATTTTTGCCGTTCGTTCATGAACGGCTCGTCTTCGGAGGGTACGTAATCGGCGGTAACGATGTCGTTCATTCGACTCACCCAACAACCCCAAATTTGGCGCCTATATATTCGGGGACAAGAGCCTGCACAAGCGCTATCGGCGACAGTTTCACGCAATTGTTAGTCTCGCATCGGCAGCTCCGGCAACGACGTTGTTTCAACGGCATAAAACGAATTCGCACATGATTCGTTGCAGTTGCTCGCGCCGGCCATTGTGCATGACGTGGTTCTGGTGACTAATCGCGCTTTGCCAGGAACGCAGCGCCATGGGGGTCGGGTTGAGCAGACTTTATCTGTTGCGGCATGCCAAAGCCGGCTGGGCGCTGCCCGGCGTGCGCGATTTCGACCGCCCGCTCGACGAATCGGGCATGGCGGACGCCGAGGCGATCGGGGAGGCTATGCGGGCCCGCAACTACGTGCCGGACGTCACGCTTTGCTCCAATGCCAAAAGGGCACGGCAGACGCTGGAAGGCCTGGCGGGGCGCACCGACACCGGCCGGGTGCTGTTCTTCGACACGCTCTACAGCGAGGATGCGGCCGGCTATCTCGACATCATCCGCAAGAATGCCGGCGCCGACCAGCTTCTGGTCATCGGCCACAATCCCATGACCGAGGATCTGGCCATGGCGGTGTCGGGCGACGGTGACGAGGCAGCGCGCGGGATGATGAAGCACGGTTTTCCAACTTCCGGCCTCGCGGTGGTGCGCTTTCCCGGCAATCTTGCCGAAGCGGCGCAGGGCAACGGCTACCTCGAAGCCTTTCTCACGCCGGCCGACCTCTGAGGCCATTTCAAACGCCCGGCCCAACGCCTATATCGGGCGCGGACGCGCAACCAGAGGCTGATTTGGCATCATCGCTGACCACTTTCACCGACGAGGCGAGGATTGCGCTCGACACGTTGTCGGGCCGTGCCGCCGGGCTCTTCTCCCCGTCATTGCGTCTTGGCGTCACCGGCCTTTCCCGCGCCGGCAAGACGGTGTTCATCTCCGCCCTGGTCCACAACCTCATCCATGGCGGACGCCTGCCGCTCTTCGAAGCGCAGAAATCCGGCCGCATCGCCCGCGCCTTCCTAGAAGAGCAGCCGGACGATGCCGTTCCGCGTTTCCAGTATGAGGACCATGTCGCGGCTTTGGTGAACGATCGCATCTGGCCGGACTCGACCCGCGCCATCTCCGAGCTCCGGCTCACCATCGAATACGAGTCGGCTTCCGGCTGGAACCGGTTGTTTTCAGCCGGAAAACTGTCCATCGACATCGTCGACTATCCCGGCGAATGGCTGCTCGATCTGCCCCTGCTCGGCAAATCCTTCGCCGATTTTTCGCGCGAGGCGGTCGAGCTGGCCGCCCTGCCCGTCCGTTCCGACCTGTCGCAGGCCTGGCGCGAGCTGGATTCCACCGTCAATCCCGATGCCGATGCCGACGAGATGACGGTGCGGCGCCTGGCCGAGAGCTTCGCCGCCTATCTCAAGGCCTGCAAGCTCGACGAACGCGCCTTGTCGACGCTGCCGCCCGGCCGTTTCCTGATGCCGGGCGACCTCGAAGGCTCGCCGGCGCTGACCTTCGCGCCGCTGATGACGCTCGCGCAAGGCCGGCCGCGTCCCGGATCGCTGCAGGCGATGATGGAGCGCCGCTACGAGGCCTATAAGACGCATGTCGTCAAGCCGTTCTTTCGCGAGCACATCACCCGCCTGGACCGACAGATCGTCCTGATCGACGCCATGCAGGCGCTCAATGCCGGCCCGGCCGCCATGGCGGATCTGGAACGTGCCGTCACCGAGATCCTGTCCTGCTTCCGGCCCGGACGCGGCAATTTCCTCACCGACTTCTTCTCGCGCCGCATCGACCGCATCCTGGTCGCCGCGACCAAGGCGGACCATCTGCACCACGAAAGCCACGACCGGCTGCAGGCGATCGTGCGCCGGCTGACCGATCGCGCCGTCGCGCGCGCGAATTTCAGCGGTGCCGCGGTCGACGTCGTCGCCATGGCCGCGGTCCGCTCGACCCGCGAAGGCACGGTGAAGCAAGGCCGCGAGATGCTGCCGGTCATCATCGGCACCCCGCTGAAGGGTGAGACGATCAACGGCGAAACGTTCGACGGAAAGGCCGAAACCGCCGTATTCCCGGGCGATTTGCCGGAAAAGGTTGATGCGGTGTTCGACAGTTCCGGATCATCGCCCGACGGCGCCGAACCGGCGATCCGCTTCGTGCGTTTCCGTCCGCCGAAGCTCGAGCGCACCGCTGAAGGCGTCACGCTGTCCTTGCCGCATATCCGGCTCGACCGCGCGCTGCAGTTCCTGATCGGAGATCATCTGGCATGACCGCGCCCCGCAAACCGGCGGCCTTCCGCATCGAGCCTGAAGCCGAGGCGGCGCCGCAACCATCGCGAAGCCGCGTCGCCGAGGAGCAGCGGGCGCGCCGGCCGCGTGCCGCGAGGGCCGATGTGGCGGTGGTGATCCCCTCCGAGGTCGACGTCTTCGACGAACCGGATATCGAGGCCGCGGCCCCGCCGCCGGCTGTGGCGCCGCGAAAGCGCTCGCTGCTTGCGCGGCTGTTCTTCGGCGCGGTCGGGGCGCTCGTCTCGCTGGCTGTCGGCCTGTGGGCCGACCAGCTGATCCGCGACTTGTTCGCGCGCGCCGAATGGCTGGGCTGGCTGGCGGCCGGCATGGCGGCCATCGCGTTGCTGTCGCTGCTCGTCATCCTCATCCGCGAATTCCTTGCCTTTGCCCGCCTTGCCGAAGTCGAAAAGATGCAGAAGCGGGCCTTGGATGTCGTGGCGCGCGACGATCCCAAGGCGGCGCGCGCCTTGGTCGACGAGCTTTCGGCCTTCGTTGCCGCAAAGCCCGAGACCGCGGCCGGTCGCCGTTCGCTTGCGGAATTGCGCGGTGAGATCATCGACGGCGCCAATCTGGTGCGACTGGCCGAAACAGAGATCCTGTCGCCCCTCGATGCCCGCGCCAAAGTCATGATCCTGGAGGCCGCGAAGCGCGTCTCCCTCATAACGGCCGTCAGCCCTCGCGCGCTGGTCGACATCGCTTATGTCGTGTTCGAGGCCGGCCGCTTGATCCGGCGGCTGTCCGAGCTTTATGGCGGCCGTCCAGGCACACTCGGCTTCTTTCGGTTGGCGCGTGGCGTGCTCGCGCATCTGGCGGTGACCGGCTCCATCGCGGTCGGCGACAGTTTCGTCCAGCAGATCGTCGGCCATGGGCTTGCCGCGAAACTCTCGGCAAAGCTCGGCGAAGGCGTCGTCAACGGCATGATGACGGCGCGTATCGGCATCGCGGCGATGGAAACCGCTCGCCCCATGCCGTTCATCGCCGTGAAGCGCCCGGGCCTCGGGGATTTCCTTTCGGCGCTGACGTCCTTCACGGCCAAAAAAGACGGTCAGGCGGAGCAATAGGGTAAACGCGAAAACCGCCGCCAGTGACGAAGCATTAACCAATCTTCGCCATGGTCGACCAGGTCCCAAGAATAGACTCTGTCGTGCCGGGTGTCGTCCATGAGAAGCGTAATCCTGTCCTGCGTGCTGCCTGCGACCGTTGCTATCGCCGCGCCGCTCGGATTGGTCGAAAAAGCCTTTGGCGCAGAGCCGGACAAGCAGTTCTTCCGGTCCGTCGAAGGTCGATGGGTAGGCCCTGGCGAGATCATTGCCGGCAAGTACAAGGGCACCAAATTCACCTGCGATTTCAACGGTTCGACGCCCGACGGCAAGGTCGGCATGACGTTGGACGGCAACTGCCGGGTTGGCGTCTTCACGCAGAAGATGTCCGCGACCGTCGAGCGCAAGGGCCGCGACGGCTACCGGGGCGCCTTCATGGGCGGCTCGACCGGCAACGGCATGGACATTGTCGGCGGCAACGTCGTCGACGCCCAAAAGGTCGTCTTCACCATCAACCGCAACCAGTTGAACGGCGTCATGCAGGCCCGCGTGCCCGACGACAATTCGATGACCGTGACGGTGGCCGTGCGTGTCGACAAACAGCTGGTGCCGGTGATCGGCATGAGCCTGAAGCGGGTCGACTCGGTCGAAGTCGGCGCCATCGCCAAGAACTGACGCATAGTCCCCAAGCGCAAACAAAAAGGCGGCGGCCGCCTGGCCACCGCCTTTGCACTACTCGACGGCTACGCTTAACCCTTGAAGGCGGCAGTCAATTCGTCATAGGCCTTGCAGGCCTCGTCGAGCGTCGTCGCGCCCTGGTACTTGGCGGTCACGGCCTGAGCCTTTGCGGTCAGGTCGGCTGCCTTGCTTGGATCCTTGGTGATCGCCGCCTGAAGTGCGGCAGCCATGTCCTGCGCCTTCTTGGCGGCTATTTCCTGCGTGCATTCCGGCCCCTTGGAGCAAGCCGAGACAGCCAACGCCGCAACACCGACGGCGACGAGCAAAAACTTCTTCATGTCAATCATCTCCTCAAAAAAGGCGGCCGCCCATCGCAGCCGCCTCCAATGGCCGAAGCCCAAGGGCCAGAGCCAAGCGTGCCTTAACCGTTGATTGTGGCGGCATGCAACGACCGAACTGCATAAACTTGTGCAACCAGGCTGCAATATCGCGGCGCTCCCGATTCAGACCGCGTAAAAACAACAACCTAAAGCGCGTCACATCAGGCCATTAAGACGCGACGCGCTTCAGAGCAATTGCAGGAAAAGTGTGAAGCGTTTAGGTTCGGCGACTTCGCCGTAACCTTCCGTCCGGAATTGCATGAAAACAAAGAGATAGAGCGTCTCACCATTTTCGTGAAACGGTGAGACGCTCTAGGTCAGCCAGTTCACCCGCGAGGCTGCAGCAGCGCCAGCACGACTGTGGACGCGGCAAGGACGACGGTAAGGGTCAAAGGTCCCGTGGCGCCATAGGTGTCCACGACATAGCCGCCGACAACCGCGCCGGTTGTGATGGCAACCTGGAAAGAGACGACCATCAGGCTGCCCGCCGCTTCCAGCGCATCGGGCGCCGCGCGCGACAGATTGGTCGGCAGCACCACCGGCCCCATGCCGAAGGCCAGGCCCCACAGCGTGACAAATCCGAATGCCAGGCCAATGTGCACACCCCAAAGCACCAATGCCAGCGCAGCAATCGCCATCAACGCGGCGGTGACCACGAGAGCTAAGCGGATATTGGCGTCGGCCATGCGGCCGCCGGCAACATTGCCGATCACGGCGGCGATGCCAAATCCGAGCAACGCCAGGGCAATTGGCCCTGTTGCAAGCTGCGTCACCTGTTCGAGGAAGGGACGCACATAGACCGAGCCGGCAAAATGCCCTGTCATCAGCAAAAGAATGGCCAGCATGCCGAGTTGAATGCCACGCCGCCGTGTCAGCCGAAATACATCCGCAAGGCTATTGCTGGCTGAGGCAGGCAGGGTCGGCAGGCTAAGCAACTGGAGCAGCATGGCAATCACGGCCAGCCCCGCCGTCAAGGCCATGGCGCTGCGCCATCCCAGCCAGTCGCTGATCAACGCGCCCGCCGATGGTGCGGCAATGGTGGCAAGCGAGACGCCGAGGGTGACGATGCCCATGCCCCGACCTGTCGCATGGGCGCCAACCAGCCTGGCCACGACGGCAACCGAGAGTGCCCAGAAGGCGCTGAGAGCGATTCCGAGCCCGGCCCGGCCCAGCAGCAGCAGCCAGAAATTGGGCGCCAGCGCTGCAAGGAGGTTGGAACCGACCGCCAAGGCGCTGAGGCCAACCAGCACCGTCTTGCGGTTCAATCGGCCGATGAGAACATTGCTCAACATGGCCGTCACGGCGCCGACCGAAGCGGTGGCGGTGACGACCTGTCCGGCCGTTCCTTCGCTGATGCCGAGATCGCGCGCCATTGGCGTCAGCAGGCCTGCCGGCAGGAATTCGGCCGACACCAGGGCAAAGCTGGTGGCCGCCAATGAAATGACCGAGAACCAGGTGGCCGCGTTCCACGTGGTTGGCGCGGCGGCATCGAGATCCAACGCCGCGTCTTCAAGCTGTAATGTTGTGTCTGTCACTGAAAGATCTCCAAGGAATGGAGGTCTTCAATAGACGAGTCTTTTCGGATGATATGTATCTTAAAATCCGAAATTCATGTCCGTTCGTCCGGGAATTGTGCGACGCACAACGCCTGGCGAGACATTGGTGATGCGTTTGAACGCGCGCGCGAAGGATGCTTCGCTATCATAGCCCAAACGGGTAGCGACCTCGGCGACCGACAAGCCGTTTTGCCCCAGCAACTCGCGGGCAAGCTGCATGCGCAGACGGGCAAGATAGTGGGCAGCGCCCTCTCCCAGTACAGCGCTGAAGCGCTCGGCGAAAATCGAGCGCGATTGGCCCGCCAGGCTGGCAAGGCGTTCCACGGTCCAGTTATGGCCGGGGTCTCGGTGCATGGCCGCCAGGGCGCGGCCGATATGGGGGTCGCGGATAGCGGCCAGCCAACCGGTGGTCGAGGCTCCCGTGCAATTGACCCAGCAGCGGATGAGCCGGGCTGTCAGCAAGTCCGCCATGCGCGACAGAATCGTGGCGCTGCCCATCTGCGGTTGCGCGGCCTCGGCCGTCATAGCAGCCAGCAAAGGACGGACGACCGGATCATTGCCGGCCACGTCGCAGCCTTTGATGATCGGCGGCATCAACGTGATCAATGGATTGAGCGCACAGACGCCCAAGGCCATGGAGCCGCAGAAAAGGGTGCTTGTCGCGCCCGTCCCTTCCCGCACCACCTCGCAGACATTGCTCCCCACCTTGGTCACCTGGCAACCCTCCAGCGAGTCGCCGACAACGTCCGGCGCACTGGCCAGCCGATGGGCGATGCCTTGCGGCAGCAGCGCCAGATCGCCATCGCGCAACTCCTGCCAGCCTTCCGCTTCGGTATAAATCCAGCACGGACCCTGGCCGACAAAGTGAAAGCGAAGCAGCTTCTGTTGCGGAAAGGCGATGCTCCACGGATGTCGGAGCTCGCAGCGGCCATAGTTGACGCCACTCAAGTGAAAGTCTTGCAGGACTTCGCTGAGCGCATCCATCGGGATTTGGGACGCCGAAGACGGGCGGGACGAATAGTCAGGCATTTGGCCATTGTAGATGCCGAACGTCCGGCAGGCAAGCCGAGGCCGCTTCAATGGCACCCTACCCTTCCAGTCAGTCCTCCCGCCCTTGCCTCCCGCTCCCGGTGCATGCAAGGAGTGCTTCCAATGCATGTCGCCCAGAGGTGTGCAGCGGTCTGGGATAACGTCATGCATCAAGCAAAGAGCTGACGCGTGTCACCTGAATCGTTTCCAGGCGACGCGCTTTAGAGCAACAGGATGACAGCCAATGACAGCTGAAGCATCGAGCAGCGATCTGGTGCAGGTGGTGGCGTTGCTCGCCGCCGGCGTCATCGCCGTGCCGATCTTCAAGCGGATGGGGCTGGGCTCGATCCTCGGCTACCTTGCCGCCGGCGTGGTCATCGGCCCGTTCGGCCTGCGCGTCTTTTCCGAATCGGGATCGATCCTTCACGTCGCCGAGCTCGGCGTCGTCATGTTCCTGTTCATCATCGGGCTGGAAATGCAGCCATCGCGGCTCTGGGGTCTGCGTCGCGAGATTTTCGGCCTGGGCGCCCTGCAAGTCGGTGTCTGCGGCATGCTTTTGACCATGGTCGGACTGGCCGGAGGCTTTCCCATCGCGCAGTCCTTCGTTGCCGGTGCCGGCTTCGTGCTGACCTCGACGGCGATCGTCATGCAGCTGCTGGAAGAGCGCGGCGAGATCGCCACGCCGAAAGGCCAGCGCATCGTCTCCATCCTCTTGCTCGAAGACCTGATGATCGTGCCGCTGCTCGCGCTGGTCGCGTTCCTCGCGCCGGGCGGCGCCGAAACCAGTATTTCGGAGCGGCTGACCGAAGTCGGCATCGGCATCGCCGCGATCGTCGGACTGGTGGTGGCCGGCCGTTACCTGCTCAATCCGCTCTTCCGCGTCCTGGCGGACGCGCGTGCCCGCGAGGTCATGACCGCCGCGGCCCTCCTGGTGGTGCTGGGGTCGGCTCTCGCCATGCAGCTCTCCGGCCTGTCGATGGCGATGGGCGCTTTCCTCGCCGGCGTGCTCCTGTCGGAATCGACTTTCCGACACCAGCTCGAAGCCGATATCGAGCCGTTCCGCGGCATCCTGCTCGGCCTGTTCTTCCTTGCCGTCGGCATGTCGCTCGACCTTGGCGTCGTCGCCCATAACTGGCGGCTCGTCGCCATCTATGTCGTCGCCTACATGGTCATGAAGGCGCTCGGCATCTACATCGTCGCGCGCATCCTGAAGAGCGGCCACCGCGAGGCGCTCGAACGCGCCGTCTTCATGGCGCAGGGCGGCGAATTCGCCTTCGTGCTTTATTCGTCCGCGGCCGCGGTCGGCATCATCGACGGCCAGGCCAACGCAACGCTCACCGCCATCGTCATCATCTCCATGGTGCTGACGCCGCTCGCGATCGTGGCTCTGCGCTACCTGACCCCGCGCGACGAGCAATCGCTCGACGGTGTCGACATCGCCGACGGCCTCACCGGCAGCGTGCTGATCATCGGTTTCGGCCGCTTCGGCCAGATCGCCAGCCAGCCGCTTCTGCTGCGCGGGCTGGACGTTTCGATCATCGACAACGAGGTGGAAATGATTCAGGCCGCGGCCGATTTCGGCTTCAAGGTCTACTATGGCGACGGCACGAGGCTCGACATCCTGCATGCGGCCGGCGCCGGGCGGGCCCGCGCGGTGCTGATCTGCGTCGACAAGCCGGACGCCGCCGTGCGCATCGCGCAGTTGATCAAGGCCGAATTCCCGCTGGTCACCATCCTGGCGCGCGCCTTCGATCGCGGCACGGCGCTGCAACTGGTGCGCGCCGGCGTCGACTATCAGCTGCGCGAGACCTTCGAATCGGCGCTGGTCTTCGGCGGCTCGGCCCTGGAGGCGCTTGGCGTCGATCCCGAGGAAGTCGCCGAGGTCATCGAGGACGTGCGGCGGCGCGACGAAGCGCGCTTCGAGACGCAACTGGCCGAAGGCGTGCGCGCCGGCCAGCGTTTCCTCAAGGGCAATATCGGCACGCCGATCCCGACGCCGCTCACCCAGCCGCGCCGCGCCGGCCGGGCGCTGAACCAGGAGACCGCCGTCGTGCTGAACCAGGCAGAGACGAAGAACTGAGAGGCAACGCATGGCAGAGCTCGATCCGCGGGCGCTTTCCGTCACCGAATTCTGGCGCGATGCCGGCTACGACGCCTGGTTCGAGAAGAACGATGCCTTCGACGCCGATTTCCGCAGCCGCTTCCTCGAACTTCACTACGCCGCGGCACGGCGCGAATGCGACGGCTGGAACGCGTATGCCGAAGGATCGCTGGCGCTGATGATCCTGCTCGACCAGTTTCCGCGCAACTGCTTCCGCGGCACGGGCCACATGTGCGCGACCGATCCGCTCGCCAGATATTTTGCCGACAAGGCAATCGCCGCCGGGCAGGATCTGGAACTGCAAGAACCGTTTCGCGTCTTTCTCTACCTGCCCTTCGAGCATTCCGAGTCGCTGGCAGACCAGCAGCGGTCAGTCGAGCTGACAGCCGCGAGAGCGCCGGACTATCTGAAATACGCCGAGGAGCACCTGGAGATCATCCGGCGCTTCGGGCGCTTCCCGCATCGCAACCACATGCTCGGCCGCGAAACGACGGCTGACGAAAAGGCCTTCCTGGCCGGCGGCGGTTTTTCCGGCTGATCAAGTCAATTCAGGAAAAGCGCGGCTTTCCATCGGAAGCTGGGTATCAGCCGAGCCACCACTCCCGGCCGGACGGCAGCCGCTCGATACCGGATGCATCGACGGCGCCGAGCCGTTCCGAGACGCTCCTCCCGCCGACCAATAGCCCCGGCGCGATCTCGGCCAGCGGCGCCAGCACGAAGGCGCGCTCGAGCATGCGCGGGTGCGGCACTTCGAGCCCGGTCTCGTGGATGACCCGGTCGCCGAACACAAGGATGTCGATGTCGATCAGGCGCGGCCCCCAGCGCTCCTCGCGCACGCGCTTCAGCCGCCTCTCCACGTCGAGGCAAAGGTCGAGCAGCGCGCGTGGCGAGAGCGTCGTCTCGATCGCGGCGGCGGCGTTGAGGAAATCGGGCTGGTCGAGCTTGCCCCAGGGCGGCGTGCGGTAGAGCGACGAGACGGCGCTGACGCGCGTCGCGTCGTCGCCATCCAGCATGCGCAATGCCGCGCCCATGGACTTCGCCGGGTCGCCGAGATTGCCGCCCAGGCTGAGGTAGACGACGCTATTCTGGCCAGACAACGCTCACCTCGACATAATCGAGCACGCCAGGCACCGGCGCGTTCGGTTTGCGCACGGTGATCTCGGCCTTCCTGATCTGCGAAAACCGCGCCGTCAGCGCCTTTGCGACCTCCAGCGCCAGCGCCTCGATCAGGAAGCGGCGATGTCCGGTCACGATCTTCTCGATGACCGCGAAGGCGACGCCGTAATTGACCGTATCCTCGATGGAATCCTCGGTCAGCGGCCGGCTGGGCTCGACGGTCAATTCGGCATCGACATAGAAACGCTGCCCAAGCGTCTCCTCCTCGTCCAGCACGCCGTGGCGGGCGAAGAAGGCGCAGTTCTTCATGCGGATGACGTACATGATCAGGGTCCGGGAGGAAGCTCGGTTTCGCGGGCAAGCATAGCATCGGTCACCGCCAGCGCGTCCACGTTGATTGCGACATCGTGGACGCGAAACAGGTCGGCCCCCTTCAAGCGCAGGATGACGCTGGTGGCCGCCGTGCCAGCGGCCCGATCGCCAGGCTCGCGCCCGGTCGCGCTGCCGATAAAGCGCTTACGCGAGGTTCCCGCCATCAGCGGATAGCCAAGCGCCTGAAGCTCGGAAAACCGCGCCATCAGGTCGAGGTTTTCCGCCGCCGTTTCCTTGGCGAAGCCGAAGCCTGCGTCGAGCACGATCTGACTGTCGGCGACCTTGCCGGCGCGCGCGATCTCCAGCGATTTGCGCAGGAACAGGAACTGGTCCTCGATCACGTCGGGCAATTTCTGCCGTTCGCGCCCGGTGTGCATGATGATGAGCCCGGCGCCGGTTTCAGCGGCGACGCGCGCGATGCCGGGCTCGCGCTGCAGCCCCCAGACATCGTTGACGATATGGGCGCCGGCGGCGACCGCACGCCGCGCGGTGTCCTCGCGATAGGTGTCGACCGAGATCAGCGCCTCGCCGGAAGCCGCGAGCGCCGCGATGACCGGCAGCACGCGCCCCTGCTCCTCTTCAGCCGTGATCGGAGCGAAACCCGGCCGCGTCGATTCCCCGCCGACATCGATCACGGCGGCGCCCTCTTCCACCATCCGTCGCGCCTGCTCCAGCGCCTTTTCCGGCGCGATGAACAAGCCGCCGTCCGAAAAACTGTCCGGCGTCACGTTGAGGATGCCGACGACGACAGCCTTCGGACCGAGGTCGAGATAGCGCCCATGCGCCAACTGCCATCGCCTTGTCGTCATTGTCCATCAACCATGCGTGATCCGCCGGAAATCAATTCCGTTGCGCTGCGGACGGCCCTAAAGCAAGGTGCGTAAAGAGGCAATATGATGAACCGTCCCCTGCTCTGCGCCCTGATGCTCGCCCTGGTCGCCACGCCGGCGACCGCTGCGAATTTGGTGAAGACCTACAGCTATTTCAGCGTCGGCGGTCGCACGCTCGACGATATCCAGAAGCAGCTGTCCAGAAACGGCCCCGAAGTGAAGAGCACCGGGTCGCGGCATCCAGGCGCCACGCAGATGGCCTTTACGACCCGTATCAGCTACGCGCAGAGCGCCGAATCCTGCCGCATCGCCGACGCGGCCGTCACCGTGAAGGTCAAGGTGATCCTCCCCGAATGGCGGCGCCCGCGCAAATCCGACCCGGATGTCAGGCTGTTCTGGGACACGCTCGCGGCGGACATCAAGCGGCATGAGGAGCGCCATGTCGAGATCGCCAAGAACCATGCGCGCTTGCTCGAGGATGCGCTGAAGGCCAGCCCGGCGCAAAAGACGTGCGAACAGGCAAAGGCGGAGGCCGCTGCGATCCAGGCAGCCGAGCTCGCCAGGCACGATCAGGACCAGGTCCGCTTCGACCGGGTCGAGGGCGCCAATTTCGAGAGCCGCATCCTTCGGCTGATGCGCTATCGGATGGAGCGCATTGAAGCCGGCCAGCTGCCGCCGCCCTGACCAGGGCAAGGCCATCCGGGCCAATTTCGCCCAAGCATCGTGCCAGATCGGAAAAACTTTCGAGCGGCGGTCGAAATCGGCCTATATCGACCGACATATAGCGGGTTCGAAACATCCAGGTCTTGAACCAGCCCGAGCCTCGAACAACGAGAGAAATGACAGGCGCCGGGCGCAACGGGCCGGCCAGGACCGTCTTGGCGCACCGAGTATCAGCCTTGAAAGAATGACGCATGGACCAGACCGTCGAGAACCAGGCGATGGCGCCGAAACCCGCACCGCTGATAAGCGAGAGCGAGAAGAACGCCATCATAGGCGGCGTGCTGCTGTCGATGTTGCTGGCGGCCCTTGACCAGACAATCGTCGCTCCCGCGCTGCCGACGATCGCGCGCTCGCTTGGCCATGCCGAGTATCTGCCGTGGATCGTCACGGGCTATCTTTTGACCGCGACCGCAATGTCGCCGCTCTACGGCAAGATCTCGGATGTCTATGGTCGCCGTCCCGTCATCTACGCCGCCATTCTGATCTTTCTACTCGGGTCGCTGGTCAGCGCGCTCGCCCCCAACATGCTGGTGCTTGTCGTCGGCCGCGCCATCCAGGGCGCCGGCGGCGGCGGTCTCTTCGCTCTGGCCCAGACGGTCATAGGCGATCTCGTGCCGCCGCGCGAGCGCGCCCGCTACGCGGCCTGGATCTCCGGCACTTGGGCGGTGGCCAGCGTCGCCGGCCCTCTGCTGGGCGGCGTATTCGCCGAACATCTGCACTGGTCGCTCATCTTCTGGATCAACCTTCCCATCGGCTTCCTGGCCATGGCGATCATCAACAACCCGCTGAAGAAGCTGCCGATCACAGCCAGGCATCACAGCATCGACGGGTTGGGGGCGGTGCTCCTGGTCGTCGCCACGGCGCTGCTGCTTCTGGCGCTGAGCTGGGGCGGCGGCACTTATCCCTGGTTCTCAGCGGAGATTCTTGGGCTGGTGGCCTGCTCGGCCGTGTTCTGGGCCTTCTTCGCGCTGAGGCTGCTCAAGGCCGCCGAGCCATTGATCTCG
Organism: Mesorhizobium atlanticum; assembly: GCF_003289965.1. Classification (GTDB taxonomy): domain Bacteria; phylum Pseudomonadota; class Alphaproteobacteria; order Rhizobiales; family Rhizobiaceae; genus Mesorhizobium; species Mesorhizobium atlanticum. Next base: position 313,425 of record NZ_QMBQ01000006.1, read on the forward strand.
CTCGACGTGCTGGGCAACCGGATCGTTCTCGCCGGCACGCTATCGATGTTCCTGCTGCAGGCCGCGAACATAGGCGCCTCGGTCTATCTGCCCGTCTATCTGCAATCGGTCGTGGGGCTATCGGTCGCCGAATCCGGCACGGCTATGCTGGGCCTGATGCTCGGCACGGTGGCCGGCGCCGCCTTCAGCGGCCGCATGATCGCACGCTTCGTCCATTACAGGCGCATCGCCATGGCCGGCATCAGCCTGGCCATTGCCTGCATCGGCGTGCTCAGTGCCATTGCGGGACACGCCTCTCTGCTCGAGGTCGAAATCCTGACGACGCTGATCGGCCTTGGCAGCGGCACGACTTTTCCGGTCAGCACCATTTCCGTGCAGAACGCCGTCGACCGCGCGCATCTCGGCGTCGCGACGGGCGTTCTGACCTTCCTGCGCACGCTGGGCGGCGCGCTCGGCGTCGCCATGCTCGGCGCCGTCGCGCTTGGTTACGGGCTGCCCTTGGCCGCTGAGGGCTCGCAGGCTCATATCCAGCTGACATCCGCGACGCCGTTCGTGATGATCTTCCTCACCGCCGGCGTCACGCTTGTCCTGGCGCTGATTGCGCTGGCCCTGATGCCGGAAAAGCCGCTGCGCGGCCATGACGAGCAAGCGGCCCCCGTGCTCGCGGAATAAGCTCGTCAATCGTGGACGCCGAGCTTCTTCTGCAGGCTGGTCGACGAGGTCGTGTATTGAAAGACGATGCGCTCGCCCGGGCTGATGATGCGCTTGGCGGCCTGCGCCATCAGCGCCACCTCGTGGAAGCCTGACAGGATCAGCTTCAGCTTGCCCGGATACCAGTTGATGTCGCCCACGGCAAAGATGCCCGGGATCGAGGTCTGGAACTTCTCGGTGTCCACCGGGATCAGGTTCTCGTTGAGGTTAAGGCCCCATTCGGCGATCGGTCCGAGCTTCATGGTAAGACCGAAAAAGGGCAGCATGCGGGTGCATGGCACCTCGACGTCGCCGTCCGGACCGCCCTTGATGGTCGCCGACGACAGCTGGCCGCCGGCACCGGCAAGCCCGCTGACCTGGCCGACCAGGAACTTGAGCTGCTTCATCTCCTGCAAGGCATACATCTTGTTGACGCTGTCGGGTGCCGCCCGGAATTCCGGGCGGCGATGCACCAGCGTCACGCTCTTGGCGACCGGCTGCAGGTTGAGCGTCCAGTCGAGCGCCGAATCGCCGCCGCCGACGATGACGAGATCGTGGCCGCGGAATTGCTCCATGCGCCGGACCGAATAAAAGACGCTCTTGCCTTCATAGTCCTCGATGCCCGGAATGGGCGGGCGCTTGGGCTGGAACGAGCCGCCACCGGCGGCGATCACCACAACCTTGGCCTCGAACAGCTCGCCCTCGTCGGTGGCGACGCGGAAGCTGCCGTCGTCGAGCTTTTCCAGGCTCGAGACCATGCGGTTGAAAGTGAACTCCGGCTTGAACGGATGGATCTGCTCCATCAGCTTGTCGACGAGGCCCTGAGCCGAGATGGTGGGCCAGCCGGGTATGTCGTAGATCGGTTTTTCCGGATAAAGCTCGGCACACTGGCCGCCGGGACGGTCGAGAATGTCGATGAGATGGCATTTCATGTCGAGCAGGCCGAGCTCGAACACAGCGAAAAGGCCGACCGGCCCCGCGCCGACAATGAGAACGTCCGTCTTGATGGTATTGCTCATGCGCTGCGCCCCTTCTGGGAATGGAAGGAGACTGCATGAGCTATTGCCTGCTGCCAAGCAGCCAGCACGAAGAAAACTGGAAGCCGGCTTTAGCCCTGGCGCTCGGGCACGCGCACGACAAGCCCGTCCAGCGCGTCGCGCACCTTGATCTGGCACGAGAGGCGAGAATTCGGCCGGACGTCGTAGGCGAAGTCCAGCATGTCCTCCTCCATCGCCTCCGGCTCGCCGACCTCTGCCGTCCATGCCTCGTCGACATAGACATGGCAGGTCGCGCAGGCGCAGGCGCCGCCGCATTCGGCCTCGATGCCAGGCACCGCGTTGCGGATGGCGTTTTCCATGACGGTCGAGCCGTTTTCGGCCTCCACGTCAAATCGGGTCCCGTCATGGGCGATGTAAGTCAGCTTGGTCATTAAGTCACCTGAGGAGTCGCGACGGAGATAATCACTCCACCGGACAAGTCAACTGCGGCGCGAAAGCGCCACGAAATGACGTTTTTCAAAAAGATAATGCTAGCGGCTGATGCCCGCGATGAAGTCGCGGACTTCCTCGATCAGCATGCCGAGCCGCTTGAGCGCCCGGACATCTTCCGGCTGCTTCTCGATGATCGCCGCGCAGTCGGCGACCGCGAACGCGCCGATGCCGCGCGCAGAGCCCTTCAGGCCGTGCGCCAGGAGCACCCTTTGCCTGACGTCGGCGTCCACGATCTGGTCGCGAACCGACAGCGACTGCTGCACGAACAGCGCCAGCACTTCCCGTTCGAGGTCGCGGTCACCCATTGTCTGACGTGCCAGATGGCCGAGATCCACAGGCCGGGCTCCAACCGTTCCGGAGGCATCGCCCCCCGGCATCGAAAACGCAATTCCACTTTCGCCACGCATACGCACTGCAACTCCATATAAAGCGGGCAGACGCGCCCAAGAAAATAGGCGACTCCAATCGCCAACGGGTTAACGGTTGCAGGGGAAAAATGTTGTCACGGAGGCGTCCGGATCACGCTTGCGTTAACCTTATATTTAAAGTTTTACGTATCGCCCGGAATGCATGTTTTCTTTACCCCCGTGTGTCATTACGATACGAACGTCCATTTTTCAGCCTCCTGCGCGGGGTATACAAGCCAAAATCGGGCCAGAATCAGGCCACAATCATAAGTCCCGCGGCAGCTAGTACAGGGTAGCGAAGGCATGGCTAAGAAACCAACGACGACCAAGTCTCTCGACAGCGACGTAGCCGCGGAACTGGAAAAGGCGCTTGACCTTGACCTTGGCGGCGACGAAGGCGGCCTCGACATGGCAGCGTCGATGGAGGATCTCGAAGCGCAGATATCGGCGGCGGCCGATGAACTGGCGCGCGAAGGTCGCAGCCAGCGGACAGAGCCGGCGAACAACCCTCAGCCCGCCAAGGCGCCCGCGTCCAAGCCGGCCGAGCTGCGCCCGGTCGAGCCGCGCAACGGACAACCGTCCGGCTTCACGCCCCCTGCCGGCTTCACGCCCGCCAATGACGACCGCCAGAAGGACTACAAGACGCTGCTGCACAGCCTCAACCGGCGTGCGTCGAGCACCGTCTACTGGGTGATCGCCTTTATCTCGCTGGCCTGGATCGCCGGCGCCGGCGGCCTGGCCAATCTGTTGTTCGGCCCCGGCATCTGGAAGATCCGAACCTTCGACCAGTTCTTCGCCCGTCCCGAGCTGATCGGCCTGGCGGTTGCCGCGATCGTTCCGGTCATCCTGTTCTGGGCGTTTGCCGCCATGATCCGGCGCGCGCAGGAAATGCGCATCGCCGCGCAATCCATGACCGAGGTCGCCTTCCGCCTGGCGGAGCCGGAAAACCTCGCCCAGGACCGTGTCATGATGATCGGCCAGGCCGTTCGCCGCGAGGTGGCGGCGATGGGCGAAGGCATCGAGCGGACGCTCGCCCGCGCCGTCGAGCTCGAAACGCTCGTCCATGGCGAAGTCACCCAGATCGAACGCTCCTATTCCGAGAACGAGGCCCGCATCCGTTCTCTGGTCGATGGTCTGGGCAGTGAGCGCGAGGCGGTCGTCACCCATGCCGAGCGCGTGCGCGCTTCGATTGCGAGCGCCCACGAGACACTGCGCGACGAGATCGGCGCGGCCAGCGACATCATCCGCGACTCGATCCTCAACGCGTCGACCAAGCTGTCGATGACGATCAACAATTCCGGCGACACGCTGATCGATCGCATCAATGAAAGCTCGACGTCGATCTTCGATTCCGTCGAATCGCGCCTGGACAACATCACCGACCGGCTTTCGACCTCCGGCGAGGCCTTCGCCAGCCTGCTCGACACCCGCATCGCCAAGCTTACCGACACCACGGACGGCCTCACCCGTTCGCTGACCGACCTGCTCGACGACCGCACGAATGGCATGGTCTCGTTGCTCGGCGGCGCGGCGCGTACGTTGAGCTCCGAATTCGAGGCGAGCCTCAGCGGCATAGAACGCACGCTGGCCGAACGCGGCCAGGCGCTGATCAGCGAATTCCAGACCCGTGCCGAAGCACTCGACACCGGCACGCAGAAGCTCAACGCCGCCCTCGAAGCGCGCGCCCGCCAGATCAACGAGACGATGGTGGAACGCGCGAAGGAAATCGCCAACGCCTTCGCGGAAAGCAAGGACACGCTGTCGGCGATGATCGATCAGGGCAAGACCCAGATCGGCGCCGATATGGCCGACATCATCTCGTCCACCTCCTCCATGCTCGAAGCACGCGCCACCGACTTCGCCGGGCGCATGGAAGCGGCCCGGCATGTGGTGTCGCGCTCCTTCGACTCCGACATCCAGCGGCTGGCCAATGCCCGTGCCGGCATCGAGGAAGCCGTCGAGAACCACAGCCGCTCGCTTTCCGAGAGCCGCGAACGCATGGCCGCCGCCATGCAGGAGGACCTGGCGAAATTCGCCGAGGGCCGCGCGGAGATCGATGCTGCCGTCACCAACCAGGTGCAGAAGCTGGCGGAAGGTCGCAACCTGATCTCGCGCGCGCTGGAAGAAGACCTGCGCAAGGTGAACGAGTCGCGCGCCGCCATCGATGCATCGCTTGGCAGCCATCTGGAGCAGCTCGAAGAGGGCCGCAACCGCCTCTCCCAGGCTTTGAACGAAGACTCGGGCAGACTCGTCCAAGCCCGCACAATGATTGACGAAATGGTCGCCGGCCATGTCGGGAAACTGGCCGAGGGCCGCAACATCCTGGCGCGCGCCCTGGAAGCCGATCTCGGCAAGCTGCAGGATAGCCGCGCCTCGATCGACGGCCTCGTCGCCGGCCAGGTCGAGAAAATTGCCGAGGGCCGCGCCGTGCTCGCCAAGGCGCTCGAAACCGACATTGTCGGTATCAGGAACCTGATCGAGACCCATTCGACCAAGCTCGCCGAGGATCGCGGCGAACTCAGCCGCGCGCTTGAAAGCGATCTCAGCGGCATCCGCGGCCTGATCGACGGCCACGCCGGCAAGCTTGCCGAAGACCGCAGCCTGCTGTCGCAGACGCTGGAGGCCGACCTCGCCAAGCTGGCTGAAAGCCGCGCCTCGATCGACGGCCTCGTCGCCGGCCAGGTCGAAAAGCTCGCCGAAGGCCGCGATATCCTCAAGCGCGCCCTGGAGGCTGACCTCAACACCATCAAGGGCGCCATTGCCGGGCACTCCGACAAGCTGCTGGAGGATCGCTCGCAGCTGTCGAAGGCCCTTGAAGCCGATCTGCAGGCCGTCAGCGGCGCCATAGCCGATCACCAGAGCAGGATCGAGCAGGATCGCTCGACCTTGTCGAGGGCCCTGCAGGATGACCTGCAGAATGTGAGCAGCGCCATCGCCGACCATCAGAACCGGCTCGTCCAGGACCGTTCGGTGCTGTCGAAGTCATTGGAGGACGATCTCGCCAAGCTGGCGGAGAGCCGCTCCTCGATCGACGGGCTTGTCGCCGGCCAGGTCGAAAAGCTCGCCGAGGGCCGCGACATCCTCAAGCGCGCGCTGGAGGCCGATCTCAACACGATCCAGGGCGCGATCGTCGATCATTCGCAGAAGATCACCGACCACCGCGCCGACCTTTCGCGCGCGCTGGAGGCTGATATGGCCAGCGCCAGCGGCCTCATGCAAACCCATGCCGATCAGCTGTCGCAGAACCGCGCGACACTGTCCAAGGCGCTCGAGGACGATCTTGCCAAGCTGGCCGAGAGCCGCGCCGGCATCGACGGCCTGGTCGCCGGCCAGGTCGAGAAGCTCGCGGAAGGCCGCGACATCCTCAAGCGCGCGTTGGAGGCCGACCTTGCCAAGCTGGCCGAAAGCCGCGCCTCGATCGATGGCCTCCTCGCCGGCCAGGTCGAGAAGCTCGCCGAAGGTCGCGATATCCTCACGCGCGCCCTTGAAGCCGACCTTGCCAAGCTGGCTGAAAGCCGAGCCGGTATCGACGGCCTCGTCGCCGGCCAGGTCGAAAAGCTCGCCGAAGGCCGCGACGTGCTCACCCGCGCCCTTGAAGCCGACCTCGCCAAGCTCGCTGAAAGCCGCGCCGGCATCGACGGGTTGGTCGCCGGCCAGGTCGAAAAGCTCGCCGAGGGCCGCGACATCCTGAGGCGCGCGCTCGAAGCGGACCTGCAGAAGCTGACCGAAAGCCGCTCCGAGATCGACGACGTCATCGCCGGCCATGTCGGCAAGCTGTCCGAGGGCCGCAGCATGCTCGCCCGCGCCCTGGAGGACGATCTCGTCAAGCTCGCCGATGCCCGCAAGGAGGTCGATCGTTCGGTCTCCGGCCATATCGACCAGATCGCCGCCAGGAGCAGCGACATCTCGGCGGCGATTGCCGCCGACGTCGAGAAGATCGAGCAGGCCTTCAGCCGGCAAACCGGCGTCATCGAGGAGCGCGCCGGCACCATGGAACGTGCGCTGTCGACCGGTGTCGACAATGTCCGCGGCGTGCTGGAAAAGACCGCGGTGTTCGTGGCGGGCGCATTGCGCGACAAGGTCATGGAAGTCACCAGCACGCTGCACGAGCAGGCCGGAGCCGCCTTCAGTGATGCCGATCGCAAGATCGCCGAGCGCGCCGAGCAGACCTCCGCCGCGCTGCTTGCCAGGGCCGAGGACATCGCCCAGGCCTTCGAGGCGGCGGACCGTCGCCTGCACGAACGTGCCCAGGATACGTCCAACATGCTGATGGCGCGCGCCGACGACGCCTCCAACTCGCTCATGGCTCGCGCCGAGGAAACCGCCGACAAGCTGGCCACGCGCGCCGGCGAGATCGCCAACACCTTCGACGCGGCGGACCAGAAGCTGGTTGCCCGCGCCGTCGAGACCGCCCAGTCACTGGCCTCGCGTGCCGGCGACATCCTACGCAACTTCGAGGGCGCGGACGAACGGCTCTCGATGCGCATCAGCGAGTCGGCCGAAGCGCTGGCCGCCCGCGCCTCCGATCTCGGCCGCATCTTCGATAGCGCCGACCAGCAGCTCATGGCGCGCATTGCCGAGGGCTCGGAAGCGCTTTCCGCACGCGCCGGCGAGATCGGCCGCATCTTCGACGACGCCGACAACCGCCTGGTATCGCGCATCGCTTCGACCAGCTCGACCATCGGCGAACATGCCGACACTATCGTCGGCGCGTTCGCGGCCACCGAGCAGCGTGTTGCCGACCGCGCTCGCCAGACCGGTCAGGAACTCGCCGTCCACGCCCGCGAGATCGAGCAGGCGCTGGCCGGTGCCGACGAGCGACTTGCCGCGAGTGCAGCGGCCGCCGCCGCCCGCGTCGAGGACCAGGTCGCGAGCGTGGAAAACCGGCTCGCCTACACCGCCGAGACGATGGGCCAGAAGCTCAACGAGCAGGTCTCCAGCGCCGAGGCTCAGCTGATCTCGCGCGCCAATGTCATCGCCGAGACTTTCACGGCGGTCGGCCAGCATATCGGCCAGAGCACCAACGAGGCGGCCAAGACCATCGGCTCGAACACCCGTGAGCTCAACACCATGCTTGCCGCCCGTTCCGCCGAAATGGCGAAGATCCTTGACGAGACGGCAAGGCCGCTGGTCGAGCGCTTCGCCCAGGGTGGCTCGGAGCTGCAGCGCAGCATGGAAGAGGTCACCGAGCGGGCGACCGAGAAGCTGCGCAGCGAAAACGCGGCCCTCGTCAACGCGCTGGCTGGCCGCACCGCCGAGACGCTTTCGGCCGTCGAGGGCGCGCGTTCCTCGCTCGCCGACAGCGTGGCCGATCTCATCGGCCGCATGACGACCTCCAGCGCCCAGCTCGGCCAGCTCATCGAGCAGGCTGCAGTCAATCTCGGGCAAGTCGAGGAGCGGCTCTCCGGCAGCACGCAGAGCTTCGCTGCGACCACGGAGAAGGCCGCCCAGACCTTCGCCAGCTCGGCGCGTCTGGTCGATTCCAACACGACGCGGCTCACCGACCTGTCCTCGGCGACGCTGCGCGAGGTGGCCTCGATCGCGACCAAGTTCGACGAGCACAGCCGGCTGCTCTCCAGCGCCTCGAATCTGCTCAGCTCCGCGCAGAGCAATCTCGAGCACACGCTGGAGCGCCAGTCCTCGTTGGAAGACCTCGCCGTCGGCCTGGTCAAGAAGTCGGAAGACCTCGAGAAGGTGATGCGTTCCTTCGAAAGCCTCGTCGGCCAGACGATGCAGACCGCGGAAGGCCGCACGATGGAGTCGGCGGAAAAGATCCGCACCGCGATCGCCGAGGTCGTCGATTCGGCGACGCGTCGCTTCGCCGACGCCACCGAGGAGATGCGCCGCACCGCGAGCTCGATCAAGAGCGAGCTCGACCTGACCCGCGCCGAACTGAAGAAGGGCGTCATCGAGATGCCGGAAGAGGCCAAGGAATCGACTTCGGCCATCCGCCGCGCCGTCGCCGAGCAGATCAATGCGCTCAAGGAACTGTCGGATATCGTTGCGAAATCCGGCCGCAGCGGCTCGAGCGAGCAGGCTGAACCGCGCGGTCTGCGCCCTGCTCCGCAGCAGGCGCCGGCCCGCGCCGCCGAACCGCCGCTGCGCCGACCGCCTCCTCCGCAGCCGCAGCCGCAGCCGCAGCCGCAACCGGCGCCTCGCGCTCCGCAGGCGCCGCTCGCCGAGACCACGCTGCGCGGCACGCTTGACCTCGAACGTCCTGCCGAGGCGCCGCGCCGCGAGCCGAACGGCAAGCCCACGCAGGGCGGCTGGGTGCGCGACCTGCTGACCAACGCCTCGCGCGAGGAAGAGCTGCGGCCGGCGGCGCCGGTCGAAGCGCCGCGCGCGACACCTGCGCAGCGCTCGCCGCTGCATGTCATGGAGTCGCTCAACTCGCTCTCCGTCGACATCGCCCGCGCCATCGACCACGACGCCTCGATAGAGCTGTGGAACCGCTATCGCCGCGGCGAGCGCGACGTGTTCACGCGCCGCCTCTACACGCTGAAGGGTCAGCAGACCTTCGACGAGATCCGCCGCAAGTATCAGGCCGAGGCGGAATTCCGCGCCGCGGTGGACCGCTACTGCGAGGATTTCGAAAAGCTGCTCAAGGATGTCTCGCGCAACGACCGCGACAACATCATGGCGCAGACCTACCTGACCTCGGACACCGGCAAGGTCTACACCATGCTGGCTCACGCCAGCGGCCGCCTGCACTGACGCAGCCAAGCGGAATCGAATACTAAAAAGGCGGGTCTCGACCCGCCTTTTTCATGTCCACGATGTCGATTGTCGGCTCGGCCGGCGTTCAGATCGTCTGGTCCGTCCAGCGGACTATATCCTTCGCCGCCTGGCCGAAGGCATTGTCCAGCGCGCCGACATAAGCCGCGTTGCCGCTGCCGGAGACTGGAGCGCTGGCCGTGAAACTCTTCGAGGCGCGCACCTCGCCGTTGCGGTCGTTCAGGATGCGCACGAACAGCTCGACATCGGCATGCTCGCCGCCGTTGACGCGCACCTCGAACGAGCGCACCTCGACAATGATCTGGTAATCGATCGCCAGCCCTTCGCCCGGCTTGCCGACGCCGGCAAAGCTGCCGGAGCGCTGGAAGGTCTCGGCCAGCCTCGCCTGCACGATCAGCGGCAGCCGGTCCGCCCATTGCGCGCCCTTCAGGAACTGGATCGAGCGGTCCGAGGGCCTGATGACGATGTTCTGGCTATCCAGCGCCTTCAGCGCCGATGGCTGGGCGATCAGGATCTGGCGGCGGCTATGGGCGCGCACGTCGACCGACGGCGCCGACAATTCGAACGTGTCGAGCGGCGCCGGCTTGCCGCCCAGGACCGCGCAGCCGGCAACCGTGAGCACCAGCAATGCCGCCGCGGATGATCTCAAACTACCCGCTACCACCCTGACCGACTTCACGCGTGATCCCCGTTGTCCCCGATCAACCCGCATTCGCGGTTCATTTTCTTGGCGGTCGCGGCGGCCGAAGTCAACGCCGTGCCCTTCCATCGAACTGCCGGACCTCGCCCTCACCGCCGGACAGGATGCGCTGCGGATTGCGGCTGAGATCGGTCACCGCCTCCTCGATGCGGTTGATGGACCGGCGGCTGTCCTGCACCAGCGCTTCCACATTCTGCAGCCCCGAACCTGAGAAGCGCGACAGGTTGTCGACGATGGTGCCGAGGCGGGAATTCAGCGTGTCGGCCACCTGCTTGAAGGATTTCAGCGTAGCCCTGGCGTCGGCCATCACGCCGTTGGCCTCACCCGAGCCGAGGAGATTATCGACCTTGGCCAGGATGCCGTCGACGCGCACCGAGGCATCGTTGAGCCGCTGCGCCAACTGGCGGGCATTCTTGATCGTGTCATTGATGTCGTCGGAGCGGTTGGCGATCTTGTCGGTGACCTTGGCGATGTCGGAGGCGGCCTTGTCGGCGTTGGCGCTGGCCTTCTGGATGTTGGCCAAGGCGGCCTTGACGTCGGCCGGATTGATGCCGTCGAGCACGCCGTTGACCTTGGCCAGCGTCCCTTGCGTCTGCTTGGCGAAATCGTTGATCGAGCCGACCGCCGTGTTGACGTTGTCGATGACCGTGTCGAACTGCTTCGAGGTCTCCTTCAGGTTCGCCGTCACCGTATCGACATTGGCCACGATGCTCTTGATCTGGTCCTTGTCGACGGAATTGAGCAAGCCTTCGGCGGCCTTCAGCGTGGAGTCGAGGCGGCCCGAGACGTTCTTCAGCTGATCCGAGAGCGAGCTCACCGCCGACAGGAACTTGTCGATGCCGTCGGAGTTCTTGGCCAGCGCGTCCGAGAAGGTCTCGACATTCTTGACCGTCTGCGTCAGCGGGCCGCGAACGTCCTTGGTGAAGCCTTCGAGCTCGCTAAGCACCTTGTCGGCGCGGGTGAAGATGTTCTGCGCCGTCTGCAAAAGGTTGGTGACCGCGGACGGGTTGGCGACGATCTCGGCGACCCTGCCTTCCTTCTCCGCCTCGTCGAGTAGCCTGGCTTCCTTGGGGTCGGCACCCTTGAGCTCGATATTGGCCTGGCCGCTGAGGCCGGTAAGTCCGATGTCGGCCTGCGTCGACTTGGTGATCGGCGTCCAGCGGGCGATTTCGGTGTCGGCGATGGCGACGGTCGGATCGTCGCCATCGATATAGACGTTCTTCACGTCGCCCACCCTGACGCCGTTGAACAGCACCAGGCTGCCGCGGCTGAGGCCGGAGGCCGAGCCTGGGATGCGCACGCGCAGCATCGCCGTTTCGCCCCTGTCGCCGATCGCGGCCGTCCAATAGACGAAGGCGAAGGCCGCCAGGATCGCGCCCAGCGTGAAGATGCCGACGATGACGTAGTTGGCTCTTGTTTCCATCGCCCCACTTATCGCTATGCGCGCGCCGCAAGATCAAGCTGCCGGGCGCGTTTTCCGCGGAAATAGGATTTCACCCACGGCTCATCGCTCTTCAGCATGTCGTCGATCGTGCCTTCCACCAGCACCCGCTTCTTGCCGAGCACCGCCACGTGGTCGCAAGCTGTGAACAGCGTGTCGAGATCGTGCGTGACCATGTAAACGGTCAGATCCATCGTGTCGCGCAGCTTGACGACCAGTTCGTCGAACTCGGCTGCGCTGATCGGATCGAGCCCGGAGGTCGGCTCGTCCAGAAAGACGATGTCGGGATCGAGCGCAAGTGCTCGTGCCAGCGCCGCGCGCTTGATCATGCCGCCGGAAAGTTCGGACGGGAATTTCTGCGCGGCGTCGGCCGGCAGCCCGACCAGTTCGATCTTGAGCATGGCGAGCTCATCCATCAGTGCCTTGGGCAGGTCGAGATATTCGCGCATCGGCACCTGCACGTTCTCCAGCACCGTCAGCGCGGAAAACAGCGCCCCATGCTGGAAGAGGACGCCAAGCCGCATATCGATGCGCAGGCGATCGGCGTCGCTTGCCTTGTCGACATCGACGCCGAACAGGCTGATCGTCCCCGACTGCTTCGGCATTAGTCCCAATATGGTGCGCAGCAGCACGGATTTGCCGGCGCCGGAGGCGCCGACAAAGCCGAGGATTTCGCCGCGCTTGATGTCGAGCGAGAGCTTGTCGAGGATCAGCTTGTCGCCGATGGCGACGGTAACGTCGCGAACCGACAGCACGATCTCGCCATCGTTCGCGTGCTCCGCTGCCGTGGCGCCGTTGCCGTTCGCCATCTCAGAAGCCGATCGCTGCGTAGAACATGGCGAAGAGCCCGTCGAGGATGATGACGACAAAGATCGACTTCACCACCGACGCGGTCACGTGCAGGCCGAGCGATTCGGCGCTGCCGCCGACCTTCATGCCCTCGACAGACGCGATGATGCCGATGATCAGGGCCATGAACGGCGCCTTGATCAGGCCGGCGAAGATGGTGCTGAGATCGATGGCGACGCGCAGCCTGTCGATGAACGCGGCCGGCGGGATGTCGGAATAGAGCCAGGCGGCGACGATGCCGCCGGCAAGCGCGGCAAAATTGGCGATGATGGTGAGGCAAGGCAGCCCGATCACCAGCGCGACGAGCCGCGGAAAGACAAGCACGCCGATCGGATTGAGGCCGATCACCTTCAGCGCGTCGACCTCCTCGCGCATTTTCATCGAGCCGATCTCGGCCGTGATGGCGCTGCCCGAGCGGCCGGCAAGCATGATCGCGGTCATCAGCACGCCGAGCTCGCGCAGGATCAGCACGCCGACGAGGTCGACGACGAAGATATTGGCGCCGAAATAGCTGAGCTGATAGGCGCCCTGCTGGGCGACGATGGCGCCGACGATGGCCGACATCAGCACCACCACCGGGATCGCGCCGACACCCATGCGATCGATCTGGTTGAAGATCGCGGCCGGATTGACTGCATGGCCGCGCCCGAGCTTCATCTGCGCGCCGCGGATCGTGGCGCCGAGGATGTTCATCGAGGCGAAGAAATCGTCGCGCATCTCGTAGACCCGCCGGCCGACCAGCTCCAGCGCGCGCAGGATGATGTTGGGCGGCCCGGGCGGGCCCGACTCGGGCTCGCGGCGGACTGCGTCGCCGACCGCGCCAAGCAGGATCGAGGCGACCTCGCTTTGCCCCTGCAAATGGACCTCGACGCCTTTCTTCTCGAAGGCGCTAGCCAGCCGGTCGATCAGCCAGGCGCCGGCCGTGTCCATCTTTTCGATGTGGGAAAGGTCGAGCGTCAGCTGTTTCGCGCCGCTTCTCTGCTCGATCTTGCGCATGTCCGCATCGACCGCCGCCACGGTGCGCGTTGTCCACACACCGGAAAAGGCGCAGCCCAGCACGCCGCCTTCCTCGCCCACGGCAACGCGTGGCTGGTGCTCGGCGTCCTTGGCGGCCTCGCCGCTTGCGTCGCGTTTGCGGATGGTCAACATGGCGTCCTGTTTAGCCTGACGGGACTGGCGTGTCGATTTGCCGGCAGACTGGTGTCGCACAGCCGGAGAAGAAAATTATGGCGCGTGTCATTTCGGTCGAAATGGAGCGATTCCCGATCGCCGGCACCTTCACCATCTCACGCGGATCCAAAACCGAGGCCGAAGTCATCACCGTAACGATCGCTGACGGGGGACGTTCCGGGCGCGGCGAGTGCGTGCCTTACAAGCGCTACGGCGAAACCATGGAGGGCGTGTACGCCGCCATCGAGGCGATGCGCGACCACATCGCCGGCGGACTAGGCAGGATCGCGCTGCTCGATGCCATGCCGGCAGGCGCGGCACGCAATGCCATAGATTGCGCGCTGTGGGATCTGGAAGCCAAGCTGACCGGCACGCCCGTGGCGGCGGCGATCGGCGTCCTTCCGCCCAAGCCGCTGGAAACCGCCTACACGCTGTCGCTTGCCGAACCGGAAGCCATGGCCGCGCAGGCGCGCGCCAATGCCGCGCGGCCTTTGCTCAAGGTCAAGATCGGCGGCGACAACGACATGGCGAGGATACGCGCGGTGACACAAGCCGCCCCCAACAGCCGCATCATCCTCGATGCCAATGAGGGCTGGACGGACGAGACTATCGAGGCGAATCTTGCCTTCGCCGCGCAGCACGGCATCACACTCATCGAGCAGCCGCTGCCGGCGGGCAGGGACGAGATCCTGGGCAGGATAGCGCATCCGGTGCCGATCTGCGCCGACGAAAGCGTGCACGCGGCGAAGGACCTCGACGCGCTGGTCGGTCTCTACGACGCCGTCAACATCAAGCTCGATAAATCCGGCGGCCTGACGGAGGCATTGAGATTGCGCGACCGTGCCCGCGATCTCGGCTTCGGCATCATGGTGGGCTGCATGGTCGGCACCTCGCTCGCCATGGCGCCGGCGGTTTTGCTGGCGCAGGATGCGGACTTCGTCGACCTCGATGGCCCGCTGCTTCTCGCACGCGATCGCGAGCCCGGCCTCCTCTACCAGGGATCGCTGGTTTCACCCCCTGACAGAGGGCTTTGGGGCTGAGCGCGCGGCGAGACCGATCAGCACCATGCCGATGACCGCGATCGGGATCATCACCCAGAAACCGTCGACTCCCAAGCGGTCGTAAAGCGGGCCGGAAGCAAGCGTGACGGCGGCCATGAAGAAGCCGTTGAAGAAATAGGCGATGCCTTGCGCCGCGCCCGTGCGCTCCTCGGAAACCGTCTCGCCGATCATCTTTTGCAGGCCGATCAGCACCATCGCGACAGAAACTGAATGCAGCGACTGGACAAGGAAGAAGCCGGCGACACCTAGCCCGAGCGGCCAGACCATTGGAAAGGCGATCCAGCGCACGATCGAACCGATACCGGCGATCACCATCACCCGGACGACCGATGTGGAGGCGAAAATACGATTGAAGAACAAAAACATGCAGACCTCTGCGACCACGCCCCAGGCCCACAGGAGGCCAACAACGGAATCGCTGATACCGACTGACCTCCAGTAGATCGACACGAAACCGTAGAGGAAGGCGTGGCTGGCGGTGATGATGCCGACGCCGAGGGTGAAGTACAGGAAATAGGCGTTGAAAAGGGTCGGCGCCGACTGCTGGATGTCGGTAGCCGACAGTGGCGAGGCCTTGCGAGGCCGTCCCATACGTGGCGCCCACAGCCCCGCGACAAGCGCCGCGGCAAGGGCGACGAAGATGATGATCGGAACGACCTGAGGACCCGTGGCCGCCAAGATGAAGCCGCCCGCTATGTTGGCGCAGAAATAGGAGATCGAACCCCATTTGCGCATGGCGGTGTAGTTGGAGCCGAAGCGGCGCACACCCGACAACGCCAGCGAGTCGGCCATGGGCGAATGCGGCGTCCAAGCGATCGCGAGCAGCAGCGACACGGCAAGCACGCCGGTGTAGGTGGCCGGCAGGAAATAGCCGGCCGAAATGATCATCGTGGCCGCGACGACCGCGATATAGACGTTGGCGCGATCCTTCGCCCGGTCGGCCAGCGCAGTTAGCATCGGCGTGGTCACGACCCGCAGGAACATCGGCGCAGCAAGGATCACCGCGATCTGCTCGGCATGGAACCCCTTCGCCTGCAGCCAGAGCGGAAAGTAAGGCAGATGCGTGCCCTGCGGCACGAACAAGGTCGCGAAGATCAGGCTCATGCGCAGTTCGAAATGGCTGGGCTTGATACGTTGTTCGGGCGAGAGCGGCGGCAGCGACATGAATCGATCCAATTGCGCTGCAATCGACGGCCTGCAACGCGTCCGGATCCCTAACATGCGGCAAGGCAGGGCGGAACTGTCTGGACCAATCGATTGGCGGCAAAGCTGTTGAAGACCACGTCAGGCACGGAATATGCCGCGCTTCGGCTTCAGCGGACAACGCGCCAAGGGCTCGAACCGCAGCCGATCCCCGACCGGCAGGCGCGTTCAGGCAGCTCGCGCCGCCCTGCCCTTGAGGTCGATGATGTCGACCGGCACCAGCACGTCCTTGCCGGCCGAGGATTCGGGCAGCACATGCGCCCAGGTCAGGATTTCCATGCGGCCGTCGAAGTGCTCGACAACCGCCGTGCAGCTTTCCACCCAGTCACCGGTGTTGATGTACTGCACGTCGCCATAGCTTTCGATCGCGGCGTGATGGATGTGGCCGCAGATCACGCCGTCGACATGCGAGCGTCGTGCTTCTTCCGACAGCACCGTCTGGAACGAGCCGATGAAGTTCACCGCCTTCTTCACCTTGACCTTGGCCCAGGAAGAGAACGACCAGTAAGGCAAGCCGAGCAGATGGCGCAGCTTGGTCACGACGCGATTGATCAGCATCGCCGTGTCATAGGCATAGTCGCCGAGATAGGCGAGCCAGCGCTGGTTGTGCACCACCGTGTCGAACTGGTCGCCATGGATGACCAGCAGGCGCCGGCCGTCGGCGGTTTCATGGATGGCGCGGTCGGCAACGACGATGCCGCCGAAATGCACGCCCTGGAACTGACGCGCGAATTCGTCGTGATTGCCGGCGATATAGGTGATCGAGGCGCCCTTGCGCGCCTTGCGCAGCAGCTTCTGCACGACGTCATTGTGGCTCTGCGGCCAGTGCCAACTGCGCCGCAGCCGCCAGCCGTCGACGATATCGCCGACCAGATAGATGATCTCGGCGTCGTGATAGCGCAGGAAGTCGATCAGGAAATCGGCCTTGGCCGCTTTCGAGCCGAGATGCACGTCGGAAATGAACAGGGCGCGGAAAGTGCGGGACTCTAGGGCTGACATCGCGATTTTACCCTTTGCTTTCGCGTGCCTATGCCCCGATTCATGCAACAACCGTATGACGGTTGCGGTTGGTCCAGCCCAGGCGCTAGCTTGCGCGACCAAGGCATCAGGAGAAAATCACCATGGATCTCGGCATTCGCGGCAAGAAGGCCATCGTCTGCGCCTCGAGCAAGGGACTTGGAAAAGGTTGCGCCATGGCGCTGGCCGAGGCCGGTGCCGACCTCGTCGTCAACGGCCGCAACGCCGAGCTTCTGGCCAAGACCGCGCAAGAGATCCGCGAGAAATTCGGTGTCAAGGTGATCGAAGTTGCCGGTGACGTGTCGAAGCCCGAGGTGCAGAAGGCGCTGCTCGCCGCCTGTCCCGACCCGGACATCCTGGTCAACAACAATGGCGGCCCGCCGCTGCGCGATTTCCGCGAGCTCGACCGCGCCAAGATCCTCGAGGGCGTGACGCAGAACATGGTCACACCGATCGAGCTCATCCAGGCGGTGATCGACGGCATGGCCAAGCGCGGCTTCGGCCGCATCGTCAACATCACCTCGCTGTCGGTCTATGTGCCGATCCCCGGGCTCGACCTGTCTTCCGGCGCCCGCGCCGGTCTGACCTCGTTCCTGGCCGGCGTGGCGCGCACGGTGATCGACCGCAACGTCACCATCAACAGCCTGCTGCCCGGCAAGCTCGACACCGACCGGCTGCGCGGCCCGCATGAGGCAGGCACTCAGGAAGACCCGGCCGCGGCCGCCGCGCGCAAGGCCCGCATCAGCGCCGACGTGCCGGCGAAACGACTCGGCACGCCGGAGGAATTCGGCCAGATCTGCGCCTTCCTCTGTTCGGTCTATGCCGGCTACCTCACCGGCCAGAACATCCCGGTCGACGGCGGCCTTTACGTCAGCGCCTTCTGAGCATCGCCTGAAGCTCTCCAGCCAACCAGCTGGAATCGGTAGATTATTTCCGCTCCGGCATTGTGAAGCCGGAGCCTGCGATTTGCGGTCGCGAAAAATCGCGAGCGCATGCTAAAAGGCTCCAGACCAGTATCGCAGGGAGGGGCCGCAATGGACGGCGACAACAAGAAACCGGCTCGATCGGACCTCGACGAGGCCGCCCTCTTCTTCCACAAGCACCCGACGCCGGGAAAGCTCGAGATCCAGGCGACGAAGCCGCTCGGCAACCAGCGCGACCTGGCGCTTGCCTATTCGCCGGGCGTGGCGGCGCCCTGCCTCGAGATCCGCGACGATCCGACCACCGCGGCCGACTACACCGCGCGCGCCAATCTTGTCGGCGTCGTCTCCAACGGCTCGGCCGTGCTTGGGCTGGGCAATATCGGCCCGCTCGCCTCCAAGCCGGTGATGGAAGGCAAGGCAGTGCTGTTCAAGAAATTCGCCGGCATAGACGTCTTCGATATTGAGATCGACGCGCCGGAGATCGAGCGCATGGTCGAGACGGTGGCCGCGCTCGAGCCGACCTTCGGCGGCATCAATCTGGAGGACATCAAGGCGCCGGAATGCTTCGAGGTCGAGGAGCAGTTGAAGGCCCGCATGGGCATCCCGGTTTTCCACGACGACCAGCATGGCACCGCGATTATCGTCGCCGCGGCGGTGCTCAACGGGCTGGAACTGGCCGGCAAGACGATTTCCGACATCAAGATCGTCACCTCCGGCGCGGGCGCCGCCGCGCTTGCCTGCCTCAACCTTCTGGTCTCGCTCGGCGCCAAGGTGGAAAACATCTGGGTCACCGACCGTTTCGGCGTCGCCTACAAGGGCCGCGTCGAGGAGATGGATCGCTGGAAGGATCCTTATGTGAAGGACACCGAGGCGCGCACGCTGGCCGATGTCATTTCCGGCGCCGACGTGTTTCTGGGCCTCTCCGCCGCGGGCGTGCTGAAGCCGGAACTGCTGGCGCACATGGCACCGAAGCCGCTGATCCTGGCCTTGGCCAACCCCAATCCCGAGATCATGCCGGAAGTGGCGCGGGCCGCGCGACCGGACGCCATGATCTGCACCGGGCGCTCCGATTTTCCCAATCAGGTCAACAATGTGCTGTGCTTTCCTTACATCTTCCGCGGCGCTCTCGATTGCAGCGCCAGGGCCATCAACGAGGAGATGAAGATGGCGGCCGTGCGGGCGATCGCCGCCCTTGCCCGCGAGGAGCCTTCCGACGTCGCGGCACGCGCCTATTCGGGCGAGACGCCAATGTTCGGCCCCGATTTCCTGATCCCCTCGCCCTTCGATCCGCGCCTCATCCTGCGCATCGCGCCGGCGGTGGCAAAGGCCGCCTGTGACACCGGCGTCGCGACACGGCCGATCGCCGACTTCGCCGCCTATATCGACAAGCTCAACCGCTTTGTCTTCCGTTCCGGCCTGGTGATGAAGCCGGTGTTCTCATCCGCGAAAATGTCGAGCGCCAAACGCGTCATCTACGCCGAAGGCGAGGACGAGCGCGTGCTGCGCGCAGCCCAGGTGGTGCTGGAGGAAGGTATTGCCGAGCCGATCCTGATCGGCCGCCCGCATGTCATCGAGGTGCGTTTGAAACGCTACGGGCTGCGCATCAGGCCGGGCGTCGATTTCGGCCTGATCAATCCCGAGGACGATCCCCGCTACCGCCACTATGTCGATCTGCTCATCGAGCTCGGCGGCCGGCGCGGCGTAACCACGGAGGCCGCCCGCACCATGGTGCGCACCGACAATACGGTGATCGCGGCGCTTGCCCTGAAACGCGGCGACGCCGACGCCATGATCTGCGGCCTGGAGGGCCGGTTTGCCCGCCACCTGCGCAATGTCGCGCTGATCATCGGACCACGCGCGGGCGTGACAGACCGCGATCTCTCGACCCTGTCCATGCTGATTTCGCAGCGCGGCATCATTTTCCTCACCGACACCTATGTCTCCATCGATCCGTCGGCCGAGGAGATCGCCGAGATGACCGTGCTGGCGGCCGAGGAGATCAGGCGTTTCGGCATGGAGCCCAAGGCTGCCCTGCTCTCCTTCTCGGATTTCGGTTCGCGCGACGCGCCGAGCGCGCTCAAGATGCGGCAGGCCGCGGCGATCCTGGCGCGCATCGCGCCCGACCTGCAGTGCGACGGCGAGATGCATGCCGATACGGCACTGTCGGAGCATCTGCGCCAGCGGGTCTATCCACATTCGCGGCTAAAGGGCGAGGCCAATTTGCTGGTCTTCCCGAACCTCGATTCGGCCAACATCACGCTGACGGCGCTGCGCGCCATGATGGATGCGCTGCATGTCGGGCCGATCCTGCTCGGCACCGACAAGCCCGCGCATATATTGACGCCGTCGGTGACCTCGCGCGGCGTGGTCAACATGACCGCACTGGCCGTCGTCGAGGCGGCGCACAAGGCGCAGGCGCTCGCTCCGATCTGACTATGTTGCTCAGGTTGGCGCGAAGCGGAAATGCCCCGTCCGCCTGAAGACGTAAAGCGTGTCCTCTTCGCGGGCGCCCTGGCCGATATTGTGAATGACCAGCGGCCGCTCCGGCGCCTCGGTCGAGCGGTTGGACGAGACGATGGCGATATGCGTCAGATTGCCGGGCAGAATCTGGGTGACCAGATCGCCAGGCTGATAGTCGGCGGGATCGTCGCTGACTGGCACCGCCGCGCCGCGCCGGGCGAGGAAGACAGCAAGGTTTGGCACCCGGCGGTGATCGATGTTGGTGTCCGTCGATTTCATGCCCCAGGCCTTCGGATAGGCGGCGAAATTGGCCGCCATGTCCTCATGCACCAGCTTTTGCAGGTCGAGCCGGAAGGCGCGGCGATAGGCGCGGATGACGACATCCGTGCACACGCCCCGGTCCTGCGCGACATCGCCTCCGGGATAAGCGAGACGGACATAGGTCGGGTCGTAGAGCGTGGTGACGCCGATCTGCTCGCGCGCGGCGTTGACCAGCCTGCCAGGCCATTCAGGCGTGGCGATCTTCGCCATCGCCTCGGGCGTGGCGATCTTCGCCATCGCCCCCGGAATGGCCAGGCACAAAAGACCGAACTGCAATGCACTTCGACGGGTAATCGGAACCATGTGTCTCCCTCGCCCCGGTGCCGAATTGGCGAAATTGATGTTGCGCGAAAGCGTCTTTTTTAGGCTCCGGTTCTGCGGCCGGCGATGGGAGGTTGTGTTTTCGGTTGAAAACGCCTCGCGCCGAGTTGCCGTTGGGCTCAGTCACGCCGACTCTGGCATAGTCGATTAACCACGGCAGGATAGCTTCGGGGTCAAACGGCGATTTGGGGTTTCGGATGAGAGGCGTGAGGCTGACCCACCTTGTGGCGCTGCTCGCAGCGCTTGCGGGTTCAGCCTTCGCCGTGACCGAAGCCCAGGCGGCCTCGCGCACCTGCAGGCAGCTCGAAGCCGAACTCGCGGCGACGCGCGGGGATGGCGGCGGACCGGGCCTAGTCCGCAAATATGATGACGCCATCGCGCGCCAGCGCGAGCAGCTTGCCAAGGCCCGCGGCCGGGCAAGCGATGCCGGCTGCGGCTTCACGCTGTTTTCCCGCAATGTCAGCCAGTGCGCGGCGATCAACGCCTCGATAGAGCGCATGAACGCCAATCTCGACACCTTGCAGGCAAAGCGCGAGCGGCTTGCCGCCGGTGGCACGCGGCGCGACCGCAGTCGCATCCTGGCGGCACTTGACGCCAACAACTGCCGCGACGACGAGATCGCGCCACGACGGGCGCCGCTTCAGGAGGCTTCCCGCGACAATGGCGGCGGCAATCTTTTCGAGCAGCTTTTCGGCCGCCAGGACGAGCAGCTCGAAGCACCTGATGCCCCCGATATGCCGGACGCGGCGGACGCGCCGCTTGATGATCCTAGCGTGCGCAACATCCGCCGCGTCATCAACCAGCCGGACGGCATGGACCTGCCAAGGCTCGGCGGCGAGTTCCGCACCATGTGCGTGCGCACCTGCGACGGCTATTTCTATCCGATGTCCAACGCCGCCTCCGTAGGCG
Organism: Mesorhizobium atlanticum; assembly: GCF_003289965.1. Lineage (GTDB taxonomy): Bacteria > Pseudomonadota > Alphaproteobacteria > Rhizobiales > Rhizobiaceae > Mesorhizobium > Mesorhizobium atlanticum. The sequence goes on from NZ_QMBQ01000006.1 coordinate 335,122, forward strand.
ATTTCGAACGGGACCAGAAGAATTGCGAATCGAGCTGCCCGGGCACCGAGATGCAGGTCTTCTATTCGCGTGGGATGGACGACGATTCCGGATCGATGACCTCCTCGGTCACCGGTCAACCCTACGCCTCGCTGCCGACCGCCTATCTCTACAAGCAGGCCAATTATTCTCGGCCGCCGAGTTGCGGATGCAACGCGCAAGCCGGCAATGGCAATTTCACGATCATCGGCGGCAACCCGCCTAACCCCGAACAGTCGCAGCCGGAAGGCGGGGCAATGCCCTTCATCCCGGTGCCGGCGAACAAGCCAGATCCCGGCGCCGATCCTGAAACACTCGCCAATGCCGAAGGCGGGCTCGACCTGGGCGCGATCAAGCGGCTGACCACCAAGGTGCCGGTGTCGCCGGCCTCGGCGCTGCCGCCGGATCAGCGCAAGGTCAGGGTCGTCGGGCCAGCGTTCCTTCCCGACCCATCAGCGGCAATAGATCTGAAAGCTCCGGCCCCGAAGTCCGCCCGGTGAGCGCTAGTCTCAGCGGCATGAACAGCGGCTTGCCCTTGCGCCCGGTCGCTTCCCTGATCTTGCCGGTCCAGTCCTTCCAGACCGTGCCGTTCCACGGCTCCTCCGGCAGCAACTCGAATGCCTGGTGGAGGAAATCGCGGTCCTCGCCGGAAAACTCGGCCGGCTCCTGCGGACCCTCGTTCAGGATACGCCACCAGGCTACGGCGTCCGACAGGCGGTCGAGATTGCCGCGCACCGCCAGCCAGAAAGGCTCGGCCTTGTCGCCGGAAATGCCCAGCACCATAAGCCGGTCGCGCGCCTCCTCGAACGACATTTGATGCATCAGCGCGCGGTTGAGCACGAGAAGCTCATCCGGATCGAACTTGGAGGCGGACTTGGACGTCGCCGCCGGGTCGAAATGGCCGGCAAGCTCGTTGAGGTCATGCGCCGCCGTGACATTTTCCGAGGTGCCGACGAGCACCGCCAGCGAGGCGACCGCCATCGGCTCGATCCCGTCCTCGCGCAGGCTCTCGATAGACAGCGCGCCGGTGCGCTTCGACAGCCCCTCGCCCGTGGTCGTGGTGAGCAGATTGTGGTGGCCGAAGACCGGCGGCTCGGCGCCGAGAGCCTTGAAGATTGCGATCTGCACGCCGGTATTGGTGACATGGTCGTCGCCGCGGATGACATGGCTGACGCCCATCTCGATATCGTCGACCACCGAAGGCAGCGTGTAGAGGTAGGTGCCGTCCTCGCGCACCAGGATGGGGTCCGACAGCGAGGCGAGATCGACCGTCTCCTCGCCGCGCACCAGGTCGTTCCAAAGCACATCCGTGCGCTCCGGCTGCAGCGGATCGCTGGTGAAATTGGGCAAAAGGAAGCGCCAGTGCGGCTTGCGCCCGTCCGACTGGTATTCTGCCACCTGCTCCGGCGTCAGCGTCAACGCCTCGCGGCCATAGACCGGCGGCAGGCCGCGCGTGCGGCGCACCTTGCGGCGCAGATCGAGCTCTTCCGGCGTCTCGTAGCAGGCATAGAGCACCCGCGCCGCCTTCAACCGCTCGACCGCCGCGTCGTAGATTTCGAAGCGGCGCGACTGGTACTCGGTGACATCCGGGAAGATGCCCAGCCAATGCAGGTCGTAAAGGATGGAGTCGGCATATTCCTGCTTCGAGCGAGCAATGTCGGTGTCGTCGAAGCGCTGGATGAAACGGCCCTTGTTGTTCATGGCGAAAAGCCAGTTGAACAGCGCGGTGCGCGCATTGCCGATATGGATGCGGCCGGTCGGCGATGGGGCGAAACGGACGGTGACTGTCATGAGCGGGGCGTAGCGGATGCTTTTGGTGTTGACAAGGCGCGCCCCCCGCGCGAACGCAACAGATAGTGCAAGCCAGCTAAAATGAAAAGCCGCTGGCCCGACACGCTTCGCGGCAGCCTGATCAACCGCGTCAAGTGCCCCGGGACCCGGGCTTCGCATGTCCCCGTTATCCACATATGTGACACACAAGATGTTGGGGTCACAAAACCTACAAAAACGAATCCTTGACGGGTCGGAACGAGTCGCTTTTTATAGGCCATGCGCTCCTGTTGCGGGCGTGACCGGAGAGTTTCGAGGCCGGTCTTTTTTCCCGGATTTTGTGCGTTTTGCCCGAATTTCCGCCTGTTTACGAGGCCGGCGGAAGCGTTGGGATCATTGGGGTTTGGGTGGGCGAAAGGGAGAATTGTCGGCCTGGAAAAAATGATCTGTTAACACTATATTTAGTGTTTGCAGGCAGGCTCGACGCTAGATAATGTGAACCTCCCTCCATGGAGGGAATCGACCAAAGTTTCAGTTTAGGGACCCGCGAGGGTCGGCCTGCAGCCCGGGCAAATGCCTGGGAAAGCGTTCTGCTGCCTGCATGCCGGCGCCTGCGACGAGGAGAGTGCCGGCGCTGCTCGCAATGCCGGCAAACGGCGGACTGCGCTTTTCGCCATGTGGGGCAGAAATCCCCGGGGAAAGGCGCTATATATAGACACAAAGGGACCGGACCAATGCGCATCGAGCGTCGCTTCACCAAGCCAGAACAGTCTGCCTATGCGGAGATCGAATTCCGCAAGGCCCTGTCGGAGATCAAGAATCCCGACGGCTCGGTGGTGTTCCGCCTCGACAACATCGATGTGCCGGCGCAGTTCAGCCAGGTCGCCGCCGACATCCTGGCCCAGAAGTATTTCCGCAAGGCCGGTGTGCCGGCGCGGCTGAAGAAGGTCGAGGAGAACGACGTTCCCTCCTTCCTGTGGCGCTCGATCGCCGACGAGGCCGAGCTCGCCAAGCTGCCCGAGGCAGAGCGCTACGGTTCGGAAACCGACGCCCGCCAGGTCTTCGATCGCCTCTCCGGTACCTGGACCTATTGGGGCTGGAAGGGCGGCTACTTCAAGTCGGAAGAGGACGCGCGCGCCTTCCGCGACGAGCTTGCCTACATGCTCGCCACCCAGCGCGTCGCGCCGAACTCGCCGCAATGGTTCAACACCGGCCTGCACTGGGCCTATGGCATCGACGGTCCGAGCCAGGGCCACTTCTATGTCGACCCCTTCACCGGCAAGCTGACCAAGTCGAAGTCGGCCTATGAGCATCCGCAGCCGCATGCCTGCTTCATCCAGAGCGTGCAGGACGACCTCGTCAACGAGGGCGGCATCATGGACTTGTGGGTGCGCGAGGCGCGCCTGTTCAAATACGGTTCCGGCACCGGCTCGAACTTCTCGATGCTGCGCGGCGAAGGCGAGAAGCTGTCCGGCGGCGGCCGCTCCTCCGGCCTGATGAGCTTCCTCAAGATCGGCGACCGGGCGGCCGGCGCCATCAAGTCGGGCGGCACGACCCGCCGCGCCGCCAAGATGGTCATCGTCGACGCCGATCACCCCGACATCGAGCAATTCATCGACTGGAAGGTCAATGAAGAGCAGAAGGTCGCCTCGCTGGTGACCGGCTCCAAGATCGTCAAGAAGCATCTCGAGGCGATCATGAAGGCCTGCGTCAATTGCGAAGGCAATGGCGACGACTGCTTCGACCCGGCGCTGAACACCGCGCTGAAGCGGGAAATCAAGGCAGCCAAGAAGGACGCCGTGCCGGAGAACTACATCTACCGCGTCATCCAGTTCGCCAAGCAAGGCTACACCTCGATGTCGTTCAACACCTACGACACCGACTGGGATTCGGACGCCTATCTCACCGTCTCGGGCCAGAACTCCAACAACTCGGTGTCGCTGAAGGACAATTTCCTGCGCGCCGTCGAGGCCGATGGCGACTGGCAGCTCACCGCCCGCAAGGACGGCAAGGTGCTGAAGACGCTGAAGGCGCGGGATCTGTGGGAGAAGATCGGCTACGCCGCCTGGGCGTCGGCGGATCCCGGCCTGCACTTCAACACGACGATGAACGACTGGCACACCTGCGCTTCCGCCGGTGCGATCCGGGCCTCCAACCCGTGCTCGGAATACATGTTCCTCGACGACACGGCCTGCAACCTCGCCTCGATCAACCTCCTGCCCTACCGCAAGGAAGACGGCACGATCGACATCGCCGCTTACGAGCACACCGTTCGGCTGTGGACCGTCGTGCTCGAAATCTCGGTGATGATGGCGCAGTTCCCGTCCAAGGAGATCGCCAAGCTCTCCTACGACTACCGCACGCTCGGCCTCGGCTACGCCAATATCGGCGGCCTGCTGATGACCTCGGGCATTCCTTACGACTCCGACGAGGGCCGCGCGATCTGTGCAGCACTTACCGCCATCATGACCGGCGTCGCCTATTCGACCTCGGCCGAGATGGCCGCCGAGCTCGGCGCCTTCCCGGACTATGACCGCAACGCCCAGAACATGCTGCGCGTCATGCGCAACCACCGCCGCGCCGCTTATGGCGACAAGGACGGCTACGAAAAACTCGCCGTCAATCCGGTGCCGCTGGTCGCCTCCGACCTGAAGCAGCAGGCGCTCGCCGAGCATGCCCGCGGCGCTTGGGACCGCGCCATCGAGCTCGGCGAGGAGCACGGCTACCGCAATGCGCAGGCGACCGTGATCGCGCCGACCGGCACGATCGGCCTGGTCATGGACTGCGACACCACCGGCATCGAGCCCGATTTCGCCCTGGTGAAGTTCAAGAAGCTCGCCGGCGGCGGCTATTTCAAGATCATCAACCGCGCCGTGCCGGAAGCGCTGCGCACGCTGGGCTATTCCGAAAGCCAGATCGCCGAGATCGAGGCCTATGCCGTCGGCCACGGCAACCTCAACCAGGCGCCCGGCATCAACCCGTCCTCGCTGAAGGCCAAGGGTTTCACCGACGAGAAGATCGCGGCGCTGAATGCGGCGCTGAAGTCGGCCTTCGACATCAAGTTCGTGTTCAACCAGTGGACGCTCGGCGCCGACTGGGTGAAGGAGACGCTCGGCTTCACCGACGAGCAGCTCAGCGACTTCTCTTTCGAGATGCTGCCGGCGCTGGGCTTCTCCAAGAAGGACATCGACGCCGCCAACATCCATGTCTGCGGTGCGATGACGCTGGAAGGCGCGCCCTTCCTCAAGGCCGAGCACCTGCCGGTGTTCGACTGCGCCAGCCCCTGCGGCAAGATCGGCAAGCGCTCGCTGTCGATTCAGAGCCACATCCTGATGATGGCGGCGGCGCAGCCCTTCATCTCGGGCGCCATCTCCAAGACCATCAACATGCCGAACGAGGCGACGGTCGAGGACGCCAAGAACGCCTACATGCTGTCCTGGAAGCTGGCGCTGAAGGCCAACGCGCTTTATCGCGACGGCTCGAAGCTGTCGCAGCCGCTCAATGCCTCGCTGCTCGCCGATGGCGAGGAGGACGAGGACGAAGCGGTCGAGCAGCTGGTCGCGGCACCGGCGGCGCAGCGCGCCGTGCAGGTGACCGAGAAGATCGTCGAGCGCGTCATCGAGCGGCTCTACCGCGACCGCGAGAAACTGCCGAACCGCCGCAAGGGCTACACGCAGAAGGCGGTTGTCGGCGGCCACAAGGTGTATCTGCGCACCGGCGAGTTCGACGACGGTCGCCTCGGCGAGATCTTCATCGACATGCACAAGGAAGGCGCTGCCTTCCGCGCCATGATGAACAACTTCGCCATCGCCATCTCGCTCGGCCTGCAATATGGCGTGCCACTCGACGAATATGTCGAGGCCTTCACCTTCACCAAGTTCGAGCCGGCCGGCATGGTGCAGGGCAACGACGCGATCAAGAACGCGACGTCGATCCTAGACTACGTGTTCCGCGAGCTCGCCGTCTCCTATCTCGGCCGCCACGACCTTGCCCATGTCGACCAGTCGGACTTCGACAAGACGGCGCTCGGCCGCGGCATCACCGAAGGCAAGGCGACGCCCTTCTCCAAGGGCCTCTATCGTGGCGCCTCGCCGGTGAAGCTGGTGAGCGGCATCGGCAGCGAGCCCAAGGGCTTTGGCGGCTCAACGTCGACGCCGGCCCCTGCCCGCGCGGCGCCGACCGCCTTCGCCGGCTCGAACGTGCTGGCGCTGAAGCCGGCCAGCGACGAGGCGCTGGCCTACAAACGCGACTATGAGGAGCGCGCCAGGGAACTGGCCGAGGACATGGTGGAAGAGGAAGCCGAGGCCGCCGGCGGTGCCGAGGCACTCTTCACCGACGCTGCAGCGAATGAAGCGGCCGAGGCGAAGAAGCTCGCCGCGACCCGCCGTCAGCAGTCGCTGCTGCAAGGCTACACCGGCAACGAATGCTCCGAGTGCCACAACTTCACCATGGTGCGGAACGGCACCTGCGAGAAGTGCGACACGTGTGGTTCGACGAGCGGGTGCAGCTGAGAATCTGAACTGCTAAAACGCAACATCATCGGCCCGGTCGTAAGATCGGGCCGATTTGCTTGGGAGATCAAAGGTCAACAGATGATCGACCACATCACAGTCGAAGTAAGCGATCTTGGGAAGAGTAAGCTCTTCTACGAAAAAGCTTTCGCGCCGTTGGGGTATCGCCTCTCCTTCGGCAAGGAGGGCATCTTCTGGGCCTTCGATGTCGGCAATGGCTGCCTGTTCGAGATCCAGAGCACGGGCGAAAAGCCACCACTGACCCATCTGCATGTCGCCTTCCGGGTTAAGAGCAAGGCGGAGGTCGAAGCGTTCTACCGCGCGGCGCTCGAAGCGGGCGCCGCCGACAATGGTGCACCCGGGCCGCGTCCGGACTATGCGCCGGATTACTACGCCTGCTTCGTGCTCGATCCCGACGGCTACAACATCGAGGCGATGATCAACGAGGCGTGAGGATCGTCGCCTTCGCGACTTCGTCATTCCAGGGTGGAGCAAGGAGCGAAGCGACGCGCGCAGACCCTGGAATCCATGCCGTGATGCCGACAACAGGCCGCAGGTACAGGATCAAGCGCTCGGCATCAGCGACATTCTCGACCGCTGCGAGCTTCACGCACGTCTCGGCATGGATCCTCGGGTCAAGCCCGAGGATGACGAAGGCGGGGACGCCCAAGGCGCATCCATGCCCATGCGTTGATGCACGTCAAAGCAACGTTCTCCAGGATTCTTACCATGGCCGCCGTCAGCAATGACTTTGGAGGCGAAGATGGAACAGGAGATCAAAAACAAGATCCAGACGCTGCTGGATCAGCATCGGATCATGACGGTTGCCACGCTGAGGCCGGACGGCTGGCCGCAGGCGACCACTGTGGGCTACGTCAATGACGGCCTCACCCTCTACTTCCTGTGCGGCCTGGACAGCCAGAAGGCGGCGAATATCGCGCGAGACAATCGTCTGTCGCTGACCATAGACCACGACGCGCCGCAGGTGATGGAGATCACCGGGCTTTCCATGGCGGCGCGGGCGCAGCCGGTGGAAGACCGCGCCGAGGCCGAGAAGGTTCTGCGGATGCTGCCGATGAAATATCCCCCGCAGACCTCGCTGCCCGGTCCGATGCCGACGCCGGACCAGGTCCGCATCTTCCGCGTGGTGCCTTCCGTGATCTCGGTGCTGGACTACTCCAAGGGTTTTGGCCACACGGACCTGGTCACCTGCTGAGCGCGGCACGGCGGCCAGGCGATCCAATTGATCGACCGCATGATCCAGATCAAGGCAAAGCCCATCGTTTCCGGTGTTTCCTCGGCTGTTCTTTCCGAGGAGATGGAAATGCCTACAGAGAGCCTAATCGTCGTCACCGCCATTGTCGCCTATTTCGCAACCTTCATGGCCGTGCTCGGCTATGTGACAATGACGGAGTCGCGAATGCTGCCGCGGAGGTAGCCGAGGCGATCGGATGCGGCTCAGTCCGCGTCGGCCATCATCTGCCCGCCGCCGCCCAGCCAGGCGCGCCATTGCCGCTCATCGCCGTGGAAGACGTTGAGGTCGATGCGGCCTGTCACGCCATGCGACAGGCCGGAGCCCGAATACTGCCAGAACAGCCATTTGCGGCCCGGATAGACTTTCGACGGGTGCGCGGCCACGGCACGCAGCCAGAATGGATAATCCAGGAAGGCGCCGCGCAGATTGTCGCGATAGAAATCGGGGCTGGTGTAGATGATCGGGCGCTGGCCGTAGTGGCGCTCCAGCTTGTCCATGAACACCTGCATCTTCTCCAGCACCTTTTCGCGCGAGGGCTTGCGTCTGCAGGAGGATTCGCCGTTCCACTCGACGTCGATAACCGGCGGCAGCGCGCCGTCAACCTTCGGCACGTTGCGGATGAACCAGTCGGCCTGCTCGCCGGCGGTGCGGCACCAGTAGAAGAAATGATAGGCGCCGCGCTTCAGCCCGGCGGCATCGGCGTTGCGCCAGTTCTTCATGAACATCGGATCGAGATGGTCGCCGCCATCCGTCGCCTTGATATAGGCGAAGTTGGCGCCTTGGGCGCGCAGCTTCATCCAATTGATGTCGCCCTGCCAGCGCGACACGTCAACGCCATGCACCGCAAGGTGCCGCGGCGAGGAGCGGCCGAAATTGATCGGCTTGGCGTCGCGGAAGGCATAGCGGGTGACCGGGCTTGCCAGCATGGCGGGCGCGGCGCGCGACAGCCGCTTCGGCGGCGAGACGAGCGCGGCCTCCTGCACCGGCGGCTCGGCGCTTTCCGGGAGACCCTGCGCGGGAAAATTCACCGTCTCCTCCTCGGCCAGGCCGAAGGGGCGCGAATTCTCGTCGTCGGAGCTTGCGTTGCTTTCGTCGAGCAGCGGAGCCGGCGGCGTGAAACGCGTCGCGCCCGACATCGACGCGGTCTCGACGGTCTTTTCCCTTACCGCGGTCTTCACGCCCTTCGATACCGGCGCGCTCGGCCGCACGACCGAGCTCGTCGTCTCGCTGGACGGCAGTTGCAAGGCATCGACTCCAGCTGTGGACGAGCAGCCGGCAAGGCAAAGCGCTGCGAGCACGAAACTGACGACGCCAAAAATCCGCATCTTTGACCTGTACGCAAAACAAAACAGACCGAAGGCAGGAACAGCGCCGACGGAAACCCATTCCTAATGAGAAATTACCAACAAAGTTTGAATCAAAATTTACCTTTGGCGCGACGATCGTGATCGATTCGGGGTGTGTACCGTCACCTCGCCTGCGCGAAGGCGCAGCCGCGAGCGAGCTTAGAATCAGGACGATCGTCGCCGGGTCGGCGGACGCACTGAAGCAGGGGCTAAACCTGGCTCGCCTGGCACCCCATATGAGGGGCTCGCGCAAAGCGAAGCGCTAACCTACCCAAGGACTGTGCTAAATGTCGAAGTCACGAACGATCAAAGTCGCGTCGATCCTCATGATCTTGCTGACCGTCTCCATCGGCACCGCCGAGGCGCGCATGGGCGGCAGCTTCGGCAGCCGTGGCAGCCGCACCTACCAGGCGCCCGCGCCGACCAGGACGGCCCCTTACACGGCGCCTGTCACGCGCTCGATGACGCCGCAAACTACCCAGTCCATCCCATCATCGCAGTCGTTTCCCGGCACCGAGCGCCCCGGATTCTGGCGTGGTTTCGGCGGCGGTTTTGTCGGCGGCCTTGTGGGAGGACTGTTCTTCCAGGGCCTGTTCGGCATGATGCTGGGCCATGGCTTCGGCGGCATAGGCGGCGGGCTGAGCTTCATCTTCCAGCTGCTCTTGATCGGCGGCCTCGTGGTGCTGGCGATGCGCTTTCTCAATCGAGACAATGCCGCGCCGGCCAATATGCGAAACGCCGGCGTTCCGTTCGGACGGCAAGGCTGGGGCGGCGCGGCGCCCAGCTATTCGTCCAACGCCGCAAGCTTCGGCTCCGCTGACGCATCAGGAGCGGATGAAATCGGCATCACTGATGCTGATCGCGACGCGTTCGAACGGATCCTCGGCGAGGTGCAGGCTGCCTTCACCAGTGAGGATCACCAGGGATTGCGCCGGCTGACGACCCCCGAAATGGTTTCCTACCTCTCGGAGGAACTGGCGGACAACGCGACCCATGGCCTCAAGAACGAGGTGACAAACCTTAGGCTGCTGAAGGGCGAAGTGGCGGAGGCGTGGCGGGAAGGCTCGCGCGACTACGCCACCGTGGCGATGCGCTGGTCGGCGATCGATATCATGCGCAACCGCCAGACCGGCGCCGTCGAGAAGGGCGATCCCAACAATCCGGTCGAAGCGACCGAGCTGTGGACCTTCACCCGCCAGGCCGGAGAACCGTGGCTGCTATCCGCGATCCAGGACGCGTCAAGTTAAGGCAAAGCACAACGCAAAAAGCGCTTTGATCACTGCCTGAACACGCCGATCATCGGCCCGAGATTCCAGAAATCGTCGTTGCGGCCGATGCCCGGCGCATAGAGGCTCGAAATCGAGCCGTCGAGGAAAAGCGCGTTCGGGCAGCCGAGCTGGTCGCGGAACAGCCGCGCGAATTCGTGGAAGGTGACGACACCGTCCGAGATCGCGAAAACCGCGACGCCGTCGGCGCGCACGCCGACGCCATCCCGAATCTTGCGCGAGGTGCCGTCGGCCTGGAATTTCGGATGCAGCTTGCCGTCGATGACCAGCATCGGCCCGGACTGCGTGGCGTAGTCCACGCGCGGCGGACGCTTCAGGTAGTCCTTGGTCGCGCGAACACCTGCCTTGCCGGCGCTGAGATAGAAGATGCCGTTTGGCTGCATGGAGAAATTGCCGGTTCCCGATCCGGTCTTCGCCGGCGTGACCTGCTCGCCGCGTTCGACATAGAGCCCGACCGGCGCGAGGTTCGGATGGTACATGCCGGCATTGATGCCGAAGAGCATGGTGCGCCCCGCCGCTTGCTGCGCGTTGCGCAGATTGTGCAGCGACCGGTAGAAGTCGCCATCCTTGTTCTTCCAGAAGAGCTCGATGGAAAAACGCCTCGGATCGGTCTCGCAGACGAGGTAGGACGCGTTCTCGAAAGTCTGGTTGCGGCAGGGCGGCAGCGCCGCCAGCCATTGACCAAGCCCCATGCCCGCGCCGACGGCGGCGGGCACCGCCGATTTCATCAGTGTGGCCAGCAACGGCACAGATTGCAGCAAAGTCACAAGATCCATCAGCGCCCCCGAGGGTCAGCGTCGATATAGCGGATTCGGTCGAGACCTCTAACTCTTTGCTTTTACGCCAATTCAGGACGAAAGCCGCTGCGCGGATTTCCCGGATTGCTTCAGGTGAGCCATCCGGCCGCGACGCTGATCAGCAGGACCACGCCGAGCAGGCCGCGATAGATCACGAACGGCCAGGCGGAAAAGCGTTCGAGCACCCGCATCAGCCCCCATATCGCGAAAAAGGCCGAGATCGAAGCGACGACGAGGCCGACGGCCAGGACCGACCAGCCATGCGCGTCGAGATGCACCTTGTGCAGTTCATAGAGCTCCTTGAGGCCGGCGAGCGCGATGGCCGGCAAGCCGAGCAGGAACGAGAGGCGCGCCGCCTCCGGCCGGGCGAAACCCAGCCCCATCGCCGCCGTGAGCGTCGAGCCCGAGCGCGAGACTCCGGGAATGAGCGCGCCGACCTGGGCGACACCAACCAGGAGCGCATCGAGGATCGAGGCCTGGCGCAGCATCAGCTTATGGCTGGCGAAGATCTCGGCGAGCGCCAACAGGATGGCCATGGCGATGCAGGCCCAGCCGATGACGGCGAGCCCGCGCAGGGGCGAATTGCAGGCGTTGAGCACGCCGGAAAGCGCAAGGCCCGCAATGACGATCGGGACGGTGGCCAGCACGATGCTGATCGCCAGGCGGAAATGGCGGTCGCCGAAATCGCGGCGCGCGATCGCCGAGATCGATCCGAACAGCACGTCCCTGACATCGCTCCAGAAATAGCTGACCACCGCCGCGAGCGCCGCGAGCTGCATGGCGGCCGAGAAGGCCGATCCGGGATCCTGCCAGCCGAGCACCGCCGGCACGATGCGCATATGCGCCGTCGACGAGATCGGCAGCAATTCGGTGATGCCCTGCACGATGCCCAGGAACGCCACCTTGGCATAGCCCAGGCCGACAAAGCCGGTATCCAGTCCTTGAGTGCAGACGTCGGTCATCTCAACCCTTTTCCCTGCGCCTCGATCCTTGCCGAGGCAAAAGTGAATCGTCTTCGAAAAGCCCCTCTAGGAGAGGCTTAGCCTCACGATAGCGTGATTCCAACTCACGGATTTGTAAGGTGCCGCTAATCCTGCTTGACAACAGGCTGCGTCATATTATCCTCTGCTAATCTTACACTGTAAGGCAAATCGGAGGAGGATACTATGTCGACCGCCGCCCTCTCGGAACTCGAGCCCCTCGCGCCGCCGGAAACGCACGCTCCGGAAATCGCGATTGAGGAGGTATCGCGCGATATGAGCCGCGCCATCGAGCGCGCCGAGGTCGCGGCCTGGCGCGACCTTTACGAGGCGGCTCCCGCCGATTTCGCGGCACGGCAAGGGCTGTCGATCGCGAGCGACGGCGATCTGGTCTGGACCACCTGCACGACAATCCCGTTCATCCATTTCAACTGCGTGAAGAATATCGGCGTCGATGGGCCGGCGACGGAAGACCAGCTCGACGTGTTGCTCGCGCATTATCGCAATGCCGGCATCAGGCGGCCGTGGTTCTACACCAGTCCGCACACAGAGCCGTCGCGGCTGAGATGCTGGCTGGAAGCGCGCGGCTTGCAGCATCAGGGCGGCTGGGAGCGCATCTATCGCAACGCGACACCGCTGCCAGCCGAACCGCTCTTCCCGGGCGATCCGCTGATCCCGGTAGACGATCCGGTGGTCGAGGAGGTCACCCCCAGGACGGCTTCGGAATGGGCTTCTTTCATCGATGCCAAATACAGGCTCCCCACCTCGCCCTGGCTTACCGCGCTTGTCGGCCGCAAGGGTTGGCACCACTACATGCTGAAACGTGGCGGCGCGGTCGCCGCGGTGCGCTCGCTTTTTATCGGCCCTGACGGCGCCGCCTGGAGCGGTATCGACGCGCCGGTGCCCGGCATCATGGCGCCGAGCTTCGATCTGGATGCCATGCTTGGGGAAAGGCTGGTTCGCGACGGCATCGCCGCCGGCGCGAAGCTGTTTGTCGCCGATATCGAGGCGCCGCTCCCCGACCGCGACGGACCGGCCTATCGCAACTACGACCGGCTCGGCTTCAAGCTCGCCTACTTACGCAATCACTACGCTTACCTGCCGGCGTATTCGAGCTGACCATCTTCCTGGAGCTGCCTCAGCGGTACAGCCACTGCTTCAGGCAGCTTCTTGCCACGACATGCGCGGGCGGCACCGAAGCCTGGTCAATGCGGGAATCGTCGCCGGCCCTGTCGCGAGCCTTTTCCAAAAGCAGGCGAAGCTCCGCCGGGCGCACCCGGTCGCGCGCCATCACGAGCTGGACCATCGGGTCGTTCAAAAGCTCGTCCAGGGTGTTGATGCTCTCGCTCATCCGTCGCCTCCTCACTGCCTGCCCGCATGGCGCTTAGATAGGCAGCCAATGATGGCCCGCCAATGACGCTTTGCCGGCTATCTCGTGCAGCGGAGATGAAATTTTTGTGCAGGCCTTTACCTTCCCCCTGTGGGAGAAGGTAAAACGCTAAGCTGGCGGCGCGCCTTCATATTGCGGCAGGCCGTCGTCGAGCATCAGCCAGGGCTGCTTTGAGGCGGTCCAGAAATGCATGTCGGGCTTGAACAGCGACGGGTCGTCGAGCGAGCCCGACGTGACGCCGAGAATGCCCCTGGAGTCGCGCCGCGAGAACATCGTCGTGCCGCACACAGGGCAGAAGCCGCGCTGAAGGTCAGGCGTGGAATTGATCGTCGCCACCGGCCCCTCGATCGTCACATCGTCGATGCGGAAGAGCAGGCGGGCATTGAAGGCCGAGCCGATCGCCTTCTGGCAGATCCGGCAATGGCAGACGCGCTCGTTGATCGGCGTGACCTCGGCCTTGTAACGCACCGCGCCGCACAGGCACCCGCCCTCATATTTCGTCATCGCCGACACCCGTTTCGAGGAAATGCCGGCAAGGTAGTGGCCGGCATGATTGGGTCAAACAAAAAACATTGATGGGATGCGATCGCCCGCGCTGATACGGGTGGCCCAATGACATGTCCTCGCCCACGATTGACAATCGCCGGTCGCCACGCCCTGCTACGGTGTCCGAGGGGAGGAAGCTGATGGCCGACATCGACACGATAGCGATCGCACCCTTGTTCGGTCCGCCCTCACATGCCCGCGACCAGACCGACTCGAGGATCATGGCCGCGGCCTCCGGCATCGGCTTCATGGCGATCCGCGACTTTCCGGGCGACGATGGCTGACGCCGCGGACGCGGGCCCAGCTGCTGGCGATCTTTTCGCTGCCCGAGGCTGAAAAGCAGAAGCTGCTGCGCTGGAATTTCGACCGCACCAAGGAAAATGTCTATCGCGGCTGGTTTCCGCTGCAGCCGGGCGCCGTCTCCTATAAGGAAGGCATCGATATGGGGCCGGACATCGCCGAGGCGCGGACCGAACCCTCCGGCCTCGATGCCACCGATCCGCTCTGCGAGGCCACGCCGCTCCCGCCCGAAAGCGCCCTGCCCGGCTGGCGCCAGGCTGCCGCCGGCTACTACAAGGCAATGGAGAGGGTCGGCAACGCGCTGCTGCGCTCGGTCGCGCGCGGCCTTGGGCTGACCGAGACGATTTTCGATAAGGATTTCGAAGGCGGCATCTCCACATTGCGCCTGATCCGCTATCCGCTGCGTGACCCGAACAGCGGGGTCGATCTGAGCGGGCCGGACTTCTCCGTGATGCACAAAGGCGAGATACGGACCATCATCGGTCGTGAGCACGCCGATTCCGGTTTCGTCACCTTGCTGGCGCAGGACGGCGTCGAAGGCCTGCAGGCCAAGACCCTTGCCGGCGAGTGGATCGATGTGCCGCCCGCCGACAACACGCTCGCCGTCAATTTCGGCCAGTTGCTCGAGCGCTGGACCGCCGGCCGGGTGCGGGCGACCCGGCATCGGGTGATCGCGCCCAAACAGGCGCGCTTCTCGATTCCGTTCTTCTATGAGCCACGCGTCGACGCCGAGATCGCGCCGCTGCCGCTCAAGGGCGCCGAGCCCTTCGAGCCGTTCCTTTATGGCGACTATCTCTGGGACACGGCGACGAAATTCGTCGAAATGAGCGGCGTCAGGCATCTGCGCCAGCCGCGAAGGGCCAAGGCCTCGTAGATCGGCAATCCTTATGAGACCGCAGCCGGTTTAAGGTGTGTTGAGATTCAGGTCAGGCCGAGTCGAAAACGGTGGCTTTCGAGAACCGGAGCGGAGCGTACTTTTGGGTACGTGAGCACCGGAAGCGCAGAAAGCCGCCGTTTGCAGGCCGGCATCACCTGAATATCGAGACACCTTAGTGGCGCTTGGCCTGAACGAGATAGGCGTCGATCATGGTCTCGCCCAGCCATTTCGCGGCTTCGAGCCGGTGCAGCCCCTCGACCAGGATGTGGCGCTTGCCGTCGTGCCGCACCTGGATCGGCGTCTTCATGCCGTTCTCGAGAATATCCTCGGCAAGATGGCGCACGGTCTCGGGATGCAGCGTCTTGCGCCGCGCCGTCGGCACGTAGATGTCGTCGACCTTGACCTTTTGCACACGCAGCATATCGGCTCCCGGCGTTGAAACGTCGCCTGAAGCTGAATAGTCCGTTTGCCGGATATCGCCAAGCGCGGGTGCCTGCTGGCCCGATGCTTTCCATTTGACGCTTGGCCGGCCGATGGTCTCAATGACGGCTTCGTTATCTCAGGTGTCCCTTGACGCAATTGCCCACCGAATTTCCCAATTTCGGGCTGACGCCCGAGCAGCGCCGCGAGGCGGTGCGCGGCCATTATTACGAATGGCCGGGCATGGACGGCGAGCGCGGTGAGATCTGGGGCTACAGCGACCGGTTTTCCTATCGTCCGGGCGAGATAGTCACGCTTTTCGTCAGTTCGTCGGCGCCGCACTTCAGCCTTGCCGTCATCCGCGACGGCGACAGCGAAACCAAGGTGTTCGAGGGATCGGGCCTGTCGGCGCGCTGGCAAAACACGCCAGACCAATGCTCGGTCCAAGGATGCGGCTGGGAGGCTTCTTTCGAATTCCGTGTCGGCGACGACTGGCCATCGGGCGCCTATCGCGTCGCGCTTCTTGCCGAAGGGCGCGACGGCAATCCGATCCGCAGCCACCATCTCTTCATCGTCGCGCCTTTGCCCGGCCGCAAGCCGGGCCGTCTGCTGCAGGTGGCCGCGACCGGCACCTGGCTTGCCTACAACACCTGGGGCGGCTCGAACCACTATCAGGGCATCACCGGCCCTAGCCGCGATCAGTACGCGACGATGGTGTCTACGCAGCGTCCCTGGTGCCGCGGCTTCGTCGTGCTGCCCAAGGATGCGCCGCGCGTGCCGGTCGAAGTCGCCGTGCCGCCGAAAACCGTGCCGCGCTACCCACACATGGAATGGGCCTTCGCCACCGGGCATTCGAAGAAATACGCCTCTTCCGGCTGGGCGAGCTATGACAGCCACTTCTTCCGCTTCGCTGAACGCGCCGGCTATCAGGTCGATCTCGCCAGCCAGCACGAGCTGCATTTCTCGCCCGAAATCCTCGACGGCTACGACTGCGTCGTCTTCGTAGGGCACGATGAATACTGGACCTGGGAGATGCGCGACGCCGTCGACAACTATGTCGAGCGCGGCGGACGTGCCGCGCGCTTCGCCGGCAATTTCATGTGGCAGACCAGGCTGGAAGACCAAGGCCGCCGCCAGGTTTGCTACAAATACAAGGCGCGCGCGGAAGACCCGGCCTATCGCGGCGGTGACGTCACCCGCGCCACCAATTCCTGGGAAGCGCCCGAGATCGGACGTCCGGGGAGCGCCACCTTCGGCCTCAATGCGACGCGAGGCGTCTATGCCGGCTGGGGCGGCTGCGCGCCGCGCGGCGTGCGCGGCTTCCCGGTCTACCGTCCCGAGCATTGGGCCTTCGCCGGCACCGGCATCTATTACGGCGACCTGCTCGGCGCCGACAGCCATGTCTATGGCTATGAGGTCGACGGGTTGGACTTCGAGATACGCGGCGGCATGCCCTACCCGACCGCGGAGAGCGGCGCGCCGGACGGCTTGCAGGTTCTGGCGGTCGGCATGGCGAGCCAGGTTGAGGAAAGCGCCGACATTCCGATCGAGGATCAGTTCCTCACCGACGAGGATGGCCGCTTCACCGCCGAGACCTTGTTCGGCGAGGCCAGCGACGCCAATCTCGACAAGGTCAAGCGCGGCAACGGCATGATCGTCAATTTCCCGCGCGGCAAGGGCGAGGTGTTCCATGCCGGAAGCTGCGAATGGGTCGCCGGCCTGCTAAGGCAGGACGCGATGGTCGAACGCGTGACGAAGAATGTTCTCGACCGCTATCTCGGAAAGTCCTGACATGCCGAAACTGGAAGTGCAGCCCTCGCCCGACACCGAAGCACGACCGCCGTCGCATCTGTTCTATCTCTCCAGCCTGCGCCGGCCGCTGGTCGATCGCGCCGAGGGCATCTATTTCTGGACGCAGGATGGACGACGCTTCATCGACGGCTCGAGCGGGCCGATGGTCGCCAATATCGGCCATTCCAACCGCAACGTGCTCGACGCCATGAAGCGGCAGATGGACAAGACCACCTTCGCTTACCGGCTGCATTTCGAGAACGAACCGGCCGAAGAACTGGCGCGGGAATTGGCCGGAAAACTGCCTGAAGGCATGGACCGCATCTTCTTCGTTTCCGGCGGCTCGGAAGCGACGGAATCCTGCATCAAGCTCGCCCGGCAATGGGCGGTCGCCACCGGCCAGCCCAAGCGCTGGAAAGTGATCACCCGCTTCCCCTCCTATCATGGCGGCACGCTCGGCTCGCTTGCCGTCACCGGCGACGACGCGCTCGCCGAAACCTTCACGCCGATGATGAAGGTGATGCCCGCGGTGCCGGCCCCGACCGCCTGGCGCGACCGCGACAACCTCTCGATGGAACAGCGCGGCATCCGCTACGCCGACATGCTGGAGGAGAAGATTTTAGCCGAAGGCCCGGAAAGCGTTTTGGCCTTCATCATGGAGCCGGTCGGAGGTGCGGCGACCGCCGCGCTCGTTGCGCCCGACAGCTACTATCCGCGCATCCGCGAGATCTGCGACCGCTATGGCATCCTGCTGATCCATGACGAGGTGATGAGCGGCGCCGGCAGGACGGGCAAGTTCCTCGGCGGCGATCACTGGAACTGCAGGCCTGATATCGTCGCACTTTCGAAGGGGCTGGGCTCGGGCTACGCGCCGCTCGGCGCTCTTGCCGCGCCGATGCGCCTGGTCGAGCCGCTGCTGGCCTCAGGCGGCTTCCAGCACGGCCATACCTATGCCGGCAACCCTCTAGCCTGCGCCGCCGGCCTCGCCGTGCTCGGCGAAATGGACCGGCTTGATCTCATCGCCAACGCCGCCGCCATGGGCGACGTGCTGATGGCGGAGTTGAGGGGCTTGCAAAAGCGCTTCCCCTTCATCGCCGACGTGCGCGGCAAGGGCTTGCTAACCGGCGCCGAAATGGTCGCCAATCCGGAAACCCTGAGGCCGATGGATCCGTCCCTGAAGGCAACGCCGCGCCTGCTCGATCACGCCTATGCGCGCGGCCTGATCATCTATGGCCGCAAGGTCAAGGGCGGCGTCGACGGCGACAATTTCATGGTGGCGCCGCCGATGATCATCACCCGAGAGCAGATCGGCGAGATGATCGCCATCATCGGCGACTCGCTGGAAGCGCTGGCAAAGGAACTCGACCTGCCGGTGGAAAGCTGACCATCTCGCGATGCGGTGCGCCGTGGGAGAGTTGCGGAGGAAAAGCAGAAATGGACAGGGTGCTTGTCTCGGCCTGCTTGCTTGGCAGCAAGGTGCGCTACAATGGTTCCTATCGGCTCAGCGGTCACCCTGTGCTCGCGCGGTGGCAGTCGGAAGGACGGCTCGTGCAAATCTGCCCTGAAGTTGCGGCCGGTTTCTCCACGCCACGCCCACCGGCGGAGATCTGCGGCACAGGCGACGGCCATGCCGTGTTGCATGGACAGGGCCGGGTCGTTGAAAAGACCGGGAAGGACGTGACCCAGCTTTACCTCGACGCTGGGCAGCTTGCGCTTGATCTGGCGCGTGAAACAGGGTGCCGCTTCGCCGTTCTGACCGATGGCAGCCCGTCCTGTGGCAGCAGCTTCGTCTATGATGGAAGTTTCTCGGGAAAACGCGTGGCGGGCCGCGGCACAACCACAGCGCTGCTCGAAGCAAACGGCGTTCGTGTCTTCTCGGAAGACCAGATCGAGGAGCTTGATGATCTTTTGACCGGCCTTGGGCCGGCGCAATCGCCGGCCTGATCGATGCGGCAGGAAGGCACCAGGACAGTCGTCCGTCCCGGCCGCATCGACGACGTCGAAACCATCCACGCCGCCCTGCTGCGTCTCGGCACTCACATCGGCGCGCATCAGGAAATAACCTCGACGCCCGACGATCTGCGCCGCTACGGCTTCGGCGACAAGCCCGCCTTCTCGACGCTGATTGCCGAAGTCGGCGGCGAGTTCGCCGGGGTTTGCCTGCATTTCCCGATCTTCTCGACCTGGATGGGCCGTCCAGGCGTCTATGTGCAGGACCTTTATGTCGAGGACCGCTTTCGCGGCCGCCGGATCGGCGAAAAACTGCTGCGGCGCGTCGCGAAGGAATGCCGCGCGGCGGGCGGCGTCTATCTGAGGCTGTCCGTCGATACCGACAACGAGACCGCCAAGACCTTCTATGAAAGACTGGGCATCGGCTGGTCGAGCTACGAGCAGGTGCAGAAGATCGTCGGCGATGCCTTCTTCGCCTTTGCCGACACGCCGGAGGAATGACGATGAAAGCCTTCTATGCCGAGGAGCAGAAACGCCATGATCCCAAGGCTTTCCTCTCCAGCGGCGCGCCGCAGCCGAACCCGGAAAAGCCGGAGCGGATCGAAAGATTGTTAGCCGGCGCAAGATCGGCCGGCTTGACGATCGAACGCCCGGGGAAACATGGGCTGGGCCCGATCGCGGCGGTGCATTCGCCTGAATATCTCGACTTCCTCGAGCACATTTTTCCGCGCTGGCAGCGCATCGAAGGCGCTTCGGCGGAAGTCATCCCGAACATCCATCCGATCGCCCGCAACGGCTCCTATCCGGCTTCGGCAGTCGGCCAGGCCGGCTACCACATGTCCGATACCGCCTGCCCGATCTCGGCCGAGACCTGGAACAGCGCGCTGTGGAGCGCCTGGAGCGCGGTCGAAGCCGCTGAGGCGGTGATGGCCGGCGCGCCTTCGGCCTATGCGCTTTGCCGTCCGCCGGGCCACCATGCCTTCGCCGATGTCGCCGGCGGCTTCTGCTTCATCAACAATTCGGCGGTCGCAGCGCAGGTGCTGCGGAAGAATTCCGCCCGCGTCGCCATCCTCGATGTCGACCTGCATCACGGCAACGGCACGCAAGGCATCTTCTACGCCCGTCCCGACGTGCTCACCGTCTCGCTGCACGCCGATCCGGTGCGCTTCTATCCGTTCTTCTGGGGCCATGCCGACGAGCGCGGCGAAGGCCCCGGCCTCGGCTACAATCTCAACCTGCCGCTGCCTCGAAAATCCGGCGACGCGCCCTTTCTCGAAGCGCTGTCGACAGCCTTCCAGCGCATCCGTGCCTTCGCGCCGGAAGCGCTGGTCGTGGCGCTCGGCCTCGACGCCTTCGAGGGCGATCCGTTCGGTGGCCTGTCGGTGACGACACAGGGTTTCTCGCGCATCGGCGAAGCGATTGCCGGGCTCGGACTACCCACAGTCATCGTTCAGGAAGGCGGCTATCTCTGCGATGCGCTGGGCGACAATCTCACCGCTTTCCTGACCGGTTTCGGCGGCAAGCAGCGATAGAGCGTTTACGATCGTTGCTGCCGTAGCATCGCGATTACACGGTGAACGCTCTCCAGCGTCTCCTCGATCTCGGCCGCCGTGTTGTATTGCGCAATGCCGATGCGCACGACGCCCTGCTCGGCCGGAATGCCGAGCTGGTGGACGATCTCCCACGCATAATTGTGGCCCGACCACAGGAAGATGTTTTCGGCGTTCATCTGCCGCACGATCGTTTCCGGCGCGATGCCCTCGACCGTGAAGGAAACGGTCGGCACCCGCTCGGCAAGGCGTTCCGGATCGGTGATGCCGCGGATGATCAGGCCCTCGATATCGGAGAGACCTTCGATCAATTGCCGGGCCAGCGCATTCTCATATGCGATCGACACCTCGAATGCCTTGGCGATCCGCTGCCGCCGCGAGCCGCCCTCGCCGGCGGAAGCGCCGAGATCGGCGAAATAGTCGATTGCCGCCGTCAGCCCGGCCATCAGCTCGATCTGCGGCGTGCCGAGTTCGAACCGTTCCGGCAGCCCATTCGACGAACAGCGGCATTTGTAAGGTTTGAGACCGTCGATCACGTCGCGGCGCCCCCACAATATGCCCATATGCGGCCCGAAGAACTTGTAGGCCGAGCAGATCAGGAAATCGCAGCCGAGCGCCTGCACGTCGATCAGCCCATGCGGCGCGAACTGCACGGCGTCGACATAGACCAGCGCGCCGGCCTGCCTGGCGATCGACGTCAGTGCCTTCACCCGGTTGATCGAGCCGGTGAGGTTGGAGGCATAATTCAGCGCGACGAGCCGCGTCTTGTCCGACAGCAGCGCCTTCAGCGCTGCTTCCTCCACCTGCCAGCTCCGCTCGTCGAACGGCAGGAAGCGCACGACAAGGCCAAGATCCTCGGCAAGCTGCAGCCAGGGCGACACATTGCCCTCATGGTCCATGCGCGTGACGATGATCTCGTCGCCCGGCTTCATCGTCCGGCCAAGCGTGCGCGACATGTGGTAGGTCAGCGTCGTCATGTTGGCGCCGATGACGATCTCCTCGACGCTTGATGCGTTCAGGAAATCGGCCATCGCCGCATGCGCCCCATCGACCACTTGCTGCGCCGCGACCGTCGTTTCAAAGAAGCCGCCCAGATTGGCGTTGGTCGAGAGCATGCAGTGCGACACCGCATCCGCCACGGCCTGCGGCACCTG
The DNA here is from genome assembly GCF_003289965.1 of Mesorhizobium atlanticum. Lineage (GTDB taxonomy): Bacteria > Pseudomonadota > Alphaproteobacteria > Rhizobiales > Rhizobiaceae > Mesorhizobium > Mesorhizobium atlanticum. Next base: position 357,063 of record NZ_QMBQ01000006.1, read on the forward strand.
CGTGCCGGCGGGATTGTCGAGGTAGATGCGCCGGCGCCCTTGATCGGTCAGCGAAAGCGCCGGAAATCTGCCGCGCACGGCCTCGACCGGAAACTCTTCCATTGTCTCCACCCCTTTGTTTTTAAACGATTTCGCTCAAGGACACGGATTGCCGACACGCTGGTGGATGGCGTCGACCGCCTTCTGCATCTCTTCCGTCCAGCTTACGTCGGCCGAGGCGAGCGCCATCTCGAGCTGTGCGATGGTTGTCGCGCCGACGATGTTCGCGGTGACAAAGGGCCGGCTTGTCACATAGGCATTGGCGAAAAGCGCCGGCTCCATGCCGAAGGAGCGCGCCAGCTCATTGTACTGAAGCAGCACTTCCGCCGCATTTGGCGTCTCATAACGCTGGCCGCGGTTGAACAGCTGCGAGCGCGAACCCTGCGGCCGCGCGCCATGGTCGTATTTGCCGGTCAGGTATCCCTGCGCCAGCGGCGAATAGGGAAGGAACGCGATCTGCTCGCGCTCGCAAACTTCGGCAAGGTTCACCTCGAACGTGCGGTTGACGAGGTTGTAGGCGTTCTGCAGCGAGGCGACGCGTGGGCCGGTCCCCTTTTCGGCCTCGAAGACGAAGCGCATGACGCCCCAGGAGCTTTCGTTCGAAAGGCCGAGATGGCGGATCTTTCCGGCTTTCACCAGTTCGTCGAAGACGGCGAGCGTTTCGGCAATCGGCGCCTCGTCTCCCGGAGCGCCTGCCGCATCCGGGCGCCGCGCCACCGCCCCGACGCGCGTCGGATTCGAGCCCCACGGAATGTCCCGGTCCGGCCAGTGGATCTGGTAGAGGTCGATGTAATCGGTGTCGAGCTTGGCCAGCGATTTCTCGACGGCGTCGAAGATATCGGCGCGCACCAGCTTCGATGGACGATCGCCGCGGAACCATGTGTTGGCCGTGCGGCCGACCACCTTCGAGGCAAGGATGACCTTGTCGCGGTTGCGATTGGTCTTCATCCAGCTGCCGATGGTCTTCTCGGTCCGCCCTTGCGTCTCCGCCTTGGGCGGGATCGGGTAAAGCTCCGCCGTGTCGATGAAGTTCACGCCGCGCGAGAAAGCCAGATCCATCTGCGCGTGGCCCTCTGCTTCGGTGTTCTGTTGCCCCCAGGTCATCGAGCCGAGGCAGATTTGCGAAACAAGGAGGTCGGTCCGACCGAGGCGGCGTTTGTGCATGGGGTTTCTCCGGCGGGAGGTTGCGCGGACAGCGCGAGGAGGAAGTTCAAGCATAAAGCACAGGCCGGAGTTTCTCCAAGCCCTGCTGCCTCAGACTAGGTGAATCCGCGCGGCTACCGTCTGGCCCCCGCCAAGGCCCGCCGCTTGGCCTCGTCGATCAGCATATTCGCCACCTGCATGCGGATCATGGCGCGCTGGCGCAGATGCGGCGCGACCCGGTCCGGATGGTTGGCGAAAGCGAAATTGCGTCGGATACGGCCGAAATCGGCATTCTTGGCCGGCCGGTCGAGGCCGAGTTCGCCGGCAATTGCTTCGGGATCGATCGACGGCAGGTGCTCCTCGGGCCGATGCTCTTCACCCGCGAGCGACACCTTTGCCTGGTCGAGAAGCGCGGCGAACTCCGCGGCAAGGTCGGCGGCGGACTCGCGATATTCGGCGGCGACACTTTCGCTCGCGACCTTGATGCGGCCGGAATGAAGTTCATCGGCAACGGACAGATAGTCGAACGGGATAGACGGCCGGCCCCCCTCTTCCTCGCCTTTCTCCGAGGCGACGATCAGGTCGTCGAGCAACGAAGCGAAATCGAGCTTGTTACCGGTGCCGATCTCAGCCTCCCTGTCGTGACGGCATGCGTTGATGTTGCTAAAAATAGGACGCCCTCGTTAAAAATGACTTCTGGCGAGGTTAACAATTGCAGGCATTTTGCCGCCCGGAACCACCTAGTAAAAGGCCGGACCGCATTTTTGTGCAGTCCGGCAAGGTCGCCAGGAGTGGCGAGGAAAAAGCCAGCCATGTGCCGGCAGCCATGCCTACGATTGAGCCCGCCGGAAAGTTTCGCGGAAAACCGATTGTGGCGGAAAAAATTTGATGCGGCATGGCAGCCATGCAATTGCTGCACTGCACAATTTTAACAAATCGATTATATTTTGTTGTCGGGAGGACCAACAGGGGCAACTGAGTCATGGGGTTCTTCACGGAAATGTTCGCTCGGCCTCGGCCGCAGGAACACCAGCGCTACCGCGCGGCGCTCGCGCTTCTGAACGCGATGAGCAATGCCGACCGTGCCGACATCGGCATCAAGCCAGCGGATTTTCCGCGCATCGCGCGCGAGATGTCGGTCCGCTGAACAACACTGAACCAAAGAGGTTTCCCGGACTGCCGGGAAACCTCAAAGCCACCCAAAAGTCAGCGATTTCCCAAAAATGTCTGCTTGCCGAGCGGCACGCCATTATGGCGCAGGATGTCGTAGGCCGTCGTGACGTGGAAATAGAAATTCGGCATCGCCAGGTGCAGGAGATATTGCAAGCCGGGCAGCGTGGTTTCGCGTCCGCCGAGCCTCACTTCAACCGTTCTATCCTCCGACCCCTCCAGATCGGCCGCCGAGAACGTCGCCAGATGATCGAGCGTCTTGGCGATTCGGGCCTGCAGCTCGGCAAAGCTCGCTTCATTGTCCTCATATTTCGGCACCTCGCGGCCGGCGAGCCGCGACGGCGCGCCCTTGGCATGGTCGGTGGCGATCTGGACCTGCCTGGCCAGCGCGAACATGTCCGGCGCCAGCCGCGCCGTGAGAAACACCTGCGGATCGATCTTGCGCTCGCCGGCATTCTGCTCCGCCGCCGTCAGCACACTGGCCAGCGCCTTCAGCCGAGCGGAAAAGACTCCAACCGATATGTCGTACATGGAAATGGTCACCGATAATCTCCCCAGGCGGCCCCAACGCCGCGGGCCATGACCTAACGCCTACGGCCACAATTCTTCAAGCGTTCGTGCCCCCAAACGTCACCGCGCCGCCGCAATCGCCGTGGTAGTATTTTCGTTATCGAGCGGAGATTCCCGATGAGACATGCCTTTGTCGCTGTGGCTGCCGTCTTTTGCCTGTCCAGTATCGGCCAGTCCGCTTTTGCGGCCGACGCGCCGTATATTGACGACAGGTCCAGCGCCGACGCCGTCATCCGCTCGCTTTACAGCGCCATCAACCGCCACGAATTCGCCCGCGCCTGGGGCTATTTCGGCGATACAAAGCCGGCTAAAGATTTCAACGCTTTCGTGAAGGGCTACGACGGCACCGATGCCGTTGAAGTCAAGACCGGCGCTGTATCGGAAGAAGGTGCCGCCGGCAGCATCTATTACAGCGTCCCGGTCGCCATCCAGGCGACCGACAAGAAGGGCGAGGCCAAGGTTTTCGCGGGCTGCTACACGGTCCGCCAGGTCAATGCGCAGGTCCAGGAGCCGCCTTTCCAGCCGATCTTCATCGACAAGGGCGCGCTGAAGCCGTCCACGGAGGATTTCGACAGCGCCGTGCCGGCAAGCTGCGGCGACGGCCCGCCGCCGCCGAAGAAGGACGAAGCGCTGGAACAGGCCAAGAAGGCGTTTCTCGCCACTTATGGCGGGCAGTGCGACAAACAGGATCCCGACGGCAAGCCGATCGGCGAGCCCGAGGCCCATTCGATCCATTACAAGGACAAGGACGCCCAGCCCAGCGACCCGGAGCGCGAGACGCGGCTGTTCCGCTTCTTCTGCTCGATGGCCGCCTACAACGAGACGGCGGTCTATTACATTGCCGACGATGTCAACGGCGTGACCCAGTTGCAGTTCACCGAGCCGGATCTCGACATCCGCTATGAGAACAACAACAGCGAAGGCAAGGTCGAATCGATCCACATCATCGGTTTCAAGACCAGCGGCTGGGCGACCAACTCGGACTATGACGAGAACACGAAAACCATCACCACATCCAACAAATGGCGTGGCGTCGGCGATGCCTCGTCATCGGGGACCTATCTGTTCCGCAACGGTGACTTCTCGCTCGTCCAGTACGACGTCGATGCTTCCTATGACGGCGAGATCAATCCGCAGACGATCATCGACTACAACACCGCGCCATAATTCCTCGCAAGGTCACGGCGCTTTCGCCAGCATCCAGTTCAGCGTGCCGCGCCAGTCCACCATGCGGATCGGCGTTCCATGCGTGCCTGTCTCGAAGCGCACGAATCGGGTCGGATAGGATTTTTTGGCCAGGATCGATCGGAAGAAAGCTTCCTGCTTCTCGACCGGGAAGACCACGTCATGACTGCCCTGGCCGAAGAACACCGGCACGCGGCGCTTGAAGGCCGGGCTGGTGAGGAAGCTGTCGTCCCACAGCGATCCGAGCAGCAGCAGCCCGTTGATGCGGCCGCCCGTGTCCCTGCGCGCGGCGAGCTTCCAGCAGATCATGCCGCCCATGGAGCCGCAGGCGACGAAGATCTTCGCGCCGGGCGATTGTTGGGCGTAGTGATCGATGAGCGCCGCGACCTGCGCCGCGCCCTTGTCGCCGAAATCGGGGAAGTCGGGCGAAAGATAGAGGCCGTTATTGGCGGCCATCAGATTCTTGATGCGATTGAAGTTGCCGCCGAAAGTAAAATCGTCGATCCCTTGCTTGCGGCTGCCGCCTTGCCCATGCAGATAGAGCACTATGATGGAAGCGCCTTCCGTCCTGCCGACCGCCACATGCCTGACATCGCCGGCGTCGGTCTTCAACATCAGGTCCTGCTGCACCTTGCGCACGCCGGGGTCGGTGTACTGTGCGCGCACACGCTTTTCCGGCACCTCGTCGCGCTGATTGATGTCGCGCATCTCATGATAGTCGAGCACCGTGTAGGCGCCATTATCGCCGGTGGACAGCGTCGCCGGATAGGCAAACAGGTCGTCCTTGAACGGCTTTAGCGAAAGCGTCTGGCTCTGGGCAGCCTGAACGATAAAACCGGTTGCAACGAGCAGGGCGAAGAGGAAGCGGAAAGACATGCCGAGAGGCATGCGAAATTCAGCTCTGCTTTGTCAATCCTGCAGAACGCCGCCCGCGCCTTCCAGCGCCTCGGGCGTGTCGACATCGATCGATGCGCCCTGCCCTATCTCGACATCGATAACGTCGAGTCCCTCGGCTTCGACCAGATGGCGCGCGCCGGTATCGCCCTCGAGCTGCGCGATCGCCGCAAAAAGCGATCGCGGCAAAAGCACCGGATTACCGCGCTTGCCCTGGTGCGAGGCGCGCACGACCGCGTGGCCGCCGGAACGGCGGAACGCATCGATCAGGCTGTCGAGATCCTTCGACGAAACGCCGGGCATGTCGCCGAGCACGATCATGGCGCCGGCCGCGTCGGGCGCGACTTTCGCAATGCCCGCCTTCAAGGACGAGGCCAGGCCGTCGGCGAAATCGGGATTGTCTGCGAGTTTCACGTTGAGGCCGGCAAGTGCGGAACGCACGCGCTCGCGCTGATGGCCGGTGACGACGATGGTGCTGGCGGCCTTCGAGCCCAGTGCGCGCGAAGCGGTGCGGCGCACCAGGGGCTCGCCGTCGAACAGCGCCAGAAGCTTGTTCGGCCCGCCCATGCGGCTCGAACGGCCGGCGGCCAGAAGCACGACGTCGACCTTCAGCGCCGACCTTGCCGGCTGCGGCGCCGGCTCGCGCGGCTGCGGCCTTGTCGGGATTTCCATCAGAAGCCCGCCGACGCCCATGCCGGCTATATCACCCGCCGTCACGTCGAGCCCGGCAATCAGGCGATCGAGCACCCAGTCGAAGCCGTTCTCCTTCGGGCTGCGCGCGCATCCGGGCGCGCCGACCACGCGCTTGCCGTCGAGTGTTCCGAGCACCAAAAGATTGCCGGGATCGACCGGCATGCCGGCGCGGATGACGGTGCCCCCGGCACGTTCGATCGCGGCCGGGACGACATCGGCGAAATCGCTCATCGCCGAGGCGCCGAAGATCACCACCATGTCATTGTCGCGCGCCAACTGGGTCGCGGCCGCGGCGACGGGGCCAACCTCGTGCGGCGTGCGCCGCTCGGCCGTCAGCCGGCCGCCGGAACGCGCCAGTCGCGCCTCGGTGACGCGCAGCGTCTTATCCAGCACGCTCGGCTTCACGCCGGGAAGCACCGTCTGGATGACGCCGACATTGATCGGGCGGTAGGCGTTGACTGCAAAGATCTCGCGGCCGGCGCAGATTCTCACCACTCTGTCGACCAGGCTTGCGGCGACGGCAAAGGGGATGATCTTCACCGTCGCGACCATCTGGCCCTTCTCGACCGGCGCATGCTGCGCCAGCGTCGCGATGGTGATGGCTGGATCGACGGCATTGATGGCATCGATCATCCCGGCATCGACGGTAAACACGCCCGAGGCGCCTGCATGCAGGTTCACCCGCCCGGTGGCGGCCGGCTTGACCTCGATGTTGCGGTGGCTCATGGCGGCCGCGATCTTCGCGGCGGCGGCATCCTCGCCTAGATCGTCCCGGTCAAGCACCGCCGCGACGACTTCGCCGATGCCCGCAGCCTTGAGTGCCGCGACATCCTCGCGGCTCAGCCGGTGCGCCTTGCGGAACCGCCTTTCGCCCGCGGCCGTCGCATGCGCCAGCACGGCCCCTTCAGCCTCGTCGATCGGAACCGGTCCGAATTTCACGCCACGGCGCCTTTTGTTTCGAGGCCGCGCGAGCGGAAGGCGTGGATGGTCTGCGCCAGGACGGCGACGGCGATCTCGGCCGGACTTGCCGCACCGATATCGAGGCCGATCGGCGCATGGATACGGGCGATCTGGTCTGCGCCGGCGCCGAGCGCCAGCAGGCGCTCGACACGCTTCGCGTGGGTCTTGCGGCTGCCGAGCGCCCCGACATAGAAGCATCGGGCATCTAGCGCCGCCTTCAGCGCGAAATCGTCGATCTTCGGGTCATGGGTGACGGCGGCAAGCGCGGTATAGCTGTCGAGCGGCGCGCGCTTCAGCACGTCCTCCGGCCATTCGGCATGCAGCGCGACGTCGGGAAAGCGCTCCGGCGTCGCAAAGGCGGTGCGCGGGTCGATGATCTCGACTGGGTAGCCGGCGATCCTGGCCATCGGCGCCAGCGCCTGGCTGATATGCACCGCGCCGATCACCACGAGGCGTGGGCGCGGCAGATGCGCGTTGAGAAAGAAAGTCCGCCCTTCCGCTTCCACGGACCGCGAATTGCCGGTGCGGAACGCATTGGCGATCGCTGCCCCGAGATCGCCCGCGACAGGGTCGCCCTCGCGCACGATGCGGTCGCGGCCGTCGCCTAGGTCGGTGACCAGAACCGCGGCACGGCGGGCGCGGCGTTCCTCGTTCAAGGTCTTGAGAACATATGGATCCATGAAAGATCAGCCCAGCCGCTCGACATAGACCTTGATGCGGCCGCCGCACGAAAGGCCCACCTGCCATGCCGTTTCGTCGGCAACGCCAAATTCCAGCATCCTGGCCTTGCCCGAGCCGATGACGTCCATCGCCTCGGTCACCACGGCGCTCTCGACGCAGCCGCCGGAGACAGAGCCGTGGAAATTCCCTTCGGCGTCGATGACAAGATGGCTGCCGACCGGACGCGGTGCCGAACCCCAGGTCTCGACCACGGTCGCGATGGCGACATCCTTGCCGTCCTTCATCCAGCCCTCCGCGATGATCAGGGGATCGCGGGCCTCATCGAGATAAATGCTCTCATCCATCGTCGCTTCTCACAAAGTCTGTTTTCCCGCCGGGACATTCCCTGGCACAGCATATGGCTACGCGGCACGCCTCCCGCCAGTTTGCAACCAGCGGCGCGGATCGACCGAGGCCGCCGGCCGCTGGTCGAGAGAGGCGCAAAGATCGGTCAGCGCGTCAAGATTGTGCACCGCCCGGAACTCGTCGACATGCGGCAGCATCGCTTTGACGCCGCGGGCGCGCGCCTCGAAGCCATCGAAGCGCAACAGCGGGTTGAGCCAGATCAGCCGCCGGCAGGATTTATGCAGTCGCTCCATCTCCTCCGACAGGCCGGTGACGTCGTCGCGCTCCAGCCCGTCGGTGATGAGAAGCACCACGGCGCCCTGCCCCAGCACGCGCCGCGACCACAACCGGTTGAACTCGGCGAGCGTATCGCCGATGCGAGTGCCGCCCGACCAGTCCTTCACCGCCGCCGAGCATTCGGCCAGCGCTTCGTCGGGATCGCGGTGCCGCATCTGCCGGGTCAGGTTGGTCAGCCGCGTGCCGAAGACGAAGGCGTGCACGCGCCGGCGCTTTTCGGTCAGGGCATGCAGGAAATGCAGGAAGAGACGGGTGTACTGGCTCATCGAGCCGGAAATGTCGGCAAGTACGACCAGCGGCGGGTGCACTTCGCGCTGCGAGCGGAATTTCGGCAAAGTAAGCTCACCGCCGGTGCGCGCGGCCGAGCGCATCATGGCGCGCGGATCGATGCGGCGCCCCTGTGGGTCGGCCCTGAAGCGCCGCGTGCGGACAAGATCGAAGGGCAGCCGCAAGGCCATGATCGCCTTCTTGGCCTCGGCCATCTCGCCGGCGTCCATCTGCGCGAAATCCTTGCCGCGCAGCACCTCATTGCCGGAAAAAGTCATCCGCGCATCGACCTCGATCTCCGGCACTTCCCGCACCGGCTGGCTCTTCTGATGGCCCTCGAACATCGCCTGGCTGACGCGATTCTCGGCCGCCCGCGGCTTCTGCTTTTCAGCGTTGTCCGGCGCGACCGGCGAGAACATCGCCAGCAGTTTCTCGATCAGCTCGCGCGATTTCCAGAACAGGCGGAAGGCCTCGTCGAAGACCGGATGGTCCTCGTGCCGCGAGACCAGCACCGCATGCAGCGTCCAGTAGAAATCGTCGCGCGAGCCGATGCCGGCGGCAAGCACCGCCTCGATGGCATCCTTCACCGAGGCCGGCCCGACGCGCATGCCTGCCTTGCGCAAGGCGCGGGCGAAATAGACGATGTTGTCGGCGATACGCCCGTCGGCGACCGCCTCTTTGGGTTCCGGACGCTGCACGGGCATCGCGCCTACTCCGCCGCCGAAAGCTCGGCCTTCACCTCATTGAGGATGCGCCGGCCCTCGCCTTCGCCGATACGGGCGATGTCGTCCTGGTACTTCAAAAGCACGCCGATCGTGTCGGACACGGTCTCCGGATCGAGCGCCACCTTGTCGAGCTCGGTGAGCGCGCCGGCCCAGTCGATGGTTTCGGCGACGCCTGGCGCCTTGAACAACTCGACCTGGCGCAGCTTCTGGATGAAGGACACGACCTCCGCCGACAGCCGGCGGTTCGCCTGCGGCACTTTGCGGCGCACGATCTCCAGCTCGCGCTCGGCGTTCGGATAGTCGACCCAGTGATAGAGGCAGCGCCGCTTCAGCGCGTCATGAATCTCGCGTGTGCGGTTTGTGGTGATGATGACGATCGGCGGCTCCTCCGCCTTGATCGTGCCTAGCTCGGGAACGGTAACCTGGAAGTCCGACAGGATTTCCAGCAGAAACGCTTCGAAGGCCTCGTCCGTGCGGTCGAGTTCGTCGATCAGGAACACCGGCGCCGCACCGGCCTTGCCGGTCAGCGCATCGAGCACCGGGCGGCGGATCAGGTATTTCTCGGAAAATACGTTGCGCTCCATGTCGGAGCGCACGACCTTGCCGGCCGCCTCCTCCATGCGGATCTCAATCATCTGCGCGGCATAGTTCCACTCATAGACGGCCGAGGAGACGTCGAGCCCTTCATAGCATTGCAGGCGGATCAGCCTGCGACCGAGCGCGTCGGCCAGCACCTTGGCGATCTCGGTCTTGCCGACGCCCGCCTCGCCTTCGAGGAACAAGGGCCGCTTCATGCGCAGTGAAAGAAACAGCACGGTCGCCAGCGAGCGATCCGCGACATAGTCCGCGCCGGTCAAAAGATCGAGCGTTTCGTCGATCGATTTGGGCGCGGGGCGCGGCGCGGTCATCTTGTCTCCGTGGATCCCGCCCGCCCGTTCAAAGAACGTGATAGCCGCGGTTATAGTAGATCAGTGGCCGCAAATTATCGCCGATGCGCAGGCCTGTCACCTTGCCAAAAAGCACACGGTGGGTGGCAAGGTCCTTGGCATCGATGATCTCGCAGTCGAACACGGCAAGGGCCCCTTTCAGCGTCGGCGCGCCGGTCGAGATCACATCCCACTCGGCAAGCGCAAAGCGCTCGTCCGCCGGCAACCCGGTGACACCGGAAAAGCCTATCGAGACGGCTTCCTGGTCCGAGGCAAGCGTGTTGAGCGCGAACCTGCCGTTTTTGATGAAAGCTTCGTTCTTGGCGTTCTCGCGGTTGAGGCAGACCAGAACCGTCGGCGGCGTGTCCGAAACCGAACAGGCGGCGATCACCGTCGCGCCTCGTTTGCCGCCTGGCCCGTCCGTGGTCACCACATGCACATGGCCGGCAAAATGCGCCATCGCATCGCGATAGTGCTGCGGCCCGATGTCATTGATCTTCAGCACGCGATAATCCACCTGTCAGAACAAGCCCGTTATATATGGCGGCATATTGCACGCCACAAGTTACCTATCACGGGCGAAGTGCTTGACCGCAATCCGCAAATTCGCGTGTTGCGCGGCGCTTAGCCAGCCTTTAGGCATTTCTTGGAATAGTGTCGGGACTGTATTCCCGGCATGGAGGATCTCTTAGCCCGAATGCGTCTTCTCACGACGACATCAGCCGTGCTGCTCTGGCTGTCGCTGACAGCGAGCGCCGACGCCGAGACGCTGGTCGGCGTTGCGGCGCCGCTTTCCGGTCCGTCGGCGATGCTGGGCAAGCAAATTGAGAATGGCGCGGGTCTGGCGGCGGAGGCAGCCGGCGTCGGGGTGAAGGCCGTCGACGATGCCTGCACCGCCGATGGCGGCGCCGCGGCGGCAAAGGAATTCGTCGACGCCAAGGTCAATATCGTGGTGGGATTTCTCTGCACCGAGGCGATCGAGGCCGCGCTGCCGATCCTTAAAGATGCCAACATCCCGGTGATCACGGTTGGCGTGCGCACCGAAAGCCTGACCGACCGGCGCGCCAAGACCGGTTGGCCGGTCTACCGGCTCGGCCCGCGCGGCGACGATGAGCGCAACGCGGTTGCCGCCAAGCTTACGCAGCTCTGGCGCGACGACCTGTTCGCCATCGTCGATGACGGCACCATCTATGGCCGCGAAATGGCCGAGACCTTCCGCGCCGCGGCCGAACAGGCCGCCTTGAAGCCGGTCTTCGTCGACACGTTCCGGCCGCAGCTCGACAACCAGATCGGGTTGGTCGGCCGGCTGAAGAAGGCCGGCGCGACCAAGGTGTTCGCCGGCGGCGACGGCGACGACATCGCCATCATGGGCCGCGATGCCGCCCAGCTCGATGCAGGCATCACTTTCGCCGGTGGCGAGAACCTGCGCACGCCGCCGGGCGATGTGCCTTACGCCGTTGGCACGCTGATGATCGCGCTGCCGGAATGGTCGGAAGTCGCCGACCCTAAGATCATGCAGGCCTTCGGCGCAAAAAACATCGTGCCGGAAGGCTACACGCTGCCGTCCTATGCGGCGGTCGAGATCGCCAAGGCCGCGCTGACCAGCGCGGAAAGCTCCGGCCAACCGCTCGGCGAAGCGCTGACCGGCCATGATTTCGCGACCGCGATCGGCACCATCCGCTTCGACGACAAGGGCGACCTCGGCCAGAACCCGTTCCGCGTCTTCCGGTTCGACGGCACGCATTTCGTACCGCTGGAGGGCAAGTGATGTTCCACACCGGACCGCGCAATCTGATCACCGACGTTGCGGGCCTCCGTGTTGGCAATGCCACCGACCCAAGGCTGAAATCCGGCGTTACGGTGGTGCTGTGCGATGAACCTGCCGTGGCCGGCGTCCAGGTGCTGGGCGGCGCGCCGGGCACGCGCGAGACCGACCTGCTCGAGCCGCAGAATTCGATCGCGACGATCCATGCCGTGGTTCTGTCGGGCGGCTCCGCCTTCGGCCTCGATGCGGCTTCCGGCGTGCAGGCGGCGCTGCGCGAGAGAAACATCGGCGTCGAGGTCGGCGGCTTCCGCGTGCCGATCGTGCCGGCCGCGATCCTGTTCGACCTGCGCAATGGCGGCGACAAGGATTGGGGTCGTTATCCGCCCTATCGCGAGCTTGGCTATGAGGCCGTGCAGACGGCAACGGTGGATTTTGCCATCGGCACGGCGGGCGCCGGCACAGGCGCGCTGACCTTCGGACTGAAGGGCGGCCTGGGCTCAGCCTCGACCGTGCTCGACAGCGGCGTCACCATCGGCGCGCTCGCCGCCGTCAACCCAACCGGCTCGGTGACGGTCGGCCACAGCCGCCATTTCTGGGCGGCGCCCTTTGAGATCGGCGACGAGTTTGGTGGATTGGGTTATCCTGATCCGCTGCCCGAAGATGCCAGGAAGATCCTGCTGAAATACCGCGACAGGCCCGTCGGCGGACTTGGGGCAGCCGGCAGCACCACCATCGCCGTCATCGCCACGGACGCCGTCCTCACCAAGGCTGCGGCCAAGCGGCTGGCGATTTCGGCGCATGACGGCTTCGCCCGCGCCATCTGGCCCACGCACACGCCGGCCGACGGCGATCTGGTGTTTGCCCTGGCGACCGGCAGAAGCGGCATCGAGCTCGGTGCCGATGCCGCGATCGACCTGTTCGCGACGGCCGGCGCGACCATGGCGCGGGCCATCAGCCGCGGCGTCCATGCCGCGGCACCGGCCGACGGCGATCTGTTCCCGGTTTGGTCGTCGCGCTGACTTGGAGCAATTCCAGGAAAAGTGTCCGGCGGCTAGGCTCGGCGTCTTCGCCGTAGCTTTCCGGCCGGAATTGCTCAAAAGCAAAGGTCAGGTCGGATCGGATTTCTCTTCCTCGAAGGTGACCGCGACATCGGAGTTCGCGGAGAGCCATACTTTCTGGGCATCGATCTCCGCGACCAGGGCGAGCGAAATGTAATGATGATGGCCCTTATGCGAACCCATGCCGCTATCGGCCTTGGTCAGCTTGATCCGGTCGCCTTCGACCTTGTCGACGGTGCCGATATGGACGCCGTCGGCGCCGATCACTTCCATATGTGGGCGTATCTTGCTGATGTCGGTGCTCATGCTGGTTCTCCGCTGGATGTGCCCCTTCGGATGCGAGACGGCCGACAATAACAAATGAACGCCGGATTGGATGCATGGCACGGCACGTCTCGTTCACCATGGCGTGATGGACATGAATTCACCTTCACGCTGTTGACTGCGCTCTACCAGTTCTCGCGCTTGGCGTATTCATTTTGCGGCACTTGTCGCGACAAGCATCCGGTTTGCGCGGCAGCGGCGTTGAGCATTGGGCCCGCCTCTGTTAGGACGCGGCGACGCTTCTCCCAGGCAGGACTGAAAAACGGATGATCCCTCGCTATTCCCGGCCGGAAATGGTCGCCATCTGGTCGCCCGAAACCCGCTTCCGCATCTGGTTCGAGATCGAGGCGCATGCCTGCGATGCGCTGGCGGAGCTGGGCGTCATCCCGAAGGAAGCGGCAAGGACGATCTGGGAAAAAGGCGGCGCGGCCAAGTTCGACGTCGCCAAGATCGACGAGATCGAACGCGTCACCAAGCATGACGTCATCGCGTTCCTGACCCATCTTGCCGAGTTTGTCGGACCGGACGCCCGCTTCATCCACCAGGGCATGACCTCGTCGGACGTGCTCGACACCTGCCTTGCCGTGCAGTTGACCCGCGCCAGCGATATCCTGCTCGCCGACATCGATGCCTTGCTTGCGGCGCTGAAGCGCCGCGCCTTCGAGCACAAGGACACCGTCACCATCGGCCGCAGCCACGGCATCCACGCCGAGCCGACCACCTTCGGCGTCAAGCTGGCGCAGGCCTATGCCGAATTCTCGCGCTGCCGCGAGCGTCTGGTGCACGCGCGAGAGGATATCGCAACGTGTGCCATCTCCGGCGCGGTCGGCACCTTCGCCAACATCGAGCCTTATGTCGAAGAGCATGTTGCGGCAAAGCTCGGGCTGAAGCCTGAGCCGGTGTCGACCCAGGTGATCCCGCGCGACCGGCATGCCATGTTCTTTGCCACCCTGGGCGTCATCGCCTCGTCGGTCGAGCGCCTCGCTGTCGAGATCCGCCATCTGCAGCGCACCGAAGTGCTGGAAGCGGAAGAGTATTTCTCGCCGGGCCAGAAGGGCTCATCCGCGATGCCGCACAAGCGCAACCCGGTGCTGACCGAAAATCTCACCGGCCTCGCCCGCATGGTGCGGTCGATGGCGCTGCCTGCCATGGAAGACGTTGCGCTCTGGCACGAGCGCGACATTTCGCATTCCTCGGTCGAGCGCATGATCGGGCCGGATGCGACGGTAACGCTGGATTTCGCGCTGGCGCGCCTCACCGGCGTCGTCGACAAGCTGCTCGTCTATCCCGAGAATATGGAAAAGAACCTCAATAAGTTCAGAGGCTTGGTGCATTCGCAGCGTGTGCTGCTCGCGCTGACCCAGGCCGGCCTGTCACGCGAGGACGCCTACCGCCTGGTGCAGCGCAACGCCATGAAAGTCTGGGAGCACGGCGCCGATTTCCTGGAGGAACTGCTCGCCGACAAGGACGTAACGGGCGCCCTCTCCGAAGCCGAGATCCGCGAGAAATTCGACCTCGGCTACCACACCAAGCATGTCGACACGATCTTCAAGCGGGTTTTTGGGGAAGCTTGAAGTTTTTCCTTCTCCCCGTCTCTATACGGGGAGAAGGTGCCCGTGTCCGAACCGGATAGATAGGTAACAGAATGGACCGATTAGATGGGTGACAGTTTTCTCGCCAGCCGGGAGGACCGGCGATGGTTTGGCGAGAGACTGGCATCATGGATGAACGGCTTCGGTTTGTTGTGGAGTGCCTATCTGGTGAGGAGACGATGACGCAGCTTTGCGCGGCCTTCGAGATCTCACGCAAGACCGGCTACAAATGGCTTGGACGTTACCGGGAGACCGGCCCGGAAGGCCTGCACGACCGGCCGCGGGCGCCGCTCGATCACGGCCGGGCAACGGCAGCCGAGCT
>NZ_QMBQ01000007.1 GCF_003289965.1 Mesorhizobium atlanticum
GAGGCAGCGGTGCGCGGCGTGCGCCAGAACGGCGCCGTCAAATGGCGGGGCACCGAGATCTATGTCTCGGCCACGTTGGCCGGCGAACCGATTGCCATTGAAGAGACCGAGGATGGCGAGTGGACGATGCGCTTCCACACCCATCCGCTCGGCTTCATCGATGAGAAGCACATGAAACTGGTTCGCCGCAGCGCCGCGCCAAGACGACCGCTTGGCGCTGCGGCGACCGCATCATAGGGGGAGAAAACTGTTACCTATGTATCCGGTTCAAAGTGTTACCCATCTATCCCCTGGACACACCCTCACCCACCCTTTCTTAAGGTGTTTCGGATAGACCCGAACGCTGGAAAAAGGCGGAAAACGGAGGGTTTTGGGTGCGCTTTTCCGCGGCAACGACTGCCGGGCGGATCTTGCCGCAGCGCTGGGCGCTGCGCATGCGGCCGTTGCTTGGCCGCGTCGATGCCATCCTCTTCACCGCCGATGCGCGCGGCGAGGCCGGGCGCATGTCGCTGATTGCCTTTTCCATCCGCATCATCAGCGCCTTCATCGCCTTTGTCAGCCAGGTGCTGATGGCGCGCTGGATGGGGTCGTTCGAGTACGGCATCTCGGTGCTGGTCTGGGTGACGATGGTCATCGTCGGCAATCTCGCCTGCCTTGGCTTCCACACCTCCGTCATCCGTTTCATTCCGGAGTATCGCGAGCGCGGCATGCTGGCCGAGCTGCGCGGCATCGTGCTTGCCAGCCGCCTGTTCGTGCTCGTCGCCTCGACGCTGATCGCCGGCCTCGGCGCCCTTGGCGTATGGCTGGCCTCGGACTGGATTGAGAGTTACTACGTCATCCCTTTCATCCTCGGCGTCATCTGCCTGCCGATGATCGCGCTCGGCGATCTCCTGCAAGGGCTGGCGCGTGCCAATTCCTGGGCGCTGCTGGCGCTGTCGCCGACCTATCTGGTGCGCCCGGTGCTGATCCTGGCGTTCATGGCGCTGTTGCTTGGCCTGCACTATTTGCCGGACGCCAAGACCGCCATCTTCGCCTCGATCGCCGCGACCTATGTCACGACGCTCGGCCAGTTGATGGCCGTCACCTCGCGCATGGACAAGAAAGTCCCGCCCGGGCCGATGACGGTGCATTTCGGCCAGTGGATCCTCGTCTCGCTGCCGATCTTCCTGGTCGAGAGCTTCTTCTTCCTGCTGACCAATGCCGACGTGCTGATGGTGGGCGCCTACCTCCCGCCCAACGACGTCGCCGTCTATTTCGCTACGGTGAAGACGCTGGCGCTGGTGCATTTCGTCTATTTCGCCGTCAAGGCCGGCGTTGCCCAGCGCTATGCGCAATTCACCCATGGCGAGCCGGACAGGCTTGCCGCCTTTGCCCGCGAAACCGTCTCCTGGACCTTCTGGCCTTCGCTTTTGATGGCGCTGCTGGTGCTGGCGCTGGGCGAACCGATGCTGGTGCTGTTCGGTCCCGAATTCACCGCAGGCTATCCACTGCTCTTCCTGCTTGTGCTGGGCGTCGTGGCGCGCGCCGCCGTCGGCCCCTGCGAAAGCCTGCTCACCATGAGCGGCAACCAGAACATCTGCGCTGCCGTCTATGCCATGACGCTCGCCCTTAACATCGGCCTCAACGTGCTGCTGATCCCGCTGTTCGGCCTCTGGGGCGCGGCGATGGCAACGAGCCTTGCCATGGTCTTTGAGGCCAGCGCGCTCTCCTTCACCGTCTGGCGCAAGCTCGGCATAGTGATGGCGATCTTCGTGCCCGCAAGAAAGGAAGTCGCCTGATGGCCGCCGTCCCGTTGCTTGAAGAGACCAGCGGCGGCCCCGCCGGTGCCATGGTCTCCAACCTTGCCGGCCTGGCTCGCGAGGCCGACCCGGCCCATATCGAGCTCTTCGCCAGCAACAGGCCGGAACGCAAGCTCGCCATCTACCCTGCCTCGGCCGGCTTCGACCTCGTCGAGGAACTCGACTACCTCAGCGCCCGCACGGTCGAGCCGAATGTCTTCTTCAACCCGCGCTTCCTGGCGCCGGCGATGCCCCGGCTGGAGGACCGCGAGGTACGCCTGGCCGTCATCCGCGACGGCGACGAATACCGCAACCGGCTGCGCCTTCTGGTGCCGTTCTCGGTCGAGCGGCCGGCGATCCCGCTCGGCGTTCCCGTGATGCGCACATGGTCAAGCCCGTTCGGCCCGCTCGGCACGCCGCTGGTCGACCGCGACGATCCCATCGGCGTCATCGAGGATTTCTTCTCGATGCTGTCGCGGCCGCATCTCAAGCTGCCAAAAGTCTTCGTGCTGCCCGACATGCGCCTCGACGGTCCGGTGGCGAGCCTGCTCACCTCCTTCGCCGACAGCCGCAGCCTGACGCTGGTGACCACCGGGAAGGTCGAGCGTCCGGTGCTTGAAAGCGATGCCGACGGCGAGGATTACCTCAAGGCGTCGCTGCGTTCGCATCACTATCGCGAATTTCGTCGGCTGAAGCGGCGCCTTGCCGACCTCGGCAAGCTCGAGCACATCGTGGCCCGCGGGCCGGACGAGATCCGCCATGCCATCGAAAGCTTCCTGACGTTGGAGGCCGCCGGCTGGAAGGGTCGCGAGCGCACTGCCATGGCGATCGACCGCTACCGCGCCGCCTTCGCCCGCGAGGCCGTGCACCGGCTGGCCGAGCAGGACATGTGCCGCATCCACATGCTGACGCTCGACGGCCGCGCCATCGCCTGCCTGGTGGTTTTCGTCGAGGCCGGCGTCGCCTACACCTGGAAGACAGCCTATGACGAGACGCTTTCCGCGTATTCGCCGGGTACGCTGCTGATGATCGAGGTGACCAAGCAGCATCTCGACGATCCCAACATCGTCATGACCGATTCCTGCGCGGTTCCGGACCATCCAGTGATGAGCCGCCTGTGGAGCGAGCGCAAGCCGATGGGCACGCTGGTGGTCGGGGTGACGCCGGACGCAGACCGGCTGGCCCGCCAGGCGGCCTCGCAGCTGCACCTCTATCGCGAGACCCGCAACATGGCGCGCATCCTGCGCAATCGCATGCGGAGCCTGCTGAAGCGTCGCTAGGGCAATCCCGGGAAAAGTGCATATGCTTGTCGAGATCGGAAGGGGCGCGCTGCGGCGCATCTTGGCTGGTGCCGGGGTGCTGCTGTTCTTGCAGGCCGCTAGCCCGGCCTGCGCTTCGGTCTTCCTGGAAGACCAGACCTGGACCGAGCTGCGCGACCTCGTCGCGGCGGGGACGACCACGATCATCATTCCGATCGGCGGCACCGAGCAGAGCGGTCCGGCGGTGGCTCTGGGCAAGCACAATGTGCGAGTGAAGTTCCTTGCTGAAAAAATCGCCGGGAAACTGGGCAATACGCTTGTCGCTCCGGTCATTTCCTATGTGCCGGAAGGCAACATCGATCCGCCGACCTCGCATATGCGTTTTCCGGGAACCATCTCCATCGGCGACAAGGTTTTCGAGCAATTGCTCGAATCTGCGGCGCGCAGCTTCAGGCATGCCGGCTTCACGACCATCGTGCTGATCGGCGACCACGGCGGCTATCAGGGCGACGAACGGCAAATGGCCGACCGGCTCAATGCCGAATGGAAAAGGACACCGGTGCGGGTCTTTGCCGATGTTGATTACTATCAGCTCTCGCGAAGGCCCTACACCGACAAGCTGCTGGCCGCCGGTGCCAGCCGCGCTGAAATCGGATCGCATGCCGGCTTGGCCGATACCTCGCTGATGCTCGCCGTCGACCCATCCCTGGTGCGCAAGGATCGTCTTGCAGGACCGCCAAAGCTTGGTGCCGGGGATGGCGTCTACGGCGGCGATCCGGCAAGGTCTTCCGCACAATTCGGGCAACTCGGCGTGGATCTCATCGTCAACGGGACGACGGATGCGATCCGCGCATTCATCGCAAGTCAGCCAAAATGATCGGGACTTTTCTGCGCTTCATCCGTCTTTGCGTGCCGCTTGCGCTGCTCGCGCCGCTGCAGGCCGGCGCGGCGTATGCCGACTCCTGTCCCGAAGACTGCAGCGAGCCCCCGCCGCCCGCCGTCAACATCTACAAACACACCGCCGCCGGTCATCTGAGCCCGGTGACGACCGGGACACTGCCGCGCGTCTATGTGCCCAATCGCTCCTCCAACAGCGTCTCGGTGATCGACAGCGTAACGCTCAAGGAAGTCGACCGCTTCAACGTCGGCAGCAAGCCGCAGCATGTCGTGCCGTCCTGGGATTTGAAGACGCTGTGGGTCGCCAACAACGGCACCGGCAAAAACGGCAGCCTGACGCCGATCGACCCGATGACGGCCAAACCCGGCCAGCAGGTCCCGGTCGACGACCCCTACAACCTCTATTTCATGCCGGACGGCAGCGCCGCCATCGTCGTCGACGAAGCATTGCAGCAGCTCGATTTCCGCGACCCGCACACCATGGCGCTGAAATCGAGCCTGCCGACGCCGACCTGTCCCGGCATCAACCATGCCGATTTTGCGGTCGACGGCTCCTATGCGATCTTCACCTGCGAATATGGCGATGGCGGCCTGGCCAAGATCGACCTGAAGAACCAGAAGGTGCTCGGCCATCTCGACCTCTCCAGGATGGGCATGCCGCAGGACGTCCGCCTCTCGCCCGACGGCAAGGTCTTTTACGTGGCCGACATGATGAATGACGGCGTGTTCCTGATCGACGGCGACAGTTTCAAGGAAATCGGCTTCATCCCGACCGGCATCGGCACGCATGGTTTCGTCGTCAGCCGCGACGGCAAGCGGCTCTACGTCTCGAACCGGGGCTCGCACAAGATGGAGCAGGGCAAGGCCAAGGGTCCGGGCAGCGTGACAGTGATCGACTTCGCCACCCGCGCCGTGGTCGCGCAATGGCCGATTCCCGGCGGCGGCAGTCCCGACATGGGCAATGTCAGCGCCGACGGCAGGCAGCTGTGGCTCTCCGGCCGCTTCGACAGCGAGGTCTACATGATCGACACGGCGAACGGCGCCGTGACGAAAATCCGCGTCGGCGTCGAGCCGCACGGCCTCACCGTGTGGCCGCAGCCCGGGCGATATTCGCAGGGGCATACCGGGAATATGCGGTAGGATCGTTTGGAATGGCCCGCCATGGGAAGCTCGCGAAGGATGGCCTGCCACCCGAAGCTCGCAGAGCGAAGGGTGGTGCCCCTAGCCGGGATCGAACCAGCACTCCTTGCGGAACTCGATTTTGAGTCGAGCGCGTCTACCAATTCCGCCATAGGGGCTCAGGCCGGGCGGCCTGGATGGGCGCGGACTATACGGGCGGATGGGTGTTCGTCAACTGGCCTGTTGCGGATTTGCCCGCTCAAACGCCGGCATTGCCCCACCCTTCGGCCTCCTGGCAACGCAGACATTGTGCGTCGCGGAAAATCTTTCTAGACAGGCGAAACGTAGAGCGCCGCGCATCCGCAAGCTGGATGCGGCGCTTTGGGTCCTTGTCTTCCTGCCAGCCGTTGCCCAAAACCGCAAAGCGTCTCGGGTGACATTGATCAGAGCAATTCCAGGAAAAGTGCGCTGCGGTTTTCCGCCCGGAATTGCGTCGACTGCATTAGGAGAGCCGATGCTTCGCGGACTTTACGACTGGACGCTGTCGCTGGCGGCGCGCAAATCCGCCGAATGGTGGCTGGCCTTCATCGCCTTCGTCGAAAGCTCGGTGTTCTTCATACCCGCCGACGTGCTGTTCCTGCCCATGGCGCTGTCGCGGCCCGAGCGCAGCTATCGCTACGCGCTGACCGCCACTGTCGCGTCCGTGCTGGGCGGCATTGCCGGCTGGCTGATCGGCTACTATGCCTACGACACGATAGCGCGGCCGATCCTGGAGCATTTCGGCGGCCTTGATACGTTCGAGAGGTGGCAGTCGTCGGGCGCCGAGCTGATGCTGCTGCTGCTCGTCACATCCGGCGCGGCGCACTTGCCGCCG
This sequence comes from Mesorhizobium atlanticum, assembly GCF_003289965.1. GTDB lineage: Bacteria > Pseudomonadota > Alphaproteobacteria > Rhizobiales > Rhizobiaceae > Mesorhizobium > Mesorhizobium atlanticum. Next base: position 5,928 of record NZ_QMBQ01000007.1, read on the forward strand.
ATCAAGGTGGTCACCATTCTGGCCGGCGCGCTTCACGTCAACATTCTTGTCTTCATCGTCTCGGCCATCGTGGCGCGCGGCGCGCGCTTCCTGCTGCTTGCCTGGCTGCTGCGTCGCTATGGTGAAGAGATCCGGGAGTTCATCGAAAAGCGCTTGGGATTGATTGTCGGCGCAGGCGCGGCTGCCCTGATTTTGCTCTATATCCTCGTCAGATACGCCCACGGATAGCGACGCAACGAACGGACCCGATCGATGACAGCGACCATGAATACCGATGCCGGACGCCAGCGCACGCGCGCGGCGCTGTTTCTCGCCGTCGCCATGGCGGCGACCGTCGGCTCGGCACTCGCCTTCCAATATATCGGCGGCTACATCCCTTGCCATCTCTGCCTCGAGCAACGCACGCCCTATTATATCGGCGTGCCGCTGATGGTGCTGGCGGCGATCGCTTCGATGCTGCGCGCGCCGGCCTGGGTGACGCGCGGGCTGCTGGCAATCGGCGGGCTGTTGATGCTCTACGGCCTCTATCTCGGCGTCTACCATTCCGGCGTCGAATGGCATTGGTGGGCCGGCCCGACCGACTGCACCGCCGGCGCCGGTCCGGTCGACACCGGCGGCAAGGGCGTGCTCGACGCGCTCGACAAATTCGTGCCGCCGTCCTGCGACAAGGCAGCGCTGCGCATCCTCGGCCTGTCGCTCGCCGGCTGGAACGCCATCGCCAGCCTCGTTCTGGCCGCCGTCGCCTTCCGCAGCGCGCTCGCACGGGATTGAGCCAAGTTCGCTTGAGCGGCACGGCGCAGAGTTCGGACAAAAAATTCGGCAGGCTGAGTCGAATGGTGCGGTTTTCGAGAACCGGAGCGGAGCGTACTTAAGTACGTGAGTACCGGAAGCGCAGAAAACCGCGGCAGTCGGCCAGCATGGCGGATTTGTGCCGAACTCTACGGTTCCAGTTCGACATCCCAGTACAGGTAATCCATCCAGCTTTCATGCAGATGGTTGGGTGGGAACAGCCGTCCGTTGTTGTGCAGGTCGTGCACCGTCGGCTGGTAGGGTTTCTGCAGCGGCCACATCTTGGCCTGCGCCGGCATCATGCCGCCCTTGCGAAGATTGCAAGGCGAGCAGGCGGCGACGACATTCTCCCAAGTCGTCGCCCCGCCGCGATGGCGCGGGATGACGTGGTCGAAGGTCAAATCCTCCGGCGTGCCGCAATATTGGCACTGGAAGCGATCGCGCAGGAACACGTTGAAGCGGGTGAAGGCGGGATGCCTCGACGGCTTCACATAAGCCTTGAGGCTGACCACGCTCGGCAGCTTCATCGAGAAGGTCGGCGAGGAGACCGCGTGCTCGTATTCGGCGACGATGTTGACACGGTCGAGGAACACAGCCTTGATGGCGTCCTGCCACGACCAGAGCGACAGGGGATAATAGCTGAGCGGGCGGTAGTCCGCATTCAGCACCAGCGCGGGAAGCCCATCCGGAGATACGGCAACCGTCACGTCCTTCGCCTCCTTCGTTCCAAACCGAACGGCGCGGATACTGTAAGCCCGACATGACAGGGATGTGAAGCGGATTGTCTCTCGTCGAAACTCTCAAAAACGCATGATTTTCATGCTTTTTTGGCGATTTCGACCGGGGGCGCCGCGTCCCTGCCCTTCAGTTCACGATAGTAGGCCCAAAAAAGCCGCGACGCGACACCCCGCCAGGGGCTCCATGATTCGGCCAGCCGGATAAGCATTTTCTCCGGCGGACGCGGGTCTATGCCGAGCGCATGGCCGACCGCCGTCTGCAGCGCGACGTCGCGCGCGGGGAACACATCGGGGTGGCCGGCGGCAAACAGCAGGTAGCATTCGGCCGTCCATGGGCCGATGCCGGGCACGGCCGTCATCGCCGCGATCGCCTCGCCGGCGTCCAGCGTGCACAGGTGATCGAGATCGAGCCCGCCGGCCACCGCTTCAGCAACGGCGAGCAGTCCGCGCTGCTTCGGCCGCGACAGCCCGGCCTCGCGGAATATGCCCTCGCCGGCAGCCAGGATTGCCTGCGGCGTCAGCGGATCAACCAACTTGACCAGCCGCCCGAAGATGGCGTCGGCGCTGGCGCGGGAAACCTGCTGCGAAACGATAATCGAGGCCAGGCTTTGAAAGCCTGGCTCCGATAGCCGAAGCGGCACTTCACCCGCCTTGCCGCGCACCGCCTCCAGCCGTGGATCGATCCGGCAGAGGGCGTCGAGCCCAGCCGCAATGTCGTCGAGCGAGGCGATGCGTTGCACGTTCTTTGTTCCCAGGGCGCCCGCGAAATGGCAATGGATGGCTAAATACCAACCGGCAAAAGCGCCTTTCAACCCGAATGCCGTCTCCAAGATGACGCTCCTGACATTCCGCTTCGCGCCGAGCCCCAACGGCGAACTGCATCTCGGCCATGCCTACTCGGCGCTGCTCAACCAACGGATGTCGGCGCAGGCGGGCGGACGGCTGCTGCTGCGCATCGAGGATATCGACATCACCCGCTGCACGCCGCAATTCGAGGCCGGCATTTTTCGCGACCTCGACTGGCTGGGATTGCGCTGGGAAGAACCGGTGCGCCGGCAGTCGGAACATTTTGCCGAATACCGGGTGGTGCTCGACCGGCTGATCGCCGAGGACCTGGTCTATCCGGCCTTCATGAGCCGCGGTGAGATCCGTGCCTTCATCGCCGAGAGAGGCGGCCGCGACTGGCCGCGCGATCCCGACGGCGTGCCGCTCTACCCGCCGCTCGACAAGGCCTTGCCGGCCAGGGAGCGCAAGCGGCGGATCGCTGACAACATGCCCTTTGCCTGGCGGCTCGACGTCGAGGCGGCCATGGCGCGCGTCTCAAGCGCCATGTCATGGGCCGAATTCACCGACGAGACGATGTCGGTGACGCGAACCGTCGAAGCGCAACCGCAGGCCTGGGGCGACGTCATCGTCGCCCGCCGCGACATCCCGACCAGCTACCATCTCGCCGTCGTCGTCGATGACGGGCTGCAGGGCGTTAGCCATGTCGTACGCGGACAGGACCTCTATGCGGCGACCGGCGTGCAGTGCCTGCTGCAGGAACTGCTCGGCCTGCCCCAGCCGCGCTATTTCCACCACCGCCTGATCCTTGGTCCGGACGGCCGTAAACTATCCAAGAGTTACAAGGACACCGGTCTGGCCGCGCTTCGCGAGGCGGGCATGTCACCGCAAGACGTCGCGCGGTTGCTCGGGCTTTGATTACAGACGCGCCATCCCGGCCTTGATCAGCGCCAGCGCGCTTATGAAGGCAAAGGCGCCGCCCAGCCCCCAGGCAACCGCCAGCTTGAGATCGCTCAAGCTGATGCCATGCTTGTTGGCTATCACCACCGCGGCAAAAAAACCGAAGATGAACAGCAGCGTGTTGCCGGTCGGGCCGAATCCGCTCTCCCTCATGATCGCGTCGAGCGCCGTGCCGAAGAAGAAGCCGAAGCCGGCGATGACCAAGAAGGCGAACAACAGCCAGGTCGTGTCGAGATGCAAAAACATGCCTGCCCATGGCGCGCCCACGCGCCATGCCCCTCTTGGCACGGTTTGTTGAATTCGATTTAGCTTATGGATCAATCGTTTCGTTTTGCTTGCCGGATTGATCGGCATTAGAGCAATTGCCGTCATCAACCGTTCACCCCGGCAGCCTCCCACCCATGCAGAGCATCAAGCGGTTCATTCCCGCCTCCTTCGTCGTTCTGTGGGCGACAGGCTTCATCGGCGCGCGCTACGCCATGCCCTGGGCGGAGCCCTTTACCTTCCTTGCCATCCGCTTCGTGATAGCGGCGATCCTGTTTGCCGGCCTCGCCATGCTGCTCGGCTCACGCAAGGCGACGCGCGACGAGGCGCTGCACGCCACGGGGGCGGGCGTCCTCATGCACGGCATCTATCTTGGCGCCGTCTTCTGGGCGATCCACCGGGGCATGCCGGCAGGGTTTTCGGCATTGATCGTCGGCCTGCAGCCGCTGATCACCGCCGTGCTTGCGGGCAAGTTCCTCGGCGAGGCCATCCTGCCCCGCCATTGGGCCGGGCTCGCTGTCGGGCTTGTGGGCGTCGTCATTGTGCTGTGGCCGAAGCTCGGAGCCGTCGGCGGCGGGGTGACCGCGGCAACATTGACCGCCTCGCTCGTCTCGGTGCTCGGCATGAGCGCCGGCACCATCTGGCAGAAGCGCTACGCCTCCGGCGGCGATCTGGTGTCGGCGACGATGTGGCAGTATGTCGGCGGCTCCATCGTGATGATCCTGGGCTCGCTCGCCTTCGAGACCCGCGCCGTCACCGTCAATGGCGAGTTGATCTTTGCCATGGCCTGGCTGGTGCTGGTGCTGTCGGTCGGCGCCATCTTCCTGTTGATGGTGATGATCAGGGACGGCGAGATGTCGAAGGTAGCCTCGCTCTTCTACCTGGTGCCCGCCGTGACCGCGGTCATCGCCTGGATGCTTTTCGACGAGCAGCTCAACCTGCTGCAGATCGCCGGCATGGCGATCGCCACGCTCGGCGTCGCCCTGGCGACGGCGGGGCAGCGAGGGAAAGAGGAACTGAGGAACTGAGGAACTGGAGAACTGAAGAAAACACAGCGCCAGTTATTGCCGCCTTTTCCTCAGTTCCTCAGTTCTTCAGTTCCCCAGTTCCCGCCGCCATCTCAGCCGACGCGCGCCCGCGCCTCCAGATACCGGCTGATCGCGGCATTGAGCTCGCCGCCGAGGATGAAGATCGCCGAGATGATGTAGAGGAAAACCACCGCGATCATGATCGAGGCGAGCCCCGCATAGGTCGTCACGTAGGACGAGAAATGATCGAGATAGGTGGCGAAGATGGTCGAGCCGGCGAGCCAGGCGATCAGCGTGAAGACGATGCCCGGTATGATCGAGACGAAGCGTCGCTTGCCGGCCGGCAGCCAGATATGCACGGAGAACAGCCCAATGACGATGACGGTGGAAGCGACGACGTAACGCCACAGCGTGATGGTGCCCATATAAGGCTTGATCCATTCGAGATGCGCCTCCGCCAGCCTGGCCAACAGAGGGGCGAACACCAGAAGCACGCTGACGGCCAGGAAGCAGGCCGTGGCGATCAGCACGAAAATGATGCTTTGCACCCTGCGGTGGATGATGCCGCGCGTTTCGGTGACACGATAGGCACGGTTGAGCGAGGTGCGCAGCGCCTCGATGCCGTTCGACGCGAAATAGGCGGCAAGCACGACGCCGTAGGTCAAAAGGTCGGTTCGCCTGACGGTGAGAACATTCTGCACCTCGCGCGCGATGGGCTTGGCGATCTGCTCCGGCCAGGTGTCGAAGACGAGATGCACCGCCGTATCCGAGAACGCCTGCGCGCCGAGGAAGCTGGCCAGTGTCGTGGCGAAGATCAGGAACGGAAACAGCGCCATCAGCGAGGTGATGGCGAGATGGCTGGCCATCGCCCAGCCGTCGTCATTGGTGAAATGGCCGATCGCATCGTAGAGCACGCGCTTGACGGCGACGATATTCCTGAGCAAGGACCCGCGCTCCGCTCGATTGTGTCGACGCCGCGAATATGGGAAGTGATTGCGGCAAATGGCAACCCCAGGTCAGACAACGTCCACCGTCGCGAAAGAGTTGCGCACCGTCATCGTCACCGGGGCCTCCTCCGGCATCGGCGCCTATTGCGCGCGGGCGCTGAAGGCGGAGGGCTGGCGGGTCTTTGCGACGGCGCGCAAGCCGGCAGACATCGCCGTGCTCGAGGCCGACGGCCTGGAGGCCTTCTATCTCGACTATCGTGAGCCCGAATCCATCGCCGCGCTGGTCGAGGCGGTGCTGGAGCGCACCGGCGGCACGCTTGACGCGCTGTTCAACAACGGCGCCTATGCCCAGCCCGGCGCCGTCGAGGACCTGCCGGTCGCAGCGTTGCGCGAGCAGTTCGAGGCCAATTTCTTCGGCTGGCACGATCTCACCCGCCGCGTCATGCCGGTCATGCGCCGCCAGGGGCACGGCCGTCTCGTCCATTGCTCCTCGATCCTCGGACTGGCGCCTGTCCGCTTCCGCGGCGCCTATTCGGCATCCAAGCATGCCATCGAAGGCCTGATGCTGTGCATGCGCCAGGAACTCGAAGGCAGCGGCATCCACCTCTCACTGATCGAACCTGGACCGGTGACCTCGAAGATCGCCAGCAATGGCTTGTCCTGGTTTTTGAAGAACATCGACGTCGAGAATTCCGTCCATCGCGCCGACTATCAGGCGCAGCTCGCCCGGCTGCAGGCCGGCGGCAGCGTGTCGAAACTGAAGCCCGGGCCGGAGATCGTCCACAAGGCGCTCCGCCACGCGCTTCTGTCACAGCGCCCGCGCCCGCACTATGTGGTAACGGTGCCGGCCAGGATCGGCGCAGCACTCAAACGCATCCTGCCGGCATCCCTGCTCTACCGCCTGCTTGCCAGGCGCGCCTGACTGAAACTGAACCGGAGCCAGCCAGATGGTCATCCTCTTGAAGATACTCGCCGTCATCGCGATGGCGGCCGTGCTGATCGTTCTGGTCCGCGGCCTGATCAACATGATGCGTGGTGGCTCCGGCGTCACCTCGAACAAGCTGATGCAGGCCCGCGTCATGCTGCAGGCCGTTGCCTTGGCGCTGCTGTTGCTGGTGGTCTATTTCACGCGCAAATAGCGCGGTCGGGCAATTCCAGGAAGATGCGGTTTTCCGCCCGGAATTGCGTAAGAAGTCGCTCGAGAGGGGAACGGCGTGGTCAAGCTCAACAAGATCTATACCCGCACCGGCGATGACGGCACCACCGGGCTCGGCACCGGCGAGCGGCGGCTGAAATCCGACCTGCGCGTCGATGCCTATGGCACCGTCGACGAGGCCAATGCCTGCATCGGCATGGCTCGCATCCATACCGCTGGCGATCATCCCTTAATTGACGCCATGCTGTCGCGCATCCAGAACGATCTGTTCGATCTGGGGGCCGACCTTGCCGTGCCCGACGACGGCAAGCCGCTGGACTACGAGCCGCTGCGTATCGTCGCCGCCCAGACCAGCCGCGTCGAACAGGACATCGACCTCCTCAACAAGGAACTGCAGCCGCTGAAATCCTTCGTGCTGAACGGCGGCACGCCTGCCGCCGCCGCGCTCCATCTGGCCCGCACCGTGGCGCGCCGGGCCGAGCGCCTGATGGTGGCGCTGGCGCAGGATCCGGCCGAGCATGTCAACCGCGAGGCGCTCAAATACATCAACCGCGTCTCGGATTTCCTGTTCGTCGCCGCCCGTGCCGTCAATGACAATGGAAAGGCCGACGTGCTATGGGTTCCCGGCAAGAACCGCTGAATGAACCGCTGAATTCGGGGGCGGGAGGGTCCGATGTTCATCCCGCTTTACGACACCAACAGGCTGCGCCACATCCGCCTGCAATATGTCACCATCGGTCTGATCGTGGCGAATGCGCTGGTCTATCTGGCGACCACGCTTGGCGGTGAGAACTTCACCAATGCCGCGGTTCTCGGTCTCGGCTTCATCCCCTCGGTGGTCCACGACAAGGTCGAGCTGTCGCCTGAATTCGTCGTCATCCCCGAAAGCCTCAGCTACCTCACCTATTCCTTCCTGCACGCCGACATTTTCCATCTCGGCGGCAACATGCTGTTCCTGTGGGTGTTCGGCGACAATGTCGAGGATGCGCTCGGCCACATACGCTACCTGATCTTCTACCTCGCCTGCGCGGTCGCCGGCGCTTTCTTCCAAGGGCTGGTGGCCTGGGATTCGCAGGTGCCGCTGATCGGCGCCTCCGGCGCCATTGCCGGCGTCGTCACAGCCTATTTGATTCTCTACCCTCGCGTGAAAGTCTGGGTTCTGGCCTTTGCCCGCATCCCCTTGCGCATTCCGGCCTTCATCCCGCTGATCCTCTGGATCCTTTTCCAGATCGTGATGTTTGCCGCCGGCGGCGAGGACCAGATTTCCTGGGCCTGCCATATCGGCGGCATCATCGCCGGATCGGTCCTGGTCCTGGTGCTGCGCAGCCGCGGCGTGCCGCTGCTGGCCGGTACCGACGGCGAGCCGGACCCGACGCCGAACATCCAGCAGCCGCCCGTCCCCGTCGAGCCCGCCGCGAGCGACGGCACTCCGGCGCAGCCGGCGCCGCAATGGGGCCGTGGAGCAGCGACACCTCGCGACTGAACCGATTTGGGTGCGTCGTGGGATATTGACGCGCGGATTTGCCGCCACTACGGAAACGGCACCGCTGGGCGGATATTCCGCCCGTAATGTCGGCTTTCGACAACTCTGACAGGGTGTACGCTGCTATAGCGCCCCGACTATCTCAGGAGAGGTGACAGGAAAATGAAGATCCTTGTGCCCGTGAAGCGGGTTGTGGATGCCAACGTCAAGGTCCGGGTGAAAGCCGACGGATTGGGCGTCGAGCTTGCCAACGTCAAGATGGCGATGAACCCGTTCGACGAGATCGCGGTCGAGGAAGCGATCCGCATCAAGGAAGCCGGCAAGGCGGAAGAGATCATCGTCGTCTCTGTCGGCCCGCAGCAGGCGCAGGAAACGCTGCGCACCGCGCTCGCCATGGGCGCCGACCGGGCCATCCTGGTCAAGACCGACGAGCAGACCGAGCCGCTGGGCGTCGCCAAGGTGCTGAAGGGCGTGGTCGAGGCGGAGAAGCCCGGCCTCGTCATCCTCGGCAAGCAGGCGATCGACGACGATTCCAACCAGACCGGCCAGATGCTGGCCGCACTCCTCGGCTGGTCGCAGGGCACCTTCGCCTCCAAGATCGAGCTTGCCGGCGACAAGGCCAAGGTGACGCGTGAAGTCGACGGCGGCCTGCAGACGGTCGAGCTGAAGATGCCGGCGATCGTCACCGCCGACCTTCGCCTCAACCAGCCGCGCTATGCCTCGCTGCCCAACATCATGAAGGCCAAGAAGAAGCCGCTCGACGAGAAGAGCCCGGCCGACTACGGCGCCGACGTCAAGCCGCGCCTCAAGGTGATCAAGACCGAAGAGCCGGGCGGCCGCAAGGCGGGCGTCAAGGTGAAGTCGGTGGCCGAGCTCGTCGAGAAGCTCAAGAACGAAGCCGGCGTGCTCTAAGCGGTCAGGAAAGGACAAAGAAAATGGCAATTCTCCTCATCGCCGAACACGACAATGCGAGCCTTTCCGACCAGACCGCCAAGGCGCTGTCGGCGGCCTTGCAGATTGGCGCGGAAGTCGACGTGCTGGTCGCCGGCAAGGGCGCCAAGGGCGCTGCCGACGCCGCCGCCAAGCTGAAGGGCGTGCGCAAGGTGCTGCTCGCCGAGGCCGACGAGCTTGCCGAGCGTCTCGCCGAGCCGACGGCGGCTCTCGTGGTGTCGCTTGCCGGTGGTTACGACACGATCATCGCGCCGGCGACCTCCGCCGGCAAGAACATCGCGCCGCGCGTGGCAGCACTCCTCGACGTCGCCCAGGTGTCGGAAATCATCGAAGTGGTCTCGCCGGACACCTTCAAGCGGCCGATCTATGCCGGCAACGCCATCCAGACTGTCCAGTCCACCGACGCCAAGAAGGTCATCACGGTGCGCACCGCCTCCTTCGCGGCAGCGCCGGAAGCTGGCTCCGCCCCGGTCGAGACGGTCGGCGCCGCCGCCAACCCCGGCCTGTCGTCTTTCGTCGAGAACAAGCTTTCGGAGAACGACCGTCCGGAACTGACCTCGGCCAAGATCATCATCTCGGGCGGCCGCGCGCTCGGCTCCTCGGAGAAGTTCCAGGAAGTCATCCTGCCGGTTGCCGACAAGCTCGGCGCGGCCGTGGGCGCCTCGCGCGCCGCTGTCGACGCCGGCTACGCGCCGAACGACTGGCAGGTCGGCCAGACCGGCAAGGTGGTCGCGCCCGACCTCTACATCGCCGTCGGCATTTCCGGCGCCATCCAGCACCTCGCCGGCATGAAGGACTCGAAGGTCATCGTCGCCATCAACAAGGACGAGGAGGCGCCGATCTTCCAGGTTGCCGACTACGGCCTGGTCGGCGATCTCTTCGTCATCCTGCCGGAGCTGCAAAAGGCACTTTGACGCCGTCCGTTCCGGCATATTAAAATCCAAAGGGTGGGGTAGACGAAGTCGCCCCGCCCTTTTAGTTTGCACTGCACAAAAAGCGGGCCATCAAGGCCCGAAGCCAATCCGGCGTTCGCATCCGGATTGCGGGAAACAAACAAGCAGGAGCGTCTTTGTACTTCAAGGAAGTGCAGGCGTTCCGGACGGGATCGGGGTCATGAGCAAGATCGAGACGATCGGCATTGTCGGCGCGGGTCAGATGGGTGGCGGTATTGCCCATGTCTCGGCGCTGGGTGGCTACAAGGTCCTGATCCACGACATATCGGCCGACCGGATCGAGAAGGGCATCGCCACCATCAGCGGCAACATGGCCCGCCAGGTCGGTTCCGGCAAGCTCGAGGAAAAGGCGCGCAACGAAGCGATGGCGCGCATCTCCGCCGCCCCGGCCATGGCCGACCTCGCCGCCGCCGACCTCGTGATCGAAGCGGCGACCGAGGACGAGACGGTCAAGCGCAAGATCTACGCGCAGCTCTGCCCGCAGCTCAATCCGGAAGCGATTTTGGCCACCAACACCTCGTCCATCTCGATCACCCGGCTCGCCGCCCAGACCGATCGTCCCGAGCGCTTCATCGGCATACATTTCATGAACCCGGTGCCGGTGATGAAGCTGGTCGAGCTGGTGCGCGGCATCGCCACCGAGGACCAGACCTTCGAGGCGGCCAAGAATTACGTGAAGCACCTCGACAAGACCGTCACCGTCTCGGAGGATTTCCCCGCCTTCATCGTCAACCGCATCCTTTTGCCGATGATCAACGAGGCGATCTACACGCTCTATGAGGGAGTCGGCACGGTCGACGCCATCGACACCGCCATGCGGCTCGGCGCCAACCATCCGATGGGACCATTGCAGCTCGCCGACTTCATCGGCCTCGACACCTGTCTTTCGATCATGCAGGTGCTGCATGAGGGCCTGTCGGACTCGAAATACCGCCCCTGCCCGCTGCTGGTCAAATATGTCGAGGCGGGCTGGCTCGGCCGCAAGACCGGTCGCGGTTTCTATGACTATCGCGGCGACCATCCGGTACCGACACGCTGATCTTCCGCGGCTGAACCCTTTCGACGCGGCTCAGGACGCCTCGGCGAGCGGCATAGGCGGCACATCTCTCGACGCTTCGTCCGGCGCGGCGGAAACGCAACCGCGGCCGGCCGCCTTGGCGGCGTAGCAGGCGGCGTCGGCACGCGCGATGATCTCGTCCACCTCGCCGCAGCCGGCGCGGATCGGCGCAAGCCCGATGCTGGCGCCGATCGAATGCGGGCGACCGTCCCAGCTGAAATTGAGGTTGCGGATGGCATCGATGATAGAGCGCGCCGCGATCGGCCCGCGCGTCGCGCCGCCCGATTGAAGGATGACGGCGAACTCGTCGCCGCCAAGCCGCGCGACGATGTCTCCCGGGCCCAGCACATCGCGCAAGGTGTCGGCCACGCGCCTGAGCAGCGCATCGCCCGCGGCGTGGCCGCCGGTGTCGTTGACCGCCTTGAAGTGGTCGAGGTCGACGAACATGAACTGGTGCTCGCCGCCATTGAGCCGGCATTGGTCGACCAGTTCCTCCATGGTGCGCATGAAGCTCGAACGGTTTGCGAGCCCGGTTAGCGCGTCGTGGGCGGCGGCATAGGCCAGCTGGCGCTGCAGGGCGCGCGCATCGGTGAAGTCCTGGAAGACGATGACCAGGCCGCAGAACTGCTCGCGGTCGTTCATGATCGGCGACACCACCTGGCGGATGCTGCAGCGCGTATCGTCGCGCCGCACGAGGACCGCGCGTGTGTTCTGGTCGCAACGGGGCCGTTCGCTCGCCGAAGGGCGAGTCAAGCCGATTCTCTGCCCGCTTTCCTCGTCGACCGCCCAATAGACATGGCCGAGCACCTTTCCAAGGGCTTCGCCGACGTCAACGCCGGTGAGCTTTTCCGCGACCGGGTTCATGAAGGTGATGCGGTTGGCGGCATCGGTGCAGATCACCGCGTCGCCGATCGACTGCAGCGTCACCCTTAGGCGCTCCTTCTCGTCGGCCAGCATCGCGGCCGAAACCATCAGCCGCGCTTCGGCCTCCTTGCGCTGCGTGATATCGGTCAGGCTGCCGATGGCACGGATCACCCGGCCCTCGGCGTCGCGCTCGATCGTCTTGCCGCGGTCGAGGATCCAGACCCAGTGGCCGTTCTTGTGCCGCATCCGGAACTCGGCTTCGAAAAAGGGCGTCTCGCCGGCAAGGTGCGCGCGATCCGCCTCGGCGACGCGTGCTTGGTCGTCCGGATGGATCATGGTCCGCCAGCGGTCGGGGTCGCCGTCGAGCTCGCCATCGGCATAGCCCAGCATTTTCACCCAGGTTTCGGAATAGGTTGTGCCGCCCTTGCGCATGTCGAGGCTCCAGACGCCCTGTCCGGTGCTGGTGAGCGCGAAGTTCCAACGCGTCTCCGCCTCGGCGATGCGTGCCTCGGCCTGCTTGCGGGCGTCGATGTCCTCGATCTGCGACACCAGATAAAGCGGCTTGCCGGTATCCTCGTCCCGGATGACCGAACCGGCGAGTTGTGCCCAGACCGGGGTCCCGTCCTTCCTGAGGTAGCGCTTTTCGAAATGGTAGGAGCTGATCTTGCCTTCCCGCACGTTTATCATCGTCTCGCGGCCGATCAGAAGATCGTCCGGATGCGTGATCTGCGGGAAGGTCAGTGCCTCGATCTCGGCGCGACTATAGCCCAGCATCGCGGCAAAGGCCGGGTTGGCCTGCTGGATGCGCCCGTCGAGTCCGACAATGGCAACGCCGATCGCCGAATCCTCCATGGCGCGACGGAAGCGCTGCTCGCTCTCGGCGATCTGCCGGCGGTCATCGACGATGCGGTTGATGAACAGCGCCGACAAGAACAGCGTCGCGGCGATGATGGCGATTGAAATCTGCAGGCAGAGTTTCAGCGCGTCCGCACCAAATTCAAAGCGTGGAGACAGGACCGAAGCGGCGGTGGCAACCAAGCCGACCGCCAGCAGCCCCTGCGCGGCGTGCCTGTCGGCACGGAGCCCTTTCCAGTTCAACCACGCCACGATGCGATCCACCCCAACACGCAACAGCACGTTGCCGCAACCCTGGCGGATCGGTTTTAAGGAATGGTTGCGCGGATGATGGCGATCGTTCCGCTAACCGGCAAACAATTTCCGGCATGATTAAAGGACTGTTTCGAAACAGCCCCGGCGGGCTACCAGCGCACGAAAAGCCGGCCGCCGATGGCCCCGAGCAGCGTCAGGAAGGCGATGGCGATCGTATACCAGGTGGCGACGAAAAGCGGCGAATCGTCGAAGCAATGCGCGGCATAGAAGGTTGCCGCCAGCCCCCCCGCGAGCAGCCCGGCGGTGGCACCCGCGAGCACCGGCCGCGTCGGCGCGCCGTAGCGCAGCATGCCGAGAAAGACCGCCAGCGGACCAACGCCGATCAGCGGGATGAAAGTCATGCAGATCATCATGTTCGAGCCGACGAGCCGCTTGCCCCAATCGGCCTGCGGTACGGCGAAAAGCTCCAGGATCACCGCCAGCACGACCAGAAGCGGCGCGGCAACCATCCAGGTCATCGCCCGCCTGGTCGAGGCACCTGGCATCGACAGCACTCGGATCAGCGCGAAGGCGCTGGCCGCAAGCACCAGCGTGAACACGAATTTCGACATGAAGCGCATCGTGTGCATGGCCGGCATGATGTCGGGACGCGGCCCGATGGTGGTAAAGAACATGGCTGCCGCGATCGCCACGGCAACGCCGGCCGCCAGCCACCAGGCCTTGCCCATCGGCATTGCCTTCTTGCCGGCATCCGCGTCGAGCGCTTTGATCAGATCCTCTGTCCTCATGTCACTGTCGTCCGAATCTTTTAGCGATCGCGGCGAGGCCGCGATGCAGCGATACGCGCACCGCCGTCTCGCTGACGCCGAGCTTGGCGGCGGTCTCGCCGATCGAATGGCCGTCGACCGAGATTGACGAGACGACCGAACGCTGCGTCGGCGGCAGTCCCTCGAGCGCCCGGTTTATGTCGCGCTCGCTGACCGTCTCCGTCTCCGGCTCGGCGAAGGTCTCTGCGATCTCGTCGATCTCGACCTCGATGCGCCGCCCTCGCCGGCGAAACGCGTCGATAAGCTTGAAGCGGGCGATCGCGTAGACCCAGGGCAGCACCGGCGCGTCCGACCGCCAGGTGTGGCGTTTCACATGAATGGCCAGCAAGGTTTCCTGCACGACATCCTCGGGGTCGACTCCGCCCTGAACGATCTTGCGCCGGACAAAACCGCGAACGAGGGCGGCGATGCGGTGCAGAAAGTCGGCATAAGCCCTTTCATCTCCCGCGATCGCGGCCCTGAGCAGCCGGGAGAGCTCTGCCTCGTCCTTGCCGGTCACAAGAGTTTACCCCCGAAGTTCGCATCTCGGCCCTGGTTTGTTACGTGGCCGGCGAAATAATGTCCAAGCCAAACTGCCGCAAAATCACGAAAGTTTGCGGCCGGCGACCGATTGAAGCAGGCCACAATCTTGACTACAACAATCAGGTATTGGTAGGTGCAGCCGTGCCCGAACCCCTGTCTCCAGATTTTGAGGACGATGCCCATGAAAATTGCCCTTTCCACGCTCGCCGGCGCCGCGATGGCGCTCGGCCTGATCGCCGGCCCGGCCATGGCAGAGGATCAAGGCATCGTCGTCTACAATGCCCAGCATGAGAGCCTCGCCAAGGAATGGGCGAAAGGCTTCACCAAGGAGACCGGCATCAAGGTCACGCTGCGCAATGGCGGCGACAGCGATTTCTCCAACCAGATCGTCGCCGAGGGCGCGGCCTCATCGGCCGACGTGTTCCTGACCGAGAATTCGCCGGCCATGGCGCTGGTCGAGGCGGCCGGCCTGTTCGCTCCGGTCGACGCCGACACCCTCGCCCAGGTGCCGCAGGAATATCAGCCCTCGACCGGCAAATGGGTGGGCGTCGCAGCGCGCAGCACTGTCTTTGTCTACAACAAGGCCAAGCTCAAGGAAGACCAGTTACCCAAATCGCTGCTCGATCTCGCCGATCCGAGCTGGAAGGGCCGCTGGGCCGCCTCGCCCTCAGGAGCCGACTTCCAGGCCATCGTCAGCGCCCTGCTCCAGCTCAAGGGCGAGACCGCGACCGCCGACTGGCTGAAGGCGATGAAGGACAATTTCACCGCCTACAAGGGCAACAGCACTGTCATGAAGGCGGTCAATGCCGGCGAGATCGATGGCGGCGTGATCTACCACTATTACTGGTTCGGCGATCAGGCCAAGACCGGCGAGAACAGCAAGAATGTCGGCCTGCATTATTTCAAGAACCAGGACCCGGGCGCCTTCGTTTCGGTGTCGGGCGGCGGCGTGCTGGCTTCCAGCAAGCACCAGAAGGAAGCCCAGGCGTTCCTGAAGTGGGTGACCGGCAAGGGCGGGCAGGACGTGTTGAAGACGGGCACGTCGTATGAATATGCGGTCGGCAAGGATGCCCAGTCCAACCCGAAGCTGGTGCCGCTGGCCGATCTGCAGGCGCCGAAAATCGATCCGGCGACGCTGAATTCCAAGAAGGTCATCGACCTGATGACGCAAGCCGGCTTGCTTTAGTTCGCGTTCGTCCTAAAAGGGCAAACGACCGTGCTCCCGCGGGAACTCGCTTCCGTGGGAGCGCTTTTGTTTTGGAGATGGCCTCGTCGATGACGATCATCTGCGTTTGCGGCCGCGGCCGCGGTTCATCACGTCGCTTCAAGGCGGCCTATTCCGGCTGATGGCGTCCGCGATCCACCTCACGCCTTCCACGCTGCCGGCGGCCGGGATGAAGAAGCGCCGGGCCATGTCGTGGATCACGCTCGCCGCGGCTTTGATCTCGCTCATCGCGCTGCTGCCTCTCGCCTTTATCGTCTGGATCGCGGTCCAGACCGGCTGGGATACGGTGGTGGCGCTGGTCTTCCGCCCACGCGTCGGCGAACTGCTGGTCAACACCGTGCTCCTCGTCATCATCACCGTGCCGATCGCCATCACGCTGTCGGTGGCGCTGGCCTGGCTGACCGAGCGCAGCGACCTGCCTGGCAATCGGCTGTGGTCGTGGCTGTCGGTGGCGCCGCTCGCCATCCCTGCTTTCGTGCACTCCTATGCCTGGATCAGCTTTGTCCCTGGCCTGCACGGGCTCTGGGCCGGCGTGCTGGTTTCCGTCATCGCCTATTTCCCGTTCCTCTACCTGCCGATCTCCGCGGCATTGCGCCGTCTCGATCCGGCGTTGGAGGATGCGGCGGCGGCGCTTGGCCTTGGCCCCTGGCGGGTTTTCGCGCGCGTCGTGCTGCCGCAGCTGAGGCTCGCCATCTGCGGCGGCTCGCTGTTGGTCGGCCTGCATCTTCTGGCCGAGTACGGCCTCTATGTCTTCATCCGCTTCGACACGTTCACCACCGCGATCGTCGACCAGTTCCAGTCGACCTTCAACGGCCCTGCCGCCAACATGCTGGGCGCTGTGCTGGTGGTCTGCTGCCTTTTCCTGCTGGCTCTCGAGGTGACGATACGCGGCGAGGAGCGCTATGCGCGCGTCGGTTCAGGCGCCGCGCGCAAGCAGCAGCGCGCCCGGCTTGGCCGCGCCACGCCAGCCTGCCTGTTCTTGCCGGCGGCCGTCGCGCTGCTGTCGCTCGGCGTGCCCTTCGTCACTGTCGGCCGCTGGCTGCTGGCGGGAGGCGCCGATGTCTGGCGCTGGGACGAGATCAGCCTGGCGCTCGGCCAGACGCTGTTCCTTGCCATCGTCGGCGCCGTGCTTGCGACGGTTGCCGCCATGCCGATGGCCTGGATCTCGATCCGCGCGCCGGGACGGCTGCAGCGCCTGCTCGAGGGCTGCAACTACATCGTCGGCGCTTTGCCCGGCGTGGTCATTGCGCTGGCCCTGGTGACCATCACCGTGCGCGTCGCGTTGCCGCTCTACCAGACGCTGTTCACCATCCTGTTTGGCTATGCGCTGATGTTCCTGCCGCGCGCGCTGATAAGCCTGCGCGCTTCGATCGCGCAGGCTCCGGTGGAGCTGGAACGCGCCGCTTCCAGCCTCGGCCGGCCGCCGGTCAAGGCACTGTGGGCAACGACCATCCGTCTGTCGGCGCCGGGCGCGGCGGCCGGCATGGCGATGGTGGCGCTCGGCATCACCAATGAGCTTACCGCCACCCAGATGCTGGCGCCCAACGGCACCCGCACCCTGGCAATGGCCTTCTGGTCCTACAGCGGTGAGATCGACTACGCCTCCGCCGCTCCCTACGCGCTGATCATGGTGGCGATGTCGTTGCCGATGACCTGGTGGCTCTACGTCCAGTCGAAGCGGATGGCCGGACGATGAGCTTTCTCGAACTCAGCGATGTCGCCAAGAACTACGGTCCGGTGACGGCGTTGGCCGGCGTCGACCTTCGGGTCGAAAGCGGCAGCCGCACCGCGATCGTTGGACCGTCCGGCTGCGGCAAGACCACCTTGCTCAGGCTGATCGCCGGTTTCGAGGCGCCGGACCGCGGCCGCATCGCGCTTGATGGCAAGGTGCTCGCCAACGGCGGCGCGGCCGTGCCGGCGCATCGCCGCGGCATCGGCGTGGTGGCCCAGGATGGCGCCCTGTTCCCACATCTCAGCATCGCCGACAATATCGGTTTCGGCATCGCGCGGAATGCCGACAAACGGGCCGACCATATCGTCGAGCTCGCCTATATCGTCGGGCTGGACAAGGCTGTCCTGAAGCGCCGGCCGCACGAGCTGTCGGGCGGCCAGCAGCAGCGTGTCGCGCTTGCGCGCGCCATGGCGATGAAGCCGAGGCTGATGCTGCTGGACGAACCCTTCTCGGCGCTCGACACCGGGCTTCGCGCTTCGATGCGCAAGGCGGTCGCCGAGCTTCTTGAAGAGGCGGGCATCACCACCATCCTGGTCACGCACGACCAGGCCGAGGCGCTGTCCTTCGCCAACCAGGTGGCGGTGATGCGCGACGGCCTGTTCTCGCAGGTCGGCACGCCGCGCGAGCTCTATTTCCAGCCCAGGGACAGGATGGTCGCCGAATTCCTCGGCGACGCCATCATCGTGCCCGCCAGGATCGCGGACGGCTTCGCCGTGTCGCGGCTCGGCCGCATCGCCGTCGACACGAAGGAACGGCGCGATGTCGCGCGCATCATGCTGCGGCCCGAGCAGATCCTGCTCAAGCGGACCTCGCGCGAAGGCATGTCGGGCACGCCGGACATGCTGTTCGGCGAGGTGACGGACTGCGAGTTCGCGGGCGCCGTCTGCACCGTGGCGGTACGGCTGCTCAACAGCCCGGATCCGCCGGACGCGGCCGCGATCGGCAACACGCCGCTCACCTTGCGCAGGACAGGCATGGACGCGCCGGAGGTCGGCGAGATCGTGCGGCTGACCGTCACCGGCAAGGCGCACGTCTTTGCTTGAATGCTAGCGTGGCATCAGCGAACTCGTTCGCCGGTGGCCGGCGACCAGAGCGGCCATTGCTCCAGGAAATCGCAGCTGTGGATGACGACGCGGGCGCCGTCGATCAGGATGATCGAATAGGCGGGCGGCGCCTGCTCGACCATCTCGTCGCCGACCACGTCGAGCATGAAGCGGGCATGCAGGCCGCGCTGGACCGAGAACGGAATGCCGGCAACGGTGCCGGCTATATCGCGGTGGACATGGCCGAAGAAGATGTAGCGGACATTGCCGTGACGCGTCAGCACGTCGATGAGCCGTTGCGGCTGCTCGAGGCCGAGCGGGTCGAGCAGCGTTAGCCCGAGCTCGACCGGCGGATGATGCAGGAAGATATAGGCGGCCTTGCCCGCCGCCGCCTCGGCGAGCCTGGCACCGAGCCAGCCAAGCCGCTCGTCGCACAACTCGCCGGTAACGCGGCCTTCCGCCAGGCTGTCGAGGAAAATGAGCCGCCCTTCCGGCGTGTCGAAAACCGACTGTACGAAACCGTTGCCGTCGGTCGCGTTTTCAGGGAAGGCGGCGATGAGGTTGGCGCGCCGGTCATGGTTTCCGGGCAGCAGCCGGTAAGGCACGGTGAGCCGGCTCAGCGCCGCCTTCAGGTCTGCATAGCTCTCGGCCTCGCCGTCATCGGTCAGGTCGCCGGTAAAGACGCAAAGCGTCGCATCGCCGTGGCGCTGATTGATATGGTCGATGCAATGATCGAGCCGCTCATTCAGGTTCGCGCCATATCGTATCTCGCGCAGACGGCCGAGATGGACGTCGGTAACCTGGATGATCTTCATGCCCTGAACTCTCAATCAAATTTTCGCAAAACAGACGGGAAGGGATCACCCTTGGAGCGCCGGCTCCGGCACCGAGACCTTGAACACGTCGAGCCTGCCGCCTGTCTCAGAGGAGAAGAAGTGCAGATCCGCTTCGGCGAACTGCAGGCCGATCGTGCTGCCCGGTTCGGGGTGGACGGTCTCCGACGTCACGACGGAGAACGGCGCGCCGTCAAGATCGACATAGATGACGCGGCCGGCGCCCAATTCCTCGATGAGGTCGACTGTCGCCGCGAGCGCCCCCGGCGTGCCCGGCGCCACCATGCGCACCGACTCCGGCCGGATGCCGACCGCGACTTTCGCGCCCACGGCAAGGCCCGTGCGCGATACGTTGAGCTTGCGGCTGCCGCCGAGCAGCGAAATGCCGTCGAGCGTCACTTCGCCTTCGAGCATGTTCATCGCCGGCGCGCCGACGAAGGTCGCAACGAAGCGGCTTGCCGGCCGGCTGTAGACCTCCGCCGGTGTGCCGACCTGCTCGACGCGGCCGCCATTCATCACCACCAGCCGATCGGCCAGCGTCATTGCCTCGACCTGATCATGCGTGACGAAGACCGACGTCGCGTTGAGCCGCCGGTGCAGCTTGCGGATTTCCGAGCGCATCTGCACGCGCAGCTTGGCGTCGAGGTTGGAAAGCGGTTCGTCGAACAGGAACACTTTCGGCTCGCGGATCATGGCGCGGCCCATGGCGACGCGCTGGCGCTGGCCGCCGGACAGCGCCATCGGCTTGCGGTCGAGCAGGTGCTCCAGTTCCAGGACGCGCGCGACCGCCTGGATGCGCTGGGTCCTCTCTGCCGCCGGAACGCCGGCCACCTTCAGCGAATAGCCGATGTTCTGCGCCACGCTCATATGCGGGTAGAGCGCGTAGTTCTGGAACACCATGGCGCAGCCGCGCTCGCGCGGCTCGAGCTTGTTGACCACCATGCCGTCGATGGCGATCGTGCCGTCGGAAATCTCTTCCAGCCCCGCGATCATTCTGAGCAGCGTGGACTTGCCGCAGCCCGACGGCCCGAGGATGACGACGAATTCGCCCGAGGCGAAGTCGAGGTCGACACCGTGCACGACCTGCGTCTTGGCGTAGTTCTTCTTGACGCCGCGAATGGTGATGGAGGCCATTTCCTGTCTCCTTATTTTTCGGTGGCGATCAGGCCGCGCACGAACCAGCGCTGCATCAGCACAACGACGATCAGCGGCGGCAGCATGACGATCAGCGTGCCGGCCATGGCGATATGCCATTCGGGCGCGCCGCCGACATTGGGGATGAGCTGCTTCAGCTCGGTCACCGCCATCGCATGCGACTGGTCCGTGGTGATGAGCAGCGGCCACAGATACTGGTTCCAGGCCCACAGGAACATGATGGTGCCGAGCGCCGCCATGTTGTTGCGCGACAGCGGCAACAGGATATCGGCAAAGAAGCGCAGCGCGCCGGCGCCGTCCATGCGCGCCGCCTCGGTCAATTCGTCGGGCACGGTCAGGAAGAACTGGCGGTAAAGGAATGTGCCGGTGGCGGTCGCGACCAGCGGCAGGATCAGGCCGCTATAGGAATTGAGCAGCCCCAGGCTGAGCTGGACCTGAACCCCTGACACCTTTTCGATCAGCCAGGAGAGGCCGGTCAGATCCAGGATCGCCTGGTAGGGTTCGAGAACATTGGCGACCACCGCATAGGTCGGCACGATGCGCACTTCGAGCGGCAGCATCAGTGTGATGAAGATCAGCCAGAAGATCAGCATGCGTCCGGGATAGCGGAAATAGACGATCGAGAAGGCGGTGAGCGCCGAGATGATCACTTTGCCGGCGGCGACGCCGAACGCCATGATGAAGGAATTGAGCAGCTTCGGACCGAGATCGGCCGTCGTCCACGCCGTCTGGATGTTGACCCAGAAATCGCTGCCCGGCAGCAGTGACATCGGCACATCGTTGACGTCCTTCAGATTGTGCGAGGCGGCGATGGCCACGATGACGAACGGCGCCACGCAGAATATGAAGCCGGCGAACAGGATCAGATGCGTGAAGAAGTTGAGGATCGGGGTGCGCTCGACCATGGCCCGCCTCAACGATAATGCACGCGCCGCTCGATGAAGCGGAACTGGACGATGGTGAGCGCGATGATCAAGAGCATCAGGATGATGCTCTGCGCGGCGGCGCCCGAATAATCCAGGCCTTTGAAGCCATCGGAATAGATCTTGTAGACCATCAGATTGGTGGCGTTCGCCGGGCCGCCCGCGGTCATGATGTCGACGATGCCGAAGGAGTCCTGGAAACTCTCGGTGATGTTGATGACCAGCAGGAAGAAGATCGTCGGCGTGATCAGCGGGAACTGGATGTCCCGGAAACGCCTGATGACGCCGGACCCGTCCATCGCCGCCGCCTCGATCAGCGAACGTGGGATCGCCTGGAAGGCGGCGAGGAAGAAGATGAAGTTGTAGCCGACATATTTCCAGGAGAAGGCGATGATGACGGACGCCATCGCGTCGGCGCCGTCGAGGCCTGGGTCCCAGAAGCCCGGCCAGAACTTGTTGACGACGGCCATGAAGCCGGCTTCCGGCGCCAGGATGAAGCGGAAGGCCATCGCCAGCGCGGGTGCGGCGATGCCGTAGGGCCAGATCAGCACGACCCGGTAGAGCCGCGAGCCGGCAAGCTGCCGGTCGGTCAGGGCGGCGAGCACCAGCGCGATGACCATCGCCAGACCGGTGCTGATCGCCGCGAAGACAAGGCTGGCGGTGATCGAGTTCCAGTAGTCGGCGTTGGACAGGATCGAACGGAAATTGTCGAGTCCGACCCAGATGTTGCCGCCGCCCCAGGGCTGCTGCAGCGTCAGCGACCAGTAGACCGCCTGGCCGGCAGGCCAGTAGAAGAAGGTGAAGATCAGAAGGAGCTGCGGTACCGCGAACAGGATACCGATCGTCCATCTGCCGAAAGTGACGCGCTTTTCCATCGATCCGCCGATGTCGTTGAACCGCCAGCCCGCTTTCTTGGCGCAAGACTAGATATGAAATGGCCGCCCGTCGAATCCTCGCGGGCGGCCGTTCCTCTATCCGGATCAGGGCAGGGTCTTACCCGGATAGGTCTGCTGGAAGCGCTCGAGGATGGCGTCGCCGTTCTTGACCAGCGCGTCGAGGCCCTCCTGCACGCTGACCTTGTTGGCGAAGATCGCCTGCATCTGCGTGCCGAACTCGGCGCGGATCTGGGTGAAGTTGCCGAGGCGGACGCCGCGGGTGATCTCGGTCGGCTCCGACGCGGTCAGGCTGGCGATGGCCACCTCGCGGCCCTTATAGGGCGCCTTGTCGTAGAAGCCGTTGGACTTCATGAATTCGAAGCCCGACTTCGCCACCGGGATATAGCCGGTGTTGGTCGACCAGAACAAAGCGGTCTTGGGGTCGTGGATGAAGTTGAGGAAGGCGGCCGCGCCCTTGTATTCGGCGTCCGACTTGCCCGACAGCACCCACAGCGAGGCGCCGCCGACCAGGGAGTTCTTGCGCTCGGTGCCGGCATAGACCGGCAGTTCGGCGACATCCCAGTTCATGCCTTCCTTCTGGGTGCGTCCGACCGTGCCGTGGTCGCCGACCGAGGTCAGGATGACCTGGCAGGTGCCGGTGGCGAAGGCCTGCACCATGTCCTGGCCGAGATCCTTCGACTTGATCTTGATCAGGCCGGCGTCATACCACTTCTTGAGATCGGTGACATACTGGACGAACTTGGTCTTGTTGACTTCCAGCCGCGCGTCGAGACCGTCATAGCCGTTGTTCTTGGTGGCGATCGGCTGGTTGTGGATGGCCGAGAACTGCTCCATCAACTGCCAGCTTTCATTGGCCGAGATGTTGATCGCCATCGGGCAATCATAGCCGGCGTCCTTCAGCGCCTTGAGATCGGCGCCGACATCTTCCCAGGTCTTCGGCGCCTCGGTCTTGCCGATCTTGGCGAAGGCGTCCTTGTTCCAGTACATCAGCGCCGTCGACGAGTTGAACGGGAAGGACAGCATCTCGCCCTTCGAGGTCGCGTAATAGCGGGCGATGCCGGGGAAATAGTCGCTGTAGTCGATCTTGTAGCCGTTCTCTTCCATCAGCTTGTCGGCGGGCTTGTAGGCGCCCGACAGCATCATGGTGGCGGTGCCGACGTCATAGACCTGGACGACGGTGGGCTGCTTGCCGGCGCGGAAGGCAGCGATCGTGTTCTGCAGCGTGGCGTCGTAGTTGCCCTGGCTGGTGCAGACGACCTCGTAGTCCTTCTGGGAAGCGTTGAAGTTCTTGCACAGCGTGTCGACGACGCGGGCGAGGTCGCCCGAAAGACCGAACCAGAAATCGAATTTGACCGGCTCTGCAAAAGCAGGAACCGCAAGCGCGGTGCTGAGCGCGCCGGCGGCAAGGGCAGCGAAGCCCCGCTTGATGATCGTCATGGTTTTTCCCTCTTGAGTGGCAGTGTGACAAGGGTTTTGCGCAAGTCCTTGCCCGCTCTCATAGAGAAGGTATGTGACAGTTCTGTTGTGGGCTCGAAGGCCCTGTGGACAGCCAGTCTCTCCTCCCCTGGCAGCGGTCGCGCCGGCATGAAAACGTCACATCGGCGCTCTAGAGCATGATCCCGAAAAGTGGGAACCGGTTTTCGGACAAGATCATGCTCCAACAAAGATTGGATCAGGATGGCGATTCAACCAAACGTCATCCTGACCCAGGAAGCTAGGGCGCCGTTAGGCAGCGAAAAGACCTCTTTGATTAACCGGCTAACTGGATGACAAGAGACATGCTGGTTCCGCAGCTCACGCACGTGCCCGTCGCCGTCCGCAACGCCATGCGGGACGGGCCGCGCGACAGCGCCACCCATCTGCGCCACGCCGCCGCCATTCCCGCACTGGGGGAGATCGAGATTGGCGGCAAGGCCTCGCGTAAAAGCGCCGGCGAGAGCTTGACCGTCATGGCCTGGAACGTCGAGCGGCTGCGTCACGTCGATGCCATCGCCGCAACGATCGCCGGCCAGGCGCCCGATGTCGTGCTGCTGTCCGAGGTCGACAAAGGCATGGCGCGCTCCGGCAACGGCCATCTTTTAAGCCGGCTTGCCGATCGCCTGGGCCATGCTTTCGCCTATGGCGTCGAGTTCCTCGAACTCGGCACCGGAAACGAGGCGGAGCAGGCGGCTAATGGCGGCGCCGAGAATGCCGAGGGCTTCCATGGCAACGCCATAACCAGCGCCGTTCCGCTGCAGCGGCCTTTTCTCATTCGGCTGGACGCCGCCGGCGCATGGTTCCTGCCGGAGCACGGCCAGCCGCGTGTCGGCGGCCGCATGGCGCTCGGAGGCCAGGTGATGGCCGGCGACCGCCGTGTCACCGTCGTTTCGGTGCATCTCGAAAACCGCACCACGCCGGCCGGCCGCGCCGACCAGACCCGCCATCTGCTCGACGCCATCGACAGATATGATGCGGAAGCGCCTGTCCTGATCGGCGGCGACTTCAACACGCTGACCGCCACCTATCCGGAACGCAATGACGACCCGGCCGCATGGCGAAAGCGCATCGCCGCCGAACCGGACCGGCTGATGTGCCCGGATCGCCACGAGCCCCTCTTCGCGATCATGGCCGAACGCGGCTACGACTGGCGCGACGCCAACGCGTTCGACAAGCCGACGCAGCGGCGCGCGGCCGGCGACCTGACGCCCGCCGGCCATATCGACTGGTTCTTCACCCGCGGCCTTTCGGCAAGCGCGCCGGCGACGCTGCCGGCGGTCTTGCCGGACGGCAGCCCGAGCGCCGACCACGAGGCGCTGGTGGTCACCGTGCGACTGAAGTGACGGCCTTTTCGGATTGATACAAGGCCATCGGCGCAATCGATCAAACGCATAACCTCCCTGAGGAATACAACCTGGGAAGCACGCAGGGGTTGCAGGCGGCATAATCGATTCTTCAGGCGTCCGGCCCTACTCAATCCCGTTGCCTTGATTGATGCGGGAAGATCAGGTGAAGCAAGATGCTGACCGTCTATAATTGTATCGTGAACGAGCACGATCTGAGACTGGTCGCACTGGCCGCGCTCATTTGCGGAATTTCCTGTTTCTCCGCCGTCAACCTGCTTCGTCATGTCGTGCAATCGACCAGCCGGAACCGTTATGCGTGGCTGCTGATTGCCGCTGCTTCGACCGGATTTGGCATCTGGGCGACGCATTTCATTGCTATGATTGCCTTCACCCCGGGAATACCCAACGCCTACAACGCGGAGCTGTCGGTCGCTTCGCTGGCGATATCCGTTCTTCTGACGGCCGCCGGCATGTGGATCGCAACCGTCCGCGGCGGCATCGACCACTATCTCGTCGGCGGCGCCGTGCTCGGCATCGGCATCGCGGCGATGCACTATACCGGCATGGCGGCTTTCGAGGTCGAAGGCCGGATCGTCTGGAACCAGCTGCTGGTCGCCGCCTCGCTGGTCTCGGGCATAGTGCTTGCCGCGCTCTCGCTGCTTGTCGTGCTTCGCCGGCCATCGACCCTGGCGACGGTCGCCGGCGCTGTCCTGCTGACGCTGGCGATCTGCACGCTGCATTTCATCGCCATGGCCGCCGTCTCGATCTATCCGGACTCCTCGATCGAGATCTCGATATTCACGATCGCGCCGATGTCGCAGGCCTTCGCCGCCGCCACGGCAAGCCTGATCATCCTGGTGCTGGCCGCCACGGCGCTGTGGATCGATCTGCGCTTCCGCCGGCACAAGATCGAGGCCGAGCGCATGCATGGCCTCGCCAACGCCGCCGTCGAAGGCCTCATCGTCTGCGACGGCAACCGCATCGTCAGCGCCAATGACAGCATCGCGGCGCTGAGCGGCATCGCCTCCGCCACGTTGAACACGATGACGCTGGGCGAATTGTTCGGCGAACGGATTGCCTCCGCCGTCGCTGCCGGCAACGGACAGGCGCAGGAAGCCGATCTCCGCGGCCACGGCGACAACCCGATCCCGGTGGAGCTGATCGCCAGGAACATCGACTATTGCGGCAAGCCGCATCTGGTCGTTGCTGTCCGCGATATCCGCGAACGCAGGAAGGCCGAGCAGGAGATCATGCGGCTTGCGCATTACGACCCGCTCACCGGGCTTGCCAACCGGCGCAGCTTCACCAGCCGCCTGGAAGCCGAGATCGCCGTCTCCGCGGAAGGCGGGAAGGGCAACGGCAAGGGTGGCCAGTTGGCGCTCATGCTGCTCGACCTCGACAGGTTCAAGGAAGTGAACGACCTCTTCGGCCACGCCGCCGGCGACGCCGTGTTGCAGAAGGTGGCGCACTGTGCCTCCAGCGTGCTGCGCCACGGCCAGATGCTGGCCAGGCTCGGCGGCGACGAATTCGCCATCATCGCCCCCAACCTTCCCGATCCGCAGGCGGCCGGCCGTATTGCCGAAGCGGTGCTTTCGGCGCTGCGCCAGGAAAACCGGCTGTCGCCCGGGGGCATGGTATCGGCCAGCATCGGCATCGCGCTCTACCCGCTCGACGCCGACGAACAGGCGGCTCTGGTCAGCCATGCCGACACCGCGCTCTATCGCGCCAAGGCCGAAGGCAAGGATACCTTCCGCTATTTCGAGGCCTCGATGGGAGCGCAGGCGCGCGACCGGCGCATCCTGGAGCAGGACCTGCGCCAGGCCGTGGCGCGCGGCGAATTCCGGCTCGTCTACCAGCCGCAGAAGGAAATCAGCAGCGGCAGGATGATCGGCTTCGAAGCCTTGCTTCGCTGGCAGCATCCCGAACGCGGCGAGGTCCCGCCTTCGGTGTTTATCCCGGTGGCCGAGGATAGCGGTTCGATCGCCCAGATCGGCGAGTGGGTGCTGGCGACCGCCTGCAAGGAAGCCGCAACTTGGAAGAACCCGCTGATGGTCGCCGTCAACGTCTCTGCGGTGCAGCTCCACAATCCCGATTTCAGCCGCAAGGTCCATGAGGTGTTGCTGCGCACCGGCCTGGCGGCGGGCAGGCTCGAGCTCGAGATCACCGAGACGGCGCTGGTGAAGGACATGCCGCGCGCGCTGGCCACCCTGCGCCAGATTAAGGCGCTCGGCGTGCGCGTGGCGATGGACGATTTCGGCACCGGCTATTCCTCGCTGTCCAACCTGCGCGCCTTCCCCTTCGACAAGATCAAGATCGACGGGTCCTTCATCAAGCAGGTCGACAGGAACGATCAGGTCGCGACCATCGTGCGCGCCGTGCTCGGCCTG
Organism: Mesorhizobium atlanticum; assembly: GCF_003289965.1. GTDB lineage: Bacteria > Pseudomonadota > Alphaproteobacteria > Rhizobiales > Rhizobiaceae > Mesorhizobium > Mesorhizobium atlanticum. The sequence goes on from NZ_QMBQ01000007.1 coordinate 33,375, forward strand.
GGGCGCGGCCTCGGCCTGCCGGTTCTGGCCGAAGGCGTCGAGACGCTCGACGAGCTGCGCTTCCTCGATGCCGAGGATTGCGACATCGGCCAGGGATATTTTCTGGGCAGGCCTGGCCCGATCGAGGCGTTCGGCGAGCTCACCGGTGTTTCCAGTGCCGGTGACGGCGTCAAGGAAGACGACGGGGCAACCGCCAAGGTCGAAAATGTCCGCGGCGGCAGCATCCTGATGCTGCAACCGGCCGCCGCCGCGCGTTCGGTCTAAGCAACTCCAGCAAAAGTGCGTAGCGGTTTTCCGTCTGGAATTGCGTCAATACAAAGAGACTACACGATCACGGCGTTAGCGCCGCTTCCACCAGCCGCTTGGCGTCCGGGCTCGACCATTCGGCCGGACCGTTCATATGCGCGATCAGGCAGCCTTCGCCATCGATCAGCATTGTGACCGGAAGCCCGAGCGCCAGGCCGCGCGTCTTGGCTTCGTTGAACAGCGCAATCGTCGGATCACGATAGAAGCCGAGCGTCTCGACGCCGATCTCCTTGAGGAACTTCTTCGGCTTCGCATCGTCGCCCGTGTCGACATTGACCGCGACGACCTCGAAGGCATTGCTGCCCTTCTCCTTCTGCAGCGCGTCGAGCGCCGGCATCTCGGCCCGGCACGGCGCGCACCACGTCGCCCACAGATTGAGCAGCACTGTCTTGCCGGCATGGTCGGCGATCGTCATCGGCTTGCCGTCGGGCCCGTTGAAGGCAAGAGCTTTCAGCGATTGCGGCGGATCGGCCGGCTGCAGCGCCGCGACCTGGCCGACGGCTTTCGCGGCGACCTGCTTGGCGCGCGCGGCCTTGGTCGCGCAGGCGGCGTCGTCCTTGCCGGCGGTCTCGGCGACCTTCTCCGGAGCGTTGTTGCCAGAACCGCTCTCGCTGACATATACCGCGACCGCGCCGGCCAGCACGCCCGCCACCAGGGCGGCCAGGATGAGGCGCGGGGCCGGGAAGAATCTACTGCCGTCTGCCATTTTCAAAACTGCTCCGGAGCACGGGTTATAGCGATGAGCGACAAGAAGGCCAGCAACCAGATGTGGGGCGGACGTTTTGCCTCGGGTCCGGCCGCGATCATGGAAGCGATCAACGCGTCGATCGGCTTCGACCGCAAGCTGTATGCGCAGGACATAAGCGGATCGATCGCCCATAGCGAGATGTTGGCTGAAACGGGCATTATTTCGGCGGCCGATCAAGAAAAAATCGCTCACGGGCTGAACACGATCCTGAAAGAGATCGAGGCCGGCACGTTCGAATTCTCGACCAGGCTCGAAGACATCCACATGAATGTCGAGGCCCGCCTTGCCGACCTGATCGGCCCTGCGGCCGGACGCCTGCACACCGCACGCTCGCGCAACGATCAGGTGGCGGTCGATCTGAGGCTCTGGGTCAAGCAGGAATGCCAGCGCGTCGCCGGGGCATTGAAGGACTTGATCGCCGCGTTCCTCGAACGCGCCGAGGAGCATGCGGCGACCGTCATGCCCGGCTTCACCCATATGCAGGCCGCGCAGCCGGTGACCTTCGGACACCATTGCATGGCCTATGTCGAGATGTTCGGCCGCGACCTGTCGCGCGTCCGCGACGCCATCGAGCGCATGGATGAAAGCCCACTGGGCGCGGCGGCGCTGGCCGGCACCAGCTTTTCCATCGACCGCCACATGACGGCCAAAGCGCTCGGCTTCCGCGAGCCGACTCGCAATTCCCTCGACAGCGTCTCGGATCGCGACTTCGCGCTCGAATTCCTCAGCCTCGCCGCGATCTGCGCGACGCATTTGTCCAGGCTCGCCGAGGAGATCATCATCTGGTCGACGCCGCAATTCGGCTTCATCCGCCTGTCGGATTCCTTCTCCACCGGCTCCTCGATCATGCCGCAGAAGAAGAACCCCGACGCCGCCGAGCTGGTGCGCGGCAAGACCGGCCGCGTCAACGGCCATCTCGTCGGCCTGCTGACCGTTATGAAGGGCATGCCGCTGACCTACGGCAAGGACATGCAAGAAGACAAGGAAGCGGTCTTCGACGCCGCCGAGACGCTCGACCTGATGCTGGCGGCGACCACCGGCATGGTGCGCGACATGACCGTCAACGCCGCCGCCATGAAGAAGGCCGCCGGCGCCGGTCACGCCACCGCGACCGACCTTGCCGACTGGCTGGTGCGCAATCTCGGCCTGCCTTTCCGCGAGGCGCATCATGTCACCGGCCGCGCCGTGGCGCTCGCCGAGGAAAAGAAGGTAGGCCTGGAGAAGCTCTCGCTGGAGGACCTGCGCTCCATTCATCCCGGCATCACCGACGATATCTTCTCGGTGCTTGCCGTGCAGAATTCGGTGAAGAGCCGCACGAGCTTCGGCGGCACGGCGCCGTCGGAAGTGCGGAAGCAGATCCGCTACTGGAAAAAGCGGCTTTCCAAGGCTTAATGCATGTCGCCCAGACGTGTGTAGCGGTTCTGGGACCACGACATGCATCAAAACAATTGCCCGGATGCAAAGCGCCGAAAACTCGGCTAAAAGCGGCGGCACAGGAAACAGTTTCGAACGGATGGATCGATGACCCGTAGCAGGATTTTGGTGACGCTGGCACTGCTGGCGGCGGTTGTCACCGTCACCGCCTGCGGCAGGAAGACCGGGCTCGACACGCCCTATGAGGCGGCGGAGCAGGCGCGCAAGGATGCCGAACGCGCCAAGCAGCCGGTCCCGCCCGAGCCGGAGAAACCGGTCAAGGACAGGAAGTTCATCCTCGATCCCCTGCTCTAGAGCCAACGGGATCGCTCGATCTCACCACGCTCCAACTTTCCGGGACCAACCTCGTGAACCATTTCGACTACCGCGACGGCGTGCTCCATGCCGAGGACGTCGCGATCCCCGATATAGCAGCCGAGGTCGGCACGCCCTTCTACTGCTATTCGACGGCGACGCTGACCCGGCATTTCCGCGTCTTCAGAGAAGCCTTCGCCGGCCTCGATGCACTGGTCTGCTACGCCATGAAGGCGAACTCCAACCAGGCCGTGCTGAGGACGCTGGCAAGACAAGGCGCGGGCGCCGACGTCGTCTCGGAAGGCGAATTGCGCCGCGCCTTGGCCGCCGGCATCCCGGCCGGCAAGATCCTGTTTTCCGGCGTCGGCAAGACCGCGCGCGAGATGGACTTCGCGCTCTCCGCCGGCATTCTTTGCTTCAACGTCGAATCCGAGCCTGAACTCGAACTGCTGTCGGCCCGCGCCGTGGCGCTCGGCAAGGTGGCGCCGATCTCGCTGCGCATCAATCCGGATGTCGATGCCAGGACGCATAAGAAGATCTCGACCGGCAAGGCCGAGAACAAGTTCGGCATCCCGTGGCAGCGCGCGCGACAGGTCTACGCCCGCGCGGCCGAATTGCCCGGCATCAAGGTGACCGGCATCGACACCCATATCGGCAGCCAGATAACCGAATTGCAGCCCTTCGACGACGCCTTCGCGCTGCTTGTCGAACTGGTCGGCGTGCTGCGCGCCGATGGCCATTCGATCGAGCATGTCGATCTTGGCGGCGGCCTCGGCATTCCCTACCGCGTCGACAACAGCCCGCCGCCGCTGCCCGACGCCTATGCCGAGATCGTCAGGAAACATGTCACCAGGCTCGGCCTCAAGGTGATGTTCGAGCCTGGCCGCCTGATCGTCGGCAATGCCGGCATCCTGGTGTCCGAGGTCATCTATGTGAAGGAAGGCGACGCCAAGAACTTCCTCGTCGTCGACGCCGCCATGAACGATCTGATCCGGCCGACGCTCTATGACGCCTTCCACGACATCAGGCCGGTGGTGCAGCCGCCCGCCTCGACGCCGCGCATCAAGGTCGACGTCGTCGGCCCGGTCTGCGAGACCGGGGACTTCATCGGCCTCGACCGCGACCTGCCGAGGCTGAAGGCCGGCGACCTGATCGCCGTTTCCACCGCCGGCGCCTATGGCGCGGTGCAGGCGGGCACCTACAACACCAGGCTCCTGGTGCCGGAAGTGCTGGTTGACGGCGACCGCTTCCATGTCGTGCGGCCGCGCCAGACCTATGAAGACCTGATCGGACTGGATTCGGTCCCCGACTGGCTGAAGTAGCGCGCTCGAAGCGTTAGATTTTTTGCTGGATGAGCGCCTTGGCCTCGGCGATCCGCCCTTCGTCGCGCCGATAAAAGATCCATTGCTTCACCCGCTTTGTGCTGAGCAGGCCGGCTTGGGTGAGCACACGCATATGCTCGCTGAGCGTCGCCTGGGTGATGCCGAGCTTTTCGGCGATCAGCAGCGCGCAGACGCCGTCCTCGACCAGGTCGCCATCGGCCTGGCGCGGGAAATGCGCGCGCGGATCCTTGAGCCAATCGAGGATCTGCAGCCGGCGCTCGTTGGCAAATGCCTTGAAGATGTCGACCTCTTGCATTTGGCCATTTTGCTAAGTTACTAATTGAAGTCAATCCCGAGGAGCAGGCCATGTCGAGCACCAGAACGATCACGCGCGAGCGCATCAGCGCCGTGGAGCCGCGCATCCGCCCCTATGTGCGCCACACGCCGGTCATGCGCGTCGACATGGCGGATTTCGGCCGTCCCGCCTTTCCGGTCGACCTGAAACTCGAATGCCTGCAGCATTCCGGTTCCTTCAAGGCGCGCGGCGCCTTCACCAACCTGCTTACGCGGCCGGTGCCAAAAGCCGGTGTGGTCGCGGCGTCGGGCGGCAACCACGGTGCGGCCGTCGCCTACGCCGCCATGAAGCTCGGGCACAAGGCCACCATCTTCGTGCCCGAGGTCAGCCCCCCAGCCAAGCTCGCGCGCATTCGCGGCTACGGCGCGGATCTGGTCGTCGGCGGCGCCCGCTATGCCGAGGCGCTGGCCGCCAGCGAGGACTTCGCGGCCCGGACCGGCGCCCTGCAGATCCACGCCTTCAACCAGGAGGAAACGCTGCTCGGCCAGGGCACGCTCGGCCTGGAGATCGAGGCCGATCTGCCCGAAATCGACACGCTGCTGGTTGCCGTCGGTGGCGGCGGCCTGATCGGGGGCATCGCCGCCTGGTTCGCTGGGCGCATCCGCATCGTCGCCATCGAGCCCGAGGGCGCGCCAACGCTTTATCGCGCTTTGGAGGCGGGAGAGCCGGTCGACGCCCCGGCCGAAGGCATCGCCGCCGATTCGCTGGCGCCGAAGCGGGTCGGCGAAATGATGTTCCCGATCGCCGAGGCTTTCGTCGAGCGCTCGATCCTGGTCAGCGACGATGACATCGTCGCCGCGCAGAAAGCGCTATGGGACCGTGTGCGAATCATCGCCGAACCGGGCGGCGCCGCGGCCTTCGCCGCAGTGCTTTCCGGACGTTATGAGCCCGCTGAGGGCGAGCGCGTGGCGGTCCTGGTCTGCGGTTCCAACACGAATCCCGCCAATTTCTGAACATAACCCGGGCAAACTGCTTCACGTTTTTGGAACCCGCCTCGCCTTTGCCGTGTTTGCTGGTATCCTTCTGGTGATGACGTCCGGGCTATCCTGCCCGGGCAGGAAGGGCCGATGACGGAACGACCCACTTCCAGCGGCGAGCGCAGCCTGGCCGGGCGCCTGGCGCTCAGCCGTTTGGCAACGCGGGCCTCGATGGTCTTCGAGCGCGGCTGGCCGCTCGTGCTGCCGCTGCTGGTCGTCGCCAGCCTGTTCCTCAGCTTCTCATGGTTCGGCCTGTTCCCGCGTCTGCCGGATGCGGCGCGCATCGGCTTCCTGATCCTGTTCGCGCTGGCGGGCATCGCGGCGCTCTATCCGCTTCGCTTCTTCCGCATGCCTTCAGCCGCCGAGATCGACCGGCGCATCGAGGCGGCGAACCAATTGCTGCACAGCCCGGTGCAGGTGCAGACCGACCGGCCGAGCGGCGCCGACAGCATCTTCTCGCAGGCGCTGTGGCGCGAGCACCAGAAGCGCATGGCCGAGCGGCTTTCGAGCCTCGGCGCCGACCGGCCGCGCACCGGCGTGCCGGACCACGACCGCTGGGGCCTGCGCGCTGTGGCGGGGCTGCTGTTCGTCACGGCGCTTGCCTTCTCCTTCGGTCCCTTCGGCGGCAGGGTCAGCGACGCTTTCGTCGCCCGAGCCACGCGCGACAGCGTGCCGCCGCGCATCGACGCCTGGGTTACGCCGCCCGCCTATACCGGCAAGGCGCCGCTGTTCCTCACCGCCGACGCCAATCAGGCGGTCCAGACCTTCTCCGTTCCGCAGGGCAGCGACGTCTCGTTGCGCGTCACCGGCGGCTCGGGCGAGGAAACGCTGAGCTATGCCGATCAAGGCGGCAATGCGCGCGCCATCGAGCCCGCGGCGCCCAAAACCCCCGCGCCCGCAAGCCAGGCCGCGCCCAAAGTGCGCCAGTTCTCCGGCAAACTGGATTCGAACGGCACGCTGACGCTTAGATCCGCCGAGGGCGATCTCGGCCACTGGGCCTTTGCCGTTATTCCCGACAAGCCGCCGGCGATCCGCTTCGTCGGCGAGCCGAAGCGCGCCGTCAACGGCGCCATCGAGCTGAACTACGAGATCGATGACGATTACGGCGCCGCCTCCGCCAAGGCCGTTTTCGAGCTGTCGGACCCGCCGGCCGCCCATGCGCATCCCCTCTACGGCCCACCGGACCTGCCGCTGACCCTGCCTCGCCGCGGCGGCAAGACGAACGCCGCCAAGACGACCAAGGACCTGACCGAGCATGTCTGGGCCGGCAGCGGCATCAAGCTGACGCTGAGCGTCACCGACGATGCCGGCCACACCGCGACCAGCGAAACCAAGACGCTTGTGATGCCTGAGCGGCCTTTCGCCAACCCGCTGGCCCGTGCGGTGATCGAGCAGCGCCGGCTGCTGGCGCTCGACACCAACGCCAAGCCGCGCGTTCTGGACCTGATGGACGCGATCACGCTACGGCCCGAGGACACGTTCGACAACATGTCGAATTATCTGGCCATCATGAGCGCAAGGAGCCGGCTGAAACTCTCCGAGAGTGACGACCAGCTGCGCAACGTCGTGTCATATCTCTGGGAGATCGCGCTCGGCATCGAGGAGGGCAATCTGTCTGCCGCCGAGCGGCGGCTGCGCCAGGCGCAGCAGGCCTTGCAGGACGCCATCAAGAACGGCGCCAGCGATCAGGAGATCGAAAAGGCGATGAAGGAACTGCGCGAGGCGATGAACCAGTTCCTGCAGGAATTCGCCCAGCGCGCGCAGCAGAACCCGAAGGCGCCGCAAATGCAGCAGAACGGCCGCGAGCTGCGCCAGAGCGACATCGACCGCATGATGGACGAGATCGAGAACCTGGCCAAATCGGGCGATCGCGACAAGGCCCAGCAGCTTCTGTCCGAACTGCAGGACATGATGAACAACCTGCAGGCCGGCCGTCAGCAGCCGGGCGGCGAGCAGGACAGCGAGATGCGCCAGCAGATGGATAAGCTCGGCGACATCATGCGCCGCCAACAGGAGATGATGAACGACACCTTCCGGCTGGACCAGATGCAGCGCGGGCAGCGTGGCCAGGACGGCGATCAACGGATGGGCGAGGATGGCGAGCCGCAGCAAGGCCAGGACGAACAGCGGCCTGGTCCCGGCCAGGACCGCGATCCGCTGGGACGGCCGAAAATGTCGCCCAAGGACCTGGCCGATGCGCTGAAGCAGCTGCAGGAAGGCCAGGGCCAGCTGCAAAGCGAGCTCGAGCAGTTGAAGAAGGGCCTCGAGGGCCTTGGCATGGAGCCGAATGAGGGTTTTGGCGAGGCCGGCAAATCGATGGGCGATGCCGAACGGTCGCTCGGCCAGGGCGACGGCGACCAGGCCGTCGGCCATCAGGGCCGCGCGCTGGAGGCGCTGCGCCGTGGCGCCAAGGACATGATGAAGCAGATGCAGGCCATGCAGGGCGACCAGGGCGGCAGCGAGCAGGGTGGGCGCCAGCAGGGCGCCGACCGCGATCCGCTCGGACGGCCGCGCGCCACCAATGGCCCGGATGACGGCACCTCGGTCAAGGTTCCCGACGAGATCGACGTCCAGCGCGCGCGCCAGATCCTCGACGCGATCCGCAAGCGGCTCGGCAACGCGCTGAGCCCCGACATCGAGCGCAGCTATCTCGAACGGCTCCTGGAGCTGAAATAGCCTTAAATGGCCGCCTTTAGCGTCCCGCCATACCGACCGTCGCACCCATCTGTCTGGTCAGCATGAACGCCTCGCGAATGGCGCTTTCCATGCCGTCGATCGCTTCGCCGGTCGCCAGCGGATTGCGATGCAGGACGACGTTGGAGGAATCGATGTCGCCGAAGCCGTCGGCCGCGGTCAGTTCCCGGCAATCAGGCGGGATGTTGCTGCGCGAGATCGGCGCGATCGCCAGACCTGAAGTCACCGCGAGCGTCAGGCCGCCATTGGTGTCGCTGGTGTAGGCGACGCGGTAGTCGAGGCCGCGCTGCTGCAGCGACTTGATGGCGAAGTCGCGGCACCAGCCGTTGCGGCTGTAAAGCGCGATCGGCACCGGCCGTTCCTCATGCATGTGGTGCAGCGTCGAGGTCACCCAAACCGTCGGGTCGTGCATCAGCACCTCGCCGCCGGAAGAGCCCTCCCATTCGAATACCACCGCGAGGTCGAGCTCGCCGGCCGCGAGCGCCCTGACCTGCGAGTCCGAATGCGCGTAGCGCACCGTGACCTCGACGCGCGGATGGCGCTTCGCGAATTCGCCGAGCGCCCGCGACAGGATCGACCGGCCGTATTCGGCCGGGATGCCGATGCGCACCAGCCCGCCGAGCGGCGGCGCCACCAGCGAGGCCGCCGTCTCGTCGAGCAGCGAGACGATCCGGCGCGCGTTGGCGATCAATTCGCCGCCGCGGCGCGTCAGCGCCACGCCGCGCGAGCCGCGCTCGAACAGATTGTCGCCGACCATGTCCTCCAGCTTCTTCATCTGCATCGACACGGCAGATTGCGTGCGTCCTGCCTTTTCCGCCGCGCGCGTGAAATTGCCGGTTTCGGCCACCGCCACGAAGGTGCGCAGGAGGTCGCTGTCGAGGACTGGTCTCATCGGAATCGCCATAAGAGAATTTGATTGCTGGCATCATTCCAATTCGTTTGCAACATGTCAAACGCCGCAGGATAGTCGCGATACCCATTGGATATGCGACTGCGAAATCGGTCGCGGACCAATCGAAGAGTCCTCACTCGTACCCGCTGCCTGAAAACGGTAGCGGGTTCTTTTTGCTGATACATTACGGCTTGCGGGGGGCCGAGACTGATGCAGAACCGGATGGTGCTTGGCATTCTGAGCCTCTGCCTCGGCGTGCTGGTCTTTTCGCTGCAGGATCCGCTGGTGAAGGCGGTGTCGGGCGGCTATCCGGTGACCGAGGTGATGGCGATCCGTGCCATGGTCGCGCTGCCGATCCTGATCGTCGTCGTCCGGGCCGATGTCGGCCTGAGAGCGGTGCTGTCGAAGCGCTTCGGCATGCTGACACTGCGCGCCTTCATCCAGTTCTCATCCTACACGGTCTATTATCTCGCGATCGCCGCCTTGCCGCTGGCCGACGCGGTGGCGCTCTATTTCATGGCGCCGTTGTTCATCATGGCGATGGCCGGCCCCTATCTCGGCGAGCGCGTCTCGTGGAAAACGCTGGCGACGGTGCTGATCGGCCTGGTCGGCGTGCTGGTGATGGTGCGTCCCGGAGCCGGCGTGTTCGACTGGGCGGCGCTGCTGTCGCTCGGCTCGGCCTTCCTCTACGGTTTTTCACAGTTGATGGCGCGTCGTATCGGCGACACCGAATCATCGACGGTGATGGCCTTCTACCAGAACGGCGCCTATCTCAGCGGCGCCGTTGCCGTCGCGGCAGTGTTCCACCTCGCCGGCATCACCCATGCGGCGCATCCGAGCGTCGATTTCCTGGTGCGGCCATGGGTGTGGCCGACGATGCCGGATTTCCTCAAAATGGCCGCCTGCGGTTTCGTCGCCTCCGCCGGCATGATCCTTTTGTCGCAGGCCTACCGCATGGCGCCGGCCAACCGCGTCGCCACGTTCGAATACACCGGCATCCTGTGGTCGCCGCTGTGGGGCTTCCTGTTCTTCGCCGAAGTGCCGCGCGAGACGACGGTGCTGGGCGCGGCGCTGATCATCGGAGCCGGCCTGCTGGCGCTCAACGGCGAGCGCCGGCGAAGTGCCGCGCCGGCGGCCGGCGCGGTGTCAAGCGAAGCAGCTTAACGCCTTGCCGACACGGGCGCGGATCTCGGCAAGCGTGAACGGCTTTTGCACGACATCGAGGATGATGCCGTTGAGTTCCTCGGCGCGTTCGCGCTGGTCGGCATAGCCGGTCATCAGCATGATCTTCATCGTCGGGAACTCTCTTGCGGCGGCAGTCGCCATCTCGATCCCGTCCATCTCCGGCATGCGGATATCGGACACCACCAGATCGTAGCTGCCACGGGCCTGCCGGATCGTGTCCAGCCCCTGCGCGCCGTCGGTGGCGACAGTGATATTATGGCCGTCGCGCTCCAGCGCGCGGGCTGCGAGGGTGCGGACGGACTCATCGTCCTCGACGATCAGAAGCTTTGCCATGCCGAGATTGATGCCGCCGAAACGTTGACGTTTTCTGAAAATTCTAACGATCGGCGGCTTTTCGGGATGACTTCGTCGCCCCCTCAGGCGTCGCCCTTCACCACCCCGACAAACGGCAGTTCGCGGAACGCGTGGGCGACATCCATGCCGTAGCCGACGACGAAATAGTCCGGGCAGTCGAAGCCGACATAATCGGCGTTGAGCGCGGTCTGGCGGCGCATCCGCTTGTCGAGCAGCACCGCGATGGCGCAGCTCTTGGCGCCGCGCGAAAGCATCAGGTCGCGGGTGTAGGAAAGCGTCTTGCCGGATTCCAGTATGTCGTCGATCAACAGCACGTCGCGGCCGGCGACCTCGTTGTCGATGTCGCGCAGCACCCTCACCTCGCCGCTCGTGGTGCCGGCGCCATAGCTGGAGATGAAGATGAATTCGACCTCCGGCGACAGTCCGACATCGTGCATGGCGCGGATGAGATCGGCGGCGAAGACGAACGAGCCCTTGAGGATCGAGATCACCAAAAGGTCGTGGTAGTCGCGCCCGGCGATTTCCTTGGCGAGTTCGAGATTGCGGCGTGCGATCGCCGACGCCGAAAACAGAACCTCGATGTCCTTGCCGCGTACAACTGGCATTCTTTCGTCCTTCAAAAAATCCGCAGCGGTGTCGATAGACGGTTGAGATTCAGGTTAGGCCGAGCCGAAAATAGCGGCTTCCGAGAACCGGAGCGGAGCGTACGTTTCAGTACGTGAGCACCGGAAGCCCAGGAAGCCGCTACTTGCAGGCCGGCCTCACCTGAATATCGACCCGTCTAGCCGGCGAAGATGACCGCGACAGTCCTGACCCCGTCTTTAGGCACATCGAGGCGGCTGGAAAAGCCGAATCTTTCGCCGGGTGCCAGTGAGCGATTGGATGTCCCCAGCCTGTAGCGGATGATATTGCTGTCGTTGTCGGTGACGCGGATTTCGAGCGGCGGCAATGCTTGCGATGTCACACCGTCATTGGCTGCCTCGCCATCCACGAACAACACCGGTTTCAGGCCCGACGCATCGATGCGCGACGTCACGCCGGAAATGGTGAGCGCGCTCGCCGGCGCAGCGGTCACCCAGAACGGACTATGCCGGACCAGCGCATGACCGCCCGACACCCAGAAAGAGGCGAGTGCTATGCCGACGCCTGTGACCCAGAACATCGGGCCGCCGCGTGAGGACCGCGACGGCGCGGCATCCGGCTTGCGCAGCATGCCCATGCCTTCGATGGACGGCGTCGGCGGAATCTGCGGCTGCGGCGGTGAAGGCGGCTCCGGATGCGCGGCAAAACGCGGCAGCACCACATACTCGGCATCGACGATGTCGGTTGCATCGAACGCGACGCGCTCCGGGGCGGCATTTGTTGCCGGGCCGGTCATGATTTCGCCGGAAACGGGGCGCGCGGTTCTATTCTCAGCCATTACGGCACCAGTGCAGTCTTCGTTTCTTTTGCGTAAACGCAATTGGTTAACGCTTCCCCACCGGAACCGCTTTGAGACGTCAAAATCGAGCCGAAATTAACCGACCGTTAACCATGCCGGCCGATGGTCTGCTAGAGTTAGATTGTGGCGCGTCGCCGCCGAGAGTTTCAGGTCGCCGAACGTGATCCGCTTCGAAAATGTCGGCCTCCGCTATGGCATGGGTCCGGAAATCCTCCGCGACATCTCCCTGCACATTCCGGAGCGCTCCTTTCAGTTCCTGAGCGGCCCCTCGGGCGCCGGCAAGACGACGTTGCTGCGCCTTTTGTTCATGTCGCTGAAGCCGACGCGCGGCCTGATCACCATCTTCGGCAAGGACCGCTCGCGCATTTCGCGCAGCGAATTGCCGCTGCTGCGCCGCCGCATCGGCGTGGTGTTCCAGGATTTCCGCCTGCTCGACCACATGACGACCTACGAGAATGTCGCGCTGCCACTGCGCGTGCGCGGGCGCGAGGAGGCTGGCTATCGCACCGACGTCACCGAGCTTCTGAAATGGGTCGGCCTCGGCGACCGCATGCATGTGCTGCCGCCGGTGCTGTCGGGCGGCGAGAAGCAGCGCGCCGCGATCGCGCGCGCCTTGATCGAGCAGCCGGAGATCCTTCTGGCCGACGAGCCGACCGGCAATGTCGATCCGCCGCTGGCGCGCCGGCTGCTGAGACTCTTCATCGAATTGAACCGGCTGGGCACCGCCGTGGTCATCGCCACCCACGACCTTGGCCTGATGGAGCAGGTCGATGCGCGCCGCATGATTCTGGCCGGTGGAAGGTTGGACGTCTATGACTGACTTTCCGGCCGATCACCTCGAGGATGAAGCCGAGGCGCCGGTGACGGTCCGGCGCGTCCAGCGCAAGACGGCGCCGATCGTGCCGGCGCAGAACATCGCCGGGCGGGCGCTGGTGCTGGTCATCGCCATCATGACCTTCCTGTCCTGCCTCACCTTCGGCGCGGTGACGCTGGTGCGCGACACCGCCTCGGTCTGGGAGAACCAGATCTCGCGCGAGGCGACGATCCAGATCAAGCCGGCCGACGGGCTCGACATGGAGGCGGCGCTGGCGCAGGCCTCGCAGATCGCCAGCGAGTTCCCCGGCGTGAAGGGCACCAAGATCATCGACCGCGACGCGACGGCGCGTCTTCTCGAGCCGTGGCTGGGCAGCGGCCTCAACATCGACGAGTTGCCGGTGCCGCGCCTCATCATCGTCACCATCGACGAGGCCAGCCCGCCTGACTTTGCCGCCATGCGCGCGGCCATCACGCCCAAGATCCCGACCGCGGCACTCGACGATCACCGCACCTGGGTCGACCGCCTCGTCGCCATGGCGCACACCACGGTGACGATCGGCATCGCCGTTCTGGCGCTTATGCTCTCGGCAACGGTACTGACGGTGGTGTTCGCCACGCGCGGCGCCATGGCCGGCAACGGCCATATCATCGAGGTGCTGCATTTCGTCGGCGCCGAGGCGCGCTTCATCGCGCGCGAATTTCGCTGGCATTTCCTGGTCACCGGCATGAAGGGCGCTGCCGCCGGCGGTGCGCTCGCGATCGTCGTCTTCATCGTCTTTTCCTGGTGGTCGTCGCGCAACATGGCCACGCCCCAGGCCGACCAGGCGACCGCCTTGTTCGGCAATTTCGCCATCGGCTCCGCCGGCTATTTCGGCGTCGGCCTGATGGTGCTGGTGATCGGCGCGCTGACCGCGGCCACCTCGCACGCGACCGTTGTCGCCTATCTCAGCGACATCGACGTTCGCCAGCCGGATGCGGGCTGACCGATGAACTCCAACCGAAAGCCCGCGCAAGGCATTGAATACAAACAAGGCAACGATCACGGGTTGGGCAGGTGCCGTAACGCAAAGTGCGCCGCCCTACCTATCAAAGGCCGCATTTCGGAGTTAACCATTAGAAGCTTTCAGGATTAACCTGGGGATGATGGAAGCGCGGGATTCGATCGAGACGGCTGGACGGATGCCGGCGGTGCGTGCCCGCGCTGCTGCCCCCGCCGGGTTTGGTCGTCTGCGGCTCGTCCTGCGCATCTGCGGTTTCGTCGCTCTCGCCGCGCTGGTGCTTTTTGCCGGCGGCTTCGGCTGGTTTGCCGACAAGGTCAGCCATATGACGACTCCGCTCAATCCGGCCAGGGCCGACGCAATCATCGTGCTCACCGGCGGGCAGTCGCGGCTCGACGCCGCCATGGACCTGCTGGCTTCCGGCAAGGGTGAACGCCTGCTGGTCAGCGGCGTCCATCCGTCGGCCACCAAACGTCAGCTGCAGGCGGCGATGGGAGGAGACAAGCGGCTCTTCTCCTGCTGTGTCGATATCGATCGTGCCGCGCTAGACACCATCGGCAACGCCGAGGAAAGCGCCAAATGGGTGGAGAACCACGCCTATGGCAGCATCATCATCGTCACCAACAATTACCACATGCCGCGCAGCCTGCTCGAGATGGGTCGGCTGCTGCATGGCGCGCGCCTCGAGCCCTATCCGGTGGTCAACACCAATCTCGGCAATGGCGGCTGGCTGACCAAGCCGGAAGCGCTGCGCGTGCTGCTTACCGAATACAGCAAATATGTGCTTTCGCTGGCGCGCGGCTTCCTGCCGCTTCGCGCAACGCCCGAGCGCGTCACGCTGGCGGAAGCATCGACTGTGGTGAAGAACTAAAGCTTGGATGCCGCACTCTCGCGCAAGCGGGCAATCTCCTGCTCCAGGCCGGCGATGCGGCGGTCGCGTTCGGCCAACGCCGCCGCGACATCCGCCGCCTCGAAACGCTGCGGTATGTGCTGCGGGCAATTGGCATCCCAGGCCGCGACCGTGAACAGGATCGCCTGCTCCGGCCGCGCCTTGTAATCCGCCGGCATCAGCTGCGCTATCAGCTCCGGATCATTTTCGACGACCCGTGCCCTGCCCCAGACCTTGATCCGCTGCCGCAGCATGTAATCGATGAGGAACAGGAACGCCTGGTCGTTATCCTGCAGGTTGCCCTGGGTGATGAACTGCCGGTTTCCAGAAAAATCGGCGAAGCCGATCGTGTGCTCGTCGAGTACCTTGAGAAAGCCGGCCGGCCCGCCGCGATGCTGGATGTAGGGCTGGCCCTCGGCATTGGCCGTCGCCAGGAACACGCTGGTCTGCGCCTCGATGAAGGCGGCGAGATCTGGTGTGATCGCGGCGCGCCAGCCGCCGCGCTGCTCGACGCGCGCATAGGAAACGCGCGACCCCTTGCGTGACTGGATCGCCTTGACCGTGGGGGTGAAGGCGACATCGCTGGTGAAGGCATCCATATCAATGTCCTCCAAGTCTGAGGCCAGAAAACGAACTGCGTCAGGCCAAGTCGAATCAAGCGGCCTGACGGGCTTGCACGACCGGGAAGTCGACCTCGGTATCGGCAACCTTGTTGATGTAGTTTGTCCAGACGTTGAGAGCGACATGTTGCACGATCTCGATGATCTGCGCGTCGTCATAGCCGGCGCGCCTCACCGCCTCGAGGTCAGCTTCGCCGACATGGCCACGCTCGCGCGCGACCTTGGCCGCGAAGTGGACGGCCGCTGCGGCCATGCTGTCGTTGGAACGACCTTCCCGGTTGGCAACTATCTCCGCATCGTCGAGACCGGCCAGATTCTTGCCCAGATAGGTGTGGGCGGAAAGACAATAGGTGCACTGGTTGATTTCCGCGACAGCCAGCGCGATGCGCTCTCGGGTTGGCGCCGGCAGTCGGCCTTTGGATAGTGCCGCCGACATTCCAAGATAACCCTCCAACGCCGCCGGGCTGTTGGAGATCAACCTGAAGAGATTGGGCGCGACGCCGAGTTGTTTCTCGACAGCCCTGAGCATCGGCTGCGAGGGGCCGGGTGCGGCAGAGATGGTCTCGGGGGTGGGGATACGAGGCATGTGAACTCCTGTTGAGTCGATGACCTCAGGAACATGGATCCTTCCAAATTGAAACAATAGATGGCATACCTGCAATCTATCCTTTCAATATATGGAAATATCGATGGACCGCCTCGACGCCATGTCCCTGTTCGTCGCCACCGTGGAGGCCGGCAGCCTTTCCGCTGCCGCGCGGCGCGTAGGCGTGCCGCTGGCGACCGTCAGCAGAAAACTCTCCGACCTGGAGAAGCATTTGAAGACGCGCCTGCTCAACCGCTCGACGCGGCGCCTGACGCTGACCGATGCCGGCCAGTCCTACCTCATCGCCTGCCGCCGCATTCTCGACGAGGTGAACGAGGCCGAGCGTACCGCTGCCGGCGAATATTCGAGCCCCACCGGCGAGCTGGTCATCACGGCGCCGGTCGTCTTCGGCCGCCTGCATGTGCTGCCCGTGATCACCGACTTCCTCGCCCTCTACCCGCAGGTCGACGTCCGCCTGACCTTGTCCGACCGGATCACCCAGCTGGTCGAGGAGCATATCGATCTCGCCCTGCGCATCGGCGAGCTGCCGGATTCGGCCATGGTCGCGATCCGCGTCGGCTCGATCCGCCGCATCGTCTGCGCAAGCCCCGCTTATCTCGCCATGCATGGCACGCCGACGCGACCGCCGGAGCTTGCGGGCCACAACTGCGTCACCTTCGAGGGCCTTGCCGCGCCCGCGACATGGAGTTTCGGAGCGGGCAAGGCGGAAACCACGGTCCCGGTCCGCTCCCGCCTGCAGGTCAACACCGCCGAGGCGGCGATCGATGCGGCGATTGCCGGGCTCGGCCTGACGAGGGTGCTCTCCTACCAGGCGGATGCCGCGGCGCGCGCCGGCGCGTTGCGGGTCGTGTTGGAGCCGTTCGAGCCCCCTCCGTGGCCGGTGAGCCTGGTTCATGCCGGCCGGGGCCGGCTGCCGGTGAAACTGCGCGCTTTCCTCGATTTTGCCGCGCCGCGCCTCACAGAGCGGCTGGCGCGGTCACTTTAGGCAATTCCAGGAAAAGTGCATCGCGGTTAGGTTCGGCGACTTCGCCGTAACCGTCGGTCCGGAATTGCGGCAACACCGGAGCGGGCAGATTCGACCACTGCGCCGTTTCCTTTTTGCCGCCGCTTGGTGTAACCAACGCACACTTCCTCACGGGCCCCTTGCATGCTCATCATCCGCTCGCTGGCGTTCAACCTCGTCTTCTATCTCAGCCTGATCGTCCAGATGATCTTCTGGACGCCTTTCTATTTCCTCTCGCCGCGCCACCGCGCCTGGTTCGTGCCGAAATTCTGGTCGCGCACCTCGATGTGGCTCTATGAGAAGATCGCCGCGACAAAGAGCGAGATTACGGGTGTCGAGAACCTGCCGGAAGGATCCTTCATCCTGGCGCCGAAGCACCAGTCCTTCTGGGACGCGATCGCTTTCTTCCCCTATCTCGACGACGCGCTCTACATCCTCAAGCGCGAGCTGACCTGGATCCCCTTTTTCGGCTGGTACATCATAAAGATGCGTATGATCCCGGTCGACCGCGGCAGCCGTTCGAAAGCGCTGAAGGCGGTCGTCGTCGCAACCAGACAGGAGATGAACCGCAATCCGCGCCAGCTCATCATCTATCCTGAAGGCACGCGTCGCCCGCCGGGCGCCGAGCCCTCCTACAAATACGGCATCGTCGAGATCTACTCGCAACTTGGCGTGCCCGTGGTGCCGGTCGCCCATGTCGCCGGCCTCTACTGGCCGCGCCGCAAGTTCCTGCGCTATCCCGGCACCATCAAGGCCCGCTTCCTGCCGTCGATCCCGCCGGGGCTCGGCAAGGAGGAGTTCATGCGGCGGCTGATCGGCGAGACCGAAGCCGCCTGCGATCAGCTTTTGGTCGAGGCCGCGCAGGCGCCGGACCCGCCGCCCATGCCGCCGACTGCAGTCAAGCGGTTGGCGGAGCTCGGCGTAACCGCCAAGAGCTGATCGGCCAGAGCAATTCCAGGAAAAGTGTAAGCGTCTTCCGTCCGGAATTGCGTAAAAACAAAGAGATGGGGCATTTCACCGGTTCCGTGAAACGGCGAAATGCCCTATCGCAGCGCCGCCAGCAGCGTCATCAGCACCAGCGTTGCGGCAAACAGCAGATTGATGATCCGCGACGCCAGCGGATGGCGCAGGAAGCGCGCGAAAGCCGTTCCTGCGAGCAGCCACGCGACGTGGATGGTGACGATCATCGCGGCAAGCACCAGCAGCCTGGTGGAAACGCCGAGCGGATCGGCCTGCGACGCCGTGCCGGCGAAAACCGCGGCGATCGCCACATAGGCCTTCGGGTTGGCGACGGCGAGCGTGAAGCCGCCGAGAAAATCGGGCTTCGTCGCCGTGCTCCCGCGCTCGGCCAAAGGCGGCGCGGTCGCTATTTTGAAGGCGAGATAGAGGATGTACGCGGCCGACAGGATTGCCAGCACCGGCGCCACTCCTGGCACCGAGGTCAACATGCCGAAAATTCCGGCCGCCACCGCCAGAAGCACCGCGATCGTGCCGAGCACGACGCCAGACGTGTAACCCAGGGAAGGGCGCAGGCCGAAAGCCGCGCCGACGGCGGTCACGCTGATCGTCGCCGGTCCGGGGCTGCCCATGACGACCGTCGCGGCCACGACAAGCGCCAGCACTTGCTGCCAGGGCTGCGCATCGCCCAAGATACTACCAGCCATGCCGAACCTCCTCCTGCCACGATGCGACAGGATTTAGGAGGGATCGTCATGGCCGTCTTGGACGATCGTGCGAGCGACTGCGTTAAGGCTTGTTGAGATTTGGGTCAGGCCGAGTCGAAGATCAACACGCCTTACGAGCTGGCCCGGTCCAAAGCCGCAATATCGTCCGCCGAAAGCTTGAGCGATGCAGCGCGGATCAGGCTGTCCATCTGGGCGGGCGTGGTGGCGCTGGCGATCGGCGCGGTGATGCCCGGCCGCGCGATGATCCAGGCCAGCGCCACTTCCGCCTGCTTGGCCGAATGGCGCTCCGCCACGGCATCGAGCGCGGAAAGGATGCGCATGCCGCGCTCGTTGAGATAGCCGGCCACGCCCTCGCCGCGCGCGCTTTGCCCGAGATCGGCCTTGCTCCGGTATTTGCCGCTCAAGAATCCCTTGGCCAGGCTGAAATAGGTGATGACGCCGATATCCTCGGCCTTGCAGAGGTCGAGCAGCGGTCCGTCGAGCGACGAGCGGTCGTACAAATTGTATTCAGGCTGCAGCACCTCGTAGCGCGGCAGGCTGCGCAGGCTGGCCACGTCGAGCGCCGCGCGCAACTGGCCGGCATCGAGATTGGAGCAGCCGGGATAACGGATCTTGCCCTTTTCGAGCAGGCGCTGATAGGCGCCGAGCGTTTCCTCGTAAGGCGTGGCCGGGTCGGGCCAGTGCGACAGGTAGAGGTCGATGACATCGACCTGCAGCCGCTTCAGCGAAGCGTCGACCGCCTTTTCGATATAGGCGGCGGAGAGGTCCCGCTTGCCTTGCCCCATGTCGGAGCCGACCTTGGTGATGACGATGACCTTGTCCCGGTTGCCGCGGCTCTTCATCCAGTTGCCGATGATGGTTTCCGATTCGCCGCCCTTGTTGCCGGGCACCCAGCGCGAATAGGCGTCGGCCGTATCGATGGCGTTCAGGCCCGCCCCCGCGAACCGGTCGAGCAGGTCGAAGGAGGTCTTCTCGTCGGCGGTCCAGCCGAAGACGTTGCCGCCCAGAACCAGGGGCGCGATGGAAAGGTCGGTGCGACCGAGACGACGTTTCTGCAAGACTGATCTCCGTGATGCTGGGACGGGCCTGACGCCCAGGGATGGGATGCCGCTAAGCTAGGTCGTGGCCGGCCGGGGTCAAAGGCATGGTTTTGCTTTTTGATCGGACCAGGGCAGTTCCAGCAAAAATGCGTCGCGGTCAGGCTCGGCGGCTTCGCCGTAGCCTTGCGTCCGGAATTGCGCAAAAACAAAGAGACAGAGCAGTGAGGGACGAAGTCATTTTCGCCGGAAATGCTGCTCACGAAGGCGCGAGCTGCCGGCCCACCTCCTCCAGCCAGTGATCGCGGATGCCGAGCGCCTCGAGATGCTCGAGTGTGCTCAGGACATAATCCTCATTCCGGCCCGACTGACCGACGGCGCCGCGAACGATCCTTGCCGCGTGATCGGCATCGAGCGCGCCGGCATATTGCTCATGCTGCCGGTCGACGATGTAGGCGACCGCCTCGACCAAACCGCCCTCTCCCTCCCCGTCCTTGCCCAGCCGGACATCGAGCATGCGTTCGAGATAGACGCTGGTCACCAGCTCGCGTTCGCGCAGATAGGAAAGCACCTCGTCGCGCAGATTGCCGGGAACGCGGTAGGCGAGGCCGATGCAGGAGCCGCCTCGGTCGAGGCCGAGCACGAGGCCGGGCCGCTCCCGCGTGCCGCGATGCACGAAGGAATAGACGCAAAGCGAGCGCCGGTAGCCGTAAAGCCAGGCGCGGCGCGTCTCGACATGGGCGAATCCGGGCCGCCAGATCAGCGACCCATAGCCAAAAACCCAAAAATCGCCCATATCGCCAAGCCTGATCGCATTCCAGTGAACGACATCGCACCGACAAGGTGCTTCTTCTGTCCCCCGCTTGTTTGCGTGAGCAAACGCCCGCTCGCCGGGGTTAACGAGAGCCGCAGCATGACGTCAAGTGACGAGCGATCGCCCAAACCCCGCCGCCGGCTGCTTTGGCTCGCGGCGTTCATCGTCGTGCTGTTCGCCCTCTACAGCGGCGGCTGGTTCTATCTCGCCGAAAGGCTCAAGAGCGAAGCCGACCAGGCCGTGGCGCGGCTGGGCAGCAAGGGCATCGCCGCCGGCTGCGCCAATCTCACCGTCAGCGGCTATCCGATGAGCTTCACGGTCTCCTGCGACAACATCGCCTATGAGGACGACGCCCGAAAGGTTGCGGCCTCCACGGGCAGCTTCAATGCCGTCGCCGGAATCACCGGGCCTTTGTCGCCAGTCGCCGACCTGCGCGGGCCGCTGCGGACGATGGCGCCCGGCATGCCGCCGCTGTGGATCGACTGGGACCAGCTGCAGGCCAATGTCAAAGTGTGGTGGCCGCTGCCGCGCAGTGTCTCGCTGCAGGCTGAAGGCCTGAACGGTCAGACCGACCCGCAGGACGACGCGGATCCGATGCAATTGTTCAGCGCCGGCAAGGCGGCCGGGCAATTGCAGCCGGCCGGCCAGGACATCAACTATGTTGGCAGCTTCGGCGATCTTGAGATCAACGCGGATGCAATCGACGGACGCGTGCTGCCGGCGCTGGACGGCAGCGGCGACGTGACGCTGAAGAACGGCGTGGCGTTGATCGCGACACCTCCGAAGAGCCTGCGCGGCCAGTCGATCGACATCGCCAGGCTCGACCTGTCGTCGGGTACGGCGCGCATCACCGTGTCCGGACCGGTCTCCGTCGACGCGGAAGGTCTGGTCGACGCAAGCCTGATGATCAAGCTCAAGGATCCCAAGGCGGTGGCAGCCATCCTCGCCGGCGCGGTTCCCGAGCATAAAAGCGAAATCGAGCAGGGCTTTGCCGCCATTGCCATGCTTGGCAAGGAACCGTCCTTGCCGCTGAAGATCGTCAAGGGCAAGGCCTCGCTCGGCTTCATCCCGCTCGGCAAGATCAAGCCGTTAGAATAACGCAACAATGGCGAAAACGGTCAGACTGCTCAGCGTCGGCGCCTTCACCCTCGACACGATCCTACGTGTCGAGACGCTGCCCACGCATCAGGGCAAGTTCATCGCCAGCGACGGCGTCCAGATCGCCTCCGGCATGGCGACGAGCGCCGCCTGCGCCGCGCATCGCCTCGGCGCCGAGGTCTCGCTTTGGGCAAGCGCGGGTGACGATCCGGTCGGCGACCAGTTGATCGCCGATATTCAAGCAGAAGGCGTCGACTGCAGCCTCATCCGCCGCGTCGCCGGCGCGCGTTCGGCGCTGGCCGCGATCGTGGTGGATGCGCATGGCGAGCGCATCATCGTTCCCTTCTACGACAAAAAGGCGCAGGCCGATCCCGAGGCTCTGCCGCTTGCCGACCTCTCCGGCTTCGACGCCGTGCTGGTGGATGTCCGCTGGCCGGGTGCCGCGGCGCTCGCCTTGAGCGCGGCGAGATCGATCGGCCGCCCGGCGATCCTGGACGCCGACACAGCGCCCGTCGACGTGCTGGAGCGGCTCTTGCCGTTGGCCTCTCATATCGTCGCGTCCGAACCGGCGGCGCGCATCGTCTGCGGCCACGCGCTGGACCCCGAAAGCGCCTGCGCCGACCTTGCCTCGCGCACCGACGCCTTTGTCGCCGTCACCGGCGGCGCGGCAGGGACGTGGTGGCACGATCGGGCAACCGGGCGCGTGCGCCATGTCGAGGCGCCGAAGGTCAAGGCGGTCGACACGCTCGCCGCCGGCGACGTCTTCCACGGCGCCTTTGCCGTCGGCCTTGCCGAGGTCATGCCCATGGAAGAGGCCCTGCGCTTTGCCAGCGCCGCCGCCGCGCTCAAATGCCTGCGCTTCGGCGGAAGGCTGGGCGCGCCGGATCGGGCTGAAACGCTGGCCATGATGGCGGCGCACTGGCCGCCATCGGAACTAGGCTAAGGAATCCGCTTACGATTTGGCCGGATGCTCCACCGCCTGCCGGCCGAAATCCGGCACGTCGATATCCTGCCCTGCCTCGATGATCGAGCGGCGGATGGCGCGGGTGCGGGTGAAGAGGTCGAACAGCTTTTCGCCATCTCCCCAGCGGATCGCCCGCTGCAGCGAAGCCAGGTCCTCCGAGAACCGCGCCAGCATCTCCAGGATCGCGTCCTTGTTGTGCAGGCACACGTCCCGCCACATGGTCGGGTCGGAGGCGGCAAGGCGGGTGAAATCGCGAAAACCGGAAGCGGAATATTTGATGACCTCGCTCTTGGTCACCGCTTCCAGATCGTCCGCCGTGCCGACAATGTTGTAGGCGATGATATGCGGCAGGTGCGAAACGATCGCGAGCGTCATGTCGTGATGCTGCGGGTCCATCGTGTCGATGTTGGAGCCACAGCGCCGCCAGAACTCCGAAAGCGTCTCGAGCGCCGCGGGGTCGGTGCCCGGCAGCGGCGTGAAGATGCACCAGCGGTTCTCGAAGAGATCGGCAAAGCCCGCGTCGGGTCCGGATTTCTCCGTACCCGCCAACGGATGTCCGGGGATGAAGTGCACGCCTTCCGGCACATGCGGCTGCATCTGCGCGATGACGGAAGCCTTGGTCGAGCCGACATCGGTGAGGATGGCACCCTTCTTCAGCGCCGGCGCGATCTCGGCCGCGACCTCGCCGGACGAACCGACCGGCACCGAGACGATGACGAGATCGGCGTCGCGCACCGCTTCTTTTGCATCCGTCGTATAGGAATCGCCAAGGCCCAACTCCTCGGCCCGCTTCAGCGTCGAGGCGCTGCGCGTCGCGATGGCGATGTGCCTGGCGAGCCCCTCGCGACGGATGACGCGAGCGAGCGACGAGCCGATCAGGCCGATGCCGACCAGCGCTATTTTCTCGAACATCGGTGATGTCATGGTGTCTAGCTTTTCAGGAAGGTCTTGAGCGCGTCGATGACCCCGTGATTGGCCTCTTCGGTGCCGACGCTCATGCGAAGCGCGTTGGGGAAGCCGTAGCCGGTGACGCGGCGCAGGATGTAACCGCGCGCACTGAGATAGTCGTCCGCGGCCGCCGCTGAGTGCCTGTTATCGTCGGGAAAATGGATCAGCACGAAATTGCCGACGCTGGGCGTAACGCGCAGGCCGAGCTTGGTCAGTTCTTCATTCAGCCAGGCCAGCCATTTCTCGTTATGCGCCGCGCTGCGCTCGATATGGGCCCGGTCGCGGATCGCGGCGATGCCGGCCTCGATCGCGGTTGCATTGACGTTGAAGGGGCCGCGAATGCGGTTGATCGCATCGACGATATGCGCCGGTCCATACATCCAGCCGATTCGCGCGCCGCCGAGGCCGAGCTTGGAGAAGGTGCGGGTCATCACCACGTTCTCCGAGCTGCCGACGAGCTCGATGCCGGCTTCATAGTCGTTGCGCCGCACATATTCGGCATAGGCCGCGTCGAGCACCAGGAGCACGTTCTTGCGCAATGCCGCGTGCAACCGGCGCACCTCTTGGAACGGCACATAGGTGCCGGTCGGATTGTTCGGATTGGCAAGGAACACGATACGCGTCCTGGGCGTAACCGCGGCGAGGATCGCGTCGACATCGGCGCGCTCGTCGGTTTCCTTCACCGCCACCGGCTTGGCGCCCGCCGCCTGGATGTAGATCTTGTAGACCATGAAGGCGTGTTCGGTGAACACGGCCTCGTCGCCCGGCGCCAGATAGGTCTGTGCCAGGAGCCCCAGGATCTCGTCCGAGCCGTTGGAGCAGATTATGTTCGCCGGATTGAGCCCATGCACCTCGGCGATCGCCTCGCGCAGCCGCCGCGCCGTGCCGTCCGGATAGACGTCGAGCTTCGCCGCCACCTCGCGCGCGGCCTCGATCGCCTTCGGCGAGGGCCCGAGCGGGTTTTCGTTCGACGACAGCTTGTAGACTTTCGTCACGCCGGCCGGCGCGGTGCTTTTTCCCGGCACATAGGCCTCGATGTCCATGATGCCCGCGCGGGGCGTCGGACGGGGCTGATCCTGCTTCATGTCACAAATCCGTCGAGAGGGCCTTTAAAGGCCGCAGCGGAAATACAAGCCGTGACCGGCAATGTCGAGAGGTCTGCTGCATATCGCCGAGAAGTGTGCAGCGGCTCCTGCGACAACGACACACATTAAAACAAGGGCTTGAAGCGCGTGGCTCGGATCTGTTTCGGCGCCCCGCTTCAGCCGGGCACGGCGTTAATCGTCGCGGCCGACAATCCGGGTCTTGCGCGTCTGCTGAAGCTGCAAAATCCCTCGGCGCAGTTGCTCGAACAAAGCCGGCGGCAGCATTCCATAGGCGTAACTGCCATCGGAACGCGGTCGAACATCGTAGCCGGGCCAAAGGAACCTGTTCGATTCATCAAAGCGCAGCCAATGCCGGCCGTCGTCGAGGCCAAGGGCCCGGCATACTGCCGGCGGAATCTCGATTGACGCGGAATTGTCCGGTGGCGGGCTATGGGTAATCGGTGCGACTATGGTGTGGATGTGACCTTCCGCATCGCGTGGCGTAGCGACAACGATCGCGCAGGGGCGATCCTTCGTGCCTTCGATACCGCCCGGTCATGTTCGGTGCTCCAAAGAAAACTATAGCGAACGACAAGACCCAGCCTTGGAACCGGCAGTGTCACTTCGGTTCCACGCCATATTCGGCAGCTTCGATGGAGGCGATTGTATCCTCATCGAGATCGCCCACGATCAGGATTTCGCGCTCCCGGCGCTTCAGCGATTCGTAATGCGCGAACTCGGCGGCAGAGAGATACGCTCCGACAATCCGGCCATGACTGGTCACGTTGATGACCTTCTTGGCGATGGCTTCATCCTGATATTTCGCAAAATTTCGGGCGAAGTCACTCGCCGGAACCGCGGTGTGGCGTGGCATATCTGCCTCCATCCGATAAAAAACAGCTGGTGAAGTGAGTGAAACAGATCGAACCGGTATCTGTCACGCAATATGCGCAATCTACACAAATTACGCAAGATGGGCTCACCGGAACGCCGCCGTTGACGTTCGCACAACGCAGACGTAAAAGAACCATGAACTTCGTGGTGATTTGGCCGGTCGGCTTGCAGCCACGTTAAACAACTCGCTAAAGGGCCGTTTGCAACCTGTAACCGGCTTTGCGACGGCAAGCCGGTTTTTTGTTGTCCGCCGCTGGCCGGACACCGCATCGCGACGAGACAGATGCGGGACAGGATGAGGACGGACATGGCCGCTCAGCGCGCTGCAAGAACCAACGACGAGGCAGACCATCCGTCGAGCCCGGTGCTGCAGTTCGGCCCCGACAAGCCGCTGAAGCTCGATGCCGGCACCTTGCTTTCGCCTTTCCAGATCGCCTACCAGACCTACGGCACGCTGAACGACGCGCGCTCCAACGCCATCCTCGTCTGCCATGCGCTGACCGGCGACCAGCACGTTGCCAACACCAATCCGGTGACCGGCAAGCCGGGCTGGTGGGAGGTGCTGATCGGCCCCGGAAAGATCATCGACACCAATCGCTTCTTCGTCATCTGCGCAAACGTCATCGGCGGCTGCCTCGGTTCTACCGGCCCGGCATCGACCAATCCGGCGACCGGCAAGCCCTACGGCCTCGACCTGCCGATCATCACCATACGCGACATGGTGCGCGCGCAGGCGATGCTGGTCGATCATTTCGGCATCGAAAAGCTGTTTTGCGTGCTTGGCGGCTCGATGGGCGGCATGCAGGTGCTGGAATGGGCGGCGAGCTATCCGGAGCGGGTCTTCTCGGCCCTGCCGATCGCCACCGGCGCCCGCCATTCCTCGCAGAACATCGCCTTCCACGAGGTCGGACGGCAGGCGGTCATGGCCGATCCGGACTGGCATGGCGGCAAATATCTCGAGCTCGGCAAGCGGCCGGAAAAGGGGCTCGCCGTCGCGCGCATGGCCGCCCACATCACCTATCTTTCGGAAGCGGCGCTCCACCGCAAGTTCGGCCGCAATCTGCAGGACCGCGAGGCGCTCACATTCGGCTTCGACGCCGATTTCCAGATCGAGAGCTATCTGCGCCATCAGGGCATGACCTTCGTCGACCGCTTCGACGCCAATTCCTACCTCTATCTGACCCGCGCGATGGACTATTTCGACCTTGCCGCCGATCACGGCGGGCGCCTCGCCGATGCCTTCGCCGGCACCAAGACGCGCTTTTGCCTGGTCTCCTTCACCAGCGACTGGCTGTTCCCGACCGAGGAGAGCCGCTCGATCGTGCATGCTTTGAACGCGGCGGGCGCTTCCGTCTCCTTCGTCGAGATCGAGACCGATCGCGGCCACGACGCCTTCCTTCTCGACGAGCCGGAGCTGTTCGCGGCCATCAATGGTTTCATCGCCTCCGCTGCCCGCGCCAGGGGGCTCGGCCTATGAGCGGCAGGCGATCGCTGAGGCATGTCGCCCAGAACCGCGCCGTGGCTTCCGGACAACGACATGCATCAAGACAAAGGGCGGAGGTGTCCCCATGAGCGTCAACCGCGCCCAGCGTGTCGACCTCGACGTCGTCACCGATCTCATTCCAGCCAATTCGCGCGTGCTCGACGTCGGCTCGGGTGACGGCGTGCTTCTGGAACTGCTGCAGGAGACCAAGCAGGTCGACGGCCGCGGAATGGAACTGTCGCAGCGCGGCGTCAATGAATGCGTGGCGCGCGGCCTTTCCGTCATCCAGGGCGATGCCGACAAGGATCTCGGATTCTACCCCGACAAGGGCTTCGACTTCGTCGTGCTGTCGCAGACGCTGCAGGCGACGCGCAACCCGAAGGTAGTGCTCGATGAACTGCTCAGGATCGGCAACCGCGCCATCGTCTCCTTCCCCAATTTCGGTCACTGGCGCGTGCGCTTCTCGCTTTTGATCAAGGGCAGGATGCCGGTCACCAAGGACCTGCCCTATTCCTGGTACGACACGCCCAACATCCACTTCTGCACCATCCGCGACTTCGTCAACCTGTGCGAGGAGCTCGGCGCGACCGTCGAGAAGGCGACCGCGCTCGACGCCAACGGCCAGAAGATCGGCCTGTCGATGCCCTGGTGGTTCTGGAATTTCTTCGGCCAGCAGGCGGTGTTTCTGCTCAGACGCTGACGCCGCGCGATCGGCTCCATGAGCGCATGATTCTCACCGCCGGACCTGGTCGGCGGACGGCCTCCCCGGGCCGGAAGGCCGATTATGTTGCCATCAAACCGCAATGTTGCGGAAAAGCCGCGGATTTCCGGCATTTCTTGGTAAGCGCGGCGTGACAGAAAGGTGGCTTTTTTGTAGCGTCGGCCACAAATCAAAGGTGGGATACCAACATAGTCATCAAACCCGTCCGGCAGACACCAGAACCGACCGGTAGCGGCAGCCCGATGTCGAGCGAAGACGTTCCGCTGATTACGGTGATCACGCCGACGCACAACCGGCGCAGCCAGGTCGTGCGCGCGGTGGAAAGCGTTCTGGCGCAGACGCTTACCCGCTTCGAGCACATTGTGGTCGACGATGGTTCGACGGACGGGACGGCTGCCGCGCTTGCTGAAATCCGCGACCCCAGGCTGATCTATGTCGGCGCCAAATGGCGCGGCGCCAATGCCGCGCGCAATGCGGGCATCGAGCGCGCCCGGGCGCCTGTAGTGACTTTCCTCGATTCGGACGATGTCTATCTGCCGGACCGGCTGGAGCGGACGTTGGCGCACTTTGAAGAGAATCCTTCGCTGGAGGTGCTGATCAGTTCGTTCCTGTCGCTGAAGGGGAGCCGCAGCACCAAATGCATCAATCGCGGCGCCTTTCTCGACAAGAGCAAACTGCAGCGCGCCCTGGTCTCGCAGACCATCTTCATTGCCGGCTCGGCTATCACCGCCAGGCACGAGTCGCTGCTCGCGATCGGCGGCTATGACAGCGACATCACGCGCATGCAGGATCGCGAGCTTCTGCTGCGCTTCGCTCGGCGCGGCGGCGCTCTTTTGTCCGAAGACATCGACTGGAAGAAGTACAATTCGGAGAGCTCGATCTCCGGCCGCCGCGACGGTTATGTCGCGGCCTATGCCAATCTGATCGACAAGCACCCCTATATCGCCGACCGATATCCGGACGTTCCGCCCTATATGATCGCGCGCCAGATTATCGCCGACATCTTGAAGGGCCGGCTGCACCAGGCCTTTTCCGGCTATCTCGCCAACCGCTCGTCCAAGGCGCTCGGTTATTCGCTGCCGCAGCTTCTGCGCGGCTATGTCGTCGGCCGGCGTTGGCGCCGCGATTGCTACGACGAGTTCCGCGCCAAATACGGCGCTCGGGCGGCTTGAGACGGACTGCTAGAGCAATTCCAGGAAAAGTGTGAGCGGTTTTCCGTCCGGAATTGCGTAAAAACAAGGAGATAGTGCGTTTAACCGTTTCCGTGAAACGGTGAAACGCACTATCTGTCGAGTTCGGGAAAATATGGATCTGAGAACCGCCGCCGAAGGCGCTCGCCCAGCAGGCAATCGACGGGTGCGGCATCCTCGACGCGAATGGATTTGGCGTCGGTGAGGCCGCTCACCTCCTGGACCAGCTTGCGGCGGATGGCGGTCGAGAATTCTGACGCCGCGTAGATCGGCAGCACAAAGGAACCCGCTCCTCCGGTCACGCAGTCGGCGTAATAGCGGTCGAGACGGCTGACGCTCGGCGACGGCCTGATGAGTATGGGCAGGCCGTTGATGACGATACCCTTGGCGACGGTGGCATCGCGGATCTCGGCGACGGGCAGCCCGATATTGTTGGGTCCGTCGCCCGATATGTCGATGACGCGGCGCGGCGCCGAAAAGCCGCTTCTCTCCAGGAGCCCGGCGCCGAAGCCGAGGGCGCCTGAAATCGAGGTGCCGCGGAAGCTGCGGAACGGCCGCGCTTCTATCCTGTCGGCAAAAGCGTTGGCGCTGGCCTCCCCATCGATGATCTGCCAGGCAATGACGCCGTCGTCGCGCACCACGCCCGCCCATTCGAAATAAGCGAGCGCGATGCGGCCATTTCGACCCGAGCGCACGGCATTGATGAAGTCGGGATGGCGCAGCGCCTCGACATAGCCGGCGCGCTGCAGGGCGAACTCGTCCTCGTCCATCGACTGCGAGATGTCGACGGCAAGCACGAGTTCCACATCGACCTGCGTGCCGCCGTCAGGCGCGGGCAACGAAGCCGCCTCGGCGCAGGCGAAACAGGCAAGCAGGCTGAGTATCTCGAGCATGGCAGCCTCGAACGACCCGGCGAATCTTCCCGGCGATCGCGGCGAAAATAAAGCTATTTCTTCCTGGCGCGGGCAGTCATGGGCGGCGGCTCGATCGCTCCGGCGCGGACGCGCGCCGGCTTCAGCGCCGGTGCGCCGGTATCTTTCACGATATTCAGCGCGCGCGGGAAGAACTGGGTGTTGTGCAGGCCGCGCCCTATGTTCAGGATGGCTGTCCCTGGCAGGCGCTTTTCCATCATCGCCAGTACCCGTCGCAGCGACGGGCCGTCGAACGCGTCGAGCGCCTCGTCCATGATCACCCATTTTGGCTTGCGCAGGGCGAGTCTGGCGAAAGCCAGCGCTCGTTGTTCGTCATCGCTGAGCTCGCGTTCCCACCGCCCGGGATGGTCAAGTTCGGTTGCCAGCCGATCGAGGCCGAGCTCCATGAGCACGGCCGCGATCTCGGCATCGCTGGCTGGGGCCTCTCCGTTCGGATGATCGAGGACCTCGCGCAGCGTACCGGCCGGGAAATAGGGCACGCGCGGTACGAAGATGGGAGTCTCGCCCGCCGGAAGGCCGATCCGGCCGCTACCCCATGGCCACAGGCCGGCAATGGCACGGAAGAACAACGTCTTGCCGGCGCCCGGCTCGCCGGTGATCATGACACGCTCGCCGGAATGGATTTCGACCTCCGTCTCGGCAAGCTTGGTGCAGCCTTCCGGCGAGGACACCTGAAGCTTGTCGAAGGTCAGGCGGCCATTGGCGTTTTCGCCGAATTGGATGCGTTTCTCCGTGTCGTGCAGCGCATCGGTCTCGGTGAGCGCGATACGGAAATCGGCCACGCGCATCAGCGTCGCGCGCCAGTCGGCGATGCTGCCGATGTTGTTGATGAACCAACGGAGCGACGAATGGACCTGGTTGAAGGCGCCGACCGCCATCATCAGCCCGCCGAACGAGATGTCGCCGGAAAAGTAGACTGGCGAAGCCACCAGGATGGGCGCAACCACCGTTATCCAGCCATAAGTGTCGGTCACCCAGGACAGGTTGATCTGCGCGGTAAAGATGCGCCGCATGGCGCCCAGCACCGCGCCGAGGTCAAGCTCGAGCCGGCGCCTGGCATCAGGCTCGCCGTGGTAGAGCGCAATGGCGTCGACATTCTCGTTGACCCTTACCATCGAGGAGCGCAACTCCGCTTCGCGGGTATAGCGCTCGCTGTTAAGGCCGATCAGCGGACGACCGACCAGCCAGCTCAGCCACGAGGCTATCCCGGCATAGAGGAACGCGGCCCACACCATGTAGCCCGGTATCGCCAATGAATAGCCGCCGATGTGGAACACGAAGCCGGAAGACAGCTCCCACAAGACGCCGATGAAGGAGACGAGCAGGATGAGGGATTGCAGCAGGCCGACGCCGAGATCCGTCGACAGGTCCGACAAGTGAGCCGCGTCCTGCTGCATGCGCTGGTCGGGATTGACACCGATGGCACCGGCATTGGCCAACCGAAAGGCGCGCGCCGGACGCATCCATTGATCGATCAGGTCGAGCGTTAGCGCCTCGCGCAACCGCAAACGGATCATCTGGTTGAGCCAGGTCTGGCCGATATTGAGCACCAGAAGCCCACCGGCGATCATCGCGAAGACGAGAAGCTGGTGCAGGAAGTCCGACATGTCGCGACGCGCCAGCGCATCGTAGAAAGGCTGGTTCCAGCGGTTGAGCAGAACCTGCCCGATCGAGGTTGCGACGATGACCGCGACGATACCGATCGAGACCCAGGCAAGCTGGGTGCGCACCGGCGAGGACTTGAGCCCCTGCCTGATCGTCGCCACCTGGTCGGCGAGGCTGCTTGCCTCGACCGAGACAGCGGCCTTTTGTGGCGCCGGCTTCTTATTGGTTTGGTCGTCCATTGGGGATATTCCTGATTCCGCGGCGGTCACGAGTGTAGCGCCAAACGAGCAAGCTCAGGTCGAGCATGCCTCAGATAGGGTAACGATCGCCGCGCGATGCAAGGCGCTGCCGCGATCACGAACGCGTCACTTTGCCGGGAGCGGGGTCGACCGCCGGCCAAGCCGCGTCGCGCCCTGTGGCGAGAAGACCGGCACGAAGACGCGGCGCGAGGCGCGCTGAGCGACCGGCACCCCCTGGTAGAGCCGTTTCTGCGCCTCGACGACGATGACGCCGGAAAAGATCGGCCAGAACCGACGGCCGGCCCGCTCCAGCACATTGTGGAACCGCATCATGAAACGCCGTGGCGACGGCGGAAAGAACAGCGCATCGCTCCACGTCGCCGGGGTGAAGTTCGCCTCGCGCAGCAACTCGGTCAGCTGGCCGCGCGAGAACGGCCGGCCGTTGCCGAAGGGCGTGTGCTCGAAGCGCGCCCACACACCGCGCCGGTTGGGCACGACGATGACGACTCTGCCCGCCGGCGACAGCACGCGCCAGATCTCGTTCAGCGTCTCGCGCGGGTTTTCGGCGTGTTCGAGCGAATGCACCAAGAGCACGCGATCGATGCAGGAATCGACCAGCGGCAATTCCTCGTCGAAGACCAGCGCCGTCGCCGCCGGCCCGGTCGCCGGCCACACCACCGCGCCCTGCGTAGCCGGCATGAAAGCGAAGACGCGCTCGGCATCGGTGCCGAAGCGTTCCAGCCACGGCAGTGTATAGCCGAGGCCGACCAGCCGCTCGTTGGGCACGGTCGTCCAAATGGACGACAGCGCCATGGTGATCGAATGCTCGGCCAGGCGGCCAAGCGTGGACGAGTAGAAGGAACGCAGGTCGACGATGTCCGAATGCATGCGCGGGACGGTAGCCGCGATAAATGCCAAGTTCAACAAAGGCGGCAAATTCGATAAACGCGCCAAGTTCGATAAACCCGGATGACATCGGCGGCCGGTCGCCCTATGTCTGCGGCGACAACGGAGACAGATGCCGATGGCCGTCGAGATCGAGCAGTTCATGTGCCGCACCGACAATTTCGGCGTGCTGGTTCACGATCCGAAAAGCGGCGAGACGGCGATCATCGACGCGCCGGAAGAAGCGCCGATCCTGGCGGCGATCAAGCGCACCGGCTGGATGCCGACATTGATCCTCACCACGCACCATCATGCCGACCATGTCGAAGCCAATCTGGCGCTGAAGGAGCGCTTCAAGCTGCGCATCATCGGCCCGGAAGCCGAGAAGGCAAAGATTCCGGGCATCGATGAGACGGTCAGCCAAGGCTCGGTCGTGCGCCTTGGCGAGGAACGGATCGAGGTGATCGAGACGCCTGGCCACACCGCCGGCCATGTCTCCTACCACCTGCCGGCCTCGAAAGTGGCCTTCACCGCCGACACTTTGTTCGCGCTGGGTTGCGGCCGCCTGTTCGAGTGCAAGCCGTCGGTGATGTATGAATCGCTGAAGAAGCTGGCGGCGCTGCCGGCGGAAACCGCCATCTATTGCGGCCACGAATACACTCTGGCCAACGCCCGCTTCGCGGTGACGGTAGATCCGGGCAACCCGCTGCTGAGGCAGCGCGCGGCCAGGGTCGAAGCGCTGCGCGCCGACAACAAGCCGACATTGCCGACGACCATCGGTGAGGAGCTGTCGACCAACCCGTTCCTGCGCTGGCACGACCCGGCGATCCGCAAGCATCTCGGCATGGAGAAAGCTTCGGACGCCGAGGTGTTCGCCGAAATCCGCAAGCGCAAGGATAATTTCTGAGTATCGATGAAAAGCGCCGCCGAGATCATTGCAACGCTTGGCCTCGAACCGCATCCCGAGGGCGGCTGGTATGCCGAGACGTTTCGCGACGCCGCGGGCGGCCCGCGCGGTCATTCGACCGCGATTTACTTCCTACTCGAGCAGGGCCAGCTTTCGGCATGGCATCGGGTGAAGGACGCGGCCGAGGTCTGGCATTACTATGCCGGCGCACCGCTGGCGCTGTCGATGCATGAGGAAGGCGCAGGCGTGGTCATCGAGCAGGTTCTGGGCACCGCCATTGCCGCGGGCGAGCGGCCGCAGATCGTTGTGCCGGCAGGCTGGTGGCAGTCGGCGCGCAGCCTCGGCGAATGGACGCTGGTCGGCTGCACGGTGGCGCCTGGCTTCGATTTCGCCGCTTTCGAGCTGGCTGAGCCCGGCTGGCAGCCGACAACAAACTAAGCCAACAGAAAACCCAGCGTGATCGCCAATTGGGCGGCGTAATAAAGCACCCAGACCGCATAGCGCATCCAAAGGCGCTGCGGCGAGATCGCCGCGAGCAGGAAGCGCTCGGCCGCCAGCAACCCGTCCGAGGCGATGAACAGCACCGCGCCGGCAATGACCCAGGCGCTGGCGGTGGTGAGCGCCGAAATGCCCATGGCGAGGATCGCCCCGACATAGACGGCGATCGGGATGCGCAGTTGCGGACCGACGCGGCGCCAGAGCGCGGCAAGCATGACGATGCTGAATGCAGCCATGGCCAGCGCGATCGCGCCCCGCCAGGATTCGGCGCTCAAAAGGCCGAGCCCGCCGCCTGACTGCGCGAACAGCGCGACATAAGCGACGTGGCCGGCGAGGAAGCTCGCCAGCCCGCCGAGAAAGGGCTTTTCGCCTTCGCGCGACAGGAAGGCGTCGCCGATGGCGCTCAAGCCCAGCGCAGCGACAAGCAGCAGCGGACCGCCCTGCTTGGCGGCAAGCACAGCCAGCAAAGCGACTGCAAGCGTCTTTGCCGCCGTGCGCGTCCATTTCGGCGGCATGTCGAGCGCGAAGGCGTAGATCACGGCCGCGACGAACGAGAACAGAAGCGTCGCGTTGGCATTGGCCTCGATGCCGCCGGGAAACGGCATCATGCGTTCACCTCTTTGGCCCCCGGCTTGCGCATCAGCAGAGACTTCGCGGCCAGCGCAGCGCCCCCGGTGATGAGCACGCAGGCCGCGAGGATGCGCAGCGACGGCTCCGCGACGCCGGCAGCGATCAGCACCAGCGTCGACAACAGCGGCGCGGCATAGCTCGCGGCGCCCAGCACCTGGATATTGCCGCGCTTGACGCCGATATCCCAGGCGTAGAAGGCCGCGCCAACCGGCATCAGGCCGAGCCCGATGACGGCCAGCCACTGTCCAGGGCCCTCTGGCAGCACCGTTTTCTCAAGCAGAAGATGACAGGCCAGCGAAAGCACCGACGTCGCCGCGCAGAACCAGGTGACGATGGAGGTCGGCACCGAGGGGAAGCGCCGCGACAGAAGCGAATAGGACGACCACAAAAGCGCGCAGACGGCGGCCATCGCGTAACCGAAGGCATAACGCGCGTCGAAGGCCAGCCCGCCACCCTTGGTGACGATCAGGACCGTGCCGGCAAGCCCGAGCAGAGCGCCGACGACATGGTTCCAGGCCAGCCGCTCGCCCGGCATCAGCGCGGAACCCAGCACGATCAGCAACGGCCATAGATAGGCGATCAGGCTCG
This sequence comes from Mesorhizobium atlanticum, assembly GCF_003289965.1. Lineage (GTDB taxonomy): Bacteria > Pseudomonadota > Alphaproteobacteria > Rhizobiales > Rhizobiaceae > Mesorhizobium > Mesorhizobium atlanticum. The sequence goes on from NZ_QMBQ01000007.1 coordinate 68,513, forward strand.
CCTCGACAGCCGGCGCGTTGCGCAGCGCGGTGAAGTAGAAGAAGTGGTAGCCGAACAGGCCAGCTATGCCGATCACCCAGACCTGTGGCGGGATCTTCTGGTTTCTGTCGGCGGCCGGCATCACCAGCCGCGCCGCTAAGCCAACGCAGGTGCCGATGGCGAAGGTGATGGCCGACAGCAGGAACGGCGGCACCTGCCCGGAAGCGTCGGTGAGCAGCGCCAGCAGCGCCCACATGGCAACCGCCGAAAAACCGATCAGTGTTGCGCGCCCCATGCGTTTCCCCGGCGGCGCGCCGGGCGCCTGACTTAATTAACTGCCTCGAACCGTCCGGCGCTGATGGTCAGCGGACCGATCTGGGTCCCGACCGTGGCGCGGATCGGCGCATATACGCCGGATTGACCGACCGGCGCAAACGTCACCAGCATGCGGCTCTTGTTCTGGAGGTAATTCAGCGCCTTGCGTCCCTTGCGATAGCCCGCTACCGGCTCGAAGCCCATCTTGCAGGTCACTGTGTCGCCCTTGTAGCCCGGCACCGAGATCGAGCCCTTGGAGGCATAGGTCAGTGTCAGGTCGGCGCGCATCTCGCCATCATAGAACTTGACCGTGCGTCCGCAGACCTTGTCCAGGCTGTCGGCATGGATGACGGTCGCGGCCATCGGGTCGAGCACCGATTTCAGGTCTCCGTCGCCGATCGGCACCCAACTCTTCGGATCGCGTTTCTTCGGAGCGGGAACGACTTGCGTGGAGGTGACCGCGCCGTTGCTGAAGCGGATGTCGACCATGGAGGCCTTCTTGCCGGACGTGTAGTCGGCCCTGAACGCCTGCGGCGTCATCCGCTTGTCCGAAATGATGCCTTTCGACGAAATCGTGCCTTTGGTGTCGTCGAACAGCCGGCCGAGCCCCGCGGCCGAGACGGTGCCATTGATGGCGTAGGTATTGCCCTCATAACGGCTGGAAAAAGTCGCCCTGGCGATCGAAAGGCCAAGATAGGAGACCGTGTATTCGCCCTTGAAGGACTGTGGCGAGGGGGCGGCGAAGGTGGTTGCCGGCACGACAAGGGCAAGCAGGCTGGCAAGTGCATGAGCAGGACGGAGCATGGTGGCTGGCGAATCCCTGGCAGTTCGGCCGAAACGCTAAGGCTCCAGCCTGGCATATCCCTTCGTGAAGGGCTTATAATACGAAATCCGGCCTTTATATGGAGCGCGCCGGACGGCAGGCTACGTGCCGGAGCTTGACGCAGTGGTGAAATGCCACTATGGAACGCCAACTTTTCCAAAGGCCGCCTGACCGAGACCGCGCGCCGCCTGGCGCGGGCAGAATGGTTTGGCAGGTTTAGAAACTGAAGGTTAGACAAGATGTCCCGCACCTGCGAACTCACTGCCAAGGCAGTCCAGACCGGCAACAATGTGAGCCACGCCAACAACAAGACCAAGCGTCGCTTCCTGCCGAACCTGGTCAATGTGACGCTGATTTCCGAAGCGCTGAACCAGAACGTTCGCCTGCGCATTTCGGCCAACGCGCTGCGTTCGGTCGAGCATCGCGGCGGCCTCGACGCCTTCCTGGTCAAGGCCGACGTCAAGGAATTGTCGCAGCGGGCTCGTCTGCTGAAGAAGCAGATCGCCAAGAAGCTTGCCGAGCAGTCGGCCGCTTAACTCAGCTTTCGGGCGGGGACGACCGCCTCGGGCACCGGCCATATCCGTTGCTCGAATAAGAGCGAGCGTCGGCACGACGCTCGGCTGGTTCCATTACCCAGGATAAAAAAATGAATTTCCTGACGCGATACCTGCCCTTCGTGGCCGCCATGGCGCTTGTCGTCGTGGCCTCCAACATCCTCGTGCAGTTCCCGATGCAAGGCCAGGTCGGCGGCTTGGCGCTCGCCGACGTGCTCACCTGGGGCGCCTTCACCTATCCGTTCTCCTTCCTGGTCACCGACCTCGCCAACCGACGCTACGGCCCGGCCGTGGCGCGCAAGGTGGTGTTCGTCGGCTTCATGACGGCGGTGACCTGCTCGATCTTGATCCCACCCTTCCTGTTCCGTCATGGCCTGATCGAGTTCGAGACCGCCGCCGACCGGCTGGTGCGCATCGCGGGCGCTTCTGGCGCCGCCTTCCTCACCGCGCAATTGCTCGACGTCACCGTGTTCAACCGGCTGCGCCGGCAGAGCTGGTGGCGCGCGCCGATCGTCGGCACGCTGGTCGGCTCGGTGTTCGACACGGTCGTCTTCTTCGGCGTCGCCTTTTCCGCCGCCTTCGCTTTTGCCGGCCCCAATGACGGTTTTGCGCTGGAGACCGCGCCGCTGATGGGCGTGCTGCCGGTCGAGACGATGCGCTGGGTGTCCTGGGCGCTTGGCGACCTTTCGGTCAAGTTGATCATCGCCGTGGTGGCGCTGATCCCCTACCGGCTGCTCGCCGCGCGCTGGAGCCAGCCGGCAATGGCGGTGTAAGCCATGCTTCCAGCGGGTGGAATCAGGCCGTGATCCCCTGGGTTCAACTCGACTCGGCCCGCACGCCCGATGGCGGCCAGGAACTTCGCCTGAAGCAGCGCGGCACTGAATTTTCGATCATGCTCGGCACCAACGAGCTGATGAACAGCCGCCTCAGCGGCTCGGAGGAGGCGCTCGCCAGGCTTTCCTGCGAACGGATCGCTGGCCGCAGGCAGCCGGGGATCCTCATCGGCGGGCTGGGCATGGGTTTCACCTTGCGCGCCGCCCTCGGCGCCCTCGGTGAGGACGCCGCCGTCACCGTTGCCGAGCTTGTCCCCGCGGTCGTTGGCTGGGCGCGTGGCCCGATGGCGAAAATCTTCGATGGCTGCCTCGACGATCCTCGCGTCAGCATTCGCGAGGCTGATGTCGGTCAGCTGATAAGGGCGCGGAAAGCCGCTTGGGACGCCATCCTGCTCGACGTCGACAATGGTCCCGAGGGCATCGTCTACAAGGGCAATGACTCGCTCTATGACGCGGCCGGGCTGGCCGCCGCGCGCGCCGCGCTAAAACCAGGCGGCGTGCTGGCGGTCTGGTCGCAAGGACCGGACAGTGGTTTCACCCGGCGGCTGAAGCAGGCAGGCTTCGCGGTCGAGGAGGTCGCCACGCGCGCCCACGGTAAGCGCGGCGCCCGCCACGTGATCTGGATTGCACCCAAGGGGCCTTGAGCCACAGGATTGCCACGGCGGCTTTACGCTTTGTTACGGCCGATGATGCAGGATCGCGAAAACTCTCCAGGGCATTGCGACCAGCATGACCGTGCAAGGCACCGGTTGGAAAAACGATCTCCTGCTTGCGTTGTGCGCCACGCTGGTGGTGCTGGCGATCGACGCGGTGTCCGGCTTCCCCGCCCTTGCCAATTATGGCGCGGACAATGACAGCATGCTGCGGCTGGTCGAGGTCCGCGACCTGCTCGCCGGCCAGGGCTGGTTCGATCTCCATCAATACAGGATGGGCACGGCGGGCGGCTTCGTCATGCACTGGTCGCGGCTGGTGGATGCGCCGCTCGCATTGCTTATCATGGCCTTCGATGCGCTGGGTGTAGGCACCGCCGCCGCCGAACGGGCAGCGCAGATCATCTGGCCGACCGCGCTCTATGGACTGACCATATTCGTGCTCATGCGCGCCTCGCGGCGCTTCGCCGGCGCCGACGTCGCGATGCCCTCGCTCATCCTGTCTACGGCGGCGCTTTTCTATCTGGTGATCTACAGCCCGGGCGTGATCGATCACCACAATGTCCAGCTGCTGCTGACGGCAGCCAGCCTCTGGCTTCTGATGGAAGCGCCCTCCTGGCGCCCTGCTGCCCTTCTTTCGGGCATTTGCGCCGGCCTGACGCTGGCTGTCGGCATGGAGACCGCTCCCTATGTGGCGACGCTCGGCATCTGCGCCGCGGTCCTGTTCATCCTCGACGACAAGGAGCGCCTCCCGGCGCGCGGCTTCGGCCTTGGATTTGCCGGCGTCGCCTTCCTGGTGTTCGTGACGACCATCCGGCCGTCCGAGTGGGGCGTCGCCCAATGCGATGCCTTCTCGTCCTTCCAGTTCGTGGTTGCGGCACTTTCCGGATTCGGCCTCGCAATCGCCAGCGCGTTGAGCGCGTCGACGGCGCGGGCCAAGCTTGTCTCGATGCTGGCGCTAGCGGCGGTGGTCGCGGCCGTGGCGATCGTGTTCTTCCCGCAATGCCTTGCATCGCCCTACGCGGGCATGGACGAACGCATCCGCACCTATTGGCTGGCCGACGTGGTCGAAGCGCAGCCCCTCTGGAGCGTCGCCATCCACCAGCCGAAGCTGATGGCGGCGCGCTATGTGACGCCCTTCATCGCCATGCTGCTGATCGGCTTTCAGTTGCGAAGCCGTCGCCTGCGCCGCGAGGAGACGCTCGCCGCCATCCTGCTCGTCGTCGCCTTCGGCATCAGCCTCTGGCAGGTTCGCGGGTCGACCTTCTCCGTCGCCTTCGCCGTGCTGCCGCTCTCGGCCTGGATCGCGAAAATCCGCCTCAAGGCGAGCGCCGCGCCCTCATGGCGCCTTTCCACCGGCATCGTCATGGCATGGCTGGTCTCGCTCAATGCAACCTGGGCCGGAGTCGCTGTGGCGGCGCAGTCCGTGGTCCAGAAGGCGCCGCAGCGGGTGAATTCCGATCCCGACCATGCCGTGACCTGCGGCAAGCCGGCCGACTTCCTCGACCTGGCCGCCTTGCCGGCCACGACGGTCCTTGCCTCGTCCAATCTCGGCTCGGGGATATTGATGTTCACCGGACACCGGGCGCTGGCCGGCCCCTACCACCGCAATGTCGGTGGCAACCTCGCCATGCTCGACGCTTTCATGGGAACGCCGGAGGCAGCCCGCGCCGTCATCCAGCGCGAGCAAGTGGGGTTGATCGCGATCTGTCGCGGCAACACGGAAGAGATATCGCTGGGCCTGGACGCGCCAGACGGCCTTGCCGCGGCACTGCTGCGGGGCGACGTACCGGATTGGCTCGAGCTGGACGCCTCGACCGCGGGAAAGCCGATCGAGATCTACAAGGTTCGTTGAATATCGGCTTGCGGCCAAATCAGCATCGTTGACCGCGCGCCTTGCAACGCGCTCGTTCTGCGCCGATGCAACACCACCTCGTGATCTGGAAAACCGCGATCGAAGCCGGTCCGTGTATCATTGCAATCCAGCCTGTGCTTTGGTTAGCATTCGGCGCGGTCAGCGATATATCTATTCAAGAAATTTTTGGATTCGGGCTCTTTGGATTGGGAAGGGTTATCCATGTCGGTCATAGACAGCGCGGCGGCCCCAGCATCAGCCACACAAACGCTGCAGCATGTCGTCTCCCACATGGTGGAGGCCGTGAACCGCGCCAGATTTGTGGAGATGCCGTTCTGGCACCTGGAAATGACCGATGTCTTCCCGGCGGACCTTTATCTGCGCATGCGCGCGGCCATGCCCGAGGCGCGCGAATATCGCGCGCTCAAGGGGCGCAACAAGGTGAATATCAAGGCCGACGGCACCGCAACACGGATCAAGATCGATCTCTATCCCGAATATATCCGCCATCTGCCGGCTGAGAAACGAGCCGTCTGGGCCCTGGTCGGCAAGGCATTGCATGCGCCGGAACTGAAAGACGCATTCATGCGCCGCCTTGCCCCGGGCCTGGAGCGCCGGTTCGGCTCGGACTTCATGAAGGTCGACATGTATCCGGTGCCGATGCTGACGCGCGACGTGGCGGGCTACAAGATCGGTTTCCACACCGACACGAAATGGAAGGGCATCACGGTACAGTTCTATTTGCCGGAGGATGAAAGCATCAACCACGTCGGCACGCGCTTTGCCCAGCGCAAGCCGGGCGGGGGCGGTTTCGAGAATTCGCACCGGATGTCGTTTTCGCCGAACACGGGCTACGCCTTTGCAGTCGGCACCGACACCTGGCACGCGGTCGATACTGTCGGGCCGGAGGTGCGCACCCGCGACAGCATCCTGCACACCTATTTCGTCGACAACACCGCGTCGCTCAAGATCCGCAACCGAAGCAAGCGCGCGGCCAATTTCGTGATGAACGAAGTCCGCCACGTCGGCCGGTAACCTCTCGCCGCCCGCAAAGCCGGGCTCCATGCCGGCTCAGTCCTGGTGCAGGATGAATTCCAGGTAGAGGTTGCGCTGCAGGATCGAATGGTTGTCGTCGGATACCAGCGACACCATCAGCGCGCCGTCGTCGCGGGTCCAGACGTCGAGCCCTTCCATATTGTCGATCTGGTAGCCCATGTCGGCTTCCATCAGCACCGGCCCGTCGGCGACCACGCCCTTCTCGACGCTCTCGCCATAGATGCGCCGCAGCCGCATCTTCACCCCGCGCGCGATCGAGAAGCTGCGCTCCAGGAGCAGCAGGTCGCCGTCCGGCAGGAAGGCACCGTCGGTGATGTCGAAATCGCCGTTTCGCTTGATGGTAAAGACGCCTTTGTGCGGCCCTTCGATAATGGCGGCGTAGACGTTGCCCGCCTTGTCGAGGCTCCTTTCCGAGACCACGACCAGCCCACCCGCGTGCTGCCCGTAAGGGTTGGCGTAGGCGACGGTCTCGAAGCCGCGGTTCTGGCGCAGCTCCCTGGCGGGAACCAGATAGTCGAGCTGCCGGACCGGCGCTTTCATATTGTCGGGATCGATCTTGAACTGGGCCACGCGCCGGGCGCGCTCGAAGCCGACGGTGGCGATGCCGTCCTTGACCGCGAGCCCCTCCGCGTCGACCCCCCATTTCCGGTCGATCGGCCGGCCCGCGGCGTCAACCATCTGCTGCATGCGAAAATTCTTGACGCCCGAGGGGCGCTTGCCAGCGTCATGCGTGATCGTGCCGAAGAACCAGAAGCCGGTATCGGCGACCCCGATGAAGTCGCTGCCCGGCTTGAGAAAGCGAAGCGCCGACAGCGCGCCGAAATCGCGCGCCGGCGAGGTCATCTCCAGCCCGCCGACGAATTCGAACGGCCCGAACCGCGTCTCATCATGGCCGACATGGAACTGTGTGATCGGCCGCGCCGAAATCTCGACCGTTTCGACGGGAGCTTTCTGGGCGGCGATGGCCGGCGAAGCGCAGGTCAGCACGCAGGCGAATAGCGTCCGCCGCGCACGCCGCCCCGAAAAGATCATCCGGCGCGCCGCAAACCGCCGCGGCGGGTGTCGCGCGCGCTTTCCTCGCCGAACAACGAGGCGAGCTGCTCGGTCATGGCGCCGGCCAGTTCCTCGGCGTCGACGATGGTGACCGCGCGGCGATAGTAGCGCGTGACGTCGTGGCCGATGCCGATGGCCAAAAGCTCGACCGGCGAGCGCGTCTCAATCAGCTCGATAACCGCCCGCAGGTGCCGCTCCAGATAGTTGCCCGGATTGACCGAGAGCGTCGAATCGTCGACCGGCGCGCCGTCCGAGATCATCATCAGGATCTTGCGCTGCTCGGGCCGGCCGATCAGCCGGTTATGCGCCCAAAGCAGCGCCTCGCCGTCGATGTTTTCCTTGAGCAGGCCCTCGCGCATCATCAGCCCGAGATTGCGCCGCGCGCGCCGCCACGGATGGTCGGCGGACTTGTAGATAATATGGCGCAGGTCGTTGAGCCGGCCGGGATTCGGCGGCTTGCCGTCCTTCAGCCATTTCTCGCGCGCCTGCCCGCCTTTCCAGGCGCGGGTGGTGAAGCCGAGGATCTCCACCGAAACGCCGCAGCGCTCCAGCGTGCGCGCCAGGATGTCGGCGCAGGTGGCAGCGACCGTGATCGGCCGGCCGCGCATGGAGCCCGAATTGTCGAGCACCAGCGACACCACCGTGTCGCGGAACTTGGTGTCGCGCTCCTGCTTGAAGGACAGCGGCTGCATCGGATCGATGACGACGCGCACCAGACGCGCCGGGTCGAGATAGCCTTCCTCCAGGTCGAAATCCCAGGAGCGGTTCTGCTGCGCCATCAGCCGACGCTGCAGCCGGTTGGCGAGCCGCCCGACGACGCCGGACAGGTTGGCGAGCTGCTTGTCGAGGAAGGCGCGCAGCCGGTCGAGCTCCTCTTCCTCGCAAAGGTCCTCGGCCCCCACCGTCTCGTCGAAGGCAGTGGTGAAGACCTTGTAGTCGATTTCCTTCGGCAGGTTGAGGAAAGGGTTGTCGTTGCGCTTGGCCTCGCCCGGCGTTTCGGCGTCGGAATCGTCCTCGTCGGAGAGGTCGTCGGAGGTGGCGTCCGTCGCTTCCGTCTCGGCCGACTCTTCCTCGTCGGCGGAGGCTTCGGCGTCTTCCGACTGCGACTGCTCGGAGCCTGAATCCTCCTCGCCGCCTTCCTCGCTCTGTTCCTCGCCCTGCTGCTCGTTCTCTTCGTTTTCCTCGGTGTCGTCGGTTTCCTGGTCGTCGCCGAGTTCCTCGGCCATCTCCATGGAAACGAGCATGTCGCGCACGACGCGGGCAAAGGCCTGCTGGTCCTCCAGCTTGGCCGACAGGCCGTCGAGGTCGCCGCTCGCTTTCTCCTCGACCCAGGGGCGCCAGAGATCGACCAGCCGCTCGGCGCTCTTCGGCACGGACCGGCCGGTGAGTTTTTCGCGCACGATCAGCGCGATCGCTTCCTCCAGCGGCGCGTCGGCCTTGTCCCTGACGTCGACGAGATTGGCCTTGGCGTATTTGTCCTCGAGCATCGAGCCGATATTGTCGGCCACGCCCTGCATGGCGCGGCTGCCGATCGCCTCGACGCGCGCCTGCTCGACGGCGTCGAAGATGGACCGCGCGAGCTTGCCTTCCGGCGCCAGCTTGTTGTGGATGCGCTGGTCGTGGCAGGCGCGCTTCAGCGCCATGGAATCGCCGATGCCGCGGGTGATCGCGATGTCGTTGCGGGAAGCCTTCTTCGGCAGCTCGGGCAGCCGGGCGCGATTTCCCGCCAGTGCCGGCCGGTCCTTGGCGAAGCCGACCTCGAGGTCCTTGTCGCCGGCGACTGCGCGCATGCACACGGTGACGGCGCGCTTGAAGCTGTCCGCTTCAGACCCGTTCTTCGGCTTGTTGCGCGTGTTGTCGCCCGGACCCGCCATTGATCATTCCCTGCGCGTTTTCATGCTGAAAGGCCGAAGGCCTTTCAGCGGCGCGCCTAGCCCAGCACCACGTTGGCGGCGCTTTCCGGCAGATCCTCGCCGAAGGCGCGCTGGTAGAACTCGGCCACCACCGAACGCTCCAGCTCGTCGCATTTGTTCAGGAAGGTCAGCCGGAACGCCATGCCGATGTCGCCGAAGATCTCGGCGTTTTCAGCCCAGGTGATGACCGTACGCGGGCTCATCACGGTCGACAGGTCGCCGTTGATGAAGGCCGAGCGCGTCATGTCGGCGACGCGCACCATCTTGTTGACGACGTCCCTGCCCTTGTTGTCGCGATAGTGCTTGGCCTTGGCCAGCACGATGTTCACCTCATTGTCGTGCGGCAGGTAATTGAGCGTGGTGACGATCGACCAGCGGTCCATCTGCGCCTGGTTGATCTGCTGCGTGCCGTGATAGAGGCCGGTGGTGTCGCCAAGGCCGACCGTGTTGGCGGTGGCGAACAGCCGGAAGGCCGGATGCGGGCGGATGACACGGCTCTGGTCGAGCAGCGTCAGCCGCCCCGAAGATTCCAGCACGCGCTGGATGACGAACATCACGTCCGGCCGGCCGGCGTCATACTCGTCGAAGCACAGCGCCACATTGTGCTGATAGGCCCAGGGCAGGATGCCGTCTCGGAACTCGGTGACCTGCAGGCCTTCCTTGACGACGATGGCGTCCTTGCCGACGAGGTCGATACGGCTGACATGGCTGTCGAGGTTGACGCGCACGCAGGGCCAGTTGAGCCGCGCCGCCACCTGCTCGATATGCGTCGACTTGCCGGTGCCGTGATAACCCGACACCATCACGCGGCGGTTGTAGGCAAAGCCGGCGAGGATCGCCAACGTCGTCGCTTTGTCGAACAGATAATCCGGGTCGATGTCCGGGACATGCTCGGTCGCCGCCGAATAGGCGGGAACGACCATCTTGGAGTCGAAACCGAATTTCTCCTTCACCGACACCGTCGTATCGGGCAGGTTGGCGATGTCGCGATCGACCTTGTTCATCTCTATCAACGTCTCCACGGGCGAAACGCCGCGTTTCGCCGGCAATCGATTTTGTCCGGGGGCGGTCTTAGAGCCTTTTCCAACCTTATGAAAGTTGGAAAACGACACGGACCGTAGGGCCGCTCAGCACAATCCTGCCTGCTTGAGCACGCGATAGGCCTGCAGCACATCGCGGAACCGGTCTTCCGAACCTCGGTCGCCGCCATTCGCATCCGGATGGTGGCGCTTAACCAATTCCTTATAACGCGCCTTGATGTCCTGACCAGTCGCCTTTGTATCAAGGCCAAGCGTTTCCAGCGCCTTGGCCTCAAGCGGCTTTGCCTTGCGTTCGCGCGGCTCGCGCGCGCCTGAGCCGAACAGGTTGAACGGGTCGCGCATGCGGTTGTAGTAGCCGGCGCGCCCCGAGCGCTGCTGCGCGAAATCCGGCGCCGAGCGCGTCCCGCCGCCATTGGCGCCCATGCGCCAGGTCGGCCTGTGGCCGGTCAGCGCCTCTTTCTGGAAGCGGGCGATCTCGCTGTCCGACACGCCGGAGAAGTAGTTGAAGCCCTTGTTGTATTCGCGCACGTGGTCGAAGCAGAAGCGGAAATACTCGCCCTCCTTGAGCCGTCCGACCGGCGCCCGGTGCGTGCCGGCCTCGTTGCAGCCGTCCCACTGGCAGACCGGCGCGCGCGACTTCAGCTCGGCGTCCTTCTCCGGCCGGATCCGGATCTTTTCGAAATATTTGGGATACGCTTTCATTTCACCCATTTATGGGCTGTTCGCATATGCGAAACAAGAATTGACATTTCGCCGATGATCGCCCTAACCGCTGAATCGCGGCTTAAAGCGGTCAAAACATAAGACTGCGGCCATGCCGTCAGTGTTTTTGCGGCTGTGCCGCATAAAAGTTGCGGCCATGCCGTCATGTGGTGAAGGGAAGCCCGGATGTCCATACAGGCAAAGATGGAAGAAAAGCTGAAAGCGGCATTTTCGCCCGAGCGGCTCGCCGTCATCAATGAAAGCCACCTTCACGCCGGCCATCACCATGTCGAGTCCGGCCATCATGCGACATTCGACGGCACCGGCGAGACGCATTTCCGCGTCCGCATTGTCTCGCCGCGTTTTGCCGGCATGAGCCGCATTGACCGCCACCGCGCCGTCAACGAACTGCTTGCCGACGAATTGAAGGCAGGCGTGCACGCGCTGGCGATCGAGCCGGCGGCACCCGGCGAGAAGACGCGCTGGTAGTCAGGCCACCGTTGCCTTCAGGAACGCCAGCGCCGCCGCGGTCAGGGCATCGCCATCCTGCCCGAAATCGCTATTGATCGACATATGCGTATAGGCGCTTCCGTCGAACAGCGTGACCTTGGTGCCGGTGGCGCTCAGGCGTTCCGCGAAAGCCTTTGACTCTTCGCCTCGCCCGGGCGCGCGCGAATAGGCGATGAAGGTCGGCGGATGTTTTTTGCCGTCGACATAGCTCGACGGCGACAGCGCCGCCCATTGTTTCGGGTCGGAGAAGACACGCGCATAGGCGCGCACCATGCCGCCATGTCTCGAAAGCGCGGCAAGATCATAGGCCCTGGTGTCGTCCAGGATCAGCGCGGCGACGGCCGGCAACCCTCCGCGCATGCCGGTCAGCGCAACAAGATGGCAGTCGGCCGAATGGCCCATGCCGACGATGCGGTCCGGATCGCCGCCATGCCGGGCGATGTTGGCGCGCACATAGGCGTAGGCCTTTTCGACATCGCCGGCCTGGGTGGCGACATCCGCTTCCGGCAGCATTCGGTAATCGATCGAGACGAACACGAAACCATTAGCGAGCAGGAAGTCCGGCTTTGAGCCGACCTGACTGCGCTTGCCGAACCGCCAGGCGCCGCCATGGACGAAGAACACCACCGGCAGGTTCTTTGCGCCGGCCGGCGCGTAGATGTCGAGCTTGGCCGGGCCGTAATCGAGGGTTTGCGGGTCCGGCTGGCCCGGACGCCCCGCGGCTGACGCACCCGCCGGCGACAGCGCCGCCAGGGCTGCCACGATGAAACTGCGTCGATCGATCATCGCCATCTCCGGCCCGGTTGGGCAGCCGCGGGCACGGATGCTCGCTACGCGCCTCGTTTACGAACCAAAAATGACAACTTTCGGTGCGAAACCAAATCCGCTCCTTGACCGTCCGCTGGCAATCACCACGTATGTTCATAGGCGAGCATTTGCGGCCGAATCGGGGTGTCCCGAAGGCCAATACCGGAGTGCATTGTGCGCTTCCCCTTCACGTGAAGGGAACCACAATGCTTTCCGGCGGTTGATGAAGCGATGAGCCGATTGGCAGCCTATCGGCTCCGAGGCAAAGCATCATGCGCGAGAACCAATCCGACGTCTTCGATCTGTTTTCGGAGATCTATTCCAACGCGGCCCAGGAAGAGATCAGCCTCCAGCAATACCTGCTGGCCTGCCGCGAGGACAAATCCATGTACGCCTCGGCGCCCGAACGCATGGTAGATGCGATCGGCGAGCCGAATCTGGTCGATACCAGCAAGGACGAGCGGCTCGGCCGCATTTTCTCCAACCGCACCATCAAGATTTATCCTTCCTTTTCCGACTTCTACGGAATGGAGGATACGATCGAGCGCATCGCCGGATATTTCCGCTACGCCTCGCAAGGCCTCGAGGAACGCAAGCAGATCCTCTATCTTCTCGGCCCGGTCGGCGGCGGCAAATCCTCGCTCGCCGAACGGCTGAAGAAGCTGATGGAGGAGCGGCCCATCTACACGCTCAAGGTCGGCAACCAGATCAGCCCGATCTTCGAATCGCCGCTCGGCCTTTTCCATCCCGACCGCATGGGCGATCTGCTGGAGGATAAATACGGCATCGCCCGCCGTCGCCTGAACGGACTGATCTCGCCCTGGGCGGCCAAGCGCCTGGATGAGCTGTCGGGCGACATCTCGAAATTCAGCGTCGTCAAGCTGATGCCGTCACGGCTGCGCCAGATCGCCATCGCCAAGACCGAGCCGGGCGACGAGAACAATCAGGACGTCTCGGCCCTGGTCGGCAAGGTCGACATCAGGCAGTTGGAGCATTTCAGCCAGTCCGACCCGGACGCCTATTCCTACAGCGGCGGCCTCAACCGGACGACGCAAGGCCTGCTCGAATTCGTCGAGATGTTCAAGGCGCCGATCAAGGTCCTGCACCCATTGCTGACGGCAACCCAGGAAGGCAGCTATAACGGCACCGAGAATTTCGGCGCCTTCCCCTATCAGGGCATCGTCGTCGCCCATTCCAACGAATCGGAATGGCAGCAGTTCAAGAACAACAAGAACAATGAGGCCTTCCTCGACCGCATCCTGGTGGTCAAGGTTCCCTATTGCCTGCGCATCACCGAGGAGCGGCAAATCTACGAGAAGCTGTTGCGCGAAAGCGAGCTGGCAAAGAGCCCCTGCGCGCCCGAAGTGCTGGACATTCTCAGCCGCTTCACCGTGTCGACCCGCCTTGCCGAGCACGAGAACTCGCCGCTCTACACCAAGATGCGCGCCTATGACGGCGAGAACCTCAAAGAGATCGACCCGAAGGCGAAGTCCGTCCAGGAATATCGCGATGCCGCCGGCGTCGACGAGGGCATGACCGGGGTCAGCACGCGTTTCGCCTTCAAGATCCTGTCGCAGACCTTCAACTACGACACCAAGGAGGTGGCCGCCGATCCGGTCCACCTGATGTACATCCTCGAAGAGGCGATCAAGCGCGAGCAATTCCCGAAAGAAACGGAGGCCGCCTATCTTGAGTTCATCAAGTCGGAACTCGCTAGCCGCTATGCCGAGTTCATCGGCCACGAGATCCAGAAGGCCTATCTGGAATCCTACAGCGAGTACGGCCAGAACCTCTTCGACCGCTACATCGCCTATGCCGATGCCTGGATCGAGGATCAGGACTACAAGGACCCTGACACCGGCCAGATACTCAACCGCGAGGTTCTGGAGAAGGAATTGTCGCAGGTCGAAAAGCCGGCCGGCATCGCCAACCCCAAGGACTTCCGCAACGAAGTGGTCAAGTTCACCTTGCGCGCCCGGGCGCGCAACCATGGCCGCAATCCTTCCTGGACGAGTTATGAAAAGCTTCGCGAGGTTATCGAGAAGCGCATGTTCGGCCAGGTCGAGGACCTGTTGCCGGTGATCAGCTTCGGCTCCAAGCAGGACAGCGTCACGGAGAAGCGGCACAATGAATTCGTGCAGCGCATGGTGGAGCGCGGCTATACCCAACGGCAGGTGCGCCGATTGGTCGACTGGTACATGCGCGTGAACAAGGCGGGTTGACGAACGCCCGAACGGTGCCATGCCGATCTTCATCGACCGCCGTCTAAACCCGAAAGACAAGAGCCTTGGCAATCGCCAGCGCTTCCTCAGGCGTGCCCGCGAGGATCTCAAGCGCAGCATCCGCGACAAGGTCCGCACCGGCGGCATTGCCGAGCTCGACCGCGAACACGCCGTGCCGATGCCGCGCAAGGGCACCGACGAACCGAGCTTCGGCGACGACAGGCAAAGTGGCCGGCGCCAGCACATCCTGCCGGGCAACAAGACGTTCAGCCCCGGCGATCTCATCGACAAGCCTGGCGGCGGCGGAGGCTACGGATCGGCTCCGGGGACCACGGAATCCGAAGACGACTTCCGCTTCGTGCTGTCGCGCGAGGAGGTGCTCGACCTTTTCTTCGAGGACCTCGAATTACCGGATCTGGTCAAGCTCAACCTCAAGCAGATACTGAGCTTCAAGCCGAGGCGGGCAGGCTTCGCCGCAAGCGGCGCGCCGACCAACATCAATGTCGGACGCACGATGCGCAACAGCCACGGCCGGCGTATCGCGCTGAGACGCCCCAAGCAGGCGGAGGTGGACGAAATCGCCCGGCAGATCGCCGAGTTGGAAGCGAAGCCGGCAAGCGCCGCCGTGCGCGAACGCATCACGGCGCTGCGCGAAGAGCTCGAGCGGCTTGAGCGCCGGCGCAGGCGGATTGCCTATGTCGATCCGGTCGACATCCGTTTCAACCGCTTCGATCCACAGCCGGTGCCCAATGCGAACGCGGTCATGTTCTGCCTGATGGACGTCTCGGGTTCGATGGGAGAGCGCGAGAAGGATCTGGCCAAACGCTTCTTCGTTCTGCTGCATCTGTTCCTGACGCGCCGCTATGAACGCATCGAGGTCGTCTTCATCCGCCACACCCACCAAGCCAAGGAGGTGGACGAGCAGACGTTCTTCTACCACACCGAAAGCGGTGGCACGGTCGTCTCCACCGCGCTCGAGGAAATGCATCGCATCATCAAAGAACGCTATCCGGTCGCCGAATGGAACATCTATGCCGCCCAGGCCTCCGACGGTGACAACTTCGCCACCGACTCCGAGCGCTGCATAGAACTGCTCGACCGCAAGCTCATGCGGCTTTGCCAGTATTTCGCCTATGTGGAGATCATCGACGAGCGGGAAAGCCATATCTTCGGCTCGACCGAGAACGGCACGTCGCTCTGGCGCGCCTACAACGCCGTCGACGGCAAATGGCCGAACTTCCAGATGAGGCGCATTGCTGCGCCGGCCGATATTTACCCGGTCTTCCGCGAGCTCTTCGCCAGGCAGCCCGCCCTGCGCAAGAGCGCTTGAGGGCTTCTGCAATGGTCAGCCAGGCGCGCAAATCCGAATTGCTGTTTTCCGGCTCGGACTGGAATTTTGCAAAGCTGTCCCGCGTCTATGACGAGATCGAGGCGCTCGGCACCGAAGAGCTGGGCCTCGACATCTATCCTGTGCAGATGGAGGTGATCTCTTCCGAGCAGATGCTCGATGCCTATTCCTCGGTCGGCATGCCGCTGATGTACCGGCATTGGTCGTTCGGAAAGCGTTTCCTCTACGACGAGTTTCTCTACCGCAAGGGCGCGCGCGGCCTGGCCTATGAGTTGGTCATCAACTCCAATCCCTGCATCGTCTATCTCATGGAAGAGAACACCATGGCCCTGCAGGCCCTGGTGACAGCGCATGCCGCGCTCGGGCACAACCATTTCTTCAAGAACAATCATCTCTTTCGGCAATGGACCGATGCGGGCGGCATTCTGAGCTATCTGGATTTTGCCAAGGGCTATATCGCCCGATGCGAGGAACGGCATGGCCTGGCGGCCGTGGAAGCAATCCTGGACTCGGCCCACGCGCTGATGGAGCAGGGCGTGTTCCGCTACCATCGGCCGCCGAAACTGTCGTCCGAGCAGCAGCGCGAGGGGCTGCGCGAGCGCCTCGAATACGAGGAGCGCTCCTTCAGCGATTTGTGGCGAACGCTGCCGCCGTCGCAGGGAAAGACCAAGCCGGAAGTGGGGGATGAAATCCTTGCCGAGCGGAAGAAATCGCTCAAGCTGCCGGAGGAGAACCTGCTCTATTTCCTGGAGAAGAACAGCCTCGTCCTCGAGCCGTGGCAGCGCGAGATCGTCAGGATCGTGCGCGTCATCGCGCAATATTTCTACCCGCAGCGGCAAACCCAGGTGATGAACGAAGGCTGCGCCACCTTCGTGCACTACACGATCATGAACACGCTGTTCGATCGTGGCCGCATCAGCGAAGGCGCCATGCTCGAGATCCTGCGCAACCACTCGAACGTGGTCTTCCAGCCGACCTATGACGATCCGCGCTACTCCGGCATCAATCCCTATGCGCTCGGCCTCGACATGATGCAGGATATCCAGCGTATCTCGACCGTGCCCACCGCCGAGGACCGCGACTGGTTCCCGGACATCGCCGGCCGCGGCGACTGGCGCGACACCCTGCTCGACGCCTGGGCCAACCACCGCGACGAATCCTTCATCCGCCAGTATCTGAGCCCGGCGCTGATCCGCAAATGGCGGCTCTTCGTGCTGGCCGACGGCGCTGACGAGCCGCATTACGAGGTGGCCTCGATCCACAATGAGCGCGGCTATGCCAGGATACGGTCGGCGCTGGCGCAAAGCTACGATATCGGTGCCAGCCGCCCCGACATCCAGGTGGTCGACGTCGACCTGCTGGGCGACCGGCATCTGCGGCTGCAGCACAAGGTCAAGGACGGCATCATGCTCGAGGGCCAGAGCCGCGACGCAACCCTGCGCCATATCCGCAACCTTTGGGGCTACGAGGTCAGCCTGGCCGCAATCGACGCCGGGACCGGCGCGACGCTCAGCGAGCGCTGGACGAAGGAATTGTGAGATCGCAAGCCGCTCCGCCTAGAGCAATTCCAGGAAAAGTGTGAGCGGTTTTCCGTTCGGAATTGCGTAAAAACAAGGGGATAGAGCGGTTCGCCGTTTCCGTGAAACGGTGAAACGCTCTAGGTGTGTTGAGATTCAGGTCAGGCCGAGCCGAAAGTGGTGGCTTCCGAGAACCGGAGCGGAGCGTACTTAAGTACGTGAGCACCGGAAGCGCAGGAGGCCTCCATTCGCAGGCCGGCATCACCTGAACATCGACACACCTAGCTTTCGCTGGCGGGCCTGATCCTCAACCTCGCAATGCGGTTCTTGTCGCGCTTCATCACGACGAAACGCTTGCCGTGAAAGGTGAAAGCCTGCTTTTCCTCGGGGATCGACTGCGTCTCGTGGATGACGAGACCGGCGATCGTGGTGGCCTCCTCGTCGGGCAGATCCCAGTCGAGCGCGCGGTTCAAGTCGCGGATCGGCACGGTGCCGTCGACGACGACCGAGCCGTCGGCTTCTTTCTTGACGCCCTGCATGTCGACATCGTGCTCGTCGGCGATCTCGCCGACGATCTCCTCGATGATGTCTTCCAGCGTCACCAGCCCTTCTACCTCGCCATACTCGTCGACGACGATGGCGAAATGCGTCTTGCGCCGCAGGAAGGCGTTGAGCTGTTCCTGCAAGGTGGTGGTGTCCGGCACGAACCAAGGCTTCGCCGCGATCTTCATGACGTCGATCCGCGAAAAGTCGTTGCCGACCTCGTGGAGGGCCCTCAGCAGGTCTTTCGCGTGCAGGACGCCGACGATGTTGTCGAGCGAGCCCTTCCACAGTGGCATGCGGGTGTGCGGACTCGTGAGGATCTCGCGCACCACTGCCTCGGGCGCATTGTCGGCATTGACCGAACGCATATTGGTGCGATGGACCATGATATCCGACACTTCGAGCTCTTCGAGGTCGAAGAGGCCCTCGAGCCGGTTGCGCTCCTCGCGGCCGGCTTCGCCGTCGCGACGGGAATCGTCGCTGTCATGATCCTTGCCGTTGCGCTCGGATCGCTGCGGCGGCTCGATCGGCCGCAGCGCGTAGCCGAAAGCGGCAAGCAGGCGGGCGCGGAACAGAAGCGCCGAAAGCAGGATGACGGCGAGGACGGCGGCGACGATCCAGCCGGCGTCGGTCATCCGGAACGGCTCCTCTTGGACCGTTCGGAACGGCTCCTCTTGGACCGTTCGGGATGGCTTGCTTTGAGCGTTGCGGGATGGCTTGTCTTGAGGAAAGCCAGCACTTCCGAGGGCGGCACGTCCTTGGCGATGAATGACTGGCCTATGCCGCGCGTCAGGATGAAGGTCAGCGCGCCGCGCGAGACCTTCTTGTCCTGGGTGATGAAGCCGAGCAGCGCATCGGCGTCGGGCAGTTCGCCCGGAATATCGGCCATGCGCCAGGGCAGGCCGACGGCGCGCAGATGCGCTTCAACGCGTTCCGCGTCGTCCGGGCTTGCCAGGTTGAGCCGCGCCGAGAATCGATGCGCCAGCGCCATGCCGATGGCGACGCCCTCGCCATGGACGAGGCGGGATCCGTCATATTGCGTGGCGGCCTCCAGCGCATGGCCGAATGTGTGGCCGAGATTGAGCAGCGCGCGGTCGCCGGTCTCGAACTCGTCGCGGGCAACGACGTCGGCCTTGGCGCGGCAGGCCTCGGCGATCGCCTCGACCCGCGCGGGGCCGCCGGCAAAGACTTGCCCCCAGTTCTGTTCCAGCCAAGCGAAGAATGCCGGGCGATCGATCAGTCCGTATTTGGCGAGCTCGGCATAGCCGGCGCGGAACTCGCGGATAGGCAGCGTGTCGAGCACTTGAGTGTCTGCGAGCACCAGCCTGGGCTGGTGGAAGACGCCGACCAGGTTCTTGCCGCGCGGGCTGTTGATGCCGGTCTTGCCGCCGACGGAGGAATCGACCTGCGCCAGGAGCGAGGTCGGGATCTGTACGAAATTCATGCCGCGCCGCACGATGCCGGACGCGAAGCCGGCCAGGTCGCCGATGACGCCGCCGCCGAGCGCGATCACGACGTCGCGGCGTTCGAGCTTTGCGGCGAGCACGCCGTCGACCACCTCCTCGAGATGGGCGAAACTCTTGGTCTTCTCGCCGGCCGGCAGCGTGATGACAGCGGACTGGATACCGCCTTTCTCCAATCCCGCCTTCAGCGTGTCGAGATGCGCGGCGGCGACGTTCTCGTCGGTTACGATGGCCGCGCGGGTGCCGGGAAGCCGGCGCGCGATCTCCTCGCCGGAGCGCGCAAGCAGCCCCGAGCCGATCAATATGTCATAGGCGCGCTCGCCCAGCCCGACCTCGACCTTCACCGGTTCGGCATGGCTCACGACTGCACCTCGTCCGTTGTGGCGCTTGTAGCGCCCGTCGCAATCGCCTCGACGCCGAGATGGGCGCAGAGCGCCGCGACGACTTCGCCGGCAATGATCTCCTTGCGGTCGTCGCGCGTCGGCACGGTCAGATCGGCCGTGGCGTAGACCGGATAACGCTCGCCCATCAGCTTTTCCAGCACGCCGCGCGGATCGGGGTTCTTCAACAGAGGCCGGTTCTGTTTCTTCGAAACCCGCTCCATCAAGAGGTCCAGATCGGCCTTCAGCCAGACCGAGACGCCATGCGCCGAAATCGCCTCGCGCGTGTGCGCGTTCATGAAGGCGCCGCCGCCGGTCGACAGCACCTGCGGTCCGTTCTCCAGCAGGCGCAGGATCACGCGCTGCTCCAGGGCACGGAATTCCGGCTCGCCATAGCGCTCGAACAGTTCCGGCACCGTCATGCGCGAGACGCTTTCGATCTCCTGGTCGCTGTCCATGAAGGGCAGCGAAAGCATTGTCGCCACCTTACGGCCGATCGCTGTCTTGCCCGCCCCCATCAGCCCGACGAAGACGATCGAACGGCCGCCGAGCCGTTCGACCAGCGCGGCATGGCCTTCGTCCGTTGGATTTGCGGGCAGAGCGTTCATCAGGGCCTCTTTGCGCCGTATCGACATCAAAAGCCTGTTTGCGTCAAGCACGGCTGGAGAAACGTCCTAAGCAGGTTCCGCGAAAGTGGCCCACGGCTTTTCGAAGAGAACCTGCGAAAAGCAACAATCCCCAAGCAGGCATTCCAGGGCTTGCCCGCGAATGCCTGCTTGGAAGCTTTCCGGCAAAACCTGCAGTAACCGGAATCCTTCGTCCTTGAATTGCCTGGATTGCCGTCCCATAAGGGCACAGGGCTTTGGAAACGCAGAACAACAAGACGGGCGAAATTTGAATGCCGACTTTGTTTCGCTTCGTCGTGACGCTGGCGGTTCTGGCAGGCATTGCCTATGGCGCGATGTTCGCGCTGGCGATGTTCGTGGAGCCGAAAAAGGCGGAAATGAGCATCCGCATTCCCGCCGAGAAGCTCAACCCCAAGAAGAACTGACAAACCCGGCCCGATGAACAGCGCCGCCCGCATCGAAGCCTTCCTCGAAATGATGAGCGCCGAACGGGGAGCGGCTGAAAACACGCTTTCGTCATACCGCCGCGACCTGGAGCACGCTTCCGAGGCGATCAAGGGCGGACTTGCGGGCGCCGGATCGGCCGACATCCGCGCCTATCTCGACGAGGTGGCCGCCCGCGGCTTCGCGCCGACCTCGCAGGCGCGCAAATTGTCGGCGATCCGGCAGTTCTTCAAATTCCTCTACGCCGAGGGGCTGCGCGGCGACGACCCGACCGGCACGCTGGACAGCCCGCGCAAGGGTCGGCCGCTGCCGAAGACGATGAGCGAGGCAGAGACCGGCCGCCTGCTCGACCGGGCTGCGCAGGAAGCCGGCGAAGCTGGTCCGGATGGCGACCGGATGGCGGCGTTGCGCCTACACGCGCTGGTCGAGGTGCTCTATGCTACCGGCCTGCGCGTGTCGGAGCTGGTCGGACTGCCGGTGACGGTGGCGCTGCGCGACGACCGCTTCTTCATGGTGCGTGGCAAGGGCGACAAGGAACGCATGGTGCCGCTCTCGACCAAGGCGCGCGCGGCCATGCGCGCCTGGCTTGCCGCCAGGGCCGAGCGGCCGGCCTTCGCCGAGAGCCCATTCCTGTTTCCGGCCTCCTCCGACAGCGGCCATCTTTCCCGGCAGGTTTTCGCCCGCGATCTCAAGGGCTTGGCCGCGCGGTCCGGCATCGCGGTGGCGAAAATCTCGCCGCATGTGCTTCGCCATGCTTTTGCCAGCCATCTCTTGCAGAACGGCGCCGATCTCAGAGCCGTTCAGCAACTCCTTGGCCACGCCGACATCTCGACCACGCAGATCTACACCCATGTACTGGAGGAGCGGCTGGTGCGGCTGGTCAACGATCATCATCCGCTTGCCGACTAGGCCCCATATCGCTATGTGAGGGCGACGTTCCACCGCCCGGAGCCGGCATTTCAGCGGTTCCGCCAGCCATTTCGCCTTCCGACGGATCGGTCCGCTCAAGCATGTACAACTACCTCGACTTCGAAAAGCCGGTGCAGGATCTGGAGCTCAAGATCCTTGAGCTGAAGAAGCTTGCCGAGAACGGCGAGGCGGTCGATGTCGCCGAAGAGATCAGCCGGCTGGAAAAGCGCTCGCGCGACGCGTTGCGCGATCTCTACAAGGCGCTTACCCCCTGGCAGAAGGTGCAGGTCGCGCGCCACCCCGACCGCCCCCATTGCGTCGACTACATCAAGGCGCTGTTCACCGATTTCACGCCCCTGGCCGGCGATCGCAATTTCGGCGACGACCAGGCGATCGTCGGCGGCTTCGCCCGCTTCCGCGGCGAGCCGGTGGCGGTGATCGGTCAGGAAAAGGGCTCGGACACGGCAAGCCGCATCAAGCACAATTTCGGTTCCGTGCGGCCCGAAGGCTACCGCAAGGCGGTGCGCCTCATGGAACTGGCCGACCGTTTCAAGATCCCGCTTCTGACGCTGGTCGACACCGCCGGCGCCTATCCCGGCGTCGGCGCCGAGGAGCGCGGCCAGGCCGAGGCGATCGCGCGTTCGACCTCAGCCTGCCTGGCGCTGAAAGTGCCTTCGATCTCGGTGGTCATCGGCGAAGGCGGCTCCGGCGGCGCCATTGCGATCGCCACCGCCAACCGGGTCTACATGCTGGAACACGCCATCTATTCGGTGATCTCGCCGGAGGGTGCCGCTTCGATCCTGTGGCGCGACACCACCCGCTCCAAGGACGCGGCGACCAACATGAAGATCACCGCGCAGGATCTTCTCGAGATGAAGATCATCGACGCCATCATTCCCGAGCCGATGGGCGGCGCCCAGCGCGCGCCGGAGACGGTGATTGCGTCCACCGGCGACCTTATCGCCAGGACAATGAAGGACTTTGCCGGCGCCAACACGGATTTCCGCGAGCAACGCCGCGAGAAGTATCTGGCGATGGGCCGCAGCCTCTAGAGCAAGGAAAAGTGTGCGCGGTTAGGCTCGGCGTCTTCGCCGTAGCCTTCCGTCGGGAATTGCGCTGAAACAAAGAGGTAGAGCCGCTTGCCGTTCCGAAACGGTGAACCACTCTCCGGCATCTGGCGGTAAACTGTGGCGGCGACGCGCAATTTCGCCACAAAAATGCCGCCGCATTCGGCTCAATGAAACTTGCCGTGAGGGGTTTGCCCAGATTTGTGTGAAGGCTTGCGGTAAGGAATTTTCAAGGTTAACGGGCTTACGGTCCACTGGTGTTCAGCCTGCGGGCCCGGCCATGCAGATAGCCGTTGGCCCGAGAGAAAAGACGTAGCCCTATCGATGTTTGCCAAGCTTGCCCGCACTGGAGTCCTGATCGCCGCCGTAGGCATCGCCGGCTGCAATGATTCGTCGATGAAGGATTTCGCGCCGGAAGCCAACAAGCCGCTGCCGGACAAGATCCTCGCCGACATGAAGGCCAAGGGCATGGTGCGCACCTCCTCGGTGATGGCGCGCATCTTCAAGGAGGAAGGCAAGCTGGAGATCTGGAAGGCCAAGACCAACGGCCGCTACGATCTCGTCGCCACCTACGACATCTGCAAATGGTCGGGAAAGCTCGGCCCCAAATACACCGAGGGCGACCGCCAGGCGCCGGAAGGCTTCTACACGGTCCGACCGTCGCAGATGAACCCGCGCTCGAACTACCATCTGTCGTTCAACATCGGCTTCCCCAACGCCTATGACCGCGCCAATGGCCGCACCGGCCAGAACCTGATGGTGCATGGCGCCTGCTCGTCGTCCGGCTGCTATTCGATGACCGACGCGCAGATCGAACAGATCTATGCCTTCGGCCGCGACGCCTTCCAGGGCGGCCAGACCGAGTTCCAGATCCAGGCCTTCCCGTTCCGCATGACCGCCGCCAACATGGCGCGCTACCGCAACGACCCGAACTACGAGTTCTGGAAGATGCTGAAGGTCGGTTACGACAATTTCGAGATCACCAAGGTGCCGCCGAAGGTCGACGTCTGCGAGAAGCGCTACGTCTTCAATCAGGTGGCGCCTGAAGGCACGACCTTCGACCCGACCGGCCCCTGCCCGGCGACGACGCAGCCGGATTCGCTCAAGATGGCCTACGCCAATTACGAGAAGAGCTATGACGCGGCCTTCAACTCGGCCGTGAACTCGAGCAATCCGCCGCCGAAGCCGACGATTGCCGGCATCAAGGAAGCCAGCATCGTTTCCGACTGGTCGAAGCGCCGCGCCCGCGGCGAGCGCGTGCCGATCGATCCGCCGTCGATGAACGCCGACGGTTCGGTGACCGAGACGACCCGCATGGGCCGCATCGACTCCCCGCTCGGCCGCAAGATGGCCGCTCTCGACGCCGAGAAGGAAGCCAAGCGCAAGGCCGAAGAGCAGCGCCTGGCGGCGATCGAGGCGGCCAAGGCCGCCAAGGAAGCAGCCAAGCAGCAGGCCCTGGCCGAGAAGGAAGCCGCCAAGCAGGCAGCGCAGCAGCCGGTCGTCACAGCCGGCGTCGAAGCGGCACCCGCGCAGGAAAGCCAGCAGGCCGCCGAAGCCGACCAGGGCACCGTGTCGAAGCTGAAGAAGAAGCTGCTCGGCATGTTCGGCGGCTGAGAGCCTCCAGCTTGGCGAAGCCGCCCGCCATCTACGATCTCAAGGGACTGAACTGTCCTCTGCCGGTGCTGAAAGCCCGCAAGCGGCTGGCCGCCATGCGGCCGGGCGTCAGGCTCTGGCTGGAAACCACCGATCCGCTGGCCGTGATCGACATCCCGGCCTTCTGCGCCGAAGCCGGACATCAGTTGGTCGAGACGGCCGCGGTCACCGGCGGCCACCGCTTCCTGGTCGAACGCGGCAACGCGGCCTGAGCCGGCGTCGTTTTCGGCCTATAACCCTGCAATTGCCAGCGGATTGGCTTCGAGCGCGGCCCGGTCGGGCGTGTCGATCGAAGGCTTGTTGGTGAAGGCGGCGAACAGCCGCTGGATATAATCCTGCGGCATGTCCAGCGTGATCAGCACCAGCCTTGTGCCGCGCTGGCCGTCGGGCCAGGCCGGCAGCCGTGCCGGTGGATGCAGGATCTTCTGCACGCCGTGAATGACCAGCGGCCGCGACGGATCCTCCGCAAGCTCGATGACGCCCTTCATCCGCAGCAGCTTCTCGCCATGCGTCGAGCGCAGAAGGTCGAGGAACATCTCGATCGCCGAGAACGGCACCGGGCCATCATGGACGAGCGAGTGCGTGCGCACACGCGCGTCATGGCGATGCTCATGATGATGGTGATCATGATCGCCGTCATGGTGATGATGGTCATGATCATGGTGATGATCTTGATCATGGTTATGATCTTGATGCGCCGCCTCTTCGCCAAGCCAGCGCCGCACGTCGGCGGACTTGGTCTCAGGGTCATAGAGACCGCAATTGAACAGCGCCGCGGCGCCGGCGTCGTTGACGTCGAGCAGGACGGCGCCCGGATTGACCTGCTTCAGCCTTGCCCGCAACGCTTCGACCTCGGCCGCGTCGGCAAGGTCGGTCTTGGTCAGCACGATGCGATCGGCCACCGCCGCCTGCTTCACCGCCTCGACATGGGCGTCGAGCGTTGCCTCGCCATTGACGGCGTCGACCAGCGTGATGACGCCGTCGAGCCGGAAGGCCTGCACCAGCGCGGGATGCGCCATGATCGACTGCAGCACCGGTGCCGGATCGGCCAGCCCCGTCGTCTCGACGACGACGCGGGCGAGTTTCGCGATGCGGCCGGTCTGCAACCGGTCGACGAGATCGGCCAGCGTGTCGACCAGGTCGCCGCGCACCGTGCAGCAGAGGCAGCCGTCGGAAAGCTGGATGATGCCGTCGGAAGCCTGCTCGACCAAAAGATGGTCGATCGCCACCTCGCCGAACTCGTTGATGATCACCGCCGTGTCGGCAAGCGCCGGATCCTTGAGCAGCCGGTTGAGCAGCGTCGTCTTGCCGGCGCCGAGAAAGCCGGTGAGCACCGAAACCGGGATGGGAAAGCCGCCCATCATGATGGCTAGTTCGCCGCCTTGGCGGGTTGGTCGCCTTGCGCCGCGGCTGCGGCCGTTCCTGTCGCCGCCGGCTCGGCGCCGGCCGGCGCCGGCCTGTCGGGCCGCCAACTCGGCAGCGGCACGTCGGCATAGTTCTGATCGGTCTGGTCGACGAATGCCTTCGGCGCCGGCCCCGTGGCGCCGCCCAAGCCAACCGCGATCAGCGTCGGATGATCGAGTTTCACCTGATAGGGCGACTTCGGCTTATCCTTGGCAGCGACCTCGGGGGCCGCCTCGGATTGCTCCTCCTTCGGCTTCTTCTTGCAGATCTCGTCATGCAGGTCGTTGGGCGACAGCGTGTCGCCATAGGGCTTGAGCGCGGCCAGCGTGGTCGAACCCGCCGCCGGCGTATCGAAACCCCGGTCGAGCAGCTTTGCCGCCACCTCGGCGCGGCTAACCGCCGATTTCTCGCCAAGCACCACCGCGACCAGCGTGCGGCCGTTGCGCGTCGCGGAGCCGATCATGTTGAAGCCGGAAGAGCAGACGAAGCCGGTCTTCATGCCATCGGCGCCGGGATAGCGGCCGATCAGGAGATTATAGTTCGGGAGCGCCTTCTTGCCGACGGCGAGGCCCTCGATCGAGAACCACGGGGCATATTGCGGAAAATCATTGCGCAGCGCCGTGACCAGCACCGCGAGGTCGCGCGCTGTGGTGTACTGTTCCGGCGAATAGAGCCCGTTCGGATTGACGAAATGCGTACCGACCATACCGAGCCGGGCCGCCTCGGCGTTCATGCGGTCGGCGAAGGCCGCCTGCGATCCGCCGATATTCTCGCCCACGGCCATGGCGATGTCGTTGGCCGATTTGACCAGCATCATCTTCAGCGCATTGTCGAGCCGCATCACCGAGCCGGGCTTGAAGCCCATCTTGCTCGGCGGCTCGCCGGCCGAATGCTTCGTCACCTTGATCGGCGAATCGAGCGCAACCTCGCCGGCCTGGATCGCACGAAAGGCGACATAGGCGGTCATCAGCTTGCTGAGCGAGGCCGGATACCAGCGCTTGAACGCGTCCTGATGCTCCAGAATGGAGCCGCTCTTGAGGTCGAACAGGACCACCGGATTGGCGCGCGCAACGCCGGCAAACACCGGAAGCGCCAGCGCGCCCGCCAGCAACAGGTTGAGGAAATGCCTCTGCCGCATGATCAAATCCGAAATCGCCTCTTGCCGTAATCGGCGCTGGGTCCGTAAGATTTCGTTACCCATCGCCCGCATAAATGCGGCCCAGCCCCTCGACCCGGACCCCTTTGTTGCGGTGCTATTTACCCTATGTGACGCCAAAATGGCAAAGTTCAAGACAATCACAATTGCTGGGCAGCGGCTCTGAACCGCCTGCCGTCAACCAGGAAATGGACCGATCATGCCGATTCTGAACCGCGCCGCGCAAATGCAGGAAGAAGTCGCCGGCTGGCGACGACATCTGCACCAGACACCGGAGCTGAATTTCGACGTCTTCCAGACCGCCGGCTTCGTCACCGAGAAACTGAAGGCCTTCGGCTGCGACGAAGTGGTGACGGGACTGGGCAGGACCGGCGTCGTCGGCATCATCCGCGGCCGCAAGGGCGATGGCCCGACCATCGGGCTGCGCGCCGATATGGACGCGCTGCCGATCGACGAGATCACCGGCAAGCCATGGGCCTCGACCGTGCGCGGCAAGATGCACGCCTGCGGCCACGACGGCCACACCGCGATGCTTCTGGGCGCCGCCAAATATCTTGCCGAAACGCGCAATTTCGCCGGCACCGTTGCTGTGATCTTCCAGCCGGCCGAGGAAGGCGGCGGTGGCGGCAACGAGATGGTCAAGGACGGCATGATGGAGCGCTTCGGCATCGAGAAAGTGTTCGGCATGCACAATATGCCGGGCCTGCCGGTCGGCCAGTTCGCCATCAAGCCCGGCCCGATCATGGCCGCGACCGCGGAATTCACCATCACAGTCAAGGGTCGCGGCGGCCATGCCGCGATGCCGCATGGCACGATCGATCCGATCGTCATCACCAGCCAGCTGGTGGGCGCGCTGCAGACCATCGCCTCGCGCAGCACCGACCCGGTCGAGGCCGTGGTGGTGTCGGTGACGAAGTTCCACGCCGGCGATGCCTATAACGTCATTCCCGAAAGCGCCGAGATCGCCGGCACCGTGCGTACCTTGAAGAAGGAAGTGGCCAAGAAATCGGAAGAGCGCATCCGCGCGCTCTGCGCCGGCCTCGCCGCGGCCTTCGGCGCCACCATCGAGGTCGATTACGACGCCAACTATCCCGTCACCTTCAACCATGCCGAGGAAACCGTGTTTGCCGGCGACGTCGCCGCCGACATCGCCGGCGACAGCCATGTCCACCGCGCCATCCAGCCGGTGATGGGCGGCGAGGATTTCTCCTATATGCTGGAAGCCCGCCCCGGCGCCTTCATCTTCATCGGCAACGGCGACTCGGCCGGCCTGCATCACCCGGCCTACGACTTCAACGACGAGGTCATCCCGCACGGCATGAGCTACTGGGTGAAGCTGGCCGAGACGGCACTGGCGGCCTGACGGCACAGGCTTGGCAACAGGAGGCGGCCGCCCATCGCAAGACGGCCGCCCGATCGGCTTTCAGACTCCTCTTGGCGAACCGACTCGAAGCGTTTATGTGTCGGGCCGCGTGGTCCCGTAGCTCAGTAGGATAGAGCGGCAGATTCCTAATCTGTAGGTCACAGGTTCGATTCCTGTCGGGATCACCACCTCTTCAACAGACCGGTGAAAAATGCGGGCCGGCGGTGCCGCGCCGGTCCCGCAATCGGCGCACCGGTCTGGAGGGGCCGATGCGCGGCGACACTTGAACCCTCAGGCAACCTTGCGATCGGGCTGGCGCGCAAAGATCTCCTGGACCTTGGCCGCTATCGCCTTGCCGAGGTCGCGGTTGTTCTCAGCCGTGAAGTGGATGCCGTCGCAGCCGTCGGTGGTGATGAAGTCGCCGGCATTGAGGAAATCCACCTTCGCGAAATCGGCCATGGCGCGGTATTCGGCTGCCAGCGCCGCCGTCTTCTCATGACCGCCGGCGAACATGCCCTGGAAGAAGGGATGAGGCATGGGTGTCAGCGGCGGCGGCGCGACCACCAGTGCCTGCGGCGCCGGATAGGGTGTGCCGACACCACCGGCGCTGGTGAGTATCTGGCCGACGAGCTTGGCCATGCCGTTGGCGATCTCATAGGGCGTGCGGCGGAAGAACGACTTGGTGTCGTTGGTGCCGAGCATGACGATGACGAGGTCGAGCGGCAGGTGGCTGGCGATGGCCGAGGGCAGATAGGCGCTGCCGTTGAGGCGCGGATCGTTGGGGTCGTCGAGACTGGTGGTGCGCGCGCTCAAACCCTCCTCGATCACATGATATCCCTCGCCAAGATGCGAGGCCATCACACCCGTCCAGCGGTCTTCATAGGCGTAGCGATGCGTCGGCGATCCCTCGATGACCGGAATCCACCCCCAGGTCAGCGAATCCCCAAAGCACAAAATCGATCTTTTGGTCATGTCTCCAATCCATTTCCCTTGCGATTGATTATTTGGCCGCTCGGAACTTGCCCGCTCAGTTCGACCTGCTCCTGATGCCGTAGAAGATCGCCGCCAGCAGGATGATGAGCCCCTGCGCGATCAGCTTGCCGGGCTCGTCGACGCCGAAGGTGGTCATCACGACGAACAGCAGCGCAAACGACAGCACGCCGAAGAAAGGTCCCCAGACGCCGCCTTCCCCACGCCCGAAGACGACGCCGCCAAGGATGGTCGCGGCGACTGCCAGGATCGGCAGGTCGAGACCGACCCTGACGCTGCCGACAGCGATCGAAGCCGTCTGCACCAGCGCGGCAATGCCCGCGAACAGGCCGGCCAGCGTATGCGTCAGCACGACCGTGCGCGCGACCGGCACGCCGGAGAAATGCGCCGCCTGCACGTTCTCGCCCACTGACGTGACGAAGCGGCCGAAAACCGTGCGCGACAGGAACAGCGACAGCGCCGCCGAAGCCGCGACCCAGAAGATCACCGGAGTCGGAACCGGGCCGAGCTTGGTGTTGTAGATGTCGGCGAACATGCCGGGCACATCGCCGGGCGGCTTGCCACTCGACAGATATTGCACGAACCCGACCAGGACGATGCCGACAGCCAGCGTGACGATGACGGCTGAGACCCGTCTCACCCCGACCATCAGGCCGTTGAAGAAGCCTACGGCGAGACCGATAGCCAGCGCCAGGACAATGAAGAACGCCATGGAAGCGCCGGGAAAGACGCCGGACGAGATGGTGTAGTTGATAAGCAGGATGACGCCGCCCCCCGACAGGTCGATGCTTCGCACCCGCATGACCAGAAGCTGGCCGAGCACCAATATGCCGAGCGGCACGATCTGGCGCACGAATATGCCCATGATGTTGAGGTTGAGCATATTCGGCCGCGCGACCCACAGGACCGCAAGCAGCACGGCAAAGACGTAATAGGCCGGCGGGACGCGCAGCAGGCGGCGCATGACGGGATTGGCGAGCGCGGCGGCCACTTACAACCCCATCTTCTTGCGCGATTGCAGGGCGACCACCAGAAGCAGGATCGCGCCCTTGATGGTGGTCTGGATGAAGGGCGACACGTTCGTCAGGTTCATGCCGTTGGCGAGCAGCGCCATGACGAGGGCGCCGATGACGGTGCCGTGCAGGCTGCCGATGGCGCCGGAAAGCTGAGTGCCGCCGATGGCGACGGCGGTGATCGCGTCTAGCTCGAAGAGCAGCCCGACATTCGGGTCGCCAGAGACGATGCGCCCGGCGAGGAAGATGCCGGCAAGGGCCGCGAAACAGGCGCAGATCACATAGGCGAGCACGATGTTGCGCCGATCGGCGATGCCGAAATTATGCGCCGCATCCTCGACGCCGGACGACACCCCGCCGCCGATCGCGAAAAGATGCAGCCCGAAGCGCGAGCCGTAGAGCAGCTTCCAGGCGACCGCGAGCGTGACGATGCCCCAGAACACCGGCATTGGTATCCCGAGGAAGGACCCGGCCACGGCGCTGATGACGATATCCGGCACCGTGCCGCCCGAAACCGGCCGCAGCACCCGTGTGATCCCGAGCAGGATGTATTGCATCGACAGCGTCGCGATGATCGGATGCACGTTGAAGCGGGTGATGATGAAGCCGTTGCTGAAACCGACCAGCGCGGCCAGCACGAACACCGCCGGGATCAACGCCCAGGCGGGTCCGCCGAGGGCGAGCACCGCCGTCGTGAAGCTGATCATCGACCCGACCGAAAGGTCGAGCCCGCCGAGCAGGATGACGAACATCTGTCCGACCGCCGTGATGACGAGCGGCATCGCCTGCGGCACCAGGTTGAGCAGGTTTTCCCCATTGAGGAACTGCGCTGTCTGGAGGCTCAGCCAAAGCGCGATCGCCAGGACGATCAGCAAGGGCAGCAGCCACATGCCTTGCCTGGATCCCCTCGCCCCTGTCAGGCGTCTGCTAATGGCTGTCATTGATGATCCTTGCCGTCCCATTGGCGCCGAGCGCCGCGTCGAGGATGTTGTGCTCCGTGGCGTCGGCCGCCGGCATTTCCTTCACGATCGTGTCGTTGTGGACGACGCAGATCCGGTCGCAGAGCCCGATCAGCTCGATCGTCTCGCGCGACAGCACAAGCACCGCGCCGCCCTTGCGCGCAAAGTCGCGCAGCAGCCGGTAGATCTCGGATTTTGCGCCGATGTCGACGCCGCGCGTCGGTTCCTCGACCAGCAGGATGTCGATGTCGGCGGCAAGGTAGCGGCCGAGCAGCACCTTCTGCTGGTTGCCGCCGGACAGTGTGCCGACGGCGGCGCCCGGGCCGCCGGCCTTCACGGCAAGGCTCGACATCGTGTCGGCGATCAGCCGCTGATAGCCTTCCGCAAGCGCCAGCTCCGACCGTTTCGAATGCAGCGCGGCGGCGATGTTGTGCGCCACCGAAAGGCCGAGGAAGAGCCCGTCTTCCTTGCGATCCTCCGGCACGAAGCCGACACCCATCGCCTGCAGGCGGCGCACGCCGCCGCCAGACGGCACCGGCAAGGGCAGCGCTTTGCCCTTGATCGTCACGCGGCCGGCGAAAGGGTAATATTGACCGACCAGCGAGCGCAGGAAGCGTTGCTGGCCCTGCCCTTCCAACCCGGCCAGCGCGACGATCTCGCCGCGGCTGAGCGACAGCGAGAACGGTTTCGAACGCTCGGTGATACGGAAATCCTCGACCGAAAGCACAACCGGACCCGGCGCATCGCCGCGCTGCGGAAAGAGGTCGGCCAGCTCGCGGCCGACCATCATCGCGATCAGCGTCGCCGGTGTCATCTCGGCAAGCGGCCTGGTGCCGACCAGCTCGCCATCCTTAAGGACCGTGACGGTGTCGCAGATGGCGAAGATCTCGTCCATCCGGTGCGAGATATAGACCACCGCCTTACCCTCGTCCTTCAGCCGGCGGATGTGGCGGTTCAGCACCTCGACATCGGCGGCATTGAGCGCCGCCGTCGGCTCGTCGAGGATGAACACGCTGGCGTCGGTCATGATGCCGTGCGCGATCTCGACGAATTGCCGTTCGCCAATGCTGAGCCTCGAGACCAGTGTGCCCGGATCGAGCGTGAGCCCCAGCTCGGCAAGCGCCTTGCCCGCCTCGCGCCGCATGCGCCGATGGTCGACACCACCGAAAGCGGCGGTCGGCTCCCGGCCGAGAAACATGTTTTCGGCAATCGTCAAGTTGGGCAGCAGCGACAGTTCCTGGAACACGGTCGAGATGCCGGCTTCCAGCGCGTCCTTCGGCCTGTGGAAGACGACCTGTCGCCCGTCGCGCAGGATGGCGCCGCCATCCGGCTGGTGGACCCCGGCGAGGATCTTCATCAGCGTCGATTTGCCGGCGCCGTTCTCGCCCATCAACGCGTGGACGGAGCCGGATTGGAGTGTGATCGAGACGCCCTTCAGCGCCGCCGTGCCGGCGAACGCCTTCCGGATCTCGGACATTTCGACAAGGGTTTTCACGAAACAAGCACCGCTTCGTTCAGGGGAGTTCCGTGGCGCGGGCCTGCATCGCCGCCGCCCGCGCCACCATGGCCACCTTTATTTCTTGGCGTAGAACTCCTTGAGCTTGTCCTCGGGAAGCTCCGATGGCCACCAGACATTGGCCGAGAGATCGTCGCGATAGTATTTCTTGACCTTCTCGACGTCCCAGCCGGGCGGGTTGTAGTCGTAGTGCTTCTTCAGTTCCTTGCCTTCGAGCAGGGCCACCGCGGCGCGGATGCCGGCCGCTCCTTGCGCCGGGCTGTATTCCGCCGAGATCGACTTGAAGCCGTCGGCGATCCATTGGCCGAAGAAGCCGTTATTGCCCTCGCCGGTGATCGGTGGGATCTTGGCGCCGAACTGCTTGAAGACGTCGACGCAGGCGCGCGTCATGTCGGCGCCGGAAGACCAGATGCCATCGACCTCGGGATTGTTGAGGTAGAGCGTCTCGCAGAGCTTCTTGGCTTTGTCATACTGCCAGTCGCCATGCTCCTCGGCGATGATCTTGACGTCGGTCCCCTTCAGCGCCTGCAGCAGGCCGTTGTAGCGGTTGGTGTCTTCCGGATGGCCGGCGAGCCCGCGCAGCACCCAGATATTGCCCTTGCCACCGAGTTCCTTGACCAGGAAATCGCCCATCACCTTGCCGAAATGCTCGGCGCCGCCCTGGATCTCGGTGGTGAAGGCGTCGCTCTCGATGCGGCCCGTATGCACGATGACGGGTATGCCCGCCGCCACGGCCTTGGCGATGCTGGCGTCCGCCGAGGTCGACGTGACCGGCTGGACGATGATGGCGTCGACCTTCTGGGCGATCAGGTCCTCGATGTCGGCGACCTGCTTCTTCTGGTCGAAACCGGCGTCGAGCAGGATGAATTTGGCTATGCGCTTGTCCTTGGCGGCGGCGGCCTCGGCCTCATGCGCGACCTGCACCGTCCAGGTGTTGGCGTTGACGCCGAAATGGCTCATGCCGATGACCCAGGGCGGATCCTTCTTGAATTTCCCAGCTTCGACCGCCGGATTGTCGCCGGCACGGGCGGTAACCCCGTCGAGCAGCGACACCTCGTCGGCGTGCGAAGGCGCGCACCACATGGTGGTCGCGATCACTGCCACTGCGATTGATTGGATAATCCGTCTCACTGAGCCATCCTCCTTCTCAAGCTCCACGGACCCTGGCGACCAGGGCCACGACTTCCCCATCGGCGTCCGGGCATAGCCAGACACCGCACCTGCCGGGGCGAGCCCGGCACTGCTTCAGTTCATTGCTCAACCCGCGCGCAGGGCCGCTGGAGACAAAGCTCCAGCGTTGCCGCCATGGATCACGGCAGCCGGTCGGCGCAAAAGGTTCGGGGCATTCCTCCCAGGCTCATTTCAACCATCGATCCGGCAGGCTGTCAATAATTATTCAGAGTGATGGATTATCTTTGCGGCTTGCGCTACCTTTCCGCCAGATGGCAGGGTCGAGTGACGCGGACGGCCGAGTCTCGTCCAATAACTCCTGCAAATCACAACCTTGGCTGGATCGGGGAGGAGCATGCGATCGGTCTTGTGCTACGGCGACTCCAACACGCATGGGCAGGTGCCCGGCGGCACGCCGCTCGACCGCTATGGCCCGGCCGAGCGCTGGCCCGGTGTCATGGCACGGGAGCTGGGCGCCGGCTGGCATGTCATCGAGGAGGGTCTCAGCGGCCGCACGACGGTGCGCGACGATCCGATCGAGGGCGCCCACAAGAACGGGCGCACCTATCTCAGGCCCTGCCTGCAGAGCCATACCGTCCTCGATCTCGTCATCATCATGCTGGGCACCAATGATCTCAAGGCGCGCTTCAACCAGCCCGCCTCGGAAGTCGCCATGGCCATGGGGTGCCTCGTCTACGACATCAAGGAACTGAAGCCCGGTCCGGGCGGCGGCGTGCCTGAGATCATGATCGTGTCGCCGCCGCCGATGCTGGACGACATCAAGGAATGGTGGTCGATCTTCGCCGGCGCGCCGGAGAAGTCGCGGCAGCTGGCGCTCGAATTCGAGATCATCGCCGATTCGCTCGAAGTGCATTTCTTCGACGCAGGCTCGGTCGTCACCTGTGACCCGCTCGACGGATTCCATATCAATGGACAGGCCCATGCCTCGCTCGGCCGTGCGCTGGCCCGCGAGGTCGAAGCAATCGGGTGGCCGGATGAGAAATAAACGCGGCATACGGGTGTCCCGCACGAACGATTGCGAGAGGACGCACCATGCCTGATATGCGCTTTGCGCCGCCCAACCCGCTGCGGATTGCGGACCGCGCCAGCGGCCTCAACGCCGTCAGCGTGCGCGGCTACAACGAGCGCCTCGTGCTGTCGCTGCTGCTGCAGAGCAAGGATATCACCCGTCTCGAGATCGGTGAGCGGACCGGCCTGTCGGCGCAGACGGTATCCGTCATCGTCCGCTCGCTCGAGCAGGAGGGGCTGATCGCCAAGGGCGAAGCCCAGCGCGGCCGGGTCGGGCCGCCCACAGTGCCGCTTTCGCTCAACCCCGAGGGCGCCTATTCCGTCGGCATCAGCGTCGGTCACCGGCAGGTGGAGGTCGTGCTGGTCGATTTCGTCGGCTCGATCCGCTCCCATGCGGTGCTGCCGTTCTCCGCCGCCGCGCAGGATACCAACCATCCGCAATTCATGAGCGCCATCGCCAAGGCCATCGCCGGTCTGCCGCGACATCTTCATTCGCGCATCGCCGGCATCGGCCTCGCCCTGCCAGGCGACGAGGTGGAGCTCGAACTGACCCCCAAGGCGGCCCGCGAGCGGTTCGACGCCTTGCAGGAGGAGGTCGAACGGGAGATCGGTTACCCCGTCTATGTCCAGAACGACATCACCGCGGCGGCCGGGGGCGAAAGCATGTTCGGCGTCGCCAGACACCTTTCGGATTATCTGTTCTTCTATCTCGGCGCGCGTCTGCACAGCCGCCTGGTCCTCAACCACCAGATCTACAACACGACCGGCGCGGTAAGCTTCGACGTCGGCATCCTGCGGCTTGAACAGGAGATCATCAAACAGGGAAGGCAGACTTCCGAGCTCTGGGAAAGAGGCGCGGACTGGCCGTCATTTGGCGAAGCCGAAATCGCCTGGCAGCGTGAACTGGTCGGGCAGATGAAGTCGTCGATCGCGGCATTGAAGCAGTTCGTTCCAATCGCCTCGGTCGTCCTGTCATCCTACGCGCCCCAGGCCGTCTGCAGGGCGATCTGCCGGGAGCTCGAACAGGCAATGCCCGGCATAAGCGCCATCGCCGGCAACATCGAGCGTTCGCCCAAGGCGGTGGGCGCGGCGGGCCTGCCCTTCAGCTCGCGGTTCATGGTGGAGTGACGTTCATGATCACCTGCGTCTCGCTGCCCATCGACGGCCGCTGCGCCTGCCGCTGATATCGAGCCGGCGGTGCGGCGGGGCCGCCCAACCGGCCGTGTCAGCCCGGGATAATCTCATAGTGCAGGATCTGGGCGTCGCCGAGGGACGACCTGCGTCCGGGCGAGATGACGCCGGAGCCGAAGAGGAGGATATCCTCGCGGCGTACGAATACTTCTTCTTGGCCGGGTCCCATCGACACAAATGTGCCTGACGAGCTCCGCTCGACAAGCCGTGCCTTGCCATTCGAAATGGTGAAGGTCGCATGGTGCCTTGAGACCCAGGGCCGCTGGACGACGATATCGCATTCCGGAGACCGGCCGATCGTCACCAATTCGTTGTTTCCGCAGGATCGCAACTGATCTTCATAGCGGATGACCAGATTGATCTGCGGCGGCGGATCGGAGCGCCTGTCGACAAAAGTGCCCCGGCTGGCGACGTGCGTGCTGGGGACCCCATCGTCGCTCCTCAGCGTATACACATCGAAGAGTTCCTGCTTTCCCTTGAACGCCATTTTGTCGAGAAGCCGCAAGGTACTGCGGCTGCCCGCGGAGAGGGCTTCGAAGAAGCTCTGGCTGATCAGGACCTCCCCGGGGTTGGCCGTGGCGGACAATCTTGCGGTAACATTGACAACGTCGCCGAACACCGCGCCCCGCGCGCGAATGACCGCCCCGAAATGCAATCCGATCCGGGCGATCAAAGGCTCTTTCGACAGTTGATGGCTGATTTGGCAGACGGCCATCAGCGCCGCCTCCGAGCTCTCGAACAGGCTGAGCACGTCATCGCCCTTCGAGTAGATGAAGTCACCGCCGTGCTGGGCGACGATCGCGCGTATCGCATCGAGGCAATCCGAGACCTGCCGCAGAGCGGCATCGTCGCCGACGCGCTCATAGAGCGGCACGCTGCCCACGACATCAGCCAAGAGGACCGCGGCTAGAACTCTTTCCTGATCCATCGACTCGTACCCGCCCCGAGAACGCGGCGTGTATAACATACCGAAGTCGACCATGACTTATCACTTATGCGCCAACCGGCCGGCGCAACGGCGCGCTTCGTTCCCTAACCCGGACTGCCCGCTGCCGGATTGGCGATGATCGCCGCCCGGAAGCGGGCGACGAAATCGTCCAGCGCCGGGCGTTCGGCATCCGAGATCGCCCAGTAGGAGAAGGCGTCGTCGGTCCAGTGGACCAGGAGGAATCCGCCGGCCGAGAGATCGTCGGCCATCGGCACCGATTTGGCCTCGTTCTGCCGCGGCGCGGCCACCAGGGTGATCAGGTGCTCGTGATGGCGGTAGACCAGCGCCGGCATCGGCCTGTCGCCAATCACCTCGACGCGTCCGCCGAGCAGCGCGTAGCCGTCCTTGGCCATGTCGGGCGCCGGCGGCGACACGCCGATCCGGCCGTCGAGCCATGGTTTCACCGTATGGCGGTCGGACGACACGATGTCGACCGGCGTCGCCGCGAGCAGGCTGCGGCGATGACCATTGGCGACGGCCACGGCGAAACTTTCGGCCCCGTTATCCGCCGTCGCCAGCCACTGCGTCGCGCCGCTGGCGAGAAACGCCGTCAGCACGATCGAGGCCGCCATCTGGCGCCAGTCGAAGGAGTTGAACCAGCGCGACGCGCGTGCCCGCATCTCTATGACTTTGCCCTGTTGCTGTTGCAGCTGCTGCTCCGCCCTTGCGGAAGCGGCTTTCGGTGCCTCCGCTTGTTCCGGGCTTTTCACCTCGGCAATGGCGGCGATGCGCGCCAGGAAATCGTCGCTGACAGTCGGACGCGGCACACTGGCGACAGCGCCGCGCAGCGCCACAAGGCGTGCATGCTCGGCGGCAAGGTCAGGATCGGCGGCCATGCGCCGCTCGACCGCCAACGCGGCCGCGGCATCGAGTTCGCCATCGACAAGGGCGTGGATCATCAGCTTCATATCCTGCGGGTCTTCCGGCAATCCGTCCTCACGCGGGCGATTTTCATGCGGGCTCATGGCGCCCTCCAAGTTCCGTCATCAACAGGCCGCGTGCCCGTGCCAACCTCGACATCACCGTGCCTTGCGGCACGCCGAGCATGGCGGCGATCTCGCGGTAGCTGAGACCGTTTATGTCACGCAGCACCACCGTTTCGCGGAAGGCTTGCGGCAGCCTGGCTATCGCCGCTTCCACCGCCGCCGAATTCGCCTTGGCGATCAGCGCCGCCTCCGGGCTATCCGCGTCATTGTCCGGCGGCGGCGAGACGTCGTCGAGATCGGCGAGGTCGCCGACAGCCACCACGCTGCGCGGACGGTTCTTCGCCATCCATGTATAGGAGGCGTTGCGCACGATGGTGAGCAGCCACGCGCGGGGGTTTCCCCCAGCGAACCCGGCAATACCCGCATGCGCCTTGAGGCAGGCCTCCTGCACCACATCCTCGGCATCGGCCGTGTTGCCGGTCAGCCAGCGGGCGAGCGACAGCGCATCGCCAAGATGCGGCAGCACCACCTCGGCAAAACGCGCGGCCAGCATCTTTTCGCTCAAAACCGTTCCGCCGTCGGGCGCTCCCGCCATGGGCCTGCTGCTTCCCTCAGCGGGAGGCGACGATCTGTCCCTGCTCGTGCGGGTGAAGATCGCGACCGCAGGCGATGGCGCCTGCTTCGAGGGAGGAGAAGGCATTGGTGTCACCGGAGTCAAGAGTCTCGGAAGCAAGGGGCGCCTCGCAAGGGGACGGCGCATCGCTGGCTGCAACGGGATGCTCGCCGTCATGGTCGTGGATCTCGATGGTTGCGATCGGCACGGATCAGGGCCGGCGGCGGGGCGGTATCGCCCAGAAAAGATGCGCGCAGCGCCAACGCTCCAAAGGGCGGCGGCTGAGGCCTCCGCCCTCTTCGGCCCTCACGCTTTTGTCTTCGTGCCGTTTCATGATGGTCTCCTGCTGCTGCGCACGGGCGGCGCATGCCCTAGAGACCAACTGCGCCGGCAGTTTATTCCCGGCCGTTCAACTTTTTTCGATCACGCCAAGATGGTCGGTGCAGCAAGACTAGATCGCCTGCAACGCAAGGCCCACCAGCGCCGATCCGGCCAGCGTCGGCAGCATGCCGAGTTTCAACCTGAACATGGCGACCATCGCCGCCGCCGACAGCAGCGCGGCGCGCCAGTCGAGCGAGGACAGGACCGGCACCTCGACGCCCCAGCCGACGCTCTCGACCTTGCCGAAGACGACATGCAGCGCGAACCAGAGCGCAAGGTTCATGATCACGCCGACCACCGCCGCGGTGATCGCGCCGAGCGCCGCCGCCAGCGCCTTGTTTTGCCGCAATTGCTCGATGTAGGGCGCGCCCAGGAATATCCAGAAGAAGCAGGGCACGAAGGTCGCCCAGAGCGTCAGCAGCGACCCGAGCGATCCGGCGAGTAACGGGCTGACAAAGCCGGCATGGCGATAGGCGGCGGCGAAACCGACGAATTGCAGCACCAGGATCAGCGGCCCGGGCGTCGTCTCGGCAAGGCCGAGGCCGTCGACCATTTCGCCGGGCGACAGCCAGCCGAATGAGGCCACCGCCGCCTGCGCGACATAGGCCAGAACCGCATAGGCGCCGCCGAAGGTGACGACGGCCATCAGGCTGAAGAAGCCGCCGATCTGCGCCCATACGCTGCCCGGCCCCGCCAGCAAGGCAATCAGCGCCACCGGTCCGAGCCAGAGCGGCAGCCAGATGGCGATGGTGCGGGCCGCGTGCCATTTGGTGGGGACGGTGTGGGCCAGCTCGCCGCGCTCGAACATCAGGTCGACCACGCCGATTCTGTCGACTGTGGCCCCACCCTTGCCATGCGCCGAGCCGGAAAACAGGCCTGGTGCGAAGCGGCTGCCGATCCAGCCGATGAGGCCTGCCGCAAGCACGATCAGCGGGAACGGCAGCCTGGCGATGTAGATGGCCAGGAACGCCGCCACCGCGATCGCCACCATGGCACGGTTCTTCAGCGCCCGCTTGCCGATGCGGATCACCGCCTCGACGACGACGGCCAGCACCGCCGCCTTGACGCCGAAGAACAGCGCCTCGACCACCGGCGCGTCGTTGTAGAGCATGTAGAAGCTGCTCAGGCAAAGCATCACCAGCGCGCCGGGCAGCACGAACAGGATGCCCGCGACGAGGCCGCCCGCCGTGCGGTGCAGCAGCCAGCCGATATAGACGGCAAGCTGCTGCGCCTCCGGCCCAGGCAGAAGCATGCAATAGTTGAGCGCGTGCAGGAAACGCTCCTCGCCGATCCAGCGGCGCTCCTCGACCAGCTCCTTGTGCATCAGCGCGATCTGCCCTGCCGGCCCGCCGAAGGAGAGCAGGCCGATCTTGGCCCACAGCCGCGTCGCCTCACGGAAGCTCGGCATGGCCGGAGCTTCGGCCGGACGCGCGGCTCCATCCTTGGCAAGGACAGTCATGGCGCCTTGCCTCCGGCCGGCCAGTTATGCGTCTCGTCCGCCGCGTCGCGGCACCAGCGGAAAAACGCGTCGTAGAGCAGCATGCCGGCTTCCAGCTGCTCGAGATCGTCGCGGAACATGCGCGACAGGCCGAGCGAGGCGGCGAGGAACCCGGCCGCCTGCGGCACGAGGTCGAGCCGCGCCGTGTCCGCACCGCGCACGATCAGCGCCAGGCGATCGAGCGCCTCGACGCGCAGGCCAAATTCCTCGATCATCGTGTCGAAGCTGCAGCGATCGCCGCGATGGCTCCAGAAAACGCCTTCGATGTCGAAGGGAACCGCGCCGAAGCGATCCGCCACCAGGGGCACTTCGGCCGGATCGACGAACAGGAAAACCGCATCGGGATCGACAAAGCGGCGGATCAGCCAGGGGCAGGCGATGCGGTCGACCTTCGGTCGCGAGCGCGTGACCCACACCGTACGTCCCTTTTCGTCGCGCGGCGGGATCGCGCCGGCGCTGACCGACGGCGCCTTGGCGGCGATCCAGGCCTCGAAGCCGCCTTCCAGCGACTCCGCCGGAATGCCCTCATGACGCAGCCATGCGGCAACGCCCTGCGAGAGTTTCTGCCCCCTCTGGCAGATCACGACGACCTTGCGTCCGGAAAATTCCATGGCCCAGGTCGAGACAGTCCTGAAATCGCGCCGGCAGGATGCCGGCAGCAGCCGCGGATCGGCTTCATAATCCTCGTCTATGCGTACATCGACCAGACAAGGCGCGTCGGGCAGGCCGACGAGACGGGCAAGCTGCGGAACGGTGATTGCGGTTGTTGACGGCATGGCGTCCACCTCCTGAACAGAGAGAGTCTGGACGCGATCGTTGGGCTGACGCCTCACGGGGTCGTCGCGGGGAACCCCTTGCGGGAATGCTGGAACGGTCCCCTGCGATTGTCAAGAAATCAAATTGCCAAGGAGGACGCGAGCTCCGGCCTTCCCTGAACGGCCTTTGTCCCTACTGCGCCGTCCAGCCGCCATCCATCGGCAGGGTCGTGCCGGTGATCTGCCTGGCGGCATCCGAGCAGAGGAACAGCGCAAGCGCGGCAAGCTCCTCGACGGTGACGAATTCCTTGGTCGGCTGCGCCGCCAGCAGCACGTCGTGCTTGACCTGCTCCTCGGTCATGCCGCGCGCCTTCATCGTGTCGGGGATCTGCTTCTCGACCAGCGGCGTCCACACATACCCGGGTGCGATCGCGTTCACCGTGATGCCGTCTTGCGCGACCTCCAGCGCCACCGTCTTGGTCAGGCCGGCAATGCCGTGCTTGGCCGAGACATAGGCCGACTTGAACGGCGAGGCGACCAGCGCATGCGCGGAAGCCGTGTTGATGATGCGGCCCCATTTGCGGCTCTTCATGCCCGGCACCGCCGCCTTGATGGCGTAGAAGGCGGCCAGGAGGTTGATACGGATGATGGCTTCCCACTTGTCGTCGGGAAATTCCTCGATCGGCGCGACATGCTGGATGCCGGCATTGTTGACCAGGATGTCGAGGCTGCCGAACGCCTCCTCGGCCCCGTGGATCATGGCGGTGACGGCGGCGCCATCCATCATGTTGGCGCCCGAATAGCGGCACTTGACGCCGAAATCCCTTTCGATGCCGGCCCGCTCCTGCTCGATCGCCGCGGCATCGCCCAGGCCGTTGATGGTGACGTTGGCGCCCTCCGCGGCGAAGGCGCGGGCGATTGCCAGGCCGATGCCGCTGGTCGAGCCGGTGACGAGCGCATTCTTCGAAGACAGGGAACCCATGGAAGATCTCGCGATAGGAGGGAAGGAATCTAAGGGACATAGTTTGTGCGCCGCAGCATGACAATGCCATGGCCATATGTCGTTGCGATTACAATGATGTGATGCTGTGTGAGCCCTGAAGCTGGCGCTCGAAGACGATGACATGGCACTGTCATGGTGCCGTGCAACATACTCCTGCGCCTTTCGCTCGTATCATTTCCTGAACCGACGAGTGAACAGCATGGAAATCGCCGATGTTGTGAAGCGCGCCTATGCCATGCCGCTCACCAACCCGTCCTTCCCGCCCGGCCCATATCGTTTCTTCGATCGCGAATACATCATGCCGAAGGCGTCACCATCCACGACCTGCACCGCGAAGACCGACATAGCCAGTCCTGCGCGGCGGCTTTTCAGCGGGCATCGTATCTGTTGGCCCCGAGAATCCAGTCGTTCGATCGAGCGGATCGGCCGCACGAGATTGTCGAAGCCCTCCCTCGGATCGTCATCCACGGGCGGAGCAGCCGCGGAGCGGCGTCG
Organism: Mesorhizobium atlanticum; assembly: GCF_003289965.1. Classification (GTDB taxonomy): domain Bacteria; phylum Pseudomonadota; class Alphaproteobacteria; order Rhizobiales; family Rhizobiaceae; genus Mesorhizobium; species Mesorhizobium atlanticum. The sequence continues at coordinate 111,225 of NZ_QMBQ01000007.1, forward strand.
CGGAGATGCGCCTGCGATGACGCAAAAGATACATCCCTCGCTTCTCGTGTCTCGAACAAAGGGCTGACCAAAGAAAAAGGCAGCGCCGGCGACCGGCGCTGCCTTGTTTGGAACGCTTCCGCCGCTCAGAAAACGTGGCGGAAGATCACGAACAGCACGAAGGCCAGCGCGATCGAGCAGGGCAGCGTGAGCACCCAGGCCAGCAGAAGGTTGCGCACGGTCGACCACTGCAGGCCGGAGCCATTGGCCGCCATCGTGCCGGCGACGCCGGATGACAGCACGTGGGTGGTCGAAACCGGCAGGCCGAGACGGTCGGCCATGCCGATGGTGATCATCGCGACCAGCTCGGCGGCGGCGCCCTGGCCATAGGTCAGGTGGCTCTTGCCGATCTTCTCGCCGACGGTGACGACGATGCGCTTCCAGCCGACCATGGTGCCGAGCCCGAGCGCCAGCGCCACGGCGATCTTTACCCATAACGGGATGAACTTCGTCGCGCTGTCGACCGCCTTGTGATAGTCGGTGACCGCCTTCAGGTCGGCGTCCTGCATCGGCAGCAGCTTCTTCTTGTCGATCAGCTTCAGCGCCTCGCCGATCAGATAGATGTCGTTGCGCGCGTTGCTGACCAGGTCGGTCGGAACATTATTGACCGAGGCGTAAGGCTGCAACCCGGCGGTCGTGTTGTGGATGTAGCTCTGCAGCGCGAGCGTTGTCTGATCGCTCCACGACTTGCTGCGCACCGCTTCCTGCACGGCAGCCTTTGCAGCGTTGGCACCCGCGACGGTGACGCCCGGCTTGACGTATTTGCCCAGCGCCTGCTCGACGGCGACGGACGCCGACTTATAGGCGTCGAGATAGTTGATGTCGGGCGTGCGGTTGAGCGCATAGGCGGTCGGCACCACGCCGATCAGGATCAGCATGATCAGGCCCATGCCCTTCTGGCCGTCATTGGAGCCATGCGCGAAGCTGACGCCCGTGCAGGTGAAGATCAGCAGCGCGCGGATCCACCATGGCGGTGGCGTTTTGCCCTTCGGCGCTTCGTAGAGGGCAGGATTACGCACCAGGAGCTTCATGGCATAGAGCAGCACCGCGGCGGCGAAGAAGCCGATGATCGGCGAGACCAGCAAGGTGGTGCCGACATTGGTCGCCTGCCCCCAATCGACGCCGCTGGTGGCGCTTCCTGCCGGGGCCATGAACTGGTTGGCGAGGCCGACACCGATGATCGAACCGACCATGGTGTGCGAGCTCGAAGCCGGCAGGCCGAGGAACCACGTACCCAGGTTCCACAGGATGGCGGCAACCAGCAAGGCGAACACCATGGCGAAGCCGGATGACGAGCCGACCTGCAGGATGAGCTCGACCGGCAGCAGCGACAGGATGCCGAAAGCCACCGCGCCGCTCGAGGTCAGGACGCCGAGGAAGTTGAAGACGCCGGACCACATGACCGCGAATTCGGCAGGCAGCGACCGCGTATAGATGACGGTGGCGACCGCGTTGGCGGTATCGTGGAAGCCGTTGACGAACTCGAAGCCCAGCGCAATCAGAAGGGCTAAGCCAAGCAGGATCCAGGGAACCGTCTTGGCAATCGCCAGGTCCTGGCTGAGCGCATAGCCGACATAGATGATGCCGACGAGCACCAGCACGCCGAAAGCCGGCAGGAACCATTTGGCGCCGCCCGATTGTTCTAGGGGATGATCCGGTCTCGGGATCCCCGCCTCACTGGAAACTACGTCCACCATTGCCCCACTCCATTTGCATTGCAGCAAAGAACCGGGGAGGACGCTATGTCCCCAGGATGAAGCTGGTGTGACGCCTTGGCCGGCTGGCGACCTATCCGGCTATCTTCAGGAGCGAGGCCACCAGAAGCTTATGCTCGTCTTCGGAAAGCACATCGGAATCGAAAAGGTTCATGCTGCGCATCCCCTCGATGGCGAGAAAGCAGACCAGCAGCGAGCCAAGGTCCTGCGTCTCCCCCTTCAGCCGTTCGAACAGCTGATGCTTGAAGGCATTTATCGGCGTCAGGAAATCGGGATCTTCGGCGATCGCCGAGAACATCCAGGAGGCCGAGGGTTTGGGCCGCTCGCAGTCGTCGGCCGACAGTTTGATATAGGCCGAGAGAACGCTTTCGTGCCTGGCCTCGGCGGCGCGTGCTTCCAGCGCCTTCTGGAAGTCGCGGAGATAGTTTTCGACAAGCCCCTGCATCAGCTTGGCCTTGGTCGGGAAGTTGTAAAGCAGCCCGCCTTTCGACACCCCGGCGCGACTGGCGACCGCCTCGAGCGACAGGCTTCCCGGGCCTGCCTCGCGCGCCACGTCGGCGGCGGCGGCAAGTATCTTCTCGCGTGAGTTTGCCTTGCGTGGTCTCATCGCGCCCCCCTTACATTAGCGTAGTCGGAATTGACAAGACCGTCCAGCCGGTACAGTAAGGCGCGCCGTTTGAAATCGGGACCTGTCGTCGATATGTGTCCCGGCATCGATTGTTTTGCCGGTTGCCGGCTCGAGGGGACTGTCCGTGAAGCGCTTTATCACCATCGCTGTGTTCCTGATTCTGCTCGCTTTGGTCTGCGTCGGCATCGTTGGTTTCAACTTCATGCGCGATGCCGGCATCAAGCAGTATTTCGCCACCATGAAGCCGCCGGCCGCCACGGTCTCTACAGTGATCGTCAAGCCTTCGGAATGGACGCCGGGCGTCGAGGCGATCGGCACCGTCAATGCCGTGCGCGGCGTCGACCTTACCGTCGAAACCAGCGGCATCGTCAAGAACATCCTCTTCCACGCCAACCAGAAGGTCGCCACTGACGCCGTGCTCCTGCAGCTGGACGACGCGGTCGAGAAGGCCGATCTGGTGGCGCAGAAGGCGCAGGCCGCCTCGGATCAGGCGGCGCTGACCCGCGCGATCGAATTGCAGCGGCGCGGCGTCGGCACCGACGCGACGCTGGACGCCGCGCGCGCTGCCGCGGATGCCTCGGCCGCGCAGGTGAACAAGCTGCAGGCCGTGCTCGACCAGAAGCAATTGTCCGCGCCCTTCGGCGGCACGGTCGGCATCCCGAAGATCGATATCGGCCAATATCTGGCCCCCGGCAACTCCGTGGTGACGATCCAGGATCTGGACACGATGCGGGTCGACTTCACGGTTCCGGAACAGCAGCTGCCGCTGCTCAAGATCGGCCAGACCGTCAAGCTCGGCAGCAGCCTTGCGGACATGTCCTTTGCCGGCTCCATCCGCGGCATCGACCCCAAGATCGATCCGGCAAGCCGGCTGGTTTCGATCCGCGGCGAGGTCGCCAATCCGGAAGGCAAGCTGACGCCTGGCCAGTTCGTCCAGATCCGTGTCGAGCTGCCGCAGGAAAACAATGTCATCTCCGTGCCCCAGACAGCGGTGACGACGAGCCTTTACGGCGATTATGTCTTCGTGGTCGTGCCGGCAAAGCCCGCGGCGGGCGCCGCCGCCACGCCGGCAAAGCCGGACGAGCAGAAAGCCGCCACCGGCAAGCCGGCTGCCGATGCCGCCAAGCCGCAGGCGGACGCGTCCAAGCCTGCCGACAACGCGGCGAAGCCGGCTGACGCGAAGCCGGCCGATGCCGCGCAGCAGCAGCCGCTCACCATCTCGCAGGTGTTCGTGAAGCTCGGCCGCCGCAACGACGGCATGGTCGAGATTACCGAGGGCCTCAAGGATGGCGACCAGGTCGTCACCGCCGGCCAGAACCGGCTCTTCAACGGCATGTCGGTTGCCGTCGACAACACCATCGATCCCAGCAAATCGGCGAACAAGCAGGTTCAGCAATGAGCTTCTCCGACCTTTTCATTCGCCGGCCCGTGCTCTCGACGGTGCTGGCCTGCATGATCCTGCTGCTGGGTTTTCAGGGCATCTTCGGCCTGTCGATCCGCCAGTATCCCAAGGTTGACGAGACGGCGATCACCGTCACCACGGCTTATCCGGGCGCCAGCGCCGACCTCATCCAGGGCTTCATCTCGGCCCCGATCGCGCGCGCCGTCGCCTCGACCGAAAACATCGACTACGTGACCTCGTCCAGCCGTCCGTCCTCGAGCACGGTGACGGTGCAGATGAAGCTCGGCTCCAATCCGGACGTCGCGCTCGCCGAGGTGCTGTCCAAGGTCCAGGGCGTGCGCGGCACCCTGCCGGACGCGGCCAAGGATCCTGTGATCGTCAAGGGCACCGGGCAGCAGTTCGCGATGATGTACATCTCGATGCAAAACCCGAACATGACGAAGGAGCAGCTCACCGAGTATATCGAGCGCGTCATTCGGCCCCGCATCTCGACCGTGGAAGGTGTCGCCGACGTCCAGATCTTCGGCGCCCAGGAATATTCCATGCGCATCTGGATCGACCCGATCCGGCTCGCCGCGCGTGGCGCCACGGCCGTGGACGTGCTCACCGCCATCAACAACTCGAACTTCCTGTCGGCGCCCGGCAACACCCAGAACGAATATGTAGTCTCCTCGATCACCGTGCATTCGACCCTGCAGACGCCGGAGGCCTTCGCCCAGCTGCCGATCCGCTCGACGAATGGCGAGGTTGTGCGCCTGCGCGATGTCGCGCGTGTCGAGCTCGGCGCGGCCAGCACCGACACCAGGGTGAGCTTCAACGGCAAGCCCGGTACTTTCCTTGCCATCTTCCCGACGCCTGCCGCTAACCCGCTGACGACCGCGGCCGCGGTCACCAAGCTCGTGCCGGTTATTCAGGAAACGCTGCCGAAAGGCATGACGATCGAGGTCGTCTACGACGCCACCGGCCAGATCAGCGCCTCGATCGAGGAAGTGTTCAAGACCATCGGCGAGGCCGTCGCCATCGTCATCGTGGTCATCCTTCTGTTCCTCGGCTCGTTCCGCTCGGTGATGATGCCGATCGTGACCATCCCACTGTCGCTGATCGGCGTCTGTTTCATTCTGTTTTCGGTCGGCTACTCGATCAACCTTCTGTCGCTGCTGGCCATGGTGCTGGCGATCGGCCTTGTCGTCGACGACGCCATCGTGGTGGTGGAGAACATCCACCGCCATATGGAGGAGGATCACATGTCGCCGATGCAGGCGGCCTTCAACGGCATGCGCGAGATCGCGACGGCCATCGTGGCCATGACCATCACGCTGGCCGCCGTGTTCGCCCCGCTTGCCTTTACCGGCGGCCTTACCGGCGCGCTGTTCCGCGAATTCGCGGTGACGCTGGCCGGCTCCGTGGTGCTGTCGGGCCTGATCGCCATGACGATCACACCGATGATGTCGGCGCGTTTGCTGAAGGCTGGCCAGCACGGCCGCTTCCAGCGCATCGTCGATGGAACGTTCAGTCGCGTCGAGCGCGTCTATGAACGGGCCGTCACCGCTTCGCTCAGAAACCGGCCGGTGACGCTGATCATCGTCGTGGCGCTTGTCGCCCTCACCGGCTTCATGTTCACCAAGACTTCGACCGAACTGGCGCCGGAAGAAGATCAGGGCTTCCTGCTCTCGATCGTGACCGCGCCGCGCTATGCGACGTCGGACTACACCGAGACATATGTCAACCAGATGCTCGGCCTGGTGAAGGACATCCCGGAGACCCGGGCACAGTTCTCGGCCGTTGCCTTCGGCGGCGCCACCAACAGCGCCTTCGTCGGTTTCGCCTTCAAGGACTGGGCCGACCGCAAGCGCAGTTCGAAGGAACTGCAGGCCGACATCACCGCGCGGCTCGCCAAGGTCGCCGGCGTTCAGGCCTTCGTCTTCGCGCCGCCGACGCTGCCTGGCTCGGGTGGCGGCCTGCCGATTTCCATGGTCGTGCGCTCGACCGGCGATCCCTCGGAAGTCTTCGAACAGGCCGAAAAAATCAAGAATAAGGCGCAGGCTTCCGGCCGCTTCATCGTCGTGCAGAATTCGATGGCTTACGACGCGCCGCAGGTGACCGTCACCATCGACCGCGAGCGGGCGGCGGCGCTGAACCTGCCGATCGCCGACGTCGGCCGCACATTGACGCTGCTGGTCGGCGGCGCCGAGGTGGCGCAGTTCGACCGCGATTCCAACAGCTATGACATCATCCCCCAGGTGCCGCAGGAATTCCGCAACAACCCCGAGAAGCTCGGCGAATATTTCGTTCGCAGCGTCGACGGCAAGATGGTGCCGCTATCGGCGGTCGTGAAGATCTCGACCAACGCCTCGCCGGCGGCCATCGAGCAGTTCAACCAGCTGAACTCCTCGACGATCTCGGCCTTGCCTCTGCCCGGCGTGACCACCGGCGACGGCTTGAAGGTGCTGGAGGATCTCGCCAAGGAGACCCTGCCCGACTCCTTCTTCATCGACTATTCCGGCCAGTCGCGGCAGGAGAAGGAGCAGGGCAACACCATCCTGATCGCCTTCGCCGCGGCGGTCGTCGTGATCTATCTGGTGCTGGCGGCCCAGTTCGAGAGCTTCCGCGACCCGCTGATCATCATGATGGCCGTGCCGCTGTCGATCTTCGGCGCCATCGTGCCGCTGAACATCGGCCTGGGGACGCTCAACATCTACACCCAGGTCGGCCTGATCACGCTGATCGGCCTGATCACCAAGCACGGCATTCTGCTGGTGGAGTTCGCCAACCAGCAGCGCGAGATCCACGGCATGCGTCGCCGCGACGCCATCATCGCTTCGGCCAAGGTGCGCCTGCGACCGATCCTGATGACGACGGCGGCCATGGCGCTGGGCGTCGTGCCGCTGATCATCTCCAGCGGCGCGGGCGCGGCCGCCCGCTACTCGATGGGTCTGGTCATCTTCACCGGCATCCTGGTCGGCACGATGTTCACGCTCTTCGTCGTGCCGATGTTCTACACCTTCATCGCCAGCAAGGACCTGCCGCATCTGGCCGAGAAGCCCGATCCGAAGCTGATGCCGGCACTGCCGAACTGAGAAGGCTAACAAGGCGAAAAACAAAAGAGGCCGGATTGTCCGGCCTCTTTCTTTGGCGGCTGCCTCACGGCTTCGGCGCTATTCCGAAGGCGGCAATCCGCCTGCTACTCTTCCCAGCCTGTTACTTGACGATGACGATGCTGGTGTTGCCGGGGCCGAAGGCCTCGACGAGCTGATAGAAGTCGGCCGCCGCATCCGGATGCAGCCGCACGCAGCCATGCGAGGCCGGACTGCCAAGACGGCTGATGGCATAGGTGGCATGGACGGCATAGCCGCCGCTGAAGAACACCGAATGCGGCATCGGCGCGTTGTCGTATTTCTTCGAATACCACATCTCATGCATGCGCGTCGGCTTGAACGAACCGGTCGGCGTGATGTGCCTCCTGTCGCCGGTCGACACCTTCCAGGTGTAGGTCGGGCGCCCGTCGACCGTGACTTCCATGATCTGCTGCGACAGCGAGACCTTGGCGACGATCTGGTTGGCGTGAGCGGCATTGCCGGCGCCGAAGAGCAGCGCGGCACCGGTGAGCGCGGCGGCGGTGATGTTGATGAGCTTGGCCGAAATAGCGGTATGCATGACGATCCCTCTCTGTTTTTTTGCCGGTCGGGCCGGCTTCAATTCGATAGGGCTCTTATCGTGCCCGTCCGTTTCAGACCTATTTCGCTTGATACTCGTTTCTGTTTCGAATTCGTTTCTATAAATCGACGGCAGACGCAGCCGGCCGGGACTGCGGAGCGCTTCCAGGGCGCGGGAGGTCGGCGCCATACAATAAGCTTAGGCCGGAAACGAAAGTTCATTTCAGGCGCATATGAAAGACATAAGCCGGCTTTCGAAACCAAGCTGCAACAAAGTGCGTCTCCGGCGGCATGATCTGGATACAGGGCGGCAGCAGATTTGACGCAACGGGAACAGACAACTGCAAACGAAAATGGGCAGGAAATCGAAACTCCGCTCCTGGCTTCTCAGGATCAGCGTCGCGGCAATTGCGCTCGGCGGCGCCGGCTCGGTGGCCGGCAGCCCGGTGACGGCGCTGGCGGCGATGACGTCCGGCGAGGTTTCGACGCTGCACATGGCTCTGTTCATCGCCACGGTCTGGATTGTCTCCAGCCTGCGCGTCCACCGGCTGAAGGCCCTCTGGCGGGTCGGCCTCCGGCTGATGAGGACGCGCGGCCCCTCCGGCTACTTGCTGCCGAGAGGACCGAAGGCCCGCGCCGCAGCGGGGGGCTCCGTCAGCGGCGCGGGCGCTTCGGGAGTTTCCTGAAGCTCCGACGAATTCGCGATTGGATTAAAGAGATGAAGACGACATTTGCTGCCTCAGTGCTTTCGGCGCTGCTTTATGCTCAGGGCTTGCTCGGCTTTGCCGCGCTGGCGACGGTGCTGCTCAAGGAGCGCGCCCACGCCGAGACAACCGCCAGCGCCGACATCTTATCCGGACCCTCGATCATCGTGGTGCGCTGAGCGCCAGGCGCCGGACCCAAAATGACCACCGCTTTGGGGAGTCCGATGCGCGGAAGCCTCGCCCACTCAAATTCATTCATTGCGCGGCGTCGGCGGATCGAAACGATAGCCGGCACCCCTGATGGTGGTGATGGTATCGGTGTCGAGCTTGCGGCGCAGCCGCACGATGCGCGAGTCGATCGAACGGTCGAAGGCGTCCGCATTCTCAGCCGGGGCCGCGGCAATGATGTCGTCGCGCGTCAGCACCTTGCGCGGGCTCGCCAGGAACAGCTTGAGCAACGCCACCTGCCCCGGGGAAAGCTGATCCTCCGTCCCCGAGCGATGCATGACCATGGCCGATCGCAGGTCGACGGTGGCGTTCTCCAGCACGATCAGTTCCCCGGCCGCCCTGCCGCGTCTCATCAGCAGGCCGCCGATGCGCGCGGCAAGCTCGCGCACATTGAGCGGACTTTCGATCACGTCGGCGGCGCCGAGCTCGAGCGCCAGCACCTTGTCGACAAGATCGCGCGGCCGGCAGATCAGGATGAAATCAGGACCGCCTTCGCCGCCCCCGCCCTGGCTGCTGTAACGCTTGAGCAGTTCGCGACCCTCGGCCTGGGTGACCTCGTCGCCGACCACCACGACATCGATGCCGCCGGCCGAAAGCAGCGTCTCCGCCTCCCAGGGCTGGCGCGCCTGACGCACGTCGTGCCCGCGCCGCTCGAGATGGTCGGCGAGATCGCCTGCCACCACCTCGGCGACGGATACAAGCGCAATGACGGATCGTGCGGCCATTTTCTCCACCCCGCCACAGACAACTCGAGATGAGTGCTGGACATCATGTTTATACCCAATCTACTTTCCGCTGAAAGCGGGAGCGAGCGCGTCGTGAAGGCACGCATCATCGTCGTCGAGGACGAACCGGATCTGAGGGAGGCCGTGGCCGAGTATCTCGGCGCCAGCGGCTATGACGTCGTGACGGCCGAGAATGCCGTGGCGGCGCGCGCGCTGTTCGAAGCGCAGCCCTTTCACCTCGCCATCCTCGACATCGCCATGCCCGGCGAGGACGGACTGTCGCTCGGCCGCTGGCTGCGCTCGAAAACGCAGATCGGCATCATCTATGCCACCGCCGCCGGCACCGCGCTCGACCGCATTGTCGGGCTGGAGCTCGGCGCCGACGATTACATCGTCAAGCCATACGAATTGCGCGAGGTGCTGGCGCGGGTGCGCAGCGTTTTGCGCCGCGTGCCGCAGGCGGCCGAGCCGCAAGCCGCGAGGGCCGAAGCCGGCAATCGTCGCTTCATGAATTTCGGCGGCTTCCAGGCCGATTTCGACGGCAGGCTGGTCACTGCCGCCAATGGCGCGGTGATCGAGATGGCCAAGAGCGAGTTCGACGTGCTCGAGGTTTTCCTCACCCGCGCCAACCGGCTGCTGACGCGGGCGGCGATTTCGGAAGCCATCGGCTTCGTCGAGGATCCGGAATCCTCGCGCGCCGTCGACATCCGCATCATGCGGCTGCGAAAGAAGATCGAGGCCGACCCCGCCAATCCGAAATTCCTGCGCACGGTGCGCGGCGAAGGCTATATCTTCTCGCTGCCGAGCGGCGACGCCAACTAGAGCAATTCCGAAAGTGCGAGCGGCCGGGCTCGGCGGTTTCGCCGTAGCCTTCCGTCCGGAATTGCGTCAAAACAAAGCGGTAGAGCGGTTCGCCGTTTCCGTCGGAACGGAGGGATGCTCTGAACGACCGACGTCCGGGCCTGGAATGACCATGACTGCTGATGCAGCTCGCACCGATACGCATGGCTCGCGCCCGGGCGGCGCCGCGATGGCGGCCGTCCATGTCGTGCGCCGCCTGCGCGAGGCAGGCGACTGGCAGCGCGAGATGGACGACATATTGGGGACGATGTGCCGCAAGATGGATTGCCAGCGCGGCATCCTCTTCCGGCTGCGCGAGTTGCCCGGCGAAGGCTTCGCCCAGTCCGTCGCCGCTTATTGGATCGACCCCGATTTCGGCGGCGAGCTGGCGTCGCCCACGGTGATCATGCAGTCGATCATCAACTCGGATTCCTTGCTGGAGCGCCTGCAGGAAGACGAGCGGCAAGGCAAGATCTTCTCCGGCCACACGCGCGACCTCGACGGCTTCCTGCGGGCCGATTTCGAGAAGCAGAGCATCAAGTCGTTCCTGTCCGTCTCGGTTTTCGCGCATGGCCACCTCTGGGGCACGCTGGCCGTCAACGACTGCGTCGCCGAGCGCGAATGGACGGACGAGGAAGAGGCGACGCTGCACATCATCGCTTTGGCCATCGGCGACGCCATCGAGCGCTCGCCATCCGAGGCGCATGCCAGCGAAGTGATCCGCCGCACCATGCTGCAGGCCTCGCTCGACGCCATCATCGTCATCGACGAGACGGGTTCGATCATCGAGTTCAATCCGGCCGCCGAGAAGATGTTCGGCTTCCAGCGCAGCGCCATCCTCGGCAAGGACCTGCTCGATACCATCGTTCCGATATACTACCGCAAGGGCTATGCCTCGGGCGCCGAATACATGGCCGGCCGCGGCGCGCCGATGGTCGGCCAGCGCCTGGAGACCGTCACCCAGAACGCCGCCGGCGAGATTTTCCCGATCGAGTTGACGGCGACGGAGATGCGCGTTGCCGACCGCCGCCTGATCTTCGGCTCGATCCGCGACCTGCGCGAAAAGCTGCAGGCCGAGGAAGAGATCAACCGCCAGCGCGAGAAGCTGCATCAGAACGAGAAGATGGCGGCGATGGGCTCGCTGCTCGCCGGGGTCTCGCACGAGCTCAACAACCCGCTCGCGGTAGTGGTGGCGCAGTCGACGCTGCTGCACGAATTCGCTGGCGACCCGCAGACCAAGGTGCGCGCCGAGAAGGTGCGCGCCGCCGCCGAGCGCTGTGGCCGCATCGTCAAGAGCTTCCTGTCGATGGTGCGGCTGCACCCGACCGAGCAGGCCGAGACCGATCTCAACCAGGTGATGCGCTCGGCGCTCGAAGTCACCGCCTATGGCGCGCGCTCCAGCGGCATCATCATCGACACCGACTTTGCCGACGGGCCGCTGCTTGCCATGGCCGACGCCGACCATATCACGCAGGTGGCGGCGAACTTCCTCATCAACAGCCAGCATGCGCTGGCCGGCGTCACCGGCGAGCGGCGCATCAAGGTGCGGACATTCCGCAACGAGCGCGGCAATCCGGGCTTCTCCGTCGAGGACAACGGCCCAGGCATTCCCGAGGCGATCCGCTCGCGCATCTTCGAATCCTATTTCACCACCAAGCCGGTCGGCGTTGGCACCGGCATCGGCCTGTCGATCTCGAAGTCGATCGTCGAGCGCCACAACGGCAACATCTGGTTCGAGGAGGTCGTGCCGCAGGGCGCGCGCTTCGTCGTGCAATTGCCGGCGATTGCCGGCGGCATCGCGATCGCCGGTGAAGGGCCGGCACGCTCGAGCGGGTTGCGCCATGCCTTGATCATCGACGACGAGCCCGACGTCGCGGGCTCGCTTTCGGACATTCTGGAACTGATGGGGCTTAAGTCGCGTGTCGTGGCAAGCTGGACCTCTGCCGCCGATGTGCTCACCGGCCATATGCCGCCGGATATCGTCTTTTCCGACCTGCGCATGCCGGGCACCAGCGGCATCGCGATCTACCGTCAACTGCTTGCTGAGAAGCCGGCGCTGGCAAAACGCTTCGTGCTGGTGACCGGCGATCTGATCGGCGCCAAGGCGGAGATCGAAGCGCTGCCGCCGCCGCAGCGCCCGCACATTCTGGAAAAGCCCTTCTCGACGCTCGACGTCCGCGGCATCCTATCGGCCGTCGCCGACGAAGCCGCAGCCGACAACGGCGCGCACATCTGAGCGGGGCAGGTGGTATGGCTTGCAACGGATAAGTGATCAGGCCTGAGCTTGCGCAGCCGCAGGATCTGCCGAGATTCAGGTCAAGCCGAGCCGAGAGTGGCGGCTCGCGAGAACCGGAGCGGAGCGTGCTTAAAGTACGTGAGTACCGGAAGCGGAGGAATGCACCGTTCGCAGGCCGGGCTCACCTGAATATCGACGGAGCCGAAAAAAAGAGGCTCCCGACCGATTTTCGCGGCGGGAGCCAGACTGGAGCGCAGGAGGGCGCGCTCAGGGGAGCTCTTAAAAAATATTTGGCGTGTTGGTCAGCGGCGCGGCGTTGGCGATCATGCGCACAGCACGCTCTCGGTGCTGGCCGGACTGCTCGGCGATGGCGCGCAGGCACTCGACGCTCTCGGCGCCCCAGTTCTGGCCCTTGCAGGCAAAGTCGATTGCGGATTCCGGCAGGCGGGCGGTCTTGAGCGTGGTCAGCGCGCCTTCCACGACATTGGCCGGCGGGTTGATCGACGCGAAGGCCGGACCGGAGGCGGGCGCGGCCAGCATGCCGACGAAGGCGCAGGCGCCAATCAGCATGAACATCGCCATCGGATGGTCGCTGGCGCGCTGGCGCAACGCGAGCTTCGGCCGGCGGTCATTGCGCTCCGGGCCATGCAGGCGGCGATTGGTGTCGGCGGCATGAACTTTCGCAAACATCGGTTGTTCCCTTCATTATCTTTCTTTTTGACTATGAAACGAACTTAATCGCACTGGGTAACGGCCGGATATTGGCGGCGGCCGACTCTGTAACAGGATTGAAACAGCGCTCGGCATCTCGCCCTGCTGCAACCATTCCCTGGTTCGAAGCTAGGTCGGCGGACATATGCCACCTGTTGCGGCCAGCCGACTGTAAACGACCTCACACAAGCCTGCCGGGATCGGCCACCTCGGCGGCTTTGCCGCCCGCCCGGAATCCATCGAAATGGACCTTCTCCGGGGTAGCTGTCGGCGCGCAATTTGGCCATTGCGCTTCCTTGATTAAGGCCCGGATTTTCCGGGATTTTTCGGGTTCAATCGGAGTCGAATCTGTCGTCACGAAATTTCCATATTTCCACAAGCCATTGCATTTCAATGAGAAATATGTGTATATTGAATGAGTATTCAACAAAAAGAAGAGCATTCCGATGAACCCGCATCTCCGTGACGTGGCGATCCCCAATGATTGGGACCGGCGGGGTTTGCCGGGGTGGAGTTATCACTCCAACGCCCTTCTCGAGCTCGAGAAGGAATACGTCTTCCGCAATCACTGGCAGATCGCCGGCCATGTCTCCGACGTGCCTAGTCCAGGCGACTATCTGACCATGGACGTCATCGGCGAGCGTGCGCTGATCGTGCGCGGCAAGGACGGCGTCGTGCGCGCCTTCAACAATATGTGCCGCCACCGCGGCAGCCGCGTCGTCGCCGACAGCCAGGGCAGTTGCAAGAACGCGCTGGTGTGCCCGTTCCACGGCTGGGTCTACAATCTCGACGGCACGCTGCGCGGCGCCGCCCGTCCGCGCTCCTTCCCCGACCTCGACAAGACCGAGTTCGGCCTGATGCCGCTCGACCTCGAAATCTGGATGGGCTTCATCTTCATCCGCTTCCGCAAGGGCGGCCCGCAGCCTTCGGTAGCCGAGCTCTTGAAGCCCATCGAAGCCGAGATGGCGCATTACAACGTCGCCGATATGGTGCCGTCCTGGGGCATCTGGACCCAGAAATCGCCGGTCAACTGGAAATCGGTGCGCGACGTCGACAATGAAGGCTACCACGTCGCCATGGCGCATCCGGCGCTGCAGGACCTCTACGGCGCGACCTATTTCGACGAGCCCTTCATCAACGGCGTGTCGCGGTCCTTCGCCACCTACAATCCGCATGCCGGCCGGCGCTGGAGCGTGCGCGAATACATCAAGCTTGCGCCTGAGGCCACGCACCTGCCGGAGCACCTACGCAAGGCCTGGATCTATTACGGCATCTTCCCCAACAACGCGCTGTCAATCATGCCGGAATCCGTCCAGTTCTATCAGGAGTTCCCGTTGTCGACCGGCGAGACGCTGCTGCGCGGCGCGATCTACCGCTACAAGGACGAGACAAGAGAGCAGGCCGCGGCGCGCTACCTCGCCTACCGCATCGACCGCGACACGATGAACGAGGACGTGCAGCTTTCGGTGTGGTCGAACGAATCCATGCTGTCGGAGGCTTTTGAAGGCTTCTACTTGTCGGATCTGGAGTATGGCGTGCGCACCCACCACGACCACCTGCGCAGGCAGGTCCCGGTGCTGAACCTGGAGGCGGCGCCGGAGGAAAAGGACATGTGGGGTCTGAACGACGCGCTACGGTCGAGGGGGTAGCCCTCTTCCTTCTCCCCGTTCTACGGGGAGAAGGTGCCCGAAGGGCGGTTGAGGGGCAACGCCAGCGTCGCGCGATTGGCTTGCCCTCAACCTCAGAAACCTACCTCCGACTGAAATTTTGGCGCCGGCCGGCCGGTGAGATCATCATCTCGGACGGACGAAGTTCCTTGTGCGCACCCAATCGCCAATGTCGGTGCCGCCCCTCATCCGCCTGCCGGCACCTTCTCCCCGTGAAACGGGGAGAAGGAAAGAGGCTAATCACCCCCGCCACACCCCTTCCTTCCTGAGATCATCCATCGTCCGCGAAATCCCTTCGCGCAGGATCGCCACCATGTCGTCGACCTGCTCCTTGGTGATGATCAGCGGCGGCGACATCACGCACATGTTGATCAGCGGCCGCACCAGAAGGCCGAGCTCGTGGCAATGCGCGTCGATGCGTTTGCCGACACTCTTGTCGAGCTGCAGCGGATCCTTGCTTTCGCGATCGGCGACGCATTCGACGCAAGCCATCAGGCCGAGGCCACGCACCTCGCCGACCAGCGGCAGCTCTTCAAGCGTCTTCAACTGCGCCTGGAAATAGGGCGCGATCTCGCGCGTGTGGGCGAGCACGCCTCCTTCCAGCAGGTCGAGATTCTTCAGCGCCACCGCGCAGCCGATCGGATGGCTGGTGTAGGTGAGGCCATGGCCGAACAGCGCATCGGGATGGTTGGAGCGGCGCAACTCCTCGAGCAGCCGCTCGGAGATGATGACGCCGCCGAGCGGGAAATAGCCCGACGTAACGCCTTTGGCGAAGGTGATCATATCCGGATCGATGCCGAACACGTCTCCGGAGGCGAAGACATGACCGAGCCGTCCGAAGCCGGTCACCACCTCGTCTGAAACATAGAGGATATCGTTCTCGCGGCAGATCTCGCGGATGCGCTTCAGATACCCGTCCGGCGGCACGACGACGCCTCCGGAAGCCTGCACCGGCTCGCCGACAAAGGCGCCGACGCGCTCGGCGCCGACGCGCGCGATGGTGTCGCGGAACTGGTCGACCAGGAAATCGGTGAAGGCTGCGACGTTCATGCCCTTCGGCCGCCGGAACGGATCCGGCGAGGAAAGCTTGATCACCAGATCGCTTGCGCCGTCCATCCAGTCGTGATCGCGCGGACGGCCGTTGAGCGAGGCCGAGAGATAGGTCGAGCCGTGATAGGCGCCGCCGCGGCTGAGGATCAGCTTCTTCTCCGGCCGTCCGCGCACATTGTTGTAGAACTGCATGAAGCGCAGCGCCGTTTCCACCGCCGACGAGCCGCCGGTGGTGAAGAAGGTGTGGCTGAGATCGCCCGGCGCCGCGTCTGCGATTCGTCGCGCGAGCTCGGCCGAGGGCGCGTTCATCGTGTACCAGGGCGTGTTGTAGGAGAGCGCCATCGCCTGGTCGTACATGACCTTGGCCAGCTCCTCGCGGCGGTGGCCGACATTGATGCACCACATGCCGGCCGGGCCGTCGATCAGCCGCTTGCCGGAGGCGTCGGTGATGTAGATGCCGTAGCCCTCGCCGATCAGCGTGCGCGCCTCGTCGCCGACCGAGCCGGCATAGGGCCAGGGCTGGACGAGATGGCGCTTGGCGAGCTCGACCGCGTCGTCATCGCCAGGCCCGATCAGTTCGCTTGCCTTGATCTTGCTTTGAGCCGCCATCTTCGCCTCACACCACCGGGTTGCAGAAATTTATCGCACATCAACAGCGCGGAAAACCAAGGAAATTCGGCTTTTCATCGCTTCATTTTGAATGTTCGTTCAATCAATATTGCAGAAATAGCGCTTGATTTCAATCGGCGGATACGCTCATGATGAAGGAAAGCCGGCAAGCCAGGAGCGATCACGTTCCGAGCATAAATCGGGAACAGGCGGCCGGCACTGCGAATGGGAAGGCCGCATGGCGGGACAGTCCGAGCCAGCTACCGAAATCACGCCTGGAGCGCTGCAATGACGGTTGCCGCGGAAGGGTCGCCCCCGTTGCGTATGGCGGGGGCCAGGCGAAATCCCCTTCTGCAATCGGAAGCCGTCCAGGGCTTTGCCCTGATCAGTCCCACCTTCGTCTACGCCCTTATTCTTCTCGTCCTGCCGATCCTGGTCGTCATCGCCCATTCCTTCTGGACGCAGAACTACCTCACCATCGACCACACCTTCACGCTGGAGAACTACCGGATCGCGCTGACCGAGCCGATCTACCGCGACCTGCTCTGGCGCTCGCTCTACATCTCGCTGACGGTCAGCCTGTTGACGGTGGCGCTGGCCTACCCGATCGCCTATTTCATTTCCTTCCACGGCGGCCGCCACAAGAGCCTGTGGCTGTTCCTCATCACCATCCCCTTCTGGACGAGCTACCTGCTGCGCGTGATGTCGTGGAAGGTGATCCTTGGCTATAACGGCGTCTTGAATTCCGGGCTGATGGGCCTCGGCATCATCAGCGAGCCGTCGGACGCGCTGCTCTACAATTCCAGCGCCGTCATCATCACGCTCACCCATGCCTGGGCGACCTTCGCCATCCTGCCGATTTTCGTTTCGCTGGAAAAGGTCGACCGAACCCTGGTCGAAGCGGCGACCGATCTCGGCGACGGGCCGCTGCGCTCCTTCCTGCGCGTGACCCTGCCGCTGTCGGCGCCCGGCGTCATCTCGGCGGCGCTCATCGTCATGATCCCGACCGTCGGCGACTATGTCACGCCGAAGCTCGTCGGCGGCAAGGACGGCGTCATGATCGCCAACGCCATCCAGGCGCAGTTCGGCAAGGCGTCGAACTGGCCGCTGGGTGCCGCGCTCTCCGTCACCACGATGATCATCGCCTCGCTGATGGCCGGCGCCACGGTGCTGGTCATCCGCGCTTTGCAGAGGCTGGCACGATGACGGCGACGAGACGTTTCCTGCCTGGATGGCTGTCGAGCTACGCCACGCTCTACATCCTCTTCCTTTATCTGCCGGTGATCTTCCTGCCGATCTTCTCGGTCAACACGGCGGCGACACCGAAATTCCCGCTCTCCGGCGTCACGCTGCACTGGTACGAGGACCTGCCGAAAACGCCGGCGCTGATCGACGCCACCTGGAACAGCCTGATCGTCGGCGTCTCCGCCTCGATCCTGTCGACGGTGCTGGGCATCCTCGCCGCCCGCTCCATCACCCGCTACCGCTACCCGGGCCGCCGCGCCATCAACGGGCTGATCATGGCGCCGCTGGTGCTGCCGGAAGTGATCGTCGCGATCTCCATGCTGCTGGTCATGCTGCAGCTGGGCCTCAGCCTGTCGCTGTTCACCGTGGTGCTCGGCCATGTTCTGGTTTGCATCCCCTATTCGATGACGGTGCTGACCTCCGGCTTCGAGGGTTTCGACCGCAGCCTGGAGGAGGCTTCCGCCGATCTCGGCGAAAGCGCCTTCGGCACCTTCCGGCGCGTGACGCTGCCGATGGTCGCGCCGGCGATCATCTCCAGCCTGCTGGTCTGCTTCACCATCTCGCTGGACGAATTCATCATCGCCTTCTTCCTCACCGGCACCGAGGCGACGCTGCCGATCTACATCTGGGGCCAGCTGCGCTTCGCGGCCAAGCTTCCCGGCGTGCTGGCGCTCGGCACCTTGCTGCTCCTCGCATCCTTCGTGCTGATGACGATCGCCGAAATCCTGCGCCGCCGCGCGGCCAGACGCACCCAGAACGAGGGAGGCCTCTATGCTTGAGCAGGTCCAATCCGAGCGCATCCAAACCGACCGGACCATGATCGAGATCCGCGACGTGACCCGCAGCTACGGATCGTTCAAGGCGCTGGACAATGCCTCGCTGGCGATCCGCGAAGGCGAGTTCTTCTCGCTGCTCGGACCCTCAGGCTGCGGCAAGACCACGCTGTTGCGCATGATCGCCGGCTTCGACACGCCGACCGGCGGTTCCATCGCCGTCGATGGCCAGCCGATGGAGGGCATCCCCGCCAACCGCCGGCCGACCAACATGGTCTTCCAGAGCTATGCGATCTTCCCGCATCTCAATGTCGAGCAGAATGTCGCCTATGGGCTGAAGCGGCTGAAGCTCGACGCCGGCGAGGAGAAGCGCCGCGTCGAGGAGGCGCTGGCGCAGGTGTCGCTGACCGGCCTCGGCAAGCGCCGCGCCACCGAGATTTCCGGCGGCCAGCGCCAGCGCGTGGCTTTGGCCCGCGCCCTGGTCATGCGACCGAAGGTGCTGCTGCTCGACGAGCCGCTTTCGGCGCTCGACAAGAAGCTGCGCGAGCAGATGCAGGTCGAATTGCGCCGCCTGCAGCAGGCGGTCGGCATCACCTTCGTTCTGGTCACGCACGACCAGTACGAGGCTTTGGCGATGTCGGACCGCATCGCGGTGATGTTCGGTGGCCGCATTGCACAGGTCGCCTCGCCGAAGGAGATCTACCAGCGCCCGGTCAACCGCCAGGTGGCCGATTTCCTTGGCGGCATGAATTTCGTCAAGGCCGAGATCGTCGAGGAGAACGGCGCCTCGCTGGTGCTCGACACGCTGGGCTTCGGCCGCGTCAGGACCGATAAGCCGAAGGCTTTCGTGCGCAATGGCGGCGCGGCGACGCTCGGCATCCGGCCCGAGCGCCTGCGCGTTCTGTGGGACAACGCGACGGCGAAATTCGAAGTGGCCGGCAAGGTTGTCGAGCGCCATTATTTCGGCGAGATCACCCATCTGATCGTTGAGATACCGGGGCTCGAAAAACCGCTCTCGGTGACCGAGACCAACGATTTCGGCGCCGACGACATTCCCGTCGGCGCGCCGATCCGCCTCGCCTACGATCCCGAAGCTCTGGTGGCGATGGCCGACTGAATCTTTCCGGCCGCGATGCGGCCGGCGACGATCGCGCCCTCGACATAACCCGGGAAAGACGGCGAGACCTCCGAAGCGGCGAAATGGACCGACGGCGCGCCGGCGAGGATCACACGCTCGGCATCGCGCGCCGTGACATCGATGATGAGATCGCTATAGGCGCCGCCGCTCCAGCGGTCATGCGTCCAGTCCCGCGCGCTGAAATCGACGATGTCGGCGGCCTGTGGGCCAAGCGCCTGGACAAGCCTCGCGGTGATTTCCGCCTGCAGCGCCGTCTCGCCGAGCGGATGCCAGCGCAGCGCCAGCGGCCCGCCGACAAACACCACAAGCGCGGCGTGATCGGCATCCTTGCTGGCGTCGCAGGCAAACAGCCCCGGCTGGTCGCGCCACATCACCATGCCGCACAGGCCCCACTCGCGCCAGAACGGCTTTGCGTAGCGCACCAGGATCTTGATCACCGCGCCGCTTTCCCAGACGCCGAGCGCGCTTGCGAGCTCCGCCGGCAGGGCAGGCACGAAGTCGAGCTTCGCGGCCGTCGCCGGCGGCAGCGCGATCAGAACCTGGCGCGCTTCGATGACACCGCGGGCCGAGACGACGCGAACGCCTTGCGGCCCATGCTCGATCCGCGTCGCGGCTTCG
Source organism: Mesorhizobium atlanticum (assembly GCF_003289965.1). Classification (GTDB taxonomy): domain Bacteria; phylum Pseudomonadota; class Alphaproteobacteria; order Rhizobiales; family Rhizobiaceae; genus Mesorhizobium; species Mesorhizobium atlanticum. The sequence goes on from NZ_QMBQ01000007.1 coordinate 131,206, forward strand.
CCGAGCCGCAGCCGGTCGGCGAGGTCGCCGGCCAGATCCTCGGCCAGCGATTGCATGGTGTCGCCCAGAAAATACTGCAGCTCGAACACCTCGTTGGTGATGCGGCGGTCATTGTCGATCAGGTACCAGAGCGGCACCTTGTCCGCCGCCAGGCACCACAGGCCCTCGACCAGCGAGCGGAAAGCGGCCTTGGCATCGGCCTCATCGTGCTGGCGTTCCAGCCAATCGGCGACGGTCAGCCCGGCTATCGCCGGATCGTCCGGTTCAATCCGGTTCATGCGCTCGCGGATCGCCATCGAGACATGATAGGTCCGCTCCGCCCGGGCCGGCGTCATCGACGGATGGGTGAGGAATTCGCCGTCGATATAGGTCTCGACGAAGGCCTTGCCGTGGGCCTTGGCCAGCGCCATCACTTCGGGCATGTCTTGGCACAGGAACTGGCCGCCGCTGTCGATCAGCTCGCCGAGTCCGTTGCGGACAGCCTCCACCCTGCCGCCGACGCGATCGCGCGCCTCCAGCACAAGGAAATCGGTGCCGGCGCGCTTCAATTCAAACGCGGCGGACAGGCCGGTGAAGCCGGCGCCGACGATGACGACGTCGGTTCTTTCAACGATGCTGCTCAATAGCCGGCCTTGATCTTCTCGAACTCGGCGACCATGCGCTGCTTCAAATCCGGCGCCACCGGCTGCTGGAACAGCGTCTTGTCGAGGAATTTGTCGAGATTGTCGAAGCCGCGCTCGGTGAGCAGCTTCTGGTCCATCGCCGCCATGCCCGCGCTGTTGCCGTGGCCGTAGCCGAAGGTCTTGACCATATACTCCGAAACACCCGGCGCATTGACGGCGCTCAGGAACTCATAGGCCTGGTCGAGCTTGCCCGGCGCATCCTTGAGCAGCACATAACCACACACCCAGGTCGAGATGCCTTCCTTGGTGTCGCGGTTCATGGCGATAGGCAGACCCTGCCCTTTCAGCGTCACATAGGTCTCGTTCCAGCCCCAGACCAGGTCGACTTCGTTGCCCGTGAAAGCCTGGTTGAGATCGGTGTCGTCGGTCCAGTAGAAGCGGACATTCTTGTGAACGTCGCGCAGGAAGGCGGAGGCCTGTTTGAACTGCTCGTCGGTCATCTTGGTCCAGTCCTTCAGGCCGATGACCAGGCTCGCCAGCGCATAGGCGTCGTCGACATTGTCGCCGATGGTGACGCGGCCCTTGAACTTTGGATCGGCGAAAATCCTCAGCGACTGCGCCTCGTCCGCCGTCACCTTGTCGGTGCGGTAGAGCAGCGAGGTGTTGCCCCAGTCGAACGGCATGAACCATGCCTTGCCGTCGGCGGTGGTGGCGAGATCCTTCATCGCCATGATGCCGGGATTGAGGTCCTTCCAGCCGGCGATCTTCGAAGTGTCGAGCGGCTGCAGCAACCCTGCCTCGCGCCATTTCACCACGCTTTGCGAGCAGGGATGCGCGATATCGGCCTTGAAGCCGGCGCGCATCTTCTCGAAGGCCTCGTCCTCGTCGCCGAAGAAGGAGAAGGTCGGCTCGGCGCCGTATTTGATGGTATAGGCCGGATGCAGCAGCGGGTCCTCATAACCGGACCAGTCGAAGACGACGAGGTCGCCGCCGCCTTCGGCAAGCGCATAGGCTGTGCCCGCGCCAATGGTGACGACGGCGGCAAGGACAAGGCGGCGAAGCATCATGGCGCGAGAACTCCCCCATCGAACGCATCAGGGAGGTTAGGAGAATTCCCGGGCTTTGGCGAGCCCGTCACTTTGCTCTGCTCGCAAGTGAGCGGGCCGTTTAAATTCGGCTCAATAGCCGGCTTTGATCTTCTCGAACTCGGCGATCATCTTGAGCTTGAGCTCCGAGGGCAGCGGCTGCTGGAACAGCGTCTTGTCGACCCATTTTTCCACGTTGTCGTAGCCCTTTTCCTTCAGGATTGCCGGGTCGACGCCGGCCATGCCCTTGGCGTTGGCCTGGCCATAGCCCCAATCCTTGACAAGCACCTTGGCGACTTCCGGGTCGTTGACCGCGTTGAGATAATCATAGGCCTTGTCGACGTTGCCTGGCGCGTCCTTGAACAGGACGTAGCCACAGACCCAGGTCGAGATGCCTTCGTCGGTGTCTTTCTTCGACTTGATCGGCACGCCGGCCTTGACCGACTGCACCGTCGCATCGTTCCAGGCCCAGGCGAGGTCGACCTCGCCGCCCGAGAGCAGCTGCACGATGTCGGTGGTGTCGGTCCAGTAGGAGCGTACGTTCTTGTGCACCTGGCGCAGGAAATCGGACGCCTGTTTGAACTGGTCGTCCGTCATCTTGGTCCAGTCCTTGAGCCCGATGGCGAGGCTGGCCAGCGCGTAGGCGTCATCGACATTGTCGCCGATCGAGACCCTGCCCTTGTATTTCGGATCGGCGAAGGCCTTCAGCGACTGCACGTCCTTTTCAGCGATCTTGTCGGAATTGTAGGTGAGTTGGGTATCGCCCCAGTCCCAGGGCATGAACCAGGCTTTGCCGTCGGGCGTGGTGGCGAGGTTCTTCATCGCCATGATGCCGGGATTGAGATCCTTCCAGCCGACGATCTTGGAGGTATCGAGCGGCTGCAAGAGCCCGGCCTCGCGCCACTTCACCACGCTTTGCGAGCAGGGATGGCCAAGATCGGACTTGAAGCCGGAGCGGATCTTTTCGAACGCCTCGTCCTCGTCGCCGAAGAAGGCGAAGGTCGGGGAGTCGCCGTTCTTCTCGACATATTTGCCATGGAAGCTCGGATCCTCGTAGCCGGACCAGTCGAACACGATCAGGTCCTTGTCGGCGGCAACGGCGAACGCCGCCGCCGAAGCCGCGAGCGCGCCGCCAAGCGCCAAGGTCAAAGTCAGGCGTCGGCTGAGTTTCTTCATGCTGTTCCCATCCTCTTTTGGTTTTGCCGGTCTTGTTCGGCCGGCTGTTGCTAACCCCGGCTTTTGCTAGCCCGATCCTTTGCTAGCCCCATCCTTTGCTAGCCCCATCCTTTGCTAGCCATAGTGTTTCGGGAAGGCGGCGGCCAAGAACGCGTTCGCCGCCTGCAACGCGGTCTCTCGCGTGGTGTCTTCCGTTCCCATCATCAGCCGCAGCCACAGGCCCTCGAGCATGGCGCTGAGCGCCAGCGCTATGACCTGGGGCTCATAGCTGTAGCCGCCGCTCTCTTTGAGCGTCGCGCAGAGATCGATGAAGACCTGCTGGTAATAGGCGTCGCGCGAGCTGCTCAGCGCCTGGTAGGTCGGCCGCGACTTGGCCTCGCCCCAGAAGGCGAGCCAGGCGGCGAGCTTGCGCTTGTTGCAGATTGAACGGTCGAAATCGGCCCAGACCAGATACTGCAGCTGCCTGGCCGGATCGTCGCCGGCCTTCTGCAAGGCGGTGCGCCAATGCGCCGAATACTCATCATACATATGCTGCAGCGTGGCGATCAGCAGCTTTTCCTTGCTCTCGAAATGGAAATTGACGATGCCGCGCGACAGGCCCGCGCCGTCTGCCACATCGGCCATCGTCGTTTCGGCATAGCCGCGCTTGGCCAGGGAATCGATCGTCGCCTCGATCAGCTGCAACCGCCGGACCTCTTTCGAGGCCTTGCGGCCGCGTTTTTCGGCATCGCCTTTTTGCGCCGTTTCGGAGAGAGCATCGCTCGCCTCGGTCTTCATGGGTGTGACGGTCTCCAGCATCGCCGGCTATCCAACCGGCTTCCAACCGCGCAGATGAGTGGGGCGGTGCTCGCCACTGTCAAGCACCTTCTGCATCGCCTCCCAGGTCCTGATGTTCTTGTCGACATAGGCCGCGCCGACCGCTGCCGCGGCCTGCGCGTAGAGCGGCCCCTTGAGCCGCGAAAGTTCTTCGCGCGCGACCTCGCGGTACCATGGATTGCGGTCGCGCACCGTGATGTCGGTGAAGCCGGCCCTCCGCATCGCTTCGCCATAGCGCGCCGGCGAGGCCATGGCGAAGGAGAGCCCCTCGGCCGCGATATAGGCCTTCATCTCAGGCGACGGTTCGCCGTCATGCCCGATCATCCAGTTCGACGCGGCGAAGACCCCGCCAGGCTTCAGCACGCGGAAGATTTCAACGAACAGCGCATCCTTGTCCGGCACATGCAAAAGCGCGTCCTTGGAGAAGACGACGTCGAAGGAGGCGTCGGCAAAAGGCAGCGGTCCCGGCGGCGCCTGGACGAAGCTGACGCGATCCTCGAGCCCCTGCCTTGTCGCCCCTCGCCTTGCCGTCTCGATAACCGGCTTTTCGACGTCGAAGCCGGTCGCGCGAGCCGCGCCGTGCGCTGCCACCAGATGCAGAGTGATGCCCCCGGCGCCGCAGCCGATATCGAGGATCGTCTTGCCCCTGAGCGACAGACCTTCAACCACGCGGTCGACCTCTTCGGGACCGCCCGGCGACAGGTAGCCCTCACCCCACAGCGCTTCGAGAAAGCGGATGGCGGCATCGTCATATTCCGGCTCGGCGTCCGCCGTGTCGATCATCGGATCTTCAGCCCTAACTGCCGATGTGGATCAGTCCAGAGATACGGGCAAAGCCTAGCGCATTAACAGAAAAACGCAACACCATTTGTTGAACATTCATTCAATATGGCTGGACAAAATGCCGTGATCCATGCCAAATTCGAGCGATCAGGGAACAAACGCACCGAGCAATCCCCCGGAAAAACGTGAAGCGGTTTTCCGTCTGGAGTTGCGCAAAAACAAGAAGATAGGCCTACCGGATGGAGGGTGAGCGCGCATGAAGGCATGGGACGCGATCGTCATCGGCGGCGGCCATAACGGCCTGGTCAACGCCTGCTACCTGCAGCGCGCCGGGCTCGACGTGCTGGTTCTTGAGAAGAACGACTGGGTTGGCGGCGCGGCGACCAGCCGCGAGCTGACGCCGGGCTTCCTCTACTCCAACTGTTCCTATGTCTGCTCGCTGTTCCGACCCGAGATCATGCGCGACCTGGAGCTGCCGCGCTTCGGCCTGCAGGTGATCTCCTATGAAGGCGGTGCCGTATTCACGCGCGATGGCGACTATCTCGCCAATTACCGCGACCACGATGCGCATCGCCGCGAGTTCGCCCGCTTCTCGAAGCGCGACGCCGAGGCCTATGACCGCTATTCGCGCGACGTCACCAGGCAGTGCCGCTTCATCCAGCCGCTGTTGATGCGCACCGCCCCCGACCCGACCAGTTTTAGGCCGCGCGACCTCGGTGAGCTGCTCCATCTGGGGAAAAAATTCGCCGGCCTGTCGGCCGAGGAGATGGCGCTGACCCTGCGCTTCTGGACGATGTCGATCTCGGACTTCCTCGACGAGTATTTTGAGACCGACGTCATCAAGGCGAACTTCGCCCTCTCCGGCATCATCGGCACGGCGCTTGGGCCGATGTCGCCCGGCACGGCTTACGTGCTGCTGCACCATTATATGGGCGAGGTCGACGGCTCGGTCGGCGCCTGGGGCTATGCGCGCGGCGGCATGGGCGCCGTCACCAAGGCGCTGGCTGCCTCCTTCAAGGTCAGCGGCGGCACCATCCGCACCGGCGCCGAGGTCGACCATGTGCTGATCAGGAACGGCAAGGCCAAGGGCGTGGTGCTCGCCGGCGGCGAGGAGATCTACGGCAAGCTCATCATCTCGAATGCCGACGTCAAGCGCACCTTCCTGAAGCTGGTCGAAGAGAAGGAACTGCCCGACATCTTCCTGCGCCGTGTGCGGAATTTCAAAATTCGCGGCTCGTCCGGCAAGGTCAACATCGCGCTGGATTCACTGCCCGAATTCCCGGCTCTGCCGAAGGATTCGCCAGTCTATCGCGCCGACATGCACTTCACCGATTCCATCGAGCGCATGGAGCGCGCCTATGACGACTGGAAGGCCGGGCGCTGGTCGGCCGATCCCTTCCTCGACATGATGATCCCAACCACGCTCGACCCGACCATGGCGCCGCCCGGCAAGCATTTCATGAGCTGCTTCGTCCAATACGCGCCGCCCAAGATCGACGGGCGCGACTGGACCGATGTCGACCGCGACGGCTTCGCCGAAAGCGTGATTTCCCAGATCGTGCAATATTCGCCCGGCTTCCGCGACCGCATCGTCCACATGGAGGTGCGCACACCGCGCGAGATCGAGGCCGAGGTCGGCCTCACCGAAGGCAACATCTTCCAGGGTGAGCTCACCTTCGACCAGTTGCTGTTCAACCGTCCGGTGCCGGGCTACGCGCAATACCGCTCGCCGGTAGGCGGGCTCTATATGTGCGGCTCCTCCACGCACCCGGGCGGCGGCGTCATGGGCGCGCCGGGACGCAACGCCGCCGCCGAGATCCTGCGCGATCTCGCCAAACCAAGCCTGCATATGAGCCCGGCCCATGACGTCATCTGATTTGAACTGGGATGCGATCGTCATCGGCGGCGGCCATAACGGCCTCGTCGCCGCCGCCACGCTCGCCAAGTCCGGCCGCAAGGTGCTGCTGCTCGAAGCCGGCAACGAGGTCGGCGGCGCCGCGCGCACCGAGGAATTCGCACCCGGTTTCCGTGTTTCCTCGATCGCCCACCTGCTGAACCGCTTGCATCCCGATGTAGTGAAGACGCTGGAGCTGGAACGGCACGGGCTTACGGTCGAGCGCGGCGACTTCGTGCCCTCGGTGGTGCTGTCGAAGGACGGCCCGCTTACGCTGCACGGCGCCTATGGCGAGGTGCTGACCGGCGCGAGCTCGGCGGAGCAATCCGCCTGGAAAGAGCTGCGCGCGCAGTTGCTGCGCTATGCCGGCGTGCTGAAGCCTTTCCTGTCGCGCCGGCCGCCGGATCTCGGCAACATGTCGCTCGCCGAGATGACCGGGCTCGGCCAGACGGCGCTGGCGCTGAAGCGGCTCGGCAAGGAAGACATGCGCGATTTCCTGCGCGTGCTTCTGATGAATGTCTACGATCTGCTCGACGAGCAGCTTTCGGATGATCGGCTGAAGGGCCTGCTTGCCTTCGACGCGACGCTCGGCTCGCATCTGGGGCCACGCTCGCCGACCTCGCTGCTCGGCCTCTATTACCGGCTTGCCGGCGAGATTGGCGGCCTCGCCGGCGCGCAAGTCCAGCCGAAAGGCGGCATGGGCGCCGTCGTCGCCGCCATCCGCGCGGCGGCGGAAAAGGCCGGCGTTTCCATCCGCCGTGCTTCGCCGGTCGCCAGGGTGATCGTCGAGAAAGGTCGCGCCGTCGGCGTCGTCACGCAGGGCGGCGAGACGCTGCGGGCAAAGACCGTCGTTTCCGCCGTCAACCCGGCGACGACGATCCTCGATCTCGTCGGCCCGCGCGAGGTCGACACCGGCTTCGTGCGTAAGGTGAAGAACATCCGCATGAAGGGCGACGCGGCCAAGCTCCATCTGGCGCTCGACCGCCCACCGCAATTCTCAGGTGTCGATGCCGCCGGCCACAAGGGCCGCCTCGTCATTGCCCCCTCGCCCGTCCATGTCGAACGTGCCTTCAACCCGTCGAAATATGGTGAGTTCTCGCCCGAGCCGGTGATGGAGATCACGCTGCCCAGCCTCGTCGATCCATCGGTCGCTCCTTCAGGCGCCTGCGTGCTCTCGGCGGTGGTGCAATACGCGCCCTATGCGTTGAAAGAGGGCTGGACCTCCGGCAAGCCGAAATTCCTGAGAGCAATCATGGCGCAGCTCGAAACCTATGCGCCCGGCATCGGCGCGACGGTGCGCCACGCCGAGTTGCTGACCCCGGCCGATATCGAGGCGCGCTATCGCATGCCCGGCGGCCATTGGCACCATGGCGAGCTGCAGGCCGACCAGATGCTGATGTCGCGGCCGGTCTCCGGCTGGTCGGGCTACGACACGCCGCTCGAAGGACTGTTCCTTGCCGGCTCCGGCTCGCATCCGGGCGGCGGCATCTCCGGCGCGCCCGGCCTCAACGCCGCGCGCCGCATCATCGCGATGAGGGCCTAGAGATGTTTTTGCAAATTGCTGAAGCCGCGCTCTACGGCGAAGGAACGCCGTCATGAACCATCATCCCACCATCAAACCGTCGCTCGACGCCCGCACAGCAGCGCAATCCCATTTCCGCATGCTCAGGCTCGGCACGCCGTTCCAGCCGCGCATCGACGCGCTGGGGCTGAAGCAGGATTGGTACAATTGGGCCGGCTACCGCGCGCCGCATTCGCTGTGGGACGAGGAGCTCGAATATTTCGCCATCCGCAGCCAGGCAGCGTTGTTCGACATCTCGCCGATGACCAAATACCGCATCGAGGGCCCGGACGCCGAAGCCTATCTCGATCGCGTCACGCTGCGCGACGTGACCAAGCTGAAACCCGGCCGCGTCCATTACACCGCCTGGTGCGACGACGAGGGTTTCGTGCTCGACGACGGCACGCTGTTCCGGCTGTCGCCGGCGCGCCTCCGTCTCTGCTCGCAGGAACGGCATCTGCCGTGGCTGCTCGACAGCGCTTTTCGGTACGATGTGACGGTCGAGGAAGAGACCGAGGCCGTCGCCGGCCTGGCGCTGCAGGGCCCGACTTCCTTCGCCATCCTGCGAGACGCGGGCTTTGCCGGTGTCGAGCGGCTGAAAATTTTCGACCTCGCCGAGTTCGCGCATGACGGTGCTACGGTGACCATCTCGCGCACCGGCTTCACCGGCGATCTCGGTTACGAGCTGTTCGTGCCGGCCGACAAGGCGCTGAGCCTGTGGGACCGGCTGATGGCCGCAGGCGAGCTGCGCGGCATCCGAGCCATCGGCTATACGGCGCTGAACCGCGCCCGACTGGAGGCTGGGCTGATCGTCGCCAATGCCGACTTCACCACGTCGGAGCATGCCATTCGCGCCGACCGTCTGCGCATGCCGGATGAGATCGGCCTCGGCTTCATGATCGATCCGAACAAGGGCCATTTCAACGGCCGCCGCGCCATCCTCGAAGCGCGGGCGAGAAAGAAACTGCGCCACGTGCTGGTCGGGCTGGAGATAGAAGGCAACATCCCGGCCAAGCATGCCATCGTCTACTACAAGAAGAGCCAGGAGGTCGGGCTGGTCAGCGCGGCGATGTGGTCGCCCATGGCCAAGCGCAACATCGCGCTCGCCTCGCTGCACCGGCCTTATGGCGACACGATCGTCGACGACCTCTGGGTCGAGATTTACGCCATGCGCGAGCTGCAGTACCAGAAGCTGATGAAGAAGGCGAAGGTGGTGCCGCGGCCCTTCATCAAGCTCGATCGCCGCACGGCCAACCCGCCGGCGGATTTCTGACGATGGCAAGCGAAGCGGAAGACCTGGAGGCGGAGGCCGCCGAGCAATGGCAGCTGGTCAACACGCCGCTCGGCGAGATGTGGTCCGGCCGCACCCGCTACGCGGCGGCGATGTTCTTCTTCAAGCGCGGCGAGATGAATGCCGAGACGCTGGAAGTCTATCGTATTTGCGCCAGGCTCGACGCCGAAGATCCCCTGCCGATCATCCGCGACCGCGGCGTCGGCAAGGACTGGCTGAAGCGGATGGGCTACGGCTGATGTCACCGCCAAGACCCTGTCGAGATTCAGGTCAGGCCGAGTCGAAAACAGTGGCTCTCGAGAACCGGAGCGGAGCGTACTTAAAGTACGTGAGCACCGGAAGCGCAGAGAGCCGCTGTTTGCAGGCCGGCATCACCTGAATATCGATAGGGTCTCACCCGATTGTTCTCTCCAGCACGCTCAGCCAATTGCGATAAGCGATCTTCTCGATCAGCGCGCGCCCAAAGCCGCGCGCGGCGAGCGCGTCGATGAGTTTGGGCAGGCCGGCGACGTCGCCGATGGGGGCCGGGATCATGGCGCCGTCGAAATCGGAGCCGAGGCCAACGCCATCCTCGCCCAGCGCCTGCAAGAGCGAGTCGATATGGCGCACCATGATGTCGATGCTGGTGTCGGCATTCATGCGGCCGTCCTCGCGCAAAAAGCCGGTGGCGAAGTTGAGGCCGACCATGCCGCCCGACTCGCGGATCGCGCCGAGCTGCCAGTCGGTCAAATTGCGCGAATGGCCGCAGATCGCATGCACGTTGGAATGGGTGGCGACCAGCGGCGCATCGCTCAAGCCCGCCACGTCGCGAAAACCCTTCTCGTTGAGATGCGAGAGATCGATCATGATCCTGAGCTTGTTGCAGGCTTTGACCAGCGCCTTGCCGGCATCGGTGAGACCAGGCCCGGTATCGGGCGAGGAGGGAAAGCGGAACGGCACGCCATTGCCGAACGCGTTCGGGCGGCTCCAGACGATGCCCAGCGAGCGCAGGCCTGCGGCGTGCAGCACGTCGAGCATGGCAAGCTCGGGATCGATCGCTTCGACGCCTTCGATGTGGAAAATCGCCGCGATCGAGCCTTTCGCCATGGCGGCGCGCACGTCGCCGGCGCTGCGGCAGACGGTCAGCGCGCCGGCGCGCTCCAGCCTGAACAGGATCGAAGCCATGCCGATGGTCGAGGTGATCGCCTCGGCCTGCGGCAGCTCGGGCGGCAAGGGCTCGTTGTCGCTTGGCGCCGGCGGCACTGCGCTGCGCTTCGACTTTTCGACCGGCGGCGGAAAGATCGCGAACATGCCGCCGGCAAAGCCGCCTTTTCTGGCGCGCGGCAGGTCGATATGGCCTCCCGGCGTCCCTTCGATGAACAGCTTTTCGACATCGGCTTCCTTCGACTGGTAGAGTCGCAGCAGCGTGTCGTTATGTCCGTCGAAAACGGGGATCAGGTCGGTATCGGTCATCAGGGGAGCCATTCAAATCTGGGACGGGCGGGACGACAGGTTTCGTCCGAAGCGAACCCTCAACTTAGGCAAGATGGCCGGGCGGTGCAAATGCGAAGAGTTCCCTTCTCCCCCAGGGGGAGAAGGTGGATCGGCGCAGCGCCGAGACGGATGAGGGGTGTTCCAGGGAATGCAGACGTCGCACTCCGCTGGAACACCCCTCATCCGGCCGCTTCGCGGCCACCTCCCCCACAAGGGGGGAAGGAAAAAATCCTCTACTGCTTCAGCACGTCCGCCCATTCCGGATGGCGGCGGAACTGGGCGTTGGCGAAGGGGCAGAGCGGAATGATCTTCTTGCCGGCGGCGCGGGCGTCCTCGACGGCGCGGGTGACGAGCCGAAGCCCGGCGCCCTGGCCGCGAAACACGTCCGGCACCTCGGTGTGATCGATGATGAGCTGGTGCTCGCCGATCTTGGTGAAGGTCATCTCGGCCTCGGCGCCGCCAGGGCCGCGCAGCACATAGCGCCCCTTGGAGCCGCGGTCTTCCAGTTCGATCTCAGGCAGTTGGTCAGCCATTTTGTTTGTCTCCTCAGAGCATGATGCCGAAAAGTGTGAAGCGGTTTTCGGACGACATCATGCTCTATCTCTTTGGAGCCGGCGCCGGCGCAAAGAACCGCCGCGCAGCTTCGATTTCATTTGGCCGAACCTCATGCCCGCCATCGTGCCATTCCACTGTGACATCCGCGCCGTCGGCACGCAAATAGGCCTCGAGCCGCGTCGTCAGGTTAGGCGGACAGATCGGGTCGCGCCTGCCGGCCGTGATTAGGATGTGGCGGCCGGCGAGGCTGCCTTGCACTTTAGGTTCGAACGGGATCAGCGGATGCATCAGCGCCGTGGCGTCGAACAGGCCGGGCTCGGCGAACACCACCGAAGCCAGGATGTTGGCGCCGTTGGAGTAGCCGAGGCCGAACACCGCCGAAGGCTTTGCCGCCTCGACATGCGCCTTGACGAAGCTTGCCATCTTCGATGTCGCGCGCGCCAGGTCGTCCATGTCGTAGACGCCCTCGCCGGTGCGGCGGAAGAAACGGGCAGCACCATGCTCCGACACATCGCCGCGCGGCGAGATGATCGTCGCCGTAGGCACAAGCTCGCGGCCAAAGTCAAGAAGCTGGTTCTCATCCGCGCCGGTGCCGTGGAAGACGAAGAGCAGCGGGCTGCCCGGCGAACCGGGCAGCATTTTGTGGATGTAAGCGTCCTTGCTCATGGCTTCAGTCTTCCAGCTTCTGCAGATGCTCTTCGAGATAGGGCCTGAGATGCTGATGCTGCGTCGGCAGCTTCAGCGCCTCACCAAGATGCGCGGTGTCCTCGTCGCGGTCGAAGCCGGGCTCGTTGGTGGCCACCTCGAACAGCACGCCGCCCGGCGTGCGGAAATAGATCGCCCAGAAATAGTCGCGATCGATGACCGGCGTCACGCCGTAGCCGGTGTCGACCAGCGCCTTGCGCACCTCGAGCTGCTTGGCGCGATCCTCGACCGCGAAGGCGACGTGGTGCACCGAGCCGGCGCCGAGATTGGCGAAGCCGGCGCCCGGCAGCGATTCGATGTCGACGACATCGGCGCCATTGCCGTTCGTGATCGCCAGCCGGCGGATGTTGCCGGATTTGTCGACCTCCTCATAGCCCATGAACTTCAAGAGCTCCTCGGTGGCGCCGCCATCCTTCAGCCGGAGCGAGACCGAGTGAAAGCCGCGGATCGCCTCGTCGCCGGGAACGCCACCCTTGACCCAGGGTGCCCTGCTGTCGGCCTTGTCCTCGACAAGCGCGAAGCTGTCGCCGTCCGGGCCGGTGAAGGTGAGCCGCTTTTCGCCGAAGCTTTCGGTGCGGGCAACATTGCCCACGCCCTCATCGGCGAAGCGCTTTTCCCAATAGGCAAGCGTGCCTTCCGGCACAGAAAACACCGTTGTGCCGACCTCGCCGACACCGTGCCGGCCCTTGCCGATATCGGGGAACGGGAAATAGGTCATCACCGAACCCGGCGTGCCGACCTCGTCGGCATAGTAAAGATGGTAGACATCCGGCGCGTCGAAATTGACCGTCTTCTTCACCCGACGCAGGCCGAGCTTTTTCGTGAAGAACTCATTGTTGCGGCGTGCGTCGCTCGCCATCGAGGTGACGTGATGCAGGCCCTGGATCTGATTGAGCATGATCTTGCTCCTTCCCTTGTTCTTGCGCGGCCCTTGCCGCTGTCCACGCCAATATGAGGATAGGCGGGCCAGCGGCAAAGCGGGCAAACACAGAATGGACTGTTTTATAAAAGTGAACGACTGCTCGAAATATGTTCACCAATCTATCACCGCCTCAGGCTTGCACCGCCGGTGATTTCCGTTCCATCTGAGCGCTTCGACAAGGAGACGATCTTGGACCACCAGCCTCGCCGCCCGAATGTTCTCCTGATCACCTGCGACCAATGGCGTGGCGATTGCCTGTCGGCGGCCGGCCATCCGGTGGTGAGGACGCCAAATGCGGATGCGCTCGCAGCCGAGGGCGTGCTCTTCCGCCGCCATTTTGGTGGAGCAGCGCCTTGCTCTCCGGCCCGCGCCTGTCTCTACACCGGCCTCTACCAGATGAACAATCGCGTCTGCCGCAACGGCACGCCGCTCGACGTGCGCCATGGCAACATCGCGCTTTCGGCGCGCGCGGCGGGCTACGATCCGACCCTGTTCGGCTACACCGATGTCTCCCTCGACCCGCGCCAGCTTGCGGCGGAGGATCCGCGCCTGCGCAGTTATGAAGGCGTGCTGCCGGGCTTCACTGTCCGGCAAGCTTTGCCCGAGCATCAGAAGCAGTGGCTGTCATGGCTGCGCGCGCAAGGCATCGACACAAGCACCGGAAGTCCCGCCATCCACCGTCCGGCCGAGGGGCAGGCGGAACGCGACGTCACCAACGCGCCGCCGGTCTATTCGAAGGACCAGACGCCGAGCGCCTTCCTGGCCGGCGAATTCATCCGCTGGCTTGGCGAGCAAGAGAAGCGCGCGCCATGGTTCGCGCACATCTCCTTCATCAGCCCGCACCCGCCTTTCATCGTGCCGGAGCCTTACAACGTTATGTACGATCCGGCCGAAGGTCCTGCCTTCAAGCGCGCGGCAAATCGGCAAGCCGAAGCCGCAAGCCACCCCTACCTCGCCTACGATCTCGCCCTCCAGAAAAGAACGAAATTCATTCCGGGCATGGAGGGCAACGTGCCTGACTGGAGCGAGGAGAATTTCCGCCGTATCCGCGCGATCTATTACGGCATGATTTCGGAGGTCGACGCGCAGCTCGGCCGCATCTGGCAGGCGATCAGGTCGGCGGGCGCCTGGGACGACACCGTCATCGTGCTGACCTCCGACCACGCCGAGATGATGGGCGACCATTTCATGCTCGGCAAGGGCGGCTTCTTCGATGCCAGCTACCACATTCCGCTGATCGTCCGCGACCCGCGCCGGAGAGCCGCGGCCGGTTCATCCGTGAATCATTTCACCGAAGCCGTGGACGTCTTTCCCACCTTGCTCGACCTGATCGGCGCCGCGCCACAGCGCCATCTCGACGGCTGCTCGCTCACGCCGTGGCTTGACGGCGACCGGCCCGAAAACTGGCGCGATGCCGCGCATTGGGAGTTCGACTTCCGCACGATCGCGCAAGGCGAAGCCGAACGCTATTTCGGTATGGAATCCCGCGACTGCAACCTCGCCGTCATCCGCTCGGCCGACTTCAAGTATGTTAATTTCGGCGGCGGTCTGCCGCCGCTTCTGTTCGACCTGTCGAAAGACCCGGGAGAACTGAACAACGTGGCAAACGACCCGGCCTATCTGCCGGTACGGCTCGAGTTCGCGGAGAAGATGCTAGCCTGGCGGGCCGCCCACCTCGACCAGTCGCTGGCGCTGGCGGAGCTGACGGACAATGGCGTGGCCGGGTACGTCACCAAGGCAGTAGGGCAGTAAGGCAATAGGGCAGTATGTCGAGACTGCGTCTCCTACTGCCTTACTGCCCTACTGCCCTACTCACTTACTTCAGCATCATCCGCTGCCGGTCGCGATTGGCGGCATAACTGCTCTTGTCATAGGCCGTCTGCGCCTGCAGCTGCTCCTTGGTGAAGTTCGTGTAGAGATATTTCTTGCCGTTCTTGTCGGTCATGAATTTGAGCTTGTCCATGCCGATCGCCACTTCCTTGGCGCCGATGCCGAGGAAGCCGCCGACGTCGACGATGACCGCGTCCGGCTTGTTTTCGGGCGTCAGCACGACATCGCCGATCGAACCGATCTCGACATCGTTGGCGCCATAAACCGTCGTGCCCTTGAGGTCGTCGACTCGCATGTTGCCCATCGGCATTTCGGTAAGCGTCGACTTGTCGATAGACGAGGTCTTGGTCTGGTCGGTTGCCGCCGCGCTGTTATCGGCAGGCTTGTTCTCGGCCGTGGTCTGGGCCGGCGGCGTCGCGGGCTTGTTCTCAGCCGTCGACTTGGCCGGCTCTGCCGGCTTGGCCCCCTTGTCGGAGGTCGTGTCCGAAGACACCACCGCGGGCGTGGTCGCTGCAGGAGCGTTGTTCGCGGCCGCCGTCGTGGCCGGTGCCGGGTCATAGGCCTTGCGGTTGAAGTCGGGCTGTGCCTGAAGCTGCTCCTTCGTCGTCTCTGCCACCAGCCAGCGATCGCCGTTCTTCTCGGCCCACTTGGCCTTGTCGAAGTCATAGGTGACATTCTTCGTGCCGATGCCGAGGAAGCCGCCGACGCCGATCACCAGGGATTCGGCCTTGCCATTCTTGGCAAGCACGATGTCCTTCACGTCGCCGATCTTCTGGGCGTCGTCCGCGGTGCCGTTATAGACCGACTCGCCCATGATGTTGGAAGCGAGGTTTCCCTCCGCCTTCTTCATCGGTGCGGCCGCGGGAGCCTGGGTCGTCGTCGTGTTGTTGGCGGGCTGCGTAGCGTCGGCCGACTGCGCCGGCGCCGGATCGTAAGGTTTGCGGTCGAATGCCGGCTGGGCATTCAGTTCGTCCTTCGTGGTCTTGGCCACCAGCCAGCGCTCGCCGTTCTTTTCGGCCCATTCCAGCTTCGCGTAGTCGAAGGCGACGTCCTTTTTGCCGACGCCGAGGAAACCGCCGACCCCGATGATGGCGGATTTGGCCTTGCCGCCGGAATCGAAGACGACATCATCGACCTTGCCTATGTTCTGTGCATCGTCGCCGGTGCCATTGTAGACAGACACACCGATGATGTTGGACATCAGCGCGCCCTCGGCGCGCGGCACCGGAGCCGTGTTTTCGGCCGCTGGGGTCTGTTGCGCCGGAGCAGTTGTCGTCTGCGCAAAAGCGCCGGTTGCGAGCAGTGTAGCGATCGCGGTGGTCGCAAAAAGAGTGCGGATCATGATGGTCTCTCCTCGTGCCTGATTTGTGCATTGCGCTCATCCGGCCAACCTCTGAACGGCGGGTCGGGAGCGGCAGTGTCGACAGGTTCACAACGTCGTGACCGGGGTGTTGTTCCAATCACGGCCCGTCCACCAGCATCTGGGGTGCCAAACCTCCGGTGGAACCTTTGCGGCCGCATCCTCGTTCCAGCCTGCGGCTGACGGCTCAAAGCGGCCTGAAGGGATACGGAGCGGGTATGCGGTTTGCTGCGGTGCTTAATCGGGACGGCGGCACGCTCCGCACCGTCGACATGGAAGCTTTTTCCGGACAGCTGCGTCAGACGCTTGAAGCGGCGGGACATTCGGTCGAGATCGATATCGTTGCCGGCCGGGATGTTGCTACCGCGCTGGGGAAGGCCATAGCCAGGCCCAACATCGACGTAATCCTTGCCGGTGGCGGCGACGGCACGATCTCGACCGCGGCGTCCCTTCTCATGAACAAGAAGAAGGCGCTGGCCGTTTTACCTGCGGGGACGATGAACCTCTTCGCGCGTGGCCTGGGCATTCCGCAGACATTGGAGGCAGCGTTGCAGTCCTTCGCCGATGGCGAGGTGATCGCCGTGGACATGGCGAGCGCCAATGGCCGGCCTTTCGTGCATCAGTTCTCGATCGGCATGCATGCCAAGATGGTCCAGCTGCGAGAGAAAATGGATTTCGGCTCGCGCCTTGGAAAGATGCATGCCTCCGTGCGCGCCGCCTGGGCGGCGATCAAGAATCCGCCGGCGCTGAAAGTGAGCCTGAGCATCGGCAAGGCGGAGATCGTTACGCGCACGACGGGCATCGGCATCTCCAACAATCTGTTCGGGGAGGGCCACCTGCCCTATGCGGACAATCCGGCCGGCGGCGTGCTCGGCATCTATGTCAGCGTCGCGCGCCGGCGTCACCATTTGGCAAAGCTGCTGCTCGACATGCTGCGCGGCCGGCTGCGGCGGAGCGCCCATGTCGAAGTTCATCAGGCCGACAAGGTTGTCCTGAAGATCCTCTCGCCCGCTAGGAAATTCAGCGCCGTCCTCGACGGCGAACTGATCAGGCTCGAGCGCGAAACCACGATCGAAATCCACCCCGGCGCCTTGCACGTGCTTGTTCCGTCACGCGGCGTCAGCGCAAAGGCAGCTTGAAGACAGCGCTGCTTCAGGGTTTCGCGGTCGATTGGCCTGGAGCAGTGCCCTGCTCGGTGCCAGACGGCCGCGGGATATGCTGCTCGCCGGAAGTCGGCGACTTTATCAATTCCCCGTAAATCTCCACCGCGCCCCACGCAATGAACGCCAGCAACAGGCCGGCTATGAGAATCCTTAAGGCGTGCCAACCCCAGTGTCCCTGGCGGGCTTTGTCTTCAGGAACGATCTTGGTCATGATTGGCCTCCATGTTGCGTGGCGGCGGGCGTCTCGGGCGCGGCACGATCGGGTAACGGGCCCTTGCCGTGAAGGTTCCGAGCGGGTGAGGATCACTGGACGAATGATGCCCGAGGCAGGTGTTTGAAGCTCGCCGGCAAGTAGCCATGCTTAAGCAGGTCGCCACGCTGAAAGACCTAAGGCCTAATGCAGGTCGTCCGGACCTTGCCTTGGCGGCGGGGGTTTGGTGTTCTCGCGATAGATGGCGTAAGCGACGACCGCGAGGGCGGGCGCGGCAATGGCTGCCAGTCCGCCCCTGCTCTTGGCAAGTGCCGGAAGCAGGGCAAGCGCCGCGGTTATACCCACCGCCGTCATGTCTGCCTGTCGCCGTCGCGCCCGGCGTTTGCCGCGCACGCTTGCCGTCAGTTTGTGGATGACGACAATCAGCCCGGCAATCACCAGGAACCCGATGCCGAAGCCCAGGCTGGTCGCCAACGGCCCGTAGCGCGCCGCCAGCCAGATATAGGCGGCGCCGATAAGGAAGCCGACGCCGCAGAGGGCAAGAATGGCGGCAAGCCCATAAAGGATGACCGTCGTTCGCGCCCTTTGCACGGCAGCCACGGCCTCGCCCGAGGCAAGGGCCGAGATCAGCGAGACAAGCGCCCCCATCTGAGGTTAGCGGCGGGAAAGAAGGGCGAAGAGGAAACCGACCCCCGCGGCGATCGCCAGCGACGTCACCGGCTTCTCACGCACCTTGGCTATCAGCTGCGCCTCTATGTCTTCGGCGCTTCCCCGCATGCTCTCGAACGCGGCTTCACCTTGCGCGCGCAACTGTTCAACGCCATCCGCGGCGGCGCGGCGCGCGGCGCCGTAACCGTGCTGGCCTGTCCTGGCGAGTTGCTCCGTGAGTTTCTGGATATCAGCCTTCAGCTGCTCGATATCGGCCTCGAGATCGGCGGTGGTTGCTTGATCCGTTGCGGATTTCCCTGCGGCGGTTGCCATTCTCTAACTCCTTGCGTTCGCGTTGGTTTCAACGCCCGTTCCGCACCATGGTTCCGGGCCTGCCTCTCACAACTGAATATTGACACCCTAGATCAGCGGCCTGCGTTCCTCGCCCAATCCTTCCCAGCGGGCGAGCTTCTTCAGCCCATCATAATCGATCACTTCGCACCCACCATCCCGCCACAGGACCAATTTGCGGTCCATCAGCTTGCGGATCGTCTTGTTGGTGTGAACAAGCGAGAGGCCAAGCGTGTCGGCGATGTGCTGTTGCGTGATCGGGATTTGCACCGGCGTCTTGCCGTTGAGGCCGGCGCCGCGAGCCCGGCTGGCGATGAAGGCGATAAGATAGGCGGCGCGCTCGAGCGCGGTGCGACGGCCGATGCTGAGCAGGTTCTCGTCCAGCATGCGCTCCTCGCGCGAAGCGATCCAGGTTATGTCATAGGCAAGGCCGGGGTGGTTGCGATAGAGTTCCTGCAACTGCTCGCGTTCGAAGACGCAAAGCAGCATCGGCGACAGGGCTTCGACGGAATGCTGCATCTCGCCCATCAGGCTGCCCTGCAGGCCGATGAGGTCGCCGGGCATGGAAAAATTGAGGATTTGGCGGCGCCCGTCGGGCAAGAGCTTATAACGAAAGGCCCAGCCCGACAGCACCGTATAAAGATGAGCGCTGTGGCTGCCTTCGACCAATACTGTCGCTCCCTTGTCGACGGCAAGCTCGCCGCGCTTGAAGGTGCTGATAAATGACAATTCCTGCTTGTCGAACTCACGGAATGCAGGCAAGGGCCGCAACGGGCACTTTTCGCAAGGATATTGACGGCTGGCGACCGGACGTGCGCTTTGGCTGGACATTTCGACCCCTCTTCGAAATCCCTGCCCTTGTGGGGCGCAAGGAAACGCTTGAGACAGGCAGGGGTTCCGCGAGGCGGACCCCATGTCTTTTTTAAATGACATGACAGCCAATTCCGCGCATGAGTGCGGCCCTCCCGAGGAGACATAGGGTGCCAGCATTGCTTGACGGATTGCGTATCCTCATCCTGGAAGACGAGTTCCTGATCGCGATGGATGTCGAGCAGCTTTGCCGTGACCATGGCGCCGCGGATGTGACGATCGCCCGCGAGCTCGCGGAGATCGACGGGCAGGCGCTGCCGGAGCGCTTCGACGCGGCCGTCGTCGATCTTATGCTCGGCGGCGTCTCGACCCTGGATTTCGCCGCGCGGCTGCGCAATGAGGGCGTGCCGTTCGTATTCGCGTCCGGCTATTCGGATTCGGACGAAATCAAGGGTTCATTCCCGGATATACGGCTGGTGACCAAGCCTTACTCCGGCGACGACCTGATCGAAGCCGTGGCGATGGCCTGCGGCCGGGTCGCCTCGGCCTGAGGCCATCCATGCTATCGGAATTTTAGGCGATCGGCTCACGCCGCGTTCGAGCCTGTCACCTGCGCCGAGATCGCGTCAGGTCCGAATTCGTCCTCGCCGGAAATCTTGAGGATCTCCTGCAGCCTGGTGCGCGCCCGGCTGACACGGCTCTTGATCGTGCCGACCGCGCAGCCGCAGATTTCGGCCGCTTCCTCGTAGGAAAAGCCGGAAGCGCCGATCAGGATGATGGCTTCGCGCTGGTCCTCGGGCAGTTGCTCGAGCGCGCCGCGGAAATCCTTGAGGTCGAGTTGGCCGTGCTGGGCCGGATGAACGGCAAGCCTGGCGGTCATGATGCCGTCGCTGTCCTGCACTTCGCGGCCGCGCTTGCGCATCTGCGAATAGAATTCGTTGCGCAGGATGGTGAACAGCCAGGCCTTGAGATTGGTGCCCGGCTGGAAACTCTCATGCTTGTCCCACGCTTTGACCAGCGTTTCCTGGACGAGGTCGTCGGCCCGGTCGGCGTTCTGCGTCAGCGACACGGCAAAAGCACGCAGGCTCGGGATCGCACCGAGCAGCTCGGTCTTGAAGCTCTGGGATACCGCCGCCATGCCTCAGTCCTTTTTCTGGGCAGGTTCGGTCTGTTCCAGTTGGCTCAGCAACTGAGCGAAACGGTCCGGCACCTGGTCCGAGACCAACTCGTCATAATATTGCTTGAGCTTGCGGGCAATTTCGGAGTTCGCCCCAAGCGGGTTGCCATCCCCGTTCCGATGCCTGCTTTTGGCATCAGCCATCTGTTTTTTTGACATTTCTTTCATAGTCGCCCTAGTTTCCAGCACCCGAACCGCTCTTCGACTTCAAACCACAACGCAAGCGGAACCTTCGTCTGGTTGCCCATCCCGAAATCCCGAAACGCCGACCTGCTAATTTAGTTCCACTGCGGGCGGAACTTTTTCGGAAAGCCGGCGTTTGATTTTCCGGGGCGTGCGATCGGCATGGCCTTTGACAGGCAGCGTCATCTGAGGGAGACGTAAACAAAATGAGTTTGTCCGCAACCATCGCTCCGCATCTTCCGTTCCTGCGCCGCTTCTCGCGCGCGGTGTCCGGGTCGCAAGAGAGCGGTGACGCGCTGGTCGCCGCGATGCTGGAAGCCATCATCGCCGACACCAATATCTTCCCCGAAGCGTCCAGCGATCGTATCGCGCTGTACAAGGTCTTCGCCAGGCTCTTCACCTCCGTTGCCATCCGCGTGCCGCAGGAGCAGGCCCAGACAGCCTGGGAGCAGCGCGCGGCCGCAAATCTGAACGCGATAGCGCCCCTGCCGAGGCAGGCTTTCCTTCTTGTCGCCGTGGAAGGTTTCAGCGAGGACGAGGCGGCGGAAGTTCTCGACGTCGACGAGGACGAGTTCTCGGAGTTGCTTGCGCAGGCCAGCAACGAGATTTCGCGACAGGTCGCGACCGATGTGCTGATCATCGAGGATGAGCCGCTGATTGCCATGGACATCGAAGAGATGGTCGAAAGCCTCGGCCACCGGGTCGTCGGCACGGCACGTACACATGCCGAGGCAGTGGCCATGTTCGGCAAGACGCGGCCGAAAATGGTGCTGGCCGACATTCAGCTCGCCGACGGCAGCTCTGGCATCGAAGCCGTCAACGAGATCTTGTCGTCGACGCCGGTACCGGTGATCTTCATCACCGCCTTCCCGGAACGCCTGCTGACCGGCGAACGCCCCGAGCCGGCCTTCCTGGTCACCAAGCCTTTCAATCCCGACATGGTCAAGGCTCTGATCAGCCAGGCCCTGTTCTTCGACCGTCAGGCCAAAGCCGCCGCCTGATCCGCGTTTTCGACCGTTTTGAGCGTCATGCGAGGCTTTCACGCCTCGTATGACGCTCGTCCGGTTGCGATCTGAAAAGTCCCTTCAAGGGGGATCGTCTTTTTCAGCAAATGGTGGAACAAACGGCACCGACCCACGTTCTTTTCCCGACATTACAAGGAGACGCATCATGCTGTACTGGGCGCTCGTATTTCTCGTAGTTGCGATCATCGCCGGCGCGCTTGGGTTCGGCGGCATCGCCGGCACATCGGCGGGCATCGCGCAAATCCTGTTCTTCATCTTCCTCGCCTTCCTGGTCATTTCGCTCATCGCAGGCCTCTTCAGGAGAGCCTGACCGCGACACTGGAAGCCGCACCCCTCAAACGGTTTCCAGCCACCGCCGGGCGGCGTCTCGAAAGAGCGCCGTCCGGCGGACCGTTTTGGAGAGCACGGGCGTCGGAACCAGTTGCGGATTGAGCCGTTCAAGGACCGAGTGCGGGGATGTTCCAATGCCTCCCGACCATTCCACGAAGGACAGGACTGAAAAACAGGACACAGAGGTGATCGCGATGCATCCCGCCGAAAGCGGGATGCAGGTGGGGCGAGCTTTGCTTCATGCGCTGCACAATGCCGGAATCTCGGTTCTTTATCAGGATCGGCAGATGAAAACGGTCTGGGCGCGCAACATGAGCGCGCCGTGGGCGTCCGAAACCGCCGACGGCAAGGATTTGCTTTCGCCGGCGCAGGCCGAACGCATAAGGGCCGTCAAGCTCAAGGTGATCGAATCCGGTAACGCGGACCAGCTCGAGCTCAGCATTCCAGGAAGCCAGGGCGTCCGTTGGTTCCAGCTTTGGATCGATGCCGATCGCAGCGACACCAGCGAAGTCCTCGGCGTCGTCACCACCATGGTCGAGACGACGGAGCAGAAACGCCGCGAGCAGACGTTGAAGACATTGCTGCGCGAAGTCAGCCATCGATCGAAAAACCTCCTGGCCATCATCCAGAGCATCGCCACACAGACAGGACGCTACACGGAGACGCTCGGCGAGTTCCTGGCGCGATTTCGCGGCCGTCTGCAATCGCTCGCTTCCTCGCAGGACTTGGTCACGTCCTCCAACTGGCGAGGAGCGGCACTGCACGAACTCGTATCCGGCCAGGTCGGCCGCTACAGCGCCGATCTGGCGCGAAGCCTACGGTTCGCGGGCGACAATCCCTATCTTAATCCCAATGCCGCCCTGCATATCGGCCTGGCGATGCACGAATTGGCTGTGAACTCGGTGAGCTACGGCGCGCTGTCGCGACCGGACGGCCATGTCGAAGTGAGCGCAAGGCTTGAACCTGATAGCGGAACCTCGCCCAGCCTTTTGCTGACCTGGACGGAATCGGTCGGCGACGCACCGCGCAATGAAAAGCGCTTTGGCAGCGTGGCGCTGGAGCGCGTCGTGCCGATGTCGCTGAACGGCTCCGCGACGCTCGAAATCGGCAAGGACCGCATGGAATACCGCCTCACCGTCCCGCATGGAAATTTCGAGACGGATTGATTGCGCCCCTGTGGCGCTAAGCTTTGCAGGCGAAGGCCTTTAACGCCCTGTTCACCATAAAGTCCGATCCTGTGTCGCCGGCTGGCGATGCGCCGGAAACCCGTCCGTGCCTCCCGGCGCGCGATCTGGGAGACTGAAATGATGGTTGCCGATATGAACAGGCTGGAGCAGGCCGCCCGTGTCTCGATGAGCGGCTTCCAGGATGCCGAGCCGCAGCCGGCGCCGCGACCCTCCCACATTTCGCTCCGCCTTGGCGCCGTCGCGCTTCTCGCCGCCGTGGCCCTGACCGCCGCCTGGCAATTGTTCTGATTCCCGCATGCGGCTTGGACCGCGAGCATACGACCAAAGTTGCACGGCGGCTTTGGGGTAAACGATACCATCAGGCACAGGACCTAAAGCGTGTCGCATGAAGCCATTCGACGCTACGCCTTGAACCCGGCACCGGAACTTTCGCTCGGCGAGAATCGTTGTTTGCGGCGAGAGGTTTGGAGCCATGGAACACATCGCCGCACTGCTCTTCGTCGTCGGTTGCTCGAGCACAATGACCGATTGCCGCGAACTTGAAGTGCCGGTCAGCGTCTTCGAGACCGAGCAGGCCTGTACGGCCGAACGGCCCTTCGCGCTCGGCGACCTGCAGGGCCAGGCCCCGCACATCGTCGGCAGGTGCCTCGCCGTCGATCCGGCGCTAGAGGACGATTACGACCACATCGCCTGGAACGTGCGGCCCGACGGCACTTTGGTCGCGTCTTTGGAGGTTTCCGGCATGCTTGTCGCGTCGAACAGCGGGCGCCCCGAAAAAGACTATCTTAAACAACAGTAAGATCGGGCAGGCAAAGCCCGTTTTTTCATGCTAAATGGCGGCTGGCACTGCCGAAAGTGAGGACAAAAGTGAGGAGCATTTCAATGCGGAAGATTATTATTGCCATGGTTGCCCTGGTCGCTGTCAGCGGTTGCACCACGACCGAGCAGGATGTCGTGGGCGGTGGCCTGATCGGCGCCGGCGTGGGCGGCCTGGTCGGCGGCAGCAAGGGTGCGCTGATCGGCGCGGCCGTCGGTGCCGGGTCGGGCCTCCTGGTTCGCAACCTGCGCAACGGCTATTGCCAGTATCGCGATCATCGCGGCCGGATCTACACGGCTCGCTGCAACTGATGCCGGAAAGGAAGCGGAGGCCGGCAACCGGCCTCCGGTTCCAATCCGTTGATTCGCCCGCCTTCCCAGGCCATTTTGGCCGCTCACTCGGCCAGCGGGATTTTGATTTCCACCTTTAATCCGTCGCCGCGATAGTCGCGCGCGATCGTACCGCGTAATTCACGTGTGACGTTGAGATCTATCAGCTTGGTGCCGAAACCGGTCTTTGCCGGCGCCTCCAGTTTCTTCTGACCCGCTTCGCGCCAGTTCAGGGCGAGCGTCCGCTCGCGACCGCGCCCCTTCACGTTCCAGTCGACCTTGAGGGCGCTCATCGAGCTGCCAGCCTCGCCATATTTCAGCGCATTGGTCGCGAGTTCGTGGAAGGTCAGCCCCAGCGCCTGAGTCGTCGTCTCATCGAGCAGCACTTGCGGCCCGGACAGCACGCCTTCGGGGAGGTCTTTGCCGAACACCTGCCCGAGCTCGATACGCAGGAGGTCGCCGAGATCGGCCTTCTGCCAGCGCGAGCGCGTGAGCATATCCTGCGATGCGGCCATGGCCTGGAGGCGCGCGGAGAACGATGCCGAGAATTCCTTGACGTCGGTGGCTTGCGAGGCCGTCTGCCGCGCGATGGCCAGCACGCGGGTGATCGAATTCTTGATGCGGTGCTTCATCTCCTGCAGGATCAGGTCCTTTTCCAGCAGGCTCTTTTCCGTCGCCTCGTGCAGCGCCGATTTCGCGTCATAGGCGCGCTCCTGATAGCGCGCCACCAGGGCGATGGCTCCGGCAAGCAGCAGGCCGAACAGCCCCAGCATCACCGGAATGGCGCGCGAGGACGGTGGCTCGAAGGCACTTGTCGGCCTGAACAGCACCGTCCAGGGGCGGCCCGCGACGACGATATCGCGACGCGCCAAAAGGGTCGCGCCGATACGCTCCGCCGGTGGTGCTTCCGAACGGAAGAGCAGATTGCCGGCCTCCGGCTTGCCGTCATAGACCTCGACATTGACCGGCAGCAGCGGCGAATGGCTGAGCGCGACCTGGAATAGGTCCTGCGCGCGGAAGGCGGCGTATAGAAAGCCGGCCGTCGAGGAGCGGCTTGCATTGATGACGTCCGGGGCGGTTTCGATGTTCAGCCGCACGAAAACCAGGAAACCCGTGAAAGTCTGCGCCACGCCGGCGCCCTGGCCGAGCTGGACCAGGCCGCTCGCATGCTGCCGGTCGTCGGCCATTGCCTTTTCGATCGCCTCGCGCCGCACCGGCTCGCTGAACATGTCGAACCCGATGATCGACTGGTTGGACGTGTCGAGCGGCTCGAACAGCACGATCGGCGTGCGCCATTGCTGGGTCGTCGCAGGGTAGATCGGGTGGGCCGCCCCATGGTCGCGCAGGATATCGCGTTCGACCGCGGCCTCGTCGCCGGCTTTGACGAGCCTGAGGAAGCCTATGCCGCGCAGGCCCGCGAAGTTGTCATCGATGTTCAGCGCGGTGAAGAAGGCGTTGAATTCGCCGCGCGTGATGTCACCGTTGCGCGCATCAAACAGCGCCTGCGTCGAGCGCAACAGCGACAGATGCAGGTCGATGCGGCTTTCGATGCGGCTGAGCGCGTCGTCGGCGGTGCCTTCGAACTTGATCCGCGCCGCCTCTTGCGTCGCGAAATAGGCGAAGCCTGCCATCGTCAGGCTGATCAGCGCGACGGCGACAAAGGCAACGATCGGAAAGAGCTTCTTCAAATCGAGGATGCGGCCCGTGGACGGTCGACGACCTTTATGGGCAAGTCTCCGCGTCAACACAATGGCGCGGTCAAATCATCAACGCGGCTGGTACATCACGCAGCCGTTAATTAGCCGGCTATATACCGGGTGTTTAAGCCGCGATCTTCAGCGCTCCCGGGCCGGGAATGGCGCCGGGCGGGCATTTGCCCAGGATGATCATGCCGAGCACTTCGTCCTGGGTGACATCGGTGGTGCGCGCGGTGCCGACCACCTGGCCGTTCTTCATCACGCAGACCCGGTCGGCGAGCTCGAAAACGTCGTGGATGTCGTGGCTGATCAGGAAGATGCCGATGCCGTCGGCCTTGAGCTGCTTGACCAGCTCGCCGACCTGGGCCGTCTCCTGCGGTCCCAGCGCCGCCGTCGGCTCGTCCATGATCAGGATGCGGGCGTTGAACAGGATCGCGCGCGCGATCGCCACCGACTGGCGCTGTCCGCCCGACAGCTTGATGACCGGCTCCTTGAAGCGCTGGAAGCGCGGATTGAGCCGCCCCATCACCTTGCGCGCCTCGGCTTCCATGGCGACGTCGTCGAGCGTGCCCCAGCCGGTCATCAGCTCGCGCCCGAGGAAGAGATTGGCGGCGGCATCGACGTTGTCGGCCAGCGCCAGCGTCTGGTAGATCGTCTCGACGCCGTATTTCTTGGCGTCGCGCGGGTTCGAGATCGAAGCCTCCTCGCCATTGATGAAGATCTGCCCGCTGTCGCGCTTGTAGGCGCCTGACAGGATCTTGATCAGCGTCGACTTGCCGGCGCCGTTGTGGCCGAGCAGCGCCATCACTTCGCCGGGGAAAAGATCGACGGACGCGTCGTCGACGGCGCGGATGCCGCCGAAGGCGATCGAGATGTTGCGCATGTCGACCAGCGGAACGCCGGCGGGAGCGAATTTGTCAGCCATGTTGTTTCTCCTCCCTGATCAGGCCCGCTTGCGATAGAGGGTGTCGAGCCACACCGCCACGACCAGCACGGCCCCCACGACGATGCTTTGCAGCGGGGAATCGACGCCGAGCAGCACCATGCCGGACTGCAGCGACTGCATCAGAAGCGCGCCCAGCATGGCGCCGAGCACGGTGCCGGAACCGCCGGCGAGCGACGTGCCGCCGATGACGGCCGCTGCGATGACCAGCAGCTCGTCCAGCGTTCCGAGCGCATTGGTGGATGAATTCTGCCTGGCCGACGAGATCGCCGCCGCGATCGTCGCCAGCACGCCCATGATCATGAACACCTTCATGGTGATCCAGCGCGTGTTGATGCCGGCGAGGTTGGCCGCTTCCGGATTGCCGCCGATGGCGAAGACATAGCGGCCGAAGCGCGTGCGCTTGGTGACGAAGGTCATGATCAGGCCGACGGCGACCGCCATCAGCACCGGAATGGCGATGCCATGCGCGATGAACAGTCCACCCTCGGGGACGGTGATGTTGTTGGCGGCGGCGTAGCGGTTCACGATGCCGACCGGCCAGGGATAGGAGTTGGCGAGCCACACGGCGCCGAGGATGATCGCGCAGGTGACCGTGGCGAGCAGCGTCTCGGCCCAGACCGGGCGCAGCGGGAAGCGGAAGCGCTTGCGCTGCACGCGGCCGTTATAATGCATGAAGATGACCGCCAGGCAGGCGACGATGCCGACGACCCAGCTCCATTTGGCGCCGATCGATCCCGCCGGGCCGCCACCCATGAGTTGGAACGTGGCATCGAGCGGCGCGACGGTCTGGCCGCTGGTGACCCACCAGGCAGCGCCGCGCCACACCAGCAGACCGCCTAGCGTGACGATGAAGGCCGGCACTTCGAGATAGGCGATGATGAAGCCCTGGAAGGCGCCGATGAGGAGGCCGAGCGCCAGGCCGATCAGCAACGCCAGGACCCAGATCCACGGGTTGCCGAGCTCAAGCCCGACGAAGCGAACCAGGAAGTGCACTTGGGCAAATCCCATGACCATGCCGATCACCCCTTCGGCCGATCCCACCGACAGGTCGATGTTGCGCATGACGATGACCAGCACCATGCCAGAGGCCATGATCGCCACCGCCGAAGTCTGCACCGACAGGTTCCAGAGATTGCGCGGCGTGAGGAAGGTGCGGCTGTCGAAGTCGAGCGGATTGACGCCAAGCCGCAGGCTGGAGATCACATGCAGCCCGATCCAGATCAGGAGCAGCGCGCCGATCATGCCGAGCATGCGGGTGTCGAGCTCGGTGGCCTTCAGGAACCGGGCAACGGCGCTCAGCTCCGACGCACGCGCGGTGTCTGCCGGTTGGGTAGACGTCGTGTCGGTCATGATTTCCTCCCGCCGGCTTGCCCGTCTGGCGCGGATGCCGGAGCAAGCCTAGAAGCTATCCGCCAAAAGCGGAAACACAAATCTTTCTGAGAAAACGCCGCGGCTTTAAAGCAATCCCAGGAAAAGTGCGTAGCGGTTTTCCGTCCGGGATTGCGGCAACAAAGAAATGGAGCGGTTCAACGAACCGCTCCAGGCCGCGGCGCAGGTGTCTTGGTCAAACGTCGTAGAGCTTAGTTGCAGACCTTGACGCTGCCGGCGGGCACGCCCGCGCAGACTTCGTCCTTCTTGATCCAGCCGGCGTCGATGACGACGTTGAGATTGTCCTTGGTGATCGCGATCGGGGTCAGGAACAGCGACTTGACGGTGTTGCCGCCAGGCGTCGTGAAGTCCTTGGCGCCGGCGATGTCGGCATTCTTCTTGCCGTCGGCGAGCTGCGAGGCGATCTCGGCGGCGTTCTTGCCGAGCTCGCGCGCATCTTTCCACACCGACACGGTCTGAGTGCCGAGCGCGATGCGGTTGAGCGCCGCGTGGTCGCCGTCCTGGCCCGAGACCGGAACGGTGCCGGCCAGCCCTTGCGCGGTCAGCGCCGCGACGACGCCGCCGGCGGTGCCGTCATTGGCCGCCACGACCGCGTCGACCTTGTTGTCGTTGGCGGTCAGGAACTGCTCCATGTTTTTCTGCGCGTTGGCGGGCAGCCAGCCGTCGGTGTAGGCCTCGCCGACATTCTTGATCTTGCCGCTGTCGATCGCCTCCTTCAGCACTTCCATCGAACCCGAGAACAGGAAGTCGGCGTTCGGATCGGAACCCGAGCCCTTGATGAAGACGTAATTGCCCTCGGGCTTGACCTTGAACACCTCGCGGGCCTGCATGCGGCCGACTTCCTTGTTGTCGAAGGTCAGGTAGAACACGTCCTTGTTCTCGATCAGGCGGTCGTAGCCGACCACCGGGATGCCTTCGTCGAGCGCCTTCTGCACGGCCGGACCGATCGCCGAGGCATCCTGCGCCAGGATGATCAGCGAATTGGCGCCTTGCGAGATCAGGCTTTCGACGTCAGTCAGCTGCTTGCCCGGATTGGACTGCGCGTCGGCCGAAATGTACTTGTCGCCGGCGGCCTCGATGGCGGCCTTCATTGCGGCCTCGTCGGTCTTCCAGCGCTCTTCCTGGAAATTCGACCACGAGACGCCGATCACCTTGCCCTTCGCCTCGGCGACCGAAGCCAGCGTCAGCGACATGGCAACGCCCGCCAGAATGGCGGCTGCGAATTTTTTCATGATATCCTCCCTGCGCCTTGTACGGCGCGACCCAGACTGGCCCGAAGGCCGGCATAGAGGCTTTTTTTCGAGCCTCAAAAAAATAGTGATGCAGCGAAATGATGCTGTCAACCGGGATTCTGATGGCATTTGATGGGTCCAAGCATTTTTTTCGAGGTCCGCAATAAATAATGACATCGGCTTTGGCTTCTGCCACTATCCCTAGCGGGTCAGCGACAGGCCATGGCATCATCACAAGGCCGCGATGACCGGGGAGGACATGCGAGACGATGTCGGTCGGAATCCGCCACGACGATTTGCGTCGGCGCAACCGCGCCATGGTGATTTCGGCCGTGCGCCGCGCCGGCCAGCCATCGCGGACGGAAATTGCCGCCACCACCGGCCTCAGCCACTCGACCATTTCGGCGATCTCCGCCGATCTGATCCAGGAGGGCATTCTCACCGAGAGCAAGGCCAGCGAGCCGACGGCGTTGAAGCGCGGCCGGCCGCAGATCGGCCTGGCGCTGAACCCCGAAGCCGCAGCGGTGCTGACCGTGGTGCTGTCGTTGAACTTCCTTTCGGTCGCCGTCATCGACTATGCCGGCCAGGTGATCGCCGAGGAGCAGCGGCGCCTGGACACGCTTGTCATGCCGCGCGACGAGCTGATCGGCGAGTGCCTGGCGATCGTGCGGCGCCGGCTGCAGGATCCCGACCTCGACGTGAGCAGTGTCGCCCGCATCGCCATGGGCATTCAAGGCATCACCGATTCCCACTCGCGCGCCATGCTGTGGTCGCCGATCACGCCGCTGACCGATATTCCATTCGCCGACATCCTGGAGAGGGAATTCGGCATCCCGGCCACCATGGAGAACGACTGCAACATGATGGCGGTGGCGCTGCGATGGCGCGATCCCGAGCGCTATCGCGACAATTTCATCGCCATCCTGCTCTCGCACGGCATCGGCATGGGCCTTGTGCTGAAGGGAGAATTGTTCACCGGCACGCATTCCTCCGGCGGCGAGTTCGGCCACATGATCCATCGTCCGGGCGGCGCGCTCTGCCGCTGCGGCCGCCGCGGCTGTGTCGAGGCCTATGCGGGCAACTACGCCATCTGGCGCAGCGCCATGGGGATAAGCGAGGATGCCGCGCCGACCGATGTCGGCGACGCCGACATGCGCGCGCTGGCCGCAAAGGCCCGGCAGGAGGAAGGCCCCGAGCGGGAGGCTTATCGCCGGGCCGGCGAGGCGCTGGGCTTCGGCCTGGGCAGCCTGTTCGCCCTTATCGACCCGGCGCCCGTCGCCATGGTCGGCGTCAGCGCGGCCGCCTTCGACCTGATCGAGCCGGCGCTGAGAGAGGCGATCGCCCAGACCGCCGGCGGCCAGCATTCGAACTCGATCTCCTTCGACACCGAGCCGAACGAGCTGCCGCTGATCCGCGAAGGCTGCGCCATGCGCGCGCTCACCTTCGTCGACCAGGAGATTTTCGCGCCGGGCATGCAGGCGCGAGCGGGCAAGCACGTCGCATAGGCCGCAAGCTCAAGCGCCGGATATGCTGAGATTCAGGTCAGGCCGAGTCGAGAATGGTGGATTCCGAGAACCGGAACGGAGCGTACTTTTTGGTACGTGAGTACCGGAAGCGCAGGAAGCCGCCATTCGCAGGCCGGCCTCACCTGAATATCAGCATATCCCTAATCCTCGCGGATGGCATAGCCCGCCCCACGGATGGTGCGGATGACATCCGGCATGCGGCCGTTGTTGACGGCCTTGCGCAGGCGGCCGACATGCACGTCCACCGTGCGCTCGTCGATATAGATCGTCTCGCCCCAGACATTGTCGAGCAGCTGGCTGCGCGAGAACACGCGGCCGGGGTGGCGCATCATGAATTCGAGCAGCCGGAACTCCGTCGGGCCGAGCCTGATCTCGCTCTTCTTGCGGTAGACGCGATGCGATTCGCGATCGAGCACGATGTCGCCGACCTTGAGCACGCTGGACAGCACCTCCGGCTTGGCGCGGCGCAGCAGCGCCTTGACGCGCGCCATGAATTCCGGCGTGGAGAACGGCTTGACCAGATAGTCGTCGGCGCCGGTGGACAGACCTCGAACCCGATCGCTTTCTTCACCACGCGCGGTCAGCATGATGATCGGCAGCCGCTCGGTCTCGGGCCGCATCCTGAGGCGCCGGCAGAGCTCGATGCCGGAGACCGCCGGCACCATCCAGTCGAGCACGAGCAGGTCGGGAACATTTTCCTGAAGGCGGATTTCGGCCTCGTCGCCGCGGGTCACCACTTCCACCTGGTAACCCTCGGATTCGAGGTTGTAGCGGAGCAGCACCCCCAGCGGCTCCTCGTCCTCCACCACCATGATGCGTGGCGCGATCATCGGGGTAACCTTTTCGTCAGGCGGCCGGTGCCGACATTGCCGTCTCGTCCTGCTTTGGACGGTTGGCGGGCAATTGCGTGCCGGTCAGCACATAATAGGCGTTCTCGGCGATGTTGGTCACATGGTCGCCGATGCGCTCGAGATTCTTGGCGCAGAACAGAAGATGCGTGCAAGCGGTGATGTTGCGCGGGTCTTCCATCATGTAGGTCAGGAGCTCGCGGAAGACGGAGGTGTATTTGACGTCGATGCGTTCGTCGTCGTTGCGAAGCTTGGCAAGCGCCGTGGCGTCGCCCACCGTATATTCCTGGATTACCGCTTGGACCTGGATCAGCACCAGCTGCGCCATGGAATCGATCGAATGCGTGAGGTCGCGCGGAGCGGTGCTGACGCCGACCGACCCGACGCGCTTGGCGATGTTCTTAGCGAGATCGCCGATGCGTTCGAGGTCGCCCGCCATGCGGATCGAGCCGACCACGTGGCGAAGATCGTCCGCCATCGGCTGCCGCTTGGCGATCAGCGTGATGGCGCGGTCGTCAAGCTCGCGCTGACGCGCGTCCATGATGGCGTCGTCGGAGACGACGCGCTGCGCCAGCGCGTTGTCGCTTTCGAGCAAGGCCCTGGTCGAGCCGCCGACCATCGAGCCGGCGAGATCGCCCATGTCGTTGATGAGCCGGCTGATCTGCCTCAGATCCTCGTCGAAGGAGGCGACGGTATGTTCGGCCATGATGGTGTCCTCGTATGAGCTCAGCCGAAGCGGCCGGTGATGTAGTCCTGGGTGCGCTTCTCGCGGGGCGAGGTGAAGATCTTCTCGGTCCGGTCGAATTCCACCAGTTCGCCCAGATACATGAACGCCGTCTGCCGCGACACGCGCGCCGCCTGCTGCATGTTGTGGGTGACGATGACGATCGTGTAGTCGGCCTGCAATTCGTCGATCAGCTCCTCGATCTTGGCGGTCGAGAGCGGATCGAGCGCCGAGGCCGGTTCGTCGAGCAGGATGACCTCCGGCTTCACCGCGACGGTGCGGGCGATGCAAAGGCGCTGCTGCTGACCGCCGGAGAGGCTCTGGCCGCTGGCGTTGAGCTTGTCCTTGACCTCGTTCCACAGCGCCGCGCGCTTCAGCGCCGACTCGACGCGGCTGTCCATCTCGGCCTTGCTGATCTTCTCGTAGAGCCGGACGCCGAAGGCGATGTTTTCGTAGATCGACATCGGGAACGGCGTCGGCTTCTGGAACACCATGCCGATCTTGGTCCTGAGCAGGTTGAGGTCCTGCGAGCGGTCGAGGATGTTCTTGCCGTCGAGCAGCACCTGGCCCTCGGCGCTCTGCTTCGGGTAGAGTTCGTAGATGCGGTTCAAGACGCGCAGCAGCGTCGACTTCCCGCAGCCCGACGGGCCGATGAAGGCGGTCACGCTACGCTCGGGCAGGGACAGGTTGATGTCCTTCAGCGCCTTCGACTGGCCATAGTAGAAGTTGAGGTTCTTGACCTCGATCTTGGCCTTCTCGACGGTCGTGTCGGCTACGTTCAGGTCGGTGGACAACATCGGTTTCATCTGTCCTCTCTGCGTCCGGTCAGGCTGCGGGCGATGATGCTCAGCCCGAGAACCGTCAGGGTGATTATGAGTGCGCCCGTCCAGGCCAGTTGCTGCCATTCCTCGTAAGGGCTGAGAGCGAACTGGAAGATGGTCACCGGCAGGCTGGCCATCGGGGC
The DNA here is from genome assembly GCF_003289965.1 of Mesorhizobium atlanticum. GTDB lineage: Bacteria > Pseudomonadota > Alphaproteobacteria > Rhizobiales > Rhizobiaceae > Mesorhizobium > Mesorhizobium atlanticum. The sequence continues at coordinate 164,837 of NZ_QMBQ01000007.1, forward strand.
ATTGAGATTGCTCGACCAGAACTGGTTGTTGAGCGCGGTGAAGAGAAGCGGCGCCGTCTCGCCCGAGATGCGGGCGATCGCCAGCAATATGCCGGTCACGATGCCGGACAGCGCCGCCCGGTAGGCGACGGAGCGGATCACCACCCAGCGCGGCGCGCCGATGGCGGTGCCCGCCTCGCGCAGCGCGTTGGGCACGAGGTTGAGCATATCCTCGGTGGTGCGCACCACGACAGGGATCACCAGGATCGACAGCGCGATGGCGCCGGCAATGGCCGAGAAGTGTCCCATCGGCCGTACCAGCAGCTCGTAGACGAACAGGCCAACGATGATTGATGGCGCCGACAAAAGGATATCGTTGATGAAGCGCACGATCGTCGTAAGGCGTGAGAAGCGACCATATTCAGCCATGTAGGTGCCGGCCAGCACGCCGATCGGCGTGCCAACAACGATGCCGATGATGGTCATCACGATGCTGCCGTAGATGGCATTGAGCAGGCCGCCGGCGTCGCCGGGCGGCGGCGTCATCTGGGTGAACACGGCCAGCGACACCCCTGAGAGCCCCTTGTAGAGCAGGGCGCCGAGAATCAGCGCCAGCCAGGCGAGGCCGATGCCCGCCGCGATGACGCACAGCGCCATCATCACGGCATTCTTGCGCTTGCGGCTTTGGTGAAGCGATTGGGCAGTCGACATCGGTCAGGCTCCCGTGCGGCTATCGATGCGCAACAGCATGTAGCGTGCGAGCGCGAGGATGATGAAGGTGATGATGAACAGGATCAGGCCGAGCGACACCAGCGAGGATGTGTAGAGATTGCCGTCGGCCTCGGTGAACTCGTTGGCGATGGTCGCCGAGATCGTCGTGCCCGGCGCGAACAGCGAGGCGCTGATGCGATGCGCGTTGCCGATGACGAAGGTCACGGCCATCGTCTCGCCGAGCGCGCGGCCGAGGCCGAGCATGACGCCGCCCATGATGCCGACGCGCGTGTAGGGGATGGTCACGCGCCGGGTTACTTCCCAGGTCGTGCAGCCGATGCCGTATGCCGATTCCTTCAGCACCGCCGGCACCGTGTCGAACACGTCCTTGGTGATCGAGGTGATGAAGGGCAGCACCATGATGGCCAGGATCAGCGAGGAGGTGAGCAGGCCGATACCGTAGGGCGGCCCGGCAAACAGGCTGTTGAGGCCGGGGATGCCTTTGAACAGCCAGATGATGAAGGGCTGGATCGTCGTCTGCAGGAACGGCGCGAAGACGAACAGGCCCCAGATGCCGTAGATGATCGAGGGAATGCCGGCCAGAAGCTCGACAGCGATACCGATCGGGCGCCTCAGCGGGCGGGGGCAAAGCTCGGTCAGGAAAACGGCGATGCCGATGCCGATCGGCACGGCGATGATGATGGCGATGGCCGAGGTGACGATGGTGCCGTAGATGGGCGCCAGCGCGCCGAAATTCTCGGTGACCGGGTTCCAGGATTCGGTCGTCAGGAAGGAGATGCCGAATTTCGACAGCGCTTCCCACGATCCGGCGATCAGCGAGATCGCGACGCCGCCGAGCAGAACCAGCACGAGGATGGCGGAAGCGCGCGTGGCTGCCCGGAAGACCATGTCGGTGACGGCGAAGCGGCGCACTGTCGCTTCCCTGGTCCGCATGGCGGACGATGTCGCGGCTTCGGAAACGGCACTCATCTAGCCCCTCGCATTTCGAAAGAGACGGGAGGGCGCCGGAAGCGCCCTCCCTTGTTCGTCAGAATTACATGCCGGAATAGAGCGGCTTGCCGTTCGCGTCGACGATGTCCTTGCTCCACATCTCTTCGACGCTCTTCACGACGGCGTCGGGCATCGGAACGTAGTCCAGGCTGGCAGCCAGCTCGTCGCCCTTGGCATAGGACCAGGCGAAGAATTTGAGCGCTTCGGCCGTGGCCGCCGCGTCGTCCGGCTTCTTGTAAACGAGGATCCAGGTGGCCGACGTCATCGGCCAGGTTGCGGCACCGGCCTGGTTGGCCAGGATGACGCCATAGCCCGGCTGCGAGCTCCAGTCGGCATTGGCCGCTGCGGCCGAGAACGCCGCGGCGGTCGGCTCGACCTTCTTGCCGTCCTTGTTGATCAGGTCGGTATAGGTGAGCTTGTTCTGCTTGGCATAGGCATATTCGACATAGCCGATCGCGCCGCCGGTCTGCGAGACGTTGTTGGCTACGCCCTCATTGCCCTTGGCGCCGATGCCGACAGGCCATTCCACAGCCTTGTCGACGCCGACCTTCGACTTCCAGTCGGCGCTGACGTCGCCGAGATAGTAGGTGAAGTTGAAGGTGGTGCCCGAACCGTCTGAACGGTGAACCACGGCGATCGCCTGCGAAGGCAGCTTGACGTCGGGGTTGAGCTTCTTGATCGCCGGGTCATCCCAGCTCGTGATCTTGCCGAGGAAGATATCGGCCAGCGTCGGGCCGTCGAGAACCAGTTCGCCGGGCTTGACGCCTTCGAGGTTGACGACCGGAACGATGCCGCCCATCACCGTCGGGAACTGCGCGAGGCCGGTGCTGTCGAGTTCGTCGCCCTTCAGCGGCGCATCGGAAGCGCCGAAGGTCACGGTCTTGGCCTTGATCTGCTTGATGCCGCCGCCGGAACCGATCGACTGGTAGTTGAGACCGATGCCGGTCTCCTTCTTGTAGGCGTCGGCCCACTTCGCATAGATCGGATAGGGGAAGGTGGCGCCGGCGCCGGAGATGTCGGCAGCCATCGCGGCGGCCATGCTAAGGGTTGATGCCGCAGCCATTGCAATCGCAACGGCCGCCGAGCGGATGAAATGTCTCATGTGGCCTGCTCCTGTTCGGAAGATGGTCTTTCGGCACCCGTTCTATCGGCGCCCGGTCAGCGCAATAGCCCTCGATTATTACAGTCGCATGACAGTTTCGTGTCAGCCCGGTAACGTCTGGACGGGGATGTCTGGAGGGGCCGGCGGAGGCCCCGAAGGACCGGCCGAAGTTTGCCGCGGGAATCAGTAACTTGTCTGACTTTTGAATCAAAAATTATCCCGGCGGCCGGGTCGCGGCCGCCGGGAAATAAAATCCGGACGAGAGCGCGTTGCCTGAACGCCAGAGCGGATCATGGCGCGGCCGTCGCCGAAAACAGGTCCGTTGGGGTAGAGTCGACGCTGTTTCTTGTTGGCGGTCGCTGCTCCCGCCCGTAACCGAGGGGCGGAATCAATGACATATTGTCCAAGCTTGGCTTTTGCTTTGGTATGGTGCGATCGCACCATACGCATGCGTCAACGCCTAGCGCCTGCCCGCCGGCTAAGTTGGCGCTAACCCGCGTTGCGCCGGCTCTCGATGTCCGAATCCAGCCAGCGCTCGAGCTTTTCGAGCAACGCCCGCGGGCTGATCGGCTTCGGCAGGTAATCGTCCATGCCGGCATCGAGGCAGCGTTCGCGATCGCCCTTCAGCGCATGCGCCGTGACGCCCACGATCGGCACATGCGTGCCCGTGTCCTCCTCGAGTTTGCGAATGGCGCCTGTCGCCTCCAGCCCGTTCATTTCCGGCATCGACACGTCCATCAGGATCATGCGCGGATTGAGCTTGCCGAAGGCATCGAGCGCCTTGCGGCCGTTGCCGACGATCTCGAAGCGGTAGCCGGTCTCGCCAAGGATCTGGGTGAACACCATCTGGTTCACCTCATTGTCCTCGGCGACGAGGATGTCGAGCCCGCGCTCGGGCTCGGCCGGACGTGGGCGCGCACGCACGGGCGGTGGCTGCAGCATGGCGCGGTCCGACGCTGCCGTCTGCGCCGGCGCGGCTTGCGGTGGGCTGCCAACGGCGGGTTGCACCGCGGCGCTGCTGTGACGATGGCGCTGGATCGTCGCGACCAGCGTTTCCAGGAGAATGGAGGAGCGCGCCGGTTTGATCAGCTGCGCATCGATGCCGAGGTCGCGATAGGCGGTGTTGGCAAGCGACTGGTCGACCGAGGTCAGCATGATGATGGGCGTGTGCGCCAGACCCGCCGTGTCACGCACGATGCGCGCCATCTCGGCGCCGGTCATGCCGGGCATCTGGTAGTCGAGCACGATGCAATCGACCGGCACGCCATAGGCGGCGGCGGCAATCAGCACCTTCAGCCCTTCGGCGCCGCTCTCGGCCGCGCAGGCATCGAACATCCACGACGCCATCTGCTCGCTCAGGATCGAGCGGTTGACGGCGTTGTCGTCGACGATGAGCACGCGCGCGCCGGTGACGTCGACCGGCGTGATGCGCTGCCCGCCCTGCTCGGCCCTGGGCAGCGTGACGGTGAACCAGAAGGTCGAACCCTTGCCCTCGGCGCTGTCGACGCCGATCTCGCCGCCCATCATCTCAACCAGCCGCGAGGTGATGGCGAGGCCGAGGCCGGTGCCTTCATGCCTCCTGGTCGACGAGGTATCGACCTGGCTGAACTTCTCGAACACCAGCTTCAGCTTGTCCTCGGGAATGCCGATGCCGGTATCCGTCACGGAAATGGTGAGCTTGGTTCCCGCGGGAACCCGCTCGCCGGTCACGTCGACCAGGACATGGCCCTCGTCGGTGAACTTCACCGCGTTGCCGAGCAGGTTGGTGACGATCTGCCGGATGCGGCCGACATCGCCGACGAACTGGCCGTCGAGGCCCGGCTGGACGCGCACGATGAGCTCGAGGTCCTTCTCCTTGGCGCGTGTCGAGACCAGCGTCGCCACATCCTCGATCGCCTCGGCCAGATTGAACGGCGCCGGGTCGAGCACCAGCTGGCCGGCGTCGATCTTGGAGAAGTCGAGGATGTCATTGATGATGGTCAGCAGCGCGTTGCCGGATTTGACGATGATGTCGGTGAAGGTCTTCTGCTTCGGATCGAGGTCCGACTTTGCCAGCAGTTCCGCCATTCCAAGGACCCCGTTCATCGGCGTGCGGATCTCGTGGCTCATATTGGCGAGGAATTCCGACTTGGCCCGGTCGGCGAGCACGGCACGTTGCCGCGCTTCGCTGAGCTCGGCCTCGCGCTGCTTGAGCTCGGTGATGTCGGTGGTGGAGCCGATGAGGTAGAGCGAGCCGTCGGAGGCGATCATCGCGCCCTTGCGCGCGAACTGGTGCCGGACGCTGCCGTCCGGCAGCGTCACCGTCTCCTCGATCTCCTGCGTCTCTCCGGTGCGCAGCACGGCGAGGTCGCCGGCCACAAAGGCTTCGCCATCCGCTCCGAATATCTCGACGTCGGTCTTGCCGATCGCCTCTTCCTTGCTGAAGCCGGTGAGATCGCACCAGCCCTTGTTGACGTAGAATTGCCTGAGGTCCGAGCGCTTGGCGTAGATCGACACCGGCACATTGTCGATGAGGCTGCGGAACACCTCGTTCTCGCTCATGCTTTGCCGAAGCGCCTGCTCGCGCGCCTTGACGTCGGTGATGTCGGTGCTGGAACCGACCAGATGCACCGAGCCGTCGGTCGCCACCAGCCGGTTCTTGCGGGTCATCAGCTGCCGCACCGTGCCGTCGCGATGGGTGACGGCCTCCTCGACCTCGCGTCCCGCGCCGGTCGCCACGACTTCGGTGTCGTCGCTGCTGAACCCGTCGGCTTCTTCCGACGCGAAAAGCTCACGATCCGTCTTGCCGAGCACCTCGTCCTTGTCGAATCCGGTCAGCGCGCACCAGGCCTTGTTGACGAATTCCATGCTGAGATCGTCGGCCTTGATGAAGGCCGCCACGGGCAGCTCGTCCATCACGTGCCGGTAGAGGTCGATCTGGCGCATGGAGTCGCGCAGCGCCTTCTCGCGGACCTTGATGTCGGTGATATCGACGCGCACGCCGATGAACGTCCCGTCATCGGTGCGCATGTCATAGACCTGGTACCAGCGCCCGTCGGCGTTGAGCCGCTCGTAGGCGGAATTTGGCAAGCGGTACCGCTTGAGCATGGCGTCAAGCCAGCGCTCGGTGTCGACGCCGTACAGACGGTCGATCTCACTGTCGCCGCTTGAACGGAAATAGCCGACCGAATGGCCGAGAACCAACGCCTCGCGGAATGTGCGGCCCGGCTGCCAGGCCGGCTTCAGCGCCGGCAGCGTGTCCTGCAGCTTGCGGTTGGCGAAGACGAAGCGGTCGTCGCGGTCGTAGATGATGACGCCGGCCGGCAGCGATTCCAGAACGGCGGCGAGGTTCCTTCGCGCATCCTCGGCCTCGGTCTCGCGCTGCTTCATGTCGGTGATGTCGACATAGGAGATCAGCCGCTTGCCGCCCGGAAGCGGCGCCAGCGAGGCGATCAGCGTGCGGCCGTCGCTGCGCGGCAACTGCCTGGAGCCTGCGGCGCCGGCGCGGATTTCGGCTTCCCGCTCGGCCACATGGCTTTGCCAGTTCCGCTCCTCGCCGCCGAACGGATCGGCGGCACGGGTGGCTTCCATGAGGTCGCGAAAAGAGATGCCGGCCGGAGCCCGCAGCGGATCGACCTTCCAGAAGTCGTAGAAGGCCCGGTTGATCACCTCGACCCGCAATTCGGCATCGACAACGATGACGCCGATCGGCATCGAATCGACCATCAGGCTGAGATTGCTGAACGTCTCGGCCGTCCTGGCATTGGCTCTTTCGATCTCGGCGTCTCGGCGCTTGACCTCGGTGACGTCATAGTAGGTCAACAGGCGCTTGCCGCCGGACAACGCCGTCACCGAGAACACCATCGTGCGGCCGTCGGCATGGACGAACTCGCGCGGCGCGACGGAACCGGCACGAATTTCCGCGATTCGGCTGGCCAGGTAGCGCTGCCACTCCTGTTCGTCGATCTCGCCATAGATGCCGTTGCGGCGATTGAGATCCATCAGGCGGCTGAATGGCGCACCGACGGTCACCGCCCCGTCGGGGATCTTGGACAACTCCCGGTAGGCTTTATTGATGATCAGCGTGTCGAGCCGGGCGTCCAGAAGCACGACGCCCATACGCATGGCGTCCATCGTGCGCTCGAGATCGGCAAGATGCTGTTCGCCGCCTTCGCCGGCGGGCGTGTCGTCGTCATGCCCAACCGTTGCGTCGAGGGGGTTGCGCATGCCGCCTGTCCCACTCGTCTTGCCCACGTCCGCCATGCTGTTGCCACCCCCAGCCGAACACCCCTTCGCGGTTCGTCGACGGAATGTGCCCGACAAGCATTAACGATCCGCTAACCATAATGAATCGCAACCGCCTGCCTTTCGATGCCGTTGAGAGAACCAGAATCGTGGCGCCGGTTGCGGTAATCCGCCTGTTGGCGATTGGGGCAACGACACACTATAAAGCGCCTGAGGTGTTGCTAATGTTCAGTCGAATCGCCGCTGTCGTCCTGTGCCCGGCGCTGCTTGCAGCGGGCGCTTGCACGCGAAGCGACGACGGCACGGTGATCGTTCCAAGCCGGATGGATGTCAGGCGTGTCTGGGACAAGGCGCCGCCGGGAACGACCGCCTCGCGGCAGATCGTGTCGGATGTGTTTCCCCCGCCGCCGAGCGCGCCGGCAAGCCTGCCTGCGAGCCCGACCGTCCGGCGCCATTCCAGACCCGCTTCGACGAAGCGGTCCTTCGGCCAGGATCTGCCCGACCCGGCATCCGGCGAGCAGCGCCCCCTCACCTGCAGGAATGTCGGCGAGGACGGCAAGCGCTATCGCGTCGTCTGCGAATAACGTTCCTTCAATCTGTGGACCCGGTGCCGGCGAGACAGCGCCGAACAACAGCCGGCGTGAGAAACCGAGCCGCCGTTGCGATCACGGATTGCTGATGAAACCTTTGGCCGGTGGTGGACGTTTCCCGGCCTGATGTGATTCGCGCTGCACCCAGGAGACTGAAGATGTCCATTCACTTCACCGTCTCTGGCCTGACCAGGAACCTGATCCATTCGCTTGGGTTGGATCATGAACAGGCGCCGAGGCCGCTTACCCCGGAACAGAACCTTCTGCTGGATTGTTACCTGGCCGGACAGATCCCGGACTCGGCTTGGAGCGACTATGTCTTCGAGATGCCGGAGTTGGAAAAACACGCCCAACTCAGGCGCGCCAGGTCAGGCATACGCGGCCTAACCTGAAACGGTGAGGCCGCCGCTCATTTCTTCGGTGAGTTGAACTGCAGCGTGAAGACGTTGCCGGGAATGCCTTGCGCCGGCGAAAGGCTGAGCGGCAGGCAGTCATTCAGCGCCTTTATCGCCGCATCGACATAGGCTTTGCGCGCCTTGTCGTCGCCGGCGACATGAATGGCGGTTGTTTTAGGCGGCCCGATCAGCGTGCCGTCGCGCTTGAAGCTGAAGCTGAGCGTGACCGACGAATTGTCGGAATTGGCCGGCGGCGTCCAGCAGGCGAGCAGGGCGGCGCCTACCTCGTTCATGCCGTTGAGCGGTGCGGTGGCGGCCGACGGAAAGGGCACAACCGACAGCGCGCCTGCCATCATCAGAAATCTCGCCGTGTTCATCGCAGACCTCGTCGCCGTCGTTCTGCCCCTGACGGTATCGTACGATCCATGACGAGGATGACAATAGGATTTCAGTCCACCCGTCGGCGGTGCAATCATACTGTCGTGATTTCGGCGAGGGCCGCGAAAAGCAAAAGGCCGGCACGGAGCCGACCTTTCCCTTGCCTCGTCATGGCGCCAGTACATCCGTGGTCGCAGCGAGGTCTAAAGCCAGTAGACAGGTCTTAGGTAAACGAAACCTTAACGCCGGAGGACCGCTACGCCTTGGCCTGCGATTTCACATGCGCGATGTAGCCGCGCACGTCGCCGGCCGGCTCGGCATAGGCCTTGCCGAGCTTCTTCTCCAGCGCCGCCATGTACTCTTTCGCCCATTTGGGCAGCGCATAGTCGACGACCGCCAGGAATTCGAGCGTTGCCCCCAGCCTTATATCGGCGATCGACGGGTTGTTGCCGCCAATGAACGGTTTGCCGTTGCGGAAGAAAGAGTGAAACACCTCGAGCGGCTCGGCGATCGCGGCCATCGCCGCCTTCTGCGCTTCCGATTTCTTGTCGGGGTGGGCGTCGCTGTGGCCGACCTCGCCTGCATATTGCGGAAAGCCGAGTGCCGGATAGGTTGCGCGCGCGACATAAGGATAAAGCGTGCCGATCAGATAGAACATGGCGCTGTCGATCATCGCCCGCTTGGCCGGTGCCTTGGGATAGAACTTTTCCAGCCCGTGCTTGTTGGCGAGATACTGCATGATGGCGCAGCTTTCCCACAGCACGCCGCGCGGCAGGGCCTTGTCCTCGATCATCGGCGTCAGATGCGCCGGATTGCGCGCCAGGAACTCGGGCGAGCGCGTATGGCCCCAGGCGTCGGTCTCCGCGGGATCGAGCCCGGCCGCGCGCGCAAACACCCTGACCGTCATGTTGTTGACGCTCGGCCTCAGCATGCTGAGTTTTATGCTGGGCTTCTTGGCTGGTTTGGCCTTGGCTTTAGGTGCGGCTTTTGCCGTCACTTTAGGTGCGGCTTTTGCCGTCACCTTCGCGGCCGTCTTCGCCGCTGCTTTCGGCGCGGCCTTGGCCGCGGGTTTCTTTGCGCTCTTCGTTGCGGTCTTCGCCATCTTGGTCCTCCCTCTGACCTGGTTAGTATGGATTTTTCGGCGCCCTGCTTTCGGACAATGTCTCACGCGACCGCTCGACCAGCGTCTGGATGGCATCGGCCAGATGGAGTTCGGCGATATTGTAGTCGCCACGCGCCACGCGGATCTTGTGCGCCTCCATCAGCACGTCGGCATGGGTGAAGCCGGCCGGCGGCTCGAAGCGATAGGAAGCAAGCTCGATCAGCAGCCCCAGCGGGTCCTCGAAATAGATCGAGTCCATGAAACCGCGGTCCTTGACGCCGCTGTGCTTGATGCCGCGCTCGTCGAGCCGCGCGACCGCCTGCAGGAAGGTGACCCGCGACACCGCGAAGGCGATGTGATGGACGCAGCCGATATCGGTCGGCGTCCGCCGCTTGACCGGGGTCCGGCTCTCGTCGGTGAAGATCGTGATCAGGCGCCCGTCGCCTGGATCGAAATAGAGATGGCTCTCGCTCGCCTTGTCGAGGTTAGGCTGCTCGAAGATGAAGGGCATGCCGAGCACCCCTTCCCAGAAGTCGATCGAGGTCTGGCGTCCGGCGCCGACCAGCGTGATGTGATGGACGCCTTGCGACTGCAGCTTCCGCATTGGTTCCTCCCGCTTGCGCTCGCTTGCCGGCTGACGTGTTCTCGGATGCCCAGCCGCCTTTGGCTCGACGCTTGGCAGGCGACCGTCGCCCGGTTCTCCTACGCTCCGAATCCCGCATCCTGCGGGATTGCGGCCGGCGCATTCATGACGGAATGCTAATTCAATCCGGAACGTTGCGCCAGAAGCACCGAGCCTTCATTGGAATCCCTGGGGCGTCGGTCGCGATAATTCGGATCGGTCGCCGCTGTCCGCTCTGGGTCCAGTCGAACGGCTCCATGCGGGAGAATCCGGCGAAGGTCATGACCGACTGTGACAAAGGCCATCCGCCGCCGCGCCGGCGTCTCGATCCCTCAGGTCGGGATCCAGGCCACGGTCCTGCTCATGTCGGCCGGAACGGCTCCGATTCCGGCGGAAAGATCCGGCGAAATGACACTCAAGGGTACATCCAGAATATGCGCGATCGCCCTGAGGGTCCTGGTGGAGGCCGTCTTTCCCGAACGCTCGATCTGCGACAGCATGCTCGGGGTTATTCCGGTCTGGGCAGCGAGTTGCCTGCCGCTCAGGCCGCGCAGGACCCTGAGCGCGCGAACCGGATTCTCGCCGGCGGCGATCTTGTCCAGCACGCGCTTCGGCAAAGGGCTGCCGGGGGCGGGCACGTCGAGCTCGGTCACACCTGCCATCGCGGTCCGCTTGAGCATGCGGAACTGCGATTCCGGCAGCACGACCATGCGCTCCCTGGAGCCTGGGTGCTTGATGAACTGGACATTGAGCTTCATGTCAGCCGGCCTTCGGGTTTGGCTTGCGGCACGGATCGAGACGGAGCCTGGATTACCTGAACATCATAAAGAGCGTGAGGATCAGGACCGAGATCGCCAGGATCACGGCTGCGGACAGACCCGCCAATATCTGAAAGCTGATCGGCAACTGCCCAAACCGTTTCCACGTCCACGGTTCCTTTTCCCAGTGCTGAAATCGCGGCAACCGCAGCTCCCTTGGTCCGAGCCCGTCGCGCCGGCGAACCGGGCAACGATCAACCACGTCGACAGGTTGCCGATATCGACGAACCGCGATCTAGCGCCTTCAGGCCGGGGAGGAACATCTGCCGGAAGTCAGGGGCGATATGACGAAAGTCATATTCGTTTGCGGCCGGTTCGGGCTTACGTCAAAGTGACATGCCCCGCCCCCGCGGCTGTTTTTGCGAGAACAGATGATCGATATCGGCACAGAACTACTGCCGGCCGCGCAAGCGGAAGTCATCGGGCTTGCCGTGTTGCAGGCCGACAGGACAGTCCAGCAAAAGGTGGGACATCTGGTCGAATGGCTCCCCGCCATTGGCGCGGACTGCTGCCTGTGCACGCTGCTGGTCGGAATGGAGGCCGAAATGGTGGCCTTGTCCGAAGGGCGCCGCGATCTCATTGCCTTGTCGGGCGTGCGGGCCGAACTGCCTGGGCTGGATCGCCCCGTCACCGCGGTGATCTTGTGGAACGGCGATCAGTCGCACTACGTCGTGATCGCGATGCCCGACTTCACGGCGCGCCAGGCCGAGATCATGTTCGAAAGCGAGCGGCGCGCCAGGCGCCTGATGGAGCAGCAGCTCGAAGCCGCCAATTCCGAGGTGCGCTTCGCCTCGCTCGCCCGCACGCGCCTTCGCCTGGCGCGCGACCTCCATGACACGCTCGTCCATTCGATCATCGCGCTGCTGACGCAGATCCGGCTGACGCGGCATTTCCTGGCAGCCGACCCCGCCCGCGTTTCGGAGGGACTGGCGATTGCCGAGGAAGCAGCAATAAGCGGCCTCGCCAGGGCGCGCGACGCCATCGCCCGGCTCAGGATGCCCGATGACCTCGAACCGGATTCGGATGTCGAGAAGATGCTGTCGGACTTCTCGCGACGGACCGGCGCCGAGGTCTCCATGCGCATCGATGATGGAGCCCGCGCCGGATTGCAGGATCACGCGACGACCATTCGGCGCATCGTTGGCGAGGCGTTGCGCAACATCGAGGCGCACGCGCAGGCCCGGCAGGTCCGGTTTGACGCGCTCGTGGAGCAAACCGAAACTGGCCGCAGACTGATTGTCGATATCCGCGACGACGGGCGCGGCTTTGACCGGAATGTTCCCAAACAGGGACATTTCGGGCTGATTGGAATGGCTGAATTCGCCGAGCTCGCGGGAGGCCAATGCACGGTGGAAAGTGCACCGGGAACTGGCACGCAGGTCCGCACATCCCTTCCCTTGATCGTGCCGAAGACGCGGTCCCATGCCGCGGGGGGTGTGGAGAGATGACTGATCCCCGCCCGCAAGCCGAAAGAATACGCGTGCTGATCGCCGAGGATCAGACCTTGATCCGGGAAGGCCTCGCCACGCTTCTTGCCCAGCAGAACGACGATTTTGAAATCGTCGCCGCCGCCGCCGACGGGGAGCAGGCGATAGAGTTCGCGCGCCGCTATCGTCCGGACGTCGTCCTGATGGATCTGCAAATGCCGCGCGCCGATGGCGTCACGGCAACCCAGAGGATCCTGCGCGAGTTTCCGGGAACCGGCATCGTGGTGCTGACCACTTTCGAGACCAACGACCTGATCTTCGAGGCGGTCAGCGCCGGAGCCAAGGCATATCTTCTCAAGGACTCCAGGATTGACGAGATCGCGGCGACAATCCGAACCGTGGCGAACGGCCAGTCGGCGCTTTCACCCGGTGTCGCCGCGAAGATTCTTGAAGAATTCAAGCGGTTGCGTCCGCGCCACGCCCCGGCGAGCGTGTCGATCCGCAACGTCCTCACCGCGCGTGAGAACGAGATCCTGAAACTGATCATCGAAGGCAAGAGCAATGGCGAGATCGGCGCGCAGCTGCATCTGGCCGAGGGCACGATAAAAAATTACGTCAGCACGATCCTGGAGAAGTGCGGCGCCAAGAATCGAACCGAGCTCGCCATAAAAACGATAGGCTGAGGGACCTTGCGCAATGAATACGCATTTGCGCCCTTACGCGTCCCGCGTAAACGGCACGGCGGTCGAACGCTCGAAAAAGTCCGCGGCTTTGGGGTCTTTGGCGAAAAGCCACGGGCAGTCTGATTGCCTGAGTTCCTGGTCTTTGGCGGCAGTTCGAGGGAAGTTTGCGAGCGGTGCCTCGCTGCATCCTCGACGGCTACTTCTTCCGATTGCGGGCTTCGATTTCACGAAGCGCCAGTATGGTCAGAACCATTTCGGCGCTGCCGATCGACGGTCGCGGCCCAAGCAGGGAAACGAGGGCGTCGAGCTGCTCGGTGTCCATTTCGGCCAGATGGCCTTTGACGGCCCGCATCGTGTCGTCGAGCCTGGTGAGCAATTCCGCAACGATTTTCATTGTCCGAAGCCTTGCCGCCTGGGCGACCTCATCGAAGGCGGAATGCTGTGCTGGAGGATTTCCGCCGATCAGCAGGCTATGCAGAATCCGCGAGGCGACCGGACCAGGATCCGGCCGCCTCGGACGATCCCGGTTATCTCTTGGCGAGCAGGTCGCGGATTTCGGTCAGCAGCTGCACGTCGGCCGGCGGCGGAGCTGCGGGGGCAGCGGGCTTTTCACGTTCCAGCCGCTTGCGCAGACTGTTCACCGCCTTGACCATCAGGAAGATGATGAAGGCCATGATCAGGAAATTGATGACCTGGGTGACAAAGCTGCCATAGGCGAAAACCGCGCCCTGCTTACGGGCATCCACCAGGTTGGTGGCCGTCACATTGTGCGACAGGCCGATGAAGTAATTGGAGAAGTCAACGCCACCGAGCGCGCCGATGAACGGCATGATGATATCGTCGACCAGCGAGGTGACGATCTTGCCGAAGGCGGCGCCGATAATGACGCCGACGGCCAGGTCCATCACATTGCCCTTGGAAATGAACTCCTGGAATTCTTTCAGCATCCCCATCTCCCCTGGAGCAATTCCGCCCGGAATTGCGTCGTGATACAACTTGGCGCGGCCGGCGATCTTCTAGCGCCGCGCCGCTCCGCTCCATCGCACTCCTGTTGCCGCCGTCAGGCAAATACGTTTTCGCGCCTGAAATGCTTGACGAGCAGGTAGTAGAAGACCGCGCGATGCTTGTTGCGATTGGTCCGGCCATACTGGTCGATGACCCTGGCGAGCCCCGCGTCCAGGCCGGCATCGTCCGCCAGCCCCAGTCTTTTGACGAGAAAGTTCTTCTTGACCCGTTCCAGCTCCTCCTTGTCCGAGGCCGAAACGGTGGACGCGTCCTTGTCGTAGATCGCCGGGCCGCAGCCCTTCGTGACCTTCGTCAAAAGATCCATATCCGCCGTAACGCCGCACTTCACCTTCAGGTCCGCCGCATATTTGCTGATAAGTTCGTCTTGCTTGCTCACACCGTTTGCCCTCTCATTCCCGGCCGAACAGCGACGCCGCCGCCGAACCGTGCGGCCTGGCGCCGCGAAGCCATGTCTCTATCCCGCGTCCGTAATCAGCTGGCGCGGGTCGCAAGCACCCCGTCGGGGCTGGCCTGGTCGACGGCAGCCGGAAGATGCTGCGCCAGGGCGCTGGCCACCTGATCCAGCGGAATCCCGAACTGGCTCGCCAGTTGCTGAAGACGCTGGTCGCCAAGCGCCGCCTTGATCTCGTCGGGCCCGATGGGAAGGTTTGCGGAATTGGTGCTAAGCCACGATTCGACGCGGTCGCCGAGACCTGACTTCTGCAACATGGCGAGCACGCCCTGATAACCGCCGACACTGGCCAGCGCATCGGCCAGGAGGTTCGAGCCTCCGCCCTGCGGTCCGCCCTGCAGCGCGCTTTGCAGACTGTCCAAAAAACCCATCTGGAACCCTCTTGTCGAAATCCCATCGCCGTTCAGACGTGCAGATAGGCCTTTCCATGGAATCGCGACAGCTGACGAAGGTCAGAACCGAAGATGACGAAAGTCATATTCGGTGGCGGCCCGATCGCACTTAATTGATAGGACGTCGTTCCCGGCAGGCCGGGCTTCGCCGTCCAGATTTTCCGGAGCGGCCGGCCTCGGATTTGGTTCGGCTCCAAGGAACGACTGGCGTGAGAGTAGTCATTGCGATAGGTGACGATGGATATGGCGGCGCAAATGCCGCGCTCGACCGGAGCGGGTCCTGCGGCGGCAACAAGTCGATTGCCTGTCACTTGAATTAGGATTTGATATAACGGTCGTCATCGTATCAGCGAGCGTGGAAACCGGGGAATGAACATGAAAGGCGCCGAGCAAGCTGGAAAAGCCGCGGATGGAGCCGCCTCCGCCAACGGATCGGAAGCGACAATCCACCCCGATGCGACGATCGATCAGGTTCGCAACCTCCTGTTCGGAGGCGCGCAGCGGTCCCTCGAGAGCAACCTTGCCGGCCTGCGCGAGGAAATGCAGGCCAGCATCAAGCAGCTGCAGGCGGATTTTGCCAAGGAGCTGGCAGCCCTGCAGGCGCAGGTTCAGGAACTCGAGCGGGAAACCGAACAGAAACGGCTCGCCTCGCAAAGGGATATCGGCGCTGCGATCTCGGACCTTGGAGCAACCATCAGCGGGCTAGGATCCGGCCGCGCGGGAAGGTAGCATGACGTCCGCCGCCGGCCAGAACCGTGAGATCGAGCAGCTTAGAAAACTGCTCTTTCAAACGGAGGCGGCGCGTCTCGAAGCACTGGGAGCGGATGTCGCTCTCCTCCAGCAATATATCGGCAGTCCCGACCGCCTGGAAACGGCAACGGCCGACATACTGGTCGCCGCGCTAGAACGCGCGGAAGTCGTTCGGCCGCGCGAGCTGGCCAACGTCATCGCGCCATCGGTGGTCTCCGCGATCCGCAGCGAAATCAGGAATTCGCGCGACCTCATGGTCGACGCGCTCTACCCGATCACCGGCAGGCTGGTCAGCGCGGCCGTGGCCAATGCCTTCAAGGAACTCGTCGCGCGGCTGGAGCAGCGCCTCAACGCCCTCACATCCACCGAGCTGTGGATCGGGCGCATCAAGTCGCTGGCGACGGGCCGCCCGATCAGCGAGTTCGTTCTGGCAAACGCCCGCCCGCCGCGTGTCAACCGGCTGCTGATGATAGAACGAGGCAACGGACGCCTGGTCGCGGACTGGAGACGCGAAGAGACCTCCGACGAGCGGGCTGACCTGCTGAGCGCGATGGTCGCGGCAATCCTGGAATTTTCAGTCCAGGCCCTGGCTGGAGAAGGCAACCTGCAGCAGCTCGACTTCGGCGGACGCGAGATCGTGCTGCGCGCCTCGCCCCGGTTCATCCTGGCCGCGGAATGCATCGGCCCCCTTCGCCCCGTCGACGACGCCAGGATCAATTCGCTTTTCTTCGACGCAATCGAGAACATGGATCGCGGCCTCGACTGCGACCCCGCCATGCTGGCGTCTCTAGCCTCCTCCATCGAAGCCGATCCCGCCGCGAACCCCAAACCGCGCCGGGGCGGAAAGGTGGTCCTGTTCGTGCTCGCGGCGCTCGTCGCCGCTGGGCTGGCATGGCTGGCGAGCATCTACCTGACCCACACGCTGCTCGAGCAGCGAACGAATGAGGCGCTCCTGGAATTGGTCGGCAAGGAGCCGCTGCTGGAGACGTTTCCGCTGCGGCTGGACTTCGACCATCGCAATCGCAGCGTTTCGGTCTCCGGCATCGAGCCAAGCCAGGTCGAGACGGCGCCGCTGGTCGACGCCCTGGCCAGGGCCGCCGCGCCATATCGGGTCGTCAGCCGGATCGGCGTCGTGCCTGGCACGGAGCAATCGGCGGCGCTGCTTGCCGATATCGACGCTTTGCGGCGGTCCGTGACCGGCCTCCAGGCGGGTATCGACGAAAACCGCCAGGCGATCGCGGAGCTGCAACAATCTCTTGCCGGCCTGCGGAAGTCCGCCGGCGAAACCGGCCAAGCGCTCGCCGGCCAGCAGCAGTCTCTCGCAAGCCTGCAAGCACGCATCGACCAGACGCGCGGTCCGAGCCAGGAAGAACTGCAATCCCTTGCCGGACTGCAAGCAGGAATCGACGAAGTGCGAGCGGCGATCGCCGACGAAGCCAAATCCAGAAACCAGCAATATGATGCAGTGCGGTCGATAGCCGACAGCCCCGGCGAGCGGCTCAATCGCTTCATGGCTTCGACGGCCATCTTCTTTGGCGCACGCGACGCGTTCGCCGACGACAAGAAGGCCGAGCAGCAGATTGGCGATCTGGCCAGGCTGCTCGCCGGCAACGACCTGAGAATCCGTATCGTCGGCCACGCCGACGATACCGGAACGGAGTCCATCAACCGCATGGTCGGCCGCCAGAGGGCCGACCGGGTGGCACGGGGATTGACCTCGCTCGGGATCGAGCCTTCTCGATTGTTCGTGGTTTCGCGCTGGTCGTCGGTGCCGATCGCGGATATGCCGAGCAAGGACAACCGCCGGGTCACCTTCGAAAACGTGTTTAACGCCGAGCAGCCTCAGTGATGATCAGCTCAAAGGTCATGCTGCTTGGCGACATGGGTGTGGGCAAGACGTCCATCATGTACCGCCTCGTGCACGATCGTTTCGACGGCGAATACAAATCCACGCTCGGCGTCGAGGTGCTCAGCTACGACGTTCCGGCCGACTCGGTTCGCGGCGGCGAAGCGGCGCGCCTTGTGCTTTGGGACACCGACGGCGATTTCGGGACGCGTATTTTCGACACCGTTTACGTCACCGGCGCGTCGGCCGCGATCATCGTATCGGACGTGACGCGCCCACAGACGGTGACGCGCATGGTCGAGCTGGTCCGCAGTTTCGAGGCGCGGTTTCCGGGCAGACCATACAGGGCCCTCGTGAACAAGATCGATCTCGCCGAAGCCCCCGGCAGCGCCGAAGAGATCGGCCAGCTGCCGCGATCGAGCGTCAAGTTCGTCAGCGCCAAGAATGGCGAGGGAATTGTGGACGCCTTTGCCGAGCTCGCGGAAACGATCCGGCGTCGGCAGCTGTAGCTGGGCGAAGTTTCGCTTGTTTGATTGTCTTGGTACGCCCAAGGGGAATCGAACCCCTGTTCCCGCCGTGAGAGGGCGGTGTCCTGACCGCTAGACGATGGGCGCGCTCAAGAACCGGCTACATAGGCTGGCGGCTGGGAAAAAGCAACTGGGGTTTCGGGCTGTCCGCAGACTTTGCGAAATACCCCGGTCAACCCTGCCGTTTCGGCTCGATCAGGTCCCAGAGATTGCCGTAGAGATCGGAAAAGACCGCCACCGTGCCATAGGCCTCGTGGCGCGGCGCCTCGCGGAATTCGACGTCCTTGGCGAGCATCGCCTGATGGTCACGAGCAAAATCGTCGGTCTCGAGGAAGAGAAAAACCCGGCCGCCGGTCTGGTTTCCGATGCGGCTGGCCTGCTCCTCGCCGGAAGCTTCCGCCAGGAGCAGCCGCGCGCCTTGGCCGTTCGCCGGCGCGACAGTGACCCAGCGCTTGCCGCCGCCAAGGTCGACATCCTCGGTAAGCACGAAGCCGAGCCGCTCGACATACCAGCGAACCGCCTCGTCGTAGTTGGCGACGACGAGCGCCACGGTCGCGACGCTGCGGCGTTGGGCAAAGCCGTTCATTTGTTGCGGATCGCAAATTGGCCGATCATGCGGCGCTCGGCGATGTCGTAGACGAAGATCGACCGGCTGCCATCGGCAAGCTCGGCGTCGATCGACAGGCGGTTGCCGGAGAGCGACTGGCTGACCACCTTGGCGCCGACAGGCAGCACGATGTCGCCGGAGAGCGGCGCGCCGACCGGAACCTGGACCTCGCCGGCGGGCGCTGATCCGGCAACAGGCGTGTTGCGCGCTTTGTAGACAAGCGCCCCGATCACCACCATAAGGGCGAGAAACAGAAGGCCGAGATTGACGATCATGAAGCGAACGAGCTTGCGGCGCACATTCTCGGCCGCAGGGTCGAGCGGCTTTTCCTCATCTTCTTCGGCGATCGGCCGGGCCATGGCTAAACAATCCGCAACGGGTTTCGATGAGCGCTCATAACGAAGAGACCCCGATATTGATAGAGGACGAATTGGCGGACGAGGAATCCGGCGAAGCCGTCGCGCTGGAAGCCGGTCCCGACGCCGCCGGCCAGCGCCTCGATCAGTGGCTTGCCGCCCAGCTCGGCCCGAATCTCTCGCGCAGCCGCGTGCAGGCGCTGATCAAACAAGGCGCGGTCTCCATCGCCGGCAAGCCGGTGCTGGAAGCCAAGCGCAAGCTGACGGCCGGCGAGCGCGTCGAAATCCTGGTCCTCGCGCCGGAGCCGGCCGAGCCGAAAGGCGAGGACATTCCCCTCGACATCCTCTACGAGGACGGCGAGCTGATCGTCATCAACAAGCCGGCGGGACTGGTCGTCCATCCCGGCGCCGGCAACTGGACCGGCACGCTGGTCAATGCGCTGATCCACCATTGCGGCGACAGCCTGTCCGGCATCGGCGGCGTCAAACGGCCTGGTATCGTGCACCGGCTGGACAAGGAAACCAGCGGCGTCATGGTCGTGGCCAAGACCGACCGCGCCCACAAAGCCCTGTCGGAAGCCTTTGCCGACCATGGCCGCACCGGCGATCTCGAGCGCGCCTATCTGGCTCTGGTGTGGGGCATTCCGCAGCGGCCGACCGGCACCGTCGATGCCGCCTTGGGCCGCGCCGCCGACCGGATCCGCCGCGCCGTGGTGCCGGAAAGCCGGGACGACGCCCGGCATGCCGTCACCCATTTCTCCGTCGTCGAGCGCTTCGGCGAGGATCAGCAGGCTTTCGCCACCGCAAGCCTGGTCGAATGCCGGCTCGAGACCGGCCGCACTCACCAGATCCGCGTCCACATGGCCCATATCGGCCATCCGGTTGTCGGCGACCCGGATTACGGCCAGGCCTTCCGCACCAAGGCCAACCGGCTGCCGGAACCCTTGAAAACCAAGGTCAGAGCCTTTCCCCGGCAGGCCCTGCACGCCTGGCTCCTTGAATTCCGCCACCCGACCACCCACCTAACGATGAGGTTCGAGGCGCCGATGCCGGGAGACATGGAGGAACTCGTCGGCGACTTCCGAAAACTTTGAACCGGCCCGCCACGAACAAGCTGCAAACCAGCCATCAAAAAACCTGACCGGCGTTGTTCACTTCAGCGTGACAGACTGTTTAGCGTTGAACAAATGCCTGTCTTTTCTGGTTTTGTTCCTATATATACAGGTTGTTGCGGATGAGCCTTTGGCATCCGTGACGTGTGCCCGCCGCGTTTCGGGGGCATCCACTCCAAAGAGAGAGGGGGCGCTATCATGGCCCAATCATTACCCAGTATCGTTTCCGGTGAAGGCGGTCTCGCCCGTTACCTGGAAGAAATCCGCCGCTTTCCGATGCTTCAACCGCAGGAAGAGTACATGCTCGCCAAGCGCTATGCCGAGCATCAGGACACCACGGCTGCTCACAAGCTCGTCACCAGCCATTTGCGGCTCGTCGCCAAGATCGCCATGGGCTATCGCGGCTACGGCCTGCCGATCGGCGAGGTGATCTCGGAAGGCAATGTCGGCCTCATGCAGGCCGTGAAGAAATTCGAACCGGAGCGTGGTTTCCGGCTCGCCACCTATGCCATGTGGTGGATCAAGGCCTCGATCCAGGAATACATCCTGCGCTCGTGGAGCCTGGTCAAGATGGGCACCACCGCCAACCAGAAGCGCCTGTTCTTCAACCTGCGCAAGGTGAAGGGCAAGATCCAGGCGCTCGACGAAGGCGACCTGAAGCCCGACCAGATCACCGAGATCGCCACTCGCCTCAACGTCTCCGAGGCCGAAGTGGTGTCGATGAACCGTCGCCTGTCGGGCGACGCTTCGCTCAACGCTCCGATCCGGGCGAGTGAGGGCGAGTCCGGCGAATGGCAGGACTGGCTGGTCGACGACCATGAAAGCCAGGAAGAGATGCTGATCGAGCAGGACGAGCTGGAAAGCCGGCGCGCCATGCTGTCGGGCGCTCTGTCGGTCCTCAACGACCGCGAGCGGCGCATCTTCGAGGCCCGCCGCCTCGCCGAAGAGCCGCTGACGCTGGAAGAGCTCTCGGCCGAGTTCGACATCAGCCGCGAGCGCGTGCGCCAGATCGAGGTGCGCGCCTTCGAGAAGGTGCAGGACGCGGTCAAGGCCGCCGCCAAGCGCCAGATGCAGGCGCTGCGCACCATCGAAGCGCAGCCGGCGGCGTAAAGCTCAAGGCATCAATGGATAAAGGCGGCGCTTCGGCGCCGCCTTTTTTGTTTGGCGAAGGTGGTGAATTAGCCCTTTCTCCCCGTCACTTAACGGGGAGAAATGCCCGGTCCACCCTCCGTAGCTGCAGCCCAGGTGCAGCGAAGGATAGGCAGGACAATGAGGGGCAGCGCCGACGCTGCGAGGTTGATTGCTCAGCACAAATCTCCGAGCAGCTTGGCGCTCGTCCATCGACCGCCGCGCCGCCCCTCATCCGCCCTTCGGGCACCTTCTCCCCGTGAACGGGGAGAAGGAAAAAAGCTCATGCCGTCGGCTGCTTGGTCTTCCTGAGGTAAGGAAGAACGGTTTCATACGCGCCGAAACGCTTGATCGCATCCTCGTTGGAGACCGCGGCGGTGATGATGACGTCCTCGCCCTGCTTCCAGTTGGCCGGCGTCGCCACCTGGTGCTTGGCGGTTAGTTGGATGGAATCGATGACGCGCAGGATCTCGTCGAAGTTGCGGCCCGTGGTCATCGGATAGGTCAGCACCAGCTTGATCTTCTTGTCCGGACCGATGACATAAACCGAGCGCACCGTGGCGTTGTCCGCCGGCGTGCGGCCTTCCGAGCTCTCGCCGGCGCCCGCCGGCAGCATTTCGTAGAGCTTGGCGACCTTGAGGTCCTTATCGCCGATCAGCGGATAGTGCACCGTATGGCCGGTAGCGGTCTTGATGTCGGCCTGCCACTTCTCGTGGCTCGACACCGGATCGACCGATATGCCGATGATCTTGACATTACGCTTTTTGAACTCGCCTTCGAGACCGGCCATCGTGCCGAGCTCGGTGGTGCAGACCGGCGTGAAATTCTTCGGGTGGCTGAACAGCACCGCCCAGCCGTCGCCGATCCAGTCATGGAAGCTGATGGTGCCCTGCGTGGTCTCGGCCGTGAAATCCGGCGCGACATCGTTGATACGAAGACTCATGACCTATCCCTACCCTTTTTTGAAAACCGTAGCCGGCTTGCGGCTGGCCGTCGCCGGCTCCAAAAGCCTAGCACCATCACGCTGGCGATTAAACGCTCGCGATGATGGTGATGGCACGCGCGAGGCGAATTTTTTGCGTGACCGCCCGCAATTCGCGGCAGGATTTTTCGTCGGAACGGGTACCGGAGCCGCTCAGGCCTTCTTCACCGCAAGCGTCACCGCGAGATCTTCCATGCGCTGCGCAAGCGCGCCGAGCGCGGCTGTCAGCACGCTGTCGCTCTTGTCGGCCTTGGTCAGCGCCTCGTCGCGCGTCTTGCGCAATGTCAGCACTTCGCTTTCCATGCCCTTGACACGCTTGGTGAGCTCCGAGAGTTCGTCCATCACCATGATGCCGGCCATGACTGTGAGCCGCTGGTCGCCTATCTCGCCGAAGGAATCCTTCAGGTGCGAGACATAACGGTCGAAGCGCTCGGCTAGGTCGATCAGGTGCTCTTCCTGGCCCTCGTCGCAGGCCATGCGATACTGCTTGCCGTCGATGGAAACCGTGACCTGTGCCATTGCCCTACCTGTCCAGCACCGCCCGGATGGTTTCCATGGCGGTCACCAGCCGTCGCGACACTTCCTTGTTGGCATCTTCAAGCCGCTCGGCACGCGCCTCGGAATTGTCGAGCTCCTGCGCCAGGCGCGAACGGTCGGCGTTCATGCGCTGCACCTCGGCCTCGGCTTCCGAATAATCGCGCTCATGCTCGAGCTTCGCCGCCACGGCGTTTTCCAGCCCTTCCATGGCCTTGCCCAGCCTGGCGATGACTTCCTTGAGGGTCGTTTCCCCGGTCATGGCCTTCGTCCTATGCCCTGCCCATCACCGAATCGCACGCATTCAGAACGCGTTACCTCGGAAAGATTAGGCGCCGGGTGAAGGGCGCGTCAACAAAGCTCTCGCGACTGTCCCCCGCTATCGCTAATGTAAGACGCTCGATGCCATCACAAGCCCGGCAAAATCCATCCCGATTTGTTGACTAAAAGGCCGCGCCTGCTATGTGTCGCGGCATCCTTTTCCAAGGGTTCTCCCCAGGCTCCAACCCACTTCCGGAGGAAGCATGACCTCGCGTGAACAACATGACCGGATGGCCAATGCGATCCGCTTTCTTTCCATGGACGCCGTCGAGAAGGCGAACTCCGGTCACCCCGGCCTGCCGATGGGCTGCGCCGATATCGCCACCGTGCTGTTCAGCCGTTTCCTGAAATTCGACGCCAAGGCGCCGCACTGGGCCGACCGCGACCGCTTCATCCTGTCGGCCGGCCATGGCTCGATGCTGCTCTATTCGCTCCTCTACCTCACCGGCTATGAGGACATGACGATCGACCAGATCAAGAATTTCCGCCAGCTCGGCTCCAAGACCGCCGGCCATCCCG
Source organism: Mesorhizobium atlanticum (assembly GCF_003289965.1). Classification (GTDB taxonomy): domain Bacteria; phylum Pseudomonadota; class Alphaproteobacteria; order Rhizobiales; family Rhizobiaceae; genus Mesorhizobium; species Mesorhizobium atlanticum. The sequence goes on from NZ_QMBQ01000007.1 coordinate 188,430, forward strand.
AATACGGCCATGCCGCCGGCATCGAGACCACCACAGGTCCGCTCGGCCAGGGCCTTGCCAATTCGGTCGGCTTCGCGCTCGGCGAGCGCATCATGAACGCCGCCTTCGGTAATGATCTCGTCAACCACTACACCTATGTGCTGGCCGGCGACGGCTGCCTGATGGAAGGCGTCTCCCAGGAAGCCATCGCGCTGGCCGGGCATCTGAAGCTCAACAAGCTGATCGTCTTCTGGGACAACAACAACATCTCGATCGACGGCCCGGTCTCGCTGGCCGACAACACCGACCAGGTCGCCCGCTTCCAGGCCTCCGGCTGGAACGCCAGCCATATCGACGGCACCGATCCGGAAGCGATCGCCTATGCCATCGAGGCGGCGCGCCATTCCGACAAGCCGACGATGATCGCCTGCAAGACCACCATCGGCTTCGGCGCCCCGACCAAGGCCGGTACCAACAAGGCGCATGGCTCGCCGCTTGGCGCCGAGGAAATCGCCGGCGCGCGCAAATTCTTCAACTGGGAGTCGCCGCCCTTCGAGATTCCCGCCGACATCCTCGACGCCTGGCGCGCCGTCGGCGCCGGCGGCGCCAAGGCGCGCGCCGACTGGGAAGGCCGCCTGGCCAAGGCCGAGCCAACGCTGAAAGCCGAGTTCGAGCGTCGCCTCGCCGGCAAGCTGCCGTCCAATTTCGACGCCGTCATCGCCGACTACAAGAAGAAGCTGTCGGCCGACAAGCCGAAGGTCGCCACCCGCAAGTCTTCCGAGATGGCGCTCGAAGTCATCAACGGCGCGGTTCCCGAAACCATCGGCGGCTCGGCCGACCTCACCGGCTCCAACAACACCAAGACCAGCCAGACCAAGAACATCACGCCCGACGATTACGGCCAGCGCTACGTCCATTACGGCATCCGCGAGCATGGCATGGCGGCGGCGATCAATGGGCTCACGCTGCATGGCGGCCTGATCGCCTATGGCGGCACCTTCCTGTGCTTCTCCGACTATGCCCGCCCGTCGATGCGCCTGGCCTCGCTGATGGGCATCCGCTCGATCTTCGTCATGACGCACGACTCGATCGGCCTCGGCGAAGACGGCCCGACCCACCAGCCGGTCGAGCATCTGGCAGCGCTGCGCGCCATCCCGAACCACAATGTCTTCCGTCCAGCCGATGCGGTGGAAACCGCCGAATGCTGGCAGATCGCGCTCGAATCCGAAAAGACGCCCTCGACCCTGGCGCTGACCCGCCAGAACCTGCCGACCGTGCGCACGGAGCATTCGCAGAAGAACCTCTCCAGCCAGGGCGCCTACGAGCTTGCCGCCGCCAGCGGCGAGGCCGTCGTGACGATCTTCGCCACCGGCTCCGAGGTCGAGATCGCGCTCGGCGCGCGCGACCTGCTCGAAAAGCATGGCCATCCGACCCGCGTCGTCTCGGTGCCCTGCTTCGAGCTGTTTGACCAGCAAAGCGACGACTACCGCAAGAAGACCATCGGCAACGCCAAGGTGAAGGTTGCGATCGAGGCCGGCATCCGCCAGGGCTGGGACCACCTGATCGGCACCGACGGCATTTTCGTCGGCATGCACGGTTTTGGCGCCTCCGGCTCGATCGAGCAGCTCTATCCGCATTTCGGCATCACCGCCGAGGCCGCGGCGAAGGCGGTCGAGACTCGTCTGCACGGCTGACCGGCTGCGTCAATTCGCGGGGCCGCAAATGCGCGGCTCCGCGGTGCTGGATCAACCTAATCGATTTAAGTTCGACCTTCTGCGGCTGGATTCTTTGTTCCGCGGCCGCTATGAAGCACCGGACCCCAATCGCCCCCAGTCCCTAGGGAGAAAACAATGACCGTCAGAGTTGCCATCAACGGATTTGGCCGCATCGGCCGCAACATCCTGCGCGCCATCCATGAATCCGGCCGCAAGGACATCGACGTCGTCGCCGTCAACGATCTCGGCCCGGTCGAGACCAATGCGCATCTGCTGCGCTATGACAGCGTGCATGGCCGCTTCCCGCACGAGGTGACCGTCGACGGCGACCAGATCTCGGTCGGCAAGGAGAAGTTCAAGGTCACGGCGATCAAGGATCCGAGCCAGCTGCCGTGGAAAGAACTCGGCGTCGACATCGCGCTCGAATGCACCGGCATCTTCACCGCCCGCGACAAGGCCGCCGCGCACCTCGCTGCCGGCGCCAAGCGAGTCCTCGTCTCGGCTCCGTCCGACGGCGCCGACCTCACCGTCGTCTACGGCATCAACCACGACAAGCTGACCAAGGACCACATCGTCATCTCGAACGCGTCCTGCACCACCAACTGCCTGGCGCCGCTGGCAGCCGTGCTGCATGAGACCGTCGGCATCGAGAAGGGCATGATGACGACGATCCACTCCTACACCGGCGACCAGCCGACGCTGGACACCATGCATAAGGACCTTTACCGCGCCCGCGCGGCAGCGCTGTCGCAGATCCCGACCTCGACGGGTGCCGCCAAGGCGATCGGCCTGGTCCTGCCTGATCTCAAGGGCAAGCTCGACGGCATCTCGATCCGCGTGCCGACCCCGAACGTCTCGGTCGTCGACCTCAAGTTCATCGCCAAGCGTTCGACCACCGCGCAGGAGATCAACGAAGCGCTGATCGCCGCCTCGAAGGGCAAGCTGAAGGGCATCCTTTCGGTCACCCACCACCCGAACGTGTCGATCGACTTCAACCACGATCCGCATTCCTCGATCGCGGCGCTCGACCAGACCAAGGTGATGGACGGCAACTTCGTTTCGGTGCTGTCCTGGTACGACAATGAGTGGGGCTTCTCGAACCGCATGGGCGACACCGCCGTTGCCTTCGGCAAGACCATCGCCTGATCGAACGCTCGCTAAGCGCTTTGAAACGCCCGGCTTCGGCCGGGCGTTTTTTATTGGCCGGCCGCGCCAAAAACCACGCTGTTGCCTTGCACTGGTCATGTCTTCGCCCCACTCTCCCTTAAATCGACAAATGAGAGGGACTTGAGGGGCACTGGCGGATGGAGCATGCGATCTATCTTGTGACGCTGGTCGGCACCGCGCTTGTCGTTGCCGCCGCGTTTTCGAGCCTGATCGCCTTCCGCTTCGGCGCTCCTTTGCTGCTGCTCTTTCTCTGCATTGGGCTTGCCACCGGCGTCGACGGCCTCGGCATCGAGTTCGACAATGCGCGGCTGGCTTATTTTGCCGGCTCACTGGCTTTGGCGATCATCCTGTTCGATTCCGGTTTCGGCACCCCGCTCAACGCTCTGCGGCAAGCAGCCGGGCCGGCGCTGTCACTGGCCACGATCGGCGTTATCCTGACCACGGGCATCTTTGCCGTCGCCGCCGCTTATTTTCTCAAACTCGACTGGCTGGAATCCTCGCTGCTTGGCGCCGCCGTCGCCTCGACCGATGCGGCCGCGGTGTTCTTCCTGCTGCGCGCCGGCGAGATCCATCTGCGCGAGCGCGTGCGTTCGACGCTCGAAGTGGAATCCGGCACCAACGACCCGATCGCGATCTTCCTCACCATCACCCTGGTCGAGATCATTGCCGCGCATGCAAACCCCGAGGCCAACGTGCTGGCCGCCAATCTCTTGCTCGGCTTCCTTGCCAATATGGGGCTCGGCGCCGTGATCGGCGTCCTCGGCGGCTTCGGCATCGTACGTCTTGTCGAGCGGCTCAATCTCGATCACGGCCTGCTGCCGATCTTCGTGCTGACGCTGTCGCTGATGGTGTTCGCGGCGGCCGGCGCGATCGGCGGCTCGGGCTTCCTCGCGGTCTATCTTGCCGGGCTGATCGCCGGCAATTCCGATATCCGCGCCGTCACCATCCTGAAGCGCTTCCAGGACGGCATGTCATGGCTGGCGCAGATCATCATGTTCCTGATCCTCGGCCTGTTCGCCACGCCCTCGCAGTTTCCGGCGATCCTGGTACCGGCGATCCTGCTAGGTCTGTTCCTGATCTTCGTGGCGCGGCCTTTGGCCGTCTGGCTCTGTCTGATCCCGTTCCGCCTGCCGCGTCCCGAGGTCGCCTTCGTGTCCTGGGTCGGCCTGCGCGGCGCGGTCTCGATCCTGCTTGCCATCACGCCGCTGCTCGGCGGCCTCGAGCATGGCCGCCTGATCTTCAACGCCGCCTTCATCATCGTGCTCGTGTCGCTGGTGGTGCAGGGCTGGACGGTCGGTCCGCTGGCGCGCCGCCTCGGCCTGATCGTCCCGGCGCGCCTCGGGCCGCTGGACAAGGTGGAGCTCGAATTGCCGGGCTCGGCCCACCACGAGCTGCTCGCCTATCGCGTGGCGCCTGGCAGCCCGGTGGCGCGCGGCGAGCGCATCCCGCGCTGGGCAAGGCCCTCGCTGGTGCTGCGCGACGGCCGCTCGATGCGCTTTCAGGACATGGGCCGGCTCGCCGCCGGCGACCAGGTCTATATCTTCGTGCCGGACCGCTACCCACGCCTGCTCGACAAGCTGTTCGCCAGCCGCGCCGTGGTCGATCCCGAGGATGCCGACTTCTTCGGCGCCTTCGCCGTCGATCCAGCCCGCTCCGCGGCGGAGCTGGAGGCCGCCTACGGGCCGGGCCTGACGGAGACCGAGCAGAAGCTCACCGTTGCGGCACTCGTCACCGAGCGGCTCGGCGGTCGCCCCGAATATGCCGACCGCGTGGTGATCGGGCCGATCGAGCTGATCGTGCGCGATGTCGACGAGAAAGGCAGGATCACCGGCCTCGGCCTGTCCTTCGAGCCGACCGCGCCGGTCGCGCGCGTGCCGGTTTTCCTGAGCGCCGGCGAGATCGGCGACCGTATAGCCGCCATGATCCGCAACTGGCGCAGGCCGGCGGAACAACAGGCGGTCGGGGACGTGCCGATCGACAGCGTGGCGCCGCCGCCGGACGGGCAGAAGGCAACCGGCGAAGGCTGATGTCTCACGCCGACATCATTTTTGCGCGCGCGCCGTCAACGCGACCCTTGCATCGTCCTTCGCGCCGGGTAAGGTCGCCCGCGTTTTCGCTAAAGCAATTCCGGAAAAAGGTGGGCGATTTTCCGTCCGGGAATGCGTCAAGGCAGTAGGAAGGAACGACCATGGCCGGCTTCAAGACACTCGATGATATCGGCGCCGTCAGCGGCAAGCGCGTCCTGGTGCGCGTCGACCTCAACGTTCCCGTCGCCGACGGCAAGGTGACCGACGCCACCCGTATCGAGCGCATCGCGCCGACCATCGCCGAGCTCTCGAAAAAGGGCGCCAAGGTCATCCTGCTGGCGCATTTCGGCCGTCCGAAGGACGGCCCGTCGGCCGAGTTCTCGCTGGAGCCGATCGCCAGGGCGACGGCTGAGGTGCTTGGTCGTCCGGTCGGCTTCGCCGCCGACTGTGTCGGCGACAAAGCCGCCGAGGCCGTCGCCGCTATGAAGGACGGCGACGTCCTGCTGTTTGAAAACACCCGCTTCTACAAGGCCGAGGAGAAGAACGATCCGGCCTTCACGGAAAAGCTCGCGGCCAATGGCGACATCTATGTCAACGACGCCTTTTCCGCCGCGCACCGGGCACATGCCTCCACCGAAGGCCTGGCGCGTTATTTGCCGGCCTATGCCGGCCGGACCATGCAGGCCGAGCTCGACGCGCTGGAAAAGGGCCTGGGCAATCCGGTGCGCCCGGTGGTCGCCATCGTCGGCGGCGCCAAGGTCTCGACCAAGATCGACCTTTTGATGAACCTCGTGAAGAAGGTCGACGCGCTGGTGATCGGCGGCGGCATGGCCAACACCTTCCTGGCCGCGCGCGGCACCGATGTCGGCAAGTCGCTCTGCGAGCATGACCTTGCCGGCACCGCCAAGCAGATCATGATCGAGGCGGCGGAAGCCGGCTGCGCCATCATCCTGCCCGCCGACGGCGTGGTCGCCAAGGAATTCAAGGCTGGTGCGCCCAGCGAGACCGTTGCCATCGAGGCCGTGCCGGCCGACGGCATGATCCTCGATGTCGGCGCAAAGACCGTGCAGAGCGTCAACGACTGGATCGACCGCGCCGCGACCTTGGTGTGGAACGGCCCGCTCGGCGCCTTCGAGATCGAGCCCTTCGACCGCGCCACGGTGGCGGCGGCAAAGCATGCGGCCGCCCGCACCAAGGCAGGCAAGCTGGTATCGGTCGCCGGCGGCGGCGACACGGTGGCCGCGCTCAACCATGCCGGCGTCGCCGACGACTTCACCTATGTCTCGACCGCCGGCGGCGCCTTCCTCGAATGGATGGAAGGCAAGCCGCTGCCCGGCGTCGAGGTGCTGAAGCGCTAAACAGTCCGAGACCAGGCAGAGCCCGCACGGCTTTCAATCGATTCGCGCTTTCCGGCGTCATTCCTTTGGCGGTAATGTTCTGTTAGCGCGGAACAAACGCAGCATAGGAGAGCACCCATGAGCGAACGTCTCGAAGATATCGCCACCGCTATGGTGAGCGGCGGCAAGGGCCTTTTGGCCGCCGATGAGAGCTCCGGCACCATAAAAAAGCGTTTCGACGTCATCGGCGTCGAGTCGACCGCCGACAACCGGCGCGATTATCGCGAGATGATGTTCCGCGCCTCCGATGCGATGTCCAAATACATTTCCGGCGTCATCCTCTATGACGAGACCATCCGTCAGAAGGCTGCCGATGGCACGCCGCTGGTGGACATCATCAAGGCGGCCGGTTCCATTCCGGGCATCAAGGTCGATCTCGGCGCCAAGCCCTTGGCCGGCTTTCCCGGCGACACCATCACCGAAGGCTTGGACGGATTGCGCGAGCGGCTTGCCGAGTATTACAAGCTGGGCGCCCGCTTCGCCAAATGGCGCGCGGTGATCGATATCGACACCGGCAAGGGCGTGCCCTCGACCAATTCGATCGCCTCCAACACCCATGCGCTGGCCCGTTATGCCGCGCTCTGCCAGGAGGCCGGCATCGTGCCGATCGTCGAGCCGGAAGTGCTGATGGACGGCGCCCATTCGATCGACACCTGCTACGACGTCACCAAGGCGACGCTGGTCAAGCTCTATGACGAGCTCTACGCGGCGCGCGTCGTGCTGGGAGGCTCGATTCTGAAGCCCAACATGGTCATCTCCGGCAAGAAGTCGGGCAAGACCGACAGCCCCGAGGAAATCGCCGAAAAGACGATCAAGCTGTTCCGCGAAGTGGTGCCGGCGGCGGTGCCCGGAATCGCCTTCCTCTCCGGCGGCCAGGAGGATGAGGAGGCGACCGCCAACCTCAACGCCATCAACGCCATCGGCCCGCATCCATGGAAGCTGACCTTCTCCTATGGCCGCGCCCTGCAGGCCGCGCCGCAGAAGGCATGGAGCGGCAAGGCCTCGAACATCGCAGCCGGCCAGGCGGCCTTCACCCACCGCGCCCATATGAACCATCTGGCGGCGCTCGGGAAATGGCAGCCGGCGCTTGAAAAAGCCGCCTGACGTTTATCCGTCTCGTTCATCGACAACCCGGGCCAGTGGCCCGGGTTTTGTTTTTTGCAGGCCGCACTCCTACCTGAAGCAGCGATGTCGGGTCGCGCCCATGTCGAACGTCCTTGGCAGGAGAGGACAGGAGATGGTCATGCAACGCAATGCCGTGGTTTCACGCGAGGACTGGTTCGAAGCGCACCGAAAGCATCTTGAACGCGAGAAGGAACTGACAAAGTTCCGCGACCTTGTTGCCGCCGAGCGGCGACAGCTGCCCTGGTTCAAGCTGCGCAAGGATTATGTCTTCGAGAGCGAAGCGGGGCCGAAACGCCTTGGAGACCTCTTCGCCGGCAAGAGCCAGCTCATCGTCTATCATTTCATGATGACGCCGGGTTGCGACCATCGTTGCCAGGGCTGCTCGTTCCTCGCCGACCATATCGACGGCGCCAACCAGCATCTGAAACATCACGACGTATCGCTGGTCGTCGTTGCACGCGCGCCGCTGGCCGAGATCCTGCCTTACAAGCATCGCATGGGCTGGAAGTTCGACTGGGTGTCGTCCTACGCGTCGGATTTCAACTTCGACCTGCAGGTCTCCTTCACCGACAAGCAGATCGCGACCGGCGACACCACCTACAATTTCGAGAGGCGTCCGTTGCGCTCGAAAGACCTGCCCGGCACCAGCATCTTTTACCGCGACGGCAATGGCGACATCTTCCTCACCTTCCTGTCACGGGCCCGCGGCGGCGAAGCGCTGATCGGCGCCTATCATTATCTCGACATGACGCCGAAGGGTCGCGGCGAGACCGGTCCGTATCACAACCTGATGGACTGGGTACGCCTCCACGACGAATACCAGGACAGGGACGAGTGCCGGCCGGACTGCTGTACGTGATCGATCTCGTTCACCTCGGCTGAGACATGCGCTAATGGCTTGCGGGTCACGCCAATGGAACCGCCATGCAGCGCCTGCTTGCCCTCCTCACCTGGCTCGCCTTCCCGGTCTATGTCTGGCAGGGCCTCGGCGTGCGCCGGCGCACCACGCGCATGCTGCCGGCGCGAGGCCCGGTCCTGCATGAAATACCAGGCAAGGCGCCGCCCGTGACGTTGCTGGTTCTGGGTGATTCCTCGGCAGCATCGGTCGGCATCGAGCAATCCGAACACGGGCTTGCGGCGCGGCTTGCCGGCCTGATCGCCGAGCGAACCGGCCGAGCCGTGCGCTGGCGCGCCGCCGGCTTCAATTCGGCGACATCCGGCCAGATCCGCGACCATGTCCTGCCCAATTTGTCGGCCGACCCATGGACGCATATCGTGCTCGCAATCGGCACAAACGACACCAAGAACTTTCACTCCCTGCCCCGCTTCAAGAAGGAGTTCGGCGGCCTCCTCTACGCGCTGCGCGCCAAATGGCCGGAAGCGCGCGTGGTCTGGTCGCCGGTGCTGGAATTCACCCGCGCGCCGGCAATGCCGCCCTTGCTGGGCAGGATCCTCGAAATCCGCGCCACGGAAATGAACCGCATGGGCGTGCGGCTCTGCAACGAGCGCGGCGCCGTGCCCGCCTCGCGCCTGCCGATCACCAACCCGGAAGCCGGCTTCGCTTCCGATGGCTTCCACGCTTCAGAGGCGGGCTATCGCGCCTGGGCGGAGCATCTGCTGGATTTCGTGCTGGGCGACGAAGCAGCCTAACCGGGTCGGCCTCGTTTAAGCCCAGTGCCCCAGTACCGCCGCCAGCGAGATAGCAAGCATGGCGAGCAGCGCCAGCTTCCAGAAATCGCCGCGCCGCTTCAGCCCCGGCCATCCCAGCGGCTTGATGATCTGGATCAGCATGATGCCGCAAATGACTAGGGCGAGTAGTTTCGTCATGCCGCCTTTGACCAGCATCGATGGCGGCTGTCAAAGCCTTCTTAAGGCGGCTTCCAGGCAAGGCACTCCTGACAGAAATGGGGTTCATCCGGGCCCCGCGAGGGGCACCGCGCCGCCTTCTTCCCTACCCTGCCAGCCTCCTGACAGACTGCTGTCAGGAGGGGTGTGAGATACTCTTCTCATCGAAAAGAGAGGAGTGAGGTCATGAACGGTTTTACCATTCTGCGCAGCGTGCAGCACTATGTCGGCAGGATCCGCACGGTGCGTAACGAGATTCGCACCCAGCGTTTCCTGAACACCTTGCCGGCGGATATCCGCAAGGACATCGGCTGGCCGGATCTTTACCAGGGCCGCGTGCGCGAAAACTGAAATTTTGGCACGGCGACTTGGATTGCGGCGCTGTCGCGCCCAGATGTTATGCGGCCAGTGATGTTGAGTTCAGGGAAAGAAGCCTTTGTTGCCGATAGCTTCACCACAGCCTCCTGACAGTATGCTGTCAGGAGGCATACTGTAATTGGAGCGGCTTCGATCCTGACAGCAACGAACATGAACCGACGATCCGGAGTAATCCGCGTATGGTGAAAAGCTGGAACGACAGGCTGAGCACGCCGGGCAGCAACGGCATCAGGCCGTCGCCGCGCACGGTCGGCGATGTCGTTGAAGGCCAGTCGATGCTGGTGCCGACCGCGCGCAGGCGCGAAGGGCTGAAGCCATAAACCCCGGGGGAGAAATCGATGCGCCGCGCCGACAGGCTTTTTCAGATCGTGCAGCATTTGCGGGGTGGCCGGCTGGTCACCGCGCAGAAGCTCGGCACGTGGCTCGAGGTTTCCGAGCGCACCATTTACCGCGACATAGCCGACCTGCAGTCGACCGGCGTGCCGATCGACGGCGAAGCAGGCGTGGGCTACATGATGAGGGAGGGTTTCGACCTTCCGCCGCTGATGTTCACACGTGACGAGATCGTGGCGCTGGTTGCCGGCGCCCGCATGGTGCGCGCCTTTGGCGGCGCGGCGATGGCAAGAGCCGCCGACGAGGCGCTGGTCAAGATCGGCGCCGTGCTGCCCGACGCCGAGAAGGACCGTATCGCCCGCACCGAGATCCACACGCCGATGTGGGTGGTGAGCGACGCCGCGCGCGAGGCGATCGACCTGATCGAGCGCGCCGTCGAAAAACGCCAGGTGCTGACCATCGAATATTCCGACGAGGCGGGGCGCGGCACCGCGCGCGACATCAGGCCGCTCGGCCTGTGGTTCTGGGGCAAGGTCTGGACGCTCGTCGCCTGGTGCGAGATGCGCGACGATTTCCGCGCCTTCCGCATCGACCGCATCGCCTCGGTCGTCATTGCCGGCCGCATCTTCAAGCCGGAGCGCGGCAAGCAGCTCGCCGATTTCTACCGCGCGGTCGAGCGCTCGGAGGACTACGGCATGGCGCCCGACCGCGCCGCGCGGACGTGACTTCCTCCCAAGCCATTGTCCAACAAAAAAGCCCGCTCGAAGCGGGCTTTTTTGTTGAGTGCCCGAAAGGCTTACTCCTGATCGTCGCCTTCGGCCTTGTCCTTCGACTTGAGCGCCGAAAGCTTGGCGAACACCGCGTTGGCGTCGAGCTCCTGGTCCTCGTCTTTCGGCTTCTCCGGCGCCGGCACCAGCCGTTCGGTGAGTGCGGCCGGCAACAGCGTGTCGCCGACGGGCTGCGGCTGCTCGCGGCCGCGCGAGGCGCGGTTGACTTCGAGGTCGAGGTCGATCTGCGAGGTGAGGCCGAGCGTCACCGGGTCCATCGGCTGCAGATTGGCCGAGTTCCAGTGCTTGCGCTCGCGGATCTGCTCGATCGTCGACTTGGTGGTGCCTACGAGACGGGCAATCTGCGCGTCCTTGAGCTCGGGATGGTTGCGCACCAGCCACAGGATGGCGTTCGGCCGGTCCTGGCGCTTCGACAGCGGCGTGTAGCGCGGGCCCTTGCGCTTCGATTCCGGCACCCGCACCTTCGGCTCCGACAGCTTCAGCCGGTAATTGACGTCCTTCTCGCCGCGCGCGATCTCGTCGCGCGTCAGCTGGCCGGTGATGATCGGGTCCATGCCCTTGATGCCTTGCGCCGACTCGCCGTCCGCGATCGCCTTGACCTCCAGCGGATGCAGGCCGCAGAACTGCGCGATCTGCTCGAAGGAGAGCGCGGTGTTGTCGACCAGCCAGACGGCGGTCGCCTTGGGCATCAGCAGCGTATTGGCCATATCAAAAATCCTTCTCGTTCGCCCGCGTTCCCGCGCGGGCGGTGGTTTTAGAGCCACCAAAATGGGAAATTCGCGGCCTGTATAAACGCTCCCTCGAAATTTCGCAATGTTTTTGGGAAGAGCCCGATTCAGGGCCCTGAAAAGACAAAACCCGCTGGACTAGGTCCAGCGGGCTTGGAACCGGAAACGAAGCAAGCGTCTCGACGGCTCTAGCTTGCCTGTCCAGCCCGGCCTTGCGACCAGGCTGGTTTTGATTACACCGCCTGGCGGGCGATGCGCTCGATGTCGCCACGGCTGATGCCGAGGTCGTTCAGCTGGCGGGCATTGAGCTTGTTCAGCTCACGCACGGTCTCGTTGTACATGCGCCACTTACGGAAAGCACGGATCGGGTTCATTTCAGTTTCTCCAGTCATTTGATGAAATCGTTTGATGCCGCGTAAATAGGCATGCCTGCCCAAGAATTGAACGGACGCTTTTGCATGGCCGCAATGCGTTTTGTGCATTGCACCATTAAGGCTTCGTTCAGCTTGTCACGCAGGAAGAGCGCGGAGCCAGGATGGGTCGAGATTCAGGTCAGGCCGAGCCGAAAACAGATGAGTCCGAGAACCGGAGCGGAGCGTACTTAACGTACGCGAGCAGCGGAAGCACAGGACACAACTGTTTGCAGGCCGGCCTGACGTGAATATCGGCCCATCCTAGCCGACGTCGAGGACGATCTTGCCGATATGCTCGCCCTCTTCCATCCGCTCATGCGCCCGCCAGGCTTCGGTGAGCGGAAAGATCATGTCCATGACCGGGGCCACCTTGCGCGTGCCGAGCAATGGCCACACCTGGGTCTCCAGCGCGGCCGCAATCGCCGCCTTGAACTCGACGGTGCGCGGCCGAAGCGTCGAGCCGGTGTGGGTCAGGCGCTTGACCATGAGCGTCGCGAAATTGGTGCTTGCGACAGCGCCGGCCTGCACGGCGATCTGGACGATGCGCCCCTCGACGGCCGCGGCTTCGTAGTTGCGGGCGACATAATCGCCGCCGACCATGTCCAGGATGACGTCGGCGCCCTTGCCGCCGGTCGCCTCCTTGACCGCGGCGACGAAATCCTCCTCGCGATAGTTTATCGCCCGGTCGGCGCCGAGCTTCAGGCAGGCCTCGCATTTCTCCTTGCTGCCGGCGGTGGTGATCACATAAGCGCCGAAGGCCGAGGCGAGCTGGATGGCGGTGGTGCCGATGCCGGATGAGCCGCCATGAACAAGCAGCGTCTCGCCCTTCTTCAGGCCCCCGCGCTCGAACACATTGTGCCAGACGGTGAAGTAGTTTTCCGGGACCGCCGCGGCTTCCGAATAGGTGAACCCGGCCGGGATCGGCAGCACGCTGCCGGCATGGACCTTGACATATTCGGCATAGCCGCCGCCCGGCGTCAGCGCGCAGACCCGGTCGCCGATGCGCCAGCGCGATATTTCGTCGCCGAGCGCCGCGATTTCGCCGGCCGCCTCGAGGCCGGGCAGGTCCGAGGCGCCGGGCGGCGGCGGATAGGCGCCCTTGCGCTGCTGGACGTCCGGCCGGTTGACGCCGGCCGCGTGCACCCGGATCAGCACCTCGCCTGGACCTGGCACCGGCACGTCGCGCGTTTCCGGCTTCAGCACCTTGGGACCGCCGGGCTGCGAAATCGCGATGGCCGTCATATTCGCCGGAATCTTTTGTCCGTTTGCCATGGCTTCCCGTCTCCTCGAATCCGTTGTCGCTGGTGGTTTGCATCGGCGCCCCCGCCCTATGTATGCTGATTGCCAAATCAGGCAAATGGCCAAGTAAGGGAGGAGCGACGATGGCGATCTTCGACGACGAACCCAGTAAGAAGCCGCGCCCGCACGAGATCGGCCAGGATCTGTCGCTGCTCTCCGTCGATGAATTGTCGGAGCGCATCGCGCTGCTGCGCGACGAGATCGCCAGGCTGGAAGAGGCACGGGCCGCCAAGGGCGCCACCAAATCCGCGGCCGAGGCACTGTTTCGTAGAGGATAGTTTCGCCGGCGTTCCAGTTCGCCCCGGAAAAGCCCGATTGCCGCTGCCAGAGCTGCGCCCTGAAATTCCAGCCGGATCAGCCCATGTTTGCAACCTACAGACCGATCCTTTCGCTGCTTCGCGGCACGGCGTTCCTGCTCGCCGCATCCGGCCTGCACGGGCTGCTGCTGCCGTTGCGCGGCCAGGTGGAAGGCTTTTCGACCGCATCGCTCGGCCTGATGGGCACGGCCTGGGCCGGCGGCTTCGTCACCGGCTGTTTCTTCGCGCCGCGCCTCGTGCGCCGCGCCGGCCATGTCAGGGCCTTCGGCGCCTTCGCCGCGTCGGGCGCGATCATCGCGCTGCTCACCGGCCTCATCATCGACGAGTATTTCTGGATCCTTTTGCGCGCCTTTACCGGCTTCACCATGGCCGGTGCCTTCATGGTGATCGAGAGCTGGCTGAACGAGAAGGCCACCAACGAGAACCGCGGCACCGTCTTCGGCCTCTACATGATGGTCACCTATGCCTCGATCATGGGCGGCCAGATGATCGTCGCCGGTGGCGATGTGCGCTCGGCTTCGCTGTTCATGATCACCGGCATCCTGTTTTGCCTGTCGCTCATTCCGACGGCGGTTTCTACCCAATCGACCCCGAAGCCGCTGCAGGACGTCAAGCTCGACGTCAAAAGCCTCTACGCCAATTCGCCGGTGTCGGCGGTGGCCTGCCTTCTCATCGGCATCGCCAACGGAGCCTGGGGCACGCTCGGCGCCGTCTATGGCGCGCGCATCGGCATTTCCACCGCGGAGATCGCGCTGATGATGAGCCTTGTCGTGGTTTCCGGCGCCGCCATGCAGCTTCCGGCCGGACGCCTTTCCGATACAACCGACCGCCGCTTCGTGCTGGCGGGTGCTGCCTTCGGCGCGGCTCTGGTCGCGGTGCTGATCTTCCTGATTGCGCCGCGTTCAGGTGTCTTCGTCATCGTGCTGACCGCCGCCTATGGCGGTTTCGCCTACACGCTTTATTCGATCGCCGTCGCGCATGCCAACGACCACGCCCGCGCCGAGGACTTCGTCAAGGTTTCCGGCGGGCTGCTCCTGCTCTACGGCTTCGGCACCATGATCGGGCCGCTTTTGGCCGCGGCCTTGATGGGTTCGGTGCGTCCGGAAGGGCTTTTTCTTGCAACCGCGCTCGCGCATCTCAGCCTCGCCGGTTACACGCTGCTGCGCATCCGTGCCCGCGCGCCGGTGCCGATCGAAAACCGCGATGCCTTCAAGACGCAACCCGCGGACCGCGCGGTCACGCCCGAGGCCACGCGGCTCGATCCGCGCAGAAAGGTTGAAACCGACGGTTGAGATTTGGAAAACTTTGCCCCACAAATAAGGTATGATCTTTTCTGATGCCTTCGTGGCGATCGCCGATCCCAACCGGCGCTATCTATTGGAAGAACTCCGGCGCGGCCCGAAGACGGTGAACGAACTGGCGGCCGGACTGCCCGTCTCGCGCCCTGCCGTTTCACAGCACCTGAAGGTCCTGCTCGATGCCGGCCTGGTCAAGGCCAAGGCCGAAGGTACGCGGCGCGTCTATACTGTCAGCAGCGCCGGCTTCCTCAGGCTCAACATCTGGCTCGACCAGTTCTGGGAAACGGCGCCGGGCGAATAGGCCGCCCGGCTGGAGCCTCAATTCGCCGGTTGCAGTGCCCTCCCAAGCGCGTCGAGCAATTCGCCGGTGCCGTGCTCGCGCGTGGCCGGGGAGTCGGTGCCGTCGAAGAAAGCCCCCTGCTCCGTCAGGATCAGCCGCGTTCCATCGCCTTCGGCGATCAACTCGATCGTCGCGAGCGACACCGAGACCCGCGTTTCGCCGAACAAGAGCTCATAGCTGTAGACGATGCGCTGGTTTGGCACGATGTCCTGATAGACCGCGTTGTAGAAATGCATCTGTCCGTCGCTGGGGCAGCCTGCATTCACCTCCTTGCCGCCGACGCGGAAGTCCATCTCGTGCCGGCTCGGCATCGGATTGTCGGGATCGAAGAACCAGCGCTTCTTCGCATCGGCGTCGCTCAGCGCGAAATAGACCTTCTCGGGCGCCACCGGATAGACGCGCTCGATGACGAAGGTGGAATGGACGACGGATCGTTCGGTCATGACGGGGATCCTTCAGGGTTCATCTTTGGTTTCAGCGAGGAAATCGCCGAGACGGTCGAGCCGACGCTCCCAGGCGAGCCGCCGCTCGTTGATCCAGTGCTCGGCCGCCCGAAGCGCCTGCGGCTCGATCCGGCAGGTCCGCACCCGGCCAAGCTTTTCGGTCCGCACCAGGCCGCTCGCCTCGAGCACGTTGAGATGCTGGACGACAGCCGACAATGACATCGCCAAGGGCTCGGCCAGTTGGCTGACCGATGCCGGCCCGCGCGACAGCCGGTCCACCATCTGGCGCCGCGCCGGATCGGCGAGCGCCTGGAACATCAAATCGAGCTGGGCCGGATCGTGCAGCATCTCGCTCTAACCGTTGTTGTAGGGGAAGAGCTTGAAATAGGGCTGCGCTTCCTCGATGACGCGGGCGAAGGACGGACGCGCCAGCAGCCGGTCGTGGTAGCGTCTCACCGCCGGGAATTTTTCGCCGAACGGCTCGACCTTGTTGGCGTAGAACAGCGCCGGCGCGGCGGCACAGTCGGCCATGGTGAAGGCTTCTGCGACCGCCCAGATCCTTCCCGCCATCTCCTCTTCGATAATAGCGTAGGAATTGCGAAGCTGCGCGCGAGCTTCCTCGACGCCGAACGGATCGGTCTTGTCCTTCGGCCGCAAGCGGTCGCCGACGATCTTCTGCATCGGATGCTGCACGTAGAAATCGTAGAAGCGGTCTGCCTGGCGGACCTGCAGGGCGAGATCGACATCGGCCGGAACAAGCTCGACCGGCCCCGGATAGCGCGCGGCGAGATATTCGACGACGATGGTGGATTCCAGCACCGTGCGGTCCCGCGCATCGTCGCGCAGCGCCGGCATCTTGCCGGTGGGCGACACCTTCAGGAAGGCCGCGCGGGAAGCCTCGTCGCCGAGGTCGACGATCACCGGCTCGAAGGGCGTGCCGTTCTCGTAGAACGCGATCAGCGGTTTCCAGCAGAACGAAGCCAGCGGGTGGAAATGCAGCGTTAGGGACATTCTCGCTCTCTTTTGCATTCGGACAATACTGAAGTTATCGCTTAACTATTGTCGTAAACCCGGGAAGTCAAGCCTGCGCCTCCAGCCTAGCGAAGGGCGGCCATAGCTTCGATGATCTGCGGCCAGTCGTTGCGGTGCAGTTCGTGGCCGCCGCCTTCGACCTTGACCAGCCTTGCGCCGGGAACGGCCTTGGCGAGCGCCTCGCCATGCTCGACCGGAAAGAGCGGATCGGCGCTGCCGTGGATGACGAGCAGCGGGGCCGTCAGGTCTCGCACCGTCCGCTTTGGGCCGCCGCCCTTGACCAGGAAATGGTTGGTCGCGCTGGCGAGACCGCCGGAACGGTCGTAGTCCGCCTCGATCATCGCGCGCGTGCGTTTCTCGTCGAACGGATGGCGCGTGCTTGCGATCGCGCGCGCGTCCTTGACCTCGAAATCGAGCACCTGCTCCCGGTTCGACCAGTCGACATTGGCGCCTTGTGCCGAATGTTCCTTATAGGCCTCGGTCGTGCCGGGCAGGCCGGACGTATCGACGCCGAGCGGCGAGCTTGAGATCACGGTGAGCGCGCCGACGCGTTTTGGGTATTTCAGCGCCACGCTCTGTGCGAGCGTGCCGCCCATCGACATGCCGGCGACATGCGCGTTGGCGACGCCGTGGTCGTCGAGCACGCGGACCGCATCGTCCACCATGTCCTCGAACGTATAGGACGGCGCGCCTGGCGGATATTTGGTCGACAGGCCGGTGTCGCGGTTGTCGTAGCGGATGACGAAGCGGCCGCGCCCGGCGAGTTGCCGGCAGAAGGCTTCCGGCCACCACAGCATCGAGGCCATGGCGCCCATGATCAGAAGGACCGCCGGATCGGCCGGATTGCCGAAGGCTTGCGAAACGATGTCGGGGCGCTTGGTTGCAGCGGTCATCTGTTCCTCCAATCCGATTGCATTTTGCAATCAGTTGCACGATAGTGAAACCGATATCATAATGCAACTGGTTTTTCTGGAGACTGCCATGAACATCGACCGCCGGTCCGGTTGCCCGATCAATCTGTCGCTTGAGGTTTTTGGCGACCGCTGGAGCTTGATCATACTGCGCGACATGATCTTTGGCGGTCGGCGCCATTTTCGCGAATTGCTCAACTTCTCGCTGGAAGGCATCGCCTCCAACATCCTGGCCGACCGGCTGAAGCGGCTGATGGCGCTCGGACTGCTGACCAAGGCCGACGACCCCAGCCACAAGCAGAAGGCGATCTACAGCCTGACCGAGATGGCGATCACGCTCGTCCCGATCATGGCGCAGCTCGGCGCCTGGGGACGCGTCTGGCTTCCGGTCACGGAAGAATTGTCGATCCGCGCCGAGCTGCTCGAAAAGGGCGGCCCGCCACTATGGGAGCAATTCATGGACGAGTTGCGCCATGAGCATCTGGGCGCGCCTTCGAGGACACCGCCGGGCACGCCGACCGTGCGCCAGCAATTGCGGGCCGCTTATGAGGCAGTCGTCGAGCGCAAGGCCGAGGAACTTCGCCTCATCAAAACGGAGGCTTGAAGCGCGTTGCGCGGATCCGGTTCAGCGCGCCGCGATTTAAGATGAAGGGACGCACCCAAGCGCGTCAGATGCCCTCGCCGGCGAGTTCTTCCGAAAGCGTCGAAACCTGGTCCTGGGCGCTGCGCATCATCGGATAGATCGCCAGCACCTTTTGCCAGGCCTCCAGCGCCGACTGCTTGTGGCCGGTCTCGGTCATGATCTGGGCGAGACCGGAGAGCGCGCCGAAGTGGCGCGGCTCGAGCTGCAGGGTGCGTTCGATGTCGGCCATCGACTTTCCGTAATTCTTCATCAGGAAATGCACGGTGGCGCGCCGGTTCCAGCCTTCGGCGTAATCGGGCTGCAAGGTCACGACCTGGTCGAGGAAATCGAGCGCGACGTCGAATTTCTGGTCTTCCGTCGCTTTTTGCGCCCATTGCATCATCAGGTCGATCGAGGCGCTGCCCGACTGGTTCCATTCGTTCCAGATGCGGCCGGCGATGCGCTCGGCCGCCTTTTCATTGCGCTCGCGCTTCAATTCCGTGAACAGCTGGTCGAGGCGGCCCTGCCTGGTCGGCGCGGCCGGCGGCGGTGTCGCAGCCGGCGGCGCGGCATCGGGAGGCAGCGCCCCCGGCACCGTTTCTGCTCCCGCGGGCAAAGACGCGCCGGAAAGCAAAAACACCGTGAAAAATGTAAAAAGAATCCGCATCGCCGGAATCTAATCCCGGGCGGCGGATCGTCAAAGTGATTTTAGCGTGAAAGGGCCGGCGAACCGGCACCCCGACATCAGCGCGGCGTGGTCTCTCCGTGCATGTCGTTCACCCAAACCGCTTGGCAGGTTTGGGCGAGATGCACTAAGCCGCGCGCAAGGATCAGCCCTGGCGCGCCTTGTAGCGCGGAGCGGTCTTGTTGATGATGTAGATGCGTCCCTTGCGGCGAACCAGCCGGTTGTCGCGGTGACGCGCCTTGAGCGCCTTGAGCGAATTCTTGATCTTCATGGTCTTGCCTGTTCGGTCAGGGCCCGTCCCGGGCCGAATTTTAAAGGCGCGCCCGGAAAAAGCGCGCCTTTGAACTTGGCGTGGCTCATAAACGAGGAGCCTTGCCCGTGTCAACCACATGAGCGCGCCCGAATGCCACAAGGAACGCGGCTTATCAAATATTTGCCATCGCGACGGGTGCGGCATTGCGCGACTCAAGGGTGGCTGGGATGGTGACCCAAAGATCGAGCGACTGGAGATTTCCCATGCGCAGCCTCTTTCTGCCCGCCTGCCTGGTCCTTCTGGCAAACGCCCCGTCAGCCTTTGCCGAGGACTGCGATCGCAGCGACGACAGCCAGTCGATGCTGAACATCTGCGCGGATGCCGACTATCAGGCGGCCGATGCCAAGCTCAACGCCGCCTATAAGAATATCGTCAGCAGCAACGATCAGGCCTCGAACAAGCTGCTGCAGACGGCGCAGCGCGCCTGGATCGCCTTTCGTGACGCCGAATGCGCTTATTCGACCGCCGACAGCGAGGGCGGCTCCATCCATCCGATGGAGGTGTCGCAGTGCCTGACCAAGCTCACCAACGAGCGCATAAAGCAGCTCTCCTCCGACGCCAACTGCAAGCTCAGCGATCCGAGCTGCGCCGGCTCCGACGCGGGCGGCGACCAGGATATGCAATAGAGCGTTATCGCGGCCGGATGAGGCGCGTGAAATGGCCCATCTTGCGGCCGGGGCGCGACTCGGCCTTGCCGTAGAGATGCAGCATCAGGTCGGCTTCGGCGAGCAGCGCCGGCACTTTCAGCATGTCGTCGCCGATCAGGTTTTCCAGCACGCAATCGGAATGCCGGGCGGCCGAGCCCAGCGGCAGGCCGGCGACGGCGCGGATATGCTGCTCGAACTGCGAGACGACGCAGGCAGCCTCCGTCCAATGGCCGGAATTGTGCACCCGCGGCGCCAGCTCGTTGGCCGAGAGCGAGCCATCGGCAAGGACGAAGAACTCGACGCCGATGACGCCGACATAGTCGAGCGCGGAAAGGATTTTCGCGGCCGCATCCTTGGCGGCGGCCGCCGTTTGCGGGCGGATGGCGGCCGGCAAGGTCGAGCTGCGCAATATGCCTTCGCGATGGACGTTTTCGGCCGGATCGAAGGCGGCGATCGTTCCGTCGAGACCGCGCGCGGCGATCACCGAAATCTCACGCTCGAAGGCGACGAGCGATTCCAGGATCAGCGGCACATTGCCCATCGCCTCGCAGGTTCCGGCAAAGCCGCCCGTTTCCATGTTGCGGAAGACGCGCTGGCCCTTGCCGTCATAGCCCATGCGGCGGGTTTTCAGCACGCCGCTGCCGTTGAACATCCTCAGGGCTTCGGTCAACTGGTCGTCATTGTCGACCGGGCGGAATTCGGCCGTCGGGATGCCGATGCCGTTGAGGAAGCTTTTCTCGGTGACCCGATCCTGCGCGACTTCGAGCGCGCGGGCCGGCGGATAGACCGGGACCTTTGCCGAGAGAGTCTCGGCGGCGACGACCGGAACATTCTCGAATTCGTAGGTGACGACGGCACTGGCGGCGGCGAGTTCGGCGAGCGCTGCCGGATCGTCATAGGCGGCGACGATCTGCCGGTTGGCGACCTGGGCCGCCGGGCAGTCGGCCTGCGGCTCCAGGACGACGATGCGGTAGCCGAGGCGGGCGGCGGCCATCGCCAGCATGCGGCCGAGCTGGCCGCCGCCGATGATGCCGATGGTCGATCCGGGCGCCAGGCTCACGGCGCGTCCGTCGGCTCGGCGGCGACCTTGGCGGTCTGCGCCGCGCGCCAGGCGTCGAGCCGGGCGGCGAGTTTTTCGTCATTCAGCGCCAGCACGGCGGCGGCGAGAAGCGCGGCATTGGCCGCCCCCGCCTTGCCGATCGCCAGCGTGCCGACCGGGATGCCGGCCGGCATCTGCACGATGGAGAGCAGCGAATCCTGGCCGGACAGCGCCTTGGATTCGACCGGGACGCCGAAGACGGGCAGCGGCGTCATCGCCGCCGTCATGCCGGGCAGGTGCGCGGCGCCACCGGCGCCGGCGATGATCACCTTGTAACCGGCGGCCTTGGCCCCCTTGGCGAATTCATAGAGGCGGTCCGGGGTGCGATGCGCCGAGACGATCAGCCTTTTGTGCGGGATGCCCAGCGCATCCAGGGTTTCGGCCGCCTGGCGCATCGTCGCCCAGTCGGACTGGCTGCCCATGATGATGGCGACGTCGGCACGCTGATCAGTCAAGGTTTCGCTCCCGGCGGCAAAGGCGCGCCTTAGCGGAATTCGCCGATAGCCGCAAGGATAGTCGGTGCCTGCGGCCCCTCTCGGCCGGCGGCCCGCGGCCTTGGCCGCCGCCTCCGCTCAGGCGATGATGTCGGGAATGATGCGGTCTTCCAGCGCTGACAGCCGGTCTTTCAGCATCAGCTTCTTCTTCTTCATGCGCTGGATCTGAAGCGGGTCGCAGCCCGTAGCGATCATCGCGTTGATGGCGGCGTCGAAATCGGCGTGTTCTTGTTTGAGCCGGGAATATTCGAGGCGTATTTCAGCCTGTTCCTGTTCGGACATTATCTACCGTCTGCGTATGCATCGCCCAATCGGGCTGTTTTGGGCGGGACCGGTTGGGTTTGTGACTTGTTGGTCTGGGACCGGCGCGCAGCCCTTATCACATTTCACTTTGCCGGGGAATGCTACCACGTGTCATTCGACATCGAGATCGGTTGGTGGCAAAGTGTCATCGTGCCGTCACAGTCTCAACCTGCGGTGGACGCGGCTGGGACGGCTGCAATCGAGGAAACCATGAAAGGGAGAACCAATCATGTCTCTTGCATCCCATCTTGATGAGTTGCAGCGGAAACACGGTGACATCGAGCGCGAGCTCACCGACGCGATGAACCATCCTTCGGTGGACGACCTCGAAATCGTGAATCTCAAGCGACGCAAGCTGGCAATCAAGGACGAGATTGAAAAGCTGAAGGGGAGCCCCACAGCACACTGAACATACCCTAGGCAACATCACCGCACCCGCCGCGGTGCCAACCTACCGGTGGCAAGACATGCCACCGGACCGTTGTCGTTAACCGAATCACCCGACCGTTTTAGCGCGGATCTTGCAGCCCGAGGGTTTTGCATAAGCCCTGCGGCCGCTGATCGCGGGCCGTCGATTTGCGGGCCTTGCCTGGCGCTTGCCATTGACAAGCCATCTTTGCTCGGCCACCTCATGCCCGGAACTTTCAGATGAAGGCGACCGGCATGACCGGATATTTTTCCTCTCCCTTCCCGCGGCGCATGTCGGTCGGCGTGTCGGTCGGCGGTGTGATGGTTGGCGGCGGCGCGCCTGTAGTCGTGCAGTCGATGACCAACACCGACACCGCCGATGTCGACCAGACCGTCGCCCAGGTCGCGGCGCTGCATCGTGCCGGCTCGGAGATCGTGCGCATCACCGTCGACCGCGACGAGAGCGCGGCTGCGGTCCCGCGCATCCACGAGCGGCTGTTGCGGCTCGGCATCGACGTGCCGCTGGTCGGCGACTTCCATTATATCGGCCACAAGCTCCTCGCCGATCACCCAGCCTGCGCCGAGGTGCTGGCGAAATACCGCATCAATCCCGGCAATGTCGGCTTCAAGGAGAAGAAGGACCGTCAGTTTGCCGCGATCGTCGAAATGGCGATCAGACATGACAAGCCGGTGCGCATCGGCGTCAACTGGGGCTCGCTCGACCAGGAGCTTTTGACCCGGCTGATGGACGACAACCAGGCGAAGGGCTCGCCGCTCACCGCGCAGGAAGTCACCCGCGAGGCGATCGTCCAGTCGGCCATCCTGTCGGCCGAGATGGCGGAAGAGATCGGGCTTGGCCGCGACAAGATCATCCTGTCGGCCAAGGTCAGCGGCGTGCAGGATCTGATCGCCGTCTACACCGCGCTCGCCACCCGCTCCGACCATACGCTGCACCTGGGTCTCACCGAAGCCGGCATGGGCACCAAGGGCATCGTCGCCTCTTCCGCGGCGATGGGCATCCTGCTGCAGCAGGGCATCGGCGACACGATCCGCATCTCGCTGACGCCGGAGCCGAATGGCGACCGCACCCGCGAAGTGCAGGTGTCGCAGGAACTCTTGCAGACCATGGGCTTCCGGCAGTTTGTGCCGATCGTCGCCGCCTGCCCCGGCTGCGGCCGCACGACATCCACAGTGTTCCAGGAACTCGCCCAGAGCATCCAGGCCGATATTCGCAAGAACATGCCGGTCTGGCGCGAGAAATATCCGGGCGTCGAGAACCTCAAGGTCGCGGTGATGGGCTGCATCGTCAACGGTCCCGGCGAATCCAAGCATGCCGATATCGGCATATCCTTGCCCGGCACCGGCGAGACGCCGACGGCGCCTGTCTTCATCGACGGCAAGAAGGCGGCGACGCTGCGCGGTCCGTCCATCGCGCAGGATTTCGAGAAGATGGTCGGCGACTATATCGAGCAGCGCTACGGACACGGCAAGGCCGCGGCCGAGTAGGCCTATGCACCGTTTCCTCACAGTGGCCCTGGCCTTGCTTTGCAGCTTGAGTTGGGTGGCAGGCGCGTCCGCCGACCCGCCGCAGTCGAAATCGGCTGCCAAACGGTTGATCAACCGTGTCTGCGAACTGATCGAAGCCCAGGCCCAGCAGAATGGCCTGCCCAGGGATTTCTTCGCCAGGCTGATCTGGAAGGAAAGCCGCTTCGATCCGAACGCAGTGAGCCCGGTCGGCGCCGAAGGCATCGCGCAATTCATGCCCGGCACCGCCAAGATGCGCGGCCTGGCCAATTCCTTCGACATCGAGCAGGCGCTTCCCGCCTCGGCGAAGTACCTTGCCGAGATGAAGGCAGACTACGGCAATCTCGGCCTCGCGGCCGCGGCCTATAATGCCGGCGAGAACCGTGTGTCGCGTTGGCTGGATTCCGGCGGCTTCCTGCCGATGGAGACGGAAAGCTATGTCTTCGACATCATGGGCGAACCCGTCGACAAGTTTTCCGACAAATCCTATGCCGGCACCGTCCAGCCGCTCGACCCCAAGATGAGCTTCGCGGTCGCCTGCCGCAGGCTGCCGGTAATCATGTCGCAGACCGTCGCCATGGCCTCGATCAACGTCAAGCCGTGGGGCGTGCAGGTGGCGGGCAATTTCCGCCGCTCGGCGGCGATCGGCCAATGGCTGAGAGTCAAAAGCCGGTTCCCGGCCCTGCTCGCCAGCCATGATCCGGTGGTGAGCCGGGTGCGCACGCCGATCGGCCGGCGCGGCATCTACGCGGTGAGGATCGGCGCCGACTCGCGCGGCGAGGCCAACGGCATCTGCGAGAAGCTGCAAAGCGTCGGCGGCGCCTGCGTGGTGATGCGCAACCGGTGACTACGCCGTCTTCGCCGTCACCGTCTCGCTGAGCCAGGTGCCGATCTTGGCGCCGAGGCGATCGGGCGAGACAGGCTTCGGCAGATAGTCGTCCATGCCGGCCTCGATGCATTTTTCGCGGTCGCCCTTGAGCGCATGCGCGGTGACGCCGATGATCGGCGTGCGCTCGCCGTTCTGTTCCTCGATCGCGCGGATGGCGCGGGTTGCCTCATAGCCGTTCATCTCCGGCATGGAGACGTCCATCAGCACCAGGCGAGGACGCAGCGCGCGGTACATTTCGACCGCCGTGCGGCCGTTGCCGGCGATGCGGTAGCTCAGCCCGAAACCGTTGAGGATCTGGCCGAAGACCAGCTGGTTCACGTCATTGTCCTCGGCGATCAGGATATCGATCGGGCCGCTCGGCGCTGCGGTCGATTCCAGTGCTGCCGGCACGGGCACCGCCGGGCCGCGGATGACGGTGAAGGCCGGCGGCGCCTGCGCCGAGACCGGCTCGCGCACGAAATGCGCCTTGGCGCTCTGCGTGCGCGCCTTCTGGATGGCGGAGATCACCGTGCCCAGCAGCACCGCCGAACGCGCCGGCTTGGTGAGATGCGCGACGATGCCGAAATCGATGACCATCCTGCCGAAATCGACCTGGTCGACCGAGGTGAGCAGCACGACCGGGATGGAGGAAAGACGGCTGTCCGAGGCGATCGCCTTAGCGACATCGGCGCCGTTCATGCCGGGCATCTGGTAGTCGAGGATGATGCAATCGACCGAGGCGCCCAGCTGGCAGGCGCGGTCGAGGAAGGCAAGGCCGACGGCGCCGCTTTCGGCGGCCGCGCAGTCGAAGCTCCAGCTTCTGAGCTGCTCCAGCAGGATCTCCCGGTTGACCGGATTGTCGTCGATGACCAGCACCCTGGCGCCGGTGACGTCGACCGGCACCAGCTTGTCGGCCGCCTCCTGGTTGTGCGCGGGCAGCGGCACGGCGAACCAGAAGACGGAGCCGCGGCCGATCTCGCTTTCGACGCCGATCTTGCCTCCCATCAGGTCGACAAGCCGGGCCGCGATCGCAAGGCCAAGCCCTGTGCCTTCGTGGCGGCGGGTCGAGGAACCATCGACCTGCGCGAACTTCTCGAAAACGCTTTGCAGTTTTTCGGCCGGAATGCCGATGCCGGTATCCTCGACGCGGACCTTGAGCTGGACCACGCCGTCGACAACGTCGCCGCCGACATCGACCAGCACATGGCCCTTCTCGGTGAACTTCACGGCGTTGCCGAGCAAATTGGTGACGATCTGGCGGAAGCGCCCGGCATCGCCGACGACGAAGGCGGGCAGGCGCGGATCCACGCGCACGATGAGCTCGAGGTTCTTTTCGGCGACGCGCGCCGACACAAGCGTCGCCACATCCTCGACCGCTTCGGCCAGGCGGAAGGGCGCGGGGTCGAGCGTCAGCTGGCCGGCATTGATCTTCGAGAAATCGAGGATGTCGTTGATGATGGTGAGCAGCGCGTTGCCGGATTTGACGATGACGTCGGTGAAGGTCTTCTGGCGCGGCGTAAGCTCCGTCTTGGCCAGCAGCTCGGCCATGCCGAGCACGCCGTTCATCGGCGTACGGATCTCATGGCTCATATTGGCCAGGAATTCCGACTTGGCGCGATCGGCGGCCTCGGCCTTGAACAGCGACGCGGCGCTCTCGGCGAAGGCTCGCCGGATCGCATTCTCCATCGGCCGGAAGATCAGAACCGCGGCGATGCCGAGCACGGCAAACAGCAACCCGCTCGCCCACAGCAGCAGCCGGTCGTTGGAAGCGTCGGCGAGGCGACGCTCCTCGTCGAGCGCGGTGCGCACCTTGACCAGCATCGGCTGGGCGAACAGGTCGTTCTGATTGCGGATTTCGCGGTAGCTCCATTCATCGACCTTCTGGGCGGTCGACATCAAATTGAAGTTGCGCACCATGTCACGTGCCGACCAGAACAGGTCGTTGTTCACCGAAGCGGTATCCAGCGCGTTGGTGGTGTTCCTGGACAGGCGCGGCCTGATCGCGGCAAGCTGGGCGTTCAGGACCTCGATCTCGCCCGTCAGCCGCTCGGAATGCCCACGTGCGGCGGCGGTCAGCGCATCGCGCGTCTCGCTGCGCCAGGCGGTGCCGGTCGTCTCGGCGAAATTGGTGGCGTTGCGCAGGTCGCGGGCGAAGATGACGAAATTGCCGCTCAGCGCATCGACCTCGTGGCGGTACGAATTCACACGGTTGAGGGCGAACATGACCGCGGCCGAAGCCAGCGCGAAGACAAGCAGTCCCGAAATGTAGCGGATCCGGATCGACCGGAGGAAGGAAGAATATTCCGGCATGCGCCACCCCAACACATACGCACAATTTTAATGGTCGGGATTACGCTTGATTTACATTAAGATTTCGTTGGTGGGCGAGATCCCCTTGCGCTGACGGACAAGTCGGGCGGGCCGCTCCGCAAGCGGCCCGCTTTTGGTCAATTCAGACCTATTCCTTGGCCCGGTAGGCGTCGGGAATGACGAAGATCTCGTCGGCGCGGCCGTAGCCGCCGTCGGGAACCTCCTCGATCAGCACCATCGTGTTGGGACGCACACCTTCGCCGAAATAATCGACGAACATCTGCGTGGTCTTGTGGACCAGGTCCTCTTTCTGCGCCTTCGTGAGGGCGGCTTGCGGCATCTTGAAGTTGGCAAAGGGCATTTCCAGGTTCCTTTCGGGTTGGGTTTCAGGGCTTTGGATGAAGAAGGTCGGCAAGGCCGATGCGCTCAAGGAGCTGGGCGCGGACGCGGTCAGCGACGCCGTTGACGATGGCCGCACCGTCATCGGACGGATCGATATGGACGCGGAACGGCCGGCGGCCATGCGGCATCGCCACCAGATCGACGATGGCCTCGGCGACTTCCGAGGGATCGGCATCGGCAGGCTCCAGGCCGGCAAGGCCCTTCAACGCCTGGTCGTCGACGCCGGCATAGGGGCCGGACCAATAAGCGGCGGCTCGCCCGGTGTCGGCCGGCTTGCCGGAATGGGCGAAATGCTCGGTGCCCTTGGTAAAGGCGCCCGGCACGACGATGCTCGTCTCGATGCCGAACCGGGCAAGCTCCAGCGCGTAGCTCTGCGCCAGCGCGTCCATGCCTGCCTTGGCGGCAAAATACGGCGCGAGGAAAGGCGGCGTGCCGCTCGATCCGACCCATATCATCAAGGCCCGGCCAAGCGAGCGCATGCCGGGAAGGACTGCCCGGTTGACGCGCTGGGTGCCCAGCACATTGACGTCGTAGAGCGCAGCCAATTGCTCCGGCGTGAAGGCTTCGGCAGGCCCGAACACCATATGGCCGGCATTGTGGATGACGACGTCGATGCTGCCGGCTTCCGCCAGGATGGTTTCCACGGCCGCCTCGATCGACGGTTCCGACAGCACGTCGAGCGCGATGGCGCGGATCGCCAGCTTCTCCTCGCGGGCCAGTCTTTCGACCTCGGCCGCGGCGGCGCCGCCGCGCGCCTGCGGATCGCGCATGGAGGCATAGACCCGGTGGCCGGCTCTGGCGAGCGCCTTCGCGGTCATGGCACCAAAGCCGCTCGATGCGCCGGTGATGAGAATTGTCTGCTGCATGGTAGCCTCTATCCCTAGATCGCGCCGCCATTGGCGCGGATGATCTGGCCGTTGACCCATTGGCTGTCCGTGCCGGCAAGGAAGGCGACGAGCCCGGCGACATCGTCGGGCTGGCCGAGGCGGCCGAGCGGGATGAGCCTTGTGATCGCCTCGATCTGCGCGGCGCTCTTGCCGTCGGTGAAGAGTTCGGTGTCGATCGGGCCGGGCGCGACGGCGTTGACGGTGATGCGGCGCGGGCCGAGCTCCTTGGCAAGGATATGCGTCATGGCTTCGACGCCGGCCTTGGTCACGGCATAGATGCCGTAGGCCGGCTGGTAGAAACCCACGACACTTGAAGAAAAATTGATGATGCGGCCGCCATCGTTCAAGCGCCTTGCAGCTTCGCGCATGCCGCGGAACGTGCCGCCGAGATTGACTGCGAGCTGGCGTTCGAATGCGGCGTCGTCGGTGTCCGCGATCGGCGACAGCCGCATCATGCCGGCATTGTTGACGAGGATGTCGGCCTTGCCAAAGGCCTTTTCGGCCGCGTCGAACAAGGCGGCCATGCCGCTCGGTTCGCCGATGTCGGCCTGGACCGCGAGAGCGGTGCCGCCGGCGGCCTCGATGGCCGAGACGACCTCGCCGGCTGCGTCCTTGCCGCGCGCATAGTTGACGATGACGGCGATGCCGTCCCGGGCGAGCCGTTTGGCGATCGCGGCGCCGATGCCTCTCGATGCGCCTGTCACGATCGCGGTTCTTGTCTTGTGCATGATCGATCTCCGTTCATTTGTTGTGGAGCGGATATAGATCCTCCGCCCTTCCGGATAATCGGCCGGCTATTGACAGCAGTATTCGGACGGAGCGAACAATCTGCCATGGATCGATTGGACAGGATGCGGCTGTTCGTGCGCGTGGTGGAGCGGCGCAATTTTACCGCGGCCGCGGCCGATCTTGGCCTGCCGCGCTCAACCGCGACCGAGGCGATCCAGCAACTGGAGGAGCATCTTGGGACAAGGCTGCTGGACCGCACCACGCGCCATGTCGCCACGACGCTCGACGGGCAGGCTTATTACGAGCGCTGCCTGTCGATCCTGGGCGAGGTGGAGGATGCCGAGGCCGGGTTCCGCAGCGCCGAGCCGCGCGGCCTGTTGCGCATCGATGCGCATCCGCTGCTCACGCAGCGCTTCCTGCTGCCGCAATTGCCGGCCTTCCTCGAACGCTATCCCGGCATCGATCTGCATATCGGCCAGGGCGACAGGCTGGTCGACCTGGTGCGCGAAGGCGTCGATTGCGTCATCCGCGCCGGTGAACCGCAGGACAGCGGCATGATCATGCGGCGGCTGGCGATGATCGGCGAGATCACCTGCGCCAGCCCAAGCTATCTGAAGCGCCACGGAACGCCGGCATCGCCCGAGGCGCTGGAGGGTCATCAGGCCGTCTGCTTCGTTTCCTCCCGGACCGGCGACATCCTGCCGCTCGAGTTCACGGTCGGAGCGAAGGTGCATCTGGAAATGCTGCCGGGCCGTGTGCGCGTCAACAATTCGGACACCGCGGCAGAGCTCGCGCGCCTGGGCTTCGGGCTTCTGCAGGCACCACGCTACCGGCTCGAAAAAGACCTGGCCGACGGGACGCTGGTCGAGGTCCTCAAGGATTTCCCGCCGACGCCGACGCCGTTGTTCGCGCTCTATCCGCAGAACCGCCAGCTTGCTCCGCGGCTGCGCGTCTTCCTGGAATGGGTGTCCCGCATATTCGCCGAGGCAAGACTCTAAGCATCGGCGGCATCACCGCTGCAAACCGTAGGGGATTTGAGCGAAGCCGGTCGATGGGCAAACCTCAAGGTCATTATACCCATTCGCGCACGTGCCCGTTGACAAGCGTGCGTCCGCTCGTGTTCTATTTCGCAAGCGCACAATTTCCCGCGTAACACATAGCGTCCGGCATGGCCGGGCAAGGGCAGCATGGCCTCGCCGCGTCTCATGAAAGCATGGGGTGCGTGTGGGGCCTTTGTTTTTTTGAGGTCCGGGTGAAGACGTTCAGGGTCGGCATCCTCTATTCGACCACCGGTCCCTACGGGGCGATCGGCCGCGACTGCCGCGCCGGCGCCGAGTTCGCCATCGAGGAACTGGACAAGGCCGACAGCGCCGTGCGCATCGAGCCGGTCTTCGGCGATCCCGCGGGCCAGCCGGAGCGCTACCTCGACCTGATCCGCACCATGCTGCGCTACGATCACTGCCGCAACGTGATCGGCACCATCACCTCCCTGTCGCGCAAGGATGTCATCCCGCTGGTGGAGAAATATGACGGGCTGCTCTGGTATATCTGCCCCTACGAGGGCTTCGAGGCCAACGAGAACGTCATCTACACCGGCGCCTGCCCAAACCAGCATCTGATACCGCTGTTCGACTACATGCTGCCCCGCTACGGCAAGCGCGTCTATCTCGCCGGCGCCAATTATGTCTGGGGCTGGGAGATGAACCGGCTGGCGCGTGAGCTTCTCACGCGCGCCGGCGGCGAGGTGCTCGGCGAGCGCTATCTGCCGATCGAGGAGACCGATGTCGGCCTGCTGATCGCCGATCTGGAGCGGCATCGGCCCGACTTCATCTTGAACAACATGATCGGCCCTTCGAGCTACGCCTTCCTGGCCGCCGTGCGCCGGCTGGCCGACCGCGATCCCGCCTTCGCGCCGGAACGCTGCCCGGTGCTGAGCTGCGATCTGACGGAATGCGAACTCGGCGAGATCGAGCCGGGCACAGCCGTCGGCCAGCTTTCGACAGCCTCTTATTTCGAAAGCCTGGAATCGCGCGAAAACCGGATTTTCAAGCAACGCGTCGCCGCCCGTTTCGGCGCCGAGCGGCGCGTCTCCAGCTTTTTTGCCGGCGCCTATGCCGCCGTCATGCTCTGTGCCGAGGCGATCACCGGGACCCATGGAGACGACCCCGCCAGCGTGCGCGCTTTCCTGCATGCCCGACCGCGGCAGACCGTGCTCGGACCGCTCGCCATCGATCCACGCACCAATCATGCGGCCCTGCCTTTCAATCTTGGCCGCATTAACGAGCAGTCCGGTTTCGACGTCATTGCCTCGCATGGCGCCATCGTCGCCGATCCCTATCTTGTCGGCACGCTGGCCAGCCAGCCCGTCCCGCATCTGAGGGTCGTGCAATGACGCGGACCCCGAATTTCGTTTCCTGGCGCGCCGCGATCCTGCATCGCGCCGACGACAACATCGAGCGCTTGAAGCGTCAGCTCGAACGTCTCGGCGTGACCGTCCTGGTGCAGTGGAAGCCGCTCGATCTCGCCGAAACGCCGGCGGACATCGTCCTGGTCGACGCCGACCAGGGGTGGGACGATCTCTTGCCATGGGACGGCGACGACGCGCCTGTCCCGGTGGTCGCGCTGCTCGGCTCCGAAGCGCCGGGCCGCATCGCCTGGGCGCTCGGAAAGGGCGCCGGGGCGCTCATTGCCAAGCCGGTCACCGCCTCCTCGGTTTATCCAGCGCTGGTGCTTGCCACGCACGCCCACCATGAGCGCACCGCCGTCAAGGCGCGCATCGCCGGCCTGGAGGAGCGACTGCGGCTGAGACCGATCGTCTACGACGCGATGCGCTCGATCATGGCCGTGCAAGGCGGCGATGAGACCGGCGCCTATCGCACGCTCTGCCGCCTCGCCATGCAGCGCCGGCTTACCGTCGAGCACGTCGCCGCGGCAATCGTTGCCGGGCACGAGCCCGTGCCGCGCGCGATGTAGGCCGCCGGCATGCGGGTTCTGCGCGAATTGATAAGACGGCCTTCCGCCCTCTTCGGGCTGATCGTGGTCGTGCTCGTGCTGCTGGCGGCGATCTTCGCGCCATGGATCGCGCATTTCTCGCCGGACGATCAGCTTGCCGACGGCCTGTCGCTCGAAGGCGCGCCGCTGCCGCCCGGCGGCGGCCATCTGTTCGGCACCGACACGCTCGGCCGCGACCTCTTCGCCCGCGTGCTGTTCGGCGCCCGCACGTCGCTCATCATCGGTCTCGTCGCCAACGGCGTCGCCGTCGCGATCGGACTTCTCGTCGGGCTGCTCGCCGGCTATCTGCGGGGCGCCGCCGGCAATTTGCTGATGCGCTTCACCGACCTGATGATGGCCTTTCCGGCTCTGCTGCTCGCCATCGCGCTCGCGGCGCTCCTGAAACCCAGCCTGTGGATCGTCGCCATGGTGATCGCCCTGGTGAACTGGGTGCAGGTCGCCCGTATCGTCTACACCGAAACGCGCGGCCTGGTGGAACGCGACTTCATCGTCGCCGAGCGTTCGCTGGGCGCCGGCAACGGTCGCATCATCCTTCTGCACATCCTTCCCCATCTGATGCCGACGGCCATCGTCTGGGGCACGCTCGGCATCGCCACCACCGTGCTGCTCGAGGCGACCTTGTCCTTCCTCGGCATCGGCGTGCAGCCGCCGCAGCCCTCCTGGGGCAACATCATCTTCGAGAGCCAGAG
The DNA here is from genome assembly GCF_003289965.1 of Mesorhizobium atlanticum. Taxonomy (GTDB): domain Bacteria; phylum Pseudomonadota; class Alphaproteobacteria; order Rhizobiales; family Rhizobiaceae; genus Mesorhizobium; species Mesorhizobium atlanticum. Next base: position 220,957 of record NZ_QMBQ01000007.1, read on the forward strand.
CTATTTCCAGGATGCGCCCTGGCTGGTGTTCATCCCCGGCGCGATCATCCTCGCCACGGCGCTGTCCTTCAACCTGATCGGCGACGCCCTGCGCGACATCCTCGACCCGACCCAGCGCGGAAGGCTGTGACGATGGCCTTCTTCCTCGCCCGCCGTCTCGTCCAGGCCGTGCTGATCCTGCTCGGCGTGGCCGCCATCACCTTCCTTCTGCTCTATTTCCTGCCGGCGGACCCCGCCGTGCTGATCGCCGGGCGCTCCGCGACGCCGCAGATGGTAGCCGCCATCCGGCATGAGCTCGGCCTCGACCAGCCTTTGGTCATGCAGTTCCTGCGTTATGTCGGCAATCTGCTGCATGGCGATCTCGGCCGTTCCTATACGCAGAAGACCGAAGTATTGCCGCTGATCCTGGCGCGGCTGCCGGCAACGCTGGTGCTGATGGCCGCAGGCATCGTCGTCGAGGTGGCGCTCGGCCTGACCTTCGGCATCATCGCGGCGGTCCGGCGCGGCGGCTTCATCGACCGCTCGGTGATGATGCTCTCCTTCGTCGGCGTCTCGTCGCCGCAATTCGTCGTGGCATTGCTGCTTCTCTATGTCTTTGCCGCCACGCTCGGCTGGTTCCCGATGTCCGGCTTCGGCACGGCGCGGCATGTCGTGCTGCCGGCGCTCACGCTCGGCGTGCTCGGCGCCGGCTGGTACGCGCGCATGGTGCGCTCGGCCATGATCGAGGTGCTGCGCCAGGATTATGTGCGCACCGCGCATGCAAAGGGCCTCAGCGGCCGTCGCGTCGTGCTTGGCCACGCGCTGCCCAACGCGCTTTTGCCGATCATCGCCATGGTCGGCATCGACATCGGCCAGTTCATGAGCGGCGTGGTCGTGGTCGAGGCCGTCTATGGCTGGCCCGGCATCGGCCAGCTCGCCTGGCAGGCCATCCAGCAGGTCGACGTGCCGATCATCATGGGCGTCACCCTGGTCTCGGCGCTGGCCATCGTGCTCGGCAACCTGCTCGCCGACTTCGTCGCCCCGTTCGTCGATCCCCGCATCCGCAGCCAATAACCAACAAGACCGACAGAGGAGTGAACTCAATGAACAAATTCGCCAAACAGATCAGCCTGGCGGCGCTGCTTGCCGCCTCGGCCCTGGTGCCCGCCAGGCTCGCCTTCGCCGACACGCCGACCAATGGCGGCGACATCATCGTCACCTATAAGGACGACATCGCCACGCTCGACCCCGCCATCGGCTATGACTGGCAGAACTGGTCGATGATCAACGCCCTGTTCTCGCGCCTGGTCGACTACAAGCCGGGCACCACGGAACTCGGACCGTCCCTTGCCGACAGTTACGACGTGTCCGACGACGGCAAGGTCTATACGTTCAAGCTGCATCCCGGCGTCAAGTTCACCAACGGCCGCGCGGTGACGGCGGCGGACGTCAAATGGTCGATCGAGCGCGCCGTCAATCCCAAGACGCAAGGTCCGGGCGCCGGCTTCTTCCACTCGATCGTAGGCGCCGACAAGATGACGGCCGGCACCGCCGACACGATGGAGGGCATCACGGCGATAGACGACCATACGGTGAAGTTCACGCTTTCGCAGCCCGACGCCACCTTCCTCAACGTGCTGGCGCTCAACTTCGCTTCCGTCGTGCCGAAGGAGGCGGTGGAAGCAGCAGGCGGCGACTTCGGCAAGCATCCGGTCGGCTCCGGCGCCTTCACGCTGAAGGAATGGACGATCGGCCAGCGCCTCGTCTTCGTGAAAAACCCCGACTATTTCATCAAGGACCGGCCGCATGTCGACTCTTTCACGATCGAGGTCGGCCAGGAGCCGCTGGTGGCGCTTTTGCGCCTGCAGAAAGGCGAGGTCGACATTGCCGGCGACGGCATCCCGCCGGCGAAATATCTGGAGATGAAGAAGTCGCCCGAGTTCGAGGGCATGATCGTCGACCGCCAACAGCTGGAAACCAGCTACGTCACTTTGAACACGCAGGTAAAACCCTTCGACAATGCCAAGGTGCGGCAGGCCGTCAACATGGCCATCAACAAGGACCGCATCGTGCGCATCATCAACGGCCGCGCCACGCCGGCAAGCCAGGTGCTGCCGCCGCTGATGCCGGGCTATGACCAGAACTACAAGGGCTATGCCTACGATCCCGAAAAGGCCAAGGCGCTGCTTGCCGAAGCCGGGCTGAAGGACGGCTTCTCGACGCAGATCTACACCTCCAACACCGATCCGCAGCCGCGCATCACGCAGGCGATCCAGCAGGATCTGGCAGCGATCGGCGTCAAGGCCGAGATCAAGGCGGTGGCCAATCCGAACGTGATTGCCGCCGGCGGCACGCAGGGCCAGGCGCCCATGGTCTGGTCCGGCGGGCTCGGCTGGATTGCCGACTTCCCGGATCCGTCCGACTTCTACGGGCCGATCCTCGGCTGCGGCAGCGCGGTTGCCGGCGGCTGGAACTGGTCTTGGTACTGCAACAAGGACATCGACGCCCGCGCCCAGGCGGCGGACGCCATGCCGGTGCCGGCCAAGGCCGAGGAGCGCAACAAGGCCTGGGCGCAGATCTTCACCGACATCCAGACCAATGACGCGCCCTGGATCCCGGTCTTCAACGAACGCCGCGTGGTGGCCAAGTCCAAGCGCATGGGCGGCCCGGACGAGATCTACATCGATCCGACCCGCGTCATCGACTACGAAGCAATCTATGTGAACAAGTAGGCCGTCACATTTTCCGGCGGCGGGCGTTTGGCCCGCCGCCGGCCGCCTTTCAATGATGCCGCCAAACGGGAGGGCGGCTTGCCAAAGACAAACGAGAAGCAACCATGTGCGTGAAGTGCGACTACACCATCCATCGCGCCAGCCACCATTTCGGCTGGAACCGCGATTTCGAGCCGGCGCTGACGGCCAGGCCGGGTTCGACGATCCATTTCGAGTGCCTCGATTCCTCCGGCGGACAGTTCGATGCAAACTCCACGGTGGCGGATGTCTCGACCATGGATTTCGGCAAGGTCAATCCGGTCACCGGACCGGTCTATGTCGAGGGCGCCAGGCCGGGCGATGCGCTGAAGATCACGCTGCGCCATTTCGAGCCGTCGGGCCTCGGCTGGACCGCCAACATTCCGGGCTTTGGCCTGCTCGCCGACCAGTTCAAGGAGCCGGCGCTGCACATCTGGAAATATGATGCCGCCTCGCTGGCGCCGGCGCTCTATGGTCCGGGCGGGCGCGTGCCGCTGAAACCCTTCGCCGGCACGATCGGCTTGGCACCGGCCGAACCCGGCCTGCATTCCGTGGTGCCGCCGCGCCGTGTCGGCGGCAATCTCGACATCCGCGACCTTGCCGCCGGCACCACGCTCTATCTGCCGGTCGAGGTCGAAGGCGCGCTTTTCTCGATCGGTGACACGCACGCCGCCCAGGGCGACGGCGAGGTCTGCGGCACGGCCATCGAGAGCCGCATGGACGTCCAGGCGACGATCGAGCTGGTCAAGGACGCGCGGCTGGAAAGTCCGCGCTTCACCACGCCTGGCCCGGTGACCCGCCACCTCGACGGGGCCGGCTATGAGGTCACCACCGGCGTCGGACCGGACCTGATGACAGCAGCCCGCGAAAGCGTCATGCGCATGGTCGACCTGCTTGCCGCCGACCATGGGCTGAAGCCGATCGACGCCTACATGCTCTGCTCGGTCTGCGGTGATTTGCGCATCAGCGAGATCGTCGACATGCCGAACTGGGTCGTCTCGTTCTACTTCCCAAGGATCGTCTTCAATTGATGACGGCCGGGCGAGGAAGAGATGCCGTCCTGACCGTCGACAATTTGTCGGTCGACGCGCTTACGCCTGAGGGCGCGAGGCGCGTCATCGACGGCATCAGCTTTGCGCTGGCGCCGGGCGAGACGCTCTGCCTTGCCGGCGAGTCCGGCTCCGGCAAATCGGTGACGGCGCTTTCGATCATGCGCCTGTTGCCGCGCGCCTCGCTGCGCATCGCCGGCGGCGACATCAGGCTCGAACGCCAGTCGCTTCCGCGCCTGCCGGAGCGCGCCATGCGCGATGTGCGCGGCGGCGAGATCGCCATGATCTTCCAGGAGCCGATGACGTCTCTCAACCCGGTCCACTCGATAGGCGCGCAACTGACCGAGGCGATCCGCATCCACCAGGGCGCGGAAGGTTCAAGCGTCGAGCAGCGCGCCCGCGACATGCTGGATGTCGTGCATATCAGCGACCCGGCGCGACGCATGAAGCAATATCCGCACGAGCTTTCCGGCGGCATGCGCCAGCGGGTCATGATCGCCATGGCGCTGTCCTGCCGGCCGAAAGTGCTGCTGGCCGACGAACCGACAACGGCGCTCGACGTGACGGTGCAGGCGCAGATCCTGAAGCTGATGCGCGAGCTGAAGCGCGAATTCGGCACCGCCATCATCCTCATCACCCATGACATGGGCGTCGTCGCCGAGATGGCCGACCGGGTGGCCGTCATGCGCGACGGACGAATCGTCGAAGCAGGCCCCGTGCTCGACATTTTCGAGCGGCCGCAAGCCGACTATACGCGCGAATTGCTCGCCGCCGTGCCGCGCCTCGGCGCCTTCGCGGGAACCGACGCGCCGCCTCGCGTCACGGCCACCCCCCGGCCGCCGACGCCGAACGGCGAAGCGCCCGTGCTTTCGGTCAAAAACCTTGTCGTCGACTACGGCGCCTCGTCCAACCTCTTCCGCCGCCGCGCCTCGGAGGCGCCGGCGGTCCAGGATGTCTCCTTCGAGATAAGGCCGGGCCGCACGCTCGGCCTCGTCGGCGAAAGCGGCTCCGGCAAGTCCACCACCGGCAAGGCCGTGCTCGGCCTTGTTCCGTTCACCGGCTCGGTGATCATCGGCGGCACGTCCATCCACCGCCTCTCGGCGAGCGCGATGCGGCCGGTGCGCCGCGCAGCGCAGATGATCTTCCAGGATCCCTACGCCTCGCTCGACCCGCGCATGACGGTGGGAGCCGCCATCGCCGAACCGCTCGTCATCCACGGCATCGGCACAAAGGACGAGCGGCGAGAACGCGTGGCCTCGCTTCTTGCGCGTGTCGGGCTCGAAGCCGATCATGCCTTTCGCTATCCGCATGAATTTTCCGGCGGCCAGCGCCAGCGCATCTGCATCGCGCGGGCGCTGGCGCTCGAACCGAAGCTGATCGTCGCCGACGAAAGCGTCGCGGCGCTCGACGTGTCGGTCAGGGCGCGCGTGCTCGACCTGATGCTGGAGCTGCAGGAGACACTGGGGCTTGCCTATCTCTTCATCTCGCACGACATGGCGGTGGTCGAGCGCATGAGCCATGACGTCGCTGTCATGCGCGGCGGCCGCATCGTCGAAGCCGGCTCGCGGCGCGCGGTGCTGTCGTCACCGCGCGAGGACTATACTCGCGAACTGATCGCCGCCGTGCCCATTCCGGATCCGCGTGTCGCTACCCTAACATAGCGTAACCGATTGCGGGACCGCCGCAATTCCCGAGTGGCTGGCAGCGCCAAAGGGAAATCACTTGCCCCCTCAGCTATTGCGCGTCGCCACGAACGTCGCGGCCTCCTTGAGCAACTCCGCCTCTTCGCCATAGGGCTCGAGCAGCGCATGCGCCTGGTCGATCAGGCCGTGCAACTGGCCGCGCGCCCAGTCGGGGCCGTGCAGTGCGGCGAGCGTCGCCTTGCCGGCGGCGGCGTCCTTGTTCGTCGCCTTGCCCATCTGCTTGGCGTCGGCGGTGAGGTCGAGCAGGTCGTCGGCAAGCTGGAAGGCAAGGCCGATCGCCGAGCCGAACTCCGCCAGCCTCTCGCGGTCCGCGGGCGGCGCGCCGGCGACGATCGCGCCGGCCTCGCATGCGAAGCGGATGAGCGCGCCGGTCTTCATGGCCTGCAACGTGATGATGCCGGCCTCGTCCGGCCGGTTGCGCTCGGCTTCCAGATCGAGCATCTGGCCGCCCACCATGCCGCCGGCGCCGGCCGCGCGCGAGAGCGCCAGCACGAGCGCCACCCTACGCTCGGCAGGCAAGGCCGTCGCCTCGTCGGCGATGATGTCGAAGGCTAAAGTCAGCAGCGCGTCGCCGGCGAGGATCGCTGTCGCCTCGTCGAAGGCCTTGTGCACCGTCGGCTGGCCGCGGCGCAGGTCGTCGTCGTCCATCGCCGGCAGATCGTCATGGATCAGCGAATAGCAGTGCACGCATTCCAGCGCCGCAGCGACACGCAACGTCGCGTCATTGTCCGCCGAAAACAGCGCGGCACTTTCCATGACCAGAAAAGGGCGCAGCCGCTTGCCGCCGTTGAGCACGCCATGCCGCATGGCCGCCATCAGGCGCTCGGGCCGCGCGATCTCACCGGTGAGCGGACGCGCGTCGAGGATGCGGCGCAGCTCCGTCTCGACGGCGGCGGCGCGCATGAAAAGGGCGGATTCGAAGGCGATCTGGTCGTCTTTGCTCATGTCCGGGACCGGTAGCCGACACTCAGACATTGCGCAAGCTGGCGCGCGCCTTTATGCCGGAGAGGGCGAGGCACGGGTGGGACGGCTTGACGGAACCGATCGTCGAAGATGGAAGCGAAGGGCTGGACATGGCGCGGTCGCGGCGCCTGAGCCGCGCCAGTCTGAGGCGCATCGGCCGGCGCTGCCTGGTCGTCGCGCTCGTGCTGGCGGCCATCCCGGTCGTGCTCACCTTCCTGTACCTGCCGTCCTTCGTGCACCCTGTCTCGACGCTGATGCTGAAGGACCTCGCGACTTTCTCCGGCTACGACCGGCGTTGGGTATCGATCGATGACGTGGCGCCGGTGCTGGCGAATTCGGTGATCATGTCGGAGGACGGGCAGTTCTGCTTCCATCGCGGCGTCGATCTGGGCGAATTGCGCGGCGTGGTCGACGACGCGCTGGCCGGCGAGGCGACGCGCGGCGCCTCCACCATCACCATGCAGACGGTGAAGAACCTTTTCCTGTGGTCGCGGCCGCTTGGCAGCGTGCGCAAGGTGGTCGAGCTGCCTTTGGCCGTCTATTTCGATGCGGTGATGTCGAAGCGGCGGATCATGGAGATCTATCTCAACATCGCCGAATGGGGGCCGGGCATCTACGGCATCGAGGCCGCCGCGCGGCATCATTTCGGCATCTCGGCCAGGCAGTTGTCGCGCAGGCAGGCGGCGCTGCTGGCCGTCAGCCTGCCCAACCCGATCGAGCGCAATCCGGCCAAGCCCGGGCCGGGACTGAGACGTCTTGCGAGCTTGATCGAGCGCCGCGCGAGCCGGTCCGGCGCCTATGTCGGTTGCCTTGATTAGGCGTATCGGGATTCAGGTGAGCCAGTTTTCTGCTCCGGCAAAAAAATTCGCGGGTAACGCTGGCCAAAACGGCGCAAGGCGTGTATAGGCACCCGACTTTCTCAGATTATGGCCTCGATGCGGCCCTTTCGCGAGGGTTGCCGGGGCATTTTGACCATGTAGTGGAGCATATCCATGGCCGTTCCAAAAAGAAAAACCTCTCCGTCGAAGCGCGGCATGCGCCGCTCGGCCGACGCCCTCAAGGCCCCGACCTATGTCGAGGACAAGAATTCCGGCGAAATGCGCCGCCCGCATCACATCGACCTGAAGACCGGCATGTATCGCGGCCGCCAGGTTCTGGAGCCGAAGGAAAGCTGAGAAGCTTCCACGGTTCGTGATGTCCAAAAGACCGGCCTCTGGCCGGTCTTTTTGTTTTTTGTCGCCGGCGGCATACGGAATTGATCGCTCGCGCTGCCGAAGGCTAAAGCATGTCTCCCGAAAGTGGGAACCGGTTTCGGGATAAAGACATGCGTAAAATCAAGAACCTAAAGCGCGTGGAGCGAACCTGAAAGATCGCGACGCGCTTTAGACCGATTCACCGTTTCACGGAAACGGCGAGCCGCTCTATCTCCTTGTTCTGGCGCAATTCCGGACGGAAAACCGCTCACACTTTTCTTGGAATTGCTTTAAGCAACCGGCTGACATCGTTATTTCATTAGGTCTTACAGCGTGTTCGCCGCCGCGGCGAAAAGCCTTGACGGCACGCTTGCCGCGGATTTTACAAAAGGGTGCCTCATTGGAGTCGCCCAGATGTTCGGTGCCGTTCCGCTGCTGATCGTGCCTTTCGTCCTCTACAATCTCGGCCTGCTGGGATTGTTCGGCGGCGGCGACGACCCCTGGATGACCGAGATGTTCTCCTTCCGCATGATGTCGGGCGGCGTCTTCTCGATGACGCTCGGCGACCTGATGGTGCTGATCGGGTTGATCTTTCTCTTCATCGAGATCTCGAAATCGGTGCGCACGACCAATGCCTCGATCCTGGATCACCTTCTGTCGACGCTGGTCTTCATCGCCTTTCTCGTCGAGTTCCTGCTGGTGAAGGGCGCGGCGCACTCCGTCTTCTTCACGCTGATGATCATCGCGCTGTTCGATGTGCTGGCCGGCTTCTCGGTGTCCATGCGGTCGGCAAGCCGCGACATCAATCTGAACTAACCCGCACGGGAGTTTTGACGGGCCGCTTCCGCTATCGGATGCATGCGTTGACGATTGGCGGAAACCTCTAGCTCGCGCAGACCACGGCAGCACGACAGATTCCGGCTGCCAACGCCGCCTCAACCTGTCAAGATCGCCTGACCGCTGAACCAGATCGTGACCTGCCCTCGTATCTCACCGCATGAACCTCATCGGCGCCGCGCTCCTCTTCCTCATCGCGCTCCTCTTTGCCCTGGCCGGCGTCACCCGCGCCGGCGTCTGGCTGATCGAGCGACGCAGCCCGCCGGCCGGCGAGTTCGCCGAGATCAACGGCGCGCGCATCCATTATGCCCATATCCCGGCGCCCGCCGGCGCCGACCTGCCGCCGGTCGTCTTCATCCATGGCGCCAGCGCCAACCTCAAGGACCAGATGCTGCCGCTGCAGCCGCTGCTCGAGGGCCGCGCCGAGATGCTGTTCCTCGATCGCCCGGGCCTCGGCTGGTCGCGGCGCGGCAACAACGAAACTCTGGCCGCGCAGGCCGATACGATCGCCGGGCTGATGGACCGCCTCGGCATTGAAAAGGCCATTGTCGTCGCGCATTCCTTCGGCGGCGCGATCACCACGGCCTTCGCTCGCCAGCATCCTGAAAAGACACTGGGTCTGATCTTCCTCGCGCCCGCCACGCACCCATGGCCGGGCGGCGCGACCGCCTGGTATTACAGGCTCACCGCCACGCCGCTGATCGGCTGGCTGTTTTCCGAAACGCTCGCTTACCCGGCCGGCATGCTGCGGATCGGCGATGCGACGGCTTGCGTCTTTTCCCCCAACACCCTGCCGGACTTCTACCTCCAGAACGCCTCGATCCCTCTGGTGCTCAGGCCATCCGCCTTCCGCGCCAACGCCCGCGATGTCGCCCAGCTCTACGACTACGTCCGTGCCGCCTCGCCCGCTTACCGGGAAATCAAGGCGCCGACTGTCGTCATCTCGGGTGACCGCGACAAGGTGGTCTACGCGACGATCCACTCTGTCGGGCTCGAGCGCGACATTCCCGGCGCCGAACTGGTTTGGGTCCGCAATCTCGGCCACAAGCCGGACTGGATCGCGCCCGATCTTGTGGTCGGCGCGATCGAGAAAGTTGCCGGCGCGCCGGTCGATCTCCAGGCAATGGCAAGGACCGTGGAAGGCCGCATCGCCGGTGATGCCTATAACGACGGAAAATGCCCCGACATCAAAGTGCCCGACGCCGAGCTCGCGCCGACCTGATGAGCTTGTATTGCAATCGCCAACGACCTCACGTCAGCGCTGCGCTGACATTGAAAGCTTTACACGCAGCGATCTCGATGGAGCCCTTAGCCAACTTGGCCGGCAAATCACTCGGCAATTGGGCGCTAATGGGTGTCCGACCCGATATACGCAATGCGCAGCATATTGGTCGATCCGGGTGTCCTGAGCGGTACGCCGGCGGTGATGATGACGCGGTCGCCTGGCTTGCCGAAACCTTCTTCCAGCGCGATGCGGCAGGCCCGGTCGACCATGTCGTCGAGGTCGGTGGCGTCCGGCGAGACGACGCAATGCGTGCCCCACAAGAGCGACAGGCGACGCGCCGTGTTGAGGATCGGTGATAGCGCCACGATCGGCACCTGCGGGCGCTCGCGCGCGGCGCGCAGTCCGGTCGTGCCCGACGCGGTATAGGAAATGATCGCCGACAGCTTCAGCGTCTCGGCGATCTCGCGCGCGGCAAGCGAAATGGCGTCCGCCCCGGTGGCCTCGGGTTCCGAGCGCTGTGCGTTGATGATGCCGGCATAGGTCGGGTCGGTTTCGACCTTGGTGGCGATGCGGTTCATCATGCCGACTGCCTCGACCGGATAGGCGCCGGCCGCGGATTCGGCCGAAAGCATGATCGCGTCGGCGCCTTCGAAAACGGCGATGGACACGTCGGAGACCTCGGCGCGGGTCGGCACGGGCGCCGTGATCATGGATTCCAGCATCTGTGTCGCGATCACCACCGGCTTTCCGGCGCGCCGCGCCGCGCGCGTGATCTGCTTCTGGATGCCGGGCACGGCTTCGATCGGCATCTCGACGCCGAGATCGCCGCGGGCGACCATCAGCGCATCGGACAGCTCGATGATTTCGGGGAGCCGGGCAACGGCCTGCGGCTTCTCGATCTTGGCCATGATCAGCGCGCGGCCGCGCGCGATCTTGCGCGCCTCGGCCAGGTCCTCCGGCCGCTGCACGAAGGACAGCGCCACCCAATCGACGCCGGTGGCAAGCACCGCGTCGAGATCGGCGCGGTCCTTGTCGGTCAGCGCGCCGACCGGCAGGTCGGTGTCGGGCAGGCTGACGCCCTTCTTGTCGGAAATGCTTGAGCCCGCGACGACGGTGCAGGTGATCGACTTGCCGTCGGCCTTCACCGCCTTCAGCTCCAGCTTGCCGTCGTCGATCAAAAGTCTGTGACCGGGCTCGACCGAGCTCAGGATTTCGGGATGCGGCAGGTACACGCGCTTCGACGTGCCGGGTTCCGGATTGTCGTCGAGCGTGAAGGTCTGGCCGACAGTCAGCGCTTCCTTGCCGTTGGCGAACTTGCCCACCCTGAGCTTCGGCCCCTGCAGGTCGGCGAGGATGCCGATCGGCCGGCCGACGGCGGCCTCGACGGCGCGGATGCGGCCGACCAGCGTGCGCATCAGCTCGTGATCGGTATGGCTCATATTGATGCGGAAGACATCGGCGCCCGCTTCGAAAAGCTTCTTCAGCATCTCCTCGGAAGAGGAAGCCGGGCCGATGGTGGCGAGGATCTTGACCTTGCGGTTGCGTCTCATTGACTGTTTGTTCCCGGAGCGGGGGTCGCTGGCGCGCCTCCCGTTGCGGGCTCGTCGGTCAGCTGGACCATCCAGCTGGCCTGCTCGCCCGTGTCATATTCCTGAAATCCGGCGCGTTGAAAGCCCCGGGCGACGCAATCATTCACGCCGGCGATCTTGAACTCTTTTTCGGCGACGCACATGTTGATCGGGCCGTCCCAGCGCCCGCCACGCTCGGCATCTTCTGCATAAAGATAGTAAAACCTTGATGACAGCGGACCCTCGATCAGCGTCTTGCAGGTCGATCCTTCGATGTGCCACCAGCCCTCTGTGATCCAGCCGGCCTTGGCGCGATAGCCGATGCCGACGCCCACCAGATTTTGCGTTGCGTTGCAAACGCGGAAGTCGGCCCGGGCCGGCGAGGTCGCGGCTATCGCGAAAAATCCCGCGCCGACGATCAGCAACGGCACGGCCAGGCGCTCGCGCAGCCGGCCGGCAAAACCCATCGCAGATCCCCTTGCGAACCACATTTGCATCTCTCGAAGCCCCTTTTCAGCAAACTCCGGTCGCATGTCAACGCGCCGTTTTGTTCAATTCCAATCGATTTAGAAGGGCCGGCCGCGCAATTTCTTGTCCCATCGGGGATTTTTTGCGGAAACCTTGGCCAAACAACGGCATTGCGCCGGCGTCCTCTTCGTGGAATGACGATACCACATCGCAGCCGCCATCCCCTTTTCAGCCGATGACCCGATCCACAGTTTTCACGCCGTTCGACATCGTCGAGGGCGACCGCAAGAAAGGCGTCGTGCTTCTGGCCGACCACGCCCGCCGCGACCTGCCCGAAGAGTATGGCAGCCTCGGTCTGCCGGCGTCCGAATTCGACCGCCACATCGCCTATGACATCGGCGTCGAGACGGTGACGCGCGAGCTGGCGGCGGCGCTCGACGCGCCGGCGGTGCTGGCAGGCTTCTCGCGGCTGCTGATCGATCCAAACCGGGGCGAGGACGACCCGACCATGATCCGTCAGCTCTATGACGGCACCGTGGTGCCGGGAAACTATCCGATCGCCGCGGAGGAGCGCGAGCGGCGGCTCGACCGCTTCTACCGACCCTATCACGACGCCGTCGGCGCGATGATCGCCTCCGTCGCCCATGCCTCGGGCAAGGCGCCGTTCATCTTCTCGGTTCATTCCTTCACGCCGGTGATGCAGGGTTTCGTCCGCCCCTGGCATATCGGCGTGTTGTGGGACCGCGACGACCGCGTGGCGCGGCCGCTGATCGATATGCTGGCGCGGGACAAGGCCCTCGTCGTCGGCGATAACGAACCTTATGACGGCGCGCTGCGCGGCGACACCATGTTCCGCCATGCCATCGTCAACGGCTACGCCCATGCGCTGATCGAGATCCGCCAGGACCTGATCGCCGACCGTGCCGGGGCGCTTGCCTGGGCCGAGCGGCTGGCGCCCATCGTTGACGCCATCGACCGCCGTGCCGATATACACGAGGTGAAAATGTTCGGCTCGCGCACCGGGCCGGTGTGAGAAGGCCGCCAAGGCCGGGAGTCCCTCAATGACCGAACTCAGCGACGACCAGAAACGCGACTTCGAGGCAGCCGCCTTCCGTCGCCTGGTGGGGCATCTGCGCGAGCGCGGCGATGTCCAGAACATCGACCTGATGAACCTCGCCGGCTTCTGCCGCAACTGCCTGTCCAACTGGTATCGCGAGGCCGCCGAGGCCGAGGGTGTGGCGCTGTCGAAGGACGAGTCGCGCGAGATCATCTACGGCATGCCCTATGCCGAATGGCAGGCGCTCAACCAGACCGAGGCTTCCGCAACCAAGAAGGCCGAGTTCGAGGCAAAGCGGCCGAAGGATCATTAACGCTATCGAACGCCTTCGCGACTTCGAGAGGCGATTCCGCCAAACCTCCAAAGCTGCTGCCTGCCACGAACGACACTGGCTCCTTTGGGTCGCGCACCTGGTCCAAGCACTTCCTCATCACGGTCCTTGACTACGAATTGAATCGATCTAATTTGCCGCGCAAAACCCCTTTGCATGGCAGATTTCAGACCATGAGCGTGCAAACAACAATGCAAGCCGCGACGCGCGGCCGCTGGGCCGTCGCCGGCATTTTCCTCGCCAATGGTTTCTTGACCGGCAGCTGGGCGCCGCAGATTCCGGTGTTCCTGACCCGACTCGACATCACCAAATTCACGCTCGGCCTGCTGATCCTCCTGTTCGGCGTCGGCGCGGTCATGGCCATGACATGGTGCGGCCATCTCATCTCCAGGCATGGCTCGCGTAGCGTGACGCGGCTGTTCGGCATCTGCGGCAGCTTCGGCCTGCTGATAGTAGCGCTTGCGCCCAACGTGCCGCTGGCGGCCATCGCCATGCTCATCTTCGGCGGCTCGATCGGCGGCATGGATGTCGCCATGAACTCGAATGCCGTGGTGGTGGAAAGAAAGCTTTCCCGGGCGATCATGTCGTCCTCGCATGGCTTCTGGAGTCTTGGCGGCTTCGCCGGCGGCGCGCTCGGCGGCTATTCGATCCAGAACTATGGCTACCTGCCCCATGCCGTCGCGGTGACGGTGATCGCCTTCGCCGTGATCGCCTTCGCCATTCGCTACCTCATCGCCGAGGACCGGCCTCAGGCCGTCGAGCACCAGAAATTCACGCTGCCGCGGCACACCGCCGTCTATCTGGTCGGGCTGATGGCGCTGCTCACCATGGTCTCCGAAGGCGCGGTGCTCGATTGGGCGGCACTCTTCCTGCATCAGGAACTGGGCGCCGACCTCGCGGTCGCCGGCCTCGCCTATGCCGCCTTCTCCGGCGTCATGGCGCTGATGCGCTTCCTGGGCGATGGCGTGCGCAACCGCTTCGGCGCCGTGGCGACGCTGCGCGGCTCGGCGCTGGTCGCGGCCGCCGGCATGCTGGTCGCCGGCCTGTCGCCCTCGCCCTACCTCGCCATCGCCGCCTTCGCCTTCTGCGGCTTCGGCATCGCCAACATGGTGCCGATACTGTTCTCGGCCGGCGGCAACCAGGAAGGCATGTCGTCCGGCACTGGCATGAGCGTCGTCACCACCATGGGTTATTCCGGCATATTGGTGGCGCCGTCGGCGATCGGCTTCGTCGCGGAGCATTCCAGCTTCGGGCCGATCTTTATCGCCCTCTCAGGCCTGTTGGTCATCGTGCTGTTGATGGCAGGGCTCGCTCACCGGGCCGAGTTCGCTCCCGAACCTGCGCCGGCCGAATAGCGCTTCAACTCCTCCTGCAGGAAATCTGCCACACGGCGGATGCGCATGCTGGTGCGCACGTCGCGATGCATGGCGAGCCACACGGGCAGGACCGGCAGGGGCACATCGGGCAACAGCTTTTCCAGCTCCGGATCGCGGTCGGCCAGCGGCTCCTGGCCGAGGCCGATGCCGTTGCCGGTCCGCACCGCCTCCCACAGCACGATCTGGTTGTCGGTCCGGAAACGGAAATGGCTGCGGGCCACCGGTATGCCGAAGGCGGTGAAGCCGCGAATGATCTCGTCGCTGCGGTCGAAACCGACCAAGGCGTGGTCGGCAAGGTCGGCGGGTGTTTTTGGGCGACCGCGCCGGTCGAGATAGGCGCTGGCCGCGCATAGGCAGAGGGGAATGTCGGTCACCTTGCGCGCCACCAGCTCGTTCTGCGCCGGCCTGACCATGCGGATGGCGATGTCGGCGTCGCGACGCAAAAGGTTCTCGACCTGGTTCGAGGCGACGATCTCGACCTCGATGCCCGGTTCTTCCTCGCCAAGCCGCGCCATCATGTCCGGCAGAACGAAGGCGGCGACCACCTCGCTAGCCGCGATGCGCACTGTTCCCTCGATCGCCTCGACCGACCCCAACGCCAGCAGCGAGAAGGCATTGGCCTGCTCGCTGACCGCCCGCCCGCGCTCGTAGAGCGTGCTGCCGGCTTCCGTCAGCTCATAGCCGCGCCGCCCGCGCCGGAACAGGGTGACGCCGAGCGCCGCCTCCAGCTCGGCGATGTGGCGGCCGAGCGTCGGCTGGCTGGCCGCGAGCCTGCGCGCCGCGCCCGACAGACTGCCTGCCTCGGCGACCGCGACAAAACTCTTGATCAGGTTCCAGTCGAATTCCTTCATTCATTTTTGAATAACAGATCGCCGATCTCAGTCAATTTCAATTCGTCTATGAAGGCATCAGATTGCAGGGGCAAACGCAAACAACGGAGAGAACAAATGACCAAGATCGCAATCCTCGGCGCCAATGGCCGGCTCGGCCGCGTGGTCGGCAAGGCCTTCATCGATGCCGGCTTCGACGTCCGCGCCGTCACCCGCACCGGCAAGGTGCCGGCCGAACTGAAGGGCGCAACCGCCGTTGCCGGCGACGCGCTGGACCGCCAATCCCTGATCCGCGCCACCCAAGGCGTCGACATCGTCTTCAACGGCCTGAACCCGATCTACACCGACTGGGGCAAGTGCATGCCGATGGCCGAGAACGTCATGGCCGCCTGCCGCGAAAATGGCGCCCTGCATCTCTTCCCGGGCACCGTCTACAATTACGGCTCGCCAATGCCGCAGGTGATTACGGAAGCGACGCCGTTCCATCCGACGACCGAGAAGGGCCGCATCCGCTGCGCCATGGAAGACCTGTTCCGCGGCGAGGCTGAGGCCGGCCGGGTGCGCACCATCGTCCTCAGAGCCGGCGACTTCTTCGGCGGCACCGGCAGCGGCTCCTGGTTCGACCTCGTCGTCGCCGCGAAGATGAAGAAGGGCGTCTATACCGCGCCCGGGCCGGCTGACCTTACCCATGAATGGGCTTATCTGCCGGACTTCGCCGTCGCCTTCGTCGGCCTGGCGAAGAACATCGACAAAACGGGCTTCTTCGAAGCCATCAACTTCCCGGGCCACGCCATCACCGACCTCGACATGAAGGCGGCGGCCGAGAAGGCGCTGGGCCGCAAGCTGAAGCTCTCCTTCATGCCCTGGTGGGTGCTGCGCGCCGGCAGCCCGTTCGTCGCCATGTGGCGCGAGATCGTCTCAATGTCCTATCTGCGCTTCGAACCGCACCGGCTGGTTTCGACGCGGCTGGAAGAGGTCATCGGCGAAATACCGCACACCCCGCTCGATGAAGCGGTGAAGGAGGCGTTGCAGGATATCGGCATCGCCACGGAGCCGTCCCGCCTCGCCGCCTGATAAGACTGATCAGAATTGAACCGGCCGGGGCCAAGCCCGGCCGCGATCGTTTGGGGTCAGATCCTGCCCATCAGCAGTAGGATGAGCAGCACGACCAGGATGACGCCGACGATGCCGGAAGGGCCGTAGCCCCAGGAGCGCGAATGTGGCCAGGCCGGCACGGCGCCGATCAGGATCAGGATCAGGATAATTACGAGAATTGTGCCGATCGTCATGAAAAACCCTCGCCGTCTGGTTGAACTTCGAGGGAACAATGCAAAAAGCCGCCCGGTTGTTCCGGGCGGCTTTTTGCATTGGCGATCTGCAAGCGCTCTATTCCGCGGCTTTCGGGAACGCCGCTCCCGGGTCCAGATCGGTTTCCACGGCCGGTTGATCGGTCGAAATCTCGCCCTTGCCGCGCCGGAACAGGCGGCCGAACCAGTTACGCCGCTGACCGGGCTTCACCTTGGCGCGGGTGAACACCATCAGCATCGACGGCGTCACCACCAGCGTCAGCAGCGTGGCGAAGGACAGGCCGAAGACGATCGCCGAGGACAGCGATATCCACCATTGCGTCGATGGCGCGTTGATCGTCGTCTCGTGATGGAAGATTTCCAGGCCGAGACCGAAGGCGATCGGCAGCACGCCGAGGATGGCCGACACCGCCGTCAGCACCACCGGACGGGCGCGCTCGCGGCAGGTCTGCAGCACCGCTTCCATCTTGTCCCAGCCTTCCTCGCGCAGCCGGTCATAGGTGTCGATGAGCACGATGTTGTTGTTCACGACCACGCCGGCGAGCGCGATCACACCGATGCCCGACATGACGATGCCGAAGGCCTCGCCCGTCAAAAGCAAGCCGAGGAACACGCCGATCGTCGCCATGACCACGCAGGACAAGACGAGCCATACACTGGTGAACTTGTTGAACTGCGCCAGCAGCACCAAAAAGATGAGGAAGATCGCGGCGCCAAAGGCCTTGCCGAGGAAGGCGCTGGCCTCCGCGCTGTCCTCGTTGGAGCCGGCGAGCTTCCAGCGTATGCCGCTGCCGAGATCCATGTCGGCGACGGCCTTGGTCACCTGTTCCTGCACCGCCGCGACCTGCGCGCCGGCACTGACATTGGCCTGCACCACCACGGTGCGCGCGCCGTCGATGCGGTTGAGCACGCCGACGGTCGGCTCGGGCTTGCGCACCACGAAGTTGGAGATCGGCACCGAGCCCTGCGAGGTCTGCACACGAAGCTCGTCGAGCGTCGACAGCGTGCGCCGGTCCTCCGGCAGGCGCAGCCTGATGTCGACCGCCTTGTCGGCCCCCGCCGGCCGGTACTCGGAGAGCTTTAGGCCGTTGGTGACCAGTTGCACCACGGTGCCGACGGAGGTCGGGCTGATGCCATATTGCGCGGCCTTGGCACGGTCCACCTCGAGCGCCCAGTCGACGCCGGGCGGTGGCAGGCCATCCGAGATATCGATGACATTGGGCACCTTGGCGATCCGCGCCGCCACTGCGCGGGCCTTGTCGTCGAGCCCGGCCGGGTCGGCCGCCGACAGCCTAATCTGGATCGGCTTGCCGGTCGGCGGACCAGCCTCCGGCACGCGCACTTCGACATCCACGCCGGGAATGCCGGCCATGACGGTACGCAGCTCACTCAGGATCTGATTGGCCGATTTGCGCTCGCGCCAGTCGACGAACTCGTACTGGATGACGCCGACGACGTCTTCCGGAACATCCTGGCCGCCGCCTTGCGTCTTGCCGACGCGCGTATAGACCGACTTTACGCCAGGCCAGCCGAGCAGGCGGCTTTCCGCCGTCTTGGTAGCCGCATCCATTTCGGCCAGCGAGAGGTTGCCGCGGGCATGAACATAGAGCAGGCCGTAATCCGGCTCGACGCTTGGGAAGAATTCGACGCCGGCGCCATATTTCGAATAGGCAAAGCCGACGCCGACCAGCAGGCCGACGGTGAGCAGGATCACGGTGACCGGGAAGCGCACCGCTTGTTTGACGATCGCCATATACCAGCCGTCGCGATGATCGTCCTCGTGATGCTCGGGCGCCTTGGCGAAGATCGCACCCAAAGTTGGGGCGAAGACCAGCGCGTAGAGCATCGAGGCCGACAGCGTCACGATCAGCGTGATCGGCATGTATTTCATGAAGTCGCCGATGATGCCGGGCCAGAAGAGCAGCGGCGAGAAGGCGGCGATGCGGGTCATCGTGGCGGCGATCACCGGGCCGGCCATGCGCTGGGCGGCCAGTGCGAAGGCGTCCGCCTTCGGCATGCCCTCGCTCATGCGCCGTTCCGCGAATTCGGTGACGATGATGGCGTCGTCCACCAGCATGCCGACCGCAAGGATCAGGCTGAACAGCACGATCATGTTGATCGTGTAGCCCATCATGGCGAGCAGCAGGATACCGATCAGGAAGGACGACGGGATGGCAAGACCGATGAGCAGCGAGGCCCGTCCCGACAGCGCATAGAGGATGACGATGAACACCAGGATGACGGCGATCATCACATGGTTCTGCAGATCGCCGAGCAGCTGGTTGACGAAGACGGACTTGTCCTGCGTGTAGGTGACGTGCATGCCCTCGGGCATCGTCTTGATGAAGGCGTCTGACACCTGCCTGACATGGGTCAGCGTGTCGATCAGGTTGGCGCCGATGCGCTTCTTCACCTCGATGGCGATCGCCGGCTTGCCGTCGAGGCGCGTGACTGTCTCGGCGTCCTTGAAGGTCGAGCGGATGGTGGCGACGTCCTTGGCCTGCACGACGGCATTGGGCGTGGCGACAACCGGCAGGTTGGCGACGTCCTCCGGCGTCACGATCAGCGACGGCACCTTGACTGCGTATTTGCCCTCCGAACCCTCGAGGTTGCCGGCCGCGACCAGGCTGTTGGAGGCACCTACACCCTGGATAACCTGGTCGAGCTGCAGCCCGTAGGAAGAGAGCTTCACCGGATCGATGACGACCTCGACCAGGTCGTCGCGCGCGCCCTGCAGCGAGCCTTCGAGCACGCCGGGCACTTCCTCGATACGGTCGCGCAGCTCGCGCGCCGCAGCGGTCAGCACGCGTTCCGGCACATCGCCGGAAAGTGTGACGACCAGAACCGGGAATTCCGAGACGTTGACCTCGTTGACCGTCGGCTCCTCGGCCGCCTGCGGCAGGTCGGCCTTGGCGTCCTGCACCTTGCTGCGCGTATCCTGCAACGCGGTCGCCAGGTTGGTCTGCGGCTGGAATTCAACCAGCACATAGCCGCCACCCTGGAAGGCGGCCGAGCGCATCTCCTTCAGCCCCTTGAGGCTCTTGAGCTTGCTCTCCATTGGCCTGAGCAGCAGGCGCTCGGAATCCTCCGGCGAGATGCCCTGATAGATCAGGCTGACATACATCATCGGAATCGGAACGTCGGGCTCCGCTTCCTTCGGCGTCGACTGATAGGCGACCCAGCCGGCGACGAGCAGGAACAGCAGCGCCGATATTGTGAGGCGGGCGTTATTGATGGCGAGTCTGACGATATCCATGACTTCGGCCTGTTATGCTTCCAAGGCTGCGGACCGCCGCCGCCGGGTTGGTTCGGCAGCGAACGCGTCGTGCTTTACTGCGTGCCGGCGGCGGCTTCGCCGATCAGCTTGCGGATGGTCGCCTGGTCAGCCTCGACGGGCTTCACCACGTCGCCCTCCTTCACCAGCTCCTGTCCGGCGACGATGATGCGCGCATCTTCAGGGATGCCGCCCAGCACCAGGCCGTGCGGGGTATCGTCGACGAGATCGATCGGGAAGAACGCCACCTTGTCGTCCTTGCCGACAGCGCGGATGCCCAGATCGCCCTTATCGCCCAGCGTCACCACCGAGCGCGGCAGCATGACTGCATTGGTCGGCTCGGCGCTGAGCGTGATCTCGGCCGTCATGCCGGCGGGGATGGAGCCGTCGCCATTGGGGATCGCCACTTCGACACGGAAGGTGCGGGTCTGCGCCGAGGCATCGCGGCTGATGTAGCGTACCGTGCCGGTGACCTTCTGGTCGTTGACCAGGCGCACATCGGCCTCGTCGCCGATCTTGACGTAGCGCAGGTCGCGCTCGCTGATCTCGCCGCGCGCGATCACCGGATCGAGCTTCAGGATCGTCGCCACCTCGCCGCCCTGCATCACCGAGCTGCCGAGCTCAACCGGAATGCGGTCGATGACGCCGTCGAACGGTGCCTTGACCTCGTTGCGGTCGAGTTCGGCCTGCGCGGTGTCGAGCTGCGATTGCGCCTGGGTCAGGTTGGAGCGGGCGGTGTCGAGCTGCAGCTTGGGCAGATTGCCGGTTTTGGCCAGCCGCTCGGCGGCATCGAGCTCGGCCTTTCGCTGCGCCAGGAGCTGCCTGGCATTCTCGACGTTGGAGATCTTCTCCTCGGCCGCAAGCATCATGACCAGATCGCCGGTCTTGACGCGGTCGCCCTGCTTGACCGGCAGCTTTTCGATGACGCCTGCGACGCGCGTCGCCAGCACGGCGCGCTTGTCGGCCTCGGTGAGACCAGAAATCCGTATCGCTCTCGCGAAGGTCTTGCGCGGCGGCGTCACCACCGCGACGGTGCGCAGCGCGGCCTTAGGCTCGGCTTGCGCTGTCTCCGGCTTGGCAGCCTCCGGCTTCGCGGCGTCGGGCTGCGCCGGCTTGCCGGCGTCAGCAGGCTTGTCGGTGGTGACCGACTTGTTCGCGGCGCTGCCGACGGACGAAAATTCGCCCGTTCCCATCCAGGCGCCAAATCCGATGAGCACAGCTATGGCCGCAAGCTTGTGAAACCTGATTTTCGGCATCGTCATTTTTCCGTTACAGGACTTGGCGAAGTCGGCGCTTCCGACTTCGGGCGCGCGGCCGATATGGGTGCGCGCAAGGTCCGGTTCAATTTGCCGTGATCGGCGAAGTGCGCCTTCTACCTGAAAGTTGCGGCGCAATATAGTCGGAAAAGTTGCAGGATCATTGCGCCAGGGAAGGCAATATCTCGACAAAACGAAGCTTTTCTGCCAGCCGGCCGCACTTTTGCGGCCACGCGGATGACTTTCCCTAGGCTTCCCCGAGGTCACTGGCAGCAGCCGTCAGCATGATGCAAAAAATCTTCGACATCCGGCGGCAATTGGCTGGTTGAGCGCGGCCCTGCCCCGCGCTTCCTGGGCCTAAGCTGTCAAGTGATGAGGTTCAGCAACCGGAAGATCCGCTCGAACGTCTTCCCATAGGGCGGACGCAGCAGGCCGCCGGCGCTGAGCTTCGACTGGATGAAGATCGGCTTTTCCTTGCTGAAGGTGCGGAACCCCCATTCGCCGTGATAGGCGCCGGTGCCGCTCTCGCCGACGCCGCCGAAGGGCTGCCGCTCCTGCGCCAGATGCAGCATGCAATCGTTGATCGTGACGCCGCCGGCCACCGTCTCGCGCATCACCCTTTGGCGATTGGTGCTGTCGGTGCCGAACCAGTAGAGCGCCAACGGCCGCTCGCCCCGGTTCACATGCTCGATGGCCTCGTCGACCGTGCCATATTCGACGATCGGTAGCACCGGCCCGAAAATCTCTTCGCGCATCAGCCGCAGATTTTCGGCGGCATTGCGCACCAGCACGGGCGCCATCTTGCGGTCGCGGACACCAAGTGTCTCGTTGGCCGGGTTGACTTCGATAATATCGGCGCCGCTCTCGCGCGCTTCGGCGACCATGTCGCTCAGCCGCCGATGATGCCGCTCGCTGACGATCGCCGTGTAGTCGGGATTATCGGCAAGCCGCGGATAGAGCTTCGCGATTGCGGCGGAGAACTTGGCCGCGATCGCCGCGCCCTGCCTTTGTGGGACCATCAGATAGTCCGGCGCGATGCAGGTCTGGCCAGCATTGAGCAGCTTGCCATAGGCGACGCCGGCGACCGAAGCGTCGAGATCGCAGGAGGGGTCGAAGATAGCCGGCGACTTGCCGCCAAGCTCGAGCGTCACCGGCGTGAGATTGGCGGCGGCGGCCAGCGCAACCTGGCGGCCGACGGCGGTCGAGCCGGTGAAAAGGAGATGGTCGAACGGCAGCGACACGAATGCCTTGCCGACATCCGCGTCGCCGACCATCACGCTGACCTCATCGGCGGCGAAGTATTTTTCGACCAGGCTGGCAAGCAGGTCCGAAAACTTCGGTGTCAGCTCCGACGGCTTGATCATGACGCGGTTGCCGGCCGCAAGTGCCGCGGTCGCCGGCGCGATGGCGAGTTGAAACGGATAGTTCCAGGGTGAGACGATGCCGACCACGCCGAGCGGCTGCGGCAAGAGGCGGTTGCGCCCCGGCAGGAACGGCAGGCTGGTTGCGACGCGCCGCTCGCGCATCCAGGCGCTCAGATGCGACAGCGCATGCCTGATGCCGGCTCGCACGACGAACAATTCGGCAAGCCGCGTCTCCTCGGCCGAGCGGGCGGAAAAATCGCTGTCGATCGCCGCACAGATCTCGGCCTCGTGCTTTTCGGTGAGCGCCAGAAGGCGGTTCAGCCGGTCCTTGCGCGCCTCCAGGGTCGGGAACGGCTCCTTCTCGAAGGCCCGGCATTGCGCTTCAAACCGGACTCCCAGGGCATTCTGCCTGATCTGCAGCATCGTTACCTCCCCTTTACGTTCAGGTAAGACTACATCGCGCCGCGGGCATGATCCAGCGCCCGCCGGTTCCGCTGGGGAAGATGCTGACAGTCAAGGTGGACTTGCTGACAGGCAGCGAGGCCGCTCTAAGCCCGACGTCGCGCCGACTCCGGCTTGATGTGCGCGGCGAGGAATTCCTTGACGCGGCGCCCCGGCGCTGGGCCGCGCAACGGCTTGAAGCCGTCATCGAGCTCACCCGAGAGATCGAGCGTGGCCCGTTGCCCGACGGCGTCGTAATTCTCTTCCAGCCAGTCGCTGGCGGCACTTCGGCCAAGGTCGCGCAGATAGGCGATGAAAGCCCATTCGGCATTGACCTTGGACGACGCCGAGAGGTCCTTGAACGCCTCGTCGGCATCGATGCGGTGCATGCGGATGTCACGATATTCGCCATGCGGCAGCCGCCCGGCCGCGATCAGTTCCTTGACGAAGGCGATCGAGCGGAATTCGCGCAGCAGCCCGGCATTGAAGGTGATCTCGTCGATGCGGTTCTGAATCTCATTGGCGCTTTTCGGCGTGCCTTCGCGCACCACGGGGTTGATCTGCACCAGGAGCACATCCTCGGTGGCCGCCGCCTTGAAGAACGGAAAGAGCGCCGGATTGCCGCCATAGCCGCCATCCCAATAGGGCACGCCCTTTATCTCGACGGCGCGGAACAATTGCGGAAGGCAGGCCGACGCCATCACCGTGTCGAGGTCGATCTCACCGTCGGAGAAAACGCGTAGCTGTCCGGTCTCGACATTGGTCGCCGAGATGAACAACTCCATCGACTTGCAGGCGCGCACATTGCTGAAGTCGATCTCCTTCGCGACCACATCGCGCAGCGGGTTGAGGCCGAGCGGATTGGCGACATAGGGCGAGAACACCCGCGACATCGTGTCGAAGAAGAGATAGCCCGGCGTGTTCTCGATCGACCAGTTGCCCCACGCGATGTCCCACGGCATGCGCTGTACCGGGCTGAAACGGCCCTTCGAGGCCACCGCCCGCCAGAAATCTTCGAGCTTTTTTCGCGCGCCTTCCACGCCGCCCCGGACAAAACCGTCGGCCAGCGCCACCGCGTTCATGGCGCCGGCGCTGGTGCCGGACACCGCCGCGATCTCCAGCCGCCCATCCTCGAGCAGGCGGTCGAGCACGCCCCAGGAGAAGGCGCCATGCGAGCCGCCGCCCTGAAGCGCGATGTTGATCTTCTTCTTTTCCTCCGCCTTGCCGTTCTTCGCCATGGCGTTCCTTGTCTTGATGCGCCGGCCTGCCGCCACGTCATTTGGACGGAGCCGGCACGGTCAGCCTATGTTGCAGTGCAGCATATAAGGGCGAACCAAGGCAAGAACACGAACACACAAGCGTGATCACATGAAATTTCGGTCATGAAAGCTCCTTTCCTCGCCCCACGAAAGTAGCTAGGGACACACATCTTCTGTGACTGGCGTCACTGATCAGGCCGCGGCTTGATTGCCATGTGGTTCCCCCAATCCGTCGCTGCTTCGCAGCGCCACCTTTCCCCCCTCCGGAGGGAAAGGAAGGGAGCCTTGCTGGACAAGCGCTGACGGCAAAGGCTTGACGCCTCTGCTCTACCCCGTCGAACGGGGGAGAGGTGGCTCGGCGAAGCCGAGACGGAGTGGGGGTCGACCAGCGCTACCTTGGACAATGCGTGCGCCAAGCTGCCATGAACGCTATCGCCAAAGACCGACCGCTTAGAAATGTGTGCATGCCGTAGACAAAAGTGGGCGAGGAACCAGCTCAGGCCACCAGATCGGGCACCGGCCCGACATAGCGCGACTGCGGCCTGATCAGCCGCCCGGTCGCCTGCTGCTCGCGTGCATGCGCGATCCAGCCGGCGACGCGGCCGGCGGCAAAGACGTTGGAGAAAGCCTCTTTCGGGAAGCCGACCGCTTCGAGCAGAAGCGCGGTGTAGAACTCGACATTGGTCTGGATCGAGCGTTGCGGCTTGGCGATCCTGAGCACCTCGAGCGCGGCCTGCTCCACCGTCTCGGCGAAGGCCAGCCGGCTGCCGGTCTCGTTGCGGGAAGCGAGCTGCCGCACGACCGCCTTCAGCGCGTCGGCGCGCGGATCGCGCACGCGGTAGATGCGATGGCCGAAGCCCATGATGCGCTCGCCATGCGCGATCTCATTGCTGAGCCATGCGGTGGCGTCGCCGCTGGCCTCGATGGCGTCAAGCATCTCGATCACCGGTCCCGGCGCGCCGCCGTGCAGCGGGCCTTTGAGCGCGCCGAGCCCGGCCAGGATCGCCGACGTCAGCCCGGCCTGCGTCGAGGCCACCACGCGGGTCGCGAAGGTCGAGGCATTGAGCCCGTGGTCGCAGACCGTCACCAGATAGCTGTCCAGTGCCCTGGCAAGCGACGGCGAGGCGCTACCGGCCAACATCCTGAGCATATCGCCGGCATGATCGGCTTTTGCGTCGGGAGCGATCGGCGTCTCGCCCCGGCCAAGCCGCAGCAGGGCCGGCGTCAGCACCGCCGGCGCCGCGATGAGCCTGAGCGCGTCATCAAGTCCGTCGCCGTCCGGCAGCACGGTCATGCCGGCCCGCATGCCGCTGTAGATGTCCAGTGGCGCGAGCTGCGCAAGCATCGGTTTCACACGCTCAAATACCTCCACCCGCGCCTCGCCGATCGCCTTCTCCAGTTCGCCGTCGCCGGGAAGATCGTCGAAGAAGCCGTCGAACAGCAGGCGCACCACCTGCGCGTAGCGCCAGCGGCCGACCAGTTCCGCCAGCGAATGGCCGCGGATGGTCAGGTGCCCGCCCACACCGTCGACATCGGAAAGCACGGTGTCGGCCGCCACAACATCATCGAGCCCATTCGCCATGATCGTCTCCTTGACCTTTCGCGCATTGCAATTAATGCTGCGAAATCAATGCATCAATCTTGATCAAGATAATCAATGTAAGGCGGCGGCAAATGACGGAGTGGCTGACGCGGGAGCAAGCGCTGGAGCGGCTGAATATCCGGCCGCAGACGCTCTATGCCTATGTCAGCCGCGGCCGCATCGGCATGAAGCCGGACGACGCCGACCCGCGCCGCAGCCAGTACCGCGCCGACGACATCGCAGCACTTGCCACGCGCCGCGACCGCGGACGGAGCCCGCAGGCGATCGCCGAAAGCGCCATCGCCTGGGGTGAACCGGCCATCGCCACGTCGATCTCGACTGTGCTGCATGGCCGTCTGATCTATCGCGGCAAGGATGCGGTGAAGCTTTCGGCGACGGCGACATTGGAGGAGACCGCCGAACTCCTGTGGGCTTCCGACCGTCCGGTGTCGTTCGCCTCGCTGACGCCGTCGGCCGCCCGGCAGAGCGGCACGCCGACAGCTTTCGCCAGGCTCTCGGCGCTCGCGGCCGAAGGCTGGTCCTCCCTCGGCCGCAGGCCGGCCATGCTGCAGCAGGACGGCGCCGCCGCGACCAGCGCGCTGGCCACCGCACTCGGGGCGACGCCAGGCTCCGAACCCGTGCATGCAAGGCTGGCGCAGGGCTGGTCGGTGGAAGCCCCCGGCGCCGACCTCATCCGCAAGGCGCTGGTGCTTTTGGCCGATCACGAGCTCAACGCCTCGACCTTCGCCGCCCGCGTCGCGGCCTCCACCGGCGCGCCGATCGCCGCCTGCCTGCTCGCAGGTCTGGCGACGCTTACCGGCCCGCGCCACGGCGGCGCGGGTGCCGCGGCGATCGCGCTGGTCGAGGATGCGGAGCGGCTGGGCGCGGACGAAGCGATCGCCCGCTGGCTGGCCCATGACCGGCCGCTGCCGGGCTTTGGCCATCCGCTCTATCCGGAAGGCGACCCGCGCGCCGAGAGCGTCTTCTCCGGCCTCGAGATCGACGACGGGCTGTCGCGGCTGCGCAAGGCGGTCCTTGCCGCGACCGGCCTGCATCCCAATATCGACTTTGCTTTGGCCGCTATAACGCGCAGCCTGCGCCTGCCCGCCGACGCGCCCTTCCGCCTGTTCGCGCTCGGCCGCAGCGTCGGCTGGACCGCGCATGCCATCGAGCAGGTGACCAGCAACCGGCTGATCAGGCCCCGCGCCCGCTACGACGGGCCTATTAGCATGGGATGACGGCCTTGCAGATTAGCCGAAACACGTTTGAGGTCGTCATTCTAGGGCGGAGCAAGAAGCAAAGCGACGCGCGCAGACCCTAGAATCCATTCCGTGACGTTAAGGCGTTGCGAACATCTACAGAATTCTGCACCGCTGCGGCCCCCGGCAGACGTCACGGAATGGATCCTCGGGTCAAGCCCGAGGATGACGAAGGGATAGGCCTTTGCGCCAATCTCCACCGTTCGCGATCGCCGCCAAACGGCGGCATACCTTAAGACATCGTGTCGAGCTTGCGCTGCATGGCCGCGATCTGCGCCTTCAATTCCTGCAGATCGTCGGACTTCTCTTCCTTCTTCGGCGGCTCGGCCGGGGCCGCGGCATTGCTGCCGGCGGGCGGAAACGGCGTGAACATGCGCATAGCGTTCTGGAACATCTCGACATTGCGGCGCGTCTGTTCCTCGAGCGCCTTCATCGGCGTCTTCATCATGTCGATCGGCGTCTTGCCGAAGGCGCCCTTCATCTGCTCGCGAAACCGCTCCTGCTCCTTGGAGAAGGCGATCATCGACTGTTCGAGGAAGCTCGGCACGATCATCTGCATCTGATCGCCGTAGAAGGAGATGAGCTGTCGCAGGAACGGGATCGGCAGCATGTTCTGCCCGTCCTTGTTCTCCAGCTCGAAAATGATCTGCGTCAGCACCGGATGCGTGATGTCGTCGCCGGTCTTTGCGTCCTGGACTGTGAATTCCTCGCCCTTCTTGACCATCTCGGCCAAGTCCTCGAGCGTCACATAGGTGCTTGTGCCGGTATTGTAGAGCCGGCGGTTGGCATATTTCTTGATGACGATCGGGTCGTCTTTTGCGGCCATCCGTATCCTCCCCAGGACACCGGCACCTCTAGGAGTAAGCGGCCGGTAACGATTGCGCCCTCTATCGAGGATACGCGCAAAAGCGTCACAATTCCAAGCGGTTTGTGCACTGCGGCATCAATTAATGCTGCACAGCCCTTGCAAAATCCGCCGCGCGACCGACGTCACGTTACCGCGACTGGCGCGCGCTCTGCTTGCCTCGCATGGCGGCCATGCCCATTTCCGGTTTGACTCAGATCATTGAACGGGCAAGAAAAGTCTTCAACGATAACCTAAAGTACGACACCTCGAAGTCTGGAGAAGAAAATGGCCGCTTCCAATTCAATCGTCGTCGCCAGCGCCGCCCGCACCGCGGTCGGCTCCTTCAACGGCAGTTTCGCCGCCACGCCGGCGCATGAGCTCGGCGCCGTGGTCATCAAGGAACTGCTCGCCCGCGCGAGCGTCGAGGCCGCGGAAGTCGACGAGGTCATCCTCGGCCAGGTGCTGACCGCCGCTCAGGGGCAGAACCCGGCCCGCCAGGCCTCGATCAATGCCGGCCTGCCGAAGGAGACCACCGCCTGGGGCCTCAACCAGGTCTGCGGCTCGGGCCTGCGCGCCATCGCGCTCGGCATGCAGCAGATCGCCGCCGGCGACGCCAAGGTGATCATCGCCGGCGGCCAGGAATCGATGTCGCTGTCGCCGCATGCCGAGCACCTGCGCGCCGGCGTCAAGATGGGCGACTACAAGATGATCGACACCATGATCAAGGACGGCCTGTGGGACGCCTTCAACGGCTACCACATGGGCAACACCGCCGAGAACGTCGCCCGCCAGTTCCAGATCACCCGCGAAACCCAGGACGAGTTCGCGCTTGCCTCGCAGAACAAGGCCGAGGCGGCGCAGAAGGCCGGCAGGTTCAAGGACGAGATCGTCGCCTTCACCATCAAGGGCAAGAAGGGCGACACAGTCGTCGACCAGGACGAGTATATCCGCCACGGCGCAACGCTCGACGCCATGACCAAGCTGAAGCCGGCCTTCGACAAGGACGGCACGGTCACCGCCGCGAACGCTTCCGGAATCAATGACGGCGCCGCCGGCGCGCTGCTGATGACCGAGGCCGAGGCCGCCCGCCGCGGCATCACCCCGCTGGTGCGCATCGCTTCATGGGCGACCGCCGGCGTCGACCCGGCGATCATGGGCACCGGACCTATTCCCGCCTCGAAGCGGGCGCTGGAGAAGGCCGGCTGGTCGGTCAAGGACCTCGATCTCGTCGAGGCCAACGAAGCCTTCGCCGCGCAGGCCTGCGCCGTCAACCAGGGCATGGGCTGGGACCCCTCGATCGTCAACGTCAACGGCGGCGCCATCGCCATCGGCCATCCGATCGGCGCGTCCGGCGCCCGCATCTTCAACACGCTGGTCTACGAGATGCGCCGCCGCGGCGCCAGGAAGGGCCTTGCCACGCTGTGCATCGGCGGCGGCATGGGCGTCGCCATGTGCGTGGAAGCGCTGTGAGCGAACAGCAGATAGGGAGTAGCGAATAGGGGAGAAAAAGCGACGCGCGCGGCGGGACATCAAATCCCTACTCGCTATTCGCCACTCCCTATTCGCTCAGACGATTTCAAAGGGAGGACCACATGAGCAAAGTAGCAATCGTCACCGGCGGATCGCGCGGCATTGGTGCTGCGATATCGGTCGCCTTGAAGAACGCCGGCTATTCGGTCGCGGCCAACTATGCCGGCAATGACGAGGCGGCCCGGAAATTCAAGGCCGAGACCGGCATCCCGGTCTACAAATGGTCCGTCGCGGACTACGATGCCTGCGCCGCCGGCATCAAGCAGATCGAAGCCGATCTCGGCCCGATCGGCGTGCTGGTCAACAATGCCGGCATCACCCGCGACGCCATGTTCCACAAGATGACGCCCGCGCAGTGGAAGGAAGTGATCGACACCAACCTCTCCGGCGTCTTCAACATGACGCATCCTTTGTGGAGCGGCATGCGCGACCGCAAGTTCGGCCGCGTCATCACCATTTCCTCGATCAACGGCCAGAAGGGCCAGGCCGGCCAGGCCAACTACTCCGCCGCCAAGGCCGGCGACATCGGCTTCTCCAAGGCGTTGGCGCAGGAAGGGGCCCGCGCCGGCATCACCGTCAACGTCATCTGCCCGGGCTATATCGCGACCGAGATGGTCAAGGCGATCGACGAGAAAGTGCTCAACGAGCGCATCATTCCTCAGATTCCGGTCGGCCGCCTCGGCGAACCGGAAGAGATCGCGCGCTGCGTCGTCTTCCTGGCCTCCGACGAGGCCGGCTTCATCACCGGCTCGACCATCACCGCCAATGGCGGCCAGTACTTCGCCTGACAGTGTCATCGCCTGACAGTATTGCCAGGGCGGCCCGGTACCGGGGCCGCCCTCTCGGCCAGGGCGGCGCGACACCTTGCCTCAATTCGGGACGCAAAAGTTAACGGCCCGGCCGCGCTCTGTGCACAACCCCTCTGACAAACTGTGAATCCTCGGTGGGCAAGCTGTGGATAACACCATATCTAGGGGTGAACAAACCGGGAAACTTCCTGCATCTCTGATTCGTCGCCGATTCGTTCTGGCTTTGGCCGAGAAGTTAACGGCGGAGGGCGAAAACGTTACCCAAATCGTTAAAAGCGATTAAGAAAAATCAACAAATTCATAACCTTGACGACAGCCTCGAATCGACAGTGACCGTTCACCGGCAAAAGTTAACGGCGGCTCGATCCCGGCGGAGGCAAGGCATGAATCGGGCCAGTTTGCCGATTCAGCATGTGGTGAGACTCACCGTCAAAAAATCCACATATAGCCGTGAACAAAACCTGAATCAGAACGAGTCAGCGATTCGTCGCTGATTCGTTCCAGACTCGTTCCAGCCGTTAACGACAGGCGGTTTTGACCGGGTCCGCCGATTCCCGCCTGCCCCAAAAGAACATTCCGCTTTCGCTCGGCGTCCTAAATCCCTATGTGTCGGCTGTCACACGCGGCGGCGCCGTCGCGCTTCCGACCAAAAGCGTGATCCCGAAAAGTGGAAACCGGTTTTCGGAGAAAGATCATGCTTAAACAATCAAGGCGGCAGAAACACTTATTTCCGAGCCGATGAATATCCAGCCGAAACACTCCCAGCCGCTGATCCTTTCGGGCCGCGACGTGACGGCCGTGCTCGGCCCCACCAACACCGGCAAGACCCATCTCGCCATCGAGCGCATGGTTGCACATGAGACCGGCATAATCGGCCTGCCGCTCCGGCTGCTCGCCCGCGAGGTCTATGCGCGCGTCTGCGAAAAGGTCGGCGCCCACAAGGTGGCGCTGATCACCGGCGAGGAGAAGATCGTTCCTGCCGGCGCGAGATATTCGGTCTGCACCGTCGAAGCGATGCCGCGCGAGACCGACGCCGCCTTCGTCGCCATCGACGAAGTGCAGCTCGCCGGCGACCTCGAGCGTGGCCATATCTTCACCGATCGCATCCTGCATCTGCGCGGCCGCCAGGAAACGCTGCTGCTGGGCGCGGCCACCATGCATGGCATCCTGCAGAAGCTCTTGAAGGGCGTGTCGGTGGTGACGCGGCCCAGGCTTTCGCATCTTGCCTATGCCGGCTCGAAGAAGCTCACCCGGCTGCCGCGGCGCACGGCGATCGTCGCTTTCTCGGCCGACGAGGTCTATGCCATCGCCGAGCTGATCCGCCGCCAGCAGGGGGGTGCGGCCGTCGTGCTCGGCGCGCTTAGCCCACGCACCCGCAACGCGCAGGTGGAGATCTTCCAGTCCGGCGATGTCGACTATCTCGTCGCAACCGACGCCATCGGCATGGGGCTTAACCTCGACCTCGAGCACGTCGCCTTCGCCCAGAACCGCAAGTTCGATGGTTACCAATACCGCAACCTCAGCGCCGCCGAGCTCGGCCAGATCGCCGGACGTGCCGGCCGGCACCTGCGCGACGGCACGTTCGGCGTCACCGGCCAGGTCGACCCGTTCGACGAGGACCTGGTCGCCAAGATCGAGGCGCACGACTTCGACCCGGTGAAGGTGCTGCAATGGCGCACTGCCGATTTCGATTTTTCCAGCCTCGACGCGCTCAAGCGCTCGACCGAGACGAACGCGCCGGTCGAGGGGCTGACCCGCGCGCTGCCGGCTGTCGACGCGCAGGCGCTGGAGCATCTGTCGAAGGACGGCGACATCCGCGCTTTGGCCACCGGCAAGGAGCGTGTCGCGCTGCTGTGGGAAGCCTGCGCGCTCCCCGACTACCGCAAGATCGCGCCGGCCCAGCACGCCGATCTCATCGCCTCCATCTATATGGACCTTGCGCGCCATGGCCATGTCGATGAGAATTACATGGCCGAGCAGGTGCGACGCGCCGACACGACGGAAGGCGATATCGACACGCTCTCGCACCGGATCGCGCAGATCCGCACCTGGACTTTCGTCTCCAACCGCCCTGGATGGCTGGCCGATCAGCTACACTGGCAGGAAAAGACGCGCGAAATCGAAGACAGATTGTCGGATGCGCTGCATGAGCGGTTGACGAAACGCTTCGTAGACCGCAGGACTTCCGTCCTCATGCGGCGCCTTAGAGAAAATACCATGCCTGAAGCCGAAATCAGCCCAACCGGAACCGTCCTCGTCGAAGGCCATCATGTCGGCGAGTTGCAGGGGTTCCGCTTCACCGCCGACCAGAGCGCCGGCGGCGAGGACGCCAAGGCGGTGCGCACCGCCGCCCAGAAGGCGCTCGCGGCCGAGTTCGACGCGCGCGCCGAACGCTTTGCCGCCTGCGCCAATGGCGACTTGGCCTTGGGCTCCGACGGCGTCCTGCGCTGGATCGGCGCGCCGATCGGCACGCTGGTCGGAGGCGACGAGGCGCTGAAGCCGCGCCTTGTCCTGCTTGCCGACGAGCAGCTGACCGGCCCTGCCCGCGACAAGGTCGCGGCGCGCGCCGAGCGTTTCGTCAATTTCCAGATCGAGTCGCTGCTGAAGCCCCTGGTCGATTTGAAGAATGCCGACCAGCTCACCGGTATCGCGCGCGGCATCGCGTTCCAGCTCGTCGAGCATTTCGGCCTGATCAATCGCCGCGACATCGCCGAGGAGATGAAGTCGCTCGATCAGGAAGGCCGCGCCGCGCTGCGCCGGCTCGGCGTGCGCTTCGGCGCCTACCATGTCTTCGTGCCGGCGCTGATCAAGCCGGCTCCGGCCGGTCTGGTGACCTTGCTATGGGCGCTGAAGAACGACGGCAAGGACAATCCGGGCTTCGGCGATGTGGTGCATGCGCTGGCTTCCGGCCGCACCTCGGTCGTCATCGACCCGGCTTTCGACAAGACCTTCTACAAGCTCGCCGGCTATCGCAATCTCGGCCGTCGCGCCGTGCGCGTCGATATCCTCGAACGGCTTGCCGACCTCATCCGCCCGGCGACCAACTGGAAGCCCGGCCTCGGCCAGCGTCCCGACGGCGCCTATGACGGCCACGCCTTCATGGTGACGCCGCCGATGATGTCGATACTCGGCGCCACCGCCGACGATATGGAAGAGATCCTCAAGGGTCTCGGCTATCGCTCCGAGGCGAAGCCCGCCGCCGAAGTGAAGGCGAAGCTCGACGCGCTGGACGACGCCGCCCGCGAAGCGGCCGCGGCCAAGCTCGCCGCGGAAGAAGCGGCGCGTGCCGCGCAGGCAGCGGCGGCCGAAGTTGCGACGACGGACACGGTTGCCGAGACATCGGCCGAGGGTTCGGAGCCGGCCGCCGTCGAACCCGTAGCCGAAGCTCCGGCTGAAGCCGTCGCGGAAGTGGCAGCGGAACCTGTTGCGGGAGAGCCGGCAGAGGTTCCGGTCGAGGTCACGGAAGAGGCTCCGGCTGCGGAAGAGACCGCAGTGGTGGACATTGCTGCAGCGACCGAGTCGGCCGCAGGCGTCGACGCCCTTGCCTCCCCCTCGACGGGGGAGGGTAAGGCAAGCGAAATCCCGGCCGAGGCTGAAGAACCGAAGCCTGTCCTTCTGTGGCGCCAGGCGCGTTTCGATCATCAGCGCCCACGCCAGCGCCACGACAACCGTCGCGACAATCGTCAGCGCGGTGGTCAGCCGGCGCGCGACGGCCAGGCGGGCGCCACGGGCGGCCAGCCCGGCGACCGGCCGGCCCATGAAGGCCGCCGCGAGCAGCGCGACGGCGCCGGCAAGCCGCGCTTCGACCGCTCGAAATTCAAGCCGAGACCGGATGCGGGCGACCGCCGCGAGGGCGGTGAACGCCGCGAAGGCAGGCCGCAAGGCGAGCGCCCGGATCGCCACGAGGGGGGCCGCCGCGACGGCCGGCCTGACTGGAAGGGCAACCGGCAGGACGGCAAGGGCAACGCTCCGGGCGGCAAGCCGTCCTTCCAGGGCAAGCCGCGCGAAGAGCGTCCGCAGCGCTTCGATCCGGATTCGCCCTTCGCCAAGCTCGCCGCCTTGCGCGACCAGCTGAAAAAGTAGACTAGAGCATGATCCCGAAAAGTGGGAACCGGTTTTCGGGTAAGATCATGTTCAAACAAAGCTAGTCCCGATGGTTGGAGAAGGCCGCCAGCGCATCGACAAATGGCTGTTCTTCTCGCGCGCGGTGAAATCGCGCTCGCTGGCGGCGAAGGTCGTCGTCGCCGGACGCGTCCGCATCAATCGCGACAAAGCAGCGCAGGCCTCCGATCTGGTGAAGCCCGGCGACGTGCTCACCATCACGCTCGAGGGCCGTATCCTGGTCTGGAAAGTGCTGGATTGCGGCACGCAGCGCGGGCCGGCCGATGAAGCGCGCCTGCTTTACGAGGACATGTCGCCGGCACCGACGCCCAAAGGCGAGGCCGTTGCGGACGCCATTCCGGCACTGCGCGAGGCCGGCAGCGGCCGCCCGACCAAACGCGAGCGCCGCCAGACCGACCGCCTGCTCGGCGACGATTGAGACACAACCGACCCGGGGCGTAGCCGGAGCAATTCCGCGAAACCTGCGCGGCGATCAGGCTCGGTGACCTCGATCCGCTCTTCCGGCCGGAATTCCTTTCCGGCCCTCCGGCTCCGCCGGCAACCCCTGCCCTTGCATGCGGCGGGCAAAGGCGTTACCTCAGCCAAAAAGCCCAACAAAATGGGACGTTCCGGAGCCTGCAATGACCTATGTCGTGACCGACAATTGCATCAAATGCAAATACATGGACTGCATCGAGGTCTGTCCGGTCGACTGTTTCTACGAGGGCGAGAACATGCTCGTCATCCATCCCGACGAGTGCATCGACTGCGGCGTGTGCGAGCCCGAATGCCCGGCGGACGCGATCAAGCCGGACACCGAGGGCGGTCTCGACAAATGGTTGCAGATCAACGCCGAATACGCCGAGAAATGGCCGAACATCACGGCCAAGAAAGAACCGCCGGCCGACGCCAAGACCTTCGACGGCGAGACCGGGAAGTTCGAGAAATATTTCTCGGCCGAGCCCGGCGAGGGTGATTGATAAAGAGGCCGATAGCGCTGGCATGACGCCGCGTAACGGGGCCGATACAAATACTGTCTTGACAGGCAGGGGCTTTGCTTGGCGTTAGCGAACGCAGCAAAACCTTGATTCTTCCGACTTTTTGTGTTACATGAGCGAAACATGCCGGTGACACGACGTCGATTTATGGCGCTAACGCCCCAAATCACTGAAAGGTGAGCTTTTAAGTCCGGACCAGAGCGATCTGGGGCAGGCAGTCGCATTTGTGCGATATGCCGGTCCCCTGCTTTTCCGGTGGGTTCATCCTGTTGCGACGGCTAACGGTCGGCTATCGCCGGCCCCATGGGTTCGCGCCGGCATGATGCCGGCGGCACAACTAAGGAGTTCAGGGCGTAATGGCAACGATCACCCCGCAGAAGAAGTCCACCGCGGCCCGCCACGGGTTCAAGACCGGCGAGTTCATCGTCTATCCGGCGCATGGCGTCGGCCAGATCGTGGCGATCGACGAGCAGGAAGTTGCGGGTCACAAGCTGGAACTGTTCGTCATCGATTTCCAGAAGGACAAGATGCGGCTGAAGGTGCCGGTCGCCAAGGCGACCTCGATCGGCATGCGCAAGCTGTCGGAAGAGGATTATGTCGACCGCGCGCTGAAGGTCGTGCAGGGCCGCGCCCGCATCAAGCGCACCATGTGGTCGCGCCGCGCCCAGGAATATGATGCCAAGATCAATTCCGGCGACCTGATCTCGATCTCGGAAGTCGTGCGCGACCTCTACCGCGCCGACAACCAGCCGGAGCAGTCCTATTCCGAGCGTCAGCTCTATGAAGCCGCGCTCGACCGCATGGCCCGCGAGATCGCCGCGGTGAACCGCATGTCGGAGACCGAGGCGGTGCGCCTCATCGAGGTCAACCTCAACAAGGGCCCGAAGCGCGGCGCCAAGGCCGACAACGAAGAATCCGAACAGGAAGAAGCTGCCTGAGCTTTTTCGCCTTTAAGTTACGAAGAACCCGGCCTCGCGCCGGGTTTTTTGTTTCTGAAGAGCCTGCCGAAGGTTACGCGCCGCCACCTTCCTTCTGCGCCTCTTCCTGGCGCAGCGAGGCAATGAAGCGTTTCGTCCGCTCGCGCTCCGGATTGTCGAACACGACCGAGGCCGGCCCCTTCTCGACGATCGCGCCGGCATCGAGGAAGACGACCTCCTGCGCGATCTTGGAGGCGAGCCTGAGATCATGCGTGGCCATCACCATGGTCGTGCCCTCGCGCGCAAGCTGCCCGAGCACGTCGACCACTTCCTGCGCCAGTTCCGGATCGAGCGCCGAGGTCGGCTCGTCGCAGAGCAGGACGCGCGGCGACGGCGCCAGCGCGCGGGCGATGGCCACGCGCTGCTGCTGGCCGCCCGACAGCGTCGCCGGCCAGGCATCGGCCTTGTGCGCCATCCCGACCTTCTCGAGCAGCGCCATCGCTCGCTCGCGCGCCCTCGGCTCGGGCCATTTCAGCACCGTCACCAGCCCTTCCATGACATTCTCGATTGCCGTGCGATGCGGGAAGAGCTGGAAGTTCTGGAACACCATGCCGGTCTGCAGGCGGATGCGCTGGATATCTTTTGCAGGCACCTTGCCGCCCGGATGGAACGCAAGCGTCTCGTCGCCGATGCGCAAGGAACCGGAAGTCGGGATCTCCAGCAGGTTGATGCAACGCAGCAGCGTGCTCTTGCCCCCGCCGGAAGGGCCGACCAGCGCCGTGACGCTGCCTTCGTCGATGCTGACGGTGACGCCCTTCAGGACAAGATTGTCGCCAAAACGCTTCTCGATATTGGTGAGGCCGATCATGCGTTCGCCTCCAGGAAGCCGCCATAACGGTTGAGCCGCACCTCCAGCCGCGCCTGCAGCGCCGACAGCACCGAACTCAGCACGAGATAGAGTGCGGCCGCCTCGACATAGAGGATCAGCGGCTCGTAGGTGGTGGCGACGATGCGCTGCGCGGCCTGGAACATCTCCGGCACGGTGATGGCTGCCGCGAGCGAGGTGTCCTTGACCAGCGAGATGAAGGTGTTGGAGAGCGGCGGCACCGCGACGCGCCCCGCTTGTGGAAGGATCGTGCGCCGCATCGCCTGGGCCCAGGTCATGCCGATCGAGTAGGACGCCTCCCACTGGCCCTTCGGCACCGAGCCGATGACGGCGCGGATGATCTCCGACGTGTAGGCGCCGATGTTGAGCGTGAAGCCGATCAGCGCCGCGGGGAAGGCATCGAGCAGGATGCCGACAGACGGCAGGCCGTAGAAGATCAGGAACAGCTGGACCAGCAGCGGCGTGCCGCGGAAGATCCAGACATAGAAGCGCACCAGCGCGACCAGCGGTTTCGGGCCGAACAGCCTGATCAGCGCCGTCGCCAGTCCGGCGACGAGCCCCAGCGCGAAGGACAGAAGAGTGAGCGGCACGGTGAAGATGAGTGCCGCCCACAACAGTGTCGGCAGCGACTCCAGCATCAATTGCAGCCAATGCGGCACGGGGCGCTTCTCCCTTCCAGATACGGCGGCGCGTTCCCCCGTATGGACTGACTATCATGCAAAAACCGGCGAGCCGTCAAAGACGGCCCCGATGAATGTCGTGCAAAAAATGGCGGGCCGTCTTCGACGACCCGCCGGCATTCAGGCAAAAGACTGTTCGGTTTACTTCGAAACGTCTTGGCCGAAATACTTGTCGGCGATCTTCTTGTAGGTGCCGTCGGCCTTGATGTCGGCCAGCGCCTTGTTGATGGCCGCGACCAGTTCCGGATCGCCCTTGCGCACGATGACGCCGGAATAGTCGGCATTCTCTTCCTGCGCGGCGATCTTCACATTGGCGTCCGGCTTGTGCTTCTTGAAGTCCAGGAAGGACAGGCTGTCGTTGATGGTGGCGTCCGCGCGGCCGGTGAGCAGAAGCTGGATCGACTGATCGAAGCCGTCGGTGCCGACCAGTTCGGCGCCGTTCTTCTCGGCGAGCTTGGCGAAATTCGAGGTCAGCGACTGCGCGGCCTTCTTGCCCTTGAGGTCGGCGAAGGTCTTGATGTCGGTGTCGTCGCCGCGCACGATCAGCACCGCCTTCGAGGCGATATAGGGATCGGAGAAATCATACTTGGCCTTGCGGGCGTCGGTGATGCCGACCTCGTTGATGACGGCGTCGTAGCGGTTGGCGTCGAGGCCTGCGATCAGACCGTCCCACTTGCCTTCCAGGAACTCGACCTTGACGCCGAGCTTCTCGCCGATCGCCTTGGCGATCTCGACATCGAAGCCGACCAGCGCGTTGGATTCGTCATGATAGGTGAAGGGCGCATAGGTGCCTTCAGTGCCGACCTTGAGCACGCCGGCCTGCTTGATCTGGTCGAGATTGGCGCCGGCATGGCCGGCGGCGACCGCCAGAACCTGCAGCGTTCCGGCGATGAGGAGCGATTTAAGCCATTTCATTTTTCTGTGATCCCGTTTTGACCGGTGGCCCGGTCCGATTGTGAGAGCCGGAAACTGACAGATAGAAGGTCGCAAAATAAGGAACCAGATTTCAAAAATCTGTCTCCTCAGAAATCTGATTCTCAAAATCGCCCGATAATCCGCCAAGCGGCATTTTGGGGCCCGCTAACGGAATGTTCCCGCCGGCAACGTTTGCCCCCTCGGGCGGCGGAACCTTCCATGCGCCTGACACGTTGCATGGCTGTTGTAGGGCGCGGCGGCGTCTTTTCAACCGTCGTAAGCGCAATCACCGCCAACAGGAGCCGACATGATCGAGGACGCGGCAGGACGGACCCTGGTCCGGGCGGCAATGAAGGCTCCCTATCTCGAGCGCGACGAGGAGCACGTGCTTGCGCTGCGCTGGAAGGAAGAGAACGACCAGCACGCCCTGCATCGGATTACCGTCGCCCATATGCGCCTGGTCATCTCCATGGCCTCGAAATTCCGCCACTACGGCCTGCCGCTCGGCGACCTGATCCAGGAAGGCCATGTCGGCCTCCTCGAGGCGGCGGCTCGTTTCGAGCCCGCGCGCGAAGTGCGCTTCTCGACCTATGCCACCTGGTGGATCCGCGCCTCGATGCAGGATTACATCCTGCGCAACTGGTCGATCGTGCGCGGCGGCACCAGCTCGGCGCAGAAGGCGCTGTTCTTCAATCTGAGGCGCTTGCGCGCACGGCTGGCCAACGGCGCCGAGCCGCTCTCCAATGCCTCGCTCTACCGTGAGGTCTCGGCGGCGCTCGGCGTTCCCGAAGCCGACGTGGCGATGATGGACTCACGCCTGTCCTCACCCGACAGTTCGCTCAACGCGCCTTTGGCCGACGAGAACGGCGCCGCCGAGCGGATGGACTTCCTGGTCTCCGAAGACCCGCTGCCGGACGAGATCGTCGGCGAACGGATCGATGTCCAGCGCCGCGCCGTCTGGCTGAAGAGCGCGCTTGGCGCGCTCAACGCCCGCGAGCTGCGCATCATCGAGGAGCGCAGGCTGAGCGATGACGGCGCTACGCTGGAATCGCTGGGCGAGCAGCTCGGCATCTCCAAGGAGCGCGTCCGCCAGATCGAGGCCCGCGCTATGGAAAAGCTGAAGCTGGCCCTGGTGAAGCAGAACCCGGAATTTTTGGCAGAAGCCGCCTGACGGCAAACTGCCACTCGAGTCCGGCGACGGGTAATTTAGTAAATAAGAAAATATAGCCAACGGGGCGATTTTCCTTCATCCATACCGCTGGATTGTGAGGTCTTTAACAGACCATTGCATCGCAATTGGCCTTCTTGAAGCCTCCAGACCGTAACGGATGGGGGATTTGCCATGCTGCGTTGTTGCGTATTCCTTGCAGCCTTGATCCTCGCGGGTTTTACGACATTCGAAGCGCAGGCCGATCGAAGGGTTGCCCTTGTCATCGGCAATTCCGAATACCGCGAGATCCCTGCGCTCAAGAATCCGGACAAGGACGCCGAGGACGTGTCGAAGACATTCCGGCTGGCCGGCTTCGAGGTGTTCGCTGCGAAGGACTTGACCAGGCTTCAGTTCGAAGAGCAGTTCCGCAACTATCTGGCGGCGGCAGACGGCGCCGATCTGGCGGTCGTCTATTATTCCGGCCACGGCTTCCAGATCGGCGGCGAGAATTTCCTGATTCCGGTGGACGCGTCGCTGAAGGACGCGGCCGACATGGAAGTTCAAGCCATCAAGGTCGATGACATACTGCAGCAGCTGCGCTCGAAATCGAAGATCCAGATGATCATCCTCGATGCCTGTCGCAACAATCCTTTTCCGCGCAAGGACTATTGGCTGCGCGATCAGTTGATCGTCGCAGGCGGCACCGGCCTCGCGCAGGTCAGCGGTTCACAGAACACGCTGATTGCCTTCGCGACCGAGCCGGGCGCCGTCGCCTATGACGGCTCTGGCGACCTCAGCCCGTTTTCGTCGTCCTTCTCCCGCCGCGCGCTGGCGCCGAACCAGGAGATACGCTCGGTCATGGCCGCCGTCCGCCGCGACGTGGTCAAGGCCACCAACGGCAAGCAGGTTCCGTGGGAGAACTCTTCCCTGATCGACGACGTGGTGCTGATGCGCGAGGCGGAGCCACCGGCCCTGCCCCCGGCCGACGCCCAGCAGAGCCAGCAGACGGCGGAGCGCGGGATCCAGGCCGCCGCGGCCGCCGAAGCGATTGGAAATCGTGACATCGGCGTCCCGGTCGGCGTTGGCCCCGTTCCCCTGAAACTGGATTTTCCGGCCAAGGATGCCTCGATCAGTATGAAGCTTGCGAGCTACCCGGCGACCGGAACGCTGTCGCTGCCAGATCGCGTCCTGCCGCCGCAATCGAACCTGATGGCCGCCGAGGTCGACAATCTGCGCTACGAGCCGCAGGTCGGTTCGGCGGCTCCCGTCGAGGTCGGCCTCCAGATCCGCGTCGGCAACGTATCGAAGCAGGCGACGGTGAAGCTGTCGCCGAACGTCGATCCATGCGATCAGGCCGCGGGCGAGCCGCTCGACCTGCAGGGCATCGCCTCCGGCAAGTTGCCGAGTGAGATCGGCAGCGAGGCTGTTGAGTCCTGCGGGGCGGCCGTGAAGGCCTACCCCGACATTGCGCGCTTCCGTTACGAACTTGGGCGAGCGCTGCTGGCGTCAGGCAGGATCGACGAAGCAAGGCAGGCGATCCAGGACGCCGCGGACAAAGGCCACGTCCGCGCTGTGTATGAGCTTGGTTACATCGCGGCCTCCGGAATAGGGGCGGCCCCGGATATTACGAAAGCGAACAGCTTCTATGCGCAGGCGTCGGACAAGGGAGATCCCTACGCCATGACCGCCTGGGGGCGCGCCTTGTTCGATGGTGTAGGCGTCCAGCGCGATACCGGCAAGGGGCTGGACCTGCTGCTTAAGGCGGCAGCGATGGGGCATGTCGGCGCCATGAACGATCTGGCGCTGATCTTCAAGCAAGGCCGCAACGGCGTGCCCGCCGACCCGGCGCGCGCTCTGGCTTTCCTCAAAGCCGGCATCGACCGGCAAGAGGCCTATTCGATGGCCATTCTCGGGCTTTCACCCAAGCAAAACACCCCAACGCTCGCAGTGTGTAAGCCCAAGGTGGTGACGAAAGTGATCACGAAGGTAAAGATCATCCGCACTCCCCCGCCAGAAGCGCCGCCGCCGACGATCACCACGCCAAAGGACCCGATCGGACCGGTGCCCTGGCGCGGTAGTAGCGGCGACCACGATCATCCGCAATCCCGGGGTGATAACAGCGATGGCTGATTAACGCCAGCGACGGCAGCAGCGACGAAAGGTACTGCTGCCGTCGCCAACCTCGCAAAAATGGTCCGAGAGCGGAAAGTGACTGCGGTGGCCATGCCGCCACTTGAAAGCGGCCGCCGCCAATAGCGACCTGCAGGGCCTTACTTGTCCGTGACGATCTTGACCTTGTCGCCGGCCGATACGCTGGCGCCCGGCGACATGGCGTTGAGCACCCTGAACAGATCGAGCTTGCGATCGACGCCGACCATCTGCGCGGCGAGCGAGCCCATCGTCTGGCCGGCCTGGACGGTGACGACCCGGATATGCAGGGGCTTCAGCGCCGCCTTCTCGGCCGGACTCAGCACGCGGAAGGAGCCGCTGACCGAGCGCGCCACCGGATCCAGCGACGCGCTGGCCGAGGGCGCGGCCGTCAGCAGCCGGTAGACCTGCCCGCCGGCGCGGATCACCGCGATGTCGAACTGCCAGCCTTGCGCGCTGGCATGCGCCATCGCCGCCTCGTTGCCGTTGACCGTGTCCTGACGCACGCTGGCGTCTTCGAGCCCCGCCACCCAGCCGCTGCGGATGTAATCGGTGAGCGACACCGACTTGTCGATCGCCACGCCGTCGAAACGGATGGCGATGTCGCCCGGCCCGGTCGCGGTGACGGCGGCCGCCGAATTGTCGATGACGAAACCGTCCGGCACGGTGAAGGAGACACCGAGATTGGGGTGCATGAAGGTCTGGCCGCGCACATAGCCCTCTTCCGGCGTGTCGCCGTAGAGCAGGCCGTCTATGCCAGCCAGAAATGCATCGCGGTCGCGCGTGCCGACGCCGGGCGGGCCGAAATTGCGCGCAAGGCGCTGCGCCAATTCGATGCGCTGCGGCGTGTTGGGATGCGTCGCCAGGAAGTCGAGGCTGGCGTCGGTGGCGCCGCTGACCGAGCGGAAATCGGTATAGGCCGACATCGACTGCAGGAAGCGGCCGGCGGCATAGGGATCGTAGCCCGCCTCGCCGATGGACTTGATGCCGATGGCGTCGGCCTGCAGTTCCTGGTTGCGCGAGAACTGCGCGAGCCTCAGCTTGCCGCGGATGAGCGCGGCCTTGGCGGTCGGGCTGTCGCCGAGCACATCGGACACCACTTTGGTCGCCAGACCTTCCTCGGCTTCGAGTTGCTGCCGCTGCAGCCCGTGATTCGCGGTAACGTGGCCCATCTCGTGCGCGATGACGGCGGCAAGCTCGGAGGAATCATTGGCCAGCGCCAGCAGCCCGCGCGTCACATAGAGATAGCCGCCCGGCAGGGCGAAGGCGTTGACGTTGGGGGAGTTGAGGATGGTAATGCGGTAGGTCTGGGTCGGGTTGGCCGACACCACCGTCAGATTGCCGACGACCTTGGCCACCATGCGTTCGAGCTTCGGGTCGGAATATTCACCGCCATAGGTGGCGAGAATGCGCGGATGCTGCGCCTTCGCCATTTCGGCGAGCTTGGCGTTGGCGACGACATTGTCGACGGTGATCGGCTTGTCGGAAGGCTGAAAGCCGCTCTCCTGCACGTCCGGCGGCGTGAGCATCTGGCAACTTGCCAGCACGGCAACGCTTGCCAGCGCGAAAAATCGTGCAAGCGGCCTCATCCACACTTTCTCAGCGCCGGTCGACAGATCGGCTTCCTTTCGAAATCTTTCGGCAAATCACGGCCCCGCCGGACCAGCATGGCCGGACCTAGCCATACTCCCCCGGACAAGGCAAGCAAACGCCGGATCACCCGTTGCCGGTTTGACCGTAAATTATGTCGGCTTCCGGGCAATATGTTGTGATCCGGCAACGGTGCCGCCTCGATCGCCGATATAGCGCCGGAACGCATCCGGTCCAGACCGATCGAAGAAATCCTCGGCCGGTCCGGTCGCCGCGATCCGGCCTTCATCGAGAAATGCCACGTCCTGACCGATGCGGCGCGCATCTTCCGGCTGATGGGTGACGAACAGCACCGTCATTTTACGCTCGGCATGGATGCCGGCGAGAAGGTCGAGCATGTCCTCGCGCAGCGCCGGGCCGAGCGACGCGAAAGGTTCGTCGAGCAGCAATACAGGCCGGTCGCGCAGCAGCACCCGCGCCAGCGCCACGCGCTGCCTTTCGCCGCCGGAGAGCTCGCGCGGCAGCCGCTTTTCCTTGCCGGCAAGGCCGACACGCGCAAGCGCCCCGGCGACGGCGGCGCGATCGGCAGCGCCGAGTTTCAGCGACGGCGAGCGGCCGAGCCCTACATTGGCTTCGACCGTAAGATGGGCGAACAGGTTGTTTTCCTGGAACACCATCGACACCGGTCGCGCCGAGGGCGGCAGGTTGCCAAGATCGATGCCGCCGATCAGCACCTTGCCGGCAACGGGTGATTCGAAGCCGGCTATCAGATTGAGCAGTGTCGACTTGCCGGAACCGCTCGGCCCCATGATCGCGGTGATCCTGCCGGCCGCGAACTCGGCATTGAAGCGGAAGGAAGATTCGCCATAGCTGAACGACACGTCTTCGAGTGCGACGGTCAGCGCCTTTCCTGCCGCGATGCCGTTGTCTGTCGATGTCATGCTTTTGCTTCCCGCCCCAGCCAATCGGCGACAACGACCAGCATCAGGCAAACGAAGCCGAGCAGCAAGGCAAGTCCCGCGGCGTCCGCGGTCCGGTAGCTGCCCATCCGCGCGAGCAGAAGATAGGGCAACGTCTGCACGGAATCGCT
Organism: Mesorhizobium atlanticum; assembly: GCF_003289965.1. Lineage (GTDB taxonomy): Bacteria > Pseudomonadota > Alphaproteobacteria > Rhizobiales > Rhizobiaceae > Mesorhizobium > Mesorhizobium atlanticum. Next base: position 265,689 of record NZ_QMBQ01000007.1, read on the forward strand.
GCCGAAGAGCGCTATCACGCCGAGATCCCCGAGCGACAGCGCCATGGCGAAGGCGAAGCCGGTCGCGAGCGGCCGCCTGAGCGATGGCCAGTCGATCAGGCTGAGCCGGGTCCAGCCGGATATGCCGAGCGCCAGGCAAAGCCGCTCATGGCGTTCGCTTGCCGCGTCATAGGCCGGGCGAATGGCGCGGACCGCGAAGGGCATTGCCATCACGGCGTTGACGGCGACGACCATGACCGGCGCGACGGCAAAGACATCGGTGATGTTGCGCAGCGCCAGGAACCAGCCGGCGCCAAGCACGATCGGCGGCACGACGAGCACGAAACCGGCGCCGGTGTCGGCGGCATGTTCGAGCAGCGACATGGCGCCGCCGGCCCTGCGCCGCAGCGCCAGCGTGCGCCGCGCCGCGATCAACGCCAGCGACAGCGACACGCTGAGCAGCGCCGCGAGCAAGGCGAGACCGGCGCTGGTGAGCGTCGCGCGGCGCACCGCTTCCTCGCCCGCCAATCGGCCGAGATCGGCCTGAAGGCCCGAAACCACCGTCGCTACCATCGGTCCGGCGACGAACAGCAGGGCGAGCGCGATGAGGCCGGCATTCAGCACGCTTTCGCTCCGGCCCGCCGATAGGTAACGGCGCGGCGCCACCGGCAGATTGGCATCGCCGACCGTGTTGGCGCCGATCCGTGTAAGCGCTGCGACCACGACGAAGGTGAGCGCGATCTGCAGCAGCGTCAGCACCACAGCTCGGGCCGGGTCGAAGTCGAAGCGCAGCGCCTGATAGATGGCGACCTCCAGCGTCGTCGCCGCCGGACCGCCGCCCAACGTCAGCACGACTGTGAAGGACGTGATGCAGAGCATGAACACCAGCCCGGCAACCCCCGGCAGGGCCGCGCGCAGCACCGGCCATTCGATCAGCCGGAAGGCCGGCCGTGCGCCCATGCCGAGTTGGCTCGCCAGCCGCCACTGGTCGGCGGGAATCGTGCCCAGCGCCTCGAGGAACAGACGCGTGGCCAAAGGCAGATTGAAGAAGACATGCGCGACAAGGATGCCGGAGAGGCCGTAGATGCCGGGCCACTCTCCCGCGCCGAGCCTGGCGAAAGCGCCGGCAAAGTAGCCGGCACGGCCGTAGAGCGCCAGGATGCCGAGCGCGGCGACGATGGCCGGCAATGCCAGCGGCACGGTGAACAGCTGCAGGATCAGGCGGCGACCTGGAAAGGCCGGATGTCTCGACAAAGCACGTGCCACCAGGAGCGCTGGCGCGACCGACAGCAGCGTCGAGAGCAATGCTTGCCACAGCGTGAAGCGCGCGACACGCAGGAGGTAGCTGTCGAAGGCAGCGGCTGCGCCGGAGAGATCGTGCGCGCCTTCGACAATGAGGCCGGCAAAGGCGCCGCCGATGAGCAGCGCGATTGAGGCGAGCGCGACTATGCCGGCGGTTACGCGGCCGTCACGCGCAGCGTGCACGCTGCACCACTTGGGCTTGCACTAGCGAACGCCGCGTTCCTTCGCGCCCCCCTCTGTCCTGCCGGACATCTCCCCCACAAGGGGGGAGATGAGATGTGGCGCCGGCTTTCGCGAATCTCCAACGCCGCAGGATTGAGCAAGGCGCCAAAGCTGCCAATCTCCCCCCTTGAGAGGGAGATGTCCGGTTCGCCCTCCGTAGCTGCAGCGCAGCTGCTGCGAAGGAGGGGCAGGACAGAGAGGGGGGCGTTGGCGCAAGCATCGCAACCCTACTTGCTCATCACCGCCAGCCACTCATCCACCCACGCCTTGCGGTTGGCCGCCACTTCTTCCGGGCTGAACAGCAAGGTCTTCGTCGGCTTCACCAGCTTTTCGAAGGCCGGGTTGAGCGGCTTGTCGGTCTTGCCGGCCGGGAACATCCAGTTGGTTTCCGGAATGACGTCCTGGAATTTCGGCCCGGTCATGAAGGCGATGAATTTTTGTGCCAGCGGGTTCTTCGCGCCGGTCGTGGTGATGCCGGCAACCTCGATCTGCAGGTATTCGCCTTCCTCGAAAGAAGCTGCCTGGTAGCGCTCGGTGTTCTCGGCCACCATGTGATAGGCCGGCGACGTGGTGTAGGAGAGCACCATCGGCGCTTCGCCCTTGGTGAACAGGCCATAAGCCTCGCTCCAGCCGGGGGTCACCGTCAGCACTTTCGGCTTGAGCTTGGCCCAGGCCTCGGGAGCTTTGTCGCCATAGACCGACTTGACCCAGAGCAGCAGGCCGAGGCCGGGCGTCGAGGTGCGCGGATCCTGGATGACGATCTTGTCGGTGCCGCTGCCTTCCACCAGGTCCTTCAGGCTTTTCGGCGGGACTTTTAGCTTCTGCGTGTCATAGACGACGGCGAAATAGCCATAGTCGAAGGGGACGAAAGTGTCGTCGCTCCAGCCGCCGGGCACATTGATGCCCGAGACTTCGCCATGCGGCGCGAACAGGCCGCTCGCCTTGGCGTCCGCCGTCAGATTGGTGTCGAGGCCGAGCACGATATCGGCCTTGGTGCCGGCGCCTTCGAGCTTCACGCGGTTGAGTAGGGCGACGCCATCGGCGACCGAGACGAATTCGAGGTCGCAGCCGCACTCGGCCTCGAATTCCTTCTTGACGGCCGGGCCTGGCCCCCAATCGGCGGTGAAGCTTTCATAGGTGTAGACGGTGAGCTTGTCCTTCGCGGCGGCGGGCGCAACGCCCGCCACAAGCGAAACAAGACCGGCTGCGAGAATGAGCTTGGACAATATCGCGCGCATCGGCGCCTCCTACGTTCGAGTGACAAGGAATTGAGGCGCCGGATGGTCCGAAACGTCTAATCCCTCCGCCGGTACAAACCGGATCAGGTTCAGCGGGTTGGCTTGATTGCCTCTCAGCCGGATCACGTCCGGCACCCCGTTAGAGCGTTTCGACAGATAGGCCCGGCCGAAGCGGCGCGCAAGCGGAAGTTTGCCGGGCAGCTAATGTTCGGGGCAGCAGCCGCGCAACGGAAGCTCGGGCCGTGCGGCTTCCGTTTCGCTTGGAGGGCTGGTAAGGGCGACGGCCATGGGCACATTCACCATCCTGCTTGGCGGCGAGCTTATCCGCACGCCCCGGCTCGAACGCCAGATCGAAGGTTCGCGCGTCATCGCCGCCGACGCCGGCATCGGCCATGCCCGCATGCTTGGACTGATGCCGGAGCTGTGGGTCGGCGATTTCGACTCAGTGCCGGCCGACCTGCCGGATGACCTTGCCGCCGTTCCGCGAAAAGTCTTTCCGGCCGAGAAGGACATGACCGATGGCGAGCTCGCCATCGCAGAAGCGCTTCGGCGCGGCGCCACCAGCCTTGTGCTGGCCGGCGCCTTCGGCGGCAAGCGCGCCGACCACGCCTTCCTGCATCTGGCCCTCGCCGTGCGGCTGGCCGAGGCAGGCACGACCGTGCTGCTGACGAGCGGCGCGCAGGAAGGCGCCCCCATCCTGCCAGGGAAAGCAGCCAGCTTCGACTATGCCAATGGCACCTTGTTTTCGGTGCTTGGCTTCTCTGATCTGTCCGGCCTTACGGTGACCGGCGCCAAATGGCCGCTCGACCGCGTCGAGGTGGCGTTCGGCTCCTCGCTCACTATATCAAACGAGGTCAAAGGGCGGCTTGGCATAGCGCTGGAGCGCGGCCGGGCGCTGCTTCTGGCCCACCCCTATCCTCTTCCCGAAAGCTGACATGGCCCCGCCTCTTCTCAATCTCGACGGGATAAAACTGACCTTCGGCGGCACCCCGCTGCTCGACGGCGCGGCGCTCAGCGCATCCGCCGGCGAGAAGATCGCACTGGTCGGACGCAACGGCTCGGGCAAGTCGACGCTGCTCAAGATCGCCGCCGGGATGATCGAGCCGCAGGACGGCGAAGTGTTCCGCCAGCCTTCGGCGACCGTTCGCTACCTGCCGCAGATGCCGGATATGGACGGCTTCGCCACGGTGCGCGCCTATGTCGAGGCCGGCCTCGGCCCGGCCGACGATCCGCATCGCGCCACCTATCTGATGGAGCATCTCGGCCTCACCGGCGAGGAGCGGCCGAGTGACCTTTCCGGCGGCGAGGCGCGCCGCGCCGCGCTTGCCCGCGTCATGGCGCCGGAGCCAGACATCCTGTTGCTCGACGAGCCGACCAATCATCTCGACCTTTCCGTGATCGAATGGCTGGAAGAGGAACTTGCCCGCACCTCGTCGGCGGTAATCCTGATCTCGCACGACCGCCGCTTTCTCGAGCGCGTCACCCGCGCAACCGTCTGGCTCGACCGTGGCCAGACACGGCGGCTGGACAAGGGCTTTGCCCATTTCGAGGAATGGCGCGACCAGGTGCTGGAGGAGGAAGAGCGCGAGCAGCACAAGCTCGGCCGCCAGATCGTGCGCGAGGAACATTGGCTTCGCTACGGCGTGACCGCCAGGCGCAAGCGCAACATGCGCCGCCTCGGCGAGCTGCAGACGATGCGCCAGCGTTTCCGCAGCCATCGCGGCGCCGAAGGCACCGCCACCATGGTGGCGAGCGACGCCGCCGAATCCGGCAAGCTGGTGATCGAGGCCAAAGGCATCGACAAGAGTTTTGGCGACCTCACCGTGGTCAAGGGTTTCTCGACCCGCATCCAGCGCGGCGACCGCGTCGGCCTGGTCGGCCCGAACGGCGCCGGCAAGACGACACTGCTGAAGATGCTGACCGGGGAGCTGGCGCCGGATGCCGGAACCGTGCGTCTCGGCGTCAACCTGGAGATCGCGACGCTCGACCAGAAGCGCGAGGCCGTCGACCCGGCCGAGACCCTGGCGCACTACCTCACCGACGGGCGCGGCGAGAACCTGCTGGTCAATGGCGAGCAGCGCCACGTCGTCTCCTACATGAAGGATTTCCTGTTCAAGCCGGAGCAAGCACGCACGCCGGTACGCGAGCTTTCCGGCGGCGAGCGCGCGCGGCTGCTGCTGGCCCGCGTGCTGGCGCGGCCGGCGAACCTTCTGGTGCTCGACGAGCCGACCAACGATCTCGACATGGAGACGCTGGAGCTGCTGCAGGAACTGGTCGCGGGCTTTGCCGGAACGGTGATCCTGGTCAGCCACGACCGCGACTTCCTCGACCGCACCGTCACCAGCGTGATCGCGCCGGATGGCAACGGCCCCTGGATCGAATATGCCGGCGGCTATTCCGACATGCTGGCGCAGCGTGGCGGCTCGAAGCTGGAAGATCGCAAGGCAAGGTCGAAAGCCGGGACCGCCGAAGCTTCGCCGAAAGCCGAACAAGCAGCACCCAAGGGCCCGGCGAAGAAACTCTCATTCAAGCAGAAGTTCGCACTGGATTCGCTGCCGAAGAAGATCGAAGCGGTGACGGCCTCGATCGCCCGGCTGGAGAACAACATCGCCGACCCCGCCTTCTACGAACGCGATCCGGTCTCGTTCCAGAAGACCATCGCCGCGCTCGACAAGGAGCGTGCGACGCTCGCCGCGCTCGAGGAAGAATGGCTGGAGCTGGAGATGCTGCGCGAGGAGATGGAGGGGTAATTGGCTTGCTTGCACGCAGACATGCGCTTATTCTGTGCGCATAAAAGAGGTAGGCCATGCTTCAATCAACTGCAAAACCACAACGCAAGTCGGTCAACACCTCGATTGATTCCAGATTGATCGAGGAAGCCAAGGCGCTGGGCATCAATATGTCTCGTGCTGCCGAGCAAGGGATCGCCAAGGCGATTTCCGCCGAGAAGACGCGTCGCTGGCAGGAGGAGAACAAGGAAGCGCTCGAAAGCTCCAACGAATACGTCAGGCGCAACGGTCTGCCTTTAGCCAAGTACCGGCTGTTTTGATGGCTCGCTATGATTTCTATCGGAGCGCAGGAAGCGACGGCTATCTCCTTGATGTTCAGTCCGACATACTGGAGCATCTCGATACCAACGTGGTCGTTCCGCTTCTGCCGCCCAATATCGCACCGTTGCCCGCGCGCAGGCTGAACCCGATCTTCAGGATCGACGGCAAGGACCATGTGATGGTCACTCAGTTCATTTCCGCTGTAACGGCTTCAGAACGCCGGGCGGCAGAAGGAAACCTTGCAAGACACCACGACGATATCGTGGCGGCGCTCGATATGCTCTTCCAAGGGTTTTAGGGCGCTTATCTTTCTTTTTTGCGCAATTCCGGACGGAAAACCGCTCACACTTTTCCTGGAATTGCTCCTCACCCCGACGTCTTCGCCGCCCAGGCCTTCAGCGCCTCATCGAAGACCTTCTCGCCGGGGATACCCTTTTCCATGGTGAGCAGCGCGCGGCGTCCGGTCTTGTAGACCACCGGCACGTCGATCCAGGACTGTCCGCGAAGCAGCGTCAGGTTGGCGTCCTCGTCGGCCTTGGTGTCGTTGAGCGCGACGAGGAAGAAGCCGTCGGCGATCTTGGCCGGGATGCCGATCAGCGGGCTGCCGGCATCCTGCTCCGAACTCTTCATGGCGATGCGCAGGATGTTGTCGACGCCGCCGCCGTCAAACCCTTCCGGCGTCAGGAAGATCATCTCGATGATGTGGCTGGCCGGCAGCGTCTGGTCGGTGTTGCGCCGGATCGTCATGCGCAATTGGATATTCTTGCCGGGGATCGTCGCCTCGGCGCGGATCGCCGGTTCCGGCGGCAGGTCTCCGCCGGGCGATTCCTGCACCAGCGACCACACGATGCTGCCGGGCTCGGCCGTGCCCTGCTGGGTGCTGGTGCGCTCCTCGTAGAAGATCGCCTTCTGGCCGACCGGCACGGTCGCCTCGGCCGTCGCCGGCGCGGGCGGCGTCGTGCCTGCGGCCGGCGGCGTCGCTCCGGCGGCGGGCGGCGTGGCGCCGGCCGCGGGCGGTGTGGTTCCACTCGCCGGCGGCGTCGGATTGGCCGCGCCGGTCGCCGGCGCCGCCGGCGTTGTTCCCGCGGCAGGCGCCCCAGGCGTTTGCGCGGCCGCAGCGGGCGGGGTCGTCGCGGGCGCCGTTGCCGGGGCGGCCGGCGGCCGCGAGGTCAGCGCCGCGACGGATTCACCCTCGCCGATCGTGGCTTGTCCGCCGGCGGGGCCAGGATCGGTCTCCTTGCCCTCCGGCGTTAGGCGTTGCGTGAATTTGGTCGTGTCGGCGGATTCGCCGGCAGGGGCCGGGGCCGGCGCGGCCGCCGTCTCGGTCGCAGGCTTCGCCGGGGCGGGCTTGACCAGCGGTTCGGTCGAGACCGTCTTGTTGCCGCTGCCGCCAAGGCCGAAGAGCGAGCCGAACGCACTCTTGTTCAGCCAGACTCCATAGCCGCCGCCGGCCAGCACCAAAAGCGCGATGACGGCGGCGATCAGGCCGCCATAGCCGCGCTTGCGCTGCGGCTGAGGCCGCAGCCGTTGGAAAGTGTCGGCCGCCGGCTGCTCGTCATTGGCAAAGACGTCGCTGCCGTCATCGGCATCGGCGGCGTCCATGCCAGCGAGGCCGACATCGTCCTCGCGGGGCGACGGCATCGGCGGTGGCGGCGCCTTCTGCCAGGCAGGCTCCGCCTTTGGCGCGGCCTGCCAGCTCGGTTCCGTCCTTGCTCCGCTCTGCCAGGCCGGCTCGGTCTTGACAGGGCTTTGCGGCGCCGGCTCAGCCTTCGGCGTGCTTTGCCAGGAGGGTTCGGCCCTGCCGGGCGTCGGCGCCGGCTTGGGGGGCTCTGATTTGAACGGGTCCGGCTTGGGGGGCGCCGGCACAACCGTGGGCGGCGCCGGCTCGCGGGAGTGGGTCGGCTGGTTCCTGTTGCGGTCGATGGAGGAGAAGATATGCTCCAGCTCCGCCAGCGGATCGGCAGCGGGAACGCTTTTGGCATAACTGCGCTCGACGCTGGAGATGGCGTCCTCAAGGGTACGCTTCTGCTGATCGACGACCGAAGGCGCCAACGGCGGAACGCGATCGGCAAGTTTCTTGGCGATCGTCGCTCGCGCCTTGTCATAGACCTTCGACCGCATCTCCGGCGTGTTCTCGCTGAGATTGTCGATCGTCTTTTTCAGAACAGCGATGAAATCTGCCATGCGTCAGGTGACCTGCATTCTTTTCCCGCCGGCCGCAAATCAGCCATAGCGCCGGGAAGGGCTGTGAAACTAGTCTTGAAACGGATCGGTCACAAGTATCGTGTCGTCCCGTTCCGGGCTGGTGGAAAGCAGTGCCACAGGGGCGCCGATCAGCTCCTCGATATAGCGGACATATTTGACCGCCTGCGCCGGCAAATCGTTCCAGCTCCTGGCGCCGGCGGTGGTTCCTTTCCAGCCTTCGAGCGTCTCGTAGACGGGCTCGACCCGCGCCTGCGCGCCCTGGCTGGCCGGCAGGTAATCGATCGTCTCGCCGTCGAGCCGATAGCCGGTGCAGACCTTGATCTCGTCCAGCCCGTCGAGCACGTCGAGCTTGGTGAGAGCGATGCCCTTGATGCCGTTGACGGCGACGGCCTGGCGCACCAGCACGGCGTCGAACCAGCCGCAGCGCCGCTTGCGGCCGGTGACGACGCCGAACTCGTGGCCGCGCGTGCCGAGGAACTCGCCGATCTCATTCTTCTGCTCGGTCGGGAACGGCCCCTCGCCGACGCGCGTCGTGTAGGCCTTGGTGATGCCGAGCACATAGCCGATCACGCCGGGACCCACGCCGGAGCCGGCGGCGGCTTGCCCCGCGACCGTGTTGGACGAGGTGACGAAGGGATAGGTGCCGTGATCGATGTCGAGCAGCGTGCCCTGCGCGCCCTCGAACAGGATGCGTTCGCCGGCGCGACGCTTGTCGTCGAGCACTTTCCAGACGCGGTCCATGTAAGGCAGGATTTCGCCGGCCACCGAGGTCAGCTCCTGCATGATCGCCTCATGCGTCGCTTCCGGATGGCCGAGCCCGCGGCGCAGCGCGTTGTGGTGCGTCAGCAGCCTGTCGACCTTCAAGGGGAGCGTTTCCAAATCCGCCAGGTCCATCACCCGCACCGCCCGCCGGCCCACCTTGTCCTCATAGGCGGGACCGATGCCACGGCGGGTCGTGCCAATCTTGGTTCCGGAATTCGAGGCGGCGTCTTCGCGGAATCCGTCCAGCTCCCGGTGCAGCGACAGGATAAGCGCGGTGTTTTCGGCTATTTTCAGGCGCTCCGGCGTGACCTCCACGCCCTGCTCCTTGAGCTTCTTCGCTTCGGCCACGAAGGCGTGCGGATCGAACACCACGCCATTGCCGATGATCGAGAGCTTGCCCTGCCTGACCACGCCTGAGGGCAGCAGCGACAGCTTGTAGACCTTGCCGTCGACGACCAGCGTATGGCCGGCATTGTGGCCGCCCTGGAAGCGCACGACCACATCGGCCCGTTCCGACAGCCAGTCGACGATCTTGCCCTTGCCTTCGTCGCCCCACTGCGAGCCGACGACCACCACATTGGCCATGTTCTTTTCCCTTGAAATGCCGCGCGGGCGGCCTGAAACGACAGGCCTCTATAGCGTCAAGCGCCGGCCGGCGCGACCCTTTCTTTGCCGCCGAAACCATCCCTGGAACACGATTTAAAAAGCGGGGGCCGGCTTTCGGAACCCGATCGTGCTCCAGGAGTTGCATCGGGATGACGATGCGGCGAAGCCTCGTCCCGATCAGGCATAACAAATTCCGGCTTTCGCATCATTTACTTGCCGCGCCCGCCACTCTAGGCCGGCCTGAACCCTCGAATACCCTGCAGGGCCGGATCCTCCATGCACAGAGCCGCCTATCTGTTCCTACTGTCGACCATGCTGTTGTGGGGCGGCAATTCGGTGGCGGGCAAGCTTGCCGTCGGCCATGTCTCGCCGATGACCCTGGTGTTCCTGCGCTGGGTCATGGCTGTGCTCATCCTGCTGCCCATCGGCTGGCGGACGCTGCGCGAGGACTGGCCCGAAGTGCGCAGCAATTGGAAACTGCTTGCCGGCCTCGGCGCCTGCGGCTTCACCATTTTCAACGTCATCTTCTACACTGCGCTCAACTACACGACCGCCATCAACGTCTCGATCGAGCAGGCCGCCATCCCGATCGTTATCATCCTGGCCAATTTCATGTTCTTCCGGCTGCGCGTGCAGCCCCTGCAGATCGTCGGCGTCGCGCTTACCATCGCAGGCGTCGCGCTGACCGCAAGCCATGGCGACCTCGGCCAGCTCTTGAAGCTCGACCTCAATTACGGCGACGCCATCATGCTTGTCGCAGTGCTTTGCTACAGCCTCTATTCGGTGGGGCTGCGCCTTAAGCCGGCAATCCGCTGGCAGAGTTTCATGCTGGCGTTGTCGATCGCCGCGCTGCTGATCTCGCTGCCCTTCGTCATCTGGGAGATCGCATCCGGCAACGTCATCGTGCCGGACGCGCGTGGATGGGCGCTCACGCTCTATACGGCGCTCGGCGCCTCGGTCGTCTCGCAGGTCCTCTACATCAAGGGCAACGAGCTGATCGGCGCCAACCGCGCCGGCCTGTTCATCAACCTGGTGCCGATCTTCGGCACGCTGCTTTCGGTGCTGATCGTCGGCGAGCAGTTCCAGCCCTATCAGGCTTTCGCACTAGCACTTGTTCTCGGCGGCATCGCGCTTGCCGAATACAGCGGCAGCAAAGCAGCGCTGCAGATGCAGTGATGGCCCCGCGCTGCCCGTATATTTCTTGACTTGAACGAATACGCTCCGCCTGCTGGTGCAGGCGGAGCGTATTTTTGTGTCGGGCCGTTCACTCGGCGCCGACGTCGAAATGCAGCGGCTTGGCCGAGTCGATCGATTGGTGCGCCCGCAACTGATCGAGCACTTTTTCCGGGAACGGCGCGTCGAGATAAAGCAGCGCGATCGCGTCGCCGCCCGGCCGGTTGCGGCCGAGCTGGAAGTTGGCGATGTTGACGCCGTTCTCGCCGCACACCGTGCCGAGCAGGCCGATGATGCCGGGCGCGTCGGCATTGGTCGTGTAGAGCATGTGCTGGCCGACCTCGGCGTCGAGATTGATGCCCTTGATCTGGATGAAGCGCGGCTTGCCGTCGGAGAAGCAGGTACCGGCGATCGAGCGCGTCATGTGCTCGGTCTTGACCGTCAGCTTGATATAGCCGTCGAACACGCCCGACTTGTCGCGCTTGACCTCGGCGACGATGATGCCGCGCTCCTTCACCATGATCGGCGCCGACACCATGTTGACGTCGGAGACCTGAGGCCGGATCAGGCCGGCAAGGGCGGCGCTGACCAGCGCGCGCGTGTTCATCGTCGCGGTCGAGCCGTCGAACAGGATCTCGACCTCCTTGATCGGATCCTCGGTGACCTGGCCGACGAAGGCGCCGAGCACCTCGGCGAGCTTGACGAAGGGCTTGAGCCTCGGCGCTTCCTCGGCAGTGATCGAAGGCATGTTGATGGCGTTGGAGACGGCGCCCTTGATGAGATAGTCGCTCATCTGCTCGGCGACCTGCAGCGCGACATTCTCCTGCGCTTCAGTGGTCGAGGCGCCGAGATGCGGTGTCGCCACGACATTCTCCATGCCGAACAGCGGGTTGTTCTCCGCCGGCTCGACCTCAAACACGTCGATGCCGGCGCCAGCCACCTTGCCGCTCTTCAGCGCCGCGACCAGATCGGCCTCGACGACAAGGCCGCCACGCGCGCAATTGATGATGCGCACGCCGTCCTTCATCTTGGCGATCGCAGCCGCGTCGATGATGTTGCGCGTCTTGTCCGTCAGCGGCGTGTGCAGCGTGATGAAGTCGGCGCGGGCGAAGAGCTCGTCGAGCTCGACCTTCTGGACGCCGAGCTCCTCGGCGCGGCTGTCCGACAGGAACGGATCGAAGGCAATCACATGCATCTTCAATCCGACGCCGCGCGTGGCAACGATCGAGCCGATATTGCCGCAGCCGATCACGCCCAGCGTCTTGCTGGTGATCTCGACGCCCATGAAGCGGTTCTTTTCCCACTTGCCGGCATGGGTCGAGGCATTGGCTTCCGGGATCTGCCGCGCCAGCGCGAAGATCATCGCCACCGCATGCTCGGCCGTGGTGATCGAATTGCCGAAGGGCGTGTTCATCACGATGATGCCCTTGCGGCTGGCGGCCGGGATATCGACATTGTCGACGCCGATGCCTGCGCGGCCGACGACCTTGAGCCTGGTTGCCGCATTGATCAGCTTCTCGGTGACTTTGGTCGCCGAGCGGATGGCGAGGCCGTCATATTGGCTGATGACTTCGAGCAGCTTTTCCTTGTCCTTGCCGAGATCGGGCAGGTAGTCGACCTCGATGCCGCGATCCTTGAAGATCTGCACGGCGGTGGTTGAAAGTTTATCCGAAACGAGAACGCGGGGCGCCATCACGGCCTCCTTGAAGGGGATTGGATGTGTCGGGAAATGGTGGCGGCCCGCAGGCCGCCACGGATTTCAGGCCGCCGCCTTGAGCGACGCCTTCTGCGAGGCGAAGGCCCAGTCGAGCCATGGCAGCAGCGCTTCGAGATCGGCGGTCTCGACGGTGGCGCCGCACCAGATGCGCAGCCCGGGCGGCGCGTCGCGATAGGAGCCGATGTCGTAGGCGACGCCTTCCTTGTCGAGTGCCGAGACGAGGCCCTTGGCGAAAGCCGCCTGACCGTCGGCATCGAGCGCGGCAACATCCGGATCGGTGAAGGACAGGCACACGGACGTGTTCGAGCGCGTTGCCGGATCGACGGCGAGGTGTCCGAGCCACGCCGACCTGTCGACGAATCGGTCGAGCACCGCGGCATTGGCGTCGGCGCGGGCAATGAGAGCCTCGAGCCCGCCGATCGACTTCGCCCAGTGGAGCGCGTCGAGATAATCCTCGACGCACAGCATCGACGGCGTGTTGATGGTCTCGCCCTTGAAGATGCCCTCGATCAGCTTGCCGCCGGAGGTCAGGCGGAAGATCTTCGGCAGCGGCCAGGCCGGCTTGTAGGTCTCCAGCCGCTCGACGGCGCGGGGCGACAGGATCAGCATGCCGTGCGCGCCTTCGCCACCCAACACCTTCTGCCAGGAGAAGGTGACGACATCGAGTTTTTCAAAATCGAGCCTTTGCGCGAAGGCCGCCGAGGTCGCGTCGCAAATGGTCAAGCCCTTGCGGTTCGCGGGAATGAAATCGCCGTTTGGCACGCGCACGCCGGAGGTCGTGCCGTTCCAGGTGAAGACGACGTCGCGGTCGAAATCGACTTGCGCCAGGTCCGGCAGCTTGCCATAGCCGGCCTCGAACTTGCGCACGTCGGCGAGCTTGAGCTGCTTGACCACATCCGTCACCCAGCCGGAGCCGAAGCTCTCCCAGGCGACCATGTCGACGCCGCGCTCGCCGAGCAGCGACCACAGCGCCATCTCGACCGCGCCGGTGTCAGACGCCGGCACGATGCCGATGCGATAATTCGCGGGAACCTTGAGGATTTCGCGCGTCAGATCGATCGCCTGCTCGAGCTTGCTCTTGCCGATCTTGGCGCGATGGGAGCGCCCGAGCGCGGCCTTCGAGAGCGCCTCGACCGACCAGCCGGGGCGTTTTGCGCAGGGACCTGAGGAGAAATTGGGATTTGCCGGACGGAGTCCGGGCTTGGTAAGCGTCGTCATCGTGGTCTATCCTTCCAGATAGTGGCCCCTCGTTGGGGAGGGGTGGCCCACGGACGGCGATATGCTTTCAGGCTTTCGGCGTCAAGAGCAAAGTTTTTGTCGTTGTCGGGATATTCAGCCCGCGAATAACAACAAGGTAAAATCAAACGGCGGGCCTCAAGACCCGCCATCGTCGAATTGTGCTGGCCTGTGCTACCAAAGATCGTAGCGTAGCCCTAGCTTGACGGTCTGGAAGTTCACGCCCTTGTGAACGTTGAAGAGCCCGTTGTCATAAGCGACGTACCGGGCGCTCGGGATCGAAAGATATTCGTAGCCGAGGTCGACCGAAACATTTTTGGTCACCTGGTAGGAGAGACCGGCCGCCAGCGAATAGGCAAAGTCGTAACTGGCCTTCGAACTGACCTGCCCATCATAACCTGCAGGGTCATCGCAGTTGAATTGCGTCGTGGTGGTGGTGCCGTTGCCGACGACGCTACTGGGCGGCGGAGTAACGCAGTTCTTCGCGCCGATTGTGCTGGCGTACTTGTCGTAGACAACGCCGGCGCCGGCGCCGATATAGGGCGTGATACCGACATAGGTGCCGAGATCGACATAGCCGTTGGCCATCAGACTGTAGGCCTTGTTCAAGGCGTTGCTGGATCCCTTGCAGGGTTGCGTGGTGGGTCGAGCAGTGACTTGGCTCGTAATCGTTCCGGAGGTGTTGTCGAAGACTGTCGTCGTTGTTGAACCGCTACACGTGGTGTCCACGCTGTCGCCGAACTTGTTTGACGGCAGAATCCCCAAGTTCAAATCGGCGCGAAGATAGTCGTTGAAATGATAGCCCATGCCGACGCTGCCATCGAAAAGCGTCCGGCTGTGCGAAAAGCCCGGATTGTTGCTGGTATCGTCAAACGGGTGGCTAAAGGCATAACCGACATCGCCGCGCAGGTACCAGCCCGAGCCGACCTCGACTGGCTGATAGTCCGGCGCCTGGTCGACATAGATCGGCGGATCGTAGTCCGCCGCCAGCGCCGGCGTCATCGGCAACAGGATGATTGCGGCAAGCGCTGACGCGATACGCGATCTGGATATCATGGTCCCCGGCTCCTGAAATTGGCGCCAATCACGAACGTGGGCGCCGTTTCAAGGAGCCATTGTTAACCATAGTGGTTAAGTGGCGGTTAAGGATAACAGTCGGTTACCGAATTGATTTCGAACGATGTTTACCGGCGCATAAGCGAAAGCCGCCCGGCTGGCGCCGGGCGGCTTTGAGAATCCAGGATTTGGGAAGCGATTACTTGGTGTAGATCGGTTCCGGTTGCGGAACGTAGGGTTCCGGCGGCGGCGCGCAGTCGGACTGGCCGCCGAACTGGTAACGGAGGCCGCCGCGAACTTCATGCACGTTGATGCCGCGGTCGTAACCGGGGCCGACATTGCTGTCCGAGGCATATTCGAACATCTTGCCGCCGTTGATGTGGCTGTAGCGGTAGCCGACGTCCAGCTTTACGCGGTCGGTCAGGCAGTAGGACGCGCCGGCCATGAGCGCATAGGCGAAGCGCCAACCCTTGCCGCCCTGATGGAAGAAGTCGCCGTCGGCGTCGCTGTTGTGAAGCGTGTCCCACTTGACCCAGGCGCCACCGATACCGGCGCCGACATAAGGCGTCACGCCATGCCAGGTGCCGATGTCGACATAGGCGTTGGCCAGCAGCAGTAGCGCTGAGTAGGACGAGGTGTCGCTTGATACGCAAGGCGTATTGGGGGCGGGCGTGTTACAGAAGCCGCTGGTCGAGCCGTGGAAGTTCGAGCTGAACAGATAGTCGCCGGTCAAATCCGTGCGGAAGTGGTCGTCGATCTGGTAGCCGATACCGGCGCCGGCAGAGAAAGCGCCCTTTAGGTTACCGGTGTCGAAGCTGCCTTGGATCTGAGGTGCGGCACCATAGGTGATGTAGTCGCCGCCGCCAAAGCGCGACCAATGATAGTCGATATCGCCGCGGATATACCAACCGCCGACATTCACCGGCTGCGCCTCGACGACCGGCGGCGGAGCCTCTTCGACCTGCGGTTCGGGGAGGTCGGCCGCGAAGAGCGGTCCGGCTACCCCCGCGAACAGCACGGCAAGCAATGCCATTCTTGCTGTCTTGAACATTCTGTCACCCCTAAGAAGCCTCGGGACGACACCCGCCCGAAGATGATTGACCTCGGGTGTGGATAATGAATTGCAAAGGTTAAAAGCCGTTTAACCGTACCGATTAACCATGAATCTATACAATTTTAGAGAGAATCCCGTTGTGCGAACGTCCCGTCCGGCGACGAAAAAGCCCGCCTGACGGCGGGCTCGCGGTTTGAGAGGAGCCGCGTGACCGGGTTCAGGCGGCGCTGCGCGTTTCCTGAAGGATGCCGACGATGTCGTTGACGACCGCCTCGACCAGGTGCGGATCGTCGCCCTCGGCCATGACGCGGATCAGCGGCTCGGTGCCGGATGGCCGGATGACAAGGCGGCCGGACTTGCCGAGCCGGTTGCGCCCCTCTTCGATCGCCGCCTTGACCGGCGCTTCCTCCAGCGGCTTGCCGCCGGAGATGCGGACATTCTTCAGAAGCTGCGGCACCGGCTCGAACTTCTTCGACAGCTCGCTGACCGGGCGGTTCTGCCGCTTGATGCAGGCGAGCACCTGCAAGGCGGAGACCAAGCCGTCGCCCGTGGTCGAGAAATCGGAAAGCACGATGTGGCCCGACTGCTCGCCGCCGACATTCAAGCCATGCGCGCGCATATGCTCGACCACATAGCGGTCGCCGACCTTGGTGCGATGCAGTTGCAGCTTCATGTCGCCGAGGAAGCGCTCCAGGCCGAGATTGGACATCACCGTGGAAACGACGCCGCCGCCGGCCAGCCGTCCGCTCTGGTGCCAGGATTCGGCGATCAGCGCCATGATCTGGTCGCCGTCGACGATCGCTCCGTTCTCATCGACGATGACGACACGGTCGGCGTCGCCGTCGAGCGCGATGCCGATGTCGGCGCGCACCTCGTGCACCTTCTTCTGCAGGCCGGCCGGATGGGTCGAGCCGCACTCCTTGTTGATGTTGAAGCCGTTCGGCTCGACATTGATCGCCACCACCTCGGCGCCGAGCTCCCACAGCGCTTCGGGCGCCACCTTGTAGGAGGCGCCGTTCGCGCAATCGACGACGATCCTCAGGCCCGAGAGCGACATCGAGCGCGGCAGCGTGCGCTTGGCGAATTCGATATAGCGGTCATGCACGCCGTCGACGCGCTTGGCGCGGCCAAGCCCGTCCGAATCGGCGAGCGCCAGCTCGATGTCCTTGTCGAGCATGCCTTCGATGCGCTCCTCGATCTCGTCGGAGAGCTTGTAGCCATCGGGACCGAACAGCTTGATGCCGTTGTCGTAATAAGGGTTGTGCGAGGCCGAGATCATCACGCCGATGTCGGCGCGCAGCGAGCGCACCAGCATGGCGACTGCCGGCGTCGGTATCGGGCCGAGCAGGAACACGTCCATGCCGGCGGCGCACAGGCCGGCCACCATGGCGTTCTCGATCATGTAGCCGGAAAGCCGTGTGTCCTTGCCGAGCACGACGCGGTGACGATGATTGCCGCGCTGGAACGAAAGCCCGGCGGCCATGCCGACGCGCATGGCGACCTCGGCCGTCATCGGAAATTTGTTGGCGCGTCCGCGAATACCGTCCGTGCCGAAATACTGACCTGCCATATCCTTAGAGTCCCCGTCGGTTTTTCAGCGGGCCCGTATTGCCACAATTGGGCCGCATCCGATCATCAAATTTCGTGATTGTATATTACCAATCCTTAGAAAAACATTGTCGCGGGCGGTGCAAGTGATTCGACAGCCTGTCACCACCTTTGACTTGGCGGCGCTGTGCCTGCCCAGGCGAGGCCTTCGATGCCCTGCCCCCCGGCAAAGCTTGGCTGTCGGCAAACCCTCAAGCAATTCATCACCTTATCGGGAGCAACACACTTTGTGAGGGCGCCCATGCCGTAAGCATCTGGCGCAACCGGACATTGAGCGTTATTGATTTGGCATAGGGACACTTACTGGCGGCATCAAGGGAGAAAACGCCATGCTTCTTCATAGACTTGCAGCTTTTACCGGTATCGCGGTCGCGACCTTGTTCCTGGCGGCGCCGGCCAACGCGCTGACCATGGCCGAGTGCAGCACCAAGTATAACGCGGCCAAGGATGCGGGAACGCTCGCCGGCCAGACCTGGAACCAGTTCCGCAAGGCGCAGTGCGGCAGCGATGCTTCCGCCGCGACCGACACCAAGGCGGCCACCGACACCAAGACCGCGACCGACACCAAGGCCGCCGACACCAAGACGACCAAGAAGGCAAAAACCGCCGCCGCTGCCGACGACGCGGCCAAGGGCCTGAGCGCCAAGGAATGCAGCGCCAAGTATCAGGCGGCAAAGTCCGCCGGCACGCTCAACGGCATGAAGTGGAATGACTTCCGCAAGGCCGAGTGCGGTCCCGGCGCAACCGCCGCGGCTTCCGCCGCGCCCGCAGCCGAAACCAAGCCGGCCAAGACCTCGACCGCGGCTGCCGATGGCGGCAAGGGCCTGACCATGGCCGAGTGCAGCACCAAGTACCAGGCCGCCAAGACGGCCAACAAGCTCAATGGCATGAAGTGGAACGACTTCCGCAAAGCCGAGTGCGGCGCCAGCGCTGCCGACGACGACACCGTGCCGGCTCCGTCGGAAGCCACCTACACCAGCGAACCGGCGAAGCCGTCGGTCGCCGCGCCGAAGGGCGTGACCTTCCCGAAGGCGATTTCGTCGAAATTCGCCACCGAAACCCCGGCGAAGGGCCGCATGCACACCTGCCTCGAGCAGTACTACGCCAACAAGGACGCCAACACGCTGAACGGCCTGAAGTGGATCCAGAAGGGTGGCGGCTTCTACAGCCTCTGCAATGCCAAGCTGAAGAGCTGACCGCCTAATTTATTCGAAGAAAAAGCCCGCGCATCGCAAGATGCGCGGGCTTTTTGTTGCGCGCGAAAACGCCCGCGGTTCGCCCACACTGCCCACCGCCAGGCTTGTCTGGCGCAAAGATTCTAGTTGAACATACAGGGAACAAACAGTATACAAAAGACGTCAAACCTATTTCAATCAGGAGGGTCTCAATGTTCAATTTGAAATTGGCGGCGTTGACTGTGACGGCACTGGTCGCTTGGAGCGCCTCACCTGCGGGCGCACTGACGATGAAGGAATGCGGCGAGACCTATCGGGCAGCCAAGGAAGGCGGCACCCTGAACGGCATGGACTGGGCCGCTTTCCGCAAGGAGAAATGCGCGACGTCCGCCGCGGAGAGTGCCGGCGCGGATTCGGTCAAGACCGAGGAGCCAGCAGAAAAGGACGCCAGCGCGGCGGTCGCCCCCACTGTAGCGCCAGCGGGCGTGACATTCCCGACCACCCTCGCCGCCGAGTTCAAGGCCGAAAAGCCCGCGAAGGCCCGGATGAAGACCTGCCTGCAGGGTTACCACGACAACAAGGAGGCGGGTACGTTGAACGGCCTTCGCTGGATCCAGAAGGGCGGCGGCTACTACAGCCTCTGCAATGCGCGGCTGAAAGCCGAATCATAAAGCGCGTCGCGCTGAATCGAATTCAGGCGACGCGCTTTAAGTCTTTGTTTTGATGCATGTCGTTGTCCCGGAACCGCTGCGCACTTCCGGGCGACATGCAATGAAAATCGAATATGTCGGATAAGCGGTTCACCGTTTTTCCCGCAGACATTGAGCCATCATCCTCGGGCGTGTCCAAGGATTTGCTGTCGGGCGATATCTGGAGCAATTCCAGGAAAAGTGTGAGCGGTTTTCCGTCCGGAATTGCGCAAAAACAAAAGGATAGAGCGGTTCGCCGTTTCCGTGAAACGGTGAAACGCTCTGGGCGCCAGGACGAGGGAAGTCTTGCCCTGTCTCCAATTCCCAGACAAGAACGCCGCGGACCAAGCCGCGGCGTTTCTCGATCGGTCTTTCGCGCCCCAACCTCAGCTTGACGGCTGCGGTTCCATGCCGCCTTCGGGCTCCGGGCCCTTCTTGCGGCGACCGCCGGTGCCGGCCTTCGGCACAGCCGAACCACGGCTGGGCGGGGTGTCGTCGCCGAGGTCGCGGGCCGGCTTATGCCCGGCGATCAGCTGCTTGATCTCGTCGCCGGTCAGCGTCTCGTATTCGAGCAGCCCTTCGGCCAATGCGATCCAGTCCTTCTTCTTCTTGGTCAGCACGGCCTTGGCTGTCGAATAGGCGTCGTCGATCAAGCGCCGCACTTCGGCGTCGATGATCTGCGCCGTCTCTTCAGAGATGTTTTGCGTGCGCGCCACCGAATGTCCGAGGAAGACCTCTTCCTGGTTGTCGCCATAGGCAACATGGCCGAGCTTGTCGGAGAAGCCCCACCGCGTGACCATGGCGCGCGCCAGCTTGGTCGCCTGCTCGATGTCGGAGGAGGCGCCGGAGGTGATGTTCTCCTTGCCGAACTTGAACTCCTCGGCGACGCGGCCACCCATCATGATCGCAAGCCGCGAGATCATGTATTTGTAGCTCATCGAATAGCGGTCGCCTTCCGGCAACTGCATGACCATGCCGAGCGCGCGGCCGCGCGGGATGATCGTCGCCTTGTGCAGCGGGTCCGCCGTCGGCACGTTGAGCGCCAGGATGGCGTGGCCGGCCTCGTGATAGGCGGTCAGCTCCTTCTCGGCCTGCGTCATCGCCGACGAGCGGCGCTCGGCGCCCATCATGATCTTGTCCTTGGCGTCCTCGAACTCGGCCATGGTGACAAGCCGCTTGTTGCGGCGGGCCGCCATCAGCGCGGATTCGTTGACGAGGTTCATCAGGTCGGCGCCGGAGAAGCCTGGCGTGCCGCGCGCGATGACCTTGAGGTCGACATTGGGCGCCAGCGGCACATTGCGTACATGCACCTTGAGGATCTTCTCGCGGCCGACGATGTCGGGATTCGGCACCACCACCTGGCGGTCGAAACGGCCGGGCCTCAAGAGCGCCGGATCGAGCACGTCGGGCCGGTTGGTGGCCGCGATCAGGATGATCGACTCGTTGGACTCGAAGCCGTCCATCTCGACCAGCAGCTGGTTCAGCGTCTGCTCGCGCTCGTCATTGCCGCCGCCGAGGCCCGCGCCGCGATGGCGGCCGACCGCGTCGATTTCGTCGATGAAGATGATGCAGGGCGCGTTCTTCTTGGCCTGGTCGAACATGTCGCGCACGCGGCTCGCGCCGACGCCGACGAACATCTCGACGAAGTCCGAACCGGAAATGGTGAAGAACGGCACATTGGCCTCACCGGCGACCGAGCGGGCGAGCAGCGTCTTGCCGGTGCCGGGCGGGCCGACCAGCAGCACACCGCGCGGAATCTTGCCGCCGAGGCGCTGGAACTTCTGCGGATCGCGCAGGAACTCGACGATCTCTTCGAGATCCTCCTTGGCCTCGTCGACGCCGGCGACATCCTGGAAGGTGACGCGGCCATGCGCCTCGGTAAGCAGCTTGGCCTTCGACTTGCCGAAGCCCATCGCTCTTCCGGAGCCGGACTGCATCTGGCGCATGAAGAATATCCACACGCCAAGGATCAGGATCATCGGCAGCCACGAGATCAGATAGCCGAACAGCGAATTGGAGCCGTCGGTCTCAGGCTTGGCGGTGATGGTGACGTTCTTGTCCTGCAGCCTGGAGACCAGCGACGGGTCGCCGGGCGAATAGGTCTGGAAGCCGTTGGCGTTGTCCGTGTAGTTGCCGAAGACGCGAGCGCCGGCAATCGTCACGCTTTTGACCCGGCCGGAGGCGACGTCCTGCAGGAACTGCGAATAGGGGATATCCGTCGTGGCACCGCGCGTCTGGGGCGTCTGGAACAGATTGAACAGGGCGATGAGCAGGACCGCTATGATCGCCCAGAGCGCGAGGTTGCGATAATTCGGATTCATCTATTGTCCCGTTGGGGCCCGCTTGCGGGCCCGCGATGATGGAGAAGCTTGGGCCTAACATAGGGAGAGCGCCTCCCCTTGCCAAGCAGAACAGCACGTATCGGTTAAGCTTTCGCCCACCCTCTCCCACCATCTTGGCCGCGGAATGGCGGCGCCGGCAACGGCGGTGCGCCGACAAGCGCCGCGACGGCGGCAGCCGGCTCAACGTCAAAGGACGGCAGGAAGCGTGCAAAGGGGGCAACCGCCGGAACGATCGACACTGGTTGCCGGCCGGCATTGCCGCCAGCAAAATCAAGCTGTTCGCCGCCGGACCACAGCGACGGCTCCGCGGCCAGCGCAGCGCGCGACAGGCTTGGTGGAATCTCCTCGATCGGGGGCGCTCGCCCGGCAGCCGCGGCCCCCAGCGGCGCGATCACCAAACCGCCCGACCGGTCTTTCAAAGTGATGCGCCCACCCAGGGTGACGCGGCGTCGGTTGTCCCAAAGCTGGTTGTCTACCGGTGGAGCGGGGTCGGGCAGGTTGCGGTTCTCGCGGCGAAGGAAGATGCCGGACCGGCGCGCGTCGACCACCGTCCGCGACAATGTGGCGCAAAGCGGCGCGGAGCGCAGGCGGGCAAGCAATGCGGCGCAACGCGCCTCGTCGGCTAGGAACGACATGCCGCCGACCGTGGCCAGCAGGATGCGCAGCGCGTAAATGGCCGCTTGGCCGTCCCCATGCCCAGCGAAATCGCAATCGAGGCGAATGAGACCCGGAACCGGTCTGCTGGCGAACGCGTCGATGAGCATGGCGGCGCGGCGACCGATGTCGTGGCGCTCACGAGCCGCCTGAGCCGACCGCGCCAGCGCTTCCGCGGTGCGCCGTTCGCTCTCGCCTTGCGCGAGCGCCGCGCGCATGCGCGGCCGCTCGAAGCGGACATCCACATTGGTGGGGTCCTCGATCCAGCCGATGTCGCGATGCCGCAGCATGTCGCGCAGCGCCGCGCGCCTGGTGACGAGCAGCGGCCGGACGATCCATGTCCGCCAGTCGTGCAGTGTGGCGGGCGCCATGCCGGCAAGGCCGCGGCCTTCATCGTCGCGCGCCTGGCGCATCAGCACCGTCTCGGCCTGGTCGTCGGCGGTGTGGCCGGTCAGGATCAGCTTGATGCCCTCGGCATCGGCTGCTTCCGCAAGCAGCCTGTAGCGCGCCTCGCGCGCGGCGGCCGGCAGGCCGGTCGCAGGCTTGTCGCCGTGCCAGGCGAGAATGCGATGCGCGATGCCGCGCTGGGCGCAGAAGTGGGCGACGAGCCGCGCCTCGTCGGCCGAGTCCGGCCGCAAGCCGTGGTCGACCGTCACCGCGAGCAGCCTGGCGGCCGGTTCGGTCCGGTCGATGTGATCCTTGAGGAGAAGAAGAAGGGCGGTCGAGTCGCTGCCGCCGGACACGGCTGCAACGGCGCCGGTCGAAAAGTCCAGGTCGAAGAAAAGGCGGTCTGAGAGGTTGGCTTTGGTATCGGGCGTCAGCACGCCGCCAGCGCCTTTTCCTGCTTGATGCGCTCCTTGAGCGTGCCGGAGACGTCGGGATAGCGCTTGCCGATTTCATTGAAGGTGGCGCAGGCGACGTCGTTCTGCTTCAGACCGACCAGCGAAACCCCGAGCTTGAGCAGCATGTCGGGCGCCTTCTTGGCCTTCGGGTAGTCCTTGCTGGCGGCAAGGAAGACCTCCGCCGCGTCGCGATATTTCTGCTGACCGAGCAGCGATTCGCCCAGCCAGTAATGCGCGTCCGCAGCCTTCGCGTCCTTGGGAAAGCGGGAGATGTGGTCGCGAAAACCCTGTTCGGCCGTCGGATAGTCCCCCGACAGGATGAACTGGTAGGAATTGCGGTAGAGCTCGTCCGGATCGTTGGTCGACGGCAGGGCCGCCACTTGCGTGCCGCCCGACTTGCTCTTCTTGGCCGGCGTTTCGGCGGAAGGAGCGCTTGCCGTAGCCGAGGGAGCCTGCGCCGGCGCGCTGGCCTGCGGGTCGGTCTCGGCATTGACCACATTGCCGTTCTTGTCGACGGTGATGGTGCCGAAATTCTTCGGCGGCGCGCCGGTGATCAGCTTGCCCGGATCGCCGGTCTGCGATTCCACGATGACGTCGCCGACCGTCTTGCCGCCGCCATTTTGCCGGCCGGTGTCGGCCGGCGCCTGCGTCGCCGGGGCCTGGGCGACGCTATTGTCGGTTCCGGCGTCGCCGGTGCCGGAATCCCCGGTGCCGGCATCGCCGAGGTTGGTGTTGCCGCCGGTTCCGTTCTGAGGCGCGGCTTCCGATTTCTTCTGCCCGGTCGGCTTGGCGCCTCCTTGCGAACCGCCCTCGAGCTGCTGGAAGCGGAACTCATTGTCTTCCTGCTGCTTTCGGATCTGTTCCTGCATCTGCAGGATCTGGAAATTCATCTCCTCGATCTTGCCGTTCAGCTGGCGCAGCTGGTCTTCCAGACCCGTCATGCCACCGCTGTTGTCCTGCGCGACCTGCGCCTGTTCCGGCTTCTTCTTGTCGCCGAAGATGCCGAGCGTCGGCAGGTGGAAGGTGAACCCACTGTCGGAGGCTCGCGCGGCGCTGTCGGCGGAGGCGGCAAGGCTCGGGAGGCTTGATACGAGCAGCAGCGCAAGCGTGCCGCTCAGGACCGTTCTGAAATGCATTCTGTCTCTCGCGGTGGATGTGTTGGCCTGATGCGCCTTTCCAAATCAAACAATGGGAAGAAGCGCCCTCGCGCTCATAGCAGGACGCGAGACTTCGGCCAAATTTTGTTTCAAGCCGTCGCAAATGAAAAAGGCGGCCCTGAGGCCGCCTTTGATTTTTGCGATGTTGTATTTTTGCCGCCTGTTTCGCGCCAAGCGGCGGCCGGGGCGTGGTTATCAGGAACCGGCGCCCGACAGCGTGGTGACGGCGCGTCGGTTCTGCGACCAGCAGGAGATGTCGTCGCAAACCGCGACCGGACGCTCCTTGCCGTAGGAGATGGTCTTCAGCCGGCTGGCGGAGACGCCCTTGGAGACCAGGAAGTCGCGGGTGGCGGCGGCGCGGCGGGCGCCCAGCGCCAGATTGTACTCACGCGTGCCGCGCTCGTCGGCATGGCCTTCGATGACGATCGCGTACTGGCGATACTGGTTGAGCCACTGCGCCTGGCGCGCCAGCGTGGTCTGTGCGTCGGCGCGGATCGACGAGGAATCGGTGTCGAAGAAGATGCGGTCGCCGATGTTGACGGTGAAGTCCTGCGCGGAACCGGGCGTCGCGGCGCCGGCACCGTTGAGGCCGAGATCGGCTGCGCTGTTCGGGGTCTTCTTCGAGGCACAGCCGGTGATGGCGAGAGCCGCCACCAGCGCGATCATGGCCGGGTTTCGGGTAAGTGCTGCGATACGGCCCATGCCGCCTCTCCTTCGCATTCGAGTGATTTCGTTGATCACCCAGTAACCACGTTTGGGTTAACCGGCATTCAAGAAACACGGTTAATTTTTGGTTTCGGCCGCCGTCCGCGACTGATACGCCCACGCTTTTAACGGGGAGGACATTGCTAGCGGACCCTAGGCGGAAATGCGGCCAAAACATGAAAAAAGGGGCGCACGCTCAACGAAGCGCCCCGGCCTCTCCATTCATCAGTTCCCCAGTTCTTCAGTTCCTACTCCAGCAACGGCGACCAAGCCGGGTCCGAAGCGTAGTTCGCCGTCGGGATCGGCTGCTCGTTGCGGCCGGTAAGATCGACCGAGACCAGCTTCGGTCCGCCGCCGGAGTCGCGGAAGAACATCAAGACGCGGCCGTTCGGCGCCCAGGTCGGACCTTCCTGCTGGAAGCCGGAGGACAGGATGCGCTCGCCCGAGCCGTCGGTCTTCATGACGCCGATCTGAAATTCGCCGCCGCTCTGCTTGGTGAAGGCGATGAGATCGCCGCGCGGCGACCAGACCGGCGTCGAATAGACGCCGTCGCCGAAGGATATGCGGTGTGGATTGGAGCCGTCCGCGCCCATGACGTAGATCTGCGAACGGCCGCTGCCGCCGCCGCGGTCGGAGGTGAAGACGACCTGCGTACCGTCCGGCGAATAGGAGGGCGAGGTGTCGATCGCGGTCGAATCGGTGAGCCGCGTGGTCGAGCGGCTTCTCAGGTCCATGGCGAAGATGTTGGAATTGCCGTCGTCGCGCAGCAGGCTCATGATCACCTTCTGGCCGTCGGGCGAGAAGCGCGGCGCAAACGTCATGCCCGGGAAATTGCCGACCAGCTCGCGCTGCCCGGTTTCGATCTGCAAGAGATAGACCTTCGGCTGCCCGCTTTCATAGGACATGTAGGTGATTTCCTGCCGGTTCGGCGAGAAGCGCGGCGTCAACACGATCGCGCGGCCGTCCGACAGATAGCGCACATTGGCGCCGTCCTGGTCCATGATGGCGAGCCGCTTCTTGCGCGCGTTCTTGGCGCCGGATTCGTCGACGAAGACGACGCGTGTATCGAAATAGCCCTTTTCGCCGGTGATCTTCTCATAGATCGCATCGGCGATGATATGCGCGACACGGCGCTGATTGGCGTCGTTGGCAAAGAACTGCTCACCGGCCATCTGCTGATTGCCGAAGATATCCCACAGCCGGTACTGCGCCCGGATGCGGCCGTCGGCCTCCTTGCTCACGCTGCCGGTTACCAGGGCCTGCGCGTTGATGACCTTCCAGTCCTCGAAACGCGGCGAGGCATCCGGGTTGGTGATCTTTTCGACAAAGGCGGCCTTGTCGATCGGCGCGAACAGCCCCGACCGTTTCAGGTCGGCCGTCACGATCTCCGATATCTGCGGGCCAAGCCCCCCCTGGAAGTCGGGGATGGCGATGGGCATCGGCTCGACATTGCCTTTGTTGACGTTCAGCTCAAGAGTTGCCCAGGCGGGCAAGGTGGCGACCGAACTTATGCCCAGCGCCATTGCGGCGACCATCAGGAGCGGCTTGAGGATGGATTTCATGTCTTCTCGCTTCTCTTGCTGATTTCTTTTGGATGCTCCGGCTACAGGCCAAGCATCGCTCTCGGATCGAAGTTGACGCGAATGTCAGACCAGATGTCCTGCTTTCCGGCGGGAACCTGCAGACCCGCGACATCGCATTTCTGCACGGCGCGAACCGCGCTGGCGTCGAACTGGGGGTTGCCGCTGGACTTCTCGACGGTCGGGCGGCCCTCCAGCTTGCCGGAGGCATTCAGGTTGAAACGGATGACCACGGTGAAGTTTTCAGAACCCTCGAGGCCAACCGGAAGGGTCCAGCAACTCCCGAGCTGATCCTCCAACGCCCCTTGCTCCGACTTGGAGAGCTTCTGGCCCTGATCCTTCTCGCCACCCAGCGAAGCCTGCTGCGTCGAGCGCTTGGCGCCGCCGCCGGACGGCTTCTGCTTATCGAGCAGAGCGGTTATCTCGTCGGCGTTGAACTGCTTCTCGTCCGACTTCTTCTTGGAAGACGCTTCCTTCACCGGCTTTTCAGCGTCCTTGCGATCCGGGGCCTTGGCGCTCTCGGCCTGGGCCGGCTGCGGCTGCGGCTTCGGTCGGGCTTCCGGCGCGGGCGCTGAATTCGGCAGCTTCGCCTCATCCGTCGGCTGATCCTGCGAGATCGCCTCGGCCACCGCGTCCGGCTTGACCTCTTCCTTCTGGATGGCGGCGGTCTTGTCGGGCGTCGGCGTCGCTTCCTTCGCCGGCGGCTTGGGCTCCGTCTGCTTGACCGGCTCGGGCTTGACCTCTTCCTTCGGCGTCGGTGTCGGCGCGACTTCCGTTGCAGGCGTCGGCTTCGGCTTCTCCTGCGGCTTCGGCACGTCCTCGACGGCAGGCTTCTCGGTCGGCGTCGGCGCGGGCGGCGGCGCCGAGGTCTTCTCGACCGGCTTCGGCTTGGCTTCGTCCGTCACCGGCTTGTCGGTGTCGACCGTGTTCTCGCCGACCTTCTGGGCATTGGGAACGATATCCGGGCGCTTGGTCGGAACGGGCGCCGGCTTGTCATGCATGACCGCCTTCTTGTCGCCTTGCAGCGTCTGGGCGATGGCCTCCATCGGCACGATATCCACCGCCACCGACTCCACGTCGGAGGCGGGCATGGCCGGCGGCGAGGACAGCGTGAACAGCCCGAAGGCCAGCGCCACCGCATGCAAGATCACCGATGAGGTGAGACCCGTGCGCATCTGGCGTCTACTGATCCTGTTCCTGCAGCGAGACCAGGCCGATATTTTTGTAGCCGGCCGCTGAAATGCGGGCCATGACCTTCATCGCCGTGCCATAGTCGGTCGACTTGTCGCCGCGGATGAAGATGCGCTCGTCATAGCCGGTCTTCGAAATCGCCTGCAGCTTGGCCACCAGTTCCTCGATCGGGATCTCGGTTTCCTGCAGGAAAATCTTGCCGGTGGCATCGATCGAGACGGTGATCGGCTGCGTATCGACATTCATCGCCTTCGCTTGGGTGTCGGGCAGGTCGATCGGCACACCGACCGTCAGAAGCGGCGCCGCGACCATGAAGATGATCAGAAGCACCAGCATCACGTCGACCATCGGTGTGACGTTGATTTCGGACATCAGGCCGTGGTGACGGCCACGGCGCCTATGACCGCGTCCGCCTCGCCCCGTGCCACCTGCGCCAGCAGCAGACATCCCCATGATCGTTCCTCAGGCCTTCTGCGCTACTTTTTCATCGATTTGGCGCGAGAGTATGGCGGAGAACTCGTCCGAGAACCCTTCCATGCGCACGCCAAGCTTGTTCGCGTCCGATGACAGTTTGTTGTAGGCGATGACGGCGGGGATGGCCGCGAGCAGGCCGATCGCGGTCGCCAGCAGCGCCTCCGCGATGCCGGGCGCCACCACCGAAAGGCTGGTGTTCTTCGACGCGGCGATCGCCTGGAACGACGTCATGATGCCGATGACGGTGCCGAACAGGCCGATGAAGGGCGCGGCCGAGCCGGTGGTGGCGAGGAAGCCGAGGCGTCCCTCCAACCTTTCCATCTCGCGCGTCAATGCCAGGTCCATCGCCTTGTCGATGCGGGTCTGCAGCGCCAGCGGCGATTTCGCGCCCTTTTCGAAGCTCTTCTTCCATTCGCGCATGGCGGCGACGAAGATCGCGCCCATGCCGGTGGTTTTGCGGTCGGCCAGCGTGCGGTAGAGGTCTTCAAGCGATTGCCCGGACCAGAACACCTGTTCGAAGCGATTGAGCGCCAGCCGCATGCGGCTATAGGCGACGAGCTTGTCGATGATGATCGCCCAGGTCCAGATCGAGGCGCAAAGCAGGCCGATCATCACCAGCTTGACCACCCAGCCGGCCTGCATGAACAGGGCCCAGATCGATAAATGCGCTGCCGGATCGGCGAGTGCGATATTTTCCATCACTTAAGTCCTTAAGATTTTCCGGGCATCGCTGGCGGCTGGCCCATGGGCATCCCTTTGGTCCGATCGCGCGAAGCGTGAAGCTTGCGGGACACGCCCCGAATGCACCGTTTCGCGGCCTTTTCGAGGCAAATATTGGTGAAAGGAAGGCGCACGAATTGCGCCAATCTTCGCCAATTCCTTCATGAACCGTTATGGTTAAGGATGGGTTAGGATGTCAGGCGC
The DNA here is from genome assembly GCF_003289965.1 of Mesorhizobium atlanticum. Classification (GTDB taxonomy): domain Bacteria; phylum Pseudomonadota; class Alphaproteobacteria; order Rhizobiales; family Rhizobiaceae; genus Mesorhizobium; species Mesorhizobium atlanticum. Next base: position 294,630 of record NZ_QMBQ01000007.1, read on the forward strand.
GGCGCATTGCCGCGCTTGGCCCTCGGCAGAGCTTGTCGAGAACCGTCTGGAAAATACGCCTGCTGAATTCGGCAAGCGCCGCGGATTAGCCCGTCGTTTTCGGTATGAAGGCCGCTATCCATTCTCTAGGGAAGCGTTTGGGCCTGCCGCTTTCGCCGACGATCGCGGCCTCGACTTTCGCCTCGACCAGCACATCGCCGCCGCGCTTCAGCTGCTGCCCCATGAAGATGCGGGCGCCGGAAATGTCGTCTGTGCGCGTATCGATGGTGAGGATGTCGTCCATGCGCGCCGGCGAACGGAAGTCGATCTCCATGCGCCGCACCACCCAGACGATGCGCTCGCCATGCTTGCCGTCGAGCAGTTCGGTGTGGTGGACGCCGGTTAGCCTCAGATAGTCGGAGCGGCCGCGTTCGAGGAATTCGAGATAGCGCGCGTGATAGACGACGCCGGAGAAATCGGTGTCGGCATAGTAGACCCTCGCCATCAGGCGGTGGCCGAAATCCGTCAGCGCGCCGGAAAGCCCGGCGCTGAGCGCCTCCGATTCACCATGATCGTCCATCGCGCTTTCCTTTTCTGGCCCATGGAGGCAGGTGTTTTCTCGCGCGGGAACGGGATGGCACTGTTGGGCACGATGATCAAGAGCTTGATGGCGGCGCTGCTTGCGCTCGGCGCGTTGGCATTGCCGGCCGGGGCAGCGACGTTCTCGATGAAACGAGGGCTCAATCTCGACCAGTGGGTCACCTGGCCCACCGAGGACAAATGGGGCGACCGCCAGGCGATCCTGCCCTATCCGGAATGGCGCAAACTCCTCAAGGAGGATGACCTCAAGGCGCTCAAGGATGCAGGTCTCGATTTCCTGCGCATGCCGGTCGACCCCTCGCCCTTTCTTTCGGACCGGACCGCGGCCCTTCGCGACGACCTCTATGCCAGCGTGCGCGACTCGGCGCGCATGATCAACCGCGCCGGCCTCAAGGTGATCGTCGACCTGCATCTGATCCCCACAGGCGGCAACCGCAAGATCGGCATGGGGCAGGTGATGGACGACCCGGCCGTCTTCGATGCCTATGCCGAGGTCGTGCGCAACATGGCAAAGACGCTCGCCCGGGAAGACCCGAAGCAGGTCGCGCTGGAGCTGATGAACGAGCCGATCGTCGATTGCGACGCGAACGGCTCCAGCCTTTGGCCCGAGCGCCAGAAGCAGCTGTTCGCGGCCGCGCGAGCTTCCGCCACCAGGCTCACGCTGGTGCTTAGCGGTGGCTGCTATTCGAATGCGGCCTCCCTGGCGAAAGTCGACCCGAAGGCGATCCCCGATGACAACATCATCTGGACCTTCCATTCCTACGATCCGTTCCTTCTGACACACCAGGGCGCGACCTGGGCCGGCGATTTCATCCGATACGTCACCGGCCTGCCCTATCCGCTGACAGCCGTTCCGAAGGCGCAATTGGACATGACGCTGGACACGATCCGCGACCGGATAAGGGCCGAGGTGCCCTGGGCGCGGCAGAGCGGCATGCTCGCCTACCTCGACGAACAGGTGGCAGCGATGGACAGCCCCGAAAAGCTGACCGCCGTCATGGATGCGCCGTTCAGGACGGTCGACGCCTGGGCGAAGGCCAACGGCATCAAGCCGCAGGATATCACGCTTGGCGAGTTCGGCATGATCCGCAAGGAATACGGCAACGGCTTCGTCATGCCGGCCGCGTACCGCGCGGCCTATGTGCGCGACATGATCGCCCGCGCCGAGGCGCATGGCTTCTCCTGGTCGGTGTGGAGCTATGGCGGCGCCTTCGGTGTCGTCGACGCCTTCGACGGCGACAAGGCGGAACCCGATGTGATGGATGTGATCAGGTCGCTGCGCTAAACGCGCGGGTCGAACTATCCCAGATCGATCTGCAGGATCTCCGGCCGCACGCCAAAACGCACCGGCAGGATGCTGAAACCAAGGCCGCCGGAAACGATGAGGTTGCGGTCGTTCTCGACGACATGGCCATAGGCATAGCGATTGCCATAGGCGGAAGGCACGACCGGCGAATAGCCGAACAGCCGCACCTGTCCGCCATGCGTATGACCGGACAAGGTGAGCGATACCCGCCATGGCACCTTGGGAAAAATGTCCGGTTCATGCGCGAGCAGGATTATGGGAGCGGTGTCGCCGACCTTGGCCAGCGTGCCGGGAAGATCGTCGAGGCCGGTGAGCCCCCTGCGACCCTTTGCCTTGTTCGGCAGCAGCGCAATCTGGTCGGCTAGCCCCGCGATCCAGAAGCCTTTGCCGTCCTTTTCCAGGCGCACGACGTCGTTCTCCAGCACAGAGATGCCGACAGCCTCGAGCGCCTTGCGCGAAATGGTCGGCCCTGCGCCCGCGGCTTGAGCGGCGCGATCCTCCCACCAGTCGTGATTGCCGAGGATCGAGAACACGCCGAGCGGCGCCTTGAGCCCCGACAAAGCGGGCGCCCATTCCGACGCGTTCACCCAGCCGGTCACCATCCTGGTTCCGGCGGTGTAATCGCCAAGCATGACGATGACGTCCGGCTGCAGCGCATTGGCCTCTTCGGCAAGCGCTGCGATGCGCTCCGGCGTCATCCATGGACGGCAAGCATGGATGTCGGCCAGCGCCACGACCCGCAGCTTGAGGCCGGCCGGCCAATGCGGCGGCGTCAGCGCGTAGCGCTTCACATGCGTCAGCAGCATCGGTTCGATGCCGACCGCATAGGCGCCGAGCGACACCATGGCGAAGGCCGAGCCGCCGACAAGGCGCAGAAAACCGCGTCTGGTGATCATGGAACGGCCCAAGCCCCTTGGGATTCTACCAGGAAGCTGTCTTAAACGCGGCAATTGCGCCCTGAGCTGGGCCGAGCCGCGCAGATTCTGCGCAGACGGGCCGTTGCGGCCCAAACGGCGAACAAATCTGCGTTACTCTTCCTGGAACAGGCTGATCTGCTGCTGGGCGATGTCTTTCGGTGGGTCGAGACCGAGATGGCGCCAGGCATTGGCGGTCAGCACCCGCCCGCGGGGCGTGCGCTGGATGAAACCCTGCTGGATGAGATAGGGCTCGATGATGTCCTCGATCGCGTCGCGCGGCTCGGAAAGCCCGGCCGCGATCGTCTCGATACCGACCGGCCCGCCGCCGAAATTGCGCGCGATCATCGACAGATAGCGACGGTCGAGCGCGTCGAGGCCGAGCGCGTCCACCTCCAGCCTTGTGAGCGCCTCATCGGCGATCTTCCTGTCGACATGCGCGGCGCCGGCGACGCTGGCGAAGTCGCGCACCCGGCGCAACAGCCGGCCGGCGATGCGCGGCGTGCCGCGCGCGCGGCGCGCGATCTCCACCGCGCCATCATCGCCGAGCGGCATCGAGAGAATCCGGGCGCCGCGGCGCACGATCAGTTCCAACTCCTCGACCGTGTAGAAATTCAGCCGCACCGGAATGCCGAAGCGGTCGCGCAGCGGATTGGTGAGAAGCCCGAGCCTCGTCGTCGCCGCGACCAGGGTAAAGCGGGCAAGGTCGATCTTGACCGAGCGGGCCGCCGGCCCCTCGCCGATGATCAGGTCAAGCTGGAAATCCTCCATCGCCGGATAGAGGATTTCCTCGACCGCGGGATTGAGGCGGTGGATCTCGTCGATGAAGAGGACGTCGCGTTCCTCGAGATTGGTGAGCAGCGCCGCGAGGTCGCCGGCCTTGGCGATGACTGGGCCTGAGGTCGAGCGGAAATTGACGCCTAGCTCGCGCGCCATGATCTGCGCCAGTGTCGTCTTGCCGAGCCCCGGCGGGCCGACGAACAGCACATGGTCGAGCGCCTCGCCGCGGCTCTTGGCGGCGTCGACGAAGACCTTGAGATTGGCGCGGACCGCCGCCTGGCCGACGAACTCGTCGAGCGACTGCGGCCGCAGCGTCTGGTCGGCATCCTCGCCGCGCTTGTCGGGGGCAATGAGGCGGGGCGAAAGGCTCATGCCGCGCCCTCTGTGCGCGGCGCAACACTGACAATCTGACGGCCAACTGCGTCCCTTACTGCAGCATCGACTTCTTCCAGCGTGGCCTGACCGCCAAACGGATCGCCCAGAAACCCAGCAAGGTCAGCGAATTCAAGATTGCGCGGCGTGCCGATCAGACGACCGTCCATGACCGTCAGGGCAACCCTGTCGCCGGCCTTGAGCGAAAGCGCGTCGCGAACATGCTTTGGAATCGTCATCTGCCCCTTGGAAGTCAGATTGGCATCTGCGCCCATATTCCTATTTCGGGCAAATGTCACCGCGCCAGTTCCTTCAGGCCGAAACGGATCAACTTCGAGGCATCGGCGCCCTCGCCGGCCGATTTCAGCGCCGCCGCAACCGCGTTCGCCGCGATGTCGCGCGAATAACCGAGATTGACGAGCGCCGAGACCGCATCCGTAATCGGAGCCGGCGCGACGCCCTCGCCAAGCTCCTGCTTCAGCCCGATCGTGCCGGTGGCCGCGCCCGCATAGGCAGGCGCCTTGTTCTTCAACTCGGTGACGATGCGCTCGGCCACCTTCTTTCCGACGCCAGGGGCTCGGCTGACCATCGCGATATCACGTAGCGCGATCGCATTGGCGAGGTCGGCCGGCGCCAACGTCGACAGCACCGCCAGCGCCACCTTGGCGCCGACGCCCTGCACATTGTTCATCAAAAGCCGGAACCACTCGCGCTCCAGCCCGCTCTGGAAGCCATAGAGCCGGATCATGTCCTCGCGCACATAGGTCTCGATGAAAAGCACCACCGCCTCCCCGGGTGATGGCAATGATGCCAGCGTGCGCGCCGAGCAATGGGCGACATAGCCGACGCCATGCACGTCGACGACGCAGGAGTCTTCGTCGATCTCGTCCAGCGTGCCTTTCAGCTTGCCGATCATGTCCGAGGGCTTTCTTACGGGTGCGTATCAGGCGCGATAAGTTCGACATCCGGAAAGTATTTTCTGAAACCCGCCGGATCGCGTGTAAGGATGGGATAGCCACGGATGATGGCATGGGCCCCGATCAAAAAATCGGGCATGACCTTCTCCCGCGGTCCCCCTTGCCGACGATAGATCAAGAATGCTCTCGACGCGGCGAAGGCCGCCTCGAACGGCAACCCTTCACGTCGGTATTCATCCTCGGGCAACACATCATCAACATCTTCGATCATCTCGTAGCGCATCGAAAACTCTGCGTAGATGATCTGATTGATGATCAGGCTGCCGTGCTTGCGCGCAGTCTCTATTTTCGACCGCGACCATTTCAGCCAGACAGGATCCCGAACGGCGACATCGATAAGTACATTGGTATCGACAAGCGTCGCCAAGATCAGCGATCCCGCGTCATGGCCATGACGTCGTCGGCATTCATCGTCTGATCGCCGCTACCCTCCAGCCGATCAAGCGCTGCAAGAAAACGGGCGAGCCGTTCGCGGTCTGCGTGCCGTCCCTTGTCGTGCCGAGGCGTAATCGTGATCTTTCCGCCTTCTATGCCGAAGATCACTTCACTGTTGGCAACAATGCCGAATGTCTCGCGCAGATCACGCGGAATGGTCACCTGGCCCTTGCTGGTCACACGCATGGAATAATCCTTTCTTACAAGTAAGAAATATTCCAACAATCGGAACAAGTCAAGAACATCGTTATTCCGCAGCCGCCATCCGATAGGCGACGCTCGGGCGGTGATGCGCATGGCAGATCGCGATGGCAAGAGCGTCGGCGGCGTCGTCGGTATCGAAGACCGCCTTCGGCATCAGCACCTTGACCATCATATGGATCTGCTTTTTCTCACCGTGGCCGACGCCGATCACCGCCTTCTTGACCGCGTTGGGTGCGTATTCGGCGACCACCAGCCCGGCGCGCGCCGGCACCAGCATGGCGATGCCGCGCGCCTGGCCGAGCTTCAGCGTCGCGGTCGCATCCTTGTTGACAAAGGTCTGTTCGACCGCCGCCTCATGCGGCATAGCTTGGTGCAGCACCTCGGCCAGCCCGTCATGCAGCTGGCAGAGCCGCGTCGCGAGCGGCGCCTTGTCATCCGAGCGCACGGTGCCGGACGCGACGAAGCGCAGCGAATTGCCGAGGCTATCGATGATGCCCCATCCGGTGCGTCTCAGGCCCGGATCGATACCGATGATGCGAATCGCTTCCCCCATGCGCCAAGTTTAACCTCGGCGGCAAGCGATGCCAGTGAAATGTGAACAAACCGGAAACGGTCGCGATCCTGAGATCGCGCCCAAAAATCCCAATTGAGCCGGCGCTCGCGGCCGGCATGCCCAGAACCTAATTCGTCAAGCGACGGATGGCTTTCGACAGTCGCATGAGAACTGCCGGCCTGGACGACGCGACCAGCTTCCATGCCAGGATCGCATTGCCCATGCGCCGCGGCAGGATTCCAATGCAAAGAAACCAGGCCGCCAAGGCAGCCCGCCGCCGCCAGGATGTGTTCATTTCCAGGCTGGCGGCGGCGCCCGCTCTTGCCAGCCCCAGCCGGGAATCGGTCGCAACCGGATGCTGGGGCTCGTCGACGCAGAGCGAAGCCAGCCGCTCTTCCAGATGAACCGGATCGCGAAGGCCGGCATCCGGCGGCACGGTCAAGCCGATCTCGGCCGCCCGGTCGGACAAGGCTTCGAGGCGCCGGAAGTCATGTTGCATGCGCCAGCGCGCCCGCTCGGCAAGCTTTTCGGCAAAGACCGAATGGTTGGAACCGTGGATGCGGTAGGCGCCAAGGCAGGAGTCGATGGATTTCACCTCTCCGTGAAGCGGCGCGAGTGTCGCGAGATAGCCATCGGCGCCTTGCCGGAAATCGCTTTCAGGCATGGGCATTATCGGTTCCAGCGCCTCGCGGTCGAACGCCAGCCCGCTTGTCACCGTCGTGCGGTAGCGCCCCTTGCGCAACAATTCCGGCACGACGTCGCCCGAATCGAACGGCTGTTCCGGAGGGGGAAAGACATCCTTGATCTGCTGGTCCTCATCGACGAGATGCAGGCGGAATTGCGCCTGGACGACATCTGCGTCCCACTCGTCCAGGACCTCGGAGACGGCGTTCGGATAGAGATAGTCGTCGGCGTCGAGGAAAAGAACGATCTCCCCGGTGCTCGCCTCGAACCCGGTGTTGAACGCAGCGGCATGCCCGCCATTCCTGCGCCTGAGGCACGGACGGATCTTGTCGCCATAGGATTCGATGACGGCCACCGAGGCATCGGTCGAAGCATCGTCGACGACCACGACCTCGACATTTCGGTGGTCCTGCTCCAACGCGCTGTCGATGGCGCGTCCGAGAAACTGTTCGTAGTTGTAGTTGGGGATGATGATCGATACCGGGATGCGGTCCAATGGCGAATGCACGGGATCAAGCCTCGCAATCTGCTTTGGTCACGGTGACGGTGATTTTCTTGCAAAACGGGCTCGGGTCGACCCGGCTGCGGCGAACGGCTCCAACTAGGGCCGCATCGCTTCGAGGCAAGGAAGATTCCTTGGCAAGGGCCGGCATCGCCTTCCATGCGATGACGGTCAGCACAATGTCGAAGAGCAGTCAGAGTTGCCGACATTCGACTTGCGGCCGAAAGCACGGCTCGCCAAATCACGGCTCGATCACGGTATCCCGGTTCCCGCGCCACGCTGTCGCGTTGTTGCGCCGGCTTAGCCGCGCGCGAACGCCGTGTTCAAAAGGCTGATCTGGTCCGAAACCGGATTGGCCCGGCGGCTGGGGGCGTGCGTCTCGGCGACCACGCCGCCATAGATTTCCTCGTCCATGCGCCGCACCAGCGCCTGCAGGCGCAGCGAGCGCGTCACCAGATCGAGAAATTCCTTCGGCAGCTCGTTCCAGCCGAGCGCCTCGTCATGCGCCGACGCGGTATCCAGCCGCACCTTGGATTTCTCCGAGGCCACCTGATCGCGCGTCATCTCGCCGGAATTCGCCGCACGCTGAAGCAGAAGCCAGGAGGCCACCTGCATCAGCCTTGTGGTCAGCCGCATCGATTCCGCCGCATAGAGGGTCGCGGCCGTGCGCGACAATTTCTTCGCCTCGAGCCTGCCCTTGCCGTCGAGATATTCGGCGGCCTGTTCGACCAGGCCCATGCCTTCCTGGTAGAGCGGCTTGAAGGATTGGGAGAAAACCCGGCGCTCCGCCAGTTTGATGGTTTTCGCGCTGCCCTTCGAAGGCTCTTTCATCGATACGCCCCTGCACTGCCGCAAGCCGATTCGGCATCCTTGCCGACATGGCCCGCACCCTTAAATGACTGAGGCTTGAAAATGCGCTTCGACGCCCATGAAGGCAAGCGCATGTTTAACAAACGGTTAACGCCGGCCGCTTTCCGGCCATCCGCCGGCGGAAGGCAACGGCCTGCCGTGCACGGGCAAAAAAAGAGCCGCGGATAAGGCGGCTCTCAGGAGTTTAACAGGGAGGCGTCAAACAAAGTGGCTCCAACCACTCGGTAAGAATCCAGCAAAACTGGATGCGCATAGTAAACGCCTGTAAAGCTTAACGAAGCCTTAACGCGGCGGCGATTTTTTAAGCGAACGCGCTTGCCTGTGCCGGAACAGGACAGCCGGCTGAAGCGCGGCGCGCTGAATCGGATTCAGGCGACGCGTTTTAAGCCCTTGTTTTGATGCATGTCGTTGTCCCGGAACCACTGCACACTTCCGGGCGACATGCATTAGGCCGGAAGATCGAATTCATATGCCGTGATCGCGGCCGCCGAAACATGTTGGCTGCTGCCGCGGCATCGTTCCGAAACACGCGCCACGCAAAAGCCCGCTCCTCTGAAGCGGCGCGCAAATCCTCGCCGCTTGAATCAGGCAGGATACAAGGGGCAAACCATGGATTGGTATTCGATCGTCAAATTCCTTCACGTCGTTTCGGCTATTTTGTGGGTCGGCGGCGGCTTCGTGCTGTTCCTGCTCGGCGTGCTGGCCGAGCGTGCCGGCAACATCGAGGACAAGCTGCAGGCAATGCGCGCCAGCGGGCAGCTCGGCAGCAGGTTCTTCGCGCCGATGTCGATGCTGACGCTGGTCTTCGGCCTCATCATGTGCGGCTTTTGGCTCGGTTTTGCCGAGCTGTGGATCGTCATCGGCCTTGTCGGCTACGCCACGACCTTCTCGATCGGCATGCTGATCTTCAAGCCGGCCGGCGAGCGCATAGGGGCGATGATCGCCGAGCAGGGTGTGACGCCGGCCGTCCTCGCCATCGGCCAGCGCATGATGAAATGGGCGCGCCTCGATTATGCGGTGATGCTGGTGATCATCGCCGACATGGTGCTGAAGCCGACTCTGCACGACATCGGCATTCTTGCCGGCATGGCAATGGTGATTGCCCTGGGCGCCGCGCTCGCCTTCGGCGGCGGCCGCCAGATGGTGCCGAGCGCCGCCTGAGCGTCCGCGATTGTCGGAGCGAGGCGGCCGGATGGCCGCTTCGCTTCTACATCAAGCCGGCAATGCCGTCCCACAGCAGCTTGACGGCGACCACCGCGACGGTGGCGTAGGTGAACGGATAGAAGATCTCCGGCCGCATGCGACGCACCAGCCAGGCACCGGCGATGGTCGACAGCGGCGCCAGCGGCATCAGCACCGCCGAGGCCGTGAGGTTGGCGGTGTCGAACTGGCCGAGCGCGAAATAGGGGATGAGCTTCAGCGCATTGGTGGCGGCAAAGAAGATCGCGGCCGTCCCCGACAGCACTTTCGGATCGAGCCGGATCGGCAGCGCATAGACCTGGAAGGGCGGGCCGCCGACATGGGCGACGAAGCTGGTGAAACCGGCGACTGTGCCCCAGAAGGCGGCGGCGATGCGGTTCGGCTCGGCCGCATGACCGGCGCCGTGGCGGAACTGCAGGTAGATCCAGCGCAGCACGAACACCAGCGCGACGGCGCCGACGATCAGCCGCACCATCTCCTCGGTCACCAGGGCCGCGGTCAGCCAGCCGAGGCCGATGCCGATGACGGCGCCGGGCATCATGTCGACCAGCATCTTGCGGTCATAGATGCCCCACCACGTCCACACCGAAACGATGTCCATCAGGCACAGGATCGGCAGCAGGATCGCGGCCGCCTGGACCGGCGGGATGGTCAGCGCCATCAACGGCACGCCGACGAAGCCGACGGCGCCGCCGAAGCCGCCTTTCGACAGGCCGACAAGGATCACCGCCGGAATGGCGGCGGCATAGAACCACGGATCGCTGAGCAGGCCTGACATCGGCAAGAAGAGGTTGGAGAAGGCGGGAAGCCCAGCCATAGCGCAGAACGGCGCCGCCGGGATAGTCATTAATGCCGGCATCCGCTATTGCCGCCCAACATGGACGACCGGCCGCTCCGCCAGGGTCCACAGTCGTCGGCTCGCTATCTCGAGGTGTGGAAATGAACGCCATCAGCATTCGTCGGGCGATCGAAGCGGACGTTGCGGCCATCGTCGCGATGCTTGCGGACGATGCGCTGGGCCGGGCTCGTGAAGACGCAAACCTGCCGCTGGCGCAACCCTATCTGGATGCCTTCGCGGCGATAGAAGGCGATCCGAACCAGCTTCTCGCGGTGATGACCGATGGCGACGACGTCATCGGCACGCTGCAGATCACCTTTCTCGCCGGACTATCGCTGCGCGGTGCGTGGCGCGGCCAGATCGAGGCCGTGCGCGTCGCGTCGGGCCGGCGCGGCGAAGGCTTGGGGCAGCGCCTCTTGGAATGGGCGATGGACAAATGCCGCGAGCGCGGCTGCCGGATCGTCCAGCTGACGACCAACAAGAGCCGGACCGATGCGCACCGCTTCTATGAGCGGCTTGGCTTCAAGGCCAGCCATATCGGCTATAAGCTCGAGCTCTAGGCCCGCGTCCAGCCATTCACCGTAGCGCCTTGACCAGCAAGAACATTGGCCGCTCAAGCTCTTCGGCGAGCTCGGGCCGGGCGGCGATCTGCTCGTCCGTTGGGCGGAATTCCTCGACTTGGCCGATGCTGAAGCCTGACTGGATCAGCAAATTGAGCGTTGTGCCGATGGTGCGGTGGTATTTGACCACGCCCTTGGTGAACCAGTCGGCGGTGCGCGGTCCCTCGACCAGATACCGATCGACTGGCCAAGTCTTCCTGCCCGCGGCATCGATGGACCAGCCCGGATCGGTCGGCGCCATATAGATCGGATGTTCCGTCGAGAAGACGAAGGCTCCGCCGGGAACCAAGGCCTGGTGGACGGTTGCGAACAGGCCCGCGGCATCGCCGACATAATGCAAGGCGAGCGAGCTGTAGGCGAGTTCGAAACGCGCCTTCGGCAGGCTGAGATCATCGAGATCCGCGCGCTGATAGGTGATGGCGTCGTCGGAGCCGGCGGCGCGTGCGCGGGCAAGCATCTTTTCCGACAGGTCGAGGCCGAGGACCTCCCTGGCACCATGCGAGCGCACCCAGCGGCAGAACCAGCCGAAGCCGCAGCCGAGATCGACGATGCTCAAGCCGTCAACGTCGGGCAAAATGGCACGCAACGCCGGCCATTCGGGTGCGCCGTCCAGGCCCTCGACCGAACGGCCCAGCCGGCTATAGCCTTCGAAGAATTCGGGGCGGTCGTAGATGTTTTGCGCCATGTGCCTGTTCCTGCCCTGTCCGTGCACCCGTTGCAGGCCGTCCGCCTGTCCGGAATACGGATATTTGCATTGGTACCGGAACAGCACTTATGCAATGAATGAGCCGGCGGAAAGTGGCGGGTGGCAAAGTGGAGAATCAACCCTTTCAGGGTCGGCTGTTGCCGCATGAGCGCATCTTATGGGGCGGAATGCCCGCGCAGGGATTGCTCTTCTCGAGTCGCGACGTCTTCCTGGTACCGTTCAGCCTGCTTTGGTGCGGCTTTGCGATTTTCTGGACCTATTCGGCGACGAGGCAGGGCGCGCCATTGTTCTTCGAAGCCTGGGGGGCGATGTTCGTCTGCATCGGCCTCTTCATGGTTTTCGGCAGATTCATATTCGACGCCTGGCTGAGGCAGCGGATATACTATGCAGTCACGAACAGGCGCATCCTGATCCTGCGCCGCGCCCCATCGGCTAACTTCACCTCGATCGATCTCGAACGCATTCCCGATGTTCAGTTGACCAGCGAAACCGCGACGAGGGGAACCTTGCGCTTCGGAGCCGCTGCGTCGGCATACCCGTTTTCGCGGATGAACGGATGGCTTCCGGCTCTCGATCCGGTCCCGCAGTTTCTCGGAATCGAGCAGCCGCAGCGCGTGTTCGACCTCATCATCAAGGCCCGGCGCGACGATGCTCGAGCGGACCGGTCCCCGTCCGCAGCATAGCCGACTGTTCAAGCCGCTCCCTTTGCTCTATGCCGCATTGCAACCATCTTCGCCCGGCATAGGCGAAATCGGGATCGAAGGCCAATGAACGATTTAACCCCGCCCAATCGCTGCCGCATCGTGCTGATCGCGCCGCCATTCGTACCGGCGGAGCAGATCTGCTCTGCCTTCGAGGGCGGCGACATCGCTTCGCTGATCCTGCCAGACAACGGCATGGATGACGCCTCCTTCCAGGCCTTCGCCGAACGGATCGTGCCGATCGCTCAAGGTGCCGGCATCGCCGTCATCATCGCCGGCGACAGCCGCATCGCGGGTCGCGTCCAGGCCGACGGCATCCATGTCGAAGCAAAGCCGCGGGATCTAGCCGAGACGATCGAGCGCCTGGCCGGCAAGATGATGGTCGGCGCCGGCGGCGCCAAGACGCGCGACGAGGCGCTGGAGCTCGGCGAGGAGCGGCCCGACTACATGTTCTTCGGCCGCTTCGGCTACGACAACAAGCCGGAGCCGCACCACCGCAACCTCGCTCTCGGCGAATGGTGGGCGGAGATGATCTCGATTCCTTGCATCGTCATGGGCGGCTCCGAGCTTGCTTCCGTCGAGACGGTGGCCGCGACCGGAGCCGAGTTCGTGGCGCTGTCCAGCGCCGTCTTTGCCGACGGACGCGACCCGCGCGCGGCGATCGCCGCCGCCAACGCGCTGCTCGATGAAACCGCGCCGCGTTTCGAGGACTGACTGACATGCGCCTGCGTGGCCCCTGCCTGGTGATCCTGGCCGGCCTGTTTGCGCAGGCCGCGACGGCAGCCGAGACCGTACCGCTGCCGCAGCCGCGGCCGGAGACGAGTGCGCCGGACAAGAGCGCACCCGACGCAGCCAAGCCGGATGCGACCAAGCCGGACGCGGGCACGACGGGCACGGGCAAACCGGACACAGCCACGCCGGACGCCGGCGCGCCGGATGCGAGCAGGTTCGGCGGCGATCCGCATCTCGACAAGCCGATCCAGAACACCTTGCCGCAGCCGGCGACAATGACGCCGCCATCAGCCGACACCGTCAATCCCGACCGTTTCGGCGCCAAGCAGCCGGACGCCGCCTATGGCGCTTTCCAGCGCGGCCTTTACAAGACCGCCTACAATCTTGCCATGGAGCGCGCCAAGAACGGGGATCCGGCGGCCGAGACGCTGGTGGCCGAAATCCTGTCGCGAGGGCTGGGCGTGCCGCTCAATCCGGCCGAAGCCGCAAAATGGTATGGGCTGGCCGCCGAGCAGGGCGTGCCGGAGGCGCAGTTCCAATATGCGCTGATGCTGCTCGACGGCCGTTATGTGAAGAAGGACGAAAAGGGCGCCTTCGCGCTGATGCAGGCCTCGGCCGAGGCCGGCAACCGGCTTGCGCAGTTCAACTTCGCGCAGTTGCTTGTCCAACAGGATCCCGGCGATGCCGGGCTTGCGAAGGCGGCCGTCTACTATGAACGCGCGGCCACCACCGGCCTTGCCGATGCGCAATATGCGATGGCGCAGCTCTATGCCAATGGCGCCGGCGGCAAGCCGCATGACGACGCCCAGGCGCGTATCCTCCTGGCGCAAGCCGCGCGGCAGAACTACGACACGGCGCAGATCGACCTCGCCGCCTGGATGATCGAGGGACGCGGTGGCGAGCGCGACCTGAAATCCGGCTTTGCCTGGATGAAGCGGGCGGCGCAAGGCGGCAACGTCGCCGCCCAGAACCGCCTCGCCAAGCTCTATATGGGCGGCATCGGCACGGACCCCGACCTGATCCTCGCCGGCGCCTGGTACATCGTCGCCCGCCGCGCCGGCCTGATCGACCCACAGATGGACGATTTCCTGCAGGGCCTCGACGACGATCAGACCAAGCAGGCATTGCAAAAGGCAAATCGACTGCCTTGAGGCGCGTCGCCGCGGCGACGCTTGGGCTCCCTCCCTTGCCACTATGTGCAATTTGTGGTCTTGGAGGCGCCAAAGCGCGGCCCGCGCCAGAAAATCTCATTCCGGATCAGTTCATCATGGCCAAGATCAGTGGCAGCGAAATCCGTCCCGGCTATGTCATCGAGCACGATGGCGGGCTTTGGGTGGCGGTCAAGACCAACACCGTCAAGCCCGGCAAGGGCGGCGCCTACAACCAGGTCGAGCTGAAGAACCTGATCAACGGCACGAAGCTCAACGAGCGCTTCCGCTCGGCCGAGACCGTCGAGCAAATAAGGCTCGACCTCAAGGACTTCTCCTTTCTTTACGAGCAGGGCGACGCGCTGGTCTTCATGGATACCGAAAGCTACGAGCAGCTCGAACTGGCCAAGGACTTCGTCGGCGAGCGCGCCGCCTTCCTGCAGGACGGCATGATGGTGACGGTGCAGCTCTACGAGGAGCGGCCGATCGGCATCTCGCTGCCGGACCAGGTGACGCTGACCGTCACCGAGGCCGATCCGGTGGTGCGCGGCCAGACGGCTGCTTCCTCCTACAAGCCGGCGGTGCTGGAGAACGGCATCCGCGTTCTGGTACCGCCCTTCATCTCGGCCGGCGAGCGCATCGTCGTCGACACCAACGAAATCACCTATATGCGCCGCGCGGATTGAGCGCCGGCCGGTAGGAAGACAAAGCCAGGAAGAAAAAATGGCGCGTTCCGCTCTCCTCAACGTCATGGTCCAGGCCGCGATGAAGGCCGGCCGCTCGCTGTCGCGCGACTTCGGCGAGGTGCAGAACCTGCAGGTTTCGATGAAGGGACCAGGCGACTATGTCAGCCAGGCCGACCGCAAGGCGGAAGAGATCGTCTTCGCCGAGCTGTCGAAGGCGCGGCCGGGCTATGCCTTCCTGATGGAGGAGCGGGGCGCGGTCGAAGGCGAGGACGCCCAGCACCGCTGGATCGTCGATCCGCTCGACGGCACCACCAACTTCCTGCACGGCATCCCGCTCTTCTCGGTGTCGATCGCGCTCGAGCGCCAGGGCCAGGTCGTCGCCGGCGTGGTTTACAATCCGGCGATGGACGAGCTCTACACCGCAGAGCGCGGCGGCGGCGCCTTCATGAACGACCGCCGGCTGCGCGTTGCCGGCCGCTCCAAGCTGACCGACGCGGTGATCGGCTGCGGCGTGCCGCATCTCGGCCGCGGCCAGCACGGCAATTTCCTGATCGAGCTGCGCAATGTCATGGCTGAAGTCTCGGGCGTGCGCCGGCTGGGCTCCGCGGCGCTCGACCTTGCCTATGTCGCCGCCGGGCGCATGGACGGTTTCTGGGAAACCGGCCTGTCGTCCTGGGATATCGCTGCCGGCATCCTTCTGGTGCGCGAAGCCGGCGGCTTCGTCTCCGACATGGATGGCGCGCAGGACATGCTGGACAACGGCGAGGTCGTCGCCGGCAACGAGCTCATCCAGCGCGCGCTGCTTAAGACCGTGAAGAAGCCGTTGGCTCCTCGCTGACCAATGCATGTCGCCCGGAAGTGCGCAGCGGTTCTGGGACAACGACATGCAAAGACTTAAAGCGCGTCCCCTGAATCCGGTTCGGCGCGACGCGCCTTAAAGTGTCTTTACGCGTCGAAAGGACGCGCGCCTTTCGTCGCAAAACCGCAACCGAAGCTTGAAATAATGGTCCGCGAGCGCCCAGATTAGGCAATGCAGGATCATTCATGAACGACGCGCGCGCAGATACGAGGCTTGAGATCCCCTTTGTGGGGCGCTGGCACTATTCGCGCGCCGAGATGATCGCCGATGGCATCGTCCATGCTGTCGGCATCGTGCTTGCGATCGCCGCCGGTTCGGCCTTCCTGGCGCTCGCCGCATTCCACTCCGGCCCGGGCGAGTATGTTGCCGCCGTCTTCTATGTCGTGTCGCTGCTCACCGTGCTCTCGGTGTCGCTGGCCTACAATCTGTGGCCGGTCTCGTGGCCGGCGAAATGGATCCTGCGCCGCTTCGATCATGCCGCGATCTATCTCTTGATCGCCGCCACCTACACGCCCTTCCTCGCCCAGCTCAACAACTCGCCGCTGGCGCTGCCCATGATCGTTGTCGTGTGGAGCGCGGCAGCGGCTGGCATCACCATCAAGATGTTCCTGCCCGGCCGCTACGACCGGCTGGCCATCGTCTTCTACCTGGCCATCGGCTGGAGCGGCGTGGTGCTGGCCGGACCGCTGGTCCAGACACTGCCGACCGTCTCCGTGGCGCTGATTGTCGCCGGCGGCATCGTCTATTCCTGCGGCGTCATCTTCTTCGCCTGGAAGGGCCTTCGCTTCCACAACGCGGTCTGGCACGGCTTCGTCGTCACCGGCGCCGGCCTGCATCTGGCCGCCATGGTCGACTGCCTGGTCATCAACCGGTTCTGAAACCTGAGCGCAATTCCAGGAAGAGTGTGAAGCGATCAGGTCCGGCGCCTTCGCCTTGGCTTTGGGTCTGGAATTCGCGCCAAAACAAGCAGGCGCCGGCGATATTGCCAAGCACCATTCAATTTGGTCACAATTCCGTTTAGAGTCGCGGCAATTCTGCGGCGGGTGGCATCGGAAACGGGGCACGGATGGCTTTTCTCAGATCCTTCGGCAGGCGCTCGGATGTCCTGGTCTACGATCCGCACAAGCTGTCGAGCCCGCAGGTCTTCCTGCTCACCATGGTGATCTTCCTGATCATCGTCGCTTTCATCGCCGCCATCCTCACCCGCCAGATCTCGACCGCCTTCTCCAGCAATCCGGGCCTCAACGGATTGATCGTCGGCGTTCTGGCGGTCGGCATCCTGCTTGCGTTCATCCAGGTCGGGCGGCTGTTTCGCGAGGTGCGCTGGGTCAATTCCTTCCGCGCCGGCTCCGAGACCACCGAGCCGGTTCTTTTGGCGCCGATGAAGGCGATGATCGGCCGTTCGTCCTCGATGGCGTTTTCGACCTCCTCGATGCGCACGATGCTCGATTCCATCGCCACCCGCCTCGACGAAAGCCGCGACACCTCGCGCTACCTGGTCGGCCTGCTTGTGTTCCTCGGTCTGCTCGGCACCTTCTGGGGCCTGCTCAACACCATTGCCTCGATCCGCGAGACGATCGAGGCGCTGGACCCCGGCACCGGAGATGCCGCGGCTGTCTTGGATGCGCTGAAGCAGGGCCTGTCGGCGCCGCTTGCCGGCATGGGCACCGCGTTTTCGTCCTCGCTGTTCGGCCTTTCCGGTTCGCTGGTGCTCGGCTTCCTCGACCTGCAGGCCGGCCGCGCCCAGACCCGTTTCTACACCGAGCTCGAGAACTGGCTGTCCTCGGTCACCGACCTGTCGTCGGACATCGTCGTCTCCGACACGGCCAAGACCGAATCCTCCGAGGACATCCGACTTCTGTCGGAGCGGCTGCGCAGCCTGCAGGAGAATGGCGGCGGCTCCAATCCACGCGTCGCCACCGCCATGGCCAATCTTGCCGACGGCATCTCGGGGCTGGTGAAGAACATGCGCTCCGAGCAGCAGATCATGCGCGACTGGGTCGAGGCCCAGTCCGACGAGCAGAAGGCCATGCGCAACACGCTGGAAAAGATCGCCGACGCGCTGAAGAAGCAAGGGGTCCACTGACGTGGCGCTGGCAAGACGGCGCGCCGACCGCCGCATCGACTACTGGCCGGGCTTCGTCGACGCACTGTCGACGCTGCTTCTGGCCATCATGTTCCTGCTCACCGTCTTCGTGCTGGCGCAGTTCCTGCTCAGCCGCGAGATTTCCGGCAAGGACGCGGTGCTCAACCGCCTCAACTCGCAGATCAACGAGCTGACCCAGCTGCTCGCGCTGGAACGCACCAACAGCCAGGACAAGGAAGATTCGCTGGCCAACCTGCAGGCGTCGCTTTCGGCGGCACAGGCCGAAAAGAGCCGCCTCGAACAGCTGCTGGCGCAAGGCGCCGGCGCCGGCGACGCGGCCAACAAGCGGGCCGACCAGCTTTCCGGCGAGCTCAGCAACCAGCGCCAGATCAGCCAGCAGGCGCTGAGCCAAGTCGAGATCCTCAACCAGCAGATCGCGGCGCTGCGCAAGCAGATCGGTGCGTTGGAAGACGCGCTCAACGTCTCCGAGCAGCGCGACCGCGACTCCAACACCAAGATCGCCGATCTCGGCCGCCGCCTGAATGTCGCGCTGGCGCAGCGCGTCCAGGAGCTCAACCGCTACCGTTCCGACTTCTTCGGCCGCCTGCGCGAGATCCTCGCCGACCGCGAGAACATCCGTATCGTCGGAGACCGCTTCGTCTTCCAGTCGGAGGTGCTGTTCCCGACCGGTTCCGATGTGATCAACGATGCCGGCAAGGTCGAGATGAAGAAGCTCGCCGACGCCATCATCGAATTGCAGAAGGAAATACCTCCGGAGATCAGCTGGGTGCTACGCGTCGACGGCCACACCGACAACAAGCCGCTGTCCGGCACCGGCCGCTATCGCGACAACTGGGAACTGTCGACCGCGCGCGCCACCTCGGTGGTGAAGTTCCTGATCGAGAACGGCGTGCCGGCCAACCGTCTGGTCGCCGCCGGTTTCGGCGAGTTCCAGCCACTCGACCCCGCCGACACCGACGAAGCGCGCGGCAAGAACCGCCGCATCGAACTGAAGCTCACCGAACGGTGATTAAAGCATGTCTCCCGAAAGTGGGAACCGGTTTCGGCATCAAGACATAGCAAAATCAAAGTCCTGAAGCGCATGGAGCGAACCCGGGAGATCGCGACGCGCTTTAGGGTGTTCGCCATTTCCGTAAAACGGTGAAACGATCTGGCGCTCAAGGGCCCCCGCACCGACAGCGGCCCTTTTGATCGCATTCCTTTTTTGCTCACAGGCCGAACCAGAGGGCGAGGATGGCAAGCACCGCCGGCACCGTCTGGATGTAGAGTATCTTGCGGCCGACGGTCGCCGCGCCATAGAGGCCGGCTATCGCGACGCAGAGCAGGAAGAACATCTTAACCTGAAAGCCTGCGGTGCCGAGATAAAGCCCCCAGAACAGCCCGGCGGCGAGGAAGCCGTTATAAAGCCCTTGATTGGCGGCAAGCACCTTCGAAGCGCTGGCGAATTCCGGCGTCAGGCCGAACGCCTTGTGGCCGCGCGGCGTGTCCCACAGCACCATCTCCAGATAGACGATATAGCAATGGATCAGCGCCACCAGCCCGACCAGGATATTGCCGATCATAGTCCCCTCCAGCATTTTGATCCCGGCATTGATCACGCAGTCGCGCTCCAAGGCAAGACGGCTGATCCCATCGCGACTGGCCAGGGTTGCCAAGCCCGGCGCCATGGTATCTTTTCGCGCCAGCCAAATTGAAGCTGGGTATATCCATGTCCTTCCAGAAACTCGACGATCTCGGCCACAAGCTCGAAGCGCTGGAACACGCGCTGGCCATCCTCGGCGCCGACGAGGCGACGCATATGGCCGTCGGCGGCGGCGAGAAGCGCGCCGAGGCGATGTCCTCGCTTGCCGGCATGCTGCATCGCCAGGCGACCGCGCCGGAGATCGGTGACTGGATTTCGGCCGCCGAAGCCGAGCCGCTCGGCGAAGAACAGCAGGCGGCCGTCAGGGAGTTGCGTCGGCAATACACCAACCTCACTTGCCTGCCGGCCGAATTCGTCGAGCGCCAGACGGTGGCGCGCATGCGTTCCGAGCAGCTCTGGCGGAGCTTGCGCGCCAGGAACGACTGGGCGGGCTTCCTGCCGGCGCTGGAAGGCGTCGTAGCCCTGGTGCGCGAGGAAGCGGCCCTGCGCGCGGACGCGCTCGGCCTCGCCCCCTATGACGCGCTGATGGAGCAGTATGATCCCGGCAACCGCGCCGCCGACATCACACCGGTGTTTGCCGAGCTGAAGGCCTTCCTCAAGGATTTCCTGCCGCATGCTCTGGCCGTGCAGGATGCCCGGCTGGCGAAGCACCCATTGAAGCCGTTGTCGGGCAGCTACGCCGTCGACAAGCAGCGCGAGCTCGGCCTTGCCATGATGGCGGCCGTCGGCTTCGACCTAACCCATGGCTCGCTGTCGGTATCGCATCACCCCTTCTGCGGCGGCGTGCCGACCGATGTGCGCATCACCACCCGCTACAAGACCTCCGATTTCCTCTCGGCGCTGATGGGCGTGCTGCACGAGACCGGTCATGCGCTCTACGAGCAGAACCTGCCGAAAGCGTGGTCGCATTGGCCGCTCGGCAAGGCGCGCGGCATGGCGGTGCATGAGAGCCAGAGCCTGTTCGTCGAGAAACAGATCGGCCGCAACCCGGCCTTCTGGCGCTGGGCTTTGCCGGTGGTCGAAAGACATCTTGGCGAAGCCTGGTCGCTCGACGACATCCTGCCGCATGTTCACCATGTCGAGCGCGGCCTGATCCGCGTCGACGCCGACGAGGTCACCTATCCGCTGCATGTGATCCTGCGCTACGAGCTCGAGCAGGAACTCGTGTCCGGCCGGCTGGAAGTCGCCGACCTGCCCGAGGCCTGGGACGCCAAGATGCGCGACTATCTCGGCCTCTCGACCATCGACAACCCGGCGGACGGGCCGATGCAGGATGTGCATTGGCCGGGCGCCGCCTTCGGCTATTTCCCGTCCTATACACTCGGCGCCATGATGGCGGCGCAGCAATGGGCGGCGCTGACCAGGGAGCATCCGTCCGCCGACGAGGACCTCGCCAAGGGTGATTTCAGCGCCATCAACGAGTGGCGTCGCGCAAAAATCTGGTCGCAGGGCTCGCGCTGGTCGACGCCGGACCTGCTCGAGCGTGCCACCGGCGAGAAGCTGAACGCCGCTTACTTCGTGAACCATTTGAAACAGCGTTACGGGGCTGCCTAGCCGGGCCGGAACGCAAGATCCGGTCTTCGAAAAAGATCGCGCACAACCAAGGGGCTCGATCAGGGTGGCGGTCCAAGCTCGATGCCATCATAATCTCACAAAGGTTGATCCCGGCGGCCTTCCACAATAGGGATGCCGGAAATAATTCTGGACAATATAGTCCGAAATGATTAGGTCGTGCATCATGGCACGACCAAGGGAATTCGACCGCGACATTGCGCTTCAGCAGGCCATTGGTGTTTTTGCCGACCATGGCTATGAGGGCTCCTCGACCGATACGCTGCTGCAGGCCATGGGCATCAGCCGCCAGAGTCTGTACGACGCGTTCGGCGACAAGCGGCGGCTCTATCTCGAAGCCTTGCAGCGCTACAACGCCGACAGCATCTCGGAACTGATCGGCATCATGAACGCATCGTCCTCGCCGCTGGCAGGGCTGGAAGCGGCGCTGCTTGCGCTCGCGGCCAGGCCCCTTCCACAAGGCGGGATAGGCTGCCTCGGCGTCAGCGCAACCTGCGAATTCGGCGTCTCCGACCAGGAGATACGACTGGTCGGCGAAGCGGCACGCAAGACTTTGATCTCGGCGCTCGAGCGTCGGATCGCGCAGGCCAAGGCAGCGGGCGAGGCCGATCCCGAACTGGATATCCGTGCCTCGGCACAATTCATCGCCGCTACCCTCTCAGGCATCAAGCTGGCTGCACGTGGCGGCGCCTCGATCGAAGCTTTGCGCAGCATAGCGCGAATGGCCATCCGAAGCTTGCGGTAGCACAGACCGGCATGAGTGCGATTTGGCCTGCATAGTTATAGATCAATCAGTCCAAAATAAAGGAACTCACCATGACGAAACCTCTCTCCCGCAAAGTCGCGTTGGTCGCAGGCGGATCGCGCGGCATCGGCGCGGCAATCGTGCGCCGGCTCCATACCGACGGCGCGGCAGTGGCCTTCACTTATATCAGTTCCGCCGCCAGGGCCGAGGACCTTGTCGCATCCCTGGAGGGGCAGCCGCTTGCCATCAAGGCCGACAGCGCGGATCCTGAAGCCGTCCAACGGGCTGTGGCGACAACCGTCGAGCATTTCGGCAGGCTCGACATTCTCGTCAACAATGCCGGCATCCTGATCCACGGTATGGTTGACGACGTCTCGGTCGCGGACTTCGACAAGATGGTCGCGGTAAACATGCGCGCTGTGTTCTTCGCCATACAAGCCGCCGTACGGTCGATGGGTGAGGGCGGCCGCGTCATCACGATCGGAAGCGTCGTGGCCGATCGCACCGGCTTTCCCGGCTCCTCGATCTATTCGATGACCAAGGCCGCGATCACCGGGTTGACCCGCGGCCTTGCCCGCGATCTCGGCCCGCGCGGCATTACCGTCAACAATGTCCAGCCGGGGCCGACCGCCACCGACATGGCACCGACCGATCCGGCTCTCGCGGAAAAGGTCCGCTCGCTGATCGCGCTTGGACGCCTGGGTGAGGATCGCGAGATCGCCGGACTGGTCGCCTATCTTGCCGGACCGGACTCGGGCTTCATCACGGGATCGAGCCTGACCATCGATGGTGGCTATCTGGCGTGAGTGGCGCGGGCGCGGCTACTCAGCCGCGCCCTTGAAGGCGTCGGCTCCGGTCTCGAACTGCAGCTTGGCGAGCCGCGCATAAGTGCCGCCCTTGGCGACTAGGCTCTGATGCGTGCCTTCCTCGACGATGCGTCCGCCCTCCATGACGAGGATGCGGTCGGCCTTGAGCACCGTCGCCAGCCGGTGCGCGATGACGATGGTGGTGCGGCCGCGCATCAACCGCTCCAGCGCCTTTTGCACCAACGTCTCGCTCTCGGCATCAAGCGCGGACGTCGCTTCGTCGAGCAGAAGGATCGGCGCGTCACGCAGGATGGCGCGGGCGATCGCGATGCGCTGGCGCTGGCCGCCCGACAGCGTCACGCCGCGCTCGCCGACCTGGCTGTCATAGCCCTTGTCCAGCCTGGCGATGAATTCATCGGCAAGGGCGGCCTTGGCCGCGGCCTCGATCTCGGCGTCGCCGGCGCCCTGCCGGCCAAAGCCGATATTGTCGCGCACGCTTGCCGCGAAGATGGTGACGTCCTGCGGCACGATGGCGATGCGCTGGCGGATGGCGGCCGGATCGGCCTCGCGCAGGTCGACCCCGTCGATAACGACGCGCCCGGTCTCGGGATCGTAGAAGCGCAGGATGAGCGAGAAGACGGTGCTTTTGCCCGCGCCCGAAGGCCCGACGATCGCCACCGTCTCGCCGGGCTTCACCTGGAAGCTCAGCCCATGCACGGCGGCACGGTCCGGCCGCGCCGGATAGGAGAAGGAGACGTCGTCGAAGCTGATCGCGCCCTTGGCCGTGGCCGGCAATGGAAGCGGATCGACCGGCCGCTGGATCGCAGGCGTCTCGGCCAGGATCTCCGTCAGCCGCTCGGCGGCGCCCGCCGCCTGCGACAGCTCGCTCCACACCTCCGACAAGGCGCCGAGCGCGCCGGCGGCGAACACCGAATAGAGCAGGAACTGGCCGAGCGTGCCCGGCGACAGCGTGCCGGCAAGCACGTCGCGTGAGCCGAACCACAGCACCGCCACCACCGAGGAAAAGATCATGAAGATGGCGAAGAAGGTGAGGAACGAGCGCGCGAGGATGGAAGCGCGCGCCGCCTCGAAGGCGGCGTCGACGGCGCTCGCGAAGCGGCTGGTGACCAATGTCTCATTGGTGAAGGCCTGCAGCGTGCGCACCGCTCCGATCTGCTCGCTGGCATAGGCGGTGGCCTCCGCAAGTGTGTCCTGCGCCATCCGCGATTTGCGCCGCACCGAGCGGCCGAAGGCGACCAGCGGCAGCACGATCACCGGGATGGCGACGAGCACCAGGCCGGAGAGCTTCGGGCTGGTAAAGACCATCATCGCCACCGCGCCGAGGCCCAGGATGAGATTGCGCAGCGCGACCGAGGCGGTGGCGCCGACCGCCGACTTCACCTGCGTCGTGTCGGCGGCGAGCCGCGACACGATCTCACCCGAATGCGCGCGATCGAAAAAGGCGGGCGACAGCGTCGTGACATGGGAGAAAACGTCGCGGCGGATGTCGGCCACGACCCGCTCGCCGAGCGTGATGACGAAATAGTAGCGGCTGGCCGAAGCCGCCGCCAGCAAAGCCGCCATCACCACGAGCGCTGCGAAATACTCGGCGATAAAGGTGGAGCTCGCGGCTTCGAAGCCGTGATCTATCATGCGCCGCACGGCCATCGGCAACGCTAGCGTGGTCACCGCGGCCACGATCAGCGAGATGATCGCGCCGACCGCCAGCTTCCGGTAGCGCGTGATATAGGGGAAAAGGTTTCTCAGCGGCCGGACCGAGCGCCTGCGCTGGTCTCCACTGGCACCGATATCCGCCATGAGCGTTTCCTCTGGCCGCTTGCCAACACCGCGCTTCAATATGCGCTTGCCGCGGCCTTGTGATTCAATTCCGGCTGATGTATAGGCTCGCCGACCGTTTTAGAAGCCGTGGCTTTTCATTAGCTGCGGCTTCGAGTTTTAAAAAGGGGCGCATTCGACGCAGGCCTTTGGCCCGTCACCGGCGCCGGCAAGCCAGGACATAAGACAATGAAGGCCGATATCCATCCCGACTACCACACCATCAAGGTCGTCATGACCGATGGCACCGAATACCTGACCCGTTCGACCTGGGGCAAGGAAGGCGACACGATGAACCTCGACATCGATCCGACCACGCACCCGGCCTGGACCGGCGGCCAGCAGACCCTGCTCGACCGCGGCGGCCGCCTGTCGAAGTTCAAGAAGCGTTTCGAAGGTTTCGGCCTCTAAGCCGGATACATCAGCAGGATTTGAAAAACCCGCCTTCGAGGCGGGTTTTTTTGTTGGCTGCACCTGCCCCTACCTCCCCCTTGTGGGGAGGTCGGACCGAAGGTCCGGGTGGGGGACTTACGCTGCCCCCTCCCCGCTGCTACGCAGCGACCCTCCCCACAAGGGGGAAGGTGGGCTTCCTACGCGCCCACCAATTCCCGCAGCGCCATCCGCTTGTAAGCCTCAACCAACCCGTCGCCCTCTTCGCGATCGACCGAGATCGCCAGCCGCACGGCCGCCTCGCCCATCTGCCAGACGAGGAAGGCCGTCGTCTCCAGCTCGACCGGATCGGCATCGGGCCTCAGCCGCTTCAGCACCGCGACCAGAAATTCGGCATTGGCGCGGCTGTCGGCGAGCTCGAGCGCGCGCAATGCCTTGTCGGCCTGCGTGCCTGACCAGACGTCGCGTATCACCGGCTCGGCCAGGAACAGCTGGTAATAGATGTCCACCAGCTCCGAAAACGCGCTTTTGAAGCCTTCGGCGTCGCCGACATCCTTCAGCGCCGCCGAAATGCAGGCCTGGCTTTCGGCGGTGTAGCGCTCGGCCAGCGCCCAGACGATCGCCCGCTTGTCCGGAAAGAACTGGTAGAGCGAGCCGATCGACACCCCTGCCCGCTCCGCCACCTCGCCCATGCGCATGGCATCGCTGCCCTGCTCGGCAATCAGCGCCGAGGCGGCGGCAAGCATCCGCTCGACCCTCTCGCGGCTGCGTTGCTGGCTCGGCGACCGGCGCGGCGAAGCGATAGCCGCTGGATCCGGCTTGGCGGTGACTTCTTCCATGGCTCTCTCCGGACGCATTTTTTGAAAACGGGCTTGACTCGCAAAATACGAGGGTTTATCACGTTTTGCAAATGTGAGGATTACTCATATTTTGCACAAAACCCGGCCTCTGGAGCAACTGAGATGATGAAACTTCTTCCCACCCTCACCTTCATCGCCGCGATCGGCTCCGGCGTGGTCGCGGGCGTGTTTTTCGCTTTTTCCAATTTCGTCATGGCAGCACTTGCCCGGCTGCCTGTCCCAAGCGGCATTGCGGCGATGAATTCGATCAACGTCACGGTGATCACGCCGACCTTCATGACGGCGCTGTTCGGCACCGGCTTGATCTGCCTGGTGTTGATTGCCGCCGTTTTCTTCGGCTGGAGCCAGTCCGGCTCGTACTGGCTGCTTGCCGGCGCCGTGATCTATTTCGTCGGCAATCCGCTCGTGACCATGGTCTTCAACGTGCCGCTCAACGACGCTTTAGCCGCCGTCGATCCGCAGAGCGCCAATGGCGCCGCCGTGTGGGCGAACCATCTGAGTGAATGGGTGATGTGGAACCACGTCCGCACCGTCACCGCCATCGTGTCGATGGCCTGCTTCATCATGGCATTGATCTGAGGATGAGCAGCCCGCAAATGCGAAAGACCCCGCCTCAGGCAGGGTCTTTTGATCCATGACCTTTGCGGTCGGAGTGGCCGAGATCCCGATCCGGATCGATGACGTCGCGGACCAGCTGTTTCAGCTTTGCTGCGTCAGGAAAACCGCCATCCCGCTTGCGGTCCCAGATCAGCTGATCGTTGCAGGAAATGGTGAAGATGCCACCGGTGCCCGGCACCAGGGTGACTTCGCCGAGATCGGTGCCAAAGGTCGAAAGCAGCTCCTGCGCCATCCATCCGGCGCGCAACAGCCATTGGCATTGCGTGCAGTAGGTGATGCGGATGATCGGAAGCGGCTGCTCACTCATCTCAGGTAGCGCGGCAACTTACGCCGCGCTGAGCTTGGCCATCGTCTCGTCGTCAACCTCGAAATTGGCATAGACGCTCTGCACGTCGTCATCGTCCTCGAGTGTGGCGACCAGCTTCATCAGCGACTGCGCCCGTTCTTCGTCGACCGGGACATTGTTCTGCGGCTGCCAGATCGGCTTGACCGATTCCGCCTCGCCGAGCGCCGCTTCCAGCGACTTCGACACGTCGCCGAGATTTTCGAAGGCGCAATAGATGGTGTGGCCTTCCTCGTCCGACTCGACGTCGTCGGCGCCGGCCTCGATCGCGGCTTCCATCACCTTGTCGGCGCTGCCGGCCGAGGCCGGGTAATAGATCTCGCCGACGCGGTTCCACATGAAGGACACCGAGCCGGTTTCGCCGAGCGCTCCACCGGCCTTGGTGAAGGCGGCGCGCACATTGGATGCCGAGCGGTTGCGGTTGTCGGTCAGCACTTCCACGATCAGCGCCACGCCGCCCGGGCCATAGCCCTCGTAGCGCACGGCCTCGTAATTCTCGGCGTCGCCGGCGGTCGCCTTGTTGATGGCGCGCTGGATGTTGTCCTTCGGCATCGACACGGCCTTGGCATTCTGCACCGCAAGGCGCAGGCGCGGGTTCATCGCCGGGTCCGGCGTGCCGGTCTTGGCGGCGACGGTGATTTCGCGCGCCAGCTTGGAAAACATTTTCGACCGCACCGCGTCCTGACGGCCCTTGCGATGCATGATGTTCTTAAACTGCGAATGGCCAGCCATGGCACCCCTGTCGTGTTCGGCTAGAGCATCTCGAAGCGAAGTGTCGTCACCGCGTCTTCGGCAAAATGCTCGAATTCAATTTCAGAACGCTCCAAGCATGCCTGCGAAGGCATGCGGCGCTCTTTGTCGGAATGGCCGGCTTATAGATAAATCGGCTCAATTCGTCCAGACGCGCCGTCACTCTGGCGTTGAGCCGGAACGCTTACCCCTCGAGATCGGACTTCAGCCGGTCGAGGATGCTGATGGCGTGGCCGGCATACTGGCTGATCCAGCGGTCGTGGATCTGCCTGATCGGCAAGGCATTGAGATGGTTCCAGCGCTCGCGCCCCTCGCGCCTCGCCACCACCAGGTCCGCCTCCTCCAGCACTTTCAAATGCATCATCACGGTGCAGCGGTCCATGTCCGGAAAAGCCTCGCACAGCATGCCGGTGGTTTGCGGCTGATCCTTCAGGCGATCCAGCAGTTCGCGGCGGCGCGGATGCGCCAAGGCCTTGAAAACATGGTCGTCCGCGGTTTGGCTTGACATGTTATATTTCTATAACATATCGTTTCGGCGAGCAAGGAAGGAGCTGTGGATATGTCCCTCGGATTCAGGATTTCCGGACGCATCGGCAAACCGGTCGCCGAGGTCTTCGACGCGGTGGTCAATCCGACGAAGCTCAGTGGCTACTTCACCACCATCGGCGGCGCCTCGGCTCCGCTTGTCGCGGGCACCACCGTCACCTGGTGGAAATCCGTGCCGGTGGAGGTCGACGAAGTGACGAAGGACAAGCGCATCGTGCTGCGCTGGGATGCCACCGATGCCGATGGCAAGCCGGCCTACAAGACCCGCATCGAGATGAATTTCGAGCCGCTGGAGGACGGCGGCACCTTCGTCACCATCGCCGAGCAAGGCTGGCACGACGGCGAGGTCGGCCTGAAGAAATCATACCTGAACTGCGAGGGCTGGTCGCAGATGCTCGCCTGCATGAAGGCCTATCTCGAATACGGCATCAATCTGCGCGACGGCTACTACCGCAGCGAGCTGAAGGGCGAACCGGCCAACGAGACCAACATCTGAGTCCGACGTTCAAGTCCCGATAACCTAGTAGCAGGAGGTCGCCCGATGACGAAAGCAACGCCATTCCTGATGTTCGAGGGAAAGGCCGAGGAGGCCATGACCCTCTATTGCGGGACCATTCCCGATAGCCAGGTCCTCGAGGTCACGCGCTACGGCTCGGGCGAGGACGGAGCGGAAGGAACGCTCAAGCTGGCGCGCGCTTTGATCGGAGGCGTCGAGGTCAGGATCTACAACAGCCCAGTGCACCACGCCTTCACCTTCACGCCGTCCTTCTCCTTCTTCGTCGACTGTTCGTCCGAGCAGGAACTGGAGCGGATCGTTGCCGTTCTCTCCAAGGACGGCGGTTTCCTGATGCCGACCGGCAATTACGGCTTCAGCCGTCGCTTCGCCTGGCTCAACGACCGCTTCGGTGTCTCCTGGCAGATCAATCTGCCCTGAAACAATCCGTGGAGGAAAACCGTGGAACTCAAGCAAGCTCCAACTGCCGAAGCCGCCATGCTGATCCGCCGGCCGGTAGCCGAAGTCTTCGAGGCGATCGTCGATCCGGCGGTGACCACGAAATTCTGGTTCACGCATTCCAGCGGACGGCTGGATGAAAGCAAGCCGCTCGAGTGGGAGTGGCGTATGTATGGCGTCTCAACCAGGGTAGAGGTCAGCGAGATCGCTCCCAACAAGAAGATCGTCATGCAATGGAGCGATCCGCCGACCACCGTCGTCTGGTCCTTCACCGAGATGCCGGACGAGGCGACCTTTCTCGAAGTCAGCAATTTCGGCTTCGCCGGCTCCGGCGACGAACAAGTGAAGCAGGCGATCGATTCGACCGGCGGCTTCTCGCTGGTGCTGGCCGGCGCCAAGGCCTGGCTGGAACAGGGCCTGACGCTCGGCCTGATCGGCGACCGTCACCCGAAGGGCCTGTCGTGATGGGCCTCAATGCCCGTCGCTCGCGCCCTGCTTCTTGCGATTGCGTGCCAGCATGTTGAGGCCCTCGACCAGCGCCGAAAAGCCCATCGCGGCGTAGATGTAGCCCTTGGGCACATGGTAGCCCATGCCATCGGCGATCAGCGTCATGCCGATCATCAACAGGAAGCCCAGCGCCAGCATGACGATGGAGGGGTTCCTGGCGATGAAATTGGCAAGCGGCGTCGCCGCCAGCATCATCACGCTCACAGCCAGGATCACGGCGACATACATGATGGCGATCTCGTCGGTCATGCCGACGGCGGTGATGATGGAATCGATCGAGAAGACGAGATCGAGCAGCAGGATCTGGAAGATGGCGCCGGCAAGGCTCATCTGCAGCGTACCTACCATCGTGTCCTGGTGATCCTGCGGGTCGACCGTGTGGTGGATTTCCTTGGTCGCCTTCCACACCAGGAACAGGCCTCCGGCGATCAGGATCAGGTCGCGCCAGGAAAAGCCGTGGCCGAAGGCGGTGAACACCGGCGTCGTCAGTTGCACGATGATGGAGATCGTGGCGAGCAGGATAAGACGCATGACCAGGGCGGCCGAGATGCCCAGCCGGCGCGCACGTGCGCGCTGCGCCTCCGGCAGCTTGTTGGTCAGGATCGAGATGAAGATCAGATTGTCGATGCCGAGCACGATCTCGAGCACCACCAGTGTCAAAAGGGCGATCCATGCGGTCGGATCGGAAACAAAGGCAAAGTGCGGAGCCAGGAATTCGACAAGCTGCATGGAGGTCGTCCCCTCTACGATCTAGAGCAGTTTCGTCGCCAGTTAGGCACTGGCCTTGGCTATATCAATGTCAGGACCAGAAAGACGGCGCCGTTTCTTCCAGCCGCGGCCCGCGACGAAACGGCGCGATTTTTTCGGCAAGTCCGGTGCGGTCGGAAATATCGACGCCGACCCCGCACAATGTCGCCGGCCCGGTCGCCGCCTCGAAGCGGCCTTTCGGCACTTTCGACAGGAAGCGGTTGAGCGGCTCTTCCTTGTCCATGCCGAGCGAGGAATCGTAATCGCCACACATGCCGGCATCCGAAATATAGGCGGTGCCGCCATTGAGGATCTGATGGTCGGCGGTCGGCTGATGCGTATGCGTGCCCACCACCAGGCTGGCGCGGCCGTCGACGAAATGCGCGAAGCACATTTTCTCCGAGGTCGCCTCGGCATGGAAATCGACGATCGCCGCATCGGCCTGCTCGCCGAGCGGGCAGGCCGCCAGCTCGCGCTCGCCGGCCTGGAACGGGTCGTCGAGCTCGGGGTGCATGAAGACGCGACCCATGATGTTGGCGACCAGCACGCGCGCGCCGTTACGGGCGATGTAGACACCCGAGCCGCGCCCCGGCGTGCCTTTGGGGAAATTGGAGGGCCGCAGGAAGCGCTCCTCGCGCGGCGCGAAGATCAGCGCATCGCGCTGGTCCCAGACATGGTTGCCCGTGGTGACGACATCGGCGCCCGCCGCCAGCGTCTCGCGAAAGATCTCTTCGGTGATGCCGAAGCCGCCGGCGGCGTTCTCGCCATTGACGATGACGAAGTCGAGCCTGAAGTCGGAAATCAGCCCCGGCAGCTGTTCCCAAACCGCCGTGCGCCCTGTTTTGCCAACCATGTCGCCAAGGAAGAGGAGTCTCATAGCCACTTCTATCCAGAGCTGTGGACACTAGGCAAGCGGCACCGAGGTCCTTAACGCCGGCCGAAAGGGCTGCGTTGTTGATCGGCTGGCCCAGCGCCAGCGCCGACAATGCGAACGGTGGATGGCGCCATGGGCGGCGTTTTGCGTCCTCGCAGCCAGAAGAACCAGACATAGAACAAGGTGAAACCACCGCTGACGGCAAGCAGCAGCAGTCCGCCGCGCCAACCTTTCATCGCGGCCGTATCGAGGTTCGATGGATCGGCAGGGTCGTAGTAGAACTCTACCCTGTCGCCTTTGGCCGCCTTGTAGAGACCGATGTCCTTGTCCTTGCCGGACCATGTCATCGGCGCGTCGTTGGCGACATAACTGACGGCGACATTGATGCCGTCCGTGGTGAGACCGTTCGCCCGCGTTTCGCTGTAGGGGCTGACATCCGTCACGGTGGCGACCGTCCGCTGCCAGGCGGCTTGGTGATGCAAGCTTGTGCCGATGATGTGCGCTCCCATCGCAAACAGCACTGCGGCGATCAGGGCGAAAGGCATCAGCAAGTAACGTGCGAAGATAAACACCACGACCCCCGTCGGTTCGGACTATATTGCAGGAATATCACCCGACGGTTCTTTGAAACGCGTTAAGCGGATTGCGATAGTTTAAGCGATATCGAAGCGCCGCAACCCGCTTTCGGTCAGTATTTCCGGAATGATGACGTCATGGTTCTCTTCCGGCACCCGCTCGACTTCCTGGCAATCGAAGGCGATGCCGATCAGCCTCGGCATGATACCCTTTTCGGCCAGCCTGGCGATGGCGCGGTCGTAATAGCCGGCGCCATAGCCGATGCGGTGGCCGCGGGCGTCGAAGGCGGCGAGCGGCACCAGCATCAGCGTCGGGTCGAGCACTTCCGCCTCTTCATGCGGGCCGACCGTGCCGAAGCCCATCTCGACCATCGGCGCGCCGCGCACCAGCTCGCGGAAGACGATCGTGGTCTTGTCGAGGATCGCCGGCAGGCAGAGCCTTGCGCCCTTCTCGCGCAGCGCGAACATCAGCGGCCGCACATCGACCTCCGAGCGCATCGGCCAGAAGCCGGAGACGATGCGGCCGGGCTCGAAGTCGATTTTTTCCTTCGCGGTCTCGGCCATTTCGAGCGCGATCTCCACGCGCCAGAATTCGTCAAGCGCATCACGGCGCGCCAGCGCTTCCTTGCGAAGCTGTTTTTTGAGGTCTTTGGAAGGTGACATGTGTGGACGCTAGAAAGGGCCGAGCTTGGACGGCGTTGCAGGAACGACGTTTTCTAGCGTAATTCCAGGAAAGTGCGCAGCGCTATTCCGACCGGAATTGCGTCAAAACGCAGAGCAGGCGCAAGTCTCCCGAGATCGGCTACGCTATGCACACATCTGTGACGGGCGTGACTGATCGGGCCGAGGCCTGATTGCCACGTGGTTCCCCCAATCCGTCGCTGCTTCGCAGCGCCACCTTTCCCCGCCCTCCGGAGGGAAAGGAAGGGAGCGTTGCTGGACGAGCGTCGACGGCAAAAAGGCTTGGCGCCTTTCCTCTACCCCATCGATCGGGGGAGAGGTGGCGAAGCCGAGACGGAGTGGGGATCGACCGGCGCTACATTGGGCAATGCATGCGCCAAGCCGCCACGCACGCTATCGCCAAAGACCAGCCGCTTGGAATGTGTGCATGCCAAAATCGGGAGAGTGACGATCCACACAACCGGTGGAGAGGTCGATCCCGGGTGCCTACAAAGTAGGTGGGCGCCGTGTGAGAAAACCCACGGGTCTTCCCAGGGACAGCTCCCTAAGGATCGATAAGGCCCCGGGGATAAGTTTCTCCTGCCGGGAAGCGCAGACCGCCGAGGGCAAATATAGGCCGATGGTTAGCCGAGCGCCAGAGAAACGGATGGGCGTTCGAGCGTTATTTGCTTGGTCGGCTACCGCCCAGGCGGGCCAGTTTGGCTTCGAAGCTTGCGCGCATGCGCACGGCTCCTTACGGTCGCCGCAAGATAGCCAGGAGAAAAGATGCGTTTCGAAGGCACAGCGGCCTATGTCGCCGACAAGGATCTGATGGTCGCGGTCAACGCCGCGATCGCGCTGGAGCGGCCCTTGCTGGTCAAGGGCGAGCCCGGCACCGGCAAGACCGAGCTCGCCCGCCAGGTGGCGTCGGCGCTTGGGCTCGAGTTCATCGAATGGAACGTCAAATCGACCACCAAGGCGCAGCAGGGCCTCTACGAGTACGACGCCGTCTCGCGGCTGCGCGACAGCCAGCTCGGCGACGAGCGCTTCAACGACATCGCCAACTACATCAAGCGCGGCAAGCTGTGGGATGCCTTCGCGGCGCGAAAGAAAGTCGTGCTCTTGATCGATGAGATCGACAAGGCCGACATCGAGTTCCCCAACGACCTGCTGCAGGAGCTCGACCGGATGGAGTTCTTCGTCTACGAGACCGGCGAAACGATCCGCGCCGAGTTCAGGCCGATCGTAATCATCACCTCGAACAATGAGAAGGAACTGCCGGACGCCTTCCTGCGCCGCTGCTTCTTCCACTATATCCGTTTCCCCGACATCGACACGCTGCACCGCATCGTCGAGGTGCATTACCCGGGCATCAAGCAAAACCTGGTGCGAGCGGCGCTCACCCAGTTCTACGAGATCCGAGAGGTGCCGGGCCTGAAGAAGAAGCCGTCGACCTCCGAGGCGCTCGACTGGATCCGCCTGTTGGTCGCCGACGACATCGCGCCCGAAGACCTGCGCGCCGATCCCAAGAACATGCTGCCGAAGCTGCATGGTGCGTTGCTGAAGAACGAGCAGGATGTGCACTTGTTCGAGCGGCTGGCGTTCATGGCGAGACGACAGGGTTAAGGCGGCAGCAATAGCGCTTTCCCGGTCTGTGGACCGTTGCCGGCAAGCGACTGCTGCCGCAGCTTCGGCCCCAAACGTTGGAGGAAAAAATGTCCGAGATCACCATCCGCCCGCTCGCGCAGTCCGACCACGCCGACTGGCGCCGGCTGTGGACCGACTATCTGACCTTCTACGAGACGAAGCTTCCGGAAGAGGTCTATGCAATCACCTGGAAGCGGCTGTTCACGGACGGCGAGTTCGAGCCGAAGGGTTTCATCGCCACGCTCGACGGCAAGGCGGTTGGGCTGACCCATTACCTCTATCACCGCTCAGGCTGGTCCGAGAAAAACAACTGTTATCTGCAGGACCTGTTCGCCGACCCCGACGTGCGCGGCAAGGGCGTGGGCGCGGCGCTGATCAAGGCCGTGCAGGACGAGGCCGGCAAGATCGGTGTGAAAAACGTCTACTGGATGACGCACGAAACCAACACCACCGCGCGCCGGCTCTACGACCATGTCGCGCGCCGTACGGGCTTCATCGAGTACGATCTGCTATAAGGGCTTGATGTTCATCCCCTTCTTCCTCGAACTGAAGGCCGCGCGGGTTCCTGTTTCGCTCAGGGAATATCTATCGCTGCTAGAAGGGCTGGAAGCCGGGCTGGTCGACTATGACGTCGAGGCTTTCTACTATCTTGCGCGTTCGGCGCTGGTGAAGGACGAGCGCCATATCGACCGTTTCGACCAGGTCTTCGCGCATGTCTTCAAGGGCGTCGAGGCCCTTGGCGGACCCGATGCCGTCGATGTCGCCAATATCCCGGAGGAATGGCTGCGCCGGCTGGCCGAGAAGCACCTGACCGAGGAAGAGAAAAAGCTGGTCGAGGCTTTGGGCGGCTTCGACAAGCTGATGGAAACCTTGAAGCAGCGGCTCGAAGAGCAAAAGGGCCGCCACCAGGGCGGCTCGAAATGGATCGGCACCGGTGGCACCTCACCCTTCGGCGCTTATGGTTACAACCCCGAAGGCGTGCGCATCGGCCAGCACGAGAGCCGCCACCGCCGCGCGGTGAAAGTCTGGGATAAGCGCGAATTCAGGAACTTCGATGACACGGTCGAGCTCGGCACCCGCAACATCAAGGTGGCGCTGAAGCGGCTGCGCCGCTGGGTGCGCGAGGGCGCCGAGGAGGAGTTCGACCTGCCTGGCACCATCCACGCCACCGCCGAGCATGGCTATCTCGACGTCAAAACCAGGCCCGAGCGACGCAATGCCGTGAAGCTCTTGATGTTCTTCGATGTCGGCGGCTCGATGGATGACCACATTAGAAGCGTCGAGGAGCTGTTCTCGGCCGCGCGCGCCGAATTCCGCCAGCTCGAATATTTCTACTTCCACAATTGCCTCTACGAGCGCGTCTGGAAGGACAATCGCCGGCGGCTGGCCGAGACGATCCCGACCTTCGACCTCATCCACAAATACGGACCGGACTACAAGGTGATCGTCGTCGGCGATGCCTCGATGAGCCCTTACGAGATCGCGCATCCGGGCGGCTCGGTCGAGCACTGGAATCCGGAGGCCGGCAGCGTGTGGCTGGCGCGCCTGTTGCAGCAATGGCCGAATGCGATCTGGCTCAATCCCGAAGCCGAGAAGAACTGGCGCTACACGCATTCGATCGCCATGATCAGCGAGATCTTCGGCGGCCGCATGTTCCCGCTGACGCTGGCCGGGCTGGAAGCGGCGACGAAGCAGTTGTCGCGCAAGCATTAGCTGGGATGGCGTTGGCAAGTGGTGTAACAATCACTTACCTTCGTGCGAATACCCGTTGCAAGCAACAACGAGCCGTCAAGGCCGAGGAGATTTCATGGACACCCACGCCTATCCCGTCACCCGCACCGATGCCGAGTGGCGCGCCCGGCTGACGCCGGAGCAATATGCCGTCATGCGCAACCACGGCACCGAGCGCCCCGGCAGCTGCGCCCTGCTCTATGAGAAGCGCGCCGGCACCTTCTATTGCGTTGGCTGCGACCAGCCGCTGTTCGAATCCAAGCTGAAGTTCGAGAGCGGCACCGGCTGGCCGAGCTTCAACGATCCGGTCCCGGGCGCGATCGAGACCACCGTCGACCGCAGCTACGGCATGGTCCGCACCGAATGCCACTGCTCGCGCTGTGGCAGCCATCTCGGCCATGTCTTCGAGGACGGCCCGCCACCGACCGGCCTGCGCTATTGCATCAACGGCGTGGCGCTGCGCTTCGAGCCTGCGGCCTGACGTCTCTAAAATGACTTCGCAAAGGGCGGCTTCGGTCGCCCTTTTTCGTTTAGCTCATGCCACGACCGTCGCGACCAGCCAGAGCGCCGAACCAAGCATCACCAGTTGCGCCTTGAACCCGCCGCTCTTCTCCGCCGTCCGCCAGACGGCAATGGTAAGGAAGATGTTGTAGGGAACAGGGAGGAAATGCACCGCCAGCACCAGCCAGAGCGGCAGCTTCAATCCAAGCAGGACCAGCGCCAGTGCCGATGAAGCGACGCTCAAGATCGTCCCGACCAGCAGCATGTCGCGCCAGAACAGCCGGTCAAGCGGCGCTTCACCCCTCCAGCGCGTGCGGAAAAAGTCCGTCATCGCCGGGGACCTATTTCTGCCCCAGGACGTCGGTCACGGCCTCTTCGAAGCGTGAGCATTCCCTCACCAGCCAGTCGCTCATGGCCGGCCAGTTGTCCTCGGCATAGCAGTTCACATGCCAAAGTGAATTGATGCCGAGACCTTGCGAGCTCTGCTCGGGCCTGAGCTTCAGCCTGGCCTCGATCGCCGGCTGGAACGGCTTCAGTCGCGACCATGAGTCCGTTGCGCCGAACTTCTCGTTGCGGCCGAAGAAGACGCCGACATGGTTCTGAGCCGGCGCGACATACATCGAAAGGACCAAGGCGAAATCCGGCAACCCGCGCTGCCAGAACCACGGTCCGCGCCTTGCAAGTGTGGCTCTTTCTTGCGGATGCCGCTCGGCGAACAGGGCCCAGAAGCCGCGATGGCGGAATTCCGAGGCACGGCGGCCGCCGAAGTCGAATTCGCTCATGGCCGGCCTCCGGCCACGCGCCTCAGACCATGCCGAGAGCAGCCTTGTAGAGATCGAGGATGGACTCCTCCTCCTGGCGCTCCGCCTGGTCCTTCTTGCGCAGCCGCACGATGGTGCGGATCGCCTTGGTGTCGAAGCCGGTGCCCTTGGCCTCGGCGTAGACGTCCTTGATGTCGTCGGAGATCGTCTTCTTCTCTTCCTCGAGCCGCTCGATGCGCTCGATGATGGTGCGCAGCTGGCCGGCGGCTACAGTCTGGCTGGTCTCGGTGATTTCGTCGGCCATTTTTCTCTCCGCGTCTTCGTGAGCCATGGCGATTCCCGCCACGGCGAATTGGAGCGGGTTCCCTGCCCGAGCGGGCGCGGCGGGTCAAGACACTTGTCGAGCGGCTGTGGACGGCTGCTGTCAGCCGCCCATCAGGCATCGCTCTCCGACCATCATTTGAATGCGATCAAGAGATCCTTCGCGTCGATCTGGTCGCCGGCCTTGACCAGCACCTCGGCGATCTCGCCGTCGCGTTCGGCGTGCAGCGCGGTCTCCATCTTCATCGCTTCGATCGACAAGAGCACGTCGCCTGCCTTGACCGCCTGTCCAGGCGCGACGGCAAGCGCCGACACCACGCCCGGCATCGGTGCGCCGACATGCCCCTCATTGCCGGGCTCGGCCTTGCGGCGCGCCTTGGCGGCGGAAGCGCCATGCGCCCGGTCCGGCACCTTGATGCGGCGCGGCTGGCCGTTGAGCTCGAAGAACACGGTGACCATGCCCTTGTCGTCGACGTCGCCGAACGCCTGGCAGCGAACCACCAGCGTCTTGCCCTTCTCGATGTCGAGGAAGATCTCGTCTTCCGACTTCATGCCGTAGAAATAGGTCGGCGTCGGCAGCACGCTCACCGGCCCATAGGTCTCCTGCGCGGCGGCGAAATCGGTGAACACCTTCGGATACATCAGCCAGGAAGCGAACTCATACTCCGAGAGCTTGCGCTCGAGTTTCGTCTCGATGTCCTTGCGGCTTGCCTGGAGGTCGGCGGGTTTCAGCAGCGAGCCGGGCCTGACCGTGATCGGCTTCTCGCCCTTCAGCGCCTTCTTCTGCAGCGCCGCCGGCCAGCCGCCGGGCGACTGGCCGAGATCGCCGCGCAGCATCGACACGACCGAATCCGGGAAGGCGATGTCCTTGGCCGGGTTCTCGACATCGGCGACGGTGAGGTCCTGGCTGACCATCATGAGCGCCATGTCGCCCACCACCTTGGACGACGGCGTCACCTTGACGATGTCGCCGAACATCAGATTGACGTCGTGATAGGCCTGCGCGACCTCATGCCACCGCGTCTCGAGGCCAAGCGAGCGGGCCTGCTCCTTGAGGTTGGTGAACTGGCCGCCCGGCATCTCGTGCAGATAGACCTCCGATGCCGGCCCCTTGAGATCGCTTTCGAAGGCGGCGTACTGGTTGCGCACCGCTTCCCAATAGAAGGAGATGTGGCGGATCCATTGCGGGTCGAGACCGGGATCGCGCTCGGTGCCCTTCAGCGCCTCGACGATGGAGCCGAGGCAGGGCTGCGAGGTGTTGCCGGAGAAGGAATCCATCGCCGCGTCTATGGCGTCCGCGCCGCTCTCCACCGCCGCCAGCACCGTCGCCGCCGAGAGGCCCGACGTGTCATGCGTGTGGAAATGGATTGGCAGGTCGGTCGCTTCGCGCAGCGCCTTGA
This sequence comes from Mesorhizobium atlanticum, assembly GCF_003289965.1. Classification (GTDB taxonomy): domain Bacteria; phylum Pseudomonadota; class Alphaproteobacteria; order Rhizobiales; family Rhizobiaceae; genus Mesorhizobium; species Mesorhizobium atlanticum. The sequence continues at coordinate 333,187 of NZ_QMBQ01000007.1, forward strand.
ACAGCACGCGCGCCGCGGCGGGCTTCAGCAGCCCGGCCATGTCCTTGACGGCGATGATGTGGGCGCCGGCCGCTTCCAGTTCTTTGGCCAGCCCGACATAATATTTGAGGTCGTATTTCGCCCGCGCCGGATCGAGGATGTCGCCGGTGTAGCAAATCGCCGCTTCGACGAGCTTGCCCTCGGCGCCGACGGCGTCCATGGCGACGCGCATGTTCTCGACCCAGTTCAGGCAGTCGAAGACGCGGAACAGGTCGACCCCGCCGCTCGCCGCCTGCTTGACGAAATGCTGCACGACATTGTCGGGATAGTTCGTGTAGCCGACGCCGTTGGCGCCGCGCAAAAGCATCTGCAGCAGAAGGTTGGGCGCCGCCTCGCGCACTTTGCTCAGCCGCTCCCAGGGATCCTCGGTGAGGAAGCGCATGGCGACGTCGAAGGTCGCGCCGCCCCAGCATTCCAGCGACAAGAGTTGCGGCAGGGCGCGCGCGTAAGTGCCGGCGATGCCTACGATGTCATACGTGCGCATGCGCGTGGCGAGCAGCGACTGGTGGCCGTCGCGCATCGTCGTGTCGGTGACCAGCACCTGGCGCTGCTCCCGCATCCAGGCCCCGAATTTCTCCGGGCCGAGCGCATCGAGCCGCTGCTTGCTGCCGTCCGGGATGTGGCCGTTGAGATAGGGCACGACAGGTGCGGCGGCGTTCGCCTTCGGCATCGGCCGGCCGCGCGTTTCCGGATGGCCGTTGACGCTGACATCGGCCAGATAGGTGAGCAGCTTGGTGGCGCGGTCCTGTCGCTTCACCTGCTCGAACAGTTCCGGCGTCGTGTCGATGAACTTGGTCGTATAGGAATTGTCGGCGAAGCGCGGGTGGTTGATGATCGCTTCAAGGAAGGTGAGGTTGGTGGCCACACCCCGGATGCGGAACTCGCGCAGCGCCCGGTTCATGCGCGAGATCGCCTCGCCTGGCGTCGGCGCCCAGGCAGTCACCTTTTCGAGCAGCGGATCGTAGAAGCGGGTGATGACCGCGCCCGAATAGGCGGTCCCGCCGTCGAGCCGGATGCCGAAGCCGGCCGCCTCGCGATAGGCGGTGATGCGGCCATAGTCCGGGATGAAATTGTGCTCCGGATCCTCGGTGGTGATGCGGCACTGCAGCGCGTGGCCGTTGAGCCTGATGTCCTTTTGCGCCGGCACGCCCGATTGCTTCGTGCCGATGGCGAAGCCGTCGAGGATGTGAATCTGCGCCTTGACGATGTCGATGCCGGTCACCTGCTCGGTGACGGTGTGCTCGACCTGGATGCGCGGATTGACCTCGATGAAATAGAACTTGCCGGTGTCGGCATCCTGCAGGAACTCGACCGTGCCGGCGCCGATATAGCTGGTCTCGCGCGCGATCTTGAGCGCATAGCCGCAAAGCTCCTGGCGCAGGTCGTCGCCGAGATAGGGCGCCGGCGCGCGTTCCACGACCTTCTGGTTGCGGCGCTGGATCGAGCAGTCGCGCTCGAACAGATGCACCGCATTGCCGTGGGTGTCGCCCAGCACCTGGACCTCGACATGGCGAGCGCGCTCGATCAGCTTTTCGAGATAGACCTCGTCCTTGCCGAAGGCGGCCTTGGCCTCGCGCTTGCCTTCCATCACCTCGCGCGCCAGATCTGCCTCGGCACGGATGGCGCGCATGCCACGGCCGCCACCGCCCCATGAGGCCTTCAGCATCACCGGATAGCCGATCTGCGCGGCGAGCTTCTTGACCTCGTCCATGTCGTCGGGCAGCGGATCCGTTGCCGGCACGACCGGCACGCCGACCTCGATCGCGAGGTTGCGCGCGGCGACCTTGTTGCCCAGCCGGCGCATCGTTTCCGGCTTCGGCCCGATAAAGGTGATGCCGGCCTCAGCACAGGCCTCGGCGAATTCCGGGCTTTCCGACAGCAGGCCGTAGCCGGGATGGATGGCGTCGGCGCCCGACAGCCTGGCAACCCGGATTACCTCCTCGATCGACAGGTAGCTCTCGATCGGGCCCATGTCCTTGGCGAGATGCGGCCCCCGCCCGACCTGGTAGCTTTCATCGGCCTTGAAGCGGTGCAGCGAATATTTGTCCTCCTCCGCCCAGATCGCCACGGTTTTGAGACCGAGCTCATTGGCCGCGCGGAACACGCGGATGGCGATTTCGGACCGGTTGGCGACGAGGATCTTCGTGATTGCCAAGGACTGGGCTCCAGCAGCGTAAGGGAGGTGAACGGCGCAATGATTAACGTGAAAATGCTGCAGCGCAAACAAATTTGCGCGACAGCTAAAACGATTTAAATCGTTTGTTTGCGGCAGGCGCGTCGTTGTTGCTCCTCCGCCGGTCTGCCGCGGGCGGCAGAGCGCGTTCCGGGTGGAACTTCCGGCGGCCGCGGCCGCGCAAACAAAAATGCCCGGCGCAAGCGCCGGGCATCCGTTGCAAGTCGGCTTTTATTTGCCGGCTTATTTCTCGAAGTAGCTGTACTTGCCGTCGTCACCCTTCTTCCATTCGTAGATGACGTAGTCCGGACGGGTGATGTCGCCCTTGGAGTCATAACCGATCTCGCCGATGGCCGTCTTCCAGGGACCGCCAGACTTGATGATCTCGGCAACCTTCTGCGCATCGTCGGCCGAGCCGGCCTTGGCGATGGCCTGCGAGATGATCTGCACGGCAGCGTAGGAGTAGAGCGTGTAGGCTTCCGGCTCGAAGCCGGCGGCGCGGAACTTCTCCACCACTTCCTTTGCGGCCGGATTCTTGCGCGGATCCGGAGCGAAGGTGTTGAGCGTGCCGGCAACCGCGTCACCCGCGATCGAGGCCAGTTCGTTGGAGACGATGCCGTCGCCCGAGAACAGCGGCGCCTTCAGGCCCTGGTCGGCCGACTGACGGATGATCAGGCCGGCTTCCGTGTGCAGGCCGCCCCAGTAGATCAGGGTGACGCCGCTTTCCTTCATCTTGGCGATAAGGGCCGAGAAGTCCTTGTCGCCGACATTCACGCCTTCATACAGCACTTCCTTGATGCCGTTGGCGTTGAGGTTCTTCTTGGTCTCATCCGCGAGGCCCTGGCCGTAAGGCGTCTTGTCGTGGATGATGGCGATCTTGGCATCCTTGAAGTTCTTGGCGATGTAGTCGCCCGCCACCTTACCCTGCTGGTCGTCGCGACCGCAGGTACGGAAGGTGTTCCACAGGCCGCGCTCGGTGAGCTTCGGATTGGTCGCGGCCGGGGTCATGACGAGGATGCCGTTCTCGGCATAGACTTCCGACGCGGGGATGGTCACGCCCGAGTTGAAGTGGCCGTCGACGAACTTGACGCCGTCGGCGACGAACTTGTTGGCGACCGAGATGCCCTGCTTGGGGTCGGAGACGTCGTCGCCGATCTCGAGCTTGAGCTGCTGGCCATTGACGCCGCCCGCCGCGTTGATGTCGGCGACAGCCTGTTCCGCACCCTTCTGCAGCTGTGCGCCGAAGGCGGCGTTCGGGCCGGTGATCGGACCGGCGACGCCGATCAGGATGTCGGCCCACGCGCTGCCGCTGAACGCGATGAACGCGGTCAGCGCAACGGCGGACAAGAGTGATTTTTTCATTGAAACGCTCCCATTTACGGAGTGGGCGTGGATGATACTTTCATGCGATGCCCACCCTTATCGCAGAAAGCATAGAATGCCGATTTTCAGGCACTTGTCACGCCGATTCGTCCCTGAAGCGGCGTAATGGTGAACGTCAACCTTTCGGCTTCCAGCTTAACAACGAAGCTCTTTCGTAGAGCCAGTTATACTGTGTGACCATTTGGTTGGTGCGCGTGTATTGATAGCCCAGGAAGCCAAGGATCATCAGCACGATGGTGTCGACGATATAGTAATGCAGGGAGAACATCGTGCCGTCGAACAGCGCGTGATGGATGAATCGGATGCCGATGCCGAGCCCCAGCATATAGAAGAACAGCTGAACGTGGCTGCTCCAGGTCTGAGCGGCGGCCTTGCCGGTCATCCACGCCGCCCAGCCGCCAAGCAGGCAGGTGACGAACAGGAACTGCCAGATCGAGGCTTCTTCGTAGATAATGCCCATAGTGAAGACTCCTCTTAGTGATGTCCGCCCTCGAGATAGGCGGCGCGCACTTCCGGATTGGCGAGCAGTTCCTTGCCGGTGCCGCTCATCGTCACATTGCCGTTGACCATGACATAGCCGCGCGTGGCGAGCTTGAGCGCGCCGAAGGCGTTCTGCTCGACCAGGAACACGGTCAACCCTTGCGACTTGTTCAATTCGCGGATGGCGTCGAAGATCTGCTTGACGATCAACGGTGCGAGACCCAGCGACGGCTCGTCGAGCAATAGAAGCTTCGGCCGCGCCATCAGCGCGCGGCCGATCGACAGCATCTGCTGCTCGCCGCCCGACAGCGTGCCGCCGCGCTGGCCGATACGTTCCTTCAGTCGCGGGAACAGAGCGAACACCTTCTCGACGTCCTCTTCGTAATGCTTAAGGTTGTCGAGGCTGGCGCCCATCTGGAGGTTTTCCATCACCGTCATGCGCGGGAAGATGCGGCGTCCTTCCGGCGACTGGGCAACGCGCAGGCGGGCGATCTCATGCGTCGGCATCTGGGTGATGTCGGTGCCGGCGAAGGTGATGGTGCCCGCGCGAGCGCGCGGAGCTCCAAAAATCGTCATCATCAATGTCGACTTGCCGGCGCCGTTGGCGCCGATCAGCGCCACGATCTCACCCTGGTTGACCTGCACGTTGACGCCATTGAGCGCCCGGATGTTGCCGTAATAAGTCTCGACGCCCTTGATATCGAGCAGCGTTGTGCCGGCCATTATTTGTCCCCTCCACGCTTGCCCGATGTGGGCTTGGCCGCTGCTTGAGTGCCTTTCGAAGCGCTGTCGGCTTTTGCGGCTGGAGCCTTGGCGGCCGGCTTCTTAGGCGCCACTTTCGCAGCGCTGGATTTCGCGGCCGGTTTGGCTGCCGGTTGGGGGTTGCTGGCGATTGACGCGGCGCGCGCGTCGACCTGCGCCGCTTTCGAAGCGCCCTTCGACACCGTGACCCGTTCGCCCTCGTCAGCGTGTTCGACGGAGTCGGAAACCGGCCCCGCCATCATCGAAGCGGAATTGCCAGGGCCATGCGCGGAGTCGGGGCCCGTATCGAGCTGCTCGATGACATCCTCGTCGCCGACTTCGGTCAGCACCTCTTCCACTTCCTCGTCGTCGACGCCGAGATAGGCGGCGATGACGCGCGGGTCGGTGCGGACCGTCTGCGGACTGCCGTCGGAGATCTTGCGGCCGTATTCGAGCACGACGACATGATCGGAGATCTGCATGACCACCGACATATCGTGCTCGATCAACAGGATCGACGTGCTGTTTTTGATGTCCATCAAGAGTTCGTTGAGCGCCGCCGACTCTCTCGGATTGAGACCGGCGGCCGGCTCGTCGAGGCACAGAAGCTCGGGACCCGTGCACATGGCGCGCGCGATCTCCAGACGTCGCTGCGCGCCGTAGGGCAGGTCGCCCGCCGGGTCGTCGGCGCGGTCGACGAGATCGGCCTTTTCCAGCCAATGCCTGGCCAGCTCGATCGATTCGGCCGAGGCCTGGCGATAGCTCGGAAAGCCGAACAGGCCAAGGAAGGTGTAGCCCGAGGCCTTCATCAGCTTGTTGTGCTGGGCCACCAGCAGGTTTTCGAGCAGCGTCATGCCCGAGAACAGGCGGATGTTCTGGAAGGTGCGAGCGACGTTGGCGCGTGCCGGGATCTCGTGATTGGGCAGGCGCTCCAAGAGGTAGGTCGAGCCGTCACGTTTGTTGAGCGTGATCATGCCCTCGGTAGGCTTGTAGAAGCCGGTGATGCAGTTGAACACCGTTGTCTTGCCGGCGCCGTTCGGACCGATCAGCGCGGTGATCTCGCCGCGCCTGGCCTGGAACGACAGGTCGCCGATGGCGACCAGGCCGCCGAACTTCATCGACAGATGCTCGACCTGCAGGATGAAGTCGCTCGAAGAAGGAGTCGTGTTCATCAGCCGTGGCCCTCCTTGGTGAAGGACCCTGAGACCGCTCTTCGCTCCTTGAGAAAGGCTGTCGGTTCTCGACTGCCGACGAAGCCGCGCGGCTTCCACAGCATGACAATGACCATGGCCATGCCGAACAGCAGCATGCGGTAAAGCTCCGGCGTGAAGTCGGGGCCGAACACGACCTTGAGGAAGCCGAGCTCGCGCAGGATCTCGGTGCCGCCGATCATCACCAGTGCCGCTACCGCGATGCCGCCCAGCGAACCCATACCGCCGAGCACGACGATGGCGAGGATGATCGCCGATTCCAGGAAGACGAAGGATTCAGGACTGACGAAGCCTTGCCGGGCGGCAAAGAACGAGCCGGCAAAGCCGCCGAACATGGCGCCGGTGGCAAAGGCGGTCAGCTTTGTGGTGGTGGTATTGATGCCGAGCGAGCGGCAGGCGATTTCATCCTCGCGCAGCGCTTCCCAAGCGCGGCCCACCGGCAGGCGGCGAAGCCTGATGGTGACGAAGGCGGTGAGGAAGCAGAGCGCCAGGATCAGATAATAGAGGAAGATCTTGTAGTAGGCGCCCGACTGGGCGATGTGCAGCACCTTGGCGATGTAATTCGGGTCAGACACGTTGAACGACATCAGCCCGAAGAATGAGACTTTCGGAATGCCGGAAATGCCGGCCGAGCCGTTGGTCACTTCGCGCCAGTTGATGATCACCAGCCTTATGATCTCCCCGAACGCCAACGTCACAATCGCCAGATAGTCGCCGCGCAACCTGAGCACCGGGAAACCGAGCATGACGCCCCAGAAGGCGGCCATGCAGCCGGCGGCCGGCAGCAGGATCCAGAATGACAGGCCGAAATGCGTGCCGAGCAGCGCATAGGCATAGGCGCCGACGGCATAGAAGGCGACGTAGCCGAGATCGAGCAGGCCGGCGAGGCCGACAACGATGTTCAAGCCCCAGGCCAGCATCACATAGATCAGGATCTGGATGCCGAAATTGTCGACCCATTTAAGCGAACCCTGGAAGCCGAAAGCGAGCACCATCGCGATCGGATAAAGCAGCAACACGACGATGCCGATCTTGTTGAAGTTCTGGCGCACGAAACCAGGTTCCGCCACGACCGCGGGCGCCTTGGCCTTTTCGGCCTTGGCCCGCTCCATCGCCGGCTGCGCGTAGCCGACGTAGAGGAAGCGGCCGACGGCAGTTGCGATAACCACCAGGGCAAGCAGCAGCCAGCGCTGCACCAGGATCAGTTCGTTGCTGATGTTCTGGTCGGTTCTGAGGCCGATAAACAGAACGAACAGCCCAAGCGCGATGGCGCCAGCATAGAGCCCTTCGCGAAAAGCGCGCTGGATGGGAGGGACGACGACGTCGCGCTCCGGGGACACGGTAGCGGCCATGAGGATCAGACCTTTTCGACTTCAGGCCGGCCCAGGATGCCGGAGGGCAGGAAGATGAGCACGATCGCCAGGATCGAGAAGGCGGCGACGTCCTTGTAGTCGATCGAGAAATAGGCCGACCACATGCTCTCGATGAAGCCGATCAAGAGCCCGCCGAGCACGGCGCCCGGCAGCGAGCCGATGCCGCCGAGCACGGCCGCCGTAAAGGCTTTCACGCCCGGCACGAAGCCGTCCGAGAACACCACGACGCCGTAATACATCAGGAACAGCGTGCCGGCGACGGCGGCAAGGGCCGCGCCCATGATGAAGGTGATGGAGATGGTACGGTCGACATCGATGCCGAGCAGCGCCGCCATCTTGCGATCCTGTTCGCAGGCGCGCTGCGCCCGGCCGAGCGCCGTTCTGTTGACGAGGTACCAGAAGATCGCCAGCAGCACCGCCGTCACCAGCACGATGATGATCTGCTTCAGCGAGATGCTGATGCCGTCGATCGTGTAGACCTGGCTGACCAGCGGCGGGATCGGCTTGTTGCGCGGACCCTGCGTGACCTGCACGAAGTTGGAAAGCGCGATCGACATGCCGATGGCGGTGATCAGCGGCGCCAGCCGGAACGAACCGCGCAGCGGCCGGTAGGCCACCTTCTCGATCGTCCAGTTGTAGAGGCTGGTCAGAAGCATCGCCACGATCATCATGATCAGAAGCGCCACCACGACCGGCACCGAATAGAACAATGCGCCGAGGATCAGGAAGACGATGAGCGCGGTGAAGGCGCCGACCATGAAAATGTCGCCATGGGCGAAATTGATCATGCCGATGATGCCGTAGACCATCGTGTAGCCGATCGCGATCAGCCCATAGATAGATCCCAGCGTCAGCCCATTGATAAGCTGCTGGACGAAGTACTGCATATTTATGCGGCTCCCCTGGAATGTCGCCCGTTTCCGGATCGCACTCCTTTTCGTATTTCCCCTAGTCGTAAAGTTTCGAGCCCGGATTGCAACGTGATTTTTCAATCGCTCTGCGTGGTTTGGAAGCACGCGGTCCGATTGCCCGTTTTTTCACACCCGACCCCTGGACTATCGCGGACCCTAGCATTGGCACAACGCAATGTCTTTGACGATTCAACCCTATGATGGGCCTCCTTTCGAAGAAATCAGCGTCAAAATAAGTTGATGAGAAGAATCCTTGCGCAAACCGAAGCGGCCAGTTTCCCGCCGCCGCACATTCCGCAGGGTCAGGATTCCGTCATCTGCGACGGGCATATGACGGTGCGGAGCCCTTCGCCCGAGGGCGCCGCGCCACGACGGAAAAGCCTTTGAGCGAAATCTCAGTAAGCAGAGCCTCCTTCTCCATTCAGGCTGTGCTTTTCAGTGCCTTCGAGCGGCGGATTGAAGACACTCACCAGCACCATGTCGCCGGCGCTGTCGGCGCGCAGGAAATGGTCGTCATGGGCATCGAGGACATAGACCGTGCCCGGCTCGACGCGATGGACGGTGCCGGTCATATCCTCGACCTCGCCGCTGCCGGAGATGCAGTAGCAGGCCTCCAGGTGCCGCCGGTACTGCAGTCGCGATTCGCTGCCGGCGCGCACCACCGTGTGACATATGGTGAAGCCCATGCCGTCCTGCTGTGTCAGCAGCCGATGGCTGGTGCCATTCCCCCAATCGACGAAGAAGTCAGTTTTTTCTACATCAGCCAATTGTCTGGTGAACATTGTTGTCTTTCCACGAAACCAGGTTTGAGAAGCGGCGGCGCGCCGCGAATTCGGCAGCTGGCATCGACTTTTTGGTCTCGGCCGGTTAGATTTTGCGCCGTCGGCCCAGATCAATGACTCAGGTCGAATCGTGCTTCAAATGATGGATTTTGGCATTTTTTGTTAGAGAATTTTACAGATGGACTATCTGCCGCTGAATGCGATCCGGGCCTTTGAGGCGACCGCTCGCCATCTCAGTTTCTCCGCGGCCGGCGAGGAGCTTCACGTCACCCACCCTGCCATCAGCCACCAGATCAGGCGGCTGGAGGAATGGCTCGGCGTCGCATTGTTTCATCGCGGCGCCCGCAAGGTGCGCCTGACGGAGGCCGGGCTGATCCTGCAGGCGTCCGCCGGCGCGGCGCTGACGGAGTTGGGCGCGACCTGCCGCCGCATTCGCAGAAACGCCGCCCAGGCATCGCTGTCGGTGGGTTGCATTCCCTCCATCGCCAGCCGCTGGCTGGTGCCGCGCCTGTCGGATTTCACGGCACGCCATTCCGAGATCGCGATCCGTGTGGCCTACGCCAAGGCCGAAGATCGGCTCGAAGACGACAACGACATCCTGATCACGCTCGGCGCCGATCCCTCGCCGCATGTCACGAGCCTCAAGCTGTTTTCCCGCATAAGCCGGCCTGCCTGCAGTCCGCACTATCTTGCGCGCAAGGGGCCGCTGGAAACGGCGGCGGCCATCGCGGCGGCGGACCTGTTGCACGACGAGACACGCCAGGGCTGGCAGGAATGGTTTTCCAAGGCCGGGGTCGAAGGGCGCGAAGTCGGGAGCGGCCCGGTTTTTGCCGATTTCAACATACTGGCGACGGCGGTCATTGCCGGCCACGGCGTGGCATTGTGCCCGGTCGAGGTGTTTCGCGAAGAGCTCAGGCGCGGCGACCTCGTCGTCCTCTCCGATATCTCTACCGACGACGACAAGGGTTATTTCCTGACGATGTCGGCGCAACCCTCGTCTGCCGAGGCCAGGTTCGCCGAATGGTTCCGCGATCAGGTTTCGGTCAAGGCCGAGGCCTGACCGCAAGCCGGCTGGAGATTCCGGCTGACGATCACGTCACGATGAAGCCGTGCGCGAACGGATCGCGGTCGTCGATGAAGATGGTGTTGAGCCCGGTCATCCGCGCCCAGCCGCCGATCGAGGGAATGATCGCCGGCTTGCCGGCAACGGAAACCTCTTTTTCGACTCTGCCCTTGAACAGCGAGCCGATGATCGATTCGTGGATAAAACTGTCGCCTTCCTTGAGCTTGCCCTTGGCATGAAGCTGCGCCATCCGCGCCGAGGTGCCGGTGCCGCAGGGCGAGCGATCGATCGCCTTGTCGCCATAGAACACCGCGTTGCGCGCATCGGCCTCAGCGTTCCTCGGCTTGCCTGTCCACAGCATGTGCGAGAGCCGGTTGATGCCGGGATTCTCCGGATGCACGAAGGAATATTTCTCGTTGAGGCGCTGCCGCACGACGGGGCTCCAGGCGATGAGGTCGCCGGCCGTGTAATCGGCCATGTCCCGGTAGTTCTTCTGCGGCTCCACGATGGCGTAGAAATTGCCGCCATAGGCGACATCGATGCTGATCTCTCCCAGCACCGGGCATTCGACGGTCAGGCCTTCGGCATAGAGGAAGGAGGGTACGTTGGTGATGCGCACCTCCTCGACATATTCGCCGACCTGTTTGTATTCTGCGATGACCAGTCCGGCAGGCGTGTCGAGCCTGAGCACGCCCGGCGTTTTCGGCTTCACCAGCCCGTGCTCGATGGCCATCGTGACGGTGCCGATGGTGCCGTGGCCGCACATCGGCAGGCAGCCTGACGTCTCGATGAACAGGATGGCGATATCGCAATCCTCGCGCGTCGGTGGGTAGAGGATCGAGCCCGACATCACGTCATGGCCACGCGGCTCGAACATCAGCCCGGTGCGGATCCAGTCATATTCGGCCAAAAAATGCGCCCGCCGCTCCATCATCGTCGAGCCCTCGAGCAAGGGCCCCCCGCCGGCGACAAGACGCACCGGATTGCCGCAGGTGTGGCCGTCGATGCAGAAGAAGGATTTCTTGGCCATGGTTGCTCTCTTGTTGTCAGAACCGTTGCGGGCGGAAAGGGCTGAGGTCGAGCGGCGGAGTCTGCCCGAGAACGAGATCGCGGATCAAGCGGCCGGTCGCCGCCGACTGGGTAAGGCCGAGATGGCCGTGGCCGAACGCGTAAAAGACATTCGGCGCGCGCGCCGCGCCGATCACCGGCAGCGAGTCCGGCAGCGACGGGCGATAGCCCATCCACTCGCGACCGCCCGACGGGTCGAGTCCGGGCAGGAAACGTTTTGCTTTTTCCAGCATGGCCTTGGAACGGGCGAAGTTAGGCGGCCGGTCGATGCCGCCGAGCTCGACGGCGCCGCCGACGCGCAGGCCCGTCTGCAGCGGCGTGATGACGAAGCCATGCCCGGAAAAGATCAGCTGCCGCTTCACGTCGAAGGCCGACGCCGGCAGCGTCGTGTTGTAGCCGCGCTCGGTTTCGAGCGGGATGCGGTCGCCGAGGACCCTTGCCAGCAGATGCGACCAGGCTCCGGCGGCGATCACAAGCTGGCTTGCCTTTCGCCGCGTGCCCTCGGCCAGCACGATCGTGGCGCCGCTTGCGCCTGCCTCCACGCGTTCGACCCGCGCATGCTCGAAACGGGCGCCAAGCTTTTCCGCATAGGCCCAGACCGCCTTGCCGAGCAGCATCGGATCGGCGACCGTCTTCCAGCCCGGCACGAAGGTGCCCTTGACGAAGCGCGGCGAAAGACCCGGCTGCAGCGCGGCCATCTCTTCGCCCTCGACATGGCGGAAGCCGATGCCGAAACGCTGGCGCTCGGCCCAGCCAGGCAGCGAGGCGCGGAATTCCGCCTCGCTCTCATAGAATTCCAGCGAACCGTCCTCGCGCAGCATCGGCCGCGTGCCGGAGCGGTCGAGCAGGCCCATCCATTCGGCTTCGGCGAGCTTCATCATGCCCACCTGCGCCGCCAGGCTCGCTTCGTAATGCTTCGCCGCGCCCGCCCGCCAGAAGCGGATCAGCCAGGGCAGGAGTTTCGGCAGATAGGCCGGCGGAATGGCCAACGGCCCGAGCGGATCGGCGAGCCATTTCGGCAATTGCCGGATCATCCCCTTATGCGCCAGCGGCAGCACGTCGGAGAAGGCGAAGGCGGCGGCATTGCCGGAACTCGTCTCCTCGCAGATGCCGGTACGGTCGAAGACGGTGACGCTGCGCCCCGCCTCGGACAGGAAGGCCGCGGCGCAGATGCCGAGAATGCCGCCGCCGATGATGACGACGTCTTCCCCTTCTCCCCGATCGCGGTGAGAAGGGGCCCGAAGGGCGGATGAGGGGCGGCGCCCGTCCTCGGAATTTTCCTGCACGTGAAGGCTGTCCCTTATTCGGCTGCCGCCGGCCTGTCGGTCGATCGAGGAGACGTCTGGAGCGACGGCAGCGTTGGCCGCACCGCCAGCGCATCCCGCACGATCTTCTCGACCGCCTTGCGGCGTTCGCCGGAGAGTGGCTGGCGCGGCATGCGCACGCGGTCATTGGTACCGATCGCCAGCACTTCGGCAAGCTTGATGTTTTGGACCAGATAGGTCGAGACATCGAGGTCGAGCAAGGGGCGGAACCAGCGGTAGATCGCCAGCGCCTCTTCGCGACGGCCCTCTCTCATCAGCTGATAGATCGCGACGGTCTCGCGCGGGAAGGCGGTGACCAGGCCGGCGACCCAGCCGATGGCGCCCACCGACAGCGCCTCGAAGGCAAGGTTGTCGACGCCGGTGAAGAGGTCGTAGCGGTCGCCGAGCCGGTTGATGATCTCGGTCGAGCGGCGGATGTCGTCGGAGGACTCCTTGATGGCGACGAAGCGCTTGTCGGACGCCAACTCCTCCATCAGGTCGACGGTGACGTCGACGCGATAGGCGAGCCGGTTGGAATAGATCATCACCGGCAGGTCGCCGGCTTCCGCGACGGCACGCAGGGCGGCGACTGTCTCTTGCTGGTCGGTGTGGTAGATCGGGCTCGGCACCACCATCAGGCCGTCGGCGCCTTCCCTGGCGGCGCGGCACGCGATGCTCGCCGCCTCGCGGGTGCCGGGCTCGTTGACGGTCAAAAGCACCGGCTTCTTGCCAGCCACTTTCTGCGCCGTCTTCAGCACCTCGATCTTCTCGTCAGGCGACAGCATGGGGCCTTCGCCCAGCGAACCGCAGACAATGATGCCGTCGCAGCCGGCCTCCATCTGCAGCCCGTAGCAGCGCTCCATCTCGGCATGGTCGAGGCGGTCGTCGGCGGTGAATTTGGTTGTGACGGCTGGGAAAACTCCGGTCCACATGGCTTGTCTCTCCTCTGATATATCAGTCATATATCTATTAAGAATTGGCGTGTCAACGCTGAATCCGCTATGATATATGAAAAATATATCAGGAGCCTGTCATTGATCTCCCCTCTGATATCCGCTGAGGCGAACGCCCCCTTCGAGCCGGCCGCGACCAAGGCCTATCGCGCACTGGAGCACATGATCGTCACGCTCGAGCTGGCGCCGTCCAGTTTCGTCACCGAAGGCGCGCTGATCGATCGCCTGGGTCTCGGACGCACCCCGGTGCGGGAGGCAATCCAGAGGCTGGCCTGGGAAGGGCTTCTCGACATAAGGCCCCGCGCCGGCATCGCGGTCGCGCCGCTTCACGCCAGCGACTGGCTGCGCGTCCTCGATGCCAGGCGCGGCATCGAGGTTGTACTCGCCCGCTCGGCCGCCCGCTTCGTCACCCGCGAGGCCGCCGACCTGTTTCACGAGGCGGCTTTGGCCATGCAGAAGGCGGTCATCTCGGGCAACGTGCTTGCCTTCATCCAGGCCGACAAGGCGCTCGACGAAGCGCTGGCCATCGCCGCCGACAATCCCTTCGCGGCGCGGGTGGCCGCCCCCCTGCAGAGCCACAGCCGCCGCTTCTGGTTCCGCTACAAGGCCGACACCGGCCTCGCCGAATCGGCCGAGCATCACGTCGCACTGATCCGCTCGATCCTCGACGGCGACGAGGAAGGCGCCGCCAAGGACACCAAGAAGCTGATGGCGCTGCTGCGCTCCCACGCCGAGGTCGCCGCCACGCGTTGAGCAGGGCAGTACCTGCTCGAGGCCATCCTCAGCCGCCCGGCTGCCCGACCGCGGTCGCCAGCGTGTCTTCCCACCCTTCGCCGGCGGCCAGGATACAGCTTTGGCCTTTGACGTCGGTCATCAGGATAGTCCAGGTTCCGCTTGCCGAGACGAACACCTCGAAGATGGCGGCTTGACCGGCCACGCCGTAGCCCAGCCGCTTCTCCTCGAATGCTTCCGCCAGCCTCGTGACAAGATAGTCATGGCCGCCGCAGATGACTTGCGCCCGCGCCGGAACAGCCGACAGCGGCATCAGGGCGCCAACGGCTGCAAGCTTGATCCATCGAAACGAAAAAGCGCGTGCCATGGGGCACCTCCTTCGCCTTCGCATTCCGGCGAGGGAGGCACATTCGGCCGCCTCAGTCCGCCGGAAGGCACCAGGCCGGATTCGACGTTTTCATCACGTCACTCCTTCTGGTTTCCGGTCTGTCCTGGGGAGATCATCACTCCTTGGATTCGATATGGTGAAGCGTCGCGTCGTAAACAAGCGGCGCGTTGTGAAGCGCTGGCCATCGCCGCCGACAACCCCCTTCGTGTCGCCGCGACCAAGTCGCGGTGAGGCGATCGATCAGCCTTCGGCAGGCTCCTTCCCAGCCGCCCACTTCAACAGGGCATCCAGAGCCGGGCACAGCGCCTGCCCCCAGTCGGTCAGACAGTATTCGACCTTAGGCGGCACCTGGTGATGGACGATGCGGCGGACGATGCCGTCGGCTTCCATCTGCCTGAGTTGCTGGATCAGCATCTTTTGTGAGATCGCGGGAATGGCGCGCTCGAGGTCGGAGAAGCGCAGCACCTTGCCGCCGAACAGGTGAAACAGGATCACCAGCTTCCACCGGCCTTCGAGAATGCGCAGCACGTTCTCGACGCCGATCGCCGCGGATGAAGGCGTCAAAGGCTCCGGCTTACTCTCGGGTAAGTACCTTACTTTTTCGTCGGTTCTTGTCATTTCTACAGCATAGCTCATCTTAGCGGCCGACAACAGCCGCCTCCTCCCACAAACGGCGGCATCCAATCGGAGACAAACCGTGACTGTGACCCTTCCTGCGCCGCTGGCGGATTATTTCGTCGCCAACAACCGCCACGACATCGACGCGATGCTCGCGCCTTTCACGCTGGACGCCATCGTCAAGGACGAAGGCGAGACCCATCGCGGAACCGAAGCGATCCGCCGGTGGATGCAAAGCACGACCGACAAATATCACGCGAAAGTGGAGGTGAAGGAGGCCAGTGTCACAGCCAACGCATGGCGGATCGCCGGCATCGTCTCCGGAGATTTCCCCGGCAGTCCGATAACGCTCCACTACAATTTCACGCTGGGCGGCGACCGGATCGCGAAACTGGAGATTGGCCTATGACCATCCGGCAGACATTTGCGATCGATGACCAGGAGTTCCGGGGCAAGCGCGTGCTGGTCACCGGCGGCACCAAAGGCGCAGGCGAAGCTATCGTTCGCCGGCTTGCCGCGGCAGGCGCAAGGGTCGCGACGACGGCCCGTTCGCCCGACGCCGGATCACCGGCAGAACTCTTCGTGCAAGCTGACGTCGCCACTCTCGACGGTGCGGCAAATGTCGCCGCCGCCACCATCGACGGACTTGGCGGCATCGACATCGTCATTCACAGCGTTGGCGGGTCGAAAAGCCCAGGCGGCGGATTTGCGGCATTGTCCGACCGGATCTGGCAGGACGAACTCAACCTCAATCTGCTTGCGGCGGTGAGGCTCGACCGATTGCTCGTTCCCGAGATGATCAAGCAGGGATCGGGCGCGATTGTTCACGTTTCGTCGATCCAGCGCCGCCTGCCTTTGCACGAATCCACCATCGCCTATGCGGCGGCAAAGGCTGCGCTCTCGACCTACAGCAAGGCACTATCCAAGGAACTCGGCCCCAAAGGCATCCGCGTCAACGCCGTGGCGCCAGGCTGGATTCACACCACAGCATCGGAAGCCATGGTCAAGCGGCTAGCCGCGCATGCAGGATCCGACGAGGAAACCGCGCGTCAGGGCATCATGGATGCGCTGGGCGGAATCCCGATCGGACGGCCGGCTTGGCCGCAAGAGGTCGCGGAACTGGTGGCTTTCGTAGTTTCGGATCGCGCATCGGCAATCCATGGCGCCGAGTACGTCATCGACGGCGGCACGATCCCGACGGTCTGAACGGCACCTTGCCGTCAGACTCACCGCGGCACAGTCTTCGTTCAAGCGCCCGGCATCGCCGCGGTGATTGTCGGGCTGTCCCAGCCCTCGCCGACGGAGAGCACGCAGCTCTGGCCTTTGGTGTCCGAGGCCAGCACTGTCCAGCTGCCTTGGTCCGAGACGAAGATCTCAAGCACGACGTTCGGATTGATGAGGCCGCGTCCGGCCTCGGTCTCGTGGAACTTGTCGCCCAGCGCCTTGATGATGTCGGCGCGAGCCGCGCATTGCGCCGCCGCTTTTGCCGGCGCGGCTCCAAGGGTGATCGCCGCCGTCGCTAACATTGCCGCCACAACAAATCGTGTCACCTGACACCTCCTCGCGCCAGACGAGAACCCCGGCTGCCACCGGCGCTGTTCGGTTGCCTGCACGCATGGCAGGAATACAGGCTAAGGCGGATACCGGTCTGTTGGTTCCATCACACGGCGATGGAATTTTAGAAGATGCGGATCCTTTCTCGACGTTGCCGATCTTGGAATCAGGCACCTGGGGTTGGACACGGAGCCCGAAAAGCGAGAGGTCGATACAGCACAAAAAAGGAAGCGCGGCTTCGCACCGCGCTTCCTCGAAGTCTCTTAGAAAACCGGCCGGCTAGTTCATCGTCGGGATGACGAACTCGGCGCCGTCCTTGATGCCCGCCCGCGCGCCCGCAGTCACGAAGTGGCGAGGACGCGCAAACAAGAAAACCGGCCGGCTAGTTCATCGTCGGGATGACGAACTCGGCGCCGTCCTTGATGCCCGCCCGCGCGCCCGCAGTCACGAAGTGGCGAGGACGCGCAAACAAGAAAACC
>NZ_QMBQ01000008.1 GCF_003289965.1 Mesorhizobium atlanticum
CAACCCGATCGCGCAGACGACGACGGCGGCCGACGGCAGCTATCACTTCGACAATCTCGGTCCGCTCAGCGGCGGCCAGACCTATGTCGTGCAGGAAGTGCTGCCGAGCGGCGATGTCGAGACCCTGGGCAAGGACGGCTATATCGTCGCGGCCACCAGCGGCAACACCACCACCGGCGAGGACTTCGCCAACTTCGTGAAGTTCTCGATCTCGGGCACCAAGTACACCGACGTCAAAGGCGACGACACGACGACCCATAACGCCGACGACACGCCGCTGGCGAACATCACCATCAACCTCTATGCCAGCAACGACCTCGTCAACCCGATCGCGCAAACGACGACGGCGGCCGACGGCAGCTATCACTTCGACAATCTCGGTCCGCTCAGCGGCGGCCAGACCTATGTCGTGCAGGAAGTGCTGCCGAGCGGCGATGTCGAGACCCTGGGCAAGGACGGCTATATCGTCGCGGCCACCAGCGGCAACACCACCACCGGCGAGGACTTCGCCAACTTCGTGAAGTTCTCGATCTCGGGCACCAAGTATCTGGACGCCAATGGCGACGACACGACGACCCATAACGCCGACGACACGCCGCTGGCGAACATCACCATCAACCTCTATGCCAGCAACGATCTCGTCAACCCGATCGCGCAGACGACGACGGCGGCCGACGGCAGCTATCACTTCGACAATCTCGGCCCGCTCAGCGGTGGCCAGACCTATGTCGTGCAGGAAGTGCTGCCGAGCGGCTATGTCGAGACCCTGGGCAAGGACGGCTATATCGTCGCGGCCACCAGCGGCAACAACACCACCGGCGAGGACTTTGGCAACTTCCTGCCACCGGCGGGCCAGGGCTTGACGCCTGGCTTCTGGAAGAACCACATCGGTATCTTGAACCAGGAGTTGGGCTCGTTCCATCCAGGCTGGAACTCCAACACCTCCTTTGACACTGTCTTCGGGTTCCAGGACCTGTCGAAGATCCCCCAAACGCTCTCGATCGCGGATGCGTTGGCAGCCAAGGGTGGCGGCATCCATCACCTCGAACGCTCCTCGGCGGCGGCGTATCTCTCGGCTGCCGTCACCGCCGTGCCTGACGGCCCGGGCGGTAAACCGGAGCTCAATTTCAGTTTCTCCGCGGCGACCAGTTCGAACCCAACCATCATCTCTATTCTCAATCTGATTGACGCGAACCACGATCACACGCTGCAACCGGGCGAGGTGGCTGGCGCGGTGCTGGACGTCCTTAACGACACCAACGCCCCAACCTCCAACTTCGGCCTGACCGGGCAGCCGGGGATAGAGGATATCGCGAACGCGTTCGACGCGATGAACAACCAGACGCATCCGGACGCCAGCGTCTTCCTGATTTGACGAGCTGTGCGCAAATCTCATGATCGGGGGCACCTTGCCCCCGATCGTTCGGCGACAAGACGCAATCAGACACAGGGCTCACGCGATCAAGCGGGCGGCCGCGACCGCGGCACCATGTCCAGCGTTGGAAGCTGCCCCATCAGCCAGTGCCGACAGCATGCTTGAAAAATCGACCTGACAAACTTAGCGTTGCCCGCGCTCTTTCCCTCTAGCCCCGCGCGGCTTGCCCATCATAGTCTCTCGCGCCGTTTCAAACGCACGAGTCGCATGAGCAAACTTCTTTTCACCCGCGTTCCCGCCAGCCCGGTCTCGCTCGGGCTCGTCTGCAATTTTCTTGCGCATTACCCGCCATTCGACGGCTACGAGTTCGGTCTGATGGTGAAGACCTTGCGCTATCAACTCGAGCAACAGACACACCTTATCGGCTCGGTGGAGGATGCGATCGTTGCCTATGTCGGCTGGATCGTAACCAGCCGCGAGATCGCCGAGGCATGGGTCGCGAACAACGGTCCGCTCAATCCAGATCCCGGTGGCGCCGCCATTGCCGCGACCGTGATGGCGACGCGCTCTTCCTCGCATATCCTCCCGCTGATCAAGGAAGCCAAGCTGCTCAACCTCGACAAATCCGTCTATTGGAAACGCGATTTCATCGACGCGCGCGGCGCGATGAAGCGCGCCGTGCGCAAGCGGGACGGCTGATGGACCAGGCGTCGCCCGGCGAGGCGCTGACCCAAGAGATTCTCATCCGCCTCGGCGACCGTTATGCGTCGATGTTCGTGCGCATCTGGCAGCCGGCGGGCACGCCCCGCGGCAGTGTTTTCTGTCTGCACGGCTTTACCGGAAACGGTTCCGATTTCGATTATCTCGCCGCATTTCTCTGCCGCAACGGCTACCTGGTGGTCTGTCCGGACCTGCTTGGGCGAGGGCGGAGCGCCTATCTCGGCGGCGGCTATGACATCAATGTCTACTATAATTGCCTGCGCGCGCTCGGCCAGTTCGCTGGCAAGGAGAACCATTTTATCGGGTCGTCCTGGGGCGGCACGATCCTTCTGTTGTTTCTCTATATGACCCGTGCGCGGGCCACCAAGGTGGTGCTCAACGACGTTCCCATGATTGGCGGCGCCAATGTCGATCACATTCGTTCCGAGATCATTCGGGACAGTGAGGCGCAATTTTCCACCCGCGCCGAAGCCGAGGCCTATGTGCGCGCGACCCGCTCCTTCATGGGACCCGTCGAGGAGAGCGTGTTCTCGCGCTATGTCGCCAACAAGATCGTTTCCGGTCCCGAAGGCTTTCGCCTGGCTTATGACCCGGCCACGACCGCAAGCTTCGGTTCGATGACCGGTCGCGACTACGACCTGTTCCAGATCGTGTCGAAGGTGCAGGCGCGCTTCCTTTTGATGTATGGCCGCGAGAGCAATTTCATCGACAGGCAGGCCATCGACCGCACCCGTCAAGTTCGGCCGGATCTGCTGGTGGTCGACAATGTCGATGCCGGCCATCCACCGTCGTTGATGACGCTCGGCCAGGCGCTGCTTGTTCTCGGCTTCCTCACGACCGTCTGAATGCGCGGATAGCGACCGCGATCAGCCGTCGGCTTCGATCATCTCGATCCGGCACCAGGGCCGCCCTTGGCGGGTGATCGAGCAGGTCGTGAGGCCGTGTTCGGTTCCAGGCTTCTTGAGGCTGACCAGCTCGACGGCCGCCGCCGGCCGCCGCTCCAGATGCAGCGTCCGAAGCAGGAAGCGCCGGCCTGTGGCCGCCTGATAGCGGTTGAAAACCACCGCCAGGATTTCCGAGTGGCCATGCCGGCCCAGAACCAGATAGCGATGGTACCCGGCGCAGCCGGGGAGCGCGACGTGAGAAGCAAGCGCAGGCTCGCTCTCAACTGGGGGCAGGGCATTTTCGAGGTTGGTGACGAAGAAGTCGACCGGTGCGCCATGGCGCGGCGCCAGCGACACCGCAACGGCCGTGGCATGGCCGCGTCTGAAGCTGATGGCGGCGTGGTTGGCGATCGGCCGCAGGAATTTCAGCCCAAGACGGGCGAAGTAGGGGCAGCGGCGCTCGATCAGTGCCACGACGTCCAGTCCGCGCACGTAGCGGCGGTGCCCGATGCGCGGGAAGGCGAGCTGCTCGCCCTCGACGAACAGCCGGGTCGCGGGCGCTTCGTTCATCGCCGCGCGACACCGACCGACGAGCCGGCCGCAGGCCGCAGCGCCAGCGCATAGTCGAAGCGGATCACGTCGTCCGCGCGGCTGAAGGTGAACTGGCGCACCACGGCGCGCACTGCCTCCTTGACCTCGAGCCGACCGAGCCGGGCGCCGCCGCACATACGCGGCCCGGTCAGGAAAGGGATGAAGGCACGGCGGTCGTAGGTGTCTTCGATGAATTCCCTTCGGCTGGCATCGAAGGTTCTCGGGTCCGACCAGAATGCCGGATGCTGGTGAACGCCCACCACCGAGAGGAGGATGAGTTGTCCCCGCCCCAGCCTGCGGCCCTCGAGCGACGTCTCGGCGCCAACTTCCCGGACGAGGAACGGAATCGGCGGCAGGTAGCGCATCGTCTCGTTGACGATGCAGTCGGTGAACGGCGTCTCGGCCGCGTTGCCGTCAATCTCGTCCTGAACGCGCTGCTGCACCTTTGCGTTGGCACCCAGTCGGTCGATCACCCACAGGATGGTGGCGACCGTCGTTTCCACGCCGGCAAAGGCGTTCATCACGAACTCCTCCACCGGGGAGAAGCCATCTATGTCCTTGGCCCTGTCCGCGAAGCGTGCCATTTCCGCCGCGGCGCGCGGATCGGCGGCGAGTTGCCTGGCGAAATCGGCAACCACCTGGCGGGCCTCGCCTATGGCGCTGTCGCGTTCCGAGGTCGTAGGCGCCACCCAGGAGAAATATTGCAGCCGCCGCAGCACCTCGCGGACGCGGTCGATCAGCGCGATCGTTGATGCGATGTCTGGAACCAGGTTGAATGCGCGGTAAAAAATCGTGAGTGAGGCGGCAAACAGCGCCTTCTGGATACCGGCAAGCGTCGCATCGCTTTGCGACAGGCGCGCCGTGTAGACATCCAGGACCGCGTTCTGCTGCGCCGGCTTCGCAGCCGCGAGATAGGCATCCTGCGTGATGTCGCGCCGTGCCGCCCAGTCTTCGTCATTGGTGTTGAAGCGGCTATAGCCCAACGCCGAGATCATGGAGAAATTCTTGCGGAACAGGGCCGGCGCCTTGACGATGCGGTCGACCGCTTCCGGGTGGTCGAACACCTGCAGGTTGCCGACGCGTTTTTCGACGTCGCTCTGCTCGCCGCTTTGCGCGTAGAGCGCATAGACGAGACCGTTGAGGACGTCCTCGATCTGCGATTGCTGCATTTGGCCCCCGCCAAGCCCGCCGGTCGCGGCGGCCGAACTAACCCAACCTAAGGCTAGCCATATTTGTTTCGAGTTAATAGGCGGACCCGCAATCGGCACCAATGCGGCGGCCGCTGTAGCAAAGATGCAACATTGCCGGACGAAGAGATTTTGGCGGCTTTCTTCAAAAGTTCCCTTGAGTTAGCTTCGCGCGGGTTTTGGGTTTGGGCTTCCAACGGGGGGAAGGCATGCGGGCGCAAGCTTCCGGCAAATTTCTGGCGACTGTAGCGGCTTCAGCCGCGTCGATGACATCGGTTGGTGTGGCGACGGCCCATGCCACCGAAGCGCAGGTGACCGATCCATCGGTGATCGATTCGCGCATCAAGATCGCCTTCGAAGGCGCGGTGTTTCAAAACAACGTCCACAGCGACAAGACCGGCCTGGGCGGCAGCGACAAGCTCGGCAACGCCAATGGCGATCTCTACGGCTCGATCGCGCTAACCAAGCAGATTTCGCCCGATGTCGACTGGCGCCTCGCCGGCGCCTTCCACACCGGCAAGGATCGCTCCTGGGATTTCAACGCCTCCTCGCCGACCGAGGCGTTCGACTTCAACTATGGCGACGACTTCAATTTCCAGACGCTGGACTTTGATCTCGGCAAGCACGTCAAGATGCAGGCCGCCGACATCCGTTTCTTCGGCGGGTTGCGGCTGGTGCACTCCAAGGAGCATATCGGCGTTGGCGAGAGCTTCAGTGAGACCAGTCCGGTCGACAAGAGCGGCAGCGCGGACAAGCTCGGCAAGGCCGAATACTGGGGCATCGGTCCGCATGTCGGGGTCGAAGGCTATTATCCGCTCGGCGAGAAATGGGGGCTGACCGGCTCGGCCTCGGGTGCGGTCATGTGGGGCCGTCGCACCGAAACCGTCTCCTTCGATGTTGTCAGCGATAACCCGAACAACAATCCCACCCATCAGGAAGGCCACTTCAGCGAAAGCCAGCACTCCAACGAGACGGTCACGAGCTTTGATGCCTCGGCCGGTATCAGCTGGACGCCCTTCACCAACACTACCTTCACCGCAGGCTACAAGGTCGAGCAGTGGCACAATCTGCTGGTGACCGCGGACAAGAAGACGTCGACGTTCAACGGCCCGTTCCTGCGCCTCGAAGTCAAGATGTGACGGCGGCGGCCGGCTGCAGGTGAATTCGGAAACGGGTTTCGAATCCAGGTTCGCGGCAAACGGCGGCGTCAAACTGCACTACACAGCGGCGGGCTCAGGCCCGCCGATCGTGTTTCTGCACGGCTTTCCTGACCATGGCCTCGGCTGGCGGCGCCAGATCGAGGCACTCCAGGGCAGGTTCAGGGTCCTTGCGCCGGATCTGCGCGGTTTCGGGCGAAGCGATTCCCCGCAAGGTCATGCCAGCTACGCGTTGATGCCCTGCCTGATCGAGGACGTGCTGGCCGTGCTGGCGGCCGAGGGCATTTCGCAGGCCTCCGTCGTCGGGCATGATTGGGGCGGCATGATCGCCTGGTGGCTTGCGATGCGCGTGCCGCAGGCGGTGCGCCGCCTCGTGCTGCTCTCGGCACCGCACCCGCGCCACTATTTGCGCGCCATCAACGATCCGGCCAATGCCGGCACCATCGACTATATCCGCCGTTTCCAGGGCGTGGCCGGCGCCATCCTGCCGACGCCGGAGGAACTCGCCTCCTGGGTCGCCGACGAGGCAGAGAGGCAGGCGCTGGCGGAAGCGCTTCGGCGCTCGCACCCGGACGCGATGCTCGGTTATTACAGGGCCAACATCCCGCTCGGCAAAGTACCGGATATCGGCCCGCTGCCACTGGTCAGGGTCCCGACACTGGTTATGTTCGGCGCCGACGACCCGTATATCCCGGCCGGCGCCTATGACGGCACTTTCCGTGAAGTCGACAATGTCACGTCGGTTGTCGCGATTCCAGGTGCGGGCCACTTCATCCACCACCAGGCTGCGGGATTTGTCAGCCGCGAGGTAGAAGGATGGGTGACAAGGCCGCCGTCGAGTTTTCGACCTTTGGGGTAGCGACAGGCAGCATCGGGGAACCCACCCAAAGCGTTGCATACCTTCTCATCACCATAATGAATGGCGACTGGCCGCGAATGTCCGTGGGGCTTTCAGCGGATCGGTTGGCACAAAAAATCCTTGCCTCCTCTCTCATCTTCATTCTAATCTCCCTGAGAAAACCTTTTCCCAAATCGCCCCGCGCCCGCTGACCTCACCCGTCATCGCCGCGCAGGGCGGTAAGAGAAAACCTTTTCCCAGCTAAGGGAATCCGCCGCGCCCATGCCTTCCGACGCCGAGCCAGCGCCAGTCTCCGCCAAGACGCCGGTCACCCTTCGCGAGGTGGCGGCGACCGCGGGCGTCAGCGTGGCGACGGCGTCCAAAGCGCTGAACGGGCAGGGGCGGATGACGGCGGAAACGCGCGAGCGCATCCGCGAGACGGCGCGGCTGCTCGGCTTCCGGCCGAACAGCCTGGCGCAGAGCCTGTTGCGCAAACGCTCCTTCACCGTCGGGCTGCTCACCAACGATACCTATGGCCGCTTCTCGCTGCCGCTGATGGCCGGCGTTTCGGATGCGTTGGTCGACAAGGGCGTCTCGGTGTTCCTGTGCAATGTCGAGGACGACCAGCGGCTCGGCCAGCTGCATGTCGAGGCCATGCTCGACAAGCGCGTCGACGGCATCGTCGCCACCGGAAAGCGCATCGATCGCCATCTGCCGGTCGATCTCTCCGATCTGCGCATTCCGGTCGTCTACGCCTTCACCCAGCCCGATCCCGGCGCGGTCGGCCTGGTTTCCGACGACGCCGGCGGCGCGCGGCTGGCGGTCGAGCACTTTCTGCGGCTCGGCCGCCGGCGCATCGCCCATGTCAGCGGACCGGCGAGCTTCGCCGTCGTGCATACGCGCGCCGAGGCTTATCGCGATGTCCTGAAGGAGAACGGCCTGGCCGTGAACGAGCCGCTGCTCGGCGCCTGGTCGGAAGGCTGGGGCCACGAGGCGGTGGCAAAACTCTTCGGCAGCGCGGGCAGGGAAGGCTGGCCGGACGCCGTCTTCTGCGGCAACGACCAGATCGCCCGCGGCGTCATCGACGCGCTGCGCGAGCGCGGCATCAGCGTGCCGGACGATGTCGGCGTCATCGGCTTCGACAATTGGGAGATCGTGGCCGAGGCGACGCGCCCGCCGCTCACCTCCGTCGACATGAATCTTTCGACGCTCGGTCGCGAGGCCGGGCTCGCCTTGCTTTCGCTCGTCGACGGCCAACCGGCCGCGCCGGGCATCAGGAAACTGCCGTGCCGGCTGGTGGTGCGTCAGTCATGCGGAAGTCCGCCGGAATGAAGCAACAAGGCCGCGCGCCCGCATCCGCCGGGCGGCGTGGCCGAAACTGGGAGGAGAACCATGAGGAGGAGTAACGTGAAGACCATGCTTGCCAAGCTGGCCTTGGCCGCGGCCGTCATCGGCGGCGGCCTGCAGGCCGCGTCCGCCGAGACCGCCAACATCTGGGTGCGCGCCGACGGCTCGAACTTCATGCCGCGCATCGTCGACGCCTTCAACAAGGCGCATCAGGACCAGATCAAGCTCGACATCATTCCCAACGCCGAAATCATCCCGAAATATGGGGCGGCCGCCGCCGGCGGCACGGCGCCCGACGCGCTCTCGCTCGACCTGATCTACACGCCGTCCTTCGCCGCCGCCGGCCAGTTGGAGGACATCACCGATTGGGCGAAATCCTTGCCCTATTTTTCCAGCCTGTCGCCGGCGCATGTGAAGACCGGCACCTATAAGGACCGCATCTATGGCCTGCCGTTCTCGGCCGATGCCTCGGTGCTGATCTGGAACAAGAAGCTGTTCAAGCAGGCGGGCCTGGACCCGGAGAAGGGACCGACGAACTGGGCCGAGATCGCGGCCGACGCCGAGAAGGTCAACGCGCTTGGCGGCGACATCAAGGGCTTCTACTTCTCCGGCAATTGCGGCGGCTGCAACATCTTCACCTTCACACCGCTGATCTGGGCTTCGGGCGGCGACATCCTGTCGGAGGACGGCTCGAAGGCGACGCTCGACAGCCCGCAGCTGCGCGGCGCCATCGACCTTTACCGCTCGATGATCAAGAAGGGGCTGGTGCCCGAGGGCGCGCAGACCGACACCGGCGCCAATTTCTTCGCCGCCTTCGCCGGCGGCAAGATCGGCATCTCGCCATCCGGCGCCTTCGCCATCGGCGCGCTCAACACGCAGTACCCGGACATCGACTACGGCATCACCTTCCTGCCGGGTAAGGATGGCGGCTGGTCGTCCTTCGCCGGCGGCGACAATTTCGTCGTCACCAAGGGCACCAAGAAGATCGCCGTGGTGAAGGAGTTCCTGGACTTCGCCTATTCGCTCGATGGCCAGACCATCCTTGCCAAATATGGCAGCCTGCCGGTGCGAAACGACATCGCCAAGGACGCGCTGAAGGATCTTGACCCGCGCTACCAGGTGGCGGCCGAGGCGATGGCCAAGGGCAGGACGCCCTATTCGGTGGTGTTCAACGACCTGATCAACTCCGCCAACGGTCCCTGGACGCAGATGATCAACGAGGTGTTCTTCGGCGATGACGTCGACGGCGCCGTCGCCAATGCGCAGGAGACGATGCAGTCGATCATCGACCAGGCGCCGAACAAGTAGATACCAGGGCCTACAGGCGGCGGGGATCGCGCAACGCCTCGCCGCCAAGGCTCTGACCGGCCGCCCGCCCCGTCTCCCTGGCCGGGCGGCCGGGATGTTGCATCGCTGAATGGCAGGGACAGACGCGTTGAGACAAGACCCCCTCATCCGGCCGCTTCGCGGCCACCTTCTCCCCGGTGGGGAGAAGAGGTTGGCGCCGACGCTCGCGATCTCCTCTCCCCTTGGGGAGAAGTCGGATTGCCCCAAATTGCCCTTTGCAATCCGGGTGAGGGGGCCTCATCAGGTTCGCGCCTTCCTTCTCCCCTTGTGGGAGAAGGTGGATCGGCGCGCAGCGCCGAGACGGACGAGGGGTGTTCCAGGGAAAGCCAGCGTCTCACTCCGCTGGAACACCCCTCATCCGTCGCCTTCGGCGACACCTTCTCCCACAAGGGGAGAAGGGGGAGCGCGACCATGACCGCCATCACAGCTTCAGCGCCCGCCCGCTCGCGCAGCAGCGCCAGCCTGCGGCAATGGGTGGGCTTGCTCTATGTGCTGCCGGCTGTCGCTTTCGTCACCGTCTTCTTCGTCATCCCGCTCGGCATGACGGCGTGGATGTCGCTGCACAACTGGCCGCTGATGGGCGAACATGCCTTCATCGGCCTCGACAATTATGTCGCGATCCTGCGTGACACGCGGTTCTGGAACGCGCTGAAATTCACCTTCTACTATACCGTCATCGTCACCATCGCGATCTTCGCCGTCGCCTTCCCGCTGGCGATCTTCATCGAAAAGCCGCGCCCGCTCACCAACCTCTACCGCACCGCCTTCTTCATGCCGGCGGTTGTCGGCTTCGCTTCGGCGAGCCTGCTCTGGTCCTGGCTTCTGAATGTCGATTCCGGCCTGTTCAGTCCAGCCGCCTTCGACCTCGGCCTGACCGAGAAGAAGGTCAATCTCCTCGCCACCTTCCAGCCGGCCTTCTGGTCGATCATCGCCATGGTGGTCTGGAAGGTCGCCGGTTTCACCATGATCATCCTAATGACCGGCCTGCAGTCGATCCCGCAGGATTTGCAGGAGGCCGCCGTCATCGACGGGGCAGGGCCGTTTGCCCGCTTCAGGGCGATCACCTTGCCGCTGATGCGCCGCACGCTGGCGCTGGCGCTGATCCTGTCGGTGGCGGGCTCGATCCTTGCCTTCGACCAGTTCTACATCATCCTGCGAGGCGGCCCGCGCAACCAGACGCTGACGGCCGTCTACTGGATCTTCAATCAGTCCTTCGTGTCGTTCAAGCTTGGCTACGGCGCAGCACTCTCCATGGTGCTCTTGGCCATCCTGGTGGCGCTCAGCCTCATCCAGCTCTGGCTGCTGCGCAAGCCCGAGGGGCTCGACTGATGGCCGAGGCGATGTCGCAGAGCCGCAAGGCCG
Source organism: Mesorhizobium atlanticum (assembly GCF_003289965.1). Classification (GTDB taxonomy): domain Bacteria; phylum Pseudomonadota; class Alphaproteobacteria; order Rhizobiales; family Rhizobiaceae; genus Mesorhizobium; species Mesorhizobium atlanticum. The sequence continues at coordinate 10,809 of NZ_QMBQ01000008.1, forward strand.
CGTTCAGCCTCGCCAGGCATTCCACCGGCATCATCGCCTCGGTGCTGTTTCTGGCGCCGATCGTGTGGACCGTGCTGTCGACTTTCAAGCCGGCGCAGGAAGCGCGCCAGCCGCCGCTGCCGCCCTGGCCGACCACCGGCTTCTCGATCGAGAACTACGAGACGCTGAATTCCTTCGGCGACGGGCTCTGGGTTTCGGCGCAGAACAGCATCTATGTCTCGGTGATGACAGTGTTGCTCTCGGTGCTGGTCAGCGTGCTGGCCGGCTACGGCTTCTCCCGCTTCCGCTTTCCTTTCCGGGATTTCTTCTTCGTCCTCATCCTGTCGACGATCATGATCCCGTTCCAGTCGATCCTGACGCCGATCTTCCTGGTGCTGACCAGGCTGGGTCTCCACAACACGCTGACGGGTCTGGTCTGCGTCTATGTCACGCTGCAGCTGCCATTCTCGATCTTCATGATGCGCAACGCCTTCGACGCCGTGCCGCGCGAGATCGAGGAGGCGGCGCGCATGGACGGCGCCAACAACGTCACCATGCTCATCAAGGTGATGCTGCCGCTGGTCTGGCCGGGTGTCGTCACCATCGCGCTCTTCGCCTTTCTCGGTGCCTGGAACGAGTTCCTGGCGGCCCTCGTGCTGATGACCGACCAGTCCAAATTCACCCTGCCGGTGATGATGACCGTGCTGCAGTCCGGCCGCTTCGGCGCCATCGACTGGGGCGCGGTGCAGGCCGGCGTCACGGTGATGATGGTGCCCTGCCTGATCCTGTTCCTGGCGCTGCAGCGCTTCTACATCCGCGGCCTCATGGCCGGGGCCGTCAAATAAATCGCATTCGAATGGAGTGAAGTTGATGACCGCAACGCAACCCGCCGCCGCAGCCCCGGCCGCCAAACCGAGGCTGGCTTTCCGGCCGCTGCCCGTGCCGCAGGTCGATGTCCGCGGTTTCTGGGGCGATCGCGTCGACGCGGTCGCCACACGCACGGCCGGCATCCTCTATGACCGATGCGTCGAGGCGCGCATGCTGGAGCAGATCGATCCCGATCGGCCGTCGCCAGGCGTCGTCATTCCCTTCCATTCGCCGTCGCCGGACGAGGCGGCCAGTCCCACCTTCACCGGCTCGACGGTGACGACGCAGATGTTCTGGGATTCCGACTGGGGCAAGACCATCGAGACCGCCGCCTATTCGCTCTATCGCCGCCGCAACCCCGAACTGGAGCAGAAGATCGACGCCGTCATCGATATGTACGAAAAACTGCAGCAGGAGGACGGCTACCTCTCCAGCTGGTACCAGCGCATCCAGCCCGGCCTGCGCTGGACGAACCTGCGCGATTGCCACGAGCTTTACTGCGCCGGCCACCTGATCGAGGGCGCGGTCGCTTACTTTCAGGCCACCGGCAAGCGCAAATTGCTCGACGTCCTGTGCCGCTACGTCGACCACATCGCCTCGGTGTTCGGCCCCGAACCCGGCAAGAAAAAAGGGTACTGTGGCCATGAGGAGATCGAGCTGGCGCTGGTCAAGCTGGCCCGCGTCACCGGCAACCGGAAATACATGGACCTGGCGAAGTATTTCATCGACCAGCGGGGCCAGCAGCCGCATTATTTCGACGAGGAGGCGCGCGCGCGCGGCGCCGACCCGAAGGCCTATCACTTCAAGACCTACGAATATAACCAGTCGCACAAGCCGGTGCGCGAGCAGGACAAGGTCGTCGGTCACGCCGTGCGCGCGATGTACCTCTATTCAGGCATGGCCGACATCGCGACTGAATATGGCGACGACACGCTGCGCGTCGCGCTCGACCGTCTGTGGGACGATCTCATGACAAAGAGCCTCTACGTCACCGGCGGCCTTGGGCCGTCGGCGCACAATGAGGGTTTCACCAGCGATTACGACCTGCCCAACGAGACCGCCTATGCCGAGACCTGCGCCTCGGTCGGCCTTGTGTTTTGGGCAAGCCGTATGCTCGGCATGGGGCCGAACGCCCGCTACGCCGACATGATGGAACGCGCGCTCTACAACGGCTCGATCTCAGGCCTGTCGCTCGACGGCTCGCTGTTCTTCTACGAGAACCCGCTGGAGAGCCGGGGCGGGCACCACCGCTGGAAATGGCATCGCTGCCCCTGCTGCCCGCCCAATATCGGCCGCATGGTGGCGTCGATCGGCGGCTATTTCTACGGCCTCGCCGACGATGCGCTGGCCGTGCATCTCTATGGCGACTCGACGGCCCGCTTCGAGATCGCCGGCCGCCAGGTCACCCTGGTCCAGACCAGCAACTATCCCTGGGACGGCGCGGTCGCGATCGAGGTGGGGCCGGAAGCGCCGGTGGAGTTCACGCTCTATCTCCGCTTCCCCGCCTGGTGCCGCAAGGCGGCGCTGCGGGTCAACGGCAAGCTGGTCGATCTCGAAGCGGCGACAGTCGACGGGTATGCCGCGATCCGTCGCGAATGGCGCCAGGGCGACAAGGTCGAGCTCGACCTCGAAATGTCGATGGCGCGCCTCTTCGCCAATCCGCAGGTGCGCCAGGACATCGGTCGTATAGCACTTGCGCGCGGCCCGCTGATCTACTGCGTCGAGGAAACCGACAATGGCGGCGGGCTTCATCGCATCGCCCTGTCGCGCGAGGCCAGGTTAGAGGCACGCAAGGAGCCGAACCTGCTCGGCGGCGTCGTCACCCTTTCGGCCATCGGCAGCCGGGCCGAGACGGAAAACTGGGGCGCCGATCTCTATCGTCCCGAACCGCCGGCGACTGAGGAGATGACACTCAAGGCGGTTCCCTATTTCGCCTGGGACAATCGCGATCCCGGCGAGATGCTGGTCTGGCTCAGGGAAGGGTAGGCCTTTTTGTCGCGGAACTTGAGACGCTGGCGGGACTGCGCCTCCTCTGTCCTGCCGGACACGTAAAGGAACGCTACCTTGCCGGCTTATCCTTATTCTTTCGCCTCCCTGATACCGGAGCGCCAGCCTTTTGCTCCTCCTCCATCGCCGCCTTCACCAGTGCGTTGGCCGCCCACACCGACAGGTCCTCGCCCTCAGCCGCGCTGAGACCGCAGACGTCGCGCTGGACGATCAGCGCCTCCCAGCCGATCACCATGGCCAGCGCGCGGACAAGCCGGTTCCAGCCGTCCGGTTCCAGCCGGTCCCGCAATGGCGACAACGCCTGTTCGATCCATTCGATCCGCCGGTAGCCGCGACGCGGCACGCCTTGCCCGGCCGGCGTGGCGTCGGTGTCTACGGTCAGGCGGATCAGCGAGCGCCCGAGGCGCTCGACCTCGGGACTGACGTGATGCAGCGCACGGACCAGGTGCTCCACGCGCGCTTCGCCATCGTCGGCCGACTGTTCGATGGCACGATCGACCGAGGCCTGGCTAAGCGCGCCGACGGTTGCATCGAGCAGCAGCTGATCGAAGCTCGGAAAGTAGAGGTAGACGGTTCGTCGCGAGACGTCGGCCGCGGCGGCCACGTCGTTGACGGTCAGCGTCTCGCCGCGGGCGAGCAACGCGATCGCCGCGTCGACGATCGCCTTGCGGGTGCGGCGTCTCTGCGCGGTGCGAGGGTGCGGATTGACATTCATGCGTGCTAAGTATACCGGAGTGCATTAATTGCACAAGAGTGCAATATAGACATCAGAAATGTGAAGGGGGCTTTAATGACGATCTCCAGCCACACCGCCGATGACGCCCGTTTCCTGGGCCCGGGTGAGGGGGAAGCAATCTGGTTTCTGAGGAACCGCATGACGGTGAAGGCCACCGAGGCCAGCACCGGAGGCGGCTTCGGCTTGCTGGAATCCCTTATCGCGCCCGGTTTCTCGCCGCCGCTGCATGTCCATCGCCGCGAGGACGAGTCCTTCTACGTGCTCGAAGGGGAATTGACGATGAAATGCGGCGATCGCACCTTCCGGGCCACCGCTGGGTCGTTCGTGTTCCTGCCACGAAACGTTCCCCACACTTTCGTGGTCGAGGGCGACAAGCCGGCGCGGATGCTGACGCTGCTGACCCCAGGTGGCGGCGAGGGCGTTTTCATAGACGGTGGACGTCCGGCGGAGGGGGAAGGACTGCCTCCGGCGTCGCCGCCGGATATCGAGGCCCTGAAACGTGTCAGCGCCCGCTATGAGGCCGAGATCATCGGGCCGCCAATGGCACCGACGGCCCGGTCTTCGGCAAGTCATGCCGCGGCTTAATCTTCGCTACAGATGCACGAAGGCCGTCAGCGGAAGGTGATCGGAGGCGACGCGCGACAGCGGCGTGTCATGCGCCTCGACGTTCGAAACCAAATCGTGCCGGTTGCCCAGGATCCGGTCGAGCGCCAGCACCGGCAGGGCCGACGGGAAGGTCGGCACCGCCGGCGGCGTCGGCCCGAAGGTCGTGTGCAGCGTGTTCAGCGCCGAGCGGTTGCCGAGCCGCCATTCGTTGAGGTCGCCAAGCAGCAGCGTCGGCCTTTCATCGGCGCTGCTCATGATGTCGAGCACGACGCGGGCCTGCTCGGAGCGCGAGCGGCGCAAAAGGCCGAGATGGGCGGCGATCACGCGCAGCGACCGTTTCTCGTCAAGATCGATTTCCGCAACCAGCGCGCCGCGCGGCTCCAGCCCCGGCAGCTTGAGCTGGTGGACGTCGCGCACGGTGCCGCGCTTGAACAGCAGCACATTGCCGCGCCAGCCATGCCCCTTGCCGTTGCCCGAGACCGGCACCGGCACCAGTCCCGTCTCCAATTCCAGGCGGGCGAGATCGAGCAGCCCGGCCCTGTCGCCGAAGCGGTTGTCGGCTTCCTGCAGGGCGATCACGTCGGGGCTGATTTCGCGGATGACGCGGGCCGTCCTGTCAGGGTCGAACCTGCGGTCCGTGCCGATGCATTTGTGGACGTTGTAGGAGGCAACGACGATCTCCGCGCCGTTGACACGCTTGCGCGGCGTCGCCTTCGCCTTGCGCGCGTTCCTGGCGCGGATCGTAAGCAGCACGGTCTCCGGGAGGCTGCGTCCTTTTATGTCGTTTGTCTCCATGGTCCCGATGCTCGTTTCCGTTCTAAAGATAGGGTGATCCCAGCCACAGCAAACGGTCGAAAACGCGGATTACGAACGGCCTTGCATTCAGCGTCTGCAGCGTCACCGGCTGGGCGCTTGAGATGGCGGCCGCGATGCGGGCGTCGATCTCGGCGGCGAAGTTTTCATCCAGCACTTCCATGTCGATCTCGAAATTCAGCCTCAGCGATCGCGCATCCAGGTTGGAAGAGCCGACATAGGCCCACACGCCGTCGATCGCCATCAGCTTGGAATGGTCGAACGAGCCCCCGTGGCGCCAGACCCGGCAATAGTGCTTCAGCACCTGGTCGAACTGCGCCGTCATCGCATGATCGACGAGGAAGAGATTGTTCACCGCCGGCACGACGATGTCGATTTCGACGCCACGCCGGGCGGCGGTGGTCAGCGCGCTGATGAATTCGCGATCCGGCAGGAAATAGGGCGACATGATGCGGATCGATTTGCGGGCGACCGAGAATGCGCCCATCAGCAGCTTCAAGTTGGTTTCGTTCGACGCGTCCGGCCCGCTCGCCACCGCGCGCACCAGCATTGGCTGTCCGGGCGGCGGTGCGGCGCGCTCGACCTGCCATGGGCCGTCTTTCAAGGCCTCGTTGCCGGCAAAGCGCCAGTCCTCGGCCGCAACCGAGAACAGGTCGGCCACAACCGGCCCGGTGACCTGGAAATGGGTGTCGCGCGAACTCTCGGAACCGGCGAATTCGGCGGAGAATCCCTTTCGGATGTTCATGCCTCCCGTGAACGCCACTGCGCCGTCGACGATCAGGATCTTCCTGTGGGTCCTCAGATTGGCATAGGGAAGTCTCAGGCCCATGACGATGTTGCCGTTGAAGAGGTCGACGGTGACGTCGGCCTCCCTGAGCTGTTTCAGGATGCTGGGCACCGAATAGCGCACGCCGACGGCGTCTATCAGCACGCGCACGGTGACGCCGCGCTTGACGGCGTTGCCGAGCGACTGGACGAAAAGCGCCCCGACCGCGTCGTTGTCGAAAATATAGGTTTCCAAAAGGACGCTTCTTTGCGCCGCGTCAATGGCCCGGCACATCGCCGTATAGGCCTCGTCGCCGGTGTTGAGCACGGCGATGGTGTTTCCGGAGGTCAGCGGACGCCGCGCCACCCTGTCGCCAAGCGTCTTCAGGCCGGTGAAGCGCTGGCCGTATTCGGCGTTGATCAAGGCTTCCAGCGCGACGTCGCGGTCATGCCTGGCGGCGGCAGCCTCGGGCGAGAACGGCCGCATCGCGCTGATCGTTGCGCGGCGGATGCGGTTGATTCCGGCGATGGCGTAGATGATCGCGCCGAGAAAGGGCGAGAGCAGCATCACGCCCACCCAGCCGGTGGCGGCGCGCACGTCCTCCTTGGTCATGATGGCATGCACGATGCCGACCGCCGCCATCGCCAGCGAGAGGATCAGGATAAGCGTCGACCAGTGACTCGCAATCGCTTCAAGCATCGACCCGACTATTGTGCGAGGAAGCGCGGAAGGCAATGCGGACGGTCTTCGTCAGGCCTTGGACTTTTTCCTAGGTATTGGCGGTATGTGGGACTACCATGGGGCTCAACGGGGGGTGTGCGATGACAGAAGTCGCGATACGCCGAGCGGACTTCATGATGGTCCTCGCTTATGCCTCGGATCTCGCCACCGGCCATTCGCGCGATTTCGCGCTGAAATCCTGCGTGCTAGCAATGCGGATCGCCGAGCTTGCCGGCGTTTCGGAGCAGGTTCGGCGCAACGCCTATCACCAATCCATGCTGCGTTATGTCGGCTGCAACGCCGACACCGACCTTCTCTCAGGCCTCTTCGGCGACGAAATCGCGCTTCGTCAGGATCTCGTCGGGCTCGACATGGGTAACCGCGCGGAACTGGGCAGGGTCTTCGTGCAAGCCTTCAAGCGGTTCTATTATGATCTCGAGCCTGACGCGCAAGCCAAGGCCATCGAGGCCGCGATGTCGCAGGCGCTCGCCGTGGCCCGCCCGGTTCTGACGGCCCATTGCGAGGTGGCGCAGCGGATCGGCGAACGACTCGGCCTGTCTGGCGAGATTCGGCGAAATCTCGGACAAATCTACGAACGCTGGGACGGCAAGGGCCTGCCGCGTGGACTGAGCGGCGAGGATGTCCTGCCGGCCGTGCGCCTGATCACGCTGGCGCAGGACGCGATTGCGCTCAGCGACGCGGTCGGCATTGACGGCATGGCCGAGACCATCGCCAGTCGCGCCGACGGCCCATACGAGGCGGATCTGGCCCGGCTCGTCTCGGCCAATGCGGCGACGCTGATGCGGGGTATCGGCGCCACGGTCGATCGCGAGACGATCCTGGCGCTGGAACCCGATCCGCCGGTCACCCTGGACGAGGGGGCTTGCGACGAGGCGTTCCTCGCCATCGCTGACATGATCGACATGCGCATGCCGTTTACGCAGGGCCATTCGCGGATGGTGTCGGAACTCGCCGCGGGCGCAGGAGCAAGGATCGGCCTGCCCGCCGCCGATATCCGCGCGCTGCGCTGGTCGGGCTGCATCCATGACATCGGCGAACTCGTGGTGCCCGTGGCGACCTGGATGCGCAACGGCCCCCTGTCGGTGCGCGAGCGCGACGCCGCGCAGCTACATGCCTATTACGGCGAGCGGGCGCTGGCTTCCTTCGGCCGTGACGGCGATGCGATGGGCGCGCTGGTACTGCGTCATCACGAGCGCCTGGACGGTTCGGGATATCACCGCAAGGTCGGCGGTTCCGACCTGTCTCCGGCAGCCAGGATCCTGGCTGCCGCCGAGGCTTTCCAGACGTCGCGCGAGGAGCGTCCGCATCGCAAGGCGCTGTCCAGCGAGGCGGCGGCGGCACAGCTGCGCGTGGCCGTTCGTGACGGCTGTATCTGCCCCGAGGCCGCCGAGGCCGTGTTGTCGTTCGCCGGGCAGCAGTCGCGCCGGACCTTGCCGCAGGCATTGGCCGGCATGACGCCGCGCGAGATCGAGGTGCTGCGCCTCATCGCCGCCGGCCTGACCGCGAAGGAGACGGCTCGCAAACTCGATATCTCGCCCAAGACCGCCGACCACCATATCGAGAGCGTTTACTCCAAGATCGGCGTCGGGACCCGCGCCGCCGCCGCGCTCTATGCGGTCGAGCACGGCCTTGTCCGGCCAGGCGAAATGCCGGCATAGGGAATCCACCCCATGTGCGCCCGCTGCGGGGCGCGCATCGTGATCCTGTCGACGGACCAATGGTGGCCGCGACCGACAGGAGGAAATCCGATGCTTCTCGCAACGACCAAGGTGGCGGACGTCGACCACTTCATCCGTATCTTTTCAACCAAGGGCGCCGACAAGCGCCGGCTGCACGGCTCGAACGGCGCAACCGTGTTCCGCGACCCGAGCGAACCAGACCGTGTCTGGGCGATCTTCGACTGGGACGCCGAGGGCTGGAAGAATTTCGTGTCGGATCCGGAGGTGCCGGCGATCCTGCAGGAAGCGGGCCATGTCGGCAAGCCGCAGGCGGCACTGCTACTCGGCCACTACGAGGCCTGACGTCCCGCCGCGCGTCACCTGCCGTCGGCGGCGGCGCGCCCGACAAAACCCAGAAGACGAACCCCATAATCGGAGAATTCAGATGGATCCGAAGCCCATCAAGATCGGCCTAATAGCCGAACTCACCGGCCCATTGTCCTTCATGGGCATCGCCAACGCCAACCTCAGCACCATGCTCGTCGATGACATCAACGCCAAGGGCGGCCTGCTCGGCCGGCCGGTGGAACTCGTCGTCGAGGATGGAGAAACGATCGACAGCGTCGCCAAGGCGAAAGCCGCGAAACTGGTCGACGTCGACAAGGTCGATGTCGTCGTCGGCGGCATCTACAGCTCAACCCGCCTGGCCATCAAGAGCGAGGCGGTCACCCGGGGCAGGACGCTCTACATCTATACCGAACAGTATGAGGGACAGGAAAACGATCCCCTGATCTTCTGCACAGGTCCCGTGCCTGCACAGCAGGTCGAGCCTCTGATCCCATGGCTTATGAAGTCCACCGGAGCCAGGAAATTCTATTTGCCGTCGGCCGATTACATCTGGCCCCATTTGCTGAACAAAGCCGCGAGCCGGGCGGTGCGCGCCAATGGCGGCGAGATCGTCGGCGAGGAGTATTTTCCGCTGGACACCGTCGATTTCCGGCGCACGGTGCGGCAGATAATGGCGAGCGGCACCGACGTGGTTTTCAACACCATCGTGCCGCCGGGCCTGACGCCGTTTCTCGAAGAACTGCACAAGGCCGGTTTCGGCAAACGCGGCGGCAGGATCGTCTGCACTTACTTCGACGAGAACTTCTTCAATCTGGTGCCGTCCGAGCAGATCGAGGGCCTCCACAGCTGCCTCGACTACTACCAGGAACTCGACGAACCGTTCGGCCGCGCGCTCTTGCGCCGTTACAGCGAACGGTTCCCTGGAGGCGCCACTTTGACTGCGGGCAGTGGGTGCACCGGCCACTACCGCGCAATCAAGATGTGGGAAGCAGCGGTGAAGGAAGCGGGCAGTGTCGAGCGCGATACGGTTATCCGGGCACTTGACCACGTCCGGATCAGTGAAGGCCCTGGCGGTCCGGCCGAGATGGTTCCCGGACAGCACCATGTTCGCATGAACATGTACATTGCTGAGGCGCAGAACGGTCGATTCCGGGTCGTGAAGAATTTGGGTCCGATCGATCCCAACGAGAGCATGCTTACCGATGGGTTCCGTCTAAGCAACGTGGGGTAACCAGCGACCGTCGACCGTTTTTCTCCGAATTGGCGGGGGGCAGCTGAACGGCGCCCCGTCCTGCCATCCATCCCGGCCAGCAACAATGCACCCGACCTGCACATGATGTCATGGCCGCCGAAGCGGCCGTAACCAACGCCATCACCCGCCAAGGTCGGTGTCGCTGCGGGGCGGACCAGTCGGCTAACGGCCATTCTACGGTTTTCGAAAGAAGCCCGACAAAATATTCGGGCCGGCTTCGCCGGGCCGCAGCCTGATCTCATCCTCGAAGCAGTTCAGCGTCACGCATTCGAAGCCGGAATGCGCGAGCAACGTCACCAGCGAGTCGCGGTCGAAATGGTGCAGGTGCTCGTTGGGCAGGCGCATGCGCCACTTGGCAAACCATGAGTCGCCGTCGGCGCCGAGCTCGCGCCAGCGGCAGTAAGGGACGGCGACGGCGAGCTGCCGGGTCTTCAGGCGGCCGAGGAAACTCAGGTCCGGGATGTGTTCGAGCACGTCGAACATGGCGACGAGATCCCACGCGCTGGCGAGCGCCTCATCCCAATCGACAAAGCGGACACCTTGGGGCAGTGGAAACTCGGCGATATCGCAGCCGGCGCAGTCGGCGACGCCGGTTATCTTCGCGGCCTCGATGAAGGTGCCCGTGCCATATCCGATCTCCAGCACGGAGCGAGGAATCTCGCCGGTGATGCCTAGCACCCAGCCAAGCCGCTGGTAGCCGAGCTTGATGGTCCGGTCGCTCAGGTCCTCGTAATAGGAAATGTATTTCTTGTCGTACTTGATCGGCGTGAAGTCGATCTGGTGGATCACGCCGAACCTGTCCACCTCATAATTGTCCAGCATTCAGACGCCGCCTCCGCATGCCGAATTCTCTACATGGCAGAGCTAAACGCAACGTAACGGGAAAGCTGAGCGCTTGCGTCAAATCGCGTTGGTGCGCCTGGCCAGGAGCCTCAGCCACGGCGCCAGATGGAAGCCGGCCATCAACAGATACATTGGCGTCATGCCGCCGAGCACCGGGGTGCCCGACATGCACATCATGTCGTGGCCGTCATAGGCGGCCGTCAGCAGCCCCATCGCTGCGAAAGTCGGAGCGGCGGCGAGGCAAAGCCAGTCGGCGAGGCCGAAGCTGCTCGGGCGAGGGGAGTCGATGCTCATGATATCCACCTCCTGAAGCGGACAGGTTTTCAAGCCCATCAAAACACGGGCGTGGCCAGATCGGCTCCGGCGACGTGCAGGCCGCCGCCGGAGTCGCTTCAACTCAGGCGTTCTTGTTGCGGAACGCCGCTTCGCCGGCATCCGACACCTCGACCCATCTCTGATCGGGGGCGGCGCCCGCTTCGTAATTGTCGTGCCAGTTCCACCACTTGTAGGTCTGGGTCTGCGGATAGCCCTCGGGCGAATCCTCCCACACCTCCTGACGGCCGAGCGGCGTGACGTCGAGATAGCTCCACACGGTGCCGAAGGCCTCGTCGCCGCGGTTGTTGACGAAATAGGTGCGGAAAATGCGCTTGCCGTCATGGATGAAGACGTTGTGGCCGTGCCATTGATCGACGCCGAAATCCTTATCCCAGCTGTCAGTGATGGTGTACCAGGGCATTTTCCAGTCCATCTGTTGCTTCAACCGCTGGATGTCGGCCTGTGGCGCGCGCGAGGCATAGGCAAGCGTGGTGTCGCGGGCGTTGAGATGGGCGAGGTTGCCGACCATGTCGGCGCCGAGCGAGCAGCCGCGGCAGGCATGTTCCGGCCAGCCATAGACGCCCGGCTCGAAGAAGGCGCGGTAGATGACGAGTTGGCGGCGGCCTTCGAAGAGGTCGAGCAGGCTCGCCTTGCCGTTCGGGCCTTCGAAGACATATTCCTTCGTGACTTCCATCCACGGCATGCGGCGGCGTTCGGCGGCCAAAGCGTCGCGGGCGCGGGTGAGCGCCTTTTCCTTCACCAGCATCTCTTCATATGCGCCTTCCCATGCTTCCTGCGAAACGACCGGCGGTGTCTTCATGTGTTGGGTCATTGCTCTTGTCCCGTTCTTGGGTTTGGTTGGGGGTGACGCGGACAGACATAGGACCGCATGCTGCGATGGTGAGAGTTACAAGTGTGGCGCGATTTGCTGCGGCGAGCCCTGAGGCGACTGCATGGACTCGCTGATCAACGCCGCCGGCCGCGCCCTTGCCGCGGGCGATCCGCTCGGCGCCTTGAAGCGCGTCGCGCTGCGCGACGATGCGCCGGCGCTGGCGCTGCGCGGCATCGCGATGGCGCAGCTCGGCGATTTCGCCAAGGCCAAGGCGTTGCTGAAGGACGCGGCGATGGCCTTCAGTTCGAGGGAAACCGTCGCCCGCGCGCGCTGCGTCGTCGCCGAGGCCGAGATCGCGCTGGTCTCGCGCGACCTCGGCTGGCCGGAGAAGGCTTTGCGATCCGCGCGCGCCACGCTTGCCGCGCATGGCGACCGGCTGAACGCCGCCTATGCTGGCAGCCTCGAGGCGCGCCGCCTCATCCTGATCGGCCGGCTCGACGAGGCCGAGCGGCTGCTCTCGGACTTCGATCCGGCGCCGCTGCCGCCGGTCGCGCGCGTCGCGCATGAACTGGCCGCGGCGGGCATTGCGGTGAGGCGTCTGAGGACGAAAGCGGCGCGCTCGGCATTCGGCCGGGCATCGCTGGCCGCTTACGAAGCCAACATCCCGGCCTTGAAGGCCGAAGTCGAAGCGGCATCCCTGGTCCTGAATACGCCGGTCGGCCGACTGATCGCGCGTGGGACGGAGAAAGAGCTGCTGCTCGACGAGGTCGAAGCGTTGCTGACCTCGGGCGCGCTCGTCGTCGATGCTTCCCGCAACGTGGTCCGGGTGGCCGACGCGGTCGTTTCGCTGGCAACGCGGCCTGTATTGTTCTCGCTGGCGCGCACGCTGGCCGAGGCATGGCCGGCGGATGCCTCGCGGGAAGTGCTGTTGAGACGCGCCTTCCGGGCAAGGCATGCGGATGAATCGCATCGCGCACGGCTCAGGGTCGAGATGGGTCGCCTGCGCGCCGAGCTCGCCGGGGTGGCGGAGATCAATGCCACGGCAGCCGGTTTTGCGTTGACGCCCTTAAAGGCTGCCGAGGTCGTCGTGCTGGCGCCGCCGGTCGAGGAAGAGCACGGCGCGGTGCTTGCCTTCCTGACCGATGGCGAGGCGTGGTCCAGCTCGGCGCTGGCGATCGCGCTTGGCGCCAGCGCGCGCACCGTGCAGCGGGCGCTGGAGCAGCTTTCGGCCGAGCACAAAGTGCAGGCGGTCGGCCGCGGCCGGGCGCGCCGCTGGATGATGCCGCCGGTGACCGGATTCCCGACTGTGTTGTTACTCCCGGGTCCGCTGCCGACCGACTAGTTTGCGGCCATTGTTCGAAATGGAGATCGAAAATGAAACGAGCCGCTGCCGAGATCCTGCGTGAATATGGACCGTTCCCCGGCATCGACCGTGTCAACGGCGTGACCTATGACGGCAAGAATGTCTGGTTCGCCAGCGGCGACAAGCTGAACGCGCTCGATCCCGACAGCGGCAAGATCGTGCGTTCGATCGATGTCGCCTCGGATGCCGGAACGGCCTTCGACGGCGAGTATCTCTACCAGATTGCCGAGGATCGCATCCACAAGGTCGACCCGAAGATCGGTAAGATCGTTGCCACCATTCCGGCCCCCGGCAATGGTGGCGATTCAGGCATGGCCTGGGCCGAGGGTTCGCTCTGGGTCGGCGAATACCGGGCGCATAAGATCCATCAGATCGATCCTGAAACGGGCAACGTGATCCGCACGATCGAATCAAAGCGCGTCGTCACTGGCGTCACCTGGGTCGACGGCGAGCTCTGGCATGCCACCTGGGAGGGCGAGGAGGGCGACCTGGTGCGCGTCGATCCCGCCACGGGCGACGTGCTGCAGGAGCTGGCGATGCCCTCCGGCGTGTCGGGGTTGGAATCCGACGGCGGCGGCTGCTTCTTTTGCGGTGGCGGGAGCAGCGGCAAGATCAAGGCCGCGAAGCGTCCGGGACATAGAGCAATTCCAGGAAAAGTGTGAGCGGTTTTTCCGTCCGGAATTGCGTAGAAACAAGGAGATAGAGCGGTTCGCCGTTTCCGCGGTGAAACGCTCTAGCGCGACAAGTAACGGACTGGCGGAAAGGGCGGCGCGGTCAGGCCGCTTCGCGCGCCGGTCGCGGCATGGGCTTGCTGGGTGCCTTCGCGACGTTCGGCCGGTCGACATGCGCCCAGGCCGGCCGCTCGAACAGGAAGGTGCCGAAGCCGATGCGCTTGACGATGAAGTAGAGAACCACCGGGCTGACGACCGAAACAAGCAGCACCGCCAGGCTCAGCATCCCGGTGTCGGTCAGGAGGCCGCTCGCCAGCATGACACCGCGGAAGATCGACATCGGAATGGTGAAGGCGACATAGACGACCAGTGAATGCTCGCCGAGCCAGCGCAGCCATTCCATCGAGGCGAACTTCGACAGGAAGCCGCCGGCAACGCACAGCGCCACCGCGCCGGCCACGGCAAGCGCCAGATGCAGCGGCGGCCAGGCCGCCAGGCCCATCTGCATGCCGACCGGTTGCACGGCGTAGCCCGGCGAATAGACGAGCAGGCCGTTGACGACCGCCCAGCCAAGCAGGCCGGCAACGGCGACCGCCGGGCGCGCCTGTGTCCATTCCACCAGCCGGAAGATCAACGGCGCGAGCACGAAGCCAAGATAGAAGAACACGAAATAGGCCGCGAACTGCTCGAGTGCGTAGCTGTCCGGCTTCGGCGCCCACATCTGCAGCGCGGCGGCAGCCAAGATGACGATCCAGTGCGGCACTCTGAATTCGCGCAGCACGCGGATGACGATCCCGAAGACCGCCAGCATGTAGATGAACCACAGCACGCCATAGGGCTGGACGATGGCCATTGCGAGGTCGTGCAGCATGCCGGCGGGGTCGCGGCTGAAGATGCCGATCTTCAGCCCGATCGAGATGAGCGCCCACAGCACGTAGAAATAGAGATAGTGGACGACGCGGCGGTCGACATAACGCCGCCACGGCCGGTCGATCACCTGCGACAGGAACAGGCCGGAGATCAGGAAGAATTCCGGCATGCGGAAGGGCGTCGCGAAGCCGATGACATAATGCAGGAAGCCGACGCCGCCGGTGTACTCGCCGGTGTTGTAGGCCGAGTACATCATCACCACCAGGATGATGGAAAGGCCTTTTGCCGTGTCCACCCACGGCATGCGGTTGGGGCTGCTCATGCGCGATCTCAAGGAAAATTCAACTGCCAAGATTGTAGCGGACCGGCGAATGCCCCGCAGCAACAAGCTTACGATATCGTAAACGGAAACCTTGTTTGGGGCCTGCGTTAACCATCACCTTACGGAGACTGGACGGCGGCACGCGTCTCCCGCATCGCTAGCGCGACGATTACGCCCGACAGGAACGTCAGCGCCGCGATTGCCGCGATCGCCGCGGCGAAGCCGAAGAAGTCGGCGATGAGACCGGCCGACAGCGCACCGATCGCATAGCCGAGGTCGCGCCAGAAGCGGTAGACGCTGAGCGAGCGCGCCCGCCAGGAGGGATGAGAGGCGTCCGAAACCGCCGCGATCAGGCTTGGATAGACCATCGCCGTGCCGAGGCCGAGCAGCAGGCTCGCCAGCAGCCACCAGCCAAAATCGCGCGTCAGGGCGGTCAAGAGAAGCCCCGCCGCCTGCACCCACATGCCGGCGACGATAAGCCCCTTGCGGCCCCAGCGGTCGCTCAGCGGCCCGGTCGCGACCTGCAGGATGCCCCATACCGCCGGATAGACGGCCTTGAGGATGCCGATGCGCTCGACGCCGAGCCCATTGGCCACGAAAAAGAGCGGGAACAGCCCCCAGCTCATGCCGTCGTTCAGATTGTTCACCAGGCCGGCTTGCGAAGCGGCGAACAAATTGCGGTCTCCGAACGAGGTCAGCATGAAGATCTCGCGGAAGCTGAGCGGTGAAGCCTGTTTTGGGTGGTTGGCCAGTTCCAGCCGCACATGCTCGCGCGTGTCGCGCACCAGCAGGATGGACAGCGTCGCACCCAGGATCGCATAGCCGACCCCGAGATAGATCGGCACCGGCCGCAGCCCGTAGCGGCCGGCGAGATAGCCGGTGAGGAATGCGGTGACGCCGACGGCGAGGTAGCCGGCGAACTCGTTGAGGCCGACGGCTAGTCCGCGTGATTTCGGCCCGACCAGATCGACCTTCATGATCACCGTCATCGACCAGGCCAAACCCTGGTTGATACCGAGCAGCGCGTTGGCGGCGACGATCCAGCTCCAGCTAGGTGCCCAGATGATGATGAACGGCACCGGCAGTCCGAACAGCCAGCCGAGGATCAGCACGCGCTTGCGGCCCCATATGTCGGCGAGCTGGCCGGAGACGAGATTGGCGCAGGCCTTGACCACGCCGAAGCTGACGATGAAGGAGGTGACGAGCGTGGTGGAAGCGACGCCGAATTCCTCAGCGCCGATCAGCGGCACGACGGTCCGCTCGATGCCGACCATGCCGCCGACGAATGCGTTGATCAGCACCAGCAGCGAAAACTGCTTCCAGTTGGCCTTGAGGCCGAGCGCGACGGCGAGCGCCGCTGCGCTCAAGATTTTGCCCCGGCGTTGACGGCCCGGGTCCGGGCGGCCTCCGGCGGCGGGGGAGGGATGTCTGCGGTCATGGCGGTGATGAACTCACCCTCGTCCTCGATGCGGAACGCCTTGTTGAAACGCCGCTCGAAGCCGATGGTCGATGTCGGTTTGCCGCTCAGCGAGCGGCCGCAGACCGAGCCCGAATAGGCGCCCGGCAGCACCTCGATATGATCCGGCAATTCCTTCAGCCGGCGCACGCTGGAGAAAAGCGCGCGCGCCCCGTCCTCGGCGCTGGAAGCGAGCTCTGTGCGGCCAAGATCGCCCACCATCAGCGTGTGCCCGGTGAGCACGAACCAGGGTTCGGCCGACCGTGTCCGGTCGGTGACGAGAAGGCTCAGATGCTCCGGCGTGTGACCCGGCGTGTGCATCACGGTCGCCGTGACATTGCCGAGCCCGAGCACCTCGCCGTCCTTGACGCGCCGGAACGGGAAGCCTGCTTCGGCGCCTTCGAACAGCACGTATTCGGCGCCGGTTGCCTCGGCGAGCGCGCGTCCCGCCGAGATATGGTCGGCATGGATATGCGTATCGACAACATAGAGGATGCGCATACCGGTCGCGCGCGCCGCCTCGACATAGGGCGCGATGTCGCCGACCGGATCGACCACCGCCGCTGACGCCTTGCCGCCGCAGCCGAACAGATAGGAAGCGGCGACCGGATCGGTGTGCAGGAACTGCCTGAGAATCATCGCTTGCTCCGATCGGGCAATTGTGTCGGGACGGGTCTGGCTTGACAGGTGAGGTTCAAGTCGTCATTCAATAATTCTATTGAATGACGATGCGTCGCAGAAGGACCGATGTCAATCCGCAATCCGAAGCAGGCGCTCTACGAACAGTTCGCGATCGTTGCCAAGGCGCTCGGGCATCCGCTGCGCCTGGAG
Organism: Mesorhizobium atlanticum; assembly: GCF_003289965.1. Classification (GTDB taxonomy): domain Bacteria; phylum Pseudomonadota; class Alphaproteobacteria; order Rhizobiales; family Rhizobiaceae; genus Mesorhizobium; species Mesorhizobium atlanticum. The sequence continues at coordinate 28,085 of NZ_QMBQ01000008.1, forward strand.
ATGATCGAGCATCTGGCGCAAGGCGCCCGAAGCGTCGAGGCGCTCGCCGCGAAGCTCGGCCAGCCAGTCGCCAACATCTCGCAGCATCTCCAGGCGCTGCGCCGCGCCGGCATCGTCTCGGCCGAGCGTGACGGCAAATTCGTGCATTATTCGCTGGCCGATGACAGCGTGCTTTCCGCCTTCGCTTCGGTGCGCGGCGTTGCCGAGCGGCGGCTTGCCGAGGTCGACCGCATCGTGCGCGGCTATTTCGACGCGCGCGACGACATGCGGCCTGTCACGCGGGGCGAACTCCAGACGCTGATGCGCGATGGGCTGGTGACGTTGATCGACGTCCGTCCGGCGGACGAGTTCGCGCTCGGCCATGTGCCCGGAGCGATCAATGTCCCGCTGGGCGAAATCAAGGCGTGGTCGGCCGGCACCGATGCCAGCAAGGAAGTCGTCGCCTATTGCCGCGGCCCGTGGTGCGTGATGTCCTTCGAGGCTGTCGCGGCGCTGCGCTCGCTCGGTCATCCCGCGCGCCGCCTCGAGGACGGCATGCCGGAATGGAAAGCCGCTGGCCTGCCGGTGGAGGTGGCCGATCGAGAGTGATGTCAGCGCTCCGGCAATCCTGCCAGCTTCAAGCCTTCGACCACCTGGTTTGCCCATTCCGGGGTGTTGCGGAAGACAGGCAGCAACCGGAATCGCTCGATCGTGAAGCCCGGCTGGGCGGCCATGAGCTTTTGTGCGGCCCAGCGGGCGGTCTCCAGGTCGCCCTCCATGGCCGACCAGGCGGCGAGATAGCGATAGGACGTGATGATGTCGGGGTGGGCGGCGATGACCTCACGGGCGATCGCGACGGCCTGGGAAAGGGAGCCCGCCTTGGCCAAGGCGTAGCCCATTCCCAGTCTCACGGCGAACGCGAACGGATCCATTGGGCTAAGCGTCATCGCCCGCTGGAACCATTGCGAGGCATAGGCGGCTTCGCCCCTGTAGATCGCGATCCAGCCACGGCGTGCCCATGCCCACGCATTGTTCGGATCAAGCGCGAGCGCCTTTTCGATGAAGGCGGCGGCGCGCTCCTGGTCACCACCCATGCTCAATGCCGCGCCGGCGGCGGTCAACGCGGTTGGATCATCGCCGATCGAGCCGGCTGCCTCGACCGCCGCCACCGCCTTTTCCAGCTCGCTTTCCGGGTTCTCGGCCCACAGAAACACGGCGTTCGAGGCGTGGCACCATGCTAGCAGCGCGTGCGCGCGACCATAGGCTGGATCGACCGCGATCGCTTTCTTGAGCAGCTCTATTGCCAGGTCGTTGGTGTCCTTGCGGCGGCCCCAAATGTTCGGATAGGCGCGCATGACGAAATCATACGCCCGCTGGCTGGTCGGCGGCTTGCGGCTGGCTAGCTTTATCTCGGCGCCGCGGATGGCAGGATGGATGGCGCCCGCCACCTGTGCCGCGATCCTGTCCTGGAACTCGAAGACATCCTCTGTCGCGCCCTCGTAGCGCTCGGACCATAGCTGTGTCCTCGTCTCAGCATCGACCAACTGCACGGAAATGCGCAGCCGGTCGCCGCCCCGCCGAACCGTGCCTTCGACCACGTAGTTGACGCCAAGTTCCCGGCCGACGTCACGCACGTCGACGAAGCGGCCCTTATAGGTGAAGGCGGACTGGCGCGCGATGACGAAGAAATCGCGCACGCGTGAAAGCGCGGCCGTTATCTCCTCGACGACGCCGTCGGCGAAATATTCGTCGTCCGCTCCGCCAAGATTGTCGAAGGGCATCACGGCCACCGAGGGCTGGTCATGCGGTCTCACCGGGTTGGCGACAGGCTGAGCCGGCTGAGCGGCGTCGTGCGTCGACGCGGCCTGGCGATTTCCGTCACGCGCTTGCAGCGACACCGCCAGTGACTGCGTCTGTGCCTCGGGTTCCACGCCCAGATGCTTCTTCAGCAGCGCGCGGCAGGATTCCAACTGGCGCAGGGCAGCATTTTCGTGGCCCCTCGCGGCGTGGATGCGCATCAATGCCCGATGTGCCGGCTCAGCGGTCGGATCCGAGGCGAGCAGCCTTTCCGCCAGCCGTTCGCATGCCGCTTCATTCGCGGAGTCTGGTTTGGGCAGCGCCAGGCTCAGCCGTTCCACCAACTGCAGCGCCTTCTGCCGGTATCTGATCTGGTAGGGGCCGAACCATTCATCCAGACCGTCGGGAATGACTTCGCCCGCCAGGACATCGCCTCGGTAGAGATCGGCGGCGAAGGCGAGGTCCGCGGTGCCGTTTTCGGCGAGCTTCCGCTCAAAGAGCCAGACGTCCGCTTCATCCGGACCGGCCGTCAGCGCGAGTGTTTCCTGATCCCCCTCGATGGAAATGGCCGCGTCGCCGGCGGCGGGAAACCATCGCCTGATGTCGGCAAGGGCCTGGCGCAGGCTGTTGCGCGACTGCGCGTCGCCTCGTCCCGGCCAAAATCCTTCGGCAAGCCGTTCGCGGCGATGGCCGCGGCGACCCGCCAGGACCAGGGCGGCGAAAAGCAGCGCGGACTTGCGCGTTGCGAAGCGGGCGGGCTGCCCCTCTGCGGAAGTCACTTCGAGACCGCCAAGCAACCGGATGCGCACGACGTCCCTCCGAAATTCGAACGCGGCTACAGAATAGCACCTTCGCCGGTCGATTTAACGCGGATTTAACGGCGATCCGCCGGACCTTCCGCGATGATTTACGCTCGGCCGAACAACCGCAAATCGCCGCCGTGACAAGCTGCTGCCGTAACCTGGAACGGGAGAGCGAAATGGCTAATACGGAGACTCATGCGAAGACCCACGCATCGAACCCTTGGCCGCTTGGGGCAGTGTCGAGAAGCGCGGCGGCAGCAGTCGCTGCCTTCGTGGCATGGCGGCGCGCCATTGCGGGACGCAGGGCGTTGGCAGACCTGACGCCCCATGAGTTGAGGGACATCGGCTGTCCGGAACTCTCTGCGCCGAAGTTCGTCGTCAGGGTCGGCCTCATGACGGACCTGATGTCGATGAGATGAGGTTCGCCAACTATCTCGCGTCACTCAAAAACCTGCGCGGCGCTGCCATCGCCAATCATGGAGGGCAATAATGCATGTGAGGGCTGACACGCCGATTGCACCCACGACACTTTCGCGAGCGGAGGCGCTGAGCATCCTTTCAGCCGGTATCGCAGGGCCATGCTGTGGCGAGGCCAATGAGATGCTGGCCTGGCTCTATCTGCTGCCACCCAACGAGCCAGCATCCAGCGACACGGGCGCCGAACCTCCTCTCGATTGTCCCCGGCTGTGGCTTCGCCTGCGCAGTCTCTTTCGGACTTGACCTTGCCGACATTGCCCTCCCGTGGAGGCTCGGTAAGGCCACTTAGAAGGCCCCGCCTGTAATCTGGGCGCCGGTTTCGGCAATCGGCATCGGGATTGGGTTGCGAGGCTTGGGGGCGGCGTGCCGGCGGGATCGAACTGGAACGTGCCACGGCACCGACAAGCTGATACATTCCTCGATGCCTTCATTAATCGGGCGGAGGGTCACGATGTCTGCGCGTTTTTATTCGCTCCTGCTGGCGCTTCTGCTGGCTGCACCCGGCGCCTTTGCCGAGACGCTGAAGCTTCCGGACAATCTGACGGGGTTCGGTTCCCCTGCCGGCGAGAGCTTTCTTGCCGAAAGCACAGCGAAGGAAGCCTATTTCCCCCTCGCGAGCAATTTTCTCACGCAAAAGACGCAGGCCTATTGCGGCGTGGCCAGCATCGTCATGGTGCTGAACGCGCTCAACGTTCCGGCGCCCGCAGTGCCCGAATACGAACCCTATAAAACATTCACGCAGGATAATGTTCTGAACGACCGCACGGAGACCATTCTTCCTCGCCAGGTCCTGGACAAGCAGGGAATGACGCTCGACCAGATCGGGGCCATTCTATCCACCCAGCCGATCAAGGCCGAGGTCCGCCACGCCTCGGATGCCAGCCTTGAGCAGTTCCGCACCCAGGCCAGTTCGTTCCTTGCCAAACCCGGGCACTTCGTCATCGTCAACTATCTGCGCAAGGCGATGGGCCAGGAGAAGGGCGGGCATATATCCCCACTGGCCGCTTACGACGAGAAAGCGGACAGATTCCTGATCCTCGATGTCGCCCGCTACAAATACCCGCCGGTATGGGTGAAAACGACCGACTTGTTCGGAGCTATGAACACGGTCGACAGCGACAATGAGAACAAGACCCGCGGATATGTGCTGATATCGTCGCCTTCGGGAGAGTAGTTCAGCCGTACTTCCAGCGGGGAAGGCCCACAGGGACACAGTTGCGGAAGTCTGCGGGCGCGCTCGCGACGTAGCCCGCCCTTGCGGGCGAGCTGTGCTACTCGTGCCGCCGTAAAATATCAGTCCTTGGCGCGCTCGACGTAAGAACCGTCGGCGGTCATCACCACGATGCGCGTACCGGCGGAGATGTGCGGCGGCACGGCTGTGCGCACGCCGTTGGAGAGCACGGCGGGCTTATAGGAGGAAGATGCGGTCTGGCCCTTGGTGACCGGCTCGGTTTCCACAACCTCGAAGACGGCGCGCTGCGGCAGAACCAGCGAGATCGGCACGCCGTTGAACTGCGCGAGCTGGACGGCCATGCCTTCCTGCAGATAGGGCGCCATGTCGCCGACCACGGCTTCCGAAGCGACGACCTGGTCGTAGCTTTCCGGGTTCATGAAATGAAAGCCTTCGCCGTCGGAATAGAGGAAGGTGTGCTCGCGCTCCTCGACATAAGCGCGCTCGACCATTTCGGTTGTGCGGTAGCGTTCCGACACCTTCACCCCGTCGCCGATGCGGCGCATGTCGAGCTGGGTCACGGGCGTGCCCTTGCCAGGGTGGATGTTTTCGGCAAAGAGGATGACATAGAGCTTGCCGTCCTTATCGACGACGTTGCCTTTGCGTAAGGAACTGGCGATGACCTTGACCACGATATTCGATCCCGTTCGAGTTTTTCGGCCTGCAAGCGTCGATTTCCGCGAAGCGGCGACGGCGGCCATCGCGTGCGCCCTAGCGCATCTTGCGCCGAACCGCCAGTCTTCCGCGCGATTTTCCTGCCTATGACCGCCGCCTCGCCCTGGTGGACGCCCCATATCCATGCCGATCGCCGGCCACGGCTGATGGCGCGCAATGCCATCGTAGCCGCGCTTCGCGGCTGGTTCGTTGAGCGCGATTTCATCGAGGTGACGACCTCGGCGCTGCAGGTTTCGCCAGGCAACGAGGCGCATCTTTCCGCCTTCGCCACCGAGGCGATCGGGCCCGATGCGTCGCGCCGGCCGCTCTATCTCCACACCTCGCCGGAATTCGCCTGCAAGAAGCTGCTTGCCGCCGGCGAGGAGCGCATCTTCAGCCTCGGCCCCGTCTGGCGCAACCGCGAGCGCGGGCCGCTGCATCATCCCGAATTCACCATGCTTGAGTGGTACCGCGTCGGCGAAACTTACGAGCGCCTGATGGACGACTGCGCCGAATTCCTGGCGCTCGCGGCGGAGAAGGCCGGCGCCAGGAGTTTGCGTTTTCGCGGGCGCGAGGCCGACCCCTTCGCAGAGCCGGAGCGGCTGAGTGTGGCGGAGGCCTTCGCTCGATTTGCCGGCATCGATCTTCTGGCGACCGTCGCGGCAGACGGGAGCACGGATCGTGGCGGACTTCATGCCGCCCTGGTCCGAGCTGGCCTGCGCACCGCGCCCGACGACAATTGGGCCGATCTGTTCAGCCGGGTGATGGTGGAGAGGATCGAACCGGCGCTGGGGCAGGGGCGGGCCACCATCCTTTACGGCTATCCGATTGCGGAGGCGGCACTTGCCCGGCCGAGCGCCAGGGATCCGCGCGTCGCCGAGCGCTTCGAGCTCTATTGCTGCGGCGTCGAGCTCGCCAATGCCTTTGGCGAGCTGACCGACCCGGCAGAGCAGCGCCGCCGTTTCCTCGCCGAGATGGACGAGAAGGAGCGCATCTATGGCGAGCGCTATCCGCTGGATGAGGATTTCCTCGCGGCTTTGGCGATAATGCCGCAGGCAAGCGGGTCAGCGCTGGGCTTCGACCGGCTGGTGATGCTGGCGACGGGGGCAACGAGGATCGAGGACGTGATCTGGGCGCCGGTGGCGTGATCCCGGCTGCGTCAGCCCCTTCAGCCCGCGCTGGACTTTCTCTGACCCCGCGAGGCCAGGAAGTGTTTGTAACCTTTCTGGCCCATGCGCGCGGTCAACGCCTCGCGTGTCTCGGCTTCTCCGCATGCCGCCAGGATCTCGTCGAAATGATCGTGCAAAATTTCCTGGATCACGGGGTCGTTGAAATAAGTATCCAACGAAACGCCGTCCGGCACGCTTGGGGCATCCATCAGGCTCCAGAAGGCGCGCCCGTGGGTCGAGACAAAGTCCCGGGCACGTGAAGCCAGTTCGCGCACGATGGCACTTCGCCGTGCGCACGAGCGCTGATGGGCGGCTTTGCTGAATGTCCTCAGGCCCGGCATTGAGGGCTGCGCGCCGTGTACGTTGCTCCCGTGAATACGGTAGGCCGATAGCGGAAGGTCTATGCAGGCCGAACCAGCCAAGGCATGGACGAACGGCATGAAATAATTGTCGGTCGCGGCATTGCCGACAACGGCCCGAGATGGCTTGCATCGGGCAAGATAATGCCGCTTGTACATGTTCGCCGTTCCAGGCGACCAGTGCCAGCCCGGTTCGTGCGGCCCTATCACCGTCGAATGTTGCCAGAGCAACTCGCGCTCTCGTCCTTCCAGGATCATGTGGTCTGAATTTAAACGATCGCGATCGAAGGGCCTGCCCACCCTAAGGTGCAGCAGCCATGCGAAACCAGAAGAGAGCGGCCGCCCGAAATGATCGGTTTCAAGAACGCCGCTCGACGTTGCCCCAATCGTCGGGCAGTCGCAGTGAAGCTGGGCATGGAAGGCCGCGAAGTTCGCGAACAGGAAATCGTCGGCGTCCACGATGCAGACCAGTTCTCCCCCGAGACGATCCAGGACGTGGAGAAATGCGCCCATCTGGTGCAGATTGTTGTCCAGATATTCGACGGCCAGCCTGGGGTCGGTATTCGCAAATCGCCCAATGACATCGCGGCTGTCGTCTGTCGACGCGTTGTCCACGACAAGGCATTCGAGGTCGTCGTAAGTTTGCGACAGAACGCTCGATATCGCCTGGCCGACGTAGCGGCCGTAATTATGGTTGATGATGAGGAAGCTCAGCTTCGGCGGGGTCATCACCGTCTCCGCGTCCTTCGCAGGAATACGCGGAAATCACGGAACAGCGACTTGTGCAGGTGGCGTATCGGAATTCGGCCGCCGAAACCGGCTCGCAGGATTGTTCTCGCCTGTGCGCCGGAGAAGCGGTTCGTGATCTCTCGGCGGAATTTCTCGTCGCCGAAAAGGGACCTTAGTTGCGGTGCGTTTTGTCTGAAAATTTCAACCGCGAGCTCATTCCTGAAATAGTCGCGCAAAGCCGCGCCGTTCTCCCGTGTGACCATGTCGACGGTCGGCCAGAATTCCGGTCCGAGCAGCCAGTCGAAACGCTCGCTCTGTTCTATCAGGAACCTCACGCTCTCATATGTGAATTGCTGCGACTTGGCCGCGTAGCTTCTCGTTCCGCTGCGTACGCCCTCCACGCTTTCACCAGTCGCGAAATAGTTGCTCGAGTGCAGGCGATAGCCCGACAGCGGCATGTCGATCAGCGCGCTGCCGGCAACGGCATGGCATATTGTGTTGAAATACCCGTCCGCCGCTGTCATCCGCGGCTTGCTGCCATCGTCCAATTGCAACAGACGCAGCACCGAGGTGCGGAACATGTTGGCGCTGCCGGGCGCCCAGAGCCAGCCTATGTGCCACCGCGGTATGGTCGCCGTGTTGGCGTGGAGGAACCGATACTGCGACGGAGAAACCGTAGGAAGCCGCAAGACCGTCTGCTCTCCGCGAAGGCCGCGCTGCGCGTCCGTCTTGTCCAACCGGTGGTGCAAATACGAGGCGGTAAGGGTCTTGCCCGTCGAATCCATCTCGGCGACGTTGGCCGACGTGAAGCCGACGCTTCGCCGCAGTGCCATATGCACCTGGATGTGCATCGAGGCGTAATTGTCGAACAGCACGTCGTCCGCATCCACGAAGGTCACGAATCCGCCATTCACCTTGTCCAGCACCCACAGGGCGGCGCCGAGCTGGCCATGGTTCTGCGCCAGCGTTTCCATCCGGAAACGCGGATCGCCCTCGATATGCCGGGCAATCACCTCCGCGCTGTCGTCGGTCGACCCGTTGTTGATGACGATGCACTCGAAATGCGGATAGTCCTGCCTGCGTATGGAGTCGATTGTCGCGCCGACGTAGCGGCCGTAGTTCCAGTTGATGACAACGAAGCTGACGAGCGGCGGCGACAGCGCGCCGCCCGCGAGCTCGCCGATGTCGCGTCCGGCGATCGTGAATGACTTGGTTGCGCCGATCGATGCTTCGCCGATCTTGATTTTGCGTATGACGATCTGCTGGTCCTGGTGCAGCAGCTCATATTCGCCGGCGATCTGCTGCAGGAAGGCTTCCATCCCCACAGCTGGACGTTTTGCTGCCGGCCGGTCCCTTCCCCACCGATAGTCGTCCAGGATCATTAGGCCGTCCTTGTCGAGCAGGTCCCAACCCAGTCTGGCATCGGTGTAGGTGGATGCGGCGGAATGATCGCCATCGACATAGACCACGTTGTAGAGTCGCTGTTCGGCGGCCAGTGCCGGCAGGACCACCACCGAGCAGCCCTTGCGCTTCTCGACCCGGTCGGCGAAGGGCATGAGGTTCTGGTCGAAACGTCTTTCGACCTCGGCCATGTCGGATTCATATTTCGAGCCGCGCTCGACATGCTCTTCGCTGCCCTGAAAGGTATCCACGCAGGTGATGCGGGATTTTGGCAGGAATTGCAGGAAAAACAGCGCGGAACGGCCCTCGAATGAGCCGATTTCCAGCACTGCGGTCGCGGCGTCGATCCTGTCGTGGAGGAGTTCCTCCCAAAGGTTCAGGTGATGGGAGGTCCAGTCATAGGTAAACCGTCCACCTGCGAAATAATCCATTCTTCCCCCATCAGGTCCGGTGCCCGAAGCGAGCACATGACCAGTCCCAATTGCCGGTGCGCGAACACCTGCCCCGGTGATCGGCACCTCTTTAATTCCAACCCCATTGCCCGGAAATCACAGGCAAGCCTGCAGCGTACCATCGATCGTTCCGCCGCGTCGACGACAGAACTGCGGGTGGGGCCGCGCCGAAGTCCCCCCATCGACGGGACTGCGTCGAAATCTGCTGACAATGGAGGTCGAACTGGCCCGGGTGCCGGATGAGGTGCGAATTAAACCGAGCGCTCGTCATAGAAAGCGCGGATTTCGTCGGGATCACGGACCGGAAGGGCGGTTTGAAGGGGCGTTATGGGAAAACTCCGGAACGAGGATGAACCGCGGACGTCCCGCCGACCCTTGGGCGATTTGGTCGCGGCGCCTGGATCGGCCGTCGCCCATTGCGCAAGTGCCGGCGGAACAATAGATGGTGCGGGGCGTCCATGGATGTTGCGCTGCACCCATGATGGTGCGGCGGGGGCGATCCTGCGGGCCTTTGATGGAATGACGCCTTAACAGACTGCTTGAACAAACAGGAATAACTGTATGACCAATCAGCTCGACGCAGCGAAATTGACCGACCGCGTGACGGCGCTCGTCGAGGCCGCCAGGCGCGCCGGCGCCGACGCGGCCGATGCGGTGGCGGTGCGCGGCCGCTCGGCCGGCGTCTCGGTGCGGCTGGGCAAGGTCGAGAGCACCGAATCGTCGGAGAGCGAGGACGTCTCGCTGCGCGTCTTCATCGGCCAGCGTGTCGCGAGCGTCTCGGCCACCGCCGCTTCCGATCCGAAGGCGCTCGCCGAGCGTGCCGTGGCCATGGCGAAGGTTTCGCCCGAAGATCCGTTCCAGGGGCTTGCCGATCCCGCGCTGCTTGCCCGCAATTTGCGCGATCTGGATCTCTTCGATCCGACCGAGGTGCCGGCAGACCAGCTGAAGGAGGCAGCGCTTGCCGCCGAAGCGGCCGCATTGGCTGTCAAGGGCGTCACCAATTCCTCGGGCAGCAGCGCCAGTGCGGGCCTCGGTGGCCTGGTGCTCGCCACCTCGCATGGCTTCGTCGGCCAGTATGTCGCCTCGCGCTTCTCGCGCTCGACAAGCGTCATCGCTGGGGAGGGCACGGCCATGGAGCGCGACTATGAATTTTCATCGCGCCAGCATTTCGCCGATCTCGACGCGCCGGAAGAGATCGGCCGCAAGGCCGGCGAACGCGCCGTGCGCCGGCTGGGCGCGCGCAAGGCCGCGACCGGCCCGGTCGACGTGGTGTTCGATCCGCGCGTCGCGCGCGGCATTGCCGGCCATCTCGCCGGCGCCATCAACGGCGCTTCGGTCGCGCGCAAGACCAGCTTCCTGCGCGACATGATGGGCAAGCAAGTGGCCTCGGCCGGAATCACCGTCACCGACGAACCCTTGCGGCGGCGCGGTCAAGCCTCACGGCCCTTCGATGGCGAAGGCGTCGAGGGCGAGAGGCTGCTGATGGTCGAGAAGGGCGTGCTCAACCACTGGTTCCTATCGACCTCGGCCGCGCGCGAGCTTGGTCTTGTCACCAACGGCCGGGGCTCGCGCAGCGGCTCATCGGTTTCGCCGTCCTCGACCAACCTTGCCATCGAGCCCGGCGAGCGTTCGCCGGACGACCTGATCGCGTCGTTGAGGCGCGGCTTCTACGTCACCGAGGTGTTCGGCCAGGGCGTCGACATGGTGACCGGCGAATACAGCCGCGGCGCCTCCGGCTACTGGATCGAGAACGGCGCGCTGGCCTATCCGGTGGCCGAGGTGACGATCGCCTCCAACCTGAAGACCATGTTCCTCAACATGGTGCCGGCGAACGACCTCGACCGCAATTTCGGCACGGCTGCCCCGACGCTCCTGATCGAAGGGATGACCCTTGCCGGCGCTTGACCAACTGACCTCCAGCGCGGTCGGCGAGGACCTCGCTTTGCTACGCGATGCCGCCCGCGAAGCCGGCCTCATCGCCATGCGTTATTTCGGCAACAACCCGCAGGTGTGGATGAAGGGCGGCACCTCGCCGGTGAGCGAGGCCGACCATGCGGCCGACGCCTATCTTCGCGAGACCTTGCTCAAGGCGCGTCCGGATTATGGCTGGCTGTCGGAAGAGACCGCCGATGACCACGCCAGGCTGTCGGCCCGCCGCACCTTCGTCGTCGACCCGATCGACGGCACGCGCGGCTTTCTCGATGGCCTGCATTCCTGGTGCGTCAGTGTCGCCGTGGTCGAGAACGGGCGCTCGCTCGCCGGCGTGCTCGAATGCCCGGCCAAGCATGAAACCTACTGGGCGCTGCCGGGCGAGGGAGCCTATCTCAACGACAAGCGCATCCATTTGCGTCCGCTGGGTGAGAGCGTCGATATCGGCGGCCCCAAGCCGCTGGTCGATCGGATGCCGGAAGCCTGGCACGACAGGCTGCGGCGGGCCGCCTACATTCCTTCACTCGCCTACCGGCTTGCGATGATTGCCGCCGGCAAGCTCGACGCGACCTTCGTCAAGCCGAACGCGCATGACTGGGACATCGCCGCCGCCGATCTCATCCTCACCGAGGCCGGCGGCGCGTTGCTCGACGGCCACGGCAAGCCGCCGCGCTATGCCGGCGAGGTGATCAATCACGGTGCGCTCGCCGCCGGCAGCGGCGACCTGCTCGGCGTGCTCACCGGCGTCCTTGCCGGACTTGACGAAGGGTGAGGCGGTCGGCGGTTCCAAAACCGGCAGCTTTGGTCTAAAACCTGTCACGAATTCATAAGCATGCGAAGGATCGGCATGGCCGTGGAAGACGGAAAGAAACAGCTTTTGCACCTGGTTTTTGGTGGGGAGCTGAAAAAGCTGGGTGGAACCGAGTTTCGTGACCTGGACGCGCTCGACATCGTCGGCATCTACCCCGACTATCAAACGGCGCACGCTGCGTGGAAGGCGAAGGCGCAAGCCAGTGTCGACAATGCCCATATGCGTTATTTCGTTGTTCATCTGCACCGTCTGCTCGACCCAGAATCGAAGGTCGGCGGTTGACGTCGATGGAGCATGAAGCGGTGAAAGGGGCGACCAGGCGGCGCGCCGCCAGACGCGGCGGAACGCGCACGCTATGGCGGCGCATCCGCGAGCCGTTGGCGCAGTCGAATTTCGTCAAGAATTTCATCGCCAGCCTGTTTGCCTGGTTCCTGCGACTGATTCGCCTCACCAGTCCGCTCGTCGAAGGCTCGACGAAGGTGGCCGGCGGCGCTTATGCGCATCTTGAGCCCGGCATCATCGCGCTCTGGCACGGCCAGCATCTTCTGACGCCTGCCTATTACCCCAAGGGCCGGCCGCTGGTCGCCATGGTTTCGCGCAGCGCCGACGCCGAGCTCCAGGCGTTGATGCTCGAGAAATTCGGCATCGAGGCGGTGCGCGGTTCCGGCGGCCGCAACAGTTCGAATCATCTCGACAAGGGTGGCGCCAAGGCCTTGATCGCGCTCAGGAAGTCGCTCATCGCCGGCAAGAATGTCGCCATGATCGCCGATATTCCGAACGGCAAGCCGCGCGACGCCGGACTTGGCATCGTTCTTCTGGCAAGGCTTTCCGGCCGGCCGATCCTGCCCTCGGCCATCGCCACCAGCCGCCGCAAGGTGCTTGAGAAGAGCTGGGACAAGACCACCATCAACCTGCCTTTCGGGCGCTCCGCGGTTATCGTGGGACCCCCGGTCTTCGTGCCGGCCGATGCCGACGATGCCGAGATGGAGCGCAAGCGCCAGGAGGTCACCGCCTCCCTCAACGCCGCAATGGCCGAGGCCTATCGCCTCGTGGACGGCGGCAAATGAGCGAGCGCTGGGCGCGGGCGGCCCTGACCGCCTACCGCTATGCGGGGGCGGTCGCCTATCCGCTGATCGGCCCTTATGTCGCCTGGCGCGCCTCGCGCGGCAAGGAGGATCGCGCCCGGCGCCGCGAGCGCTACGGCGTCGCCGGCCGGCCCCGGCCGGAAGGGCCGGTGATCTGGATCCATGCGGCAAGCGTCGGCGAGACGATCGCAGTGGTGCCGCTGGTCGAGAGCATCCTCGACTACGGTGTCAACATCGTCCTGACCACCGGCACCGTGACCTCGGCCAAGGTCGCCGACGAGCGCCTTGGCGAGCGCATCATCCACCAATATGTGCCGCTCGACCTCAAGCCCGCCGTCAGCCGCTTCCTCGATCATTGGCGGCCGGAACTGGCGATCATCGCCGAATCGGAGATCTGGCCGATGACCATCCTGGAACTGGGCGCCCGCAACGTGCCGCAGGTTCTGGTCAACGGCAGGCTGTCGGACCGCTCCTTCACCTCGTGGAAGAAGCGCGCCGGCGTCGCCGAGGCGCTGTTCGAGAACCTCGCCCATGTCATTGCCCAATCGGATGTCGACGGCGAACGGTTTCGCGCGCTCGGCGCCCGGCCGGTCACGGTTTCCGGCAACCTCAAGGTCGACACCAACCCGCCGCCGGTCGACGACCGGGCCCTGGGCACCCTGCAGCGCCAAATCGGCAACCGCCCGACCTGGGCGGCGATATCGACCCATGACGGCGAGGAGGTTGTGGCCGCCGAGGTCCATGCCAGCCTGCACAGGCGCCACCATGGGCTTCTGACCATCATCGTGCCGCGTCACCCCGACCGCGCCGACGCGCTTGCCGCGCAGATTTCCGGCATGGGCCTGACGGTGGCGAGGCGCAGCAAGGGCGACCGCATCTCGCCCGACACCGATATCCTTCTGGGCGACACGATCGGCGAGATGGGGCTTTACCTGAGGCTGACCGAGATCGCTTTCGTCGGCCGCTCGCTGACCTCGGAAGGCGGCCAGAATCCGCTTGAGCCCGCAATGCTCGAAACCGCGGTGCTTGCCGGGCGCAATGTGCAGAATTTCCGCGAGGCCTACCAGCGCCTGCTCGACAGCGGCGGCGCCAAGCTGGTGCGCGACCGCGACATGCTGACCGGCGCCGTCAATTTCCTTCTGACCAACGAGGTGGCGCGCCACGAAATGATCGCGGCGGGTGCCGCCACCGTCGACGAGATGCGCGGCGCGCTTGCCCGCACGCTGAAATCGCTGGAGCCCTATATCCAACCGCTGGTCGTGAAGGCGCGCCTGAAAGGCGCTAACGGGCGATGAGATGACCAGCGAGGCGCCCCCCTTCTGGTGGGAAAAGCCGGATTGGCGCGTGCTCGCTCTGTCGCCGGTGTCGGCTGCCTACGGCATGGTTGCCGGCCGCCGCATGCGGCATGCCCCTCGCCAGAAGGTCGCAGCACCTGTGCTGTGCGTCGGCAATCTGACCGTCGGCGGCAGCGGCAAGACGCCGGTCGCTATCGCTCTGGCGAAGCAAGCCAGGCGCATGCAGCTCACGCCCGGCTTCCTGTCGCGCGGCCATGGCGGCTCGTTCGCCAAGCCGCATGTCGTCGATGCGCATCACGACGCCGCCAAGCATGTCGGCGACGAGCCGCTGCTTCTGGCCGAACATGCCCCGGTGGCGGTGACGGCGAATCGCGCCGCCGGCGCGAAACTGCTGATCGAAGAGCATGGCTGCGACTTCCTGATCATGGATGACGGCTTCCAGTCGGCGCGCATCCATATCGACTATGCGCTGGTCGTGGTCGACGCCCGTTTCGGCGTCGGCAACGGCCGCGTCATCCCGGGCGGACCGCTTCGCGCCAAGGTCGTCGACCAACTGGTCTTCACCAGCGGCTTGCTGAAGATGGGCGAGGGGGCCGCCGCCGACGGCGTGGTGCGCCAGGCGGCGCGCGCCGGCCGGCCGATCTTCCTGGCGCATGTCGAGCCGGCGGATCCGTCGCGCTTCGCCGGCGGCCGCTTCCTTGCCTTCGCCGGCATCGGCCATCCGGAGAAATTCTTCGACACGGTGCGCGGCGCGGGCGGCGAAGTGCCCCAGTCGCGCGCCTTTCCGGACCATCATTTCTACGCCCAGGACGAGCTTGCCGACCTTCTGACGCTCGCCCGCCAGGAGGGGCTGCGCCTCGTCACCACTGCGAAGGACGCAGCGCGGCTGCGCCACGGCGAGGTGCCCGCCGGTTTCCTCGATCAACTGGACGTGCTCGATATCGAGGCCGTGTTCGAGCTCGATCACGTGCCCGAACGCATCATCGGCGAGACGCTCGACGCCTGGCGCCAGCGCAAGATGCGCGGCTGAGTTTCCGGTGCGCCTGGTCGATCCGGTGCGCTGCGGTCAGTTGATAAGCCCACGGAAATAGCGGACGGTCTCGCCAAGTCCGTCTTCGAGGGCAACACGAGGGGACCAGCCCAATGCCGAACGCGCCAGGCCTATATCGGGTTGGCGCTGTTGCGGATCGTCTTCCGGGAGGGGTTTGAACTCGATTTTGGACTTGCCGCCGACGATGCCCAACACCAGTTCGGCCAGCTCTAGGATCGTGACTTCCATCGGGTTTCCGATGTTGACGGGCGCGATGAAATCGTCGGGCGTCGCCATCATCCCGGCCATCGCCTCCACCAGGTCGTCGACGTAGCAGAAGCTGCGCGTGTGGCTTCCGTCGCCGTAGATGGTTATGGGGTCGTTGCGCAACGCCTGGACGATGAAATTGCTGACCACGCGCCCATCCGAAGGGTGCATGCGAGGCCCATAGGTGTTGAAGATGCGCACCACCTTGATCGGCAGTTGCGACCGGCGCCGATAGTCGAAGAACAGCGCTTCGGCGCATCTTTTGCCTTCATCATAGCAGCTGCGCGGGCCGATCGGGTTGACATGACCCCAATAGGCCTCGGTCTGGGGATGGACCTGCGGATCGCCATAGACCTCGGATGTCGACGCCTGAAGGATTTTGGCGCCCGAAGCACATGCAAGGTCGAGCATGTTGATGGCGCCATAGACGCAGGCCTTTGTCGTCTCGATCGGAATGCGCTGATAGTGAACAGGCGAGGCGGGGCAAGCGAGATTGAAGATCTCATCGGCCTCGGCCTGAAGCGGCACGGTGACATCGTGCCTCAGCAGCCTGAACCGCGCATTGTTTGAAAGGTGGCGGATGTTCTCATCCGAACCAGTCGAGAAATTGTCGAGACATATTACTTCATGGCCTCTTGCCAGCAACAGGTCGCATAGATGCGAACCAATAAAGCCGGCGCCGCCGGTCACCAGAGCCTTCACGGCAGATCCCCCATACCCCCAACTTCTATAACCGCAGATTCACGAACCTGTCACGTGCGTTGGAAGAATGGTTTTTCGCCGCGGCGATCAATTGTTGCCGGCACTCGGCCGCGAACCTGTATGGGGCCGGGTTCCGCGGGCGGATGGTGCCGGCGGTGAAGCCACGAGGCCAGTTGCAAGGTTTGCCTCAGCGCTGGCGCCGCATCGCCTCGAGGATGGCCTCGTCGCGCTCGACATTGAGCTTGCTTTCGAAATCGAAATGCCAGTCCCGGTCGCGCAGTGCCGACGTCGAGGCGTCGCCGCGCCGGATTTTCTGGTCGAGGTCGGCGAGCGATCGCGACCAATAGTAATTGATCCTCAAAATATCGAGCTTGGGAGGCATGCCGGGCACGATCGTCCGCCTATGGGTGTCCATCCCTTCGCCGAACAGGAATTTCGACAGATGGACCCCCGGCTTGTAGACCAAGCGCGGATTGACGATTGTCTTGGCGGTCGTGATATCCGGTCCTGCCCGCATCGTATAGGCTTCAACCACCGGACTTTCCGGTCGCTCGACATGCCCCGACGAGCCATAGAAAGCCTGCCAGACGCAAACGCCAGGCAGGTCGCGATAGTCCCTGAGGACGGAGGGAACGTCGCGCCCGTCGGGCGCGAAAAGAAACTCGTCGATATCGAACAGCCCGATCCACAATGCTTCGTTCCAGCGCCGGCGGACGCAGTCCTGATAGGCGGACAACTGCCCCACCGGCCGCGGCCAATCGACCAGCGTGACCAGCCCTTCCTCGATGAACGGCTCCAGCACCGTCCTGAAATTGTCGGTCGAGAAGTTGTTGTAGAGATAGAAGTGCTCAAATCCCACATTCTGGTGGAACCTGATCCACTCGGCCAGGAACGGCGCTTCCTCGCGGAAGATGGCGCAGGCCGTCAGCTTGAATCGAGGCGCCCTCGACACCGCCCGATCGCGCAGTCTCGCACGCATGATAAGTGGCATGCGAAGAAGGGTCTTGAGAGAGTTTTTGAAGTTTTCAATGCGGTATCGTCGGCGGTCGAGATTTGATTGCCACGGCGCCATGGGCTCGCACGGCCTATCCCCGTTTGCGCAGTTCCGGGTGCATCTCGATTTCGCGGGCAAGCGAGACCGCGGCGTTCACGTAGGGCTCCTGCCGGGCGACGCTCCAATATTTGAGCTCGTCGAGCGGAATGTTCTCGCCCGTCACCGCGCAGCGCACGAACGCACCCGGACTGGTGACCTGGAAGTCACCGTCGAGATAGCGGATCCGGGCTTCCCTGCCGCCCGGGCCTTCGAAACGGTTCATCATGAAAGGACGCTTGCGTTCATCGGGTTTCAATCGCCACAAATTGCCGGCAACGTCAAGCTTGACGCAATGCTCATGCGGTATGGCTCAAGTGGAGAAATGGTTTCCGGAAGCCGGCATGGACATCACCTCGACCCGCTTGAACGCACTGATCGGTGAAGCGCTCACGCCGCAGCCGGTGCCTTTGCCCAAGGCCGATCCGGCGGCGGCGGCTTTGATCAAGACGCTGATCCAGCCGCCGGCGCCCTCGACGGGGCAGGCGGCGCAAATCGCGGCCCAGTCGCTGCAAAGCGCGCTGCCGCGCCCTGCGGCCCAGGCACCGCAACGCCTGTCGTCCTCCGAGGTCGAGGACGCTTACCGGGCCGTGATGGAGCCCGATGCCGTCACCGAAGAATCGCCGGCAAGACCCTCGACGGGCAGGGCGGCGACGGATACCGATCAGGCTCCGCGCGGCTTCGGCTCGCCGCAGGCAGCGGTTGCAGACAATATGTCCAGGCCCGCGGTTGTGCCGGTGCCGTCAACTTTTTCGCCGGCCGTCGCTTCCGCCGCGGTGCTGGTTGCGGCCAACGCCAACGCGCCGCAGCCGCGCGGCGCCGCGGTCCGCTCGGCTGGTCACGCGCCGAGATCGGAATCCGCGCCGATATCCCTTTGGACGATCTCGGTTGTCACGGCCATCGTCTCGGCGGTGACGGCAACAATCATGGTTCTGCTGCTTCGCTAAGTCAGTCCTTAGACATCGTCCTGAAGGAAAGCTTCGAGCTTTTCCGGAGCAAGCCCCGCCTGCTCGGCGATGCGCCCGGCAAGATCTGCCGCGGCCGCGCGCGGCCGGCCGACCGGGCGGTCCATCCAGTAAGACACCGGATTGAGCGCAACGCGCTCATCGACGGCAACGATGCGGCCCGATTGGAGTTGGTCCGCGGTCAGCGGCGGCCGCGCCAGCGCAATGCCCAGCCCATGCGCCGCCGCGTCCAGCACCAGATTGTAGTCCTCGAAACGCCTGTCCTGCGGACGGGGGCGGTAATCGATGTCTTGCGCGGCGAGCCATGCGCGCCACGCGGATGCATCGGAATCGTTGATCAGCGGGTACTTCAGCAGCCGCGCGGGGTCGCCCCGTCCGATCTCCTTGGCGAGTTCCGGCGAGGCAATGGGGAAAATCTGCTCCTCGAAGAGCTGCACCGAGACGCGGCCGGGAATGCGGCCGCGGCCGCAGCGCACCGAAAGGTCGATGCCTTCGTCGGCAAGGTCTGCCTGGCGGTTGTCGACATCGAGCACGATGCGCAGCTTGGTCGGATGGTTCTCCAATGCGGCCATGCGCGGCATCAGCCACAGCCCGCTCACCGAGGGGATCGAGGCCAGCCGCACGACGGCTGTGCCGCGGGGCTCGACCCAGCGGTCGGAATTGACCGAAATCAGCGCGAAGGCCTCCGTGGTGCGAAGATGCAGGCGATTGCCCTCGATCGTCAGCGTCACGCCGCGCGCATTGCGCTCGAAGACTTTCAGCCCCAGCCAGTCTTCAAGCTTGGCGATCTGGCGACTCACCGCGCCATGGGTGAGGTTGAGTTTTTCGGCCGCCGCGGAAAAACTCCCCGTGCGCGCCGCGGCATCGAAGGCGCGCAAGGTTTCCAACGGCAATATCTGGTCAGAGCTGTGATCCATGCTCACAGCTGACCCTCGATTTGCTCGTTTGTCAATTGGCCGGCGATAGCGTTTTCTGCATCCATGGCACAGAAAAACGAGGTTACGGCAATGAGCGCTTACACCGGCACGTTGAATGAGACACAGCGCATGGACACCACCGCGGCCATCGCGGTGGCGCTGACGGTGCTTGGCTGGGCCTCGGCCTTCCCGGCGATCCGCGCCGGCCTCGCCGCCTTCCAGCCGCTGGAGCTCGGTGCGCTGCGCTTTGCCATCGCGGCGGTTCCGGCCGCCATCTTCCTGGCCGTGAGGCGCCCGGCGCTGCCCAGGATCGACGAGCTTTGGCGCTTCGCCTTCGGCGGCGCCATCTTCGTCGCGCTCTACACCGCCATGCTCAATTTCGGCGAGCTCACCGTCTCGGCGGGCGCGGCCGGCTTCATCATCAATGTCAGCCCGATCTTCACGGCGATCATGGCGATGGCGCTGCTCGGCGAGCGCTTTTCCGGCATCGCCTGGCTGGGCACCGTCATCTCGTTCGCCGGCATCGGCATCATCGCGATGGCTGACGGGCACGGGCTGCATTTCAATACCGGCGCGCTGCTGGTGCTGGGCTCGGCGCTTTGTTCAGCCGTCAACACCATCGTCCAGAAGCCGCTCTTTGCCCGCCACCATCCGTTGACGATCTCCGCCTCCAACATGGTGCTCGGCGCGCTCTGTTTGTCGCCCTTCCTGCCCGAGGCATTCCGGCAGGCCGCCGTCGCTGACCATGCCGGCCTTGGTGCCGTCATCTATCTCGGCATCGTGCCCTCGTTGATCGCCTATGCCGCCTGGGCAACGGCGCTCTCGCGCCTGCCTGCCGCCCGCGCCTCGAACTTCCTCTACCTGGTCTCTCCGACCTCCGCGCTGATCGGCTTCTTCTGGCTGGGCGAAGTGCCAAGCCTGCTCGGCATCCTCGGCGGCGCGCTGGCGCTGGGTGGTGTGATCGTGGTGAATTTGAAGCGGTAGATCAAATGGTTGAGGCCGTTTCCGGACTCAAGTTGATAAGTTGCAATCAATCAAGTGCCGGCTTTTGATGCCGGCACGAAGCAAGCTATCTTGACCCCCGTTCGATGGAGGGGATCGAGATGGGAAAATGGCTCTTAGCCGTGACGCTCTGCCTGCTCGTGTCGAGCGGAAAAGCTTTCGCGGGCTGGTATCAGGTCAAGAACTATGAAGGCTCAATCGGGCCGAACCCGGTGCACCTGTCCCTCCAGAGATATGACGGCTTCGGCAGCGGGATCACGGTGGAGGGAAGCTACTTTTACGACGCCAAGCAGAGCCCTATCGCGCTCTACGGCAAAGCCGAAGGAACCAAGCTCACGCTTTGCGAGATCGCAGACGACAAGGAATTGGATCGAGTTTTGGTGATGGGATCAAAGACGCCTGTCGATACCACGGGATGCCCGCTTTCGCTCGACCTCAGTGAAAGCGGAGCAACCGGAATCTGGATCAAGGGGCTGGAGAAGTTTCCGGTCGTGCTTCAGCAGGTCGCCGGCCTCGACGATACGGCCGAGGGCAGGGTCAAGGGAATCGTCGAGATTCCCTTTTGGGCGCAGACGGCCATCCATCGATTTACAGGCATCTTCACCAAAACCGACGCCGGTATATGCATGACCAAACTGCAGGTTATCAGCAAGAAGCAAAGGAAGGCCGTTCAGAGCATTCGGTTCGACGATAACGACTGCAACGCCGGCATGCTGATGACGCCCATCTATTTGAACGTTCAAAAGCAGGACGAAGAGATTATTTCCGTGAATTTTCGCGGCAACGGCGGCTATACGGTGGAGTATGGCTTCTCCCCGAAAACCGGGACGTATCACCGATTGGTGCACTGATGAGATTGCCTGTTGAAGGCTGGCGAAATCTCACCGCCGCCCAAACAGCCTTTCGATGTCGGCGAGCTTCAGCTCGATATAGGTCGGGCGGCCATGATTACAGGTGCCGGAGCCGGGCGTCGCCTCCATCTGGCGCAGCAGCGCATTCATCTCTTCCGCCTTGAGCAGCCGGCCGGAGCGGACGGAACCGTGACAGGCCATGGTGGCGGCGATCTTGTCCAGCCGGTCTTTGAGCGTCTCGACGGTGTCGTTGTCGGCGATCTCGTCCGCAAGGTCTCGCACCAGCTGCTGCACATTGGTTTCGCCGAGCATCGACGGCGTCTCGCGCACCACTACCGCGCCGGGGCCGAAGCGCTCCAGGCCTAGGCCGAATTGGGCAAGCGTCTCGGAATGCATCGCCAGCCGCTCGGCGTCTTCTTCCGGCAGGTCGACGATCTCGGGCAGCAGAAGCATCTGCGACGGCACCGCGCGCGAATGCAGCGCATTCTTCAGCGCCTCATAGACCAGCCGCTCATGCGCGGCATGCTGGTCGACGATGATGAGCGAATCCCTCGTCTGGGCGACGATATAATTCTCATGCACCTGCGCGCGCGCCGCGCCCAGCACCATGCCGAGCAGCGCCTCGGCCGGCTCGGCGACGCCCGCGCGGGCATCGGCGCTGGCCAGCGGCCCGGTGTCGAAAGCCGCTTGCTCGCTTTCCGCAAAGCCGTTCGCTGGCGGCCTTGCTTCGCCGTAACCCATGTCGAGTGGCCGCTGCGCCGAGCGCAACGGGTCGAAGCCGCCGGACCCGGAAGCGTGATAGGCGGCCTCGTAGCTGCGATGGCCGCCGGTCGGGCCGGGATGCGAATAAGGCGCTACGCCCGGCCTGAACGCCGCCATCATGCCGGCAGCCCCCGTGGTTGCCGCGCGAATGCCCGCGCCGGCCAGCGCCTCGCGGATGGCGCCGACGATCAGTCCGCGCACCAGGCCCGGATCGCGGAAGCGCACATCGGCCTTGGCCGGATGCACATTGACGTCGACCGTCGAAGGATCGAGCGACAGGAAGAGCACGGTGACCGCATGGCGGTCGCGCGGCAAAACGTCGGCGAAGGCGCCGCGGATCGCGCCGGCGATCAGCTTGTCGCGCACCGGCCGTCCGTTGACATAGGCATATTGCTGCAGCGCGTTGGCGCGCGTGTAGGACGGGATCGAGACGTGGCCGGCCAGATGCACGCCGTCGCGCATGGCATCGATTGCAATGGCATTGTCGGGGAAATCCTTGCCCATCACCTGCGCGACGCGGGCGAGCCGGCCCTCTGGTGTGTCGCTGGTCGCCGGCAATTCGAGCGTCGAGCGGTCGGCACCGGCTAGCGTGAAACGGACAGCGGGAAAGGCGATGGCGATGCGTTTCACCACGTCGCTGGTGGCTGAGCTTTCGGCGCGTTCGCCCTTCATGAATTTCAGGCGTGCCGGCGTGGCGAAAAAAAGGTCACGCACCTCGACCGTCGTGCCGCGATTGGCTGCCGCCGGCTTCACCGGTAAGACGCGCCCGCCGTCGATGCCGATCTCGGCCGCGCTGTCGCCGGACACCGTGCGCGAACGGATCGACAGCCGCGCGACGGACCCGATCGAGGGCAAGGCCTCGCCGCGAAAGCCGAGCGAGCGGATGTCGTGGATATCGTCGGAAAGCTTCGAGGTGCAGTGGCGGGCAATGGCCAGCGCCAGTTCCCGTTCGGGGATACCCGAGCCGTCATCGGTGACGCGGATCAGGTTCAGCCCGCCGCCGGCGGTGACGATCTCGACGCGCGAAGCGCCGGCGTCGAGCGCATTCTCGACCAGCTCTTTCACCACGCTCGCCGGACGCTCGATGACCTCGCCGGCGGCGATCTGGTTGATCATCGTTTCGGAAAGCTGGCGGATGGGCATGCGGCGATTATAGGCGGATTCGAACTGCGTCGGGGAGGGGTTGTTTCCAGAACCTCACGCCTGCGCCACCAGCCAGTCCCTGACCCTGCGGGCGTTGTCGCTGAGGTCGCGGTTCTTCGGCCAGATGACGTGAAAGCCGATGCCGGTCCGCATCACATGATCGGTCACCGGCACCAGCAGCCCTGAGGCCACAAGGCGCTCGACCAGATGCCGCCAGCCGAGCGAGATGCCTTGCCCTTCCATCACCGCCTGAATCACCAGCGCATAGTCGTTGATGCGCAAGCCACGCTCGGCATTGCGCAGGCTGGTGCCGGCCGATGCGAACCATTCGTCCCAGGTCGGGGCCTCGCGATAAGGTTCTTCCAGGTGGATCAGCCGGTGCGTGGCCAGTTCCTCGACCGTCCTCGGCTTGCCGAATTTGGCGAGATAGCTTGGGCCGGCGACCGGGAAGATTTCTTCGTCGGACAGCGACAGCGAATGATAGTCCGGCCAGTCGCGCGGCACGCCGCCGCGCACCCCGAGCGGAATCCCCTCGGCGATGATGTCGAGGTCGCGGTCGGCGGTCTGGATGCGCAGGTCGACGCCCGGCAGTTCGTCGCGGAACTGCTGCAGGCGCGGCATCATCCAGAAGGAGCCGAAGGCGGTCGAGGCGGCTAGAGTCACATGACCGCCGGTCGCCTGCAGGCGAAGGTCCTCGGCCGACTTGCGGATATGCGAGAGGCCCAGCGATACGTCGGCGTGGAAACGTTCGCCGGCCTCCGTCAGAACCACCTGGCGGTGGCGCCGCTGGAAGAGCTTGGCGCCGAGCTGCTCCTCCAGGCCGCGCACCGCATAGGAGACGGCCGCCTGCGTCATGCCGAGCTCGCGCCCGGCGGCGGTGAAGCTCGACAGTCGGCCCGCGGCCTCGAAGACGATGAGGCTGCCGGCGGAGGGCAGGAGGTGGCGTAGGCTTCGCATAAGGCGAGCTTATACAAGAGATCAGGATTTTCCAGCATCACATCCATATTTCGTCTCGCTAACTTGGTCGGGCGGGAAGAAGGAGATCCCATGAACGCACCGGCCGTTGAACTGACCGAACAGACGCACCGTCGCGGCGGTGGCCGCCTTGGCCGCAAGGCGCTCAGAAGCGCGCCGATCGCGTCGTTTCCCACCCTTGTCCGGCAGATTCCCGCCTACGAGATCGTGCCCGACGAGGCGGTGGAGCTGATCCACGAGGAATCGCTGAAGATCCTCGAGGAAGTGGGCTGCGAATTCCGCGACGACGAGGCCATCGCGCTCTGGAAGGCGGCGGGCGCCGATGTCAGGGATACGCGTGTGCGTATCGACCGCGCGCTGTTGATGGAGCTGGTCTCGAAGGTCCCGCCGGAGTTCACGCTTCACGCGCGCAACCCCGAACGCACCGTCCGCGTCGGCGGCAAGAATTCGATCTTCGTGCCGATGTATGGCGCGCCCTATATCCGCGACCTCGACAACAAGCGCCGCTACGGCACACTCGCTGACCTCAACAATTTCCACAAGATGGCCTACATGGCGCCGGCGCTGCATTCGTCGAGCTCGATCATCTGCGAGCCGATGGAGATCCCGGTGCCGAAGCGGCATCTGCACATCATCCATTCGGCGCTGAAACACTCCGACAAGCCGTTCATGGGTATCGTGACCTCCAAGGAGCGCGCCGAGGATACGATGGCCATGGCTGCAATCGTCTTCGGCGAGGAGTTCGTGCGCGACAACCCCGTGCTGGTGGCGATCACCAACTGCAATTCGCCGCTGGTGTGGGACGCCACCATGCTCGACGCCATGCGGGTTTACGCGCGCCACAATCAGCCGCTCATCCTGGCGCCGTTCGCGCTCTGCGGCGCCTCGACGCCGGCTTCCGCCGTCGGCGCGGTGGCGCAGGTCAATGCCGAGGCGCTGGCCGGGGTCGCGTTCACCCAGCTCATCCGTCCGGGCTCGCCGCAGATCTATGGTCAGTTCATGGTGACGGTCGACATGAAGACCGGCGCGCCGATGGGCGGCACCCCGGAGGCTGCCCAGATGATGTATCTGATGGGCGCGCTGGCCAGGAAATACAAGCTGCCATGGCGCACCTCCGGCTTCCATGTCGGCTCAAAGCTCAACGATGCGCAGGCCGGCTACGAGGCGAACATGCTTATGCATGCCGCGATCCTGTCCGGCGCCAACTACATCTGGCATTCCGCGGGCTGGCTGGAGGCGGGCCTCACCTGCGGCTATTCGAAATTCGCCACCGACTGCGAGCAACTGGTCGGCTGGTACAAATATGCCGGCGGCTTGCCCTTCGGCGATTTCAAGGAAGCGATGGCGGCGATCCGCGAGGTCGGCCCGCAAGGGCATTTCCTCGGCACGCAGCACACGCTCGAGCATTTCGAGAGCGCCTTCTTCATGCCCAACATCATGGACTTCAATTCCTTCGAGCAATGGAGCGCCGAAGGCGCGAAGGACCACGACACGCGCGGCCGCGAAAAGGCGCGCGCCATGCTGGCCGACTACCAGGAGCCGAAGCTCGACGAGGCCATTGCCGAGGGTCTCGCGGATTTGATCGCGCGGCGTGAGGAAAAGCTGCCCGACAGCGTTAGTTGATGGAAGGCAGCGTTAGAGCAATTCCAGGAGAAGTGTGAGCGGTTTTCCGTCCGGAATTGCTTAAAAACAAGGAGATAGGGCGTTTCGCCGTTTCAGTGAAACGGTGAAACGCACTAGTTGAACCAAAAACGGGCGTAGACCCGATAAGAATGGGAGAACGACAATGACACTTTTCAGAAGCAATGGTGACCGGGTCCCGGCCGCGATCGAAGCGATGGCCGAGGAGGCGCGCGCGGGCCGTGTCGACCGGCGCGAATTCCTGGCGCTGGCAAGCGCCTTCGGCGCATCGACGGCTTTCGCCTATGGCATGCTCGGCCTTGCCGCGCCGACCAAGGCGCTGGCCGACGAGCCCAAGAAGGGCGGCACGCTGCATGTCGCCATGTCGGTCAAGGCGCAGAAGGATCCGCGCACCTATGACTGGACGGAGATGGCGAACGTCACCCGCTGCTGGCTGGAGCCGCTGGTGCGCTACACGCACCAGTTCACCTTCGAGCCGGTCCTGCTCGAAAGCTGGGACGTCAATGATGATGCCACCGAATACACGCTGCATCTGCGCAAGGGCGTGACCTGGAACAATGGCGATGCCTTCAACGCCGATGACGTGGTCGCCAATCTGAACCGCTGGTGCGAGAAGGGGGCTTCCGGCAATTCCATGGCCGCCCGCGTCGGCGCGCTGATCGACGCCAAGACCGGCAAGGCGAAGGATGGCGCGATCACCAAGGTCGACGACCACACGGTCAAGCTGAAGCTCAACGAAGCCGATATCGCCATCATACCTGGCCTCACCGACTATCCGGCGCTGGTCGTGCATCGCGACTTCGACAAGGACGGCGCCGATCCGATCAAGAAGCCGATCGGCACCGGAGCTTTCGAGCTGGTGTCCTATTCGGTGGGTCAAAAGGCGGTCGTCAAGCGCCGCGAAAACGGCAAGTGGTGGGGTGGCGAGGCACCGCTCGACGGCGTCGAGTTCATCGACTACGGCACCGACTTCAACGCCACGCTGAACGCCTTCGATTCCGGCGAGATCGACCTCGATTTCGAGACGCCGGCCGACTACATCGATCCGCTGGACAAGATGGGCCTGATCAAGTCGGAGGTCGCGACGGCAACCACGCTCGTCGCCCGCACGAACATCACCCATAAGCCTTATGACGACAAGCGGGTGCGCAACGCACTGCAGATGGCGGTCGACAACAACCAGGTGATGCAGCTCGGCTACAATGGCCGCGGCACGGTCGGCGAGAACCACCACGTCGCCCCGATCCATCCCGAATACTACCCGCTGCCTAAGAAGGAGCGCGACGCCGCCGGCGCCAAGAAGCTGATGGCCGACGCTGGCCAGGCCGACTTCGAACATGAGCTGATCACCGTCGAGGACGAGTGGCAGAAGAACACCGGCGATGCCATCGCCGGACAGCTGCGCGATGCCGGCATCAAGGTGAAGCGCACCGTGCTGCCCGGCTCGACCTTCTGGAACGACTGGACGAAATATCCTTATTCCATGACCATCTGGTACATGCGCCCGCTCGGCGTGCAGGTGCTGGCGCTGGGCTACCGCTCGGGCGAAGCCTGGAACGAGACGGCCTATTCCAATCCGGAGTTCGATGCCAAGCTCAAGGAGGCGCTGTCGCAGATCGATGTCGCCAAGCGCAAGGAGGTGATGAAAGACGTCGAGGCGATCCTGCAGGACTCCGGCGTCATCATCCAGCCCTTCTGGCAGAAGCTCTACTGCCACATGAACAAAAAGGTGAAGAACTATTCGATGCACCAGACCTATGAAATGGACTTCCAGAACGTCTGGCTGGATGCCTGAGCGCGCCTGGACTTCATGAGCCGCAAAAAAGGCGATATGCAGGATGCGTGGTGGCAAGCGTGCCGCCACGCCGCCGAACCCCGGAGATCCTGCATGAAGCCGATAGTGCTTGCCGCTGTCTTCTCGATTGCCTTGCCCGGCGCCGTGCTCGCCGGGCCGGCGTCCAACGCCGTCAAGTTCTTCTATGTGCCGGCGGTGAAGTTCGAGGGAGACGCGAAATATCGCGACCGTTTCACCGAGCCGGTCACCAAGCTGTTCGAAGCCAACGACAAGGCGCAGAAGGAGAAGCCCGACGAGGTGTCCTGCCTCGACTTCGACCCCGGCCTCGACGCGCAGGATTTCGATCAGAAGACTCTGTCGAAGACGCTGAAGCTCACCGAGACCGTCAACGGCGATACCGCCGAGGTGACGGCAAACTTCAATCTTTTCCCGGAAGGCGATGACTCCAAACGCGAAATGGTGTGGTCGCTGAAGAAAGTGGACGGCAAGTGGAAGATCGCCGACATCAGCTCCAAGACCAGCGACTGGAAGCTCAGCGCGCTGGAATGCGGCGCCTCGACGGAGTGATGTCGTGCTTCGCCGCTTTGTCCTCGCGCTGGCGAGCTTGTCGATGCTGGCCGCGGGACTGAGTGGCGGCGCCTCTGCGCAGGGGCTCTTCGGTGCGCCGCCGCCGAAAGCCTCATCGGGCGACGATACCTCGCCGCCTGCGGCCGCTGCGCCGGAAAGCAAGCCGGCCGAACCGGCGCCTGCCGCGCCTGTTCTGCCCGGGTCACCTACGGCGGTGGTAAAGCCCTTCTACGAACATCTCGGGCTGGAGCTCGATCCGTCCCAGCGCAAGAACTTCATCGACCCGGCGAAAACCGTGCTCGACAAGAGCGACGCGCTACGCGCTTCGGGGCAGGGCGAGTGCCTGGATCCCAACATGGCGCTCGACAATGCCGACTACGACAAGCTGGCCATAGACCGGAGTTTGCGCACCATCGAGGCCGTCAATGGCGACGAGGCCAAGGTGGTCGTCGCCTTCGTCGTCGAAGGCCACCAGCACCGGCTGGAATGGAAGCTGAAGAAGGTCGGTGGCGCCTGGAAGGTCTCCGACCTCCTGTCGGTGACCGGCGAATGGGCGCTGAGCCAGTATCAGTGCGAATGATGGTGACTAGCGATCAGTGTCGGCGATCCTTCGCGCCCCCCTCTGGCCTGCCGGCCATCTCCCCCACTTGGGGGGAGATCAGGTTTCACGCCGGCTTTCGCCAATCTTCGACGTCGCAGGATAAGCGGGGCGCCGAAGCTGCCAATCTCCCCCCTTGTGGGGGAGATGTCCGGCAGGAAAGAGGGGGGCGCTGTCCCGCCAACCTTTCGCAACAAATTTCATCCTCGTCCGCGATAGGGCGCAACGCCGGTGTCGGGCAGCCAAGCGTCCTTAGGCGGCGCGCCGGTCTGCCAGAAGACGTCGATCGGGATGCCGCCGCGCGGGAACCAGTAGCCGCCGACGCGCAGCCAGAGCGGCTTGGTCGCTTCCACGATGCGGCGGCCGATCATCACCGTGCACTCTTCGTGGAAGGCGCCATGGTTCCGGAACGAGGTCATGAACAGCTTCAGCGACTTCGATTCCACCAGCGTCTGGTCGGGCGCGTAGTCGATGACGATGTGGGCGAAGTCGGGCTGGCCGGTGACCGGGCAGAGCGAGGTGAATTCGGGGCAGGTGAAGCGCACGATCGCCGGCGGACCATCGCCGCGCTGGAACGGCACGGTCTCCAGGACCGCCTGTTCGGGGCTCTGTGGCGTCTCGACGTGCTTGCCGAGCTGGGTGAGGTTCTTGGCATCGGTCATGGGCGGCTCCTTGCTGCCGCCAAAGCGGCAGGCAAAACAAAGCGGAAATTGCGCCGCAACCTTTCGGACGCGGCGGGCTTGGGCCGCTCATTAGCACAATTTGAAACGGCAGGAAGACGATGACCAGCAACGACCCGCTTCTCCAACCCTACCAGCTCAAGCACCTGACGCTGAAGAACCGGGTGATGTCGACCAGCCATGAACCGGCCTATTCCGAGGACGGCATGCCGAAGGAGCGCTACCGGCTCTACCATGCCGAGAAGGCCAAGGGCGGCATGGCTCTCACCATGACGGCGGGTTCCGCGATCGTCTCGCGCGACAGCCCGGCCGCCTTCGGCAATCTGCATGTCTATGACGACCGCATCGTGCCGTGGCTCGCCGAACTGGCGGATGCCTGCCACGAGCATGGCTGCAAGGTGATGATCCAGATCACCCATCTTGGCCGCCGCACCGGTTGGAACAAGGCCGATTGGCTGCCGGTGCTATCGGCTTCGCCGGTGCGCGAGCCGGCGCATCGCGCCTTCCCGAAGACCATTGAGGAGTGGGACATCGAGCGCATCGTCGCCGATTATGCCTCGGCCGCGCAGCGCTGCCAGGCGGCCGGCCTCGACGGCATCGAGTTTGAATCCTACGGCCACCTGATGGACGGCTTCTGGTCGCCGCTCACCAACCACCGCGACGACGAGTTCGGTGGCTCGCTCGACAACCGGCTGCGCTTCACCAACATGGTGCTGGATGCTGTGCGCGCCGCGGTTGGGGAAAAATTCGTCGTCGGCATCCGCATGGTTGCCGACGAGGATTTCGAAAACGGGCTGTCGAAGGAGGAAGGCATCGAGATCGCCAGGCGTCTGGCCAACTCCGGCAAGGTCGATTTCCTCAACATCATCCGCGGCACGATCGAAACCGATGCGTCGCTGACCAAGGTCATCCCGGTGACCGGCATGCGCTCGTCCCCGCATCTGGATTTCGCCGGCGAGGTGAGGGCGGCGACGAAATTCCCGACCTTCCACGCCGCGCGCATCTCCGATGTTGCCACCGCCCGTCACGCCATCGCCACCGGCAAGCTCGACATGGTCGGTATGACGCGCGCCCACATCGCCGATCCGCATATCGTCAAGAAGGTGATGGAGGGTCGCGAGCACGAGATCCGGCCTTGCGTCGGCGCAACCTATTGCCTCGACCGCATTTACGAAGGCGGCGAGGCGCTTTGCGTCCATAACGCCGCGACCGGTCGCGAGGCGAGCATTCCGCACATTATCGCCAGGAGCGAAGGACCGAAGAAGAAAGTCGTGGTGGTTGGGGCCGGCGCCGGTGGCCTGGAGGCCGCGCGCGTCGCGTCCGAACGCGGCCACCGGGTGACGGTGCTGGAAGCTTCCAGCCAGGCAGGCGGGCAGGTGAGGCTCGCCACCCAGAACCCGCGCCGCAAGGAACTGATCGGCATCATCGACTGGCGGCTTGCCGAACTGGATCGTCTTGGCGTCGAGATCCGCTACGACACCTGGGCCGAGAAGGACGATGTGCTGGCGCTGGCGCCGGACGTGGTGATCGTGGCGACGGGCGGCATGCCGCAGAACCCGCCACTGACGGCCGGCGACAATCTTGTGACCTCGAGTTGGGACATCATGGCCGGCAGCGTCAAGCCGGCCGAGAACGTCCTGCTCTATGACGACAATGGCGGCCATCAGGGCATGGGCGCGGCCGAACTCATCGCCAACAGTGGCTCGAAGCTGGAGCTGGTCTCGCCAGAGCGCTTTTTCGCCCCGGAAATGGGCGGTATGAACCACGTGCCCTATATGCGCGCCTTCCACGAGAAGGGCGTCACCGTCACCATCAACACCCGCCTGCGTTCAGTGCGGCGCGAGGGCAACCAACTCGTCGCCGAGCTCGCTTCGGATTTTGCCGACGGCTGGCGCAGCGAAAGGCGGGTCGACCAGGTGGTGGTCGAGCATGGCACAGCACCCCTCGACGACCTCTACCTCGCTCTCAAACCGCTGTCGAAGAATGGCGGCGCGGTCGATTATGAGCGGCTGGTGAACGGCGGCGACATCTTCCCCGCGCGCAATGCCGAAGGTGGCTTTGTGTTGTTTCGCATCGGCGACGCGGTCGCCTCGCGCAACATCCACGCGGCCATCTATGACGGCATCCGGTTCGGCATCAGGATCTGACTGACAGGCCGCGGCGCGAAATCGCGGCGGCAGGAAAAGCGCCGTACAGGCTTGCGGTATCGGTGCGGGTACCGCGCCCTCTGCGGTCGGCTGTTCACTGCGGCTTCCAAAATCATTTGTATATGCTTGTATGTATAACCAATGATCGGTTAGTCTCGTGGGCGAGGGCAGGCCGGCAAGGCCAAGGAGGATCGATATGCGCAATGCTTCCCTCTTCGACCTGTCGGGCAGGAAGGCGCTCGTCACCGGCGCCAGCCGCGGCATCGGGCGCGGCATCGCCGAGGCGCTGAGCGCGGCAGGCGCCGCCGTCGCCGTCACGGCGCGCAGCCTTGCTTCGCTGCAGGAGACGACGGCAGCGATCCGGGCCGCCGGCGGGGTTGCGCATGCCATCGCCCTGGACGTCACCGACGTCGCCGGCTGCCGCGCCGCGACCGCCGAGGCCGCCAACCTGCTTGGCGGTCTCGATATCCTGGTCAACAATGCCGGCATGGAAGAGGTCAGGCCTTCGCTCGATGTCGATGAAGCGCTCTGGGACCGGATCGTCGACACCAATCTCAAGGGCGCCTTCTTCTGCGCCCAGGCCGCCGCCCGCCACATGCGCGATGCCGGACGGCCCGGCGCCATCATCAATTTGTGCTCGCTGACCTCCGAAGTCGGCATCCCCACAGCCGTGCCCTATGGCTCGTCGAAGTCGGGCCTGCTCGGCATGACGCGGGCGCTGGCGGCGGAATGGGCGGGTCTCGGGATCAGGGTGAACGCCATTGCGCCTGGCTATTTCAGGACAGCGATGACGGAAGTGTTCTACGCCGACGAGGCGTGGCAGCAGTCGATGCTCGCCAAGATACCGCAGCATCGTTTCGGTGATCTTTCGGATCTGCACGGCATCGCGGTGTTCCTGGCCTCGGACGCCTCGGCCTACATCACCGGTCAGTCCTTTCCGGTGGATGGGGGCTTCCTTGCCTCGATCTGAAGCGGCGTGCGGTGGTCGGCCTGGCGGAAGGGCACAGAAAAATACTGGCGACCATTATACATACATGTATATACTTTTCCCGCGTTTCTGAGGAGCAGCCATGTCCGACATCAGCTTCCACGACCTCTCATCCGCCAGCGCCGAACAGCGGGCGAGCCTGCTGAAGCGCGCCGAAGCCGACCTCTCGGTCTTCGTCGAGAAGGTCCGCCCGATCCTCGATGCGGTCAGGACGGAAGGCGATGCGGCCCTGCTCCGCTTCGTCAGGGATCTGGACAAGGCCGATGTGGCCGCGGGCAATCTGAAAGTTTCGGAAGCGGAGTTCGACGCTGCCTTCGGCAAGGTCGACAAGGATGTCATCGACAGCATCCGGTTCGGCATTGCAAACATCAGGCATTTCCATGAGGAGCAGCGCCCGGAGACGATGTGGCTCAAGGAGGTCCGCCCGGGCGCCTATGCCGGCGACCGTTACACGCCGATCGCCTCCGTTGCACTCTACGTTCCGCGCGGCAAGGGCGCCTTCCCATCGGTGACCATGATGACCTCGGTTCCGGCCGTCATCGCCGGCGTGCCGCGGATCGCCATCGTGACGCCGCCGACCGCGGACGGCTCCGTTGATGCCGCGACCCTGGTCGCCGCCCGGCTGGCCGGGGTCGAGACCGTCTACAAATGCGGCGGCGCGCATGCCGTTGCTGCCGTCGCCTACGGCACCGAGACGGTGAAGCCCGCGCTCAAGATCGTCGGCCCGGGCAGCCCCTGGGTGGTGGCGGCCAAGAGCCTGCTCTCCTCGATCATCGACACCGGCCTTCCGGCCGGCCCGTCGGAAGCGATCATCTTCGCCGACGACAGCGTCGACGGCGGCCTCGCCGCGCTCGACCTTCTGATCGAGGCGGAGCACGGACCGGATTCCTCCGCCTATCTCGTGACGCACAGCCGCAAGGTCGCCGACGCCGCCCTGGCAGCGCTGCCCGAGCACTGGTCCCGTATGAGCGAGCAGCGCGTCGAGTTTTCGCGCGCGGTGCTGACCGGCAAGCGCGGCGGCATCGTGCTGACCGCATCCCTGGAGGACAGCTACCGCTTCATCAACGACTATGCGCCCGAACACCTCGAGATCCTCTCCAGGGAGCCGTTCGCGCATCTCGGCCACATCACCGAGGCGGCCGAGATCCTCATGGGTCCGCACACGCCGGTGACGCTCGCCAACTTCGTCCTCGGGCCGAATGCGGTGCTGCCGACCAGCCGCTGGGCACGCACCTACGGGCCGCTTTCGGTGACGGATTTCCTCAAGCGCTCGTCGGTCGGTTATGTGACCTCAGCCGCCTATCCGGAGCTTGCCGGCCATGCCCGCAGGCTCGCCCGCTATGAAGGCTTCAGCTCGCATGAGAATGCGGTCTCGGAAATCCGCGACCGCTATCTCGGCGCCTGACGGGCAGGCGCGATGAAGGCCGCCAGACTCCATGGCCCCGGCGACCTGCGCGTCGAGGACATCGCCGCGCCTGGGGCTCCCGAGGCGGGCTGGGTGAAGCTCAATGTCGACGCCGCCGGCATCTGCGGTTCCGACCTCCACAATTTTCGCACCGGACAATGGATAAGCCGCGCGCCGTCGACGGCCGGCCATGAACTGACCGGCACGGTGGTTGCGGTCGGCGAGGGCGTCGGCACCGTCGCCGTTGGTGACCGGGTGGTTGCCGATTCCCGTTTCTGGTGTGGAGAATGCGCGCAATGCCGCGCCGCCAGGCGGCATCTGTGCGCCTCGCTGGGCTTCGTCGGCGAAGTATGCGACGGCGGCTTTGCCGAGGAGACGGTGCTGCCGGCGCGGCTGCTGCATGTCATCGACGCCGCGCTCGATGAAAGGGTGGCGGCGATGGCCGAGCCGCTCGCGGTCGCGCTTCATGCCGTGCGGCGCCTGCCGAAGACCGCGGGTTCGGTGCTTGTCGTCGGCTGCGGCACTATCGGCGGCCTGGCGGCGCTGCTCTTGTCGCGGACGTTCTCGGGCAGCGTGCTGATCGCCGACCGCAACAAGGCGCGCTGCGAGCGCGTCGCCCAGGTGACGGGCGCCACCATCGTCGATCTCGATCGCGAGGCCATTGCCGTAGCGACGGCCGACGCGCCTCTGCTTGCGGCCGTCGAGGCGACCGGCAGCGTCGCCGCGCTCAACCAGTTGCTGGGTGTTCTGGGCTCCGGCGCCACCGTCGCGCTGGTTGGCATTTTCCATGGCCGCCTGGACATCGACCCCAACATGCTGGTCGAGCGCGAGATCGGTCTGCTGGGCAGCCATGCCTTTGCCGACGAGTTGCCGACGCCATCGGGATGCTCCACGATCTGTCCGGACCGCTGATCAGCCTGATCGATCGCGAGATCGGCCTCGACGATATTCCCGCCGCCTATGAGCGTCTTTTGGCGGGGCAGGGCGACGGCTTGAAAACCATTGTCCGGCTGCGGCAGCCCGCCGGCACCTGATTTCCGATGCTTGCCGGAAAGGACTTTTGAAAATGAGTGCTTTGCCCGATACGGCCAGCCCGCTCTACGAGAAGGTCAAGGACTATATCCTGACCAACATCGGAACCGGCAAGTGGAGCAAGGACCGCAAGCTGCCGTCCGAGAATGAATTCGTGGCCGCGCTCGGCGTGTCGCGCATGACCGTCCACCGCGCCTTGCGGGAATTGACCTCGGCCGGCTTCCTGATCCGGCTGCAGGGCGTGGGGACATTCATCGCGCCGCCTCGGCCGCAGTCGACGCTGATCGAGATCAACAACATCGCCGCCGAAATCGTCGCG
This sequence comes from Mesorhizobium atlanticum, assembly GCF_003289965.1. GTDB lineage: Bacteria > Pseudomonadota > Alphaproteobacteria > Rhizobiales > Rhizobiaceae > Mesorhizobium > Mesorhizobium atlanticum. The sequence goes on from NZ_QMBQ01000008.1 coordinate 63,132, forward strand.
CGCGGCAACAGGCATCGCTCCGAGGTTCTCGTCCTCGAAAGGATCACGCCGACCAAGGAGCTCTCGCTGTCCTTCGAATTCGCCAGGCGCGCGGCGCTTTATCATTCGGTGGTCGTCAACTTCGAGAACGACCTGCCTGTGCAACTGGAAGAGCGCTTCGTCAATCCGAGCCTGATACCGGACTATGACAAGCAGGATTTCTCGAAGACGGCGACCTACGATTACCTGATGCAGAAGACGCCGGTGACCGAGGTCGAACATATCATTTCCGCTGTCCCGGCCGATGCCGAGACGGCGCGGCACCTCGCCATCGACGTCGGCAGTTGCTGCCTTCTCCTGCATCGCCGGACATGGACCGGCGCTGTCGTCGCCACCATCAGCAAGCTGACCTATGTCGGCAGCCGCTACTCGCTCGGCAGCCGCTATTCTCCGTCGCGCAAGACCTGAAGCGGCGGGAACTATTCCCCTTGGCGCCAGTTGCGAGTGGAGCCCGCCCAAATGCTGCCAAGAGCGCGGAAATCAGCCTCTCCAGCTTGTATATGCATGTATGTATTTTAGCCTTGACATCCATCGCCGCCACCGTTGAATATCGTGGCAGGTAAGACGCCGAGGCACAGTGCCGCAAGAAGCAGAAGCCGCATTCTCACCAGACAGGAAGTTTGGTTCAAAAAAGCGCTCTGAATCATCAAGGGGAACAAAGATGATGCGTAACCTCACAGGACAATTCCGTGCGCTCGTGGTGGCGGCCGTCGTCGGCTTCGCCCCGCTGGCCCACGCCGCCGATACGGCCATTCCCGCGACGCCCGAAGCTGGATCGTTCAAGATCGGCATCGAGCCGTGGCTGGGCTACGGCCAGTGGCATGTCGCCGAAGCCAAGGGCCTGTTCAAGGCGAGCGGTCTGTCGGACGTCCAGATCGTCAATTTCACCGAAGACAAGGATATCAACGCCGCCCTGGCGAGCGGCCAGCTCGACGCGGCGAACATCGCCACCCACACCGCCATGGGCATGGTTGCAGCCGGCCTGCCGGTCAAGATCGTGCTGCTGCTCGACGTCTCGATGACGGCCGACGCCATGATCGCCGGCAAGGACGTCAACTCGATCGCCGATCTCAAGGGCAAGCAGGTCGCCTTCGAGGAAGGCACGACCAGCGACATCCTGCTGAAATACGCGCTCGCCAAGAACGGCATGTCGATCGCCGACGTCCAGCCGGTGCCGATGCCGGCGGCGGATGCCGGCAGCGCGCTGATTGCCGGCCGCGTCCCGGTCGCGGTCACGTATGAGCCCTATCTCACCACGGCCAGGGCGCAGAACAAGGACATCAAGCTCCTGTTCACCGCCGGCGAGGATCCCGGCCTGATCAGTGACGTGCTGGTCGTGCGCGACGAGGTAATCAAGTCGCGGCCTGGCCAGGTGCTTGCCATGATCAAGGCCTGGGACGCGGCGCTCAAGGACTACAATGCCGACACGCCCGGCGGCCGCGCCATCATTTCCAAGGCGGTCGGCTCGAGCGTCGAGGACCTCAACACCGCCTTTGACGGCGTGCGCTACTATTCGCTGGCCGAGAACAAGAGCGCGCTGACGGGCGATTTTTCCACCAAGACATTCGCCGACGTCGAGGCCGCCGCCAAAAATGCCGGGCTTCTCCAGTCCGACGTGACGCCCGAGCAGATGATCGATCCAGCCTTCGTCAAGGCCGCGCAGTAGGCCGGGTCGTGGCGGTCGCCGAGATGCCCGACGAGCCTGCCGGCAAAGCGAGCCCGTCCGACACGGCAACCGGGCAGGCAATGCGCCGCCGCCGATCCTCCGGGATCGGCGCTCCCATCGCGCGCTCCCGTTTCCTGATCATCGCCGTGGCCGTCTTCGCCGGTCTCGGCCTCGCTTGGTGGGCGGCAACGGGGCTCGACCTGGTCAAGCCGATCTTCCTGCCGTCGCCCGCCAGCGTGGCGACACAGCTCGGCAAGCTCTGGGCCGACGGCACGCTGCTCACCGATCTGGAGGCCTCGATCTATCGTATTTCGGTCGGCTTTCTCATCGCCTCGGTGCTCGCCATTCCGATCGGCGTGCTGATCGGCAGCTTCCGGACCTGGGAAGCGGCCATCGAGCCGCTTGTCGATTTCATCCGCTACATGCCGGTGGTCGCCTTCGTGCCGCTCTCCATCCTGTGGGCGGGGACGAGCGACGTCCAGAAATTCCTCATCATCTTTATCGGCACTTTCTTCCAACAGGTGCTGATGATCATGGACAACGTCAAGCGCGTGCCGGCCGACTTCGTCGGTCTCGGCAGGACGCTCGGCCTGCCGGATCGCAAGATCCTGACGCGCATCGTGGTGCCCAGCGCCATGCCGGGCATCTGGGATACGCTGCGCATCAGCCTGGGCTGGGCCTGGACCTGGCTCGTGCTGGCCGAACTGGTCGCCGCGACGTCCGGCTTGGGCTATCGCATCACCGTCTCGCAGCGCTATTTCCAGACCAACACCATCATCGGCTACATCCTTCTGCTCGGCATTCTTGGCCTGATCACCGATCAGGTCATGAAGGCGCTGGGCAAGGTGCTGTTCCGCCAGGACAGCCGTTCATGACGAGCTCCGGCCGATGAATTCCCCAAAACTGCGGATCAAGAGCCTCCACAAGAGTTTCGGCGCCGGAGCGCGGCGCACCGAAGTGCTGCGCGACATCAACCTCGACCTCGCCGACAACGAGTTCGTGTCGCTGGTCGGCACGTCGGGCTGCGGCAAGAGCACGCTGCTGTCGATCGTCGCCGGACTGCAGGATTTCGACTCGGGCGAACTCGACATCGACGGGTCGCCGATCATGAAGCCGGGTCTCGATCGCGGCGTCGTCTTCCAGTCCTATACGCTGCTGCCCTGGCTGACGGCGCAGCAGAACATCGAGTTCGCTCTCAAGGCCGCCGGCCATGACCGCGCCACCTGCCGCAGGATCGCGCTTGAGCATCTCGACCTGGTCAAGCTTCCGCACTCGGCCAATCTCTATCCATCCGAATTGTCGGGCGGCATGAAGCAGCGCGTCGCCATTGCGCGCGCTCTTTCCTACCGCCCCAAGATGCTCCTGATGGACGAGCCCTTCGGCGCGCTCGATGCCCTGACCAGGCATCAGATGCAGGAGCTGCTCACCCAGATCTGGGAGGAGCACAGGCTGACCGTGCTCTTCGTCACCCACGACGTCGAAGAGGCCGTCTATCTGTCGGACCGCATTGTCGTGATGGGCATCGGCCCGGGGCGCATCATGCGGACCTTTGACGTCGATATCGAGCGGCCGCGCCGCGAAGAGGTCATGGAGAGCGCCGCTTTCATGGACCTGCAGCGCAATGTCCACAAGGCCATTCGCGAGGCCTCCAGGCGCCCCGAAATGGCTTAGGCGTGTCGCCTAGTCCGCCCGCTTGTGACGCGCAACGGACCTTTGCAAGGAGAGCCACCTGCCGCTCTGGTCCGTTGCGCGCCGCGCCCGGTCGGTTTCGCCGGCCGTGCGATTTCAAAAAAGCTTGGCGGTCGCCATGCAAAACACGGTGATGACCAGCAGCCCGCCCGCAATGCGTTCGCCTCGGGTCATTCTTGCCCGCAGCTGGGTCTGCGTCGCTTGATCGGCCCCAGCCAGTTGTCGGCTGGAGGAGGCGACGAGCGCGCCCTGCACGCCGGCGGCGATCAGCGCGGTCAAGATGCCCAGCGCCAGCGCCTTCTCCATTGGCCCGAATGCGCCCTCATGGAAGAAATACCAGAGCAGTATGCCGGTCAGGAACACCACGCCGGAGGCGCCAAGCTGGGGCCGGATGAAGCGCTCCGCCTTGATCTCCGGATCGCGGGCGACCGCAATGGTCGTGCCGGCCCAGAACACGCCGGCCATGACGTGCAGGCCGATGACGACGATATAGACATACTGCATAACCGCATTCCTCTCTGCCGCCCGCCGCGCGTCGCTGCCATGTTGCGACACCATCAATAAGACAAAATTAGATATCTAACGATTAGATGTCAATTCATGAAGCCGAGTTTCACGTTTTCATCGCTTGCTCTACTGTCACGTCATGACACCATTTGACCGCCCGCCCGTCGGCATGAATCTCGCCCGCACCTCGAAAGTGGTGGCGCAGGCCTTCGATGCCGCGCTGGTAGAGGCCGGCGGCACGCTGCCCGTCTGGCTGACCTTGCTGTCGGTCAAGTCGAAGGAACTTGCCAACCAGCGCGAGCTTGCCGGCATGATCGGCATCCAGGGCGCGACGCTGACGCATCACCTCAACGCCATGGAGACGCAAGGGTTGCTGACGCGCCGCCGCGATCCGGAAAACCGTAGGGTCCATCAGGTGGCGCTGACGGAAGCCGGCGAAGCGCTGTTCGAAAAGTTGCGTCTCGCGGCGGTCGCCTTCGACAAGCGGCTTCGGGCCGGTATTCCCGATGACAGGCTGGCCGAATTCGCCGAGGTGCTTGCGATGCTCAGGCGGAACGCTGAGGCGTCTCAGTCGTAACCCGCAATCGCGCCGAAGGCGTAATGGCGCAGCCTGAGCGCCGCGATCAAAGCGGTTAGGTTCGCCTTGCCGTCGAAGGCGTCCTGGAACATCTCGTCATGCATGAGCAGGATCAGCTTGTTCGGCCTGGCGAAATGGCCGTAGCCGAACAGATGGTCGATCTCGCTTACCAGATGGTCGACGCTCTGAACCGGCTTGCCGCTGTCCTCATGCACCCATTCGTGGTCCCAGCCGTAAAGCCAGAAGCCCGACGCCGCGACGAATTCGTAATCCGGATCCTCGCGTCCGGCCTCGGCTAGCCCGAGCGAATTGTCGTCCTTCGAGTAATTGGGCAGCCGGAACACGTCGCGTCCGGGCAGGCGTGCATGCACGGCCGGCGTCAGCCCGAGCACGACATTGGCCCGCAGCATGTCGGCGACCACGCCCTCCGTGTCGCCATAGAAATGCCGGTAGTGATTATAGGCATGGCTGTAGCTGTGGTTGCCGATCGTCACCAGCGGCATCGATTTCGCCCGCTGCAGCAGCGCCCGGCTGGCGGCGTTGGCCTCGGCATGCATGCCGACCATGAACAAAGTCGCCGGCACCTGCTCGGCCTGCAGCACGTCGAGGATGTTGCTGGTGCCGTTCAGCGGACCGTCGTCGAATGTGAGGTAAATGGTGCGATCGGCGGCCAGGGCGGGCGATGCGACAAGCAGGAGGAACGGAAGGATATAACGAAGTGGCATTCGCAAAACCTGGTTGCGATCCCGATAGGCCGCCATAACGCCCGGTTGTGTCAAGCTTGTCGGCGAAAGCGTTAGCCCAGGCTGCCCTGCAGCACCTTCAGCTTCGCCTTCTTCGGGCTGCGCGTCGCCAGCCATTCGCGCGCCTTGTCCTGCGGCATCGGGAAGGCGATAGAATAGCCTTGCACCTGGTCGCAGCCGATCGCCATCAGCGAGTCGAGCTCGGCCTCGGTCTCGGCGCCCTCGGCGACGATCGAGATGCCCAGCCCCCGGGCAAGCTCGGTGATGGCGCGCACGATCTTGGTGTTGTCGCCGTTCTCGTTGATGTTCTGGACGAAGCGGCGGTCGATCTTCAGCCGGTCGATCTCGTTGGGATTGACGTGGCTCAGTGAAGCGTAGCCGGTGCCGAAATCGTCAAGCTCCAGATGCACGCCGGCGGCGCGGATGTGGCGAAGCTTCGAGGCGATCCCGGTCTTCTCGTCGTCGAGGATGACGGATTCGACGATCTCCAGCGAAAGCTTCTGTGGCGCCAGCCCGGCGCGCTCCAGCGTGCCGAACAGGAACGTGTCGAAATCGGGCTCGCGAAGTTCGGTGCCCGAGACATTGACGGCGATGCGCCCGAAATCGATCCCGGCGCGGTCCCATTCGGCGGCCTCGTTGATCGCCTTGCTGATGACGATCCGGCCGATCTCCGGCATGAAGCCGCATTTCTCGGCGACGGGAATGAACTCGCCGGGCGAGATCATGCCGCGCGTGGCGTGCTTCCATCGCACCAGCGCCTCGATGCCGCTGATCTTGCCGCTGGTTAGCGACACCTGCGGCTGGAAATAGACATCGAAGCTCTTGTCGGCGATTGCCGTGCGGATGTCCTGTTCGAGCTGTTTGCGGTAGTCCAGCTCGCGCCGCAGCTCCTCTGAGAAGAAGGAGAAATTGCCGCCGCCGAGCTTCTTGGCGGAATAGAGGGCGAGGTCGGCATGGACGAGCAGGTCCTGCGCGTTGTCGGCGTCGACCGGATAGACCGCGATGCCGGCGCTGGCGCCAGGCATGATGGTCGTGCCCTGGAACGTGATCGGCTCGTTGATTTCGCCAAGGATGCGCTTGGCCAGCGCATGGATGTCCTCGGTGGTGCCGGCCCCGTTGAGGATCATGACGAACTCGTCGCCGCCGAGCCGCGCGCAGAGGTCCGACGCCCGGCAGGAATCGCGCATGCGCTGCGCCGTCACCACCAGCACATAGTCGCCGGCGGCGTGTCCGAGCGTATCATTGATCTGCTTGAAGCGGTCGAGATCGAACTGGACCACCGCCAGGCGCTCGCGGCGTCGGTGCGCCCCCTTGATCAAGGTGTCGAAATGGTCGGTCAGGAAGGTGCGGTTATGCAGACCGGTCAAGCCGTCATGCACGGCGATGAAGGCCATGGAGTTGCGCGCGTCGACCAACTCGCGCGTCTTGCGCAGGATAGCGTTGGACATCGGCCGGAAGATGAACAGCGCCACCAGCACGATGACGCCGAGGGTGGCGAAGAACAGCGTGCGGTGCAGGTCGAGGATGCTGCTGGATTTTTCGTCGGCGAAGGCGCTGATGCGCTGGCCGAGCGCGGCGTAGCCCGACAGTGTCGCATTGGCGACGGAAGCGTCGAGGCCGGCGCGTTCACCGCCACCCTTGTAGCCGTCACTCTGCATGCCGAGCTGCGACTCGACGGACGACACAAGCCTGTCGCCATTGGCAACGAGCCCAACCGAGAAATAATCGAGGTGGAACGGCTTGTTGAACAGCACATACTCGATCGACTTCGGATCGTTGCGTGCCGGCGACAGCGGATCGGCGCCGGTCTCCTTGAGCAGTCGGTCGTAGCTGGTTTCGAATTCGCCCGTCGCCTGCTTGAGCGCGGTGACCAGCGCCGGCTGCTTGTCGCGCGAGGCCGCTCCCGTGGCGCTTGCCAGGAAGACGATGCGCTGCGACAGCGCCTTCTGCGTCGAGACAATGTCCAGCAGCGCGTGGTTATGCTGCTGCTGCGCCATGAGCTGCTGCAGAAGAATGAAGGATGCCACCACCATGGCGGCAATGATCGTCAGCGCCAGCCAGTAGCCGGTCTTGATGAGCAGGATCAGCTTGCGCGAAACGCTCTGCACTGGCTGCTGCGACATAATTTAAGTGACCCCTCCGGTCGACGGATTCCCGCCTTGGATTCGTGACGGGAAGACGCTTGCCTTGAAAGGGTTAACAGGTCGGCAAGGGCGGCCGGCGGCGACCTTGGCGACGCGACAAAGCTCGCAAAATGGTTATCACGTCCTTTCCCGCGTACCCTCATTTTGCGTGCATCACCGCCGCGCCGTTGCGAAGGATTGCCTTCCGGCTTTCACGACGCCACCGAAGCGGTCGCTTTTGCGATGGATTTTTTGCGGCCGTGGCGCGACAGTCCGGCTCGAACCGAACAGGGCCGGACCCATGAGCAAAGCATTCCTTTCCCACATCGACAGCGAGCTCCAGGGCCTGAAATCGGCCGGGCTCTACAAATCCGAGCGGGTGATTTCCTCCATGCAGTCCGCCGAGATCGAGGTCGGCGGCGAAAAGGTGCTGAACTTCTGCGCCAACAACTATCTCGGTCTCGCCGACAGCCTGGACCTCCGCGACGCGGCAAAGCAGGCGCTCGACCGCTACGGCTACGGCATGGCTTCGGTGCGCTTCATCTGCGGCACCCAGGAAGAGCACAAGGAACTCGAGGCGACGATCTCGTCCTTCCTCGGCATGGACGACACCATCCTCTATTCCTCCTGCTTCGACGCCAATGGCGGGCTGTTCGAGACGCTGCTTGGCGAGGAGGACGCCATCATCTCCGACGCCTTGAACCACGCCTCGATCATCGATGGCGTCAGGCTCTCCAAGGCCAGGCGCTTCCGCTACGCCAACAACGACATGGCCGATCTCGAGGCACGGTTGAAGGAGGCGAAGGACTGCCGCTTCCGGCTGATCGCCACCGACGGCGTGTTCTCGATGGACGGCATCATCGCCAATCTGCGCGGCGTCTGCGACCTGGCCGAGAAATACGATGCCATGGTCATGGTCGACGACAGCCACGCGGTCGGCTTCGTTGGCAGGCATGGCCGCGGCTCGGCCGAGCATTGCGGTGTCGAGGGCAGGGTGGACATCATCACCGGCACGCTCGGCAAGGCGCTGGGCGGTGCCTCTGGCGGCTACACGTCGGGCAAGAGAGAGGTCGTCGACTGGCTGCGCCAGCGCTCCCGGCCCTATCTCTTTTCCAACACCCTGATGCCGGCAATTGCGGGTGCCTCGATCAAGGTGTTCGACCTGATCCGTCATGGCGACGCTTTGCGCGAGCGCCTATATGCCAATGCGGACCGGTTCCGGTCCAAGATGGGTAAGCTCGGCTTTACGCTTGCCGGCGCCGATCACCCGATCATTCCGGTGATGCTGGGCGACGCCGCACTGGCGCAGGAGATGGCGCAGCGCATGCTGAAACGCGGCATCTACGTCATCGGCTTTTCCTTCCCGGTGGTGCCGAAGGGCCAGGCGCGTATCCGCACCCAGATGTCGGCCGCCCATTCCAGCGCCGACATCGACCGTGCGGTCGAGGCGTTTGGCGAGGTCGGCAAGGAACTGGGCGTGATTTCGTGAACGGCTGGCGCCGAAAAACGGTCCCGGATCAAGCGATTCAAGGAAGAAAAGAATGTCCAACATGATGAAGGCGCTGGTGAAGGCCAAGGCCGAGCCGGGCATCTGGATGGAAGAGGTGCCGGTACCGGAGATCGGCCCCAACGACGTGCTGATCAAGGTCAAGAAGACCGCGATCTGCGGCACTGACGTCCACATCTACAACTGGGACCAGTGGGCGCAGAAGACCGTGCCGGTGCCGATGGTGACGGGCCACGAATTCGTCGGCACCGTCGCCGATTTCGGCGCCGCTGTCACCGAATACAAGGTCGGCCAGCGCGTCTCCGGCGAAGGCCATATCGTCTGCGGCCATTGCCGCAACTGCCGCGCCGGGCGAGGGCATCTCTGCCGCAACACGCTGGGCGTCGGCGTCAACCGTCCCGGCGCCTTCGGCGAGTACATGGCGATCCCGCAGCACAATGTCGTGCCGATCCCCGACGACGTGCCGGACGAGATCGCCGCTATCTTCGATCCGCTGGGCAACGCCGTTCACACCGCCTTGTCCTTCGATCTGGTCGGCGAGGACGTGCTGGTCACCGGCGCCGGACCGATCGGCATCATGGGCGCGCTGGTGGCGCAATGCGTCGGCGCGCGGAAGGTCGTCATCACCGACATCAACCCGGTCCGGCTGGACCTGGCGCGCAAGCTTGGCGTCCAGCACGTCGTCGACGCCTCGAAGGAAAAGCTGCGCGATGTCATGCCATCGATCGGCATGAGCGAAGGGTTCGATGTCGGCCTGGAGATGTCGGGCGCGGCACCCGCCTTCCGCGACATGATCGACACCATGAACAATGGCGGCAAGATCGCCATCCTCGGCATCGCGCCCACCGGCTTCGAGATCGACTGGAACAAGGTCATCTTCAAGATGCTGCATCTGAAGGGCATTTACGGCCGCGAGATGTTCGAGACCTGGTACAAGATGATCGCGCTCGTGCAGGGGCCGCTCGATGTGTCGGGGCTGATCACCCACCGGATTGGGATCGATGATTTCCAGGCGGGGTTCGATGCGATGCGCAGCGGCAGTTCCGGCAAGGTGGTGATGGATTGGTGAGGGGCGCTTCGACGGAGACGTCGAGTTCCTTCGCCCCCCTCACTGTCCTGCCGGACATTTCCCCCTTAAGGGGGGATTGGCCGTCACCCCGGCCTTCGCCAATCGCAGACGTTGCAAGATGAGCGCCGTCGCCAAAGCTGCCAATCTCCCCCCAAGAGGGGGAGATGTCCGGCAGGACAGAGAGGGAGGCCACGCACCAGCCTATCAGCTCTTTTCTTCCAAAGCTTTCTCCAGCGCCGCCACTCCTCTCGCAATCGCCACGCGTTCCTCCACGCTCAACCTCGCCAGCAGCTCCCTTTCAAACGCCTTCGCCAGCGGCACCATCTCGCGATAGGCGGCGAGCCCCGCCTTGGTCAGCGCCAAGTGCTCCACCCGGCGATCTTTCTCGTCCGGCGTGCGCGTCAGCCAGCGCCGACGCTCCAGTTCGGCCACGGCGCGCGAAACCTTGGTCTTGTGCATGGCTGATTGCTCTCCGAGCTCCGTCGCCGTCATCGTGCCGCGCTGGCCGAGGCCCGACAGCGTACGCCATTCCGGCCGAGTCAGGCCGTGGCGCTCCTTGTAGATGCGGGAGAACTCGCGGCTGACGGTGTCCGCAAGTCGGTAGAGACGATACGGCAGAAAGCTCTCCAGTTCGAGGATTTCAGGTTCCATGAAGCGCTCTCCGGGATGCAGCGCGCCGTTGATAGTTACATTTTCGATGGTTACAAATGAAACCAGTTTGGTCAACATCGCCGACAGGCCAGCACTATGAGGCTGGACGTCGGGATCAGGGAGGATCGGATGGGCTTTTCCTATATGCCGGGCTTCGGCAATGATTTCGAGACCGAGACGCTGCCTGGCTCGCTGCCGCAGGGCCGCAACTCGCCGCAGAGGCCGGCCTACGGCCTCTATGCCGAGCAGTTGTCCGGCTCGCCCTTCACCGCGCCGCGGGGCACCAATGAGCGTTCCTGGCTTTACCGCATCCGCCCGAGCGTCAAACACACCGGCCGCTTCAAGGGCGCGAGCTACCCTCTGTGGAAGACAGGCCCCAACATTGGCGATCATGAGCTGGCGCTCGGCCAATACCGCTGGAACCCGACGCCCATGCCCATCGAGCCGACGGACTTCATCTCCGGCATGCGAACCTTCACCACGGCCGGCGACGCGGTCGGCCAGTCCGGCATGGCCGCCCATGTCTATGTCGCCAATCGCTCGATGACCGACGACCATTTCTTCAACGCCGACGGTGAGTTGCTGGTCGTGCCGCAGGTCGGCGCGCTGCGCTTCGTCACCGAAATGGGGGTGATCGAGCTTAGGCCCGGCGAGATCGCCGTGCTGCCGCGCGGCCTGGTCTTCAAGGTCGAGCTCGCCGACAAGGAGGCGCGCGGCTATGTCTGCGAGAACTACGGCGCCAAGTTCACCATGCCCGACCGCGGCCCGATCGGCGCCAATTGCCTGGCCAATCCGCGCGACTTCAAGACGCCCTGCGCCTGGTTCGAGGAGAAGGAGACGCCGTGCCGGCTGATCGTCAAATGGTGCGGCTCTTTCCACGTCACCGAGCTTGGCCATTCGCCGCTCGACGTCGTCGCGTGGCACGGTAACTACGCGCCCTACAAATATGATCTGGCGACGTTTTCGCCGGTCGGCGCCATCCTGTTCGACCACCCCGACCCGTCGATCTTCACCGTGCTGACGGCGCCGAGCGGCGAGGAGGGCACGGCCAATGTCGACTTCGTCATCTTCCCGCCGCGCTGGCTGGTGGCGGAAAACACGTTCCGGCCGCCCTGGTACCACCGCAACATCATGAGCGAGTTCATGGGCCTGATCCACGGCCAGTACGACGCCAAGGAAGAAGGCTTTGTTCCCGGTGGCATCAGCCTGCACAACCAGATGCTGGCACACGGGCCCGACGCTTCCGGATTCGAGAAGGCGACACGCGCCGACTTGAAGCCGGTCAAGCTCGACAACACCATGGCCTTCATGTTCGAGACGCGCTTCCCGCAGATGCTGACGCGCTATGCCGCCGAAATCGGCACCTTGCAGGAGAACTACATCGACTGCTGGGCCGACCTGAAGAAGCGCTTCAACGGCACGCCGGAGGGCGACTGGTCTTGAGCGCCGAAGCAGCGGACCGACTCGTGCTGCTCGGCTCCAAGGGCGGTCCGGCGCTGCGGCCGGGCGGCCCATGGCCGAGTTCGTCGCTGCTGGAACTCGGCGGACGAACCATTGTTGTCGATTGCGGGCTAGGCGTCACGCGCGGCCTGGTCGATGCCGGCATCAGCCTCAAGGCGCTCGACCTGATCTTCATCACGCATCTCCATTCGGACCATGTGCTGGAACTCGGGCCGCTGATCCACACCGCCTGGGCTGCAGGCTTAGCGACACCGGTGACCGTTTTCGGCCCGCGGGGCACCGGACGTTATTGGCAGCGGTTCTGCGAGGCGGTGGAGTTCGACATCGATATCCGCATCGTCGACGAGGGTCGTCCGGATATTCGCAAGCTGGTTTCGGTCGCGGAGTTCGGCGAAGGATCGGTTCTGGACGAGCGAGGGCTGACGGTGACGGCGCTGCGCGTCGACCATCCGCCAGTCACCGAATGCTTCGCGCTGCGGTTCGAGCATGGCGGCAGAAGCGTGGTGTTCTCCGCCGACACGGCCTTCTTTCCGCCGCTGGCCGGCTTTGCCAAAAAGGCCGACATTCTTGTCCATGAGGCCATGCTGGAAGACGGTGTGGAAAGGCTGGTCGCCCGGACCGGCAACGGCGCGCGGCTGCGCGAGCACCTCTTCGCCAGCCACAGCCTCGCCGAGGAAGCCGGCCGCATCGCCAGCGATGCCGGCGTGCGGCGGCTGGTGCTCAACCACCTCATTCCCGCCGACGACCCGGCGATCGGCGAAGTCGACTGGATCTACGCCGTCAGGAAAACTTGGTCTGGCGACTTGACGATTGCCCGCGACGGCCTTGTTGTACAGCTAAGCGGCGCCAAAGCCGCGCGAGGAGAGGAAACCGCATGAAGCTTGCCACATTGAAAAACGGGACGCGCGACGGAAAACTGGTCGTGGTCTCGCGCGACCTGACGCGGTTCACTGATGCCTCCTTCCTTGTGCCGACGCTGCAGGCCGCGCTCGACGACTGGCGCCGCATTGCCCCGCATCTCGCGACGTTGGCGGAATCGCTCGAGACCAACGCGGTACCGTCGGAGCGCTTCCATGAGCACAACGCGCATTCGCCGCTGCCGCGCGCCTATCAATGGGCGGACGGCTCAGCCTATGTGAACCATGTCGAGCTGGTGCGGAAGGCGCGCGGCGTCGAGATGCCGGCAAGCTTCTGGACCGATCCGCTGATCTACCAGGGCGGCTCGGATAGTTTTGTTCCTCCGCGCGATCCGATCCGCATGGCTGACGAAGCCTTCGGCATCGACATGGAGGCCGAGGTCGCCGTGATCGTCGATGATGTGCCGATGGGCGCGAGCCTGGAAGAGGCGAGGGAGGCGATCCGCCTCGTCATGCTGGTCAACGACGTGACGCTGCGCGCCATCACCGGGCCTGAGTTGGCCAAAGGCTTCGGCTTCTTCCAGTCGAAACCGTCTTCCGCATTCTCGCCGGTCGCTGTCACGCCCGACGAACTGGGCGATGCCTGGGATGGCGGCAAGGTCAGCCTGCCGCTGCTCGCCGATCTCAACGGCAAGCCATTCGGCCGCGCCAATGCCGGCGTCGACATGACCTTCGACTTCCCGGCGCTGATCGCGCATGCCGCGAAGACCCGGCCGCTCGCCGCCGGCACCATCATCGGCTCCGGTACCGTTTCCAACAAGCTGAATGGCGGGCCGGGCAAGCCGGTCTCTTCGGGTGGGGCCGGCTATTCCTGCATCGCCGAATTGCGCATGATCGAGACCATCGAAAGCGGCGAGCCGAAGACGCCATTCCTGCGTTTCGGCGACACGGTGCGCATCGAGATGAAGGACAAGGCCGGCCATTCGATCTTCGGCGCCATCGAGCAGAAGGTCGAGAAATACGTCAAATAGGCGCGGACTGGGGGAGGAGGCCGAAACGGTGACCCTGCTCGAGCATCTGCGCCGCATGGCCCGCAACAATCTGTGGTCGAACGACCGGCTCTACCGTGCCGTGCTCGCGCTGCAGCCCGGCGAGTTCGAGGCCGAACGCGTGAGCTTCTTTCCCTCGATCAGAGAGACGCTCAACCACATCCTCGCGGTCGACCTTCTCTATTTCGATTTCCTGACCGATAGTGGTCTCGGCGCCACCGCCTATGACGACTTCGTGCCGTTCGACGATGCGGCAAGCCTTGCCGAGGCGCAGGCCGATTTCGACCGCAGGCTTGTCGTCTTCTGCGACGGCCTGTCGGAAGCCGATCTCGACCGGCGCGTCATCACCGACCGCCGCGAGGAGGGCAAGATCCCCGAACGCATCGGCGACATTCTTGCACATGTCTTCCTGCACGACATCCACCATCGCGGCCAGGTACATGCGATGCTCTCCGGCACCTCTGTCGCGCCGCCGCAATTGGATGAGTTTCTGCTCGACTACGACATCAAGCTGAGGAAGGACGAGGTCGAGCGGCTGGGGTTGTGAACGAGCGAGAGCGCTTCGAGAATTATCGTAGTTACAAAAATTGTTGACTTAATTATTGTAGGTACATAAATTCAGATGAGGATCGTTTGGGATGAACCGAAACGGTTGGCCAACATCGACAAACACGGCTTGGATTTCGCTGCGTTGAACGAGGAGTTTTTCCTTGCGTCGACGATCCGGGCAGCCAAAGCCGGTCGTTTCATGGCGATTGGCCGGATAGTCGGCGGCGTTGTTGCAGTGGTCTTTGCCCGGCTTGGCTCCGAAGGCATCTCGATTGTTTCGATTCGGCCGGCCAACCAGACGGAAAGGAGATTGTTCGATGGCGAAAACTAAGCTGCACATCACGAAGCCTGACAAGGAATTCAAGCCAGGCAAAGGCTTTACCCAGGAAGATTGGGACGCCGTTTCGGACAATCCCGAATGGACCGAGGAGGATTTTCGAAACGCTCGTCCCTTCACCGCGGTGTTTCCGGATCTTGCCGAAAGCATTCGCCGTTCGCGCGGCCGGCCGGCGCTCGACAATCCGAAGAAACAGGTGACGCTGCGCCTCGATAGCGATGTGGTTGCCCGCTTCCGCGCCGGCGGACCCGGCTGGCAGAGCCGGATAAACGACATTCTGCGGAAAGCCGCCGGCCTTTAGCCGGCGGTTTGGTTTTCGGCTCTAAGCCGCCTTGCCGTCCAGCTTGATCACGCCGCGCTTGATCTGGTCCTGCTCGATCGACTCGAACAGGGCGCGGAAATTGCCTTCGCCAAAACCTTCGTCGCCCTTGCGCTGGATGAACTCGAAGAAGATCGGGCCGATGACCGTCTTCGAGAAGATCTGCAGCAGGATCTTGGTCATTCCGCCGTCGACAACGCCTTCGCCGTCGATCAGGATGCCGTGCTTCTTCATGCGCTCGATCGGCTCGTCATGGCCGTGCACGCGCTCATGCGACATCTCGTAATAGGTGTCCGGCGGGCCTGGCATAAACTTCAGCCCGTTGGCGGCGAGCTTGTCGGTCGCCTCGTAAATCGCGTCCGTGCCGACCGCGATGTGCTGGATGCCCTCGCCATTATACTTCTTGAGATACTCGGCGATCTGGCTGGTCTCGTCCTTGGACTCGTTCAGCGGAATGCGGATCTTGCCGCAGGGCGAGGTGATGGCGCGGCTCACCAGGCCGGTGATCTTGCCGTCGATGTCGAAGAAATGGATCTGCTTGAAGCCGAACAGGTCGCGATAGAAATCCCACCACTTGTCCATGTTGCCGCGATAGACATTGTGGGTGAGGTGGTCGAGATAGTAGAAGCCGACGCCTTCGGGCTTGGGGTCGCGTTCGCCCAGCCACTCGAACTCGGCGTCATAGGCCGAGCCCTTGTCGCCATAGGCCTCGATGAAATAGAGGAGCGAGCCGCCGATGCCGACGATGGCCGGCACGTCGAGCGCCTTGTCGGTGCCTTCATAGGGCGTGGCGCCTTTCGACACGGCATGGTCGAAAGCGTGCTTGGCATCGACCACGCGCCAGGCCATCGAGGCGGCGCAAGGGCCATGCTTTTCGACGAACTTCATCGCATGCGAACCCGGTTCGGCATTGACGACATAGTTGATGTCGCCCTGGCGCCAGACGGTGATGTCCTTGCTGCGATGTTTGGCCACCGCCGTATAGCCCATGCGGGTGAACAACTCGGCAAGCTTGGCGGGTTCCGGATGCGCGAACTCGACGAATTCGAAACCGTCGGTGCCGGCGGGATTTTGCCTGCTGATTTTCGCGGGCGGGGCGTCGTGCGGGAAGGGGCCCATGGCAGTCCTCCGGAAGGTGTTTTGGCCGGGCTTGGCCATCTTCATCATGATAGCGCGGAGCCGCCGCACGGTGCTTGCATTCAACCGCTTGAAATGGGCATAATGTGCGCAAATTGTGCATGATTGGAGGATTAAGGATGGATGATGCGCGCCTGGACCAATTTGACCGCAAGATAATGGCGCTTCTGCAGGACGATGCGCGATACACCAACAACGACCTTTCGGAGCGCGTGAACCTCTCGCCCTCGCAATGCTCGCGCCGCCGCCAGCGGTTGGAGGACGATGGCTACATCAAGGGCTATCGCGCCGTGCTCGACCGCGATCGTCTCGGCTTTTCGCTGGTCAACGTCATCTCGGTGACCTTGGCCACCCACAACCGCGACAATGCCCGCCGCTTCGGCGAGCTGGTGGCACGGCTGCCCGAGGTGCAGGAGGCGCACGCGCTGACCGGTGAGATGGATTATATCCTGAAGGTGGTGACGCCCGACCTCAAATCCCTGTCGGAGTTCGTCAACGGCGTTCTGCTACCGCACGAATCCGTGCAGCACGTGAAGACGGCGATCGTGCTGGAGACGCTGAAGGAAACCGGCGCGCTGCCGATTTAAAGTGTGCTGAGATTCAGGTGCGGCCGGCCTGACCAGAATCTCAGCGCACTTTCTTGGCAAATCGTCAGCCGCGCTGCTGTTGGATCAGCCCGTAAAGGTTGGTGCAGCGCGCGCCGGAGCGGCAATAAGCGAACACCGGACCTTCGAGCTCGTCGAGCGCGGCGGCCTGGTCCTCGACATTGTCCATGGTGATCTGGCCGCTGATGACCGGAATGTAACGGAAGGCGAGGCCTGCCGTCTCGGCCGCGGCCTGAACGCTCTCGGCCGAGGGCTGGCCCGGCTGCTCGTCATCCGGCCGGTTGCAGATCACGCTCTTGAAGCCGGCATCCTTGATGGCCGCGATGTCCTCCGGCTGGATCTGGCCGGAAACCGAATAGTCGTCGCTGATCTGGCGGTATTCCATGGTGATGACCTCGTAAACGCTGGATGCCGATTGGCTCTCGCGGAGTCTTGCCATTCCCTTCGATGGCCGACAATCCGCGCGGACAGGATTCCTCCCTCGCAGATAGGACATTTTCGCCGCGAAATCCAACTACGCTGACCATCGGGGGAATGGGTCAGGCAGCCCGCGCCACAATGCGGGCTGGAAGGTCGTGGTCTCCACCAGGCAATCATCGAGCTCGGCTCGGATGCGCGCTTCGTTCATCGGCTCGCAACCGATGAAGACCAGCTCTTGCCGCCGGTCGCCCCAGACGGGATCGAGATAAGAGCGCATGCTTTCGCGCCATTCGGCATGGTCGGGCCACCGGGCAGGGGGCACGGAAGCCCACCAGCGTCCCCTTTTTTCCGTGCGCACCAGCGCGCCGGCCTGGCTCAGTTCGCCCGCATGGTCCGGGCGGGTGGCCAGCCAGAAGAAGCCCTTGGCGCGCACGACACCCGGCCAGGCACGGTTGACGAATTCCTGGAAGCTGGCCGGCTCGAACGGTTTCCGCGCCCGGTAGACAAAGGAGCGGATGCCGTATTCTTCTGTCTCGGGGATGTGATCGCGAAATCCGTTAAGCTCCTTGAACCAGAGCGGGTTCTGCTGTGCTTTCTCGAAATCGAAGCGACCGGTAGCCAGCACTTTGTCGAGAGGCACCTTGCCGAAATCGGCCTCCACGATCTCGGCATCGGGATTGAGCGCCCGCACGATGAGGCGCGCCGTGTCCCGCTGATGCGTGCTTGCCGCGCTGATCTTGTTCAGCACGACGACGTCGGCGAACTCGATCTGTTCGACCAGCAGATCGACCAGGGCGCGGTTGTCGCCCTCGCCGAGCGACTGGCCGCGCTGGCGTAGGAAATCGGTGGAAGAATAATCCTTGAGCAGGTTGAGCGCATCCACCACCGTCACCATCGTGTCGAGGCGGGCGACGTCGGAAAGGCTGAGGCCATTCTCGTCACGGAAGTCGAAGGTCGCCGCGACCGGCAGCGGTTCCGAAATGCCCGTGGATTCGATCAGGAGGTAGTCGAAGCGTCCCTGGGCAGCAAGCGCGCGCACCTCCGTCAGCAGGTCGTCGCGCAGCGTGCAGCAGATGCAGCCGTTGGACATCTCAACCAGCTTTTCGTCCGTCCGCGAAAGGTTTGCGCCATCGCGCACCAGTTCCGCATCGACATTGATCTCGCTCATGTCATTGACGATGACGGCGACGCGCCGGCCTTCGCGGTTCGTCAATATGTGATTGAGCAACGTGGTTTTGCCGGCTCCGAGGAAACCGGAGAGCACGGTGACGGGCAAGCGGTCGAAATTAAGCATTTGCGACAGGGTCCTTTCAGTAAGCTTGGTTATGTTATAAAATAACAAACCACGGCAAGAAAAAGGCGGAGATAGGGCTCCGCCTTTCAGAACTGCTCTCCTCAACTGCCGAGGATCGCGCCTTTGATCTTGGTGATGTTGTTTTGCATCAAGTCGATATAGGTCGAGGCCGGGCCGCCGGGCTGCGAGAGCGCGTCCGAATAAAGCGTGCCACCCACCTTGATGCCGGTCTCGCTCGAGATTTGCTCGATGAGGCGCGGGTTGGTGATGTTCTCGATGAAGATGGCCGCAGCCTTGTCCTGCTTCACTTGGCTGACCAGCTTGGCGACATCGGAGGCTGAAGGCTCCGATTCCGTCGACACACCTTCCGGGGCCAGGAAAGTCAGGCCGTATTCGTGCTCGAAATAGCCGAAGGCGTCATGCGAGGTGATGACGACGCGTTTCTCTTGCGGGATCGACTGGATCGCCGCCTTCACTTCGCCTTCGAGTGCATCGAGCTTGGTGGTGTAGGCGGCGGCGTTGGCCTTGTAGTTGTCGCAGCCTTGGCTGTCGGCCGCGCAGAAGGCATCGGCGATGTTCTTCACATAGATCTTGGCGTTGGCGATCGACTGGAAGGCGTGCGGGTCGGTGGCCGTCTTGCCGCCGCCGGTATCGGCGCCTTCGGCCGCGTCGGCCTCGGCGAATTCCGGCTTGAAGTCGATCGGCGTGACGCCCTTGGTCAGCGTCACGATCGCGGCCTTGGTGGCGCTGGCGTCGACCAGGCGCTGCAGGAAGCCTTCGAAATGCAGGCCGTTGACCAGCACCACATCGGCTTTGGCCATCGCCACCGCGTCGGCTGGGCTCGGCTCATAGACATGCGTGTCGCCGTCCGGCCCGACGATGGTGGTGATGTTGACCCGGTCGCCGCCGACATTCTTGGCGAAATCGGCAATGATGGTGAAGCTCGCCACGACCTTGAGCGGCGCCGCGAAGGCGGAAGAGGTTGCGAAAGTTAATGTTATAACGCTCATTGCCAGGGCGGCGCGGAAGGATTTCAGCATCTGGGACAGTCTCCTTGCTTGGGATGGGGTCAGGCGGTGCGGTGCCGGTGATGAACGATGCGCGCGCGCAGCACGCCGCGCGTGCCGAACAGGATCGAGCAGAAATAGACGACGCCGGCCGAAAGGATGATCGCCGGGCCGGATGGCAGCGAGGCGTGGTAGGACAAAAGCAGTCCTGCAATGCACGAGGCAAAGCCGATCAGCACGGCGAGCACGCACATCGGTTCCACGCGCACAGTCCAGAAGCGAGCGGCGGCGGCAGGCAGCATCATCAGCCCGACCGAGAGCAGCGTGCCCAGGGCCTGGAAGCCGCCGACGAGGTTGAGCACGACGAGGCCCAGGAAGATGAAATGTACCGGGCTGCCCATGCGGCTCACCGAGCGCAGGAACAGCGGATCGAGGCATTCGGCGACCAGCGCGCGCCAGAAGATGGCGAGGCAGGCAAGCGTCACCGCCACGATGCCGCCGATCAGGATCAGCGCCTCATTGTTGAGCGCGAGCACCGTACCGAACAGCACATGCATGAGGTCGACGCTGGAGCCGCGGATCGACACCATCAGCACGCCGACGGCCAGCGAGATCAGATAGAAGGCCGCCATCGAGGCGTCTTCGCGCTGGATGGTGAAGCGCGAGACGGCGCCCGCACCAAGCGCGACGATGATGCCGGCGATCAGCCCGCCGACCGTCATCGGCAGGATCTCGAGCCCATAGAGCAGGAAGCCGGCGGCGGCCCCCGGCAGGATGGCATGCGCCATGGCGTCGCCCGACAGGCTCATGCGCCTGAGCATCAGGAAGACGCCGATCGGGCAGGCGCCGAGCGACAGCATCAGCGAGCCGAACAAAGCCCGCTGCATGAAGGCGAAATCGGCAAAGGGCGCGACGAGCAGGCCGTAGAGGAATTCCATCACGCCGCCCTCGGTCCGGAGCCGTGCCGGTGGTCATGCCCATGATCGTGATGGTCGTGATCATGGTCATGAGTATGATCATGCTCACTCGGCTCGCACCACGGCGCGTTCTCCTCCCACGCCTCATGGAAGCGCCTTGCCTTGAGCAGATTTTCGGGCCGCAGCGTCTCCCGGGTCTCGCCCCAAGCGACCGGCTGGCGAGCGAGCAGCAGCGTCTCGGGGAAATTCTGCCGCACCAGATCGAGGTCGTGCACGACGACCATGATCGTGCGCTCTTCGCCATGCCACCGCTTTATCAACTGGATGAGGTCGCCGACGGTCTTGGCGTCGACCGCATTGAAGGGCTCGTCGAGCAGGATGAGGTCGGCATCCTGCAGCAGCACGCGCGCAAACAGCGTGCGCTGCAACTGGCCGCCGGACAGCGTATCGATCGGACGCTTCTCGAAGCCGCCGAGACCAACCGCCATCAGCGCCTTGCTGACGGATTCGCGGTCTTCTTTAGTGTAGCGCCCGAGCATGCCGCGCTTCGGCCACAGCCCGAGCGATACCAGGTCGACAACGCGCGCGGGAAAGGAGCGGTCGAGTTCCGACTGCTGCGGCAGATAGGCTGTGCGGACGCCCGGCATACGGACCACCGCGCCTTCCATCGGCTTAAGCACGCCGACGATGCCCTTCATCAGCGTCGACTTGCCCGAACCGTTGGCGCCGACCACCGCGGTCAGTGAGCCTTTGCGGACAATGCCGTTGAGATGATGGATCGCCGGATGGCTGCCATAGCCGAGCGTCAGGTCGCGGAAGGTCAGGCAGGCATTGGTCATCAGGCGTCGGTCCGCGAAATCGAGTGTGTTGTCGATATGTGATGTTATTACATTAGTCAACACGCCGCCCGGGCGGAATTGTGTCGTGACCGGTCAACTCGCCGTGTAGGCGGAAGGGCAGGCACCGGACAATTGGCTCAATTGGTTTCGCCTCCGCCGGCCTTGCCCGAAGCCGGCATGGACTCTAAACAGGCGCGACTCTGAAAAGGAAGGAACCTTGCAAATGAGCATTCGTCGCATCGATGTCGGCCCGCGCATGAGCCAGATCGTCATTCACGGCAACACCGTCTATCTGGCCGGCCAGGTTGGCCAGCCCGGCGGTAACGTCGCGTCCCAGACGCGCGACATCCTGAAGACCATCGACGAATTGCTGGCCAAGGCCGGCACCGACAAGACCAAGATCGTGCAGGCGATCATCTGGTTGGCCGACATGGGCACCTTCGCCGAGATGAACTCGGAATGGGACAAATGGGTGCCGCAGGGCCACACCCCGGCCCGCGCCACCGGCGAAGCCAAGCTGGCCACGCCGGACTATCTGGTCGAGATCATCGTGACGGCGGCCATCTGAGCCGTCACTCCCCCTCATCCTGCCGCTTCGCGGCCACCTTCTCCCCGGTGGGGAGAAGAGATTTGCGCCGGCGCTGACCGACTCCTCTCCCCTTGGGGAGAGGTCAGCCGAGCGAAGCGGAGGCTGGTGAGGGGGAGTCACCCCTGCGACGGGGTAAACCTTGCCACCAGCGTGTGGCTCTCGGCCGGATAGATAAACCGCACATGCGTCACCGGGTGCTCGGCGCTCCAGGTGCGGCGCTCGACCACCAGGCAGGGCGCGCTCGCCTCGATGTCGAGCGCATCGGCGATCGCGTCGTCAGCGGCCATGGCGCGAATGCGGTGCTCGGCTTCGCTCCACGGCACGCGGCCGATAAGCCAGGGGCCGGGCGCGATGTCGAGAAATTCCTCCTCACCGGCCTCGGCCACCGCTGAAAGATTGATCAGCCGTTTCTCCAGCGCGAACGGCCGTTCGCCGGCAAAATGCAGGCTCTCCAGCGCAAGCACCTGACCCGGCGCGGAAAGCCCGAGCAGCGCGCGGTCCTCGGCGCTGCTGCGCCGCTTGACGCGCCCTAGCCGCTCATAGCGATAGGGCAGGCCGAGCGCTTCGACTTCGATCCTGATGTCGTGCAGTTCGAGCACCGCCGCCTGCGACTGCGGCTGGCGCACGAAACTGCCGGAACGGCGGCGCCGTTCGATCAGCCCGGCCTTGGCAAGCTGCGACAGCGCCTTGTTCACCGTCATGCGCGAGCAATTGTATTGAGCCGTCAACTCGTGCTCGAAGGGAATGCGATGTCCGGGCGCCCAGGCGCCTGACAGGATCTTCTCGCGGATGTCGGACAGGATGCGCTGGTGCAGCGAGAGGCTCTCGCCGCCCTCGATATCATCTGTCTCGACCAAGCTCATTGAACGGTTCAGCCCTGCGACAGGGCGGTCATGACTTTGCGGAACCGCGCGGCGACCGCCTCGCGCTTCGCATGCCTGCCGCCGCTGACCTGTTTTTTGCCATGGACCCAGACGCAATCAACCTTGCTGCCATTGGCAAAGATCCAGGCGTCGAGGATCGCATCGCCCGTCTTGCCGGCCAGCGATGGTTGGTTCTGGTCGAGGGAGACGAGATCGGCAGGGCCGCCGGCGGCAATCCGCGACGGGCCACCGCCGAGCGCCTGGCTGCCGCCGCCGAGCGAAGCATCGAACAGGGCACGCCCGTTGGAACCGCCGGGACGGGCCAGCACGTTGCGGGCGCGGTGGGCGAGGCGCTGCGAATATTCGAGCTGCCTGAGCTCGTCCGGCAGGCCTATCAGCACGTTGGAATCGGAGCCGACGCCGAAACGGCCGCCATGCTCGATAAACAGCGGGGCGGCGAAAGTGCCGTCACCGAGATTGGCCTCGGTGATCGGGCAGAGCCCAGCGATGGCGCCGGCCTTGGCCATGGCAATTGTCTCGGCTTCGGTCATATGCGTGGCGTGGATCAGGCACCAGCGATCGTCCACCTTGGCGTTGGCGAGCAGGAACTCGACCGGACGCTTACCCGACCAGGCGATGCAGTCCTCGACCTCCTTCACCTGCTCGGCGACATGGATGTGGATCGGGCCGTTCGGCGCCATAGCGGCAACGGCGTTGATCTCGTCCGGCGTTGCGGCGCGCAGACTGTGCGGCGCGACACCGACAACGGCCTGCTCAAGCGGACGAACAGCCTCGCGGGCTTTCTCAAGCAGACGTCCGAAGCGTTCGACATCATTGATGAATCGCCGCTGACCTTCGTTGGGCGCCGCGCCGCCGAAGGCGGAATGGGCGTAAAAGACAGGCAGCAGCGTTAGGCCGATGCCGGTGTCGGCGGCCGCGGCGGCAATCCGTTCCGCCATCTCCGCGATGTTGGCGTAAGGCTTTCCGTCGCGATCATGGTGGAGGTAGTGAAACTCGCCAACCCGCGAAAAACCGGCCTCCAGCATCTCGACATAAAGCTGCGCCGCCACCGCCTCTACCTGGTCCGGGGTCATCGACAAAGCGAAGCGGTACATCACCTCGCGCCAGCTCCAGAAACTGTCGGCAGAAGGGCCGCGCAATTCGGCAAGGCCCGCCATGCCGCGCTGGAAGGCGTGGCTGTGCAGGTTGGGCATGCCGGGCACGACGATGGCATGGCGCTCGTCGCCCGCCCGCGCGGAAGCGCCGGCCTCAACCTCGGAGATGCGGCCGCCATCGAAAGCGATCCTCACATTGCCTTGCCAACCGCCGGGCAGCAGCGCCTGTTCCGCAAAGATCGCCGTCACGTTCCTCTCCGAATCTGAATGTCCCAGCGACATTACCACTTGCGTCGCGTTTCAATATGTATATACATAATCGCCATCCAAGCAAACGGAAAAGATGATGGGTGGAGCAAACGGGAAGAGCGGCCATCGGGTCTGGCGCAATGCGCGCCTGGCGACCATGGCCGATGGCGCGGCCGGTCTCGGCGCCGTCGAGAAGGGCGCGGTCGTCGCGCGCGACGGGCTCATTGTTTATGCCGGTCCCGAGGCAGATATGCCGACCGCGGCTGGGCAGGGCGCCGAAATCGTCGATTGCCAGGGCCGCTGGATCACGCCCGGCCTGATCGATTGCCACACCCATCTCGTCTATGCGGGAAACCGCGCCAACGAGTTCGAGATGCGTCTGGCGGGCGCCACTTATGAAGAAGTGGCGCGCGCTGGCGGTGGCATCGTCTCCTCGGTCAAGTCGCTGCGCGCCGCCAGCGAGGACGAGCTTGTAGCTGAGACGCTGCCGCGCCTCGACGCGCTGCTCGCCGAAGGTGTCACCACCGTCGAGGTGAAGTCCGGCTACGGCCTCGATGCCGACAACGAGAAAAAATCGCTTCGCGCCGCCCGCCGCCTGACTGACGAGCGCCCCGTCACGGTTCGTACGACTTGCCTTGCGGCGCATGCGCTGCCGCCGGAAGCCAAGGGCGACAAGGACGCCTTTATCGATCTCGTCGCCGATACCATCCTGCCGCAGGTCGCCGCCGAAAAGCTCGCCGACGCCGTCGACGGTTTTTGCGAGGGCATTGCCTTTTCGCCGGAGCAGATGGCGCGCGTCTTCGACAAGGCCAAGGCGCTCGGCCTGCCGGTGAAACTCCACGCCGACCAGCTTTCCAATCTGCATGGCGCAGCCCTTGCCGCCCGCTATGGCGCGCTGTCGGCCGACCATCTTGAATATACGGACGAGGAGGGCGCAGCGGCGATGGCCAAGGCCGGCACCGTGGCGACAATCCTGCCCGGCGCTTACTACTTCATCCGCGAGACGAAGAAGCCGCCGGTCGATCTGTTCCGCCGGCACGGCGTGAAAATGGCGGTCGCCACCGACAGCAATCCCGGCACCTCGCCGCTCACCTCGCTGCTGCTCACCATGAACATGGCCGCGACGCTCTTCGGCATGACCGTCGACGAATGCCTCGCCGGCGTCACCCGCGAAGCCGCGCGTGCGCTGGGGCTCCTCGACAAGACCGGTACTTTGGAAGCCGGTAAATCGGCCGACCTTGCGATCTGGGACATCGCGCGCCCGGCCGAACTCGTCTACCGCATGGGCTTCAACCCGCTCCATGCCCGCATCTGGAGAGGACAATGACCGAACTGACCCTGACGCCCGGCAGCGCGACGCTCGCCGACTGGCGCGCCATCTATCGCGGCGCCGTGCCGAAGCTCGACGCGGCCTGCCGGCCGAAGATCAAGGCCAGCGCCGAAGCGGTTGCCCGCATCCTCGCCAAAGGCGAGCCGGTTTATGGCATCAACACCGGCTTCGGTAAGCTCGCGAGTGTCCGCATTCCAGAAAGCGACCTCGAAACGCTGCAGCGCAACATCGTGCTGTCGCATGCCGCCGGCGTCGGCGAGCCGATGCCGGTCGCGGTGGTGCGGCTGATGATGGCGTTGAAGCTCGCCAGCCTTGCCCAGGGCGCTTCCGGCGTGCGCGCCGAGACCATCGACCTGCTTCAAGGAATGCTCGCCAACGACGTCATTCCGGTTGTGCCGGCGCAAGGCTCGGTCGGCGCCTCCGGCGACCTCGCGCCACTCTCGCATATGACGGCCGTCATGATCGGCGTCGGCGAATGTTTTACCCCGCATGGCCGCTTCCCGGCCAAGGTAGCCTTTGTCTCGCATGGGCTGGAGCCGGTGACGCTCGGCGCCAAGGAAGGCCTGGCGCTGCTCAACGGCACGCAGTTCTCGACGGCTTTCGCGCTGGCCGGCCTGTTCGAGGCCGAGACGCTCTACCAGTCGGCACTGGTCGCCGGTGCGCTGTCGACCGACGCCGCCAAAGGCTCCGACGCGCCTTTCGACCCGCGCATCCATCTTTTGCGGAAGCATCGCGGTCAGATCGAGACGGCCGATGCACTGCGCAATTTGATGGCCGGTAGCGCCATCCGTGAATCGCACCGCGTCGGCGACGAGCGCGTGCAGGATCCGTATTGCCTGCGCTGCCAGCCGCAGGTGATGGGCGCCGCGCTCGACGTGCTGCGCAAGGCCGCCGACACGCTCGAGACCGAAGCCAATGGCGTTACCGACAATCCGCTGATCTTCGCCGAGGACGACACTGCGCTCTCCGGCGGCAATTTCCACGCCGAGCCGGTGGCCTTCGCCGCCGACATGATCGCGCTCGCCGTCTGCGAGATTGGCTCGCTCTCGGAGCGTCGCATCGCCATGCTGGTCGATCCGGCGCTCTCCGGCATGCCGGCCTTCCTGACGCCGAAGCCCGGCCTGAATTCCGGCTTCATGATCCCGCAGGTGACGGCGGCTGCGCTGGTTTCGGAGAACAAGCAGAAGGCCTATCCGGCAAGCGTCGATTCCATTCCGACCTCGGCCAACCAGGAAGACCATGTCTCGATGGCCGCGCACGGCGCGCGCCGGCTGCTCGGCATGATCGAGAATGCGACCGCCGTCATCGGCATCGAACTCTTGGCGGCCGCGCAGGGCTGCGATTTCCACGCGCCGCTGGCTTCGAGCGAGGCGCTGGAAGCGGTGCGCAAGCTGGTCCGCGCCGAGGTGCCGTATCTCGACAATGACCGCCATTTCCATCCCGACATGGAAAAGGCGATCGCCCTTGTGCGCAGCGGCGCCGCGGTGAATGCCGCGAGCGCCGTGACGCTGCCTTCGATCGCGGGAGCGGCGTGATGGCAATGCCATCCTGGCTCACCGTCACCCAGGGCACCGCGCCGCTGCTGGTCTCGATCCCGCACACGGGCGTCGACCTTGCGGGTCTCGACAGCCGCCTGGTCTCGGTGTGGCTTGGCCGGCGCGACTGCGACTGGTGGATCGACAAGCTCTATGATTTCGCCGCGGATCTCGGCGCGACCGTCGTGCACACCGCCATCTCGCGCACGGTCATCGACGTCAACCGCGATCCGTCCGGCGTTTCACTCTATCCGGGCCAGGCGACGACGACGCTCTGCCCGACGGACACGTTCGACGGCGATCCGCTCTATAATATGGGCGACGAACCAACCCCGTCCGAGATCGACCAGCGCCGCGAGACCTATTTCGTGCCGTATCATGCCGCCTTGCGGGCCGAGATCGACCGGCTGCGCGGCATGCATGAGAACATCGTGCTCTACGACTGCCATTCGATCCGCTCGGTCCTGCCGCGCCTTTTCGAAGGCACGCTGCCGGTCTTCAACCTCGGTACCAATGACGGCAGGAGCACTGATCCGTCGCTGCAGCAAAAGATTGCCGAGATTCTCGCCGCGACCGGCGAGAGCTGGGTGGTCAACGGCCGCTTCAAGGGCGGCTGGATCACCAGAAGCTTCGGCCAGCCGCAAAACGGCGTGCATGCGCTGCAGATGGAGCTCTCCAACCGCGGCTACATGCGCGAGCCGGCCGCGAAGGGCTCGCCTGAGAACTGGCCGGTGCCTTACGACGCGACCTACGCCGCGCCGATCCGCGCCACGCTGAAAACCATCCTCGAAACCGCCATTGAATGGGCCGGGCGCTGACGCGCCGCCTTACTCGAAAGGGACAATGATGAACGATCCGCGCCACAACATCCGCGAAGTGCGTGCACCCCGCGGCGACAAGCTCAACGCCCGCTATTGGACGACCGAGGCGCCGCTGCGCATGCTGATGAACAATCTCGACCCCGAGGTCGCCGAGAACCCCAACGAACTGGTCGTCTATGGCGGCATCGGCAGGGCGGCGCGCACCTGGAACGACTTCGACCGTATCGTCGCTTCGCTGAAGACGCTGGGCGAGGACGAGACGCTGCTGGTGCAGTCCGGCAAGCCGGTCGGCGTTTTCAAGACCCACGCCAATGCCCCGCGCGTGCTCATCGCCAATTCCAACATCGTGCCGCACTGGGCGACCTGGGAGAAGTTCAACGAGCTCGATAGGAAGGGCCTGATGATGTACGGCCAGATGACGGCCGGCTCCTGGATCTATATCGGCACGCAGGGCATCGTGCAGGGCACCTACGAGACCTTCGTCGAGGCCGGCCGCCAGCATTACAACGGCGACCTCAAGGGCAAGTGGATCCTGACCGGCGGTCTCGGCGGCATGGGCGGCGCTCAGCCTCTGGCCGCCGTCATGGCCGGCGCTTCCTGCCTTGCCATCGAATGCAATCCGGATTCGATCGATTTCCGCCTGCGCACCCGCTATCTCGACGAGAAGGCCGAGACGCTCGACGAAGCGATGGAAATGATCGATCGCTGGACCAAGGCCGGCGAGGCGAAGTCTGTAGGCCTGCTCGGCAACGCGGCCGAGATCGTGCCGGAAATGTTCAGGCGCGGCATCCGCCCCGATATCCTCACCGACCAGACCTCGGCGCATGACCCGATCAACGGCTACTTGCCCAAGGGCTGGACCATGGCCGAGTGGCGTGAGAAGCGCGTTAGCGACCCGAAGGCTGTCGAGAAGGCGGCGCGCGCGTCGATGCGTGAGCATGTCGAAGCGATGGTGGCGTTCTGGAACGCCGGCGTGCCGACGCTCGACTACGGCAACAACATCCGCCAGGTCGCCAAGGACGAAGGTTTCGAGAACGCCTTCGCTTTCCCGGGCTTCGTGCCGGCCTACATCCGGCCGCTGTTCTGCCGCGGTATCGGTCCGTTCCGCTGGGCAGCGCTGTCGGGCGATCCGGAGGACATTTACAAGACCGACGCCAAGGTCCGTGAGCTCACCCCCGGCAACACGCATCTGCACAACTGGCTGGACATGGCGCGCGAGCGCATCTCGTTCCAGGGCCTGCCGGCGCGCATCTGCTGGGTTGGCCTCGGCGACCGCCACCGCCTCGGCCTCGCCTTCAACGAAATGGTGGCCAAGGGCGAGCTCAAGGCGCCGGTGGTCATCGGTCGCGACCACCTCGATTCCGGCTCGGTCGCCTCGCCGAATCGCGAGACCGAAGCGATGAAGGACGGCTCCGACGCCGTTTCCGACTGGCCGCTCCTCAACGCGCTGCTCAACACCGCGTCCGGCGCCACCTGGGTGTCGCTGCATCATGGCGGCGGCGTCGGCATGGGCTTCTCGCAGCATTCGGGCATGGTGATCGTCGCCGACGGCACGGCCGAGGCGGCCAAGCGCTTGGAGCGTGTGCTGTGGAACGACCCGGCGACCGGCGTCATGCGCCATGCCGATGCCGGCTACGACATCGCCATCCAGTGCGCCAAGGAGCATCAGCTCAACCTGCCGGGCATCCTGGGCTAGAGCATGATGCCGAAAAGTGTGAAACGGTTTTCGGACAACATCATGCTCCGTACCAAGAAGACAGAGCCGGATGATTTCAGGTCGAATCGACTTGAAATCGTCCGGCTCTGAGCCGATGCGCATCCTTCGTGCCGCCGGCTACCGCGTCATGCCGTGGAAGAATGGCGGCGGCACGACCACCGAGATCGCCGTTTCGCCCGATGGCGCCGGGCTCGACGATTTCGACTGGCGCATCTCCATGGCGCGCGTCGAAACCAGCGGACCGTTCTCCAGCTTTGCCGGCATCGACCGGACGCTGTCGGTGCTGGAAGGCGAGGGGATTGTCCTCGACATTGCCGGTCAGCCGCCGGCGCGGCTGACCACAGCGTCAGTGCCGCTCACCTTTGCAGGCGACGTGCCGACCAGCGCGGCGCTGATCGGCGGTCCGATCACCGATCTCAACGTCATGATCCGGCGCGGCCGGATGACCCATGGCGTGGAGCGCCGGCCGCTCTCCGGCGAGATTCGCATTATGCCGCGTGCCGAGACGACGCTGGTTCTGGCAGTCAACGCAGGTTTCACGCTTCTCACGGACGACAGGCCTAGCCTCGGACCGCTCGATACTCTGATCCTCGATCGCGGCAGCCCGGAATTGCGGCTCCAGTCCCTGGGGCAGGGGCTGCTTTTCGTGATCGCGCTCGATCGCCTTGCCGCCAACCATTAACGGCTGTTGCCAAACATGATCGCGGCGCGGGCGAATTATCGCCCGGCCCCTTGCAAGTATCACGAAAAAGCCTGATTCCTTGCCCTGATCCAACCGGGGGCGAAGAGCGAGGGGCGTTCGCCCGCAAGCTGTCGAAAGGGCACGCCCCTGTTGTGGTGCGCAGAACAAACTTTCGGCCGATCAGTCATGCAACCAATTGCAATTGAACCGGTTTTAGGGCCATTGCCGTGGCGGTGACGCCGCATTGCGCCCCCGCTTACGGAATTTTCAATGAACATTCAGACCAATCCCAACAAGATCGAACAGACAAGCGCCGGCTTCCCGACGGTGACGGAAGCGCCGATACGCTCCAATTTCCTGCCTGAGGACCGGCTGCGCGCCTTGGGCGTCGCTTTAGCCAAGGGCGAGGTCAAGGAACTGTTCGGCCTCGCCCCGTTCGAGTTCCAGGCCCGCATCCGCGACAGCGCCAAGAAGATTCTCGAAGTCTACCGCTCGACCAATGCCGCCCAGGCCAAGGGCGAGACCATCACGCCGGCCGCGCAATGGCTGCTCGACAACAACTACCTGGTCGAGGAGACGATCTTCCAGGTCAAGCGCGACCTGCCGCGCCGCTTCTACCGGCAGCTGCCGACGCTCACGCTCGGCGACGGCACGGTGCTGCCGCGCGCCTTCGTCGTCGCCTGGAGCTATGTCGAGCATTCCGACAGCTCGGTCTCGGCCAACATGTTCAAGGCCATTGTCGAGGGCTTCCAGTCGGTCGAGCCGATGAAGATCGGCGAGCTCTGGGCGCTCCCCTCCCTGCTGCGCTTCGTGCTGATCGAGAACCTGCGCCGCATTGCGGTGCGCGTCGATCGCACCAGGCAGATGCGACACATCGCCAACGAGGTTGCCGACCGGGTTCTCGCGACCGACGACAATGCCGACCGCACCAGGATCCTGTCGCACTACAGCGCGCATGCGCAGGACACCACTTTCGCCACCCAGTTGCTCTACCGCCTGCGCGACGGGTCGCAGAATGCCGGCCGCGCGCTGGAATGGCTGGAGGGAGAGCTGGAAAAGACCGGCTCCGATGCCGAGGAGATTATCATCTCCGAGCATCAGACGCTGTCCAGCGGCAACGTCACCACCGGCAACATCATCCGCGGCCTGCGCCTCATCAACGACGTCGACTGGACGGTCTGGTTCGAAGGCGTCAGCCGAATCGACACGCTGCTGCGTGAAAAGACCGATTTCGCCAACCTCGATTTCTTCTCGCGCGACCAGTACCGCACCGCGATCGAGCAGCTGTCGCGCCGCTCGGAGCTCTCCGAATACCGCGTCGCCGAAAAGGCGATCGAGCTTGCCGGTCACACGCCCGGCGTCACCGATGCGTCCGGCGTGCCGGAGACGGCGGACCCGGACGTGCACACCGATGTCGGCTTCTTCCTGGTCGGCCCGCGCCGGCAGGAACTGGAAAGGGCGATCGGCTACCGGCCGCCTTTCTATGTGACCTTCAAGCGGGCCTTTGCCAGCGCCGGCTGGTTGGGCATCGTGGTGCCGGTCTTCCTGCTGACGGCGCTGCTGCTGGTGCTGTCGGGGAGGGCGCTGGCCAATCTCGGCCTGTCGGTGGAATCGATCACGCTGATGCTGGCGCTGTTCGCCGTGCCGGCCAGCGAAGGCGCGCTGGCCTTCTTCAACACCGTCGTGGCGCTGTTCCTCAAACCCACCCGCCTCGTCGGTTACGATTACAACAAGCACGGCATCCCGGCCGAGGCGCGCACGCTGGTCGTGGTGCCTTCGCTGATCGGCTCGCGCGACGATGTCGAGGAAAACATCCGCAACATCGAGGTGCACCACCTCGCCAACACGGCCGAAGAGATCCATTTCGCCCTGCTGTCCGACTGGCCGGATTCCAAGACCGAGATCGACGCCGCCGATATCGAGATCCTGCAATATGCCCGCGACGAGATCGCCAGGCTCAATGCCCGCTATCCGTCGGAAGGCTCGCCGCGCTTCTATCTCCTGCACCGGCGCCGGCTCTACAATCAGGCGCAGGGCTGCTGGATGGGCTGGGAGCGCAAGCGCGGCAAGCTGCACGAGCTGAACCTTCTCCTGCGCGGCGACAGCGACACCACCTTCCTGCCGCTCGACGTGCCGCTGCCGGAAAAGGTCGTCTATGTGATGACGCTCGACGCCGACACGCGCACCACGCGCGACGCGGTTTCGAGCCTTGTCGGCAAGCTCGCGCATCCGCTCAACCGTCCGCATTTCGATCCGGTCAAGCGCGTCGTCAGCGCCGGCTACACCATCCTGCAGCCGCGCATCACGGCCTCGCTCACCAGTGGCGACGACGCCTCCTTCTTCCAGCGCGTCTTCTCGGCCAATCGCGGTCTCGACCCCTATGTGTTTGCCGTCTCCGACGTCTACCAGGACGTCTTCGGCGACGGGTCGTTCACCGGCAAGGGCCTCTACCATGTCGACGCCTTCGAGGCGGCGCTGAAGAACCGCATCGACGAGAACACCATCCTCAGCCACGACCTGCTCGAAGGCGCGCTCGCGCGCGCCGCTTTGGTCACCGACGTCGAGCTGGTCGAGGATTATCCGACCCGCTACTCGGTCGACGCCTCACGCCATCACCGCTGGGCGCGCGGCGACTGGCAGCTGCTCGGCTATATCTTCGATCCGCGTTCCGGCGTGCCGGCGCTGTCGCGCTGGAAGATGGTCGACAATCTGCGCCGCTCGCTCACCCCGATCTTCTGGGTCATGGCCTGCGTCGCCGGCTGGACGCTGCTGCCCTTCACCCAGGCCGCGCAGTGGCAGGCGCTGCTGATCCTCAGCCTGTTCATGGCGCCGACCTTCGACATTGTGAACGGCATCCTGCCCAAGAGCGGCGACCAGACGCCGCGCGGCCATTTCTCCGCGCTTGCGCGCGACACCGTGTTCGGCACGGCGCTGGTGGCGCTCAAGGTGCTCTTGATGGCGCATCTCGCCTGGATGATGGGCGATGCCATCATCCGCACCATCTACCGCCTGTTCGTCAGCCGGCAGAACCTGCTTGAGTGGCGCACCGCCTCGCAGGCGGCCAAGGGCGGCAACGATCTCGGCGCATATTACGGCATGATGTATGGCGCGGTGATCATCGGCGTGGTGGGCCTCGCCATTCCGGTGCTGGCCGATTCCACCGGCGCCTTCGTCGCCTTCTTCTTCGCCATCTTCTGGATCGCCTCGCCCGCCGTCGCCTGCTGGATCAGCCGCTCGGCCGAGACCGAGGACAGGCTGCGCATCTCGAGCGCCGATGTCCATGCGCTGCGTACTTACGCGCGCCGCACCTGGCACTATTTCGAAACCTTCGTCACGCCCGAGCAGCATCATTTGCCGCCGGATAATTTCCAGGAAAGCCCGGCGCCGGTGGTGGCGCCGCGCACCTCGCCGACCAATATCGGCGTCTATCTGCTCTCGGTGGTTTCGGCGCGCGATTTCGGCTGGATCAGCCTGTCGGACGCCATTACCCGCATCGACGCCACGATGACGACGATCGAGAACATGCCGCGCGACCGCGGCCATCTCTACAACTGGTACGACACGACGACGCTGAAGCCGCTCTATCCGCTCTACATCTCCGCGGTCGACAGCGGCAATCTCGCTGGACATCTGGTCGCGGTTGCGGCCTCCTGCGCCGAATGGGCCGAGGCGCCGTCCGTGCATCTGCAGGGCGATTTCGAAGGCATCATCGACACCGTCACCATCCTCGACGAAAGCCTGGACGAGCTGCCGGACGACCGGCGGCAGCTGCGGCCGCTGCGTCAGCGCCTGGCCGACCGTCTCGACGGCATGCGCCGCGCGGTTGCGACCATCAAGGCGCAGCCGGAGATGGCCTCGATCCGCACCATCAACCTTGCCGTGCTCGCCGGCGAGATCCGCAAGCTCGCCACCGCCATTCACACCGAGGCGGCCTCGCCGAAGAGCGATGTCATCGCCGACTGGGCGGAACGGCTGGAGGCGACCTGCGAGGCGCATGTGCACGATTCGCACAATGACGAGAGCGCCGTCGCCGCTCTGCGCGCCAAGCTGCTCGCTCTGCGCGAGCGCTGCCGCCGCTATGCCTTCGAGATGGATTTCTCCTTCCTGATGCGGCAGGAGCGCAAGCTGCTGTCGATCGGCTACCGGGTCGAGGACCGCCAGCTCGACGAGAGCTGCTACGACCTTCTCGCCTCCGAGGCGCGGCTCACCAGCCTGTTCGCCATCGCCAAGGGCGACCTGCCGACCGAGCATTGGTTCCGCTTGGGACGCCCGATCGTCGAGATCGGTTTCCAGGGCGCGCTGATGTCCTGGTCGGGCTCGATGTTCGAGTATCTGATGCCGCCGCTGGTGATGAAGGAGCCGCAGGGCTCGATCCTCAACCAGACCAGCAAGCTCATCATCAAGCGCCAGATCCAGTATGCGCGTTCCAAGAACGTGCCCTGGGGCATATCGGAAGCGGCCTACAACGCCCGCGACCGCGAGCTCACCTACCAGTACACCAATTTCGGCGTGCCCGGCCTCGGCCTCAAGCGCGGCCTTGGCCAGAACACCGTGATCGCGCCTTATGCGACGATCCTGGCGGCGCAGTTCAGCCCGCGCGAGGCCGTGCAGAACCTGCGGCGGTTGCGCTCGATCGGCGCGCTTGGCCGCCATGGCTTCTACGACGCGGTCGATTTCACGCCGCAGCGCGTGCCCGAAGGCACCGACCATGCCGTGGTGCAGAACTACATGGCGCACCATTCCGGCATGTCGATTGCAGCTGTCGCCGACGCCATCTTCGAGGGCCGGCTGCGCGAGCGTTTCCATAGCGACCCGGTGATCGAGTCGGCCGAGCTTCTGTTGCAGGAGAAGGCGCCGCGCGACATTCCGACCGCGACCGTCAGGACGGAAGCCGACGAACGTTCCAAGGACGAGACCGAGACGGAGAGCCCGGACAGCCGGGTCATCCTCGATCCCATCAAGGCGCTGCGGGCGACCAACGTCATGTCCAACGGCCGCTATTCGGTCATGGTCACCGCGACCGGCTCCGGCTACAGCCGCTTCGGCGAGCTTGCCGTCACCCGCTGGCAGCCGGATCCGAGCGAGGATCGCCTCGGCTCTTATATCTTCCTGCGCGACACCGCTACGGGCGACTGGTGGTCCGCCACCGCCGAGCCGAAGCGCGCCGAGGGCGAGCGCGTCCAGACGCTGTTTGCCGACGACAAGGCGAGCTTCACCAAATCGGTCGGCTCGCTGCGTTCCGAGGTCGAGTGCATTGTCATTTCCGAAGGCAACGGCGAAGGCCGCCGCATCACCCTCTATAATGACGGCGCCACCGACCGTCATATCGAGGTGACCTCCTTCACCGAGCTGGTGCTGGGCAACGAGGCCTCGGACAACGCGCATCCGGCCTTCTCCAAGATGTTCGTCGAGACCGAGATCGCGCCGAACAACAGCGCGATCTTCGCCACGCGGCGCAGGCGCGACAAGAACGACCCCGACCTCACCATGGTGCATTTCGTCACCGACCCGTCGGGCCCCTCGCGCGATGCCGAGGCCGAAACCGACCGGCGCGCCTTCATTGGCCGCGGCCGCACCATAGCCGATGCCGTCGCCTTCGACCCCGGTGTCAGGCTTTCCGGCAGCCAGGGCTTCACGCTCGACCCCGTGGCGGCGCTGCGCCGCCAGGTGCGCGTGCCGGCCAACAAGAAGATATCGCTGACCTTCTGGACCGCCGTCGGTGCCAATCGCGGCGAGCTCGACGAGGCGATCGCCCGGCTCGACCACCAGGAGAGCTTCGCCCGCCAGGCTATGCTGGCCTGGACGCGCAGCCAGGTGCAGACGCGTCACCTGGGCTTGAGCCTCACCGACGCCGCCAACGTGCAGAAGCTGGCGCGCTACCTGATCTATCCCGATCCGTTCCTGCGCCTGCCGGCGGAATCCATCGCCTCGGGTCTCGGCCGCCAGTCGAGCCTGTGGCCGACCAGCATCTCCGGCGATTTCCCGATCTTCCTCGTGCGCATCGGCGACGTCGCCGATCTCGAGATTGTCGCCCAGGCGCTGCGCTTCCAGGAATATATGCGGGCGCGCGGCATGATGATCGACTTCGTCGTCGTCAACGAACAGGCCTCGTCCTATGTGCAGGACCTGCAGCGCGCGGTGGAAACGCTGTGCGAGAACAGCCGCCTGCGCGGCCGCGAGCTCGGGCCGCGCCAGCACATCTTCGCCGTGCGCCGCGACCTGATGGACGAGCCGACCTACAAGACGCTGCTGTCGGTCGCTCGGGTGGTTCTTCACACCCGCAACGGCACGATCTTCGACCAGCTCGAACGCGCCGAGACGGCGGCGCTGCAGGCCCGCGATGCCTTGCTGCAGGCGGAGGGCGGCTCGCCGCGCGAGCCCAGCCCGCCGCTGCCCTTGCCTGTTCCGGCAAGCCAGGCTGGAACCGACATCGCCGCCGACGGCCGAGGCCTCAGCCTCTGGAACGGCTTTGGCGGCTTCGACGGCGACGGCCGCCACTATGTCACGCGGCTGACCGGACGCCGTGTGACGCCGCAGCCCTGGATCAACGTCATCTCCAACGCGTCCTTCGGCTTCCACGTCTCGGCCGAAGGCGCAGGCTTCACCTGGAGCCGCAACAGCCGCGACTATCAGCTGACGCCATGGTCGAACGACCCGGTGTCGAACCGGCCGGGCGAGGGCTTCTATGTCTTCGACCACGCCAGCGGTAAGGCGTTCTCGCCGATGGCAGCCACGGTTCGCGATCCGTCGATGACCTACGAGACCTGGCACGGCCAGGGCTTCTCGACCTTCCGCTCCAAGCGCGGCCCCTTGTCGATGGACCTGACGCAGGTGGTGGATCCCGTCGATCCGGTGAAGATCAGCCGGCTGCGCATCCAGAATTCCGGATCCGTGCCGGCGCGGCTGCGCGTCTATGCTTATGCCGAATGGGTGCTGGGCGGCCATCGCTCGCGCACCGCGGCGACCATCGTGCCTTCGCGCGATGCGGCGACGGGCGCGCTTCTGGCCCAAAACCCCTATGGCCTCGACTTCGGCGAGCGTGTCGCCTTCCTGGGGGCAAGCCACCCGATCCATTCGGTGACTGCCGACCGCTCCGAATTCATCGGCAGGCACGGCACGACGGAGTATCCGCAGGCCGTGCTCGGCGGGCTGGCGCTCTCCGGTCGCATCGAGGCTGGCGACGACCCTTGCGCTGTTCTTGCCAGCGACATCGACATCCCCGCCGGCGGCGACGTCACGCTGTCCTGGCTGCTTGGCGACGCGGCCACGCCCGCCGAGGCAAGCGCGCTGGTGCAGATCCATCGCGGCAAGGATTTCGACCAGCGCCTCGCCGACAATGAAAAGGCCTGGCGCGGCTTCCTCGACACCATCCAGGTCGAGACGCCGGACGAGGCGATGAACGCCATGGTCAACCACTGGCTGCCCTACCAGAGCCTGGCCTGCCGCATCCGCGCGCGCTCGGCCTTCTACCAGGCCAGCGGCGCCTTCGGCTTCCGTGACCAGTTGCAGGACACGTTGGCGCTTCTGGCGCACGATCCGAAGCTGGCGCGCGACCAGATCCTCAATGCGGCGCGCCGGCAGTTCCCGGAGGGTGACGTGCAGCATTGGTGGCTGCCGCGCACCGACGCCGGGGTGCGCACCATGATCTCGGACGACGTCGTCTGGCTGGCACATGCGACGGCCCGCTACATCGAGGTGACCGGCGACGCCGCGATCCTCAAGGAACAGTTGCCCTTCATCGACGGGCAGCAACTCGGCGAAGGCGAGCATGACGCCTTCTTCACGCCCGAGATCACCAAAAACACCGCTTCGCTTTACGACCATTGCGCGCGGGCGCTCGATCTCGCGATCAAGCGCAGCAGCCCTGCCGGCCTGCCGCTCATCCTCGGCGGCGACTGGAACGACGGCATGAACCGTGTCGGCGAGGGCGGCAAGGGCGAGAGCGTGTGGTTGGGCTGGTTCCTCCTGAAGACCCTCACCGACTTCGCGCCCGTCGCCAAGGGGCAGGGCGACGCCAAGCGGGCGCAGGCATGGACAAAGCATGCGGACGCGCTGAAGCGGGCGCTGGAAAGCACCGCTTGGGACGGCCAGTGGTACCGGCGCGGCAGCTTCGACGACGGCACGCCGCTCGGCTCGCACAGTTCGGATGAGTGCAAGATCGACTCCATCGCCCAGTCCTGGAGCGTGCTGTCGGGCGAGGGCGATCCGGCGCGCTCGACGACGGCCATGGAGCAGGCCACCGAAATGCTGGTCGATGACGAGCTCAAGATCGTCAAGCTGTTCACGCCGCCCTTCTCGAAGAGCGAGAAGGACCCCGGCTACATCAAGAGCTATCCGCCGGGCGTGCGTGAGAATGGCGGCCAGTACACCCATGCCGCCACCTGGTTCGTGATCGCGCTCGCCGAAATGGGACGCACCGACGAGGCCTATCGCTGCTTCTCGATGCTGAACCCGGTCAACCACGCCTCGGACGAGGCGGCGGCCGAACACTACCGCGTCGAGCCCTATGTCGTGGCCGCCGACATCTATTCCGGCGAAGGCAAGGGTGGTCGCGGCGGCTGGACCTGGTACACGGGCTCGGCCGGCTGGCTTTACCGCGCCGCGGTGGAAGGCATCCTCGGCATCGAGCGGCGCGGCAAGGAGATCACGTTTAGGCCGAAGCTGCCCGGACACTGGGACGGCTACGCCGCGACGCTCAAGATGTTCGGCGGTGAAATCAAGCTTCGCGTCATCCGCGACAAAAAGACCAAGTCGATCTCGCTAGAAGTCGATGGTTCGAAGAAAAAATCGGCTTCTTTCGAGCCGAAAGCCGGCGACAAGACAGAGGTCGTCGTCAGGATACCTGCGTAAAATCAAAGGCTTGGCTAGTCGGCCGCGCATCCCTCGGGGTGCGCGGCCGATCGCTGTTTTTTACTTGGCGTCGCTCCTGAGCGCGATCGCGCGCCTTCCTTTAGAGCAGGCTAAGCAAGCGGGTTGTGATTAAAAATGTGGCAGCGGGGGCAAAGTGCCATTATTTTGCCGCAAGGCTGACATTTCACCTTTTATCTCAAACCGTTAGGTGATCACGTCAGATTTCGTACCGTCGTCATCTTTTGTTCGCTAAATGGGAACGGAAGGGATAGACGACGCATTGTTTCGCGACACGTTTACCGTTACGTGTCAAAAAATGGTGCGGTGCACAATACGGGCATTGAGCACGGACAAGAGTTTGGCGGAGTAGCTGAAGTGTCACTTCTGCAGATCTACTTTAGAGCGCTGGGTTATCTGGCGGCCGACAAGAAGCGCGTCGCGCTGATTTGCGGCGCCAACGTCGCGCTCGCGGCGATCGCGATCCTTGAGCCGATCCTGCTCGGCAGGGTGATCGGTGCCATCTCCGAAAACGGCCCTGTGTTTTCGACGCTCGCCGTATGGGCCGCACTCGGTGCTTTCAACGTGGTCGCCTTCGTGCTGGTGGCGCGCGGCGCCGACCGCTTCGCCCATGCCCGCCGCTCGGAAGTGCTGTGCCAGTCCTTCGAGCGCGTGATCACCATGCCGCTTGCCTGGCACCATCAGCGCGGCACATCCAATTCGCTGCACACGCTGCTGCGCGCCGTCGAAACCCTGTTCAGCCTGTGGCTTGAATTCATGCGCGTGCATTTGTCGACGGCCATCGCGCTGGTGCTGCTGGTGCCGACCGCGCTCGCCATGGACATCCGCATGTCCGTCGTGCTGCTCGGCCTCGGCATTCTCTACGTCGGCATCGGCCGTATCGTCATGCGCCGCACCAAGTCGGGGCAGACCGCCGTCGAGCGCCATTACCACACCGTCTTTGCCCATGTGTCGGACTCGGTCAGCAACGTCGCCGTGCTGCAAAGCTACAACCGCATCGGCCATGAGACCGCGACGCTGAAGCGTTACGTCAAGGACCTGCTCGACGCGCAGAACCCGGTGCTTGACTGGTGGGCGATCGCCAATGCGCTGAACCGCCTGTCGTCGACCATCTCGATGATGATCGTGCTGTCGATCGGCGCCTATCTCGTCACCCGTGGCCAGCTCCGCGTCGGCGACGTCGTCGCCTTCACCGGCTTTGCCGGGATGCTGATCGCCCGTCTCGACCAGATGTCGGCCTTCACCACCCAGATTTCCGAGGCCCGCGCCAAGCTCGAGGATTTCTACCGCCTCGAGGACTCGGCCGCCGAAGCCATCGAGCCGGATGGCCTGCGTGAGCTCACCAACGTCACCGGCCATGTGCGCTTCGAGGACGTCAGCTTCGAGTTCGCCAATTCCGGTCATGGCATCGAGGACGTCTCGTTCGAGGTCCAGGCTGGCCAGACGGTCGCCATCGTCGGCCCGACCGGTGCCGGCAAGACGACGCTGATCAATCTGCTGCAGCGGGTCTTCACGCCGTCCAGCGGCCGTATCCTGATCGACGGCATCGATACCAAGACCGTGACCCGCAAGTCGCTGCGTCACTCGATCGCCACCGTCTTCCAGGACGCCGGCCTGCTCAACCGCTCGATCGAGGACAATATCCGCGTTGGCCGCGCCGATGCGAGCAATGACGAGGTGCACGCCGCCGCCAATGCCGCCGCCGCCCAGGACTTTATCCTGGCCAAGAGCAGCGGCTACGACACCGTCGTCGGCGAGCGCGGCGGCCAGCTCTCGGGCGGCGAGCGCCAGCGTATCGCCATTGCCCGCGCCGTGCTGAAGGATGCGCCGATCCTGGTGCTCGACGAGGCGACCAGCGCGCTCGACGTGGAAACCGAGGATCGCGTCAAGGAAGCGATCGACGAACTGCGCCGCAACCGCACGACCTTCATCATCGCCCACCGCCTGACCACCGTTCGCGACGCCGACCTCGTCGTCTTCATGGATAAGGGCAGGGTGGTCGAGATGGGCGGCTTCACCGAGCTGTCGCTGCGCAATGGCCGCTTCGCCGCCCTGCTGCGCGCCGGTGGCCTGCTCAATGACGAAGAAGTCCGCCGCCTCAGCCGTCCGGTGACGGAAGCGGCGTAAAAGCACAGCGCTTCCCCTTCTCCCACAAGGGGGGAAGGGAATTGCCCCCGACACATTGCCGGTCTATTTAGGTCGCCATGAGCGACACCACCTCACGCTTTTCCGGCTGGATTGATCTCGCCAACCCGACGCGCTTCGTCGGGCTGGCCGACAAGGTCATTCCGTGGTTGGCGGCGGCGGCGGCGATCCTGCTATCGGTCGGCCTCTATATGAGCTTCACCGCGCCGGAGGATTTCCAGCAGGGCATCACCGTGCGCATCATGTACATCCACGTGCCGTTCGCCTGGCTCGCCATGATGTGCTACACGATCATGGCGATCTCGGCGCTGGGCACGCTGGTCTGGCGCCATCCGCTGGCCGATGTCGCGCTGAAATCGGCCGCTCCGATCGGCGCCACCTTTACCGCGCTCGCGCTGATCACCGGCTCCATCTGGGGCAAGCCGATGTGGGGCACATGGTGGGTGTGGGATGCCCGGCTGACCTCGGTCTTCGTGCTTTTCCTGATGTATCTCGGCATCATCGCGCTGACCCGCGCGCTGGATGACGCCGGCCGCGCCGCCTGGGCCGCCGCCATCATCACGCTGGTCGGCTTCATCAACGTCCCGATCATCAAATTCTCGGTCGACTGGTGGAACACGCTGCACCAGCCCGCCTCGGTCTTCCGTCTTGGCGGCCCGACCATCGATCCTTCGATGCTGTGGCCGCTCGCCGTCATGGCGCTGGGCTTCACCGTGCTGTTCTTCGCCCTTCATCTGATGGCGATGCGCACGGAGATCTTCCGGCGGCGGGTGACGGCTATGCGGAGAGTTGCGGCAAGGCAGGCCGAGCGGATCTGACCTGCTCTGGGGTGAGAAGCGGTCCGCGTCAGCGGACCAAAAGCCAACTGCCTGGCTTTTCGAGCTTCGAGCGCCCTGAGCTTGCGAAGGGCCGGGTCGAGGCCGCGAAGCGGGGTGTTCCAGGGAACGCGAACGTCTCACTCCGCTGGAACACCCCTCATCCGTCTCGGCGCTAACGCGCCGATCCACCTTCTCCCACAGGGGAGAAGAGAAAGGTGCGCTTCACCCCATCTTCCCTCTCGCCGTCACTGGCAGAGTTTCCAGCACCGTGTCGCCATCGATCAGATGCACCTGATCGAACAAATTCGTCACCACGCAGCAATGATCGGGAACGACGCGCACGCGTTCGCCGATGCGCAAGGCGGCGCCGTCGGAGAGCGTGACGGTGCCATGCTCTTCGCTCAATCCGGTGACGCGGGCGCCAGGCAGGCCCAGCAACTCGCCGAACTCCGGCAGGCCGAGCGTGTCGGAGGACAGCGCCTTGCTGCCTGAGTCAAGGATGGCGCGGGTCGGGGTCGGGTGGCTGACCACGGTGGCAAGCACCGTCAGCGCGCAGTCGTCCAGCGTGCCGACACCTTTGGCGACCTGGTAGCGGTCGAGATAGATATAGGTGCCGGGCCGGTACTCGGTGACGATGCTGTTCTCGCCGGAGCGCCACATATCCGGCGTGCCGCCGCTGGAGACGCGCGCGCATTCGAGCCCCGCCGCGGCAAGCGCGTCGTGCGCGCTTTTCAGCCAAGCCTCGGCCTCCGCCGCGCGGCCGGCCGCCGGATAGGTCATCAGCCCGCCGAAGGCGAGGCCCTTGGCCTGGTCAATGACCTTCGCCAGCGCCACCGCGTCGGCCGGGGCCTGCACGCCACAGCGGCCCATGCCGGTGTCGCACTCGACCAGCACCTGCAGCGGATGACCGGCATCGGTGAAGGTGGCGGCAAGGCCTTCCAGCGTCTCATGGCTGTCCGCGGTCACCGACAGCGTCACGCGCCCATGCAGCGCCTTCAGCCGCTCCAGCTTGGCACGCCCAAGGATGTTGTAGGGCAGAAAAATATCCTCAAGTCCGGCATCGGCCATCACTTCGGCCTCGCCGATCTTCTGGCACGTGATACCGACGGCGCCGGCCGCGACCTGCTTCTTCGCCCAGTAGGGCAGCTTGTGCGTCTTGATGTGCGGCCGCAGCTTCAACCCGTGCGCGTCCGCATGCGCCTGCGCCTTTTTGATGTTGGCTTCCGCGCGGGCCGCATCGATTAGGATCGCCGGCGTGTCGAGGTCGTCAATGCTTGGCATGAAAGTCACCATTCAAGGCATGTCTCCCGAGAGTGAGATCCGGTTTCGGGATAAAGACATGCGTAAAATCGGAAAGTCCGGTTGGGTTTATGGTCCCGATCCGGCCGGATGTCACGGGGCCAGAGCGGCGGGTTTGCGTCGACAGCGGACCGGCATTGGACTATTCGGATGAACAGATTTCAGCAGGCCTCGGCCGGAGGAGGACAACCATGAAGCGTTCCAGGATCAACGACATCATCCGCGAAGCCGACGCCTTCATCCGCTCCTTCGGCTATATCATGCCGCCCTTCGCCTACTGGTCGCCGGAAGAGATGAAGGCGCACAAGGCCGACTCCTCCGCCATCTTCACCTCGCGCCTCGGCTGGGACATCACCGACTACGGCCAGGAGAAGTTCGATGAGCTCGGCCTGTTCCTGTTCACCGTGCGCAATGGCCGCTACGAGGACATGAAGCTCGGCATGGGCATGCTCTATGCCGAAAAGATCATGATCTCGCGCAAGGATCAGCTCTCGCCGATGCACCGCCACAACATCAAGGCCGAGGACATCATCAACCGCGGCGGCGGCAGGCTGGTGCTGGAACTCTTCATGCATGACCGCGACGGCGGCATCGACCCGAAGGCCGAAGTCTCGGTGCCGGTCGACGGTACAATCACCAGATTGCCCGCGGGCGGGCTGCTCAAGCTC
The DNA here is from genome assembly GCF_003289965.1 of Mesorhizobium atlanticum. GTDB lineage: Bacteria > Pseudomonadota > Alphaproteobacteria > Rhizobiales > Rhizobiaceae > Mesorhizobium > Mesorhizobium atlanticum. Next base: position 107,193 of record NZ_QMBQ01000008.1, read on the forward strand.
GATCCCGGCCAGAGCGTCACGCTTCTGCCCGGCGTCTGGCACGCCTTCTGGGCCGAGGGCAAGGATGTGCTGATCGGCGAGGTTTCGACCGTCAATGACGACCTCACCGACAACGTTTTCCGCGACCCGATCGGCCGCTTCTCCAACATCGACGAGGACGTCGCGCCGCTGCACCTTCTGGTGTCGGATTACGAGAAGTGGGTGGGGTAGGACCGCTTCACGACCGGCAGTCTGGCTAGGCAGTCGATCGGCGCCGCCCCTCATTGCCCTGCCGGGCATTTCTCCCCGTATGGTGACAGGGAGAAAGACACCGTCGTGCACGATTTCGCCAATTGTGAGCGGTGCAGAACTGGCGCCGACGGTGCGGCCACAGCTCTCTTCTCCCCGTCACTATACGGGGAGAAGGTGCCGGCAGGCGGATGAGGGGCGGCGCCGACGTTTCGCGATTGACGAGCCTGTCCCACAAGGATGTTTGCTACCGCGCATACTTATCCGCCTTCCTATTCCCAAGCAGCAGCTTGCGTTCCAGGTGCGCGCGGAGTTCGCCGTAATAAGCGGTGAGAAAAGCCTTTGAATCGATCGGCTCGACCCTGGCGCCGATCTTGCGGGCGATCGTCTCCGCCACCGCTTTCACCGCGGAATAATCGTCGCGTCGCAGCACTTCCTCGAGCTTCTGCAGTTCGGCAATGCCATACGCGTCTAGCTGCGCGGGGCTGAACTGGAAGCGGGCGGCAATCGGGTCCTTGCGCCGCGAAAGGTCCTCGAGCAGCGCCACTTTCGGAGCTTCGACCACCCAGGTGCCAGCGAGCAGGTCGCCGATCCTCAACCGGTCGCGGTTGAACAGCGGGAACAACGAGAACAGCAACGCCCAGACCAGGCCGAAGATGGTGGACAGGGTGTCGGCGACGTCGGCGCTGGCGCGCGCGGCGAGGATCGACAGCGGCAGGAACACCTCGATCTCGCGCATCAGGTTGCGCGCGATGACCTGGTCCAGCGTGAGGCCGGCGCCGCTGCGTGACGCGACCCTGACGCCGACCATGCGCTTGCCCGGTGTGGCCGCCCGCCAGCCCGCTTCGAAGGCGATGAAATAGACGTTGCGCAGGAAGAAGATGAAGATGATCCAGACGATGAACAGTGGCTCGGCATCCTGCACGCCAAGGCCGCCAAGGCCGAACAGCGCTACGAGGCTGACCACGACCGCCGCCACGATGATGATCACGACGTCGAGCAGGAACCCTGAAGCCCGGGTCCCGGCATCCGCCAGTTTCACGCGCAGGTCGACACCCTCCGGCGTGACCAGCGGGCGGATCAGGGCTGCCGGGTCCTTGACCTTCGCTGTCCTAGCGGTCGCCATGCCGCACCATTCTGAACAGGTAGAAATAACAGATCCATAAGGCCAGCATGCCGCCGCCGATCGAATAGCGGGCGACGTCGCTGGTGATCGTCTGCCGGCCGATGCCTTCGAGCAGTCCGGCGAAAAGCAGCATCACCGTGACGCCGATCATGGCGGTCGCCGCCACGCGTCCTGCCTGGGCGGCTGCGGCCATGCGGGTCAGTTCGCCGGGAAAGGCAATGCTGGTGCCGATGCGCATGCCGGCCGCACCCGCGATGGCGATGGCGAACAGCTCCGTCGTGCCGTGTATCGAAAGCCAGCCTCCAAGCTCGAAGCCAAGGCCCTTGGCTGCATAGATGTGGAAAATGGCGCCGAGCATGCAGCCATTCATCAGGATGATCAGCACGCTCGGCACCGCGAAGGCGAAGCCCAACGCGAAGGCCAGGATCGAGACTTGCGTGTTGTGGGTGAAGAGATAGGCGGCAAATCCCGACAGGAAATGGTCGCCGCCGCCGTAAAGCACGCTGCGCAGCGTCTCGGCCGACGAATCCGGATTGCGCCCGCCCGCCAGGCTCGGCGCGATGATGGCGTCGTACCAGCGCTTGTCGGAGGCGACCAGCCAATAGCCGGCAATCGCGCCGATTACCGTGAGGGCGACCGAAGTCCACACCTCGCGCCAAAGGTCGCGGATCGCCGCCGGCCAATCGTGCAGGAAGAAGTCGCCGATGCGCGTCCGCAAGGATCGCCGCGCGCCGTACAGATAGAAATAGCCGCGCAGGCACAGCGCCTCGAGATAGGCGATCAGCGCGCTGTCGAGCGAGGTCGCCCGCGCCACCGAAAGCGAGGACAGCGCCGAGCGATAGAGCAGGGGAAGCGACAACAATTCGTCTTCCGACAGCGCGCGCGGCGCGCGCTTTTCGACGCGCGCCAGCAGCGCCTCGAAGGCCTTCCAGTCGGCCTCGCGCTCCTGGCGGAAACTCGCCAGCGACTGGCGAACCGCGTCGGTGCCGACGGACAGCGTCATAGAAGGTTCTGCTCCTTGAGCTGGATGTAGCGCTCGACCAGCGCCGGGCCGAGCCGCTGATGGTCGGCCTCGATGACATGCGCGCCGAGCAGCCTTAGCCTGCCGATCACCACCTGCCGCTGTCGCAAAAGGTCGCCGGCGGTGACGGAGCGGGCGATATCCTCGGGCGTCGCCGGCGCCATGTCGGCCAGCGTCTCGAGCTCCACGTCCCGCATCAGCATGAACAGCACCAGATGCCGTTCGGTCAGCCGGCCGACGCTGCGCAGCATCAATTCGGCGCTGATCGGATCGACGAAATCGGTGAAGACGATGACCAGCGAGCGCCGGTCGAGCTTGGCCGACAGCGTGGTCAGCGCCAGGGTGAAGTTGGTCTCTTCGGTGGAATAGTCGATCTCGGCTGCGCGCTTTTGGATCATGCTGAAGCTCGGCGAGCCGCGCACCGCGCCGCTGGAAACGCGCGGCCGGGCGTCGAAGGAGAACAGGCTGACGAGATCGCCGCCCTTGAGCGCGATGAAGGCCGACAGAAGTGCCGCAGTCACCGCGCGGTCGACTTTCGGCACGCCGTCGACCGGCTCGCACATCAGGCGGCCGCTATCGATCGCCAGAACGATGTTGTTGTTTTCCTCGATCCGGAATTCGCGCGCGAGCAACTTGCCGTGGCGGGCGCTGCGCTTCCAGTCGATCATGCGCCGGCCCATGCCGGGCTGATAGTCCTTCAGCGCCTCGAACTCGCGGCCCTGGCCGGCGCGCTTCTGCGCATGGCCGTCGGCAAGGGCTGAGCGCTGCAAAAGCGTGATCGCCTCGTCGCGCGCGCTGTTGACGTTGGGCAGCACCGCGACCTTGCGGTCGACCGGCAATATGACCTGGTTCCACACCAGCCCGAACGGGCCCTGCCAGCGCAGCCAGAGCCGGTCGAAGCTGGCGATGCCACGGCGGATGGCCTCGAATTCGAGGTCGAGCGTGCCGCCATTGGCTGGCAGCGCGCCGCCGGTTGCCGCGATCGGCTGGAAGCGCTGGTCATGCCCGACGCGCGCCTGCAGGCGCCGCAGCTTTGCCCCGACACCGGCCGCGATGTGCAACGTGAAGCGCCCGCCGACACCGACCTGCGGCGGCGCGGTCAGCGTGGCATCGAGCGAGGCGCGGCCTCTACCCGCGGCCGCGTCCACCGCCAGGAAGGCAAGCAGAACGCAGATCCACAACAGGCCGAGATACCAGACAGAGGGCAGCGCGAGCGCGATCAGGAAGGCGGGGATCGCCCCGGCCGCCGCCGCCCAGACCGCTCGACCGCTCGGATAGATCAACGCGGCGCTTCCGTACGGTCGACGAGGTCGGAGACGATCTGCTCGACCAGCCGCCCGTCGATCTGCGCGGCCGGCGAAAGCACGACGCGGTGGCGCAGCGCCGGCACGGCCAGAGCCTTGACGTCGTCGGGGATGACATAGTTGCGGCCGTCGAGTGCCGCCCTGGCGCGCGCGGCCCGGGCCAGCATGGCGCCCGCGCGAGGACTGGCGCCCACCTCCAGGTCGGGGCTTTCGCGCGTGCCGCGCACCAGCGCCGCGATATAGCCGACGACATCGCCAACCAGCGTGACGTCGCCCACCGTCGCGACGGCGGCTTCCAGGGCCTTGCGGTCGGTCTGCGCCTTGATGCCGTATTGCCCGATATCGTGCGAGGCCGAGCCGCCGCCGTGGTTGACGATGATGGCGCGCTCTTCCGCGAGATCCGGATAGCTCACCCGGTGCTTGAACAGGAAGCGGTCGAGCTGAGCCTCGGGCAGCGGATAGACGCCCTGGTGCTCGATCGGGTTCTGCGTCGCCACCACCATGAAATTCCTGCCGAGCGAATGCGTGGTGCCGTCGAAGGTGACGGCGTGTTCCTGCATGGCCTCGAGCAGGGCGGCCTGCGTCTTCGGCGGCGTGCGGTTGATTTCGTCGGCAAGCAAAAGGTCACAGAAGATCGGGCCGCGCGTCAGCGTGAACTGCCCGGTCTGGAAATTGTAGATGTTGGCGCCGACGATATCGCCGGGCATCAGGTCGGGCGTGAACTGGATGCGGCCATAGGCGACGCCCAGCGCCTGCGCGAAGCAGCGCGCCGTCATGGTCTTGGCGGTGCCCGGCGGACCCTCGAGCAGGATGTGGCCGCCGGCAAACAAGGCCGTCAGCATCAGGTCGACCGTGTCGTGCTGACCGGTGATCGCTTTCGCCACTTCTTCCCTGATCGCAATCGCCAGGGCCTTCACTTCATCGACGTTCACCGAGCCTCCTTGCTGTCCAGTCATGCAGCTGTTCGGCTGCTTCATGCATTGCTGCCAAATTGTTGGATTCGTTCGCGGCCTTGAAGCGCCGGGTGAAGCCGTGCGCCTCGCCTTTGTCGCGGGAATCGAGCCAGCGGTCGAGCGCCTCGCCCTGCAGCCCATGCGGCGCGCCGAGCAGGGCGGCAGCGCGCTGCCGCACCAGCGTTGCATAGCGGTCGCCAAGCTCTTGCAGGCGCCCGGCGCGTTTCAACAGCATCGCAGTGGTGTCGACCAACGCCCGCTTGCCGAAGGCGATGGCGCGGCCTTCCGCCCTTGGCGGCCCGAAGCGGCCGAGCCCGTGCAGGAAGGCAAGCGCGGCCGCCACCAGCACTGACAGCGTAAGCGCCAGGAAGGGTGGTTCGACCAGCAACTTGGCGAGGTCGTATTTCTGGCCGATGCCGTGCAACGTCAGGTCGAACATGACCGCGCCCTTGGCGGGCTCCAGCATGGCGATCATGTCGAGCGCCGCGGCCGCCGTCTGCTCGTCCTTCAGCCCGGCATTGTTGATGAAATCGGGATCGGTGAGGATGTAGAACGGTTCGTCGTCGAGCTCGGTGAGGATGGCTTTGCCGTTACCGGCCGCGATCAGCGGATGATCATCCGCCACCCATTGCAGTTCGTCCGGCACGGCGATCCCGCGACCTTGTACATCGATCCTGTCGACCGCCGGCTTGCCTTCGCCGAGCTTCGCTTTGGCGATGCGGCCGAGCCAGTCGTTGACGACCGCATTGGGAAGTCGTTCGACCTTGGTCTCCCAGCCGTCATGGCTCAGCAAGGGTACGGTCTGCCATTTCGGCAGCACGAAAAGCGTGTCCTTGCCGGTTCGCAGCTTGATGAGCTGGTCGAGCGCGGCCGGGTCGCTGCCCGGCGCGATGGTGACGACGAGCAGGAAGGTCGATGCCAGCGGGGACTCCAGGTCCTTCTCGCCGCGCTCCATCGGCGGCGGCTGTCCATTGGTGAGCTTCAGCCATTCGACAAGCCCGGCATAACCGGTGCCGCCTTTCGAAAACGGCGTTGCGCCGCCTTCAGGCTGGCGGAAATCGGGGGCATAGGTGGACAGCAGGAAGAAGCCGGCAGCGGCCAAAAGGCTGGCGAAGATGCCCCAGAACAACGTCTTGCGGCTGAACGGTTCCTGCACTGCTTCCGTCGTTGGCGCGCTCATGCCCAGGCGTCCCGGAAAGCGAAACGCTCATAGGCGCCGCGCGCCTGCTGCCAGCCTTCGGCGCCGACGGGCCGCCGGGCAAACAAGGCGGCTTCGACGATGCGGGCGATCTCGCTGAAGGCCGCGCGGGGCCGGCTGGGGATCGAGCCGGCGGCCGCGATGTCACGCGCGGTGAGCGACGGCCGCAGGAAGTCCGGTATGCGGGTCGCGATGTCGGCGACGCTGCGCCGCAACAGAAGATGCACCGCCTCGTCAAACTCGCCGCGCGCGGCGAGCGCATCGGCCTCGGAGAGCAGGACCTGGGCGACGCCCGCGTCCGGACGCCACTCCTCCTTCTCTTCGATCTCCTGGCGCTTGCGCCGCCAGGGCAGGCGCCAGGCGATGCCTTGGGCTTCAAGGAGGAGCAGAAAAGCGATGATCGCGACGCCGATGATCACCGCGCCCCAGAACAGATAGATCATGTAGGGGCCGAGCTTGGCCAAGCCGTCGAGCAGCGGCTTCAGCCATTGCGGCGGCTCGGGTCGCACGAAGGCCGGCAGCCCGAACTGGATCGAATCGTCCGCCAGCAGCTGTTTGTGCAACTGCGCCAGCCGTTCCGCATCTTCCGTCCCTGCGGCTGTCACCCCGTTTCCCCTGCAACCCGCGGTTCAGGCCGACACTGGCAATACGCCATGACAATTGCAAGCGGGCCCAACCGCAAGTATCAATCTTGGTGATTTATACTTTGCAATTTCGGATATCCATAAGCAGGGGGAGATGTAACATGGCGTCAATCTCAAGCGGCCGGCTGGAGAAGTTCAGCATCGGCCGGGTCTTCAGCAATACGTTCTCGGTCATCGGCCGCAGCTTCGGCTCGATCGCGGTGATCGTCGGCCTTTTCACGACGCTGCCGGCGTTGATCTACAACTATTGGAACTTCAGCCGGCTTGCCAGCTTCGGACCAGAGGGCGTCGCCGGCATGGAGCAGGCAGCCCTGGCGAACTACGGATTTGTCTCGATGATCGCCGCCCTGGTGATTTTCGTGCTGGCTTTCCTTGCCCAGGCGGCGCTGGTTCGGGCAACGGTCGAGAGTATGAACGGCAAGCATCCGACGATCGGGGACTGTGTACAAATAGCCTTGCGCAGTCTCTTGCCGACCTTCGGCATCGGCATCGTGGTCTTTCTGGCCATGGTGGTGGCAGGCCTCATAGCGGCCTTCATAGCTGCGCTCATACCGTTTCTCGGATGGCTGATCGCGCTCGCGATAGTCGTCGCCACCGCGATGTGGGTGCTGAGCATTTCCGTCGCGATCCCGGTGGTGGTTCAGGAAAGGGAGGGCGTGTTCGGCTCGATTTCGCGCAGCCGGCATCTGACCAAGGGAAGCCGCTGGTCGATCTTTGGGCTGTTCCTGATCATCGGCATCATGGCGGTCGTCATCCAGGGCGGCTTCTCCTTGGTGATCGGGTTCATGGTCGCCTCCGCCGGCGGCATCTCATCCTCCGGGGTGGCAGCCGGAGCCATCGCGAGCAGCCTGGTTTCGAGCATCTTCTCAACGCTGATCTCGGTGGCCATCGCGGTCACCTATGTCGAATTGCGCCAGGTCAAGGAAGGCGCCAGCGTCGACGAATTGGCTGAGATCTTCTCGTAGGCCGGTCGCGGCTTTGAAAGGACGCCCATGGCCTCGGTTGGGTTGAACACGGCCGATCGATTCCGGATCGGCCGTGTGTTTCATGACAGCTTCGCGGTCATCGGCCGCAATTTCGTGCTCTGTGCCGGGCTGGCCCTGCTTTTTTCCGCCTTGCCGCGCTTCGCCATCCAGTTCCTGGTGCTGAAGTCGATCGTCAGGTTCACGCGTTATTCGTCCCAGCACATTGCCTTCGCGGTTACGGCCGGATTGGTCGCGATGATATTGGCGTCCGTCCTGCAGGCCGCTCTGGTGCGCGTCGCGATTGAGGACCTCAACGGCAAGAAGCCGGCCTTCGGCGATTGCATGGGCACCGCCTTCCTGCTTTTGCTGCCGACGATTGGCATCGCGCTCCTGGCCACTTTCGGCGCAGCCTTGGCTTTGCTGCTGCTGATCGTGCCGGGCGTGATCCTGTTCCTGCGCTGGTCGGTGGCGGTTCCGGTGCTGGTGCAGGAACGGCGTGGCGTGTTGGGTTCCATGGCGCGCAGCCGCGACCTGACCAAAGGCAGCCGTTGGTCACTGTTTTGGCTGTGGATAATCCTGATCGTTGCCGCCATGGCCATTCAACTGGCCCTGGTCGCCATCATCCCGCATCTCGGGGCCGTCGCGGCCATCGCGCTGGACGCGGTGGTCAGCGCGCTCGTCTACACGCTGACGGCAATTGCGCCCGCCGTCTGCTACGTCGAACTACGGCGAGTCAAGGAAGGCACAAGCGTCGAGGACTTGGCGAAAATCTTTGCGTAGGTGCCCCGCCGTCGCCATGGGAGGAGGGAGGCCTCGCCTAATGACAACAGCAATGGTCCGCCGTCACGCTCGTCCGGCACAGGCATGACGAGGTGATCGCCACATCCGCCTTGACAAGCGCTGCCGCCAGCTTCGCCTGCAACCCTGGCAGCTCGTCTTTCTCGCCGCGCCGCCTCAGGCATTCGACCAGCCCATGCAGCGCCCAGACATTGTCCGGGTGCTGGGCGCAACGCTGCACGGCGCCGCTCAAGCCCAGATCGTCGCGATAGACCTGCTCGGCCTCGGCCGCGTGGCCCTGATCGAGCAGGAGCGCGGCCAGCGCGTGGCGCGGCGGATGCATCCAGGCCCATGGCTCGGTGTAGGAGAGATTGTCGTCGAGCTCGACCGCGCGGCGCAGATGCCCGTAGGCCTCGTCATGCCGCCCCTGATGATAGGCGAGCTCACCGTCGAGCAGGCCCGCCCCCACCGCGAGCGAGGCTTTTGTGGGGTTGCTGAGGAAGCGGCGCTCCGGCGGAATGTTTTCCATTTGCCGGCTAAACAACTCGCGTTCGCGCTCAGCGGACGCGAATTCGCGCAGCGTCGCATGCGCCACGCCCTTGGCGTAGTGCTGGAGCGCGGTGGTCACCACATAGAGGTCGGGTTCGCCGTTCATCGGCTCGTCGATAATCTCGCGCCAGCGTCCGAAGCGCACCTGAACATGCGATTTCATCGCATGATAGCCCTCGACCGTCTGCGTCAGCTTCGGCCGCTCAGGAATGCTGACGACCTCGCGCGTCACCAGGCTGCGCACCTTGTCGGCCGCCCACAGCGCCGGACGATATTGGCCAAGGAACATGCAGGTGAACATCATCAGATGCAGGTCGTGGCAGCAGCCGAGCAGGTAATAGGTCGGCTCGCCCGCATAGGCGAGGTAGAGGTCGTTGGCGCGCACCGCCTTCTCGCTGGCAATCCTGGCCTTCTCATACTTGCCACACAGCACGTAAATATGCCCAGGCATATGGTTCATATGGCCGGCATCCGGGCACATCGTGCCCAGCCGCTCCGCCGAGCGCATGCCGCGCTCGGGCTGTGTCGACATTTCAAGCAGATGGATGTGGAGATGCAGCGCCGCCGGGTGTGGCGCAGTGCCGGCTTCGTCCGAAAGCCGGATCGAGCGCTCGCAGATCTCCAGCGCTTCGAGCACATCGGAGTTCGGCGCCGGCGCGCCGGTCTTGAGGTTCCACAGCCGCCGCACCGTTCGCATCATCAGCGCCTCGACCGTCAGCGCCATCACGTCATGGTCGTCGGGATGGTCGCGATAAACCTCGCGCATGGCGGCGGCATAGGCGTCGTCCCATTTTTCGAACTCGGCGGCGCTCACGCCCTGCGGCTGCTGGAAGCGGGCGCTGAGCGCCTCGATCAGCCGCCGCTCGATAGGGCTCGCGCTCGCCGCATTGGCTTGCGCCAGCCGCACATGCTCGAAACAGCGCCTGGCGACACGGTCGGCTTCGGCCTTGCCATGCTCCTTCCAGGTCAGATTGTAGAAAGGCCCGGCGGCATAGGCGATGCCCCAATGGACGAAAGCGCAGCCCGGATCGCTCTCCAGCGCCTTCTCGAAGCATTTGACGCCTTCCTCATGGTTGAAGCCGTAGCACCAGTTCAGCCCGATATCGAACCAGCGCTGCGTTTCGGGCGAGGAGGTGGAGATGGGACGGCGATAGGTGCCGAGGTCGAAGTGATCCATGCCCGATCGTTTCTCGCATTCGAGCCGGCGAAAACCGGCCACGCACAATCTGTGCCGAAAGACGCGGGCTTGGCAAACGGCTTCTCAACCGTCGAACCGCGCGGGACGAAACGGCTCAAGCAACGGACTGGGCTCGCCGCTGACGATCTCGTCCGCCAGCAATTCGCCCGCGATGAGACCGAGCGTGGCGCCGCTATGGCTGAAGACGACGTTGTAGCCGGGAATGCCGGCCAGCTGGCCGATCACCGGTTCGCCATCGGCCGGTATCGGCTTCGGTCCCATGTGATGGCTTTCCAGCGCCAGTTTCGGATTGCCTTCCAGCACCTTGGAGGCCTCTTCGAGCAGGCCCGCGATCGTCGATGGCTTGGCCTCGTAGCTGCCGTCGCCGCGCACAATGACTTCTTCCTCGGACCAGGCCGAGTCGAGCGCGAAACCGCCGTTGGGGGTCGGCCGGATGGCGACACGCGGCGTGTTGAGCACGGCGCGCAGCGGATGGCGGACTGGCTTGCTGAAGAGGAGCAGCGCGCGCGTCGTGCCGTCACCAATGCGCCGGCCTGCTTTTGCCGCCATGGCCGGCACCGCCGGGCCGGTCGCGACCACGACGGCGTCGGCATCGATAGCCAGGCCGGAGGAGGTCCTCACGCCGGTCGCCCGGCCATTGGCAAGAACAACATCGGCAGCGCCGGCATCGGTGACAATCCGCCCGCCGCGTTCGCCGAACTCCCGCAGCAGCAGGCCGATGAGCGATGGCAGATCGACCCAGCCTTCGCCGGCATTGAAGATGGCGCCTTGGCGAGAAACAGCCTTTGCGTCGATGCCTGGCGTGACGGCGGCGATCTCGGCGGGTGCGAGCAGCCGCGTCTCGTAACCGATCGCCTGTTCGTGGCGGAAGATTTCCTCGATCTGGTTGGCCGCATTGTCGGCGTCCCAGGTGAGCCCGCCGTCAAGCCGCAGCCAGGCGCGGCAATCCTGCCCGGCCGCGAACTTCCGGTAGCGGTCGAGGCCCGCGATGCGCAGCGCATGGTAGGCGGCCGAGCGTTTTCGCGCGGAGTTGAGCCAGGCGAGTGAGCGCGACGACGCGCCGCTGGCGACCGGCCCGTCGCTAACGATCGTCACTTGCGCGCCGAGCCGGGCGAGATGAACGGCGGTTGAGACGCCGAAGATGCCGGCGCCGATGACGGCGACCTTGAGGGCGGATTTTTCAGTCATGACTGCAGCTTTCGATGATCGGGCTTTGGCTTGGGAGAGGGCGAGGCGGCATCGCTCACAGCACCTCGGCGAGAAATTGCCGGAGTCTTGGGCTTTTCGGCCGGTCGAATATCTCCGCCGGCGGGCCGACCTCGACGATGCGACCCTCGTCCATGAAGGCGACCTGGTCGGCCACCTTGCGCGCGAACCCCATCTCATGGGTGACGACGATCATCGTCATGCCGCGCCGGCCGAGGTCGGCCATAAGGTTGAGCACGCCTTTGACCAGTTCGGGGTCGAGCGCGCTGGTCACCTCGTCGAAGAGGATGACTTCGGGGTCCATGGCCAGCGCGCGGGCGATCGCCACGCGCTGCTGCTGGCCGCCGGAGAGACGGCTCGGCCGGTAGTCCGCGCGGGCGGCAAGGCCCACTTCGGCAAGCTGCGCTTCGGCCAAACGCCGTGCCTGGCTTCCCGCCATGCCCTTGATCTTGGTCAGCGCAAGCATGACGTTCTCGATCGCCGTGTGGTTCGGGAACAGGTTGAAATGCTGGAACACCATGCCGACGCGGCGGCGAAGCTGCTCCGGTTGCATCGCCAGAATGCTTTCGCCGTCGAGCAGGACGTCACCGGCCTTGGGCTCGACCAGCCGGTTGAGGCAGCGCAGCAGTGTCGATTTCCCTGATCCCGATGGACCGATCACGCAGGTGACCGTCCCCGGCTCGACCTTGAGCCTTATTTCTTTCAGCACCTGCAGTTCGCCATAGGCCATGTCGAGGTCGCGCACCTCGAGGCTGCCGGCCTTGATGGCCGGCCGTGCCGTTGCCGGGGCCTTGCCCGACATGTCCCTCAACTCGCCGACCTCGACCAGGCCGCTGACGGCGGCGCCCGGTTTCTGCCTGCCTAGCCGCAGACGGTTGTCGATGTGGTTGACCACGTGGGTCAGCGGCACCGTGATGATCAGATAGAACATGCCGGCCAGAAGCAGCGGCGACAGATTGCCGGTGACCACTGCCTGGTCTTGGCCGATGCGGAAAATCTCACGCTCGGAGGCAAGCAGGCCGAGGAAATAGACGAGGCTGGAATCCTTGACGTTGCCGATGAACTGATTGACCAAAGCGGGAAGCACGCGACGTATGCCCTGCGGAATGACGATCAGCCGCATGCCCTGGCCATAGCTCATGGAGAGCGCGCGGCACGCTTCCATCTGACCGCTCTCGACGCTCTGGATCCCCGAGCGAAAAATCTCGCCGATATAGGCACCGGCAATCAGGCTCAGCGCCACGACGCCGAGCGGGTAAGGCGAGGGGCCGAACAGCTCGCGGCCGATGCGGGCAAAACCCTGGCCGATCAAAAGGATGGTGAGGATCGCCGGCAGCCCGCGAAAGATGTCGGTATAGACGCGCGCCGGAATCCGCAGCCAGGCAGAGCGCGAGATGCCCATGACCGCAAGGATCATGCCTATGACGATGCCGAGCACGGTCGAAGCCGCGGCCAGGATCAGCGTGTTCTTCAAGCCGACCATGAGCAACGACGGCAGCACCGATGCCATCGCGTCCCAATCGAAGAAGCTGCGCTGAAGGTTCTCTAACCAATTCATTCGCCAACCTGCCTTGCTCGGCGACGGAATCGCCCGTCGCGCGATCGCTCATGGCCTGCCTGGAAGGCCGTCGGCATTCGCGCCGGCGGCAGTTTGCAGGTCAGTTCTTCTTGGGGAGATATTGCTCCGGCATGGGCGATCCGGGGAACCATTTCTGGTAGAGCTCGCGCCAGGTGCCGTCCTGCATGGCTTCGTGGATGCCCTTGTTCAGCGCCTCGCGAAAAGCGTCGTTGCCCTTGCGGATAACGAAACCAGCCGGCGCGTCGAAAGACGGAATGTTGATGGCGATCTTAAGCGAAGGATAGCGCTCGCCATATTGTTTGGCCGCCTCATAATCGAGGAAGTGTCCGTCGATCGTGCCGTTGTTGAGCGCGGCGATAGCCGAGTTGTTGTCGGGGAATTTCACCAGGTCGGTATGGGTAAAGTTCTTGGTGGCGTAGATTTCCTGCAGCGTGCCCTGGACGACGCCGAGGCGCTTGCCGGCAAGGCCTTCGGCGCTGGTGATCTTGGGGTCGGACGTCAGCACGGACAGATACCCGGCAAGATAGCCGTCGGAAAAGTCGACCGTTTGCTTGCGCTTCTCGGTCGTCCCGATCGCCGCGACGGCCACATCGAAGCGCTGGTTGGCGACGGACGGCATCAGCGCCGAGAACTCCTGGCCAGTGAAGGTCACCTGGTCCGGCTTGAAGCCCATCCGGCCCACCACGTTGAGGAAGAATTCGAGATCGAACCCAGTGAACTTGCCGTCGGCGGTGGTGAAGGCATAGGGCTTGGCGTCGCCCATCGTGCCCACGCTGATCGTCTTTGGGTCGATGAGATTGTAGGGATTGTCCGCTGCCCAGGCCTTGGCGAGCGAAAGCGCAGCCAGCGCGATGGCGAAGAAGACCGAGCCGATGCGCTGCCGGCAGCTCACTGTAAAAAGACCTCTTATGCTCATCGGTTGTTCTCCACTCCGAAGATCGGTTCAAGCCTGGCTTTCGAGAAGGCCCGGCGGTCAATTCGACACGGTTTCCGATGCGGCGCCTCTTGGCGCTCTTTTTCATATGAGACCGGTCTCAATTGTGGATGAGACCGGTCTCTTGACATTTGTAGGCACAGCGACGACCATCCGTCAACGAATTTGAAAGCGATTTCCAAGAAATGAAGCGCCCATCCAAGGCTCCCTCCGTCACCGTCAGCGACGTCGCCCGCGAAGCCAAGGTTTCGAAGGCGACGGCGGCGCGCGTGCTGGGCGGTTACGGCACCGTGAGCGAGATGGTCCGCGCGGCCGTGCTGGAAGCCGCCAGGGCGCTCGACTACCGGCCGAACGAGCTCGCGCGCAGCATGACGACGGGGCGTTCCGGCAGCATCGGTGTGGTCGTCGGCGATATCGAGAACCCGTTCTTCTCGCTTGCCGTGCGCGGCATCAGCGACGTGGCGCGCTTGTCGGGCATCAACGTCATACTCGCCAATTCAGGCGAAGACGTCGAGGCGGAGAAGAATGCGATCCGCGTCCTCCTGGCAAAGCAGGTCGACGGCTTGATCGTGACGCCGGCCCAATCCAGCGAGATCGCGCATCTCAAGGAGATCGCTTGCCCGCTGGCGCTGCTCGACCGCGCCCTGCCGGAGCTTGCCGTCGACACAGTCACGGTCGACGACCGCAATGCGGCGCTGCGGGCCACGCGCATCCTAACTGAGGCCGGGCATCGAAGGATCGCCTATGTCACCGCGGCGGTGTTGTCGGGGGACTTTCGCGGCGCTGCGTCCAGGATTAACACCTCCACGGTGCGCGAGCGCATCCTCGGCTTTATCGAGGGTTGCCGCGAGGCGGACATCGAAGGGGCGGAGCGCAATATCCATTTCGGCAGCGGGCGATCGGAAAGCGCGCACGCCCTCATGCAGCGCCTGCTCAAAAGTGCGGAGCGGCCGACGGCGATCCTCGCCTCCGACAGCGTCGTGGCGCTGGAGTTGTTCAAGGCGATCCGCGAATGCGGCCTCCGCATCCCTCAAGACATATCGCTGATCACCTTCCACGATGCCGACTGGACAAGCGTGACCACGCCGCCGATCACCGTCATCGACCAGCCGGTCTATGCGCTGGGAAAGTCTGTCGCTGAACTGCTGATACGCCGCCTGAAAGGCGACGACCGTCCGCCCGAAAGGATCGTGCTGCCCACGACGATCATCGAACGGATGTCGGTCGGCCCGTCAGAGGCTTGAGCGCTGAAAAGCGGCGGCCGGCGCGGCTTTGAGCGCCGCGCCGGCCGCTCGGTCCTGGGAAGATCAGCTCTCCAGCCAAACCTTTTCGAAATGCTGCTCGAGCGCCTGGTGCTGTTCGCAGCCCTGCACGCCCTTGCGATAGGTGCGGTAGACCGAGCGCCAGTAGGGCTGGATGATGATGCCGCTATCGCGCAAATTGGTCTCGATCTTGGCCATGATCTCCTTGCGCTGCGCGGCGTTCGGCATTGCCAGCGCCTTGTCGAGAAGCTCGTCGAACTCCTTGTTCGCATAGGCGCTTTCGTTCCAGGCCGCGCCCGACTTATAGGCCAACGCCAGCACCTGGACGCCGAGGGGGCGGCCGAGCCATTCGGTGCAGGAATAGGGGAATTTGCTCCAGTCATTCCAGAAGGTCGCGGCCGGCAGCACGGTGCGCTTGATCTTGAGGCCCGCCTCCCGGATCTGCGCCGCGATCGCGTCGGCGGTGCTCTTCTGCCATTCGATGTCGACCGAGATCAGCTCATATTCATGATCGGCTTTGCCGGCTTCCGCGATCAGCTTCTTGGCCTGTTCGACATCGCGCTTGGCCGGGCCGATATCGGCGAATTCCGGATGCATGGGGCCGACATGGTGGTTGTCCGCGGGCTTGCCGCGACCGTCGAGACCGAGCTTCAGCACCGCCGCATTGTCGACGGCAAGTTGGGCCGCGCGACGCACCTTGACGTCGTCATAGGGCGCGTTGGAGACATTGAAGCGCGCCACGATGGTCGAGCCGGTGGCGATCTCGGAATTCTGCAGGCCCATTTTTTCGGTCTGCGAGACGGCGTCCGACGCGGTCTCATGGTCGGTGTCGATCTCGCCGGATTCGAAGGCCGACAGCATGGCGTTGGGATCGGAGCCGTAGTCGACCCATTTGATGCCGTCGAGATGGAACTCGCCCTTCCACCAGGGCTTGTCCTTGCGCTTCACCTCCGCGCCCGTCTCGGCGTCCCAGCTCACCAGCTCGCACGGGCCGGTGGTGATGGCCAAAGCCTTCTTCGGGTCGGCATCGCCCTCATACGAGCGGTGCATGATCAGCGCCGGATAGTCCGCCATGCCGGCAATCAGCGAGATGTCTGGCTTGGGCAGGTTGAGCTTGACGGTGTAATCGTCAACCTTCTGGATGCCGCCATCGACCGGCTTCTTGGTGTCGGCATTGACCAGCGCGCCCATGCGCGCCGCGACCGAATTGCCGGCGACCGAGGCATCGCACCAGCGGTTGAGGTTGTGGATCACGTCGTCGGCGTTGAATGTGTCGCCATTCGACCAGGTGATGCCCTTGCGCACATGCAGCGTGATCGTCTTGGCGTCGTCGCTGGTTTCCCAGCTTTCCAGCAGCCACGGCTCGAAGGAGAAGTCGGTGTTCCAGCGCACCAGATATTCGTTGCACTGGCGGGCGACATTCGACATCTCGACGCCGTCGAAGGTGCGCGGATCCTTGAAACCTTTGACGTTCATGGCGACGCGCAGCACGCCGCCCTTTTTCGGCTCGGCGGCCCGGGCAGGCGAGGGGGTAATGCCGCCCAGCGCCATCGCGCCGGCGGCGCTGACGCCAAAGCCGGCCATCAGCGCCAGATATTCGCGCCGGCTGATTTCGCCCTTCTTGAAGTCGTCGGCGACCGGCTTGGCACGCGGGTGCAGTTTCCTATCGGTCAGCATGAATTTCATCGTCGTTCCCTCTGTTGTTGGGCGCCCCGGGATCGCCAGGCGCGGGGGCGGATGCGACCGCCGGGGCGCCATTGCCTGCTGGGCGATGATAGGTCTGCTTTCGGCAGTGAAATGTTTGGTTTTCCGCAGTTCTTGTGCGCCGTTCCGCAGGGCGCAGCGCGCCTGTCTCCCCCCCTGTGGGGGAGAATGAATTTTCACGGTCTTAGCCGGAGCTCTTGCGAAGGCTAAGTCATAGAAAATCCAAGAGAGGGGATTTCGTAGGGCGCAGAAGCCGCCTTTTCATAGGGCCCCAGCCTTTCCTCGTGGGGCGCAGTGCCCCCTCTCTTGCGATTTCCAACACTTAGCTTTGCTAAGATGTTGAAATCGCTTTCTCCCCCACCAAAGGGGAGATGGCGCCCAGCCTTTTGATGTCTTCGATGATCCTCGCAAACGCCTCCGCCGCTCGCGGCACCGCCGCGCGGGCGCGCAGGAAGGAGTGCACCAGCCGCCTCTCCTCGCGCCACCACGCTTGTCCGCCGGCGGCAAGGATGCGGTCGCGATAGGCCTCCCCGTCCGACGACAGCGGGTCGCATTCGGCGGTGACGATGATCGTTGGTGGCAGACCAGAAAAGTCGCGATCTCTGAGCGGCAAAAAGGTGGGATCGTCAGGCGACTGCCCGGACGAGGAGCGGATATGCCGGTAGAACTCGATGTCGCTTACGCTGAGCAGCGGCGCATCGGCATGCTCAACATAAGAGCGCCCGCTCTCGTCGCCGCCGAGGCCGGGGTAGATCAACATCTGCCCGTTCGCGTGCCGGGGATGGCGGCGGGTCGCCTGCGCCACCGCCGCGGCCAGGTTGCCGCCGGCGCTTTCGCCGCAAAGCACGATCGGCAACGCGCTGGTCGCAGCGACCCATTCGAACACGGCCAGCGCATCGTTGAAGGAGGCCGGATGCAGATACTCCGGCGCCAGACGGTAGTCGGCCGAGACCACTTCGAAACCGGTGCCGGCGCAGATTTCGGCGCAGATGTCGTCATGGCTGTCGAGGTCGCCGAGGACGAAGCCGCCGCCGTGATAGTAGACGACGACCGCCACCGCCTTGCGCGCCATCCGATAGCGGCGGACCGGAATCGGATGCGCCGTGGCGACGATGCCGTCGCTGGTGGTCACACCTTCAGGACGGCCCTGGTGAAACGCCACGCACATCCGGTCATAGACGGCGCGCTGCTCGGGTATGGGTGCGGCAACGATCTCCGGCGGGTACCAGCTGTTGACCTTGTCGATATAGTCCCAGAGCTCCGGGTCGAGCCGGTCGGCATATTTGCCGCGGCTCGCCGCCAGATCGGCTGGGGCGCTGGTCATCGCCGTCAGAGCTCGGCGTAGAGCTGCGCCGCGTTCTCGAAGGTGAAGCGCAGCGGCACCGAACCCTCGACCTGCCAGACACTGACCGTGTCGCCGGCCATCAGCCGGCAGGCGTCGAGCGTGTTGGTGACTGCGCCGCCATAGAGCCGGTTGGCGAGGTTGAGGATGCCGGTCTGGTGCATGGCTGCACTGGCGCTGCCGCAGGCATCCTTGACCAAAAGCACGCGAAACCCAAGCGCCACCGCATCCTTCACCGTGGCGTCGATGCAGGCCTCGGTCCAGACGCCGGCAATCACCAGCCATTCGATGCCGGACGCCTTGAGCTTGTCGGCAAAATCGTTCTTGCCGAAGGCGCTGGCTTCCTGCTTGACCAGGGTGGCTTCGCCGGTTTGCGGCGCCACCTCATGGCAGATCGCCGTCAGCGGATCGTCCTTGTCGGAGAAAGCCGACTTGCCGCTCCTATCGACGGGATGGAACGGCCGCGCCGCCGCGAGATCGACGATATAGGCCCAGTGGTAAAGCGGCACGAAATTGCGCCGCGCCGCCTCCTGCAGGCGCTGGACGTTGGCGAGGATGTCGCCAAAGCCTTCGACCAGATAGCGTCTGTCCTTGCGATGCTCCTCCTGGAGATCGATGAACACCGCGGCAACGGTGCCGCGCCGGATGGAGATAGGCGTTTTCATGCGGAATGTGCTGTCGGTACGTGGGCGCTACTTGTCAAGAAACTCGTCCTCATACGGAAACCGCGAAAGCAGCTCCGTCCCGGTCTCGGTGATCAGAATCTCGTCCTCCAGCTTGACGCCCTCGCGGCCGCCCTTCTCGCCGATATAACTCTCCACGCTCACCACCATGCCGGGCACGATGATGCCGTCGCGGCCATAGGTCTCGTAGTCCATCGAGTGGGCGATGAAGGGCGTCTCGCCATGCATGCCGACGCCGTGCATGACCGAGGTGTAGCGCTGGTCCACAAAACGGTCCGGGATTTTCCACGCCTTCTCGGCGATCTCACGGAAAGCCATGCCGGGCTTCACGATGCCGATATTGTGCTGCACCTGGTCATGCGCCATGCGGTAGAGCGACTTCTGGTAGGGCGTCGGTTTGCCCGGCCCGCAGCGGAAGGTGCGCGAGAAGTCGGAATAGTAGCCGTAGCAGCCGATCGTATCGGTATCGAGCGCGACCAACTCGCCCGGCCTGATCTTGCGTCCGCTCGCCTCGTTGAACCACGGATTGGTGCGCTGTCCGGAGGTGAGCAGCCGGGTCTCGATAAACTCGCCGCCTTGGCGGATCACCTCGTGATACATGATGGCGAAGAGCTCGTTTTCGGAAACGCCCGGCTTGATGGCCTCACGCACCGCCGCCACAGCGGCCTCGGCGCCGGCCATCGAAGCCTGCAGGCATTTCACTTCCTCGGGCGTCTTCACCGCGCGCACGGCCAGGATCTCGCCTTGGCAGTCCTTCACCTCGCAGCCGCGCTTTTCGAGCGCCAGCGCCTGCAGGTGGCTGCAGCGGTCGAGCCCAAGCTTCATCGACCCGCCGCCATGTTTTTTCAGAAGCTCGGTGATCTCATCGGCGAACGGCCCGGCGGTCTCGTCGTCGCGGCCGGAGACCGATGACCAGACCAGCTTCGACGGCCGCGCCTCGTCGATCGTGTCGAGCACCATCGAGACATGGTAGCTCTGCGGATATTCGAACAGCACGATCGGCCCTTCGGTCGGGATGAAGAAATAGCGGGTCGAGTTGCGCAGGAAATAGCCGAACATATTGCGCGAGCCGGTGGCGTAGCGCTGGTTGTAGGGATCGAACAGCACGACGCCGCCATAGCCCGCCTCGCGCATCCAGGAGCGCAGCTTGGTAAGGCGCCCCTTACGCAGCGCATCCGCATCGATGAAGGACGGCTCGGTGTCGGACAACCACATGCCGCCGGCAGGATCGGCCGCGGCCGGATGGCGCATCCGGTCCTTGAAGTCCACATCCTCGGTGCTGTCCGGGTCGAATACCACGATGCTCATGGGGATCTCCTGTTGCGGAGAACATAGCCGGGCGCCGCAGGATCGCTGTGCGGAATTCCGCAGATGTTATGCTGGGCACCGCACTAACGACTTCGTCATTCTAGGGCGGAGCAACGAGCGAAGCGACGCGCGCAGACGCTAGAATCTATGCCGTTATGTCGGCCAGAGAACGCAGCGGTGCAGAAGATCCTCGCTGGCGTGGCCGCTGCCAGTTCTGCATCGCGCGTCGCTACGCCCTGGGATGACGAAGGAGAGGGGCCTGTGCGATTCCATTACCTAATGCCTCCTCATCGCCTTCGGCGCGTGCCCATGCTCCTCGCGAAACGCCCGGGCAAAGCTCGACATCGAGGCAAAGCCGCAAGCGAGCGCGACATCGCGCACCATCAGCGTCGAATGCGCCAAGAGGTCGGCGGCGCGCTTGAGCCTGAGCCGCCGGTAGTAGCCGTTGGGTGAGATATCCAGCTCGGCGCGGAAATTGCGCTCGAGCTTGTCGGGCGACACACCGAGCTGTTCCGCCAGTTCGGTCATGCCGAGCCTTTCCTCGACCGCGTCCTCCATGATGGCGATGGCCGACAGCACCAGTTCGTTTTGAACGCCGGTGCGCAGCCTGAGCGGCATCAGCTTGCGGTCGACGCTCGACCGCAGCGGCGAGTGCACGAACCATTCCGCCACCCCCGCCGCGAGTTCGGCGCCGTAGTCGCGCGTGATGATCTCCAGCATCATGTCGAGACTGCCAACGCCGCCCGCGGAGGTGAACCGCTTGCGGTCGATGACGAAGAGATCGCGCCGAAGCTCGATATCGGGAAAAGCCTCGGTGAAGGCGGCCTGGCTGGTCCAATGCAAGGTGCAGGCATGGCCGTCGAGCAAGCCCGCGCGGGCGAGGAAGAAGGCGGCGTCCGCGACAGCGCCGATATGCGCGCCGGCGCGCAGGCTTCTGCGGATCCAGCTCATCGCCTCATCGGCCACGACATGATCGGCATCGCCGCCGGAGCACACCACGATGCGGTCGACCTTCGGCGCGTCCGCCGCGGAAAAGCCTGGCTGGATGAAGACGCCGTTCGAAGCTTCGACCGTGCCCGGATTGGCGCCGACGATCACCCAGCGATAGCACTCGCGCTTCGCAAGGATGTTGACGGCGCGCAATGGTTCGATGACGGAGGAAAACGCCATCATCGGAAAGCCGGGAAAGACCAGCACGGCGAAGGTGAGGGGCGCTCCGCCCGCCGCCTGTTTTTCCACGTTGCGTGAATTCATGGCTGGCGGCCGTAACGCGGCAAGACGAAAGTTGCGGTCAGCGGCGCGAGTTCGATGCCGGCCTCCGTCTCCGGGTTGAACCAGATCATCTCCTCGATCTCGGCCGCCGGGATCGGCTCGCCGGTGATGGAGAGTTCGAACAGTTCGGCCTCGACATGGGCGTCCGGCTCGTTGGCGGCGGGCGCGGAAAACGAGCCGAGATGCGAGGCAGCGCCCGCGTCAACGACGATGCCCAACTCCTCGCGCAATTCGCGCGCCAGGGCTGCGGCCGGCAACTCACCCGGCTCGATCTTGCCGCCGGCCTGCATGAAGGCTTTTGTGCCGCGCTTGCGCACCAGCAGCAACCTGCCGCCGTCGTCGCGGATGATGGCGGCGGCGATACGGATCGTCCTGGCCGTCACTGTTCTGGAATGGCTGCAAGTCACGATAGGCTGTTTCCCGGCGGCGGTTTTGGTGGCAGAGAGAGATGAACTGTAGCTGGCCGCGCCGCCGGCTTGCAACGGAGAGACAATACGATGTTCGCGGCAACCGCCATCGACACCAAGGACAAGCCGGCCTTCTACAAGGAGTTGGCAGCGCAACTGAAAGCGCTGTTGGAAGGCGAGGGCGATTCCGTCGCCAATGCCGCCAACACGGCGGCGCTGATCTACCAGATGGTGCCCGACCTCAACTGGGCGGGCTTTTATTTCCTCGCCTCCGAGGACGAGCTGGTGCTAGGCCCCTTCCAGGGCAAGCCGGCCTGCGTGCGCATCGCCGTCGGCAAGGGCGTCTGCGGCAAGGCCATCGAACTCGACATGTCGATGCTGGTCAAGGACGTCAACGAATTTCCCGGCCACATCGCCTGCGATGCCGATTCACGTTCGGAACTGGTGGTGCTGTTGCGCGATGCCGAAGGCGCCTTCGGCGTGCTCGACCTCGACAGCCCGCTGCCCGGCCGCTTTGACAAGGAGGACCAGGCCGGTATCGAGAAGCTCGCCGCGATCTATGTCGCGGCGTGCGAGTTCGAGGACGACGACGGGCACTGAGATGTGAGGCCGACCCGGCCTGGCTTATGCGAACTTCACCAGCATCAGGCTGAAGCAGCCGATGAAGATGAAGGCCGAGAAGGCCAGTAGCAGAGGCCGCAGGCCGCGCGAGCGAAGCTCCGAAATATCGGCCTGCAGGCCCATGGCGGCGAGGCCCATGGTCAACATGATCTGCGCGGCCAAAGCGATTGCCGAATGGATCTGTGCCGGGATCGCGACCAGGCTGTTCAGCGCCACGACGGCCACAAAGGCCGCGACGAACCAGGGCATCGGCGGCTTTGCGCCGGAAGCATCGGCGCCGCCGCGGCGCGCCATCAGGCCGAGCGCGACCACCATCGGCGCCAGCATGGCGACGCGGGTCAGCTTGGCGACCGTGGCGGTCTCGCCGGAGAGCGTGCCGTTCTGGAAGCCGGCGCCGATCACCTGCGCCACCTCGTGGATCGAGGCGCCTGCCCACAGGCCGAAAGCATGCTGGTCGAGCGCAAACACGGGTGCCAGCAGCGGGAAGCCGAGCATGGCGATGGTGCCGAACAGCGTGATCGCGGCAACCGCATAGGTGACGTCCTCGTCGCGCGCGTCGGTGACGATGTTGGTGGCGACGATTGCCGAGGCGCCGCAGATCGAGGTGCCGGCGGCGATGAGTTGCGCGAGCTTGGCGTCCACGCCGATCAGCCGGCCGAGCGTGACGGTGAAAAGGAAGGTGGCGCCGAGCGTGCCGGCGACGATGCCGACGCCGCCAAGGCCGATGCCCGCCACCTGGCCGAGCGTGAGCTGGAAGCCGAGCAGCACGATGGCGAAGCGCAGCAGGCGCTTTTGCGAGAAGGCGATGCCGGCCTTGGCATGGGCCGGCATGCCGAGCACGTTGGAATAGATCATGCCGGCCACGACGGCGAGGATCATCGGGCTGAACAAGGTGAGGCCGGAGAAGCCGCGCGCCGAGTAGGCGACGCTGGTGATCATCGCCACCAGCACGATTCCCGGCATGATGCCGGCCGGGATCGCGGTCAGGGCAGGGCGCTTGCGCTCTGCTGCAATCGAGTTCAGGCGACTTGGAAGATCGTTCGCGGTGGCAGGCAGGAAAGACAATCGAATTCTCCAGGCAATTCTGTCGCCGGAATGCCATTCCAGAACCAATCTTTCCAACGAATTATTCAAGTTATAATGATCGATTTTTACGAACGATCAGCGATGTGCCAACGGGTTGGCCAGCCAATGCGTTGGCCTAATGACCGACACCGGCCGAGACTTGACGCTTGCCGGTTCCTCCTCCAGCTTGCCGCGATGTCCACCTTCGCGCTCGCCAGTGCCAAGCGACGCCGCCTTCGCCGAGTGCGGAGCGGCAGGCTGATAGCGCGACGATAAAACCCGACACGATAGATCCGGTTCGTTCGTTTCCTGCCCCGCCCGCGACTTCAGCCGGCGGGATTTTTCATGTCTGGAGCCTTGCAATGACCATAGATTCTTCCATCCGGTTTCGGGCGGCCGATGCGGCGGATGCCGCCGCCATCCGCGACATCGTGCGCGCCGCCTATGCCAAGTGGGTGCCGGTGATCGGCCGCGAGCCGCTGCCGATGCGCGCCGACTACGACAAGGCTGTCGCCGAGCATCCATTCGACCTCGCCATCGAGGACAAACGCATCGTCGGCCTGATCGAAACCATCGCGCATGACGACCATCTCTGGATCGAGAATGTCTGCGTCGCGCCGGAGGCGCAGGGCAAAGGGATCGGCCGGCTGTTGCTGCAGCGGGCGGAGGGCAAGGCGCGCGAGGCCGGGCGCCATGAGCTTCGCCTGCTGACCAACGGCGCGTTCGAGGCGAATGTGTCGCTCTACAAGAGACAGGGCTATTCGGTCGACCGGGAAGAGCCGTTCATGAACGGCACGACCGTTTATATGAGCAAGAGGATCGCGGGATGACCGGCAATCGAAGTGTGACAATCGCTGCCAGGATCAGGCTGAAGCAGCTACACGGCCTATACGCGATTGCGCGGCTGGAAGCCGGACACGGCATTCCCGATTGGGCGGACGGGCCGGGCTTCGTCAGCATCACCAGAACCGAGGACGAGCTTTCGATCACCTGCCTGCAGGACCGCGTTGCGGATACCGTCAGGCAGGATCGCGACTGGGTTGCCTTCAAATTCGAAGGGCCTTTCGCGTTTGGCGAAACCGGCATCGTGCTGTCGGTCATTCGGCCACTGTCGGAGAACGGCCTGGGCATCTTCGTGGTGTCCACCTTCGATGGCGACCACCTGCTGGTGAAGGCTACTGATCAGGCTGCGGCGGTGCGGCTGCTGGGTGACGCTGGACATACGCTGCTATAGTCCGTCCCGGTCGGCTTCGGCCAATCCCTCAGGCTCAACGGACGACTGGCTCAATCGCCCGCGCTTGCGTTTGACAGGGCGCTTGCGGCATCGTTATCTCTGGCGGTATACGACGACCCAATCCACCACAATCGAGCACCCACGGCTGGCCGAAGAGGAAAATCATGTCCCATAATCTGCAGTTCTATATCGACGGCGCCTGGGTCGATCCGGTCGTGCCGAAGACGCTCGACGTCATCGACCCGTCGAACGAAGACGCTTTCGCGCAGATTTCGCTGGGTTCCAAGGCCGATGTCGACAAGGCCGTGGCCGCCGCCAAACGCGCCTTCGCCACGTTCGGCTTCACCTCGGTCGAGGAGCGGCTCGATATCCTCAACCGCGTCATCGATATCTACAAGAAGCGCAGCAAGGACCTTGCGCTCGCCGTCTCGCGCGAGATGGGCGCGCCGCGCCAGATGGCGCTGGACAGCCAGGTTGGCGTCGGCCAGGCGCATCTGGAAAAGATGGCCGAGGTGCTGAAGAGCTTCCAATTCCGCCACATCAAGGGATCGTCCCTGATCGTGAAAGAGCCGATCGGTGTCGTCGGCCTGATCACACCATGGAACTGGCCGCTCAACCAGATCACCTGCAAGGTCGGCCCGGCGCTTGCCGCCGGCTGCACCATGGTGCTCAAGCCGTCCGAGATCGCGCCGCTCGACGCCATCATCTTCGCCGAGATCATCGACGAGGCCGGCGTGCCAAAGGGCGTGTTCAACCTCGTCAACGGCGACGGTCCGGGCGTCGGCCAGGCTCTGGCCAGCCATCCCGATGTCGACATGATGTCCTTCACCGGCTCGACCCGCGCCGGCATCCTGGTCGCCAAGGCGGCCGCCGATACGGTCAAGCGCGTGCACCAGGAACTCGGCGGCAAGTCGGCCAACATCCTGTTCCCCGATGTCGATCTGGAGCGGGCCGTCACCAAGGGCGTCGCCGGCTGCTTCGGCAACAGCGGCCAGTCATGCAACGCGCCGACCCGCATGTTCGTGCCGCGCGACCGGCATGACGAGGCGGCCGGCTATGCGAAGAAGGCGGCGGAGAAGTTCACCGTCGGCCCGGCCGACGCGCCCGCGTCCAAACTCGGCCCGGTGGTCAGCCAGATCCAGTTCGACAAGATTCAAGGTTTGATCCAGAGCGGCATCGACGAAGGCGCCACGCTGGTCGCCGGCGGCCCCGGCCGTCCGGCCGAGCTTAACCGCGGCTACTACGTCCGCCCGACCGTTTTCGCCAACGTCACGCATGACATGCGCATCGCCAGGGAGGAGATCTTCGGGCCGGTGCTGTCGATCATGCCTTACGACACGGTCGAGCAGGCGGTCGAGCAGGCCAACGACACGGTTTATGGCCTTGCGTCCTACATCCAGGCCAAGGACATTGAGAAGGCGCGCGACGTCGCTGCGCGCATGCGCTCCGGCAATGTCTACATTAACTACCCCACCTGGGACGCAGGCCTGCCCTTCGGCGGCTACAAGCAGTCCGGCAATGGCCGCGAATATGCCGAATACGGCCTGGAGGATTTCCTCGAGATCAAGGGCATCGCGGGGTACGAGGCTGCAGAGTAGGGGGCTCGCGGGTCCGCAGCCAGAAAACGACGACTCAGAAGCAACTTGGATAGGGGCGCGGTCTCGGCCGCGCCTTTCTCATTTCGGTCGATGCCGCTTTGGCCTGGAGACAATCCCGTGCACGGCGGCGTCACAGAGGAACTAGGCGGCAGGGGCTCGAATCCAGGTGGCTGGTGCCGCTTGTGGGAAGAGTGTACGAGGGCGAGCGGCAGCCGCCGCGCCACCTCGAAACACAAAAGGCCTCGCCGGCGAGATGCCCGCGAGGCCTTTTTGGGCGCTGCTTTCCGATTAGCGGCGATCGCCGCGGCTGTCATGGTGGCCGCCGTTGTTGGCACCCAGGCACACGCTATAGTAATCGTTGTGGTTGCTGCACGAATAGATGGTCGTCTGCTGGGCGTAAGCCGAAGTCGCCAGGCCGGCGAAAGCAACAACTGCGATAACTGCATTGCGAAGGATCTTGGTCATCTCGATGTTCCTTTATTTGAACTCCGGTCGTGCCGGTCGATGACGGTTTTCCTGCGATTTTGTTTCGACTTGATGGCGCTTGAGCGTGTATTTGTTTCGAAATGGAAACTGTTATCCCGGCAACTGGCCAAGCCGGCCGGCACTCTGCAGACAGCGACGAGTTCGTTTGCATGCAGATGTTACCGGCCTCTCGCTTCGGTGCAATGCGACGGAAACAATGATCGATCATTTAGACCGCCACAATGAAGGCTGCGGGGATTGTCTCCGCCATAGCCTTTGCGAACCAGGGATAAGGTCTATGTCGATATTGAAGACATTGAATCGCATGGGTATGGCCTTGAAATACGCGCAGGACGGCCGCAGGACATCGGGGGCGCTGAAGGGGCTGCCGTCCGGCGCGCGTATGGATGTTGGTTTCCCGGTGATGCCGATAACCAGGCATCTGTCGTCGAATATGTGTGATGGTCCGAGATAACCATCGCAAGAAGCTTGATCGTCCAACTGCCCGGCTGGCAATCACCTCGCGAGCTTCCTGCAATACGTGGTTACCCCGCTTCTCGGCGCCTTCCGAGCGCGTCGCGAGCCTATCGAGGTTGCGGCTTACCCGCGCCCCGCCTCGATGATACCGACCATCGCCCGGGTAAATTCCACCATGCTGTTTGCGGTGATGGCGGCGTTGTCGGGGGATTGACCGATGTGCTCGGCCGCTCCGCAGCAGGATCGGCGGATGCTGTCGTAATATGGATCTCTCTCATCGTCCGGCAGTGCCGCCAAATTCAGCGCGCGACGGTGGATCATGCGCAATAGCTGCGCCAATGCTGTTTCGACACTCATGCGTTTGCTCCGCATCGGTCGAGCGTCTCGGCACACCTGGTGCTGGATCGCCGATCGGGAAACTCCCGATCCGAACAGCCTGCACCCCAGGCATTAATATATCGTTGATTGCTAATATATTTGGCCGACATAGGGAGTTGGCCCGGCGGGAACGTTGCTGGTGGGTGCAACCTCTGCATGTGACTTCCGTCACGGTCCTGTGCTGCAGCGCTTGCTACTTGGAATTGGCAGCCGCTATGGACTCCTAAATCCCTCGCAAACTTTCCAAACCAACTGGACTTCACCGAAGCGCCATTTAGCGGAGGGCTACCGAAGAAATTGGAAGTGGGGGAGACTTTCAGCGCTCGGCTCGGCTTCCGGCATGAGAGCTTGAGAGACGACGACATCGCTGACGTTGGTTTTGAAGATACATTTGGACGCCGGCACTGGGCGCCACGCCGCCAAGTGAGAGCCGTTATCGCAAGAATTCGGCGGGAATTCCCGAGGGGCAAATGATAATTCTTTTTTGGTTCGGCCTGTCGATCATTGTCGGCATTGCCGCCAATCGGCGCCAGCATATCCATCTACGTCACCGGCTTCTAGGAAGCTCGCTAGCGCGCGTTTCCACACCAGACGCTGCGCGGCATGACCGAGAATCGAGATCGAGGGTTGCTCGAAAGCGGTTACTCCCACGTTCGTCCTTTTGGATACGTGCCTACTATTTCGGCACGAGCGTATTGTTCCACTAGCCGGCGCGGCGTTCGTCCCCGACACCCAATGCCGGTTAGGCCCGGCGGTCATCCAGGCAACGCTACCCAACGGAAACCGCCGGGCCGCTCCTACCACCAAAGGATGCGTGCCGATCATCTCGGCAAAGGCGTATTTTTACGCCAGCCGGCGCCATGTTTCGTTTCCGAGTCCGCGCCGGCTAGGCCCGGCGCTTGCTGGCCTACCCCGCCAGCCTGCCGGGCCGCTCCCGGTCTCCGAAGGGCAGCATTAAGGTAGGCGATACGGTCGCCATCACCGCGACCGTGCGCAAGCGCGTGACTGAGCACAGGGTCAGCGTATTGATCCCTACCTACAGCCAGCCACATTCGATCGTTGATCGGACGCCACACATCAGCAGCGGGCAGAAGATCGAGCTGACCGGCGAGGTCACACGCGTCGACGATGACACCGTGACGGTCGACAACGAAATTCGAACTGCATGCATTCTAGCCGGCGCCCGGAAGTGTTACCGGGAAGCATCACAGGCTGCCGCTTGGGCGAATTTCTCTGCGAACTACCGGCACACCTCAGCGAAGGCCGCGCGCACTTTGACGGGATCATGCTCGTCTTGCGGGTTAAGCCGATCGTCCTCGATCAAGGCGTCACGCATTGTCTTGTCGATAATGAAACCGGAACTGATGGCCTCGATCCGGCCGACTTCGTGACGATGGGCATTCACCCTGCACGAAGCCGAGCAAAAGCGAGCGTCGCTCCTCTTGCCCTGATGGCTCCTGCCGCACTTTTGGCATTGCCGCGCGGTGCTCAATGGCAGCACCCCAGCCGGAACAACTTTACCGCGAACGATGGGGATGCCGTACGCCTTTGGTAGGCGGCCAACAGCCGTATGGCGATCTCGTTGACACGGGCCGTTTGAGCGACAGTGGCCGTCAGCATTATCGCATTTTGAGTGGATGCTATGCGATTTGCACAGTTGGATAGCGACGGCGAAAGGCGAGCGGCTGTTCACCGAGCCGCGCGCCTTTTGCTCTTGCACCATCGCGTCATCAAACGGCTCGACCAAATCGACGACAGGGCCGAGCTTGTCCTGAAGGCTGCGGCAGAGTTGGTTGAGGCCGCACTGGTCGAGCCTGACCGGCCGATCAGACCGACAAGGCTCGGCTGGACGCTTGGGCTGTAGAGCCCAAAATGGCTTGGCTGAATACCGCAGAACCTCTTTTTTTCCAAAGCGAACCTCCAAAGTCGCCAACATCGTTACGCGTGGCCTGCAGCCTCCACAAATCGCGGCGGGTCTCACCGTGCCAGCGGTGGATAGGAGCGGCAACCCGAAGCTCGACAAAGAAGGCAAGCCGATGCTGGTGGCGAAATACACAGGCCTCCATGCCCTGCGGCATTTCTATGCAAGCGGGCTGATCAATCCGAAGGAAGCGGGCGGGAAGGACATCAAGACCGTGCAGGCGCTCATGGGGCATTCGAGCATTGTGATGACGGCCGATACCTATGGCCATCTGTTGCCGAGCACCAACGATCAAGAGGCTTTGGCAGCGGCCGAAAAGGCGCTCTTGGGAGCGTGACGCGACAAAAACGCGACATGGAAGCCGATCTGGCTTGGGTATTTCCTGCTAAGTGCTTGAAAAGGCTTGGCTGGGGAACCTGGATTCGAACCAGGACTAACGGAGTCAGAGTCCGTGGGTCTACCGTTAACCTATTCCCCAGCACGCGCGTCTGGTATCGCGCTGGCCAAGCGGCTCATGTGCCGCGAGCGCTGCCTTGTAGCCGCCATCGGAAAATAGTCAAGCCCGCAACTGAGATCAATTGCAGCCTTTTTGCGGATGCCCCCCGCGGAGTCGGGCAGGAGGGTTCAACTGCCGCCTTTGCTGTATTGCGAATGCTCGAAATAGAGCACCATGCAAAGGCCGATCAGAAGCGGAATGATGAGATAGAACAGGCGGAACACCAGAAGCGCGGCAAGCACGCCCACAGGGTCCATGTCGGACAGGCCGGTGAGGAAGACGACCTCGAACACGCCGAGCGCGCCCGGCGCGTGCGACAGGAGCCCGATCGAGAACGACACCATGAACACGCCGAGCACCACGAAATAGCCGGGGTTGCCCGCCTCGGGCAGAGCAAAGTAGATGATCGCGGCGGCTGCCAGCAGCTCGACAGGCCCGATCAACAACTGTCGCGCCACGATCGGCAGCGCCGGGTAGTGCAGCTGGAAACTGCCGATCTTCAACGGTCTCAGCCCCAGCCAACTGCCGAAGGCATAGGCGCCGACGAGGATGAACATGGCGAGCCCCGCGGCGAAGGCGGCGCCATGATGCGGCGCGCCGGTGAAACGGTCGATGATCTGTGGCTCGAACAGCAGAACGAGGCCGCCGAGGAAGACGCTGGACAGGATGAAGGTGAACCAGCAGATCGCCACCAGCACGCCGATCTCCTGGCCGGTCAGCCCCCTTGTACCATAGGCGCGATAGCGGATCACCGCGCCGGAAAACACTGACCCGCCGATATTGTGCGACACCGCGTAGGTGGTGAAGGAGCACAGCGTGACGAACAGCCACGATACTTTCTTGCCGATATGCAAGAGCGCAATGTGGTCGTAGCCGGCGAGCGAGGCATAGGCGACGACCGAGCTTAGCGCCGCCAGCACCCAGCCGCGCGGCGGGATGGCGGCGATGCCGGCCCAGACATCGTCGAGCGATACGCCGCGCAGTTCGTGGATGAGCAGCCACAGCGAGAACGCGACGGCCGCGATGCCTATGACCGGCCAGAAATAGCGCCTCCAATTCATGGCGTCGTCATCACGCGTTGCAGCTCATTGTTTGATGGTGCCCAACCTCTTCGAACCCGCATTTGAGACATGCCTGATTGAAGCCGGCTATTCAACCGGCAAGACATTGCCTCAACGTGACCCTGCCAAAATTCGAGCCCCGCGCTCTTGGTGATTGCGAACGGCACTGCTACTCTGCTGCCAACTTGAAACAAATCGAGGTGCCTGCTGCGTCCGTTCTCGGTTCGCGCGGCGCCGGAAGGAACTGAAGTGGAAGACCACGATACCGGCGCGGGCGCGTCGGCAGTGGGCATGTCCGGGGCATCGCCGACGCAGTCGGCGAGCCCGCAGCCGGCGCGGTTCAGCCGCCACGCGGGTGCGCACCAAAGGCATGCTGACCCCAGACATGCCGGCCCCAAACATGCCGGCCAGAGACAGAATGGCGCCGGTCAGGCCGATCAGCATGGCGATCAGCCGAAAGGCAAGACGCGCAAACGTCGCAAGCGCAAGCGCGGTCGCAAAGTGTTCGCGCGCGACGAGAACGGCGCCGTGCCGCAGCCCGCGCCTGCCAGCACGACGGCAAGCCAGCGTCCGACCCCGCCCGTGCAGGCCGAGCGAAGGCCGCCGCTCCAGTCTCCGCCACGTCCGCCCCAGCAGGAATTGCCTGTCTTCGCCGCGCTCGACCTCGGCACCAACAATTGCCGGCTGCTGGTCGCGGTGCCGGGCCGTCACGGTCAATTCCGCGTCATCGACGCTTTCTCGCGTATCGTCAGGCTGGGCGAGGGGCTGACGGCGAGCGGCCGGCTGGGCCAGGCCGCGATGGACCGTGCTGTAGAAGCGCTGAAGGTCTGCGGCGATAAGCTGCGCAACCGCAAGATCAGGAAAGCCAGGCTGATCGCCACCGAGGCCTGCCGCTCTGCCGCCAACGGCGTCGAGTTTCTGGATCGCGTCGAGCGCGAGGCCGGGCTGAAACTCGAGATCATCGACCGCCAGACCGAAGCCCGCCTTGCCGTTTCCGGCTGCGGCTCGCTGGTCGAGCGCGACACGCAGGGCGTGGTGCTTTTCGATATCGGCGGCGGCTCGTCGGAAATCGCGCTGATCGACCTGACCGGACGGCGTTCGCCGCGTCTGGCCAATCACATCGTCTCCTGGACGTCGCTGCCCGTCGGCGTCGTCTCGCTTGCCGAACGCTTCGGCGGCCGCACTGTCACGCGCGAGACCTTTGCCGCCATGGTCGACGACGTGGCCGCGCGGCTGAAGGCCTTCGACGGCCGCGACCGGCTCGCGCATGTGCTGGCCAGCCCCAACTTCCATTTGCTTGGCACGTCCGGCACGGTAACGACGCTCGCCGGCGTGCATCTCGATCTCGAGCGCTATGACCGCCGCCGCGTCGATGGGCTGTGGATGGACCGCGACAGCGTCGATCGCATGATCGAGCGGCTGATCGGCTGGGATTTCCAGCAGCGTTGCGCCAACCCCTGCATCGGCGCCGACCGCGCCGACCTCGTGCTCGCCGGCTGCGCCATCCTGGAAGCGATCCGCGGCGTGTGGCCATCGGAGCGGCTGCGTGTCGCCGACCGCGGCCTGCGCGAGGGAATCCTGAGCGAGCTGATGGCCGATGACGGCGTCTGGCGCGACGGCGGGCGCCGATGACGAAGAAACCCGAAAAGCCGGGCTCGGCCAGCCTGCGCGTGCTCAAGACCCGCATCAAGAAGAAGAGCGGCCTCAAGGAATCGTCGCGCCGCTGGCTCGAGCGCCACATGAACGATCCTTATGTGCAGCGCTCCAAGGCCGACGGCTATCGTTCCCGCGCCGCCTACAAGCTGATCGAGATCGACGACAAGCACCATTTGCTGAAGCCCGGCATGAAGGTGATCGACCTGGGCGCCGCGCCTGGCGGCTGGTGCCAGGTGGCGGCTGCGCGGACGAAGTCGACGGCGGAAAATCCGCATGTCGTCGGCATCGACTATCTCGAAATGGACGCGGTTCCGGGCGCCGTCATCCTGCAGATGGATTTCCTCGACCCCGATGCGCCGCACAAGCTTGCCGAGGCGCTGGGCGGCCAGCCGGACGTGGTGCTGTCCGACATGGCCGCGCCGACCACGGGCCACCGCCGCACGGATCATCTGCGCACCATGCATCTGTGCGAAGTCGCGGCCGATTTCGCGCTGCACGTGCTCAAGCCCGGCGGGCATTTCCTCGCCAAGACCTTTCAGGGCGGCGCCGAAAACGAGCTCTTGTCGCTGCTGAAGCAGAATTTTCGGTCCGTCCATCATGTGAAGCCGCCAGCCTCGCGCGATGAATCGGTGGAGCTTTATTTGCTGGCGAAGGAGTTTAAGGGGTAGCGCTTCTCCTTCTCCCACAGGGGGAGAAGGAGAAGCCGCGCTCACTTCCCCGCGGTCCCCACTGATTCCAGCGTTTTCGGCGTGGTCAGCCGGCCATGGCCGGAGACTGCACTGCCGGCTTCCGGCGCGAGCCGCATGAAGGTGATCGATGCCGCCGCCGAGACGGCCGCCACGATGAAGAAGGCGATGTGGAAGTCGCTGAGCGTCAGCGGCCCGCCATGGATCGAGGTCGAGACTTCGAGGATGCCGCCGGCCAGCGCCACGCCGAGCGCGATCGACAATTGCTGGAAGACCGCGGTGATCGGCGTCGCCTTGCTGGTGTCGGCGGGCGTGATCTCGGCATAGGAGAGCGCATTGACGCCGGTGAAGAACATCGAGCGGATGAAGCCGCCGACCAGAAGGATCGCCAGCATCAGCACATAGGGCGTGTCGGGCGTGAACAGGCCGTAGATGGCGATCGAGGCGGCCGCGACCAGCGAGCCCCAGATCAGCACACGCCGGAAGCCGGCGAGCCGAAAGAGCAGCGCGGTGACGAACTTCATGCCGATGGCGCCGATCGCCGAGACGAAGGTGATCATGCCCGACTGGAAGGGTGTCAGCCCGAAACCGATCTGGAACATCAGCGGCAGAAGGAACGGCACCGCGCCGATGCCGATGCGAAACAGCGAGCCGCCGAGCACCGAGGATCGGAACACCTGGTTGCGGAACAGCTCCAGCGCCAGCAGCGGGTTCTTGGCGCGGCGGGCGTGGATCAGATAGAGCACGCCGGAGATCACCCCGACGGTCACCGTGATGAAGCCGGCCATCGGCGGCAGCGCCGGCAGGCTGACGACGGAAAGGCCGAAGACTACGCCGGACGCTGCGAGACCGCTGAGCACAAATCCCGGGAAATCGAGCGGCGGTGTCTCCGCAGGCTCGGTTTCCGGCAGGAACCGCGTGGCAAGCCATATGCCCAGCAATCCGATCGGCACGTTGATCAGGAAGATCCAGTGCCAGGTCAGATAGGTGGTGATGAAGCCGCCGATCGGCGGGCCGACAAGCGGGCCGACCAGCGCCGGCACGGTCAGCCAGGACATTGCCGCGACCAGCTCGCTCTTCGGCGTGGCGCGCACCAGCACCAGGCGGCCGACCGGCGTCATCATCGCGCCGCCGATGCCTTGCAGGAAGCGCGACACCACGAAAGCCGGCAGCGAGTTGGAAAAGGCGCAGGCGACCGAGCCGGCGATGAAGACGCCGATCGCCGCGCGAAAAACGGTCTTGGCGCCGAACCGGTCCGCCATCCAGCCGCTGATCGGAATGAAGATCGCCAGCGAAACCAGATAGGCCGTCAGCGCCAGCTTCAGCGCGATCGGACTGGTGTGGATGTCGACGGCGATGGCCGGCAGCGACGTCGCGATCACGGTCGAATCCATGTTCTCCATGAAAAGAGCGACCGCCAGGATAAGCGGGATGATGCGGTTCAAGAGAGTGCCCTGACTTGTCTTCACCAATCTGGAGCCAGGCTGGGGGCGAGCCGGCACGCCCCGGCGGTTATCACGCATTGGCCCGGGTGTCGCATTAAATTGCTGTCACTTTTGTGCGACCGCAACCACTGGTGGCTAAAAAGTGGCCGAGCGCAACACTTTGCGATCGGCGCAACGACCGGCTTTTCTTCCTTCCCAGGACGTGTTACCAGCCAGCGCCAATCCTGAAAGGGAAGATGAGAGTCGGCGCTGGCCAATCGGTCCAGCGCCTTTTCCGCATTCAAAAGGACTGGCCATGGGAAAAATCATCGAAACGTCCACCGGCGCCCTGGCGCTAACCTTCGACGACGTGCTCTTGCAGCCCGGCCATTCCGAGGTCATGCCCGGCGAAACCGACATCCGCACCCGCATCGCAGGCGACATCGACCTCAACGTGCCGATCCTGTCGGCGGCCATGGACACCGTCACCGAGGCGCGGCTGGCGATCGCCATGGCGCAGGCCGGCGGCATCGGCGTCATTCACCGCAACCTGACGCCGGCCGAGCAGGCCGAGCAGGTGCGGCAGGTGAAAAAATTCGAATCCGGCATGGTGGTGAACCCGGTCACCATCGGTCCGGACGCCACGCTTGCCGACGCGCTGGCGCTGATGCGCTCCAACGGCATTTCCGGCATTCCGGTGGTGGAGAATGGCGGCACCGGCGGCCACACGGTCGGCCGCCTGGTTGGCATCCTCACCAACCGTGATGTGCGCTTCGCCTCCGATCCGGCGCAGAAGGTCTACGAGCTGATGACCCGTGAGAACCTCATCACGGTCAAGGAGAATGTCGACCAGGACGAGGCCAAGCGCCTGCTGCACAAGCACCGCATCGAGAAGCTGGTGGTGGTCGACAGGAACGGCAATTGCGTCGGCCTGATCACCGTCAAGGACATTGAGAAGTCGCAGCTCAACCCGCATGCCACCAAGGACGCGCAGGGGAGGCTGCGCGCCGCCGCCGCCACCAGCGTCGGCGACGATGGTTTCGAGCGCGCCGAGCGCCTGATCGACGCCGGCGTCGACCTGCTTGTCATCGACACCGCGCACGGCCACTCGCAGCGCGTGCTGGATGCAGTGGCGCGGGCGAAGAAGCTCTCCAACTCGGTGCGCATCCTGGCCGGCAATGTCGCCACCGCCGACGGCACGCAGGCGCTGATCGATGCCGGCGCCGACGCCGTCAAGGTCGGCATCGGCCCGGGCTCGATCTGCACCACCCGAATCGTTGCCGGTGTCGGCGTGCCGCAGCTTTCGGCGATCATGTCGGCGGTCGAGACGGCCAGCAAGGCCGGCGTGAGCGTGATTGCCGATGGCGGCATCAAATATTCGGGCGATCTGGCCAAGGCACTGGCCGCGGGCGCGAGTGCCGCCATGATCGGCTCGCTGCTTGCCGGCACGGACGAGAGCCCGGGCGAGGTCTATCTGCACCAGGGCCGCTCCTTCAAGGCTTACCGCGGCATGGGCTCGGTCGGCGCAATGGCGCGCGGCTCGGCCGATCGCTACTTCCAGGCGGAGGTCCGCGATACGCTGAAACTGGTTCCGGAAGGCATTGAAGGGCAGGTTCCCTATAAAGGACCTGTGGCTGGCGTGCTGCACCAGCTTGCGGGCGGCCTGAAAGCCGCTATGGGTTATGTGGGTGGACGTGACCTTGCAGACTTCCGCGAGCGCGCCACCTTCGTGCGCATATCCAATGCCGGACTTCGTGAAAGCCACGCCCATGACGTCACGATCACCCGCGAAAGCCCCAATTACCCGGGCGGAATTTGATCGGGAGGCCGGCCGGTCCGACCGCCAGGGGCTGTGGCATGGCGTGAGCGTGGCGGTGCTGCGGCTGTCGCGGCACGCGGCGGCGCTCTCCGTCGCATCGATTGCGCTCTTCCTCGCCATGACCGCGCTGGAGTTTCTCTACTTCCAGCGCTTGAGCGGCGGCCTGGCCTCGCTCGACATCCGCGTCGCCGGCTTCACCCCCGACGAAGGCATGGCCTGGCTCACGGCGCTCGGCCGGCGCGGCGGCGAGATCATCATCGTCTGGCACTATTTGACCTTCGATCTCCTGTTCCCGGCACTGCTGTCGCTGACGCTGGTCAGCCTCATCCTCGTTTTCGGACGGCGCCTCAGTACTTTCCGCGCCATGTCGGCGCAGTTGCAGGCACTGTTCTCGCTGGTGCTGGTGCTTCCCTACGCGGCGGCCGACTACGCCCAGAATCTTGCCGTGGCGCGGCTGTTGTCCGATTTCCAGTCGGCCAATCCCGATTCGCTCGCCTTCGCTTCCTCGCTGACCGTCACCAAATTCGCCTTGCTGGCGATCCCGGTCTTCGTTATCGCCGTCTTCGCGCTGGCCGGACAGCGACGGCGCTAAAGCAATTCCAGGAAAAGTGTAAAGCGGTTTTCCGTCCGGAATTGCGTTAGAAAAGAGGAGGGAACAATGCGCCAGACCGCCATTTTCTGGCCGATGCTGGCGCATGTGCTCCTCGTCTATATCGTCTATCTGGTGATGCTGATGCGGCGCTACGGTGCCGTGAGATCGGGCGAGGCCAGGGTCAGCCAGTACAAGCTCCGCTCAACCGAGCCGGCCTCGAGCGTCACTGTTGCCAACAATCTGATTAACCAGTTCGAGCTGCCGGTTCTGTTCCACGTGCTCTGCCTGGCGCTGTTCGTCACCAACGGCGTGAACTATCTCACGCTGGCGCTGATGTGGCTGTTCATCGTCACGCGCTATGTCCACGCCTGGGTGCATCTCAACAGAAACTATGTGCCGCACCGCACCGGCCTCTTCTTTCTCGGCGCGGGAATACTTCTCGTCGCCTGGATCTGGTTCGCGCTGCACCTGCTCGGGGTGGTCTGATTTAGAGATCGAACACCGCGATCCTGCGCTTGTCGAATTTGATGCCGATCTCGCCGCGCACCAGCCTCAGCGCCTGATCGCCGAAAACGGCGCGCCGCCAGCCCTGCAGCGCCGGCACGTCCGCTTCGTCGCCTTCCGCCGCGATACGGTCGATATCGTCGCTGGAAGCGAGCACCTTGGTAGCGACGCCTTCCTTTTCGGCGACGATCCTGAGAAGCACCTTGAGCAGTTCCGCCGCCGCGCTCGATCCCTCCGGCGGCTGCACGCTTTTCGGCAGTTTCGGCATCGCGTCCTTGGGCAAGGCAAGGGCGGTGTTGACCGCGCCGAGCAGCGCGCTCGCCGTGGCGGACCGTTCCCAGCCTTTCGGGATGGTGCGCAGCTTGCCGAGCGCCGCCGCGTCGCGCGGCGCCTGCTGCGCGATCTCGTAGATCGCGTCGTCCTTCAGCACGCGGCCGCGCGGCACATCGCGCTCGCGCGCCTCGCGCTCGCGCCAGGCGGCCACCGCCTGCACGATCGCCAGCTCCTGCGGCTTGCGCAACCGCATCTTCAGCCGTTTCCAGGCATCCTCGGGATGCGGATCGTAGGTATCGCGCGAGGTGAGGATATCCATCTCCTCGTTGAGCCAATGGCCGCGATCCTCGCGCTTCAGCTCGGCGCTGAGATGCTGGTAGACCTTGATCAGATGGGTGACGTCGGCCAGCGCGTATTCGAGCTGCTTGTCGGAGAGCGGCCTATGCCGCCAGTCGGTGAAGCGCGAGGATTTGTCCAGCCGGGCTCCCGTGACCTTCTGCACCAGCTGATCGTAGGAAACGCTGTCGCCAAAGCCGCAGACCATGGCCGCCACCTGGGTGTCGAACACCGGATGCGGCACGAGATTGCCGAGATGGACGATGATTTCAATGTCCTGGCGCGCCGCGTGGAAGACCTTCAGCACCGCTTCGTTGGACATCAGCCGGAAAAACGGCTTCAGGTCGATGCCGGGCGCCAGCGGATCGATAAGCGCCTCGATCCCAGGCGCGGCGATCTGGATCAGGCAAAGGATCGGCCAGAAGGTCGTCTCGCGGATGAATTCGGTATCGACGGTAACGAATTCCGACTTTTCGAACGCCGCGATAACGCTCTCGAGTTCTTCTTGTGTGGTGATGACGCGCATCAAATCGCTTTGGCACAATATTAGGCCTCTTTCAATTTCAGCCGCGCGCGCTTTCGTCAAGCGCCGCAACGCCGCCGCGCACCGCTAACTTTCGCGAAGGCGCAATTCCCGATGACCCGGGCAGGGCGGTTCGGGCCTAGCCAGCCGACGCCTCGACCACGGCGCCCTATCGCATGGCGCGTGCGGATGCGACCGTCATCTCGCGATGGAAAAGACCGCGCCTCCCGCCACGCTCGCCGATTTCCAAAGCCAGGGCGCGCAAATCCACTTTGCCTGGGCAGCCGAAGCGCGCTTGTGTGACCGCTTGCCTTGACAAAGCCGGCCTCTCATGCGCTTTTCGCGCCAATTTCGAGCCGGGCTGGTGCCCGCAATTTCCGGACTTTACCCATGACCACGCATCGTTACCGCAGCCATACCTGTGCCCAGTTGAGAAAGAGCGACGTCGGCAATTCCGTCCGCCTGTCGGGCTGGGTGCATCGCGTGCGCGACCATGGCGGGCTGCTCTTCATCGATTTGCGCGACCACTATGGTCTGACCCAGATCGTCGCCGATCCGGATTCGCCGGCCTTCAAGGTCGCCGAGACCGTGCGCGGCGAATGGGTGATCCGCGTCGACGGCGAGGTCAAGGCGCGGCTGCCGGAGACGGTGAACGCCAACCTGCCGACCGGCGAGATCGAGATTTTCGCGCGCGAGATCGAGGTGCTGTCGGCCGCCAAGGAACTGCCGCTGCCGGTTTTCGGCGAGCCGGAGTACCCCGAGGACATCCGCCTCAAATACCGCTTCCTCGACCTGCGCCGCGAGACGCTGCACCGGAATATCGTGGCGCGGACAAAAATCATCGCCGAGATGCGCAAGCGCATGGGCGAGGTCGGCTTCACAGAATTCTCGACGCCGATCCTGACCGCCTCGTCGCCGGAAGGCGCGCGCGACTTCCTGGTGCCTTCGCGCATCCACCCCGGCACCTTCTACGCCCTGCCGCAGGCGCCGCAGCAGTACAAGCAGCTGATCATGGTCTCCGGCTTCGACCGCTATTTCCAGATCGCGCCCTGCTTCCGCGACGAGGACCCGCGCGCCGATCGCCTGCCTGGTGAATTCTATCAGCTCGACCTCGAAATGAGTTTCGTCGAGCAGGACGACGTGCTCTCCACCATGGAGCCGGTGCTTCGCGGCGTGTTCGAGACCTTTGCCAATGGCAAGCCGGTGACGCAAAAGTTCCGCCGCATTCCGTATGACGAGGCGATGCGAACCTACGGCTCCGACAAGCCGGACCTGCGCAACCCGATCGAGATGCAGGCAGTCTCGGATCATTTCCGCGACTCCGGCTTCAAGGTCTTTGCCAACATCCTTGCCAACGATCCGAAGGCAGAGGTGTGGGCGATTCCCGCCAAGACCGGCGGCAGCCGCGCGTTCTGCGACCGCATGAATTCCTGGGCGCAGGGCGAGGGACAGCCGGGGTTGGGCTATATCTTCTGGCGCAAGGAGGGTGAAAAACTCGAAGGCGCCGGTCCGATCGCCAAGAACATCGGCGAGGAGCGCACCGAGGCGATCCGCCAGCAACTCGGCCTTGCCGATGGCGATGCCGCCTTCTTCGTCGCCGGCGACCCGAAGAAGTTCGTCACCTTCGCGGGCGCCGCGCGCACCCGGGCCGGCGAGGAGCTGAACCTTGTCGACCGCGAGCGTTTCGAGCTGTGCTGGATCGTCGACTTCCCGTTCTTCGAATGGAACGAAGACGAGAAGAAGATCGACTTCGCCCACAACCCGTTCTCCATGCCGCAGGGCGGCATCGATGCGCTGAACGGCCAGGAGCCGCTCGGCATCAAGGCGTTCCAGTACGACATGGTCTGCAACGGCTTCGAGATCGCATCGGGCGGCATCCGCAACCATCTGCCGGAGACCATGGTCAAGGCCTTCGAGATGGTCGGTCTCGACCGCGCGACGGTGGAAGAGCGCTTCGGCGGCCTCTATCGCGCCTTCCAGTATGGCGCGCCGCCGCATGGCGGCATGGCGGCCGGCGTCGACCGCATCGTCATGTTGCTGGTCGGTGCCAAGAACCTGCGCGAGATCACCATGTTCCCGATGAATCAGCAGGCCTATGACCTTTTGATGAACGCGCCGTCGGAAGCAACCCCGCAGCAGCTGCGCGAGCTGTCGCTGCGCGTCGCAGTGACGAAGAAGGAAGGCTAGGAATCAGAGCTAAGCCTTTCTTTCTTCTTGACGAATCGACTCGACGAAAAAGCCCGGCATCGCTGCCGGGCTTTTTCGTTTGGATCTGACGTGTTCGATCAGTCCTGGTTCGCCTTGACCTTGACGCCCAGCGTCTTCGGCAGGTCGAGCGGGTTGGACATGGCGCCAGCCATGATCAGTGCAAACGGCACCGAGGACGGCGGCTCGGCCGAGATTTCCAGGCTCTTCGGATTGTCGAGGAAGGTGTTGACCGCCGACGAGACTTCCGCCGTCAGTTCGGGATTGTTGAGCTGCGCCATGCCGAACGGCACGATTGCCTTGGCCTGGTTGGCGACGTCCTTGCCCGACATGCCCTGCTGTTTGCCGACATAGTCGAGCACCTTGCCGGTGAGCGAATCGTCTTCGAAGCGCACCGATGCGCCGTTGAAGGAAAGCTGCTGCATGAGGCCGAGCATGGCCATGCCCTGTGCCGATTTGTCGGAGCCTTCCGGCTGCGAGGCCAACTGCTTCTGCATCGCCTGCATCGACTTGATGAAGTCGACCGTGTAGCCGCCAAGGTTGAAGGTCATGCCGAGCGTGCCGGCATTCTCGACCGAGATGTCATATTTGGACAGCTCCATCTTGCCGTCGCTCGGCTGCCATGTGCCGGCCATGGCAATGTTGCCCGAGATGTTCTGGTAGCCGAGCGCCTCGATCGCTTCCTTCGACTTGGGGTCGTCGATCAGCGACAGGTCGGCGGTGAATTTTTCGGTGTTGGCGGTGAAGTCCATCGCCTTGCCGTCCGCCGGCGGGGTGATCTGGACGGCAAGCCCGTCCATCGCGAAGGCCGTCTTGTCGCCGACCTTGACCGTCATGTTGGAAAGTTCCGCCGACTTGTACATCATCAGCGAGCCGAGCGGGTCGGCGCTGCCTTCGGCCGGGACCTTCATGCCGTGGATGACCACCGGGCTGAGGTCGAGCGTCACGCCGTCCTTGCTGTGTTCGAAAGGCGAGGTCGAGACGGTGGCGATCTCGAAGCCGCCATTGGCTTCGGTGACCCCTTCCAGCTTCACGTCGCCGATCGGCAGCGCTTCCGTCTCGGCGGCCGGCTTGATGGAAACACCCTGCAGCACGGCGTTGGAATCGTCACCGGAGACGCCGGTCCAGGAAATATCGACGCCCTGGGCGGCAAGGGCTGCCTTGATGCGCTCGGCCACCGCCGGATCGGCGGCGAAGGCCGCATTGAGAGGCAGCGTCAGCAGAAAGGTCGAAAAAGCCAGTTTCTTGAGCGTTGAGCGTTGGATTGTCATGGCGAGTTCCCTGTCCTGATTTGGCTATGATGAAAATTGTTTTGAAAGCTGCTCCATCACCATTCCGTGACGAACGGGACGGGAAAAAGGCGTTTCCCGGCACATGTGTCGAAAATGGCGGCGAAAAGCAAACGCCGGCCGGCAGCCATTGTGCGATGCGGTGAATTTGTCATGAAGATC
Organism: Mesorhizobium atlanticum; assembly: GCF_003289965.1. Lineage (GTDB taxonomy): Bacteria > Pseudomonadota > Alphaproteobacteria > Rhizobiales > Rhizobiaceae > Mesorhizobium > Mesorhizobium atlanticum. Next base: position 149,638 of record NZ_QMBQ01000008.1, read on the forward strand.
GCGGCTTTCCTCCGCCAGCGCGTTGCATGCCAGATAGAGGCCGCGTGTAACGAATTGATGTTGGCCGGCGTCATGGTGCCGCCGCGGCCTGTTGCAGATCGGTGGCAAATTGCCGCCGCGGCCCTGCCGCTTCCGTGAAATCCTTCACATCGCCGGTCGCGCTTGCCGGCCGCGGCGAAATGCGCCGATGTTCACGCGACGCTTGCCGCGAATCACCCGCTCGGCTAGTCCAAATCCATGGGAAAGAGGCTTTTGCCGCCCGATGACAATGGCGGCGGCGACAAAATCGAACCGGTCGATCTGAAGGAAGCGCTCGAGCGACGCTATCTCGCTTATGCGCTGTCGACCATCATGCACCGGGCACTGCCGGATGTGCGCGACGGACTGAAGCCGGTCCACCGCCGCATCATGCATGCCATGCGGCTGCTCAGGCTCAACCCCGATCAGGGCTTTGCCAAATGCGCCCGCATTGTCGGCGACGTGATGGGCAAGTTCCATCCGCATGGCGACCAGTCGATCTACGACGCGCTGGTGCGCCTCGCGCAGGATTTCTCGATGCGCTACCCGCTGGTCGACGGGCAGGGCAATTTCGGCAACATCGACGGCGATAACGCCGCCGCCATGCGCTACACCGAAGCGCGCATGACCGAGGTGGCGAGCGAGCTGCTTGCCGGCATCAATGAAGACGCGGTCGACTTCCGCCCGACCTACAATGAAGAGGACGAGGAGCCGTCCGTCCTGCCGGGCGCCTTCCCGAACCTGCTCGCCAACGGCTCCTCCGGCATCGCCGTCGGCATGGCGACCTCGATCCCGCCGCACAATGCTGCCGAGCTTTGCGACGCCGCTCTCCATCTGATCGAGCATCCGGAAGCGCCGGTGGCGAAGCTGATGGATTTCGTCCAGGGACCGGATTTCCCGACCGGCGGCATCATCGTCGACAGCCGCGCTTCGATCCTCGAGGCCTATGAGACGGGCCGCGGCGGTTTTCGCGTGCGCTCGAAATGGGGTCAGGAGGATCAGGGCAGGGGCACCTGGAGCATCGTCGTCACCGAAATCCCCTACGGCGTCCAGAAGGCCAGGCTGATCGAAAAGATCGCCGAGCTCTTGATGGCGCGCAAGCTGCCGCTGCTGGAAGACATCCGCGACGAGAGCGCCGAGGATATCCGCATCGTGCTGGTGCCGAAGAGCCGCACCGTGGATCCTGGCATCCTGATGGAATCGCTGTTCAAGCTCACCGAGCTCGAAAGCCGCTTCCCGCTCAACATGAACGTCTTGTCGCGCGGCAAGGTGCCGAACGTGCTCTCGCTGAAAGGCGTGCTGAAGGAGTGGCTCGACCACCGCCGCGAGGTTCTGATCCGCCGCTCGAGATACCGGCTGGGCGAGATCGAGAAGCGGCTGGAAATCCTTGCCGGCTACCTGATCGCCTATCTCAACATCGATGAGGTCATCAGGATCATCCGCGAGGAGGATGAGCCCAAGCAGGTGATGATGGCCCGCTGGTCACTCACCGACAACCAGGCCGAAGCCATCCTCAACATGCGCCTGCGCGCGTTGCGCAAGCTAGAGGAGATCGAGATCCGCAAGGAGTTCGAGGGGCTCACTGCGGAGAAGAAGCAGATCGAGGCGCTGCTCGCGTCCGACGCCAAGCAATGGGCGACCATCAAGTGGGAAGTCACGCAGCTTCGTGAAAAGTTCGGCCCCGAGACCGAACTCGGCAAGCGCCGCACCCAGTTCGCCGACGCGCCCGAGCATGACCTGACCGACATCGCGCATGCGATGATCGAACGCGAGCCGGTCACGGTCGTCGTCTCGGAAAAGGGCTGGCTGCGCGCCATGAAGGGCCACCTGACCGATTATTCGCAGCTCGCCTTCAAGGAAGGCGACAGCCTGAAGCTTGCCTTCCATGCCCAGACCACGGACAAGATCCTGGTCTTCACCACCGGCGGTAAGTTCTACACCATCGGCGCCGACCGGCTGCCGGGCGGGCGCGGCCATGGCGAACCGATCCGCATCATCGTCGACATGGAGAACGACCAGGACATCGTCACCGCCTTCGTCCATGATCCGAAGCGCAAGCTGCTGCTGGTGTCATACGACGCCAACGGCTTCGTCGTTTCGGAGGAAGAGGTCGTCGCCAACACCCGCAAGGGCAAGCAGGTGATGAACGTCAAGGCGCCGGATGAAGCCAAGCGCTGCATTCCGGTGTCGGGCGACCACCTCGCCATTGTCGGCGAGAACCGCAAGATGCTGGTCTTCCCGCTCTCTGAGATCCCGGAAATGGCGCGCGGCAAGGGCGTGCGCCTGCAGAAATACAAGGATGGCGGCGTGCTGGATCTCAAGACCTTCACGCTGGAAACCGGTCTCTCCTGGCAGGATTCGGCCGACCGCACCTTCACCAAATCGCGCGAGGATCTGGCCGAGTGGATCGGCACCCGGGCCGCCGCCGGCCGCATGGTGCCCAAGGGTTTCCCGCGGACGGGGAAATTCGGGTAGCGCCAAATCTCCCCTCTTGACGGGGAGATGTCGCCGTAGGCGACAGAGAGTCGCTCCGCGTGAAGCGCCAACCTCCTCTGTTGGCGAAGGGCGCTGGCGCTCCACGCGCGGCGACCCCCTCTGGCCTGCCGGCCATCTCCCCCTCAAGGCGGGAGACACCCAATCATTTGGACTATCGTCACGATTGCTGCACTATGATGGTGCATAGGCATCCATCGAAAACCAAAGGGCAGGGAGAAACGCGCGCTTGAAGCGGGCTGAGATTCAGAAGCCGGGGCAACGCCTGTTCGGCCTGTCGACGCCGCTCAGGGCTGCCGTCATTCCGCCGCTGTCGGCGGCGCGCTGGCTCCTGGTGCTGATTGTCGCCGCCGGCGTCTATTTCTTCCACGGTTTCCTGTTCCCGGTTCTGGCGGCCCTCGTCATCGCCTTCGCCAGCTGGCCGCTCTACCGCCGGCTGCTCGTCGCCGTCGGCGGCAACCGCACCATCGGTGCGACTTTGGCCATCGTCTTCATCCTCACCTTCCTGGTGGTCCCGATCGCGCTTGCCGGCACCTATGCCATCAACGAACTGCGCGAGTGGGTCGTCTGGGCGATCGAGACCAACCGGCACGGCGCGGTGACACCAGGTTGGATCGCCACCATGCCGGTGGTCGGCGAGTGGCTGGACGAGCAGTGGACGGCCTATCTCGGCCATCCCGGCGGCATCGGTGAGTTGATCCAGCTGATCAGCGGCTCCAACATCGGCACCATCTATCGCGGCGCGCTGGCCGCCGGCGGCAGCGCCTTCGGCCTGCTGCTGACGCTTCTGTTCATGATGATCGCGCTGTTCTTCGCCTATCGCGACGGCGAGTCTTTCGCGGCCCAGGTCGATCGCCTCGGCGAACGCATCCTGCCGACGCGCTGGGAGCGGATTTCGCGCGTCGTGCCGGCGACCATCTCGTCGACCGTCACCGGCATGACCATCATCGCCATCGGCGAAGGCCTGGTGCTGGGCATCGCCTATTGGCTGGCCGGCGTGCCGTCGCCGGTCACGCTCGGCGCGCTCACCGGCATCATGGCGCTGATCCCGGGCGGCGCGCCGCTCTCCTTCACCCTGGTCTCGATCTACCTCGCCGCCAGCGGCAAGCTGTTCGCCGGGTTGGCGCTCTTCACCTGGGGCGCGGTCGAGCTCTTCATCGTCGACAAGACCTTGCGGCCCAAGCTCGTCGGCGGGCCGATCAAGCTGCCGTTCCTGCCGACCTTTTTCGGCCTGATCGGCGGCGTCAAGACGATGGGCTTCCTCGGTCTGTTCATCGGCCCGGTGCTTATGGCGCTGCTGGTTGCCATCTGGCGCGAGTGGCTGCGCGAGGTCGAACTTATGGACGATGCCGCGCCGGTCGTGGACGAAACTGGCGCGCCGTCCCAGCCCCAGATAGAGGCGGCTGCCGAGCCGAGGAAGATTCAGGCCGGGTGAACCACGGCAAGCGCCGCCCGGCGCTTACGGCCCTCATGCAATTGCCACAGCGAATGCGCCACCAGCGTCGCGATCAGGATCGTGCCGCCGATCAGGCTGTTGCGCGTGGGCGCCTCGGCGAAGATCAACCAGACCCAGATTGGGGCGAACACGGTTTCCAGCAGGTAGAACATCGCCACTTCCGGCCCTGAAATGTATTTCGGTCCGTTTGCCAGGCAGAAGAACGAGATCGGCATGATCACGGCGCCGTTGAGGATGATCCACCACGGCGCGTTCACGTGAAAACCTTCGCCCGAGACCATGAAGGCGGCGAGCGCCAGCGGCAGGATGACGCCGACCAGACCGGTGAAGCCCATGTCCTTGCCGCTGGCGCGTGAGATGGTGATGGCGAGAGCAACGAAGAAGGCCGAGCAAAGCGCCATGAAATCGCCGAACAGATGCCCGGTTCCGACCGAGCCGCCGACGATGATCAGAACGCCGAGGATCATCGCCAGCATTGCGATCACGGTCGCGAGCCGGGGTCTTTCCTTGAGGAAGAGCCACGACAGCGCCGCCGCGAACACCGTGTTGAAGGCCAGGATGAAGACAAGGTCGGCGGTCGAGGTGTGATAGACGGCCGTGACGAAGGTTATTCCGGTCAAACCGTAGCAGAAAGCCACTGCAAGCCCCGACCAGCCCGGGATGAGCTTCGGCGCGTTCCTGTCCAGCGACCTCCAGATCGCCCAGATCACCAGCCCCGCCAGCAAGGTGGTGCCGGTGCGCAGCATCATGATCGTCCAGGGTGTGCCGTCGGCGAGGCGGATCAGCGGTATGTCGATGGTCAGTGTCAGGCCGCCGATGGCGGTCATCAGGAGACCTTTTTGGTGGTCGGTATGGGTGGACACGTGGGCGATCTCGCAAAGCAACTCGAGGGGACGCAAAGCGGCCGTGTCGCGGCCGTTCCAGCCTGACGGCCGAAAGACAGCGTCCTCCTCCTTGAAACTGTTAAGGATGAAGCGTAGGGCGGTTCAGCGACTGACCGCTTCGTGATCGTAGCGTTCCCAGCCTTTCGGGCCGAGATGCTCCTGCGGCATGAAACGCATCTTATAGTTCATCTTGCGCGAGCCGTTGACCCAGTAGCCGAGATAGACGTGGGGCAGGCCCATCGCCTTGGCGCGGGCAATGTGGTCGAGGATCATGAAGGTGCCGAGCGAGCGGTCCTCGAGGTCGGGATTGAAGTAGGAATAGACCATCGACAGGCCGTCGGCCATCTTGTCGGTCAGCGCCACGGCGATCAATTCGCCCTGGCCTTTGCCGGTTATGAAAGTATCGGGGCCACGACGCCGGTATTCGATGATCTTGGTGTCGACATGCGTGTCTTCCACCATCATCGCATAATCGAGCACGGTCATGTCCGACATGCCGCCACGGCGATGGCGGGCGTCGAGATAGCTGCGGAAGAGCGAGTACTGCTCGGTCGAGGGCTGCGCGTCATGCATGGCGCCGACGAGATCGGCATTGTGCTGGATGACGCGGCGCATGTTGCGGCTGGGGTCGAATTCCTGCGCCAGGATGCGCACCGACACGCAGGCGCGGCAGGACTCGCAAGCCGGGCGGTAGGCGATGTTCTGCGAGCGCCGGAAGCCGCCTTGCGTCAACAGGTCGTTCATCTCCGGCGCCTTGTCGCCGACAAGGTGCGTGAACACCTTGCGCTCGAACTGTCCCTCCAGATAGGGGCACGGTGACGGCGCGGTCAGGAAGAACTGCGGCGACTGGGTCGGATGCTGCGTCATCTAATCTTGGAAACGCTCCTGCGAATCGCCCTACCTTTGGCCCGGCCGGCGAAAAATTCAACAGGATTGTGCGGCCGCGCTGGCCCAAGCCTGTTCATATTTGGCCACAGGAGGCGCAACGGTTCGATGGACGCGACCCTGGACACCGTCAGATGTCGGTGCGGGTAACCACGGTACCGAGCAAAAGGTCATGCAGCGTGCGCTTGCGGTCGGAAAACAGCGTGACCAGCAACACCAGCGGCGTCAGGATGACGTTGCCCGCCCAGAACAGAACGGAATGCACCACCGCCGTCATGCCGTCGATGCGGCTGCCGTCGAGCTTTTCCAGGCGGATGCCCATGATCTTCATGCCGGTCGTCGCCTGGTCGCGGCTGCCCAGCGTGTTCCAGATGTAGAGGATGGCGACCATCGGCACCAGCACCGAAAACAGCGCCCAGCCGAGGCCGAAGGTCAAAAGCCCGAGAATGGCCACCAGTATGGCAAAGGGAATGGTCAGCAGCGCGACGAAGAAATAGTCGAGCAGGAAGGCAAAGATACGCCTTGTCCGCACTCCGCGATAGGCGCGGGTGTCCTCGAACCTGGTCGTAATGATCTCACCATCCAACACGCGTGCGTTCATGCCCGTTCCTCGATCGCCGCATCCGCTCAAGGATGCCTGCCGCCTTCTCAAATGGTGAGAATGGCCCGGAATTCAAGGAACGTGCCCACCGGCGGCCGGCGTGATCTCAGAAAATGCCGGGACAGAGCCTGTAGCGAACGCGCCCGAGATAGTCGCGATATTCCTCCGTCAGCGCCAGGATGCGTTCCTCGCGCAGGATGCGATGGACCTGGAACAGGGTGATGATCGCGTAGATGGTGAAATTGTAGACGGAAAAGCTCGACAGCAGGAACAGGATGTGCCCCGCCAGGTAGCCCGCATAGATCGGGTGCCGCACGAACCGGTAGGCCCCTCCGGTGACGACGCCGCGATTGGCGGGCAGGATAGCGAAGGAGCGGCCGAGCGACATCTTGCCCCAGATGACCAGCCACAGGGCCAGGAACTGCAGTGGCGCCGCAATGTAGAGCGGGACGATTTCGACGCCTTCCTGCAGCGAAACCAGACCGGAGCCGAAGCCCGCGGTCAGCGAGATGAAGACGGTGAAAGGGCTCCAGTCACGCACCAGCGGCCGGCGCGCCAGGAGCAGCCAGACAAAGGTGAGCGTCTCGGAGATCAGCAGCATCAGGACGTTGAGCCGGCCGCTGTCGATGACGAGATTGTGCACGCCGCGATAGATGAAGATTGCCGCGACCGCGAGCGCGATGAAACGGAACAGGCCTTCGCGCAGGTCCAGGAAGACCGGGTGGGACTGTAGGTCGGACAGGAATCCAGTCGCTGTGCCGGGCAAGGTATCGCTTTTGGACATGAACACTCAGCCACCCCATGGTTCCCCTCGATTGTGACCATTGCACGCAAGCGTTGCCGTCGGGTTAAGTTTCACGGCGCACATGGTTAAGTTCTCGAATTTTCGGCGACTGGCGGGCGCGATAGGCAGTTGAACATGACACCGCCGTCAGTTTAGCTTGCTGCGGCGCACAAGGGGACGGGAGCATGGACTACGACATGTTGGTCATCGGCAGCGGCCCTTCGGGGCGCCGCGCCGCCGTGCAATCGGCCAAGCTCGGCAAGTCTGTCCTGGTGGTCGACCGGGGCAGGCGTCTGGGCGGCGTCTCCGTGCATACCGGCACCATTCCGTCGAAGACGTTGCGCGAGACCGTGCTCAATCTCTCGGGCTGGCGCGAGCGCGGCTTCTACGGCCGCGGCTACCGGGTGAAGCAGGACATTTCGATCGGCGATCTGGTCGAGCGGCTGCACAAGACCCTCGACCACGAGGTCGAGGTGTTGCAGCACCAGTTCATGCGCAACACCGTGAAGAGTGCGCGCGCTGCGGTCAAATTTCTCACCCCGAACAAGGCCGGCCTGACCACCGACAATGGCGATTACAGCGAGGTTGGCTTTGCCAATGCGCTGATTGCCGTCGGCACAAGGCCGCACCGGCCGGCCGACGTGCCCTTCGACAGGAAGCGGATCTTCGACAGCGACGAGATGCTGGAACTCCACCATCTGCCGCGCACGCTAACGGTGATAGGCGCCGGCGTCATCGGCGTCGAATACGCCACCATCTTTTCGGCCCTGGATGTGCCGGTGACGCTGGTCGAGCCGCGCAACACCATTCTCGATTTCATCGACCGAGAGATCGTCGACGACTTCATCCACCAGATGCGCGACCGCGGCATGACCATCCGGCTCGGCAGCACGGTGAAGGAGATCGCCTCCAAGCCCGACCATGCCGAGGTAACGCTGGCCGACGGCCGCACCATACGCTCGGAGATGGTGCTCTATGCCGCCGGCCGCACCGGCAACGTCGCCAGCCTCGGCCTCGACCAGATTGGCATCGAGGCGGATTCCAGGGGCCGCATCAAGGTCGATCCTCAAACCTTCCAGACCAGCGTGCCGAACATCTACGCCTCCGGCGACGTCATTGGCTTCCCGAGCCTCGCCTCGACCTCGATGGAGCAGGGCCGGGTGGCGGCTTGCCACGCCTTCGGCGTCAACCTGCCGCCGCCGCCGGAGAGCTTTCCCTATGGCATCTATGCCGTGCCGGAAATCTCGACGGTCGGCCTGTCGGAGGAGCAGGTGCGCGAGAGCGGCGCCGCCTATGAGGTCGGCTTGGCGCGTTTTCGCGAGACATCGCGCGGCCATATCATGGGCGTCTCAAGCGGTTTCCTGAAGCTGTTGTTCTCGGTCGAGACGCGCCGTTTGCTTGGCGCCCACATCGTCGGCGAGGGCGCCACCGAGCTCATTCATATCGGCCAGGCGGTCATCAATCTAGGCGGCACGGTCGACTTCTTTGTCAACAACACCTTCAACTATCCGACGCTGGCCGAAGCGTACAAGATCGCGGGCCTGGATGCCTGGAACCGCATGGGACGGGGGTAGAATTCCTTGGGCCCCCACGTGCCGAGCCTGCCTTCCGAGGGCAGCGAAGCACGGCTGGCGGGCGCGGTCAGGCCGCCAGCATAGGACCTGTCAGCCACTGCCGCGCGATCACCGCGTCCGCATCGCCGAATTCATGGCCCGAGGCAACGATGCGCGCGTCGACCTCGGCGCGGCGCTCGCTGAACAGCGTCACCAGAGCCGGCGCGAACGGGCCATAGGTCTGGTCGGCGGCGCCGGCGATGATCAGAACGCGGCTGCCGCCGAGATCGGTCATCGGCGAAGTGTCGAGCACCGGCATAGCTCGTAGAAGTGCAGCCTGCCGGGTCAGGCCGGGATGGAGCAGCATCAGGCTGGAGACGACGTTGGCGCCGTTCGAATAACCAAGGAAGGTCGCGCGCCGCAGATCGAGGCCATGACGCTCCGACGCCTCCACGGCGAATTCAGCATAGGCGGCGGTCTCCTCGCGGATGCTGGTCTGCTCGAAACTTGTCGGCGTGATTCGTTCGAACCAGCGGAAGCCGTCATCCTGGGGGATGCGCCCACGCGCCGCAACCAGCGTTGCGTCAGGCGAGATCTTGCTTGCGAGCGGGATGAGCGTCGTTTCGTCCACACCCGATCCGTGCAGCACAAAAAGGCATTTGCCGGTCGACTTCGCCGGCGTCACCACCCGATAGCGAAAGCCAAGATCGTCGTGCAGGATACTGTTTTCGTCGCTATATTCGGACACGCTCACATCCATTTGATTCCATGAGAGATTTGTTGATTTGCCGGCTTCAAAACGGAATATTTTCGCGCTCCGCGAAAGTTGATTGAACCCGGCGCATTTCAGTCCGTTTCAGCGCCGATACACCTCCGCTTGGGAGGAATCGAAGCGGTGCGCCCCGGGGGTCGCATTGCTGGCTATGAACAACCAGCTTTGAGGCCTTTTGTCGATGACCACCCCTGTTTCCAATAATCGCGATACGCCTATCAAAGATCGTGACACGCGTATCGACGTGCTGCGCGCGATGGCGTTGCTCACCATCTTCGTCGACCATGTGCCGGGCACGGTGTTCGAGAACTGGACCTACAAGAATTTCGGCTTTTCCGACGCGGCCGAAGCCTTCGTGCTGATCTCCGGCATCTCGGTCGCGCTGGCCTACGGCACGAAATTCAAGCCGGGCGGTCGATTGCTCGCGACCCTGAAGATGTGGCGGCGCGCCGGCGTGCTCTACATCTCCCACATCGTCGTCACGATGGTGGTGATCGCGCTGTTCTGCGCCGCCGCGGTGTTCGCGCACCGTCCGGAAATGCTGACCATGATCAACATCGAGCCCTTGATGAAGAACACGCCGCAGGTGCTGCTCGGCATCGTCGCGCTCGGCCATCAGCTCGGCTACAACAACATCCTGCCGGTCTATGCGGCGCTGCTTCTGGCGGCCCCGGCTTTCGTGCTGTTCGTCAGCTATCGGCCGGTGCCGGCGCTGATCGTGTCCGGCCTGCTGTGGCTCGCCGCCGGCATCTGGCAGATCGCGCCGCCGAACTATCCTGAGCCCGGCCTTTGGTTCCTCAATCCGCTGTCCTGGCAGTTCCTGTTCAACATCGGCCTAGCAGCCATGTTGCATGTGAAGCGCGGCGGGCGGATCCCGGCCAATCCGTGGCTGCTTGGCGCCGCCGGCATCTACGTGGTCTGTGCGGCGATCTGGGTGCACAGCCCGCTCTGGGGCCAGATCACCTGGTTCAACCTGCCGGTGGTGATCGGCGGCTTCGACAAGACGTTCCTGTCGCTGCCAAGGCTGTTGCACATCCTGTCGGTCAGCTACCTGATCGTCGCGCTGCCGGTTGTCTCGAATATCTTCCGCGTCCGGCCCGACAATCCGCTGGCGATCCTGGGCAAGCGATCGCTGCCGGTGTTCATCGCCGGCACGCTGCTGGCCATGGCGGCGCAGGTGCTCAAGCTGATCAATCCTGGCGGCCCGGCCTACGACACGCTGCTGATCTCAGCCGGCATTGCCATGCAACTCGCGCTCGCGCTCTATCTGGAATGGCTTGCCGGTCTCGGCCCGTCCCGCGCCAAGTCGGTGCGCGAGGAACGCCCGTCGTTCGGTGCGCGGCCGGTGACGGCGAGGGCGGGAGGATATTGAGTTTCGCTCAACTTTTGCCGGCCGGGCCGGTCGAGGCTCTGACGATCAGCTCGACACCCATCGTCTCACGCCGCACCGCACCGTCATGATCGAGGATCATGCGCGCGGCGCGGCGGCCGATCTCGGTGATCGGCTGGGCAATCGTGGTCAGCGCGGGCGTGCACAGCGCGCCGTCCGGCACGCCGTCGAAACCGACGATAGAGACGTCCTGCGGGACCTTGAGGCCCCGCGCTTTCAGCCAGTCGATCGCGATCAGGGCCATGCGGTCCGACATCGCCAGGATGGCGGTCGGCGGTTCATCCCTGTCGAAGATCGCCTCGAGGCCGGCCCTGGTGCTTTTTTCCTCATTCTCGGTCTCGTAGACCGGGATTTTCGTCGTATCGACGCCGAAGCGGGCAAGCTCCTCGAAATAGCCGGCAAGGCGATCACGTGTTCCGGTGTAGAGCGCGCCGCGCACGATTTCCGGCGTGGCGAAGCCGGTGCGGTTGTCGGCGAAGGCCAGCGACAGCACCGCGAACCGGCGATGGCCGAGCTCGGCGAGATGGCGCGCCGCGAGCCTTGCGCCCGCGACGTTGTCGACGCCGATGGCCGAGACGGTCTCGTCCTGGAAGCCGAGTTCCAGCGCCACGAAGGGCAGCCTTCGCTCGCGGGTGAGGTCGACAAGGCGCGACCCGCCTTCGATGCAGAACAGGATGAAGCCGTCGACAAGCGCGCTCTGGATGTTCCAGGCAAGCTTCTCCTGGTTGGCGGCCGACACCAGCGCGATGCCCGCGCCGGTGGCGTCGCAGGCTTCGGAAATGCCGGCCATCATGACGCGCGCGAACGGATCGTCGAAGAAGTAGGAGAGGGGCTCGGTGGTGGCGACGCCGATGGCGTTGACCTTACCGGCGCGCAGCAGCCGGCCTTTCGGATCAGGGCCGGCATAGCCCATCTGCTCCGCCACCGCCTTGACCCGTTCGCGCACTTCGGCGCGCACGATCTCGGGACGGCTGAAAACATTGGAGGCGGTGCCATGCGAGACGCCGGCGGCCCTGGCGATGTCTGCCAGCCTGATCGGCCTTGCCTGGCCTTCGAGGAGTGAAGCCATGTCGTTCCTCCGAATCCGGTCACGGGAAGACCATGACCGCTGAATTGTTGCCGGTCATCTAACATTTTTGTTGGATCGATTCAAATTTTCGCTTGACGACACGCGATTGAGTCCTATCATTTGAATCGATCCAAGCTTCATTCTCACGGTGGAGCGGCTTTTCAATAGGAGGGTGCCATGCATCCGGTGAGCTACTTGTTCGAAGATATCTACCGCGACGATTGGGGCATTGCCTCCATCGCGATCCGCGAGAAGCGGCGTGGCAGTTTGAGTCCCTGGCGCCGCGAGCCGCGCTTCCTTGTGGAGCGTAAACGCGGCTGAGCCGCAGCCATTTTCTGCATCCACGGATTGGATCGATTCAAATCAAGGAGAAACGGCCATGCATCCGATCGGCCACCTGTTTCAGGACATCTATCGCAACTACTGGGGCATCACGCCCGGAGCCGAGCAGCCCGAACGGCGCCGCGCCGGCGAACCGCCCGCGCGCAAGCGTAAGCGGCGTGCGAACGGAAAGTAGTCGCCGGAATAATCTATGGCCGCGGGGGCCACAGCGCCGACACGGCGATCGCCACCCAGCCTGCGATCAGCAGGGTGCCGCCGATCGGCGCCGACATCGGAAACAGCCGCGAGCCCAGAAAGTCGCGGGCGAGCAGATCGCCGCAGAACAGCAGCAGGCCGGCAAGCAGCGCAAGGCTGGCGATCCTGAGGCAACGGTTGCCGCCGGCAAGGCCGATGGCAAGAAAAGCCGGCGCATGCATCAGCAGGAAATTGGCGGCAGTGCCGGTAAAGGCGCCGCCGCGATGCGCGGCGGCGGCCGACAGCGCCACGCCCGCCGCGCCGACGAGGCCTGCTGCCAGCACGAGGACGCGGCTCCCGCCGTCCGATGCTTGCCTGGTGAGGCTCATCTTGAATGCTCCATGGCGGTTGGGCGAAAGGGTCCGATCAGGATTCGCCGACCTCCATCAGCATATGCCGCGCGCGCCTCGATTGGACAATCCAGTTGTAGGCGGCACCCAGCGCCATCAGCATCGCTGTGCCCAGAAAGACCGACCGCATGCCGAAATGGCCGCCGGCGAAACCGCCCGACAGCGGCCCCGCGACCTGGCCGACATATTGTGCCGAGATCGCCAGCCCAAGCACGTTGCCGCCGACGCCATCCGGGATGTTATGGCGGATGACGCTGGTGATGCAGGGCAAGAGGCCGCCGAGCGCAAGACCCATCAGGAAGCGCAGCCCGATCAACTGCCAGCCATTGGTTACGAAGGCTTGCGGAATGAGCAGCAAGGCCGAGACGGCAAGGGCGCCGACCACGACGTTCCAGTGGCCGACGCGGTCGGCAAGCTTGCCCAGCCATGACGAAGACAGGATGGTGCCGAGCGCGGCCGCAGACATGACGACGCCGGCGACCATTGTCACCTTGCTCTGGTCCCCGACGAGCTGCTGCACGTAGACGGTGATGATCGGCTCGATGGACATGGTGGCGAAGGCGAGCAGCATGCCCGTGGCCAGCATGGCGACGATCGGCCGCTTGTCGGGGATCTGCGACCAGCCGCTTTTCGGTTTCGCCGCCGAGGCGGGCTTGGGCGCCGGCGGGTTCTCCTTGATCAGGAAAGTCGTCGCCAGGAACGCCAGGAAGATGACCGCACCCGAAAGCAGGAAAGTCGCGCGAATGCCGATCAGCGGCGGCAGCAGGCCGCCCAGCAGCGGTCCGACCAGCGAGCCGGCGGTGATGCCCGCCGCCAGCACGCCCAACGCCCAGCCCGAACGCTCCTTCGGCGTCTGCATCGCCACCAGGATCGTGGAACCCGACGAATAGCCGCCGGCAAAGCCGATCAGCAGCCGAAGCAGCACCAGTTGCCACACGCTCTGGACCATGCCGGTCAGCGACATGCAGATCGCCATGCCGAAAGACGCGCGCACCAGCATCAGCTTGCGGCCGTAGCGGTCGCCCAGTCGGCCCCACAAGGGCGCGACCAGCGCCGCCGCGAGGAAGGTGGCGCCATAGGCGATGCCCGACCACTGCACGATTGCCGCGTGGCCTTCGGCGCCGAGCTGCTCGACATAAAGCGGGAGGAACGGAAGAAGCAACGTCATGGCGATCAGCGTGCTGAACGAGCCGGCGAAGCAGACGGCAAGGTTGCGCCGCCAGTGGATGTTGTAGCCGCCCTTTTCGGAGGATTTCTCGCCCATGTCTTGCCTATCGGTGGTCTGGGTTGTCGTGGATACCATTTTGGTATACCAAACTGGTATCCGTCATGAGCCTCAAGCTTGCCGCTGTCAATGCGGCTTTGAAAAAGCGGGACGACAAATGTCGCAGATGCAAAATGTCGAAAGGCAGCTTCGCGAAATGATCCTCGGCCTGGAGATCGGCCCGGGCGAAAGGCTGACCGAGCGCTGGATCGAGAGCCGTTTCGGCGCCTCGCGAACGCCGGTGCGGGCAGCGCTGCTGCGCCTCGAAACCGAAGGGTTGATCGGTCGCGACGGCCGCGGCTGGGCGGTGGCGCCGATCAACCTCGCCGAACTCGGCCAGATCGCTGTCTACCGCGAGGCGGTCGAAGTCGCGGCGGTCCGCCTGACGGCGGCGCTTGAAGACCGCAGCGGTATCGATGTGATCGCGGCGATGCTTGATTCCTGCGATGCGGAGACGCCGCGCGAGGAGTGGCATCGCGTCGGGATGGATTTCCACATCGAGCTGGCAAGGCTTTCCGGCAATGAGTTCCTGTTGAGGGCCGTGCGCGATGCGATGACGAGGCTGTCGCGGGCACGCTGGCTGGAAGTGCGCGATGAAGCAGCGCTCGGCCGCGCCTGGGCCGAACATCACGCCATCCTTGACGCCGTGAAGGGCGGCGATGCCGAAAAAGCGGCGCGGCTGCTTTCCAATCACATCGCCGGCAGTCGCGATCGGCTGGTCACTTCGCTGCATGACGACCGGCGCGGCTTGCGCGCCAGAGGCTTCGCTGTCGTCGCGGCGTAAGTTGTCGTGTGGTCAATCGCATTAGCAGGCTTGCAACATGGCCGGGAGAATGCTGTAGGAGGTCAGGGGGATGAAGGCCGACCACCACTGACCACTTCGCTGAATTCTCGGACGCATGGCCACACTCTCTCGAACCGCCTCGAAGCTGTTCTACTATGCGCGCAATTTCGCGCGTGACCGCGCACCGCAATCGCTGTTTCGCGATCGCCTGGCCGGCCGGCTCGAGCAGGCCAGGCTTTCAGGCAAGGCGGTTCGCGAGCGGCTGAACTACTACAACAAGCTGGAACAGCCGTTCGCGCCCAGTCCGGACGCCGTGGCCGTCGGCAAGCTGCCGACCGCTTCCAGCATGTATTACTACGACCTCAAGGAGTTCGCCCGCTACTTCGATTCCGGCCTGCTGATCGATTTCGAATTCGGCGATGTCGTCGGCGTCCCGGAGATTCCGAGGATCGTCAAGGACCGGCCCATCGGCGACGACAACGCCAATGGCGTGCTGATGAAGCTGAACAAGTTCCGTCACTTCTACATGCCGCCCGACAACCTGCCTTTCGCCGCCAAGCGCCCGATGGTGGTCTGGCGCGGTCATCTCAACAATCCGATCCGCACCCGCTTCGTGGAAAAGGCCGCCAACCTGCCGATCTGCGATGCCGGCTCCCACAGGGCCGATGCGCCGGACGGATACCGCAAGCCGTTCCTGAACATCGAGCAGCAGCGGCGCTACCGCTACATAGTCTCGCTCGAAGGCAATGACGTGGCGACGAACCTGAAATGGATCATGAGCTCCAATTCGCTCTGCCTGATGCCGAAACCGACCTACGAAACCTGGTTTGCGGAAGCCAAGGTCGAGCCCAACGTCCATTACGTGCCGATCGAGCAGGACTTCTCCGACCTTGTCGACAAGGTGGCTTATTTCGAGAAACACCCGGCCGAAGCGGAACGGATAACCGCCGCGGCCAATGCCTATTGCCGCAAATTCGACAACGAGCAGGACGAGCAGGCGATCTCGCTGCTCGTCCTTTACAAGTATTTCGTGCTGAGCGGGCAGATAAAGCCCGACGCGGAAGTCTGGCGCTTTATCGCCGGCTAGGTCCCGCCGCGCTCTAGGCGTGGGAGCGGTCGAGCACCTTGTCGGCCGGCCCGAAACGGTCCCTGGCGGTGAACTGCTGGTGCCAGTAGGGATAAAGCACCGGCGGCCGGCTGACGGCGTCGAGGCGCTGCCGCTCGTCTTCGGTGAGCGAAAGGCTTGCCGCGGCCAGATTGTCCTTGAGCTGCGCCTCGTTGCGGGCGCCGATCACCAGTGAGCTTACGGCCGGACGGGCGAGCAGCCAGGCCAGCGCCACCTGCGCCCCTGAGATGCCGCGCGCCTTGCCGATCTCGTTGAGCACGTCGACGATGCGCCATAGACGGTCCTCGTCGCGGATCGGCGGCTCGGTCCAGCCGCCGATCTGGCGCGCGGTCGGGCTGTCGCGATGATATTTGCCGGAGAGCAGGCCGCCAGCCAGCGGACTCCAGACCAGCACGCCGAGTCCCTGGTCGACCGAGATCGGCAGCAATTCGTATTCGGCCTCACGGGCTTCCAGCGTGTAGTGGATCTGCTGGGTGACGAAACGGGCCTGATGTCGGCTGTCGCTGACGGCAAGAGCCTTCATCACCTGCCAGCCGGACCAATTGGAGCAGCCGATATAGCGGATCTTGCCCTGGTTGACCAAAGTGTCGAGTGCCGCGATCGTCTCCTCAACCGGGGTGAGCCCGTCCCACTGATGGACGAAATAAATGTCGATGACATCGGTCTTGAGCCGCTTCAGGCTCTTTTCGCACTCACGAATGAGATGGTGCCGCGACAGGCCCTCGTCATTCGGGCCTGTGCCGATCCGCATGCGCGCCTTGGACGCGATCAGCACATCGTTCTTGCGCTTGCCGCCGAGCGCCTCGCCGATGATCTCCTCTGACAGGCCGCTCGAATAGACATTGGCGGTGTCGATGAGGTTGATGCCGGCATCGATGCAGGTATCGATGATGCGCCTGGCTTCCGAAAGATCGGAGTTGCCGACGGCGGCGAACGGGCCTGTGCCCCCGAAGGTCATCGTGCCGAGGGTCAATG
This sequence comes from Mesorhizobium atlanticum, assembly GCF_003289965.1. Lineage (GTDB taxonomy): Bacteria > Pseudomonadota > Alphaproteobacteria > Rhizobiales > Rhizobiaceae > Mesorhizobium > Mesorhizobium atlanticum. The sequence goes on from NZ_QMBQ01000008.1 coordinate 166,618, forward strand.
TCGAAACCTTCAGGCCGGAACGGCCAAGGGTGCGGTATTCCATGTCGGGTCCTCGCGATTTGTTTTGGGGAGGCGCCGTGGCGGGCGCGGGAAAGAGGCGAGGGGATTTGTAGGACAATTCCAGTCGCTTGTCGCCCCGCTATCGATACGGCCCGATCACATATCTTCTATCGATCCCGGGCTGGGGTCGCCTTGCAATAAAACCGTCATTGCGCCTCTGTATCTCAGTCGGCTTACGGAGTGGCGTGCCCGGCCGGTGCCGCGGCGCATTCCGAAGCGATGATGGCTGACAGGCGACGGAGCTGGGCGATGAATGAAGTGAAACCGAATTCCGGGGCGAAGGACTGGCTGGAAGCCGAGCTTGAGGACACGCTCGACGAGGACTACGAACTCGAGATTTCCGAACCGGCGCTGTCGCTTGAGATCGCCAAGATCTACAAGAAGTCGCATCCGCCTTCCATCGAACGGATGACCTACTTTCGCGAGCTGCTGAGGCTCCAGTCCGAGCTGATCAAGCTGCAGTCCTGGGTCGCCTACCACAAGAAGAAGCTGGTGGTGATCTTCGAGGGGCGCGACTCCGCCGGAAAGGGCGGCGTCATCAAGCGCATCACGCAGCGGCTCAACCCCCGCATCGCCCGCGTGGTGGCGTTGCCGGCGCCGACCGAACGTGAAAAGTCGCAATGGTATTTCCAGCGCTACGTGCCGCATCTCCCCGCGGGCGGCGAGATCGTGCTCTTCGACCGCTCGTGGTACAACCGCTCCGGCGTCGAGCGGGTGATGGGGTTTGCCAATGCGGATCAGGTCGAGGAGTTTTTCCGCGACGTGCCGGAATTCGAGCGCATGCTGGTCCGCTCCGGCATCACGCTGGTGAAATACTGGTTCTCGATCACCGACGAGGAACAGCAGATGCGCTTCCTGATGCGCATCCACGACCCGATGAAGCAGTGGAAGCTGTCGCCGATGGACCTGCAGTCGCGCGTGCGCTGGGAGCAGTACACCAAGGCCAAGGAAGAGACCTTCGCCCGCACCAACATCAAGGAGGCGCCCTGGTTCATCGTCGAGGGCAACGACAAGAAGCGTGCGCGGCTGAACTGCATCGACCACCTGCTGCAGCAGATGCCGTATGAAGAGGTGCCGCATGAGGAGATCACGCTGCCGGAGCGCGTCTTCAACCCCTCCTACGAACGCCAGGTGCTGCCGCGCGAGCTTTACGTGCCGGAGAAGTATTGAGACGCTTTCCCTTCTCCCCGTTCCACGGGGAGAAGGTGCCCGAAAGGCGGATGAGGGGCAGCGCCGGCGTCGGTGATCGAGCTTCAATTCGCAGCGTAAGCCCGAAGATCATGGATAGGCTATCGCCAATCTCGGGTCGGAAGCGCTGCCCCTCATTGCCCTGCCGGGCATTTCTCCCCGTATAGTGACGGGGAGAAAGAGCTGTAATCACACCCGCCCGATCATCACATGCGTCGCATCAGCGGTCGCCACCTGGCCGGTGCAGCGGTATCCCAGCTTCAGCATGTCGAGACCGGCGAACAGATGCTCGCCCGAGCCGAGCAGGAGCGGCGAGACAGCCAGATGCATCTCGTCGATCAAGCTCTCCTGAAGATACTGCCGGATGGTCGAGACGCCGCCGCCGACACGCACATCCCTGCCGCCCGCGGCCGCCTTCGCCTGTTCGAGCGCCGAGTGGATACCGTCGGTGACGAAATAGAACGTCGTCCCGCCTTCCATCTCGATCGGCGCGCGCTTGTGATGCGTCAAGATAAAGGTCGGCACGTGGTAGGGCGGGTTGGGGCCCCACCAGCCTTTCCAGTTATCATCCGGCCATGGGCCGCGGCTCGGCGCGAACATGTTGCGGCCGAGGATCCAGGCGCCGACATTCTCGAAGCTGCGCACGGCAAAGTCGTCATCGGTATCCGTTGTCCCGCCTTCCTTGCCGATCATCTGGTAAAACGAGCGGGTCTTGGTCATCCATTTGTGCAGGTTTTCGCCGCCCACGCCGAGCGGGTTGGCGAGGCTCTGATCGGGACCGGCGCCGTAACCGTCCAGCGACAAGGTGAAAGCGTTGACGCGCAGCTTGGACATCGTTGGCCTCTTGACCCAGTTGTGATTTGCAAGTGGTCAACTGATAGCTTGACCGATTGCGAATTGCAAGCGGATGGGCAGCGGCATCGCGCTCGACGGCATGATCCCCGGTTTACGGATTTGACTCGAGGAAGCGGGCGGCCACGGCGCCGGTTCGCTCGTCCGGCTATTCCATCGCCAGGATGAGGTTGCGCACCACGGGATAGATTTCGCGTTCCCAGCGCTTGCCGTTGAAGACGCCGTAATGGCCGACATTGGCCTGCAGGTGATGCCGCTTCAGATGTGGGCGCAGCGAGCGGCACAGATCATGCGCCGCCGAGGTCTGGCCCAGCGCGCATATGTCGTCGCGTCCGCCCTCGACGGTGAGCAGCGCCGTGTTGCGGATCGCGCCGGGATCGACCTTGCTGCCGCGGAAGGTGAACGCGCCTGTAGCAAGCTCCGCCTTCTGGAACACCCGGTCGATGGTCTCGAGATAGAATTCCTCGGTGAGGTCGAGCACCGCGAAATACTCGTCGTAGAAAGTCTTGATCTTGTCGGCTTCGGCGGTCTCGCCGGCCGCCAGATGCTCATGGAGCTTGCGATGCGCCGTGACATGGCGGTCGCTGTTCATAGCCATAAAGGCGGCAAGCTGCAGGAAGCCCGGATACACCCGCCGCCCGCCGCCCGGGTGGCGGAGGGGCACATGAGAGATGACGTAGCTCTGGAACCAGGCCAGCGACTTGCTGACGGCGAATTCGTTGACCTCGGTCGGGCTTTCGCGCGGGTCGATCGGCCCCGCCATCAGCGTCATCGAGCGCGGCGTCGCTGGATGCCTGTCCTCGGACATGATGGCGACGGCGGCGAGCGCCTGGACGCAAGGCTGGCAGACCGCCAGTATATGCGCCCCCGGGCCGATCGCCTCCAGAAAACGGATGAGGTAGTCGACATAGTCGTCCACGCCGAAGCTGCCGGCCGAAAGCGGCACGTCGCGGGCATTGGCCCAGTCGGTGACATAGACCTCGTGGTCGGCGAGCAGCGTCTCCACCGTGCCGCGCAGCAGCGTCGAGAAATGTCCCGACAGGGGCGCGACCACCATGACCTTCGGCTGGCGGGCGTCGATGTCCTTGGCAAAACGCAGCAGCTTGCCGAAGGGCAGGGCGAGCACCGTTTCTACGGCGACCGGCACCTCGCGGTTACCGATCCTGACAGTCCCGATGCCGAAATCCGGGCGCGTATGGGTCAGTCTGAAACGGGCGATCATCTCCAGCCCGGCCGCGATGCGCCTTTTGGCGGCGTCGCCGAGCGCCATCCCGCCCGTCCCCGAGCCCATCAGTTCAGCAAGCATGCGCGCCGGAGCTATGAGGTCGTCCTGGAGCTGGTAGGCCTGGTAAAGCATTGCGCCTCGTTCCGCTGACAGCCCATCGTGCAGTGCAAAAAAGCTAGTGCAATTTATTTTGCATTGCGAGAGGATTGTTGCCGGCGAAAGGCTTGGAGGTTCCACGACATGGCCAAGGCGGGGAAGGCGAAGGTGGTTGCGGCGAAGCCGGAAAGCGCGACGAAGGCGACATTGACGATCTCGTCGAAGAACTACTCGTCCTGGTCTCTGCGCGGCTGGCTGCTGTGCCGCATGGCCGGTTTGGAGTTCGAGGAGAAGCGCGTCGACATCGATGATCCGGAGCAGCGGCAGGAATTGCTGCTCCTGTCGCCATCGGTGTTGGTGCCGCGGCTGACGCATGACGGCGTCACCGTATGGGATACGCTGGCCATCGCCGAATACCTTGCTGAGACGATGCCGCGCGCCGGCCTGCTGCCGGCCGAGCGGGTGGCGCGTGCCCATTGCCGCGCGGTGTCGGGCGAAATGCATTCGGGCTTCCACAATCTGCGCTCGGCACTGCCGATGAACCTCAAGGCGAGGCACAAGAGCTTCAAGATCTTCTCCGGCGCGCGGCCCGATGTGGAGCGGATCAAGGCGATCTGGTCGGAATGCCTGGCGACCTATGGTGGACCGTGGCTGTTCGGGGCATGGCCCACCATGGCCGACGCCATGTATGCTCCGGTCAGCACCCGCTTCCGCACCTACGCGGTTGACCTCGAAGCGCCGCTCGCCGCCTTCTGCGAGACGGTTTTCGCCTGGCCGCTGATGCGGGAATGGACGCAAGGAGCGCTCGCCGAACCAGAAGAGATCGTCGAGCTCGACGTGGAGTTCTGACGGCTGGTCGGCGGCGCCGCTTGCCGGTTCGGCAGCCTGGAGCGTTTCACCGTTTCACGGAAATGGCGAACCGCTCTATCTCTCGGTTTTGATGTAATTCCGGACGGACGGCTGTGGCGAAGTCGCCGAGCCTAACCGCTCACACTTTTCCTGGAATTTGCGTTAGCCCTTCAGCATCTGCGCCACGGTCGGCGCGAAATAGGTCAGCACGCCGTCGCAGCCGGCGCGCTTCAGCGAAAGCAGCGATTCCAGCATCGCCTTCTCGCCGTCGATCCAGCCATTGGCGGCGGCTGCCTTGATCATCGAATATTCGCCCGACACCTGATAGGCGAAGGTCGGCATTTGCAGCTCGTCCTTCAGCCGGCGGATGATGTCGAGATAGGGCAGGCCGGGCTTCACCATCAGCATGTCGGCGCCCTCGGCAAGGTCCTGCTCGGCTTCGCGCACCGCCTCGTCGGAATTGGCGTGGTCGATGTAATAGGTCTTCTTGTCGCCCTTGAGCAGGCCGGCCGTGCCGACCGCTTCGCGGTAGGGGCCGTAGAAAGCCGAGGCGAACTTCGTCGCATAGGACATGATCGCCACGTCCTGGAAGCCGTTGGCATCGAGCGCGTCGCGGATGGCGCCGATGCGGCCGTCCATCATGTCGGACGGTGCGATGATGTCGGCGCCGGCTGCGGCCTGGATGACAGCCGCCGCGGCGACCTGTTCCACCGTCTCGTCATTGACGATGATGCCGTCGCGCAAAATGCCGTCATGGCCGTGGCTGGTGAAGGGGTCGAGCGCGGCATCGGTGATGATGCCGATCTCCGGCACCGCGTCCTTGATGGCGCGCGTCGCGCGGTTGATGACATTGTCTGGGTCGAGGATATGCGAGCCGGTCTGGTCGCGCAGCGCAAGCTCAACATTGGGGAACGTGGCGATCGCCGGAATGCCGAGCTTGGCGGCGCGCTCCGCTTCCTTGACCGCGAGGTCGATGGACAGGCGATAGACGTCCGGCATGGCGGCGATCGGCTCGCGTATGTTCTTGCCGTCGATGACGAAGATCGGCCAGATCAGGTCGTTCACCGAAAGCTGGTTCTCCTGCACCAGACGGCGCGACCAGTCGGCCTTGCGCATGCGCCTGAGCCGCCGGCTGCCGGTGATCTCGTCGACGCTGCGCGCGCCGGCAGGCTTTGCGGGGGTGAATTTGTTCATCGCCGAAACTCTCTTTTGCGCCCGGCTTTTACCACGCGTCTCAGCCGCTGACCAATGCGACACGATTGTGCCAGCCCAGTTTCCTCGCCCCCGCAACGCGGGGGAGAGGTGTCCGCGAAGCGGACGGAGAGGGGGCCTTCGTAGGGCAGAGAGTCTTCCAATATGAGAGCCTTTACCGATGCAACCGGCGTTCCCCTCTCCGTCTCGGCTTGGCCGAGCCACCTCTCCCCACTTCGTGGGGCGAGGAAATGCCGTCACGGCTGCCCGTGGCCCGACAGGATCTGCGCCGCGCCCCTCATCGCCACCCGAAACGCCTCGTCGAAGCTGACGCCGCGCACCTGCCAGCGATAGGTCTTGCCGCGATCGGCCAGCCGCCAGTCGGCGATCCAGCCGAGTTCCTTGTCGCTCCACACGATGCTGCCGGCGAGCGCCCGGGCCGCGCCCGCTTTCTTCGCCAATCTGTCGAGCTTTGCAATGTCCGCTCCGGAAAGCGCCTTCTCATCGAGCCCGCCAAGCTGCCCAGCCTTTGGAAAGGTGACGGGCATCAGCAGCGGACCGGCGGCATTGGCGAAGGATTCGCGCATCGCGTCGCCGCTCTGCTCGTCTTGCGTCAGCAGGAAATGCCGCGCGCCCTGCTCGGCGGTCATGAAGACGGCGATCGCCGGCCGCTCGCCGGGCCAGGGCCTGCTGCCGAGCTGCGCGAGCAGTCTGTCGACGACAGCCGGCTTGTAGAGGCAGGTCAGATCGTGCGGCCGGTCATGCGTGCCTTGCTCGTCATGGATCGGAATTCCCTCGAGCCGGTCGTGGTAGCGGAAGGACTGGACGAAATCGGGCGCCTTCTCGCGCAGCGCCAGCATCTCCGGCTTCTGCGTCAGCCGCTGGTCGCCCGAGACCTTGATCAGCACCTTGTCGAGGCAATCCTTGAAGCCGATCTGCCGGTTCACGTCTCCGGTGCCGGTGACGATCGTTTGCGCCTGGTAAAGCTCTGCGATTGTCGCGGCACGGACGGGCGCCCCCAGGCACAGGAGACCGGCCAATCCAACCACGAAGCGGAAAATCCCAGGCATGTCGATCTGCTCGAAACCGGTCGGGCGGGCACAGTGCTTTGCCGGTTACCTAACATCTGACGCGGCCGCCCGCCAGCGCAAGGAGCGCTGCCCCGGGACCGCCACCATTGACGCGTCTCCATGCCGCCTTTAGCACTTCTCTCCCCCGCGGGCGGAGAGAGGGATTCTCTGGTGATGGATTTTGGCGGAGGCGACGAGATCCGCTTCGAGCGGCTGGGCAGAGCGGGCGTGGTCACATTGACCCGGCCGAAGGCGCTCAACGCCGTGACGCACAACATGGTCAAGGCGCTCGGCAAGGCGCTCGACGCCTGGGAACAGGATCCGGGCGTCGGCGTCGTCGTGGTCAAGGCCGAGGGCAGGGCATTTTCCGCCGGCGGCGATATCCTGCACATCTATGAGGCCGGCCGCGCCGGCAAGCCGCCTGTCGATTTCTTCGCCGACGAGTATCGGTTGAACGCCCGCATCGCGCGCTTCAAGAAACCCTATGTCGCGCTGATCGACGGCATCGTCATGGGCGGCGGCGTCGGCATCTCTTTTCACGGCTCGCATCGCCTGCTGACCGAGAACGCGCAGTTCGCCATGCCCGAGGTCGGCATCGGCTTCTTCCCCGATGTCGGCGGCAGCCATTTGCTGCCGGACCTGGGCGGCTCGTTCGGCATGTATCTCGGGCTGACCGGAAACCGCATCCGCTATGGCGACGCGCTGTGGTCGGGTCTCGCCACCCATACCATCAAGGCCGAGGACCAGGCGGGCCTGCTCGACGAGCTGGCGACGAGCGGCGACGCCAATGCGGAGCTGCGCGATTTCTTCGTGCCCGCGAAACGCGAGACCGAGCGGCAGGACCTGGAGGCGATCGCGCGCCATTTCTCGCAGAGCTCGCTCGCCGGCATCATCGACAGTCTGGAGCGGGCAGGGGCCGACGATGCTTTTGCCGCAAAGACCCTGGCGACGCTGAAGACCCGCTCGCCGACCAGCCTCAACGTCGCCTGGCGCCAGATCAGCGCGGGATCGACGCTGTCGATGGACGAATGCATGAAGATGGAGTTCCGCATCCTCAACCGCATGCTTGCCGGCCACGATTTCTACGAAGGCATCCGCGCCGCCATCATCGACAAGGGGTCGACACCCGAGTGGCGCCCGGCGACCCTGAGCGAGGTCAGCGCCGCCGACATCGACGCCTATTTCGCGCCGCTCGGAGACAGGGAGCTCGCCCTGTGAGCGAAGTCACCTCCAGGCGCGTGGTGCTGCAGCCCTCGACCACCGAGGTCATCTTCGCCTGGTTCCAGCGCGTCATCGCCGGCTACTGCCTCTTGTTCGGCATTCTCTACTGGATCCGCCTGATCGGTATCTATCCGGGCGAATTGTGGCGCTTCGATCTGATGCCGGTGCACTGGCAGGTGGCGGCGGCCACGCTTGCCGTCTTTTTCCCCTTCGCCGCGGCGGGGCTTTGGATGCTGGCATCCTGGGGGCCGGTGATTTGGTTCATCTGCGCGGTGACGGAGACGGTGATGTATGCCGGCTTCCCGAACCTCTTCGGCCACCGGCTGCTGATCGTGATCTCGCATGCCTGCGTGGCCTTGCTCTACATCGTCTTTCGCGTCACCATCTGGCTGCAGAAGCGCCAGCTCCGCCAATAGGCCGACGCGGCATCGTGCCCTGCCTGTCCAGGGCCGATTTTGCGGCCTCGTTCCGCCCAAAATCCATTGGCTAAATCTTTAGGTTAATTGTTCTTGCTCGGGTGACCGATCGTTAAGCGTCTTCCGAAACCTCTTACCGGTAAGCTCTTGTTAGCCCTGGCGTTTAAGTCGAATTTTATGAGTATTCGATAGTGTCGCGATCAAGGTGAAAAACAAAAAATCACCAAGGCGACAAACGAGAGGCAAAGACAATGATCAATTCGCGTCCGGCGGCGAAGACCGCAAACGTATCCGACGATCGCCGCGAGGCTATCCGCTCGCTGTACATGGAATCGCTGCAGCTGGTGGAGCGTCTGCACCGCCGTCTGCTTGACGTGATCAAGGACGAGTTCGACCGCAACGGCCGTTCCGACATCAACGCCATCCAGGCGCTGCTGCTCTTCAACATCGGCAATTCCGAGCTGACCGCCGGCGAGCTGCGCTCGCGCGGCTACTATCTCGGCTCGAACGTCTCCTACAATCTGAAGAAGCTGGTCGACCTGGGCTTCATCAACCACCAGCGCTCTCGCATCGACCGCCGCTCGGTGCGAGTTTCGCTGACGCCGAAGGGCAACGAGGTGGCCGACGTCGTCGCCGGCCTCTACGAACGGCATGTCGGCTCGATCGAGGCGGTCGGCGGCATCAACACCGACGAGTTCAAGCAGATGAACCGCGCGCTGCAGCGCCTCGACCGCTTCTGGAACGACACGATCGCTTACCGGATGTAAGCGCTACGAATTGGGACAGGGAAGCCGCGCCGAAGAAGCGCGGCCGGAGGAAGAATATGGGGCCGGTGCGCCGAAGCGCCGGTCCCTTTCTTTTCTTTTTTGCGAAGGCGCCAGCCACGGGAATTTGACCGTAGCTCCGCGCGCGTTGAAGTTCTGTGCCTGACGGGGAGGGGCGCAGACTTCGTAAAGGCGCGCTGGCGTCGCTGCGATGCAAAAAAGCATCGCCCCCATTTCTTTCATCTCGCCGCCGCAAGCAAATCGCGGGCCAAGGCCACGTTGCCGCCATAATCGCGGGCAATGCGGAAGGTGGGTGATGCTGCGGGCCTATGCCCCGCGCTCCTTAGAACCGGCGTGGCGGCAGCGCGTTTCTGGCAGCCGTGGAGCGGGGTCATGGTTGGCGAATTGTTAAGTTTGCCGACCCTAGAGTGCGGACAAAGCCGCCCGGCAAGCGAATTGAGCGAGAGCGATTAAGCAAGAATGTCTGCCATGAGAACCAGCCGCCGTTTCTTCCTTACCGGAGCCTCCGTGCTCGCCGCCGCCATGGTCGCCGGCCAGGCAAGCGCACAGGATGTGGTCGGCGACATCCTGAAATCCTCGACGCGCGGCAACTGGGACGACCAGTTCGACGCCCGCACCAACGACACCAACAAGGTCGCCTCGACGCTGCCGATCTTCAGCCAGCAGACGGTGGCCTTCACCGAGCAGGCCGTTGCGCAGTACCAGAACATCGTCACCCAAGGTGGCTGGGAACAGGTTCCGGCGACCAAGAAACTGCAACTCGGCGACGACGATCCGGATGTCGTGCCGCTGCGCAAGCGCCTGATGGTCTCGGGCGACCTGCCGCAGAGCGCCGGCATCTCGACGGCTTTCGATTCCTACGTGGACGCCGCGGTCAAACGCTTCCAGCTCCGCCACGGCCTGCCGGCCGACGGCGCCATGGGCAAGTACACCTACGCCGCCATGAACGTGTCGGCGCAGATCCGCCTCGGCCAGCTGCAGACCAACCTCCAGCGCCTGAAGGAGAAGGCCGGAACGCTCGGCAGCCGTTACGTGCTGGTCGACATTCCGGGCGCGCAGATCGAAGCGGTCGAGAACGACCGCGTGGTGCTTCGCCACACGGCAATCGTCGGCAAGATCGATCGCCAGACGCCGATCGTGAACTCCAAGATCAATGAGATCATCGTCAACCCGTACTGGAACGCGCCGGTCTCGATCGTGCGCAAGGATATCATTCCGCTGATGCGGAAGGATCCGAACTACCTCAAGGACAGCCACATCCGCCTTTTCGCGCCGGACGGCAGCGAGGTCGATCCGATGACCATCGACTGGTCGACGGATGATGCCGCGAAATACCGCTTCCGTCAGGATCCGGGCAACAACAACGCCATGGCCTCGGTCAAGATCAACTTCCCGAGCCCGGACGGCGTCTACATGCACGACACTCCGCAGCAGAGCCTGTTCGGCAAGCTGATGCGCTTCGATTCCTCCGGCTGCGTGCGCGTCCAGAATGTGCGCGACCTCGTCACCTGGATCCTGCGCGACACGCCCGGCTGGGACCGCCAGCATTTCGAGGCGGCGATCAAGACCGGCGAGAATACGCCGATCCAGGTCGTCAATCCGGTGCCAGTCCACTTCCTCTATCTGTCGGCATGGTCGACCGCGCCGGGCGTCGTGCAGTTCCGCGACGACATCTATGGCCTCGACGGCGCCCAAGAGCTGCAGATCAGCTCTGCTCAGTAAACATCTGATCTTGAACGAAAAAGAGGCCGCTTTCGTAGCGGCCTTTTTGTTGGGAAATGCTGTGTAAAGCGTTTCACCGTTTCACGGAAACTGCGGAGCGCGTTATCTCCTTGTTTGACGCAATTCCTACGGAAAACCGCTGACACTTTTTCCTGGAATTGCTTTAGATAAGCCGCTGGTTCACCAGCCGCGCCACCGCTTGCGCGCGGTTCACGGCGCCGAGCTTGCGCCTGGCATTGTCGACATGGAAACGCACCGTGGCTTCGGCGATGCCGAGGATCACCGAGATCTCCCAGTCGGTCTTGCCTTCGGCAACCAGCGCCAGGCTGTCGCGTTCGCGCCGCGTTAGCCTGACAACGGTGGTTGGCGGCGGCGAGGTCAGGCTCATCAGCCTTTCCGTCAGAGCAAGGCCCGCCATATGGATGGCGAAACGCTCGTCTGGCGCGAACTCCCGCCTGAGAAAGCCGAGATGCAGCGAGGCGATCACGCCATCCGCCCCGTAGGAGGTGGCGCAGAGCGCATCGCCGATATTCGCCTCGCTCAGAGCCTCCCAATAGGCGCCGTATCGCGCATTGTCGTGCGGCGCGAAATCGCTGAAGCGGTAGCTCGTGCGGCTCTCGCGGATCGCCCCCAGCAGCGGATTGCATTCGAAGCAGACATAGTTGAAGGCCGGACTGCCCGGCCAGTCGCTTGGTGCCAGCCTGGTGATGAAGCCGCCGGCCGCCCAATGGCTGGCCGAAGTCAGGGTCGCCGCCGGCCGGCGGTAGAGCCTTGTCTGCAGATAGGAGGCGCCGAAATCTTGCATTGCCGCGAAGAAGGCCAAGCTGGCGTCTTCGGCCCTAGGCGCCGCATACGCCGCCTCCACATGCGTCATCAATCGTGACAGCATCGCTCGCCCCAGTTTCAACCCACCCGAAACGCAGGGTTGCACGGGCCGTTCCGTGCCGCAAGGGCAGAGGCGCTTCGCTTGTCAACCCGGCGCTTTCGAGGGGTTGATGGAGTTGACCCCTCGCGTATCAGGAAAGATGCGGCGCGCCAGTCAGCCGCGCGCTTCCGGCGGAAGGGTGCGGACCCGGCGTCCTCTTGTGCATTTGTCACGCCAATTCCAGGGCCTTGGCGTGGCGGCCGGCTACCCGGTGCCCCTTAGCAGCCTTGCGCTGACGCCGGGTGCCGGCCGGTTTTTTTGAATTTGCGTGGCGCTCCGGATATCGCGAGCCGCCGCCGGATGCGCCCCGACATGGGAACGCTCTCGACCAAACGCTGCGGCCGGGGCGAAAAGAGCGGGTTGGGCCGTCGGGGCGCATCTTCAGCAAATCTTCTACGGCCGCTTCGAATCTACATTCCTCGCCCGATCGGAAAGGCGTTGCTGGACGGCGCGCATCCAATTGCCCATGGTCGGTCGAATCGTCGGAATCGCGCCATGGACGTCGCCGTCTTTATCCTCGTCGTGCTCGCCTTCGTCACGCTGTCCGGCGCGTTGGTGCGGCTGGTGCGCGTGCCGCTGCCGGTGCTGCAGATCGCGATAGGCGCCGCCCTTGCCTGGCCTGCGGGCGGCCTGCATGTCGAGATCGATCCGGAACTTTTTCTCCTGGTGTTCATTCCGCCGCTGCTGTTCGGCGACGCCTTTTCGGCACCGAAGCGTGAGCTGATGGCGCTGCGCGGCCCGATCCTCGACCTCGCCATCGGACTGGTCTTCTTCACCATCGTCGGTTTCGGTTACGCCTTGCACTGGCTCGTGCCGAGCATTCCGCTGGTTGTCGCCTTCGCTTTGGCCGCCGTGCTGTCGCCGACCGATGCGGTCGCCGTATCCTCGATCGTCGACCGCAATCTCGTCCCGGCGCGGCTGATGCACATATTGGAAGGCGAGTCGCTGCTCAACGACGCTTCCGGCCTGGTGATGTTCCGGTTCACGGTGGCGGCGGCACTGACCGGCAGCTTTTCGTTCGCCGCGGCTTCCATGAGCTTCCTCCTCGCCGTGGCGATCGGCATCTTGGCCGGCATCGCGGCGTTGTTCATCGCCGCCAAGTCGTTGCAGATCCTCAGCCGCGTCACCAGCACACCGGCCGAAGCGCAGGTATTGGTCATGGTGCTGCTGCCCTTCGTGGCCTATCTGATCGCCGAACATTTGGGCGCATCAGGCATCCTGGCGGCGGTGACGGCCGGGCTTTTGACCGGATATTCCGGCATCGTCCGCCACATGGCGGTGTCGGCGCGCATCCAGACGATTTCGCTCTGGTCGATGCTGATCTTCATGTTCAACGGCTCGCTCTTCATCCTGCTCGGCCTGCAACTGCCCGGCATCATCCGCCGCGTGCCGCCGGAACTGACCACCCGGCACTGGCTTTTCGAGCCGGCGCTGACCGTGTTGTTGCTCACGCTCTGCCTGATCGGCCTGCGCTTCGTCTGGATCTGGATCGGCGACATCGGCGCCGTGCTTGCCGCCCGGTTCGGCAAGCGCAAGGCCGAACCCTTTGGCTTTCGCGTCAGGCTCGCCGGCTCGATCGCCGGCGTGCGCGGTGCTGTCACGCTGGCCGGCATCCTGTCGCTGCCACTCACCTTGCAGGACGGCTCGCCGTTCCCAGCCCGCGATCTCGTGATCTTCCTCGCCGCCGGCGTCATCATCTGCTCGCTGGCGATTGCCAGCCTTGCCTTGCCGGCGGTCGCGCGCGGTCTCGTCGAACCGGGCGAGCATCCGGGCGCGGCCGAAGAGCGCAGGGCCCGGGTCGGCGCGGCCAACGCGGCCATCGCCAGGATCGAAGGCCTGGCCAGCGACGGCAGTGAAGGGGAGGCGGCTGAGATGAAGCTCGCCATCGCCGAGAGCGTCGCCTCCATCTACCGGCGGCGCATCTCGCTCTCCGACGGCGCCGACGAAGCGCGCGCCGAGGCGCGCGAATCCGGCCGCATCGAACTGGAACTCAGGCTTGCCGGCATCGAGGCCGAGCGCGCCGAGCTGCAGGCGATGCTTCGCCGCGGCGACATCAATGACCACACCGCGCGCAAGCTGTTTACCGAGATCACCTTCTCCGAAGCGATCCTGAAGGGCCGTGAGCCGCGGGATTAGAACCGGATGCGCTGTCTTGGCGCAAACCGGCCAGCAAATTTCGCGCCGCAAACGTGGCGGCCCGAAAACAACTGTGTTAATGCGCGGCGACCTCGCAGACCTCCGGCCCCAAGGGAAAGCAAGCCATGTCAAATGCAGCGGCATCCTCCAGCACATTCGAGTCCTTTTTCGAGACCACGCTTGCCGATGCCGATCCGGAAATCTTCGGCGCCATCCGCAACGAGCTTGGCCGCCAGCGCCATGAGATCGAGCTGATCGCGTCGGAAAACATCGTGTCGCGCGCCGTGCTCGAAGCGCAGGGCTCGATCATGACCAACAAATATGCCGAGGGCTATCCGGGCAAGCGCTACTATGGCGGCTGCCAGTTCGTCGACGTGGCCGAGGAGCTGGCCATCGAGCGCGCCAAAAAACTGTTCGGCTGCAACTTCGCCAACGTCCAGCCGAATTCGGGCAGCCAGATGAACCAGGCGGTGTTCCTGGCGCTGCTCCAGCCCGGCGACACCTTCATGGGCCTCGACCTCAATTCGGGCGGCCACCTCACCCACGGCTCGCCGGTCAACATGAGCGGCAAGTGGTTCAAGGTCGTCTCTTACGGCGTGCGCAAGGACGATCATCTGCTCGACATGGACGCGATCGAGAAGACCGCGCATGAGACCAAGCCGAAGCTGATCCTGGCCGGCGGCACCGCCTATTCGCGCATCTGGGACTGGAAGCGTTTTCGCGAGATCGCCGATTCGATCGGCGCTTATCTCATGGTCGACATGGCGCATATCGCCGGCCTCGTTGCCGGCGGCGTGCATCCGTCGCCGCTGCCTTATGCCCATGTCGTGACCACCACGACGCACAAGTCGTTGCGCGGTCCGCGCGGCGGCATGATCCTGTGCAACGACGAGGAAATCGCCAAGAAGATGAATTCGGCGGTGTTCCCGGGCTTGCAGGGCGGTCCGCTGATGCATGTCATCGCCGCCAAGGCGGTGGCGCTCGGTGAGGCGCTGAAGCCAAGCTTCAAGACCTATGCCGAAAGCATCGTCGCCAACGCCAAGGCGCTGGCGTCCAGCCTGCAGGAGACCGGGCTCGACATCGTCTCGGGTGGCACCGACAACCATTTGATGCTGGTCGACCTGCGGCCGAAGAACGCCACCGGCAAGCGCGCGGAGGCAGCGCTCGGCCGCGCCAACATCACGTGCAATAAAAACGGCATCCCGTTCGATCCGGAAAAGCCGTTCGTGACCTCGGGCGTGCGTCTCGGCACGCCGGCCGGCACCACGCGCGGCTTCGGCCAGGCCGAATTCCGCGAGATCGGCAAATTGATCGCCGAGGTGCTGGACGGGCTGAAGGTGGCGAATTCCGACGAAGGCAACGCGGCCGTCGAGGCCGCGGTGAAGGCCAAGGTCACGGCGCTGACCGACCGCTTCCCGCTCTACCCCTACCTCGGTTGATCATTCTTCCGGCTGCCCGCCCTCGGTTGACCGGGCGCCGCGCGTCATCTTTTATCCACGCGCTTCGCGCCGCTCCTTGATCGGGCGGCGCGGCTTACTGGAGAACTGATGATGCGCACTTTCCATCTTGCCGCCCTGGCCCTGTCGGGCTCGCTGACCGTTTTCGCCCTGTCCGGCGCAGTCGCGCAGGAGCAGACGCAGTCTGCCTCCGACATGCCGGTCACCAATACCTTCGGCAGGTGGACCACCATCATCGATACGCTCGATAGCGGGCAGGATGCGCACAAGACCTGCGCCGCCTCGACGGCTTTCGTCGATGGCGACGGCAATGCCGGGTCCCTGACGCTGTCGATCTCGACCGGCGACGCGCTACCGCCGGACGCCTATCCGGCCATCATGTTCATCATAGACAACAAGACCCTGCCGACGGGCGACAAGATCGCCGCCACTTTCGGTGATCCGGGCGTGAAGGTGGCCGCGACCGTAAGTTCCAACGCGGCCGCGGGCGGCCGTCCCAACTGGATGGTCGACAACCAGGCCAAGACCAGCCTCGCTTTGCTGCGCGCCATGCGCAAGGTTACCTCGCTCGATGTGACCTTCGGCAAACAGAAGGTCACAAGCATCCCGATGGATGGCTTCACCAAGGCCTATCGCAATCTCGGCACGTCCTGCGGTTTCTCGACCAAGGACGTCGCGCCCTGAGCCTGCCAGCCGCCGGGGCAGGACGCTGGCAATTATGCTTGCGCCTCGCTATCTCTGATACGAAGGCTCAGCGCTTTGCCGTGTCGGCAAAACACATTAAGCCTGCGGCATCCCGAGAATCGCCAACCGAAAGCTTCCTATGCGCTGTCCCTATTGCCAGTCCGAAGATACGCAGGTGAAGGATTCGCGTCCCGCCGAGGATGGCGCGGCGATCCGCAGGCGGCGGGTGTGCCCCGATTGCGGCGGCCGCTTCACCACCTTCGAGCGCGTCCAACTGCGCGACCTCGTCGTCATCAAGAAGTCCGGCCGCAAGGTGCCCTTCGACCGCGACAAGCTGCTGCGCTCCGTCGAGATCGCCGTGCGCAAGCGCAATGTCGACCCCGAGCGCATCGACCGCGCCGTCACCGGCATCGTGCGCCAGCTCGAAAGCTCCGGCGAAACCGAGGTCGCTTCAGGCGAGGTCGGCCGGCTGGTCATGGAGGCGCTGAAATCTCTGGATGACGTCGCTTATGTCCGCTTCGCCTCGGTCTATCGCAATTTCCGCGAAGCCAAGGATTTCCACGAACTGCTGGGCGAATTGAAGGGCGACGAGGAAAAAGCCGAAGAGGACGCCGACTGATCATGGCCGGATCCCCATTGAATGAGGCCGCGCAGGCGGCCCTTGATCGCCGTTTCATGGCTGCGGCCATCAGGCTGTCGCGCCGCAATGCCGGCCGCACCTCGACCAACCCCTCCGTCGGCACGATCATTGTGCGTGACGACGGCATGGGCCCGATGATCGTCGGCACCGGCGTCACGGCCGTCGGAGGCCGTCCGCATGCCGAGACCGAGGCGCTGGCCGAGGCCGGCGAGCTCGCGCGTGGCGCCACAGCTTACGTTACCCTGGAGCCTTGTGCCCATCACGGCCGCACGCCGCCTTGCGCCAACGCGCTGGTCAATGCCGGTGTAGCGCGCGTCGTTGGTGCTGCCAGCGATCCCGACCCGCGCGTCTCCGGCAAGGGCTACGCCATCCTGCGCGCCGCAGGTGTCGAGGTGGTGGAGAAGGTGCTGGCAGCCGAAGCCGCGGAGCAGATGGCCGGCTATCTCACTCGTTCTCTGAAGAAGCGCCCGGAAGTAACTCTGAAGCTTGCACTTTCGAGCGACGGCAAGATCGGCCGCAAGGGCGCCGGCCAGGTCGCCATCACCGGCGAGATCGCGCGGCGCGACGTCTATCTGATGCGCGCCGAGTCCGACGCCATCCTGGTCGGCATCGGCACGGCGCTTGAGGACGACCCAGCGCTGACCGTGCGCCTGCCGGGGCTGGAGAACCGCTCGCCGGCGCGCATTGTCCTTGATCGGCAGATCCGGTTGCCGGAGACATCCAAGCTGGTCTCCGGCGTCGACCGCGTGCCGCTCTATGTCGCCGCATGCCTGGAAGCTGACCCGCATCGGCGGGCCGCGCTTGAACGCGCCGGCGTGCGCTTCATCGGCACCGAAACCCATGACGGCGTCGTCGCTTTGCCGGAATTGCTGGAAGACCTTGCCGCGCTCGGCATGGCAAGCGTTTTGGTCGAAGGCGGCGCCCAGGTGGCCAAGGCCTTCCTCGAGGAAGACCTTGTCGACCGTATCGTCCTGTTCCAGGGGCCGGACGCCATTGGCGAAGACGGGATTGCATCGCCGATCGACGCCGATCATATCCCGGCTGGATTTCGCAAACTGCGCGACATGCGCTTCGGCGAGGATAGCTACGCCGAGTGGGTAAGACCATGATCCCAAAAAGTGGGAACCGGTTTTTGGATCAAATCATGGTCAAAACGAAAGACGCTCTCTGATGTTTACTGGCATCGTTACCGACGTTGGCACGGTAGCCGCTGTGAAGCCGCTCGCTGAAGGCGTCGGCCTGCGCATCGACACGGCCTATGATCCTGAAACCATCGCCATCGGCGCCTCGATTTCCTGCGGCGGCGTCTGCCTGACCGTGACGGCTCTCCCTGAGCATGGTTCTAACGCGCGCTGGTTCGAGGTCGAGGCCTGGGAGGAAGCGCTGAGGCTGACCACCGCTTCGAGTTGGAAATCCGGCACACGGATCAATCTCGAACGGGCGCTGAAGATCGGCGACGAACTCGGCGGCCACATCGTCTCCGGCCACGTCGACGGCACCGCCGAGATCGTCGAGCGCAAGGAGGAGGGCGATGCCGTGCGCTTCACGCTGGAAGCGCCGCGCCATCTGGCGAAGTTCATCGCGCCCAAGGGTTCGGTCGCGCTTGACGGCACATCGCTCACCGTCAACAAGGTGGAAGGCACCCGCTTCGACGTGCTTCTCATCCATCACTCGCTGAGCGTCACCACCTGGGGCGAACGCCAGGCCGGCGACCGCGTCAACATCGAAATCGACACCATGGCCCGCTACGCCGCGCGGCTAGCGGAGGCGGCGAAAGAGGGGCTGTGATGGATCCTGCCGGAGCCGAAGAGACCGCCGACCGCCGACAGATGACTCTTGACGCGTTGGCGGATGTCGATGCGGGCCGAGTGATCGAGCACCAGGAGGTAGAGGGTTGGGTCAAGAACCTCGTAAATTGCGCGGAGAGCGTAACGCGCCAGCCTGACTAGGCCACAGAACGTCGCGCCCAGCATCTTCCGCTTGCGATCAACCCGGCTTCGGCCTAAGTCACCGGCAACCCCCCGGAGATTTTTATGGCTGGCACATCCCAACACGGCAAAGCGTTCATTCGCCCGAAGGCGAAGGCGCATCTGCTCATTGTCGAAGCGCGTTTTCACGACGATCTCGCCGACGCTCTGCTCGAAGGCGCGATCGGCGCGCTCGACGAGGCCGGCGCCACTTATGATGTCGTTACGGTTCCCGGTTCGCTGGAAATCCCGGCTGTGATATGCTTCGCGCTCGATGGCGCAGCCGAAGGCGGCACGCATTATGACGGCTTCGTCGCGCTCGGTACCGTCATCCGCGGCGATACCTATCATTTCGACATCGTCGCCAATGAATCGAGCCGTGCCCTGATGGACCTTTCGGTGCAGGAGGCGGTCGCGATCGGCAACGGCATCCTGACTACCGAGAACGACGCGCAGGCATGGACACGCGCGCGAAAGACGGAAGGCGACAAGGGCGGTTTTGCCGCGCGCGCGGCGCTGACCATGATAGCGCTCAAAGAGAAATTCGGAGCCCAATCGTGACCGAGCCTGCCCCGACCGGAGCGGTACGCCACGCCAACAAGCGCGGCGCCGCCCGTCTTGCCGCCGTTCAGGCGCTCTATCAGATGGATGTGGCCGGCAGCGGTGTCTTCGAGATCACGGCCGAATACGAAACCTTCCGCCTCGGCAAGGAAGTCGATGGCGCGCTCTACCGCGAAGCCGACGCGCAATGGTTCCGTGCCATCCTGACCGGCGTCGTCGAGAACCAGAAGACCATCGACCCCGTCATCCGTCAGGCGCTGACCGAGGACTGGCCGCTGTCGCGGCTGGATTCGACGCTGCGCGCCATCCTGCGCGCCGGCGTCTACGAATTGATGAAGCGCGAGGACGTGCCGGTGGCCGTGATCGTCTCAGAATATGTCGACATCGCAAAAGCGTTTTACGAGGAAGACGAGCCAAAGCTGGTGAATGCCGTTCTCGATCGCGTGTCGCGCCGGGTTCGCGGCGAGGGGCGTGGCAAGGACGCTTCGTGACGACCGCAACGGCCGCGGTCGGTCGGACCGGCAGGGAAGGGCGCCGCACAGCCGTGCTGCTTGCCGCCGCGCAAGCGATCGTCGGTTCGGCCGCTCCGATAGCCATTTCGCTAGGCGCGCTTGCCGGTCAATACCTGCTCGGCCCGGACAAGTCGCTGGCGACGGCTCCGGTCACCGGATTCAATCTCGGCGTGGCGCTCGGAGCCTTGCCGGCCGCCGCCATCATCCGCAGGCTCGGCTATCGCGGTGGCTTCATGGCCGGCACCATGGTCACCGCGCTCGGCGGCCTGATCGCGACCCTCGCGCTCTTCCAAGAGAGCTTTTGGCTGTTCGCGTTCGGCCTCTGCGTCATCGGCGTCGGCGGCGCCTTCGTGCAGCAGTTCCGCTTCGCGGCCGCCGACAGCGCGCCGCCTCAATTCAAGGCGCGCGCGATCTCCTTCGTTCTGGCGGGCGGCATCATTACCGCCATCCTCGGTCCGCAGATCGTCATTTACACCCGCGAACTGCTGGCCCCGGTCATGTTCGCGGGATCCTTCGCCTCGATCCTGCCGCTTGCGGCGGTTGGCGCGCTCGTCCTGTCGTTCCTGCGCGTTTCCTCCCGGACCGAAGCGGTCACCGAAACCGCTGCAAGCGATGCCCGGCCGCTGGCCGAGATCGTCACCCAGCCGCGTTTTGTCGCAGCACTTTTCTGCACCGTCGGCAGCTACGCGCTGATGAGCTTCGTCATGACCGGCGCGCCGCTCGCCATGGTCGGCTGCGGCCTGTCGGAAGACGACGCGACGCTCGGCATTTCCTGGCACGTCATGGCCATGTTCGGGCCCAGCTTCTTCACCGGCTCGCTGATCCATCGCTTCGGCGCCGAACGCATCGTGGCCGCTGGCCTCGTGCTCCTGATCGGCTGCGCCACGGTGGCGCTTTCCGGGCTGCATCTGTGGCAATTCTGGACGGCGCTGATCCTGCTCGGGCTTGGCTGGAACTTCGGCTTCATCGGCGCGACGGCCATGGTCGCGACCAGCTACCGCCCCTCCGAGAAGAGCAAGGTGCAGGGTTTCCACGACTTTGTCCTGTTCGGCTCCGTCGCGTTTTCCTCGCTCATGTCAGGCGCGATCTACAATGCATGGGGCTGGACGATGCTCAACTGGGTCGTCTTCCCGGTCGTCGCGCTTTGCTTTGTCGCGCTCGGCACGTTGAGGATGATGGGTCCCCGCAAACTGTGAAGAGGGTGCCAAGGCCGCTCCGGCGACAAAGTCCGAAACGGCCGGCGTCATGCATCCGGCGGGAGCACCTGCAGCACCCGCGCGATGAACATGTGGAACTCGTCCATGTAGTTGCGCAGGAATGTTTCGGTTGACTCCACAGTCACCTCGCCGTCGTCGGTGATCAATCCCGGGGTAAACTGGATGTAGGCTTCGGGAGAGTTCATCTGGGGTGCGTTGCAGAAGCTGAGCACGCTGCGCAGGCTCTGCTGGGCGACGGCTGTAGCGATCGCGCCGGGCGACGTTCCGATGACGGCTGTCGGTTTGCGGGCGAAAGAGTTCTTGCCGTAAGGCCGGCTTGCCCAGTCGATTGCGTTCTTCAGGCCGCCGGGGATCGAGCGGTTGTATTCCGGCGTGACGAAAAGTACTGCCTGGACGGACGCGATGGCCTTCTTGAACTCCAGGGCGACCGGCGGGAAGTCCGCATCATAGTCGTAACTGTAGAGCGGCAGGTCCTTGAAGGGAATTTCCGTCATCTCAAGTTCGGGCGGCGCCAGTTTCACGAGGGCCTTCGCAAGCTTGCGGTTGATGGAGCCCTTGGCAAGGCTGCCGATGAGGTAGCCGACTTTATGCTTGGCCATGACACACTCCCTGTTTTGGCCGCCGACCCGCCTTTCCCTAATATTCCCCAGAACAGGGCAGGCCGCCAGCCGACCTTAGGTCGGCATAGCCATGTCGGGGTGCGGCCATAGCCTTCGTCCGGACCGAACAAAATTATTGCGTGTATCCCCCTAGTTATGAAACCGTATGCCCCGACCGGCCGTTGAAGCTGTGCTCATATGCGACCACCGATTGATCGGCTCATAGCAAGGGATTTTCACAATGTTTTCAGTTAGAAAGCTCGCTTTCGCGGCGATGGCGCTTGGCATCGCCACGGCATCGGCGAATGCCCAGGTGGTGGTGTCTTCGAAGATCGACACCGAGGGCGGCGTGCTGGGCAACATCATCCAGCTCGTGCTCAACGCCAACAACATCAAGACCACCGACCGCATCCAGCTCGGCGCGACCCCTGTCGTGCGCAAAGCGATCACCGCCGGCGAGATCGACATCTATCCAGAATATACGGGCAATGCCGCCTTCTTCTTCCAGAAGGCCGACGATCCGGTCTGGAAGGACGCCGCCAAGGCTTACGAGACCGCCAAGAAGCTCGATTATGACGCCAACAAGATCGTCTGGCTGTCGCCGTCGCCGGCCAACAACACCTGGGCGATCGCGCTGCGCAAGGAAGTGGCTGACGAGAACAAGCTCGCCACCCTGACGGACTTCGGCAAGTATGTCGCCGGCGGCGGCAAGGTGGTGCTGGCGGCTTCCGCCGAGTTCGTCAATTCGGCGGCGGCGCTTCCGGCCTTCCAGACGACCTATGGCTTCACCTTGAAGCCGGACCAGTTGATCACGCTCTCCGGCGGCGACACCGCGGCAACCATCGCTGCCGCCGCCAACCAGACCAACGGCGCCAACGCCGCGATGGTCTATGGCACCGATGGCGGGATCCAGCCCTCCGGCCTCGTCGTGCTCGAGGACGACAAGGGCGTGCAGCCCGTCTACCAGCCGGCGCCGATCATCCGCGAAGAAGTCCTGAAGCAGCATCCCGAAATCGATGCGCTCCTGAAGCCGGTTTTCGCCAAGCTCGATCTCGTCACCCTGCAGGAGCTCAATGGCCGCGTGCAACTGGGCGGCGAGCCCGCCAAGGGCGTGGCGGAGGATTTCCTGAAGAAGAACGGCTTCCTGAAGTAAGGTGAGTTCGGCGCGCCGTGTTTACGGCGCGCCGGCTCGATTGGGGGCGATCGTGATCATCCGCTTCGACAAGCTCGGCGTCGTGATCGCCGCGATCGTCGCCTACGCTGCCTTGGCCGCGCCCTTTGCCACGTTCCGCGCCAACCGCATCGTGCCGGGCCAGGCGCGCCCGATCCTCGAAGCGCTGCCGCCGACGCTTGGCATATTGTTGCTGGCGATCGTGATCGCCGCCGCCATCGTTGCACTGCTCAGGACGCCACTCATTCTCAGGTTGGCGGCCAGCGTGGCCGCGCTGATCGCGCTTGCGGTCCTCATCGGCGTTGCCGGCGGTTTCCTGACGCCGGCCGGCAACACCTTCGCCCGTGTTGCGCCGGCCTCGGGCTTCTGGCTGCTGATCTTTGCCTTCACCCTGCTGCTTGCCGACGTGCTGACCAGGCTGAACCTGTCACCCTGGGCGCGCGTTGGCGTGCTCGTGCTTGCCACGCTCGCCATTGCCGTGCTGCTTGTCTCGGGAAGCTGGGACAGCCTCTCCATCCTCAAGGAATATGCCAGCCGCGCCGACAGTTTCTGGGCAGAGGCGTCCAAGCACGTCACGCTGGCGCTTGGTTCGCTTGCCGGCGCGGTGATCGTCGGCATACCGCTCGGCGTCCTTTGCCATCGCGTCGAGAAGCTGCGGGCAGGGGTGCTCAATGTGCTCAACATCATCCAGACCATTCCCTCGATCGCGCTGTTCGGCCTGCTGATCGCGCCGCTAGGCTGGGTCGCCGTCCATGTGCCGGGCGCTGCAGCGGTCGGCATCAGAGGCATCGGCACCGCGCCTGCCTTCGTCGCGCTCTTCCTCTATTCGCTGCTGCCGGTGGTGGCCAACACCGTTGTCGGGCTGGCTGGCGTGCCGCGCGCGGCCAACGACGCCGCGCGCGGCATGGGCATGACCGACCGCCAGCGCCTGCTCGACGTCGAGTTCCCGCTCGCCTTTCCGGTGATCCTGACCGGCATCCGTATCGTGCTGGTGCAGAATATCGGCCTCGCCACCATCGCGGCGCTGATCGGCGGCGGCGGCTTCGGCGTGTTCGTTTTCCAGGGCGTCGGCCAGACGGCGATGGATCTGGTGCTGCTCGGCGCGCTACCCACCGTGGCGCTGGCCTTTGCGGCGGCCATCATCCTCGACGCGGTCATCGAGATGACTGCCACCAAGCGCAGGGTAGTTGAAACAGCATGATCGAGATCGAAGGCATCACCAAGCGCTATGACGACACGACGGTGGTCGACGATGTTTCGATGGTCATCGAACCGCGCACCATTGCCGTCATCGTCGGCACATCGGGATCCGGCAAGACAACGCTGCTCCGGATGATCAACCGGCTTGTCGAGCCGACCTCCGGTGTCATCAAGCTCGACGGCGCCGACAACCGCTCGGTGCCCGCCTATCAGTTGCGCCGTAGCATCGGCTACGCCATCCAGGGCCACGGCCTGTTTCCACACCGCACGGTGGCGCAGAACATCGCCACCGTGCCTTTGCTGCTTGGTTGGGGCCGAGACCGCATCAAGGCACGCGTCGACGAGTTGATGACGCTCTACCAGCTCGACCCGCAGGCCTACGGGCCGCGCTACCCGCACGAGCTTTCCGGCGGCCAGCAGCAGCGTGTCGGCGTCGCCCGCGCCCTGGCCGCCGAGCCGAACGTGCTTTTGATGGACGAGCCCTTCGGCGCGCTGGACCCGATCATCCGCACCAAGGCGCAGGAGGATCTGCTTGCGATCCAGAAGCGCTTCGGCACCACCATCATTCTTGTCACCCACGACATGGAAGAGGCTGTGCATCTGGGCGACAAGATCGCCGTCATGGATGCCGGCAAGCTGGTGCAATACGCAAAACCGGCGGAAATTCTGGCCAGGCCGGCGAGCGGCTTCGTCGAGACATTGGTCGGCGCCAGCGAAAGGCCGTTCCGGCTGCTGTCGCTTGGGCCCGTGCGCGATGCCGTGGAGCCGGGCGGCGCGGAAGGCGATGCGATCCCCGGTGGGGCCACGCAGCGCGACGCGCTGGCTGAGCTCCTGTGGTCCGGACGCCCCGCTCTGCCGGTGAAAGATGCTGACGGCAAGCTGCTCGGCCGTGTCACTGTGGAGGGCCTGGTGAAACGCGCGGCGAGGCCGCAATGAAAGCCTGGCTGCCCGCGCTGCTGAGGCTGGCCGTTCTGCTACTGCTGGTGGTTTTCATCACCAGCCCCAGCTGGTTTGAGCCGCTGTTGAAACCGCTGACCGAGAATGGCGCGCCAGCGATCTACAACCAGGGCAGCCTGCTGACGCTGACCTTGCAGCATCTGCGGACTGTCTTGGTCGCAACGGTTGCGGCAACGATCGTCGCGGTGGCTTTAGCCATCCTGGTCACCAGGCCGGCAGGCGTCGAGTTCCTGCCCCTGTCGCGCAGCCTGGTCAATATCGGCCAGACCTTCCCGCCGGTAGCCGTGCTGGCGCTTGCGGTACCGGCCGTCGGTTTCGGCGAGAAGCCGACGCTGATCGCGCTCTTTCTTTACGGCCTGCTGCCGATCTTCGAGAATGCGCTGACGGCGCTCACCACGCTGCCGGGCAACGTGATGGAAGCGGCGCGCGGCGCCGGCATGACCGGCTGGCAAAGGCTGATGAAGGTCGAGTTGCCGCTCAGCGCCCCAGTCATTCTGGGCGGCATCCGGCTCTCGGTCGTCATCAGCCTCGCCACCGCGACGATCGGCTCGACGGTTGCAGCCAAGACGCTCGGCGAGGTGATCATCGCCGGCTTGATCTCGAACAACCCTGCCTTCGTGCTGCAGGGCGGCCTGATCGTCGCCGCGCTTGCGGTGCTGATCTATGATGGGCTGTCGGCGATCGAACGCTTCGCCGCGCGGCGCATGGGGCAGGGAGCGGAATAACGCTCTGCGGATTGGCGAAGGTGCCGCAGCGTCATTTCAATCGATCTAATTCCAGGCCCGCGCTGGCACAACAATTCCCGCCTTCTTCTTTTGGGCGAAAGCCGGGCAAAAACCGAACAATATCTTGACGTTCCAAGCCCTGTTTCGCATACACCCCAACCAACGGGTGGAATCCGTGCGCGGCATCCATCTCATTCCAACGGCCCAGGGAGGGGTTCTTTTGGGCCAACAATCGAGGAAAATCCGGCAATGACCATCATTACCGCCGTCATCGCCTGCGGCTTGCTGTCAGTCCTTTACGCCATCTGGGCGACACGTTCGGTCCTTGCGTCCGATCAGGGCAATCAGCGCATGCAGGAAATATCCGCGGCCATCCGCGAGGGTGCCCAGGCCTATCTGGCGCGCCAGTACACCACAATCGCCGTGGTCGGCATCGTCGTGCTCTTCCTTGCCTGGTGGCTGCTCTCGATCACCTCCGCGATCGGCTTCCTGATCGGCGCCGTGCTTTCGGGCGCCGCCGGCTTCATCGGCATGCATGTTTCGGTACGCGCCAATGTGCGAACCGCGCAGGCCGCCTCGAACAGCCTCGCCGCCGGCCTCGACATCGCGTTCAAATCTGGCGCCATCACCGGCCTGCTGGTCGCGGGGCTGGCGCTGCTCGGCGTCTCGATCTACTACGCCATCCTGACCGGCCCGATGGGCCTGCAGCCGAATGACCGCATCGTCATCGACTCGCTGGTATCGCTCGGCTTTGGTGCTTCGCTGATCTCGATCTTCGCCCGTCTCGGCGGCGGTATCTTCACCAAGGGTGCGGATGTCGGCGGCGACCTCGTCGGCAAGGTCGAGGCCGGTATTCCCGAAGACGATCCACGCAATCCGGCCACCATCGCCGACAATGTCGGCGACAATGTCGGCGACTGCGCGGGCATGGCCGCCGACCTGTTCGAGACCTACGCGGTGACCGTCGTTGCCACCATGGTTCTGGCCGCCATCTTCTTCGGCGGCACGGCCGCGCTGGGCGCGGCCATGCTCTACCCGCTCGCCATTTGCGGCGCCTGCATCCTGACCTCGATCGTCGGCACCTTCTTCGTCAAGCTCGGTTCCAACGGCTCGATCATGGGCGCTCTCTACAAGGGCCTGATCGTCACCGGCCTGCTGTCGATCGTCGGTCTTGCCGCCGCGACCTCCGCTACGGTTGGCTGGGGCGAGGTCGGCACCGTTGCCGGCATCGCCATCATCGGCAAGAACCTGTTCATCTGCGGCCTGATCGGCCTCCTGGTAACCGGTTTGATCGTGGTGATCACCGAATACTACACCGGCACCAACAAGCGCCCGGTGAACTCCATCGCCCAGGCTTCGGTGACCGGCCACGGCACCAATGTCATCCAGGGCCTTGCGGTCTCGCTGGAATCGACGGCGCTGCCGGCCATCGTCATCGTCGGCGGCATCATCGCCACCTACCAGCTCGGCGGCCTGTTCGGCACGGCGATCGCCGTCACCACCATGCTTGGCTTGGCCGGCATGATCGTGGCGCTCGACGCCTTCGGCCCGGTCACCGACAATGCCGGCGGCATTGCCGAAATGTCTGGTCTGCCCAAGGAGGTGCGCCACTCCACCGACGCGCTCGACGCTGTCGGCAACACCACCAAGGCGGTCACCAAGGGCTATGCCATCGGCTCGGCCGGCCTCGGCGCGCTGGTGCTGTTCGCGGCCTATTCGAACGACCTCAGGTTCTTTGCCGCCAACGGCGACAAGTATCCCTACTTCCAGGGCATGGGCGACGTCTCCTTCGACCTCTCCAACCCCTACGTCGTCGCCGGCCTGATCTTCGGCGGCTTGATCCCCTACCTGTTCGGCGGCATCGCGATGACCGCCGTCGGTCGCGCCGCGGGCTCGATCGTGGAAGAAGTGCGCAAGCAGTTCCGCGAGGACAAGGGCATCATGGCCGGCACCTCGAAGCCGAACTATGCGCGCGCCGTGGACATCCTGACCAGGGCGGCGATCCGGGAAATGATCGTCCCGTCGCTGCTGCCGGTGTTGGCGCCGCTCGTCGTCTATTTCGGCGTGCTGCTGATCTCGGGCTCGAAGGCCTCGGCCTTCGCGGCGCTCGGCGCCTCGCTGCTCGGCGTCATCGTCAACGGCCTCTTCGTCGCCATCTCGATGACCTCCGGCGGCGGCGCCTGGGACAACGCCAAGAAGTCGTTCGAGGACGGTTTCACCGACAAGGACGGCGTCAAGCACCTGAAGGGCTCCGACGCGCACAAGGCCTCGGTCACCGGCGACACCGTCGGCGATCCCTACAAGGACACCGCCGGCCCGGCCGTCAATCCGGCGATCAAGATCACCAACATCGTCGCACTGCTTCTTCTCGCCGTGCTCGCGCACGGCTGATCGCGGCGGCAATTCCAGGACAAAGCCCGCGGGAGCGATCCCGCGGGCTTTGTTTTTTCGCATGACACCATGCGTGCCGCCTTCCCGGCGGGGGCACTCAGTCGGCTTCCGGCCTTTCGCTGCCATGGCGATAGCGGGCCAGCAACGCGTCGATGTCCGGTTCCCGCTCGGGCATTGGCGGTAAGCCGCGTGTCTGGCGCAGCATGGCAATGAAGGCGCCCCGGCGATGTTGGCGGCGGAAGGAACGCGCCCGCGGATGTATGCCAAGCATCGCCAGAACCCTGCGTTTGAGGTAGCGGGAGCGTTTGAGGGGAGCAGGCTCCTCGGCGTTGCCGAGAATCGCGGCGCGCAGAGCGTCCGGCGAACTCATCGCGTCCATCAGTTCTTCCTGCTCCTGCGCCGTATCGCGCGCATAGCTGCCTTCGCGCTTGCCCGAATGCAGCATGAGCACGGTCAGATGCGGCATCGTCGAGATCACCGCACCCTTGCGCCAGGCACGGAACAGCCAGTCCTGGGAACTCTCGCAAACGCATTGGCTGGCCGGGCGCCAAGGCCCAAGCCTTGGCAGCGACGTCCGGCGGATCATTTGCGCGGAGCCAAATCCGACCGTGGTCACTGGGTCATAGAAGCCGTCCCGCCCCATTCCGAGGATCATATGCCTGGAACCCTTGCTCGCGGACGACTCGATGACCGCGCCCCGCGCGATCACCACATCTGCAGCGGTGGCGTCTATCCAGCCGCTCATCGACGCCAGATGATCGGGAAACCAGAGGTCGTCATGATTCAAGATCGCGACGAAGCGGCCGCGAGCCCTGGCGAAGCCGATGTTGTTCGGCCCTGATTGCTCGCCGAAATTCACGGGAAGATCGATGTAGGAGATGCGGCAGTCATCGAAGGCGGCGACAATTGCCGGCGTCTCCGGCCGGCACGCGTCGCCGACGACGATGGCTTCCCAGTCCTGCAGGGTCTGACCGATTAGGCTCTTCAACGTCTGGCGCAGGACCGCCGGGCGGTTGTGCGTCGCGATGACGACCGAGACAAGTGGTTCGATCCGCCCTGTTGGCGCGCGCTGGCCGGCCTGTTCCACGCTATGCCAGCTTGTAGGGGATCTGTTCGGTATCGGGCGGTAGCCGCCAATGATCGGGCGCGTCATACGCGTATGCCTTGTCGACCAGATTGAGCACCATAGCAATGTCCGGTCCGAGCGCGACGACACCGTGCCAGACGCCGGGCGGGATGACGACGATGGCGGGCCTGACGGCTCCGGCGATCTTGTGCCAGACCGTGCCGAATGTCGGGGAGGCCTTGCGACCGTCGAACAGCGAGATCCGAACGCTGCCTGCCGCGCAAAAAAGCCGGTCGGTTGTGACGCCATGGGCGTGCCATCCCGTCACCGCGCCCGGATAAAGCGAGCGCTGAAACACCTGTCCGACGGGAAGTCCGTCGAGGTTCCATTCTTCGCGAAAGACTTCAGTGAGGTAGCCGGTCGAAGTCGCGACAGGCCGGATTTCCTTGAGCGCGACGCCGTCGATTGTCGGCGCATCGACGACGAGCCAGTCAGGTGTCACGGTCTGCCGGTCGGGCGTGCCTGTCGCCATCCAGCCTTGCGGCACAGTACGATCGCTGTTGCTCATGACCGGTCCCCCAATTCCCGGCAAATTGATAGGGGGACGTCCGAATATAAGCAAGTATGCGTCTTGGCCGCGCGTGAACAAAACCCGCCGGCGCGCCGGCCGGTGCTGATTGTTCTGCTGCCGTCGATAGACTTAAGGCGTGCCGCCGCCACCGCCGGGGACACCGGGTGCCAGCTTGCTGGCGCCGTTGATGACCTGGCTGAGGAAGTTCTGGTCCTTGCCGCCAGTCGGTGTCGTCCTGGAGATGAAGTCGAAGATCTTGCCGTCCTTCAGGCCGTAATTGGCGATCTGGGTCACGCGACCGTCAGCCCCGAAATAGACCGCCAGCACATGCTGGTCGATGATGTGCGGGTTGTCGAAGGCGACGTAGCGCTTGCGCGTCTGCGAGATGTAGTAGAAGGCCTCGTTGTCGAAGGTCGCCGTCGTCGACGGCGTGCCCAGCGCCAGCAGCACCTGTTCACGGCTCGATCCGACCGGCACCGAATCGATTGCCTGCTGGTCGATCACGTAGCCTTTCGTCAGCGTCTCGCTTGGATGGAGATCGCCGAACATCTTGGACGAATTGCAGGCGGAAAGCGCTGATGCCACCATCAGCAGTGAGGCCACGCCCACCGGGGCGGGCGCAAGAAACGACTTGAATTTCAGCGCACCCAACAACAATTCTCCATCACATCCCCGCAACTTGCGCTGGGCCGCAAAACCGGTAAACCAGCTTGCATGCCGATGCAACAAGGCCAAATCAAACAACAGGTCCCCGGGAGACCGCCCTCAATGTTCCAGCGCCTTTTTGGCCGCGAACGCAATGCCAACCGCGCTATCACCGACGCGCTCTACGCACAAATCGTGGCGGCGGCGCGGCAAACGGTGTTTTATTCGGACTGGAATGTGCCGGATACGCCGCTCGGCCGCTTCGAGATGCTGTCGCTGCATATCTATCTCGTCCAGCACCGGTTGCACGGCGAGCAAGGCGTGGCGGCCGAGGTTGCGCAAGTGCTGATCGACGAGTTCTTCCTCGACGTCGATCATTCGCTGCGCGAACTTGGAATCAGCGATGTCGGCGTGCCCAAGCGCATGAAGAAGCTGGCGAGAATGTTTTACGGCCGCACGGCCGCCTATGATGAAGCCCTCCGGGAAAACAATCGGGTGGCGCTCGCGGCGGCGCTTGCCCGCAATGTCAGGCCGGACGCTGGCCCCTGGCCGCAGGCGTCGCTGCTGGCGGATTATGTCTGCGATGCCAGCCGGAAGCTCGCCGTGCAGCCGACCGAGTCGATCGCCGCCGGCACGGTCGCGTTCCCGGCCGCCGAGGCCACTTGAAGGAGGCCAGCATGAAAGACGCTGAATTGCGCAGCCCGGTATCCTTTGTCGCCAATGTCGCGCGGCTGCCGCAGAAGGGCCTGCCCGTGCTGGTCGAGGCGGATCAGCGCCAGCGAGAGGCGCTTGCCGCCGAATATGATCTGCTTTCCGTCGAAAGCTACCGCGCCGAACTGCTTGTTGCTTCGTGGAAGCGCAACGGTGTCAAGGTTACGGGCCGTGTCGAGGCCGACATCACGCAGGCCTGCATCGTCACCCTGGAGCCGGTAAGCGCGCATATAGACGAGCCGGTCGAGGCGCTGTTCCTGCCCGAGCAGTCGAAGCTTGGACGCGAGGGCTTCGAGGGCGGCGGCGAGATCATTCTCGACGCCGATGGACCGGACAGTCCGGAAACATTCTCCGGCGACACGATCGACGTCGGCGCGCTGGCCGAACAGTTCTTCGGCCTGGCGATCGACCCCTATCCGCGCAAGCCGGGAGCCTCGCTTGACGTGGCCGGCGACGATCCACCGGAAGAAAGCGAATTCCAGAAAAAGCTGCGTTCGCTGCTTGGAAAATCCTGAGAGTGGTCCGGATTTTGGAAAAGTTGGTTGTGCGCAGGCGCAAAACCGCTATTTTCGCCGAACCTTCGCGAGCCCCCTTACCTTGGCAGGCGTCCGCCGCAAGCCAGGCAAACCGTGAGAAAAACACCGAGTGATCAGGATTTCCATCGATGCCATGGGCGGCGATCACGGACCGAGCGTGGTCATCCCGGCGCTGATGACGGTCGTCATCCGCCGCCCTGACATCCGCTTCGTCATCTATGGCCGCGAGGACGTGGTGCGTCCCGAGCTCGCCAAGTTTCCGAAGCTCGCCGAAGTCAGCGAGTTCGTCCATTGCGAGATCGCCGTGCGTATGGACGACAAGCCGAGCCAGGCACTCCGCCACGGCCGCTGGAAGTCGTCGATGTGGAAGGCCGTCGAGGCGGTGAAGAGCGGTGCTTCACAGGCCTGCATCTCGGCCGGCAACACCGGCGCGCTGATGGCGATGTCGAAATTCTGCCTGCGCACGATGGCCACCATCGACCGCCCGGCGATCGCGGCGCTCTGGCCGACGACGCGCGGCGAAAGCGTCGTGCTCGATGTCGGCGCCACCATCGGCGCGGACGCACATCAGCTGATCGATTTCGCCATTCTGGGCACCGGCATGGCGCGCTCGGTGTTCGGCATCGAGCGGCCGAGCGTCGGCCTGCTCAATGTCGGCGTCGAGGAGATCAAGGGCCAGGAAGAGGTCAAGGAGGCCGGCCGCATGCTGCGCGAGGCCAACATGGCCTCGATGAACTACCGCGGCTTCGTCGAAGGCGACGACATCGGCAAGGGTACGGTCGACGTGGTGGTCACCGAGGGCTTTGCCGGCAATATCGCGCTCAAGACCGCCGAGGGCACGGCAAGGCAGATCGCTGGCTATCTTCGCGCCGCCATGAGCCGCACGCTCATGGCCAGGATCGGCTACGTCTTCGCCAAGGGAGCCTTCGACCGGCTGCGTGAGAAGATGGATGTCGGCCGCTCCAATGGCGGCGTCTTTCTGGGCTTGAACGGTATCGTGGTGAAGAGCCATGGCGGCGCCGATTCGGATGGCTTCGCCGCGGCGATCGAGCTCGGCTACGACATGGTGCGCAACAATCTGCTTGACCGGATCGAGGCCGACCTCGATCTGTTTCACGCGCGCAATCCGAACGCCCAGGCAAACAGGAAATCCGGCGTCGCCGCCGACGCCGAGGAATAGGAACGGACCTTGATCAGATCAGTCGTGCGCGGCAATGGTGCCGCGCTGCCCCGCCGCACTATGAAGAATGCCGACTTCGAAGGCATGGTCGAAACCTCCGACGAGTGGATCGTGCAGCGCACCGGCATCCGCCAGCGCCATGTCGCGGCCGATGACGAGACGACCGCCTCGCTGGGCGAGGCGGCGGCGCGCGCGGCGCTCGACAGCGCTGGCATGACGCCCGCCGATATCGACCTCATCATCCTGGCGACTTCGACGCCCAACAACACGTTCCCCGCGACCGCCGTCGAGATCCAGAACAGGCTCGGCATGCATCACGGCTTTGCCTTCGACATGCAGGCCGTCTGCTCGGGCTTCGTCTATGCCGTGGCCACCGCCGACCTTTACATCCGTGGCGGCTTGGCCAGGCGCGTCCTGGTGATCGGCTCGGAGACATTCTCGCGCATCCTCGACTGGAACGACCGCTCGACCTGCGTGCTATTCGGCGACGGCGCCGGGGCGCTCGTTCTCGAAGCCCAGGAGGGCGCCGGTGCGATCACCGACCGCGGCGTGCTGGCGGCGAGCCTGCGCTCCGATGGCGCACATAAGGACAAGCTCTTCGTCGATGGCGGGCCTTCGACGACGGGAACCGTCGGCCATCTCAGGATGGAAGGCCGTGAGGTGTTCAAGCATGCCGTCGGCATGATCACGGATGTCATCGAGGCGACCTTCGGCGAGGCTGGCATAACGGCGCAGGACCTCGACTGGTTCGTGCCGCATCAGGCCAATAAACGGATTATTGACGCTTCCGCCAGGAAGCTCGGGATAGCCGAGGAGAAAGTTGTGGTCACCGTCGATTTACACGGTAACACCTCGGCTGCTTCGGTGCCGCTGGCTCTCTCGGTGGCCGTCGCCGACGGCCGCATCAAGAGGGGCGATCTGGTGCTTCTCGAGGCGATGGGTGGAGGCTTCACCTGGGGCGCGGTATTGCTCCGCTGGTAAGTGCCGAACTCGCCGGTTCGGTCCTTGACCTTGCCGGATCAATTACTTAGGCTCTGCCTTTGGCTGTATCGATTTACATTTTCTGCGAGCAGATGGGACGGTCGCATGGGGGGAAAGACACTGACGCGTGCCGACCTTGCTGAAGCCGTTTATCGGAAGGTTGGCCTGTCGCGGACTGAATCGGCGGAACTCGTCGAAGCCGTGCTGGACGAAATCTGCGAAGCCATCGTTCGGGGCGAGACGGTCAAGCTTTCGTCCTTTGCCACCTTCCACGTCCGCTCCAAGAACGAGCGCATTGGCCGCAATCCCAAGACCGGGGAGGAAGTGCCGATCCTGCCGCGCCGGGTTATGACGTTCAAATCGTCGAACGTGCTCAAGAACCGGATCCTGCGTTCGCACCAGAACAGCAAGGGTAAAGGCGGCAAGTAGTTTGCTGGCGAATGCGGTTGAAAACCGCCGGCCGTTTTGACGCTGGGCTTGAATATCGTTTCATAAATCGCTGAAATAAGGAGCGATTCGGCATCATGCGCCGGATCGTGGTCCAGTGTGGAGGATTGGCCCATGGACAAGAGCCCCGATGCTTTCCGCACCATCAGCGAAGTCGCGGAAGATCTCGACCTGCCGCAGCACGTGCTGCGTTTCTGGGAGACACGCTTCACTCAGATCAAGCCGATGAAGCGCGGCGGCGGCCGTCGCTACTACCGGCCGCAGGACGTCGAGCTGATCAAGGGCATCCGGCACATGCTCTACGATCAGGGCTACACGATCAAAGGCGTGCAGAAGCTGCTGCGCGAGAACGGCAACCACTTTCTGGTCGCCATCGGCAATGGCGACATGGCCGCCGTAGAGGCGATCGCCCAGCGCCGTCAGGCCGAGCAGGTGCCGCTGACGGCGGCCGCGCAGCCGCGCGGCGACGAGGATGCGCTCGTCGGCCAGCCGAAAGTGAAGCCCAGTCGCCGTTTCTTCGGCCTCGGCAAAAGCGACGACGAAGGTCCGGTGCAACCAGACGCTTCAAAGTTGTCGCGTGACAATCGCGCCTTGCTGCAGGAGGCGCTGTTCGACTTGCTGGAATGCAAACGCCTGCTCGACCAGGTTCGTTGAACGGTCATCATTCCACTTGATGCCGCGCGGTCGGGCCGCCGGAACTGGCCCGTCGTCCGTGCGTTAGGCCTTCTCGAAGAGAAGGACAATTGGCATGGCATCGTTCTCGACCCTCTCCGACCTCGACATCGACAAACAGGTCGCGGCGCTTTCGCGGCAATTGAACGACCTAAAGAAGGTCTTGGCCAGGCGTGGTGACGCCTATTACGAGGATGGCCGCGAGGCGGCGTCCGATTATTATTCTCAGCTATATGACCGCCTTCACGAGGCGCTGCCGGCGATAAGGCGCAGGCGCAGGGCAATCGAACGAACGGCGCGCGACCATCCAGCGACGGCCGCCGCCGTCGGCCTTGTCGTGGTCGGATTGCTTGCTGGCCTTTTGATCAGCCGGCGCTGATCGGTTCAACGAGCTGTGAACGGAAATAGCGGCCGTCCTCGACGGCCGCTATTTCCGTTTCCGTTTCATTCGGCTGCACGCGGTCAGTCAGGCGCGCATTTGTTTTTGTGTTGCGCGCAGCGCGCATCTGGCACGCAACGCCTGGGCATAGAGGCGGCTTATCCCGCGATGCCGTCGCTTGAGATAGGCCGCGTCTTCAAGCCGCCAAAACCGTTCCAGCCGCTCAGCGATCGCAGGGTTGGTCCAGGTGCCGTAGCCGGCAGCGGAATAGATGCATATCTCGCCGGCATGGAGGCCCTTGTCCGTCACCAGGAAATCAACCCTGGCATGATCGAGGTCGCCGGTGATACGCGGCGCCAGCGCTATCGCCTGCCGGACAAAGTCGAGCAGGGCGGGGCTGACGGGCAGGGATTGGTCCTCCCGCGGATAGTCGGGATCGCGTCCGGGTAACGGACGGCCCTCGCCGTCGAACAGGTGCGAGCGCGCGGCGAGCTTGTCCTCGGCCCAGACATGACTGATGACGCCGCTGCAGACATGAACCTTGATGTCGGTGGCGATCATACCGCCGCCGAGTGTCAGCTGCTCCTCGACAAGAACGGTGGGGGTGATAGCCCAATAAGCCCATTCGCCGTTGCGTCGTCCGAAGCGTTTCTTGAGCCACCGCTTTGTCTTGCGCATGATCTCCGCGCGCGCGGGCCGGCCACCGGAAACGAAGATGTTCATCTCGCAGCCGTGGTTGGTCTTGACCACGACCTGGCCCGCAAGCAGTTCCGCCGGTATGTCTTCCGGATTCCGGCCGGACCACAGCGTTTCGGCAAGCAGCAACCCAGGACAGGTGGCGCGGATATGAGCCTTTGCCGCTAGCTTGTCGGTCAGCGTTACGAACAGCGGATTATGGTCGATGATCTTCCGCCACAACATCAGCTCGTTGTAGCGCGTCGGGGCGGCCGGGTTCGGCAGATAGCCAAGTCTCATGGCGAAGCGGGCAACGAGGACCGGGTGGCGAAGGGTCAGCACGATTCGAGCGGCCATCAGCACCAGGCGGTGTCTGGCCGGAAGGTCGGCGCTGATCTCCATCAGACACATTCGGGAGCACGGTGCGGCATCACCGGATGCTAACGCAGAAAAATTCCGATGGGGAGGCCGGACCGCGTAACAAGCGGAGGCCTGCCCATCGGCAGAAGCGAAAAGGTCAGTACTTCTTCGGAGCGACCTTTTTGTGGTGATGATGGTGATGGTGGTGGTGATGCCAACGGTGATGCCAGCGATGATGCCTGTGGTGATGACGATGATGATGCTTCTTCATTGGAGCCGCATCAGCGCTGGTGACGCCCAGGACCGGCACAGTGAACGCCAGAGCCAGAGCCAGAGCCAGCCCGAGCGCTGAGAGAAGGGACTTCTTCATGACACGTCTCCTTGTTAAGCGGGCGTTCCGGGAATCTCGGATCAAATCCGTGACCCAAGCCTCGCAACAAGGACTATCCTCCTGGTTTTTTTCGACAACTTTTCCCGAGTGTAGATTTTTGTTTCTGGATTGTTTCTGAGAAGGCTATGCGCCGCAGGCCCGGTTCAACGTGCAAGGGCCGCGGCAATCCCTAGCGTGCAGCCACTCGGTTTCACATGGGCGGCGCAATGCCCTGATTCTCGACCACGACCCTTGTTCGCGACAAGCTTGCCGTCGCCGCCTCGCTCGGCGTTGACGAACACCGCGGCGCCCAGCTTCAAGCTAACGAACCGAGGCGTCGAAAATGCCGGCGCATCCGGTCGCGGGACCTTCAAAAGAACTTGATTGAGCGCCGCGCTTTCTTACATCTAAAGGGCCTGTGGCATTCGACTGGACGCCGCTTCACGATGGCGTGACGCCGCATCGGTGCTCTTGGCAAATCATTCGTTAACGAGCATTCTCCCGCCCGTCTCAGGCAACACCATTTCATCAGACCCTGTTTCATCCCAAGGAGTTGCCATGCCCAACACCGCACGAAACGCTGTTTCCAACGACATCATTGCCGCGCCCGGCCTCAATCCTCTGAAGGCCGCTCGCGAAACGAGGGGATACACGATCGAGGAACTCTCTTTGACCTGCGGTCTGGCCGTGGGCGAGATCGTCGACATCGAAGACGGCAAGGACGTCGATCCCGCCAAGCTTCGGCGCATCGCTTCCGCGCTGCAGATGCCGGAAGAGGAATTGATCACAGTGCCGGCAGCCGAAAATCGGCCCACGCATCAGTAGAGGCACGAAAAGCGTCCATTCGAGCCCGCCGAGGTTTCGCCCGGCGGGCTTTTTAATGCCTGAAAGACGAGAGCGCTGGCTCTTGCCAACAATGGTTGCGCCATGCGAATCGCCGACCGCTGCTATCCGACAGACCTGACGAGGGGTTCACCATGAGCTTGGAATCGGTTCGCGCCTTCTTTGCGCGGCATGCGCCCGACATCGAAGTCATCGTCACCGAGGCCAGTTCGGCAACCGTGGCGCTGGCGGCGGAAGCCCATGGCGTGACGCCGGCGCAGATCGCCAAGACGATCTGCCTGCGTGTGGGCGAAGAGACCATGCTGGTCGTCACCAGCGGCGTCGCCAGGCTCGACAATCGCAAATTCAAGGACAGGATGGGCGGCAAGCCGCGCATGTTGGGCGGCGAAGAAGTGCTGGCAGCCACCAGCCATCCGCCGGGCGGCGTCTGTCCGTTCGGCCTGCCGGCACCGCTTCCCGTCTATTGCGATCTGTCGCTCAAGGCCTTCGACGAGGTCGTCCCCGCTGCCGGCGCCACCAATGCCGCGGTGCGCATTGCACCGCAGCGCATGGCCGACCTGGTCGGCGCCATATGGATCGACGTTTGCCAGTAACAATTAACGCCTAGATATCTTCTTGCGGTCCGTCGAACGGCCTAGGCCGGCATTCGGCCGCGGGCGCTCGCTCGCATTCGGTTTGATGGCGGCGCTCATTGTCCATGCCTTTCGCTGCCGCGCCTCGACCAATCCGAAAAGCGTCGACTAACGGTCAAAGATTGGACATTAGTCTTGACAGAAATACATATGTTCAATACCCGTCAAGCGACCAAACAGCATGCGATATGGGAGGAATAAGCGGCATGGCTTCCAATATTTCGTTGACGGGCCTTGCCCGGGATCTCGATGAACGCGGCAAGTCCGGCAAGCCTATCCGCGTCGGCCTCATCGGCTCCGGCGAAATGGGAACCGACATCGTTACTCGCGTCGCCCACATGTCCGGCATCGAGATCGGCGCCATTTCCGAGCTCAACCTTCCGGCGGCCAGCAAGGCCGTCGATATCGCGTTCCAGGAAACCGGACACGCACGGGAAGTGTCGAACGCCTCGGCCATGACCGCTGCCATGGAGGCGGGCAAGATCGCCGTCACCAACGATTCCAGCCTTGTCATCGGCAACGAGCTCATCGACGTCGTGATCGACGCGACCGGCGTTCCGGCCGTGGGCGCCGAGATCGGCCTGCGCGCCATGGAGCACGGCAAGCACCTTGTGATGATGAATGTCGAGGCCGACGTCACCATCGGCGCCTATCTCAAGGCCGAGGCCGACCGGCTCGGCGTCACCTATTCTCTGGGCGCCGGCGACGAGCCGTCTTCCTGCATGGAACTGATCGAGTTCGTCTCAGCCATGGGCCATCCGATCGTTGCCGCCGGCAAGGGGAAGAACAACCCGCTCAACATCGACGCCACGCCTCCGGATTACGAGGAGGAGGCGAAGCGCCGGCATATGAATGTGCGCATGCTGGTCGAATTCGTCGATGGTTCGAAGACCATGGTCGAGATGGCGGCGATCGCCAACGCGACCGGGCTGGTTCCCGACAAGCCCGGCATGCACGGTCCATCGGCCACGCTCGGCGAATTGTCGAAGGTGCTGGTGCCTGAGAAGGACGGCGGCGTGCTGTCGAAGGTCGGCGTCGTCGACTATTCGATCGGCAAGGGCGTCGCGCCGGGCGTCTTCGTCGTGGCCGACATGTCGCATCCGCGCATCTCGGAGCGCATGGAAGACCTGAAGATGGGCAAGGGCCCGTACTTCACCTTCCACCGCCCCTATCACCTGACCTCGCTGGAGGTGCCGCTCACCTGCGCCCGCGTCGTGCTCTACGGCAAGGCCGACATGGTGCCGCTGGCAAAGCCGGTCGCCGAGGTCTGCGCCGTCGCCAAGAAGGATCTGAAGCCCGGCGACAACCTCGATGCCATCGGCGAGTATTGCTATCGCGCCTGGATCATGACGGCTCCGGAAGCCCATGCGGCGCGCGCGATTCCCTGCGGCCTGCTGCAGGGTGGCTCGGTCACCGCGCCCATCAAGAAGGGCGAGCTTATCACCTATGCCAATGCGGCGCCCGCGCCGGGCTCGAAGATCGCCGAGCTGCGCGCCCGCCAGGACAAGCTCGTTTACGGGACCGTAGAGGCGTGATCATGGCCGGAGCCAGCAAAGCCGTCGCGGATAGCCGGGCCAACCTACCCTTCGTCTATCGTCAGTACCGCCCCGAGCAGCTCAGACACGTGCTTCACAAGATGTACCTCATCCGCCGCTTCGAAGAGGGCGCGGAAGAGTGCTACATGCGCGGCCTCATCCACGGCACCATGCACCTGTCGATCGGCCAGGAAGCGAGCGCCATGGGCATCTGCATGCCGCTCGCCGAGGATGACCAGATCACCTCGACGCATCGCGGCCATGGCCATTGCATCGCCAAGGGCGCCGAGGTCAGCCGCATGTTCGCGGAGTTCTTCGGCAAGACCACCGGCTACTGCAAGGGCAGGGGCGGTTCCATGCATATCGCCGATGTCGCCAAGGGCAATCTCGGCGCTAACGGCATCGTTGCCGGCGGCATTCCGATCGCCGTGGGCGCCGCGCTTTCATCCAAGATGATAAAGACCGGCAAGGTGGTCGTCTCCTTCTTCGGCGACGGCGCCAACAATGAAGGCGCCTTCCACGAGGCGCTGAACATGGCGGCGATCTGGAAGCTGCCGGTGATCTTCGTGTGCGAGAACAACGGCTACGGCATGTCGACCTCGACGGCGCGTTCTACCGCGGTGAAGAACATCGCCGAGCGCGCGGCCGCCTATTCCATGCCCGGCGTGATCGTAAACGGCAACATCTTCTCGGAGGTCGCCGAGGCGTCCTTCAAGGCGGTCGAGCGGGCGCGCGCGGGCGAGGGGCCGACCCTGATCGAGTCCAAGACCTACCGCCACCGCGGCCATTCCAAGAGCGACCGCAACCGCTACCGCACCAAGGAAGAGATCGACGATTGGATGGCGAACCGCGATCCGATCACGCTGTTCGAGACGGAACTGCGCGATTTCGGCTTCATCGACGACCAGGGCATCCAGGCGATCCGCGACGCGGTCGCCAAGGAGATCGCCGACGGCATCGAGTTTGCCAAGGCGAGCCCGGCTCCCGAGATCGCCACCCTTGAGAACTATGTTTACACGGAGCAAGCGTGATGGACGCCGTGGTGCGTGAACTGAGCTACGCCCAGGCGATCCAGGAAGCCATGGCCATCGCCATGGACATGGACGAGCGCGTCTTCCTGATGGGCGAGGATATCGGCGTCTATGGCGGCGCCTTCCAGGTGACCGGCGATCTGGTCGAGCGCTACGGCACCGACCGGGTGATCGACACGCCGATCTCCGAACTGGGCGGCGCGGGTGTCGCGGTGGGCGCGGCCGTCACAGGCATGCGGCCGATCTTCGAGTTCCAGTTCTCGGATTTCGCCGCGCTCGCCATGGAGCAGATCGTCAATCAGGCGGCCAAGATGCGCTTCATGCTCGGCGGCGAGGTTTCGGTGCCGGTGGTGATGCGTTTCCCCGCCGGCTCCGGCACAGGCGCCGCCGCCCAGCACAGCCAGAGCCTGGAAGCCTGGCTCGGCCATGTGCCTGGCCTCAAGGTCATCCAGCCGGCGACGCCGCACGATGCCAAGGGCATGCTGCTTGCCGCCGTTGCCGATCCGGATCCGGTCATGATCTTCGAGCACAAGCTGCTCTACAAGATGAAGGGACATGTGCCGGAAGGCCACTACACCGTGCCGATCGGCAAGGCCGAGATCCGCCGCGAGGGCCGCGACCTCACCATCGTCGCGACATCGATCATGGTGCAGAAGGCGCTCGACGCCGCCGCGGCGCTGGAAGGCGAGGGCATCGACATCGAGGTGGTCGATCTGCGCACGATCCGGCCGATCGACCGGCAGACTGTCATCGACAGCGTGAAGAAAACCTCGCGCCTGCTCTGCGTCTACGAGGCGGTGAAGACGCTAGGCATCGGCGCCGAGGTGAGCGCGCTGGTCGCTGAAAGCGAGGCCTTCGACTATCTCGATGCGCCGATCGTGCGCCTCGGCGGCGCCGAGACGCCGATCCCCTACAATCCGGATCTTGAAAAGGCGACGGTGCCGCAGGTCCCCGACATCATCGCCGCCGCGCGCGACCTCGTGAAAGGGGTCCGCTGAGCGATGCCGACAGAAGTCATTCTTCCCAAGGTCGACATGGACATGGCGACCGGCCAGATCTCGCGCTGGTTCGCCGAGGAGGGCGCCAAGGTCAAGAAGGGCGATGTGCTCTTCGAGATCGAGACCGACAAGGCGGCGATGGAGATCGACGCGCCGGCCAGCGGCACGCTGCGCAACGTCACAGGCAAGGAGCGCGTCCACATTCCTGTCGGTGAGCCCGTCGCCTGGATCTATGCCGACGACGAGGTGTATTCGGCAGAGACGACGCAGAACAAGGCTCCAATCTCCCCGCTTGTGGGGGAGATGTCGGCGAAGCCGGCAGAGGGGGGCGCTGTCCCGCCAGCCTCTCATTCCTTCGCGCCCCCCGCTGCCCTGCCGGGCATCTCCCCCACAAGGGGGGAGATTGGCCAATCGCAAGGCGAGCGCGCAACGCCGCTGGCGCGCCGCTTGGCTCGTGAAGCCGGTCTTAAGATAGCCGAAATACATGGCAGCGGTCCGCGCGGCCGTGTTGTGCGTGCCGACGTCGAGGCCGCAGTTGCGGCGAAGGCCGCCGCTCCTGCTCAACTGGTCGCCGAGATCGCATCGCCAAGCCCGGCCGAACTCCCGTCCGCTTCGGCGCCCGCGCCAAAGCCGATGTCGGACGACCAGGTGTTGAAGCTGTTCGCCGAAGGCTCCTACGAGCTGGTGCCGCACGACAACATGCGCAAGACCATCGCGCGCCGCCTGGTCGAGGCGAAATCCACCATCCCGCATTTCTATCTGACGCTGGATTGCGAGCTCGATGCGCTCTTGGCGTTGCGCACGCAGCTCAATGCCGCGGCTCCGATGAGGAAGACCGACAAGGGCGAGGTTCCCGCCTACAAGCTTTCGGTCAACGACATGGTGATCAAGGCCATGGCGATGGCGCTGATGGCGGTGCCGGACGCGAACGCATCCTGGACCGAGAACGCCATGGTCAAGCACAAGCACGCCGATGTCGGCGTCGCGGTGTCGATCCCAGGCGGCCTGATCACCCCGATCATTCGCCATGCGGATGAAAAGACGCTGTCGGTCATCTCCAACGAGATGAAGGACCTGGCAAGCCGCGCCCGCAGCCGCAAGCTGAAGCCGGAAGAATATCAGGGCGGAACCACGGCGGTGTCGAATCTCGGCATGTTCGGCATCAAGGACTTTGCCGCCGTCATCAACCCGCCGCATGCCACGATCCTGGCGGTCGGCGCGGGCGAGGAGCGGGCCGTGGTCAAGAAGGGCGAGATCAAGATAGCCACCGTCATGTCGGTGACGCTCTCGACCGATCACCGCGCGGTCGACGGCGCGCTCGGCGCCGAGTTGCTCGGCGCCTTCAAGCGCATGATCGAGAACCCGATGA
Source organism: Mesorhizobium atlanticum (assembly GCF_003289965.1). Classification (GTDB taxonomy): domain Bacteria; phylum Pseudomonadota; class Alphaproteobacteria; order Rhizobiales; family Rhizobiaceae; genus Mesorhizobium; species Mesorhizobium atlanticum. The sequence continues at coordinate 209,436 of NZ_QMBQ01000008.1, forward strand.
GCATGCTGGTGTAAGTCATCCCCGCAGGTCCTTGATCCGGCTTGCTCTTACGCCACGGGCCCTGCGATCACCGACTTGTCAGGCCGGCAGCTCGCAGGAATCCAGGCCCGGTGCTTGAAGCCGCCGCTGTTTCGTTCCACATCGGGCGCAATGAACGGCAAGATGCGGGAATGGTTTCGGAATTGGCGATGGGCCTTGGCCGCATCGCTGTTCCTGCATGCCCTGATCGCAGCATTCCTGTTCTATGGCCTGCCGAGGCCCGAGCAACAGCCGGACCAACAGGAGCAGCCGGTCAACGTCGCGATCGTGCCGCCGCCCGATCAGCCCAAGCCGAAGTCTGCGCCAAAGCCGCCGGAGCCGACGCCTGAAAAGAAGGCCGAGAAGCCGCCTGAGCAGCCCGTGCAGAAGCCACCGCCTCCGCAGCCGCCGAAACCGCAGGACATCCCGGTTCTGAAGCGCGTTTTCCAATATGGCGAGAAGGATACCGGACCGGAGAAATCTCCCGATGGCGGCAGTGCGCCGGCCAACGCCTCGTCGCCGGTCCAGGATCAGCCCACTAAGCCGCCTGTCGTATCGCAGCGCGCGCCCAGCCAGCCCGCTCCGCCTGTAACGCCAGAGCAGCAGGCGGGCACCAATAAGGCGCAAGAGAAACCGGCAACCGCCGCGCCGGAGGAAAAACCCGCGCAAAGCGAGGAGAAGCAGGCGACAGAGGACACTGACAAACAGCAGCAGGATAAGCAGGAGGCAGCTCCGCAAACCGCCGAAAAGCCTGCGGCCGAAGCGCCAAAGCCATCGACGGCCGAGGCCGGCGACAAGCCTGCGCCGGCCGAAAAGGTAAAACCTAAACCCTCCAAGGCGATGAAGTTCAAATCCGCAAGAGCTTTGAGAGCACCAAGCGCGAACCTGGGAAGGTCAAACTCCGCCGACAGCGAGGTTGCGGGATCGCCGATCTATTCGGGCCTGCCGGGCGTCAGAAAGCTTTACTCGCCGGGTGCGACCGGCAACGCGCTGGCCACAAGCTCGATGGAGAACGTGCCGCGCGATCAGCGCATAGCCAATCTTTGCGCCAACGTCCTGAACCAGGAATTGCAAAGTGCCGATTACGCGCCGAAATGGCTGCCGACAATTCCCCTGAAACAGGGCAATGTTCTCAACCCACCGCAGGCCGCCTTCAGCACGACAACCCAATGGTATGATCTGAGCTTCCGCTGCGAGGTCGACGCCGATGCGACGCGGGTCCTGTCCTTCAACTTCCGCGTGGGGGGATTGGTGCCGCCCGGTGACTGGACCCGGCGTCGCTTCCCCAGTCTCCGCTAGATTAGGCCGGCACACCGAGCTCGGCCAATTGCCGGCCGACTTCGTGCCAATCTGCGCAGACAAAATCGGCGCCGGCGGCCTTCAGCCGTGCGCCGTGCTCGGAATAGGTGTGACCGCCGCCGGTATAGCCGATCGCGATCATGCCGGCAGCGACCGCGCCCTGGACGCCGAACGGCGAATCCTCGACCACGATGCAGTCGGACGGCTTCGCGCCCATTTTGTCGGCGGCATAGAGGAAGATGTCGGGCGCCGGCTTGCCGTTCTTTACCATCGAAGAGGAAAAGATCGCCTCGCCGAAGAAGCGTGACAGTCCTGTCACCGACAGGCTGTGGTCGATGCGTTCGACCGAGGATGACGAGGCAACGCAGCGGTCTCCGGCTAGCGCGCCGAGGAAAGGCACGATTCCCGGCGTCGGCTTCAGCTCCTCGGTGAAGAGCAGCTTGGTCTCGGCCCAGATGTCGCCGTCGGCGGCGGGCGGGAACTGGTGGCCGGTCAGCTCCTTGATTTTTGCGATGATGTCCGCCTGCTTCATGCCGATGCATTGGGCGATGATGCCGCCATGGACGCCGGGCATTCCGTGCTTCTCGTAAACGCGCTCATAGGCCCTGGCGGCCAGCGGCTCGCTGTCGACGAGAACGCCGTCGCAGTCGAAAATCATCAGTCTAGCTTGCGCCACGCGCCTCTCCCAGCTCCTGTGCCAATGTGCACATCGCTATCGATAAAAAGTCAGATGTTCAATAGTGGGTGGTTCCGTGTCCAGCTCTCAAAGCTGACGCAGCGCCTCGCTGACCGGCGAGGATCCTAGCGCGCGCTGCATAGCCTGGCGCGACTGGGCGCGATCGGGCGTGATCCAGTTGGGCTCGGCGCCGAGAAAGCGGTCGAGGAAGGCCACGGCATAGGCGGGCATTTCCGTCGCGTTCTCGCGGTAGGACCACCAGGTGCGCAGGTCGTCGGCGCATTTGTCGATGCTGGGCGCCGTGCCGAATTCCTGCTCATGCACGGCCAGGATCGCCGACACGCAGTAGTTGGTATAGAGGAAACCCTCCGGCCAGAAGCGCACGATCTCCGCCGTGCCGGCATTGGCATCGGTCTCGATCATTTCCTTCAGACCTGAGACCTCCCGCGCCGGCGCCTGCCGGATCAGCTCGCGCAGCACCAGTCCGGCGGCGAAGACGATGAAGTCCGCGCGGTCCACGTCAGCGAATCGCTTCTGCGCTTCCATGACCTCGATCCAGTCGAGAAAGGCGCGCGTCAGCTTCGCCTCGTCGATCTCGAAGCGCACGCCGAACGTCTCCGACACCACCTTCGCGCTGCTGCGGAAGGTGGCGCGAAACCAGCGCAGCTGCCGCAGCCGGTGGCGAAGGTCCGGCATAAGCGCGAGTTCATGCCTGAAAGGCAGATCCATGTCTCATATCCCGTTTGACGACAGGCTAGCACAGGCGCCGCCGATGCCGAAATCGACCGGTCGCCTGTGGAGCGTTATGGCCACAAATATAATACATGTTGACATTCGAGGAAACAAATGTTCTCACTTTCGGGTCATCTCTGCTCCGTTCAGTATGTGCCGGAGAAAGAGACTCGGGAGGAGACCGAAATGGCGATCTGGCAGTGGGCGCTGCTTCTGCTGTTTGTTGTCTGGGCGCTGCAATCGTTGGGCGTCTGGCTGCAGATGCGGCACTATTCCGATGTCTTCAAAGGCGTCACCAGCCAATACAAGGACGGCTTCATCGGCGCCGGCAATTTCCGCGGTCGCCTCGCCAAGGGCACCATCGCGCTCATCGTCGTAACGCCGGATCTCATCGTGCGCCGCATGATGGTCATGAGCGGCCGTTCGGTGCTGACCAAGTTCAAGCGACATGAAGAATTCGAGGGCATCCCCCTCGATCGACTCCGGTCCAACCCTGCGATCATGGGGGAGGGGGAACCCGGTGTGGCCGAGGCCGTGAAACGGGCGATCGAGCAGATCGACCGCGCGCGGTCGGAGCCGGGGAAAAAGCCGGGCTTGGCCGGCTTGAACGTAGCAAGGGCTTAAACGACGCCGGCAGCCGGCTGGGAATGACCGGCAGGGGTCATAAGGAGGAGAAATGTCTGTAATTTCGTTATTGGCGCAGCATGCCGACCTGGCGGTGCACAACCTGCATGTCGCAGGCACCATGGTCTCGGATGCTGCCTGGCACGGCAAGCTCGGCGTCGAGCATGCCACCGATCATCTCGTGGTCCTGGCGCAGGCGACGACCGACAACGCGCCGGTGACCGCCGATCAGCTGAAGGAACAGCTGAAGAACGTGCAGCAGGAAGAGCAGCTCGGCTGGCTGACCGCGATCGGCAAGTATTTCATCGGCATCTTTCAGAAGGGTGGCGAGGTGTTCGCCGGCTTCGTCACCGGCATCATCCCGACCCTGGTCGTGCTGATGACCGCTTTCTACGCCGTGACCGAACTGGTCGGCGAGGAGCGCGTCCACGGTCTGGCGCGCGGCGCCGGCCGCATCGCGCTGACCCGCTATACCGTGCTGCCGGTGCTGTCCGTGTTCTTCCTCACCAACCCGATGGCCTACACCTTCGGCTCCTTCCTGGAAGAAAAGCACAAGCCTGCCTTCTATGACGCGGCAGTGTCCTATGTGCATCCGCCGCTCGGCCTCTTCCCGCACATCAACCCCGGTGAATATTTCGTCTGGGGCGGCATGCTGGTCGCGCTGCTCGACCTCGAGAAGCGGGGTGTCATCGCCAACGGCTATCACGTCAAGGTGGCCATCTGGTACGCCCTCGTCGGCCTCGTCGTCATCCTGCTGAAGGGCATCCTGACCGAGCGCATCACGGCCATCATGGCGCGCCGCCAGGGCGTCGAGCTCTAAGGGCGGGAGGGCACCATGACCAAGACATTCAAGGCAGTAAAGATCTCGAAGGGCTCCACCGGCTGGGGCGGCCCCCTGGTCATCGAGCCGACCGATCAGCGCAACAAGGTCGTGTCGGTAACCGGCGGCGGCATTCATCCGGTGGCGCAGCTCATCGCCGACATGACCGGCGCCCAGGCCGTCGACGGCTTCAAGTCGCCGCCGATCGAAAGCGAGATGGCGGTCGTCGTCGTCGACTGCGGCGGCACCGCACGCTGCGGCGTCTACCCGCGCAAGCGCATCCCGACCGTCAACTTGACGCCGGTCGGCCAGGCGGGTCCGCTCGCCCAATTCATCACGGAAGACATCTACGTTTCGGGCGTGAAGCCGGCCAACGTCACAATGGCGGACGGATCCGAAGCGGTCACCACTGCGGGGGGAGCAGCATCGATGAGTTCAAGCAACAACACCACTGCCAGGGCGGCCGAACCGCTGCCGAGTGAAGGCGGGCTTATCGGCCTGATCAGCTCGATCGGCCGCGTCATGGGCCGCGTGGTCGGCATCTTCTTCAACTCCGGCCGCCGCACCATCGACCAGGTCGTCCGCAACGTGCTGCCCTTCATGGCCTTCGTGACCATGCTGATCGGCCTCATCCTCTATACCGGCATCGGCGACGTGCTGGCGCAGCCGATGGGTCCGCTGGCCAACAACATTGTCGGCCTGCTGGTCATCTCGGCCATCTGCGGCCTGCCGTTCCTGTCGCCCATCCTGGGACCGGGCGCGGTCATCGCGCAGGTCATCGGCGTCGCCATCATCGGCCCGCAGATCGCCAACGGCACCATCTCGCCCGCAATGGCCCTGCCGGCGCTGTTTGCCTACAACACCCAGGTGGGCTGCGATTTCGTTCCCGTCGGTCTGGCGCTGGGTGAAGCCAAGCCGAAGACGATCGAGATCGGCGTGCCGGCGGTGCTCATCAGCCGCCAGATCATGGGCCCGGTTTCCGTGCTGATCGCATGGGTCGTGTCCCTGATCGTGTTCTAAGCCATCAGTAAAAACGAGGTTCGCCATATGTCGGTTCTTCTCAAGACACGGGTTACGGCAATTGGACCCGAAGTGGCGGACCTCGCCGAGGGCGGCGTGGTCATCCTTTTCGCGGATGGCTCGCCTCCCGAACTGGCCGAGGTCTCCGTGCTGCACAAGACGGAGGAGGGCCCGAGCGATAACGGGCCGGCGAAAGGCGCGTCGATCACGCTCGGACCGGTCTCGGCGACGATAACGGCGGTCGGCTCCACGGCCTGGAGCAAGGTCCGCGAAATGGGCCATGTCGTGATCTCCTTCAACGGAGCGACTGAGGCCGAAAGGCCGGGCGAGCTGTGCGCGTCCGAGATCGACACCGGGGCGCTGGTGACGGCTCTGACGCCGGGCGCTGTCATCACCATCGCCGCCTGATAGGATCAGCGCCGTCCAGGTGGCGCCGTAAGCTAGAGTATTGCCATGGAACGCTCGACCATCGTCAGAGTGCACGAAGGTTTGCACGCCCGTCCCGCCACGCGGTTCGTGAAGCTCGCCAAGGGTTTCGAATCCGATGTCGAGCTGGTCAAGGACGGCAAGGCGGTCAGCGCCAAGAGCTCGGTCAAGCTGATGCTGCTGGCGGTGAAAGAGAACCAGGAAGTCACCGTGCGCGCCAACGGCGCCGACGCGATCGAGGCGATCGAGGCGCTGATCGGCTATCTTGAGAACCCGCGCGCCGGCCTCGACGACGAGAGTGAAGCGGGCGAGGGCGGCTCGGAAACCGCAGCCGCGGCACCCGCTCCCGAGGCCGCGCCGCTGGCTGCCGCGCCGATGGATGGAATCTCCAAGCTCCAGGGCGTCGCCGCCAGCGAGGGTGTTGCGATCGGGCCGGCCTTTGCCCATTTCCCGCCGGAGATCGAAGGACCGGGCAGACGGCTGCGGGCCGATGAGATCGACAGCGAAATCGAGCGCTTCCGCGGCGCCGTCACCAGCGTCCAGTCCCGCATGGACCTCACGCTCGCCGAGGACAATCTCTCCGCCGGCGACCGTGGCATCGTCGCGGCGCTGCGCGACATCGCCGCCGACGACAGCCTGACAGGCGAAGTGGAAAGATTGATCAAAGGCGGTGACGATGCGGTCTCCGCCGTCATCGCTGCCGCGGCCACCATCGCCGCCGATTTCAGCGCGGTAGATGACCATTATCTCAACGCCCGAGCCGACGACGTCCATGCCGTCGGCCGGCAGATCTGCCTGGTGCTGCTCGGCCAGGACGAGGTCAGCCTGGAGACCATACCGCAGGGCGCGATCCTGATTGCCGACGACATCGGCGCCTGGGATCTGGCGCGCGCGCCGCTGAAGCGCATCGGCGGCGTGGTCTGCGGGCATGGCGGCGCCACCTCGCACATCGCCATCATCGCGCGCTCGCACGGCATCCCGGCGGTGCTTGGTCTGGGAAATAAGATCAACGAGTTGCGTGCGGCCAAGGAAGTCGCCATCGACGGCAATGCGGGGCATGTGATCGTCGACCCGGATGAGGCGACGCGCTCCGATTTCAACCGGCGCGTAGAAGCCGCGGCGCAGGAGCGCGCGGGCCTCAAGATATTCAAGGAAGTAACTCCTACCCGCGCCGACGGCACGGTGATCGAGGTCGCCGCCAATATCGGCTCGCTGGAAGAGATCGAGGCGGCGCAGGAAGCCGGCGCCATGGGCGTCGGCCTGTTTCGCACCGAGCTGCTCTTCATGCGCCACATGCACCTGCCGTCGGAAGACATGCAGGCCGAAACCTACAGCGCCTTGGCCAAGGCATTCGCGCCGCATCCGGTGATCGTGCGCACGCTCGACATCGGCGGCGACAAGCCGATCGCCGGCATCGAATTTCCCGACGAGGAAAACCCCTTCCTCGGCTGGCGCGGCATCCGCATGTGTCTCGACCGGCCCGACATCTTCAAGCGCCAGCTGCGTGCCCTGCTCAGGGCCGCCGTGCACGGCAACATCAAGGTGATGCTGCCTATGGTTTCTGAGATTTCAGAAGTGACGCGCACGCGGGCACTGGTCGATGAATGCGCGGCCGAGCTGAAGGCCGAGGGCGTTGAGCATGCGAGCTTCGATCTCGGCGTGATGATCGAGACGCCGGCTGCCGTGCTGATCGCGCCGGCGTTGGCGAAGGAAGTGGCGTTCTTCTCGATCGGCACCAACGATCTCACCCAGTACATCATGGCCGCCGACCGCCTCAATCCGACGGTCGCCAAGCTCAATGACGTCACCAATCCGGCGGTGATGTCGGCGATCGAACTGACCGCCAAGGCCGGTGTCGCCGCCGGCATCATGGTGGGCATGTGCGGCGAAGCCGCCGGCCGTCCGGACCTCATCCCGACCTTCATCGGGATGGGCCTGACCGAGCTCAGCATGAGCCCGGCCTCGATCCAGCGCGCCAAGAAGACCATCGCGGCCATGGCGGCTGAACGATAGCGGATCCCTCGCGGCGGTTACGTCAGATGCGCGAGCAGGGTGGCGAGAACCGGTGTCAGTTCCTGGACGGCATTGGCTTGGGCGCAAGCCTGCCGGATGCGATCCTCCCGCACTTCTGCCGCCAGCACCGCGATCTCGAGAATGTCGGGCTCGGACGTCTCGCCCTTGGTGGCGAGACCGCAGGCTAGCACGATCGGCGCCAGGCAATCGATATCAAACGACCTGTCGGTGAAGGTCGTTGCGGCCGAGCCGGTCTCGCCAAGCTGGATGGGGCGGTGGTTGAGGCATTCGACAAGCAGGGCCGAGCAGGCCGCCGCGATCTGGTCCGTGGAGGCCGCGGACGCTGTCGCTGCGGCGAGCAATTCTGCATGGCGCTTGCGCACTGCGGCATGGACGGCCGAAAAGCTCGCCTCATGCACCCTTGGGTTTTCTATGCCGAGCCCGGCAAGGACCGCCCGGGTCAGATAATACATGTCACGCCTGAACTGACGTTCGCCGTTTATCTGCCGGTCTTCATCGCCTTGCGGGAAATAGGCGCGCAGGCTTTTTACGGTCGTTCCGTCGACCTTGAGCGGCCGGGAATGCGGAACGAAGGATTCGGCGATCGTCAGCGCGTCGTCGACAGCGCTCGCGGCGTGGCCGAGCAGGCTACGGCCCGGAAAGGGAGGCAAATTGCCGGCTATATCGTGAGATGCCTCGCCGGCGCTGTCGTGGCGGCTCTGGCGAATGGCATCGCGCAGTTCCCGAAGCCGGTCCTTCAGGTTGGCGCGCACATCTTCGGAAATTTGTCGCAGCATCACCAATTGCCTCGAAATGCTGAAAGCCGGTCAGGGCTCTGGGGCGCCAGTCGCCCTCTCTAGATTGTTCGTCTCGCTTGGTAGATCAATAGACGATATTTAACCAGAACGCAGAATCGGCGGCGGTATCGCGGAGGGGAACTTGGGCAGGCGACGGCAGGGCGAATCTGAAAGCGGCAAGGCGACAGCGGAGGCGGCTGAGCAGGTCGTCAATGAAAGCCGGACCGACCGGCTCAGGATCCGCGCCGCCTGGATGTATTTCGTCGAGCAGATGACACAGAACGAGATCGCCGACGTGCTCGGCGTCGGCCGGGTCACAATCGTGCGCATGTTGGCGGAGGCGAGGGCGCGCAACGAGGTGAAGATCACCATCGAGAGCGAGCTCCTGGAGATCGTGCGCCTGGAGCGCGCGCTGGAAAAGACCTTCGGTCTGCAGCAGGCGCTGGTCGCGCCGCTCTCTGATTCCAACGCCGATCCGATCCCGGCGATCGCCGCCAAGACCGGCATGTTCCTGTCCGACGCGATGAAATCCGGCATGCGGGTCGGCGTCGGCTGGGGTGTGACGCTGTTCCACACCTTGCCGTTCATCAGCGCCAAGTCGCTGACCGACTTCAGCGTGATCTCGCTGCTTGGCGGCGTCGGTGTCGCACGCCGGGTCAACCCGGCCGAGTTCGCCTGGCGCTTCGCCCAGATTTTTCAGGGTGACGGCTATCTGATGCCGACGCCGGCCGTCGTCGACAGCGTCGAGACCAAGATCGCGCTGGTCGAGCGCTGCGGCCTGCAGGAGATTTTTGCAATGGCCGACGCGCTCGACGCGGTCCTGCTGAGCGTCGGCGGCATTGCTTCGGCCACCACCTTCTCGCGCGGCGGCTTCCTCAATGAAGCGGACCGGGAGGCCCTGCTGGCGCGTGGCGCCGTCGGCGATCTTCTGTTCCATTTCTACGACCGCAAGGGCGATCTGGTCGACCATCCCGTCAACAGCCATGTGATGTCGGTGGATGTCGATCGGCTGCGCAAGGCGCCGATCCGCATCCTAGCCTCGGGCGGCGCGGAGAAGACCGAGGCGCTGCTCGGCGCCATGAACCTGATTGCGCCAACCGTGCTCATCACTGACGAGGAAAGCGCGCGCCGTATGCTGGCGGCGCATGGGGCATGAATCAAGCGACGGAAGGGCTTGCCCGTTCCGCAATTGAACCGCGGAGGAGCTTGCGGGCAGGCTCCTCCAGCAGAATGAAGACGGCGACCGAAATGATGACCAGCAAGGGCTGATACAAAAGCCGTCCGATCCAGTCCCATTCTCCCGTGAATATCACTGGCTCCACTTTCGAACCGGAATTTGCAGGATGTAGAGGGCATAGCTTGCATTGCCCAGCAGCACGAGCGGCCTGCACGATAGGGCGCGTTGAACAAGGCCGTCATTGACGGCGCATGTCGTAATCAAGGCAACAAAGCCTATTGCTGCGAAAGATCCTGTCGATGCCGTGCTTGTCGCGATAAGCGCGGCCATCGTGAACGCCCCGGCCACAATGGCGGCCACGTCGTCACGACGACGGTTGAACGCGCCGGCCCGGAACAGCAAGGCGCAGATGATGCCGGTGATGAATTCGGGCATCCTCAGAAGCGGGAGAGGCATTGGCGCCATCCAGCTGAACGCGAGGTAACCTGTCGGCCCGTTATGCTCAACGATGGTGGCCGCGCTCCACAGGAACGGCCGCACGGGAATCGGTCAAGCCGGTCGCTCTCGGTCGACGAAAGCTCTGGGGCCAAGTCTCAGGCTGAAAATGGTCGGAGTGGCCGGATTCGAACCGACGACCCCTTGACCCCCAGTCAAGTGCGCTACCGGGCTGCGCTACACTCCGGACCGGGTGGCGATGTATCGTGATAACCCCGTGCGGGTCAACCGAATTCGGTGCCTATCGCGCAGGTGAAATCGCAGGAAGGGATGCAGGCCTCGCCAGCCGCAATTCCCGCTGATGCCGGTACTCCAGCGCGATCGCGCCCCAGACCAGGCCGAGCAGCAGGTACAGGTGGCGCCAGTGGTCGATGTCGATGAAGGTGCCGAGCCCGATATTGCCGAGATAGGCGACATAGGCGCAGAGCAGATAAGGTTGCCACGGCCGGTCGCGCAGAAGGATGCGGAAGCCGGCGCCGATCGTCCATAAGGTCAGCGTCAGGAACGAGACGAAGCCCAGCCAGCCATAATCCATCAGCGCCTTCAGCCAGATGTCATGCGTGTCCTCGCCATAGATCGTGCCGAAGACCAGCGGGCCGATGCCGAACGGATGCTCCATCGCCAGCTGGAAGCCGATCGTGTAGCGGGCGAATCGGCCGAGTCGCGCCGAATCGTAGCTCTGTTCGAGCTGCGCGCGCTGGGTGAACATGTCCGACACGCCGGGCAGTTGCAGGATGATGAGGAAGGCGATGACCAGCAGCGCCACGGCGGCGATCGTCATCACCACGACCCGCAGCCGGAACTTGCCGCTGGCGCTCTGCAGGAACAGGCACGCGGTAAGCAGCACCGCCGACACCGCGAACATGCCCCAGGCCCCTCGCGAGAAGGAAAAGAAGATGCCGGCCGTGATGATGAGCAACGGCACAGCCAGAAGCGGCATGCGCGATACGGGGCCGGTTAAGAGCACGTAGAGCAGGTAGGTGCCAGGCAGCACCAGGAATGGCCCGAACACGTTCGGGTCCTGGAAGGCGCCGGCGGCGCGGTCGTATTTGGTGAACATCTCCGCGCCGGGAAAGGCATGGAAATAGCCGGCGATGCCGAGCAGCGACGTCGCCACCGCCGACACGACATAGGCGATGAAGATCAGCCGGTAGAGGCTGGGCTGGACCGAGGTCACCGAGGCGAAGAACACCGCGCTGAAGGCCAGGAACAGCGAGACGGCGAGATAGAGCGGCGTGTTGGCGAGATCCGCCATCTGCGTCATGGCGATCATGCCGCCGATGTTCATTGCCACGAGGAGCACCAGAAGCGGCACGATCGCGCGGGAGATCCTGAGGCCGAACAGTGCCCAGACCGCGATCAGCCCGGCCATGTAGATCTCGTAGGGCGCGGGCTCGCTGATGACGAAGCCGGAGAGCAGGATGCCGATGCCGATCGCCGCCGACGCGATCAGCGAGATCAGCTTGGCGTTGACCGCTGAAGGCGGCAACTGGTTGACCGCGGACGCCGGCAATGCCCGCGGCTGCAACTCATGGGCGATGGCGCTCAATAGGCGTTTTCCGTGTTGAGCAGGCGGATCGGCGTCAGGAACAGGATGCGCAGATCGAACAGCATCGACCAGTTCTCGATGTAATAGAGGTCGTATTCGGTGCGCATGCGGATCTTTTCGTTGGTATCCATCTCGCCGCGCCAGCCGTTGATCTGCGCCCAGCCGGTGACGCCGGGCTTGACCTTGTGGCGCGCGAAATAGCCGTCCACCACCTCGTTGTAGAGCAGGTTGTGCGACTGAGCGGCGATGGCATGCGGGCGCGGCCCGACCAGAGACAGCGAGCCGAGGAGCGAATTGAAGAACTGCGGCAGCTCGTCGATCGACGTCTTGCGGATGAAGCGTCCGACGCGGGTGACGCGCGGATCGTTCCTGGTCACCGTCTGCTTGGCGGTCGGGTCGGACCGGTCCGTGAACATCGAGCGGAATTTGTAGACTTCGATGATCTCGTTGTTGAAACCGTGCCGCTTCTGCTTGAACAGCACCGGACCCTTGCTGTCGAGCTTGATGGCGATTGCGGTGGCGAGCATCACCGGCGAGAACAGGATGATGCCGACAAGCGAGAAGACGATGTCGAAGGCGCGCTTGGCGACCGAATCCCAGTCGTTGATCGGCTTGTCGAAGATGTCGAGCATCGGCACGGAGCCGATATAGGAGTAGGCGCGCGGCCGGAACTGCAGCGCGTTGGAATGCGCCGAGAGCCGGATGTCGACCGGCAGCACCCAGAGTTTCTTGAGCAACTGCAGCACGCGCGATTCGGCGGTCAACGGCAGCGACACGATCAGCATGTCGATGCGCGCGATGCGGGCGAATTCGATGAGCTCGGAAACGGTGCCCAGCTTCGGATAGCCGGCGACGATCGGCGGCGAGCGCTTGTCGTTGCGGTCGTCGAAGATGCCGCAGATGCGGATGTCGTTGTAGGGTTGCTTCTCGACCGAGCGGATCAGCTGTTCAGCAGCCTTGCCGCCGCCGACGATGAGGGCGCGGCGCTCCATGCGGCCGTCGCGCGCCCAGCGCCGGATGAGGCTGGACATCACCAGTCTCAAACCGAAGATCAGCACGAAGCCGGCCACGAACCAGGTGCCGAACAGCAGGCGCGAATAGTCTTCCGACGCCTTGATGGCAAAGGCGGTGAGTGCCATCAGCGCGAAGCTGCCGGCCCAGACGAGCAGCACCCGGCCGAAATTGGCCAGCGGGCGCATCAGCGCCGCGATCTGGTAGCAGTCGGTGACGTCGAGCAGCACCACGGCCAGGAACGACGTCGCCGCGATTGCCAGCGGATATTGCCAGGCCAGATAGGTGAAGAAACCGACATAGTAGAAATAGACGCAGAGTCCCGACAGGAGCAGCACCGCGAACTCGACCATGCGCAGCACGCCGCTGACCATGATCGGCGACATGGTATCGCGCCGGTATTGCGAGGCGACCTGGCGCGCTACATCGTTGATGCCGCCGGGCTTTTCGCTCTCGGCGGGAGCGTCGTAGTTGCGCACCGCATCCATGGAAAAGCGGTGTGCGGGGTCGATCTCATTCATGGGAACTGTCCGCGAGCTTCGCGCGAATGCATAGCAAAAGAGAGCTAAAAAAGGCTTGAGACAACCGGTGGTTTTGAAGCTGTTGTGCGGTTGCGGACCTACTTGTTGAGCGCCGCGAGATAGGCCGTCTCGATCTCGGCCGCCATTACATCCGCCCCAAATCGGGCCTTGAGCTCGTCGGCCTGCGGCATCATCTCCCGGTACGCGTCGCGCTCGTCGAGCGTAGTCTTCATCTTGCCGGCAAGCTCGACGGGGTCCGGCCGGATCAGGACAGGGGAACTCTCGCCGAAGATTTCCGGAATGCCGCCGACCGCGGTCGCGATCATCGGCATGCCGGCCGCCAAGGCTTCGAGCACGATATAGGGCATCGCCTCCGCGCGGGATGGAACCACGACCAGCTCGGCCAGGGCGAAAGCTTGCCTGGCCGGCATCGGCGGCAGGAAGCGAACGCGGTTCTTGAGGCCAAGCCGCTCGACCCGCACGTGGTAGCGCGGCAGGTCGTCGCCGTCGCCAACCATCACCGCGCTCAAGGGGCGTTCAAGCTCGCTGCCGGCCAAAGCCAGCGCATCGATGAAGATATCCGGGCCTTTCAGGTCGCGCATCATGCCGATGTACAGGAAATCGGCGGCATCTGCCGCCGTCGCCACCGGTTCGAATTCGGCGGCGCGCAGGCCGTTATAGACGAGCCGGTTGGGTACGGGCGGTTCGCCGACCTTGCGGCGATAGGTTTTCCGCTCGTAGTCGGAAACAAACAGCAGGCAGTCGGTGAAGCGCGCCATGAAGTGCTCCAGCCCGAAGAACAGCTTTCCGGTCGCTGTTGTTTCATCATAGTGGAGGGAGCCGCCATGCGGCGAATAAAGGCGGGCCACGCGAGACCTTGAAACCCGCAACAGTGAGCCGAACAGCCGGGCATAGGCGCCACCCTTGGCGCCGTGCCCATGCAGCACGTCCGGCCGCAATTCCTGGATGATTCTGTAGGTGCGCCAGGCCGAGGCGAGATCGCCCGGCCCGACATGGCGCTGCATCGGCGTGCGATGGATGCCTAGCGCCAGGCTATCCTTCATTGCCTCGAACAGCCGCTCTTCATAGTCGCCGCCGGTCGTCGAGTCGCAGACGATTCCCACCGCATGACCGGCGGCGACCTGCGCCTCGGTCAGGTCGCGCACATGCCGGAAGATTCCTCCGACAGGTGAGCGGAAGCAGTGGACGATCCTGAGGTTCACCGCCACGACGGCTTTTCAGAACAGGCGTTCGCGGACGTAGACGGTGTCGCCGGGCAGCAGCGGATCGGATGTCAGCACCCGTCCGGTCATCACCTTGCCGTTGATGTCGCGGGTGATGTCGACGCTCTCCTGATTGGCGCGCGGCGTGAAGCCGCCGGCAATGGCGACCGCCTTCTGCACGGTGAGCCCCGGCACATAGGAATATTGGCCGGCAGCGCCCACTTCGCCCATGACGAAGATCGGCCGGTAACGGTCGATCTCGACCGAAACGTCGGGATCACGCAGATAGCCCTGGCGCAATTTGTCGGCGATCTCTTTCTCCAGCTGCTGCGCGGTGTGGCCGCGCGCCGGAACCGCGCCGACCAGCGGGAAGGAGAGATAGCCGGACTGGTCGACGCTGTAGGTGTTGGTCAACCCGTCCTGCTCGAACACCGTGACACGGACGCGGTCGCCGGCGCCGAGCCGGTAGGGCTGGTCGAGCACTTCATGGAAGGCGGCGGGGGTCGGGCGATAGCTCGAGCAGCCGGTGAGAAGCGACAGGGCAAGCAAAGCGCGAAAGAGGGAAGCAGTGCTTTTCATGACCGGCCAGGAACCTTCATCGCTCTTGCCGCAAGCCGCGGCACAACCCCAGGAAAGTGCGACCGTTATCATCCTGTTAGGGTTAATGGGCGGTAAAGGAGTGCGATCCGGGGCCGCGTTGATCGGCAAAAAGCCCAATCGTTCTATTGCTTTCACCCAATATTCTTTGAGTGTCCTCTAATAAGCTGCAGCCCTAATCTTAACGGGTGAGTTACCATAGTTGTTTACGGTCCATCCTCGACTCAAAGTTCGGAGCAGGATGCATGTCCGTTCAGTCCGCGGCCGCAGATGTCGATGTCGATCTGAAACAGCTTTTCGCCAGCCTGGCGAGGAACTGGCTGCGCATTGTTCTTGTCACGCTTGTGGTCACCGGGCTCGCCTTCGCTTTGGCCTGGCTCGCGACGCCTTATTACAAGGCGACAGCCAAGCTGGAGATCGGCTCGCGCGAATCGGAATACACCCGGCCGCCGGGCACTAACGACGACGACAAGCCGATTCTGGACGAACAGGGCGTGGCGACTCAGGTCCAGATCATTTCCTCACCTGATATCCTCAAGCAGGTGGCTGCAAATCTCGACTTGGAAAGCAAACCCGAGTTCAACGCGGCGCGTGACATGTCCGCGCTGAATAGCATGCTCGTGCTGTTCGGCTTGAAGAGCGACCCCCACGATATTCCGCCGGAAGAGCTCGTGCTGAATGCCATGCACGACAAGCTCAACGTCTATGCCGTCGAAAAGACGCGTGCGATCGCCATCGAGTTCGCCTCGAAGGATCCCCAGCTTGCTGCGGCGATCGCGAACGGCATCGCCAACGCATATATCGCCTCGAAGAGCGACGCCAAGCTCGAATCGAACGCCGCCGCGACCAACTTTCTGGCGCCTGAGATCACCGAACTGCAGAATCGCGTGAAGGACGCCGAGGCCAAGGTCGCAGCGTTCCGCGCCCAGTCAGACCTTCTGATGGGCGGCAACAATGCGGTGTTGCCGACTCAGCAGCTCGCCGAGCTGTCGAGCGAATTGTCGCGCGTGCGCGCCAGCCGCGCCTCCGCCGAGGCGAGCGCCGAGAGCGTGCGCCGGGCGCTGCAGAATGGCGGTTCGCTGGACAGCGTGCCCGAGGTTCTGTCCTCCGAGCTGATCCAGCGCCTGCGCGAGCGCCAGGTCGAGCTCCGGGCCAACATTGCCGATCTTTCCACGACCTTGCTCGACAACCATCCCCGCATCCGGGCGCTGAAGTCGCAGCTTGCCGACCTCGACGGTCAGATTCGCAACGAGGCCCAGAAGATCATCAGGGGGTTGTCGGCCCAGGCTCAGACGGCCAAGGCCCGCGAGGATCAGCTGGTCACGGATGTCAACACGCTGAAAGCCGCGTCGGCGCGCGCCGGCGAGCAGCAGGTGCAGCTAGATGCCTTGCAGCGCGACGCGAACGTTCAGCGCCAACAGCTTGAATCCTATATGGCAAGTTACAATGCGGCGGCCTCGCGCAAGGATCGCAAATACTCGCCCGTCGCGGCGAGCCTGATCGCGCAGGCCCAGGTGCCGTCCCAGCCTTATTTCCCGAAGATCGGGCCGATCACCGGGGCCGCCGCCGCAGCTTCGCTGCTGCTGATGGCGATCGGTACGCTGCTTGGCGAGTTGTTCTCCGGCCGCGCCATGCGTCCCGCCCCCGGTGCCCGTTTTGAGAACATAGAGCAGGTGGCGATGCCTGTCGCGCGCACGGAACCGGCGATCGCCGAGGCACATGACGAAGATCGTGCTTTTGCTCCTTACGAGGAAGCCGCGGCAGGTCATTCCATCGCGGAAACGGAACTCCCCAGGCCGGCCGAGAGCGAGCCGGCAGAGGTCCATGCCGCCGCTGCCGACCGTCCTGCGTCCGTTGTCGGGCCTTCTGAACCCGCCGGATCGGCGCCCGAGCCGCGCCAATCCCGGCTCGGCGAGATCGATATCGAAAAGGCTGCGGAGAAGTTGATCGCTTCCGGCGCGGCGCGCGCGATCTTCGTGTCGCCCGAAGGCGACGAGGCGGCCGCGTCCGCCGTGCTGGTGGCGCGCGAAGTCTCCGATGCCGGCCTGCGTGTGCTTTTGCTCGATCTAACAGCATCGGGCGCGGCGTCGCGGCCGATGCTGGACTCGAGCCTGTTTCCGGGCATCACCAATCTGCTCGCTTCCGAAGCGCAGTTCAGCGACGTCATCCATCCCGATCTCTATTCGGATGCGCATGTCATTCCGGTCGGCACCGCCGACCCGGTGCGCGCCATGCGCGCCGCCGACCGGCTGCCCATCATCATGCAGTCGCTGACCACGGCCTACGATCTCGTCGTGGTCGAATGCGGCCCGGCCGACGCGCAAGGCATCAGCCGCCTGGTCGGCGACGGCACCGAAGTCTTCCTGTCGATGCTGGAAGCCGACGACCAGGTGACCCAGGCCGCGGTGAAGCTGATCGAGAACGGCTATCCGGACGTCACGCTGGTCACGCCGGTCGGCCATGAGCCGGGAGATCCCTTGCCCGGACGCCGTTCGGCTGCATAGGGCTGGAGGCCGGCAAGGCTGTCCGGCGCTGCCGCGACGCTTGCCAAGGATAACCTCGACGCACCGGAGACCGAGACCACGACGGCTCAGCCGGGGGGATGGCAATCCTTAAAGCATGTCTCCCGAAAGTGGGAACCGGTTTCGGGATAAAGACATGCGTAAAATCAAAGACCTAAAGCGCATGAAGCGAATCCGAAGGATCGCGACGCGCTCTAGGTGCAAGACCGGACCGGGGCATTTCTCGGCGGCTCCCGCACTTTACATCGACGGCACGGCACCTAGTTTCGATGTTTCGCCCCGCGCATTTTCGTGCGTGGATGATCGAGAGCGGGACCGAGATCCCCAGGCCGGCCCCCAAAACTCCCAAAGGATGGCTGTTATGACACAGGCCAAGAACGGCGACACCGTACGCATCAACTACATCGGGCGCTTGGTGGACGGCACCCAATTCGATTCTTCCGGCAGTGAACCGTTGCAGTTCACACTCGGTGAAGGACAGGTAATTCCGGGTCTCGAAACCCATGTCGAGGGCATGGAGGTTGGCACGAAAAGCACCGTCACCGTTCCTGCTGACGCGGCCTATGGTCCTCATCGCCCCGAGGCGGTCGTAACCATCGACCGCGCCGCCGTGCCGGCAAACATCAATGTCGATGTTGGCACCCGATTGCAGGCCCGCACCCGCGAGGGACGTACCATGCAAGTGACGGTCATCGGCGTCGACGATGTCAGCCTCAAGCTCGACGGCAATCATCCGTTGGCCGGAAAGGACCTGGTGTTCGACGTTGAATTGGTCGAGATCGTTCAGGCGGCGTAGTGAGCGACTCTTGCCAGGTCTAGCTGTCGTCCTCGGCCGCGGCAGGTGCTGCCTGTCCGGCGGCCTTGCGGCGCACCGTCTTGGTCAGCTTCCAAACTGTCGGGTTGTTCTTGATGAAGGCCTTCGCCCGCGCGCCTTGCCGCAGCCCCGCCGCCAGCGCTCGGCCCTTCAGCG
Source organism: Mesorhizobium atlanticum (assembly GCF_003289965.1). Taxonomy (GTDB): domain Bacteria; phylum Pseudomonadota; class Alphaproteobacteria; order Rhizobiales; family Rhizobiaceae; genus Mesorhizobium; species Mesorhizobium atlanticum. The sequence goes on from NZ_QMBQ01000008.1 coordinate 227,926, forward strand.
TCAGCGGCGCGAGCACCTCGAAATGCTGGACCTCGATATCGCACCAGAGCCGTTTGTAAGGCTCGTCGCCGACCGAGAAGTCATACACCTCGTAGCCGAGCTCGCAGGCTTCCTGGATGTTGTCGAAGAACAGGAAATCGCCAGGGCTGGTGAAGGCGAGATCGTCTTCTGCAATGGCGCCGAACTCGCAGATCAGCCGCATGCCCGAGCGGCTGGACCCGGTCACCGCGCGCAGCTTTCCCGCCACGTCCAGGCCATGCAGCAGAAACGACGGCTTGTCCTCGGCGAGCGCATCGGTAAACAGCGCCCGGAAGAAGGCGCGCACGCCCGCATCGCCGAAGACATTGGCGATGCCCATCTTGGCGAAACGCGCCTCCTTCATCTCGAGGAAAGCGTCGAGCAGCCTGTCTACCTCCTCGCGGGTGCGGGCCTCGATGCGGCGAAATGTTCCGACTGCCTCGAACTTGCGCGTCTGCGAGCGGTGCTTCTTGCGCTTGCGCTTGCCGCTCGCGCGCGACAGCAGCGCGTCGAACCCGCCGTCCAGATCGACCGCGAGCGCAAGGTTCGGACTCGCGAAATTGGGCAGCGCGGCGAGCGGGTTCGCGACGCCATCGAGATCGGGCAACAGCCTTTCCAGCGAGATCAGATCGATGTCCGGGCGCATTTGGGCGATCGCCTTGAACATCGAGCGGATTGCCGGACCGTCGATGGCGGACAGGAAACGTGGATCGGCTGCCGCGAAATTGCCGTTGGCGTGCCGACCGCCGGCGAAACGGGCAAGCTTGAAGGGACTTCGCCGAATGACTTCCAGCGCCAGCGAGAGCGCCGGGCGACCGTCGCAGAAAAGCGTCGCGACAGCCATGTCGGCGCCCGTCTCGGTCGCCCAGTTGTTCACCCAGGATGCGCTTTGCGCCGGCGCGAACAACGCCGAGGCGCAGAATTGAATGTAATCGGCTAGGCCGGCGCCATTGCTTGCGGAAGCGGCCCACCGGCCCTGATCGGCTTTCAACGGCCGCGTGGAAACCTCATTGGCAGCGACCTGGTTGCCGTCAAATGACGCGGCGGCGTCAACCATCCCTCAATCCTTAAGACGTATTGGTTCCGACTTGGGGGTTCGCATAGGCGAATGTCGTGCTTGGATAAGCCTAGGCGCAAAAGGTGAAGGAATGATCGACGGGGGCGAGGCAATCCGGAAACTGGCGTTGAACCTTGCCCGCTACTCCGGCCTGGCGCCCCTGGCCCGGCCGTTTGTCGGCGGCATCGGCGCCATCCTGATGCTGCACCGCGTCACTGCGACGCCGGAGAGGCCGAACAGCGTCAATCGGCATCTGAATATTGCCCCGGCTTTTCTGGACAGGCTTATCGCCGACATGAAGGGAAGGGGTTATGCCTTTGTTTCCCTTGATGAAGCGATCGAGCGGATCAAGGTTTGCGGCAAGGGTGGGCAGTTCGCTACGATCACCGCCGATGACGCCTATCGCGACAACATGACGGAGGCGCTGCCGGTGCTCGAGAAGCACGGCGCGCCGATCACCATCTACGTCGCCCCGGGCCTGATCGACGGCGCCGTCGATCTCTGGTGGGATGTCATAGAGGATATCGTCGACACCAGCTCGCGCCTGACGTTGAAGACGGCGGGCGGATCGACAGTGATCGATTGCTCGACACAGGGCAGAAAGATCCAGGCCGTGGCGCGGCTGAACGCCTGGCTGACCCTGGAAGTCGCCGAGGAAGAGCAGGGTACGGCGCTGCGGGAACTGGCTCGTTCGAATGGATTCAAATTCGACTCGGGCCGTCCAGGCACCTTGATGAGCTGGGACGAACTCCGCACCATGGCCGCGCACAAGCTGGTGACCATCGGCGCGCACACGGTCAATCATCGCAATTTGAAGCGCCTGTCCGAAGCCGATGCGCGCCATGAGATCGGCGACGTCCGCCGTATCCTCAAGGAAAAGCTGGGCGAGGAGCCGCGTCATCTGGCTTACCCCTATGGTTTTGCCAGCGCTGTCGGGTGCCGCGAAGTGGGCTTCGCCCGCGACGCGGGCTATGCCTCGGCGGTGACCACACGGCATGGTGTGCTAAGGGCCGAGCATGCCGGCTTCCTGCACGCGCTGCCGCGCATCTCCGTCAACGGCCGCTACCAGAGCGTCGCCCATATCCGCACGATGCTGTCCGGCATCACCACGCCGCTGGCCAACGCCGGCAAGATGGTGGTGACCATCTAGGCTGGCCGGCGGCGCCGGCGTCAGACAGGATCAGCCCTTCGGCCGCGGCTCGATGATCAGCCATTTTATGATGGCCATGGCCGGCAGCACCCAGAGAAAGCCGCTGAGGAGGAAGAACAGGAGATGTGCCGTGGGCCCGTATTCGGCGAGCCTTGTGACAGCGACGGCCGAGGCGATCAGCGCGTAGATGACGACCAGCGCCACCAACAAGATGGTTCCGATCAGCTTTTTCAGGCGAATGGGCATGTCGCGGTCTCGTTGACCCGTCTCGCTTAGGCTGAATGACGTGTGCGCGCAACTGCTGCGGCTCGGCGCGACGGCGTGCCGCGCTATCCAGTCTTGTCACGGCGCGAGCCTTGGTCCACCACTCCAGCGTTTCAATTGCCGGAAAACGTCCATGGCTGCCATCTCCGCCACGGCCCCCTATGCCGCACGCGACCGAGACCTGCATAACCGCGCCCTGGTGCGCGGATGGCTCTACGTCGTGGTGCTCGTGCTGTTCGCGCTGGTGCTGGTCGGCGGCTCCACGCGTCTCACCGGCTCGGGGCTTTCGATCACCGAGTGGCAGCCGATACATGGTGTCATCCCGCCGCTCAACGACGCCGAATGGCAGGAAGAGTTCCAGCGCTACCAGCAGATCCCGCAATATACCGAGATCAACAAGGGCATGAGCCTCGAGGACTTCAAGTCCATCTTCTGGTGGGAGTGGGCGCACCGCGTTCTGGCGCGCAGCGTCGGCGTGGTCTTTGCCTTGCCGCTGCTGTTCTTCTGGGCAACGCGCCGCATCGAGCGCGGCCTTGGGTTGAAGCTCCTCGGCATCCTGGCGCTTGGCGGAATGCAAGGCGCCATCGGTTGGTGGATGGTGGCTTCCGGCCTTGTCGACCGTGTCTCGGTCAGCCAGTACCGGTTGGCGACGCATCTGACGCTTGCCGCGCTGATCTTCACCGCCACCATGGTGGTCGCGCGAGGTCTCGCGCCGCATTCGGAGCCTGCCGCTGATCGCTCGACGCAGCGGCTCGCGGGCTTCATCGTGTTCTTGACGCTGGTCCAGATCTATCTCGGCGGACTGGTCGCCGGCCTTCACGCCGGTCTTTCCTACAACACATGGCCGCTGATGGACGGAAAGGTGATCCCCTCCGATCTGCTTCTCCTGAAGCCCGCCTGGCTGAACTTCTTTGAAAATCCGAAGACGGTGCAGTTCGTTCACCGGCTGGGCGCTTATACGGTCTTTGTCGTGGCGCTCTGGCACATGATCGCCACGTGGCGGCGTCAGCCCGTCACCACCCATGCCCGCCGGGCCACGCTTCTGTTCGCGCTGGTGGTCGTCCAGGCCTCGATCGGCATCGGCACGCTGTTGATGCAGGTGCCGCTGCACATGGCTCTGACGCATCAGGCGATCGCCCTGGTCCTGCTCGGCTTTGCCACCGCGCATTGGCGCGGCACCAAGGGCGCCTATCCGCTGCCGACCGAGGTAAGCGTCAGAAGCTGACGGCCGGCGATCAGTATCGCGAGCGAAGCTTTCGAACGGCCCAGCGCTCTGGAAATGCCTGCATTGCCGTTCAGTGCTTGATGCCAAGCATAAGATTGAGATTCTGCACCGCAGCGCCCGACGCTCCCTTGCCGAGATTGTCGTAGACAGCCATCAGCAGCGCCTGCGCCCGCTCGTCATTGGCGAACACATAGACCTTCATCCGGTTGGTGCCGTTATAGATCTCCGGATCGATCTCCGGGATGCGCTCCATATGGGTGTATGGCGCGACCTCGACCACGCCGCCGTCGATCGACGCATAATGGTCGGCGATCGCCGCGTGAAGCTCGGCACCGGTCGGCACGCGGTCGAGACCGCCGAGCTGCAGCGGCACCACGGTGATCATGCCTTGCGCGAAATTGCCCACTGCCGGCTGCATGATCGGATCGTGCGACAGCTTCGCATAGGTGCGGAGCTCCGGCACATGCTTGTGCTGCAGCGTCAGCCCGTAGGGCAGGAACTCGGGCGCGTCCTCGCCCTTACTGACATAGTCCTCGATCATCGGCCGGCCGCCGCCGGAATAGCCGGAGATGCCGTTGACGGTGACCGGAAAATCGGCCGGCAACAGGCCGGCGGAGACCAGCGGACGAAGCGTCGCGATCGGCCCTTGCGGCCAGCAGCCCGGATTGGCGATGCGCTTCGCGCTGGCGATCTTCTTCGCCTGATCCTTGTCCATTTCGGCGAAGCCGTATTCCCATCCCTCGGCGACGCGATGCGCGGTCGAGGCGTCGATCACCTTGGTCGTGTCGTTGGTGATCAGCGACACGCTTTCCTTTGCCGCCGCGTCCGGCAGGCAAAGGATCGCGACATCGGCCGCGTTGAGGAATTCGGCGCGGGCGGCGGTCTCCTTGCGACGCTCGGTCGGGATGGAGATGATCTCCAGGTCGCCGCGGTCGGCAAGCAGCGCCCTGATCTGCAGGCCCGTCGTGCCGTGTTCGCCGTCAATGAAGATTTTCGGTTTCATCGCTTACAAAATTCCCTGCGATTCCAATGTCATATGCCGTTAGCGTGATTTATCGCGGCATGATTGCCGTTGTTCAACTCTTCCGCCCGTGCCTTTCGTTCCGCCAACAGGCCGAGATAGTGCATGGCGATGATCGATCCGGCGATCGCCGTTATATCGGCATGATCATAGGCCGGCGCAACCTCGACGATGTCGGCGCCGACGACATCGACCTGGCCGAGTTGGCGCAGTGTCGACAGCATCTTTGCCGAGGAAGGGCCACCCGCCACCGGCGTTCCGGTGCCGGGCGCGAAGGCCGGATCGAGGCAGTCGATGTCGAAAGTGAGGTAGGTCTTCTTGCCGCCGGTGCGCTCGACGATCGCATAAGCGATGTCGGAGGCACGCATTTCCTCGACCTCGTGGCCGTAGAGGATCTTGATGCCGAACGTATCGGGCGCATGCGTGCGGATGCCGATCTGGATCGAGCGGTCGGGATCGATGATGCCTTCATTCACCGCCCGGGCGACGAAGGAGCCGTGATCGATGCGCTTGCCGTCATCCGGCCAGGTGTCCTGATGCGCGTCGAACTGCACCATCGCCAGCGGCCCGTGGATCGCGGCATGCGCCTTGAGCAGCGGCCAGGTGACGAAATGGTCGCCGCCGAGCGTCAAAAGGAACGCGCCTGATTTCAGGATCTTGGCCGCCTCGCGCTCGATCGTGCCGGGCGTCTTCTGGTGGTTGCCGCTGTCGAGCAGGCAATCGCCGTAGTCCACCACCGAGAGGTGCTCGAACAGGTCGCGCGAGAACGGGTATTGCGGGTCGTTGTCGAGGATCGCCGAGGCGCGGCGGATCGCCTGCGGCCCAAAGCGGGCACCCGGTCGATTCGTGACGGCGGCGTCGAAGGGAATGCCCCACACGACGGCGTCCGCGCCTTTCACGTCCTTCGTGTATTTGCGCCGCATGAACGACAGCGCGCCGGCATAGGTCGGCTCGAACGACGCGCCCGTCTTGGAGCGGGCGGTGAAGGCGTGGTCGATTTCTTTGTTCGCCATTACGGGTCCTCGGTTTGCATCGGGGCAGCCACCACTACAGAACCGGCACGCAACATGCCAGTCACAGCTTGCGGAAACGGCGCGGCGCTCGGCGAGTGCCACGGCAACACAGGATCTGTATCATTATGGCTGAGACGGCTCTGCTCAACCTTGCGCCCGCACCCGCGGCGACCCGTGTCGGCACGATGGCCGGCGAGCGCTTCCTAGTGCTGGATTCCTGGCGGGGTATCTGCGCGCTGCTGGTGGCGCTGTTCCACTTCCCGACCACCTCGATGATTTCGCAAAGCGCCTTTGTCGGCGGCTCCTACCTGTTCGTCGATTTCTTCTTCGTGCTCTCCGGCTTCGTCATCGCCAGCGCCTATGGCAGCCGGCTGAACGAGCAGGACGATCTTGCCCGCTTCGCGATGGTACGCTTCGGCCGCATCTATCCGCTGCATGTCCTTATGCTTGCCGCTTTCGCCGGCTTCGAGGCGCCGCGGCTCGTCCTCCCGGCACTGCACGGAACGGGTCCGGCACCCTTCACCGCCGGTTTCGACCTGAAAAGCCTCGTCGCCAACCTGTTTCTTTTGCAGGGCATGGGCGTCGAGGATCATCTGGGCTGGAACGCGCCGAGCTGGAGCATTTCGGCCGAGTTCTTCACCTATCTGCTCTTTGCCGCCGTCGTCTTCGCCGCCGGCCAGCGCGCCTGGATATGGTTCGTCGCCGCCGCCGTGACGGCGCCGCTTTTCCTGCTCGCGGTCTCGACGCGTCATATGGACGTGTCCTTCGATTTCGGCTTCATCCGTTGCCTTTACGGCTTCTCGCTCGGCGCGTTGCTCGCCTGGTTTCAGCACGATTCCATTGCAGAGGCGCGACAAGCGCTTGGCAGCGGGGCAGGGCGCCTTGCCTGGACGCTTGCCGAGCTTGCGATGATCGCGGGAATCGCGCTGTTCGTCTCCATTGCCGGCACCAGCGACATCGGCGTCGCGGCGCCGCTCGTCTTCGCGCTGGCGCTTTATCTTTTCGCGCATGAGGGCGGGTGGGTCAGCGCGGCTTTGCGCAGCCAGCCGATGCTGATGCTCGGCTCGCTCTCCTATTCGATCTACATGGTCCACATTTTCGTCCAGGCGCGCATGATCAATGTCGGCGGCCTGGTCGAGCGCAAGCTCGGGCTCGGCATCGTCGGCGACCTGTTGCTGCGCGGCGACCACGCGACCGGCTTCGGCGCCGGCTCGCCATGGATCGGTTTCGCGGCTTTGATCGCAATGTTGATCGCCGTCATCGTCGCGTCCTGGTTCACCTGGCGCTTCGTTGAAATCCCGGCACTGACCTGGTTCCGGCGCCTCTCCAAGAGGATTTGACCAAGCAATTCCAGGAAAGTGTGAAGCGGCTTTCCGTCCGGAATTGCGCCAATCAAAAAACAACTAGCCGGCTTCGTTCACCGCCCTGTCATGGGCGTCGCCTAACCGGGTTCCGACCCGGAACGGAGCGATTCCCCGATGCGAACACTCTGGCTGAGCCTTTTTCTCTCCGCCGCGTTTGGTGCAATTCCTAATCAAAGTTTAGCCGGCGAGACGCGCGCTGCCCAAATCATCGACCGCTTCGAGCACGCCAATCAATGGCGCGATCATGTGATGATCGCCGCGCACCGCGCCGGCAGCATGCAAGCCGGCAAGACGCTCTATGCCGAGAATTCGCTGGCCGCGGTCGAAGGCTCGATCGCTATCGGCGCCGAAATCGTCGAAGTCGACGTCCGGCGCGCGAAAGACGGCGAGTTCGTCATCATGCATGACAGCTGGCTCGACCGCACCACCACCTGCAAGGGCGAGGTGGTGAACTATACGCTGGCCGAGCTGAAGAAGTGCCGGTTGGTCATCGAGGGCACGGGCGCCGTCACCAACGAGACGGTGTCGACTCTGCGCGAGATGCTGCTGACGACCAGGGACAGGATCCTGATCAACCTCGACAACAAGCTGGAGGTGACCGACCTGCCGGGCATGATAGCGGAGGCGCGCGATCTCGGCATGGCCGATCAGGTGATCGTCAAGGAGAACCTCTGGAACCGGCAACGCATCGATGCCGCGGGCGCCGCGCTCGCCAAGGCCGGCGGTGGCTTCCAGTTCATGCCGATCCTGGCCGACGACGCCGTGCATGACGCCGCCTTCGCCGATGACGTCGACAAGGCGTTCGCGCCTCATGCCATCGAACTGATCAATTGGCGCAACGGCGCGGAAACGCTGACTTCGAACGGTGGCCCGCTGTTCAGCGGCCATATGAGGGCGGAAGCGGTCCGCGGAAACTGGCATCTCTGGGCCGACACCTACGCCATCGTCCACAAGCCAGGCGGTTTCCTTGCCGGCGGCCGCGGCGATGAACTCGCCGTCGCCGCCAGCCTGCCGCGCGAAGCCTGGGGTTTCTGGGTCGATCGCGGCGCGACGATTATCCAGACCGACGAGCCGAAAGCGGCGATCGAGTGGCTGGCCGCGAATGGTTATCGGGTGCCGTACAGGACGGACATCAAACAGGCTGAGGCGGCGCATACGGCGAGCATCAATTAGCTGGCGTCGGCGCTTCACCCCGCCCGGCGCTTCGCGCCGACCTCCCCATCGAGGGGAGGTAGAGCGTCGTGCCGACCTGCCGTCGCTGCATGCCTCCGAAATCCTGAATGCTGAATCAGCGTTCGAGTATAAAGCGCGGCGCCCTACCTCCCCTCGTTGGGGAGGTCGCGCCGCAGGCGCGGGCGGGGTGCTGCGCCGAGCTACGCAGCTTTCGCCACGCCATCCAACTCCTGCAACACATCCGCCGACAGCTTCAGCTCGGCAGCCGCCAGATTCTCCCGCAGATGCGCGACCGACGACGTGCCCGGAATCAAGAGGATGTTTGGCGACCGCTGCAGCAGCCACGCCAGCGCCACCTGCATGGGGGTCGCGCCGAGCCGTTCGGCCACGTTGGACAGCGTCGACGATTGCAGCGGGCTGAACCCGCCGAGCGGGAAGAACGGCACATAGGCGATGCCGTCGCGCGCCAGCTCGTCGATCAGCGCGTCGTCTTCCCGGTGCGCGAGATTGTACTGGTTCTGCACACAGACGATGTCGCAGATCTTGCGGCCTTCCGCGATTTGCGCGCGGGTGACGTTGCTCAAGCCGATATGGCGCACGAGGCCTTTGCGCTGCAACTCGGCAAGCTTGGTGACCTGCGCCTCGATGGAACCCTCGGCCGGACCATGCACCCCGAACATGATGCGCAGATTGACGACGTCCATCACCTCGAGGCCAAGATTGCGGAGATTATCGTGCACGGCCTGCTCGAGCTCGTCGGCTGTGAAGGCCGGTAGCCAGGAGGCGTCTTCACCGCGACGGGCGCCGATCTTGGTGACGATGGTGAGGTCGTCGGGGTAGGGCGCCAGCGCCTCGCGGATCAGCCTGTTGGTGACGTAGGGCCCGTAGTAATCGCTGGTGTCGATATGGTTCACGCCTTGCGCCACCGCTTCGCGCAGCACGGCAATCGCCGCGCCATGGTCTTTCGGCGGGCCGAACACGCCTTTGCCCGCAAGCTGCATGGCGCCATAGCCGAGGCGGCGGACCGAGCGGTCGCCGAGTTTGTAGGTGCCGGATTTGTTTACGCTGGACATCTTGGTCTCCTTCGCTGCCGACGTCGGAGATAGGGCATGGCCGCTGTCCCGATAACCGGGTATAACTGGCACGACCTGTACGGAAATAAGAACAATGGCAGCTGACCTTAACGATCTCCAGGCATTTATGGCCGTCGCCCGCGCCGGCGGCTTTCGCGAAGCGGCCCGCGTCACGGCAGGCAGCGCGTCCGTGCTCAGCGAAGCCATTCGCCGTCTGGAGACCCAGCTCGGCGTGCGGCTCTTCAACCGCACCACGCGCAGTGTCGCCCTGACCGAGGCAGGCGCCGGCCTGCTGGCGCGTCTTGGCCCCGCGCTGGGTGAGGTGGAGGCCGCGCTCGATGTCGTGAACGGCTTTCGCGACCGGCCAGCCGGGACCTTGCGCCTTAATGTGCCGATAAGCGCCTCGCGGCTGGTGCTGCCAAAAATCGTTCCGGGATTTCTCGCCGCCTATCCGGCCATTCGTCTGGAAGTGATCGCGGAGGAGAACTTCGTCGACCTGCTGGTGGCTGGCTGCGATGCCGGCATCCGCTATGACGAGCGGCTGGAGCAGGACATGATCGCCGTGCCGATCGGACCGCGCACGCAGCGCTTCACCACCTCCGCGGCGCCGTCCTACCTTGACCGGCACGGACGGCCGCGGCACCCGCGCGACCTGCTTGGCCATGCCTGCGTGCGCGGCCGCTTCCCGAGCGGGGTCATGACGCCCTGGGAGTTCGAGCGGGATGGTGAGGTGGTGCGCGTCGATACCACGGGACCATTGCTCGTCAGCATCGGTGGGGGCGTCGATCTCGCCATCGATGCGGCGATCGCCGGCGTCGGCATTCTCTGGCTCTTCGAGGACTGGGTACGTCCGCATTTCGAGAGTGGCGCGCTGGAGCCTGTGCTGGAGCCGTGGTGGCAGAGCTTCTCTGGGCCGTTTCTCTACTATCCCGGCCGCCGACTGGTGCCGGCGCCGCTGCGCGCCTTCATCGACTACATCAAGACGCCGGCCGGACACTGGTGACGGAAAACAAAAGGCCGCCCGGAGGCGGCCTTTCGAAAGCTTGGAACCCGTAAAGCTTAGCGCTTCGGGAACTTGCCTCCAAGCGCTTGTTAGCGTTTGGAGAACTGGAAGCTGCGGCGGGCCTTGGCCTTGCCGTACTTCTTGCGCTCGACCACGCGGCTGTCGCGGGTCAGGAAGCCGCCCTTCTTGAGCACCGAGCGCAGGCCCGGCTCATAATAGGTCAGCGCCTTGGAGATACCGTGACGCACCGCACCGGCCTGGCCAGAGAGGCCGCCGCCGATGACGGTGGCGACGATGTCGTACTGGCCGGCGCGGTTGGCCGCGACGATCGGCTGGTTGAGGATCATCTGCAGCACCGGACGCGCGAAATAGGTCGCGAATTCCTTGTCGTTGACAGTGATCTTGCCGGAGCCCGGCTTCACCCAGACGCGCGCGATGGCGTTCTTGCGCTTGCCGGTGGCGTAGGCGCGGCCCGACTTGTCGAGCTTCTGGACATGCACGGGCGCGGCCGGCTGCGCGGCGACGGTGCCGAGTTCTGCGAGCGAGGAAAGCTCAGCCATTACGAGGCCCTCTTATTCTTGGAGTTCAGCTTGGCCACGTCGAGCGTGACGGGCTGCTGGGCGGTGTGCGGATGCTCGGCGCCGGCATAGACGCGGAGATTCTTCATCTGGCGGCGGCCAAGCGGGCCACGCGGGATCATGCGCTCGACGGCCTTCTCGACGACGCGCTCGGGGAAACGGCCCTCGAGCAGCTGGCGCGCGGTGCGCTCCTTGATGCCGCCGGGATGGCCGGTGTGCCAGTAGTAGACCTTGTCGGTGTACTTCTTGCCGGTGAACACCACCTTGTCGGCATTGATGACGATGACGTTGTCGCCATCATCGACATGCGGGGTGAAGGTGGGCTTGTGCTTGCCGCGCAGATGGTTGGCGATGACAGTGGCCAGACGACCGACGACGAGACCTTCAGCGTCGATCAGAACCCACTTCTTCACCACATCCGCAGGCTTCTGCGAAAAGGTAGCCATGGTTTTGCTCTCAGGTTGACCTTTCCCGTCCAGGAGGGACAAGAGAAGGCGTTTCTTGTTGCTTGGATTGACGGGAAAGCCGGAGCCACCCGCCAATAACAAAACGGCGGCCATTGCGGCCGCTGCTTCGGGTGGGCTTATAGGCGAGGGCGCCTGACGCGTCAAGGCAGCCGAAAATGCGTATAGCGAATAAAACGTCGAGAAAACAATATGTTAATTGAACGGTATTATTTTACCACAAGACCGACCTGCACAAGCGGCCGAACTAGGGGCACCGAAACCAGATAGGCCCCACGACACAGCGCAGTCCGGATTTCGGGAATAGACATAATTGCCTCATGGCTGGACGGCTCGGCAACGGGAATATCCTCGGCCCAGATCTGCAGAGCCTCGACTGCGTTCGGACCGATATCCTTTTCCTCGTCCGCAGCCGAAAAGCATCCCGGAATGTCCGGGAATTGAACACCGAACGCGCTATCTCCGGTCTTTTGAACAAGCGCGAAGTAGCTCTTCATTTTCAACCTCTTGAGTCCCTTTTCCTCGGGATCGAATAGGTCCCGGTGGCATGCGCCACAGTGTGTCCATCCGGCCCCGCCACGATGTCGATGTCGAACACCATCAGGCTCTTGCCGAGCTTCAGGATCCGGCAATGGCCGTCTATCGGACCGGCTTCGGCCTTGCGCATGAAGTTGATGTCGAGGTTGACCGTCACCGAAAGCGCGTCCGGTCCGGCGTGACTGAGCACGCAGACATAGCCGCCAATGTCGGCCAGCGTGAATAAGGACGGGCCTGAGACCGTGCCGCCGGGGCGCAGATGCCGCTCGTCGGCGTTGAGCCGCACGGTGCAGCCGCCGGGAAACACGTCGATCGCCTCGTAGGAGATGAAGTTGTCGTTGAGCTGCGGATAGACGCTCGCCATCAGCGCATTGACTTCCGCCGCGTTGAGCATTGGCTTCAGATCGCTTTGGGCGGGCATGGGCAACGTCCTATATTAGGTGACAGCTCCGGGCGATATGCCTGGACCAAACGGTGCGACGGAGAAAACACGCCTCGCGGCTGTTCTTCAACCGGCAGCGTGCTAGTTCTGTTGCTCCATGCGCCGCGCGCGCTGACCCGAGAGATTGGACATGGCTGAAGTTGTTGCCATCAAGCCCGCCGTCGCCGACGGCCCCGTTCTAGTCAGCCAGGACAAGGGCATTCTGCGCTTTACGCTCGCCAGCCCGCCGGCCAACGCGCTCTCACTGGCGACGATGGCGTCGCTGCAAGCCGAGTTCGATCGCGTCAAGTCCGACAAGTCCGTGCGCGTCATCATCCTGGCGGCGTCGGGAAAAGTGTTCTGCGCCGGTCACGACCTCAAGGAAATGACGGCGCACCGCGCCGAAGCGGATCGCGGCAAGGCCTTCTTCGAAAAGACCTTTGACGCCTGCGCGACGTTGATGCAGACCATCGTGCGCCACCCGAAGCCGGTGATCGCCGAGGTCGACGGCCTGGCGACCGCCGCCGGCCTCCAACTGGTCGCGAGCTGTGACCTCGCCATCGCCTCGCATGAGGCGACCTTCTGCACGCCTGGCGTCAATATCGGCCTGTTCTGCTCGACGCCGATGGTGGCGCTGTCGCGCAACGTCTCGCGCAAGCAGGCGATGGAAATGCTGCTCACCGGCGAGACGATCGACGCCGCGACCGCCAAGGAATTCGGCCTGATCAACCGCATCGTGCCGCGCGAATATTTGAATCAGGTTGTCAACAAATACGCGCAAACCATTGCTTCGAAATCGTCTTTGGTGGTCAAGGCCGGCAAGGAAGCTTTCTACGCCCAGGCCGAGATGGGGCTGGCCGACGCCTATGCCTATACCGGCCGTGTGATGGTGGAAAACATGCTGGCCCGCGACGCCGAGGAAGGCATCGGCGCCTTCATCGGCAAGCGCAAGCCGCAATGGACCGACGAGTAGCCGGTTTGAATGAAGCCGCGCCATTCCATCGCTGAAGGTCCGCCGTGGCTGCCCGCAAGCAACTGACGCGGTTGAAAGCGCCCTACCTCAAGCGCATCCTGCTTGAGCCGTCACGCGTTGCCGACTGGGAGCAATATCCCTGGAACCTGCCGATTTTCCGCGACCGCGAGTTCGAGTTCGAATTCGCTTCGGCCATCACCATCATCGTCGGCGAGAACGGCACCGGCAAATCGACACTGCTGGAAGCGATCGGTGCCTTGGCCGGTTATGACGAGGCTGGCGGCGGCAAGGGCTACATGCCCGTCGATCATTCTCGCGCCATCGACAAGAGCGGCGCAGGGCTGGCGAGCAGTTTCCGGTGCCACTGGCTGCCAAAGGTGACCGCGGGCTGGTTCTTTCGCGCCGAGTCATTCTATTCGGTTGCACGCTATCTCGACGAGGCGGCGCGGGAATCCGGCGGTGCGCCGCCCGATTTCCTCTCATGGTCGCATGGCGAAGGTTTTATCCGCTTCTTCGAAGAGCGCTGCCGCCGGCAAGGCATCTACATTCTCGACGAGCCCGAAAGCGCGCGCTCGCCGACGCGTCAGATCGAGCTGCTCAAATTGCTTCAACGCATGGAGCAGTCCGGCACCGCGCAGGTGATCATGGCGACGCACTCGCCTTTGCTGATGGCTTGTCCGAACGCGCGGCTCTTCCGCATAAGCCGCTTCGGCCTCGACTCGATCGATTTTCAGGACACCGACCATTTTCGCATGATGCGCGACTTCTGCAGCGATCCGGCTGCCTTTCTCGCCGAAGCGCTGTATGAGGACGAGCCATGAATCACGACACTTACGACAACACCTACATCGCCGGCATTCTGAACTCGGTGAAGACGATCGCCATGGTGGGCGCGTCGCCCAACGACGTGCGGCCGAGCTACTTCGTGTTGAAATATCTATTGGCCAAAGGCTTTTCGGTGCTGCCGATCAATCCCGGTCACGCCGGCAAGCAGATCCTCGGACAGACGGTCTATGCCAGCCTCGCCGACCTGCCGCATCCGGTCGACATGGTCGACATCTTTCGCGCTTCTTCGGCGGTCCCTGGCATCGTCGACCAGGTGCTGAAACTCGACCCACTGCCCAAGGTCGTCTGGATGCAGCTCGGCGTGCGCCATGACGAGGCCGCCGCCCGCGCCGAGGCGGCCGGCATCAAGGTGGTGATGAACCGCTGTCCAAAGATCGAATATGGCAAGCTGTCCGGCGAGATCGGCTGGACCGGTGTCAATTCCGGCGTTCTCTCGTCGAAGAAGCCGATAATGCGACAGGGTTTTCAGAGCTTCGGCGTGCGGCAGAAATAAGCAGGCGCAGCTCGCGCAAAATTATTCCGGGAAGAAATAGATTTTCTCGGGCGTTCGCCCAAGGTCGCACCCCGAAAGGTATTTTCTTCTTTGCATTCCAACTCGGGCTTCGCCAAGAATGCCCGGCGATTTTTCGAAGATCAGGAGAGGGATTTCGATGACCCGTACGCCCGGTTTCAACACTTTGGCCGTTCATGCCGGCGCCAAGCCAGATCCGGCAACCGGCGCGCGCGCCACGCCGATCTACCAGACCACCTCCTTCGTCTTCGACGACGCCGACCATGCCGCCTCGCTGTTCGGGCTGAAGGCCTTCGGCAACATCTACACCCGCATCATGAACCCGACGCAGGCGGTGCTTGAGGAGCGCCTCGCAGCACTCGAAGGCGGCACCGCCGCGCTTGCCGTTGCTTCCGGCCATGCCGCGCAGGTCATCGTCTTCCACAATCTGATGCAGCCCGGCGAGAATTTCATCGCCGCCAACAAGCTCTATGGCGGTTCGATCAACCAGTTCGGCCACGCCTTCAAGAATTACGGCTGGGAGGTGCGCTGGGCCGACGTCAACGACCTCTCGACCTTCGAGAACCAGATCGACGACAAGACCAAGGCGATCTTCATCGAAAGCCTCGCCAATCCAGGTGGCGTCTTCGTCGACATCGAGAAGATCGGCGACATCGCCCGCAAGCATGGCCTGCCGTTGATCGTCGACAACACGCTGGCTTCGCCCTATCTGGTGCGTCCGATCGAGCATGGCGCCGACATCGTCGTGCATTCGCTGACAAAATTCATCGGCGGACACGGCAATTCGATCGGCGGCGTCATCGTCGACGGCGGTACGTTCGACTGGTCGAAATCCGGCAAATATCCGATGCTGTCGGAGCCGCGACCCGAATATGGCGGGCTCGTCCTGCATGAGACCTTCGGCAATTTCGCCTTCGCCATTGCCGCGCGCGTTCTCGGCCTGCGCGATCTCGGCCCGGCGATCTCGCCCTTCAACGCTTTCCTGATCCTGACCGGCCTGGAGACGCTGCCGCTCAGGATGCAGCGTCACTGCGACAACGCCGCAAGCGTCGCCGGCTGGCTCTCCAACCATCCCAAGGTAGCCTGGGTGAACTATCCCGGACTGCCAAGCGACAAGAACAATGCGCTGCAGAAGAAATATTCGCCGCAGGGCGCGGGCGCCGTCTTCACCTTCGGTCTCAAGGGCGGTTACGAGGCCGGCGTCAAATTCGTCGAGGCACTCGAACTGTTCTCGCATCTCGCCAATGTCGGCGACACCAAGTCGCTGGTCATCCATCCGGCCTCGACCACGCATCGCCAGCTGTCCGACGAGCAGAAGGTCAAGGCCGGCGCCGGGCCTGACACGGTGCGGTTGTCGATCGGCATCGAGGACGTCAACGACATCGTCGCCGATCTCGAACAGGCGCTGAGCAAGGTCTGATATGTCGGCCTTTCTTTCGGTCGATGTCGAAGCCGTCGAGCCGGAGGCCGGTGCGCCGGCCCCGGACCGGGTGATCTCAGGCGATCCGAAATTCCGCACCTGGAATGTCGAGGAGCGCGACGGCGGCCTCTATGCCGGCATCTGGGAAGCGACGCCGGGCAAATGGCGCATCTCTTACGACGAATGGGAGTTCTGCCACATCCTGTCCGGCGTCTCGGTGATCGCCGAGGATGGCGGCGAGGCGCGCACGGTGCGGGCCGGCGACAGTTTCGTGCTAAGGCCGGGGTTCAAAGGGACCTGGGAAGTGCTCGAGACGACGCGCAAGGAATATGTGATCAAGCTTTGAGCGTTTCGCAGGACTCAGAGCAGCCGGTCGACATCGCTGTCGGAAAAGCCAAATTGGCCCATCATCTCCCGATGCCAGGCGCTTCCGAGCAGATCACCGAGACATTGGTCGACGCGCCGGCGCAGCGCGTCATTGCCCTTGGCGAGAGCGAAAGCGCCCGCGGCGGGCTGCCGTTCGGAAGCCGGCACATCGATCACATCGAGCAACGCGCCTGGCCGGCTGTTGACATAGCCGCGATGCGCCATGGCGACGCTGGCATAGGCGTCGGCGCGGCCTGCCGCGACGGCTTCGGCGGCCTCGGCCTGCGTGGCGAATATCCTGATCCGGCGGGGCGGCACGCCGTTCCGCAGCGCGGTCTGGTGCTGGATCTGGTCGGATATCACCGCGAGCACGGCGGAGGGATGCTGCGCGACGGAGCGATAGCCGTTCAGCTCCAGCGGATTGCCTTTGGCGACCATCAGCCCGTCCGGCAGCGACCAGATTGGCCGCGTGAAGTCCACGAGCTTGCTGCGCTCCTCGGAGATGAACAGGCCCGTCGTCATGTCCCAGCGGCCGTCGACCAAACCGGGGAGCAGTTCGGCGAACTCCGTCTCGATCGACGAGAAGTCCTCCGATTTGAGCACCTGGCAAACCTTCTCGGCGAGCACTGCATCGCAACCGCCGAGCTTGCCGGTAGCATCGGTGAAGCAAAAGGGCGGCTCCTGCAGATAGGCGAATTTCATGGTTAGGTTCCGGACGACGATTTCAGCTGTTCGAGGCGGAACGGTTTGCCGGTCAAAAGGCCACGGCAACCCGTTCAAGCCCATGGAAATGGTAAGTGTCGCGGAAGCGCGGCTCGTCCGCCAGGCGCAGATCCGGCAGCCGGTCGAACAGCGTCTTCAGCGACACCTGCAGTTCAAGCCTCGCCAGCGGCGCGCCGATGCAGAAATGGATGCCGGCGCCGAAGGAAACGTTCTTCTGGTCCGTGCGGGCCGGGTTGAAGCTATCAGGCGCGGCAAAGGCCAGCGGATCGCGATTGGCCATACCGAGCAGCAGCGCGACCATCTCGCCGGGCTTGACCATGATGCCTGGCGAAATCTCGATCTCCTCATAGGCATAGCGCAGGAACATATGCAGGGGCGCGTCGAAGCGCAGGCATTCTTCGACCGCCGCGACGTTTTTCTCCGGCGTTTCAAAGAACCGGCGCGGATCGCCGCCCTGGGCCAGGATCGAACGCACCGCATTGCCGGTCTGGTGTACCGTCGCTTCATGGCCGGCGTTGAGAAGCAGGATCGCCGAGGACACCAGCTCGTCTTCCGACAGCTTCTGGCCGTTATCCTGGGCCTCGATCAGCAGCGACAGCAGGTCGTCGCCGGGCTTCTTGCGCCGCTCGGTCACGTAGCCGCGCAGGAAGGCGGCAAAATCGCGCGCGGCGCGGTTGGCCGTGTCCTCGGTTTCGCACGTGCGGCCGTGCATGTACATGGCGACCATCTGGTGCGACCAGTCGAGCAGTTGCGGCCCCATCTCGACCGGCACGCCGAGCATCTCGGCGATGATGGTGATCGGTAAGGGCGAGGCGTAGGCCGGCAAAAGGTCGACGCCGTTTGGCTCGAAACGGTCGACCAGCTCGTTGGCCAATGCCTCGATCCGTGGCCTGAGCCGCTCGACCTGGCGTGAGACGAAGGCACGGTTTACCAGTGTCCGCAGCCGGGTGTGCACTGGCGGCTCGAGTTCCAGCATGGAATTGGCCTCGATCGCATCAAAGGCCACGAGGTGCGAGCGGTCGTCGCCAACGCCACGGCTGTCGGGAATACCCGCCGGGTTCTGGCGGCCGAAACGGCGGTCGCGCAGCAGCCGGTTGACGTCATCGAAACCGCCAAAACACCAGAAACCGTAGTCTTCCCAAAAGAAGGCGCTAGCAGTGCCGTGCAGGAAGGCATAGGCCTCATAGGGGTTCTGCACGAAGGCCGGTTCATGCGGGTCGAGACGTAGGCGGCGGCTCGATGTGTCGAAGTCGAGATAGGCTGGCATCATGCTGAACCATTAGCGCGCCTTGTCCGTCCGATGCCAGACATGTCTTGGCGCCCGAGACGGACAAGCGTTGAGCCAGCCGCTAATGACCCGTTTTCAGGATGCTCGCGACCTTGGCGGCAATTGCCGCGTCGAGCGCCGGCCAGTTCGCCAGCAGCTCGCGGGGAAAACGATAGGTGAGGCTGAGCTCGTCGCCGACCTGGATGTCGCGCTCGCAAGGCGCCAGTGATTCCTCCGCGCTCGGCCCGCTGAGGCAGCGGGCGACGAACGGATCCTTGCCGGGACGCTCGGCGACGGCCAGCACCTCGTTGAGATAGCCTGACTTTTCGCTGAAAGCGTAAACCGTCGTGCCGCCCGGACCGGGCGTGCCCGGCCGTTTGATCAGGGCGCTGTAGATCGGCGCGAAACGGCCACTCATGTCGCGCGACATCATACGCGGTTCGAACGACAGGAAGATGATCTTCCTGGTCGTCGTGTGGTTGAAGTCGTCGCGCGCGGCCGCGCTGTAGCCGTCCATCTCGGGATAGCGCAGGTAGAGATCGAGCCGTGAGGCAATGCCGTCTCGCCTCGCCTGGTCGAAGCGGATGAAGTTTGCCGGAACGCTGATGAGATTGTTGCCCATGACGATCCGGCGCACCGTCGTGTCATCGGTATAGCCGGCCATGGCGATCGACCGTCCAAGCCATTTGCCGCCGACGCTGATGGCCACCGACAGCAGCGCGAGAGCCGCGAAAATGTAGAAGACCCGCTTCATCAAGGTCGAATCGACGACCTCGAAGTCCGGGCTCTCGGCGATATTTGCCTGTCTCATTCGCTCTTTCCCGATCCGCCCACCTGTCCTTCGGCGGCACAGCCTGCGCGGCATGGCTCTTGCAGCGCGTTGGCACGAATGTGCGTTTTCATGGTAAACGGTTGGTAAACATGGATCCCATTGTGCTTGTTCTTTACGCTTTCGCGGTTGGTGTCACGGGCTGCGGGCTGGCCGGATCGGCCATGGAACTGTTGTCAGGCCGGCGCCTGGCCTTTGCCGAGCCCTATGTTTCGCCGGTCCATATCCTGCGCTCGCTCGCAGCAACGGCTTGCGCCGGACCGTTCATGCTTACCAACGAAGCCTTGGCCGCCCGGCGCGAGGGCCGTATCGGCACGATGGCGCTGTTGTCCTGCGGTTGCACGGCCATTGCCTGGTCCATGGCGCTCGGCATCGTGCTCATCGCCATTGCATCCTGGGCGACCGAGAACTTAGGGTCCTTCGAATTCTCTGGTTGAGACGATTCGGAGACGCAAAATGCCGGTCTATGCAATCGATGGGAAAGCGCCCGAGTTCGAGGACGCCGACACGAACTGGATTGCGCCGGACGCCACGCTGATCGGCAATATCCGGATCGGCCGCAATGTCGGCTTCTGGTTCGGCGTAGCCATCCGCGGCGATGGTGAACCGATCATCATCGGCGCCGATACCAATGTGCAGGAACATACGATCATGCACACCGATCCGGGCTTTCCGCTGACCATCGGCCAAGGCTGCACGATCGGCCATCGCGCGCTGCTGCATGGCTGCACGATCGGCGACAACAGCCTGATCGGCATGGGCGCCATCGTGCTGAACGGCGCCAGGATCGGCAACAACTCGCTGGTCGGCGCCGGCGCTCTGGTGACCGAAAACAAGGTTTTTCCCGACAATTCGCTGATCGTCGGCTCGCCCGCCAAAGTGATAAGGACGCTGGACGAAGCGGCAATCGAGCGGCTGCGCGTCTCGGCGGCGCATTACGTGGCCAACGCCAAACGCTTCAAGGCCAAGCTGACGGTGGTATGACGGCGGCCGCGCGCCGCGCGTCATCCGCGGCGGCTATTCATCGCTTCACGCAGCAGAAAGGCGCCGGCCTCGAAGCCGGCCTCTTCCGCGCCTTCCAACGGTGTCTCATAGTCGTCGATGCGGGTCCTTAGCGACGGGTCCGCGCCCGAGAGTAGCAGCAGGTGGATCGCCTCGGCGTCACGCCGCGAAACCGCGTAGTGCAGGGGCGTCCAGTCGTTCACGCCGCGCATATTCGGGTCGGCGCCATGCTCCAGCAGGATATGGATGACGTCCAGCCGATCCGGCCGTTCCGTCGACAACGCCGCAATGATCGAGGGAAAGCCGGCAGGATCCTCGTAATTCGGGTTCGAGCCGGCATCGAGCAGGGCGGTGATGAATGCGGCCGGGCTCCAGTAGATCGCATATTCCAGCGGATGGCCAAGGCCGAGCTCGAAGGGCATCCGCTCGTCGAACCAGCGCGCCGAGCCGCCGAGCGCAGCACCCAGGGCCGCGAAATCTCCGGCCTTGAACGCTCCGTCTATAGCCTTGAACAACCGGTGTCGGGCGCCGCGATCCTCAGGGACTTCCAGCATCGCCTTCATCCGCAATGAGCGAGCCATATTGCTCCCTTCCGCCTCGCTCGCAAAGGCCGTCTCGGCAGCGGCCTTCGGCAAGCCCCGATCGTTTGCCCTCGACAGGCACGGCCTGAAACAGCGGAGCCGGCCCCGGGGACAGGGGCCGGCTCCTAAAACCCGGTCGTTGGGGACGGGGAGGGTGGGGACTCGACCGGGCTTTTCCCGAAGCACGTCGCGCGAGCGCGACGTGGCTAATCGCTTTGGCGCCTTAGCGGACGCTGGCGACCGCGTCCTCGCGGCCGTCGTTGATCGTCACCCAAACGCCCGAATTCTCAGTCGATTGACGCTTGAGATAGGTGTAGACCGTATCGTCCCAGGCGAGCACTTTCGGCTCGAGATTGTCGAGGATGAATTCGCCGAGGCTGGTGCGCACGGTGAGCACGGCATGGCCGTCGCCATTCGGCTGACGCACCACCGTCATCAACAGATTGCCGGCCGGCACACCTGCGGCCATCAGCTCGCGGCGCTTCTCCAGCGCGTAGTCCTCGCAATCGCCAACGCCGTTGTCGGGATAGGCCCAGTATTCCTCGACACCGTAGATTTCCATGTCGGTGCGCGGCTTGACGCGGGTGTTGACCGCATTGTTGACGTTGACGATCGTCGCCCACAGCTTGCGCGTGAGTTCGACCGGCGGCCCCTTCGGCGTCCGCTCGTTGCATTCGACCGGAATGCGCTGACAGAAATCATAGTGACCGACCGGCTGGGTGGTGCGGCCACCCGTATGCATGAAAACCGGTCCTGCGCTTGCCGTACCCCAGGCGGAAAGCTGCATCGCCATTGCCAAGAGCAACAGCTTGCCCCTCGTCATTTTCATTCTTGTAGTCTCCCCGTTTGAGGAGACTGTGCCACGTTGGGATTTATTTGACGCAAAAACCCGAAGTAGACATTGAGTAAAACGCCAGTAGAATAAACATAAAATTTGAACTATCGCGATCTCGGATTATTCAGATTTGCGAGCTTTCGCCGGAGCCGGCCGGCCGAAACCGGGCGACAAAAAACCGGCCGCCAGGGGCCGGTCCGCTTCGCTGCGGGCGAACCCGCGCTTGAGCGATTCCAGGAAAGTGTGAGCTCGGCGGCTTCGCCCTCTATGACCGCGGCGCGTTGAATTCCTGGTCGAGCGTTTCCGGCCGCTGGATGACCGCGAATTCGATGGCGACGCCATCCTCGAAATGGCGCACCACCTGGCCGCGCATTGTTCCAAGCATGACCTGGATGCCGATCGCCGGCTTGACGTCGATCTCGATCGCGGCACCCGAGAGCGACAGGTCGATGATGCGGCACTGATATTGGCGCCCGTCGGTGAGCTGCAGGACACTCATCGGATTGCGCGGCGCCACGCGCTCGTGGCGACGATCCTCGGGCAGGTCCAGCTCATGCTTGTTGGCAAGCCAGGTGAGCTGCGCGGCGAGCTTGTCTTTCTTGCGATCCGAGGCGATGACGGTCATGGCGAAACCGTCCTGCGACGTGCGCGTCACGATCCCTTCGACGCGGCCGATATGGTCGATATAGGCGATAACCTTCTCGCCGGGCATGCCGATCCGGTCGGTGCGCAACGCGACGTTGCCGGGTGACATATCGATCACCTGGCACGGATGCTCGGTGCGGTCTTCCAGCATGAAGCGTCCGTAAATCTTGACCCGGACACGCTGAAAGTTGCGCCGTTCAGCTCGTGACGGTGCATATTCTACCGCCGCTGACCTCATGACTGCCTGCACCCCGTTGGCATTCCGCGCGACGATGCGTGGAATTTCGCCCCGAAAAACTACAGCGAAGCAGGTTAACAAACGGGAAAAATCGGCCGCGAAAGCCTGGGCCTGGAAGCCGCGCGACGCGGAAAAATTAACCGCGAGCGAAGGGAAAATCCGGCACGGCCAGGCTCATTCGTGACGCCCGCCGTCGAGGACGACGAGATGGCGGATGCGGCGCACGCGGCCGAGCGCCGAAATGGTTTCCGGGGGATCGAATTCGGACGGAACGAGTGAGGGAACCTCGATCGCCGGCCGGTTCTTCAGGAACATCGGTTCCTTCTCGGGATCTATCACCCGGATCGTGTCGATGAGCGCGTCGGCGAGCGGGTCCGCGCCTAGCCAGAACGGCTTTTCGGCGGTGCTGATAATGCCGAGGCAGCGCGGGTTCTCGTGGCCCCCATCCAAGGGCAGCGCCAGGAGCTCGAATTTGTTGGAGCGGCCGTTGCGGCTGAATCCCTCGTAAGTCATGAACAGAACCGATTTCTGATCGAAAACGCCCTGCATTAGTCGGGACACCAGCCGCTGATCTTTCTCGCGCCAGAGCGAAGGAAAAGAGAAACCCTTGAGCTCGCGTCCGTAGTAAGCGCAGAGCCTCGTGCCGGCCAGCCGGAACACCGCTTCGCCGCGCGTGTCGCGCTCGAGGATGAAGGTGTCGGCCAGAAGCGACTTGATGTCGGCCGGCTCCACTTCCGATCGTTTCGGGGCGAGACGGCCATCACGCAGCTGGTTCCAATATTGGAACAGCGCGATCGATCCTTTTTCTTTCATGTCCATTCCGCTCCCGCACAATCTGTCTTTTGATGTCCCATCGGCGAACAGACAGGGCGCCCTCCGATGACCTTCATGCGGTGCGGAGCAGGATGCGTGCCAGTATCGTTAACGTTTGTTCACGCCTCGGGATCGTTAAGGTTAACAAATGGTTTACATTGCGTGCCGCTGAGGCCCGTGGCACATCGAAACCACTCCAAAACGGTCGTTCCAGCGGCGATCGGCAGCACTTCAGTCACGAGTTTACGAGGAACAGGGGACTCGACCGGCCGTTCAGGGGACACCTGAACGGCCTCTTTTTTGATTCGACCCTGTTCTGATTCGACCCTGTTCTGATTCGCCCCTTTTCGGCTGAGACGCTGTGGCGATTAGCCGTTTGTGATTCGAACGGGCGTGATCTACATGCTCGCCGAAACCCCAAGTCCCAGACCCCCGAAGGCGCATGAGCGAACCGGTAAGCCCCGCTGAAACCGAACCGCCACCCAACGAGGCGCCCGAGCCGCGGCGCCGCGAACCGGTGTTCAACCTGCCGCCGGTCGTGCTTGCGGTGATCGCCATTTGCGCGGTCGTTTATCTGCTGCAGGAATATCTGCTGAACGAGACGCAGCAGATGGTGCTGCTCTATGACGGTGCCTTCATTCCGGTGCTCTACACCGGCAAATATGGCTTCGACTGGTTCCTGTTCACGCGTCCGTTCACCTATGCGTTCATGCATGGTGGCATTGCCCATATCGCCATCAACATGATCTGGCTTGCGGCCTTCGGCTCGCCGCTCGCTAATCGCCTCGGCGCGCTGCGCTTCGCCATATTCTATGCTGTGACCGGGCTGGCTTCGGTTGTTCTGTTCTGGGTGCTGCATCCTTATGGCGAGATGCCGCTCGTCGGTGCATCGGGAGCGATTTCCGGCATGATGGGCGCGGCCGCGCGCTATGGCTTCCGCATCGACCGGTCATCCGGCAGGGCGGCCTTCGCCGGAGAGCCCCTGCCGATCGCGGCCGTGTTGCGCTCGCGCGGCGTCATGACCTTTCTCGGCGTCTGGATGGTGATCAACCTGGCCACCGGCCTGCTCGGCTTCGCGCCGGGCGTCGATGGCCAGATTGCCTGGGAAGCCCATATCGGCGGCTTTGTCGCCGGCTTTTTCGGATTGCGTTTCTTCGACCGCGGCTGGCTGCCGCCTAGTCCTTAGGCGCACTTGAAAAGCAACCAATCACGGCGCACGATGTTGCCATGCATGTCGCCCAAAAGTGCGCAGCGGTTTTGGGAAAACGACATGCATCAAAACACAAGCGCGCCTTGGCGCGCTTAGAGTCACCCAGTGTCTTCCTAGGGCGCAGGGGCTCAAAAGCCGGTTGAGGCGGGGAGCCGGCGTCAAAGGCAGTGGAGGACGCCATGACGGTTAAGGCAATTCTTGAAAGCAAGGGCCATGACGTGTTCACGCTCGGGCCCAATGAGAAACTCAGCGAGGCCATTCGCATGCTGGCCGAGCACAGGATCGGCGCGCTCGTCATCACCAATGGCGACCGAAAGATCGTCGGCATCCTCTCGGAGCGCGACATCGTCAAGGTCGTGGCCAGGGAAGGCGCCGCCGCGCTCGATATCCCCGTGCGCTCGGCGATGACGCCGAAAGTGAAGATCTGCAACGAAAACCACACGGTCAACGAGGTCATGGAGATCATGACGAGGGGCCGCTTCCGCCATCTGCCGGTGGAGAAAAACGGCCTGCTCGACGGCATCGTCTCCATCGGCGACGTGGTCAAGCGCCGCATCGAGGATGTCGAGCGCGAGGCTGAGGAGATCAAGCAATACATCGCCACCGCTTGATCTTGAGTGAAAACCGCCGGCTGTTGCCAGCCGGCGGCGTGGGCGCGTTCTATCGGTTGTCGAGCTCGGCGCGGACGAGTTGGAGCCCGCGTCGGGTGATGCGGTAAGGTCCCCCATCCGTCGAGGAAACCGCTTTCTTGCGCCTCAGTTTTCGAAAGAGTTCCAGATCGAAGCCCGGATAGCGCCAGCCGTCGCGGGTCAGGCACCGAACCTCGGCGATCTTCTTGTTCTCGCTCTTTTCGATTTCGATACGCCCGCCCTGCGCGAGCAGGATGCGCTGCTCCCCACAGCGCCGCGCGTCCTCTTGGACGCGCAAAAGGACGCTGTGGCACTATTGGTTGGCCCATGATCCTTTCCGAAAATCGGTTCCGATTTTCGGGGTCATGCGCTACGCGAAATGTCTATTGAATAAAGTCCGGGAAAAACAACAAAAGCCGCCGCCGCGAGACATCGCGGCACGGGATTTCAGGTTTTTCTGCCCTGCCTCGCCTACGAGGTCAGGGCTTCACCGGCACTGAGCGTAAGTGGACATCCACTCTCCATTGGGGTGGATGTCCTATAGGTGAACGTGGCGGAAAAGGCCAGAGAACGGCTTTGCGCTTGTCTCGCAAAGCGGTTTGCACTAGCGAAGTTTCACATCCAAATATGCGCCTCATGCATATCCGCGAATTTCTAGGTACATAGCCTCCATGAGCATCATCGACACCCGCACCCCCGACGCAAAACGTCTGATCCCCGGCGCCACCGGCGACTGGGAAATCATCATCGGGCTCGAAGTGCATGCGCAGGTGATCTCGCAGGCCAAGCTTTTCTCCGGCGCCTCGACCTCGTTCGGCGCCGCGCCGAACGCCAATGTCAGCCTGGTCGACGCGGCGATGCCCGGCATGTTGCCGGTCATAAACGAGGAATGCGTCAAGCAGGCAATCCGCACCGGGCTGGGCTTGAAGGCCGCGATCAACCACAAGTCGGTCTTCGACCGGAAGAACTATTTCTATCCGGACCTGCCGCAGGGCTACCAGATCTCGCAGTTCAAGCAGCCGATCGTTGGCGAGGGCAAGGTGATCGTCTCCGTCGGTCCCGATCGCCAGGGCGAGTTCGAGGACATCGAGGTCGGCATCGAGCGCCTGCACCTGGAGCAGGACGCCGGCAAGTCGATGCATGACCAGCACCCGACCATGTCCTATGTCGACCTCAACCGCTCAGGCGTCGCGCTGATGGAGATCGTCTCCAAGCCCGACATCCGCTCGGCCGAAGAGGCCAAGGCCTATGTCACCAAGCTGCGCTCGATCATGCGCTATCTCGGCACCTGCGACGGCAACATGGACGAAGGCTCGTTGCGCGCCGACGTCAACGTCTCGGTGCGCCGTCCGGGCGGCGAATTCGGCACGCGCTGCGAGATCAAGAACATGAATTCGATCCGCTTCATCGGCCAGGCGATCGAATACGAGGCGCGCCGGCAGATCGCCATTCTCGAGGACGGCGGCAAGATCGACCAGGAGACGCGCCTGTTCGACCCGAACAAGGGCGAGACGCGCTCGATGCGCTCCAAGGAAGAAGCGCATGACTATCGCTATTTCCCGGATCCCGACCTTTTGCCGCTGGAGTTCGACCAGGCCTATGTCGACGCGCTCGCCAAGGATCTGCCGGAACTGCCTGACGACAAGAAGGCGCGGTTGGTCGATGTGCTTGGGCTGTCCGCCTATGACGCCTCGGTGCTGGTTTCGGAAAAGCCGATCGCCGACTATTTCGAGAAGGTTGCCGCCGGGCGTGATGGCAAGCTCGCCGCCAACTGGGTCATCAACGATCTCCTGGGTCAGCTGAACAAGGCCGGCAAAGACATTGAAAATGCTCCGGTTTCGCCTGAGCAGCTGGGCGCTGTTCTCGACCTGATCAAGGAAGGCACCATTTCAGGCAAGATCGCCAAGGACCTGTTCGAGATCGTCTGGAACGAGGGTGGCGATCCGCGCCAGCTCGTCGAGAGCCGCGGCATGAAGCAGGTCACCGACACCGGCGCAATCGAGAAGGCGGTCGATGAGGTCATCGCCGCCAACCCGGACAAGGCCGAGCAGGCGCGCGCCAAGCCGACCATGGCCGGCTGGTTCGTCGGCCAGGTTATGAAGGCGACGGGCGGCAAGGCTAATCCGCAGGCGGTGAACGACCTCGTCAAGGCCAAGCTGGGTATCGAATAAGGCGATGTTCGTCCGCACCGCCAGCGAGCGCGATCTTGTTGCGGTCCACGCGCTGCTGGTCGAGACCTGGCATGCGACCTATGACGCCATCTACGGCGCCGAACGGGTTACGGCGATCACCGACGACTGGCATTCGATCGCCTCGCTCAAGGCGCGGCTGACGCGGCCCAATTCCGAGTTCCTGGTGGCTGACGACGGCAGGCGGCTCGGCGGCATGGCATTCGCCGCCGCCACCACCGACCCGAAGATCGTCCTCCTGAACCAGCTCTACGTGCATCCGGCCTGTCAGCGGCAGGGGATTGGCCAGTCGCTGCTCGACGAAGTCGAAGCCAGTTTTCCGGAGATGGATACGCTGCGCCTCGAAGTCGAGGAAGCGAATGCCGTGGCGATCGCCTTCTACGAGGCCAATGGATTCCGGCCGGCGGGCAGGACCGCCAATTGCGGTGGCAACTCGGGATTGCCCGCGCTCATCATGGAAAAACAGCTGGGCTAGAGGCACGCCTGTTCATCGCGCGGTTTTGATTTGATCGCGCCGATCCGCGCGATCAAGGCTGGTCGTCGCCGGCGTCGCAAACTCCACAAGGCAGAAGCGTCGCCGCAATGGGGGATTGCCATGCCGAGCCTGCCGGAACTGATGCCGACCGAAGTGTCGGACGAGACTTTTGGCGGCGTGACCTATCACGTCGCCGGCGAACTGGTGCCGGTGCTGTCGGTCGATGTGACCAACATGCCGGTCTATTTCGAGCACCACATCCTGCTCTGGAAGAACACCACCATCACCATCGGCCTGAAATCTCTGAAGGGCGCGCTGAAGCGCATGATCGCCGGCTTGCAAATCTTCGTCACCGAGGCGTCCGGGCCCGGCGTCATCGCCTTCAGCCGCGACGGGCCGGGCCATATCGTGCCGATCCATCTGCGGCGCGGCGAGGAGATCCAGGTGCGCGAGCACCAGTTCCTCGCCGCCACCGCCAGCGTCGATTACAGCTTCGAGCGGGTGCGCGGGCTGGGAACGATGCTGTTCGGCCAGAGCGGCTTCTTCATCGACCGTTTCCGTGGCGAGACAGGCGACGGCATCGTCTGGCTGCACGGCTATGGCAACGTCTTCGAAAAGGTGCTGGCGCCCGGCGAAACCATCGATGTCGAGCCAGGCGGCTGGCTGTTCAAGGACGCTTCGGTCAGGATGGATACAAGGATCGACAAGCTTTCCAGCGGCTTCTTCGGCGCCGCCATGAATTTCGTCGTCAATCGCTTCACCGGTCCCGGACGCGTCGGCATCCAGTCGATGTATCTGCATATGCCGTCGGAAGAGTAGGCATCACGGAGCGCAGCGGCGACAGCCCGCGGATCGTCAGCCGATCGAGGCCGCGAGCGCTCAGGCGGAGGGAATCTCCACATTGTCGATCAGCCGCGTCGTGCCGAGCCAGGCTGCCGCGAGCAGACGGCCGCCGCGGTTCCGCTGCCAGGGTGCAAGCGTGACGCTCGCGCGGGCGGCGACATAGTCGACCTTTCGAAAACCCGCGGAGATAAGCGCCTTTGCGGCATCTTCGGTGGCGGCCGCCTCATCCGTGCCGGTCGAAAGCGCCCCCGCCGTGCGGCGCAGGATCACGTTGAGCAGGCGCGCAACATCGAGCTCGGCTTCGCCCAGATAGGCATTGCGCGACGACATGGCGAGGCCGTGCGCGTCACGCACGGTCGGCGCGCCGACGATCTCGACGGGCAGGTCGAGATCGCGGCAGAGCTGCCTGACGACGCAAAGCTGCTGGTAGTCCTTCTCGCCGAACACCGCGAAATCGGGCGCAGCCTGCAGAAAGAGCTTGGCCACGACGGTCGCGACGCCGTCGAAGAAGCTCGGCCTGAAGTCTGTTTCGAGACCCGACGAGGGGCCGCCCACCGAGATCTTTGTGGCGAAGCCGGCGGGGTACATTTCGCCTACGCTCGGCGTGAAGGCGAGATGCGCGCCCGCCTCCCGCAACCGGTCGAGATCGCGGGCCAGCTGACGCGGATATTTGTCGAGATCCTCCGTCGGCGCGAACTGCGTCGGATTGACGAAGATCGACACGACGCAGCGGTCGGCCTGTTCGAGCGCGATCCTGACCAGCGAGATATGGCCGTCATGCAGCGCGCCCATGGTCGGCACCATGGCGACCCTGAGTCCGGCCCGGCGCCAGTCCTGGACCTGTGCGCGAAGGGCGGCGACGCTGTCGACGACGGTTGGGGCGTTCATGTCTCGTCCTTGCCGGATGTCGTGGTGAAGACGTGGTCGGGGCCGGGAAAGGCGCGGCTGCGCACCTCGGCCGCGTAGCGCGCCGCCGCATCGGCGATCACGCTGCGCAAATCCGCGTATTCCTTGACGAATATAGGAACGCGGTCGACCGTCATGCCGACCATGTCGTCGATCACCAGGATCTGGCCGTCGCAGTCGGCGCTCGCCCCGATGCCGATCGTCGGTATGGAAATATGACGGGTCAACTTCGCGGCCACGGCCTCCATCGTCCCCTCTATGACGACCGAGAAGGCGCCGGCCGTTTCCACCGCCTCGGCGTCGCGGAAGAGCGCTGCGATGTTCTCCTCCGTGCGACCCTTGATCTTGTAGCCGCCGTCCTTTTCCACCGACTGTGGCTGCAGCCCGATATGACCCATCACCGGTATTCCTTCGGCGACGATGGCCGAGATCTGGGCGGCCATGTCGACGCCGCCTTCGAGCTTCACGGCCTGGCAGCCCGTTTCCTCGACGATGCGCCTCGCGGATGTCGCAGCCTGCGCCGGCGAGTCCTCATAGCTGCCGGTCGGCATGTCAACCACGACGCAGGCCTTGGCCGAGCCGCGCATCACGGCCTGGCCGTGGGCGACCATCATCTCCAGCGAGGCGCCGAGCGTCGTGGCGTGGCCGTGCAGCACCATGGCGACGCTGTCGCCGACAAGGAGCAGATCGACATGCGGATCGAGAATCCGGGCAACCGGATAGGTATAGGCGGTGAGGCACACGATCGGCACGCCGCCCTTGCGGCGGCGAATATCCTCCGCGCTGATCCGATTGTCGGCGGCTGGAACCAATCGTCACCCCTCCCTCAAGGCGCGCCCGAAACGGACCGGTCGAGCTTTAGAAAGACAGGCCGCGCTTGGCAAGCCGAGCGGAGGTTGAGGGCTCTGCTGCATCGATTTAGCGCACGAAGCATTTACGTTCAGGGCATGGCAAAACCCTTGCCTTCGCGTTTGGGTGACGCCATAAGCAGGGGAAAGGCGCAGCCGCTGCCGCCGCGAGGATCTGGATGAAAACTTTCCTGCTGCAGTTTTTCACCTGGTGGAACAGCCAGACGCTCGGCACCCGCTTCCACACCTGGCGCTTCGGCAAGAAGGTCGGCGAAGACGAAGCCGGCAATGTCTACTATGAGGGCGGCGTCGATTCGGAAGGCCGCACCCGCCGTTGGGTGATCTACCGCGACTATTCGGAAGCCTCGAAGATCCCGCCGGGCTGGCACGGCTGGATTCATCACCGCGTCGACACGCCTCCCTCTAGCGAGAACTATAAGGCTCGCGAATGGCAAAAGCCGCATCGGGCGAACCTCACCGGAACGCCCGGCGCCTATCGGCCGCAAGGTTCGATCCTGACCAACCAGCATCGTCCGCAAGTGACCGGCGACTATGATGCCTGGACGCCGGGATCGTAATCCTCCGGATCGCGATCCAAAGCGCCGCTTCGATCCTTTATCGCCACAATTGGCGTTTAGCTGCTTGCTGACTGCGCAGCCATGACTAGCCTTGGGCATTGAAGAATCGCCAGGGCACAACCACCGGTACTTTTGCATGAGCTCTTCTAAGCAATTCCAGGAAAAGTGCGCAGCGGTTTTCCGTCCGGAATTGCGACCCAGGATTCCAGGCCATATCTCTAAGGCGCTGATAGCTGCGACGTCCGTTCTGGTTGCCTCCACGGCCGCTTTCGCCGCCGCGCAGGCGCCGGCCCCTGCGCCGGCGGCCGGCGACCGCATCACCAATGCGGTGGCCGAGTTCGCCGGCATCGACAAGATCACCGGCCGCATCATCACCTTCGACGTCTATGTCGACGAGACCGTGCAGTTCGGCGCTTTGCAGGTCACGCCCCGCGTCTGCTATTCGCGGCCGGATACGGAGCAGCCGAAGACCGATTCCTTCGTGGAAGTCGACGAAATCACGCTCGACCGCAAGATCCGCCGTATCTTCACCGGCTGGATGTTTGCCGAAAGCCCTGGTCTCAACGCCGTCGAGCACGCCGTCTATGACGTCTGGCTCAAGGGCTGCAAGCAGAAGTCGGACGTGCCGCCGCCGACCGCGGCAAAGGCCGAGACAGGCAAGTCGAAGACCCCGGCCGCCAAACCCAAGGCCTCGGCGGAGCCGGCCGACGCCGCGCCCGAACCGGCTGACGCTGCCCCCGAGCCGACCGACGACGATCCTTCCAGCACCAACTGATCCCGGAACCTGCCCGCCTTTGAGCCGTTCCAACTCGGCAAGGCGAGGAGGATTCCGCGATGACCACCACGAAGCCGATCATGGCCAACAAGCAGGAGCTTCTCGACATCGAGAGGGGCTTCTGGACCGGCGATTCCGCCTATTATGAAGCCAATGCCGATGTGGAATGCCTGGTGGCGTTCCCGCAATTGGCCAAGGCGATGACCAACTCCGAACTGGCAGGGACTGCCAGCAAACCCAACCGTTGGCGCGACCTCGACATCAAGCTGAAGGGCATGGTCGAGCCGGGCAGCGATATCGTCATGCTGACTTACGAAGCGCGCGCGACGCGCGAGAACGGCGAATCCTATGCCGCGCTGGTCAGCAGCGGTTATGTTCACCGCGCCGACGGCTGGAAGATGATGTTCCATGCCCAGACGCCGTTGGATGCGGCGCAGGGCTGACCTCAAGGATAGAAGACGGCCTCGCCCTTCAGCGCCTCGGCCAGCAGCTTCTCATACTGGCCGCGCGGCACGTCGACGGCGCCGAAGCGCTTCAGATGCTCGGTGGTGAACTGCGTGTCGAGCAGCGCGAAGCCGCGCGCCTTCAACCGCTCGACGAGATAATAGAGGCAGGTCTTCGAGGCATCGGTCTCCCTGGCGAACATGCTCTCGCCGAAGAACACACGCCCGAGCGAGACGCCGTAAAGGCCGCCGACCAAACGGTCTTCGCGCCAGGCTTCGACCGAATGGCAATGGCCAAGCCGATAGAGTTCCACATAGGCTTCGCGGATCGGCACGTTGATCCAGGTCGAGCGGCGCTCTTCGCGCTTCTCGGCGCAGCCGTCGATCGTCGCCTCGAAATCGAAATCGTAGCGGATCTCGAACGGATGCTTGCGGATCGTCTTCTTGAGGCTGCGCGGTGTATGGAAGCCGTCCAGCGGAATGATGCCGCGCGTTTCCGGCCGCACCCAGAACACTTCCGGGTCGTTGGCGCTCTCGGCCATCGGGAAGACGCCCGAGGCATAAGCCCTGAGCAGCAGGTCGGTCGGGATGCGATAGCCTGGCGCGTAGGGGCGGGTCATCGCATCCCCGTGCTATTCATCCTTGGCCAGGTATTTTTCCAGCCAGTGGATATCGTAGTCGCCATTGGCGATGTCCGGATTGCCGACAAGGTCGCGGAACAGCGGCAGCGTTGTCTTGATGCCGTCGACGACGAATTCGTCGAGCGCGCGGCGCAGCCGCATCATGCACTCGACGCGGTTGCGGCCATGCACGATCAGCTTGCCGATCAGGCTGTCATAGTAGGGCGGGATTTTATAGCCGGAATAGACACCGGAATCGACGCGGATGCCAAGGCCGCCTGGCGTATGGAAATGCGTGATCGTGCCGGGCGATGGCGTGAAGGTGCGCGGGTCCTCCGCGTTGATGCGGCACTCGATGGCATGGCCGTTGAACTTGATGTCTTCCTGCCTGACCGACAGCCCGGCGCCGGAAGCGACACGGATCTGCTCATGCACGAGGTCGATGCCGGTGATCGCTTCCGTGACCGGATGCTCGACCTGCAGGCGGGTGTTCATCTCGATGAAATAGAACTCGCCATTCTCATAAAGGAACTCGATCGTGCCGGCTCCGGAATAGCCGAGATCCGCGATGGCCTTGGCGCAGATGCCGCCGATGCGCGAGCGCTCTTCGGTGTTGAGCGCGGGGGAGTTGGCTTCCTCCCAGACTTTCTGGTGACGACGCTGCAGCGAGCAGTCGCGTTCGCCGAAATGCACGCCTCGGCCGGCGCCGTCGCCGAACACCTGCACCTCGATATGGCGCGGCTTCTCCAGATATTTCTCGATATAGACGGCGTCGTCGCCGAAGGCCGCGCCCGCTTCCGACTTTGCCGTCTGCAGCGCGACTTCGAGGTCGGCTTCGGTGTGCGCCACCTTCATGCCGCGGCCACCACCGCCGGCCGAGGCCTTGATGATCACCGGATAGCCGATTTCGGCGGCGACGCGCTTGGCTTCCTTGTCGTCGCTGATCGCGCCATCGGAGCCGGGCACGACGGGAATGCCGAGACGCTTTGCCGTGCGCTTGGCCTCGATCTTGTCGCCCATGATGCGGATATGATCGCCGGAGGGGCCGATGAAGGTGATGTTGTGCGCGGCGAGGATATCGGCGAACTTGGCGTTTTCGGAAAGGAAGCCGTAGCCCGGATGCACGGCATCGGCGCCGGTGATCTCGCAGGCGGCGACGATCTGATGGATGTTGAGATAGCTTTCCCGCGACGGCGGCGGGCCGATGCAGACACTCTCGTCAGCGAGCCGCACATGCATGGCGTCGGAATCCGCGGTCGAGTGGACCACCACCGTCTGGATGCCGAGCTCCTTGCAGGCGCGCAGCACCCGGAGCGCGATTTCGCCGCGATTGGCGATGAGGATCTTCTGGAACATCTCTTGGCTGTTCCTACTCGAGGACTACCAGCGGCATTCCGTACTCGACCGGCTGGGCATCCTCGATGAGGATCGCCGTCACCGTGCCGGCGCGCGGCGAAGGAATCTGGTTCATCGTCTTCATCGCTTCGATGATGAGTAGCGTCTGGCCTTCCTTCACTTTCTGGCCGATCTCGACGAACGGCTTGGCGTCGGGCGAGGGCGCCAGATAGGCGGTGCCCACCATCGGCGAAGGCACGGCGTTCTTGGACGGATCGGCGGGCGCCACGGAGGCGACCGCGGCCGGCTGAGCCGCAGCGGCGACGGGAGCGGCGATCGCGGGCAGGGGCGCGGCGACCGCGTGGACAGCCTGCGACTGGCGCGACACGCGCACTTTCAGATCGCCGAGTTCGACCTCGATCTCGGTCAGATTGGTGTCGTTCAGGATGCCTGCCAGATCGCGGATCAGCTGCTGGTCAACACCGGTCTTTTTTATGGACATTTTCGAGCCTTCTGTTTGGGGGCCGGTCACAGGCGTGCCGCCAGTGCCTGCAGCGCGAGCGTGTAGCCGAGCGGCCCGAACCCGCAGATCATGCCGACGGCGACCGGCGCGACCATGGAGACGTGGCGGAAGGGCTCCCGCGCGTGGATGTTGGAAAGATGGACTTCCGCGACGGGCAGCGGCGCGACTGAGCGGATGGCGTCGTGGATGGCGATCGAGGTGTGGCTGTAGGCGCCGGGATTGATGACGATCCCTGCAGCCTTCTCGCCTGCTTCCTGAATCCAGTCGACCAGATCGCCCTCATGATTGGACTGGCGAAAATCGATCTCGAACCCGAGCGCGGCGCCCGCCGCCTTGCAGTCCTCGGCGATGGCCGCAAGCGTCTTGCCGCCATAAATTCCCGGCTCGCGTTTGCCGAGCGCATTGAGATTGGGACCGTTGAGGACGAAAATCGTTTTCAATATGCCGACCTTGTTTCACGCCGGCTACGAGCCGGCGCACTGGGCCTCTATAATGGGCATAGCCGCCCGCGAAAAGAGCGCAAGTGCGTTCTTGCGCTGTCCACAGCGGCCGGCTTTTGCATCCGCAAGCGCTTAGAGCGCGCTCTTGGCTTCTTCAATCTTTTCCGCCAGAACCTGCTGGCCGAGCGCTCCGAAGATCACCTCGTTGCCGACCACATAGGACGGCGTGCCCGTAATCGACAGTTTCGTCGCAAGATCGTAGGTACGCGAAAGCGTCTCCGCGATGCTCGGATCCTTCATCTTTTCGCGCAGCGTCGCCTCGTCGGCGCCGAGCGAAAGCGCCACTTTAATGGCGGTTGCTTCGGTGGCGCGGCCCTGGCCGCCGAGCAGCGCGGTGTGGAATTCGCCGTATTTCTCCGGATGCATCAAGTGGAACGCCATCGAGACGACGCTGGCCTTCTGCGAATCCGGGCTGAGGATCGGGAACTCCTTGAGCACGAAGCGCAGGTCAGGGTCGGCCTTGGTCAGTGCCTTCATGTCCTCGATGGCGCGTTTGCAGAAACCACAATTGTAGTCGTAGAACTCGACGATCGTGACCTTGCCCGTCGGGTTGCCGACGACGCCGTCGAAGGTCGAGTTGAAGATCTCGTCCTTGGAATTCTTGATGACGCCGAGCGCGGCAAGCCGCTGCTCTTCCTTCTGCTTGGCTTCGAGCGCGTCCTGCACCTCGAGCAGCACTTCCGGGTTCTTCAAGAGATAATCGCGGATGATGCCCTCGACTTCCTTGCGGTCGATCTTGGTATCGGCGGCCGCCTTGGTGTCGGTGGAGGACGTCACCTGGGCCACCTGCACGGTGTCGGCCTTCGCGGCCTGTGGATTTCCTGCCACGAAACCGAAGGCCAGCATGCCGAGCGCCACCGCCAGACCGCCGGCACTGCCAAGCAGGATTGCCTTGTTCATGATCGTCGTCCCTTTGCCTGTTCCGGTCCGCCTTCGTCGTCGCCGACGTCCGGGAGGTTCATTTGAGTTTATTAGACGGTGTATAGTTTATAATATCCTGAGCGCGCACCCAGCGGGGTTCGCCGCGCTTCAATTTCTGTTGAGCGCGCATGGCGAAGATCTTCGCATTCTTGTAGTCGCCCGCATAGTAATGGCCCTCTGCGGTGGCGAGATCGGCGGCCGGAATGTCGCCCTGTTCTCCATAGGCCTGCGCCAGGAAGCGATAGGCCTCGGCATTCTCCTTGTCCCGCCCGACGCCGTTATTGAGCTGGACCACGGCCTGTTTCAGCGAATCGGGCGTGCCCACCGCCATCAGCGCCTGGCCGAGCGAGACCAGCAGCAGTCCGGAGTGCGCGGGATCGAGGCTCACCGCCTTGGCATAGGCGTCCGCCGCGTCCTTCGGCTTGTTGGCCTTCATCAGGATATCGCCGCGCAGCTCATGGAAATACGGGTTCTTCGGCTGCTCCTTGATCAGCGCCGCCGTCTTGATCAGCGCGGCGCCCGGATTGCCGTAGAGATAGGTCTGCTGCGCATCGCCGTAGCGCGAGGCAAGGCTGGTCGGGTTCTTGCGCATCAGCCGCGCGACGGCCGCCTGGCCCTGCATGTAAGCGGCGATCTTGATGCGCATCATGTCGTGCCGCTGCTGCAGCGCCGGCGGGTCGACAACGTTGACGAAGGGGCTCTGCTTGACCAGCACTTCAAGGTTGGCGATGCGCTCCTGCGGCATCGGATGGCTGATCCGGTAGGGGTCCACCTGGGTGCCGGCGAGCGACAGCGCGCTCTGGAAGCGGCCGAAGGTCTTGAGCATGCCCATGCCGGACTGGCCGGTGGCGTTGAGATAGGTGATCGCCGAACGGTCGGCGGTGATCTCTTCGGTGCGCTGATAGGCGAGGATCGACCGCTGCGCCATCTCGCCGCCCCCGGCGGCGACGCCCATGCCGGCGCCCGCCAGGCCCTTGCTGCTGGTGGTGGCGCCGGCAACTATGGCGCCGGCGCCGAGCAGCGTGGCGATGATGGCCATTGTCTTGGCGCGGTCGAGCTGATCGCGCAATTTCTGCTGATGTCCGCCCGCGATATGGCCGGCCTCGTGCGCGATGACGCCGATGATCTCGTTCGGCGTTTCGGCGGTCACCAGCGCACCGGTATTGATGAACAGGCGCCGCCCGGTGACGAAAGCGTTGAAACTCGGATCATTGACCAGAACAATGTCGATGCCGTCATTGGCAAGCCCCGCGGCCTTGAAGATCGGCCGGGCGTAGTCGCGCACCAGCGCCTCGATCTCGGCGTCGCGCACCACTGGCACGCCTTGCGCGAAGGCACTGACCGAGCTCGATATGGCAACGGCGGCGGCAAGCATAAGCGTCGCAAAGCCGCGCGCGGTTCGGCTGAGGGAGGTCGATCTGCCAATCGATGGTCGGAGTCGGCTCAACATAGGTCCACTGGTAGACGAGCGGGCGAAAGATGAAAAGTCGGCGCCGGCAACTTCCTGCGCCCTTGTGATCCCCACATCAATCGGGCATTTGTGCGGCGCTGCCCCTTTAACCAGGGCAGTTCAAGGCAAGTCTGCGCTGCTTGCGTGCGGAATTCACCGAAATAGGGCAGTTGGAAGAGGTCAAATGGTCGTTTCGCTTTCGCGCCGGGGGGAGGTCGAGCCCTTCCACGCCATGGACATCCTGGCCGAAGCCAACCGGCTGAAGGCCACCGGCGTGCCCGTGGTGTCGATGGCCGTCGGCCAGCCATCGGATCCCGCGCCGGCCGGAGTCCGCGCGGCAGCGGCCGCGGCCCTCAGGCACGGCCGCATTGGCTACACCGATGCCTTGGGCCTAGCCGAGCTGCGCAAGGCGATCGCCGAGCACTATGGCGAGCATTACGGGATTGACGTCGCGCCGTCCCGTATTGCCGTCACGACCGGCTCGTCGGCCGCCTTCAACCTCGCTTTCCTGGCCATGTTCGATCCGGGCGATCGCGTCGCCATCGCCGCGCCCGGCTATCCGGCCTACCGCAACATCATGGCGGCGCTCGGCATCGAGATCGTCGAGATCGAGCTCGGCGCGGACGCCTATCTGCATGCCGATCACCTGAAGGGCGCGCATCGCGATAAGCCGCTGAAGGGCGTGCTGTTCGCCAGTCCCGCCAATCCGACCGGCGCGGTGATCCCCGCCGACGAACTTGCGGCCCTGGTAAAGACGGCCGAGGAACTCGATATCGCCGTCATCTCCGACGAAATCTACCACCGGCTGGCCTATGCGGCGCCCGATGTCACCGCGCTGGCGCACGGCGCCGGCGTGATCGTCATCAACTCCTTCTCGAAATACTATTGCATGACCGGCTGGCGCATCGGCTGGATGGTGCTGCCTGAGGAACTGGTGCGGCCGGTCGAGCGCATCGCCCAAAGCCTCTATATCTCGCCGCCGGAATTGTCGCAGATCGCCGCGACCGAGGCCTTCAAAGCCACGGAGGAGCTGGAAAAGGTGAAGGCGCGCTATGCCTGGAATCGCGACCTTCTGATGAAGCGCCTGCCGGAGGTTGGTTTCGCGCTGGCCGCGCCCATGGACGGCGCCTTCTACGCCTTCTGCGATGTCACCCGCCACACCAATGACAGCATGGCCTTCGCCCGCAAGATGCTGGCCGAGGCGCATGTCGCGGCCACACCTGGCCGCGATTTCGACCCGTTGCAAGGGCATCGCACCATGCGCTTTTCCTATGCCGGCAGCCATGAAGACATGGTCGAGGCGCTGGCCCGTATCGAACGCTGGCTGAAATAGAAGCCATGCCGGACCTCGAGCAAGCATTGGCGGAAGTCGCCGCCGAAATGGCTGAGCGCACCGATCGCGGCAAGGTGGCGACCTACATCCCGCAGCTCGGCAAGGTCGATCCGAAGAGATTCGGCATCGCCGCCGTGACCAATGATGGCCGCGTCATCCTTGCCGGCGATGCCGATCAGCCCTTTTCGATCCAGAGCGTTTCGAAGGTCTTCACCCTCACGCTGGCGCTGGGCAAGATCGGCGATGCGCTCTGGCAGCGCGTCGGCCGCGAGCCGTCCGGCAATCCGTTCAACTCGATCGTCCAGCTCGAGCATGAGAATGGCATTCCACGCAATCCGTTCATCAATGCCGGCGCCATCGTTGTCTCGGACGTGCTGCTCGCGGGCCATCAGCCGCGCGAGGCGATCGGCGAGATCCTGCGCTTTATCCAATTCCTCGCCGATGACGAGACGATCATCATCGACCGCGAAGTGGCGGCATCCGAGCGGGCCACCGGCTACCGCAACTTCGCTCTGGCCAACTACATGAAATCCTTTGGCAATCTCCATCATGAGCCGGAACTGGCGCTGGGTGTCTATTTCCACCATTGCGCCATCGCCATGAGCTGCCGTCAGCTCGCCATGGCGGGACGATTTCTGGCCAATGGCGGCCGAAACCCGGCGACCGGGCACTCGGTCGTGTCGGCCGAGCGGGCGCGCCGCATCGGCGCGCTGATGCTTACCTGCGGCCATTATGACGGTTCCGGCGATTTCGCCTTCCACGTCGGCATTCCCGGCAAAAGCGGCGTAGGCGGCGGCATTCTCGGCATCGTGCCCGGCGTGGCTTCGCTGGCGGTTTGGTCGCCCGGTCTCAACGAGAACGGCAACTCCAAGCTCGGCTCCATCGCTCTGGAGAAGCTCGCCCGGATGATGAACTGGTCGATTTTCGCGCCTTAAAACAATGCCCCTTCGCGGAAATGAAAAATCCCGCGCCAGGTGCGGCGCGGGATTCTCTCAGAAGAACAGTCTAACGAACTGAAAGGTTTAGAAAAAACCCTTGCGCTGCCACCAGCCGGCGCGCTTCGGCTTGTCCTCGGCCTTGGCCTCGTCGGACACGTTCGAGGATACGACGGGAACAACCGGCGCATCGATCGACTGCGGCTTGCGCCGCGTTGGATGCGCGTTGGCGGCAGGTTCCGCCTCGGTCGCCGCGGGAGCGGCAGGTGCCGGCTCAGGAGCGGCATGTGCCGGCTCCGGCTCGACCGCCACGGGCGCGACCTGGGCTTCCGCCACGGGTTCGGACACCGTCTCGGCCACGGCTTCCTCGGCGGCTTTCTTGGCGCGCGAACGGCGGGGCTTCTTTGGCTTTTCGACCGCCTCGGCATCGTCATTGGCGGCCGCGGGAGCAGCAGGCTGCTCGGGCGCGGCTGCTACTGCCGGCTCGCCTGCGGCGTCCTCGTCTTCCGCCGCTTCGTCCTCGACGTCGCCGGCGACGGCCTCTGAAGTCTCGTCCTCGCGGCGATTGCGCTTGCCGCCGCGCTTGCCGCGCCGGCGCTTCTTGCCGGCGCCGTCCTCGGCGGTCACCGCCACGGCTTCGCCGCTGGCGGTCGCCTCCTGGGCTGCTTCTTCCGGTGCATCCTCGGCATGGTCGCTGGTTTCGCCAGCTTCCGCTGGCGCAGCCGTGACATCCCCATTTTGCTCGCGGTCGCGGTCCCTGCCGCCACGCCGCCGCCGGCGCTTGCGACGCTTGCGATCACGGCCTTCACCGTCCTCGGACCGCTGTTGGTGCTGGCCCTGCTGCTGCGGGCGCGGCTGTTCGGCCTGCACCGCGACCTCTTCTTCTTCCTCGATGACGATCTCGTCCTCTGGCTCTTCCGGCTCGACATAGGCCGGCAGGCTGCGCACCTCGACGAAACCTTCCGGCTTCTCGGCGATGGCGCCGCGGAAGATCGCGTAATGCTGGGTGCCGAGCGTTTCATCGGCCTCGATCGTGATCGTCAGGCCGAAGCGGGCCTCCAGCTCAACCAGGTTGGCGCGTTTGTGGTTCAGCACATAAAGCGCCGTCGCGGCCGGCGTGCGCACGATGATGTGGCTGCGCGAATCCTTGAGCAGGAATTCCTCGATCGCTCGCACCACCATCAGCGCCACGGAAGAATCGGAGCGCACATGGCCGGTGCCGCCGCAATGCGGGCAGGGCTTCATCGTCGATTCCAGCACGCTGGCACGGATGCGCTGGCGCGACATTTCCATCAAGCCGAAATGCGAGATGCGGCCGACCTGGATGCGGGCGCGGTCGTTCTTGAGGTGATCCTTCAGCCGCTTCTCGACAGCGCGGTTGTTGCGATTCTCCTCCATGTCGATGAAGTCGATGACGATGAGACCGGCAAGGTCGCGCAGTCTCAACTGGCGCGCGACCTCCTCGGCCGCCTCCAGATTGGTGTGGAGCGCGGTTTCCTCGATCGAATGCTCCTTGGTGGAGCGGCCGGAGTTGACGTCGATCGAGACCAGCGCCTCGGTCTGGTTGATGATGATGTAGCCGCCGCTCTTCAGCGTCACCTGCGGCTGCAGCATGCGGTCGAGCTGCGCCTCGATGCCGTTGCGCACGAAGATCGGCGTGGTGTCGCGGTAGGGCTGAACCACCTTGGCGTGGCTCGGCATCAGCATGCGCATGAAGTCCTTGGCCTCGCGGTAACCGTCCTCGCCGGAGACCAGGATCTCGTCGATATCCTTGTTATAGAGGTCGCGCACCGAGCGCTTGATCAGG
The DNA here is from genome assembly GCF_003289965.1 of Mesorhizobium atlanticum. GTDB lineage: Bacteria > Pseudomonadota > Alphaproteobacteria > Rhizobiales > Rhizobiaceae > Mesorhizobium > Mesorhizobium atlanticum. Next base: position 269,656 of record NZ_QMBQ01000008.1, read on the forward strand.
CTGCCTTCCTCGTAGACGAGGGCAGGGGCCGTGGATTGCAGCGTGAGGCTGCGGACGTTCTCCCAAAGCCGCATCAGATATTCATAGTCGCGCTTGATCTCGGCCTTGGTGCGGCTTTCACCGGCGGTGCGCAGGATGACACCCATGCCCTGCGGCACGTCGAGGTCGCTCACGACCTCCTTCAGCCGCTTGCGGTCCTGGGCGTTGGTGATCTTGCGCGAGATGCCGCCGCCGCGCGCGGTATTCGGCATCAGCACCGAATAGCGGCCGGCAAGTGAAAGATAGGTGGTGAGCGCGGCGCCCTTGTTGCCGCGCTCTTCCTTGACCACCTGCACCAGAAGGATCTGGCGGCGCTTGATGACTTCCTGGATCTTGTACTGGCGGCGCACCGGCTTGCGGCGATTGCGGATTTCCTCGAGCGCGTCCTCGGCGCCGACCGACTCGACCTCGTGCTCGTCCGAATGCGAGGCCGAGACATCCTCCAGCATGCCGCGATCGTTGTCGCTGGCGGCTTCGCCGCTCTGCTCGGGCAGATCCGCCTGCGGGACCGCCTCGGAAATCACGTCGGCTTCCACGCTCGCGGCAATCGAGGTGGCGCCACCTTCGGACGGCTTGCCGTCCTCGTCGTCCGCTGCCTGGTCGCCGCCAATCTCGGCGGCAGGCTCTTCAGCCGTTTCCTGGTCGGTTTCGACTTCGACGGCTTCGGCGACGATCGAGGCATCTTCTGGCGAGGCATCGACGGTCGCGCCGCCAGCTTCCTCACTCCCGGCGGGCTCGGCGGCGGGTTGTTCGAGGGCTGCGGGCTCAGCCGGGCTTTCCTCGTTTTCCGAGGAAGCGTGTCTGTGCTCGCCGCGGTCGCGGTTCTTGCCGCCGCGCCGACGGTTGCGCCGGCCGCCGCGATCGCGCGCCTGCTGCTCTTCGCCGTTCTCCGCTTCCTCGTCGTCGTCCTCGGCCTCCTGCGCTTCGGCGCGCAGCAGAGCCTGACGGTCGGCTACCGGGATCTGATAATAGTCGGGATGGATTTCACTGAAGGCGAGGAAACCGTGACGGTTGCCGCCATACTCGACAAAGGCTGCCTGGAGGGAAGGTTCGACGCGGGTTACGCGGGCGAGATAGATGTTTCCTTTGAGCTGCTTCTTGTCCTGGGATTCAAAGTCGAATTCTTCGATGCGGTTACCGCGAACGACGACAACGCGTGTTTCCTCCGGGTGGGAGGCGTCTATCAGCATCTTGTTGGGCATTATCTTGTTTCCTGCCGGCAGCCGACGGCCGCAGCTGGCGTGGCAATGCCCGCCGCTGTGCGCCTGTATCTGTGTGCATGCCGGATAATTGAATGTCCGCCAGCCGCCGCTTGAGCGCAATGGCGGTGCCGCCCGCAGCCATTATGGCGCGGTTTGATGCGGACCTTTCCATGATTGCGCTTGAAGCCATCGGCACCCAGCAGAACCTTTTGAACCAAAGCCCGGGCTGAGCCGGACCAGCTTGTTTGCTCACGAAGAGCCGGCGCGGGGCAACCCGGCCGTTTTCCTCACGCAAGCGATTCCCCCGCCACGGGAGCACGCCTGCGAAAATCGTCGCGACCACCTGAGCCTGGAAGGATAACGGAGCCGCCTTTGCATCCGACCTTTGGCAGGAAACTGCTGAGGCGAGCGGTTCCAGGATTGCAGTGATCCAACGTCGCTTTTATGATTTGGCGGGATGGAAGGCAACCCCGATTTCCGATGCCGGCAAAAAGCGCTTCCGTTAGGGAAGGTGGCCTTGGGCATCACCGCATGAAAGGCTTGGTTAACCTTCTCTGAATACCAATCGTTAATCGAATTGGCGGCCTGACGGGCACTCTGTGAGAAGATCGGGCGCATGCGTCAAACCGGGAGCGACGGACAAGAGATGGGACTGGCGGGCAGCGCGGACAAGAGGGGCGGGGCCGCGGCGCATTTCACGCGCATGGTCTGGGCCGCCTCGCTGCTGGCGCTGCTGCTTTGTTTCGCGGCCGCCGCGCGCGCCGACGCCCCGCTTGGCGCTACCGGCTACAAGATGGCCGGCGACGCCACCAAGATGCGCATCGTCGTTAATTTCGACCGCGAGCCGGACATCAAATGGTTCTTGTTGCGAGGCCCCGATCGCCTGGTCGTCGACCTGCCGCGCACGCGATTCGCTCTCGACGCCAAGGATGTGAAGCCGCGCGGCCTTGTGCGGGCCGTCCGCTACGGCGACCAGGGACATGGTTCGCGACTGATCCTGACCGGCAAGGGTCCTTTCGTCGTCGACAAGCTCGATGTGCTCAAGAATGACGACGGCAGCGGCTACCGCATCGCCATCGATATGTCGGCCGCCTCCGAACGAGAGTTCGACGAGGCGCTCGCCAACCAGTCGCTGACCACCGGTTCGACGGTCTCCACCGAAAAAGGCGAGCGGGTCGGCACCGGGCCGGTCTCGGCGCCCGGCCATCGCTTCACGGTGGTGATAGACCCCGGCCATGGCGGCGTCGATGGCGGCGCCGAAAGCTCGGCCGGCACGGTCGAGAAGGACGTCACGCTCGCTTTTGCCAAGGAATTGCGCGACAAGCTGGCTACGGTCGGCAAATACGATGTCTTCATGACACGCGACGACGACGTGTATCTGGCGCTTGACGAGCGCGTGCGGATCGCGCGCCAGCACGAGGCGGATCTCTTGATCTCGATCCATGCCGATACGATCGCCGTCAAAGGTCTTCGCGGCGCCACGGTCTACACGCTCTCGGACAAAGCCTCAGATCCCGAGGCCCAGGCGCTCGCCGATCGCGAGAACCTCTCCGATCAGTTTGCGGGGATGAAGATCGAGGACGACAACAAGGAAGTCACCGACATCCTGATCGACCTGATCCGCCGGGAAACGCATGGCTTCTCGATGAGCTTCGCCCATACGCTGGTAGGCCAATTGTCGACCAGTGTCGGCCTCATCAACAATCCGCAACGCTCGGCCGGCTTCAGGGTGCTCAAGGCTCCGGACGTGCCGTCCGTTCTGGTCGAGCTTGGCTACCTCTCCAACAGCAAGGACGAGGCACAGCTGCTCAACGCCGACTGGCGCGGCAAGGCGGCGCAAAGCATAACCAACGCGGTCGCCCTGTTTGCCGCGGCCAAGACCGGAACGGCGACGGGCGGTTGACCGGCTGTGCCCGCTCACAACCACCGGGCGTCTACAACCACAAGCAGCCGTTGCATGACGACAACACCCGGCGTTATTATTCAATAACCGAGACCTCAAATTTCGCGCTGCCGTATTTTGTCCACATGGTGGCGACATGGGTCTTTGATTGCGGATTGGGACCGCCCCGGGAAGCTTGCGCGACTGTCGGCTTCGTTTAGGAAAATCCCGAACCTCGGACTGGAGCGGGTATGATTCGTCTCATCGGCTATTTCTTTGGCATCGGCACGACGCTGGCGTTGCTGGTGGCGGCCGGCCTTGCCATCTATATCAGCCATGTCGCGAAGGACCTGCCCGACTACGAGGTTCTGGCCAAATACGAGCCGCCGGTGACGACGCGCATTCACGCCTCCGACGGCTCGCTGATGGCGGAATATGCGCGCGAGCGGCGCCTCTATCTGCCGATCCAAGCCATCCCGGACCGCGTCAAGGCCGCCTTCATGTCGGCCGAGGACAAGAATTTCTACAACCACCCCGGCATCGACATCACCGGCCTTGGCCGCGCCATCATCGTCAACCTGCAGAATCTGGGCTCGGGCCGGCGCCAGGTCGGCGCTTCGACCATTACCCAGCAGGTGGCGAAGAACTTCCTGCTCACCTCGGACCAGACCTACGAGCGCAAGATCAAGGAGATGATCCTGGCCTTCCGCATCGAGCAGGCCTATTCCAAGGACCGCATCCTCGAACTCTATCTCAACGAAATCTTCTTCGGCTTCGGCGCTTATGGCGTCGCGGGTGCGGCGCTCACCTATTTCGACAAGTCGGTCAACGAACTGACGGTCGCGGAAGCCGCCTATCTCGCCTCGCTGCCCAAGGGCCCGAACAATTATCATCCTTTCAAGCATGCTGACCGGGCGATCGAGCGCCGCAACTGGGTCATCGACCAGATGGTCGAGAATGGCTACGTCACCCGCGAGGAGGGCGCCAAGGCCAAGGCCGAGCCGCTCGGCGTGACGCCGCGCCGCAACGGATCCTATCTGTTTGCCGGCGAGTATTTCACCGAGGAAGTCCGCCGCCAGATAATTGCCCGCTACGGCGAGAACGCGCTCTACGAGGGTGGCCTGTCGGTGCGCACCACGCTCGATCCGAACATCCAGCTCATCGCCCGCAAGTCGCTGCAGAATGGCCTGCTCAAATACGACATGCTGCGCGGCTACCGCGGTCCGGTCACACATATCGACATTTCCGGCGACTGGGGCGTTCCGCTCGGCAATGTGAAAGGTCTCGAGGACGTACCGGAATGGACGCTGGCCGTGGTGCTCGACAGTTCGGATGCCGGCCTGACCATCGGCCTTCAGCCGGCGCGCCAAGTCTCCGGCGATCTCGTCAAGGATCGCGTCCAGGGCACCGTCAGCAAGGACGACATGGGCTTCGCCATGCGCCATTTCGTCAACGGCAAGTCCGTCAGGGCGAAGTCGCCTGCGGAAGTACTGGAGCCCGGCGACGTCGTCTTCGTGCAGAAGAACGATGGCTCCGACAACACCTATATGCTGCGCCAGGTGCCCGAGGTCGAAGGTGGTCTCGTCGCCATGGATCCGCATACCGGCCGCGTGCTCGCCATGGTCGGCGGCTTCTCCTATGCGCAGTCCGAGTTCAACCGCGCGACCCAGGCGATGCGCCAGCCCGGCTCCTCGTTCAAGCCGATCGTCTATTCGGCCGCGCTCGACAATGGCTATACGCCGGCCTCGGTGATCATGGACGGCCCGATCACCATCCAGAGCGGCAACACCACTTGGACGCCGAAGAACTATGACGGCACGGTCGCTGGCCCGGCCACCTTGCGCTCCGGCATCGAGAAGTCTCGCAACCTGATGACAGTGCGGCTTGCCAACGATATGGGCATGAAGCTGGTCGTGGAATATGCCGAGCGCTTCGGCGTCTACGATCACCTGGCGCCCTATCTGCCGATGGCGCTGGGCTCCGGCGAGACGACCGTCATGCGCATGGTGTCGGCCTATTCAATCATGGCCAATGGCGGCAAATCGATCAAACCTTCGCTCATCGACCGCATCCAGGACCGCTACGGCAAGACGGTGTTCAAGCAGGACGAGCGCGGCTGCGAGGGCTGCAACGCCACCGAATGGAAGAACCAGCCCGAGCCGGAACTGGTCGACAATTCCGAGCAGGTGCTCGACCCGATGACGGCCTACCAGATCACCTCGATGATGGAAGGCGTGGTGCAGCGCGGCACCGGCGCCACCATCGGCGAGCTCGGCCGCCACATCGCCGGCAAGACCGGCACTACCAACGACGAAAAGGACGCCTGGTTCATCGGCTTCACGCCAAACCTCGTCGTCGGTCTCTACATGGGCTACGACACGCCGCGCGGCCTCGGCAAGGGTGCCACGGGCGGCGGTCTCGCCGCGCCGATCTTCAAGGACTTCATGCGCGTGGCGCTCGACGGCAAGCCGAACACCGACTTCCAGGTTCCGGACGGCATGAAGCTCATCGCCATCAACCGCAAGACCGGCATGCGTGCCGCCGAAGGCGATCCCAACACCATCGTCGAGGCGTTCAAGCCGGGCACCGGCCCGGCCGACAGCTACTGGGTGATCGGCATGGGCGCGGATGGCTCCAACGGTTCGGGTGGCGCGCTGTCGCCACAAGCCAACCAGGCCATCCAGGACGGCGGCGGCGGGCTCTACTGACGTCTCGATAGCGCTCGAATGGGCTGGCGGGACCGCCGGCCCATTTCGCTTTACAGGCGGCGATGCCGTGCCTATGTATCGCGCCTATTCCGAAAAGACCGAAGAAAACAGGACCGAACGAAAAGCCATGCGCGCGGAAACGCAAAACATTGTCGACGAGATCAGGCAGGCGATAACCCTGCTGAGGAGGCATCTTTGACTGGGATCAGGCTGTAAAGAGGCTTGAATACCTGAACTCGCGCGCCGAGGATTCCAGCCTCTGGAATGATCCGATCGAAGCGCAGAAGCTGATGCGGGAGCGCCAGGAGCTCGAGGACGGTATCGCCGCCGTCAAGGGGCTGACCCAGGCATTGGAAGACAATATCGGCCTGATCGAGCTCGGCGAGGAAGAGGGCGACGACGGCATCATCGCCGAAGCGGAGGCTGCGCTGCGCTCGATGCAGGGCGAGGCGAAAGCCCGTCAGGTCGAGACGCTGCTCTCCGGCGAAGCCGACGCCAACGACACCTATCTCGAAATCCATGCCGGCGCGGGCGGTACCGAAAGCCAGGACTGGGCTTCGATGCTGTTGCGCATGTACACGCGCTGGGCCGAGCGCCGCCGCTTCAAGGTCGAGGTGCTGGAAGTCCATGACGGCGAAGAGGCGGGCATCAAATCCGCAACCGTGCTGATCAAGGGCCACAACGCTTATGGCTGGCTGAAGACCGAATCCGGCGTCCACCGCCTGGTGCGCATCTCGCCTTACGACAGCAATGCGCGGCGCCACACCTCCTTCGCCAGTGTCTGGGTCTATCCCGTTATCGACGACTCGATCGAGATCAATGTTTCCGAATCCGACGTGCGCATCGACACCTATCGTTCCTCGGGCTCGGGCGGCCAGCACGTCAACACCACCGACTCGGCGGTCCGCATCACCCATCTCGCGACCGGCATAGCGGTTGCCTGTCAGGCCGAGCGCTCGCAGCACAAGAACCGCGCCAAGGCCTGGGAAATGCTGCGCTCGCGTCTCTACGAGGAAGAGCTGAAGAAGCGCGAGGCGGTCGCCAACGCCACGGAGGCGTCGAAGAGCGACATCGGCTGGGGCCACCAGATCCGCTCCTACGTGCTGCAGCCCTATCAGCTCGTGAAGGATCTGCGCACCGGCGTTGAAAGCACCTCGCCGTCGAGCGTGCTCGACGGCGACCTCGACGAGTTCATGGAAGCCTCGCTGTCGCATCGCATCGAGGGCGGCGCGGGCGAAGCGGTGGCGGACCTGGATTAGGGTCCTGGCGCCGCATGGAGGAGCCGGTGACACGCAATCTTACCGGGAAATGCTTCTGCGGCGCCGTTCACTATGAAGTGGCGGACGAATTCGCCTATGCCGCGAACTGCCACTGCTCCAATTGCCGGCGCACGACGGGTTCCGCGTTCAAGCCCTTCGCCGGCATCGAGCGCGGCAAGTTCCGTCTCACCGCGGGCGATGACAGGCTGCTGATTTTCGGCGATAAGAGCGGCCATGACGCGCATTGCGGCCGATGCGGCTCGCTGCTCTATTCGCTGGTCCGCGACGGTGCCTATGTCCACGTCGCGATGGGAACCTTGGTCGATGATCCGAGCATACGGCCGACCGCGCACATCTTTGTCGGCTCCAAGGCGAAATGGTTCACAATCGCCGACGACTTGCCGCAGTATGATGGGCATGTTCCCGGCTGAACGTCCGGAACCAGCTTGAGCCGTTTCCCGTTGTCGGGCACCGGCACCGTGCGGCTAACCGGTCGTTAGCCAGGCCGGCGCACGGTTCGGGATGGCAGAGGCTGGTGCAAAACGCCGCATCGCCGTTGCAAGCGGTTGCTTGCGTCAGTCGAGGAATCAGCCCAGTTTTCGTGCTGGGCTTAAAAGCATTTATGGCCGGCTGCGGCATATCTGCGACCGACGATCCGGCCACTGGGAAGACACGTTCCGGGAACGGGCAAGCGAAAACGCTTGATGCTCGAAAGGAACGCTCGATGTCTGCTGCCACATCAAGATCGGCCCAAGCCGTTCGACCGGCTGGCCGACTTTTGTTCTCCCTCTTCGCTGTTGGGGCCATCTCGGTGCTGGCGCCGCCGGCCATCGCGCACGACGCCCAACCGACGGCCGCCATGCCGCAAGGCTGGAAATACCCCTTTGCCTGCTGTGCCAACTTCGATTGCAAGGAAGTGCCGCAGTCATCGATCAGCGAGCGGCCCGAAGGCTATGTCATAAAAGGCACGGGCGAGGTGGTGGCCTATAGCGACAAGCGGATCAAGAATTCGCCCGACGGCGAGTATCACTGGTGCGCGCATCAGGCCGGGCTCGACGCCGGCAAGACCATCTGCCTGTTCGTGCCGCCGCCCTCTTACTAGCGCAATCCAGGAAAAGTGTGAGCGGTTAGGCTTGGCCTCTTCGCCATAGTATTCCGTCCGGAATTGCGTGGAAACAAAGATATAGAGTGGTTCGCCGTTTCCGTGAAACGGTGAAACTCTCTAGCCTTCGAGCGCGCCGGCATCCCTGCCGAAGCTGCTGACGGACAGTTGTCAGGACTGCTTCTTTATGTTGCCTTGCCACCGAGCAGTTCCAGGAAAAGTGCGTAGCGCTTTTCCGTTCGGAATTGCCTGCAATATGGGCGCGGCGGACAACGGAGAGGTGAGTTCATGACCATCAAAGGCAGCTGCCACTGCAAGGCGACAACCTTCGAGGTTGCCGAGGCGCCGCAGACGGTGACGCAATGCACATGCTCGTTCTGCTCGAAGCGAGGGTCGCTATGGGCCTACTATGTCCCGTCGCAATTCAAGCTCACGAGCCCACCGGAAAACGTCTCCTTCTATCGCTGGGCTCGAAGACCGTGAAGCATGGTTTCTGCGCCATTTGCGGTTGTGGCACCTTCACCGAGACGCCTGACTGGTCGACCGGGAAGCCGGATTTCGACAATCCGAAGATCAGTGTCAATTCGCGCCTGTTCGACGATTTCGACCTGGACAAGGTCGAGGTGGTGGTCATCGACGGCAAGAATCTGTGGTAGAGGCGAAGCGGGGACGGCATGCTAGTTTTACGGCTGCATCCCCGTTCCGTTTTTCGCCGCATTTCATGCTACAAGGCTGCGGAAGGGCTGATTTGGCGTGGCCGCAAGGGCCGCGAATTGGAGAGGGACCAATCTCATGAAGAAGACCGTGCTCGTCGTCGTGGCGACGGCTGTGCTGGTGAGCGCTTGCACCACCACCGATCCGTATACCGGCGACCAGAAGATTTCCAACACGGCGGCCGGTGCCGGCCTTGGCGCGCTTGCAGGCGCCAGCCTTGGCCTGCTCGCCGGCGGCAATGACCGCCGCAACGCCCTGATCGGCGCCGGCATCGGCGCGCTGGCCGGCGGCGCGATCGGCGCGACCATGGACCAGAACGAGGCCGAGCTTCGCCGCCAGTTGCAGGGCACCGGCGTCAGCGTCACCCGCAGCGGCGACCAGATCATCCTCAACATGCCGTCCGACATCACCTTCAACGTCGACCAGGACGCGGTGAAGCCGGGCTTCTATCCGGTGCTGAACTCCGTCGCGCTGGTGTTGAAGAAGTTCCGCCAGACGACGGTGGACGTGTTCGGCCACACCGACTCGACCGGCAGCGACCAGCACAATTTCGACCTGTCGCAGCGTCGCGCGCTCGCCGTCGCCAACTACCTGGCCGGCCAGGGCGTCGATCAGCGCCGCTTCGCCGTCACTGGCTTCGGCAAGACGCGCCCGATCGCATCCAATGCGACGGCCCAGGGGCGCGAACAGAACCGGCGTGTCGAAATCCAGCTGTCGCCGCTCACCTGAAAAACCCGCGACCAACCGCGCAGCGCCATCAAAGCAAAACGGTCCCGTACGGGGCCGTTTTTTGTTGGCGCGCGTCCAAAGATAGGTCAAAGGTCTTAGGACATTAGCTTTTCCTAATTGATACTTTTCAAATCCAGGGAAAGGACTACCATTCAGCCGTTCCAGAGGGGATGGGGCGGTCAAAACAAACCGGTCGCGCAATCGCATCTACCGCCCCGGTCTTGCACGGCCAGATCAAGGGAATCTGGGAGGAATGCATGACAAGAACAACTCGCCTCGGGCGCTGCGGCGCCCTCGTTTTGACTGGCCTTTTGAGCGCATGGCTCGGAGCCGCCACGGCTCGGGCCGAGGATGCCAATAAGGCCGATATCGAAGCCCTGAAGAAATCCCTGGCCAAGTATGAAGATTACACGGCCGCCATCCGCGACCTCTATCTGTCGACCGAAGGCTGCGTCTACTACAAGGGAGAAAAGATAGACGGCGCGATGTACTATCCGAAGGGCGCCATGGGCGTCCATTTCGTCAACGTCCCGAGCATCGGCAAGCCGCTCGATCCGATGAAGCCCAACGTCCTGATCTACGAGCCGACCGGGAAAGGCTTGAAACTGGTGGGCGTGGAATGGCTGGTGCCGTTGACACCGGACGTGAAGGAGGTTCCGAAGCTGTTTGGCCAGAAATTCATGGGGCCGATGGAAGGACACTATCCGCTCATCCCGAGGGAGTTCGTCCATTACGATCTGCATGCCTGGCTGTTCAGGGACAATCCGCACGGCATGTTCACCCCGACGAACCCGAACGTGAAATGCACCAAGGCCGAGTTCCCGATGCTGGAGAAACCGACCAAGATGATGCCCGGACCGATGTAGGGCAGGGCGAGCAAAGCAGTAAAAAGAAACGGCCCGAACCGGGCCGTTTCTTGTCTGCTTCTACAGGTGGAGGCTCAGACCTTCGCGACGATCCGCATGAAGGCCGGCACGTCGTCGCCGAAGCCGACGGTCGCGTCGTCTTCCTCGCGATGGCGGCCGGGGCGGTCGCGCTGCGGCCGGGCGTCGCCGCGCTGCTCGTGACGGTTGCCCGAACCCTTGCGCTCGTTCTCGGAACGGATCGCGTCCTTGCGGGCGCGGCGTTCGGCGATGTCGGCCACTTCGGCGACGGGCTGTTCCTCGCGCGCGATCTCGGGCGCTTCGTCGCGCTTGGCGTGACGGTCCTTCTTGCGCTCGCCGCGATCCTTGCGGTCCTCGTCGTTGCGGCCGGCCCGGCGTGGGGCGCCACGGCCACGGCGCGGCTGCTCCTCGCCTTCGCTTTCGGTCACGGTCGACAGGTCGCCGTCATGCCATTCGATCTTGGCGCCGATGAGCCTCTCGATAGCGTCGACATATTTCGTGTCGGAGCGCGTGGCGATGGTGAAGGACTTGCCCGCGCGTCCGGCGCGGCCGGTGCGGCCAATGCGGTGGACATAGTCCTCGGCATGGATCGGCACGTCGTAGTTGAAGACGTGGCTGACATCGGGAATGTCGAGGCCGCGCGCCGCGACGTCGGAGGCAACGAGATAGCGCAGCTTGCCGTCGCGGAAATTATTGAGCATCTGCATGCGCGCGCGCTGGTCCATGTCGCCATGCAGCGCGCCTGCGTCGAAATCGTGCTTCAACAGCGAGCGGAACAGCTCCGACACCTCGACCTTGCGGTTGCAGAAGATGATGGCGTTCTTCAGGTCGGCGTCTTCGGCCTTGATCAGATTGCGCAGCGTTTCGCGCTTTTCCCAAGGCTTGTTGCCGGACTTCACCAGGCGTTGCGTGATGCTGGTCGCGGTGGAGGCCGCCTTCGAAACCTCGACGCGCACCGGCGCGTGCAGGAACTTCTCGGTCAGCTTGGTGATCTCCGGCGGCATCGTCGCCGAGAAGAACAGCGTCTGGCGCGTAAACGGGATCATCTCGCAGATGCGCTCGATGTCGGGGATGAAGCCCATGTCGAGCATGCGGTCGGCCTCGTCGATGACGAGGATCTCGACGCCGTTGAGCAGAAGCTTGCCGCGCTCGCGATGATCGAGCAGGCGGCCCGGTGTCGCGATCAGCACATCGGCGCCACGTTCGAGCTTCTTGTCCTGCTCGTCGAAGGAGACGCCGCCGATCAGAAGCGCGATGTTGAGCTTGTGGTTCTTGCCGTATTTGATGAAGTTTTCCTCGACCTGCGCGGCCAGCTCACGGGTCGGCTCGAGGATCAGCGTGCGTGGCATGCGCGCGCGGGCGCGGCCCTTTTCCAGGCGCGTCAGCATCGGCAGCACGAAGGAAGCGGTCTTGCCGGTGCCGGTCTGGGCGATGCCCAGCACGTCCTTGCCGAGCAGCGCATGCGGTATGGCGCCGGCCTGGATCGGAGTCGGCTTGGTGTAGCCGGCGTCTGAGACTGCGGAGAGGACCTTGGGCGAAAGGCCAAGGTCTGAGAATGTCAACGCTTCTTGAGCGGTCTGAGTGTCTGCGGACAAGTGGTGGCTGTCTTTGGCTGGTTCGGGGAAAATCGCAACACACGTTGCGGCAGGCGCCGCGCGCCTGCAAGATCGCGGTTGCAGTTAGGCGCAAGTCCGCGATTTGTCAACAGAAACAGCCGGAAATCCCGGTGATTGTGACGACGTAACCTTAATCGCGATGCTTAATTGAAGCAATCTCGCTCAGCCGGCTCAGTAGCGGAACTGCTCGGCAAGGATGCGTTCGTTCCAGGAATGATTCGGATCGAACAGCAAAGTTGCCGTCGCCGTCGGCGATTCCCGCACGGTGACGGAGGCCACCGCCTTGACCTCGGTATGGTCCGCGGCGGCATTCACCGGGCGCTTTTCGGCTTCCAGTATGTCGAAACGCACGGTCGCCTTGTTGGACAGCAGCGCCCCGCGCCAGCGGCGCGGTCGGAAAGGGCTGACCGGCGTCAATGCCAGGAGCGGTGCATCGAGCGGCAGGATCGGCCCGTGCGCCGACAGATTATAGGCCGTGGAGCCGGCGGGGGTGGCGATCATGACGCCGTCGCAATTCAGCTCCTCCAGCCGCACCTGGCCATCGATGGTGATGCGGATCTTCGCCGTCTGGTAGGACTGGCGCCACAGCGCCACTTCGTTGATGGCCAGCGCTGAAATGGAATCGCCGTCATGCGTCACGGCGGCCATTTCCAGCGGACGGATCGTCTCGGCGACCGCGGCGGCGATGCGTTCCTCGAGACCGCCGGCGCGATATTCGTTCATCAGGAAGCCGATGGTGCCACGGTTCATGCCGTACACCTTCTTGCCGGTGCTCATCGTGTCGCGCAGCGTCTGCAGCAGGAAGCCATCGCCACCCAAAGCGACAATGATGTCGGCCTCGGCAACGGATATCTGCCCATACCGCGACGAAAGGCTCTGCAACGCTGCCCGGGCGTCGTCGGTGTCGGAAGAGACGAAGGCGAAACGGCTGGCGGCTTTGCTCATGGCTCCCGGAGGGCGACCGTCTGCGGGGCCGCGCCGGCGACGGCGTAGCATGCGTCGCCCATATCTGTGAAGGGCGCAGCACTGGCCGGCGGTCACACCCGGCAATCGCGCTTCGTGACAGAAGCGACATGAATGTGATGGCCACAATGGTTAAGAGGAACCTTAAACACTCGTAAAGCCGGATCGATCATGTTAGCCGACAGTGGATGGGTTGGCGGGGGCTGGCCAGTCGAGAGACCTGTCTATTGCCGGTAACGCGTCTGATCATAGTCTTCCTGATGATGGGAAGTTTCGCGCTGATGTTCGCCGAACTCGTGCGTCAGTCGGAAGAGATGAGCCAGCGGCCGCAGCCGACAGTTTCCCGTTGCGGGGACGCCACGGGGACTCCCTGTCCGGTGAGGGCGCTGTAGTTCGCTCGGGATGACATTTCCGGTGCCGTCGTTACGGCGGTCTCCGTGATGCGTGCAGCCGATGTCGCTAGGCGGGTCGGCTCCTTGCCGAAACAGTGTCTAACCGTCCTTCGAAATAGGGCACGAAAACCGTCTCGAATGCCTTGAGGGCCGCTCCGATCGCCTGGTGCATGTCGAGATAGCGGTATGTTCCGAGTCGACCGCCGAAATGGGTGTTGTCTGCGCCCTGACGCGCGCGCGTCTGGTACCGGTCGTAGATCTTCTGGTCGGCGCGCGTATCGATGGGATAGTAAGGTTCATCGCCGCGACGCGCGAAACGCGAGAACTCGCGGCCGATCAGCGTCTTCTCGCGACTGAGATCGCGTTCGGGATTGAAATGCCTGAACTCGACGATCCGCGTATAGGGCACGGCTTCGTCGGCGTAATTCATGATCGCCGTGCCTTGATGGTCAGGCGTATTCATATGTTCGAACTCGATGTCGATGGTTCGCCAGCCTAGATCTCCTTCGGCGTAGTCGAAGTATCGGTCGATGGCGCCGGTGTAGGCGATGGGCATATTTTTGGGTATCGACCCTTTGATGTCGAAGAAGTCGACGCCGAGCCTGGTCTCGATCAGCGGATGCGCGAGCATCTTCTCGAAGATTGCCGTATAGCCCTCGAGCGGCTGCCCCTGGAACCGGTCGTTGAAATAGCCGTCCTCGAACGTGTAACGCACCGGCAGGCGCGCGATGATTTGCGGCGGAAGCTCGCGCGGGTCGGTCTGCCATTGCTTGGCGGTGTAGCCTCTGATGAACGCTTCGTAGAGCGGGCGTCCAATAAGCGAGATGGCCTTCTCCTCCAGATTGGCCGGCGGCCGGTCGCCGAGTTCAGACGCTTGCTCCGCAATCATTGCGCGCGCCTGATCTGGGCTGAATCGTCTGCCGAAGAACTGGCAGATAGTCGCCAGGTTGATCGGCAAGGAATAGACCTGATCGCGATATGATGAAAACGCGCGGTGCCGGTAGGAGGTGAAACGAGTGAAGGCACGCAGATAGTCCCAGACATCCTTGTTGGAGGTGTGGAAGAGGTGAGGTCCATAGCGATGGATTTCGACGCCGGTTGCGGCGTCGGTCTCGGTGTAGGCGTTGCCGCCTATGTGGGCGCGTCGGTCGATCACCAGCACACGACGCCCCAGCTTGGTCGCAACACGTTCGGCAAGTGTCGCGCCGTAGAAGCCGGCCCCTACGATGATAAGATCGACGCCGTTCAACATGTCTTCGCCCGGTCGGCGGCATGAACAGGAGGCGGCGCGATCGCGATGGTCGAAAGTTCAATTGCCTTGAAGTGTTGTCGCCGGACATGCCGCCACAGCATTTTCTTCAATCGATGCGCCTGTTTGAATGTCTTCAGCCGGCAGGCATAATCCAGCATCATGCGCAGGCCGATGGCGGTCTTTGACCGCCAAAGACGACCCTTTCTGTCCACGGCCTCATAGGAGATCGGGTAAAACTCATCCAGGCCAAACCTGGTCTCCAACTGCGCGTATTCCGCCTCGGGCGTGAGGCCTTTTTCCAACATCACTTTGGCAAGCGCGGTTCCGACAGGGCGCGTGTGACGAACCGACAAATTATCGAACACGGCGGACTTGCGTCGGTTGTCCGCTCCCAGACGCGTCCAAAGTGCATCGAGCCCGAAGCCGCTCATTGAACGTTCGAAGAGCGGCAGCATCTTGAGCAGTATGCCGGCCCGGATGCAGGGAGCCATGATCTCGATCTTATCCACGAAACGGAATTCGAAACTGTCGCAGCGTAAGAACGGCAAATGCGAAAAGTAGCTGTCGAGTGTCAGGGAGGGCTGGCCGACATCGAGGTCGAGTCGGCGCATATTTGCAAATATGGCCTCGA
The DNA here is from genome assembly GCF_003289965.1 of Mesorhizobium atlanticum. Lineage (GTDB taxonomy): Bacteria > Pseudomonadota > Alphaproteobacteria > Rhizobiales > Rhizobiaceae > Mesorhizobium > Mesorhizobium atlanticum. The sequence goes on from NZ_QMBQ01000008.1 coordinate 285,029, forward strand.
TGGTTTTTCGATCGGCATCGAGATCATCATCCGGAAGCCAGAAATACTGATAGCGCTGAAGCAGTTCAGGCCGCTGACGAAACAGAGCAAAAAGACCGTCCCACTTGCCACCTCTCTGATCCACGCGTCTTTCGTAAGGAAGGCGGAAGGCCGATGGATCGGACCCATAGTAACTTACGATCAGGTCGAATCCGCATCCGGGCTGGTCCGCGCCCCAGCCACGGTGCAACGAGCTGTCGCCGGCCCTGACGATCACAAGATTGCCGTGGTCGGCCGGTACCGGAGAATTGACGGCGAGATTCATGCGTAGTTTGGCTGCTTTTCTGTCTTGCTGCTTTGTTGATTTGTCGCATTACATCAAACTCGCTCGCTTCAAAAGGTTTTGTGCGCCAAGACAAGAAATGCGTTCCTTGGCATAAGAAGCATATTATATATTGCTAATATATACAGAAACTGGTGTCAGTAAGATGTCCAAGCGAGCAGGATCGTGCATGTTCCGGGACAAACGTTGGGATTGCCGATCAGGCGAGCTGGAACCGTCGGCTATTTCTGCAGGTGACAGCCAGACTTGCGCTTGCCCTCGATATATTCGGCGATGAGTTGTCGGCAGCGCACCCTGCCGAAGCTCGGAAGATGGCCGCCGTGAACGACCGAGACATCGAGCTCACGCATGGCGAGCGGCGTGCGGACATAGTCGTCGATGTCGGAGTGGTAGACGTCGTCGATCAGCGGCTCGGGATCGGGAAGTCGAGCGCTGAGTTCTCCTCCGCAAAGCCGGTCGTCACCCATTCGCCGCCGCCGACAAGGACGTTCACCTTGCCGGTGGCCAGAGCGGTCTCCTTGTGGCAGCGATCCGTGGTGAGAATGAGGAGCAGCTAACGGACGGTCAAAGACCTACCAGTCGAGAAACCGGCTGGTAATGAAACCCGCGATCAAAGCGACCCATTTGGGGCGCCACCTAATTTACTTCGCAAGGATGCTGAAGTCGAAATTGCAACAGATCGGCGACGACCTTCTCGTTTTCATCGTCGGCAAGCGGCGCCGAACGCAAGATTTCTAGAAGTTGCGGACTGCACTCGAAGATTATATCTCTCGCGATCAAGTCTGCACGGCCACAAACATGCTCGAATTTAGGGATGGTGGCCGCAAGACAAGCGTCATAGGCTTCTCTCAACGTTTCGGCTTGTGCGGATCCGAATGACACCGCCTCGACAGCCAACAGACAGAGCGCAGCCCTGGTTACCATCCTCGGCAGCTTTGCGCGCAAATCGCATCCCCGCAAGAGGCGTTGCGCTTGACGACTCTCAACCATAGGGAAAATGGCCAGCGCGCCCAACTGTTTGTTGGGGATAGATGCCGCGGTAAGGCGCCGGGCTCACGGTTGCCACGCAACAACTCCGGCATCGCCCAGCTACATCCGGAATAGTGCGATCGCGGAAGCCTGCTGGCTGTGCGCCCCCAAGCCTCTCGTTGGCGACGGGTCCTAACCGGCGATTGCCAACCCAATGCCGATCCCGAGGCCAATGGCAATGCCCAGGAAGAGCTTGCCGGCGAAGTCTAGGGCAAAGACGCGGGTCTTCCCCCAAACGTCTATACGCGGCCGTCTAACGGCCGCCGTAAGGTCATCGAACATCGCTTCCATGGTTGCCACCGCGCGATTTCTTTGAGCGGAGAAACTAGATCAGATTGCGCAATAAGGGAATCCCCGCTCCAAATGTTTTGCATGCGCGAAGCCGGTTTTCCCCGGGAGACGAAGCGGCGCTATACGAGGCCCGGTCGGAAAGGCTATCGCGCGCAGTTTCTGAAGAGCGAAGGATGGTGCCCCCGGCAGGGATCGAACCCGCGACCTTCGGTTTACAAAACCGCTGCTCTACCAGCTGAGCTACAAGGGCACGGCGCTCCGGTAGCACATTTCGTGCGCCAGTAAAGACAAAACTCCGTTTTGGGTTTGCCAATGGACGGCGTGGCTTTGTCGACCTGCTGAAAAGCGGCGCGCCGCTTCCTACATCCTGTACACGTGCAATCGCATCGAACGGGGTGCCGCATGATCAGATTCGTCATCATCCTGCCGCTCATCGTCGTGACCTGGCTTCTCCTGGTGAAGGTCGTCAGCGACCTGAAGAAAGCCAACATCGACTGGACCGGCGTCGCCACCTTTATCGGCTTCATCGTGCTCGCCTTCTGGCTGAGGCATGTCACGGGGATGGGGTGAAGGGAGGGAGTAGCCAGTAAGCAGTAGGGTGCTCAGCCAACGCAGGCTACTTCTTCGAACCTTTTGCCGCTTTGCCACGACGGGTGGCACCACGATCATCACCACCACCACGGCAAGGTGATCAGCCTTTGACGAGAGGACCATCTGTCTTCGACGAGCGGCCCCCGCGGCCGCTCGTTTTGTATTCCGGGAACGAGTCGGCCCACGGCTGAAGCCTGGGAAAATCACCGGCGAGAAAAATCTCAAAAAAACTTCGAACCTTTTTCCGGCCCGCCGCGACCCATGATCAAGAGGCGGATGGTTCGCCTCTCCAACGAAACCCAGGAGATCGTCATGTTCAAGCGCACCATCGTTTCCGGCCTCATCGCCACCACCGTCGCCGCCGGCTCGCTCGTCGGCACCGTCCAGCCTTCGGCTGCTCACAACCATCACAATCGCGAACTCGGCATCGGCATTGCCGCCGGCGTCGGCGGCTTCGTCCTCGGCAGCCTGCTATCCCAGCAGCAGCCGCGCCCGGTCTATGTCGAGGAAGGCGGCTACGAAGGTTCCTGGCATGTTCGCCGCTGCATGGCCCGCTACGGCAGCTATGACCCGGACACGAACACCTATATCGGCTACGACGGCTACCCGCACTATTGCCATCTGTAAGAGAGGGCGGACCAGGAAAGAGGGGCTGCGCGCGGCCCCTCTTCTTGCGTTTGAGCGTTAGACATCAGCCTGATTGGCTTGATTTGAAGCGGGCAGCTTTCCTGTCTCGACCAATTTAGGCATTGGGCTTCAGCTCCGGCATCGCCAGTCCGACCGCCTTGCAGGCGCCGCTGACCGAAACGTCGTTTATCGCCACGAGATCGAAACTGTTTCCGGCATCGGGATAGATCTTGCCGATGAAAGGCTCGTTGCCGCCGGGAGAGCCCTTGTCGTCGACATAGCCGCACACCACGACCTCGTGCCGGCCGTTCAAGCTGCGTTCTCCGGCAAGCATCGTTCCGAACTTGGCGGCGAGCGGGTTTTTCAAATGCTGGCGGACGCCGGCGGTGATGATCTCCTCCATCGCCAGCGAGATCGGGACGGGATCGACGAGCGGGTTGCCGCTGGGGCCTGCGATGGGCTCGACCGGCGGCGGTGCCGCCGCCACGCATCCGCAAAGGGAAGCGACGGATAGAAGGAAAACTGTTTTCCGCATCCGTGCCCTTTCGCATGCATCCCGGCGCGCCGGCAAGACGGTCCAGTCCGTCGTCCGGCTTGGCTAATGCCCGGTCGGCGCCTGCCAGGCAACCAGCGATGTACAGCGATTTTGCAAGCGTTTAGTCTGGCTTTGACGCCAATCGAGGGGAGGGGTCGCATGGACGAGCAGGATCCCAAGGAAGAACGGGTCGAACCAGTTTTCCGCAACGGCACCATCACCATCGTCGGCATCCTGCTTGCGTTTTCGCTAGGCTTCATCACGCATTGGGCGGCCAACCCGATCCCATGGCAGACCTACCATCTGATTGCCGTCCTGCCGATCCTGGTCGGTATTGCGCTGCAGATCCGGGCGCTTGCCATCCTGCTCGACATCAAATCCCTGCAGCGAAGCATTCATGATCGCGCCAGTCGAATATTCATCGCCGGCCTCATCTTGGCGGCCTGTGGCGTCGGGCTGGCGATCCTGCTCGATTTCTTCGATATAGCGGCCAAGAGCGCCTTGCCTGGCGCATCTTAGTCAATACGCTTTCACGCCGCCGATCATCTTTGTCACCGCTGCCGCGGCGTCGCGCACCAGCGGGCCAATCTCGGCCAGCCTCTCGGGTGTGACCCGCACCGTTGGGCCCGACACCGAAACGCCGCCGATCGGCTCGCCATATTCGTCGAAGATGGCGGCGGCCACGCAGCGCATGCCGGGATGGCGTTCCTCGTCGTCGACCGACCAGCCGCGATGCTTGATCGTGGCGAGGTCATGGGCGAGCGCCGAGATGTCGGAGAGCGTCTTGTCGGTGTAGCGTTGCAGGCCGGCCTTGCGCAGGATGGCGGCGACCCGTTCCGGCTCGAGATGCGCCAGCACCGCCTTGCCGATGCCGGAAGCATGGAAAGGGCTGCGCGTGCCCGGCCGGAAGAAGGCGCGGATCGCCTGGTGCGTCTCGACCTGGTTGACGAAAACCACGCAATCGTCCTCGGCGACGCCGAGATTGGCGGTCTCGCCGGTCTTCTCCATCAGTTCCTGCATGACGATGCGGGCGCGGTCGACGAGCTTGCGCCGGCGCAGGAAAGCCGAGCCCATGCGGTAGGTCTCGACGCCGACCGACCAGAGCTGGTCGGTCGTGTCGAACTCGACCATGCCGTGGTTTTCCAGCGTCGTCAGCATGCGATAGGCGGTGGAGGCGGCGATGCCGCTTTGCGCCGCGATTTCGCTGAGCGACAGGCCGCTGGCCTCGGCGACGATCGCGAGGATCCGCAGCGCCCGGTCGAGCGATTGCACCGAGGCCGCTTCGGAGGGGCCGTTGAAGGCGCGTGGCCGGCCGCGCTGGCGTTTTTCCGTCGTTTCCATAAGCGGCATTCTCGCCGATTTGGTATCGGATGCAATGAAAAAGTTTTTCAGTGGTTGCCGCAGCAGATTTTCTGGAAAACGAAAAATGAAGTGAAATCAGTTGATAAGAGCCGTCTTCTCGAAATGAAAAAATATTCTGAAAAAATTGAAAAATCAAAGACGCGCAGTCATTATCAAGCCAACCAACGAAATGGAGGCTTGTCATGGCCAGGATGCGCGCTGTCGACGCTGCAGTTCTCGTTCTCGAAAAGGAAGGCATCACCAATGCCTTCGGCGTGCCGGGCGCGGCGATCAATCCGCTCTATTCGGCGCTGAAGGCGCGCGGCACCATCCGCCACGTGCTTGCCCGCCATGTCGAGGGCGCCTCGCATATGGCCGAAGGCTATACGCGGGCCAAGGCCGGCAATATCGGGCTCTGCATAGGCACATCCGGTCCGGCCGGCACCGACATGATCACCGGCCTCTATTCGGCCTCGGCGGACTCCATCCCGATCCTCTGCATAACTGGCCAGGCGCCGCGCGCGCGCCTCAACAAGGAGGATTTCCAGGCCGTCGACATCGCTTCGATCGCCGCGCCCGTCGCCAAATGGGCGGTCACCGTAATGGAACCTTATCTAGTGCCCATGGCGCTCCAGAAGGCGTTCCACTTGATGCGCTCCTCCCGACCCGGGCCCGTGCTGGTCGACCTGCCGCTCGACGTCCAGCTTGCCGAGATCGAGTTCGACATCGACGCCTATGAGCCGCTCGTGCCGTTCAAGCCGACCATGACGCGCGCCCAGGCCGAGAAGGCGCTTTCGATGCTCAACGAAGCGGAAAAGCCGCTGATCGTCGCCGGCGGCGGAATCATCAATGCCGATGCGTCCGATCTCTTGATCGAGTTCGCCGAAGTCACCGGCGTCCCGGTCATCCCGACGCTGATGGGCTGGGGTTCGATCCCCGACGACCACCGGCTGATGGCCGGCATGTGCGGCCTGCAGACGTCACATCGCTACGGCAACGCGACGATGTTGGCGGCCGACTTCGTCTTCGGCATCGGCAACCGCTGGGCCAACCGCCACACCGGCTCGGTCGACGTCTACACCAAGGGGAAAAAGTTCATCCATGTCGACATCGAGCCCACCCAGATCGGCCGCGTCTTCGCGCCGGATCTCGGCCTCGTCTCGGATGCGGGTGCGGCGCTGAAGACCCTTCTCGACGTCGCCACCGAATGGCGCACCGCCGGCAAGCTGCGCGACTGGTCGGGCTGGGCCAAGGAATGCCAGCAGCGCAAGAAGACAATGAAGCGCAAGACGCATTTCGAGCAGGTGCCGCTGAAGCCGCAGCGTGTCTATGAGGAGATGAACAAGGCGTTTGCCCGCGACACCACCTATGTCACCACCATCGGCCTGTCGCAGATCGCCGGCGCGCAGTTCCTGCATGTCTACAAGCCGCGCAACTGGATCAATTGCGGCCAGGCCGGACCGCTCGGCTGGACGCTGCCGGCGGCGCTCGGCGTGCGGGCCGCCGATCCGGACCGCGATATCGTTGCGCTTTCCGGCGACTATGATTTCCAGTTCATGATCGAGGAGCTGGCCGTCGGCGCGCAGCACAAGCTGCCTTACATCCACGTCGTCGTGAACAATGCCTATCTCGGCCTTATCCGCCAGGCGCAGCGCGGCTTTTCGATGGATTACGAGGTGAGCCTGGCCTTCGAGAACGTCAACCGCGCAGGCGATCCGGACGCCGGCTACGGCGTCGACCATGTCGCGGTCGCCGAGGCGATGGGCTGCAAAGCGGTCCGGGTGAAGAAACCGGAAGAATTCGCCGGCGCCTTCAAGGAGGCGCGACGGCTGATGAAGGAGCATCAGGTTCCGGTGGTGCTGGAATTCATCCTCGAGCGCGTCACCAATATTTCGATGGGCACGGAAATCGACAAGATCACTGAGTTCGAGGAACTTGCCGAACGCAATGAGGATGCGCCGACGGCCATTATGATGTTGGACTAGGGGCCTGCGGAAAGAAGGAGAAAAAGGATGCCGCGTTTTTCAGCCAATCTTTCGATGCTCTTCGGCGAGCATGATTTCCTCGACCGTTTCGATGCCGCAGCCCGCGCGGGCTTCAAGGGCGTCGAGTATATCGGTCCCTATGATCACGCGCCGGACGTCGTTGCGGCGCGCCTGAAGAAGAACGGCCTGACCCAGGTTCTCTTCAACCTGCCGGTAGGCGACTGGGGCAAGGGCGAGCGCGGCATTGCCGTGCTGCCCGACCGGGTGCCGGAATTCCGCCAGGGCGTCGCCAAAGCGATCACTTACGCCCATGCGCTGGGTTGCGAGCAGGTCAACTGCCTGGCCGGCATCGCGCCGCAGGGCGCCGATCGCACCGTGCTGGAAAATGTCTTTGCCGAAAACCTCGCCTTCGCGGCGGAAAAACTGGAACAGGCCGGCATCAGGCTGCTGATCGAGCCGATCAACACCCGCGACATCCCGGGCTTCTTCCTGAACTATTCCGATCAGGCGCTGGCGCTGATCGACCGCATCGGCTCCAAGAACCTCTATTTGCAATACGACATCTATCACATGCAGATCATGGAGGGGGATCTCGCCCGTACCATCGAGGCGAACCTCGGCCGCATCGCGCATATCCAGCTTGCGGACAATCCCGGCCGTCACGAGCCGGGGACGGGCGAGATCAACTATCCCTTCCTCTACGACCACATCGACCGCCTCGGCTATTCCGGGTGGGTCGGCGCCGAATACAAGCCGAAGGCCGGCACGGAGGCCGGGTTGGGCTGGTTCCGGCAGTTTGCCGGGCAGGGGAGTGCCGCGGCTTGAGAGCTTCCTTCCCCCCGTCACTATACGGGGAGAAGGTGCCGACAGGCGGATGAGGGGCAGCGCGGACCTCTCGGCAATTTCGAGCCAAGAATTTCAGGAGCAAAACAATGGAAACCATCGGTTTCATCGGCCTCGGCATCATGGGCGCGCCGATGGCAGGGCACCTTCTCGACGCCGGCTACAAGGTCATCGCCAGCGACCACCGCTCGAAGCCACCAGCCGATCTTACCGCCAAGGGGCTGAAGTCAGTTACCGGCCACAATGCGGTGGCCAAGGCCGCCGACATCATCATCGCCATGGTGCCCGACACCCCCCAGGTCGCGGATGTTCTCTTCGGCGAGAACGGCGTCGCCGAGGGGCTGTCCAAAGGCAAGCTCGTGATCGACATGAGCTCGATCTCGCCGATCGCCACCAAGGAATTCGCCAAAAAGATCAACGATCTCGGCTGCGACTATCTCGACGCGCCGGTGTCGGGCGGCGAGGTCGGCGCCAAGGCAGCATCGCTCACCATCATGGTCGGCGGCGAGGAAAAGGCCTTCGAGCGCGCCCGGCCGGTCTTCGAGAAGATGGGCAAGAACATCACGCTGGTCGGCCCGAACGGCGTCGGCCAGACCACCAAGGTCGCCAACCAGATCGTCGTGGCGCTCACCATCGAAGCCGTCGGCGAAGCCCTCGTTTTCGCCTCGAAGGCGGGCGCCGACCCCGCAAAAGTCAGGCAGGCGCTGATGGGCGGGCTTGCGGCGTCGCGCATCCTCGAAGTGCATGGCGAGCGCATGATCAAGCGTACCTTCGCGCCTGGCTTCCGCATCGAGCTGCACCAGAAGGATCTTAACCTCGCGCTGGAAGGCGCGAAAGCGCTTGGCGTCTCGCTACCCAACACCTCGACCACGCAGCAGCTGTTCAATTCCTGCGCGGCCAACGGCGGCGCCAAGGAGGATCATTCGGCGCTGGTGAGGGCGCTGGAGCGGATGGCGGCGCACGAGGTTGGCGCGGAAGGGGCACGAGCCAAGGGCAAGGCGGCTTAGAGCAATTCCAGGAAAAGTGTGAAACGATTTTCCGTCCGGAATTGCGTCAAACACTTAAGGTCAGGAGGGGGCGGCTCAACGTTCCCACGCCGCCTGCTCTTTTCCTGTCAGAGAACGGGTTTCCGCGGTTCGCCGTGGGAGCCCGTTTTTCGCTTCGAGGCTAAAGTCGATCCGCGCTCAGCCGCGCTTCAGGAATGCGTTCGCCGCGTAGAGACTAACCGCAGCCGCGTTCGACACGTTGAGCGAATGGATGGCGCCCGGCATGTCGAGGCGGGCGAGCGCTGCCACCGTCTCTCGGGTTTTCTGGCGCAGGCCCTTGCCTTCCGCGCCCAGCACCAGTGCGATCTTTTCGCCATCGAAGGTCTTTTCCAGCTCCGCCGGTCCTTCCGAATCGAGCCCAATCGTCTGGAAGCCGGCCTCGTGCAGCTGCCCCAGCGCATCGGCGAGGTTCTTCACCTCGATCTGGTCGATATGCTCCAGGGCGCCGGACGCGGATTTCGCCAGAACGCCGGATTCCTGCGGGCTGTGACGGGCCGTGGTGATCAGCGCGCCGGCGCCGAAGGCGACGGCGGAGCGCAAGATCGCGCCGACATTGTGCGGGTCCGTCACCTGGTCGAGCACAAGCACCAGCCTGGTGTCGCCGAGCGCGTCGAGGCGCTTGGGCTTCAACGGCTCGGCCTCGATCAGCACGCCCTGATGCACGGCGTCCGACCCGGTGATCCTGTCGATGTCCTTCGGCTCGACCAGCTCCGCCTTGAAGGGCAGGGAGGCAAGCTCGCCGATCGAAAGCCGCTCGGCTGCGTTGCGGGTCACCAGCATCTTTTTGATCTTGCGGCGCGGATTGTCGAGCGCCGCCCGTACCGTGTGCAGGCCATAGAGCCGCACTAGCCCGTCGCTGGGCGCTTCGCCAGGCGGGACGGGCTGGCGCGGCCGGAATGCCGGCGCGCCGCCCGCCTTCTGGTCGCGATGCGCGCGCCGCAGCTTGGCGTAGTGGGTGTCCTTGCGCGTGCCGGGCTTGTTGCTTTTTTCGTCGCTCATGCGGGCTTCTATAGCCGCCTCGTCCGGCTAAGGATATGGGCCGCGACAATTGATGTGAAACATCCTCGAAAAACCCTGGCCGCGCCGGTTGACACCCACCGGCCTTGCCGCCATAAGGCGCTTCGCTGATTTCGGAGAAGATCTTACTCGGGCTCCGGATCGGCGCGAATGCCTCGTTGCATGGCTCCGGCGGCAGACTGGAGAGGTGCCCGAGTGGTTAAAGGGGACGGACTGTAAATCCGTTGGCTTAGCCTACGTTGGTTCGAATCCAACCCTCTCCACCACTGCCGGCCCGGAAGCCCTGAAACGAAAGTCTCGGACCGAAAAGTGCATGGCGCTTTTCGGGTGAATCCGGTACCTCAGTGCAAGGCGCGGGTATAGCTCAGTGGTAGAGCAGCAGCCTTCCAAGCTGAATATGCGGGTTCGATTCCCGCTACCCGCTCCAGATTGCCTCTCTGCTTTCTGTCAAGAAAACGCCGCGCACCTTGGCGCGCGGCGCGCTCTCATCTGTTCAGCTCTTAGCTGTTGAAGGCCGAAGCGACCTGATGGTTCTGCGGGATCTGGCCGTTCGGCGTCAGCTTGTCGACGATGCCGGGCAGCGCCGCGGAGAGCTGCTGCAGCAGCTCCTGCTCGTTCATCCCTGTGCGCTGGGCGATCTCGCGGATCACCGCCGGCCCGAGCGCCGAGCCTAGATCGCCCGGATTGATCGGCTGGTTCTGACCCGTTCCGACCCAGGAATCGGCGACATTGCCGTGTCCGGCGTCCCTGAGCTTGCCGAGCAGGCCGCCGAGACCGCCGAGCAAGCCGCCATCGGCCGAAGCACCGGTGTCAGCAGGCGCAGGAGCTTGCGGCGCGGCCGGTTCCTCGCTTCTGCCGCTCAGCATCTTGCCGACCAAAAGCGCGCCGAGCGCGATCATCAGGGGTTTGGTGATATTGCCGCCGGGAACGGCATTGTCGAAAAGGCCCATCGTGGATCTCCTTGTCCAGCCAAGTCCGCCGGCCCCAGAATGGCGCAAACGGTCGGAATTTCAAGCTGTCTTGAGCTTTTGACAATCATATGACCATGATGGCGCGGCGGGGAATTTGGAGGGAATTATGGGCATCATCAGCTGGATCATTCTCGGCATCATCGCCGGATTCATCGGCAGCAAGATCGTCAACAAGACCGGTCAGGGCATGATCATGGATATCGTGCTCGGCATCGTCGGCGCCATCGTCGGCGGCGTGATCTTCAGCGCCTTCGGCGCGCAGGGCGTCACCGGCCTCAACATCTGGAGCCTGATCGTGGCCGTGGTCGGCTCGGTCGTCGTGCTCTGGGCCTATCACCAGATCAGCGGCAAGCGCACGCTGTAGAGCCATAGGCGAGAAAGTCCGCGGCCCCGGCAGGCCGCGGGGCGATCATTGGGTTTCGCGCCGGTCGCCGCGCGTGATCGCGCGGCGCATTGGCGCTGGGTCGGCGCGAGGCACATCGGCAATGGCGGTCCAGATTCAAGGACTTCCCGTCACCTACTATCCTGTCCCGAAAAGCGGCACCAGCAGCGTCAAATACGCGCTGATGGCGCTTGGCGGGGGGCAGGCGCCTCTCGCCGATCCGGACAATGAGGTCCACGGTCATCTCTTCACCAGCTGGGTCGATCCATTTGTGCCGGTCTATGACGGGCTGGGCGGCAAGTTCACCATCGTCCGTGATCCGCTGGAGCGGCTTCTCTCCGCCTATTCCAGCAGGATACTGGACGTAGACGTTCTGGCACGGTCGTCGACAAAGGCCGAAATGCTCGAGGCTTTCGGACTGCCGACCGATCCGGACCTCGACACCTTCATCCTCAACGTCGAAAAATACAGCGCGTCCTCGTGGGAAATCCAGTTCCACGTCGCCTCGCCGCGCCATTTCCTCGGCTCCAGCCTTTTCCTGTTCGAGCACGTCTTCAGGTTCGAAGAGATGGACAGGGTCGAGGCATTCCTGTCGTCGGTCAGCGGCAGGAAAATCTCCATGCCAAGGCTGCAGGCGGCAAGGACAAGGATCAGCCCTTCAGATCTTTCGCCGGCTGCGATGGCGAAAGCGATGCGCTTTTGCAGATACGACTATGCGTTCCTCGTCGACTACTACGACCCGGCAAGATGGGGAGGAATCCCCAAGGGCGCTCCCGATGATCCGTCCTCGCTCCACGTCGCGTGCGATTTCACGGTGCCTCGCGACGGTCGCCTCGTATACCCGCGCACGCTGCGCAACCTCAGGGATTTCCTGGCCAGGCGCCCGCTGGCAATGCGCGTGGGTCGCTAGGCCAGTCGCGGATCGCGCGGATTCAGGCGACGATCGCCATGCGCCGGCGCCTTTCGTCGAGCGAGACGATCGCCAGACCGCTGGCCATGACCAGCAGGATGCCACAGACGGCGAGCACGTTGGGGAACTGCCCGAACACCAGCAGCCCCGAAATGACAGCCCAGACGGTAAAGCAGTAATAGAAGGGCGCCACCGCGCTTGTCGGCCCGATGCGGTAGGCCATGAAGATGAAGAAATGGCCGAAGATCAGGAACAGGCCGGCCCCCGCGATCAGCAGCAGATGGCGTCCTTCGGGCATCACCCATTGCTCGGAGACGAGATGCGCCGCGCCTGAGCCGACCAGCACCACCAGGACCGCGGAGATGGCGACGATCATGCCCGGCACCTCGGCGCCCACCTTGCGGCCGGCTATATCGCGCACCGCCGCGAAGGCCGCATTGCCGAGCGCCAGCAGCGCATAGACCGAAATACCCTGCATGGTCGGCTGCGCCACCATCAGCGCCCCGACAAAGCCGAGGCCGATCAGCGCCATGCGCGTGGCGCCGATCTTTTCGCCGAACAGCATCGAGGAGCCGACCAGCACGATGAGTGGCGTGACCTGCCCGAGCGCGGTAGAATCCGCGATCTGCATGTTCGCCAAGGCGACGACATAGCAGAGGATCGCCAAGAGCTCGAACAGGTTGCGGCGCAGCACCTTGCGCTCGAAGAGCAGCGGGATCTGCCGGGCATAACCCAGCATCAGCAGCAGCGGCACGCCCCACAGCGTGGCCGCCGCGCCGCGCAGCAACAGCACCTCATAGGGCGGCAGTCCCGCGGTGGCGAGCTTCATCATCGTGTCGTTGACGAGGTAGGACCCCGTCGAGACGACCATGAACAGCGGACCCCGGATATTGGATGGAATGAACTGCATGTGGCGGACAAGATCAGAGCGGCGCCGCGGCGGCAATGGGCCAGCCTAGCGCCTTTGATTTTACGCGCGGCAGCCCTATATCTGCTCACATCCCCCTGAAATCGACCATTGGTTCGGGTCGAGCGGGAATCCGCTCAGCCACAAGGTACTTGTGTTTTTCGGCCGTTGTCGCTAATCGCCCCGCATTCGACTGAACTGAAGGTCAAGGCCGTCCAAGGAAAGAGACTATGGCAAAAGGTAAATTCGAGCGCACCAAGCCGCATGTGAACATTGGCACGATCGGCCACGTCGATCATGGCAAGACGTCGCTGACGGCGGCGATCACGAAGTATTTTGGCGAATACAAGCGCTATGACCAGATCGACGCGGCGCCGGAAGAGAAGGCGCGCGGCATCACGATCTCGACGGCGCATGTCGAGTATGAGACGGCCAACCGTCACTATGCCCACGTCGACTGCCCCGGCCACGCCGACTATGTGAAGAACATGATCACCGGTGCCGCCCAGATGGACGGCGCGATCCTGG
>NZ_QMBQ01000009.1 GCF_003289965.1 Mesorhizobium atlanticum
AGCTCGGCTGCCGTTGCCCGGCCGTGATCGAGCGGCGCCCGCGGCCGGTCGTGCAGGCCTTCCGGGCCGGTCTCCCGGTAACGTCCAAGCCATTTGTAGCCGGTCTTGCGTGAGATCTCGAAGGCCGCGCAAAGCTGCGTCATCGTCTCCTCACCAGATAGGCACTCCACAACAAACCGAAGCCGTTCATCCATGATGCCAGTCTCTCGCCAAACCATCGCCGGTCCTCCCGGCTGGCGAGAAAACTGTCACCCATCTAATCGGTCCATTCTGTTACCTATCTATCCGGTTCGGACACAGCGTCCTTCTCCCCGTCACTATACGGGGAGAAGTGCCCGGCAGGGCGATGAGGGGCAGCGAGGAGCTAGCGAACATTAGCGTCGGTCTTGGCTTCGGGTGTTTTGAGGTTCCAGCCCATATCTCGAAACAAAACCACACTAAAACGAAACAATTCCGCCACCAGCGCGGCATGCTGCCGACACAATCGACGACCATAAAGCGCGCCGAAACAAGGGGTTCGGGGCCATGACGACGGCTGAAGACATCATCGAGAACGAGACCGCAAGGCTGAGGCCTGCCGGGGTTTCGGCGCTCAAGCCGGCGCAGCAGCCGGCCGGGCCGTTCGAGGTTGCGGCGGCCAAGCCGAGCGCGCGCGACGCGCTGGTGACCGGGCTTTTGGTGATCTACCCGGCTTTCGCGGCGGTGGCGGCGATCCTCGCTGGGTTGTTTTTGGCAGGTGCCAGCAGGGTTTGAGCTTCGCAACCTGACCTTCTCCCACAAGGGGGGAAGAGCGCCCTACTTCGGCCGCTTGAGCTTCTTGCGCTCTTTTTCCACCTCCGCGCGGCAGTAGCAGCCTTCGAGATGGTCGTTGACCAAGCCCATCGCCTGCATGAAAGCGTAGACCGTCGTTGGGCCGACAAAGCTCCAGCCTCGCTTCTTCAACTCCTTCGAGATCCTGACCGACACGGCCGTCGTCGGATTGGCGCGCAGATGCGCGAGGTCGACGATTTCCGGACGCTCGTCCGGGCCCGGTTCGAACTTCCAGAACCAGGCGGCCAAAGAGCCGAACTCGTCGACCATCTCGCGGGCGCGTTTGGCATTGTTGATGGTCGAGACGATCTTGCCGCGATGGCGGATGATGCCGGCATTGCCGAGCAGGCGCTCGACATCCTCCTCGGTGAACCCCGCCACCTTGTCGAAGTCGAAGCCGGCGAAGGCCTCACGGAAATTCTCGCGCTTGCGCAGGATGGTGAGCCACGACAGGCCCGACTGGAATCCCTCCAGGCAGATCTTTTCGAACAGCCGGCGATCATCCGTCACCGGGCGACCCCATTCATGGTCGTGATAGTGGAGATAGTCCGGCAGGTTGCCGTGCCAGAAGCAGCGCGCCTTGCCGTCGGGACCGTCGAGAATGCCGGTATTTTCCGTTGCCATTGTCAGCAGATCCATTCGTTAATGCGCCTCGGCGCCGCTTTTACCGTGGCTTTACCAGATTCCTGAACCGGCCGGTAACCACACCAAAAGGTTTACTGACAAAGCGGCATTTTACGCATTCCGATTCATGTTTTGCTTGCCGCTCCGCGCCAAGGATCGCGCAACCGAAGGGCGCCCTCCCGCTCTCGGCACGAGTTCGACGATCAAGGTGCGTTCCGATGAAGACAGCGTTCTGTTCCCTGCTTGGTGCCGCGGCGATCCTTGCCGCCGGCGCCACGACTACCCTTGCCAATGATCGCTATGCCGACATGCCTCCGGTGATGGTGAGCCCCGACCTTTCGGCGCCCTGGGTGCTGCAGCTTGGCCATGCCCCGGGCATCGTGCGCCCGACCCGGCAGGCGACGCAGCAGCCGCTGCAGCGCCTTTTCCAGACGCAGCCCGACAGGCAGCGCACGGCGGCCGTGCAGCAGCCGGCCAAGCGTATGGTGATGCGACCGCAGATCAACCCGATCTATCTGCCGCAGGAAGTCGCCTATGACGGGCCGGCGAAGCCGGGCACCATCGTCATCGATACGCACCAGAATTTCCTCTATCTGGTCGAGAAGAACGGCAAGGCGCGGCGTTACGGCGTCGGCACCGGCAAGCCCGGCTTCGAATGGTCGGGCACGCACAAGATCACCGACAAGAAGGTTTGGCCGGACTGGCGGCCGCCGGCGGAGATGATCAAGCGCGAGGCGGCCAAGGGCCGTTACCTGCCGACCTATCTCGCCGGCGGCATCGAGAACCCGCTTGGCGCGCGCGCGCTCTATCTCGGCACCACCGAATACCGCATCCACGGCACCAACCAGCCCTGGACAATCGGCGGCGCGGTGTCTTCCGGCTGCATCCGCATGCGCAATGAGGATGTCGTCGACCTTTACGAGCGCGTGAATGTCGGAACCACGGTCGAGGTGATTTAGCCGCAGCGAATTAGCCGGTCAGACAGCGCAGCACTTTTTGTCCGATGCTGTTGCCGTCAAGTCATAGTACGATTCTTCGGGATATGCTTAAGTCGGTAACAGAGTTTACGGGGGACGGGCCGTGTGGGGATACGGCCGGTCGCAAAAGGGCAGCGCGGGCAACCGCGCTGCCCTTTTCGTTTTTGCGTTTCTTTGACGCATGGCGCGCTAGAGCATGTCCCCCGAAAGTGGGAACCGGTTTCGGGATAAAGACATGCGTAAAACCAAAAACCTAAAGCGCATGGAGCGAATCTGAAAGATCGCGACGCGCTTTAGGTCGCCCCGAAAGCAGGCGGATTCGCTTTCGGGGCTGATTTCTCGGCGCTCCTCTGCTATTGCAGTGCACAAAATCTTGATAGTCACGCAATTCCGGACGCAACGCCGCTTACGCGTTTTTTCCTGAATTGCTTGAGAAGGCAGAGGTGCCAGCCATGACCCGGACCGACGACAGCCGCTATCTGAGAGGTGGCCCGGTCGCCCAGCGCATCATCGCTTCGGTGCGCGAAGATGCATTGATCGCGACGGCCGAAGGCTTCCCGCCGAAACTGGTTTCGATCACCGTCGGCGATACCGAAGCGGTCGACGTCTATGTGCGGAACCAGCGCGCCAAGGCTGAGCTTGCCGGCATCGGCTTCGAGGAGCGCCGCTTCGCCGCCGATATCACTGCGGGCGAACTAGAGGCGGCAATTCACGGCCTCAACGCCGATCCGCGCGTCACCGGCATCATCATCCAGCGGCCGGTTCCGGCCCATATCCCGATCAAGACGCTGCAGGCGGCGGTGCATCCGCTGAAGGATGTCGAGGGCATGCACCCGGCCTCGATCGGCAACATCGTCTACAACCAGCTCGATCTGGCGCCCTGCACGGCCGCTGCCTCGGTCGAACTGCTGAAGGAGACCGGCCTCGAGTTGAAAGGGCTGGAGGTTGTGGTCGTCGGCCATTCCGAGATCGTCGGCAAACCGATCGCCTTCCTGCTGATGAGCGAGGGCGCGACGGTGACGGTGTGCCACCACATGACGCGCTCGGTGGCGGCGCATGCACGGCGCGCCGACGCGCTGTTCGTCGCGGTCGGCAAGCCCAGGCTGATCAAGGCGGACATGGTGAAGCCGGGGGCTTGCGTCATCGACATCGGCATCAACTCGGAGGTCGGACCCGACGGCGAAACCCGTATCGTCGGCGACGTCGACACCGACAGCGTGAAGGAAGTGGCCGCCTGGATCACGCCGGTGCCGGGCGGCGTCGGCCCGCTGACGGTCGCGATCCTCTTGCGCAACACCATGGTGGCGCTCAACCGCCAGCGGGCGCTGTACCGCGCCACCTATGGCGTGGCGGACCAGCTCGCGGCGGAATAAGCCGGCACACGCCCCCTCAGCCAGCCTCCACTTCGCTCGGCTGACCTCTCCCGGTGGGGAGAGGAGATTGTCGGCGCCGGCGCTAACCTCTTCTCCCCGCCAGGGAGAAGGTGGGCGCGAAGCGGCGGATGAGGGGGCGCCGACGACGAGGATCACTCTGCCGCCGCAAGCCCTCGCTCGGAAACACCTTCCGGCTTTGGGCCGCCATAGGCCCAGTCGAGCAGCTTGATCGTGTGCACCACCGGCAGCTTGGCGGCGGACGCGATCTGAGTGATGCAGCCGATATTGCCGGTGGCGACAACAGAAGCGCCGGTCGCCTCGATGTTTTTCACTTTGCGGTCGCGGAGCTTGGCGGAAATGTCGGGCTGCAGGATGTTGTAGGTGCCGGCGGAGCCGCAGCACAGATGTCCCTCGCGCGGCTCGCGCACGACGAAGCCTGCCTTGGCGAGCAACTCCTTCGGCTGGCGCGTGATCTTCTGGCCATGCTGCATAGAGCAGGCGGAGTGATAGGCGACGACAGTGCCCGGCTTGCGCACCGGCTCGGGCAGGCCGAGAGCGGCGAGATATTCGGTGATGTCCTTGGCCAGCGACGATACCCGCGCCGCCTTTTCCGCATAGGCCGGATCGAGGCGCAGCATGAAGCCGTAATCCTTGATCGTGGTGCCGCAGCCTGACGCGGTGATGATGATGGCGTCGAGCCCGCCTTGCTCGATGGCGCGGGTCCAGGCGTCGACATTCCGCCTGGCCGAGGCAAGGGCCTGATCCTCGCGTCCCATATGGTGGACGAGCGCGCCGCAGCAGCCCTCGCCTTCCGGCACCACCACCTCGACGTCCAGCCTGGTCAGCAGCGAGATGGTGGTGTCGTTGATGGCGGGATCGAGCACCGATTGCGCGCAACCCGTGAGGATCGCGACGCGGCCGCGCTTTGCTCCCTGCCCGGCATGCACACCAGGCGAGGCCTTTGGCGACACAGGCGGAAGTGACGATGGCGCGAGCTTCAGCATGGCGGCGACCGGTTTCAGGGCCGGCAGTTTTTCGAACAGGCCGATGAAAGGCCGGCCGAGCCCGGCCAGCTTCAGCGCGGCGCGAAAACGGCTCGGGTAAGGCAGCACGAAGGCCAGCATGGCGCGTATCAGCCGGTCGAGCCGCGGCCGCTTGTAGGTCTCCTGGATATGGGCGCGGGCGTGGTCGACCAGATGCATGTAGTTCACGCCCGACGGACATGTCGTCATGCAGGCAAGGCAGGAGAGACACCGGTCGATATGGGTGACGATCTCCTTGTCCGCCGGGCGGCCGTTCTCCAGCATATCCTTGATGAGGTAGATGCGGCCGCGCGGCGAATCCAGTTCGTTGCCAAGCGTCACATAGGTCGGGCAAGTGGCGGTGCAGAAACCGCAATGCACGCATTTGCGCAGGATCTTTTCCGATTCCGCGACACGCGGATCGGCAAGCTGGGCAAGGGAGAAATTGGTCTGCACGCAAAAATCCTTACTGTCCCAGAAGCCAGCTTTGCGGGTTCCTGACGGGCTCGCCCCGTTGCAGCGCCTGGATGCCGAGAATGCAGCGGGCGATAAACCACACGGCGACGGCCAACATCAGCACGAAGCCGATCACAAGCATCATCAGGACCACCGAGATCAGCGCGTAGAGAAGGCCGATCCAGAACGTCCTGATCAGGAACGTATAGTGGCTTTCGACGAAACCGCCGGCCTTGCCGCGGTTGATGTAGGCAAGCACGATGCCGACAATGCCGGTGATGCCGATGACGAGGCCGGCGAGATAGAGGATGTAGATGACCAGCGCGTTGGTCTGGCCCGGCTCCAGCCAGCGATCGGTCTGGCGCGGCGCGCTGCTCGACCCTGGATCGGTATTGCTCATGATGCTGCTCCCTCCGTTGATTGGACGAGAGTAGCAGAGCCGGCGCCCGGCGCCATGCGGCCGGGGTTGAAGATATTCTTCGGATCGAATTCGGCCTTGAGCCGCGCCGAAAGCGCGGCCAGATGCGGCGGCTGCGGTTCGAACACCGGCAGCGCGGCACGATGCGGGGCGGAGGCGCGCACCAGCGTTGCGTGGCCGCCGCCATGCTTGCGGATCAAGCCGCGCAGAAGCTGGGCCTCCGGATCGTCCTCGCGCATGGATAGCCACGCCAGGCCACCCTGCCAGTCATAGAAGGCATCGACCGCTGCCTGCATGCGCAGCGCCATCACCATGTGGTGCGCCGCGGACGGCGTCATCGAGACGCGCCAGACCGGCCGCGTGCCGCCGTCGGCGAAAGGCCGGCAATCGCGGATGTCGCGCCAGATCGCCTTTGAGGCCTCGCCGGCGATCTCTTCCAGCGGCCCGGCCTTGCCGAGCAGTTGCTTAAGCGCTTCGACCCGATAGACGACCGAGGGGCCAAACCCCTCGACGCGCAGCAACGTTGCGGCATCGCTGCCATGCTTGCCACCGGCGACACGTGCGGCGATGCGCTCCGGCAGATGCGCCGCGCTCGACACTTCGGCGCTGGAGCCCAGCGCAAGCGCCATGGCGACGACGGCGGCCTCGTCGAGCAGGCCGCGGATGGCCAAAGTCACTTCCGTTTCCGCGGCTGGCAGCACCTTGAAGGTGACATCGGTCAGCACGGCCAGCGTGCCCCAACTGTTCGCCATCAGCTTGGACAGATCGTAGCCGGTGACGTTCTTGACGACGCGCCCGCCCGACTTGAAGGCCTCGCCACGGCCGGAGACCGCGGCGACGCCAAGGATGTGGTCGCGGGCTGCGCCGGCCTTGAGACGGCGCGGGCCGGAGAGGTTCGCAGCCAGCGCGCCGCCGATCGTCCCCCTGCCCGGTTCACCGCCGAGCAGCGGGCCATAGTCCATCGGCTCGAAGGCGAATTGCTGGCCGTTTTCCGCAAGCAGTCTTTCGATCTCGGCCAGCGGCGTACCGCCCTTGGCCGAGAGCACCAGCTCGGCGGGCTCATAGAGGGTGACGCCGGCGAGCTTGGAGAGGTCGAGCGTGTGCTCGGTCTGCAGCGGACGACCGATGCCACGCTTGGAGCCGTGGCCGAGGATTTCGAGGGGTGTTTCTTCTGCCGCCGCCCATTGGACGGTGGAGAGAGCTTCGGCGGAAGAGGATGGGGTGAAGGTGGTCATGGGTGCACCTTGTTCCTCGCCCCCGCAAAGCGGGGGAGAGGTGGCTCGGGCGAAGCCCGAGACGGAGAGGGGGCCGTCATAGAGCGCTGTCTCCCGTCTTCCTGGCTGCTAAAACAAACCTGAGGTCGGCAGCAACGACGTTTTCAGCAAGCCGCCCTTCCAGCGCGGCAAGGATCGTCTCGCAAACGCTCCTGGTGTTCTTCAAAACGTCGAAGCTCCAGAACCGCAGCACCGAGAAGCCTTCGCCGCGCATGAATTCGTCGCGTCGCCTGTCGTATGAGCTCTCCGCATGCTGACGGCCGTCCAGCTCCACGATCAGCTTTTGGCTTCTGCAGGCAAAATCCGCGAAATACGGACCGATGGGCATCTGGCGAACGAATTTGTAGCCGCCCAGCCTCTTTGCCTTCAGCTCGTTCCAGAGGGTCGCTTCCGCCTGATTATCACCGTGACGGAGCTCGCGCGCTCGGGCGATCTTTTCGGGCGAGCGGCGGCTCGGCTGATAGGGCGTCCCCCTCTCCGTCTCGGGCTTCGCCCGAGCCACCTCTCCCCCGCTTTGCGGGGGCGAGGAACCCAAGTTCTGAGATGCCCCCATCAAAACCTCGGAATATCCGGAAACGCCACCTGCCCGCGATGCACATGCATCCTTCCCAGCTCCGCGCAGCGGCGCAGCTGCGGAAACACCTTGCCGGGATTGAGCAGATGGTTGGGGTCGAAGGCGCATTTGACGCGCATCTGCTGGTCGAGGTCGATCTGGTTGAACATTTCCGGCATCAGGTCGCGCTTCTCGACGCCGACGCCGTGCTCGCCGGTCAGCACGCCGCCGACCTGGACACACAGGCGCAAAATGTCGGCACCGAAGCTTTCGGCCTTGTCGAGCTCGCCCGGCACATTGGCGTCGTAGAGGATCAGCGGATGCAGATTGCCGTCGCCGGCATGGAAGACATTGGCAACGCCCAGCCCGTATTTCTCGGAGAGATCGCGCATGCCGGCCAGGACCCGCGGCAGTTCCTTGCGCGGGATGGTGCCGTCCATGCAAAAGTAATCGGGCGAAATGCGGCCAACCGCCGGGAAGGCCGCCTTGCGGCCGGCCCAAAAACTCAGCCGCTCCTGTTCCGACTGGGAGATGCGGCAGGTGGTCGAGCCGTTGCGGTAGGCGATCGCCTCGACCAGGCCGATCAGGTGGTCGACCTCGACGCTCGGCCCGTCGAGTTCGACGATCAGCAGGGCCTCGACGTCCAGGGGATAGCCCACCTGGACGAAATCCTCGGCCGCGTGGATCGCCGGGCGGTCCATCATCTCCATGCCGCCCGGGATGATGCCGGCGCCGATGATGTCGGCGACGCACTGGCCGCCCAGTTCGCTTGTCGGGAAGCCGATCAGAAGCGCGCGCGCCGTTTCCGGCTTCTTCAGGATGCGCACGGTGACCTCGGTGACGACGCCGAGCAGGCCTTCCGAGCCGGTCATGACGCCGAGCAGGTCGTAGCCTTCCTGGTCGAGATGACTGCCGCCGAGCCTAACCACCTCACCATTCATCAGCACCATCTCGATGCCCAGCACATTGTTGGCGGTAAGCCCGTATTTCAGGCAATGCACGCCGCCGGAATTTTCCGCGACGTTGCCGCCGATCGAGCAGGCGATCTGGGAGGATGGATCGGGGGCGTAGTAAAAGCCCTCCTGCTCGACGGCGGTGGTGATGCCGAGATTGGTGACGCCCGGCTGGGCGACGACGGTGCGGTTGGGATAGTCGATCGCCAGGATGCGGTTGAAGCGGCTCATCACCAGCAGCACCGCATCTTCCAGCGGCAGCGCGCCGCCGGAGAGCGAGGTGCCGGAACCGCGCGGCACGACGCGGATGTTGCGCTCGTTGCAGTATTTGAGAACGCGTGAGACCTGCGCGACAGTCTCGGGCAGCACCACGACCAGCGGCAGTTGCCGGTAGGCGGTAAGGCCATCGCTTTCGAAGGCGCGCATTTCATTGGCCGCGTCGACGACCCCCTCGCCCGGCACGATGATGCGCATGTCGGCGGCGATCTCGGCGCGCCGACGCAGCGTTTCGGCATCTGGCTTGGGCATGGCTAGGCCGGACATCGTCATCTCGCTTGACTGGTCAAAATCTTTTACCAGCCTGATCGTTTTGTTGCAAACGCTGCTTTGGTCGCATCGGACGACGGGCGCAGTGCCCAGCTTCCGCAGCGGCAATCTGCCGCTGCTTCCTCGCATCGAGGGGGAGATTACTCGCCCGGATGTTTCGCCGGCTCGGAATGCATTTTGCGCACCCGGCGCACGCCCCACCAGACGAGCAGGATGGCGACCGGGACGGAAGCAGCGGTGACGACCTCCGGCGCGATGACGTGACCGAAGACCGAGGCGCCCTTGGCGACATAGCCGATGAGGCCGACGACATAATAGGACACGGCGGCCACGGACAGGCCTTCGACCGTCTGCTGCAGGCGCAGTTGCAGCCGGGCGCGGTTGTTCATCGACGCCAGCAGATCGCGGTTCTGCTTCTCGACATCGACATCGACCCAGGTGCGTAAGAGCGTGGTGGCGCGGGTAAGCTTCCGCGAGAGGTTGGCCTGCCGCTCCTCGACCGAGCGGCAGGTGCGCATGGCCGGCGCCATGCGCCGCAGCAGGAAACCCGCCCAGGTGTCAAAACCCTGCACCGGCTCTTCATCCAGCGCCTCCAGCCTTTCGGTGACGATGCCGTCATAGGCGCGGCTGGCGCCGAAGCGGTAGAGGCTGGATGCGGCGTCTGCCTCGAGTTCGGCGGCGAGCTCGGTGAGGTCGGCGAGCAGCGTCTGGCTGTCGCGGGTCTCGACAGCCTTCATTTCCAGCGTCGTCTGCGCCAGGCGGTCCTCGATACGGCGGGCACGGCCGGACAGCGTCAACGCCAGCGGCAGGCCGAGCATGGCGAGCGTGCGGTAGGTCTCGATGTCGATCAGCCGCTGCGACAAGGCGCCGGTGCTGGCCGGCGTCAAGCCGCGATCGAGCACCAGCATGCGAGTCAGGCCGTCGCCGTCCTGGCGGAAATCGGTGATGATGGCGGCGGCGCCGCGTTCGACCAGCGAATAGCACAGGCTGGTCGGATCGAAGCCGGCGATCAGCCTTTCGCTCGCCTGCGTCCATTTGCGGATTTCGAGGCGGATGCCGGAAATCACCGTGCCCGGGGGCGAGAAGCCGTTGCCGAAGGGCGAATCTTCCTGCCCTCGGCCATTCTCGGCCAGCGGCCCCTCCCACAGATAAGTCGAGAATTCCGTATGCCGCTCCCAACGCAGCGAGCCCTTGCCCCATTTCATGGCGTGGTGGCGCGCGTTGCGCTCGGGCGCGGCGATTCCCAGCCGCCGCGAAAGCTCCGAGAGCACGGCATGGTCGACCGCGGCGCCGCCCTCGGTCATGAAGGAAAGCTGGATCAGCACGCGCGGCTTTTCTATCAGCGGATGCGGACGGGCATGGACCTCGCCAATCGCGCCGGGCCGCCCCTCATGCGCCGGAAAGCCCATGACGCTGCCTTGGGTACGCGGCTGGAATTCGAGACTGGACATCTCGTCGGACACGGCTGGTCCCCCTGTTTTCGACCCTTCGTGCAACCCGGTCGTCTTGCGGCAATCGGCGAGACGCGTAAACAGCAAATATTGGCATCCGGCGATAGCGGCGCGCGGCATGCGATCCGACCAGATCGAGCGAATTGGATAAATAATTTGACCAGTTGGCGACAGACGCATTAATCTGGGCGACATACCTTCCGTTCTCCAGGCGCCCCTTTGAGCGACATTTTCTCCAGGATCGAGCATTCGCGTACCGCCGACGAGGTGGTTCAGCAGATCGAGAGCCTGATCCTCGAAGGCGTTCTGCGCACCGGCGACCGGCTGCCCGGCGAACGCGAGCTGGCGCGCCAGTTCGACGTGTCGCGGCCGATCCTGCGCGACGCGCTGAAGGCGCTGGAGGCACGCGGACTGCTGACGACGCGCCCCGGCGGCGGCACGCATGTCGCCGACGTCATTGGCCAGCTCTTCACCAAGCCGGTGACGGACCTCATTTCCACGCACCGCAAGGCGGTGACCGACTATCTGGAGTACCGGCGCGAGATCGAGGCGGTGGCGGCCGAATATGCGGCGCGACGGGCGACGCCGGAGGATCTCAAGCTGCTCGACCGCATCATGGCGCGCATGGAGGAGGCGCACCGGACCGGCGACTTCGACGACGAAGCGGAGATCGACGTCGAGTTCCATCACGCGGTGTGCGAATGCGCGCACAACATCATCCTGCTGCACACGCTGCGCTCCTGCTACCGGCTGCTGTCGGAAGGCGTTTTCCAGAACCGGCTTCTGGTGTTCGGCGTGCCCGGCGCGCGCGACGCGCTGCTCGATCAGCACCGGGCGATCCATACCGCGATCAAAGCCGGCGATCCGGCCGCCGCGCGCAAGGCTGCGATGGATCACATCACCTATGTCGAGCGCTCAATGGCGGAAGCCGAGCGCAGCGGCGACTGGCAGCGGGTGTCGAGGTTGCGCCTCAGGCAACGCTCGGATGCCGGCGATATCGAACCCACACGCAAACGCTCCCAAACATAGACAGTCAAGCGGGGACCCATCATGAGCGAAATCCTCACCATCGCCGACCTCAAGGACCTGGCGCGCCGCAGAGTGCCGAAAATGTTCTTCGACTACGCCGATTCCGGCGCCTGGACGGAGAGCACGTACCGCGCCAACGAAGAGGACTTCGGCAAGATCAAATTCCGCCAGCGCGTGCTGGTCGACATGAGCAACCGCTCGCTGGAATCGACCATGATCGGCCAGAAGGTGGCGATGCCGGTGGCGCTCGCGCCAACGGGGCTGACCGGCATGCAGCATGCCGACGGCGAGATGCTGGCCGCACAGGCGGCGGAAGAGTTCGGAGTGCCGTTCACGCTGTCCACCATGAGCATCTGCTCGATCGAGGATGTCGCCTCGGCAACGAAGAAGCCGTTCTGGTTCCAGCTCTATGTGTTGCGCGACAAGGATTTCGTGCTCAACCTGATCGACCGCGCCAAGGCGGCAAAGTGCTCGGCGCTGGTGCTGACGCTCGATCTGCAGATCCTGGGACAGCGCCACAAGGACGTGCGCAACGGACTTTCGGCGCCACCCAAAATGACGCTTGCCAACATCATCGACCTTGCGCTGAAGCCGCGCTGGTGCCTGGGCATCGCCGGCACGCCGCGCCGCACCTTCCGCAACATCGTCGGCCACGCCAAGGGGGTCGGCGACGTGTCTTCGCTGTCGTCCTGGACGAATGAACAGTTCGATCCGCACCTGTCGTGGAAGGACGTCGCCTGGATCAAGGAGCGCTGGGGCGGCAAGTTGATCCTGAAGGGCATCCTCGATAAGGAGGACGCGCTGATGGCGGCCGAGACCGGCGCCGATGCGATCGTGGTCTCCAACCACGGCGGGCGGCAGCTCGACGGCGCGCCGTCCTCGATCTCGGTGCTGGAAGAGATTGCCGATGCGGTCGGCGACAGGATTGAAGTCCATATGGATGGCGGCATCCGCTCCGGCCAGGACGTGCTCAAGGCGCTCTGCCTCGGCGCCAAGGGGACCTATATCGGCAGGCCGTTCCTTTACGGCCTCGGCGCGATGGGCAAGGACGGCGTCACCAAGGCGCTCGAGATCATCCGCAAGGAAATGGACGTCACGATGGCACTGTGCGGCAAGCGCCTCGTCGCCGACATGGGCAAGGAGCAACTGCGTCGCTAGGGCGTTGTTCATCGATCGGCATTAGGCTTGGCCCCAACCTCCCCTCTTGGGAACATGTCCGCATTGACCGAAACCGGTATCCACTATCTCGACGCACGCGGGGCTGACGGCATGCGGCTCTATGCCATCGGCGATGTGCATGGGCGCCATGACCTGCTCACCGCCATGCACCGGCGCATCGCAAGCGAACTGGAACATGCGCCCGGCTCCGACTGGCGCATCATCCATCTCGGCGACTATGTCGACCGCGGGCCGGACTCCAAAAGCGTCATCGATTTCCTGATCGAGGCGCGCAGGCGCGATCCGCGCAACATCATGCTCGCCGGCAACCACGATATCGGCATGCTCGAATTCCTGGCCGATGCCGAGCCGGACGGCCTGTTCATGAATTACGGCGGCATCCAGACGGCGCAGTCCTATGGCGTGGACCTTGTCCGCGACGCCCATTGGTACGGCAAGGCAGGGGCCGTCGCGCGCGGACACGCCGCGCTGGTGAAAGCGGTGCCGCGCAGCCATGTCGACTTCCTGCAATCGCTGACGTTTTCGGTCAGTTTCGGCGACTTCTTCTTCTGCCATGCCGGAATAAGGCCGGGCGTGCCGCTCGACCATCAGAACCAGCAGGACCTGATCTGGATCCGCGATGCCTTCCACGATCACCAAGAGCTTTTTTCAAAGGTGGTCGTGCACGGGCACACGCCAGTCCCGGAAGCCGAGGTGAAGGCCAACCGCGTCAATGTCGACACGCTCGCGTGGAAGTCGGGGACGCTGAGCGCGCTCGCCGTCAACGGCGGCGACAAACAGATCATCGACGTGCAAGGCAAAGCGTTCTAAGCGCGATCCCGGGCGCGAGCGTGCTCGCGATTTTGTCGAGGCTTAGTTCAGCGAGGCGGTGACGCCGTAGCCGTCGACGGCCCGGTGGTTGGTCGCGGCGTCGGCGGCATAAATGCCCAGGCCGCAGAGCACGATGGCAGACAGCATGACAAAAGACAGGAGAGCTGCTTTCACGGACGTCATCTCTGGTTAAGCTTTCTGCATCTGGGCACGAGGCGGTTACCAATGCGTTGAAACGATAAAATGCGTCTCAATGTTTCGACGATTTCGCGCTTCTAAGCAGATTCTGTATCGCCGGTGTGTCGGCTGGATCACACAAAAGGTTCATGGCGGTTGCACCGGCGATACAAAGCGCGCCCTCTTAGGGGAGCGGCCGGACACAAACCAAGCGAGAAGAGCGTTGTCCCCAGGCGCAGGCGCCGAGGCGTGCCAATTATGCAACGCTGCGTCCGCGCGGATGTGTTGAGATGCGGGTCAGGCCGGCTTCAGCCGACCATCACACACACGCCTTAGATTGTAGCCACCCAGGCGCGGGCAATCGCCAGCCCGGCGGCATCGGCTTCGGGACCATTACCGGCCAACTCATTGTCAAGCCGGTCGTTCCAGTCGGGATGGCGCTCGGCGATCGTTGCCGCGAAGGAGGTGCTCCAGTCGCGCACCATCGGCGTGTCCGCCTCGAAATGGAACTGGAAGCCATAGACGGCGCGGCCGAGGCGGAAGGCCTGGTTTTCGGCCACCGGACTGCCGGCAAGCCGCACGGCATTCTCAGGCAGCGCGAAAGTGTCGTCGTGCCATTCGAAGATCGGGAATTGTTCGGGCAGCGCCGCCAGCACCGGATCCAATTTCGCGGCGGGCGTCAGCGAGACCTTGTGCCAGCCGAACTCGGTGGCGCCGCCGATGTGGTTGTCGCCACCAAACGCGCGGGCCAGGAGCTGGCTGCCAAGGCAGATGCCGAGCACCGAGCGGTCCTTCTCAGCGAAATCGCGTGTCAGCTCAAGGAGCGCCGGGAAATAGGGATATTCCTCGTCTGCCAGCGCATTCTGCCCGCCGCCCAGCACGACCATCGCATCATGCTCGCCTGCATCCTGCGGCAACGGATCGCCCTGGTATGGACGCCGCAGGTCGAGATCGGCGCCCGCTTCGGCCAGAGCGGCACCGACCTGACCGAGGCCGGTATTGTCGTAGTTCTGGACCACCAGCACGCGCATCGAGAATCCTGCTGACATGAAAATGCTGGGGCGAGCGATATCATGCGGCCCGTGTTTCAGCCAAGATGCGGATCGAGAGACAAAACTATGCCACTGCAGAACCGGGTCGATCCCTTCGGCGCCATCCATGCCGTGCCGGAGCGCGGCCTGTTTACCGGCAATCGCGGCATCATCCACGACCCCGAGACGAAAACGCTGTTGAAGAAGCGCTGGGCCTTGCCGGCCTGGATCATCTGCGCGTGCCAGTTCCGAAATGTGCGGCGCGAACCGATGGGCCGTAACCGGCCCGGTGGCAAGGCGGGCTGGACCGAGCTGTTCTTCCTCGACGAGGTGACGGCATTGGCTGCCGGCCACCGGCCCTGTTTCTTCTGCCGGCGCGAACGGGCGACCGATTTCGTCGGCCGCTTCGGCGAGGCCTTCGGGGTTGACCAGCCGCGAGCGCCGATGGTCGATAAAAGGCTGCACAAGGAACGGCTGGCTTCGGGCGGACAGCCGCCTCGCGTCACCGTGTCGGAGCTCGGCGCCCTGCCTGATGGAACGATGATCGCGCAGGGCGACGCTGCCTACGCGCTGCTTGCCGGTACGGCGCGCCGATGGTCGTTCGCGGGATATGCCAGTCCAATTGCCTTCGATCGCCTGGACGACCGGCCGTTGCGCATGCTGACGCCGGCAACCACCATTGCTGTGCTGCGGCAGGGCTTCGCGCCGGTCTGGCATCCGACCGCCGACACTTGACGATATCCATCGCCTCGCCCATTGCTCGGCCATGCGCGCCAACTACAAAATGCAGCGGCTGTTCGTGCCGGACGATCTTGGGCCTGGCCTCGAATTCGATGCCGGACAGCAGCAGAGCCATTATCTCGCCCATGTGCTGCGGCTCGGCGAAGGCGCCGAGGTTCTGTTGTTCAACGGCCGCGACGGTGAATGGTCGGCTGCGATCGCCGCCAGATCCAAGAAGGCGGTCCGGCTGAAAGTGCTGGAACTGCAGCGGCCGCAGCCGCCACTGCCCGATCTCGTCTATTGCTTCGCGCCGCTGAAGCAGGGGCGGCTCGACTATCTGGTGCAGAAAGCCGTCGAGATGGGCGCCGGCATCCTTCAACCGGTCATCACCCAGCACACGCAAGTGGCGAAGCCCGGCATCGAGCGGCTGCGCGCCAATGTCGTCGAGGCGGCCGAGCAATGCGGCATACTGGCGGTGCCGGAGGTGCGTGAAGCAGAGAAGCTGGAGAAGTTGCTCGCCAGTTGGGACAGGGAGCGGCGGCTGATCTTCTGCGACGAGGACGCTTCGACCAACAATCCGCTGCCGGCCCTGCAAGCGGTGAAAGAGAAGAAACTTGCGCTTCTGGTCGGTCCGGAAGGCGGATTTTCCGAGGACGAGCGCAAGATGCTGAGAGCCTTGCCTTTCGTCACCGCAATTCCGCTCGGGCCGCGCATCCTGCGCGCCGACACGGCGGCGGTGGCGGCACTTGCCGCGATCCAGGCGACGATCGGCGACTGGTAAATCAAATGCTGTTGAGGCCTGGCTCAGGATTTTTTGCTTGATCGGCTGCCGGCATTTCGTCCATTTAGCGCCAGCGGCCGTCCGGCCTCTGCAGCACCGCGCATGCTTTTCGACGCACGAAGGGCGCTGTAACACTTAGGAACTGTGCAGGACGCCTGGCGGAAGTCGATGCGGATTTCCGGGGCAATGCGCTCGGAGGGGCCTCATGGCGCGCGACACGACCGATACCCAGCCCATCGAAGGCGTCGACGAACTGGTCGGCTACCTGGCCGCCGGCAACAAGCCGCGCGACAAATGGCGCATCGGCACCGAGCACGAGAAATTCCCCTTCTATGTCGACGGCAACGCGCCGGTGCCCTATGGCGGCGAGCGTGGCATCCGCGCCATTCTCGAAGGCATGCAGCAAAAGCTTGGATGGGACCCGATCATGGATGCCGGCCGCATCATCGGCCTTGTCGAGCCGACCGGCCAGGGCGCGATCTCGCTGGAGCCCGGCGGCCAGTTCGAACTTTCCGGCGCGCCGCTGGAATCGATCCACCAGACCTGTCGCGAGGGCAACGCGCATTTGGCGCAGGTGCGCGAGATCGCCGAGCCGCTCGGCATCCGGTTCCTCGGCCTTGGCGGCAGCCCGAAATGGTCGCTCGCCGACACGCCGAAAATGCCGAAATCACGCTACGAGATCATGACGCGCTACATGCCGAAGGTCGGCACCAAGGGCCTCGACATGATGTACCGCACCTGCACGATCCAGGTGAATCTCGACTTCGAGAGCGAAGCCGACATGCGCCGCAAGATGCAGGTGTCGCTGAAGCTGCAGCCGCTGTCGACGGCGCTGTTTGCCAACTCGCCCTTCACCGAGAGCCGGCCGAACGGGCTGCAGAGCTGGCGCGGCGACATCTGGCGCGACACCGACAACCAGCGTTCCGGCATGCTCGAATTCTGCTTCTCGCCCGATTTCGGCTTCGCCGACTATGTCGAATGGGCGCTCGACGTGCCGATGTATTTCGTCATCCGCGACGGCCAGTATCACGACATGACCCGCTACACCTTCCGCCAGTTCATGGCTGGTGCGGCGCGCAATGAAATCCCCGACGGCCTGCCGACCATGGGCGACTGGGCAAATCACCTCTCGACCCTGTTCCCCGATGTGCGCCTGAAGCGTTTCCTCGAAATGCGCGGTGCCGACGGCGGGCCGTGGCGGCGCATCTGCGCCCTGCCCGCTTTCTGGGTCGGGCTGCTGTACGACGAGCAGGCGCTGGACGCCGCCGAGACGCTGACCGCAAGCTGGACCTATGAAGAAGCGCTGGCGATGCGCAACGCCGTGCCGGAGTTGGGCATAGCCGCGCCGTTCCGCAACGCGACCTTGCGCGACGTCGCCCGCGACGTGCTCGCCATCTCGCGCGCGGGCCTGAAGAACCGCGGCAAGAAGAACCGCGACGGTTACGACGAGACGTCGTTCCTCAACACGCTGGACGAGGTCGTGTCGCGCGGCACGACCAGCGCCGAGGAGATGCTGTCGGCCTACCACACGCGCTGGGGCGGCTCGATCGAGCCGGTGTTCATGGAATATGCCTATTAACCGTCGGCTACCCGCTACGCGGTTGGTTGGTAAAAGCCGCTTCAATCAGTGATCGAAACGAACTAGTCTTTTCCGGCGAGGACACTGCCGGAGGAGACCTCATGCCTTCCCTGTTCGACATTTTTGCCCAAGCCCAGAATGGCGCCGGCATGCAGGCGCTGGCCCAGCAATATGGGCTTTCGATGCAGCAGACACAGGCCGCGGTCCAGGCGCTGCTGCCCGCCTTCTCGCAGGGGCTCCAGCGCAACACCGCCGACCCCTACGGGATGGGCGCCTTCATGACGGCGATGGCGAGTGGCCAGCACGCCAAATATTTCGAGGACGCGACAAGAGCCTTTTCACCGCAAGGCATCGACGAGGGCAACGGCATTCTCGGCCATCTGTTCGGTTCGAAGGACCTGTCGCGCGCCGTGGCGAACCAGGCCGCGCAGGCGACGGGGCTTAGCCAGCAGGTGCTGCAGCAGATGCTGCCGGCCATGGCCTCGATGATGATGGGCGGGCTGTTCAAGCAGACCAACAATCAGTTGACTGGGGGGCAGATGCAGGCCGCCGGCGGCAGTGGCAATCCGCTCGGCGAGATCATCGAGCAGATGATGCGGCAGGGCGGCCTCGCGCCGGCGCCGCAAACGCGGCAGGCGCCGGCGCCCAATCCTTACGGAGAGAATCCGCTCGGCAAGGTGCTGCAGGACATGTTTGGCGGCGGCGCGGCGCAGCCGCAAAGCCAAACACAGCAGGCGCCCAGCCCCTACGGCGACAACCCGCTCGGCAAGGTGCTGCAGGATATGTTCGGCGGCGGCGCACAACCGCAAGGCCAGCCCCAGCGGACGCAAAGCCCCTATGGCGACAATCCGCTCGGCAAGATTTTCGAGGAGATGCTGCGCCAGGGCGGCGGCTTCGGCGTGCCCGGCGGGCAGCCGGCGCCGCAGCCGCAACAGCGCCAACCGCAGCAAAGCGCGCCGCAACAGCCGCAGACCAACCCGAGCGGCCGGCCGCGCAACCCGTTCGACGACATATTCGGCAAGATGTTCGAGACCGGCGCGCAGCAGCGCGACGAATATGAAAAGAGCGTCGGAACGATCTTCGACCAGTTCAAGCGCGACATGGACCGGCGGTGATTGCCGCGGAGCCCGAGGTGTGTCGAGATTCAGGTCAGGCCGAGTCGAAAATGCTGGTTTCCGAGAACCGAAGCGGAGCGTACTTAAGTACGTGAGCACGCGCATGACCCCGAAAATCGATTTCGATTTTTCGGAAGAGGATCATGCGCTAAGTTAAAGTGCTACGTCTTTGCGCGTCCGTCCGGACGCGCGGCGCTGTAGAAGCGCAGGAGACCGGCATTTGCAGGCCGGCCTCACCTGAATATCGGCACACCTTAAAAAAATGCCCGGTCCTGGAGGAGGAACCGGGCAATGTGCAGGCTGGCCGGCGGGGAACCGGCAGGGAGTGTGGGAGCCTGCATGAACTTGGTCGCGCCAAGCGGCGAAAAGGTTCAGCGCGACGGGAAATCCAGGGAAACGCCGCCCTTCAGCCTACCTGATGAGCAAGGTCCTCGATCGTGTCGGCGCGCTCGCTGGCGATGGCGCGCAGCTTCACCGTCGGATCGCGGCCGAAGGGCACGTCGATCGCGACATGGAGGTCGGCGCGCGTCAGGCCGATATCGGCCAGTTCGGCGTCGGTCATCTCGCCGAGGCGATAGAAGGCGCGACGGTTTTTCCAGGCTCGGTAGCTGTTGGCGATGGCATTGACCACAAGCGTCGCAACGGCCGGACGCGTGGTGATGCGCGGGGTCTCGGAGGCGAATTCAATCGTGGTCATTTCAGTCTCTCCTTCCAGGAGTCGAGCGGACGAAACCAGCCAATCGGCGCCTTGGGAGAAGCGCCGTTCCGGTTTCCATTCACATGTTCTCATGTGGACGATGGCAATTTGCCATCGCGCGATTGATTAATCCAACGAATGTTTTTAATCTGTAGCATCAACATCAATGATAGGTTGGACCGATGAAAGCGCCGCTTGACCTCGATCAGTTGCAAACCTTCATCTCGATCGCCGACACCGGCAGCTTCACCCGCGCGGCCGAGGAGGTGCACCGGACGCAGTCGGCGGTGTCGATGCAGATGCGGCGGCTGGAGGAGCGGATCGGCAAGCCGCTGTTCGAAAAGGACGGCCGCACCAACAAGCTGACCGAGGAGGGCGACAGGCTGCTTTCCTATGCACGGCGGCTGATCTACCTCAATCGCGAGACGCTCGCGGCCTTCGACGACCAGCGGCTCGAAGGCACGATCCGCATCGGCACGCCGGACGACTATGCCGACCGCTTCCTGCCCGAGATCATGGCGCGCTTCTCGCGCTCCAACCCGCGCGTCGAGCTGACAGTCGTCTGCGAGCCGACGCCGGGGTTGGTCGAACACATCAAGCGCGGCAATCTCGACCTCGCGCTGGTGACGCATAACGACACGCGCGGCCAGTCGGAAGTGGTGCGGCGCGAACCGCTTTTATGGGTCACCTCGGCCAACCACGCCACGCATGAACAGGAAACCCTGCCGATGGCGTTCGGCCGGCCGAACTGCATCTGGCGGCGCGCGGCTGTCGACGTGCTCGACCGGCAGAGCCGCGACTACCGCGTGCTGTTCTCCAGCTTCTCGGCCACGGTGATCACCGCGGCCGTGCTCTCGGGCCTGGCGGTCTCGGTGCTGCCGGAATGCGCGCTGAGGCCCGGCATGCGCGTGCTCGGCGAGGCCGACGGCTTCGGCCAGTTGCCGGACTGCCGCATCGGCATCATGCGCGGCCAGACCTCGCAGCCGGAGATCGTCGACGCTTTGGCCCGTCACATCGCCGAGAGCCTCGACAACATTTCCGTGCCGGTGAGCGAAGAGGCGGGAAGCTTCGACTTCGCGGCGTTGGCCTTTGCCAAGATGAAGCGGGTCAAGGCAAACCAGATCATGCCTGGCTGGTAGACGTCAGGCACGAACGGCCGAACGTTCCTGGTCGGCTGACGAGACACCCGGCAGGGCAAGCAACTGGCCGGGCTCCAGCGGCGGCGACAGCAGATAGCCCTGCATCTGGTGGCAGCCCATGCCGACCAGCAAGGCCTTTTGCGCGTCGGTCTCGACGCCTTCGGCGGTCACCTCGACCCTCAGCGTCCGCGCCAAGTCGATCAGCGTCCTGGCGATTGCGCGGGCGCTTTCGTCCTCGTCGAGCAGACGCACGAAGGAGCGGTCGATCTTCAACTTGTCGATCGCCTGGCGACGCAAATAGCTGAGGGAAGAGTAGCCGGTGCCGAAATCGTCGAGCACGATGCGCACCCCGGACTGGCGCAGCGCGGCAATCACAGCGCCGATCGTGTCATTGTGCTCGAGCAGAACGCTCTCAGTGGTCTCGAGCTGCAGGCGGGATGGGGCGAGCCCGGTTTCCTTCAGGATCGCGGCGACCTGTTCGGCAAAGCCGATATCGCGCAGCTGCATCGGCGAGATGTTGACCGCGATCCAGGGCAGTTCTGTCCTGGCGGCAAAGCGGCAGGCTTCGCTTAGCGCCCATTTGCCGAGCTCGCCGATGAGGCCGCGCTCCTCGGCGATGGCGATGAATTGCGCCGCGGGCAAGGCGCCGTGCACCTCATGCCCCCAGCGGATCAGCGCTTCGGCTCCCAAAATCCGGCGGCCGTCGGCCGCGAAAACCGGCTGATAAGCGAGCTTTATGCCGCCGTCGCCATCCAGCGCCTTGCGGAGTTCCGACTCGACCTTGCGCTTGCGCAACAAGAGATCGTCCATGTCGCCGGCGAACACCTCATAGCGGCCGCGACCGTTCTTCTTGGCCTCGTAGAGCGCGATGTCGGCCTTGCGCAGCAGGTCGTCCGCGTCCGTCTCCGGTCCGGACGACAGCGCGATGCCGATGCTCGCGCCGACGAAGACGTGGTCGCCAATGAGCCTGAACGGCTCACGCAGCTTCACGAGCAGCCTTTCGGCGATATCTTCAGCACTCCCGGCGTCGGGAATGTCGAGCAGGATCACAGCGAACTCGTCGCCGCCCAGCCGCGCGACGGTGTCGACTTCGCGGATCGTGTGCCTGAGCCGCGCCGCCGTCTGGCGCACGAGCTCGTCGCCGGCCGGATGGCCGAGCGTGTCGTTGATGTGCTTGAAGCGATCGAGGTCGAGGTAAAGCAGCGCCACGCGCGTTCCGTCCTGGCCGGCGAAGAGCAGCATGCGCCGCAGCCGGTCCTCGAACAGCGCCCGGTTGGGCAGGCCGGTGAGCGTGTCGTGGAAGGCAAGATATTGCGCCTGGTCCTGGCTGGTCTGCAGCGCAGTCGAGGCGCGGCGCAATCGGCGCAGCAGGAACACCAGAACGCCGCCGGCCACGAGCAGAGCGATCGCCAAGGCCGGAGCGATCTTGCGCACCAGGGTAAGGCCGGGCCGCAACTGGTCCCAACCGATATAACCGACGATGACGCCACGCGAATCGACCAGCGGCACGGCGGCCGGGCCAACCGGCTCGGACAAGGGCACCAGGCGCGCGCCATCGAGCAGGTATTTGGCCGCGATCTTGCCGATGACGGCATCGTTGATGAACTCGGCCGAGATATGCAGATATTCCGTACCAGGCGCCTGGCTGACGCGATCCGTGCTCGGCACCAGCGGCATGACGCTCAAAATCGCGGGCTTCCCCTGGAGCGAGACGAGATCCTGCACGACCATCTTGGCCGGCTGGCCGGAGGCGTCGGCCTTCGGCGGCTCAGCCAACATGTGGCGCAGCTTGTCGATGGTCGGCCGCAGTTCCGGCTCGTCCTCGCCGAAAGTCGACGCTGCGACGACCTTGCCTTCCCGCATGGCGTGGATCGCATGGTTGGCGGCGTCGAGGATGTAGATCCGGTTGTGGCCGTAGTAGGTGTACATCCAGGTGCTGAGGTTCTCCTCGATCCAGGTCTGATTGCCCGCCCTCACATTGGTGACCGAGTCATCCCAGACCGTCACGCTTTCCTGCTCGCGCTGGACCGTGGCAATCTGGTCGTTCAGACCATCGGCGATGAAAATCTTCTGTCGTTCGAGCGAAGCCTCGTCGGCCTGATTGGCGGCGTAGAAGCCGAAGCCGACGACAATCGCCAAAGTGAAAGCGGCGAGCGTCAGCACGGTCAGCGTGACCTGGTGCGTCAACGGGCTGCTGTTGTGGCGTGCGCTCATGCGTTCCCGGCCGGCTCTCCTGCTGCCTGTCAAAGCAAATCGGGCTTAAAATCACGTTATAATATTAGCGGGGTTTCTCCCTGCTTGACGCGAGCCGATAAGCGTTCCCCAATCGCCAAATGAGTGAAACAGCAACCGAATCACGCAGCAACGCCACCGAATACACGGTGAGCGAGATTTCCGGCGCGCTGAAGCGCACTGTCGAGGATGCCTTCGGCAATGTGCGGGTGCGCGGCGAGATTTCCGGCTATCGCGGCCCGCATTCGTCCGGCCATGCTTACTTCGCGCTGAAGGACGACCGGGCGCGGATCGATGCCGTGGTCTGGAAGACCACCATGGCGCGCCTGAAATTCCGCCCCGAGGAAGGCATGGAGGTGATCGCCAGCGGCCGGCTGACGACCTATCCCGGCAAATCCAACTACCAGATCGTCATCGACAATCTGGAGCCGGCCGGCGCCGGCGCGCTGATGGCGCTGCTCGAAGAGCGCAAGCGCCGGCTGCAGGCCGAAGGCCTGTTCGATGCAGGCCGCAAGCGGCGGCTGCCGTTCATGCCCAAAGTCATCGGCGTCGTCACCTCGCCGACCGGCTCGGTGATCCGCGACATCATCCATCGCATCAAGGACCGGTTCCCACTCCACGTGCTGGTCTGGCCGGTAAGGGTACAGGGCGAGACGACGGCCAGGGAAGTGACCGCGGCCGTCAACGGCTTCAACGCGCTGACGTGGGATGGACCCATCCGTCAACCCGACCTGTTGATCGTTGCGCGCGGCGGCGGCAGCCTGGAAGACCTCTGGGGCTTCAACGACGAAGGGCTGGCGCGGGCCGTCGCGGCGTCCGCCATCCCGGTGATCTCGGCCGTCGGGCACGAGACGGATACGACTCTGATCGACTTCGTTGCCGATAGGCGCGCGCCGACGCCGACGGGCGCGGCCGAGATCGCCGTGCCGGTCAGGGCGGATCTGGAGGCGACGCTCGCCAGCCTTGGCGCGCGGCTCAATGCCTGCGCCTCGCGGCATCTGGAGCGCAAGCGCCATGCGGTGCGCGCGGCAGCGCGCGCGCTCCCCTCGCCCGACCAGTTGCTGGCGCTGCCGCGGCGCCGTTTCGACGATGCGACCAGCCGCCTCGGCCGCGGGCTGACGGTGAATATCGAGCGCAAGCGGGCAACGCTGGAGCGGCAAAGGCTGACGCCGGCGACGCTGTCGCGGCGCCTCAACGAAGCGCGCACGCTGACCGGCCGCGACATCGCGCGTGCCCGCGCGGCGTTCTTCGCCATCGTGCGCGAGCGGCGCCAGCGCTTCCAGCGCAATTCAACCCGCCTGTCGCCGGCGCCGATCGCGCGGCGGCAGAAGCTGCAGGCCGACGCATTGGCCGGACTGTCGCGCAGGCAGGACCAGGCGATGGCACGGCGGCTCGACCGGCTGCGGGCCGCGCTGACACAGGCCGACCGGCTCTTGTCGACGCTGTCGCACAAAGCCGTGCTGGCGCGCGGCTTCGCGCTGGTCAAGGATGCCGACGGGGCCGTCATCAAGCGGGTCGAAGACGTGGCGCCGGGCGCAGCCTTGCAGCTGGAATTCGCCGACGGCACTGCCGAGGCCATCGCCACCAGCGGCGGCGCGCGGCCGAAGCTGGCCGCGAAGCCGTCCACCAAGGCCAGGGAGCCGGGCAATCAGGGCTCGTTGTTCTGAGGACCGCATGAGCAGCCACGATCCGCATCTTCGCACGCCTTCCGGCAAGCCGCGCCTGCGCTCCTTTGGTATCGCGCTCGACGGCACGCCAGGCCGTTTCAACGCCATTACCGACGTGCCGGGCGTGTCGGTGGGCTATACGACGCTGATTTCCGGCGACGGTCCGCTGAAAGTCGGCATCGGCCCGGTCCGCACCGGCGTCACCGCAATCCTG
Organism: Mesorhizobium atlanticum; assembly: GCF_003289965.1. Taxonomy (GTDB): domain Bacteria; phylum Pseudomonadota; class Alphaproteobacteria; order Rhizobiales; family Rhizobiaceae; genus Mesorhizobium; species Mesorhizobium atlanticum. The sequence goes on from NZ_QMBQ01000009.1 coordinate 24,828, forward strand.
CCGAGGCCGGTCCAAGAGCTCTCAACACCGGTCTTCGCCGGCGTGTTCAGCCAGAACGGCAATGGCGAGCTGACGGGCACGCATATCATCGAGGAAACCGGCGCCTTCAACTTCCCGGTCACCATCACCAACACGCATTCCTGCGGCGTCACCCGCGACGCCACGCTGCGCTGGATGCACAAGGTGCTGCCGGCCGCGCTCGACACAGGCTGGGGCCTGCCGGTGGCCGCCGAGACCTATGACGGCTTCCTCAACGACATCAACGGCCATCATGTCAGCGTCGAGCATGTCGTGGCGGCGCTCGACAATGCTGCCGGCGGCGCCATCGAGGAAGGCAGCGTCGGCGGCGGCACCGGCATGATCACCTTCGGCTTCAAGGCCGGATCCGGCACTGCGTCGCGCGTCGTCGAATGGCAGGACAGGCACTACACGCTGGGCGTGTTCGTGCAGTCGAATTTCGGCCAGCGGCGCAATTTCACCATTCGTGGCCGGCGCATCGGGCAGGAGCTTGTCGGTTCGGCGATCCGCGAGGCGACGGCACGCGCGGAAAAGGGGTCGATCATCGCCGTCGTCGCCACCGACGCGCCGTTCCTGCCGCACCAGATGAAGCGACTCGCCAGGCGCGTGCCGCTCGGCATTGCCATGACCGGCGGCTATGGCTATCACAGCTCGGGCGACATTTTTCTCGCCTTCTCGACCGCCAATCCCGAGGCCGCGCTGGCTCCGTCAGGCCGGACCGGACACGTCGAGTTCATCCCGGACGTCGACATCGACCCGTTCTTCGACGCGGTCGTGCAAGGTGTCGAGGAGGCGATCCTCAACGCGCTGGTCACCAATGAGGATATGACGGGACGCGACGGCAATTTCGTGCCGGCGCTGCCGAAGGACTTGCTGAAGCAGATGTTCGGCTAAGAGATGCCGCCCGCCCGCGCAGGGACGGGCTTTCACTCCGCCGGCTTGTCGGGCCTTGCTTCGCTGCTGCCCTCTTCGGCGGCTTCCTCGAGGCGGGACGCGATCAATTCCTGGATATCGCCGACCTCTTCCTGAATGTCCTCAAGCAGAATGCCTGCCTCGGCAGCTTTGGCGCAGCACTCCTTTGCGAGAGTCTCGGCCTGCTCGATCTTGATCGGCGAATGCTGGCATTGGACTTTCTCGCCAATCCATCCGCGCAAGAACTCGATCGCATGTTCACTCATACTGCTTCTTCCCTGGCGGCAAAGCCGGTTGGTAGCTATGAACGTCCGCATCCTGCAAAGGATGCATGCTCCATTCGAACCGAGTCGCCCCCTGCCGGCAAGACATCTTGCCCATAGGACAAGAGAGCTTGTCCATGGGACGCAGAGCCGCAGGAGTGGAAAAGTTCGAGGTGCACGTTCAGATCATTGAGAATGATGGAATGGTTGGCCGGGGTCGACAGAAGGCCGCCGTCTTTGTTTTTGCTTGCCTTTTTCTAACTTCGACAGCGCATTTGCATCACAAACCGTATCGCAGCTTCCCGGTCAACGCTGCCCCGGCCCGAGCCGGGGCAGGCGCTATATAGTGACATCCTCATGCAATGTCGACTCGGGGCTCCGTTATCCGAAAGGCTACCTCCCAGAAGGTCGCGCTCGAAGGTTCTCAAATGCGTCTCGATCGAGCGCGAAGCGTTCGCAACGCTCCCCGTCGGAAGCGTCAATGAAGTTTTCTGTATGTTTGAAGCCGAACTTGGCCAATATCCGCAGCGATGCCAGATTGCGCACCACCGCCTCGGCCGTCACCTGTTCAAGCGCCAGAGTTTCAAAGGCGTAGCGAAGGACTTCGCACACCGCCTCGCTGCCCAGCCCGCGGCCCCAATGCGCACGCGCCAGCACAAATCCCAACGCGGCCACCTTGGCGTCAGTTGCGCTGAAGGACAGGGTTATCGTCCCGATCGCGTCGGATACTCCTGCTTGGTCCATGGACCATTGAATCGCCTCACCATCAGCGAACCGCCGACGCGAGCGGGCGAACCATCGCGCACCTGCGCTCATGTCGTCGGGAACGGGATCGCCAGCAAGGGAGGCGGATTCGACATCCGTCGCGCGCGCAAACCATGCTGGGATATCCCGTTCGCTCGGCGCCCGAAGCACGAGCCTGGGTGTCGTGAGCTTGGGAAATCGGACTGCTTCCATGGAGAAGCATTGTCGACCCGAGGCGACGCTGATGCAACGGTGCCGGCAGGCCGCGTCCGCTAGAGCGTTTCACCGTTTCACAGAGACGGCGAAACGCTCTGTCTCTTTGTTTTGTCGCAATTTCCAGGCGGAAACCCGCTCACACTTTTCCTGAAATTGCTCGAACCACCAAGGACGGCTGGTGGCCACTGGAGACCGAGGGCGCAACCGGAGGATTATTTTGACGTGAACGGTCCGGAAAGGTGATGTTTGCGCAGCAAGGTGGAGAGCCGGTTCGCTGCCTCGGCGAAGACTTCGCCTTCTGAAAAGAGCAGCGCCTCCCGTTCTTGCGCGGACGCAGCCAGGAGACGCTCCCAGAATCCGGCCACCACAGCGCCCGCACCGGCCAAGTCGGCGGCAACTGCCCGGTCCGCGGCGAGCGCCGCGAGGTGCCGAGGCGTAATGCCGCCGATGCCGGGAGGGACTTTCGCTCCCATATCAACGAAACCCGGAGGCAACGAGCCCTTCAGATTGGTGACGTGACGCTCGGTGATGACCGCGTGGATCTGATCGACCGCCTGCTTGGCGCCGGCGACGCGAGAGGGATGATCGGTGTCGGCCGCGGCATGGGGGAGAAGTTCCAGGCGTTGGCCATAGGCCTCGACCAGTTTGAGATAGGGCAGCATCGGGCCTGATAGCGTGCCGCCGCCCTTGAACAGATCCGCATCGATCGCCGCATGGGAAATGTGTCCTGACGCAAGAGCGCGCTCCAGCGCTGCAACGTCGACCAGCTCGCCGCGATCATAGTTGATAAGCACGGCGCCGTGGTTGAGGAGGGAAAGGACTTCATCTCCGATCAGTCCGGCGTTGGCGTATCGTTGCGCGTCGGGATCGAAAGCACCCAACCCGAGGTGGACCGAAAGCGCGTCGGCGCCGCGCGCCGCGTCTTCCATGGTTGCGGCGTAGTCGAAGCCTTCCAGCTCGATCCATTTCTGGTGACGAGGCCGCGCATGGATAGCGACCCGCATGCCGAAGGCCTGGCCGAGCCTGGCGAATTCCCGGCCGATATTGCCATAGCCGATCACCGCCAACCTTTTGCCTTCGAGCTTTTCGGTCGGGTAGTGGCGCAGGTCCTTTCCCGTATCGAACTGCCCGCCGGCGACCAGGGTGTTGAGCCTGTCCACCGGAAGATCCGGTCTGACTTTCAGCAGCGCCTTCATGGCCATTTGCGCGGTGGCGCGGCTATTGATGCCAGGCGTATTCATCAAAGGCGCTTCGCCGCCTTCTCCGCTGCCTCCGCCCCAGGATGCCGACCCCATATTGCCGGTGCCGGCACCGATGCGCACGCCGCCGAGGCGGAACCTGGTCTCGGCCGGAATGAAGGTCGCGGCGGCGATGACGGCGTCGTAGCGGCCGTCGCCGGCCTCGGCCAGCAATTCGTCGCGCGTGCTCAATTGCGGCTGGTAGAAGAAATGCCGCTTGCCGGGTTCAAGCGCGCCGGCCTTGGCGATGCCCGTCTGGTGGAACACGCCACCCTTGGCTTCGATGTAGGCCTTGACCTCGCTGTGGTCGGGATTGCCATCGGCCCCAAACCGGAGGCCGACAAAATCGCAGATCAGAATATTGGCTGATGTCATGACGCGTCGTTTCCCTGCAGCTGTCTCCGCCTACTCCAATCCGTTATCCGATGGAGCGACGTGAAGCGGCATATCCGGGTCGCAAGCGAGAGATTTGCCGCAGGGATTCAGAATCTGTCGGCCCTGAACGGCGACAGGTCGACTATCGGTTTAGTCGGCAGGAAAGGCCGGCCAGCCTCCAGGTTCGATGGTTCTCGGATTTCCCTGCTGTCGAAGAATGGCCACTCTTCGACAGATGAAAGATTGCAATCGTTGGGTACATGGAGAGGCGCTTTCCATCCAGAACCGGCCACCCGCTCCAAGTCTTTCTGCGTTCCGCCAGATCCTAGCCGTGCCGGATTTCCGTGCCGAGCACTTTCAGGCATTCCCGGATGAAGGCGGCGAGAGCCGTCCAGCCTTTGGCCGAAACCATCGTGCCGTCGACATAAGCCTCAGTCGGAGACAGGTCGATATAGGTGCCGCCGGCGAGTGTCACTTCCGGTTCGCAGGCCGCCAGCGCACCTACCTTCTTGCCGCGTACGACGCCATCGACCGCAATCAGGATCTGCACGCCGTGGCAGATGGTGAAGATCGGTTTCTTCGTTTCGTGGAAATGGCGCACCATCGCCTGAATGCGCTTGTCGGTGCGGATATACTCCGGTCCCCGGCCGCCTGCGCAATAGACGGCGTCGTACTGGTCGAGCTGCTTCTCCGCGTCGGCGAACGTCTTGTTGATCAGGGCATAGTGGCCGAGCTTCTCGGTATAGGTCTGGTCGCCCTCGAAATCGTGCAGCGAGGTCTTGATCACGTCGCCCGCATTCTTGTCGGGGCAAACGACGTGAACGGTGTGACCGACGGCCTCCATCGCCTGCTGATAGACAAAGATTTCGTATTCCTCGGTGAACTCACCGGTCAGCATCAGTATCTTCTTGGCTGGCATGACTTGTCCTTTCGGTTACTCGAAGGCGGGCAGGAGGCGGTCCCGCGAATTCTCAATGTGCACTTGCATCGCCTTTTCGGCGGCATGCGCGTCGCCGGCCGCGAAAGCAGCGAGGATCGCCTCGTGCTCATCCAGCGCTTCTTCGGTGACGCGCGAGTGATACATCAGGCGGAAGATGTGGAAGTGCGTATGCTGGTGGTTCAGCGTCTCGCGGATGAGCTCGTTCTGCGCGAACTCCATGATCTTGTCGTGGAAGATCGCGTCCTGCCGCGCGAAATTGGAATAGCGCAGGCGCTCGTCCTTCCCCACCCGCCGCGCCATCACGCCTGCCGCTTCCTGCAAGATCGCGAGGCGCTCTTCATCCAGCGTTGCCGTAGCCTTGGCGGCGGCAGCGGGCTCCAGCAAAAGGCGCAGTTCGTAAAGTTCATCGAACCGGCGCCTTGTGATCTGCGGGGCCGCGCGATAGCCGATCAAATGGGTCTTCACGACCAGGCCCTCGCCTTCCAGCCGTCCGAGCGCTTCACGGATAGGCGTGTGCGAGACGTCGAATTCCCTGACGAGGTTATCGACGGTAATGCGCGATCCCGGCGGAATCTTCAGCGACATCAATTGCGCGAAGATTGCCTCGTAAACATCGCCCGCCAGGCTGTTGGCGCGCTGGATGCGACCGCTTGAGCGAGCTTCGGTTTCAACCGTCAGGTCGGGATTTTCCATCGGTTACCTCTTGACAGGAGCAAGCCCTAACATGATGCTCCGGTCAATTCAATAGGATATCCTATACGATTTTATAGAGGATACGAACGGATGGGGCTAGGAACCGTATCGCCGCGCTCAACGACGCGGGCAAGAAGCCGACAAAGCGACGGCCTGCGGACTGAAGGCCGCCCTGCCGATGAACACGAGGCTTTCCATCAGTCTCTCTCGAAAGATCTCGGTCCATGACCCTTTTTGCAGCCGCGCGCCTGCCGCGCGAAATTCTCTTCGGCAAAGGCCAGCGCCATGCGCTGCCCGCCATTGCCGGGCGATATGGCCGGCGCGCATTCATGTGCACCGATGAACGGCTCGCCAGCACACCCGAGTTCATCGAGATGCTCGATGGGCTGAAGGCTGCCCGGATCGACACGCTCGTCTACGACCGCACCTTGCCGGATGTGCCGCGCGACAGCGTCGGCGCCTGTATCGCGGCGGCGAAGGGGTTCAGGCCGGACATGGTGATCGGCGTTGGGGGTGGCAGTTGCCTCGACATGGCCAAATGCGCCGGGCTGCTCATCAGCCATGGCGGCAAGCTCCAGGACTATTATGGTGAGTTCAAGGTGCCAGGCCCTGCCCTTCCCCTTATCGCAGTGCCGACCACGGCCGGCACGGGCTCAGAAGTCACTCCCGTCGCGGTAATCTCCGACCCGGAGCGGACGCTGAAGGTCGGCATCTCCAGCCCGCATCTCATCGCCGCGGTTGCGCTGTGCGACCCGGACCTGACGGCGAGTTGTCCCCCATCACTGACCGCCATCGCCGGCGCCGACGCGCTGACGCATGCGATCGAAGCCTTCACCGCGGCAAGACGCGGCGCAGATGCCGATCTGGCGCAACGCCATGTCTTCGTCGGCAAGAGCGCCCTGACCGATCATTTCGCCCTTCTGGCGATCAGGCTCCTGGGCCGCAGCCTCGAAGCCGCTTATCGCGACGGATCGAACGAGAGCGCGCGCGCCGATGTCATGATGGGAGCGTTGGCCGCCGGCTGTGCCTTCGGCACGGCGGGAACCGCCGCCGCTCACGCGGTGCAGTATCCGGTCGGCGCGCTCACCCACACGCCGCATGGCCTGGGCGTCGCGACGATGCTTCCTTATGTGATGCGCTACAACCTGCCGGCGGCAGCCGCGGAGATCGCGGAAATCGGCATTGCGCTTGGCCTGCCCCACCAGGACGGCAACGCAGGTCAGCTGGCCGACGCCACGATCACGGAAGTCGCGCGATTGTTCGATGCGATCGGCATCACGCGAACGCTGGCTGACCTCGACCTTCCCGAGGACAAGATCGACTGGACCGCGGAACAGGCGCTCAGCATCGACCGGCTGATCAAGAACAATCCGCGCCCCTTCGACCTGCCTGCGATGCAGCGCCTGGTCAGGGCTGCTTATAGCGGCGACATGTCGGCCGCGACGATGTGAGGGAGGGGCCCGATTCCAATGAACATTTCGATAGACCTATTCGACCAGGACACCGACATGTCTGAGTATGCCGCGTTTTCGCATGGACTCTACATTGGCGGCAAATGGCGCCCCGCATCCGACGGCCGTGTCATCGAAGTGGTCGACCCATCGACCGAAGCTGTAATCGCCGCGGTCCCGGACGCAACGCTCGCCGACGCCGCGGCGGCGGTCGAGGCGGCGGCACAGGCAGCGGCCCGCTGGCGCGAGACCCCGCCGCGCAAGCGCTCTGAGATCCTGAGGCGCTGCTTTGAGCTGATGACCGAACGCGCCGAGACCTTGGCCGTATTGATCTCCCTGGAGAACGGCAAGGCCCTGCGCGACGCGCGCGGCGAAGTCGCCTACGCGGCCGAGTTCTTCCGCTGGAATGCCGAGGAAGCGGTTCGCATCAGCGGCGAGTTCGGCCTAGCGCCGTCCGGCGCGAACCGGATCGTGGTCGACTACCAGCCCATCGGCATTTGCGTGCTGATAACGCCGTGGAATTTCCCGGCGGCGATGGCCACGCGCAAGATCGCGCCGGCGCTTGCCGCCGGCTGTGCCGTCATCCTGAAGCCAGCCAGCGAGACGCCGCTGACAGCCTACGCGCTCGCCGCCCTGTACGAGGAGGCCGGCGTGCCGCCGGGCGTCGTCAACGTCATCACCACTTCGAATCCGGGACCGGTGACTGCGGCCATGCTGGCCGACGCGCGCGTGCGGAAGCTGTCCTTCACCGGCTCGACCGGCGTCGGCCGCGCGCTTCTTGCCGAGGCGGCGAAGCACGTCATCTCCTGCTCGATGGAACTTGGCGGCAACGCGCCGTTCATCGTGCTCGACGATGCCGATCTCGAGGCGGCGCTCGACGGCGCGATGATCGCCAAGATGCGCAATGCCGGCGAGGCCTGCACGGCGGCCAACAGGCTCTACGTCCAGGCGGGCATCCATGATGCCTTCGCCGAAGGCCTGCGCAAACGCATGGCGGCGCTTGCCATCGGCCCGGGCACGGACCCGGAAACCGAATGCGGGCCGATGATCACCAGAAAGGCCGTCGACAAGATCGATCGGTTGGTCCAGGACGCGGTCGCGCGCGGCGCGAAGGTTCTGTGCGGCGGCGCGATCGCCGAGGGCCGAGGATTTTTCTATCCGCCCACGGTGCTGAGCGACGTGCCGGCCGACGCCGCCATGGCTCACGAGGAGATATTCGGCCCCGTGGCGCCAATCAGCCGCTTCGAGGACGAGGCGGAGGTCATCGCCAAGGCGAACGACACCGAGTACGGCCTTGCGGCCTATATCTACACGCGCGATCTTGCCAAAGGCATGCGCATGGCGTCGAAGATCGAGTCCGGCATGATTGCGCTCAATCGCGGCCTGATGTCGGACCCTGCCGCGCCCTTCGGCGGCGTCAAGCAGAGCGGGCTTGGGCGCGAAGGCGGGCAGAAGCACGGCATCGCCGAGTTCATGGAGGCGAAATACATCGCCGTGACGATCTGATGAGACAGATGGCGAAAGATCCATTCCGCATTCGCGACCATGTCCCCGAGTTCGACGACATCGTCGCCGAAATCGTCCGCCGCAGCGCCGAGACCAGGGCAAAAGTTCCGATGGCCGCCGACGTGCCCTACGGACCCGACGGCACGGAAACTGTCGACTTGTTCTTCCCGCAGGGCGAACGCGACCGCCTGCCGGTGCACATGTTCATTCATGGCGGCTACTGGCGCATGTTCTCCAAGCGTGACTATTCCTACCTAGCAGACACCGTCACCAACGCCGGGGCGATTGCCGTCATCGTCGACTACGCATTGATGCCGAGCGTGAGAATGGCGACGATCGTCGATCAAATACGCCGCGCGAGGCAATGGATACATGACCACATCGCAAGCTATGGCGGCGATCCCGGCCAGCTGACGGTAAGCGGCCATTCCGCCGGGGCGCATCTCGCGACGATGCTCTTTGACGGCAATACCCGGCCTTCAGGCATCAAAGGCGCGCTCCTGCTCGGCGGCATCTACGACCTAAGACCGTTGCAGGAGTCGTTTCTCGCAGCCGAGATCGCGATCACCGACCAAGAGGTTGAGCGGTTCTCGCCGGTCGATCACAGCTTCGATCCGGGCGTGGCGGTCGCGGTATCCGTCGGCGCCGAGGAAACGCCGCCTTTCCACAGTCAGGCCGCCGCTTTCGCAGAGAATCTCGAACGGCAAGGGCTGGTCGTTTCACGCACGAGCCTCGCCGGGGCCAACCATATGAGCAGCGTCCGCGACCTTGGCATCGCCGGCACCGGGGCCGCATCATCCCTCGCTCGCCTGCTGGATATTTGAGGCGGAGCGGGCTTACTGATGCCGCTCGGATCTCGTTCGGCGAACCGAATGTAGCAGGCGTGCCGACGCCGCCGGAATAAACGCTTGCAGAGGTGCCACTGCGAGAAACTACTGATACCGGGAACGTGGATTAGTTCCTCGCAGAAGCCGATATGGATGGCTATCCATACCGCAATGTGACTTCACGCACCCGGCACGATCCCAACATTAGGCCCTCGCAATCGATCGAGCAGGCCGCGCGGACCGGGTCGGGGAGGCTTCAGGCTGTCGGCTTCGCCATTGGCGTGCATGAGCAGGTCGCCACGAATAAATCCGTCGTCGAAATGTCCCTGCACGGTCAAGGTTTCACCGACCACGACGAGTTTGCCATCGTCGCCACGCGGCCCTGTCTCGACCAAGGCTCGACCAGTGTTGTCCTCTATGATGAATTTGTTGCCAAAGACCTCAGCGACCTTCCCCTTCACCGAGACCTCGCTGTATGGGGCAAGCGAAGAGATAGTGGCCGGCTGGATCAGGACAATGTCCGATGGGGGAGCGGCGAGAAGTGCAGCCCCGGCCCCCGCCACAAGGCCAAGCGCAACAAGCCCGGCACCGAATAGGCTTGTCAGGTAGGGGGTACGTTTTTCGGCAACCGTTGAAGAGCCGGTTTCGTTCTCAGAAGCGTTTGACATATTCCTCATCCTTTCTGGTTGGGATGGGAATGGTTGTAGAGCAGTGCTTGAAACCCGGCCTGAACCGCGCCGTTCAGGTCCAGTTAAGGCGGCGAGCCTACCAGCCAGGGATCAGAGAACGAGGCTTGGTTGGATGAAAGTGCTGCTCGTCGAGGACGACTTGTCAATTGCCACGCAACTCGCCGACGCGCTGCGTGCGGAGAACTTCGTTGTCGACGTCGCCCGCAACGGCGAGGATGGCCAGCATCTGGGCGAAACAGGCACTTACGATGTCGCTGTTCTCGATCTTGGGCTTCCCAAGGTTGAGGGTACCGCCGTTTTGAAAGCCTGGCGGGACGCAGGCCGTAGTGTCCCCGTCCTGATCCTTACGGCCCGCGACGGTTGGTCGGAAAAAGTGGAAGGCTTTAAAGCCGGCGCCGACGACTACCTCACCAAGCCGTTTCGCATGGAAGAACTGATCATGCGAATGCGAGCCCTGGTGCGGCGATCTGCCGGGCATGCCCAAACACGCGTCAGTTGCGGCCCGGTCGCCTTCGACGCGCAACTGGGTACGTTCGAACTGGATGGCTTGCCGCTGAAATTGACGGGCCTGGAGTGGCGCGTGCTCTCCAGTCTCATCATGCGCAAAGAGATAGTCGTTGCCCGAGCGGATCTTCTCGAACGCGTTTACGACGGTGACAGCGAAGTCGATTCAAACTCGCTGGAGGTGATTATCGCCAGACTGCGGCGCAAGATTGGCCATGACCTGATCGAGACGGTCCGGGGCCTCGGCTACCGGCTCACCGCAGGCGCATCATGACAAAGATGCCACGTTCCCTTGCTGGACGGCTGCGCTTGGGCGCCATCGTCGGGATGGTGGCTGCGTTGGTTGTTGCGGGGACAGCGATCGCTCTCATCCTTGAGCGGTTCATCATCGGGCAGATCGATCAGCGCCTCGACGGCCAGATCGCGGCACTTTCCACCGACCTGGCAAAAGACGCATCAGGTTTGTTGACCGTCGGCCCGGCCTTGAGCGGTCCTCCGTTTGATCGCCCGGGTTCGGGATGGACCTGGCAAATTGTGGGGCAGGACGGCCGCCTTGCTTCGCCATCCCTACCCGGGCAACTATCGATTCCGGCCCGCAGACAGGGAGGTCGGTTTCAGCAACTTTCCGGCTTTTCCGAGTGGCTTGGAACCGTCCGGTCAATTGGGCGGCCATATCCGGCCGATGGCCCAGGCAACGACGGCGAATATCTGCACTGGCGCATTCTCGATGTCCCATTTGCAAGCGGGACCGTGACGATTGCTGCCACCGCACCATACGCAGCGATCTACGCTCCCTTGCGGGAAACCATGTTTCCCCTCGCATCAGCGCTGGTGGTACTTGGCCTTTTGCTGATTGGCGCCATGATGGTCCAGGTTCGGCTTGGTCTTCGACCGCTAGCACAGCTGCGTGCGGACTTGGCGAATGTCCGCGCGGGAATTCGAACCGCCGTCCCCAAAGACCAACCAAGTGAAATCATCCCCCTTGTCGAGGAGCTCAACAGCGTCCTTTCCGAAAATGCTGAGGGGCTGGCGCGTGCTCGCCGTCACGTCGCCAATCTTGCCCACGGGCTCAAAACGCCGTTGGCTGGACTGAGTTTGGGTCTGGAAGGCTCTTCCGATCGAGAAGCGCCGGTGATGCGCGCGCAACTCGAACTTATGGAGCGACTTATCCGCCATCATCTGGCACGCGCTCGCGCGGGCGCTCTGGCAGGCCCTCCCCGAGCGTCCACCAACGTGTCCGAACGGTTGGCTGATATTACGAACATGATGGCTACCATCTATCGCGATCGTCACCTCCGCTATGAGGGTCCTGCTTCGAGCGATCTTGTCGTCGCCGTCGAACCTCAGGACTTTGACGAGATATTCGGAAACGTGCTCGACAACGCCAGCAAATGGGCGCGATCACGCGTGGCGATAGTCGCCAGCCTCGGCCCAAGGCACGTCGTCATAGACGTCGACGACGACGGACCTGGTCTGGACCCGGTCTCGATCCCTGAGGCCATGCGGCCAGGCAAGCGCATAGACGAGGCGACACCCGGCTATGGTTTTGGCCTGCCGATAGCCTCGGAACTGACGCAGCTTTACGGCGGCGATATCCAGCTCCTGAAGGCCGAGCTAGGGGGCTTGCGCGTCCGGATCAGCCTTCCCAGGCGACAGACTGCGGCCTGATCGGACAAAGCAGCATGGGCGCGATGTATGCAAATACAGCCGTCTGGACTATCGGCCGCTTGGCGACGGCAGCCGTCATCCTGCGCCACTCGCCTGGCCAGCGTAGGTTTGGGCGAGCGCCGGTGCTGTCTTTGCCGTCGGCCGCTCGTTTGATCACGCCCGGCGCGTCAAGTCGCACCTGGATTGGCGGCGCTGGCGCTATGGCCAGGCATTGTGCCGGCGGGCTCAACTCTCCGTGGCATCCCGGCCGCCGGCTGGCGTCCATCCGCATCACGGCGTGGTTATCGGCAAGCCGGCGAAATACATCTCGCAGGCGCAGGCGTTCGATCATATCGCCGGCTATTACGGTCGGTGACGCGAGCGTGACAACTCCGCCCCTTCTCCAGCCCACCCGCGATGGGCTTGGCTCTTGACGATTCCAAACATTCTCAAGGACCATGCACCGATATGATGCCTCGACGGGTTCATTCGGGGGGCTCGTTATCTGTATAAAGGACGCGCCCGCCAATGCGGCGCCGCCAACCGTCAACCCTGTCACGCCCACCAGGAAACATTGAATGCCGGAATTTTCATTTACCTCGTCCAGTCCCGGCGCCTGGCGTGATGCGCCATGGCACCGCTCGTGGCTCACGAAGCAGGCAAATATCCTGTTCGGTCTTTTCGATCCGGTCGCCATCAACCCGCGGGGCGGGTTCTTCGATCTCGATGCGACTGGCAAGCCCCTGCCCGGGAAAGCCGTCAGGCCAATCCACACTACTGCCCGGGCCGTCCATTGCTACGTCATCGCCAGTCTGCTCGGGCGGCCTGGTAGTGATCGCATGATCGATCACGGAATGCAGTATCTCTGGCACGGCCATCGTGATGGAAAGCATGGCGGCTACATGTGGTCGCTCGACGACGACGGGCCCAAGGACGCCAGCAAGCAAGGTTACGGCCATGCCTTTGTGCTGCTTGCGGCATCAAGCGCGAAGCTGGTGGGCCACCCTTTGGCCGACAGGATGCTGGCAGACGTCACGACGGTCCTGAACGACCGGTTCTGGGAAGAGCAGCACGGCGCCATCGCCGAGGAGTTCGAGCGCGACTGGACGCCGATGCGCGGCTATCGTGGCCAGAATTCCAACATGCACCTGACCGAGGCATTGATGGCTGCCTATGAAGCGACCGCCGACCAGGAGTACCTGCGCAAGGCGGAGCGCATCGCGGACCTGATCATCAACCGCCGTGCCCGCGAGTGCGATTTTCGTGTCGCCGAGCATTTCGATGAGCGGTGGGCTATCGACCGTTCCTACAGGGCGGTCAACGAGATGTTTCGTCCGTCGGGGACGACGCCGGGTCATTGGCTCGAATGGGCGAGGCTGGCCCTCCAGCTCTGGGTGCTTGGCGGCAAAAAGCACGACTGGATGCCGTCAGCCGCGGAGATGCTGTTTCGGCGTTCCGTGGAACTGGCATGGGATGGAACCAAAGGCGGCTTTTTCTACACCCTCGACTGGGCCGACAAGCCGTCATTCCGCTTCAAACCCTGGTGGCCGATCGCCGAGGCCGCGGGTGCTGCCTCATTCCTGGCCGAGCATCGCCCAAGCGCCTTCCATGAAGAATGGTACCGGCGCATCTGGAATACCATCGCCGAGGCCTATATCGACCGCGAGCATGGCGGATGGTTCGAAGAACTGGATGAGCAACTGCGGCCGGCGCACTCGCTGTTTGTCGGCAAAGCCGATTTGTACCACGCCCTGCAGGCCTGCCTGATACCGCTCTATCCGGCGCAAGGGAGCCTGACGAACATGATTCGTCAACGCTATGACGCGTCCTCCTCGAAGACTTCCATAGACGGCGACGTCTAAAATCCGGATCGAAAAGTGCGCGGTCGCAATAGGCCGTTATGAAGGAGGAGCAGCGACCAGGATCGCGCCCTTCGCGCGTTCGTCCCTACCATCCGCTCACACCACAATTTGCGACGCAAAATCGCAATCAGACGCAAGGCTTGCGATCGAACCGCCCAATTTAAATCGAAAAATCAGCCGCTTATGAGGGAAAGCGATGGTACCGTTGGCTGGGATCGCTTGGCTACGTATTCCGTTGTTTTTATTATATTTTTTCTATTCGAACAGCGAATTTGTATCACAATAGGTGTCACAAAATGTAGCACAGCTTTCGGCCAAAGCGCCCCAGCCTGCGCTAAGGCAAGCGCTACATAGAGACGTCTCGTGTCGGGCAAGCGAAGGAAATCCAGGAACTCACCACCAAATTGGCGGCTGATGTCTCGAAACCGGTCAAAGACGCCTTTAGAGAAGGTGCTGAAGAGCCTGAAGGCCGCCTGATCGTTAACCCGATAACCAAGAGAGGTGTCTTGGCACTAACCATGATGAATGGTCTCTGCGACAAGGCGAGTGGCGAGGCTTGTTGCCCGACAACACCTCGGAAGCGGACAGCCGCATTGCTCGGTCCGAACTGCTGTACGTGACATCGTATCCGTTATTGGCGCTGCCCTGGGAAGCAGTTTGAACCTTCCTAGAATACCAGTGCCTCAATAGAATCGACGCCGAACCACGCCTGAAGCCTAGACAAGGCTGCATTCGACAGTTCTTGGGTGAACAGTAATGTGAGGCGGCGTTTCGGCCTCGAACAAACCACGTAGAACAGATTGCGGTTCCTCTCAAAGGCTGCTTGCTTGTTCGCGGGAATCACCGCACCGCCCGCCAGCTCCAACATTTCTCCGAAATTATATTGATTCCAGCCCCGACCCAGAATGACCAGAACGTTCTCGAACTCGGCACCCTTGACGCCATGTTTGGTTTCGAACGGGGAGTAGCCTTCGAGGTATTTTCGCAGCGCCTTGACCTCCAAATACGAAACCACCCGAAGCTTTTCCAACTCTGCAAGCGGTCGGGGTTTGTCAATGCCCGCCTCAGGATTGAATGCTGCTAGCGCGTTTTGCAAGTCTTCGACCCTGTCCGGCAATCGTGGGCGTTGCTCTGCCATGAGATGGTCGACGACGTCGCCAATCGACCCGCCTTCCCTAAGCTCCAGGAGTCGATCAAAAGAAGCTGCCCATGCAGCTTTATCTGCCTGACGCCTGAGGAGTGGCACAGTTCCACCCATTGCCTCAAACATGGCGCCATAACGCTTTGCCGAGTAAGCGTCGGCGGCCGGCTCCAAGACGTCTATCAGGAAAGCGATGAGGCGGTCTTCCTTTTTGAGATAGGAGTCGTTGTAGCGGAACGCATCTGCCAGATTCGAGTAACCTTGCTCACTGGCAAGGACTCTGTGGGTCAGCATCAGGATCTTCGTCTGCTTTGGCGAGAGATCCCAGCCATCGGCAATCATCTTCGCTTTTGTGGCTTCGAGAGCTTGGTGAGCGACTTCAGACGGCAGATCGCCGCCCCAATGTTGCCCTGCTTGCCGTTGCCCAACCCAGCCATTGGTATGGAAGATACGAACTCGACCTGGCGCTGCAGGGTCTTTGACAAACTGCGGCAACGCCGGTCGCATCCGGTTGAGGCATCCGACAATCGCATTCACCGAGCGAAAATTCGCCTTCTTGCCGATCGGGGTGACGGCGGCGTCGTTAAGCTCTCCGCATCCGTTGCCGTAAATTTTCTGCCAGTGGTCCCCGAAGAAGCCAAAGAGCGGTGAATTCGGCTGACCAAGGAAGCGCAACTTAAGTGCCTCCACCCAAGCTTTGTCGGTGTCCTGATATTCATCAATCAGGACGATAGGGAACCGGTCCGCCATGATTTTGCGAAACTTCGGGTTCTCCATTAGCGAGATCGTGAGCGGGATGACGTCATCATGGTGTAGCGAGAGCACGCGCTCACGCACGGCACGGTGTCCAAGACTGTATTCGACCCCACGATCGCCTATGCCACCCGCCTCCTGGAGCTTGTCCTGCCAGGCAGGCATCTGCGGCACCAGGGCCTTGAGCTGCTTTTGGAACCCGCCGATGAGGAGCCAGCAAAAAGAGTGATTGGTGTTGCAATAGATTATCGGGTGCTTGTCGGTTCGCGCTTCGATTTCATCCTTTGCAACGTTGGTGAAAGTTATGCAGGCGATCTGCTGCCCCCGCCGCATGAAATCTCTCTCGTGGCGCTTAATCAGATACTTGAGCGCCTCGACCAATGAGTACGTCTTTCCGGCGCCAGCGCCCGCCTCAAGGCGGAAGCTCCGGCCGGCCTGTATGCACGCGAAGACCTCTTCAAGAGCGATGCGGCTCGCCTCTTCGGCAGGAGACTCATGATTACTCAAGGCCCCCTCCTTCCGGAGCGGGTGCTGGCGCTGCCGCGGGTGCTGGTGCTGCTGGTGCAGGCGCCGGTGCGGCGGCGGCTGCTGCTACGATCGCCAGTGCCGGATCAACGGGAGGCACATAGTCGACGGCCAGCCAGCGGATGCCGTCCGTAAGATACTTTGGAGCCACCCAGCCCGTATTCTCAATCGCATATTTCAACGCGAATTCCGATTTCTTTTGCCCTGCGGCCATATCGCGTGCCGCCACTTCTTGTTCTTGGGGCGTGCCTGCCGCGAGGCCGAAAAAGGCTTGATTGGCCAGAATGAAGGCGTCTTCGAAAGTTCGCCCGCAGGGGCCCCCATCTACCTCCGGAACCTGGTAGGCGATGCGCCCGCGTCCATTGGTCTTGTCATCGTCGGATTTGGCCATCACCCCGGCCAGGCTATGAGGATTGTCGTCGAACCACGTTTTCAGGCAAGCATTGCTGGACGCTGTACCAAGGTGGACCGGGCATGCGGCGCCCCCAGGCGCCTCGACGGAATCCAAATCTGTGATGATGAGGTAATGAAGCTCGAGGAAATCGAGCAGACCGAAGAAGAGATGTGCGTAGGCCCCGCCAACCTCCATGATGGTCAGGTATTGACTTGAGAGCTTAATGGCGGGTTCTGCGCCTTCGGCCTTTCCGATGATAACCGGAAGCATGACCCGTTCGCTAAGACCTTCGACAAGGATGGCCTTGTCGGCGAAAAACAGGTCGCAGCGTGTCAGCGTCAGATACTGGTGCAGAAACTGCTTGTCGGGCGCCGGCGTGCTCCCCGGTCCTTCGCGGAGGTCTTTGATCTTGGTCTGCCGAATGCCGGCATCAGCGCCCGGCACATCAGCGCCAAGGAAGTACCGGATACTCTCGAAACCAGCTGCATTGGCGATGTGTGATGAGTGAGTTGAGACCACAAACTGGACGGGCCAAGGGACAGCGCCCGCACCCAGGCCAGCCAGTTGCGTAGCGATCTTGCCCAACTGTTTGATGAAGACTTCCTGCATCTGTGGATGCAGATGCGCCTCTGGCTCTTCGATAAACACAAGATGAACGCCTGGCGTTTTCGGCTCGGCCTTGAACGCTTTGTGAAACTCGACGATCCGGAGCAAAATGAATATCAGATTGCGCACACCCAACCCGTTGTAGGACTCGGGGAGCGTTACGCCGCCGTAGCCGGCATATCGAACCCGGGTAAAATTGGAAAGAAGCTTGCGGATATCGAGGGTTGTCTCAGTCTGCAGCTCTTGGCCGCCCAATCCCGGATAGCCAAAGCTGGTCAAGGTCGGCATCAGGTTCTGCAACTGATTTCCGAAATTGCCGTCGATCTGCGTCTGAAGTCCTTGAACGACTGTGGCAAGGGCCTCCGCGATGACCTTGTCCGCCGCATCTGCCGTTGGCGAGGAGGCAGTGACGAAGAGACCTTCAAGGATCTTCGCGAGAACGTCGGTCTCTCGCGATGTCACATCATCTAATCCACGCTGCGCGTTGATGAACCCGGTCCGAACCAAGCTGCGCAACGCCGCCGGCTGCAACTGCCGGTAATTCGTCGGGTCGTTCGGATCTTCCGCTCGGATCCTGAGGCCAAAGTTGGCGGGTATCCTCTCCCGCAGGCCAACAAGGAACGCCTTGCGGGATGCGTCATCCAATGAACCATCGGCAAGCCCGTCAAAAAGAGCGCCCAGCCCTCCGTCCTTCAGCTCGTAGCGGAGTACGATTAAGGCGTCGCTCACGCCTGGATCAAGATCCACCACGAACGGGGCGAGCGGACCGAGCTCGGGGACATCGGGATCATACGTGCAATACAAGCGCAATTCGATAGCCGGCAGAAGAGCGCGGACTCCATCCTCTTGTTGGCCGGCGAGATGGGCATGGACGGCGGCACAGAATCCGCGGTAGCTCGCGCTGGAGAAATCCTCAAGTTGAAAGGTTACAGGACCATCGTCGAGCAGCCGGCGCATGACCTCTGATAGGGAGGTTTTACCACTATTATTGCGCCCTACGATGAGCGTCTCGGACGGCTCCAAGACGAGACTTACGTCTGACAGCAACCTAAAATTCTTGATTGCGACCTTTTTAATGCGCATATTTACCCCAAGCACTACATTTACCGAACCAGCGAACACCCATGATCTGTTTGATACGGCGCGGCAAGATATTTCGTCACAAAAGTAGCTGGTTAATTTGAACACGTGCGGACTGCGTTCGAGCCTGCCGATTTCCCGACTCCAAGGTCTCCAAACACCTCAAAACATAGGCACAGGCATGCAATACGCATTGGTTGACAATGTTCGTCGAGAGGCCTTTCCCGGTGGCAAGGGCAACTGCCCGTCCTGTGGCTCCGGGATGGTCGCAAAATGTGGCCCTCGCGTGCTCCACCACTGGGCCCATTTCGGACGACGCAACTGCGATCCTTGGTGGGAGAACGAAACCCAATGGCACCGAGACTGGAAGAACCTGTTTCCGGAGCTATCTCGTGAAATCTCACACGTTGCCCCAAGCGGCGAAATCCACCGTGCTGATATCAAGACGCCCACCGGCATTGTTATCGAGGTCCAGCACTCAGCCCTGACCGATGCCGAACGCATCTCCCGCGAACACTTCTATGGCAACCTTGTTTGGGTCGTTGACGGAAGGGCTTTTCGGCAGAACTTCGATATCTATCATCTGCTTCCAGATCCCGCCTCAGACGTAGCCCAGGACGTGGTGTGGTCTAAGGCCGAGCGCCACATGAACGGCGCGAACGCCGGCATGTTCTTTCGGTGGAGCGAATATCTGGCAGAGCGGCCAGGCGCGACGAAGGCCGAAGTCAAATCCGGTCGGATTCATTCCATACGGGAGATTGAGGACGAAGTGCATCGCACATATTGCGGCCACCATCAATTTGACTGGGTGAGGCCCCGACGAACGTGGCTTGATGCCGCCTGCCCTGTCTATATCGACTTCGGGGAAGACTACCTGGTCAAGCTGGAGACCTATGACGAGTCTGGCTTGCCCTGTGTCCGACGTGTTGCAAAGCGGAAGTTTGTGCATGACGTCATGGTGGAAACCAGCGCCGACGCTATTGCGAGGCGTTTTTATCCGCTGCCGCTTAGCTCTATTTGATCGGGCACAGATCTAGGCCGCGATCCCGTTGCACATCGCCGAATTGAGGCCTATGAGCATATATATTGTGAGCTTGGAGCCTGAAATGTCCGAAGAAGCCGGCAACAATCTGATCGAACTTACCGCAGATATCGTTTCCGCTTACGTTCAGAAGAACGCAGTTCCCGTATCCGGACTGCCAGAATTGATCGCTAGCGTTAATTCCGCATTGTCTAATATTGGTCAGGCAGCTTCAGAAG
This sequence comes from Mesorhizobium atlanticum, assembly GCF_003289965.1. Taxonomy (GTDB): domain Bacteria; phylum Pseudomonadota; class Alphaproteobacteria; order Rhizobiales; family Rhizobiaceae; genus Mesorhizobium; species Mesorhizobium atlanticum. The sequence continues at coordinate 44,472 of NZ_QMBQ01000009.1, forward strand.
AAGCACCTGCACCAAAGCCGGCAGTTAACCCCAAAAGGTCGGTATTCCCGGACTACATCATCAGCCTTGAGGATGGTCAGAAATACAAGTCGCTCAAGCGCCACCTGGCAACCCGACACGGGATGACGCCCGATGAATACCGGGCGAAGTGGGGACTGGCGAAGGACTATCCTATGGTCGCCCCGAACTATTCGGCAGCCCGATCGGCGCTGGCAAAATCGCTGGGCTTAGGAAGAAAGGCTGCTCCCGCAAAGAAGCCTGTCTCAAAACGTAAGGCGAAAGCCTGAGCTGCAAAAACCCAGTGCAGCAACCGCAGCGAAGGCGGAGCGGCAGTCAGGATCAAGAGCTGTCGTGCCTCGAAAAAACGGCAGCTCATTGTATCTGACGTCTGTCGGAGCTGATTACCGTCGTTGCTTCTCCGGCACGGCGCCAGGTAGGCCTTCCTTTCTGGCTTTGGAAAATGCCCGATCGCCTTCCAGGTATCCGACCAGCATAAAGGGAATTAGTTCAGCCACGGTTTCGGACTCACCGTAGGTCTGACGGTAAAGCGCCGCATAGTCGTTTAAGGCCTGGCTCAGATCGGCGCTGACGGTGATGGTGATCTTGGAGGGTGTGCGGTCCGGAAGCTTTCCAAGTTTCAGGGTCGCCATGATTGCTCCTATTCAGCTTCCGTAGGGCCGCAGCACAAGATCCTTGTGCACGACGACGCGCAGCGGCCAACCGGGACGGACGGTTATTGTGGGTTGAATATTGAGGTTCCTTTCGGTGATTCGCTGGCCGGCTCGACTGACATTCTGCTGGGCGGATTCGCGGATTGCCTTGACGAGATCGCTCTCGTTGTCTCCGAGACTCAGCTCTGTGCCGACGCCCAGCAATGTGGCTACCGCCACCCCCTTGATCAGCTGCCATGTGTGGAAATCCACCTCGTCCTCAAGCCCCGCATAGCCAGCAGTGTCCGTCGCGGGCAGATTATCGATTTCGATTGATGAGCCGTTCGGCATCACGATGCGTTGCCAGACGAGCAGTGCGCGCTTTTGTCCGAAGGCGACGACGCTGTCATATGTGCCGATCAGGCGGGAGCCCTGCGGAATAAGCAGTATGCTGCCGGTAATGGTATCGCTCACATTCTCGGTAACCTGGGCGACGACGAGACCAGGCAAGTCGGAATTGATACCGGTGATCAGGCTTGCGGCGATCACGCTGCCGGCCATCAGTTGGTACGGCGAAGCCGGCGTCTGCAGCGCATGCGGATTGTAGATCCCAGATACATTCCGCTGACTGGTAAAATCGAGCTTGCGCTGTTGATTGTTCTGATCGCCCTCGGCCGGGGCCACAGAAGCCGAATCGCGTGGTGCATCGGACTGCGCAGGGGTCACCTCAAAGGGCGAGCGCATTCCCTGCCCATTGGCGTTGGCATCCGTTTGTTGATGCCGGTCTTCGATCCGGAAGAGGACTTGTGATTCGCGCGCCTCGATCGCCTGCTGGGCAAGCCTCTGCTCTTCGGCCGACACTTCCTGGCCCGGCGCGATACCAAGCTGACGCTGGTGCTCAAGGATAGGACGACCGAGATCGCCTGGCAGCGGCGGTCCAAGCACCGGCGCCTTCGGCTTAATCCCAGAATAGTCCTTGGGTAGCGTCTCGAGTCCCTCGGCCCTTGGCTTACGGTCAGTGTTGTAAAGCTCTTCCGCCTGCTGCTTCAGACGCAGTGCCGGCCCTTGCAGCGCCATCATGGTGACACCCAAGATGGTGCCTGAGCCCACAGCTGCAATGGCGACTATTATGCCGCGCCTGAAGCGCACGGCACGGCGAGGTGAGCCCCGCAGCTGCAGTTGCTCGGGATCGAGTTTCGGCGGAGCGCTGGGGCGGGAAGTCTCGGTCATGAATTCTCCCCTCACCTGCCGATCCGCGAAAACAGCGAGATTCGCCGCGGCGGCTGCCGGCCATCGGTTCTGGTGATGCGCACCACCTGTTGCTGCTTGGTGCCAAGGCGAAGTTCGGCCGCGGCAAAGAGGCGGTCTACGATGTAATAGTTGCCGCGCATGCGGTAATTGACGAGTTGACTGTCGCCGTCCGCACCGACGACAAAGAGCGGCGGCGCTTCGCCTTGATCGATGCGACGTGGGAATTCGATATAGACCTTGCTGCCATCGTCGAAGGCGCGCGTCGGCCGCCAGGGCGGCGTGTCGCCGGTGATCGAATAGCGAAAGCGGATGTTTTCCAGCGCCACGTTCGATGCCACCGGCATCGCCGCCTCGGCCTGAGCATTGCGGCGCCGCAGCGCAATGATCTGGTCCTCGCTGTAGGTCCAGGAGATCGCTGCCATGGCGGTTTTCTCGGTGCTTTGAAGCTGCAAGTGATAGGATCGCCTGTCCGTCGTGATGACCAGATTGGTGGCAAGCCCTGGCGCAAACGGCTTGACCAGCACATGGGTACGCTGACCATCGCCGGTGCCGCTTGTCGTGTCGCCAATCACCCAGCGCACGGTGTCGCCGGCTGACACCGAGGTCAGCTTCTCGCCTGGCTGCAGGGCAATATCGCTGACGCGTTCCGGCGCGGCGTAGAGCTGGTAGAGCGAACCGTCGGCAAAGGGGTAGACCTGAACCGCGTTGACATAGCCAAATTTCGTGGGTTGCTGCGTCGCTGCCTTGTTGGCGTCGGCGACCCGCTCCTCAGGTGAGCTCTTGTCTTCGACCGCCTTGCCGGGTGCGGGCTGCAACTGACCGGGCAGCGGCAGAGGCTTTGGCACCTCGACGACCTTCACCGGCTTCTCCGGCGCCTTCTCGATCGCAGCCGGTTTGAAGTCGGTCGCGTCATAAGAGATCTGGGGCGGCGGCGCCGACTTCGAAGCGCAGGCGGAAAGGACAGCAGCCGACGTCGACAGAATCAGCACGGCGCGGAGCGATTGGGTTCTATTTGTCATTGGCGGGCTCCTTCGGGGAAACAGATGTGGGCGCGGCACTGTCGAGCTCTCGCGACCAGTCGATGGCGTTGATGAAGACGCCGAGCGGGTTCTTACGCAGCTGATCGGTGTTCGTCGGCGGGCGGATCACGATGGTGAGGATCCCGGTCCAGCGCGTTGTGCTGGCGAGGCTGCCGCGCTCAAAGACCTGTTCGGTCCATTTGACCTGGAAAGAGCTGTCGGAGGCTCGGACCACGCTGGTGATTTGCACCGACACGCTGCGGGTGCCGATCTGACCGAACGGGTCTTTCGCCTTGGCATATTCGTTGAGGAAGAGCGCTGCCCGGTCGGTGGCAAAGTCATAGGCCGACAACCAGTTTTGCCGCACCAGGACCGGGTCAGTGGAGATCGAACGGACATTCTGAATGAAACGGCCAAGATGCCAGGCGATCTGGGCATCATCGGGCTGGTAGTTTTGGATCGCCGGCGCGACGGCGCGGGTTTCGCCGAAACGGTTGACCTCGACCACGTAAGGCACGACGCGGCTTTGCATCGACTGCCATACGAGGCTGCCGGAGAGCCCGGTCGCCAAAGCCAGGCAGCCAAACGCCATCAGGCGCCAGTTCCTGGCCTGCACGCGCGCCGTTCCGATGCGCTCGTCCCAGAGCTGGCCGGCCTTCTGGTAAGGTGTTACGGGCTCAGGCGTCTTTCCGTAACGCTGAACGGGTCGCTTGAAGAGCATCTAGTCTTCCTTGTCGTTGAGAGAGGGATTGGCGCCGCTTCCGCCCCGATCTCCATCGCTCACGGCCTGCGTTGCGGCATGACGATGGGCACGGGCGGTCTGTTGGGAACGCAGACGCCTCGCCCAGGCCGGCGCGGCGGCGGGGGCTGCATTGGCGGGCCCTGTAGTCATGGAGCTGGTTGGCGTGCCGCCGGTCGCGGTCCAGGCAGCATCGCGACCAGCATCGGCGCTGCGCCGGAAAGGTCCTGCTGCTGATCGCAGTCCTTGCATCGCAGCGCCGCCGGCGGCGCCGGCAACGCCCTGCAGCCCAGCAGCTACCCCGGACAGGCCTGATTCGGGCGATGTTGCACGCCCCATCTGCCAGGATGTGAAAGCTGCCGACCCCATGGTCGTGCCGGCACGGACAGCAGCAACACCGCCGCCTGTCGCCATGCGCGCGCCGGCAAAGGCAGCACCTCCAGCGACGAGCGCTGAACCAGCCGCAGCCGCGGTGGTTCCGAGCGCCGCGCCTGCGCCGAGCTGCGGCGCGCCGGAGACAAGGCCTGAGGCAATCCCCGGGCCGAAGATACCGAGACCAAGCAGCGCCAGCGCGCCCAACACCTGCGACATGGCGGCGGCCAGGTCCGGCTCCTTGCCTTGCAGCGCGGAGGCAAACTCGCCGAATAGTGTTGAACCGATGCCGACGATGACGGCAAGCACCATCACCTTGATGCCCGACGAGATTACATTGCCGAGCACGCGTTCGGCCAGGAACGCCGATCGGTTCCAGAGCGCGAAAGGCACCAGGACGAAGCCGGCCAGCGTGGTCAGCTTGAACTCGAGGATGGTGATGAAGAGCTGGATGGACAGAATGAAGAAGGCAATGAGGACCAGGAACCAGGCCAGAAGCAGCACGAAAATGGTGAGCGCGTTTCCGAAGATTTCAGGAAAGCCAAGAAGCTGGCTCGCCTGGTCGAGCAGCGGCCAGGCGCCCTCAAATCCGGTCGCGGCAATGCGGCCCGGCCGCAGGAGATTGTCGGCGGACAGATTGCCGGCCGAAGCGTTGATGCCGAGGCCGGCAAAGGAGCGGTAGATGATGTCGGCGAGGTTCTTGAAATTGTTCAGGATGAAAGCGAAGGCGCCGACATAGAGGACCTTGCGGAGAAGCCGGCCAAGAATATTGGGCTCGCCGCCAAACGCCCAGACCAGGCCAGCCAGCGTGATGTCGATGCCGATCAGGATGGTGGTGAGGAAGGCGACGTCGCCCGAAAGCAGACCGAACCCGCTGTCGATATAGCGGGTAAAAGTTTCCATGAAGCGATCGATGACCGAAAGGTCGTTCATGTCGCCATCTTCCTCGTCTTCTTGAAGAGTTGCGATCAGTTGCCGGGATAGGCCGTGCCAGAGCCCAGGAAGCGCTTCGTCGTCTCGCGAGCGGCTTCCTCGGACTGCGCCTTGCGCGCCGCATCCTCGGCTTCAGCCCGGAACTGCGTCGCAAGGAGCGTCTGGATCTGCATCTGCTGCTTGGTCGAAAGCGCGATCAGCTGATTGGTGGCCTGGCTTGCCTCAAGCGCGCCGGCAGCACCTTGGCTGCGATTGACGAGATCGGTAAGCAAGTCGCCGTCGCTGCGAACGTTCTCGACGATCTGCGACTGAACACCCATAGTCTGGCGGAAGGCCTGCATGGCGCTTTGCCATCGGTCGCGCGCGGCGCTCGCCACATCGCTGACCTTGATCGTAGCGTCGTAGCTTTCCGGATATTGCTGGCGCCACTGGCCCTGGAGCTTGTCGAGGTCAAAGCTCAGGCCACTCGCCTGATCCATCAAACCGTCGATCCGCTGGAGCGAACCGGTGAGCTGACCCACGGAGGAAAAGTCCAGGTGCTGAAGGTTGCGCGCCATGTTCTGCAGCATGATTGCCTGGTTCTGAAGCGACTGGATCTGGTTGTTGATCTGCTCCAATGCGCGTGCCGCCGACAGCACGTTTTGCGTATAGTTCGATGGATCGAAAACGATGAGGGCATAGGCCGGCTGGATGTAGTCGGCCATCGGCTTGGCGATCAGGGAAACGGTGACCAGGCTGGTGAAAAGGCGGCGTCCCATCATGACGATTGCTCCTTGTCTGGCTGCGGGAATTGCTGGAGAAGCTCGGCGGCCCAATCCAGGCCGCGTGCTCTCAGGAAGCGGGTGGCAAAGCTGCCCTGCCCGCCTTCGGACAGGATCGTGTCGATCAGGGCCTGAGTGGCTGGATCGGAAGCGCCGCAAAGCGCAAGTGCGATGGGACCCAAGCCCAGTTCGAAGAGACGATTGCCGCGGCGGGACTGCAGATAGTAGTGGCGCTTCGGCGTGGCACGGGCGATCAGCTCGATCTGCCGCTCGTTCAGGCCGAAGCGCTCATAGGCTGCCCGCGACTGCGGTTCGACCGCACGATCGTTGGGCAAAAAGATGCGCTGCGGGCAGCTCTCGATGATTGCGGGCGCGATCGACGAGCCAGCGATGTCCGCAAGCGACTGAGTGGCGAAAATGACCGAGACATTTTTCTTGCGCAACACCTTCAGCCATTCGCGGATGCGGGCGGCAAAAAGCGGGTTGTCGAGATAGACCCAAGCCTCATCGAGAATGAGCAGCGTAGGCCGCCCATCGAACCGCTCCTCGAGCCGATGGAAGAGGTAGGTAAGCACCGGCAGCACAGCGCCTTGGCTGTGCATCAGTTCCTCGGTCTCGAAGCACTGAACATCCGAGATCGCCAGTCGGTCATCGTCGGCATCGAGAAGCCGCCCGAAGGGACCGTCGAGCGTGTAGGGCATCAATGCTGATTTCAGGGCATTGGACTGAAGCAGGATACACAGGCCAGTGAGCGTGCGTTCCTGCGCAGGCGCGGTGGCGAGGCTGGTGAGCGCCGACCAGATCGCTTCCTTGGCCTCCGGTGTGACGGTGACGTTCTCATGGGCGATCAGGCCGGCGATCCATTCGGCCGCCCAGCTGCGGGTTGCCTCATCGTCAATGTCGCGCAACGGCTGGAAGGCAAGCGCACCGTCCGCGCCCAGCGCGTGGTGCTCTCCACCCATCGCATGTGTTGCCGCGCGCGCCGAATTGCCTTTGTCGAAGACATAGACATGAGCACCGGCGTAGCGGCGGAATTGCAAAGCGATGAGCGCCATCAGAACCGACTTGCCGGCACCGGTCGGACCGACGACCAGCATGTGGCCGACATCGCCAATGTGAGTGGACACCCGAAACGGCGTCGAGCCGCTGGTCTCGGCGAAGAAAAGCGGAGACGATTCTGTCCTGGTGACCTTGGCCAGATGTTCGTTATCCGCCGGACCGGCCCACACCGACGACAGTGGCATGAGATGGGAAAGATTCAGTGTGTGGATGAGCGGCTGGCGCACATTGGCATAGACATGACCCGGCAGCGAACCGAGCCATGCCTCGACCGCATGGACGCTTTCACGGATGGAGGCGAAGCCGAGCCCGTTGACAATGCGCTCGACGGCGCGAATTTTCTCTGCTGCAGCCTGGTGTTCCTTGTCCCATACCGTCACCGTTGTGGTGAGATAGCCGAAGCCGACGTGATCGCCTCCCAACGCCTGCAGGGCGGCATCGGCATCGAGCGCCTTGTTGTCGGCATCGCTATCGACGAGAGGGACTGGTTCGTTGCTGACCACCTCGCGCAGGATGGCAACGATCGACTTGCGCTTGGCAAACCACTGCCGGCGCAACCGCGTCAGCGTCTTGGTCGCTTCCGTCTTGTCGAGCGGGATGAAGCGCGTTACCCAACGATAGGCGAAATCCTGATGGTTGAGCGCGTCCAGGATTCCGGCACGCGTTGCGTTCGGGAATCCGAGGATGGTGAGAGTGCGCAGATGCTGTTCACCCAGCATCGGTTCCAACCCGCCGGTAAGTGGCGCATCGACCAGCACGCCGTCGAGATACATCGGCGTTTCCGGCACCGCGACCGGATGCCGGCGCGTCGAGATTGTGCTGTGCAGGTAAGTCAGCGTCTCGGCATCATCGAGCGCGCGCACCTCCGGCATGAAGCCCGAGAGAAGATCTAGAACCCGATCAGTCTGGTCTCGAAACCATGCCAGCTCTGCACGCCAATCTCTTGCCATTCCCGAACGATGGGAGTCGACGAGCGCGCTTTCTGCCCGAGCCTGGCTGTCTGGCGCCGGCATGAAGACCGACGTCAGATGGTAGCGACTCTCAAAGTGCGCGACCTTGCCTTCGAAGGCGGCGCGTCGTTCCTCGTCGACTAGCCAAGACGCCGCGTCGGGAAAGCGCGAGGTCGGATAGCCCAATGCCTCGACCCGCTCGGCCTCGAAGAACAATGCCCAGCCGGAGCCCAGCCTCCTCAGCGCATTGTTTGCCCGTGCGCAAATGCCGACAAGTTCGGCTTCAGTCGCGCTTTCGAGATCGGGGCCACGAAACCGCAACGTCCGCTGGAAGCTGCCGTCCTTGTTGAGCACGATGCCGGGCGCGACTAGCGCGGCCCAGGGCAGATGATCGGCAAGCCGATCGGCTTTGCCGCGGTATTCGGAAAGCTTCAGCATGCAAGCCAGCCCCTCTGCCGAAGATGACGGACGAGCACGCTGGCAAAGTCCGGATCGCGCCTTGCAGCAAAGACAGCGAGCGTATGTCCTGCGACCCAGAGCACCAGGCCGGCAATCCACTGCTGCAGGCCAAGGCCAATTGCCGCGGCCACGGTGCCATTGAGGATCGCCACCGCTCGCGGCGCGCCGCCAAGCAGGATCGGCTCGGTCAATGCCCGATGAACTGGAATCTCGAAGCCTTCGATATGCTGCTCTCCGCTGATCATCCCACAAGTGCCCCGCCACCGAAGGAGAAGAAGGAGAGGAAGAAACTCGAGGCCGCGAAGGCGATCGACAGACCGAAGACGATCTGGATCAGCCGGCGGAAACCGCCTGCGGTGTCACCGAAGGCAAGCGTCAGGCCGGTGGTGATGATGATGATCACCGCGACGATCTTGGCGACCGGCCCCTGTACCGACTCCAGGATCTGCTGAAGCGGTTGTTCCCAAGGCATGCCGGAACCGGCCGCATGGGCCTGGCCTGTAAGAAAAACCGCGAGCGCGATGGACGAAAGAAAGCGAAGCTTCTTACGCATGGGGTGTGACCTTTCAAAGCTGTTGGAGTTGCGGAAGCGTGAGCGGGGTGACGGCGTAGTCGCCGCTGCTGTCGAGACCAGTGACCTCGGCAATCGCGTCGATGCGGCGCGAGGATCCGCGCCCGGCGATGAAGACGATGAGATCGATGGCGTCGGCGATGAGCCGGCGGGGAACGGTCACGACGGCTTCCTGCGCGAGCTGCTCGATGCGGTAGAGGGCGGAGCGCGCTGAGTTAGCGTGAACGGTGGCGATGCCGCCGGGGTGCCCAGTGTTCCAAGCCTTCAACATATCGAGCGCTTCCGCGCCCCTGACTTCGCCAACGATGATGCGGTCCGGTCTAAGCCGCAGCGTCGAGCGCACGAGATCGGCAAGCGTGACTGAGCCCCGTCTGGTTCTCAGAGCGACACAATCCTTCGCCGGGCATTGCAGTTCGCGCGTGTCCTCGATCAGGATCACCCGCTCATTGCATTCGGCGACTTCTGCCAGCAGCGCATTGGCAAGCGTTGTCTTGCCCGACGATGTGCCGCCGGCAACCAGGACGTTGCGCCGTTCCCGGACCGCCTTCCTCAGCGCGTCCCTCTGCAGCGGCAGCATGACGCGATCGGCGACATAGTCGGCTAGCGTATAGAGTTTTGCCGCTGGCTTGCGGATGGCAAAACAGGGCGCCAGCACGACAGGCGGCAGCAAGCCTTCGAAGCGTTCGCCCGATGGCAATTCGGCGCTGACGATCGGATTGTCCTCATGCGCCTCGGCGCGCACATGGGAAGCAACGAGGCGGATGATGCGTTCGGCCTCGGAAGGGTGCATGTGCACGCCCGTATTGACCCGGCCCTCTCCCAGCCGGTCAAGCCGCAGCGCACCGTCCGGATTGACCATCACCTCGACGACCAATGGATCGGTCAGCGCCTCGGTGATTGCGCGACCCATGGCGGTGCGCAGCATGGTGCGGCGGCGATGATCGATTTCGGGATGGGAACTCATCCTTCCCCTCCTCTGCCGTTGTCGCCGCCAAGAGCACGTTTTCCCGAAGCGATCTGCCGACCGACTTGTTCGACGAACTTGTCGAAGCGCTCCTGCGCAATCGCCTGCGTCGCCTTATCTGGGACCGGCGTGTGTGCGTGAAGCGTGATCGAAAAGCGGATGAAGAGCGCCAGGCTTTCCAGGACAATCTCGACTTCGCGCCTGACATGGGCGAGGTCGCGGGAAAGGCGATCGAGCCTTTTCCCGTACCGCTGGTCGAGCTCGTTCTCGCCACGCCGCTCGATGAAGGCCGCGACCGCTTTTGCGACAATCGCCGATTTGGTCGCCGATGGATCGCGGCTGAGGTTCTCCAGCTTCTCGCTCAGAGCGGGCTCGAGCAGAAACTGATGACGGATGCGATGGGACTTCATGCGGCTCGTTCCAACGGGTCAGCGCGACTGCGCCGGCGGCGGGAAAGAGCATCGTCGAGATCATGGAAATCGTTTATGGGCGTTATCTACGCCGAGATACGCCTGAGGTGCGGAACACGTTCAGAAGCCGGGGATGATGTCCTTATCGTCGCCCCTTCCTTCGTTGAGGCCGTAGGCACGCGCTGTGGTCGAAATCCTGTCCATGACACGCTTATCGGTGGGTGCCTCGCTGTCATCGTCCGTCGGATTGAACAGGTCGTCTTGTTCAGGTTCTTTGACGCCGGCGGTGTGTTCTTCGGGCAGACCTGGATGGCGTTGCTGCTGAACGCCGCCCTCGTCTTCGGTTGCCGCACTGGCGCCTTCGTCACCAACAACAAGACGGCGATCCCCAGCGCGTAGCTGTCCGCTCCAATCATCAGCGCGCGGGGCGGGACAGTCCGCATAGGATCCGTCGCGCAGCACTGGCGAAGGCAGCACGCGCTCGGTGAAATTCTGATCCTCGTAGTAGCGGAGCTTCTTCGCGCGGATCGGTGGTAGCCCCGAGACCAACACCAGCTCATCAGAGGGCGGCAACTGCATCACCTCGCCCGGCGTCAACAGCGGGCGGGCGGTCTCCTGGCGGCTCACCATGACGTGCGAAAGCCACGGCGCCAGCCGATGGCCAGCATAGTTGCGCATCGACCTCAGTTCTGTCGCAGTTCCGAGTGCGTCCGAAATGCGCTTGGCCGTACGCTCGTCATTGGAGGAAAAGGCGATACGCACATGGCAGTTGTCGAGAATGGCGTTGTTCTCGCCATAAGCTTTTGAAATCTGGTTCAAGGATTGCGCGATCAGGTAGGCGCGGATGCCGTAGCCGGCCATGAAGGCCAGCGCGGTCTCGAAGAAGTCGAGGCGGCCGAGCGCCGGGAATTCGTCCAGCATCATAAGAAGCTGATGTTTGCGGCTCTTCTTTGGATCGCCCTCCAGCCGCTCCGTCAGCCGCCTCCCGATCTGATTGAGCACCAATCGCACCAGCGGTTTGGTGCGCGAGATATCCGACGGGGGCACGACAAGGTATAGCGATATCGGCCGCTCAGCATCCATAAGGTCGGCAATGCGCCAGTCGCAGGCGGATGTTGCCGCGGCCACCGTCGGATCGCGATAAAGTCCAAGAAACGACATGGCGGTCGAAAGAACGCCCGAGCGCTCGTTTTCTGATTTGTTAAGCACCTCACGGGCCGCCGAGGCCACGACCGGGTGGACCTGTGGTTTGTCCACCGTGCCGAGGTGGTTGGTCGTCATCATTCGCTGCAGTGTTGCGGCAAACGAGCGTTGAGGATCCGACAGGAAGGTGGCGACACGGGCAAGCGTCTTTTCCTCTTCGGCGTAGAGCACGTGCAAGATGGTGCCCACCAGGAGTGAATGGCTGGTCTTCTCCCAATGATTACGTCGCTCCAGCGCGCCTTCTGGATCGACGAGGATGTCGGCGATATTCTGGACGTCGCGAACCTCGTTCGGGCCCCTGCGCACTTCCAGCAACGGATTGTAGCGCGCCGATCTTGGATCTGTGGGATTGAATAGAAGGCAGTGCGAGAACTTCGACCGCCAGCCGGACGTTAGTTGCCAGTTCTCGCCCTTGATGTCGTGAATGACGGCCGAGCCAGTCCAGGAAAGAAGCGTTGGAACCACCAGTCCTACACCCTTACCCGAACGCGTCGGGGCAAACGCCATGACATGTTCCGGCCCGCCATGGCGCAGATATCGGTCCTTCAGCTTGCCGAGGAAAACGCCGGCCGGCCGAAACAGCCCTGCCTTCTCAATCTCCCCCACTGCGGCCCATCGCGAGGAGCCGTAGGTCGTTACCAGCCCACTCTGCCGAGCGCGCCAGAGAGAACCGGCGATCGCAGCGGCGCACCCCAGGAACCCACTGGCACCCGCAAGCGCGCCGGCCTTGTCGAAGACCTCCGGCGCATAAGCATCGAAATGGAACCACCATTCGAAAAGTTTCCAAGGCTTGTATATGGGCCAGCCAGCCACCACGAACCATGGCGCGCCGAGGGCTGGCTGATCGCTCAGCATGCGGGCGCACCATTGTGTTGCTGTCCATACGCCGGTGGCGACGATGACTAACACAATGACGATCTGCCCAATCAGAAGCTTCGTGGGTGTCAATTTTGTCCACCGTCTTAGACCGGTGGATAACATCGCGCCGGTTAATGGGAACCGGAACGCATCTTAGGTACGATTGAGTGCGAGGACACAACTCTTAGGGAGGACGCCGCTCGATAGAAGAATCTCGTGAGGTCATCGATCCCGCCCGCACCGAACTGAAGCTGTCAGCCTGGGAGCGAGGTCCGCATATTGAGGTGTTTGGCTGGGGCAAGTGCCATTGCATTGCTCTGGACGGTCGCCACTGCCTCGGCGAAAATCGAAGGTACTATCTCCATCTAGGCGAGCGCAACGAGCCGATGAGCTGTCCAGGTCGTGGTTTACCGCCCCAAGCCCTCGCTTCCAGACAATACAAAGCACAGCCGCAGAGTAAACGATCTGCATAAACAAAGCGCAGAGTGCCGCCTGCACCAGGACAGCAGTGAAAGAGCCAGTTAGATAGAATGTGGCAACCGCGAAAACGACCAAAATCCCGATCATGCCGGTCAAAAAGCGAGCCGCGTGCATTATCAATCCCCATTGCCCAGATGGTACGCGACCGCGCTTTGTCGTGTTAGCCGCAAAGTTTGATCTCTTTGTTCTAATGGAGAAGCACGCGGTTGGAACAATGGATTGATTCGATGCGAGCTATCGATGCCATGGATGACTGTCCTCCCGACGCGTGGAAGCTACGATTTCCAGGGAGATCTTGCCTGGCGAGGATCTAATGGCGAGCCTTTCCGTTACGCGCCGCTTGGCGCGCGTCACGACCAAGGCGCAGACGCTTGATGTGCCATCGAAACCCGGCATCCCAATAAGGCCTTCTGGCCATGCAATTCAGAAGCGAGATCGACCCGCCTTCGAGGATAAGGCCAGACCTAGACTAGCGGGACTCCACTTCCACTATGAGCTGGAGATGGGCGGCCCCCAGCCTCGATCAGGCCGGCACCGAGCGGGCGCAAATCCAAATAAATTCGCTCGGTGGGTGGCAACTCCGGCTGCAAAGGACGCCCGCTGCCGGTGACGATTTGAGGGCAGCATTGTACACGATCCAGCGCGATAACGGGTCACCCGTCTCCCGTGCATTTCGCAGTACTGCAGGTTGCCCAAAGATTAGATGAATCAGCATATTCTTTGCTTGCGGGCTTTATCGGACCTATCCCGCCGATAGAGCGTCAGTCCGACCTTCAGACCAAAGCCGCGAAAGACGCGGCGGATGCTCATCTCGACGTCGTGGCGACGTGAGAGGCAGGAACAGCAAAAAAGTTCGCCGACCAGAGGGTTATCTGCGTGAAATGGCCATCGTCCGCCTCGCGCAACCGGTTATGCTGTTTGTCGCGCGAGCGCCTTCGTCACCGCCTTGTCAGAACGAGTTTCGAGAATGGGATCCGCAGACGCGTTTCCTCGTCTCGGAGGGATTTTCTCCATAGTGTGCCCTATAAACAGCGGCGAACCTTCCGAATTGAAAGAATCCCCATTTCAGGCAGATTTCCTTCATGAGCATACGGTTCCCCGGATCGAGCAGGTCCTCGCGTGCCGCCTGTAACCGAAGCATCTGTAGGTAGGCTGCAGGCGTTGTATTCTTGAAAGCACGAAAACCCGCTTCGAGTGCTCTGGTGGAAACACCCGCTGCGTTTGCCACCATTGGCATTGTAATCGGCTGATTTACGTTGGCGCGCATGAACTCGATCCCGCGGCGGATGTGGCCGGGAGCAATCATGTGGGGCTTCTTATTCAGTAAATGTGATAATCGATGAGGCACCATCCTTATCACGAGATCGGCTAGCGCCTGCGTCATATGATGCATGGCTATGGGACTCTGATGCAGGGGACCATTATGACGTAATCCGTCGATGATCGCCTCCGTAAGATTGCCGATAGTCCGGCCAACTGGTGTTGACAGACCCACTTCAGGCAACAGGTCGAGTGAGCCGTTAAACGGCAAATCGAAAGTTTCGCCCACGGTCCGTTGGATCAAAGACCAATTAAGCACCAACTCATCTATTAAATTGGATTGCCCTTGTATCGAGACGCTGTCCCATTCGAAATTCCTGTAAAGAAGCAATTTCCCTTCTCGGGCCTCGGCCATGCGGGAGCCGTAGGTGACCCCCATCCCGCCTCTGCGCGGCACCACGATCGATAGACGCTCTGTTGCGTCCGAACTCCACTGAGCGCGGAACTGAAACCCGGTCTGATGCGAGCCGGTAATCAGTGCTGCACTTTCACAACCTGCAAGATCGAGCGCCCAATGGAAGTTTTCAGCACGACCGACGAGATCGGCGTCGAATGCGCCGAAAACCGCTCCGAGGGACTCGATCATGCTATCGAACGTCGAGCCACGATATCGAAAAACGGCATCCCCTGCGCAATTTTCCATCATGCATCTCCAGCCTCAGAATTGCTGCGCTTTGCTACCGGTTCAATGGCCGTGCCGCTGGTGGCGTAGGATTCGGTCGCTGAAGCCAACTCTACCACCAGATCTCACACCCGCCACGAGCGACGATACGTCGCCGCCGTTATGCTTTTCCAGCCGTCGGACGCAAGAAGATCACAGCTGCGTTTGAAGGCGGGCGCATCGCATCGGATGGCGGCGTCATACTTCTGGCCGGCGTCGAGCGGCGTCTGCGACTGGCCGACCGGCTTGCGGCTGCGATCCACGATCCGCGTCACCCGCAGCAGGTGACGCACGCCATTGCCGACATCCTGCGCGGCCGCAGCCGTCGACCTCCAAAGGCTCTCGAAGGCCAAGCTACCGGCACGGGACAAGCTCGACCGTTCACTCGCTGAAAATCGGCGGCACCAGTAATGGATGGATGACTCGCGTTGCCTGATCGCCATGCCCAATCGGAATGCGCAATATTCGAATTACGCATTCAATGTGCGATTTACGAACAAAAACTCCATACGCGGTCTCCGCGCTGTGAAAATGTCAACATGTATTACTAATGAAGAATGACGTTAGGTTTGGTGGCACAGATCCACGTTATGGATAGATAGAGAGACATGCGGTTCCAGGGACTTGATCTTAATCTCCTAGTCGTGCTCGACGCTTTGATGGCCGAGCGTAAGCTCACGGCGGCGGCACGCAGCATCAATCTCAGCCAGCCGGCCATGAGCGCCGCCGTCGCCCGGCTGCGCGCCTATTTCCAAGATGAGCTTTTTACGATGGCTGGCCGCGAATTTATCCCGACGCCGCGGGCGGAAGGTCTCGCGCCTGCGGTGCGCGAGGCTCTGCTGCAAGTTCAGCTCTCCATTATTTCCCCGCAGCGGTTTGATCCGACCCAATCGGATCGTCGCTTCAGAATCGCGCTTTCCGATTACGTCACATTGGTATTTTTTGAAAAGGTCGTGGAGCGTGTGGCGCGGGAAGCTCCCGGCGTCAGTTTCGAATTTTTCCCCCCGGCCGACGACAGTGAAAATCTGCTCCGGCGCGGCGATATCGATCTTGTCATTCTGCCGGAAATATTTATGCCGAACTCTCATCCTCGTGCGAGGTTGTTCGACGACCTACACGTGTGCGTCGGCTGTCGCTCGAACAGGCAGCTGTCGGAGCCACTTACATTCGAAAGATACATGTCGATGGGGCATGTTGTGGTCCAGTTCGGGGATAGCCTGAGGCTAGGCCTTGAGGAACGCTATTTGCGCGAGCACGCTCGCAAGAGACGCATCGATGTCGTCGTACACGGTTACAGTATGATTCCTCTCATGCTGTCCAACACCGAGCGTATAGGCACTATGCCCTTACGGCTGGCGCAGCATTTCATGAAAACAATACCCATGCGAATCGCCGAGCTTCCGATGCCGCAACACCTTCCGTTCACGGAGGCCGTTCAATGGCCTGCGCTTCACAACAGTGACCCGGCAAGCCTCTGGATGCGCGACATGCTATTCCAGGAAGCGTCCCGTATGGTCTCGCCGCTTGACACAGCCGAGGCCCTCATCGACCCGGACCAGCACGAATGTTACCGCCTCATTGGTGAAGCAGCCTCAAGCTGCGGCGCGCTTGTTCCTCATGAATGACAACGTGTGGTAACCCGACCGATATGCGGGGGACCGCATTCCGCACCCACGCATTCCTCTACAGAACAACTGCTGGCACAAATTCAGCCTCGAACATTTGACCGCTGCCCTCCCAGGTACTTTGCCAGTCAGCATGCTCTTTGCGAGCGACGGCCGCGGCAAGAAGCCCGGAACGGCAGTTAAATGATGAACGACCAAGGGAGGCAGCGGTCGCCACGTGACTTGATGCAGCCAGTCGAACCTCTTGACCCTTCTTGATGCCTTCCTGCACCACTCGTGTGCCGTCGATTTCGTCAATTGGTAGTTCTCTAGTGCAGCACGGCTATCAATTCGCAAAATCGATTGTTTGGATAACGCGCTCTACGCTATCAATTTGGATATAGGCCGTTGGCCGCGTCTAGGGTTTAAAGTGCACACCGAGAAATGCGTTGACCGCATAGCGAGGTTCAAGACACGCTCGGCCCGCTCCTCTGCCGCCCGACGGTCCAGGAAATCCCCTCGGCGCGCACGACGCCGGAGACCTCCTTGCCGGTATGCCGCTCCAGCACCGGTCGCCATGGCACCAGCGTGAACTCACGCGACTTCTCAACAACAGCGTATCTGCCGCTGGCGAGCTCAACCGAACGGCGCAGCGTGCCGTTTACCGGATCTCCAGGCCGAGCTTCGGAATATGCGAGCCCAAGCTCGTCCGACAGCTGACCTGCAATCCGGTTCAGCTCGCGCTGGCGCAGAAGCGAAATCATGTTGGCGCGATAGACGATCCGGTCGTGATCTTCCTGCGCGAGGCGTTGAGTAATCAGCCACTGTCGCCGCCGGGCTAACGCTTCCCGTACCTCACGCCCGAAGCCGGATCCGCGCAAGCTCTCCGGCGTTTCGGAAACCAATTCATGGTCGATCCAGGTGGCGCCGTCAAAACTGACCTGCTGTTCCAGCGTCAATGAGGAGAGCTTGTCGACAACGACAGGCTCGGCCCTCGCCCTCTGACGCTCGTAGTCCGCGACGCGGTCGAGATGATCGGGCGCGATGATCCAGGTGCCGTCCGGCTCGCGTTCGACGCTGTTGGTCGCGCGGCGAATCGCCTCCAGCCGCCGCACATGGGTTTCGGCAAAGCGGTCGGTGGCGGATGGATCATGCTGCAGGTGAATATCGACGTTGTAACGCCCGCCATTGGCCGAGGCGATGTCAGCGACCGTTCGGTCGACTTGCCTCGGGCCGATGCTCCTCGGTGTGACACGCACTATGCAGCCGTCGGGCGTCGGTTGTGTCGCCTCGCCCTTGCCGATGTCGATGTAACTGGTGCTGCCGTCGATGCCGTCCACAATCAGATAGTGACGGTCGCTGATCTCGTCGGCGAGGCCGCGGGCGACCACGCGACCGACAATAGGCTGAGCCTCCTGTCCTCCCGATCGATCGTGGACAATGTAATCTGCGGCACTGCGCGTAAGCCCCTTACCGGTCAGCTCGCGGTGCATGGTCTTGATGATATCGCCGCGCTCGCCGATGCGACGGAGCGTTGCTTCAAGTTCATTGTCCAGGCGCCAGCGACCCGGACCGACCTCCTCAGCCAGGCCCATCCGCTCGAGCTTGCGCAGTCGACCCTGGTGCAGCGTCTGCCGAAACGCGTCGCGGCTGGCCGGCAAGACATGCCCCTCCTCGTCGCGCATGCTGAGCAGACGCCGGTCGATGCCGGTGAAGCGTTCCTGTTCCATCTCGTGCCGCAAGCGCTGCTCGATCTCGCGGTCGGTGCGCGGGCCGAGGTCGAGGCTGACCAGTTCGGCCGCGCGCTCCCGCAAACCCGATGAGATGTAGTCCCGAGCGATGACCAGATTTTCGCCGCGATCATCCTTGCCGCGGACGATGATATGGGTGTGCGGATGGCCGGTGTTGAAATGGTCGACGGCGACCCAGTCGAGCTTCGTGCCGATGTCTTTTTCCATCTGCGCCATGAGGCGACGGGTCAGCGGCTTGAGGTCGTCATACTCGATGCCGTCCTCGGGTGCGACGATGAAGCGGAACTGATGCCGGTCGCCTCCCGCACGTTCGAGGAAGGCCTTGCCGTCGACCCGGTCACTATCGACCCCGTAGAGGGCGCCAGGCTCGCCCTCGCGGGTGACGCCGTCGCGCTGGAGATAGCGCAGGTGCGCACGCGCCCCGTCGACGCCCTTTCCGGCCAGCTTGACGACGCGCGCCTTAACGACGACGCGACGCTGACGGAAGGCCGCATGGCGATCGCGCGATCCGAGGATCGCGGCAGCCGCGCCGCCGCGCCCGGTCCGGCTTCCTGTGAAGCGGCCACGCGGGACCTTGCCGCCGGCGCGATTGATGGCGGCACGGATCTGGCCGACATAGCGCTTGCCGGCCTTCGAACCGCGGGATCCGATCTTGCCGAGTCTCGGTCTGAATTCATCATCTTGCATCGGAGCCTCTAAGGGATTTGCAGCAAAATCAGAGGCTTGCGCGAATAAGCGCTCCAAGGACTGGAAGGAGCCTCCGGAAGAAACGATGTGCAGACAAAGACTTAGCCGCCTCTTGGAGGCGGCACCTTTATCTTGCCTTCCCCATTTTACACCTATCTACCTGCAACAATTCATCAATATCAACCGTTCAAATCCGGCTCGATCGCAGTAAAGACGGCATGATTCATTTCAGTCGTAGATAAGCCAAGCCTACGGGCGGATTGTTGCCTCCGGCGATCCATGCGCTAGTTCGAGCTCGGCGCCTAACGCCGGGCAACGCGCCGCCGAGATGCGCGATCGGAATTCCGCGGTGGCGACATAGGACGAGAGGCGGCGGATGCCGCCTCTCGTCTCGATTTTAGCGGCGATCCTTAAGCTCGCGGATCACCGCCTTGACCTCATAGTCGCCGATCTTGGTGCGGCGTTGCGCCACTAGGATGCTGACAGCCGTTTGGTTCGCCTCGATCGCCTGGATCGCCTCCTCCATGTCGGCATACGGCCGGAGGTTTTCGATGGCGATGACGTCGCCGTTCTCGTCATAGCCGCCGTGGAGATACATCGGCGCCCGCTCCAGGCGCGAAAGCGCCCATTCCGCCTCATGGATGAGAAGGAAGCCCAGCTTGCGCTGCCGCCAGTATTCTGTGCTGCCGCCATCGATGGTGACGATGTTGCGATGTGTCATGGAAATCTCCTTTCGTTCTCTGACGGAAGGAGCCCGCACCGGCGCATCGAGGGGTCAAGGATCGCTTTAGCGACCGCAACGCGGCGAGCGGGGGAGCCGATTTTGTCGGCGGGCGCCGGCAAAATTGGGGGGACCGCTCGTCCTTGACGCCGCAGAGGCGGTGCCACAATGGGCAGTCAGAGAGAGATAGCCCACGGCCCCGACCGGGGCCGTGTCCGTATCCGGCGACCAGCCGGCGCAGTGCCCTCCCACCACGTCAATGGCTGCCGTCCGGCCGCGCTGATCCCCCTGGCGGAGACCCGAGCGGCACCAGAATTTCGTCGCTCGAACCACCCGCAGAGGCGCCATCTTTCAGGAAAAACAATTCGCGCCCGGAGGAGATTTTCGGCGCTTTTGGCAGGCGATGTTTGCCCTTGAACGCATCCATGTCGGCCGCCGAGACACCCGCCGCCTTAAGCTGTTTGAGATACAAAACCGTCTCTTTGGGCAGCGGCTTGCGACGCCGCAGATGGTAAGCGTAGCGATCCGGCCCGGCGTTGTAGGCTGCGAACAGGCCGGGAAAACCGAAGCGGTCATACATGGCGCGCAGATAGGCTGTGCCGGCCAGAATGTTATCGCGCGGATCGTGCGGATCGGCTCCGAGCCCATGCTCAGCGCGCAGTTCCTCATAGGTGTCGGGCATGACCTGCATCAGCCCGATCGCACCGGCGCGGGAGGTAATCGGCCGGCCGTTGAGCATCGTCTGCCCACGGCTTTCGGCATTCATGACGGCATAAATCCAAGCCTCAGGAACACTGAAGCGCCGGCTTGCCTCGGCAACAAACTCTTGCCATCTTGCCAACTGCGGACCTTGGGAGATGACGGCCGGCTGCGCACCGGTCGCGGCGGAACAGGCGCATGGTGCGATCGACACCATGCTCAGGATCAGGAGGGTTACTCGGTCCATAGCGGCACGAGCCTCCCGATGATATTGGCGGCCGGCACCGGCCCGAAATACCGGCTGTCGAACGAGCCGGGAGCTTGGCCATTGATCAGAAAGACCTCGTCACGGCCGAGCGCGCGGCATTCGTTCCACCACGGCAAGGTTCGGCCTTGCGTGTCGACCGGAACGCGGCGGGCGACGATCTCGCCGCCGACGATGATGGCGTCATTGAATGCGCAGACTTGCTCGCCAGGCAGTGCCGCGATGCGCTTCACCAGCGGCACATTGCGGGGCAGATAACCGCGTTGGTCGGCGAGTTGAGCGACCATTTTCGGCAAGCGGGCCAGCACGAAATCGCCGGTGCGAGGTCCACTAAGGCCAAGGCCGTAGAGCCCGATTGGCGCGCTGGCCGAACCATTCCAGACCAGTACGGGCGCCGGCTTGGCGAAAGCGGCGAAGCCGATCAGGCCAAGGCCGATGCTTGCCGCGGCAAGCGTCTTGCGGGCGCGGATGCGCCGCAAACGGCTGCCGATCGGATGGAGGGAAGGCCGTGCGATCATGACCGGCCCCCGCGATTGTCATCGGCGTCGGAGCCCTGCGGCCGGCCTTTCGACCAGGCGTCGAGCTCGTCGATGTGGTAGCGGACGAAGCGGCCGTGCTTGCGAAATTGCGGGCCGCCGCCCTTGAGCCGCATCTTTTCCAGCGTGCGCTGGGACAGCCCGACATAGAAAGCCGCCTGCGCTGTGTTGAGGAACGGGCTGCCCTTCTTGGCGCGGGCGGCGCGTTCGTTTTCGTCGTCCATGATGATCCTCGTTTCGTCGGCTGAAGACGGCGGCGAGGATCGGCGAGCGGGAGCGCTTGCGGGACGGGCGAAGAGTCAACGGCGAGTTTTCGCCGCCCTTGGGGACGGGGAGCCCCCGCGCCGGTGGCGCGGGGGCCTGTTGCGTCAGTCGGCCGGGTTCCAGATGATGGCGAAGGTGTCGTCGTCATCCTGGCCGGCGGCGCGGCCGAGATTGGCGTAGAGTTTTCTCGGGCCAAACTCGGGGGCTGCGATCGACAGGCTCACATAGTCCTTGCCGGAAGCCTCGCCGATCCGGGTCCAGCCCGCACCCACCTCGACGCCTTGCGTCAGCACCCGGAAGTCGGGGTGGTTGTCGGCGCTCTTTGACTGATTGGGCACGATGGCGATGTCGGCGCGGACGCTGAGCGTCTTGAGCTGGCCCTTGTAACCGCCATTGTCCTGCTTGGTGACGTATCCGATCGCGGTCATGTTAGTCTCCTTTTGCTTGTCGCCGGGGACCATTCCCCTGCGATGGCGGACCGTGATGGGCGCGTCCGGCCCGCCCGAACCTCAAAAGGCCGCAGCGACAGCGGAGGACCCGAGCGGGCAGCTTTTTTGAAGCGAAGCGGGCGCGAGGAGCCGCCGCAGGCGGCGGGGAAAAAAGCTGCTGGCCGAGGGTTTCGGGCGGGCCGGATCCGCCCATAGGTCATCAAGCCAGCGGCAGGGGAATGGTCTTGGGCACCAAGCAAAAGGAGATGTCGCCAAGACGCGGTCGCGGCAGCCAGGCGGAAGCTAGGCGAGGACAGGTTTGCGGACGCTCCAGCGCCGTGCCAGCGCTATCGTGCTTAAGCACAAAGCGCCAGATTGCCGCCACGGGCGGTGCTTTCGGAAGTCCGGTCGGGCGATGCGTGTGGCTGAAACCGGACCGGCGTTGCGGTCTCGCAGCAGACGTTGCCGAGGCTCGATGCAGCACATTTATGCGGACGAGCGACGACGCCGGGAACGTCGCCGCCCGCATTGCCAAGGATCATTCTGACACAAACAGCGTCTGGACCTTCGCCCACTGATCGGCGGTGCGGAAACCGCCGCGGTTGGTGTAGCTCGACACCGGGAATGCCATCCAGCGCGGCAGCCAGCCGTCGACTTTCTGCCTGCCGTTTTCGCCGGCGAGGAAGTCGCGAATGATCTTCTTTTGCGTCTTCACCTTCTCCGAAGAATTGCCATCGGCGACGACCCTGCCGCCGATATCGGCGAGGATTTCGTTGGCGACATGCCTGTCGCGCAACAGATCGAAGAAGGCATCGTCCGGCTGCCACCAGCCGTGCATATCGAGACCAAGATGGTTGCCGAGCGCCTCGACGATGGCGCTGCCTGCGCTGAGCGTTTCTGCCATGACGAGAGCCAGGACGCGGAGCACATCGTCATCCGGGAGCGCCAGCAGGCGAGCGAAGACGCTGGCCAGCGCGAAGTCGTCGCCATTGCCACCGGTCACCGGACCATCCTCATCCAGCGTGCCGAGCAAGGCCAAAACCGTGCGCTGCTTCTCTGCGAAAGCGGCTTGCGCCTTGCAAGCGGCGACGCTGGCGGCCACCGCCTCGTTGGCGGCGCGCTGCGGCTCGACACGCACGGTCCACAGGCTCGACCCGACGATGGCGTGGGCCAGCATCAGCCGCAGCGCGACGCCCGGATGATCGAGCAGCGCGGTGCGGACGGCGGCGTGGCGGTGCAGATCGACATAGTTCTGCAGCGGCCCGGTCAACTCGGGCCGTGACGGTTTGGCCGGCGGTTCGGCTTCATCTGCCGTCTCACCTTCTGCGCGGGCGCGGCGCGCTTCCTTGCGCGACAGATAGCCTTCGTGCGCCTCGACCTCGCCGCGCTGCGAGACGGTGATGATCACCTTGCCGCCCTTCTTCTTCGGCGTCTTTTCATAGTCCCACGAATGGAAATATTGGCCGGGTTCGAGCGCGACTACTTGCGCCCAACCGGCTTCCAGATAAGCCTCGCGCGTGGCGGCAATCGCCTCGTTCTGCTTTTGCCAGAAGAGGTCGGCATCGGCGAAATAGCTCTCCTCGCCGAACAGGTCCGACACGATCAGGCCGGGATAGTCTGCGATCGGGAACAGCGCCACCTTGGTCGCGATCGACTGGCCGCCGAACAGCCATTGCTTCAACTGCCAGCCGCGCGGGGCTCGGCTGTCGGGATCGGCAAACAGCGCCAGCCAGTCCTTCTGCTGTGCTTTTGAGGCCATGGTCAGATAGCGCACAGTCTCTTTGTCGATCTCCTCGCGGCGATAGGCTTCGCGGATCTTGGGCAAGAGATCGCCGAGCGCCAGAATGCGCTTCACTTGAGGCTCGGTAAGGCCGAAAGTGGCGGCGATATCGGCAATGCTGCGCCCCTCCTTGATGAGGCGGGTGAACGTTTCCCATTGCGAGACTTCGTCGGGGTCCTCACGGGCGATGTTCTCGATCAGCGAGGCTTCGAGCGCATCGGCGTCGTCGCCGTCTTCCATGATGGCGCAGGGCAGCGGTTCGGCCTCGCCGCGCTCGTCGGCGACTGTTTTGGCCGCGAAATAGCGCCGCCGTCCGGCGACGATTTCGAAGGTATCGGGTGTGCCGTTGGGCCGGATCAGAAGCGGCACCAGCACGCCGCGCGCCCTGACCGACGGCAGGATGTCGGATATGTCGGGCGCGCGCTTGGAATGTCGCATGTTGATGGCGGACACGCTCAACTGGTCGATGGAAACGTGGGCAAGCTGCATTTCTCTTCTCCTTTGTCTGGGCTTGAAAAGCCCCACCGCGAGGCCGAAGGCCGAGCGGCGGGCGGTTTTTGCGCCAAAGCGGCGCGGGTCATTCCGCCTCCTCGGGCGGAAGCTCTGGCGTTGGGATCTCGAGAGCGGCGGCAGCCTGCCGCAAAAGGCGTTCGGCCTCGGTGATGTGGCCGGAAGCCCTAGCGGCTTCGGCGTAGACCGAGAGCGGAAACCGCGCACGAAAATAGAGATCGCGTTCGATGCCGAGGCCAAGCGGTCCCTTGACCGCTTGCAGTTCGGCGAGGCTGACGCTGCCCAATTCCGGGAAGCCGAAGCCGAGATCGCAAAGCCCGAACAGCGTGTCGCCGTCGGCGTCGAGTTCGCTCAGAAGCCAAGTCGCCGCACCTGTCGGATTGAAGAGCTTCACGACCGGGACATGGTCGGTTTCGATTTCGGCGGCACCATTGGCGAGCAGGCGGGCGCGCAATTCGTCGGTGATCAGGATCATGGCAAAGCTTCCTTTCAGGATAGGTTGGACCGGGTCAGAACAGCTCAAGCCGGTCGCGCGTTGTGGTCGGGCGGACGCCTGGAACCAGCATCTGCTCGCCTTCTGGCGTCGGCTCGCTTTGCAGCGGAATGGGATCGGGAGCGCTCATGCCGCGACCCCTTCCGGGCTCTCGCTCTCGGCGTAAGCCTGAAAGGCGAGCAGGAAATCGGCGGCTTTCGAGGCAAGGCTTGCAGCACGAAAAATCGCGCGGTTGTCCTCGCGCAAAACCTCCAGCCAAGAGGCGATGTAGTCGGCATGGCGCACGGTCGGGGTGATGCCGAGGCTCGAGCAGGTGAAGGCAGCCGTGATCTCGGCGACCAGTTCCTCGCGCGCATAAAGTTTGGTGCCGAATGAGCCGGAGAGATCACGCGCAAGCCGCGTGGGGTGCCCGGTCCAGTGGCCAAGTTCGTGGAAGCAGGTTCGGTAATAATTGATCTGCTCGAAGAAAGCGGGCTGCGGCGGCAGCTGAACGAAGTCGGCAGACGGCATGTAAAAAGCACGGTCGCCGCCGATGCGGATATCAGCGCCAGACGCTCGAACAAGCGCCTCGGCCTGCGGGATGATCTGGCGTTCGGGCAGCGGTTCGGGCTGGCTGTAAAGATGCTCGGGCAATCCCTCGCATTGCGCGACATTGAAGACGGTGAAGCGCTTGAGAAACGGCACCGCCTGCGGCTCGGTATCCTCGGCTAAAGCGCGCTCCTTCTCGGTCTTCGGTATGAAGCGGTCGGCATGCACGATGGTCGTGCCGTGCTCGCCTTTCCTGACGTTGCCACCAAGGGAAAGCGCCTGCCGGAAGGTGAGCCAGCTCTGGCCCGGATAGCCATTCTCGATGACCGCGCCCCACAGGATCAGGATATTGATGCCGGAATAGCCGCGCCCCGTGGCGGCATTCTTCGGCAGCCCAAGGCTGGCCTTGGCGCTGCCCCAAGGCTTCACCCAAGGCACGCAACCCCGCTCCAGATCGGCGATGATGCGGTCCGTGATCTCGGAATAAAGGCTGGCCCTTTGCGGCTCGCTCTTCTTGTCGCCAACTTCTCCGCTAGCGCTATGTTTGCCGGTTTTGCGCATGACTTGACCTCCGCTCGCCAATCTCGCCGCGCCCTTCCCCGGAAAGCGGGGTGGGCGGCGAAAAACGACCGGAAAGGCCCGCCGTCAGAGGTGGCCTGCATCCGCAGGACCGGAACGCGAGTGGAGGACCCTGAGCGGAACGCGAAGGGTTGCGGGCCGCCGCGGCGGGCCTAGAAGGGAGAGCCGCCCACACCGCGCCGCCGGGAAGGCCAACTAAAAAGGACAGCGCCGCCCAAAGGGCGGCGGCCGTCTCAGCCCGTAAGGGCTGCCCGCGCCAGGGGGCGAAGCCGAATGGCCGAGACCGCCTGAGCTTGCCGAAGACAAGCGGGCTCGGTTCACGAGCACCCGGCGCGCGCCATAGGCGCGCGGGCGCCGCGATTGCTCCTGGTCGGAACGAAACCGATGGTCCGCACAGCGGCTGCGATGCTGTCGGGCGGCCACAGCGATCCTTGCGATCGGCCTTGACGCGTCCGGTCAGTACTTGAGGCGAATGCGGGATCAGGCCCGGAAGCGATCGAAGCGCCGCGGAACGCCGCGCGATGAAGCCAAAGAAGTCGCGCTCAACATCGGGCTCTCAGGCACTCGAGCGAAACTGGACTCAAAAGGCAGCCTTGAGGCCGAAGGACACCGACATGACCTGGAAAGCCGACGCGACGGTGTTTTCCCACTGGCCGTTGAACTTGCCATTGAACTTGCCGGGGACGGTGGCGTAGCTCCTTTCGTCGCCGCGGGTTTGGAACACCCGGTCGAAGGACCCGCGCAGGTACAGCGAGGCAGATGGCGTGACCGCGTAGCTGACCGCGACATCGGCTCCCATGGTCGGCGCTGTGTATAAGTCGTGGTAAATACGACGTTCGCCCCAGTGATCGTCGATGTCTTCAAAGCCGATTGTCAGGCCGGCTCGAATGCCGCCGCTGACGGAAAGGTCGCCGATCACATGCTGGCCGCTCAGGCTAAGGAATCCGATCGGAATCTTTTGGCGATTGCTCACGACCTTACGATCGCCGGGCCAGATTGGATGGCGGTCGCGAAATAGGGGATCGCCGCTCGATTCGATGCCGTACCCCCCATAGGCCGTCCATTTGACGTCGGTATAACGAAAGCCCGCGCCGATGGCGAAACTGCTGGTGCCGGTGCTAGCGACGATCCGGTCAAGTTGGATGGAGCCGCTGAAATAGTGGTTCAGGTTGGTGTCGGGCATAACCGCACGGCCGCTCCAATCGCTGTGGAGCTTGCTGGCCCAGTCGCGATCGAGCATGTGCCCGTCGCCGCCCGCACCGATATCGAACCTGCTCTTCACGCTCCAGTCCTGGTCGATGTACGCGTCGAGACCGATCGTAAGCAGAGTGACCTCTATACTCTTCCAGTCGAGTTGGCTGGCCTTGTGATTGTGCCACTCACCGGAGTTCCAGTAGAGAAATTCCTGGCCCCTGATATCGGCAAGACCGATTTCGCCGGAAAGGACGACGTTACCATAGTTGAAGTGAAAGGGACCATTGCCTGCGAGAGCGTTGCAGGGCATCAACGACAACAGGCAGGATGTAACAAAGGCTTTAACGCTGCAGATGCGATTTGCGCACTGCCGCTCGTGCGGTTCGCACCTCCAGGCCGCTGCGGTTGAAGTACCGCTGAGGCTTGCGCATAGCGAAGCAGGCGGCGTTTTCCTGTCCAGCGGCGTTTGAGGATGCAGCATCGTTTCTTTTCTCCTTTTTTGATAGGTTCAAGGTCGCTCACCAACCTGAAATCCGTGGCGCGAACGCACCTGGTTGGCCGGAGGCAAGGGCGGGAAAGCAATAGCGATGCGGCATCCGCCACGTTAACGGGATCGGGAAGGGAGCATGGTCGGTTCGCAGCGGTTTGGATGGGCTACGCAATTGCCAGGCCAAATCCGAAACGGCTCCTGACAGCGTGGTCACTCGGACAAGTGAAGTTTCAGTTGTCCGGAAAGGAACAAACGCCACATTCCGAGAGGCAATGGGAGGGCTTTTGTTTACATTCGCGCGTCTTGCCGTCTGCCACGAGCCCAATGCGGACCGGATAGGAGGATCGCTTCGCTCGCTCGCGCGATACGGTCACGGCCCGGTTGTCGATAGCGCTATGAACCGCCCCGGCAATGTCAAATCGGGGATAGGCGGGCCGGGGAAACGAGAGAAGCTGTCCGTTCGACAAAGCGCATTCAGGCAGCTGGGTGCCGGCAGGCACTGTTCGAAGGCCCGGCCACCTTGAACGCGTTGCGCCATGGCGAGGTATATGTATGCCGGGCCAGACCACGGGACAGGCGATCGTCGGCACCTTCTGTGGCAAGCAAACCTCGGCGTGGGGTGAAACGCGCAGAAAATGGCTCTGCGAGTTCACGTCCGTGGAGCAGAGCCTCGGTTTCCAGATCGAAAATTGTCTCGCTTGCTTGGAGCTCGTGCCTGTTATGATCGACCGTGTTCCACGGGTTCAAGGGTGGTATCACCGTCAAGGGGAGTGCAACGAGCTGATGAGCTGTGTGGATCGTGGCTTACTGCCCCAAGCCCTCGCTTCCAGACGATACAAAGCACAGCCGCCGAGTACACGATCTGCATAAACAAAGTGCACAGTCCCGCTTGCACCAGGATAGCGGTGAAAGAGCCAGTTAGACAGAATGTGGCAATCGCGAAAACGGCCAAAGTCCCGATCATGCCGGTTAAAAGGCGAGCCGCGCGCATTGATCAATCCCCATCGCCCAGATGCAACGCGACCGCGCTCTCTAACCTGTTGGCCGCAAAGTCTGATCTCATTGTTCTAATGGAGAAGCGCGCGGTTCGAACAATGGATTGTTTCGATGCGAGCCATCGATGCGATGGATGACCGTCCTGCCAACTGGTGCGTCCGGGCGCGAGCCTGAACGCGCCCGCAACGCTGCGCGCGCCCACCTGCGAACAGGATGTTGACGACAGGCTACAGGGAAATTGTTACCAGCCGAGAGCGGTCCCAGGAGTTGGAGGGAATGCAAGGATGCAGGGACGCGGCTCGCCTCACCCCGCCTGTTGCGCTGGCTGCGTCTATCCCGGTCAGCGCCGCGAGATAAATGGCGGCCATTGATCCCGCTTCAGGGTCGGCCGGGCCGGCCGCTCGATCGAAAGCGTGGTGCGCGGTGGAAGGTCTCCAACGTGGAGTTCCAGCAGCCGCCGATCCAAGTCCTTGTCCGCCGCCGTAAGGCGATGGTTCAGCCGAAGATAGTCCATCCATGTCGGCGTGCGGAAGGTCTCTATCCAGTGCGACGGCTCCTGCAGATCGCGCTGGAGATTCCAGCGCCGGGCACCAACGCGGCTTTGCACTCTGCGTCGTTCCTGCATACCATCGAGGAAAGCATCGATGTCCGCCTCCGGTATCGAATACTCGATCTTGACGACGATCGGGCCGCTTCTCGGCTTCAGGTCCAAGGAAAGGTCTGGCGTTTCGAAGCCAATCGAGTCCTGGTCGGAATCCTTCCACTGGCGAATGGGCAACAGCAACCCGGCGCCGGCGACCAAGAGCAGGGCGCCGGCGGCGCTTTCCAGCGCCATCGTCAGCGAATAGCTCTCAGCCACTGTTCCCCAGAGCCAGCTGCCGGCCGCGATGCCGCCCGATGAAAGCGCCGAATAGATCGAGAGCGTGCGACCGACGACCCATCGCGGGCTCGACAACTGCACGCTCACGTCAAGCCCCGTCCAGGTGACGACCCAGCCCGCGCCGCCCAGCGCCAAGGCCACGCTCGCCACGGCCAGGGAAGGCGTAAGCGCCAGCGACAGACAACACGCCGCACATGCTATGGAGGCGAGCGTCGTCAGCCGCTCCTGAGAGAGGGAACGTCTCAGGGCGTTGTTGCCAATGCCGGCGCACAGGGCGCCAACGCCGAAGCCGGCCATCAGGATGCCGTAGGCGATCGGGCCTCCTCCCAGCTGGTCGCGGGCGACCAGAGGCATCAGCGCCAGCATCGCGATGCTCGTCAGGCCGAAAAGCGCTCCGCGCGCAATCGCAGCCTTGATCTCAGTCGAGAGGGCGGTGAAGCGCGCCCCGTCATGGATGGCGGTGGCCAATAGCTCGCGCGGCAGGGGCGAGGAGCGGACGCTCCATTTGCAGCGGGCGATGGTCCAAAGCATCATCAGGTATGTCAGCGTCGCAAGGGCGAACGCAGTCAGCGGTCCGAAAGAGGCGACGACGATGCCGCCGAACGCCGGACCGATGCTTCGCATGGCGTTGTAGCCGACCGAGATCAGCGTGACCGCGGCTGGGACCTCGCGTTTGCGCAGGATGTCGCCGACCGAGGCGTGCCAGGCAGGATCGGTGAAGGCGGCGCCGCATCCAGCCAGGCAGCTGAAGGCGAGAATCATCCAGGGATTGAAAAAACCGAGGCCCGCGACTGCGGTAAGCAGGATCGCGGACAACGCTATCACGCACCAGCCCAGTATCATCACAGTCCGGCGGCTGAAATTGTCGGCGACGGCGCCGGCGACGATCGACAGAACGAAGACTGGCAGCGTGGTGGAAGCCTGGACCAGGGCGACCATCACATCGGACGTCGAAATGGTCGCCATCAGCCAGCTGACGGCGACGGTCTGAATCAGCCAGCCCAGGCTGGACACCTGTGCGCCAACCCAGATCGCACGAAAGGTCGCATTCCCGAGCGGCGCGAAAGTCGCCGACGAAACTGGATTCGACTCTGCGCAAGCCGCCCCGCTCATTGGCCGAGCCTTTCTCTTGTATAGATCCGGGAAGGTTTTCTCGGTCGCGACCGTACTCATGGAGAAGTGGCAGCATCAGGGCATTTTGGTCTCTGCCACAAGTAATTTTCGGCGGCTCGTAAGGGGCGAAACTCAAGTCCTCTTTCGGGAAAATGACTATTCATCAGTGAGTTGAAGCGCCCTTGGCCCCCGCCCGTGAGATCGTTTCCAGAAGCTTGAACGAGTGCAGAACCACTCTTCCTACCGACGCGCCATTCATGTGCGTTGCAGCGTGCCGCACTTAGGAAGATGACGCTGACGAAGACTGCCGGGAATTTTATTGCTTTCTGCCGCCGCCTTCACTAATGAGGCGAAACTTCGCCGAAGAATTTATCAAATCAGGAGCATCCCGTGGCAGAAGAAGCCGAGAACAAAACTGACGCCCTCATTGAGCTTACTGCTGACGTCGTGTCGGCCTATGTCTCGAACAATCCGGTCCCGCTGAGCGAGCTTGCGGCGCTGATCGGCCAAGTGCATGTCGCGCTGAAGGCTACGCTGGGAGCAGCCCCTGAAACGGCGGAGCCCCTCACGCCCGCGGTTCCCATCAAGAAGTCCGTCACGCCCGACTACATCATCAGCCTCGAGGACGGAAAGAAGTTCAAGTCGCTGAAGCGGCATCTTGCTACCCATTACGGTCTGACGCCCGACGAATACCGCGCCAAGTGGGGCCTGCCGGCAGATTATCCAATGGTCGCCCCCAACTATGCCGCAACCCGATCCGCCTTGGCCAAGTCGTTGGGGCTTGGCAGAAAGCCTGCTCCGGCTGAACAAGCCGCACCTGCGAAGAAGGCACGCAAAAAAGCCGCGGCCTGAGAATTCGTTCTGGCGCGCAGTTGAAGGGCGGGAGGATCCTGCCTTTCGCTGCCGCGCGGCGTGCAGCAATTTGCGCAGGCTTTCGTTTACTCCAACTCCCGCGTCATTCCCTCCGCGTCACCCCAAAAAGCGCCTGCCTCGCGGTCCAGTCTGACGGGAGCGCAAGGCATGCCCAGCGCACGTTGCCAAGCCGACGCGGGACGCCGCTCAGCAGAATAGGACTTCTTTGAATGCACTCGAAAATGTTCGATTTTAATTGACATATCCCGGCAGCGCTGAAGTAGCCTTTCGCATCTCGGAGAGCCCCTACGAGCGGACGGACCTTAATTTTGTCCCTGGGTTTGACCAATCAGAATGTCATCGCCGGAGCGTGCGGTTCTGGAAGCTATGGCGAACGTTCCGAACACCGTTAGCTTTCACGCAAATCCCCTTCGAGGCCTTGGTGAGCCTGCGGCCGCGGCTCTTGCCGCAATTGCTCGTAAATGCCGCGGTGTGAAGGTGAAGCACCTGTTCTTCGTCTATGTCGACAAGCATGGGCATCCTTGGCGCAAGCACGTCAATGCAGCCGAGTTGAATTGTCGGCCGCGGAGATAAGAGCCTCCTGGCCGACGGCCAGCTTCATCCGACTTATCGCAGAACCGTGCCGGCTGACCTCTTATCCCAAGAGGCGTCCGATGCACGAATCCTACAGGCGGGAAGTGGAACTTCTGGTGTTTTCGGGCCAAGGGCATTCATGTCCTCTTCTGGCAACCTGGCGAAAAGTCTTTAGCTTCGGTTGGGCATTTTTGGTCCGCTTGTCACAATGCTCGCAGTCATCGGCAGCTAGAATGGCAGTCGAGAGGTTGGACGACCGGCAATGAGTTTCGTGCAGCTCGGCGCGACAGAGAGCCGGGCGGTAACGTCCATGCGCTGATGTCGTACAAGTGATCAACAAGAAAACAGTTCTCCAGAGGAAACATACTGACTTGGCGATCGGGAGGGTTCGGCGGACTGAACGAGGACGAGGGCAAATGGTGCGGCCTGGAGAACACTCCGTGATTGAACGCATGCAGAAATGGCGGGCAGGTCCTGGAATATTGCCGCCGCCGCGACGTTTTCGCGGTGGCAAATTCGATCTTCGAGGGCCGCCAGGCGAACTGCCCAGCAGATGAGAGCCTGCTCGAAGCGTGAGCTGTTCGGGTCGCAATTGCATGACTGCCGTTGCGGGCGGGAGCACGGTTCAGCATTGTTGCTGGGGGCTATTCAGATATCCTGCCCCTACTCTCAACCTGTCTGAGCGGTGTCTCGCGTTCAGGGGCGGACATGGGCACTGAGGAACTGCTTCCATATACATTGCAGACAGAAACCAGTCGCCTCACAAATCTCCAGCCATTCTGCGTGCACACACATCAGCAGAGGTGGACGAAGAAGAGCGGACGTCCGGCGGACTCCTGGCCGGCGCCGACGCATACTCTTGGGGCGGAGGTTACATGAAAGCGTCGGTCGCCGGCACTAGGCGAAGTGCGTCAGCAATGACGCGCGGCAAGGCTCCGGAGGAGCCTGCACGACCATCCCCCATTATGGTAAAGAAGCTGTTAGCATCGCCTTTTTTCTCGCACGTGACCGGATACGTCACTGTCCTGGGGCGCATCGCAAAGGCGTCAAATGTGGATCCGTGCGACCTAATCAGGCCGTCCTCCTGATCCGCAGATCGCATTCTGCAGGCGAGTAGTCAGCAACTTGCACGCTAGCGTAGCCTACAGCGATGCCGCCAGCCCGCAAGGGCTGCCCGCGCCAGGGGCGGAGCCGAACGGCGCGAGACCCATCTGAGGTTCCCCGAAGAAAAGCGAGCTCGGTTAACAAGCCCCCGCCGGAGCGCCTTCAGGCGCGCAGGCGCCCAGCAATTTCCGCGCAGAGTCCGATTATTTGTCCGGACGAACCAGATCCATGTGGCTGACGCCAAGCGCCAATGCCAGTTCGTAGATGGTGACGATCGTCGGATTGCGGCGGCCCTTCTCCAGCCCGCTGATATACTGCTGACTAAAGCCGGAAATTTCGGCGAGCCGTTCCTGCGTCAGACCTTTCTTCAGCCTGATCCTTATCACATTCCGACCCACCAACTGACGCATGTCCATGCATCAGAAGTCAGCGGATCAGGCTCCTTGAGTTTATCAACTATAATATGTATTCCACACCAAGCGTCTCAATCCGATCGGGGACGGGTTTGCTAGACCGCTCTTGGAGATAGGATCAGCGATGTTGCAGCCTGAATCGAACGTGCCGATAGCGGATGAAGCGCCATGGTCTGACAGCCTCACGGCTTACGACAAGGACCACTTCACCATCTATATGCGCTTCCTCGATGCCGCCGCCGATGACGCCAGCTACGAGGAGATGGCCGATCTGATCCTCGGCATCGATCCGGAGCGCGAACCAGAACGCGCCCGCAATGCGGCCCGCAGCCATCTCGACCGGGCGAACTGGATGGTGACAACGGGCTACAGGGAGCTGTTCACCGGCTGACGCATTTGCACGGTGCGAGACACATCAGGCAAGAAAGTCGAGATAGCCGCCATTCATGAGCACCCGAGCCCGTGTCACGGCACGTCGGGTGCGATCGCGGAGATGGTCGCGAGGATCTGTCCAGTCGGCCCGGACACGCGTGTGACCAATCAGCACTTCGGCGATGTCCCGGTACGAGGCGCCCGCAACTGAGCCGTCAAGGGCCCGCAGAACAAAGCGCAGGCGACGACCGCGTGTGTCTGGCGCAAACAGTCTTTTCGGCCAGTGTTGCCGTGTAATGACACTGTGGAGGCATTCGAGCGCCCAGAGGCGTTGCCGCAACTCACCGGCCGGCCAGATCGCATCCGTGCTCAGCCGAACGGGGTCGACGATACTCAACCCCGAAACGGCGAGCTGAAGCTGCCGGCCGGCGCTGTGCAGGAGGAGATGCTGGCCGCCGTCAACCAGCCTGAGGACAATCGCACGGTAGGGCAGACTAGCCGGTTCGAACGCCGGCATCGCCGGCGAGGAGGACACCGGTTCGGCGACGACCGGCAACACCTGAGAGCATCGGCTCGGACACCAGAACGTAGCTGCGTCACGGTGCGTTGAGGAGGCGAAACAAAAGCCCCCAGCGCGACAGGTCGGCGGAGGAGGCAATCACGTCGAGCGACGGCCGCTGATCGACAAACCTGGCCTGTTCCAATGCGTGGGACAGATCATGCCGGAAGGCCGAATTGCGCCGCAGGAATTCCCAGGCCCACCCGCGCCGCGTCAGCTCAAGGGTGTAGTCATAGGACCGCTCATCGCGCCAGTCCGGCCGATCGGCTTCAGGTTCCGGCAGGCTCATCAGGCATCTCCGCCCGCAGCACGAAGCGAAGCCATCGTGCGACCTCGTGGATTGACGGGTGCCCACAGCACCGGACCGGCAAGACCGCCATTGCGGCGAACGGCATCGAGGCGCTCGTTTGAGACCTCGAGGTAGCCGGCCACTGCCCGGGTGGGGCCGATCGCGCGCGGCTCGCCGAGCCGCTCGAGCGGCCAATCGGCCCGGCGCAGGATGCGCTCCATGCGCAGGTCGGTGACGGTGACGATGCAGCTCAGACCTCGCCATAGCCCGAACTCGATCATGCCTGCGAAGAGCGCGTAGGTGCCGGCAGCGATGCCGCCTGCCCCCTTGGCGGCCGACGGCGACAGGTCGAGCGCGAAACGACTGCTTTCCCAGATTCTTGGATCCTGCGGCGCCGGCTGCCCGTCCAGCAGGGCCGGAAAGACATCGCCAAGCATGGTCGGCCCGGTCGAGGCAAGCAGGCGGATGCAGCCGTCGACGCTGCCAGTTGAGCCGCGCAGCAAAAGATAGTGGGGTTTCAGCGCGTCGAAGCGATCGATCTCGTAGCCGCCGCTGGTGCTGACGTCCCAGTCCAGCCGCTCCTTGAAGACACGATGGCGCAGACGGTGCATTTCGTGGAGCTCGTCGGCGAAGTCGCCGTACCATTCGGGAGCAATGAGCTGCAGCATGATTATCGGCCTCCAGGCGGGATTGACCCTGCCATTGGAGGCCGAGCGTCAGGCCGAAGCAGCCTGTACAGCGGTACAGGTGCCTGGTCAGCCGAGACCCGTTCTGGCGGCTGAGAATTGCGCCACGGCCTGCACGCGGGTGCGCAGCCCAAGCTTCTTCCTGGCGTTCTCCAGGTGAAAGGCGGCGGTGCGGCGCCTGATGCCAATAATGCAGGCGATGTCGCGTGCGGATTTGCCCTGCGCCGCCCATTCCAGGCATTCATATTCGCGCGGCGTCAGTTGCACGCCGTTGACCACCCGGTCGGCCGAGAGCTTGCGGCGGACGCAGATATGAAAGCAGGTCGCCATGAAGCGAAATGCCTCTTGGTAGCGCTCGGTCACCCGCAGGAGGGCCGGATTGAGCTCGTCTGCGGCAAAGCTCATGGCAGCGACGTTGCCCCGCTTGTCGAGGATCGGGATCGTCAAACCGCAGCGGATGCCGAACACGGCCGCCTCGTCGAAGAGCTTGTGCTCGAAATCCGATAGCCCGGTTCGGCTGTAGTGAAGTCCCCACAGAAACGGGCATTGGCTGCCTTGCGCCCGCGCGATCACCGGATCGATGGCGTGATAATGGTTGCTCAGGTAATGAGCGGTCCAGCGCGGCGGATAGTTCGAGATCAGCCTTGGCTTTCCCGGCGCTCGTGGCGGCAGGCACAGATAGGCGAATTGGACGAGATCGAATGCCGCGGCCGCACGCGCCATCGCGTCGCGGAAATCGGTCTCATCGACGCTTTCCGACAGCTGCTCCAGGAAGGTCTCGAAGACAAATTGCATGCCTAGTCGTCCCCAGACCCTTCCGCCGCGCGGCATTCTCCGAAGTCGGCGGGCAGCTTGCCAAGGTGGATGGCCAAGTTCGCCGGCACAGAGCGTTACGCGATCGCCAGTGCGCCACCTTCGGGCTGGCATTCCAACGATCGGAGAATGGCGATTGAAGTCTCTTCAGCATCCAATTCGAACTGACAGGCGATGACACCGGATCCGCGGCACGCGCCATTCAACAAGTCGTGCAGCCGCGACAGATTTTCAGCCGTTTCGCCATCCGGCTGATAGCGCTTGCGCCACGCGACATTTGGCCGACGCTCAAGCCGAGGCTTCGCCAAGCATCTTGAGCATGGCCAGCCGGATCCTGACGAGCTTGCGCACCGGCGCGTGATAATTTTGAGGAGCAGCGTCCACCACAAACACCAAGGTCATCAGATCCAGCAAGAATTGATGGATCGCGTCGGCAGTCATGACCGACTCGAACTGATGCAGCATCGAGCGCGCCTCGTTGACCGATTCAGCGCCGGGCGCATCGATCAACGCTTCGAGCCTTTCGAAAATCTCCAATTCGGCGAATCCTCCATTGCATCAATTGCCGTACGGCAGATTGCTATTGGCGTTACGCGAAAAATACCGCGCCAAGAGACGGCTACGCCACGACCCACGGGGGACCAGTCCGGAAACAGACCTCACCCCCTCGATGGAAGACACAAAAACTTGCTCGCAAGCCATCGAAAAATCCGTTTGCTCGCGGAACAAGCGGTGGCCTGCCACTGCGTCCGCATCGCGGTGACAACTCAAAGCCAGCTTCCCTCATACGCCCTGGCCTGCCTCAGGCCTCCGCCTCACCGAGCCCGGCGATAGCGCCTCAGTCCGGGCGACGAGGAGGACGTCTGCGTCTGTGCGAGTCACTATGGCCACATGGATTTTTCCCGCGAACTCCTGCATCCGGATGTTTTCTCGGCGACCATCTGCGATCAGGCTCGTTGCCTTTGGAAAAGCTTGTCCTCAACAACGACCTCCCCGGCATCTGTACGCTTCTAACGATGGCATAGATCACGTTGTTGGCGTTGCCGACAAAGAGGCGATGCTCGCGGACAAGGCATCACGGATATCGGCGGATTCAAGATAAACTGCTCCACCGACCCTCACACGCTGAAGGCGCTGCAGGTATTCGCCGGTGCCCGTTTCATAGACCGTCTTGATCGTCGGCGGCCCATCCCCAGGGTTCTGGATAAAAACTTCGGCGAGAACCCGGCCGGTCATCGTCGAGGGTCGCGAGATGCCAAGCAGATCGAGCACTGTCGGCGCGAAGTCGCAAACACCTGAGGGCACGTGTGAGACGACCCCGCTCTTGATCCGTGGACCAGCCAGGATGGCGACCGATGCCATCTCCTTGGCATGCAGCCCCCCGTGCACACCAAAGCCGATAGGGGAATCCGCGCTCCAACTGCGGCCTAAGAGACCAAAGCGATCGAGACCGTCATCCGCCCGGAACGAGAACAGGATGTCCGCCGAACGGGCATGATCGGCGAAGACCAGGTGGCGTGCGAAGCTTCCCGGAGCCACCCCCTCCGACTCGCTTCGGCCAGTGGTAAAAACCGGGCCGCACCAAGGCCGTTCGGTCATCGCCGCGACTGCGCGGCGG
Organism: Mesorhizobium atlanticum; assembly: GCF_003289965.1. GTDB lineage: Bacteria > Pseudomonadota > Alphaproteobacteria > Rhizobiales > Rhizobiaceae > Mesorhizobium > Mesorhizobium atlanticum. The sequence goes on from NZ_QMBQ01000009.1 coordinate 81,950, forward strand.
ATAATCGGCTCAGATGGCTCGGCCAGGTATATCGCTCCGACCTGCCCCGGCATCACGGTTGCGTCGATACCTCGCGCTGGCGCTTGGCCGCAACGCAGCCCGGTCGCCTCAAGCGTTTCGAGCAGATCGGCTCGTGCATGAACTGTGACATGACCATGATCGGAGGCGGCAATCAAGTGCACGTTCTGGGAAACACCCTCGGCCTCCCACCAATCGAACACCCGGCCGAATTGGCTATCGATGAAGCGAATTGCTTCCAGTGTCTGCGGCGCACCAGTTCCGGAATAGTGGGAGGAAATGTCGGGCTCGCCAAAGGACAGGATCGCGACATCGGGCCGGATCTGCGGCCAGATCACCTCGAGGAATGCGGAGGTCAAGAAGGCTTGAGCCGCGAGATCGGCGGTGCCCTGGGGCGCCGGCGCCGGCGTGGGTCCTAGCAGAGCTTCGACCCGCTGGAGCATCTCGTACGAAGTTGCGACACGGGGAAAGTGACCCGACAGCGTCAGTTGGCCGAGCGTCCGAGCCTTGTGATTCAGCATGCGGGTCGCCCCGGCGGAGTTCGAGGCCAGGACCGAGTATGTCCTACTGTTTGCCGCGAGTATCTCACCGAGACAGGGCACGCCGAGGAAATGGCCGCCGCTTGCAGTGTCGAGTTCCTCGATAAGGCGGTCGTCGCTGGTATCGACATAGCGCGGCATCCCGGACAGCCGATCAAGATACTTGTTGCCGACGATGCCGTGACGATCCGGCGTCGTGCCGGTGACGAGGCTAGTCAAGGCAATCCGCGTCTCGCTTGGATAGACCGTGCGATGTCGCGACAGTGTCGCGCCACGGCGCTTGAGCCTTTCCAAGTTCGGGGTCAGCCATGGGCTGATGAGATCGGGCCGAAGCCCGTCAAACAGCACGATGAGAACGTGAGTCGGCATGAAGCGGCTCATTGGAGTGCCTTGTCCATTCGGTCGCGCAGACAATCGCCAATTAGGCAAACCGACATTGTGCTTAAGGCGATGACAAGCGATGGTGCGATGAGGATCCATGGCGCGCGGGTCAGATAGTCGCGGCCGTAGCCGACCATGTTGCCGAGCGAGGTCTGCGGCGGTTGCACGCCAAGTCCGAGGAAACTCAGCCCGCATTCCAACAGGATCACCTCGGGAAAGGCGAGCGTCAGGGTGACGATTAGGCTGGAGGCAATGTTGGGTAGGACATGGCGAATATAAAGCCGCCAGGGTTCCGCACCGAGCTGGCGCGCGGCAATGGCGTAGCCTTGCGCCCCGGCACTAATGGCCAGTACGCGGGTGATGCGGGCATAGCGCTCCCAGCCATGTAGTCCGAGAAGGGCGATGAACAGGGCAAGCGAGTTGCCAAAGAAGGCCAGGACGGCGAGTGCCAGAATGAGGAAAGGCATGCTGGCCTGGAAGTCGACGAATGCGAGCACGATCTGCTCGGCCCAGCGGCGGAAATGGGCAGCGAGAAGGCCGAGCGCTATCCCGAGTACGGCGCCGAGACAGGTGGCCTCGAAGGCGATCAGCAGGCTCATGCGGATCGACGCGATGAGACGCGAGAGTACGTCCCGGCCTAGTTCGTCTGTCCCTAACGGATGCAGGACCGTGCCACCCAATCCAGCGGGCGGGGACAACCGATGGTGCAGGTCCAGCGCAGCATAGTCGTAGGGGGCCAATACGTCTGCCAGCAGCGCGATGGCGAGCATTAACGCGAGCCAGACTACCGCCGCGACGACCAGCGGCGGGATCGCGGTCCGCGCCGCCGACCTCGGCGGCGCAGCGCCTTCATGTGAGGCATTCAGCATCTGCCGGCTCCCGCGCAGAGCGGTGCTGTGCGGATGCGTGGGTCGAGCACACCGTAAAGCAGATCGACGGTGACATTGGCACCAATCATGACAGCGGCGATGAGAAGCAGGATGCACTGCACCACGGCGAGATCGCGACTGACCACTGAGACGACGAGCAATCGGCCGAGGCCCGGCCACGAGAACACATTCTCGACCAAGACCGCACCGGCGATTAGGTTTCCGACCATGAAGCCTACAATGGTGAGCGTGGGGATTGCCGCATTGGGCAATGCGTGAGACACGATCACCCTTCGCCAGGGCAGACCCCTGGCGCTGCCGGCTCGGATATAAGGCTGGCCGAGCACTTCGAGCATGGCGCCGCGGGCGAAGCGGGCCAGCACCGCGGCGCCGCCAACGCCCAGGGTGACGATCGGTAGGATGCAATGGCCCAGTCCCCCGATGCCGCCCGACGGCAGCCATCCGAGTCTGATCGAAAACACCAGAACCAGTAAAAGCCCGAAAACGAAGGAGGGAACAGTGAAGCCCGCGATCGCTGCGACCATCACTGCCCGATCGGTTCGACTGTTGCGTTGAAGGGCCGCATAGACGCCTGCCGGAATCCCGACTGCTAGACTAAAGAGCAGCGCCGGCACGGTGAGTTCCAGCGTCGCGGGGATGCGCTCGGCGACGACGACAACGGCTTCGCGCCCGTCGCGCATCGACTGGCCGAGATCGCCGTGCAGGATAGCCAGCAGATATCGCGCGTACTGAATCCACAGCGGCGCATCCAGGCCCCAGGCCTTGCGGAAGGCGGCGATGGCCTCGGGTGGCGCATCGACAGACATAATCTCCAAGGCCGGATCGCCCGACACACGCAGCACGATGAAGGCGAAGGTCACAACCAGCGCGATGGTGATGAGCGCGCGCAACAGGCGCACGGCGAAAAAGCGCAGCATCAGGCAAGCCTCCTGATGGCCGGGCCCCCGGTGGTGCCATGGACCGCGTGGCAGGCGACGCTACGACTCTCTTTGACGGGTTCAAGCGCCGGCAATTGCAGCTTGCATGCCGATCCTGCGATGGGGCAGCGCGGGTGGAAAGCACAGCCTTTCGGCCGGTTCATGGGATTTGGCGGATCGCCTGGGAGCAGAATCCGTTCGGTCCGGCGTCTTCTCGGGTGCGGAATCGCCGAGACGAGCGCCTGCGTATAGGGGTGCAACGGCGCGCCGAAGACCTCATCGGGTGGTCCCTCCTCGACGATGCGGCCGAGATACATTACCGCTACGCGATGGCTGACCTGCCGGACGGCCCGGAGATCGTGACTTATGAACAGCATCGCAGTGCCGAGTTCTGCCTGCAGGTCGGCCAGGAGGTTAATGATCTGAGCCTGGATCGACACGTCGAGGGCCGACATAGGCTCGTCGCAGACGATTAGGTCGGGCCGTGGCGCCAGTGCCCGGGCTAGCACGGCACGTTGGCGCTGCCCGCCCGAGAGTTCGTGCGGATACCGAGTCGCATGATCGGTGCCGAGGCCAACGGCCGAGAGCAGTGCAGCCACACGCTCTGCTCGCTCGGACGGCGAACCGAAACGGTGGATGTCGAGCGGCTCGCGGATCTGTTCGCGGATGGTCAAGTGCCGGTCGAGCGCGGCCAGCGGATCCTGGAACACCATCTGCATGCGCGCGCGGGAGGATCGCCAGCCCGGCTCGTGGGGCATCGGCAACACCGTGCCGTCGAAAGAGATTGCGCCGGCGTCCGCGGGCTCGAGGCCGATCAGGAGACGTCCAGTGGTCGATTTCCCGCAGCCGGATTCGCCGACCAGGGCAAGGGTTTCGCCGCGACGGATCGTCAGGGAGACGTCGTCGACCGCATGGACGGTGGATTTTCGGCCGAAGAAGCCATGGCGCACGCCATAGCGACGAACCAGCCGTTCCGCCTTGAGGAGTGGGACGGTCATGCGAGTACGACCTCCTTGTGTTCGGGCGCGCGGGCGTGTGCAAAGGACGAATGAAAGCATGCCGCCCGACGCCCAGGATGTTCCGCATCGACGGAAGCCAGTGCCGGTTCGGCGGCATCGCAGGCCGAGGTGTGACGTCTACAGCGGGGCCCAAAGGGACAACCTGGCGGCAGGCGGACGAGATCGGGGACCGAGCCCGGAATGGCGGTCACGCGACGTCTCGGGCCATCGACGTTAGGCAAAGCCGCGAGCAGAGCCGCAGTATAAGGATGGATCGGCCGCTCCAGCAGATCGTCTACCGGAGCCTCCTCGACGACGCGGCCGGCATACATGACCGCGACGCGCGAACAGGTTTCGGCGATAATGCCAAGATCGTGCGAGATGATCACGAGTCCCATGCCTGTCTCGGTCCGAACCTCGCGGAGCAGATCGAGAATCTGGGCCTGTATGGTGACGTCCAATGCGGTGGTCGGCTCGTCGGCGACGAGCAAGTCGGGTTCGCCGGCAAGGGCCGCAGCGATCATCACGCGCTGATTCTGGCCCCCCGACAGCTCGTGCGGGTACGCGTCGAGCCGCCGTCCCGCATCGGATATGCCGACCGCATCGAACAAGCGCCTCGCCTCGGCTCGCGCCGCACGGCGGTCCATGCCACGGTGGAGCCTCAGCACTTCCGAGACCTGATCGCCGACCTTGTGTACTGGATTGAGTGAGCTCGCCGGATCCTGGAAGATCATAGCGATGCGCGCCCCGCGCACCCGGTCCAGGAATGGCGCGGGCATATGCAGAATATCCTCGCCTTGGAGCCGAACTCTTCCGGCGACCCGGGCCTTTCGCCCCAGCAGCCCAAGAGCGGCAAGCCATGTCACCGATTTGCCGGATCCGCTTTCACCGACGATGCCAACCGCTTCACCGCGCGCGACCATGAGATTCACGCCGCGCAAAACCGAAATGCCGCCGATCGAGACGCAGAGATCCGTCAATTCCAGGAACGGGCGTGTACTCATAGCGCCTGTCCGGACTGCGATCGCGTCGAACTGTTGTGACCGGTCGGGAGCAGAACCCTTACCCCTGCCTCCTCCAGCGCGATTGCCATATCAGGAGGTGCGGCCCTATCCGTAGCGAGAACTGCGACCCGGCTGAGCGGCAGCACCACATAGGCGTCCGATCGGTTGAACTTGGTGGCATCCGCCACGACGACGAGGCACCGCGCCCGCTCTGTGAGCTTTGCACCGATTGCGGCATGCCATTCGGACGGGCCGAGGAAGCCATGCACAGCATCAACGCTGCTCGCGCCGCAGACCGCAAGATCGAATACCTGGTGGTCCAGCGCGTTAAGTATGTCGGGGCCAATCAGCGTTCGGGTGGTCGGCTTGAGCACGCCCCCGAGCAGCGTCACCTTAAAGCGGACCTCCACGGCAAGTCGTGTGGCGATGTCGATCATGTTGGTCGTGACCGACAACGCCGGGCCTTGCCCTGCGAGCGCGTCGGCGAGCAGCAGCATGGTGGAGCTGCCGCCAAGGAAGATGTTCATTCCTTCCTGAAAAAGCGGCAGCGCGGCCTCGGCTGCCGCCATTTTCGCAGAGCGGTCGAGCTCGAGCCGCTCGGCAACCGGACGGCGAGCAGTGAGGTCGACCGGCGCCATGGGCGCCACGCCGCCGTGAACTCGGCGGAGCAGTCCGGCCTGATCGAGCGCGCGGATATCTCTGCGGATACTCTCCTGCGAAACACCAAAGCGCTCTGCGAGGTCCCCGACAGCGATGATGTCGCCGTTGGAGATGAGCGTCAGGATCTGCTGCTGTCGCGCCGCCCCAAGTCTGGCACTGCCACGCGGCTGCGGCGCGTCGCGCTCTTGGTCCACCATGACCTCAGCTCCGCGCGAAAGCTTGATTTGATGGCCCGAAATTGAGATCCAGCATCTGCCCGGGAATCCACGGCACGTCACGGCGCTTGCCGTAGAATTGACCCGAGGCATGCAGCACCACACACGGCGGATCGTCCCGGTCGATGATCGTCAGCATGCGGCGAATGATCTTTCGGCGCTCTTCGACATCGACTACGTCCTGCAATCTGGCGCCGAGATGGAAATACTCCTCATTTGACCAGATTCCGACCTGCTTCGGCAGGGTCCCGTTCGGCCCGAATTCACGCCAAGCATGACCGAGGTGGTCGAGGAAGATCGCTGTCGATGAACTGTCGTAGATCGCGTTGACGGGCTTGCGCTGGATTTGTGAGAAGTTCTCCATCATCTGGATCTCGACATTGAGGCCCGCCGTCCGCCACATCTCGACCATCGCCTGCGCGCCGGAGACTTGGTTTGTGTAGTAGTTGTTGAGCAAACGGTATGTGATTGGTTCGCCTTTGTAGCCGGCATCCTTGATGAGTTGGCGCGCCAAGTCGGGATCGTAAGCAAGCGCCGGGAAGTCCTCGATATAACCCGAGCCGAAGCTCGATAACTGGAAGCCGTTCGGTACCGGTACTCGGTTCTCCCACAGGGCTTCGACGAAGAGCTTCCGATCGATCGCGACGCTGAGCGCGCGGCGGAGCCGGGGGTCTTTGAATATCGGGGCGGTTTGGTCGATAGCGAGGTACCGAACGTTTTGGACCGCACCGCCGGCGATCTCGAGTTCAGGCCGCGCGGCGATGTCTCCGAACTGATCGGGCGGCACATCGGTTATGATGTCAAGCTCACCGGCGAGCAGGCCGTTCACGCGTGCGGCAAGCTCAGGGATGATACGGTACTCGATGGCACCGAAGGGAGGTTTGCCTCCCCAATAAGCATCGTGCGGAGCGAGAACGATATTGACGTCCAGGTTCTGACTGACGAGCCGGTAGGGCCCGGTGCCGACCGGCGCAGCGCTCCACTTGTCCCAGGAGCCGGCGGCCTCGAACGCGCGCTTGCCGACAATCTCCGAAGCCCAGGCCGCCAGGCGTTGCTCGAGAAGGGCATCGTTGCCTTTGGCGCGGATCACTATGGTGTAAGGATCAACGACTTCAACACGCTCGACGCGATCAAGTGTCTGCATGGCGATCGACCTGCCGGAGCGGCCCGGTCCTAGAAGATGATCGGGGCTGAAGGAGAAGGCGACATCGTGCGCCGTGAACGGACTGCCGTCATGAAAGGTTACCCCCTTACGCAACGAGAGGCGGAGCGCCCCACCGTCGAGCCGTTCCCAGCGCTCTGCAAGGGCTGGTTTGAGCGCCATGCCCTTGCCGTGGTCGAAGGCGATCAGGGTGTCGAAAATCTGTGGTACGACCCGCCGCGTAGCAGTGTGGTTGAAGAGCGCCGGCTCGACCGCCGGCGGAAAGCCCGACATGCCAATCGTGAGCCGAGGGTGCGTCCCAGCCTGGGCAGCCCAAGCCCTCGACGCCATCGCAGCAAGCAATCCGCTCGCCAAGGCGCCAGCGATTGTCTGCCGTCTTGTCATTTGAAGCTCAGCCATCTCACTCCTCCAGTGGTTTGAAGGGAGACTTAGGTGGCGGACATGAAGCTAATGTGACTTTTTGTTGCGGTTTTGTGAATTTTTGACTGCTTTTGACCACCCTTGTCCGGTGCGACTGGCGCTTCCGCGTTGCCTTCGCTAAGGCTGAAGCCGATCCAGGACGTCCCGGCCGCTTCTTCGGGTATAGGTTGCCATGCAAAATGCATTCGTTTTGAATGCGACTGCCATAATCAGGAGAACGCGATGACTGTCCCCATCAAACAGGCGGCAGAGCAGGAAAGATTTGGCGATTTTACGCACGTGTCACAGAATTATAGATACAGGCCTTATTACTCCTATCCTGTATTCGAATACATAGCCTCTCGCATCCGGTTCGCTGCGTTGCCTCTCGTGGCGGCGGACATCGGCGCTGGAAGTGGCAAGCTGGTCGAGATGCTTGCTCGCATGGGCTTTTCCGGCTTTGCCGTCGAGCCGAACCGGGAAATGCTTAAACACGGTCGGGAAGAGTGTTCATATCTTCGGGGTTTTTCGTGGCTGGAGGCGACGGCTGAAAAAACAGGACTCGATGATCGATCAGTCAGCTGGGTCTGCATGGGTTCCATGTTTCACTGGACGATCAGCGACGCCGCACTGGCTGAGTGCCATCGAATTCTTCGCCCAGGAGGATTTCTTTCGGTCGTCTATGACCTGACGGATATACGATGTGACCCGTTCCAGACAAAGGTGGAAAACCTGATACGGAAAAGGGCACCTGGCGTTAAGCGGGCACGCGAGCCTATCGAAGCGATTATGCCGGAACTTGAGACAATCCTGAGCGAAGCGCCAGGCTTCAAAGAATGCGTTTTTGTCGAGGCTGCGCATGTCGAGCTGATGGACGTAGAGCGGTATATGCGGGTTTGGGATACCGCCCATGATCTCCGAGGGCAGCTATCAATGTCTGAATGGAATGGCTTGAAAGCTTCCATAGTAGACCTAGCGAGGAGGATGGACGAAATTCCGGCAAGATACCGAACCAGCGCCTGGACGGTTCAACGTGTCTAGGCTGTCGTTTTCGATCGGCGAACGAAGGCAACGGCTCCAACACGTTATCTGACGCCAGCCGCAGGCAGCTGATCATTCAGAACCAGCTTTTCACGCGGTCGGCTCCGAACGATCCGCAGTTGAAGGCGTTGCGGCACCTTTCCCAGGTCCGACCTTAGCTGGCAATCGGTCGACCCGTTTTGCGAAGCGGAAACGTTCATTTTTGGGCTCCTTCGTACAGCATCGGATCTACTCAAATCAACAATAACCAAGCAGAACTGCTGACGCGCCAAGGCTAAAAAGCACAATCATGGTATACATCACCTGATTTGGAGCAGGGATCCGGATCGGAGCGACATGCAATGCGCCAAGGATCGAAAAACTGATGTTGGTGGTCGTGGCGAGATTGTCCCCGAGCTGACCTCTTCCAAGCAACAACACCGCCAGAAGCGGGACGTCGTATGACAATGGAATTCCCAAGAATTTTCCGTCCTTGGAAAGGCCGAAATTATTGAAATAGCTGAGGCGAATTACACCTCCCAATAGCAATACGGCGCTAACGATAGCCGACATTAAAGAGGCCTTGCTAATCTGGCTGATACAGATCGCGGGAAAGACTGAACCGTAAATTATATCGGCAAATCCATCCAAGGACTTGCCCATCTTCGCCATTTCCGGAGGACGACTTCTTAGACGCGCGGCAACTATGCCGTCGAGGTGGTCGGCCAACATGGCCCACAGAGCAACACCAACTGCCGGCGGTGTGTATCCGGACAAAGCCAAGTGTATTGCTATAGCTGAAAAAGCCACCCCCAGGGCAGTGATCGCGTTCGCGGGATCAACAAGATAGCGCAACATGGGCTGGCTCCTATTCCGCCGTGACGACAGACGCGGGCCTAGACGCGGTCGGACCGAAGATACTTTCGGCGATACACAAATCTTCCGTGCTGTCGATTTCGTATAACTTCAGATCGTCGCAACGCGCGGCCGCTAGTTGAAGGCCACCGGTGCCGATCAAGTGGCCAAAGAGCTCTTCGGTGTATGCGTTTGTTGCGCCGGAGCCGATTAGATCGTCGAGCGCCGGGATGATGATCGTCCGAAGTTCAGAGCCAGAGAACCGGATGAGGTTCATGGTCTTGAAGAGGACTGGACCGCCTGACACGAGGTTTGCCCCGGTCTGTTTCAAGAGGACCTCGGCTATGAGACCGCTGGGCGACAAAATGACCGCGGAGCCCTCCATGGAAGCGGTGAACGGCGCGACGGCCGCGACATTTGCAGCGGCTACCTCTATCAGACAGCGAAGCGTGTCCTCCTCGAAGAAGACGTCGCCTTCGAGAAGATAGCAGTCTCCGCAGCGGAGTGCGTCACGGGCGAGCCATAGCGAATAGGCACTGCCGGTGCGGTCGAAAACGGTTGACTCGACATACGTGATCTCGACGCCGTAGAGGCGGCTGCCGCATGCGTATTGAATAGCATCCTTGCGGTAGCCGACGACTATCGTGACTTCTTCCACGCCGATTGCTGCGAGGTTTCGCAGCGCATTGTGGAGGATCGATGTTCCGTTGACCTCGATCAGGGGCTTCGGCCGCAGATCGGTCAGCGGGCGCAGGCGTGAGCCCATGCCGGCGGCGAGAATGACGGCTTTCTTGGGCGCGGCGACAGGCATGTCGATCCCCTTTCTTCGTGGTGTCATTTCCAGCTGTTAAGGACATCAACCAGCCGGGTTAGCCCGGTTTCGAGTTTTTCGGGAGGAGTTCCATAGGACAGGCGCAGACCGAGAGGGTCGCCGAAGGCAGTGCCCGATACGGCTGCGACGCCGGCGTCGGCAAGGAGCGAGGTCACAACGTCATCGGCGGTCGCCGGGCCATTCTTGAACGCCGGTCCCAACCCGGAAAGATCGAGATAGAAATATATGCCGCCCTGCGCCCGAGGCGCGGGGATCCGCCTCAGTGAGGAGAGGATGCTGAGACCGAGCTGTCTGGAACTTGCCAGCTGCAAGCCCAGCTTTTTCTCATGGCGACCGTCTCCCCGCTCAAGGTGAGCCAGCACCGCATGTTGGGCAATCACATTGGGATTTGAGGTGGTATGGGACTGCAAGGCCCTGACGGCATCAACAACTTCCTTTGGAGCCGCCAGATAGCCGATCCGCCAGCCCGTCAGGGCCAGCGACTTGCTGAATCCGTTGACGATGATTGTTCGAGACCTGACTTCGGGCACAGCCGAGACGATCGGGTAATGGGCGTGCTGGCCGTAGACGAAGTTGGCATAGCATTCATCGAAAATAACCCACAGGTCGCGGTTGATCGCCAGCCGGGCGATCGCCGTCAGCGCATCAAAATCGTAGACCGCACCCGACGGGTTGGCGGGCGTATTGACGACGATCGCGCGGGTCTTTTCGGTCAATGCCGCAGCGATGTCCTGGATGCGCGGGACGTACGCGTTGGAACGCGTATCGACGAAAACCGGCTTGCCGCCTGCAATTACGACCTGGGCCGAGAACGTCGTCCAGTAGGGTGCCGGGATAATCACCTCATCACCTGGATTCAGCAGCACCATGGTCGCATTGAAGAGCGCTTGCTTGGCGCCTGTCGTTGCCGCGATCTCGTCGGCTTTCCAGGTTTGGCCCGTATCGAAGGAGACCTTGCGCGCCAGCGCCTCGCGCAATTCCATCATGCCGAGCGTATCGGTGTAACGATTGACGCCGTTGTTGATAGCATTGATCGCGCCTTCGCGAATGGTCGGGGCGAGCTCGCTCCAGATCTCGCCAGCGGTCAGATCGATCACCTCCTGGTGGCTGTGGGCTGCCTGTCTTGCGGCGGCCCGCGCCGCGGCGGTTCGAGATGAACCGAACGAGCTTGTGCGTCGAGCAAGCATCGGCGCCTCCTTGCCTTGATTTGGGAAGTCAGGCCCGTTTATCGGGCACCGCTCGGCAGATATTTTTGTTCGGCCGCGGAGAGCTCTTGATATTTGAGCAGATCAAACAGGTCTTCGAGTGTGGCAACATCGCGTTCGATCCCGGCGGTGCTCTCTTCGCGGATGATGCGGTCGCAAACCTGGCGCATGGCGGAGATCGCGGCACGCATATTATGGTTCGCCCAAATCACGGTTGAGATTTGTGCCGCTCGGTATTGCGCGACCGGTGCGCGGTAATATTTCGTCGGGACGATCACTACCGGGAGGCGGTTCCTCCAGGCGCGGCTAAAGGCGAGAATTTCCGCTGCGTCGGGTTTGCGCGAATGGATCAGGATCGCGTCGGCACCGGCGTCAGCATAAGCATGGGCCCGCGTCAGCGCCTCATCCTGACCATGCCCCGCGATGAGGGCCTCGATCCGCGCGACCACAACGAATTCCGGATCTGGCACGTGGTCCCGAATAGCGTGCAGACGGCCGCAGAACTCACCGATCTCAGCGAGTGGGTGCCGATCCCCGACAAAGGAGTTCTTTTTTGGGAAGCTCTTATCCTCGATGCAGACACCGGCCGCCCCGCGTTGGTGCAGCTTGCGCGCGAACAGACGCGCGTTGTTGAAATTCCCGAATCCGCTGTCGCCGTCGACAAGAACAGGTATTTGCGTGGCCTCAACGATCCTGTGCACAGCATCGACGATCTCAGTCCACGAGGCTTCGTTCGCATCGCGATAGCCCAGGCAGGACGAGATCGACAGTCCTGACGCCCACAGGCCTCGAAAGCCGGCGGCCTCCGCGACCGACGCCGACAGGGCGTCGTGAGCTTCCATAAGGAAGGCGATTTCATTCGAACATACCAGACTCCGCAACGTCGATGCGGCGGATGCTTGACGAGTTCCGTTGTTAGAGTTTGCGGTTATGGCCCCGCCTCCTACCATAGTTAATCACTGGTCGCGGTGCCGACCCGAGATCAAAGGGCGCCTGGCCGCCCAATATGTTTCATAATGCCGAGTCGGATGTCCACCGCATCGCATCAAACAAGTCGACAATCCATCTGCAGATTTCTACAGGATTCGACTAACAATATAAGCCTATTTCTTGTGAAATTTACGTTACATCATTATTTAACGATCACGGAGCTTCGAAACGATTATTGCACAATCGGCCAGAATCCCATTCCTGGCTGTCAAAACCCTTCACGATATTGGCTCTTTTGCTGTCACGCCGGAAAACGGCTGACTGCGGCCGTTGGGCCGTATCGCATGGCCGAGACGCGGCTGAGCCTGTCCAAGAAAAAGCCGGCTCGATTCCCGAGCGTTCGGTGAGCGCCGTCTGCGCGCAGGGCCGCTCAGTTCACGGGTTGACCGCCGCCATCTAAGGAGGTCACGCCGACGGGGAATGTAGATTCCTTGATCACCGGAGCGGTTTGATCAATTCGCAAGGATCAACATTAAGAGCTTTTGCGAGTCGACCCAGAACACTTACGCTCGCGGAGACGCGGCCGCGCTCGATTGAGCCCACATAACGCATGCTGAGCTCCGCGAGGGCCCCCAATTCCTCCTGCGTCAGGTCCTGATGATGGCGCACCCGACGCAGGTTGATCGCCATCACCTCTTTGAGGTCCATGGCGAGATACGGACCAGAACCGGAACTATCGTTCTAGGAACGATCGTTCCTATTCGTTATGGTGAGCCGCTCAAAACGCATCTGGGATCGTGGAAGACGCGCCCGAAAGCTGACTCGCAAAGCCATATGGACATCGAAATGCAAGATGAAGTTCCCTGGTCGGATAGCCTCACGGCTTACGACAAAGAGCATTTTACGACCTATATGCGGTTCCTGGATGCCGCCGCCGACAGTGCCAGTTACGAGGAAATGGCGCAGCTGATCCTCGGCATCGATCCCAAACGCGAACCGGAACGGGCCCGCAATGCGGCCCGCAGCCATCTCGATCGGGCGAACTGGATGGTGACGACAGGCTACAGGGAATTGTTCGCCGGCTGACTGGCGTTTCGATAAGAAAAAGACGGCAGCCCGACATTGGGGCGGTGACAGTGGCGAGATGTGGATGGGGCGCTTCGCGCCATCCTAGGGGTGGGAGCATTTGCGCCAGCATACGGCGATGCGGCCTGAGGCAAGATCCGGCGTAGGTTCAGCCAACGCGACCCCGGGGCCACCGAGAATGTCACCCACGATCTCGAGAACGAAGGAGCTCCACCCGGATTCCCGGCGAATTGTCTGCCAGGGCTAGCAACTTGTTCGGGGAAGCTTCGCAGCGCACTTCGCAATCCATCCCGCCGTAAGAGCTCGAAATCCGCTGGCAGTTTTTTCACCGCCCAAGCACGTTCGCAATGCCCTGCCGGACGAAGGGAAGATATTGGCCCAGGCGAAGCCCTACATGTCTTGCAAATCGGGCCGCCCGGTGCTCGTCTGAGTAAATCCCGACCAATATATTGGTGGCGTGATATAGAGGTGCCGCCCTTAGGCGCAGGCGGCTCTCGTATCTGCGCAACATGTCGGGATCGGCAATGTCGTGACCATTTCGAATAGCCGTCAGTATGCCGTGGGCGAGTTGCTTTTGGCCGCCGAGGCCGATGTTGAAGCCATGGGCGGTCACCGGGTGCATGCCGATAGCAGCGTCGCCGACGAGTGCGGCGCTCGGAGCCCAGAAGCTGTGCGCCCAGGTCGTGACCAATGGATAGATATGGCGATTGCTTGCCAGGGTCATTTTTCCGAGGCGCCCTCGACACCGGTCCATCAATTCGATCAGGAACAGATCGTCATCCAAAGCAAGAAGTCTATTGGCCTCGTTTGTGCGCAATGTGAGAAGCAATGACGACACGCCTTCCATCAGCGGCAAGACCGCTATGGTCTGATGGTGATCGAACCATTCGATCGCGAGCTGATGGTGGGCGCGCTCGTGCCTCACCCGGCAAATCACCATCGAGCTGCCAAGCCGATTGATGTCGGCGGCGATGCCGAGCAGGTCGCGCGTGCGCGACAAACGCGAATCTGCCGCAACGAAAAGTCGAGCGGTCAACCGCCTGCCGTCGGAAAGCTTTACGACCGCTCCTTTGCGGCCGTTGGTTACAGCAACGACCGAGTGGCCGCATAGCAGCTGGACACGGTGGTGCGAGCGGAGGATCTTGAACAGGGCATCGCGGATCCGACAATTTGGGACGAGAAATCCGAGCGGTTCTGCAGACCTCCTTGGAGGATCGAAACACAGAGCGAAAGGGCTCGATCCGTTGAGCACGCGCGCGCCTTGCACCGGTGACTTGTGATCAGCGGAGATGGCGTCCCAGGCGCCGAGCTCGCGAAGGATGCTGATCGAGGCGTAGGTCAGCGCGATCTCGCGACCATCAAAAGGCGGATTCGCCACGCTTTCCAGGGCCTGCTGCTCAACCACGGCAACTTTGAGATCGCTCTTTGCAAGCGATGCGGCGAATGAAAGTCCGACCGGCCCGGCTCCGGCGACGATGATGTCGAAACTGTCGTCGCAGTTGGCCATCAGAGCGCTGCCATCGCGTCGGCTATCGGGGTGAGGTGCTGGTTGCGATGAGTCGCAATCTGCGGACCAATTGCCCTGGCAGCCATTGTGCGCCGCATTGCCTCAAGCCACTGGACACAAATAACCGCATATAAATCCGCAACGAAGGATGCAGCCAGGAACGCGGCCGACAGAACCAGCCCTTGTGCGTGCCGAGCCAGGCAGATAGCCAGCCAGCAAGGGGGATTCTCACACCGGCGGACTGCTGGAGGTGACGACCAGACTGTCCCTCTAGACATGCGTTCTCCCTTGAAGGTCGGTCGACGTAACCAGGCCGGTCAGGAGATGACCTGATCTGGATCAGCCAGACGCCGCAAAAGCTGGCAGCGGCGAGTTTTATGCGGCACCTCACCTTCACGCCACTCACCGACATCCGCTTGGTCGATAGGTTGACGCGCGCGCTCTCGACGCGGTCGAGTTTGGCGAGTGCTGCTTCGATCGCCTCCATGCAGCCGCAATGAACCGCCGGCACCGGCAAATCGTCTGCGGTCATCAGCGACGATGTTCGCGACCGACGCTCGACCACGCGTTCTGGCTGGGGGTCGGGCAACCTTTGCCGCATGGCGGGCAGCGTCGCGTTGAGGAGGTTCAAACGCAGACTGCCGCACCGCGGTCGAGGCCCGGCTCGCGCCGGGCCTCGTCGCTTGGCGGGGGGAGGGTCGAGAATAGGCCGCCGCCTATTCTCCGCCGCCAAGCGAATGGACATAGACAGCCAGTACCTTGACCTCGGTCGTCGAGGCGCTCGATCCAGGCTGGCATCGCGCCTTATTTCGTGGTGCGGGCTTGGGCGGCTATGGCCGTCTCGCTTGGTCCATGAAGCCAGATCGCGTCGGTCGGATCGGGTGCGCCGAGTTCTCTGTTGCCCCTCGCGTTCTCACCATGACAAGCGACGACGTCCCGTAGCGTTGAGAGGCGAGCAGGGGCGGATGCCGTCGATCTTCTCGATCGTGTTGTGGAGATAAAAGAGCGGCGCAATCTCGACGATGCCGCCAACCGTGACGGCCCGAAGGCGCGTTGTTCTTCTCGATGGTCGCGTGCTTGTCCATCAAGCCTATTTTCTGGCTCCCGATCGCGCAGGCTGGATGTCGGGGATAGCTCGGCATCGGATCCTCTTCACGTTGGTAGCCAAAGATGGTCATCGTGATGTTCCAAGCCATGATCAGCGCACCGGAGAAGTACATGGCGCCGCCAATAGGGCGCATGATGTAGTAGGGATGCATCGCGGCGACGGTCTCGGCGAAGGAGTAGACCAGGAAGCCCTGCTCGTCGTACTCGCGCCACATCAGGCCCTGCATGATGCCGGAAACCCACATGACGGCCGCGTAGACGACGATGCCGAGCGTCGCCAGCCAGAAGTGCCAGGTGACGAGGCGCAGCGAATAGAGCCGTTCTCGGTTCCAGAGCTTCGGCACCATGTAGTAGATCGCGCCGAAGGTGATCATGCCGACCCAGCCGAGCGCGCCGGAATGGACATGGCCGATCGTCCAGTCGGTGTAGTGCGAAAGCGAGTTGACGGTCTTGATCGACATCATCGGGCCTTCGAAGGTCGACATGCCGTAGAAGGCGACGGCCGCGACCATCATGCGGATGATCGGATCGGTGCGGATCTTGTCCCATGCGCCGGAGAGCGTCATCAGGCCGTTGATCATGCCGCCCCAGGAAGGCATCCACAGCATGATCGAGAACACCATGCCGAGGGTCTGCGCCCAGTCGGGCAAGGCGGTGTAGTGGAGGTGGTGCGGCCCGGCCCAGATGTAGAGGAAGATCAGCGCCCAGAAGTGGATGATCGACAGGCGGTAGGAATAGACCGGCCTGTTCGCCTGCTTGGGCACGAAGTAATACATCATGCCGAGGAAGCCGGCCGTGAGGAAGAAGCCCACGGCATTGTGCCCGTACCACCACTGGGTCAGCGCGTCCTGAACGCCGGAGAAGGCGGAGTAGCTCTTCGAGCCGACGAACGAGACGGGCATCGACAGGTTGTTGACCACGTGCAGCATCGCGATGGTGACGATGAAGGAGAGGTAGAACCAGTTGGCGACGTAGATATGTGGTTCCTTGCGCTTCAAAATGGTGCCGAGGAAAAGGATCAGATACGCGACCCACACGATCGTCAGCCAGAGATCGACATACCATTCCGGCTCGGCATATTCGCGACCTTCGGTGATGCCCAGCAGATAGCCCGTCGCAGCCATGACGATGAAAAGCTGATACCCCCAGAACACGAACCAGGCGAGATTGCCGCCAAACAACCTCGCGCGGGACGTGCGCTGCACGACATACATGGATGTGCAAAGTAGCGCATTGCCGCCGAAAGCGAAGATGACCCCGGACGTGTGCAGCGGCCGCAGCCGGCCAAAATTGAACCAGGGCTCGATGTTGAAGTGAGGGTATGCAAGCTCGAGCGCGATGATCACCCCAACCAGCATGCCGACCACGCCCCAGAACACGGTCGCTATGGCCCCGTACCGGATCGGCCCATCCATATAGGTGGAGGGGTCGACCGGAGCTGCTGGTTTGAAGTCCGTCTTGCGCATCAGGACCGCGGTGAAGCCAGCCACGGCGAAGAACAAAATCCACATATGCTGGCGAAAGGCCTCATCTACGCCGGAGCCGGCAGCCACAAGGGCTGCAAAGGCAAACAGGCTTAGAAGGACGATCTCTGTGCCAAATTTCATCGCAAGTCCCCGATCTGGAAATTCCGGCGGATGCCAATCCGCAGCGCACTAACTGGCAGTCGCAGCCTGTTTGCCCTGATCCATGTCAGAGCCGCGCGATTTTGCCTCCGGCAGCATCGAGTTCGGTACGATGAGAAGGTTGAGGGAACGCAGCGGCCAAGCTCGCTTACTGGAACAAGTCCGCCGCCCCGGCCGCTCCGGCGTGGTGGCAATCGCGTGCAATCTGACGACGCGCGTGGGTGTGCGGCGGAGCGCGACCGCCGCGAACGCCGGCCAATTGCGACACCCAGACATGCGGCAACATTGCCGGCCCAAACTTATTGGCGATCTGTGCCAAGGCCTTTCGTCGACGAGGCGAGTAGCTCCAATCGGACGGGATCGCTGGTCATCGTCCCCACGACAAGGTCGTCATTCGACCTGAATTCACGGATTGTGATTGATGCTATGCCATGTTTGCGCGCGGCAGTCGTCGGGCGACTTGCAAGCCAGGCGTAGGCTTGGCTATACGAGGGATCTCGCGCAATTTCGACAGAGAGATGGTCGGCTGCAAAGCATGAACATGATGTCGTCGGCTGCTCGGATCGAGCTAAAGTGTGGGCACGTGCCAAGCCGGAACAGCGGTTTTCTCACTGCGGCTCGATCCCACTGAAGCGGCGGCGGACTCCGTTAGATGTTTAAGTTGGAAAAACCGGAGAGAGCAATTTGACAACCGGTAGCAAAATCCCGGTCCGGATCGAGTTGGAGGCCATTAGCTCACACACGGTCGAGCGCTTCGAAAATTCTCTTCGAAAGCATCCTGAAATCGAAGAGTGCTACGCGGTAAGCGGCAAGACCGATTACCTTCTATACGTCTCCGTAAAGGACATCCGGGGCTACGAAGAGATCCACCGGGAAGTCCTTTCGAGACTACCTGGGGTAAGAAAAATTAGGGCGGATATTCCCCTACGCCGCGTCGTTCCATTTTGATGGATTGCGCGACCCGAGCGCATCCACGAAATCTTCACAAGGTGGAGGTAGCCGGGGGGGGCGCTTCTAAATTGCCGAGAGACAGGTAGGCATTGCCGCCGATTGATACGAGAGGAAGATACGTGCTGAGAATGACGCGGGCTGAGCTTTACGATCTGGTCTGGTCGAAACCGATGACCGAAATCGCAAGGCAGTATGGCATCAGAGACCAGCATGTGGCGCAGGCCTGCGATGCGTATGAGATTGCTCGGCCGCGTGCGGGCCATTGGCAAAGAATGGAGCACGGCAAGCCGGTGGAAACCCCTGCCCTTGATAACAAGAATCATTCTCCAGAGACAATCATCGTCATCGAACCGGCGCTAGGGAAGCCCGGCCGCTTCCATCCGGGCGACTACCATGACGCAGCTAAGAGACGCGCTGCATGATCCATTGAATGCTGATGCGGGGATTGCCGCTCGAAAATGGCGTCTTGAACGAGGGATCGAGCCTCCGCAGCGAGCATTTCGTGGATCTAGCGGTTGCGGGTACAATCCTCGCCATTTATTACTGCAAAGCCCTGTTCGCAGCGCTTTACTAGCCGTTGGTCGGGAACCTTGCCGCATGGCGGACACGTCAAATGGAGGAACTAGTATCGCAGACTGTCCAGACGAGGTTGAGGCCCGGCTCACGCCGGGCCTCGTCGCTTGGCTGGGGGGGGAGGGCAAGAATAGGTCGCCACCTATTCTCCGATGCCAAGCGAATGGACATAACTTGCAAGTTTCTTGACCTCGATCTCGCCGAGGCGCTCTTTCGGCATCGCGCCTTTTTTCGGGGTGCGGATCTGGGCGGCCATGGGCGTCTCGCCCGGTCCATGAAGCCAGATCGCATCGATCAGATCGGGCGCGCCGAATTCTCTGTTTTCCTTTGCGCTCTCATTGTGAGGAGCGACGTGGTTGTCCGCGAAGACCTTGACACCGGGCACGATCAGGCAGGCATTCGGAGCTGCCGGCTTGAACTCAGTGTTGCGCAGCAGGAAAGCGGTGAACCCAGCCGCCGCGAGGGACAAGACCGACATGTGCAGGCGAAAAGCTTCGTCGGCGCCCAAGCTGGCGGCCAGCAAGAGGGCAAAAGCAAATAGGCTTAGCAAGACGATTTCTGTGCCAAATTTCATCGCAAGCTCCGATCTGGAATTTCCGACATCCGCCAGTTCGGATCGGATTAATTGCGCCGTCGCGGCCTGTTCGCCCTGATCTATGTCAGAGCAACACGAATTTGCCTCGGGCAGCATCGAGGTGCGCCCGGCCAGAGTCGCTTATGAAACAAGTCCGCCGCCCCGGGCCGATCCGGCGTGGTGGCGATCGGGGGCAATCAGATGACGCCGTGCGCATGCGAAGGATGACCGATACAGTGCGCCGTCACGGCTTCAAAAATGACTTGGGACTTGGGACAGCCGACTACTAATTATCTACTACCCTTATAGGACCGTTATGGAGAGGGTCAGTTTGCCCGACTGTGAAGTCGCAATTTGAATTGGCCTGCGTCTAATCTGCCGCCGCCACCCCAGGATCAATGTGTCACCACGAGCTGGCCGAGACGCGGCGATGCATCGCATTCGAACGCGAGCGTGTCCTGCTTGGGTGGGGTAAGCGAGGCAGGAGCTGCCACTCAGGTAACGTTCAAGGACGTTTGCGCCTCGGCCGCCCCCCACCGCAACGCTGTTCCAAACGGCTCATGTTGTCTACCGTCACACGGCGGTTGTTCTCGATCCGGATCACGCCGTCCATCTTCAATCTGGTCAGCTGACGGCTCACCGTCTCGTTTGTAATTCCAAGGAAATCAGAGATGTCGGCACGCGTCAGCGGCAGATCGAAGCGGGCCGGCGCAATGGCGGAGCCAACATTGGGATTGATGTTACGGGCGATCATGAGAAGAAAACTCGCCACCTTCTCAAGTGCGGTCTTGCAGCCCAGAGTCACCATCCATTCGCGTGCCTCTTCGAGTTCGCTCAACGTCTGCTTGAGCAGGCGATGCTCGAGCTCCGGTGATTGTTTCATCATCTGTTCGATTGCCGCCTTCGGAAACGAGCACAGCGAGACAGTTGTTGCCGCTTCTGCATTAATCGCGCTCTTCACCTGGAAGGGCTGTCCGAGAAAATCCGGCGCAAACTGGAGACCGACGATCTGCTGACGGCCGTCCGAAAGGCTCTTCGTCAGTTTCACCACACCCGAAAGCACGTTTGAATAGCTGCTGATGTCCTGCGTATCGCCAATCAACTCGACGCCCGGTTCGATTCTGCGCCGCGATGAAGTCTTGGCGAGCTTGGCCAAACAATCTGGATCGAGCGCGCCGCAGAGGCCGCGGTGCCTTGCCTGGCAATAAAGGCAAGTGACGGGAATTCCGGAACTGTGGATCTCCTGCCGTACTGTCATTTGATTGCTCTCCCGATCCGAGTGCCCTCCGGTCCCAAGCATCGGCACGATAACAATCGGCGGTAGAAAAATCCTTGCGGCAGTTTGTCGTGCTGGGGGCCCACCTAAATTGGGACTTTAGCGCATCTCGTGCGTCCACAGTGCCGCGATGATAGCCGAGTGCGACGGCGGCAAGTACTTCGCCGTAAAGGTTGCCGTGGGGTTTGCAGAGCGCAGAGCTTGCATCGCGGACTTGTGGGGGGCGACACCACTCTTTCCTCGAATGAATCGAGGTGGGCTCCGAGCCGCGCGAGCTCTGCCATCGCGACGCGTCGGTCTAAACGCGACAACGCTGCCGCAAGCGCCGTGCCAAACCGCGGTGGCACGAGAAAACATGCACGATCTTTCACTCCTCTGTATGCGGATTTCTGCGTTGGCTTCCGGCGCTTGCCTTTTCGAAATATGGGCTGGCTGTCAGGGGGTCGCTCTGGGCGCTACACGCTACTTGACAGCGACTGGAAGCCCGTCGCGCTACGAGATTGGGATCTGCATCTTGATTGTCGAAATCTTGCCATGCCGCTGCCGACGCTGGCGGCCCGGCGAATGCTGGCTATACGCCTCGTTTGTTACCCCAGAGCAGAACATGCAGCTGTGGTAGGACGCGGGCTTCGAACCAATTGTCATGGGTCACGCTATCAACCAGCCACTCCATGCGTTTCATTATTCCGTCAACGTCGACAGAGGCATCTTCATCTCCGGGGCGTGGCGGCGTGTGATTGCCGGGTTGTAGATAGACTGGAAGCCGCGGAAATCTCGCGGCGGCCTCTTTCGCAAAGGCATAGTCATTTTCATCGAAAACCACGAGCTTCAGCACGACCTGCGGCTTGTCCTGTGCCGCCTGGAAGCTCGCCTCGATAGCCGCCCATTCAGTCGTCATTTTGCTTGACGGGGGCTTCGGGCTGAGAACCAGCACGTCAAGTTCGGCGAACCATTCCTTGACCACGGAACCTTGGGTTTCCAGCGCAAATCGGTAACCCTTATCATGGCCTCGTTTGATGAGAGCACCGAAAGGCTGGATAGCGGGATTGCCGCCTGACAGCGAAACCGTCAACGGGCGGCCGCCGGAAAGGGCTAGCACTTTTTGCCACACCGCTTCGCAGGACATCATCTCCCATTCATGCCGGAATTGCTTGTCCACCGCATGCAAGCTGTCGCACCACGAGCAGCGATAGTCACACCCGCCGGTTCTTATGAAGACCGTCGGCAGACCGATGAGCACGCCCTCGCCCTGGATCGTCGGCCCGAAAATCTCACTCACACGGATTGCGGAATGCGTATCGGTCATGGCCGGCATTCGGCCCATGTTTTCGGCGTTTCGCTAACCCGCACGGCCGAGGTTTCGGGCAGGCGTTCCTTGCACCATTCAAAAAAGTGCCTGGCCAGGCATTCCGCGGTAACTTTTTCATGTCCGAGCACATCGTTGAGATGTCGGTGGTCAAAATTCTCGTCGATATAACGTTTGAGGGGTCCCAGATCGTGATAGTCGCGCACAAAGCCGTGCTCGTTCAGTTCCTTCGCTGAAAGCTCGACTTCAACGATGTAGTTGTGCCCATGCAGGCGCGCGCACTGGTGGTCAGGCGGCAAGGACGTGAGCTGATGGGACGCCGAAAAGTGGAATTCCTTGGTGATGCGGAACATTACACGCTCCTCCTGCGCAACGCGTCGAGCCAGAAGTCGGCGTCGTCGTAGTCGGTGGGGTCTGGGTGCCCAGACAGATGAAACGCCTCACGCCGCTCGACGCAGGTCCCGCACCGTCCACAGTGACGGTTGCCGCCCTTGTAGCAGGACCAAGTTTCCGCAAATGGCGTGCCGTGTCGGGCTCCATCCTCAACTATGTCCGTCTTCGTGAGATTCATGTAAGGCGCATAAAGGCGAATGTTGGCGCAGCCGTCGAGCGCGCGGTCTTGCATCATCTGGAAGGCGTCGATGAAGTCTGGCCGGCAGTCCGGGTAGATGAAATGATCGCCACCGTGGACAGCCGTCGCCACCGCTTCGAACTTGCGAGCGGCGGCGAAGCCGAAGGCGATGGCCAACATGATGGCGTTACGGTTCGGAACCACCGTGACCCTCATCGTGTCTTCCGCGTAATGTCCGTTGGGCACCTCCACATTGTCGGTCAGTGCGGAGCCGGAAAGGCCGCGGCCGATTTCGCGGATGTCGACGATACGATGGGGGACGTTCAGACGCTCCGCGCAAAGGGCGGCGAAGTCCAATTCCTTGCTGTGCCTTTGGCCGTAATCGAACGAAACGAGGCCGGTGAGTTCCTGCTCCGCCGCCACCTTGTGAGCAAGGGTAACGGAGTCCAATCCGCCGGAGCAGACGACGAGTGTCTTCATCTTGGGGTTTCCTGTTTTGACCGGGTAGGCTGCGACCGGAGATTTCTCTGTTCTCCCAGTACCCCAGGGAGCCTCGTTTGTGAACGGAGGACGAGCTTGATGCGCTGACGTGCCGCTGTGCTCAAGCGGGCTGAGCGTGCAAGAAACAGAACCTAATGAGAGGCCCACCCAGGACGAGGCTCGAAGCACGGCGTCAGTCAGTGGCCGACCGGCAACCGAAACGAAACGATGGTCTTGGGCCGACATCTGTGAACAAGCGAGTGCGTCGATTGCAATCCCCCCTATATTGCGCGCAATTACCCCCATGGCTGCGGATGAACTGGATTCGCTGGTTTTCCAGATGGCGGTCGAAAGCGTCCGCGCGCTCTCCTTAGGCTTCACTGAAAAAGCCGCGGCGATAGCCGCCAGGAGCCGTGGTATCCTGCTTTTCGACGTGCGGATCAACGGTGACGCGGCGGTCCAGCGGATTGCGGCCATCCGGTATCCAAGCGACCGGACCGGCGTGCTGGCTTTGGACATACAAGGCCTTGTTATCCGGCATTGCATTGTCGGTGGAATTTTATCGGGTTTGACTGCGCCACTAGAGAATTGGACCAGCATGCCCCTGTCAATGCAGGCCAAAGTTAATATCGACCATCATGCCACTCTCTTCCTAGGGGCGTTGCGGAAGGCCGGACATATGTTGGTCGGCTAGGATTTGACGAGAATGCATGTTGCAGATTTTGGCATCCGGCATCGGTGCCGACATCGCCGGCATGACTGTCGTGCTTGAAACGGCGCCGCGAGCGCTGCAAAGCGATGGCACGACAAAGGGCATGAGGATATGCCAGGGTCGTCTCTTCTTGCCGTAAATCGAATATCCAGATCCGACGCCCGGGAAGACTCGACAACAGCGAAAATGTGAGCGACGAAAGGGATGTGGCGGGCCGCCCTGCCCTCTTTCGATCGGGAGAGCTTCCGGTGCTCACTCGGCGACCGACAAGTCCTAATGGCAAACACCAAAACCGGCACACCGATGGCAATCGGCTTCGTCGCTGGAGGAAATGCAAGGCCTCGCTTGCCAGGCAGAGGCGTGCGACGCTTACCCCGTTGCTTGCTCGAGGATCTGATCGACGAATAGTCAGACAAGGAGGCGTTGGGCGCGGCCTACTTCGAGATTCCTAGAAGCGCGCCGGCAGCCTGGGCGGGGGCTTGGGGCGAGACTGCCGGCGCACGCCACTCACGAAGAGCAGCTCTTTTTGCGGTTCCGACATACGTAGTCAACCCAGCAGCCTCCGGGTGCCCGCTGTGCTGTTGTAACAGCGGTGCAATCTCGGCCATGGCGGCCGATTGTGGCTGGTGTGTTGGGCCGTTCTCGGCAACCAAGGTGAGCTCCAGCCAGCATCGTCTCGCCAAGCGCGCCGTTGCTGTCCTAGCCGATGCTATTATGCAAGCGTCAGAGCACTCCGGGTGGCTATATCGCTCAAGACAGCATGAAGAAGCGTTCCAACTTCCTGTTCGGCGAGCCTGGGTGCAATCCCTGATTCGGACAGTTGAACGAGAATTTGCTTGGCGGTGTTGCGCCAGAAGGCATTCGCGTCTTCCCCGTTCTTCGATTCCAGGATTCGAGCGATACCTTCAACCAACTTCCGCCGCCGGTGCAGCGGAAAGGCGCTTATGTTCGAATCAGACATTCATCACCTCACCCGTTAGCCTGCGAGTCTCTATTGGGGGCCCAAAAATCTTGTTAACAGCGTTTTTTTGCCGGTGATCCGCGATGGAATAAGCGTCGGCCAGGCTCGATGGCCGGTGCCGCGATAGCACTGGACATGGCGACAGGGCGAGTTTCGAGTTCCTGTTCAAGAGGGCCGTCAGCGATGATGAGCCGCTGGCCATAGGGCGTGATGCGGATACAGCCGACCGGTCCATTCGAGGGCAGGCAGGTTCTGGCTTCGGTGATGGCAGGATTGCAACGGCACCATGTGGAGGAAGCGCCCGACCGTGGACGCAGATTGTCCGGTATGGTGCCATTGCTTATTTGCCTACAAGGCACTGGTCTTCGGTCTGGGAAACCTTTTTCGGGACTTGTCCGAAATCAGCGAATAACCGGCTCGCCGTGAAAGCGTCGGCGCGAGGGCGGCGAAACGCCGAAGCCGACTTCCATCATCAGCCGCGGGCTATGCGCCGGTACGGTGCCCATGTGGAAGCCGAACGGATCCTCGACGAAACCAAGCCCTGCTTCTCCTGTAAGAGTGACGGCGCTTTGCTCGCCATAGACGCGCAGAACCTCTTCTGCGGGATGGCCGACGAGAAGCGTCAGTTGATGCTTGAGCGCGCGTCGCTTGTGGCTGCCGCGGACATAGACATGTGGACCGGTGCCCTCGTCTACCGGCAGCAGGTAAAAGAAGAACTTCAGCATCCGCCAGTCGTCAAGATCGAAGTGGTATTTGCCGAGCGATGCTAGGTTCTTGTCGGCGTCGGAGACCTGGCTGGTGGGGAAGCTCCACCAAACGCGCGTGGTGATCAGTTTCGCCTGGCCGCCGAGATAGTGTGCAGCGATATCCATGAGCAACGGATCATTTTGAATGGCGACTGCCGCCTTGCAGCCGAGAATGCGCTCGAAATAGTGGCCGCTGAGCAATGGACGGCCGAAGCGAGCTTCAGCCTGTGCATGCTCCGTCGGCATGAATTCGAAACGGCGATCGAAATTGCCAAAGCAAGGCGTGCACCGGACAAAAGCTGCAATCTCCTCGTGGATAAATTTGGGCAAGACGAGTCCGGAAAAAAGCCCATCCGACTGCAGCGCATCGACAACGTCCTGACGATTGACGCCGACAAACATTGTTTCCCCCGCTTTCTGCGACGCGCGAACAGGCTTTGCACCACGCCAGTGCATTTTCCGTGCAGGCATAGTGCGGGCGAACACGAACATCGGCAGCCACGCTGGATTCTCGCGAAGGTCCGACAGATATGTTGGAATGCGAACGGCCATGCGACGTAGCATACTGCCGTTTCGCGCGATCGCCTCGAGACTTGTAGCGCCGGCTTTGTCGGTATTCGTAACGGTCATTAGGATCCTCAGGTATGAATGCACTTTCAACGAAGCATTAGTTCCCACTGCTTCGCTTCGGATTACCCAAGCCCGAATCCCGCGGCGGCAGAACGCTAACCGCGCGTCAAATTTTGTGCAATGCACAATTGCCTCGCTCTGCAGCACAGTAAGGATTGCGAAGCTGTCGCCGTAATTACCTCAGGAATCGTCTATAGCCGCCGCCCATCAGGTAGCGGCCCGTTTGGATGCACGATCGCGAAGATGGCCGCCCACGTGTAAACCCATGTTTCAGGAAGCGCTTCCCGCGCTGACGCGCGCCGGTATCGCGCATCTCTATTTCGAGAGCATTCAACCGTTCGAAGACGGCAATGGCCGCATAGGGCGTACCCTTTGCGAAAAGGCGCTGGCGCAAAACTGGGCGAGCCGAGCCTCATCGCGGTAGCCTATACGATCGAGCGTTATCGCAAGGCCTACTACGACCGCCTGGAAGCCAGCAACAAGAGCAACGCGATTGCCGACTGGCTGCTCTACTTTGCCAACACGATCCTAGACGCGCAGCGCGTAACGCTTGCTCGCGTCGAGTTCTCTGTCGCCAAGGCCAAGTACTACGAGCATCACCGGGGTCAGTTCAACGAGAGCCAGGAGAAGGTGATCGCTCGAATGTTCCGTGAGGGCATCACCGGTTTCAAGGGCGGTCTCAGCGCCGAGAACTATATCGCCATCACCCAGGCGTCTCGCGCCACGACGACAAGGGACCTGCAGGATCTGGTTGCCAAGGGTGCGCTGACAAGAACTGGTGAACTCCGACACACGCGTTACACGCTGAACATTCGTGACGATCGTGCGTAAATCCCATCGGCGAACGAAGGGACAGGCTGTTAAAGAGCCAGCTTGTCTCAATATCGGTGAGTGGCGAACAGCTACCCGGCAGGAGTTCGTGGAGTGGGTTACCCGCGACCGGAAGCCTAAGAAAAGGGATGGTGCTGCCATTCTCGCAGTCAGGTCACGGCTCAAAGCCGGCTGCGGACCACGCCATAGCCTCACCGAGATCGGCAATATCAACGCTTGCAGACAGTTGCTCGCCGAAGTTTTCAAATACGCGATGCATTTTCGCGTTGCCAACCTCCGTGAATGTCGCTCGATGCCAGCACAGATTTGGACTGAACGATCCCGCACCGATGCCAGGCGCGCGACCCTTTTACCATCATCGCCTCCTGCTGGTGGTCGAACCGCGCAGCACCATGCCGACACTGTCGCCGACAAGAACGATGTCGCAATGTCGATCGACCAGCTTTGCAACCGACGTCGCATAGGTCGTCAAGCAGACGAGCGGGGCGCCACCTTTACGGGCCCGAATATCGGGCTGTGTAATTTCCTTTGAAAGACCAGCTGCGCTAACGCGAACTGCCTTCCCCCACGTGACCCACCGCGGGTGTCGCGTTTGACACGATTTTGTGCAGTTGCGAAGAGCTAAAAAATGGCCATGCAGTTGCGCGGTGTTGACGCTGCGTTTAGATTAAATCGATTAAGGCACGCAGGCCTACCAACCACTTTCGCGACCATGGACAAACAGGCAAAAGGAACCAGGAAAGACCGAGCCGCCTTCAAAGCCGATGAAGTCAAAGTGGACCTGATCGCTTTTGTCGTCGCTGTAAACGACAACGAACCCTGCGTCCTCACCATCGGCCAGGCGGATACACTACCTTCCGGACCATTTGCGCTTGAGCACCGATCGCTGCAATCCGGGTTGAGGGGGTGGGTGGAGCAGCAGACCGGCCATCCGCTGGGCTATATTGAGCAGCTCTACACCTTCGCCGATCGAGACCGCATCGGCTCCGAGCGTCGACAGCGCGCTATCTCAATCAGCTATCTCGCGCTCACGCGCAAGGAACAGGCAGCTGCCTCACGCAAGTGCGGTTGGCGAAGCTGGTATGAATATTTTCCATGGGAAGACCACCGTTTCGGGACGCCGCCGGTATTGCTGGATGTCCTGCGACCGCGGCTGATTGAATGGGCAGGCGGCGCTGCCGACGCGGCGACGAGACGCGAACGTCGACAGCGGGCAGCGACGGCATTCGGCTTCGACGGCCGCCATTGGAATGAAGACCTTACGCTTCAACGCTACGAGTTAATCTACGAAGCAGGTCTGGTCCAAGAGGCGGGAAGCGCACGCGACGCGACGCGGCCTTCGCTGGTGCCCAGCAAGTCCATGGTCGCCGATCACCGCCGCATCGTAGCGACCGGCATTGCGCGACTGCGCGCCAAGATCAAATACCGGCCGGTCGTCTTTGAACTGATGCCGCAGTCGTTCACTTTGCTACAGCTGCAACGAACCGTCGAAGCTCTCGCGGGCAGGCTGATCAACAAGCCGAACTTTCGTCGCCTCATAGAGCAGCAGGAGCTGGTCGAGGAGACTGGCGAGACTTCGGTCGATACAGGCGGGCGACCGGCAAAACTCTATCGCTTCCGCCACGCGGTCCTGGACGAAACGCCCATAGTCGGCACAAAATTGCCCGTCGCGCGGGGTTGACACGCTTATAGTCGGGATAGATATATACCCCTTATAGTCAAATGGATTATAATTGGAGGGGCCGATGAGCGGGGCGTTACCTTCAGCCGCGTCTCTTTATCGGCGCGTCTGGCGCGTCATCCCGCCGGGGGAATGGGCGGCGTTCAGCGATGACATCGAGGCCATTTTGGCGCTCAAGCGCGAGCGCAATGCAGTCATCCTGGCCCACAACTATCAAACACCCGAGATCTTCCACTGCGTAGCCGACATCGTCGGCGACAGCTTGGCGCTCGCCCGCAAGGCTATGACGGTCGAGGCGCAAGTCATCGTGCTGGCTGGTGTGCATTTCATGGCCGAAACGGCCAAGCTGCTTAATCCGGACAAGACGGTGCTCATTCCCGATCTCGACGCCGGTTGCTCGCTGGCGGACTCGATCACGGCACAAGATGTGCGCTTGATGCGCCAGCGCTATCCCGGCGTGCCGATCGTCACCTATGTCAACACCTCAGCCGAAGTCAAAGCCGAGTCGGATATCTGCTGTACATCGGGCAACGCCAAGGCGGTCGTCGAATCCCTTGGGGCTTCCCGAGTGATCATGTTGCCGGACGAATATTTGGCCCACAACATCGCTGCCCAGACCGGTGTTGAGATCATCGCCTGGAAAGGCCATTGCGAGGTGCATGAGCGCTTCACGCCGGCCGATATCCGCGAGCTGCGCGAAAGCCATCCCGGCGTGACGGTGCTGGCCCATCCCGAATGCCCGCCCGACGTGGTGGCCGAAGCCGACTTTTCCGGCTCGACTGCAGCCATGTGCGACTATGTCGAAATGCAAAAGCCGCCACGTGTCGTGCTGATGACGGAATGCTCGATGAGCGACAACGTCGCGTTAGCGCACCCAGAGATCGAGTTCATCCGGCCGTGCAATTTGTGCCCGCACATGAAGCAAATCACGCTTGCCAATATCCGCATGGCGCTCGAGCAAAACCGGCATGTCGTGACTCTTGAGCCGGCGATTGCCGGACGCGCGCGGCTTGCGGTCGAACGGATGCTTACAATTTGACCGCCTCGATCCGCAGCTTCTTCGGGCGGCCTATCATCATCGGCGGCGGCATAGCCGGACTGATGACGGCACTGCATCTGGCGCCTGAGCCGGTGCTTGTTCTGTCCAGGGC
Organism: Mesorhizobium atlanticum; assembly: GCF_003289965.1. Lineage (GTDB taxonomy): Bacteria > Pseudomonadota > Alphaproteobacteria > Rhizobiales > Rhizobiaceae > Mesorhizobium > Mesorhizobium atlanticum. The sequence continues at coordinate 111,743 of NZ_QMBQ01000009.1, forward strand.
GCTGTTGGGAGCCGAGGCATCAAGCAGCTCGGCACAAGGGGGCCTGGCTGCTTGTTTCGGCGAAGACGACGATCCGACCCTTCACTTGGCCGATACGCTCGCCGCCGGCGACGGCCTTTGCGATACAGACATGGCGAGCCGCATCCTCCAAGCCGCGCCGGGGGCGATCGAGGAACTTGCGCGCTTTGGCGTCTGCTTCGACCGTACGCCGAAAGGATCATTGTGCCTCGGATTGGAGGCTGCACACAGTCAACGTCGCATCGTTCATGCGCATGGCGATGGTAGCGGGCGTGAGGTCATGCGCGCTCTTGTTGCGGCCGTGCGCTCCTCGCCCTCGATCGTTGTCGTGGAGGGAGTAGAAGCGCGCCGGCTGGCGGTCAGGGAGAATGCAATCCGAGGCGTCTGGGCGAGCTGTTCGCTAGGACCTGTGTTCTTCGGCTCACGGCGGGTCATCCTTGCCACCGGTGGAATCGGCGGGCTATTTCTCGACACCACCAATCCTCCTGGCAGTTGCGGACAGGGTCTGGCACTTGCGGCCCGTGCCGGCGCTGTTCTTGCGGACCTCGAGTTCATCCAATTCCACCCGACCGCGCTTGAGAGCCCCGAACGCCCCATGACGCTGGTCAGCGAGGCCGTCCGAGGCGAAGGCGCTACCCTGATCGATGAGACCGGTCGCCGCTTCCTAGATGGAGTGCCGGGCGCCGAACTCGCGCCTCGCGACGTCGTGGCGCGTGCAGTCTGGAGCCATCTGGCAGGCGGCCATCAGGTCTTCCTCGACGCGCGCAAACGGCCTGGCCCGGAATTTGTTCGACACTTCCCGACAATCGCAGCTGCCTGTCGCGGACTGGGCATTGATCCCGTGCACGATCCCATTCCCATTCATCCTGCCCAACACTATCACATGGGTGGTGTCGCTGTGGATGGGTTCGGCAGGACGTCGGTCAAGGGCTTGTGGGCCTGTGGCGAAGCTGCTTCGACCGGACTGCATGGCGCCAACAGGCTCGCCAGCAATTCCTTGACCGAGGCCGTCGTGTGCGCGCGGTGGGTCGCCGAAAGCGTAGCCGGCACGCCTTCTCGAAGAACAAAGCCAGTGTTTGCGGGCGATTACCCATCGCCAGATCCGATACCGGTGCGTGCGTTCGTCTCGCGCGCACTCGGAATTGTGCGCAATGGTGACGATTTGAAAGCAGCCGCACGGGCGTTGTTGCCGCTCGCCGAAAGCGAGAACGCGGCCTCGGATCCGGCGGCTGTCGCTCTGATGATTGCTATTTGTGCCTTGCGGCGCCGAGAGAGCCGCGGCGCTCATTACCGCGAGGATTTTCCTCGTCATGCGGCTGTTGCGCGACGTTCCGAGATCACCCTGGATGCCGCCTTGGCCGCAGCGCGGGAACTGGCACACTCGCCAACCCTTGAAGGCGCCCTTTGATGAGCCTGTCACCGCTTCCCGCAATCGTGCTCGAGCCGCTGGTGCGGTCAACCCTTCTCGAAGACCTTGGCAGAGCAGGTGACGTCACCACCGAGGCGACGGTCGCGAAGTATCATCACACCACGACTGTGCTAGCCGCACGCCAGCCCGGGGTTGTCGCCGGGCTCGATCTGGTGAGCCTCGCATTCAGGTTGATCGACCACAATGTCAAGATGGATGTGATCCGGGCGGACGGCAGCAGAGTTGCGCGAGGGGAGATAATTGCATCGGTGAGTGGTCCGACCCGGGCCATTCTCACCGCTGAACGGACGGCGCTGAATTTCTTGTGCCATCTGAGTGGCATTGCCACGGCAACCGCTTCGATTGTTGCAGCGGTTCGCGGACATCGCGCCAAGATCATCTGTACCAGAAAGACCACGCCCGGGTTGCGAGCTGTCGAAAAATATGCCGTGCGCGCCGGCGGCGGCGTCAATCACCGCTTCGGCCTCGATGACGCCGTCCTGATCAAGGACAACCACATTGCGGTTGCGGGCGGTATCCGCCCCGCCATCAAACGCGCGCGAGAGAACGTCGGCCATCTCGTCAAGATCGAAGTCGAGGTCGACACGCTGGCTCAGTTGGAAGAAGCCCTCTCGCTCGCCCCGGACGCTGTCCTGCTCGACAACATGTCGCTCGATGAGCTTAGCCAGGCGGTGGCCATGGTTGCCGGCCGATCAATCACGGAGGCATCGGGGCAGATCACCGCTGCAACAGCGCCGGCTATCGCAGCCACAGGCGTCGATCTGATCTCCGTCGGCTGGCTGACCCACAGTGCGCCAATTCTCGATATCGGACTGGACTTTTGCTCGCCATGAACGGCCAACGAGGGTTGGGCATCGACAGCATTCGAATCGGCATGGGTCGGACGAAGAAGCCAGGATAGGCGAAGAGCTAAAAAAACAGGACGGGTATGCGCGACACCAATCCGACTAAGACGATGTCACGGGCGCAATGTGCTGATGACGGGATGTGGACCGTGGAGAAGGCTCGGGCACTTCACGACGCACCCTTCAACAATCTGCTCTTCCTGGCGCAAACCGTTCACCGCCAGAATTTCGACCCCAACAAGGTCCAGCTCAGCCGGCTTCTCAGCATCAAGACTGGCGGCTGCCCGGAGGATTGCGGCTATTGCAGCCAGTCGGCGCATCACGAGACCGGCTTGAGGGCCTCGAAGCTGATGGAGGTCGAGCGCGTCATCGCCGAAGCGACCAAGGCACGTGACGCCGGCGCGACCCGTTATTGCATGGGCGCGGCCTGGCGCAATCCCAAGCCGCGCGACATGGATGCGGTGGTCGCCATGGTTGAAGGCGTCAAGGCGCTCGGCATGGAAACCTGCATGACGCTCGGCATGCTCGATCTCGAGCAAGCCGCGCGACTGAAGCAGGCGGGGCTCGACTACTACAACCACAACATCGACACGTCGGAACGCTATTACAGCGAGATCATCAGCACGCGCAGCTTTGCCGATCGGCTCGATACGCTCGACAATGTTCGCCAGTCGGGCATCAAGGTCTGCTGCGGCGGCATTATCGGCATGGGCGAGGAGCCGGCGGACCGGATCGACATGCTGGTCACGCTCGCCAATCTGCCGGAACATCCCGAAAGCGTGCCGATCAACATGCTCATCCCGATCGCCGGCACGCCGCTTGCCGAAGCAAGGCCGGTCGAACCGATCGAGTTCGTCCGCTTGATTGCGCTTGCCCGTATCATGATGCCGAAATCGCATGTCCGCCTTTCGGCCGGCCGCACCGCCATGACCGACGAGATGCAGGCGCTGTGCTTTTTTGCCGGCGCCAATTCGATCTTCGTCGGCGATACGCTGCTGACGGCGGACAATCCGGGCGAGGATAAGGATACGTTGCTGTTTAGGCGTCTCGGCATCGAGCCGATGGAACTCGATGCGCAATGAACGGAGCGCCGCTTGCTCGCTATGAGGCGACCTTGCAGGGGCTAGCGCGCAAGGACCGGCTGCGGACGCTTTCGCCGCGCGCCGGCCTCGACTTCTCGTCAAACGACTATCTTGGGCTTGCCGACTGCAAGAGGCTTGGCGATGCGGTTATAGCGGCGATCGCACGTGGCACGCCGGTCGGCGCCATGGGATCGCGGCTGCTGCGCGGCAATGCGCCGGAGCATGAGCAATTGGAAGCTCACGCTGCAGCCTTCTTCGGCGCCGAACGCGCGCTGTTCTTCGGCGGCGGCTACATGGCCAATTTCGCGCTGCTGACGGCGCTGCCGCAAAAGGGTGATCTGCTTGTTCTCGATGAGCTCGCCCATGCCAGCATGCATGAAGGCGCGCGCGCCGGCCGCGCGGAGTTCGTGCTGGCCCCGCATAACGAGGTGGACGCCGTCGAGAATGCGATCAAACGCTGGCGCGCCCAAGGCGGCATGGGGTGCATCTGGATTGCCATCGAAAGCCTCTATAGCATGGATGGCGGCTGCGCGCCTTTGGAGAGCCTTGTCGCGCTCGCCGACCGGCACGAGGCGTTCATCATTGTCGACGAGGCGCACGCCACCGGGGTGTGGGGACTGGATGGCCGCGGCCTTGCCGTCGCTTTCGAGGGCCGCGACAACATCGTCGCGCTCCACACATGCGGCAAGGCGCTCGGCGGCTCCGGCGCGCTGGTCACCGGACCAAGAACGCTGTGCGACTATCTCGTCAATCGCTCCCGGCCATTCATTTACGCCACCGCGCCTTCGCCGCTGATGGCGGTTGCTGCGCGTGAAGCACTCGCCATACTCGCCGACGAGCCAATGCGCCGTGTTCAACTGCATGAACGCATTGCCGTGGCGGGCCGCCAATTGGCAGAGCGCTGCGGCATAAAGCCCAGTGGAACGCAAATCCAGCCAGTTGTCATCGGCGACAATCGGCGCACCATGGCGGTGGCGGCTCAACTGCAGGCGCGCGGCTTTGACATCCGCGGCATTCGTCCGCCGACCGTGCCGGAAGGGACATCGCGCCTGCGCATATCGCTGACACTCAATGTCGACGAAGCCGCCATCTTTGCGATGATCGACGCGCTGGCAGAAGCGCTGGCCCAGGACGACCAAAGGTGACATGACCGGAGGCGGCATGACCAGAGGCATTGTCATCACCGGGACGGACACGGGCATCGGCAAGACGGTGTTTTCAGCGGGCCTCGCCGGCCTGCTTGACGGCTTCTATTGGAAGCCGGTGCAATCGGGCCTCGACGAGGAAACCGACAGCGAGATTGTTGCCCGGCTTTCCGGCCTGCCGGCCGGGCGCGTGCTGCCGGAAGTCTACCGCCTAAGCATGCCGCTATCGCCGCATCGTTCGGCCGAAATCGACGGCGTGGCGATCGAGGCGGCAAAACTCTCGCTTCCGGACCTGCCGGGACCGCTCATCATCGAAGGCGCCGGCGGACTGATGGTGCCGCTCAATCGGCAGACAAAATTCATTGATATATTCACGCAGTGGCAGCTGCCCGTCATCCTTTGCGCGCGCACCGCGCTGGGCACCATCAATCACACGCTGTTGTCGATCGAGGCCCTGCGGGCGCGGTCAATCCCGCTCGTCGGCGTCGCCTTCATCGGCGAGGAAATGGCGGACAGCCAACGGACGATCGCAGAGTTCGGCAATGTGCGGGAGCTCGGCCGCCTGCCGCACCTCGATCCGCTGACCTCCGCCACCCTGCGTGACGCGATGGCTGCCAATTTCGACCTTTCGTCAGTCGCGGGGATCGAATGATGTCGCAATCCCGCGTCTGGCATCCCTTCACACAGCACGCGCTGGAACCGGCGATCCCCGCAATCGTCCGGACGGAGGGCGCTTATCTCCATAAGGCCGACGGCACGCGCATCCTCGACGCCATCTCCTCCTGGTGGGTCGTCACGCACGGCCACCGCCATCCGCGCATCGTCAAGGCGATCGAGACGACTGCTGCCAGGCTGGACCAGGTCATTTTCGCCGGCTTCACGCACGAGCCGGCCGAAGATTTGGCCAAGGCCCTGGTGGATCTTGCGCCGGCAGGACTCGACTGGGTGTTCTATTCCGACAGCGGCTCGACCTCGGTCGAGGTCGCGCTGAAGATGGCGCTCGGCTATTTCCGCAACATCGGCGCGCCGCGCTCGCGCATCGTCGTCATGGAGCATAGCTATCATGGCGACACCATCGGCACGATGAGCGTCGGCGCGCGTGGCGTGTTCAACGCCGCCTACGAACCCTTGCTGTTCGAGGTCGACACCATCCCCTTCCCTGCCGCGGGGCACGAGCAGGAAACGCTCGATCGCTTCGAGGCCGTCTGTCGCGACCGGCGCGCCGCCGCGCTGATCGTCGAGCCGCTCGTGCTCGGTGCGGGCGGCATGCTGATGTATCCGGCTTCAGTTCTGACCGAGTTCAAGAGGATCGCGGAAACCTCAGGCACGCTGCTGATCGCCGACGAAGTGATGACCGGCTGGGGACGGACCGGAACCCTGTTCGCCTGCGAGCAGGCGCAGATCACGCCCGACATCCTGTGCACCTCGAAGGGTCTCACCGGCGGCACGGTTCCGCTCGCCTCGACGCTCGCGACCGAGGCCATCTTCCAGGCCCATTATTCGACAGACCGAAAAAAGACTTTCTTTCATTCGAGCTCCTACACGGCCAACCCGATTGCCTGCGCGGCGGCGCTTGCCAATGTCCAGATCTGGCACGATGAACCTGTGGCCGAGCGGATCGCGGCCCTGGGCATGCTGCAGGCCGCCCGCCTCCGGCGCTTTCGCGAAACTCCCGTCTTCAGCGACTGCCGGGCGACCGGGACGATCGCGGCGCTCGATTTGCGAACGAGTTCCACCGGCTATCTGGCCGAGATCGGTCCAAAGCTGCGGACGTTCTTCCTCGAGCGGGGACTGCTCATACGCCCGCTCGGTAACGTGCTTTATCTTCTCCCGCCCTATTGCATAACCGCCGACGAGCTCGACCGGCTCTATGACGCCATCGAGGAGGCCGGCGACTGCTTCGGCCCGAAAGCATGAGCAGGTCGTCGCGCATCCTCGGGCTTGGTCATCACGCGCCTGCGCGCAAGGTCGTGAATGCCGAGATCGAGAACAGTCTCGGCCTCGAGCCGGGCTGGATCGAGCGGCGCACCGGAATTCGCTCGCGCTTCTGGGCGACCGATGGCGATACGCTGTCCGGCCTTGCCGCGCAGGCCGGTGAGATGGCGCTGGCGAACGCCGATATCGATCGGAACGACATCCGCCTTCTCTTGCTTGCCACCTCGACCCCCGACCATCTTCTGCCGCCCAGCGCGCCGCTCGTCGCGTATCGGCTTGGCCTCGGCCGGGCCGGCGCCATCGATCTGACCGGCGCCTGCGCCGGCTTCATCTATGCGCTGATGTTCGCCGACGGTTTCACCCGCCTCCATGGCAGGCCCGCCCTTGTCATTGCCGCCAACATCCTGAGCCGTCGCATCAACCCGGCCGAGCGCGCCAGCGCCGTGCTGTTTGCCGATGCCGCCGGCGCCGTGGTGATCGGCCCCAGCGAGGATGCCGATAGCGGCATTCTCGGCGCCGCGGTGGACTCGGACGGTTCGCACTATGGGCTGATCCAGATTCCGGCGGGCGGCAGCAGTAGGCCATTCCATGATGAACTAGACATCGAACAAACCAGGATGACGATCATCGACGGCCGCGAAGTCTTCAGCAAGGCGGTGGAGATGATGACCGCTTGCTCGAAAGATGCGTTGGCCGCGGCCGGGCTGCAGCCGCAGGACATCAGCCGCTTCGTGCCGCATCAGGCGAATGCCCGCATATTCGACGCGGTCGGCAGGAACCTCGGCATTGCCGGCCACGCGGTCGTCAAGACGATCGCCGAATACGGCAATTCCTCCGCCGCGACGATCCCGCTGTCCCTGTCGCTTGCCAGTCAGGCCGAGCCGTTTCGGCCGGGCGAAAAACTGCTCCTGGCAGCGGCAGGTGCCGGGCTCACCGGCGGCGCGCTCGTGGTCGGAATTTAGCCGACCAGCGGCCGCCGACAAGACATCAAGCCTGATCATGGACCAAAAGGACAACAGCCCAATGCGGAAAATAGTCGCCGGCAAGCTTCACGGCATCCACGTCACCGAAGCAAACCTCAATTACCACGGGTCGATAACGCTCGATCCTGATCACTGCGAGGCAGCCGGGATCCTGCCCATGGAGTTCGTGGAGATATGGAATAAGAATTCCGGCGCGCGCATTTCGACCTATGTCATTCTCGGCGAGCGCGGATCACGATGCTGTATCCTCAATGGCGCTGCCGCCCGCACCTGCCAACCTGGTGACCCGATCATCGTGTGCAACTCCATCTACGTGAACGAAACGCATCTCACAGCGCTGAAGCCGCGGATCGTCACGTTCGACCAGGACAACCACATACGCGACCGCCTGAGCTACTCGGTCGATCTCGACGCATCTGGCCGCTATAGTTTCTCCATACTTGATGAGGCCAATGAAGCTTTGGCGATTTCTGCGGCCGTTTCCCGGGCGTGACTTTCCCTTTCCGCTCGCGTGAACCAACGCGCCGTTTGCTGCCCCGGAATCTGCGCGAGGTCGTGTCTTGATCGGCGCGCCATTTTCTGCGGCGTGCGAAGTATGACGAACCGCGAGGCCATCCCAAGGCGGGTGCTGAGCGTGCAGCGGCTGAGGCTAGCCTTAGAGCCGGACGACAGACCGCAATGATCTCGCGACCAGAAGATATGGAGCAAAATCATGATTTTCCGTCAGCTCTTCGATTCCGTTTCGAGCACCTACTCCTATCTGCTCGCCAGCCGCGAAGGCGGCGAGGCCCTGATTATCGATCCGGTTCTGGACAAGGTCGATCGCTATCTATCTACAGCTCATGCGCGAGCTCGATCTCAAGCTGGTCAAGGCGGTCGACACGCATCTTCATGCTGACCACATCACCGGTCTCGGTGCATTGCGCGACAAGACGCGGTGCATCACGGTGATGGGCGAGCAGACCAAGGCCGACGTGGTATCGATCCGGCTTGCCGACGGCGACAGGCTGACCATTGAAGGACTCGCTCTGGACGTCGTCCACACGCCTGGCCATACCGACGATTCGTATAGTTTCGTCCTGCCGGATCGGGTCTTCACCGGCGACACGCTGCTCATTCGCGGCACAGGCCGCACTGACTTCCAGAACGGCGATGCGCGACACCAGTACCAGTCGATCTTCGGCCGGCTGCTCAAGCTGCCGGACTCCACGCTGGTCTACCCGGCACACGACTACAAGGGCAACACTGTCTCCACCATCGGCGAGGAGAAGGCCTTCAACCCGCGCCTGCAGGTGAACTCGGTCGACGAGTATGTCGCGATCATGAATAATCTGAAGCTCGCCAACCCGAAAATGATGGATGTCGCCGTGCTCGCCAATAGGAAGATCGGGCTCAGCCAGGACGAAATCGCGCGGCGCGGCTGGGCGGCCAATGCCAACGAAGCGTTGGCGCTGGTCCATGTCGCGCTGATCGACTTGCGCGAGCGCTCGGAGCGCGAACGCCACGGCACAATTGCGGGTGCGCTGTATGTACCTTACCCGGAGCTGCAAGAAAATATCATGCCCGGCGGCGTGCTGCACGAGCTCGCCCGCTCGACCGGCAAGCGGCTTGTGCTTTACTGCGCCTTCGGTGAGCGTTCGGCCATGGCGGTGCAGGCCGCCCAGGACCAGGGCCTCACATCAGCCTGCCACATCGAGGGCGGAATCCACGCCTGGAAGAGGGCGAATGGACCTCTGGTAAGCTAGTCCCGCCCTCTCCCCAGAAAAGAAGGATGCCCTCGTCAGAAATCCATGCCGCCGCCGCCCGGCATTGGCGGCGCGGGAATTTCCTTCTTCGGCTTCTCGGCAACCATCGCCTCGGTGGTGACGAGCAGACCGGCGACCGAAGCGGCGTCCTGCAGCGCGGTGCGCACCACCTTGGCGGGGTCGATCACGCCTTGGCTGAAGAGATCGCCAAATTCGTTGGTCTGGGCGTTCCAGCCATAGCCGAACTCAGGCCTCTCGCGAACCCTGCCCACGATAATGGAGCCTTCCGCCCCACTGTTTTCGGCGATCTGGCGAGCGGGAGCCTCGATGGCGCGCCGCACGATCTCGACGCCGGTCCTCTGGTCTGGGTTTTCGACAGCTAAATTGTCGAGCGCCGTTGCAGCCCTCAAGAGTGCTACGCCGCCGCCCGGCAGGACACCTTCCTCGACCGCCGCGCGGGTAGCGTGCAGCGCGTCGTCGACGCGGTCCTTCCGCTCCTTGACCTCGACTTCGGTCGAGCCTCCGACTCGGATCACCGCGACGCCGCCGGCGAGCTTGGCTAGGCGCTCCTGCAGCTTCTCACGGTCGTAGTCCGAGGTGGTTTCCTCGATCTGCACCCTGATTTGAGCAACGCGACCGTTGATTTCATCCTTATGGCCAGCGCCGTCTACAATGGTGGTGTTTTCCTTCTCGATCTCGACGTTGCGGGCGCGGCCGAGCATTTCGAGCGTCACGTTCTCGAGCTTGACGCCGAGATCTTCGCTGATCGCCGTTCCGCCGGTGAGGATCGCGATATCTTCAAGCATCGCCTTGCGGCGATCGCCGAAGCCCGGAGCCTTGACAGCGGCGACCTTCAGTCCGCCGCGCAGCTTGTTGACCACCAGTGTCGCCAGTGCCTCGCCTTCCACGTCCTCGGCGATGATCAGCAGCGGCTTGCCGGACTGAACAACGGCCTCCAGCAACGGTAGCAAGGCTTGCAGATTGCTGAGCTTCTTCTCGTGGATCAGCACGTAGGGTTCTTCGAGCTCGGCCCGCATCTTGTCCTGGTTGGTAATGAAATAAGGGCTGAGGTAGCCGCGGTCGAACTGCATGCCTTCGACGATTTCGAGCTCGGTCTCGGCAGTCTTGGCTTCCTCGACCGTAATGACGCCTTCGTTGCCGACCCTTTCCATCGCCTCGGCAAGATAACGGCCGATCTCTTCGTCGCCATTGGCCGAAATCGTGCCAACTTGGGCGATCTCGTCGTTCTTCGTCACCTTGCGGGCATTCGCCTTCAAATCGGCCACGATCGCCTCGACCGCCTTGTCGATGCCGCGCTTCAAATCCATCGGATTTAGGCCGGCCGCGACTGCCTTGGCGCCCTCGGTCACGATCGACTGTGCCAACACCGTTGCAGTGGTGGTGCCGTCGCCGGCGATGTCGCTGGTCTTGGACGCGACCTCGCGCACCATCTGCGCGCCCATGTTCTCGAACTTGTCCTGGAGCTCGATCTCCTTGGCGACGGTGACGCCGTCCTTGGTGATACGCGGAGCGCCGAAGCTCTTGTCGATAACCACATTGCGGCCTTTGGGGCCGAGGGTCACCTTCACGGCATTGGCGAGGATATCGACGCCCCGCAGCATCTTGTCTCGAGCGTCGTTGTGGAATTTCACTTCCTTGGCAGCCATTGGTTCACTCCTGCGAATTATTGTTGACCACTTGTGGTACGCGGTTCGATCACGCGGCTTGCCTGGCCGAGGCCGAACCCTCGATCACACCCAAGATATCGCTTTCCTTCATGATGAGCAGTTCTTCGCCGTCGATCTTGATTTCGGTGCCGGACCACTTGCCGAATAGGATGCGGTCGTCGACCCTCACGTCGAGCGGGGTAAGCTTCCCGCTCTCGTCGCGAGCGCCAGGCCCGACGGCGATGACTTCACCTTCCTGCGGCTTTTCCTGGGCTGTATCTGGGATGATGATGCCGCCGGCCGTCTTCTCCTCGGCCTCGACGCGGCGGACGAGTACGCGATCATGCAATGGACGGAACTTCATGTCGTTCTCCTTCAGGATCAACAGATTGCGAAAGCTTCCCCGACTGGGCTGTCAGGACCAGATTGGGGTTCGCGCGAGCTTTGCGGCGTCGCGCGCACGCCGAACTGGTTTTGCTACCTTCTCATTCAAGAGGTGGACGGACCGGGGAATTCCGAATGCCATGGGCTCCTGCGCCATAAGGCGATTGAGGTTTGTCGCGTGAGTGCGAGGCCACGGTTCGGACCGGAACCATGCTGTGTACTGCGAAATAGGGTATTTGGCGCATATTGCATTGGGCACGCATAGATGGGTGCGCATCACATCAGGCAGGACGGGTTCAACTTGCGGCAGCGATATGAAATGAAAGAAGCGTCCACTTTCCCATTCGAAACAGGAAGCGGGCGTCTTTTGGCGGCTGCCAGTAGGTATTGATATCCCCAGCTATACGGCGCATGAAAGCTCGGCAAACCACCAGCTTCCTTTATCTCCGATACGAAAGCCAACGTGGAAACAAACAGCAAAGCTGTTATCGCTGTACATGTCACTTGAGTTCTCCGATCCTACTAGACAATGTTATCTGTTCTGCGCCTTTGAAAAGTGCACAGACCACTTAACATTTCACGCTCCACCTCCTCACAGACCACCAGCAAAACTCGTGCCACGCGCAGCGCCGACTTAAATTTCAATTATTTATCAAATGATGACGCCTCGTCGGTGAAAGTGGTGTCCCTATTTTGTCGAATTCCTTGCAGGAATTTGAATGAAAGCGTCGATGTTCCTTAACCCGTTAACTGAGGGCACGCCGAAGAGGCGAGATGCTCGTTGAGCGTTCGCCAGCGAGAAGCCATCGATTGTCGCGCAAGCGAACAACAGCCATGCTCAAAGCATGGCGGCAGACGTGACTGAACCGGATCAACACAAACCCAATGCGCGATTCAGCGGCGTTTGAATAATCGAGTGCAGCGCCTGCCCGGTCGACACATGACTGGTCAGGGCCGCGAGCCCGCCAGAAGCCGCTGGTCGCGCCCGGCGGGCATTTTTCACAGTAGGAGGCACGGATTAGCGCGAGAGCCTTCCCGCCGTGGGTCCGACCTCGAGAGTTTGCCCGCATCGCGAAGCCGGCGGATTTTGAAATTCATCACTCCTCACAAATTGAAGAGCTTCATGCCTCCAACCTTGTGACCGAGAATCGCGACATTGTCCGAAGCATGACAGATGTCCGACACACGCGGCATCTCAATTTTCATGCGGGTAAAGGTTTTCTTTGTTTGGCACGCATGTTGCGTCGGATGTCGCTAAACGCGTCTCGCGGAGAGTGTCGCAATGTTCGCACAATGCCGTCCCCGCCGGGATCAGGTCGTCCAATCGCGGAATCCCGGTGCCGAAGAAGCAAGCGGCCCCCTGGCAGCCATAGCCGGGGATGCACAGGGTCTTCGGCGAGGTGATCCTCTCGCCTGGAGATCAACTCTGAAGTTGGTCCAACCCGGTGAACTTCCGGATGTCTCCGACAGAACCCTCAAATCAACACAAAGGAGAATCTGGTGATGCGGCGAGTGGTTTTGACATGTGTCGTGCTATGCGGTCTGTCGGCGGGTGCGGCCGCTGCCGACGGACCGGTGGTTGCCGAAGCGGCGGTGCGAGGCGACGCGGTGGCCCCGGTCTTTTCGTTCGAAGGCGGGCTACGCTACTGGTACAGTAGCGGCGAAGCATCGAAGGATCTCTACGACAGCCGCGGCACGGTGATGGTGTCGCGCCTCACATATAACGACGTCGTTGCGAGTTCTGGCGAAGTCTTCTTCGACGCGACCCACAACCCGACTGGCATCTTCATCAAGGGCTTCCTCGGTGCGGGCGGGATTCCCAAGGGTTCTCTTAACGACGAGGATTTCGCGCAACCCCATTCGTTCGTGGAAATCTATTCCAACACGTTGTCCGGCCAACGCGGCGGCCGCCTCTCCTATTTCACCGCCGATGTTGGATACAATTTCTGGACGACACCACGCTCCCGCATCGGTGCGCTTGTGGGATACAATTTCTGGAACGAGAGCTACCACACCTTCCATTGCGCGCAGCAGGCGGCTAACCCGAGAATCTGCGTACCGGCCATAACGACCAATGTGGGCGTCATCAGCCAGGAGAACGATTGGCATTCGCTGCGACTCGGCCTGGCCGGGCAGACGCAAATCACCGAACGGCTGAGCCTTTCTGGTGACGTCGCGGTGCTGTTCACGCGGCTTGATGGCAAAGACCAGCACCATCTGCGCCCAGAGATCAATCCGATTCCCGAAGACGGCAACGGGCATGGCATCCAGCTCGAGGCAATGTTGAACTACAACGTCACGGATTTGTTCAACATCGGCATCGGCGGTCGTTACTGGCGCGCGGTATCTGCTGGCTATGAACATTTCGAGGAGACGCCGGGCGGTGGCCGACCGCAGGTCCTGCATTGGGAGGCTGAGCGCTACGGCGTGTTCGGGCAAGCGAGCATCAAATTCAACTGAAAGACGCCGCCAGCGCCAAGTTGCGGTTGGACAACAGCCCGAGCGTTTTGGACTCAACTTTCCCGGGTCGGCTGAGGCGGCGAGTCGGTGCAGCAGCCTTAAAGCTCGCGCGCAACGCGTCCCCTTCCCTTTTTATCTTTGAACGGAGAGCAAGAATGAACATCACGAGCCTTCTTCTCGGCTCAGCTGCGGCCCTGTTTGGAGCCTCCGACGCTCGCGCCGGCGTGATCGCCGCCGCGGAGCCAGACCCGACCGAGTATGTCAAGATCTGCGATGTCTATGGCGCGGGCTACTTCTATATCCCAGGCACCGAGACCTGCCTGCGCATCGGCGGCTATGTTCGCTACGACATCGGCCTGGGTGATGTCGGCGCGTTCGATGGCGCAAAGGCAACCGAGCAAGAGGACGGCAGCACCAATGCTACTTGGCACAAGAATGCCCGCTTCACGCTCAAGAGCTGGACGAACCAGGAAACCGAATTCGGAACGTTGAAGACCTATAGCGAAACCCGGATGAACTTTGGTAACCTCAACGCTTATTCAGATGGAGATGGTCTTCGAAACTACGCTTTCAACAGAGACCTAAGCCTGACTTTCGCCTGGATTCAGCTTGGTGGCCTGCGAGTCGGCAAGGACTGGTCGGCCTTCGACATGTTTATTGGCTATCCTGGCAACGTGATCAATCAGATGCTCGTTCCCTATGGCGATTTCGACACCACCGTCGTCCAGTACTACTTCGACGGCTGTGACGGAGTTTCGGCTGTGGTCTCGCTTGAAGACGGCGAAGGCGCGATCGACAGCCTGGACAGCTATGTTCCACATGTGGTCGGCGGCCTAAAATACACACAACCATGGGGCGCGATCACCGGCGTGGCTGCTTATGACAGCAACTACGAATCGGTGGCCGGGAAGGTCCGCGTCGAGGTCAATGTCACCGACGAACTGTCGCTCTTCGGAATGTTCGGCTACGGCTCCAATGGCAAGCTCAATGATGATTCGAATAATGCAGTCGACGCTCACGGCCGCGGTTTCTACAAAATTTGGGGGGGCAGCTGGTCTTTCTGGGCTGGCGGCACTTACCAGTTTAACGAGACAACTGCGTTCAACCTCCAGGTCTCGGGTGATCAGCTCAAGAACTATGCTTTCGCTATGAACGTCGCCTATACGCTCGTTCCAGATTTCACGGTTATAGCCGAAGTCGACTATGATCGCTGCGGCGACTTGTGCGTCGGGATGGTAGGTCCGTCGAAAACGAACTGGACGAACGCCGACAAAAAGAACAGCCTCGGCGGCATCCTGCGTTTCCAACGGTCATTCTAACGGGGGCCGTCCGTTCTAACCGGGTCCGCGAGAATAAGATTCGCCGCGTTGATCGCTATGAGGCGCGCGCCGATCGAGGCGATCTGCGCGCAATCTTTGTGCCGGTTGAAAAGGTGATTGAAAAAGGGCATCGCGGTCCGGTCCTACGACTTGGCAGTCTCGGTATCCCTGCCTTTATCCTCCGGGGCCATGAATTGTCGCCCAAGATGCGCGAACTTAGTCCTTGCGTTTGATCGGCCGCCGGTCGCAATCGCCGGCCGAACGCTTGACAAGATGGCGCTAGCCCGTTCAACCTAAGTCATTCACCAGGGGAGTCCCGGCAAGGGGCTGAGATACTGCTGGCTTCGCGGCGCAGTGACCCGTTGAACCTGATCCAGTTCATACTGGCGTAGGGACGGTGCAAGCGCTTTGCGGGACTCCATGCCCGAAGACCTGTGTCGAGCAGGCAGACCAAAGCGTCCTACATCCTTCCGGCACAGAACTGGGTCTCCAATGCAGTTGAGCAAAGGAGCCTCAAATGAATGCCTTGACCCCCACCGTTTCGACGGGACCGCTGCCCGCCTCGCGGAAGATCCACAAGACCGGCACTATCCATCCGCAGATCAGGGTGCCGATGCGCGAGATCAGCGTGCACCCGACAGCCGGCGAGCCGCCGGTGACGGTCTATGATCCGTCGGGCCCATACACCGACCCCGCGATCGAAACGAACATCGAAAAGGGACTTGCCCGGCCGCGCCGGGAGTGGATCGCCGCGCGCGGCGATGTCGAAGCCTATGATGGCCGCCACGTCAGGCCGGACGACAACGGATTTGCGACCGGCGAACGGCTGACGCCGGAATTCCCCGTCCGCAACCGTCCGCTGCGGGCGAAGGCCGGCAAGGCGGTGACGCAGCTTGCCTATGCGCGCGCAGGGATCATCACGCCCGAGATGGAGTTCGTGGCCATCCGCGAGAACCTTGGCCGCGAGATGCTACGTGGCAAGCTGCAACAGGACGGCGAGGCGTTCGGCGCGTCGATTCCGGACTTCGTCACGCCGGAATTCGTGCGCGACGAGGTGGCGCGCGGCCGCGCGATCATTCCCGCCAACATCAACCATCCCGAGAGCGAGCCGATGATCATCGGTCGCAACTTTCTGGTGAAGATCAACGCCAATATCGGTAATTCCGCCGTCACCTCCTCGATGGCCGAAGAGGTCGAAAAGATGGTGTGGGCGATCCGCTGGGGCGCCGACACGGTCATGGATCTGTCGACGGGACGCAACATCCACAACATCCGCGAATGGATCGTGCGCAATTCGCCGGTGCCGATCGGCACGGTGCCGCTCTACCAGGCGCTGGAAAAGGTCGGTGGTATCGCCGAGGACCTGACCTGGGAAGTCTATCGCGACACGCTGATCGAGCAGGCCGAACAAGGCGTCGACTATTTCACCATTCACGCAGGCGTGCGGCTGCACTACATCCCGCTGACCGTTGACCGGGTCACGGGCATCGTCTCGCGCGGCGGGTCGATCATGGCCAAATGGTGCCTGCACCATCACCGGGAGAGCTTCCTTTACGAGCATTTCGAGGAAATCTGCGACATCGCCAGAGCCTATGACGTCTCCTTCTCGCTCGGCGACGGCCTTCGCCCGGGGTCGATCGCCGACGCCAACGACAAGGCGCAATTCGCCGAGCTGGAGACGCTTGGCGAACTGACCAAGATCGCCTGGGCGAGGGATTGCCAGGTGATGATCGAGGGCCCCGGACACGTGCCGATGCACAAGATCAAGCAGAACATGGACAAGCAGCTTGCCGTCTGCGGCGAGGCGCCGTTTTACACCCTCGGCCCGCTGACGACCGACATAGCGCCGGGCTACGATCACATCACGTCCGGCATCGGCGCCGCCATGATCGGCTGGTTCGGCACGGCCATGCTCTGCTACGTGACGCCAAAGGAACATCTCGGCCTGCCGGACCGCAATGACGTCAAGACCGGCGTCATCACCTATAAGATCGCCGCACACGCCGCAGACCTCGCCAAGGGACACCCCGCGGCGAAGATCCGCGACGACGCACTTTCGCGGGCGCGGTTCGAGTTCCGCTGGGAAGATCAGTTCAACCTGTCGCTCGATCCCGAAACGGCGCGCGAGTTCCACGACGAGACCTTGCCCAAGGAAGCGCACAAGGTGGCGCATTTCTGCTCCATGTGCGGTCCGAAATTCTGCTCCATGCGCATCTCCCATGACATCCGGGCCGAGGCGCAGAAAGAGGGGATGGCGGCGATGGCGGAGAAATACCGCGCCGGCGGCGATCTCTACATGCCGGTCGAAACACCCGGGGCGGAGAAACAGGCCCTATCACAGGAAGACCGGGCGAAGGAAGATCGGGGGACGCGCTGAGCCATGCGCCGCATTCTTGTCAAAGGTGCCGGTGTGGCAGGTCTCACCGTCGCCCATGAATTGGCCGCGCGGGGTGCGTCCGTCACGGTTGCCGAAATCCGGAGCCAGATCGGCGGCAATGCCTCCTGGCTGGCTGGCGGCATGTTCGCCCCTTGGTGCGAACGCGAAAGCGCGGAGGAGGCGGTTGTCACCCTCGGCAAAACCTCGGCCGACTGGTGGGAAAGAACACTGCCCGGGCTGGTGACAAGGGCAGGCACTCTCGTCGTCGCCCATGCGCGCGACACGTTCGAGCTTGCTCGCTTTGCGGCTCGTACGCGTGCCTATGAGGCCGTCAACGAGGAAACGATTGCCGCCCTCGAACCCGACCTTGCCGGCCGCTTTCGCCAGGGCCTGTTCTTCGCCGGCGAAGCCCACCTCGATCCCCGCCGGGCGCTCGATGCCCTCGCCGGCAAACTGCGAGCGATGGGCGTCGACTTTCTTTTCGAGGCGGGCGAGCCCGCCCTTTCCGGCTTTAATCAGGTGATCGACTGCACGGGCATCGCGCGAACCGACGACGATTTACGCGGGGTGCGCGGTGAAATGCTGCTCCTCCACACGTGCGAGGTCTCGCTGGCCCGGCCAGTGCGTCTCCTCCATCCGCGCCACCCGATCTATATCGTGCCGCGGGCCGATCATCACTTCATGGTCGGCGCGACCATGATCGAAAGCGACCACGACGGACCGATCACCGCCCGCTCGCTGATGGAACTCCTCAATGCGGCCTACGCGGTCCATCCGGCGTTCGGCGAGGCCGAAATTGTCGAGACGGGCGTGGGCGTGCGCCCTGCCTATCCCGACAATCTGCCGCGCGTGAAGCGTCGGAAGGACGGCACGATCACGATCAACGGCCTTTACCGGCATGGTTTCCTGCTTTCACCGGCCATGGCCGAGCAGGCTGCCGGCCTTCTCTTCAATTCATCTGCCGATCTGGAGTCTGACAATGAAGCTGATCGTCAACGGCGAAGCGCTTGAGGCCAAGGCTACGACGCTCGACGCCCTTTTGAGGGAGCTCGACTATGAGGGCGGCTGGCTCGCCACGGCGCTGAACGGCGACGTCGTGCCCGCGGCCGAGCGGGCGGAATTCCGGTTGAGCGACGGCGACCGGATCGAGATCCTGTCGCCCATGCAGGGAGGCTAGCCATGTTCGACCTTCTCGGGACAAAGCTTGCCTCACGCCTGCTCCTGGGCACAGCCCAATATCCTTCGCCGGCCACCCTTGCCGATGCGGTCGAGGCGTCGGGAACTTCGGTGGTGACGGTCTCGCTGCGCCGTGAGATGGCCGGCGGCAAGGCCGGCGAGCGATTCTGGTCGCTGATCCGCTCGCTCGGCGTGAGCGTCCTGCCCAACACCGCCGGCTGCCATTCCGTCAAGGAAGCCGTGACGACCGCGAATATGGCGCGCGAGGTCTTCGACACGTCCTGGATCAAGCTCGAGGTGATCGGCAACCACGACACGCTGCAGCCCGACGTGTTCGGCCTTGTCGAAGCCGCGCGCATCCTTTGCGACGATGGTTTCGACGTATTCCCCTATACCACCGACGACCTCGTCGTCGCCGAGCGGCTGCTGGAGGCTGGTTGCAAGGTCCTTATGCCGTGGTGCGCGCCGATCGGCTCGGCGCTCGGCCCGGTCAACATCATGGCGCTGCGCTCGATGCGTGGACATTTCCCCGACATTCCGTTGATCGTGGATGCCGGGCTCGGACGGCCGTCGCACGCGGCAACCGTGATGGAACTCGGCTTCGACGCGGTGCTCCTCAACACCGCGGTCGCCAAGGCCGCCGATCCGGTCGGCATGGCGCGCGCTTTCGCGAAGGCGGTCGATGCCGGCCGCGAAGCCTATGGTTCGGGGCTGATCGAGCCGCGCGACGTCGCCGTGCCGTCGACGCCGACAATCGGCAGGGCGGTTTTTTCATGAAGCTCGATCCCTTCTACCTGATCGTCGACAGCGCCGCCTGGATCGAGCGGTTGGTGCCGCTCGGCGTCAGGCTGGTGCAGCTGCGCATCAAGGACATGGACGAGGGCGGGCTGCGCGCGGAAATCCGCAAGGCGAAAGCCCTGTGCGCCCGGCACCATTGCCAGCTCATCGTCAACGATCATTGGCGCCTGGCGATCGAGGAGGGTTGCGATTTCATCCATCTCGGCCAGGAGGATCTGCAAGCCGCCAGCCTCCCGGAGATACGGAGGGCCGGGATCAGGCTCGGGCTGAGCACGCATGACGATGCCGAACTGCAGACGGCCTTGGCCGCCATGCCCGACTACATCGCGCTGGGGCCGGTCTATCCGACCATACTGAAGAAGATGAAATGGGCACCGCAGGGGCTCGAAAGAGTTCGCGCCTGGAAAGACGCCGTCGCGCCCATTCCATTGGTCGCCATCGGCGGCCTCAATCCCGAACGGCTTGACGGCGTTTTCGAAGCCGGCGCCGACAGCGCCGCGGTGGTGACGGACATAACCTTGAACGCGGATCCCGAGGCGCGCACCAGGGAATGGATCGAAAAGACGGACCGATGGCGCTGAACCGAAACCCGCATGTGCTCGTCGTCGGCGGATCCGATTCCAGCGGCGGCGCCGGGATTGCGCGCGACATCGAGACGATCTCCAGCATCGGCTTGCGCACTTGCGTTGCCGTCACCGCGGTAACGGTGCAGACACATCAATCCGTTGCGGCAATCCACCATATGCAGCCCAGCCTGGTCGCCGATCAGATGCGCGCGGCGCTGCGGGCCAACAACGTGGCGGCCATTAAGATCGCCATGCTGCCAACCGGGCGAGTCATCCTGGCAGTTGCGGCGGTGCTCAGCGAAAATCCGCGGATACCAGCGGTGCTGGATCCGGTGCTCGTTTCCTCGTCGGGCAAACCGCTGGTGGAACCGAACGCGATCGAGGTCATGAAGCGGGACCTCACACCGCTCTGCCGCCTCGTTACGCCAAATCTCATGGAGTTGGCGGTGCTGACGGGCTCGGATTTGGCGGTGGACGACGAAGATACGCTGCGGCAGGGAAGACGACTGCTTGCGGCCGGGCCGCGGGCATTGCTGCTAAAGGGCGGCCATGCAGGAGGGGCCAGATCAACGGATATCCTGCTGAGCCCCGACCTGGAACCTGTCCGTTTCGACATGCCTCGGCTTGCCAGGTCGATGCGCGGGACCGGCTGTATGCTGGCCAGCGCGATCGCTGCGCATCTGGCTAACGGGAAGTCGCTTGAAGCAAGTGTGCGCAAGGGCAAGGTCCTTGTCTTCGAGAATATCTCGACAAACCTCATGTGAGGATCGGCTCGGATACCCGCTCTTGCTATCGCCTCGAGGGATCATGTTCGCCAGCCCCGTGCCTCATGACCAGGCATCTGGATCCTGACCGCTCTTGCGACACAGTTTTCGTCAATCGCCGATTGATGCAGCTCGCTCGCAACTGGCATTCCTCGTCAGGCAGCTTGCGCGCCATGCGACTTAGTTTTGCTCCTTTTCCTGTATCAAGAAATGGACTCGCTGATCGATTCGATGACAAGCCAGAAGTCGGCAAACGCCTTCTTCGAAGGCTCAAATTTGTCAGGGATCAGCTCACATTTGTACGAGGACCGCATAGCCCGACAGAGGGAGGGACGATTGGACGAGCATGACCGAAAGGAAGAACAGATCGAAACCCTCTTCCGGAACGGCACGATCACCGTCGTCGGCATATTGCTGGCGTTTTCCCTTGGTTTCGTCACACATTGGGCGGCGAACCCGGTGCCATGGCGGTTTTATGATCTTTTCGCGGTGGCCCCGATCTTGGTCGGCATAGCCTTCCAGATGCGAGCGCTATGGCGCTTGCTCGACGTGAATTCGCTGCGACGTCAGGTCTACGAACGCGCCAACCGCATTTTCATCGCCGGCCTCATCCTGACCGCCTGCGGCGTCGGACTGGCAATTCTGCTCGACGTCTTGGAAGTGGCATCCACCGGCACGCTGCCTGGAGCGTAGCCAAAACGCTCCACCCTCAAGACCTTCACGCCGTCGAGTTCATCTCAGCGCTGTTGCTGCTGGCCTTGATGTCATCAAGCACGTCTTACAAAATAATGCTGTCGATTCCGGCAAGCTGGGTTGTGATGACCTTCATGCTTCGGCGCAAAGATGTCCTGGAATTCTCGATCCCCCACCACGCCGCCCCATTGCTTGAAACCATGCCGGCTCATATTGAGCTGCATATCGGCGAGCATCGATCGCAACAGTTTCTTCAAAGAAATTCATAGACTTTTAGCAACCCGAAATCGCTGTCGATGGTAGACTCGCCTCACCGTCTGAAATCGGTGAGGAGCCTCAATCCTGTGATCCCGCCTGTTCTGCGACAGCCGAACTGCACGCGAACTTTGATTGAAGCCAATGGCATGAAGAGCGCTCATCCTGGGTCTTCGAGCATCACCGCCGGTTCAAACAATTACGTCCTAAAATAAGCTACCCAAAGCGACTGCGAGAGTATCTGGCCCGCGAGAAAAGCAACGGCATAATTGGTTCGAAAGCTGCAGCGTCTGCGGAGACTACCAAATGACAAATTCAGTAAAACGGGTGTCTTGTCTTTTCCATGTCGGTTGTTGCTGAACAATGATGACGCTGGTCAGTCGCCTCCGGACGGCAGCGCATTTGGATCGCCTTCGAATCCTTGGTCTTTGCGCGCACGCGGACCTAACAGTCTGCCAACTCGCAGACATATTGGATCTGCGTCGCGATCGTGTTGTGCGACACGTCCGGGTACTCGCCAGAGCTGGCTTTCTCGGCTGCAACGAACAACGCCCGTGGCGTTCCTATTATCTCGA
Source organism: Mesorhizobium atlanticum (assembly GCF_003289965.1). GTDB lineage: Bacteria > Pseudomonadota > Alphaproteobacteria > Rhizobiales > Rhizobiaceae > Mesorhizobium > Mesorhizobium atlanticum. The sequence continues at coordinate 133,959 of NZ_QMBQ01000009.1, forward strand.
AGCAGGAGGCAAGGATGGCGGTCTGGTGCAGTTGTTGGTCGATCTCCTGCCTCACACTGACGGCCATCATGAACGAGACCTGCAGCGGCTCGAAGCAATAGGAGACGCACGGCCGAAGGGGACGGCCTGTTTGGTCGCGAAATAGATCAAATTCAATTGGAGCGCGAACTACGATGGACAACTCCGCCGATCTCGCCGTCGCGCAGCCAGGCACTTACGTGCGCTCGCCCTTGTCCGCGGTTGACCCGACGGTTTACGAACTGCTCGTCAGACAAGAGCAACAGGAGCGCACGACGCTCAAGCTCATCGCTTCTGAAAATTTTGCCTCCTCGGCGGTACTGGAAGCGACTGGGTCGATTTTCACAAACAAGTACGCCGAGGGATACCCCGGTGCGCGCTACTATGCGGGAACCGAGATCGTCGATGAGCTCGAGAACCTCGCCATCGAGCGCTTGAAGAAACTATTTGGAAGCGAACACGCCAATGTCCAGCCTTATTCCGGCTCGCCGGCCAATCAGGCTGTCTATCGCGCGCTTTTGAAGCCCTGCGACAAAGTCATGGGCTTGCCCATTCCGCAAGGCGGTCATCTGACCCACGGTTGGGCCATCAACTTTTCCGGAACTGACTATCGACGGGTTCCTTATGGGCTGCACGAAAAGACGCAGGAAATCGACTATGACAGCTTGCGCGACACAGCCAAGCGGGAACGGCCGCGGCTCATTTGGGTGGGCGGAACCGCTTACCCGCGTATGTTTGACTATGCGGCGATGGCCGAGATCGCCCTCGAGCTGAACGCCTACCTCGTGGCCGACATCGCTCACATCAGCGGCTTGATTGCCGCAGGAGCGCACCCGAACCCGGTGCCTCATTGCGATGTCGTCAGCAGCACGTCCCACAAATCGATCCGCGGTCCTCGCGGCGGCTTCATTTTGTCAAGAAACGAAGATCGCTATCAAACCGTCTATCATCCGAAGGCCAAATACAATCTCGCCAGACGGATTGATCGCGCGGTCTTCCCTCACCTGCAAGGCGGGCCACATATGAACGTTATCGCTGCGCTCGCAGTCGCCCTGCAGGAAGCCGCGAACCCCTCCTTCCGTAGCTACGGCCAACAGACCGTCAAGAATGCCCAGGCTCTGGCCCAGGCGCTTCTTGAGCGAGGCTATGACCTGGTTACCGGGGGGACAGATAATCACATGCTGATTCTCGACCTGCGCAATCGACCACTGTCAGGCAAAGCCTACGCGGAGCTGTTAGCAAAGGCTGGCATCATTACGAACTTCAACATGGTGCCGGGCGATCCGCGCGACCCGGCGGTTACAAGCGGAATTCGCCTGGGAACGCCAGCTGTGACGTCAATGGGCATGCGCGAGGCGCAAATGATGCAGGTTGCTGGGTTCATTGACGCCGTGCTCCGGCGGCCAGACGATGAAGATCTCCATGCCAGCGTGCGAAGAGACGTTGCCGACCTGTGCGCTGCGTTCGAAGTCCCCGGCATTGCCGATAGGTAGGGCGGGCTAAGCAAAATCGCCCCACACAATCCAACACCCAAAAACGAGGCGTTTCATGGCTAGGCAGTTCGTGTTCTCTTCCGAATCGGTTGGCGCGGGACACCCCGATAAGCTCGCCGACAATATCTCGGACGCAATCCTCGATGCGGTGCTGCGTTTCGATCCGAAGGCGCGCGTCGCTTGTGAAGCCCTGGTAAAGACATGTGAAACCTTGGTGAAGACAGGAACGGTCGTTCTGGCTGGCGAGATTACCAGCGATGCAACGATCGACTACGGCCAAGTTGCCCGCGATACGATTGTTGAGATTGGATACGACGATGAGGCGATTGGCTTTGACGGCCGGCGTTGCTCCATCGTTTATGCCCTCACCGAGCAGTCACCCGACATTAGCCAAGGCGTTGACGAGGGTCGGGGGCAGGATCTCGAACAGGGGGCCGGAGATCAGGGCCTCATGTTCGGCTATGCATGCCGCGAGACCGATACTTTGATGCCTTTGCCGATCCAGCTCGCCCACCGCTTGACGAAAAGACAGGCGGATGTCCGCAAGGCAGGAGATCTTAGCTGGTTACGCCCTGACGTGAAATCCCAAGTCTCCGTGCGTTATGAGGGCTTGCGGCCCGTCGCCCTGGATACCATCGTAGTGTCGACGCAACACAATGAGCAGGTCTCACAAGAGACAGTTCGCGAGGGTGTCATTGAGGAAATAATAATGCCGGTCCTACCGACCGACCTGGAAACGAAAGACGTCAGGATTCTGGTCAACCCGACGGGTCGGTTCGTGGTCGGGGGGCCACGCGGCGACTGCGGCCTCACCGGACGCAAGATTATCGTCGATTCCTACGGTGGAATGGGGCGTCATGGCGGCGGCGCCTTTTCGGGCAAGGACCCGTCCAAGGTTGACCGCTCGGCTGCCTATGCCGCCCGATATGTCGCGAAGAATGTGGTGGCCAGCGGACTGGCGGACGTCTGCGAGGTGCAGCTCGCTTACGCGATCGGCGTGGCAAGTCCGGTTTCTGTCATGGTCAACACTTTCGGGACGGCAAGGGTTGAGGAAAGGCGGATCGAGGCGCTCATTCTTGAGCTGTTCGATCTCAGACCGAAGGGCATTATCAAGATGCTCGACCTGTTACGCCCGATTTACCGCAAGACCGCGACCTATGGGCATTTCGGGCGTGAAGAGCCTGAGTTTACCTGGGAAAGGACAGACAGAGCCGACGACTTGCGGCGAGAGGCAGGGCTCGCCGCCCCATGAGAGCCGACGCTAAATGGATCGGCACGCGGAACGCCCTCCCAATGACCAGACCTGCCCCCGGCCGCCATGACGGAAAGGCGCGATCGCGAGCATGGCGCCAAAGAAGCAAGGTTCAAAAGGAAGTCTTCTGGGCGACCCAGCTATGTCCGACCTCCGACATTCGTCGCGGAACCGACATATCGACGTCGCCCTGAGCATGGAAGAGACCTTCCCTTGCCAGTGGAGCCGCCTCGTTCGACCATGCAACGTGGGGGGCTTCATGCGGCGAGATCACGCTGATGGATAAGAGATTCTTGGCTGCTCACATCATCTCTTTGCGCTCTTAGAACGTTGTCGGGCATGATGCGACTGGCGGTGACGCAGTGGATTGCGTAGTGGGCAAACCGGCTTGAAGACGGACGGCGCTCTGCCTTTCTTTCGTGTGGCAGATATGCGACAAGGCGACGCGCAACGGGTCGCCGATGGCGACATGACATGCTCGCGGCCACCGGCGGCTTAAGGACTGACCCCTTATGATCGCTGGCCCTTGCAGTGGCCAACGCGGCACGGCATTTGCTTCGTTGATCAGGAATGCGCCGCGACGTCCGTCGCCTATCGATGGCGTTCCGGGTTCGAAGCTGGAATTCCGATAAAGCCAAGAAGATGCGAATCTGTCTAATCTATGGGCCGACCTGCAGCGGCAAAACAGACTTCGCAATCCAAGTGGCACGAGATACCGGATGGCCGGTCATCGCGCTGGATCGTGTACAATGCTGCCCTCAAGTTGCCACCGGCAGCGGACGTCCTTTGGAGCGGGAACTGCAATTCACTCAGCGAATTTATCTGGATTCCCGCCCGCTCGCCGCCGGTGTGATTGAGCCTGAGGCCGCCCATCTCCAGCTCAAATCGCAGGTGGAGCGCCGCAAATCTGAATCTGGCCTCATCCTCGAAGGCGGGTCGATCTCGCTTCTGAATAGCATGGCACGAAGCTGCTATTGGGATGGCGGTTTTCAGTGGCACATCAAGCGGCTGCGCCTTGGGTGTCCGGACCTCTTCCTGGCGCGAGCCAAACGTCGCGTCATGGAAATGTTGGCCATTAGAGAAGAGCGCCCGTCGCTGCTGCAGGAATTGGCAGATCTCTGGAAAGAGGACGCCAATGGCCCGATCCTGGAAGACATCGACGGCTATCGTTGCACTATACGTTTCGCCAGAGAGCGCAATCTTGCAATCAGCGCGTTGTTGCGCCTTAGTCCCGAGCGGCAGCAGGAACTCATAGAGGCAATTGCCGACGAATACCTTGAACACGCCAATTGGCAGGAGCGCGATTTTTCCTAACTGGCAGGAAGGTGAAGATGTTCGTCTCGCTCCTCTGCCGACGGCACCATGGAAGAGAAACGCGGACTGATTGCCGTGTCAGAGTGAGCGGGTTGTTGCGGCAGTCCAGGTTGAAGGCTTTCGCGGCATGCTGCCGCCATTCGATTTCGTGTTGGCTCCAGCGTCGCGATTGAACGGTTGAAGCGGGTGGACGAGACCGGCAGCGAGGCGCCTGCCAGGTCGGCGGCTACAAGCTGAAGAAGCTATCGGGCTCTTGGCGCGACTGGCTGATCGAGCGCTGCCGGACGAAGGGCCACGCGGGATTGCGAGGATCGTGCTGGTCCGACAGCGATGTGATTTCGTTGACGAACTTGAACCGTCTGGTCGGAGTAACCTGGCTATTGTCGACATCGTCGCCCAGAGACGACACGTTCCTCGACACCAACGGCATCGTCAACGGCGAGATGAACCTGATCGGCACGGGCGCGCTGAGCTGCTGGTTTTTACAAAGCTCTGCTGCCATGGCGGCTCGGCACTGGCGCATAAAATTAGTTTGTTACCCCGGGTAAGCCAAATCGTCGAACGGGCTTCTCCGACCATTTGGAAAACGGATACGTCTCATCCAAACAATCTATTTTACCAATCCGCAAGCATCCCACATAGTCCGCTCCCGCGGTGCCCCGCTGTGCCGGCGGAACATTCACCGTTTGGATGCGCACCGAAAAGTAAATTGCATGACTGATCATGTGCAATTCCTACTTTCTGCGTTGGTATAGATCCGGTTGCCGATCTCGATTTTTTCGGGAGGTGCTGGAGATTCATAACTATTGGATTCGGCCGGAAGCGAACATGACTTACTCGATTGTCCGATCTGAAACTGGCGCAGTTTGAACGATCCGCCGGAGCACACAATGCACTTTCTCGACTTTAATCACATATCTCAGATCTTCGTGGATTCGCTCGAGCTTGTCGTGGTCTTCGCCACCATTTGCGCCGCGCTGGAGTTCACCTTACCGGCCTATCGATACAGTCTTGCTTCGTACGCTCGCGGCGTGCGGAATTGGCTTATTCGGCTCGGCTTGGGTGCCTTTGTTTGGCACTTCTTCGCTGTTGGTCTGGCCCGGCTAGGAGTAAAGCCGCTGGTAACGATCAATTTCGCATCGTTGCTTCACTCGGACAACGCTATCATCAACAGCGGATTGGCGGTTCTTTCCGGTGTTTTAGTCGCGATTGCTGGCGACTTCTTTTACTACTGGATGCACCGCGCTCAGCATGCTGTTCCATTCCTCTGGCGGCTGCACGCTACGCACCACTCGATCCGCGAATTGACGGCATGGAATTGCAATCATCACATCTCCGAGCCACTCGTTTACGCGGCGTTGGTGGCACTGCCACTCGCTCTGATCCATTTTGAATCTGGCGTGGTGCCCATCGTTGCCATGACGCTGATTACCTTCCAGGCCCATCTTTCTCACTCCAGTACCCGCATCAATCTTGGCCTGCTGCGATACATTATTGGCGACAACAAATTCCACCGCATCCACCACTCGATGGAATCGCAGCACCGGCATCGAAACTATGGATTCTTCACAACTATCTGGGACACGGTTTTTCTAACGGCATACTGGCCAAAAACGAACGAGTGGCCGGAGGTTGGCATGCGAAACCAGCCCGAGCCGCTCACCGTGCGGGACTACATTATGTTCCCATTCGATCGCCGTCGCTGGCGTAAAGCCAAAGTCGGAAATGTTGTAGAGGCTAGGGATTAAAACGGGCGTAGCCGCACGCTTCGAATCTGAGAGTCGAAGCCAGAATGCCATGCAAAGAAAGCATGTCTCGAACATCCCACGGAGTCGAACACGCCTCCACCTGTGAAGAACTTTCGTTGATGAGTGGCGGTGTCGTAGGGAATTTTCCTACCGCCCTGCCGCGTTGATGAGATTCGACCGGAATGGTCGCGCCAGTCCGCGTCGACTTTGCCGACGCCGCATCGTGAAGTGCCAGCAATCCCTCTCGCGCCTCTGCGCGCTCTGTCCCTCCCGCGACAAGACGGGCATCTGCTTAACGATACGGCTGATCCATTTGAGACCAGTCAGACGGCGTGGGGCAAACCGGTCAAATAGCTGTTTTGCACCTGCACCGCCCAGTCGCCGGTACCATCAGCCCGCTACCACCTCGGATCGTCTCCGGCATAGCGTTGCGCTTCGGTTGAGCATTGCAACAGATTCTTCCCAGGAAATTCATAGAGGCTTAGCAACTCCGGATCGCAGCAAATGGTAGGCTGATCCCAATTCATTTGAGGTCAGCGAGGTCAAGCCGGAGTGCACTCATTTCCAACCACAAGGCCGCGTTCGATGAGCAATTCGGCCGCGAAGATCTTGAGTTCACGTGGGATAGGTCTGGCACTTACGGCGCGTGGCAAGACTCACAGCATCACGAGAGCCGCGCCGAATGGATCGGCATGCGGAAAGCCCATCGCATCGGGTAACGCCCGGCCGGCAAGTCAGAAAGCGGTGGTCGTTGGCGGAGACATTGATGCCGGAATATGACGTGCTTTGCATCGGCAATGCCATTGTCGACATCATCGCCCAGTGCGACGAGGCCTTTCTCGAAACCAACGGCATCATCAAGGGCGCGATGAACCTCATCGACGCCAGGCGAGCCGAATTGCTCTACAGCCGCATGGGACCGGCGATCGAAGCTTCCGGCGGCAGCGCCGGCAACACGGCGGCAGGCGTCGCCAGCCTCGGCGGGCGGGCCGCCTTCTTCGGCAAGGTGTCGAACGACGCGCTGGGCGAAATCTACACGCATGACATCCGCGCCCAGGGCGTGGCCTTCGACACCAGGCCGCTCGCGGGCGAGCCGCCGACCGCACGCTCGATGATCTTCGTGACGCCCGACGGCGAGCGTTCGATGAACACCTATCTCGGCGCCTGCGTCGAGCTTGGGCCCGAGGATGTCGAGGCCGACAAGGCGTCCAGCGCCAGGGTGACCTATTTCGAGGGCTATCTGTGGGATCCGCCGCGCGCCAAGGAAGCGATCCGGCAGACCGCCAAGCTGGCGCATGCGGCGGGGCGCGAAGTGTCGATGACGCTGTCGGATTCCTTCTGCGTCGACCGCTACCGCGACGAGTTCCTCGAGCTGATGCGCTCGGGCACCGTCGACATCGTCTTTGCCAACAGCCACGAGATCAAGTCGCTCTACCAGACGGCTTCCTTCGAGGAGGCGCTCGACGCCATCCGCAAGGACTGCAAAATAGCTGCCGTCACCCGTTCCGAAAAAGGTTCGGTGATCGTGCGCGGCGACGAGACCGTCACCATCGAGGCGACGAAGATCAAGGAACTGGTCGATACGACCGGCGCCGGCGATCTTTACGCCGCCGGCTTCCTTTATGGCTACACGACTGGACGCAGCCTCAAGGATTGCGGCGACCTCGGCTCGCTGGCCGCCGGGCTGGTGATCCAGCAGATCGGCCCGCGCCCGCGCCAGAATCTCCGCGGCGAGGCGGAACAGGCGGGATTGCTGTAGGGCGGGCCAAGAACAAGCTGCCCTCCTCCTGGTGCAGGCTGTCCCGGAAAGCGCGGACAAATTGGAAAGTCGCATGTGCATCCGACAGCGTGAGGGCTCGCATTCCGATTTGCTGGGCCTAAGGAACCGGTGGGCGCCACTTACCGTGGAGGCTTTAGGCGACGTTGATACGAGTCGGCGCACGCACGCGAGCATTCTACTACTGAAATATGCGACTCACCTCGCAACTCTGCTGGGCGTCGTCTTCCAAACAGTCCAAACGGCCTTACCCAAGGGCTGGCAACGTGTGCGTGGCCGGGCCGGGAACGCTGTCCGCCACTCCTCTGAACCGCGACCATTGGTTGATTGGCCCGGTCACCCGCAGCGGCCAACGTCCGGCTTCATGTAGCCAAACTGCCTTGCCGTGTGATGAACTAAACATATCGCGATCCACGCCCTTGTTCACCTGAAAACACGCCGACAGCGAAAGCGATTTGCATAACGATATAAACATCTCTTTATGCAGTATTGACAAGCGTAGGCCTGCTGTGATTGTCTGCGTCCGCGTGGTTCTCCGCACGGCGCTGCCGCAGCGGAGCTAAGAGGGAAGCCGGTGCGATGCCGGCGCTGCCCCCGCAACTGTTAGCGGCTAGCCAGCCCACTCATGTCACTGAGGCAAACAGCCTCGGGAAGACGGGTAGAGCCATGATCCGCGAGCCAGGAGACCTGCCACGGCGAACTTTTGTCCACGGGCGGGGTGTCTCGGTGGGCCGCGGCAGCTTGGCATACTTTGACCGGGTAGCAGCGCCTTCCTTGCCCCTGCCCTAACCATCGGGGTATGGCATGACTGTCTCTCAGCAAATTCCTGTAGCAACGCTCGGCGTACCACGTATCGGTCGTCGGCGAGAATTGAAATTCGCGCTTGAAAGCTACTGGTCCGGAAAATCTTCCGCTGCCGACCTTCTCACGACGGCGAAGGCACTGCGTGCCGCTAACTGGGAAGAGCAGCGCGATCGCGGCGTGTCGAAAATTCCGTCGAACGACTTCTCACTCTACGACCATGTGCTCGACACTGCCGCCATGGTCGGCGCTGTGCCTTCCCGATATGGCTGGAATGGTGGTGAGGTCCCACTCGACATCTATTTCGCCATGGCGCGCGGCAACCAAGGCCAGACAGAAAATGGCGGACATGGCCACAACTATGCGGCTCATGCACCTAGCCTGACCGCGATGGAAATGACCAAATGGTTCGACACAAACTATCACTACATCGTGCCGGAACTTGAAGACGATCAGGCGTTCACCCTCTCGTCGACAAAACCGGTTGACTACTTCCTCGAGGCGAAGGTCCTGGGCATTCATACACGCCCGGTAATCCTGGGACCAGTGACTTTTCTCAAGCTGTCGAAGTCACCGGCCGACGGTTTCGATCCCCTCGCGCTCCTGCCGCGGCTTCTGCCGATCTACCAGGAACTCTTGAGCAAATTGAAAGCCTCAGGAGCTGATTGGGTGCAGATCGATGAACCAGCGCTTGTGCTCGATCTTAACCCGAACGAACGCGCCGCCTTTGAATTTGCCTATGGGCAGCTGTCGACGGCCACGCCCGAGCTCAAGATCATGCTCGCAACCTATTTCGGGTCGTTGGGCGATAATCTGGAGACCGCGGTTTCTCTGCCGATCGCCGGGCTGCACATCGACCTCGTGCGTGCTCCCGAGCAACTGGAGCCCGTTGGGAGGCTCGCGCCGAAGGATCTGGTGCTCTCGCTTGGCCTGATCAACGGTCGCAACGTCTGGCGCGCCAACTTGCTTTCCATTCTCGATCGGATCAAGCCGACAGTCGCCGGCTGGCATCTAGACCGCGTCGAGATCGCGCCTTCCTGCTCGATGCTGCATGTGCCGATCGACTTGCGCATGGAGACCGCACTCGATGCCAACATCGGGTCGTGGCTTGCCTTCGCGGCCCAGAAGACTGACGAGCTGGTGGTGCTGGCGAGAGCGCTAAGCGAAGGCAGGGATGCTGTGGCAGATGCGTTGACAGCTTCTGCCGAGGCCACCGCTGCCCGCGCAACGTCTACGAAGATCCACGATCCGCTCGTTGAGGGGCGAATCGCAAACATCAAAGAGAGCATGAAACGACGGACCAGCGCCTTTGCCGTGCGTTCCCAGGTGCAGGCTGGTGCCCTGGAGCTGCCGCCGTTCCCAACCACGACCATAGGGTCCTTCCCGCAGACGCTTCAGCTGCGCAAGGCGCGTGCCGCACATGCCAAAGGCCAGTTGAGCTACGTCGACTACGAGACCTTCCTGAAAAAAGAGATCGAAGCTGCTATTCGCTGGCAGGAGGAGATAGGCCTGGACGTGCTGGTGCATGGCGAATTCGAGCGAAACGACATGGTCCAGTATTTCGGCGAGCAGCTTTCCGGCTTCGCATTTACCGAACATGCCTGGGTGCAAAGCTATGGTTCACGCTACGTGCGTCCGCCAATCATCTTCGGCGACGTATCGCGCTCCAATCCAATGACAGTGCGATGGTGGGAATTCGCCCAATCGCTTACGCAAAGACCAGTCAAGGGGATGCTTACGGGCCCAGTGACGATTCTGAACTGGTCTTTCGTACGCGACGACGTACCTCGCTCCGAAGTCTGCCGACAGATCGCGCTCGCCATTCGCGATGAAGTCACGGACCTCGAAAGATCCGGCGCCAGGATGATCCAGATCGACGAGGCGGCGTTTCGCGAAGGCCTGCCGCTGCGCGCGTGCGACAGGGAATCCTATCTCGACTGGGCAGTCGAATGCTTCCGGCTTGCTTCAACGGGTGTACAAGACGCGACGCAAATCCACACTCACATGTGCTATTCGGAGTTCAATGAGATCATCGGCGCGATCGCTGAACTGGACGCGGATGTAATTTCCATTGAGACATCGCGCTCGGCAATGGAACTGCTGGACGCCTTCACGAACTCCAAATATCCGAACGAAATTGGTCCCGGAGTCTATGACATCCACTCGCCGCGAGTTCCGGAAGTTGCCGAGATTTCAGCCCTCCTGTTGCTTGCCCGCGAGCGCCTGTCTGACGCTCAATTGTGGGTAAATCCCGATTGTGGGCTCAAAACACGCAAGTGGGATGAAGTCCGCCCTGCCCTAAAGAACATGGTCGCGGCAGCGCGCGCACTCCGGGAGAGAGTGCAGGCCTGATGATTTGCCGAATCGCGGAAGATCCGTGAACCGCCAAGAGCCTGGCTCCGAAACGGCGTCAGGCTACCACTTGGTTTCTGAATCACCTGAAGGGGTACCCTCATCAGACCGATCTGTGCGGGGGGCACCCGGGTCAAGCAGGTTCGCCACAGCATCTTTTTTCGCGCGTGGAAGAAGCGTCATGACGAGAATGAGACCTGAAGGCAGCAGGATCAGAGCGTTGGTGACGATGAGGGACCATTCATTCCGGAGTATCCCGAAGGTGAGCCACAACAAAAATCCTACGACGTTGATGGCGTACATGGGGGCTGACAGGCTGTCGGTGGCCCGCGTCTTGATGATCTTCCAGGCTTGCGGGGTGTAGGACGTCACGGAGCATAGCGCTGCAAGATAGCCGATAACCGAATCCCAGTTCATGGCTGGCTTGCCGGTGATGGTGACATCTGGCGCCTCGCAAACGGCTATCAAGGCCACGGCAGCCGGGACTGGTCACATCCTGGACCAGAGCTTGCCGCCGGTTGCCCAGTTGCTGGGCTCATATTCGTCGAAAACCACGTGAATCTGCTCCGGTTTCAAATTCATCTTGTCGCAGAACAGCTTCGTGATTTCAGCGGCCAGGCTCTCCTTCTTGTCGTCATCCGCCTTGAACGTCTCGATATGAATGACGGGCATGTCTTACTCCTTCATTATATGCCGGTGGATCGTCAATGACGACACGGCGGGACCGCGGTCAAAACTCCGCGATTGGTGCGCCAAATACCGCCGCATCGACCTCCAGCCCAAGGCCGGGGCCGGTCGGTAGTGAAACGTGGCCGTCCGTCACTCGAATTGGGTTGTTTGGATCGTAGTGACTCTCTTCGGAGATCTTGTTGACCCAGCTGCAGCCCTCGAACAAGTTCGGCCTCACCGTGGCTCCAAGATGGACGCAAGCAGCCCCGGTGATATCGCCTCCCCAGCTATCGTCACTGGTATGCGGTAGCGAGCGAGCTTCACAAATATCCCGGAACGCCGCCATCGGTTTCAGCCCGCCGATCCTCGTCACCTTCATCCCGAAGCCATCGCACAGGCCATTGACGGCGGCCTGGATCACAGTGCTGAGGTCAACGCCATTTTCGTCGATGTAGATGGGATGCTGCACCGACGGGCGTATGGCCGCAATTTCCTCAAGCGTGTTGCAGGGCTGCTCAAGAACGAATGGAATGTCCCTGCATTGCTGGCTGAGCAGGATCGCATCGCGCATGGTCAGGCTCCTGTTGCCGTCGACAGCCCAGCGCATGCCCTTTTTCATGACCTCGGCAACCTTACGGATGACTTCGATATCATGGTCGACAGGACGCCCGCCAATCTTCGTTTGAATGCGAACATATCCGCCCGCCTGCGCCTCCCTGACGGACCGAACCACTTCGTCAGCATCGCCAACGCCGATGAAGAAGTAGAATGGAACACGTTCGGTCGCGGCGCCGCCCAACAGGTCCGCCACCCGCATTCCCGTCTTCTTGCCGATCAAATCGTGCGCCGCAATGTCAAACGCTGCCTTTGCGTAGGAGTGCCCATTTAGCAGTGAGTTCATCTTGCGATGCAGCAGGCCCGGGCTAATGGGGGCTCCTATCAGACCGGGACCCATTTCCACGATTGCGGCGCGGGCTCCAAGCGCGTGGCTGGGAGCATAAGTCGGCCCGATCGGACAAGTCTCGCCCCAACCGACCACGCCGGTATCGGAGGTGACCTCAACGATGGTGGAATCAAAGGCGGCAAGCGTGGCCTGCCCGATCGTGACCTTGCCGCCAGGGACAGGCAGACTTTTGCGGAAAACCCGGATGCGCCTTATCTTCATTCCACCTATCCCGCTCGCCGTTTGTCTGGTTCGCGTTCTCCAGAACGCATCCCGCCCAAGCTTGGCGCGACCGGTTCCGAGCCGGCTAGACCGCCTTGCCGTTGCTTGCTCGGCCGTACCTTCCCTTGCGCCCAAGAGCCATTTGTTACTGAGATAACGCCGTCGGGCCGCGAACTTCAAATGAGTATTATTCGGCTCATCGATAACCAGAGATCATGACCGGTCGCGGGCCTTCAATTCCTGCGGCGCCAGGCGGCAGTTTCAGTTGCGCGGCTATCCGCGAGCACCGCCCTGCGAAGTTGCCAAAACGATCCTTGTCAGATGGTGAGCGGTATCGGCAAGATTACCGGACTTGTCGAACCGGCCGACGCCTTCGAAATGGCCCGGGATTTCGGGGGCGTTGTGGCCCTTCAGAAACACGAAAGGGATGTGGCGGCGGACCAGATTTTCCGCGGCAACGAACGTTTCCTCGCCCTGCAGCGTCAGGCTGAGCACGGCAGCGTCTATTGGCTGTGAGGACATGATCAGGTCGAGGACATCTTCGATGGTAGCGAAGGGATAAAGGACCTTCGCGCCTTGCGCCCCGAATGCCTCTCCCAGGCTGACTGCAACGGAGTTGTTATCCTCCGCGATCAGGATGTAACGGCCCAGAAGTTTTTGTTCTCTCACCTCGTTACCTGCCAGCCTTCGGAACGCCCGCTCTCAGCCGCCCCTTGCGATAGCGGTCAAGCCATTCGAATCTATATCCGGCATGGGCCTGAATTGGCGCAGATCGCTCCAGTTGTCATTGATTACAAATCCGTCGGGGGCTGGCGATGCGAGCTTTTTTCCCTCATCAGACTTTGCCCTCTTGCTGCAGCCTTCGTCTCCCACTCCTCGGACGGGGAGGCTACGTGAAACTATCGGCCGTCAGACAATCTATAGGGGAGCGCGCGCCATTCAAATGAGTATTACTGCTGGTCGCATAATTCAGAGTCATAGCCAGGATAGCGGCAACGCTCCCGATGGAATTCGCGCAATTCTTGGCTAACTGGCCCTCGCGAGAATGGAGATGATCTAGCCGCCGGCCCGATTGGCCATTTGGTCAAGTCGGCCTGGAGAGGGCGATAACTTCAGCTTGTCCGCCGCATGATTTTTTGGTCGCTTGCGAACGGGGAGACACAAGCGCTAAGCGAATTGAAAGGCAATCAGGCTGGCCAATCATCGGCCTCCCCACCATGTGACAAGTAGGCTTGGATGAGACATTCGAACAAGGTGGTTATCGTTACGGGCGCGACATCGGGAATCGGGGCGGCGGTTGCAGAAGGCTTCGCTGCGGCGGGTGCAGCGCTAATGCTGGTCGGCCGCGACCGGGCGCGGGGCCAGAAGGTGATGCAATTGGTCCACAAGCACGACTGCCAGGCCGAATTGATGCTGGGTGATGTGGCTGACTCGGCGTTCGCCGATCAGGTGATTGGATCCACCGTGAAGAGGTTCGGAAAAGTCAGTGTGCTGGTGAATGGCGCGGGCATTATCCGTCGTGGAAACGCTGTTGAGACATCGGATGACGAGTGGCGCCAGACCTTCGAGGCCAACGTCAACGGTGTCTTCTATTTCAGCCGCGCTGCGGTCCGGGCCATGAGGACGTCCGGCGGAGGCAGCATCGTCAACATAGCGTCGAACGTCGGGCTGGTTGGCTGTCCAGGTCTGGTCGCATATTGCGCGTCGAAGGGTGCAGTCGTTTCACTGACGCAGGCCATGGCCCTGGACCACGCCAAAGAACAGATCAGCATCAATGCCGTTTGCCCGGGCGCGGTAGACACGCCGATGCTCGTGTCAGCCCACAAGACGCCGGTCACTGCAGCTGGGGTCCTCCAACGGAATATCGATTCCAATCCTCAGGGTCGCGTGGCGACCCCGAAGGAAATCGCGAGCCTGACCTTGTTCCTCGCAAGCGACGAAGCAAGACACATCACAGGGGTTGCCGTGCCAATCGACGGCGGCTTCACAGCTGGATAGGAGAATTCATGGGTAATCGGCTAGCGGGCAAGGTTGCCGTCGTCACCGGTGGCAATCAGGGGATTGGACGTGCAATCGCCGAGAGGCTGGCGGAGGAGGACTGCGTGGTCGCCGTCGGTGATCTGCTTCAGGGACGCGCTGATGCCACCAACGCAGGGAAGCTCTCGTTCCTCGTTTTGGACGTAACAGATGAGGCCTCCATTCGCGCCTTTGTGGACCAGGTGCTAGAGAGGTTCGGCAGGATCGACATCCTAGTCAACAATGCTGGCATGGTCATTCATAAGTCCATTGACGACCAGACCGCCGAAGATTGGGACAGGCTCATGGCGGTCAATCTTCGTGGACCGTTTCTCATGGCCAAGTACGTTGTCCCTGAGATGAGGCGTGCCGGCTCTGGTGCGATCGTCAATATCGGCTCGGTGGAGGGCTACATGGTCAACCCCTGGCATACTGCCTACGCGGCCACCAAGGCGGGTGTACACGGTTTGACGCTTGGGCTGTCGGTCGATCTCGGACCGGACGGCATTCGCTGCAACACCGTGTGTCCCGGCTGGATCGACACGGACCTCAACCGGGCTTATGTCGAGATGCATCCGGACCGAAAACTGATCGAGCGTGAGCTGAGTTATCTTCACCCGGCTGGGAGAATTGGCGCCCCAAAGGAAATCGCCAACGCCGTGCTCTGGCTCGTCAGTGAGGAATCAAGCTTTGTCAGCGGCGAGATGATCTCCGTCGACGGCGCGCGAACCAAGAAGATTCCCCTGCCTGCCATCCTGGATGAGGAATACAGGTCCAAGCTTACTGAGACATCGGTATAAGTGTGGTGCAGGCTGCGGCCGCGCATGCGGACGATCGCAAGGGTTCGATTGAAATGAGCTAGGCTGCGGGTTTTGAACGATTTCACGTCTACAGAAAGCTCGCCCCTCGGCCGACGCCTCCTCTTCGATCCCGATTCTTTATGATGGCCACGCGGCAGCCAAAACCCCTCTTCCTCGGCATCGACACCGGCGGCACCTACACCGATGCGGTGCTGTGGTCGGAGGAGGGCGGCCCCAAGGGCAAGGTTCTGGCCAAGGCGAAGTCGCTGACCACCCGGCACGATCTCGCCGTCGGCATTTCCGGCGCGGTGGATGCGGTGCTGGAGAAATCCCGGACCGATCCTGCCGCGATCAAGCTGGTCTCGATGTCCACGACCTTGGCCACCAACGCGCTGGTCGAGGGCCAGGGCGGGCGCGTGGCGCTCGTCATGATCGGCTTTTCCGAGGCCGATCTTGCCCGCGACGGGTTGAAGACGGCGCTCGGCACCGATCCGGTGGTGTTCTGCCCCGGCGGCCATGACGTGCATGGCAATGCCGCCAAGCTCGACCTGTCCGGCCTCGAGGCCGCACTCCCCGAGCTTGGGCGTTCGGTGTCCGGCTTCGCCGTCTGCGCCTATTTCGCCACGCGCAACCCGGCGCATGAGCTTGCCGCTCGCGACCTGATCCGCGAGAAGACCGGCCTGCCGGTCACCGCCAGCCACGAGCTTTCGGCAAAGCTCGGCGGCCCGCGCCGCGCGCTCACCACGCTGCTCAACGCCCGCCTGATCTCGATGATCGACCGGCTGGTCGCGGCGACCGAAGGATTTCTGGCCAAGCGCGGCATCGCGGCGCCCCTGATGGTGGTGCGCGGCGACGGCGCGCTGGTGTCGGCGGCCTTTGCCCGCCAACGGCCGATCGAGACGATCCTCTCCGGCCCCGCCGCCAGCCTTGTCGGCGCCCGTCACATGACCGGGCTGGACGACGCCATGGTGTCGGATATCGGCGGCACCACCACGGATGTCGCCGTGCTCGATGGCGGCCGTCCTCGCCTCGATCCGGAAGGCGCCACCGTCGGCGGCTTCCGCACCATGGTCGAGGCCGTCGCCATGCGCACCTTCGGCCTCGGCGGCGACTCGGAAGTGGCGCTGGAAGACGGCGCGCTCGATCCGAAGATCCTGCTCGGGCCGCGCCGCCTGGTGCCGCTGGCGCTTGCCGGCATGGCGCATGGCGAGGCGGTCACCGCCGAGCTGGAACGGCAGCTGCGCGCGCCGAATCCCGGCCGCATGGACGGGCGCTTTGCCGTGCGCACCGGCGTGCCGGATCGCCTCGCCGCCGGCCTCACCGCGCCGGAAGCGAAGCTCTATGAGGCGATCGGCGCAGCGCCGCTGGCGCTCGACCGGCTGCTCTCGTCCAACGCGCAGAACGCCACGCTGAACCGTCTGGTTACGCGGGGGCTCGTGCACATCTGCGGCTTCACGCCGTCCGACGCTGCCCATGTGCTGGGCAAGCAGTCGAACTGGGACGCCGCCACCGCCCGGCTGGGCGCAGAGCTTTTCGCCCGCCGCCGCGACGGCCGCGGCCAGGCGATCGCTGCCACGCCTGAGGAGATTTCGCAGCGCGTGCTGGTCACGCTCACCCGCTGGTCGGCCGAATACATCCTCGAAACAGCCTTCGCCGAGGATGGCCTGGACGGCGCGGCGACCGTCGCGCACGCGCTGGTGCAGCGCGCGGTCGATGGCCATCCAGGCATCGCCCGCTTCACCGTCGCGCTCGACCGTCCGGTGATCGGCCTCGGCGCTTCCGCGCCGCTGCATTATGCGGGCCTGCCGCTTGTCGGCAATGGCTGCATCGTGCCGGAAGATACCGATGTCGCCAACGCGCTGGGCGCCGTGGTCGGCCAGGTGCGGGTCTCGGCCGAAGCCCGCGTCAGCCAGCCGAAGGAAGGGCTGTTCCGCCTGGCGTCGGGCCAGACAGTACGCGACTTCACCGACGAGGCGAAGGCGATCGAGGCGGCTGAAGCCGATGTGCGGGCGATCGCAGCCGGGCGCGCCAAGGACGCCGGCACCGACAGCGCCGAGATCGACGTCGCCACCGAGTTCAAGGTCTCGACCATCGAGGGCCAGCGCATGTTCATCGAGGCGCATGTGGTCGCGGTGGCGTCAGGACGGCCGCGGATCGCGGTGTGAGTGTCTCGGAACTTTCTGCATTTGTCGAATGGGTGCTGGCGAGCCGAGGCGCATAACGGCGGGGGCGGACCAGGAGGCTCGGGACCGTTCAAGCTGCTGGATGGCCGAACCTCCCATCTGGCGATGATGTCGAATGGGTTGAATGGCAAGCACCTGGAGGGCCAAACGATCGAGAAAATTCTCTGGGATGTGTTTAAGAAGTGAGGCTTCTGAGTAGGGCCGTTGAAATGGCTCGATCCAGAACCCGGCGGTTTTTGGGTTGCTCACTATTTTAGCGTGGTTGCCTGGAACTGGCACTGCATGAATGTCCCCTCCTCCCAAAGCCAGGTCCCAATCCTGCTTTGGCAAGTCTGCCTCCTCGGCGGGTCGAACGGACATCACTCCCGGATTACTTGGTTGCGGTTGGCAATGGAGCTTCGATGCAAGCTCCGAGGAGAGACCACGGCTGCATCAGATATGTGCGATGTGATGACAGTTCGTTTTCGTCGAGGACAAGCTGCTCCTTCGTTTCAACGAGAGCAAGCTTCTTGCTCTCGACGGGCTTAGGGCAGTGCCGGGTCATGTATTCGATAGTCTCAACTCCAACACCTAAAGCGTCCCCGCATCGATCAGTAAAGGCACGCCACTGCTAAAGCTCCCTCTCGCCGATGCGAGATATATCAAAGATCGCCTTCGGCACTGTATGCCTCGCAGCAATTCGCGCTGGCACGCGGCAACGGACGTACTCCTCGGCAGCGTCTCCCGCCACCTCTCCAAGCGCGCCATTCCGTTCTACTACTCTGCGGCCTCAGCCTGTATTTCCTGCGGCTGCTGGGGCGCTTTTTCTTCTTCCGCTTCTTCTTCCGGCCTCCGGTGGCAACGGCCTGATCCGCGATGAAAATGACGCTCCCCCGCCACATCCATGAGCTGCAGCGCCTTCATCCCGCGCATGAGGCTGATCCTGGAAAACAACGGCAGGTTCAGTGACCTCCCGGCAGGATCCTTACGGGTGACGATGCCAAACACGGTGCGATATCTGCGCTCTCGTACAAGAGCGACAAGCGCATCCGGGTCGCCGCCCGCCATCAGCGCGCGTACGAGCGCTTCCAGCTTGTCGATGGCCCGCGGCTCCAGTCGCATCAACTCGACGGCGTTGACGCCCTGATTGAAAAGGTGGCTTAGCTGCGCCGATAACGTCGACCTTCACGTGATAAAACGTAGCAACACCGTCCCGCACCGTTAACAGGTCGCAGGGCTCCACCTCACCTGCCTGCCGATACGCGAGCGGGCCTATAGCCTTGTCGACGCCGGTGCCGACGGCTGCAACCAAGCTTGGCTCACCCATAATAGTGGGCCCGCTCAGTCAATGGCTGCAACGGTTTAATATGTCAAATGAGGTCGACGCTTCCTGTGACACACGGTTCAGGGTATCTATCAGCCTATCATGACCGGTCGTGCTCAGGCTCACAGCTTTGCAAGTTCAAATTGAAAGCCGTTCATTGCCGTTCTATTGGTGCCAAAACATGTCGACGGCCATCCCCGCGTCTCTGGCAAGCCAAAGCGAACAACCTACCGCCACTGATGGGACGAGCCGGGGGACGCCGCTTTCATCTTCAACGTCTCGGTCCCGCTGTCGAATAATGACAGGTTTTCGAGCACATTCGCCGTCAACATCGCGCCCTCCAAGGTGGCGAGCACTTGAACTGCATCGACCGGCGCCACGCCCGCTTGCTGCAATCGGTCGAGAGCCAGCCGGAAGAACCGTTGCACCTCATGCCTGACTTCCTCTGAAAGATCTGACGCGGTTGCGCCCAAGGCGCCACATAGACACATCTTACCGTCGTTGAACAAGGCATCTCGGAATACATGGCGCGATGCGCCGATGATGTCTTCACCCGCGGCAAGTCGACGGTCCACCGCCGCCACAAAGCGATCCGTGTAGCGGCGCGCGACCGTAGCGGCGAGCTTATCCTTGGTCGGAAAATGATAGTGAACGCTGGCGCTCTTCACGCCGACATCGGCAGCGATGTCGCGGAAACTGAAACCGCCGTACCCGCCCAGCCGGATCCTCTTTTCCGCGGCGTCCATGATCGCATCTGCCATTTCGCTCATGAAACCTCTCTATCTATTGATAGATAGCGCTTGCAATCGCAATACGCAACGTCTATGCAGGGCTCACTTATCTATCGATAGATAGACAGGCAATTAGGTATAAGGAGACAGATATGCGTTTTGAAGGAAAAATCGCCGCTATCACGGGCGGTGGCTCCGGCATCGGCAAAGAAACAGCAGCGCGGTTTGTGGCCGAGGGCGCCAAGGTCGCAATCAACGGCCGCGACCTCGCCAAGCTCGAAGCAGCTGCCCGGGAAATTGATCCGAGCGGGAAAAACGTGGTTGTGTCTGCTGGAGATATTGCAAATCCGGAAACCGGCGCGGCGCTCGTCGAGGCCGCGATTTCGAAGTTCGGCAAACTCGATGTGTTGGTTAACAACGCGGGCGTGTTCAATCCCAAGCCCTTCCTCGAGCTCACCGAGGCGGATTACGACTGGTATCTTGACACGATCCTGAAGGGTAAGTTCTTCACGGCGCAGGCTGCCGCCAAGGCGATGAAGGACAACGGCGGCGCGATCGTTCAGACCGGCTCGATGTGGGCGATCCAGGCGATCGGCGCAACGCCGTCGGCGGCCTATTCGGCAGCCAATGCCGGGGTGCATGCCATGGTCCGCAATCTCGCGATTGAACTTGCGCCGCATAAGATCCGCATCAATGCAGTGGCGCCGGCTGTGGTCGAGACACCCGTCTACAACACCTTCATGTCCGAGGATCAGGTGAAGGAAGTGCTTCCGACCTTCGGCGCCTTCCACCCGCTCGGCCGCAACGGCAAGCCGCGTGACGTCGCCGAGGCGATTCTGTTTCTGGCGTCAGAACAGGCGTCATGGATCACCGGCACGATCTTGCCCGTCGACGGCGGCGTCACAGCCGGAAGACAGTGAGCGCGGCCTCGAAGTCGTCGAGCCCTCGGGCGGGGCGCAAGTTCATTCGCCGCGGGGTTGGCAGTTGATCTGTTGATCCACTCCAACAAAGAGAACAGATACGCCGGGCAGGTCGTGTTCAGCGTAGCAATGGTGATCCGATGATAGCATGACAGCTGGTCGACATTGTTTGTCTATCTGTCGCGATACAGACGAAGAGCCACCCACTATCATCCTTGACGATTGATTGCACGCGAATGTGTTTTTCGAGGGGATATCGCTAATGAACGATTTGGACAACCATGGACTTCCATTGTCGACGTCGTCTGACTTGGCGGCCGGGCGCTACCGCCACGGGGTCGATCTTCTATTGTCTGCTTGGCCCGGCGCGGCAGAGGCTCTCGACGAGGCGATCGCGACAGACCCGGATTTCGCTCTTGCCTATGCTGCCCGCGCTCGCCTTCATGCGGTGCGCTCCGAAATTGCAAGCGCCAAGGCCAAGATCGAAAAAGCCGAAGAACTTGTCGCCCGCCACGGAACCGAGCGGGAGCGAAGCCATGTCCAAGTCCTCTCACTGGCGATCAACGGACAGGCGGCCAGGGCGCTGGCGCGCGCACTTCAGCACGCCGAGCAATGGCCGCGCGACATTCTGATCCTTTCATTGCCGCTTGGCGCCTTCGGGCTTTTTGCCTTTTCGGGGATGGCAGATCACGACCAGGCGCGAGTGGATCTCTGCGAGCGCCTTGCCCCGAATTTCGGGGCCGACGACTGGTGGTTCATCACCTATCTCGGCTGGGCGCATACGGAGAACGGCAATGTAACTCACGGCCGGGACCTCACCGAGCGCGGCTATGATCTGAGGATCGAAAACGCCAATGCGGCGCACGCGCTGTCCCATGCAATGTATGAGGGGGGTGCCAACGAAGATGCTGAACGGTTGATCGCGGGCTGGCTGCCTCGCTACGATCGCGCAGGCATCCTCCATGGCCACATCGCGTGGCATTCCGCACTGGCAGCCCTGGAGCGGGACGATCCGGCGCGCGCGCTTGCGATCTATGCAGACCACGTGCAGCCTTCGGTGTCGAATGGAATGCCGGTCAACGTGGTCAGCGACGCCGCTTCTTTCCTGTGGCGGCTGCAAGCCTATGGCCACACTGTGCCGGCCGGACTTTGGGCACAGGCGTCAAGCTATTGCGACCACTGTTTCCAGAGAGCCGGCTTCGCCTTCGCGGATGTGCACATGGCGGTGATCGCAGCGGCCGTCGGCAACAGGCAAGCCGTAGAAGAGCGCGTCCAATCGTTGACGGACCTTGTCGAAACCGGAGCTCTGGCAGCAGGGCCGGTGGTGCCGGCAATATGCCGAGCGGCGCTTAGTTTCTTTGACGAAAACTATGCAGATTGCGCCCGGATTCTCGAGCCGATGGCTGGCGAGGTCGTGCGCATCGGCGGCAGTGGCGCCCAGCGTGAGATGATCGAGGACATGTTGCTTCTGTCGTTCATGCGCAGCGGTAACACCGCGAAGGCGCGGCTTTTGCTCGACCAGCGCCTGCATCGGCGCCCCTCGCCTCGCGACACGAGATGGTATGCGACCCTTGCAGCGTGATGGTGGCCGGGGTCGATTTGCAACTGGCGATCTGTTGAGGATTTTTTTGTTGTGTCACAACGCATCCTGATCGTCGGTGGCGGCCTTGCGGGCCTTATCGCAGCACGGCTCCTCCATCAAGCTGGCATCGGCTTCAAGCTTCTCGAGGCACGTGACCGTCTGGGGGGACGTATTGTCTCCGTCGATGCCGCAGGGGTTCCATCGAACGATGGCTTTGACCTCGGCCCCTCCTGGTTTTGGCCAGGCATGCAGCCCGCCATGGCGCGGCTCGTGGATGATCTCGGTCTGGCCTGTTTCGAGCAGAATAGCGACGGTGACGTGATCTTTCAGCGTATGGCGCAGGAACCCCCGCAGCGCTATCGCGGCATGCGCCAGGAGCCGCAGTCTGTGCGCCTGGTCGGGGGAACCAGCGCGATCATAGCCGCGCTTGCCGCAGGCCTGCCGGCGGAGACTATCAGACTCGGTGCACAGGTGACGCATGTCTCGCTCGACGCCAAGGGCGTCATTGTGCAATACCTCATTGCGAGCGGATCGACCGTGAGGGAGCAGGCGTCGCATGTCCTCTTCGCCTTGCCGCCGCGTCTCATCGGGGCCAGAATACTATTTTCGCCCGCGCTCGAGTTCGCAACGCTGGAACGGTGGCAGCGCACCCCGACCTGGATGGCGCCGCATGCAAAGTTCTTCGCGCTCTACGATCGTCCCTTCTGGCGCGCTGCGGGACTCTCCGGCACGGCGCAAAGCATGGCGGGACCGCTTGCCGAGATACACGATGCGACAACCGCTTCCGGCAACGCAGCTTTGTTCGGCTTCGTCGGCGCGCCCGCGACCGAGCGCGCCGCGACTGGTCGCGACGCCATTATTGCCGCTGCTCTCAAGCAACTCGCTCAGCTGTTCGGTCCTGAGGCCTCCAGTCCCCGCGCGACGTTGTTCAAGGACTGGGCAGACGATCCCCTGACTGCAACAGCAGACGACCGGCAGGCCGGCGGCCATCCGGACCCGGAGCCGCGGCCGTGGGTCAACGGAAAATGGGCGGATTATGTTTCCCTCGCAGGTAGCGAAACCAGCATCACCGAACCGGGCTACCTGGCCGGCGCTGTCGAGGCGGCAACCCGGATCACCAATGAGCTCGTCACCCGGTTTAATCACTCCGGACGGCACGGTTTCACGCCCCCTTCCCGACGGATCAACGGCATAGGACCAGGGCGATGAAGAGCAGCTATCGCGCTATGCAGGTTGGCCAAGGCCGGAAGCTTGAACTGGTGGAACGGCCGGTCCCGACGCCTGAATCCGGTGAGGTTCTGATCGCGGTCGAGGCGTGCGGCGTATGCGGCGCCGATGCCAACGACATCGACAGGGTCGACCCGGCGCTCACCCCGCCCCGTGTTCCCGGTCACGAAGTCGTCGGGCGTATCGTCGCGCTTGGCGCGAACACGCCCTCGATCTGGAAGGTGGGGAGCCGCGTCGGCGTCGGCCGTCTCGGAGGCCATTGCAACGAATGCAGCGACTGCCGGCGAGGGCGTTTTAACCTCTGTCGCAAGCAGCCCGTCGTCGGGTCGGCCTGCGACGGCGGCTACGCGGAGATGATGATCGCACGCGCAACCGGGCTCGTCTCGATTCCGAAAGAGCTTTTATCCGTGGAGGCCGCACCGATCCTGTGTGCTGGCATTGCGACCTTCAATGCGCTGAAAAAGTCAGGCGCCGAGGCCGGCGACACCGTTGCCATACTTGGCATTGGCGGACTCGGGCACATGGCGCTGCAATATGCCTGGAAGATGGGTTTCCGTGTGGTGGCGGTCGGCCGAGGCGCCGGCATCGCCATGGATGCGATGGGGCTCGGTGCGCATCGCTATGTCGACACCGAACGGGAAAACGCCGCAGAAATCTTGAATGCCTTGGGCGGCGCGAGGGCGATCCTGACCACGACCGGCAATCCGACGGCCGTCGCCGCCTTAATGCCCGCCCTTCAACCGGACGGCCGGCTTGTTGTTCTGGGTATCGGCAAGGAACCACTGCAGGTATCGACAGGATATCTGGTCACAGGAGAACGCCACGTGATCGGTTCGATCACCGGATCGTCCTATGAGAACGAGAAGGCCCTGGATTTCAGCGTGCTGACGGGCGTCCGCCCGTTGATCGAGATCATGCCGCTGGAGCGCGCCCAGGAAGCTGTCGAACGAATGCGCTCCGGTGCGGCGACGTTCCGGATCGTGCTGACCATGGAAGACGGGACAAATGCTGATCAATGAAGACCTGACGAAACCTATCGTGGTCCATGCCGCAAGACTTGATTGGGTGCCGAGCCCGGCGGCCGGTGTCGACCGCCGAATGCTCTACCGCGTTGGCGGCGAAGTCGCGCGCGCCACCACGATCGTGCGCTATGCGCCGCAGAGCGCTTTCCCGCGTCACATCCATTCAGGCGGCGAGGAAATTCTCGTGCTCGAGGGCACGTTCCAGGACGAACATGGCGACTACCCGGCGGGCTGCTACTTCCGCAACCCGCCCGGCACCTCGCACGTGCCGGCGTCCAACTCCGGCTGCACCATCTTCGTGCGGCTCTGGCAACACCGCAAGGGCGACGAAATCCAGATCGTGCGCCAGCCTGGCGAGGGTAATCCCGTGCCTCCGCGCCAAGGAGCCGAAGCAGCACGGGTCCTGTTTGACGATGGCCAGGAACGGGTCTCGATCGAGCGCTGGCTGCCCGGTGCGATGATCACGGTCGAAAACCGCCGTGGTCTTGAATTCCTGGTGCTGTCAGGCAGCCTGGACCTCGGTGCCGAGCGACTGGAAGCGCAGAGCTGGGGCCGGTTGCCGGCAGGCAAACCGCTGAAGGCCGCGACCGGACCTGACGGCGCCGAGATCTGGATCAAAGACGCACCGCTGCAGCACCCGGACGTGCTGGCGATGCCGGCCTGATCAAGCTTTGCTTCGCCTCTCGCGGCGCAGATCATCTCGCCGCGAGAGCGGCTTTGAGGCGCGTGATCGCTTCATCGACGGTTGCGCGTGGACAGCCGAGGTTCACGCGCATATAGCCATGTCCTTCCAAGCCGAACTTCTGCCCCTTATCGAGCCAGAGCCGCGCCCTGGTCAGCATGAAGGTTTCAAGCGCTGCGGCATCCATTCCCAAAGCCCGGCAGTCCATCCATGCCAGATAGAGCGCATCCGCCGGCAGCACCTTCAGACCCGCGTTGAGCTTGTTGATCTCGGTTGCGAAACGCGCGTGGTTTGCCCGCACGTAAACGATGAGGTGGTCGAGCCACGCCTCCCCCTGACTATAGGCAGCCTCGGCAGCAACCATGCCAAACGCGTTTACCTTCGGATAGAGGTTACGTTCCAACTGGCGCTGGAATTGCGCCCTTAGACGCTCATTGGGGATGAAGGCGTTTGCGCATTGCAGCCCCGGCAGATTAAAGGTCTTGGAAGGTGCGGTGCAGGTGATCGAATTTTCAGCGAAAGTGGTAGCCAGACTCGCGAACGGCACATGCATGCAGGCGAGATTCATGATCAGATCCTGGTGAATCTCATCAGAGACAACGAGAACTCCGCGGCGCGCGCAGATCTCGCCCATGCTGCGCAGCTCGTCTTTCGTCCAGACTTTGCCCGTCGGATTGTGAGGGTTTGAGAGAATGAAGATCCTGGTGTTCGGTTGGATCGCCGCCTCGAACACGGTCGCATCGTAACGATAGCCGTCTTCTGTCCGGATAAGGGGCGCGCTGACGGGAAACCGCCCGTTGACCAGCACATCGTCGTGGAAATGCGCATAGACCGGTGGCTGGATCAGAACAGTATCCCCAGGTGCCGAAAAGGCCTGCACGATTGTCTTGAGCGCTGTGATGACGCCGGAGACCGGCACCACCCATTCCGGCCACACATCCCATCCGAAGCGGCGATATTGCCAAGCCGTAACAGCGGCGACGTAGCTGTCGCTGGCGCCGAAGGAGTAGCCGAATACAGCCGCCTGCGCTGCCTTCACGAGCGCGTCGATGACCGGCTGAGGGGCCCGGAAATCCATGTCGGCGACCCACATTGGCAGCGGGTCGGCAGCCGCCGCCTCCGCAGGCAGGAACGCCTTGACGCTGTCCCATTTCAGTGAGTTCGAACCGCGGCGATCTATGGCCTCGTCGAAATTGATCGCCTGCGCATGCATGGTCATGCTTACCTCGCCGGGAGAAATGGGAGCACTGGCACCAGAGGTCGTGTCAGTGGCGCAGAATCTGGCTCAGGAACAGCCGCGTGCGGCCGGATTGCGGATTGTTGAAGAAGTCGTGCGGATTGTTTTCTTCGACGATCTGGCCCTGGTCCATGAAGATCACACGATTAGCCACAGCCTGGGCAAAAGCCATCTCGTGTGTGACGCAGAGCATGGTCATGCCCTCTTCGGCAAGCTCAACCATCGTGTCCAGCACCTCCTTGATCATTTCTGGGTCAAGTGCCGAGGTCGGCTCGTCGAAGAGCATGATCTTGGGCTTCATGCACAGTGATCGGGCGATCGCTACCCGTTGCTGCTGACCACCGGACAGTTGCCCCGGATATTTGTGGGCCTGCTCCGGGATCTTGACCTTCTCCAGAAAGTGCATCGCTGTTTGGATTGCTTCGTTCCTGGGGGTCTGGCGCACCCAGATCGGGGCGAGCGTGCAGTTCTCCAGAATGGTCAGATGCGGGAAGAGGTTGAAGTGCTGGAACACCATGCCCACTTCCGAGCGCACCTTGTCGATGTTCTTCAGGTCCGAGGACAGTTCGATCCCGTCGACGAAGATCCTGCCGGACTGATGCTCCTCGAGACGGTTGATGCAGCGGATCATCGTCGATTTCCCCGACCCCGAGGGTCCGGCGACCACGATGCGCTCGCCCGATTTGACACTCAGGTTGATGTCGCGAAGCGCGTGGTAGGACCCGTACCATTTGTTCATTGCCTCAATCCGGATCGCAATCTCTTCCGATACTCCCGCGCGGCTGCGGCCGGTTTCGTTGTCAATACCTGGCTCCATTGTAAACGGCTCCTTATCGATGGTCGGTTTTCAGGCGGCGTTCGAGATGCATCGAGTAGCGTGACATGCCGAAACAGAGGAGGAAGAACAGGCCGCCGATGAAGATGAAGAGTTCCCAATAGATGCCCTGCCAGTCGGTCGTCGCCCGGATCGAGTTGGAGAGCGCGATCGGGTCCAGGAGGCCTATGAAGACGACCAGCGTCGTGTCCTTGAAGAGCCCAATGAAGGAATTGACGATGCCGGGGATCGAGATCTTCAGCGCCTGCGGCATGATGACCAGCCGCTGCGCCTTCCAGTAGTCGAGGCCGAGCGCCTCGGCTGCCTCGTGCTGCCCTTGCGGCAAAGCCGCCAGCCCGCCACGGATCACCTCCGCCATATAGGCCGTGGCAAAGAGCGTCACCATGATGATCACCCTCAGGATCAGGTCGAAATTGGTCCCCGGCGGCAGAAAGGAGTTGAGCAGCAGCGAGGCGGTGAACAGCAGCGTGATCAGCGGCACCCCGCGGATGAACTCGATGAACACGACGCTCAGCATCATGACGAGCGGCATTGTCGAGCGCCGCCCCAGCGCCAGAACGATGCCAAGCGGCAGCGACAGGGAGATGCCGGTGACGCCGATGACGATCGACAGCAGAAACCCGCCCATTTCGCGGGATGTGACCGTGGCAAGGGCCAGCGGCAGCAGCTGCGCGAGTGCTGTCGTGACCGGACCAGACGCGACAAGCCACCATGTCAGCGCACTGATAAAGGCCAATCCGGCAGCAATGCCGCCGCCGAGCCGTGCCGTGAGCCGCATCGCGATCCCGCCGACGGCAAGTCCGATGTAAGCGGTGAGCGGAAGCCACAGGCTCCCGCCCCAGATGAGCCAGTAACCGAGGCCAGGGAAGACGGTGCTGAACAGGAGAAACCTGCGCGGCACGGACGGAAAGAGGATTGGTGCCAGCGCCGCTAGCATCAGCCCGAACGCCAGGACTGGGCGCCAATACTGGGTCGGCGGATAAAACCCGAAGAGAAGCTGTGCCCATCGGTCGCGGATAACCGCAAAGCAGGCACCTTCCGCGCCATTGAGGATCTCGCGGCATTCATTCAGCGAACGGGCGTTCCAGACGGCGTTGAAGAGCCAGGGCGATAGAGAATGCACGATCAACAACACCGCGATCAGCGACGCGACCGTCAGGAGCGCGCTCAGCCAGTCCCTGAAAAAATTCTCCCGACACAATTTGAGGAGGCCCTTCTCACCGGCTGGCGGCTCGCGAGCGGGCAGCAGTTCTCCCCGGACAAAGGCAGGGTTGCCGTCGATCATATCAACGCTCCTTCAGCCCGATGGCGGGCGTTATAGACGTTCATCGATCCGGAGATGATCAGGCTCAGCGACAGGTAGATCAGCATGATGAGCAGCATGCCTTCAAGTTCGCGACCGGTCTGGTTGATCGTAATCCCGCCGAGCGTCGAGCGCAGATCCATGTAGCCGACCGCAAGGCCAAGCGAGGTGTTCTTGGTGATGTTGAGATATTGCGAGATCAGCGGCGGCACGATGACCCTGAGCGCCTGCGGCAGGATGACCAGCCGCATCGTCTTGGCCGGCCCAAGACCGAGAGCGTGCGCCGCCTCCGTCTGGCCTTTCGAAATCGCCAATATGCCGGCGCGCACATTTTCCGCGATGAAGGCACCAGTGTAGATGCTGAGCCCGAGCCACATTGCGATCAGCGCGTTTCGCAGTTGCAATCCGCCCTGGAAATTGAAACCCCGCAGCTCGGGATAGCCGAGATGAAAGCCGAATGCCCAAAGCAGGAGGAGGAGTGGCGCGGTGAGGATGATGGCGCTCTTCCACCAGGTGACCGGCCGGATCCCGGTCTGGCTCTGAACACGATCGGCGTGATTGTGCACCGCCCGATTGGCGAAGACACACGCAAGGACAACCATCAGGAGGAAAACAATATTGAGGCTGGGCTGCGCGATTCCGAGATCGAGCGTGCCAAGATTTCGGGCAAACAGCGGCTCGGGAATGAACACACCCCGATTGGTGATCGCCACCGCGCCGAAGATCATGCTCGCCGTGGCATTGTCGCCCCTGAACGCGCTTGGCGCCGGCACTGCCTCGCTCATGATCGCACCGAAGACGAGGATCCACAGCAAAAGCGGAATATTGCGGAAGAGCTCGACGTAAACGGTCATCAGCCGCGCCACGATCGGGTTGCTCGAAAGACGCAGCACCCCTGCCGTTACGCCGATGATCGTTGCCCAGGCGCAAGACAAGACAGCAAGGACGACCGTATTCAAAAGCCCCACGATAGCGGCCCGGCCGTGGGTCATCTGCGTGTCGTATTCAATGAGCCGTTGGTTTATATCGTAGCCGGCGGTGCTCCACAGAAAGGAGAAGGAAAAATCCTTGCCCAAGAGCGCGAGATTGCGGATCGTGTTGTCAACCAGCCAGGCAATCCCGAGCATGAGGCACATCAGCACAAAGACCTGGATCGTGCAGGAACGGTACCGGCTATCGTTGAGCAGCATGCTCAATCGGAAGGTCTGGTGCGGCTCCGCAGTTGGAAGAGTGATTACGTGTGCCATTGGCGATATCCCTGCAGGTGCGTCACAGCAGTGCCAGCATCAGCAACAGTGGGACGGTAGCGGTTATGCGTTCCTCAGGAACGGCGCGCGATGTTCAACCCGCGCCCGACGTCTTCTCACCGGAACGGCTGGGCGTACATCAAGCCGCCCTTGGTCCACAGTGCATTGAGCCCGCGCTCGATGCGGATCGGCGTATTGCCACCGAGGTTATCGGCGAAGATCTCACCGTAATTTCCGCTCGCCGCAATCGCGCGCTTAGCCCATTCGGCATCGAGACCCAGCATCTTGCCGAGATCGTCCTCCTTGCCGAGCAGGCGATTGGTTTCCGGATTGTCCGAGCCTGCGGCGAGTTGATCGACATTGCTCTTCGTCACGCCCAATTCTTCGGCTTCGAGCAGTGCATTCAGGGTCCAGTGCACGATGTCGGCCCACTGTTCGTTGCCCTGGCGCACGACCGGCCCAAGCGGTTCCTTGGAGATGATCTCGGGCAGGATCAGGTGGTCCTCGGGATTCTTGAAGCTCGCGCGAACGGAGGCGAGGTTGGAGCCGTCACTTGTATAGACGTCGCAAGCGCCAGCCTGATACTGACGCTCGCCTTCAGCGCTTGAATCGACCGGTACCGGCTCGTAGCTCATCTTGTTGCTTCGGAAATATTCCGCGAGGTTCAGCTCGGTCGTCGTGCCGGACTGGATGCAGACCGTGGCACCGTTGAGTTTCTTGGCGGAAGTGACACCAAGTGCCTTCTTCACCATGAAGGCTTGTCCGTCGTAGAAGTTGGTGCCCGCGAAGGTCAGCTTGAGGTCCGTGTCGCGCGAGAAGGTCCATGTGGTGGCGCGCGACAAGAGATCGATCTCGCCCGAGGCAAGAGCGGTAAATCGGGTCTGTCCGGTGGTCGGGACAAATTCGACCTTCATCGGATCGCCGAGCACGGCTGCGGCCACCGCCCGGCAGAAGGCAACGTCAAAGCCTTGCCAGACGCCCTTGGCATCTGGAGCGGAAAAGCCGGCCGTGCCGGAGCTGACGCCGCAGTTGAGCTGGCCGCGCGCCTTCACCTCCTCGAGCGTGCCAGCCATGGCAGCACTGGACAGGAGCGCGACAGCGCCGAGCACTGACAGGAATGTGGTTTTCTTCATTTTCGTTCCCCATTGGTTTTGTTAGCGAAACTGAATTTTAAATGCTGTTTTCGAGTGCTGTTCCTTCCTCCTGTTTGTTCCCCGCACTGCTACTTGAGGCTGACGGTGGTTTTCTCCATGTGCGCCTCGGCATCCTTCCTGAGCGTCATGCCGAAACCGGGCGCGGTCGGCACAGCCAAACGGCCGTTGACCGGCTGCAGGTCTTCCTCGAACAGGTCGCGATTGCAGGATTTGAGCGAAAAGGTGTGATGCTCATGGATTTCGAAGTTCGGAATGGCGGCTTCGAACTGCAATGCGATTGCCGTCGAAAGCGGCGACCCGCAGACATGCGCCTGGACACCGATGTCATAGGCATGTGCGAGATGCGCGATCTTCATGCCCTCGGAGATCCCGCCGACGAGGCCGACATCGGGCTGGATCATGTCGATGGCGCCCGCCTGCAGATAGGGGAGGAAACCCCAGCGCGTGTAGAGCCTCTCGCCGGTCGCCATCGGAATGGGCGAGCGCGAGGCCACCTTCAGATGGGCATCGGGACTGTTGTAGTGGGTTGGCTCCTCGATGAGGAGAATGTCGAACTCGGCGCAAAAGTCCGCAATCTGAAGCGCGGATGCGGCAGATGTCAGCCCGTTCAATTCAAGGATAATGTCGACGTCCGACCCGACAGCCTCCCGGACCGATTCCATCCGGGCCCGCGCGAGTTTGCGATTTTGCGGCGTCAGAAGGCTGCGATGCCGTGCACGTCCGCCGCCCGCAGCGACATAGACCGGGCAGAGCTTGACGCAATCATAGCTTTCCTCTCGTACTCTTTGCGCAGTCTCCCGATATTCGGCGGGGTCGTCGTGCATCCTGTGCTGCGCCTCCCATCCGAAATGCAATTGGCTGGCATAGCAGCGTAGCGGCTCCGGCGTCTTTGCTCCGAGGAGGCGGTGGACCGGGAGCCCGGCAGCCTTGCCTTTGATGTCCCAGAGGGCTGCGTCGAGCGCGCTCATCGCACCAAAGATCACCGGCCCACCGCCTTGCGCCCAGAAGGATTGGCGCAGCATCTGCTCCCAGATGGTTTCGGTGTCGTTCGGGTCGTGGCCCAGCACGAAACGCTCGGCGAGCTTGCGGATCATGGGGCCAACGGCTTCCGATGCCGTGCCGAACGCCAGGGATGCCTCGCCGAGCCCGCAGATGCCTGCGTCGGTGTGGACCCGCGCGAAGATCGGCCGCCAGAGCGCCATGCCGTTTTGCCCGGAGAGATCGATTTCCAGCGTCTCGACCTTGGTAATCTTCATTGCGACTACATCCGCTATTGGGGTTGTTGTTATCGCGATCGTGCCGGGGCACGCCCATACGTGCCGGTGAGCACGACGAGCGCCAGCACGAGGGGAAGGAAGGAAACTGCCAGGATGGTGCCCCAACCGTAGGCCGTCAGCAGTCCCCCCGACAGGAACGAGCCGACGGTCATCGTTCCGAACACGGCGAAGTCATTGAGCGCCTGCACCCGCGCCTTCTCCTCGGGACGATGGCATTCGAGCACGAGCGCCGAGGCTCCGAGGAAGCCGAAGTTCCAGCCGACACCGAGCACGATAAGCGTTATCCAGAAATGCGCGACGTCGACTCCCGAAAGGCCGATAGCCGCGGACGCACCCGTCAACAACAGTCCCGTTGTGACCACGCGCGGCGCGCCGAAGCGTGTGATGAGGCGCCCGGTGAAGAAGCTCGGACCATACATGGCTACCACATGCCATTGGATGGCGAGGTTGGAGGACTCCTGGCTCAGACCGCAGAGCTGCATCGCCAGCGGCGCCGCGGTCATGAGGAAGTTCATGAGCAGGTATGAGACGACGCCGCAGGTCACGGCGGTTACAAAGCGCGGCTGGCGGGCGATTATGCGTAAGGGACGGCCGCCCACGGCCTCCACCTTGGTGGGCGTTGGAAGGCGAACGCCGACGAGCAGCAGCGCCGAAAGCGCCGCGAGAGCTGCTTGGGCGAGGTAGCTTGCCGCAAACAGATGCGGCATCCACAGATACATGGTGTTGTTGACGAGCTGCGGGCCGATCACGCCGGCGAGGACACCACCTGCCATAACGAGGGACAATGCCCGCGGGCGTCGATCCGCCGGGACACAATCTGCCGCCGCAAACCGGAAAGACAGCACTACGGCGGCATAAGCGCCACCGAAGAGTGTTGCGGCACAATAGAGCCAGAAGGACCCGATCACCACCGCGATTGCGGCCAGGAGACCGACCAGCACGCCGCAGCTCGTTCCGACCAGAAAGACCACCCGACGACCGTAGCGCTGCGCGAGGACACCCGCCGGCAGCGTGGAGAGCGCCATTCCGACGACAAACATCGATATCGGCATTGTGGCCAACGCCGGAGCGGGTGCGAGTGTGTTGCCGACGATCGCCCCGGTGGAATAGACCACCGCCGAGTTCGCACCTCCCAGTGCCTGCGCAATCGTCAGCCGTGTGAGGTTGGCGCGCGCGGCGTCGTGGTATGGGGGCGTTTCGAGCGCTTTCTCTATGGCGACTTCTGACATCCGGCTTCACTGGGCATGAGGACATTGGTCCGGCGTGAAGGATCCACGTCGGTGAAAGGCGTCTGGCTTTTGATGTGAGGGTAAGTTAGCGCAATGGCATGTGGCTGTATTTCAACGGCCTGACAATCGGTATAGAATAGCTGCCAAAGTGGAGCGTCATCATGATTTGGCAGCCGATCACCGCCCCTTCGGGACTTCGCCCGCCACAGCCGCTTACAGTGCGGGCGCAGTCCATCCCGGCGCGCCATTACTTCCCGGAGCACTCGCACGCCTGGCACCAGCTGGTCTATGCGATCTCCGGCGTGCTGACGGTCTATACGGAAAAGGAATCCTTCGTGATCACGCCGGATCAGGCCGTCTGGCTGCCGACCGGCGTCGTACACCGTGTCGGATCGCTCTTGGGAGCCGTTTTCCGCAGTCTGTGGATTGCCGATGAAGCCGGCGCCGACCTCCCGGCGGTCCCGACGATCTTCATGATGTCCCGGTTGTTGCAGGCTCTGATTATCGAGGCCACGGAACTCGAGGGGCAGGAAGACCGCGACGGCTATTCGAGCCGGGTGACGACACTCATCCTCGACCAGTTGGTGCGGGTCCAGCCCCTGCCCTCCGCTTTGCCCTGGCCAAAAAGCGCGGCGCTGACCAAATTGTGCGAGGCGCTTTATCTCGATCCGACCGATGACCGAAGCCCTGAAGACTGGTGCACGGTGCTCAATATGTCGCCGCGGACCTTGGCGCGCCGCTTCAACACGGAGCTGGGCATGAGCCTGCGCTCGTGGCGGCGGCGCCTGCGGCTGTTCAGGTCGATCGAGCTCTTGGGCGGTGGCCTCGGCGTCACCCAGGTTGCCATGGAGCTCGGCTACGGTTCGACTTCCGCGTTCGTGTTTGCCTTCCGCACCGAGATGGGCAGCAGCCCGCAGGCTTATATGCGCAGGCATCTTACGCCCGGATCGCCAACCGAGGCCGGGCGCAAGGCTCCCGAGTAGCGGCGGCCCCACAATCGGACTCGCCGATGGTCCCGCCTCAGACCGGAGGGTCGAAGGCGCGAATTACCGGAAGGTTGCCTTCGAAGCGCTCCACCTGGACTGTCGTCAGTTGCCCGGTACAACCCTGTGCCAGGCGAGACGTGCCGATGTCCCGGGTGAGCACATTCGGATTGCCGTGCACGCAGAGCGGCTTTTCTTCGTTCGGATCGGCCGGATCGTACCAGGCGCCGGTCGCAAGCTGGATAACGCCGCGTCGCACGCCAACTGAAAGCATCACCCCTGCAAGGCAGGCGCCGCGTTCATTCGACAGCTTGATGATATTACCCTCGCAGATACCGCGCGCCGCCGCATCCTCAGGATGCATAGTGGCGACCTCGCGGCCCCGGTGCTTGAAGGCAATGCTATGGCCGCCAAAGTCGAGCTGGCTGTGCAGCCGTGTCTTCGGTTGGTTGGAGATCAGCACAAAGGGCGTGTCTTTCGTCGGAACATAGACGGAGCCGAGCCAGGTCGGATGCCCGGGGCAATCGGCCTCTCCAAAGCTCGCGATCGTCTGAGAATAGATTTCCAGCCTGCCGCTTGGTGTCGGTAGCGGATGGGCCTCGGGGTCATTGCGGAAGGCGCGCAGGTAACCGCCGTCATCGGGCTGTTGCGGTAGGAGGAGCCCCTCGCCTGCCCAGAATGCGCCGAAGCTCGGCGCCGAAACACCCTGCTCCGAAAGCCCGGCACGGGTCTGCTCGTAAAGGTGCTCGAGCCATTGGCGCACGCTCCGGCCCTGTGTGAAAGCCTCGCGCACGCCGAGATACTCGGCGAGGTCTGCGAAAATCTCATAGTCGTCGCGCGCTTCACCGTAAGGGGGCGCGACAGGATGCATCGGCACCAGCAGTGGGTCGTTGGAGTTGGCGCCGATGTCCTCGCGCTCCAGGGTCATCGTGCATGGCAGGACAATGTCGGCGTGACGCGCGGTCGCCGTCCATGCCAGTTCGTGGACCACCAAGGTATCCACGCGTGCGAAGGCCTTTCGCAGCCGGTTGAGGTCCTGGTGATGGTGGAAGGGGTTGCCGCCGGCCCAATAGACCAGCTTAATATCAGGATAGGTCCGGGTTTCGCCGTTGAAGCGATAAGTCTCGCCGGGTTCAAGCAGCATGTCGGCAATGCGTGCTACGGGGATAAAGTCGCTAACGCCGTTGCGCCCCTGTGACAGCGTTGGGATCGGCACGGCATTGTAGCGGCGCCCGTAATAGGCAATCGCACCCAGCGCATATCCATAGCCGCCGCCTGGCAGTCCGATCTGCCCCAGGGCAGCAGCAAGCACCATGCCTATCCAGACCGGCTGCTCTCCATGCTCGGCACGCTGCAGGGAATGCGAGACGACGATCAGCGCGCGTTTGCCGGCAAGCCGCCTTGCAAGCACAATGATTTTGTCGGCGCGAACGCCGGTGAGCGGCGCCGCCCAGGCCGCGTCCTTGGGTTGGCCGTCCGTAATGCCGAGCAGGTAGCGCTCGAAGATCGGCCAGCCGGAGGTGTAGCGTTCCAAAAAGGCGCGATCGTGTTTGCCTTCGACGACGAGCGTATGCACGATCGCCAGCATCAGTGCGGTGTCGCTGCCCGGTACGCACGAGACCCACTCCGCATTCGCCTCCTCCGGCAGATCGGAAAGCAAGGGGCTGACCAGCACGAAATTGCAGCCGCGTTCCGCCGCGCGCTTCATGGCGGAGCGCTCGACATGTCTGCTGACGCTGCCGCCGGCGACCATTGAATTCTTCAGTGCCATGCCGCCGAAGGCGACGACGATCTCCGTATGCTCGGCGATCTGCTCCCAGGAGACATTGCGTTTCGTAAGCCCCTCATGATCGCCGATGATATGGGGGATAAGAACCTGAGAGGAGCCAGATGAATAGCTCGTTACCGACCGCACATAGCCGCCGCAAGCGACATTGAGAAAGCGGTGGATCTGGCTCTGCGCATGATGAAAGCGTCCGGCGCTCGACCAGCCGTAGGATCCTCCGAAAATGGCGCCCGGGCCAACCCCATCCCGAACCCGCATTAGTTCTTTGCCGAGCAGGTCGAGAGCCTTCTCCCAAGCTACGGGCACGAATTCGTCGCGTCCGCGGCGATCATCCGCGCCTGGACCGTTCTCCAGCCAGCCCTTGCGCACCATCGGCTGCGCCACGCGGGCGCGGTGACGCAATGCCGCGGGAAAATTCTGGATGATCCCGTTCGGGTCGGGATCGTCAGGATGCGGCCTCACCTCTAGCTGGTCGCCGCTCATCCGGGCTGAAAACACGCCCCAGTGCGAGGTGTGGGGACGAAAAACGGTGTCAGCGCGGTCATTTCGTTCGGCAGCGTCGGGCTGAAGCATCACAGGAGCTTTCTTGGCCGAGGTCGCTCAGCTGGCGACCACCATGGTTCATTGGAAAGACACTAGCGCATCCGGACATGGCCGTATCTCAACGAATTGACATTCGATTTAGACTATCTGCCAAATTCTCTTTTGCAGGGGTATCCGGGCTCCTCTGCGGGATCTGGTTTAGAACTAGCAGCCGGGCAGACGCCTTGATCGAGCGGACACGGAACGTCACACGGGACCGTCCCGATCTCAAACCGGAACATATCGATCGAATGCCGGAACTTATGAATCTCG
The DNA here is from genome assembly GCF_003289965.1 of Mesorhizobium atlanticum. GTDB lineage: Bacteria > Pseudomonadota > Alphaproteobacteria > Rhizobiales > Rhizobiaceae > Mesorhizobium > Mesorhizobium atlanticum. The sequence goes on from NZ_QMBQ01000009.1 coordinate 170,920, forward strand.
CCGTGCCGGATCGCCTGGTGGAGGAATCAGGATCTCGCGATCTCGTGGTCGGGGCACAAGCATGGCAAACTACGCCAGAAGGCCGATTCTCAATTTGAGGAGAAGCCAGAGCAACAAGATGCAGAACAGCAAGGCTTTCCCTGCCGCATAAATCTGCCAACGGATTGTCGCTCGGCGCGGCCCTAGCGGATAATCTCTCACCTTATCCGGTCCTTCCACATCGTCGCCATGCCGAAAGAGCTGCAGCCCTCCCATCGTAACGACGCGGACGCATCCCTCGATGCAATGTCTTCTAGCCGAGGCCACGCCCTACCCAGGCCGGAACCATTGCGCGACACCTTTGTGGCGTGATGCCATTGAACATCCTGAAGCACTTGGCGAAATGCGACGGTGAAATGAAGCCACACGCGATCGCGACGTCGGTGATGGGCAAGCGTGTGCCCTCGATCAGACGCTTGGCGTGGTCAACGCGAATGCGCAGATATTGACGCACCGGCGGCATGCCGACATGCGTGGAGAACAAGCGTTCCAGTTGCCGCCGCGAGACGCCAGCCCGTCGTGCCACTTCAGCCATGGCTAGCGGGGTCTCAATGTTTTCCTCCATGATCCTCATGGCCATCAGAAGTTTTTCGCTCACGCCTGCAAATGCGACACCGGAAGGTCCTGTCTGGCGGTTTGATCCAGATCGCTGGCCATCGACAATGGCATGACGGCAGACCTCCTGCGCGATGAAGGCGCCGGCGTGGCTGGCAATGAGATCGACGGCCAGATCGAAAGCTGCCAATTCACCGGCGCAGGTCGAGAACTGGCCGTCCCTGATGAAGAGAGTGTCCCGGATTCGCGGCTGGGTGAACACCTCTGAAAAGGCGGCGAGCCGCGACCAATGGATCGTGCAGCGCGCGCCCGCCAGAAGACCGGTCTGGGCGAGCAGCCACGTCGCGGTCCCGACGGCGGTTACCGGGACACCGTGCCGTACAGCCGTGCGCAAGAAGCTGTTGAGCTGTGGCGTGAACTGTTGTTCCACCTGTTCACCTGCAACGACGGCCAGATAATCCGGCTTTTGCGAAGCTTGCTGGTCGCCGATCGTGGTGTCCACGGCGATCGAGATGCCGTTGGCACCCAGAACGTCACGGGCATTGATCCCTGCCACCCGCCACCGGAACAGCTCCGATCTCGACACCGTGTTGGCAATGCGGAGCGGTTCGAGGAAGGCATGCAAAGCGAGGTGCGAGAACCCTGGTAAAACCAGAACCAGCAACTCCGTCGAGCAGCCGCCAGCCGGACCGTCAAGCCGGACCGGTGAGGTGCTGGCGGTTATGTTGGCTGGTGCGTTCATCGGTTTTCGCCATTCGATTGGGCGGGCCTGATCCCGCTTGTATCACCCAGGCCCGAGGCCGTACGGGCCAGTACCGAAGAAATTTCCATTCCAGACGGACACCCTGCGGCTTTCTCCTCGTAATCCCCCCGATAATCCATGCCGTCACTGCGGCGGCCGCCGCGGCATAGCCGGCCGCGCTAGAGCACGGCATCGCCGATTTCGGTCTCCCTGCGCTTTATAAAGTCCAGAAGCGCCTCGTCGATGGCTTCGTCGATCGGCGGCGCCTCGTATTCCTTCAGCGCCCGCGCTGCTGCCTCGAGCCCCCGCGTGTTTGCATCCTTGGAACCGTTGAACGACCACTGCTCAAAGCTGTCGTGGTTCATCAATTCGGGGACAAAAAAGGCATGCTCAAAATTCTTCAGCGTGTGCTCGGTTCCCAAATAGTGAGACCCAGGCTCGCTCTGCCGGATCGCATCCATCGCTTCGTCGATCTCGCGCAAGGCGATGCCCTGTCCCAGCTTGTAGAACATCACCATCTGCTCGGCGTCGAGCATGAACTTGCTGTAGCTTTGGGTCAAAGCCGCCTCGAGATAACCGGTCGTGGAAAGCACGAAGTTCGCGCCGGCGATAAGCGCACCGTACATGTTGCGCGCGGCCTCATAACCGGCCTGAGCATCCACGAGCTTCGAGCTTGTGTTGCTGCCGCTGCAGCGCCAGGGCAGCTTGTAGTGCCTGGCCAATTGACCGACCAGCAAGTTCATGTGGCAGATTTCGGGCGTGCCGGCCATCGGCGCGCCGCTCTTCATCGACACCGTCGCCAGCCACTGGCCGTAGATGCAAGGCGCGCCAGGCCGCACCAGCTGTGCAAAGGCGATACCGGCAAGGGCCTCGGCGTTGAGCTGCGCAACCGCCGCAACGGTGCTTGCGGCGGTGCTGGCGCCGCCCAGAACGAACGGAGCGAAGATCATGGCCTGGTTGTTGGCTGAATATACCTTGACCGCATCGAGCATCGTTGCGTCCCAGACGAGAGGGGAATTGCAATTGGCAAGCGAAATGAGGACCGTGTTGTCCTCGAGGAATTCATCGCCGAACACGATCTTGGCCATGGCGATCGTGTCTTCCGCCCTCTCGCGCGAAGTAACCGCACCCATGAACGGCTTGTCGGAATAGCGTATCAGGCTGTAGTTCATGTGCAGATGACGCTTGGGGACGGCGACGTCCATCGGCTCGCACAGCACACCGCCTGTCATGTGGATTGCTGGCGCCTGATAGGCGAGCTTTGCGAAGTTTCTGAAATCCTCGATCGTAGAGTTCCGCCTCCTGCCCTCCAGATCGAGCACGTTAGGCGATCCGTAGGCAGGAACGAAGATGCTTCTTCTGCCGCCGAGACCGATCGTCCTGGCTGGATTTCTCGCAACCACGGTGAATGCTTCGGGAGCTTTGGCGACCAGCTCCAGAAGCTGATTCCGGTCAATCCTCACTCGCTGGCCGTCGACGGCAGCGCCGGCCGCGCGCCATAGCGCGACCGCCTCGTCATCACGGAATTCAATGCCTATTTCTTCCAGTATCTGCATGGATATATTATGAACCCGAAGCAAATCTTCCTGGCTCAGCAGATCCATATAGGGCAATCCGCGTTCAAGCGGCGGCATGAAAGTAACCGTTCTGTCAGAACGCATTTTTTGCCGAGCGCCTCGGCCGCCTGATCTCGCCGACATTTTTTTATCCCTGATTATAAGTCGGCAATATACGGCTCGGCGATGACGCGAACCACCAACAAAAAAATAATGTAACTTATGAACTGAGGTTATGAGCGTATCCGGCCGACATCGTCCGTCACACATGATCCCTGGCCTGCAAATCGCCAAGCCTCTGCCGGCGGCGCATAGGTAGGTTGCGCCGCGATCTCATCCAGGTTTCAGAATCTGACGCCCAAAAGGCGGCGTGCAGAAACCGCTTTTAGAGGGCCCCAGCGAGCTCCAGTGCGGTGCCGGCAATCACACAAGCGACCTCCGAGTTCAGAAGCTAGGCTGCAATGCTTTCAAAGCCGCCCGAGAGGCTTCAGCCTGAAGAGTTCCCACGATCGCATCGGCGGGGTCGGAATGCGAAGGAAGCATTGGCGCCTGACCCGTGCCGCAGATGGATTCAGCGCCTTGCCGTTGACCCTGCGGGGCAACAGCGGCGGCAAGCCCTGACAGCCGTGGCGCTTCAATGTCTCGTGTGCCTAAAGACGCTCATGCACGCCGCGCAGGATTGACGATGCGGTGATCACACCGACATCTGCACCGCCATCGTCGACCACGACCATCGGCGTGTTGCCATGTCGGTTGGACAGACCGAGCAGTTCCTCGATCGGCGTATCCAGTCTCAGCCGCGGGGCATCGGCCAAGGGCTGGCCCTGCCCCACGGTTCTGAACTCTTCGAGTGGCAACATCACCGTCTCGGCCTTGAGAAGCTTCAAACGACTGCTTCCCTGGACGAATTTCTCGACATAGGGGTCATTCGGGCTGCCGAGTATCTCGTCTGCCGAACCGATCTGAAGCATCTTGCCGTCTTTCATGACACCAATATGGTGTCCGAGCCGGACCGCTTCATCGAGATCATGGGTGATGAACAGCGTGGTCTTTCCCAATTTCGTCGACAACGCCTTGAACTGATCCTGCAATTCCCGCCGAATGAGCGGATCAAGAGCAGAGAAGGGTTCGTCCATCAACAGAATCGCGGGATCGGCCGCTAGTGCCCGCGCAAGCCCAACCCTTTGCTTCATTCCGCCGGAAAGCTGATCGGGATAACGGTCGCCCCAACCGGCAAGCTGGACGAGCTCAAGCTTTTCCTCCGCGATTTCACGGCGCTGCCGCACGCTTGCCTTGCGCAGCTCCAGGCTCAGCGCGACGTTGTCGCGAACGGTGCGATGGGGAAGCAGCGCGACGTTCTGGAAGACCATCCCCATGGTACGCGCGCGCAGCTCACGCATCTCATTTTCGGATTTCTGGTTGATGTCTTCGCCGCCGACGATAATCTGGCCGGAGCTCGGTTTTATCAGGCGGTTCACATGCCGGACCAGCGTCGACTTGCCGCTTCCCGAGAGCCCCATAACGCAGAAGATCTCGCCCGCCTCGACCTTGAAGGAGACACCGGCAACAGCTGCAACACAGCCGTATTTCTCAAGGAGCGCTGCCTTGGAAAGATCGTTGCGCTGGACGCTCGCGAGATCGAGCTTGGAGCCCGTCCCGAAGACCTTCCACACGTCCTTGAATTCAACGGAATGCGCTTTCAAAGGTAAGCTCCACTGTTGAGAAGTTTCGCCCGGCCGAACAACGGCTGATGGTAGGCGAACCAGCGTTCCTATTGTTTCGCTAGCCAATTTCCCGTTGATCGTAGTGGCCTTTGCGGGACTTGACGCACAGAGCTTCAGCGTTATGCGGGCCGCTCATAGTCGTTCCCTTTGTTTTGAGAAAGGAGTTCGGCGCCGGCCGCCTTCCAATCTTGTGTGGCGGAGGGGCTATAAGGTCTGAGCATCGTGGTAAACACGGATGCTGGTCCCCGCCTGTACCAGGCGACGTGGCCGAACTGTCTGCGTCGCGACATGGCGGCTTGCGTCAGGCGATCGAGGATGACGGCAAGAATAACGATGCCGATCCCGCCGGTCGCGGCGAGGCCGACATCCAGGCGACCGATCCCGCGCAAGACCATCTGGCCAAGGCCGCCGACGGCGATCATGGAGGCAACGACGACCATTGAAAGAGACATCATCAAGGTCTGATTGACGCCCGCCAGGATGCTCGGCAGCGCCAGCGGCAACTGAGCCTTGAACAGAAGCTGGTTGTTCGTGGCTCCGAAGGCGCGCATGGCCTCCACGACTTCTTCGGGGACCTGCCGGATGCCCAATGCGGTCAGCCTAATCACGGGCGGAAGCGCGAAGATGATCGTCACGATCACTCCCGGCACATTGCCGATCCCGAACAGCATGACGACGGGCACGAGATACACGAATGAGGGGATCGTCTGCATTGTGTCGAGGATCGGCCGATAGATCGCCGCCGCGCGTTCGCTGCGACCGGCAATCACGCCGAGCGGGATTCCGACGATCATGCAAAAGACCACTGCCGTGAACACGAGAGACAATGTCGTCATCGTTTCACCCCAAATGCCGAGGAGACCGACAACCACCAACAGGCCCGCCACCTGGAGCGCGAGGCGCCACCCGGCGATCTGCCAGGCAACCAGGCCGACGAACACGATGGTGACAAGCGGCGGGATGCCGTTTAGCCCAAGGTTAAAAGCCGTGAGCAGCTTGTCGAAAGGCCATTTCAAGGTCTGGAACAGCGGTCGATAATTCGTAACCACCCAGGTCAAGACGTCCTGAACCCACTGACTGAACGGCAAGTGCCAGCTTTTGAATGGATCTAAGATATCGGCCAGACTCAACGAAAGCTCCTTTCGACCAGAAAACCCACCCTCGAGTTTTCTGGAAACCGCCCATTGCGATGGTGCCAACGCCGCCTTGATTCCTCAAAAAGCAGACGGATTGGCTGCAGGCGCAGCACTGCACCATGCCCGAACAGCTGAAGCAGCCGCAGTCCGGATCGCATTGGCCCACTCACTCCCGACAGGGATTTCACCACATCGCGAGTTGTGGCCCTGTCACTTCAAGGGACGCTAGTCACGCGGGCGCGACAAAACAACCGAAGAAATAGTTATACGCGGCCGACTAAATGTTATCATTCGGACGCGGCTTCGAAGTTGCGGTCGGCGATTCCTGGCCAAGCCCCGGGGCCGCGCCAACGAACTCGGCGCTTGGCGCAGGCGCGGCAGGCTTAAGTTCCTGAACCTCTTCGACCAGCCAGTCTCGGAAGATTTGGACGTCTTCGCGTCCGATCGCGGTGTCCGGTATCACGAGATGATGTTTTCTGCCGGTGAGATAACTTTCGCCGAGAGGCCTGATCAGCGTACCTTCATTGACATAGTCGCTCACCAGGTGACGCCACCCCAGGCCGATGCCGTAGCCTCTGATGACTGACTGCATCATGGTTGGATAATTGTTGAAAGTAATGGTGCGCTTGAAGGAAGGGGAGACCCCGAACTGCTCTAGCCAGTGCACCCAATCGAAGGGCGACCACGGATAGGCGGACCAGTGCTGGTCGTCCATGACCAAAAGCACCTCGTTCACCAGATCCGTCGGCGTCAGGATTTGCGGTGAGTGCGGCTGGTAGGCTTTGCTGCAAACAGGAAAGACCTCCTCGCTGAAGAGTTCGGTCGCCGTGAAGCCAGGGCGCGGCAGATGGCCCATGACCACGGAAACGTCAAAACCGTCCGTGGCCGGCGCCGGGCTGCGCTCGAGCGAAACCAGGTGGAGATCGACCTTCGGATTGGCGGCAACGAAGTCGCCGATCCGGCGGCTCATAAACAGGGTCGCGAAGGACATCGGCATGCCGACGGTCAGGGGCTGGGCCTTCTGTCTCCTGCGCACGCTGTCAAATGCCGCCGCCATATGCCCGAGGCTCAGCGTCACCGCCTCGAACAGCTCTTCTCCGGGAGCCGATAGCGAGACCTTCTGGTTGCCACGATTGAACAGTTGGACTTGCAGATGGTCTTCAAGCGTCAGGATGTGGCGACTGACTGCGGCCTGGGTAACCGAAAGCTCGTTGGCAGCCTTGGTGAAGCTCAAATGCCGTGCCGCGGCCTCAAATGCCCGAAGGGCGCTCAAGGGAAGCCTGCGATAGTCCTTCGACATGATAAATTGTTATACCGGTCCCGACAAAAAGTAAATTGCGCCTCGTCGCTTTCTCTATAGCATGGCAGCAGTCGATATCAATGATCTCAATTGCGCAAGCTCGACCGGAGTAATTCCGAGCCGCAGCTTGAGCATAGTGGAGGTGATCTGGTCACACAAATAAAAGTCATTGCCCGACCAGGGATCGCGTGACGGACGGCAGGCGTTTTTTGCGCCGGTCGGCTGTTCGGCACAAGGCGGAAGAGGCTACAAAGCTCAAGCACTGCAAGAAGGTCTTCTTCGGCAGCATCAACTCCCAAGGCTTCGCCGGAAGCCTGGTCGGTGCCCCAGTGAATGGGGTACCGACCTTCTTGTTCGACCCACAATGAGGCAAGACCGACATGTCCGAAGACGAGATCATCCTTTCCGAGCTTTCCGACGAGGAGCTTGTGCAGCAGATGCACGACGACCTCTATGACGGTCTGAAGGAAGAAATCGAGGAAGGCACGCATATCCTTCTCGAGCGCAATTGGGCGCCCTACAAGGTGCTGACCGAAGCGCTGGTCGAGGGCATGCGCATCGTCGGCGAGGATTTTCGCGACGGCATCCTGTTCGTGCCGGAAGTGTTGCTCTCGGCCAACGCCATGAAGGCCGGCATGGCGATCCTGCGTCCGCTGCTTGCCGCCACCGGCGCGCCGAAGCAGGGCAAGATGGTGATCGGCACCGTCAAGGGCGACATCCACGACATCGGCAAGAACCTCGTCGGCATGATGATGGAAGGCGCCGGCTTCGACGTCATCGACCTCGGCATCAACAACGCGGTCGAGAAATATCTCGACGCCATCGAGCAGCACCAGCCCGACATCATCGGCATGTCGGCGCTGCTCACCACCACCATGCCTTACATGAAGGTCGTCATCGACACGATGAAGGAAAAGGGCATCCGCGACGATTATGTCGTGCTGGTCGGCGGCGCGCCGCTCAATGAGGAGTTCGGCAAGGCCGTCGGGGCCGACGCCTATTGCCGCGACGCCGCGGTGGCGGTCGAAACCGCCAAGGATTTCATGAAGCGCCGGCATAATGCACGGGGCTAGCCGACAGTGAATGCGTCGGCGTTCGCGAGCCGAGCTGCTGATCGCCATCGAGAGGACCTGTGATCTGATGAATGCGCCCTTTTCAGCGGGAGATCGTTCGCGCGTCGTGGGGTGGACCGCTGGCCGACCACAAATCGAGGGTCGTGACGAAGTGTTTCGGGTCAGCATCCTTGCGCTTCCAGGCTTTTCCCAGCTCAGCTTATCTTCGTTCGTAGAGCCTCTGCGCCTCGCAAATGCGGTTGCCGAGCGTCGGTTTTTCGAATGGACGGTGGTAAGTCCTGACCGAGGGCCGGTTGAATGCGCCAGCGGGTTGACCCTTGCGGTTGGCGGCGATTTTGCGGGAGTGGCCGAAAGCATTCAGGCCTGCAAGGGGCCCAGCATGGTCATCGTTTGTGCCGGGGAGCAGGTCGAAAGGCAGATCTCGGCATGCCTGAGCAGAGTGCTTCGTCTGTGCAAGCGTTTCGGCACGCCGCTCGTGGCGCTGGGTACGGCGACATGGTTGCTGGCTGAGAGCGGAGTGCTCGATGACATCGCCTGTACAATTCATTGGGACAAACGAGCGGCTCTTGCCGAGACATTTGCGCGCCTCCTGGTAACTGACCGCCTGTTCGTACGCGAAGCCCAATTGGCCACCTGCGCCGGCGAGTTTGCCTCCTTCGATCTGGTGATGGACCTGATCAGCGAGCAGCTCGGCAAAGAGATAGCTCTGGCTGTCTGCAGACATACGACGGCCGGGCACTGGCGCTCGGCATCCGACCGGCAATGGACGATCACCGGCAGCCAAACGATCACGTCAAAGGCACTTGCCGACATTATCCGCATCATGGAGGAGCATGTGGAGGATCCACTGCCGCTGCGCGATATTGCCAGATGCGTCGGCCGCTCGCGCCGTCAGATCGAGCGGCTCTTCGCGCGTTGCGTTTCGTCCTCACCCATGCGCTATTACATGACCTTGAGGCTTTCACGCGCCAAGCGTCTTATCCAGCAGACGGACCTGCCGATCGTCGAGATAGCGGTTGCCTGCGGTTTCGCCTCGGCGTCACATTTTTCGAAGTGCTTCCGACAGGTCTACGGCTGCAATCCGTCAACCTGCCGGGGCTGATCACGTGGCGCTCCCATATTGACAGGCGTGGCGCCGAGACCGACCATCCGACACGTGGAGCGGGTGTCAACAGGCCGAGCCGTTTTGTGTATCTGCAAAAAGGTGCTGGCGTAGATTGACTGCCACCCTCGATTGGTGAGCCGAACACGCTAGCAGGCTTGGCTATAGGCTTCTAACTTGGCGCGAAGAGACGAGTCCCCCGCCGACGATCAAGGTTGCGCCCACAAGGATACCTGCCGTGAGCTGGGCACGACCGAACGCGGCGAGGATCAAAATGCTAACCAGTGGCGTAGCGTAAGCGGACACCGCGAGAACAACTTTGTCACCCCGGCGCAGCCCATAGTCCCAGCATAGAGCGCCGACCGCCAGGGGGAAGACGCCAGTGAAAATCACGACGAAAAGGCTCAGCGGTGTCGGCAGCGTCGTCGTCTCGACCATGAAATGTATAACCATGGCCGATACGGATGAGACGGTCAGGCCGGCGATCAGAGCGTCCGGTGCGTCAGGGCCCTGCCATATCCGATAAACGCAGAAGACGGCCCAAGCGAGCCCACTTCCGAAGGCTAAGACTACGCCTTTCCACGATCCCGTCGCGAGGTCGGGCCCGATGACCAGCACCGCGCCGGTCAAAGCCAGCAGCACGGACAAGATGTGCCTTGGGGAAAACGTCATCAGGCCTAAAGCAGTCGCAAGTACGACGAGGATAACCGGCCAGAGGTAGACGATGACGTTTGATTGGGCGGGCGCAATGAACTTCAGCGAATAGAGGAAAAGGACATTGCCAACCAAGACCCCAAGGGCGACCATCAAGATGGATACCAGCTGCTGGTTGATCATCCGTGACGTATACGGCCGACGTCTCGAAGACAAAAACAACGTTGAGGCGGCTACCGCATAGTTGATTGCCGAAAACTGAAATGTCGGGAGGCTATCACTCGCAATTACCGCCATGAGAGGCCACAGCGCCCACAGCGGTACAGCCAGCAGGCCTATGATAGTCCAGAACCCCTTTCGTCGAGGTATCGACACATGCTCACTCCCTGATTGCCTGATACAAGGCGATGTGCGACCCCTCGCCTCCACGGGTAGAAGCGGGCTCGCAGCCTGGGAACCCGCCACCCAAGGGTCCATCAACATCGCAGCTTGGATGAGGTGCGCCTCACATCCTTGACAAGGCTTTCCTGGCGGCGGAGGTGCCAAATAATCTACTAAGCTTCAGGTCTTCAAATGAGTATTTCTGGGGCCTCCGATAACCGCTTGTCATCGGGCCCGCCTAAACGCCGCCCCACCGGTTTAATCAAGCCCTGCCCTGGCAGGTTGCAGCCGGTCTGGAGCCACAGGGTGCGCAAGGTGAGGCTCGTCTCATCCCCAGATTGTCGCGCTTCTCTATTCGGCGTGTTGAAGTCAAGCGCTTTGAACTTTCCGCTCGCCGGCTTGTGACGTCTTTCGCGGGCTCGTGCTTCTCTCGCTCTTGGCCCTCGCCTTGATGGGGATCAGAAGATGAGGCGGAACAATCTATAGCGCGTCCGGATCGTTGTGATGCGATCGGTGCTGCGTACATTGCGAACTCATCTCATCCATCGCCCCGCGAAGGACACCACTTCCACTGACAAGTGGAACTTTTATCGGGTGGTCCTTGTCACGTGATCGCTTTGGCGGGCGGCCTTGCTACTTCCGACCCGGAATCACGTAGGCTCATCAAATCCGCTCCCCCGCCGGGTGAGACTGACAAATGGATGTTTCTGCGCTTGGCGGACCGGCTCGCGGCCAATCGGCGGACTTCGTGCGGGCTGGCCCACGCAAGACTCCCACGATTGGCCTTTTCGAACACCTGGGCATCATGGTAGCCGATTTCCTGCTCAATTAGGCCCTCGCTATCGAGCAGATGATCTGGGGAACTTCTTGGTCAAGGGGAGCCGGGGTGCTTGCCGCCCGCGGGCAGTTCCAGTGTGCCGTCCGGAATTATCTGTCGATGTCCGGAATTATACCGATCTTGGGGGGTCGTTTCCGCGCTCGTGCAAAAGCTTGAGCGCATCGCTGCCGCACGACATGCCGCGAAGCGTGGTCTCTATACGGGAAGACGAATGCTGCCGAAGCCGCTGGTCCCGGCAGCGCAATTCTGGAGGAGATGGCAAAGCGCGCGAAGGGAGGTGTTCTCACCGTACATAACAATCGCTTCGTAGGCGTCGGCTCCCTCAACGTTGTGTTCCGCGCCGATCCTCACGCAGTCCTCCCGCGTCGGCTGCCCGATCTCGAAACGCATGCCGATACGGCTTTCGATATGATCCACAGCGTGGGTATCACGCCTCGTGCCCGCTAACCGATGAGTGTTGCCGGCGAGCAGTAAAGCGAAGCCGCACCGCTCCTGAAGATGCAGCAGCTCCCGCAAAACAGTGGGTGTGAAGTTCTGATATTCGTCCACCAGCAACGGACGCGACGGGCCGTATCGGGAGCCCAAAAAATTCATGCAATCCTTGGCAAGATCGTATGTGTGCTTACTGTCACTTTGGACGCCGTAGGCGTCATGCAGCATCAGGAACATCGGGCCGGATGGCCTTGGTGTGCTGCGCAACCTCCCAATAGGCAGCTCCGCTTTGGGCGGCTATCCAGTTGAGCGCTACAGTCTTTCCGAGTCCGGATTTGCCGATCGCGAGCACCGATATCGCATCTTGACCGCCGTATCGAAGGCGGCCCGCACGGCGAGCGCAGCCCGGGCTTCAACGAATATCGTCATCCGACGATCCTCTTCACTAGGTTCATCTGAGCGGCTATGCGCTCGTCCTGTTCGCGTCGGCGTTCTTCGGAGTTCGATGGCTTCTTCGGCATGACGATCCGCGCCGGCCGATCAGACGGATCGAGCAACACTTTGCCCGCCGGCTCGTTGGGGATGATGTCAGGTTGAGCCTGACCAAGAGCTATCAGCCGAGCTGCAACGTCGATTTTCGGGACTGAGCGAGCCATCTCCACGATCGCGCTGCGATGCGCCCTCGCCCGTGCTGCCGTGCTTTGGGCGCCCCGATGATCCAGCGGATGAAGTGCAACATCGGGGGTGGCGATCCCGAGCCTGTTGCCCTTCATGTCCAGCACAAGCAGCTCGGCCGGCGCATGATAGACCGGCTCGCAGACCAGAACCTTATCGTGCGTATACTGCCACAGCTCTTCGCAGGACCACCGACGCCCACGGATCTGGAACGCGCCTTGAATCACAGTGCGCTCGACGCGGCGCGCTACGGACGCGCGCACTTCATCCCGGCTCATGGTGATCGCTGACCATCCTGTAGCAACGTGCTGTTGAAAAATGGCGTTGGGCGAAAGACCCTTGAGGCCGCTCTGCTTTCCCGTGGGCACGCTGTGATAGGCCTTTAGGAGACCGAAGAACGCCGGAACGAAATCTTCGAAGGTGCCATAGGGCGCAACCGTCCGGCCGATCGCCTCCTGGCGCTTGTTCATACGGTTGCCGGAAATCCAGCCCGGTACCGTGCTCAGATAGCGAGACTCGAAGTCCCCGAACCAGCGTTCGATTGGCTTTGCCGGGGCGTTGTAGGGCAAGGTGTTGACAACTCGCATCGAGCGACCCGGCCCATGGAATCCGGGCACCGCCAGTGCCATGGCGTCGTCGAGGTACGTCGCGAACCCGTACTCCTTGCCGTTATCGATGTAGAGGGCTTTAGGCAGGCCAAAGGCAGGATGACCCACCATGGCCGCGAAGACTTCGATCACGTCACGATTGTTGACGCCGCCGCGCTTGTCAAATGCGATCAGATCACACCAGACGCGGCCAGCGCCCAATCGAGAAACGCGATCAACTTCGCAGTACAAATCGAGCCGTCAGCCCGCCTCAGGTGGATGTCGATCGGGTGCACGTCCCCGACGACCAATTCCATCGGGCGCATGCCTTCGACGGAGCGGCGACCGCGTGGGCGGCTGTCCTCGTAGGCTTTGCGGTTCGTACGGAACTGGTGGACCTTCCGATAATGTATCTCTTGCGAAACGAGCGTCCACGGGATCGAACAAGCTGGCTCGAAACTGGCTGGATCATTGGGGCGGAATCCCATGACCTGGTGGTCTCTGCCAGAAAGTTGCGCGCCAAGCTTTTGACATGTCCCCAGGCTGCGCCGGCCGCCAAAAGGCCTCGAATTTCCTGTTTCAGATCCTCTGCAATCTGGGCCTTGGTGACAGCGTCGAACGGTACCAGAGCATCCCACTGCCGGCTGATGACGACGCGTTTTTTGCCTTGATCCGCTCGGCCGCGCCGGCCCCGGCTTGCAATCGGCTTCGGACGGTTTTGAGCCCGCGCTTCAATGGGCTTTAACCGGAGTTGCAACTCGGGTGAGAGGGAAGCCAAACTGACGAGATAATGCTTGCCCGCGTTGCCACCCTTACCCTCCACAACGCGCACCTCCAGGGCGTGCCCTCGCCAGTTGCCACGCTGGCAGGCCTTCCAAACCGCCTGCCGCGAGATTCCTGCCGACTCGGCGAGCAGCTTGAGTGGTACGAATTCTTTCCTCGACATCGTGCGCTAGTCCCTAGCGGCGGAACGGAAACCACCGGGTAGCAGCTCGAGTTGTCCCTGGCGTGACAGCCAAACCTTGGATCTTCACGCAGCCTCATGAAGCCGTGCGGATGTCAGCCATTGGTCGCAGTTCGTTTCGCGAGGGTGTGGAAGGGTGACGGATGACAGTGGAAGGGAGAGCTGGGCCTTGGCCGATAGGGCTGCGGCCTTGGTTTACCAATCCTGGGGGTCTTGGGTTGACCAATCCGCTGCCGATCGTAAGCGGGTTTACCAACAAGGGATCCCATGCAAATCCAGCCACTTAATGCCAGTCCAGAATTAACTGTCATTGAGGGCATTGGTAAACCTGGTGTGGCGTCCAGAATTATCTGTCGCAGTCCGGAATTAAGTCAGGACGCCGCTGTCGTGCGCACGTTGCCTACGCTGAGATTCTGATGCCATCTGTCTCGACGGATTGTGGGGAGGTACAGGGCTGAACCTTGGTCGATAGGGCTGCTGCTTCGGTTTACCAATCCTGGGGTCTTGGGTTGACCAATTCGTTGCCGACCGTAAGCGGGTTGACCAATAGGGGCGCCTAAATTCCACGCAAATCCAATCACTTAATGCCAGTCCAGAATTAGCTGTCATTAAGGCCATTGGTAAACCCGGTATTCGGATCGGGAACCCTATCCTCGGCCTGAAAACCCTCTTGTTTTCAATCGCATAGTCCGAACATCCGCGACCCATAATTCCGGAATGGTAAACCCCATGAAATGCCAGATAATTCCGGACATCACACCAGGCTGCCCTTTATGCGACTTTCAGAGCACAAATAGCGAACACCAAGCTGGTTGGGTTCTAAGCCGTATCGAGCGGAAAGGTGTCAGAACGGTTCAATCACAGATCTAGCCGCTCTAATTCGCTCGATTGTCCTTGCTTTCGAGCGACCCTGACGCTACATACGGATCGTAACCGTGGAGCCGACAAAGGAACGGTCCAATGAGTGAGTTTGCCAAAACACTCCTGGGTTTTGTGGAGCAAATGCCGGACAGCCGGCAAAAACTAGAGTTTCTGGAGGCGTTACAGGTGTGCCCACCTATCGAATTGGAGGTCGTCCCTGAAGAGCGTGCAAATAAGAGTATGAACCATCTTCGCAAACGCGCGCTCGAGTCCGGGCAGGCCTATGTGATTGCAAGGGCCGGGCGTGTCGACAACCTGGCTCATGCAGCGTTCGTTTTATCTTCCGATACCATACTTTCGCTTATCGACTCGGTTCGTGAGGGGACAGAACGCAAAACTGCACGGCGAAGGCCGGCTAGTGCATTGCTGGCGCAGCTAAAGCCACTCGATGCAAGCTTTGTGAAGATGCGTCTGGAACCCCGGTCTCAAGAGGAGGCGATCGGCGGGCGTGGGCGGGTATTTTAGTCGTCGCCCATGTCGCGCTATTTGATGAGCTCCCAATGCGTCTTTGACGTGATCAAGAGGCGTAACCTTGATGCCGAGCTTTGGCTGGAAGCTGCGGACGCGCGCGGCATCTATGCAGACGACATTTGCATCAGTGCCGTGACGCCAATGACCATCCGATGGCAGCTTGAACAGGCACTGACTGCGGCACGGGCGAAGCCCGAAGCCGCCGCGTATCCAGTCCCCTTGATCAGGGATTTCATCGACCAGGCGAACAGGTTCTTCGAAGATTTCGCTCGCGATGATCGGATAATCGCGATGGATCATCGAATTGCGGTACGCTGGGGCGATCTGCTCGATATGAAGATCACCTATGGAAGCCCCGACGGTCGGCTTTACGATGTGCCAAGCGCGACGAAAGTTGAGATCGCCACGGCGTTAGTTGGGAGGGGAGATTTCCCGTTCGTCTACGTCGACTACCATCAGGATGCGCACGCAGGCATCCCGGGGCTCGCTGTAGAAAACCCCGAGAAGTTTTCGCGCAGGTAGAATGACGCAAACGGCTCCCAAACGCTTTCAGATATTGGCGCTCAGCGGTGGGGGTTATCGGGGACTCTTCGGCGCCGAGTTTCTCGCCGCGTGCGAGTCGACGTTCAAGGCTCGCTGCAGCAGCCGTTTTGGTATCATCGCTGGCACCTCCATCGGCGCGCTTCTTGCAGCCGGCCTTTCAGCATCCGTTCCAGCCACGACCTTGGCTGCAACAATCGAGGATTACGGACCGTCGATCTTTGCGCGCAGTTTCACCACTCGCATAAAACAACACGTGGTCGCGGCACCCTATTCGCCAATTTCAATCCTTGAGGCCATTCGCAAGACGCTCGGCAAGCCTGTTGCCACAACGCAACTCAGCGACTTTAGCCCACCGCTCATAATAACAGCCGTCAACTACTCCACAGGCGAAACGAGCATCTTTCGTTCCAAGGGCATCGCGGGTAAATCCGCCAGTTCCGTAAGCATCGAGGACGCCATCCTCGCAAGCGCGGCAGCGCCGACATTTTTCCCGACGAAGAAGATAGGCCCCAGCGAATACATCGATGGCGGCCTGGTGGCGAACGCACCAGACATGATCGCACTGATCGACGCGTTGAACTTCGGTCACGCGCGGATGGAGGAGGTCTATCAGCTTTCGATCGGCACCGCATCCCGCCGGCAGGGCGCTGCGGTGCATGACAAATCCCGAGCGCCTGGGTCCGTTTCGTGGATAGCACGCCGTGGGCTTGTTCAAACGATCATGGCAGCGCAAGAACATCTGGTATTGTCTCAAATGGACAGCCTCCTTCGAAATCGGTTCTTGCGCATTGACGAAGAACCCGCGCAAAACCAGGTTGAAGCCATCAAATCACTGGACCTTGCGTCGCGTGGTGCAACAGAAACATTGCGGCTCTTGGCAGACAAAGCCTTCGAAGAACGTAAAGCTAGTCGGCCGTTGAGGGATTTCTTCGTCCGTTAGCGAATTTCCTGAAGAAGACGTGCCCGAGCGTTTTTTTCCCAGTCGTCGTATGGTGTCGTCGGGCTCCAGAACATATGCCAAGCGTCCTGGAGCACGCCTGAGATCTTGGGAGGGTCCTGGATGTTGAACCCCATGATTCCACACTCCCGAAACGCAGTGACAGCGGCGCTGGCTATGCCCTGCAAGACCTCGGGTGGATAGCAAAGGTCAAAGAGGACCGTCTTTCCAGAAATCCGATCGCTCGCCAGATCCTGCCAAGCCCGCTCGACCGCTTCGGCATCCTGTTCACAGCCGGTTTGTCGCAAAACCGCAAGGATCACCGACATTCGTGCGTCGTCAGCGGGATGCGATGTAAGACTGGTGCGCGGAACTTGGAAAATGCCCTTCCCCCTTCGAAAGCAGAGATGGTAGTTGGTCCATCCATAGGCGGGTCCCGCGCAAAATGCCCCGAAGGCATCGCATAGAAACTCCTCACACCACGTTTCAATCCAGCATCTGCGCCAAAGTGCATACCGAAACGTCATGTCGGCTCCGCCGCGCCGACGTTCTGCGCGCACCGAGGCGCCGTCCAACGCAACACCCCGCTCGTTCCTAATCTTTCGAAAGGCGTCTGACAGGGGATCTAGCCTAGGATTTGTAACGCCTTCTAAAGCGACCAAGGGATGACAGAGCTCATGATAGAGGTCCGGAAGCTGCAGAAAGTAGCGGCCTTCGAGCAGAGGCACCCGCAGGAGGTTGAACGATGAGGAAATCTCGAAATAGTCCTGCGATGTGTGGCTGACCGACGGTGTCACGAGCGGGTAGCGGATTTCCATGCAAATGGCAGTCAAGAGCCGGTTCAGATCGGCGTCGTCGGAGGATGTGTTGCTCAAGGCAAAGACACCGAGACGTTCGACATCAGAAATATGCTTGGCAATTGCCTGATATGTTCGCGATATCGCTCCTATGTCGCGCGGCGACGCCTCAAGGCTTTCGAGCGCCTGGGCCAGCAGGGTAACCGCATTGTTCAACTCTCCCACGCATTTGCCCTGAAGAGCCCTGAGTTCGAGCCCGCCTGCTGAATGTGCAATCTCGATAAGATCCCTAGCACGCTTGATCGCGTGACTGATAGCCCCGCGCAAATACGCGGCGGCGATCACCAAGAGCTGGCCCGCGTCGAGAGCGCGGCGCGCTCAGAGTTTACACGCCTGGCGATATCGGCAAGCGCGTGCAACGCGTCGTCAGGAATTGGATGGCTTGCAACGGCCACCGCAAGGTGCCCAAGGTCTGCACGGGAATTCCCTTGAGCATCGCGAAGGAGGCTATCGAGCAACAAACCCTCATGACTTGCATTGCCATCTCGAGCGGCCGCCGCGGCCCGAAGCATTCCGGCCAGTTTTTCAGCTTTGTCAGCAACAGCCGCATCGGCCGACATGAGGATTTCATCGATCAAGAGATGGAAGGATGCAGCGAGGGATTCCGCACCGCTTATAAGCGACAGCGTACTCATGCCGTTTCCAACTCAACGCTATCGCTTTCATGGAGCATGTCGTCCTCATCGTGTTCCGCGCCTTCGTCTTTGAGGAAGGTGTCGCAAAGCTTCAAGGATACCGGCAACCGCGAGCAACTTTCTGGCCGCGTCCAGGTAAGGCAGGACAGCCGAAAAATATCGTGGAGGGCGTCCTCCATGGAAAGCGTTCCCGCGGCGCGTGTAACGTGCAATGGTCGGGCAGTCCCGCCAGGTAGAAGCGGCCAACCCGTGGTGCAGACGTGGCCTTCGCCTTCGGATAGCACCATCCATTCTCCCATGCCGGGATTGAAGATGTCGGGCTTTTGAGCCGGCCACTTGTGAACCTTAAAAAGTCGCAGCGGCGCCGGAGACGTTTTGCCGATTTCAAACACGCTCAGTTCAAAATCTTCGCAGATATGGCCGTCCTGGGCGAGCGCCCTGCAGGCTGACTGCAGACCCGCTATCTCGCTTGGGAAAACGCGCCCGTCCCGATGCACGACGATCCTTTTGGCCAGCCTGGGCAGATATTGTGCCTCACTGCGCAGCATGTCGGTCAGCAGGCTTTCAACGATGCCCGCCGAGAGTTTCTCGTGCTTGCTGGACGTCTTTAGCTTGTGGCGAATAATGCGACCGCCATCAGCAACAAGAACGATGCCTGCAGTCTGGTGTTTGACGTCGATGCCAATCACCACGTCCGCCGCAAGCCCCGCCGCGAGGACGAACGGCCATTTCGCGTTGGGAATAAGAATCTTGTTGAGGGCGGCGCCGGTCAGATACCCCGCGAACCGTCCGGCGGGGTCCGGCTTGCGCACATACTTTGCGTCCGCTCCACTGCCCACCCGTTGATAAGCCATGTCGGGCGTCGTTGCGTGAAAGACGGCGGCGTTGATGCCGTAATCGGTGCGAAGCTTGTTCATCAACAGTGCCGGAAGCTTGTCCTGCATCCGCGCCCGCCCATTACTGGCATGGAGCATGATGGCGCAGTCGCCTGGTGTCAGTTTACCTGTCTGCGCGAGCTCGAGGATTGCCTTGGCCTGGTTGGCAGAGTTGACCGGTGCACTGAGGTCGTTAAACGACAAGACCTTTGGGCGGTAGCCTCCGCCTGGATACAGTCTGGCGACCTCGTCCTGCAGGTCCTCGACGAAGGCCGGCCCCCATGCATTCATCACGCTTTGGGGCATAATAAGGACCTGTGGTTCGAGCGGGGAGGCTTCGTAGAAGCCAGCGCCTTTCTGTTCCAGAAGCCGGCGGCGGCTCTTTGCGTAATCGCGAACGTCGACCCGGCCCCCGTTGGGGTTGGTACCGTATAGCCGGCGCCCGCCGCCGAAAAGAATATCGGGCAAAGCAAAGGGGCGCGCCGTAAGCTCTGCCGCATGATCGGCAACCGTGATACGCGCATTGCCGAATATTATATTATCCAGAAAGCTTCTTTTAAATTGGAATACCTTGGATCGACGTGCGCCCGGCGATTGAATGGTCTGCCTTTGAAGGTAAGCGCCTCGCTTGGAATGCGTGTCGAGGACAGGAAAACAGAGCTCGGCGGGGGCGGCTTTGACCTGCGCTGTTTCAGATCCGCGATAATTCACGACCGCGCCATCGCCCTTGAGGTCTACCAGAATTTTGGGGATCGGACGTTGGGCATTCTTGTGGAGGTACTCCTTGAGCGAAATTGCCTTGCCGTTCTCAAAGAGGATAGGATCGCTGACTGACCTTCCGGCGCCACTTATTTTTATTTCGAACCATTGATCCCCCATGCGATAAAGGCAGGATGAGCCCTTCATGCCGCGGATGGTGTTTTGGTCGGCACCGGCGCCTATGGGACGAGCGGAGATTAGTTTGGTCTTCGCTTCCAGCAGAATGCCGAAACCACCGCGCGGGTAAGGAACGACCCGCAAGGAAACACCTTCGAAGATCTCCACTCCGTCGCGACTGGACGCGGGATCTCGGTGATAGAACGCGTCGCCCGACCGAGGTCGCCACAGCCCATTGTTTTTGTAGAGCGGGGTTTGAACAATGAAATTCAAAAACCGAAGCCGAATCGGGTCGAGCGCATCGCCATCGGCCGAGCAATCGATTTCGACGGTATCGCCAACCGGCTCTAGTGACGCAACCCACCGGACAAGGTTGTGATGCAAAGCGATATTGTCGGCGACGTCTTCGGGCACCGCCAGATTCATGGTGTCGCCACGTTGCAAGATGGCAAATGGCCGCTGGTATTGGCGCGTGAGCGTTCGCTGCAACCTGGTCACGCCGGCATAGTACAGGGATCCGGGGACATCATTGCCCATGATTTCAAAGAGCCTGTAGCGGGCAACGACGGTTTCCAGACCGCCGAGCCGATAAAGGTTCGTTTCAAGCATGTCCGGTTCATGCATGACGGGCGTCTTCCCAACAAATTATTCGGAATGCGCATGTGGTACAGGTTTCGGCATTCGTCGCGACATCGAATTCGTCGATATCGGAATCTTCATATTTTCCGCCGCCTGGCGCCTCGGACATGGCAAAGGCCGTTTCCATCATGAATAGCTCGGCGTCCTCGAGATCAGCTGCGGTCAGAACATGTTCCCGCACATCGCCCAAGAGGAGCTGGACCTCCTTGAGGACTATTTCGTGGGGAGGCGCCTGCCATTTATCCGGGAACTCGCGGTTAGGCTTGTCCATCCGACTGAGCGCAATGGCATAACTTGCAAGTTGATCGCGGGCATCGTTGGCCCCATCTGCATGCACTTTCCAGTCGATAATCTGGATCGGCGCGCCACCGGTATAGACAATCAGATCGGGAAAGGCGCTCCCCTCAAGATTGCCAAGGATGTTGAAGTGAAGCCGAGGTTGCGCATGGAAACTCCAGCCGGCGGCGACGCCGGCTCGGAAGTCATCGAGGTGATAGAGATTTGTCAGCGCCGTAACGATGTCGTCCCATGCCGCGTCGTAGTCCGCCACGGCAACGTCACGACCATAAGCGTGTTCAAACAGCAAAAGAAAGGCATCGCCATGATGCGATTTGACCAGTGTCAGGTCTTCCTTTCGGTGCGTTTCCGCGAATTGACGCTGCTTATCGAACAATTGCCTTGCATGCTCCTTCGCTTGGCGCAGAGTCAATCGCTCGTCAAAATCCAATTCCGGCACAATTCGCTCCGATATAACAGTATCGACGATCTGGCCCCGCCATGCCGATAGGGTCGACAGGCTCTTCAAGCGCCGCGCGCGCAACCGGGCTTCGTCCTTGACACGCCCGGTCGACGCCATGACGTTGGCGTAGAACCACTTGCGCTGACACTGGCGATACATCCGGGCGGATGAGTACGACCATCTCATGAGCGGCCCCGTTCACGCTTTCGGATCAGACTGAGAAAGTCGACGAGCGCCTCCTCTTCCTCCGGCGAAACGTCACCAAGTCGGGCGGCCAGGTCCAGCGATCGGGCGGGCGGATCATCGACAGAGCTATGCGGCACCGGGTAGCCAGCCAGGGCCATGAGGCGCTCGTAGGAAACCTCGTACCGCAGCGCCAAGGTATGCAGGACGGTGGGGGAAGGCGTCCTGATCTTGCCCGTCTCCAGCTGGCTGAGATAGGCGTTTGACACATCGGTTTCCGCCTCGACCGTGCGCAGACTCAGTCCAAGGCCCTTGCGAACCCTTGCAAGATAGGGACCCAGATCATTTTTGCCTTTGTCCATGGCGCTAATTATCGCAAGCATGCTAAGTTCGTCAAGCAGACTCTTGGCCGGAGCAGGGTGGTCCGGGATAGCCGTAATTTGCATATCCAGTCTCACTCACAGCCTGGCTGCCACATTCACACATGAAAATATTGGGGATTGGTCGCGGAATCAAATCTTGCGGTTGACAACAAAGATAGGCTGACGTTGCTATGCCTGTCGCGAATTGGGCTCAGGATGCTGACGGGCGCGGAGGGTGGGGACATGGCGACAAGAAAAGAACTGCTTGAGAATGTGGTTGAACAAGTGACTGACTATCGCGAGGGCGAGATTGCTCCGATGAGCGAAGCCCATGTGGATAAGTGGGTCAAGCAGTTTCCTGGCGCGACCCAGGAGCCTATTCTGGCAGAACTCGCCCATGTCTTTGGCAAGACTTATTTCACCCGAAAAAATGTCGCCGATTTTCTCTCAGCGATAGTTAGCAATCAGAAAATTACGGGCAACGATCCCAAAAAATTTTGGAAATCCGTCAAAATATTGCGGATTCAGACGGCAGGAAACAGCCAGAAGGATATGTTGGGAATATTTGAGCAAGCGCTGCAGAATACTTTCGGCTTGAAGATTGCCGACTGCGGCGCCAACGCGCCTGATACATTTTTTTACATCGATGACGTTTTATTTTCTGGCGGGCGGATCAAGCACGATGTCGTAAAATGGATCAAGGAGGCCGCCCCTCAGACGGGCAATCTTGCAATAGTGACAATGGCCTTCCACTCACTGGGCCAATGGAGAACCGCCAAAGACATTGCCGAGGCGGCCAAGGAATCGGGTAAAACCATCAAAGTGACGTGGTGGCGCGTATTTGAGGTCGAGGATCGCAAAGCTTACATGACTAACTCCGACGTGCTGCGACCCACGGTGATCCCTGCCGATCCAGCAACAGCAGCCTATGTACAAGGCCTTAGCCTGCAACCGGTTCTTCGAACGCCAGGGCAGGTCGGAGGCCTGGGATTCTTCTCCTGTGAGAAAGGCCGGGCGCTGCTTGAACAGCAATTCTTGGTGTCCGGCGTTGCCGTGCGCGCACAATGCCCCAACCTTAACACCTATATGCGCCCCCTGGGAAACAGCATGATGGGCACGACCGGCTTCGGTTCAATGATAGTCACCTATCGCAACTGCCCCAATAACGCCCCGCTGGTGTTATGGGCCGGAAATCCATGGTATCCCTTGTTCTCGAGGAAAACGAACTAAGCTCATGGCTCACGCCGAATTTCGAAGCTATCAGCGCGATCAAGTCGTCAGCTTTCGCAAGACGACTGAGGATTTTGGCGGCTTGTCCAACATGGCGCCAGGGTTTCCGATCGCGATGCTGGGTCATCTGATACGTACCTCTGAGGCCCTCTACCAAGCCTGTCGGTTCCCACACATGCCCGACGTCCAGCGGATGGTCATTGTCGAGACTAGCCCGATGACGGCGAAGATGAAATCCAAGCCATATCGCAAGGACACCCGGCCGGATTGGGAGGATGTACGGGTTCCAGTCATGCGCTGGTGTCTGCGCGTGAAGCTGGCCCAAAACTGGGAGACCTTCTCGGCACTTCTTATGGCAACCGGCGACAGACCTATCGTGGAGGATTCGCGGAAGGACGATTATTGGGGCGCAAAGGCAGCCGAGGACGATCTGCTAGCGGGCCGCAATGTCCTCGGCAGGCTTTTGATGGAGCTGCGCGAGATTGTACGCAGCGATCCCGATCGGATCGCCGAAGTGCTACCGCTGGACATTCCGCAATTTGTGCTGCTGGGCCATCAAATTCCGACTATCAAGCGCAAGATGAACGTGGTGCCGAACCAAGCGCAGGTGCGGGAATTGACTCATTCGGCTGCTAAGAAATCCGCCAGAAAGTCGAAACAGGACGTGTTGCTCTAGAAATTGGCCGCATTCGCCAGAAGCCGAAGTTGGAGCAATCCACTTTTTTATCCGGCTCGCGGATTGTTCCCACTTACGGACGCAGGGCCCGCTGCACTTCTGCGGGAATTGCTCCAGGAACGCGCAGCGAGGGTTAATCTGCGATGGGAATGTTCAGTAGACCGTGGCTGCTAATCGCTCGATCCGAAGCTGAAAGTCGTTGCTCACCGAACGTGAAACACGCCAGTTGTTGGCAACCAGCGTCCGGGCAAGCTCAAAAGCCGGCCGCGTCCAGCCACCGAATGTAGCCGTTGCGGAAGGCGGGGTATAACCTCATAGGTCCTCCGCCTATCCGTTCCGGTCAACTTGGCGACGTCGGTTTGCCATTCTGCTCCACCGGCCTCGTTTCGAGGCAGACTTGCTTGCCACCTCAGGAAGAGTTGAGGGTCAGCGTGTTTCGGCGTGCAATTTTGACAGTCGCGGCAGATCATTATGCTGACACACAATCCCAACCTGGCGGTCGTCTGCGATGCCGAGCAGATCATTCACGCCACTTTCGACGGAAAAAAGGCCCCCGAGTCTTCTACCATTCAGGTTCTATCGAGGACGGCACCATAAACCGGACGGTCGTCGGTGTGCTCGAGGGGGCGAAGATCGCCTCCGACAACAGGGACAGAAATACCATTGAGAGCCGATCGAAACAGCGCGGACGGCGCAGTGACCCGTGGGCAAGCAACGAATCCTCAATGTGCAGACAGGTGACCGACTTCGCAAGGTCGGCGAGGCGTCGTTCGATTTCCGCCTTTTCGATTGCGAGTCCGTCGAGATCGAGGCCTTCCAGCAGCGACCGCGCGTGGATGAAGTCGTCGAGGGCGCTCGTGAGTCGCGCTTCAAGCTCGGCCACGGCAGGCTGCAGGCCGTCTCGCTCGCGAACCTGTCCATCGCGCTCCCCGACCTCCGGCAGCGTTCTCACCCCGAAGGCATCGAGCACTGCCTGCTTTGTTGTCGTGTATGTGCACATAGTCGCGATTGATCGACCCGGCGTGAATGACCATCTCGTGCGCCCGCGCCGCCTCGAGCACGGGGGGCACCTATAGCTGGTCAGACGATGTCATCGAGCAAAGTCGTCCGCGTCAGCCTCAGCGCCATTCTCAGCCGCGTTTCCATCCCTTTGGGCAAGTCGGATCTCGACAGCTCGTCCCTCTTCATGGAACCAAAGATCGACGACCTTGGTGTCGTCACTCTTGGGGCGCGGGACCGCCTCGCGCACCTTGAATGTGGTCGGAAGGTTGACCGAAGTTCCGAACACCAAGGCATGCTGTCTCGGCAGCGATGGCAGCCGTTTCAACACCGCGTCGGAAATGAATGGAGTCATCTGCCGTATTTGCGAAAGGTCGTCCGGGTTTTGGATACGGTGAACCAAGAAGTTCGAGCACTGGCTGAGCACGGTCTTAGACAGCTCGCTCGGGCGCTGAGAGGCTAGCATGACGAACATGCCGTATTTGCGGCCCTCCTTGGCGATCCGTTCGAAGATCTTGGTCGCATCGACCGCATACCGCGATGGCGTCGCCGAGATATATCGATGCGCCTCCTCCAGCAGAAGGTGAATGGGGAAGCGGTTGCGCGGGTCGGCGCGGCGCAGCAGCCGGAACAGCATGCGGGCGATGACAGAGCTGACGAGCTCGACTAGCTCGTCCTCGACGTCATTCATGTCTATGATGATGATCTGCTTGACCTTAGTGTGTCGCTCACCGGAGACGGCCAATCCGACGAGCGTGGCGAGAAAGTCGAACTCATCGCCGCTCTCGGCTAGGTCACCGGCCTCATGCCGAAGGAATTCGTACTCTTGGCGGTCTTCCAGCGCCTGGAAGCGGGTTACCATCTGCGAGCAGTAGTCGCGGATTTGTCGGTTCCCATGAGCTTCGGCGTAAAGGATCGCTAGGTCGATGGCTTGCCCGAGCGCCGAAAAATCGAACGGTAGGTGGCGGTAGTCGGGCATTTTGAGATCATCTAGCTCGAAGCCGTTCTCGCCGGTTAGATAGTCGTCCAGGCCTTCTGGATCCGCAAGCTGACCGAAGTTGATCTGGATATAGGGGCGGATGATAGCAGCGTTGATCTCATTGGTGTTGAAGCGCTGCAGTATGCCGACGATGCGGTCGTGCTTGGAGGGACTTGAGGAGTCGTCCCGCAGTATCTGGGTGATGCACTTGGCCAGAATATGGTTGCGGACGCTGGCGAGCTCCGCAGCCCCCTCTCCCGAGAAGAGCGTCGAAAGGCCTAGAGCCATGCGGAGGATAGGAACTTGGGTGCGCTCGCTTGCCTGAAGAAGCAGCTCCCATTCAGACAGATCCAGGAACCAGTGCGGCAAACGAAACCCACCCGCGGTTCCATCCAATACCAGGCGATCGACACCGATGGCACCCTTTTTCGCCAAGTTTTTCAGCGCCGAATGGTATTCGCCGTTGACATCGAACACGATGAAGGTGGCGCCGCGCGCATGATGCTCGTCGGCTTTCGCGAACAAAGACTGAAGCACGGCCGCGACGGTGCAGGACTTGCCGCTGCCGGTGTTGCCGAGCACGGCCACGTGCGCGCCGAAGAACTCGTCAAGGCGCACCTTTACGTCATAGCTCTCGAAAACCACCGATCTGCCGATTGGCAACACCCTATAGCGGGTGGCGCCGTCGGGCTCGTTTGGATCTCCGCCCACACCAACCGATGTTTCGATCGCGGCCTGGGTTTCGAAGATCTGGTCAAGTTCGCCTTCGAGAGCGTAGAGGGCGTCCGCGTAAAGAGAGGGAAACACCGAAACGCCGAAGCGGAACCCGCCGCCCCTCGTCGGCAGCATACCGACCGGGACGACGTCGAGATATTTGGACGAGCCGGCACGATCGAAGTCACCCCGGTCTGAGGGCGAGCTCGCGTCGCGCTCTCGAAGACCCACGACCTCGACGACGATGTATTCAGACAGCGCTGGGATCATCAGGAAGGAGCCGAGCCGAGCGACGTAATGCACGTCGTCGAAGCCGACCATGGTGAAGTTGTCCGTGCCAGCGTGCATTTCGACGACAAATCGGTCAGCAGCTATTGAGACAACTTTACCGATCGCGCGCCTACGGTCGTCGTGGCTCATTCCTCATCATCCTTTTTCGCCGGAGCCAAATTGGAAAGCACTTTACGGACCGCTTCGTCGATGCGGTCACTAGCCCGTTGCGGCAGGAAGTGTTCGACGACCATGTCGAAGTAATGCGCCCTGGTTCCCTCCTCAGGCCCGTCTCCGCCAATGATCCAGATACGCGGATCGCGTAGCGCGCGTAGCTTAGCGATCTCACCCTCCATGTCTGGGTCGGCGAAAATCACCAATCGGAACGTCGGGATTGTGAGGGCCTGATAGATGATGTTGTTCAGGTGCTCGTCGCCAAATGCGTAGCCAGCGGTAATAAGGACGCTCTGCTCACGGACGATCCGCGACTGAAACTCACGGAACAGGTCTGCGTACGGTGACCCCAATGACGAATTCTGCTTCGCCGGCGTCGGATAGATCATCATCCGCTTAGCGTCGATCGGCGGCCAGGTTTCCCTGATCGGAAACAGGCCGTGATCGTCTTCGGTCCAAGTCACAGAACCATGCAGCTTGCACAGGTAGACGAAGGCATCGACGGCGGTCCATTTGCGGCTGGCGACGTCGAGCTGCTCCGCCAAAGCGTACCGGAAAGTTGCCGGGTTGAACCGCCGTTCGACTACCCCAGAGAAACCGTTGGCATAAGGGATGCCGAGCCGATCCATCGCCATCTCGTTAAAATGGTCGTAGTTAGTTGTGAAGACCCAAGGCCGCGGAAGCGACCGGTCGCGCAAGACCAACTTCTTGTAGAAGCGCTCGTAGAGGTCGCGAACGGCGGTGTCGCCTTTGGCGAACGCGCCCTCGGTGACGCGCGCCCAGAGGAAAGTCTGGACTTTCTGGATGATGCCGTCGACCAGATCCCTGGCGGGCCAGTGAGCTGCGGTACCGCTCTGGCGTAGGACGAAGCGCTGGGCGAACAGCACCTCCATAAGGCGTTCGAGGTTGCGGTTGTAGCCTTGCTCCAGGTCGATCCCAAGCGCGTCGAGATATTCGAGCTCGGTCTTGATCAGCCTCCATGGTGCGGGCTCGGGCTCTGGTTCCGACGGTGTGCCAAGGGGATCTGCGCCTTCGCCATCGTCGGCCCAGACCTCTTCAGCTTCGTCTTCTTCCCGCGCCGCTTGAACTTCATCGGCGTTTCCACCGGCATCCGCCACAGTGTCACCGTAGGAGCCCGCCGCTCGCGCCGCCAACGTTTCGCTGCAG
Organism: Mesorhizobium atlanticum; assembly: GCF_003289965.1. Classification (GTDB taxonomy): domain Bacteria; phylum Pseudomonadota; class Alphaproteobacteria; order Rhizobiales; family Rhizobiaceae; genus Mesorhizobium; species Mesorhizobium atlanticum. The sequence continues at coordinate 198,925 of NZ_QMBQ01000009.1, forward strand.
AATTCCTTAGCAAGGGGTGCCATCGTCGAAATGCCGACCTCGGCGCCCGCCTTGATCAGCGAGGAGCAGCCCGCGCCTAACAGGAACGCGATATTCCTAGCGCTCATCGATTCGGAGATTGCCTGCCGAGCGGTATCAGCTCCCTTCGCCCAGTCGAACATCTCCGGATCTGCGTTACCGTTGCGAAGAAACTTGAACGTCCTTCGTTGCGTGTCGTCAGCCATCCCCAGCCCTCCCCTCCTGCGCGAATCGCATAAGAGTCAGTGTTCACAAATATTGATAGATAGAACCGGCCTACCAAATCGCCGGTTTCTCGGTTACAGACAATTTTCGAACTGCGATTACCCAGGCGCCGCCGAAATGGCGATCCATCATGCGCGACAGCGGCCGCAACGCGGATAAGATTTGAGCGCCCCCTTGTGCCGCCGCTTGGCGAACATCGACGCCGAACCGAACCGACCGGCTCAAGACAATTGGTCCTCAACGACAGCGGCGTCCATTTCCTCTCCTTCGTCGCCTTCCGCGCTCGCCAGCCCGGTTGGAATGTCTCCTGCCAGCAACTTCTCCTTCGACAGCAGCCCAGCGTCCTCGAGCGCCTCGAAATCCGGCAGATGGCGCAGCGTGTCGAGCCCGAACTGCGACAGGAAATTTTTCGTCGTCACATAAGTGTAGGGCGCGCCCGGCTGCGGGCTGCGCGGCCCCGAGGCAATGAGCTCCTGCGCGCGCAAAATGCCGATCAGATCCCGCGACACTTCCTTGCCGAAGAAGGAAGACAGTTCGCCACGCGTGATCGGCTGGAAGTAGGCGATGCACATCAGCACGAGCGCCTCCGACTGCGACAGTTCTTTCGTCCCCTGCCCCGCGGCTGTCCCGAATGCGGCGTGGATAGCGTCGCCAAAAACCACTTGGTGCGGTGCTGCCAGCCGCCGGCAACCGAGACCAGTTCGTAGGGGCGGCCGGCGAGCTCGGCGCGAATGTCATCGATGACCAGTTCGAGATTGCAGTTTTTTCCCACCACCCGCGCCAGCACCTCGCGCGGCACAGGCTCGCTGGCGGCAAAGATCATCGCTTCGACGCGGCCCATCCACTCGCGCCAGCGCAGTTCCGCCGGCAGATGCTCGAGCTCGGTGTCGACCAGCATTCGCTGGACATCACCCTTGCCTCGCGGGCGTTCGGATCGGGCCGCCTCGCTCATCGTTAGAGCCCAAACAGCCGGAAGCTGGTGCGGCCTGACAGCTCGCGCACGGCCCCGAGCTGCTGCAGCCGCTCGAACAGCCGCCGCGCCGCGAAGCGCGACAGGTTTTCCGTCATCAGCGATCCGGCGACGACATCTTCATTGAGCAGCAAAAAATCACGTCGCCAGCGCCCTTGGCGCGCAGTCTTGGCACCACCGCCAGGAGCTGTTGCGTCGCGGGATAAAGGCGAATCATGTGTTCGGAGGGTAAAGCGGCCGTGCGCTTTTGGCGATGATTTTCGGCGCAAAACGCACAGCCTGTCGGCGAATGATAATGTTGCCTTATCGTGAGTTCTTGTCTTTACGCTTCAACCGTTCGGGCATCGGCCAGCGGCGCGCCCTCAGAGAGGCCCGATACATTCACGGCTTGGCAAAGATGGTGAGCGGCACTAGCGTTGTTGGACGATCATTGAGCGGCTCGGCGCCGTAGCCCGCATATCAATTCGCGGACAGCTTGTCCTTGGCATTCGCTGCCATTTTCGTCCGTAAGCGGCTCCTGCGGCATCGACCGGGCTCCAAGCTCCCCGTCTCCATCGCCCTGCGTTCGCTCCAGGTGTCGTGGCCAGTTCAGGTGCATATCTAAGATTTTCTCGTTTCAGGATGCGACACCGACGGTCGGAGCCGCGCGCCGCTTCAGCAAACTCGCCGGGCTTCGCCAAAACGATCGTCAAGTCCCAGAGCAGCCACCTTGAAAGCGCTCATGCTGGGGTTTGGCAGACAATGTCTCGACTAGCGCCGGCGGCGCTACCAACAGGTATAGCCACCATCCACCACCAGAACCGCTCCCGTAATGTAACTTGAGGCATCGCTAGCCAGAAACTGAACCGCAGATGCCACCTCGTGCGGCTGGCCCAAGCGGCGCAGGGGAGTCCGATCGCACCACGCATTGACCACTTTCTTTGGATAATGATCGAGCACCTCAGACTGCACGAACCCAGGAGCAACCGCGTTCACTCGGACACCTGATCCTGCCCACTCACATGCCAGCGTCTTGGTAAGCATGTTCACCCCCGCCTTGCTTGCATTGTAGGCCGTGACGACGTGTTCCTGTCGGGTAACGATCGCTGCGCACATCGAACTGATGTTGACAACAGTGCCTGACCCGCGCTGTGCCATCAGGGATCCGAACGCGCGGCTGCAATAAAAGACCCCATCCAAATTCACGGAGAGCACCGCTCGCCAGTCCTCATCAGTGGTCTGATGCGTCGGCGCTGCGCGAGATACCCCGGCATTGTTGACGAGGATATCGGGGCAAGGAGCGATGCTGGCGGCAAGCCTGTCCACCGCCTGCGAATCCCTGACGTCGAGCCGGTGAACCTGCGGCTTCACGGGGAACCGTTCTGCAGCCTCGATCAGACGGGCCTCGTTGGTGCCAGTAAGGATTATCGCTGCGCCGGCTTGTTGCAGCGTGCGAGCGATCTGCAGACCGATGCCACGCCCAGCGCCGGTTACAAGTGCCGTTCTGCCATTCAGTTCGAACTTATGGGAACAACCCTCGGCTTTCATTGCAGCCTCCCCCGGAGACGTAAAGGCGCACAATTCGTGCCTTTCTGCCTGTCTCGTTGGATTCAACACTTCTCGATAAACATCGCGCCGAGGATGCTATCCGACCTTTCTTGGACGCTCAGATGAGTCTGCGCACTGCAGCAACGATGTGATCCTTCGTAGGATAGAAGTCCTTCTCAAGGCTCGGGCTGAAGGGAACGTGAATGTCTGGAGCGCTCAGGCGTAGGATGGGCCGCTTCAAAAAATGGAAAGCTTGCTCCGCTATTACCGCGGCGATCTCACTGCCGACGTTGCAGACGCGGTGCGCATTCTCGACGATCACAAGTCGTCCAGTCTTTGCGACTGAAGTCATGATGGTGCGATCGTCAAGCGGCTTCAAGGTACGTGGATCAATCACTTCGACCGAAATGCTTTCCTTGCCGAGCGCGTCGACAGCTTCCATTGTGGGCAGAATGGCGCCTGCGATCGCGACAACCGTCACGTCCCGTCCCTCCCGCTTCACGTCCGCCTGGCCAATCGGGATCAGATGGTTCGGATCAACAGGCACATCCCCGACCACCGGCCACAGGCGAGTGTCTTCGAAGACGAGCACCGGATCGCCGTCGCGAATGGCTGATTTCATCAGACCTTTAATATCGGCAGCGCTAGTGGGACTAATGATCTTGAGGCCCGGCACGTTCATGAAGAGCGGATAGGGCCGATCGGCGTGCTGCGCAGCTTCGGAACCCAAGCAGTACATGCAGCAACGAAATACGATTGGAATGTCGATCTGGCCTCCGGTCATATACTGCAATTTCGATGCCTGGTTGATGATCTGATCCGAGGCGAGGTAAACGAAGCTGGCGCCCGCGAGGTCTACTATCGGCCGCAGTCCGTTGATGGCAGCCCCAATCCCTAGACCGGTGAAGCTGCCTTCTGAGATTGGAGTGCTCCAAATCCGACTTTTGCCGAAGCGCTCGATGAGCCTGGTAACACCGTGGGCAGCAACATCCTCTCCCAGCAGGACGACGCGCTGATCACGATCCATTTCCTCCAGCTGAGCTTGCACGAGTGCATCGAGATAAGACATGCGCACATGAGTATGGGCCATGGCGGCATCGCTTCGGACGTCAGGCTCCATTGGAACAAATCCCCTTGTGAGTGTCTGAAACGCCGTCATTGCTTGGGGGCGAGCTGAAGATGAAATGAGGTAAGGTCTTGGGATGCGGCATAGGGCTTTGCAGACCAAACTCCACCGCCTGCTTGACCGCCTCCCGGACTTCCTCCTCCATTGCACTCAGACTTCTCTCACTCGCCCCCTCGCCGAGCAGCACAGCTCGATATAGCCGGATCGGATCTCGATCGCGTATGAACGCCTCCACCTCGTCGGCCGATCGATAGGGCGGGCCAGGTGTGATCAAGCCGACGTTGTGCTCATCGAACCGATAGGTGTTCGCTACTATGAGCGTTGGCCCGCCTCCTGCGCGGGCTCGCGTGACCGCCTGTGCCGCAGCTTCGAACACCGCGCGCACATCCTGTCCGTCCACAGTCGCCCCAGGCATGCCGTAGCCCGTCGCGCGTATTGCGATGTCGGGCTGGCCGTGACTTTCGGCCACCGAGGTGATCATTGCATAACCATTGTTCTCGCAAAGATAGATGACGGGGAGCTTCCATAGGGACGCCATGTTCAGGCTCTCATGGAATGTGCCTTGGTTCACCGCTCCATCGCCAAAGAAGCAAAGGCTGACCTGATCGGAGCCCCGCAACTTGGCACTGAAGGCGCAGCCTGTGGCAAGGGGGATACCGCCTCCAACGATACCTGACTCGCTAATGATGCCCACCGACTGGTCCGCCAAGTGCATCGAACCGCCGCGCCCCTTGCAGATGCCGCTCACCTTGCCCATCAGCTCGGCCATTAGGGCGTCGAGACGCGCGCCCTTCCCTATCGGATGCCCGTGCGAACGATGGGTTCCAGTCATGGCGTCATCATCTCGCAGTGCGAGACATGCCCCTACGATAGTGGCTTCCTGACCCGCGCTGGAGTGAAACCAACCAGGGACGTTGCCGCTATCGAACTGACGGGTTCCCTCTTCTTCGAATAGCCGAATGCTGAGCATCCTGCGGAAAGCCTCTAGCCGGTCAGCGCCTTTCGCATCCATGATCAGGCTTCACCCACTCCAAGAGCGCGCACCACGCTGCTAACTTTTGGCGGTGAACCCACCCGCCGTCTCCAATCGGTCGACCTCGCTCTGTTTTTCTCGACAAGTGCCGAACGCAAAGGAAGCCAGACTGTTTCAGTTTTCATATCGCTGACCTGCAAAGGATTGGCTCGCGTACGCCTCGGATGCTCCTTCGGCAGTTTCCTTGCCAATTGTCCGCGGTCGACGTGATGCCGCATCAAGTCTGCAGCAGAACCTGGCTTGGTCGGCGCATCGGCCAGAAGCCCGGCACCATGCAAACGCGGATAAGCTACGCCGACGAGACCAGTCTTCGCATAGGGATGAGAATTTGCCGTTGAACCGTGTATCAACGACCTCACGCTCGCTCCGCTCCGGAGTGGGATGCAGGCATCTGCAGAATCCAGTAGTGCCCGTCCTCTTCCTCGAGATACCGGCCATTCCTTAGACATTGTACCAGCTTGACGACACCTTCACCTTGCAGCCGTCGCACCTCACTTTCAAAGGACGTTACGTCCGCGTAGCTCTTGCGGGTGCTCGCAATTATGAAGCCGTTAGGGCGGGTGATGCGAGCCAGTTCGCGCAATCCGTCAGGTCGAACATGCCCGAGCGTGAAGACACCGCAGCAGACGGTTAGATCATAGGTGGCACTTGAGTAATCGGAGATCAGTCCGTTGAGGTCGATATCACCCCGGACATGACGGTACACGCCGGTTTGCCGGGCCTTTTCAGCCATGTCCTCGGAAAGATCAAACCCGTCGATCAACCCAAAGCCGAGGCGTTGCAGTTCCATCCCGACAAGTCCTGTTCCGCAGCCAGCGTCTAGGACCCGGACGGCATTTCGTGGCCCATCCAAATAAGCTTTCTGCACGGCTCCTGCCAGCTCCGCTACGATCACAGGACCGCAGTATCCGACCCGGATCTGATCCTGATCGAACGTATCGGCCCATCCGCGGTATAGCTGAGCCAAGCGGACGGTATCGCCGTTGAGGGCATGAGACGTCTTGATGCGCTCTCGTGCGGCCTGCTCTGCCGCTGTTTTGGGGTCCGCACTGCTCATCCAAGGTCCTTTTGTTGCCGTCATCGTCATCGGCACAGCACGCCCATTCGGCACTTGCCGGCGCTGGGAAACGAAGCATCAAAACTCATGCCATTTGGCGGAGGCAGGCGAAAAAGACGTCTTTCTATCGTTTTCAGCTGTCTGGATCGGATTCAAACGAGAGTTTGGCTGACAATCCGTGTAGTAATTACGTCAAAGAGCCTACAAAATACGACGATGAGCCAAACCACTCTTCTGAAAGCCGCACAGGCTCTGGACATTGAAGATATCGAAGATCGTGTACAAACGCGGCAGCAGACAGCGAAGACACCAGTTGCACTTTAATATCAACTCCTGAGTGCGATCGGAACATGAGCCCATCTAGGTTCAGGACGGCGCTCATACGGCTGTGACTCCTGGCCGAAAATACCCTCCCAGCTGTCGAGCGACGCCAGGGCGGGTGACGGGCCAAGAACCCGGGCGACCTCGAGCTTGAACTGTTCCAGGTTCAGGACTGAAGAGACCCGCGTCGCCTGGAAATAGATTACGCGACATCTGTCCACCCCGGCTTCATTGCTCCGTCCAATGTATGAGCGAACTTCTCGGCGCGTTCGGACGTCGGACCGGGCTTGCCGCGTCGCGGCAGGAGTCCGAGCCCGACCTGGCGTTGGTTCACGGCTCAACAGACTGACTTCACCTCATCTTAGTTGACGGCTGTTTGGCCGGAACGCCGCAATCTAGCTTCCGTCGGCTAAGTAGCCGGTTCGCAATGGCACCTGTCGATGGAACATGATCTGCTCTGGTGCTCGGCCCGTAGTGTCGCCAACGCCTCAAGGCTGCTGGTCAATTCGGCTCCTTTCAGCTTCAACTCACGCTCATACCCACGCTTTGTCTCCTTTCGGCTTGAGACGAGGTGTTTCGACCGGAGCGTTTCCCCACGCGAGTGCTACTTGCGGGACCAGATCACTGTTGCCGGCAACTGCCCTTCCGTTGTCTCCCGTGGCCGGCCTGTGTTGCCGGCATCGCTTCTGCCACCTGCCGCAGAACAGAATGCAGGCTGAGAACGTGATGCGGATCGGCACCTCTTCGGCTGGAAGGAGGACCTCGCAGCAGCCCGAAATTGCATGATGATGACACAAACGTCCGGAAGCCGACATCAGCGGGGCCTGATCAGACGCGCTATCTTATTGTTTCGTCGAGCTTTTGGCTTGGCACGCCTTATGCTGGAACATTTGCAGTGGTGCCCAAGAGGACAAGCAATGGATTTAGGGCTTGACGGCAAGGTCGCGATGGTAGCGGCCGCCTCCAGTGGTTTAGGTTTCGCAACAGCCGAAGAGCTAGCCAAAGAAGGGTGTCGGCTTTCCATCTGCGGGCGAGATCCGGCGCGATTGTCAAGAGCATGCGATCGGTTGCTCGGCACAGGCGCCGACGTGCTGGCACGCCCGACCGACGTTACCGACTGCGGCGACACAGCGGCCTGGGTTGCAGAAACAGCACAACATTTCGGATCTATCGACATCCTGGTGACGAACTGCGGCGGCGTCCCTGCTGGTCCACCCTCGGCCATGAGGTCCAAGGATTTTGACAATGCCTTCGGCCGGGTGCTGTTGCCCTCGGTAAACCTGGTTACGGCTGCCTTGCCGCATCTGCGTCTGTCACCGGCGGGACGAATATTGATGCTTGCTTCCGAAGCTGTCGTTCGCACACCGGCACATTTCGTGCTGTCGGGCGTCGCTCGAGCGGGGCTGGTGCCCTACTGCCACGCACTCGTTCAGGAATTGTCGGGAGAGAGTCTCACCGTAAACGTGCTCGCTCCTGGCGCGCACAGCACGGCTATTCATGAAGCCAATCGCGCCGGCGACCACGCGGAGGCAATCCGCGCTCTTGAGAACAGGACGCCCGCTCGACGCCTCGGCCATCCTTCGGAGTTCGCAGCAGTTGCCGCATTCCTGGCTAGCGCCCGGGCGTCTTACGTCAATGGCGGCCTGATTGTCGTTGACGGAGGCCTAAGCGCAACAGTCTGAGGAAACGGGCAGCAGCAGGACCTTTAGAATGAGGATGCCGATGCGAAAATGCCGATCTTTTGCAAGGGTTCAATGGGCGATCTGCGTGCTTAAAAGTGAGCGTTTCCCCATCAACGTGGCGCCTGGGCGTGCCTCGTCGGGCATCTTGCCATGGCCGCTAAGGCGCCGGCGCAGCTGGTCCCGCCATTCACGCCAGGCATGGCTTCGGTCCGGAACGTTGGTTTGCACCTAAGCGAAGAAGTGAGCGATCTACTATGGCTGAGACAATCCTCAATCCCGGCGTTGGCGCTGAAGGATACCGACAGCTGTTCGGCGTTGATGAGAAGGTGGTCTGCATCTCAGGCTCAAGCCGCGGTCTGGGGAAGTCACTCGCTATGTGCTTTGGAAAGCTGGGAGCGAAGATAGTTCTTTCCTCGCACAACACTGAGGAACTGGCCGAAGCCGAGGCAGAACTCGCGCGCCTGGGGATCAACGTCGCCGTCATTCGTGCTGATATGCGGTCGCACGATGATTGCGGCGCACTGATCAGTGGCACGGTCGACCGGTTTGGGCGGATCGACGTCATGATTTGCAACGCCGGTATCGACATCATCAGGCCAGCGCAATGCTACGAAGAGGCTGAATGGGACCAAATCGTCGATACCAACCTGCGTGGCTATTACTACTGTGCCAAATTCGCCGCCAAAGTGATGCTTGACCAAGGCGGCGGCAGCATCATCATGACGTCCTCCGTCGCCGGTTCGCTCGGAATCCCGGGGCTGGCCGCCTATGCTGCAAGCAAGGGCGGAGTGAACCAGTTGACGCGCACCCTGGCGGTGGAATGGGCCGACAAAGGTATTCGTGTAAACGCCGTTGCGCCTGGATTCATCAATAACTTCATGGATGGCGTACATCGGAATTCCGACAGCCCTTACCAGCGCCGCGCCATGGCACTCACACCCATGCAACGCCGCGGAGACTTAGCCGAGTATTTCGGCCCGTACGTCTTCCTTGCGAGCTCGGCCGCATCCTTCGTAACGGGCGAGATTATCTATGTCGATGGGGGTTATGCGGCAAGCTGACGTAGATCTTCCGAGGCATATTTGGCGGACCTGAAAATGCTGGACACAGAACGAAATACCATAAACATCCTGGACTGTACGTTGAGGGATGGCGGCTATTACACCGATTGGAATTTCCCGCCGGAGCTGGTGTCGGATTATGTCGGCATTATCAACACCCTTCCGGTGCGAATGGTGGAACTCGGGCTAGCCGGAAAACCGAAGACCCACGGCTACTTCGCCAATCTGACGAGCTCGAAGGCCCAAAAAATGGCGGCTGCTCTTGTGGTCGAAGCATGTGTGATGATCGACGCCAAGGATGTGCTTGCGAGCGAGCTGCCGCTGCCCCTGGCTGTCAGCCGCCTGACAGAAGGACTGGAGCCGGGGGCCATCACGACCGTGCGCTTGGCGATGCACTACAAGGACTTGGCTGCCTCCCGAAAGATCTGCGACGAGCTGTCTCGCAGGGGCTTCCGTGTGTTCGTAAACCTCATGCAAATCGACGCCGCCGACGCGGTCGAGACCGAGACGTGCCTCAAGGAGGCAGAACAGGCCGACACCATCGAGGTCTTTTATATCGCCGATTCATTCGGCTCAATGGCACCGGCCCGGGTTCAGGCTCTTGTTAGTAGGTTTGCAGCGCGGCTTGAACCTGCCGTCGGCTTCCATGGCCATGACAATCGCGGATATGCGCTGGTCAATTCGCTGACGGCCGCCAAGGCAGGAGCGACCTGGATAGACTGCACTATGGGCGGCATGGGCCGCGGAGCAGGCAATACAGCCAGTGAGCAGCTCCTGCCGATGCTTGCTGGTCTCGATCCCTGCAAGGAACGAGGACTCCTGGAGCACGTCCTGCGTCACTTCGATCCGCTTCGCAAGCAGCATGGCTGGGGCAGCAGCGCGGCCTATCAGTTCGCCGGCTCGAACTTCATCCATCCGACCTATGTTCAAAAGCTACGAGCTGGCGGGACCCTATGCGACGCAGCGATCATCAGCCGACTTTCAGGCTTGAGCGCCGACGAAAGGACGACTTTCGCCGGTGAAAGGCTGTCGGCGTTGATGGAGCAAGACCTCACCTGATCGCAGATAGCTTCGTTGAGGGCGCGCCTGTTGGCAGTCTGGAGGATCCATGAGTTTGGCAAATGCGGCAGGGAAACCTCGGGCCCTTCCCCGCGACCCCCGGTTTTCATCCGGTCCTTGCCGCAAGCATCCCGGTTGGAGTGTTCACCCTGCCATGCTGCGCTACGTCGGGCGAAGCCACAGGAGCTCCCAGGGTGCAGAAAGGCTGGCGGCGGTAATCAGGCGCATGGCTTGTTTGCTTGAGCTGCCCGATAGCTGGCTGTGCGGAATCGTGCCCGGTTCGGGGACCGGCGCCTGCAGCATGGCTTTGCAAAATCTGCTCGGCCCAGTTCCGGTCGAGACATTCTTGTCAGACAGCTTCTCGCACCATTGGGCAAATGAGATCGACGCTTTAGCGCTGGCTCCTCAAACGCGGCACAGCTGTTGCTACGGAGATTTTCCGAACACCAGCGGGATCGATCCCGGAAACGACATCGTTCTGGTGCTAAACGGCACCAGCAGCGGAGTTTGCCCACCCGATCTCGACTGGATTCCTGCGGATCGCGAAGGTCTTGTGATCGCAGATGCCGTCTCGGCGGCGTTTACGAGGCATATCGACTTCGACCGCGTCGATGTCCTGTGCTGGTCATGGCAGAAGGCGCTTGGTGGTGAAGGCGGCCACGGGATGATTGCGCTCTCGCCCAGGGCGCAGGCCCGGTTGAAAGCAGGCGAAGGTAGGCCCGTGGCCAAGCTCATGAGGCTGCACAACCCCGACGGATCGGTGAACAATGCCTTCTTTGGCGGCCGGACGATCTCGACACCCAGCATGTTCGCGACTGAAGACATCCATTCTGCCCTCGACTGGGCCGAAGCGTGCGGCGGATTGTCTGCGCTTGTGAAAAGGGTTGGTGACAACTATTCCGTCATGGCCGACTGGGTGAATGCCACTTCCTGGATCGACTGGCTTTGTACCAACCCGGGGGCACGCTCCAGATGCTCGATCACCCTCCGGCTGCAACCGGGTGCCGGCGAGAAGAAAGACAGCGGAAAGATCGTCAGCGGGATGATCCGGCTCCTCGAAGCAGAAGGCGCTGCTTTGGACATCTGGAGTTATGGTGATGCTCCACCAGGATTCCGAATATGGGCTGGCCCTACGGTCGAGGCCGATGACTTGGCGCTTTTATGCGAGTGGCTGGACTGGGCTCACCGCAAAGTGTGTGAGGCGACCACAATGCCCGACAGGATAATCGCGCCCCAACAGAAGCTGGCTTATGGCGAATCATGATCAATACCAGAAAGACCGTGGCGATCGAGATTGCTGGACAGCCGCCGGCGCCTCAGATTGATTCTTCCTCCTTGGCAAACTGCTATGACGCGATACTCTTCGATGCAACAGGAACACTTGTCGGCGAAAATGAAGCTATCCCTGGTGCTGCTGACGTCCTGGCGGCACTGAACCTGTCCGGCCCGCCATATTATATAGTCACCAATATCAGCAGTGGATCGGACGAAGCGATCTTCAAGCGGCTTTGCCGCGCTGGACTTCCGCTTCCGGCGGCCGATCGCATCGTGTCAGCAGGAGGTGTCGCACGAAGTCGCGTAGTCGAGGAGTTGGCCGCAGGGCGACAAGTTTCGTACCTGGGGAGTGCAAAAGCCGCACATGATATCTTCGGCCAACATCCAAATCTTCATCGCGCCGACAAGGGCGAGACATTCGACACGCTCGTCGTGCTCGATGACGAAGGTTTCGATTTCAAACGAGCTGCCGATCACATTCTCTCCACGTTCCAATGCAGGCTGGTCGAGACCGGCGAGATGCCCCGCGTGATTACCGCGAACGCGGACATGATCTATCCTAATGGGCGGGGCTCTCTGGTATTTGGGCCAGGCATAATAGGGCCAATGCTACAAGCAGGCCTTGCACCCTTCGGAGCTCCTCCAATTAGAGCGGAGCTTATGGGCAAACCTGGAAGTGCGATCTTCGAAGAGAGCATCGCTCGGGCCGGCTCCGATCGTCTTTTGATGGTAGGCGATCAGGTCGATACCGATATAAAAGGCGCGAAGGCTGCCGGGCTCGATACCGTTCTCGTAAACACTGGTCTCAACAGGCGCGGTGGTCTCTCCCAAGAGGAAAGCAGTGCTCCCGACTATGTAGCAAATAGCCTTCGCGAGATCTTGGACGGCAGCTTGTCATGTCGGCAGTTGGACGCTGCCCTCGAGTGAGGATGGCATTGGCCCGGAGGATCTCTCCTGACAATGCAGCGGCTCCAGCGTGCTCGCTCGTTTCTCCAGTCTCTATCGCCTAGAATGGTCCGGACGAGCTCGTCTCGCCATAGCCGACGGTCGCAGCACCGAACCTCCTCAAGCGTCCGGTCCAAAGGTCCAAAGCCAATGATCTCGCGCATGCCGTCAGATGTCCTGGTCACAATCGCGGCATTCCGACAAATGAGGCGGTCGGCAATCTGACGATTAGGCTCTGACACAGATCTTACCGGATGAGGTGATTGTTGGTCGCCCCCCGGCGCTTGCCGCAGCCCGGTTGAGGGCGCGCTCGCCGGCGGCCTTTCAGGCAAAACCGCTTCCCGGGATACAATTTTGTCTCATGTCCGACAAAGATGTCGGAAACCCTCCATTACAATCGAGGACATCGTTCCGTCCGGAAACGGGACCTTGGTTCGGCTGCCGTCCCACTGCCAGCGGCCGGCACGCAATTTGCAGAAGCGCCATCAGGAGCCTGTCACCGAGGGGAACTGGAACCACTTCCGACTGGTGCGGCCGTAAACTCGTGGACAGAGAGGACAAATGGCCACTGTAACGCTGCCCGTCGACTGGCGTGCTCAATGACCCATCGGTGTTATGATCTTGCGTTTTTCGCTGCTCTGGAGGCGTTCGAGGCATCCGCTCACCACCTCTGTTTCGAGCGGGCAGCTTGCGAACTTGGCGTGACGGCGGAAGTGATCGGCCGACAAATCAGAATCATTGAAGACGAGCTCGGTGCTCCACTGTTTTCGAAGGCAACGTCCGGAAGAGTTCTTACCGCGGCTGGAAGGGACCTGCGCAGCGCCCTGGCAAGAAGTTTTGCTGGAGCTTCGGATGCCCTTACCGCCATCAAGCACGGCAATTCCCGCCGAGCGTCTCGGCCGGCGCAGCCGGCATCTTCACGTGCATCGAGTTGATCATTGGCCCCTTCATTTTCGTCACGAACCGAACACTTCAAGACCGGCAACCCGGTCGTCGTGCGGAGCCAGAATGCCGCATGCCGCCGCCATCAGGGGCATTAGCGGATGGCAAACTGCTCAGCGTCAGCATAGCATCGTGGATGGCCGATGCGTTTCCCATGAGGTGCCGCTGATCGGCATAGCGACCAGATCTCACGTCAATTCGATGGTCTGAAGACACCAGCAGTGAATTGGGAGCCAGCTGTCGCACATCGACGAAAGGAGGAGCCATGATCCTCATCACCGGAGCCTCGGGCCAGTTGGCGTCGCAAATCGTAAGAGCGGCTCGGCAAAAAGGCATTGCCATTCTGACCGGCAGCAGAGCGCCTGGCGCTGACCGGCTGATGGACTTCGATAGGCCCGAAACGCTCAACTTCACTGGAATTGCGACCCTGCTGATGACTTCAGCGGGCTCTGCCGAAGACGATTGCATAATGCGAAGGCATGGTGCTGTCGTGGCTGCGGCACGCGCTCAAGGGGTGAGGCAGGTTGTTTATACGAGCCTCAGCCATGCTAGTGATCACCTTGGCTTTGCCCTGGGCCATCGCTGGACCGAGCGCGAGCTTCGAACAAGCGGAATGGCATGGACCATTCTTCGCAACGGCCTTTATGCAGAACTGATCGGTGATCTCTTGGCGCCGCGCGGCGGGTTGATCACCACGCCCTTCGGTACGGGTCGGGTTTCGGCCGTCGCAAGAGCGGATTTGGCCCAAGCGGCGGTTACCGTATTGAGCGATCCCGTCGCCCATGCCAACTGCTGTTACGAGCTTTCGGGAACTGATGCATTCTCGGCTCCGGACCTCGCACGCAACATTGGCGCCATCTATCAGCCCGGCAGCTTTGAGGATGAGCGCGCGCGGCTTTCAGCCAAGCCATTATTTCCCTTCCAACCGCCGATGCTGATGTCCATTTCGTCCGCAGCGGCGGCCGGTTTCCTTGAAACCAATGCAACAGATCTGACGCAGCTGGTGGTGCCAACGCCTCTGGATGCGCTAGAGATCTCGTGCACAGTGGCCCGGGCAATCGGCTCAATAGAGCTCGCGCACCGGCTGTGTCGTCCCCGAGTGTGACTGGGCATCGTTGGCCGGGCTGCCTGTCGTCTAAAGTGGGCCGACAGACAACTAGCCGCCCATATAGGATCCGCCATTAACATGAATTGCCTGGCCAAACGTGTAACTTGAAGCCCCGCTGCAAAGAAAGACAACCGCGTTCGCGACTTCCAGAACTGTCCCGATGCGGCCCGCCGGGGTCCTGGAAATCCAGTCGGGACCATGTTTCTTCATGTACTCGTCAACCATTGGCGTGTCTATCGTGCCTGGAGAGACCGTATTCACCCGAATCTTCGGGGCCAGCTCCTTCGCCAACGATTTCGTGAAAGCCAACACGCCGCCTTTCGACGCCGAATAATGGACGTGCCCAGGCGACCCGGAGTGTGCCGCACCTGATGATATCGTCACGATAGACCCACCAGGCCTGATGAAAGGGATTGCTCGTCGGCATACGTAAAACACGCCATCGAGATTGACAGACATTGTTCGCCGCCACTGCTCGTCTGTCATTTTCTCTATCGGCTGGTCTTCGAATATCCCGGCCGCCGGAACCAGGTGATCTATTTGCCCGAACCGGCTGATGCACTGCTCAACAAGAGCATCGGCGTCGGATGGATTGGTTGCATCATACGCCACCGGTATCACCCGCGTTCGCGTTTTATCGAGCTCGGAGGCTAACCCTGATACGCCCGGTTCATCGTAGTCAGCCAGCACCAGCTTTGTGCCCGCTTGATGAAAAAGCCGGGCAATTGCCATTCCGATGCCGCCTGCCGCCCCTGTGATGATTGCAACATGATCCTTGAGATCAAGTCCATCAACCAACGCCGTGTGACCAGGCTTTTGCATCCCAACTCCAATCGCAAGCAATTGCTTTTGCCAGGCTATCGGCCGCACCGATGCTAGGCAGTTCGGCGATGCCGCGGCTCACGCACGACCGAGCCCATGAGGTGCAAACCGCGTCCGCTGCTCGCTAATGGCTCCTGACGGGATCGTGGCCTTTGGCGGCCAGATCGTCGCCGCAAAGCCCTGCCGTGCGGCTCAGTGCTAGCGTATCAGGTCGGACGTAGCCGGCAAATGACCACGCCGACCTCGGTGGAGGCGCCTTCCGGGACGCAGATTTCCTCAATGACACCTGCGTGTTGCACTTCGATTTCGATGGTCGTCTTTTCGGATTCCACTTCCGCTATGATCTGGCCGGGCGCGACGGTCGACCCTTTGGAAACATGCCATTTGGTAAGATCGACCTCGACTGTGGCCGCGCCCATCTTGGGGATTTTGATACCGATCATGATTTCGAATAACTCCATGCAGAGCAGATCGCCTGTTCCAATTGCTTTGGAGAAGGCAAGACCGCGGCCTCGAGGTCGGGATTGTATGGCAGCGGGATGTCAGCACGCGTGATGCGCTTGATGGGCGCAACCAGGTATGAAAAGGCGTGTTCGCCAAGAATTGCGCTGATTTCGGAGGCGTAGCCGCAGCTGCGGTTGGTGTCGTCGTAAATGACGACACGTCCGGTCTTGCGCACGCTTTCAAGCAGACCGTCTCTGTCAAACGGCAGCAGAGTGCGGGGATCCCAGACTTCCACGCTTATGCCGCGTTTCTCGAACAAAGAGTCGGCCACCGCGAGCGCCTCGGGCACAAGATGTCCGACAGCCACGACCGTCACGTCTGTTCCGGGCCGCCTGACCTGTCCCTTGCCCAGCGGCACCGTATAGATATCTTCCGGCACCTCGCCTTTCTGAGGCAGCGACATCGCGGACGCGATAAAGACCACGGGATCCTGTTCTCGGATCGCCTGTATCATGAGCCCCTTGGCATCGTATGCTGTTGAGGGGCAGACGACCTTGAATCCTGCGTGCACCAGATACGGATAAGGGTTGTCGGAATGCTGACCTGCGTTGCCGCCTCGCGTGCCCGAAACCATGATGGTGTAGGTGACCGGCAGATCTGCCTGCCCGCCCAGCATCAGTCTCATCTTCGCCGCCTGGTTGACCAGCTGATCGAAGGCTACGTAGATCAGGGACGGAACCTGGAACTGGACGATCGGGCGCAAGCCGGCCAACGCCGCGCCCGTCGCGAAACCGGTGAACGCCGCTTCCGAGATTGGCGTGTCCAGGACCCGATCGTCGCCGTAGGCGGCGTGCAATCCTTTGGTTTCGCCTCGTATGCCGCCCCTGATGTCCTCGCCCAGGATCATCACTGACTCGTCTTGGGCCATGACCTGCCGGTAGGCCTCGTTCATGGCCTGAAGGAAACGAAGCTGCCTCACTGCTCTGCTCCCTTGGCCGGCGTGTAGGGATAGTTCACCGCGTACATGTACTCCAGCGCATCTTGCGGCGAAGGCGTTGGACATCCACGAGCGTACTCCACGCCCTGAGCAATCTCGTCATCGACCTCCCGCTTCATGCGCTCGATATCTTGTGCGGAACAGATCGAGCCTCGGATCAAACGCTCAGCCCAAAGGTCCAATGGGTCCCGCTTCTTCCACTCGTCGATTTCCTGCTGGGTCCGATAGGTCGTTTTCATGTGACGCTCGCCGGAGTAATGGCCAAAGTACCTGTAGGTATCGCATTGAAGGAAGCTCGGCCCCCCACCGGAGCGTGCCCGTTCGACAGCGGAAAGGGCCGCGTCGAATACGGCGCCGACATCCATGCCGTCGACCTTGATGCTCGCCATCCCATAGGATTGCGCACGCTCATGGAGTTCCAGAATTGTCACTTCGCGAAGCGGCGTGGTCATTGCGTATAAGTTGTTCTCGCAGACAAAAATGACCGGCAGACGCCAGATTGCCGCAAGGTTCATCGCTTCGTGAACGACGCCTTGATTGATGGCCCCGTCCCCGAAGAACGACACCGCGACATGCGGCTCGCCGGCTGCCTTGAACTTGTGGGCCGCACCGCAGGCGATCGGGGCCCCGGCGCCGACAATTCCGTTTGCACCGAAGATGCCTAGCGAAACGTCGGCGATATGCATGGAACCGCCGCGTCCCTTGTTGTAGCCGGCGGACCTGCCGAAAAGTTCCGCGAACATCTTGCCGACGTCGCCTCCCTTGGCCAGCGTATGGCCATGGCCTCTGTGGGTGCTCGTCAGGATGTCCTTGTCGGTCAGCGCGCTGCAGACGCCGACCGCGACCGCCTCCTGCCCGCAATATTCGTGACAGCTGCCCGGGATGAGATCATCGTCGACAAGCTCGACCACCTTGGTGTCGAACTGCCGGATTCGTAACATGTCGGCGTACATCTTGCGTGCCATCTGGGGCGGCAGAATGTTCGACATCAAATACCTCCGCTTGAGAACCTGGTAGTGCGTTGCGCCGTGACATCCGTGCGCCGAAGAACAGTGTCAGCCAGACAATGAGGCTCTTGATGGGTGCCTGCCAAAGCGTCTCCAGCCTTGATCTGGCATGGGTCGTCACGGAGCTTTGGCCCGACATGCATCGGCCGCCTCCGGCCACGTTGCAGAAATGACGGGCCTGTCTTTCGCGGTTGCCCCATGTCGCGGCCAGCTACAAAGAGGTATATCCGCCGTCAGCTGACAGGATCGTACCCGTGCAGAAGCTGGAAGCGTCGCTGGCGAGATAAAGCACCGCTGAAGCGATTTCCTGCGGCGTACCCATGCGGCCAAGCGGAGTTTGTTCAATCCACCGTTCGTACCATACGGCATTGTCGGTCTTGAAGCGGTCGAGCATGTCTGTGGCTATGTAGCCGGGCGCAACGGCGTTGACGCGCACGTTGAACTTTGCCCAGGCGCAGGCCAACGATTTCGTCATCATGTGAAGCGCGCCCTTGCTTGCGATATAGCAGGTATTGTTTTGCGGCTGGGTCACGATCAGGCCGCACATGGATCCTATGTTGACGATGCTGCCGGAGCCGCGGGCGGTCATATGACGTCCAAAAGCGCGGGAACACCAAAAAGGCGCATCGGAGTTCACGTTCATCGTCTTCGACCACACCTCGTCGGGGGTGTCGAGCGCTTCAGCCTTGGGACCCACTCCAGCGTTGTTGACCAGGATATCGACAGGACGCTCTGCGTTAAGCTCGTCGCCGAGCGCGGTGACATCGGCAGAGCTTGTGACGTCGATTGTCCTGTAGCCGACCTCCAGTCCTTCGGCCGCAAGAGTTTCGGCCGCCGAATGCGCGGCCTGCTCATCCAAATCAGCAAGAATGATCGCCGCACCAGCCTGCCCAAGAGCCCGACAGATTTCCAGGCCAATGCCGCGGGCACCGCCCGTGACAATGGCGCGTTTGCCCGCGAGGGAAAATCTATCCAGGTAGTTCATTCCAAGTGATCTCCTGTCAGCGTCCCGGTCTTCAGCCTCACCGCCAAAGACCCAAGGCGCCGTGTGAATTCGAAGCCGTGACCGGCCGAGCCTGCCTGCCCGCCGTAGCTCGGCTTCCAGCACTCTTGTCCGGCAATTTGAGACGCCAGGACCAGAATAAGAGTATGGAGCCGCTATCCTTTATCTCGTGCGTGGCGATCAGGATTCAGTTCAGTGGAGAGCCAGACAAGACATCCAACTCTCCACTTTTTCGAACTACTTCGCGGCCTTGGCGTCGGCGATCCACTTGTCCCACTGGGCCTTGTGGGCCGCTATCCAGTCCGTGGCATGCTTGGCGATCTGATCGGGGTTTTTCTCTCCCTCGTAGATCTGCTTGTTTTCGGCGGTAACGTCCTCGACCGGGATCGAGAGCTCCTCCAGAAACTTCTTTGCCGAAGGATTGGCCTTCAGCCATTCGGCGTTTGCCATTACCTTGGTGTCGTTGACCGGAAAGCCGAGGTTGCCGAGGCCCTTGATTTCGGTGCTGCCAGTCTGGCCATCAGGAAGCGAGGTCGACTTGACGTTCAGCCATGTGACATCCTTTCCAGGTATCAGGACGCCGGAAATCCAGCCGGGGATCCAGGTATAGTAGAGCGTCGGCTTGCCTTCTTTGATGCGCTCGATCGCATCCGCCATGATGGCGAAATAGCCGCCCTGCTTGTGCTCGACTGTGTCGCGCAGCCCATATGCGTCGAGGTGATGCTCGATCATGCGTTCGCAACCCCAACCCGGGTCGCAGCCAAACAGATCCGCCTTTCCATTGCCGTCGATGTCGAACAGCTTGGCTTTTTCGGGGTCCTTCAGGTCCTCGAGATATTTGATGCCGGTCGCATCAGCCGTCTTCTTGTCGATCAGATATCCCTGGATGTCGCCATGGACGAGCGTGCCGACGGGCATAAGCTTGTCGGCGCCCCCGGCCCCCTTCCAGAAGGCATCGTGCAACGGCGTCCAGAACGCCGGATAAAACTGCAGATCTCCCGACGCTACCGCGGTATATGCAAGGGTGACCTGGACTTGTTCGGGCTGTTCTTCGACGTCGTATCCCAGCTCCCGCAGGCCATCTCTGACGACGTATCCTTGGAACAGTTCCTCGTTTACGCCGCCAATCCAGCCATATTTCACCTGTGCGGCTCCGGCCGACAGCGAACTACTGGCCACTAATGCGAGCGCTGCAACGGCAATCTTAAATTTCATTTCGTTCTCCCTAGATCCTCGGGCGCCATGCTCGGGGCACTCTTCTTGTTTCGTCCGACTGGTTGCTTTGCCGGAGACCTGGCCTGCCTCCCAAGCAACGGCACCCCACGGGTATAAGCTTAGGGACAGACTGGCACTTGAAGTGCTTGCGTTCCCATGCTCAGCGATAATGCAATCTTGCGCAAATCAGTTTTTGTGCGCGCCGCCATAACGACAGGTCATGATAAAGGTGGAGGGATAGAGCGGCCCCCCCTGCCCGTCCCCGACCTGGAGCTGGTCGGCTGCGATTTGCGTCCAATCATGCGGGCGAGGCGATTGGCCAAGTGGCCCACGTCCGCCAGCTGCCACTGCAGCACGGGAGTTGCTCGTCAGGACGTCATCGCGCACTCAACAAGAAGGGCAGCGAAAGCTGGACGTCGCAATCATGTCGGCGACCTGCCTTCACGATTAAAGCTGCGCCCCGCTTCCAGCGCCATTGCTATTTCCTACGCTATGCTGGTGCGAGCTGAGCAGCAGTTCCTCGCCAACGGCACGTGTCGGCGAGGAAGCGCACCGAACAGGCGGCCGAACATCCATGACTCCTGGTTATCTCGACCCTCATTAATACTCATTTGAAGTAGGAGAACCTGCTGCCTATAGCATAGCCAGCGTTGCTCTTGCTCGAACCGTTCGTCGGCTGGCCGGCACTCGCGGAGTGGCAGGCCCGGCGAAGGGCGAGCCTGCATCCGATGGCCAGAAGCAGCTACGGGGAACGGCCATCATGGCACGGTATATGACCGGCCATGGGTAGCAGTCCTCTCGGTCTTCGGAAGCGATGACCTTGCTGGCATCGGCAGCGAGCTCACCAACAAGCGTGTCGGTGTCGTGGTGACACCAGAGGAGAGTTGGAATGCACGGCGCAGTCGACTACAGGACGCAGGCTCAATCCATCAGGTTGCCCGCCCATATGATCGTGAACGGAGAGCCGGTCGCGGCTTTCTCGGGCAAGACATATCCCACCATCAACCCGGCGACAGGCAAGGTCCTTGCTGAACTGCCCTCGGGTTCGGAAGCCGACGTCGACAGGGCGGTTGCCGCCGCGCGACACGCTTTCGAGGATGGCCGATGGTCGAAGCTCGCTCCGGCCAGCCGCAAGCAGGCGCTTCTGAGGCTCGCCTCCGTCATCGAGGAAAATGCACTCGAACTGGCGCTGATGGAAAGCATTG
Source organism: Mesorhizobium atlanticum (assembly GCF_003289965.1). GTDB lineage: Bacteria > Pseudomonadota > Alphaproteobacteria > Rhizobiales > Rhizobiaceae > Mesorhizobium > Mesorhizobium atlanticum. The sequence continues at coordinate 219,967 of NZ_QMBQ01000009.1, forward strand.
ACAGCGGCAAGACCATTACAGACTGCATCAACATCGACTTGCCGGAGGCGGTCAACAGTCTCAGGTGGCACGCCGAAGCCGTCGACAAGATCTACGACCAGGTGGCCCCGGCAAACGATTCTTCTCTTGGCCTGATCGTGCGCGAGCCGATCGGGGTGGTGGGCATCGTTCTGCCGTGGAACTTCCCGCTTCTCATGCTCGCCTGGAAGATCGGCCCGGCGCTTGCCGCGGGCTGCACCGTCGTGGTCAAGCCGGCGGAAGAGACATCGCTCACGACCTTGCGGGTGGCCGAGCTTGCCATCGAGGCTGGAATCCCGGCCGGCGTCTTCAACGTCGTGACCGGCGATGGTCCCGATGTCGGAGAACCGATCGGCCGCCACGCGGATATTGACGCAGTCTCTTTCACCGGCTCGACCGAAACCGGCCGGCGCTTCCTCAAATACTCATCAGAGAGCAACCTGAAGGAAGTGGTCCTCGAGATGGGGGGCAAGAACCCCTGCATCGTGATGGATGACGTTCGCAACCTGGACGCCGTGGCATCTCACATCTGCAACGGCGCGTTCTGGAACGTTGGCCAGAACTGCTCGGCCATCTCGCGCCTGTTCGTTCATCGGGCGGTCAAGGACCGGCTGCTTGAAAAGCTGGCAGCGGTCGCAAAGACCTGGAGCGTTGGCGATCCGCTGGCGCCCGAGACCCGCATCGGCCCGCTGGTTTCGACCGTTCATTTCGAAAAAGTCAGCGGCTATCTGGAAAACGATGGCAAGGTCGTCGTTGGCGGAAAGATCGTGGATGGAACGACGATCGAACCGACGATCATCGAATTCTCCCGCCACGAGGGCAGGCACATTCGCGAAGAGATCTTTGGGCCGATCCTCTCTGTCATTCCGGTGGACTCGCTTGCAGAGGCGGTCTCGCTCGCAAATCAGACCGAATACGGCCTGGCCGCCTCGGTTTTCGTCGGCGACGGCACGAAGGCGCTTCGAGCCGCTCGCGCGATCAGGGCAGGCACGGTGACGGTCAACTGCTACGGCGAGGGAGACGCTGCTACCCCATTCGGGGGCTACAAGCAATCGGGCTTTGGCGGCCGGGACAAGTCCATCCATGCGCACGATCAGTACTGCCAAACCAAGACCCTTTGGGTCGATCTGAGCTCCGACGAAAGGATCTGACATGTCGACGTTTGCTTTTCCTGGTCTCAATCTGGCGATCACGACGCCGTTCGATGCGAGCGGGCAGGTCGATTTCGGGCGCTTGGAGGACCTTATCGAGCGCTATCTGGCGGCAGGCGTCGATGGCTTCGTGTTCAGTTCCGGCACGGGGATGCATGTCTACCTGACGCCTGAGGAATCGAGATCGGTCATTGAGCGCGGCGCGCGGGTGGTGGCCGGACGAGCCAAGGTGATCGCCCAGACTTCCGCACTGCTCACGGCGGAAGTCGTTGCAAGAACGCAAGGTGCCAAGGATGCCGGCGCCGACGGTGTGATGGTTCTGCCGCCCTTTTTCGAAGGTCCCTCCGATGACGGCAGCATCTTCGCTTTCTACGCCGACGTCGCAAAGGCAGGACTGCCGATCATCGGATATAACGTGCCGCAGGCCGTGGGCGTGCGGATCACACCTGGCCTGCTGCGGATGCTGTGCGAATTGCCCGAGTTCTGCGCCGTCAAGGACAGCAGCGGCGACCTGATCTCCCAAGTCAGGCTGATCGGCACCGGCCTTGGCGTGATAAATGGAGCAGACCCGCTCGTTCCATTCTCGCTGTTTGCCGGTTGCTCCGGGCTGATTTGGGGTGGCGCAAACATAGCACCCCGGACCTGCGTTGCGATCACCAAGGCTGCCAGGGAAAGAAGGTGGGACGATGTCCGCTCGATCTGGCGCAAGCTCGAACCGCTTATGTCCCTGCTTTGGGAGGGAGATTACGTCCAGCATGTCTATGCGGCGGCGGAGCTCACCGGCTATGGCTGCGGCGTGGCGCGCAAGCCGTTCGGGTCGTTGTCCTCGGATCGGATCGCAGCGCTCCAGAAGGCGATAGGCGGCCTCGCCGAGCAAGAAGCCTTGTGACCATGGGTAAGACTTTTCGCGCCCGCCGACTGCCGGCGCATGGTGTGAAAGCAGGCTGGGCGGCGCTGCTTCCTTCCAGAAAGCCGACGCCGGAGCTCGATCGCGCCATCACGGCCGATGTGGTCGTTATCGGCGCCGGCTTCGCCGGATTGGCCGCGGCGACGAGACTGACTGAGCTCGATCCGAGCCTTTCCGTGGCGGTCATCGATGCCGATGTCGTCGGCAATGGTGCCAGCGGCCGTAACTCCGGTTTCCTCATCGACCTACCGCATGACATCTCGTCAGGCAATTTCGGGGTAGACGCCGCTACCAAGAGCCGCAACGAGATAACGGTCGCGCGAAGCGCCATCCAGCTGTACACGCGGCTGGCGCACACGAATGGCTGGGACAAGGACGTCTTCGATCCCTGCGGCAAGTACAGCGTGGCAATGACCGATGCCGGCAAAGAGCATCTGGCGGCATATTCTTCCAAGCTGAAGGCACTGGGCGAACCGCATCAGCTCCTTGACGCCGCCGCGATCGCCGACGTGACGGGCACGCGTTCGTTCAAATCGGGCCTCTTCACTCCCGGTGCCGCCATGATCCAACCGGTTGCGCTAGTGAGAGGGATCGCTGACTCCTTTGAAGGATCTTCCGTCACCCTGTTCGAGCGGACGCCTGCTCTATCCATTGAGACCTCATGGTGCGGGTGCGCCGTGAAAACGCCCAAGGGCGAGATCAGAGCCGACAAGGTGATCCTGGCAACGAACGGGCATGCTGAAAGCTTCGGATTTGGACGCGGTGAACTTCTCCATGTTTTCACTTACGCATCGTTGACGGAGCCATTCGACCCGTCGGTCCTTGGCGGCTTGAGGAAGTGGGGAGCAACGCCGGCAGCGCCGATGGGCACGACGGTGAGACGGATCAACGGCGCTGAAGGAGACAGGATCCTCATCCGGTCGCGCTATAGCTACAATGCCAGCATCGAAGTTGGCTCCAGCTCGATGAAAGGCGCGAGCAAGCTTCACGATCGCAAATTTGCGGATCGTTTTCCTGAACTTCGCAACCTGAAATTCCAGTTCCGCTGGGCGGGCGCAATGGCCCTCACCTGGAACACGGTTCCACTGTTCGGCGAGCTGGAGGATCGTATTTTTTCGGCATGCGCCTGCAACGGCATAGGGGGCACGAAGGCCACCGCCGCGGGGATCGCTGCTGCAGAGCTCGTCATCGGTCATCGGTCGGCGCTCAGGGAAATATTCCAGGCATTCGACAAGCCGCAGAAATTGCCGCCAAGGCCGCTCGTCGAAGTGGGCGTCCGCTTCAACCTTGCAATGCGAGAGTGGCGGGCCGGGCGCGAGTAGGGCAGGAGCTTCGTGCCAGTTCCAATCCTCCCCCATTTTTGACCACGATCTCGGCGCCTGGCGTAGGGGCAGGCACTTTCTCCGAACGCTGCGTCAACCAGCGGTTCGTTGTCAAGGATGAGTTATTTCGGCTGTCCGTCCTGCGGATCCGACGGGTCAGACCAGCCGGTCGAAGGCGCGGTACCGGATGAAGTAACGTCGAGCGTTCGCCACGGCATCCTTCTTGTCTCGGTGAAAGAGCGTCATGACCAGAAGGAAGGCCAAACGTGCCAGGATCAGCACGTTGGTGATGATGAGGGACCATTCGTTCTTGAGTATCCCGAAGATGGGCCACGACGCAAACCCCGTGACGTTGATGGCGTACGTCGGCGCCGATATGCTGCCGGTGTTCCGGTTTTTGATGATCTTCCAAGCTTGGGGTGTATGAAGTCACGGAGCAGAGCGCCGCAAGATAACCTATAACCGAATCCCGATTCATGGTTTGCTTGACCGGGATGGTGCATCTTACCCTTTCGAGCGGTTGCCAAACCAAAGGAGGGCAAGGCTGCTTGGCGGGTGCGGACTTGCCGCCCGCGAGCTTTCTCCGATCGACGTCACTGCGCCGTCCCGCACGGGCGTCACAGCATAAAGCGCTCGCCGGCGCCGAGTCCAAGAGCGTGCAACAAGCTCCTTCACCGAAACGGTCGAAGGAGGGGATTCTACATGATTGCGGCTGGGGCGCTTCACATCCTCCACCAGAGCTTGTCCCCGGTTGCCCAGTTGCTCGGCTCATACTCATCGAAAACCACGTGGATCTGTTTGGCCTCAGGTTCATCTTTTCACAGAATAGCTTCGCAATTTCAGCGACCAGATACTCCCTCTTATCATCATCCGCCTTGAAGGTCTCGATGTGAATAACGGGCATGTCATACTCCTTCGTCGTTATGTCGGTTGGATCGTCAATGCTGGCGCGCGGTTCACGCTTAAAACCCTGCATTTGATGCACCGAACATGGCCTCATCGACTCCAGCCCCAAGCCGGCGCCCGTTGGGAGCAGAACGTGGCCATCCGTCACGCGAATTGGATTTTTCGGGTCGTATTAGCTTTTCATCAGAGATCTTGTTGACCCAGTTGCAGCCCTCGAACAAATTCGGCCTCACCGGGGGTCCAAGGTGAACGCAGGCAGCACCGGTGATATCGCCTCCTCAGCTGTCATCAGCGAACTTCACAGATGCCACGGAACGCTGCCATCGGCTTCAACCGTCCCATCCGCGTCACCTTACAGGCCATTGCCAGCCGCCTGGACAATCGTGCTGAGGTCGACGCCACTTTCATCAATGTAAATTGGTGCTGGACCGCTGGGCGGAGGGCTGCAATTTCCTCAAGCGTGTTGCAGCGCGAAGCCGGGTCAGCACACGGCTATCCTCGAGAACCGCCAGGACCTGCGGTTGCCAATACGATTGTTTTCAGATGACGAACGATATCGCCAGCATCGCAGGTCTCGTCCAAAACCGTGACACCTTTGAACTGTTCGGGGAGTTCCGGAGCATTGCGGGCTCCAAAAACACAAAAGGGATTTGACAACGGGCACGATTTTCGGCCGCGACCAATGTGTCTTCCCCTTGAAGGCTCAGGCTCAGTACAGCGCCGTCTATTGGCCGCTAGGACATAATCGTGTCGAGAAGATCCTAAATCGAATCCTTTGCCCCTTCGGCGCTGAGCACGTCTTGCAGGTAGGTGGCGACGGTGCTGTTGTCCTCCGCGATCAGGATTGCACATCCTGGAAGATTCTGTTCTGCCAACTCGGGCACCTCCCTGCCACCGAAAAGGCTTCGTCGTCCGCCACGGGAGCTGTGTTTCTAGTCCAAGAGACGTTCGTCAAAGGCATAATTCGACATGAGTTCGTAGCCGTCGAAGGTGACAAGCAGTTGCTCCTCAAGCTTCACACCGTCCCGCTCGCCAACCGCACCGATATAGCTTTCAACGCAGATCACCATCCCGGCCTCTAGTGTCGCGTCATAAGCTACCGGACCATGGAACGATGGCTTGACTTGCGGATACTCGTCGCACATTCCCACACCGTGTATCAGGCAGCTGTAGGCCTGTGCACGAAACTCCTCCGGCACAGGCCAGGCGGATTCCTGCAGGTCCCGCATGCTGACGCCCGGGCGTATCAGCTTTATGTTTGTCTGCAACTCGTCATAGGCATAACGATAGAGCTGGCGCTGCCTGGGGGTTGGGCGCTCCTTGCCGTAGTAGAAGGTGCGCGAGATGTCGCAGAAATATCCGAACGGACCCACCATATCGGTGTCAAATCCAATCAGGTCGCCCGGTTCAATGACGCGTTGAGTGGCCTCCTGAAGCCAGGGGTTGATCCGCGGCCCGGATGCCAGCATGCGCCCCTCATGCCAGCCTCCGTGATTGGCGAGATTGGTATAATTGAGAATTCCCCAAAGCTGGGCTTCCGTTACCCCCGGCCCCATCGCCTCCTGCATTCGGGCGATCCCATGCTCGGCGACGGCGCATGCCCATCGCATGCAGGCGATTTCATCTTCCGATTTGATGACCCGCGCGCCTTCGACGATGTCGACCGCGTCGATAACCTCCAGTCCGCGCTGCAGAAGGGCCTGTGTCAGGCTAGGGTTGACGTATTCTACCGCGACCTTGCGGTTGGTCGCGCCGATCTCGCTTAGGAAGCCGACAATGTCATCGGCAAAGAGCCTCGCGCCCTCCGCCAATTCATTGCCGCCTTCAAAAAAAGACATCGGCCTGCCTGTCCTCGACCGGTCGGCCGATGACCGGTGGCCGACGGTGCCCTGGTGAAGGGTAATCGGCCCATCGAGCGGCAGGAAGAGGTAGGTAACGGGAATATGGGACTGAAACAGCGGATAGGAATTGTAATCCACTGCATAACGGATGGTGATGGGACTGACCAGGACACACATGGCGACATCGGCCTTGCGCATCGCCGCCCTCAAACGACCCTTGCGATAGCGATCAAGCCGTTCGAAGTCTATGTCCGGCATGGGCCGAAATTGCCGCAGGTCACTCCAGTTATCCCTGATTACAAATCCATCGGGAGTTGGCGATACTTTGTCTTCGCTCATTCGACTTTGCCCCTCTTTGCTGCAGCTTTCGTCTTCCGTCTCCACGACGGGGAGACGAAGTGGACGATCATCGACGAGGAGCCAATCATAGGGGAGCGCATGGTCGTGTCTCAAATGAGTATTACTGCTGGCCGCATAATTCAGAGTCATCGCCGAGTGGGTGCCGAACTCACGACGAAATACGCCTAAGTTGCTTCTGCACGATTTCGGGGGTGGAAAATCGCCCGGCCTCCCCGATGAGTATCTGGGTGAAGCCGGCCTGGAGAGGGCGATAACTTCAGCTTGTCCGCCGCATGATTTTCTTTGGTCGCTTGCGAACGGGGAGACACAAGCGCTAAGCGAATTGAAAGGCAATCAGGCTGGCCAATCATCGGCCCCCACCATGTGACAAGTAGGCTTGGATGAGACATTCGAACAAGGTGGTTATCGTTACGGGCGCGACATCGGGAATCGGGGCGGCGGTTGCAGAAGGCTTCGCTGCGGCGGGTGCAGCGCTAATGCTGGTCGGCCGCGACCGGGCGCGGGGCCAGAAGGTGATGCAATTGGTCCACAAGCACGATTGCCAGGCCGAATTGATGCTGGGTGATGTGGCTGACTCGGCGTTCGCCGATCAGGTGATTGGATCCACCGTGAAGAGGTTCGGAAAAGTCAGTGTGCTGGTGAATGGCGCGGGCATTATCCGTCGTGGAAACGCTGTTGAGACATCGGATGACGAGTGGCGCCAGACCTTCGAGGCCAACGTCAACGGTGTCTTCTATTTCAGCCGCGCTGCGGTCCGGGCCATGAGGACGTCCGGCGGAGGCAGCATCGTCAACATTGCGTCGAACGTCGGGCTGGTTGGCTGTCCAGGTCTGGTCGCATATTGCGCGTCAAAGGGTGCAGTCGTTTCACTGACGCAGGCCATGGCCCTGGACCACGCCAAAGAACAGATCAGCATCAATGCCGTTTGCCCGGGCGCGGTAGACACGCCGATGCTTGCCAGGTGCGCGTCTCGGCCGAAGCCCGCGTCAGCCAGCCTATGGAGGGGCTCTTCCGCCTCGCCTCGGGCCAGACGGTGCGCGATTTCACCGACGAGGCGGCGGCGATCGTGGCTGCGCAAGCCGATGTCCACGCCATCGTCGCCGAACGGGCGAAAGATGCCGGCGCCGACAGCGCCGAGATCGACGTCGCCACCGGAGGACCGGCGCATGTTCATCGAAGCGCATGTCGTGGCGGTGGCGTCGGGAAGGCCGCGGATTGCGATGTGAAAACGCGCCCTCGTTCAGCCAAAGCTCCTTTGATTAGCCCCGCTGTGAGGCAAGCCGGTTCATACGGCACGCAGGTTGCAGTAACAGGCTCTGTTCGGCTCGCCTGGTCTTTGATCGTAGCGACCGCCGTTGGAGACGATTTGGCTGGGGCAACAGTTTGCAGAGAGAGCGGGGCATTTCCAATCCCGCCCTCTCAGCAAGATTCTGGAAATGGGCCTTCTACTTTGCAGCTGCCTTGGCTTCTGCAATCCAGGCGTCCCATTGCTTCTTGTGTTTAGCCCTCCAATCTTCTGCGTGTTTTTGAACATCGGTACGTGTGCTTTGCCCGTCATGCACGAGCTGGTTCTCAGCGTTGATGTCTTCAACTGAGACGTTCAGCAACTCGAACCATTTTCGTGCGGCCGGATTCTGGTTCAGAAACGTCGTATTGGCGATCACATGCTGTGTAATCACGGGGAAACCGGTGTTTCCTATCCCAGCCGCCTCGGTCACCGCACCAGCCTGTTCCTCGGGAAGAGCGGTGGATGTGACCGTCAGCCATTGGACCTCATGTCCTGGTCTCAAAATCCCGCTAAGCCACATTGGAGTCCACGTATAGTAGAGGGTCGGCTTCCCGGCTTTGATGCGTTCGATCGCATCAGCGATGATGGTTTCATAGCTGCCTTGCAGCTGAGTAACGGTGTCTCGGAGACCGTACGCGTCGAGGTGGTGATCGATGATCCTCTCGCAGCCCCAACCCGGATCACACCCGTATAGATCAGCCTTTCCGTCGCCATCGACGTCAAACATTTTGGCAATATTAGGATCTTTAAACTGGTTGATCGTCTTTATCTTGTAAGCGCCTGCAGTTTTCTTGTCGATGAGATATCCTTGGACTGAGCCATCGACCAAGGTTCCGACAGGCTGGAGTTTCGTCTTGCCGCCTGCTTTCTCGTAGAATGCTTTGTGTAGCGGATCCGCGTAGGCCGAGTAAATCGTCGCATCGCCGTTTGCGACTGCCAGGAAGGCGGCCTGCAACTGCATGGAGACGGGCTCCTTGACGTCGTAGCCGAGCTCTCGCAGGCCCATATCGACGAGCTCCTCTTGAAACCACTCGACAGTATAATTTTGATCCGAGGGTTGGATCGTGACTCCTTTGCCAGGCAGTTCACCTGCGTTGGCAGCGCCAAGTGTAACACATACGACCGTGAGCATTATTGTCGTCACGTTTATTGATTTATACGACATCGTCATTCCCCTTTACTTGTGGTGATCATTTAGTCGACATGTTAACAAGAGTGGCAGTTTAGCTTGCGGCACCTCCAGCAATTGTCGGGCTGTATTCGATCTGGGTGGCTGCATGGCCGTTCTCAGCCTCCGTTCGCAAACTGAGCTCCTGCCGCTGGAGGGCTTGTGCTTTAGGAACCAAGGAGGCGATCGCCAGCAGCGACTTCACGTCCTTCGTCGCGTCGACAACAGCGTCCGCCGATATCGTCTGGCGCGAATCTATGATCCGTTTCCCAATCATGTAGGCTCGAGGATTATTTATGGCATCGACCGCAACAAGCCGATCGCCCCGAAAATACCAGATCGACTTCGAGCGTTGATCGATTGTGCGCTCAACGACCCGATCATAACCGGCATTCAAACCCGCGATCTGCAATTTGACATCATACTGATCAGACCAGAACCAGGGCTTCGCTTCATATGCCTTGGTTCCCCCGATAATGTTTCCCGCTACTAGCTCTGAGTGCTCGATCGAGTGCCCTACGCTTTCGAGTCGAACACGGCCCCCCTCATAGGGGAAGGATGCGCATTCGCCAGCCGCCCAAATTCTGGGATCGGAAGTTCGACCTTGAGCGTCGGTCCAAATTCCATTATCGACAGCGAGCCCCGCTTGCGCTGCAAGCTGCGTGCTTGGCACGACGCCGATACCTACAATGACAAAATCAATAGAAAGGGTGATGCCATTCGATAAGAGAGCGGCAGAAACCCGTCCCTCACCAGCAAGACGATTGACACCGACGCCCTCTAGGATGACGACGCCGTTCGCTGAATGCAGGTCGCGGAAAAAGTTGGAGGTCTCCGCAGCTGCCACCCGTTGCAGTATTCGGGGTGCCGCCTCAATTAGAGTGACCTCAAGTCCGAGCTTTGCCCCAACCGCGGCTGCCTCAAGTCCGATGTACCCGCCGCCAATGATGAGTAATTTCCGACCGGGGCGGAAGTCAGCCATAAGCCCATTGACATCTGCAAGAGTCCGGATCGTATGGACCCCGGGCAGCCCCCCGCCTATATCTTGTGGCAATTTCCTTGCGTATGAACCGGTCGCAACTACCAGGTGCTCATAGGGCACAATTTCACCACCTGCTGTTACCGTCGACGCCGCCCGGTCGATGGCGGTCACACGCCGATCGAGCGCGAGGGTGATCTCGTGCTCTTTCCAGAAGGACGGCGAACGGAGAAACAATCTCTCAAGGCTGAGCTCGCCGAGCAGATATCCTTTTGACAACGGTGGCCGTTGATACGGCGCAAGCGGTTCTTCGCCGATCAGCGTTATCGGGGCTGAGTAGCCGAGCATGCGCGCCTTAGCTGCTAGCGATGCTCCCGCTTGGCCGGCGCCGATCACCACAATTCCAGACATTGCGCTTCCTCTGGCCGACAAATTGGTAGCCGATCGCTCAAGTCTTATGCCTGTCGTTCAGGTAGACGCAAAACTAGCCCTTCGAGAGCTTCGTTGACCCTAATCTGGCAGGTCAGCCGCGATTGAGTGGGATGCGTCTGGTAGGCAAAATCAAGCATATCCTGCTCAATTGGCTCCTTGGCAGGCAGTTTTGCGACCCAACTTGGTTCGACGAGCGCATGACAAGTCGCGCAAGAGCACGCACCACCACAATCCGCTTCGATCCCGGGGATACCGTGATCGCGAGCGCCTTCCATAACTGTTGTCCCACGGGGGACGTCTATCTCGTGCGCCCGCCCGTTATGTTCTACGTACGTAATCTTAACCATCTGCTCTTCCTTAAATCGTTCGCGGTGTTAGGACGGCGCCAAGGCAACGGTTTAGACGCAGTGTTGTGTCTGTTGGAGTTCATGCACGCCGAGAAAACCCTGCCTACAGCGATTCACTTCTTCTCCCGCATTCTTTTCATGCGAACGCGCGTGCGCGCGGTTGCTTCCTCTGAACCGTCGTGGAAAGTGCCGAACCACTGGTCACAAGGCACATCAGGCTCGCCGTAGTTACATTCGAAATAGCGATGGTGTAATTGATGGAAGAAGTCGCCCACTTTAAGACCGGCGTTGCTATCTTCTCCAAGCGTAACTGACTCATATCCAGCGTGCGAGCTGACGGCTAACAGCACCTTGGACTGAAGATGGTATATAAAGTGGAGTGGATGCGAGGCGATCACAAAATGTATCACCACGGAACTTAGGTACATGACGTGTTCGATTGGATGCATTGACATCCCAGACCAGGGACCGACATTCACGTTACGATGATGAAGCGAATGCGCCCGTCTATACAACGGACCCCAGTGCAAAACGCGGTGAATCCAGTAGAAGTGCAGGATACCGTAGAATGGAAGCAGCATGAACCACAAGAGAAACGCAATCGGGCTGCTGCTAAACGACAATATTGGCATATAACCGTTGGCAAACGCCCAAAGGCCAGCAACCTCGTAAGCTGTCCAAATGGTGACGCCACTGGCTAGAGACCAGAAAACGTTGTCGGCAAACTGATTGCTAAAAGTAAATAGCGCATTCTTTCGATGAAAAGGTCGAGTGTCGTAACGGAAGCGGTCGCCTTGCATTTTAAAGGTATAAAGATAGAGATGCATTCCCCCTGCTAGGATGGTCAGGATCAGCAAGTTGCGGAAATACAATGTTGCGATCCAGTCGAACTTGAATTCGCGCGCCACTTGTAATGACGGTGATAAATAGAACCAGGTAAGAACCGACACCCCAATCACGATCCAACGATCTGAAATCGGTTTCCAAGAATTCCAGAGCAGCTTAAGGCCTTCGAGCGGCCCGCGCTTGAGGTCGAACAGCGAGTGGTTTTGCAGTGGGAGTTCGGGATGATAATTCCAAGTCGACCTTGTGGCAGGTGTCCCTGTCGGTTGTGTGATGTCGTGGGTCATCTCATCATCCTCTGGCGACGCTCAAGCGATCTGTTTTGCTTAACCGGGTTCTAAATGCCTCAAGGTGTTCTGGCTTCATCGAGACCGAGACTCGCTCGTAAGGGAACGTTCCGGCACGTACTTCGGTTTGAAAAGCGCTTAGCGCAGCTATGCGTTCTCGCTCGATTTGTTCTTGTAAGCGTCGAACGTTCCCGTAGGCGAAGGCGTGACGCGGTGGATTCTCAGTTTCCCCGCAGATGTCCTCGGAGAATAAAAAGGTGACGTCTCCACCGGATCCCGAGCCGATCGAAAAAGTTACTAGAGTGGTGTGCTTGTTGATTTCCTCCAGGACCTGCTGAGGAACGAGCTCTACCTCGACGGCGAACGCGCCGGCCCGTTCCATGTCGCGAAAGCGCCCGACCACCTTTAGAGCCTCTTCCGCGGTGGTCCCATAGGCCCGCAGGCCCCCTATCCAGGTGCTGTAGGGCGGCACCAATCCGACATGCCCCATAACAGGAAAGTCGAGGTCTGCGAGCATCTTGATGGTGTCCAGGCTCCGGGTGGTGTAGAGCGCATCTGCACCTTCGCCCATTGCCCGCATCGCGCCTTCCAGGACGTCTTTTTCGGTCGGGTGATCAATCAGCATCAACGCAGCCGTGAGGAATGTGTTTGGCGCGGCGGCACGAACCTCTTTCAGCATCTGGGACCGGGTAACGATCGTGTCTATTCCAGCGGCGGCGGCTCGCGCGGCCTGTTCGCCATTCATCGCTGTGACTTCCGTTAGTTGCAGCTTGCCCTTGTTGGCGCGCAAGTCTGCGACCGTCCAGTTTCTCTGGGCGGGACGATGGCCGAACGTAAAAATGTTGCGCATTTTTGTGCTTTCCTGAAACCTCCCTGCCGGGAACTCTCCGATCTCGATCCGGTAACGATGTTGCCAGACCGCCGCGTGATCAAATGAAATCTAAGATCGCGTTGCATTCCCCAAATGAATGCAAAGGCAAGCTGAGGGTCTTCCTGTGAGCTTGGAAATCAGACGCATCTCGGAAAGCGCAAATCCTGTGGGCGATTTTGACGTTCCCAAAGCCATCGCAAGGGAATAATGATTAGTCCCTTGGCTAAAACTGACCGCCAGGGCTATCAGTCATTGCCGGCGCGCCTTCCGCCGCTCGTGAACAGTGAGTGAGAGGTGTCTCTTCAGTTGAATGGTGCATGGAGCCACCAGGAATTGCATGCGAAAGAAGACACTATACCGAAACATTCATCGGCTCTTACCGGCCTTTGAAGCAGCTGCACGACAGGAAAGTTTCACCCTTGGGGGTGAAGAGGTTGGCCTGTCACAAAGCTCGGTCAGCAAACAGATCATTGAGCTTGAGAGTAGACTGGGCCAACCACTATTCATTCGTTCGCATAAGAGAATTACCTTGACCTCGGCGGGTCAACGGCTTTTGACGGCTTACTCGCTCGCAACATCTCAGATTGTTGACACGCTTGACGATTTGATTCAGGAGCGGTCAAGAGGGCAGATCGTCTTGTCGACGTCTACCGCCAATGGAGCATTCATGCTGCTTCCCCGGCTTGCGGAAGTTCGAGAATGCTTTCCCGGGCGGGAGATTTTTCTGGTGACATGGGACCCCCAGGGCATCGAGCCCACGGGGCAGGTTGATCTTGCCTTCACCTTTGGCAAGCCTGATTTTCCCGGCTTCCAGACCCGTCCGCTCTTTCCTGATATTCTTACCCCTGTGTGCTCGCCAGAGTTTCTAGATAGGTATGGACCATTGCGGGAACTGTCTGACCTGCAGAATTGTGAACTGTTGTATATGCAGGCGCAGCATCCATCTTGGGTGGGCTGGCGGCATTGGCTCAGGGAATTCTCGTTGGAGTTGCCGCAGAACCATCAGCCAATGGGCTTCAACAACTACTACAACACGATACAAGCTTGTTTAGCTGGTCAGGGCGTCGCTCTGGGCTGGCTTCGCCAACTTGGCAACATGCTGGAATCAGGACGCCTGGTGGCGCCTTTGCCGCAGTTCTTACAGACCGAGGACCGATATCAGTTGGCTTGGCCTGCAGATCGAGCTCCTGAATTCCCCATCGAGCCATTTGAGGAATGGCTGGGTCGCCGATACGGCGGTGCCATTCCCGGGTTTTGCGTAGATACACAGCCCGCACAGATGCTTTGAGCGCCATATCTCTTAATCCGCACCTGGCTCTCAGCGGCTGTGCAGGGGTCATCTCCCGTGATAGCCGATTCTAGCCGAGGCCACGCCCTACCCGATCACGCCGCAGGCGAATCGCATATGGCTTTTGGGACTTGAAGTTGGCCTGAGAAGGAATTCTTTGGGCAGGCAGTCGAACGAAGGAGAGACTGTCATTTCCGGCCTTGAGAGCTATTTTGGCGCGGTCCCTGATCCGCGCGCTGGCAACGCCACGCATCGGCTTGGCGACCTGATCGTGATGATGATTGCGGCGAGCCTTTGCGGGGCGAGCAACGCGACGGAGTTCTCATTGTTCGCGCAGGAGCGCAAGCAGGCGCTGTCGCGGTTAATCGAGTATGAGGTGGCGCCCAGCCACCACACGTTCTCGCGTCTATTGCGGCGGTTCGACCCGGAGGCCTTCGGACGAGCCTTTGCCGCCTTTTCCGCGGGCTTTGCACGGGCATGCCAGGAGGTTGTCTCGCTCGGCGGCAAGGCGCTGCGGCGAGCCTATGAGAAGGGTCTTGCGGCCAGTCCGCCGCTGACGGTGTCAGCCTTTGCCGCCGAGACGCGGCTGTTCCTGGCGGCGGTCTCGCCCGGCGAGGGAGTGAACGAGGTCCAGGCAGCCCTCAAGGTCGTCGAATTCATTAATCTTACTGGCAGAATAGTCACGGCCGATGCGCTCCACGCGCATGGCAAAGGCCATCACCGAACGCGGCGTCGACTACCTGCTCGCGCTCAAGGGAAACCGCCAGCATTGGGTTGCTCATGCCAAGCAGCGGCTGACCGAGGTCACCCCAGCTGTCGCGGAGCGGACCGAAACCAGCCATGGCCGCAAATGAATGGCGGCAGGCCGAGGTCGTATCCCAAACCGAGCCGCTGATGCCCGGCCATAAAGCCTTCATCCGCATCACCAGTCAGCGCGACCGGGCCACGCCGCTGACGCGTCTGTTCATGGCTTCCACGTTGCTGTTGCCGCAGCAAGCACTCGACGTCAAAGGAGCCCATTGGCAGATCGAAAACGGCCTGCACTGGATGCTCGACGTTCATCTGGGACGAGGACCTTAGCCGTGCCCGCCAGGACAACGCTCCGGCCGACACCGCGCTCCTCAACCGCATCGCCAGAAACATCCTTCAGGCCGCCGATATCGACAAAGTCCCCATCAGCCACCGCATCAAGAAATGCGTTGGGAACGACGACTACTCTCATCCAGGATCAGACCCATATGCGATAGCCCTGGATCAGGTCGGGATAATCCTCGATTGGAAACATCGCCACCCTGGTGGAGATCGACTGGCCGCCGAACAGCCATTGCTTCAGCTGCCAGCCGCGCGACGCATGTTGCTGGGGATCTGAAAACAGCGCCAGCCAATCCTTTTGCTGCGCCTTTGAGGTCATGGTGAGATGGCGCACCGTCTTGGTGTCGATCTCCTCACGGCGATAGGCTTCGCGGATTTTGGGCACCAGATCGCCAAGCGCCAGGATGCGTTTCACCTGAGGCTCGGTGAGGCCGAAGGTGGCGGAAATGTCGGCGATGCCCCTCCCTCCTTGGTGAGGCGCGTAAAAGTTTCCCACTGCGAAACCTCGTCGGGGTCGAGGCGGGCGATGTTTTCGATGAGCGAAGCTCCGAGCGCGTCGGCATCGTCGCCGTCCTATCCATGATGGCGCATGGCAGCGGCTCGGCCTCGCAGCGCTCGTCGGCGACCGTTTTGGCGGCGAAATAGCGCCGCCGTCCGGCGACGATTTCGAAAGTGTCGGGCGAACCGTTGGGGCGGATCAGCAGCGGCACCAGCACGCCGCGCGTCCTGACCGACGGCAGAATATCGGAAATGTCGGGGGCGCGCTTGGAGTGGCGCATGCGCGGCGGCGGCCTGCCGCAAAGGCCGTTCGGCCTCGGTGATGCGGCCGGCAAGGCAGGCGACTTCGGCGTAGATCGAGAGCGGAAACCGCGCACGATCGCGCTCAGCACCCAGGCCAAGCGGTCCATTGACGGCCTGGAGCTCGGCTAGGCTGACGCTGCCGAGTTCCGGAGAAGCCGAAGCCGGGATCGCAAAGACCGAAGTATGTCGAGCACAGCGTTACGTTGAGCACTGGTGCTCCGGTGCCGTTTTCTACGGCGCCGGGATCGGATCGCTTCGCATAATTATAGAGCATGGGCGGTCTCCAGCAGCGTCAACAGGCGATCGGATACGCCGGTGAACATGCCTTTCCTGATCTGTGGCGGCGCACCGGTATTGAGGAGGTCGAGCTTTTCGGCGGGATCAATCCGCAGATAATCGGAACGAGACGAGTCTTGCGGAACTTGGTCTCGCGGATTGCAAAACCATCGGGCACGATGACGTCTCCACCAACGCGACCGCCTCGGATACCCGCTGTCCGGTCGTCGCCAGCAACCCGATCAGATAATGGTTGGTGTAGGCGTGATCGATGCGATCGGCGGGTCCAACAGTGCCGCCTGCATGATGGATCGATGTTCGCCGCTGTGAGGATATGAGGGGATGGTCGTGGTCGCTGGCCACATGAAGTAGGTTTTGGATTGCGATCTCGAAAGCCAAGCATCCACCACGACGCTCTTAGTCGCGCCCTCCGACCAGAGCCAGTCAGCGGCAATGAGCCGACCGCCGAGCCTCGAAACTCGGAACATTTCAGCATAGAGCGCCGGTTTGTCAGCGATGTACAACATCGCGTCCTTCGAGGAAACGAAATTGAAGCTAGTATCCACCAACGGGCTTTCCCGAGTGCGATCAACTTGAAGGTGACGCGCCCGGAGAGGCCCTTCCGCGCAACTGAGTCGCGAGCCGATCGAATCAGTTGCGGCTCGACATCAACGCCGACCACTGCAGCCGCACCGTATTTCTCCGCCAGCAGCACGTTTATACCGCCTAAACCCGAATCGATGTCCAGCACAAGGCGACCCGAGAGATTGGTGCCACGCTAACGCGGTAGATAATGGCAGCGCAGTTCTGAAGACCGTGACAAAGCGAGCGAAGGGAGGTGTTCTGACCATAAGAGGCGATTGCCTTGTCGCCATCGACTCCTTCAACGTTGTATTCGACGCCGATCCTTATGCAGTCCTCCCGCGTCTCGAACGCATGCCGATACGGCGATCGATCTTATCCATAACGTGGGTGTCACGCCTCGTGCCCGCTAACCGATGAAGTTACTAGCGAGAAGCAAAGCGAAACCGCAGCGCTCCTGAAGGTGCAGCAGCGCCCGCAACGCAGTGGGTGTGAAGTTCTGATATTCATCTACCAGCAAGCGACGAGGGTTAAATCGGGCATCCAAAAGTTGATGATCCTTCGACAATAATTGCCGACATTCATTTTCAGGAAGTCGGCAGGGGCAGCTTCTTGGTGCGACCACCGTCCATGATGGAGATCTGCCCGGTCACGAAGGCGCTCTCATCCGAGGCAAGCCAGACGGCCAGATTGCCGACATCCCTAGGCTCGCCCAGTCGCCCGACCGGGTGCATGGCGAGCAGTTCCCTGCGGACGCGGGCGCTGTCGACCATGCTGTCGATGTAGACCTCGCTGAGGTCGGAGTTGATCCAACCCGGCGCAATGGCATTGCAGCGGATACCTTCATGTCCGTGGTCCACGGCGACCGCCGCGGTGAAGCCGTGGACGCCGGCCTTCGAGGCGGAATAGGCAGGGTGCCCGGGATTGGATGCCAGCCCCTCGATCGAGCCGATGTTGACGATGCTCGCTCCGCCTCGCTTGCGAAGATGCGGCATTGCTGCCTTCGTCAACAGGAACGGGGCCTTGAGGTTGATGTTCATCATCTGGTCCCAGTCCGCCTCGGTCATCTCGTCGACGGTCTTCTCGAACATGATCCCGGCGTTGTTGACGAGGATGTCCAGGCCACCGAACCGTTCCACGACGGCCTCGACAGCCGAGCCAATTTCCCGTGAGTTCGCAAGATCCGCCTTCACGTAGATGACGCGCTCGTTCAGCATCGTCTCGGTCGGCGCGTTTCTCTGCACAATGGCGACTTTCGCCCCCTCCGCCGCAAAGCGCTGGGTGATGCCCGCGCCGATACCCCGCCCGCCGCCGGTGATGATTGCTATCTTGCCTGCCAGTCTGTCAGCCATGGGTCCTCAATAGACGGGTTTCGCGCCGTTCACTTCGACCGCCGTGCCCGCGATGTCGCGGGCGGCGTCGGAGCACAGGAAAACACCACGTCGGCGATGTCCTCCGGCTCGGCGATCCGGCCAAGGCGGAACCGACTTGTTGAGCTGCGCGATGGCCGTGTCCGGATCGAAGCCTCGGCGGACAAAGCCGGTGCGGATCATCGGCGTGTTGACCTCGTTCGGGCAAACTGCCTTGACGCGTATTCCGTCAGGCGCGTGATCTTGGCCAAGGCATTTCGACAAGGAAGCGACGGCGGCTTCGCTGGTGCGGTAGGCAGCATGGCCAGGTCCAGGATAAAGACCCAGCGATGAGACGTTGACGATCGCCCCACCGCCGTGGCCTTTCATATGGCCGATGGGCTTCCTGAAGGTACAGAACATCGACGTCAGGTTGATGTCGAACGTGCGGTCCCAATCCTCATCGGTCGTCTCGAGGATGGGCCTTGGTGATGATGCCGGCGTTGTTGACAAGCTCGTCTAGCGGTCCCGTGGCTTGAACGGAATAGTAGATCAGTTCCTCGCAATGGCCCTTGTTGCTGAAGTCGCCGACCCTGCTCCCAGACAGTGTGTCAGGTTGAGCTCGGCCTCAAGCCTGTCTAGATCAGCCAGGTCGGCGCCGCCCGAAACGACACGATAGCCGTTCGCGACGAACTGTCTGGCGATCGCTTGTCCGATACCTCCAGCCGCGCCTGTTATTACTGGGGTTTTCTCTTAAAGTCAGTCATAATCTCCACCCACTTCGCTAACATGTTCCGGCCGATAGCGGGCGCGGTGCCGCGCTGCAGCCTGAATTGGCAACTCCCTCCCCCGTCTTTTGGCTGTGCGCTTATACCAGGATGTCTGAGTCTCACGTTTGGTCGGCTCGAAAGGCTGTGATCTTTAAGGCCCCACGCTTTTTCGATGATCATGAGACGACCTCCTTCTTAATGCGGTTGTCGACGCATGAACCATGCCAGAGGAGGAACCTTCATTGAATCACCGGTTGTCGGTTTATGCGCCCTGTCAGAAACGCGACGGTTGTCGGGTGACAGGCCTGCCTAATTGTAGAACCCAAGCCAAAGCCGATCGTCCGCTATTCCCGTTGACGCCGATCGAATAACAGGCGCTATCGTGCTTCACGGCTTACGTGGGCTATGGAGGGCTCGGCGCTTTCTCGAGTCAACGCATGCGGGCTGACCATGTGGTCTCGGTTGGTAGCCGAAGGCGATGCAGATGCTGGCCCTGGTCATGGAAGACTTTGTGGCGGGTCAGAGAGGAAATAGTCCGGGGTGCAGAATTCCGCGGACCTAGGTGCGGGGCTGATCTGGTTGACTCGAAACTAGTCATGCAGGACGCGGAGCTGCCACGCGGCGCAGCATAAGACGGATAGAGGCGATGATCCATGCCTCGGCGCTGGCGATGGTCGCCTCGAAGTCCTTGGCGAGCCGGCGACAGCGATCCAGCCAGGCAAAAGTTCGCTCGACTATCCTCTGTACAATGTTGCGTGTAAATAGTCGTTTCGCGTGGTGATTTTGGGCCGGCCGGGCCATCGATCGGGGGCACCCGGAGGGTCATCTCAATGTGCGCGTCGTCCATTTCGACCCGGCGAACCACGGTGCTGATGATCTGCCGCATTCCGGTCCGGCCGGGGCCGGCGAGCCCTGCTGTCGCCTTGGTCTTCTTCCTGATGGCTTGTGGCCAGCGAACCGACCACGTTTTATCGAAACGCAGCACCTTGATGGCATTACCGCCAAACGATGAGGCTCAAGCCGAATATCCCATCTGTCGATGATGCCGGCGCTCGGGCTCGCCTCGCGACCGACGGCCAGACGTGCCGCAGCCACTAGGTGGAAGTTGATAGTCCTCCACAGCCCCATTGTCTCACCACAGGGGTCTCCCTTACGCCGCGGGTCTGCTTGACGCCATTGTTTCGGATGTGATTACTATCAGTGACGGCGTTCTCGGACGACAGTCCGGCCGGGTTGCGAGGACATTACCGACAGTATTGCGAGGACATTACCGACAGTCGCAGATCGTCGGTGAGAATACCATCTTCGGCAAGAATGTTGCATGTTTATTCCTCGTTCCCGAGCGATCGCATCTCTGGAGACGCCTTGTTACACGGTGACAACAAACGAAACGGCGCAAGACCGTTCTACTCACCCCGGCACCCCAAACCGGCACCTCTTCTAGAAATTGAGATAGTCATGAAGATAACGGAAATTCACGTCTACGCACATAATCTGCCGGTCAAGAACGGCCCCCATGTTATGGCCAACGCCAAAGTCTGGTCATTAGACAGCACGCTGGTGAAGCTAGTCACCGACACAGGCCTCGTCGGCTGGGGCGAAACCTGCCCGGTCGGACCAACCTACCAGCCGCAACACGCCAAGGGTGCCCGCGCCGCGCTGGCTGAGATGGCTCCAGGATTGATCGGTGCCAGCACACTGCAACCAATGCTGTTGCGGCGGCTGATGGATGGCCTGTTGAACGGTCATCGCTATGCCAAAGCCGCTATTGACATCGCAGCCTATGATCTGATTGGCAAAGCTTATGGAATGCGGGTGTCCGACCTTTTAGGCGGGGCTGCCACCGAAAACGTACCCTCCTATTATGCCGCAGGCGTCGGCGACCCGGACGAGACCGCCAGAATCGTCGCTGAGAAAGTAGCCGAGGGCTACCCGCGCCTGCAGGTCAAGATCGGCGGCCGTCCGGTGGAGGTGGATATCGCTGCTCTCCGCAAGGTCTGGGAGGTGGTCCGCGGGAAGGGCGTGCGGTTAGCCGCCGATGGCAATCGCGGCCTGACGACTCGCGACGCCCTGCGGCTCTCCCGGGAATGCCCGGACATTCCCTTCGTCATGGAACAGCCCTGCAATACGTTGGAAGAGATCGCCGCGATCCGGAGGCAGATCCATCATGGCATCTATATCGACGAAAATGGCGAGGATCTGGCCACGGTCATCCGCGCCGCGGGGACAGGCCTTTGCGACGGGTTCGGGATGAAGGTTACACGGATCGGGGGGTTGCACGCCATGGCCATCTTCCGTGACATTTGCGAAGTGCGCAGCATGCCCCATACCTGCGACGACGCTTGGGGTGGGGATATCATTGCCGCAGCCTGCACCCATATCGGTGCCACGGTGCAACCCCGACTGCTTGAAGGCGTTTGGGTGGCCGAGCCCTATATCGAGGGGACGTATGACCCCAACGGTGTGAAGGTCGTGGGCGGCCACATCAAACTGCCCGAAGGCCCGGGCCTTGGGGTCGTGCCGGAAGATGGGATATTTGGGAAGCCCGAATTTTCAGTCGGCTGAGATTCTCAGCCTTCCAAACTCAAGTTTGGCAGATGCTGAACGTAGCGGCTAAGTTAAAATGTCCGGATCTGGAAAAGTAGGAATGACGCTCCTGCTTATGCCCTACCAATCTCCCCCCGCGTGGCCGTTCCTCATATATCGTGCCATAACCTGAAGTCCACCACATTCTGGAGCAGACCAGGCGCCGCACCTATGTCGTGCGCACCTGCCCCAATGCCGAAAGCTGTCGTCCGTGAAGAATGCGACTTCCCAGCATCAGTTGCGGAAGGCGCACCGTTGGAGCGGGCTATACCAGCTGGGCTGCGGCGTCAGGCTAATCGCGGCCGGGGGGGTGGCGTTGCTGTGGTTGCGAGCATCGCCAGGATGAAGGCGCACAAAAGCCCCAGCCAGTTGAGCAGGAGGCTGAAATTGTAGCCGACGGCAGCGAGCACGGCGTTGTTGGCGTCGCCTTGGGCGAAGGCCAGGAAGTTGCGGCCCATGCGATGGTCGCTCTTGAGATGGCCGATGACTGGCTCGACGGCGGCGCGCCGTCGCAGCGCCCGCTTGACGGCCTTGGTGAGGCCGCGCTTGTAGCCGGCGACATGGACCTTGAAGGTCTTGTCCTTCGGGGCGTTGTGGCCGCGATAGCCGGCATCGGTGACGACCTTGGAGAGGTTGACGCCGATCGCCTCCTCGATCGCTGGGAGGATGGTGGCCAGCGTGTGGCCGTCATAGGGATTGCCGGGCAGCGCCTTGACGTGGGCGACGAACTGGCCGCCGCGGCTGCGCTTGAGGGTGGTTGCGACCGAGACCTTGACGCCGAACTCGTAGGGCTTATGGGCCTTGCCCTTGCCGATGCACTCCACCTCCGGAGCGTGCAGGGAGTAGACCTTGCGGCCCCGCTCGCGCTGGCGCTGGTCCCTGACGCGGCGGGCCAGCGACAGCGACAGGCCGAAGACCTGCATCAGGCCCGGCTGTCCGGCGATCTTGCGGGCGATGTCGCGGATCACCGCGCCCAGCATGGTGCGCAGCCGCTTGAGCTGCCGGTTGGCGCGCTTGAACTGCTTGGCGTGGGCATAGCGCTGATGCTTGATCAGCGCGAACTTGCCCACCCGCGCATAGGACTGGCGCAGCACGACGCCATGCTTCCTGGCCAGCTTGACCAGCCGCTCGCGGGCCCGCTGCATCAGCTTGGCGTCGGTCGGAAAGGTGATCGCCTTCTCCTGCACGGTGGTGTCGACGATCACCGCACGGAAGTCGGCCGGCTTGGCCGCGCCCAATCGGGTTGCCCGCAGCCAGGCTCACCTGCAGCAGTGCCGTCAGCCGTTCTTCGCCCATGCGCAGGCGCCAGCGCATCAGCGAGGTGCGGTCGAAGACCAGCCGGTGCTGGAACAACTCCTCGCCGCAAAACAGCTGATAATAAGGGTTCTTCAACCAGCGCTCGCACAAGCCTTCATCGGACAGGTTGTGCATCGACTTCAGGATGGCCAATCCTGCCATCAACCGGGTCGGCAGCGGCGGCCGGCCAGGGTCGTCGTCATAGACCTCGCCAAGCCGATCTTGGAGAAAGCGCCAATCGATCGCCTTGGCCAGCTTCACCAGCGCATGAGAGGATCTGATCGAGCCGAGCCCGCAACAGGTCGCTCTGCCCGCTGTCTCGTCGTTCCTTGGGCCGCATCGCGTGCTCCCTCGCGTCAAACCAGACGAATCACGCGTATGATTACAATTTGCCAGAAATTGCCCCCCCAAAGCCACGATTTCCGGTGAATTAAAACCCAAAAACAGGGGAAAAACCTAAATTGAATCAAAACCTCCCGTGTTCTTCACGGACAACAAGCTATCTGCGCCTGGTCAAGACGCTCGCCGTCGAGACCAACGATAAACTGGATGAATGCCAACCGCTACATCAATATGGACGACCTGCGCGAGCACAAGAAGCTCGCCTTGCGCCAAGTCGCATGACCAGCTTCAAGGCCGCCCCAATTTCAGAACTTGACGAATACAACCCGCCGCCGAATTGTCCAACTGGTTACATCGCTACAATTGGAACAGGCCTCACGGAGCCTAAAATCCACCACCCATCAGCTGACTTGCGATGGCCGAGGACACTGTTGAGGCTCCACAACTAGGTGACGTGGTCCCAGTGGATCACGCCGTCGACGGCTCGCAACTTTACTCAGTCGAGCTGCCGCCTGCGTTGTCAGCCCAACAGATGTCTATATCATAGCCACGGTTACGACTTTCGAAGCCACGCATTTGGAGCACAAGTGACATTAAATCCGAACGCGTCTGTATAATAAGTAT
Source organism: Mesorhizobium atlanticum (assembly GCF_003289965.1). Taxonomy (GTDB): domain Bacteria; phylum Pseudomonadota; class Alphaproteobacteria; order Rhizobiales; family Rhizobiaceae; genus Mesorhizobium; species Mesorhizobium atlanticum. The sequence goes on from NZ_QMBQ01000009.1 coordinate 243,693, forward strand.
CAATTAGGAAACCTAACTCCTCTATCATCTGAAATCCGTCAATAATATCTTTATTTACTGCAGCAGGATTGTCTTCAATTACGTAGTAATCCCCTGTCTGCATATATTTATTAATATAAGAAAAAATCGAAAATATGTTTACGTGCGCGTCATCGATCACGAGCCACGGATGTGGAAGCCTCGCCAACAAATTTTCGTCAAAGTTGGCGACATCAGAAAGGTCTATCTGGTGGAAAGTAATCAATGGATGCTTTGTCGCACTCTCATGGATGCACCTGGTGTACAAATCAAATGAGTGTACTTCTCCTGGCTTATCACATAGCATAGACATATTGTCAGCGAACCACAGTGCGCTTCCTCCTTGATATGAACCAAGCTCTATAATGGTCATAGGCTGAAATTCCCAAATTAGCCTTGGATACAAAGCGAGATCAAAAGGAGTCTTGATAAGTATCAGTCCTTTATAAGTCTTAGCCAAGGCCCCAATTCTTGTGGAGCGGTTGTCAGCGGTCCACGGGAAGATAGACGATATCCATGTTCGATCGGACGGTTTTGCAAACCGGTCAGAATCATCAGCATTCAGGACGTTCCTTATGGTGTCAAACATTCCTAGCCAGTCAGGAATGATCTCTCGCCACCCCTGATCAAGAAGTCCGTCGGGCCTCATCTGATCGGGGTAGTTCTCGTGAGCTGCATCCCAAAAAGCCTTGTACCCGGACGCGAGTTTCATCGGTCTGTCTCCATGTTGCATCTGCCTCTATAAGAGCAATCGGCGTGCCACTCGCGGAAGGAGGTCCCGCTGCTTTAACGAAAGCGAAAAGCTGCCCGCATGCTCCCACCGGAATGTCCGCGCGATTGTCGGGTCCGGGACATCATCGACAAAGCCCAAACGAGAAGGTCTGGCATTTTTAGCGCAACCTTCGTGTCGTTGGAATTGAGCCCTCGAAATGGCTGATCACGTCGGTCGGGAGATGATGTCGAAGCACATGGTGACGGTGACGACATCGCCGGCCTGCTGGCGCGGTTCACTTATATCGACAGCCCTCGGACCGCCGCACATTTCGGTATGATCGTTCCAGCTCCGCCCCCGGGTGAGAGTTGTCCAACCTGTCCTCACCTTGGCCAACGGAATTGGAGCCTCGCTGAACATCCCAGTTGCGAGCTGCATCGTGATCACACTAGCGTCGAGGAAGGCAAACGTCGCGAGGCCGCTACGTGATGTTGTCGCGCTGTGGATCAACCGGGCCCTTCAATTGTATCGGCGGCAGCCGTGGGTTGCTTGGAGGGCCTTATGCACTAAAATGGCAAGCCGCTGCTGGAGATCCTGCGTGGCTATTGGCGGCCACGCCACCGCGCCCTTTCTCAGAACCAAGTGCACCGAGCTGTTGTGAATTGGCATAGATCCCGGCCCAGTTGCTTCTCCTTCGCGCAGGCCTCGATCGCAGCCATGACCCGACGCTCGACGCGACCAAGATGGCCGGCCCGTGCTTGCCGATAGGCCGCGCCGTGGCGACGGAATACGTCCGCCACCTCCGAGGCGGAGCGCATGGATGCCGATCAACCGGGCGGCATGACTTTGACTAGCAACTGGTTGAAAGGACTGATTGGTGCGGCCGATCATGTCTGTCGAGACCTGAGCGTAGAGCGTTGTCGACGCCAAGCTGCGATGGCCAAGCAGCACCTGAATGATGCGAATGTCCGTGCCTGCCTCAAGCAGGTGAGTCGCGAACGAATGCCGCAGCGTATGTACGGTCACCCGCTTCTCGACGCCCAGGGCCTCGCAGGCCACACAACACGCGACGTGAAGCACCTGCGGGTTTACAGGACCGGAGCCGTCGCGGGGAGGAAACAGCCACCCGGGCGGGCCGGATCAGGCGCTAAAGGCTGCGGAGGACTGGTCGCGGGTGGCAGCTAGCCTACATCGCACCAAACGGTCGGCGCGGTAGTTTAGGCGCTAGAGCAACTCGCTGTCCCAGCTTGCTCGCCATCGCATCCTGCTGGCGACACATACCTCTAATCCTGTCAGATCACTCGCCAGCGCAATAGCGATCTCCTGGTGGGACTTATTGTCGGAACTTCGACGATGTCGGACATGAGATATCGACGCTACAGCGCGATCTCGTTGTTCCCAACCGATTTTCCTGGTTGGCACGGTATATGCTGTCCTATGCGCAAACGCGTTGCCACACCGCCGATAGGGAATTTATCCGAGACCGCGTTCACCGAACATGCCGGCGCGAAAACTAGGTGTCCACAGCCGAAGGAGATCCTTGCGTTTGTTACCAGCCGACATCATCTCTCATGTTTTCCTGCCATGACGGCATTCGATTTCCGACCAACGCCGGATGCTCCCGACGATGATCCCCATCTTTGGCTTGAAAATGTTGAAGGCGATCAGGCGCTGACCTGGGCGGCCGGCCAGTCGGCCAGGACCTTGCGGCAGTTCGGTGGAACGCGGTTCGACCGCGACCGGGACGCCCTGAAGGCGATCTTCGATTGTCCTGAGAAGATTCCATTTATCGCGCGCCGCGGCCAGCACCTCCACAATTTCTGGCAGGACGCCCAAAACCCGCGCGGGCTCTGGCGCCGAACTACACTTGCCGACTACCTGACGGGCGATCCACGGTGGGAGGTACTGCTCGACCTGGACGCTCTCGCCGCCAATGACGCAATGGACTGGGTCTGGGGTGGCGCCTCAATTGAGCCGGAAAGACGCGAAAGAGCCATTGTGCGCCTCTCGCACGGCGGCAGCGACGCGGTCGTGCACCGCGAATTCGACATGGTGTCTTTGAGCTTTGTCGCCGATGGCTTCTATCTCGCGGAGGCCAAGGGCGGGATCGATTGGCTCGACCCGGACACGCTGCTGCTCTTCAGTGCCCTTGGGGACGGCATGGCCACGCGCTGCGGCTATGCGCGCACCGTGCGGGTGTGGAAGCGTGGCGCCGATCCGCTCGACGCGCCGGTCATCTTCGAGACCGGCTCGGAATCCGTCAGCGTGTCTGGCTATCTCGACCGCACCGCCGAGAGCGAGCGGGTGTGGTTCATCGAGACGCCGGGTGCCCATGAGAAGATTGGCCGGATAGGGGACAGGAGCGGGCCGAAGATTGAGGTCGACCTTCCCAAGAATGCCAGATGGAGCGTCTTCGGCGACTGGCTGGTGGTAAGGCCACGCATGCCCTGGACGGTGGAAGGCGCCACTCATGCCGCAGATACGCTGATTGGCATTTCGCTTTCCTCCTTCCTCGCCGGCGAGCGCAATTTTGTTTCGCTCTTTGAACCGGGCGACAGGAGCGCCCTGCAGTCCTTCTCCTGGAATGACGGCAAGCTCATCATCGCCTACCTCGTCAATCTCCTACCGCGTTTCGACGTCTTAAGCCCCGGCCCACAACAATGGACACGCAGGGCGCTCGATTGCGTGTCCAGCGAAGGAACCGTTCACGTCTGGTCGCTGGATCCCGGAGTCCACGAGACCAATGGAGAGGTCCTTGTTTCGGCTCAGGATCCGATCACGCCGCCGACGCTCTTCCTGTTGGATCTCAATGCCACGCCTCCGCTCGACCATCCCATCGTCCTGAAGCGCAGTCGGGAGACTTTCGATGCGTCCGGGCTGACGATCACGCGCCACGAGGCAGTTTCGACCGATGGAGAGGTGGTCCCGTACACGCAAATCGGCCCAGCGGACGGGAGCGGCGATGCTCCGGTTCACCTCACTGCGTATGGCGGGTTCGGCATCTCGCTCCTTCCTTCCTACAACTCCTCCCTCGGCAAGCTGTGGCTCGAACGTGGCGGCACGTGTGTGGTAGCCAACATCCGGGGCGGCGGCGAGTTCGGCAGCCGTTGGCACGAAGCCGGGCGCCGGGAAGGTAAACGCCTGTCGCATGATGATTTCGCCGCGGTTGCTGCCGATCTCGTGCGGAGGGGCGTTACGCAGCCGAGGCGAATTGCCGCCCAAGGTGGCTCAAATGGCGGCCTTCTGATCGCCAACATGCTCACCCGCTACCCGGAGCGTTTCGGCGCGCTGCTCTGCACAATGCCGCTTACCGACATGCGCCGCTACACCAAGCTTTTGGCTGGTGCCAGTTGGACGGGCGAATATGGCGATCCCGACAAGCCACAGGATTGGACCTTGCTAAGGCAAATCTCCGCCTATCACGCCGCGTCTCCGGGACAGCCCTATCCGCCGATACTGCTTGCCACCACGACGCGCGACGACCGCGTCCACCCAGGCCATGCGCGCAAGATGGCCGCAAAGCTGCAGGCTCTCGGCTATCCCGCTTACTTCTACGAGCTCAGCGCGGGTGGCCACGGCCATGGCAAGGACAATCGGGAGCGGGCCGCATTCATTGCGCTCGGCAACAATTTCCTGCGCGGTGCGATCGGCTGGAACGCCGATTGCGTTGGGCAGCGTTCGGCCCCGCAACAAAGGTGAGTAGCAACGCACAGAGCGCATGCTGCTGTTCTTGAGCAGGCGGGATATCGGGAGCCTTACGCACAGGAATCAGGAACGCTCCGTCTACCCCGATTGGCTCGAGCAGAACAGTTCCTGGTGCAGTACGTATGAACAACAAGGAGAGATTCTCATGGCCAGAAAGCTATTGGACTTGGTGCAGGCGATAGCAGCGGCAGTCGGCTTCATGACCGTTGGGCAGCAGGCGGCCGCAGCCGATCTTATGCAAGCTCCGTGCCCCACCGAAGCAGAAGTGTTGGTCACGCAAGCGCCAAGCCCTTGGCAGGTCCGCCTGCGTGCCCTGGGGGTTGTCACCAGGGATGCGGGCTATGTCGGCGGAGTGCCGGGCTCCAATCTTTCCTATTCCGACACTGTAACGCCCGAACTCGATATCTCCTATTTCTTCACGGACAACATCGCCGCCGAACTCATCCTCGGCACCACCTACGCCAACATCAATGGCCAGGGAGCGATCGGCGACCTGGGCAAGATCGGCAAGGTCTGGCTGCTGCCGCCCACCCTCACATTGCAGTATCATTTTACCAATCTCGGTGCCTTCAGGCCCTATATCGGCGCCGGCTTAAATTACACGATCTTCTATAATCAGGATGTCGGAAGTGCCGACGCTCTCAATGTCAAGAACACGTTCGGCACCGCGCTGCAGGCCGGGTTCGACTACATGGTGGACCAACACTGGGGCTTCAACTTCGACGTTAAGAAGCTTTTCCTCAAACCGGACTTCGACGTTACCGTGAACGGCGCGAAGCTGACGGGCAAGGCCGCACTTGATCCCTGGTTGATTGGCGCTGGCCTAACCTACCGCTTCTGAAAACGAAGCCGTGAAAGCCTCCCAAGGCAGACCGCACATAAAGGGCGCCCGGCGCGCCCTTTGGCCACCGGCTTCATGGTCTCCTCGGATCATTCGAGAAACTCCTACTGTCCTTCATATGGCGTCAATGGCATGCCGGAGACCATCGTTGCCGTATCCACGTTGCTGTCGGGCAACTGGGCATGATTCAGCCCCGAGAGCCGGGAACAGCTTTGCTCCTGGCTGGACGCGGTCTGATCAACTCGCAGGGATCGACGTTCATTGCCGCGGCGAGCCGGCCGAGGACGGTGACGCTCGCAGAAACACGTGCGCGTTCGATCGAGCCCACGTAGCGCATGCTAAGCTCAGCGCGCGCAGCCAGCTGTTCCTGCGTCAGGTTCTGGTCATGGCGCAAACGACGCATATTGATCGCCATGATCTCCTTGAGATCCACGACGAGATAGGGACTGAACCGGAACGATCGTTCTAGGAACGATCGTTCCTATTCGTTATAGAGGGACAGATCGCCAGAAGTCTTTTGTGCAGATCGGCTCCCAGGCGCGCCTCCGCCGTAGCTTAGAGAGACTGCGTTCGCCATGAAACTGGAACTGTCAGCTGAAGTGCCATGGTCGGACAGCCTGACAGCCTACGACAAAGAGCATTTCACGATCTACATGCAGCTCCTTGACGCCGCTGCCGAGGAGGAGGCGACTGAAGAGGAGATGGCTCTCCTGATCCTCGGCATTGATTCAGCATGTGAGCCGGAACGCGCGAAGAAAGCTCTTCGCAGCCATCTAGATCGTGCGAGCTGGATTTTGACCACCGGCTACAAGGAATTGTTCGCGAGCTGACAAAATGCCGAGTGCCTTTGATGAAAAAGGACCTCAGCGACTGTGGGCCTGAGCTGCCGCGCCGTTCAAATGGCACGAGCCTGCGGAGTACGGGGCAACGAACCGGTGCCGCGATGCCCCTAATGAACCTTAGGCGGTCTGGAGCGGGAAAACGTAGGCCTGGCCAGCCGGATCCGGTGGAAACCCGGGCCTCCAACGGTTTTGTGCCTGGAGCCGTGCTATTGAGCTATTCGAGCGCGCGCGAGCGGCTTTGCGGCCGACAGCTACACAACTTCGCGGGACACGGCCGAAGACCGTGACGAGGCCAACAGAGCAATAGCCTGATTTTGGGTACGTACGCCGAGTTTCTTCTTGGCGTTGTCCAGATGGAATCCGACGGTGCGCTGCTTTATGCCCAGGATGCGACCGATAACCCAGGCGGATTTGCCGCGCGCCGCCCACTGCAGGCACTCATATTCGCGAGGGGTCAAGGAGACGCCGTCTACCTTTCTATCACCTGAGAGGTTGCGGCGGACGTAGATGTGAAAACAGGTCGCCATGAACTGGAGCGACTGTTCATACCTTTCAGCGACCCGAAGAAAGGCCGGATCAGGCTCGTCGGCAGCAAATGTAACCGCGGCAATGCCCCCGCGGCGATCCACAATCGGAATTGTCAAACCGCAGGAGATGCGGAATTCGGCGGCCTCATCGAATACTTGCCGCTGGGACGAGGACATTCCAGCGCCGCACAGATTCGATCCCCATCGGAAGGGATGGCCACCGCACTGCGCACGCAAGACCACAGGGTCAAGCTTGTGATACCGCTTGTGCAGATAGCGCGTTGTCCAGGGATCCGGATAGTTGGAGATTACTCGAGGCTTACCCGAGCGGTGTGTGGGCAACGAGAGATACGCGAAAGCTGCCAGATCGAGGTTAGCGGCCGCGCAACTCATCGCCTTCTGGAAATCTTGTTCGTCGGCGCTTTCCGACAGATCCTCCAAAAACCGCTCAAAAACGACTTGCATGTCCTCTGTCATGCCCTGGGCTCAATGCCTGAGAAGTGTATATTGCCGACCTTCGCAGGCCCAGCTGTCAGCAATCGGCTAAACAGTGAGAATCGTGCTGGCATGCCGTGGCCTGTAATCACTCTCATCGGGAACACTGCCCTGCCAGCGGGGAGGTAACACCGGCAGGGCACGCCGCGCTTGGATCGCAGCCGCGTTGCGACCAGACAGCGGCAACAGGGATGTTGAGATTCCCCTCTATTGGCTTTTGCCCGCAGTTTCGTGCGAACGCTCCACCGCCAGCCTCATCGAGGCAAGCGGTGGGCCAGGCCAGTCCGGTCCTGCAGCCTCTGCGCGCAGTGCTCTAGCGCATAGTCCGTCGGCGAGGACCGTTGAGCATTCGGCCCGAGGCGATGTTTTCGCCAGCCGCCTGGGTCAAATCGAGCCCTCGGCCCGCAGAGCGCGATAGACCGTGTCTACTGATTTCGCCGTCGCGCCGACGATAAGGTCGATCTCTTTTCGGTTGATGATCAAAGGAGGAGCAAATCCGATGATGTCGCCATGCGGCATAGCGCGGCCGATGACACCATTCTCGAACAGAGCGGCCGCGGCGCGCACGCCGACCTGAAGTCCGGCATCAAATGGCACTCGCTTCTTAGGGTCTTTCATCAGTTCCACGGCCGATAGAATGCCGACGCCGCGGACCTCTCCAACGATGGGATGCCCCTCCAGTTCGGCTTTCATACGGGTATGCCAGTAGGGTCCGACGTCGCGAACATGTTCAACGATGTTTTTTTCCTTCAGCAGCTTGATATTGGCAAGCGCCGCCGCAGCGCAAAGCGTGTGGCCAGAATAGGTCCAGCCGTGGCCCAGGGGCCCATGCTTTTCAGTTCCTTGTTCCAAGACGGACCAGACACGGTCGCCGATGATGGACCCCGAGATGGGCAGGTAGGCCGAACTTAGACCCTTGGCGATCGTCACGAAGTCCGGACGCATGCCATAGAGGTGAGAACCAAACTTCTCGCCAGTCCGGCCGAAGCCGCAGACCACTTCGTCGGCGATCAGAAGGATCTCGTATTTATCAAGAACTCCCTGGATCGCAGTCCAGTATCCCTTTGGCGGTGGAACGATGCCCCCCGTCCCAAGCACCGGCTCGCCGATGAAGGCAGCAACCGTCTCTGGCCCCTCGGCAAGGATCAGGGCTTCGAGTTCGCTGGCACAGCGCTTGGAGAAGGCTTCCTCACTTTCGCCCTCATGCGCTTGCCGGTAATGGTGTGGCGTCGTCGTGTGGCGCACCAAGTTCAAAGGCAGGTCGAAGAAATCGTGAAAGAAGGGAAGGCCGGTCAGACTGCCGGTGACCAGCCCGGATCCGTGATACCCTCGATGACGTGATATGATCTTCTTCTTCTCAGGCCGGCCGAGAATGTTGTTGTAATACCAGACGAGCTTGATGTTCGTTTCGTTGGCGTCGGAGCCGGAGAGGCCAAAGAACACCCTGCGCATGTTTTGGCCGAAATATTCGACAACGGCCTCGGCCAAGAGGGCGACTGGTTCGGTTCCCTGGCTCGCATAGATGTGAGCGAAGGGCAGCTCGTGCGCCTGTCGTGCAATGGCCTCTGCAATCTCCGAACAACCATACCCCAGGTTGACGCAGTAGAGCCCGCCGAAACCGTCGAGGCTCTTGCGACCGTCCGTATCCCAAATATAGACGCCCTCTGCGCCAGCCATCATACGGTTCGGCGTCTCACCGCGACTGTGCTTGGCCAAGTGGGTGGACGGATGAAAGACGAAGCTTCGATCCTTCTCCCTCAATTGCTCGGTTCCCAGGTTGCTCAGGCGCATCGTTCCTCTCCTTGCGATCAGTCGGCGGAGAGCCCGTTGGCCAGCCGCTCGGTTGAATCAGCATATCCATAAACATCTGTGCAATTTCGCGGGAATGCGCCTCTTTAGCCGACGAATTCGCGCAAATCGGTCCAAACGGCGTGGAAAACAAGATTTCTTGAGCTTATCTTCGCCCTGGGCGACAAGGTGATTAACGCGGTAATGTTTTGTTCGTCGGCAGGATGGTGTGTAGCCGCACGCCTAAACACCGGACTGAATGCGGGATCCGCTGCGGGACGGCCCGCATTCAGCCGCCGTAAAAAGAACCTCCGCGGTTTATTTTTCGTTTCGGCGGAATTCGTTTCAGAACGATGGTAATTTGCACGCTCGTGGTGTTAAGAGCATCCCATCAGTGCAAGTTCCCAGGCAGTGCTGAGATCGTGAGTCGCGCGGCAGGGAAGCGGGCTGGCTCCTTGTTCAGCAAGGCCTCGCCTTTAACATCGCCGGCGTACGGCTTCTCCCTTCGAAGAAGCTCAGTAGCGTGTCAATCTCGCCTTAACCGAAGCGGGGCAAGCCGAAAATGTGAACATCAGCTCCAAAAGGCTTGTCGACTATCGATTACTGGTATTTTCAACAGCCGACGATTTTCTTACTGTCCCCTGAAGTGTTCGTTGTTGTCGATGTGCTGAGCCACTCTAAGAAGCTTGAAACGCGGGTGAGAGCAGCCACGGCAAGGCGGGAACGGCTTACCGAAGACACAAGTCACCTCGTGCTCTTGAACGTGGTTTTTGTCATGAAGAACTTTGTAAATACCAGAGTTCGGAACCTTGTCGCCGGGTTTGAAAACATCTCCTATTTCAGCCATCGAATCGCTCCTTTGTAATTTTCGGCGCTTACTACTGACAATGTGGCCGTTTGGAAAGTACATATCGCCGGCGGGTCTGAAATTAAGACATGTTCACCAGGCATATTGCCCGCGGAGGGCGAACAATACACATCTTACAATCCGAAGGGTGCAGCGGATGGATGTCGACAGCGCTGTATTGATAGTGCTGATGTTTTTAGGTTCTGCCTGTTCGATCAATAGCGGCTAGGGCGGAGGTGGAATACAACCTTTTAAGACACCCGAAACGAAAGATGCCAGGCAGCTCCGTTATGCAATCAAGCGCTCCAACTCACGCATGGCTGTCGGCGCAAAGCGTCTTGCCTCCTTTGCCACGTTGACTTCAAGGGTGGCCTTTGCCGTTTCGAGCAGAGTGTGCTCCGGCTGATAGCCCTTTCGGCCTTTCAACCAACCCAAGACATCGCTCAGATGCCATAGCGCGCCGTTGCCTTCATGCACTGGGGCTGGAAAATCATTGTTGCCCATCATCAGCTTGCGAAGGTACTGGCGGGAAACGCCCATCATTTCGGCCACGTCTGTCAGCCCCACAAGATCAGGTGTGGCTTCTATCAAGGTTGCTGTCGGGATAGCGGCTTTCACATCTGCAAGCGCACTGCGGACTGCTTCCTGCGCGCTTCCCGCGTCTCGGGTGAACTCAAGCGCCAGTCGACCGACAATGCCAATGCCGACAACAGCATCGGTGCATCCAACCTCACCGAGACGTTCCACCAAGGCATCCGCGTCCTGGTCATCGTCTGCGAGACGGTACTTTAGGGTGAAGGTGTATTCCATCACGTTCTCACTCCTCGCTTATAGCCGTCTCTATGGCTTTCGCCTTATGCGTCGTGCAGTTATCGACAAGGCGCTTCAGCTTCTTTGCTTCGTTCCCAGCGTTCTTCGGCGTGCTCCAAATGCCGATGATGCAGAATTCGCCGCAACGACACTGGTCATCGTTATATGGGCAAAACATCTTGCCCCAAGCGTGACTGCCACCCAGTTCGATGCGCCATCCTTGCGCTTCGGCATGCTTGAGTGCGGCCTCGATTTCCTTCTTTGGGTGCGACCTACGCGCCATCTGAACCCTCAATATGCGATTCAAGAAGCGGTTGTCAAGTGACAACCACTCTCAATGATCTATTGCCCCTACCGGCTGGACACGACGACGGGACCGTACTTGACGCGGTACGCAGCGAGGTAGTCGGCATCCTGGCAAATGCACCGCCCTTGTGGGTCCTTCTTCCGGCGTTCAGTGATCACGTCGCTCGGCATTTTTCGCAGCAGGTTCAGCTTGGCCGTGGTCCAAGCGCTCCCCCCATTGCTCCCTGCCCTTTTGATGATTTCTCCGGCTAGCATGATTCCGGCCATCACGGACTGAAAAGCCATCGGCACTTCCACCTTCACGGGGCTCCGACCACCAGTGACTTCGAAGACAACACCGCCGCAGATGGCCTCCTGATAAAGAGCGCGCAGCGGTTTGCCGACAAAAGGAAGGAGAGGCTCTATCGGGATGGCCAGCCTGCTGGAAATTTCCGCCATGAGCGGCAGGTCGACGGGGCTTCCGTTGTGTAGCATGGGGCGAACCACCTCGAGCTTAAGATCCTCAAGACCTAGCGCGGCGGCAATCACGTCGTCCTGGTCGGGCACGGTTCCATTCGGCAGGTAAAGACACGCAAGGCACGCCATATCGTCGTCGAAACCATGATGCGAAACTCCAAGGTCTCCGCGCTGTGTCCATGAGTTCATCGTCCAACGGGGGAGCGCACCCTGCAAAGCGATCCGGTCCTCAGCTGAATCGAGTGCAACTGCCACATGCTGCATTTCACCTGTGGTGAGCGCCTGCCATCGCATCTCGTGCCCGACAACCGACAGGCCAGAGTTGTTTTTGAGATATCCGCGGGCGAGCTTCACTTTGCTTCGTCCGACATCCCGTTCAAGAGCCAGCACGTATCGCTGCAGGTTGCCCTGATCGATCGTTTCTGGATCGACGAGCTCAAGCGTTCCCCTCAGGCCCGGGACCCGGGAGAGCCCCCAAACCGCGCCGTTGCCAATCGCCCCAAGGCCAAGCAGGAAAAGACGATCCAAATCCACGGCGCCCGAAAGCGCCGGGTTCGCCTGCGAGCCGGGAGCATAGTCGAACACCGAGAAGGCGACCGTCTCGTCGATCGATGCGCCGTTCAGTTGCGCGATGAAGACCAAACGAAACAAATTGGCGGCTGCGATGCACGCCGCGGCCCCCGCTCCGAACGGGTTGTGACTATCTCCCGAACCAACTGGCTGCGACACCGAAAATTTGGCGAGCCACCCGTTCGAGCCCAGATACAGAGTCGGACAGGAGATTTCGGGGATCGCGGAGCCAACCACCACGCAATGGGAGATACTGGCCCCTCGGCGGGCCAGGGTGATCCGGCTGTTTATCGAGCGCGCAAGCCTCGCGAGAGCCTTCGCAAGCCTTCCTGCCTCCTCTCCCTCGGGAAGGAAACAAATCGAAGGATAGAGTCGCGCGAGCAGCCGGACCAACAGGTCTAACGACGCCCTGCCCTCCGTCGAGCAAGCTTGCCCATCGAAAGCGATTCCCACCACCAGCCCGTTGAGCAGCCGCTCGAACGCACGAGCGTCGAACCTTTGAAGAACCTGGGAAGCGGCCGTGGCGGTGCGGCCAAAGTAACTCGCAAGTGCCATTTTGCTCAGTCCACGATCTCAATCAGACGGCAAGCGTTCTGTGGTGGCACCTCAAGCCAGCTACCGGCCGCATTGAGCCGATAGACAGCCGTTGACGACAGGTCGAATGGCCGCCTCGCAAAATCGGGAACGACAAGCGAGAGGCTGCCGATAGCCGTCGCTACTGCATTCTCGTCATCCGTTTGGGAATGGTAGGCGTCCGTTGGATGGCTGTGGATCTGGGCCAGTATCCGCAGATCGTGCTCGAACAGCCACACGTTCAGGCGATGCAGCTCGTCGCCCCCCATATGTACACCGACGCCGGACGCACTTCGAATGAGATGCTGTTGCGGAATCAATGCTCGCTCGACTGTCGCCGTTTCGCCCGTCGCTTTCCCGACCCAGAGACCAAGCCCCTCGTAGCCCGATTGTCCCACAGCCGCCAAATGCTCGTGCACGTCCGCAATGGCTTGGCGGGGAACCCGGAACCGTTCAACCCCCGCCAGCCTGGCTATCGAGGCAGTGCCGCCCCATCCACCAGGAACCCCTGGAACTGGAGCTGGTACTGTACGTGATAGTTGATGTTCCTGATCGGATTGATGCCGCTCGCCCAAATTTGCTCGAGAATAAAGTGCAAAGAACCTTCGCCAGAACGGCGGTGCAATAGCCATGAATCACCTGTGTGGGCTGGATGATCGTGATACTCCCGAACGCCAGGCAAGCACAGGAAGGGAACCTCCTCCGGGCTGTGCGCCTGAATCAGCTCCTGGAACACCAAACGCCCTTGTTGCCCCATCGCAGTGATTGTTTGTGGCGTAGCATTCGCCACGCCATCGAGCCGACGCATGTTGAAACCAAGACTCTTCATCGGCAGCGGGATGCCCGTAAACGGATCGACAAACGTAACCGATGGCGGGACGAGGTCGTAGTTTGTGAAATCGAGGCGAACGGCGCAGACAATCGTCTTTGGAGCCAACTTAGGACTGGCGAAGATCACCAGGACAGTTGGGAATGCCGCCTCAATGAGAAACCAGCCCCGCCGACGGTATTCGCCTTCGAGCTCCCGGTAGCGTGCAACCTCGCGCTCGAATTTGCGCCGGGAGACCGCCTCATCAACGAACTGACCCCGGATCAACCCGCAGCACCGGCCTTCAGGCTCAAGAAAAGCTTGGTGCCGGCGGCAAATCCAAGACCCTCGATCTTCTTGCTCGCATCGAGAACGTTGCCAGCAGCGTCCTTCAGCTCCCAGTTCTCCTGCGGCTGTCCAACATTGCCGGACTCCGCCAGGGCCTTCCCGATCACCGTGTGAAGAGGTGCATTCAGGTTGGCAACAACAGAAACGGGATCTCCATTCACGACGATGATGAAAGTGACCTCGTTTTTAGATCCTGTAGCCTGACCTGCAGCCTTTTTGGAAGTCTCAGTAGGTTGTTTCATCTTCCCCGCCTGTATGATCGCACAATCGAATTTACCATACGCCTCGTTGCTCTCCGGCCGAAAATCGGCGCAGAACCTCGGTCGAGCGGGCACGTTATAGGCGCAAGCGCCTCTCGAATTCCGCGGAAATGTGCGTATTTGCCCGGTGAATTCGCGGAATTTGTCGCTAGAACCGGGAATTAAGCGCTCCAGACATCATCGGCGCTTAAGCGAGGACAACGGAATCGGTGAATTGGCCTTCACAGGTTTCGTCACGACAAGGCTGTAATACTGATCGATCCCCAATCCTGCCTGCAGGAGTCCCTCCATGAATTCCTGATACGCAGCCATTGAAGGAGACGAAACCCGCATTAGATAGTCGATGCGTCCACCGATAGCCCAGCAGTCCAGGATTTCAGGGATCTCTTTGACGGCAGCCTCGAAGTGTCGTTGATCCTCAAGGCGGTGGCGATCCAAAACCACCTCCACCATTATAGAGACGATGCCCCCGATGAGGGCTGGACTAAGCCGCGCATAGAATCCCTCAATGACCCCCGTGGCTTGTAGGACACGGAGCCGTTCCGAACAGGCTGAAGCCGAAAGATGGACACGCTTTGCAAGCTCGCTTTTCGAAATCCGACCATCTGACTGGATTTCTGAGAGGATCCGGATATCCCAAGCGTCGAGATGCGCAGCATCGGGTGTCGACTTCATAATCATTTTGCTCTTAAGCGGTGGCCGAAAGGGCAGTCGGCACCCAGCGATTCAATCCTCAGTCGGAGCGGGCCAATGATGGGCATATCCGCCTTCGGCCCGAAAATCGGGTGCGTGACGTTGCGAACCTCATCTGCGGCGCCACGTTTGACCAGAAGGCAAGCAGGCCAGGTATCAACTGCCTCCGATATCCATGCGATGATGTATTGGAGCGGGTGACAGCCTGTCGGCAGCGACTTTCCTCCCGCTGAACATCGCATTGTTGGTGCAGCGGTTTTTTCATCTGATTTCAGCGGGGCGCCCTCGACAACGCTGAGTATGGATCGGACGGCCGTGAGGCCGATGCAGTGTTTACATTCGGCCATACCATGACGTTGCACCTTCATTGCGTTTCTGATCTGATGCCGAGGGCTGACGCTAAGCAATTTCACCGTTGCGGTTCAAAGTCCTAGAGCGGCGGCCCGGGCAAATTTCGCGAGTGGCAGGCTCAAACGCCGATGCTGCGGGCGATGTCGTCGGCGGCCATGCGCTTGCGCCATTCCAGAGGTCCTGAACTATGAATAGAGTTCCCCTCGAGGTCGACAGCCATGATGACCGGCATGTCCTGCACCTCGAATTCGTAGATGGCTTCCATACCCAAATCTTCAAAGGCGATGATCCGTGCCGCCTTGATCGATTTTGAAATCAAATACGCAGCCCCGCCAACTGCGACGAGATAGGGCGTTTTGTGCTTCATGATCGATGCGATGGCCGCTGGCCCCCTCTCGGCTTTGCCGACCATTGCATATAGCCCGGTTTCCGCGAGGATCTTTTCAGTGAAACCGTCCATCCGGCTGGAGGTTGTTGGGCCAGCTGGCCCGACAACCTCATCCCTCACCGCCCGGACTGGTCCGACATAATAGATCACGCGTCCCCGCAGATTTACCGGGAGCGGCTTGCCGGCATCAATGAGATCGACCATTCGTTGGTGGGCGGCGTCACGGCCTGTCAGCATCTTTCCGGACAAAAGAAGGGTTTCCCCGCAGCGCCACGATGCCATCTCTTCTTTCGTCAGCGCATCAAGATTGACCCGACGGACATCGGCCGTCCGCAAATCCTCACTACCGATCTGGGGCCATTCGGAAATGTCGGGCGGCTCAAGCTTGGCGGGACCAGAGCCGTCCAGGAGAAACTTTAGATGTCGGTTGGCGGCGCATTGAGGGATGAGTGCAACAGGCTTGGATGCCGCATGGGTAGGATAAGTCGCCACCTTGACGTCGACCACCGTGGTGAGACCACCAAGGCCCTGAGCGCCGATGCCCAGCGCGTTAATTCGCTCGTAAAGCTCGACCCGCAACGCCTCCTCTTCGCTCGACGGCCCCCTGGCGATCAATTCCGACATATTGATCGGTTCGTTCATGGCCTCCTTGGCCAGCAGCATCGCCTTCTCAGCGCTGCCACCGACGCCCACCGAGATCAGGCCGGGCGGGCACCATCCGCTGCCCAGCGTCGACACCGTGTCGACTACCCAGTCGGCAACGGATGCACTGGGGTTCAGAGTGGCGAAGCGCGCCTTGTTTTCGGATCCGCCGCCTTTTGCGGCGATGGTGATCTCAATGCGGTTGCCAGGCACGAGGTCGACGTGGATGACCGCAGGCGTATTGTCGCGGGTATTGATCCGCCCGGCGAGCGGATCGGCGACGATCGACGGCCTAAGCGGGTTGTCCGGGTCAAGATATGCCCGGCGGACGCCTTCATTCACGATGTCAGCGAAACTGGCCGCTGATTTGATGCAAGCGTCCATGCCCACCTTGGCAAAGACAACTACGAGGCCGGTGTCCTGGCAGATCGGGCGCCGTCCGAAGGCCGCCATGCGAGAGTTGAGCAGGATCTGCCCGATGGCGTTCTTTGCCGCCGGGCTTTGCTCGCGTGCATATGCCTGTGAAAGGTACCGGATGTAGTCCGTGGGATGGTAATACGAAATGTACTGAAGGGCGTCTGCGACGCTCTTTGTGATATCCTCCCCGGCAATGGTCGATCTTGTCCTATTCACGAAATCTCATCCGAATGAACCGAACCCGTTGACCAGTTTCAGGCTTTGGAAGCTACGCACCCCCTGCTCGCCTCCTTCATATCCATACCCGCTCTGCTTAACGCCTCCATACGGCGCATCCGCGGAAACCCCTTTGAGATAATTTACACTAAGAGCGCCGGCCGAAAGACCGCCGATCAGCGCCCGTTTGGTATCGTCAGCACCGGTGAAGAAGTAGGCGGCCAAACCATAGTCAGTGGCGTTGGCTTCTTCGATTGCTTCCTCGATCGTGTCGAACGGCGCCACAGTGAGGATCGGTCCGAACGGCTCGTCATGAAGCACTCTGGCATCCTTTGGCACGCCCGTCAGGATGGTTGGAGGCCAGTAAAAACCCGGTTGGTCCAGGCGGGTGCCACCGGTTTCGACGGTGGCGCCGCGCTCGACCGCATCTTGGACCAGGCGCTCCATGGCCTCTATTCGCCGGGCATTTGCCATTGGACCCATCTCCGTCGCGGGGTCGTCCGGCGGACCGATCCTGATCGTGCGGGCGGCTTCGGCCATGCGGGACAGGAATTGCCCATAAAGAGGCCGCGCGACGAGGATCCTGCTGGGCGCATTGCAGCTCTGGCCAGCGCACTCGAACTTATAATCCGAAATTGCCGGTATGGCCGTCGCCAGGTCGGCATCCCCGCAGACGACGACCGGGGAGTGCCCGCCGAGCTCGAGGATGCATCGCTGCAAGTTACTGGCGGCGAGCTTGGCAAGCTGTTTTCCAACCTCGGTAGAGCCCGTGAACGTTAGTACCTTCACGATCGGCGAGCTGAGGAGATGGCGGGATATTTGCACCGGCACGCCAAAGACGAGATTAACCACGCCGTCCGGAATACCCGCTTCTTGCAAGGCCTCAACGAAATGGACAGCCGCACTTGGTGTCTCTTCAGCCCCTTTGAGGATCACTGGGCAGCCTGCCGCCAAGGCGGGAGCGAGCTTGCGGGCGATTAGAACGGCGGGATAGTTCCACGGCGTAAAGGCAGCTACGACGCCAAGTGCCTCGGGGACGATCATCCGGTTCGGGCCCATCGGGCTCGGGGCCGACAACTCTTCGGCGTGCGTTCCGTTCCACTCCAGAGTTTCGACAGCGCGCGCGTACTCACCTGTCGCTTCGGCAATCGTCTTTCCCTGTTCGGCTGACAGGTCCCTAGCCGCTACTGCAACTTTCGCTGCCAGAATTTTGGCGGCTGCTACGAGAATCTCGCCACGATCCTTAGCAGGCCGCAAGGACCAGGTTTTGCGGCTACGCTCTGCCGAAGCGAGGGCCTCATCCAGATCCGGTATCGTCGCCGAAGCGACCGAGGCAAATACCATCTCCGTCGCGGGATTAATGACTGGCAGAGTGGCCCCGCTGCCACCGGCTCGCCATTTGCCATTGATGAACAGCTGGTAGCTCTTGGCGTTGGACATCCCATGCTCCGCTCGAGTATTTCTGCCAATGCGAGACCGGCCGATCCCGACCCGCAGCTCACTTCTCTGCAGTCTCATCGCGATGGTCGCGCCGGGTCAAATATGGAATGTCGCCTAAAACCATCTCGAATCCAGATTGATGGCCGGCTCGGACCCGCCGTGGAAGCGGGATAGCACTGGGACTCGGTTTGCCGGATATGCCTAAGCCCGTTCCGGAGCAGTGGCCGGCCACTGCCCGCTCTCGATTAATGTCCTGGTGACATTGGGGATCAGCTTGCGGACAGCAGAGACAGCGGGAGATTGCTCATCTTTGGGGTTGACGGCGAGCACAACGGAGCGGGTAATCACTGGATCAATGATTTTGACTGTCCGGACCCGTCCCTGAGAGGCTTCCCTCTGAATAGCCGACGGGGCAAGGATAGAATACGCTTTTCCTTCCATGACCATATCAATGATCGTAGAAAGAGAGTCGACTTCGAATCTGACGTCAAGCACACGACCGTGCTGTGCAACGACATCAGCCACCGAACGCCTGGCATTGTTGTTGCGCATGGGAACCGCCAGTGGGAACGAATGCAGGTCGGCGAGCGGTACCTCGTCTTCGAAAGGCGGTTCACCCGGCGGCACGACCAGGTAAAATTCCTCGCGTGCCAGCACCGTCATCCGCCCTGTGCTTTCGGCAGTCCGGTAGAGGATAGCCAGATTGAAGCGGCCCGCAGCCATCCATTCTTCCAGCGGTCCAGTCATGCCCTCGATCATCTTGAGGGAGATCCTCGGCAGCTCGTCTCTTGCCGATTCAAGCAGCGGACCGCTTAGGACACGCGCGGCCCCGGACGGAATGCCAATGGTCACCTCTCCGGAAGGAGAAGCCACCGTGTTGGTCAGTTCCATTTCGGTCAGACGAATTTCCTTGAGGATCGTGCGCGCCCGCTCAAGCAGTTTGTTTCCGGAGGCCGTCACACTGATGCCGGTCCTGTCACGCACCAGTAGCTGAGTGCCGAACCCTTCCTCCAGTTGACGCACATGGAGGCTAAGGGCGCTTTGAGCGACATGCAGGAGCGAAGCGGCCTTCGTGAAACTGCCGGCTTCCACCACGCCGACAAAGTATTTTAACTGCCTGATATCCACGGCTTAACCCAACTGAAGGGCAACTTCCCCCAGTCCCTTGCCTTTATCTCGAAACGAGATGGGCCGCAAGGGAAACATGCAGGCGCACAGCCGAGAAAGGGCCCCTGTCAGACTACTGAGCGGAGGCAGGTTGGTTACTACCGGCGAGGGTCAGGATTTCGTATGCGCGCCGCACCACTGGCGGATCAACCATCCGACCATTCAAGGAGAATGCAGACAGTCCGCGGGCGGCGGCATCGTTCTCCGCTGCAACAACAGCGCGGGCCCACTCGACGTCCTCTGCGCTTGGCGAGAAAGCCTCATTGAATATGGCCACCTGTGTCGGATGGATCGCCAAGGCTCCGGCAAAGCCAAGCCGCCGCGCATTCTCCGCGGCTTGGCGAAGGTTATGAGTGTCCGAGAACTCGCTGATGCTTCCTACGAAGCCCAGCGGGAGCAACCCGGCCGCACGAGCAGCAAAAAGAACTGCAAGGTTCGGAGCCAACAGAAGGTCAAATTCCGGAGTGCCGCCGACAGCGGCACTGAAGTCTTCAGGGCCAAGCGCCATTGCCACCATCCTGGGATGGGCCGACGCAATGCCCGCGAGCCTTTGCAAGGCGCCCGGCGTCTCGATCTGGGCAAGGAACCGGATGCGCCCCTGAGGGAGATTTCGTTCTCGTTCAAGTTCCGAAACCGCATGCGCGATCTCCAATACCCACTCTCCCGAATCCGTCTTCGGAAGAACAAGTGCGTCAACGCCTGCGACCACGGCGGCATCGAGATCGGCGGCCAAGGCGCGCAAACCACGATTTACGCGCACCAAAACAGATGCGCCCTTCCGGCCCACCTTTGTCACGGAATCGGAAAGCTGCCGCCGTGCCTCTCCCTTTTGATCCTGGGGAACGGAATCCTCCAAGTCGAGAATGATGCCATCTGCACCGCGCTCATGAGCCGTTTCCACAAACCGCGGAATGTGAGCGGGAACGAAGAGCAGGGATCTCCAGCGGGGTATAGACGTCGCGCTTTCAATGGCCGGAACGGCGTCCTTGATCATAGGGACTCTGCAGTTGGATTGGAGCCAGATGGCGGCAGTGAGCTTGCTGGTGGCCTATGCGACTAGGTGACCGAAATATGCGCGATTCGTGAAGATCGTGAGTGCACCAACCTTACCGACAACGCTCATGCTCACGCAGACGTGGCTCGGGCTCGCAAACGCCCCAGGATTTCCTTGCGAACAATCTCGGTGTGAGCACCAAGAGCCGGAACGGGGCGCAGTGAAGGGTGTTCGGAGTTGAAAATCGCCGCCGGCGCTATTGTCTCGACGGTACCTTCGGGTGTTCCAACCTCAACCCTGCGAACGTGTGGATGTTTTGAAACATCCACCACTTCGTTTAGTCGGCCATATGCCAAGCCGGCGGCCTCGAGCTCCAGCATCGCTTCATGGCAGGAGAGTTCACATAAGCGCCTCTCAATGACCTCATCGAGCTGAGCTCGATGACTGAGGCGCTCCATGTTATTGGCAAAACCAGGTGCGCGTGTAAGCTCCGGCTGCTTCAGGAATTTCTCGCAGAAGTTTACCCATTCGCGGTCGTTCTGAACCGAAAAGATGACCTCTTTGCCGTCGGCGCAACGATAGGCGCCATATGGCGCCAGCGACGGGTGTTTCACACCGGCGCGTACGGTGTGGTAGCCGCTGTAGTCGCTTTGCAGAACCGGAACATTCATCCAGTCGGCGATGGCATCGAACAATGACACCTGGATGCTGGCGCCTTCGCCGGTGACCTCGCGGTGATAGAGGGCCTGAAGAATGGCGCTATGCGCTGTCATGCCGGCCGAGATGTCGCAGACCGAGACCCCGACGCGGGCAGGCCCTTGTTGATTGCCTGTGATCGCGCATAGACCCGTTTCGGCCTGGACGATGAGATCATAAGCCTTCAAATGGGAATACGGCCCTTTGTCCCCGAAACCGGAGATGTCGCAGGCGATCAGCCGCGGAAAACGGCGGCGCAGATCAGCAGACCCGAAGCCCAGTTTTTCGATACTGCCCGGCTTCAGATTTTGAATAAAGACGTCAGCATCGGCAATGAGGTTGTCGAGGATTTCGCGGTCCGCCTCCAACTTCAGGTCTAGACACACCGACTCTTTACCCCGATTGAGCCAGACGAAGTAAGCGCTCTGCCCTCGAACCAACTTGTCATAACTTCGAGCAAAGTCCCCTTCCGGCCGTTCGATCTTGATCACCCGGGCGCCGGCGTCCGCAAGGCGAGACGATGCGTAAGGCGCAGCCACGGCCTGCTCCACGGCTACGACAGTGATCCCCTCAAGAGATTTCTGCATGAGACATCGTGCTTTTCATCGAACGTTTTCAGTTTGAGCTCGACGATGGTTCAGCACCGCGAGCAATCGGTTCTGTTCGTTCCCAACAATTGAGAATGCCTCGTCGACACCCATTCCGGGCTTTGCAAGCATCATGTCGGCCTGGGTTGCTACCGCTACGTGGACCGAAGCCTGGGCTGAGAGGTCGGTCTCGGTACAGCTTCCCCCGACATATGCCCCTACCCTGTTCGCCTTGCAGACGAGAACTGCGCGTGCAGTATCGGCGATTGAGCCGACATCGGGCGTCTTGATTTGAACGACATGCGCGGCCTTGGCTTCGGCAAAGAGCCGAATCTCCTCAAGCGTATTGCATCTCTCATCCACGACAATGCGTGCGCTAGAACTACGATGATCCAAAATCGATACGATCTCGGCGTAATTCTCAATTTGAGCTTTTGTGGAACCAAAGTCCGCTGGCGACTCCACATTGAGCGTGAAACCCGGAACGCTCTCAGCAACCCTGCAGATAAAGTCAGCTATTCTTTTCGGCTCCAGCCCGATTTCCCGGCCAATCCAACCATACACATCGAAATGCAGGACTGGATGATACCCAGGGTGGCCGATTTCGCGGGTGCGCATCGCAACCCACTTCACGAACTCCAGGAATGTCTGGCCGCCTACGCCGAATTTCGGTCGTGAGTTGATTAGGCCGTGGGGAAGCACATCCACCGCCTTTAAGATCATTTTGTCCACGTTAATTTCCCGAGCATCACCGCTCTGGCAGTAGATCGGGACCGACCGCGTTGGCAACGGTAGGTTAAATTCGTTGCATACGATCTCCGCCATCGTCGTACAATGAAGGTGGGCGCCTGCGCGAAGCAGCGCCTGACTGACGCCGTACTCAAGTGCGAGGGGTAGCCGCTCTTCTTCGAATGGCTCGAAAACCTTTTCGCAGGCCTCAAGATAACGAGATGCATCGACATCAAAAAGCCGTGGCGCGATCACCCGTGACGTAAAATCAGAGATTTGATTGGTGTCAAAGAGAGGATCGCGTCCACCGGCACCAGAGTACTGGACGTTCATCATGTCGCCCCAAACAACGGTCTCATCGGTCAGGACGAGCCCGATGCTGAGCGAAGATGCCGGAATACGAATGGACTTAAACCCAGGCGTTCTCGTTGCACCAACATAGATGAAGCCGTCCTGGGTCGCACCGGACCTGATGGCTTCCTGGTCGTCGTAGAAAAATGCGCCGTTGCCAGGCGCGAGCACGACATCTTTGATCTGCAATTGCTTCGCTCGATTGTTGTCGGATAGCGTTGATGGGCTGCGTAGGGGGCCGCCTCCAGCCTAGTATGTGCACTTTGTGTTGCGTTCACCAATATAATGTTCCGGATGGTATCATCGCATTTTCAGATGGCTGGTACCTTGCCACGCTGCAGGGGAACGGGCGGCGCGAAGTCCACGGCTTGACGAAGAGCTGGCGTTGCAAAAGTTGATACCTCGCAACTTCCTTCGTACACCCAAAGTGTCTCGCTGACGCCGTAACCCGCTACGGTAGGCCACATTCCATCAATAAGGTGAAAGGTCATATCCGGCTAGATCACGGCTCGTTTAATCCGGTTCATATCCTGCGGCTTTGAAGTAGTTGGCACATTCGACTGGGGTGAAGAGGTCGACGGCCGTGCCGACTGCGTCTCACAAAGCCTTGATGGTTCTCTCGGCCTTTGCTTGCGGCAGCGCCGTAGGACTCGGTCCCCGCTTGCCCGCGACGGCTTTGGCCGGATGGGACTTGCGCCCACGAGCAAACAACGGCTTGGCATGAGGTACTGCCATACAGGTGTAGCACGGCGGTATCGCGAGCGCACCCACAGTCCGGAAAAACAATCTAACTTTAACAGTACTTCAAATAATTTTACAAAACCTTTGTGAACGCGGCCAATCGACAATGGTATGTTCCGCAAAGTCTGAGGTCCGGCCCGGCCAAGAAAGCTGTGCCGGACTGTGCAGGGAGCGATGCTCAGCATGCAACGTGGGAGTCAACAGCGAATGGCGCGAAGAGCACTCATCCTAATTGAAGGCGCGGGCGCCTCTAATATGCGGCGCTTCATCCAAGCGGCCAAGCGTCTTCTCCTTCATCCTATTACTCTGTCGATTGATCCAGCCGATTACGACTACCTTGCAGCGGAAGGTATTGAGGCAATCCGGGCCGAGACAAACAATCTCGATGCGTTAATCCGCGAATGTTCCCGGCTACGTTTGACGTATGACATTGCTGGCATTACGAGCCCAAGGGAATCGTTTTACGCGACGGTTGGCAAGCTCTGCAAGTATTTCGACCTACCAGGACCGAATCCCACATCCATTGAACAATGCTGTGACAAGTTCACACAACGTCAACTCCTCGCGAAAGCTGGCGTTCCAATACCTGCCTATCGATTGGCAGCGAATGCGGAGGACGTAAGAAACTCTGCTGCGGAGATCGGGCTGCCGGTCATTCTTAAGCCAGCCGTAGGTTACGGCAGCTTGGGTGTTCGATTGTGCCGCAGTGTCGATGAGTTGGCGGAACATACAAACTACCTTTTGGGTGAGCGGCACATTTGTCCGTCGTCGCCGAGGATACTGGTCGAAGAATTCGCACAGGGCCCCCACTATGGCGCCTATATTATGGGAAATGAGGTCATTGGGATTGGCACCGCTGACTTCGGTCCCCCACCGCATTTCGTTTATCGTGAGTTCACTTTTCCGGCCCTCGTGACTGATGACGAGCAGGAGCGTATCACCAATGTATCGCTGAGCTGTTTGCGAGCCCTCGGTCTTGGCTGGGGGCCAACGAGCATCGAACTTCGGTGGACCAAGCGTAGCCCAGTAGTCATCGAAGTCAATCCCCGCCTTGGTGGCGTGCCCGATCCTCAACTGTTTCAGGCGGCTTACGGTGTCGATCTGATCACCGAGCACATCAAGGGCGTTATCGGCGAGGAATGGGATTTGCGCAGAAAGCATTCGATGAGCGCGGCAGCGCGGATCCTGGTTGCCGATCGCGATGGCACCCTCGATTGGATCAATGGCGGCGATCGTGCGGCTGCCGTGCCAGGTGTCGCCGAAGTTAAATTATATGTTGAACCAAAGGCGTCGATCGTCAGGCAGGGCGATTACCGCGACTGGATCGGTCATGTTGTGGCAGCTTCCCCCAACGTTGTTCAGACTAAGGGGATACTTCAGCATGCCGTCGACGTAATCGGTTGGTCGATCACGCCATTTTCGATCCGTGGCGAAGAGGAACAATCTGCGCCCTGCACCGCGCAGACAGCGCCACATGCGAGGTGATCTTTACTGGACATTGGAGCGGTGGAGGGCAGGAGACAAACATAGGTCGATAATCTCCGGCGCGCAGTGAATCAGGCTGCAAGCTCAATAGGCCGGAAAGGTCGGTGGCCGAACATGCTTCGATGGCGGCCACATCACTCCAGACTGAGCGAACCACTGCTGGCGCAATTGTAAGCATCGGGCAGGCACGCGGGCGAGAGACGCGCGCGCGATGTTGAACTGAGCTACGATGAAAGGGGAGCGGGTTCAGGCGGCCTGCTGATGAGGGGAGTTTTCTGCTCGCCGGCGGCCCTTCCATTCCCACGGCAGCAGTTCATGGAGAAGGGCGGCCGGCAAGTCTGCGATGCGGGCAAGGACATCGATCTGTCGCCCCAGACGCTGGCCGATCAGGTCGGGCACGTCACCTTCGCGCTCAAGCGGACCTTCGACCTGATCGAGGCGCATGTGTTTGAGGCCGAGCGGCTTCACGGCGACGATACGACGATCCCGATCCTGGCCAAAGGGCAATGCACGACCGGACGCATATGGGTTTACGTGCGCGACGATCAGCCGTTCGCCGGGCCGGCGCCGCCGGCGGCGGTCTTCTACGCCTCCAGCGATCGACGCGGCGAGCACCCGCAAAGGCATCTGGCCGACTTCAGCGGCATCCTTCAGGCTGATTGCTACAATGGCTTCAATCCGCTGTTCGACCGGACGAAGAAGCAGATGCCGGCGACGCCCGGCTTCTGCTTCGCCCATGCGCGCCGGAAGTCCTTCCAACTGGCCGATGTGGCTCGCAATGCCCGGCGCGGCAAAGGCGCCAAGCCGATCTCGCCGATTGCCCTGGAGGCCGTGAAACGCCTCGACGCCCGTTCGCCATTGAGCGCGACATTAATGGCTTGAGCGCGGCCGAGCGGCTCGCAGTCCGACGGGAAAAGAGCAAGCCGTTGCTCAGTGAAAATGGAGGAATGGCTGCGCACCGAGCGGGCAAGCCTCTCGCGCTCGGTAAGCATGGCGGCCGCGCGGTCCGCGCCACGGTCGGAACCGGCGAAGAGCCAAGCTTTTCTTCCGCAAGCTACACCGCGCAATGCTCTTTCCGCGGCATTGTTCGTCATGCAGATCCTGCCTTCGTCTGCATAGCGGGCAAAGTCGGCCCAGCGCGTCAGCATGTAGTCGATCGGCTCTCTCACCGGCGACGGCTCAGCGCCATGACATTTCGCGCTCGCACCTCTACGAATGGCGCCGGCTTGCACGAGCGTGGCAATTTGAGCTGGCGGGGCGAACCGAGGGTTTTGTCCCCGCGGTGATTGTTCCGGAGACGAGCCCGACGAGCAAGCTGGCCGGAATAGACTGGCGCGCGCCGCAGGAAACCTGGCGCCCCAGCCGGGTCTGATGGCGTTATGCATTGAGATTGCTGGGAAACCTGATTCAATATCGGCATTACGTTGCCGCCGCTTTCTCGGCCTTCTGACCTTGCCGGCGTTAATCGAAGTGGAGACTCAAGTATTCTCGAAGATGCAGGCACACGAGCGGTTGAGAGTGAAGCACTCCGGCTGGGAACAGGGGAATCGCTTCAGGTTAATGGCGGTTTGTGACGGATGATGGCTTCGACGTAGTCGGGATCGAGCTTGGCGAGTTTTTGGCGGACCTTGAGGCTGTGTTTGTCCCTTGGGTTCGCACAAGGTTAATGGCGATGTGCTTGACGACGGCCACGTTTTGCGGCCCGAGGCCTGTGCTGAGGCGAGGTCGTCGTGGAAGACGACGTCGAGTATCCAGTGGAGCCTGTTCTCGACATGCCAGTGGGTGCGCACGGCGTGGGGCGAATGTCTGGGCGTCGAGCTTAGCGGAAGAGTGATAATAGCGCCGCTCATGCTTGGTCTTGCCGTTGCGCTCGACATGTGTCTCGACCATGCCGATCATGGCCATGTGGGGATAGCGGCGGTCAGAGAATAGCTAGGCGATGTCATGGCAGACGCAGTGGCGGCGGCGTTCGAGGCGGCCGTGATCGTTGTCTACGGAAGTGGTCCTGGAGCAGGTCAGGCGACGGATTGGCAAAGAAGTATTCGCTCTCGGCGTAGGTGGCCGGCCGGCTGGCCTTGAGCGCCTGGAGATAGTCACCGCCGCGCCTGACTATGGTCTCGGCGATCTCTGTTTGGGTTCCCATGGCATCAATCGTGACCAGTGCGCCGGTCAGTTCCAGGCGTTCGAGCAGGCGGGGTATGGCTGTGATTTCATTGGATTTCACGTCCGTTGCCTGCTGTTCCCAGCACGAGGCGCTGGCGCGCGGCCCAGGCCGAAACCATGTACAGCGGCTCGCGACCCGTGCCGCATGCATTGCTGCGCCGCGAGGTCTTGCCGTCGATGGCCTCGACCCAGCTTGTGAAGCAGGTCTTGAACAGTTCCGGATTGAGCGCGTTGATCACGTGCTTGGGCGTCGGGCCGGAAGGCCGCGCCATAGGGCATGAAGCGGCGTAGAAAATCGAGCCTTTGCTTGCCCCACTACCGGGTCTCGACGAAGTCATCCATCCCGCACAGCGTGGCGAATAGTACCAGAAACAGGACCTCCGCAAAGGATAGAAACCCGCCATCGCTGACGCGGGTCCGACAGCGCCGAAAAAATGATCGAGGATCGAACACGAACGACGAGGATGGCGCGACATCGAGGGCTCCGCAAATCACGAAGCACCCCCGTGAATCATATTCCCAACCAACGCGCACCAATCGTTAACCTGAAACGATTGCCCTGCGGCTGGGAAGCCCATGCCTTGCAGATGAACTCGAAATCTGATTCCCCTCCTAAGTCACGGGCGACTCATCGTCCGGATCCTCACGGAACTGCGCTCAGCTGCCGGAGCGTCGAACCTGGTCAAGTATCCAGGCCAAACGAAATGCTGCTTCCTCAGCCACGCCAGGCCCATGTGAAGCCCCATTGTGGCCGCCTACCGTCCGCGTGCAAAAGACAAGCTCGGGATCGTGATCGGCGGTGCAGGACCGACGCTGGGCCACATAGCGAGCGGGCTGGTAGTGGAGCACCTGACCGTCATCGATCGCGTTGTCGACATACGTTGGCGGAAGCGGGCGGTCGGCACCGAGGTTGTAGTAGGGGTCGTAGCTGCGCAGGTACTGGTACTCGTGTGCGATATGGGGATCGCCGTACTCCGCCGTCTCCTGTATGGCATAGGGCATTGTGAAGTCTATCTCGGTATCTACGATGTCGGTGAGTGGAACCTCTGCGACCACGGCGCGGAACAAGTCGGGCCGCAAGGCGGCCGTAGCAAGCACCACCCCTCCCCCAGCGCTCCTGCCCCCAATGATGATGCCATCACCGGAAGCGATTTCCTGCTCAACAAGCCCCTCGGCAGCGGCGATCAGATCGGTGTGGGTCACAAGTTTTCGATGGCGTGTCGCCACTTCATGCCACGGGCGGCCGAGTTCGCCGCCACCTCGTACGTGCACGATGCCGAAAGCAATTCCACGATCAAGCAGGCTCAAGCGGGAACCGATGAAAATCGGCCAACTTGGAATGCCATAACAGCCGTATACATACAACAAAACCGGCCCGGGGTTTGCTCGATCGCGACGCGCGACCAGTGAGATCGGGATGTCAGCCCCGTCCTCCGCCTTCGCCGTAACGACGAACGCGACATACTGATCCGGGTTACATGCCGGAATCCGGGACTGATGTAGGATTGCCGATTGGTCATCCGAGAAATCATGCTCAATGAATGTTTCCGGCGTCAAAAACGAGCTGACTGAGTAAATCAGCTTCGAGCCATGGAACGCATGTCGTGCGGCCGAATAATGACGGCCGCCTGCCGATAAGCCCACGGTGAGCGTACAACTGGGCAGATCAGGAACGACCCTTGCCCTAACCCTGCCGGATCGGTCACGTGAGACCAAGCGAGGACGAAGACCCTCTCGCTCCAGGACGACCAGGTGCTGCTCGAGCACGTGGACCTCCTCTAGGGTCACCCCGGCTTGATGTGGAACGACTTCCTCCCAGCGTGAACGTGACGGGTCACTTATCGGCGCCCGCACGAGACGCCAGTACGGTCCACTGTCGTTCACGCGGAACAGGAACGTGTCATGCCAATGCTCGGCAAAATCTCGTGTCCGAGTTCGCGTGCCACGATCCGGCGCCATTGCCCCCGAGGCTCCTCAGCAGGAAGGCACCATACCTCTGCGGCTCCTCGCTGAACGTAGGCCGAAATGTCCGATGTCGTAAGTACGTCGAGAAACAACCAGTCGCCACTGTCAGACCGCCGAACCAGTACCTCAAGTCGCTCATTGGCCTCCTCGAAGATTACCTGTGAGTCGCTTATTTTGACGTCCAACCGGACAATCTGATCATGTCGCCGTCGGTCACTCCGTTCCCGTGTGAAAAAAAGCGTCCGATTGTCGGCGGCCCAAACGGCCCGACCGACGCGGCGCGAGTCACGCCAGATGTCGCGGCTGTCAGTCATGTCCCGAACTCTCAACTCGTAGCGCTCGTCGCCGACGAGATCAAAGCTAAACGCGATGTAACGCCCGTCATCGCTCGGTTCGAAGACACCGAGCGACCAGAAGACCTCGGCCCCAGAAAACGCATTCGGGTCGAGAACAAGCTCGGCCGAGCCTCCAGTCATCGGCCGGCGCCACTACGCCGGATGAGACAGTCCCGGCTCGTGTCTTTGGAAGTACTCGAAAGGCCCAACTTGGAACGCGGGCGGGGCGTCCTCGCGAGGCTGGCGCCCTTCGATCTCGGCGATGAGTTCCGCCTTTAGATCTGCCAAGTGCGCTGTCGCTTGTTCCGCGTAACTGTTCTCGGCTTCCAGATACGCGCGAACGTCCGGGTTCTCCCGGCCGCGGAGCCAGCCATACCAATCCATGGTGACGTCGTCATGAAGGACCCGAATCCGTGGCTCTGCACGAGGAAGCGGTGGTTGCGGGCGCTCGCCTTCCATCATATCGTCTCCATGTTACAACAGGAGTATTTTACTGCGACTGTTCGCGAGCAATATTGCCTGCGCATCAATGTTGCTCGTAGTGTGAAGACCATTTATCGAGCGATGGTAGCCGTGATCGCCATCTTTTCTCCTCCAACGATGGCAGCACCGCGTGCGGTACGCGCCAAAGCCGCTGCAACGCAACTGCCGATTCTGAACTTGGCCAGCCACCACGCGACCACATATTCCGACCTCACTTCGGAGCTCCCGCAGCGCCGGAATGGTGTGACCGGGACGAGCCTGACCCTGCCACCATACCAATTCCGTCGCAAGCTCCTGCTACCAAGCCGTGGATTCGCACTAGGATCGAACCTCGTCCTGCACCAGCCACGCCAACATATGCGGCATGAGTTGGCTCAAGTTATGCCCGAAGTGGGGAAAAAGCTCCAAGCTTGCATTCGGGATCTGGGTCCGCAGCCACTCGGAGTGACGCCGCGCCGCCTGGAGATCATCGAGGCCATGAAAGATCCTGGTAGGTACCGTTATTGAGGCCAATTCAAAGCCCCATGGCTTCACCCATGACTGAACATCATCAACGTAGGCATCTTCTTCCGAATAGGGAGATTCAGGCAACGCCAACTGTTGAGTGATCTTGTCTCTTAAAGGGCTCAGTAAGCGAGCAATGCGACGATCATTTTCAGAATACAATTGCTTCTCAACTTCAGGATCGCGCAATTTGCAGGGCACACGGCGGTAGAATTCGCGGGATGCCTGTGGACCTTTCCGCGCCTCAAGCATCTCCTCGCGCATTAGGGGTGAAGGACCGTCGGCGTAGTCGAACCCCCCCGAACCATAGTTTGGGCCATTGCCGGCACTACACACAGCCCGCGAAATGCGCGTGGGTAGGAGCGCTGCGGTAGCAAGCGCGAGCATTCCACCCCCAGAATGGCCGTACACCGCTGCAGTGTCGACTGATAAGTCATCAAGGATTGCCTCCACGACCGGGGCGATGTCGCGGACCTTACGCCCGGGCTCCGGGGTTGAGCCCCCATAGCCTTGACGATCGAACGCAACGAGGCGGCAGAAGATTGCGCCGCTGGCTATGTAGTTCACAACTTGGCCAAGCCCAGTGCTCGGGGTTCCATGGATCCCGACCACGACTGGAACGTCAGGCGGCCCAACCTCATAGGCGCGGACAGTCCTGCCGCGAGACATTGGAACTTCGAAGACCCGCGGGGTTAGATACTTCTCGATCAAAGATAGTTCCTCCTGAACGTCTACAAGTGATGAAGCTGCGGATGGATCCATTTGGAACGATGGATCGGTATAGTGTGGTCTTTGGCCGTGTTTCCTCACAATATCGAAGGGAGCAGACCCTTTTCTCTTGCTCGGGGTTCAGGAATGACTTTGATGTGACGTCCGTTGGTTTTACTTGAAAAAATTCCCAAGGGATTGCCGGCTCTCTCTGAGAGTAGGATGTGTTGACTGCAGCTCTGGACGATCAACACGCCGGCGCGTGCATGTAACGGGGCCGCCGACCTCAAACTATCGTAGTTGCAGGGCCGTCCCGGATATTGCAATGAATTACGCTGCAGTCGACAGTCTTGGTCATTACACCGGCTCCTGCTTGGTAGCCTACGCTCAACAACGAAGCAAGTCTGAAAAGTGTGCCGCGCCGGCGTTCACTGTGCTAGCCAGCATGCAGACATGTGCTGCGGCCCGACTTCGACGGACGGCGGCTCGTCTTGCCGGCAGCGGTCGAAGGCCAAGGGGCAACGCGGATGGAACCGACATCCTTTCGGCACGCGCGCGGCGCTTGGAACCTCGCCTTGCAGAGCCCGCAATTCGGCGGGATTTGCATTGCCACCGATTTGCGGAGTGGCGTTGCGCAAGGCGGCGGTATACGGATGGCGAGGATTAAATGTGATCTCGTCGGCGCTACCGATTTCGACCAATTTTCCAAGATACAGGACGGCAATTCTGTCGGCGATCGACCAGGCAAGCGGCAAGTCGTGGGTGATAAACAGCAGCGCCATGTTGTGCTTGGAGCGCAGATCAACTAGAACCTGCAGGATCTGTGCGCGTATCGAAACATCGAGCATCGACACCGGCTCGTCGGCGATGATTAGCTCAGGCTTCACGGCAAGGGCGCCGGCAATCACAACCCTCTGGCGCTGCCCGCCCGACAGTTCGTTTGGGAAGCGGGAGAAGAAATCGCCGGGAGGACTGAGCCCGGCGGAGGCAAGCGCTTCACCGACCCGTTCGGCGAGTTGGGTCGCGTTGTCGACCAGCCGCAGTGACCGCAATGGCTCCCCCACGATATCAAAAATTGTATGTCGGGGGTTGAGGGCTTGATAAGCGTCCTGGAAGATCATCTGCACGCGATGCCGGTAAGGCCGCAGCGCCGAGGAGCCACGCTCCGAGGTAATGTCGCGACCCTCGAACAACAACTTGCCGCCTGTAGGCTGGGCAAGTTTGGCAATGACGCGACCTACAGTGGTTTTGCCGCTTCCCGATTCCCCAACGAGTGCGACGATCTCGCCCCGTGTCAGGTTGAGGTCAATCCCGTCCACCGCGCGCACGGCGCCGGCAGGACGGCCCAGGGCACGATCGAAAAGCCCGCCCTGGATAGGAAAATGGACCTGCAAGCTCTCAAGACGCAGGATGTCGGTGGTGTCACGCATGAGATGCGCCTCTGTCTTCTTGCGAGGACCGGTAAAGGTGACAGGCTACGCGCTCCTGCCCGAACTGATCGATGCTGGGGACTTCGGTGGGGCAAACAGCCATCACCGAGGGACAACGCGGGTGGAAGGCACAGCCCGACGACGGTCGGTTCATCAGGTTCGGGGGATCTCCGGGAATGGGCCGGATCATCTTTTTGCCGTTCGCCGGATTCGGGATCGAGTCGATCAGGAGGCGAGTGTAGGGATGTTTGGGCTGAGCGAAGATCTCGGCGACAGTGCCTTCCTCGACGATCCGGCCCGAGTACATGATCAAGACGCGATCGCAAGCTTCAGCCACCACAGAAAGGTCATGGGTGATCAAAATAAGAGCAAGTCTAAGTTGCGATCGCAATTTACCCAGCAGTTTGAGGATTTGAGCCTGCGTAATCACGTCGAGCGCCGTGGTCGGCTCGTCGCCGATGACGATCGAAGGCCGACATGCGAGCGCCATGGCAATCATCACCCTTTGACGCATACCGCCCGACAGCTCGTGCGGATAGGCAGTGCCGCGATCCGCCGGAATGCCGACGAGCTCGAGCAGCTCCCTTGCCCGCGCGGACGCCTCGCCGCGCGGCATACCGAGCTTCAGCATGCACGGCTCGGCGATCTGCGTGATGATGCGGTGTACTGGGTTGAGCGCATTCATCGCACCCTGGAAGACAACGGACGTTTCGCTCCAGCGATGTGGCCGCATAGCGGCATCATCGTCGATCGGAAGCACGTTGCCGCGATAGCGCACCTCGCCGCTGCTGACCCGCGCGTTGGGTGACAGCAGACCCGCGATGGCCATAGCGGTCGTGGTCTTCCCGCTGCCTGACTCTCCGACGAGGCCGACGGCCTCTCCGGCCCCGAGCGCAAAGCTTACGTTTTCTATCGCACGCGATGATGCGCCCATAAGCCCGTAGGTGACAGACAGCCCGTCAACCTCCAATAGCGCCGCGCTTCTTTTAGAGGTGTTTATCATGGGATCACTCGCCGCCGTGGATTGAACGTGTCGTCGAGAGCATTGCCAATCAGGACGAAGCTGAGCGAAACGGAAAGGACGCACACTCCTGGGGCACCGAGGTACCACCATGCTCCGGCGCTAGCGGCTCCAGCGCGTTGAGCGAGCGACAGCAGAGTGCCCCATGAAGGCTGTAACGGATCGCCAAGTCCGAGGAACGAGAGCGACGTCTCGACATAGATTGCGCTGGCGACGACTAGCGCACCATTGGCCGCGATTTGCGGCACTAGATTGGGCAGGATGTGCCGCACCATAATGCTGAAATTGCTGCTGCCCACAACGCGTGCGCGATCGATGAATGTTCGTTCCTTAAGCGATAACGTCTGGCTGCGAACGATGCGTGCTACGAAGGCCCAGCTCGTCATGCCGATAACGACAAGGATCACGAAAAGAGAAGGACGAAAGCCTAGGATGTCTCCACCGCGCCCCATCACCTCGAGCACCACGGGTGTGATGACCAGGGCCAGCACGAAGGAGGGCATGACGAAAAAGAAGTCCGCCAATCGCATCAGCCAAACGTCAACGCTGCCACCATAGTAGCCTGCGATCATACCGATCGAAGTTCCGACGAAGAGGCTGATCAGAGTCGCCAGCAGAGCGATCGTAAGCGAGATCCGCGCACCATGAACGACCAGGTTGAGCACGTCCCGCCCCACCTCATCGGTCCCCAGCAGATGCTGGCTTGATGGTGGTGCGAGGAAGTCGCCGGTTGCATTGACCGCAGTTTGGAGCGGCCCCACCAGAACATTGGGCATCACGGCAACACCAAGAAAGAATACCAAGCATACGAGGCCGACCTTAGCACCACCGTGGCTAAGTAACTGCTGCAGAAAGCCTTTTACCGCCCGCGCCGGGCCTAGCGGGGAATAACGAGTTGTACTTTCGCTCATCACCGAACTCGCGGGTCGAGAAGACCGTAGGCAAGATCGGCGGTCATGTTTGAAACAACGATCGACGCACCAAGCAACAGGAATACTCCTTGAAGGACGGGGTAGTCCCGTGCATTCAGCGCTTCCACAGTCAGTCCTCCTATACCCGGCCAGGCGAATACGGCTTCGACGGTGATGGCGCCGGCGACAGCATAGCCAAGATTAAGCGCAATCAAGGTTACGACCGGCAGCATTGCATTGCGAAATGCATGACGCATGAGCATCTGACGATTGGTCAGGCCTTTAGCCCGCGCAGTCACCATGTAGTCCTCTGTAACAACGTCACTCATTGCGGCACGTGCGACCAGGACGTATTGACCAATAAGTCCGAGAGCCAACGCGGTGACCGGAAGCGCGAGATGCCTGAGGTGATCAAGTATCGAGTCAATAGAACTGATGGTTCCTCCCGGAGAATATGCACCATAGCCTGGAAGCCAGCCAAACTTCGTGCTGAAGACCACCACAAGGATCATGCCCACCCAAAACGACGGCGTCGAAAAGAGCAGCAGAGAGGCAACCGTGCCGCCATTGTCCAAGGCTCCTCCTCGGCGCCAGCCCGCATACATGCCAAGCATCACACCCACAACAATTGCAATTAACTGAGCAACCGCGACCAGGACGATAGTGGCTGGCAAGCGCTCCAAAATCAGGTCGGCGACATGCCGGCCCCTGAATTTGAAGCTATAGCCCAGATCGCCCCTTACGGTTGCCGATAGGTAGTCGACCAACTGGTCCGGAAGCAGCGGTCGATCGAGCCCCCAATTCTGGCGCTGCGCCTCGATCTGCTCAGCGGTCGCGCTGACACGCCCACCACCAAGCAGTAGCTTGGCAGGATCGCCTGGAATGACTCGGAACAGGATGAAGTTAAGGATCGCCACCATCAGAAGCGTCACAATCGCCCTGATGAGGATGCGTCCGATATGTCGGCTTGTCCCGCCTCCGTTCACGGCGCAGCCACGGGCTTTAGGCGATCAAAGGGGAAATAGCCCCACATCGACACCGCATCTTCCGTACCCCAACTGGCGAAACAATCCTTGCGATGAGCATCGAGTAAGAATGGATAGGCCAGCATGATATACGGCGCTTCGGTGTAAATGAGGCGCGCCGCCTGATTGACTAGTTCCTGGCTCTTCTTGAGGTCGACGGTGACTTCAGCCTCAGATAGGAGCGCGTCAAATTTATCACTCTTCCAATACGATGTGTTGTGAACCCCTATTTCCTTTGCGCTACCCAAGCTGAGCAGGTCGTGAGCCGATGGACCCAACCAGCCTGCGCTGACGAGCAGATCCCATCCGCCGCCGCCATCCGCCGGAGCTGCAGCGCGGGCGTTGAGCGCGCCGGAGTCGAGTTGGGTCACGGTGACAGGTATGCCAATTTGCTCGAGCCAGCCCGCGATAAGCTGTATGGCTGCGGTCGGAATTTCAAGGGATCCTGACGCGGTGCCGGTAATCAGCTGCAGTTGGAACGGTTTTCCCTCCCGGTCCTCACGCAGACCGTCGCCGTCGGTATCCCCATAGCCGGCGGCATCAAGCCGCCGCCCTGCCTCAGCAAGGTCGAAGCCCCGCCTGATATCGTTCAGATCCGAGTAGTAATCGGCCGCGACCGGCATTGCCAGTCCAACTCCCGGGTCGGCG
This sequence comes from Mesorhizobium atlanticum, assembly GCF_003289965.1. Lineage (GTDB taxonomy): Bacteria > Pseudomonadota > Alphaproteobacteria > Rhizobiales > Rhizobiaceae > Mesorhizobium > Mesorhizobium atlanticum. The sequence goes on from NZ_QMBQ01000009.1 coordinate 279,689, forward strand.
TGCCCCCGGAAGGCCCGATCAACAATGGTCTTCTGATCGATCGCGAAGCCGATCGCGTCGCGAAACGCCGAATCTTGCAGCGCCTTGGTACTGCCCTTTCCCTGACCGGATGCTGTGTTGAAAGCTAGGTAATTCCGTTGCTCGACGCGCGATTCACCAACCACGATTTTGGGTTCATTTGAGAGATCGGTCCACTGGGCGACAGTTAAGCTCATTCCGTAATCGAGATCGCCGCTCTTCAACCCCTGAGCGATGGGATCGGCACTATTGAAGAACCGATAGGTCATTCCGGCGGTCGCCGGCGGTCCCGCGCGGAAGTACTTGTTAGGAACGAGACTGGCAAACTGTCCGGGTTGAAATTCTGAAACGATCATTGGCCCGGTTCCCACGAGCGGCGGCTTGTTTTGGAAGGTGCTGCGGGCCTCGGCGTAAGATACGTCCTTCCAGATGTGCTCGGGAACCATCAATGTAAAATTGTCGACAGGCCAACGAGTGGGGCTCTTGGTCACGATTTGCAGAGTCTCGTCATCCAGTGCCGTGATTGACTCGATGTTCTCCAAGCCACCGGTATTATTGTAGCCAACGTTCAGCTCGTCCGGCCTACCTATGGATTCTCGCAAATAGTTATAAGTGAACGCCGCGTCCCGCGCCGTCGCCGGCTGCCCGTCAGACCACTTCATGCTAGGCCAAATCTTGAATGTCCACGTGAGGTTGTCTTTGGCAACGGACCATGATTTGGCAAATCCTCTACGATCGTCGTGGCGCTGGGCGTCCACGCCGACCAGGGCGTCATAGGTGAAGTAAAGGGGCCAGGACGAACTCCAAGTGGCAAAGGGATTCATCGTGTCGGGCGCGGCAACTCCGGCGATTCGCACGATGCCGTCGGCGCAAGATGAGCCGGCTAGCGCTTCCGAATTCATGACCCAAGGTGCAACCGACGCCAAAAGCATTGCCTTCGCCACGGCGCGGCGACTGAGCGGCCACTTGTCCATAGTTCCCCTCCTCATGTGTAAATTGCATTTGGTACAGGCTGGCGACGCAACACACTTGTCATCACTAAACCGACAGCAGCAGTTATCCTGTTCCATTAAGGGTTGCCGCTGACTGATGCCGCAAGTATAATTTTTATATTGCAACAATCTGGAAGTCAGATGTAAGCGGTGTTCTCAGGCCACGGCCTTGAGCTCCGGCTTGGCGATGTAAGCCCAAGGCAGGAGATCGTCGATCTGGCTGTTTGGGTGCCCGTTGACGATTCTGGTGAGCACGTCGGCCAGGTAGCCGAGCGGCTCGACGTTGTTCAGCTTGCAGGTTTCGATCAGCGAAGCGACGACGGCCCAGTGCTCGGCGCCGCTGTCAGAGCCCGTGAAGAGGGCGTTCTTGCGGTTGAGCGCGATCGGACGGATTGACCGCTCGACGGTATTGGAGTCGAGCTCGATGCGTCCATCGTCGAGGAAGCGCGCGAGTCCTTCCCATCGGGAGAGCGTGTAGCGGATCGCCTCGGCGAGCTTGGTCTTCTGGCTGATCAAGCCGAGCTTCTCGCGCAACCACGGCTCAAGCTCAGCCATGACCGGCCGGCTCCTTTCCTGACGCACGGCAAGACGTGCGTCTGCCGGCTGGCCGCGGATGTCGTCCTCGACGCGATAGAGATCTGCGATGCGCCGGAGCGCCTCGCTCGCGATCGGCGCTGGGCCGGCCGCGGCGAGTTCGTAGAAGCGCCGGCGCACGTGCGCCCAGCAGAAGGCGAGCGTTGCGCCGCTCTTGTCTGCGAGCACCCGATAGCCACCATATCCGTCGACCTGCAGGATTCCGGCAAAGCCCGCCAGATGGGCGATCGGTCGCTCCGCCTTTCGGTCCGGCGCATAGACATAGGCGACGCCCGGTGGGTCGCTCCCGTCCCATGGCCGGTCATCGCGGGCGTAAGCCCAGAGCTGCCCGGTCTTGGTCTTGCCGCGGCCGGGGCCCAGCACCGGCGCCGTGGTCTCGTCGGCAAAGAGCTTGGGCGAGGACTTCAGCTTCTCCAGCAGCCGCTCGTGGACCGGACGCAGGTGCCAGGCGGCGCGGCCGCCCCAGTCGGCGAGCGTGGAACGGTCGAGATTGATGCCCTGCCGGGCGTAGATCTGCGCCTGGCGATAAGATGTTGCGCTGAGGATTATGCTGCGGAAGCTCCGGTTCTGCCCGAGTTTCAGGCGATCCCAAGCAATCTCCGCAACATAATTTTCTAAAGCACATCCGATGGCATGATCCAGGCGCCAACAACAAGGAGACCTGGATTATGTTTGAAGTTCTTTTTCGCCGGCCGTCGCGAGGTTGCGGCGATTGATCTGGAGGGACTGCTATGATCCTCCGTGACGCAATCGACTCCTATGTAGCGTGGCGGCGTGCCCACGGCGCCCGATTTATTACCAGCGCAAAGACATTGTACCA
>NZ_QMBQ01000010.1 GCF_003289965.1 Mesorhizobium atlanticum
GCGTTATGGGTCGTCGTGTCGTCGCCTTTGACGTCGGTGTACTTGGTGCCCGAGATCGAGAACTTCACGAAGTTGGCGAAGTCCTCGCCGGTGGTGGTGTTGCCGCTGGTGGCCGCGACGATATAGCCGTCCTTGCCCAGGGTCTCGACATCGCCGCTCGGCAGCACTTCCTGCACGACATAGGTCTGGCCGCCGCTGAGCGGACCGAGATTGTCGAAGTGATAGCTGCCGTCGGCCGCCGTCGTCGTCTGCGCGATCGGGTTGACGAGGTCGTTGCTGGCATAGAGGTTGATGGTGATGTTCGCCAGCGGCATGTCGTCGGCGTTATGGGTCGTCGTGTCGTCGCCTTTGACGTCGGTGTACTTGGTGCCCGAGATCGAGAACTTCACGAAGTTGGCGAAGTCCTCGCCGGTGGTGGTGTTGCCGCTGGTGGCCGCGACGATATAGCCGTCCTTGCCCAGGGTCTCGACATCGCCGCTCGGCAGCACTTCCTGCACGACATAGGTCTGGCCGCCGCTGAGCGGACCGAGATTGTCGAAGTGATAGCTGCCGTCGGCCGCCGTCGTCGTCTGCGCGATCGGGTTGACGAGATCGTTGCTGGCATAGAGGTTGATGGTGATGTTCGCCAGCGGCGTGTCATCGGCGTTATGGGTCGTCGTGTCGTCGCCTTTGACGTCGGTGTACTTGGTGCCCGAGATGCTGAAGTTCACGAAGTTGGCGAAGTCGTTGCCGGTGCTGTTGGTGCCGATGGTCGAACTGATGATATAGCCGTTATTGCCCAGGGTCTGCGTGTCGCCGCTTGGTAGCACTTCCTTGACGATGTAATTCTGATTATTCGGCAACACCCCTAGATTATTGAAGGAGTAGGAACCATCGACCGCTGTCACGGTGGACGCAATCACCGTGTTGGGAGCACCGCTGGCATAGAGGTTGATGGTGATGTTCGCCAGCGGCGTGTCATCGGCGTTATGGGTCGTCGTGTCGTCGCCCTTGACGTCGGTGTATTTCGTGCCCGAAATGGAGAAGGTCGCCGGCTGGGTCAGCGCACTCCATTCCTCAAAGGTGCCGGAGTCAGACCAGCCCCCACCCTGGAATCCCATGGCGGTATAGAAATACAGGAAGTTCCCGTTCGCAGGATTGAAATTGGCAGTCGGCACCAGAACAATCACGTCGCCGCCGCCGCCGCTGCCGCTGTCATACTCGGCGTCCATCAGGACTGAGTTGGCCCCCCCAGCATTCATATTATAAGCTAAAGTGGTGTTCCCAGAAGTGAAATGGAAGTTGGGGTCCGTTCCCACGGTGCTAGGGCCGGCCGCGAAGCTGCCCGCACCAAGATTGCCATCGGCCGACTGGTAGATCTTGAGCTGATCAAGCGAGAGGAATGGATTCGCCCCGGTCTGATGCATATCGAGACGGAATGCGTAATACGCTCCGTTCGGGTCTACAGTGCCATCGGCGTCGACTTTGACCAGCGAGTTCAGAGCAATGACCATATTGTGCTGGCTAGAAGTCTTTTCATCCAACACGCCATCGGCGCTGTTGTAGCCCTGTTCCGCGCCGGCATTGCCGGCGCTCTGAATCTGCGAAAACACCGACCAATTGCCGGTGCCGGAAGAACCGCTTACCAGATTGGAGAAAATCGTCGTGTCACGGCTTGAAAACACAGCTCCAGCGGCGTTCACAATCGTGTTGTCGGCGGTTATGTCGATGTGGGTGTCGGCATAGGCAAAGGTGGTCGGCGGCGGCGTCGGCGGCGGCGGCGGCTTTGGCGCATCGGTGAAGGTCACCGTTGCCGAGGCGTCGGACGTCGTATCTGATGCGGTGAGCATAAATGCCTGGTTCGCCGCGTCGCCGTTGACGTACCACGACGTCTGGATCGAGCCGTTGACAACGCCATCCAGATCGCCGGCGCCACCGTCGGTTACGGTCCAGGGCGTGCCGGTGCCGGTAAGATCGTAGGCGAGCACATCGTCCGCGGTGCCGAGGACGCCGTCGGCGCCTGCGCTAAGATGGGCGACCTCGAAGGTGAACGTAGCGCCATCCGAAACATTGCTGGTTGTGATCCCCACCGTCTCGCCGGGCGCGTAATCCGCATCCGCCTGGTCAAGCGAGATTGCAATAGGCGCGACGGGGTCGGTGCTTCCGGTCGTCGTGGGATCTGATGTCGCAAGCGGATCACCTGTCAGATTGTCCGTAATATCGGCCATGACTTTTCCCCTTGAATTTGACTGCGGTTGCGTTCCGTATCTGCTGTTTGCATTTTTCCCGCTCCAGGCGGGGCTTACTGTCTGAAGGCTCGGGTGATCTGGTCTTGCAATGGCTTCACCAGGTAGGAAATCACCGAGCGGTCCTCGGTCTTGATGAAGGATTCCACCGGCATGCCGGGCACCAGCTTGACCTCGCCGAGGCGCGCGACCTGCGCGGCGGTCGTCCTGATGCGCACGGTGTAATAGCTTAGGCCGGTGCGTTGATCGGTGGCGATGTCGGGCGAGGTCCGCTCGACCACGCCATCGATCTGCGGCGTCGTGCGGGTGTTGAACGCCGAAAAGCGCAGCGAGGCGGACTGGCCGACCCACAGCTTGTCGATGTCGCTCGGCGCGATCCTGGCTTCCACGGCCAGGCTGTCATTGTCCGGCACGACCTGCATGATCGTCTGGCCGGGGGTGATCACGCCGCCGATCGTGTAGGCGAGCGACTGCTGCACGACGCCGTCCTGCGGCGCGCGAATGTCGACCCGCTTCAACTGATCCTCGGCGGCGACCTTGCGCTCCAGGAGCTCGCCCATCTTGCCGTCGATGTCGCGCAAGTCGCTGTTCACCTCGGTGCTGTGGTCGAGGTCTATCTGAATGATCTGCAGCCTGATCTCCGCGATCTTGCCTTGCGCCTGCGCCTGCGCGGCAATGAGCTGGCCGCGCTCACCATCGAGGCGCGTGGCCTCGCGCTCGGTCGAGGTCAGGCGATCGATCGAAATGAGCTTCTTGGCCCAGAGCGTGCGCACGGAAGCGAGCTCCTTTTGCACCAGTTGGATCTCCTTGCTCTTGGCATCGGCCTGCGCGACGTCGCCGGAGATCTCCTTCTCGAGTTGGGCAATGCGCTCCCCAAGCTGGCTCTTCTGGCCGGCGCGGGAGGTGCGCCGGGTCTCGAAGTGCTGCTTTTCGCCGGACACGGCCTCGGCGACGTCAGGATCAGCGACGCGGTCCAAGAGCTCGCGCGGAAAGACGATGGAGTCGCTGCCCAGGCGCTCCGCATCGAGCCGGGCTTTGCGCGCCGTGAGCTGGTCCAGGGCCTTGCTCACCACCGCAAGATTGGCGGCCGGCACGGTACGGTCGAGACGCAGCAGAAGGTCGCCGGCCTTCACCTTGTCGCCATCGCGGGCGTCGATCTCGGCAATGACGCCGCCGGTGGCGTGCTGCACGTTCTTGACGTGGGAATCGACGACGAGCGTGCCGGGCGCGATGACCGCGCCAGCGATCTCGGTGACCGATGCCCAACCGCCGACGCCACCGGCAAGCAGAAGCACGGCCCCGAGCCCCAGCCGTGTATAGAAGCGGATCGACGCGTGGGAGCTTCCCGGCGCGGCCATGTCAGTTCCCTCCCCCCGTTCGGGTGACGGCAGCCACGGGAGCTGTTTCCGCGGTCGTCCGCGGCGGCGGGTTGCTTGACGGAACCGGCCGCAGCATCGGGAACATCTTGGCGAAAACCTCGTCCTTCGGTCCGAATTCGTGCACGCGCCCCTGGTTCATCGCCAGGATGAAATCGACGGCGGCCAGCACGTTCGGGCGATGGGCGACGATGACGACAACGCCGCCGCGCTCGCGAACGCCGAGCATCGCGCGGATCAACGCCTGCTCGCCGTCCATGTCGAGATTGGAATTCGGCTCGTCGAGCACCACGAGGAACGGATCGCGATAGAGCGCGCGGGCTAACGCAATGCGCTGGCGCTGCCCGGCCGAAAGCGCCTCGCCATGCTCGCCGATCTCGGTCTCATAACCCTGGCGGAAGCTGACGATCAGCTCATGCGCGCCGGCGGCCTTGGCCGCTGTGATGATCGCATCGGCGTCGGCGTCCGGTTCGAAGCGGGATATGTTTTCGGCGACGGTGCCGGCAAACAGTTCCACGTCCTGCGGCAGGTAGCCGATATGGCGGCCGCGCTCTTGCGAGGACCACTGGTCCAGGTCGGCGCCGTCAAGCTTGACGCGGCCGCTTACCGGCTGCCAGGCCCCGACGAGAGCCCTGACCAGGGTGGATTTTCCCGAGCCGCTCGGGCCGATGATGCCGAGCCCATGGCCCGCCTCCATGGCGAAGCTGGCGTCCTGGACCAGCAGCCGCTGCACTCCCGGAGCCGCGATCGTCGCATTCTGCACTGTCACGCTGGCGTTCGGCGGCGGCAGCAGCATTGGTTCGGTCTCGGCAGGCATGGCCGCCAGCACTTTGGTCAACCGTTGCCAGCCCTGGCGCGCGCTTGCGAAACCTTTCCAGTTGGCGATCGCGAGATCGACCGGCGCCAGCGCGCGGCCGCTGAGGATGGAAGCGGCAATGATGACGCCGGCCGTGGCTTCCTGTTCGATCACAAGCCAGGCGCCGATGCCGAGCATCGACGACTGCAGCAGCATGCGCAGCACTTTCGACACCGCGCCGAAGCTGCCGGCAACATCACTGACCTTGCGCTGGTCGGCAATGAATTCGAGATTGGCATCTTGCCAGCGCGACGCCAGCCCGCCGGCCATGCCCATAGCGGCAACCACTTCAGCATTGCGCGTGCCGGCAGCGATCAGCCCGCCGCGCCGGTTCCCGCTCAAGGTGGCGGCCGACACCGGTTGTCGCGTCAGCCGCTCGGCAAGGAGGGTCAGCACGACCAGCACGGCCGCCCCGAGCAGCGCCGTCACGCCAAGCACCCAGTGGAACATGAAGATGATGACCAGGTAGATCGGCATCCATGGCAGGTCGAAAAGCGCCGTCGGGCCTATGCCGGACAGGAAGCCACGCACGCTGTCGAGATCGCGCATCGGCTGCAGGCTGTCGCCCTCGCGCCTGGCCTTCAGCGGCAGTCTCAGCATCGAGGTATAGACGCGATGGCCGAGCGCCTCGTCGAGCGCCCCGCCGATCCGCACCAGAACACGGGCGCGCACGAAATCGAGAAAGCCCTGCCCGCAATAGAGAATGATGAGCAATATCGAAATGCCGACGAGCGTCGGCACGCTGCGGCTCGGCAGCACGCGGTCATAGACCTCGAGCATGTAGAGCGAGCCCGCCAGCATCAGCACGTTGAGCATGCCGCTGAACAGCCCGACCGCTAGGAAGGCGGAGCGGCAGCTGGCAAGTGCGGCGGCGAGCTCGGAGCGAGCCGAGCCGACCGAGCGCCGTCCCGCCGTTTTCCCTGATGGCTTGCTACGGGCGACGATGCGCTGGCGCGCGGCGTCAGCGACGTTTTTCGCCAAGTCCCGCACCATGTCGCCACGGGCGCGGAACATGACCAGGCCACCGAAACCGGCAATCGCGGCCGCTAGGAGCATCGAGCCCGTCGATGCATGCCGGCCGAAGCCGAAGAGGAAAAAAATGGCAACGCACGCGACGAGGGTCAGGCCGACAAACCTCACCTTCGCCTGCGCCGAACCAAAGGTTGTGCCCATCAACCTGAGCGACGCGTTACCGAACCCCACAGCCACGACACGCCTTTCACATCCTGGGCGCGTCAGTTGCCGCCGTTGGCAGGATGGCCGCGCAAGGCAGCCCAAACACCCATGCCAAGGGGCGCTGAGATCAGCGCCTACTCCGTAAAGGCAGGATCTGCATATCGTCGAGCAAGCCGCACCAACTGTTCTGGCCGGCGAGTGGCGGCTCTCGACGGCTTACTGCGCAAAGATGACGGCGACGGCGGCGAAAATGCCGCAACGCGATTCCTACCCCGGTAGCGCCGTAACTCGTTGTTGCCAGTCAGGAGGCTTTTCGCGCTACTCTTACATTAGCAGATTATTAACTCTACCGGAGCGCGTCAACGGGCAACTCGGTGAAGCGTTTGCGATATGCCTCAAATCTATGCACGAAATGCTGCTGCTCAGTATAAAGAATACTTCGCGTTATTCTTAGGTCCATCTCAACCGAAGACCTATGCGCCGACTTATCGGACTTCGGTTGTCGGACCTCTGTCGCCGTGGCATGCGCCTGAAGGGGTGCGATCGGGAGAGCCCCTCAGACCACCTTCTTCTTGCCCCGCCTGCCGCCATGCGCTTCCACCGCCTTCTCGACGGCGCGCTTCAGTTCGTCCTTGATCTCGACCGTCTCGGCCATCAGCGCCTCGATCTTGAGGAAATCGAGCACGCGGTATTTCGAGACTTTCGGGCGTATCAGGATATGGGGCTGAGACTGCTGCAGCTTGTTGGCGATGATCGACTGCATCATCAGTTGCGAGGCGCCATACATCAGGTCGACCGTGGTCGGGTGCTTGCGCTCGGCGTCGCTCGGCGCTCCGACCACGTCGATCGCGATGATGATGTTGGCATCCTTTTCGAGAAGATCGAAGGGGACGGGGTTGTAGATGCCGCCGTCGATCAGCAGGCAGCCATTGCGCACCACCGGACGGAACACTGCGGGGATGGCTGCCGAAGCGGCGAGCGCCGAATGCAATTCACCCTCGGCGAGCACCGCCAGCTTGTGACCGAAATAATCGGTCGCCGTCACCTTGAGCGGAATCTTCAGCGCGTCGAACGTCTGCGGGATCGCCTCGGGCAGAAAGGCCTTCAGGATGCGCTCGATGTTGAACTGGCCGACGCGGATGCCGCCCTGCATGGCTTCCGCGATCGTGCCCGGCCGCGAGCGCCACATGCGCGCCGCCACTTCGGCCCGGCTGCCGAGGATCGATCGGGCATAGCCGTGGATCTCGGCGCCCGTCATGCCCGACGCCATGCCGGCTCCCATGATGGAGCCGATCGACGAGCCGGCGATCGCCACCGGCTTGATGCCAAGCTCGTCGAGAGCCTCGATGACATGGATATGCGCGAGACCGCGCGCGCCGCCGCCGCCGAAAGCCACCCCGAAGGTCGGGCTCATCCCTTGCCGCTCCCCGCCACCTGCACCAGTGGCGGGCCGATGACCATCACGGCGGGGTCGGCCGACAGAAGCTTCTTCGCCGCCGCCTTGACGTCGGCCAGCGTCACCGCGTCGATGAGCGCGGCTCGGCGCTTCATATAGTCGATGCCGAGATTGTCGACCTGCAGCTCCACCAGCGTCGCGGCGATGGAGGTGGAAGAATCCAGATTGTTGATGGCGTAAGCGCCGATCATGTATTTCTTGATCGCCGCAAGCTCTTCTTCGGTCGGGCCGTTCTCAGCCATGTCCTTCACCACCTGGCGCACGATCGAAAGCGTTTCGGCGGCGCGGTCGGAGCGCGTCGCCGTCGTCACCAGCAGCGCGTGGGAGTGCTCATTGTCGACGAGATCGGAACTGACGCCGTAGGCGAGACCGCGCTTCTCGCGCACTTCGGCGAAGAGCCGCGAGGTGAAGGTCGAACCGCCCAGGATCTCGTTCATCAGGACCGTGGCAAAGAAATCGGGATCGCTGCGTTTCACGCCCGGCCAGGCGAGCTGCAGCGAGGTCTGCGGCAAGTCGTAGTTCACCTCGAGCTGCTGCCCGAGCTTTGGCGTGACATCCGCCACCGGAGCCAGCGTCTGCTTTTCGGGCAGATCGCCGAAGACGTCGTCCAGCTTCTTGCTCAGCGTCGCGGCGTCGATGTCGCCGACCACCGCCACATGCAGGCCGCCGCGGGCGAAATTGGCCTTGTGGAACGCCCTGATGTCATCCGCGGTAATGGTCGTCAGGCTGTCCTTCGTCCCCTGGTCGGAACGCGAATAAGGATGCCCGCCGTAAATGGCGCGCAGCCAGCGCTGCTGCGCCACCGTGTTCGGATCGCGCTCATTAGCGAGAATGCCGGAGAGCACCTGGGCGCGGATACGGTCGATCGGCGCCTGGTCGAAACGCGGCCGGTTGACGGCCAGTCTGAGCAGGTCGAAAGCCCCGCTCTGCTCCTCCGACAGCATGCGCATCGAGCCATAGGTGCCGTCGCGCGTGGCCTGGAAGCTCATCTCGGCGCCGGCATCGTCGAGCTTCTGCTGGAAGGCGTCGCTGTCGAGGTCGCCTGCGCCTTCGTCGAACAGGCCGGTCATAAGATTGACCAGGCCCTCCTTGCCGGCCGGATCCTGCGCGCTGCCGCCATCGAAGACGAAGCGGACGGAAATCAGCGGGATCGAATGATCTTCCACCAGCCAGGCGGTGATGCCCTTCTGCGACTTCACCTCCTGGATGTTCATCTCTGCGCGGGCCGCGAGCGCCGGCAGCAGCAGAAAAAACAGGGCAAAGCAGAGCGTGACAAAGGCGCGATAGATCCGCCCACCTTCTTCCGTTGCGGGAGAAGGAGCATCGGCGCGTAGCGACGAGACGGTTGAGGTGTGGGGGACGGAGCGCCGTCCTTGCCAAGCCGGAACACCCCTCAAAGGGAAGTTGCTGGCATGTTCCATGCTCATCATCAATTCCCCGCCTGTTGCTGCGGCAAGAGATAGCCGGTGGTCGAATGATCGAGCACCAGGTAGCGGACTGCCACCGCCCTGACCTCATCGGCGGTGACCTTGCGGATGCGGTCCGGCCATTCCTGGACGTCCTTGACGTTGCCGCCGGTGGCAAGCGTGGAGCCATACATGTTGGCCATGTCGTCCTGCTTGTCGCGGGCAAAGATCATGGAGCGCACATAGCGGGTCTTGGCCCGTTCCAGCTCATCGTCGCTCACGCCGTCCTTGACGATGCGGGTGATCTCGGCATCGACCGCCGCCTCGACATCGGCAAGCTTGGCGTCGCCGCGCGGCGCGCCATAGACGGTGAAGTTGGTGGCATCAAGCATCGTGCCCTGGAAATAGGCCGCCGCGTCGGAGGCGATCCCCTGCTTTACGACGAGTTCCTGGTACAGCCGGCTGCGGTTGCCGCCGCCGAGGATCTCGGCCAGCAGGTCGAGCGCCTCCGCCTCACCGGGCTTGGCCGTATGATAGGATGGCACAACCCATTGCGTCGAAAAGCTCGGCACCGAGACACGCGCATCGGTCAGCGTCACGGTGCGTTTGGTGTTCTGCTCCGGCTCGACCGGGCGGATGCGCGGTCGCAGATCCGGACCGCGCGCGACCTTGCCGTAGGTGCGCTCGGCCATCGCCTTGACGGCATCCGGCTCGACGTCGCCCGCCACCACCAGCACCGCATTGTTCGGCCGGTAGTAATTATCGTAGAAGGCTTTCGCGTCCGGACGGTTCAGTTGCTCCATTTCCTGCATCCAGCCGATCACGGGAATGCGGTAGGGCTGGTTTTGCCAGAGCGTCGCATCGACCTCCTCGTCCAGAACCGCCTGCGGGTTGCTGTCGATGCGCGAGCGGCGCTCCTCCAGGATGACGTCGCGCTCGGTCTTGATGACGTCGTCGGTCAAGATCAGGTTGCGCATGCGATCAGCCTCGAAGCCCATCATCTGTTCGAGCGCCGATGGCGGCACCGTCTCATGGAAGGCGGTATAGTCGTAGGAGGTGAAGGCGTTGTTGGAGCCGCCGATCTCGGACACGGCACGGTCGAACTCACCGGCCGCGTGATGGGTCGTGGCCTTGAACATCAGATGCTCGAAGAAATGCGCGATGCCGGATTTGCCAGCGGGCTCGTCGGCGCTGCCGATCTTGTACCAGACCATATGGGTGACGATCGGCGCGCGATGATCCGGGATGACGACCACTTCCATGCCGTTGTCGAGCAGGAAATCCTTGACGTCGCCGTCGTCGGCCGCGCGGGCCGGAGCCGACGCCGCCATCGCCAGCGTGCCGACAAGGAGCGCCGCGCGCAGCGCAATCCGCGTAGGTGTCATCAAGTTCTCCGGTTCCGGTTGCGCGACGATAGGCAAGGTTCGCTGGCGAGGCAAAGTGAATTGTTCGGCATTTTCGAGGCGTGGCTAGAACAAGCTAGCCGACCTCGATGAACCGGATGACCGTTTCGCCGTAATTGCGCTCATCGATCAACGAAAAGCCAGCGCCCGGCCCGAACGGCGCCGATGCCGCCTCCTCGACGACGCAGAGCGCGCCGGGCAGAAGCCAGCCGCCGTCCTTGGCGGAGCGCAGCGCCCGTTCGCCAAGCCCTTTGCCGTAAGGCGGATCGGCGAAGATCAGGCCGAAGGGCGAGATCGTGCCGGCCTCGCCTAGATGCGTGGCGTCGCGGCGAAAGATTTTCGTGCGGCCGGTGAGCCCATAGGCCTCGACATTCTCGCGGATCAGGCCGCGTCCCTCGGTCGATTCCTCGATGAAGACGCAGTAGGAGGCGCCGCGCGACAAAGCCTCCAGCCCGAGCGCGCCCGTGCCGGCGAAGAGATCGAGCACGCGGCCGCCTTCCAGCTTGTCGGCATGGCGATGCGCCAGGACGTTGAACACCGCCTCGCGGGTACGGTCGGTGGTGGGGCGAATGGCATTGCTTTTCGGCGTCGCCAGCGGACGCCCGCGGAACTCACCGCCGACGATCCGCATCGCCGCCCCTCTTCGGACCACGCGGCCTGTTGCCGCCATCGCCTTCGGGGCGCTCGCCGCGGGGCTTGCCGAACGGCTTCGCGCCCGGCTTGCCCTTGCCGCCCGGCCTGTAGGATGCCTTGCGCGCCTTCGCCTCGGCGGCCCTGGCGGCGTCGGCTTCCGCCCTGCCCTTGCCGATCGGCCGGGCGCCCGGCGCCATCCAGACATTGGCCTTGCGCTGGCCCGGCGGCTCGATCGGCCGCTGCTCGCGCTCGGATTTCTTGCCGCGCGGCTTGTCCCCAAACCCGCCACGTGGCTTGTCGCCGAAGCCGCCGCGATCGGACTTCGCGCCGCGCTCGCCAAATGCCCTGTCCGGTTTGGTCGAGAGCTTGCTCAGCGCCTCGTCGCGGCTCCCTTCGCGGCGCTTGCGCGCCTTGATCAGTCCCCCCTCGCCGATCGGCCGGCGATCGCCGTCACGCGTGAATTTCGGCCGGTCGGCTTCTTCCCGACGCGGACCGCCGCCGCGCACCGGCTTGTTGGAGAAAGGCTTTTGGATCTCGGCATCGAAATTGGCGCCGGCTTCCTCGATCAGCCGCTCGCCGAGTTGCTCGCGCAGCACCCGGCCCTTGATCTCCAGCACATGGCCCTCGGGCAGGTCCTCGAGCTGGAACGGTCCGTAAGAAATGCGGATCAGCCGCGTGACATCGAGACCAAGCGCGCCAAGAATGTTCTTCACCTCGCGGTTCTTGCCTTCGCGCAGGCCCAGCGTCAGCCATGCGTTGGTACCCTGCTCGCGGTCGAGCGAGGCCTCGATCGAACCGTAGAAGACGCCGTCGACGGCGATGCCGTCGCGCAGGCCGGCCAGTGCGCTCTCCTCGACCTTGCCGTGGACGCGCGCGCGATAGCGCCGCAGCCAGCCGGTGGCCGGCAGCTCGAGGACGCGCGACAACCCGCCGTCATTGGTGAGCAGCAGCAGGCCCTCGGTGTTGATGTCGAGCCGGCCGATGGTCATCAGCCGCGGCAGGTCGGCCGGCAGCACGTCGAAAACAGTCTTGCGGCCTTCCGGATCGCGGTTGGTGGTGACGACGCCCGCCGGCTTATGGAACAGGAACAGGCGCGTACGCTCGATCGGCGGAATCTCGGTGCCGTCGAGATGGATGACGTCGTTGGCACTGACGTTGAAAGCCGGCGAGTCCAGCACCTTGCCGTTGACCTTGACGCGACCGGCCGCGATCAGTTCCTCGGCGTCGCGGCGTGAGGCGATGCCGGCACGAGCCAGCCGCTTGGCGATGCGCTCGCCGGCCTCCGGCGCGGCTTCCGAAGGACGCGGACGCGGCTTGAAGCCGCCCTCGGGCTTTCCCGCGCCGCGCGGGCGATCGCTGAAGTCACGCTTCGACCGATCGGCAAAGTCGCGTCCGGAGCGATCGCTGAACTCGCGCTTGGGGCGCTCGAAACGGCGCTCGCCATGCTCGCCCTCGGCGGCCATCGGCCGGTCACCGCGCGGTGTGTAAGGCTTGCGGCCTTCGCGCTTCTCGAAGGGTTTGCCGTCGCGCGGCGGACCTTTGCGGAACGGCCGGTCGCCGCGCTCCGCGCCTTCATCCGTGTGGCGCGGCCCCGTTTCACGCGGCTTGTAGCTGCGTTTGAAATCGCGGGCCGGGCGCTCGCCTTGAGCGGCCACCGGCCGGTCACCGCGTGGCGTATAGGGCTTGCGGCCCTCGCGTTTGTCGAAAGGCTTGCCGTCGCGCGGCGGGCCTTTGCGGAACGGCCGGTCGCCACGCTCCGCGCCCTCGCCCGCTTCGCGCCGCCCCGTTTCACGCGGCCCCGTTTCACGCGGCCTGTAGCTGCGCTTGAAGTCGCGGCGTTGGCCGTCGACATCGCGGCGCTCGCCTTCGGCAGCCATCGGCCGCTCACCCTTCGCGAACGGCTGCTTGGCGCCGTAGGCCGGCTTGCCGTCTCGCGGGCCTGCCGGTTTCGAGCCGCCTTTGCGTGGCCCGCGTGGAGATTTCTTGTCGTCGTCCATTACTTTGCTCGTCTTTGCCTGCTACAGCGCCGCGCGCCCTTTCGGACGCCCAACGCAGGCAGTGTCATCTTGATTTTGCGCATCCAGCGGCGCGGCAAAAACCGATTCCGGTTTTCAGGGTCTCGCGCTAGATAACAGGATCACCCTCTGGTGGCGAGGAATAATCGGAATGGAAACTGCTTGAAACGACCGGATTTCATGGCCTTGGCGCTTGAAGAGGCCGAGGCGGCCGCCGGCCGCGGCGAAGTGCCGGTCGGCGCGGTGATCGTCAGCGGCAACACGGTGATCGCGAAAGCCGGCAACCGTACCCGCGAGCTTGCCGATCCGACTGCGCATGCCGAGATGCTGGCGATCCGCGAGGCCTGCCGGAAGATCGCCAGCGAGCGGCTAACCGGCCACGACCTCTATGTGACGCTGGAGCCCTGCGCCATGTGCGCCGGCGCGATCTCCTTCGCCAGGCTGAGGCGGCTCTATTTCGGCGCCGCCGACGAGAAAGGCGGCGCGGTGGTCAACGGCACGCGCTTCTTCGCCTCGCCCATCTGCCACCACGCGCCGGACATCTATGCGGGGATCGGCGAGAGCGCCGCCGCCCTCATCCTCAAGGATTTTTTTCGGGATAGACGGAATGGCGGTGGGTAGTAAGTAGTCGATGGTGAATGGATGGCTACCATTCACTATTCACCATTTACAGCCCCAGCCAGTCGAACCAGCCGCCCTTCTTGCCTTCGGCCTGCGCCTTCAGCCGGCGCTCCTTCTTGTACTCATCCTCGCCGAGTTCGTTCTGCGGCGCGGTGTCGGCGGCCTGGCGATAGGCCAGCGGCGGCTCGCTCAGATATTTGCGCACGTTCGGGTTGCCCTGCTTCTGTTCGGCAAGCCTGCGCTGGATCTCGGCGACACGCTTGGGACTGGAATCTTCCGGGGTCCAGCGCGGCGGGTGGCTGGACCCAGACTCCGCCATCGCCTTCTTCACCGCTTCCGGATCGGTTTGCACATCCTCGACAGCTTCAGGCTGGTAATTCGGATCGTTCTGATGCGCGGTGGCGTCGGCGCGGATGCGGGCGCGGCGCGCCTCCGGCGATTCGGGCCACTCGGTGCTCGCCGTCTCGATGCTTTCCTGCGGCGGCGGCAGGTTTACCTTTTGCCCCGGAGCAGGCTTCACCAGGTCAGGACGTGGCTTGTAGTCGATCGGAGTGCGACGCTTCGGCGTGATCGAGGCAGCGCCCGAAACGTCGTCGAACAGTTGCGCGGCTGCCGTCTTGTCGGTTCCGTAGGTGGGCGAACTCACGCAGCCCGACAGGGCGATGGCCGATACCACAAGCGGCGCCACCAGCGCGGCGCGCGCGAACGTTCTGTCGGTCATGCCAAAAAGTCCCACTCTAACTGCCTTTCGGTCGCCACCGGCCAAGGGCACGGTCCCCTTCTTCCCCGCACTTGCGATGGAAATCCGGCGACAATTTGTCTGCCGGAGTGTCGCGTGTTTACCTCAACCACTTGTTAAGGGCAACGCACGGGCGGATATGGGCCGCCCGGCGTGGTAGTTTTGCACCGGCTTATAGACGCCCAAGCGCCTTCAGCTCTTGCAGCACGGCCGCGTCGCGGGCCGAGACATCCGGGAATTCCGGATCCTGCCCGACATCGGCGGTGTAACGCCAGGAGCGCGCGCATTTGGTGAGACCGCGATCCTCAGCTTTCTCCACCACCACCGCCACGCCCTTGACGTCGTCGAGCGTGAAGGCGCCTTCCGGCGCATTGCCATGCTTGATGACGAGGTCGCTGGTGATCGCCATCTCAGCCATGTCGACATCCGCGATGGCCGCCTCCAGCGCGGCGTCGTCGATGGTGACCACCGGAACGGCCTCGAGCGAGGAGCCGATCAGCTTCTCGGCACGCGCGATCTCCAGCGCGCCGGTAATGACACGGCGCACCTGCCTCACCTTGCGCCATTTCTCGGCCAGCGCCTCATTGCGCCAGTTCTGCGGGATCGCTGGGAACTGGTCGAGATGCACCGAGACGGCGTCCGGATGGCGATCGAGCCAGGCTTCCTCGGTGGTGAACGGCAGCATCGGCGCCAGCCACTTCACCAGGCATTCGAAGAGGTGGCGCACCACCTGCACGGCCGCCCTGCGGCGCAGGCTCGACGGCCCGTCGCAGTAAAGTGCGTCCTTGCGGATGTCGAAGTAGAAAGCCGAGAGCTCGACCACCATGAAGTCCAGCAGGGCGCGGGTGATGCGCTTGAACTCGAACGCGTCGTAGCCCTGGCGCACCACCTCGTCCAGCTCGGACAGCCGGTGCAGCATCAGCCGCTCCAGCTCCGGCATCGTCTCCACCGGCACGTCCCTGCCGTCGTCATGAGCGAGCGTGCCCAGCATCCAGCGGATGGTGTTCCTCAGCTTGCGATAGGCGTCGATATTGGTCTGCAGCACGTTCTTGCCTAGCCGCTGGTCCTCCCAATAGTCGGTCGTCACCACCCAGAGCCGCAGGATATCGGCGCCGGACTGTTTTATCACGTCCTGCGGCACGACAGTGTTGCCGAGCGATTTCGACATCTTGCGGCCTTCCTCATCCATGGTGAAGCCATGGGTGATGACCGCTTCGTAAGGCGCCCTGCCCCTTGTGCCGCAGCTTTCAAGCAGCGAGGAATGGAACCAACCGCGATGCTGGTCGGAGCCCTCGAGATAGACGTCGGCCGGCCATTTGAGGTCCGGACGGTCTTCCAGCGTGAAGACATGGGTCGAGCCGGAATCGAACCAGACGTCCAGGATGTCCATCACCTGGTGCCATTTCGAGGCATCGTGATTGCCGAGGAAACGTTCCTTGGCACCCTCGGCGAACCAGGCGTCCGCGCCTTCCTTTTCGAAAGCGTCCATGATGCGCTGGTTGACGGCCTCGTCCTTCAGCACATTGCCGTCCTCGTCTGCGAAGACGGCGATCGGCACGCCCCAGGCGCGCTGGCGCGAAAGCACCCAGTCCGGGCGCTCCTCGATCATGGCGCGGATGCGGTTCTGGCCGGCCGCCGGCACGAAACGGGTGTCGTCGATCGCCTTCAGCGCGCGGCTGCGCAGCGTCGTGCCGTCGCCGAGGTCCTTGTCCATATAGACGAACCATTGCGGCGTGTTGCGGAAGATGACCGGCTTCTTCGAGCGCCAGGAGTGCGGATAGCTGTGCTTCAGCCGTCCGCGCGCGAAGAGCGCGTTGCGCTTGATCAGCTCGTCGATGACCGCCTGGTTGGCGTTGCCCTTCTTGCCGTTGTCGTCGATGACGCGCGCGGCGCCACCCTCACGGTCCGGGCCGAAGCCCGGCGCATCCTTGGTGAAGAAGCCGGCATCGTCGACCGGGAACGGGATCGCGGTATCGACGCCCCGCTTGATGAGCTCGGCCACCGCATCCGTCCAGGCATCGAAGTCCTCTCGGCCGTGGCTGGGCGCCGTGTGGACGAAGCCGGTGCCGGCGTCGTCGGTGACATGCTCGCCGGCAATCATCGGCACGGGGAATTCGTAACCGCCACCAAGCCCTCGAAACGGATGCGAAAGCGTAAGGTTGGCAAGCTGTTCGCTCGAGACGCTGTGAAGGCGGGTTAAGGTGACCTTGGCCTTGGCCGCCGCATCCTCGGCCAGCGCGTCGGCGAAGATCAACTTCTCGCCGGGCTGAGGGCCGAAGGCGTTCTCGGCCGCCGTGACCTCGTAGAGACCGTAGGCGACGCGCGGCGAATAGCTGACGGCGCGGTTGCCGGGGATGGTCCAGGGCGTGGTCGTCCAGATGACGACATGCGCCTCGACGAGATCGAGCGCGGCCCCATCCAGCGCCGGCGCGGCATCGGCGACCGGCTGGGCGAGGCTCGCGACCGGGAACTTCACCCAGATCGTGTCACTCTCATAGTCCTGGTATTCGACCTCTGCCTCGGCGAGCGCGGTGCGCTCGACCACGCTCCACATCACCGGCTTCGAGCCGCGATAGAGCTGGCCGGACATGGCGAATTTCAACAGCTCGCCAGCGATGCGCGACTCGGCGTGGTAGGCCATGGTCGTATAGGGATTGTCGAAATCGCCGATAACGCCGAGGCGCTGGAACTCGCCTCCCTGCACCTTGATCCAATGCGCGGCGAAGTCGCGGCATTCCCTGCGGAACTCGTTGACCGGCACCTCGTCCTTGTTCTTGCCTTTGGCGCGATACTGCTCCTCGATCTTCCATTCGATCGGCAGGCCGTGGCAGTCCCAGCCCGGCACATAGTTGGCGTCGTAACCGCGCATCTGGAAGGAACGGTTGATGACGTCCTTGAGGATCTTGTTCAGCGCATGGCCGATATGGATGTTGCCGTTGGCGTAGGGCGGGCCGTCATGCAGCACGAATTTCTCGCGGCCAGCGGCCTCCTCGCGAAGCTTTCTATAAAGGTCCATGTCCTGCCAGCGCTTGACCAGGCCGGGCTCCTTCTCGGGCAGGCCGGCGCGCATCGGGAAATCCGTCTGCGGCAAATAAAGCGTCTTGGAATAGTCGATCGTTTCTGCAGTGTCGGTCATTGGGGTGTCGGTCATTGATCTGCCATCTGCGTTGCCCGGCGGCGGAAAGCCCGGGCGTTGAACTAGCATCTTCTTGAAAAGCGCGAGGGGCGCGCGCAAAACTCCCGGCGGCTCCAGCGGCGCTCAGGCCGCCCGGAACACCGGGCCCGTAATTCGTATCGCGATCGCGAAAAGGCGCGAAAAGCTCATCATGGCGTGGCTTTTAGCGGATGGCGCGGCAGGAATAAAGCGCGGAATTCAAGGCATGAAGCCGGTTTCGCGGCCTACATGGTGAAATTGAAGCGGTAAGTGGTCGAGACACCGAAGGTCCATTGGTTGCGGTCGCCGCGTTCCTTGACCAGGCTGGAATCGGCAGCCGGCCCCATCAGGCGCGAATATTCGGTGAAGACGCTGGCCGTCATCGGCTCAGTCACTTTCCAGGTGATCGCGCCGCCGAGGCCCGTCGACTTCAGGCCGCCGCCCGGATGGTATTCACTCAGGCCCGAAGCCGCCGCTTCCTTGGCGTCGACGCCGTAATAGGCGTCGAAATAGTTGGATGACGCGAAGGAGACGCGCGGTCCGCCGGAAATGCGGACCGTCGGCGTGATGTCATAGAAGGCGTCCGCGGCGATGTCGGCGACGAAGCCGTTATGGGCACGAATGCCGTGCCGCAATTCGGCCCGCGCCCTCACCCAATCCAGCGGATAGAATTCGAAGAAGCCGCCCGCCTCGCCGCCCCAGCGCACGGGATCGAGCCCCTTGAGCTCGTCCTTGCTGTCGCGCGAGAAAATGAACTTGCCGGTCAAGCCGGCGCGAACGGAACCGTCGTCGATCAGCGCCAGCGAGATGTTGTCGTTGCGCGAGGTGAAGCGCGCCTCGGGACCGACCTTGCCCAGCGAGATGATCGGCTGGGCGCTGAACATGTATTTCTTGCCGCCCTCGAAGTTCGGCGCAACGAGGCCGGTGGCGCCGAGCGTCAGGTACCAGTCGCCGGATATCCAACTGCCCCCGCCCGCCTGGGCGACAGGCGCGGTCAACAGACCTATGGCGACGGCCAGCGGAATCGTCCCGACAATACGCATCGTCACCCCTTACGCGAAACGCGCCGGCAACACCATCCGCCGACGCTCAAGCCATGCCGTGCGTTCGGTAAAATTTGACTTAAAGCCCGTAACATGGGGACCGGCCGGAGACCTAAAGCGCGTCGCGATCCATCGGATTCGCTCCATGCGCTGTAGGTCTTTGATCTTACGCACGTCTTTATCCCGAAACCTTTCGGGAGACGTGCTTTAGCCGACACGCCGATTGCGCCGCGACATCTCGATCAGGTCGCAGGCGGCTTCCAGTCCGCCGGTCAGCGGCGTTGACGAGCTGTAGGCAAGGGCCGCCTCGCGCCACCGCGCCCGGATCGCCGGATTGCCGGCTTTCCGGACCGCCTGTTGCCAGATTTCCGGATCGTCGTGATTGGCCACAACCAGTCCCGCCCCGCTGGCTTCGACATATTTTGCATATCCGCAAGCGGCCGACGCAATGACCGGCAGGCCATTTGCGAGCGCCTCGAGGATCACAGTGCCGGTATTTTCCAGGCGCGCCGGGTGCAGCATGAAATCGCTCGCAACCACAATCGCCGGAATATCCTCCTGGATGCCCAGAAGGATGACCCGTTGCGACATTCCGCACTTGGCAATCAGGCTGCGAAGCCGGGTTTCCTCTTCGCTGTTTTTGCGAAGCCCGGCCACCAGCCAATGAATGTCCGCGAACGGCTGCAGGGCCTTCACCGCCCGGTCGAGACCCTTCACTTTCATTCTGTTGGCGATGCTCAAGGCGATGACGGCCTGGCGGGGAAGCCCGAAACGATCGCGGATTTCGTTGCGGTCGCCGGCCAGCAACTCCGGCCGGCGGCGTTTCGGATCGAGAGTCGGTCCGACAACATGGATGCGCGATTCCTCGGTTCGCCAGAAGTCGCGGTAAAGCGCCGCCTGGTGCTCGCTGAGGGCAATGATCTGCACGGCGCTGCCGGGGGCAAAGATCATGGATTCGAGTTTTTGCTGGCGCATGAAGCGCGGCGAAAACGGCCGCCACCATCCGAGCTTCGAGGCAAAATAGGGCGGGTCGCCGGCATAATAGATGTCGAGACCCGCCATCTTGTTGAAACCGACCACGCAGTCGAAATCCCGCCTGGCCGTCATCAGGGTCTTTCCCAGCGCATATTCGGTGCCCGGATTGGAGATAACCCGGGCGGGCTGGACCTTTATCGTCGCCGAGCTGTCGACATGGCCGACCTGGCGTGTCGTCAGGATCGTCACGCTATGGCCGCGCTTGACCAAGCGGTCGCTGATATTGAGACAATCCCTTTGCAGACCCCCATTCATGAACAGGGCAGAGATTGCGCAGCAAATTCTCATTCTATCTTCCGGAGAGCGCCGTTTACCCAGGTCCGGTCGAGCGGAGAGCTGCGGGCGCGCCGTAGACTTCTTCCTTCAAACAAACAAAGCAGGGCGCTTAGTGTCAGTCGTGTTGAAAAGACGAATATGCTGTATATAGCGGGTTATCAAGAGACTTGGATGCTGTTGCGTTCGAGCTTTCCAAAAAAAACCGACCGGATCGCGATTATGAAGATTTCATGGATCAATTGTGGCCGCCAAGTCGGTTTCGCCTGAGAGTCGCCATACCCGTGCCAAAGGCCCTGCGTGAATACAACTTGCGGCAATGGCTGAGGCTGCAGCCGCTGACACATGCCGTCAAGACGGCCCGTTATCGGAAAATCGACCGAAGGTTCCTGAGCCTGTCGGCCAAGGCTGGCGACGTCGCGGGCATCCGCGATGCCGCTCGGGGTCGCGATGTGCTGCTCACGATCGCCTTCGGCGATGCCCAATGCCTCGATCTGCAGGTGCGGCTGGCCAGGAGACTTGTCCGTCACGACCTCCACATCGTGGCCGACAACAGCATCAGCGAAGCTGCCGCGGACGAGAACAGGCAGTTATGCGCGGCCCGAGGCGTTCCCTATGTCAGGCTGCCGGCCAATCCATGGACCGTGAAAAACCCGAGCCGGTCCCACGGTGCGGCGCTCAACTGGATGTGGCGCAATATCCTGAAGCCGGCCGCGCCGGCCGCGTTCGGATTTCTGGACCAGGACCTCTTCCCGACGCAGCCATGCGACCCCTTCGCGCCTCTTCAAGATGTGGCGTTCTACGGCGACCTCCGCCGAGCGGGCGCGCGCTGGTATTTGTGGGCGGGCTATTGTTTCTTCCGCTTCGACGCCGTCAGCCACAAGCCTCTCGATTTCGGGCTCGACTGGTTCGCCGGCCTCGATACCGGCGGGGCTAACTGGGAGGTGCTCTATCGGGATGTGGACCCGAACGCGCTGCCGCAACGGCCGATAACGGCATTCGCGGTGTTGCCCGGATTTGAACTCAGGCAGGCCTATTGCGAATGGCGGGGAAGCTGGCTTCATGAAGTCGGCCTCGACGGCGACCTCTCGTTGAAGGCGAAAAAGCGCGAGGCGGTTTTACGCCTGCTGGAGCCCGCCCTTCAGGACTCGCCCAGATCGGCGCGACAATGAGATTGGCAGTCGACACAGTGATCGAACTTTGCGATGGAACCTTGAATCCATACCGCAAACATCCCGTACCCAAACCGGCCGATTCAACGGTCATTCGGTCACGCCCGATTATCGCAAGGACGTTCTGTTGCCGACAGTAAGTGTGATCATTCCGGTGAGAGACGGCGCGCGCTACATCGGCGAAGCCTTGCAAAGCATTCTGGACCAGGATCTGGCTGATATCGAAGTCATCGTCATCGACGATGGCTCCTCGGACGACAGCGCCGCGATCGCGACGTCGCTCGGCGAGGGCGATGGCCGCGTCAAGGTTATCGCCAATCGCGGCAAAGGCATCGTCGACGCGCTCAATATGGGAATTGCGCTGGCGCAGGCCCCTCTTGTGGCGCGCATGGATGGCGACGACGTCTCCCTGCCCGACAGGTTGCGCCTGCAGGCGGCGCGTTTCGACACGGATGCCGATCTGCAGTTGCTCGGCTCGGCGGGATTGCAGATCGACGGGGACGGAAAACCGTTGAGGCCAATGGAGGTTCCTATCGGCAACGAGCCGTTGCGGCGTGCCCTTGCCATATACAATCCCATGCTTCATCCCACGGTGATGTTCCGGACCGAGGCCGTCCGGCGCGTGGGAGGCTACCGTCGCGCATTCACCTATGCGGAGGACTACGATCTATGGCTGCGGCTTTCCGAGGCGGGAAAGCTGGCCAATATGGATGCGCGGCTGGTCAAATTGCGCTCGCACCCCGGGCAGGTGTCGCGCGTCAAGGAGGATCAGCAAAAGGCGGCCGCGGCGCTGGCCAGGCAGTCGGCGCTGTTGCGCGGCTCCCGCGCCGAGCCGTTCGACACAAGCAGCCAACCCACAGAGGCCATCGGAGCCTTTCTGGCATGGCGCGCCGCCACGGGGGCCGGTATCTCGAGCCTGGAAAGACGCGACATCGAATTGCTGTTGCGAACGGCGGGCATACCCTTGGCCACAACCTGCAAGCTGCTGCTCCTCGCGGCTGTCGGCGCCCCCTCGTTCAGGACGCTCGCGCTCGGGCCTCGACTGGCCTGGCGCAGGATGATCGCGCGCCCTGCCAAGATGCGGCCTAGCTGATGCGGCCCTGCTGATGCGGCTCGTCGTCGATCTCACCAGCATGGCGCGCTGGCTCGGCCCTCCGGTCGGCCTGGTCCGCGTGCAGCGGCATTACAGCGCCGAGGCGGCCGCGTTCACGGCCTCCGAGGTGGCGTTCACGGTGTTCGACCCGGTCGACCGGGTCCTCAGGCAGGTTTCGCCGCGGATTGCGGCAGAAATCATCGCCGGCGAGATCTCATGCGACATGAGTTTCCATCCGGACCCGGCCCGCATCAAGATGCGGTTTTACGATCGCTGGCCGAGCTGGGCGCGGCAATCGCTGATGACTATCATGAGAGCGCGCCGGATCCTGAGAACGGAAATCGGCGCGTTCGCCCGGCGCTATCCCGGTAGCCCTTTTCTTCCTTTCCTTGAGCGGGTCGAAAACCGCCTGATGAAGGCGCACGAGCGGCGGCTGATCGCTCGCGACGGTTCAAAGGTGCGGATCGTGCCGCTGCGGACGGCGGCCGGCAACAAACACGACCTCATACCCGGCGACCATCTGCTGTTGATGAACAACGACTGGTCGCACACCGATATCGAGCTCATTTCGCGCGAGTGCCGCTCGGCCGGCGCAAAGCTGATCGTGCTCTTGAACGACATCATCCCGATCCAGTTTCCCGAATGGTACAAAACGCATGACGTCACGAGATTCACGGATTACGTGACTCTGGCGATCAGGCTGGCGGACCGCTTCATCCTGACGTCGAAGCGCGTCACCGCCGATATGGAGGAGCATGCCGCCGGGCTCGGCCTCCAGCTGCCGGAACTGAAACTGGTCCCACTCGGCTGCGACAGCGCGCGCAAATCGAAGGCGGACGGCCCCCTGCCGGACGGACTTGAGACAGGTCGATACATCCTGTTCGTTTCCACCATCGAACCGCGCAAGAACCATTCGTTGCTCATGGACGTCTGGCGGCGCCTCGTTCAGGACGGAACGGTCGCGCATAGCGGCATGAAGCTGGTTTTCGTCGGCCGCAGCGGCTGGATGGTCGATGGGGTCCTGGCGAAGCTTCACAGCCATCCCGACTACGGCCAGAGCCTTGTCCATCTCGACAATGTCGATGACGGAACGTTGTCCCTGCTCTATCAAAACAGTGCGTTCTGCGTGTACCCGTCGCTCTATGAGGGATATGGACTGCCGCCCGTCGAGGCGCTGGCCTACGGAAAGGCGCTGATCGCCTCGACAGGCGGAGCCATCCCCGAAGTGGTGGGTCCGTTCGGACTCTGCCTCGACCCACTCGATGCCGAAGGATGGGAAAAGGCCATGCGGGAATGGATCACCTCGCCCGAGGTCCGGACTTCCTATGAGGCGAAGGCCGGCGAATTCACGGCGCGAAGCTGGGAGCAGGCTGGCCGGGAGACGCTGAAGGCCACGCTTGCGCCGTTCCCGGATGAAGTCGCGCCGGCGCGAGAATGAGCGCCTTAGAGTGGTTCACCGTTTCACGGAAACGGCGAACCGCTCTATCTCCTTGTTTTCACGCAATTCCTGGCGGAAGGCTACGGCGAACGCGCCGAACCTAACTGCTCACACTTTTCCTGGAATTGCTCCGGGCTCGGGCACAGCCCGGCCGCCCGCAGGCTCCGCTCGTGTTGCTGGACGGACAATGCCATTCGGTCTAGCTTCCTTTCACCGCACAACCGGTGGTGAATTTTCGAGGGAGATGAAACCATGACTTTGCCAAGCGACGCTCTCAGAGACGCAATCGGCCAGACGCGGGACAAATGGGGGTGGTTCGTGGCGCTCGGCGTGCTGCTGCTGATCTTCGGCGGCGTCGCCTTCGGCAATCTTTTCATCGCCACCGTCGCCTCGGTCTATGTGGTCGGCTGGCTGATGCTGATGGCCGGCGCCATCGAGATCGTCCATGCCTTCGGCGTCAGGACCTGGGGACGTTTCTTCTACTGGCTGCTGAGCGGCCTGCTCTACGCCGTCGCCGGCTTTTTCGCCTTCGACAACCCGCTGCTCGCCTCGGCGGTGCTGACGCTGCTGCTGGCCATCGCGTTGATCGCCTCGGGACTTTTGCGGTCCTGGGTGGCCTTCAGCCACCGGCCGGAGCAGGGCTGGGGATGGCTGCTCGCGGCCGGCGTCATCACCACTCTGCTCGGCCTGATGATCGCCATGGGCTGGCCGGTCAACAGCCTCTGGGTGCTTGGCATGTTCCTGGCGATCGACCTGGTCTTCCAGGGCTGGAGCTTCATCGCCATCGGGCTCGCCCTCAAGCGATAGAAGCAACGGGCAATCAGAACGCGATTTCGCTATCCAGTTGCGAGAGCGGGCGCACGCCCGCCAACGCGCTCGTCTTCGTTTACGGCAACGGCTTTTGGTTCGAACCGCCTCGCATCCCGCCGACATGATCCAATAGGCGCGCTTTGTATGTGAATTCTCCAACGTGTCCGATTTCCTCGTCGACAAGGGCGCAAATCTCGCCGTTGCAGAGCTCGGTCCATCTGTTGCAGAAGGAGAGATCCTCGGAAGTATAGTTGGTCTTCGTCGCGATCGGATCGAAGAAGCCGTAGTGCGGCGGACCTGACCTGTCCGGCCTCCATTGGCGAAGCTCTCCCGTGCCTACCATCTGCTCAAGAACTGTACGATGGACAAGCGTCAGCCCCATGCCCACGCCAGCGACCTGGCAAATACCGTTCAGCACGTGAAGCCGCGTTTGCTCGCCAACATTGACGACGAAGTCCTCGAGCGAAGATGAAGCCGGTCGCCGTTTGGGATAGACGCAGCCGATGATCGGCCGATCCAGTTGCAGCATCCGAAATACCGTCTGCGGCCTGAATTCCATATCGCTGTCAATGAACAGCAGATGCGTGCGTTCAGGCTGCGACAGCGCAATCGAAGCCAGGTGATTTCGATTGGCCGCGACGTCGGCGCTGTCACGATATCTGATTTCGAAGAGGACGCCGCGCGCGGCGAAATTCGAACACAAAGCAACCAGGCTGACGGCGCACTGGACTTTCATATTGCCGCCATAGCAGGCAATCGCGACGAGAATATTCGTCATGAGCATCTCCCGGCATTCGCAATAGAGCAGAATCGAGAAGAAGCCACAATTCCTGATTCGGCGCTTACCGGATCTGCCTCAAGACCGGGAGATCAGAACGCGATTTCGGCGTCCAGCTGCGAGAGCGGGCGCACGCCCGCCAGCAGCGCCCTTGCCTCGGCCTCGTCCTTCTTCATCTGCGCCACCAGCGCATCGAGGCCGTCGAATTTGAGCTCAGGGCGCAGGAAGCCGAAGAACGACACCTCGCAGGTCTCGCCATAGAGATTGCCGGAAAAATCGAAGATGTAAGTCTCGAGCAGCGGCGCGCCATTGTCGTCGACGGTCGGGCGGCGGCCGAAGCTGGCGACGCCGTCATGAAGCGTGCCGTCGGCACGGCGGAAGCGGACGGCGTAGATGCCTTCCCGCAGGGCGGCTTCGGGCGAAAGCCGCATATTGGCGGTCGGGAAACCGAGCGTGCGGCCAAGCTGCTGGCCGCCGATCACCTCGGCCTCGACGGTGAAACGGTAGCCGAGCAGGCCGGCGGCCTCCTCCACCTTGCCTTCGGCGAGCAGTTCGCGGATGCGGCTCGACGAGACCACTTCGGCGCCTTCATCGCGGAAGGCATCGACGAGCGTCACGCCGAAGCCATGCCGTTCTCCCGCCTCCATCAGGAAAGCCGGGCCGCCCTGGCGGTCCTTGCCGAAATGAAAGTCGAAGCCGGTAACGGCATGGTGGATGCCGAGATTCTTCTCCAGCACATCGGTTACGAAAGCCTCGGCGGAGAGCGAGGCGAAATCACGCGTGAACGGCTGCTCGACCAAAGCGGCAAAGCCAAGTTCGGCGAGCAACCGCGCCTTCATCGGCGGCGGCGTCAGCACGAAGAGCGGCACCTCCGGCCGGAACACCTTGCGCGGATGCGGCTCGAATGTGAGCACCAGGGCGGGCACGCCATTGCTGCCGGCCTCAGCCAGCGCGCGCTCCAGGACGGCCTGATGGCCGCGATGGACGCCGTCGAAATTGCCGATCGCCACGACGCCGCCGCGCAAATGCACAGGCAGCGGCGTGGCCGTGGAAAGACGTTTGAAGGTTTGCGTCATGTCGAGGCGCCCGTCATGGCCAGACTATCAACCTATTGCAGGCGCGGAATGACGGCGACCGGCCGGTAGCCGTGCTTTTCGAGAAAGGCCGCCAGCCTTGCGGGATCGTCGCCATGCTCACGCGCATGGATACCGCCCGAGACGTAGAGCACGTCAAAGCCGTTGTCGGCCGCGCCCTTGACATCGGTCATCATGCCGTCGCCGATGGCGAGAACCTCGTTTCGCTCGACGGGACGGCCGAGCAATCCGGCGACCTCCTTCATGGCGACGTGGTAGATCGGCGCGAAAGGCTTGCCGGCAATCAGCGTACGGCCGCCCAGTTGCGCGTAATCCCGCGCCAGCGCGCCGGCGCACCAGATGGTGCGCTCGCCGCGCTCCACCAGGATATCCGGATTGGCGCAAATGAAAGGCAGGTTGCGGGCGCGCAGGCGCTGCAGCAATTCGGCATAGTCGGCGGGCTTCTCGACTTCGTCGTCATAGAGACCGGTGCAGACGACACCCGAGGCCTCGAATTCCTCGACAAGATCGACATCGAGCCCGTCATAGAGCGTAAAATCGCGCTCCGGCCCGATATGGAAGATCCGCCTCGGGCCGTCGGCGATCAGGTCGCGCGTCACGTCGCCGGAGGTAACGACCCGGTCGAAGGCGTCGGCGGGAACGCCGATGACCTTCATCTGGGCAATGACGTCGGCGCTGCGGCGTGGCGAATTGGTGATCAGCACGACAGGCACGTTGGCCGCGCGTGCACGGGCAAGCGCGGCGGCGGCCGCCGGAAAATGCCATTCGCCATTGTGCACGACGCCCCATACGTCGCACAGTATGGCCGCGTAGCGCCCCGCAAGATCGTCGAGCGAGGTGATGATGTCAGGCGAATCCGCCATGCCGTGTCCCTGATTTTGATTCCTGGCAGGCCGCGACAGACAGCCGGCCACGGACGGTCCCGCATAACCGAAGCGCTTGATCCTGTCACGAGCTTTCCCGATCACCACACGCCGGCCTCGATCACGCTCGCCCGGACGCACAGGGTTAACGCGCCGTCAAAAAGGCGGTGCGTTCTTGATAGTTTCGCGCAAGCTGAAATTTAACGATTTATGACCATGGTACGACGGCAACTGCGACCATGGTCGTATATCGGCATGGATCCTTGGCGGGGGTAAATGCAATGATCCGCGATTTTTTTCGCGACAGGCGGGGTAACTACGCCTTGATGACGGTCATCACGATGATACCGCTGATGGGCGCCGTGGCGATTGCCGTCGACTACACCGAGTTGGTCAGGCAGAAGCAGGAAACGTTGAACGCGCTCGACGCCGCCGGGCTCGCAACGGCACAGCAGATCGTCGCCGGCGCTAGCGACGCCGATGCCAAGGCTTTTGCCAAGACATTCTTCGAGGCCAACCTAGGGCACGTCCTTCCCGCGAATACGACGCTTACGGTGACCTTGCCGAACAACAACGCCGGCGGCGGCACGCTGGTACTCGAGGCCGCGCTTAAGTACCAACCTTATTTCCTGCCGGCGGCGGTCATGCTGCTGGGCGGCGGCGCTCCGGCTCAGACCACCGTCAACTTTTCGGCAAGGTCCGAAATCCGCCTCAAGAACACGCTGGAAGTGTCGCTGGTGCTCGATAATTCGGGCTCGATGACCGAGCTTGGGCACGGCTCGAACCAGGTACGGTTCGACCTGTTAAAGAGCGCGGCCAAGCAGCTTGTCGACCAACTGTCCGGGCAGGCGCTGTTGATGAAGCAGGTTTCCAAGCCGGTTCAATTCAGCCTCGTGCCCTTTGCCGCCTCGGTCAATGTCGGCCCGGCAAACAAAGATGCCGCCTGGATGGACACGACAGGCGTTTCGCCACTCGACCAGGAGAACCTCGATTGGTCGACGCTTACCTCGGCCAACTCCCCTAACCAATATGCGGTGAAGTCTGGCAACAACTATTATGCGAAAGGCTCGTCGTGGGATGCGACGCAGTTGAACCAGGTGCTGACGCGCTTTTCGATCTACAAGTGGATGAAGCGGATTTCGTCGTGCACCAAGGACAGGAATAACAACTGCACGTCCAATATTGTGTACGCGCCAATTGCGAGTTGGGGCGGCTGCGTCGAATCGCGGCCATATCCCTATAACATTCAGGATACGGCCGCCTCGACCTCGACACCGGCGACCATGTTCGTACCTATGTTCGCACCTGACGAGACCGATAACACCGACAGCTACTCGCGTTCCGCCTACAGCAATTGGCATTTGGATGTATCAAGCGGTACGGACGCGGCGCGGCAGCGCTACATGCCTAAATATTTCAATGCCGGCATCGGCACCAAAGTGACGCCTGCCTACGGCATGAACGAAGGCCCCAACACCAGTTGCAGCACGACCGCGATCACGCCGCTCACCGACGTATCGACCTCAGCCGGCGCCACGACGGTGAAGAGCGCGATCGATGCGATGGCCGCCAGCGGCGCCACTAACGTGCCGGAAGGCATGGCATGGGGATGGAGAACGCTCTCCAGCACAGCGCCGTTTACAGAGGGCCGTCCCGAAAGTGAAAAAGGCAATGACAAGGTCCTGATCGTCCTGACGGACGGCGCCAACACCTACTACACACCCACTTCATTGGGAGCCAATGATTTGGCGGGTGCCAAATCTACTTATTCGGCGCTGGGTTATGTGAACCCG
The DNA here is from genome assembly GCF_003289965.1 of Mesorhizobium atlanticum. Classification (GTDB taxonomy): domain Bacteria; phylum Pseudomonadota; class Alphaproteobacteria; order Rhizobiales; family Rhizobiaceae; genus Mesorhizobium; species Mesorhizobium atlanticum. The sequence goes on from NZ_QMBQ01000010.1 coordinate 28,453, forward strand.
TACAATACCGCCTACAGCTACGGCCGCATTTTCCTTGGTACCAGCAGCAATGTCAGCAAGACTGATTATTCTAACGCCAATTACACCAAGGCGATGAGCGAGCATTTCGCCACGCTCTGCGACAACGCCAAGGCCGCTAACATCATCGTCATGACCATCGCGCTCGACCTCGATTCCAGCAACACCGCGGAGGCGGCGCAGATGGCGGCGCTGAAGACCTGCTCGTCGGACTCGCGTTTCCGCAGGGATCCAACCGACCCGAGCAAGCCCGCGAAGCTGTTCTGGAACTCGACCGGCGCCACGCTTTCGGATGACTTCAAGGCGATCGGCAACGAATTGTCGAACCTGCGCATCGTCAGTTGAGCACAACAACCGGGGGCCGCTCGAGCAAATGCGCAAATTCTGGCATCAATTCTGCCGTGACCGCCGCGGCAACTATGCCCTCGTGACGGCAATCGCCATGGTGCCGCTGATGGGAGCCTTGGCGGTGGGCGTCGACATCACCGAGCTCAACCGCCAGAAGCAGATGGTGCTCAACGCGCTCGACTCGGCCAATTTCGCCTCCGCGGTGCGCCTCTCGCAGGGCGCATCGGACGACGAGATCAAGGCCTATGCGGCTGCCTTCCTGAATTCCAATCTCAACACCATCGATCCCGCCAACATCGCGCTCGATGTCACGCTGCCGAGCAGCCAGACCGGCGGCGGCCTGATGAAGCTTTGCGCGACGCTCACCTATCACCCCTATTTCCATCCGGCGGCGGCGCTGCTCAGCGGCGCGTCGGACGGCGACGCCCATAAGCCAATCCAGGTCGAGATGTGTTCCCAGGTGCGGCTGAAGAACACGCTGGAAGTGGCGATGGTGCTCGACAATTCGGGCTCCATGACAACGCCAGGCACCGGCTCGGGACAGAAACGCATCGACCTGCTCAAGCAGGCCGCCAAGCAGCTTGTCGACACGCTGGCGCAGCAGGCAGCGCAGATCAAGCAGATCGACAAGCCGGTGCAGTTCAGCCTCGTGCCATTCGCGGCCTCGGTCAATGTCGGGTCGGACAACGACAACGCCCCGTGGATGGACGTCTACGGGCTGTCTCCGGTCGCCAACGAGAATTTCGACTGGTCGACGCTGAATGCGCCCGACAAATATGCCCAGAAGATCAACGGCATCTGGTACAAGAAAGGCACCGGCTGGGGCGACGAAGAAAACCAGGTTCTCAGCCGCTTCGAGCTCTATCAAGACCTGAAGGTGGTGACCAGCCACGAGCGCATCGTCGGCAGCGCGCGCACCGTCTGCGATACATACCGCTCGAACCACACCTGTTCGCACAGTCATACGGAATATGATTACAACGACACCTACGGTCCATTCGCCAGTTGGCAGGGCTGTGTCGAGGTCCGCCCCTACCCTTACAATGTCGACGACACGCCAGCCTCGGGCGGCCCGAACAACACCGGTATCGGCGTCGGCGATCCCGCGACCATGTTCGTGCCGATGTTCGCGCCGGACGAACCCGGCAATCATTGGAAGGTGACCCAGAACCCGCTGGAGCCGAACCCGACGACCTATGGCGCGGCGAACAGCTGGTGGAACGACGATCCGTCGAGCACGACCGGCAAGACCAGGCAGTCGAACATGGCCAAATATTTTCAGCCGCGGCCAATCGATGCTCCGACCCTCAGTTCGGGCGCGGGTCCCAATTACAGCTGCACCACCACGCCGATCACACCGCTTACCGATGTCACCCAGACGGATGGGCTCGCAGCCATCAAGGCGGCGATCGACCTGATGCAGCCCAACGGCAACACCAATGTGCCCGAAGGCATGGCCTGGGGCTGGCGCACGGTGTCGAGCGCGCCGCCCTTCACCGAGGGCCGTCCGGAAACCGAGCGCGGCAACGACAAGGTGGTCATCGTGCTCACGGACGGCGAGAACACTTACTCCACGGTCAGTTCCGACCCGGCAGGCAACAGGTCGACCTACGCGGCCTATGGCTATACCGGCGTCGGCTATAACGGTACCTCGGTCACCCGTCTGTTCGGCGGCACGTCGAGCGCGATCGGCCAATTCAACTATTCGTCGAGCAACTATACCGCCGCGATGAACGAGCAAATGGCGAAGCTGTGCAACAACGCCAAGGCCGGCAACATCATGGTGATGACGGTGGCGCTCGACATGTCCTCGACCAGCTCAAGCGACCAGAAGGCCATGGCAGCGCTGAAAGCATGCTCTTCCGACTCCCGCTTTCGCAAGGATCCGACGGATCCAAGCAAGCCGGCCAAGCTGTTCTGGAATGCCACGGGCGCGACGCTCTCCGACAATTTCAAGGAGATCGCCAACGAATTGTCGAACCTGCGGGTGGTGGGGTAAGGCGCGCTGGCGTAAAGGGCGGTTCCGTCAAGCCCTTGCGTGCTTTCGTAAGGCGACGCAAATCTTGGCCGCCTTCGCGGAGACCCCGATGCCCGACGCCGCCAACCACCTGACTTTCGCGCTGATCTGCCTCGGCATGGTGCTCACGCCAGGCCCCAACATGATCTACCTGATCTCGCGCTCGCTGTCGCAAGGGCCGAAGGCCGGGCTGATCTCGCTCGGCGGCGTGGCGCTGGGCTTCCTGTTCTATGTTGTCTCGGCGGCCTTCGGCATCACCGCGCTGATTTTCGCCGTGCCCTTTGCCTACGATGCGCTGCGCTTCGCAGGCGCGCTTTATCTTCTGTGGCTCGCCTGGCAGGCGCTGAAGCCCGGCGGACGCTCGCCCTTCCAGGTCCGCGAATTGCCCAGGGACAAGCCGCGCAAGCTCTTCGTCATGGGGCTGATGACCAACCTGCTCAACCCTAAGGTGGCCGTGCTCTATCTGTCGCTCCTGCCGCAGTTCATCAATCCGGCGAAGGGCCATGTTTTATCACAGCTTCTGGTGCTCGGCGTGACGCAGATTTCGATCAGCCTCACCGTCAATGCCATCATCGCGGTGACTGCCGGTTCGATCGCGAACTTCCTCGCCGGGCGGCCGTTCTGGCTGGTCGTCCAGCGCTGGATGATGGGCACGGTTCTGACCGCGCTGGCGCTCAAGATGGCGACCGAGGCGCAGAGATAGGGTGCCTTGATATTCAGGTGAGACCGGCCTGCGAATGACGGCTGTCTGCGCTTCCGGTGCTCACGTACTTCAGTACGCTCCGCTCCGGTTCTCGACAGCCATCCTTCTCGACTCGGCCTGACCTGAATCTCAACGCACCCCTGGGGCGACCCTTGAGATTCCTACATGGGCCGGCGCACCGGCCGGATCTGCTCCGGCTCGACCACCTTGCGATAAAGATGCCAGGTCGCGTGGCCCAGAATCGGCATGACGACGGCAAGCCCGGCAAACAGCGGGATCGAGCCGATCACCAGCAGAACCGCGACCGTGAGGCCCCAGAGCGCCATCGTCAGCGGACTGGTCATCACCGCGCGGGCCGAGGTTTCGATCGCCGCGACGGCACCGACGTCGCGGTCGAGCAGCAGCGGGAAGGCAACGACGGTGGTGCCTAAAACGACAACGGCGAAGACGAAGCCGACGGCGTTGCCGACGAGGATCAGCGTCCAGCCTTTGCCGGTCGTCAGCACGTCGCGCACGAAGGCGCCGACCGAAGCGGGCGGCTCGGCGCCGAACAGGCTGGTGTAGAGCGATTGCGCAGTGAACAGCCACAACAGGAACAGCGCGAAGAGCAGGATGCCGATGACCGCGATCGACGGCAGCGCCGGCGAATGGCGCACGTCCAGCGCATGATGCCAGCGGCTGCTCATGCCAAGCTCGCGCCGGCGGCTGATCTCGTAGAGGCCGATGGCCGCGAACGGGCCGATAAGGGCGAAACCGGACATCAGCGGATAGACGAGCTGGATGGCGTTCGAGCCCGAGCTCCATTGGGTCAGGATCAGGCCGACGATCGGGTAGATCAGGCACAGGAAGACGTAGTGCGAAGGCTTGGCCCAGAAATCCTCGGCGCCGAGCTTCAGCGCGTCCCAAAGGTCCGCGGTCGAGATGTGGCGCACCGTGGGCTGAACATGCGCGCCGTACGCGTCCGTCATGACATGAAAACCGGCCATAACCGTCCTCCGTTTTTCTGCGCATGACCCCCGAAAACCGAAAATCGGTTTTCGGAAAGGATCATGCGCCAAACCAAGTTTTACAGCGTCCTTTGCGCGTCCGATGGACGCGCGGCGCTGTAATGGGTCGGTCACCGCCTGGGTGGCCGCCCGTGGCTGCCACTTTCAAGAACGCCGGGATGATAACCGATCTTCCGGGAAAAGTCGCCGTTTCATGCGATTTTCATCGGTTGCCCGGCAAAAGCCACGATCGGCGGTATCAGAGGCCGGATGAGCATCCCGACCACCGCCCTCCCCGATATGAACCGTCGCATGCTGATCAAGGCCGCTGGCCTTGCGGCGCTTGCCGGCATCGCCGCCTGCAGCACCGTCACGGTGCCAACCGGCGAAGGCGCCGGCGTTTCGTCTTCCGCCACGAGCACCTTGAGCACGATCCGCACATCGGCTGGACTGCCGGTGCTGACTCCCGATGCGCAGCTCGAGCAGGCGGCGCTGCAGCAGGCCGGCTACATGGCGTCGCGCGAGCGCATGAGCCACACGACCGGCTGGGGCAAGGATTTCGCCTCGCGCATGAAGGACAATGGCGTACGGGGCGCGGCGGCTGAAAACATCGCCGAGGGCCGTTTCGACCTTGAGAAGCTCTTCGACATTTGGATGCATTCGGACGGACACCGCCGCAACATGCTCGATCCGGATTTCAGCCGCTTCGGGCTCGCCTATGTGCGAGACGGCCGCGATCCTGCCTTGCGCTATTGGGCGCTGGTGCTTGGCAGATAGCAGAGAAGGGAACGGTAGCGTTGCTTCGCGCCGACTTGGGAAGCCGTTCTGGAATAAAACGTCAATCCATATGCGCGGCCGGCGCACCGCCCGCCGGCGCGGCCTTCGGCTTGCGCAGCAGGACGACGAACGGGATCGCGACCAGCGTCATCACCATCAGGATTTTGAAGTCGTTGATGTAGGAGATCATCATCGCCTGCGCATTCACCGCGCGGTCGACCTGCGACAGCGCCGCGGCGTTGCCGCTGGCGGCCGCCGGCGAGGCAGCCCATAGGTTGGGATTGTACGGGTTGATGAAGGCCGAAAGCTCGGTGTGGTTGATCTGCGTGTTGCGCACCATCAGCGCCGCCACCACCGAGACGCCGATAGACGAACCCAGATTGCGCACCAGGCTGAACAGCGCGGTGGCATCGGTGCGGTAGCGCGCGTCGAGCGTGGCGAAGGCGACCGTCGACAGCGGCACGAATACCATGCCCATGCCGAGACCCTGGATGACACCCGAGGTGAGGATCAGCCAATTGTCCATCTGCGGCGTGAAGCTTGCCATGGTGTAGAGCGACTGCGCGGTCAGCAGGAAACCGATGGCAACGAGGATCCTCGCGTCGAACCTGTGCATGATGCGGCCGACCACCAGCATCGAGATCATCGTGCCGATGCCGCGCGGACCCAGCACGATGCCGATGGTCACGGTCGGATAGCCGAAAATATTGGCAAGCATCGGCGGCAACAGCGACATCGAGGCCAGGATCAGCACGCCCATGACGAAGATGAAGCCCAGCCCGGTCACGAAATTCCGGTCGAGGAATATCTTTGGATCGATGAAGGGGTGCTCGGCCGTCACCGTGTGGATGGTGAACACCCAGAAGCCGGTGAGCGAAAGAGCGAGCTCGATCCAGATCTCGGCCGAGTTGAACCAGTCGACCTCGCCGCCGCGATCGAGCAGGAGCTGCAGCGCGCCGACGCCGAGCGAGATCATGGCGAAGCCGAAGAAGTCGAAGCCGCGCAGTCGCTTTGGGATGACTGGCAGATAGGCGGCCATGCCGAGGAAGGCCAAAATGCCGACCGGCAGGTTGATGAAGAACACCCAGCGCCAGTTGAAGTTCTCTGTCAGCCAGCCGCCCAGCGTCGGGCCCAGGATCGGCCCAAGCATGATGCCGGCGCCCCAGATGGCCATCGCCTGGCCATGGCGCTCCTTCGGGTTGATGTCGAGCAGGAAGGTCTGCGACAGCGGCACGATGGCCGCGCCGAACACGCCCTGCAGCAGGCGGAACAGCACGATCGTCTCGAGGCTCCAGGCAAGGCCGCAGAGCATGGAGAAGACGGTGAAGCCGACGACTGAGGCGAGGAACAGCTCCTTGCGGCCAAGCCGGTCGGCGAGCCAGCCGGTGACCGGCGTCATGATCGCCGCCGCCACGATATAAGAGGTCAGCACCCAATTGATGTTGTCGGGCGAGGCGCCGAGGTCGCCCGTCATGGTCGGCAGCGCGACATTGGCGATCGTGGTGTCGAGCGCCTGCATGATCGTCGCCAGCATCAGCGCGACCGTGATCAGCCCGCGATGCGGCACTTCCTTGAAGGGTTCGGGCGTGGTCATAATGCTGAACTTCCAGCAGGTAACAGAAACGTGTACACTGGGCTTCCGGGCGGCAAAGCCTTCCGTTGAGAGACTCTCATCGCGGTGGGACGCGACTATCGATGTGGGGGTTACATCGACCGAAAGTCTTTGTTGGAGCGGATGCCTGCCGCCCGGAAACCTGAGGACCGACGGGTCCGTGTCGAAGGTTTCGGTTTCGATCGCGCCGCCAGGCGGCTGATCTTAAACACTTATCCTTCCCACTCCTCCCATCAGGTCAATGCCTGCTTCGCCCCCGATTGGAGGCGAATGTTACTGCGCGCTTTCCCCTGCCGTGGCGTGGCCGAAGATCGACGGCAGGCCGCGCGCCACGCCGGTGTCGACGGTGACGGTGGCGCTCATGCCGGTGCGCAGCGCCATCCTGGCATCGGGATCGGTCAGTTCCAGGCGCACCGGAATGCGCTGCGTGACCTTGACCCAGTTGCCGGTGGCGTTCTGCGCGGGCAGCAGCGAGAACTCCGCGCCCGTGCCGGCGCCGATCGCCTTGACGGTCGCCTCGAAGGTGCGGCCCGGATAGGTGTCGACGACGATCTCGGCCTTCTGGCCAGGCTTCATGTGGGTGAGCTGGGTCTCCTTGAAATTGGCGTTGATCCAGGTGTCGCCGGTCTCGACCAGCGCGAAGAGCGGCGTGCCGACCGACACATACTGGCCGACCTTGAAGGAGGCGGCCTGGTAGATGACGCCGTCGGCCGGCGCCTTCACCGTCGTCTGCGCCAGGTCATAGGCCGCCTTGTCGCGCGCGGCCAAAGCGGCCATCACTGTCGGATGCTTGTCGGTCTCGATATCGGGATTGCCGCCGAGCGCCGCCTTGGCGCTGACGATGCCCTGCTGCGCGACGGCCAGCTGCTGCTTGGCCTTGTCGAGATCGTTGCGGGCCTGGTCGAGCGAGGATTTGGCGTTGATGCCCTTTTGGGCGAGATCGGCGGCGCGGTCATATTGCGACTGCGCATAGTCGACCTCACTGGAGGCGGACTTTTCCTGCGCCATCGCCTGGCTATAGGCGGCGCGCAGTTGCTCGACGTTGAGGCGCGCGGCGGCGACCGCCGCGTCGGCTTGTGCCAGCGCGATCCTGTACGGCTCGGGGTCTATCACGAAGAGCAGATCGCCCTTCTTGACCTGCTGGTTGTCGGCGATGCCGACCTGGACGATGCGGCCGGCCGTGTCGGAAGCGACTGAAATCCTGGCCTGCTGCAGGTTGGCGTTCTCGGTCTCCTGGTAGCGGCCACCCGTCACCCAGACATATGACCCGCCGGCAAGCAGCGCCAACGGCAGAGCGACCATCAACAGGAAGCGGCCGAGGCGGCGCTTCTTCTTCGGCGCGGCCGGCGCCGGCTGAGGCTCAGGTGCCGCCGTGACCGGAGCGGCCGCCGGCTGCGCCGGGGCTTCAGCGATCGGTTGCGCCGACGCAAGCTTGGTTACGTTGTCGTCTTCTCTCTTGGCTGCCGCGCTCATGCTGCCGCCCCTTCCCTGCTCTTGATCTTTTCGAGGGACGATGCCTCGCCATCCGTCAGGTTCTGCACGATGGTGTCCAACACCCGGATCAGGATGCGCCGGTCTTCCGGCGAAACACCGGTCAAGGACTCCTCATAGACCTCGCCGGCGAGGCTTTTAACATCGGCATAGGCGGCGCTCGCCTTCTCGGTCGGGAAGATCATGCGCACGCGCCGGTCGGTGGCGTCCTGGCGGCGCTCAATCCAGCCGCCCTCTTCCATGCGGTCGACAAGACGCGAGACGCTGATCGGCTCGATTTCGAGCAGTTCGGCCAGCCGCGCCTGGGTGATGCCTTCTTCCTTGGCGACACGCACCATCAGCCGCCATTGCGCCGAGGAAAGCCCCAACCCGCTGGCGCGCGCCTCGAAGCGCTTGCGCATGAGACGCTGCACGTCGTGGATCAAAAATCCCAATCTGTCGATGCCATCTGAAACCATGAGCGATAGATATAATAAGCGTGCTTATTATTCAAGAGGAGCTTTGCGCCAGAAGCCGAAAGTCTCCGGCCTCAACAATGCAATTGGCGCGTGACCGACGGCGGAATGGAACGACGGCCGTCTGAGTCAGCCGGGGTTGCGGATTTGAATGAAGCGATGCGAGGATGGACGACTGCGCGTCAAGCGCTGCAAGCCGTCAACGAACCTGCCGTGCGATCAAGGATTTGAGCGCGCTGGCGTTGTTTTCGATGCTAAACCGGGACCGAACATCCGCTTGAGCGCGATGAGCCATCGTGCGCATGTCGTCCGGATGGCACAGCGCGTAGTCCAGCCATTGCGCAAAATCATTCGCATTTGGCTCGGCCAGCAAACCGGTTTCCAGATGGGAGATTGTCTCCGGAATACCGCCAATATTGCTTGCCACGACTGGAATGCCGAGTCCCGCCGCCTCAATTTGAGCCATACCCAACGCTTCGACGGACGAAGGCATGACGACGAGATCCGCCTTTTTCAGGATAGCCGCAACGGATGGCAGTTCACCCATCCAGATTTGATCATAAAGGCCAAGCTCGATTGCCCGCTGCTTGATCGACTCCTGCTCTGGTCCCGATCCAATAATCGCAAAATGAATTGCGGGCCATCGCGAACGCAATTTCGCTATTGCCTCAAGCATCATAAGGTGGCCTTTCTCCTTGCGGAGCATGCCTACCTGCACGATCAGCGTGCCGCGCTTCCTTTCGATCCAGTGAGCAAGATCAGAAGGAAGTTCAAGGTGACATTCCGAATCAAGTTTTTTGAAATCCACACCCGGATAAATCACTTCGATCCGCTTAGGATCGACGCGGCTATTGGACAGGATTTTTGACTGCAGATACTTGCTTGGAGTGAATGTAACATCCACGAAATAGTTATAGCTATATTCGGATATTTTTCCGGCCAGGTATGTTCTAGACCTGATCAGGCGCGGACGATTTCGACCGAAAATTCGTGCAGCAATTGCAAGATTGTCTGTATCATGACCGCTGTGGCAGAAGCACGCGGCGGGCCGCATTGCAGCGATCAGGCGATACAGGCCAATTATCGTACGCGGATCCGCACCGTTTCTAAATGGAAGTGTTACAGTCCGAATGTTCATTGTCGCCGCCAAAGCCCCAACTCGAGAATTCGGGCGGCAGGCGAGCACCGCGTCAATCCCAGCCGCTCGAAGCGATCGCATCTGGACCAGCAACTGCCGTTCTTGTCCGCCGATATCGGGAGAGCTTTCGGTAAAAATAACGCTGTCGATTTTTTTGCTGTTTAAAGTCATGACAGTTAAATGGCGGGAATCGCTTGCCTGCTGATCGATACTCTTCTCTGGAGGCGACCCGGCGAAGTAGGCGCCCGCTCCAGCCCGACAAAATGGATAAGCGAACAGAGCCGCCGGCCAGCCGTATCGCGAATTTACTGCCGGGGGCAATTTAAAAACATGTGAACCTGGGCCGCGCCTTGCGGAACAGGGCTTCCCGCCCACAGTGCCGCAAACGCGGTTTGCGGGGCTCCACGGTTTGCTGCATAGGTGCGCCGGCGCAGCAGGGAGCGAAACTATGTTCGACATCTGGCAGGTGGGCATCGTCCCGGATCGGATCGGCAGCGCACTTGCCCCGCAAGGCCTGGACAAAAGCCGGGTCGTCTGGCTGCCGCCTCAAGGGTCGTACCGCTTCATCGCCGACCCGTTCGGCCTCTTCCATGGCGACCGTTTCACGGTGTTGGTCGAGGCCTATGACCACCGGGTGAGGCGCGGTGAGATCCACTACTACAGCTACGACCGGGACTGGAGGCTCAAGGAGCGCGGCGTGGCCTTGAAGGAGCCGTTCCACCTCTCCTATCCGTTCCTGATCCGGCAGGGCGAGGATATCTTCATGCTGCCGGAGGCCTTCAAGAGCGGGCGGCTCACGCTTTACAAGGCGACCGATTTCCCAAAGGCGTGGCAGCCGGTCGCCGTGCTGCTGGACGAACCGGCGGTCGACGCGGCTGTTTTTCGCCACCATGAGCGCTGGTGGATGCTCTATGCGCTCAACGGTCCCAACGAACGGGACATGCGCGAGCTGCACGCCTCTTTCGCCGAGAGCCTGACCGGCCCGTGGACCAAGCATCCGCAAAATCCGGTGCGCACGGGACGCGCATCGTCGCGGCCCGGCGGCTCGCCCTTCGAACATGATGGCCAGCTGTATTTGCCGGCCCAGGATTGCACGACCGGCTACGGCACGGCCATCAACCTGTTGCGGATCGAGCGCCTGACGCCGGAGGAATTTTCGGCCGAAATCGTCAAGCGACTGTCGCCCGAGGGATGGATCGATGGCTTCGACACCGGCCTGCACACGCTCTCGGACGGTGGCGGCGTGACGCTGATCGACGTCCGCCGCTTCGAGCGCACGCCGGAGCGGCATCTGGTCAAGCTGCAGTACTGGCTGCGCAAGAAGATGCGGTGAGCTCGCGGCAGCGGCGATCACGGCGATCCCGCCGCGACGGCTTGAGGCGATGCATTCACGGCGCGGCGTCAACCATCTGAAAATTCACTGTGTTTCTGCCGCACGCTAGCACCTTATGGCGCGCTCGTGGTAAAGCTGCACCGTGGATCGGGGGATCACGCAATGCCGACGCTCTATGCGCTGAAGCCGGCCTTCCAGGACAGGCTGCGACCGCTTGTCGGCCGACTGGCGGCCATGGGGGTGACAGCCAACGGCATCACCCTGCTGGCAGCCGGCCTCTCGATCGCGGCCGGCTTGGCGATCGTGGCGGCGCCAGGTTCGCGTCTGCTTCTCCTGCTCATCCCCCTGGTGCTGTTCGTGCGCATGGCGCTCAACGCCATGGATGGCATGCTGGCGCGGGAACATGGCCAGGCTTCCACGCTTGGCATGTATCTCAACGAAATCTGCGACGTCGTCTCCGACCTGGCGCTGATCCTGCCCTTCGCCGTCTTCCCTCAGTTTGGCGCCTGGGGTGTCGTTGCCTTCGCCATGGCAGCCATGCTCGCAGAATTCGCTGGCGTGCTCGGCATCCCTGCCGGCATCGGTCGCAACTATGCCGGCCCGTTCGGCAAGAGCGACAGGGCGCTGGGGCTCGGCGTGGTCGCGGCTTTGTGCGCCGTCGGGCTGTGGCCCGCGGCGATCGCGCCGTTTGTGTTTCCGGCCATGGCTACGCTTTCGCTGCTGACCGCCATAAACCGGATACGCGCCGGCCTTACTGGCAACACCGGCTAAGCATCGAGGCTCGCCATGCCGTCCGAGGGGAACAGCATGCTTCACGAACAGATCGCCACCGCACCGGCGGAAAGCCTTTCACGGCAGGCGCAGGAACGCAGCTTCCACAGCCATGACGGCACGGAGATTTTCTACCGTTTCTGGCCGGCGGCATCGGCCGAGGCGAAGGGCGCGGTCGTGCTCTTCCATCGCGGCCATGAGCATGGCGGCCGCATGGCGCATCTTGTCGACGAACTCAGCATGCCCGACTACGCTTTCTACGCCTGGGATGCGCGCGGCAACGGCCGCTCCGCCGGCGAGCGCGGCTATGCGCCGTCCTTCGCGGCGCTTGTGCGCGACATCGACTGTTTCATGCGCGAGATCGCGGCCAAAGATGGTTTCGGCGCAGAGGATATCGCGCTCATCGCCCAATCCTTCGGCGCCGTGCTCGCTGCCGCCTGGGTACATGACTACGCGCCGAAACTGCGCGCCATGGTGCTCGCCTCCCCCGCCTTCTCGGTCAAGCTCTACGTGCCCTTCGCCAAGGAAGGCATCGCGCTTTGGCAGAAGCTCAAGGGGCGCTTCTTCGTCAATTCCTACGTCAAGGCGAGCCTGCTCACCCATGACCCGGTGCGCATCGCCTCCTTCGAGAACGATCCGCTCATCACCAGGCCGATCGCGTCGAACATCCTCGTCGAGCTCTACCAGCATGCGGCGCGCATCGTTTCCGACGCGCGCGCCATCACCGTGCCGACGCAGCTCCTTCTGTCGGGCAGTGACTGGGTGGTGCGGCACGGCCCCCAGCACGAGTTCTTCGTTAATCTCGGCAGCCGCGTGAAGGAACGGCGTGTGCTGCCGGGCTTCTTCCACGACACGCTGGGCGAACGCGACCGCGCCAAGGCGCTCGACCTGATCCGGCCCTTTATCGAAGGGCAGTTTGCTTCGCCGGCCGAACCCGTCGACCTGAAGCAGGCGGACATTGCCGGCTATACGCGCGACGAGGCGGACAGGCTCGGCTCGCCGATCGATCTCCTGTCGTCCAGGGGCCTCTACTGGGCGATGAGCCGTGCCTTCATCCGCGCCGGCAGCTGGTTCTCGCGCGGCATGAAGATCGGTGTAGGCACCGGCTTCGATTCCGGCTCGACGCTGGACTATGTCTACGAAAACGAGGCGCGAGGGCTCGGACCTGTCGGCCGCATGGTCGACAGGACTTTTCTCGACGCCATCGGCTGGCGCGGCATCCGCCAGCGCAAGCTCAACCTCGAGGAACTGATCGGCCAGGCGCTGGCAACCCTGAAGGCTGCGGGACGGCCGGGCCACATACTCGACATCGCCGCCGGCCACGGCCGCTACGTGCTCGACGCGATCAACAAGAGCGCCGAGCAGCCGGCCAGCGTGCGCCTGCAGGACTATTCCGATCTCAATGTCGAGCTCGGCCGCAAGCTGATTGCCGATCGGCAGTTGCCGGCCAGCGTCTCGTTCCGCCGCGCCGACGCCTTCGACGGCGATGGGCTCGCCGCGCTGAACCCGGCGCCCGATCTTGCCATCGTCTCCGGCCTCTACGAGCTCTTCTCCGACAATGCGATGATCGCCCGCTCGCTCGGCGGCCTGGCCCGCGCCATGCAGCCCGGCAGCCTGCTGATCTACACCAACCAGCCCTGGCACCCGCAGCTCGAGATGATCGCGCGCAGCCTGACCTCGCATCGCGGCGGCCAGGCCTGGGTGATGCGACGGCGCACGCAAGCCGAGATGGACCAGCTGGTCCAAGCGGCCGGTTTCGAGAAGCTCGACCAGCGCATCGACCAGTGGGGCATCTTCACCGTCTCGCTGGCAAGGCGGGTTTAGGAACCGTCCACGCATGCCGACCAGTGCCGAGCCCCCGTCACTTTCCGCCAGCGCAGCCGCCGAACCCTATGGACGTGTCGTCATCCGGGCAGCCCTCTGGCTCGCCTTCCTCGCGCCGTTCTTCTATTCGACCTACGGCTTCGCCAACTGGCTCGCCTCGACTCGCAATCAAGTCGGAAGCATCGTCTTCTCCTGGGAGCACCACGTCCCGTTCCTCGCCTGGACGATCGTGCCCTATTGGTCGATCAACCTGTTCTACGCCCTGTCGCTGCTGCTCAACGACAGCCGGCAGGGCGTGAACCGGCTGGCCGGCCGCTACCTTACCGCGCAGGTCGTCGCTGTCTCCTGCTTCATCCTGTTTCCGCTGACCGCCACCTTCGTGCGGCCGGCAACCACCGGCCTGCCCGGCTTCCTGTTTGCCGTGCTCGGCGGCTTCGACAAGCCGTTCAACCAGGCGCCGTCCCTGCATATCGCGCTTCTGGTTATCATCTGGGATCACTGGCGCCAGCGTCTCAGCCGCCCATTGCTCACGCTCTGGCACTTTTGGTGTTTCCTGATCGGCGCCTCGGTCCTGACGACCTGGCAGCACCATTTCATCGACATTCCGACCGGCGTGCTGCTCGGTTTCTTTGCGCTCTGGGTCTTTCCGGCAAGGGGCGAGCTGCCCTTCGCCGGTTTTCGCCTGACCGCTGACGGCAAGGCGCGGCGCCTTTCGCTCTACTACGCGCTGGGCGCCGCCCTGGCGCTCGCCGGTGCATCCATCGGGGCCTTCTTGTCGGCTGTCGCGCTGGTGCTTCTCTGGCCTTCGCTGGCGCTCGCCATCGTCGCTTTCGGCTATTCCGGCGCCGGGCCAAAAGTGTTCCAGAAGACGGCGGACGGCCGCTTGTCGCTGGCAAGCCGCGTCCTGCTCTGGCCATACCGGCTGGGCGCCAGGGTCAATGTCTGGGCCTGGACGCGCAAGCTGCCGCCGGTGGTTGCCGTCACCGACGGTGTCTTCCTCGGGCGCTTTCCCGACGCTGCCGAAGCACACGCCTTCGGCACGGTGATCGATCTTGCCGCCGAGCTGGAGCGGCCGCGCGACGCGCCGGGCCGCTGGATCAGCTTTCCCATGCTCGATCTCCTGTCGCCACCCGTGGACACGCTCGACGATGCGGTGGCGGCAATCGAGCCGGCCCGCCGGCAAGGCAAGGTGCTGATCTGCTGCGCGCTCGGCTTCCAGCGCAGCGCCACGGTCGTCGCCCGCTGGCTGGTCGCCAGCGGTCGTTCGCACACGCCGGCGCAGGCGCGCAAGCAGCTCGCCGCTTCGGGTCGGCCAGTGCATCTTCAGCTCGGACTGGACGAGCCGGCATGAGCAACGACGCCTATCAGCGTAAGACTGCCGCCTTCGCTGCGATGCTGGTCAAACAGGCGGCATGGCCGGCCGTCATCGTGATCGCCGGCGACAGCATCGCGCCGCTGGTCGCCTCGGCGCGCGGCGCGCTCCATGCGCCGCTTGCGGTGCTGGCATTGCTCGTCGCGGCGACGAGCGCCGTCGTCGTGCTCGCGCTCTCGGCGCTTCTCGGCTTCGATGCGCTGCTGTTCCGGCTGATGGCGACGCATGGCGACGAGATGTCCGGCGGCGCCGCTGTCGATGACATGCTGGCGCGCATGCGGTTGAAGCCCGCCCCGGCCACGCCGCGCCTGCTCGACGAGCGCATCGCCGGAACACGCCGCCTGCTTGCACGACAGCGGATCGCCTTCGCGGTGTTCGTCGTCGCGTTCCTCACCGCCGGGTTCTGGATGCCCAGATGAGCAAGCTTTCGCTGCGCACTTACACGCTGTTGCAGACAGTGACCTCGGTCGGCCTTTCGGCGATGGCCTGGGCGGTCACCGGCGTGCGGCCGATCTGGAGCGGCAGCGAGCCGTCGGACCGACAGCGCATCTATTTCGCCAACCACACCAGCCATGGCGATTTCATCCTTCTGTCGGCCTGTCTCAGCGAGGCGGAGCGCGCCAAGACGCATGCGATCGCCGCGGCCGAATATTGGGGCAAGTCGCGGCTTCGCCGCTTCATCGCCGAGGACATGCTGTCCTCCGTGCTGATCAGCCGGACCTGGACGAGCGAAGCGGAGCACCCGATCTCGATCATGCTTTCCGTGCTCGACCAGGGTCATTCGCTGATCATCTTTCCGGAAGGCACCCGCAACACCAGCGACGAGCTGCTGCCCTTTCGTTCCGGCCTCTACAATCTGTCGATGGCACGGCCCGACATCGAGCTGATCCCCTGCTGGATCGAGAACATGTCGCGCGTGCTGCCCAAGGGCCAGTTCCTGCCGGTGCCGCTGCTTTGCCGCGTCGTCTTCGGCGCCCCGGTCGCGGTGGCGCCGGGCGAAGAGCGGCGCGCCTTCCTGCAGCGCGCCCGCGCCGAGCTTCTGGCGCTCAATCCGCGCCCCGACCGAGACGATTAATGCGCCACGAAATCAGCATTCTCATCATCGGCCTCTTCGTTGTGCTGAGCACCGCCAGCGTCACCGCCGCCATCCTGTCGGCGCGCGCGCCGAAGCCGCTCAGTTCGACGCTGGTCAACCTGACGCAGCGCATCAACGCCTGGTGGGTGATGGTGGCTCTGATGACGGTCGCCTTCTTCTTCGGCCGTTACGGCATGACCATCCTGTTCGCGCTGATCTCGTTCGCGGCGCTGCGCGAATTCGTGACGCTGACGCACAGCCGGCGCAGCGACCACTGGGTGCTGCTCGGCATGTTCGGCATCGTCATCCCCTTCCAGTACTGGCTGGTGTGGACTGCCTGGTACGGGCTATTCGTCATCTTCATCCCGGTCTACTGCTTCCTTTTGATGCCGGCGATCACGGCGCTGCACGGCGATACCGAACGTTTTCTGGAGCGCGTCTCGGCGCAGCAATGGGCGATCATGATCTCCGTCTATTGCGTCAGCCATGTGCCTGCTTTGCTGACGCTCAACGTGCCCGGCTTCGAGGGCCGCAACCTTCTGCTCATCGCCTTCCTGATCATCGTGGTGCAAGGCAGCGACGTGTTGCAGTACATCTTCGGCAAGCTGTTCGGAAAACACCGCTTCTCGCCCAACGTGTCGCCGTCGAAGACCTGGGAGGGGCTGATCGGCGGGCTGGTCGCGTCGAGCCTGCTTGGCGCACTGCTCGCCTTCATCACGCCTTTCTCGCCGCTGCAGGCCTCGGCCGTCGCCTTCATCGCCTGCGCGATGGGATTCCTTGGCGGCCTCGTCGCCTCGGCGATCAAGCGCGACCAGGGCGTCAAGGACTGGGGCCATCTGATCGAAGGCCATGGCGGCATGCTCGACCGCACCGACAGCCTCGTCTTCGCCGCCCCGATCTTCTTCCACATCGTGCGCTATTTCTGGACGGTGTGAGCGCCCCGATTGAATCCGTTCGCGCGTCCGCAGCGCGACGGCGACGGCGGCACTGCTTCGCCTGTCAGTATCGCTTTGCCCCTTCGCGCCCTGCGCAATTTCGATCAAACTCGACACCGGCGCTGCCGCTAGGGTCGGCCCGCCAAATGCGAGGAACCATGAACCCGACCGAGAAAGCGCTGTGGTTTGTCGAGAGCCACCTGCCGGACGCCGTCAGTCTCGACGATGTCGCGGCAAGCAGCGGCGTGTCGCGCTTCCATGTGACGCGCGCTTTCGCCGCCGCCACGGGGCGGTCGGTGATGGGCTACATGCGGGCGCGCCGCCTGAGCGAAGCGGCGCGCAAGCTGGCCGGCGGCGCGCCCGACATTCTCTCGGTCGCGCTCGATGCCGGCTACGGTTCGCATGAGGCGTTCACGCGGGCTTTTCGCGATGCGTTCGGCACCACGCCCGAACTGGTGCGCGCGCAAGGCTCGACCCGAAACCTCGATCTCGTGGAGCCTATCCTCATGGACAGTTCACTTCTCACCACGCTCGAGCCGCCGCGCTTCGAGACCAGCCGCCCGTTCCTCGTCGCCGGGCTCGGCGAACGCTACAGCTGTGAGACCAGCGCCGGCATCCCGAGGCAGTGGCAGCGTTTCGCGCCCTATATCGGCAGCATTCCCGGCGAGGTGCCGGGCGTCTTCTACGGTGTGTGCCTCAATGGCGACGATGCCGGCAATTTCGACTATGTCGTCGGCGTCGAGGTGAAGGATTTCTCCGACCTGCCGAAGGATTTTTATCGGGTGCGGGTGCCAGCGCAGAAATACGCGGTGTTCTCGCATCGCGAGCACATCTCGACCATCCGCCGCACCGTCAACACGATCTGGAACAAATGGCTGCCGGCTTCCGGCCACGAGATCGCCGACGCGCCGGAATTCGAGCGCTACGGACCCGAATTCGACGCGCACACCGGCAATGGCGGATTGGAGATCTGGCTGCCGGTGAAGGGTTGACAGGTTTCCCCTTCTCCTCTTGTGGGAGAAGGAAGAGGCTAAAGCTCCAAATCCCAGGTCTGGCCGACAAGGTCCTTGCCGAAGGAATGGTGCCTTTCTTCATCGACCAGCTTGAAGCCGGCGGCCTGGTAGATACGGCGGGCCGAGCCCAGTATGTCGTTCGTCCATAACGTCAGCGTCTTGTAGCCCTTGGCGCGAGCGAAGGCGATGCACTCGTCGACCAGCCGCCGGCCGATGCCAAGGCCCCGCGCCGAAGGCTCGACATAGAGCAGCCTCAGCTTCGCCACCTCGGACGACTTGCGCACGACGAAGACGGAACCGACCACCTCGCCTTCGCGCTCGGCGATCCAGGCGCGCTCCCACTTTGGATCGAATTTCTTGACGAACTCGCCGAGGATCTCGGCGACCAGCGCCTCGTAGGTTTCGTCCCAGCCATACTCCTCAGCGTAGAGCATGCCCTGGCGGCGCGTGATCCAGCCGATGTCGCCGACCTGCAGCGGCCTCAGGATGTAGGGCACCTTGGGTTCGGGCCTGTCGCCAAGCAGGTCCTGCACTGTGCGCATGGCCTTGACCAGCCGCTTCTGGTCGGCGGGCGGCAGACGATCGAGCAGCGCGCGCACCTGGTCGTGCGAATCCTGGTTGAGCGGCGCAAAAGCCTCGCGGCCCGCCGTCGTCAGCGCGATCGAAGACCGGCGCGCGTCCGCCTCGCTGGCCTCGCGCTCGACCAGACCGCGCTCCTCGAATTTCTTCAAGAGGCGGCTCACATAGCCCGGGTCGAGACCAAGGTCGCGCACCAGATCGCTGGCGACGAGCCCCTCTCGATGGGCAAGCTCATAAAGCACCCGCGCCTCGGTCAGCGAGAACGGGCTCTTCAGAAGGCTCTCGTCGAGCAGGCCGATCTGGCGGGTGTAGAAGCGGTTGAAGGCGCGCACGGTATCGATGCGTTCCTTGCCGGGGTGATCGTGGATGGTCATGGGAAGTCCTCCTGCCTTGGACAGGATCAATCATTTAGTTGACTGAGTCAATGAATTCTTGGAACGAGCCCACACGATCTCGCGAGGCAGTATCTCGACAGTCTCGCCGAGTATGGCAAGATAGCTGCGGAGACGTGCGATGGAAAACATTCGACCCATTAATAACGAGTACGACTGGGCGATTGCCGAGATTGCTCGCTATTTCGATAATGAACCGGTTGCAGATAGCCCTGAAGCATATCGCTTTGATGTTCTAGCCACTCTGATCGAGGCTTACGAAACCAAGCATTATCCGATTGGGGCTAAATAGCCCTATCCCATCGGCAGCACCGGCCAGAACTCGACGATCCGGCCGCCCGCGAACACAGCAATCGCCCCGAAATGCTGCAGCACGGCCTCGCTCTGCGTCGGCCGCAGGAAGGCATGGTCGCCGGGCTTCACATCCGCGCTTGCCGGCAGGCCCATGAATTGCTGGTTGGACGACAGCCCAATCAGGCCGTTCGGCTTCATGCCTTCGGGGAACACCGGTTCGGCCATCCAATTGCCGCCATAGAGATACAAGCCTTTGCGCGGGAAGAGGCCAAGCGCCTGGAGCGCCCTGGAAACCCATGGCGGACCGGGCAGCATCGGATCGAGCGCCTTGAGGACCGGCGTGGCGATGAAGGCGGCCGGCTGGAGGCCGTCGAGGCCAGGCGTATCGAAGTCGCTCGGCAGGACGAAGGCCGAGCCGATCGACACCTCGTTGGCGACGCCGCCGCCATGTAGCAGCGCGGTCTTCGAGCCGCCGATGTTCAAGATGCGGGGCCGGTCCGGGCCGAGGGCGGCGGCGAACTCCGCCGCCTTGGCCGAGGCCTGCTTCAGTGCCCTGGCCGCGCCACCGAACAGGCCCGGTATCTCCGGCGCATGCGCTTCGTAAGCCATGATACCTTCGCAGTGCAGGCGCTCCGGCACCGTCAGCGCCTTGATCTCGGCGGGACTGGCAAAACCGCCGCGATGCAGGCCGACATCGACCTCGAAGGCGAAGCGCAGTTCGGTGTCGAGCGCGGCGGCCAAATCGCCATACTCGGCCAGCCGCTCCGGCGTATCGATCAGCCAACAGACGCGCGACCACCAGCCGGCGCCGCCTCTTGTCAGCGCCGCCCTGGCTGCGTCGACGGGCATCGGCTTGCCGTAAAGCAGGTCGCCCTCGGGAAAAGCATCGAGCACGGCCTGTGTCACCGGTGGGTGGAAGGTCATGAAGCGGTTGGTTTCGAGGGCTCGCGCGATATGCGACAGCAACGGCATGCAAGGCAGCGACTTGTCGACCAGCCGAACGGCAAGGCCGGCAGCCAGCCGCTCCTTCACCAGCGCGATGTTGCCGTCCAGCCGGTCGCGGTCGAGCACCAGGCAGGGCCGGAAGATCTCGGCTGCCTTCAGCGCCTCGGACAGGGCAACGAAATAGGCGCTCATTTTTTGATGCCAAAAGGACTGGGTTCAATGCCGAACAGGCTGGCCATATAGGGCGAGACGAAACGGTTTTCCGGATCGATGTCGCGCCGCACGGCAAGCGCGTCGTCCCAGCGCGGATAGATCTTCTTGAAATCCGCCGCCTTCAGGCTGTGCATCTTGCCCCAATGCGGCCTGCCGCCATATTTGCGGAAGATCGGCTCGGCGGCGCGCATGAAAGGCCGCGGGTCGTTCGCCGCATCGTGGTGGATGGCGATCGAGCAGGTCAGCCTCTTGTGGAAGGGCGAAAGCCAGAACTCGTCGGGCGCCACCGAACGCACCTCCATCGGGAAATAGACTTCTGGAAAGTGCTTCTCCGTCAGCGCGATGATCTCGGCCAACGCCTTGGGACCTTCCTCATAGGGCAGGTGGTATTCCATCTCGTTGAATTTGGTGCGACGGTCGCTGACATAGACGTTGAGCCAGTCCTGCACATAATCCTCGGCCGGCACCTTTTTGACCGCGCCCTTGATCAGCGCGCGGCGCAGCGACGGCAGCCGGCGCAGCACGGTGCGCAGCTTGCGCAATGTCGCCAGGCCCTCCTCGTCGTCCTCGGTCGGCCGCTGCGTCGGCTGGGCGTCGCTCAGGTCGCTGGCAATGAACTGCGCATAGCCGGAAAACGGGATGTAGTAGAATTCGGCCGAACGATGCGCGGCCATCATCCTCTCAAAATCGCGCAGCATGTCGCCGATCGGCAGCACCCATTTGCGGCGGCGCAGGCGGTAGGCCGCGATGTTGTTCATCGTCACTTCGGTGAGAATGCCGAAGCTGCCCAGCGCGACGCCGATGGCGTGGATCATGTCCTGGTCGCTGGCCCGGCTGTACTCGCGCAGCTTGCCTTTGCCGTCCACAAGCTGCACCGCCTCCAACTGCGTGTGATAGGCGCCGAGCGTCGGGCCGGAGCCGTGCGTGGCAGTGCCCAGCGCGCCGCCGATCGCCTGCTTGTCGATGTCGCCCATATTGGGCAGGGCCTGGCCGATGCCTTGCAGGATCTGCATCAGGGCGCCGAGCCGCGTGCCGGCCCCCACCCGCGCCCTGTTGGCCGCCGGTTCATGCGAGACCAGCCCCTCGATCTTCTCAAGCGAGACGATGGTGCCGTCGGATTGCACCAGCGGCGTGAAGGAGTGGCCGGCGCCGGCGACACGCAACGGACCGGGCGCCGAGCGCACGAGTTCGGCCAGTTCGCCGGCATCGGCCGGCGTCGCAATCTGCTTCGGGGACGCCGTGACGAAACCCGACCAGTTGTTCCAAGCGTTTGCCATTTTGGCCCTCCCCGCTCAGGCCCGACCGTGCCGCCGGGCGACCAGCACGAATACGCCGAGCAGCAGCACGCTGGCCAAAGCAGTCGCTGCGGCGAATTCGGGCACCGGGCGGAAATTCCCGGCATCGATCAAAAGCGAGGCGGCGATCGGGCCGATGGCGAGACCGAAAAGCTGCGCGGCCGGCACCAGGAGCACTGCCGTTCGCGTCTCGTCGGCGGTAATTGCCATGCGGATCTGATAGGGCACGATGAAGAGCAGGATGAAGCCCATCACCAGCGCCACCGCCCAGAACACCGAAAGACCCGGGGCGGACGCAAGCATGACTGAGCTGATCGCCGCGACAATCCCGATGATCATGATGGCAAAACGGTAGTCGATGCGCGCCTCGAAGACCGTCGCGGTCATGGCGCCTATCACTTGCGCGGCGAGGCTTGCCGACACCATCAGGCCGACGGTGCGGCCGTCGATGCCGAACTGCGCGCCGATGGGCTCCAGAAAGGCCCAGACGGCGCCGAAGAACATGAAATAGCAGAAGATCGACAGGAGCGCGGTGATCGCGGGCAACGTCGCGACGTTGGCAAACTGCTCTTCCTTGGGCAGATCGGCATAGTCCTCCGGCACGATCCAGGCGACGGCCAGCGACAAGAGGCAGACGATGCCGAGCGCGATGAAGCCGCCGGCCGAGCCGGCGGCGGGCACGGCATAGAGCGCGAGGATCAGCGCCAGCGCGCATTGCGCCAAGGTCTGCAGCGTGACGAAATAGCCGCCGATGCGCTCGGCCCGGCGCGAGCGGGCGATCAATTCGGTGGCGACGGCGACCAGCCCGCCTTCCGCCAGGCCGGCAAGCGTGCGCGCGCCGATCAGCGCATTGGGGCTGCCGGCATAAGCGGTCCAGAAATTGGCGACCGCGAGCAGGACAAGCAGCGCCGCGCTCTTCCAGCGCATGTTCCTGGCAGGCAGCAGCATCGCCACGATCGCCGACCCGATGCCGATCGCGATCATCTCGGCGGTGGCGACCAGCGCCAGCTCGTCGCCGGTGACGTGGCCCTCCGTGTAGAGCGCACCGAGCAGCACCGGCTGCAGACCAAGGATGAGCAGGCCGACCGAGCCGATCCACAGCGCCGAGGCAAGCTGCGATCCCGTCGGATTGCCGACGAGCCAATCGCCATGTTCCGCCTGGGCGGTTTGCGATGCAGTCACGAGGTGCCCTCCCTTGCAGCCCGGTCAAAAAACTGACAAGTTGTCAGCATTGATGAAACTGATACTTGATCATGTTTCTTGTCAACCGCGAATTCGCACTTTTCCGGGAAGATGCGGGCCATGAGGGACGCGAAGCGAATAGCGACGGAACCGAGGCGCAGGCCGAAGCAGGAGCGCAGCCGCGAACGCATCGACGCGATCCTCGCCACGACCATGCGGCTGATCGGCG
Source organism: Mesorhizobium atlanticum (assembly GCF_003289965.1). GTDB lineage: Bacteria > Pseudomonadota > Alphaproteobacteria > Rhizobiales > Rhizobiaceae > Mesorhizobium > Mesorhizobium atlanticum. Next base: position 51,450 of record NZ_QMBQ01000010.1, read on the forward strand.
AGAAGGGCATCGACGCGGTGACGATGAAGGAAGTCGGCGCGCTGGCCGGCGGGCCGATCGCGACCGTCTATCATTATTTCCCGAGCAAATCGGCGATCCTGGCGATGCTCTACGAACGGTTTTCCGAGGAAAGCCGGGGGCGTTTCGGCGCGATCATCGCCGGGATAAACGGGTTGAGCGACGTGACGGCGGCGGCCGATCGCATGCTCGACGACTATTATGCCCGCGTCGCGGCGGACCCGGCGATCCAAGACCTGCAGAACGCCATCCAGGCCGACAAGGCGCTGCAGCATCTCGACATTGCCGAGACGAGGCACCAGGCAAAGATGTTCTGCGACCATGTCGCGCCCATGCTGCAAGCGGAGCAGCGCGAGGCGTTCGGGCGAGTCGTGTTCCTGATCTTCCAGCTTGCCGGCGGCGTCGTGCGGCTGGCACTGACGCAGGACGAGGCGGAAGGCCGGCGCACGATCGACGACTATCGCTCGATCATCCACACGCAGTTGCGGGTGTTTTTGTAGGCGCCTGCCGCCTAGGCGTGCAGACGGATCAGCCCTTCGAAGCCGGCAAGATTGGCATTGCCGGCGGCGATGAAGCTCGACAGGTTGCGGGCGCGACCGGGCGTCTTGTTGGCATCGAGCGGCACCGCCCTGCCCTCGTGCATGACGAAATCGAACTCGCCGTAGTCGAAACCGAGCTTGCGGCGCAGCGCGCGAAGCTCATCCGGAACCGGAATCGCCTCGCCGCGGATGGTGTCGTCGCCCTTGAGGTCGCCAAGGCGGCGGACCTAGCAGGCGAAATTGCTCGTCCGCGGCTCGCGGCAGCCGTTGCATTTCCGCCCGGGGTTCCCCGCAAGAAAAATTTCGCGCCATTGCCCCCTTGCGCGCGCCTTGACTCCGGCAAGGCGCCAGCCTATTTCAGCGCCACGTTAGCACTCGCCTTAGGTGAGTGCTAACTCATATCCGGCGGCCTCGCCGGATGGAGGAACAGTTCTCACCGTTCTCACTCGAGGAAGACACTAATGGCAAAGTCCAAGTTCCGCCCGCTTCATGACCGCGTGGTCGTTCGCCGGGTCGAATCCGAATCCAAGACCGCCGGCGGGATCATCATCCCGGATACGGCGAAGGAGAAGCCGCAGGAAGGCGAGATCATCGCCGTCGGCTCCGGCGCCCGCGACGAAAACGGCAAGCTCGTGCCCCTGGACGTCAAGGCCGGCGATCGCATCCTGTTCGGCAAGTGGTCGGGCACTGAAGTCAAGCTCAATGGCGAAGACCTTCTGATCATGAAGGAATCCGACATCATGGGCATCATCGGCTGATTATCGGCCTCTCCATCAACTGAGTTTTCGGGCTCTTCCCGAGCCCCTGTCAGGAGCTAACCATGGCTGCAAAAGACGTAAAATTCTCCCGCGACGCCCGTGAGCGCATGCTGCGCGGTGTCAACATCCTCGCCGACGCGGTGAAGGTGACGCTGGGCCCCAAGGGCCGCAACGTCGTCATCGACAAGTCGTTCGGCGCCCCGCGCATCACCAAGGACGGCGTCACCGTCGCCAAGGAGATCGAGCTTGAGGACAAGTTCGAGAACATGGGCGCCCAGATGGTCCGCGAAGTCGCTTCGAAGACCAACGACATCGCCGGCGACGGCACGACCACCGCTACCGTTCTCGCCCAGGCGATCGTGCAGGAAGGCAACAAGGCCGTTGCCGCCGGCATGAACCCGATGGACCTCAAGCGCGGTATCGACCTCGCCGTCGGTGAAGTCGTCGCCGCTCTCGGCAAGGCCGCCAAGAAGATCAAGACCTCCGAGGAAGTCGCCCAGGTCGGCACGATCTCGGCCAATGGCGACGAGTCGGTCGGCAAGATGATCGCAGAAGCGATGCAGAAGGTCGGCAACGAAGGCGTCATCACCGTCGAGGAAGCCAAGACCGCCGAGACCGAGTTGGAAGTCGTCGAAGGCATGCAGTTCGACCGCGGCTACCTCTCGCCCTACTTCGTCACCAACGCCGACAAGATGGTCGCCGATCTGGAAGACGCCTACATCCTGCTGCACGAGAAGAAGCTCTCCAACCTGCAGGCCATGCTGCCGGTCCTGGAAGCTGTCGTTCAGACCTCGAAGCCGCTGCTCATCATCTCGGAAGACGTCGAAGGCGAGGCCCTGGCCACGCTGGTCGTCAACAAGCTGCGCGGTGGCCTGAAGATCGCCGCCGTCAAGGCTCCGGGCTTCGGTGACCGCCGCAAGGCCATGCTGGAAGACATCGCCATCCTCACCGGTGGCCAAGTCATCTCGGAAGACCTCGGCATCAAGCTCGAGAATGTCGGCCTCAACATGCTCGGCCGCGCCAAGAAGGTGTCGATCTCGAAGGAGAACACCACCATCGTCGACGGCGCCGGCAAGAAGGCCGAGATCCAGGGCCGCGTCGCCCAGATCAAGCAGCAGATCGAGGAGACCACCTCGGACTACGACAAGGAGAAGCTGCAGGAACGTCTGGCGAAGCTCGCCGGCGGCGTTGCCGTGATCCGCGTCGGCGGTGCGACGGAAGTGGAAGTGAAGGAAAAGAAGGACCGTGTTGACGACGCTCTGAACGCGACCCGCGCGGCCGTGGAAGAAGGCATCGTCGCCGGCGGTGGCGTGGCCCTGCTGCGCGCTTCGGCCAACGTCAAGGCCACCGGCGCCAACTCCGACCAGGCCGCCGGCATCAACATCGTGCGCCGCGCGCTGCAGGCTCCGGCCCGCCAGATCGCGTCGAACGCCGGTGCTGAGGCATCGATCGTTGCTGGCAAGATCCTCGAGAACAAGGGCGCGACCTTCGGCTTCAACGCCCAGACCGGCGACTATGGCGACATGATCGCCATGGGCATCGTCGACCCGGTCAAGGTCGTGCGCACCGCTCTCCAGGACGCGGCCTCGGTCGCCGGCCTGCTGGTCACCACCGAAGCCATGATCGCCGAAGCTCCGAAGAAGGAAGCTGCCGGCGGTATGCCGGGCGGCATGCCCGGCGGCGGCATGGGTGGCATGGGCGGCATGGACTTCTAAGAAGTCCAACTCCATTACACACAAGGAAAGGGCGGCAGAGATGCCGCCCTTTTTGTTGCCGAAGCCCGTCGGATGATGGCTGTCCAGACGGCGACGTCCCAAGGCTCGGCTGTCTTGCCGGAACGCGCCGCCGCCCCACGGGCGCCACCACTTCATCGACCAGCAAGCGTTGAGCGATCATGGGTGGCGCGGGCGATTGGGCCTGGCGCGAGAACCGCGCTCAGGCCCAGCCCGGAATTCGCCCCGCCAAGCTTGAATTCCGGGCATTCGCGGCCTACGAAACCACCCTGTTGAGCTTCACGAAGGTCTTGGGGCTGCGCTGGATGGTCTGGAAAATCACGCAGTAGCGATCGGTGAGCTCCATGAGCTGGGTCAGCCGGCTCTGCTCGACATCCGACTCGATGTCGAAGCGCAGGCGGATTTCCTTGAAGCCGACCGGCACGCCTTCGGTGACGCCGAGTGTACCGCGCAGGTCGACATCGCCCTCGGCGGAGATTTCCGCCGACTTGATCGGAATCTCGAGCACGGCCGCGGCCGCCCGCATCGAGACGCCGGCGCAGGCGATCAGCGCCTCCAGCAACATGTCGCCGGAGCAGAGTTCCTGCCCGCTGCCGCCGGCCTTCGGATGGATGCCGGCCAGCGCAAGTCCGCGTCCGGTCTCGACCTTGCAGGTCACCCTGGAGTCATCCGCGCTTCCCTTGGCCTTCAGAGTGAGAAGCGCGGCCCGCGCGTCCTTGCGATAAAGATCCTTGATCGGCTCCTGCGTGGCGCGAAACGTCGCGATATCCATTGCTGTTCTCCTGTCGTGAATTGCGGTTGCTTGAAATCGTCGGTCATCGTCCGGACCTATTCCGGGACCGCGATGCCGGAGCCGCCGAGCTCGGCGGGAAAGTCCTTCAGCTTCGGCAGTCCGTCCTTCATCGGCAGGACCGTCTCGGCGTAGTTGACATGGACCCCCGGCGCGAATTCCACCGTCGGTATGGTGGCCGCGTAGATGTCGACCAGTCCGAGCGGCGCATGGTCCGTCATCAGATGCCCGCCGCATTTCGTGCAGAACTGGCGGTCGCTCATCTCGGACTTCTTGAAGCCTGAGAGGAACTCCGCGCCCTTGGTAACCTTGACGTTCTGAGGCTTCCACAGCGTGAAGGCGTTCACGGGAGACGCCGACCACGAACGGCAGGAACTGCAATGGCAATAGCCCATTGCCTCCGCGTTTCCGTGGACTTCGATTTCCACGGCGCCGCAAAAACACCCGCCCTTATGTACCGTCATGACTTTCGTCCTTTTCTTTCGTTGCGTTCGATTGCGCAGAGCGCCCAACTGAAGACAGCTCTTGGCGCCGATTGGGGTTTAAAGCTTCCGGCCGGGGACGGAATGACGGGGCGTCCGCGTTACTTGACAGCGCGTCCGGAAGTCGAATGGGATGTCGCGCCGGATTGCCGCGCAACTTGCGAGAGTGGAATGGCCGGGGACGCTCTGTCTGACCTTTTGAAAACGGTGCGCCTCACCGGCGCGACGTTTTTCGACATCGAGGCCCAGGATCCATGGGCGGTCTGCTCGCCGGCGCCCGCCTCGATCTTGCCGAGGATACTGCCGGGCGCGGATCACCTGATTTCCTATCACGTGCTCACGGAGGGCCGCTGCTTTGCCCGCATCATCGGCAAGGAAGCGATCCCGGTAGAGGCAGGCGAGGTCGTGGTCTTCACCCACAGCGACCCGCATATCATGTCGAGCACGCCCGACCTCAGGGCAGACCCGCCCACCGCGGATGTCCTGCAGATTGCTGCCGCAAGCCAGACGCCGTTCCCGATCAACTACGTCAAGGACGGTTCGCTGTCGGCCCGGCTGGTCTGCGGCTATCTCGCCTGCCATGCCCTGCCCTTCAATCCATTGCTCGAGGCGCTGCCGCCCGTCATCAAGGCCGGCGACGTCAAAGGCGATGGCGGCTGGCTCGGCCAGTTCATCAGATTGGCGGTCTCGGAAGTGGCCGAGAAGCGGGCCGGCAGCGAGACGGTACTTACCAAGCTCAGCGAACTGATGTTCGTCGACGTGCTGCGCCGCTATGTGGAATCGCTGCCGCCGCAGCAGACCGGCTGGCTGGCGGGCCTGCGCGATCCGCATCTGAGCAAGGCGCTGGCGCTGATCCACGACCGGCCGGCCCACAATTGGACGGTGGAGGCGCTGGCCAAGGAGTCCGCTTTGTCGCGCACGGTGCTTGCGGAGCGCTTCACCAAAGTCGTCGGCATGCCGCCGATGCACTATCTCGCCAAATGGCGCATGCAGATCGCCTCGGAATTGCTCAGCGCCGGCAACAGCAATGTCGCCAGCATCGCGGCGGAAATAGGCTACGAATCCGAAGCGGCGTTCAGCCGTGCTTTCAAGAAGATGATCGGCGTTCCGCCCTCGGCCTGGCGCCTCGGCGTTAGAGCAATTCCAGGAAAAGCGTGAGCGGTTTTTCGTCCGGAATTGCGTAAAAACAAAGAGATAGAGCGGTTCGTCGTTTCCGTGAAACGGTGAAACGCTCTAGGGCCGCGGCCGGGTCCGGATGCGACGAGCTTCCGAAACCGCGAATGGATCAGAGGGCTAGCGATCGGCGAGCGCCAACTTGGCGCCAAGCATGACGAAGGCGGCGGCGAAGCTGCGGCGCATCCAGGTCAGCACCTTCGGCCGCGTCACGATATGGCTGCGCACCGAAGCCGCGAACACGCCATAGACGGCGAAGACGACGAAGGTCATCAGCATGAAGACGCCGGAGAGCTCCAGCATCCTGGCAAAAGCGTGCGGCTCGGTGGTGCTGACGAATTGCGGCAGGAAGGCGAAGAAGAAGATCGACAGTTTCGGGTTCAGCACGTTGACCAGGATGCCGGTCGTGATGGTCCTGGCGGTCGAGCGCGGCGCTGCATTCTCGTCGATGCTCAACCCGCCCTTCTCCTTCAGCGTGTTCCAGGCCATGTAGAGCAGGTAGGCGACGCCGAGATATTTCAGCGTCTCGAAGGCGACGGCACTGGTGTGCAGCACCGCAGCAAGGCCGGTGATGGCGGCGGCCATATGCGGGATGATGCCCAGCGTGCAGGCGAAGGCGGCGACGACCGAGGCACGCGCGCCGCGCGAGAGGCCGGCGCTCAGCGTGTAGAGGACACCGGTGCCGGGCGACGCCACGATGATCAGCGAGGTCAACAAGAATTCGATGCTCATGAATCTCCTCCGCGGCCCTGCCCGGCTGGAAGGTACCGGGAGGTGTGGGGCGAGGCAAGCGGGGCGCTCTTCCTCGCCCGGCGAAGCCGAGACGGAGAGGGGATGGCGCTACCCTTGAAGGCAACCAGAGGGAGCCCGCCAGCGTCGCAGCCCCCTCTCCGCTGCGCGGCCACCTCTCCCCCGCTTTGCGGGGGCGAGGAAATTAGCTCACCGCCAGCCCATGGGCGGCCCTCGCCATCAGGCAGTCCTCGCCGCCGGGCATGCAGGCGCGGCAGACATCGGGGCGGAGGTCATGGATGCCGCACGACGTGTGCTTGCCAACCTCGCCAGTAAGCGCCGAGCAGCGCGCGCCCTCGCAGCGCATGCCGGAGAGGTCGGCCGACACAAATTTCTCCGGAATGCGTTCGAGTTGCGCGTCCTCCTCGGTCGAGAAGCGCGGCCAATCCGCCGAATAGGCGCAGCAGGCGCCGCAGCTCTGGCAGTCGAACACGGCCGCGGCATCGCCCGCCGGCAAGCCGGGATCGGCCGCCGTGAAGGACGGCCAAGGCAAACGGCTGGGATTGGCCTCGTGCGGCAATCTTCTACTTCTTCCTGGTCTTGCGCGGCGGCTTCTGGGGCGGCTGCCCGAGGAGATCGACGTCCAGCGGTTTGTCGGCTTTCGGCCCGGCGGCCGGCTTGGCCGGCTTCATGGCAGCGGCCGGAGTCGGCGGCTGCTCCTTGGCGGAAAATTTGATGGCCATGTCAATTCCTGAAATGCGTCGGTGACTCACGTCGCGGTCGACCGGTTCCTAGCACACAATCAGGCAAGCGGAACGGAAAAGACCTTCGGTTGCCGACCATACCGCTCCGGTCGTGACGTCCGCGAACCGACGACAATTATTTTGCCGACTTAGGGAACCGCCGCCGGTGTCGGGCGTTGTTGCAATGCCGTCAGCAGTCGAAAGAAGGCTAACGGCACAAGGACGCCTCCCGCGTCATAAAACGCGCGAGAGGCGTTCTTTTCGTGTGCCGCCTACATGATCACGCTCAACATCGGCAGGATTTCATAGCGGAAGCCGCGGCCCGAACGCGCCACGGGGTCGCCATCGGTCACCGCCCTCGCCTCGGCTTCGCTGCCGGCACGCAAGATCAGCAGGCCCCACGGGCCGGCCGGATCGGCGACCGGACCGGCCATGATCATGATGCCTTCGCGCAGCTTCTCGCGCAGATAGTCGGCATGCTGGCCCATCAGCGCCCTTTCGTCCTCAGTCATGGTAAAGGCGAAATCCGGCCGCGGCGGGATCAACCGGCAATGGAAGATTTTGGGCGCCGTGCTTTCATGCGGTGCTTCGCTGCTGGCCATCGGTCTTCCTCCTGGATCAATATTGCGCCCGGCAGTTCCGCAGGCGCAAGCTTCAATCCATGCCGAAACCGCCTTGCCGGTCAAAGCGGTCGAGGATCGTCTTGAGATGGCGTTTGAGCTCGTCGAGCCCGGACTGACCGACCACCCCCGCATATTCGGCTTCGATCTCCGCCATCACCTCGACCGCCGTGGCGAGCCCCTGTCGCCCCTGCGGCGTGAAGGCGACGATAACGCCGCGGCCGTCCTCGGGGTCGGCACGCCGCTCCACGAAACCCGCGGCCTCGATCTCCTTCACCAGTTGGGCGACCGCCTGCCGGGTGATGCCCATGCGCCTGGCCAGGCCGGAAATGCGCGTGCCTTCGGTGTCCAGATTGCCGAGCAGTCGCGGATAGGAGGGCTGCAAGCCGCCGAAACCCCGAGCCTGCATGCGCGCCACGGTCTCATCGTTCATCAGGCGAAACAGCCGCACCAGCTGCCGCAGCAGGATCTTTTCGCGGCGGGCGCGAAACTCGGCTTCAGTGGCCTTCGATTCCGGACCGTCCAATTGCGCACCATGGAATTTAGGCAAGGCGGTTGACAAACTAGGCAAGCAGGTTGACAATTTAGGCAAGCTTGTTGACGAGCACAAGCTGAGCCTTTGCCAATCCGATCCGCGCCGAGGGAGGTAGCCATGGATTCGCAGCGCGTCTCGCCGACCATCATCGCCGGATTTCCGGCAATCGAGGCGAAAGGAGCTACCGAGCGCCCGCCCCTGCTGTTCGTCCACGGCGCCTTCGTCGACCACACCAGCTTCCGGCCATGGCTTGAATTCTTCGCCGCGCAAGGCTGGCGTGGTTTCGCCGCCGCGCGGCGTGGCCGTGCGGGCATCGGCCCCGCCCAGGCCAAGGGTCTCGCCATTTCCGACTATGTCGATGACACGCTGAAGGTGATCGCGGCGCTCGGCGAAAGGCCGGTCGTGGTCGGCCACAGCCTTGGCGGCCTGATCGCCCAACAGATCGCGGCACTCGGCCAGGCCGAGGCGATCGTCCTGCTCTGCCCGGCGCCGGCGGCGAAATTGCCGGCGCAAAAGGTGGCGCTGTCCACCTATCTGCCGATGATGCCGAAAATCCTGACCGGCCAACCGATCCTGCCCTCGGCCAAAGGCTGCGCCACCATCGCGCTCAACCGTATGCCGAAGGAGGCCTGCCCGATCCTGCATGCGCAACTGGTGCCCGAATCCGGCAAGGTCTATCGCGAGCTGATCTTCGGCACCTACAAGGTCGATTTCGCGAAAATCTCCTGCCCGGCCATGGTCGTCGGCGCCGCCGAGGATCGCATCGTCGCTCCGGCGCTGGTCGAATGGACGGCGCAAAAGCTCGGCGTCATCGCCGATATCCGCGAGCAACATGCCCATTGGCTGCTGGAAGAGCCGGGCTGGGAGGAGATCGCTACCGGTGTGGCCGATTTCCTCGCCACACGCTGGCCAGCCAGGCAGGCGGCGCTCAGCCGCACGGGCTGAAGCGGCGCGGTCGAAGGGATAGGCATCGCGGCCTGAAAGCCGTCTGCCCGTTAATCCTGCTCGTGGGGCCCTGGCTCAGGCCAGGGCTCCTTGGCGGCTTCCGCATACCAGTGCCGCATCGCGGGCGTCGCCAGCACCGCGTCGACATAGGCGCGGGTGACGGGCGCCAGCTCGCCGCCATAGGTGTCGAAGCGGGTGACCACCGGCGCATACATGGCATCGGCCGCGGTGAAATGGCCGAACAGAAACGGGCCGCCCTGACCGTATTCCTCGCGGCACTGGCGCCAGATCGCCTCGATCCTCGCCCGCTGCGCCTCGCCTTCGGCATCGAGCGGCTTGTGCGATTTCGGCCGGCGCAGATTCATCGGCCAGCCGTAGCGAACCTCGCGGAAGCCGGAATGCATCTCGGTCGCCACCGAGCGGGCCAGCGCGCGGGCGCCGATATCCTCGGGCCAAAGCTTCTTCTCGGGATAGAGATCGGCCAGATATTCAAGGATAGCAAGCGTTTCCCAGACGATCCTGCCTTTATGGTTCAACACCGGCACCAGGCCGGTCGGCGACACTTTGGCAAGGTTGGCGAAGGTCTGCGGCGTGCGCAGGCGCACGAAACCCTCCTCAAAGGGAATCTCCAGGTGCTTCATCGCCACCCAGGGCCGCAGCGACCATGAAGAAAAGCATTTGTTGCCGATATAGAGGGTGAACTCTGCCAAGAACCGTCTCCTGATGATGTCAATTCGCTTCGGCCGTCATGATCGCCGGCCTCGCGTGTCCGCCTTGTAGTCCAGCACCTTTCCTTCGCCGACCTCGACCCTCCAACCGAGGCGAAGCTGAACGAGATCCCCACCAGGCTCAGGCTGCCTGTCGACCAGGTCGACCTCCTGATCGACGCCGGCCGCAAGGCGCTCGAAGTCCATCCCCACATACAGGCGGCGGTGACCGCGATCCAGGCCCGTGCCGGCCCTCACGGCAGTTCCACGCGGCCGACGAAGCGCGATAGGCCAAAACGGTCGAGGCCGGCAGCCCGCAACGTGTTGATCGGTCCGACATCGTCGGCAACGCAGCCGGCCACGGCCATGGAGACTGCGACAAAGGCCACACGAAGACGCAAACCCAGCCCCATGGGCCGCGCTCGCCCCGCGGCCGCGACGAACCCTAGCCGGATTGCGTTGTCCCATGCAACCTCGCCGCGAAAGCCATCGCGTCGGCCGGGAACCCAAGCCGGTGCCGGCACGTTATGAGACCCGGATGCGGTTCTCGCGTCCAGCTCCCCTCGAGACCCAGGAGATGCGCGCATGGTGAACAGGGATCAGGTCGCCGGTATTGCCAAGCAAATGAAAGGTTCGGTCAAGCAGGCGGCGGGCAAGGCCACCGGCAACCGGCGGACCCAGGTCGAAGGCGCCGCCGACAAGATCGCCGGCAAGGTACAGAAGGCCTATGGCGACGTGAAGGACAAGGTCAAGAAGGCGTTCTGACCCTCTCAAGCACCTCGATGACAGGACCATGGAGGCCGCCGCGAGGCGGCCTTTTCATGTCTGGAATTGCTTGGCGAAAGCGTTGGTGAAGACGATCTCGCCATGGTCGCCGGCCGCCTCGCCAAGCACCACGTCCATGTTGTCGGCGGTGATCCTGGCCAGCGCGAAGCCGCCCATATAGGCCGCCTTCGGCTTGATGAGGTCGAGCCCGTCGCGCTGGTAGATCATCGGCACTTCGTGCTGATGGCCGTGGAAGATCGCGATGACATTGTAGCCGCCGATCGCCGCCAGCAGCGCCTGGCGGTCGGCCTCGCCCCACCAGTGCGGGCGGCCTGAACCATCGTCATCATAGGTGCGCTTCACCGGATCCCAGCGCTCGGTCGAGAAGGTGTCCCAACCATAGTGCTGGAAGATGACCACGGGTCGGCCATCGCCGGCATAGGTGGCGAGGTCCTGCTTCAGCCAGGGCAGGCTGCCCGGCACGCCATGGCCGGTGTCGCCGGCGAAGCGGTGCGTCTGGACGAGATGCAGGCCGCCCCAGTCCCAGGAATAACAGTCGGTGTCGACGTCATATTCTGTCGCCGGCACCGGCGGCTTGAAGAACACGCCGGGGCGATGATTGACCTCGACATAGTCGCGCAATTCGCGGCGATACCAGTCGACATGCGGCGGCGAGCCGTTCTGGTCGAGATCGTGGTTGCCCAGCCCGACATAGACCGGGATGTGGACGCGGTCCGGCCCGATGCCTTCCTGGTAGCGCTGGGAGAACTGCAGAAGCTGCGTGCCTTCGCTGGGCTCGGTGACTTGGCCGCCGCCATCGTCGGTGATGTCGCCGCCGGTGACAAGCCCAAGCGGCGTGCCGATGCGGGTGCCGGCCGAATGCAGGCCGGTCGCAACGCCGTTGATCTCGGCCGGCCACCTTTTGTCCGCAATCGCGTTCAGGGCCGCGACATTGCGCAGAAGGGCGGCATCGGTCTTGCCCTCCTGCAGGCAGTTGGGGCTTAGCCCGCTTGCCATGCGGCAGGCGTGGATGTCGGCGATGAAAAGGAAGGTGGCGTCGATCGGCTGAATGCGCTTTCCGGTCTGGCCGAAGGCCACCCCCGGAACGGCGCCGGCCGCAGCGAGCGCACACATGCGGGTGATGAAGGTGCGGCGCGAAACGGTTGCTGGCGAAGAGCGATTCATCGTCACCCGATTAAACACCCTCGAACCGCCTCGTCCAGTTCGATGCCCGGCCGGCGCCTGGAGGCTTTTCATGCCCAGGCATGAAAAGCTCCTGGGTCGACAGCGCAATGGCGGTCTGTCATTGCTTCGGTACATGCATCCAGGGGAAGAAGGCATGAAGACCCTCACAACCGGCATGGCATTCGCCATGCTCACCTTCGCCGGCGCCGCACAGGCCTCGGACTGCGTCGACGCAAAGTCCGCCAAAGCCGGCTTCGTGCTCGAAAAGGCCGGGATAAGCAGCGAGTTCCGACCGGCGCCCGGCGGCATGGTCGCGGTCGCCAACAAGTATCAATCGGATTCGCCGCAGACACAGTATCTTTATGCCGGGCTGATCGAGGTGTTCCGCGACAGCGACACCGGGCGGCTGTCGATGATCCCGCTCGGCGACTTGAAGAAGCTGTTCCCGCTGAAGGCGGGCGCGAAGAGCAAAACCGAATTCGTGCGGCTGTCTTCGAAAAAGGCGCCGCAGGGCACCGAGACGCTGGCGCTCACCGTCAAAGGCAAGGACACCTACAGGCTCGGCGACTGCAAATACAATGTGCTCGTGGTCGGCGAAACGATCACCGGCGAGAGTGGCAACGTCATCGATACCTTCACCGCGCTCTATTCGCCGGACCTGCAGGCGGTGCTGGCGCGGCGGTATGACGAAGGGACGAGCGCGCAGAGCGAGGTGGGGTTCGAGAGGATCAAGCCGCTGGCGCAGTGAGGCTCTTTCGGCCGACTGAAAACCGCCAGCCGGCCGGGTATCAGCCGCGTCGACGCCGACCGGCCGCTATGGCTGAACGGTGAACTCCGTCCACATGCCTGTCGCGAAATGACCGGGGACGTTGCAGATGAGCACGTATTTGCCGGGTTTCAGGTCCACGGTAAGCGTGCCCGAAGCGCCAGGGTCGAGTTCGGAAACCTCTCCCTTGTCGCCGGACTTGTCTTCGTCAACCCTGTTCTCGTCGGCAATATAGGGAAGCGGGTCCTTGGGATTCGCCAGATACATCACGATCATTTCGTGGATGGTATCCTTGGAACTGTTCTTCACCTTGAAGGTGACGTTGCCGGCCTTCACCGTCGCGGGCTTGGCCGTTATCCCCATGGTTGCCTTCGACATATCCGCGCCCGACATTCCGTAGGCGAAACCTGTGGTCATGGGCACGTTCGCCCCTTTGTCCCACAGCGAAACCTGAACCGTGGCGGCGGCTTGAGCGGCACCAGCCGTCGCAACAATCGCGGCAAGCCCTAGAAACGCATTCCTGACCAGTTTTTTCACAGCAAAACTCCTCCGGCAGACACCGGTGGAACCGACACCGGCAACCGACCGCTCCCTGCCATGGACCTAGCCGAACGGTGCCTGCATGGTTGCACCGCCGGCCGCACCCGACCTTGCGCTGGATCAAACCGATATGCTGAAAAACACGGACAGTCGGCGAATGCCTTGGACCCGACTACCCTACCGGATGTCGTCGTTCCCGAAGGCTTAGCCGATGCTTGCAGCTACGAATGCCGGATCTTCCCAGTGCGGATTGTGGCCGCAATCCCGCGCCCAGACCAGACGCGATCCGATGATTGCCTGGGCCAGCGCCTGCTGGTGCGCTTCACCGAAGAGCGGATCACGTCCGCCGGCGATGATCAGCGTCGGGACACGCAGGGCCCGCGCCGCCGCGGTCAGATCGGTGCGGCGGACTTCCTCGAGAATGGCGCGCCAGCGCGCCGCCGGAATCGCTGAGGCGTCCTGCGCGAGACCGGCGAGCAAAGCCCGCGGCACGCCCGGCTGGCAGGCATGCCACCAGTCATAGAACGGATCCGACGGCGAGATCGGGTCGCGCAACGCCGCCACGCCGTCGATCAGCTGGTGATGTGATCCGAAATCGGGCTTCAGCGTGCTGGCCAGGATCACCAGCCCACCGATCAGTTCCGGATATTGCGCGGCCAGCGCGATCGACACCATGCCGCCCAGCGAGTGCCCGACAACAACCGGCCGGTCGAGCCGCAAGCGCCGGATCAGGTCGGCAATGTCCTCGGCGAAATCGACGACACTGCACCCCTCGCCCGCCTGCGAGCCGCCATGACCGCGCAGATCCGGTATGATCAGCCGGCGCCCGGAAAGATGCGGCGCAAGCAGCGAAAAACTGCGGCTGGTGTCGGTGAAGCCATGCACGAGGACAATCGGCGGCTCCGCGCCGGCGATCTCGACATAGGCTATGTCGAGGCCGGTGACATCGACGATCCGCTTGCGTCCGGCCCAGGCCGCCTGATCGATGTCCTGCCCCTCAGGCTCCGACAGCGCCGGCCTCACAGTCCGAGCTTTTCCTTGACTGCGGCAAGTCCGGGCTTGCCATCGAAAGTGGTGACGCCGGCGAGCCAGGCGTCGAGGCGATCCTTGTGCAAGGCGATCGACTTCAGCGCGCCCTCCTCCGGCTTCATGCCGTCATTGATGAGATAGCCCATGCCGACATTTTCCATGTCGATGTCGAAGGCGAGGTTCTTCAGGAATTGCGCCACGTTCGGACATTCCTGCAGAAAACCCTTGCGCACTTGCGTCGTCACGGTGGCGGCGCCGAAATTCGGACCGAAGAACTTGTCGCCGCCGGTCAGGTACTTGAAGTCGTACATGGTGTTCATCGGATGCGGCGCCCAGCCCTGGAAGACGATGAACTGCTTCTCCTTGATCTCGTAGCCGACCTCCGAAAGCATGCCGGCTTCACTCGATTCCACCACCTGCCAGCCGTCGAGGCCGAACTGAGGATCGGCGATGGCGTCCATCATCAGCTGGTTGGAGCCCGGCTCGATGCCGTACATCTTCTTGCCGAACTTGTCGGCGAATTTGTGCAGGTCGGACAGGTCCTTGACGCCGGCGTCCCAGACATAGGTCGGCACGGCGAAAGTGTATTTGGCGCCGACCAGATTGACCCGCACATTCTCGATCGAGCCGTCCTTCTTGTACGGCTCGTAATAGGTGACCATCGCCGGATCCCAGTAGCCGAGAAACAGGTCGAGGTCTTTGTTCTTCATGCCTTCGTAGATGACGTTGATGCCGAGCACCTCGCTCTGCGGTTCGTAGCCGAGCGCCTGGAGCAGGACCTTGGCCACGCCCGTGGTGAAGGCGAGATCGTTCCAGCCGGGCTCGGCCATGCGGACTGCCTTGCAGCTTTCGGCCTCGGCGGCCCGCGCCCCCTGGGATGCCATCATCAGGGCCGCGACACAGACGCCCTTCGCAAGCACGCGCAACATTCCGGTTCTCCTCTTTTCGATCATTTTGACCAATTGGTCATTTTATTGTCCCATTGGTCAATGATTGATCTGAGCGGACGAAAATGTCAACATGGATTCGCCATGCATGGATCGGTCCCGTGAAGCTCACGCGTCTCAGCGACATACGCCGCAAGGAGCTGCGGCAGGCGGCGTTCGCCGTTCTGGAGCGCGAGGGCATCGCCGGCGCGACGCTGGAAAAGGTCGCGGCCCAGGCCGGCGCCTCGAAGGGCATTGTGCTGCATTATTTCCGCAACAAGCAGGAGCTGTTCGAGCACGCCATGCGCGAGGCGAACGCCGTGCTGTGTCACGCCGTTGTCGCCCGGTTGCAGCGGGCGCGGACGCCGATGGAACGGCTGGACGCCGTGATCGAGGGCAATTTCGAGGAGCACCTGTTCCTGCCGCCGCTCTGCCATGCCTGGCTGTCGCTCTGCGCCGAGGTGCCGCGCGACGAGAAGCTGGCGCGCATCCAGAAGGTGATCCACGCGCGCATGCGCTCGAACCTGTTGTCCGGCCTGCGCGGCCTCGCTTCGCCCGAACTGGCCGAGGAGATCGTGCTTGGCGTCACCGCCTTGATCGACGGGCTGTGGCTCAGGCTCGGCCTGCAGCCGGGCAGCGTCACGCGCGAGCAGGCGGTGCGCCAGGTCAAGGACTTCGTCACGGGGCGGCTGGCGCTACGCCAGCCCGCGCCCGTCGAGCTGGCCTCGGCGGGATAAAGTTCATACCCATCGATGGCTAGCGCGCTTGACCGGCCGCCTTGCTCGGCGCTGCATTGCCGCTCCAATTGCAGGAGGGGTGTTCCAGCGGAGCGAGACGCTGGCGTTCCCTGGAGCACCCCTCATCCAACCGAGCTTCGCTCGGCCACCCTCTCCCACAAGGGGAAGGAATAGGCGCTCCCTTCAACCGATTTGCATCTTCCCCGCCCGCAATCTCCGCTTGATGCGGTTTGTGCAACGCGATACGCCCTTGCCCAAATCGACTGACCGGAGACTTCCCGTGAGCGCTGAAAAGACCAGAACCGAAACCGATACGTTCGGCCCTATCGAGGTGGCGGCCGACCGCTATTGGGGCGCGCAGGCGCAGCGCTCTCTGGGCAATTTCAAGATCGGTTGGGAAAAGCAGCCGGCTTCGATCGTGCGCGCGCTCGGCATCGTCAAGCGCGCCGCGGCCGAGGTGAACATGGAGATGAAGCGGCTCGATCCGGCAATCGGCAAGGCGATCGTCGAGGCCGCGCAGGAAGTCATCGACGGCAAGCTCAACGAGCATTTCCCGCTGGTGGTGTGGCAGACCGGCTCCGGCACGCAGTCCAACATGAACGCCAACGAGGTGATCTCCAACCGGGCGATCGAGATGCTCGGCGGGGTGATGGGCTCGAAGAAGCCTGTGCATCCCAATGACCATGTCAATATGAGCCAGTCGTCCAACGACACCTATCCGACGGCCATGCACATCGCCTGCGCCGAGCGGGTCGTGCATCATCTCATCCCCGCCCTGCACCATCTGCACAAGGCGCTCGACGCCAAGGCGCGCGCCTTCAACCACATCATCAAGATCGGCCGCACGCACACGCAGGATGCCACGCCGCTTACGCTTGGCCAGGAATTTTCCGGCTATGCCGCGCAGGTCGCTTCCTCGATCAAGCGCATCGAGCAGACGCTGCCCGGCCTGCAGGAACTGGCGCAAGGCGGCACCGCCGTCGGCACCGGCCTCAACGCGCCGGTCGGCTTCGCGGAAAAGGTGGCGGACCGCATCGCCGCCATCACCGGCATCGCCTTCGTGACCGCACCGAACAAGTTCGAGGCGCTCGCGGCGCATGATTCCATGGTGTTCTCGCATGGCGCGATCAACGCGGCGGCGGCCGCACTGTTCAAGATTGCCAACGACATCCGCTTCCTCGGCTCCGGCCCGCGCTCGGGCCTCGGCGAACTGTCGCTGCCTGAAAACGAACCGGGCTCCTCGATCATGCCGGGCAAGGTCAACCCGACCCAGTGCGAGGCGCTGACGCAGGTCTGCGTGCAGGTGTTCGGCAACAATTCAGCACTTACCTTCGCCGGCAGCCAGGGCCATTTCGAGCTCAACGTCTACAATCCGCTGATGGCCTATAATTTCCTGCAGTCGGTGCAGCTGCTGGCCGACGCTTCGGTGTCCTTCACCGACAATTGCGTGGTCGGCATCGAGGCGCGCGAGGACAACATCAAGGCGGCGCTCGAGCGCTCGCTGATGCTGGTGACGGCGCTGGCGCCAACCATCGGCTACGACAACGCCGCCAAGATCGCCAAGACCGCGCACAAGAACCGCACGACCTTGCGTGAGGAAGCGCTGGCCACCGGACTGGTCAGCGAAGCCGACTACGACCGACTGGTGCGCCCTGAGGACATGACGCATCCGGGGTAGAGGACCCGATGCAAAGGCAAGGTCCTCGCGAGGTCGTCATTCCAGGGCGAAGCAGGAGCGAAGCTCCGTCGCGGAAACCCTGGAATCCCTGCCGCTACTCCGGGCGTGGAGCAGAGCGCAGCAAAATCTGCACCGCAGCGGCTATTTTGACGTCACGGAATGGATCCTCGGGTCTGCGCCGCGTCGCTTCGCTCCTTGCTTCGCCCGTGGATGACGAATTGATGAGTGTCTCAGCAAATTTCTAGACACTTTGCGGCAGCACAATTTGCTTCCCCAACCCAATCCGCCGACATGATTTTCTCGCGCGGCCGCGGATGCCAAGAATATCCATCCTGTGAACAATGTGTCGCCACATAGGTGGTCTTTTGTGAACAGTCTCCATCGTTTATCTGACGGCTCATTCAACCCGCTCGGAGATACCGCCATGTCCATCAACTCTTCCGTCGCCGGCAACGGCACCGCTACCAACAGCTCCACCACGATCCTGCTCGGCCGCATCCTGCTGGCCGTGATCTTCCTGCTTTCCGGCTTCGGCAAGCTTACCGCCATTTCCGGCACCGCCGCCTATTTCGGCTCCCTTGGCCTGCCCGTGCCGACCGTGACGGCCGTTGTCGTCGGCCTGATCGAACTGCTCGGCGGCCTTGCCGTCCTCATTGGCTTCCAGACCAGGATCGTCGCCTGGGTGCTCGCCATCTTCACGATCGCCACCGGCCTTGTCGCGCATACCGGCTGGGCCGACCAGATGCAGATGATCCAGTTCCTCAAGAACTTGGCCATCACCGGCGGCTTCATCCTGCTCGCCTCCTCGGGTGCGGGCGCCTATTCGATCGACGCCAAGCGCGGCTGATCCTTCTTTCCTCCCAGGCCCAAACTCAAAAGCGGCGCGGAATTTTCCGCGCCGCTTTTTCGTTGCAGGCGTAGACTGCGCCGCAGTCGGCGTCAGCCGTACCGGGCCGGCATGGGAGGTGGCCAATGTTTCGCAATGCGTTGCTTCTGGTCTCGCGGCTGCTTCTCGCAGCGCTGTTCGTACCGTCGGGCTTCCAGGCGCTGACCAATATCGGCGGCACGATCAGTTATTTCGCCGGCCTCGGCCTGCCGTTGCCGACGTTAGCTGCCTGGGGCACCGGCCTGTTCGAACTGATTGCCGGGCTCCTGATCCTCGTCGGCTTCCAGACCCGGATCGTGGCGTTGCTGCTTGCCGCCTTCTGTATCGTCGCGGGCTTCATCGGCCATTACGGCCAGGGCGGCGAGGATGCGACATTGTCCTTCCTGCACCAGCAGATGCTGATGAAGGACATCGCCATTGCCGGCGGCTTCCTGGCGCTCGCCATGGCCGGCGCCGGCGCGTGGTCGGCTGACGGGCGCAGCTTTGGGATCAGCGCTGAGGTGACCTGAGTCGAGAGCGGCCTATTTGACCGAAACGCTCTATTTTACCGAGACACTTGGCCCGCCCTCCACCGCCAGCACCAGGCGGCGGTTGGTGATGCGCGCAAGTTGCGCCAGCCGTCCGGCAGGGCGCTCACCGTAGAGATCAGAAAGCGAGGCCGGCAGCACCAGCGCCAGTGCGCCGTTGCCGCGGCTTTCCCATTTGAGCCTCGGCATGACGCCCGGCATCGCCGCCGTCAGCAAATAGACGACGCGCATCATGGCCGCGAGCACGCGGGCGCGTTCCAGAAGGCGCGGCGGCGCAAGCGCCTTGATCTCGGGCGCGATGCCGTCGTTGAAGATGCCGTCATGGCGATAGGCGTTGGCCAGGGCGAGATAGGCGCGGCCGGGGTGGTCGACGCCGATGAAGGAGGCATGCGCGATGATGTTGAGCGACTGCCTGCCGCGATATTCCGGATGCGCGCGCCAGCCGATATCGGCGAGCAGGCAAGCGGCATGGCGGTAGCGCGTTTCGTCTTCCGTCTCGTCGATGCCGAAGGCCTTGAATGCCCTGCCGGTCCATTCGACCAGGTCATGCGCGTGGTGGACCGAGCGCGAGCGCAGCAGCGCCAATTCCTCGGCCGCCGAGATCAGCGGGTCGGCCTTCTGCTCCTCCGCGTCGAGCAGCGAATAGAGGAAACCTTCGCGCACGCCCTGCGCCGAGACGACGATCTTCGAAGGCTGCATCGCCGACATGATCTCCTGCAGCACGACGGCGCCGTAGGGCAGCAGCGAGCGGCGGTTCTTGGAAACGCCCTCGATGCCCCTCACCTTCTCGACCTCGCCCTTGGCCACCTGCCTGAGGAAGGTCTGCGCGCTGTCGGCCGAAATCTCGTAGTGATGCATGACGCCGAGCGGGTAGTTGGTCATCTCCATGTGCAGCCTGGCAAGGTTTCGCCAGGTGCCGCCAACGGCATAGAAGACCCTGCCCTGCCCGCCCTTGAGCAGCTTTGCCCGCGCCAGTTCCTGGCGCGCGATCTTCTGCGCCTGCACCAACGAGTTCTTCGCCATGTCCTGCAGGCGCAGGCCGCCGAGCGGCAGCGTGATGCCCTCGCCGATCGCCTCTCGGTTGATGTCGATCAGCTCGAGGCTGCCGCCGCCAAGGTCACCGGCGATGCCATTGGCCGGATGGAAGCCGGAAATGACGCCAAGCGCCGAATAATAGGCTTCCTGGCGGCCGGTGAGCACGCGGATCTCGGTCTTCAGCACCTCCTCGGCGCGGTGGATGAAATCGGGACCGTTGACCGCCTCGCGCGCGGCGGCGGTGGCCAGCACATAAATGTGCTCGGCGCCGGCCTGATCCGACAGCGCGCGAAAGCGGCGGAACTCCTCCATCGAGCGCGTCACAGCTTCGGGGTCGAGCTTGCCCGTCGAAACGATGCCGCGGCCCAGCCCTGCCAGCATCTTCTCGTTGAACAGCAGCGAGGGCGAGCGCGCCAGCCCTTCATAGACGACAAGGCGGATCGAGTTCGACCCTATGTCGATGATCGACAGCGGTTGCCGGTCCTGAAGCCGGCCTTGGGAAACTGCAATCACGCGGCGCTGTTCTTCTTGCGGCGTTTGAACTGGGCGATGCGCTTGGGCGCATGCGATTTCAGCGCGTCACCCCGTCCGGAGAGGCTCGGATTGGTCATGAAATATTCCTGCGCGTTGAACGGCTCCTCGCCTTCCTCCAGCACGACGCGCCGGGAGGTGCCGTCAGCCAATACGTCGAAACTTTGCTGGTTGTCCATGATGTTGCCCAGCATGATCTGACCGAGCACCTGTTCATGCACAGTTGGATTGGTGATCGGCACCAGGGTCTCGACGCGGCGGTCGAGATTGCGCGGCATCATGTCGGCGGACGAGATGTAGACGACCGCCTCGTCCGACGGCAGGCCGTAGCCGTTGCCGAAACAGTAGATGCGGCTGTGTTCGAGGAAGCGGCCCACGATCGATTTCACCCTGATGTTCTCCGAGAGACCCGGCACTTGCGGCCTCAGGCAGCAGATGCCGCGCACGACGAGGTCGACCTCGACCCCGGCGCGGCTGGCGTCGTAGAGCGCGTCGATGACGGTCGGGTCGACCAGCGCGTTCATCTTCATCCAGATGCGCGCCGGCCGTCCTTCGCGCGCATGGACGACTTCCTCGGCGATGTGCCTCAGGATGCGGTTGCGCAGCGTGAAGGGCGACACGGCAAGGCGCATCTCCTCGGCCGGTTCGGCATAGCCGGTGATGAAGTTGAAGATCTGCGCGACATCGCGCGCGATCGTCGGATCGGTGGTGAAGAAGGACAGATCGGTGTAGATGCGGGCGGTGACCGGATGGTAGTTGCCGGTGCCGAGATGGACGTAATTGCGCAACCGGCCGTCCTCGCGGCGCACGACGAGCGACATCTTGGCGTGCGTCTTCAGCTCCAGGAAGCCGAACACGACCTGGACGCCGGCGCGTTCGAGGTCGCGCGCCCAGCGGATGTTGGCCTCCTCATCGAAGCGCGCCTTCAGCTCGACCAGCGCGGTCACCGACTTGCCGGCCTCGGCGGCGTCGATCAGCGCGCGCACGATCGGGCTGTCGTTCGAGGTGCGGTAGAGCGTCTGCTTGATCGCCACCACTTCCGGGTCGGCGGCGGCCTGGCGCAGGAACTGCACCACCACGTCGAAGGATTCGTAGGGGTGGTGGACGATGATGTCCTTCTCGCGGATGGCGGCCAGGCAGTCGCCGCCATGCTCGCGAATGCGCTCGGGGAATCGTGGATTGTAGGGCGTGAACTTCAGGTCGTCGCGTGGAATGGCGACGATCTCGGAAATCTGGTTGAGCGCCAGCGGACCGGTGAGCACGCTGATGCGGCTCGCAGAGACGCCAAGCTCGCCGGCGACGAAATCGCGCAGTTCGGCCGGCATCAGCGTGTCGAATTCGATGCGGATCACGGAACCGCGGCGACGCCGCTTCAGCGCCGTTTCGAACAGGCGCACGAGGTCCTCCGATTCTTCCTCCACCTCGATGTCGCTGTCGCGGATGATGCGGAACGTGCCCGAGCCCTTGACCTCATAGCCGGGGAACAGCTTGCCGATATAGATGCCGACCGCCTCCTCCAGCGGGATGAAGCGCACATGGCGCTTGCGGTCCGGCAGGCGGATGAAGCGCCTGAGCGCCACCGGCAGGCGCAAGAGCGCGCTCATCTCCTCGCCATTCTTGCGGTGGCGCAATTGCAAGGCGATGGAAAAGCCGAGATTGGGGATGAAGGGAAACGGGTGCGCCGGATCGATCGACAGCGGCGTCAGCACCGGAAAGACCTGTTCCTGGAAATGCTCTTCCAGCCAGGTCTTCTCATCCTTGGTCAGCGCGTCACGGGTGATGCTTTCGATGCCTTCCTTGTTGAGCAGGGTCATCAGCACCGAGAGGCTCTTCTGCTGGTCCTCCTGCAGGCGCTCGACCTCGCGCAGCAGCTGTTCGAGCTGCTGCTCGGGGGTTCGGCCGTCCGGGCTTTTCAGCGCGATCCCCTCACGCACCTGGCCTGCAAGGCCGGCGACGCGAACCATGAAGAACTCGTCGAGATTGGCGGCCGAGATCGACAGGAAGCGCACGCGCTCGAGCAGCGGATGATGCTCGTTGAGCGACTCTTCCAGCACGCGCCGGTTGAACTGCAGCCAGGAAAACTCGCGGTTGACGAAACGGTCGGGATTGCCGCCATCCGGGCTCGCCGCCTCGACGGTAATGAACTCGCTCTGCACCGGCTTCAGTTCGTTCATGGTTTCCCGCTCTGCCGCAACCGTCCCTGGGAGCGCCGCATTGCCGTCCGGCGGCGCCCTAACATCTCTTTGTGACGCATGAGCGTCACGGAATCGCTCCGTGCCCGGCCTCACGCGCTTAACCGGCTCAACTTATCCTCTGCCAGCCTTTTGCGACAGTTTGATTTCATCGATCTTGCAAACTGGCATGTTATGCTCCAGATGCAGGCGGGTCACACCCACTGGCCGAACCCGATTGGAGACGACGATGGCAGGCGGTAGCATTCCTCATTTCCAGAACGACGCGGGCCATCCGGTCATCGAGATCGGCGTCAAGGAATTCATGTGCACCGGCGCCAACCCGCCCTTCGATCATCCGCATGTGTTCCTCGACATGGGCGACGACAATGAAAAAGTCTGCCCCTACTGCTCGACGCTTTACCGCTATTCGCCGTCGCTGAAGGCGACGGAAACGCAGCCGGCCGGCTGCCTCTATGTCGATCAGGCTGCCTGAGCCTTTTCCAAACATGACTGAAGCACGGTCCCGGCAAATCGTCATAGCCGGGGCAGGCATCGCCGGGCTGACGGCAGCGCTCGCCTTTGCAGCCCGCGGCTTGCCGGTGAAACTGTTCGAGCAGGCCAAGCAGCTCCAAGCGGCCGGCTCGGGCCTCCAGCTGTCTCCGAATGCGACCCGCATCCTGCGCCGGCTTGGCGCACTGGACCGCCTGTTGCCCAACGCGGTCCGGCCCGAAGCGGTGGTGTTGAAGGATGCCAGAAGCCTGCGCGAGCTGGCGCGCGTGCCGCTTGGACAGGCGGCCGAGCAGCGCTGGGGCGCGCCCTATCTGGTGGCGCACCGCGCCGACCTGCAGGCGGCCCTGACGGAGGAAGTGGCGGATCGGCCCGATATCGAGCTCGTTACCGGCGCGCGGTTGACAGGCATTGCCGCCGACCCGGCAAGCGTGACCGCGACGGTCGAGATCGACGGCAAAACCATGCCGGTTGCAGCCGGCCTGCTGGTGGGAGCCGATGGCGTCTGGTCGACGGTTCGCACGCAGCTTGCGGCCCGGGACCCCGCCTTCACGAAAAGCCGCTTCTCGGGCAGACTGGCCTGGCGCGCCACGGTGGCGGTCGACAGCCCTGCCGGGCAGGCTTTTGCCGAGATCGGCGCGGCGGGCTGCGTCACAACCTTTCTGCATCCCGGCTTCCATTTGGTCGCCTACCCGGTGAGCAAGGGCCGCACCGTCAACCTAGCCGCCTTCACCAGAGGCGAACGCATCGCGGAAGGCTGGTCGGGCCATGCCGACCCGGCCATCCTGTCCAATGCCATGCGTGGTACCGCGGCGATGCTCGCAAGGCTCGTCGCGCTGGCGGGGCCATGGACGGCGTTTCCAATGCACACTGTGCAGCAACAGCGCTGGGCGATCCCGCAAGGCATCGCGCTGATCGGCGACGCCGCGCATGCCATGACACCGTTCGCGGCGCAGGGCGCGGCCATGGGGATCGAAGATGCCTCGATGCTCGCCAATCTGGTCGCCGACTTTCCCGGCGATCCGGCCCACAGCCTCGCCGTCTGGGAAAATCTCAGGCGGCCGCGCGTCGAAAGGGTACTCAAGCGCGGCGCGCTCAATCGCCTCGCCTGGCACGCCTGGGGACCGGTGGCGGTCGCCCGCAATCTGGTGCTGGCGACGCGGCCTGCGGAAAAGCTCGCGGCGGATCTGGACTGGCTCTACGGGTGGGAGGAGCGGAAGGTGGTGCGGCGGTAGGAGGCGTCCGCAGATCTCTGAAAGCGGCCGTCAATCGTACAGCCTCAATGACCACCACAGCGATACCGGGATCGGGTTCCACCAGCCGGTGCGGAGGCCGGCGGTGCGCAGTCCCGCCGCCGTCCAGGTGTTGCAGCCGACCAGCGCGTTGAAATGGCCGTCGGCTTCGTAGAAACGGTCATAGGTTGAATAACCCGAGTTCTCGACCACCATGGGTCCATTCGGCCCCTGCCGGAAACTCGCAGCGATATAGTCGAGCAACGCCACGAAATGCGCCTCGCCGATGTCGAAGCCAGCGACATCCGGATGAGGGTCCTTGATCGCGCCGGCGACATCGACATGCATCACCGAGGCATCGAGCGTCAGCGCTTTCAGAACCGGCACGGCCTTCAATTGCGACCACGTCGGCGTCTCCAGGTAGAAGGCGCGACCGCCCCAGCCGAAGACGATGTAGCGTGCATCCGGGACATCCATCGGCAGACCGGCATCGGCCAGAAAGGCGAAGCGCCGGCGCACGCCATCGTCGAGGGGCACGGCGATGTCGGTATGGATCGGGTTCTTCAGGACAAGGATGTGCCGCGTCCCCTCGCCTTCGGCTATCGCAGGCCAGAGCGGGCGCGGCACCAGCGCGCCGAGCGCGACGGCGAGTGCCACCGCTGCGACCAGCATCGCAAGGTATCGCAGCGCTCTTCTCATCGGGCGCGATAAGTCGGTCGCCTCGTGATTTCGTCATCCTCGGGCTTGACCCGAGGATCCATGCCGTGGCCGCTCAGTGCAGGATCTGGCTGAGGAACAGCTTCGTCCGCTCATGGCGCGGATGATCGAAGAACTCGGCCGGCGTGTTCTGCTCGACGATCTGGCCCTGATCCATGAAGATCACCCGGTTGGCGACCTTGCGGGCAAAGCCCATCTCGTGGGTGACGCACAGCATCGTCATGCCCTCTTCCGCCAGACCCACCATCGTCTCCAGCACTTCCTTGATCATCTCGGGATCGAGCGCCGAGGTCGGCTCGTCGAACAGCATGATGCGCGGATTCATGCACAGCGAGCGCGCGATCGCCACACGCTGCTGCTGGCCGCCGGAGAGCTGGCCCGGATATTTGTTGGCCTGTTCCGGGATCTTGACGCGCTTGAGGAAATGCATGGCGATTTCCTCGGCCTGCTTCTTCGGCATCTTGCGCACCCAGATCGGCGCCAGCGTGCAGTTTTCCAGGATGGTCAGATGCGGGAACAGGTTGAAATGCTGGAACACCATGCCGACCTCGCGGCGCACCTCGTCGATCTTCTTCAGGTCGTTGGTGAGTTCCTTGCCGTCGACGATGATCTTGCCCTTCTGATGCTCTTCCAGCCGGTTGATGCAGCGGATCATGGTCGACTTGCCGGAGCCGGACGGACCGCAAATGACGATGCGCTCGCCGCGCATCACCTTGAGGTTGATGTCCTTCAGCACATGGAACTCGCCATACCATTTGTGCATGCCGACAATGTCGATGGCGACATCGGTGGTCGAGATGTGCATCTTCTTGGCATCGACCTTCAGGTCTTCCGCGCTGACGGCGTTTTCGGTGGCCATGGCCAATTCCCCTTATCGTTGTTCTTGATGCATGTCCCAAAACCACTCCACGGTTTTGGGCGACATGCATCAGCGTTTGTAGCCGGTGTCGAGCCGGCGTTCGGTGTACATTGAATAGCGCGACATGCCGAAGCACAACAGCCAGAAAACAAAGGCGGCAAAGATCAGGCCGGACTTCGGGGTCTGCGGCGTCGCCCAATTCGGGTCGGCGAAATTCTGCTTCACCACGCCGAGCAGGTCGAACATCGAGATGATCAGGACCAGGCTGGTATCCTTGAGCATGCCGATGAAGGTGTTGACGATGCCGGGGATGACCAGCTTCAGCGCCTGCGGCAGCACGATCAGGCCCATCTTCTGCCAATAGCCGAGGCCGAGCGAGTCGGCGCCTTCATACTGGCCCTTCGGGATCGCCTGCAGGCCGCCGCGCACCACTTCCGCCATATAGGCGGCGGCAAACAGCGAGACACCGATCAGGGCCCGCAGGTATTTGTCGAAGCTGACGCCTTCCGGCAGGAACAGCGGCAGCATGACGCTGGCGAAGAACAGGACCGTGATCAGCGGAATGCCGCGCACCGTCTCGATGAAGACGACGCATAGCCATTTGATGATCGGCATCTTCGAACGCCGACCGAGCGCCAGCACAATGCCCATCGGCAGCGACACGGCAATGCCGACGAAGGACAGGCTGAGCGTGACCAGCAGCCCGCCCCAACGCGGGGTTTCGACATGCGGCAGGCCGAACACGCCGCCGACCAGCAGGAAGAAGGCGACGATCGGCAGCGCCACGAAGAGCAGAAGCGCGTTCAGTCCCTTGCGCGGCACGCGCGGGATCAGCATCGGCACCAGCAGCGCGACGAACAGGACGGCGACCAGAATCGGCCGCCAGCGCTCCTCGATGGGATAGGTGCCGAACATGAACTGGCCGAACTTGGCGTTGACGAAGGCCCAGCAGGCGCCGGTCCAACCGTCGGGCTGGATGCCGCCTTGCGAAGCGGTCGTGCATACCGTGCGGTCCGGGCCGGTCCAAACGGCGTTGATGAAGGCCCAGTTGATGATTTGCGGCAAGACCCAAAGCACGATGGCGATGCCCAGCACCGTGAGGATGGTGTCGCCGACCGAACCGATCAGGTTCTTGCGCACCCAGGCATAGGCGCCGCGTTCGGTAGGCGGCGCCGGCTGCGCCAGCGCCATCTCGGTGCGCACCCAGGACATGTCGTGTTCCTGCATGACCCTACCTCTCCACCAGTGCCATTCTGGCGTTGACGATGTTCATGACAAAGGACGTCACGAGACTCAGCACCAGATAGGCGATCATCATGATGAACACGCCCTCCACCGCCTGCCCGGTCTGGTTCAGCACGGTGCCGGCGGTGGCTGTCAGATCGGGATAACCGATGGCAATGGCCAGCGATGAGTTCTTGGTCAGGTTGAGATACTGGCTGGTGAGCGGCGGGATGACGATGCGCATTGCCTGCGGGATCACCACCAGCCGCAGGATCGGAGCGGAGCGAAGGCCAAGTGCCGCTGCCGCCTCGGTCTGGCCCTTGCTGACGCCCCTGATGCCGGCGCGCACGATCTCGGCGATGAAGGCCGCGGTGTAAAAAGACAGCGCCAGCAGCAGCGACAGGAACTCCGGCTTGATCCAGAAGCCGCCGGTCAGGTTGAAGGTCGACTGCTTCGGGAAATCGAAGGTGAGCGGCATGCCGCCGAGCAGGAAGGCAAGCATCGGCAGGCCGATGATGAGGGCGACCGACGTCCAGAACACCGGGAATTGCTGGCCGGTTGCCCGCTGCCGCTGCCGCGCCCTGTGGGCGACGAACCAGGCCATCGCGATGGCGAGCAGCAATGCGACGCCGATCAGCCAGGAACCATCTCCCCAGACGGCGCGCGGCAGATAGAAGCCGCGCTGGTTGAGGAAGGAGCCGAGGGGCAGATGGATGCTCTCGCGCGGCGGCGGCAGCACGGCGAGCACGCCGGAATACCAGAAGAAGATGACCAGCAGCGGCGGAATGTTGCGGAAGACCTCGACATAGATCGTGCAGATCTTGCGGATCAGCCAGTTCTGCGACAGGCGGCCTATGCCGATGAGGAAGCCGACGACAGTGGCAAGCACGATGCCTGCGACGGCAATGATGATCGTATTGAGCAAACCGACGACCAGCGCGCGGAAATAGGTCGAGTCGGACGTGTAGGCGATTGGCGTGTCGGAGATGTCGAAGCCGGCCCTGCTCTTCAGGAAGCCGAAGCCTGAGGCAATGTGCAGGCGCTGGAGGTTTTCGATGACGTTGTGGACGATCCACCAGATCGAGCTGAACAGAAGGATCACAACCAGCGTCTGAAAGAACAGGCTGCGTATTCTCGGGTCATTGATGAAGGAGCCGCGGCTCGGCTCCTCGCGAAGGATTTCCTGCGAAGCCATGGACCGTCCCCTGGAAAGAGAAACCGGGAGGCAGACGACCTGCCTCCCGGATCACGTTTCAATCAGCGGATCGGCGGGCCGTATTGCAGGCCGCCCTTGGTCCACAGCGCGTTGATGCCGCGGGCGATCTTGAGCGGGCTGCCCGAGCCGACATTGCGCTCGAACATTTCACCATAGTTGCCGACAGCCTTGACGATGTTCACGACCCAGTCGTTGGAAAGGCCGAGATCGGCGCCGTACTTGCCGTCCGGCTCGGTGCCGAGAAGGCGCTGGATGTTCGGGTCGGTCGAGGTCTTCATCTCCTCGACATTCGCCTGGGTGATGCCGGCTTCCTCGGCGTTGAGCAGCGCGAAATAGGTCCAGCGTGCGATATGCGCCCACTGGTCGTCGCCCTGGCGCACGGCCGGGCCGAGCGGCTCCTTGGAGATGATCTCGGGAAGCACGACATGGTCGGCCGGCGAGGACAGCGTCAGGCGGATGCCATAAAGGCCGGACTGGTCGGTGGTGTAAGCATCGCAGCGGCCGGCGTCATAGGCGGCGTTGACCTCTTCCAGCTTCTCGAACACGACGGGATTGTATTCCATCTTGTTCTTCTTGAAGTAGTCGGCGAGGTTGAGCTCGGTCGTGGTGCCGCTCTGCACGCAGACGGCGGCGCCCGAAAGCTGCAACGCGGAGTTCACGCCCGGCAGCTTCTTGGCGTTGATCATGAAGCCCTGGCCGTCATAGTAGGTGACGCCGACGAAATCGAGGCCGAGCGCGCTGTCGCGGTTGCTGGTCCAGGTGGTGTTGCGCGACAGGAGGTCGATCTCGCCCGACTGCAGCGCGGTGAAACGCTCCTTGGCGCTGAGCGGCGTGAACTTGACCTTGGAGGCGTCACCGAAAACGGCGGCCGCAACGGCGCGACAGAAGTCCGCGTCGATGCCTTTCCAGTCACCCTTGTCGTCCGGCGCCGAAAAGCCGGCGAGACCGGTCGAGACGCCGCACTGAAGAAAGCCCTTCTGCTTCACGGTATCGAGCGTGCCTGCCGAAGCGGCGGACGCCATGAACCCGAGCGCGGCGGCGCCAAGAATGCCGATTGCAATGTGTTTCATGACCCACATACCCTTTTCTGTTACAGGCGCCCCTGCTGCCAGGCGACGCTTGATCTTTTTTCGTTTGTGAATGCAGCTCCCACTTCAAGGCCCACTCCCGGACCCGCATCGATTGCCGATGCGCTGCCTCCCATTCACGAAGCGCATCGAAGGCGATTATTCCTGTGAGGTCAAGGGAAATGACCGAATTGCGACGCGTTTGAAAAGCAATTGCCGCAAATGCCTGAAATGCAGACAGGAGCACCATGAAACCGGCAGGCGATGCGAATAAATCAGCCAAGTTCCGGCAGCGCGAACCCAGGAGCCGACGGCGGAATCCGCTTCGGCAATAGCGGTGCTTTATTGGGCGCGGGCGGGCCAGGATTGGCCCAGCCGAAGACCGGCTTTTGGCGGGCCTGGCGCGGTTGCGCAGGCTTGGCCGCCGCTTTATGGCTGATCCCCTGACATTCGACCCCTTACATCAATTGGCTGGCGACGACCCATGGCTAAAGACGGCATCCAAATCGGTACCAACACACTGCTTGCCCATTCCGGCAACAACCCGCGCGACTATTTCGGCTTCGTCAACCCGCCGGTCGTGCACGCCTCCACGGTGCTTTACCCCGATGCCGCCTCGATGGCCGGACGCAGCCAGAAATACACTTACGGCACGCGCGGCACGCCGACTATGGATGCGCTCACGCTCGCCGTCGACGCACTGGAAGGCTCGGCCGGCACCATCGCGGTGCCTTCGGGACTGGCGGCGGTGACGGTGCCGCTGCTCGCCTTCCTCGCCGCCGGCGACCATCTGCTGATCGTCGACAGCGTCTACCACCCGACGCGCCAGTTCGCCGATACGATGCTGAAGCGGCTTGGCGTCGAGGTCGAGTATTACGACCCGCGCATCGGCGCCGGCATTTCTTCGCTGATCAGGCCCAACACCAGGGTGGTGTTCACCGAATCGCCGGGATCGAACACCTATGAGGTCCAGGACATACCGGCGATCGCGAAGGCGGCGCATGAAGCCGGCGCGATCGTGATGATGGACAACACCTGGGCGACGCCGCTCTATTTCAAGCCGCTCGACCACGGCGTCGACATCTCGATCCATGCGGCGACGAAATATCCGGCCGGCCATTCCGACGTGCTGCTTGGCACGGTGTCGGCCAACGAGACCCATTGGAAGCAGCTCTTTGATGGCTTCTGCACGCTCGGCTGCTGTTCGGGACCCGACGACATCTACCAGGTGCTGCGCGGCCTGCGCACGATGGGCGTGCGGCTCGAACATCACCGCAAGTCCGCGCTCGATATCGCGCGCTGGCTGGAGGAGCAGGCGGGGGTCGCGCAGGTGCTGCACCCGGCGCTGGAAAGCCATCCCGACCATGCGCTCTGGAAGCGCGATTTCTGCGGCTCGAGCGGCGTCTTCTCGATCGTGCTCGACGGTGGCGGCCAGAAGGCCCAACACGCCTTCCTCGACGCGCTCAAGATCTTCGGCCTCGGCTATTCCTGGGGCGGCTATGAGAGCCTCGCCGTGCCGGTCCACCTCGGCGACCGCACGCTTGCCAAGGGTTCGTATGCCGGTTCGCTGATCCGCCTGCAGATTGGCCTTGAGGATGTCGAAGATCTCAAAGCCGACATCGCGCGTGGGCTGGCCGCGGCGGCCGCCGCCGGCTGACAGGCCGACCGGCGGACGCCGCCACACTTGCAGCGGCAGACACGTCTTGGCCGAAGCGACAGCATAGCGCCGCAATCAACTCGGGAACCTTTTGCCGGCAGGCGCATCAAATTCCGGATGCACTGTGGGGAGATCGGAGCGAGATGAGAAGGCCTGCTATTGAAGCCGCCGGGATTGGCGAGACCGAGGCCGGCGACATGGCGCTGGTGCGCCGGGCCCTTGCGCGCGATCCAGCTGCGGTCCGCGCCATCATCAAGACGCACAACCAGCGGCTCTATCGCATCGCACGCGGCGTGGTGCGCAACGACGCCGAGGCCGAGGATATCGTGCAGGAGGCTTATATGCGCGCCTTCGCCAGTCTCGACGCCTTTCGCGGCGAGGCCTCGCTTTCGACCTGGCTGTCGCGCATCGTCATCAACGAGGCGCTCGGCCGGCTGCGCAAGCGCAGGCGCGTCGTGGCGATGCCCGAGAACCCGGAGGCGCGGATCATCCCGTTTCCCCTGAATCCAAGCGACGATCCGGAGCGGACAATGGCGCAGCGGCAGATCCTCGGGCTTGTCGAACGGGCGACCGACAGCCTTCCCGATGCCTATCGCGGTGTTTTCGTCGCCCGTGTCATCGAGGGCCTCAGCATCGAGGAAACAGCCGACCTTCTGGGCATCCGGCCGGAGACGGTGAAAACCAGGCTGCACCGGGCGCGCAGCCTGGTGCGCAAGGCGCTGGACGACGAGATCGGCCCGGTGCTGCTCGACGCCTTCCCCTTCGCCGGCCGGCGCTGCGAGCGGCTGACCCGGGCGGTGATGGGAAGGCTGGGATTCGAGCCCTGATCTTGGTCTTTCCCGGGAACGTTTCGTTCTCGCCCGCATCCAATGGCAGTCAACACAAGATGAAGCCCGAGGCCACGCCGACGGGCGAAGGAGATGCCATGTTCACGCGACCGACCGCCGCCCTAGCCGCCCTTTTCTTCGTAAGCGCCGCGCCACCGGCACCAGCCGCCGAAAAGCCCACCGACCCGCAGATCGCCCACATCGCCTATACGGCCGGCTCGATCGACATCGAGGCGGCCAAGCTGGCGATCAAGAAATCCAAGAACAAGGAGGTCGTCGACTTCGCCAAGGACATGGAGCGCGACCATGAGGCGGTGAACAACCAAGCGCTTGACCTGGTGAAGAAGCTGAAGGTCACGCCCGAGGACAATGACACCAGCAAGGCGCTGGCCAAAGCCGCAAAAGAAGAGCGCGCCAAGCTGGCGAAGCTCAAGGGTGCCGACTTCGACAAGGCTTACATCGAGAACGAAGTGGCCTATCACAAGCAGGTCGACGCCGCGCTCGAAACTCTGCTTATCCCGTCGGCAAGCAATGCCGAGCTGAAGAGCCTGCTGGAGACCGGGCTCAAGATCTTCCAGGGGCATGAGCAGCATGCCGAACATGTCGCCGGCATGCTGAAATGAGGCCGCCGCTTCTTGGCTCCGCACTGGCGTTGGCGCTGGGCGCATCGCCAGGTTTCGCGGCGACCATCGAGGTGACGATCGACAAGCTGGTCTTTTCGCCGGCAAGCGTTCAGGCCAAGGTCGGCGACACGATCGAATGGACGAACCGGGACGTGTATGCCCACACCGCGACGGTCAAAGGCGGCTGGGATGTGATGATCCCGGCAAAGTCGAAGGGCAGGGTCACGCTGAAGACGGCAGGAGCGGTCGACTATTTCTGCCGCTTCCATCCGAATATGAAGGGCCGTATCGAGGTGACCCCTTAACCTGCTGCCCCCCTGCCTGGCGCTGGGAGAGCGAGGCGCACGCGGCGTCTCGCTTGCCTGGCGGCAATCTTCCGAATGCCGGCGCGCAACCCGCCCTGCCGGCCGCGGCCCGCCGCTATACTGCGCCAATGCACCCCTAGCCGAAGCGGGGACATTCCGGCGAGTTGCGCAGCCGATACCACAAACCATCGTAACGCCTTGACGCGATTGACAAAGCCCGGGCCGCTGATGGCATGTCCTGCGCAGCGCGACGCGCAATAATATTCTCTCCAGCTGCGAATACACGGATTGGTTTGGCTTCCAAATCCGTGACTTCAGCGTCATTGCGAGCAACGCAATTCCACCCATTCGACCAAGGCCTGCCATGGCGTCCCGCCTCTTTGTTCCAATCCTTGCCGGCGCGACGCTTCGCGAACGGCTGCTTGCCTGCATCGGCGCCGTGATCGGTATCGCGCTGACCGGCGTGATCAGCGGATTGGTGATGGGCAAAGGCGCGGATGTTGCGATGCTGGTGGCGCCGATGGGCGCGTCCGCGGTGCTGCTTTTTGCCGTGCCGTCGAGCCCGCTGGCGCAGCCCTGGTCGATCATCGGCGGCAACACGATTTCGGCGCTGGTCGGGGTGACGGTGGCGCATTTTGTGCATGACACGGTGATCGCCTCCGGCCTTGCAGTGGCGCTGGCGATCGCCGCCATGTCGTTCACGCGATCATTGCATCCGCCAGGCGGCGCCGCCGCGCTTACCGGCGTGCTCGGAGGGCCGGCGGTTGCCGCGGCCGGTTTCCTGTTTCCCTTCGTGCCGGTGGCGCTGAATTCAACCATCCTGGTCGCGCTCGGTTTCCTCTTCCACAAGCTGTCGCGCCGCAACTATCCCCATGTGCATCAACCCGCCGCCAGTGGCCACGGAACAACCGACCGGCCGCCGGCCGAGCGCGTCGGCTTCCGGCCCGAGGACGTCGATGCGGCGCTCTCGGCGCTCGACGAAACCTTCGACATCGACCGTGATGACCTGGAGCGCCTGCTGCGCCAGGTCGAGCTGCAGGCGATGGTGCGCTCGCAACGCACGCTGCTTTGCCGAGACATCATGTCCCGCGATGTGATCTCGGTGCCGGAGACGGCTTCAGCCGACGAGGCGCGCAACCTTTTGATCGACCACAACATCCGCACCTTGCCGGTCGTCGACGCGGAAGGACGGCTCACCGGTGCAATCGGCCTGCGCGAGCTGACGAGACCGACCGACACGGTGGGAGGAGTGATGTCGAAAGCAAGCACCGCCTTGCCCGACATGCCGGCGATGAGCCTGCTGCCGGCGCTGACCGACGGGCGCAGTCATGCGGCGGTGATCGTCGATGGCGGCCGGCATATACTCGGGTTGATCACGCAGACCGACCTGCTGGCGGCGGCCGCTCGCGTGCAGCTGGCGGGCGAGGCGCCGTCGAAAGCGGTGGCCTAGGAGCAATCCCAGGAAAAGTGTGACACGGTTTTCCGTCTGGAATTGCGCAAAAAACAAGGAGATGGAGCGGTTCGGCGCTTTCGTGAACGTCGAGCCGCTTCAGGCAAGGCATCAGGCAGGCAAGCCAGCCGCCCGGCCGAGACGGCGCGTGGCGCGCGCGGCCTTGTCCGGCCGGGCGACATGCGCCCATGAATTGTCATAGACCGCCTGCCTCCGCTCGATCCAGGCGCTCAAGCCTTCGCGCAGGTCCGCAGTTGGGGCCACGCGGGCGAATTGCTCGGCCTCCACCAGCAAGCCTTCCGCGATGCTCGAGTTGATGCCGCGCGCCACCGCTGTGAGGACGCTGGCGACCGCCGTCTGCGAATGACCGACGATGCGGCGAGCAAGATCAAAGGCCGCTCGCATCAGCTCTTCGTGCGGCACGACCTGGTTGACCAGGCCAAGCTCGGCGGCGCGTCCGGCCGAAAATGTATCGCCGGTCAACAGCAGCTCCAGCGCACGCTTGCGGCCGGCCAGCCGCGGCAGGCGCTGCGTGCCGCCGAAAGTCGGCGGCATGGCAAGCTTGATCTCCGGCTTGGCGAACAAGGCGCGCTCGCTGGCGACGGCCAGCGGCACCGCCTCCGTGATCTCGCAACCGCCGCCAAAGGCGAGACCGTTGACAGCGGCGATCACCGGCTTGCGGAACGCTTCCAGCCGCGCCGTCAGACGCTGGCCGCGCATGACGAAATCGCGCAGCGCGGCATCGGTGCCCTCGGCCACGCTCAACGAGAATTCGTGGATATCGCCGCCGGCTGAAAAGGCGCGCTCCCCTGCCCCTGT
Source organism: Mesorhizobium atlanticum (assembly GCF_003289965.1). Classification (GTDB taxonomy): domain Bacteria; phylum Pseudomonadota; class Alphaproteobacteria; order Rhizobiales; family Rhizobiaceae; genus Mesorhizobium; species Mesorhizobium atlanticum. The sequence goes on from NZ_QMBQ01000010.1 coordinate 86,504, forward strand.
GAGGATGATGGCGCGCACGTCATCATCCGTCTCGATCAGGTCGAGGCGCGACAGCAGCCGGTCGATCAGCGCGTAATTCAGCGCGTTCAGCTTGTCGGGGCGGTTGAGAGTGAGGATCGCAACGCCGTCACGCGTCTCGCTCAGTAGAAGGTCGGTCATGGCTTTTTCCTTTCCGGTGGTTCGGCGGGATAAGGAGCAGGCTTTCGGTTGCTTGTATATTCACTAGTCGGTATACTTGCGCGATGAGCGAAAGGACCAATCCCACGCGAAAACGCCTTGTCGACGCGGCGACCAAGCTTTTCTATGCCGAAGGCATAGGCCGCGTCAGCGTCGACGCCGTGGCCGAAAAGGCAGGACTTACCAAGCGCACGCTCTACTACCATTTCAAGAGCAAGGACGATCTGATCGCGGCCTATCTCGATGGGCGCGACCAGCCTAATCTCGAGCAGATGGCGGGCTGGTTCGACGCGGCGGAGGGCGGCGCGGACAAAAAGGTCGAGGCGATCTTCACCAACCTGGCGCGGGTTGCCCGCCATCCCAGATGGAAGGGCTGCGGCTTCCTGCGCACGGCGGCCGAGCTGGCGGCGATGCCGGGACATCCGGCGGTGAAGGCTGGAGCACGCCACAAGACCAATTTCGAGAAATGGCTGGCCGGCGCGCTTTCAAGCCACGATGTCGCCCAGGCCAAGATGCTGGCGCGCGAGATCGTGCTTTTGATGGACGGCGCCTTTTCCAGCATGCTGATCCATCACAATCCCGACTACGTCAATGCCGCCGGACATGCCGCCGCGACGCTGATACGGGCTAGGATGGCAGGCAAACACGCAGCTTAAATCGTAGCTCCCGGCGCGTCGATCGAAGCGTCCGAGGGCAGCCTCTTCAGGACAAGGCCAGCCAGGCGGTGCCGGCGAGAAGCGTCACCAGCGTCAGCGGCAGGCCGACCTTAGCTGCGAGGCGACTTGACCGCTCGTAAAAAACAAGGCCCGCGAGGGCCTTGTCGCAATACTTCCATTGTAGGGGTCGGCGGTTACTTCCCCGCCAACTGCTTGGCATTCTCCGAAGTGATGGCGGTTGTATCAACAGTCACCGTCGCATCCACCGATGTCGCGCAGTCGAGCAGGATCTTCTTCGACATCTCGATCGCTTCCTTGGCGCCGGTTGGGTAAGTGAAGGTCGCCGCCCAATCGCCCTTGGCCACCGCCTCGATGCCGCCGGCCGGCCCAGGCAGGCCGTCGGTGCCAATGATTTTGACGTCTTTGCCGGCACCCTTGGCGGCCAGCAGCGCGCCCGCCGCCATCATGTCGTTCGAGGCATAGAGGACCTTGATGTCGGGATGCGCCTGAAGCATCGCGGCAAAGGCGGTCTGGGCTTTATCCGGAACCCAGTCGGCGGCCTGCTCGGCGACGATCTGGATCTTTGAGTTCGCCTTCACGCCTTCCTTGAAGCCGTTGAGACGCTCCACCGCCGGTGTCGAGCTCGGCAGGCCTTCCAGCACCGCCGCCTCGCCGCCGTCGGGCAACAGCTTCGTCGCCGTGAACTTGCCGGCTTCCTCGGCGATCTTGAAGTTGTCGCCGCCGATGAAGGCAGTGTAGTCTTTGCCGGGATCGCCCACCGTCTTGCGGTCGAGCTCGATCACCGGAATGCCGGCATCCATGGCGCGCTTGACGGCTGGCGTCAGCGGAGCGGCCTCGAAGGGCGAGATCAGCAGGACGTCGACCTTCTGGGTGATGAAATTGTCGACCTGGGACGTCTGCGTGTTGACGTTGCCGGCACCGTCGGCGATCTGCAGCGTGAAGCCCGGCACTTCCTTGGCCGCCGCCGTCAGCTCGTCGTTGACGTGCTGTCGATAGGGCTCGGCATTGTTGGCCTGTGAAAAGCCGATGACGAACTGGCCGTCCTTGGCGCAGGCCTTCACCAGCGGCTCGGCCGCCTGGGCCACGCCGGCGATGCAAAGGCCGGCACCGGCCAGCAGCGCGGCCCGAAGGACGCGCGATCCTCTCAGTGTGGTTCTCATGCTCAGTCTCCTCCTTGTCCGGCTCGAGGTGCCAGACCTTTGGTTGCTCTTTCGGGACGCTGCCGCCGACTCGCCTATCGACCCAATCCCTCGCGGCGGCGAACGAGGGATTGAAGCACTGCCGCCAGCACGATGATCGCGGCGGTCGCGAGCAGTTGCGTGGCGGGGGTGATGTTGTTGAGTTGAAGGATGTTGGCCAAAGCGCCGAGCATGATGGTGCCGGCGACGGTGCCGACCATGGAGCCGGCGCCGCCGAACAGACTTGTGCCGCCGATGACGACGGCCGCGATGGCCGTCAGTTCATAGCCCATACCATCGTTGGCACTGCCGAAATTGAACTGGCCGGCATGGACGATGCCCGCAAGTGCCGAGGCAAAGCCGGTGATGGCGTAGACCGAAATCCTCACCATGGACACAGGCACGCCGGAAATGCGGGCGGCGCGGTCGTTGCCGCCGACGGCATAAACGTAGCGGCCGAAGCGCGTGGTGTTGAGCAACAGCGTGGCAATCGCGGCGAAGATGATGAAGACGATGGTCGCCACCGGCACGGTGTTGTCGAACAGCCGCTCGCCCAGCACCGCGAAGACCGGCGGCGCCAGGCCCGGGCCGTCGCCATAGGAAATGTTGATATACTGGTTGCCGGACACGATCAGCGCCAGGCCGCGTGCCGCCTGCAGGCCGGCCAGTGTGACGATGAACGGCTCCAGACGGAAGCGGGAGGAGATCGTGCCCTGTACGACGCCGAAGACGATGCCCATGACGAGCACGGCGAGGATGGTCGGGATTAGCCCGAAACCGCCGGAGATCATCATCGAGGCGGTGACGACGCTGGAAAGCCCGAGCACCGCGCCGACCGAAAGGTCGATGCCGGCGGTGATGATGACGAAGGTCATGCCGATGGCGATGATACCGGTCTCGGACACTGCGCGCACGATATTGGCGATGTTGTCGGGGTTGAGAAACAATATCTCGCCGTGGCGCCGGGGCGAGAAGATGACGCCGCCGATCGCCACCAGCACCAGGCCTATCAGGCTCTGAAAACGCACGACAATGGCCAGTGGGTCGACGCGATGTCTGGGCGCTGCCGTGGCTGGAACCGCCGGGTTGGCCGCCACCGAAATCTTCTGGTCCGACATCAGGCCTCCCTGCCGTTAGCCGCGGCAAGCACAGTGTGCTCGTCGACGCCGCCGTTGAATTCCGCCACATTGCGCCCCTGACGCAGGACCACGATGCGGTCGCAGAGTCCGATCAGCTCCGGCATCTCGCTCGATGCGACCAGAATACCCAGCCCTTGCGCGGCAAGTGCTCTGAGCCTCGCATAGATCTCGCCCTTGGCGCCGACATCGACGCCGCGGGTCGGCTCGTCCAGCAGGAGCAGGCGCGGGTTGCCGAGGATTTCCTTGGCCAGCACGACCTTCTGCTGGTTGCCGCCCGACAGCGCTCCGACGGCGATATCCGGGTTTTTCGGGCGGATATCGAACTGGCCGAACGACCGCGCCACCGCCTCGGCCTGGCGGCGCGGCGACATTAGTCCGGCCGGCGATATGCGACGGATCACTGACATCACCAGATTAAGGCCGACAGCCATGCGTAACATCAGGCCGCTGCCGCGCCGGTCGTCGGTGACGAAGGCGATGCCGGCCTTGCGCGCGGCGTTAATGGAATCGAGCCTCACCGGCTTGCCGTCGACCGCCACCTCGCCCTGCCAGCGGCCAGCGAGGCCCGTGCCGTAAAGCGCGGAGAGCAGTTCGGTGCGCCCCGCCCCCATGATCCCGGCCAGGCCGACGATCTCGCCTTCCCTGACCTCGAGCGAGACGCCAGTCGGAGGCTGCCAACCGGCGCTTTCCCGGACGAGCCGGAAGCTGGCATCCCTAAGGGTGAGCAGTGGCTTGCCGGCGCTCCTGGCGCGTTCGGGATAGAGCTCGTCCAGCGGCCGCCCGACCAGCAGGCGCACCAGTTCGGCCTGGGGCGCGTGCGGCTCAGTGATGCCGGCGACACGGCCGTCGCGCATCACCGTCACGCGATCGGCGATCTCAGGCACTTCCTCCAGCCGGTGCGATATGTAGATGATGCCGACGCCCGAGGCGGCAAGCTTCCTCATGATCTCGAACAGACGTTCGACCTCGCCGACGGTAAGCGCCGCCGTCGGTTCGTCCATGATCAACACGCGGGACGCATAAGACAGCGCCTTGACGATCGCCACCACCTGGCGCTGACCGATCGATAGGTCAGCGACAAGGCGCGCCGGGTCGATGGCGAGGTCGATCGCCTCAAGCCGCCGCTTGGCCTCACGACGCATCGCAGGCACGTCGAGCACGGCGCCCTGCCGCATCAGCTCGCGACCGAGGAAGAGGTTCGCCGCGACATCGAGCGAGGGCACGAGATCGAGTTCCTGGAAGATGGTGGCGATGCCGGCGGCCTGCGCCTCGCGTGGGTTGTTGAAGGTGACCGACTTGCCGTCAATGTGGATCTCGCCCTCGTCCGGCGTGTAGACGCCGGACAAAAGGTTCATCAGCGTCGACTTGCCGGCACCGTTCTCGCCGAGCAACGCGTGGATCTCGCCAGCCTTCAGATCGAAGTCGACGCCGCGCAACGCCTGCACGCCGCCGAAACGCTTTACGGCGCCGGTGACGGAAAGCAGCGGCGCGCTCATATCGACCTCCTGTTGACCGGCCTCGCGCAGGATTCGCGGGCCTGCAGCGTCGCTTTAAGCCGCACAGCGCGTGGCGGGGCATGGCTGGATGCGATGCGCTCGCTGAGCAGCGTTGCCGCCTGGCGGCCGATCTCGGTGCAAGGCTGTTCGACCAGCGTCAGCCTGGGCTCGAAGCAGTCGGCCCATTCGAAATCGTCGAAGCCGACAAGCGAGAGGTCGCGCGGGATCGAAAGACCTTTCTCGCGGATAGCGCGGACTGCCCCGATCGTCGTCATGTTGTTGCCGGTGACCAATGCGGTGGGCGGCGCGGGCAGCGACAGGATCGCATGCGTCGATGCCGTGGCGCTCGCCGTGTCGACATTCTCCGGCGAGACATAGTGCGGCAGGCATTCAAGTCCATTGGCGGCGAGCGAGGCGTGGAACGCGTCGACGCGCTCGCGCGTGGTGGCGAGGCCCGGCTGGCCGGCGATGTAGCCGATGCGCCGGTGGCCGAAGGATGCGACATGGTCGATCAATGCCCGCATCGCCGTCTCGTTCTCGACACCGATCTGGTCGAAGCGGTCGTCGGCGAAGCGGTCGATCAAGACGCAAGGCAGCTTCTTGTCGGCGAGATAGGCGATCGCGCGCTCGGGCGAGCCGGACGGCGCCAGGATGACGCCGTCGACGCGGCGCTGGTGGAAGGCGCGCACGACCTGAAGCTCGCGGTCCGGGTCTTCCTGCGTATCCGACAGGAACACCATCAGGCCAAGGCGCGCGCATTCTGCCTCGACCGCGCAGATGATATCGGTGAAGTAGGGATTGGAGATGGCCGAAATGGCGAGCCCGACGCTGTTGGTCGAGGCGACTTTCAGTGAGCGCGCCAGCTCATTGGGCTGATAGCCCATGGCGGCAATGGCATCGTTGATGAGCTGCGCCTTTTCGGGCGAGACGAAACGCGTGCGGTTGACAACATGCGAGACGGTCGAAACCGAGACGCCGGCGCGGCGCGCGACCTCAGCCATGGTCGGCATGGCGGCTCGTGCGGAGTGCTCGCAAGCGCTCCCTCCCTAATCTCGCGTTTCCCGTCCGCTCTCCGGCGGATCTGAACGAACCATAGAGATCGAAACGTTTGCGCAATCGTTTCGATGACTTTGCGCAGAATATCTTCGAGCTTGAGGAAGCTCGGTGGCTAGAAGGTGAACGCCAGCCAGGCGGTGCCGGCGAGAAGCGTCACCAGCGTCAGCGGCAGGCCGACCTTGAAGAAGGCGGAGAAGGAAAGCTCCTTGCCGGCCGCCTTCGCCTGCTCGGCGACGATCAGGTTGGCGACCGAGCCGAGCAGCGTGAAATTGCCGGCCAGTGTCGAGCTCATCGCCACCACCAGCCAGGCGCGCTCCGGGTTCTCCAGCCCGGGAATGAAGGGGCGCAGCGCCAGCACCGCCGGCACATTGCTCATGATGTTGGAAAGCACCGCGGTGAAGCCGGAAAGCCGCCAGACATCGTCGAGGCCTATGTTCTTCGCCCAGGCGATCATGTCGGGCGTGAGCAGCGTGCGCTCGGCGCCCGCCACCACCACGAACAGGCCGGCGAACATGAAGAGCAGCGGCCCGTCGATCTCGCGATAGATGCGCCGAGGCTTGATTGCTCGGGTGACGAGCAGGAAAGCGCCGGCAATCAGCGCCGCCTTGGCGACGGGAACGCCGGCGAAGAAGGCGAGCGCCAGCAGCACGCAGACAATGGTGGCCTTCAGCACCTGTCCGGGCAGCATGCGGCCTCGATACACTTCCGGGCTGAGTTCGGCGGGGCGGGAGAATTCGGCGCGGTAGACGATGCGTATGATGACGATAACGCAGAGCAGGCTGAACAGGGCCACAGGCGCGAGCGCCAGCGTGAAAGCCGGATAGGAAATGCCGGACAGCGCGCCGATCACCATATTCTGCGGGTTGCCGGTGATGGTGGCGACGCTGCCGCAGTTCGAGGCGGTGCAGGTGGCGATGAGGTAAGGCACCGGATTGCGGTTGATGACGCGGGTGACATGGACGACGATCGGCGCCATCACCAGGCAGATCGCGTCATTGACCAGGAAGGCGGAGAGCACGCCGGTCAACAGCGTCACCATGACCAGAAGCATGAAGGGCGCATGGGCGTGCTCGATGGCAAAGCCGCCAAGTGCACGAAACGCACCCGAAACCTTCAGATGCGCGACCACGATCATCATACCGAGGAGCAGCGTGATGGTGTCGAAATTGATGGCCTTGTAGGCATCCTCGATACCGATCGCGCCGATGGCGATCATGGCGGCACCGCCGAGCAGGGCGATCCCGGCGCGGTCGAGGCGCAACCCGGGAATGCGGCCGACCGCGACGCCGGCATAGGTAAGCACGAGGATTAAAAGCGCGCCCGCGCCGGTCCATGTCATTGCAAGAAGGTTCCCGTTGCCTGCCCTGTCCGCCGGAATCAGACGGGGCGGCCTCACATTTAGCAAGGGCGGCGGAAAGGGAAAGCGTGCAAGCGCACCAAAACGGGGTGACGCTTTCATGGCTTTCACATTCATAAACCCTAATGTAAAGAACAGTGAATTAACATATCTGACCGATAATCCAGGCGTTGGGGACTAAACGGATGAATACGGTCGTTGAAGCGGAACATCGCGTCCCGTCGCGGGAGGAATTGATGCGTCCGCAGGAATGCCCCCGCTGTCACGGGGCCAAAAAAGTTTTCGTTTGCGCGCGTTGGCTGAGTTCGAACGGCCATTGCTGTCCGGAGGGCACGCACAGGCTTAACTGTCCAGGACACAGCATCGTCTGTCTCGAATGTAGCGGGCGCGGCAGCTAGCGGTACCCGATAGCCGCCGATAGACCACAGCGTCGCCGTGGCGGAATCCCGTACCATGGCATTGTCCAAGGCGGCCGTCATTAAAGTTTGACATAGCCAGGTCCGCCGGGGCTTTTGCGATCATTGCCCCTTGGACTTGGCTATTGCCTTGCGCTTCACCGGCGCCTACCACTTGGAGAATTTCACGATTTTCCGCAGGCCACTGCAAAGCAATGATCGTCCGACTGCGACGCGCCCTGCGATGGCAAGCGCTCCCGCTTCTTGCCGGCTTTGCCGTTGTCGCGCTGATCATAACCGCGCGAGCCATTCTTGCCGAAGCGCAGATCGCCGACCGCAACGCCAGCCGCGAAGCGATCGAAACCCAGCAATTGCTGTCGAGCCTGCTTTCGCTGGCTCAGGACGCCGAAACCGGCCAGCGCGGCTATCTGCTTACGGGCGACAAGAGCTATCTCCTGCCGTATCAGCATGCGGTCGAGGCGCTGCCGGCGCTGCTCAAGCGCGTCGATGAGAAGGTTCCGGTCGGCAGCGATCGGGCGCAACAGGTGCTCGGCATCAAGGACGCGCTTGCCCACGAGCAAGCGGAGCTCGCTGAGACGATCAGGCTCTACGATGCGGGCAACACGGCGAAAGCGCTGGAGATCGTGCGCGGCGGCAGGGGCAAGCTGGACATGGACCAGATCCGCGCCAACATCGATGCGATCCGGCGCATCGACGGCGCGAGCCTCGCTGCCCGTGCCGAGCGGATGGAACAGATCGAAGGCTGGCTGCGCGTCGGCTCGTTCGCGGCGCTGCTGGGCATCTTGCTGCTCGGCATCTACACGATTCGCCAATCCAGCCGCCGCTTCCGGGAGGTGGCCGCCGCGCAGGACGCATTGAGCGCCAAGAATACGGCGCTGCTCAACGAGATCGAAACGCGTGAGAAGGCGGAGTCGCAGCTTCGCCAGGCGCAAAAGATGGAGGCGGTGGGTCAGCTCACGGGCGGCATCGCACATGATTTCAACAATATGCTGGCCGTCATCACCAGTGCCATGAACCTCGCGCAGCGCAAGCTCGCTCGCGGCGAGCACGACGTGCTGAGCTTCGTCGAGGCGGCGGCAGATGCCGCGGCACGCGCCGCCAACCTCACCGCCAGGCTGCTTGCCTTTTCCAGGCAGCAGCCGCTGGCGCCCCAGATCGTCGATGCCAATCGCCTTGTCACCGGCATGTCGGACCTTTTGCGGCGCACGCTCGGCCATGCGATCGAGATCGAAACGGTGCTGGCCGGCGGGCTTTGGAAGACGCATGTCGACCCGAGCCAGCTCGAGAACGCCATCATCAACCTGGCAGTCAACGCGCGCGACGCCATGGATGAAGAGGGCAAGCTCACCGTCGAGACCGCCAACTGCCATCTCGACGAGGCCTATGCGGCGGCGCATCCTGAAGTGAAGGCCGGTCAGTATGTCATGATCGTGGTGACGGATACCGGCGCGGGCATGTCGCCAGACATCATGGCCAGGGCTTTCGAGCCATTTTTCACCACCAAGCCCGCGACCAAGGGAACGGGGCTGGGGCTCAGCCAGGTGTTCGGCTTCGTCAAGCAGTCCGGCGGACACGTCAAGATCTATTCGGAGCCCGGCGAAGGCACGGCAATCAAGATCTATCTTCCTCGCTTCACCGGTCCGGAGGAAGCGGTGCAGCCGGTGAAGGCCGGCGGCAGGAGCGATGTTCCGGCAACTGAAACCGTGCTGCTCGTCGAGGACGATGCCCGCGTGCGCGCTTCGACGGCCGCTGCCTTGCTGGAGCTCGGCTATACCGTCATCGAAGCCGCGGGCGGTGACGAAGCCTTACAAAAACTCGGTCAGAACGCCGCCATCGCGCTGATGCTGACGGATATCGTGATGCCGGGCATGAACGGCCGGCAACTCGCCGAACAGGCTCGCAGGCAATCCCTCTCCCTGAAAGTGGTGTTCATGACCGGCTTCACGCGCAACGCCGTCGTGCACAACGGCGTGCTCGACCACGATGTGCACTTCATCGCCAAGCCGTTCACGCTGGAGCAGCTGGCGGCGAAGCTCAGGGAGGCGCTGGCTTGATTTGTCCGGCCTGATGGCTCTGGCTGTTCTTAAATCCGTCCGAGCACGACCAGAATAATGACGATGACAAGAATCAACCCGAGACCGCCGCCGCCATAATAGCCGGTGCCATAAAACGGCCCGCCCCCCAGGCCGCTGAAGCCGCCAAGCAAGGCCAGAATGAGAATGATGATAAGAATTGTGCCGAGACCCATGTTCTCTTCCTCTCTCTGAAGCGCAACCCGGCGCTTTTCATCACGAAATCAACTCGCAAGGGGCGCGCATGTTCCGCTCGGCTGCGGGCCGATGCTATTCGGCCGTGGCCGAGTGGGATGACACGATCGGCGGCCCGGGATTGGCTTCAAGCCCGATCGGGACCAAAAACATGAGTGCGATCGCAATCGCGATCGACGCGATGATGGCCGCGGTGCTGAATATGTCCTTCATGTTCGCATCCTGAATATTCAAAGGTGCTGAACAACGCTGCGCCATACCTCCCGTTCCACTTCGCCCTCGCGGAACCTTTTTCTGATGCGCGACGTTTGGGGCAGCCCGGTTAGGGCAACCCTGGGATAACGGAGGCTCACTTATGGGCGCATCGGTACTCATCGGCATCCTGATCACCTTCCTGGTGGTGATCCTGGTGCTCTATCTTGTGCAGCGCTTGCCGCTCGACGCCCGCGCGAGACAGATCGCGCAGATCATCGTCATCATCATCGGAATCATATCGTTGCTCAAATATCTTGCGGTCTTTTAGCCGCGGTCCATATTCGGTACGAAACTCCGAACCCTGGTGTCCATGAGAACCCTGTCGATCGCGCGCCTCGCCGGCAACTTGTTGAGCGCCGCCACGCTGCTGTGCCCCGCGAGCACCGCCCACGCCCGGCCGGATACGCGCGCCATGACTTGCGCGCAGACGCAGGCGCGGATCAAACGCGACCATGCGGTGGTTTTGACCACCGGTCCGGACACTTATGATCGCTTCGTGCGGCAATTCGGCAATGAGTGCGACTGGCCGGAAGTGCCAATATCGACGACCGTTCCCGCCAAGGACGGCGAGTGCCGCGTCTATCGGTGTGAGGAGCCGGTCGATCTTCCCGACCGATAACTGCCTCTTGCGATCCCGCGCGGAACCATAGCAACCTCATGCGGGTTGTAGGAGCCAGCAGCAGGACTGGCCGGCCGCGACTTGGTTCTGCGTGTAACAGCGGGAGGAACGGCAATGCCTGAAATCGCGCGCACCGGCAGTTGCCTGTGCGGCGGCGTGCAGTTCCGCGTGGCTGGCGAGCCGCGCCGGGTCGGCCTCTGCCACTGCAAGGATTGCCGCAAGACCAGCGGATCGGCTTTCCATGCCTATGCCGTATGGCCGCTTGAAGCCTTCGAAGCCAGCGGGATCACCAGCACCTATGGCGCTCGAAGTTTTTGCCCTACCTGCGGAAGCCGCGTTCCGTTCGTCGGCGAAGAGGAAGTCGAGGTCACGATCGGCAGCCTTGACGTCGCGCCGACCGAAGGACTGGTGCCGGAGTACGAGCTCTGGATCGGACGGCGCGAATCCTGGCTGCAGCCCCTCCCCGCGGCGCATCAGTTCGAGCATGACCGGGTCGCCGTTGATTCGGTCGCCGGCGATGAAATCGACCCCGGGCCACAGCAAAGGTCGGCCTAGGTCGGATTGCCGGCGGACTTAAGTCTGAACGGCAGTGACCCGTCATCCTGGAAAGCCTCCGGCGCTGCTCGGAAGGTGGCCGGTTGTCGATTGAGACGCCAAGCTTTTCTCCAAGCTGCGTCTCTTTTCAACCACCGGTAGGTTTGCCGGTCAATCAGCCGCCGATAGCATTCGCGATGAGTCGTGACCTGCACGTTTTCAGGCAGCGGCGTCCATGGAGCTTTATCCGCTTCGCGGAACTAAGATGTTTTAGCCACGCCTTTTTCCCAATACAACCTTTTGGTTTGCTTCTCCTGACGGCCGCTGTGTTCATCACGTCAAATACCAAGCTGCAGTTGCAATATCGAAGTGAAAATTCTTTAGGCTTAAGAAATTTTTTAAACCATTGCCTTTCTGGTTGTATCAAAATATGACGCCCGGACTTGCCACAGGCAGTAAGGCTTATGATTTCAGACCTTGTACAAAAGGCCACCTTTGTTTCTTTCGTTTTTTGCTACATAGTGCTGTCGAATCTTGAAACCGGACGGGGCGGTTTTCATGACGTCGGCGCCTGAACACGGCCGAAACATGCATATGCGGTATCCACCGATTGACGGGTTCTGGACTTGGGACGTCAAGCGTGACCGCGTCTATGGCGACGCCAACCTTTCAGACTATTTCGGTCTGACACTCGACGAATTCTCGCATGGCGCATCACTGGAACGGTGCATGCAAAGCATCGACGTGGATGACCGGCCCAGAGTCCGATTGGCGATCCGCAAGGCAATAGAACGCAAATCGGGCTTCAGGGAAGTCTACAGGGTCCGGTCAGAAAAGATGGGGCTGCGCAAGATCCTGGCCGTCGGCCAATGTTACGTAGACGGCGTGGGCGAGGCAGCGCTCTATCCTGGCTGGTTCGTCGATCTGACGAAGGACGCCACGTGCGAGGAACAGTCGCTGCGCGAGATCCACAATCACGTCGAACAAGCCAAGGACATCGCGCGATCGATCGGACACGACATATTGTCCTATCTTCTGGACAACGTCGAGGAAGAGGTAGAGCAGCGGCTTGACGGAAGGCTGAGGAGGCGAAGATCGTCCTGAGGCAGCTTTCGCCGATCGTTTGCGGGTTAGCTTCGCTTGCCGCGTCTGCCGACCTCAGCCGTGACCATGCGCGCGAAATGCGATTGGGGCGATCGGTGCTCGATAAGCCTGGCGCGCTCAAGCGCCGCATCGCCGTAAAATTCGATCAGCACCCCGGCTGCCCGGGCCGCATCGGCTTTCAAGCGGCCGAAATCGACTTGCCCGCTCTCGACCGAGGGCTCGCTCCTGGCAATCACGTCAAGCATGGCTTGCAACTTGTCAGGACTGCCGCCCTCGTCTTCGTTCATGGTCGCTATCCGATTGGGCGCGTAAAATATCGACATTTTCGCATAATGTCCAACAGGTTCGTTGGCCGGGCGTCAGTGCAACCGAGTGCAGCCACACCGCGTATGATGTTACAACTTTCATGCAAGCATAGTGATCCAGACTTATCGCGCAGACATTTGGGGGGCGCCCATGGACCAGCCTAGCAAAATGGAAAACCTGCAGTTTGCGCAGGGGATATTGCGAGAACTTCGCCAGAAGGCCGAAGCCGACGGCGAAAAACTCCTGACGTATCTCATCGACATGGCTTATCTCGAGGCCAGCGACCGCATCCGTGCCCACTGGATCGGCAGCCACGAACATGAAAGCCGCCGCGCCAAGGGCTGAGCCGCCCAAGGCAGTTCGGGGGAAGCGCACCGCGGTTTCCGCGCGGAATTTGCCTGGATCGATACCTGGAGCGGTTCAGCGTTTCCGTCAGAGGCTGAATCGCGAAGGCACTGCCAAGCATCCTGAACGCAAAAAAGCCCGCCATGCCTCTCCGGCATGGCGGGCTTTTGCTCGGATGAGCAAGGCTAAATGCTATAGCCTCGCTGCCGATCTATGATGCGGCAGCCTTCTGGCGGACCGGAAGCTTCCACCCCGGCCGCGCGAAATGGCAGGTGTAGCCGTTGGGATAGCGTTCCAGATAGTCCTGGTGCTCGGGTTCGGCTTCCCAGAAGGGGCCGACCGGAGCAAGCTCGGTGACGACCTTGCCAGGCCACAGGCCGGACGCGTCGACGTCGGCGATCGTGTCCTCGGCAATCCGCTTCTGCTCGTCGCTGGTGTAGTAGATCGCCGAACGATAGCTCAGGCCGATGTCGTTGCCCTGGCGGTTCTTCGTCGTCGGATCGTGGATCTGGAAGAAGAATTCGAGCAGCGTGCGGAAACTGGTCCTGGCCGGATCGAAGATGATTTCGATTGCCTCGGCGTGAGTGCCGTGATTGCGATAGGTCGCGTTGGCGACATCGCCGCCGCTGTAGCCGACCCGGGTTGAAATCACGCCGGGCAAGCGTCGGATCAGATCCTGCATGCCCCAGAAGCAGCCGCCGGCAAGGACCGCGCGCTCGGTGGAAGAAGCCATGTCACACCTCCTTTGGATTGCTCCATAGATAGGCGTTGTGGCCGGGTTCTTCCAGCGGCTCGAGTAGTCGTCCGCCAAGGCTTGGCGAATTGCGCCGTGATTGGACGGTCACCGAAGGCGAACACCCGCCGGCAAGTGCTCGGCGGGTGTTCGCAATTGCGGTGATCAGCGCTGCCGGCCCCGGCCACCGTGGTCGTGATCATGGCCGCCGCCAAGGCAGGCCCCGTCGCCGAGGCCACAGCAGCGACCGCTCCAAAGCTTGTTCGTCGAAGTGTTGCCGCATCCTTGCTGGTCGGCCATTGCCGAACCGGCAAATGCAGCGACGGCGACAAAGGCAAGAAGAGTATTGCGAAGCATTTTGGTCATCTGGATTCCTCCGTGCAATGAATGTCCATTTGCAGCGACATGTCGCTTGAGAACATGAAATGGTTCACGAAGGTCTCGGAAAAATGCCATTGCGCCTGTTTCAATATCTCGAAAACCTGGCCCACCGCGACTCCGCCCCGGCCGCGATCACTCGCCTGATTTCGATTTGAACCTTCGCATCACCACCTCGAACACGATGTCCGAAATCCACATGGCCGACACACCTATGAGGAAAGCAGCCGCGAGCGTGGTGGTGTCGTCGGCGGCGTCCGGCATCGGCAGGCCGCTCGCCTGGACCCACGCGACGGCGGGTAATGTCAGATAGGCTGCGGCCAAGGCGCCGCAGATGGGCGAGGCGATCATCTCGCGCAGCTTGTAGCGATGGCGCGACAGCGCCCGCAGCACGCCGCCGGCGAGTCCCGCCGCCACGACCTGGCCCTTGATGCCCAGAAGATCGAAAATGTCCTGCATCACGCCCTCCAGCCGCAGAGCTTCTCGCCCTTGCGGTTGTGCGCAAGCAGCGCCCTCGCCTCCTGATCCGACAGCGTTTCGACGGCCCTGGCGGAAAGGCGCATCGGCGCGGCGACGGCGCAAAAACCGCCCCTGGCTGTCGCGCAGCCGGCAAGCGCGGCGACAGTGGCTACGAGGATCAATCCCTTGCCCATGACTTCAGCTCCTTCCTGACCGCTTCAGCCGGCAAGGCGCCGATGTCGTTGTCGATCTGGTCGGCGATATTGCGGGCCGCAGCGTCCGACTCTGCCTGCTTGGTGCGCTCGGCCCTTGCGCCCGCGAGGCGCTGGTGAAAGCCCCAGCCGAGCGCCCCGACAAGGCCGGCGCCGATCGCCAGGATCGTCGGATTGGTGAGAAGCCATGCCAGCAGCGCGCTCATAGCAGCACCCCGATGACAAGGCCGGCGGCGAAGCAGGCGGCGCCGACGATCGCATACGGCCTGGTGGCTTCAATGCCGATGCGCACGCCCGGCGCGACCTGCTCGACGCGCCCGGTCCGGCGTGGCGGGTCCGCGCCCTCGAACGCGCCGATGGCGCTGACGATCTCGGCGCCGTCATCGGCGGTGATGATGGTGGCATAGCGTGGCATGGAGCCTCAGGCAGAATGGTGAGGCCGCGCTCCTTCGCGCCAGCGCTCGAAAGAAATGGATGGGCCAAAAACAAAACCCGCCTCGCGGCGGGTCGTTGGCGCAAATCAGCACCATGGACAAAATAGTAGCATAGCTGCCCTCACCAGGCAACAGGTTGCAGGCATATTTTCCTATCGCGCTGAGGCCAGCCTTTTCCGGGACATGCGGGCGAAAAATCCCATCCGCCACAGCCAGGGATTGAACAGCGAAGTCAAAAGCCGCGCGAATTTTTGTCGGAACCAACCGTGGTCCGACGGGTTCCACCCTCAGTCGCAACGCGACAGACCCTGCAACAGACGAACCGTCTCGAAACAGAGGAGAAGAATCATGCTTACGAAAATTCTCGCGGCTTCGGCCCTGACAATCGGCCTCGCCACGGCGGCGATGGCCCAGACCGCGAATTCGACCGACAGCAGTGGCGGTAGCGGCCAGACCGTGACCGTCCAGCCGAAGACGCCGGCCGCTCCGTCGCCCGACCAGGCTTTGCCCGACACCGGCACGACCGGCAGCGTCACCGGCAGCGATATGAATTCCAACGCCGACAAGAACTGCCCGAACAGCCCGCAAGGCGCGCAGGGCGATGCCAACAACACCTCAGCCGCCACGGTGCAGCCGAACGTCAACGATAAGAATTGCGGCAAGTAGGGCCTGCAACTCGCTCCCACGCAAAGGCCGTGGAGCAACTCCACGGCCTTTTGTCTTGAAGCCGGCTTCATCGGCCCGGCAAAGTCGGTCGGAACCATGCGGCTTTCCGACCGTTGCAAGGGGCACAAAGGAGAAACCCATGGCAGACAACGAAAGCAGTAGCGGTGGCGCCGCAAACGGCACCGGCACATCGAGCAACAGCCCGGCCAGCGCAGCGCGTTCCCGCAACGCCGCCTCGCGCAGCAGCGGCGCGTCGCGCAGTGGCGCAGCATCGCGCGGCAACACGGCTTCCACCAGGGCGTCCGAAGGCGCGATGAAGAAGCAGATCGCGGAGCTGAAGCGCGAGGTGAACCGGCTGAACCGGGCGCTTTCCGAGCAGGCCGAGGAGGCCGCCGAGACCGCGCAGGGCTGGTACCAGAGCGCGGCCGACCGCGCGTCGAACCTCTACAGCGGCGCCTCCGGCCGCGCGTCGCGCGCGGCAAGCCAGTTGCGCACGCAGGCGCAAAGCGTTTCGGAAACCGTGCAGCAGAATCCGGGCACCTTCTCGACGGCCATGCTGATCGGCGGCCTTGTCGGGCTGCTGGCCGGCATGGCGATCAGCCGGAATCCGGACCCGGAGCCGGACTGGCTGCAACGCTGGCGCAGATAGCATTTCCGGTCCGGCTCGAGCTGCCGGGCCGATCAACGGTAGTAAGCGAAGGCTGCCTTGCGGCGGCCGCGCGGACAGAAGGCCGGGCCGGCGCCCGGCCTTTTCTCTTGGATGTCCGGCTCTTCTTTCCAAGGTTGTGTCGTCCCCACGCTTTTGCTGTGGCCGGTTGTCCCGGGCTGGTCATTAGCCGGAGCTTATGGGATCATTCCCCTAGGGAATCGCGGAGAGCAGCATGGACAGACCTGCCATGGCATCCGTCTTTCGGATGCGGCATGTGCCTGCAAGCATTTCGGGCGTTCGCAGCCTTGGCAGAGGCCAGGCCGATCCGATCTTTCATTCGAGACCACTCGGCGAGGCGATCCGCTTCATCGCCCAGGCCGAGGGCCAGTACGACCTCAGCGCCGTCGCCGTCTTCTACGGCGACCGCCAGACGCCGCCGCTCGGCAACCGCGAGATCAAGCAGCTCTGGAGCGAGTATGGCGAGCGGCTGATGGAGGCGTAGAGCCGCGCAGGCTCCCGGCCCCCGGATCGGAAACGCCGCTCATGCGTTCTTGTGGCGAGGTCAATGGGAGGAAGCACCATGAACGTCGCCAATCTCCAACTCGAGGGCCTGCTGATGGCCGTCGCGGCAATCAACCATGTGCTGGTGCGCAAAGGTGTGCTCACCGTCGAGGAAATCGACATCGCGCTGCGCAAAGCCGAGGCCGTCGAAACCGGCGAGGACCGGTCGGAAGGCATGTCGGCGTCGAGCCGCGACGCCGTCAACTTCCCAATCCGGCTGCTCGAGCTCGCCAACCAGTGCCAGCCCGAAGCGGACATGCCGTCCTTCTCCAAGCTGGCGCGCATGGTCGGGCAGATGAAGGAGCCGTATAACGACCAGATGTGAGGGGGAAGGTCACGCCCTGCCCGGCCAGCCCTGCTTGAGCGCGAGCACGCTGCCCGGACCGTGGACGGCGGCGTAGAGCAGGCCGGCGGCGAAGGGGAAATGCGACATGAAGGCGCCAAACTCGGCCTGGTTTCCGGCCCAGTGCGACGGGCCATGGAAGGCGAAGCCGAGGAAGACGACATAGACCGCGCCGATCAGCGCCAGCGGCGTCATGAAGGCGCCCGTGAGGAAAGCGATCACCAGCAGCGTCTCGAGGATCGCCGCGCACCAGGCCAGCAACAGCGGGAACGGGAAACCGGCGGCGGCGATATAGCCGGCGGTGGCGCCCATATCCATCAGCTTGAAGGCCACGCCCATGGCGAACATGGCGGCGAAGATCAGGCGGGCGATGAGAATGGCGACGGTCTGCCAGGTCGATTGGGTTTCCACGAGTGTCCCTCCGGTTGAAGTGGTTGATGTGCTCCAAGGACGGACGAAGGGCGATGGTTCCGACAGGGGGGTGGAAAAATAGTTGGGCGTGAGGCGCGGCGCCCTTCCCTTCTCCCCTTGTGGGAGAAGGTGGATCGGCGCGTCAGCGCCGAGACGGATGAGGGGTGTTCCAGCGGAGTGAGAGGCCGGCGTTCCCTGGAGCACCCCTCATCCGGCCGCTTCGCGGCCACCTTCTCCCACAAGGGGAGAAGGAGAATGGTGCGGCGGATGGCTGATCGAGTCCCGCACGGTGCCGTATTCGGCGCCCCAGCGGTCGGTCATGTCGCAGCGTATGTCCCAGAGCTCGGGGAAGAAGCGGTGACGGGCGCCGCCTTCCAGCATCTCCACCGGGCGGCCCTTCAGTGATCTCGAGCCCAGCCCGATCGAGCGGTGGATCAGGTAGAGGTGGTTGGCGCGGAATTTCTGGAACAGCTCGTCGAACTCGATCAGCGCCTCGGCCACGACATAGGCGTCGCCATGGTCGTAGTGCTCGTCATAGATGTCCGCCACGGTCACTCCGCGGCCATCGAGATAAGCATGCTTGAAGGCCCGCCAAAGGTCCGGCGGCAGGCGCAGCAGGAATTTGAAGCCCGGCGATTCCTGGCCGCTGCCATTGCCGAGCTGCAGGCGGATCTGCTGGTACTCCTTGGGCGACATGGTCTCCAGGAGATCGAGCTGCGCCGTCATCATGCGCATCAGCCGGTGCACACGGCCCATCAGCGTGACGATGCGGTGCGTGTCCTGTTTTTCCAGGTAGTCGAGCACGTCGACCAGCGTGTAGGCGATGAGCTTCATCCACAGCTCCTCGACCTGGTGCACGATCTGGAACTGCAGTTCGTCGGCGTTGACCATCTCGGCAAGCGGCTTCTGGCAGGCGAGCAGCTGGTCGCATTTCAGGTAGACGCCGTAGTCGCGCATCTCGGGCGCCTCGATGCGGGCGTGATAGTCCGTCTTGTCCATGGCTCATCCTCTCGCGCATGCTCTTGACCGCCTTAACAATAGCGCCCCCGGCTTGAACATTGTTCCTTTCTGTTATCCAATCGGCGCAAAACGAAGAACGATACTCGATCGCGCTTCCCCCGATGGAGAACGAACAGTGCTGGATGCCCTGGACCGCAGAATAGTCGCCGCGCTTGAGCGCGATGCGCGCATCTCCTTCGGCGAGCTCGCCGAGGAGGTCGGCTTGAGCAAGACGCCGTGCTGGAAGCGCGTGAAGGCGCTGGAAGAGGCAGGCGTCATCCGTGGATATTCCACCCGCATCGACCCGGCCAGGATCGGCTTCGGCATCGAGGCCTTCATCCAGGTATCGATCGACTTCGAGGTGTCGGACGCCTTCGAGGCGGCGGTGAAGAAGCATCCGCTGATCCGCCGCTGCTACGCCACCACGGGTGAAGCCGACTATCTGCTGCAGATCGTCACCGTCGACATGATGGCGCTCGACCGCATGCTGCGCGAGGAGCTCAGCCGCCTGCCCGGCGTTCGCCGCACGGTGACCTCGATGGCAATGCGCGAGATCAAGGGCGACATCTCCTTTGCCGAGGCGGCGGCGCGTGCGCTGAAGGGTTGAGGCGAGCACACCGAATGGGCCGCGCGCGCCGGCCGTAAGGCGCGCCGGGCCCTGACTATTTCTGGGATGGTCGAGAACGGGCGTCGAACCTGTCTATAGTCGTGACGGGGGTACGGCGGTGGCAGGTTTCATCTCAATGAAGATCAGGGCGAAGGCCGCCCGGCGATGGCCGGCGCGAGGCTTACGGATTTTCGAACTCGTCTCGAAGGCCGATTTCGCGCGCCTTTCCTTTCCGAGAACTATGCTGGCCACGGCGCTTCTGGCGTCGACCATGCTGCTGCCGGCGGCCATTTCGAGCCGCGCCGCGTCGGTCCTGCCAGAGCCGCGAGACGAGTTCCACCAGCCGGATGCGAAAGCCATGCTGCAGGAGGCCAAGCGCGCACTTCTGGCGCAAGCGGCAGGCGGCAATGGCGGGAACGGTGGCAATGGCGGGAACGGCGGCAATGGAGGGAATGGAGGGAATGGCGGCAACGGCGGGAATGGCGGCAACGCTGGCGGAAATGGCGGCGGTAACGGCGGTGGCGCTGGAAATGGTGGCGGCAATGGTGGTGGCGCCGGAAACGGCGGCGGCAATGGCGGTGGCGCCGGAAACGGTGGCGGCAGTGGCGGCAACACCGGAAACGGCGGCAGCAATGGCGGTGGCGCCGGAAACGGCGGCGGCAATGGCGGTGGCGCCGGAAACGGTGGCGGCAGTGGCGGCAACCCCGGAAACGGCGGCAGCAATGGCGGCCATGGCGGCCATCAGGTTTCCAACGGCGGCCATTCGGATGGCGGGCCCCGTTTCTGCGGAGCCTCCCAACGAGTGTCTTGCTGACGCCGCTTGACCTCTAAAGCGCGTCGCGATCCTTCGGATTCGCTCCATGCGCTTTAGGTCTTTGATTTACGCATGTCTTTGTCCCGAAACCGGTTCCCACTTTCGGAAGACATGCTTTAAACGCCACACGCCGGAGCGGCAGAAAGCAACGTCCTTCAAGCCTGTTCCGGTTCGCCGCCTGCGCGGCGCGGTGAGCCGCCCTATGGGCCGGTGCGGTAGGCGAAATCGTCGACAGCGGCCTGCCAGTAATGCTGCGTGCGGATCTCGAGCCGCGTGATGCGCCTGTAGTCGGCCGCGAAGTGGACCAGACCGTTGGCGGATAGCGTCAGGCGATCCTCATAGGCGGGCTCATCGCCCCGCCAGGCCTTGAGGATGAGCGTCTCACCCTCCGCATCGTCCCAGCCGGCGCCGAAATAGGCGCCGGTGAAATCGAACGGTTTTTCGCTGAACACCTGCGCGGGATGGCCTGAGCTGTTGTAGGCGATGAATTCGCCCGACATGGTGGTGTTGGTATAGCCCGGGCCGTCGGTGAAGCGCTGGTGCATGGCAACGAGGTTGTACCAGTCGAGCCCGCCATAGCCCGACGGGATCTCGAACACGCCGGGCGACGTCAACAGGTCGTCGAAGCCGACGACATGCTCCACGGGCAGCGGCGCCTCGGCCGGTGCGCTTTTGCCCGAAAACCCCGAGAGCACCACCGGCGCCGCGCCGACGACGACATGCCGCCGCTCGGTCGCCCCTCCGGCCGAAAAATCGACCAGCCATTCGCCGGGTGCAGCGGCGGCGCTGAAACGCCCGTCCGGACCGACCTTGGCGACGGTCGTGACGCCGTCCGGCCCTGTCAGCGAAACGCGCGACCCGGCAGCGACCGCGCCGCTGATCGTCAGATCCGCCGCAAGTCCGACAGGGTGCGTCGTCGTCCTGGCGATCATGTCGCCCGGCGATCCGGGCGAAACGACATAATCGCTTTCCTGCGCGGCGTTGCCGGTGGTGACCGAGTAGCCTGGCGGCGGCACGACGCGGAACGCATAGTGCCCGGGATCGACGACCTCGAAATCGCGCTGCGTGACCGACATGCGGAAGTTGGCGAAGCCGCCGGCATTGGTCAATCGCATGATGGTGCTGGCGTTCGGCCTGTCGAGCTCGACAGCCACGCGCGACATCGGCCGGTCGCCGAGATCGTAGACGCCGTTCCTGTTGAGGTCGCGGAACACCAGCAACGAGGTGTTCATCTGGCCGCCCGTGAAGGAATCCCATGTCCGCCTGGGATAATAGTCATTCGCATCGCCGGCACGTGCCATGCCGCAGACCATGGCCAGGCCGGTGGCGGCGACGGCGACGGCGCCCAACGAACCACGCTTCACGAGATTTCTCCTTTGGCAGTCGCTGCCGATCCGATCCCCTGGAGACGCGCGATGACCCTGTCGACGGCGTCCGCGTCGAAATAAGCGAGATAGAGCAACGCCATGGTGGCACTGAACGTGTAGACCGGCAGGGTCACATAGATGATGGCGTGGAAGGCCAGGCCCGGCAGGACCAGATAGCGCCTGGTCGCGCGAAACGGCAGGCCCAAGGCAAGGCAATATTCGAGCGCGACCACACCGAAGGCCAGGGTGGTAGCGAGCCAGGCAAGGCCGGCCGGATAGTCCGAACCAGCGTAAAACCAGAGGAATATCTGCTCGAGGCGGGCGCCGCTCAGAAAAGTGTGGTTCGACTTGTCGAAGGCGGCGAAGAAATAGAGGACCGAAAGCTGGACCACGATCAGCCGCAGCCCCCACAGATTGCCGCGCTCGGCCGGCGGCGAAATGCCCAGGCGCTCGGCCCGCGTCACCGCCAAATAGCGGTCCAGCGAATAGGAGCGATCGCAAGGGGTGAGCGCGATCAAAAGTGCCGCGACCGCCAGCAGATAAGTGTGGTGGTGGGTCCAGGGCTCGCGGCCGAGCTCGAAGCCGAAGTAATAGTACATCGCCAGCCCGACCGAGCCGGTCCAGACAGCCGCGAGGCGGCTGTGATAGCCGATGAAGAGCAGCGTCGTGGCGACGAAGAAGTTGGCGGCGAGAAACAGGCCGGCCGGCGACTGGTCCATATAGAGCAGCAGCTCGCACGCCCAGCGCGACCAGAACAGCATCGCCAGGCCGATGCGGATCAAGGCGGAGGAACGCGACGAGCCTTCCGTGCCGGCCGCCCAACCGGCGAAGCGCGCCGCCACGGCCTGCGCCGGACGCCAGTCGGCGATGGCGTCAGCCGGCGCAGGCATTTTCGGCATCGGTATGGATCGTCTGCCAGCCGCCGCGCGTGCCCAGCCGGGCGCGGACACGGATGTCGGACCCCTGCCCGGCGACCGCGCAGAGCCTCTTGATGACGGAAGCCAGTTCCTCGGGGTTCTGGATCCACTTCAGCCTGCCGTTGCGAGGCGCGCCGAGCATCGCGAACCGGTCGAGCGGCACCAGCGCGCCGTCGGGCCCGCGGATTTCGAAGGAAGCGTCGATGACGCCCAGCCCGATCGCGCTGAACATGGTCCAGGAACGCAGCCACGGCGATTGTACCCCGAAGATCTGCTCCGCGGCCGGACCGGCGATCATGAAGCCCGCGATCGCCATGAAAGCGCAAAGCCGCAAGCGTCCAGCCGACAGCCGACCGGCGGGCCGCGCACCTATCCTGATTGAGATGATATCCGCCACCCGCGCACCCCCCATCGCAATCATAGACCGGTTCAACGCCCGGTCTTCGATCGTCCCAGAAAAAGTCAGGGCTGTGCGTAGGTCAGAAAAGGCCAACAAGCAGGCGACATGGACCGCCTCTACTGGGTCAAACGAGCTTGGCCCGTCGCAGCAGCCTGCGGTCCGCGCAACGGGCCAAGTGGCCTGCCTTTTGCCCGCCAGCTAAAGGCTGGCTCCTCCCATCCTCCGCTTCGAGGGGAGCGGAGAGCTGGAACAATGACCGGGCTGCGCGAGGCTTGGCGATAACTTTTGTTAGTCCGAACTAAAATAAGCGACCCGGCGCTGGCTCGCGACCGGCGTGGTGGATCGCCGGCAACGTCCGGGAAACGTCGCATCCCGCTCGCTGACCCCTCACTGAAGGCCGCCCGCCGATCTGGCCGGCAGGCCTGAACGTCATTTAAAAAATATGCAGCAACGCTAAAATTAGCCTGTGCACTGTCAGAATTTGAGGTCGCGCAACCCGCCCAGACAGCTCACCTTGTTGATGCGGCGAACTCCGATTCGCCGGGCCGGCGCCGGGAAATCCACCCCAACAGGCAACGGGCGCCGGTCACTTGCATTGGCGACGGCCTTCATCATCGCGCCCCGCGAATGATCCTAACCCTCCTGCTCCTGCCCCTGAGCGCCGGTGAGCGGAGGCTTGGAGCCGGCCACCCGCGCCGCCTCTTCCTTCTCGGCGTCGGCCTTGCGCTTCGGGCATTCCTCGAAATCGTGGTCGCGGCCGCCGCAATAGGAGCAGCATTTGGCGGGGGTGTCGGGGTGGAGCATCGAGGCCATTCCCAAGAATGCACGAAAAACTTTCCGGTTGCAGCAATTGCGTGAAGCCGCCTGCCGCCGTCCAGCCCGATGCCCCGATATGTTTCGGCGCGGAGCAGGAGCTCGCCGCTCGCGCGGCGGGCTCCCGACCGATCACCGCTCACGCATGCGCGTGGGGATGACGGAAGTCCCATACGGCCCAGGCCGAAGCCACGACCACCAGCACGCCGAGGACGACATGCGTGGCCATGACATGCGTGTCAGCCGCAAAGCCCAGGAGCCAGGGCGACACGATCAGCCAGAGCCCGAGGACCGCGCTTACCCATTCTTCCCACTCGGCGAACACCGAAAGCGTCGCCAACGCCAGCGCGCCGAGCAGAACGCCGACGATCCAGGCGTTCCACGCAGGCACCATCGCCGCGGTGAATCCGATGACCCAAGGTGAGATGAACAGGCAGATCGCGAGGACCAGAGTGATCCAGTCCAAGCTCTTTCTTGCTTCCATCATTGCCATGACAACCTCCATAGATGAAGCTTGACCAAAGCAACTGTATCCGCGTGGACATTGCACGCTCACCATTGATGTAATTACGCTTTTACCGCTCTGCAAGGAGGCGCCATCGGCCGAGGCCGCGCATCGTCGGCGCTTCGGAAAACGGTGGTCACGCGAAGCATCACGGGTCGGGCGAACGAGGCCCTAAAGCGCGTCGCGATCCTTCGGATTCGCTGCATGCGCTTTAGGTTCTTTGATTTTACGCGTGTCTTTATCCCGAAACCGGTTCCCACTTTCGAGAGACCTGCTTTAGTGAACCGGCCTCGATGCCGTCAGTGCGGCTCTTATATCGTCGGCATCATCTGTCCCGCTGATGAACAGCACCATGATAAGGCGCGCCACGTCATCCTGTTCCGGACCGGCCGGAATACGAAAGGCCTGACAGTGGTCCGCGAATATCCTGGTCAGCATGTCCAGATCGTCGGAACTGAGATAGGTCCGGGAGGGAAAGACGGCCTCCATCATTCCATGGCCGGCGCGGCCAGCACGTTGCCTTCCGCACCGCGACGGTAATAGCTGGTCCTGCCGCGATCCCATTTGACTTTGATCTGGGTGGCAGTGGTCTCCACGACCGTCCCGCCTTCGGGGCTGTCCTTACGGATGACCCGCTGACCCAGTTGCAATGTGGTTGAAGCTGGCGCGTGCATATGGACGCGCGAAGAATCTTTGAAGGGCATACGCGCCTCCCCTTTGTTCCGGGCGAAAGCGCGATGGTCACTCCCAAACGTCCGTGTGCCTCTGCTCGGTGCGGACGACCAATATTAACCATTAGTAGACTGGAATAGTTCCTGTCCCGAGGAGATAAAGCCCCTCACCGGGCCCGACGCCTCAAACGCTGATGTCGCCGTCGGTCTCGGCGCCGAGCTGCGGGACGATGATTGCCTCTAGCGGGGCGTCGAGCGTCCATTTCAAACTGCCGGGCGAGCGTTCGAGACCGGAAGAACCGCTCAGCGACTGCGGAGCCACCCGCTGCAGCACCACGGTGCCGAAGCCCTTGCGTTCGCCGGCTACCTTCTCCTTTCCAGTCTTCTGCGCGGTCCCTTCCACGCCGGACGTTTCCTGCCACAGAAGATGAAACCGCCGCCGCGCATCCGGACCGGTCTCGACCTTCCAGGTGATTTCCACATGGCCGCCGTCGGCGGCTAGAGCGCCATATTTGGAGGAGTTGGTGCCGAGCTCATGAAAGGCCATGCCGAGATTCTGTACCGCATTCGACTGCAGCGTCAGCAACGGGCCGGAAAGCGAAATGCGCTCCTCGTGGCCGAAGGGCTTCAAATGCTCCTGGACGAGGTCGAACAGGCTGGCGCCGGCCCATTCCGAGGTGACCAGAAGGTCATGTGAGCGTGACAGCGCCATGATGCGCGCGCGGATCATCTGCTCGAACTCGGCAGGATCGGTCGAGCGCTTGCTGGTTTCCCTGACCATGGACAGGATCACCGCGAACTGGTTCTTCACGCGGTGATTGACCTCGCGCATCAGGAGCCGGATGCGGCGCTCGCTTTCCTTTGCGGCGGTGATATCGCGGGCGATCTGCGAGGCGCCGACGATCTCGCCCGCGCTGTTCCTGATGGGAGAGACGGTGATCGACACCGCGATCAACGAGCCGTCCTTGCGCTTGCGCGTCGTCTCAAGACTCCCCACGCCTTCGCCCCGGCGGATACGGCCGATGATCTCGGTCTCCTCGCTGTGCATGTGCTCGGGGATCAAGATCAGGATCGACTGGCCGATCACCTCCTCGGCGCTGTAGCCGAACATGCGCTCGGCCGCGTGGTTCCAATCGGTGATGACGCTGTCGAGGTCCTTGCCGATGATGGCGTCGTAAGACGAATCGACGATCGCCGCTAGGCGCGCGTCGGCGTTCAGGCCCTGTCGGATAGTCCCCCCGGATCTGGTCATGGACAGTAGCTAGGGCCGGCCGGCGTCAAGGCAATTTGTCGAGGGGCGGGAATTTGTCGAGAATAAGCAATTTGTTGAGGGCCGGATCGCATCGGATCACGGCTTGGAATTGCTGGGGCCATCGCCAGCCACCCTGTCCGCGGATATCACGCCGAAATCCTGGGACCTCACGCCCGCATTCGCGGTGAGGAACCCATCCGACAACAATCCTCTGCGCAAAAGTTCGCGGACCGCGGCCGAACGGCTCGGCATGCGTTTTTCGAAACGCCAGTTCTCCAGCGCCGCCAACTCCTCGTCGGTCAGCATGATCTGCAACCTTTGTGGTCGTTCCAGCTCAGCCATCGCCTGCCTCCTTGACAGACAAAACGCTACAAATGAGTAAGTGCCTCATTTTGAGTAAAAATAGGATTTGCCGCACAAAACGTCAAGAATGACCAAGCGGTGAAAGACGGCACAAACTAACGATGCCAACGATGCGCCGAAATCACATTTGTTGCTCTATGCTAACTTATTGATTTTCTTGCCGCTTTTCGGATTTTTTGCTTGCAATCCGTGACCACCGGGCGCATGGTCGGAATAGAGGGATAACCTCCAGGGAGGAGGCAGTCCATGTTCCGACGATTTTCCATCCGCTTGCGCGACGACGCCCACCACAAGGTCCAACAGGCCTTGCGGACCAAGGGTATCGTCAACATCATCCGACTTTCCGAAGAGATCAGGTTGGATAATCTGGCCGAGAACATCGCCCGCGAGGACATCGAAAGCCTGGTGATGGAGGTATCACAGCTCTACGGGGCGCCGATCGAGTTCGACGACGAGGCTCTGACGGCGCTCGACCTGCCGGAGGTCCTTGGGCCCGACAATCGCAACGACCTCGAAAAGATGCTGGATGGGCGCACGCCCGCCGGTGATATCACGATCGAAGTCCTGCATATGAAACGGTGCTAAAGCGCGTCGCGTCTGAACGACCTCATGCGACGCGCTTTAGATTGTTGTTTTGCGCATGTCGTCGTCCCAAAACCGGAGAGACGCCACGGTCCCGCTCACCGCTTCTTCGGGCGCTTCGGAGCGGTTTTCCTTGGCAGCACCACTGGCGCTTCGGCTTCCTGCGCCAGTCTGGCGGCGCGCAAGCGCTCGGTCTTGGCCGCCCTCTCCTTTGCTTCCAGGTCCTGAATCTGCCGAGAGACACGAGAGGTCGTGTCGGTCTTGGCTTCCGTACGGGATGGGACCGGCTTGAACAGGCCGGTATCCGGTAGCGACTTCATTGTCATCTCCTTAATCAAAAAAGGCCGGGCAAAGCCCGACCTTCTCCAACGCGCCTCCGCGGCCGATGCCAGTACATCCGTGGTCACGGGCCCCGAGGCGCCGTGATTAGGCGGCTTGCAGATTCTCTGCCGAGCTTTTGCCGCTGCGGGCATCCTTCACGACGTCGAAGCTGACCTTCTGGCCTTCGACGAGGGAGCGAAGTCCTGCGCGCTCCACGGCCGAGATGTGAACGAACACGTCCGGCTGGCCGCCGCCCTGCTCGATAAAGCCGAAACCCTTGGTGGAATTGAAAAACTTCACCGTTCCAGTAGTCATTGCGATCTCCTTACAAATCGACGCAAAATCATACGCACCCGGCAACCGCCAGGTGACGCTATGTTCGAAATTGAGAGGGAAGATCGTAAGAGCGCAATTTTGCGCGAAAACAACGTTCTTTCAGCAAGATCGATTTGGAATATATAGCGCTTGATTTCATCATCGACAAGGGCTCCTGGAATAATACTTCCAAAACACGGTTTTCCAGCCGAAACCGGTCCCCGCTGGAACGGCCGATCCGGCAAAGCGTTGGTCTCTTGAATTCGACGAGGCGTCGGGTTCGTGAATGGGGCAGCAATGGCCGAAAGGGACAACCCAACTCAGGACGATCTGGTGAAGCGTCTCGTGCAGGAGACGGGCATCAGCGAGGCACAGGCACGCGAACTCGTTCACCTTATCGGCCTGGACTGGAGTTCTCTTGTCCGCGAGGCCAAATTGATCGCTTCGCCGCCCCGGGATTAATGCATGTCGCCCTGAAGTGTGCAGCGGTTCTGGGACAACGACATGGGTTAAGTCCGGCTTCAGACCCTGGACTCCAGATGGTCGAGAATGGCGAGGCCGGTTTCGTATTTCTCGGGCGCCACGCCCACCTGGTACGCCTGCCAGAGATTGTCGCGCAGATCCGCTATCTTCACCGGCAATGCCAGCTCGTTCGAGGCGGCGCGGCAGAGGAAGCCCTCCTCGCTCTCGTCCATGCGGCGCGTCAGCGCATCGACCGCGGCCACCACCGGCTGTCCGAAACCGGCGCCCTGCAGCCTTTCCAAGGTCCAGCCGTCGCCTTTCTCGACCACGTCATGCAGGTAGGCGACGGTCTTTTCGTCCAGCGTCTCGACCGCATCGGCAACGCGCCTCAGATGTTCGATATAGGGCCGGCCGGTCTTGTCCTTCTGGCCGCGGTGAGCCTGCTCGGCGATCTTTGCTGCCCGGTGAAGCATGGTCCTTCCAATCTCGTCACAATAGAGCCCGCCCCGGCGAGGGACGGCCGAGGCGGGCTTGCTCGGGTCTGGACCGGTAGGTGGCGCGCCTTTCGCGGGGGGAGCGGGGTGGCGTGCCATCCTGCCTTGAAGAACATCGGCATCGAGGGAATGTTCCCCGCCGCTAAGGGATTTTCGAGGACGCGGCGCCGCCGTTCCACGCTAGACCGATGCGCCCAAAAAGAAGCCCGCTCGCAAGCCGGGCAGAGAGGTCTTGCAAACAACCAAGCCGACCGGAGGGCAAGCCAGCCAAAGGGGCAAGTCGACCGAAGGGGCCGTTCGTACTGCGCCTGCTGATTTGCCGGGTCATTATGACGGCCGGATGTCGCCCACCAGCCAACGAAATCCAGCGACCGACATCACCGGAGAAAAAGCCTTTCGGCAGGAACCTCGCGACCGCGCTGCCGTTAGCCTTCCGTGTCCAACAGGAGGTCCGGCAAATGGATTGGAACCGCGTCGAAGGCAATTGGAAACAGGTGAAGGGCAAGGTCAAGGAACAGTGGGGCAAGCTCACCGACGACGACCTCGACCGTATCGCGGGAAAGCGCGACCAGCTCGAAGGCAAGATCCAGGAGCGCTACGGCATCGAGAAGGATCGCGTGCGCCGCGACATCGATGACTGGTACGACCGCCAGGGCTGGTGACAGCCGGCGGCCCGAAGCCTAGGGCGCTGCCGCGCGGCAGCGCCCTTTTTGGTGCGGCTCAGGATTGCGCGAGGCGGCCGCGTATCTCCATCTCGATCCCCCGGTCGAGCGGCATCGGCAAATCGGCCAGCTTGCCTTGGCCGCGTTCCGCCAGCGCCGCGGCATCGCGGCGGAATTTTGCGAGCGACACCGTGCGGCCCTGCTCCAGCCAGCCGGCGGCGTGGAGAATGAAATGCGCGCCGGAAGCCAGCGCCGCTGAAACCACCCTGCCCCCTTCGGCGCCCGATTGCGCGTCGTCGACCTTGGCCGAGGTGATGGCGCCGTCGCCACGCACCGGCACACCGAGCCGCCTGCCCAGTTCGGCGGCGTGGAACTGGACGAGCTGCGAGGCCGGATCGCCGAAGTTGGGCAGCATCCGGCGCATATCGAACGGATAGGCCAGGATCCCCATCACCACCGGCGCGCCCGGGCGCCAGAGCTGCGCCAGCGCGAGGCCCGCCAGCACCTCGGCATAGCCCTGGATGAGCGCGCCAGCCACGGTGACGGGGGCGGTGGCGCCCATCATCATGTAGGACGAGACCATGCTTGCCTCGCCCTTCAACGCGATCGCCCGCAGGCACTTCAATGGATTCGGCCAATAGGTGAGCGGCGGCGTGGCGTTGATGAGGTGAACGAGGTTGCATTCGCCGGAAAGCCACGGCCGCCCGACCGCGGCCGCCGTCAGGTCGATCACCGCCTCGGCCGCCGCCGGCGAAGCGATGCTGCCCATGAACGGCTTGTCGGAACAAGTGAGATGCGCAAGCAGCATCTCCAGCGGCCGCCGGTCCTCGGCGACGTCCTCCATGACGCAGATCATCTGCCCGGTGTTGTTCAGCCCGGCGGCGGCATGCGCGGCGCCGACGAGCTCGCCATAGACCCGCCGGTCGCCGGCCACTCTCGCCCCATTGTCGAGCACGACATTGGGCGCGCCGTAGATCGGCGCGAAGACGGGCGCCGCTCCTTCGCCGAGCGCCGTGTCCCGCGCGGGGTTCCTGCCGCGCAGCAGGACCCTTGCCGGCGCATGCCGGCGCACGATGCGGCGCAGCTCAGCCCCGTCCAGGCGCACGACATCGCCGGTCGCAATGCCGCCAGCCTGCTTCAAGATATCTATGGTCTCCGGGTCGTCCAGAAAGCGGATGCCGGTTTCCTCGAGCACCCGGTCGGCCGCCTTCTCGATCGCTTCCAGGCCGGCATCATCACGCGCGGGACGGTAGGCCGCGGCGATGAAGTCCGTTGCTTCGCGATGTTCAGGAGCCGGTGAAGCCGACATGTGGAATTCCTAGGCCGGCGCGGCAGGTTCGATGGCGCGGGCACGCCGCAGTATCCGGATTCGGCTTGCCTTCGCGACGCTCCCGGCGCGCCACCTTGCGTCGCTTCCAGAAAGCCATGGCATCAGGCGATCCCGGCGGCGCCGGCCATTCGCCAACGCCCGGCGCAGACGCGTTCGTCGGCATTTCGCGGGAGAAAAAGCGCCGAGTTATCAAATGTTAGCGCACTCTGTCCAACAACCCCATACCTCGTCAAACGCGCCTGTTTTTGAATCACTGTGACATCCCCTGTGATCGGGCCGCCCGGCCTGCTCATGGAAGACATGAATGCTTGAATCGCTTTTCCTGAACCTCGGCCAGCATGACAGCCTATCCGACGAGGAGCAGGCCTTACTCGGCAACTTGATGGCGGGCGAGCGCAGCTTCGCCGCCGGGCAGGACATCGTCGCTTCGGGATCGCGGCCGGCCTACAGCACGCTCATCCTCGACGGCCTCGCCGCCCGCTACAAGGTGCTGGCCGATGGCGGCCGGCAGTTCACCTCGCTGCAGGTTCCAGGCGATTTCGTCGACCTCTACGCCTTCCTGCTGAAGACCATGGACCATGGCGTCATCGCGCTGTCGCCCTGCCGCGTCATCCTGGCCGACCATTCCAAGCTGCGCAGCATCACCGAGCGGGCGCCGCACCTGACGCGGCTTCTGTGGCTCGACACGCTGATCGACGGCGCCATCCATCGCGAGTGGATCGTCGCCATGGGACGGCGCTCGAAAGTCTCGCATCTGGCGCATCTGTTCTGTGAGCTGTTCGTCAGGCTGCAGGTGGTGAAGCGGACCAACGACATGAGCTTCCATTTGCCCGTTTCGCAAGCCGAGCTCGCCGATGTGCTCGGCCTGTCGGTGGTGCATATGAACCGCGTCATCAGCGCGCTGCGCAACAGCGGCGTGATCGCCTGGGCGAACCATACCGTGACGATCCTCGACTGGCAGAAGCTGCAGCAGATCGCCGAATTCGACCCGACCTATCTCTCAATGACGCGCGAGCCGCGCTGACCGCTATCAAATGTGATTTCGCCGCCTCGCATTCCCGGCCAGCCTGGCCATGTCGGGAGCGCGGGATTGAGGGCTTATCGCGTAGACGAGGTGGATGGCGAGACCGTCCTTGCAAGCCATGCTGTCGAGGCGATGGCGGCGTTCAAGGCTGCGCAAAAGGCGCTCGGCGCCGAGGTCACGCTGCGCGGCGGCGCCGGGAAATGGATCCGGGTGGTCGAGCTGAACGACAAGCCGCCAACGCGGCTACACCCCGGCGTCTTCGAGTTCCGGATTGTCGGCCGGAAGGGTTGATTCCGCACGGAACAACGCAAAGCGGTTCCAACCCTCCCCACTCGAGCGATCAGCCGGCCATCTCCATCGCCACGGAACATTTAGGTGCCGGCGAAGTTCACCTTGCGCAAGGTGGTTTGGTCCTGGCTCCGGTCTTTTCGATGGCTGATTATCTGACGCTTCCGGCTATTTCTCGCAACCTCTTCCGCGTGGTCATTGAAACGCCGCGGGGATCGGCCGCCAAGCTCGCCTATGAGCCGAAGACCGGCGTGTTCGAATATTCCCGCCCGCTTCCGGTGGGCAACACCTATCCGTACGACTGGGGCTTCGTGCCATCCACGCTGGGAGACGATGGCGATCCGCTGGACGGGCTCGTCATCCATCAGGCCGCCGCCGCTCCGGGCGTCGTCATAAAATGCGACCTGCTGGGCGCGCTCAGGATAAAGCAGCGCGATCCCGACGGCTCGAAGGTCCGCAACGACAGGTATATCTTCTGCCCTCACAAGGAAGACGCGCCGGATCAACCGGTGGTCTCCGCCGATGTGCCCGAGGACCTTCGCCGGGAAATCGAGCAGTTCTTCCTTTCTTCGGTGCTGGGCACCGGCAAGAAAATCAAACTGAAAGGCTGGCAGAGCGCCGCCGAAGCCAAGGCATCCCTGACGAAGGGGATGAAGTCCTTCAGGCGAAAACGCGCCCGCTGAACGGGCGCCGATGCCTGTCTCCCGCCCAATCCCCGCCAACGCCGTGCATATCTGTGTCGACATGCAGCGCATGTTCATGCCCCCCGGCCCATGGGCGGTCGAATGGTTCCCGCAGACCCTGCCCATGATCATCAGGCTCACGCAGAAAAGGCCGGAGCGAACCATATTCACGCGCTTCATTCCAGCGATGCGCCCGGGAGACGGTCAGGGCCAGTGGCGCAGCTACTACGAACACTGGGCCGATATGACGCTTCAGAACGCTGGCGCGGACATTATCGAACTGGCGCCGGAGCTGAAGAGCTTCGTCCCGCCGGCCCGGCAATTCGACAAGCCCGTCTACTCGCCCTGGTTCGACGGCACGCTGGGTCGCACCCTCGCAACCGAAGGCGCCGACACCATAATCGTCAGTGGCGGCGAGGCCGATATGTGCGTCCTGGCGACGCTGCTCGGCGCGATCGACTTCGGCTTTCGCACGATACTGGCCGAAGACGCGATCTGCAGCACATCCGACGAAGCCTATGACGCCATCGTGAGACTGTTCACCAAGAGATACTCGCACCACGTGGAGGTCGCTCCGGTGGATGAAATCCTGGATTTCTGGGTCTAGCGGGCTCGAATCGGCGCCCATTAAACAAATGTGGATGAAGGCGGCATCGCCGTCCCGGCGGCCCAACAACAAAACGGCGGCCGAAAGAGCCGCCGTTCCTTGTTCATCGATCGGCGTCAGTTCGCGCCGCCGAGCTCCTTGGTCATCTTGCAGAAATTGTCATGCTGCTTGGCGATGGCCTCGTCGCCGCAATCCTTCTTGATAGAGGTGCGGTCTTCCTCGTTCATGGCCAGCCATGCCTTCTTGAACTCATCGCCGGATTTCATCGTCTTCATCCCCGCATCGGTGAAGAAAGGCGCCATCTTTTGCGGGTCGTCCAAGGCCGACGTTCCTTTGGCGCTGCTGGCCATCGCCGCGCCGGTGGCGAGCGAAAGCGCGATCGCGCTCATGCAAAGGATCTTGGTATTCATTTTCCTGCTCCCTGCCTTCGTTGCAAACAACTGCTTTTCAACAGCGCGTGTCCTGGCAAAAAGTTCCAGACGGAATCAAAGAAATGCAGCCGTGCGAATTGCCGCCCGAGGACCGTCGGCCTGCCTCCTTCGATCGGCTCTCGATTTCTTCGGGCGGCGGTCAACAACAAATGAGGTTTCCGGTCGCATTCGCCGAAAAATTCAGTTTGGAACAAGTTCGAAAAAACTGTGTTGGGTTGGTTATCCACCCCACTCAGGAGATGCGGAAATGCCGACAACGAAAGCGGCCTCGAACAAGGGCCTCAACGAACTGTTTCACGACACGCTGAAGGACATCTATTTCGCCGAGAAGAAGATCCTGGCAACGCTGCCCAAGATGGCCAAGGCGGCGCAGGACGATGCGCTGAGGGCCGCCTTCGAAAAGCACCGCGACCAGACCGAAGAACATGTCGCGCGGCTCGAGGAAGTGTTCGAGGTGATCGACAAGAAGCCGGCGGGCAAGACCTGCCAGGCGATCATGGGCATTACCGAGGAAGGCGCCGAGATCATGGACGAGTACAAGGGCTCGCCCTCGCTCGACGCAGGCCTGCTGGCCGCGGCGCAGGCCGTCGAGCACTATGAGATTTCGCGCTACGGCACGCTCAGGACCTGGGCGCAGGAACTCGGCCTGACCGAGGCCGTCACCTTGCTGGACAAGACGCTGAACGAAGAGAAGGAAACGGACGTCGCGCTCACCAAGCTCGCCGAATCCGCGGTCAATGTCGCGGCGGAGGCAGCCTGAGCTTCGAGCAAGTTGCCACGCCATACGGGAAGGCAAGCCGCAGGGCCTGTCTTCCCGACCCGCCATCGACCCATGGAACTTCAGCGCCCGCCGGGAGTTGCCGTAAGCGGAAACCCTTGCGATGACAAAAGCGTCGCTCCACCTGCTGAAGGGCATAGGCTATCTGATCTCGACGGTCAGCGTGATTTTGCTTGCCATCGTAAGCTGGTCGAGCGCGTCGCAAAGTCCGTTGCTGGTTGCCTGTCTGCTCGGCGGCGCCGCGGCCTCGATCGCCGGCATGTTCTGCCGCTGGCTGTCCTACCAGATCGAGAAGCGCCAGGAGGAGCGGTAAGCTCGCGTCCAATGAGGCCGGGTGCGTTTCACCGGTCCCTGGGCGAAACGCGCTATCTCCTTGATCTTACGCACTTCCATCGCGGCGGTTCGGCTTATTGCCTGGTGCCGGTTTTCGACATCAACGCGGTGATCAGGGCGGAGATGACGATCCACACGGCGACTTCGATGCCGGAGGCGCCGCGCGCCGGCGGCGGGGCGGCGGCGGCCGTCGGCGGATCGGCGGCCACCACTGGCGCGAGATCCCGCCGGCTGCCACGGCGCACCGAATAGGCGCGCGTGATCTCGGCGCCGAAGAGGAAGATCTGCGCCGAATAGTAGACCCATACCAGCACCACCATCAGCGCTCCGGCCGCGCCATAGGAGGTGGCGATGGCGCTGGTGCCGATATACCAGCCGATCAGCGACTTGCCGATGGTGAAGAGCAGCGCGGTGACCAGCGCGCCGACGCCGACATCGCGCCATTTGAGCCTGCGGTCCGGCAGGACCTTGTAGATGGCGGCGAAGAGCAGCGCGATCAGCACGAAGGAGACGATGGTGTTGATCGCGCTGACGATCAGTTCTCCGAACGGCAGGCTCCGGTTGATGATCTCGCCGAAGGCGGCGATCGCAGCGCTGGCCGCCAGCGAGACCAGGAGCAGGAAGCCGAGCGCCGCCACGAGGCCGAGGCTGGCCGCCCTCGCCCGCATCAGGCGCGGCAGCGACACGCCGCCGGGCCTGACCTTCCAGATTTCGTTGAGCGACTGCTGCATCTCGCCGAAGACACCCGACGCGGTGATGAAAAGCGTGACCAGCCCGATCAGCGTGGCAAGCGTGCTCGACCAGCCATGCGAAGCGGTCTCAATCGTGGCCTTCAGCAGATCGGCGCTCTGTGGACCCATCACGCCCGATATCTCGGCCGACAGCGCGAGCTGGGCCGCATCGTTGCCGATGACGAAACCGGCGATCGCGACGACGATCAACAGGATCGGCGCCAGCGACGTGGTGGCGTAGAAGGCCATCGCCGCGCCATGGCTCAGTGCATTGTCTTTGATGTAGCCGGTGACGCTTTCCTTCAGCAGTATCCAGCCTTCGTCGACCCAGCGCGGCATCGCCCCCTCACCTGTTTCGGACACGGACCGGGCGCGGTTCGGTGTCGGCTCTGTCGGATTGCGTCTTATCTGCCATTTGCTGCCCAAGCCCGATGCGAAGCGGGCCGGGTGGGACAAGAACTCCGCTGCCTTTTCGTTGGCCAGGGCGGGAAGCCGGAGAAACCAGCCCTGTTCTCTTTGCCACCAGGTCCGGCTGACACGGCCCGCCAATCACAACCCGGTGCCGGCCCTATGGTTCCGCGAACACCCCGAGGGCCGGAAGCTGGAGGAATGCGGAGCCCAGCGCCGATGCCATAAAACCGTGCCGCGCGATCTTCGCTTTGGGGAGGCGCAGTTGTATGATCGGCGGCTAGCTTACAGCTGTCGGGCTAACGGGTATCTTGGCAATGGATTTGGAGGACCTCTACCGGATTCTTCGGACAGGTCACGTGCAGGCCCAAGGCATTGTCGACACTGTTCCCGATCCCATGCTGGTGCTGGACTCCGCCCTGACCGTGCAAAGCGCAAACCGCGCCTTCTTCAGAACATTCGCGGTGGACCGTTACGACACCATAGGACAGCACCTGTACGAGCTGGGCAACGGTCAATGGGATATCCCCGAGCTGCGTCATCTTCTGGGAGAGGTGATCCCGAAAAGCTCGGCAGTGATGGACTACAGAGTGACGCATGATTTCCCGCAAATCGGGAAGAAAATCATGCTTCTCACAGCGCGCACCGTGTTCAATCCGGACAATGTCAGCCACCTCATGTTGCTGTCGATCGTGGACATTACGGAGAGAAGCCGGAAGGAAGCGGAATTCGAAGCGGTGTTTGGCGAACTCCGGCACCGGCTCAAGAACGTGCTTGGGCTGGTGCGGGCGCTGGCCAACCAGACGAAGGCGGAAGGCATTTCGGGAGAGGAATATCGCAAGGTGTTCCTCGGCCGGCTGCACGCCGTTGCGGACGCAAATGATCTGGCATTCAGCGATCATGGTGAAGACAGCCTCGAAGCTTTGGTGGCGCGAGCGACAAAGCCCTTCCAAACCACTCCGGAGACGATCATCGTCGAGCCCGGGCCGCCGGTGGCATTGGCCTCGAAGGAGATCATGTCGCTCAGTCTTCTGCTGCACGAACTGGCGACCAATGCCATCAAGTATGGCGCTTTGTCAGCCCCGGCGGGGACGGTCCGAATACGATGGGAGGTCGAGCAAGGCGATCATCCATTGCTGCGACTGTCATGGCGCGAGAGCGGCGGCCCGCCGGTACGCAAGCCTGCCTCGACAGGGTACGGAACCCAACTCATTAAATTCGCCATCGCCTACAATCTCGGTGGCCAGGTGGAACAGAAATACCGAACCGAAGGTTTCGAAGCCGAGATAGTCGTCCCACTCGAAAGGGCCGCTCGCCCAGATTGATGGCCGGTGCAAAAGACCATCTTGATCGTCGAGGATGAATTCGTCATCGCGATGGATCTTAAGGTCATGCTCGAGCGCCAGGGATGGCGGGTACTGGGCCCAGTCGCCGGAGTCGCAAACGCGCTCCGCCTGCTGGAAGACGAACGGCCGACGGTCGCCCTGCTCGACGTGAATTTAGGCGACCAACTCGTCACGCTCGTAGCCGAGGCCTTGCGCAGCCGTGGTGTGCCTTTCGCGGTGGCGAGCGCTTATGACAAGCCGGAACTCGTCGGCGGGGCCGTGCTGGCGGGGGTGCCCAATGTGGGCAAACCGACATCGGAGCGGAACCTCCTGGAGGTTCTGGCGAAGCTCTCGACGTCCTGACCTCGCGACCCTGGGCACGAAACCTCATCCCATCGCGATGCAGCGCAATTGAAACAGCAACGAACGGGTATATACTTAGCTGACTAAGTGATTCATGGCACGGTGAACCGATGGCCAAGAAGAAGGACAGACAGGCCAGTTCGGGCATCGCGGAGGCGTCCCCCGCCGAAATCCATGAGGCGGCTTATTTTGCCCGCAAATGCGGCCTCACCCGCGACGAAGCCCTGCGGATGATCCGCGAGGCGCACGCCTCGCCGGTCCTCAAGCCGGCCGGAAGCGAAAAGCGCAAACACTGATCCGTATTGCTCAAAGGAGCGGGACCTCATTTGCTCGTCTGCGGCGGCACCTCGCCCGGCTTGATAATCGGCATTTCGCTGCCGGTCGGCGGCGGGGGCGTCGCGTTGTCGTCACCGGTCGGCGGCGGCTTCAGCACGCCGCCGCAATTGCTGAGCTGTTTTGACAGTTCGTCGGTATCGGCCTGTTGCTTCTGTTTCTGCTGCTGGCCGTTGGCGTCGGTCTGGGCCTGGCAGTTCTGCGTCGGCTGACCCTTCGGTTGGGCGGCGGTCTGCGCCGCCGCCGGCATGGCGGGGATCAGAGCGAAGGCCACTATGAGAAGTGCTTTCTTCATGGGATCCTCCTGATGGTCAGTAGCCCCCGATGATCGGCAGGATCTCGCCGGTGATGTAGCTGGAGCATTGCGGCGAGGCCAGGAACACATAGGCCGGCGCGATCTCCTCCGGCTGGGCGGGCCGCTTCATCGGCGTCTTGGCGCCGAACTGCGAAACGTCCCCCGCCTGCTTTTCCGACGGATTGAGCGGCGTCCAGACCGGACCGGGCGCCACCGCATTGACGCGGATGCCCTTCGCGATGAGGTTGCCGGAGAGCGCGCGCGTGAAAGCGTGGATGCCGCCCTTGGTCATCGAGTAATCAACCAGTTCCTTTGAGCCTTCGATGCCGGTGACGGAACCGGTGTTGATGATCGCCGAGCCGGGTTTCATGTGCGGCACGGCTTCCTGCGCCATGTGGAAATAGCCGTAGAGATTGGTCTTCAGCGTGGTGTCGAAATGCTTTTCGGTGAGA
Organism: Mesorhizobium atlanticum; assembly: GCF_003289965.1. Taxonomy (GTDB): domain Bacteria; phylum Pseudomonadota; class Alphaproteobacteria; order Rhizobiales; family Rhizobiaceae; genus Mesorhizobium; species Mesorhizobium atlanticum. The sequence goes on from NZ_QMBQ01000010.1 coordinate 125,201, forward strand.
TCGGCGAAGTCGGCTGAGTGGACCTGGAAGGCCGCGTTGTTGACGAGCACGTCGAGCCTGCCGAAGGCCTTGACCGTCTCGGCCACCGCCTTGCGGCAGAAGGCGCGTTTGGCCACGTCGCCGCGCAGCGTGACGCAGCGCCTGCCCTCGGCCTCGACCGCCTGCTTCGTCGCCTTGGCGTCGCGGTCCTCGCTGAGATAGACGATGGCGACATCGGCGCCTTCGCGCGCGAACAGCACGGCGACCGCGCGGCCGATGCCGGAGTCGCCGCCGGTGATGAGCGCGACCTTGTCCTTGAGCTTGCCGGACCCTTGCCAGAACGGCGCGTCATAGAGCGGCGCCGGCTCGATCGCCCATTCCTCGCCGGGCTTGGGGTGATGCTGCTTCGGGAAAGGCGGCGTGGGATAGCGGCGCGCGCCGGCCTGCATCGCGCCGGAGGCTTTCGGCTTCGGCTTGCCGCGATCGGTGGCATCGACCTGGCGCTGGACGCTGCGCTGCCTGCGCGCGGCCTTGGCGGTGTCTGGTTTCTCGCCAGTCACCGATTTCCGGGCTGCATCTGATTTCGTTCGGCTGCTGATCGGCATGATGGTCTCCTTTCAGGGGACAACGCTTGTCACCAGAAAAGGTTGGCCCCGGTTCGTCGACTGCCGAGATGCCGGCATACATCAAAGTTAAATGCGGCTGACCGGTCCGGGGTGCTAACCCTTCGTCATTGGGGGGACTCTCGAGGAGGAGTCCCAATGGACGTTCGAATTTTCATCGGCAGCCTGTCGGCCGCTTTGTCGCGCCGGCGCCCCGCCGCGCCGCCAATCCCGGTGAGGGTGATCCGCGCTTCGCTCGCCGACGTGCCGCTCAGGCCGCGCCCGCGGCCGCCGCACCGGCCGGCGCCGCCGATCCGGCCCGCGAGCAACATGTAACCCGAGGCTTGTCGTGCTGATTGGCCGGCCGGATGCAACCGACCGGCGACCTCATCGTTTAGGCCCATCCCCAATCTTGTGGTGCATCATGAAAACCTTGCCTATCAACAGCCCCGTTCTCGTCCTTGCCGCCGCCGTGATCACTCTGGCGCCCTTTGTCGGCCTTGCCTGGCGCACGCGCGAATGGCTCGGATGGTGAGGACCCGATGAGCCGTTTCCTCCCCCTCACCATCCGCTTCATCAGCGGCGGCACGATGGTGGTCACCACGGTGGCCGAGGCCAAGAAGGCGCTCGCCGGCACATGGAAGAACAAGGAAGCGCCGGCCTATCTCGAAGCGGCCCGGCTGGTGGACGACGCGATCGCCGGCACCTGCCGGCCGGCGGTCGCCTTCGCCGCCTTCAAGAAGGCCGCCGCGCAGCAGGGAATGCTGAAGTCGGCCGCGCCTAGCGCCGCGCTCACCATGCTGGACGAGCTGTGGTCGCGCTCCAAGGTTCCGCCAGGCTAGAGCGTTTCACCGTTTCACGGAAACGGCGAACCGCTCTATCTCTTTGTTTTGTCGCAATTTCCAGGCGGAAGGCTACGGCGAAGTCGCCGAGCCTAACCGTTCACACTTTTCCTGAAATTGCTCTGGAAGGCCGCCCCGTCCTGCCGGTCTATCTAGGCTCGTGCACCATGCTGAGATAGGTCGGATCGAACTCGGCGATCGCGACCAGCCGCTGCCAGTCGAGGATCGTGATCATATGGCTCGTCCAGTTGATCACGTTCATGCGGCGCAGCGTGCCGATGACGCGGTTCATATGGACGACGGACAGGCCCAGAACGTCGGCGAGCTCGGCTTGCGACAGCGGCAGATGGAAGCTCATCTCGCGCGTCTTGTTCACCACCTGCAGCCTGACGAACAGCTCGCAGATCAGATGCGCGAGATGGGAGAGCCTGGAACGCCGGCCCATGGCCACGATCCATTCGCGATGGATGGCGCCGTCGACCAGCGTGTTCAGCCACAGGAGCCGGGTGAGATGCGGCGCCCGTTCGGTGATCGTCTTCAGCTTGCTATGCTCGGCGGCCAGCACATGGCAGGGCGACAACGCGATGATGCCGTGATCCATCGTCTTCAGCAGGAAGGCATGAAGGTCGACGAAATCGCCCGCGACCTGCAGCGAGGTGAACTGGCGCCCGCCATCCTCCAGAACCTTGTAGCGGGCCGCGAGCCCATCGACGATGAGCGTGCTGTAGGTCGGGCGCGTTCCTTCCGTCACGAGGTCTTCGCCGGCAGCGACATATCTTTCCAGCGACATGGCGCCGGCGAGCAGCGCCTTCTCTTCCTCCGACAGGGCGTCGTGCTGGCCGAGATTGAGATAAAGCGATTCCAGCATCCGCCGTCCTCTGTTCGCCACTGCTAACGCTGAGGGGCCGATGCTGGTTGCGAGCGATCCCGCGCACAAGGCCGGCGCACGGCCGATTCTGCCTCCGGATCAGATGTTTGGAACCATGACCGCGTCCGCGAATTGAACGTCGAGATTGGGGATCGACGAGCCCGATGCAACGCTTCTATTTCGACCTTTGCAACAGCGAGCACTGCCAGAGGGATAGCGAAGGACAGCTCTTCCCCAGCCGTGAGCGCGCCGGCATGGAGGCGCTGCGGATCCTGCATGACGTCGCTCGCGACGAGATGCCGGTCGGCGAGCATCTGACCATCACCGTGAAAGTGCTGGACGAAAAGCGCGACCAGATTTTCGAAGCGTCGCTGACGCTCGATTCGGCCTGGACCTGAGGCAGCCGGCGCCGGTCCAGATACCGGAGGCAAAGCAATGTTCGACGGTTTCGACAGCCGTGAGATCGACACCGGTAAGGCCAGGATCTTCGCTCGCCGCGCCGGCGCCGGCCCCGGCCTGCTCCTGCTGCACGGCTTTCCGCAGACGCATGCGATGTGGCGCGAGGTGGCGCCAAGCCTGGCGCGGGATTTCACTGTCGTCTGCGCCGATCTGCGTGGCTATGGGCGAAGCTCTTGCCCGCCATCGGCCGCCAATCATGCACCCTATGCCAAGCGCGCCATGGCCGCCGACATGGTGGTGCTGATGGAGACGTTGGGTTTCAGGCGCTTCATGGTCGCCGGTCACGATCGCGGCGGGCGCGTCGCCTACCGGCTGGCGCTCGATCATCCGGACCGCGTCGAGAAGCTCGCCGTGCTCGACATCATTCCCACCGCCGATGCGTGGGACCGCGCCGACGCAAGACTGGCCCTCGGCTACTGGCCGTGGTCGTTGCTGGCGCAACCCGAGCCGCTGCCGGAGACGATGCTTGCGGCCGCCGCCGATGCCATCGTCGACAATGCGCTTTCGGGTTGGGGATCGTCGCCCGACGCGTTCCCGCCCGGGGTGCGGCAACTCTATATCGACGCGCTGCGCGACCCGGCGCACATCCATGCCATTTGCGAAGAATATCGCGCGGCGGCGTCCCTCGACCGCGACCATGACCATGCCGACAGGAAGACCGGCCGGCGCATCGCCTGCCCGCTGCTGGCGCTATGGAGCGAGCATGGGGCGCTGGCCGAATGGTACGTCGAGGAAGGCGGCCCGGAGGCGCACTGGCGGAACTGGGCGGACGACGTCAGCGGCGGCGCCTTGCCCGGCGGTCATTTCTTTCCAGAGGAGTCGCCGATCGAAACGGCAGCCACGCTCGACGCATTCTTCTCCGGAAGATAGCGACCCGCCTTGCGGGAGTTGGCGCGGGCCAGCCAGGCACCTGACGGTACGGCTCACGCAAGCATCAGGTAAAGCAACGGCGCAGCCGCCAGGCCGATTGCCATGATGATGAGCGTCACATGGCCCAGACGCTCCGCGCGCCTGGCAAGGTCGGCGACCTCGTCCTCGTTGTTGATGGCATCGAGAAACGAAAGATCGGCAAGGGCGGCTTGGTTGTTGTCGTTGGCAGGCAGGGTTTCGACAGTCTGCCTGGCGGGCTTTGCAGAGATATAGGTCAAAACGTCGTCTCGCTCCGAGGCCGGCTTCGCGGCCTTCTTGTTGGTGGATATTGGTGCCCGCCGAATTGCGCCCCCGCCGAACTGCGCGGGGAGCGATCGACGGGCACCAGTACGGCCGCCGATGGAGGGGGCTTTTCTCGTCGGCCGCTCACCAATTCGCAAAAAGCACATTGGTTGCACAAGCCAGCCCAATGCGCTCTGCGGATCAGACTTCAGTCGGGCGGAGTCACGAAATATTTCGACCGGAACATGGGTTGCCGGCACTGGTTCCCCTAACTCAAGGATGTCGAACGCGTCCTTGATTTCACCCCTGACGAAAAATCCGACCAACGGAGAATTGGATATGCCCAATCAAGGCGGAACCCACGAACAGCACGTCAAGGCCGGCCAGCAGAGCCACAAGAACCGCGAGGATCAGCATCGCGGCGGCGGACAGCAGCAGGCCGAGGACCGCAACATGGGTCAGCGCAGCGCGGGCCAGCACAGGGGCGGCAGCGGCAACTTCGCCGAAGACCGTCAGCGCGCCTCGGAAGCAGGCCGGAAGGGCGGCCAGCGCTGAGTTCAAAACGGCGTCCGCGGTCGCGGACGCCGTTTCATTTGCCCCGCGAGATCAATGCCTGGATGGAACATCTTCCCCGCCCTCCAGTTGACCTCAGGACCGGCCGCCGCAAACAGGCAGCCGTCGCCGCAGGATGTTCAACGGAGGCAACAATGTCCTTGCATACACTTCATCCCGAACGCGTCGATGAGACCCGCATGCAGGCCTATTCGACCTTCGGTCCGCTGCTGATCAATGCCCTGGCGCAAAAGCTGGCGCGCTGCCAGGGCGTGCGCGAATTGGACAGGATCGAACAGTCGCTGGTGCGTCTGGTCGAGGAGACCGACGTGACGGCTCCGGATGCCGAGGCCATGAAGGAGTTCGCGGTCGAACTCGTCGTCTCGACGCTGCGCAACGCGCGTGAGCATCCCGACGCCAAGCAGGATCTGGAGGAGATCGACGGTCGCCGCACGGAAGGCCGCTCGGAGGACCCGGACACGCTCGAAGAGCAGTTGCAGTCGGGCCTCGAGGACTCCTTTCCGGCCAGCGATCCGCCGGCCGTGGTTTCCACGGCGATCACCGGCGGCTCCAAGGACATTGTCGGGACCGACGAGGTGCTGCGCCGCAAGAAGGAAGCACGCCGCAAGCAGTCGCAGACGGCGGACTGATCAGCGGATATCAAAGGAGACCTGCGTGACCCAGGCAAAGGACAACATCCCGCATCGCCCCGGCGCTGCACAAGCTCCCTCCTCCGGCAAGCTGCCGGTCAAGGGCGGCGACGATCCCGACGTGCGTTTCCTGGCGGAGAACACAGACCTCTCGCCGAAGCAGGCGCGCGAGCTGATCCGCGAGCACGGACACGACCGCGCCAAGCTGCTCGAGATCGCACGAACCATGAAGGCGGAGGGCTGAGCGCTCTCTCAAAATCGCAAGCGAGGAAGACATGAGCAACGCACCACGTCCGGGACGTCCCGGCACCTCCGATCAATGGCCGCGATGGGAAGGTCCGAAGGCCAACAAGCCGCGCGGCTACCTGCCGCCGAAGGACGATCCCGACGAGAACCGCGATGCGGCCGGCGAGAACAACAAGGACCCGGAGCGGTCCGACCTTGGCGACGTCGCCAAGAAGAAGGGCGATTGAATCCCTTCCCGATTCCATTCAGCGCAACAAGGAGCAAGACGATGCCACGTGGCGACAAATCGAAATACACCGACAAGCAGGAACGCAAGGCCGACCATATCGCCGAAGGCTACGAGAAGCGCGGCGTCTCGGAGAAAGAAGCCGAGCGGCGCGCCTGGGCGACCGTCAACAGGGACGACGGCGGCGGCAAGAAGGAAGGCGGATCGGGGCGCGGCAAGCACACCGGCAATCCGGCCGCGCACAAGGGCGGCAGGATGGGCGGCAAGGCCTCCGGCGAGCGCTCCGCGGCGGACAGATCGGCTTCGGCGAAGAAGGCTGCCGCGACGCGCAAGCGGAATGCGGAGCGCCACGCGCATCACTGAGGACTTTCCTTCTCCCCTTGTGGAAGAAGGTGGATCGGCGCGCAGCGCCGAGACGGATGAGGGGTGTTCCAGCGGAGTGAGACGTTGGCATTCCCTGGAGCACCCCTCATCCGGCCGCTTCGCGGCCACCTTCTCCCACAAGGGGCGAAGGGAAAGCCCTACAACGGCATCTCCGAGGTCTGCTTGATCGTCTGGCTGGGCACGTCCGTCTTGACGTTCTGCACGCCCTTGATGCGGCTCAGATGCTCCGACTGGAAGCGGCGGTAGTCGTCGATGCCGGCCGCCACGATCCGCACCATCGCGTCGCAATCGCCCAGCATCAGATAGCATTCCATCACCTCGGGGAATTTCGCCACCTCGGCGGCGAAATGCTCGATCGTGTCCTCGTCCTGCTGCTTCAGCCAGATGCGGGTGAAGAAGGTCTGGCCGCGGCCGATCTTGGCCGGGTTGAGCACCGCGACATAGCGGTCGATCACGCCCGCCTCCTCGAGCAGCTTCACGCGGCGCAGGCAGGGCGACGGCGACAGGCCGACCTCTTTCGCCAGATCGTTGTTGGCCATGCGCCCGTCGCGCTGCAGGGCGCGCAGGATGCGCCTGTCGATCTCGTCGAGCTTCATGGTTCCAGATTCCAATCGCTTGCCTGAATGCGCTATCCAATGCCAAATCTTGGCAGAAATGGCGCATTTTCGCAACCCGATTGCCGCGCGTTTCGGCTATGGTGCGCGCACCGATGACAGACAACTGAGCAGGAGAACGGCGGCCGCGAGGCCGGCCGCAGTCAGAGCCATGAGCGTTTCAGAGATCCCCCTCGCCGAGGGCCGGGCCACCGGCGGGCGCGGCGCCGAGTTCCGGCGCGGGCTTGCCGCCTCGACGCCGGTGCTGCTCGGCATCATCCCCTATGCGCTGGTCCTTGGCGCGCAAGCCGCGCAGAAGGGCCTTTCCGTCGCCGAGGTGCCGCTGATGACCGGGCTCAATTTCGCCGGCGGCTCGGAATTCGCCGCGATCCAGCTCTGGACCTCGCCGCCGCATGTCCTGCTGATCGCCGCCATCACGCTTTTGGTCAACAGCCGGCATTTCCTGATGGGCGCGGCCCTTGCGCCTTTCATCAGGCACCTGCCGAAGCGCCAGGTTTTTCCGGCGCTGTTCCTGATGTGCGACGAAAGCTGGGCGGTGGGCCTGGCGGACGCGCAGCGGCGCGCCGCCGCCGGCATGCGGCCGGCCTTCAGCCTGCCGTTCTATCTGGCCGCGGGCTTGTCCGTCTACCTCGCCTGGGTGGCGTTCACGGCCTGCGGCGCGGCGCTCGGCCCGGTGCTCGGCGACGTCGAGAAATATGGTTTCGCCATGGCTTTCCCGGCCGTCTTCCTGGTGCTGCTGCGGGGCATGTGGAAAGGCTTTGCCGCGGCGCGGCCCTGGCTGGCCAGCCTCGTGGTGGCGGCGCTCGCCTATCTCCTCGTCCCCGGCGCCTGGTATGTCGCGGCCGGCGCGGTGTCCGGCCTGGCGGCCGCGTGGTTCCTGGCAGGCGAGACATGATCGATCCGCTGACCGTGCTTGCCATCCTGGCGATGGCCGGCGTGACGTATCTTACCCGTATCGGCGGCTATGTTGTGCTCAAGAACCGCGCGCTCAGCCCACGCGCCACGGCGGTGATGGAAGCCGCGCCCGGCTGCGTGCTGATCTCGGTGATCGCGCCCGACTTCGTCTCGAGGAACCCGGCCGACCTTGCGGCTTTGGCCATCACCCTGCTTGCCGCGACAAGGCTGTCGATGCTGCCGACAGTGGTGATCGGGGTGGCCTCGGCGGGCGTCCTGAGATGGCTGATAGGATAACCGGCCTCAGGGGCTGTAGAGTCCAAGCTCGTCCGGCTGGTCGCCCTCCCCGCCCGCGTGCTGCTTCAACGCGGTATCCAGCCTGTCGTTGTCGCCGCCTTGCGGACGGACGATCGCGTTGACGAGCGTATCCAGCGAAACGCCAAGCTGGTCGAGGCCAAGCTGCCTTTCGATCCTGGGGACCGCCGACGGCGATTGCCGTTTCAGCGCCTCGACGGCGTTCTTGATCGCCGAGCCGTAGGAAGACACGGAATCGTAGTCTGTCTGATCAACGGCGAATTCCTTGCCGGCGCGCTGCATCAGCCGGACCTTCGTCGCCGTGATGTTGAGGCTGTCGAGGCTGAACTTGGCGACGACGGGCTCCGCCTGGGTGAGCGGCAAAGCCGCCGGACCGGAAGCGCTGTCGATGCTCGCGGCCGGCCTCGCCGTCGGAGGCAGGCGCAGCGGCTGCAGGATCACAAGCGTGGTGTTGAACGTCGAAGACATTGCCGGGTCTCGCGCGCGCCTGTCCGTCATGGACCGGACGCCGGACAGTCGAGCCAAGACGTCATGTCCCGAACAGAGCGTTTCCCTGGCAGTAGCCCGACTGTCCTAAAAGTTCGATAGAATGATGGTTCGCCTTTTAACGATGACTGGCGCCATCTCTTTGTTCCGGCTCAATCGCTGAGGGCCAAGGCCAGGTCTCTGGGCCGAACCCTTCCGAACTTGCCTTAAACCACGCCGGCAGGCAGGGGCTACCCCTGCCTGCCGGTCTTGTCCATCCGGGATTGCCGCCCTGAGCCTCGGTGATTCAGTCGTCGCCGCCACCGCCGCCGCTGCCACCGCCGCCGCCATCATGCCCGCCGCTGTCGCCGCCGCCGTCATGGCCGCCGCTGTCGCCGCCCCCATCATGGCTGCCGCCGTCCCCACCTTCGTGGTCGCCCTCGTGATCGTCGCCCTGATCATCGGCTTCCTGGTCGCCTTCATGCGAGCCGGAGGCGGCGCTGTCCCCGCCGGCCTCGTCATTCTCGGAGGCCTGTTGGTCGTCGCCGACACTGGATGTGTTGACCTGCTCCTCATCATCGTCGGCCGTCGACGCCGCCGTCACCCCGCCGCCATTATCCGAGCCCGCATGGGATGGCTGGGTGGCGAGGATGCCGAGCAGACCGATTGCGGTTGCCGCAAGCAAGGGAAGGGTTTTCATCCAGGCGCTCCGATTCGTTTTGTGACCTCGGATCATCATCGTAGCGGATTACGGCGCCCTTAAGTGAGTGATTGCAATTTTAGCAACCGCTTATTTTACGCCTAACCTGGCATGCGGCCGTTCCGGTGACATCGTGCCGCTGGCGGCTCTTGCCACGATCGCCTCCAGCGGCTCGGGCCGGTGCAGGAAATAGCCCTGCCCATAGGCGACGCCCATGCCCATGAGGATCTCCAGCGCGTTTTTCTCCTCGACCTTCTCGGCCACCACGGCGGCGCCCATCGAGCGGGCGATGCCGGCGATCGCCGAAACGATCTCGCGGTCGAAGCGGCTGTCGGCGATGTGCTCGACGAAGGAGCCGTCGATCTTGATGGCGTCGATGGGGAAGCGCCTGAGATATTCGAACGAACTCATGCCTGCGCCGAAATCGTCGAGGCTGACCCGGCAATGGCGGAGCCTCGCCTTGCGCACGAACTCGGCCGCCGCGTCGAAATTGGTGACGGCGGCGGTCTCGGTGATCTCGAAGCCGACGGCCGACGGCGGCGCGCCGCTCGCGGCGATGGCCTCGTCGACGAAATCCCAGAGCTGCGGGTCGGAAAGCGTCTGCGCCGACAGGTTGAAGTCGAGCGCGATGGCGCCCGCGCGCATCGCCTGGCCGTGGCGCGTCAGCGCGGTGCGGATGATCCAGCGGTCGAGCCGCGCGGCAAGGCCGAAGCGTTCGGCGACCGGCATGAAATCGCCGGGCGGGATCATCGCGCCGGTGCGGGCCTCGAGCCTGGCCAGCACCTCGACATGGCGGCTGTCCTCCCATGGCAGGCCGAGCCGGTGGATCTCCTGGCCGTAAAGCTTCAGCCGGCCATCCTCCATCGCGTCGACAAGGTCGGCCGCCAGCCGCGCGGCGTTGAGCCCGCCGGCGCCCGACGTCGTGTCGGGCGAGAACACGGCGAAGCGGCCGCGGCCGCCGGCCTTGGCGGCGTAGCAGGCGTCGTCGGCGCAGGCGAGCGCATCGGCCACGCTCATGTTGCGGTCGCGCACGAAGGCGATGCCGATGCTGGCGGCAAGCCTGCGCGAGGTGACCGCCGAGCCGAGATCGGCATCGCGCACCGCGGCGAGCACGGCGCGGGCGATCCGCTCGGCACAAGCGTCATTGCAGTTCGGCACCATCAGCGCGAATTCGTCGCCGCCGAGGCGCGCCGCATGCGCCGACGCGGGCAGGCTGGCGAGGATGCCCGCCGCGACGCTCTTCAGCGCCAGGTCGCCCGCGGCATGACCGGCATAGTCGTTGAGCGCCTTGAAGTAGTCGAGATCGACATAAAACACCGCCAGCGGCAGGCGCTCGGCCATGGCGATGTTCTCGGCGAGCAGCCGGTCGAAGGCCGCGCGGTTGAGCAGCCCGGTCAGGGCGTCGTGACGCGCGGCGAAGGCGAGTCCCTCGGCGCGCATCTTCTCCTCGGTGATGTCGCGCACGGTGCCAAGCACCTGGCCGGCCGAGCCGACATCGGCGATGAAGCGCACCAGCGTCTCGAGATGACGGACCTGGCCGTCACGCCGGATGATGCGGTATTGCGAGGCCACGACGTCGTTGGAGCCCGGCGCGATCTGATGGGCGCGTTCGGTGGCTTCCTTATCGTCCGGGTGAAGATAGGTGTGCCACAGCTCGGCCGACACCTCGTCCCTGTCGGCGACGAGGCCGAATATCTCGCGGGTGCGCGCGTCCCAGAAGCTTTTCCTGGTGCCGATATCGTGGTGCCAGATGCCGGTGCCGCTGGCGGCAAGCGCGAGGCGGAAGCGGACATTGACCTGCTCGAGCGCCGCCTCGGCCTCTTTCTGGCGGGTGATATCGGTCTGCACGCCCATCAGCCGAAGCGGCTTGCCGTCGGCGTCGCGCTCGACGGTGCCGCCACGGTCGAGCACCCAGACCCAGTGGCCGTCCTTGTGGCGCAGGCGCAGCTCCGTCTCGATGGAATCGGCAATGCCCGCAATGTGCCGGTCGCCGCTTTCCTGCGCGCGCTGGCGGTCGTCGGGATGGGTAAGCTTCAGCCAGAGATCGGGCGTGTCGGCGAGTTCGCCGGGCTCATAGCCCAGCATCTTCGACCAGGTCGGTGAATAGTAGCAATCGCCGGTCGACAGATTCCAGTCCCAAAGGCCGAGATGAGCGCGATCAAGCGCCAGCGCCCAGAACTTGCCGTTGCGTTTATTGTCGTCCGCCATGTTTTGTTCTTGCCACCCGGTCCCGGCAGCATTGCATGAAAGCAGAGAAGAAAGAGTTACCGAGCAATCTCCCCCTCGGGGCGCCTCAGGATCAAGGTTCCTCGCCCCACGAATGTGGGGAGAGGTGGCTCGGCGAAGCCGAGACGGAGAGGGGAGCGCCCTACGAAGGCCCCTCTCCGTCCGCTTCGCGGACACCTCTCCCCCGCCTTTGGCGGGGGAGAGGAACCCAGGCACCGTTACGCCGGCGGGACAGCGCCCCCCTCTGCCCTGCCGGGCATCTCCCCCACAAGGGGGGAGACTAGCGCTCGACCGCCTTCGTCAACCGCCGACCTCACGCGGCCACCGCCAACCGTCTCCGCACCACAGCCGCATGAAAGCGCGCGCCGTGCAGCAGGGCTTCGTCGTTGAAGTCGTAGGCGGGGTTGTGCAGCGGGGCGGTGCCGCCATTGCCCATGAAGACGAAGCAACCAGGCACGTGGGTCAGGAAGCGGGCGAAATCCTCCGACGCGGTCATCGGCTCAGCCGCGATGCGAACCGCGTCGTCGGCCGCGATGCCAACGGCATCGTCGGCCAGCACCGTGCGGGCTGCCGCAAGTGCCTCGGCGACCAGCGCCGCGTCGTTGATCAAGGGGACGAACTCGCGTGTGTAAGTCACTTCAGCGGCGACATTATAAGCCTGCGCAGTACCCTCGGCGATGCGGCGCATCTCCTTCTCGATCGCGGCGCTCACCTCAGGCCGAAAACTGCGGCAGTCGCCCAGGATGCGCGCCAGCCCGGGCAGCGCATTGCGGGTGCCGTCGGTGACGAGCTCGGTCACCGAGACGACGCCGATATCGGCGGGGCTCAGGCGCCGCGAGACGATGGTTTGCAGGTTGACGATCAGCGCGCAAGCGGCGACCAGCGTCTCCTGACCGGCATGCGGCCGCGCCGCGTGGCCGCCTAGGCCTTTGAGCACGATCTCGAAATTGTCCTCCGCCGACATCACCGGACCGCTTCGGGTCTCGAAATGGCCGACGGGCAGGCCCGGCATGTTGTGCAGCCCAAAAATCTCCTCGAAGGGGAAGCGCTCGAGCAGGCCGTCGTCCAGCATTGCCAGCGCGCCCCTGCCCCATTCCTCGGCCGGCTGGAAGACGAAGCGCACCGTGCCGTCGAAGCCGCCTTCGCCGGCGAGCAGCTTTGCCGCGCCGAGCAGCATCGAAGTGTGGCCGTCATGGCCGCAGGCATGCATGGTGCCGGGCGTTTGCGAGCGCCAGGCCTGCGTGCCCTGCTCGGCGATGCGCAGCGCGTCCATGTCGGCGCGCAGCGCGATGGCGCGATTGCCGCTGCCCCGGGTCAGCGTGCCGACCACGCCGGTGCCGCCGACGCCTTCGGCCACCTCCAGCCCGAACTCCCGCAACTTCTGGGCGACGAAAGCGGCGGTGCGCTTTTCCTCGAAGCCGAACTCAGGATGAGCGTGGAGATCGCGCCGCCACGCGGTCATCTCGCGGTGAAGAGCTTCGAGGTCGAGTCTGGCCATCGGTCGCCCAAAGCCTTTTCTTAACACGGAGAACCGGAACTGCTCTCAGGCAGTTTGCAGGAAGACCTCTTCGGGCGCCATCCCGACCAGCTCGGCAAAGCGGCCATGGTCGGTCGCGCCCTCGGAATTGATGACGAGCACGCGCGAATGCCTGTCGAGGCCGAGCGCCTTGCGCATATGCCTGTCGCCCGCGGCGCGGACCAGCCCGGCGAGGCCTGCCCCGCCGCTCTCGCCCGAAACGATCGCAGGATCGCTGCCCAAGGGCCGCGCCAGCCGCTTCATCACCGCCACCGCATCCTCCTCGTCCACCGTCATGAAGGCATCGCCGACGCGCGCCAGCACGCGCCAGGCGACGAGGGACGGCTCGGCGCATTCGAGCATCGTCATGACGGTCGGCTGCTGATGGCCGATGGTCACCGGACGTCCGGCCTCGGCCGAAGCGTAGACGCAGGCCGAGCGCTTCGGCTCCACCACCACGGCCTTCGGCCGCCTGGAGCCAAGCATGACCGCCATATGGCCGGCAATCGCCGCCGCGAAGCCGCCGACGCCGGCTTGCAGGAAGACATGCGTGGGTGGCTCGGCCATGCGCCGCAGCGTCTCGCGCACGATCACCGTATAGCCCTGCATGACAAGGCCGGGGACGCGCTCATAGCCGAGCCAGGAGGTGTTGGAGACGATTTTCCAGCCGCGCTCGGCGCCGACGCGCGCGACCTCGCGCACCGCATGGTCATAGCCGCCCTCGACCTCGACGATCTCGGCGCCGAAGCGGGCGATGGCCGCGACACGCTCGCGGCTGACGCCGGCATGGACGAAGATCACCGAACGCGCGCCGACGAGGCTGGCGCCCTGCGCCACGGAGCGGCCATGGTTGCCGTCGGTGGCGCAGACGAAGATCATGCCGGACGCGATCTGGCGCACCCGGGCGTCGTTTATCTCGCCGATATCGACGTCGCGCCCCAGCCACTTGCCGGCCTCCTCCAGCACCAGCCGCATGACGGCATAGGCGCCGCCCAGCGCCTTGAAGGAGCCAAGGCCAAGACGCTGGCCCTCATCCTTGACATGAAGCGCCGCGATGCCGAGCTCGCCGGCGAGCGCCGGCAAGGCGTGCAGCGGCGTTTCGGCGTCGTCATGGCGCGCCTTGAGGTAACGCTCGGCCCGCTCGCCTCCCGCCATGCCGAGCGACTCGGCATCGGCGGCAACCAACGGCTGGTTGTGTTCTGGGCGTTGGTTGAGAAGCAGCATGCTAGTCTTCCTGCTAGGCACTGAATTCTGTCGGCGGGCGCGCTTAAGGCGCGATTCTGGACGCTTTCATTGGCTAAGTGATTGAAGTTTGTTTCGATTGGATGTCGCCGAATGTTCGTTTCGGAGGGGCCCGATACGGCCAACTTGACTATTTTTGGGGGTATTTCGCCGCCGCGACACGGTGTGGGCCACACCAATCTGCGTTCCTCCCGCGATAAATCGGCCGCCGGCGGCGACGCGCACGAGCCGGCCCTGCGGGTCAGGGTCTCTGCCGCCGGGTTCCTGGATGCGGCCCCAGAAGCCGGCCTGGATTGATCGTCAGGTTGCTCACGCCGGCTGCATTGCGCTTGCGACCTCGTCCGGCGCCATGCCGACCAGCTCGGCATAGCGGCCGGGATCCGTCGCGCCTTCGGAGTTGACGATCAGCACGCGTGAACCGGCATCGAGGCCAAGCGCCGAGCGTATCTTCCTGTCGCCGGCGGCGCGGATCAGCCCGGCGAGCCCTGCCCCGCCGCTTTCGCCGGAGACGATCGCCGGATCTGTGCCGGAAGGCCGCGCCAGGCGGTTCATCACCGCGACGGCTTCCTCCTCGTCCACGGTCATGAAGGCATCGCCGAGGCGCGACAACACCCGCCAGGCGACCAGCGACGGCTCGCAGCATTCGAGCATCGCCATGACGGTCGGCTGGCTGTGCGCGATCGTGACCGGGTGTCCGGCCTTGGCGGTGGCGTAAACGCAGGCCGCCCGCGCGGGCTCGACCACCGTCACGGTCGGCCGATCCTCGCCAAGCACGACGGCGAGATGGCCGGCCACGGCCGCTGCGAAACCGCCGACGCCGGCCTGCAGGAAGACGTGGGTTGGCGGTTGCGGCAAGCGCTTGAGCGCTTCGCGCACGATCACGGTGTAACCCTGCATGACCAGCCCCGGGATGCGTTCATAGCCCGGCCATGAGGTGTCGGAGACGACGGTCCAGCCGCGTTCGGCGGCGACGCGGGCGGCTTCCCTGACCGACTGGTCGTAATCGCCGGCGACGCGGACCATCTCGCCGCCAAAGCGGGCGATAGCCGCCACGCGTTCGTTGCTGACGCCCGAGTGCACGAAGATGACCGAGCGCGCGCCGACGAGGCCGGCACCTTGCGCCACCGAGCGGCCGTGATTGCCGTCGGTGGCGCAAGCGAAGGTCATTTGCGCGGCGATCCCCCTCGCCTCAGGCTTGTTCAGTTCCTCGACCGCGACGGCGCGGCCGAGCCGCCTGCCGGCCTCTTCCAGCACCAGATGCATCACCGCATAGGCGCCGCCCAGCGCCTTGAAGCTGCCGAGGCCGAGGCGCTTGCCCTCATCCTTGATATGCAACGCGCCGATGCCGAGCTCGCCTGCCAGCGCCGGCAAGGCATGCAGCGGCGTCTCGGCATGATTTTCACGCGCGGCGAGGAAGCGCTCGGCCTCCCCGGCGCCGGCGAGCCCAAGCGTCGCGGCGTCTTCCTCGGTCAGCGGCCGGCGATGGTCGGGATGGCGGTTGAGCAGGAACATGGGTTTCTCCGTCTTGGTCGCTGAAATTTATTGCAAGCCAGGCGAGAAAGGCGCTCTGTTTTGCCGTTTGAATTGCAAGTTTGTTTCGTTTGGAGCACCGCATGTCCCTTTCGTCCGACCTCGACGCTTTCGACCGCGCCATCCTGGCCATCCTGCAGAAGGACAATGCCACGCCGCAGCGCACGATCGGCGAGAAGGTGAACCTGTCCGCGCCGGCCGTGCAGCGGCGCATCAAGCGCATGGAGGAGCAAGGCGTCATCCGCGCCAATGTCGCGCTGGTCGACCCGGCCAAGGTCGGCCACCCGATCACCATCTTCGTCGAGGTTGAGGTGGAGAGCGAGCGCGCCGAACTGATCGACGCGGCCAAGCGCGGCTTCGCGCAAGTGCCCGAGGTGCAGCAATGCTACTATGTCACCGGCGAGGCCGACTTCATCCTTATCATCACCGTGGCGACAATGGCCGACTATGAAGCGCTGACCAGGCGGCTGTTCTTCGCGAACAACAATGTCAAAAGGTTTCGCACTTTCGTGGCGATGGACCGGGTGAAGGTGGGGTTGGAGGTGCCGTTGGCATAGAACGCCAGGCGGCATGGCGCCGCCTGGCGTCTGGTCCTACTGGGTCGGTGCCATCGCGTGTTCGCATGACACTTTCGGATTCATATCGGCGAAGGTGCCGGTCGGGTTGCCTTTCCAGGCCCAGACATGCAGTTCGTAGAACTCGCCCAGACCATAGCGGTTGGGCGCGCTGTTGAAGTTGAACAACTGGCCGTCGAGCGATGCCGGACCCTTTGAGGTGATGTATTCGACCGCCACGAGTTTCAGCGTGCCGTCCGCCATCGGTTCATACATGACCGCTTCAGGACGGGCGATGTCGATCTTGTCGTCCTTCAGGTACTGGCCGTTGACGTAGTGGATGCCCATGGCGCCGCCGGTAATGCCGCTGGCACAGGGAATGGGCGCATAGCCTTCGGCCGTCGCGGCCTTGACGTCGAGGAACCGGCTGTTGGCCGCCCGCACCTTGCCGGCCAGCGGACTGTCGCCGGAGATGGGCGCGGCGTCTTCCTGATGGGCCCTCGCGAGGCTTGTGCAGGCCGCGGTCACGACCGCAGCCGCGAGAAGCCTGATGCAAAAGTTCGATGTCATGTTCATTCCGTTCTTCCTGAGAAAGCCCGGCTGGCCGGCCGCCGGAAATATGGCGGCGCGACGGGCAAGCGCCGTGGCTGTTTGTGCTTCATGATCCCGGGTTCGATGCGGTGGCCGCCGATCATCCCTTCGGCAGGTACGAAATCGTTCCGGCCAGATCGGTGTTGTCGATCATCTGGAAGCGGCTGTCGCTACCGCCCTGGCGGGCCGACAGGAAGGGCGCGTAGGCCGGATCATTGGTGAAGGCGCGCGCCGCCGCCTCCGACGGGAAGGCCATGAGCGCGATCAGCGTCGTGTCGAGCGGCCTGCCCTCGAGCGTCTTCACATTGCCGCTGCGCGCCAGATACCTGCCGCTGTGCTTGTGGACGAGGTCGTGCACCGACGCGGCGTAGTCCGGGATCCATTTCGGATCCTTCACCTTGATGTCCGCAATGATGTAGGTGGTCATTGGATAGTCTCCTGGTTGTGGCGCACGGGACAATTCCGTGCGTCCGACCAAGGGCTCGCATGGCAAGGCGACCGCCGACCAGTCCGCGATCTGTACCGGGCCGATACAGTTTCTGTACTCGCGGCTCCATTCATGAAGGTCTAATGTTCGACCCGGCTTCGAGGGAGGACATCGATCATGGCCCAGCACGGATACAAGCAGTTCTGCCCGCTATCGATGGCCGCCGAAGTGCTGTGCACCCGCTGGACGATGGTGCTGATGCGCGAGCTGGTGGCAGGGTCCACCCGCTTCAACGACCTGCGCCGCGGCGTGCCGAAGATGTCGCCGACCCTTCTGTCGCAACGGCTGAAGGAGCTCGAAATAGCGGGCATCGTCGAGCGCAAGGAGGTGCCCGGCGAGAAGGGTATCTTCGAATACCAGCTCACTGAAGCGGGGCGGGATTTGCGCCCCGTGGTCGAGGCCATGGGCTTCTGGGGACAGAAATGGGTCGAGTCTCGGCTGTCGCTCAAGAATCTCGATCCGTCGCTGCTGATGTGGGACATGCGGCGCAATCTGAACCCCACGCCGCTGCCCGAGGGGCGAACGGTGATACAATTCCTGTATCAGGACCTGCCGGCTTCGAAACGCTCATGGTGGCTGATCGTCGAGAAGCATGGCGAGGTCGACCTGTGCTGGTACGATCCGGGCTTCGAGGTCGATCTCTATGTCTCGACCGACCTACACACGATGACGGCGATCTGGATGGGGGTGCTGACGGTCGCGAAGGCCGGCGCGAAGGTCGCCTTGACCGGCGATCAGGCCATCGGCAAGCAGATGCAGACATGGCTCGGACTGAGCCCGTTCGCGGTCGAACCCAAGCGCGCGGCGTAGGACGTCATCGGGATCACCTCGCCCGACAGATGACGTCGGCGAGGCGTCGCGAACTGCAAGGCGATTGCTTTTCGTCGCGCCGACGGTTGGCGCCGGAGGAAGCGGCGCGGGTTCCCGTTCACCACGGCAGCCGCTTGCCATCGCGGAAAAAGCCGCCGGTCGGGCCATCGTCCGGCAGGGTCGCGGCCCAGACGATGCCGGCGGCACCTTGCGCCACGGGGCGCCCGCCCGGGCCGCCCATGTCGGTCGCGACCCAGCCGGGACAGATCGAATTGACGAGCACGCCCGAGCCGCGCAGTTCGGCCGCCAGGATGCGGGTCAGCGCGTTGAGCGTCGCCTTGCTGGTCGAATAGGCCGGCGCGCCGGCGCCCATCGAAGCGAGCGAGCCGCCTTCCGACGAAACATTGACCAGCCGGCCATTGCCGGAGGCCCTGAGCAGGGGCGCAAAAGCGGCCGCCACACGCCAGGCGCCGAAGACATTGGTCTCGAAAGCCTCGCGGATGACTGTCCAGTCGGGCTTGAGCGCCCGCGCCGACGGGTCGTAATGAATCGCGGCGTTGTTGACCAGAACGTCGAGCCGGCCGAAGCGGCGCTCGACTTCCGCCGCGGCGTGCGCGGCGGCATCATGGGCGGCGACGTCGAGCGCGATGGCCTCGACCTTGCCGCCGATCTTCCTGGCCGCCACCTCGCCCTTGGCGAGGTCACGCACGCCCAAGAGGACGGTGAAGTCGAGTTGCGCGAGTTGCCGGGCCGTTTCCAGGCCGATGCCGCGGTTGGCGCCGGTGACGAGCGCCAGCTTGGCGGAGTGATGTGTGCCGCGGGTCATTGCTGCAGCTCCCTTGGTTCCTTGCACCACCTGCAAGATGGCATCGAGCGCACCGTTTGATTAGGGCGAAAAGTTCGCAATCATCATGCGACGCGGCTCAGCACTGAACCAACCGGATTCGCACCACCGAGGCGGGAGTGTAATCGCATCCGAAGCGCTGCTCCGCCGGCCGCCAAGCGGCCACCTCCCTCGCCGCATGGGAGCGTAGGCCTCGCCGGACACAATCCAGAAACAAGATTCAACAATCCGGAAAAACTCGCGAAAAAACCCTCTGTCATAAACTGTACCGGAGCAGCCGAACGATTGCGGCGCGCGACAAAAGACATCGATCTTGAACCAAGGATTGACGACCATGAAAAAGACGCTTCTTTCCGCTCTCGGCCTGACCGTTGCGCTCGCTTTCGCGGTGCCGGCCGCCAACGCACAGACCGCCACGACGACGACCACCGCCCCGGCAACGACCACCGCTCCGGCCGCGACCACCGCTGCTCCGGCAGCCACCACCGCGACGGCGAAGCCCGCCGCCAATGGCCCGCACAAGAAGCATCACCGCAAGCATCACCGTCATCACGCCCGCAAGCATCATCACGTGGCGAAGCACCACAAGCATCACGTCAAGAAGCATCACGTGAAGAAGCATGCGGCGAAGAAGCCTGCCGCGAAGAAGGCCGCGTAAGCGCTGCCTCTGCTTCCGCGCAATTCCAGGAAAACCGCTTCAAAACTGCGAACACCTTCATGACCGGATGATCCCGGACCGCTTCCAAAGGGTTCAGATCATCGCTTCCCGAAAACGCCGCCCCTCCTACCGGGCGGCGTTTTTGTATCATCTTCGAAGCGGCATGGTCTTTTCCGGCAACCGGCAACCCCCTTTCGTCAAGCCGGTCCTTCGGTTCGGGATCATTCGCTATTTCTTCTGCGGATGGATCGTCTCGCCGCGCTTCAGCATCGCCACCAGATCGGCGATCTTCTTCTTGCGCCCTGCCTTGGTCTTCATGTTGTGGGTGCGGAAGGCGAGCGCGAAGCGGTTCTGCGCCGAAAGCTTCTCCAGCATCGCTTTCGCCTTCGGCTCGGCATCGATCGCGGCCTGCAGGTCTGGCGGAATGGTCATCTCCTTCGAGCCGGCATAGGCGCGGTGCCAGCGGCCGTCCGCCTTGGCGGCCTCGACCTCGCGCAGCCCGTGCTCAGTCATGCGGCCTTCCCCGATCAGGCGCGCGACATTGTCGATGTTGATCTTGCTCCAGAGGCTCTTCCTGCCGCGCGGCGTGTAGCGCTGCAGAAAGCTCTTGTCGTCGAGCGACTTGCGCACCGCGTCGATCCAGCCGAAGCAGAGCACGACGTCGACCGCCTCCTTCGGCGTGATCGAGGGTAACCCCGAGCCCACCTTGTGGATCTTGATCCAGATCTCGCTTTCGCGGTCGTGGTTGTCGGCCAGCCAGGCATAGAAACTGTCGGCATCGGGGAATTCCCGGACCTTTTCCGGATCGACCTTGATCGGGGCCATCGTTGTTCCTCCTTGCGCGGCGTCGAAGCTGCTGATCTCCCCCTGGCGGGGAGATTGGCTGGATCATCATCATCGGACCTTCCGATATAACTATCGGTTTCTTCCGTTTCCGCTACGAGCGCAGGCCTGCCACATGACCGTCCATGCAAAGGAAAGGCATGGACATGGAAAAGATCCTGATCGTCGGCGGCAGTTCGGGCATGGGGCTGGCGCTTGCCAGGCGCTGCCTCGAGGAAGGCGCGCACGTCATCATCGCCGGGCGTGGCGAAGCGAAGTTGAGCGCGGCGCGGGATGGGCTCGGCCGGCCGGAAGCGCTCGAAACCGCGGTGGCCGACATCAGCCGCGAGGATGAGGTCGCGGCGCTGTTCGCGCGCATCGGCAGGCTCGATCATATCGTCAGCACAGCCGCCGCGATCGAAGGCGCCTACCGGCTGTTGCCCGAGATCGAGCTTTCGGCCGCGCAGCTTGTGGTGGAGAGCAAGCTCTACGGCCCGCTGCTGCTCGCCAAGCACGGCGCGCCAAAACTGCCGCCGAGCGGCTCGCTCACCTTCGTCTCCGGCATTGCCGCCTACCGGCCGGCGGCGCGCGGCGCGGTGGTTGCCGCCGTCAATGCGGCGCTCGAAGGGCTGGTGCGGGCCTTGGCGGTCGAGCTGGTGCCGATCCGCGTCAACGCCGTCTCGCCCGGCTGGGTCGACACGCCGATCTGGGAGTTTGTCGCCGGCGACAAAAAGGAAGAGACGCTGGCCGCGATGGCGGAGCGCCTGCCGGCCGGGCGGGTCGGACGGCCCGAGGACATCGCCGACGCGATCCGCTTCCTGATCGGCAACGGCTTTACGACGGGAGAGACGCTGCATGTCGAGGGCGGGCACCGGCTGGTGTGACCGGCGCGAAGTACCCCCTGCAGCGGCTATTTGTTTTTCCGCAATTCCGGACGGAAAACCGTTGCACACTTTTCCTGGAATTGCTCCAGCAGCGCCTTCAGCGCCGGCGGCTGGGCGCGACGGCGGCGCCAGACCATCACGATGTCGGCCGAGCGGACCGGACCTGGCCAGGCAAGCTCGGCCACCTCGCCGCGCTCGATCGCGGCGGCGACCGCCAGCCGCGGCACGAGCCCAAAGCCGGCGCCGGCCGCCACCAGCCCGGCAATCGCGTCGATGCTGCCGGCTTCGGCGGCCAGCCTTGGCTTGCCAAGCCCCGCTTCGCCGAACGCCTTGTCGACCATGGCGCGGTAGACGCAGCCGGTCTCGGTGGCGACGAAGCGCTTTTCGGCCAGCGCCGCCAGATCGATATCCGCCCGGTTGTCGCGGGGCGGGGCGATCAGCGCCAGCGGCTCGACGGCAACCACGCGCCTAGCAAGGCGCTGGTCGGATGCGTCGGTGTCGAGCACAGGCGGCCGCTCGAAGCAGAAGGCGACGTCGATCTCACCCTCACCCAGCCGGCGCAGCAAGTCGCCGCTGCCGGCGATCCGGAGCTTGATGTCGATGCCGGCGTGATCCGCGCGGAAACCGGCGAGCCATGGAGCCAGCCTTGCCGAGGCGATCGTCTCCAGCGCGCCGATCGACAGGCTGCCTGCCATCCCGGCTTTGGTGGTATCGACGGCGGCGCGCGCGTCGTCGGCCAGCGCCAGCAGGTCTTCGGCATAGGGTTTCAGCGCCTCACCCGCCGGCGTCAGGCTGAGCCCCTGCCGCGCGCGGGTGAAGAGGCTGGCGCCAAGTTCGGTTTCCAGCGCCTGGATCTGGTCGCTGACGCTCGACTGGGCGAGATTGACTTCTTGCGCGGCGCGCGTGACGTTGCCCGTCCGCGCGACCGCGAGAAAGGTCTTCAGCAGCCTGGGATGCATCCGGCGCTACTGCAGCTGCGGCTTCTTCAGGAAGGAATTGCGGTCCGCGGATTTGACGCGCAGCCAGGTCTCGCGGCCGTCGCGCACGACGCGCAGCGGGATTTCCGCGCCGGCCGGATTCTGCCAGAGTTTCCTGTAGAAATCGGCCAGACCGTCGACCTCGCCGTCGCGCACGTCGGAGATGATGTCGCCCTGGCGCAGGCCCGCCTTTGCGGCGGGGCCGCCTTCGGCGACGCTCATCACCACCACCATGCCGTTCGACTCGGCCGAGAAGGCGCCGAGCCACGGACGCGGCGCCTTGGCCGCCTGGCCGCGCTTGATGAGATCGTCGAGGATCGGCGTCAGAAGATCGATGGGCACGACCATGTTGATGTCGGCCACCTCGCCGGCGCGGCTCATCTGCAGGCGCAGCGAGCCAATGCCAAGCAGCTTGCCGTCGCGGTCGAACAGCGCGGCCCCGCCCCAGGACGGATGCGCCGGCGCGATGAAGATCGCCTCGTCGATCAGATATTCCCAGTAGCCGGCGAACTCCTGCTTGGTGACGATGTGGGCGTCGACCTGCTGGCCGATGCCGTCGGCCAACGTGACGGCGTCGCCGATATTGGCCTTCCTGGCGTCGCCGAACTGGACAGCCGGCAGATTGAGCGGCGACAGTGCCTGCACCAGGCCGAAACCGGTCTCCTGGTCATAGGCCAGCGCATGCGCGGCGACCACGCGGCCGTCCTGGTCGGTCAGCCACACTTCCTCGGCCTCGGTGATGAGATAGCCTATCGTGAGCACCAGGCCATTGTCGCGGATCACCACGCCGCTGCCTTCGCGGCGCGTGCCCAGCGCGTTGGCGGTAAAGGCATCGTCCGGAACCGTGGCGCGCACGGCAACGACGGAGCGCGAAATTTTTTCGATGGTCATCGATCCATCCTGCATTGCGGGTTTTTTCTATAAGTATGGCCAAAGGGCCGTGGTGCAAGGGTGATCTTCCCCTTGCCGGGCTGGCACAAGCGCTAGTTCAACGAAGATTGAACTTTTTTCTTTGACGTCGGCAAACCCGCACCTAAATTTAGCGCCATCAGCGGACGCGCTGCCCTCCCGAACCCGCAAGGCCCTTGCACATGAACCAATATATCCCGCCGAAAGTCTGGACCTGGAACAAGCCGAATGGCGGCGAGTTCGCTTCGATCAACCGGCCGATCGCCGGCCCGACGCATGAGAAGGAGCTGCCGGTCGGCAAGCACCCGTTGCAGCTCTATTCGCTGGCCACGCCCAATGGCCAGAAAGTGACGATCATGCTGGAAGAGCTTCTGGCGCTCGGCCACAAGGGCGCCGAATACGATGCCTGGCTGATCAAGATCGGCAATGGAGACCAGTTCGGCTCGGGTTTCGTCAAGGTCAACCCGAATTCGAAGATCCCGGCGCTGATGGACCACAGCGAGCCAAAGCCGGTGCGGGTGTTCGAATCCGGGTCGATCCTCACCTATCTCGCCGAAAAATTCGGCGAATTCATGCCGACCGAGCGCGCGGCCCGCGCCGAAACCTTCTCCTGGCTGTTCTGGCAGATGGGTTCGGCACCCTATCTCGGCGGCGGCTTCGGCCATTTCTACGCCTATGCGCCGGAGAAGATCGAATACGCCATCGACCGTTTCGCCATGGAGACCAAGCGGCAGATGGACGTGCTCGACCGCCGTCTGGCGGAGAGCGAATATCTCGCCGGCCCCGACTACACGATCGCCGACATGGCCGTGTGGCCCTGGTATGGCGGGCTGGCCAAGGGCCGCAGCTACAACGACGCCGCGCAGTTCCTGTCGGTGCATGAATACAAGAACGTGCAGCGCTGGGCCGACGCGATCGACGCCAGGCCGGCGGTGAAGCGCGGCCGCATGGTCAACCGCATGTCCGGCGATCCGGCCTTCCAGCTGCGCGAGCGCCACGACGCCAGCGACTTCGAGACGAAGACGCAGGACAAGCTGGAAGCAGCGGAGTGATAGGTGATCTCCCCTCGCGCCGGCAGGCAGAGGGGGTGCTGTCCCGCCAGCATTTCGGCGCTTGTTCTCCGGCTCCGCCAGTGCTTCGTCATCCTCGGGCTTGACCCGAGGATCCATGCCGTGACGGCCGCCGAAGGGCGCAACGGAGCAAAATTCCCAACCGTTGCAACACCTTAGCGTCACCTAGGATGACGAAGGCGAAGGTCGCCGGGAGGTCAACTGTAGCTACCTTCCATAAGTATACGTCGCCGTCGCCTCGCCGAGCGCCGAGCTCTTGGCGGCGACGGAGACCATATCCGGCAACGGGTTCTCCGGTATGCGCAGGGTCTTTTCGCCCAACGCATAGAGCGTGAAGACATAGTGATGCTGGCCGCTGCCTGGCGGCGGGCATGGGCCGAAATAGCCGGCGCGGCCGATGCCGCCCTTGCCCAGCACCGAGCCCTTCGGCATGTGCTTGCCGCCCTCGGCGCCGGCGCCTTCCCCCAGGCCCTTGGCGCTGGCGGGGATGTTCCAGGCCAGCCAGTGCCAGAAACCCTTGCCGCCATTGGCGTCGGGGTCGAACATGGTCAGCGCGTAGCTTTTGGTGCCTGCCGGCGGGTCCTTCCAGGCGAGCGCGATCGAAACGCTCTTGCCGCCGCAGCCGGCCTTGTCGCCGAGATATTTCGCATCCCATTTGCCGTCCGAAACAGATGGGCTGGAGATCTCGAAAGCCGCTGCATGGCCGGCGAAGGCGACAACGGCAAGCATGGTCAAGCCGAAACGCAAGGTCATCTGATCCTCCCTGAACGCTATAGCCTAGCGGAAAAGCGGCCCGAAAAAGGGCAGACCGGCGCGCTGACCGCCGGGGCAACGAAAAAAGCCCCGCCGGTGGAGGCCGTCGGGGCTCTTTCGTTCGGACCATGAAGGTGGGAACCCCACGGTCGGGTCGATCCAGGGAGTGTTGGATCGGCCGCGACCCTAGCCGAGGAATGGGGCGCGCGGACAATCACGCCTGCGCACTACCAATTGCGCCTGCGCGAGATCGGGGTGATAGGCGGCAATGCAACTGCTCAACTTCCCGCGACGGGGAAGATTGGCGGCTTAGGCGCCCAAATCCCGCAGCAGTTTCGCCAGCCGCGGCACGCCTTCGTTCACCGCGCGGTCGTCGGCAAGCGTGAACGACATGCGCAGCGTGTTGCGGCCGCTGCCGTCGGCATAGAAGGCGTTGCCCGGCACGAAGGCGACACGGGCCTCCTTGACCGAACGCGCCAGAAGTTCAGTGGCGTCGGCGCCTTCCGGCAGCGTCAGCCAGACGAACATGCCGCCTTCCGGGCGGCTCCAGGAAATGCCGTCGGGCATGTTGGCCTCGAGCGCGCCGAGCAGCGCGTCGCGCCGTTTGCGGTAGGCGCCGATCAGCTTTTCCACCTGGGCATCGAAGATGGTGTCGGCGACGCGGTGCATGACCATCTGGTTGATCGAGGGGCTGTGCAGGTCGGACGCCTGCTTCATCAGCACCAGCTTCTCCACCACATGGCGCGGCGCGCAGACCCAGCCGACGCGCATGCCGGGCGAGAGGATTTTCGAGAAGGAGCCGCAATAGAGCGTCCGCGCCTTGTCGATGCCGCCTGAGCGGGCGCAGTCGAGCGCCAGGATCGGCGGCACGCCCACGCCGTCATAGCGCAGCGCGCGATAGGCGGCGTCCTCGATGACAGCGATGTCGAGCTCGCCGGCGAGATCGAGCACCGCCTCGCGCTGCTTGACGTCCAGCGTGTTGCCGGTCGGGTTGGCGAAATCCGGCACCAGATAGGCGAACTTCACCTTGCCGCCATTTGCCGCGGCGGCGGCGCGGTAGGCCTCCGGCGTCATGTTGCCGCCGGCGGGATTCAGCCGGTCGTAGCGCGGTTCGTAGGCGTTGAAGGCCTGCAGCGCGCCAAGGTAGGTCGGCCAGGTGACCAGCGCCGTGTCGCCCGGCGACAGGAACAGCTTGCCGAGATAGTCGAGCGCCTGCTGCGAGCCGGAGGTGATGAAGATGTTGCCCTCGTCGCATTGAACGCCGAGCTTGCCCATATAGGCGGCCAGCCATTTGCGCAGCGGCAGGTAGCCCTCGCTGACCTGGTATTGCAGCGCGGCCCCAGCCTCCTTGCCCCCCAGCACCGCCTGGTAGGCGTCGCCGATGGCCTGCGCGGGAAACAGCGACGGGTCCGGGATGCCGCCGGCGAAGGAGATGATATCGGGCTGGTCGAGCAGCTTCAGCAGCTCGCGGATTTCCGAGGCTTTCATGCGCGACGAGCGCGAGGCCAGAAGGTTCATCAGGGTCAAGGCGCACCTCCCACGGGGCGTGTTCTATTTAGGTCAACCTGGCTGACCTATTATCAGGCTTTTCTGCCGAGTTGAATAGCCCAGCCGCGCATCGGGCGCAGGCCAATCCCTCCGGCCGCGCCCCTGCCTCCTGCCCAGGCCGCAATAGTCACCGAAACGTGACCGTCGGTAAATATCAGCTGCCTCTAATTCAACCAGCATAGGTGGTACTGATGAAGGTGGCTCCGCATGGGGCTAAAAAGATGGGAGATCGAGCATGAAAACCAAAACCGCGTTTCTGAGCCTGTTGGCCGCATCCGTCATCGCCGGCACGGCTTTCGCCGGCATTCTCGACGAGCCGAAGATGATGGCGCCCTTCTTCACCGACAAGACCATGAAGACGATGAAGTCGGACGCCGACATGAAGAAGGTCTGGGCCAAGATGTCCAAGAAGCACCAGGCGGCGATGATGAAGGAATGCCAGGATGCGGCGATGAGCAAGCCGCATGCCGAATTCTGCGCCAAGCTGAACGCGCTGGCCGGCCACGCCTGACATACTCTACAACCATGGGTGGCGGACCGGGAGGGGACCGCCACCCTGACCAATCGGTCGATTCGAACATGTTAGCGATTGCGAACAAAAACCGTCGCGCCAGCCGCCGACGACGGTCGATAAGCCGGCGCGCGCCGGCGCAGGCACATAGCGGGATTGCCGTTATATTAGAAGAAGCGCATATTGCAGGAGGCCGAAGCCATGCTCCGGCTGAACCGCTGCTGGCGATGTTGCCCAGGCGGTCCACGAACCAGGCAAATGTCAGGAAAAGACCGGCAAGTCCGCGCTGCCGAGGCAGGCGGGCCGTCGTGATATCTGGAGGAGGATCGCATGAAGGTTACCATATTGGCGAGTTACGAACCCCATGCCGCCAAGGGGCTGATGCAAGGATCGAACCGGGAAGTTGCAATCAAGGCGCTCTTTGAAAGCGTGGGCGGCAAGATGAACAGCCTGATGTTCACGCGCGGCATCTATGACGTCATCGTCAATGGCGAGGTGCCGGACCAGATTGCCGGCATGGGCATGACGCTTGCCGTGCGGGCGAGCGGCTCGGTGAGCGATCTCGTCGTCCTCGAAGAGCTCGATATGAAGGCTGTGATCGCGGCCGCCAACAAGGCCGCCGGCGCCTACAAGCCGGCCGGCTGATGTCTCATCGAACGGAGGACGCCATGACCGCCTATAACGTAGTCCGCTTTCGCACCAAGCCAGGCAAGGAGAAGGCCTTCGTCGAGGCACACGAAAAGGTCTCACTGAACGCCAAGGGCTTTCGCAAGGGTGCCTTGATCAAGACCGGCGAGCGCACCTTCTGCATGGTCGGCGAATGGGACGACATGGACAGCCTCGCCGCGGCGCGCCCGATGATGATCGGCATTCTCGACACGTTCCGAAATATGCTCGAAGACCTCGGCGGCGATCTCGGCGTGACGGATCCGGTGTCCGGCACGGTCGTTGCGGAAATATAGGCTGAAGGCGCCGCCGTCTGGCGCCGGCCGGGCCGCCTTGCGCGCCGGGCCGGCGCGTCGGCGCGACGAGCCGCGAGATGCCGGCCGCGCCGGTGTGGCGCCCTTGCGTCCGCCTCAGAACGGCAAACGAATCTCGTCGTCCTGCGCGACCTGCGGCCAGCCGATGTCCTTGCGGATCTCCGGCGGCAGCTCGTTCAGCTCGCGCGTCGTGCGGCGGCGCTTGCTTGCTTCGGCGAAGGCGGCGCGGATCCGGTTAAGGTTCTTGAACATGAAAGCCCCCATAAATCAGCAGCGGAAAGCCCGGCGCCGCTTTTGCGATGCGTCTGTAACCGGTGGATTTCGCGGAAACGGTGAAATGCTTCACGAAACCGGAGCGGCCTGAAACATATGCATGCAAACCAAAGCGCGTCGCGCTGAAGCGGATTCAGGCGACGCGCTTCAGGTCTTTGCTTTTGTGCGTGGTGATTGTGCGTGGTGGTGTTCAATCACGTTCCGCGCCGAAAGCGGCCGGCGGCTATTGGCTGGCAGGCTGCTTCGACGGATCGTTGCGCTGATCCTCTTCGTCGATCTCACCCATCGCCTGTTCCCAAAAGCGCAAGTCGGCGCCCTCGGGCTTTCCTTCCTTTTCCCAAAGTTCGTAGGCACGCCTGCGGATGCGCTCTTCTCTGGTTTCATCTGCCATCGGTTCCTCCCGATCTCGATTTCATCAGGAGGAACGTCGGTGACGGCGAAACGATCCATGCCGGAACGAGCCGCTGCCGGTTTCCCGCGCCGCGCTCAGCCGATCATTTCGCCATTCCTGGCGATCGCCCTGCCGCCTCGATAGACGGCGCGGTCCTTCGGCACCGCCACCACCGCTTCCGGAACATGCTCGGCCCTGAGCGCGACAAAGTCGGCTTTGGCGCCAACCCTGATGCCGTAGCCCTCCAGCCCCAGCGCCCTGGCGCCGGCATGGCTCACCACGTCATAGGCGGCTTCCAGCTCCCAATCCTCGTAGAAGCCCGAGCGGTAGCCGATCATGTTGGCGCGGTTCAGCATGTCGCCATCGCCATAGGGCCACCAGGAATCGCGGATGTTGTCGGACCCGGCGAAGACGGTGACGCCTGCCTTGCGCAGTGCCGCCACCGGCGGGAAAGCATGGTCGCCAGGCGCGTTGGTCATGATGGCGACGCCGGCGGCGGCGATGCTCTCGCCGGCCCTCGCCAGCGCTTCGGCGGAGATGTCGCCCAGCGCGTAGGCGTGGCTGACGGCGACTTCTCCTTGCATGCCCGATGCCGAGGCGCGGGCGACGATCTCCTCGATCTCGAAGAGGCCGAGCGCGCCGCGGTCATGCAGGTGGATGTCGATGCCGGCGCCGCGCTTTTCGGCAAGGCCGAAGACCACGTCGAGATGGGCCTTCACATCGCGGTCGAAGCTCGCCGGATCGAGCCCGCCGACCAGGTCGCAGCCGAGCTTCAGCGCTTCGTCGAGCAGCTCGGCCGTGCCGGGTGAGGACAGGATGCCGCTCTGCGGAAAGGCGACGAGCTGGATGTCGATCAGGTCCCGATATCTCTCGCGCACGCCAAGGATCGTCTCGACATGCTTCAGCCCGACCGCGGCATCGACCATGACATGGCTGCGCATGGCGAGGCTGCCATGGCCGACGCAAAGCTCGATCTGGTTTTTCGCGCGCTCCGCCATGGGTGCCGCCTGCTCAAGGTTGCGCATCTGGAAAGCAACCCGCTCGCGCACATCAAAACCGTTGGTGCAGGGAATATGCGGCCGCCAGGTATCGCCATAGAAGGAGGTATCGAGATGGATATGGCCCTCGACGAAGGCCGGCAGCACGAGCTGTCCGGCGAGGTCGACGGCGCCTGGCGGCGGCGATGCGGCATTGGCGGCAGGAGCGATGGCGCTGAAGCGCCCATCAACGATGGCGAGGTCGGCGACGGTGCCGTCGGCAAGCCTGGCATTGAGAAAATGAGCCTGGTTCAAGATGCATCCCACTGAAAGTGAACGCATCAGTGGTCGTCGCTTGGCTGGCCAAGGTCAATGCGGGATGGGATAGAAAGTGTTTCGCCATTGCCTTCTCCCGTTGTGAAAGAAGGCAGGTACAACGCCCGTTATATAGCGCTTTCGCGGAAGTTTCAGCGGACGGCAAATGTGCCATGATGAAGTCTGCGGTATGAGGCCGCCGTGGTCGACGCGGACGCCCAAGCACATCCCCAACAATGCGCCCCCAACGGCCGCGTCGACCATGAAAGGAAGTGCCGACGGCGACCTTGCCCAGGGTCGCCGTTTTTTTTTCGATCGGCCTTGTTTCGATCAGGCTTGCGCTCCGGCGTATTCGGCGACCAGCCCCTCATAGTCCGCGAAGGCAGGCAGCGTTTCGTAGCTGTGCACCGCCGATGTCGCCGCCCAGGGCAGTTTCTCGGCCGTCCAGGTCTCGATGAAGGGCGTGAACCAGGCATGGTGGTCGAGCATGGTCGGGCGCAGATTGACGAACCAGTCGATCCCTTCGGGTCGGGTGAACATCCAGGTCATGCAGTAGGCGCAGAAATAGTGCTTCGAGGCGCCATGCAGGCCGCCGATCACCGGCTCGCCCTTCGTCACCTCGAAACCTTCCGAGGGGATCGCCGCGCTCAGCGAATAGGCGCTGGATGACATAAGCTGGCAGCCGGTGCAGTGGCAGGCCATGGTGAGCAGCGGTTTTGCCGAGATTTTCAGGCGCACGCGGCCGCAGCGGCAGCCTCCTTCGGCGGGAAGAGCGAGGGTGGGCAAGATGGACTCCTTGGGTTGGGGTGTTCCCTTCTCTCTGTGGGAGAAGGAGAAGGCGCTCAGCCTTCAGTCAACTCCGCCGTCGTCGTCATCCGCGCGCCTTGCCCGGCGAAGGCTTCGTTGTGGCGGGCGATGATGTCGGGCGCTTTCTCCTCGAGCGAATCCAGCGTCGAATGCGCATCCGATACCACAGTGACGCCCAAGCCCTCGGCCAGGGCGCCCTTGACCGTTGCGGCGACGCAGAAATCCGTCTGGGCGCCGATGAGCACGACGTCCTTCGCGCCCTGCCCCGCAACCCATTCTGCGAGTTCGGGATTCGAGAAGGCGTTGCCGACGCTCTTGCCGAAGGTCGGCTCGTCGGCCGCCTGGCCGAGCAGCGGCCAGACCGGCCAGCCGGACGCACCCGGCGCGAGCGGATCGCCTTCCGGCCCGTCATGGCGGATGAACGCCACCTTGCGACCGGAACGCCGCGCCCAGTCGATCAGCGCGCGCGAGCGCTCGGCGATGGCATCGGCGTCATGGATCGGCGGGTCGAAACGACCGTCGAACATGCCGGTCTGCAGGTCGATGACGATGAGCGGCGCAGCGGCGGAGGGAGCGGTGTTCGGCATGGCGCGAAGATAGCGTCGGCGGGGAGTGGGTCAAGGCAGCGCGACTTCCCCTTCTCCCCTTGTGGGAGAAGGTGGATCGGCGCGATAGCGCCGAGACGGATGAGGGGTGCGCGAAGGAATGGGGCTTGGAAGAACAAGTGCTTCCAGCGCTTAAATCTCAGACTTGGCGATCCTTCCAACACCCCTCATCCGGCCGCTTCGCGGCCACCTTCTCCCACAAGGGGAGAAGGAGGAGCCCTCAAGACATCAACGGCATCGGCCCCTTCAGCGCTTCCGCCAGCGCGTCGCGGAAGACGGCGATCGGGCGCGCCAGCCTGCCGGCCGGCGGGCGGTGCAGCAGCCAGCAGCGCACCTGCGGCTTGAAGCCGGGGCAGTCGACCACCTCGACTGCGTCGCGCCATTGACTGCCCGACAGCGCGCCGGGCGTGACGACGCCGATGCCGTGACCGCGGGCCACCAGCGACATCCTGAGATCGGCGCCCTGCGCCTCGACGCCGACATGGAAGGGCAGCCGCGCCGCCTCGAAGCGGTGGCGGATGAAGGCGCGGAAGCCGCAGCCGGTTTCGTTGAGCACCCAGGGGTAGCGCGCAAGATCATCGAGCTCGGCGGGCTTCGGCACGCCGAGACTTGGCGAGGCCACCAGCAGCACGGCCTGCACGCCGAGATCGTCGCCGACGAGTTCGGGCGGCGGTGCGACGCCCTCGGCCAGGCAGACGGCCACCGCGTCGATCTCGCTGTGCAGCACCTGCTCCACCAGGCGCGGCGAGAGGCTTGAGGTGATCTTCAGCGTCAGTTGCGGAAAGGCCCCTCGAAGACTGTCGAGCGGCTCGGACAGCGCGCTGGTCGAGAGATAGGGCATGATGCCGAGGCGAAACTCGCCCCTCACTTCGCCCGCCGGCGAGACGCCCGCTTTCAGGTCCTCCAGCGAGCGCAGAACGCGGCGGCCATGCTCATAGGCCTCGCGGCCGGACGCGGTGGGCTTGAGCGGCTTCGACTGGCGGTCCAGCAAGGGCGTCGCCAGCCGCTCCTCGAGATTCTGAACCCGACGCGTCACGCCGGGCTGGGTGAGGTTGAGCCTTGCCGAAGCACCGACGATGGAGCCGGTTTCGACGACGGCGACGAAGGCCTCAAGGTCGTGGATATTCATGCGTAACTCGCATAATCATTATCATATCATTTCAATTGTAGCATTATGATTGATGCCAATAAAGTCCTCGCGAAACTGTGAGGCCAACCCATGAACGGAACAGACAATGCGCGGGTCGCCACGGCCGAGTTGGCCGAACGGCCGCGACATACCGGCGGCAGCGCCATCACCAGGTCCCAGATCCTGTTGTTCGCCACCTCGGTCGGCATCATCGTCACCAATCTGTTCGCGCCGCAGACACTGGTCGGGCTGATCGGCCCGTCGCTCGGCGCCGCGGCATCGGAGGGCGGCCTGGTCTCGATGGCCACGCTGCTAGGCTATGCGGCTGGCCTGTTCTTCCTGGTGCCGCTGTCGGATCTGGTCGAGAACCGCGTGCTGGTGCTGCGCATGCTGTGCGCGGCCGTGCTCGCGGCGGCGGTCGCCTCGCTCGCGCCGTCCGCCGCCTCGCTGCTGGTTGTGCTGTTCATCCTCGGCGCCGCCTGTTCCTGCATCCAGGTGCTGGTGCCGGTGGCCGCCTCGATGGCGCCGCCACGACAGGACGGGCGCGTCATCGGCGACGTGATGAGCGGCCTGATGTTCGGGATCCTGCTCTCGCGTCCGATTGCCAGCCTCGTCGCCGACGCCTTTGGCTGGCGCGCCTTCTACGGCATCAGCGCCGCGGCGCTTGCGTTGCTTGCCATCCTGCTCGGCCTCACCTTGCCGAGACGGCAGCCGCTGGCGCATACGAGCTATGCCGGGCTCATCGCCTCGCTGGTCGCTCTTCTGCGTCAGGAGCCGGTGCTGCGGCGCCGCGCCTTCACGGCGAGCCTGGTGATGGCGGCGTTCAGCGTGTTCTGGACGGCGGTGGCGTTGCGCCTCGCCGCTCCGCCCTTCGACCTCGGCCAGAAAGGCATCGCGCTGTTCGCGCTGGTCGGCGCCGGGGGCGCGGCGGTGACGCCGATCTTCGGCCGCGCCGGCGACCGCGGTTTTACACGCTCCGCCACGATCCTCTGCCATCTGGCGCTGATCGCGGCGCCCGGCCTCGCCGCGTGGGCTGGCGCGGCCAGGACCGGCGACGCGTGGGTGCCGCTCATCCTCATGGGCGTCAGCGCCGTGCTGCTCGACATCGGCGTCACCGGCGATCAGACGCTGGGCCGCCGCGCTGTCAACCTGCTGCAGCCGAAGGCGCGCGGCCGCATCAACGGGCTGTTCGTGGGCATCTTCTTCATCGGCGGCGCGATCGGCTCGCTGCTGGCCGGCCTCGCCTGGGCCTGGGGCGGCTGGAACGCGGTATGCGCGGTTGGAGCGCTGTTCGGGGTGGCAGCGCTGATGGTGGACTGGGTGGAGTATGCTTTGTGGAGGTAGCGCCGGCGCCGGAGCGCTCAATCTCCCCCCTTGTGGGGGAGATCGGCAGCTTCGGCGCCTCAGCCAATCCCGCCCGTCACAACATAGGCACCGCCGACCATCCCATCCGGCAACCTCACAATGGCCGTGACGATCGAGCCATAGGAACCGCGCCAGACACTGTGAAAGCCTTGATGAGTCGCGGCCGGGAGGATCACGCGACCAACAAGGCGGCTGGGGCCGTCTTCCATGGAAACCGGCTCGCCGTTGACGTGGACTTTCACCGTCGCCACCTCACCGCCGCCCGCCTCGATCTCCAGCGCAATCGCTATTTCGTCCATCTCCCCGGCCCGGCTCGTCTCGGCGGTCAGCCTGAGGCCGAGCGGAGCGTCGCCAGTCGTGCTGACCGCCCTGCCTTCGAATACATCGTCCGCCAGCGCCGGCGTGCGCGGCGGGACGGTGCGGCGGCGCGTGGCGCGCTCATAGTCGCCGGCGATCATCAGCAGCGCCGTGTCGTCATAGGCCTTGCCGGCGAAGGTCAGGCCCACCGGCATGCCGATATCGGCCATGGTGCCCATCGGGACCGTCACCGTCGGGATGCCCAGATGCCGCCAAACGAGATTGCCGTTGGCGACCCATGTGCCGTTGCGCCAGGCGAGCCGGGCGGAAGCCTCGTTGACGTCGGCATCGGCAGGCCCGACATCGGCGATCGCCGGCAGTACCACTGCATCGAGGCGATTGGCATCGAGCCAGTCCTCGAAGTCGACGCGGCGCGTTGCCTCGAGGCCTTTCAGGCCTTCCTCTATGACTGGGATATGTTCCAGCCGCGCCACGCCCCGCTTCGCCCGCTCGACATACTGCGCCAGATCGAAATCGGCGTCGCCATAACGGTCGCGCAACGCGCCCGGCGGCTGCGGGAAGATCTTTGCGCCGTCGACCGAAGCAAGGTTGGGGATGGCCGGATCGGCATTGGCGCGCAGGAAATCGTCCCACGACCAGATGGACAGATCCCAGATCTCGCGCGCGGCGAATTCCTCAGGCACCAGCCCGCGATCGACCATGGAGCGGGTGCCGGGACGGTCGCGCTCGTAGTTGGACAGGACCGGGAAATCGACCTCGACAACTTCGGCGCCGAGCCTTTCCAGGTCGCGCGCAGCTTGCCGCCACAGCTCCAGCACCGAGGCGCGCGTTTCGATCGGCCGGTCGGCGCCCTCGTCCTTGCCGATATACATCCTCGGCACGCCGAGCCGCTTGCCCTTGAGCGCGCCTTGCAGCGGAAGGGCGGCGTAGCTCGCCGGCCTCAGCGCCCAGGCTTTCGGGATATCGATCCAGAGCTGCACGCGCCAGAAATCGCCGCGCGTCTCGGCGTCGTCGGCGACGATCACGTCGAGCAGTTCCAACATGTCGGCGATGCCGCGCGTGTGCGGCACCACCACATCCATGGTCGGTACCAGGGGCCAGTTGCCGCGCACCGAGATCACGCCGCGTGAGGGCGTGTAGGCGGTGAGCGCATTGTTGGAGGCCGGCGCGCGGCCGGACGACCAGGTTTCTTCACCCAGGCCGAAAGCCGCGAAGCTGGCTGCGGTCGCGGTGCCCGAGCCGTTGGACGAACCGGAAGCGAAGGCGGCGGTGAGGAAATCCTTGTTGTACGGACTTTCGGCTCGGCCATAGACGCCGCGCTGCATGCCGCCATTGGCCATCGGCGGCATGTTGGTGAGGCCGATCAGCACCGCGCCGGCGGCGCGCAGCCTGGCGATGGTGAAGGCGTCTTCCGTTGCGACGAGATGCTCGAAGGCGGGCGAGCCGGCCGCGACCGTCAGGCCCTTCACCTTGTAGCTGTCCTTGGCGGTGTAGGGGATGCCGTCGAGCGGCCCGAGCGCCTTGCCCGCGCGGCGGCGCCGGTCGGACGCTTCCGCCTCCTCGAACATGTTCGGGTTGAGGACGGGAACCGCGTTGAGCGTGATGCCGTGCCGGTCGTAATGGGCGATGCGCCTGAGATAGGCGGCGACGAGCTCGACGCTGGTGACGGTGCCGTCTTCGAGCGCGCGGCGGAGGTCGGCGATCGAGGCTTCGACTATGTTCATCGGCTGGCGCCTTCCTGTCGGTGACCAAAGCGTTAAATAACGGGCAATCGCCAAGGCTACGTCCCGCCACACCCCCCTCTGCCCTGCCGGGTATCTCCCCCGCAAGTGGGGAGATCGATGTCGCGATCGCTTCGCAAATTTTCGGGCTGGGTGTAAGGCGGCGCATGTTGCTGCCCCCCTGCGAGAGAGACGGCCGGGCTTTGCCAAAACTAAGTGCGGGGGACATCACCGAGGCGAAGAATGTGCCTCCATAGAGAACCTTTCTGACTGGCCAGCCCACGACTGTGCGCGGAAAGCCACATTCCCAAGAATAGCTGAACCGGTTGGAGGGCGCATTGGTTGACAGCACAGGATGTTGTGAGATCATCCGGCGGGGATTTTGCAGGAGAGCTTGGCATGAAGAAAGTCTACGAGAAACCCACTTTGGTTCTTAGAGGCAGGCTT
Organism: Mesorhizobium atlanticum; assembly: GCF_003289965.1. Classification (GTDB taxonomy): domain Bacteria; phylum Pseudomonadota; class Alphaproteobacteria; order Rhizobiales; family Rhizobiaceae; genus Mesorhizobium; species Mesorhizobium atlanticum. Next base: position 161,409 of record NZ_QMBQ01000010.1, read on the forward strand.
GGGGCGATCACCGCCGCGAATGCCCCGGTGGTGTTGTCCAACCCGCCGCAATAATGCGAGGCTCCCGCCAAGCAGGAGCAATCATTCCTTGGCGTGATGCAATTCCAAAACGGCGTGCGGGCGCTTCCGGCCGCAATGCCGGGACAAGATGCCGATGGCACTCCGCCGCACTGGCCAAAAGGTGGCCACGCCGCTCAGCGCGCCAGCACAAGATCGTCCAGCACGAGCTGCCAGTAGTGCCTTGTTGAAACGCGCACGCGCGTAACAGCCTTCAGCATGGGCGCGTAGTGGACGGGCGCCAGCGCCGATAGCATCACCTCATCACTGGCGACGAGTTCGTCGCCCAGCCAGCTTTCAATCAGCGCCAACTCGCCTTCCGATCTCAGCCAGGCGGCGGTCAACATGACCGAATGAAAGCCGAAGGGCGTCGCGCCGCCGAACTCGGCCGGGTGACCGCTGCTGGTATAGGCTGCGTGGTCGCCGCGGATGCTGCCGTTGAGATAGCCCTCGCTCTCCTTGACGTAGTTTCTCGCGATGGCGTTGATGTTGCGCCACTCCAGCCCGGCATGGCCGGAAGGCACTTTCTTGAAGTCGAGCGATGTGACGTCGTCAAAGCCGATCCGCGACAGCACGGCCTCGTCGTCGATTGCGCCCGGCCTCAGTTCGCCGAGGTCGGTAGGATAGGGAGAAAGCGCCAGACGCCGCCCGATATCCGCGCCGGAAATCTCCAGTGTGTCGGCCTCGTCCGGGAGGTGGAAATGAAAGCTGCCTGCCGCGAGCGGCAGGGTCTGGAGCAGTTCACCCTTGCCCATCACCTTCAACGTCGCCTGCGCCGATGCCGGGACCCTGCCGCTCAGGCTGCGCCCCGGGACCAGCCCGACAAGTCCAGGCAGATCCTCTCCCACCAGGCCGGCGGGCGACCCCGGCAATTCGACGAGCCGCAACGTCTGGCTTTCATTGCCCGTGCTCACGCGCCAGCCCCTGGGAACCGACACCGCAAACCGGTAGTGACCAGCAGCGCGGAGGCTTGCCCAGCGCTTCCTGGTCGACATGAGGAAGTTGGCGAAGCCGGAACTGTTGCTACGGGTCGAAGTGATGAACGTGCCCCTGTCGTCGAAAACCCGTACAACGATGCCGCCCATCGGCCGGTCCGCCTCGCCGAACCGACCGTCGCCGTCGACATCCATGAAGACGAAGGACGAGTAGTTCAGCGCCTGGCCACTGGCGGACCAGTCGGTGCGGACGTGATAATCGTGGCTGGGGTCGGCGCTGCGGCGCAGCTTTCGGCGCTTGCGGCGCCGGCGCAGGGCCAGCGCTATGAGCGCAATGGCGCCCGCAAGCACGAGCGCTGTGACGACCAGGGCAAGGGCTTTATCGGCCATAGCGCCCGCGGCCATCACAGCCGCCCAGCTGGTTGCCGGCGCCGCTGTCCCGGGGCTTGGCGAAACAGACAATGCCGACGACGAGCATCGCCAGCGCAAGCAGCCTTTCCGTCGATCTTTGCATCGGTCTCCCCCGCGCCCCTCGCCGTCCGATGGCGGCAAGCGGCCAATATCCTAGCCGAGCCCTCCGCCGTGGCGAAGTGCCGGACATCACAGAGAGGCCATAAATGTGCCTCGATAGATCCCTGCCGGCTCCCGGCGATATATTCCGCATCCGGCTCCAGCCGCCGCGACCATCACACCATTGGGCGACGGTTACTTCAGCAGAACGCTGTCCCCAGGAAACAAAACGGCCCTCGCCGCTTACTTGACAGGAACTGGTCACATGAGATTATCGGACAGGATTTTCGAGGAGAGCAATCGCATGAAGAAGATTTACGAGAAGCCGGTTTTCGTCCGCAAGGGCAAGCTTTCGGCGATTGTGGCCGGTTCGCAGCCCGTCTGATCGGGATAGCCAAAGCCAGGTCTCAACGGTCCCCGCCACGGCGGGATTTTTGTTTTCTCACCCCAACTCCACCCAGACCGGGGCATGGTCGCTGGCGTTTTCCCCACCCCGCACCTCGCGGTCGACGCCCGCCGCTTTCAGCTTTCGCGCCAGCTTCTTCGACAGCAAGATGTGGTCGAGCCGCAATCCGGCGTCGCGCGGCCAGCGGTTCCGGCGGTAATCCCAGAAGGTGTAGAGCTTCTCTTCCCTGGGAAAGACCTTGCGTAGCGCATCCGTCCAGCCCTGATCGATCAGCGCGGCGAAGGCGGCGCGGCTTTCAGGCTGCACCAGCGCGTTGTCGTCATAGGAGCGGGTCTGGTAGATGTCGCGCGGCTCGGGCACGATGTTGAAGTCGCCGGCGAGCGCCACCGGCAGGCCGGTGTCGAGGAGATCGCCGGCATGCGCGGCGAAGCGTTCGTGCCAGGCGAGCTTGTAGTCGAATTTCGGCCCGGGCTGCGGATTGCCGTTCGGCGCATAGAGGCAGGCGATGACGACGCCGTCGACCGCCGCCTCGATGTAGCGCGCCTGGCGGTCGGCATCGTCGCCGGGCAGCGCCTCGCGCGTCAGCACCGGCTCGGCGCCGCGCGCGAGGATCGCCACGCCGTTCCAGGTCGGCTCACCCTTCCACACCGCGCCATAGCCGGCGTGGGCAAGCCTCGTCAGCGGGAACTGGGTATCGCGGGATTTCAGCTCCTGCAGGCAGACGACATCGGGCTTTGCCTTGGCGAGCCAGACCAGGAGGTTTTCCAGCCGGCTGTTGATGTTATTGATGTTGAAGGTGGCGAGTTTCATCAAGTCTGCCGATATTCAGGTGATGCCGGCCTGCAAATGGCGGCTTCCTGCGCTTCCGGTGCTCACGTACTTTAAGTACGCTCCGCTCCGGTTCTCGAAAACCACCATTTTCGGCTCGGCCTGACCTGAATCTCGGCAGACTTGGCGGCGCAGTCAGCCCGCCATTCGGATTTTGATCGTCTCCGCCACCGTCTTCAAATGATCGCCGGTCGAAAAGCCCGAGATCGCCTTGCGCGGCTTCAAATCGTGGTCGCCGTCCTCCAGCCAGACCACCTCTATCGCCGGGGACAGGCCGTAGGTCGCGACCTCGTCCTTGGTGCCGAACTCGTCGCGCGTGCCCTGGAAGATCAGCGTTGGGGTTTTCAAGTCGAGGAGATGCTTTGTCCGCAGTTGCTCCGGCCTGCCCGGCGGATGGAACGGGTAGCCGAGGCAGACGAGACCGACGATCTCGCCTTTTTCGAACATCTCGTCGGCGACCATCGAGGCGACGCGGCCGCCCATCGACTTGCCGCCGATGATCAGCTTGCCGGTCACGCCCCTGGCGCGCAGGTCGGCGATCGCCTTGATGTATTCGGGGTTGACCGTCTCGGCGCGCGGCGGCGGCTTGCGGTGGCCGTAGCGGCGCGCCGCCATATAGTGGAACTCGAAACGCGCGACCTGGAAGCCGGCCGTACCCAGCGCCTTGGCGGTGGCGGTCATCGAGGGCGAGTCCATCGACGCGCCGGCTCCATGGGCGAGCAGGATGGTGACGGGAGCGGTGTCGAAGCCGTCGAAGAGGAAGTGGGTCATGGATGCGCCAGCCTTCCCTTCTCCCCTTGTGGGAGAAGGTGGCCGAGCGAAGCTCGGACGGATGAGGGGTGCTCCAGCTTGGCGGCCACGCCCATCGATATCCTTACCTGCGACAAGGTCACCAGCGCGTCATTCCTTCCAACACCCCTCATCCGTCTCGGCGCTGTGCGCCGATCCACCTTCTCCACAAGGGGAGAAGGTTAGGCGTTCACCCTGCCGTGCGCGCCATGTGCAAATCCACGAACTGTATCCCCTTTTGCGCAGTCCGTGCCCATTCGGACTCCGCGTCCAGCTCCAGATAACGCATCCATAACCGGCGGGCCTCCATCAGATTGCCCGCATCGAATTCCAGCCGGGCGAGATTGAACACCGGGTCGGCATAGGCCTTGTCGAGCGCGATCGCCTTTTGCAGATGGCGCCTTGCCGACGCCACCTTGCCCTCGTCACTCATCAGCCCGGCGAGGTTGAACCAGGCTTCGACGAAGCCAGGATCGAGTTTTATGGCGCGGGCATAGTCATGCGCCGCTTCGGCGATCCGGCCGGCGCCGCGCAGGCAGTTGGCGCGGTTGAAGGCGGCAATCGCATCCTTCGGGTCGATCGCCAGGCAGCGCTGGTAGAGGACGGCCGCATCGTTGTGGCGCTCCTCCACTTCCGCCATCTCCGCTTCGGCGAAGAGTTCTTCCAGCGTGTCGTCTTCCGGCGAGCCGAGGTCGAACAGCAACTGGCCGTCGAGCTCGCTCGTCCCATCGTCGAGATAGATCGCGTCCGGGCGGCCATGCTGCGAGCCGAGATTGAGCGATTTTGCCGTGAGCGAGGCGACCGGGCCGGAGCGGTGCACCGAGCGCGCGATCGCCCCCCAGCTGGCGCCGCTGGCTATCAGCCCGGCATATTTGCGCGCAAGGATCAGGTCGCGGAAGGAATAGGGCTCGCCGTCATGCTCGAAGGCGTCGAACAGCGACAGCATGTCGAGATCGTCGCCGGCAAGCCGCGACTGGTCGATGAGCGATTGCCTGGAGAGCGACGAGGCGTCGGGCGCCTTCATCAGCCCGAGCAGGCGCAGGAAACCGTTCTCGCTGATGAGTTGGCGGCCGGCTTCGCGCTCGGCCTTGGCGCGGCGCTCGATCTCGGCATCGCCGGATTTCGCCTTGGCGAGAAGCGCGCGGCCGAACACGACATGGCTGGTGCGGCGGGTGACGCCGCGCCTCAGCTCCGCATGGCGGCGCTCGACCTCGCGCGCGGCAAGCCGCAAAGGAAAGGCGGCCAGCGCGCCGACGACGCCGAAGACGGCGCCGGGAACGATCACCGGCCCTCCCGTCACTTCTTGCTCTTGCCGACGGCCTTCAACAGGTTCGCCTTCAGCGGGTTCTCAGGCGCCGCACCGCCGGCAGCCGCCTTCCTGGCGGGCTTCGCCGGCGCTTCCTCGGCCTTGCTTTTCGACTTGGCCGGAGGCTTTGCAGACTGCGACAGGCTCGCCTTCAGCGCATCCATCAGGTTGATGACATTGCCGCGCTCGGGTGCGGCCGCGATGATCGGCTTGTGGCCCTTCAGCTTCTCGCGGATCATCGCCATCAGCGCCACTTCGTAGCGATCCTCGTAGTTCTTCGGATCGAAGTGGGTTTCCTTCTGCTTGATCAGCGCCATGGCCAGCTCGAGCATTTCCGGATCCGGCTTGCCTGCCGGGATGTTGCCGAAATATTCAGCCGTGCCGCGCACTTCGTTGGGATTCCTCAAGGTGCAGACGAACATGCCGTTCTCGCGCGCGCCGATCGTCACCACGCGCTCGCGGCTGGAGAGCACCAGGCGGGCAATCGCCAGCTTGCCGGATTTGCGCATGGCCTCGCGCAGCACCGCGAAGGTTTCTTCCGCCATGGCGCCGTCGGGCGCGAGATAATAGGGCGAGTCCTGGTAGATGACATCGACCTCGCCCTCGTCGACGAAGGCCTCGATGTTCATCGTGTGGTTGGATTCGATCCTCACCGCGTCGAGATCGGCGTCATCGATGATGATGTACTGCTTGTCCTCGTATTCATAACCGCGCACCAGGTCCGAGCGCTCGACCAGGCCAAGCTCGGGATCGACCGGCTTCATGTTGATGCGGTTGTGCGTCTTCTTGTGCAGCTGATTGAACGAGATGCGCTCGCTCGCGCTGGTGGCCGGGTAAAGCCGGACCGGACAGCTGACGAGGCTGAGCTTGAGGTAACCTTTCCAACTTGCCCTGGGCGCCATGACGAACTCCTACGCGGCCATGCACTGACATTATGTTGGAGCATGGTCTTGTCCAAACCGGTTCCCGGTTTTTTGGGACCGTGCTCTTTATGTTGGAGCATGGTCCTATCCAAAAACCGGTTCCCACTTTTTGGGACCATGCTCATTGCAGCGCTTCGCCCGTAGGACGATTGGCGCTCTGGAAATCCTACACCGACCCCTCACCTTACAGCCGAATTCCTAGCGAAGTGTTCTTGAGGGTGGGTTGGCGCGGAGGATAATTCAAATTGTAGGAAGCGTCGATGGAGGTAGGCTACGGCGAAGTCGCCGAGCCTAGCCGTTCACATTTTTCGTGGCATTGCGCTTGTTGCGAGATCGGCCAAAAGATCGGCCAATTTCCATATTCAGTTTAAAAAACCTCTTATGATTATACGGTTATAGGATTTCCAGATCGGCCAGAATTAGGAATCGAGTCGATGGAAGAAAGCGTACAACGGATAGAGCCGGCCCGTTTGGTGGACGTGCCCGAGACGATTTCGGACGCCGTGGCGGAGCTTTCGGCGGCATCCGCGACTTTGGGCAACAGCCTCCATCCTCTCACGTCTCAAACGCCGAAGGGGCCCGTGTCCCTGCGCTTCCCTGTGGACGCACTAGACATCCTGTTTCCAAGACTCTTCCCGGAAACCTGAAGCTACCCGACCACCGGCAGATCCCTTGCAGCCTCATCGATCTCCGCCCAGGGATCGCCCGAGGTTTCGAGCAGCCCCGGCAGCGAGGCGTAGTTCAGGTCCTCAGGCGCGTCGATCGTCTCCAGGTCCGTCCAGCTCACCGGCGTCGAGGCCGGCAGGTTGGTGCGGGCGCGCAGCGAATAGGGCGCGGCCGAGGTGTGGCCGCGGGCGTTGCGGTGGAAATCGATGAAGATGCGCTTCTTGCGGTTTTCCTTGCCCATGGTCGTGGTGAAGGTGTCGGGCGCGCTTGCCGCGAGCAAAGTGGAAATGGCGCTCGAGGCCTGGTGCAGTTTCTTCCAGTTCTGCTTTCTGGTTACCGGCACGGTGATGTGGATGCCCTTGCCGCCGGAGGTCTTGACGAAGGGCACCAGGCCGAGGCTTTCCAGCCCGCCCTTGATGTGGACCGCAGCCTCCACCACCTCGCGCCACGAGATCCCCTCGCCCGGGTCGAGGTCGAAGACGATCTGGTCCGGCCTGTCGAGTTTTGTGCGGTGCGTGCCCCAGGTGTGGAACTCGACGACGCCGAATTGCGCCAGCGCCAGATAGCCCTTGGCGTCCTCGACCGAGAGATAGGTTTTCGTCTCGCCTTCCGAATTGACGCTCTCGAACACCGCCACCGAAGGCGGCATGCCGGTGAAAGCGTGGCGCTGGAAGAAGCAGTCCTGCGGTTTTCCCGTCGGACAGCGCACCAGCGACACGGGACGCCCGATGATATGCGGCAGCATGAAATCGCCGACCAGAGCGTAATAGACGGCGATGTCGAGCTTGGTCGGCCCGGTCTTGCCGAACAGTCGGCGTTCCGGATTGGTCACCCAGATAGTGGCGAGGTCGGATTCAGCGATCAGCCGCTTGCGTTTGACCGGCGCCGGCGTGGTGAGCCCGCCGACATCGCGCAACCCCCGAAAGACGCCGTGGCGGATCGCATTGTCGGCGGTGCGGTTTGAATAGCGCACGCGCGCCGACAGCAGCGGCTTCACCCAATGCATCTCGCGCATGATCTCGCGCGGCACGCCTTCAGGCGGGCTGGCGCCGGCCGTCAGCCGCTCCAGCCTGGCAAGCAGCTCGGTCGCCATGTCGCGGTCAAAGCCGGTGCCGACCTTGCCGCGATAATGCAGCTCGCCGTTCTCGAACTCGGCCATGCCAAGCGCGGCCAACCCTTCCGCCCGGTCGGAGACGGTGTAGCCGGCGATGACGAAATCGTCCGTCTTTTGCGCCTTCACCTTGGTCCAGCTCTTGGTGCGGCCGCTCATGTAGATGGCGTCGGCGCGCTTGGAGACGACGCCTTCGAGCCCCAGCTCCGAGGCTTGATCGTAAAGACCCTGCCCGTCGCCCTCGACATGGTCGCTGTACTGGATGGCGGCATTGGCGGCCTGGCCGGCGAGCAGCTCGGCAAGCAGCGCCTTACGCTTGATGAGCGGCGCCTTGCGCAGGTCCCAGCCGTCCAGATGCAAAAGGTCGAAGGCGTAGAAATGCAATTTCGAGCCGGCGCCTTCGGCCAGCGCGTCCTGCAGCAGCGCGAAGCGCGAGATGCCCTTGTCGTCGAGCACCATGATCTCGCCGTCGATGATCGCTTGGGCGACCGGCAGGCGCGAGAACGCCTGCGGGAGATCGCCATAGCGCTTCGTCCAGTCGATGCCGCCACGGGTGATCAGCCGCACCTCGCCATCCACCACATGCGCCATGGTGCGATAGCCGTCGAATTTGATCTCGTGCAGCCACAGCTCGCCCGTCTTCTCCGCCGGTCCCTCGCCGCCCGGAGGCTTCGGCACCTGGGTGGCAAGCTGCGGCTCGATGCGGCTCGGCGGATCGCCTTTTACCGCGCCGGGCAGCGCGCCCGGTTTTAGCGAGCCCGGCTTGGGCGGCAGGCGTTCCCGCTTCCTTGGCGGCGCCGCCAGTTCCTCGATGCGACGGCCGGACTTCACACTTTCCGGCCGGGCTTCGAGAATGTCGAGCTTGGTGTCCGAAGCGAGGTCGCGCTCCTTGAACAACAGCCAGTTCTTCTTGTTCTCGTCCTCGCCGGGCTTGGGCTTCAGCCTTGTCAGCATCCAGCCGCCATTCAGCTTCTCGCCCGCCAGCCGGAACTTGAAGGCGCCGGTCCTGAGGCTCTTTTCGACGTCCTCCATCGGCGCCCAGGTGCCGGTGTCCCAGACGATCATCGGCCCGCCGCCATATTCCCCTTCGGGGATGACACCCTCGAAGTCGATATATTCGATCGGGTGGTCCTCGGTCTCGACGGCAAGCCGCTTGTCGGCCGGGTTGAGCGACGGCCCGCGCGGCACCGCCCAGCTCTTCAGCACGCCGCCGATTTCGAGGCGCAGGTCGTAATGGTCGGCGGTGGCCTGGTGCTTGTGGACGACGAAGCGGTTGGAGCCCTCGCTGGCGGTGCTGCCTGCAGGCTCGGGAGTGCGGGAGAATTCGCGCTTGGCGCGGTAGGATTTGAGGTTGGCGGGCATGGATCAGGCGGAGGTGACGGCAAGCTTACCTTGCCAGCGCCGCGTTCCGGCACACCCCCCTCTGTCCTGCCGGACATCTCCCCCGCAAGGGGGGAGATCAGATGTCGCCGCCGGTTTCGCCAATCGCCGACGTTGTAAGCAGAGCGCCGGCGCCCAAACTGCCAATCTCCCCCCTTGCGGGGGAGATGTCCGGCAGGACAGAGGGGGGTGCTGTCCCGCCAGCATTTCGGATTTTCCTATATCGCGGCGAAACAAGGGACCGGGATCAATCGTCAATCGCCGGCGTCAGCTCCAGCTCGGCCGGGGTCAGCCCTTGCCGCAGCTGGCTCAGCCGGAACTCGTCGACCCAGTAGGCCTCGCCGTCGACAAGGACGCGGGCGCTGTAGGAGCCGCCGGAAAAGCGCTGCGCGGTGACATAGACCTTGTGGCGCTCGAGCGCCGATTTCACCGCGGCGCGGCGGGACTTTTCTCTGGCGACGGGACTGGCCATGGCCTCACTCGAACACGCTGCCGCCGAAGGATGCGGCTGGCCATAAGCATGGCGGAGAGCGGAATATGAGTCAATTTGCCGGGCACAGGCCGCCACTCACCGCCCAGCCCGCAGCCGCCGCCAGCGCTGCATGAATTCCTGCGCGAGCTTGAACAGGCGCGGGTTGTCGCGCACGAAGGCGACGCCCCGGCCGCGATACTTGATGGCGCCGCTCGCCGCCACGCCCTTCAGCGTGATGCCGTAGCAGAGTTCGGACAGAACCGACTTCACCGCGCCCATATGCTCCTTGTAGCTCTGGTTGCCGACCGACAGATCGAAATAGTCGAAGCCCTGCCCGCGGCCCCAGCGGATCAGCTCGCCCATGATGCACAGGCCGGGCGAAACGTTGGGCACCGCGCTCTGGTCGATCGCGACCAGCAGCGCATGCAGTGTGCCCTGATGGACCGCCAGGTACTGGACCGCGACCATGACGTCGCCGGCGCGCAGGCCGAAGAGGCGTACCGAACCGTCCGCCAGGCCGCGCTGCGCTGCGCTGCGATAGAAATCGACGACCGGCGGCTGCGCCAGGAGATCGAACCGGCCCAGTTCGCGAAAACGGCTGAGCCGCATTTCGACCAGCTTGCCGAAAATCGAGTCCACCAGAGCCGGCGTGTCGGCTTCCACCAACGCCAGGCCGCCATTGCGGTCCAGCCGGCGCAGGTCCTTGTTGAGGGCCTTGACGAAGGACGGACGGCAGATGCGCTTGACGACCGTCTCGGCGTCGCCGTCCATGGCGATGCCGTAGTGGGAATGGATGGAATCGCGTGCCGGCGAAAGCAGCGCCAGGGGATTGGCGACGCCGCCGATCGCTTTCGGGATACCGGTGATGTGGATGCGGTCCGCCGGCGGCAGCACGGAAAGCACCGCCGCCCACGCGGCCGCGGCGGACTGCCTCGTCCAGGGCGTGGCGTCGGCGAGCAGAGGTGCCGCATAGTCGCAGACCCCGCAGCTCAGCCACTCGATCACCCAATGGCCAAACGCGCGGCGCCGCATCAGCGGCACAAGCATGACCGGTTCGCCCGACGCGGCGTCCCGCAATTCGACGATGGCAAGTTCGGCTTTCGAGGGCATGAGCCGTTCGACGATCCCCTCGGCCCAGGCGAAATGCTGGTGGCCGGTGCACATGCCGGTCGTCTCCAGGCGCAGCCAGAGGGGTTTGACCGCTTCGAGGCTGGTGTGCAGCCGCGCCGCATAGGCGCCGCTGGCGGCGCCGGCGGGGTGCAGCGCCGCCTCGTCGTCGGCCAGGCCGGTCGTCATCACGGCCATCGGCATTACCTGGCTTGCCACATCATTCTCCTATCGTCTCTGCACGGCGAGCGTCGCCGCGCGGCGCCAGGCGCCGACAACGGTGGGGCGCTGCTCGTTGGGGTGCTTGAGGTTCCACATGCGGTTGGCCGCGAAATACCATGAGGCCACCAGCACGAAGGTCTCGGAAACCGCCGCGCCCGCCAGCGACCATGTCGGCGGCGCTGCCGCCAGCAGGATCCCGATCGTCGCCAGCCCGACAATCGCGCCGGCCAGGGTGATGAAGGCGACGATGCGGAAATCGCCGACGATCTCGAGGACCACGCGGGGCATCACATAGGCCATGATCGGCACATAATTGGCGATGGCGAAGATCCCGATCAGCCCGACCGAGGCATGCTGCAGGGCCTGGGATTTGATCATCGGCAGGATGAACAGGATGCCGCCGCCATAGACGAGGCTGGCGACCCCCATGATGACGGCCCAGACTTTGGCCTGCGTCCACACGCGCTCGAACTCGCCGTTGCGCACCAGCTTCGCGAGCTCCGGCTGCGTCATGTTGGAGAAGGCAAGGCTGACGATGCGCAGCGGCGCGAACAGCACCAGCACCGCCGCCAGCGGCGCGTAGGCGGCCGGTCCGGCGATGCCGGCGACCAGCAGCGCCAGGCATTGCCCCTGGATGTTCGTGGTGGTGGCGCTGAACCCCGACCAGGAGAGCTGCCGCCACAGCCTTGCGTAGCGCCGCCAGGTCGGCGCGCGGAAAGAGACACGCAGCCTGCGGCGCGCCAGTTTCACCAGCACGGCGATGCCGACCACATTGGCCGCGGCGAGCGCGAAGAAGGTGGCCTGAAGCGCGTCGGCGAAGAACCAGATCGCCCCACCCGCCAGCGCTATGCCCGCGATCGTGAACACGGCATCGCTGATGGAGACGACGAGCTGCATGCGGCGCGCGAAAAATGCCGTGCGCATGTGGCTGCGCAGCGACCAGGCGCCGACGAAGCAGGCGGCGCCGATGCCGCTCGGGTCGCCCAGCAGGCGCATCAGCAGCCCCGTGCCGAGCCCCATCAGCAGCGCCACCACAAGCGCCGCCGACCCGAAGGTCACGTCATGCGCGTCGACCCCGGCGCGGTTGGTGCTCTTGCTCATCCATATGCTGGCCGGAACGGCGGTGAGCGAGCGGATATAGGACAGGCCGACGCCGCCCATCACCATGGCCAGCGCGAAGAGGCCGTAGCCTTCCGCCGACAAAAGATGCAGCAGCGCGATGTTGAGGGCGAAATGGAAGCCGCTCTGCATCGCCTCGCCGCCGATCATCAGCATGAGGCGCCGCACCAGATGGGCCGGGAAGGTGAACTTCACGGGCTCGTCTCCGCCTCGCGGGCGACACGCGCCCGTCCCCGCCGCGGCGTGGTGGCCTTCAGCTTGTCGGCCACGATCGCCACGATCGCGGCGGCGGCGATATGTTCGCTGAAGAGCGTCTCGTAGCGCGCCCGGCCGGCGGCGGCGAAGCCGCGCCAGAGCTCCGGCCGCTGGATGATCTCGCTGAGCTTGCCGGCAAGGGCCTTGGCATCGCCCGGCGGCACATGCCAGCCGGTCTCGCCGTCGGCCACCACTTCCACCAGCCCGCCGATCGCCGACACCAGCGGCGGCCTGCCCCAGCCCATCGCCTCGATGGCGACGCGGCCGAGCGATTCCGGGCGGCGCGACGGCACCGCAACGATGTCGGCCCAGCGATAGTGGTCGGTGGGGTCGGAGACGAAGGGCAGCACCTCGACATGTCCGGTCAGCCCCATGCGTCCGACCAGCTCGGCCAGGGCCCGCTCGCGCTCGACGCTTTCGAAGGCACCGCCGACGAGGCGGACCTCGACGCGATCGCGCAGCGCCGCGGGAAACGAGGCGACCGCTTCGAGCAGCACCTCCTGCCCCTTGATGCGGTTGACGCGGCCAAGCATCAGGACCCGGAGCGGACGGCTGCCGTCATAGGTCACCGGCAGGGCGGCCAGCGGCCCGGCGACGCCGTTATAGACGACATGCGTGCGCCGCCCCCTGGCATCGACGGCCGACGGATCGCCGAAAGTGGCGCGCGTGGCGCGCGAGTTGAAGATCAGGTCGGCACGGCTCCAGCGCATCAGGGCGACAAGCACCTTGCGCAATATGCCCTCGGGGATCTCGTGGATGTGCAGCAGCGCCTTGCGCGGCATAAGCCGCGCCGCCAGCGCGTAGTCGGCGATGATCGAGGTGTTGATATAGGTCAGGTCGCTGCCCCGCATGCGCCGCCAGGCGCGCCAGAGCGCCGCCGGCAGCCGCGCCATCTCGACGGTGGCGAGCCTGAGCATCGCCTGGCGCCTGAGCACCCAGAGCGGCTCGAACACGATGCGGCTGGCATGCGGCGCGAGGATATCGACGATCGGCCCCTCGCGCGGCAGCACGACCTCGATCTCGGCGGCCGGAAACGCGGCGCGCAGCGCAGCCACGCTCTCCGCGAAGCTGCGGTCAGAACCATAGAGCTCGTAGCCCTGATGAACGCAGGCTATGCGCATTTCTATCTTTCCACCTTGCACCCCGAGTCCGCTCAGCACCGGACCCTTCAAGCGCGGAAGGAACTTCATGCCAAATCCGCACGCCGCTCTACCCAGCGGTGGCCACTGCCGGCCTCGGGAGCAAGGATCGTGCCGGGTCGCGAATGTCCGTCTGCGACCCCAACAACCCAGCCGTGCCCCGTATCGACACAGATACGTCGCGAAAGTTGACCGATAATGAAGCAAGCCCCGCGTTCTGAAGAGAAATTTTACACCTTCGTGCGAGTGTTCGTCCCGGGGGTACCCCTGGCACGGAAGTTGCTGGCGGTCATTGACATAACGACAACCATGACCGGACCCCGGGGAATCCTTTTATTTTGAAACCGGAACGACCTTCCAACCCGATCGAAAAGCCTTCGATCCTGATCCTGGGCACGCGCGGCATTCCGGCTTCCCATGGCGGCTTTGAGACCTTCGCCGAGCGGCTGGCGCTTTTCCTGGCCGGGCGCGGCTGGAAGGTCGGCGTCTATTGCCAGAAGGAAGTCGAGCGCGTCGGCCAAAGGGTGACGAGCGACACCTGGCGCGGCATCGAGCTCATCACCATCGAGGTCGCCTCCAAGGGCCCGCGAGCGACGCTGGAATTCGACTGGCAATGCGTGCTTGACGCCGCCAGGCGGCCGGGCGTGTGCCTGGTGCTCGGCTATAACGGCGCGGTGTTCCTGACCTGGCTCAGGCTCATGCGGCGCAAGATCATCACCAATATGGACGGCATCGAGTGGCGGCGGCCGAAATGGGGGCCGGCGGCGCGCGCCTGGTTCTGGCTCAACGAATGGATCGGCGCCTGGCTCTCGCACCGTCTCGTCGCAGACCATCCGGCGATCGCCGACCACCTCGCGACAAGGCGGCCGCGCAGCGCCATCGCCACCATTGCCTATGGCGCCGACCCGGTGACCTCGGCGCCGGAGGAACCCCTTCACGCGCTCGGGCTGGAGCCCGGCAAATATCTGGTCTCGATCGCGCGCATCGAGCCGGACAACAACATCCTGCCGATCATCGAGGCCTTCCGCCGCCGCGATCGCGGCGACATGAAGCTGGTTGCGCTGGGCACGCTCAACGACGACATCCCGTATCACCGCGCCGTGCGCGAGGCGGCAGGCAGCGCGGTGATCATGCCGGGCGCGATCTACGACCAGGCGACCGTGAAGGCGCTGCGCTACCATGCGCGCGCCTATATGCATGGCCACACGGTGGGCGGCACCAACCCCTCGCTGGTCGAGGCGCTGGCCGCCGGCAACATGGTGATCGCGCATGACAACCGCTACAACCGCTGGGTCGCCGGCGAGGCGGCCATCTATTTCAACGATACCGACAGCTTGAGCGCACGGATCGACGAGGCGCTGGCCGACGACGCGCTGGTGGCGCGCTGCAGCAAGGCGGCGCGGGCACGCGCCCGCGAGGCCTTCCGCTGGGAAGACGTGCTCAGCGCCTATGAGAAGGAAGCGCTGCGGCAGCTCGGCGCCGCCACGGCCGCGCCGGCGCAAGCCGACCGCGCCAAGCATGCATGAGTGGCTGGTCGCGCCGCCGTCTGCTCGGCGCGGCGCTGGTCGCGGCAATGGGGCCGCTGGCGGCAATGGCTCCGCCATCGATCCCGCCGGCGAAAGCCGCGACCGGCGAATGGCCTTTCAGGCGCGGCGTCAACGCCTGGCCGTGGTTTGCGCTGACGCGCGAATTTCCCGCGCCGCGCACCGACTATGACTGGCCGCCTTTCCAGTCGCAGCGGCCCGTGCCGACGCCGGCCGACCTTACCCGGCTGCGCGCCGCTGGGCTCGACTTCATCCGCCTGCCCGTCGATCCGGGCCCGTTCCTGGCCGCCGATGCGGGCCGGCGCGCCGACCTCATGGCGATGCTCGGCGCGGCGGTCGAAGCGGCCGTAGCCGCCGATCTCGGCGTCATCGTCAACGTGCAGGCCAATGGCGCAACCCATTACTGGAATCCCGAGCGCATGGTTTCCAGCACCGACGCGCCGGAATTCCCCCGTTACCGGGCCTTCGTCGCCGACGTGGCCGGCATGCTCAAGGACATGGCGCCCGGCAGGGTCGCGCTGGAACCGGTCAACGAGCCGCCGCAGGACTGTTCCTCCGAGGCGTGGCCCAAGGTTCAGGCGGCGCTGCTGACCGCCGCGCGGGGCTCGGCGAAAGACCTGCCGATCGTCGTCACCGGCGGCTGCGGCTCGATGGTGCGGGGCCTCACCGCGCTCGACCCGGCGCCGCTGGCGGAATTCGACCCGATCCTGTTCACCTTCCACTTCTACGAGCCTTACCTGTTCAGCCATCAGGGCGCGCCGTGGATGCGCGAGCCGGTCTACCGCGCGCTGAACAATGTGCCCTGGCCGGCCTCGGCCGGATCGCTGGAACAGACTCTGGCCTCGGTCAGGGCAAGGTTGGCTGAGGATACCGAGAGGTCCGACGAAGCCAAGCGCGCCGCCTATGCCGAGACCGAGAAGGTGCTCAAAGTCTATTTCGACGCGCAGCCCGACCGCGGCTTCATCGACGGCTATCTCGCGCAGGTGAGCGACTGGGCGGACGGCCACCACATCGCGCCCGGGCGCATCATCATGGGCGAGTTCGGCGCGCTGCGCACCGATGCCCGCTACACCGCCGCGCCCAACCCCGACCGCGCCCGCTACATCGCCGATGTGCGGCAGAGCGCCGAAGCCGCCGGCTTTCCCTGGGCGTTCTGGAACCTGTTCGACGGCATGGGCATGATGGACGACACAACCCGCGCGCTCGACCCCGCCATGGTCGAGGCGCTGGGGCTAAGGATGCCGCCAACTTGATTTGTTGAATCACCAAACCACGCTAAAGCCTTGGTTTGATGCGGGAGCCGGCGGGTGGGAAGCCGGCGCATTCTTGCGAAATCGAGCCAGCGGCTCACAAATAAGGCGTGCCGGTGCCCGCCGCCAATCGCACCGCCACCGACAGCGAGAATGTACATCTATTTGCGCATTTCCGTTCATAGGTGGAGCAAATTGTGCAAATAATTGCACATCAGCTTCCCAAGGGATCCCTTGTGCCGGAGACCAACACCACCAAGATCAAGGCTCGGCGGGAACGGGAAGGCTGGCAGCTTGTCGGCGGCTCGAAACATGACAAATACAAGAAGGCCGGGATGCCGACGATCATGGTTCCCAGGCACAAGACGGTGACGCCCTTGGTAGCCCGGTCAATCGCAAAAGCGGCCGGCTGGGAATAATACCGACTCCTCACCATGTTCCATGAAGAGCAAGGCAACGAAGAACATAGGACCAGGTCATGGCTCGCTACATCGCACTCGTGGATGCCGCGGACGGCATCGTCGGTGTGTCGTTCCCCGATGCACCAGGCTGCGTGGCCCAATCGGAAAACCGGGATGAGGCATTCAAGGATGGAACCGCGGCTCTTGCCGAATGGGTAGCTGAAGAACTGGCGGAGGGTCGTGATGCTCCCCGCCCCGAAGCATGGATGAGCTTATGGCCGACGGAGAGGTACGATCGGCCTTGGCCGATGGCGCCGTTTTGATCTCGGTCCCTCTCATTCGCGACTATGGCCGGCCGGCCCGGGCCAATATCTCATTGGATGCAGGCCTGCTGGCCGACATCGACGAAGCAGCCCATCGACTGGGTGTCACCAGGTCTGCGTTTCTAGCTGCGGCGGCCAGGGAGAGGCTTAAGGAAACTGTCTGATCGTTCCCGCGCCGGCCTATACAGCGCCAGGGCGATCACCACGAATTTGGTCATCAGCGTTGTCTTGGACGCAAGGCTTTCCGAGGTGTTGATGATGAGAAGCCAACCCAGCATCGGCAGCCAGATGCCGGGATGGCAGCGGCGGGCCACCTCGTGCATGAACAGCGCGAAGCCGAAGAACATCAAAAGCGTGAAGAAGGCGCCCTGGTAGAGCGTCATGCGGATGATCGGATTCTCGATGCCCTGTTCGAGGCCGCTGATACGGCGGGTGCTCTCCAAAAGGTCGATGTCAGGGCCGACGATGATGTCGCGCAGTTCCAGCCGGCTGAACAGGTCGAACATCTGGACGCGCGCGTTGGCGCTGCCATTGTCGGAGACGAAGCGCTCGAGCAGCGCGTCGAAGAAGCCGTAATAGCCGGCGAGCATGATCGCCAGCGGCAGCAACGCCGCAAGCATGGTCACGAGCGCCGCGGCCAGGAGGTTGACACGCCCGGTCCTGAGCTGGGCGACGCCGCGGGTCAGCAGATAGACGCTGCCGAGCAGGACCGTCAGCACCATCGCCGAGCGGCCGCCGAAGGCAACCAGCGCGCAGAACTGCAGGCCGACCAGCGCCAGCCTGAGCGGCGTCGACAGGGAGCGCGCGCCGGACAGCAGCGACAGCACATAGATCAAGGTGACCGTGGCATTGGACAGCGGGTGTCCCTGCAGCGCCGTCGAGCGCGGGTCGTTGACGAACACCGCGCCGTCGAACCTGTAGGGGAATACCAGATGCTTGGTGCCGAACTCGAACAGCGCCAGCAGCGCGTTCACCGTCATCACGGCATGGATGACGAGTTGCAGCCGGGCAAAGGTCTTTTCGTCATCCTCGCTCAGCACCAGGACGAACAGCGCCGGCGCGACGAAGGTGTCGATCATGCCGGCCATGCCGGGGCGTTGCCTGACGATGACGACGAGGAGAAGCACCGTGGCGATCACCGCCAAAAGCGCGGTCGCCGGACGCCGGTTGGTGACGTTGACGACATAGCCGACGGGATTGCCGAAGGTGCAGGACCGCCAGGCAAACACCAGGACCACGAGATAGGTGGACGGATGGATCTTGGTCAGCGCGCTGCCTTGCAGGCCCTCGTAATTGTAGCCGAGCAGCCAAAGCATGCCGCCGGATACGGCAAACAGGAGAAGCACCGCCACGGTGATGCCAAGCCGGGTCAGCGTGTCGACGGGGACAGCGCGCCGGCCCGCAATGCCGTAACCCGAAGCCGGGACAGGCCGGGCGGAATCAGCCAGGACCGAGGCCATGTCAGGCGGCCTCGTCGACCAGCATGGCGCCGGTCGGCAGCCGCCCCATGACGGAGACCGCTTCCGAGGTCGAGGCGACGTCGCGCATCGGCGTCGCGTTCAACCTGGCGACGAGCAGGATCTCGTCGGCCATGGCGACCAGCGGCAGGACGTTGAGGTCGTCGGCCAGGGCGCCGCCGTCGACGACGACGAGCTCGAAGCTGCGATTGGCCTCGGCCAGCATGCGGTGGGCGAAATAGAGCGCCTGCGCTTCCTGGAACACCGCCGCGGGCCGGCCCCGGCCGATGAGCGCGACGGAACTGCCGGGCGCATAGCGGCTGACCGCGTCGAGCGGATATTCGCCGCGCAGCACGTCGAGCACGCCGGGCTGCGGGTCCTTCTGGCCCTTGCCGGCATTGATGTCGATGAACAGCACGCGTCGCCCCCTGGCCGCCGCCGCGTTGGCGAGCTGCCACGCGACCCTCGAGCGCTGCGCCTTGTCCTCGGGTGGCGACGCGACCAGGATCGAAGGCACCAGCGGCCAGTCGGGCGGACGCCTTGTGGTGGCGGCGATGCGCTGCAGCGCCAGTCCGGCCACGGCGTCGGTCTTTTGCGCCACGCCGCCCGCGCGGCCGAAGCGGCGGCGTCCCCTGCCCGGCAGCACGCCCAGCACCGGCGCCTCGATGGCCGACTGCATCTGGTTGGCGGAAAGCACGGTCGGCGAAAGATATTCGGCGATCAGCGCCATGCCGATGCCCAGCGCCAGCCCGCCGAACACGGCGCCGAACACAAGCAGCCCCTTCGGCGGCCAGCTCTTCTTCAGCGCCGGCATGGCTTCGGAGATGATGCGGGCATTGGTGCTGTCGACATTGGTCTGCTCGCGCGTTTCCTGGGCGCGTTGCAGGTAGTTGGCATAGACGGTGCGCACGGCGTCGAGGTCGCGCTGCAATTCGCGCAGGCGCACCGAAGCCTGGTCGGTATCGAGCGATTTCGACTTGAGCGCCGCCACCTTGGCCTGCAGCGCCTGCTGGTTGGCCAGGGACCGCTCATAGTCGGTTTCCGCCGCGGTGACGATGCGGCCGAGCTCGCGCTGGATCAGCGCGCGCAGGTCGCGCAGCTGCTGCTGGGCGGCGATCATCGAGGGGTGGCGCGGTCCGAGCCCGGTGCCGAGCTGGGCGATCTGGTCGACCAGCGCCGCTTCCTGTGCCCTGAGGCTCGAAATCGTCGAGGAGCGCGTGGCTTCCGAGGTCGCATCCGGCGCGCCGCCCTGCCTGCGCAACTGATCGACCTGCGCCTTGAGCTGCTGGGTGCGCGCCTGCGCGGCGGTCAGCTCGGCATTGAGCCCGGTCAGTTCCTGGTCGCTCACCAGATTGCCCTGGGCCATCACCATGTTGTGCTGCGAGCGGTAGGCCTCGACGGCGTTCTCGGCCTGCTCGACGCGCTTGCGCTGTTCGTCGAGCCGCGCGGTGATCGCCTCGGAGGCCTTGGCCGCCTTTTCCCTGCGCGCGTAGGCCTGGTCGGCAAGGTAGGCGTTGGCGATGGCGTTGGCGATGTCCGACGCCTTCTGCGCGCTCTTGGCGGTGATGATGATGTTGAGCACCAGCACCTTGTCGTCGCGCTTCACCGCGAGCACGCGTCGCAGCGAATCCAGCGTGGTTGCCGCCCTGTCGCTCTCATTGTCGCCGAAGATCATGCCCATCCAGCGGCCGAGAACGCCCTGCCCGTTGAACTCCGGATCCTCGGTGAGGTTCTTCGCCTTGATCGCGCGCAGCAGGACGCCGTTCGACTGCGCGACGCTGACCTGGCTCTCGACCTGGGTGATGCCGCCGTCGGGCGAGATGCGGCTCGGATTGACGTCGTTGGTGACGACCTGGAGGTCCTCGGGATCGACGATGATCTGCGCCGTCGAGGAGTAGAGCGCCGGCGTCAGCATGGTGTAGACGAGCGTCGCGGCGGTAAGCAGCGCTGAGACGGCGAGGATCAGGAAGCGGCGCCGCAACAGGATGCGGCCGAGATCGCCAAGCTCGACCGTGGCCGACGCTGGCGCGGGCGCGTAGTAGGCTGGCGCCGGCGCGACCGCCTCCGAAGCGTTCTGCTGAGGCACCATGAGCAGGGGTGGTTGCAAAGGTCGCTCCGACAACGCTCCATCGGCCGGCAAGACGAGAAATGCGGCGTCAGCCTAGCTATTCCCGGCAACGATTAAAACACTGTTAATTATGTTCATAAATTGAGGCTGCCCTGGCACGAAGTTTGCACCAACACAGTGGAAATCTGGTGCAGCTGAAATTGGAGACATCGTGCGCATGCGGCGGGAACTAGACCCGGCGGGACTGCCTGCCAGTTCCGGAGGCGAGTCGCCCGGGGACCGGCCATGCGCCTGAGCCTGCGCCTCAACGGCGATCGCGTGCGCGCTTTCCATGTCATGCTGGCCGAACGGCTGTCGCTGCTGCCGGGCGTCGAGCTTTGCGTCGACGCGCGTCCGGCGGCGGGCGGCGTGCCGCGCGCGGCCGAGGCGCTGTTCCAGCTTGAAACGCTTATCCACCGGCTGCCCGCCAATGGGACGGCCAGGCGTGTGCCAATTTCGGCTCTGGCCGGCCATGCGAGGGCGTCCCAGTCGGCCGATCTCGCCATCGACCTTGTCGGCGATGTCGAGCCGCAAAGCGGACAGGTCTGGCGGCTCGCCTATGACGGCGTCTGCGGCGAGGAAGCCCTGCTGGCGCTCATCCTTGCCGGCCGCACGCCGCTCGCCCGCCTGGAGCAGAACGGCGCGACCATCGCCGAAGGGCGGCTCGGCACCGAATATCACGGCATCGCGCTGGCGTCCTTCCAGGACATACTGGCGCGCACGGCCAGCCTGATCGCGGCGGCGGTGGCCGGCGCCGCGCGCTCGCATTTGCCCGTGCTGCCCGAACCGCCATCCGGCGCATCGCCTCCGCCCATGCCGTCGGCCACGAAGCTCGGCGTGCGGGCCGCCAAGGCGACAGTGCGGCGCATCGTCCAGCAGATCTATCATCTGTGCTACAACGCCCCACACTGGCGGGTCGGCTGGCGCGAGACGCAAGGCAAGGACCTTTACGATCTGCGCGCCCACCCGCAATCGGGATGGCGCGACCTGGCCGACGACGGCAGCCGTTTCTACGCCGATCCCTTCCCCGTGCTTTACCGCGGCCAGGTGACGCTGTTCGTCGAGGATTACATCCATAGCGCCGGCAAGGCGATCCTGTCGGCGGTGGCTTTCGGGCCGAACGGGCCGGCAGGCACGCCGAAGCCGGTGCTGGAACTGCCCTACCACCTCTCCTACCCCTTCGTGTTCGAGCGCGACGGCCAGATGTGGATGG
This sequence comes from Mesorhizobium atlanticum, assembly GCF_003289965.1. Lineage (GTDB taxonomy): Bacteria > Pseudomonadota > Alphaproteobacteria > Rhizobiales > Rhizobiaceae > Mesorhizobium > Mesorhizobium atlanticum. The sequence goes on from NZ_QMBQ01000010.1 coordinate 182,929, forward strand.
TGCCGGAAAGCGGCGCCAACCGCAGCGTCGACCTCTACCGCGCCACCGCCTTCCCGGGCGGCTGGGTGAAGGAGGCGACGTTGGTCTCCGACATCGTCGCCAGCGACGCCACGCTTGTCGAGCATGGAGGACGCTGGTGGATGTTCGCCACGGTGCGCGACGGCGGCGGCGCCTTCTCCGACCAGCTGCATCTGTGGTCGGCGCCGGATTTCCGCGGGCCGTGGACACCGCATCCGAAGAACCCGCTGCTGGTCGACATCGCCTCGGCGCGGCCGGCGGGCCGCATGGTGAGCCGTGGCGGCCAGCTTCTGCGTCCGGTGCAGGACTGCCGCAGGAGCTATGGCGCCGCGCTCGGCATCGCACGCGTCACCCGACTCGACGATGACGGCTTCGAACAGGTCGTCGAGACGATCCTCAACCCGGGCGCCGGCTGGGCCGGCCGCAAGCTGCATACGCTCAACGAAGCGGGCGGACTGGAATTCATAGATGGTTCGGCAATGGCACCGCGCTGGAAGCAGACCCAGCGGCGGGACAGCATGCCCACGGGCCGTGGAGACAAGCAATGAGCACCACCGGCAACTCCGAAGCGCCCGCCGCCCCGCCCGGCCGGACCGAGGTGGAGGTGGCAATCGTCGGCGCCGGGCTGGCCGGAACCGTTCTGGCGATAACGCTCGCCAGAGCGGGCCGCAAGGTGGCGCTGATCGATCCGCACCGTGTCCATCATGACGAATTCCGGGCCGAGAAAACCCGCGCGGAACAGATGGGGCTGTTCGAAAAGCTCGGCCTGGGCTCGGTCTTCAGGTCGATCTCCACGCCGATGACCGATCTCCATATCTTCCGCTTCGGCCAGTTGTTCGAGCGCAAGCAGACCTTCGAATACGCCTTTTCCTACGCGCCGCTGGTCAACGGCATGCGAGCGGCGCTGCCTCCAGAAGTGCTGCTGACGGTGGGCAAGGTCGCCGAGGTGTCGACCGGACCGGACCGGCAGCGCCTGGTGCTCACCGACGGCTCGGTCATCGATGCCCGGCTCTTGGTGGTGGCCACCGGCTACAGCGAGGCGGTGCGGCGCGCCATCGGCGTCGAGCGCATCGAGGAATCGAAGGCGCATTCGCTGACGATGGGCTTCGATCTGGCGATCAGCCCGCAGGAATTCGGCCTGCAATCCCTCACCTTCTACGGAAGGCGGATCGCCGATCGCATTGCCTTTCTTACCATCTTCCGGATCGGCGAGCGGCTGCGGGCGAACATGTTCGTCTATCGGACCGTCGCCGACCCGTGGGTGCGTGCGTTCCGCGAGAACCCACAACAGATGCTTCTCGACCTGATGCCGGAGATTGCCGAGCGATGCGGCAACTTCGCCGTCGCCAGCGAGGTCGAGGTGCGGCAGGTCAGCCTGACGACGACCCAGGGCCATCGCCGCGACGGCGTGGTCTTCATCGGCGATGCGTTCGTCACGACCTGCCCTGCGCAAGGCGACGGCATCCACCGCGTGCTCACCGATGTCGAATGCCTCAGTTCCACGCATATCCCCGCCTGGCTCGCAACGCCCGGCATGGTGGCCGACAAGATCTGCGCCTTCTATGACGATCCGATCAAGATCGCGGCCGACACCAGGGCCCTGCGCGCCAGCATCTATGCCAAGCGCATCACCACCGAGACCGGACTGGAATGGCGCCTGCGCCGCCTGCGCAACAACACCGCGCGGCAGTTGATGGTCTTCGGCCGACGGTTCCGCGAAGCAGGAAAACCGGCCGAGCCGCGCGCGGCGTGAGAGGCGTTGCTTCCACCCAGGCCGGCAGGCGGCCGGGCGTTGCGCCGCCGGGCGCGCCCGGGAACGCCATTGTGAGCGAGCTTACGAATCCGTAAGTCGCGCTGCCTGGCGATGCCGGCGTAAATCAACGTTGAGCAGTGTCTCCTGCTTGGCGGGACAGCGTCGCTTCAATGGCCCGCTGCCGCCTCTATCGGTTCGGCAGCGGGCTATCGAGCGGCGGCACGCAGGGACCGGCTCTCACCGCCGCGGAGCCCGCGCCGGGGTTGCTTCGGATCGTTTCAGCCGCCCGTGATACCCGCTCGAACGCCCGGCGCGGGCGCCGACAGGATCCGCGCCTTCCGCGCACGGGGATTGGCCCCGCACCGGGCTTCGCCCTATCTTCGGATCGAAACAAGGACAACGACCATGACCCGCATCCGCGCGATGACGAGGAACGATCTTGCCGACGTGTCACGGCTGCTCGGCCAATCCTGGCGGCGGACCTACGCGCCGATCATGGGCGACGAGACCGTGGCCCGGCTTTCCGACGAAAGGCATGCGCCGGACAAGCTCGCGGAAGAACTGGAGGACGAGGACAAGATGTCCTTCGTCGCCGAACGCGCCGACGGCTCGATCGCCGGCTATGCGATGGCGGCGATGGATGGAAAAGGCGACGTCTCGCTGGAGCGGCTGCACATCGAGCCGCAGGCGTTCGGCAGCGGGCTTGCGGTCGACCTTTTGCATGCCGTGCTTGCCGCGCATGCCGGCATCCCCTCGATCGCGCTGGAGGTGATCGAGGGCAACGACCGCGCGATCGCCTTCTACCGCAAGCACGGCTTCGAGGTGGTCGAACGCCGCGAGGCCGCCCACGGCGTCGACGGCCACGCCTCGCTGATCATGCGGCGCATGCTGCCGAGGGCTTAGAACCGCGAGCCGCTCTGTCTGCTTGTTTTGACGCAATTCATGACGGAAAGCCGCTCACACTTTTCCGGGAATTGCTCCGGAGGCTCCCTCAAGCCGAACGGCGCAGCATCAATTCGGCGTTGAGCAGGACACGCGCGTTGTCGCGCTTGGCGGGCGGGGCGTCTTCATCCAGCCGCTGCAGCAGGAGCTCGATCGCCAGGCGGCCGATCTCGTTGTAGTTCTGCGCCACGGTGGTGATCGGCGGGCAGGCATAGCGCGACAAGGGATGGTCGTCATGGCCGGCGACGCGCAGGTCGCAATCGGCGCCGTGACCGACCTTGAGGCCAAGCGCGTAGGCTGCGCTGATGACGCCGAAGGCGATGCGGTCGTTGGCGCACAGCACGGTTCCGGTCGGGAATCCCTGCCCCTTCAGGATGCGCAGCGCCTCGTCATGGCCGAACTTCTCGAAATCCCAGGAGCCGGCATCCTCGACCGCCACGATCGACGGCGTCACTTTGAACTCGCGCATGGCCTCGACATAGGCTTCCTGCCTCGCCGTGGCGTTGTTGTTGACCAGCGGCATGCCGAAATAGCAGGGCGGCTCGCCCGAGCGGCAGAGATAGTCGACGATCAGCCGAAAGCTTTGCCGGTTGTCGGTGCCGACGAAGGACGACGTCTCGTCGAGCGGCGAGTCGACATAGATCAGCGGGATCGACGCGCCGAGCTCGGCAAGCACGCGATGGTGCGAGCGCACGCCAAGCGGGGCGATGATGGCGCCGGCGATGTTCATCGAGCGGAACGTCTGGATCGCCTGGTCCTCCATCTCGGCGCGGCCATCGGACGACAGCACGAAGGCGAGGAAGCCGGCCTCGTTGGCGATCGTCTCGATGCGGCGCGTCAGCGCCATGTAGAACGGATCGGTCGAATTGGGGATGATGACGCCGAGGATGTTGGAGCGGCGGCGGTTCAGATTGACCGCGAATATGCTGGGCCGGAAGTCCGACTTCTTCAGCGCCGCCTCGATGACGCTGCGGGTGTTCTGCCGCACGGAACCCGGATCGTTGAAGTATTTCGAGACCGTGGTGCGGGACAGGCCGACAAAGGCGGAGAAGTCCTCCATCGTCCTGATCGTCTTTGCCATCCTTCTGCCCCTGTCGGTACCGCCGTCACGACTGTCTACTTGAGTCACCGCTTGGCGCAAAGGCGGGCAATCGTGCCTCCGTTCAAGCCTCGGCCGAGAATTGTACCTTCATCGTCGCGGGATCGCCGCCCCCCTTTGCGAAGAACGGCAGCACCTCGCCAAGCGGCAGCCGGTGGCTGACCAGCTTCGCCATGGTGCCGTCGTCGCGGCTCAGGATCGCAAGCGCCTGCGGGATGTTCCGGTTCAGCGAATGCGATCCGACCAGCCTGATCTGGCGACGGAATATCTCGAACGGTGCGACCGCGATGCGAGCATCCGGCGGGCAGACGCCGAAAACCAGCGCCGTGCCGCCATCGGCGGTGAGGCCGATCATGCTTTCGACCACCTTGGCGATGCCGGTCGCGTCGGCGACGAAGTCGAAGCCGCGCGCCCGCGCCGCGATATCCTGCGATCCGGACACCAGCGGTTCCAGTCCAAGGGAGGCTGCGAAGGCAAGACGCGGCTCGCTGATGTCGGCCACCGCCACTTTCGCCACGCCGCTGGCCTTGAGCGACAGCGCCATCAGCAGACCGATCGGTCCGGCGCCGAAGACGAGCGCGTTGCCGGGCACGTGGCCGCCTGCCCCTACCCCGGCCGCGCCGAGGCCGTTCAGCACGCAGGCCAGCGGCTCGGCGAGCGCCGCCGTCTCGAAAGCGAGATCGCCGATGCCATGGAGATGATCGACGGCGACGAGGCTGTACTCGGCAAAACCGCCATTCTCCGTCACGCCATAGGCCTTCAGCGTGGAGCAGAGGTTGGTCAGGCCTTTCGCGCAAGCCGGGCAGTGCCCGCATGGGATGTTGGGGTCGACGGCGACGCGATCGCCGGGCTTCACCGACGTCACGTCCTCGGCGACGGCCTCGATCGTTCCGGCATATTCATGGCCAGGCACCAGCGGAAACGCGCCTGAACCATAACGACCGTGCAGCACGTCGATATCGGTGTGGCAAAGGCCCGCCGCGCGCACCCTGACCAGAGCGTGGCCGGGCCGGATGCCCGGCATTTCGAGTTCCGCCATGCCGGCAACGCCCGCGGCGGCAAATCGGATCGCCTTCATCGTCGTCTCCTGCTTGACGCAATTCCGGACGGAAAACCGCTGCACACTTTTCCTGGAATTGCTTTGCGTCTCAACTCATCCAATTGCCGCCGTCGACATTATAGGTCTGCGCGAGGATGTAATCGCTGTCGGATGAGGCCAGGAACACGGCGAGCCCGGCAATATCCTCGGGCTGCGCGAAACGGCCGATCGGCACCGACTTCGCCACCGCCGCCTTCTTCTCGCCCGGCTTCAAACCTTCCCATCGGGCGAAATGCGCGTCGACCACATCCCAATGCTCGCCGTCGACGACGCCCGGCGCAATGGCGTTGACGTTGATGCCGTGCTTGACCAGCGCAAGCGCCGCCGACTGCGTCGCAGAGATGATCGCCGCCTTCGAGGCGCAATAGAGCGTCACCAGCGCCTCGCCGCGGCGGCCGGCCTGGCTTGCCATGTTGATGATCTTGCCGCCGCGGCCGCGCGCGATCATCAGATTGGACACCGCCTTCATCATGAACAGCGGCCCCTTGAGGTTGATGCCGAAGACGCGCTCATAGCTTTGTTCGGTGATGTCGGTGATCGGCGCCATGTCGAAGATGGCAGCGTTGTTGACCAGGATGTCGATGCCGCCGAACTCACGGTCGACTTGCGCCGCGACGCTCTCGATGGCGGCGAGATCAGTGACGTCGAGCTTCTTCGCGCTGGCCGCCGGACCGATTTCGGCCGCCCCCCGCGTCGCACGCTCGATGTCGATATCGGCGATCACCACTTTGGCGCCTTCGCGCGCAAAAGCCTGCGCGAAACCGAGGCCGATGCCGCGCGCGCCGCCGGTGATCAGGGCAGTTTTGTCCTTCAGCTTCATTCCAGGATCCGATTCTTCCACGTTTCGAAAAATGATGTCGGGCACAGGTGCTCGCGAGGAACGCACGGATCCACCTTTGCTCAAGCAATTGCGAAGGAAGAAACGCTGCGCGCTTCTCCTCGAAATGCCAGGCGGATCCGCGCATCCTCCGGCCCGGCCGCAAGGGAGTTCTGCGGCGGGTCGGATGGCCGGGAGCGGCGCACGTTCCGCTTCCCGGCTTGCCTCGAGCGGACGCCTATTTGATGTAGCCCGCTTCCTCCATCGTCTTCTCCACCGAGGCTTGCGCGCTGTTCAGCGCGTCGTCGACCGACTGCTCGCCGGTGACCGCCGCGGCAACCGCCTGGCCGACCTGGGTGCCGATGCCCTGGAATTCAGGGATGGCGACGAACTGGATGCCGGTATAGGGCACAGGGTCCTTGGTCTGCTTGGTCGGATCGGCGGATTCGATCGCGGCAAGCACGGTCGCGGCGAACGGCGCCGCCTTCTGGTAGTCCGCGCTGGCATAGGTCGACTTGCGCGTTCCCGGCGGTGCCGCGACCCAGCCTTCGGTCTCGCCGACACGCTGGACATAGGCCTTCGACGTCGCCCATTTGACGAAGGATTTCGCCGTGTCCGCCTTCTTGGTCGAGGCTGGAATGGCGAGGCTCCAGGCCCAGCCCCAGGCCGACCCGTTGGGCGTGACCGCGACCGGCGCCTTGGCGAAGGCGACCTTGTCGGCGACCTTGCTCTGCTTCGGATCGTAGACGCGGCCGGCGGCGGACGTGGCATCGATCCAGATCGCGCAATGACCGGAAGCAAACAGTGTCTGGTTCTCGTTGAAGCCGTTGGAGCTGATGCCGGGAGGGCCGTCCTTCTTCATGGTGTCGACATACCAGCCGATCGCCTTCTTCCAGGCGTCGGAATTGAGCTGCGGCTTCCAGTCCATGTCGAACCAGCGGCCGCCGAACGTGTTCACCAGCGTGCCGACGAAGGCCATGTTCTCGCCCCAGCCCGGCTTGCCGCGCAGGCACAGCCCGTATTGCTGCTTCGATTTGTCGGTGAGCTTGCCTGCGAATTCCGTGATCTGGTCGTAGGTCGGCTGCTCCGGCATCTTCAGACCGGCGGCGTCAAACAGGTCCTTGCGGTAGAGCGTGAACGAGCTCTCGGCATAGAAGGGCACGGCATAGAGATTGCCGTCGACGGTCAGGCCGCTGCGCACCGGCGCAATCAGGTCGTCATAGTCGTAGTCGGCGCCGAGGTCGTTGAGCGGCGTCAGCCAGCCGGCCTTGCCCCAGATCGGCGTTTCATAGCCGCCGATGGTCATGACATCGAACTGGCCACCCTTGGTGGCGATGTCAGTGGTAACGCGCTCGCGCAGCACGTTTTCTTCGAGCACCACCCAATTGACCTTGTTGCCGGTCGCCTTTTCCCACTCCGGCGTCAGCTTCTGCATGATGATCATGTCGCCATTGTTGACGGTGGCGACAGTGATTTCCTCGGCGAGCGCTGCGCCCGCCATCAGCGCCGAGGCGGCGGTGGCCGCGGCGAGAATTCCCATAGACCTACGCATTGGCATTTCGTCTCCTCCTTTACGAATGCGCATGTAAAACTGAACATGCGTACATATTCTATCGCGCTACACGATCCGACAGTCAAGCCCCGTTTTACGCGCTTCTGTCGCTATCTGCTGAAAAGAGGCCTTCCTCGTGCAGAACGAAGGCTGCCGCGCGCTAATCGAAAAATGAACATACGTATAGTTTCTGTTGACATCGTCGTCACCTCGATTTACCTCGATCGGAGTCCGGAGCTATCGTGGACTGGCGCGTACCGGCGACGGTCCGGCCAAGGGAGAAGGAAGCCTGAGAATGAGCCGAGGGGAGATCGCCGCCGAAGCGACGGGGCCGACGATCGTTGCCGGCGAGATCCTGGTGGAGATCATGGCGAGCGAGCGTGGCCTCGGCTTCCTCGAGCCGCTGGCACTGACCGGCCCCTACCCCAGCGGCGCGCCCGCCATCTTCATCGACCAGGTGGCGAAGCTCGGCGGCGGCGCGGGCATCATCGCCTGCGTCGGGCGCGACGATTTCGGCGCCATCAACCTCGAACGGCTGCGGCGTGACGGCGTCGACGTCTCGGCCGTGTCGGTCAGCGATCGATATCCGACGGGAAGCGCCTTCGTGCGCTACCGGCCCGATGGCGGCCGCGACTTCGTCTACAACATCGCCGAATCCGCCGCCGGCCGCATCACGCTGACCGACGCTGCGCGGCGGCTCGCCGACGGCGCGGGCCACCTGCATGTGATGGGCTCGGCGCTGTCGATTGCCGGCCTGAAGGAAATCGTCGCCTATGCGTTGAAGTCAGTCCGCGCGCGCGGCGGCTCAACCTCCTTCGACCCGAATGTGCGCAAGGAACTGATCGACGGCGCCGACGGCGCGCATTTTTCCGCGCTGGTCGACGGCGCTGACCTTTTGTTGCCCTCCGGCGACGAATTGCTCGCGGCGGCCGGCGTCGAGGATGAAGGCCAAGCGGTCGCAGCGCTGATTGCGCGCGGCGTCGGCGAGGTCGTGCTGAAGCGCGGCGCGGCCGGCTCGACCCGCTTCGGCGCCGACGGCAGCCGCACCGACTGCCCCGGCTTCCTGGTCGAGGAAGTCGACCCGACCGGCGCAGGCGACTGTTTCGGCGCCACTTATCTGACCTGCCGGCGCCTGGGTATCGAATCCGGCAAGGCACTGCTCTACGCCAATGCGGCCGGAGCGCTCAACGTGACGCGGCTCGGGCCGATGGAAGGGCTTGCCGGCTTCGACGCGCTCGACCGTTTCATTGCAGGGACAGATCGGGCCGGCACGGATCGGGCGGTATGACGATGACGATCAATCCGCTTCAAGGCCTCGCCACTGCCCGCCGCAACGGCAAGCCCTACGGCATCACCTCGGTCTGCTCGGCCCATCCGCTGGTTATCCAGGCGGCGGTCCGGCGCGCCGTTGCGGACCAGGACGCGGTGCTTCTGATCGAGGCGACCTGCAATCAGGTCAACCAGTTCGGTGGCTATACCGGCATGACGCCGGACCTGTTCGTCGCCTTCGTGCGCGAGATCGCCGGCCGCGAGGGACTCCCTGCCTCGCGCATCATCTTCGGCGGCGATCATCTGGGACCAAACCCTTGGAAAAATGAGCCGGCGGCACAAGCGATGAGCAAGGCCGAAGCGATGGTCACGGCCTATGTCTGGGCCGGTTTCAGCAAGATCCATCTCGACGCCTCGATGGGCTGCGCCGGCGAGCCGGCGGCGCTCGACGACGAGACCATCGCCACGCGCGCCGCACGGCTGGCCAAGGCGGCGGAAAAGGCGGCGCGCTCGCGCGGGGGTGCCCTGCCCGTCTATATCATCGGCACGGAGGTGCCGGTGCCCGGCGGCGCCGACCACGCCATCAGCGACCTGAAGCCGACGGAGGCGAGTGCCGCGCAACGTACGATCGACATCCATCGCGAGATCTTTGCCCGCGAGGGGCTCGACGAAGCGTTCGGCCGCGTCATCGGCGTGGTCGTGCAGCCCGGCGTCGAATTCGGCAGCGAGAACGTCGTCGCCTACAGGCCGGAGGCGTCCGCTCCGCTGACCGCGCTGCTCGATCGGGAAACCGCTTTGGTCTACGAGGCACATTCGACCGACTATCAGAGCCGCGCGGCGCTGACAGCGCTGGTCGCCAACGGTTTTCCCATCCTCAAGGTCGGGCCCGGCCTGACCTTCGCGCTGCGCGAGTCGCTCTACGGGCTGGATCTGATCGCATCGGAGATGGTCTCGGGCTATGGCGAGCGCCCGCTTGCGCGGGCGATGGAAACGCTGATGCTGTCGGCGCCCGGCTACTGGCGCAGCCACTATCACGGCAACGAGAAACGTCTCTATCTGCAGCGGCAATACAGTTACAGCGACCGCATCCGCTACTACTGGACCAACCCCGCGGCAAGCGTCGCGGTCGCGCGCCTGCGCGAGGCGCTGAGCGGCGTCGCCATTCCCGAAACGCTGATGCGGCAGTTCCTGCCGACATTGCCGGCGGAACTCGGCCCCGCCGGCGACCCGCAGGCGATCCTGCTCGCCGCCGTCGACCTGGTTCTTGCCGATTACGACGCGGCTTGCCACCCCGCCTGACGCTGGACGCCTTCTCGCGCGGCCCTATAACTTTAGCCGGATTGCAAATTCGGCCGGAGAGAAATGCATGAGCCTCGGCACACAGAAACTCGGCAGCCAGGGGCTTGAAGTCTCGGCCATAGGCCTCGGCTGCATGGGCATGAGCCAGTCATACGGCCCGGCCGACGAACAGGAATCGATCGCGACGATCCACCGCGCGATCGAGCTCGGCTGCACCTTTCTCGACACGGCCGAGGTGTATGGGCCTTTCGTCAACGAGGAGCTGCTTGGGCGCGCGCTGCAAGGCCGGCGCGACCAGGTGACGATCGCGACGAAATTCGGCTTCCGCATCGTCGACGGCAAGCAGGCCGGCACCGACAGCCGGCCCGAACACATCCGCGAGGTGGTCGACGCTTCGCTGAAGCGGCTCGCCACCGACCGCATCGACCTGCTTTACCAACACCGCGTAGACCCTGCGGTGCCTATGGAAGACGTCGCCGGCACGGTCGGCGAACTGGTGGCCGAGGGCAAGGTGCGCTTCTTCGGGCTGTCGGAAGCGGGCATTGCCAACATTCGCCGCGCGCATGCCGTGCATCCGGTCTCGGCGCTGCAGAGCGAATATTCGCTGTGGGAGCGCAACCTCGAGCCCGAGATCATCCCGGCGCTGAAGGAGCTGGGCATCGGCCTGGTGCCCTTCGCGCCGCTCGGCCGCGGGTTCCTCGCCGGCGACGTCAAGCGCGCGGAAGACTATCCCGAGGGCGACTTCCGCCGCGGCGACCCGCGCTACCAGGGCGAGAATTTCGACTTGAATGTCGCGGCCGCCGCCGTGGTGCGCGACATCGCCGCGGCAAAAGGCGTGAAGCCCGGCCAGATCGCGATCGCCTGGCTGCTCGCCAAGGGGCCGGACTTCGGCATCGACATCGTGCCGATCCCCGGCACCAAGCGGCGGATCTATCTGGAGGAAAATGTCGCGGCGGCGGACATCACGCTCGATGCGACCGAGATGCTGGGGCTCGACATGGCGCTGACGCCCGACAAGGTGTCCGGGCCAAGGTACAACGAGCGCACGATGTCGCTGGTGGACCGCTAAAGCATGTCTCCCGAAAGTGGGAACCGGTTTCGGGACAAAGACATGCGTAAAATCAAGACCTAAAGCGCATGGAGCGAATCCGAAGGAATCCGAAGGATCGCGACGCGCTTTAGGCGCAGTTCTCAACGCCCTACTTGTTCTTGCAATCCGCCCTCGCCTCCATCGCTTTCCTCGCCTCCCCCTCGCTGGCGTAGGTCTTTTTGTCGAGATCGATGACAAGCGTGCCATCCGGCTTCTTCGGCACGATCTCGCACTGCTTGGAGACCGCGTCCCTGGCGACCCAATACTTTTCGGCCGCCATGGCGGGCAGGCTCACGATGCCAGTGGCGAGGATTGCGATGGCGAGGGTGCGGACCATTGCGGGCCTCCGTGGCTCTGGTTGGAACGCTGCGGCGAGCGCCGGGTCAGGCGACGTCCAACATGCCGCTATTGGGAAACGCCCTGCCCGCCGCTCTGTTCCGGCGGCTCACCCGCCCGAATGCGGATCGATGCTGTAGGGATGCACCGGATAGCCGGGCCCGATCGCCTCGCCAACCCTCTCCACCCAGGCTTCGACCGCCGGATAGTCGGCGAGCGAGAAACCGCAATCCTCGGCGCGGTGGCTGTAGGCATAGACGGCGATGTCGGCGATGGTGAGCGTATCGCCGATAAGGAAAGGCGTGTTCCGAAGACTGCGCTCCAGCGCGCCAAGCGCCCGCGCGGCCGCCTCGCGCTTGCCGGCAACCAGCGCCTGGTTGCGCTCCAGGCGGCCGGTCAGCGTCCAGAAGCGCAGCGAGCCGATGACCGGCTCGACATAATACTGCTCGAAGAACAACCACTGCATGACCTTGGCACGGGCAAGCCGGTCCGCCGGCAGATAGGGCGTACCCTCGGCGACGAGCATGAGGATCGCGTTAGACTCGGCGATCGCCTGGCCATTCTCCACGGCAAGCACCGGAACGGCGCCCGCCGGGTTGAGCTTGAGGAAGGCCTCCGTGCGGCTCTCGCCCTCGAAGATCGAGACGATGCGGGTTTCGTAGGCGATGCCGAGCAGGCCGAGCAGGACGCGGACCTTCCAGGCGTTTTGCGACGGGAGATAATCGTAGAGCGTGAGCATGGCGCGGGTCCCCGGTTGGTAAGGTGGCTTCGCATGCGGGAAGAAACTAGCGCCACCCGATTCATGATTCAGCAAGGTCGGCGCGAGAGGGGCGAAGGAACTCGGCCCATCACATTGGCCGCATTCATCACCGCCCCGCAATATCCCTCGCCACCGCCTGCGCCTCGATGCCGATCTCGCGCAGCAGCCCGGTCACTGGATTGTAGAAGCCGACGAGATAGACGCCCAACTCGCGTGCCCGCGCGTTCACGCCGCTCTTGTCCGGCCTGAGCTCCGCCGGCAGGAAGGCGTCATAGGCCGGACGATAGCCGGTGGCGAAAATCGCCGCGTCGAATTTCTTCTCCGCGCCATCGACGAATTTCACGCCGGCTCCGGTGAAGCTTGCGATGTCCGGCGCGATGCCGATCCTCCCCGCCTTGATCGCCGCCACCGTGCCGACATCGATCACCGGAATGCGGCCGGCCTCGATCCCTTGCAGGATGCCTTGCTTCGGCCGCACGATGCCGTATCGCTCCAGCCGGCCCAGCGCGAGGTCGAGGATTTTCGGGAACATCCAGTCATTGACCGAGCGCGGCATGGTCCGGCTGGCGATGCCCACCATCTGGATCGGCACGCCGAAAAGCTGGCGCGGCACGATGTGGACGCCCTTGCGCACCGAGATCGTGGGCACGGCGCCGCTCTCGGCGAGATCGAGCGCGATCTCCGCGCCCGTATTGCCCATGCCGATGATCAGCACGTCCTTGCCGGCATAGGGCGCCGCCTCGGTGTAGGCGGCGCTGTGCAGCACCTTGCCCTTGAAATCCTCGATGCCCGGGAAGCTTGGCGCGATCGGCTCGGCATTGTTGCCGGTGGCGACCACTACCTTGCGGGCGTTGAAAGTGCCGGCATCGGTCTCGACGAGGAGTTTTCCACCGTCGCGGCGGACGGATTTCACGGTGACGCCGAAGCGCGGCTCAAGGCGGAAGCGCTCGGCATAGGCATCGAGATAGGCCACCACTTTTTCGCGCGGAACGTAGCGGGGGTGGTTCTTCGGGAACGGCACGAAAGGCAGGGAGGAGAAGGATTTCACCGTGTGCAGATGCAGCCGCCGGTAATGCCGCCGCCAGGACGGCGCAACCTCGCCGGCCTTTTCGAGGATCAGGAAATCCACGCCCGCCTGCTTGAGGCAGGCGGCGACAGCGAGACCGGCGGGGCCGGCGCCGACAATGACGACATTGGTCTCCAAACGCCTTTTTCCTCCCGCCAAGGCGGTAAAAGCTATGACGGGAGGGGTTGAAGGGGCAAGTGGGGAGAAGCACCTATGCTTCACGCCTGTCAGAGCGCCGGCGCCCTAGTCCGTCGCGCGCGGCGCTTCGGGCTCGTCCTCCGGCGGTTCGAGGATCTCGATCAGTTTCGCCACGCGAGTGCCGGGCATGGGGTGACCTTCATTCACCAGCGCCTCGTCGGCGCTGATCCAGGCGAAGGCCTCGCGCAGTTCCTCGAGGTTTGCGCCGGTAAGCGCGATGTCGGCAATGACGGCCTCGTCGACCGGTCCAAGCACGGAAATGATCTCGTTGCGGGTCATCTTGTCCTCCCCCATAGGTTGGGATGATTGCCCAAGGAAACGGATGACGGGCGGAGCAGGTTCCGGAGCGGCCTGTCGTAGTCTCCTTCCCCGAAGGCCGGATTGCCGGCGCGCTTTGATCTCGCACGAGACAACCGCTATGCACCTCACGCACGGAATCCCCATCGAGTCCCTCATGAAACTCGCCATCCTGCTTTGCGCCTTGCTCCTTACCTCCCCTGCCCGGGCAGACTGGAAGCCCATCGAGAAGATCGAGACCTATACCGTCTCAGGCCAGAGCGCGGAGCAGCTCTATCTGTCGATCGGCGAGAAGGGTCCGGTGGTCGGCGCGGCCGGCAGCGGGCGGCGCGTCATCGCGCACACTTTCTTCAAGCTGACCTGGCAGCGCGACTACCAGTCGCAAGGCAGCGCCTGCGTGCTGAAGTCGGCACGGCCGAAGCTGATCATCACCTACACGCTGCCGAAGCCGGCCGGAAAGCTGGACCCTGCCCTGCAGGCGCGCTGGGACAGGTTCGCCGCCGGGCTGATCGCGCATGAGAAGGTGCACGGCGCCGGCATCATCGACATGGTCGACAGGATCGTCGCCTTCAGCACCGGCCTCACCGCCGAGAACGATCCCGGCTGCAAGAAGGTCAGGGCGGAACTGACGGCCTATCTGGACCAGCTCTCCAGGGCGCAGCGCCAGGGCAGCCGCGACTTCGATTCGAAAGAGTTCGGGCAGGACGGCAACATGCTGAAGCTGATCGCGGCGTTTCTGGGCGGGGGTTAGTCCTGGCAGGAACAGTGCCGCCGCCGGCACAGCTCATCTCCCCGTGACGGGGAGATTAGCTGCTTCACCGGCAGTGCCATTCCTGCAACGCGGGTTGAAGAGGGCGCCCTCTACTTTTGATCGGGCTAGCGGATCGGCACCAGTTTCGCCGCCTCGCGCATGGCCTGCGCGGCGTCGGGATTGGAGACCGGATAGCCCAAGATAAAGCCCTCGATCGAGAAGCCGGGAAATTCGGCCCCCAGCCTGGCCGCGATGACCGCGGCCTCGGGCCCTTCGCCCAGTACCGCATGGGCGAGCATCAAAAAGACCAGCACGTGAGGAGAATCCGGTGTGCTTCGCCGCAGCGCCGCAATGGCTTCCCGGTGCCTGCCGGCCGCGAACAGGACGCGGCCCTGCATGCCGAAATACCAGGGCGGAGCAAGCGGGTTGAGGCGCATGGCGCGCTCGATGAGCGGGATCGCCTCAGCCGGATCGCCGGCGACCAATGCCTTGCTGCCGGCAAGCAGTGCCAGCGTGTCGGCATGGTTGGAGCCGCATTCGAAGGCTCGCCGGTGGGCGCTTTCGGCCGCTTCCAGATCGCCGAGGCAGCCCATGAGATCGCCGAAGCAGGTGTGCGCGCTGCTGTCGGTCGGGTCGAACCGCAGAGCGTTCTCGACCGCCCAGCGCCATTTGGCGATCGAGGTGTTCAGGTCGTCGCCGTAGCCGTTGCACGCTTCGATCGAATAGGCGTAGGCGAGTTCGGTCCAGGCCCTGACCAGGGTCGGGTCAAGCTCAAGGGCGCGTGAAAACAACCTGATGGCTTCCCTGTTGCCGCTGCGGCTGAAGGTGTTGTGCTGCTCGACCCCCAGCAAATGGCAGTCATAGGCGCGCAGGCTGGCCGGCGGCTTGCGACGGATCGCATTGCGGCCGACCGTGGCGATCGCGCCGAAACAGCCGGCGAGCACATTGATGACGCTTTCGGTCAGGCTGTCCTGCAGAGCGAAGATGTCCTCCGCCGGACGGTCGAAGCGCTCGCTCCACAGGCTGACGCCGGTCCGTGCATCTGCAAGTTCGATCGTCAACCGGATCCGGCGGTCGTCGGCCCGCAACTGACCCGAGACGATATAGGTGGCGCCCAGCGCCTTGCCGTCCGCGGCGAAATCGGCGGGCCTGCTGCCCAGCGATTTCATGGTGTGGAAGGCGATCACCGGCATGTCGGCGTAGCGCGCAAGATCGACGGTGATATCCGACGACAGGCCGTCGGCAAAGCGGTGCCAGCGCTCGTCGGCATTCAGGCATTCGATTGGAAATATCGCAAGCACCGGCGAGGCTTCGGGCGTGGCCGGCGCGGCTGCGATGGCGTTGATGTGCATGGCGAGCGCGACCTTGCTGCGCACGCCGAGCTTTTCGTAGATTGCGGCAAGATGCGTGCGCACGGTAGACGGGGCAATGAACAGCGCCTCGCCGATCTCGCGGTAAGTCAGGCCAGCCGCAAACTTTTCCGCCACCGCGCGCTCGCGCTCGGACAGGGCCGGCAAGGGCTGGCCGGGCGAAGACATGGCCGGTGTGAGCGTGGCGTTGTGGTCCATCCCGATCCCTACCCGCGGACGGGGAATATTACCAAACGCTCGCCGCTGCAAAAATACTACAAATGCAGGACCCAAGACACTGCATGCGACCGATGGCGCGGCCAAGGCCGGAGGTTCAGGCTCCTCGCATGCCCTCGATGAGGGCCATTCGTTCCCGAGGAGCCGATGATGAAACCGACGTTGAACACGATTTCCGATTTTTATGGTGCCGTGCGGCTCGATGTCCGCGAACCGCCGATCGGAGAAAGCCTCTTGCCACGCCGGCCCGGCCTGCTCGGCCTTTTCGCCACGTGGCGCGAGCGCGCCTTTTTCCGCGAGAACCTTGCGACCAAGGCGCGGGACACGCCGCATCTCATCGGCGATATCGGCCTTACTATGGATCAGGTGCGCGATGAGCTCGCCAAGCCTTTGTGGCGCCGCTAGAGCAATTCCAAGAAAAGTGTGAGCGGTTTTCTGTCCGGAATTGCGTAAAAACAAGGAGATAGAGCGGTTCGCCGTTTCCGTGAAACGGTGAAACGCTCTAGCCGGAACGGATTCAGCGAAAAATCAGGATTGTCTCAGGACAAACGAACGCCCTCGGGACGATGATGGCGTCCATGGCGGCACATGGCGCCGACGCCAGTCACGGAGGTCGATCATGCATGCGAGGACTGACACGTCATTTGCACCGACGTCGCTGTCGCGAGGTGAAGCGCTGAGCATGCTCTGCGCGGGCATCGTCGGACCCTGCTGCGGCGAGGCCAACGAGATGCTGGCCTGGCTTTACCTGCTGCCGCCCAACGAGACCGCGCCGGGCGAGACACGCGTCGAGCCGAACGCCGCGCGCCGCCGTTCATGGCTTGGCCTGCTCGGCATCTTTCGGGCTTGACCTTGCCGGGATTTGCCGCTCCCAATGAAGCCCGCGCAATGAGGCGCGGCGATGGGGCAAGGGCTTGGCGCTACGGATCGGCGGCGCTGTTCTCGATCTTGACCGGGGTACGCTCCGGCGCGACGGCAAGATTGTGCCCGTCCGGCCAAAAACCCTGGAGTTGCTCGCCTTCCTCACGAGTAATCCGGGACGGGTGCTGAGCAAGGACGAGCTGTTGCAGGCAGTCTGGCCGGGCATCATCGTCACCGAGGACTCGCTCACCCAATCGATCCGCGACGCGCGCAAATCGATCGGCGACGAGGCGCAGGCGCTGATCCGCACGGTGCCGCGCCGGGGCTACCTGTTCCAGCTTCCCGAGACCGAGGCCACGCAGCCACCGGCGGCGGCCGCGGCGCGGGCGGAGCCGACGGTGGCGGTGCTGCCGTTTGACGTGGACCCCGCCGACGCCACCGCCAGGGCATTGTTCGACGGCGCCGTCGAGGAAATCACCAACGCGCTTTCATACTTCAAGACCGTCGCCGTGCTGGCGCGCCATTCGGCCTTCGCCCTGGCCGAGCATTCGCGCGAGGACATCCGGGCGACAGCGGAGCGGCTCGGCGCGGACTACATTGCCGAAGGCCGCGTCGAAACCACCGGGACGGAATACGGCGCGCGCGTCGTTCTGACCGAGACGGCATCCGGCCGGCGCGTCTGGTCGCAGAGTTTCACTTTCGCCACGGCCGACATCTTCGCTTTCCAGACGATGGTGGCGCAGCGGATCGTGACGGCGCTGGTCGCCAACATCGAAAGCGCGGTGATGCGGCGCGGTCTGCCGGCGCCCGCCGCCAATGTCGAAGCCTATCTGCATTTCCTGCGCGGAAAGGAGCTGCTGCGCAGCTTTGGCGACGGCGTCAACCAGGAGGCCCGCGCGCATTTCCTCAAGGCCATCGAGCTCGACCCGCAATCAGGACTGGCGCACGCTTACCTGGCCCTCGCCGAGGTGATTATCGGCGGCTACGCCGATGCGCCGCGCGCCGTGCTCGACCAGGCGCGCGACCGGGCGCTGCATGCGATCGCGCTCAGCCCGGACGAAGCGCGCTGCCACCGCATACTGGCGCTGACACTTCTCTATCGCGGCCGCGACGAATACGATGCCGCCGAGAAGCACTTCGCCCGCGCGCTGGATCTCAACCCCTACGACGCGGACACACTCGCCCAAACCGGCTTCTTCCGGGCGCTGCGTGGCGACGGAGAGGCCGGGCTGGCCCTGCTCGACAAGGCCATCCAGCTCAATCCGATGCATCCGGCCTGGTATTATCACGACCGCGGCGAAGCCCTGCTGATCCTCGGCCGCTACCGCGAAGCGGCGGCGTCCTTCTCGTGCCTACCTCGTAAGAGTGCCTGGCAATGGGCGAGACTGGCAACATGCTACGCCCTGGCCGGTGACGCCGAAAAGGCGCTGGCCTGCGTCCGCGAAGGACGCGCGCTGGAGCCCGGCCTCACCATCGCGAAAATCGTCGAGGAAGCGCGCATCGAGCGATCCGAGGACCGCGAGAGAATACGCGAGGGGCTCAAGCTGGCAGGCTGGGACACCAACTGTCTGCCACCCGCTAGAAGCTGATCTCCACCGCCGCGGCGCTTCGCCTGGCCTCGCCATGGAACACCGCCTCGATGTTGTTGCCGTCGGGGTCGAGCAGGAAGCAGGCATAGTAGCCGGGATGGTAATGGCGCTCGCCCGGCGCGCCATTGTCCTTGCCGCCGGCCGCAAGGCCCGCCTGGTAGAAGGCATCGACCATGGCGCGGTCTTTCGCCTGGAAAGCGAGATGATGGCGGCCCGTCAGCACGCCGAGCGCGGCGCGGCTGTCGGCGCTGGAGACGAACAGCTCATCGGCCCAGAAATAGTCCCGCGCCTCGCCGCCGATCGGAATGCCCAGCACCTCGAACAGCGCGCCGTAGAAGCGCCGGCTGGCCGCAAGGTCGCGCACCACGAGCTGGATGTGGTCGATGAGCCGGCCGCGATAAAGTTCCATAGGGTGCCCCTGATTGAGGCAACCAATTTAGATGGCACCGGTGCGCGGTCAACGTGGAGCGCCGCAGACTGCTGACATGGAACGCTGGCGACGGTGCGTTGGCGGCAATAACGACACGCCAAAAAAACCAGATAAAAAATGCAACCGGATTTGTAGGATCGGCTCCCGCGCCGGCGTCCTTCGGACGCAAACGGCCCGGTGGACTGGAAAAACCGTGCCGCATCAAACAGGATGCCTTACGGCATGGGAGAATAACCATGAACCATTCCTATCGTTGGGTCATCGTCGCGGCGGGCGCGCTGATGACCTGCGTGGCGCTCGGCGCCATGTTCTCGCTGGCGATCTTTCTGGAGCCGATATCGCTCGACACCAACTGGTCGCGCACCGGCATTTCCAGCGCCATGACCTTGAACTTCCTGGTGATGGGCCTCGGCGGCTTTGCCTGGGGCTCGATCTATGACCGGGTCGGCGCGCGGCCCGTCGTGCTTGCGGGCGCGGTGCTGCTCGGCCTGTCGCTGGTGGTGGCGAGCCGCGCCACGTCGCTCATCGTCTTCCAGCTCAGCTACGGCATCATCGTCGGGCTGGCGGCCAGCGCCTTCTTCGCGCCGATGATCGCGCTCACCACCGCCTGGTTCGACACCAACCGCAGCCTCGCCGTGTCGCTGGTGTCGGCCGGCATGGGTGTGGCACCGATGACCATCTCGCCTTTCGCGCGCTGGCTGATCACGGCCTATGACTGGCGCACCGCCATGTTCGACATCGGCGTCATGGCCTGGGTGCTGCTTTTGCCCGCCGTCTTGCTGGTGCGCCAGCCGCCGGCGGCGGCCACGGCAAGCGACGGCATGCCGGCGCCCGCCGCAAACGATCCCGGCATGAGCGTCGGCCAGGCGCTGCGCTCGCCGCAATTCATCGTGCTGGGCCTCACCTTCTTCGCCTGTTGCGCGGCGCATTCGGGTCCGATCTTCCACATGGTGAGCTATGCCATGTCCTGCGGCGTGGCGCCGATGGCGGCCGTGTCGATCTACAGCGTCGAGGGCCTTGCCGGCCTTGGCGGACGCGTGCTCTACGGCGTGCTCGCCGACCGGCTGGGCGTCAAGCCGGTGCTGGTCGCCGGGCTCGCCATCCAGGGGCTGGTGATCGCCGCCTACCTCGCCGTCGGCCGGATCGAGCAGTTCTACCTCCTGGCCGTCATCTTCGGCGCCACCTATGGCGGCGTGATGCCGCTCTATGCGGTGCTGGCGCGCGAATATTTCGGCCTGCGCATCATCGGCACGGTGCTTGGCGCCGCGACGCTCCTGTCCAGCCTCGGCATGTCGCTCGGCCCGCTCGCCGGCGGCATGATCTACGACGCCTATGCCAGCTACCACTGGCTGTTCATCGGCTCCGCGCTGATCGGTCTGGGTGCAGCCGGCATCGCCATCGCCTTCCCGCCGCAGCCGAGCCGGCAGAAGCTGCAGATGGCCTGAGCAAAACTCCTTCCTCGCCCCACGTTTGGCGGGGGCGAGGAACCAAGTTCCGTCATCCGGTGCCCGTGCGCACCGCCTCGCGCTCGCTCTCGTCGCGTCGCACCCGCTCGTCGGAGATCAGCACCACCGGGCATGGGCTGCGCCGCAGGACGGCCGTTGTCGTCTCGCCGAAGATCAATTCCTCGCCCTGGCGGCGCGCCACGCCCATGACGATCAAGGACACGTTGCGGCCGGCCTGTCGGGCGATGGCGTCGGCGGCCGCGGCCCTCGATCGGATGGCGGTCTCGATCTCGACGCCGTAACGGTCGGCAAGTGTGACGATGTCCTTCAGCACCGCTTCCCGGCGACGATGCGAGACGGTGTCGCGCGGCTCCTCGCGGCCGGTGCGCGCGACATAGAGCATCTTGACCGGCGCGCCGGTGACGGCGGCTATTGCGAGCGCCAGCTCGGCGCCGCGGCGGGCAACCGCCGTGCCGTTGACCGGCACCAGTATCTTGCCCGATCCGGGACCGAGTTTCGGCATCTGGCGACCGGCGCTCGCCGGCTTCAGCACCAGGCAGAGCGGCCCGTCGAAGGCGCCGGCGACTTCGTTCAACCGGTGCGAGAAGCCGCCCTTCGAGGTGACGGCGCGGCCAAGGCCGACAAGCAGCATGCCGTAGCCCTTGCGCGCCTCCCTGGCGACCGCCTCGGCCGAAAGCTCCTCATCCTGGCGCCGGGTGACCGGCGCTTCGCGCGCCGGCGCCTCGTCGCCCTCCTTGGCCGCCTCGCGGCTGTCCTCGGCGCCCTTCTCGATCTCCTCCAGATGCAGGCCCTCGGTCGGCTCGGCATCGGTCTCGCCGCTGGAATGCAGCACCGTCGTCGGCTTGCCGGCGCCGATGACGCCGGCGAGATAGGCGGCGAAGCGGCCGACGACGCCCTCGTCGACCACCACCAAGAGCCGCTCCAGATTGGCGACGAAGCCGCGCTGGTCGATCTCCTCGCGCTCCAGCCGCTTCTTTTCCTCCTCGCCCACCGGCAGCCGGCGAAGCGCCCAGCGCAATGTCGGCGGCATGACCAAGGTGGTGATGACGGCCATGGTGAGGATCATGGTGAAGAGATTGTGCGACAGCACGCCCATCGAAAGGCCGATCGAGGCGACGATGACCTCCGTCGAGCCACGCGCGTTCATGCCGCAGCCGACCGCGATGCCTTCGGCGCGGCTCATGCCCGCCACTTCCGCGCCGATGAAGGCGCCGCCGAACTTGCCGATGCTGGCAATGCCGACCAGAGCCACGGTGAGCGATGCCAGTTGCGGATCGACCAACACGGTGAGATCGGCCGACAGGCCAGCGACGCCGAAGAACACCGGCATGAAAAGAGCCGTGATAACGCCGCGCAACTGGCCTTCGATATGGCGCGACAGGATCGGCGATTCACCCACCAAAATGCCGGCGACGAAAGCGCCGAGCACGGTGTGCACGCCGATCAGGTCGGTGATCAGGGCCATAACCCCCATGATGGCGAGGATGACGGTGACCACCGCGTATTCCGAGCGGAAGGTGTCGTTGGTCCAGCGGATGGCGTCGAAGACGATGCGGCGGCCCACCGTGAAGGAAAACGCCATGAAGAGGGCGACGCCGGCGATGATGAAGGCCAAGCTCGCGATCTCGATCCGTCCCTTGGTGGCGATGCCGATGGTGATGGCGACGATCACCCAGCCGATGGTGTCCTCGAAGATCGCCGAGGAGACGATGATCTGGCCAAGGTCGCGGCGCATGAAGTTCATGTCGCGCACCACCATGGCGACGATCTTGACCGAGGAGATGGACAGCGCGGTGCCGAGGAACAGCCCGGCGACGATGCGCTCGCCGCCGGCGGCAAGCAGCGTGTCGGGCATGAACTGGGCGGCGATGAAACCGAGCGCGAAGGGCACGGCGACGCCGGCGGCCGAGATGGAAAAGCAGGCGCGGCCGACACGGCGCACGAGCCTCAGATCCGTCTCCATGCCGGTGAGCAGAAGCAGCATCAGGACACCGAGCTGGGCGATGGCGTTGATCATCGATTTCTGCGACGGGTCGCCGGCGAAGATCAGCCGCTCGGCCGCCGGCCAGACCCAGCCGAGCAGCGAAGGCCCGAGCAGGATGCCGCCGATCAGTTGCCCCATCACCGCCGGCTGTCCCAGCGCCTCCAGGACCTCGCCGATGCCGCGGCCGACGACCAGGAGCAGGATCAGCTCGGCGACGAAAACGCCTTCCGAGGACATGCCGGTCTTCTCGGCGGCGAAGGCGACGGCGGGCATCAAAGCGAGCGCCACCGCTGCAAGCGCAATCCAAACCGACGGCGGCCAGCGCCGATTGAGCATGTTGAACAAGATGCCCCCTCATTCCTCGCTTCGGCATAACGGTCTGGCGCGAGGATCGGTTGCACGGGGGCGGAACTGCCAATCTCCCCCTTGTGGGGGAGATGAGTCGCTCCCACGCCCTGCATCCCTACAATTCTAATCAAATGCCAGCGCCGATCTTTGCTTCGCGGTAAAGCGACTCGACGATGTTGGCCGCCAAGGCGGGGCAATAAGGAGAAGCTAATGAAAAGCGACTTTGCCGCCGCCCACCTGCACCTCGACCGGGCGTGCCATTACCTGCGTGGCGACGATGAAACGAGCCGCGCGGCGCTTCAGGCACTCGACCTTGTGATCGACGCGGTGGCGGCAGCCCAGCATGCCAGGCCGATGGCCGACGTGCTGCCCTTTCCGCGGCGCGCGAATGGTGGCGTTCCACCCCTTGCATCCTGACTTATCCGCCTGAAAAGGCGGGAACATTTTGGGCCGGCCGCACGTTGTGCTATACGGGGTGTGGCCGGCCTGTTCTTGAAATCGGATGCGGCCGGCCATGGCGGGAGGCGCATGGCAGAGAATGTCCCAGACGAAGGCCGCAAGATCCACCGACGCGGCAAGGTCAGCCGAGCCGGCCATGCCGGCAAGATCCACCGAGGCGGCCGCGCCGCCCCGCGCCTCCGACACGCTGGCGCTGAAACTCACTTCCTCCGAATTCACCACGACGCTGTCGCATTTCCACCGGGCCGAGATCGCGCGCATGGCCGGCTGGCGCGACCGGCTCGACCGCACCAGCAACTGGGCGATCACCGTGGTGGCGGCGATGCTGTCGGTATCGCTGTCGACGCCCAGCGCGCATCACGGCGTGCTTTTGTTCGCCATGCTCCTGATCACGCTGCTTTTGTGGATCGAGGCAAGGCGCTACCGTTTCTTCGACGTCTACAGGACAAGGGTGCGGCAGTTCGAGCGATACTACTTTGCGCAGATCTTCTCGCCGCAGCCCGACTTTGCCTCCAACTGGCTCGCCATCCTCGGCGAAGGCTTGCGCTCGCCACGCTTCCTGATCTCACAACGCTCGGCACTCATCAGGCGGCTGCGCCGCAATTACATCTTCATGTATACGATCCTGATGCTCGCCTGGGTGTTGAAGATCACGACACCCAGCCTGGCGCGCGAGGGCGCCCCGATCGGCTTCAGCGCCTCGCTGCTCGACACGTTCCGGGTGGCGACGCTCGGGCCCATCCCGGGCGTGGCGGTGGTGTGTGGGGTCGCGGTTTTCTATCTCGCGATGCTGGCCGCGTCATTTCTGATCCGCGACGAGGACGCCGAGCTTTCCTTCGGCGACGTGCATGTGTGATTGGCCGCGCGACGAGCCGTTTTACCATGCTTGATGCGAGGCGCGGCGCGATCACAATCCCGGCGGCCTGACAAATCCGTCGGTCAGCCGCGCCAGGGCCTTGGCGGCGGCGAGCAACTTCATGTCCGAATGGCGTCGGCCGACGAGCTGGACGCCGATCGGCAAGCCTTCGCGGTCGAGGCCTATCGGAACAACGACGGCCGGATGACCCGTCAGATTGAAGCGGCAGGCGTGGCTCAGCGCGCTCCAATAGGACGTCTCGACGCCATCGACCGGAATCGGCGTCCCCATTTCCTGGTGATGGAAGGCGGTGCACATCATCGCCGGACAGACCAGCACGTCCCAGTCGTCAAAGAAGCGCTCCCACGCGTAGATGAATTCGTCGCGCTGATTGAGCGCCTCGAGAAAGGCCGACAGCGTGGGAGAATTTTCCCTTGGTGGCTGGAAGGCCTGCGAATACCAGGTGATGAAATCCGAAAACAGCGCCCGCTCGGCGGCGAAGTCGTGCCGCGGCAGAGCCTGACCGACCCGCGCGCCACCGATGTCGATCGCGCCGGCAAAGCCGGCAATCGCCTCGGCAATATCGAGAGCGGTCGGTACGCCGGGGAATTCCGGCGCGAAGGCGACACGCAGCCGGTCCAGCCGCGGTTCCGGCTCCTCGTGCGTCGCCACGGGCGGCACTTCGGTATCGAGGCCGTCAGCGCCGGCGATGATGCGGTGGGCGAGGATGAGGTCGTCGACGCCGCGCGCCAGTGGCCCGATGTCGAACAGCAATCGGAAGCTGCGCGGCATGTCGGGTGGATCGGCATAGCTGCCGGTAGTGGGCACCGAGGATTGCGTCGGCTTGAAGCCATAGACGCCGCATAGATGCGCCGGCACGCGGATCGAGCCGCCGGCGTCGCTGCCGATGTCCAGCGGCGCGAGGCCGGCGGCAACCGCCGCGGCTGCGCCACCGCTGGAGCCGCCCGGCGTGCGGGTGACGTCCCAGGGATTGCCGGTACGGCCGAAGATCGGATTGAAGGTCTGCAGATCGCGCAGCCGCGGCGGCACGTTGGTCTTGCCTATGATGATCGCGCCGGCCTTGCGCAGCCTGGCCGCGACGGTGCTGTCGGCGGTTGGAATGTAGTCGGCCCAGGCCGTCAGCCCGACCGTGGTGCGCATGCCAGCCGTGGCGTGACCGTCCTTCAATGTGACCGGCACGCCGTGCAGCGGCCCGACCGCTTCGCCGCGCGCAATGGCATCGTCGGCCGCCCTCGCGCCGTCGCGCGCGGCCCCTTCGTCGAGGGTGATGATGGCGTTGAGGAGCGGATTGACGGCGGCGATCCGCTCCAGTTGCGCCTCCATGGCCTCGGCCGCACTGACGCGCCCCTCACGGATCGCTGCCGCCAACTGGGTGGCGGTGAAGAAGGTGGTGTCGCTGGCAAGGGTAGCGGTCATCTGCGGTTCCTCCCTGGTAAGGCAATGGGGCTGTAGGGATCGGCCGTTCGCGGATTTTGCCTACTGCCCTGCTCGCTTACTGGCGCTACTGCCCGCCCATCTCCTTCTTGAAGGTCTCGAAATCGACCTGCATGCCGTTGAAGATGGTGCTCCAGTGGCGCGTCAGCGCCGCCATGGCGACGGCTTCCTGGATTTCCTCGTCGGTGGCGCCGGCGCGCTTGGCGTCCTGAGTGTCGGACCAGATGCAGTAGCTGCAGGGGATCTGCGCCGCGACCGCGAGCGAGATCAGCGACTTCTCCTTCGGCGTCAGCGCCGTCTTGTCGCTGAGCTCGATGGCCTTGACCTCGGCCCAGGCGCCGGGCAGACCGGCTTTCGGGAACTGTTTCACGAAGCTCGGCACGCCTCCCATCGTCGACTGGATGTCCTTCAGCGCCGCGTCATAGTCATCGGCGTGAGCGAGCAATGGAGTGGCGAGCATGGCAAGCGAGCCGAGAACCACGGCGCGGCCCAATTTGACTGCGAGAAAAGCGAACATCGGAATTCCTCCTTGCTTTGGTTGACGCGCCGGTAACCGGCCGCGTGACCCAAAAAGGATGATGTGGCGCATCGAAAAGTTCGCCGGGTGGGCGCACCTCACGAAAATGTCATTCCTCGATGCGCGGTGGCCGTTCGGAGGTGTGGATGCGCATCAGACGTACCTGGCGCTCGCCGTGGACCAGGACGACGGCAAAGCTCGGCGGGCAATGGAACGGATTCTCGGGCGGATTGACGAAGTCGCCCTCGAGCACGGTGACGTTGGCGCTGGCCAACGCCCGCACCGGCTGATGGCGAACGCCGGCGCCGACATCCTCGTCGATGGCTTCACCGAAGATGTGACGCCCGATGCCACGCGGCCCGCCGGCAAAGGCGATGTCGAGATCCTCCGCATAGTGGGCAAGCACCCGCTCCTTGCCGCCGTGCTGGAGCGAGCGGTATTCCTCGGTGTAGAAGGCCAGCCGCTCGGCCACCAGCCTGTGGTGTTCCCGGTCGGGCAGACCGGCCGATGCCAGCAGCAGCTCCGAAAGCCTGATCTTGGCATCGGCCAGCCGGCTGCGCACAGTGCCAACCGGCACGCCCAGAACAGCGGCAATCTGCTCATAGCCTGGCGAGCTGCCGAAATAGCGCAGCATCACCGTGGCGCGCTGCATTTCCGGCAGATGCGCAAGCGCCGCCCATACCCAGTCGCGCAGGTCGCGGCTTTCGATCCGGCTCTCGATGCGCTCCTCGTCGGCGAGTTCGCGAAAGGCACGCTCGGTTTCGGCCGGCCCGGCACGGGGACGGCGACGGCGCAGCGCCATCAGGCAGTGGTTCCTCAGGATCGAATGCAGCCAGCCGCCGACGGCCGCGGGATCGCGCAGGCCGTCCAATCGCGCAAGCGCGGTAAGGAACGTATCGTGGACCGCGTCCTCGGCGTCGCCGGTGTAACCCAGCATCGACAGGGCGATAGCGTGGAGTTGCGGGCGATAGCGCTCGAACAACAGGGCGAAACCATGCGGCTCCCCAAAGCGCGCCGCCATCACCAGAGCGGCGTCGGGCTGGCCTCGACCGTGTTCAAAACCGGCTTGTCCCATGGCCTTATCTCCCGCCCTGACCACACCAAAAAGGACAGGATGCCGTGAGGAGCCGGAAAGTTCGGATGCCTGCGTCCATCGACGTCGAGCCCGTCTAGTTCAACGACAGCGCCGCCCGAAACTCCTGGGATGAGTTGCGGGCGGGATAGGGTTCGTCCGGCACGGGAACGCCGAGATGGCTGCAGAGCGGCGCCCAGCCGTCGCCGAGCTTGTGCACCAGCAGCCGTTCCGACGGCACGGTGTTCAGCACCGCCTCGACATTGTCCCGGTAGACGGCGATCGCATGAGCGCGGTCCTGCGGGCGGCCGCCGAAGACCTGGTTGGCGACGAGCGCGATGCCCAGCGACTCCTGATCCTTGCTGCCGACGATCGCCGGCAGGATGGTCCGTTCGAAACTCTCCCACCAGCTTTCGGGCGAGCGCCAGGTGAGGATGACGCGCGCCTGCGGATAGGCTTCGATCAGCTCACGCCAATAGAACGCCGAGGGCCAGTCGACGCAGGATTTGTATCCCGCGAAGAGCTGGGCCCAGTCGGGCGCCTCGCCCCTGGCCAGCGCCCGCCAGAGCCGCTTCTGCTTCGCATGTCCCATGACCTCCGACATATGGTGGCAAGGACCGAAGCCGAGCATGGTCAGCGCCTCGCGCATCGAATCCGTGCCGGTTCGGCCAAAGCCGGTTCCAATCACCATCAGCGACATTTCCCCCTCCTCCACTCCTCCCGTCTTCAAGCGGTTGCGGTCAACCTCCCTGGACCACGAGCCGCAGGCGGTTGCCTTCCGGATCGGCCGTCGAAATCACGCCGCCTTCCCTTCTCGCCGGCGCGTTGGCCGCTTCGAGCCGGCGCGCCACGGCGGCGAGTTCCTGCGCGGAGCCGAGCTCGACGGTGAAATGGTCGAGGCCCGCGGCATTGGACGGCGGCTCGCGCAGCTCGTCGCGCGCCCAGATGTTGAAGGCGATCATATGCGCGCGGCGCTCGGTGCCGCAGTCGAACATGCCGAAGGTCCGGGACTGGATATGCGGCCGGAAGCCGAGCACGCCGAGATAGAATTCCATCAGCGCCTCGGGCGCGCGGGCGCGCAAGTGGATGTGGCCGATGAAGGCGTCCCGCGCCATGCTGCGCTCGACATGGCCGGAATTGCCGAGATCGCGCAGCAGGCCCGAGACATCCAGCGGCTCGATCCCGGAATGCGCGCTGCCGTCGACGGCAATCAGAGCCACGCGGCCGTCGGGCGAGACCTCGCGGCGCAGCAGGCGTTCAGGCGTGTCGAAGCATATCTCGATGCCGTTGCCGGAAGGGTCGGAGACGTAGAGCGATTCCGAAACAAGGTGGTCCTGGGCGCTGTATCGCAACCCCGACGCCTTGAGGCGGGCGGCCGTATGCGCGAGGTCGCGGCGGGTGGTGACGTGGATGGCGACGTGGAAGAGATCGCGCGACTTCTGCGGCAGCGCGACTCCCGCGCCCGCATGGAGCACGATCAGCGTCCGGCCGCCGGCGCCGAGCTGCGCCTGAGCGGCGTCCTCGCCGGCCAGCGCCAGTCCGAGCGTGTCGCGCCAGACGGTTAAGGCGGCCGGAATGTCGGTCACCTTGAGATGGACCGGCCCGAGACGCGTGGCCTGAGACAGCAATCCTTCGTCCATGGTCGCCATCCGATTGCGGCCGATGGATATATTAGCTCTGAATGATATTTATGTCTCGCGCCAAGTTCGGGTTGACCCCTCCCCGGCGGGCGGCGACTATCGCCGAAGCAGGCTATTTTTCGCAGCTCCGAACGAAGCAGGAGGAACCTCCCATGGACGACACCGACCACTGGCGCAACATGGCGAGCGCGCCGCGGGACGGCAGCCGCATCCTGGTGACGGTGCGCTCCTCCGAGCAGGGACCGGCCGAGGTCGACATGGCGTATTGGTCGCGCGCCGACCAGTTCGGCGAGGAAGGCTGGCGGGCCTCGGACTCCTCACCCGGCCGCGTGGTCGAGTATGCCGAGCCCGAGCTCAGATGCTGGATGCCGCTGCCGAGCGCCGGGCGAGGCTCGATGCCGAGCCCCTGGGAGGGCGAGGACGTGCCGCTGGTGGATGGGGAAGGGATTTAGGCGGCCTCCTGACGATTGGCGAAAGCAGCCGCGACAGCCAATCTCCCCGCTAGTGGGGGAGATGTCCTGCCGGACCCCAAGGATGGGCTGGCGGGACAGCAGTTCTTTTTTCGGCACGCCGGGTGAGTGCCGATCCGATCCGCATCGCGAAGGCAAGGAGCCGAAGCGCGACGCTTTCCAAATCGACAATGGGCATGCCGGTTTGCCGATGCTCGCGCTGCCGCTCAAGATAGCGGGCCAGCGCAATATCATGCCGCAATGACGCATTGGCGAGCTGCCCGTCGCGCCGGTCGTCGTCATGCCAGAGTGGCCATTCGCCTGGGTGTTGCACGGCATCCTCCTCGGATCGATGTCCAGTGCGGACAATCTGCTGGAGGCCCGTGAGGGCGGCGCAGGCACCGGCGTGATCAAATCGTGAAAAGCGCCGACCGCATGAGATCGCGGTTGAATTAGCGACCGCTAAGCGAAAGAATTGACCCGATCACGGTCGGGGTGGCTTTCGATGACGGCGCCGCATCTTCACCTGCTGGGTGGTTTCGACTTTACCGGCGCCGGGGCGACGGCTCCCGCCTTCAGCCGCAAGGCGCGCGGCATGGTGGCCTATCTTGCGCTGCAGGCCGGCCAGGCGCAGTCGCGCGAGAAGCTGGCGGCGCTGCTCTGGAGCCTCAACGGCGAGGCCCAGGCGCGGATGAGCCTGAGGCAGGCGGTGTCGTCCGTCCGCAAGGCCATGAGCGTCTCCGGCGGCGGCCGCTTCCTGACCGATGGCGCGAGCATCGCGCTTCACCTCGACGATTTCGATTTCGACGTGGCGCGCTTCGAGGCGCTGGCCGCGAGTTCCGCGCCCGAGGATCTCGAACGGGCCGTCGCGGTCTATCGCGGCGACCTGCTGGACGGGCTCGGCCTGCGGGAAGAGCCGTTCGAGGAATGGCTGCGGGTCGAGCGCGAGCGCCTGCGGGCGATCGTCGTGTCCGCGCTGGACAGGCTCATCAATCACCACATGGCTGCCGGCGATCCGGCTTCCTGCATAAGGGCCGCCCTGCGCCTGGTGGCGATGGAGCCGCTGCGCGAGGACGCCCATCGTGCCCTGATGCGAAGCTACGCGGCGCAAGGGCGCATCAATCTCGCGCTGAAGCAGTATGAGCTGTGCCGCGACGCGCTGCAGCGCGAGCTGCGGCTGATGCCGGAAGCCGAAACCCGGCACCTGCATGAGGAGCTGCGCGCCCGCCGCACCGCGTCCCCTGCCCGGCCCCCGGCTTCGAGCACCGAACCCGATGCGGCGCGACCGCCCACCCGCTATGTCAAATCGTCCGGCGTCAACATCGCCTACCAGGTGACGGGCGATGGGCCGGTCGACCTGGTCTATGTGCAGGGCTGGGTCTCCAATCTCGACCTGGCCTGGGGGTCGCCGCGCTTCGCGC
Source organism: Mesorhizobium atlanticum (assembly GCF_003289965.1). GTDB lineage: Bacteria > Pseudomonadota > Alphaproteobacteria > Rhizobiales > Rhizobiaceae > Mesorhizobium > Mesorhizobium atlanticum. The sequence continues at coordinate 213,408 of NZ_QMBQ01000010.1, forward strand.
ATGTGCTGAAGCGGCTCGGCTCCTTCTCGCGCCTGATCCGCATCGACAAGCGCGGCACCGGCCTCTCCGACCGCAATGTCGGCCTGCCGACGCTGGAGCAGCGCATGGAAGACATGCGCGCCGTGCTGGACGATGTCGGCTCCAACCGCACGGTGCTGTTCGGCAGCTCCGAAGGCGGACCGATGTGCATCCTGTTTGCCGCCACCTATCCGGAGCGCACCGCGGCCTTGGTGCTCACTGGATCTTATGCCAGAGGCACATGGTCGAAGGATTACCCCTGGGCCCGAACGGTCGATGAGGTGCAACAGGATCTCGACGCCGTCGAGCGGCAATGGGGCGAGCCGGCCGAGATGCGCAACGCCGCGCCCAGCCTGATCGAAAACATGGTCGAGCGCGAGTGGTTCGCCGCCTATCTCAGGAATTCGGCCTCGCCGGCGGACGCGATCGCGCTCTGGCGCTGGGGCACCGAGATCGACGTGCGCGACATCCTGCCGGCGATCCATGTCCCGACGCTGGTGCTGCAGAGGACCGGCGACCGGTGGGTGAAGCCGGAGGAAGGACGCTATCTGGCGGCGCATATCGAAGGCGCCAGATATGTCGAGCTTGCCGGCCGGGACCACGTGATCTGGGGCGAAGGCTGCGACGGGCTGATCGACGAGATCAAGGATTTCGTGACCGGTGCGCTGCCGGCGGCGCGCGCGGAAAGGGTTCTGATATCGGTGCTGGCGCTCGCCATCGAGGGCGCTGCCGACGACGCGAAAGCCCCAGAGCGGGCAGACATCGTTCGCGACGAATTGCTGCTTGGCGGCGGCACGGAAATCAGGCGCTCGCGCGGCAGGCTGCTCGCGGCTTTCCAACGCCCGACGCGCTCGATCGAATGCGCGATGGCCATCGCCAACCGCCTGAGGCCATGCGGCCTCGAGGTGCGCGCGGCGATTCACATCGGCGAGTGCGAGGCGCGCGGCGGGGATTTTTCCGGCATCGCCATCGAGGTCACATCGCGGCTGCTGGATCATGCCCGGCCGGGCCAGATCATCGCATCGCGAACGATGCGCGACCTGGTCGTCGGCTCCGGCCTGACCTTCGAGGAACAAGGCGAGATGAAAGCAAGCGGCCTGCCCGGCGCGCTCCAGTATTTTGCCGTCACCGGCGCCGCGCCAGGCCCCTGACTTTCGTTTCAGAACAGGAACGCGGCGGTCGCCGGATCAGGCCCGGTGCGGCCGTCGGCGGAATCCAGGCCACGGATGGTCTGCATGTCCTGCGCGTCCAGCTCGAAATCGAAGACGTCGAAATTGCCGGCAATGCGCTCCTGGTGGATCGACTTCGGGATGACGATCAGTCCCTCCTGCAAATGCCAGCGGATGGTCACCTGCGCCACCGACTTGCCGTGCTTGTTCGCGATCTTCTCCAGTGTCGGGTCGGAAAGCAGCCGGCCGCTGCCCAGCGGGCTCCAGCTTTCGATATGGATGTTGTGCTTCTTGTGGAATTCTCTGCTGTCGCGCTGCTGGAAGCGCGGATGCAGCTCGATCTGGTTGACGACGGGCGTCACGCCGGTCTCGCCGATGATGCGCTCCAGATGATCCTGGTTGAAGTTGGAGACGCCGACCGACTTGATGCGGCCGGCCTTCTGCAGCTCGACCAGTGTCTTCCAGGCTTCGACATATTTGTTTTGGGCAGGCACCGGCCAGTGGATGAGGAAAAGGTCGATCCGGTCGATGCCGAGTTTTTGCATCGTGTCGTCGAAGGCGCGCAACGCCGCGTCGCGCTGATGCGCGCCGTTGCGCAGCTTGGAGGTGATGAAGAGCTCGTTCCTCGGCACACCGGCCGCGCGGATCGCCTCGCCGACGCCTTCCTCGTTGCGGTAGCCCTCGGCGGTGTCGATCAGCCGGTAACCTGCCTCGATGCCCCAGCGCACCACCTTTGCGGTGATGCTTGGCTCGACCTGCCACACGCCGAGCCCGATCTGGGGAATGGTAGCGCCGTCGTTGAGTTTGAGCTGTTCGGGCATGGGAGGTTCCTTTGGGAGGGAGGGTGGTGGCGACTATGTAGGCCGCGGGTTGGGGAATGCCAGTCAGCGATAGAGAAGATGGCGCGACGCTGAAGCTGCCAATCTCCCCCCTCGTGGGGGAGATCAGCAGTTCCCGCGCCGGCTCGCCTCTAATATGGATGGCAGCTTCGGCGCCTTACCCCCTCGCCCCGAACCGCAACCCGTCCATCAAGAGCTTCACCAACCTTCCGGACCGCTCGCGCCAGTCGGGCGTGTTGGGCGCGGAGTAGATGCCACCGAGCGCATGCATGACATCGGAAGAGTCGACGTCGGCGCGGATTTTTCCCGCGGCGGCGGCGGCCTGGACCAGGCTTCGCATGGCGCCCGAGACGCGCCCCGATGTGTCGGAGAACAGCGTCGAGTTGGTGGTGAGCAGCAGGCGCAGGCTGGTGGCGAGGCCCCGCTTGGTGGCGATGTAGTCGACGAAGCGCTGCATCCAGAGCTCCAGCGCAACATCGGCCGGATGCTCGCGGGCGAGGTCCTCGGCCGCGTGGCAAAGGCCTTCCACCTCGCGGCGGTAAACCACCTCGACCAGATGCTCGCGCGTCGGGAAATGGCGGTAGAGCGTGCCGATGCCGACCCCTGCCCGCTTGGCGATCTCCTCCAGCGAGGCGTCGACGCCGTCGCTGGCAAACATTTGCGCCGCCACTTCGACCAGCCTGTCGCGGTTGCGTTGCGCATCGGCGCGCAGCCGCTTCTGCGAAGGCGCATCGCGCGTCGCTTCAGCGGTCATTTCCTGGTCGGGCACTTTTTTCTCCACCAACGCAATATGGGGGGTTGAACCATGGCTGGCCAGACCCCAGTTAAATAAACGGAGGCACCTCCGCTTTAGTGGAGTGCTTTTATCATATAACCAGGGGAAGCGTTATGTCACCAGATCAAGGACGGAATGCTTCGCCTGGCCGCTGGAGACGGGGGCATTCTGCAACGCCTGCGGTTAACGAACCCGCGCGCGGGTTCGTCATCCTAGGGCGAAGCAAGGAGCGAAGCGACGCGGCGCAGACCCTAGGATCCATGCCATACCCTGCGAGCGCGGCTACGGTGCAGAATTCTGGCCCGCCGCGTCCTTCGGCAAAGGTCACGGCATGGATCCTCGGGTCAAGCCCGAGGACGACGAACGCGAAGGTCGCCTCACCTCAACTCTCGCCCTTGCCCCTCACCCCCCAAGCCCCATTTCCATCCGCTCAAGCGTCCAGCAATTGGAGCCCGACGCCCCATGAATGACCAAGTCACCATCAGCCCCACCACGCTTTCCATCCATCTCGCCATCAACGGCCGCGACCATGCGCTGGAGATCGAGCCGCGCGTCACGCTGCTCGATGCACTGCGCGACCGGCTGCATCTCACCGGCACCAAGAAGGGCTGCGACCAGGGCCAGTGCGGCGCCTGCACCGTGCATGTCGATGGCCAAAGGGTGCTTGCCTGCCTGACCCTGGCAGCGCAGGTCGAAGGCCGCGAGATCACCACCATCGAAGGCCTGGCCGGCGAGGACGGCACGCTCAACGCCGTGCAGGCCGCGTTCCTCGAACAGGACGCCTTCCAGTGCGGCTATTGCACACCCGGACAGATCATGTCGGCGGTGGCCTGCATCCGCGAGGGGCATGCCGGTTCCGACGAGGAGATCCGCGAATACATGGCCGGCAATCTTTGCCGCTGCGGCGCCTATCCGAACATCGTCGCCGCCGTCCGCCAGGCCGCACAGGAGCTGCGCTCATGAGAGATTTTTCCTACTTCCGCGCCGACAATATCGAGGCCGCCCGCAACGCGGCCGCCCTTCCCGGCGCGATGCTGCTTGCCGGCGGCACGACGCTGATCGACCTCGCCAAATGCGGCGTCGCCGAGCCTTCGACCGTGATCGACATCAGCCATATCGATGGGCTCAACGCCATCGACGTGACCGCCGACCGCGCCGTCATCGGCGCGCTGGCCAGGATGAGCCATGTCGCCGACAACCAGCAGGTGAAGAGCCTCTTCCCGGCTGTCTCGGAAGCGCTGTGGCAGGCCGCGTCGGCGCAATTGCGCAACATGGCGAGCATCGGCGGCAATCTGATGCAGCGCACGCGCTGCCCCTATTTCCGCGATCCGCAGAACTTCCCGGCCTGCAACAAGCGGGCGCCGGGCAGCGGCTGCTCGGCGATCGGCGGCGTGACGCGCGGCCATGCGGTGCTTGGCGTGAGCGAAGCCTGCATCGCCACCTATCCGGGCGACCTTGCCGTGGCGCTCGTCGCCTTCGACGCCGAGGTCGATCTCGGCGAGCGCAAGCTCAAGGTCGAGGATTTCTTCCTCGCCCCAGGCGCCACGGCCGAGCGCGAGCACGACATCCAACCCGGCGAGGTGATCACGGCGATCGAAATCCCCGGCTCGGCCGCAGCCAGGCGCTCGACCTACATCAAGGTGCGCGACCGCCAGTCCTATGAATTCGCCGCGGCAAGCGCCGCCGTCGGGCTGGAGCTCGAAGGGGACGGGCGCACCGTCCGCGACATCCGCGTGGCGCTTGGCGGCGTCGCGACGAAGCCGTGGCGGGTGCGCGCCGTCGAGGACGCGCTGAAGGGCAAGGCGCTTTCCGAAGACACGATCCGCAAGGCGAGCGAGCTCGCCATGGAGGGCGCCGTCGACCATGGCGCCAACCACTACAAGATCGCATTGGCGCCGCGCGTGATCGCGCGCGCCATCCTCAAATTGGGAGAGACGGCATGACCGTTCATGACATGAAACACGCAGCGTCGGACAGCGCGCACCTGGAAGCGGTGGGCGGACGCCTGTCGCGCGTCGACGGTCCGGCGAAGATCACGGGCGCGGCAAAGTATGCCTTCGAGCAGCAGCTCGAAGGGCTGACGCATGCCGTGCTGGTCGGCGCGACCATCGCCGCCGGCAAGGTCTCGGCCATCGACAGCCGCGCTGCCGAGACCGCGCCCGGCGTGCTCGCGGTGCTGACGCCCGACACCATCATGGAACTGAAGGGCGCGTCGGACTGGTTCGGCAACCCTTCGCCGCAGCCGACCTACAACCCTCTCGCCCGCGAGGTCAGCTATTCGGGCCAGCATATCGCGGCCGTGGTGGCCGAGACCTTCGAGCAGGCGGTCGCGGCCGCGGCGCTGCTCAAGGTCTGGTATGACGAGACGCCGGCCATCGTCGACCTCAGCGACGGCAAGGCCGGCGACGGCATCCCGATCGACGCCATGACCAAGGAATGGGGCGACGCGCAGGCCGCCTTCGCCGCCGCCCCGGTGCGCATCTGCGCGGCCTACAACACACCGCGCGAATTCCAGGCGGCGATGGAGCCGCATGGGCTGATCGCGCGCTGGGAAGGCGACGAGCTGACCATCTGGGAGCCCAGCCAATGGCTCGACGGGATGGCGCGTACTTATGCCGAGTGGTTCGGCGTGCCGTTCGAGAATGTGCGGCTGGTCTCGCCCTATATCGGCGGCGGCTTCGGCTCGAAGGCGCTGGCGCTGGCGCACAGCGCGGTGGCGGCGGCCGCCGCCAAGATGCTCGGACGGCCGGTGAAGCTGGTGCTTAACCGGCCGCAGAATTTCACGTCCTATGGCGGCCGCGCGGCGACGCGGCAGACGGTGGCGATCGGCGCCGACAGGGATGGCAGGATCCAGTCGATCGTGCATCGCGGCGTCAACGAGACGGCGGTCGACGGCATGTGGGTCGAGCCGCTCGGCTCGGTCACCTCGATCATGTATGCCACGCCGAATTTCTCCTCGAAGCAGAATGTGGTGCGGGTGAACACGGTGGTGCCGGGCGCAAAGCGCGCGCCGGGCGAGAACCCGAGCGCCTTCGGCATCGAATGCGCCATAGACGAGCTGGCCTATGAACTGGGCATCGACCCGCTCGAGATGCGGCTGATCAACTATGCCGAACAGGATCCGCATACGAAGAAGGCGTGGTCGACCAGGCAGCTGCGCGAGGCCTTTGCAGCAGGAGCGGAAGCCTTCGGCTGGGCGAAACGCCCGCCTGAGCCACGCTCGATGCGGGACGGCCATCAGCTCATCGGCTGGGGCGTGGCGGCCGGCACCTACCCGGTGCGGCGCGCGCATGGCGAGGCGGTGGTCAAGATACTCGGCGACGGTTCGGTCGAGGTCGAAAGCTCCTCCATCGACATGGGCCAGGGCACCTACACGATCCTGGCGCAGACTGCGGCCGAGACGCTCGGCGTGCCGGTGGAACGCGTGTCGGTGAAGCTGGGAGATTCCCACTTCGCCCGCGCCGGCGTCACCGGCGGGTCGCGGCTGGCCGGCGTCATGACCGGCGCCGTCTACAAGGCGGCCGGCCAGGCGCTGGACGAGCTCATCGGCCTGGCGCTTTCCGACCCGCGCTCGCCGTTCCAGAAGCTGCAGGCGAACACGCTGCAAGTGCGGGACGGCCGCATCGCCTCGCCGCGCGGCGAAGGGCCGGATCTGTCGATCGCCGAGTTCATGGCTGCTGTCGGCCGCGACCGGATCGAGGCCAAGGGCGATACGCTGCCAGCCAGCACGACGCCGCAGGAGCGCTACAAGAACTACACCACCATCGCCATGTCGATCCCGCACACAGAGGGCGACTGGTCGCGCTATTCCTGGTGCGCGCATTTCGTCGAGGTGCGGGTGGATGAAGACTTCGGCACGGTGCGCGTGTCGCGCGTGGTGTCGGCGCTGGATTCGGGCCGGCTCTACAACCCCAAGCTGGCCGAAAGCCAGTGGAAGGGAGGCATCATCATGGGCATCGGCCAGGCGCTGCTCGAGGAAGGCATCGTCGACCGCCGCCACGGCCGCATCGTCAACGGCAATTTCGCCGACTACATGCTGCCGACCAATGCCGACGTTCCCGACCTCCAGACCATCTCGGTCGGCATTCCCGACCCGCACTCCTCCGCCCTCGGCGGCAAGGGGGTCGGGGAACTGGCGATCGTGGGGATTGCGCCGGCGATCGCCAACGCGGTGTTCCACGCGACGGGGAAAAGGGTAAGGGATCTGCCGATCACGCTGGAGAAGTTGATCTGAGGTCCCGAGATCAAGGTTCCTCTCCCCCGCCTTTGGCGGGGGCGAGGAACCCAAGCCTTGAAAGCGTCGCCGGGACACCGCCCCCCTCTGTCCTGCCGGACATCTCCCCCACAAGGGGGGGAGATCATTCGCTCGACCGCCTTGGCCAATCTCAAGCGTCGGCTACCAATCCAGCCCGAACACCAGCTTGCCGAAATGCAGGCCGCCGGCGGCCATGTGGGTATAGGCTTCGGTCGCCTCGCCCTGCGAAAACACCTTGTCGACGACCGGCTCGATCCTGGCGGCCCCGATCGCGCGGGCGGCGTCTTTGAGGTCGGACACCGATCCGGTGTTGTTGCCCACCACCTTCAGCGCCTTGATGATGATCGGCAGCAGGTTGACCGTCGCCTCGGCGCCGGTGACGAAGCCGATGGTGAACAGCGTTCCGCCGGGCGCGGTGGCGTTGACGGCACGCGCGAAGGTGGCGGTGCCGCCAGTCTCGACGACGAGGTCGGCGCCGAGGCCGTCGGTCAATTCCAGCACCTTGTCGTCCCAGTCCGGCGTCGAGCGGTAGTTGATCAGGTGATCGGCGCCAAGCGCCCTGGCCCGCTCCAGCTTCTCGTCCGAAGACGAGGTGATGATGACGGTGGCCCCGGCCGCCTTGGCGAGCTGCAGCGTGAAGATCGAGACGCCGCCGGTGCCGAGCAGCACGACGACGGAGCCCGGTCCGACATCGGCGGCGCGGATCGCGTTCCACGCGGTGGTGCCGGCGATGGGCAGCGTCGAGGCCGCCTCGAAGGAAAGATGCGGCGGGACCGGCACGACCGAATTGGCCGGCAGCGCGACATATTCGGCGAGCGATCCGGGCAACGAGATGCCGCGCATCTGCGTCATCTCGTAGGGCCGCGGCCGGCCGCCGATCCAGCGCGGCTTGGCATGGGCGACGACGCGATCGCCGACGGAAAACGTGGTCACGCCCTCGCCGAGCGCGACGATCTCGCCGGCGCCGTCGGCGACGGGTATGAGCGGGAAAACCGGGCCGGGATAGTTGCCGCTCGCCACGGCGACGTCGACGAAATTCAAGCTCGCCGCGCGCTGGCGGATCAGCACCTCGCCGCGCTGCGGTTCAGGCGTGGCAACGCTGGCGGCGCGGAAGGCGTCAAGCCTGGGCTGGCTGAGTTCGATGGCTTTCATGGGTTCACTCCGTGGGTGGTCGATTGACGGTTGAGTGAAGCTATCTGCTGCGCTATGCCTCGATAATTGTCGGCTTTTGCATTTGAGTCTTGCAAACCATGCAGCAATCGCTGGAGCCCTCCGCCCTTGCCGAAATGGCCGCTTTCGCGGCGGTCGCCGAGGCGCGTTCCTTCACCCGGGCGGCGGCGAGGGTTGGGCGCGACGCGACCATCCTGTCGCGCCGGCTGCAATCGCTGGAAGAGCGCCTGGGGGTGCGGCTGCTCCACCGCACGACGCGCAGCGTGTCGCTGACCGAGGCGGGCGCGGAATTCCTGGTGCGCGTGCGCGCCATCCTGGCCTCTGTGGACGAGGCCGAAGCTGCCGCCTCCGCCCATGCCGGCGGCCGGCCGCGCGGACTGCTCAGGCTGGCGCTGCCCGGCACGTTCGGGCGCATGTGGATAGCCCCGTTCCTGCCGCAGTTCCTCGCCGAGTTCCCGGATCTGCGCATCGAGGCCGAATTCTCCAACCGTTTCGCTGATCTCGTCGCCGAGAATTTCGACGTTGCCGTGCGGCTGGGCAGCCTGGAGGATTCACGCCTGGTGGCGCGCAAGGTGGCGACGCGGCGCCGGCTGCTCTGCGCCGCCCCGTCCTACCTCGCCCGAAGGGGCAGGCCGGAGACCCCGCAGGCGCTGCTCGATCATTCCTGCCTTGGCTTCACCGGCTTCCAGACCTTTCCGGCCTGGGAGATGACCGACCGCGAGGGCCGGCGCGCGCGCGTCGAGGTTTCGGGACCGCTGGTCAGCGACGACGCCGAGGTGCTGGTCGAAGCCGCCGTGCAAGGCGTCGGCCTGATGATGAGCACCGACTGGCTGGTTGGACGCGAGCTCGCCAGCGGCCGGCTGGTGCCGATCCTGGAAGACTGGACGCTGGCCGACGAGGGCGCGGTCTATGTCGTCACACCCTCGGCCAAGGGCCAGGCCGCCAAGACGCGCGCCTTCGCCGAGTGGATCGGCAAGCGATTTTCACCCGAGCCGCCCTGGCGGCGGTGACCAGGCAATGTTCGAGATGTCAGCGGAAGTCCTGGACGGCTTGATCAAGGCATTCAGGACTAAGAGCAAGAATTTGGCAGCCTGGCGGCTAAGCTGTTCACCCGCTCATGCAAGAGGCAATGCTAATGTCCACGACTGTAAATGTCCGCTACATGCTCAACGACGTCGAAGAGGCCTTGACCTGGTACACAAAGCACCTGGGCTTCACGCAGCTTTCGAACCACGCGCCAGCCTTCGCGGATGTCTCGAGGGGAGCGCTCCGGCTGCTCCTCAGCGGTCCGACCAGTTCAGCGGGCAGGCCGATGCCGGATGGCGAGCGCCCGGGCCCAGGGGGCTGGAACCGCATCCATCTGATCGTAGAGGATATTGCGGCCGAGGTTGCCCGGCTGCGGGCGGCGGGCCTCAGCTTCCGCAATGAAATCGTGAGGGGGCCGGGCGGCTCACAAATCCTGCTTGTCGATCCTTCCGGCAATCTGGTGGAACTGTTCCAGCCGGCCAAGGACTGGTGACCTCAACTCGTCTCGCCCGTTATCGCCAATCTCTGTATGATCCACCGCATCACGAAGGGGGCGATCATGAAACGCGCGCTGACGACATTCATCCTGGCACTGCTCACCGCCCTGCCCGCCCATGCCGCGTCCTGCTCCTGGTCGGCCAAGATGGAGGAGGACGAGGGCGGCAGCGTGATGATGGCCTCGGTCTGCGGCGGGCCGAAGGGCGATGCGCATCTGATGCTCGCCTGTTTCGGCAAGCCGGTGCTGAGCTACGACCTCGGCGCCGCGGGCGGCCAGTTGGAGCCCGGCATCAGCGGCTCCTTCACCTTCAAGGCCGGCGACAAGAGCCTGACGAAGAAGCTCGAGCTGGAGGCGATGTACAATAACTTCACCACCGAGCTCTCCGGCCCCGCCGACCCGTTGCTTTCGCTCCTGCGCGGCAAGGGCGACGTGACGGTCAGCGCGGACAAGTTTGGCGAGGCGACGTTTCCGCTGAAAGGCTCAGGCGCCGCGATCGGCAAGGTGCTGGCCGAGTGCGGCAAGGCTTCGGGCGGCGAAGCGGATTGACGTCCGTTCCGGTGCCTTTCCCGCCGCGCTCGGTCACGCCTTGCGCGGAAGCGGAATGGGTTGGAAGCCGACGTCCGGCTCGGCCAGTCGCGTGGCGTCGCGCCCGCTTGCCTTGGCGGCGTAGAGAGCCTTGTCCGCCTGCAGGATCATGCTGGTCGGGTCGTGGCGGGCGCTCGGGCCGCTGATGGCGACACCGACGCTGATGGTGACGACCTTGCGCGCGCTGCGATCATGTTCCAGCGCCCGCTCGCGCACCGCCGCCCGCAGATTGTCGGCGACGCGCATGGCGCCGGCCGCCGACGTATCCGGCAGGATGACGGCAAATTCCTCGCCGCCATAGCGCGCCACGAAATCGCCCACACGGGTGCGCTGGCGCAGGCAGTCGGCGATCTGGCGCAGGCACTCGTCTCCGGCAAGGTGTCCGTAACGGTCGTTATAGGCCTTGAACGAATCGACATCGATCAGGAGCAGCGCGATTTCCCGCTCAGACTGGCTGGTCTCCGCGACCACCCCAGCCAGCGCCTGGTCGAACGCGCGCCGATTGCCGACACCCAGCAGCGGATCGGTGTTGGCGAGCTGCGCCAGCTGGTTGCTGAGCGTGGTGAGCTCTCCCTCGGTGCTCTTGATCTCAGTGATGTCGGAGACCACCACCAGCGCCAGGCCGGCCTGGGTAGGTCTCGTTCTCAGCAGCAGCCAATGGCCGTCGAAAAGCTTGACCTGCTGTTCGCCGGTCGTGTGCAGCTTGCCAACCACGGCGTCTATCCATTCCCGTTCGTGGCCTTTGGGAATACCCACCTGCTCGCCGGTCACGGTCACGGCTTCCAGTATGTCGCGCAGCCGCGTGCCGGGGACGCGCAGGTCGCCGGTCAGCGGAAACAGTTCCCGGTATTGCTGGTTGCAGAAGACCAGAACCCCCTCGGCATCGAACATGGCAAGGCCGTCCGACATCTCCGAGAGCGCGTAGGAGAGCTGGTTCTTGGCCTCGAGCAGCGTCTGCTCGAGTTGCTTCTGGCCGGTGATGTCGCGCGTGACGCCGACAAGGCCGATGACATTGCCATCGACGTCGCGCAACGGTGTCTTGGAGGTCGAGAACCAGCGAAGACTACCCTTCAGGTCGGGGACCTGTTCCTCGAAGCCGGCGATCCCCTCGCCCGATTCCAGCATCTTCTGTTCCAACCCGCCAAGGATGCGGGCGCGAGCGGCGTCGGCTATGTCGAAGTCGGTCTTGCCCGTCATCTGCACGGGGTGGTCATAGCCATTGTAGGTGGCGACCGTCTGGTTCACGGCGACGAACTGGCCGCGCGTGTTCTTGACATAATAGAAGTCCGGCGCCTGGGCGACCGCGGCGCGCAGCAGATCGCGCTCCTTGGCGACAAGCTGGGTGTGCAGCACGACGAGGCCGGCCACGGCGGTTGCCGCCATATTGAGTGCCACGAGCGGCAGCAAGAGGCGCACGTCGATATCGGGCGCGGCCGTCTGCGGCAGGATCGATATCGACGCCAGCTCGGACAGGCCGACACAAACCGCAAACACCGGCACTTGCCAGGCGCGCGTCTGGCGGCGCCCGATGATACGGTTGGCAAGAACGCCGGCGGCGAACGCCACCGCAATGCCGGTCAGTCCGGCAATCAGGCCGTGGCCGCCGATCGCGAGGCGATATCCCAGCGGAAAAGAGGCGGCCACCAATGCGCCCGGCAGGCCGGCGAACAGACCGGCCGTCGCAACCAGCGACGTCCTGAGATCCAGCAGGACGCCCGGCTTAATCTCGACGGTCAACAGCATGGAGGCCAGCGCGCCCCAGCCCATGATGCAGCCGAAGACGAGCAGCCTGAACTTTTGCGAGCGTCCCTCGAGCCAGGGCTGGACATAGTTCCAGCCGGAAACGAACAGCGCCACCGCGGCGAGATTTGCCGTAAGATGCTGCCACATGAACCGAAACCGACCTCCGATGGAGCCCATAAAAAGCACCTGAAAAGTTGTTTCCGGGTTAAAGGGCGGCCACTTGCGGTTGTTTAGCGGTTGCACCGGGAACGCGACTCCCCCTTGGTGAAGCCCTTCGCCTCACACCATGGGAAGCAGCAGGGTCAGTGCCTCACTTGCCCTGCGCCTTCATGAACTGCCCGAGCAGTTCCACCGGCAGGGGGAACACCACCGTCGACGAACGCTCGCCGGCAATGTCGTGCAGGGCCTCGAAATAGCGCAACTGCATGGCCTGCGGCTCGGTTGCCAGCATGCGGCCGGCCTCGACCAGCTTCGCCGCCGCCTGCTGCTCACCGTCGGCGTTGATCACCTTGGCGCGGCGCAGCCGCTCGGCCTCGGCCTGCTTGGCGATGGCGCGGATCATGCTCTCATTGAGGTCGACATGCTTGATCTCGACATTGGAAACCTTGATGCCCCAGGCATCGGTGCGCTGGTCGAGTATTTCCTGGATGTCGCTGTTGAGCTTGTCGCGCTCGGCCAGCATCTCGTCGAGCTCATGCTTGCCGAGCACCGAGCGCAGCGTGGTCTGCGCCAGCTGGTTGGTGGCGGCCATGAAATCCTCGACCTGGATGATCGCCCGCTCGGCGTCGACGATGCGGAAATAGAGCACGGCGTTGACCTTGACCGAGACATTGTCGCGCGAGATGACATCCTGCGGCGGCACGTCCTGCACCACCACGCGCAGGTCGACCCGCACCATCTGCTGGACGAAGGGGACGAGGATGATCAGGCCGGGGCCTTTGACCCCGGTGAAGCGGCCGAGCGTGAAGACCACGCCGCGCTCATATTCCCTGAGAATGCGGATTGCCGCCGCCAGGAAAATGATCACAGCCACCGCAATGATGAGATAGGCCACGTATCCGACCATCATTTTATTGCTCCGTTGTTGCCTGCATCGCGACGCCGCACCGTCAGCACGAGGTCGCTGACATCGGTCACCTCGACACGGTCGCCGGGCTGCATTGGCTCGCCTGCCCTCGCCCGCCAGCGCTCGCCCAAAGCCAGCACATGCCCCTCGCCGCCCTGCCAGTCGAGGATCTCGACCGGAAGGCCGCGCATCGCCTCGCCGCCGACGCGCGGCGGGTTCTTGCGCGCCGCCCAGACATAGGTGCCGGTGAGCAACGCCAGCCCGAGCGTCAGCGCGGCGGCCGGGCCGATGACCGCCCAGGACATGGCAAAGCCCGGCCCTTCGACCTTGAGCAGCATGGCGGAGCCCAGCAGGAAGGCGGCGACGCCGCCCAGCCCCAGCACCACGGTGGGGTTGAAGGCCTCGACGATCAGGAAGGCGACGCCGAGCATCATCAGGGCGAGACCGGTATAGTTGATCGGCAAGAGGTTCAGCGCATAGAGCCCGAGCACAAGGCAGATGGTGCCGATGACGCCCGGCGCCACGGCGCCCGGGGTGGTGAACTCGAAGACGATGCCGTAGACGCCGACCAGCATCAGGATGATTGCCGTGTTCGGGTCGGTGATGACGGCCAGCAACCGGATGAACCAGCCGGGCTCCAGAGTCTCGACCGGCAGTCCTCTGGTCGCCAGCACCTCTTTCCTGCCGGCCACCTCAACGGTGCGCCCGTCGGCAAGTTGCAGAAGCTCGGTGGTGTCGCGGGCGACGAAGTCGATGACATGTTCCTGCAGCGCGGCGTTGGCCGACAGGCTCGCCGCCTCGCGCACCGCCTTCTCGCCCCAGTCGCCATTGCGCCCGCGCATCTCGGCGAGCGAGCGGATGAGCGCCACCGCGTCATTGGTCACCTTGGCCATCATCGCGTCGCCGGCCGGCTGCCCGCTTGCGTCCTTCTGGTCCTTGTCCTTCTCGCTGCCTGGAAGCGACGGCAGGCCGCCGAGCTCGACCGGCGTCGCGGCGCCGAGATTGGTGCCGGGCGCCATTGCCGCGACGTGGGTGGCGTAGAGGATGTAGGTGCCGGCGCTCGCCGCGTGGCCACCGGAGGGCGCGACATAACCGATGACGGGCACGGGCGAGGCCAGGATGTCGGCGATCATCTCGCGCATCGAGGTGACGAGGCCGCCAGGCGTATCGAGCTGAAGGATGAGGACCGCGGCGTCGCGCCTGACGGCGGTGTCGAGCGCGTCCTCGAGCTGCCTGGTGCTTGCCGGCCCGATGGCGCCGTCGACGGCGATGCTCAACGCAACCTTCCCGCTCCCGGCGGAGGAGAAGGCAGAAACGGCCGCGCCCAAAAGAGCAACGGCGAAGAGGGCCACCCGCGCGATGCTCACGCTCAAAGCTCCATGGCCCAAATATGGGTTGTGTCGCGGCGAAGTCCAATGGGGCGTTGAAGGCGCGACGCGCGATCCTGCCCCGCAAAGCCGCTCGAGCGGCGATCACGAGGCGGCCATCGCTACTGCGACGATCCGGCGGCGCGGGAGACCCGCGCGAGGAATAAAATCGGCAAACAAACGCGGCCGGCCGGTGCTTCGTTACGCACAAGCCGGCCGCGTTGCGTCAATAGTCGGAGCCGCTCTCGACCACGACCGGACGATGATGGTGCCGGTGGCCGATCGAACTCGTGACGACGACCGTGTCGCGACGGTGATGGCGGTGACGCCAGCCGCGCTCGCCATTGTCGTAGAAGGCGATCGTGCCGTGATGACGGTGATGAAGGCGGTGGCCTTCGTCATTGATGACGATCGCCGGGCGGTGGTGATAATAATGCCTGTGATGCGTCCTGATCATGACATCGGCCTCCGCCGCGGAAGCGACCGCGGGGGCGGCGACACAGAGCGCCAGGGCAGCAAGAAGCACTGTTTTCATTGCTCTATTCCTAATTCCTGAACTCGTCCCTTCGCCGGATAAACAGCCGCCCGCCGCTTTGGTTCCGATCCGGGTTGCATCGCGCAGCGGGAGCGCGGCAGGCGGAAAAGCACGGCTGGCGGCAAGGCTCAGCTTTCGCGCCGACGCCGAAGCGCCATGTAGCGCAGGTAGGTCTTGGCGGCGGCGTCGCAGGCGCGCCGCCCGGGGCCGTTGGCCTCGATCATCGTTTTGGCGAGCCTGGGCGGCAGGCCGTATTTGCTGGCGAAGAACGCCGGCTCGTATGGTTGGTCGTCCACATCGTCCGTCGGTCTATCGAGGCTCATGTCTGCTCCCTATCGGCGGCGCGCGCAAATCAGCGCGCGTGCCAATGCGAAACCCTGGGTTTGGTTGCGTCGCTCGGCCCTCTTCGCGCGCCGGTCCGACCTCGGTCCGACATCGCGTTGCGACCGTGGCCTGATCAGGGGAACGAAGGCTTCCCACCCCCGTTTGCCAGCGTGGAACGCGCGGCATGCGCCCGCCAACAGGAGCAACGAACATGGACGACAATCGCAACAGTGTTCTGGAGGCGCGCTGGCTGCTGGCCGTGCCGGTATCGGTGCTGCTCACCGTGCTTGTAGCCGGCATGCTGCTCGGATAGGCGGCGATGAACCGCCTGCTCTTCCGCGCCGCGGATTTCCTGTCGCGCCCGCCGGGCTTCTACGCAATGCTTGCCGCCATGGCCGCCTGCACGCTGCTGGTGCCCTTCGGGCTTACAAACGTGGTGACCTATGCCCTGTCGGTGGCGGCCATCATCATCACCGGGGTGGTCCTCATCCAGGGCTACCGGGACACCGCCGCTATCCACGCCAAGCTCGACGAGATCGTCATTGCGCTGAAGCAGACGCGCAACGACGTGGTCGGGCTCGAACATTCCGAGCCGCATGAGATCAAGTCCAAGCTGGTGGAACTGGAGATGGAGGCCGAGCGCCTGGAGGCTTCGGGAAGCTCGAATGGCGCAAGGGATGAGGCCGGCGCCCCAGTGGGCGGGGGTTCGTTGGGGTAGCTGAGGCACCGGCCGAAGGCGGAATGGGCACCGCCGCCAGGCAAAGATAGGCCTCGCGGGCGGCGGCGAAATTACGCGATCGCGGAAGCGTCTCCGACCCGCGAAGCCATCCCGGCGCAGCGTTCACCCGGGCCGATCGGAACAAACGCCTGGCATCGCCGTTTGCGGGGATGGTTATGTTCGCTCCACTCGATATGCATGGCGAGAAGCGCGCCGATCTCCACCGGGCCGCAAGGCTGTCGATGCTGCATGAGCGCGTGGTGAAGCGCTTCGACAGGGTCGACCATTTCGCCGATGCCGCGGAGACGGCCGCGGCCGCTTTCGTCGAGGCCACCCATCGGCCGGCCATCATGGCCCCTCCATTCAGGCCGATCAGGAAATCACAACAAATGGCGGCCGGCTGGACACTTGGGCTGTGAGTTCCCGAGGGGCGGCATGAAACGGTCAGGCAGACGGCCGAGCTTCATCACAAAGCGAGGTTGACGTTCCGGATCAGGCGCCCCGGGGCTTCCCGCGATCACCGACAAACCCAATCGCCACCGCGACCGCGACCAACCCCGCGGCCACCGCAAAGGTCATTGCCATCCCGTGCGCGACTGCGGCCGGGGCCGCCGCCGCGATGTCCCTCGTCCCCACGGCGAAGGCGAACACCGCGCCCATCACCGCCGCGCCGGTGACGAGGCCGAGATTGCGCGAGAGGCTGAGCATGCCCGACACCACGCCGCGCTCGCTGCTGTCGACATCGGCCATGACGGCGGTGTTGTTGGCGGCCTGGAAGAGTTGGTAGCCCGGCGTCAGCACGGCGATGGCTGCCGCGTAGCCGGCAACGCCGAAGAGACTCGGGAGTGCCGCGAGCGCGGCGCAGCCGGCGACCATCAGCGCCAGGCCGGCGACGACCATCGCGGCCGCACCCAGCCGGTCGACGATACGCCCGGCAATGACGCCGCAGACCGCCGAGACCACGGGGCCGATCGACAGCACGGCTCCGGTCGCCGCTTCGCTCAAGCCCAGCGCGCGCGACAGAAAGAACGGGCCGACGACCAAGGTGGCCATCATCACCGTCGAGACCAGCGCGTTCATGGCGAGGCTCGGCGCCAGCACCCTGTCGCGCAACAGCGCGAGCTTGACCAGGGGCGACGCCACCCTGGCCTCGGCGACGACGAACAGCGCCGCGCCGACCATGGCCGCGCCGAGCAGCGCCGCGTTGAGGCCGCCGAAATGGCCGCGCCCGATGGTCATGGCCAACGCATAGGCGGCAAGGGTGGCGGCGAGCAGCAGCGTGCCCGGTACATCGAAGCGGGCCTTCGCGCCCGTCGCCTGGCGCACGATGCCCGCCGCCGGCAGGGCGCGCCAGGCGGCAAGCAGCGCGACGCCGCCCAGCGCGGCATTGACGAGGAAGATCGAGCGCCAGCCGAGAGCGGCGATCAGCACGCCGCCGAGCGAGGGGCCGAGCGCCGTGCCTATCGCGGACATGGTGCCGAGCAGGCCCATGGCGCTGCCGATGCGCTCTTTCGGCACCGTCTCGCCGACGACGGCTATCGTCAGCGCCATCATCACCGCCGCGCCCAGCCCCTGCACGGCGCGCGCGGCGATCAGCAGCGCCAGCGACGGCGCGAGCGCGGCCGCAAACGAGGCGGCGCTGAACAGCGCCAGGCCGGCGATCAGCAGCAGCCGTCGTCCGACGAGATCGCCGAGGCGCCCGACGCTGACGATCAGCGCCGTGATGGCGAGCAGATAGGCGAGCACCACCCATTGCACCGCCGGAAAGGACGCGGCGAAGACCACGCTCAGCGTCGGCAGCGCGACATTGGCTATGCTGGTGGCGAGCGAGGAGACGAGCATGGCCAAAGACAGGCTGGCCAGCGCGCCCGCCGTCGAGCGGCTTACGGGCGCGGCGCGGATCTCAGCAATATCGGCCATGATGTCTTCTCCGTCGGGTGAACTCGGCGGGAAGATAGGCGTCCAGCCGATATGGCGGAACGCGCAGCATTTGCACTTGATCAGTGCATGAAACGCCATGTCATCGAGCGACAACCATGCTATGGTTGCGCTTATGTCGCGACCCGATCTCAACCTGCTCGTCACGCTGGATGTGCTGCTCGCCGAAGGCAGCGTCGCCAAGGCGGCGCGGCGCCTGAAGCTCAGTCCTTCGGCGATGAGCCGGGCCCTGGCGAGGCTGCGCGAGGCGACCGGCGACCCGCTGCTGGTGCGCGGCGGGCGAGGCCTGGTGCCGACGCCGCGCGCCGTCGAGCTTGGCACGGAGGTCGGCCGGCTGGTGAAGGAGGCGGAAGCGGTGCTGCGGCCCGCCGAGCGGCTTGACCTTGACGGCTCAACCGCAGCTTCACGCTGCGCAACAGCGACGGCTTCGTCGAGAATTTCGGCCCGGCGCTGTTGGCCCGCGCGTCGCGGGAAGCGCCGGGCGTGCAATTGCGCTTCGTGCCCAAGCCCGACAAGGACAGCGGCCCGATGCGCGAGGGCGCGGTCGACCTGGAGACCGGCGTGATCGGCAATACGACCGGGCCGGAGGTGCGTTCGCAGGCGTTGTTCCGCGACCGCTTCGTCGGCGTCGCGCGGGCCGGCCATCCCTTGAGCGAAGGCCGCGTCACCGCCGCCCGCTTCGCCGCCGGCCGCCACATATTGATCTCGCGGCGCGGGCTCGATCGCGGCCCGGTGGATGACGCGCTGGAGCTCGCCGGGCTGACGCGGACAATCGCGACCGTGGTCGGGGGCTTCGCCGAGGCGCTGGCGCTGGCGCGCGGCTCGGACCTGATCGCCACGGTGCCGGAGCGCTATACGGGCACGCTGCGCGAGGGCCTGTTCACCTTCACGCTGCCGGTCAAGCTTGCCCCGCTGACGATCTCGCTGTTGTGGCATCCGAGGCTCGATGCCGATCCGGCGCATCGCTGGCTGCGGGGGCTGGTGAAGGAGGTGTGTGGCGGAACGCGTAACCCCGGCCCTTGAGAGGGATTGACGCGGCGAGGAAGCAACCACGCGCCACGGGACTCTTCTTTAACATTAGCTCTTACTAACGTATAATATGGGAAGAAAAAACCGTGCCGTTCATGGAACCCGTGGCATGTTCACCGCGTTGCCGGGCGCTTTTGAAACAGCCGGAGGCTCGCTTGAGCGAATTCAGGAAGTTCGCCTGCCCCCGGTGCCTGGGCGCCGGCAAGGTGTTCGAGTGTGAAAAGCAGGTGGCGTCGAACGGCTCATGCTGTCCCTCGGGCATGTTGCGCGACAATTGCCCTGGACAACGGGTTTCCTGCCAGGCCTGCAACGGAACCGGCCTGCGCGGCTACGGCGCACCCCCTCTCTTGCAGGACTGAGCCGCGACAGGGCGATCACGGCATCTGGGCTGGCGAGCCTGTGGCACATGTGGAGGATCTGAAAGATCGCGACGCGCTTCAGGCGCTGGCGCCACCCATCAGCGCCGCGACCAATGTCGCCAGGAAGACAAGCAGCCCCAATGCGAGTCGATCCAGCCACCCCCGCCGCCTGGCAAGGATCTCGAACAACCGATTGGTCATCGCAACTTCCCCCCTTTCGCTGCGCGATACTCTACCATGCCTTTCATGAGAACATCATGAAATGACTCACACAGCCTCCGATGCCGCTTCAAGGGGAAATCGGCCGCTGCCGGCCGCCCGATGGCGCGCGGCCAAATGCACCCAAAAAAAGTCGGGGGCAGCGGGAAATGTCGGCCGGCGAAAAATCAGCCTATTCAAGCAGATAGGCATATAAGCCCGGTCAAGCGCGAAAAGCCCGGAATTCCGCCGTTTCGCGGCGGCGCCGGAATGGCCGCAAGGGACATTTCCGGCACAAAAACGCGGCGCAAAAGCCGCTTCCAGCCGACCGCTGCCGGCGTTGACAGGGCACCGCGCCAATGGCACTCCGCAAGCACTGGTCACGCCATGACCGTTGCTGTTGGGGACGGACGGGGTTTCAGCAGCTTGGCGGCGGCGCCGGACGGGCGGGCACCTGCAGTGCACCGCCCGCTCCTGGCCGACCCGGCTCCAACTCTAAAACAGCTTGCTTGAAAACCGATCGGGTCGACGGCGCGTTCCTGGGATTTCAGAACGTGAGGCCGCAGGACCGCAAGGCGGCGGTCACCGCCGAAAGCCTGTCACGTCTGGTCGCTATATGGCTTCTTCATCGGCTGTCTCGGCCCGATCGACGATGGGATCAGGACCGCAAGATATGCCCTGCGTCCGCCGCGTCGAGCGGGGGCCGAATTTGACCGCCCTGCAACTGACGCCAAACAATTGGCCGGCAAGCCGAGAGGCCGCCGGCCGATTGTCATCCGCGTCCGCGTTACTCCTTGACGTTCGAAGGAATGGCAATCGCAACGACGCTCGACAGCTTCTGGCGCTTCGACAGCGCCGGCTTCTCGTAAGTCTTCTTCATAGGGAACCCCTTTGCCCGGTTTTGCGCCCGCACCACGCAACGCCAAAGGTCTCCCGTCAAAGAAAATCCGTGTCATCGAAGCACGATGAGGACTGACTGCGAGCGAAAGCATGTGGGCTGTGGCGCGCCGGCAACATCCGGCGCCGTCCTCCGACAGACCTTTGAGACCCGCCTCGGCTTAACCCGCGTGTTGCAGCCAACGGCGGTCGAACACGTCGAGGATGGCGCGGAATTCGGCCGGCGGAATCTGGCCGACGTCGCCCGCGCCATCGGCTCCGAGGAATCGCCCCAGCAGCCGGTCTACGGCTTCGGGATGCTCGATGGCGATGCCGAGCGCCGCCAGATCGGTGGCGATCGACCCCTGCGGCAACAGATATCCGCCCCATTCGGGGGCGCCCGGCACCGGATCGCGCAGGCGCACCATGATGATCCTGGTGAACGAGGGCTGCGCCTCGGGGCCAATGATGGCCGTACCGCACATATAGCCGCCCAGCACGCTGCCCGGCTGCGACTGGGGGAACAGGCTGAAGAAGAACTGGGCGTCGCCGCCGGCCTCCCTGACATGGATGTACAGGCCGCGCTTTGCCGGCGTCACCGGGCCGCCCAGCACGAGCTGGCCGGTCGGCAACGCCTCCCGGTAACGGGCGGTGAGGCCGTGCACGCCCGGCCCGCCCTCGATCGACAGGCTGCCCTTGATGAGCTGGCCGCGATAATAGGGCGACCATGCGCGCGAATAGCAGGCATAGGTCCCGATAAGCGCGATGCTGTGGGCGCGGTCGTCATGCGCGGAGGCTGCCTCGAACTGCTGCGCGGCGTGCCGTTCGAGCGCGACCCGGTCGACGCCGTGACGGGCGCAGATGGCGGCGGTGAAGCTCGGCAGATCGCTTTCGGCGATCCACGCGCCGGGCTGCTCCAGCCGCAGCAGCTTTGCCCAGTCTTCGTAGACGCTGAGCTCGCGCGGATGAGCCCGGCCCTGCAGCCACTTGTCGGCACGGCCGAGATCGAATGTCGTCCTGGCGTTGACGGCACGGAACGCCGCCGCGAGATCCTTGCGCGTGACGGTGCCGAGCAGGGCCGATGTCAGCCTCAGCTTCTGCGCGATATGTTGTGCCATCGAACCGCCCCTCGGACCCCGTGCCCTTCCGAGAAATCATGCCCGGCCATTGCCGGCCGCGGCTGCCCGACGGCACGGCGTCGACTTGTGATGATACGCATGCTCGCCACGCGACGCGCCGGACTTTCGTCCTGCGCCCGATGTCCGGCGCTGCCACCTTCCACAGGCCCAGGCCGTGGAAATTCCGGAGAATTCCACGCCCTTCCACATGGCCGGCCTTTGCCCTTGTGCAGCCGGCGCTAAGCTCTTTTCGGGCAAGGGCGGACCATCATGAAAAATGCGCTGAATGCGGGGCTCGAGCACGTCATCCCCTTCCTTCGTGGAGGTCGACGGCAAGCAGGTCGCGCTGCTCGACGCATCGGGCTTCAAGCAATGAGGAGGCCGCAGAACCAGGAAAGGAAACCTGCCATGAAGATCGTCCTATCCGCGCTATCGGCGCTTCTCCTCTCGGTCGCGCTGACGCAAGGCGCCGGGGCCAAGACGAAAATCCTGGTGACCGAAGACAAGGCCGCCACAACGGGCAAGCATCGGCCGCCGCTCGATCAGACGGCAACCGGCGGCATCGTGCCTTTGGCGGGCCAGACGCCGAAGACCGGGGATCCGGGCCAGGCCTATCCGCAGCCGCTGGACCTGCATTTCTGAAGCGCGTCGCGATCCTTCGGATTCGCTCCATGCGCTTTATCCCGAAACCGGTTCCCGCTTTCGGGAGACATGCTTTAGGACGACTGCAGGAAAGCAGCGGGCGAACGACCCAGCCGACAGCCACCCGGCCAGCCTGAGGGCTGGGGGGCTTAGCGCCGCTGGCAAGGCGGCGCCTGCCCGCGCGCGGATCTCAGGGGCTGCGGTCCGCGCGGGCCAAGCGCGCGCCCTTCTTCTCCAAGTCGTTCTTGACGAATGGACCGCGAGCCGGAAAGCTCGGCCTCGGCGCCGCGATGGCGCAGTGCGACGAGGGAGGCCATGCCATGCCGGGCGCCGACGAAAAGCTTGCCGCGCTCGGCATCGTGCTGCCGCCACCCTTGAAACTTCCGCCGGGCATGGTGCTGCCCTTTCCCTGGGTGAATGTGCGCGGCGACCGCGCCTATATTTCCGGCCATGGGCCGCAGGAGCCGGACGGCTCGCTTGCCGGCCCGTTCGGCGCGGTCGGCGAGAGCGTGTCGCTGGACGAGGCGCGGGCATCGGCGCGCAAGGTCGGGCTGTCGATGCTCGGCAGCCTGAAGCGCGAGTTCGGCAGCCTCGACCGGATCACCGGCTGGTGCCGCGTGCACGGCATGGTCAATTCGGCCTTGCGCTTCACCGAGACGCCGGCGGTGATGAACGGCTTTTCCGACCTCATCCTCGAGGTTTTCGGCCCGGAGATCGGCCGCCACGCCCGCACGGCGATCGGCGTCGCCGCCCTGCCCCTGAATTTCCCGGTCGAGATCGAGGCCGAGGTGGTGATTGAGAGCTCCTGACGTCCCCATTGCCGGCGCCGTCACGGGCGATTGCCCTGCCTCGAGGCGGAGAGCAGTCGATCCGGCACCGGGCGGCTTGACCAGGTCATGGCCGGCGCGATAGGCGAGCGCACGCCACTCAATCGAGGAAAGACTGACCCGCCATGACAGACGCCATCGTGAAAGACAGCAAAGGCACGCCGCTGAAGGATGGCGACTCCGTGACGCTGATCAAGGACCTCAAGGTCAAGGGCACATCCGAGACGATCAAGCGCGGCACGCTGGTGAAGAACATCCGCCTCACCGGCAATCCCGGCGAGATCGAATGCAACACCAAGCAGGTGAAGGGCCTGGTGCTGAAGACGGAGTTCCTGAAGAAGGCGTGATTGCGGGGGGCCAATCTCCCCTTATGTTGCACTGCGTTAGATTTGTTGCATTGCGATATCGGCGCATAGGGCCGAGGCTTTGCCGCAGGCGGGATACGAACGAGCATTCACGAGGTTCGTATTCGTGTCAGCATCGGCGCAGGATTTCCGACCCGATATCGAAGGGCTGCGAGCGGTGGCCGTGGCTGGCGTCGTCGCCTACCATTTCGGCCTCAAGGCGCTGCCGGGCGGCTTTGTCGGGGTCGACATCTTCTTCGTCATCTCGGGCTATCTGATCACCAGGCATCTGGTCGCCGAGATATCCGAAACAGGCCGGCTCGACCTCTTGCGCTTCTATGCCCGGCGCGCGCGGCGCCTGTTGCCGGCAGCATTGTTCGTCATCGCCGCGACGCTTGCCGCCGGCGCGCTCATCCTGTCGCCGGAGGAGCAGGCGCTCTATTCCAAGGGCGCGATGTTCGCCTCGGCCTATATGATCAATCTTTGGCTGATCCGCTGGTCGTTCGACTATTTCGCCAATGACGCCACATCGAACCCGTTCATCCATTACTGGTCGCTGTCGGTCGAGGAGCAGTTCTATCTCGCCTGGCCGGCGCTCCTGATGCTGGCCGCCCGGCTGGAGCGGTTCGCCGTTTCAAGGAAGCGACGAACCGCTCCAGCCTTTCGCTTTGACGCAATTCCGGACGGAAAACCGCTTCACACTTTTCCTGGAATTGCTCTGAAGCCCGGCAAGCGCGCCATCATCGTTGCCATCGGCGTCGTCGGCCTCGTCTCCTTCATCCTCTGCGCCTGGCTGACGAGCGTTTCGCAGCCATGGGCGTTCTACTTCTCGCCGCTGCGCGCATGGGAATTTGCCGCTGGCGGCCTCACATCGATGGCGCCGGCGCGGCTGTTGCAGACGCGTCCGCTGCTGGGGCGGGCGTTGAGCCTGACCGGCCTCACGATGATCGGGACCGCTTATCTCACCTTCAGCGAGGACGCTCCCTTCCCCGGCTTTCTGGCGCTTCTGCCTGTCGCCGGCACGGTCCTTCTGCTCAAGGCGGGAGCGGCCGGCGCCAGGGACGGCTATTCACCCAATTCCGGACGGAATTGGGTGAATGCCGCCCTGGCGCTGCCACCCTTGCAATGGACCGGCAGGCTCTCCTATTCGATCTATCTCTGGCACTGGCCGGTCATCGTCTATGCCGGCATGCTGGCGCCGGAGCTGACGCCCATCGAGCGGCTCTGCTGCCTGGCGCTGACGCTGGCGCTGTCCGCCCTCACCTACCACCTCATCGAGAACCCGATCCGTCGCAACGGCTGGCTGACGGCCAATGCGGCGCGGGCGCTGGTGCCGGCCCTCCTCCTGACCGGCACCGGCGTCGCAGCCGCCTATGGCAATGCCAGGCTTGCCGTGCGCGACCTCGATCCGCAGCAACGCATCATCGCCGCGAGCGCGGCCGAGCCTTCCACCGCCCGCGCCAGGGCGGGCTGCGTGCAGGACTATGAAACAGTAACGCCGGCCCCTTGCGTGTTCGGCGACGGGCGGCGCGTCATCGCTCTCTTCGGCGACTCCCACGCCGACCACTGGTCGACGCCGCTGATCGAGGCGGGCCGGAAGAACGGCTACCGGGTGGTGACGTGGCTGAAGAACTCCTGCCGCGCCTCGCGCATCAGCGTGTGGTCGGCCGAGCTCAAGCGCCCCTATGCCGAATGCGACCGCTGGCGCGAGCAGGCGATCGCCGGGATCATCGAAGCGAGGCCGGCGCTGGTGGTCATCTCCGAGTTGGCGCTGGCCAGCGGGCGCAAGATGGCGGGCCGGGGCGGCGACACGGCAAGGCAGGATGCGGAATGGCGGGCGGGCCTGCGCTCCACCCTCACCAGCCTGAGCAAGGCCGGCCTCAAGGTCGCCTTCATCCGCGACGTGCCGTTCAACAACGCCAACGTCGACACCTGCGTGGCGCGGGCGCTGTGGCGGGACGAAGCGCCCTCGCGCTGTGACCAGACGCGCGCCTACGCCGCCAACGACGCGATGGCGGCGGTGGAGCGCGACATCGTCGACAGCATCCCCAACGCTGCTTACGTCGACCTCACCGACCGCTTCTGCAACGCCACCGTTTGCCACGCCTTCATCGACGGCAAGCTCGCCTTCCGCGACCAGCACCATATGGCCACGCCCTTCGCGGAATCGCTGGAGCCGGAGGTGGAAAAAAGGGTGATTTCGAAGGTGGGAAGGTAGGGCAACGACACCCATGGCGGCGGCCTGGCGCATGGATTGTCCAATGTAGCGCTGGTCGACCCCCGCTCCATCTCGGCTTCGCCGAGCCACCTCTCCCCCGATCGACTGGGTAGAGGAAAGGCACCAGGCCTTTTGCCGTCAACGCTCGTCCAGCAAGGCTCCCTTCCTTTCCCTCCGGAGGGGGGAAAGGTGGCGCTGCGAAGCAGCGACGGATTGGGGGAACCACGCGGCAATCAAGCTTCAGGTCGATCAGTTACGCCAGCCGCGGAAGATGTGCGCATAGGGTAGACGCAAGAGGGGAGATCAGCAGCTTCGGCGCCGTCCCCCTACCCCACCACAACCACAAAATGCTTGGTCACCGGCTCGAGGATCTTCCACGTGCCCTTGAAATCCGCCTCGACCACGAAGGCGTCGCCGGGGCCGACTTCGACCGGCTGGCCGCCGTCGGGCGTGATGATGATGCGGCCGGCGATCATGTGGACGAATTCATAGTCGGTATAGGTGGCATGATAGGTGCCGGGCGAAGCGCGCCAGGTGCCGGACATCACCTTGCCGTCCTCGGTGGTGTGCTGCACGGCGGTCTGCATGGTCGGCCTGCCCTCGACGACGATCCAGCCCGGCAGGTCGCCGGCTTCTGCATGCTCGATGGCGCCGAATTTGAGAATGGTGGGTCTGGTCATCGAATGCTCCTGGTTTCGCCGGAATTGGCTGGCGACGGCATAGCCGATGACGGCATGCGTTGCACGCAGCGTTGCGACAACGGCAGACGAGGTGGCGACGGTTTTGATGCGGCGATCAGCTGTAGCACATTAGCAACACGTAACGGACGTTCCGCAGGGCTTTCGGCATTAAGCATCGCTGTCCCGTTTCGGGACTGGCATCCGTCTTGCTATGAAGAGATTGCCGGTGTCCTCCCGCCGGTCCTGATCGGGGGATCAGGTTTAAATCTCGCCGGGCCTGTGGGCTTGGGCATCAGGGTCAGACCCGGCGAGTTTTTCTTTTCCACCGTTGCGCCGACTGGTCCGCCTTCACTCCGCCGCCTGCAGCTGCTTGCGGCGCGCCGGCTGGCGACGACGGCGGTGGGCGGGCTTCAGCGAGACTGCGGGCTTGTCGGACAGCGCGCCGGTCACCGCGCCGACCATGCCGAAGGCGACGAAGTCGGCATTGAGAGTGGCGGCCAGTTCGGCCGCCGCTTCGCCATCGCCATTGCCGACCTCCGACCAGAAGACGATGCCGACGCGGAGCTTGGCCTTGATGCGCTTCAGCCGCCGCACCATGAAGCGCGCGTGCTGGGTGGACTGGCGGTTGAGGAAGCCGATGACGACCGTGTCGGTGGTCTCCAGGTCGAGGCGGCGGACCGCCGAGGGTTCGAGGTCGGCGAAACTCGCGCGCGTCGCCTCGGCGCCCTGCACTTCCAGCACCTGCGCCAGCATGGCGGCGGCGGCGTCGTCGAGCTCGCCGCGCCCGCCGGCGCAAAGCACGGCGCGGCCGGAGCCGTCGGGCAGGTCAACCTCCTCGCCGGCCCCCTCCTCGACGGGCTTGCCGTCACCTGCCTTCTTCTCCGGTGCCTGCTCCGGCGCCTGCTTGCCCGCCGCCTTATCGCCCGTCTCTGGTGCCTGCCCGGTCTCCTCGTCCTCGGCTTCCTGCTGGGCGCTGTCGTCGAGATTGGCGACCAGCGTCATGGCGCTGTCGGCGACCTGCCGGCGCTGCGCGTCATCCATGACGCCGCGGCCACGGTCCTGCTCGCCGAGCAGCAGCGCGGGAATCGCGACCTGGTCGTAGAACTGGAACAGGTATTTCTCCTCCAGCATCTCCTCGGCATGGTCGGTCGCCTCGTCCGGGTCGCCGGCCAGGAGCCGCTGGTAGAGCCTGGCATGCGGCTCCAGCACCGGCTCGTTGCCGAACAGGACGTCGAGGAACTCGAACTGCGGCACGTGCCGGCCGAGCACCACCAGGCAGACGGTGAGCGGCGTCGACAGCACCAGGCCGATCGGCCCCCACAGCCAGGTCCAGAAGATCGCCGCCACGATGATGGCCAAAGGCGAGAGCCCGGTATGCGAGCCGTAGAGCCACGGCTCGATGACGTTGCCGGTGACGAGCTCCACGACGACGAAAAGCGCGGCCGTCCACAACAGCAGCGACCAGCCGGGCGCGACGGCCAAAGCCAGGAACAGCGGCAGCAGCGCGCCGATGATCGGGCCGATATAGGGCACGAAGCGCAGCGCCAGCGCCAGCAGGCCCCAAAGCAGCGCGTTGGGAATGCCGAGCACCCAGAGCCCGATGGTGATGGGCACGGCGTAGATAATGTTGACCACCAATTGCATCAGCAGATACTGGCCGACGCGCTTGCCGGCATCCTGCAGCGCCTGCGTGGTGCGATGGAGGTCGCCATAGCCGACCAGCCGGATGAAGCGGTCGCGCAGGTCCTCGCGTTCCATCAGCATGAAGATGACGACGATGACGACGAGGCCGGCGGAGCCGAGCGGACTGAGCAGCGGACCGATCAGGTTCTGCAGCACCTCGAGCGGCTTTTCATGCGAGACGACCTCGACCGGGATCGGTTCGCGCTTCGGCGCTTGGGCGGCCGAGGGCAGCTGCGGCTCCTGGCGGTCGATCTCCTGCCCGACGCGTTCGATGACGCCGCTGAGGCGCGAGATGATGCCGCCGCCGAGGCCGTTTTCCTTCAGCGCGCGGACCTTGGTCAGGATGTTGATCTGGTAGACGGGGATGTTCTGCGCGAGGTCGCTGACCTGGGTGGCAACGATGAAGGAGAACAGCGAAAGCGCCGCGAAGGCGCCGGCGACGCTGGCGATGACCGCCGCGATGCGCGGAACGCCGGCGCGCTTCAGCCAGGACACGACAGGCGCGATGGCGAAGGTCAAAAGCAGCGCGACCGCGATCGGCAGGAACACCTCGCGCCCGAAATAGAGCGCGGCGACCGTGATGACCACGCTCGCCACCGTCGGCAGCGCCGTGCGCGGATGGCCCCTGGAAGCGGCGAGCAGGCTTGCCAGCCCCGGCTCCGACGCCCCGTTCCCGCGATTGGCCGCCACCATCGAGCCTCCATGCCGTCCGCGCGGCGATGATCCCAGATACTTCGCCGGCGTGCAACGCGCCGACGCCCGGTCGGTTGCAGTTGCCCTAATAAATATCGGGGCTCATGAGGTTGCGTGGATGAAGCGACGCGCCGGATCAGGCTCGCCTGGCGACCTGGCCACGTTGTCTTGCCCAAGGGCCGCGGCCGAGGCTTCCTGGAACATGAGCCGCGTGAAACCGTTATCTCGTCGAAGGGGCATCCTCGAAACACAGGAGGCAGCGATGAAAAAGCTTCTGCTTGCTTCGATGATCGCCATCGCCTCGGCGTTCGCGATCGCGCCGGCCAGTGCGGCCAGCGTTCAGCTCGGTATCGGCGTCGGTCCGGGCTATAGTGACGACTACTACGGTGACTACTACCCGCACCGCTACTACCGGCACGTCTATGATGACGATTACTACACGCCCTATAGGGAGCGTTATGTGATCCGCTATCATCACCGCCATAATTGCCGCACCGAACTGGTGACCCACTGGCGTCACCACCACCGCGTGGTGGAGGAGGTGCGCGTGTGCGGTAACGGCTACTACAACAACTACTAAACGAGCCTAACTGGATCGCGCGAAGGGCCTTTTGGCTGGTCCGCGCGATCCTTTCGCCTTGCATATGGTCGCTTCGGACGCTCACGAAGCCTTCAAATGTTGCTGATCGTGCATGGCGGCGCAATTTTTCGGCATGCCGCGCGTTATCATGGGCGAACCTTCAGGAGGAGGTTGGCATGAAACAGTTCCTGCTTGCCTCGGCGACCGCGCTCGCCGGCGTGGTTGTCATCGTCGCGCCTGCGGACGCAGGCAATGTGTTCCTCGGCGGCAGCTATTTCGACTACGGCCCCTTCGGCGATTTTTACGACAGTTACAACCACGCTCCGGTCTACGGTTCCTATTGGGGCGGCTCCTATCTTGATGACGGGCCAGGCTACGGCCCAACCTACGGCAACGACTATGACGGCGGCTATGTCGCCGCGCCGTCCCGCCATCATGTCGTAAGCCGCGGCCGCCATTGCCGGATCGAAATGGTGAGAACCCGCGGCGGTGGGCACCGGTTCACGCGGCAGGTGCGTGTCTGCGGCTAAAGCGCGTCGCGCTGAACCGGATTCAGGCGACGCGCTTTAAGTCTTTGTTTTGATGCATGTCGTTGTCCCAGAACCGCTGCGCACTTCTGGGCGACATGCATTTGCCTCTTCGCCGCCAGGAACCAGGCATGGCTTCAAATCCGGTGATTTTTCGCACAAAGCCCACAGCCCGCTGGCAGCTTTTCGGCTTGTAAAGCGTTGTCAATGCGAACCCTCAGGAGGAGGTTGCCATGAAAAAGCTTCTACTTGCCTCGGTGATCGCCGTCGCGTCAGCGGCGGCGACGGTCGCGCCGGCGGATGCGCGCGTGTTTTTCGGCATCGGCATAGGCCCGCCCGGCGGTTACTACGACTACGGGCCGCCGCCCTTCTACCGCCCGTACTATGGCTACCGCGACTATTATGACGATTACTACCCGAGCTACGTGGTCCGCTACCCGCACTATCGGTACTACCGGTACCACAGGTACTATTACGTCTATCACCACCGGCACCACCATCACCACTACTGGTACCACCATAGGCACCACCACCACCGGCACTACTACAGGTACTAGGTGGCGGGCGGCTGGCCAATCTCCCCCCTCTCGTGGGGGAGATTGGCACTTCGCGCGGCTTGCAAATCCTTCCCGGCATGCCATCTAACTTACCGGCATCCAGGAGAATCACGTGACGCAGCGAAGCGGCAGCGCCGACCTGCCGCTGCATGGCGGGCGGGTTCCGAAGTGGCTGGGCGAGCGCATGACCAAGCTCGGCGCGGTGCTGTGCGAGGCGATCATCCACCATTACGGCCGCGACGAGCTTTTGCGGCGTCTCGCCCATCCCTTCTGGTTCCAGTCCTTCGGCGCCGTGATGGGCATGGACTGGCACTCCTCCGGCATCACCACTTCCGTCATCGGCGCGCTGAAGCGCGGGCTGAACCCGATGGCCGGCGAGCTCGGCATCCATGTCTGCGGCGGGCGCGGCGCGCATTCGCGCAAGACGCCGGGCGAATTGCTGGCCATCGGCGAGCGCGTCGGCCTGGACGGCGATGCCCTCGCCACCGCCAGCCGGCTGGTGGCCAAGGTGGACAGCGCCGCCGTGCAGGACGGCTACGACCTCTACCTGCACGGCTTCATCGTCGCCGATGACGGGCGCTGGGTGGTGGTGCAGCAAGGCATGAACGGCGACGCCCGCCAGGCGCGCCGCTACCACTGGCTCTCGGAAGGCTTGACCAGCTTCGTCGACCAGCCGCATGCGGCGATCGAGGGCGAGCGCCAGGGCGAGATCATCAACCTCACCGACCATCGCGCCGAAAAAGCGCGCGGCGGCCAGGTCGAGCTGCTCAAGACGATGAGCCCGGAAAAGATCCTGAGCGAGCTTGCCGTGCTGGAGCCTCAACCCGAGCCGGAGCCTGCCGCGCAGCCGCTGCTGCCCAACCTCGTCATGCCGGCGCATCACGACGTGCGCGAAAGCGATATCGTCATGCGCCGCCTGCACGGCAACATCGCCTCGGCGATCGAAAGCGGCCCGAAGGATTTTCCCGAATTGCTCTTGGTGCCCGGCGTCGGCCCGCGCACGGTGCGGGCGCTGGCCATGGTCTCGGAAGTGGTGCACGGCGCGCCCTACCGCTTCTCCGACCCGGCGCGCTTCTCGCTCGCCCACGGCGGCAAGGACCGCCACCCCTTCCCGGTGCCGCTGAAGGTCTATGACGAGACGATTTCGGTGCTGAAATCAGCGGTGGGCAAGGCGAAGCTCGGGCGGAGTGAGGAGTTGGAGGCGCTGCGAAGGCTGGATGGGGAGTCACGCCGGATGGAGCGGTATGTGACGGGGCCGAGCCTGAAGGAGATCGTGGCGGGGGAAATGGACCAGTCGCATTTGTTGGGGGGAAGGAGTGTGTTTGGG